>NZ_JAGEOJ010000001.1 GCF_017573505.1 Actinomadura barringtoniae
ACCCTGATCCGAAGAACAGAGCCACGGGGAGACCAGGCACCATGGCCTGGCCTATAAAGGCACTGGCTTTTAACACGCTGTTGAGTTCTCAAGAAACGGACACCCACCGCGCCGAACTCCCACTTTCGCGAGACCCGGCTCCGGGGCAACCCTTCTAACTTACCAGGATCTTCGGCCCTGTCAAGTGATTCGGTCGAATCAATTGATCGGAACGCAGCCCAGCCCGCCGTACGGAATCGCAGGCGACGAAGATCGCCTGTGAAGGATCGTTCGGAGGTGTCCCTCGGGCCGGCCACCTTGCGGCGTCCTGCATCCCGTCTGGGCTGACCACTCCAGAGTACATTGGCTCGGAGCAAGCTTCGAACCGTTTTTTCCGGGTGGCTTCCCCTCGGGCCGTCCCGCCTCTCGGCGTCCCGCATCCCTTGGGGCATTGAGAAGATTAGGCAATCCAGCAGTGCTCGTCAAACCGAACGAGCAACCTGGCGTACGTCCTCAGGAAACCTGCTGGTCAGTCGCATGCGCCCACCCGTACACCGGAGTGTCGCGGGCGACGCTGAGCAAGCCTTGCCGCTTACACACTCTCCAACGAGGCGGCACCCGGGCTTGTTCCCGGCGCCCGGAAAGTCCGGAAAACTCATCGGGCCGTCGTGGAGATCCGGTCGAGCAGACCGTGTCCGGTGAAGCCGACGACCACCTGGGCGCCGCCGTCGGGGCCGCCCATGATGACGTCCTCGTCCTCCTTGTACGGCAGGTCGAGCCGCTCGAAGTACCCGCGTACCACCCGGCGATGGTCGGCCGGGAACACCTCGACCGCCGTCATCAGCAACCGGGGCGCCGCCAACGGCTCGAAACCGGCGACCGGCAGTCGCGGATCGTCCAGGTGCACGTACGTCGAGCCCTTGCCGTCGTTGATGCGGCATGACCAGACGCCGTTACCGCCCAGCACGTACGAGGCGGCGATGGCCATCGTCGACGCGGCCTGGTGCGGATCGGGGAAGTCGGCGAGGTCGATGTGCCCGGTCGTCAGCTCCGGGATGTCGTGGCGTTCACCGAACTTGACGATCGTCCGCAACGGCCGCACGGCCGGGTGGTCCCAGCCGAGATGTGGGTTATCCCACGACCACAGCCATGTCTGGCTGCAATGGGAGAAGCTCCCCAGACTTGTCAGTCCCCCGTAGACGCTCCCCTGGCCCGCGAGCGTGCGCGCGTTCAGGTCGATGGTGTGCGGCGCCGCGCCCAGGTGGTCGTTCAAGACGTCCTGCCGCTGGATCGCGGCGGCCGAACAGTCCGCCGCGAACGCCTGGAATACGGGGCTGAATGCTGACATGGGCCGAGAGGGTAGCCCGTGACCGTGTCAGCGGTACGTCAGTCGCCCGATCCTCGTATCGGCGCCGCGTCAGCGCCCTCCCCCACCGTGGTGAGCGAACCACTACGGGAGGAACGACATGAGCCATGTGATCCAGGCCGAGGGCCTGCGCAAGAGGTTCGGTGACACACAGGCGCTGGACGGCGTCGACATCGAGGTCGAGCGGGGCAGGGTCCTCGGGGTGCTCGGGCCGAACGGCGCGGGCAAGACGACGGCCGTACGGGTGCTGGCGACCTTGCTGAAGGCCGACGCGGGGCGCGCCGAGGTCTGCGGCTACGACGTGGTGAAGGACTCCGTCAAGGTCCGCGCCAAGATCGGGCTGACCGGCCAGTACGCCTCGGTCGACGAGGAGCTGACCGGGCACGAGAACCTGATGATGATCGGCCGGTTGCTCGACTTCAGCCGCAACGAGGCCCGTGCGAGGTCGCGCGAGCTGCTCCAGCGTTTCCGGCTGGACGACGCGGCGGGACGTGCCGCCAAGACGTACTCCGGTGGCATGCGGCGCCGGCTCGACCTTGCGGCGAGCCTGCTCAACCGGCCGGAGGTCATCTTCCTGGACGAGCCGACGACCGGCCTGGACCCGCGGGCCCGCAACGAGATCTGGGACACCGTCCAGGAGGCCACCAAGGACGGCGCGACCGTCCTGCTCACCACGCAGTACCTGGACGAGGCGGACGCGCTCGCCGACCAGATCGCGGTCTTCGACCACGGCCGCGTCGTGGCCGAGGGCACGCCGGACGCGCTGAAGGCGCAGATCGGCCGGCAGACCTTGGCGGTACGGGTCGTGGAGCGGTTCCGCACCGAGCAGCTCGCCGCGATCGTGGCGCAGGTCACCGGGGAGCACCCGGACGTCGACGAGGCCGCCGGCCTGGTCACCGCGCCGGTCCCCGACTCGGGCGTCCTGCCCACCATGATCAACCGCCTGGGCGAGGCGGGCATCGCGGTCAGCGAGCTGGCCCTGCGGATGCCGAGCCTCGACGAGGTGTTCCTGACCCTGACCGGGCACGCCGCCGAGCAGCGCGGCGAGTCCGTCCTCGAGACCGAAGGGAGCCTGGCATGACCACGGCGACGATGACCCCGGCGACGACGGCGACGGCCGTCGAGCCCCCCGCGCGGATCAGTCCGCGCCGTACGATGCGGCACGCGCTGACGCTGGCCTGGCGCAACATCGCCCAGCTCAAGCACTCCCCGGAAAAGCTGATCGACGTCACGCTGATGCCGATCATCTTCTTGCTGCTGTTCCTGTACGTGTTCGGCGGCGCGGTGGAGGGAAGCACCCACGCCTACCTGCAGCTGCTGCTGCCGGGCCTGGTGGCGCAGATGGCGATGTTCGCGACGATGGGCCTCGGCACGGCGCTGAACGAGGACATCCACAAGGGCGTCTTCGACCGGTTCCGCAGCCTGCCGATCGCGCGTTCCGCGCCGCTGATAGGAACGGTCCTCGGCGACACGGTGCGCTTCATCATCGTGATGGTGGTGCTGGTCGGCTTCGGCTCCGCGCTCGGGTTCCGGTTCCACACCGACCCGCTGTCGGTGCTGGGCGCGTTCGCGCTGGCGTACGTGTTCTACCTGGCCGTCTGCTGGATCTCGATGCTGATCGGCCTGGTCGCCCCCTCGCCGGAGACCGTGCAGGGGCTGGCGTTCATCTGGGTCATGCCGCTGACGTTCGGCAGCAGCATCCTGATGCCGAACACCTCCACGATGCCGGGCTGGCTGGAGGCGTGGGCCAAGGTGAATCCCGTCTCGCACCTGGCCGAGGCCGTGCGGGCGCTCACCGTGGGCGGCGACGTCGGCAACCATGTCTGGTACACCCTGGCCTGGGCGGCCGGGATCGTGGTCGTCACGTTCCCGCTGGCCATGTTCATGTACTCGCGCCGCAGCTGAGCTGCGCAGCCGCAACAAGTCGCTTGTCCTCCGGCCCCGGCCCGCTTCGGCGGGAACCGGGGCCTAAGCGCTACCGGGGGTCTAAGCGATGAGGCCTTCGGCCCTCAGGAGCGCCATGGCCTCTCGTACGGTCGAGCGCTTCACGGCGTAGGCGGTCATCAGGTCGGCTTCGGCGGGCAGGCGCCCGCCGGGGTAGGCGTCCCGCAGGACGTTCGATCGCAGCAAGTCGCGCAGTCGGCGCACATCCGCGTCAGCGAGTCGGGGCCGACGGCGCGTTTCGGGTACCCGAGTGGCCGTCATAAAGCGGGACTGTACGGACAGGCCGTTGCGCCAAGGTTTTCCGGTCGTTTCCTACGAGTTACACCATTGAGGCCGTGAGGTTCGGCCCAGGACGAAGAGTCGCTCATCGCTCAGGGGACGAGGTTGAGGACGTCCTCGCGCGTGCCGGAGCGGCCGCGCTCATAGGCGGCCGCGAAGCCTTCCTCACCGAGCGCGGCGGTCGCGGCGGCGGTGGTACGGGGAACCTCGTAGCTCATCGGGTCGGTGTAACCGTGCAGGTTGCGCGCGGTGCCGAGCAGTTCGGCGGCGCGCTCGTGATCGCCGCGCGCGGCGGCGAGCGCCGCGATCCCCTCGACGAGCGTGGCGATGGTCTGGTTGCCGATGAGACCGCCGTGGCTGATGTCCCGCAGGGCGCGCGCGTGCCAGCGGGCCGAGGCCTCCAGGTCGCCCTCCTGCTCGGTCAGGCAGCCGACCCTGCTGAACGTGGTGGCCGACACCTGGCGGAAGTCGGCGCGTTCGCTGCGCGGCTCGACCATCTCGAGGGCGCGTTCCATGAGCGCGCGGGCACCGGGAAGGTCGCCCTCGCGGCGGCGCATCTCGCCCTGCCAGAGCAGCCCGTACGCGGCGTCGGCGTACTCGCCGATCCGTTCGGCGTGCGCGGTGCCGCGCTCCAGGTCGCGGTGGGCGCCCTCCAGGTCGCCCGCCGCCGCGCGGACCACGCCCAGCTCGATGAGCATGCGCGAGCCCTGCTCGGGGCTCATGCCCTCGCCGACGTAGCCGTGCACCTCCTCGCCGAGCCGTACGGCCTGGTCGATCCGGCCGCGCGCGATCGCCACCTGCATCGTGCCGCCCAGCGCGGCGATCATCCCCCAGCGGTCGCCGATCTCGCGGAACAGCTCCAGCCCCTTGTTGAGCCCGGCCTCCGCGCCGTCGATGTCGCCGGCGTTCATCGCCAGGAAGCCGAGAGCTACGCGGCAGATCGCGCGCAGCCACGGGTCGTGGTGCTCGCCCAGCTCGCGGAATCCGATCTCGGCGTTGACGAAGTCACCGGTGAACAGGCTGGCCGCGGGCTTGGCGAGGATCAGCGCCGGGTGCTTGGGGTGCTCGGGAACGAGGGTCAGCATGTGCTGCAGCGCCGAGCCGAGCCGTTCGGGCGTGGGGCCCGGATCGGACACCATCTCGGCGATGAGCGACGCCGAGCACATGCAGATGGCGTACTGCTCCTCCAGGCCCGGCGGCGCCTGGTCACCGGCGATCTCGAAGACCGAGACCGACCAGGACCCCGCCTCGATCTCCATGTCGCGCATGACCCAGAACCAGACCAGCGACGCGACCAGCCGCAGCCCGGTCGGCACGTCGCGGGTGTCGATGACGTGCCGGAACGCGGCGCTGCAGTTGTCGCGCTCGGCTGCCAGCCGTTCCGACCAGACCATCTGGTTGGAACGGCGCAGTTCGGGCTCGGCGCGTTCGGCCAGCTCCACGAAGAAGGCGGCGTGCGCGGACCGGACCCGATCGCGCTCGCCCGCCTCTTCCAGGCGTTCGGCGCCGTACGCGCGCACGGTCTCCAGCAGCCGGTAGCGGACCTCGGCGTCGCCGTCGGCGATGACCAGCGACTTGTCGATGAGCGCGGCGACCACGTCGATGACCTCGTAGCGGTCGACCGCCCCTGCCGGGTCGTCGTCGGCGCAGATGCGGGTGGCGGCATCGGGGGTGGCGCCGCCCGCGAAGACCGACAGGCGGCGCAGCACGGCCCGTTCGGCGTCGTCGAGCAGCTCCCAGCTCCAGTCGACCACCGCGCGCAGCGTCCGGTGGCGCGGGAGTGCGGCGCGGCTGCCGCCGGTGAGCAGCCGGAACCGGTCGCCGAGCCGGTCGGCGACCTGCGCCGGGGTGAGCGAACGCAGGCGCGCGGCGGCCAGCTCGATGGCGAGCGGGATGCCGTCCAGCGCGCGGCAGATCGCGATCACCTGCGCCACGTTCTCGTCGTCGATCGCGAAGCCGGGACGGACGGCGGCGGCGCGGTCGGTGAGCAGCCGGACCGACGCGAAACCGAGGGCGTCGACCGGGTTCGCGCCCTCCGGCGGCAGCGGCAGGGACGGCACCGGGCACAGCGCTTCGCCGGTGATGCCGAGCGCCTCGCGGCTCGTCGCCAGGACCCGTACGCCGGGGGCGCCCGCGAGCGCGCGGTCGACCAGCCGAGCCGCGGCGTCGATCACGTGCTCGCAGTTGTCCAGGACGATGACCATCCGCTTGCCG
Organism: Actinomadura barringtoniae; assembly: GCF_017573505.1. Lineage (GTDB taxonomy): Bacteria > Actinomycetota > Actinomycetes > Streptosporangiales > Streptosporangiaceae > Spirillospora > Spirillospora barringtoniae. The sequence continues at coordinate 5,783 of NZ_JAGEOJ010000001.1, forward strand.
GCCAGGAAGTCGGCCAGCCGGTCCTGCGGGCGGACGACCGCGCGGGACTCGGGGGTGAACACCATGTCGGGCGCGCCGAGCGCCGACAGCACGGCCTGCGCCAGGTCGTTCGGGTCGCTGACGGGCGCGAGCGGCACGAACCACGCGCCGTCGGGCTGGTCGTCCAGCAGCATCGCCGCCGCCTCGCAGGCCAGCCGCGTCTTGCCCGCGCCGCCGGGGCCGGTGAGGGTGACCAGGCGGTTCTCGCGCAGCAGCTTGCCGACGCGCTGCGACTCCTCCTCGCGTCCGACGAAGCTGGTGAGCTGGGCGGGCAGGTTGGTCGTACGAGGCCGCACGGAGGGGGTGAAGGCTTCGGGTACGGGCTCGGTGTCGTCCCTGATCAAGTCGGCAGGGGCGTCGCCGTTGGGGGTGCGGTCGTGGCGGAGGATCGCCAGGTGGGTCTCGGCCAGCTCCGGGGACGGGTCCACGCCGAGGCGGTCGGCCAGGGCGCTGCGGGTCTCCTCGAAGACCGCGAGCGCGTCCGCCTGCCGGCCCGACTCGTACAGCGCCCGCATGTACTGCCCGCGCAGCCGTTCCCGCAGCGGATGGGCCCCGGCGAGCGCTTCCAGCTCGGGGACCAGCGGCCCGGCCGGGCGGCCGAGGTCGAGCTCGGCGTCGACGCGATCCTCGAACGCGGCCAGGCGCAGCTCCTGCAGCCGGGCGATGGTCGCGGCGGCGAACTCGGCGTCGGCGACGTCCGCCAGCGCCGGGCCGCGCCACAGGTCCAGGGCCGCGCAGAGCCCGGCGGCGCGGCGTTCGGGCGTGCTCTCGGCGCGGGCGGCGGTGACGCGGCGTTCGAACGCGACGGCGTCGATCTCGCCGGGATCGAGCGCGAGCCGGTAGCCGGCCGGGCCGTATTCGACCAGGTCCTTGCCCGCGACCCCGCGCAGCCGCGAGACCAGCGCCTGCAGCGCGCCCGCTCCCCCGGTCGGCGGCGCGCCGTCCCACAGATCGTCCAGCAGGCGGTCGGCCGACACCGACCGGCCGGCCTCCAGCGCCAGCCGGATCAGCAGGGCGCGCAGCCGCCGACCGCTGACCTCGACGGGAGCGGCCGCGGTGTCCCGCACGTCCAGCGGGCCCAGAATGCCGATGCGCACGGACCCCATTGTCCCCGAATCACCGGCCGGGCGGCACGGGTCGCCCCAGGATTGGGATCATGGACGGATGAGCGAAGTCGCCGGCGAGGTCGCCGCGGGAGTCGAGATCGTTCCGCTGCTGGACGCGGTGGGCCCCATGGGCAGCGCGCTGCGGCGCCCGCCGGAGGAGCTCTTCCCGGGCGCCGGCCCCGGACTGTGGGAACGGATCCGCGCCGAGGAGCCGCGGGCGTTCGGGCCCGGGGGCGAGTGGGTGCTGCACTTCCACTGCTTCCTGCTGCGCGTGCCGGACGGCCCGACGATCGTGGTCGACGCCGGTCTCGGCCAGGTCGGCTCCCCCGCCGCGACCTGGGCACCCGTGCCCGGCGCGCTGCCCTCCGAGCTGGAGGCGGCGGGCGTGGCACCGGCCGAGGTCGACGCGGTCGTGATCACCCACCTGCACAGCGACCACGCGGCCGGGGCACTGTGGGACGGGAAGCCGCTGTTCCCGAACGCGCGGCATCTGGTGCAGAGCGACGAGCTCGCCTGGCTGGAGGCCGAGCGCCCGCCGCTGCTGACCGACGTCATCGAGCCGGTCCGCACGGCCGGGCTGCTGGACGCCCCGGTCGGCGAGGTCCGCCTCGCGCCCGCCGTACGCGTCGTGCCCACACCTGGCCACACCCCGGGACACCAGTCGGTGATCGTCGGGGACGACGAGGTGGTGATCGCGGGCGACGTCCTGCACCACCCGATCCAGCTCGCCGACCCGTCCATCCGGTACGCCTACGACGAGGACTCCGACGCGGCCCTGGCCACCCGGATCGCCCTGCTGGACCGGCTTCGCGAACGCGGCGGCAGGCTGGCCCTCCCCCATCTGCCCTCCCCGTTCGTCAGCGTCCCGTGACGGGTGGCCCACAGAACGTTTGAGGCGATGTGATCGGGTAGCCCTCCCGGATGGATCTGTCCTTTCTCTCATCTCTCTACACACGTAAAGGGCCATTCGCCTCGGTCTACGCAGATCTCACCCGTACCACGGAGGACGCATCCAAGGCCGCCGAGCTCCGCTGGAGAGCACTGCGCGAGCGCCTTGAGGAACAGGACTGCGACCCCGCCACGATGAGGGCGGTCGAGGACGCCGTCGACGAGGAACTCCGGGAACGCCGCTCGGAAGGCCTGGTGATCTTCGCGTCCGAGGGCGAGGTCACCCACCTGGACCGGCTGCCGTCCACGCCCGCCGAACACGCCGAGTTCGCGCCGCTCCCGCACGTGCTCCCGTACCTGGTCCAGCGCGGCGAACGGTTCGCCTACGTGTCCGTGACAGCCGACCGCCGGGGCGGCGAGGTCACCTGCGTCGCCGCCGACGGCGAGCGTTCCACGGTCCACGTCCAGGGCGACGAGGACTACCCGATCCGCAAGACCAAGGCCGGCGACTGGAACCAGTCCCGCTTCCAGCGCGCCGCCGAAGAGGCGTGGAAGGCCAACGCCAAGAAGGTCGCCCGCGCGGTCGACACGTGCGTCAAGCAGGCCGGCGCCGAGGCGATCATCGTCAACGGCGACCCGCAGGTCCGCGGCGCGATCCTCGAAGAGATCACCGACCTGGACAAGGTCGTCGAGACCGCCGACCCCGACGGCGTCCTGGAGCTCAAGACCGTCGAACGCGTCGCCGCCGTCACCGCGCGCTCGAGCACGAACTCGCCCACGGCCAGCGCGCCGTCACCGGCCTGCGCCCCACCGTCGAGGCCGTACGCCGCGGCCAGGTCGAGACCCTCCTGCTCTCAGAGGACTCGACCGACCGCCTCTGGATCGGCCCCGACCCGACCACCCTGTCCACCGGCCTGGGCGAACTGCGCGGCATGGGCATCACCGACCCCGCCCAGGAACGCGCCGACGCCGCCCTCATCCGCGCCGCCGCCGCGACCGACGCCGCCCTGGTCGTCCTCCCCAAGGACCCGCCGTTCGGCGCCGTCCTCCGCTACGCCGACGACGCCACCGCCCACTAGCGATAAACGACCGTCCGCTTCGAGCTCCCCGGGAACACCTCCACCAGATGCCGTTCCCGGGGCAGCTCGGCACCCTGCTGCGACAGGTCCCGCATATGAATCCGCACCCGGTAGGCCCCAGGCCGGAGCTTGACGGGGAACTCGGGCTCGTAGTCGCTGCTCCCCAGGGCCGGGCCCTTACCCGTGCTGTCGAACCCCACCTCGACGACCCGATCCCACCCGTTCGCCTCGACGCGAGGGTTCTTCTTCAGGATCCGCAGCGTGACGCAGAGGTCGTCTTCGCTGGTCGATACCTCGACGCCGTTCGGCCCCGCGGCGACCAGCCCATCCTTGATCGCCGCCATCCCGAGGTCGAAGTCCGAGACGCCGACGTGATAGCCGCCACCTTCCGGCGGCATGACGAGCTTGGTCATACGCCGGTCGGATCGCGGCATCTTGCTCGTGCAGTACGCCAGCTCCCGTGCCTGCGACCGGGCGAACTCCTCGTCCCGCTGCCGCGGAGTCACGAGCAGCTGGGGATCACGCGAGGCGGCGACCTCGGGACACAGGTAGGCGAGGGCCCCGGGCCAGAACAACGTCCCGCGTGCTTCGCACTCGCCCCGGCCCAGCCAAAGCAGTTCCCCGTCCGACCGCTTGTACCAGGGGCCACGTCCATGAACGGCGCACACGAACTGCCGTTCGCGTTCTCGCGGCGTCAAGCGGCTGATGGCGCGCGGCCACGTGTCATCGCGGCCCTGCACAGCCTGACGAGTGCTCGCACATTCGTGCTGTGTGACGACCGCGGCCGGAGCCGGCCGCCGGTCACCCGCGACGACGAGCAGGGGCGCCAACAGCGCGATCATGACCGGCACGCGCATCCACCACCGCCACCGCGGCCTGCGAACGACCGTCGCCGCGATCAGAACGGCGGGGAGCAAGGACCAGACGAGCGGCCCCCACATGAACTGCGCCGTGGGTTCCCACAGTCGCCGGCACTGTTCGCCCCACCGGGCCACGTCGTAGGCCATCATCGCGGGCTTGAGCAGGCCGCTGGCCGTCAACAGCAGGGCGGTGACCCAGGCGACCCACCGCCACCGAGTCCTCAGCCACACCGCGAAGGCGGGCCCGACGAGCAGGATCGGATACTCCCGGAGCCACCAGATGACCGGTTGCGTGTCCACCTCGAACTCGTGCTGCCACACCTGGCAGGCCCCGGCGGAAATGAAGACCATGGACCCCCGGGTCGAACCCATGGGAAGCAGCCTCAGCCCCAACGGCACCAGGGTCATCAGCAATGCCGCTGACCACAGCAGCACCTGGACCCTCAACCGCGACATTTCAGGCACCCTAGCGGTGCCGTCGGATGCGACGAACAATGGTGACCATGTCCGTAGAGCTGAATCACACGATCGTGCACTCCAGGGACAAGAAGGTCTCGGCCGACTTCGTCGGCCACATCCTCGGGCTCGAGGTGGGCGCCCAATGGGGTCCGTTCATCCCGATCGAGGCCGCCAACGGAGTGACCCTCGACTTCATGGACTCCACCGACATCAAGCCGCAGCACTACGCCTTCCTGGTCTCGGACGAGGAGTTCGACCAGATCTTCGCCCGCATCAAGGCGGCGGGCATCCCGTACTGGGCCGACCCCGGCCACAGCATCCCCTGCGAGATCAACCGCCACTACGGCGGCCGCGGCGTCTACTTCGACGACCCCGACGGCCACGCCTTCGAAGCCATCACCACCCCCTACGCCTGACGCGCATGCACCGACACGTCGCCCGCGTCCTGCACCGGTGGCACCGGGACCGCTTCTCCACGTGGGAGCCGACTCCCGACGCCCTCCGTCAGGCCGCCCACCTCGAACGTGTGATGGGCCTGATCCCGTCCGGCAATCGCCGAGTCCAGTTCGACGGGTTCCTCGGCGAGTGGACGGGCACGCCCGCAGACCGCGTGATCCTCTACTTTCACGGCGGCGGCTTCGTGGTCTCAGGCGTGGCCACCGAACGCCTCCTGGCGGCCCGGCTCGCCTCCGCCACCGGGATCCCGGTGCTGTCCGTCGGCTATCGCCAGTTGCCCGAGGCACAGGTCGCGGCTTCGGTGGCCGATGGCGTGACCGCGTACCGCCAACTGCTGGCGCACGGCCATGCGCCGGAACGTATCGTCATCGCGGGCATGTCGGCCGGCGGGTACATGGCGTTCGCCACCGCCTATCAAGCGGCCGTCCAGGGACTGCCCAAGCCCGCAGCGCTCGTCGGGCAGACCCCCTGGCTGGACCTCGACTGCGCGGAAACGCTGGCGCATGCGAACGCTCGGCTGGACGCGCTGATGCCCGCCCAGGTCCTGGACAGCATTTCCAAGGCTCTGGGCGAACCGCCGTTCAACCCCAAGACCGACGACCTGAGCAAGCTTCCGCCCGCCTACATCCAGGTCGGTTCTCTGGACGTGATGCGGCATATGGCCGAGCGGATGGCTGAACGTATGCCGCACTGCACGTTGGACGTGTGGGAGGGCCATTTCCATGGCTCGCTGCTCATCCCCGGGACTCGGGACTCGCGGGTGGCGTTGCGGCGGATTGGTGTTTACGTAGAGCGGGCCACGCGGAATCCGAGGTCGTCTATGCGGAGGGTGGGGTGACTCTTTCTGCGTGAGGAGGCGTGGCAGCCCCATTGGCGGTCGTAGGCGCCGCCGCTTCGGAAGACGCGGTACGGGCCGTAGACCTTGGGGTCGTAGAGGTCCCAGCACCATTCCCAGACGTTGCCGATCGTGTCGTAGAGGCCCCACGCGTTGGGGGCCTTGCCGCCTACCTCGTGGACGTGGTCGTCGGAGTTGGCGCGATACCAGGCGATGTCGGGGAGGTCGCCGTAGCGGGTGCCTGTGGTGCCCGCGCGGCAGGCGTACTCCCACTCGGCTTCGGTCGGGAGCCTGTAGCCGTCGGCGTCCCAGTCGCAGACCACGTCCAGGCCGTCGGGGTCTTCGCCGCCGGAGTAGGACGGTCTGAGGCCTTCGGTTTTTGAGAGGTCGTTGCAGTAGAGGATGGCGTCCAGCCACGAGACCTCGGTGAGGGGGAGCTGGTTTTCGTTCACCGGGACGGTGGCGATGGAGAAGGCGTCCACCTTGACGGCCCACTCGCGGGAGCTGCCCTCATCGCGGAGGACGATCTCGCCGGGCGCCAATGCGACCATCTCACCCGAGCTGCTGAACGTCATCTCTGTCCCAAGGTCTCCAGGCGAACAGTGGCGTGGGGCTGCGCCCCACACCGGGGGTCTGGGGGTCGTCCCCCAGGCAAAAATGACGAAGGAGTGGCAGTCCGCGCTTTCCGCGGACACACCACTCCCGACTCCGAAGTGGAGCTATGGGGATTCGAACCCCAGACCTCCTCCATGCCATGGAGGCGCGCTACCAACTGCGCCATAGCCCCGCGCCGGTGAAACCGACTCGTGAAAGCTTAGTGCACTCTGGACCCTGCTAGCGCCAGCCGAGCCGTTCGGCGACCTCGTCGGGCGCGTAGCCCTGCTGGCCGGCCTCGCCGATCCAGACGATGCCGTCGGCCTCGGCGATGGCGCCGACGGTGTGCTCCTGGGGCATGCGGGGCTGGATGGCGAGCCTCACCTCCATGTGCGGCTCGTATCGCCGCAGCTCATCGATGAGATCCGCCACCGTGATCTCCTTGCGCCCGCCTCTGCGATGTCTGCCCATGCCCCTGCCCGTTCTCGACCTTGACCGCAATGAAACCATCACGACGGTAGTGACCAGGACATACGCCCTGAAACTTAGGTCACGGGGATGATCTGGGCGTCGCTCAGGACGCCTTGCTCGATCGTGAGGAGGCCCACGGTTCCGTGGGGCTGGCGGCGGCGGTCGGTCGGGGAACCCGGGTTGAAGACGCGGAGCCCATCCTCGGCCAGGTCCATCGGGATGTGGGAGTGGCCGAAGATCACTAGCTGGGCGTTGGGGAAGGTCCGGCGCATGCGGGCGATCCGGCCCTTCGAGGGGCCGCTGTCGTGGATCATCGCGACGGACAGTCCTTCGAGGTCCAGCTCCAAGGCCTCCGGCGCGCCCCAGGCGGCGACGTCCTCGTTGTCGTTGTTGCCCAGGACGGCTCGTACGGGCGCGAAGGCGGAAAGCTCGTCGAGGACCGTCGGGACGCAGACGTCGCCCGCGTGCAGGATCAAGTCCACGCCCGCCAGGCACTCCGCCACGCGCGGCGGGCACGACTTCCACCGCCGCGGCGCGTGGGTATCTGAGATCACCCCAACCCTCACCCTGCGATTATCGCCTCATGAGCGAGATCATCTTGATGTCGGACCCGCGCGTCGCCGCCGTCCCCGTTCACGAGTGCGGCGAGCCGCTCCTGGATCTGCGGGCGGACAGCCCTTTCCTGGTGGACGGGCGGAAGCAGGACGACTCGGGCTCCTACTTCTTGCTCCGCAAGGGCGTGGTGGAGCGGTTGAAGCGAGCCGAGGAAGCGTTGCCGGCCGGGCTTCGGCTGATGATCGTCGAGGGGCATCGGTCGCCGGCCCTGCAGCGCCGCTATTTCGAGGGGTACGCGGCCGAACTGCGGGCGGGGCGGCCTGAGTGGTCTGAGGATGAGGTTCACAGCAAGGCGAGCCGGTACGTGTCGCCGCCGGACATCGCTCCGCACACGGCGGGCGCGGCCGTGGACCTCACGCTCGCGGGGCCGGACGGGCGAGAGCTTGATCTCGGTACGCCGATGAACGCCTCGCCTGAAGACAGCGCAGGCGCTTGTTACACCGGCGCGGAGAACATCAGCGACCTTGCCCGCGACCATCGGGAGACGCTGAAGGCCGCCTTGGTGGCCGCGGGGCTCGTCAACTACCCGACCGAGTGGTGGCACTGGTCGTTCGGTGACCGCTACTGGGCCTTGACCGTCGGCGCCGACTGCGCCTACTACGGCCCGTTGGACAAAGTCCCAGGTCAGAGCATTGGCCGGGCGAACGACGCTTGACGTAGTACGAGGAGCTCGCGCTCCGTCGTTCAAGCGAAACGGTGTGATTCAGGCCTCTTGCAGACGATTGAACAGGAGGTCTGGAAGACCCGTGAACGCCTCGACGGGCCAGGTGCAGGGGGCACCGGCCCACCGAGGAGAGGGTTCTCCATGAACCGCAGCATCGCCCTTACGGCCGTGGTGGCCGCCGGACTCGCCTTCATGGCGGTTCCGGCGTCAGCCGACGAAGACGCGTTCTTCGCCACGAGCCTGAACGGGGCCAACGTCACCCAGGGTGGCGACGACGACGGGGGCGCCGTCGCCTTCGTCGGTGTGAAGGGCGACCAGGTCTCGTTCGCCATCGAGTTCCATGACATCGCCATCCCCACCAGCGGCGACCTCCACAAGGGCGCGAAGGGCAGCGACGGCGACTCCAAGATCTCGTTCTTCACCACGCCGCTCCTGACCGGACGCGACTCGGTGAGCGGGACCGTGCGGGTCACCGACCAGAAGCTGCTGGACGACCTGCGCACCGCCCCTGGCGACTTCTACGTCGACCTGCACAACAGGCCGTTCCCCCAGGGCGCCGTCCGCGGCCAGGTCCACAAGACGACCAGCGCGATCGACATGAAGCGCGCCCTCAGCCAGAACTTCGCCGCGCCGGTCATCAAGGGCGTCCAGATCTACGCCTGTACCCAGCAGCCAGACGGGACCTTCGCGTTCACCCAGGACAACGTGCGCGCCTCGCTCCAGCGCGGCATCTCGCACTTCTTCGCCAACCCCGGCCCGGCCGGTCCGCCCGAGTGGAAGTCCGACGACGACGGCTCGGCCGTGACCGGCAAGCTGATCTCCAAGACGGCCAACGGGGACGGCGACATCGCCGAGCTCGACCTGGCCGCCACCCAGGTGGGCGCGGCCTCTGGCCTGCTCGCGCAGACCAACGAGATCATGCGGCTCAACACCGTCGGTGGCGTCGCCCCGGCGGGCCCCTGTGACCCGGCCGCCCAGCCCAAGGCCGAGGTCCCGTACCACGCCGACTACCTGTTCATCCACGCCGCCTGACGGCCGTGCGGGCGGTGCGCGCAGGGGCCGCACCGCCCACACTGGGCCGCACCGCCCACACTGGGCCGCACCGCCCGCACGGGGCGCGCCGCCCGCACGGGGCGCGCCGCCCGCACGGTTATTCGCTTGCCGTCCTGACCGGCACGACGGAGCATGCCGAGATGCGCTTCTCGATCAACATTCCGAACTTCGGGGACTTCGCCGACGCGCGCACCGTGGCCTCGGTGGCGGTCGCGGCCGAGCGGGCGGGCTGGGACGCACTGTTCCTCTGGGATCACCTCACGCACGACCGCAGGCACCGGCCGTTCGGCGATCCCTGGATGCTGCTGACGGCCGCCGCGCTGGCCACGACCACGATCAGGCTCGGGACGATGGTCACGCCGGTCGCGCGGCGGCGTCCCCAGCAGCTCGCCCGGCAGGTGGCCACGCTGGACGCCGTCAGCGGCGGGCGGGTGATCTTCGGCGCGGGGCTGGGCGATATGGACGACTTCACGGGCTTCGGTGAGCCGACCGACAAGCGGGTTCTCGCCGAACGGCTGGACGAGGGCCTGGGGCTGATGGAGCGCTACTGGACGGGCGAGCCGGTCACCCATCACGGCGTTCACTACACGGCCGAGGACGTCACGCTGCTGCCCGCTCCGGTCCAGCGGCCTCGGCCGCCGATCTGGATCGCCGGGTTCTGGCCGCGGCCCCGGCCGTTCCGGCGGGCGGCCCGGTTCGACGGCGCGGTGCCGCTCTTCGTGTCCGCCACGCACGGCAACAATCCGCCTGTGGACGAGGTGCGCGATCTGGCGGCGTTCATCCACGAGGAACGGCAGGGGCGGGAGGAGCGGGAGGCGGATCGGCCGTTCGAGATCGTCGTCGGCGGCATCAGCCCGGGCGATCCGGGTCAGGCGTCAGATCTGCTGGGGTCTCTGGTGGAGGCGGGTGCCACCTGGTGGGACGAACGCCAGCGGATGGACACCGATGATCTCGACCGGCTCGCGCCGACGCTGGCCCGGGTCGAGCAGGGGCCGCCGAGCCTCTAGGGCCTGGTCGCCCGGTCGAAGATCTGTACCAGCTCGTTCGCGCACTGCTCCGGGTCCATGCCCTCGGCCAGCGGGCCGTAGGCGCCGTCCATCGCGCCGCGCAGCGTCGTCGCCATGACGCGCGGGTCGAACGGGCGGAAGGCGCCGGTCCGCTGGCCGTGCGCGAACAGTTCGGTCAGCCGCTTCAGGGCGTCCAGGTGGTACGGGTCCCAGGCGCGGTCCCCGTTGATGATGATCTGTTCGAGCGCCCGGACCTGGTCGAGGTGCTCGGCGATGAACGCCGTGTTGGCCCGGATGAAGGCGAACAGCTCCTCCCGCGCGCCCTCGGCCGCCTCCAGAGAGGGTCGCAGGTACGCCTCGGCGTCCTCGACGACCTTGGCCGCCACCGCCGCGAACAACTCGCCCTTGCCGGAGAAGTGGTAGGTGATCAGGCGCTTGCTGCTGAGCCCGGCCAGCCGGCAGATGGCGTCGAACGTCGTCGCCTGGTAGCCCTGCTCGGCGAGCAGGGCTATGGCGGCCCGGAGGATCTGGTCCTTGCGGGCCGCCGTCGCCGCCGTACGTGTCGTCATTGAGTCGAGTATGCCCGCCGCAGCGTGAGCAGTACCGCCACGAACAGCAGGCCGACGACCGCCTGCTCGGCCTTCATCCACATCGGGAACCCGTCGTGCGGCAGGGCCACGATCACCAGGATCGCGACCGGCGCCGCGATCGACATGATCCGCATTCGCCGGAACGCGCCCCGGCTCCCCTGGAACGCGCGCCTGGCCAGCAGGATGAGCAGGGCCGCGATCACCGTGATGATGACCCCGCGCACCCACACGGCGCTGCTGCCCCCGACCACCCCCGCGGTGACGAGCGTCCCGAGCGACAGCACCAGGACCGCCGCGTACAACGCCCGAACCCGCACGTACGCTGTGTTATCCATGCGGATAAATTTATCCCCGTGGATAAAAATCCACAAGACCCGGATCAAGACCCGGATGTGGACCCATGAACAGGATGAACGCCGAAAATGAGAAAAGAGGTGCGACCACGGACCCTGTCCGCGATCACACCTCTTCGAGTGAGGTGGAGCTATGGGGATTCGAACCCCAGACCTCCTCCATGCCATGGAGGCGCGCTACCAACTGCGCCATAGCCCCGCAGCTGCGTGGACGTACATCCCGCAGCGCTTCGCCAGTGTATCGGAACGAGGGGCCTGAGCTCGAATCGATTGCCGAGCCGATCCCCCGCCCTGCCCGGCGGCCGTCCCCGCTCCGTCCCGGACCGGTCCCCCGCTCCGTCCGGCGGCCAGGCCCGGTACGTTCCGGGGCCGGCTTCTACTCGGCGCGGTCGTCGGAGAGGACGGGCTCGGGCAGGGTGCCGGCGTTGTGCTCGATGAGCCGCCAGCCGCCGTCGCGCATCTCGGCGAGCACGGACCAGCAGCAGTTGGACAGGCCGCCGAGGCGTTCCCAGACCTCCTCGGGCAGGCCGAGCAGGTTCGACATGCCGAGGCGGAGGGCGGCGCCGTGCGAGGCCACGACCAGCAGGCCGGTCGGCGACATCGTGTCGACGGCCCGGTTCAGGGCGGCGCCGACGCGTTCGGCGACCTGGGCGCTGGTCTCGCCGCCGGGCGGCTGCCAGCGGGCGTGCTCCTCGGGGTAGCGCTCGCGGATCTCGCCGCTGGTGAGGCCCTCCCACTCGCCGCCGTCGCGTTCGATCAGGTCCTTGTCGTGCGCGATCGGCAGGCCGGTCAGGTCGGCGAGGGCCTGGGCGGTGTCGGCGGCGCGCTGGAGCGGCGAGGCCAGGATGCCGGTGGGGCGCAGGGCCGCCAGCAGGGCGGCGGCGCGGCGGGCCTGCCCGAGGCCGACCTCGTCCAGCGGGATGTCGGTCTTGCCCTGGAAGCGGCGCTCGACGTTCCACGCGGTCTGGCCGTGGCGCCACAGGACCAGCCGGCGCTTGCCGGGTTCCCGGTCACTCACTGGCGCTCCCGACCCTGCGGGCGCGCTGGGCCGCGTGGGCGTTGACGCTGTCGGGGAGCTCGATGACGGGGCAGTCCTTCCACAGCCGCTCGAGGGCGTAGAAGAGCCGGTCCTCTTCGTGCTGGACGTGGACGATCACGTCGACGTAGTCCAGCAGGATCCAGCGGCCCTCCCGCTCGCCCTCGCGGCGCACGGGCTTGGCCTCGGCCTCCTCACGGAGGCGCTTTTCGATCTCGTCCACGATGGCGCGGACCTGCCGGTCGTTCGGCGCGGAGCAGAGCACGAACGCGTCGGTGATCACGAGCTGCTCGCTCACGTCATAGGCAAGAATGTCGTCGGCCAGCTTGTCGCTCGCCGCCTCCGCGGCGATCCGGACCAGCTGCGCGGCCCTGTCGGATGCGGTCACGATGCGCTCGCGATCCTCCCTGTAGGGGTTGTTTCCCGGATCCACCTTCTCACGGTCACCGGGCCCGGTCCTTTTCGCCGGAGTTTTGGCCACCTCACGCCGAATGGCACGCGAGCAGGCCCACGTTCCAGGATATGGGCCGGAACGCGGGCTCTGTCATGAATTATCGGTGCTGCTCAGGCTGCCTGCTCGTGATAAAGGCCGCGCTTGCCGATGTATTGGACGATCCCATCGGGGACCAGGTACCAGATCGGCTCGCCCGAACGGACGCGGTCCCGGCACTCGGTGGAGGAGATCGACAACGCCGGGACCTCCATGAGGCTGACCCGCCCGTTCGGCAGGCCAGGGTCGGTCAGCTGGTGACCGGGGCGGGTGACGCCGATGAAGTGCGACAGCTCGAACAGCTCGTCGGTGTCGTGCCAGGTCAGCATCTTCGACAGGGCGTCGGCCCCGGTGATGAAGAAGAACTCGGTGTCCTCGCCGTACAGGCGCCGCATGTCCCGCAGGGTGTCGACGGTGTAGGTCGGGCCCGGCCGGTCGATGTCGATGCGGCTGACCGAGAAGCGCGGGTTGGACGCGGTGGCGATCACGGCCATGAGGTAGCGGTCCTCGGCGGCGGCGATCTTCGCGCCCTCCTTGTGGGACGAGAGCCCCGTCGGCACGAACACCACCTCGTCGAGCGAGAAGAAGTGCGCGACCTCGCTGGCGGCCACCAGGTGGCCGTGGTGGATCGGGTCGAACGTTCCGCCCATGATCCCCAAGCGCCGCTTTTGCGTCATGGCGACGAGAATAGCCAGGGCGGCCCCGGCCATGCCCACGTGCCCCGCCGATAGGGCGTCGCTTGGCCCGCGCCCAGGTGAGGCCGGGGACGTCGCTTACGTGAGGCCGGGGATGGGCGGGGCGCCGGATTCCCAGGTCACGACCCGTACGGCCTTGCCCACCTCGACCCGCGGCACGCTGCCCTCCGGCAGCACCCGCACGTCGGCGGTCAGGCCGAGCGCCTCGTGCAGGGCCTGAACGAGCTGGGCGGCCGGATCGTCGAAGGCGGCGGCCGCGGCGGCCGGCTCGCAGGCGACGATCATGCGTACGGCGGCCTCCTCGCGGCGGTCCACGACCAGCTGGTAGTGCGGCGCGACCCGGCCGGAGCCGAGCAGGACCCGCTCCACCTCGCTCGGATAGACGTTCACGCCCTTGATCACCAGCATGTCGTCGGCCCGGCCGCGGATCTTGCTCATCCGGACCAGGGAACGGCCGCAGTTGCAGTCGCCGTGGGTCAGCGAGGCGATGTCGCCCGTCCGGTAGCGCAGCAGCGGCAGCGCCTGCTTGGTCGGGGTCGTGAAGACCAGCTCGCCCGGCTCGCCCTCGGCGACCGGCTCGCCGGTCTTGGGGTCGACGGCCTCGACGATGAAGTGGTCCTCGTTGACGTGCAGGCCGTTCTGCTCCAGGCATTCGGTGGCCACGCCCGGGCCGATGATCTCCGAGAGGCCGTAGATGTCCAGGGCCTTGATCGGCAGAACGTTCTCGATCGCGGTCCGCAGCTCCTCCGACCAGGGCTCGGCGCCGAAGACCCCGGCCTTGAGGTAGGGCAGCTCCACCCCGGCCTCGGCGGCGGCCTCGCCCAGGCGCAGCGCGTAGGCGGGCGTGCAGGTCAGGATGTCGGGCCGCAGGTCGGCCAGCATCCGCACCTGCCGGTCGGTCATCCCGCCCGACATCGGCACGACGGTCGCGCCGAGCGCCACGGCGCCCTGGTGGATGCCCTGCCCGCCGGTGAAAAGCCCGTACCCATAGGCGTTGTGGACGATGCTGTCGGCGGTCGCGCCCGCGCACTGCAGCGAACGGGCGCACATCGAGGCCCACAGGTCCAGGTCGGCGCGCGTGTAGGCGACCAGCGTGGGACGGCCGCGGGTGCCGCTGGAGCCGTGCACCGCGACGACCTGGTCGCGCGGTACGGCCAGCATGCCGAACGGGTAGTTGTCCCAGAGGTCCTGCTTGACGGTGAACGGGAGGCTGTGGAGATCGGCCAGATGCACGTCCGCGCCACCGGTGACGCCCGCCTCGCGAAGCCGCTCCCCCTGCACGCCCCCGACGGAGATCAGCCGGTCGATCAGGCCCCAGAGCCGGTGCCGCTGCAGCGCGGCCCGCTCGTCCCGTGACATCGCTTCGGCCTTCGGATCGAACATCGCGCCTCCTTGCGCCCGCACCCGCATCCCGCACCCGCATCCCGCACCCGCATCCCGCACCCGCACTGGCACCCACACCGGCACTCGCACCCACATCGGCACCCGCACCTGCGTCCGGATCCGTACATGAGCCCGGATCCGCACCCTGCATCCGCGTCCGCGCGGCGCTCTCACCTGGCGCCGCACGTCCGCTCTCACCCGGCGCGGCCCATGCCCCTCGTGGCCGTCGTACCCCGTCCCCACCGGCCCGGACGCCGGGTTGCCCGAAGTAGAACCCGTGTCACGGTCCGTCCGCAACCCCCGTGTCAGCCCAGTCGCGAGGTCCGCACCCTGACCCAAGCCTTCCGCCAGGGAACCCTGTGACGGGGTGGATCGTCGGAATTAGCATGTCGGACATGACGACGAACACACCGGATCGAGCACGCACGCGCTTCCCCGGGATCAGCTCCCGGGCCTACGAACACCCGGCGGACCGGAGTGCGCTCGTGGCGCTGCGCTCTCTGACCGGGTTCGATGTCGTACTCCGCAAGCTTTCGGGCCTGTTCAACGAGCGGGCCCTGCGGCTGATGTTCCTCGGCGGGACGGTACGGGTCGGTGAGAACCAGTTCCGCCAGCTGCACGACATGGTGCGGGACGCGGCCTACATCCTGGACATGCCCGAGGTCCCGGAGATGTACGTCCGCCAGGACCCGACGCCGAACGCGATGGCGATCGGCTCGGACCACCCGTTCATCGTGATCAACACCGGGCTGATCGACCTGCTGGACGAGGAGGAGCTGCGTTTCGTCGTGGCCCACGAGGTCGGGCACATCCTGTCCGGCCACGCGGTCTACCAGACGATGATGCAGATCCTCATCTCCCTCGGCACCCGGCTGGCCTGGCTCCCGCTCGGCAACATCGCGATCTCCGCGATCATCATCGGGCTGCGCGAGTGGTTCCGTAAGGCCGAGCTGTCCTCCGACCGCGCCGGGCTGCTCGGCGGCCAGGACCTGGACGCGGCCAAGCGCGTGATGATGAAGCTGGCGGGCGGCACCCGCCTCCAGGAGATGAGCCACGAGGCGTTCCTCGCCCAGGCCCAGGAGTACGACGCCGCCGGCGACGTGCGCGACGGCCTGCTGAAGTTCCTCAACCTGCTGCCGCAGTCGCACCCGTACGCGGTGATCCGCTTCGCCGAGATCGACCGCTGGGCGAACAGCGGCGAGTACGAGCGCATCCTGGCCGGCGACTACCCGCGCCGCGACGACGACGGCAGCGCCTCGGTCACCGACGAGATGAAGAACGCGGCCAACTCCTACCGCGAGTCGTGGGAGCGCTCGGCCGACCCGTTCATCGGCAAGGTCCGCGACGTCGCCGACGGCGTCGCCTCGGCCGCGGGCGGGCTGTTCGACCGCGTCGCCAACCGCGCGGGTGGTGGCGGCAACGGAGGCAACGGCGGCAATGGGGGCAACGGGCCCACCAGCGGCTCCTCCAGCTGACAGCAGCCGACCACACGAAAACGACATCGCGCCGTCCTGCCCCAGAGCCGGGGCAGGACGGCGCGCTCGTTTCGTCGCAGGACGCGAGGCCTACCTGCGGGCCTTCGGGTTCGGGAGGAGCAGCTCGACGTTGCGGTCCTTGGTCTCGCCGCGGCGGTGCTCCTCCTTGTCCTGCCAGTCGTTGGCGGCCAGCTCGCGCGACAGCGAGGCCAGGTGGACGGGGTCGCCGATCGTGCCGCCGTAGGAGGCGGGCCCGGCCGAGTCGATGATCGTTCCGAAGATCGAGAGGGTGCCGTCGAGGTTGTCGGCGATCTCGACGATGCGGGCCTGCTGCGGGAAGTCGATGTGGGCGGCCGTGTTGACCTCCCAGAACCCCCCGGAGTTGTCGGTCCGGGCGTGCGGGATGACCTCGTTGCGGTGGGTGTGGCCGTTCACCCAGAGGATCACGTTCGGGTACTTCAGGAGCAGCGCCTTGACCTCGTCGCCCATGACGCGGCCGCCGCCGAGCGGGTTGGTCAGGGACGCGATCGGGTGGTGGCTGAACAGCACGACGAAGCGGTCACCGGCGGCCTTGAGCCGGGCCTCCAGCCAGGCGAACTGGGCCTTGTCGAGCGAGCCCTCGGAGTAGCCGTTCGGGTTGACGGTGTCGAGCACGAGCCCGCGCACGCCGTCCTTGTCGAACGCGTAGTAGGCCGTGCCGTCGCGCAGGTTGGTCTGGGTGAAGCCGTGGCCGCCGCCGTTGCCCGCGAAGTGCTCCCGTACGACCTCGGCGCGCGACAGCATGCGGCGCCGCGCGTCCGGGGTGACCTGGCGGAACAGGCCGGTGTTCTGGGAGGCGAGCCTGACCAGCTCGCCTCCGTCGCCGTCGCGGAGCATGCGGGCCAGGCGTTCGGCCTGCGCGTCACTGCCGGGGGCGCCGATCTTGATGCCGCCGGTGGCGAGGGTCGACAGCAGCGGGTTGGCCGGCAGGTTGCCCTGCATGAGCCCGTCGTGGTTGCCGAAGACCGCCAGCCAGGGCGACGTCAGGCCGGTCGCCTTGAAGGGGCGGCGGGCGGCGTTCAGCAGGCCCTGCACGCGCGGGAATCCGTACTGGGTGAACGCGACGTCGGCCTTCGCGCCGGGCGGCGGGCCGGCCGGGTGCCAGAAGCGGGTGTCGTACGAGCGCCAGTCCATGACGCCCTCGTAGCGCGTCAGGTCGCCGGAGTCGGGCACGACGCGGCGGCCGTCGAGGATGTCGATGATCCAGCGCAGCTCGTTGTACTGCACGTTGTCGGCCGCGTCGCCGGTGTTGATGGTGAACGCCAGGCCGAGGCCGGTGGCGGGGCCGCGCCCGACGCGGTTGATCGCGCGGACCATCGACTCGGCGACCTGGGTGGTGAGGATCTCCTGCGGCCGCCACGCGCCCTCGACCGGCAGGACGCTCAGCAGGTCCTTGAAGCGGTCGAGGAACTCGACCCGCGCCGGTGACTGCGCGTCGATGATGTGCACGTCGGTGAGCTGGCCGAACGCGACGACGCCGCGGCGGCGGGCGGCGCGGGCCGGGTCGGCCGTGCCGCCGAGGTCCAGGCGCAGGAGATGAGGCTCCCCCGCCGCCGTGACGATCTTCCGGTAGCCGCCCTTGCCTGCGGGGCCGGGCACCAGGATGTGGTCGAGGGTCGTACCGGCGACGGGGCCGCGGAGACCCGTGGCCCCGGCCCCGGTACCCGGCGACTTGGACGGTGTGGTGGGGGCCTTGGTGGAGGCGGAGGCTCGGGAGGGGACGGCGGTCAGGCCGGCAGAGGCGATCCCCACGCCGAGGGCGGCGTTCTTCAGAACGCGGCGGCGGCTCATCTCGCTTGTCACGCCGCGATAAGACCACACTTACCAACGTGACATCAAGAGTCACTCTGTCACAGTTGCGCCTCCGTGATGCGCTCTCAGCCCCTGAGGTGCCCCTCACCTGTGACGACGTACTTGGTGGAGGTGAGCTCGGGCAGCCCCATCGGCCCGCGGGCGTGCAGCTTCTGCGTGGAGATGCCGATCTCGGCGCCGAACCCGAACTCCTCGCCGTCGGTGAAGCGCGTCGAGGCGTTCACCATCACCGCGGCCGAGTCGACCAGCGCCACGAACCGCTTGGCGGCCGGCTGCGAGCCGGTCACGATCGTCTCGGTGTGACCGGAGCCGTACGTCCGGATGTGGACGACCGCGTCGTGGAGGGTGTCGACGACGCGAGCGGCGATGTCGAGCGAGAGGTACTCGGCGTAGTAGTCGTCCTCGGTGGCCGCGACGACCTTCTCCGGGTCGTACGCGCGGACGCGGTCGTCGCCGTGGACGGTCACGCCCTTGGCACGCAGCGCGTCGAGAGCCTTCGGGATGAACGCGTCGGCGATGTCCTTGTGCACCAGGAACGTCTCGGCGGCGTTGCAGACCGAAGGGCGCTGGGTCTTGGCGTTGACCAGGATGTCCACGGCCATGTCGACGTCGGCGGCGGCGTCCACGTACACCGCGCAGTTGCCGACGCCCGTCTCGATCACCGGGACGGTCGACTCCTCGACCACCGAGTTGATGAGCGAGGCGCCGCCGCGCGGGATCAGCACGTCGACCAGGCCGCGGGCGCGCATCAGGTGCTTCACCGAGTCGCGGCTGGTGCCCGGCACGAGCTGCACCGCGTCCGCCGGCACCTCGGTGGAGCTCTGGGGTTCGGTGGGGCGGGATGAACGGAGCGCGTCCTGCATGATGCCGACGAGGGCGGTGTTGGAGTCGAACGCCGAGGACGAGCCGCGCAGCATCGCCACGTTCCCGCTCTTCAGGCAGAGCGCGGCGGCGTCGACGGTCACGTTCGGGCGGCCCTCGTAGATGATGCCGACGACGCCGAGCGGGACGCGGATCTGGCGCAGGTCCAGGCCGTTCGGCAGCACGTTGCCGCGCACGGTCTCGCCGACCGGGTCGGGCAGCGCGGCGACCTGGCGGACGGCGGCGGCGATCGCGGCGATCCGCTCGGTCGACAGGCTGAGCCGGTCGATCATGTACTCGGAGATGCCGTTCTCGCGGGCCCGGGCGACGTCGCCCTCGTTCGCCTTCACGATCTCGCCGGAACGGGCGACGAGCGCGTCGGCGATCGCGTGCAGCGCGGCGTCCTTGGCCGCGCGCGGCAGCGGGGCGAGGTCGGCGGCCGCCGCCCTGGCGCGCTCGGCGACCCGCAGGAACGCCTCGCGCTCCTCGACCTCTTCGGCTGTCGGCTCACTCATCCCGGGCTCCCATCTCGGCTCGAGCTTCTTGGTCGATCAGGACGACGAGGTCATCGCGGTGGATGATCTCGCGCTCGTACTCGGGCCCGAGCTCGCGGGCCAGCCACCGGGTGGACCGGCCCATCAGCTCGGGGATCTCCCCCGCGTCGTAGTTGACCAGGCCGCGCGCGACGACCCGGCCGTCGGTGCCGCACAGGTCGACGGGGTCGCCGGCGGCGAAGTCGCCCTCGACGCCGGTCACACCGGCCGGGAGCAGGGACTTGCGGCGCTGCACGACCGCCTCGACCGCGCCCGGGTCGAGCACGATCCGTCCCTGGCCGGTGGTCGCGTGCGCCAGCCACAGGTGCCGGGTGGAACGGCGGCGCGCGTCCGGGTGGAAGTAGGTGCCGACCGGCTCGCCCGCGATCGCGCGCGCCGCGGACGCCGCGTTCGTCAGGACGACCGGGATCCCGGCGATGCGGGCGGCCTCGACCTTGGTGATCATGCCGCCGGTGCCGACGCGTCCGGAGGCGCCCAGCTCGATGCCCTCCAGGTCGGCGGGCTCGCGCACCTCGTCGATGCGGCGGGCGCCGGGCTTGCGCGGGTCGCCGGTGTAGAGCGCGTCCACGTCCGACAGCAGGATCAGCGCGTCCGCCTGGGTGAGGTGGGCGACCAGGGCGGCCAGCCGGTCGTTGTCGCCGAAGCGGATCTCGTCGGTGGCGACCGCGTCGTTCTCGTTCACGATCGGCAGGAAGCCCATCGACAGCAGCTGCTGCATGCAGCGCTGGGCGTTGCGGTGGTGAACGCGGCGGATCATGTCGTCGGCGGTCAGCAGCACCTGGCCGACGCCCACCCCGTACCGCGCGAACGAGGAGGTGTAGCGCGCGACCAGCAGGCCCTGGCCGACCGTCGCCGCCGCCTGCTGCGTCGCCAGGTCGGGCGGGCGGCGGGTGAGGCCGAGCGGCCCGAGCCCCGCGGCGATCGCGCCGGACGACACGAAGACGATCTCGGTCCCGGCGGCCCGGCGCGCGGCCAGCACGTCCACGAGCGCGTCGATGCGGTCGGCGTCGATGGCGCCCTGGGGGGTGGTGAGCGAGGACGACCCCGCCTTCACCACGATCCGCCGGGCCTTCGCGATCGCCGTACGGGTGCTCATGATCTCCCTCGGGGGTAAGGGCGGGTGCTAGCGGTAACCGTCGAGCCTGCGGTCGGTGCCGCGCGGGCCGGGAGCGACCTCTCCGTCGAGCTCGGGCTCCCAGTCGAACACCACCGACTCGTCGCGCGTGCCGATCATCACGGTCGCGCCCTCGGCCGCGCCCGCCTTGGCGAGCGCCTCCTCGACACCGAGCCGCGCGAGACGGTCGGCGAGGTAGCCGACGGCCTCCTCGTTGGCGAAGTCGGTCTGCCGCAGCCAGCGGATCGGCTTCTCGCCCGTGATCAGGTAGGTGTTGTCGCCCAGGCTCTTGACCTCGAAGTCGGCGCCGCCGAGCTCCTTCGGCCGGATGACCAGGCGGGTCGGCTCGGGCGTCGGCAGCGAGGCGCGGTACCGCGTGACCATGTCGGCCATCGCGAACGACAGCTCGCGCAGCCCCTCGTGCGTCGCCGCGGAGACCTCGAAGACCCGCAGGCCGCGGCTCTCGAACTCGGGCCGCACCAGATCGGCCAGGTCCCGCGCGTCCGGCACGTCGATCTTGTTGAGCACCACGATGCGCGGCCGGTCCGACAGCGGCCGGTCGCCCAGCACCCGGTCGTAGGCCTGCAGCTCGCGCTCGATGACCTCGAAGTCGCTGATCGGGTCACGGCCCGGCTCGGGCGTCGCGCAGTCCAGCACGTGCGCGAGCGTCGAGGACCGTTCGATGTGGCGCAGGAACTCAAGGCCCAGGCCCTTGCCCTCGCTGGCGCCCTCGATCAGCCCGGGTACGTCGGCGACGGTGAACGTCGTTTCGCCCGCGCCGACCACGCCGAGGTTGGGGATCAGCGTGGTGAACGGGTAGTCGGCGATCTTGGGCTTGGCCGCCGAGAGCGCGGCGATCAGCGACGACTTGCCGGCGCTCGGGAAGCCCACCAGCGCGACGTCGGCGACGCTCTTCAGCTCCAGCACGACGTCGGTCTCGTCGCCGGGCTCGCCCAGCAGGGCGAAACCGGGCGCCTTGCGCTTGGCGGTCGCCAGGGCCGCGTTGCCGAGCCCGCCCGCGCCGCCCTGGGCCACCACGAACCGGGTGCCCTCGCCGACCAGGTCGGCGAGCTCCTCGCCCCGCGAGTCCTTGACCACGGTCCCGTCCGGCACCGGCAGCACGACGTCCTCGCCGTTCGCCCCGGTGCGGTGACCGCCCTGGCCGGGACGCCCGTTGGACGCCTTGCGGTGCGGCCGGCGGTGGTATTCGAGCAGGCTGGCGGCGTTGGAGTCGACCTCCAGGACCACGTCGCCGCCCCGGCCCCCGTTGGCGCCGTCGGGGCCGCCCAGGGGCTTGAACTTCTCCCTGTGAACGGAGGCGCAGCCGTTCCCCCCGTTGCCTGCGACGACGTGCAGCACTACTCGATCAACGAACTGCGCGCCTGCAGCCACGGTGATTCCTCCCTGAACAGAACAAAGGGGCGGACCGCGTCGGTCCGCCCCTTCGATAAACGTCTCTGAACGGCGGACTACTCCGCCGGCGGGACGATGCTCACGGCGTTACGGCCACGGTAGCGGCCGAATTCCACCTTGCCCGCGACCAGCGCGAACAGCGTGTCGTCCCCGCCCCGGCCCACGTTCAGGCCCGGGTGGAAGTGGGTGCCGCGCTGGCGCACGATGATCTCTCCGGCGTTGACGGCCTGGCCGCCGAACCGCTTCACACCGAGCCGCTGCGCGTTGGAGTCGCGGCCGTTACGGCTGGACGATGCGCCCTTCTTGTGTGCCATATCGACGCCTCCCCTTTACTTTCCGGCCTTGATACCGGTGATCTTGACCTCGGTGTAGGGCTGACGGTGACCCATCCGCCGCTTGTACCCGGTCTTGTTCCGGTAGTGCATGATGTTGATCTTCGGGCCCTTGACCGCGCCCAGGATCTCGGCGGTCACCTCGACCTTGGCCAGGTCGGCGGCCTTGCTCGTGACCTTGTCGCCGTCGACGACCAGGACGGCCGCGAACGTGACGGTCGAGCCGACGTCGCCGGCCAGCTTGTCGACGGTGAGCACGTCGTCGACGGCCACCTTTTCCTGCCTGCCGCCTGCGCGGACAATCGCGTACACCGCGAAACCCTTCGTTGGCGCGCGCTTCCGGTCCGACCGGTCCCGCGCGTGATCTTCCAGCCCCCGGATGAGGGCCTACCCCCGTCCGGCACCGGGAGCGGCACGCCGAAGGAGGATCCTCCGG
Source organism: Actinomadura barringtoniae (assembly GCF_017573505.1). Lineage (GTDB taxonomy): Bacteria > Actinomycetota > Actinomycetes > Streptosporangiales > Streptosporangiaceae > Spirillospora > Spirillospora barringtoniae. The sequence goes on from NZ_JAGEOJ010000001.1 coordinate 28,492, forward strand.
CGCTCTCTGCTGTGGTCTCGCCTCGGGCAACGCCCGCCGGGGCCCCGATGGCAAGGTCAGAAGGCGCGTTCGCACGCGCCGAATGTCCAGGGTACCGGATGCCCGGCGGTGAAGGCGAACCCGCTCAAGAGCCGCAGACCGAGGACACGCCGCGGAGCAGGGCCGCTCCGTGCAGCGCGTCCAGCTGATCACGCTTGCTGATCTTGACGTACGCCACGGCCAGGCGAGGGCCGCACGAGGCCTGGCCACGCGTGCGCTGGGTGGCCTTGATCTGGGCCAGCAGCCGGTCGGTGATCCGATCGAGGATCGGCCGGACCTCCTTCTGCAGGTCGGGACGCTCCTTGGGCGCCTCGTCGGGGTGGGCGGTCCAGCGCGCGAAGAGGCCCCGCTGCACGACCTTGTTCGCCTCGATCTGGTCACGGAAGATTCGTACCGACGTCCGCGGCGGGATGCCGAGCGCGGCCGACTTGGCCGCGACGGTGTCGAGCAGCTGCTTCTCGCGGGCCGGGTCGTCGATGGGCAGCGTCGTGCCGAACTTGGCGGCGGCCACCTTGTCGGCGACCAGGACCCGTTCGGCGGAGACCTGCGTCAGCGGCCGCAGCGACACCGGGTGCGCCGGGGCCGCGGTGATCGCGACGGCCGCGGCGGCGGCCGGCAACGAATGCACAGTGATCTCACTTTCCGGGGCGCTGCCCTCTGGTGATGGTGAAGTCGTAGAACAGGGCGCGGAACCGCGGGTCGAGCATCAGGTCGCAGTAGCGGGCGAGCTCCTCGGCGGTCAGCTCGGTCCTCTCGATCAGCAGCGACCCGAGTTGCAGGATGTAGTTGCGGTTCAGCAGGCACCCGATTGTTCCACCGGCGGTCGTCTGCGACAGGCGTGAACTGTGCACGTTCACCAGACCGGCCGCGCCCATGTGACCATCGACCTCGTCCGCCCAGGTGTACGAGACGCCCATGCGCCCCGCCTCGGCGTGCGCGAGCTCCTGAACTCGCAGGAACAGCTCTTCGTCCGCCTTGGTGGGCGCTGCGAGCACCCACTGCCGGGGGCCGCCGAACTCCGCGACCACCAACCAGCCGCCCGGCGCCAGAGCTCCGGCGAGCTCGTGCAGGATCTCCTCGCGCCGGGCCAGGTGCAACAGCAGCAGTCGCGTATGGATCAGGTCGAACGGCCCACCCTCTGGGACGCCGTCGTTGATGTCATGGCGGAGGACTCGGATTCCGGGGCCTTCGCCGAGGTGCGCGACGTCCAGGTCGGCGGCGACCACGGTTCCGGCCCGTTCGGCCAGCCAGCGGGTGATCGAGCCACCGCCCGCGCCCAGGTCCAGGCAGCGCCGGCCGACGCCTACGTCCTCCAGGCCGACGCCTACGTCCTCCAGACAGGCCGTCGTGTGCCGGTCGAGCAGTGCCGCCAGAAGGCCCAGCTGCTCGGCGCTCAGGTCGGCCGCCGAGCCGAGCAGGTACTCACGGTCTCTTGTCGCGTTGTCTGCCACATCTTCCACGCGACCAGGCTGGGGACGGTCTTCCAGGATGCGCACCCCCCTTTCAGGTGTGCCTGAAAGGGGGCCGTATCCGGACCTCGAGCCGCGCCTAGGGGGCGGGGTCGGCGCGGAGGCCGTTGAGGATCGCCAGGACGGCGGGCTCGGCCTCCTTGCGCGCGGCGTCGGGGTCTTCGGCCTCGGCGATCAGCAGGCCCGCCTCGCCCAGGGCGGCCAGGATCATGTGCGAGAGCGGGCGAACGGGCAGGTCGGCGCGGAGCACGCCCGTCTGCCGTCCCAGCTCGAGACCCGCGGTGATCATGCCCAGGGCGTAGTGCTCGTCGAGCCTGCGCCACTCCTGCCAGCCCAGGACGGCGGGCGCCTCGATGAGGCCGATGCGCGCCTTGTCGGGCTCCACGCAGGTCAGCAGGAACGTGCGGAGGCCGGTCTCGAAGGCGGTCAGCGGATCGTCGACGCCGTCCATGGACTCGGCCACCCGGTTGATCAACTCCTCCTGGACCTGCTCGTACGCGGCGCGGAAGAGCTCCTGCTTGTCCTTGAAGTGGTGGTACATCGCGCCGCGCGAGCTGCCGGCGCGGTTCACGATCTCCATCGTGCCGACCGCCGCGTAGCCGCGTTCGGCGAAGAGCTCGCGCGCGGCGCTGGTCAGAGCCGTGCGGGTGGTCTCGGACTTCTCGGCTTGCCGACCCATCACCGTGTCCCTCTTTAAAACAGGCAGCCTGTTTGTTATTTTCCCGTCTACAGACATTCTTCCAAGGAGGACGACATGGACGCATGGTGGAGGGACCCGAGGCTCGGCGTGCCGCGGCGGATCGAGCTGCCGTACGGGCAGGTGGAGGTGTTCGAGGCGGGCGAGGGCGAGCCCGTGGTCTTCGTGCACGGCCTGCTGGTGAACGCGAACCTGTGGCGCGGCGTCGTGCCGCGGCTGGACGCGAAGTGCATCGTGATCGACATGCCGTTCGGCTCGCACAAGCTGTCGATGCCGGGCGTCGACCTCACGCCGCCGGGGCTCGCGAGGATCGTCGCCGACGTGATCGAGAAGCTCGGCGTCGGGCCGGTGACGCTGGTCGGGAACGACAGCGGCGGCGCGGTGAGCCAGCTCGTCGCGACGACCCGGCCCGACCTGGTCGCGCGGCTGGTCCTGACCTCGTGCGACGCCTACGACAACTTCCCGCCGAAGGCGTTCGGCTTCCTGAAGCTGGCCGCGCGGGTACCGGGAGCGCTGAGCGTCCTGCTGAACTCTCTGCGCCCGAACGCCTTCCGCCGCCTGCCGATCGCGTTCGGCTGGCTCGCGAAGAGGATCCCGGCGAAGGTGAGCGACACCTACGTCCTGCCCGCGATGCGGGGACGCGACGTTCGCGAGGACCTGCGGCGGGCGCTCGTCGACCTGCACCCCCGCCACACGCTGGCGGCGGCGAAGCGGTTCGCGGGCTTCGACCGCCCGGTGCTCATCGCGTGGTCGGACCGGGACCATTTCTTCCCCCTCGGCCACGCCGAACGGCTGGCCGCCGACTTCCCCGACGCACGCCTCAAGTGGATCAGCGGCGCGATGACGTTCTCCCCCGAGGACCAGCCCGAGCAGCTGGCCGCGGCGATCAGCGACTTCATGAGCCGCGTGGAAGCCCAGTGAAGCGCACCCTGCCCGAGGCGACGCGCACCCTGCCCCATGTGACGCGCACCCTGCCCGAGGTGACGCGCACCCTGCCCGAGGTGACGCGCGCGCTGCCCGACCTGCCCGGGGTCGAGCACCGGTTCGTCGACGTCGCCGGCCTGCGCACGCACGTGGCGCTGGCCGGCGACGGCGAACCGCTGGTCCTGCTGCACGGCTGGCCGCAGCACTGGTGGCAGTGGCGGCACGTGATCGCGCCGCTCGCCGAACGCCACCTGGTGATCTGCCCCGACCTGCGCGGCCTGGGCTGGACCGACGCGCCCCCGGACGGCTACCGCCCGGGCGTGATGGCCGATGACGTGCTCGGTTTGCTCGACCAGCTGGGCGTACAACGCTTCGGGCTGATCGGGCACGACTGGGGCGGCGTCGCGGGCTATCAGATCGCGCTCCGCCATCCCGAACGCGTGACCGGCTACATGGCCCTCAACACGGCCAACCCGTTCCTCCGCCCCACACCGCGAGTCCTGCGCGACGGCACCCGCCTGTGGCACGTCATCGCCAACTCCCTGGGCCGCCCCATGGCCGGCAGAACGATCCCCGAGTGGGCGCTGAACCACTGGATCTACCGTTCCTCCACGCTCAGCGCCGAGGACCGTGAGATCTTCCTGGCGCAGTTCCGCGAGCCCGACCGCGTCCGCGCCACGGTCACTTACTACCGGAACCTCGCGGGCAAGGAGATCCCCGCGATCCTGGCCGGGCACTACCGGCGCTACCGCCTGACCGTCCCCACCCTCGTTCTTGCGGGCGACCGGGACCCGCTCCTACCTCCCAGCCAGATGTCGGGCTTCGGCGCCCAGGCGACCGACCTGCGGTTCGAGCTCTTGCACGAGGTGGGCCACTTCCCCGCTACCGAAGTGCCGGAAACGGTCGCCGACAGGGCCCTGCGCCTCTTCGCCGGGGCGAACTGTGTCGCCGGACACGACATGTGATCGATTCCAGCGGACACTGGTGCCGTGGCAGACAAAACGCTGCGCGTTCTGGGGAACGGGGATCCCGCCAACCGGCGACCGGTGGAATGGACTCACCATGAGGTGGGCTTCATCGTCTTCCTGGTCCTGCTCCCCATCTTCGCCTTGGCGGCGACCGTCTCCCTTGAGTGGCACGCCCTGGTGTTCTGGGCCGTGTGGAGCCCGTTCCTGGTCAAAGCGCTGGGGTGGTGGCGCCGGCGGCGTCCACAGGAAGCGTGGCTGGAGGGGTCGGTCCTCTCGGTGCGGCGCGGCGGCACAGTCAAGCGCTGCGATCTGGCGACAGTGCAGCGCGCCGACCTGGTGACGAGCATGTTCGCCGAGCCGCAGCCGTCGTTCTCCGAGCTGAGAGTGGGACAGAAGAAGGTCGAGCTGCGGTACGTGCTGAAGACCGCAGAAGAGGAGGCGCTCTCGGCCGGGGAACTGCGGGCGCTGGCGGAGGCGCTTGAGAGCGGGGAGCGTCCGTCGGAGGCGGCACGCAGTGCGGCGGCGCGGCTGCGGGAGATCGCCCGGTACGGGCATGAGCGGTCGTGGTCGGAACGGGTGGACTGGAGCCACCGCGTCAGCCGACGCGACTAACGGCCGAGCCGGTCGGCGGGACTGGCCATCGAGCCGGGCGGCGGGGCTAGCGGTCGAGCCGGCGGGCGGGGCTAGCGGTCGAGCCGGCGGGCGGGGCTAGCGGTCGGCGATGGTGAAGTCGGCGGCCGTGTTGGCCAGGGCGATCACCGTGCAGGTGCCGATGGGGCCGCGGTGGTCGAAGAGGGTGGCCGAGCCGGTGGAGATGCCGTCGGCGCTCAGGTGCTTCAACGCCTGCATGGCGATGTCGGGGCCGTCGGGCAGGCGGCTGAGCGCGATCGTGTAGTCGGCGTTGATGAACTGCAGGCCCTCGCTCCCCCAGTTGGTGAGCGGGCTGATGATGTCGCCCGCCAGGGCCACGCGGATGAACGGGGTGAGCTCCTCGCCCTCGACGAGCGGGCGTACCTCCCTGAGCCAGGCGCTGTGGCGTTCGGCGCCCTCCCAGATCAGGTCGTGGCGTTTGGCGCCGTCCTCGTTCTCGCTGAACGCCACCATGAAGACCGAGCCGTCGTCGATCGAGTCCGTGGGGCTTGGGAGCGGTGCTTGGAGCGGGTCGTTCGGGGCCCATACGTCGCCCGGCGGTTCTGCGGAACGGCGCAGGAAGACGGTGGTGACGCGGGCGATGAGCTTGCCGTTCTGGTGCAACTCGGCGTCCGCGACCCGGATGCGCCTGCCCTCCCGTACGAGCGAGGTCGTCACGGTGAGCGGGGCCATCGCGGCGGGCCTGAGCAGGTCGACGGTCAGCCGGGCCGGAAGCAGAGCCGGATCGCCATGGTCGCGTTCGAGCGTCCGGGCCGCGATGGCTCCGACGACCCGGCCGTTCATCACCTCGGCGCCCCACGGGCCGAGCGCCTGACGCCCCGGGACGAACGCGTCGCCGTCGACCGTGAAGAACGCTTCGGGACTCCCCATGATCGAGAACCCTACGCACCGGCCCGATCGACGGGAAGGGCGTGACCGAATGAGATTCGACTCAGCGTTCCCGCGTGGAGGTCGGCTCGCCGCGCAGGCGCCGGACGGACTCGCCGAACGTGGGCGAGTGGTCGAGCGGGCGGCCGGGAGCACGCGCGGTCAGCGCGTCCAGGACCTGGTTCAGCGAGGACGGCGTCGGGCTCCCGTCCTTGGCCGGGGCGAACGAGTGGCCCGAGGCCAGCGCCCTGGCGCCGAGCGTGAGGGTCTCGCCGAGCATCCCCAGGCCGATGGAGAGCATGATCGGGCGGGTGTCCTCGTGCATGCCGAGCCCGTGACCGGTGAGCGTGATGACGCCGCCGGCCGCCAGCGAACCCGCCCAGATGAGCACGGTGCGGATCTTGTAGCGCTGGTAGAGGACGCCGTCGCGCGGCTCCAGGACCGTGCTCGTCCCGCGCCAGGCGCCGAACGCGACGCCGACCACGACGCCGATGGCGAGGATGCCGATGTCGACGGCGTTCCAGTGCGGGACCTTGGTCAGGTTGTAGACGGCGGCGCCGAGGATGACGAGCGGGATGACGAAGACGTCCTTGGCGACGAGGGGTTCGCCGAGGAAGCGGCGGCCGATGACGAAGACGACGCCCGCCGCCACGAGCAGTGCTGTGGTCATGACGCACTCCTTATTTAGCTCCCTGGTGCTAAATAAGATAGCACGGCGATGCTATAAAGGACACATGCCCAAGATCGTGGACCCCGTCGAGCGCCGCCGAGCCGTGGTGGACGCCGTCTTCCGGGTGGTCGCCCGCCGCGGCGTCGCCCAGGTCACGCTGCGCGATGTCGCCGCCGAGGCAGGCCTTGCCATCGGCTCGGTGAGGCACTACTTCGACAGTCACCACGAGCTGATCGTCGCCGCCGCGCGAGAGATGGTCGACCGGGTCGAGGCCCGAGTGCTCGCCCGTCGGGACCGCCTGAGCCCCGGCGACGACCCCATGCGCGTGGTCGAGGAGGTCCTCGATGAGTTCCTCCCGATGGACGCCGCCCGAGCCGACGAGATCGCCGTCTGGCTGGAGTTCGTCGTGGCCGCCCGGACCGACCCCGAGCTCCGCCCGATCTCCATCGAACTCCACCAGGGCCTGCGCACGGTCACCGGCCGCCTCCTGGCCCGACTAGGCGTAGACGACCCGATAGAGACCGAACGCCTAGCCGCCCTAGTAGACGGCCTCTCCCTAGCCGGCGCCCTCCACCCCACCCGCCTAGACCCCACGACCATCCGCACCGTGATCCGCCACCACCTAGCCGGCCTGAAGACATGAGAAAGGGGCCCCTCACCAGGTGAGAGGCCCCTTTTCAGTGTTCAGCGTCAGTCTTCGACGGTGGCGGGTTCGGGTGGGGCGCCGGCGGGCTTGGTGACGCGCGGGCGGCGGGTGCGGCGGCGGGGGCGGCCGTTGGCGCCTGAGGCGTCGTCGTCGGAGGACGGGGCGCTGCCGTTGAGGTCGGTGGCCTCGGCGGCGACGGGCTCCAGGGTGCCGGGGACGGTCTCGGCGGCGTCCTGGGCCGCCTCGGCGGCCTCGGTCGCCTCCTCCTCGGCGGCGGCCTCGGACTTGGCGAGCTTGTCCTCGACGGCCTTCTCGACGTCGCCCTTCCGCTTGCGGCGGCGGCCGCCGGACTCCTTGGCGGGCTTGTCGGCCTTGGGCTCCATCGGCGTCAGGTGAACGTGGATGCCGCGGCCGTTGCAGGACTCGCAGGTCTCCGAGAAGGCCTCGAGCAGGCCCTGGCCGACGCGCTTGCGGGTCATCTGGACCAGGCCCAGCGAGGTGACCTCGGCGACCTGGTGCTTGGTGCGGTCCCGCGACAGGCACTCGACCATGCGGCGCAGGACCAGGTCGCGGTTGCTCTCCAGGACCATGTCGATGAAGTCGATGACCACGATGCCGCCGATGTCGCGCAGGCGGAGCTGGCGGACGATCTCCTCGGCGGCCTCGAGGTTGTTGCGGGTGACCGTCTCCTCGAGGTTGCCGCCCTGGCCGGTGAACTTGCCGGTGTTGACGTCGATGACCGTCATGGCCTCGGTGCGGTCGATCACCAGCGAGCCGCCGGACGGGAGCCAGACCTTGCGGTCCAGCGCCTTGGCGATCTGCTCGTCGATGCGGAAGCCCGACAGGACGTCCTCGTCGCCTTCCCAGCGCACCAGGCGGTCGGCCAGGTGCGGCGCGACGTACTGGACGTAGTCGGCGACGGTCTCCCAGGCGTCCGGGCCGGCGACGACCAGCTTGTTGAAGTCCTCGTTGAAGATGTCGCGGACCACGCGGATCGTGAGGTCGGGCTCACCGTGCAGGAGCGACGGCGCGGACGCGGTCTTGACCTGCTTCTGGATGTGCTCCCACTGCGCGGCCAGGCGCGACACGTCCCGCGCGAGCTCTTCCTCGGTGGCGCCCTCGGCGGCGGTACGGACGATCACACCGGCGTTCTCCGGCATGACCTTCTTGAGGATGCTCTTGAGGCGGCTGCGCTCCTTGTCGGGGAGCTTGCGGCTGATGCCGGTCATCGAGCCGTCCGGCACGTACACCAGGTAGCGGCCGGGGAGCGAGACCTGGCTGGTCAGGCGGGCGCCCTTGTGGCCGATCGGGTCCTTGGTCACCTGGACGAGGACCGACTGGCCGGACTTCAGCGCGGACTCGATGCGGCGCGGCTGGCCCTCCAGGCCCGCGACGTCCCAGTTGACCTCGCCCGCGTACAGGACGGCGTTGCGGCCCTTACCGATGTCGACGAACGCGGCCTCCATGGAGGGCAGCACGTTCTGGACCTTGCCGAGGTAGACGTTGCCCACGTACGACTGGTGGGTGGCGCGGTTGACGTAGTGCTCGACCAGGACGTCGTCCTCGAGCACCGCGATCTGGGTGCGGTCGCCCTCCTGGCGGACCACCATCTCGCGCTTCACCGACTCGCGGCGGGCCAGGAACTCGGCCTCGGTGATCACCGGCGGGCGGCGGCGGCCCTGCTCGCGGCCCTCGCGGCGGCGCTGCTTCTTGGCCTCCAGGCGCGTCGAGCCGCGCACGGACTGGACCTCGTCCTCGACTGCGCGCGAGTCGCGGACGTGGACGACGGTGTTCGGCGGGTCGTCCTGCGTGCCGTTGCCTTCGCCGTCACCCGTGCTGCGGCGGCGACGGCGCCTGCGGCGGCGGCTGGAGCCGCTGCCGGAATCGGAGTCGTCGTCGTCCGAGTCGTCGTCGGAGTCGTCGGCCTTGTCGGCGGCACGGTCGGACTTGTCGGCCTTCTCGGCGCGGTCGGCCCGGCTCTTGCCCTTGGGCTTGGGCTCGTCCTTGACGGAGTCCTGCTCGGACTCGGCGTCCTGGCCGCCCTCGTCCTCGCCGGCCTCCTTGCCACCACGGCCGCGGCCACGGCCGCCCCGGCGGCGACGGCGGCGCGACGGGCGGTCGCCGTTCTCGTCGTCCTCGTCGTCGGCGGCGCCGTTCTCGTCGGCCTCGTCCTCGGGCCGCTCCTCCTCGGCGGGCGCCTCGGTGGTCTTCGGACCCTTCGGCTCGTCCTTCTTGACGTCCTTCTTGGCCTTGGCGGGCGCGGAAGAACCGGCCTCCGGCGGCTGGAAGACGACCATCGGCGGCTGGAAGGTCACCGACGGCACACCGCCCGCGGCCTCCTCGTCGTCCTCGGTCTCGGCCGAGGCGGCGGGCACGGCGGGCGTGCCGGGCGCGGCCGGAACCTCGGGAACGGCCGGGACCTCGGGCGGCGGGCCCGCGGCGGCGGTGGCGCGCTTGCGGCTGCGGGTCCGGGTCGTCTTCGGCGCGGGCTCCTCGGCGGCCTCCACGGCCTCGGCGCCCTCGGGCGCCTGAGTCGCGGGCTCGGCGGTCGCGCCCTCACCGGCAGACTCGGCGGTGGCGGCCTCGGCGGTCTTCTTGGTGGTCTTGCGGGTCGTACGCGACCGGGTGGCCTTCTTCGGCGGCGCGGCGTCCCCAGCGGCGGCCGGGGCCTCGGCGGCCTCAGGGCCGTCGGTGGCCTGGGCGTCCACCGGGGCGTCGGTCACCGCGGCCTTGGCCTTGCTCGCGGCGCGCGACCTGGACCTCGCCGGGGCCTTCGCCTCGGCGGGCTCGGCCGGCTCGGCGGACCCGGCCGGCTCGGCGGCCTCCCTGACCTGGTCCGCGGCCGGAGCGAGGGGCGCCGACGCCGGCGCGGCGTCGTCGATCTCCGGGGGCGGTCCGGCCGGGCGGCTCGCGGCGCGGCGGCGGGTGCGCGTCCGCTTGGCGGCGCTACCGGTCTCGCTGCCGGTCTCGTTATCGGTATCAGTGCGTTCGGCCGTGGCCGAATCGGCTTCGTTCTCTAGCATCCGGGCAATCTCCCGTCAGGTTCCCGGGCGCGACCGCACGCTCCGCCATCGGGCGGATCGGTGCGGTGCGCCGCACGGGAACTCTCCGTCAGTCGTTGGCGCCGTCGTCCCCGGCCCAGTCAGGACCGGCGGCGACGACAAAGTCGTCGGGGGTGCGCTCGTTCACCCCTGCGGACCGGTTCCGTGGAGCCACCACGGCTTCGGCCCTAAGAACGGGCGCTGACGGCATCCACGCTCGCGGCTTCACCGGACTGCGCGTGCGCAGGACCATGGGCCGCCTCGGCAACGTCGCCGGACGGCTCTGCGGTCTCCCGCCCGGGCCGAACCCGGTCGGGATGAAGCGGATCCGCGAGCTCACCGGTGACCGCGTCGAGGGGCCCCTGCGCCAGCCTGGTCACCAGTGGCGGTGACGGCGGCGCGAGGTCGGCGACCTGGCGCAGTCCGGTGAGGATGTCGTCGGGTCGTACGGCAGGTGTGGTATGCCGAACAACCATTCGAAGTATCGCACAAGGGGCATCCACCGCCTCGGCGGCACGCCGGTCCAGCTCGCACGCGGACACGGCGGCGCGCACGTCGAACCGGCGCCGTCCCTTCTTGGTGAGGCGTTCCACCTCGATCTCGTCGGCGGCCAAGAAGGCGGCCACGGCCGCGGCCGCGTCGCCATCGGCGACGCCGTCGAGCCTGATCCGCCATTCGGACGCCTCGAGCCGTTCGGCGAACGCGCTCGGCTTGCTCTGCGCGCCGCCGGGCACCGCGGCGACGGGCACGACGTCAAGAATGTCGATGCCGTCGGGCAGTGCCGCGTCGAGGTCGGTCCGCACCCGCTCAGGGTCGCGGGTCTCGGTCAACCCGATCTCGAGGTATTCGGCCTCACTGGCCACCCCGGTCGCCGCCGCACCCGTGTACGAGATCTTCGGGTGCGGAGTGAATCCCGCACTGAACGCGACAGGCACCCCGGCGCGCCGAACGGCGCGTTCCACGGCCCGGGATATGTCGCGGTGGCTTGTGAACCGCAGCCTGCCGCGCTTGGCATAGCGCACCCGCAGGCGCTGGATCACAGGGGCCGGTGCAGGGCCCTCCGGCATGGGAGCCAGGGCTTTAGTCCTTCCTACTCGTGTCGAGTCGAAAACGTCTCCCTATAGAGTACGGCCCCCTGGCACACCCGGCGCCGACCACACCGCGCTCTGTTCCAGGCTTCTGCGGTCTCGGCCCGCTCGCCTGGCGGCCCGCGAGCCGTACCGCACAAGCGGCGAGCGCGACATCGCTTCGCGATCTGGCCTGCGGGCCCTCGCCTCCGGCTTCGGGCCCGCAGGCCAGGTAGCGCGCTCGCGTGCGTGGCTGAGACCCACTTTGAACAGGCCTGAAGCCCACCACCGCCCGCCCTTGCCCGGTCGGGCTTACCAGCCCTCAAGTGTGACGGACATCACTCGCTGCAGTTGTTCAGGCAATGGCCACCCGAGAGTCACCCGGGATCATTCCCCGCTACGCCATAGTGACCCGTTCTTTCTCGCCGCTTCCTCGCAGGAGGTCGTGCCCGTGCGCGTCCCCACCTTCCGGCAACTGGGCCTGATCTGCCTTGCCGGAGTCCTCGTCACGCTCGTCGTGGCGGTCGTTCTGTCCGCCTCCGGAACGGTTCCGGCGGGCCCCGCCACGGCGGCCGTCCTCGGCGCCGTCGTGCTGGCCGGGATCGCCCTGGTGTCGGGGATGGTGCGGCGCCTCGACGACAAGGTTCAGCGTCTCACGGCGAGACACGGCCGCGCCGAGGAGGCGATGGAGCGGTCCGAACTCGAGAACGGGCGGCGCCACGACGACCTCGTGAAGCGCCTGGGCGACCTCGACGAGCACGTCTCCAAGGCCCGCGAGTGGGTGAGCCGGGACGTCTTCACCGCCTACCAGCAGGTCGAGGCCATGATCGACCTGCGCGCGCTGGTCACCCCGCGGGCGCCGATGCCGGCGCTGCGGCACTGGGCGCTGTCGCCGGACGCGCTGCGGCTCATCGTCCGCGAGGCCCACACCCGCCGCCCCGGGCTGATCGTCGAGTGCGGCAGCGGCGCGTCCAGCGTGTGGCTCGGGTACGTCGTCCAGTCGCTCGGGACCGGCCGGATCGTGTCCCTGGAGCACGACGAGCGGTTCGCCAACGCCACGCAGGACCTCGTCCGGGCCCATGACCTGCAGGACGTCGTCGAGGTCCGCTACGCGCCGCTCACGGCCTGGCAGGGCGAGAACGGCCCCAAGGAGTGGTACGACACGAGCGTGATCGGCGACCTGGAGGGCATCGGGCTGCTGGTCGTGGACGGCCCGCCCGGCACCGGCGGCCCCGCCGCGCGCTACCCGGCGGGCCCTGAGCTCCTACCGCGCTGCGCCCCCGACGCGCTGATCCTGCTGGACGACGCGCACCGGGCCGACGAGCGCGCGGTCAGCGACCGCTGGCTGAAGGAGAACGAGGGGCTCGTCCGTACGGAGTACACCTTCGACAAGCATCTGCACGCGTTCCACCGCCCCCACCCCGCCTAGAACACGCCGATCTTGCTCTCAGCGCCCTTTCAAGGCTGAAATGAGGGCGATGAGAGCAAGATCGGCGAATTCTCAGACGACGCTGAGCGGGAGCAGCTTCTTTCCGGTCGGGCCGATCTGGATCTCGGTGCCCATGGTCGGGCACACGCCGCAGTCGTAGCACGGGGTCCAGCGGCAGTCCTCGACCTCGGTCTCGTCGACGGCGTCCTGCCAGTCCTGCCAGAGCCACTCGCGGTCGAGCCCGGCGTCCAGGTGGTCCCAGGGCAGGACCTCGACCTCTTCGCGCTCCCGAACGGTGTACCAGTCCAGGTCCACGCCGTACCCGCCCAGGACCTTGTCGGCCGCGGCGGTCCAGCGCTCGTAGGAGAAGTGCTCGGTCCAGCCGTCGAAGCGGCCGCCGTCCTCCCAGACCGCCCGCACGACCGCGCCGACGCGCCGGTCGCCGCGCGACAGCAGGCCCTCGACGATCGAGGGCTGGCCGTCGTGGTAGCGCAGGCCGATGGCCTTGCCGTACTCCCGGTCGCCGCGCAGCGCGTCCTTCAGCGCCTTCAGGCGCCGATCCACGGTCTCGTGGTCGCACTGCGCGGCCCACTGGAACGGGGTGTGGGGCTTCGGCACGAACCCGCCGATGGAGACCGTGCAGCGGATGTCGCGGCGGCCGGTGGCGTCCCGGCCGGCCTTGATGACCCGCTTGGCCATGTCGGCGATCGCGAGGACGTCCTCGTCCTCCTCGGTCGGCAGCCCGCACATGAAGTACAGCTTGACCTGCCGCCAGCCGTTCTCGTAGGCGGTGGTCACGGTGCGGATGAGGTCGTCCTCGCTGACCATCTTGTTGATCACCTTGCGCATCCGCTCGGACCCGCCCTCGGGGGCGAACGTGAGGCCCGAGCGCCGCCCGCCGCGCGAGAACTCGTTCGCGAGCGTGATGTTGAAGGCGTCCACGCGGGTGGACGGCAGCGACAGCGAGGTGTTGGTGCCCTCGTAGCGGTCGGCCAGGCCCTTGGCCACGTCGCCGATCTCGCTGTGGTCGGCGCTGGACAGGCTGAGCAGGCCGACCTCCTGGAACCCCGACTCCTTCAGGCCCGTCTCGACCATGTCGCCGATCGTGGTGATCGACCGTTCCCGCACCGGGCGGGTGATCATGCCCGCCTGGCAGAACCGGCAGCCGCGCGTGCAGCCGCGGAAGATCTCCACGCTGAACCGCTCGTGCACGGTCTCGGCCAGCGGGACCAGCGGCTTCTTCGGGTACGGCCAGGCGTCCAGGTCCATGACCGTGTGCTTGTCGACCCGCCACGGCACGCCCGGCCGGTTCGGGGCGACGCGCTGGATCCGGCCGTCGTCCAGGTAGGTCACGTCGTAGAACTTCGGCACGTACACGCCGCCCGAGGCCGCCAGCCGCATCAGCAGCTCGTCGCGGCCGCCCGGGGAGCCCTCGGCCTTCCACTCGCGCACGACCTCGGTGATCGCCAGCGCGATCTCCTCGCCGTCGCCGAGCACGGCGGCGTCCAGGAAGCCCGCGATCGGCTCGGGGTTGAACGCGGCGTGCCCGCCCGCCAGCACGATCGGGTGCTCGTCCCCGCGGTCGGCGGCCTCCAGCGGGATTCCCGCGAGGTCCAGCGCCGTCAGCAGGTTGGTGTAGCCGAGCTCGGTGGAGAACGAGACGCCGAACACGTCGAACGCGCCGACCGGCCGGTGCCCGTCCACGGTGAACTGCGGGATCTGGTTGTCCCGCATGATCTGTTCCATGTCGGGCCAGACCGAGTAGGTGCGCTCGGCCAGCGTCCCCTCGCGCTCGTTGAGGATCTCGTAGAGGATCTGGACGCCCTGGTTGGGCAGCCCGACCTCGTAGGCGTCGGGATACATCAGCGCCCACCGCACGTCGGCCTCGTCCCAGTCCTTGACCTGGGAGTTCAGCTCGCCGCCGACGTACTGAATCGGCTTCTGCACGCGCGGAAGCAGCGGCTCCAGGCGCGGGAAGATCGACTCAACGGGCATGGGTGTCCTCCAGCGGACGGGATCGCAAGGTCAACCACCCAGGATAGTGCCGCGCGCCTAATCGAAAGGCCGTCGGCGGACATGAACGGCCTGCAGCAACCCCAGGGCGATCATGTTGGCGAACGTCGCCGACCCCCCGTACGACACGAACGGCAGCGGCAGGCCGGTGATCGGCATGATCCCCAGCGTCATCCCGATGTTCTCGAACGCCTGGAACGCCAGCCAGCAGACCACGCCCGTCGCGACCAGCGTGCCGAACAGGTCGGCGGCCTGGGTGGCGATCCGCAGCCCGCGCCACAGCACGACCCCGAGCAGGATCACGATCAGCGCGGCGCCGAGGAACCCCAGTTCCTCCCCCGCGACCGTGAAGATGAAGTCGGTCTGCTGCTCGGGCACGAAGTGGCCGCCGGTCTGCTCGCCGTTGAACAGCCCCTTGCCGTGCACGCCGCCCGAGCCGATCGCGATCCGCGCCTGCTGGGCGTTGTAGCCCGCGCCGCGCGGGTCGGCCGACGGGTCGAGGAACGCGGTGAAACGGTCGAGCTGGTAGGGCTTCAGCAGCCCGAAGAACCAGACGGCGAACCCGGTGAGGACGGCGCCGCCGACCAGGCCCGCCAGCCAGCGCTTCTGCGCGCCCGACACCGCGAGCATGCCGAGCACCACGGCCGCGAAGACCAGCGTGGTCCCCAGGTCGGGCTGCAGCATGATCAGCGCCGCCGGGACGCCGGTGAGGCCCAGCGCGAGCAGCACGTCCTTGCGGCCCGGCCCGATCTCGCCGTCGCGCGGTTCACCCAGGATCATGGCCAGCAGCACGACGAGGCCGACCTTGGCGAACTCCGACGGCTGCACCTGGAAGCCGCCGCCGATCACGATCCACGAGTGCGAGCCGTTGATCGTCGAGCCGAGCGGGGTCAGCACCAGCGCCAGCCCCACGCAGGCCAGCCCGTACAGGATCGGCACGTAGGCGCGCAGCAGCCGGTAGTCGAGCACGGTCACCAGGGCGCAGAGCACGATGCCGATGACCAGGTTGAGGATGTGCCGCTTGAGGAAGCCCTCGGGGTCCTGCCCCTTCTCGGTGAGCAGCTGGAACGTGGCGGAGCGGACCAGCAGCGCGCCGAGCACCGACAGCGCCGCCACGGCCCCGAGCAGCGTCCAGTCGAGCCCGCGCAGGCCCGACAGGCGGCGCTGCCATACGCCGCGGTCGCGGTAGCCGCCGACCGTGCCGGCGCTCGGCCCCAGGTTGCCGATCATGACGGCTTCCCCGAGGTCGTGGGCGTCGGGCCCGTCGTCGGCGTGGTGCTGTCATAGCGGAGCTTGGGCAGCCCGGTCGGCAGCTTGCCGTCCTTGAGCGCGGCGGGCTTGCCGTTCAGCCCGTACATCGCCTCGTAGATCTCGCGCACGGCGGGCGCGGCGGCCATGGCGCCCTGCCCGCCCTGGGAGATCATCGCGACCACCGCGTACTTCGGCTTCTTGACCGGCGCGAACGAGGCGAACCACGAGGTGTCGTCCTTGCCGTAGACCTCGGCGGTGCCGGTCTTGCCGGCCACGTCCACGGTCTTGAAGTCGAAGCCGTTGAACGCCCCGGCCGCCGTGCCGGACTTGGTGACCCCGGCGAGGCCGCCGCGGATGTAAGACAGGATCTTCGGGTCGACGGGCAGCCGGCCCGGCTTCGGGTCGTCGATCTGGCGGGCCACGCTGCCGTCCGGCCGCACCACGGCGGTCCCGACGCGCGGGGTGAGCAGCTTGCCGCCGTTGGCCAGCGCCGCGTACGCCCTGGTCAGCTGGAGCGGGGTGACCAGCACGTCGCCCTGCCCGACCGAGAGGTTGGCCGCGTCACCGGCGCGCCACACGTAGCCCTCGGCGCAGTTCTCGGCGGCGACGGCCTTCAGGTAGGCGGCCCGCGACGGGTCGGTCTTCTCTACGTCGGGGTAGCCGTCCTTGGCGCCCTTGCAGTCGGCCTTCTTGGTCGCGTTCCAGTAGTCGCGCTTCCAGCCGCGGTTCGGGATGCGGCCGATGCTCTCGCCGGGCAGGTCGATGCCGGTGCGGGCGCCGAAGCCCCAGTTGCGGGCCATGCCGACCATCGGGTCGGCGGGGTTCTTCTTCGGCTTGGTGGCGCCGTCGCGCAGCCACTCCTCGTAGGCGAACTTGTAGAAGATCGTGTCGCAGGAGACGACGAGCGCCTGGTGCAGGCTCATGTCGCCGTGGCTCTCTCCCTCGAAGTTGCGGAACGCGCGGTTGCCGACGTCGTAGGAACCCGGGCAGGAGTAGGTGCCGTGCAGGTCGTAGCCGTCCTTCACGGCCGCCGACACCGAGGAGACCTTGAACGTCGACCCGGGCGCGAACTGCCCCTGGGTGACGCGGGAGATGAGCGGCTCGCCCTTCTTCTTGCCGAGCAGCGCGTCGTAGTCGTCCTGGGAGATGCCGCCGGTCCAGATGCTCGGGTCGTACGTCGGGTAGCTGGCCATCGCGACCAGCCGCCCGGTCTGCACGTCCATCACGACCGCCGCGGCGGCGTCGGCCTTGTGACCCTGCGTGTGCGCGCTCTTGACCGCGTTCTCCAGCGCCTTCTCCGCGGCCTCCTGGACCTTGGCGTCGATGCTGGTGACGAGCGTGCCGCCCTGCGTCGGCGCCTGCTCCTGGGCGGTGCCGGTGACCCGGCCCTGGCTGTCGACCAGGACCTTGCGGTAGCCGGGCACACCGCGCAGGTCGGCGTCGTACTCGGCCTCCAGCCCGTCGCGGCCGATGAGGTCGACGCCGCTGTAGCCGGTCACCTTCAGGCCCTTGCGCCGGTCGAGCTCGTCCTGCGTGATCGGCTGGAGGTAGCCGAGGGCCTGGGCGGCGCTCGCGCCCTCCGGCTCCGGGTACTCCCGTACGGCCTGGACCTGCGCGGTCACGCCGGGGAACTCCTCCTGCCGCTCCATGATCTGCAGGGCGCGTTTGGGGTCGACCCGGTCGTCCACGGGGATCGGCTGGTACGGCGAGCCCGGCCAGCAAGGCCGCTTGATGCCGGGGCCGCAGAGCCTGATCTGCTTCTGCAGGTCGTCGTAGGTGGTGCCGAGCGTCTTGGCGAGCCTGGTGAGGACGGCCTTGCCGCCGTCCTTCTGCCGGGAGATGACCGTGCGGTCCACCGACACCACCAGCGCGGTGCGGTTGCGGACCAGCGGACGGCCCATGTCGTCCAGGATCATGCCGCGCACCGCGGGCACCACGATGTCGCGGGTGCGGTTCTGCGCGGCGACGCTGCGGTAGTGGGCGCCGTCCAGGACCTGCATGGTCCACAGGCGGCCCATCAGCACCAGCAGCAGTGCCCCGACGAGCACGTAGAGCACGACGATACGGAAATGGGTCCGAGGGTTCACAGGCGGACCCCCGGGCGCGAGCCGGAACCGGACCGGTAGCGGGCCGCGGGCACCGAGAAGCGGTCGCGTGAGGGCCGCTCACCCCGTTCGAAGCGGCGGGTGACGCGCAGGATCGCCCACACCACGAACGGGCTGGCGATCACGTCGTACAGCACCTGCAGCGGCACCATCCGCGCCACGATCGTCCAGCTGGCGCGCGGGTCGCCGAGCATCATGCCGGTCCCCGCGTACAGCACCGTGCCGACCAGCGCGCCCGCCGCGACGGCGAAGAACGGCACCATCGACTGGCGGTCCATGTCGTCGGAGGCCATGCCGCAGATGTAGCCGATCAGGCAGTAGACCAGCGCGTAGCGGCCGATGGTGTGGTCGGCGGGCGGGATGATGTCGGCCGCCAGGCCCGCGGCGAAGCCGGCGACCAGGCCGGTCAGCGACCCGTTCACCAGGGCCAGCGCGACGACGGCCAGCAGCACGAGGTCGGGCGTGACGCCGCCGGGCAGCGGCAGCCGGTTGGCGACCGACACCTGCAGGATCAGTGCGGCGACGATCACCACCCCGGCCATGATCGTGCGGCCGGTCTGCGAGCCCTCCGGTGCGTTCAGCACATCAACCCCCCGTGCTCGGCTTGTCCGACGGCGTGCCCTTCTTGTCTCCCTTGCCGTCCTTCGGCGTGGCCGAGGACGACGGTGTCGGCGTCGGGGAGGGGCTCGGTTTGGGCGGCAGGACCGAGTCGCGCGGGTCGGTCTTCGGCGGCGCGACCACGACCGCGACCACGTCCAGGGTCGTGAACTTCACGAACGGCCGGACGTAGGCGGTGCGGGTGAGGCCCCCGGCGGGCGCGTCGATCCGCTCGATGGTGCCGATGGGCACACCCGGGACGTACGGCCGCTCCCCCTGCGAGCCGAGCGTGACCAGGCGCTGCCCGATGCGCATCGCGGCGTTGGCGTTCAGCAGCTGGAACCGCATCGGGGTCTGGCCGCCGTCGCCGAGGCCGCGGCGCCCGCGGCCCTGCACGATGCCGATCTCCTTGGAGTCTTCAAGCCGGCTGCCGACCGACGAGGTCACGTCGGTGGCCAGCAGCACGGTCGCGGTGGTCGGGCCGACGCGGGTGACCCGGCCGACCAGGCCCTCCGCGCTCATCACGGTCATGTCGGGCCGTACCCCGCTGCTGGAGCCGACGTCGATCGTGACCGTGTCCTCGAAGCCCTGGCCCGCGGAGATCACCTTCGCCGCCGCGATCTTGTAGCCGCCCAGGCCCGCCGAGCCGAGGAGCCTCTGCAGCTGCGCCGAGTGGTCCTGGTCGAGGTGGGCCGCGCGCAGCTGGTCACGCAGCTGCTGGTTCTCGCGTTCGAGCCGGTCCGCGCGGCGCCGCTCCCCCGGGGCGCCGGTGAGCGAGTCGAAGGTGTTCCCGATCGGCCGCACCACCGACGCCGACGCCCGTTCGACCGGGCCGAAGACCGCCGACCCGACCCCGCGCAGTCCGCGCAGGGGCGAGTTGTCACCGCCCCGGTAGTCGATCGTGATGAGCGCTAGCGCGGCGATGAGCAGCACGCCGAGGACCATCCGGGTCCGCCGGGTGTCCTTCACCCACTGACCTCCCGAGTCTGCAGAAGTGGTGGGGGATCAGTGCCGCGGCTCCGGTACGAGTACCTGCCGGAGCGACTCGAAGTCCTCGACGCACTTGCCGGTGCCGAGCACGACCGAGTCCAGGGGGTTGTCGACGAGATGGATCGGCATCCCCGTCTCCTCGCGGAGCCGCTCGTCGAGGTTCTTCAGCAGGGCGCCGCCGCCGGTGAGCGCGATGCCCCGGTCCATGATGTCGCCGGACAGCTCCGGCGGGCACTTGTCGAGGGTGGTCTTCACGGCGTCGACGATGGCGTTGACCGGCTCCTCGATCGCGCGGCGGACCTCCTCGGCGGAGATCACCACGGTCTTGGGCAGCCCGCTCACCAGGTCGCGGCCGCGGATCTCGGCGTGCGGTTCCTCGTCGGCGGCCGGGTAGGCCGAGCCGATCGCCATCTTGATCTCCTCCGCGGTGCGCTCCCCGAGCATCAGGGAGTACTCCTTCTTGGAGAACGAGATCACGGCCTGGTCCAGCTCGTCGCCACCGACACGCACGGACTGGCTGGTCACGATGCCGCCGAGCGAGATGATGGCGACCTCGGTCGTGCCGCCGCCGATGTCGACGACCATGTTGCCGGTCGGCTCGTACACCGGGAGCCCGGCGCCGATCGCGGCGGCCATCGGCTCCTCGATGATGTAGACCCGGCGGGCGCCGGCCTGGTAGCCGGCCTCCTTCACCGCGCGCTGCTCGACGCCGGTGATGCCGCTCGGCACCGCGACGACGATGCGCGGCTTGGCGAAGTGCCGCCGCTTGTGGACCTTCTGGATGAAGTAGCGCAGCATGCGTTCGGTCACGTCGAAGTCGGCGATGACGCCGTCCTTCAGCGGACGTACGGCGACGATGTTGCCCGGGGTGCGGCCGATCATGCGCTTGGCCTCGATCCCCACCGCGACGATCTTGCCGGTGTTGGTGTTGATCGCTACCACGGAAGGTTCGTTCAGAACGATGCCGCGCCCGCGTACGTACACCAGAGTGTTCGCGGTTCCAAGATCGACCGCCATGTCACGGCCAAGAAAAGACAGCTTGTTACCCATGAAGAAAGGGAGCCCTTCATGTTGGCGAGCGTGCAGAGCGGCGTCCCCATCGTAACGCGATGAAGAGGGGCGAGACAGGCACCCCTCCGATGCGCGTCACTCAAAAATCACGCGTCTACCAGGTCAGTTTTGCCTAAAAGACACGCGGGCCGGGAGATACCGGCCCGCGTGTTGAAGGTGCGGCAAGGCTGTCGGGTCAGCCGAGCTCGGGGAAGAAGAGCTTGATCTCGCGCGCGGCGGACTCGGGCGAGTCGGAGCCGTGCACGATGTTCTCGCCGATCTCCAGGGCGTGGTCGCCGCGGATCGTGCCGGGGCCGGCCTTGACCGGGTCGGTGGCGCCGGCCAGGGCGCGGAACGCCTCGATGGCGCGCGGGCCCTCGACGACCATGGCGACCAGCGGGCCGCCGGTGATGAACTCCACCAGCTCGCCGAAGAACGGGCGCTCGCGGTGCTCGCCGTAGTGGTCCTCGGCGGTGTCGCGGGACAGCGTGCGCAGCTCCAGCGCGACGACCTTCAGGCCCTTGCGCTCGATCCGGGAGATGACCTCACCGATCACGGCGCGGCGGACGCCGTCGGGCTTGACCAGGACAAGAGTGCGCTCGGACACGGAATGTTCTCCTTGAGGAAGATGGGTGACGGTGTGCGGCGGCTCTCGCCGGGCCCGCCGTGACTTTCGCCCGGCTCGGCCGCAGCGCACGCCTGCGGGCGCATCCTACCGGCCGCACCCACCCCGCCGCCCACCCGCGACCCCCCACCCCCGCCGATCTTGCTCTCAGCGCCCTCTCACGCCACCCGAAAGGGCGCTGAGAGCAAGATCGGCGGGGTGTTCGGGGTGGGGTGAGTGAGTTAGGGGGTGGGAGCGGAGGTGGGGGTGCCGGTACGGCGGGGTCTGGTGTCTCGGCTGGCCCGGGCGGGGGTCGCGGTGACGCGCAGGCAGGCGGCGGCCAGCAGAACGGTGATCACCCCGGCGACGATCAGCCAGAGGCGGTAGCCGGCGGTCAGCCCGTACAGCTGCTGCTGGGCGCTGGTGATCGGCTGCATCCGCTGGAGGCGTCCGGCCTGGAGCGACAGGACCAGGAGCTGGCCGGTCAGGACGGCGGGCAGGCAGAGCGCCAGGCCGAACAGGGCCGCGCCGACGCCCGCGCCGCGCAGCGAGGCGGCGAGCGCCATGCCCGCACCCGCGCCGAGCGGGATCAGCGGCGCCATCAGCAGCCAGCCGCCCGAGGCGACGTCGGTGGCCAGGGACAGCAGCAGCGCCACGATGATCAGGCCGTGCCCGCCCAGGACGGCGCCGCGCGCGGCGTCGCGGGGCATCCGCGCGGCGAGCAGCGCGCCG
The DNA here is from genome assembly GCF_017573505.1 of Actinomadura barringtoniae. Classification (GTDB taxonomy): domain Bacteria; phylum Actinomycetota; class Actinomycetes; order Streptosporangiales; family Streptosporangiaceae; genus Spirillospora; species Spirillospora barringtoniae. The sequence goes on from NZ_JAGEOJ010000001.1 coordinate 50,302, forward strand.
AGCATTGCGGCGGCCCCGGCGGCGGCGAACGGGATCAGCGGGAACGCGGCGCCGTTCGCCACGGCGGTCGCGCTCGCCAGGCCCGCGAGCGGACCGGCCACCGGGTAGGTGAGCAGGCCGACGGTGACCATCACGACCGCGCAGCCGAGCGGGCTGCCGGTGGTGGCGTCGCGGCTGCCGACGATGGCGAGGCCGAGCAGGGCGACCAGGGCGATGCAGCCGACGACGAGCTGGGCGCCCGGCGACCAGCCGTAGGTGGTGACGACCGAGAGGAACGCGAACCCCGCGGCGGGAACGGCCGGGAGCAGCAGCTGGCCGCGTTCGGTGTGGCGCGGGACCGGCAGGGAGTCGCGGTTGCGCAGGACCATGCAGGCGAGCGCCGCGATCAGGGCGGCGGCCGCGGTCTCGGGGTACGGGCCGAACGCCACGCGCCAGTCGCCGGGCGGGGTGACCCCGTCGGGCAGCGGCGTCGCGTACAGGGCGGCGGGCATGGCCACCAGCAGGACGGCGGTGAACGTTCCGGCCCAGACGGCCGGGAGCATGCGTCCGCGCCGTTCCCACACCAGGACGATGAGGGCGGACAGGATGACGCCCGCGCCCAGCCCCTGGGCGACGCGTCCACCGGCGAGGATCGGCACCGAGCCGGCCAGCCGCGCGGCGGCGAGTCCGCCTCCGAGGAGCAGCAGGCCGGTCAGGAAGACCAGGCGGGCAGAGAAGCGGCGGGCGGCGACGGCGGCGACCGGGACGGCGAGCAGCGCCGCGGGGAGCGTGAGACCGGCCGCGCGGACCAGGTCGGGCAGGCCGTCGTTGGTGATGCCGAGCGCGTCGCGGGCGGGTTCGAGGACGTTCAGGCTGGTGTTCGGGAGCGTCACCGCGACGGCCGGGAGCGCGGCGAGCGTCGCCAGCAGGACCGCGGCGCTGGTCAGCGCCTCGCGCACCCGCGGCGACCGTTCGGTGGTCTCGGCGGAGGCGTCGGCGGAGGTCTCGGCGGAGGCGTCGGCGGAGGTCTCGGCGGGGATCTCTGTGGTGGTCGCGGGGGTGGGAGCTTCGGTGAAGTCCGCGGTGAAGTCCGCGGTGGAATCTGTGTGAGGGGGCACGGCCCTTCTCCTTAACGAGGGCGTCGTCCACCGATGTGCAATTTCCCAATAGAGTGGGATGTCGGATTTGCGCGATAAATTGAGATCGCGAATATCGGCGGACGCTGTGAAAACGCCGTGCCGGTGAATTTAGCGCGCTTCGGCGTTTTCCGCCTTGCGTCCGAGCCAAATGGCCGTGACCCAGAGCAGGCCGAAAAGGACGCCGAGGAAGAACATGGTCTTCACCATGAACCCGGTCGCGATGATGAGCACCTGGAAAGCGCTGCCCACCGCGACCGCCCACGGGAAGCGCAGCAGCCCGGCCAGCAGCAGGCACAGCACCGCCAGGCCGCCGCACACCGTGCCGGCGAGCGCGCCGCTCACGTGCTGCACCGAGATCGCCACCGGAATCGCCAGCGCGATCACGATCGCCTCGCAGGTCAGCACGGTCGCCAGCAGCCGCCGCGCCGGGTTGGCGGACGGCTTGGCGGCCCGCGCCGGGGCGGCGGGTTCGGCCGAGGTCGTAGAGCCCCCCGGGCTCGCCGGAGGCGTCGAGCCCGCTGGCGGCGTGGGGCTCGCTGGCGGCGTGGGGCTCGCCGGGGGTGTGGGGCTCGCCGGGGGCGTTCCGTCGCTCACTTGTCTCCCACCCGCAGCAGGGTCCGCGCGTCGCCGACGGTGGCGGCGGAACCGGTGATCAGCACGCCCGCGCCCTGGTACTCGCCGGTCTCCTCGGCCAGGCCGATGGCCTCGTCGATCGCGTCGTCCAGGCGTTCGGACAGGTGCACGCGCTCGGGACCGAAGATGCCTTCGGCGATCTCCGCCAGCTCCTCCGGCGGCATCGAGCGGGGCGAGGAGTTGCGCGTCACGACCACCTCGGCCAGCACCGGTTCGAGCTGCTCCAGGATCCCCGCGACGTCCTTGTCGGCGAACGCGGCGACCACGCCGATCAGCCGGGTGAAATCGAACGCCTCGGTGATCGTCTGCACGCTCGCGGCCATGCCGGCCGGATTGTGCGCCGCGTCCACCAGCACGGTCGGCCCGGTCCGTACGACCTCCAGCCGCCCCGGCGAGGCGGACTTGGCGAAGCCGCTGCGCACCAGGGCAGGGTCCAGCTGGCCCTCGTCGCCGCCGATATAGGTCTCGCCCGGCGCGATCCGCGTGGTGGACTCCAGGTTGGACTCGCCCCTGGTCGCGGTACCGCTGGCGAACGCCTCGACGGCGGCCAGCGCGCAGGCCGCGTTGCTGGCCTGGTGGTCGCCGAACAGCGGCAGGAAGATCTCGTCGTACCGGCCGTGCAGGCCCTGGATCGCGATCTGCTGGCCGCCGAAGGCGACGTCGCGGCTCGTCACGCCGAACTCGATGCCCTCGCGGGCCGCGACGGCGCCGACCTCGGCGACCCGGCGCAGCAGCACCTCGGCCGCGGCGACCGGCTGCTGGGCCAGCACCGCGATCGAGCCCTCCTTGATGACCCCGGCCTTCTCGCCGGCGATCTCCTCGATGGTGTCGCCCAGGTAGCGGGTGTGGTCGAGCCCGATCGGGGTGACGACGGCGACCGTGCCGTCGGCGACGTTGGTCGCGTCCCAGGTCCCGCCCATGCCGACCTCGACGACGGCCACGTCGACGGGCGCGTCCGCGAACGCGGCGAACGCCATCGCGGTCAGCACCTCGAAGAACGACAGCTTGACGCCGTGCTTGTCGTCGATGAGCTCGACGAGGGGCAGCACGTCGTTCAGCGTCTCGGTGAACTTCTCCTCCGACAGCGCCTCGCCGTCGATGGCGATGCGGTCCCGCAGGGTGGTCAGCTCCGGGCTGGTGTACAGGCCCGTTCGCAGGCCGCGTTCGCGCAGCAGGGCCTCGATCAGCCGGGCCGTGCTGGACTTGCCGTTGGTGCCCGCCACGTGGATGACCGGATAGGCCGCCTGCGGCGATCCCAGCAGGTCGACCAGATCGCGGATCCGGTCGAGGGTGGGATCGATCTCCCACTCGACGCCCCGGCTCATGATGGCGCCCATGGCGCCGCGGTAGTCGGTTACCTGGCTCACTCGGTTACCTGGCTCGTCTCTCATGCCCGCGGAAACTGACCTTTGCAGCCTACTTGCAGTGGGTGCGCGGGCCTGCCGCGACGCCCGGGAAGCGTCCTGGGAGCATGGTCGCCGTGGTGTTCTTCCGTGAGTGGCAGGATCGCGTCCCCGGTGAGTCCCGGAGCCTCGCGCGCGCCCGCGACCTGGCGAACGAGCTGGGTCTGCTGGATGTGGATCTGCCCTTGATCGTCGTTGTCGGGTCCAAGGGGAAGGGCACGTGCGCGACGTACGCGTCCGCGACGCTGGCCGCCGCCGGGCTGCGCGTCTGTACGGTCACCAGCCCCGGCCTGCGCGGCGATCGCGACCGCATCCGGCTGAACGGGAGGTCGGTGAGCGAGTCCGAGCTGGCCTCCCTGGCCGAACGCCTGGACAAGGCGATCGGCGTCCTGCCGCCTCGCAGCGACGGATATCTGGCCCCCACCGGGCTCTTCACGCTCGCCGGAGTGCTGCACGCCCGTACGGAAGGGGCCGACGCGCTGGTCCTGGAGGCGGGCATGGGCGGCCGGGGCGACGAGGTCTCGCTCTTCTCCCCCGCCACCGTTGCCATCACGCCGATCTTCGGCGAGCACCTGGGCAAGCTCGGCGACACCCCCGCCGAGATCGCGACCGAGAAGTCCGGCGTGATCAAGCCGTCCACGCGTGCGGTCGTGTCGGCGGCCCAGACGCCGGACGTCGCCGAGGCGCTGGACCGCGCGTACGACGGGATCGAGTACGCGCCGTCCACCGGGCTGGGCGACGATCTGCTGCCCGCGGGCCTCGGGCGGGCGAACGCCGAGGTCGGCTGCGCGGCGGCGCTCGCGTTGCTGGGTGAACGACCTGCGGCGCTGGAGGCGATGCTGAGGACGGTCCGGCTGCCCGGACGCCTGTCGTGGCACCGCATTCCGGGCGCGCAGGTGCTGGCCGACTGCGCGATCAACCGTGCGGGGGTCGCGGTGGCGCTGGAGACCGCGCGGGAACGCTGGGGCGGCATCGACCACGCGTTCGTCTGCCTGCCCGACCACAAGGACCTGGACGGCGCGATCGCCGAGCTGGGCGATCTGCCGGTCACGTTCGTGCGGCTGCCGTTCGAGCGGCTGAGCTTCGAGCACCCGCTGCCGCCCGCCTGGAAGGTGCTGGACGCGGTGGACCTCACGCCGGGGCTGATCGCCGGGCAGGGCCGTCACGTGGTCGCGCTCGGCACCGTCTACTTCATCTCGGCGGTGCTCAACGCGATCAACGCCGATACGGAGCGGCTTTTCGTGCTGTAGGCGCGTCCCGTTCCGCCGCCGTGTCCCGGCGACCGGCGCGCGGCAGGGCCACCAGCGCGACGGCCAGTCCGAGCAAGGCGATCGCGGCGAAGGCCACGAACCCGCCGGTGAACGCCATGGGCGCCGCCGCCTGGGCGCCCGCCGCCGCGGTGACCGTGCGGACGATGGTGTTCACGCCGGATGCCGCGCCGGTCTGGTGCGGGGCGACGGCGCCGACCACGAGCGTGCCGATGGCGGCGAACGCCAGGCCGTACCCGGCGCCGATGAAGACCCCGGCCGCGTACAACTCGGCCATGTGCCCGTGCGCCACGGCCAGGAACAGGAAGGCGACAGCGGCGAGCACTCCCCCGGCGGCGAGCGAGAAGCGCGCTCCGAGGCGCGGCGCGAGCGGGCTCACCGCGAGCGTGAGGACGGCGACCGGCAACATCACCAGACCCGCGTCGGTGGCCGATCCGCCCAAGTGAGGCGCCTGAACGAGGCGCGGGACCATCGTCGTCCCGCCGAACAGCGCGACCGCGATCAGGCCGGTGAACAGGTTCGTGGTGCCGAGCGGCGGGCGGACGACGAGCGCGAGGTCGACCAGCGGATCGCGGACGCGGCGCTCGGTCAGGGCGAACGCGGCCAGGAGCGCGACGGCCGAGGCCGCCAGCGCGAGGGCCCAGGCCCATCCCCAGGTCCGGGCCTGGCTGATCGCCAGGAGCAGGCAGATCAGGGCGCCCGACAGGAGGGCGGCTCCGGCCAGGTCGACGCGGCCGGGCCGCAGGTCGTGCGCGGCGGGCACCGAGGGAGCGAGGGCGAGGGAGACCAGGCCCAGCCCGAGCGTCAACCAGAAGAGCGAGGACGTGCCGAAGGCGTCCACGAGCGGCCCGGACACGACCATGCCGAGCGAGCCGCCGATGCCGAACATGCCGCTGAGGAGCGCGGCGAGTTTGGGGACGTGTGCGGGCGCCGCACTCGTCCGCACGATCCCGAAGGCCAGCGGGAACACGCCGCCCGCCGTTCCTTGGAGAGCGCGGCCCGCGACCAGCCAGCCGAGCGAGCCCGCCAGCGCGCAGACCAGGCTGCCCGCCGCGAAGAGGGCCAGGCAGGCCAGCAGCGCGCGGCGGTGCCCGAACATGTCGCCGAGCCGCCCGGCGATCGGCGTGGTCACCGCACTGGCCAGCATGAACGCCGTGAGCGCCCAGGTCGCGGCCGCCGGTGAGACGCCGAACTCGCGGCCGAACGCGGGCAGCGCGGCCAGCACGATCGTCTGGGCGAGCGCGGCGGACAGCGCCGCCGCCATCAGCGCGGGCACCATCAGGTCGTCCCGGCGCCTCCCCCACATCCCCATGTGCGACCCCTTCCGTGCGATTTAGGTTAGGCAAACCTAATTCTTGCGGACAGTTGTCCGCAAGAGGGTCGGATAGCGTTCGTTCCGTGACCGAGCCAGACGCTTCACCGACCGCCTCCCCGACCGCGCGGCGGGCCTGGGGCAGCCTCAGCCGGGCGGAGATCGTCGCCGCGGCGCTCGACATCGCCCGCGGCGAGGGCATGGCGGCGCTGACGATCCGGCGGCTCGCGTCCGAGCTGGGCGCGAGCCGGATGGCGCTCTACCGGCACGTGGAGGACAAGGAGGCCCTGGTCGACCTCGTGCTGAACGCGATCGCCGAGCACGACGTGGTCCCGCCCGACATCGAGGACGGGCCCTGGCAGGACCGGCTGCGGCGGCTGGCGGCGGGTATCCGGCGCGAGCTGCTCGCCTACCCGGGCATGACCGACGTGCTGATCTCACGGTCGTACCACGGGCCCGGGGCGCTGCACCTGGTGGAGACGATCCTGCGGGTGCTGGCGGACGCCGGGCTGGACGAGCGCCGGTCGGCACGGCTCTACCTGGTCTTCATCGACCTCGTGCTCGGCCGTCTCCACCGCGAGCTGCACGCCGATCCGGTCGGGCACCACCGCAACGCCAACATCGTGGCCGTGGCCGAGCGCAGCGACGGCGACCATCCCCGGCTGCGCGCCGTCGAGCCGTACCTGCGGGACGTCAGTGCGGCGGACGTGCTGGAGGCGGAGCTGGACATGTTCATCCTGGCCGTGGAGACGGCCGCGGAGGCGTCCGCGAAGGCGTCCGCGAAGGCGTCCGGGGAGACGGCCGCGGAGGCGGTCGCCGGGCGCGAGTCCCAGTGAATTCGACGAGCAAATCCGCTGTCCTTTATTCACCCCAATTCAGGGCGAATGAAAGCGGGCTGAATAACGGCTGAAGGTGCGGCGGGGTCAGAAGCGCTTGTCGAGGTCGCCGCGCATCTTGCCCATGAGCGCCGCCATGCCCGCGATGTCGGGGATCGGCGTCGGCATGTTGGTGGCGATCACGCCGAACGAGCCCTTCGTGGCCCAGGCGCAGTAGACGTGCACGTCGCTGAGGACCTGGAAGGTGCCGCACACCGCCTGGCCGCCGCCCTTGCCCGGCGCCTCGGTATTGGCGGTGAGGGCCGTGCTCGGCTTGACCTTGTTGAGGAACTCCAGCGGGTCGCCGGTGTCGGTGACGCCGCCGACGAACAGGAGCTGCTGCGGGCCCACCAGCGGCGCGGAGTAGACGGCGACGGCGTTGCCCGGCTCGTCGGCCCCGGCGGCGCGCACGCCCGCCATGACGAACGGGTAGGCGGCGGTGGCGGCGGGCAGTGCCGTGGTCCTGTTGAGGCCGCCCGCGACGCCGGCCGCGCCGACGACCCGCTTCTTCTGCACGGGCGTCGCGGTGCGGCCGTCGGCGGGCTTGAGGATCAGGTAGCCCGCGACCGCGACGATCACCAGCCCGACGCCGACGGCGAAGATCGCGCCGAACACCCCGGCCGTGGAGCGCTTCTTCCTGGGCCGGTCGGACGGCATCACCGGGTAGCCGCCGGACGTCTGCGGCCCCGGCTCCAGCACCGGGTAGCCGCCCGAGGTCAGCGACCCCTCGGACATGATCGGATATCCCCCGGTGCCGCCGTTGGCTCCGGAGGCGTACGCGTCCTGCCGCACGACCGGATAGCCGCCCGAGGCCAGGGACTCGTCGCTCACGATCGGGTAGCCGCCGGACGCCACCGGCTCGTCGTGGATGACGGGGAACCCGCCCGTGCCCGACATGCCGTCCGGCAGGTCGTCCGGCACGATCGGGTACCCGCCGGTGTTCGACGGGTCGTCCGAGACGATCGGATAACCGCCCGAGGCCGACACCGACGCCGGCGGGTCGGAGGGCGCCCGCATCCACCAGGGACCGTGCCCCGGATCGTCCAGCCCGGCGTGACCGGGGTCGTCGAGACCCGCGGCGTCCTCCGGCGCATCGGGCATGTCCGGTTGGGCAACCGACTCCGCCATCTCACCCCCAGCGTCGACAATCCCGCCCATAAATGCTCACCGGGATCGTAGCCGGAGATCCACTCACGCGCCGGGCAGAGCGGCCAGCTGGGCCTCCAGGCGCCGGATGTCGCTCTCGGCCTGGGCCAGACGCTCACGGTTCTTGGCGACGACGTTCTCGGGCGCCTTGGCCATGAACGCCTCGTTCCCCAGCTTCTTGTTGGTCTGCTCGACCTCCTTGCGCGCCGCGGCCAGGTCCTTCTCCAGCCGCTTGCGCTCGGCCGCGACGTCGATCGCCCCGGCGGTGTCGAGCTGGACCGTCACGCCCTCGACGGGCAGCGAGGCGGTCGCGGAGAACGCGTCGCCGGGCGGCGTCAGGCGCAGGAGGGAACGGATGCCCTCCTCGTGGCCGGCCAGCGGCGAACCGTCGAAGCTCAGCGCGGCCGCGACCTTCTGGCCGGGCTTCAGGCCCTGGTCGGCGCGGAACCGGCGGACCTCGGTGACCAGGCGCTGGAGCGACTCCACGATCGCCGTGGCGTCCTTGTCCAGCCGCGCCTCGTCGGCGGACGGCCACTCGGCCAGGACGAGCGTCTGCTCGCCGGTCAGCGACGTCCACAGCTCCTCGGTGACGAACGGGGTCACCGGGTGGAGCAGCCGCAGCAGCGTGTCCAGCACCTCGCCCAGCACGCGCCGGGTGTTGTCGGCGCGGTGGTCGTTCAGCTGCACCTTGGACAGCTCGACGTACCAGTCGCAGACCTCGTCCCACGCGAAGTGGTAGAGCGTCTCGCAGGCCTTGGCGAACTCGTAGTTCTCCAGCTGGTCGTCCACCTCGGCCACGACCGTGTTGAGGCGCGACAGGATCCAGCGGTCGATCGTGGTGAGCTCGCCCTCGGCGGGCAGCTCGCCGCGCACGTGCGCGCCGTTCAGCAGCGCGAAGCGGGTGGCGTTCCACAGCTTGTTGCAGAAGTTGCGCGAGCCCTGCGCCCACTCCTCGGCCACCGGGACGTCGCCGCCGGGGTTGGCGCCGCGCAGCAGGGTGAAGCGGGTCGCGTCGGCGCCGTAGCGCTCGATCCAGTCCAGCGGGTCGACGACGTTGCCGAACGACTTGGACATCTTCTTGCCGTGCTGGTCGCGGACCATGCCGTGCAGGACGATGGTCTTGAACGGCTCGACGCCGTCCATCGCGTACAGCCCGAACATCATCATCCGGGCGACCCAGAAGAACAGGATGTCGTAGCCGGTGACGAGCGCGGACGTCGGGTAGAAGCGCTTCAGGTCGGCGGTCTCGTCCGGCCAGCCGAGCGTGGAGAACGGCCAGAGCGCCGAGGAGAACCAGGTGTCCAGGACGTCGGTGTCCTGCGTCCAGCCTGCGGGCGGCTCCTCGTCGGGACCCGCGCAGAACGTCTCGCCGTCCGGGCCGTACCAGACCGGGATGCGGTGACCCCACCACAGCTGGCGGCTGATGCACCAGTCGTGCATGTTGTCGACCCAGGCGAAGTAGCGCGCGGCCATCTCCGGCGGGTGGATCTTCACGCGGTCGTCGCGGACGGCGTCACCGGCCGCCTTGGCCAGCGGCTCGACCTTGACGAACCACTGCAGCGAGACGCGCGGCTCGACGACCGTGGAGCAGCGCTGGCAGTGGCCGACGGCGTGCTCGTACGGGCGGATCTCCTTGACGATCAGGCCCTGCTCGCGCAGCGCCGCGACCACGGCCGGACGCGCCTCGAAGCGGTCCAGTCCCTCGAAGGGGCCGTGCGCGGTGATCACGCCGCGCTCGTCCAGGATCGTGATCGAGGGCAGCGAGTGGCGGCGGCCGATCTCGAAGTCGTTCGGGTCGTGCGCCGGGGTGACCTTGACCGCGCCGGTGCCGAACGCGGGGTCGACGTGCTCGTCGGCCACGATCGGGATGCGGCGGCCGGTCAGCGGCAGCTCGATGTCGGTGCCGACCAGGTGCCTGTAGCGGTCGTCCTCGGGGTGCACGGCCACGGCGGTGTCGCCGAGCATCGTCTCGGCCCGGGTCGTCGCCACCACGACGTCGTCGGAGTAGCGGATGGAGACCAGCTCGCCCTCGCGGTCGGCGTGCTCCACCTCGATGTCGGACAGGGCCGTCAGGCAGCGCGGGCACCAGTTGATGATCCGCTCGGCCCGGTAGATCAGCCCGTCCTCGAACAGCCGCTTGAAGATCGTCCGGACGGCGCGGGCGCGGTCGTCGTCCATGGTGAACGCCTCGCGGGCCCAGTCGACGCTGTCGCCCAGCCGCTTCATCTGGCCGAGGATCCGGCCGCCGGACTCGGTCTTCCACTGCCAGACCCGGTCCACGAACGCCTCGCGGCCGAGGTCGTGGCGGGACAGGCCCTCCTTGGCCAGCTCGCGCTCGACGACGTTCTGGGTGGCGATCCCGGCGTGGTCCATGCCCGGGACCCAGGCGGTCTCATGCCCCTGCATGCGGCGCCGCCTGATCAGCGTGTCCTGGATCGAGTGATCCAGGGCGTGACCCATGTGCAGCGATCCGGTGACATTGGGCGGGGGGATAACAATCGAGAACGCGGGGGCCTCGGGGTGCCGAGCAGCGTCGGCGGCGAAGTAGCCTGCGGATACCCAGCGTTCGTAGAGCCTGCCCTCGACGTTCGCCGGCTGGTACTGGGTGGGCAGGTCGACATCGGCGGCCCCCGGGCCGCTCTGACTGCTGGGCTGTGTCACGGGCCCAGATTCTACGGGGAGGCGGCAGGTAGAACGCGCCGCCTCGGACAAGCGTCAAAAGAAGAGCACTAACGGCCGGTAGGTCCTTCGCGTGAGCCCGCCCGGCGCTAGAGGAGATGACGACATGAGCGGTTGGAACCCCCCGCCGGGCCAAGGCGGTCAGGGTGGCTACGGCCAGCAGCCTCCGCAGGGTCCGGGTGGGTACGGCCAGCAGCCGCCTCAAGGCCCGGGTGGATATGGGCAGCAGCCTCCGCAGGGCCCCGGCGGCTATGGGCAGCAGCCGCCTCAGGGGCCTGGGGGCTATGGCCAGCAGCCCCCGCAGCAGCCGGGTTGGGGCCAGCCTCCGGGCGGTCCCGGTGGCCCCGGTGGCTATGGCGGGCAGCAGCCGCCTCCCCCCGGTGGCGGTTACCCGCCGCCCGGCGGGATGCCCGGCGCCCCGCCCCCGTACGGCCAGCCGACCAGCCCGTACGGCCCGCCCAAGCGCAAGTCGAGCGCCGGCCTGATCATCGGCCTGGTGGGCGGCGGCCTGGTGCTGGTCGTGGTCCTGGTGATCGTGGTCGTCGCCGTGTCCAGCAGCGGCGGCGGCAAGAAGTACGACATCGGTACCCCCTCGACCGCCGCGGGCCTGTCCCGCGACACCGCCACCGAGGCGGGCCTGTCGACCACGATCTCCTCGATCCGCAGCCAGATGGAGACCTCGGCCCGGGGCAAGATCGACTCGTTCAGCTCCGCGTTCTACAAGGACCCGAGCGGCACCTCCAGCGGCACCACCCCGGCCGGCGTGATGTTCATCGGCGGCACCGGCGACCTGGGCGGCCAGTCCGACGACTTCATCAAGGGCTTCAAGGAGGCCGCGTCCCGCACCGGGACGCCCGCCACCGACACCGACCCGGGCTCGCACGGCGGCCACGCCGCCTGCGCCCAGATCAGCCGCGTCGGTGTGACGATCTCCGAGTGCGCCTGGGCGACCGACAGCACCTTCGGCGTGGTCGTGCCGACCTCGCCCAACTCCTCGGTGTCCTCCACCGCCGACCTGATGCGCAAGTTCCGCGACGATGTGGAGACCGAGAAGTAAGTCTCCGCGGTGAGACTTTCCTGATCGCCGAGTAACGATCTGATCACCGGCCGGAGCGGCCGGGGACCGGCTGCCGGCCGGCGTGCGTCCAAGGTTCCGGATGCGCGCCGGCCGAGCCGTTTTGAAGATCAGAATGCGTTTTCCCGTACCGGCCGGGACACAGGTCACCTGACATCGGGTCACCGCGGCAGGCAGGGTGTCCGGGACATCCGCACACCGGCGCGCAACGGGAAGGGGGCGGGATGCGAGTCGCACTGGCGCGCACGGCCGGGTTGGCCGGGGCGTTCGCGGCCGGCGCTACCGCGGCGCACATCACGAGCATCCCGCACCTGGTGCGGCTCACCGCGAGCCTGCGCCGATCGCGCGCGAGCATCCTGGCGGCCCACGAGGAGGAGCGGCGGCGCCTCCGGCACGACCTGCACGACGGGCTGGGCCCCACGCTGGCCAGCCTCGCCATGTCGCTCGACGAGGCCCGGATCGCGCTGGTCAAGGATCCCGACCGGGTGGAGCCCATGCTGGCCGAGCTGCGCGACCGGCTCGCCGACACCGTCGGCGACGTCCGCGAGATGGCGCACGGCCTGCGCCCGCCCGCGCTGGACGACCTCGGCCTGGTCGCCGCGATCGAGTCGCTCGCCGAGGGCACCTGTGAACGGGTGGACGTGCGCTTCGACGGCGACCCCGACGGCCTGCCCGCCGCCGCGGAGGTCGCCGCGTACCGGATCGTGGAAGAGGCCCTGACCAACGTGCGCAGGCACGCCCGCGCGGCCTCCGCGATGGTCCTGATGAGCCGCGGCATCGATCTGCGGCTGATGGTCGCCGACTCCGGGCCGGGCCTGCCCGAGCGGCCCAAGAACGGCTCGCGCTGCACGCGCGGCCTCACCGCGATGCAGGAATGGGCCGCCGAGCTCGGCGGCGGGTGCACAATCACCTCTCGTGCGGGGGGCGGAACCGTGGTGTCCGCGCGACTGCCCCTGACACTGCCCGATACGATCGGTTTTCGATCCGTAAAGGCGGGCGATCATGAGCACAGAGGCCATCCGCGTTCTCATCACCGATGACCACCCTGTCTTCCGGCAGGGTCTGAAGGGTCTGCTGGTGGCGCTCGGCGTCGAGGTCGTCGCCGAGGCGGAGAGCGGCCCCGAGGCCGTACGGCTGGCGGCCGAACTGCAGCCCGACGTGGTGGTCATGGACCTCCACATGCCGGGCGGCAACGGCATAGAGGCCACCCGGACCATCACCCGCACCAGCCCCCGGATCGGCGTCCTGGTGCTGACGATGTTCCGCGACGACGACTCGGTCTTCGCCGCCATGCGCGCCGGTGCCCGCGGCTACCTGCTGAAGGAGTCGGGCGCCGAGGAGATCGCGCGGGCCGTACGTGCGGTCGCGGCGGGCGAGGCGATCTACGGCCCGGAGATCGCGCGCCGGGTGCTGGCCTACTTCACCGACATGCCCGACCCGCGCCAGGCCGCGTTCCCGCAGCTGACCGAGCGGGAACGGGAGGTGCTGGAGCTGATCGCCCAGGGCCGCAGCAACGCCGACATCGCCGCCGCGCTCTTCCTCAGCCAGAAGACCGTGCGCAACCACGTGTCCAACATCTTCATGAAGCTGCACGTGGCCGACCGCGCCCAGGCGATCGTGCTGGCCCGCGAGGCGGGCCTGGGCGGCAACGCCTAGGGAGCCAGCGGCGACACCTAGGGAGCCGGCGGCGACGCCCAGGGACCAGCGGCGATGCCTGACGGTCCGACCGTTCGGGCTACAGGTCTTCGCCTTCGACGGCCGGGGTGCTGCAGCGGTCGTCCTCCGGCGGCGGGCCCATCCCGATCGTCAGGGTCTCGGGCTGCGGCTCGGGGATGGCGAGCAGGCCGGTCAGGCGCTTCAGCGTCGCGGGCCGCAGCCAGTAGTAGACCCACGTGCCGCGGCGCTGCGACTCGATCAGCCCGGCCTCGCGCAGCACCCTCAGGTGATGGGAGATGGTCGGCGCGGTCACCCGGAACTCGTCGGTGAGCTCGCAGACGCAGACGCCCGCGCCCTCCCGGCGGCCGTTGCGATGGGCGCCGATCAACGACAGGAGGCGGAGGCGGATCGGGTCGCCCAGCGCCTTGAACATCCGCGCCAGCTCGTGTGCTTCGCGCTCGCCGACGGCCTCCTCGACCAGGGGCGAGCAGCACACGAGACCCACTTGTGTCTGCATGGAACCAATCTGACACGTCAGGCGGCGTACTGCCAGAAATCGTGCATGTGCTGGGGCTGGACGGGGCCGTTGGCCGCGAGTTGCGTGAGCAGGATCGTCACGGTGCCGGTGGACGGGGTGAGGTGCGCGGCCGTTCCGGTGCCGCCGACCCAGCCGTAGCGGCCCGGGACGTTCCACGGATCGACGGGCGCGACGTCGACCGAGCCGCCATAGCCCCAGCCTTGGCCCTCCAGGTAGAGCGCGCCGCCGTCGCGCTGCGCCTGCGTCAGCTGGTCGGTGGTCATCAGCCGTACGGACTCGGGTGACAGCAGGTCGCCGCCGTTGGCGAGCAGCATCCTGGCGAACGTCAGCCAGTCGTCGGCGGTCGAGACCAGGCCACCGCCGCCGGACGCGAACGCCGGGAGGGTGCTCCACTGGCCGTCCGGCCCGTCGAGCAATTCCAGGCCGTCGTTGTAGTAGCCGGTGAAGCGGTCGCGATCCGCGGCCGGAACGGCGAAGCCGGTGTCCTTCATGCCGAGCGGCTCGAAGATCCGCTCGGCGAAGAAGTCCGGCAGGGTGCGGCCCGTGACCCTGGCGATCAGGACGCCTTGCAGGTCGGAGCCGGTGTGGTAGAGGAAGGCCTCGCCCGGCTGGTGGAGCAGCGGGATCTTGGCATACGCGGCCATCCATTCGTCGGGCGGCGAGACGCGCTGCGGATCGCGGCCGTGCTTCTGCTGCCCCTGCTCGGCGAGCATCGCCACCTGCGGCGCCGACATCAGCTCGGCCGCGGGCCAGCCGAGGCCGGAACGGAAGGTGAGCAGGTCCTCGACCGTGATCGGGCGGAGGGCCGGGACCACGTCGTCGACCGGGCTCTGCGGCGTCCGGACGACCATCGGCGCCGCCAGCTCGGGCAGCCACCTGCCGATCGGGTCGTCCAGCGCGATCCGGCCCTCCTCGACCAGCATCATCACCGCCGTGGCGGTGATCGGCTTGGTGATCGAGGCGATCCGGAAGATCGAGTCCCGGGCCATCGGGATGCCGCGTTCGAGGTCGGCCGACCCCGCCGTCGCCACCTCGACCCGGTCGCCGCGCGCCACCAGGCCCACGGCCCCGGGCAGCGTCCGGTCGTCCACGTACCTCTGCAGAACGTCATGCAGCTCGGTCATCAACCCACCTTCTCGTATGCGCGGTCGATGAGGAGACTCCGGGCGGATCAGAAAGTCATCGCGCGGCGGTGAGGAGATCGTCGATGGCGTGGAGTACGGCGTCCCGCCGTTCCTCGTGCGGGTAACCGTGCCCGGCGTCGTCGAGAACGCGGTGCTCGCCGCGCGGGACCGAGGCCGCGAGCCGGGCGTGGAGGTCGAGCTTGGTCTCGTGGGTCTTGCGCACGATCTCCTCGGACCAGAGCGCGGCCTGGGTGGCGTCGTGGCCGGCGGCGGTGATCACGATGAGCGGGACGTCGGGCAGGGCCGGGGCGTTGCGAAGCTCGTCGGAGACCTCGTCGTAGAGGTTGTTGTCCTCCAGCATCGCGTTCCGCCAGGAGGCGAGGCGGTAGTCGACGAGCGGACCGCGCACGTCGTCCGGCCAGGCGGCGAAGTGCTTGTCCAGGGTTACCCGCGCCTGTTGAAGCTGTTCCGCGGTCAGGTCGGGCAGATCCTCGGGGCGCTTCATCTGCTCTAGCTTGTCCAGGACTTCCTGGGGAGCGTCCGCGGTGAGGTCCTCGTGGAAGGGGTCCAGCAGGAGCAGCCCTGCCACGTCGTTCGGGAAGCGGGCCGCGAAGAGCCTCGCATAGACACCGCCTAGCGAATGTCCGACCAGCACGTACGGGCCGGGCACTTCGGCCACCCGCAGGACGTCGCTCAGCTCGGCGGCCACGGCCGCGCCCGTACGAGGCAGTGGGGCCCGGTCGCTCCAGCCCGTGCCCGCCCGGTCGTAGATGACGCTCGTGGTCACCTCGGCTACCCGGTCGTGGGTGTTGATGTAGTCCAGCCCGACCAGGCCCGCGCCCGGGAGGAACACCACCGCCGGTCCCCCGCTTCCGGTCCGGTACAGCATCAGCCGGCGGTCTCCCACCTCGTACAGACGACCCAACGGCGGCATCGCGCCCTCCATTCTCAACTTTGAGAAAGGTATCAGTCATGAGAACATGAGCGCCATGGACACGGTCGACCTTCTGGTGCACCCGGTACGGCTGCGCATCGTGCACGCGCTCTCGGGCGACCGGACCCTCACCACGACCGACCTGTGCGCCCTGCTCCCGGATGTCTCGAAGGCCACCGTCTACCGGCACGTCGCGCTCCTGGCCGACGCCGGCGTCCTCACGGTCGCGGGCGAGCAGCGCGTCCGGGGCGCGGTCGAACGCAGCTACCGCCTGGACCGCGCCCGTGCCGCGCTGAACGCCGAGTCGGCCACGCCCGACGACCACCGCCGCGTATTCGCCACCGCCATGGCGATCCTGCTGGCCGAGTTCAATGCCTACCTGGACCGCGATCCCGACCCCGCCGCCGACGCGGTCGGCTACCGGCAGCACGCGGTCTGGCTGAGTCCCGCCGAGCTGAACGACCTGATCAGCGGCATGCGCGAGGCGATCGTTCCGCACCTGTCGAACGAGCCGTCACCCGAGCGGACCCGGCACCTGCTCAGCCCGATTCTGTTCCCCGCCGAGGACTCACCGTCCGGTCCATGAACGCCTGGATCCGCCCGTCGGTGGCCGCCCTCGCCCAGAGCTCCTCGACCATCGGCTCGTCGATCGCGTCGATCCGCGCGTTCGCCTCCCGCCGGAACTGGGCCTTGGTGTGGCGGAAGGTGTCGGCCGGGATGGCGGCCAGCTTCCCGACCGCGCTCAGCGCCCGTTCCGTGAGCGCGTCCGGCTCGCACACCTCGTCCACGAGCCCGAGCTCCAGCGCTGCCCCGGCATCGTGGTTGGCGCCGTCAAGGATCAGTTGGCGGGCTCTGACGGACCCGACCGCGAATCCCATGATCTCCAGCGCCGACCGCGGAAACGGCACTCCGACCAGCAGCTCCGGGACGCCGATCGTTCCACCCGCCATGACCCGGTGATCGCACGCCGCCGCGAGCACGCAGCCGCCCGCGATCGCGTGCCCGTTGATCCCCGCGACCACCGGCTTGCCCAGATCGAAGATGGCCCGGAACGCTCCGCCGAGCGCGGGCAGGTACTCCTTCACGTAGGCGCCGCCGCCCTCGACCACCCGCTTCAGGTCGACGCCCGCTGAGAACGCCCGACCGCTCCCGGTCAGCACCACCCCCCGCGCGTCGCCCTCGTCCAGGTCGCGCATCGTCCGCTCGATCGCCTGGCAGAACTCCAGGTCCAGGGCGTTCACCTTGCCGTGGGCCAGCCGCACGACCGCGATCCCGCCCACCACGTCGACCTCGATCACCGCGTTCTCCCGCCTCGCGAACCAGACCTTCCGGGCATCATGACACCGTCGGCCAGCCTCAGGTGCCGACGTCCCGCAGCCACATCGCCCAGATGGTCTTGCCGCCCCCGCCCCGCGGATCGATGCCGAACTTGTCGGCCATGTGGGAGGCCACCCACAGTCCCCGCCCGCCCTCCGCCTCCAGGTCCAGCCCCTTCGGCATCTCGGGAATGACGTTCGAGCAGTCCCAGACCTCCAGCCGCAGCCAGATGCCGCGCAGGTAGAGGCCGATCTCCACCTCGCTGCCCGGCACCTCCTTCCAGGCGTTGGTCACCAGTTCCGTCACCACGAGGGCGACGGTCGGCGCCAGCCGCGAGAGACCCCAGTTCTCGAGTGCGACCTCGGCCAGCTTGCGCGGAACCCGTACCGTTTTCGCATCGATGCTCAGAACGAGCCGGTAAGAGCGGTCGTCCGGAATACCTGGGGGCATATCGTCTCCGAACTGCAGGCCGTAATCCCCTCTCAGACTGCCGCCGGTCGCGGGACGGTCACACAGCGTTCTCGGGACGTCTGGGACGTTTCCAGCTACCTTCAACAAAGGTCCCGACTGTCCTACGCTCAAGGCGGACGACAATGCCGAACGACGCACTCCGGCAAGCCATGGCCGAGGCTCACCTCACGGAAGCGGCTCTGGCCGAACGGTGCGGCGTGGACACCAAGACGGTCAGTCGCTGGGTGGCCAGCGACGGGCGTCTTCCGCACGCCAGGCATCGATGGGCGGCGGCGGAGGCGCTAGGAGTTGATGAGGCCATGCTCTGGCCGCACGGCATCCGCAGGAACCTCAAGACCGGACCCGATCGGGAGATCGTCGCCACCTACCCCTACCGTTCCGCCTGCCCCCGATCGGTATGGCGGACCCTCATCACCGACGCCGAGCAAGAGCTGACCTTCGCCGGCTTCACCAACTACTTCCTCTGGCTGGAGCAGGCCAACCTGGGCACGGCCCTGCGCCGCAAGGCCGAACGAGGCTGCCGCGTACGTTTCCTGGTGGGCGACCCCGACGGCGAGGTCACCCGCCGCCGCGAGGCGGTCGAAGGCGTTCCCCTGACCGTGGGCACCCGCATCCGCATCACGCTGGCCGAGCTCAGCAAGCTCGACGGCACCCCCAACCTGGAGGCCCGCTTCGGCGACGAGCACATCGCCATGAGCGTCTTCCGCTTCGACGACGACATGCTCGTCACGCCCCACCTGGCCCGCCTGGTGGGGCACGACTCCCCGATGCTCCACCTCAGGCGCTGCCAGGAGGACGGCCTCTTCGACCGCTTCGCCTTCCACGTCTCCGAACTCTGGGACATGGGCCGCCCGGTAGACCTTTCCGCCTACGCGGCCCCACCCGAGTAGCCGAGCCTGAGCCGGATCGCCTCCTCGACAGCCGAGTAGCGGCCATCCGCCCGTTCCAGAGTCAGTTCCGCATCGCCGGCAGGCTGAAGGGGCGGCTGCGCCATGAAGCGCGGCTCGTTCCCCCGATGCGGCTGCGCGGCATGCACCAGGAACGGGTGGCACAGGTAGACGTCCCCCGCCCGTCCCGTCGCGTACGCCACACGCCGGTGCTCGCTCGCGGGAACGGCCTGCCTCGCCAGCCCCATGAACGAGAGCCCCTCATCACCGGCGCCCTTCAGGATCGCCGGCACATCCAGATGCGAGCCCACCCGCACACGCGTGGGCGCGTCGTTCTCCCCCACGTCCGAGAACAGAAAGAGCATCAGCAGCCGCCGTCCCCTCGACGCCAGGTTGATCCGGTAGCTCATGAAGTCGGAGGGGTCCTCCCCCGGGAAACTCCCCTCCACGTGCCAGCCGTCATCGCCGGGCGCGTCATCGCTGGGGAAGCGCACGGGAAACGTGCCCAAGCTGCCGCGCGCCGCCCATCGTCCCTCCCCGACCAGCGCATCGAACGCTTCATGCAGGCGCGGCGTATTGGCGGCCTCCCGGAAGGGCTCCTGCACGTAGTCGCCCAGCCGGACCACCGGCTGAGTCCAGGTGGACCGGTCGCCCGAATCCGCCCCCGTATCCCGCCACAGAATCTCCCGGCACGCCGTCACAAGCTCCCCAGGAACCGCCTGCTCAAGTCGCACGAAGCCGTCGCGGATGAAGTCGTCACGCATGATCCCCAGCATGCCGACCCGCCCCCGCGGGCGGCCAACCAATTTCAGACCCCGAGGACCTTGGCGAGCGGCGATCGTCCGGGTTGCGCTCGCGCCGGACGAATCCAGACCGTTCCAGGTCGTCACACAGGTTCACCATGACGCTGCGGTCGATGCGCCCGCCACCAAGTCCTCCACTGGGACCGCTGGTGACGAGGCAGGACGAGGCAGAACGCTAGGGGCGGGCGGCGACGATGCGCTGGGCGGCGGTGACGAGGCGGTGACTCCTGATCACGGCCGCCGCGAGAGTCTGTTCGGCGGGCTTGCCCGTCAGCTGGCCGAGGACCACCCCGAAGATCAGGGGACTGCGGCCGTTCTCCGGGTCGGAGTGGGCGGCCCACATGAGGCAGCCGCCCGAGGAACTGCTGGAGCCGGTCTTGAGGCCGATCACCCCGGACTTGCCGAGCAGCCGGTTGGTGTTGTCGACCGGTCCCTCGATGCCGGGGACGATGACGCTGGGCGTGGCGACGATCGCGCGCAGGACCCGGTCGCGCATGGCCCGGCGGGCGAGCTTGAGCTGGTCGGCGGCGGTGCTCCGGGTGTCGGTCTCGTAGCCGCTCGCGCCCGTGTAGCGGGTGTCGGTCATGCCGAGGGCGGAAGCGGCCCGGTTCATCTTCTGGACGAACGCCTCCTGGCTGCCCGAGTCCCAGCGGGCGAGCAGGCGGGCGACGTTGTTCCCGGACGGCAGCAGCATCAGGTAGAGCAGCTGGCGCTCGGTGAACCGCTGTCCCTCGCGTACGGGAGCGGTCGACTCGTCACGGTGCCCGGCCTCCTTGGCGGCCTGGCCGTCCACCGTGATGGCAGGCCCCTCCGCCGAGCCGCGCAGCGGGTGGTCCTTGAGGATCACATAGGCGGTCATCACCTTGGTGAGGCTGGCGATCGGCACGGGCTTCCGGTCGCCGCTGGAGCCCAGCTCCCCGACGCCCTCGGCATGCACGATCGACTGACCCTCGTCCGGCCAGGGCATTGTGGACGTGCCCGGCCTGCGGTCCTTGGTGTCCCGGCCACCGGTGACCATCGCGTACGAGTAGGGCAGCATGGCGGCCAGGGGGATGAGCAGAGCCGCGGCGACGAGCAGGTGGGCGAGGGGGCTGCGGAAGCCGAACCGGACGCCCGTGCCGGAGTCGGAAGCCTTCCTTGGTAGGTCCATGCCGACCAAGGTGCGCGAGCCGGTCATCCGCGGCGCCGCGACCGCGGCTCAACCAGTGATCAGCTGTGTATCGGCCGTGTATCAGCCTCGGGCAGCCGGAGAACGGCCACGGCGCCGCCGTCGGGAGCGTTGGCGAGGGTGAGGTCGGCGCCGAGCACCCGGGCCTGGCCCAGGGCGATCGTCAACCCGAGCCCGTGCCCGCGCCCGCGTTCGGCAGCCCCGGTCCGGAACCGCTGCGGCCCCTCGTCCAGCAGCACGGCGGGAAAGCCGGGCCCGTGGTCGCGGACGACGATCGTGGCGCCGTCCACCCGGACCTCGACCGGGGCGCGGCCGTGCTTGTGAGCGTTGCCGACGAGGTTGGCGACGATCCGGTCCAGCCGGCGCGGGTCGGTGTGCACGGTGGCGGTGTGCCCGGTCGCGGTGTGCCCGGTCGCGGTGTGCCCGGTGGCGGGGCCGGTGGTGAGGAACGAGTCGAGGCCCGTTCGCGCGAGGGAGTCCTCGACGACCGCCACCAGCGGGACGGCGCGGAGATCGGCCTCCTCGGCCCCGGCGTCGAGCCGCGAGATCTCCAGCAGGTCCTCGACGAGCCCTCGCAGCACGCTCACCCGGTCGCGGACGAGCGTGGTCGCCTCGCCGTCCGGCAGCAGCCCGGCCGAGGTGACCAGGCCCATCAGCGGGGTCCGCAGTTCGTGGGCGACGTCGGCGGTGAAGCGCTGCTCGGTCAGCAGGCGCCGCTGCAGGGACGCGGCCATCGAGTCGACCGCCTCGGCGATCGCCGCGATCTCGTCACCGCCGCGCCCGCCGCCGATCCGGGCGTCCAGGTCCCCGCCGGCGATGCGCCGGGCGGTGCCGGCCACGCGGCGCATGCGGCGGCTGAGGAACTCGGTCGCCGCGGCGGCGAACGGAACCACGACCAGAAGGGCGACCAGGACGGCCTTGACGATGCTCCGGTCGAAGGCCTGGAGGCTCTCCTGCCTGGGGCTCATGTCGATCCTGGCGGCCACGACCTTGCCCTCGAACAGCTGCCCCGCCCACATCCACGGCCCGCCCGGCGACTGGTCGTCGTACCAGGCGGCGGGCCAGCCGTGTTCGGCGCCCAGCCGGCGGAGCTGCGAGGGGACCCCGACTCCGACCTGCAGCGCTTTCTTCTTCGGGCTGGATCCCGTGTCGGCCACCGCGGCCTGCACCGCCTCGATCGCCTCTCTCTTGCCCTCGTCCTGCTGGCGTTCGGCGGTGGCGCGGTGCACGAGCAGGCCGACGACCAGCGCGACGGCGCAGGACGACACGGCCACCAAGGCGGCGATCTTCCAGCCCAGCGAACGCCAGTTGAGCAGTGCCCGGACGGCCTCCATCTCAGCGCCTCAGCTTGTAGCCGAAGCCGCGGACGGTCTCGATCCGCTCGGCGCCGATCTTGCGCCGCAGCCGCTGGACGCACAGGTCGACGACGCGGCTGTCGCCGTCCCAGCCGTAGTCCCACACGTTGCGCAGGAGCGTCTGGCGGTCGAGCACGATGCCCGGGTGCGCGGCGAACTCCAGGAGCAGCCGCAGCTCCGTAGGCGACAGTTCGATCCGTTCGCCGCCCCGGAACACCTCCAGGGAGGCGGTGTCGAGGGTGAGGTCGCCGAAGCGCAGCCGTTCGGCCGCATGATCGGCCGCGGGTTCGGCGGCCGGAACGGCGTCGGGGGTGAAGCTGGCACGCCGCAGCAGCGAGCGGATGCGGGCCACCAGCACCGGAACGTCGACCGGCTTGACCACGTAGTCGTCGGCTCCCGCCTCCAACCCCGTCACCACGTCGAGGGCGTCACCGCGGGCGGACATCATCAGGATGGGCACCAGGCTGACCTCCCGCACCCCGCGGGTGAGGCTGATCCCGTCCAGCTCGGGCAGCATCACGTCCAGGAGCAGCAGGTCATGGCCGCCCTCGCGGGCCCGTTCCAGGCCGGTCATGCCGTCCGCGACGGCGGTCACCGCGTAGCCGTACCGTTCCAGCGCCATCGTGACCGACTTGCGGATCACCTCGTCGTCCTCGACGAGCAGCACCGCCACCGGGGCCTGCGCGGACGCCGCACCGCCGGCGGATGCCGCACCGCCACCGTTCGCCATGCCGTCCCCTCCCACCGCGATACGTCGCCCGCCCGCCGGTGTCCCGCCGACCGCTGTCCCGCCTGCCGGTGTCCCGCCCGCCGATGTCTCGCCGACCGCTGTCCCCTGCCGATTCCCTTGATCGACGTTACCGGCCGTGAGGTGGCGGCGGTGACCACCGGAAGGGGGACGGAGGGGAACGGCGCCTCATACCGTGGGCCTACACGGCGAAGGAGCAGTGGGCCGCGTTCGCGGGCCACTGCTCCTTGGGATCGTTCGCTATGCCGACTTCTCGCGAGGCTCGCGCTTGGTGCGCTCGCGGGGGACGAGGGTCGGGTTGACGTGCTCCAGGACCGCCTCGCGGGTGATGACCACGCGGGCCACGTCCACGCGGGAGGGGACCTCGTACATCACCGAGAGGAGGACCTCCTCCATGATGGCGCGGAGGCCTCGGGCGCCCGTGCCGCGGAGGATGGCCTGGTCGGCGATCGCCTCGAGGGCGTCGTCGGTGAACTCCAGGTCGACACCGTCGAGCTCGAAGAGGCGGTGGTACTGGCGCACCAGCGCGTTCTTGGGCTCGGTGAGGATGTTGATCAGCGCCTCGCGGTCCAGGTTGTGGACGCTGGTGATGACCGGGAGGCGGCCGACGAACTCGGGGATCATGCCGAACTTGAGGAGGTCCTCGGGCATGACGTCCGCGAGCACGTTCACCGACTCGTCGAACTCGGTCTTGGAGCGGATCACGGCGCCGAAGCCCATGCCCTGCTTGCCGACGCGGGATTCGACGATCTTCTCCAGGCCGGCGAAGGCGCCGCCGCAGATGAACAGGACGTTCGTCGTGTCGATCTGGATGAACTCCTGGTGGGGGTGCTTGCGGCCGCCCTGGGGCGGAACGCTCGCGGTGGTGCCTTCCAGGATCTTCAGCAGAGCCTGCTGGACGCCCTCGCCCGAGACGTCGCGGGTGATCGACGGGTTCTCGCTCTTGCGAGCGATCTTGTCGACCTCATCGATGTAGATGATCCCGGTCTCGGCCTTCTTGACGTCGTAGTCGGCCGCTTGGATGAGCTTCAGGAGGATGTTCTCGACATCCTCGCCTACGTAGCCTGCCTCCGTCAGCGCCGTGGCGTCCGCGATGGCGAACGGGACGTTGAGGAGTTTGGCGAGCGTCTGCGCGAGCAGCGTCTTGCCCGATCCGGTCGGACCCAGGAGAAGGATGTTCGACTTGGCCAGCTCGACCGCGTCGTCTCGTGAGTTGTCGCCGGACTGGATGCGCTTGTAGTGGTTGTAGACGGCGACCGACAGGGCCTTCTTCGCCGTGTCCTGCCCGATGACGTAGGAGTCCAGGAACTCGTAGATCTCCCGCGGCTTGGGCAGGCTGTCCCACTTGAGGTCGGAGGTCTCGGAGAGCTCCTCCTCGATGATCTCGTTACAGAGATCGATGCACTCGTCGCAGATGTACACGCCCGGACCCGCGATGAGCTTCTTGACCTGCTTTTGGCTCTTTCCGCAGAACGAGCACTTGAGCAGGTCACCACCGTCGCCGATGCGTGCCACCCAACTGTCTCCTTTTCGTGGGGCCGCCCGCCTGAGAGGTTGCGGCGCAGCTCGGTTGCGTCCCGAAGGCTCTCGACGTTGGACTCGACGTTACCGCCTCCAACGGACTTGGTAAGCCCCTCGCCCGGAAGTGTGACGACCGGGCTGGGGGTCTCCCTCGTCCGTATGCCGTCTCAGGACGACACTACCTCGGCTCGCTTCTTCCTGCTGGAGAAGACATCGTCGATCAGACCGTACGCCTTGGCCTCGTCCGCTGTCAGAATTTTGTCACGTTCGATGTCGTGCCGGACGTCATCGATGGTCTTGCCGCTGTGCTTGGCCAGGATCTCCTCGAGCAGCTCGCGGATCCGCATGATCTCGCGGGCCTGGATCTCGATGTCGCTGGACTGGCCGTAGGTGCCCTCGGTCGCCGGCTGGTGGATCAGGATCCGGGAGTTGGGCAGCGCGGCCCGCTTCCCCTGGGTCCCGGCGGCGAGGAGAACGGCGGCGGCCGAGGCGGCCTGGCCGATGCACACGGTCTGCACGTCCGGCTTGACGAACTGCATCGTGTCGTAGATCGCCGTCATGGCGGTGAACGAGCCGCCGGGCGAGTTGATGTAGATCGAGATGTCGCGGTCCGGGTCGATCGACTCCAGCGTGATCAGCTGGGCCATCACGTCGTTGGCCGACGCGTCGTCGATCTGGACGCCGAGGAAGATGATCCGCTCCTCGAAGAGCTTGTTGTACGGGTTCATCTCCTTGACCCCGTACGTGGTGCGCTCGACGAAGGACGGGATGATGTAGCGGTTGTCGACGGGCATCGGGGCCCGCCCACCGGCCGCCATCACATCGGTGATGTTCGGCCTGATCAGGTCGCTCACTGCATGCCTCCGATAAGTGATTCAGGTCGTCAGGAGACGGGGCCCTCGGAGGGCACCTGGGTCGCGCTCTCCACCACGTGGTCGACGAGGCCGTAGTCCTTGGCCTCGGCGGCGGTGAACCAGCGGTCGCGGTCGGAGTCGCGCTCGATCTGCTCCAGCGACTGGCCGGTGTGCTCGGCGATCTTCTCCGCCAGCGTCTTCTTCACGTAGAGCATCTGCTCGGCCTGGATCTTGATGTCCGAGGCCGTGCCGCCGATGCCGCCGGACGGCTGGTGCATCATGATCCGCGCGTGCGGCAGGGCGTACCGCTTGCCGGCGGTGCCCGCGCACAGCAGGAACTGTCCCATCGACGCGGCCAGGCCCATGCCCACCGTCACGATGTCGTTCGGGACGTACTTCATGATGTCGTAGATCGCCATGCCGGCGGTGACGGAGCCGCCGGGCGAGTTGATGTAGAGCGTGATGTCGCGGCGGCCGTCCTCTGCGGACAGCAGCAGCAGCTCGGCGCAGATGCGGTTGGCGATGTCGTCGTCGACCTGCTGGCCGAGGACGACGATGCGCTGGCGCAGCAGGCGCTGGAAAAGCTGCTCGCCCAGAG
Source organism: Actinomadura barringtoniae (assembly GCF_017573505.1). Taxonomy (GTDB): domain Bacteria; phylum Actinomycetota; class Actinomycetes; order Streptosporangiales; family Streptosporangiaceae; genus Spirillospora; species Spirillospora barringtoniae. The sequence goes on from NZ_JAGEOJ010000001.1 coordinate 75,785, forward strand.
GGAGCAGGGGCGCTTCGGCCACCCGCGCCTGGATCGGCGACGACTCATCGAAAGTCGGAGGCATGCTCACCGGGTGTTCCTCCGGTCCTTTAATCGGTTCGGATGATTGGACATTAACGCGCTGACGGCACCGTTCACGCCGCGAGGGCCGCCTTTTCGCCAGGGGCGTACCGGAGCATCAAGATCTCGGAAACGGGAACAAGAACGCCCCGTACCCCTTCGCGGGGGTACGGGGCGTTCGACGACGAACCTGAGGGCGGCCTGGAGACGGCCTGAGAGGCCCCTGAAGGGCACCCCAGGGCCGTACGGCACCTCGCGAGGCGTTCAGCGGCCCTGAGCCTTCACACCGGCTCTGGAGCGCGCCGACCGCGCTGCGTGCGCTGAGTGCGTCAGGCGTCCTTCTTGGCCTCGGCGGCCTCTTCGGCGTCCACGGCCTCGGCGGCGGCCGCGTTGGCCTCCTCGGCGGCCTTGGCGTCCGCGGCGTCGGCCTCGGCGGCGTCCTCCGCGTCGTCGGCGATCTCCTGGGCCTCGGCGGCGACCTCGGCCTCGGCATCGGCCTCGCTCTCGACCTCGATCGTCTCGCCGGTCTCACCGTTCAGCTCGGTGCGCACGGCGTCGACGTCGATCACGTTGCCGGACTCGTCCTTGATCACGACGTTCTCGACCACGAGGTTGAGGGCCTTGCTGCGCAGGACCTCCGACACGATCGCCGGGAGCTGGTTGTTCTCGGTGAGGTACTGGGCGAGCTGCTGCGGCTGGACGCCCATCTGCATCGCCTGCGTGACGACGTACTCGCTGAGCTCCTCGTTCTCGACGCCGAGCTCCTCCTGGACGGCGAGCTGGTCGAGCACGAAGCCGCCCTTGACCGCCAGCGCGGCGGCGTCGGCGACCTCCTTGTCGAACTCCTCCTCGGACTTCTCCTCGTCCTTGAGGTAGTCCTCCTTGGTCATGCCGGCCATCTGGAGCTGCTGCTCCAGCTGCTGGTTGCGGCGGGAGATCTCCTCCTCGACCACCTTGTCGGGCAGCGGGATCTCGACCTTCTCCAGCAGCGCCTCGAGGGCCTTGTCGCGGGCGTCCGACAGCTGCTGCATCTTGACCTGGCGGCCGAGCCGGGTCTGCACGTCCTCGCGGAGCTCGTCGATGGTGTCGAACTCGCTGGCCATCTGGGCGAAGTCGTCGTCCAGCTCCGGCAGGTTCTTCACCTTGACGCTCTGCACGGTGGCGGTGATCTCCGCCTCCTCGCCGGCGTGCTCGCCGCCGACCAGGGTGCTGGTGAACGTCTTGCTCTCGCCGGCCGACAGGCCGACCAGTGCGTCGTCCAGGCCCTCGACGGCCGACTTGCTGCCGACCTCGTAGGAGTAGCCACTGGTCGAGGCGTCCTCGACCTCCTCGTCGCCGATCTTGGCGGCCAGGTCGATGGTGGCGAAGTCGCCCTCCTCGACGGCCCGCTCGGCGGTGGTCAGCGACGCGAACCGCTCGCGCAGGTTGTCGATGGTCTCGGCGATCTGGTCGTCGGTGACCTCGGCGTCCTCGACGGTGACCTCGAGGCCGTCGTAGTCGGGCACGTCGAACTTGGGCCGGATGTCCACCTCGGCGGTGAACGCGAACTGGGTGCCGTCCTCGAGTTCGGTGACCTCGACGTCGGGCTGCCCGAGCACGAACAGCTCGCTCTCCTCGACGGCTCGGCCGTACAGCTCGGGAAGCGCGTCGTTGACCGCCTCCTGCAGGACCGCACCCCGGCCTACGTACTTGTCGATCAGCGGAGCGGGGACCTTGCCGGGCCGGAAGCCCTTGATCCGCACCTGCTGCGAGATCTCCTTGTACGCCTTGTCGAGGTTCGGCTTGAGCTCGTCGAACGGAACCTCGACGGTGAGCTTGACCCTCGTGGGGGTCAGCTCCTCGACATCGGTCTTCACTGGGGTAGGTCTCCTTGATCGGGCGCTGTCTCGGCCGACGGCGTTCGACGCGTGCTCAGCCAGTCAGTCTCTGGTGGGCGCGGGCACGCCGAGAACCGGCTCCGCGCCTTCGCGCGCCAAGTCTATGGGGTACGGAAGCCCGGTGCGGACACTGGTGGCCAGGAAGCTAGTGCAAACCCGCCTGAAGTTTCGTGTAACCGATGCATTACAGGCATGTGACACGCGGGACCGCAGACTGCATACTCGTTCGGGATGAACGGGATAGTTGCGGCCTTTGTGGCGACAGGGCTGTATTACGTCGGGTTCGCCATCTTCAAGCTGGCGGCCGACCGGATGGAGCCCATCCGCGGAAACCGGATCCCGCACATGGTCTGGACGATCGTGTCCAACTGGGTCTTCCTGCTCGGCCTGGCCCTGGTCCTGTGCGGACTCAGCCTGCAGATCCTCGCGCTCAGCAAGGAGTCGCTGGGCATCGCAGTGCCGATCTTCATGTCCGGCGTCATCCCGCTGATCATCATATCGATGATCTTCTTCGGCGAGCGGCTGACCGGGCGCGAATGGCTGAGCCTGCTGCTCATCGCCGCGGGCATGGCGCTGCTCACACTGTCCATCGGCAACCCGCCGCCGATCGAGGCCGTGGACGTGCCGGCATGGAAGCTCGGCGTCGTGGTCGGCCCGGCCATCCTGGTGCCACTGCTCATCATGGTCTTCGGCGACTACCGGCCCGACGGCCGGCACGCCCGGCCGGTCACCGGCATCGCGTACGGGCTGAGCTCGGGCTTCCCGGTCGGCACCGCGGAGCTGGCCATCAAGGGCTGGAGCGACTCGGGCTCCAAGGGCCTCAGCATCCTGGCCACCCCGTACCCCTACGTGACCGTGCTGGCCGCGGGGCTGGGCTTCGGCATCATGGTGATGGCCTTCCAGCGTTGCCGCGTCGCCATCGTCGCGACCGTCATGACGGTCGCCGCCAAGTCGTACCTCCTGCTCATGGGCACGTTCATGTACGACGAGCCCTGGCCGAGCGACGGCGGTCACTTCAGTCTCCGCCTGGCCGCGCTCGTGCTCGGCGCGATCGGCGTCCTGCAGTTCCCCCGGCACCGCCCGGTGGAGAACATCGAGCCGTACGAAGAGGTCCCGGCCGCGCAGGCCACGCAGCCGCCTCCGGGGATGGTGTTCCCGCAGGCCCGCGACCCGCTGGCGGGCGTTCCCCTGTCCGCGCCCACCCCCTACCCCGGCCAGCAGGCACCGCCGCCGCAGGCCCCGCCGCCGCGCAGCCCGTACGCCGAGGACCCGCTGGGCCAGTACCGCAACCAGCCCGGCGAGCAGAACCGCCGCTACCCCCGCTGACCGATCCCGGCCTGGCAGTCTGCCGTCTCGCCAGGCCTGCTGGCCTGTGCTCCCTAGGCCTGCTGGTCTGGCGTAGGGGTCCCCCGTCGTCTCGGCGGTCTCCCGGCGTCCTGGAGTGCGGCTACCTGAGGCCGATATGGGACAGGTCGTAGCCGCCGAAGTAGCGGTCGATCTTCAGGTTCGAGGTGCGGGTGCCCCGGTAGAAGAGCTCCTTGGGGAAGGCGATGGGCAGGATCGCCGCCTGCTGCATCACCTGGTCGTTGAGCTCGTTCGCCAGGCGCTGGCGCTCGGTCGGGTCGGTGGTGCGCTTGATCTGGTCGATCTTCGCGTTGATGGCGGGGTCGTTCAGCTGGGCGTAGTTGGTGCCGCTGTTGGTCGAGGTGAGGGTCCGGCCGTCGACCAGGGGACCCAGGTATCCGACGGCGGTCGGGAAGTCCGGGCCCCACGTGAGGCCCATCAGGCCGATCTGGTTCTTGCTCACGAACTGCGGGTTGCCGATGTTGGTCAGGTAATCCTTGAACGTGTAGCTCTTCACCGTCGCCGAGATGCCGGCCTTCTTCAGAGACGTCACCAGGACCTGCACTGTGGCCATGTCCTGCGGCTTGTCCGAACGTCCCGCGACGCTGATGGGGAAGCCGTCCGGCTTGCCGCACTGTTTCAGCTCGTCCCGGGCCTTGGCGGTGTCCCCGCTCGTTCCTGCCGGGTAGGGGTCGGGGCGTGCGGCACCGGGAATCGTCGGGGGGAGCAGGGAAGTGGCGGGCTCGGCGATAGAGCTGCCGCCGAGGGCGGAGACCATCGCGCCCCGGTCGACGGCGTACTCGACCGCGCGGCGGCAGTGCACGTTGTCGAGCGGCTTGGTCTTGGTGGAGATGAAGAAGAACGGGACGAAGCCGCTGTAGGCCAGGTCGGCGTTCACCTTCAGGCTCGCGTCGGCAAGGATCTTGGCGCGGACGGACGGGCCCACTCCCTTGGCCTGGACCGCGAGGTCGGTCTCGCCGCTCACCAGCTGGTTGTCCAGCGCGTTCGTGTCACCGCCGAGGGTCAGTGAGATCTGGTCGGGCAACTGACTGCGGGTGGGGTCTGTGCTCTGGTCCCAGGAGGGGTTGCGGACGAGGGTGAGCGACTTGTTCGGCTCGTACGCCTCGACCCTGTAGGGCCCTGTGGACACCGGCTTGCGCTCGTAGTCGGCGCCGTTGTCGGTGTCCTTGGCGGCCGGTACGGGAGCGGTCTGCGGCATGGCCACCAGGTAGTCGAACTCGGAGTTCGCCTCCTTCAGGTGGAAGACGACCGTGGAGTCGTCAGGTGTGGTCACGCCGGTGAACTTGTTGAGGTCCTTCTCCTTGTACGGGCCCGGGTAGGAGCCGGCGTCCAGCGTCGTCATGAAGTAGGACGGGCCGTATGGCAGCTTCTCCCGGTCGAAGGTGCGGGCGACGGCGTACTTGACGTCCTTGGAGGTGACCGGCGTCCCGTCCTCGAACTTCACGCCCTGCCGCAGCTTGTAGGTCCAGGTCTTCAGGTCGCTGCTGGGCGAGCCCGGGCTGGCCGCCAGGTCCGGGATCGGCGTTCCGGTGGCGGACTGGCCGTTATCGAACGCCATGAGCGGCCGGTAGAGAAGCCGGTCCAACTGCCAGCTGGCGCTGAAGTAGGCCTGGGCCGGGTCCAGGTAATCGAACGAGGGCATGCTGAGGCGCAGCGATCCCCCGCGCTTGTCGGACTTGTTGGCGACCGTGTTGATGGCGGCGTTGAAGCCCGTGGCCGAGGTGGTCGTGTCGTCGCCGCCGTCGTCCTTCTTCTTGTCCTTGGGAAGGTTGACGAGCACGACCGTGATGCCCGCGACGAGGGCCACGGCTGCTGCGGCGGCCGCGACCGGTATCCAGGGGCGCCGCTTCATGAGCCCGGCGCCGGTTTTGGTGGTCGGCGGTGACGTCTGGCCCCCGGAGGCCGGAGTCGTGGGCGGCCCGTAGTACGCGCCCTGCCCTTGATAGGGAGCCGGCGCCGGGGGCGCCGCGCCGACGCCCTGGAAGGGGGAAGGCGGTGGCGTGGCGGAGCCGCCGCTATCGGCCGGACCAACGGCCCACGGGACCGGGGGCGGCTGCAGAACGCCAGGCTGCTGGTGGGCTGCCTGCTGCTGTGGGTGTTGCTGCTGCTGTTGGTGTTGCTGCTGCTGCTGCGGTGGCTGCTGCTGATAGGGCTGCATCAGGCTGGCGGCCGGGCGTTCCCCGCGGAGCATCTGGAGCACCTGCTCGGCGTCCGGCCGCATCCTGGGGTCCTTGGTCAGCGCGTTCGCCACGACCTCGCGGAGCAGGGGCGGGAGCGGCCCGAGGTCCGGCGGCGCGTTCAGGATGCGGTGCATGATCGCCGGGATGGAGTCCTGGCCGAACGCGGCCAGGCCGCCCGCCGCGTAGACCATCGTCCCGCCCCAGGCGAAGACGTCGGCCACCGCGGTGATCTCGCCGCCCGCGAGCTGCTCGGGCGCCATGTAGGCGGGCGTGCCGATGACGCCGCTGGTCATCGACGCGGTGATGTCCAGCGCCCGCGCGATGCCGAAGTCGATCACCCGCGGGCCTTCGGCGCCGAGCAGCACGTTGCCGGGCTTGAAGTCGCGGTGCACCAGGTGGGCGCGGTGGATGGCGGCGAGCGCCTCCATCGTGCCGGCGGCCAGGCGTTCCAGCGCGACGCCGCTGATCGGCCCGCCGTCCCGTACCGCCGCGAGGAGGGACGGGCCGTCCACGTACTCGCTCACGATGTAGGGGACGTCGGCCTCCACGTCGGCGTCCAGCACCGCGGCCGTGTGCGGGCCGACGACCCGCTTGGTCGCCGAGAACTCGCGCGCGAAGTGGCGGCGGGCCCGCGGATCGCGGTTGAGGTGCGCGCGGAGCAGCTTGATCGCTACCAGCTGCTCCGCGGGCACCTCGACGTCGTCGGCCGGCTCGGCGTCCGCGCCCGAATCGGCCTTCTGCTGCGGAACGTCGTCGGCCGCGTCGCCATCGCCATCCCCATCGCCGGATTCCGCGGATTCGCCTTTGGCCTCGTCCTTGAAGCCGAGGTAGACGATGCCTTGCCCGCCTTCACCGATGAATCCGGTCAGGCGGTACGGACCGATGCGCTCTGGATCGCTTTCGCGCAACGGCAGGACTGTCGGCATCGTGCTGCCCCCGGTTGTCGCTGAACGTATGACCGGGCAATCATTCCGTGGACATATGCGGTTATGGAAGTGGTGTAGAGCGTTCCGTTACCTAGGTCATCGACGCTTACGGTCGTCGCCGCCGCCGGGCAGGCCCTTGTCGAGCCCGGCCCGCCGCAGCGCGTCGGCCATGGCGCCGCCGCCACCGCCGCCGCCCGAGCCGCCGGAGCCGCGACCGCCGCCGCCCTGGCTGCCACCACGGCCCTGACCGCCTTGGCCACCGCGTCCGCCTTGGCCGCCCTGACCACCGCGTCCGCCTTGGCCTCCCTGACCGCCTCGACCGCCCTGGCCGCCGCGTCCCTGGCCTCCCTGGCCGCCGCCCTGGCCTCCCTGGCCTCGCTGACCGCCCTGGCCGCCGCCTTGGGCTCCGCGACCGCCGCCGCCCTGGCCTCGGCCACCGCGGCCTCCGCCGCCACCCTGACCACGGCCGCCTCCGCCGCCGCCCTGGCGCCGTTCTCCGCCGCCATTGCCACCGCCGCCCTGCGCGGCCTCGTCGTCCAGCCGCAGCGTCAGCGAGATCCGCTTGCGCTGCAGGTCGACGTCCAGGACCTTCACGCGGACGATGTCGCCGGGCTTGACCACGTCGCGCGGGTCCTCGACGAACTTGTTCGACATCGCGGAGATGTGGACCAGCCCGTCCTGGTGCACGCCCACGTCCACGAACGCGCCGAACGCCGCCACGTTCGTGACGACGCCCTCCAGGAGCATCCCGGCCTCGAGGTCGGCGAGCTTGTCGACGCCCTCCTTGAACGCGGCCGTCTTGAAGGCCGGGCGCGGGTCGCGGCCGGGCTTCTCCAGCTCGGTCAGGATGTCGGTGACGGTCGGCAGCCCGAACGTGTCGTCCACGAAGTTCGCGGGCTTCAGCGAACGCAGCGCCGCCGTGTTGCCGATCAGGCCCTTCAGGTCGCCGCCCGCCGCGTCCAGGATGCGGCGGACCACCGGGTAGGACTCGGGGTGCACGCTGGAGGTGTCCAGCGGGTCGTCGCCGCCGGGGATGCGCAGGAAGCCCGCGCACTGCTCGAACGCCTTGGGCCCGAGCCGCGCGACGTCCTTCAGCCCTCCGCGCGTACGGAACGGGCCGTTGGCGTCACGGTGCGCGACGATGCTCTCGGCCAGGCTCTCGCCGATGCCCGACACCCGGGTGAGCAGCGGCGCGGACGCGGTGTTGACGTCCACGCCCACGGCGTTCACGCAGTCCTCGACCACCGCGTCCAGCGACCGGGACAGCTTCACCTCCGACAGGTCGTGCTGGTACTGGCCGACGCCGATCGACTTGGGGTCGATCTTGACGAGCTCGGCCAGTGGGTCCTGGAGCCGCCGGGCGATCGACACCGCGCCGCGCAGCGACACGTCCATGTCGGGCAGCTCGCGCGAGGCGAACGCGGACGCCGAGTACACCGAGGCGCCGGCCTCCGAGACCATGATCTTGGTCAGCGTGAGGTCGGGGTGCCGCGCGATCAGGTCGGCGGCGAGCTTGTCGGTCTCGCGCGAGGCGGTGCCGTTGCCGATCGAGACCAGGTCCACGTTGTGCTCGCGGGCCAGCCGGGCGAGCGTCTCGATCGACTCGTCCCACTTGCGGCGCGGCTCGTGCGGATAGATCGTGTCGGTCGCCACGACCTTGCCCGTCGCGTCCACGACGGCGACCTTCACGCCCGTGCGCAGGCCCGGGTCCAGGCCCATCGTGGAACGCGTGCCGGCCGGCGCGGCCAGCAGCAGGTCGCGCAGGTTGGTGGCGAACACCTTGACCGCCGCGTCCTCGGCGTCCTGCCGCAGCCGCGTCCGCAGGTCGATGCCGAGGTGGACGAGGATGCGCGTACGCCAGGCCCAGCGGACCGCGTCGCCGAGCCACTTGTCGGCCGGGCGGCCCTGGTCGCTGATCGCGAACTTGCGCGCGATCTCCACCTCGTAGGTGGTGCGGGCCGTCGTGTCCTCCGGAGTGGTCTCCTCGGGCTCCAGGTCGAGGTCGAGGATCTCCTCCTTCTCGCCGCGGAACAGCGCGAGGATGCGGTGCGAGGGCAGCTTGGTGAACGGCTCGGCGAACTCGAAGTAGTCGGAGAACTTGGCCCCGGCCTCCTCCTTGCCCTCGCGTACCTTCGACGTGACCCGGCCGCGCGTCCACATCTGCTCGCGCAGCGCGCCGATGAGGTCGGCGTCCTCGGCGAACCGTTCGACCAGGATCGCCCGCGCGCCCTCCAGCGCCGCCGCGGCGTCCGCGACGCCCTTGTCGGCGTCGACGTAGCCCGCGGCGGCGCTCTGCGGGTCGTTGCCCGGGTCGTTCAGCAGCAGCTCGGCCAGCGGCTCGAGCCCCGCCTCCCGCGCGATCTGCGCCTTGGTGCGGCGCTTGGGCTTGTACGGGAGGTAGATGTCCTCGAGCCGCGCCTTGGAGTCGGCGGCCATGATCTGGGCGCGGAGCTCGTCGGTCAGCTTGCCCTGCGACTCGATCGACTCGAGGATCGCGGTGCGCCGTTCGTCCATCTCCCGCAGGTAGCGCAGCCGCTCCTCCAGCGCGCGCAGCTGCGCGTCGTCGAGCGCGCCGGTCGCCTCCTTGCGGTAGCGGGCGATGAACGGCACCGTCGACCCGCCGTCGAGCAGGTCGACGGCGACCTGCACCTGCCCCTCTCGTACGCCGAGCTCGTCGGCGATGCGCTGGCTGATCGGCACCGGCGCGCCGGTGCTGCCCTGCTGGTCAATGGACGCTGTCACGACGTGATCCCGCTCTCTCCCCTGGACTTACGCCTGAGCATTGTCCAGGGAACCGGCACCTCTTGTCGCCTCGCCCGGCAAGTCGGCCTGCCGGGAGCCGCCCCGGCCGCCCCGTCGCCCGTCGCCACGCCCGTCGCCACGGCGGGTGCCGCGCCCGCTGCTGCGGGGGGTGCCGTGGCGGGTGCCACGGCCGCTGCCGCGCGAGAGGTGGGAGGGCCACCAGTTCGCCCTGCCCAGCAGGGCCATCAGCGACGGCAGCACGACGATGCGGATCACCACGGCGTCGATGAACACGGCCACGGCGAGCCCGATCCCCATCTGCTTCATGTCCATCATCCGCAGCGCGCCGAAGACCGAGAACACCGCGATCATGACCACGGCGGCGCTGGTGACCACGCCCGCCGAACGGGTGATCCCCTCCGCGACCGCCTGGCGCGTCGGCATCCCGTTCAGCGCCGCCTCCCGGATCCGGCTGACGACGAACACGTGGTAGTCCATCGACAGCCCGAACAGCACCGCGAACAGGAACAACGGGATCCAGGCGATCACGTGCCCGGTGGCGGTGAAGCCCAGCAGCCCCGCGCCCCAGCCGTGCTGGAAGATCAGCACCAGCGCGCCGAACGAGGCCCCGACCGACAGCACGTTCACCGCGATCGCCGTCAGCGCGACCACCACCGAGCGGAAGATCACGGCCATCATCAGGAAGGTCAGCAGCAGCACGAACCCGATCACCCACGGCATCCGCTGCTCCAGCCGTGCCCCGAAGTCATGGCTGTCGGCCGCCCCGCCGCCCACCCAGTGCTCGGCCCCCGCGACCTTTCCCACGGTGGACGGGACGAGGTCGGTGCGCAGCTGCTTGACCGCCTGCTGGGCCTGCTTGGAGTTGATCCCGTACGGCGTGGACAGCTTCACGGTGTGCACCTGCCTGTCGGCCGACTCCCGCACCTGGGCCCCGGGAGTTGGCACGAACAGCCGGTCTCCGTTGCCTCCTGCTCGGTCGGTCTTGGTGACCAGCCGGTGGAGGGCCTGCTCGACCTGGTTCGACTGCCCGGCCGGAGCCTGAACGACCACCAGGTGGGAGGTCGTCTCGCCGGGGAACGCGGCGGTCAGCCGGTCGTAGGACTGCATGGCCGGGATGGCGCGCGGCAGCTCGTCGGCGGTCGTCGAACGCAGATCGAGACCGAACGCGGGCAGGGCCAGCGCCGAGAGCGCGGCGACCGAGACGAGCAGCGTGGCGAGGGGGCGGCGCAGGGCGGGGCGCAGCAGCGCGGGCCACAGCCGCGGCGGGGTCGTACGGGCCTGCGTGAGGCGCCACACCACCGGAACGCGGGGCCGGTCCACGCGGCGGCCCAGCTTGGACAGGATCGCCGGCAGCACGGTCACCGAGCCCACCATCGCGACCGCCACGACCAGGATCGCGGCCGCCGCCAGCGACGAGAAGATGAGGTGCTGGGTCAGGAAGAGCCCGGCCATCGACACGATCACGGCCAGCGCGGACACGACCACCGAGTGCCCGGACGTCGCCGCCGCGATCTCGATGGCGTCGACATGCCCACGGCCCTTCGCCCGTTCCTCGCGTTCCCGCTTGAGGTAGAAGAGCGAGTAGTCGATCCCGACCGCCATCCCCATCAACATGATCATGCTGGTGGACGAGTCGTACATCGGGATCAGGTGCGAGACCAGCGCGGTCAGCCCGACCGCCCCGCCGACCGCGGTGATCGCCAGCAGCACCGGCACGCCCGCCGCGATGATCGCGCCGAACGCGACCAGCATCAGGATCAGGGTGATCGGCAGCCCGAACATGTCGGCCTTGAGCAGGTCCTCCACGAGGAGCTTGCCGAGGCCCTTCTGAACCGAGCCGTCGCCGGACTCCTCCACGCGCAGGTCAGGGTGCGCGTTCTGCACGGCCTCGGTCGCCTTCAGCAGCGGATCGACCCGGTCGGGCGCGGTCTCGGGGTCGCCGCGCATCGTGACCGGCACCAGCAGCGCGTCCCCCTTGGGCGAGGGCGTCGCGGTCCCGACCTCCGCCACGTCCGGCAGGGCCCGCATCCGCTTGGCGACCTCGGCCGCCGCCACCCGCGCCTGCCCGTGGTCGAGGGCGCCGCCCGAACGCGCCGTGATCAGCACGTTCTCCAGTGCCGGCTCCGCGACGCCGTGATCATGCGCGACCCGCGCCGCCCGCCCCGACTCCCCCGTTCCGATGTCCACCGTGGTCGCCTTGGTGGTCCCCACCGCTCCCCCGATGACCACGCACGCCACCACGAACGCGATCCACAACCCGATCGCGCGCCAAGGACGGGTCGCACTCCACCGAGCGACCCGTACGGTCACCGCTTGCCTTCCCATGGCCATGCCCTCCCGCTGAAGCCTTCGTCGGCCGGAATCCCCGCCGTCCAGGCGCCGCCGGCATCCCTGCCGGCTCGGCGCCGCCGGCATCCCTGCCGGCTGATGTCGTCGGCATCGATGATCTGGGCGAACGGGAGGGCGTTCACTGGCCCCAGCCCCCCGTGGGAGGTGGGCTCAGCTCCTCTGTTCCGGAGGGCGAAAGGGGGAGGTAGGCCTACCGCGCCGTGGATCGGCACAGGACACACTGGGGCAGGTCAGAATGGACATGATCGGACCTGGGGAGGGACCCGTGAGCGGCGAGGAGATTGACGACGGCCCCGGCGGGGTGGTGTGGCGCTGGTTCATGGCCAGCATCCGCGGCCTCGTCCTGGCGATGCTGTCGTTGGCCGCGGGCATTCCCCTGCTCGTCCTGTCGATCGTGTCGATCGCCCTGATCCCCATAGGCGTGGGCCTGGTGCTGGCACCCGCGGCACTGCTCGCGGTGCGAGGGCTGGCCGATCAGCAGCGTTCCTGGGCGGAGGAGTGGTCGGGGGTGCCGATCCGCAGGCCCTACCGTCCCGAGCCGCCCGCGTCACGCAACCCGTTCAAGCGGGTGACCTGGCTGCTGGGCGACCCGGCGACCTGGCGGGACGTGCTGTGGCTCGTGCTGAACATCCCGCTGGGACTCCTGCTCGGCATCCTGACCTGGGCCGCGTCGATCTACGGGCTGGAGGGCGTGCTGGTCGCGCCCTGGCTGCCCGACTCGGTGAACTACGGCTGGGGACCGTTCTGGCCGATCCACGACTACGGCCTGGCCGGAACGGTCGCGACGGTCGTCGGAGGCGCCGTCCTCACCGTGATCGGCCTGCCCGTGGCGCCGCGGATCCTCAAGGCGCACGCGCTGTTCTCGCAGTCGCTGCTGGCCCCGACCCGCACCCGCCTGCAGGAACGCGTTCAGGAGCTGACCGAGACCCGTTCGGAGACCGTGGACGCGTCCGCCGCCGAGCTGCGCCGCATCGAGCGCGACCTGCACGACGGCGCGCAGGCCCGGCTGGTGGCGCTCAGCATGAACATCGGCCTCGCCGAGGAGCTGATGAAGCACGACCCCGACGCCGCGCAGAAGCTGCTCACCGAGGCGCGCGAGGCCAGCGGCATGGCGCTCACCGAGCTCCGCGACCTGGTCCGGGGCATCCACCCGCCCGTGCTGGCCGAACGAGGCCTGGACGGCGGCGTTCAGGCCCTGGCGCTCACCCTGCCGCTGCCGGTCGAGGCCAAGGTCGACCTGCCCGGCCGCGCCGCCGCGCCGGTCGAGTCCGCCGCCTACTTCGCGGTCGCCGAGATCCTCACCAACACGGCCAAGCACAGCAACGCGCGCCGCGCGTGGGTCGACGTCCATTACGCTCGAGGCGCCCTCATCATGATCGTCGGCGACGACGGCGACGGTGGCGCCGATCCCGCTCGCGGTAGCGGGATGCGGGGCATCGAACGCCGGCTCGCCGCGTTCGATGGGACGATGGCGGTGACGAGCCCGCCGGGTGGACCGACCGTCGTGACCATGGAGCTGCCGTGCGCGTTGTCATCGCCGAGGACCTTGCCCTCCTCCGAGACGGGCTGATCCGCCTCCTCCAGGCGTTCGAGTTCGAGGTGGTCGAGGCCGTCGACAACGGCCCCTCCCTCCTCCGCGCGCTCATCGGCCACCGCCCCGACGTCGCCGTCGTGGACGTTCGGCTGCCGCCCACGTTCACCGACGAGGGCCTGAAGGCCGCGCTGGAGGCCCGCAAGGAAATCCCGGGCCTCCCCGTGCTGGTCCTCTCCCAGCACGTGGAGCAGCTGTACGCCCGCGAGCTCCTCAGCGACAGCTCCGGCGGCATCGGCTACCTGCTCAAGGACCGAGTCTCGGACGTGGGCCAGTTCGTCGAGGCCGTCCGCCGCGTCGCCAACGGCGGCACGGCCCTGGACCCCGACGTGGTCGCCCAGCTCCTCACCCGCCGCGCCCGCGAGGAGCCCCTCCAGGCCCTGACCGCCCGCGAACGCGAAGTCCTCGCCCTCATGGCGGAGGGCCGTTCCAACGCCGCCATCGCCGCCAAGCTCTTCATCACCGAGAAGGCGATCAGCAAGCACACCAACAACATCTTCGCCAAGCTCGACCTCCCGCCCGCCGAAGGCGACAACCGCCGAGTCCTAGCCGTCCTGGCGTACCTCAACGCGTAATTTCAGGGCTTTCACGGCCTCGGGCCCCTCGCTTGGCGGCTCGGGACCCGAACCGCAAAAGCGGCGAGCGCGACATCGCTTCGCGATCTGGCCTGCGGGCCGGTAGCGCCCTCGCGTGCATGGCTGAGGCCCACTTCGAACCGACCCCGGCCTTCAGCTGTAGCAGTGCAGGGATCCGGTCGCCCCTTTAAGGGGGCTTACGGTGGCCGTTGAATGGGCTCTCGATGCCTTTTCGTTCCGTGGCCGTGCGACTGCGGGCAGACGTCCCCAGGCAGCCGACAGGACCAGTGGAACGTGGTGAACCGGGATGTCACGGGCCCTTGATGGGCCACGTCGGCACGGTTACCATCCCCTCAACTCTTAGGAAACTTTCCTAAGCAAAGTTGCGCGCGCATCATCGGGGTTCGTATTGGTTCGGGGCGAACTGAACGGAGAACCATGTCCAGTCCCCGCGGGCGGCGAGCCGTCGGGCTCGCAAGCGTGCTGACCCTCGCGGTCGCCGGTGCGGTGGCCGCGGCCCCGCAGGCCTCCTCGGCGGCGGCCGTCACCGCCACCTGCGCCAAGACCTCCGACTGGGGCAGCGGCTTCGAGGGCAAGTGCACGATCACCAACGGAACGAGCGCCTCCATCGCGTCCTGGAAGCTGGAGTTCGACGTGCCGTCCGGCACGACCATCGGCTCCACCTGGGACGCGGTCAAGACCCAGTCGGCCAACCACTACACGTTCAACAACGCGGGCTACAACGGCACGGTCGCCGCCGGCGCCACGGCGAGTTTCGGCTTCAACGGCACTGGTACGGGCTGGATCTCCGCCTGCAAGATCAACGGCGGCGGGTGCGACGGCTCCACCGGCCCCGGCCCGGGTGACGACACCCAGGCGCCCACCGCTCCCGGCAACCTGCGTTCCACCGCCAAGACCTCCAGCAGCGTCTCGCTGGCGTGGAACGCCTCGACCGACAACGTGGGCGTCACCGGCTACGACGTCTACCAGGGCTCGACCAAGGCCGCCACGGTCACCGGCACCGACGCGACCGTCTCCGGCCTGTCCGCCAAGACCGCCTACGCGTTCACGGTCAAGGCCCACGACGCCGCGGGCAACAACTCCGCCGCGTCCAACTCCGTCTCCGTCACCACCGACGACGGCGGCACCGGCCCCGGCCCGGGCGGCGGCAAGGTGCTTGGCTACTTCGTCGACTGGGGCGTCTACCAGCGCAATTACCACGTCAAGAACATCGACACGAGCGGCTCGGCGAGCAAGCTGACGCACCTCAACTACGCGTTCGGCAACGTCACCAACGGCCAGTGCGCGGTCGGCGACAGCTACGCCGACTACGACAAGGCCTACACCGCCGACCAGTCCGTCGACGGCGTCGCCGACACCTGGGACCAGCCCCTGCGCGGCAGCTTCAACCAGTTGCGCAAGCTGAAGAAGAAGTACCCGAACCTGAAGATCCTCTGGTCGTTCGGCGGCTGGACCTGGTCCGGCGGCTTCGGCCAGGCCGCGGCCAACCCCACCGCGTTCGCCAACTCCTGCTACAACCTGGTCAAGGACTCGCGCTGGGCGGACGTGTTCGACGGCATCGACATCGACTGGGAGTACCCGAACGCCTGTGGCCTGTCCTGCGACACCAGCGGGGCCGCCGCGTTCAAGAACCTCATGGCCGCCCTCCGGGCCAAGTTCGGGTCGAGCAGCCTGGTCACCGCCGCCGTCTCCGCGGACGGCTCCTCCGGCGGCAAGATCGACGCGGCCGACTACGGCGGCGCCGCCCAGTACGTCGACTGGTACAACGTCATGACGTACGACTTCTTCGGCGCCTGGGACGCGCAGGGCCCGACCGCCCCGCACTCACCCCTCAACTCCTACACCGGCATCCCGCACGAGGGCTTCAACTCCGACGCGGCGATCCAGAAGTACAAGAGCAAGGGCGTCCCCGCAAGCAAACTGCTCCTCGGCATCGGCTTCTACGGACGCGGCTGGACCGGCGTAACGCAGAAGGCCCCCGGCGGCACCGCCACCGGTCCCGCCCCCGGAACCTACGAGCAGGGCATCGAGGACTACAAGGTGCTCAAGGGCAAGTGCCCCGCCACGAGCACCATCGCCGGCACCGCCTACAACCTGTGTGGCAGTGAATGGTGGAGCTACGACACCCCGTCCACCATCGCCGGAAAGATGAGCTACGCCAAGCAGCAAGGCCTGGGCGGCTCGTTCTTCTGGGAGCTCACCGGCGACACCTCCAACGGTGAGCTCATCACCGCCATGAAGAACGGCCTCGGCTGACGACGCGACCCCCGTCGAGCCGAGGTTGTCTCGGGGTCCCCGACCGCCGCGCCGGCCGGGGACCCCGTCTCCATCCCCCCAAAGCCCACAGCCCCAGCCCGCAGCCCCAGCCCACAGCCCCAGCCCGCAGCCCCAGCCCTTAGCGCGGCATCAAACGCGACGCATCCCCAGCATGTGGTGCCTAGCGCGTGGGCACAGCTGTGGGGACGCGATTGCTTGGAGGCGAGTCGGAATCGCATCGGTGGGCTGTGGTCAGGCGAGTGAGCCGCCGCCGTCGATGGTGAGAATCGAGCCGGTGACGTACGGGTTGGCCATCACGAAGACGGCCGCTGCGGCCGCCTCGTCGGCGGTTCCGTAGCGGCCGAGCGGCGTGGCCAAGGCGGCCTGCGCCATCTTCTCGTCGCCCTCGGTATCGGGTCCCGCGCCGGCCACGGTCCGCGCGAGCGGCGTGTCGATCACGCCGTACCGGACCGTGTTGACGCGCAGGCGGCGCGGGGCGAGCTCGACGGCGAGCTGGCGGGACAGGGGCTCCACGCCACCGGCGGCGGCGATCGTCCCCGCGAAGCCTGGGATGGGACGCATCAGCAGCGTTCCGGAGGTGAACGTGATGGACCCACCGACGGGCAGCCTGGACGCCGCTACTCGGGCCGTGGCGAGGACGCCCCAGAGCCGACTCTGAAAGTCCTCCCACGCGCCGTCGCGCGTGACCTCGGTGACCGGGGTGGGCCCACCGATCACACCCGCCGTGACCAGCACGTGGTCTACGGACCCTGCCCGCTCGAAGATCCCCTCCAGAGCGTCCAGATCGGCCACGTCGGCGGTCTCCCCGATCACCTGATCACCGCCTCCGACCCGTTCGACCGCGGCATCGAGGCGGCCCTTGTTGCGGCCTACCAAGACGACCCGGGCGCCGACGGACCGGAGCATGGCGCCGGCGGCCAGGCCGATGCCTGACGTTCCGCCGAGGATGACGACCGTGCTGCCCGCCAGGCCGTCGGGTAGCGGCGAACGAACGGGAATGGGGGCGGTTGCGGTGTCCATCGGGGAGCTCCTTCGATAAATAAACCAACCAGTTGATTTAGAGCATGGACCCGCCGACTCGAATAAGTCAACCGGGTGGTTTATTTTGGTCCCATGAGCTACGACGCGGAGGCGACCCGGCAGCGGATCTTCGATGCCGCCACCGCGGAGTTCGCCGAGCACGGCCTGGCGGGCGCCCGCATCGAGCGGATCGCCACCGCCGCCAAGGCCAACAAGCAGGCGATCTACCTCTACTTCGGCGGCAAGGAGAAGCTCTTCGGCTCGGTCGTTCGCGCCAAGATGGAAGAGATCTGCCACGCCGTCGCCCTGGACCCGACCACGTTCCCCGAATCGATCGGCAGGCTCTTCGACTGGTACGCGGAGCACCCCGAGCTACTCCGGCTGCTGCTGTGGGAGGCGCTGGAAACAGGCGACGGCCCCGTGGTCGGCGAGGAAGAACGCCGAGCCGAGTACCGGCAGAACATCAGCGAACTGGCCGCGGCCGGCGCAGGCGATGGAAGCCTCCAGGCCGCACAGGACTGGATGTTCACCGTCCTGGGCCTGGTCTCCTGGAACTTCGCGGCCCCGCAGCTGCGCCGCCTGATCCTCGACGAGCCCGACCAGAAGAAGGCCCTGGCCCGCCGCCGCGCTCACGTGATCGAGATGGCCCGTAACCTCCTCCCCGCCCGACCAGACCAACCCGCACCACCCCGCCACCCCTGGACCCACCCCGACACCCCCCGCCGCCGCTAGCCAACCGTTCACCCAACCCCGCCGCGAGCCCCACCAGACACACGCACCCCCAAGCACCCACCCGTGCAATCTCCCCCGACGCAGACGCCCCACTGAGCTCTGCATTTCACGCGCCACTTGACCGCACAGCGCCGACAACTCACCGCTGCAATCGGCGCAGCCGCGCGTCGTCCCACAGCGCTCCAAGCACCCACACGCACCCCGCCGGGCCCTGCGCACTCGCCCCGGGCGAGCTCCGCTCGGCCGCGAGCCGCACACCACCCGGCCGCCCAGCGCCCCAGCCCACCCTCGCCGCTGCAATCCGCGCGCCCTCTCGCGCCTCCGCGCACACCACCCGCGCGCCGGCCGCCGCGGCCGAACCCCTGCTGAATGGCCCCTCGCCCGCGCACCCGGACATGCGCTTCATCCGCTAGTCGAGTGCGAGGCGAGGGCGGGGCCCACGCACCGTCCCGCACCACCACACGTACTGTCGTACCGCCGCGCTCGCGCTGTACCCCGGTCCCCGGGAACACCGGCGGGGCGGTCGGGCAACGCCCGCCCGTACCCCGCTGCGTCCCGCGCACCGTCCCGCGCCGCTACACGTGCTGCCGTACTGCCGCGCGCACCGCTGCAGCCCACGCACCGTCCCGCACGGTCTCACCACGCGCCGGCGCACCGCCGCGCTCGCGCTGTACCCCGGCCTCCGGGAACACCGGCGGGGCGGTCGGGCAACGCCCGCCCGTACCCCGCTGCGTCCCGCGCACCGTCCCGCGCCGCTACACGTGCTGCCGTACTGCCGCGCGCACCGCTGCAGCCCACGCACCGTCCCGCACGGTCTCACCACGCGCCGCGCGTCACCGCAACGCACCGCGCACCAAACCGCTGCGGACACCGCTCGCGTGCACCCCGCGTCCCACGCGCCGGTCTGCACTGCCACGTGTGCTGCCGCATGCCGATGCATCCCCCGCGTCCCTCCCCGCACCCCAGTGCGCGCCGCCACACCGTCCGGGCGTACTGCCCGCCTGCCTGCAGCCCGCTGCGTCCCGCGCACCGCCGTACCGCCGCGCGGGTCGACCGCCCGCACTGGCCGCAGGCGGTTGCGGGTCGCGTGGGTCTCGTGTCGGAGTGTTGGGGCGGGGCTGTGTGTTGAGGGTGTGGGGGCTGATGTGGCGGTCGTGGGGTTTGAGGGGTGCGTGGGGTTGGGGGTTAGGGGTGGCGAAGGGTTCGGAGTTTGCGGATGGCTCGGGGGGCTGTGGCTCCTAGGACGGCTATGGCCATGGGGAGCCAGATGTCGACTAGGGGGTCGCGGATTGGTTTGTAGACGGCTGTGCCGTTGCTGATCTCGATGTAGCCGATGGGCTTGGCCATCGCGCCGCCACCGCCACCGCCGCCTCGGGAACGTTCGGCGGCCTTTTCGCCTGAGCCTTCGCCGCCGCCGAAGCCGAAGCGGACGGAGGCGACCGGGATCACTGTGATGTCGCCCTGTTGTACGGGGTCGCCGTAGACGGCCTTGGCGGTGGCGTTGCCGCCGAGGGTTGTCGCCAGGCGTTCCAGCATCTGGGAACGGGCGGCGGTCTCTGCTTGTTCGCGGGCTTCGGCTTCGCCGGGTACGGGGTCGCGGGGCTTGCTCTCGGAAACGGTCATGGCCGCCATCCCTTCGTCACCGGCCCATGTCCCTGCCTGCAACAATCGCACTAGGGCGGACGAGAAACATCAGGAGGAAACGGCCAGTGGCGGACTGGAAGCTGGACAGGACTTTTGCTAGCTCGTCGGGTGACGTTCGTTGGAACGTTCTCGGTGAGGGTGAGCCGGTTGTGCTCTGCCACGGGACGCCGTTCTCGTCGTATGTCTGGCGCGCCATAGGCCGTGCCTTGGCGGTGGAACGTTCTGTGTACGTGTGGGACATGCCGGGGTACGGCGCCTCGCAGATGTCGGACGGGCAGGACGTTTCGCTGGCCGCGCAGGGGCGGGTCTTTGCCGAGCTGATGGAGCACTGGGGGCTGAACGAGCCGCTGGTGGTCGCGCATGACTTCGGTGGGGCGGTGGCGTTGAGGGCCCATCTGCTGCATGGGGTGCGCTACCGGAAGCTCGCGCTTGTCGATCCGGTTGCGCTGGCGCCTTGGGGGTCGCCGTTCTTTCGGCTCGTGGGCGCTAATTCTGAGGTTTTCGAGCAGCTTCCGCCTGCGCTGCATCGGGCGCTCGTACGGGAGTACGTGACGTCGGCGAGCCACCCTGGTTTGCATCCGGCCACGTTGGAGGCGTTGGTGGCGCCGTGGCTCGGTGAGCAGGGGCAGGCCGCGTTCTATCGGCAGATCGCGCAGGCCGACCAGCGCTACACCGATGAGGTTCAGGGGAGGTATGGCGAGCTGGATCTGCCTGTTTTGGTTTGCTGGGGCGCTGATGACACCTGGATTCCCGTTGAGAAGGCGCACGAGTTGGCCGATGCCGTCCCGGGTGCGCAGTTGAGGCTCATTGAGGGTTCGGGGCATCTGGTGCAGGAGGATGCACCGGCCCAGCTCACGGCTGCCCTGCTCGGCTTCCTTTAGCGCGCGACGTAGAGTCCGAGCAGAGCCGTGGAAGGGAGCACACCGTGCTGCGCGCGTTCTGTTTCGCCAGTCTCGGGCTGACCGTCGAGGACCTCTACCTGATCGACCCCGATCCCGAACGGGGCGGGCATGAGCGCGGGGTACGCGTGGAGCTGCGCGTGGTGGATCCGCAGCCTTGGCGCGGTTCGCCGAACACGTCGCAGCGGATCGTCCTGGACCAGGCGTTGTGGCGTGCCGACTTTCTCGAGTCGGTGGCGGGCGGCCCGGGCACCAAGGACCGCATGCACCACCATCCCGGAATGCACGACAACCGGCCGGGGCGGCGCGTCTACGCTCCTGATCTGACCGACGATCCGATGGCCTGGCTGGAGAAGCAGCTCGGCGACCTCACGCCGCTCTTGGAGGCCGCGGACGTTCCCAACACCGCGGAGCATCAGAAGGCGGGCGCCGTGCTTCGGGACAACCTCGCCGAGATCGTGGCCACGGTGACGACCGTCCTTGGTGAGGTGCGTGCCGGGACGCTTGCCCGGCCCCCTGCGTAGGAGCAGCCAGGGAGCGACGATCTGGGTACGGCTTGGCCTGTTACTGCATTACTTGTTCGTGCGGGTGCTCGGGCGAGACGGGGCAGGTGTAGATCCATAGCGAGTAGCCGCGGCCGATGACGACTTCGGCCGGGTTGTTGCCGCAGGTCTCGTGGTCGGTGGGACGCCAGTGGCCCGTGCCGTCCCATTCGCCGCTGTCGATGCGCATGAGCAGTTCCAGCTCGGCACCGCAGGCGCAGGTGGGAAGGATCTCCGGCGGGTCGGAGAGGTTCCAGTTGGCCCAGCCGCCGACCTTCCAGCCCTCAGCGACGGACAGCCCGTAGAAGTAGCTGTGGCCCGTCGCCTCCTCCCACTGCGTGATGCGCTGGGCCAGGTCAGGCGGCAGGAGGTCGCTGTATTGATACTCGACGAGCTGCTCGGGGTGGACGACGCAGCGTTCGGGCACGTAGTCGGAGAGCTCGGCGATGGTCGGTTCTGGCTGCGCGGCCGGCGCGAGCGGCTCGCGTACGTCGGCCTCGCGACGCCATATCAACCTGACGGCCGGGCAGTAGCTCAAGTCGTCGTGGTCGAACGGGCACCAGAGGATCTGGAGCAGATCCTTGCCCGCGGGCGGCTTGAGGTCGGGTATGTCGCGCGCATAAAGCTGGGCCACGGGCAGGAGGGGCACTTCGGCCGGGGCCGAGGTGGGAGCACGGTCGTCCAGGGTCTGGAGCCGTCCGCGGAGCTCGTCGGTGAAGCCCGTGTCGCCCCAGGCCTCGCGGAGGATGACACGGCGGAGCCGCTCGTCCGCCACGTTCACCAGGTCACCGGGGTCGTGGGCGCCGGTGCAGACGGGCCACGGCTCGTCGGCCGGCCAGAGGAGCGGCCCGGCGACCGAGCTGTCGCGTACGCCGGGATCGCCCGGTCGCGGGTGCAGCCGGGTGGTGGTCTTGGCGTACGCCGCCAGCTCCGGGATCGCCGCGGCCATGTCGACGGCGCGCGGGATCGTGCGCGGGATCACGGGTTCGATCACGGGTGCGCCTCCATCCAGAGGGCGACAAGGTCGTCGGTGTACGGGGTGAGGGGGCTGGCGGTCTCCTCCTCGTGGTCGAACTCGAGACCGACCGGGCGCAGGTCGGGCAGCATGCCGCTGTGGAACGCGTCCGGCACGGGGATGCGCTCGTAGTCGCCGGGGCACCACCAGTAGACCTGCTTGGTGAGCGGCTTCTCGCCCTTCTCGTAGTGGGTGCGAGCGAGGTCCTGCATGGCCTCCATCGCCGCGAAGAGATGGGCGTCCGGGCCGATGACGTGGATGATCACGTACTCGGGGATGGGGACGGCGACGAGGGCGCCGAACGGAGCGTGGCCGTTCACGTGACGCAGGAGCAGGTGCAGGTGGGCGCTGACGTAGCGGTGCTGCTCCCCCACGTACGTGATCGGAACGCCGTAGACCTCGTCGGTCTGCACGTAGTGCGGCTCGCGGTCCAGGGACCACAGGATCGCGGCGCCGAACGCCTCGTTCTCCGAGAGGTTGCCGAGCGCGGACCGCTGGAGCGGGCTCAGGGACTCCGGGTAGTCGATCACGACCGTTTCCAGGAGGCCCGGCGCGAGCGGGCGGGCGACCAGGGAGTCGCGCAGGTCTCCCAGGTCGTCGGGGTGGTAGAGGCGCAGGCGGAGCTGGCCGGCGGCCAGGATCTCGTCGATCCCCGCCGTGTCGCGGGTGAACGCGGCGACGGCCCGTTCCACATAGTCGGCGGCGAGGCGCGGGAGCTCGGCGCGGGAGTTGACCGAGGCGCTCTGGCGGAACGCGTCGATGTGGATCGTCCAGGGGTCCATGCCCGGCTTGGTGATCTCGAGCGTGTCCCATTCGATCATGGTGGTCCGGAAGCCCCGCTCGGCGAACGCCCGCTGCAGAACTTCCCCGAAGATGTCGGACACGACTCTCCCATCGCAATGATTCAGACGATTCCGGTAATCAGCAGGCCACGCTAGCGATCTTTCACCTCAACCTCACCCGACGCGACGGCCCGGCGGAAAAGGGGAAGAGATCGGGCGGCGGTGGGCGTTACCCTGACATCCAGCGGACGTGAGGTCCGCGTCTGTCGCTACAGGAGAACGAGCAGCATCCGATGATCGGTCACGAGGCGGGGCGGCGAGCTATCCGCGCCGAGCTGGGGAACGGGTAACAGACCTTCCCGGCCCGGCTCGGCGGTGTGCGCCCATCACCCCACCGACCTCGTGAGGCGGCCGTTCCATGCGATCGACTGACATCCGCTCGACCTTTCTCGACTTCTTCACCGCGCGCGACCACAAGATCGCGCCGTCCAGCCCGCTGATCCCCGATGATCCGACGCTGCTGCTGACGGCGGCGGGCATGAACCAGTTCAAGCCGTACTACCTGGGCGAGAGCGTCCCGCCGCATCGGCGGATGACGTCCGTGCAGAAGTGCGTGCGCACCTCCGACATCGAGAACGTGGGCCGTACGACGCGGCACGCGACGTTCTTCGAGATGCTCGGCAACTTCTCGTTCGGTGACTACTTCAAGGGCGAGGTGATCGCCTGGTCGTGGGAATTGCTGACCGATCACTTCGGCCTCGACCCGGACCGGCTCTGGGTCACCGTCTTCCGGGACGACGATGAGGCGGAACGGCTGTGGCGCCGGATCGGCGTGCCCGGCGAACGCGTCCAGCGGCTCGGCATGGCCGACAACTACTGGTCCATGGGCGTTCCCGGACCGTGCGGCCCGTCGTCCGAGCTGCACTACGACCGCGGCCCCTCGTTCGGCAAGCGCGAAGGCCCAGGCGGGGGCGGTCCGGCGGTGGACGGGGAGCGCTACCAGGAGATCTGGAACCTGGTCTTCATGCACAAGCGCCGCGGCGAGGGCGACGGCAAGGACGGCTTCCCGATCCTGGGCGAGCTGCCGACGCGCAACATCGACACCGGCCTCGGCATGGACCGGCTCGCGGCGATCTTGCAGGACGTGGACACGGTGTGCGAGACCGATCTCCTCGCGCCGACGTTCCGGCTCGTTCAGGAGCTGGCGGAACGCGAGTATCCGGGCCGTGACGGCAGCGAGGAGTCGATGTCGTTCCGCGTCGTCGCCGAGCATGCGCGCTCGACCGCGTTCCTGATCGCGGACGGGGTGCTGCCGCACGGCGACGGGCGCGGGTTCGTGCTGCGCCGGCTGATGCGGCGGGCGGTACGGCACGCGCGGCTGCTCGGCGTCGAGGGCCCGGTGCTGCCCGCGCTCACCGCGAGCGTCGTCGACAACCTCGGCACGGCGTGGCCAGAGCTCGAACGGCGCCGCGACCACATCCGGAAGGTCGTCGAGGCGGAGGAGGACGGCTTCGACCGGACGCTCCGCCTGGGCTCGCGGTTCCTGGACACCGCGATCGACAAGGCGCGTTCGAACGGAACGTCGCAGCTGAACGGCCGGACGGTCTTCGACCTGCACAACTCCTACGGCTTCCCCGCGGACCTCACCCTGGACGCGGCGCGTTCGGCGG
The DNA here is from genome assembly GCF_017573505.1 of Actinomadura barringtoniae. Lineage (GTDB taxonomy): Bacteria > Actinomycetota > Actinomycetes > Streptosporangiales > Streptosporangiaceae > Spirillospora > Spirillospora barringtoniae. Next base: position 100,073 of record NZ_JAGEOJ010000001.1, read on the forward strand.
GGCTCAGCGTGGACGAGGAGGGTTTCGGCCTACTCCTGGAAGAGCACGCGCGGCGCGCGAAGGACGCGGAGCGCGACAGGAAGGGCGATGCGGTCGCGCGCCAGGACACCTACCGCAGGATCGTCGCGGAGCACGGGCTGACCGACTTCATCGGTTACGAGGCGACCGAAGGCGAGGGACGGATCCTGGCGCTCCTGAAAGGCCCAGATCTGGTCGAACGCGCAGTAGAAGGCGACGAGGTCGAACTCGTTCTGGACCGCAGCCCGTTCTATGCGGAGGCGGGCGGGCAGGTCGGCGACACCGGCACGCTCCGCACGCCGGGCGGCGGCGCCCTCCAGGTCGTCGATACCCGGCCCGGCCTGACCGGCCTGCACGTGCACACCGCGCGCGTGACCAGCGGCGAGGTCCGTACGGGCGAACCGACCGAGGTGACCGTCGACGCGGACCGCCGCGCGGCGACCGCGCGTTCGCACAGTGCGACCCACGTGCTGCACGCGATGCTGCGCAGCGTTCTCGGCGAGCACGCGACACAGCAGGGCTCGCGCGTCGAGCCGGGACGGCTGCGCTTTGACTTCTCGCACTTCTCCTCAGTCGAGCCGGGCGCGCTCCAGACCGTTCAGTCGCTGGTGAACGACTACCTCATGGACGATCCGGACGTGCGCGTGTGGGAGGCGAGCCGCGCAGAGGCGGAGGTGGCGGGCGCGGTCGCGCTGTTCGGCGAGAAGTACGGCGAGCACGTCCGCATCGTCGACATCGGCGACGCGTCCCGCGAACTGTGCGGCGGAACGCATGTGGGCCACGGCTCCCAGGCGGGCCCGGTGCACCTGGTCGGCGAGTCGTCCATCGGCGTCGGCCTCCGCCGCATCGAGGCGCTCACCGGCGCGGACGCGCTACGCCACTACGACCACCAGCAAACAGTCCTCAACGAACTCGCGACCCTCCTGGAGGTCCGCCCGGACGAGACACCCGGTGCGCTGCGCCGCCGCCTGGACGTTCTCGCTGAGACCCAGCGCGAACTCACCCGCCTGCGCCGCGCGGACCAGGCGGCGATCGGCGAACGCCTGACCTCCCGTTCAAAAAGAGCAGGGAGCGGCTGGCTGATCGCCGAGCAGGTGGACGGCGTCCCGCCCGAGGACCTCCGCTCGCTCGCGCTCACCCTCACCCACCGCGAAGGCCCAGGCGTCGTCGTCCTGGGCACCGCGAGCGAAGGCAAGGCGACGCTGGTCGCGGCGATCACCCGCGACCTCGCCGACACCGGCCTGCAGGCGCGCACCCTCCTGGCGAACGCGGGCAAGGCGGTAGGCGGCGGCGCGGGCGGCCGAGGCCCCGTCGCCCACGCGGGCGGCCGCAACCCAAGCGGCCTCCCGAACGCGCTCTCCATAGCGTCCAACGAAGCGCGCTCAGCCCTCACCACCCCAACCCCCTAACCACCCCCGCAACCCCCGGCCCGCCCGGCACCCAGCCGGGCGAGCCACTGGGCAGGCGGACCACCCGGCAGGTGCGCCACCGGGCAGGTAGACGACCGCGTTGGTAGACCGCCGAGCAGGCAGGCTGCCGAGCACCGGGCAGACAAGCCACCGGGCACGTCGGCCACCGGCAAGGCGGGCCACCGGCAAGGCGGGCCACCGCAAGCCCGGTCACCCAGCGGTGGGCTGCTGGGAGGTTGGCCGCTGGGAGGTGGGCCGCTGGAGTGAGGGCGGGTGTTTGGGGGTGGGTCAGGTTGTGGGGGTGGGGACTGGGGTTTGGTGGGGGCGGGTTGGGAGGAGGGCGCTGATGGCTCGGGGGCCTGCCAGGGCTACGAAGACGGCGAGGATGCCGGGGAGGGCCAGGGCTGCGGGGAGGGATGTCAGGTCGGCTAGGTGGCCGATGACGGCGGGGCCCGCGAGAAGGCCGCAGTAGAGGAACGTGGTGATCATGGCCAGGGCCCGGCCGGCGGCTTCTTGGCTGGCGCCTACGGAGGAGAAGGCGACAGGGACGACTGTGGCTAGGCCCGTTCCGACGAGGGCCCAGCCTGCCCAGGCGAGGGCCATCGAGGCGCCGGAGGTGAGGGGCGCGATCAGGACGAGCGCGTAGCCGCTGGCGGCGAGGCTGCCGGCAAGGCGGAGGGTTCGGGTGGCGCCGAGGCGGCCGCGGATGCGGTCGCCCAGGAAGCGCATCACGGTCATCGCGGTGGAGAAGACGGTGAAGGCGAGGGGTGCCAGGTCCGGATCGACCTCCAGGACGCGGCGGGCGTGGATGGCGGCCCAGTCCATGGCGGCGCCCTCGGCGATCGCGCCCGCGAAGACCACGGCGCCGAGGAGCAGGACGGCGGCTCGGCCTACGCTGCGGCGTTCGGCGGACTTGGCCTCGACTGGCTTGGGGCTTGTGCGGTCGTGCAGGAGCAGGGGGCCGGGGAGGAGGAAGAGGACCGCGCCGGCGATCGCGGTGATGGTCAGGAGGGTGCCGACGCCCAGGCCGCCGCGCAGGGCCGCCGAGGTGAGGAGGCCGCCCGCGGCGCCGCCCAGGCTCCACATGCCGTGGAACGAGGACATGATCGGCCGCTCGTAGACGAGCTCGACCTCGACGGCGTGCGCGTTCATGGCCAGTTCCAGCACGCCGAGGCCGAGGCCGAAGACGAAGGCGCAGGCCAGCAATACCCCGTACGAGCCCGCCAGCGCGGGGCCGAGCAGGACGAGGGCCGCGATCGGGCCCGAGATCAGGCAGACCCGGCGGCTGGACCAGCGGTCGGCCAGCCGCCCGGCGCCCTGCATGGACACCAGGACGCCCAGGGAGACCAGGAGTAGGACCGTTCCAGTGCGGCCGGTGCCGAGGTCCAGCCGTTCGTCGAGGGCGGGCAGGCTCGCGGCCCACATGCCGAACACCAGGCCGCATAGGCCGAAGTAGCAGAAAACGCCGATCCGAGCCCGTCTAGCCACATTCCCTCCCCGAATCACATAATTTGCTCGCTCCTAGAACATAATCGGGATCGACTGCTGGCACAATCGGGTGGTGACCGGAGCGACGACGAGCAGCGAGCTGCGCCAGCACAACCTGCTGCGCGTGCTCCGGGCCGTGCACGACGGCGAGGCGCGCATCACCAGGTCGGAGCTGACCCGCGACCTGGAGCTGGCCCGGGGCACCGCCGCGGTGCTGGTCGGCGACCTGGTCAACGCGCGCCTGATCCGCGAGGAGCCCGCGCCCGAGCCGCAGCGCACCCGCGGCCGCCCGACCGCCGTGCCCGGGCCGCATCCCGACGGGCCGCTGGCGATCGCGGTCGATCTCCGCGAGGACGCCTGGACGATCGCGGCGGCCGAGCTGGGCGGGCGGCTGACCGTTCTGGAGGACCGCCCGCACGACGAGAACCCCGCCGCCGACGTGCTCGCCGAGCTGGCCGCCGCCGTACGCCGGCACCGCGCCGACCTGGCGCCGCGCACGGTCGGCGTGGCGGTCGCGGCGCCCGGGCCCGTACGGGAAGGCAGGCTCCTGGACATCCCGCACCTGGACTGGCGCGACGTCGACGCGGTGGCCGCGCTGGACGGCGCGCTCCTGGACAACGACGCCACGGTCGCGGGGCTGGCGGAGGCGCGGCGCGGCGCCCTGCGGGACGCGAGCCTCGGCCTGCACCTGCACATCGAGTTCGACCTCGGCGGAACGCTCGTCGTGGCGGGCAACCCGCTGCCCGGCGCCCGCGGAACGTCCGGTGAGTTCGGCCACATGCCTCTGACCGGCACCGATGTCGCCTGCGCGTGCGGCGCGACCGGCTGCTGGGGAGTCGAGGTGGGCGGCAACGCGCTACTCAGGGCGGCGGGGCTACCCGTTCACGACCATGCGCGCGCCCTGCAGGTCCTGAAGGAGAACAAGGCCGCCGTGGACGAGGTGGCCGCTCCCCTGGGCGTCGGCATCAGCGCGCTGGTGAACGCCCTGGACCCCGGAGTGGTGACCCTGTCCGGCATGGGCCCGGGCATCCTCGACATGTCGATGGACGAGGTCCAGAAGACCTACCTGCCGGGCCTGATGACGTTCCGCCGCGAACAGCCCCCGGCGATCATCCCGTCGGCCCTGGGCACCAAGGCCACTCTCATCGGCGCCGCGGAACGAGTCTTCGACGCCTTCCTCACCCCCGAAGGCCTCACCACCTGGCACAACCGCGCCAACACCACCGTCTGACCTGCCGCGACCGAGCCGCCGCGTCTCCCTTACACTCCACTCGGACATAGACGGGGAAACGGGGCAAATGATCGACGATCCTTCTGGCTACAGCGTCGGCTGGCTGACGCTGAGCCTGATCAACGCGGGGCTGGCACAGGGCAAGGGCCGCAGCGGCTGGAACTGGTTCTTCGTATCGCTGTTCTTCGGGCCGTTCGCGACGTTCCTGATCGTCGTGTGGGACCGGCCTGCGCGCCGGACCTGATCAAACGGCTTCTGCCGGCTCCTTGCCGAAGGCGCGGAGGAACGTGTCCACGGCCGCCTTTGCCAGGTGGCGAAGCTCTTCTTCGGGGACCTCTTGGGTGCCTAGGCGGGTGCGTCGGTCCAGGGGGGCACTGAGCAGGGCGGCCAGTTGTTCGGCTGCCAGGAGCGGGTCGGTCAACTGGAGGCGGCCGGCCAGGGCCAGGCGGGCTAGGCGGTCGGCCAGGGCTTCCATGACCCGGTCGGCGGCGCGGCGCTGAACGATGTCGAGCAGGTCGGGCAGCTGGGATAGCTCGGCCGCCATCAAGCGGCGCAAGGCCCAGGAGCGTTCGTCGCAGTAGCAGTCCATCAGCGCCAGGCCGACGCTCTCCAGCCGTTCCCGCAGGTCCCCCTCCCCTGTCAGGCGTTCCACGGCGGCCATGTTCTTGGCCAGCGCGTCCTCGGCGACGGCGGCGAACGCCGCGCGCAGGAGGTTCTCCTTGTCGCCGAAGTGGTTGTAGACGGTCGCCTTCGCCACACCGGCCTCGGCGGCGACCGCGTCCACGCCCGCCTGGGCGTAGCCCTCGCGGGCGAAGACCGTGAACGCGGCATCCAGGATCGCCTGCCGTTTGTCGATGCGGCCGCGCGCGACCGTCGTTCCGCTCATGCACCGATCATACGTCCCGAGCCATGAGATTGGCCTCACGGGTCCAATTCGCTGGGCCCGGTTGCTCATGACTCGTTGGTCTCTTATGTTGAACTCATGAGTCTAGTTAACGAGAACCGGCTGGATCCCGCGCTGCGGCGGCTGGTCGCGGTGATCCTGCTGGGCGGGATCATGGGGATCCTCGACGGCACGATGGTCGCCGTAGCGGTGGACACGCTGGTCGCGGAGTTCCACAGCTCGCTGAGCACGATCGGCTGGGTCTCCACCGCCTACCTGCTGACGCTGATCGTCACCATCCCGGTCACCGGCTGGGCCATCGACCGGGTCGGCGCGAAACGGCTCTGGCTGGCCGGGCTGGTCCTGTTCGTCGCCGGGTCCGTGGCGTGCGGGCTGGCGTGGAACGTCGGCAGCCTGATCGTCTTCCGCGTCGCTCAGGGCCTGGGTGCCGGGATCCTCGACCCGCTGGTCCTGGTGCTGCTGGCGCGTTCCGCGGGACCCGCGCGTGCGGGACGGGTGATGGGCGTGATGACGGCGACGCTGTCCGCCGGGCCAGTTCTCGGCCCGATCGTGGGCGGGATCGTGCTGGACGGCCTGGGCTGGCGGTGGATGTTCCTCATCAACGTGCCCATCGGCATCGCGGCGTTCCTGCTCGCGCTGCGTGTGGTCCCGGGCGACTCTCCGGCCGAGGGACGCCCCCGGGACCGCCTCGACGTCATCGGCTTGGCCCTGCTCGCACCGGGCCTGGCAGCTCTCGGTCTGGCCCTCTCCCAGACTGCCGAACGGACCCAGATCACGGCCTGGCAGGCGCTCGTCCCTCTTCTGGCCGGGGTGCTGTTTCTGGCGGCCTATGCGATCCGTGCACTCCGCGCGCGAAAGACGCCGCCGCTGGTGGACCTGCGACTTTTCGCGCACGGAAGCTTCGCCGCGAGTGTCGCCGTCATCGCCCTCATAGGTTTGGCCACGTTCTCCGCCCTCTTCGTACTGCCGCTGTACTTCCAGCAGTTGCACGGATACGGGGCGCTCAAGGCAGGTCTCTTGGTGGCGCCCCTGGGACTGGGTGCGGTCCTGGCCGGTTCCCTCGCCGGGCGGCACAGCGACCGGATCGGCGGACGCAACCTCATCCGCCTCGGCACTCTGCTCGGCTTGGCCAGCCTGATCGGGCTCACGCGCCTGGGACCGGACACGAGCATCATCTGGCCTGCGTTGGCGGCGTTCGGGGCGGGTGTGGGTCTTGGTTCCGTGGGTGCTCCGACGATGGGCGGGCTCTACCGAACGCTTCCCGCACAGCTCGTTCCCCAGGGCAGCTCGGTCCTCTACATGCTCAACCAGCTCGGCGCCTCGATCGGCATCGCCGTGGTCGCGCTGCTCATGGAAACCGCCGGCAATCCCCTACAGGGCTTTCACCACGTGGCCTGGCTGGGCGTCGCCGCGGCCTTGCTCATCCTCGTCACCAGCGCGTTCCTGCCGGGCAAGCACACGGAATCCGCCGCCGAAGCTTCCGCAGAGGCCGTCACCGAAGGAGCATCCCGTTGAAGACCATCGTCATCACCGGCGGAACGGACGGCATCGGCAAGGGCCTGGGCCTGGGCCTGGGCCCGGACCCTAGGGTGGATGAATGAGCGACAGGGACCCCGACCCGGCGAAGAAGCCGTTCTCCAAGCGCACCCGCACCAAGGAAGGGCGCACGTACTACGACAACGTCTACGCGAGCTCCCTCGAAGAGGCGTACGAGCGGTACGGCGAGAGCCACATGGAGGGCGCCGAGGTCGACATCGTTCCGGCCGACGCCGACGACCTGGATCGAGGCGACCGCGGCCTGAGCTACCCCTGAGACCGTCAGCCGGCGGCGCGGTCGGGCTGGGGGCGGCGCCTGCGGGCGAGGTCGGTGAGGGACGTCGGGTTCCACACGGCGTCCGCCTTGAAGACGTCGGTGCCGGGCGGAACGATCTCGTCGATGCGGTCGAGGGTCGCGTCGTCGAGGGTGAGCGGGGCGCCCTTCAGCAGGCTCTCGAGCTGCTCCATCGTGCGGGGACCGATGATCACCGACGTGACCGCGGGGTGGGTGGCGGCGAAGGCGACGGCGAGTTCGGGCAGCGTGCAGCCGACCTCGTCGGCGAGCTCGGCCAGCCGCTCCACGGCGTCGAACTTGGCGGCGTTGCCGGGGATGGACGGGTCGAAGCGGAACGGCTGGCGCGCGGCGCGGCCCGAGGTCAGGTCGACGTCGCGGCCCTTGCGGTACTTGCCGGACAGGAAGCCGGCGGCGAGCGGGCTCCAGGTGAGCACGCCCATTCCGTAGCGTTCACAGACCGGGAGAACGGACCGCTCGATGCCGCGCGCCAGGATCGAGTACGGCGGCTGCTCGGTGCGCATTCGCAGGAGGCCGCGGTTCTCGGAGACGTGGTGGGCCTCGACCAGGTCCTCGGCGGGGAACGTGGAGCAGCCGAACGCCCGGATCTTGCCCTGGTGGACGAGGTCGGTCAGCGCCGACAGCGTCTCCTCGATGTCGGTGGACTCGTCGGGGCGGTGAATCTGGTAGAGGTCGATCCAGTCGGTCCGCAGCCGCCGCAGGCTCTCCTCGACCTCCTTGACGATCCAGCGCCGCGAGTTGCCGCCGCGGTTGCGGCCCTCGCCCATCTGGAAGTGCACCTTGGTGGCGAGCACGATGTCGTCGCGGCGGTCCTTCAGCGCCTTGCCGACGATGACCTCGCTCTCGCCCGCGGAGTACATGTCGGCGGTGTCGACGAAGTTGACGCCCTGGTCGAGGGCGGCGTGGATGATCCGGATGCTGTCGTCGTGGTCGGGGTTGCCGACCGCTCCGAACATCATCGTGCCGAGGCAGTGGACGCTGACTTCCATGCCTGTCTTGCCGAGCATGCGATAACGCAACGTGGCTCCTGTGCGCGGATCGTGCGGATGGTGCGGCGGAAAAGACTGCGGCCGCCGGGGCCGACTCGGCCCCGGCGGCCGCATTCTCTTCACGGTCGGGCTGGCGGGATTTGAACCCACGACCCCCGGCACCCAAAGCCGGTGCGCTACCAAACTGCGCTACAGCCCGTGATCTTCCGCGGACGCGCTGATCATGCACCCGAGGTGACCCGAGCAGTGTAGTGCCGATCAGGCCCTCCGCGCCCCTTCATATCGACGGTCAGGGGCCGGTGGCGCTCCGTGAGAACTCTTACCGTGTGCAGGCCGTCTGCAGCCCATCGATGATGATGGCACATCATGACAGATCGCCTGACATCGCGAATGGGCCTGGTCCGGGGCGCCCGGACTACGTACATTGGATTTCGGTGCACCCCCGCCAAACCTTTAGCTGTCCCCTCCGCCCGGACTCATTGATGTCCAGGTCTCAGCTGAGGAAGGAATTTCTCTTGAGCAACCGGTATGGCACGAGTAACACGAAGTTGGCTCCCCGGTGATTTATCCTGCTATGAGAAGCTCGGCGGCCTGTCCTGCCATGGAGGAACGAAGCGTGACACGGGGTCTCACGATCGTTTCCTATGTATCAGACCTGCAAAGAACGCTGACCGGCCCGCAACGCCTCAAGAAGGATCTTCTTGCGGAGGCGCGCGGCAGCCTCGAGGACGCGGCCGAGGACTACCACGAACAGGGCCACAGCCCGGCGGCCGCGGAGGAGCTCGCGGTCACCGACTTCGGCACGATCGCGCAGGTGGCACCCGGTTACCAGCGCGAACTGGCCATGGCACAGTCGGGCCGTACGGCCTGGTGGCTGCTGGTCTTCGTCGCCCTCCAGTTCATCCAGTCGAAGATCACCTGGAAGTCCACCGGCGCCTGGGACGGGCACCAGCCGAGCGACGGCTGGCTGCTGTTCAACCACGTGTGGGGCTGGGGTCAGATGATCATTCTGGCCGCCGCCGCGCTCACCGCCCTCAGCTTCCGCATCGGCGTGCGGTACATCGCCACGCCGTGGCGGCTCACCCCCTTTGTGGGCGCGGCCGCGCTGGTCATCCTGGGGGTCAAGCTGGTGGTGTCGGCCATCTTCCTCATCGCGACACCACATCTGGCGTCCGGCATCCTCGATCAGGCGCACTCGGGGCAGTACCTGCTGGTAGCACTCCCGTTCTTGCTGGTGCTCTGGATGCTCCCGAACGTCTATATCGGCCTTTCCGCGATCCGCTGCGTGACAAGCGCGAACAAGTGCGATTCGGAACTGGCCCCGATATAAACCCAGGACCGCTTAGTCCGTAATCGCATAACCCACAACCACATAGAGCGCAACCGCGTGACCGCAACCGGAAAGCCGCAATCACGTGACACGCCGCCGCTGACCGCGGCCGACGGCCACCGACCGCCACGGCCGACCGTGGCAGCCGAACGCCACGGCCAAACAAACGCCACGGCCGAACGCCGCAGCCGAACGCCGCGCCAAGGCCGAGCGCCACGGCCACGGCCACTGGCCTGGCCACAGGCACGGCCAAACGCCACCGGCCAGGGCCGGGACCAGGGCCACCGGCCAGGGCCACGGCCACGGCCACGGCCACGGCCACGGCTTGACGCCACCGACAGCGACCTGTGCCGCCGCAAGCCAGCGGTGCGTCAGGACGCGTCGGGGCCCCAGGCGGCTCTGGCCATGTAGGTGAGGAAGTCCCGGGCGCTCCGGTCGATCTCACCCTGCGCGAACACCGCCTTGCCGAGGCGGTCCCGCGTGGCGGTGAACCACTCCTCCGGACGGTCCCCGAGCACCGAGCCCACCCGGCCGCCCGAGTCGATGACGCAGGTGAGGCCGGTCGGGCACGGGCCGACGAGGATCGCGCCGAACCGGTCCAGATGGGAGTCCCGTGGCAGGGCCTCCAAGCCGGCCCGCACCTCGGCGTTGGACGTCGCGAGCAGGATGAGCCAGGGCTCGCTCCCGTCGGCCTCGTCGGCGCGGCGGCGGGCGAGCTCGAGCCGTACGAGCTCCATCACCTTCGCGCTGGTCGGCAACGTCATCAGCTCGGGCTTGGCGGGCACGTGGTGGCGCACCACCTCGAGCCCGGTGATGAACGTGAAGTCCTCGTCGGAACCGGTCAGGATCACGTCGGGATTCGACCGCGTCGAGATCAGGCCGGACAACATGCCGTACATCGCGTATACGGCTCCGATACCGGTCAGGCCGAGCCCGCCCGCACGGCAGAAGTCGATGACCACCGGGTCATCGTGTACGGACGGCAGGACCAGATCGCCCTGCTCGTCGAGCTTGGGCAATGGTGTTTTCCCGATCATGCTGTGATCAAATCCTCGGATCCGGCGATCCCACCCTCCGGGTAGTCCACTGTAGTAACCGCCTGGCTGCGTGACGTCATGGGGTGTACTCAACGCCCGGGCCGTGCGCCGCCGATGGCCGCCCACCGGACCGGCGAGCCGCCGGACCACCTGGTCACCGGCCTGACAGGTCGGTGTTCGGCGGTCGGCGGCCGGCGGTCAGCGGTGGCGGCCGGCGGGTCCCAGTCACGGCCGGCGGGCTCGGGCACGGCCCGCGCTAGTCGACGACCTCCAGCTGCGCCATCATCCCCATCGACGAGTGGTCGAGCAGGTGGCAGTGGAACAGGTAGCGGCCCGTGTAGTCCTGGTACCGCACCTTGATGCGCACCTGCCCGCCGACGGGCACCGCCACGGTGTCCTTCCAGCCCGTCTCGTGGCCCTCGACCGGCTGGCCGTTGCGGTCCAGGACCTGGAAGTGCACGCCGTGCAGGTGGATGTTGTGGGGTACGGACGGCTGGGTGTCGGGGTTCGACACGGTCCAGATCTCGGTGTCGCCGCGCTTCACGGTCTCGTCCACCCGGTCCATGTCGAACGACTTCCCGTTGATCACGAAGCCGCCGGTGGTCCGGTCGAGCTTGAAGACGATGTCCCGGTTCACGTCCGCGGCCCCGAGCCTGCGCATCGGGCGCAGCCGCGTCGGCACCCGGCTGACGTCGCGTACCGCCGAGCCGGTGACGTCGAAGCGCATGACGGGGGTGGTGGTGTTGTGGTCGAAGGTGTTCAGGACGATCTGGGTCCCGTCGGCGTAGCGCGAGAAGTCCACGACGACGTCGACGCGTTCGCCCGGCGTGAAGGTGATGCTGGTCGCCGGGATCGGCGCGGCCAGCAGCCCGCCGTCGCTGCCGATCTGGACCAGCGGGCTGCCGTCGCTCAGGCTGAGCGTGTAGTAGCGCTCGTTGGACCCGTTCAGCAGGCGGAACCGGTACTTGCGGGGAGCGACCTTGAAGTAGGGCTGCGGCTTGCCGTTGACCAGGAGCGTGGTGCGGTAACGGAAGTCGTCCATCTCGAAGACGATCTGGCCGTTGTCGTCGAACCGCGAGTCGCGCAGCATCAGCGGAACGTCGTACTGGCCCGTCGGGAGCCCGAGTGACGCTTCGGCCGGATCCTCGATGATGTAGAAGCCGGCGAGGCCGCGGAAGACCATCTCGGCTTCCATCATGTGCGTGTGGTCGTGGTACCACAGCGTCGTCGCGGGCTGCTTGTTCTCGTACTTGTAGTCGATGGTCTCGCCCGGCTCGATCGGGTCCTTCGGGTGACCGTCGTACTCGGGTGCGGTGTGGCCGCCGTGCAGGTGAACGACGGTCTCGTGCGCCATCTCGTTCTTGTGCTTGACGATCGCCCGGCGGCCCGCGCGCGCCTTGATCGTCGGCCCGGGGAACAGCCCCTCGTACCCCATGATCGTGGTCTTCAGCCCGGGCAGGACCTCGACCTGGGCCTCGCGGATCGACACCTCGTAGTAGTCGGTGGTGAGCGAGCGGTGCGTCGGCTCCAGCACCTTGGGGATGGTCAGCGGGACCGAGAACGGCGGCGGTACGGCCGCGGCCGCCCTCGCCGCCCGGGGGGCGAAGCCGTTGCGGCTCAGCCCGGTGCCCGGAACGACCAGCACCGCCCCGCTGAGCGTGGCGAGCTTCAGTACTTCTCTCCGGCTGGGCATCGAATCTCCTCGGGGGTCGGGATCCAGTCCCACAACCGTTGTGCCTGGCGCTCGAACGGCGATCCACGCTCCGCAGACACGGGACTGCGAATCGGGGTCGCCGCAGGTGAAGACGGACGGGAGATGCGGTGCGCGAGCGAGGCGATACGACGGGGACTGTTGCTTGACGCACCCTGGACCGCCCGACTCGATCGGTCGTCGAGACCGGCTTGAGCGCGGCTTGTCACCGTCCTTCACGTAGGGCGCTCGCGACGTCGCCGCCGGCACTCCGGGCGCCGCCCCGAACGACGTCCGGCTCCGTGGATGGTGAGACATGATCAGATTTCTCGTCGCGCTCGCGCTGCTCGGGACAGGGCTCTCGGCCGGGGGGCTGTCCATCGCCTCGCTCGGCGGCGCGCCCCTGCTCCTGGCGCTTCCCGTCGACAGGTACGTGCCCGTGCACAAGTTCCTCGTGACGAGGTTCGACCCGTTCATGCCCATCTGCCTCCTCACGGGACTGGTGACCGATCTCCTCCTGACGTTCTTCGGCGACGCGGGCGATGCCCGCGGCCTGTTCGCCGGCGCGGCGGCCGCCTGCTTCGCGGTCATGGTCGTCTCGCTGACCAAGAACGTGCCGATCAACAAGTGGGTGGAGAAGCTGAACCCCGACGAACTCCCGGCGGACTGGGACTCGGTGGATCCGCGGGAGCGGTGGCGGAACTGGAACGTCGTCCGCACCGGGTTCGCGGTGCTGGCGCTCGTGCTGAACGTCATCGCGGTCGCCATCCTCATCGGGCCCTGAAGCCATGGGCAGCGCCACCGACGCATCGCCGCTCTATGTGTTCGTTCACCATCGCGTCGCGCCGGAGCAGGCGGACCTGCTGCGCGGCGCCTACGAGAAGGCCGCCGAACGGCTCGCCGGTACGGCGGGCCTGCTCGGCACCGAGCTGCTGGTCTCCCCGGACGACCGGTCCCGGTACGTCCTGCTCATGCACTGGGACGGCAGGCGCCCGTTCCGGGAGTGGGCCAAGCGGGAGCGCGAGCTGGGCTATCCCTCCGCCATGCGCAAGTTCCAGGACCGGGAACGGCCCGGCGGGCATTTCGACGTCTTCAACGACCTGACACGAGTGAGGGACCTTGACTGAGCACAGCACGGCCGGGATCGCGGAACTGCGGATGCTCGGCGACATCATGACCCCGATGACCCTGCGGGTGGCCGCGACGCTACGCATCGCCGACCTCCTGGCCGCGGGCGAGCTGCCCGTGGACGAGCTCGCGGGCAAGGCCGGCGCCGACGCGGGCGCGCTCGAACGTCTGCTGCGCTATCTGGTCGCGCGCGGGATCTTCACCGAGCCGCGCCCGCGCGTGTTCGGCCTGTCCCCCGCCGCCGCGCTGCTCGCCGACGATCACCCGTCCGGGTCGCGGCGGTGGCTCGACCTTGAGGGGTTCGGCGGGCGCAGCGACCTCGCGCTCTTCGGGCTGCTGGACACGGTCCGCGCGGGCCATCCCGAGGAGAAGAGCCACAAGCCGGATCTCGACGAGAGCGTCGCGGCCTCCTACGACCTGGTCATGGAGGACCAGATCCGCAGCCGCGCACCCAAGATCGCGGCGGCGCGCGACTGGGGAACGAGCGGGCACATCGTCGACCTGGGCGGCGGCACCGGCGTGCTGCTGACCACGCTCCTGCGCACGAGCCCGGGGCTGCGCGGCACGCTCGTGGAGTTCCCCACGACCGCGCGGCGGGCCGGGCGGGTCGTCGAGGAGGCGGGCGTGGCCGAGCGGTGCGACATCGTGCCCGGCGACCTGCTCCAGGTGCCTCTGCCCGCCGCGGACACCTACGTCATGAAGGGCGTGCTGCACGGCTTCGACGACGACAACGTGGTGCGCGCCTTCGAGCGCTGCGCGGCCGCCGGCAACGAGGGCTTCCGCGTGGCCGTCATCGAACGCGTCGGGGCGCGGTCCGACGAGTTGGAGATGTTCACGGCGATGGACCTGCGCATGCTGATCCTCGGCGAGGGCCGCGAGCGCACGCTCGAGTCGTACGCCGAGCTCGCGGCCAAGGCCGGGCTCGTGCTCGACGAGGTCCATCCGCCCTGCCCCGATCGCAGCATCCTGGTGTTCATGACCGAGACCGCGTCCTGACCACCGGCGGGCCCGGAACCGCAGCCCGCCGGTGACCCGTCGCGTGATAACTTGGCTGCCTACATGTAGACAAGAAACCATATAGACACCATACGCAAACTCGATGCTGGACCGCGATCCCGCTTCGCGGTCGGGGTCAAGCGGTCGGGCTCACGCGGTTGGCGTCACGCGGTTGGGATCAAGGAGCCGACCATGTTCAGAGCGCTGGGTCGCGCGGTCGTCCGGCATCCGTGGTGGACCATCGGCCTGTGGCTGGTGGCGGCGGTGGCCATCATGGCCTTCGCCCCGAGCTTGAAGGGAACGTCGGACAACAGCGCGTTCCTGCCGTCGAAGTACGAGTCGGCGCAGGTCTCGGACCTGCTGTCCACGGCGTTCTCCGGCAACCAGAAGACACAGCCCGCCGCGGTCGTCGTGCAGCGGGGCGACAACGCCCCGCTGACCGCCGCCGACCAGGCGCGCGTCGGCGCCCTGGCCAAGGCGATCGAGGCGCGGCACTTCCCCAACGTCACGCAGGTCTACACCGGCCCGAAGCTGGCGGCGCCGGACCACTCGATCCAGATGGTCTCCGTCGCCCTGCCGAGCTCGTCGGGCAAGGGCACGGTGGAGACGCAGAACGAGGACACCGTCAAGAAGCTGCGCACGGCAGTGGGCGACCAGCTGCGCGGCAGCGGCCTCACCTACGGCGTGACCGGCCAGGTCGCCACGCAGGTGGACAACCAGGAGTCCAGCAAGAGCTCGTTCGCGCTGGTCGGGCTCGCCACGGTCGTGCTGATCCTGGTGCTCGTCCTGGTGATCTTCCGCAGCCCGCTCCTCGCGCTGATGCCGCTGATCGTGATCGGCATCGTGGTCGTCATCTCCTCGCGCCTCACCGCCATCGTGGGGAACGTCTTCGACCTGCAGTTCGACTCCAGTTACCAGCAGATCGTCCTGGTCGTGCTGTACGGGATCGGGACGGACTACATGCTGTTCCTGGTCTTCCGCTACCGGGAACGGCTGCGGGCCGGGGACGACAAGCGGACGGCGATGATCACGACCGTGGAACGGGTGGGCGAGGCGATCGCCTCCGCCGCCGGGGTCGTGGTCGTCGCGTTCCTGGTCCTGCTGCTGGCCCGGTTCAAGGCGTTCGGGGCGCTCGGCCCGAACCTCGCCATCGCGGTCGCCTGCATGTTCGTCACCTCGATGACCCTGCTCCCGGCGCTGGTGTCGGTCCTCGGGCGCGGGGCGTTCTGGCCGTCGCGGTCCTGGCGGAAGCAGCCGAAGCCCGGCATGTGGGCGCGCGCCGGCCGCCTGGTCTCCCACCGCTCCCTGGTCGCGGCGGTGGCCTCGGGCGTCGTGCTGATCGCGCTCGCCCTGCTGTCCTTCGGGTTCAAGGCCGACTACGACTTCAACGCCGGCTACCCGCAGGACACCGAGTCGGCCAAGGCCATGAAGCAGCTGGAGAAGGTGTTCCCCCGGGGTGAGCTGTCGCCCACGATCGTGCTGCTGAAGAGCCCGACCCCGGTCACCCA
This sequence comes from Actinomadura barringtoniae, assembly GCF_017573505.1. Lineage (GTDB taxonomy): Bacteria > Actinomycetota > Actinomycetes > Streptosporangiales > Streptosporangiaceae > Spirillospora > Spirillospora barringtoniae. Next base: position 115,650 of record NZ_JAGEOJ010000001.1, read on the forward strand.
GCAGGAGGCCGGCGCGTTCGCCGCCAAGCTGCGGACCGGGCCGGGCGTCGGCGGCGCGCAGCCCACCGGGTGGAGCACCGACCAGAAGATCGTCAGGATCGACATGAGCCTGACCGAGAGCCCCGCCTCCGACACGGCGATCAAGCTGGTCAAGGGCCCGCTGCGCGACTACGTGCACGACGCCGCCCCGCCCGGCGCCCAGGCGATCACCGGCGGCGAGACGGCGATCTACGCCGACATCAACGTCGTCAACGACCGCGACCTGAAGGTGATCGTGCCGGTGGCCGTGGTGCTCATCGGGCTGATCCTCGCGCTCCTGCTGCGCTCGCTGGTCGCGCCGATCTACCTGGCCATCACGGTGCTGCTCGGCTTCACCGCGACGCTCGGGGCCTCGGTACTGGTCTTCCAGGATCTCGGCGGCAAGTCGGGGCTGATGTTCAACATCCCGATCGTGCTGTACCTGTTCGTGCTGGCGATCGGCACCGACTACAACATCCTGGTCGTCGCCCGGCTCCGCGAGGAGTACCGCGAGGGCCTGGAGACCAGGGAGGCGGCCCGTTCGGCGACCGAGCACGCCGGTCCGGCGGTCGGCGCGGCCGGCCTCATCCTGGCCGGTACGTTCGCCGCCCTGGTCATGTCCCCGATCGCGATGTTCGCGGAGATCGGGTTCGGGGTGGCGATCGGCATCGTGCTGTCGGCGTTCGTCGTCTCGACCGTCCTGGTCCCCTCGCTCACCGCCCTCATCGGCAAGAAGGCCTGGTGGCCCGGCGGCCGCCGGGCCGTCGCACCCTCCCCCGGCCCCGAGCAGGTCGCCGAGGAGACCGTCGAGCAGTCGGCGGGCTGATCCACCGATCCCTGATCCCCAACAGACCCCGCACCCGCACCCCGCCAAGACCCGGGCTGACCCCGTACAGCCCGTGCCTTGGCGGGGTGTCTTCTCACCGGTGAACGTCCGTAAAAGGCGACAGCGCCGGCCACTCGGCCGGCGCTGTCGCAGGTGCGGGGGGCGGTCGGGACTCAGTCCTCGGAGATGACGATGAGCGGCTGGTCGTACTCGACCGGGGTGCCGTCCGGAACGAGGATCGCGGTGACCCGGCCGTCCCGGTCGGCCTCGACCGAGTTCATCAGCTTCATCGCCTCCAGGATGGCGACCTGCTGGCCCGCCACCACGGTGTCGCCGACCTCGACGAAGGCCTTCTCGCCGGGTGAGGGCGACCGGTAGAAGGTCCCGACCAGCGGAGCGCGGACGGAGTGCTCGCCGGTCTCGGCGGCCTCCTCCGCGTCGGTCGCGGCGACGACGGCGAGCTGGACGGCCGGGCCCGCGTCGGCGGGGTCCACCCACTCCAGCTCCAGGCTCGCGTCGCCCGCGTTCACCTTGAGCCGCCGAAGCCTGCCGGCCGACTTGCCGACGAATTCGGAGGTGAGCCGATACAGCTCGGTGAGCTCGGCCGAATCGGTGACGTGGGGGTTGGACATTTCTACCCCTTCAGGCAGGCAGATCGGGTACCGGATCGCTTCATCGTGAACGGCCGCCCTCGAAGACGGCTCGAGGCCGCCTGTCACCCCGATCCCCTCGCGTCCCGGCCTGCCCGGGCCCGCCCGAGCCCGGGTGGAGCCATCCTCGAGGCGGGCTGTCGATCCTGGGACCATGCCAGCTGTCGACTTTGACCCCTTCGCTCCGGAGCACCGGCCGAATCCGTATCCGCTGTACCGGCGGCTGCGCGAGGAAGCACCCGTCTACCAGTCGCCGCGCGGCCCCTGGCTGCTGACCCGGTACGCCGACTGCGTCGCGCTGATGCGCGACGACCGGTTCGGGCACGGAACGCGCCAGCGCCTGCTCGACAAGAGCAAGTGGCGCAAGCCCGCCGAGGGCCGGGCGCTGCCGTTCATCCTGCTCGATCCCCCCGAGCACACCCGGCAGCGTGTCCTGGCCTCACGGGCGTTCACGCCGCGCGCCGTGCACCGGCAGATCCCCCTGATCGAGAAGCTCGTCGACGAGATGCTCGACGCGGTCATCGACGCGGGCGAGGTCGACCTGGTCGAGGCGTTCGCCTACCCGCTCCCGGCCACCGTGATCAGCGGGCTGCTCGGCGTGCCCGCCGCCGACCGGGAGCTCGTCCGGGGCTGGTCGAGCCTGATCGCCCGCGGCGTCGACCCCGACTACCAGTACTCGGCCGACCAGAAGCGCGAACGCGACGAGGCGCTGGCCTCGTTCGACGCCTACTTCGCCGAGCTCGCCGCCGAGAAGCGGCGCAACCCCGCCGACGACCTGCTGACCGCCCTCATCGCGGTACGCGACGAGGGCGCCGGCGGCGACGAAGGCGGCGAGGGCGAGGGCCGGCTGAGCGAGCCCGAGCTGCTCAGCATCTGCACGATGATCTATGTGGCGGGCCACGAGACGACCACCGACCTGCTGGCCAACGGGACGCTGGCGCTGCTGAAGAACCCGGAGGAGTTCCGGCGGCTGCGCGCCGACCCCGCCGGCCTGGCCGAGTCGGCGGTCGAGGAGTTCCTGCGGTACGACCCGCCGACGCAGCTCACGCGCCGCACGGCGCTGGAGGACGCCAAGCTGGACGGGCACCTGATCTCGCGCGGCGAGCAGGTGATCATCGTTCGCGGGGCCGCCAACCGGGACCCGTCGGTCTTCCCCGACCCGGACCGGCTGGACCTCGGCCGTACGCCCAACAAGCACATCGCCTTCGACGGCGGCATCCACTTCTGCCTCGGCGCGGCGCTGGCCCGGCTGGAGGGGCGGATCGCGTTCGCCGCGCTGGCGAACCGCACCAGCGACATCGAGCTCGCGACCGACGAGCCGGCCTACCGCTCCAACGTCACGATCCGCGGTCTGAGCGCGCTGCCTGTGCGCCTGCGCAGCTGATCCGGGCGGGACTGGATCCCGCGGGGAACGCTCCGCCCACGGCCTCCCCGCGGCGCCCGCCGGCCTGCAGATGACACCCCCAAGTGTCATCTGCAGGCCTCGTTCTTTTCCCAGCCGATCAGACGGACGCGGGCCGGCCAGAGGACCTCGCCTGGAGGTCCTCGATCTGGCCGACGACGCTCGACGGCTCGGGCTGGCGTTCGATCTCGTTCTTGAGCGCCTCGGCGGCGGAACGGTGCCGTACGTCGTGCAGCAGCGCGTCCACGTGCTCGCGGATCGAGTCGCGGTCCGCTTCGGCGAGGTCCAGGCCGAGCCCGGCGCCCTGCTCGGCGAGCTGCTCGGCGTTGTGCGGCTGATCCTGGATCGAGTGCAGGATCAGCTGCGGCACGCCGCACGACGCGGACGTCATCATGGTGCCCGCGCCGCCCTGGTGAACGATCGCCGAGCAGGTGGGCAGCAGCAGTTGCAGCGGCATGGACTCGATCAGGCGCGCGTGCGGCGGGAGCTCGCCCAGCAGCTTGGCCTCCTGCTTGAACTGCGCGACGATCACGTCCACGTCCATGTCGGCCAGCGCCTCGACGACGGTCTTCACCGGGTTCAGGTGCCCGGTGCGCTTGGCGTGCGTCACGCCCCAGGTGACGACGACGCGCGGCCGCTCAACGGGCTCGTTCACCCACTTCTGGGTCGAGCCGCCGCCGTTGTAGGGGATGTAGCGCATGAAGCGGCGGGGCAGGTCGCCGTCCACCTGGAGCGAGGGCGGGCACGGGTCGATCGTCATGTCGCCGTGCGGGCTCACGCCCTCCAGGCCGAACTCCTCCCACAGCGGCGCCAGGTACGGCCGTTCGATCTCCTCGCGGACACAGGTGTAGTCGGTGCCGCCCGACAGCGAGCGGATCGCGGGCACGCCCAGGTCGTTGGCCGCCTTGAGCGCGGCGTAGATGCGCGGCTCGTAGACGATGGCGTCGGGCCGGTAACTCCGCGCCAACTCCGCCATGCCGCCCGCCATGACACGCGAGCCCTCCATGAACATCCGTACCGCGGTCTCCTGCCGCGCGACCTCGCGCTCGGCGGCGGTCGCCTCGGGCGCCGCCGCCACCCGGAGCCTCGGCATGATCTCGTCCAGGTCCAGCCGCGGGCCGACGGCGGCGAACGGGATGCCGGAGTCGGCGACGACCTGCGCGCCGTCCGGCTGGGCCGCGACGCGCACGTCGTGCCCGGCGGCCATCAGCGCCCAGCCCAGCGGGACGAGCGGGAAGTAGTGCGATCGGTGCGCCCAGGTCGCGATGATGATCCTCATTCGCCGCCGCTCCTCATGTCGGTCTTTCCGCATGTCGGTTTTTCCGCGATGTCACAACGTCCCGGTCGGCACCGGCTCGAGCCCCGATCGAGCGAACCATCAGAGCGGCTTGCGAGGGGCGCCCGAGCCCGGCTCGAGCCAGGTCCCAGGGCCCGTGATTACAAAGAGCCCTGGTGCGCTGATGCCCCCGCGCGTCCGCCACCGAGCCGCCGCGAGCCGACAAGGGGCCGCGTTCCGCACGGAGGAGATGCTCGATGGACCAACTGCCCGAGCGCGAGCCGATCGCGGTCGTCGGAATAGGGTGCCGCTTTCCCGGAGCGGGCGGCGGGCCGGAGGAGTTCTGGCAGTTCCTGCGCGACGGCAAGGACGCCATCAGGAAGGTGCCCGCCGAACGCTGGGACGTCGAGACCTTCTATGACTCGGTCCCCGCGACGCCCGGCCACACGATCCAGCAGTTCGGCGGTTACCTGGACGACCTGGACCGCTTCGACGCCGGCTTCTTCGGCATCTCGCAGCGCGAGGCCGCCAAGCTCGACCCTCAGCAGCGCCTGCTGCTGGAGGTCACCTTCGAGGCGATCGAGGACGCCGGGCTGCGCGCCGAACGGCTGGAGGGCAGCCGTACGGGCGTCTTCGTCGGCGTGCACTGGGACGACAACCAGGACCTGCGGGTCGGCGACCTGCCCGAGTTCGACGTGCACACGATGCTCGGCGGGGCGCGCAGCGTGCTCGCCGGGCGCGTCTCCTACGCGTTCGGCCTGATGGGCACGAGCGTCGCGGTGGACGCGGCGTGCGCGTCGTCGCTGGTCTCGATCAACATGGCCTGGCAGAGCCTGCTCATGGGCGAGTCGGACGTGGCGCTGGCGGCCGGTGTCAACGTGATCCTGCACCCCGCGTTCAGCGTGGCGTTCTCGCAGGGCAAGATGCTCTCGCCGGACGGCCGGTCCAAGGCGTTCTCCGCGGACGCGGACGGGTTCGTGCGCAGCGAGGGCGCCGGCGTCATCGTGCTGAAGCGGCTGAGCCAGGCGCGCGCCGACGGCGACCGGGTGTACGCGGTGATCCGCGGCAGCTACACCAACAACGACGGCCGTACCAGCGGCGCGATGAGCACCCCGGCCGAGGCGGGCCAGGAGGAGCTGCTCCGCGAGGCCTACCGGATCGCGCACGTGGCGCCCGACCAGGTGCACTACGTGGAGGCGCACGGCACGGGGACGGCCGTCGGAGACCCGGTCGAGGCGGCCGCGATCGCGGCCGTGTTCGGCGAGGGCCGGCCCGCGGATCGCCCGCTGGCGATCGGCTCGGTCAAGACCAACATCGGGCACACCGAGGGCGCGTCGGGGATCGCGGGGTTCATCAAGGCGGCCCTCGCCCTGCACCACCGGGAGCTGCCGCCGTCGCTGCACAGCGAGCACCTCAACCCGGCGATCCCCTGGGACGACGTCCCCATCGTCGTCCAGCGCGAGCTGGAGCCGTGGCCGCAGGACCGCCCGCTGCTGGCGGGTGTGAGTTCGTTCGGCATCGGCGGCACCAACGCGCACATCGTGCTGGAGGGCGTCGAGGAGCCCGAGCCCGCCGCGGTTCCCGTTCCCGAAAAGGCGGGCGAAGGCGAGCTTCGGCTGCTCCCGATCTCGGCCCGTTCGGCGGAGGCACTGCGGGCGAGCGCGGGCGCGCTGGCCGAGGTGCTGCGGCCCGCGTCCGGGACCGGCGGCCTCTCCCTCGCGGACGTGTGCCGGACCAGCTCCGTGCACCGCAGCCACCACGAGCACCGGCTCGGCGTCGTCGGCGCCACGGCGGACGCGGTCGCGACCCGCCTGGCCGACTTCGCGGCGGGCGGCGCGGCGGCGGGCGGCCTGGAGGGCCGTACGCAGCGCGGCGGCAAGACCGTCTTCGTCTTCGCCGGGCAGGGAGCCCAGTGGCAGGGCATGTGCGCCGAGCTGATGCGGACCGAGCCGGTCTTCGACGCGGCGATCGAGGAGTGCGAGCAGGCGCTGCTGCCCCTGACGGGCTGGCCCCTGCGCGCCGTCCTCGCCGGTGAGCACGGCGACATCACCAAGGCCCCGATCGACATGATCCAGCCGACCGTGTTCGCGGCGCAGGTGGCGCTCGCGGCGCTGTGGCGGTCCTGGGGGATCGTGCCGGACGCCGTGGTCGGGCACAGCATGGGCGAGGTCGCCGCCGCGCATGTCGCGGGCGCGCTCTCACTCGCGGACGCGGCCCGCGTGATCTGCGGTACGAGCGGCCGCAAGCGCGAGGTCAGCAACCGCGGCGGCATGCTCGTCGTCGGCCTGCCGGAGCCGGCCGCGACCGAGATCGCCGCCAGGTATCCCGGCCGGTTGTCGATCGCGGCGGTCAACGGGCCGTCGACGACCAACCTCGCGGGCGACACCGACGCACTGCAGGAGGTCGCCGCCGAGCTGGCGGCGAACGGGACGTTCTGCCAGCCGGTCGCGATCGACGTCGCGACGCACAGCTTCCACATGGAGCCGCTGCGGGACGGCGTGCTCGGCGACCTGAAGGGGATCACCCCGGCCGCACCGAGCGTGCCGTTCCGTTCGACCGTGCCGGGCGGCGTCACGGGCGACGGGCTCGGCGCGCAGTACTGGTTCCGCAACATGCGCGAGCCGGTGCTGTTCTGGCCCGCGATCCAGGACCTGAGCGACCAGGGATACGACACCTTCATCGAGATCAGCGCCCACCCGGTGCTGCTCAGCGCCATCCGGCACGCCGAGTCGGCACCGGGCAAGATCCGGCTGCTGCCGTCCATGCGGCGCGGGCAGGAGCGCGAGGCGCTGCTGAACTCGCTCGGCACCCTCTACACCGCCGGTCGCCCCATCGACTGGAACGCCGTGCACGCGCAGGGCCGCCGGGTGCGCCTGCCCGCCTACCCGTGGCAGTACAGCAGCTTCCCGACCGGAGCCGCATCGGTGTCGAACGGCGGATTCGGCACCTCCGGCACGGCGGCGTCGGGCGGCGGCGGGCACCCGCTGCTCGGCCAGCGCCTGACCAGCCCCGTCCACGTCGGAACGGCCATCTTCGAGACGAGCCTCAACGCGCGCGCGATCCCGCTGCTCGCCGACCACCCCGTCCAGGGCATCCCGGTCGTGCCCGGCGCCGCGTACGCCGAGATGGCGCTCGCCGCGGCGGCCGACCTCGATCCGGGGCAGCGGCACGAGATAGCCGACCTGTCGTTCAGCCGCGCGCTCCCGCTGCCCGACGGCAGGTCCGTCCCGGTCCAGGTCGTGCTGACCCTGGTCGGCGGCGAGTGGCGGTTCCAGTGCTTCAGCGACCAGCGGACCGAGGGCGCCGAGAAGGCCGACTGGATGCCGCACGCCCAGGGCCGGGTGCGGCGCGGAGCCACCGCCACCGACGAACCCGAAGGCGTGACGCTGTGGCCGGTCGAAGGCCAGGAGGACGGCGCGCTCGTCCTCGACCGCGAGGAGTTCTACCGCGGCACCACCGCACGCGGTCTGGAGTACGGCCGTCGGTTCCAGTTGCTGGACCGCGTCCGGTGCGGGCAGGGCGAGGCCTGGGCGGTGATGCGCGACGCCTCCGGTGAGGACGGCGTGCACGACCCGTACGTGATCAGCCCCGCCGTGCTCGACGCGTGCTTCCAGGCCATGTTCGGCGCGCTTGAGGTCGACCCGGACGGGCAGACCCGCGACACGAGCACGGCTCTGTTCCTGCCGGTCGAGCTGGGCACGCTGACGATCTCCAGCCCGGCCGCCGTCAAGTACGTGTACGCCCACGTCACGCACGCCGACGACAGCGGCTTCGAGGGCGACATCATCGCCCGCGACGCCGACGGCAAGGTCGTGCTGGAGGCGGCGGGCCTGCGGATGCGGAAGATCGCCGGGCCTGGCGACACCGCACCGGAGACCGGCCGCTACCGGGTGAGCTGGGAGGCGGTCACCGCGCCGCCGGCCCAGGCCGGTCCCGAGCCGCGCCGCTACCTGCTGCTGGACGCCGACGACTGCGGTCTGCAGGGCGCGCTGAACGGGCGTGGCGACACTTGCGTCCGCGTCCGCCCAGGTGAGTTGTTCGAACACACCCGGGACGGCCTCTACACCGTGCCCGCCGACTCCCCCGGCGCCTTCCAGCGGCTGCTCGCCGAGGTCACCGAGAACGGAAGCCGCCCGCTTGACGGCGTGATCGCGGCCTGGGCGCTGCGGGCACCGAACGGAACCACCGGCCCCGACCCGGCCGACACCCTCCCGACGGTCTGCGGCGGCGCGCTGCACCTCGTTCAGGCACTGGCGGCCACGCCCGGCACCGCACCGCCCCGGCTGTGGCTGGTGTCGCAGGGCGGGCAGGCGATCTCGCCCGAGGACCACCTGCGGATCACCGACGCCGCGCTGTGGGGTCTCGGCCGTACCGCGGCCAACGAGCACCCCGAGCTCCGCTGCACGCTGGTCGACCTGGAGCCGGGCCGCCCCGGCGTGCCCGCGCTCCTCGCCGAACTCGCGGCAGGCGACGACGACGAGGACGAGGTCGCCTGGCGGCAGGGCTCCCGGTACGCCTCGCGGCTCACCGACGAGACGCGGGAGCTGCTGCCCCCGGCGCCGTTCCGGCTGGAGACCACCCGGCCCGGCCTGCTCGACGAGCTCAAGCTCCGCTCGGTGGCCAGGGACGAGCCCGGCCCCGGCGAGGTGGAGATCGAGGTCGACGTCGCGGGGCTCAACTTCAAGGACGTCATGCGGTCGATGGGCCTGCTGCCCGTCACCCCGCCCGTCCGCGTCGGCATCGAGTGCGCCGGGCGGATCACCGCGGTCGGCGCGGGCGTCCAGGGCCTGAGCCCAGGTCAACGGGTGGTCGCCGTCACCGATTCCTCGCGGGGCTGCGTCGGCTCGCACGTGCTCGCCGACGGCCGCGCGGTCGCGCCGATCCCGGACGACCTGGCGGCCGAGGACGCGGTGACGCTGCCGATCGTCTTCCTGACCGCGCACTACTCGCTGCACACGGTCGGCCGGATGGCGGCGGGCGAGACCGTGCTGATCCACGCGGGCACCGGCGGCGTCGGGATGGCCGCGATCCAGCTCGCTCGGAACGCCGGAGCCACGATCTACGCGACCGCAGGCAGCGACGAGAAGCGCGCCTACCTGCGGGACGAGCTCGGGATCGAGCACGTGATGGACTCGCGCAGCACCGACTTCGCCGAGGAGGTGCTGGAGCTGACCGGCGGGCGCGGCGTGGACATCATCCTCAACTCGCTCTCCGGCGACGGCATCGCGGCCGGGCTCGGCGCCCTCGCCATCGGCGGGCGCTTCATCGAGCTCGGCAAGCGCGACATCGAGGGCAACACCCACATCGCGCTGATGCCGTTCGCCAAGGCCATCTCGTTCTCGGCGATCGACCTGGAGGCGCTCCTGCTGGAGGACCCGGCGCTGGTCGGCGAGAACCTGCGGCACGTCGTCGACCTCGCCGCGCGCGGCGAGATCACCCCGCTGCCGCACGCGACCTTCCCGGTGCAGGAGGCCGGGGACGCCGTACGGCACCTGGCCCGCGCCCGCCACATGGGCAAGGTGCTGGTGTCGATGGAGTCCGCGCGCCAGGCCGGTCCGCCCGTACGGCCGGACGGCACGTACCTGGTGACCGGCGGGCTCGGCGCGCTCGGGCTGAGCACCGCCCGCATGCTCGCGGGCCGGGGCGCGCGGCACCTGCTCCTGATCGGACGCCGTGCGCCCTCCCCCGAGGCGATGGCCGAGATCGGCGAGCTGCGCCGCATCGGGGTGGACGTGGTCACCGCACAAGCCGACGTCGCGCAGCGGGAGGAACTCGCCCGCGCCTTGCTCTCCGTGGGGCCTGAACTGCCCCCGCTGCGCGGCGTCATCCACGCGGCCGGTGCCCTCGCCGACCGCATCCTGGAAGGGCTGACCTGGCAGGACTTCGCCGCCGTGCTCGCGCCGAAGGTCAGCGGGGCGCTGAATCTGCGGGATCTGACCGCCACCGCCGACCTGGACTTCTTCATCATGTTCTCGTCGGTCTCGGCGCTGATCGGCAACCCGGGCCAGGCCAACTACGCCGCCGCCAACGCCGGGATGGACGCGCTCGCGCATCTCATGCGCGCCGCCGGGCGGTCCGCCACGAGCATCAACTGGGGTCCGTGGTCGGAGATCGGCATGGCGGCCGATGCCACCCGCGGCGACCGGATGGACGCGATGGGGCTGCGCAGCGTTCGGCCGGCCGACGGCCTGGCCATGCTCGCGGCCGAGCTAGTCGGGGACGAGCCGCAGGTCGCCATCGGCAGCATCGACGCCCAGCGCTGGCGGCGGTTCCATCCGCGCAGCGCGCCCGCGTCGCTGCTGCGCGGACTGCTCCCCGAGGGCGGCGCCGACCTCGCGCCCGAGCACGAGGACGCCGCGGGTCCCGGGAACGTCCTGGCCGCGCCGCCCGAGGAACGCCGCACGCTGCTGACCGAGCTGGTCTCGCAGGGCATCGCGTCGGTGACCCGGAGCGAGGCGGCGGCGGTACGGCCCGACGACCGCATCACCTCGCTCGGCATCGACTCGCTGCTGGCGGTGGAGCTGCGGCACGCGCTGGAGACCCACACCACGGTGTCGGTGCCGACGGTGCTGATGCTCCAGGGCTCGACCGTGGACGAGCTCATCAACTACGTGCTGGAACGCCTGCCCGAGACGGGCGGGGAGACCGCGGGGACGAACGGCGGGACCGCGCTGGACGCGGCCCCCATCCCCGGCTGAGGACGGAGAGCGACAGTGACCGTACCCGACCACGACACCGGTGAAAGGCCGCGAACATGGTGAGAACCGTTCTCGACTCAGTGGCACTGCTCGGCAGCGGCATCACGACCGGCGTGTTCGTCGCCGTGGCCATCAGCATCGTCCCCGCGCTGCGCGACATGGACGGCGCCCGCTACATCGAGGTCAACCGGCTGCTCGGCCGCAACTGGGACCCGACCATGCCGGTGGTCGTCCTGGCGACGGTGGTCGCCGACGCGGCGCTGGCGGGGCTGAACGACGGATCGCCCGGGGCGGCGGCGCTCGGCCCGACCGCCGCCGTCCTCATGCTGGCGGTCGCCGGGGTCTCGCACCTGCTGAACGTACCGATCAACAAGAGGGTCAACGGCACCAGCCCGCAGGCGGCGCTGGAGCCGCAGTGGGACGACCCGCGACCCGTATGGCGACGGTGGCACTGGCTTCGCACCGGCCTCGCCGGCGCCGCGTTCGTCCTCAACATCGCGATCGCCGCCGCCGGCTGAGGCGGCTGCTCAGGAGGCAACGATGGATCTCCAGATCGACGGAAAGAACGCCCTGGTGACCGGGGGCACTCGCGGGATCGGCAGGGCGATCGTGACGGCGCTGGCCGAGAACGGCGCCAACGTCACCACCTGCTATCGAAGCGGCGCGGAGGCCGATGACCTGCGCGACGAGCTGAAGGGACTCGGGACCGGCAGGCATCAGGTCGTCCAGGCCGACGTGACCGGCGAGAAGGACGTGGCCGCGCTCGCGGACCGCTGCCGCGAGAACGGCGACGGCCTCGACATCGTGGTCAACAACGTCGGCATCGACGAGGCGGGCCCGATCGAGCGGACGTCGCTCGAGGACTGGGCGCGCGTGCGGGACACCAACCTGCGCTCGATGTTCACCGTGACGCAGGGCATGCTGCCGCTGCTGTCACAGGGCGCATCGGTGATCAACATGGGCGGCGCGGCGGCCCTGCGGGGCGTGCCGATGCGCGCCGCCTACAGCGCGTCCAAGGCGGCGATCATCGGGCTGACCCGTTCGATGGCCAAGGAGCTCGGGCCGAACGGCATCCGCGTGAACGTGGTGACCCCCGGCTTCGTCGAGGACGAGCCTGGCGGTGACGGTGGCGGTGGCGGCGGGATGCCCGAGCCCGTGCGGCAGCAGATCCTGGCCATGACGCCGCTGCGCAGGTTCGCCACGTCCGACGATGTCGCGGGCGTCGTGCTGTTCCTGGCCAGCGACCTGTCGCGCTACCTCACGGGCGCGACCCTGCAGGTGGACGGGGGTATCTGAGATGGCCGAAGCGGCGCGCAAGACCCGGGTGGCTTTGCTCGGGCTCGGCAACATGGGCGGCCAGATGGCCTCCCACCTGGTCAACACCGGTTTCCCGGTGCACGTCTACAACCGCACCCGGTCGGCCGCCAAGCCGCTCGGCGACGCGGGCGCGTGCGTCGCCGACACCGCCGCCGAGGCGGTCGCGGAGGCCGAGGTGGTGCTCGTCAGCCTCGCCGACGAGAACGCCGTGCGGGCGGTCCTGTTCGAGGACGCGCTGCAGCGGCTGCGCGACGGCGCGTTCGTGCTGGGCGCCTCGACGGTCTCCCCCTCGTTCGCGCACGAGGCGGCGGAACGGCTCGGCGCGGTCGGCGCCCACTACGTCGAGCTGTGCCTGCTCGGCAACCCGATGCTGGCCGGGACCGGGAAGCTGCGGATGTTCACGGCCGGCGACGGCGCGGACGCCGAGCCCGTACGGGAGGTGCTCGACGCCCTCGCCAACCAGGTGAGGCACGTCGGGGAGCTCGGTCTGGCCTCGACGATGAAGCTCGCGTTCAACCAGCTGATCGGCGCGCAGACCGCCTCGCTCGCGGAGGCCGTGACGTTCGGCGAACGGGCGGGCCTGGACCGCGAGATGCTGCTGACCGAGATCGCCAACAGCGGCTTCAGCTCGCTGGTCATGGCGTTCCGTGCCGCGCTGATGAAGGAGCGCAAGTACGAGCCCGCGGCGTTCTCGTCCAAGCTCATGCTGAAGGACCTGCGGCTGGCGCTGGACAACGCCAACGGCGCCGGCGTGGCCATGCCCGTCACCGCCCAGGTCGCCGCGCGCTACGAGCAGGTGCTCGCGCAGGGCTTCGGCGACCTTGACGCCGCGGTGGTCGGGGAGCTCCAGGACGACAGGTAAGAGCGGGAGGTAAGACGTGGCCCCCGTGGTCCGGTGATCCGGACCACGGGGGCCACGTTCTTTCGGCCGGGCTTTACCGGCCGGTCTTAACGGACGACCGGCGGCTGCTCCTGTGGCTCCTTCTCCAACTTCTCCAGCGAGTCGGCGAGCTTGGCTGCCATCTCCCCGCCCCAGCCGCGGAAGAGGACGCGTTCGCGCAGGCGGCGCGGCGCGTGCCGGGCCACGAACACCTTGAACTTGTACTGGGTGCCGGGGACGCAGACGGCGCGGCCGGCGTCCAGCGCCTTCAGCGCCTCCTCGACCACCCAGGAGGCCTCGTACACCCGGCCGATGCGGCTGCCGGTCGAGATCCCGCGCGGGGTACGGGTCGCTCCGGGACACAGCGCGAGCACGTTCACGTTCAGCGGCCGGAGCTCGGCGCCCAGGACGTCGCTGAAGCTGGTGATGAAGTTCTTCGCCGCCGTGTAGACCGCCGCTCCGGGCGCGTTGTAGAACGCCGCCGCCGAGCCCACGTTGATGATCCCGCCGCGGCGGCGCCGCGCCATCTGCGGGACGGCGGCGTTGGAGAGCCGGATGACGGGCAGCACGTTCAGCTCGATCGAGGCCTGCCCGGCGTCGGCCTCGCTCATGCCGAACGGGCCGACGATCCCCAGCATCCCGGCGTTGTTGATCAGCAGGTCGACCGGCTCGCCGGTGTCGGCGAGGCGCCGCTCCACCTCGGCGAGCGCGACCGGGTCGGTGAGGTCGGCGGGCATGACGGTGACCTGCACCGAATGCCGCTCCCGCAGCGTCCGGGCGAGTTCTTCGAGCTTGTCCTCGCGGCGGGCGACCAGGACGAGCGAGGCGCCCTGCGCGGCGAGGTGCTCGGCGAACGCGCTGCCGAGCCCGCTCGACGCGCCCGTCACCAGGGCCCTGCCGTACGCCGTCACCTGCCGCTCCCGGCGGTCTGGGCGGCCTGCGCGGCCTGCGCGGTCTGGGCGGCCTGCGCGGTCTGGGCGCGGTGCGTGACGACGGCGAGGGCGTCGCCGAGGATCTTCCGTTCGTCGCCCGGCGCGGCGTCCGCCGACCGCCAGCACACGAACCCGTCGGGGCGCACGAGCACGGCCCCGGCCTGGCCGACCTCGTAGGCGTCGCGCCAGCGTCCGGCCGGGTCGTCGACGACGTCGATGTCCGCACGCGGCCGTTCCCCGGTCTCGGCGACCCCGTAGGCGGTCAGCTCGACGCCCAGGTCCTGCGCGGCGTCGCGGGCGGCGTCGATCCAGGCCTCACCGCCGAATCCGGCGAGCAGCACGAAGTCCCGCCCGAAGAGGTCGACGGTGGAGATCTGCGCACCGTCGCGCTGGAGCACGACGTGGGGCGCACGCGTTCCCGGCGCGTCCGGGTAGGTGTAGCCAAAGATCACGTCGGGGTCGGACAGCAGCGGCCGTTCCGCCTCCTCCTGCTGCCCGGCGGCGACGCGCGGCCGGTCGTTCGAGCGCAGGACGGCCTGCTCGACGGTACGGGCCGCGACCGGCCGGCGTTCGGCGTCGTAGGTCGCAAGCAGGTCCGCGCCCGCGTGGCCGCGGTGCACGGCGGCGAGCTTCCACGCCAGGTTGTAGGCGTCCTGGATGCCGGTGTTCGAGCCGAACGCGCCGCTCGGCGGCATGACGTGCGCGGAGTCGCCCACCAGGAAGATCCGCCCCTCCTGGAGCCGTTCGGCCACCCGGCCCGCCGACTCCCACGGGATCGCGGCCTCGACCGTGACCTCCAGGTCGGGCACGCCGGTCGCCCGGCGCACCAGATCGGTGCACTGCTCGGTACTTCTCGAGGGGGGACGACCCCCCACACCCCCCGGGCCGGCTTCGTCGGAATCTGTGGTCTTGGCGCGGGCCTCGTCGGGCGGGCAGGCGACGTGCAGCAGCCAGCGGTCGGCGTTGTTCACCGGCAGCAGCGCAGCGCGCTCCTCCAGCGCGTTCAGGTAGCACATCACGAACCGGCGGTCGCGGAGCGCCTCCCGCAGGTCGGCGCGGAAGGAGATGTTGAGGAAGTGGCCGAGCGTGCCCTGACCCGTCGTGCCGATGCCGAGCCGCTCCCTGGTGTCGCCGCCGGCACCGTCGGCCGCGACCAGGTAGTCGCAGCGGAACGGCCGCTCGGTGCCCGTCTCGGCGTCGCGCAGGGTCACGGTGACGCCCTCCGCGTCCTGCCAGAAGCCGTCGGCCTCGGTGCCGAAGCGCAGATCGGCGCCGAGCGCGCGGGCACGCTCGGCGAGCACGGCCTCCGCCTCGTCCTGGTGGCACAGGCACCACGAGGACGGGGTGTAATCGGAATAGTCCGCGTCGGTGTCCATGAAATACGCGCGTTCCAGCCGCGTGATCTCCGGGCCCGCGAGGGTGCCGGCGACCACGATCCCCGAATTGTGCGCGAGTGCCCGGGCGGATTCGGTCGCGCGGAGCTCCTCCCCCACGCCGGCCTGCTCGAGCAGTTCCATCGTGCGGGGGTTGATCCCCCGGGCCCGCGGATGCGGCGAGACCCGGCCACGGCGTTCGACCAGAACGGTCTCCACACCGTGCTGCGCGAGGAAAACGGCTTGGGCAAGGCCCACCAGACTGCCGCCAATAATCAGTACCGTGCTGGACTCCATGGCCATGCTCCCGGATTCTCGGCGCCTTGATTATCCACTACACACAAAGCGAATTTTATCGTTCCGGGACTGGGCTCGATAGCTGTGAATACGCACGTCCGACTCGCGTTCAAGCGATCCTCGAGGCCATTGATGGATCGTTATACTCGTGCCAGAAGACCAAGAATTGACCACCGACATCGAATTTCCACCCGCCATTCCGGTGCCGTTCGAGCCGTCGCCGGTCTTCCGGGAGCTGCGGGAGGCCCGGCCGGTCGCCCGGGTCACGCTGCCGACCGGGGACCACGCGTGGCTGGTCACCCGGCATGCCGACAACCGCGAGCTTCTCGCGAGCCCCTGGCTCAGCCGCGCCGCGGCCGCCAAGCCCGGGGCGCCCAGGATCCGGCGCATCCCGCTCGACACCGAGTCGATGACCACGATGGACCCGCCGGAGCACACCCGGCTGCGCAAGCTCGTCCTGCGCGCGTTCACCACCCAGCGGGTGGCGGCGCTGACGCCGCGCATCGAGAAGCGCGCGGCCGAGCTGATCGACGACCTGATGGCGGCGGGGCAGCCCGCCGACCTGGTCAACGGGTTCGCCGAGCCGCTCTCGCTGGGCGTCATCGCGGAGCTTCTCGGCGTCCCGGCAAGCGACTTCGAGCGCTTCCGGACCTGGTCGATCGCCTACCTGGCGACGACCGGGCGCGACCCGGAGACCGTCGCGGAGGCCGAGCGGCAGCTCAAGGCCTACTTCGCCGAGCTGATCGCGGCGCGGCGGGAGGACCCCGCCGACGACCTGCTGAGCGACCTGGTGCGGGCCCGCAGCGAGGAACGCCTGACCGAGGGCGAACTGGTCACGCTCGCCGTGACGCTGCTGATCGCCGGCTACGAGACGACCGCCAGCCTGATCGCGGGCGCCGTGGTCGCTCTCTTCCGCCACCCGGATCAGCTGGAGATCCTGCGCTCCCGGCCCGAGGTGCTCCCGAGCGCCGTCGAGGAACTGCTGCGCTACACGCCCATCGCGGTGAGCGGCGGCACGATCCGGGTCGCGACGCGGGACATCGAGCTCGGCGGGACGGCGGTCCGGGAGGGGGAAGCCGTCCTGCCGTCCACCACCTCGGCGAACCGCGACGGCGCGGTCTTCGACGAGCCCGACCGGCTCGACGTCACGCGCGACCACAATCCCCATCTCGCGTTCGGGCACGGGCCGCACCGCTGCCTGGGCAGCCAGCTCGCCCGCGCCGAGCTGTCGGTCGCCCTCCGCACGCTGCTGTCGCGGCTGCCCGGCCTGCGGCTCGCCGTTCCGCTGGACGAGGTGCCGTGGCGGCTCGGCGGCATGATCCGCAGGCCCGAGAAGCTGCCGATCTCCTGGTAGCGCATGGAGGAACGTGAAAAGCGGGAGGAACGTGAAAAGCGGGCCGGGTCTGGCTGACCCGGCCCGCTTCTCTCGTGCGCTATACCGGCACGGTCTGCTCAGGGCACATCAGCCGCGCGATGGCTTCGCGCAGCTCCTGCCGTTCCGCCTCACCGGCGGAACGGGCGGTGCGCCAGGCGACCATGCCGTCGGGACGGACCACCACGGCGCCCTCCGCGCCGATCCGGTACGCCCCGGCGCACGCATCGTCCGGGTCGGCCAGGTCGGCGCCCAGCCGGTAGACGTCGACGTCGATCCCGAGGCCCGCGAACGCCGACTCCAGCTCGTCCGCCCACGGCGCCGCGTCCCGGCCGGTCAGCGCGACGAACCGCTGGCCGTACAGGTCGATGGTCGAGGCGGTGCTGCCGCCGAAACCGACGGACGCGTGCGGTGCGCGCGTGCCCGGCAGCCCGTCGAGCAGCCCGACGGACTCGGCATCGCCGTCCCCGTCCGGTCCCGATCCCTGTCCCTGCCCCTGTCCCGCGTCCACGGGGTAGCGGTAGCCGAAGATCACCCGGAATGAGGGGTGCAGCCTCCGGCGTACCTCGTCGGACGCGCGGCCCGCGTTCACCTCGCGCTTGACCGTCGCCTGCTCGACCGTGAACAGCGCGACCGGGCGCCGTTCGGCCTCGTAGGTGTCCAGCAGGGCGGTGGTGGCCCGGCCGGCCACCACCGCCGCGAGCTTCCAGGCCAGGTTGTGCGCGTCCTGGATGCCGGTCCCGGACCCGAAGGCCCCGGCCGGGGGCATCGAGTGCGCCGCGTCCCCGGCCAGGAAGACGGGCCCGTCGCGGAACCGCTCCGCGACGAACGCCGCGATGTCGTAGTCGAGGTTGGTGGTGCCGTCGGCGAGCTGAGGAACGATCTCGACCTCGAGATCGGGCAGCCCGATGGCGGCTCGGACGAGCGACGCGGCGTGCTCCGGAGTGAAGGTCTCCGGCCGGTCGCTCTTGTCGGGTGCGAAGGGGAAGCTGATGAGCCACCGGTTGTCGCCGTCGTGCGGCATGAGGACGACGCCCGGGCTCGGCTTCCCGAGGTGGCACAGCCCGACCGGACGGCCGCGCAGCGCCTCGGAGAGGTCCGCCTCGAAGACGAACGTCACCGTGTGCCCGAGCATGCCGGCGCCGTGCACGGGGATGCCCATGCGCCGGCGGATCGGGCTCTTGGCCCCGTCCGCCACCACCAGGAACCGGGCCGCGACGACCGACTCTCTCCCCGACGGCAGATCCCTGATCCGGGCGGTCACCCCGTCGTCGTCGGACTCGAAGCCGGTGAGCTCCGTGCCGAACCTGACGTCGGCGCCGAGGCGCTCCGCCCCGGCCCGCAAGATCACCTCCAGCCTGTCCTGGCCGATGGCGATCCACGAGCACGGGCTCACCAGGCTCGTCTCCTCCGGCGGCTCCATCTGGCTGGAGCGCGCCTCGGGCCCGGCGAGCGTGTCGCAGTGCACGATGACCCGGCCGCCGGTGAACGCGCGGGCGGACTGGATCTCCCGCTCGAGCCCGACCTGCCGGAACAGCTCGGCCGTGCGCGGGTTGACCGTCCGCGCCCGCGGATGGATCAGCGCGCCCTCGTGCCGTTCGACCAGGATCACCGGGGTCCCGTGCCGGGCGAGGAAGATCGCGGCGCTGAGCCCGGTCAGCCCACCGCCCACGATCAGGACGGCCGTCTTCTCCCCGGCCGCCTCCTCCCCGGACCTGCCTGCCTCAGACATCCGTCGCCTCTTGGGTGTGAGTCACGGGCTGCAGTTCCGCCTCGCCCTTGGGCAGGCCGGACCAGGACGTCATCACGCCCAGGTCGAACTGGGGCCCGCCCTTCGGTCTCGTTCCGGCCAGTTCGGTCGCGTAAAGGCCCGCGAGTTCCGGCACCCGGTAGAGGAACGGACCGTCGATCCCGTTCTCGGAAACGATGACCAGGCCCGCGCTCGCCAGATGGGAGAGCAGCCGTTCCGCGTTGGCGGCGCCGATGCCCGCCATGCTCGCCACCGTGTCGGCGGTGACGCACCGCCGATGGGCGGCCAGCAGGCGCAGGACATGGCTCGCCTCCTCGTCCAGTCCGTGGAACGTGTGATGAAAACGAGAGCGCAGATCCGAATCCCCGCAGCTCAGTTCCGCGAGACGATTCTCCTCGTCGGCGAACCGTTTCGCGAAACGCGTGATGGTCCAATGCCTGGCCACCGCGAGCCGTTCCCCGGAGATTCTTATGCCCAGCGGAAGTCCGTCGCACATGGTGACGATCTCCTGGGCGGACTGCGGTTCCCGCGCCACTCTGTCCCGGCCGGCGATCCTGGCCAGGAGTTCCATACCCTCCATCATGTCGAAACCGGCGAGATGCACGATCTCGGACGCGCCCAGGCCATAGATCGGGAGCCTGCTCGTGATGATGACAGCGCTTTCCGGCCCGGTGGGGAGCAGGGGCCGGACTTGTAGCGCTCCAAACGCGTCGTCCAAGAAGACCAGCAGCTTGCGGCTGGCACTCCAGGTACGGAACAGCCTGGCCCTTTCGTCGGTGGACCGTGGGATCGATCCATCGTCGAACCCCACCGTGCGCAGCACCGAGGCGAGCACGTCGCCCGGGTCGGCGCGGTTCAGCGTGGATCCCCCGAGGTTGATCCACAGCTGGCCGCCGTCGAACCTGGTCCTGATCTGGTGGCCGATGTGCGCGGCGAGCACGCTCTTGCCGACCCCCGGCATCCCGGTGATGCCGACGATCCTGGTGGCCTGGCCGCCTTCGGTCGCCTCCAGGGCGTCGCGAATTTGCTTCAGCGCGACGCCGCGCCCGACGAAGTCCCCGATGTCGGGTGGGAGCTCCGCCGGCGGCGGTGGCTGCCGTGGTGCCACCAGGGTGGTGGACTCGTGCGGCTCACCGGGCTCGGCCAGGGTCGGGTCCTCGCTGGCTGGATCGTCGGCGAGGAGCGCGTGGTGCAGCTGCTGGATCGGCCGGGAGGGTTCGAGCCCGAGCTCGGCGGCCAGCGTCCGGTGCAGCTTGCGGTAGGCCTCGAGCGCCTCGTCCCGCCGGTTCGACAGGTAGAGCGCGCGCATCAGCCGTGAGTAGAAGGCTTCACTGAGGGGATTGCCGGCGATGAGTCCCTTGAGTTCGCTGATGACCTCACGGTGCCGGCGGAGCTGGAGATCGGCGTCGATGCGCATTTCCAGCGCGTTCAGCCGGTTCTCCTCCATCATGATCGCTTGCGCTTCGAGGAGCTGCCCGCGAGGCACATCGATGAGCGCGGGACCGCGCCACAGGTCGAGTGCCTCGCGGAGCACCTCGGAGGCGCGGAGTGGTTCCCCCGCCAGCAGGGCGTCAGAGCCCTGCTTGGCGAGGTTTTCGAAATGGCAGAGGTCGATGGCCTCGGGCGGAATCCGTCCTTCGTAGCCGGCGGATCTTGTCACCAGCATTCGATCGGCACCGGATTCCGCGTCTCCGAGGATTCTGCGGAGCTGATAGACATAAGTCTGAAGGGTCGTGACCGCACTCATAGGAGGTTTGTCGCTCCAGAGTTCGTCTATGAGCGACGCGCTTTGGGTGACGTGGTTACTGTTCACCAAAAGCAGTGAAAGCACGCTGCGCAGCTTTGGTGCAGACAGCGTCAATTCTCCTCCATCTGTAGCGAGAACCAGAGCCCCTAGGACCCCGAAACGCATGTGACCAACCCCTTCCCGCCTCGGCCAATTCATGCGATTCCCGTTGTTATATCAGCGTAGCATTGGATGAGTAGCATGTCTACTGGTAACGCATTGCGCACACTTGTCCACAGGTGCTACAAAGCGCACAGCCGATGGCCCGTCACTCAATGCACATATGCGTGTATCGGTCACGCGAAATGTACGCTCGTCTAGCCGTCACTCCTTGTGCACACCTGGAGTTCGGCGTGCAGCCCTTGGTACGCCTGTTTCACGAGAGTGTCCGCGTCGTACAGAAATGACAGGAGGCTGTAATCTCCGGGCGGCATGTTCACCTGAATGCGAACGGTGCGGCCCGCCGAGATCGGCGGCGTCCCGCCCCCCGACCGCATGAACGGGTTCGGCGGGAGCGGCTGGCCGGCCTGCTGCGCGTCGAAGTAGGCCTGCACCGACTCGTGCGTCTCACCCGGCTTGATCCCGACGAAGATGGCCTCCTCGGGCTGCTTGTAGTGGTTCCGGTAGAGGATCGTCGCGTGCTGCGGGATGTGGGTCGGCACGCCGCTGAAGTGCGCCCGGTCGCGCCCGCCCACGTCGATGACGATCTGCGGGCGCGGCGGCGTGGCCGGGGTGACCTCGGAGGTGATGTCGAGCGTCTGGACGACCGAGGTGTCCGCCGCCGACGTCTCGACGAGGTAGTACCGGCCCTCGGTGAGGTACTGGGTCAGCGCCTCGGGGCTGCCGGGGTAGACCGCGGCACCGCCGAAGAAGTCGGTGTCGCGGTACTCGGCGCGGATCCCGGCCGCCCGCGTCGCCGGGTCGTTGGACGCGCCGTCGGCGAAGTCCTTCATGACCTGTTCGATGCCGACGCCCGGCCGCGGCCGCAGCAGCGCGAGCCAGCGGCCCTCCGCCACCGTCGTGCTCACCTGGAAGGTGATGTAGCCGCCGGGCCGCGGGTTGGCCCCCGGGATCGTGAAGCCGTCCGTGTTCAGCTCGATCGGCACCTGCGGCGGCGGGGGCGCCACCTTCGCGGCGGCGGACGGGATCGCCGGGGTCGCGAGCGGAATCATCACCGCGAGCGCGGCGGCGGCGAGGCCCGAGCGGACGTGCTTTCTGCGGATCATCATGATTCTCCTGACTTCACGGGTTGCGGGGCGGCCTTGATGGCCCGGTCGAAAAGAGCGGCCGGCCGTTCCGGCCGGCCGCTCACTGAATGGGTTCTGGCGGTCCGTACTGCCAGCGGTCGTCGCCGCTGGCGGTTGTGGCTGCCGGCGTTCGTGGCTGCCGGCAGTTCGCGGGGCTAGCGGGTGACGCCGTCGCCGAGCATCTGGTCGACGAGGGACGTGGTGTGCTTGGCGTCGCGGAAGAGCGGGTGCGCGAGGATCTCGCGCAGCAGCGGACGGGTGGTGTGCACGCGCGCGCCCTCCACCCGCATCTCGGCGAGCGCGCGGTCCATGCGGGCGAGCGCCTGGTCACGGTCCGGCGCCCACGTGATGATCTTCGCGAGCAGGGAGTCGTAGTCCGGGCCGATGCGGTAGCCGGTGAAGGCGTGCGAGTCGACCCGGACGAACGGGCCGCCCGGCGGGACGAACGAGGTCAGCTGGCCGGGGGTCGGCATGAAGCCGCGCGAGGGGTTCTCGGCGTTGATCCGGCACTCGACCGCGACCCCGGACGGGACCAGGTCCTCCTGCCGGAGGCTGAGCGGCTCGCCCGAGGCGACCAGGAGCTGCTCGCGGACCAGGTCCAGGCCCGTGACCATCTCGGTGACCGGGTGCTCGACCTGGATCCGGCAGTTGATCTCCATGAAGTGGTACGAGCCGTCCTGGTCGACGATGAACTCCATCGTCCCGGCGCCCACGTACCCCGCCGCGAGCGCGCCGCGCACCGCGTCGGCGCCCATCCGGGCGGTGAGCTCGGTCGGGAGCCCCGGCGAGGGGGTCTCCTCGATCAGCTTCTGGTGGCGCCGCTGGACCGAGCAGTCCCGCTCGCCCAGGTGGACGCCGTTGCCGTACGCGTCGCACAGGATCTGGATCTCCACGTGCCGCGCGGTCTCGCAGAACCGCTCGATGTAGACGCGGCTGTCACCGAAGATCGCCTGCGCGTGCGCCCGGGTGTCGGCGTACACGCGCATGAAGTCGCTCCGGCGGTGGACGACGCCCATGCCGCGCCCGCCGCCGCCCGCGGCGGCCTTGATGATGACCGGGAAACCGATCTCGATGGCGGTGGCGAGGGCCTCGCCGGCGTTGTCCAGCGTGTGCCGGCTGCCGGGGAACACCGGCAGGCCGGCGTCGGACATGACGGCGCGGGCGCGGGCCTTGTCGCCGAGCATCGCGATCACGTCGGACGGCGGGCCGATGAAGACCAGGCCGTTCTTCTCGCAGATCTCGGAGAAGTAGGGGTCTTCGGACAGGAAGCCGTAGCCCGGGTGAACGGCCTCCGCGCCCGTGGCGAGCGCGGCCTCGATGACGGCGGGGATGTTGAGGTAGCTGTCCTTGGCCGACGGCGGCCCGATCAGGACGGCCTGGTCGGCGAGTGCGACCGCGGGCGAGTCACGGTCGGCGGCGGAGTAGACGACGACGGTGCGGATACCGAGTTCTTGGCAGGTTCGCAGAACGCGGAGCGCGATCTCGCCACGGTTGGCGATCAGAATCGTTGAGAACACCCCGTACCTCCTCAGGTCACAGGTATGCGTCGGAACCGATGCGCCTGAAGCGGGCACGGCGGCTGTTGACCAGGTCGGCCGGGTCGCGGCCGACAAGCTCGGAAAGCGCGGACGTGATGGCGTCGCGCAGGTATTGGGCGGCGAGCGCCGGGTCGGTCTGGGTGCCGTCCTGCGGTTCGGGGACGACGCCGTCGACCAGCCCGAGCCGCAGCAGCTCGCGGGAGGTCACCCGCAGCGCGGCGGCGGCGCGGGGTCCCTGCGACGCGTCGTGCCACAGGATCGCCGCGCAGCCCTCGGGGCTGATGATCGAATAGACGGCGTTCTCCAGGGCCAGCACGCGGTCGGCGACGCCGAGGGCGAGCGCGCCACCGCTGCCGCCCTCGCCGGTGACGACCGCCACGATCGGGACCGGGAGGCCCGACATCAGCCGCAGGCTCTCGGCGATCGCGATGGCCTGGCCGTTCTCCTCGGCGCTGATCCCGGGCTCGGCGCCCTGAGTGTCGATCAGCGTGACGATGGGGAGCCCGAGCTTGGCGGCCATCCGCATGAGCCGGGCGGCCTTGCGGTGCCCCTCGGGGGTGGCGCGGCCGAAGTTGCGGGCCAGCAGGTCGGCGGTGGAGTGGCCCTTCTGGTGACCGATCAGCATGATCGGCATCCCGGCGAAGTGGCCGATGCCGCCGACGATCGCCGGGCAGTCGCCGCCGATCCGGTCGCCGTGCAGTTCGAGGAAGCCGTCGAGCAGGTAGCTGACGTACTCCAGCGTGGTCGGCCGGCCGAGGTCGCGGGCGCGCTGCACCGCGGTCCACGCCTCGTGCTCTGGCAGCCGGGCCGGGTCGGTCACGATCGCGCCCGGCACCGCCTCGGGCGCGGCCACCGCGTCCTGCCGCAGCGAGAACAGCCGCCCGAGCATCGCCCGGTGCTGCTGCCGCGACCCGATCGCGTCGATCAGGCCGTGCCCGAACAGGAACTCGGCGGTCTGGAAGTCGGCCGGCAGCCGTTCACCGATCGTCTGCTCGATCACCCGCCGGCCGGCGAAGCCCATCCGGGCGCCCGGCTCGGCGATCAGGACGTCGCCGAGCGAGGCGAACGACGCCGCGACGCCCGCGTAGGTCGGGTCGGTGATGAGGACGACGCTGAGGACGCCCGCCTCGTCGAGCTCGGCGAAGACCTGCGCGGTCTTGGCCATCTGCATCAGCGAGAACAGGCCCTCCTGCATGCGCGCCCCGCCCGAGGCCGTGACGACCAGGAACGGCACGCGCCTGGCGAGCGAGACCTCGGCGGCGCGCGTGATCAGCTCGCCCGTCGCCGACCCGAGGCTGCCGCCGAAGAAGTCGAAGTCCATGACCGCGACCACGACCTCGTGGCCCTCGATCCTGCCCTCGGCGCAGACCACGGCCTCGTCCAGCCCGGTACGCGCCCGGGCCGCGGCGACCCGTTCGGGATAGGGCACCGTGTCGACGAACTCCAGCGGGTCGAACGGCGTGGGGGCGGGCACGGCCGCCAGCGGCCGGATCGAGTCCGGGTCGAGGAGCGCCTCCAGCCGGGCGTGCGCCGGCAGCCGCGCGTGGTGCGCGCAGCTCGGGCAGACCGACAGCGAGTCGGCGAACCTCCTGCGATAGATGAGGCCGCGGCAGCCCCGGCACACGAGCCAGTCGCTCTGCTCGTGGCCGGTCCGCTCGTGGCCGTTCTGCTCCTGGTCGGCGGCGACGGCGTTTCCGCCCATGCTTGTCTCCCGCTTCCTGCGTTCGTGGGTAGTGAGGGGAGCGGCTGTCTCGGACCGGTGCGTCAGTACGCGGCCGTGACCTCGTACAGCTCGAACCTGCGGTCCGGGGCCCGGTCCAGGTAGGGAACGAGCGGCGCGGTGCTGGCCTGGTGCGACGGTCCGCGTTCCCAGGTGTCGAACGCCTGGCCGCTCTCCCAGTGGCTCATGACGGCGAACGACGCCTTGTCGGTCGCCGACCTGAGCAGTTCGTTGCTGAGCAGGCCGGGCGTTCCCTCCAGGGTCCGGCTGACCTCGTGGTACGCGGTCTCCACGGCGGCGGCGTCGCTGCTCGGAGCCCGGTACCAGACGACCACCCTGACGGGGGTCGTCGGCAGCGCCGGCCGGCTCTGCTGGTCAGCCGGCCGGCTCTGCTGGTCAGCCGGCCGGGCCTGCTGGTCGGCGCTCATCGCCCGGCCACCCCGGCCGCGGCGCCCTGGAGCTGGACGACGACGTGCGCCGTCGTCATCGAGCCGCCGGAACGGTAGGGGTGCAGCTTGGTGCGGTGCTCCAGGTGCTGGTCGCTGGTCTCGAACTCGCGGAACAGCGGCTCGTCCACCCAGTCGCTCATGATGTGGTAGACGTTCTCGTCCTCGGCGTTCTTCAGCAGCCACTGCCCGAGGTTGGCCGGGTGGTCGGTGATGACGTTCCCGACCTCGGTCCAGACCCGTTCGAACTGCTCGCCCATGCCCGGCTTGATCTCCATCCGGAGCATCACGCGGAAAACCTGGTCGCTCATCTCACATCCCGCCGTCGACGTTCAGGGTCTCGCCGTTGATGAAGGCCGCGCCGTCGCCGCTGAGGAACAGCACGGCGGCCGCGATGTCCTCGGACCGGCCGAGGCGGCCGAGCGGGACGCGCTTGCGGTAGGCGTCCAGCCGCTCCTGCATCGCGTTGTACTCCTCCGGCGGCATGCGGTCCGGGTCGCTGGTGTCGATGATCCCCGGGGCCACCACGTTCACCCTGATCCCGCGCGCGCCGAGCTCCTTGGACAGCGACCGCGCGAGGCCGACCATGCCCGCCTTGGCGGCGGTGTAGTGCGCCCGCATGGGCACGCCGACCATGGCGACCTTGGACCCGACGTAGATGATGGAGGCGCTCTCCGACAGCGCCGGGATGACCTCCTGCGTGAGCTGGAACGCGGCGGTCAGGTTGGTGTCGACCACCCGGTTCCAGCCCTCCAGGGAGAGCTTGTCGAACGGGACGTGGGTGATGGCGCCGGCGTTGTGCACCACGATGTCGACGGTGCCCAGGTGCGCGGCGGCCGCGCGGACGAACTCGGCCAGCTCGGCCTGCTCCCCCACGTCCGCCTTCAGCACGTGGTGCTCCCCCGCCGTCACGGCCAGCTCCTTGCGGAGCAGGTCCACCGCGTCCGACTCCTGCCGGTAGCACGTCACGACGTTGGCGCCCGCCTCGGCGAGCGCGAGCACGATGGCCCGGCCGATGCCGCGGGTGCCGCCGGTGACCAGCGCGTTGCGTCCGTTGAGCGTCATCGCGCGTCACCCGCCGTCGCCATGTCCGCGGCCGCCTTCTCGACCTTCTCCTTGATGAGCGCCATCTGGATCTTGCTGTTGCGGGTGATGTTGGCGGCCATCGTGTCGTCGTCCACCGGCGCGGCCGGCTTCATGTGGAAGTCCTGGACCCAGCGCATCAGCACGCCGCCGTCGACCTCGCTGTACTCCCAGTGGATGTTCATGAAGTCGAACGGCCCGGTCTCCACGCGGTGCGCCTTCACGGTCCGCGTCGCGGGGTCGGAGGTCCGCTCGGAGACCCAGCTCCAGACGTTGCCGTCCTCGTCGGGGTGCATGGTGAGCCGGAACGTCACCGTGTCGCCCTCGCGCGACAGGATGTCGGCCGCGGAGTACTCGCTGTAGAGATCAGGCCAGTTCGCCACGTCGTTGGTGATGTCCCACACCACCTGCATCGGCGCGGCGATGACGATCTCTGATTCGGTGTGCGCCGCCATCGTTCAGGCTCCAATCAGTAGGCCGTTGACGAAGTTCAGAAGCTCTTCGGGGGTGCGCATCTTGTCCAGGTCGTCCTCCGAGAGCCGGAGGCCGAACCTGTTCTCGATCTGCGCGAGGATCTGGAGCAGGGCGAGCGAGTCGTAGTCGAGCTCCTCGAAGGTCACCCGCGTGATGTCGCTGTCCAGATCGGTGTCTTCGCTGACCCCGCAGTTCCGCATGAGCTGCTTGAGGGTCTCCAGCGTGAGGTTGGACATCGGTTCTCCTCTACCGACGGGCCCGTACGACCAGGGCCGAGTTGAAACCTCCGTGACCACGTGCGAGCACGAGCGCGGTCCGGACCGTTCGTTCGCGGGGGCCGCCCCTGACCAGGTCGATCGGGCAGTCGTCCGCAAGCTCCGCCGAGCCCGGCGTCGCGGGGATCACGCCGTCGCGGATCGACAGCAGCGCGAGCATCACGTCGAGGGCACCGCCGCCCGCGTACAGCCGCCCGGTCCCGGCCTTCGGCGCGGTCACGGGGACGCCGCGTTCGCCGAACACCGCGCCGATCGCCTCGGACTCGAGCCGGTCGGCCTCCGGGACGCCGAGCGCGTCGGCGAAGACCACGTCGACGTCCGCCGCGGTGATCGCGGCGTCGGCCAGCGCCCTGTCGATGGCGGCGCGCAGCGTCGGCGGCCGGCCGCTGCCCGGCGGCGGGTCGAACGAGGCGCCGTACCCGGCGATCTCGCCGTAGCGGCGCGGCGCACCGCGCTCGTCGGCGCCCTGCTCGTCCTCGACGACCACCATGGCGCCGCCCTCGCCGGGCACGTAGCCGCCCGCTTCCACGCTGAACGGCTGGTAGGCGCGCTGCGGGTCGGACTCGGTGCTGAGCAGGCCGTTGCTGAGCTGCGCCACCACGCCGTACGGGCACAGCGAGGCGTCGGTGCCACCGGTGACCACCAGCCGCGCGCCGTCGCGCAGGTTGCGCCGCGCCTGGGCCAGCGCGTCCAGGCCGCCCGCCTCCTCCGTGCAGATCACGCCGCACGGGCCCTTCATGCCATGCCGGATGGAGATCTGGCCGGTGCTCGCCGCGTAGAACCACGCGATCGACTGGTAGGCGCCCACGTGGCTCGGGCCCGACGACCAGAGCCGCTCGATCTCCCGCTGCCCGAACTCGGTGCCGCCGGACGAGCTCGCGGTGACCACCGCCATCTCGTCGGCGGGCAGCGAGTCCAGGTCGGCCTCGGCGTCGGCGAGCGCCATCTCGGCGGCCACCAGGCTCAGGTGCGTCCAGCGGTCGGTCTCGACCGACAGCCTGCTCGGCACCCGGCCCTTGGCCTCGAACTCGCGCACCTCGCCGGCCACGCGCAGCGGATAGTCGTTCTCCGGCAGGCGCGTCAGCGGCCCGATGCTCATGCGGCCCTCGATCGCGGCGGCCCAGACCTCCTCGGTCCCGATGCCGCCCGGCGCGACCGCGCCGATGCCGGTGACGACCGCCGCCCCGACCGCACGCGTGGCAGCGTCGGCGACGAGGGACGCTGCGTCGGAACGTTCCGACGCGGTACGGGTCGCGTTCATGTCCTCCGTCTTTCCGGGTCGGCGAGCACCATCGCGGTCTGGAATCCCCCGAAGCCGCTGCCGACCGTCACCACCGTGTCCACGGGGCATTCGCGCGCCGTGCGCGGCACGTAGTCCAGGTCGCATTCGGGGTCGGCCTCGTTCAGGTTGGCCGTCGGGGGGACCGTGTCGTGCTCGATGGCCAGCAGCGACGCGGCGATCTCGATCGAGCCGATCGCGCCGAGCGAGTGGCCGACCATCGACTTGATCGAGCTCACCGGCACCTCGTAGGCGCGGTGGCCGATGCTGCGCTTGAACGCCGCCGTCTCGTGCCGGTCGTTCTGCTTGGTGCCGGAGCCGTGGGCGTTGATGTAGTCCACGTCCGACGGGTTGATCTCGGCCTGCCGCATCGCCGCGTCGATGGCCAGGGCCATCTCACGGCCGTCGGGCTTCAGGCCGGTCATGTGGTAGGCGTTGCTGCGGCCGGCGAACCCGGCGATCTCGCCGTAGATGTGCGCGCCGCGGGCGCGGGCCCGGGACAGCTCCTCCAGGACGAAGACCGCCGACCCCTCCCCCAGCACGAAGCCGTCGCGGCTGGCGTCGAACGGCCGGGATGCGTGGTGGGGGTCGTCGTTGCGCGGGGAGGTCGCGCGGATGGCATCGAAGCACGCCGAGGTGATCGGCGAGATCGGCGCGTCGGTGGCACCGGCGATCATCACGTCCGCCGAGCCCTCCTGGATCAGCCGGGCTCCGTGGGCGACCGAGTCCAGGCCGGAGGTGCACCCGGTGGAGATCAGCGCCACCGGGCCTTCCGCGCCACACGCCCACGCTGCCTCCACGGCGAGCGTGCTCGGCACCATGTAGCCGTACAGGTGCGGCACGCCGTACTCGTGGTCGACCAGCCAGTTGCGGCCGCCGTCGCTGAGCACGACGTACTCCTCCTCCAGGCCGGTCGTGCAGCCGACGGCGCTGCCGATGCTCACGCCGGTGCGCGAGGCGGGCAGGTCGTCCGGCGTCAGGCCGGCGTCGGCCAGGGCGTCGCGCGTGCAGACCACGACGAACTGCCCCGCCCGGTCCATCCGGCGGATCTCCTGCGGGGACAGCCCCTCGTGCGCCGGGTCGAAGTCGACCTCGGCGGCGATGCGGGACCGGAAGCCGGAGGCGTCGAAGAGGCTGATCGTCCGGGTCGCGGTGCGGCCATCGGTCAGCAGCTCCCAGAACGCCTTGGTGCCGACGCCTCCCGGCGCGACGACGCCCATCCCGGTGACGACGACTCTGCGCTCGTTCATCGGCCGTTACCGCCCGACCGGTTGTTCTCCCAGACGTAGAAGGGCTCGGCCATCGCGTCCTTGGGCTCCTTCCAGTTCGGGTCGTACGGCCGCACGTGGTTCTGGAGCGCGTCGCTCAGGCCGGTGTAGAGGGGGTGTTTGCGGGCCTCGTAAAGGTTCGGCGTGATCTCCTCGTCGGCCTCGACGAGGTGGAAATACAGGTCGTGGAAACGGAACAGGGTGCGGCGGGAAACGCCGACCATGTGAGGCAGTTCCGTCGCGTCCGACTCGGCGAACAGTTCCGCGATCGATTCCGCGGGCCCCGGGTCGAGCCGGGCGACGATCAAGGTCCGGTTCATGGCGCGTTCGCCCTTCTTTCCGGTCATTCTTTTCGGTCTTTCCGGGCTGGCACCGCCGGTCAGAACGGCACCTGTACTGAGCGAGATACTGGTTGAGCGGCCTCAAGGCGGGCTGGAGGCGGGTTGGAGTTCGACGCGACCTGCGAAAGGCCGTCAGATGACATGTCAGCCGATGATCTTCTCGAGTTCCGACACCACCGCGGCTGGACTCGGGCGGCTGGAATTCTCATCCCGCAGGCGTTCGGCGCCGGCCTTCAGGTCGTCGTCATCGAGCAAAGCAAGCGCCTGCTTCCGAACGGACTCGACATCGAATTCGTCCGCCGGAACGACGCGTGCGGCACCGGCGCTCGCGAGCTGGCGCGCGCTGAACCGCTGGTCGGGCATTTGCGGAATCACCAGTTGCGGTACGCCGCACGCGGCCGCCGTGAGCAACGTGCCGCCGCCGCCCTGGTGAATGAGCCCGTCGCAGGTGGGCAGCAGCAGGCGCAGCTCCATCTCCACCACGCGCGGCTCGACGCCCGGCGCGGCCACCAGGTGGTGATGATCCTGCCGCGCGGCCACGACGATCTCGATCGGGAGCCCGCGCAGCGCCTCCAGCACCTGCGGCACCAGGAAAGCCTCACCGCCGGTGAGCGCGAACGTCGAGACGCCCCAGCTCACGGCGATCCGCGGCTTGACCGGGTCGGGAAGCGGCGCCGGTGGCCGCCGTATCGCGCCGTTGTACGGCACGTACCGCATCGGCAGCCGCCTGCACTCGATCTGCGGCTGCAGGCTGGCCGGGCACGGGTCGATGGTCACGTCGCCGCGGTTGTCGAAGGTCGGCACGCCGAACTGCGAGGCCAGCGCGTCCAGCGCCTCGCTCTCCAGCCGTCCGCCGCGGCCCGGGCCGGCGGAGGTGCCGTCCGGGCCCCACAGGTGCCTGGCCGCGAGGACGCCGAACACCTCACCGACCATCGGCCCGACGAACGCGGTCGGCTCGTAGACAACGAGATCCGGCCGCCACTTCTCGGCAAAGGCCACGGTGTCGTGCGCCATGGCCTCCGCGACCTGCTCGTAGATGCCGATCGAGGCGCGGGTGCGGCGCTTGCGGAGCTCGGTCACCGCGCCCTCGCTCTCCTCCCGCACCTTTCCCATCAGCGGGAGGACCTCGCGCTTGTGGATCTCGGCGATGTCCACGTCCCGCGATCCGGCCGGGACGGCGATCTGCCCGGAGCGCGCCACCACCTCGGCGTGCCGGGGCGGGACCGCGACGCGCACCTGGTGACCGGCGGCGTTCAGCGCCCACGCGAGCGGCACCATCGGCTGCCAGTGGGTCGGCCACGTGGCGGCGAACAAAACACGCATTGGACACTCCTGGAGGTAGGTTCCCGGCACCGGGGAGGCGGAGCGCTAGCGGCCCTCGGCCGGCACGTGCCAGCCGGGGTCCTCGTCGATCCGGATCAGCGCGCAGGCGATCGACTGCCCGGGCGCGCTGGTGAACAGCAGCACGTGGTCGCCGGGCCCCACCTGCCGCGTCTCGACGAGGTGGGTGAACGAGGCGACCGTGTCGCTCGCGGTCATATGGCCGTTCTGGCGGCCGAAGTCCATCGTGCCGATGGTCGGGTCGAGGCCGAGCGGCTCGAGAACGAAGCGCTTGAGGAAGCCGTCGTTCACGTTGACGTGGCAGACCCGCTTGATGTCGGTGACCTTGATGCCCGCGTCCGCGGCGCACTGCTCGATGGTCTTGGTCATCGCGGCGGGCAGCAGCATGAACAGGGGCGGCATCCCGGTGGTGAAGCTGTCGATGTAGCGGCGCGCCCGGATCCGGTGGTCGGCCATCACGCCGAGGGTGATGCCGGGCGGGTGCATCTCCTCGCCGTAGCGGTCGGACTCCTCGAGTTCGGTGATCGAGGTCAGGGTGACGGCGAGCAGCCGGGCGAAACCCTCCCGCCTGGACAGCATCAGCGCCGTGGCCCCGTCCCCGAAGGCACTGGCCGGGCTCGAGTGCCAGCGGTCCACCAGCGGCGTCTCGAAGTTCTCCGCGGCGGCGATCAGCGCGGCCGTCCGGTCCGGGGACGCGAGCAGGTAGCTGGCGGCCAGCTCCAGCGCGGCGACGAAGCCGTTGCACCCCTGCCGCACCTCGAACGCCGGAATGTCGCGGCCCAGGCCGTGGCGCAGCACGTAGAACTGCGGCGACCAGCCCTCCGGGCCCTGGTGCCAGCCCGTGACGTAGAAGAACGCGTCGACGTCACCGGCGGCCTGCGCCCCGGCCCGTTCGACCACCTCCCTGGTCGCGCGGACCGCCAGGTCGGCGGCGGGCGTCGACCCCGCCACGCGCACGGCGGTGACCGAGAGCTCCTCCCGGTCGGACTCGTCGGCCTCGCCGCGCGCGATGGCCTCGTCCAGGGTGCGCTTGGGAGGAAGGTGCATTCCCGCGGACGCGATGAACATGTCGTGGAACCTCATCAGGCAATTCCTCCGCTCGGGCCGGCCCCGTGGCTTCCGACGGGATCGTCGCCCGCGCCGCTCAAGAACGCCTCACCCGGCGATCGAGCCAGATTCGAGCCCGCGTTGGCAGCTTGGCCATGAAGCAGCGGGAGACCGACTCGTGATGGCTGATGCCCGCGGAACCAGGTCGAGTCCCGCCCGGCCGAAGGGCTCCCATGACCAAGCAACGTCTTGACGACCTCGCCGTCTTCGGCGGCACGCCCGCGTTCGCCGCCCATGAACGGCTCACCGTCGGCGTCCCGAACATCGGCGACAGAGACCGGCTCTTCCAGCGCCTCACCATGGCCCTCGACAAGCGGTGGCTCAGCAACAACGGCGCCCTCGTCCAGGACTTCGAGGAGCGGGTCGCCGACACCTCCGCGGTGCGGCACTGCGTGGCGATGTGCAACGCGACCGTCGCGCTCCAGGTGGGGATCAAGGCCCTGGGCATGACCGGCGAGGTGATCGTCCCGTCCTTCACCTTCTCGGCGACCGCCCACGCGGTCGGCTGGCTCGGCCTCACCCCGGTGTTCTGCGACGTCGACCCGGTGACGCACCTGCTGGACCCCGCCCACGCGGAGTCGCTGATCACGCCGCGCACCTCCGGCATCATCGGCGTGCACGTCTGGGGGCAGCCGTGCTCCGACGAGCTGACCGAGGTGGCCCGGCGGAACGGGCTGAAGCTGCTGTTCGACGGCGCGCACTCGTTCGGCTGCCTGGAGGAGGGCCGGTCGTTCGCCGGCCGCGGCGACGCGACGGTGTTCAGCTTCCACGCGACCAAGGTGGTCAACGCCTTCGAGGGCGGCGCCCTGGTCACCGATGACGCGGCGCTGGCCCGCCGGGTCCGCGCGATCCAGAACTTCGGCCTGGTGGCCGAGGACACCGTGAACTGGGTCGGCACCAACGCCAAGATGTCGGAGGCGTCGGCCGCGATGGGCCTGACCTCACTCGACGCGATGCCGGAGATCTTCGCCCACAACCGCGACATCTACCGCGCGTACCGGGCGGGACTGGCCCACGTTCCCGGCATCCGGATGCTCGACTACGACCCCTCGGCGAACAACTGCCAGTACGTCGTGATCGAGGTGGACGAGGACGCCGCGGGGTTCGGGCCCGACCTCCTGCGGACCGTGCTGCGCGCCGAGGGCGTCACCTGCCGCCGCTACTTCTCCCCGGCCTGCCACGCCATGACCCCGTACAACACCGGCGCGAGCCTCCCGCAGACCGACGCGGTGACGCGGCGCGTGCTCCAGCTGCCGACCGGCATGGTCGTCACCCGCGCCGACGTGGCCCGCGTCTGCGGCCTCATCCAGCTCGCTGCGGCGCTGGGGAACGACATCACCGAGCGGTACGAGGCCACGACCGCGACCGCCCTGATCTGACCCGGCCAACGCCTGAACCGGCCCGCGCGATGTGCGCGGGCCGGTTCTCGTGTTCGTTCGCGTTGCTACTGCGTTGCCGCGTTACCGCGACGGGATCGAGGACAGGTAGACGTCCTGCTGGTTGGCCGGGTCGGCGTTGGTCATGACGAAGGCCGCCTCGAACCGGTCCCCCGCGTGGGCGAGCCCGACGGACGTGCCGAGGTAGGGGGTGCCCGACCAGACGGCGGCGCGTTCCATGTCGAACGAGCTCGCCAGACCGGACTCGCGCCAGGCCGCGCGGTCCCGGACGCAGCGGGGACCGCGGCACTTCAGGAACCAGGCGTTGGTCGGGGTGCCCGCGGCCGGGGTGTTGTTCCGGAAGTCGTAGTAGAAGACGCCGACGGCGCCGTCGTCGGTCACCTCCACCTGCGGAAGGAACGCCTGGCCGTTGCCGCCGCGCACGCTTTCGGGGGTGTGGTCGATCCGGATCGGCTTGGACCAGCTGGACCCGCCGTTGTAGGACGCGGCGAAGCCGACGGCGCTCTCGCTCGTGGACAGGCTCGCGTCGCCCCAGACGGCGTAGAGCGCACCGGTGCGCTCGTTCACGCCGATGTCGGGGATCAGCCCGCTGCCGGTGGCCGGCTTGAAGGTGTCGGGGATGACCGGGGTGTTGAGCTTGGCGTTGGCGATGGTGATCGGGCGCGACCACGTCGTGCCGTGGTCGGCCGACTTGATGATCTGGATGTGTTCGGCCAGGTCCGGGTTGGACGGCGAGCTGACCGGGAAGTCGCCCTCGTAGAAGATGTTGACCAGGGTGCCGTTCGGCAGGACGGCGATCTGGTTGCCGACCGTGCCCGCGCCCTTCTCGGCGGGCGTGTAGACCGCCCGTGCGGGGGTCCAGGTCTTGCCGCCGTCGGCGGTACGGCTGAACATCAGCTCGTTCTGGTTGTCGGCGGCCCGGTTGCGGTTCCAGACCGCGTAGGCGACGCGGGGGTCGCGCGAGTCGGGCGTGATCGACGGGCGGTCGCTGAAGTACGCCGGGCTCGGGTCGCTGAGCAGCGTCGCGGGCTGTGACCATGAAGCGCCGTCGTTGTCGGACGTCGAGACCAGGACCGCCGACGAGACGCCCCACGAGAACCCGGCGGTGATCGCGTACAGCCGGCCGTTCTTCGCGTAGCTCACGGCGGGGTTGGCCGTGCTGGAGAACGTTCCGCCGGTGCAGGGGGTGAGCGACGGGAAGCCGCTGGTACGCCACGTCCGGCCGTGGTCGGCGCTCGTCGCCACGGTGACGCCGCCGCGCGCCGCGCCGGTCGTCGAACGGTCCTGCTCCCAGGCGATCGCCAGGTGCGAGGGCGCGCCGGGGCGGGCGGTGATCCAGGGTTCGAAGTCGGCGTTGAGCTGGCCCTTGTTGGTCGCGCAGGCCGCGTACGGGCTCGGGCCTGAGACGAGCACGGGGCCCGGCCCGCGGCGCGCGTCCGCCCATGCCCCGCCGGTGGCCGGCCCGAGGAGCGTGAACGCGGCGACGACCGGAGCGATCGCGCGGCGCCGGATCCGGATCCTGGGGATGCCGATCATGAGCTGCTCCCCGAGGCCGCGGAGTCGGCGGTCTGGTCGGCGGAGGCCGTCATGGAGATCTGGCGCATGTTGTGGCGCCACCAGAGGGCCTCGAACTCTTCAGGCGTGTCGAAGCTCCGGTCCTCGTCCATGTACGGATCGAGGAGGCTCTCGAGGTTGGAACGGGCTCCCCAGTCGCGCATGAAGGCCGCGATGTCGGCGAGCTCACCGTTGTACTGGACGACGCGGACCATGGTCTGCTCGTGCACGAACAGCGCCACGGCCTCGATCAGCCCCGGGCCACCGCCTGGGCCGCCGTTCCCGCCGCCCGGACCACCGGGACCGCCGGGACCGCCGGGACCGCCGGGACCGCCGCCTCCGGGACCGCCGCCTCCGGGACGGCCGGCGGCGGGCTTGGTGTTGGCGAACACCTCGGCGATCGCCTCCGCCGAGCCCGGCTTGATGGTGTGCCGCATGGCGGCCAGCTGCCGGGCCGGGCGGTCGGCGATGAGCCGCTGCTGGATCCGGCGCATCGTGCCGCGCTCACCGTCGCCGGCGAGGTAGGGCGCGAGGCGCTCCTCGGTCTCCAGGATGTGCTTGTGGCCCTCGAGCTCGACGGAGTCGTCGTCGAGCTGGACGACCACGGCCATGGTGTCGTCGTGGATGAACAGGGCGGTGCTGATCAGGGTGCCGTCGGCCTCGGTCGAGTCCGCCCCGCCGGCGTCGCCTGACGGCGCCAGGGCCCCGGCGATCTCGTCCTCGAATCCGGGCTTCACCTTGTATGAGATGGCCGCGAAAGTCATAAGAGCTCCGATGCGGTTGTCCAGCCGCGGGCGGACTTCGCCCCACTGACATCGGTCGAGGGTGACCCCGCGCGCTATCGCGGGCCTCGAATTCGCCTAGAGCCGTGCCGGGATCGATGCTCGAGCAAGATTCGAGGCCGCCGAGACTCCCGCTGCCTACGCTCTGACCTCGAAGTTTGGCTCATTTCCGAGAAGTTCGATCGGGGAATGTGAAGGGAGGCCGGATCGGCATGCGTCTACGCGGATCCCTGTGGCCCCGGACGGCAATGGCCGCGGCCGGAGTTCTTCTAGCCGCCATGTTGCCGTTCACGCCCGCGGGAGCACAAAGCACGAAAACATTCTCTGGAGAAGACTGGCCATTGGCCGGGCAGAATCTCCACAACACCCGGAACAACGCCTCCGAGAGGAAAATCAATTCCTCGAATGTGGCGAACCTGAAGGTCAAATGGTCGCTGCAGACCGAGGGTGACGTCGTCGCCACCCCGACCGTGTACCAGGGCGCCCTTTACACGACCGATCGCGGCGGGAACCTTTTCTCCGTCAACACCTCGACCGGCAAGGTCATCTGGTCCAAGAAGGTCGGCGACTACACCGGGATCACCGGCGACGCCTCCCGTACCAGCCCCCTCGTCTTCGGCGACGAGATCATCATCGGCACCGGCGGCGGCGCGAACCTGGTCGGCGTCGACCGCTTCACCGGCGCGTTCCGCTGGAAGACCGCGCTCGAGAACGACAACATCTACGCCCGGGTGACCGGGTCGCCGATCATCGACAACGGCATCGTCTACATCGGCGTCTCCTCGGGCGAGGAGACGGCTCCCCCGGACCACAAGATGGTCTTCCGCGGCACCGTTCAGGCGCTGGACGCCCGCACCGGCAAGCTGCTCTGGAAGACCTTCATGGTCCCCGAGGGCTACACCGGCGGTGCCGTCTGGAGCAGCACGCCGGTGATGGACCACCGCCGCGGCCTGCTGTACGTGAGCACCGGCAACAACTACACGGTCCCCGACGGCGTGTGCGAGACGCCCGACGAGACCGGGTGCGCCCCGATGGCCGAGGACAACTACATCGACGCGGTCGTCGCGCTGAACCCGAGGACCGGCAAGGTCGCCTGGG
The DNA here is from genome assembly GCF_017573505.1 of Actinomadura barringtoniae. GTDB lineage: Bacteria > Actinomycetota > Actinomycetes > Streptosporangiales > Streptosporangiaceae > Spirillospora > Spirillospora barringtoniae. The sequence goes on from NZ_JAGEOJ010000001.1 coordinate 153,177, forward strand.
CGCAGAAGACGCTGAGCGCCGATGTCTTCCCGCTCCCGGGCCGCGGCCTCGACTATGACTTCGCCTCCGGCCCGAACCTGTACACCACCACGATCCGCGGCCGTCACAAGGACATCATCGGCGTCGGGCAGAAGAGCGGTTACTACTACGCCTTCGACCCCGACAACAAGGGCAAGCCCATGTGGCAGACGCTGGTCGGCCCCGGCAGCAAGTTCGGCGGGATCCAGTGGGGCTCGGCCACCGACGGGCGCCGCATCTACACCGCCATCAACAACTACGACCACAAGTCGTACGAGATCACCTCGGTGGACGGGAAGAAGACGACCATCACCGGCGGATCCTGGGCGGCGCTCGACGCGGCGACCGGCAAGATCCTCTGGCAGACCGCCGACCCGCAGGGCCAGGGCGACATGGGGTTCGTCTCGGCGGCCAACGGCGTCGTGTACGCCAACTCGCTGTCCCCGACCGGGAACAGCATGTACGCCCTCGACGGCGCGACCGGCGCGGTCCGCTGGGGCTTCGACAGCGGCGGCTCGGTCGTCGCCGGCGCCGCGGTCGTGAACGGCACCGTGTACTGGGGTTCGGGCTACTGGATCCCGTGGACCAACGAGGGTGAGAACAACATGCTCTACGCGTTCTCGCTCGACGGCCGCTGACCGCCCGAGACCAGCGCCACACGAAACCAGCACTGCGGGAATTCACAACCGCACCGAACCAGCGGTTCCAGTCGGGGATCCCGGGACGTACGGGATCCCCGACGTCGCTTCGTGTCATCGCCCACCGGCTCACGGCGAGCCGTTCGAGGGAGCATCGAGGAGCAAACATGCCGATCATCGAGGCGGTCGACCTCACCCGCGTGTTCAAGACGGGCAAGTCAACGGTCGAGGCCGTCCGCGGGGTGACGCTCAGCGTCGAGGCCGGGGAGATCGTCGGCTTCCTCGGCCCGAACGGGGCCGGCAAGACCACGACCCTGCGCATGCTGGCAACGCTGCTGCGCCCGACGTCGGGCAGCGCCACCGTGGCCGGCGCCGACCTGCTGAACGATCCCGTCGGCGTGCGCCGGCGGATCGGCTACGTCGGCCAGGCCATGGGCAAGTTCGGCGGGGGCAGCGACCCCAATTGCCGGGTGAACGAGGAGATCATCGTTCAGGCCCAGCTCTACCGGCACTCCAAGGCCTACGCGGTCGAGCGGGCGGAGCGGCTCATGAGCCAGCTCGACCTCGGCGGCCTCGGCCGACGGCTGATCAAGACGCTGTCGGGCGGCGAACGGCGCCGCCTGGACATCGCGCTCGGCCTGGTCCACGACCCCGAGCTGGTGTTCCTCGACGAGCCGAGCACCGGCCTTGACCCGCAGAGCCGCAGCAACCTGTGGGAGCACGTCCGCAAGCTGCGCGCCGACCTGAACACCACCGTCTACATCACCACGCACTATCTCGACGAGGCGGACGCGCTGTGCGACCGGATCCTGGTCATCGACCGGGGCAAGATCGTGGCCGAGGGGACGCCGCAGCAGCTGAAGCAGCGGGTCGCCGGCGACGTCGTCACCCTGGTCGTGGACTGCGAGGCCGCCCGCGCGGCCGAGCACCTGGAGGGGCGGCGCGGCGTGCGCGACGTGAAGGCCGACGACCACACGGTCCGCCTCACGGTCGAGCACGGCGACCAGGCGCTGCCCTGGATCCTGGAGACGCTGAGCGGCACCGGGATCACGATGACGTCGGTGCAGCTCACCCGCCCGACCCTGGACGACGTGTTCCTGACCCTGACCGGCCGTTCGCTGCGCGACGGCTCGTGACCCCCCTCATGATCTCTTCAAGGAGCCGGCCGTGCACTTCTTCCGCGACACCTATCTGATCTTCAAGCGGCAGATGATGCTGGCGCTGCGCAACCCCGCGTTGATCGCCACCACGCTGCTGCAGCCCGTGCTGTTCCTCGCCTTCTTCGGGCCGCTGTTCACCAGGGTCTACGACAAGGGCGTGCTGGAGGTGCCGGGATCCAACGCCTACGCGTTCTTCGTGCCCGGACTGCTGGTGCAGCTCGGGCTGTTCGGCGCGGCGTTCGTCGGGTTCACGATCATCGCCGACTGGCGGGCCGGGGTGGTGGAGCGCATGCGGGTCACGCCGGCCAGCCGGCTCTCGATCCTGCTCGGCAGGGTGCTGCGGGACGTCGTCATCCTCGTCACGCAGTCGATCGTGCTCGTGCTCGCGGGGCTGCTGTTCGGGATGCGGGCGCCGGTCGGCGGGATCCTGCTCGCGCTGGCGTTCATCGCGGCGCTCGCCACCGCGCTCGCGTCGTTCTCCTACACCCTGGGCCTGCTGACCAAAAGCGAGGACGCGTTCGCGCCCATCCTGAACTCGCTGATGATGCCGATGCTGCTGCTGTCGGGGATCATGCTGCCGATGCAGATCGGCCCGTCCTGGCTGAACTGGATCTCGCGGTTCACGCCGTTCCGCTACATCATCGACGCGATCCGGGACGGCTTCCGCGGCGACTACACCAGCTCGGCCATGGCCGAGGGCGGCGCCGTGGCGATCGGTCTCGCCGCGGTCTGCGTCGCGGTGGGCGTGCGGACCTTCCTGCGCGAGAACGCCTGACGAAAGCCCGATACGAAGACCCGGCACAAGACCCCGATCACCTGGCGCCCGGGCTGCGGCCCGGGCGCCAGATCATGTTCGGGGGTGGGGGTGGTGGGGTGGGCGATGTCTGGGGTGGTGGTGTCTTAGGGGGTATCCGAGGGGTGGTGTCCGAGGGTGGTCGGCGCTGCGACGACTCAGCCGGGCCGGCTCAACCGGTGCCGAGAACACCGCCGACGATCGACGCGAACTCGCGCCAGGTGTCGCGTTCGCTGGTCAGTTCGGTCCTACCGCGAGGAGTGAGGCTGTAGGTGCGCCGCTTGCGGCCGTCCACCTCGCTCCACTTGCTGTCGACGAAGCCCGCCCGCTCGAGGCGGCGCAGGGCCGGATAGATGGTGCCCGAGGGCAGATCGAGAGCACCGCCGCTACGCGAACGAAGCGCCGCAATGATCCCGTACCCGTGGAGGGGCCCATCCTCTAGTACAGCGAGAACCAGCGAATCCAATCGCCCACGGAGTACTTCCAGCTTCATAGTAGAAAGTCTACACATTGTGGGGACGGTTCTGGCAAGCCTCGGGCGGCCGACCAGCGATAATGCGGTCGGCTCCCCCGGACTTCGTTAATTCGTTCGTTCACGAGGTCCCACCTCCAATTGTCAGGTATTCGGCTACCGCCTCGTGTTAAGACCTAACCCGTCAGTTAGTTGAGTCCTACCTCGTATCTCACGTCACTTCGAGGTTGGCCATCATGGCCATGTCCTCGTGTTCGAGGTTGTGGCAATGGAACACGTAGCGGCCGCGGTATCCGGCGAAGCGGATGCCGATCTCGACCTCCTCCTCCGGCAGCACGTCGACCGTGTCCTTCCAGCCGGCGTCGCTCGGCCGCGGGTCCTTGCCGTTCCTGGCGAGGACCTGGAAGTGGCCCATGTGGATGTGCACGGGATGGTGCGCGTTGCTCTTGATGAGCCACCGTTCGGTGCTGCCGAGGGTCACCCGGGCATCGACGCGGTTCGGGTCGAAGGCGTTGCCGTTGATCGTCCAGGTCTCGTAGCCGGAGCCGCTGCGGGAGAACTTCACCGAGCGGGTGACCGAGGACGGCGCGGCCAGCGGATCGCGCTTGACCAGCGTCGACGGCACCGAGCTGTCGTCGGAGGCCTTCCGCGCCACATGGAAGCGCATCACGTGGCCGGTCGTCCCCGACCCGAACCTGTTCACCAGCGTGACCTGGGTGCCGACCGGGTAGGCGCTGAAGTCGACCACGACCTCGAAGCGCTCGGCCGACGCGATGGCGAACGAGTCATGGTTCACCGGCCGTTCCAGCAGGCCGACGTCGCTGCCGATCTGGGTGAACGCGGCGCCCTTGGGCGGCGGCGGGTCCAGCGCGAGCTGGTAGCGGCGCGCGTTGGAGGCGTTCAGGATCCGGAACCGGTACTTGGCCGCGTCGACCTCCAGGACCGGCCATGGCGTGCCGTTCACCAGGATGACGTCGCCCAGCAGGCCCTTCATGTAGTCGTGCGTGACGCCCGGCTTGCCGGTCAGCGAAGGGTCGATCGACGGGTAGTGGAACGAGCCGTCGGCGGCGAACGAGCGGTCGCAGATCATCAGCGGGATGTCGCGGTCCCCGCGCGGCAGCGGCAGCGCCTGCTCGGCGTCGTCGCGGATCAGATGGAATCCCGCCAGGCCGCGGTACACCTGAGGGCCGGTGAAGTCCATCCGGTGGTCGTGGTACCAGAGCGTCGCCGCCGGCTGCGCGAGCGGGTAGACGTAGTCGTAGCTGCCCTGGGCGATCGACTTGTCCACGCGGACCCGGCCGCCGTTGCCCGGCAGCAGGAAGTCGGTCGGATAGCCGTCGTACTGCGTCGGCGTCACCCCGCCGTGCAGGTGGGTCACGGTCGGCAGCGACAGCTGGTTGGTGTGCCGTACGACGGTCTTGCGGCCGCTGCGGGACTCGATCGTGGGGCCGGGGAAGCGGCCCTCGTAGCCCCAGACCTCGGTGGTGTATCCGGGCAGGATCTGCGCCTTGGCGGACTTCTGCGTGATCTCGTAGTAGTCGGCGTCGGCGTCGCTGCGGACCGGCTTCAGCACCGGCGGGATCGCCAGCGGGGCGGTGAACGGCTGCGGCAGCTTCGCGTCGCTCTTCAGCAGTTCACCCTCGCTGGACTTGTCGTCCTTGCCGCTCTTCTCGTCCTTGTCGTCCCCGTCGTCGCCCGAACCGTGGGAGCCATGACCGTCCGAGCCGGAACGGCCCGCGTCATGTTCGTGCGACTGGCAGGCGACCGCGATGGAGACCAGGGCCATGCCGCCGCCGAGCCCCAGCACTTCCCTGCGCGTGAATTTCGATGCCATCGTCCTCTTCCGGCAGGTGAGCAGTGTGCCTACATGTAGTTTACCTACACGGTAGGCCATCCGCCCATGTTCAGTTCGGCCCATAGCCGAGATGCCTCTTCGGACAGGGGTTCGTCCGGAACCAGACGCTCGGGGTGCGCGGCCGGCGGCAGCGCCGGGGTCGCGAGCGCCTCCCCCGGGCACTCCTCCTCGTCCTCGTCCTCGGAGGTGAGGTAGTGGTGGAGCTGCCTGGGCGTCATGCCCATCACTGAACAGCCGTAGTAACTCAGCCCGGCCCAGAATTCGCGCAGCAGTCGCCGCGGCAGGCTCGGTCGCATCATGTCCTCCCGGCGGGAGCGTGGTCCTTCCCCAGGACGCAGTCTGGAAGCCGCCTCTCAAGCGACGCTGGAACCGCGATAAACCCCCGATGGCGCCCGTTCGAGCCGTACTGGACGCGCCCTGGACGCACGCTGCCCGCACCCGCGACGGCATGCGGCGGCCCTCGACCTCTGCTCGAGCGGGGCGTCCGACCATGGCGTCGTTCAGCGGTGGCGTCCATCGGCGGCGCCGCCCGACTCTGGGAGGTCGCTCATGAAGGCGCTGGTACTGTGCGGCGGGCACGGGACCCGGCTGAGACCGATCACGCACACGTCCGCGAAGCAGCTGGTGCCCATCGCCAACAAGCCCGTTCTGTACTACGGGCTGGAGGCGCTGCGCGACGCCGGCATCGAGGACGTCGGGATCATCGTCGGGGACACCGCGGCCGAGGTGCGCCGCGCCGTCGGCGACGGGTCGGGCTTCGGGCTGCGCGTCACCTACATCGAGCAGGAGGCGCCGCTCGGGCTCGCGCACGCGGTGCTCATCGCGCGCGACTACCTCGGCGACGACGACTTCGTCATGTACCTCGGGGACAACTTCCTCGTCGACGGCCTGACCGAGGTGGTCGACCGGTTCCGCGCGACCCGGCCGGACGTCCAGATCATGCTCACCCCGGTCGCCGACCCCAGCCAGTTCGGCGTCGCCGAGCTGGACGCCGACGGGCGGCTGGTCAGGGTGGAGGAGAAGCCACGGTCGCCGCGCAGCGACCTGGCGATCATGGGCATCTACCTGTTCACCCCGGTCGTGCACGAGGCCGTACGGTCCATCAAGCCCGACCCGCGCGGCGAGCTGGAGATCACCACGGCGATCGAGTGGCTGCTGGAGCACGACGCGCGCATCACCTCGCACATCGTGCACGGCTACTGGAAGGACACCGGCCGCGTCGAGGACATGCTCGAGTGCAACCGCCTGGTCCTGGAGGACCTGGAGACGCGCGTCGAGGGCCACGTGGACGAGCGCACCGACGTCGTCGGCCGGGTCGTGGTCGAGGAGGGCGCGCGGATCAGCGGCTCGCGGCTGGTCGGCCCGCTCATCATCGGCGCCGACGCGGTGATCAAGGACAGCTATGTCGGCCCGTTCACCTCGATCGGGCCCGACTGCCTGCTCGCCGACACCGAGGTGGAGTTCTCGATCGTGATGGAGCGCTCGTCGGTGCTGGGCGTACGGCGGCTGCGCGACTCGCTGATCGGCAAGGACGTCGCGATCAAGCCGGCCTCCGTCACCTCCACCGCCCACCAGCTCGTTCTCGGCGACCACAGCCAGGTCAGGATCGCCTGACCCGGCCCGTCCGGCGCACGCCAGTGATTCATAGTCCAGCGCGATTCGAGCGGCCGGGTGTGCGATGTGCTCACTGGCCACCGTGCAAGGAGAGGTTTCCATGCCATACGCGGCAATCACCTATCGCGTCGTACCGGGCAGCGACGACGCGCTGGCCGAGATCTTCGGCGACTTCCAGCGGGTGGACACCCCCGAGCTGCGCGGCGAGGACGGCGAGCCGGTCGGGCGGCTGCTCGGCACCGCCGTCTTCGTCAAGGACGAGTTCATGGTCCGGGTCATCCACTACGAGGGCGACTTCGTGGCCATCGCTCAGCACATGGCCCGGCAGCAGGGCGTTCACAACGTCGAGGAGCGGCTGGCGCCCTACCTCACGCACCGGCGCCCGGCCTCGACGCCCGAGGAGTTCAAGGAGAACTTCCGCAACGCCCTGATGCGCTGCGTCATGCAGCTCTCCGTCGACACCCACCCGGCCGACGCCTCCTAGGCCGAGCCGGCCGACCACCGTCCGCCGGGGCTGACCACCATCCGCCTCCACCGGCTCCGACCTCCTAGGAGGGCTCTGTGTCCACACCGCTCATCAACAAGATCACGGCGCAGGACGTCGCCGCCAACCGCCGCCGCGGCGGGGACATCCGCGTGCTGCTCAGCCCGAAGACCGTGGCGTCCACCTCCGGGTTCTTCGGCGTGCTGACGCTGGAGGCCGGCGAGTTCATCTCCGAGCACCGCCACCCCTACTCGGAGGAGTTCCTGTACGTCGTGCGGGGCTCCCTGCTCATGCGGATCGAGGGCCGGCCGATCCGGCTGGAGCCCGGGGACTCGCTGATGGTGCCGATCAACGAGCGGCACCGGCTGGAGAACGACGGCGACCACCAGGCGTTCGTGGTCTTCCACCTCAGCCCGCTGGCGCCGCGCCCCGACCTGGGCCACGTCGACTGCGAGCCGCTGCCGAACCCGGATGAGGCGGCCCCGCACGTCGGATGAACCGCCGTCCGGGCAGGCCCTCCGGCCTGCCCGGCGGCCGGTCATCGGCCGGTCATCGGCCGGGCGGCGATCCGTCGGCGACCCGTCGGCGACCCGTCGGCGGCCGGTCGTCGGCCGGTCGGCGGCCGGTCGGCGGCCGGTCGTCGGCCGGTCGGCGGCCGGTCGGCGGACAGGCCGCGAGAAAAAATCGCCGAACCCGCATAATCAACCGCTTACCTTTCCGTCGTACTCAGAAGGTGACAACTGGGACCGGTGAGGGTTGTGGTGAAGTGCGAGCTTGGGTTTGATGGCGGAGTGGTAACTGGCGTGAGCCTGGAGTCGGACGCCGACCTCGCGGCGGCCGCCCGTTCGGGCGACGAGCAGGCCTCGGACGAGCTCTTCCGGCGTCACCACGAGGCCGTCCTCCGGTACGCCCGCGGCCTGGTGCGCGACCAGCACACGGCCGAGGACCTGACCAGCGAGGCCTTCACCCGGACGATCGCGGCGCTGCGCCAGGGCATGGGACCGCGCGAGGCGTACCGGCCCTATCTCTACACGGTCGTACGGAACGCGGCGGTCGACTGGGCCCGCGACGGCCGCCGGACGGTGGTGACCGACGAGGTCGCCGAGTGGGCCGAGGGCCCCGCCGAGGACCTGCCGGACGTCGACGAGCTGGACACGCTCGTGCGTGCCTTCCGGTCGCTGCCCGAACGCTGGCAGACCGTCCTCTGGCACACGATCATCGAGGACGAGCCCGTTGAGCGCGTCGCTGAGCTCCTCGGCATGGAGACCAACGCCGTCACCCAGCTCGCGTTCCGCGCCCGCGAGGGGCTCCGTCAGGCCTTCCTGGCGGCGAGTTTCGACGGCCGCCCGGAATGCGCGGAGTTCACTGCTCAACTCGCGGCTCACGCGAGGCGGCCGGGGCGGCGGCGCGGGCGCGCGCTGCGCCAGCACCTGGAGTCGTGCGACCGCTGCCGCCAGGCGGCCGAGGAGATGACCGACCTGAACACGCGGCTGCGGCGCGTTCTGCCGATCGGGATCGCGATGCTGGGCGCGCCGTCGGTCTCGCTGGCCGCCTTGCCCGCCGCGGCCACCTTCCCGGGCTGGGCGATCCCCGCCATCGTCGGCGGGGTCGGTGCCGCGATCGTGGCGATGTTGTTCGCGACGGTGGGGAACGGTCCGGACAAGCCGCCTCAGGCCGGTCCGCCGCCCTCGGCCGTGCCGTTCCCGGTGGCCCCTGCGAGCCCGACCGTTTCGCCGCAGACCGAGGACTCGCGCAAGGGCGGGCCCAAGGCGGCGCCCAAGAAGGCCAAGCCGCCCAAGAGGACCGCGGCGACACAGGGGCAGTCGCAGATTCGCAACACGACGCTTCAGTCATGCCTGGCGGCAAGCGGCAGCTCGGTCAAGCAGACGTCCTGCGGGGGCAAGTCGACGAGCTGGCGGCGTACTACCAAGAGCGGCGGATTCACGCTCACCAATGCCGCGACCGGGACCTGCCTGGCGCGCGGTGCCGCGGCCCCAGGGGTTCCCTGGGAAAGCAGCACCGAGTACGCGGTCGTCCTGGCCCCTTGTGGGGGCGCACATCAGGTGTGGAAGCTGGACGGCTCAGCCCCTACCGGCGCGCGTCTTTCCAACGGCGACGGCTGGTACCTGCAGGCCAGCTGGTCCGGCCTCGCGCCGGTGACCCTGAAGAAGGCCTCGTACGCGGGAATGGCCGCCCAGGGCTGGTCCATAGAACGCGGCTAGCAGTAGCTCCAGCTCGGTCTCTGAGCGCTGGAAGGGCATCTCGTCAGCCGATCCGGAGCTGGTCACGGGCCGGGATGGGCTGCTCGGAGTTGAGCGTGAGCCAGGCCTGCAGCACCATCTGGAGCTCCAGGCGGCCCTCGGTGGCGTGCAGGGTGTCGCCGAAGAGCTCCTCGAGCTGGCGGATGCGGTAGCGCACGGTCTGCGCGTGAACGTGCAGGCGACCCGAGACCTCGGCGGCGTTGAACCCGCACTCCAGGGAGATCAGCAGGGTCTCGGCCAGCCGGTAGCGCTGCGCCGGCCGGACGCTGAGCAGCGGCCCGAGCCGCCGCCGGATGGCCCGTTCGACGAACTCGCGGTCCTGCATCATCACGATGATCGGCATGTGCGCCTCGGCGACGACCAGCCGGGTGCCCGAGATCAGGCCCTCGTCGGCCAGCGCCAGGGCCTGGCGGGCCCAGCGCAGCGACTTGGCGACCTCGGTGATCTCGACCGTCGGGCCGATCGCCGCGCTCCAGCCGCGCAGCTGCCTGGCCAGCGTACGGTCGCGGCCGGGCCCGTCCGGGTCCGGAACGATCAGGCACGGCTCGGGCAGGTGCAGGCCCACCAGCACGTCGGGGAACAGCGTGGGCCGCTTGGTGTCGGTCCCGCGTTCCTTCAGCGCCACGGCCGCGACGGTACGGGGCAGTGGCCAGGCCGCCTCGTGGGCGGGCTCCCTGAGGTCCTTGGCGTCGGCGGGCTCGCCGAGCAGCAGGTCGAGCAGGCGCCGCCGCCGGTCCTGGCGGGTGCCCTCCGCGCGGGCCTCGGCGTCGGCGTGCCCCTCCGCGACGATCGCCGCGATCTGGTTCAGGTAGCCGAACACCGCGTTGGTGATGCCCGCGACCGTGGCCGCGCTCGTCTTGTGGCCGAGCTGGAGGCCGCGTTCGGTGAGGCGTTCCACCGCCACGCCGGCGCCGATCCTGATCGAGGCCTGCCACGTGTCGAGCGTCCGCCCCTCGGCGGCCTCGCCGGCACCGACGCGCCGCCAGAAGTCCACCACGTCGGCCGAGGGCGTGTCCGGGTCGGCCATCAACTCCAGGAAATGGCCGATGGCGTACTCCACCCCCAGCACGAGCGCCTTGCCGTACCTGGGGTCGTGCGGCCGAACGAACTCCGGCAGGTCCTTCTCGATGCTGGCCACCGCCTCGGCGGCGATGGCCGGCACGTATCCCCGAAGATCGTCGGCGATCCGGGCGCCCTGCTCGAACGAGAAGCCGAGCTCGAAGCGGCGCACGGGAAGGGGGACCACCTGGCTGAGGTCAGTCAATGAGATCTCCTTCACTGGAACGTCGTGACGGAGAGACGACAGGTGCCCGGCGAGATTACGGACTTTCATCAAGATTTTCTTCGCCCGCCGCCCGCCGCCGGTGGACCATTCATTGACAGACAACATTGTCTTTTAGAGGATGGCCGTCAAGCGTCCCCGCCCAGCCCCTCGAAACACCGGAGCTCCCCGATGACCCAGCCGACCGCAAGCCACGGCCAGTCTCCGCAGGTCAACCAAGCGGCCGGCGCGCAACGCCTGGGCACGCACCGGGCCGCCTACATCCCCGAGCCGGTGACACCCTCGTCCCGGCTCCCCCTCCTCATCGCGCTCACCGTCATCTCGGCCCTGGTCCTGGTCATCGGCCTCATCACGACCACGGTCGTGATGTTCATCATCGGCATGGCGTTCACCGTCGTCCTCGCGCCCCGCTGCATCCGCGAGGTCTACATGAACCAGCGCAACCAGAACGTGGGCCGCCGCCGCGCGAACTCCGAGCTGCACCTCTACGACCAGGGCCTGGTGGTCGTCCTCAACGGCGACCTGGTCCGCGCGTTCCGCTGGGACACCGTCACCGTGCTCCAGGAGATCGTCCGCCACCACCGCAACGGCGTGCACATGTACACCACGTACGCCTACACAATGTCCGACGCCAACGGCCCCGACATGATCCTCAAGGGCGGCTTCCCCCGCCCCGACGAGTGGGGCCCCGCCATCCAGGACGCCGTCACCCGGGCCCAGCTCCCGAACGCCATCACCGCCCTCCGCGAGGGCCGCACCCTCTCGTTCGGCGACATCCAGCTCGCCCACGACGCCGTCACCGCCCGCGGCAAGTCGGTCCCCTGGTCCCAGATCGACGAGACCCGCGTCAAGGACGGCCAGGTCTCCCTCAAGGTCGCCGGCAAGTGGCGTTCCCTCACCACCACCCCGGTCAGCCGCATCCCGAACTTCCTCATCTTCTACGCGGTCGCCGAGGAACTCCGCACCTCAGCCCACCGCGCCTGAAGACTCCGCGCCTTGGACGCGCACCCCGGACGCGCACCCCGGACGCGCACCCCGGACGCGCACCCCGGACGCGCACCCCGGACGCGCACCCCGGACGCGCACCCCGGACGCGCACCCCGGACGTTATGGCGCCCGGTGCATCCTGGTTGCGGAGAAACCAGGATGACCGGGCGCTCAGGGTGACCGGTCCCGCGGTCACCCCTGGGGACGCGTCGGCACACTCGGGCGACGGTGTGCGCGCGTCCGCGGTTCTCCCCTTAGGTCTGTGTCGAGTCGATGCCCCGGACTGGGGTCGACCAGCTGGATGACTCTTCTGGGCTCCTGGAGGCGGATCGCAGCGGTGGCCGCTTCGGGCACCGGCAGCGCCAGGCTCGCCTGCGGCAGGCGGGCGGAGGGCTGCAGGACCGGCTGCGGCTTGATGCGGGCCGGGGTCATGCCCAGCGCCGCCACGGCCGCGACGATCATGAAGGCGCCCACGACCAGCCAGGCGTTGATGAACGCCTCGTGCGCGTCGGCGTAGCCGCGCGGGGTGCCGAGGACGGCCACGGCGAGGGCGACGCCCAGCACGCTGCCGATCTGGCGGCTCATGTTCACCACGGCGCTGCCGGTGGCGTAGTTCTGCGGCGGCAGGTCGGCGGCGGCGGTCGACAGGATGGTGGGCAGGGCCAGGCCCACGCCCACTCCGCCGACCAGCCAGCCCGGCAGCAGTTCGCTGACGTACTGCGGGCTCGAGCCGAGGTTGGTCACCATCATGGAGATGCCGAGCGCGACGAGCAGGCAGCCGACGCCGGTCACGACGCCGACCGGGATGCGCTTGGCGACCAGGATCCCCGCGATGACGGCGAACACCGGGACCATCAGCGGGCCGGGTGCGACGCCCAGGCCGGTGCGGATGGCCGAGTAGCCCCAGACCTCCTGCATCCAGAGCACGCCGATGAGCAGGTTTCCGGCGAACGCGACGCTGAAGAGCAGGATCGTGGCGTTGGACCAGGCGAAGGTCCGTACCGCCAGGAGCCCGGGCTCGATGACCGGCGAGCTGTGCCGCAGCGAGCGCAGCCAGAACACCGCCAGCACGAGGACGGAGACGCCGATCATCACCAGGACGCGGTCGCGCGACCAGTCGTTGATCTTCACCAGGCCGAGCGACAGCAGCGCGACCGCCGTCGTCAGCAGCACCGTGCCGGGAAGGTCGGGGATCCGGGTCGACGCGCCCTCGTTCGAGTCGGGCACGTAGCGGAGCGCCAGCAGGCCCGCGACGATGCCGATCGGAACGTTGACCTCGAAGACCCAGCGCCACGACGCCTCGACGAGAACTCCTCCAAAGGCCGGGCCGGCCGCGGCCGCCAGCGCCGCGGAGGCCGACCAGATGCGGACGGCACCGGCCCGGCGCTCAGGAGGGAACACCGCCAGCAGGAGGGCGAGACTGGTGGGGATCAGTGCTGCCGCACCGAAGGCCTGGAGCACACGGAAGGTGACCAGCGACCACATGCTGGGAGCTATGGCGCAGGCTTGGGACGCCAGGACGAAGACCTCGATCCCGAGCAGGAACCCGGTCTTGCGCCCGTAGCGGTCGGAGAGCCGGCCGAGCGGGACGAGCAGCGCGGCGAAGACGATCGTGTAGCCGTTCAGGACCCAGGACAGGTCGGAGAGGGATGCCCCGGGGAAGTCACGGCCGATGTCGTCGAACGCCACGTTGACGATGAACAAGTCCAGGCCCGCCATGAAGGAGGCCAGGCAGAGCACCGCGAGAACTATCCGCGACCGCACCTGACTTTGGACTGCCATAGTCAGGGACTCTAGCGAGGAAAGCTGACTTTGGTCAATAGAAGTCAGCCTTGGATTCGGCGTATACTCAGCGATGTGACCATCACACTGCAGGGGCACTATGCGGACCGGGACAACTGGTCGATGCAGAACTGCCCGGTCGCCAGGACTCTGACAGCGATCGGCCCGCCCTCGGCCGTCCTCGTACTCTGCGAGGCGTACTTCGGCACCAACAGGTTCGGCGACTTCGTCCGCAACCTGGAGATGACCGAATCCGCCGTGACCGACCGACTGCGTCACCTGGTCGCCGCCGGAATGCTCACCCGGGAGCCCTACCAGGAGCCCGGGCAGCGGACGCGGTACGAGTACCACATGACGAAGATGGGCCTGGCGCTCGCTCCCGCCCTCATCAGCCTCATGGAATGGGGCGACACCTATCTCCAGGGGGAAGACGGCCGCCTGGTCAACCTCGTGCACGCCGACTGCGGCGAGGCCGTCCGCACCGAAGTGCGGTGCGAAGCCGGCCACGACGTCGCCATGGACGAGGTCATCATGCGCGCCCCCTGGGATGCACACTGACCGGACTCCCTTCCAGGGGTCCGGACGGATAAGGGAGTCCGGTCAGCGACCGGGGCCCGGGCCAGAGTCCGTGCGGGACTGAGTCCGGGAGCGACAGGCACCGGTCCGGGAGCGAAGATCGCCGGCCCGGAAAGGGCGGTCGTCAGCGGGGAATGATTCCTCGGCAGGGGTTCGGTCGTCAGCGCAGGCGGCCCTCCAAGGGGCTCTCCACCGCGTCGCCCACACCCGACGGGACCGGATTGCCGGCCAGCCGCAGGGCGTGCTCGACCAGGCCCACCAGGACCCGCTTGGCGGAGTCGTTCCGCCGCGCGTCGCACAGGATGACGGGGACGCGGGGGTCGATGTCCAGCGCGTTGCGGATCTCCGGTGCGTTGTAGCGGTCCGCGTCGTCGAAGCAGTTGACCGCCACGACGAACGGCGTGCCCTTCTCCTCGAAGTAGTCGATGGAGGCGAAGCTGGCGGTGAGCCTGCGGGTGTCGGCCAGCACGACGGCGCCGAGGGCGCCGCGCGACAGCTCGTTCCACATGAACCAGAACCGTTCCTGGCCCGGCGTGCCGAACAGGTAGATGGCGACGCCGTCCCTCAGCGTGATGCGGCCGAAGTCCATGGCCACGGTCGTGGTCGTCTTGGCCGCCACGCCGTCGAGGTCATCGACGCCCACACTGGCGTCGGTGAGCGCCTCCTCGGTGCGCAGCGGCCGGATCTCGCTGACCGCGCCGACGAGGGTCGTCTTGCCGACGCCGAAGCCGCCGGCGACGAGGATCTTCAGCGCGACCCGCGGGCCGTCGTGTTCCTCCCGTTCCGGGTCCGCTCGGCCGTTGGCCGGATCTTTCGGTCGGTCAGAGCGCGCGGAGTTCATCAAGAACCCTCCTGAGCAGGTTCTGATCTGTATGGGGGGCGGCGGCGGGCGACGTCCACCGCTGAACGGCGACCAGCCCGGAGTCGAGCAGGTCACCGGCGAGCACCCGGATCACGCCGAACGGCAGATCCAGCTCGGAGGCCAGATCCGCCACGGCGTGCGGGCGACGGCAGAGGGCCAAGAGGCGCCGCTGCTCTCGGGTCAGGCGGCCGGGCTCGGCAGGCGGCGTACCGGTCGCGACGAGAATGGTCACGATGTCGAGCGGTTCGCCGCGGGGCCGGGTCCGGCCGCGCGTCACTGCGTACGGACGGACAATCGGCCCGGCGGCTTCGTCGAACCATCGCTCCCTGCCCGGACCGTACTGGCCGCCAGGGGCATGCTGTTCCATTTCCGGCTCACCCGGATCCCGTTCCCGCTCCGTTGTGCCGTAGGCCGGTGGAGAGTTGCCGGCCGACGCGTTTGACCAGCATCGTCATCTCGTACGCGACCAGGCCGGCGTTGGCGCCGGCCTCGCTCAGCAGGGCGAGACAGCTGTTGGCCCCGGCGGGCACCACGAAGAACAGGCCCTTGTCCATCTCGATGATGGTCTGCCTTATCTCCCCGGAGTCCAGTTGGGGCTTGGCCCCGATCGCGAGGCTGTGGAACCCGGCCGCCAGCGCGGCCAGGTACTCCGAGTCCTCGCGGCCGACGTCGCGGGACGACCCCATCACCAGGCCGTCGCGTGACAGGACCACGACCTTGCGTACCTGAGGTACCCGATCGACCAGGTCGTTGAGCAACCAGCTCAACTCCGAGCCGACTCCCTGCTGGGTCATGACGGTCCTCTTCCTTCTGGGTGATCGGCCGGCCCCTCGTCCTCGTCCCTGCCCCGCAGCCAACCCGCTTGCAAGGCCGCGAACAGGTCCCTGGACGCCTCCGCCGAACGTTCCTCCCAGGCGACCAGTGTGTCGTCCGGGTCGTACTGGCCGTACGGGTTGACCGGCTCCTCGTTGCGCAGCTGCGGAGCGAGGCTGGCCCGCTTGACGCGCCGCGGCAGCGGGGCGCGTGACCCGCCGGGGCCGTCTCCCTGGTCGCCGAAGGACGTCGGCGTCTCCCAGGGCATCGGCTCGGTCGTCGGCGCGCGATAGGTCTCCGGCGCCTTGTACGGCCCGTTGAACGAGCCGGGGGGCTCGTGACCGTGCGACGTGTCGAAGTGCGACGTGTCGTGGGTCGAGGGCGCGTTGTAGGAGGTGGGGACGCTGTAGAAGGTGGGCGTGTCCTCGTCGAACGCCGGGGCGTCCTGGTAGGTCGGCGCCGCGTGATAGGTCGGCCCGCTGTCGGCCGCGGGGTCGGGCGCGGACGTGCCGCCCGGTCCGGGCTCCCATTCTGAAGGAGCGGTCTGCTCGCCGCCGGGCGTCGAGCCCGGCATGGCGGTGCCCGCCACCGGGGTGTCGCCGGCGTTCACCCCACCGACGTCGCCGATCTGTGGATCGTGGACGTCCTGCGTGCCGTTGGGCGGCTGCGGACCCATGCGGGTCTGCGGGCCGCTCGGCGTCTGCGGGTCACGGATCGCCCGCACGTCACGGAGTGCCTGCGGGTCATGGAGCGCCTGCGTGTCGCCGGACGTCTGGGCGCCGTTGAAGTGACCGTTCGGGTGGCCGTTGCCGTTGCCGTTGCCCGTCGGTGAAGGTCCGGGGCCGGTGTCGTACGGCGTCGGCGCGTTGAGCATCGACCGGGACTGGGGCGTCCAGGTCTTTCCGTCGCCGCTGCCGTTGCCGTTGCCGTTCCCATTGCCGTTGCCCGTGCCGTTGCCGTTGCCGTTGCCGTGGCTGTCGGCCGAGATCGGGTGGATCTCCTTGGTGATCGGCCGCACGTTCTTCGGCATCGCGTTCGCCGGCTGCCTCCGTACGGTCGGCACGCCGCTGACCACGTCGTCGTCCGCCTGATCCAGGTCCACGATCAGCTCACGCGGGATCAGCACGACCGCGCTCACTCCGCCGTACACCGACGGCTGCAGTGCGACGCGGATGCCGTGCCGGCCGGCGAGCCGGGCGACCACGAACAGGCCGAGGCGGTCGGTGACGGCCAGGTCGAACTCGGGCGGCTGCGACAGCCGCAGGTTGAGCGCGTCCAGCTCCGCCTGGTCGAGCCCGATCCCCCGGTCGACGATGTCGACCGCGAAGCCGTTCGCACCCATCTCACCGCGCACCAGCACCTCGGTCGGCGCGGGCGAGAAGACGGTCGCGTTCTCGATCAGCTCGGCGAGCAGGTGCACGACGTCGGCGACGGTCTCGCCGATGAGCGCGGCACCCTCGGTGACCACGATGACCTCGACCCGGGTGTAGTCCTCGACCTCGGCGACCGCCGCGCGGATCACGTCCTCGACGGGCACCGGCCGGTTCCAGCCGCGGCCGGGTGACGTACCGGACAGGATGACCAGGCCTTCCGCGTGCCGGCGCATGCGGGTGGTGAGGTGGTCCAGCCGGAACAGGTCCTCGAGCACCTCGGGATCGGAGGCGCGGCGTTCCATCTCGTCCAGCATCCGCAGCTGCCGGTGCAGCAGCGACTGGCTGCGCCATGCCACGTTGAGGAACACGCGGCTGATGCCCTGCCGCAGGTACGACTCGCGTACCGCCGTCTCGATCGCGGTGTGCTGCACCTTGGTGAACGCGTCGCCGACCCTGGCGACCTCCTTGGTCTTGCCGGTGGGCAGCGGCGGGGCCTCCGCCTCGACGTCGACCTCTTCACCACGGCGGAGTCTCGCCACCACCCCCGGCAGCCGGTCCTCGGCCAGCTGGAGCGCCGCGCGCTGCAGGTTGCGCAGCTCGCGCGAGAGGCTCCGCCCGGCGAGAACCGACAGGATGATGGACGCGACCACCGCGAGCAGCCCGAGGCCGCCCGCCAGGATGAGCCGGTTCACGACCCGCTGGCCGATCGGCTTCGCCAGGTCGTTCAGCGCCAGGGTCGCCTGCATCACGGTCTGTCCCCAGCCCTGCGACACCAGCGACGTCGTCGCGGTCCAGTTGGCCGCCTCGGGAGGCAGCTGCGAACCGCGCGAGTTGACGATGGCCGACTCCATGGCGCGGTACCGCTTGTACGCGTCGGAGTTGGCGAGCCGTTCCAAAGGTGCGCGCAGCGCGGGCTTCAGGTCCGCGAACCCGGCCTCGAACTCCAGCCGCCCGTTCGCCGCCCACTGCACGAAGGCCAGGTGCTCGGTCGCCGACAGCTTGCCGTTCTTGGCCAGCGCGGACGAGACCAGCGCGTCCTCGCGCAGCATGAACGCGCGGGAGTTGCCCATGTTGATGAGCGCGCGTCCCTGCTTGAAGATGTCCAGGTCGTTGACGATCACCAGGTCGTTGAAGACCTGGATGACGCTGTCGAGCACCGTGCTGTAGGAATCGATGACGTCGAGCGTCTCGACCCGGCCGGAGTCGACCTGGTTCCTGAGCGCCGGCAGCCGGTCGAGGGCCTTGGTGGCCTCGGCCAGGCGCTGCTTGGTCTCTGGCGTGGCCGCGTCGGTCGCGTCCGAGGAGAGGGCCGCCTTGCGGAACGCGCCCTGGATCGCCGACACCCTGGCCCGCTCCACACCCAGTTTCTGTTTGTCCTGGGCATTGCGCGTGCTCATGGCGACCACGCTCATCGCCCGTTCCTGCTGGATCTCATTCACCATCTGGAGCCCGGGGAGCACCATTTTCTCGTACGTCGTGGTGAAGTCGTACTTGTCCAGCGCCGCCCCTAGAGTGATGTTCGCCGCGAACCCCCAGAGGCCGACCAGAGAGACCATGGGAACGAGCAGAAGGGTCGCGATCCGCAGTCGGATCGACCGCCTCCTGGGGCTCTTTCCCGTGCTCGTCGCATATCTGGTCGGTATGGACGACGGGCGTCGGTCGCTGCTCATTCAGATCCCGCCCTCGTGCCTGATCGTGTAGTCCAGTGGTGTGCGCCGCGGACCCGGCTTTACGCCCTGACCTGGTCCGCGACCGTTCTCGCAACCAAACGGTGGAGGCGATCTGTGATCATCGACACCGCTTCCGCGTGGCCGCGCACGGCCCTTTCCCTGCTCGTATACCGGCCGATGTCGGCGTGCAGCGCGAGATCGGACACTATCGTTTGCCATAGCAATGGCCTCCCATTCGCCGCGAATCCCTGATCGATTACGGTGAACCATGTCGAGACGACCACCACGACGGTTCCGACGCGAATGACGTCCTGCGCCAGAAGGCGCGCTCGCACATCGAGCAAAAGACGCTGCGCCTCATCCGAGGTGGCGGGCCTCCCATCTTCTCGATACCAGTCCACGGACATGGAAATCCCCCTCTCCGCCGGTCGACACGTTCACAGGGATGTGCTGACGACGCGTACTTGGGCATGTGAACCCGCTTGCTGCTTCCATTCAGGAATCGCGGAGGGAATCTGGGAGCGCTCGGCGCCGAGCCCTGTAGGGCGGGCACGCCTGTCTCCCAGGACGTCGGGGTACGGTCCGGCGGCAGGCAGCCTCAGGACGGCCGGCCGCGCGTCAGCGCGGTGCCCGCCTGCGGATTTCTGCTCGCCCTTGTGTGCCGCTCGTTCTCAAGCCGCCGCTTGCCTCGGCGTTCTTCGCCCGTGACGTCGTCGCCCGCTCGCGGTGGGCCGCTCGCTCGCGCCGTGGCGCTCTCGCGCCGTGGCGCTCGCCGGCGGCCCACCGCTCACCTGTGGTGGGCGCGCTCGCGGATGCTCGCCGTGTGCTCCCGGCGACCGCTCACCGACCGCCGTACCGCTCCGACCGCGATACGGCGTTCGCTCGAGGGTCAGCGTGCTGGAGGCACCGGTGCCGCGCCCGCGAGGGCCCTGCGACGTCCGGGGTCAGAACGCCGCTTGGGAGGCCAGCAAGCCGGTTTCGTCGAGCGGTGACCAGGCGCGTACCTCACACCACACCGATTTGCCGGTGGTGGTGAGATCCGTGCCGTGCCTGTCGGCGATGGCCGCCACCAGGAACCAGCCGCGGCCCGTCTCGTCCAGGAGGTCGATCTGCCTGGTGATCGGGATGACCGGGCAGGGATCGTGGACCTCGATGCGCAGCATGGAGCCCGCGCGGACGGCGATGAGACGCAGCGTGCGTTCCTCGGTCATGGCATGCCGTACGGCATTGGTGACCAGCTCCGACGCGAGGACCTCGGCGTCGTTCTCGACGTGCGAGATCTCGTGAGCGGCGGTGATGGAGCGGATGAACCGCCGTGCGCGCGGCACGGACGCCGGCGCGGCCGGCAGGTCCAGCTGGCCGAGGGGCAGCCCGGTGAGAACGGCCGCCGCCCCCGCCACGGCCGCACCGGATGGCTCTATGGGTTCGTGAGGTCTTTCCATTGTGCTTGGTTCGCCCGACATGGTGGGCGCCTCCTTTGATGGGGCGCAGTGACCACGGTCGGCAGAGCCGGGACGCCTTGCCGTTCGGGCCACAGGGGGGTGAATTCCGGCGCCGCTGGGACGTGCGGCACCACGGGGTGGAGCGGAGGCATCGCCGTACGGGACGCGGTCATGGCGTCTCCGGTCCGTCGGTGTCGGCGGCCGCGTCGGAGTCGGTCGCCGACTCCGCATCGGCTCCCTTCTCGTCCTCGACCGCGGCGGCGCGCTCGCGCAGCAGTTGTGCGGTGCTCCGGTAGCACTCGTAGTTCTCTTGCTCGAACCGGCGACCGCGTAGGCAGGTGAGGTAGGGACCGATCGGCGAGCCCTCGCGCAGGAACGTCTCTTCGTCCGTTTCTCCGCGCAGGCGCTCGAGGGTTCTCTCGAAGAGCGCGACCTTGGCCAGAGCGGTCTCGGCCCGCTCCTCGAGTTGTTTGATCACCGCTGCCGAGGACGTGTGGTCCACGGCCTGAACCATGACGAGCAGATCCTCACGGATGATCCCGGGCCTGGCCGGGGTCTGGGCGAAGCGCTCCAGTTCCTCGATCCCGGCACCGGTGACGGTGAACACCCGCTTGTTCGGCCGGCCTTGCTGAATGATCTGCCGTCCGGTGATCAGGCCTTCGGATTCCAGTCTGGTCAGCTCCGTGTAGAGCTGTTGCGGGACCGCGTGCCAGAAGTTGGAGACCGCGATGTCAAAGATCTTGGCGAGCTGGTAGCCGCTGTACTCGCCGTCGAGTAGAGCCGCGAGGACCGCGTGACGCAGGGCCATTGATCCATCTCCCCATGTTCTTGCGTAGTCCTAGATGTTACTAGGTCAGATTCTGACTGCTAGTGATTTCACCCAGGTTGTCTGGAATTCACTTTTGCTGTCGACCCCCTCTGGACTGCGAAAAGACCTCACGAACCGACCGGTAACCGGCCTTGACCTGCACCGTGTCAACCGGGTGAAGATCGCCGCAACAAGATCCACTCATTTGTCCAAAGTCTTTTCGGGCTGGCCGCCATGCTCGTTCGAGACATGCCACAGACCCCACGACCGTACGAATCCCCGGTCGTGGGGTGTCTCAAGGCCGCTATTCGTGAGTCGCGCCCGCTGCGTCGAGGGCCGGATCGAGGTCGCCCGCGAGCTCGATGATCTCCCCCGTGAGGTAGGCGTTCCTGGTCGCCTGTCGCTGGATCTTCCCGCTGGTCGTCCGCCGCACCGCCCCGCGCCGGCACAGCACGACGCTCAGCGACGGCAGGCCGAACGTGTGCGCGACGGTGGTCCGGGTGAGCGCCGCCAGCTCGGGCAGCGGCATTCCGCCCGCCGCCGCGGCCCGCACCTCCTGCACGACCATCACCCGTTCGGTCCCGGCATCGACACCGCCGCCGATCCCGGGCACGGTGTCGAGCGAGAAGGCCGCCGCCGTCAGCGCCGCCGGGTGCACCGACTGCGAGACCTCCTCGATGTCGTGCGCGTAGATGTTGCGCCCGTTGACGATGATGAGGTCCTTGATCCGCCCGGTGACGTACAGCTCTCCGTCCGCCAGGAAGCCCAGATCGCCCGTGCGCAGGAACGGCCCCGCGCCGTCGGCGGTGACCGCGTGGAAGGTCTCCCGCGTCAGCTCCGGCCTCCCCCAGTACCCCTGGGCGACGCTCGGTCCCGCCACCCAGATCTCGCCCACCTTGCCGTCCGGCAGCACGACGCGGGACTGGGGGTCGACCACCCGTACGTCCAGGCTGACCGGCCGCCCGCTGCTGACCAGCCGCCGCGCCCCGGGCTCCTCGACGCCGGCTGCCTTGCCGGCGTCGACTGCCCTCGGCGTGATCGGGCTGATCGGGGTGACGGAGCCGACGACGGTGTCGGCGGTGCCGGCGGTGCCGGCAGTGTCGGCGGTGCCGGCAGTGTCGGCGGCGGTGTCGGCCGGGGTCGCCGCACCGAGCAGTGACAGGTCGCGGGCGAGAGCGGTGTGATGGCTCAGGCCCTTCTCGTCGAACTCACGGATCACCGCGCCGCTCTCGACGGGCGACGCCGAGATCAGCAGGGTTGCCTCGGCCATCCCGTAACAGGGCATCCACGCGTCGGGACGGAAGCCGACCGGGCCGAACCGCTCGACCATCTTCTCCAGCGTGCCCGCGCGCACGGGTTCAGCTCCGTTCTTGGCCGTACGCAGGGAGGACAGATCCAGGCCCGTCAGCTGCTGATCGGTGACCCGGCGCAGGCACAGGTCGTACCCGAAGTTGGGCGCCACGGCGATCGTCGCGCGATGCCGCGTGATCAGTTCGAGCCACAGCACGGGCCGTTTGATGAACGTGATGGGCGAGGTCAGCACATAACTGAAGCCGCAGTAGAGCGGCTGCAGGATCTGACCGACCAGGCCCATATCGTGGTAGTGCGGTACCCAGCCCACGCCGAGCGTGTCGACGGACCCGTCGATGCGCCGCCTGATCTCCTCCTCGTTCGCGAGCAGGTTGCCGTGCGACACCATCACGCCCTTGGGATCGCTCGTCGAACCCGAGGTGTATTGGAGGAACGCCAGCGTGTCCCCGTCGATGTCGGGCATCGACCAGTCGCCGGGATCGGCGCCCGCCTCGATGCCGTCCGCCTCGATGCCGTCCGCCTCACTGCCGCCCGCCTCGATGTCGGTCGTCAGGCAGCGGACCCGGCCGCCGAGGCCGGTCTCCTCCAGCCAGGCCATGATCGGCGCGTGGTGCTGGGCGTCGGTGAGGATGCACGCCACGTCGGCGTCCTCGATGATCCGCAGCGTTCGCCCCGAGCGGCCGGCGTCCAGCTCGGGCAGCGGGGCCGGAACGGCGATGACCCGGGCGTACAGGGAGCCCAGGAACGCCGTGAGGAACTCCAGCCCCTCGGGGTAGAGCAGGAGCACGGCCCTGTCCTGCAGGCCCAGAGCCTGCAGGCGAGAGGCCACCGCGCGAGCCGCGGCGTCCAGGTCGGCGAGGCCGTGCACGTCCTCGCGGTAGGTCCGGCCGGGCCCGCGTTCCTCGGTCACGAAGGTGAACGAGGGCGTGTTGCCGTAGGACTGGACGTTGTCCCGGATCACCGAGACGAAGTCTTTCTGCGGAAACATCGGACGTCACCTGTTCCTGTGCAGGTCCGGGAGGTCGTCGCCCTCGGACAGGGACCGCAGGGAGAACCATCGGCGTTCGGTGGAGCAGCGGAACATCACTGCCTCCAGCGCCGGGAGATAGTCCTCGGACAGCTCGGTGTCGGGATGGATGCGCTGCAACAGCCGTTGCAGGCACAGCACGAGCCATTCGCCCTCGGCGAAGACGCCGCCGAACTCGCGGCGGTTGTGCAGCCAGGTGAGGATGCACGACATCATCGCGTGGATCTCGATGTAGCGCCGCGCCCGGTTGAGCGCGGCCACCGAGGTCGTGTCGCTCGGGTTGGCCCGTACGCCCGCGTGAAGCTCGGAACGCAGATCACCGATCCGCGTCACCAGATCGCTGAGCTCGGCCGCGACCTCGCTGGACGCCTCGGCCTTGGCGGTCGTGAGGAGACTGTCCACGGTCTCGTCGAACCGCTGGCCGATCTCGTCGTGCCCCTCGTTGGTGAGCTGCAGCAGGCGGCCGTCGGGCTTCCAGGTCGGCGGCGTCATGGTCCAGGTGAACAGGTCGGCGAGCAGCTCCTCGTCGGCTCCCGTTCCGGCCGGGCCCTTGACGAGGTAGGGCAGCTGGGCCGCCACGTTCGCCAGGTTGACGTGCGTGGTGCCCTCGAAGATGCTCGCGATCGCGTGGTCGCGCTGCAGCTTCTGGAACACGCCGTGGGCCACGCCCTCACGCAGGTAGCCGCGTGCGGCCAGCACCGTGCCGATGCTCGCCACGACCTCGTCGCCCACCACGGGCACGAAGTACTTGGCCATCGACGACCACAGGCTGAGCCGTGCCGGCGAGACGGTGAGGCAGCGGGCCACCGGAACCGCGAAGCACTCGGCGATGAGCAGGTCGAGATGCGTCTTCACCAGGTGATCGCGGATCACGGGGATCTGGTAGATGTCGGCGCCGTAGAGCGTGCGCTCCAGCGCGTATTCCATGCCGATCCGTACGACCGCGTCCATGGTGCCGACCGACAGCGCCGCGATGGCCGTACGGGTGATCTGCAAGGTCTTGAGCGTCTGAACGAGCCCGGAGCCGCGCCGGCCTACGACGCAGTCCATCGGCAGGCGGGCGTCCTGGAACGAGATGCCGCTGAGGTCGTGTCCGCGCAGTCCCACCGTTCTGACGGGCGGCAGGACGGACCAGGTGTCCGGATCGAGCTTGTGCTTGTCGACGAGGAGAAGCGAGAAGTCCCGCGAGCCCGTCTTGGCGTACGCGGTGACGAAGCGGCCGCGGGTCGCGTTGCCCACGGGCCACTTGGTGCCGGTCAGCACCAGGCCGTCACCCTCGGGGTCGGCCTTGGCCTCGGAGGCCATGACATCGCTGCCATGGTCGGCCTCGGACACCCCGAAACAGGCGAGGTCGCCGTTGAGGATCCCGTCGGCGACGGTCTCCTGCTGCTTGGCGCTCCCCCACAGCCAGACCGGGTTGACGGCCAGCAGCCCCGAGCCGTACATCACCGCGAGGGTGACGCTGCGCCGGGAGACCCCTCGGGTCACGAAGAAGAGTTCTTCCAGTGTGGTGAGGCGCCCACCGAGATGGCACGGCACCAGGAACGCGGGGAATCCCCATCGGCGAAGCGCGGTTACCGCGCCCGAGGGCAGTTCGCCGGCTTCCTCTGCGTCGACGATCGCCTTGTATGAAAAGGGTCCGGCGTCGTCGTCCATCGGGTCGCCCAGGTAGGCGTCCAGATCGGCGGCGATCTCTTGCGCCGGAGTCCACTCCGTGCGGACTGCGACCTTGCTGTTCATTCTTCGACTCCCTCTTGCTGAGGCAGAGCTTGACCGGTGGCGGGTGCGAACCACCGGCACCCGGCGTGTTCGGCTCACACGCCGTCATCAGGTCATGCGCGCGCCGCGAGAGCGTGCGAACGACACCGGTCCGGCGGAGTCAGCCGCCCAAGCGGGCGCAGGCGACGGGGCACGCGTCGAGCGGGGCGCGAGCCTCCGGTCGTCGTGCGCACGCCTAAGAGATCTGGCGTACGCCACCGTCCCGGGGACGCCATCCGGCGGGGATGGATGACGCCTATCCGTTCGAGCGCCCTCCCCGGCACGTGCGACGTCGCCCTGGGGGCCACACGCGCATGCGCACGAGGTGAACGCCTCTACTGGTCACATGCCATTCGTCCGCCACAGACTTCGGTCCATGCGGAGGCAGCCCGCCCAGGTGGGGGTTCGCCGCGAAACGCGGGGCTTCGCCGCGAAACCGTCCAGGCAGGCGCCCGCCGGGGCGGGGCGCTGCCGGAACGAGCGGAGAACACTCGTTCCGGCGAGCACCGCCCGTCTGTGCACCACTGCCGTCAGCGGAGACCGCGGAAACCGTTGCCGGAACCCGGGACACCACCGGTCGGGGTGGGCGTCGTCGGTCGGAGGGACGACGCCGCGTCTGGCCGGATGCATGGCATGACGTGCTGGGCGTCGCGGCTAAGGGGGTGACGCCCGTTCCTCCATTCGTCTGCCGACCAGCCGGGCCAGGGTCATGGCCGCCGGTAGCGGGCGGATCATGACGGTGAGGCCGCTGATCAGACCTGCTTCGTTGAACCGGATGAGATCCAGTCCCTGAACGGACTTGTCCATGACCCGGGCCTTGAAGATGAGGGCCTGAGTCGGCGGATTGCAGAGCTGGTCGGACAGGTCGTCGTGGGCGGAGCTCACCAGTTCGTCGGTGTAATGGAAGTCCTCGAAGACCTCCAGGAGCACCCGGATGAGCGCGGCGACCGCGTCCCGGCCCTGATAAGGCCGCACCACCACCGGACTGTGAAACTCGATGGCGGGATCCAGCGTGCTGGTAATGGCGGAGAGGTCCTTCGACTCCACCGCCGAACGGAATGTCGCGGGAATGGTCCGCACCTCGCCCCCCATCAGTGCGCGGGTTGCACTGTGAGAGGAGAAATGAGACCGGCCAGATCGTTGGCCCATACCCGGTAGCCGTCCGACGACGGATGGATGCCGTCGGAGGCGAAGAGTTCGCGGTCACTGGCCATGGCCTCGTCCATCGGCGCGTGCACCGCTCCGTTGGCGTGCGCGACCTCGCGCATGATCCGGTCCATGGCCCTGGCCTGCGCGCCGATCACCAGGCGCATGGGCTGCGGGATGGCCGGGAACCGGTGCACCGGGGGCATCCCCGCGACGATCACTTCGGCGTTGCCGTATCTGGCGCGCAACGTCGAGATCAGGTCGGTCAGGTCCGCGCCCCACTGCTCGAGCGATCTGCGTCGGATGAGGTCGTTGATCCCGACGGTGATCACCACGAGATCCGGGTCCGTTCCGTTCAGTGCCGGAACGAGGTCGGTGACCACCCTGCGGGCCGTGGCGCCGCGTTTACCGGTGACCGACCATGCCACGCTCCTCTGGAGCTGGCCTTGCAATGCTTCGGCGAGGAAGCCGGGCAACGCTTCCGCGTGCACCGGCGCGCCCACTCCCGCGGCGGTGGAATCGCCGATCAGGACGAAGCGGAACGTCGGCTCGGTGCCGGCCGTGACGCCGTGCTCGGCGCCGGACGCGGGATCGAGCCGCGGCGACCTGCGGGCGGTCCGGCGTGCTTGGACGAGCACGACCGGCGCGAGCAGGAGTCGCAACAGCTGGTGCGGGAACGAGATTGGTCTCTTCATCTCAACCCCAATGTTGTGTTGTCTTCCCCCGATGATCAGCTCACTGAGCAGGCTGTCCGAGGATGTTCGCGATCACCTCCGCGACGTAGGCGTGGCCCGTCGAGTTGAGATGGATGCCGTCGTCGTCCCAGAACGCGGGATCGCCGACGGCGTCCACCGAGTCCTGCGGGAGATCGGGCATCCCGCTGGCCAGTGAACTCCGGCTGAGTTCCTCGTTGAAATCGTGAATCCTCTGCAGGGTCCGTCCCCGGCGGAACTTGGACATGGGGGACCGATCCAAAAAGGGTGGATGAGGCACGGGCGCCGCGACGGCGACGCCTCCGATGGACCGCGCCCACTCGAATATCTCGTCCAGGCGTTCTCCCACCTCTGCCCGGTCGAATCCATTGAGCGCGTCGTTCATCCCGCAGTTGATCACCACCGTCTCCGGCCGTAGATCCATGACCGCGGGCAGCTGATCCTGCGTCACATCCGCCGTCGTCGCGCCAGGTTTCGCGACGTTGACGATGTACTGCCGTGGCATTCTCAGACGGTCGGCCAGACGTACCGGCCATCCGATCCAGCCGCCGGCCGGATCCGGGTCACCCCATCCCTCGGCCACGCTGTCCCCCAGTACCACCAGACAGCGCTGACCGTTCATCACGGGACGAGATCGAGCAGGTAGTCCGTGAGCGACACGACCGTCTCCCGTCGGCGCGCCTCGTCCACGTCCACCTCGATCTGAAGGTGGTCCTCGATGTCGCTGATGATGCTGATCGCGTAGACCGAATCGACTCCGTACCTCGCCAACTCGACTGCCGGGTCGATGCTTTCGACCGGCTTGTCGAGGTAGAAGGCGATCCTGTCAAGAAGCCACGTCTGCAGATCACCGTTGGAAATTGTTTCCGATCCTTCCACCTTGTTCCTCCTTGCCTTGAGAGGATCTTCGAACCAATCTCCACTGCTCCCCAGCAGACAAGCACAAGAAAGATACAGGCCAAATCAACCAGGCGTAACGCCCCTGTAAGTGAATGATAGGAAACAAAAATATCTCCCCGGCGCTTACCCTACTTAATTGGGTCGGCGAATACCCCCCGGTAACAATTCCCGATCCCCCACAAGATCAAAGAGCCCCGCACACCCCACGACCTGCGCCAACCCCACGCGCCCCACCGGTTCGATCATGAATCCGCGGACACTTCAGGGGGTTTTAGGACACAACCCGTCACACCCGCCCAACGACCCCTGTGGACAACCCAGAACCCCTAGATCACGAGCCGCCCCCGCGACCCCCGCTACCCACCAGAATCAGCCGACCACCATCAGTAGTCACAGCCGACGACATCCGCCCCCACGCCACCAGGGCAGGCAACAAACCAACCGCCCGCGAAAGTCCTGTACGCTACGTCTCGGTGATCGGGGCCCCGCCCCGACCCGCGCGGGCGTAGCTCAATGGTAGAGCCCCAGTCTTCCAAACTGGCTACGCGGGTTCGATTCCCGTCGCCCGCTCCCACGATGAAGGCCCAGGTAGATCCCATGTCGGGAGTCCTGGGCCTTTCGAACATCCGGTGATCGTTTCTGATTCGTGCCACACACGTGCCACAGAGCCCACGATCTAGGGCCTGCGGACTGCCTTGAACGCATCCCCGATCGCCTGCGCGATGACCTTGTCTCGGTCTTTGCTTGCGTGCTGGTAGATCAACGCGGCCCGGGTTGAGCTGTGTCCCATACGAGTCATCAGTTCTTTGAGGCTGGCACCGTTGCTCGCAGCGAGCGTGTTGCCGACATGGCGAAGATCGTGGAAGTGGAATTCCGGTAGACCCACCTGGGCACGCACCTTGTTCCACGTGCGACGGAAGCCCGATCGCCGAAGAGGTCCACCACGCGGGCCGATGAACACACGTCCCTCTGGACCATGTTCCGCGAAGGTTGCCAGGTGCTCCCGAAGATCAGGAATGATCTCTTCAGGGATGGCAACGGTGCGACGACCGGCCCGGGATTTGGGCGTTTCGTCTCGCAGCTGACCACCGTCAAGTTCCGCGACGGTGTCGATGACGTGAACCAACCCTTCGTCTAGATCTAGGTGGCTGCGGCGGAGCCCGGCCAGCTCACCCCAGCGAAGCGTTGTAAACGTGCCCAGCAAGATGAGGGCGCGGTAGCGCTCTGGAGATGCTGCAAGGATCTCAGAGACCTTGGTCAAGGGGATGACCTGACGTTCGGGGGTGTAAGGCGTTCCGGCGCCCTTGATCCGGCATGGGTTCCGGCGGATGAGCTCGTCTTCCACGGCGGTGTTGAGAACCGACTTCAGGAGCTGGTAGGCCTTGGCCACTGTGGACTGACCGACCGCCTTGAGTCGCTGCTTGCGCCAGCGACGTACATCAGCCTCGCGGATATCAGCGATCTGCCGCTTCCCAAAGGTGGGCACCAGATGGTTGCGCAGCAGGCCCCGATAGAGACCTTCGGTACGAACCTTGAGTACACGATCATCAATCCATTGACTCGCGTACTCCTCGAACGTGATCTTGCCGAGATCAGGGTTGATCCACTCGCCTCGCCGGATCTCGGCTTCCTTCAATACCAGCCAGACCTCAGCGTCGGTGCTGGTGTCGAAGGTGTTCGGTGCCGCATGCAAGAGGCCGTCAG
The DNA here is from genome assembly GCF_017573505.1 of Actinomadura barringtoniae. Lineage (GTDB taxonomy): Bacteria > Actinomycetota > Actinomycetes > Streptosporangiales > Streptosporangiaceae > Spirillospora > Spirillospora barringtoniae. The sequence continues at coordinate 182,626 of NZ_JAGEOJ010000001.1, forward strand.
GTCCTCGGTATCTGGCTTGGAAGCGTCCCGATGGAAGCTCGCGGATGTTGCCGAACCGGCGTCGTGACTTGGCGATCACGCTGCCCTCTTCTGTCGATGGCCGCGTAGGGTGACCGGCTCCACGGTCCCGCGTGCGATGAAGTCCCGTACGGCCGATTCAGGGATGCGGACCTTGCGGCCGATGCGAACGAAGGTGATCCGGCGTTCTTCGATCAAACGTCGGGGGAAACGCTCGGTGGTGTTGAACAACTCGGCGGCTTCGGCCACGGTGAGCAGCCGATCCTGCCGGGGGTCGAACGTCATGGGCAGGTGTCTCCTTGCGGGTGTGGATCATGGGTGTCCTTCCGGTTGGGGTCGTGATCCCGAGTGGTTGATCACTCCCGGCCTGCCGTGATCTTCCGCGTGAGTGCGGCGGCGTGGCCTGTTAGTGGTTCACCGCTGGGGGCGAACAGGGGTCATGCGGCTTGGAGTTGGGCGGGGTGGGCGAATTCGTCGGCGAGTTCTTCGCGTCCAGCTTGGCGTCGTCGGCGGGCTTGGTCGGCCGCTGTGTTGGCCAGGAGAGCGTCGGCGGTGGTGTGCCAGCCGGTTCCGGCATAGGTGAGTCGGCCGACGACGAGCGTCGTTTCACTGTCAACGTGATCTTGACAGTCGATCTCCTCCGGCTCGGGGCCGGTTGCCGGGGCGCGGCGGTGGAGTGCGTGCAGTGTTCGGGCTTGGCGGAGGTAGGTGAAGGTGATCGAGTAGCGGCGGCCTTTGGTGAGGAAGTGGCCGCCGAAGCCGAGCATGTGGGCCCAGCGGCGGAGTCCGGTCCAGTCGGGGTGTTCGCCGAGGTTCCAGGCGGCGGCGATGAGGCGTTCGGTGTGGGTGCCGTCGGGGTGGGCGTAGAGGGTGGCCGAGTGGTCGTCGAGGCGGCGGGAGGTGTGACCGGTGATCTCGGTGCCTTTGGTGGCGTACTTGGCGAGGTAGCCCGCGACCATGCCGTCGGTGAGGGGGTCGGCGCCGGTCATGGTGATGATGGTGACCTTGGTCTGATCGCCCCAGCCGATAGGCCACCCCTCAGGCTTACCGGGATGGCCAAGGGCCGAGTGGGCGATAGTGACGGCGGCGTGCTGAACGGCGGCCTGAAGGTCGAGGGCGGTGAGCCCGGTCGGAGGCGCCACCGGGGTGGTGGGGTCGTCGGGGTCGTGACCGTCGAGTCGGAGGACCGCGTGGAAGTGGACGGCACCGCGGGCTTGGTATTCGGCGACCTTGCCGTGCGCTACCCGCACCGGGGGCAGGCCACGGCGGCGGGCGGTGTGGTTGAGGTGCCGTTCGATGGCTTGCTTTGTACGGCGCCACAGTTCCCCGGCCTGGTGGTTCCAGACCACGTGCGCATCGTGGTCGTAGCAGTCCAGGCACAGCGGTTGCCCCAGGCGCGGGTCATCGATCTCGTGGCGCGCGAAGCAGGTCAACGTGACGCCGTGCGGACAGGTCTCGGCGGTGCCGTGACTGCGGGCGTGGCAGGGATCCGGACGGCACGTGCAGCGGGACCGGTCGCGGCAGGAGTGCCGGCGGATGTGCCGGGTGTGGACTTGGCCGAAGCTGGGGGCGGTGAAGGTAGCGAACACCGCCGGGTGCGCGGCCACCGAGTCGGGAACGGTCTTGCCACCGATCAGGCCCGCGCGGATGAGCTGGAAGGCGTCGCCTTGGTAGGTGTAGGCGCACGAGGGGCAGACCTTGTGGCGCCGGTTCCCGCACGCCTTGTAGAGCACCCCATCGGGCATGTCGGCCGTGGAGGCGGTCGCTTGGATCTCGCCGGTGTGTTCGGTGACGGTGTCCAGTGTCCCCGCGAGGCGGATCGGGCGGGTACATCCGGCGGCCGGGCGGACGTGTTCCAGCCAGGCGTCATAGCCGTCTGCGGCGCGCTTGAGGATGGCGGCGATGAGCGAGGTGAGCGGGGCGGCCCCAGCCGCCGTGAAAGCAGATGGGGCCGCCGTCGCGGTGGTGTGGGTCAAGCCGTACCCGCCGGAGAGGGTTCGGCGATCAGGAGCGGACCGTCAAGGCCCGGAAGGACCTCCATGAAGACGACGATGAACAGGTCGTCGTAGGCCATGTCGAAGACGCGGCAGTACAGCCGCTCGTAGACCTCACCGGGTGTGGTATCTCCGGCCTCCCAGGCTCGGATCATGCGTTGGATGACGGGGAGCGCGGGCAGGTGCCTGCGCTCTTGGGGGTTGGCGGATCGCCGCAGCTGGGCGGCGAGGTGGTGTTGGCTCCACTGCCGGTTGATGCGCTCCTGGCGGAGCGTGGAGGCGAGCCGGGGACGGCCGCAGGACTCACACGGCCGCCGTATGACGTCGGAGATGGATGGGATCCGGGCGGTCATGCCCGTGCTCCCCTCGCGAGTCCGGTGGCCGCGCAGGCGCCACACGGGACGTCGAAGTCAAGGCAGCCGAGTCCGTGGCAGGCCAGACAGTAGTTCTGTCCAGCGGTGTTGGATGCCGGATGAAGGGCGTCGATGGTCGTGGTGGTGGCGTGGCCGGTAGTGAGGTCTCGGGTGGTCACGGTCACGGTGCCGGTGCCGACGCGTCGGGCGCATGTCGAGCAGACGCCCGTGGTGTTGGTGCGGTTGAGCCATGTGCTGCACATGAAGCACAGGCGGGTCAGGGCGGTCATGACGTCACCGCCGGTACCCGGTGGGGAGTGGGGGCCAGACCCAGGTCAGTGGGTGAGCACTGGTAGACCTCGGCGAACAGCTGGCGGTACATCTCGCCGGGTGGTGTGCGTCCGTTCTCGAACGCGGAGATCTACGCCTTCAGGCTTGCCCTGGTGGGCAGGGCCATTGCGTGCGCTTTCGCGCAATTCTCCAGTCGGACGATGAGCTGGAGCTGAGTCCAGCGGCGCTTGATCCGTGCCTGCTGAAGCAGGGTGGCTCCGCCTGACCGTGTCTGCTGCGAGACAGCTGCTCCAGCGACCGGCCGCAAGGGGACCGGTGCCATGTCGGGCTGAGGGTGGAGTGAGACCAGCGCGGTGAACTGTCCGTGCGCGCCAAGTGCCTCGTCCAAGGCCGTCGCGACCTTGAGCGACAGGGGCTTGAGCCCGTTTCTGATCTTCGACAGGTAGCCCTTGTCGAAGTGGGTGAGCCGGGCGAGGTTGGCCAGGCTCACATTCTGTTCGTCCATCAGCCGATCGAGAAGCTGAGTGACTTCGGCGCGCCGGTCAGGGGCGTCGTGCCGGGCGCGGCGCTGGTTGGCGTCCCGCTGAGGGCGGGCCGGTGTGGTGGAGGGTTGCGGTGTGGGCTGGGGCAGTCTGCCTAGCAGCAGAGCGAACCGGATCTGTGCATCGTGGGGTGCGTGGGCGAGTGCGATGTCGAGAGCTTGTTGCAGCTCCATGTCCGGGACGAGATCGGGCTGAGCCTTCCACTTGGCCACGGTCCGTACGGCGATCCCCAAGTGCTCCGCCAGGCCCTCATTGGTGAGCCTGAGTGCGGTGCAGAGCGCAGCGGCATGCCGACCGGTCCACAGATCCACGATCGCGAGCTGGGCTCGCATGGTGGCCTGCGCCAGGTCGGAAACGATCCGCGCGTGCAGGTCAGGATGCGCGACGGCATCCCTGGGGATTTGCCGAGCCGCAGCGAGCGCACTGGGCTCACCCTGTACTCGTGACGTAGCCTGGACTGGCATCTTCCGTGTCCTTTCAAGAGGTGGACGATGCGCCCGGCCTCGGTGAGTTGCCGCTCACCGGGGCCTTCTTCCTGTGAAGAGTACAAACTGAGTTTGTACTTCTCAAGGTGCCTCACGAGTGGGTCTTACTCGCGGGACCTTCGGTTGCCTTCACTTCGAGCATCGCCACCAGACACCCCAGGCAACAGGCGTCACACCGGGGCCATGACGGGCACCCAAGCCCCCCGCCAGGGCCGCAAGAGGACCATGGGGGGTCACCAGGGGTCACCTCAATGCGATCGACATCGCACCCAGATGGAGCGTGTCTATTCTGAGAACGTGAGCGCTATGCCCCTGGCGTCATTGCCCTCCGCCGCTGACCCGCCTCGTCACCCCTTGGTCGAGGCGCGGCGAAGCCAGGGTTGGTCCCAGGAGGTGCTTGCACACCTGCTCAGAGAGCAGGGGCTCGGGACAACCCGCAAGACCGTTACCCGCTGGGAACACGGTGTAGTTCCTGACGACGCCGCTCAGGCCGCTCTGTGCAACCTGTTCAGTCTTCCCCCGGACACCTACCTTCGCGTCACCTGGCCGGGATGGCTCCCTACAAGCGGCCTGGTTGGAATCCAGGAACCGTGGGACGCCGAAGGAACGATCAACGCACTCACCACCGTCGCGGAGCATGCAATAGTGGATCGCCGTGAATTTGTCCTGCTCATGGGCGCCGAACTTCTTCTTCCCATCTACAACTGGCGTCTGAATCCTGGCCCTTGGCTTGCGTATCGCGATCGAGGTCATCAGGTCAGCAACGCACTCGTAGATGAGATCGAACGTCTGATCTCCGTGCGCCGCCGCATGGACGACGAGCACGGCGGCGGCGGCATCCTGGAGATGCTCCACTCCGATCTCCGCTTCGTAACCGACATGCTGAAGAACGGGCGCTACACCGAGGCCACCGGGCAACGGTTGTACGGGGCCACAGCCGAACTTGCACGTCTCGCCGGGTGGGCTGCGTTCGACAGCGGTCGGCAAGCAGCTGCTCAGCAGTATTACTTCGCTGCCCTTCGTGCAGCTGCGGCAGTCGGCGACCATCCTCTGGCCGTGAACATCGTTGGCTTCCTTGGTATCCAGGCTTATTCAACTGGACGGCTCGAAGACGCCACTCAGCTCCTCGAGGTTGCGACGACCGAGTCTCAGAAGAAGACACCAAGCGTCATCCAGGCGATGACATGGGCTCGCGCCGGTCGCGCCTACGCGAAGGTCGGGCAGGCGGCCAAGGCCCGCCAGGCCTTGACCAAGTCGACCAGCCTCTTGAACCGTGCGGTGAACGGAGACTCCCCGAACTGGGCCTACTGGGTTGACGAAACCCGAATGGCCGCACAGCTGGGACGCGCCCTGTTCGATCTCGAAGACTATCCAGGGGCATCACGTGAGCTAACCGCCGCCGTAGAGTCTTGCGGCTCCAAGTACCCCCGAGACCGCGCCACGTGGCTAGGTCGTGTCGCCATTGCCCACCTCCGGACTGGCGACGTTGACGCAGGTTGTGAGTCCGGCCGAGAGACAGTCGACTTGATCGCTAATCAGATCGACTCTGAGCGGGGCATGAGCTTCCTCCGGACCTTCCAGACCGAGCTGGCCTCGGCAGGAAATTCAGCCAGCGCTCGCGAGTTCACCGAGTACGCCGATTCCCGCCTGGGCGCCGCCTAGTCCGACGTCCTACCCCCGACTCCGGGGCGAGGGCGGCCCTCATGCCACTCAATGATCGTGGCCGGGCGCCAGACATGAGTACGGCCGACAGTGAGATCAGGCTCCGGCATCTGCTCGCGGATCCGGTACGAGCTGACAGTCGCGACCTTGACGCCGAGATAGACCGCAACATCAGACGTGGTCCACCACTCGGCGGAAGGATCGGGCTTGGTCTCCTCGGTCTCTGGCACGTTCGCCACTCTCTCCGATCACGATCCCCGCTGGCAGCAGTCTCGCCGTCGCATCACAAGGCCCCTGCGCCTCAGCAGTCCCTGTGCAGACTTTCTTCACTATCTCAAGGCGGCCCGACAAGCGGGCCGCATGGGCGGCCGACACGGCGCCACGGCGGCCGGCCCCGCTTCGCTAACCGGCCGCCGGGCCAACGCCAGTCGGCTCGCCCGGACAAGACACGTAACGGGGGCCGCCTGCGACGGCACGACTTCTCAAGGCGGCCAAGGCCCTCACGTGGCCGAGCTGGTCGACCGGGTGCCGCTGGCCGCCTCCGTACTTGCGCGGGGACCCCCCGCGGGGCCTCACGACGGGCCATCGCGGGCAGGCAGGTGCCGCCCGTCCGCCGCACCAGGCTACGAGGCCCCGCCCCCACGCAAGCCCGGACCCGTCCAGCTCTAGCAACGGCTACTGCGGCGGAATCCATTCATCTTCAAAACTCCCAAATACTTGATCTTCTATCTTTCTTCTTATTTCTTCTTCAGAAGGCAGGCTTTCAGATAGGCAAACCATTTCCAGAACTTCCTTCATCACCTCCACCAAATCAGCCGAATTATCATCCCGCGCCAACCCCATTTCCACTGCTACCAGCGTAGCCAGGAACAGGAGACGTGAGCGAGCAATTGGACTTCCAGGGTTCGACACCCACCCTTGATTACCCGAGTCATACCCAAACAGTGAGAGCAATTGCTCCGCATCCTCTTCCGTACATCCCATCCTTTGAGCAAAAACTTCCACGTTCCATTTCTCGGACTCAATTGCGGAGGAAAAAACGTCCCCCAGATCTCCGCCACGCTCCTGCCATTTCCCCTTAAGGCGGAGAATAGATTTTCTCCCATTCTCCCAGGCGGATTTAATCACCCCCAACCCCTGGGCGACGCCACCAACGTCAGTAAGGATTTGTTTTGTCGTAAGCAATGCCAGGAGCGCCGTTTGCCAATCAATTGATCCAAAGGCTCCGCCACCCGGCGATTGAGGTATGAGATAAGTTCGCCGAATGTCACCAACGACAAGTCCATGCTTTGATGCATCAAGCAATTGCCCTACAGAAGCCTCGACAATTCTCCTATTCCACAAGAACTCGCCGTCTCTTCCAAGAAGAGTGCACTCCCTTCGCCCTTTAATTCGACCTTCGGTTTCATCGTCAACAAAGAACGCGACCCCGGCGAGTCCAGGTGCGACTTCAACAGGCTCCCCTGTTACTTGATTGCGCGCGGTAATACCAAACAACTCGGCAGCCTGATTCAGAGCATCACCGAACCGATTTTCCAGAGTTGTTTCTACAAAAACCCGAGAACGCTCCGACCACGTAAGGTCCCAACTCGAACGTGAAACCACGTGTTCCGGAGCCTGGTAAGCACCAAAGGGGACGCCCATGACTGCAAACTCAATACGCATCCAAAGAGGATAACACCCCGGAGGTTGATACCAGGGCAAACCACAGACGTCCAGCAACTTTTGGAGCTGGAAGATCTAAGCCCACAATCAAGATCCGCCTGGGGTCAGGCAGGACTACACAAAAGATGCGCAGATCCAAACAGGCCCCAGGCGGTCAAACTACGAACTTGCATTCGAAAGAACGTTGAGGGTGGGAAGACGCCTGCCCGCAGTCCTGGGGATGCAAGTACGCTCCCCTTTGACACTTAAGCGTCAAAGCCCGTGCCACAGCCGTGCCAGTAGGGGCAGCGAACCAGAGGGCATCACGGGCACTCAAGGACTCCGCGAGTGGACCCTTGACCTGCGGCACAGCAGGTAACGGGGTCTTGATCCGTACCCTTCCAAACTGGCTACGCGGGTTCGATTCCCGTCGCCCGCTCCACAACCTCCGAGCTCAGAGCCCTGATCGTGCGCGAGTGGATCTCCTTGAAGATCGTTTGTCACCCGGATTTGAGGCGACCGAGTGGACATCAGGCGTACGAGATGTCACCTGATGGCAACCCCCGGCGCGAGGCTTAAACCCCGCACCCGGCCTGTCGACCGCGAGCCGAGATGAGCCGGGCCAGTTCTGTCGCTGCGTCTGCTGAGCTACTCAGCCCGACGTCCAATGACGGAGACCTCAGCGATCCCCTCCGTTGCGAGCCGCCTGGAGTGAACTTCTTAACCAGCCCTGGCTTCGCAGTACGGCGCCGAGTTGGGCTCTCAGGTCGCGCTAGCCGGGGGTAGCTGATTTCTGGGCTCGCTTGGGAGAGGACGCGGTGTTGCCAGCAGCACTTAGACAAGCGTGTTCGCCAGAAGCTAGCGTGTAGGCGCGACGATCTTCGCTCAGCGCATTGTGAGGACGGCCGAGGCTCATGAGTCATCCCCAGCCACCCGGAAACGGCCCGTCCTGGGGCCCGCCCGGCCAGCCGCAGGGCATGTCCCCGCCGTCGGGATGGGCTCAGCAGCCCGGGCCAGGGTGGGGAACTGCGCCGCAGGGTGGGCCTTACGGTCCGCCGCCTGTGGGCGGGCGACAGACCGGGGGCGCTCCGCCGTGGTTGGGACTGGTCGTTGCAGGTGCGGCGGTCCTGTTGGCGGTCGCCGTACTGCTGCCTTGGGTGCAGGTGACAGTGCAGGCCTCCGATGTGCTGCCGTCCGCCCCCTCAGGGAAGACCTTGGCCAAGGGGACCGGGAACGGCCTCGACAGCGATGTCACCGTGGGGTGGCTGACTCTGTTGTGCGCGATCGCGGCGGCAGCACTCGGCGTTCTCGGGACCGTTCGCCGCGACGGCAGGCTGACCGGGGCCGCTGCGATCCCCGGCGTCGCCTCCATGGGAACTCTGCTTGTCGTGCTCGCCCGGCTGGACACCGCCAAATCAAAGGTGCTCGACAAGCTGCCGCGCCTGCCCTCGGCCATCGCCGCGGCGATCCGACGCCATATTCACGTCACCCTCGATATCGGCTGGTACCTCGCCCTCCTGATGTCGCTGGTCGTGATGGGCGTGGCAGTGGCTGCGTTCCTCGCCTCTGCCAAGCAGCGCCCGCAGAACGGACCTCACAACATGCCTTAGCGGGTGGCGAGACCGGGCTCAGGTTCGGGGCTTCCAGCGGAGGCGAGCCGGGTGAAGAAAGCCGGCAACGTGATCGCGGTAGTGGCGACGACGAGGGCGCCGATGCCGAGTGCGGCCTGGTCGGTGCCCATGGCCTCGATGGTCGGGCCGGCGAGCAGCAACGCGATCGGCGTCAGGCCAAAGTTATCGACGATGCCCCCAGCTGTTGACGCGCGAGCGCATGCGCGGGGAAGGTTCTCTGGAGCTGAGTGGTCCAGAGAACGTAGTACATGGACTGGCACACGCCCAGGATGAGCATCCCGGCGGCGACAACGATCCAATGTGCTCCGCAACCCATCAGGACCAAACGATGACCGCTGTGGACTGCAGGGTCATCATCCAGACCCATCGGTGGCCGGTGAAGTTGGCCCAGCCGAGGCGGAGATCGCTCCACGGCTTGGCAGGGCGACTGCGTGCAGTGCCTGGGCCCGCTGGAGGTGTCGGCCTGGCGGGAGACGTGACGACGCCCGTCAGCATGAGACCGGCCAGGAGGACGGCCCTGCGACGAACGTGAGATCGAGTGCTCATCGAAGTCGTCCTTTCGTTAGTGACGGCAGATCTTCTTCCACTCCCCGCGGGTGCCGTGGGGATAGTCGAGGTAGACGTTCCGCACGCGTTCCTTCGACGTTCCTTCCGGGTAACGGCCCGGGAGCCAAGCCACTCCCGTAAGGAGCCGCACAAGCGGCGCCGCAAGCGCTCATCGGATGCGTCGGCAGGATGATGCGCTTCAAGGTCCACCGCCGGGCGTCCGATGAGGACGGCGTCGACCTCGGCCGCCGGAGTGGATCGATTTTAAGGACATGAGGCGGCTGCGGGGCGCTTATTGGGAGGCGGTCTGGGGTGGCGGGGTGCCTGGGAAGCGGATGGTGACCAGGAGGCCGCCGGTGGGGCGGGGGGTTAGGGCGAGGATGCCGTTGTGGGCTCGGACGATGCTGTGGACTATGGCCAGGCCTAGGCCTACGCCGGCGTGGTCGGTCCGGATGCGTTCTGTTCCGCGCTGGAACGGTTCGGTGAGGGTCGGCAGGAGTTCTGGGGGGAGGTGGTGGCCGGTGTTCTCGACCAGAAGGACGCTTGCGCCGGGCTCGACTTCGGTGTGGACGGCTACGGCGCCGGCGGGGTGGTTGTGGACGATGGCGTTCTGGACGAGGTTGGTCACCATCTGCAACAGGAGCTCGGCTGAGCCGAGGGTGTGCGCCGTCTCGCCGGTGACGTCGAGGGTGATCTGACGCTCTTCGGCGAACGGGAGCAGGGATTCGGTGGCCTCTTCAGCGATCAGGGAGAGGTCGACGGGGCTGCGGGTGAAGGTCTTGCGGTCGGCGCGGCTGAGCAGGAGGAGCGCTTCGGTGAGGTCGATCGCCCGGGTGTTGACGACGCGGAGGCGTTCGATCAGTTCGTTCTGGTTCTGTGTGTCGGCGACTTCGAGGAGCGCCTGCGAGATCGCTAGAGGTGTGCGCAGTTCGTGGGAGGCGTTCGCAGCGAAGCGTTGCTGCTCGGCGATGTGGGATTCGAGTTGCTCGAGCATGGTGTCGAACACGTCGGCTAGTTCGCGGAACTCGTCGCTGGGGCCCTTCAAGCGGATCCGGTGGGAGAGGGATCCTTCGGCGGCCAGCCGGGCCGCGTCGGCGATGCGGGTCAGTGGCGCGAGCATCCGGCCGGCGAGAATCCATCCTCCCGTCAGGCCGAACACCATGAGGAAGGCCAGTGTCGTGGCCACGGCGGGGACGAAGCGCAGGCGGACCGAGCGAGCGAGAGTCCCGTCGGGAGAGGTGACGATCCCGGGTGCGTACCGCAGCATGTACACCCAGACAACGGCCAGCAGGAGGGCGCCGGCGACCATGAGGAACGCGGCATAGCTGAGAGTCAGTTTCACCCGGGCGCTGAGCCCTGGGCGTCTCTTCATGACCTGTCGCAGGGGTGAGCGGGGTCCGGGCCTGTGTCGATCCGGTAGCCGACGCCGGGCGCCGTGGCGATGAGCCATGGTTCGCCGAGTCGTTTGCGCAGAGCGGACACGGTGATGCGGACGGCGTTGGTGAACGGGTTGGCGTTCTCATCCCACGCCCGCTCCAGGAGTTCTTCGGCGCTGACGAAACCGCCCTCGGCGGCGACCAGTACCTCGAGGACGGCGAACTGCTTGCGGGTGAGCGCGACGTAGCGTCCGTCCCGGAAGACCTCGCGGCGGAAGGGGTCGACGCGGAGGCCTGCGAGTTCGCGGACCGGGGGCCGGGCGTACGCGCGTCTGCGGTCCAGTGCGCGCAGGCGCATGACGAGTTCGCGGAGCTCGAACGGTTTGGTGAGGTAGTCATCGGCGCCGAGCTCGAACCCCGACGCCTTGTCATCGATCCGGTCCGCGGCGGTGAGCATCAGGATCGGCATGCCGCTGCCGGACGCGACGATCCGGCGGGCGATCTCGTCACCGGAAGGGCCGGGGATGTCACGGTCCAATACCGCCAGGTCGTAGGAGTTGACGCTGAGCAGTTCCAGGGCGGTGTCGCCGTCGCGGGCGACGTCGGCGGCGATCGCCTCCAGCCGCAGGCAGTCACGGACGGCGTCGGCCAGGTAGGGCTCGTCCTCCACAAGCAACACGCGCATCCCTGAAGCCTAAGCAGCACGGGATATCGCCGACGTATGCAAACGCTCCTGTGTGGTGACCATGGCTCTGCAGCGCCTTGACTCTGCTGCGCCATGGCCCTGCTGCGCCTTGACCCTGCAGCGCCTTCTGTGATCTTTGCCGGGGCGTCTCGGATCGCTGGGGTCAGGGGCAGAGGCAGGTCATGGCTTCACATGATCAAGTCCCCTCGGTCGGCAGAGGTCCGGTCCGGGAGCGGTCCGGGGCCGGGAGCGGTCCGGGGCCGGGAGGAGTCCGGGGCTAGGAGGAGTCCGGGGCTAGGAGGGGTGCGTGGGCGGCAGGCTTGCGGATGGCGGCGGCGTCGACCAGGCGGGCGACCAGCTGTTCGTAGGACAGTCCGGCTGCGGCGAACATCTTCGGTACCTGGGATTCGGGCGTCATTCCCGGCATGGTGTTGACCTCGTTGAGGACGGGTCCGTGATCGGTGAGGAAGAAGTCGATCCGGGCGACGCCGGCGCAGCCGAGCGCGTCGAACATCCGCAGCGCCGCATCGGTCAGGGCCGTTCGGCTCGTGTCGTCCAGGTCTGCGGGCACGCTGAACAGGGCCGAACCGTCGTACTTGGACTCGGTATCGAAGACGCCGTCGGCGTGGATCTCCAGTGGCGGCGCCGCCCATGGGCGGCCGTCGGCCTCTCGCAGGACGGCCACATCGATCTCCCGGCCCCGTACGACGTCCTCGATCAGGATCCGGTCGTCGAGCCGTGCCGCACGGCATAGCGCGTCGCGGAGCTGGAGGGCATCGCGCGCCAAGGCGACGCCGAAACTCGACCCGGCCGAGGCCGGCTTCACCACCACGTCCGCCTCGAACTCGACGTCGGCGATCTCCGCCGCCGTCACCAGACGGGCGGGAGCGGTACGGATCCCGAGGGCCTCGGCCACGAGCTTGGTCGCCCACTTGTCCATGCCGATCGCTCCGGCGCGCAGACCCGAGCCGGCCATCGGCGTGTGCGCCAGGGCGCACAACGCCGCGAGGGTTCCGTCCTCGCCGCACGGGCCGTGAATCGCGGGGAAGACGACGTCGGCCCGTTCGATGACGCCCAATGCGGCCGCCAGGGAGTCGATGGCGCGCGACCCCAGTGCGTCGGCTCCTCGCCGCCACGTTCCGTCACGGTCGATGGTCAGCTCATCGACGTCGAATCCGGTGGCACGCAGCGCCTCTGCGACCGCTGCGGCAGTGGCCAGAGAGACGTCGTGCTCGGCGTTCTCTCCCCCGCCGAGCACGACGATCCGCCGCGTCATGCGATGCTGCCTCTTCATACGGGGTTCCCCCCTCATGCGATGATCCTTTTCACGCGCGGGCCGATGCCGGTGACGATGGTGTGCGGGATGGTTCCGGCCCAGCGCGCCCAGTCCCAGATCGCCGGGGTCGCTCCGCCGTCCGGGCCGAACACGGTCGCGGACGTACCGGCCGGGAAGGGCTCGGCCCCGGTGTCGATCACGATCTGATCCATCGAGACCCGTCCCGCGAGCTGGTAACGGCGCCCGTGGATCTCGACGCAGGCCTGAGGCGAGAGCTCGCGCGGGATGCCGTCTGCGTACCCGAGGGGCAGAACGCTCAGGTGGGTGGCGCGTTCGGTGACATAGGCGCCGTCGTAGCCGACCGGCGCGCCGGCCGGAACAGCCGCCGTATGCACGATCGGTGCGGTCAGCCGGGAGGCGCCGTGCATCGCCATGATCCCGGACGGGTCGATGCCGACCAGTCCGGCACCTATGCGAACCATGTCGAAATGCGTCGCCGTATCGTTCAGCGTCCCTGAGGTGGCCGCGAGATGGGTGAACGGCGAGCCGAGGCCCGCCGCCCGTACCGCCCGCCGCGCCTCGCGCATGCGAGCGACCGCCGGTGCGTTCGCCTCGGGGTCGGCCCGGTCGGCCGACGGCAGATGCCCCATGACACCCACGACGCGGCCCCTCTGAGCCTGCTGACCTCGGCGAGCGAGGTCGATCAGTTCGTCCCATCGTGCTCGTGGGCAGCCGCCGCGGGACATTCCGGTGTCCACGTGCAGATGGATCCGCAAGATCGAGGGGGCTCGCGCGAGGAGCGCGCCGAGTTCGTCCACCGAGCCGACCGCGACATCGATCCTCGCGGCCGCCGCCTCTTCGGCGTCGATCCCGGAGGGGTGCAGCCAGGTGAGGATCGGCACCGCCAACCCCGCGTCGCGCAATGCCGAGGCCTCCGCGACGCTGGTCGTTCCGAGCCACCCGGCCCCGGCGGCGACGGCGGCCTTGGCGACCGTGGCGGCGCCGTGGCCGTAGCCGTCGGCTTTGACCACGGCCATGATCGTGCTGCCCGTTCGCGTACGGATCTTGGCGACGTTCGCGGTCACCGCGACCGGCAGCGTCTGGAGGGTCGGCGGCGGAAACGTACCTGATCGGCGCTGAAGCGCAACGGATATCTGATTCACCACCGCCTCCTCGGGCCCTTAGCCGGATCACCTGGATCCCCGTACATCGGCGGGCAATCGGCAGCGGCGGCAAGGGGACTCAGCCGGTAATGCCAAGGCCCATTGCCATGCAACGGGCACAGCCCGAACGCGATGCCGTGGGCGCACGCCTCGGCCGCGGCATCTGGATGTGGCAGCCGAACGGGCTCGACCGTGCGGAATTCGAAATGCCACCATTCGTTTTCGTAAACGCGGTAGAGCCCGTACCGCCCGCCGTTCTGTTCCAGCCAGCGCGCGCCCTCGGTCGGTCGCACATCGATCGCGAGCCCCCGTACGTGCATGGATTCCTCCGGTGGCAGCACCCGCCGCCGCGCCGCCGAGATCGAGCCGGTACGCCGCACCTCCTCAGCGAAGATCCGGCGCTGTTCCGCCGCGTCGCGATGACCCGAGGTCAGCCCGATCAGCTGCCCGTCGCGCCAGAACGCCTCAGCCCGCGCGCACATGAACGCCGTCAGCGCCTCCGGTGCCAGCCCGCGGAGATCCTCGGCGGGGAACCGCAGACCCAGCGCCCATTGGCAGGCCAGAAAGCGGGCCCGGCCCGGCGCACGACAAGCGTTGCCCGGCGCATGACAGGCGTTGCCCGGGGCACGGCAGGCGGCGAGCGGCACCAGCAGCACCGCGGCGAGCCGGGTGACGGTTGCCAGAACGCGTTCTTTGAACCTCAAAGCTGAATTCGCCACAACTCACCGCCGAGGGAAGCCCGAAGGCATGCGGACAGGCGGGCATGCGGGCATGTCGGCCCTGGGGTCAACCGGTCAACCCGCCGGGCAGAGGACGGACTCGCCGGCCTTGAAGATCGCGGAGAAGATGGGGTCGAGCTGATCGTCGACGACGCTCCGGGTGACGGACACGGCGAGCTGCTTGCGGCCGTCGGTGGAGAAGAACGTCATCGCGACGTAGCCGGGCGCGTCGCCGCCTTGCACCTTCAGGTCGTCTTCGCAGCTGCTGCCCGTGCTCCGCAGCGCGCCGGGCTTGGGCCCGCTGGTGAGGATCTTCTGCAGGTCCGGGGGCAGCAGCTTGCCCTGGTTGAAGGCTCGCTGGAACGCACTGACATCACGAGTGGTCGAGACGACGCCGCCAGCACCGTTGCCCCAGCTGGCGTTGAAGCGATCCACGTCGCGCAGGGCGCCGCCGTCGTCGGGGTAGTAGCCGTGCCCGTGCGGGCCGTCGATGCCTTCGGGCGGCTTGGTGGCGTGATAGGTCCGGGTCATGCCGAGCGGGTGGAACAGGCGCCGGTCGAGCTCGTCGGACAGGGAGTGGCCGGTCGACCTCTCGATGATCATGCCGAGGAGGGTGTAGTTGGTGTCGGAGTAGAAGTACTTCTCGCCGGGCGCGCCGGTGCGCGGCAGGCCCCGCGTCATCTTCACGATGTCCATGGGCCGGTAGTGGGTGGTGAAGTCGAAGACGTTGAACGCCGGTACGGTCGTGCCGGGCTTGTAGAACCAGCCCGGGACGCCGGAGGTGTGCTGGATCAGCTCCTTGATGGTGATCTGGTCGGCGAGTTCCACCAGCCCGCCGGTGGCCACCTCGGGCAACACGTCACTGAGCTTGTCCTCCAGGCCGAGCCTGCCCTCCTTGACGAGCTGGAGGATCACGGTGGCCACCATCCACTTGGACTGCGAACCGACGCGGAACCGGGCGTCCGCCGGGATCCTGCCGCCTTGGCCGTTGAGCAACCGAGACCCGGCGGTGCCACGGCCGGCAAGCCTGCCGTCCACATAGGCGCCACCGATCACACCCACGACGCCCGGTGTCTTGGCCACGTCCTCCATGGCCTTCTGAACGTCGCCGACCTTGGTGGCACGAGCCGCCATCGCAGGCGAGACGACGGCCGGCAGAAGGGCCACCGTGAACGCGGCGGCAACGGACATGCGTGTGAACGCAAGGGATTTCATGCCTCCACCGAAGACGGAGGGGCGTTGCTGTGGCGTATGCGTTTATCGATACGCCAGCGATACGCGAGGTGTGCTCACCCTCGTTGGCGCAGCATGAAGGCCGCGACCAGAGGGGCAGTTGAGCCGCGGGAGAACAAAGACGCCCGTTCGGTCCGGGCCGCCGGTCAGGCCAGGCAGGGCAACCGGCTGCGGACGGCAACAAGGTCCCCACTCCCCCGCTGCGGAACGACAGCATGCTCACGACCGCTCAGGCGATGAGCTTCCCCATGGCCGCACGAACCTTCCCGATCCCCAGCGCGCACCGTCCCCATGACTGCGCGCACCTTCCCGATCCCCTGCGCGCACCGTCCCGATGGCTGCGCTCAACGACCAGCGGGCCGCACTGGGATGGGGCCCCTGGCGCCGCTCGGGCACTGCGCGCGGGACGTTAGTGCCGTGCGCGGGACGTCAGGCGGTGGCGGGCGGCCGGGATACCGACAGCTGCGGCGGAGTCCCGGCGTACGGCTCTATCTCGACGAGGGTCAGCTGGCCCGTACACCCTTGGCTGAGGGTTGAGGACGGCGCGTCGGCGGTGAGGACGTTGGGGTTTCCGTGGCGGCAGAACGATGGGTCGGTCGGGTCTGGGTCGTACCAGGCGCCGGTGGAGAGCTGGGCGACGCCGGGGCGGACGGCTTCGTCGACGGCCAGGCCCGCCAGGCAGGCTCCGCGGTCGTTGAAGATTCGCACCAGGTCGCCGTCACGGAGGCCGCGTGCCGCCGCGTCGGACGGGTTCATGCGCACCGGTTCGCGGCCGGCGATCTTGATCGACTGGCTGTGGGCGCCGACGTCGAGCTGGCTGTGCAGGCGTGACTTCGGCTGGTTGGCGACCAGTTGCAGGGCGAAGCGCGGCTCGGGCGAGCCGAGCCATTCGTCCGGTTCCAGCCAGACCGGGTGGCCGGGGCAGTCCGCGTAGGCGTAGCCATCGATGGTCGAGGAGAAGATCTCGATCTTCCCGGTCGGGGTGGTGAGCGGGTGCTGATCCGGGTCGGCGCGGAAGTCGGCGAACGCCACCTGTGGCTTGTCGGCCAGCGGCAGTTCGAGGCCGTCGCCCGCCCAGAACTCGTCGAAATCGGGGACCGGCCAGTCCCCGGTGGTGTCCTTCCACTCGTCGTAGAGGTGCCGCAGCCACTCCATCGTGGTGCGGCCCTCGGTGAAGTCCTTGCCGATGCCGAGGCGATCCGAGAGCTCGGCGAAGATGGCGTAGTCGTCGCGGGCCTGGCCGTGCGGTTCGGTGAGCGCGGGCATCGGGAAGAACATCCGGTCGTTCTGCCCGGAACCGAAGTCGTCGCGTTCGATGGTCATGGTGACCGGCAGCACGATGTCGGCGTGCCGGGCGGTCGCCGTCCAGAACGGGTCGTTCACCACGACCGTCTCCGGGCGGGTGAACGCCTCGCGCAGCCGGGCGAGGTCCTGGTGGTGATGGAACGGGTTGCCGCCGGCCCAGTAGACGAGCCTGATGTCCGGGTAGGTCAGCCGTTCACCGTTGTAGTCGTAGGGCGCGCCGGGGTTCAGCAGCATGTCGGCGATGCGCGCCACGGGGATGTACGTGGAGACCGCGTTCCGCCCCTGCTTCAGCCGCGGCACCGAGATCCGGGGCGCGGGCTCGCCGACCAGGGCCGTGGAGCCGTATCCGTGGCCGAAGCCGCCGCCCGGGAGGCCGATCTGGCCGAGCATGGCGGCGAGGACCACGCCGAGCCACAACGGCTGCTCCCCGTGGCGGGCTCGCTGCAGCGACCAGCTGACGGTCACCAGCGTGCGCGCCGTCGCCATCTCGTGCGCGAGCCCTCTGATCCGCGTCGCCGGAACTCCGGTGATCTCCGACGCCCACTCCGGATCCTTGACGATGCCGTCGGTCTCGCCGCGCAGGTAACTCGCGAACCGCGCGTAGCCGACGGTGTAGCGATCCAGGAAACCACTATCGGCCAGGCCGTCGGCGTCCAGTACCTGGGCAAGAGCGAGCATGAACGCGGCGTCGCTACCGGGCCGCGGCGCGATCCATTCGGCCTGCGCCTCGGCGGGTGTGTCGTCGCGTAGCGGGCTGACCGAGACGAACCGGCAGCCGCGGGCCTGCGCGGCGCTCATCCAGCCGCGGTTGTGGTGCCGGGACACCCCGCCGGGCGACACGGCGGCGTTCTTGGGCGACAGCCCGCCGAACGCGACCACCAGCTCGGTCTGCTCAGCGAGCACCGACTTGGCCGTCGCCTTGTTCAGCAGCACGTTCACGTCGGCGATCACGTAGGGCAGCAGCACGGTCGAGGTGCCGAGGCTGTAGCTGTTGACGTGCCGCACATAGCCGCCGAGGCAGTTCAGGAACCGGTGCACCTGGCTCTGCGCGTGGTGGAAACGGCCCGCGCTGGCCCAGCCGTACGAGCCGCCGTACACCGCCTCGGCTCCGTGGTCGCGATAGACCCGGCGCAGCTCCCCGGCCAGGAGATCGAGCGCGGTCTCCCACGACACGGGCACGAACGGCTCGTCGCCGCGCGCAGGCGCCCCGGGCCCGTGGTCCAGCCAGCCCTTGCGCACGTGCGGCTGCGTGATCCGGGCCGGATGATGCTGCGCGGAGGCGACGTTGTCGATCAACGGCATCGGCTCCGGATCCCCGCGCCACGCACGCACGCCGGTCAACCGCTCACCATCGCTGACGGCCTCGAACGTCCCCCAGTGCGTCAAATGCACGCTCATGCGATAGATCGTAACTCTTCAAGCCACACCGGGCTCAAGACCCGTTCAGTCGATGCGGCCGTCCGGGCGGGGACTCTGGCCGGGGGCGGGTTAGGCCATGGTGATCAGCACGTTGTCGGCCACGTTGCCTAGGAGGGTGTAGTCGGCTCGGGTGGGTTGCAGTAGGGAGCCGGGTACGTAGGGGGTTACGGGGCCGTGGGCTACCAGGCGGGCTATGAAGCGTTGCCAGGAGATGCCGCCTCCCAGGTCGCCGTCCAGCCAGAAGCTGCGGTGTTTTGCGCCCAGGATGTCGCGGGGGCCGATGGTGGCGGCCTTGGGTGGGACCCAGGACCAGTCGCCGCCGAAGGAGTGCAGGGCGTTTTGCATGATGGTCATGGGGTGCAGTTCGACCAGGCGGCTGGGTAGTCGTCGGTAGGCGTCCAGGTCGCCGTTTGCTTCGGCGCCCAGTTGGGGTTCCCAGAACGCTATGTGGCCGCTCCAGCCGATGCCGCCGTAGCAGACGTCGGCGCCGCCCAGGTCGGCTATTTGGTCGCTGTAGTGGGCGATGTTCTCGGTGGTCGGGAAATGGACGTTGGCGGGGTCGGGGCGCAGGTCGGAATCGATGAGGCCGAAGAAGCGGTCGTTCATTGCCTTGTGGAAGGAGCCGGGCCAGCCGGCGGGTGCGGTGTTGCCGTCCTGGTCGGCGTATTCGTCCATGTTGAACGTGATGACGTGGTCCATGCGGAGGCGTTCGGCGTTGATGAGGCGGGCGGCGATTTCGTATTGGGGCATCGGGCCGCAGGGCAGGATCGCGACGAATTGGTCGCCGTTTTCCCGGGCGTCGCGGATGCGTCCGACCAGGTCCTCGGCGAAGGCCTCGTAGAACGAGGTGCGTTCTTGGATGACCCTGATGTGGAAATCGGGGTTGGGGTGTGTGGTGATGTCGGCGCGGGTGATCGCGCGGGCCTGGGCACAGGCGGCGGTGTCGCGGAACGGGAGGAATGAGGACAGGTCATAGGTGAACAATGCGGTTCCTCTCAGTCGGCGAGGAGGCTGTCCATGGTGATGTCGGCCGCCCGCTGGACCGCGCCCAGGGCGACCGCTTCGTCGCCGAGCGCCGAGACCAGGACTTCCGGCATGGCGGGGACCATCGTTCGCAGGTGGCGGGTGATCGGCGTGACCAGAGTGTCGCCGGCTCGGGAGAGGCCGCCGCCGATGATGACGGCGCGGGGGTTCAGCACGCAGACCGTGGCGGCGATGCCGGCGGCGATCCGTTCCGCCAGGCGTTCGACCAGGGCCAGGGAGGCGGGGTCGCCCTCGGCGGCGGCGGCGCAGACGAGGCGGGCGTTGACCGCGTTGGGGTCGTTGCCTGCGAGTTTGAGGAGGCGTGTTCCGTTGGCGCTTAGGGCTGTCTCGCGGCCTAGGCGGGCGAACGCCTGGCCGCCGGCGGCCCACTCGAAGGGGCCGAGCCCGCTGCCGGGGGGCGGTGATTCACCGCCGTACGGCAAGGGGAGGTAGCCGATCTCTCCGGAGGCGCCGTCGTGACCTCGGTAGATCTGCCCGTTGATCAGGACGCTGCTGCCTATGCCGATGCCGAGGTGGACGAAGACACCGTCGTCCAGGCCGACGGCGACGCCGTGCGCGCGTTCGGCCAGGAAGGACAGGTCGGCCTCGCGTTCCACCGCGACCTGCCCGCCGACCTCGCCGGTCAGCGTGCCCGAGAGGACCGTTCCGTCCCAGCCCGCGATCTGCGGTGCGAGGGAGATCCGGCCGGTCGCCGGGTCGACGGCGCCGGGGGTGCCGATCACCGTTCCGGCGATGGCCGTACGTTCCATTCCCGCCACGGCCAGCGCGTGCCCGACGCAGCTGCGCAGCTGCCTGAGCACCCCATCGCGGGTACGGGCGCCCTCGAGGACCGGCCGCTTGACCGTGGCCAGCGCGTTCCCGGTCAGGTCGGCGACCATGGCCAGGACCTTGTCGGCGCCCACGTCGAGCCCGAGCACCACGCCCAGGCTCGCGGCCAGGCGCAGCTGCGCGGCGGGGCGGCCGGGCGCGCGGTGCCCGGCGGTGTCGCGCACCTCCTCAAGGTGACCGAGCTCGATGAGCGAGTCGCAGACTTCCTTGATGGTGGACTTCGCCAGGCCGGTGGCGGCCATCAGCCCGCTGCGCCGGATCGCGCCGCGCGCCCGTACGAGCTCCAGGACCAGCCGCTGGTTGCGCCGCCTCAGCAGGGACGCGCTGGTCACGCCGGATGCATCCAGAGCCATGGCGTTCACTCTGGCAGACCCGGGGTGGCTTGCCGCACCGGCTGCGCGCTGCGGTCCATGGGTTCGGGGCGTCGCCGGAACGCCGTCGCGGCGACAGCGGCGGCGGCGATCCAGCCGATGCAGAACCAGTTGCCCCAGGCCAGCGGGTACGCGGGCCAGGGGTGCACCTGGTAGTACAGCGGCACCAGGAGGATCAGGATGGCCGCGACCGGGCACACGGCGTGCGGGAACCAGCGGAACTCGGCGGGGCGACGCCGCCGGAAGTAGGCGACGCAGGCGGCGCAGGTGACCATGTAGAGGACGATCGCGAAGACGGTCACGACCGTCGCGAGGACGGAGAACCCCTTGGTCACGCCGAACGAGGCGCCGAGGGCGAGTCCCAGCACGATGGTGAGCGCGGTCTGGGCGTAGACGGCGTTCGCCGGTGTGGCGTGGACCGGGTGGACCCTGCCGAACGCCTTGGGCAGCGTGCCCTGCCGTCCCAGCGCGTACAGGATCCGGGAGGCGGCGGCCACCCCGGCGTTGCCGTTCCCGACGAAGCTGTTGACCAGGGCGAACAGGATCACGACCCAGCCGATCCCCCAGAACCGCCGGGCCAGCACGCCCCACGGGTCGGGGTTCGCCGCGAACGCCGCCATGTCGTCGAAGCCCCAGCCGATCACCGACGCGTACCCGCACAGCAGGTAGAACGCGCCGACGACCAGCGTGGACAGCACGATGACGCGCGGGATGACGCGGCGCGAGTCCTGCGTCTCCTCGGCCAGCGGGGCGGCGGTCTCGAAGCCCTGGAACGCCAGGATGGAGAAGACCATCCCCTTGAAGACGCCGGACAGGCCGGGTTCGAGGGCGTGGGACGGCACGAACACCCGCGCGGTGTTGTCGCCGGCGTTGTGCACGATCAGGTACACGGCGAAGGCGGTGAACACGGCGATCTCGAACGCGCCGAGCACGATGCCGGCGTTGGTCGACGACCGGACCCCGCGCACGTTCAGGTAGGCCGACAGCGCGGCGGCGACGATCATCCACAGCCACCACGGCGCGGTGACCCCGAGGTCGCGGTCGAACACCCCGGCCAGGATCTGCCCGAGCACCATGAACACGATCGGCGCGATCAGCAGTTCCAGCACCGGGTAGAGCCAGCTGACGAACCGGCCGGCGCGCGGGCCGAGCCCGGCGGTCGCGTAGTCGGCCAGGCCGCCGGCGGTGGTCACGTGGCGGGCGAGTTGGGCGACGGCGGTGGCGATGAGCAGGCAGACGACCATCGCCAGGCCGATCGCCAGCGGCATGGTGGGGCCGGCGAACGAGATGGCGACCAGCAGCGACGAGGCGATGCCCGCCGCCGGGCCCATGTGCGTGACGGACTGGAAGAGCGCCTGCGGCAGCCCGATGGATCCGGCGCTGAGGCGTGCGTCCGCAGGGTCGGCCGGTCGACTCACGATCCCCACCCCGATTCTCATTAGATCGGATTCCGAACTAATGAACGGATGCTAGGCAGCTCCGATCGCCGGTGTCAATGGGTCTTAGCTCCCCTCACCAGGTAGGTGTAGGCGCCTTGTTGGCCGTACGCCTCCTAGTTAGATTGAGCACCGATCTAACTAGGGAGCGATGATGTCCAGGAGCACATCCAAGAGCAGGGCGGGTCTGGCCACCGCGATCGCCGCCGCGGTGAGCCTGTCCGGGATGGCGGCGATCACGGCCGGCTCGGCGGCGGAGGCACAGGCGGACGCGGCACAGGCCACCGCAGGGACGCCCGACGGACCGGACCCCGGAACGTCCGCCCTGAACTCGGGGTGGCGGATCCAGTCCTCCGCCGTCGCCGGGCACGACGGAGCGAAGATCAGCAGCCCCGGTTACCGCGCGAACGGATGGCTGCCGATCTCCAAGCCGCAGACGCTCATGGCGGGGCTGGTGGAGAACGGCCGCTACCCGGGCGTCTTCACCGGCGACAACCTGGCCAAGGTGCCGGCCGAGCAGTTCAAGGACAACTGGTGGTACCGGGAGCAGCTGACCGTGCGCCCACGGCCCGGCCGGCACACGTTCCTGACGATGAACGGGATCAACGGCGACGCCGACCTCTGGGTCAACGGCCGCAAGATCGCCGACCGGGCGCGGCTGCGGGGCTCCTACTCCCGGTTCGAGTTCGACATCACCGCCTACGTCCGGAACGGCGCGAACGCGATCGCACTGGACGTGGCCAAGAACCAGGACGAGTTCAACCCCGACCCGTCCAAACCGGTCGGCAAGCACCTGACGCTCAACATGGTGGACTGGAACCCGCCCTCACCGGACCGCTACACCGGCCTCCAGTCCGCCCCGCAACTCGCCCAGAACGGCCCGGTCTCCGTACGGGACGCGCATGTCGTCCAGCACAACGCCAAGGACCTGAGCACCTCGGACCTGACCGTCAAGGCGAGCCTGCGCAACAACACCGGCGAGCCGCGGCGGGCCGCCTTCTCCGGCAGCATCACGCGGGGCAAGACCCGGATCTCGTTCAGCAAGACGGTCGCGCTGGCACCGCACGAGACCAAGCCGGTCACCGTGACTCCGGCGGACAACCGTGGCCTGCACCTGGCGCACCCCGACATCTGGTGGCCGTACCAGATGGGCGGCCAGCCGATGTACCACCT
The DNA here is from genome assembly GCF_017573505.1 of Actinomadura barringtoniae. Lineage (GTDB taxonomy): Bacteria > Actinomycetota > Actinomycetes > Streptosporangiales > Streptosporangiaceae > Spirillospora > Spirillospora barringtoniae. The sequence goes on from NZ_JAGEOJ010000001.1 coordinate 205,820, forward strand.
CGCGGTGGCGGCCGGCGTGGACGGCGCGCGTTCCGACCAGGACGCCGACGACTTCGGCATCCGCACCGTCACCTCACGGCTGACCAAGGTCGTGCCGGGCAAGACCCACGGTTCCAGCGGCTACCGGCAGTTCCTGGTGAACGGCGTCCCGTTCATCGTGCGCGGCGGCGGCTGGTCGCAGGACATGTTCCTGCGCTACTCGCCCGGCAACATCGCCGACCAGCTGTCGTACGTCAAGAACATGGGCCTGAACGCCCTGCGGTTCGAGGGCAACTTCCCGCCCGACGACATGTTCGCCCAGCTGGACCGGGCCGGCATCCTCGCCATGACCGGCTGGCAGTGCTGCGACCGCTGGGAGGACAACAGCAGCACCTGGGACGACGCCACCAAGGCCAGCGCCGCCAACCAGGCCGCGCACATGGCGGCGCGGCTGCGCGACCACCCGAGCGTCTTCACCTTCTTCCTGGGCAGCGACTACGCACCGGACGCCACCAAGGAGGACATCTACCTCAACGCGTTCCGCGCCGCCGACTGGAAGACCCCGCTCGTTCCGTCGGCCTGGTACGAATCCTCACCGAAGCTGGGGGCGTCCGGCTCCAAGGAGGGCTCCTACAACTACGCGCCGCCGAGCTACTGGTGGGCGAACGGCCCTGAAACGGTGAACTCCTCCATCCCCGGCAGGATGTTCATGTTCAACGGCAGTGCCTGGGGATTCGAGGCGGAAGCGAGCGCGGGGAACACGATTCCCACGCAGGACTCGCTGGACCGCTTCCTCACCAAGGAGGATCAGCAGAAGATCTGGGATCCGGCCACCACGAAGGGGCCGACCGCCGGTGCGGACCTTTTCCACACCTCCGCCTACACCGAGTACTACAAGCTGGCGCGGATGGGCGTCTACAACACCGCCTTGGCGAAGCGGTACGGCCCCTGGTCCGACGCCGCCGGCTACCAGAAGACCGTTCAGCTCGGTGAGTACGAAGTGGCCCGCGCCCAGTTCGAGGCGTACATCGGCAACTCCACCGACAAGGCCAACCCGAGCACCGGCGTCATCTACTGGATGCTGAACAAGGCGTGGCCGTCGCTGCAGTGGAGCCTGTACGGCTACGACTTCGACCAGCCGGGCGTGTACTTCGGCGCCAAGAAGGCCAACGAGCCGGTGCACATCATGTACTCGTACCGGGACGGCTCGGTCCAGGTGGCCAACCAGACCAACACCCCGCAGAAGGGCCTGCACGCCACGGTCGAGTTCATCGACATCAACGGCAAGGTGCGGGGCAAGCAGACCGTGCCGCTGTCAGCGCTGTCCCGCCAGGAGGTCCGTACGGCGATGCGGCCGAAGGTGCCCGCGGGCATCTCGCGGACCTACTTCGCCAAGCTGACCTTGAGCCGCGGGTCCACCCAGGTCAGCCGTAACGTCTACTGGCTGTCCACCAAGGCCGACAAGGTCGACTGGAAGTCCACGCACGCCGCTTTCCAGGGGTACGCGAACTTCGAGAAGGACGGCTATGCCGACCTCAGCGGCCTGCGTAGCCTGGGCGACGCCTCGGTCAAGGTCACCGCGCACACCCGGCGCGAGGGCGCGGACTCGGTCACCACGATCACGGTCCGGAACGTCGGCGGGGGCGGTACGCCCGCGCTGTTCACCCGCGCCGACGTGTTCGCCGGCGGCCGCCAGGTGCTGCCGATCCGCTGGAGCGACAACAACATCACGCTCTGGCCCGGCGAGCAGCAGACCATCACCGCGCGCTACCGCGCCGCCGCCGGACCGGTCGTACGGCTGTCCGGCTACAACCTGAAGACCCAGCAGATCAACGCAGGCTGACCTGACACGACACACCTCGCGCGGCGGCGCCGTCCCGATGGCCGGGGCGGCGCCGCCGTTCCCGTGTCGCTGATGCCTGCTCTCCCGGGTCACCGGCTGATCAGTTCGCCGGCGTGCAGGGTCGCGGCGAGCAGGTCGGGGTCGCCGGTTCGGTCGTAGGACTCGACGACCGTGTCGGTGAACTTCAGAACGTGCTCGTCGCCGTGCTCGGCCGCCCGCTGCAACGCGTCCTCGGCGGTCAGCTCAGGATGACGCTGAACGATCTCCGAGCACGGGGCGGGCCGGGCCGGGGCGTACGTCGCGACGAGCGCCACCATCGCCGCCCAGGCCGCCGCGAGGCTCGGCGCCCACTGCTCGGCCGGCAGGACCGGGAGTACGTGCCGCACGGCGTTGGGCGCGGTGGCGGCGTGGACCAGCAGGACCGGCGAGCCGTGACCGTACTCGAGGTAGGCCTTGGCGCCGGTGTCGACGAGCGACTCCAGGCGCGCTGGAACCTCCTCGGCGGACGCGGCGGGCTTCAGCGCGCGCAGGTTCGCGGTCCAGTCAGGGCTGCGTTCGAGCCGGTCGAGCCGGTGGGCGATGACGCCGCTCTGGTCCTCAAGTCGGGCGACGCCCGCCAGTCCCTGTTGCGGCGTGAGCGTGCCCTCCGGCGGAACGACCCCGGCGAGGCTGCGGTAGCGGGCCGCCCAGAACGCCAGCCCGTGCGCCAGCTCGTCGAGGGTCTCGCGTGCCGGGACGGCTGGAGCACCCGGTGCGCCAGTGGCACCCGGGGCGCCCGGGGCACCCGGGGCACCCGGGGCACCCGCGTTCCCGCGCAGCGTACGCACCGCATGGCTGACCCGGATCACGCCGTGGGTCGAGCCCGCGACGATCCCCGGCAGCAGCCGCGGCCACCACTCGGTGAGCACGTCCGTCCAGGGACGTTCGGCCAGCTCGTGCTGGAAGTAGGCGGTCCAGTCGGGCAGCCGCCGCGCCCGGCCCAGCGCCGCGCTCCACTCGCCGGGCTTGATGGTCGCGTTCGCGCCCGGCAGCTCCGCGAGGCGGCCTACGTACTGGTCGAGCCAGCTTTCGACGTCGATGTCGAGGCCCCGCCGGACCATGACCTCCACCGCCATCGGGCCGTGGTTGGTCAGTCCGTGGTTGCCCTCCTCGTCGCCGCCGAACTCCGGCCCATAGGCGTGCAGCCGCTCGTACGCCTCGGGCAGGGTCTCGTTCACCGCTTCGTTCGTCATGGCGGCCACCTCAGCGAACGACGTCGTAGACGAACTTGGTGATGCCGTTGGCGTAGGTCTCGGACTCGACCAGCTTCAGCATCTGCTTGTCCTTGTCGGTGTCGCTGAACATCCGCTTGCCCGCTCCGAGCAGCAACGGGAACACCAGCAGGTGGTAGCGGTCGATCAGGCCGGCGTCGGAAAGCGTGCGGGCGAGCGTGGCGCTGCCGTGAATGACGATCGGGCCGCCGTCGGTCTCCCTGAGCTTCGCGACGTCCTCGGCCGAGCGCAGGATCGTGATGTCGCCCCAGTTGTCGACGAGGGCGTCCTCTTCGAGGGTGGTCGACACGACGTACTTCGGCAGGTCCTTCAGGGTGGCGAAGTCCTCCATGTCCGGCCACAGCGGCGAGAACGCCTCGTAGCTGGTCCGGCCGAACATCAGCGCGGCGGCCTCCTCGGACTCGCGGCCCTTGATCTCGTACGCCTCGGGCAGGAATTCCAAGTCCTTGAACGTCCAACCGCCACTGCGGTGGTTCTCCGATGCCGTGCCGCCGCCGGGTGAGTCGACGACGCCGTCCAAGGAGACGAAGGCGGTGTAGATCAGCGTGCGCATTTCAGGGTCCTTTCCCAGGTCCGGTTGGGTGTCCCCAGTTTCCTGTGGCGAGCTGCCCGGCGCCACGATTAGGCTCAGACCTAATCCAAGGGGTCGCCGCGTGATCCGGAAGGGGTCGCCGCGTGATCCATCTGCACTTCACGGCGGCCGACCTGACCCGCGTGCGCTTCGCCGCCTCGCCCCTCAAGGAGACCGTCACCAGCCTTCGCACGCTGGCGGCCGGCAGCCGCCGGCGGCACCTGCACCGCCCGTGGATCGCCAGGTTCGCCGAACGCTCAGCACGACTGCGCGAGAGCGACCTGGACCTGCTCCGTGCGCTGGTACGGCCCGAGGGCTACATCCCCGATTTCCTGGTGCCGCCACCCGGCCGCCGGTCCTCGACGTTCGCCGACGCGCTCGCGCAGATCGCCGAGGCCGACCCTGAGATCGTGGCGCAGGAGATCGCGCACCTGGCAGGCCACGCGGTCGCCCAGCAGGCGCCGGGCCGGCAAGGGCGGCTGGCCCTCCTCCAAGCGCTGGTCGACCGGCCCGACGCGGGCCTCGGCCCCATCACCCAGGCCCTCGACGCGTACCACCAGACCGCGATCGCCCCGGACTGGCCGCGGATCGACGCGCTGCTCCACGACGACATCGCCTACCGGCTCGACGCCCTGGCCGACGGCGGCGTCGACCGGATGATGAGCAACCTGCACCCGTCGGTGTCCTTCGTCGACCAGACGCTGAGGATCGTCAAGTACTACGAGGGCCACGCCGACTGCGACGGGCGCGGCCTGCTCCTCATCCCCTGCGCCTTCGCCTGGCCGGACGTCCTGGTGCGCACCGCGAGGCCGGAGCCGCCCAGCATCTCCTACTCCCCGCGCGGCCTCGGCCGGCTCTGGGAGAAGCACCCCGAGCCGACGGGCTCGGCGCTCGCGGGCGTCCTCGGGCCGACCCGGGCCGCCCTCCTGAGCCAGCTCGACCTGCCGATGTCGACCACCCAGGCCGCCACCCAGATGGCCCTGTCCGCGCCAACGCTCAGCGTCCACCTCCAAGCCCTGCGCGCCGCCGGCCTCCTCACCTCCCGCCGGGCGGGCCGCCAGGTCCTCTACTCCCGGACCGAACTCGGCGACCGCCTCCTCACCGAAGCAGGCAACCAACCCGAACCCTGAGCTGGCGGCGGATGGCACTCCGGGTGGCCCCCGTTTCGGTGGGGGTGCTCTTGCCACTGCGGCGGGCGGGGCTGCCGGAGGGTCAAGCGGCGACCGCGTCAATAGCGTTCTGGGACATGACTGAGGGACAGCGAACGGGGCGGATGACCGCCACCCGGCGCAGCGTGCTCGGGTTCGGCACTGCGGTGGCGGCCGCGCCCTGGCTCGGCAAGGCCGGTGCCAATGCGGCGGGCGGCTGGGAGGAGCTGGGCGCCGCCGAGCTTCGCCGGCTGATGGACGAGGGGCGGCTGAACGCCGAGCGGCTCACCCGGTTCTTCCTGGAACGGATCGAACGCATCGACCCGCTGGTGAAGGCGGTGATCGAGGTGAATCCCGACGCGCTGAAGGAGGCGCGCCGGGTGGACGCCGGTGGGCGCTCCCGTGGGCCTCTGCACGGCATGCCGGTACTGGTGAAGGATCTGGTGGAGACCGCGGATCGGATGCACACGACGGCCGGGTCGTTCGCGCTCGAAGGGCTGAGGCCGGCCAGGGACGCGACCGTCGCGGCGCGGCTGCGCGCGGCCGGTGCCGTTCTGCTGGGCAAGGCCAACCTGAGCGAGTGGGCCGGTGGCATGTCGATCACCCACCATGCCGGGTGGAGCGCGCGCGGCGGGCAGACCCGCAACCCCTACAAGCTGGACCGGTCGCCGAACGAGTCCAGCTCCGGCAGCGCGGCCGCCGTCGCGGCCGGACTGTGCGTCGCCGCGATCGGCACCGAGACCAACGGCTCGATCATCGATCCGTCGTCGGCCAACTGCGTGGTGGGGATCAAGCCGACCGTCGGGCTGGTCGGGCGCGGGGGCGTCATTCCGGGTGTGCCCAGCCAGGACAGCGTTGGGCCGATCGCCCGGACGGTCCGAGACGCGGCCACCGTGCTCGGCACGCTCGTGGGTGTCGACGACCGCGACCCGGCGACGCAGGCGAGCCGCGGCCATTTCCATGCCGACTACACCCGCTTCCTGGATCCGGACGGGCTGCGCGGTGCGCGCATCGGCGTGCCGCGAACGGTCTACTTCGGCTACGACCACCATGCCGACGAGATCGCCGAGCAGGCGATCGCCACGCTGCGCAAGGCGGGCGCGACCGTGGTCGACCCTGCGGACATCCCGACCGCGGAAAAGCTCGAGGACCTGCCGACCTCGGTCGTCGTCCAGGCGTACGAGATCAAGCGGGGGCTGAACGCCTACCTGGCAGCCGCTCCCGGCGACCATCCGCGCAGCCTGGCCGAGCTGATCGCGTTCAACAGCGCGCACGCCGACCGGGAGCTCCGCTACGTGCAGCAGGACGGGCTCGAGGCCGTGCAGAAGCTGAACTACAGCGAGCGCGAATACCGCGACGCCCTGGCGACCAACCACAGGCTGTCGCAGGCCGAGGGCATCGACGCCGTGCTCCGCGAACACCGGCTGGACGCGCTGGTCATGCCGACCACGGGCCCGCCGGCCAAGATCGACCTGATTCGCGGCGACAGCTACGGCGGCGGTGCCTCCACGCCCGCCGCGCTCGCCGGGTATCCCGCGATCAGCGTCCCGGCGGGCTTCGCGTTCGGTCTGCCGGTCGGCCTGACGTTCATGGGAACGGCGTGGAGCGAGCCGACCCTGCTGCGGCTGGCCTACGCCTACGAACGCGCCGGCCGCGTTCGCCGCCCGCCCACGTACCGCCGCGCCGACATCGGCTTCTGAGCCGATGTCAGCAGGGCCTAAAGGGCGGTGGCCAGTTCGTCGAGGGTCGTGGTGAGGACGTCGATGCCCTTGAGGTATTCGGCGATCTCGATGTTCTCGTTGTCGGAGTGGTCAAGGGAGCCGTCGCCGGGCCCGTAGGCCGCCATCGGGACGGGCCAGTGGGGCGCGACGGTGTTCATGTCGGACGTGCCGGTCTTCAGGGTGGGGCGGGGCGTGCCGCCGTGCCGGCGGATGGCCGCGGTGACGGCCCGTACGACGGGGTCGGAACGCGGGCTGCGAGCCGCGGGGATGTGGCGGACGACCGTGACGTCGCCGCCGTTGGCGATGAGGTGCAGGCGCTCGGTCAGGGCCTCGGCGTCGAAGCCGGGCGGGACGCGGCAGTCGATGTCCAGGCGGGCCTCGATCGCGTCGCCGTGCATGCCGCGCAGGGTGGCCGCGGGGAGGTTGAACGAGCCGTGGTCGCGTTCGGGGCCCAGGGCGTCGAGGAGGTCGTGCCAGAAGCCGACCGCCACCTCGGTGGCCTTGGCCTCGGGGTTGGTGGAGTGGGTCGCGTCGCGGACGACCCGGTAGCTGATGTCGATCTTGCCCTTGTAGCCGAGCACCACCCGGGACCAGCCGCTCGGCTCACCGATGAGGAGCGCGTCGGGGGGTGAGAGGGTGCGGGCCAGGTGCTCGCCTCCCCGGGAGAGGCGTTCCTCCTCGACGGCGCCCGCGACCCGGATCGTTCCGGGGAACGAGGGGCGCGACGCGGCGGCGCTGATCATCGCGGCCAGAGGGCCCTTGGCGTCGGCGGCGCCGCGGCCGTGGAGATGGGTGGCGTCGCGGTGGACGGGCAGGGGGCGGTCGACGGTGTCCAGGTGCCCGAGGAACATCACCACCGGACCGTTGCCCGCACCGATGTCGCCGATCACGTTGCCCGCCTCGTCGCGGCGGGCGGCCATGCCCAGGTCGTTCATGGCCTTCTCCAGGAAGCGCGCCAGCTCGTCCTCCCGCCCGGACGGCGAGGGGATGGACAGCATGGCCTGCAGCAAGTCGACGGGCGTGTTCATGCGACCTCCAGGGTCGTGCCGGTGCCGTCCAGGGCGGCGGTCACGGGACGGGGTACCCGCCCATCGCCGACCGTCACCTGGGGAACGCCCGCGAGCAGTGCCTCGCGGGCTGCGATGAGCTTGCGGTGCATGCCGCCGGTCGCCGCGTACGGCATCGAGCCCTCACGCGGCAGCGCGCAGCGCGCCAGGAGAGTGCTCTCGTCGGACGCGTCCCGCAGCAGGCCCGGGGCGGTGGTGAGCAGGATCAGCCGGTCGGCGCCCAGCGCGGCCGCGATCGCCGCTGCGGCACGGTCGGCGTCCACGTTCACCGGGGCGCCGTCCTCGCCGGTGGCGGGCGGCGACACGACCGGGACGAAGCCCGCCTTGAGGAGGGTGTGGAGTACGTCGGGGCGAACGGAGGTCAGGCGGCCGCTGTGATCATCCCGGACGATGACCGTGCGGCCGTCTTGAACGGTGCGCTGCGCGGCCTTGCGGCGGGCGCGCAGGAGTCCCCCGCCGTCCAGGCCGGTCAGGCCCACCGCCGGAACGTCGGCGGCGGCCAGGGCGCGCAGCAGCCGGGGCTTGACGCGGCCGGTGAGGGCGAGGGTGACCGCGTCGAGAGTGGCCGGATCGGTGTGCCGGCTGGTGATGCCGCTGGGCGACACGAGGGTGCGGGTGGGCACGCCGAGCTCACGGGTCAGCCGGTCGATCTCGGGCCCGCCGCCGTGAACGAGGACCACCCGCCCGGCCAGGCCGGACAGGTCCGCGCACACCGCCTCGACGGGGACGGCGCCGCCGCATTTGACCACGAGGACGCCCATCAGATCGGGTGCAGGCCGGGGAACTCCAGGCCCAGGGTCTCGGGCTGGCCCGTCCGGATGTTGAGGCACTGCACGGCGGCGCCCGCCCCGCCCTTGACGAGATTGTCCAGCGCCGCGATCGCGGTGATCCGGCCGCCGCCGTGGTCGCCGCCCGCACTTTCGCCACCGTCCGCGGCGAAGCCGACGTCGCAGTAGTTGGAGCCGGACAGCAGCTTGGGGTCGGGCAGCCGGTGCGCGCCCGCGCGGTGCGCGACGATCCGGACGAACGGCTCGTCGCGGTAATGCTCGCGGTAGGCACGGCGGAGGGTCTTCTCGTCCACCACGCCGGAGTCGGCCGTCGCCTTGGCGTGGCAGACGACCTGGACTCCGCGCACGGCCTCGACGCCGGTGGCGGCCATCCGTGCGTTCAGCCCGGTCAGCCTCGACACCTCGGCCTCGTGGCGGTGGCGGACAGGCGCGAACACCCGCATCGCTCCGCTGCGCTCGGCGTGCAGGTTGGAGTCCCCCGCGAGCGCGCCCGAGCCACTCGATCCGGTACGGGCGTCGATCTGCACGTCGGGCTCGATCAGGCCGGTCAGCGGACGCAGCGCGAGGATCGCGGCGGTGGCCATGCATCCCGGCACGCTGATGAGATCGGCGTCGGCCAGCTCGGCACGGAAGATCTCCGGAATGCCGGGGACGAAGTCGTTCAGCAGTTCGGGTGCGGTGTGCGGGACGCCGTAGTACCGCTCGTAGACCGAGGTGTCGGGCAGCCGGAAGTCGCCGGACAGGTCGATGACCGTCTTGGCGTGCCGCCTCACTTCGGGCAGCAGGTTCATCGTGGCCCGGTGCGGCGTGGCGGTCAGCAGCACGTCGCAATCGTCCAGGTCGTCGGGAGCGCTGAACGCCAGGTTGGTCTGGGCCCGCAGGTTCGGGTGAACGGAGTCGACGCGGCGGCCCGGGAAGCGGGTGGAGATCGCCTGGGTGACCTCCGTTCCGGGATGCCCGATCAGGAGCCGCAGGAGCTCGCCGCCCAGGTATCCGGCGGCGCCCATGACGCTGACCCGGATCACCCGATCGCTCCGGCCTGCTCTGCGGCGGAGAGCACGTGGGTGACGATCGCGTCCGCGACGTCCACGGCCTCGCCGTGCGCCTCCTGCAAGCCGCGGAACTCCACGGTGTGGTTGACCTCCAGCACCAGCGGCCCATCGGGGCCCTCGATCAGATCGACGCCCAGCACGCCGCCGCCGACCGCGCGCGCGGCCGCCAGCGCCGGCTCGGTCAGCTCGGGGGTGAGCGGGCACGGTTCGGAACGCGCACCGAGCGCGGCGTTGGTACGCCAGCCGCCGTCGCCGTAGCGGTACGTCGCGCCGATCACCTCATCACCGGCGACGATCACCCGGATGTCACGGCCCGGCTTGTCGACCAGCTCTTGCAGGTAGACGATGTGCTGCTGCGGCGAGGGCAGCGCCGCCCGGTGCTCCAGAACGGTCTCGGCGCCCGCCCGGTCGTGGACCGCCGCCACCAGCCGTCCCCAGGAGCCCGCCAGCGGTTTGATCACGACCGGAAAGCCCAGCTTCTCGGCCGCCTCGGCGCCCGCCTCCGGCGTCAGAGCCACCGCCGTGCGCGGGACGGGGATTCCGGCACGTTCCAGTGCCAGCGACGTGCGCAGCTTGTCGCCGCAGACCTCGATCACCTCGGACCGGTTGACCGTGGGGACGCCGCGGGCCTCCAGCAGCAGCGACGCGTACATGCCGCGGCTGAGGGAGATCTCCCGGTTCAGCGCCGCCGCGTACGCCGGAACGCCGCCGCCCGCACGCGGACCGCCGTCCAGCTCGGCGCTGAACCGGCGAGTGTCGATGTGGACGTACGGCACCTCGCGGCGCTCCAGGGCGGCGAAGAGGCGTTTCTCCTCGTACCGCACCCTGGAGGCCAGCACGGCCACCGGCCTCACTCGCCCCAGTCCTCCTCGATCTCGGGGGCCAGGGACAGGGACACCGGGTCCAGCTCGACCACTTCCAGCTCGCTGGAGCAGTCGCCGCACTGGGCGATCTCGCTGAGCCGCACCGGCTCGGCGAGCTCGACCGGGCCTTCACACTCGGGACAGGTCAGGGTCACTCGTACCGCCTCCATCGATTGCTCCGATCAGGTTCAGGGCCGCGCCGAGGGCGGCGTCGGACGTGATTCCGTACCGGCTGAGCAGCTCGTCCTGGCCGCCCACGCGTTCGGAGAACGTGGCGGGCATGCCGATCCGGGAGACCCGGGCGGGCGCGTGCTCGGCCAGCGTCTCGGCGACCGCGCCGCCGAGGCCGCCCGCGCGCCAGTGCTCCTCGATCGTGACGACGCCGGCCGTCCCCGCGGCCGCGGTAACGATGGCGTCCACGTCGAGCGGGAGAAGCGTGTGCAGGTTGAGGACGGCGGCCCGCACGCCGTGCTCCGCCAGCCGGTCCGCGGCGCGCAGCGCGGCCAGCACCGGATGCGGCCCGCAGGCGATGAACGCGACGTCCCCGCCGTGCCGGAGCCACTGGGCCTTGCCGATCTCGAACGGCCTGACCCCGGCGACCCCGGCCGCCGCCCCTGGCTGAACGAACCCGTCCAGGTCCGGGGTCGCGGAACGGCCGAGCCGGATGTAGGCGGGACCGGGCAGCGCGACGCTCTGCCGTACCGCCTCCTCCGCCTGCCGCGCGTCGCCCGGAACGACCACCGTGAAGCCGGGCAGCACCCGCATGATCGCCAGGTCTTCCAGCGAGTGGTGGGTCGGGCCGAGGTGACCTGCGGCCAGCCCGCCGTGAGTGGCGACGATGCGCACGGGCAGCTCGTTGTACGCGACGTCGATCTTGACGGCCTCCAGCGCCCGGGTGGTGGCGAAGGTGGCCATCGTGCTGACGTACGGCATCTTCCCGCTCGCGGCGAGGCCCGCCGCAGTGCCCATCAGGTTGTGCTCGGCGATGCCGAGGTTCAGGTAGCGGTCCGGGACGGCGGCGAACGCGTCGCGCTCGAACAGCCCGGTGTCGCTGTCCAGGCAGTACAGCCGGTCGTCGGCGAGCATCAGCCCGGGCAGCAGGTCGCGGTACGCCTCGCGCGCGGACTTCGGCCGGGGAACCGCGTCACCGGCCGGGGCCATCACGCCTTCGCTTGTCATGAGGTCGCCCGCTTGTGCCGGGCGCGCAGGACGGCGAGGGAACGTTCGGTCTGGCGGCCGTTCAGCTTGGCGTAGTGGCTGCGGGCCTTGGCCTCCAGCGACGGCAGCCCGCGTCCCTTGACGGTGCGCGCGATGATCACGTGCGGACGGCCCGTACCGTCCACATCGGCGGCGTCCGGGGCGAGCGCCTGGCGCAGCGCGCCGTAGTCGTGGCCGTCCACCTCGCGGACCACCCAGCCGAAGCTGCGCCAGCGGTCGGCCAGCGGCTCCAGGCCGATGGTGTCCTCGGTGGCGCCGGTGATCTGCAGGCTGTTGCGGTCGACGATGGCGGTCAGGTTGCCCAGCCCGAGCGAGGCCGAGGCCATGGCCGCCTCCCAGACCGACCCTTCCTGCAGTTCGCCGTCGCCCATGACCGTGAAGCACCGGCGGTCCCGGCGCGCGAGGGCGAACCCGTTCGTCAACGCGAGCCCGTGCCCGAGCGAACCGGTGGGCATCTCCACACCCGGCACGGCGCGGACCGGGTGGCCCATCAGCCTGCTGCCCGGCCGGGCGTACCCCGCGAGTTCGGCGGTCGGGAAGAAGCCCCGTTCGGCCAGCACGGCGTACAGGCAGATGGCGCCGTGGCCCTTGCTGAGCAGGAAGATGTCGCGGTCCATCGCGGCGGGGCGGCGCGGGTCGATCCGCATGACCTCGAAGTAGAGAAGCGTGAGGATCTCGACCAGCGACATCGATCCGCCCAGATGGCCGCCCTCGGGTCCCGCGCACATGCCCACGATGTGCTCGCGCACCCGGTGGGCGACGGCCGACAGCTCTGTCGGCGGCGGATCCGGCGGCAGATCGGGCGGCAGATCGGGCGCGGCCTGCCCGCTCATCAGCGCCGGCCCGGAAGTGAGGTGAGCACGAAGTGTCCCGGCAGGTGCACGGCGAGGCCCTCGCGGATCTCGGCCACCAGCGAGTCCCCTTCCAGCCGGATCGTCGAGGAGCGGCGGTCCAGCAGGGTCGCGGCGGCGGTGAAGTCGCCGACCATCGCCGTTCCCGGGGGGATCATGCGGGTGCGGCTGACCTTCACGCCCTGGACGGCGAGCCGTTCCAGGAACGCGCCGTCGGCGACCAGCGGCCACCAGTCGTCGGGGTGCATGACGATCCCGTCGGCCGACCCGCCGTACCACTCGCACAGCGCCGCCGTCGCCAGCAGCGCATCGGCCGCCGACTCCTCTTCGGCCGCTTCCGGGCGGTGGCGCAGGCCCGGCGAACGCAGCAGGCCGCGGATCGGGCCGGTCCCGTTCAGCAGGACGTCGTTCTCCGCCGTGCCGAGCCGCACCAGCAGCCGGTAGTCGACGAACGCGGCCAGCGCGGCGGGGTCGGTGAGGATCTCGGCGGGCACCGGTACGGCGGCGCGGATCGTCTGCGTCTTCACCGCCTGCGCGCCGACCTCGAACTTCCACTCGGGGGCGGCGTCGTCGGGCGCGGTGTTCTCGGACCGCTCGGTGAAGACGGTGACCTCGTCGGAGTCGACGACCGCCTTGCGGAGCAGGTGCCTGACGGTGAGGCGGGGACGGCGCTTGGCCGGCGGGAACAGGTCGCTGATGGAGGCGCGCAGCTCGACCGAGGCGTCCGGCCCCCGCCGGGCGTGGGCGAGCGCGAACTCCTCCCCCGGGCTGCGCCGGGTCAGCTCCGGGTCGTCCAGCATCATGCGAACGTCGGACACGCGTCACACTCCCAGTGATCGAACAGGACGGGTCACACTCCCAGCGAACGGCCGCCGTCGACGACCTGGACGGTGCCGGTGACGAAGCTCGCGCGGTCGCTCAGCAGGAACGTTCCGGCCGCCGCGACCTCCTCGGGGCGGGCCACCCGGCCGAGCGGGATGCCCGCCTCCTCGGCGACCCGGGCGACCTGGGCGGCACGCGCCTCGGCGTCGCCGCTGAGGCCGCTGAGCAGCGCGTCGGTCGCGGTGTAGCCGGGCGCGAGCACGTTGACGGTGATGTTCCCCTGCCCGAGCTCGTGCACCAGCGTCTTGGCGTAGCCGATCAGCCCGGACCGCGCGATGCCCGACAGCGCGTACTTGGGGATGAGGTCGCGGATCGTCTCACTGGTGATCATGAGGATCCGGCCCCAGCCCGCCTCGCGCAGGTGCGGCAGCGCCGCCTGGGCGAGCGCGATGTGGGCGATCATGCCGAGCTCGAACGCGGCGCGATAGTCGTCCGGGCCGAACGCGCTGGTCGGACCGGCGGGCGGCCCGCCGGCGTTGGTGACCGCGATGTGCACCGCGCCGTGCTCGGCGGCGGTGTCCTCGACCCAGGCGCGGGCCGCCTCGGTGTCGCGGATGTCCAGCGTGCGGATGCCGACGTCCGCGCCCAGCTCGGCGCGGAGGCCGTCGCGGGCCTTGGCGAGCCGCGCGGGGTCGCGGCCGGCGATCGACACCGTGGCGCCCTCGCGGACCAGGTCGCGCGCGATCGCCAGGCCGATGCCCGCGGAGCCGCCCGAGACCAGGGCGACCTTTCCGTTCAGTCCGAGGTCCACCTCACACCCTTCTCCCATAGCCGTAGCCGTAGCGGTGCAGCAGCGGAAGCGCGAGCAGGGTGGCCGCCGAACGCTGCCTGCGTGGCAGCGCGGCGTGCCATCTGCGGTCCTCCTCGATCGGGGTCCGGCCACGGCCGAAGCGGTTCGGGTTGCCGGTGACCGTGTGGTTGCCGCCGAGCTCGACCGTTCCGTCGGCGGCGACGGGGTTCGGCCCCTCGTGCCCGACCAGGCTGAGGACGTCGTCGAGGGCGGCGCGCGGGTCGCGGACGAGAGACTCGTACCGCAGGCGCAGGGAGTCCGTGCGGTGCGCGCGGCCGACGGCCTCGGCGGCCAGGTTGAAGACCGTCCAGTTGGCGGTGCTGTTCACGGTCGAGCGCTGCCCGGTGTAGTCCTTGGGGCGCAGCCACGACCAGGCGACCGCGCGCGGATCCCGGACCAGGTGAACGTAGCGGCCCTCGATCCCCGGCAAAGCGGACAGCAGCGCGGCGTCGGAGGCGAACTTGGAGCTGTCGACGATGACCCGTGCGCCGGTGACGCGGGCGATGGCGTGGTATGCGGCGGCGAGCGTCTCGGGCCAGCCGTTGCCGGGCGGCTCGCGCAGCACCTTCCAGGTGTGCCGGGTCCGGCACGCCTCCTGCCAGGCCACGACCTCGGCCGCGTGTTCCTCCAGTGAACGCCCGGCCGGACGGGCCTTCTCCAGGACCTCTTCCAGCACCTCGGACCAGAACGGGCATTGGCGGTGGTTCTCGCCGCAGCCACAACGGCTGTTACTGCCGCTGCCCAGCACACCGTTCAGCCACAGGAATCGCAACTCGCCCACATGGACGATATCCGGAGCCTCCGCCAGGACGTTGCCCAGCATCGTGCTTCCGCTTCGGCACCAACCGGTGATGTAAAGCACCTTCATCGGCGACCACGACCCCCAGGGAGCAGTGCGAGTCGATCAGCCCACATCAAAACATGATCTTGGGCAAAGCGGAACCTTCCGGGCGAGAACCCGGCTGATTTGTAGGAAGCTGCCGGAAGCGCCGCACTAGACCGTCACAGAAGGGGTTAATAACCCGGGAAAACGGCAGATAATTCAGCTGTTCCAGTCCGGGCTTTCGGTGATCTCGACGGTGGCGCAGGTCCAGGCGAATCCGGCGCCGATGCCGACCAGCAGCACCCGGTCGCCGGGCGTCACCGCCCCGCTCTCGACCAGGTGGGTCAGCCCGGTGAGCTGGTCGGCCGCGCCCACGTGGCCGGTGCGGCGGCCCCAGTCCCAGGTGGTGCGTTCGAGGTCCACGCCGAGCGGCTCGGCGTACCGGGTCCGCAACACGAAGAGCCCGACGTTGGGGAAGACGAACCGGGCGATGTCGTCGACCTTCAGCCCGGCCTCGTCGAGGGTCCGCCCGACGGCGTCGGTCAGGCCCGAGGTGGTCCGGTCCGCCACGCTGCCCAGCCGCGCCCGCGCGGTGGCGGCGAACGCCTCGCGGCGCGCGCGCACGTCCACCTTGCGGCCTGGCGCCACGGCGAACGGCTCGTCGCCGCGGTACATGCCTTCAAGCTCGGTGTCCACGACCGTCGAGACCGACAGCAGCCGCGCGAACCCCTCCCTGCCGATGACCGCCGAGGCCGCGCCGTCCCCGTAGACGATGCCGCGCACGTCGCTGCGCCACCGGTCGAAGCCGGGGTCGGCGTACCGGTCGGCGGTGGTGACCAGGGCGGCCTGGCGGGAGGCGTCGGCGGCCAGGTAGGAGGCGGCCAGCTCCACCGCACCCATGGCCCCGGCGCACATCTGCTGAACGTCCATCGCGGGCGCGTACCGGCCCGCCTCGCCCAGGACCTCGCGGTGCACGTACGCGGCGGGCGGCCAGTAGTCGACGCCCTGGAACCACGCCGAGGCGTGCAGGACGAGCGCGACGTCGGACGGCCGCGTCCCCGCACGGCCGAGCGCCAGGCGCGCGGCGGCGACGGCCATCTCGGGCGGCGCCTCGTCCGTGGCGACGGTGACCGAGGCATACGCGTCGGCCTCCTGCTCGGCCCGGTCGTACCGGCCGTCGGCGACCGCGCCGTCCACGTCCATGGTGGCGGGGAGCCGGTGAGCGAGCCCGGCGAGGAACAGACCGTCGCAGCGCATGCTGGCCTCCGAAAGGGATGACGGCGGATTGATCACACGTTATGTTGATCTTCGTCGGGGTGGGAACCTTTTCCGGCATCGGCGGGAGGCCGCGATGGGCGACGACGCACCTTCGACACCCTCACATGCGGTGCCGCTTCCAGGTACACGCTGGTCGGTCTGGCGGGACGCGCTCCTGCGATCCGCCGGATTCCCCGCGGACGGGCTCACCCTCTTCGAGGCGCCCGAGTGCGCGGCCGTCGCCGACGCGTTCCTGGCTGACCAGGCGAGCGAGGCCGAGTTCGAGAAGGCCCTGGACGCGGCCCTGGCGTCCGCCGCACACGCCGCGGCACAGGTCGCCGCCGACCCGCTCTTCCGTGAGGCCGTGACCTGGCAGAACCCCGCCGCCGCGAGCCATCTGGCGCGGCTGACCGAGCCCGCTCCGCCGGACGGAGTCTCGGCGAGCGGGAAGAGTCCCAGGCTCGTACGCAAGAAGCGGCGAGAGCGCGAGAACACGCTCGTCCGCTACTGGCAGCGCTACTGCGGCAAGAACGACACCGTGGGCTTCTTCGGTCCCGTCGCCTGGGGCACGATCGACCCCGATTCGGCCCCGGCCGTCATCGCGCAGCCGGGCGAGGGGCTCGTACGGGCCCGCAACGTCTCTTATGAGTTCTGGGCGATGGAGGCCTACGTCGCCGCGCTGCTCGCCGACCCGGACGTCGGTCCGTGGCTGCCCGCGGGCATCCACCCGCAGCTGGCCGTCGAGGGCGGGCACGTGCTGCGGCCCGGCGAGGAGCCCCTGCCGCTGAACGACGTGGAGGCGCAGGTCCTGTCCCGGTGCGACGGTGTCCGCGCCGCCGCCGAGATCGCTCCCGATGAACGCAGCGTCGAGGCACTGGACCGGCTGGTGGAAGCCGGAATCGTCTGGCGCGGCGTGAACATGCCCTACAACTCTCTCGCCGAGCGCGTCCTGCGCGACGTCCTCACCGCGATCCCCGAGCAGCAGGCCAGGGAACGCGCGCTCGCCGGGCTCGACCGGCTCGACAAGGCGCGCGACGCCGTGGCCGAGGCCGCCGGGGACGCCGACGCCCTGGCCGCCGCGCTGGAACGGCTCGACGCCGAGTTCACGGCCGTCACCGGAGCCGAGTCGCATCGCCGCGACGGGCAGATGTACGCGGGCCGGAGCCTCTGCTACGAGGACACCGTTCGCGACGTGGACTTCACGTTCGGCCGCCCGATCCTGGAGGCGCTGTCGGGCCCGTTCGGGTCGGTGCTGCTTCCGACCGCGCGGTGGCTGTCGGCGACGCTGGCGGAGGCGTACGACGACGGCTTCCGAGACCTCTACCGGGAACTGCTCGAACCGGGCGCGGACGGCGTGCCGATGCCGGTGTTCTGGGAGGCCGCCCAGCGGCTGCTGACCGGGCGGGGCCGTCCGGCGGACACGGTCACCGCCGAGTTCGCCCGCCGCTGGGCCGAACTGTTCGAGCTCGGTGATGTCGCGCCCGGCGAGCATCGCGTCTCGTTCACCAGCGCGGACCTGCACGAGCGCGCCGCCGAGCTGTTCGCGGCCGAACGCCCCGGCTGGGCGGCCGGCCGGGTGCACAGCCCCGACCTGTTCGTCTGCGCGCCCGGCGTGGAGGCGCTCGCGGCGGGCGACTTCATGCTCGTGCTCGGCGAGATGCACGCGGCCTGGCCGACCCTGGACTGTGCGGTCTTCAGCGACCGGCACCCCGACCCCGACCGGCTGCGGGCCGCCGCGGCGGAGGACATCGGCCGCCAGTTCCGGCCGCTGTATCCGACGTGGTGGCCGCAGTACACCGCGCGCATCGCGCCGATGCTCGGCGTCACCGACCATCAGCTGGCCTTCACGGCCGCGCCGGGCGCCGATCCCGACCGCGTCCTGCCGATCGTCTCGCTGACCGTGACCGAACGCGACGGGACGCTGGAGGTCACCGGCCCGGGCGGGCTGCGGCGCCCGCTGCGCGAGGTGTTCGCGCTGCTGTTCGGCTGGCTGGGCGCCGAGGCGTTCAAGCTCGTCGGCGCGGGCCCGCACCAGCCGCGCATCACGCTGGACCGCGTCGTCGTCGCCCGCGAGACCTGGCGTACGACGGTCGGCGCGACCGGGCTCGTGCCGGGACGCGGCCCCGCCCGCGAATACCTGGACGCGCGCCGCCTGCGGCAGTCGCTCGGCCTGCCCGACCGCGTGTTCGCCAAGGTGGGCACCGAGATCAAGCCCGTGTACGTGGACTTCACCGGCCCCCGGTACGTGTCGGCGTTCGCCACGATGCTCCGCTCGGCGCACGCGACCTCCGGCGACGACGTGCCCGTGGTGTTCAGCGAGCTGCTGCCGGGGCCGCAGGACGCGTGGCTCGCCGACGCGAAGGGGCGACGCTACTTCTCCGAGCTCCGCATTCAGATCTGCGACCCGGAGCGTCCCTGATCGTTGCGGCGCCGGCGGAAGACGAGCAGCGCGGTCACGAGCATCAGGACGGTGAAGACGGCGCCCGCGACGAACGCGCCCCGCATGCCCTCCACCTGCGAGCCGCCCCGCGCGGCGGCATCGTTCACGGTGACCAGGACGGCGACGCCGAGCGACCCGCCGATCTGCTGCATGCTCTGGAGAAGGGCCGAGGTCGCGCCGGACTCCCCCGCCTCGACCGACGACATCGCGACGAACGTCGCCGCCACCGCCACCAGCCCCGTTCCGGCGCCGAACAGCAGCACCGGCCCGAGGATCATCGCGGCGTACGAGCTGGTCGCGGAGATCTGCGTCAGCCAGACCATCCCGGCCACGCACAGCACGGCGCCCGCCGCCATGATCGGCTGCGGTCCGTACCGGGGCAGGAGCCGCGGCACCGCGCGGCTGGCGGCGATGAGGGCGATCGTCGTCGGCAGGAACCCGAACCCGGTCGCCAGCGGTCCGTACCCCAGGACCTTCTGGACGTACAGCGTGAGGAAGAACAGCATGCCGCTCATGGCCGAGGTGAGCAGCAGCCGCATGAGGAACGCGCCCACCCGGTCACGGTCGGCGAACAGCCGCAGCGGCATGATCGGCTGCTCGGCGCGCGCCTCGATGGCCGGGAACAGCGTGAGCAGGACCGCCGCGCCGCCGAACGCGCCGGCCGTCAGGCCGCCGGACCAGCCGTGCTCGGCCGCGCGGACGAAGCCGTACACCAGCAGCGTCGAGCCGAGCGTGCAGGTGAGCGCCCCGGCGATGTCGAAGCGCCCGTCCTTGCCCGCGGTCTCGCGCAGGACGCGCGGCGCCAGCAGCACGATCGCCACCCCGATCGGCACGTTCACGAACATGACGGAGCGCCATGACGTCCACGCGATCAGCAGGCCGCCGAGGACCAGCCCGGCCACCATGCCCGCGCTGGCGACGACCGAGAAGACGGCCAGTGCGCGGGCCCTGCGGGGCCCGTCCTCGAAGGTGGTGGCGATGAGCGCGAGCGTGCCCGGCCCGGCGAGCGCGGCGCCGACGCCCTGCGCGGCCCGCGCCGCCAGCAGCCACCCCGGCGTGAGCGCGAAGCCCCCGGCCAGCGAGGCGACCGTGAACACCGCGACGCCCGCGACGAACACCCGCCGGTGGCCGAGCAGGTCGCCAGCCCGTCCCCCGATGAGCAGCAGGCCGCCGAAGGCGAGGGTGTAGGCGTTGACCACCCAGGACAGGCCGGCGTCGCTGAAGTGCAGGCCGCTCTGGATGCTGGGCAGCGCGATGTTCACGATCGAGGCGTCCACGACCAGCACGAGCTGGCAGGTGGCCAGGAGCGCGAGCGCCAGGGAGGCGACGGGGGCGCCGTCCTCCTGCGCCCGTTCACCAGGGGCGATGGCGGGCCCGGACGTGCTGTCAGGGGGCATGCGGGTCCTCTCTGGACAAACCCAACAAGATCATGGATCTTCGCTGCAGGGCAGACCCATTCGCAGGACTGGAGAGCGGACATGACCGAGATCTCTGCGAGCCGCCCCGAGACGGGCTACCGCGAGCGCGGCTGGTGGCGGGACGAGACCTTTCTCGACGACCTGCGGCGGCACGCTCGCGACACACCGCACAAGACGGCGGTGGTCACCCGGCGCCAGTCCGACGGGAGAACGCACCGGCTCGACTACACCGAGCTCGCCGCCGCCGCCGACCGCTTCGCCTGCGCCCTGATCGAGCTCGGCATCGAGCCCGGGGACGTCGTCGCGGTCCAGCTCACCGACCGGTGGGAGCTCGCCGCGATCACGCTCGGCTGCGTGCGCGCCGGCGTCGTCTACTGCCCGCTCATGAAGAGCTACCGGCGCCGCGAGCTCGACGTCATGCTGCGCGTCACCGGGGCCCGCATCCTCGTCACCATGGCCGAGGACA
Source organism: Actinomadura barringtoniae (assembly GCF_017573505.1). Lineage (GTDB taxonomy): Bacteria > Actinomycetota > Actinomycetes > Streptosporangiales > Streptosporangiaceae > Spirillospora > Spirillospora barringtoniae. The sequence continues at coordinate 226,268 of NZ_JAGEOJ010000001.1, forward strand.
ACGGCGACCGGCTCGGCGAGATGGGCGCGGAGTTCGCCGCCGAGCTGTCCTCGCTGGAACGCGTCTTCGTCGCCGACGGGCCGGGCCCGGAGGGCACCGAGGAGTTCGAGTCGTTCTTCTTCGGCACCGACTGGGCGGAACGGCACGGCCACCTGCTCGACGAACGCGAGCTCGGCCCCGACGACCCCTACCTCGTCCTGTTCACCTCGGGCACGACGAGCGAGCCCAAGGGCGTTCTGCACAGCCAGAACACCCTGTACGCGGCCGTCCGCGGCGAGGCGGAGGCGTTCGGCCTCGACGACACGATCGTCATGTACACGACCGCCCTCTACACCCACTACACCGGCGTCGTGCAGGGCATGCTGCTGCCGCTGTCGCTGGGCGGCACCATGGCGTTCCAGGACTCCAAGGACCCCGGCGACGCGCTCGATCACATCGCCGAGCACGGCGTCACGTTCTTCTACTGCGCGCCGTTCTACCTGCTGAGCCTGATCGAGGCGCAGCGGGCCGCGCCACGCTCCATCCCCGCGCTCGCCTGCCTGGTCAGCGGGTCGGCTCCGATCCCGCCGTACTTCATCACCGAGACCAGGAACGTGTTCGGGCTCCGGCTGTACTCGCTCTGGGGCATGACCGAGAACGGCCCGGTGACGATCACCCGCGCGGAGGACCCGGAGGACTGGGCCGCGCACAGCGACGGCAGTCCTGTCGCGGACATGGAACTGCGCATCACCCCCGTCTCGGACCTGGTCGAGGGCGAGGGCGTGCTGTGGGTGCGCGGGCCGACGCAGTGCCTGGGCTACTACCAGCGGGACGAGCTGTACGAGGCCGACCTCGACGAGGACGGCTGGTTCGACACCGGCGACCTGGCCCGCCCGGACGGCCGCGGCGGCATCCGCATCACCGGCCGGGCCAAGGACATGATCCTGCGCAACGCCAACATCGCGCCGGTCACCGACCTGGAGTCGATCATCGGCCGCCATCCCAAGGTGGGCGACGTCGCGGTCATCGGCCTGCGCGACGAACGCGAGGACGAGACGATCTGCGCGGTGATCACCCCTGGCGCGGGCTCGCCGGTGAGCCTTGAGGAGCTGCAGCGGTCGCTGGACGAGGCCGGAATGACCAAGTCGTACTGGCCGCAGCGGCTCGAACTGCTCGACGAGCTGCCCAAGACCGCGACCGGGAAGATCCGCAAGGCCGAGCTGCGGGAACGGTACGCGCAGGTGGACCGGCCGTAGCGCCGTCGCCCGCCGACCCGGCCCGGCCCGGCCCGGCCTGGCCCGGCCCGGCCTGGCCCGGCTCGTCCCGGCCTGGCCCGACTGGTCCCGGCCTGGCCCGACTCGTCCCGGCCCCGACCCGTCACGTCACGTCACGACCCGGACCCGGCTGAGCCAGCGGTTCAGTTCGAGGAGGTAGGAGAGACCGATCGCCGAGGTCCGGGCGGTGATCGGGCCGGGCAGCGTGTCCAGCTCGGAGGTGACCGCCGTACGGACCCTCTCCCGGTCCATGAGGTCGAAGAGCGGCGCGTCCGGGTCGTCGATCATCTCGACGACCATGGTCCGCACCGTCTCGCGGTACTCGGGGTCCTGGCTGGCCGGGTAGGCGCTCTTCGGCCTGTTGACGATCTCGTCCGGCAGCAGGTCCGCGCAGGCCTGGCGCAGCAGCGCCTTCTCCACTCCCCCGTGCGCCTTCAGGCCCGCGGGGATGTTGAACAGGTACTCGGCGAGCCTGTGGTCGGCGAACGGGACCCGTACCTCCAGACCGACGGCCATGCTCATCCGGTCCTTGCGGTCGAGCAGCGCGCCCAGCCACCGGGTCAGGCCGAGGTAGAAGACCTCGCGTTCCCTGCGCCTGCCGGGGTCCTCGCCGTCCAGGTGCGGGACCTCGCTCAGCGCCTCCCGGTAACGCTCGGCCTCGTACTCCTCCGGCCGGACCTGGCGCCTGATCTCCTCGCGCAGGAGCACCTGCGGCTGCCGCCTCGAATACATCCAGGGGAACGAGGTGTGCCCGATGAACCCCTCATCGATCTGCCAGGTGTAGCCGCCGAACATCTCGTCGGCGGACTCCCCGGAGAGCGCGACCGTGCAGTTGCTCCGGACCGTCTGGAACAGGTGGTACATCGAGGTGTCGAGGTCTCCCCAGCCGGGGAGGTCGCGCGCCTGCAGGCCGATCTCGATCCCGTCGACGAGGCTGCCGGTGCTGACCTTGGTCACGATGTGCTTCAGGCCGAGCCGCTCGGCGACCAGCTTCGCGTACGGCTCGTCCGGGCTCGGCCGCCACAGGTCGCTGCCCGGCTCGGAGGGCGCCGGGACGCTCACCGAGAAGCTGGTCAGTTCCCCGGTGAACTCGCGGGCGGCCAGGGCCGTGATGGCGCTCGAGTCGATTCCGCCCGACAGCAGCGTGCCGACCGGCACGTCCGCGACGATCTGGCGATGGACGATGTCGGTGAGCAGGTCGCGTACGTCGGCAGTCGACGCGTCGAAGTCCTTGGTGTGAGGCTTGGCCTCCACCCGCCAGTAGCGGCTTTCCCGGCAGCCGGACGCGTCCGCGACGACCAGGTGCCCCGGCTTCAGTTCCCGCATCCCGCGATAGACGGCGTGGCCGGGCGTTCTGGCGCGCGGGACGGCCATCAGCTCGGCGATCCCCTCAAGGTCGACCTCGGCCTTCATCTCGGGGTGCGCCAGCAGCGCCTTGGGCTCCGACCCGAAGATGATCCCTTCGCCGAGCTCGGCGTAGTAGAGCGGCTTGATGCCCAGCCGGTCCCGCACCAGGAGGAGCTGCTGCCGCTGCTCGTCCCAGATGGCGAACGCGTACATCCCGTTGAGGTGGGTGACCAGATCCGTTCCCCAGTGCAGGTAGGCGGTCAGCAGTACCTCGGTGTCCGACCGCGTGGTGAACGACCAGCCCGCCGAACGCAGCTCCGCGCGGAGTTCGTGGAAGTTGTAGATCTCGCCGCTGAACGTGATGACGACCGGCTCACCGTTCCGCCCGGTCCGCACCATCGGCTGCAGGCCGCCCTCGATGTCGATCACGGCGAGCCGCCGGTGGCCGAACGCGGCGTGCCTGGACAGCCACGCGCCCTCGTCGTCCGGGCCTCGCGGGATCTGCGTACGCGTCATGTCCGAGATGACGGGGCGCTGCGTCTGCAGGTCCCGTGTCCAGTCGACCCAGCCGGTGATGCCGCACATGAGCAGCCCTTCGTTCGTAGGCGGAGGTCATGCGAAAGAGGTCATGCGAGGGAGCTTGGAGAGAAAGCGGTCATGCGGAGAGGAGACGGCTTCGCGCGAACGCGAAGAGGTCGGGAAGGCCGGCGTTGACGAACTCCAGATCGTGTCCGCCGGGGCGTTCTCGGTATTCGTGGGGAACGGACGCGGCCGAGAGCGCGTCCCTCACGTTCTGGTTCATGGAGACCATCCGGGGATAGTCGTCCAGGCCGACGTCGAAATAGACCTCGACCGGGTGGTCGGCGTTGCGGTCCCGGATCAGGCGGTACGGGTCGTACCTGCGCCGGACCTCGCTGCCGACCGGGCCCCACACGCGTTCGTGGTCCCTGGTGGTCGGGATCGCCATCCGCCGGTCGTCTCGCAGATGGTGGTACGGATCGCCCTCCCGGAGTGGGGCTTCGAAGGCGCCGCTGTTGCTGCACACGACCGAGAACAGCTCACCGTGCAGCAGCGCCTGGAAGAGGGCGGCGGCCCCGCCCATCGAGAATCCGCCGATGCCCCGGCCGTTCCGGCTCGCCACCGTGTTGAAGCGGTCGTCGACCTGGCTGACGACCTCGTCGACGAGGTAATCCTCGTAGCGCCTGCCGCGTGCGTCGTTGATGAACCAGGACCGCCCGGACTCGGGGAACACCAGGATCAGCTGGCCGGAGTCCACTGCGGGCGCGAGGTCCGCGCACTGGAGCCAGGTGGTCCGGTTACCGCCGAATCCGTGCAGCATGTACAGGACCGGGAACGGCCTGCCGACCGGAGAGTAGGAGGGCGGCAGGACGACCGTGATCGTCTTCTCCCGGCCGATGGAGGCGCTCGACCAGGTTTCCGTCAGGACCTTCATCGCAGCATCCGCCTACGACTCGACCAGCCTGCGCCGGTCGACCTTCCCGTTTCTGTTCAGTGGCAGCGCATCGAGGACATGGAAACGATCCGGAACCATGTAGCGCGGGATCTCGGCCAGGCAATGCCTGCGCACCTGCGCGACGTCGAACGGATCCGAGCCGGGCACCACATAGGCCTCTAGGGTGCGTTCATCCGGCCCGTCGCCGACCGCGACGCAGACCGCTTCCCGGACGTTGTCGGCGGCCGCCAGCACGGCCTCGATCTCGCCGATCTCGACCCGGTGACCACGGATCTTCACCATGTCGTCTTCGCGCCCGCCGAACACGTAGTTCAGATCGTCGTCGACGCGGACCAGGTCACCCGTCCGGTAGGCCCTCACGGGCTCGGCGCCCGCACGCTCGACCAGGATCGTCTTGGTCGCCGTGAGCTCGTCGTCCCACCAGTAGCCGAGCATCACCGAGTCACCCGCGACGCAGAGCTCGCCGGACGCTCCGGGCTCGTTGCCGAGCGCGCGGCCGGACTTGTCGACGACGAACGTCTCGGCGTACGGGCACGGGCGTCCGATCGGCACGGGCTGCCGGAGGTGCGGCGCGAGATCCGACGCGCGAACGCGGTGGAAGACGCACACGTTGGTCTCGGTCGGGCCGTAGAGGTTGTAGAAGGCCTCTGCTGGAACGAGCGAGCAGAGCTCCCGCAGCCGGGTGATCGGGAACGTCTCCCCCGCGAAGAGGACGACGCGCAGCGACGATTCAGCCAGCAGCGCGCTGTTCTTGGCGGCCAGCATCCGGGTCAGGGCGCCCGGGACCGAGTACCACACGGTGATGCGCCGCTCGGAGACGAACTTGTTGAGCGCCCCGCCTAGCCCGACCTGGCTTTCGGGGATCAGCACCACGCAGCCGCCGGCGCTGCACGTCCCGAACAGGTCGAGGACGGACAGGTCGAAATGGAACGGCGCGTGGCTGGAGACCCGGTCAGCCGAGGTCAGGCCGAACTCCTCGACCGTCCACTCCACGAACGCGCGGGCGTTGCCGTGGGAGAGCATGACGCCCTTGGGCACGCCCTTCGACCCCGAGGTGTGCAGGATGAACGCCGGGCTGGCGACGTCGACGAGCGGTTCGCGTACATCCGCCGCCGCGGCGGAGGCCGCGGCGGGGGCCGCGGCGGGGGCCAGCGCTTGCGCCCAGTCGATGACGGAGCCGTCCGTTGCCGTCTCCATCGGCTCGTCCGCGTCGGAGCCGACGGACACGATCCGGCAGGAGGCGTGCTCCCGCAGCCACTCGACCCGGTCGTCCTGCGCGATCACGTACGCGACCTCGCAGTGCGAGACGATGTGCGCCGCCCTTTTGAAGGGCGCGCTCGGGTCGATGGGAACGTAGGCCGCGCCCGTCTTCAGAATGCCGTAGACTGCGACGACCGCCTCGACCGACTTGTGCAGCCAGAGGCCGACCCGGTCGCCGGGAACGACCCCGCCCTGGATCAGCGTCCGGGCCAAGGCCGAGCTCTGCCTGTCCAGCTCGCCGTAGCTCAGCGAGGTGCCCTGGAATTCGACCGCAGGCGCCTCTGGCTGCTTCTCGGCCCAGTGACTCAGATAGTCGCTGAGACTGTTCAACGTCCATCCCCGCTTCCGCCCGTGTCCGGCCAGGTGATGCCGAGCTTCCCCGCGATGATCACGCGTTGCATGTCCGACGTGCCCGAGGAGAGGGTCATGCCGAGGGCGTCCCGGAGGTCGCGCTCGGTGTGCCCGTCGGAGGTGTAGCCGATCGCCCCGTAGACCTGCATGACGCTGGTGAAGATCTCCGCCGCGGCCTCGCTCACGTACAGCTTTCCGGTCTCGGGGAAGATGCTCGTCTCCGGCTCTCCGAGGTCGGTCGCGGCGCGGTAGAGGAGCATCCGCGAGATCTCCCAGCGGATCCGCATGTCGACGATCCGGTTGGAGACCGACTGGAAGTGCCCGACGTGCTTGCCGAACTGGCGCCGGCGGCGGCTGTGGAGCGTGCACGCGTCGATCTCGCGTTCCATCACGCCGAGCCACGGTGCCAGGAGCAGGGACCGTTCCCATTCCATCGTCCGCGCGAAGATCGCGGCGCCCTGCCGCTCGGCGCCGAGGCGCCGGGGGGCGGGGATCCGGCACTCGTCCAGCTCGACCTCTCCCCAGCGGGCGGTGCGCAGGCCCATCTTCTCGGCCTGCTCGTGCACCGTCACGCCGGCGTCGCCGCGCTCGACCAGGAACGCGGTGACCCCGTTGAAGCCGAGCTCGGGATCGACGGTCGCGTACACGACGAACACGTCGGCGATCGGGGCGTTCGTGACGTAGCGCTTGCGCCCGGTGAGCCGGTAGAAGTCCCCGTCGCGCTCGGCCCTGGTCACCAGCGACAGCGCGTCCGACCCGCTCCCCGGCTCGGTCATCGCGTTGGCCCCGATGAGCCGTCCGGCGGCGAGCCCGGGCAGGTACGCGCGGCGCTGGTCTTCGTCGCCGTACTTCCAGATCGGCAGTTCGGCCGCCAGTACGTGTGCGCCCATTGCCATCATCAGGCCGTTGTCGAGGCAGCCGTAGCCGAGCCCCTCCATTGCGCGCACATAGGTGAGGGGATCGCATCCGGACCCGCCGTATTCGGTCGGCAGTATCAGCCCGAGTACGCCGCGCTCGGCGCAGAGCGTCCAATCGTCGTGATTGAACTCTCCGGTCCGGTCGCGTTCGGTTACATCTTTACCTAGTGACTCTTCGCCAAGCGCGCGGTAATCGCGGTACAGCTCATCTTGGCGATCGTTCCATTCGACCCGCATCACCGGGGCGTGAATGGCGCGGGTCGGACGGGGGTCGGGAGCGGAGTGATCGTACCGTCACTGTGCGAAATCACAATGCACAACTCCTTGGTTCACCGGGTCGGCTGGAAACCAGGCCCGGCCCACCGGTCGCGGTCCATTGTCCATGAGTCCGCCGATCTTGAAAAGGGTCAACTTTGACCAGGTCGAGCGCTCAGGATGACGGGATGTGATGTCTTGCACGCCTCTGACTCCTGTCGTACGGTACGCACCGTCAGCCGAGCGGAGTGGTGAACGTTGCGGCCGTGGACGCCTCCCGACAGGTTCACGCGCCCGGACAACATCCCGAGACGACGCGTGCAGATGAGGTGCGTGCCATGGATCGTGCCAAAGACCTGGATCTGTCAGCCGAGATCAAGGACATCATGATCAGCGTGCTCGAATTGGGCATAGACCGCGAGCAGCTCGACGATAAGGTCTCCCTTTATTCGCCGACCGTCGGACTGGACTCGCTGAGCCTGCTGCACATCCTTGTCGAAATCGAGAAACGGCTCGATCTCGAGATCGACGACGAGGACGTGATGAACGCGGAACTGAGAAACGTGGGAAGCCTGGTGGACATGATCAGGCAGATCATCGACGCGAAGGGCGCTGACGAATAACATGCGCGACGTGTTCAACCTGGAGGCCGACCGGGTTCCCACGCATTGGTACAATATTCTCGCCGATCTCCCGTTCGAGGTCCCCGTGCCGCGACCTGCGTCATCGAGAAACGGCGCCGGAAGCAACGGCGCGAACGGCGGCGCGGCGAACGGCAGTGACGCAGACGGCGGCCAGGCGATGCTGCAACCGCAGCTGCCGCTGTCCATGTACAAGCAGAGCATCGGCCGCACCCGCTACGTCGAGATCCCCGAGCCGGTGCGGGCGGAGTACCAGCGCTGGCGGCCGACGCCCCTGTACCGGGCGTCCAGGCTGGAGAAGGCACTCGACACCCCCGCGCACATCTACTACAAGTACGAGGGCACGAGCCCGTCGGGCAGCCACAAGATAAACACCGCCCTGGCGCAGGCCTATTACTACAGCCGTTCCGGGGTCAAGGAAATGGTGACCGGGACCGGCGCCGGCCAGTGGGGCAGCGCGCTCTCGATGGCGTGCCACCCGTACGACATGGCGTGCACCGTTTTCATGGTGCGGTCCAGTTATGAGCAGAAGCCTTACCGCGGCACGCTGATGCGTTTGAACGGCGCCCGGGTCATCACCAGTCCCAGCGAGGAGACGGAGGTGGGCAGGGCCGCCCTGCGCGCCGACCCCGACCATCCGGGCAGCCTCGGAATAGCGAACGCCGAGGCCATCGAATACGCCAACGCCCGCAAGGGAGCGCGGTTCTCGATCGGCAGCGGAGAGAACCACGTCCTGCTGCACCAGACGGTCATCGGCGAGGAGGCGCTGCTCCAGATGAAGCTGGCCGGCGAGTTCCCCGACGTCGTGATCGGGGCGATGGGCGCGGGCAGCAACTTCGCCGGAATCACGTTCCCGTTTTACCGCGAGGCGTTGACGGAGAATCCCGCCACGCGGTTCCTGGCGGTCGAACCCGACGCGTGCCCCAAAATGACGCGCGGCAGCTACCTCATGGATCACACGGACTACTCAGGCGTGACTCCCGTGGTCAAGATGTACACGCTGGGGCACAGATTCACGGCGTATCACATTCACGCGGGCGGTCTGCGCTACCACGGCGCGGCGCCGATCGTCAGCGCGATGTACGACAACGACCTGGTCGAGGCCATCTCGTACGGGCAGAACCGCGTCCTCGAAAGCGGCGCCGCGTTCGCGAAGGCCGAAGGGCTCGTTCCCGCCCCCGAATCGGCCCACGCCGTGACGGCCGCGATCGAGGAGGCGGTGAAGGCGCGCGAGGAGAAGACCGAGCGGGTCATCCTCTTCGGGCTCAGCGGCCACGGGCTGCTCGATCTCAGCGCGTACGAGAGCTACATGGCCGGGAACCTCGTCGACGTCGTTCCGACTGATGAGGAGATCCAGGCGTCCCTGCGCCCGCTCATCGAATCGAGCTGAACACCCCGACACTCCCACCGGCCGGCTCGACGCGCAGAACCCATGTGGCCAACCCTGGCTAAAACAGGGCGTAATCGGCCGGTCGCTGCTTGACTCTCACCTGTCAGGGTCCTTCGGGTGGGAGGAGAGCGCGATGTCGCTGTATCTGATCAAGGGCCAGTACCGGATCAGGGGAAGCCAGCCCGACGGGGACTCGGTGCACTTCTTCCCCGACGACGCCGCCGCGTTCACCAAGCTGCACCTGAACGCGCGCGTGGGCGCGAGCGGCGCCGCGCAGCTCCGGCTGGACGCGATCGACGCGCTCGAGACCCACTACACCCCGCCCGGGCACGGCGGCCGCACGCTGCACCAGCCGCTGGAGCTCGCGCACGCCGCGGGCGCCCGGCTCCTCGAACTGCTCGGCTTCACCAACGTCGTCCGCACCGGCGAGGTCGTCAGCAGCGCGACCCCGGACGCGACGCCCGGCTACATCCTGACCAGGTTCGGCGACAAGTACGGCCGCCCGGTCGCGCTCGCGTTCCCCGGCACCATCGACCAGCCCGACCTCGGCCTCGTCTTCACCGACGCCGCGCTGCTCAAGAAGAGCGTCAACTACCAGCTGCTCAGCGAGGGGCTGGTCTACCCGACGTTCTACAGCAAGCTCTACCTGGACCTGCGCGTCGCGCTGACCCAGGCCGCGGACGCCGCCCGCGAGGCCAAGACCGGGATCTGGGGCGCCGACGCCACCACCGACGGCGCCACGATCCACGCCCAGTCCGACCTGTCCGAACGGCTGGTCCTGCTGCCCAAGCTGTTCAGGCGCCTGGCCGAGTACTTCGCCACCGCGCCCGGCGATCCCTCGCTCGGGCATTTCAAGGCGTTTCTGTCCACGCTGAACGACCGGCTGTACGTCATCTCCGAGGGCCGTGCGACCGGGTTCGACACCGTCATCGACGTGAACGGCGACACCGTCAAGCTCACCAAGGCCGTCACAGACCTGATCTTCGTGGAGGGTTGATCCGGGATGCCCTGGTCAGCCGGGGCATAACCGGATGTTATCGGCAATTGGCATCTCCCCTTCCGGGACGATCTCCTTCATCGTGTGGGGCACCAGCAGAGTTCAGCAGCGCGTTCCAGACCGCTCCCCTGGCATCACTGGTCTGGTCCGCGCACGAACAAGGAGCTCCCCGCATGGGAATCCCCTCCCGTAAGTTCGCCGGCCGGATCGCCGCGGTCGCCGTGGCGGCCGCGGCCGTCGCCGCCCCCTTCGCCCCGACCGCACAGGCCTCCCAGGGCACCGCGCCGCATCCGGCCTGGAAGACCTGGCAGACGTCGGCGCAGGACGCCAAGGCCGACCGCGCCTTCTTCCAGGCCGTTCTCGCCGTCGCGAAGAAGAAGCAGCTCGCGCACCCCGAGCTGGACCAGGTCACCGTGACCTACGACAACCAGGCACCCACGTTCAGCACCTCGATCGCGAACAGCACCCGCATCTGGAACGGCGCCGTGCACAACGTTCAGCTGCAGGAGAGCGGCGGTGGCGGCGACTTCTCGTACTACGAGGGAAACGACCCGCGCGGCTCGTACGCCGACACCGACGGGCATGGGCACGGCTACATCTTCCTGGACTACGCGCAGAACCAGGAGTACGACTCGACGCGCGTCGCCGCGCACGAGACCGGTCACGCCCTCGGCCTGCCCGACCACTACGAAGGCCCGTGCAGCGAACTGATGTCGGGCGGCGGCCCCGGCCCGTCCTGCACCAACTCCCAGCCGGACGCCAACGAGCGCGCACAGGTCGACCAGCTGTGGGCGAACGGCCTGGCCAAGGTCAGCGCTTCCCTGATGAGGTGACCGCACTCCCTCTGAACAGCCGCTGACCTGTCGCAGGCCCCGCACGCCGCCGTGCGGGGCCTGCGTTCTGCGGTCAGAGTCCTGCGGTCAGACCTTGGTCACGCAGCCGGAGACGATCCAGCCCCGCTTCGAGCCGTAGGTGATGTTGTAGTACGTGGTGCCGGTGATCCCGCAGGCCGTGTAGGAGGGGCCGGTGCTGCGGGAGTTCAGGCAGGCCGTGTCGCCCTTGTAGAACAGGCCGAGCGACGTGCCGCCGATCGAGGCGCGGATGTTGATGTTCTCCTTGGCCTTCACGCTGCTGCTGCAGGCGAGAGGCGCCGCGGCCTGAGCCGAGGCCTGAGCCGACGCCGGGGTCGCCGCCTGGGCCGAGGCGACGCCGGGGAGGGCGACCACGGCCATGCTGATCGCGGGCACGAGCAGAGCCAGTCTCTTCATCTGGAGCTCCCTTCGGGGCGATGATCACCGGCACTGTAGGCAGAAAAGGATCTTGAAGGGAAGATCGACTTTTCGCCGGAGCGAACCTGGGAGCGTCCGGCGTCGTCGGTTGAGGGTGAACGTCGATCACCGACCGAGGAGTGCCCAGAGATGAACGACGCGACCGCCATGCGCGAACGAGGGCTTGAGGCCCGGCGAAAGGGGGATCTGGCGGAGGCGGAACGCTGCTTCCAGGAGGCCTTCGAGGCAGGCGCGCCGCAGGCGGGCCATGACCTCGGCGACCTGATGATCGACCGGGGCGACAAGACCAGGGCCGAGGAGTGGTACCGGCGCGCGGCCGACCAGGGCGTGGCCGACAGCGAGTTCGAGGTCGGGTACACCGAGGCGTCGCGGGGCAACCTGGACCTGGCCGAGAGCTGGTACCGGCGGGCGGCCGAGCAGGGCCACGAGGGCGGCAGCCTCAACCTCGGCTCGCTCCTGCACAAGCGAGGCGACCTGGAGGAGGCCAAGCGGCACTTCATCCGGGCGTGGGAGGTCGGCTCCAACGCCATGGCCGCGTCGAACATCGGGCTGATCTTCGACGACGAGGGCAAGGGCGACCTGGTCTCCGCGGCCGAGTGGTACGGCCGTGCCGCCGATCTCGGGAACGCCGGCGCCGCGTTCAACCTCGGGTTCGTCTGGGCGGACCGCGGCGAGCCGGACAAGCGCATGGAGGCGTGGAAGCAGGCCGCCGACCTGAAGCACCCGGAAGCCGCCTACGCGGTGGCCGACGTGCTCATGTCACAGGGAGAGGTCACGGAGGCCGTTCCGTGGCTGCGCAGGTCGGCCACGGAGGTGGGCAACCAGAAGGCCGCGCGCAAGCTCTCCCAGCTCTACACCTCCGAACGCATGGCCAGGTACTGGCGGGAGTTCCCGCAGGGCCCCACGTTCTACAGCCCCGAACTCCAGTCGTTCGCCAGCGAGGTCTCGGCCGCTTCGATCCACCAGCAGGACGTCTTCAACGACGCCCACGGCAGCGCATACGTCGAATGGAACCTGGACGAGGCGACCGTGAACCTGGGCGGCCGCGAGTTCAGCGGGCTCACCGTCCTCGGCAGCTTCTCCAACCTCTCCGAGACCTGGCTGTGGGCCTGGGACAACCCCAGCTACGAGCAGGACCTGCCCTGCCTCACCGAGCTGCGGACGATCCGCGAGTTCGGTGAACGCCACCAGATCCCCGAGTTCATCATGGGCCAGTCCGACTACTCCCGGTTCAACTTCCCCTCGGGCGGCGCGTTCACGATGGCCATCGCCGCCGCCACCCTGATCGGCGCGAAGGGCGTCATCTCCGTGACGGTCAACGACGGCAAGGGCCGCCTCGTCCTCGCCGTCAGCGACCCTGACCTGCCCACCTCCGAGTACGACGGCCCGGGCGCCGCCGAGCTGATCAGGCGGGCCGTCCTCGTCTGGCCGTACGAGCAGCGCCGCGTCGTCCACGGCTTCATGCGGCACCACGGTTTCGAGATCGAGATGACCCCCGCCACCTTCGTGGCCGTCTCCGCCGACGGCCACAGCGTCTCGGTCAGCTGCCCCCTCGAACGCGCCAAGGAGCACCCCGAGGTCGCCGCGATCCTCGGCCGCGACAACGCCGAGGTCAACGTCTCCCCCGCCCAGATCCGAGGCCGTCGCCCCGCCGGCCCCGAATCCGCCGACCCCCGGTCCGCCGAGCTCGTAGCCCTCTTCGACCTCGACGACCGCCTCCTCAACATCACCGGCGGCTGACCCCCGTTCACCACACAAAGTCCCCGCCTCCTTCCACGAAGAGGCGGGGACTCGCGGCTCGGGTCAGGGCTTGCGGCCTACGCCGCCGGTCATGAAGCGGACGTCGATGGTGCCGGCGTCCAGGACGGGGGTGTCGGGGCGCCACAGCGGGAGGGGCACGAGGCCCGGCTGCAGGATCTCCAGGCCGTCGAAGAAGGCGGCCAGCTCCGCGGGGGTGCGGACGCGGCCGGTGCCGAGCTGCTCCAGGAGCTGCTTCTCCAGCGCCACCGACTCGGGGGCGTCGCCCAGGCGGGTGAAGTTGGTGATGAAAAAGAACGATCCACGGGGGGCCGCGTCGCGCAGGACCTTGACGATCTCGCCGGGGTTCTCGTCGTCGCCGAGGTGGTGCAGGATGCCGACGAGCATGATGCAGACCGGCTGGTCGAAGTCGATGAGCGCGCGGACCTCGGGGCGGGCCAGGAGTTCGCCGGGCTTGCGGATGTCGGCGGTGACCACGGTGGTGTTGGCGTTGTCGGCCAGGATCGCGCGGCCGTGCGCCAGCACGATCGGGTCGATGTCCACATAGACCACGTGGGCCTGCGGGTTGACCTCCTGGGCGACCTCGTGGGTGTTGCGCACGGTCGGCAGGCCCGACCCGAGGTCGAGGAACTGGGTGATCCCCTCCTCCTCCGCGAGGTAGCGGATGACCCGGTGCAGCATCGCGCGGTTGTGCAGGGCGATCTCCCGCAGCTCCGGCATGATCGCGAGGCTGCCCTCGGCAACGGCACGGTCCACCGCGTAGTTGTCCTTGCCACCGAGCATCACGTCATAGACGCGCGCCGCCGTCGGAACATCGGTGGGAATCTGCGGGGAGGACTCAGCCATGTGCACCTCAAGGGTCAGGGAGGTTTTCACCCTCATCGTAGCTACGCATGGTCATCACAAACATGAAAACCCTTATGTCACAAGGACATCGCGGGCCTTCTGCGGCCACAGCCGGACAGGGCGCGGACGTGGTCCGGGCGGCAACGCTCTGTGCTTTCACTGCGTCGAACCACGAGGATGCGCCATAAAGGGGGAACACCCGAAGCTCGTGGAGCCGCCATGCCGCTCACGCCAGCGGACGTTCGGAACAAGCAGTTCAGCACGACCCGGATCCGGCCGGGATACGACGAGGACGAGGTCGACGCCTTCCTCGACGAGGTCGAGGCCGAGATCGCTCGGTTGATGCGGGAGAACGAGGAGCTGCGCTCCAGGCTCGGGGAGAGCGTGCGGGGCCCGACGCCCGCGATGGCGGCTCCGTCCGTCGAGCTGCCGCCGCCTCCCGCCACGGACGAGCCGGCGGGGCACCGTAAGCCCGAGGCCGCCCAGCCGCCTGGCGCGTTCGATGACGACATCTGGGCGGGGTCGGCCTTCGATCCGCCACAGCCCGCGGATCCGCCCGGCGGCTGGTTCGGGCGCGACCCGGCATCCGGCACCTCGATCGCACCGCAGGCGGGCGGCGGGCCGACCGGCATCGGCGGCTCTCCCACGCGGGCCTACAGTCCACCGCCTTCGACCTACTCGCGGCCGACCGCGCCGACGGTGTTCCCGCGTTCGACCCCAGCGCCGGGCTTTCCCTGGATCGGCGATCAGCGCACGCCGGTGCGCTATCCGCAGACGCTCCCGTCGCCGCGCGGCGCGTACTCGCCCGTTGAACCGATTCCGGCCCACCCCACCGCCGAGCCGTACGCTCCGGCGGCGATGTCCCGCCTCTCCGGCACGAGGCGCGTACGGCGGACACCGGAGGAGTCGACCGAGACGTACGCCGACGGGGCCGTGCGGGTGATCAGGTTCAACGAGACCGAACGGCTGCTGTTCGACGACGGCGAGGGCGGCCAGGTCCTCAACTGGACCACGGCGCTGCCGCCGAGCACCGCCGGTCTGCTCGCGCTCGAGCTCACCGGGATCGACGACACCGGCGAGGCGAGCATCTGCGTGTCGGGCGAGACCGGCGACATCAGCCCCGCGCTGATCTCCTCGCTGATCGGCTCCCAGGGCGGCGCGTTCGACGAGACGTGCGAGTTCTTCCGCATCGACTTCGACGGCCAGAGCATCGCCTACCAGCGTTTCGCCCAGGAGAACGGGCCGCCGACCGGCTACCTGGGCATCGCGGCCGACCGGCTGAGCCTCCCGCTCGCCGCGGCGCTGATCGTCCAGTCGGGCACGCCGCAGGTGCTCGAAGCCATCCTCGACCTCGGCGGCTACCGGCTGCTCGACCGGCTGGACCGGCTCCTGGCGGTCGAGGCTCCGGCGAACGAAGGGACCACAGATGGGCAGTCGTGACCGCAAGTGCTATGACCGCGCGACCGCCCTGCCCGGCGGGCTGACGGTCGAGTCGGTCATCGAGTCCGACGCCGGAGCCTGCACGGTGGACGCGACGCGGGAGGCCCGCCACCGGCTCGTCGTGCGCAACCGCACGCTCTTCCGGTTCACGATCGAGATGGAGGCGACCTGCGAGACGGCCGGCCTCAAGTACGCCTCCGGCGACACCCGCTGGGCGGAGACGATGGAGGTGGCGGTGCGGCGGTCGAGCGGCCGGGCCGGTGAACGCGTCCGCGAGACGGGCCTGTCCAGCGTGACGGCGGCGCCGGACGAGTCGATCAAGGTCGAGGTGGTCTGCTCGCCGCTGGGCCACTCCGGCGTGTGCAACGCCTCCCTGCACCTCCAGGTCGACACCACCGCCGGGACCGGTCTGTGAAGACGTTCGGCCTGATCATGCCGTTCGCCGCCGCGATCCTGCTCTACCTCGCCTCGCCCTACATCGCTCAGCAGGCCAAGCGCGTCCTCGTCGGCCAGATCGCAGAGAGCCGGGTGCGCAGCCGGCCGCCTCGGCATCCCGAGGACACGCCCTACTACCTCGCGGTGCCGGCGATCGAGGACTACGTCGAGTACGCCGCCGACTTCGTCCAGGTGGCCTCGGCGGCGCTGCTGCCCATCGTCGGGGCGGTGTTCTCGCTCACGCAGGGCGCCGACCCGATGTTCCCGCTGGGCTTCCTGACCATCGTCGCGGTGCTGTCCATCGGCCTGATCGCCTGGGTCGCGAGCCAGGACGCCGCCGTGTACGTCTCGCGGAAGTGGTTCGGCTACTCGGTGGTGTCGCTCGTCGGCATGGCGATGAACGTCGTCGGCCTCGTCATGGTCGCCGTGCCGATGTGACCGGGGTCAGTGCCGATGGGACCGAGGTCAGCGCCGATGGGACCGAGGTCAGTGCCGATGTGACCCGGGGTCAGAGGCTGCGCAGAACCGAGACGACCACGCCGAGGATGACGGCCTCGTCGCCGTCGATGACGTCGTAGGCGGGGTTGCGGGGTTCGAGGTGAACGTGGCCGTTGCGGCGCTGGTAGACCTTGACGGTCGCCTCCTCGTCGATCATCGCGGCGACGATCTGGCCCGAGTGCGCCTCGGGCTGCTGGCGGATCACGACGATGTCGCCGTCGCAGATCGCGGCGTTCACCATCGAGTCGCCGCGCACGCGGAGGCCGAAGACGGTGCCTCGGCCGGTAAGGCCGCGGGGCAGCGACAGAACGTCGTCCACGTGCTCTTCGGCCGCGATGGGCACGCCCGCGGCGATGTGACCGACCACGGGCAGGGCCACCGACTCGTCGGTGTTCTGCGCCGGCGTCTCCTGCAGGAACATCCGCACGTCGATCGGCCGGGACACCGCGGGCGAGCGGCGCAGGAAGCCCTTGTCCTCCAGGCTCGCCAGGTGCCGTGAGACCGAGGACGAGGAGCGCAGGCCCACGGCGTCGCCGATCTGGCGGGTGCTCGGCGGGTAGCCGTACCTGTTCACCCAGTCCCGGATCGTGACCAGGATCCGCTGCTGGCGCGGCGGCAGGGTTGAGGTGTCCAGGCCTTCGAACGCTTCAAGATCATCGTACGTGGTCACCCGCGTAAGTCTAGGGCGCCCGTGCGATGACCGCGGCTGCCAGGAAACGCGGGCGTTATCCCGCGTTCTGCAACTTCTCCCTATGGACGAGACACGGGTTGGAAAGCGGGTGTTGTGGGGCTGGGGACTCGCCGCCCTGGTCATCGCGGTGTTGCTGGTGATCGGAGGAACTCTTGCGTTCAGAGGCGGCGGAGCCGGTGCGGTGGCGTCGCCCTCGGTGAACGTCACCGTCGCCACGCACAAGTGGAAGCAGGTCGTGCCCGGGGGCGACTGCAAATGCGCCAACGGCAGCGCGTTCTCCTTCTGGGAACGGCAGGCCGATCCCACGAAAGTGGTGCTGTTCCTGGACGGCGGCGGAGTGTGCTGGGACGCGGCCATGTGCAAGTTCGTCAGCACCGACAGCGAGGGTGAGAACGACCTCTACAACTGGGACGGCAGGGCGGGCGAGGATCCGGGATCGCAGACCGGCTTCTTCGATCTGGGACGGCCCGACAACCCGTTCAGCGGCTACTCGATCCTCTATGCGAGCGGTTGTACCGGCGACGCGTTCCTGGGGAACGCAGCGCAGAAGCTGTCGCCGACGTTGACCGTCCAGCATCGCGGCTATGTGAACGGGACGGCGGCGCTGGATCATCTCGTTCGGCAGTATCCGCATGCCGTCCAGGTCGTCGTCATCGGCAAGACCGCCGGGTCCATCTCAGCGCCGATCTACGGAGGGCTGGTCGCCGAGAGGCTTCCGCATGCCAAGGTCACGGTTTTCGGCGCCCAGTCCGGTGCCTGGCCCGACAACCCGGATTTCAACGCCAAGGTGCTCGGCAAGGCGTGGGGCGCTTACGCCGCGATGCCTCGGTGGGCGGTCGGCGGGATGGCGGTTCGCGACTGGGGAATTCCGCGGTTGTCGATCCAGGCCGGACGGCATGCGCCCAATATCGTGCTGGCCCGCTTCGACTATGCCTTCGACCCGGCCGCGTCTCGGGAAGTGACCCGATGGATGCGGAAGGACTCTCTCGCGGTCATCAAGGAGAACGAGGCGGCGATCGAGGCGGCCGGGGTGAACGTGCACGGCTACACGGCGCCCGGCAAGCGGCACGGCCTGTTCGAGTTCCAGACGTTCTATGACCTCGACGTCGGGGGCGTGAAGCTCGTCGACTGGCTCAGGCAGCTGATCTCCGGAACGGCGCCCGGCGACGTTCGGTGAGGTGGAGCGCTTCCACGGCGAGGAGGGTGAGGGCGATCGTCGCGGTGACCGTTCTGGTGGCGACGTGCGCCCTCCTGTGGCGCCTGGACCGCACACCGGTAGGAGCGCTCACGACGCTCACCCCCGCCATCGCCTGAACGAGCGGCGAGCGGGCGGACGGCTAGCGGGCGCGGTCGTAGACCACGGCCATCTCGCCCAGCACGCCGGTCTCCTGGTAGGCGAGCGTCCACTTCGTCGCGGGCAGGCCGTCGTCGAACAGGCGCTGCCCGCCGCCGGTGATCTCGGGAACGATCATGAGGTAGAGGCGGTCGAGCAGGTCGGCGGCCAGCAGCGGCTTGATGATGCTGGCGCTGCTGTTGACGAGGATGTCACCCTCACCGCCGGCCTTGAGGTCGGCGACGACGTTGGCGACCGGGCCGTTCACCAGCCGGGCGCGTTCCCACGGCGCCTCGGTCAGGGTGGTCGAGAAGATCACCTTCTCGCTGTCGACGAGCCACGTGGCGTAGCCGCGGTCGCGCGGGTCGGCGCTCTCGTCGGCGGCGACGGACGGCCAGAAGCCGAGGAAGCCCTCGGCGTTGACGCGGCCGAGCACGGCCGTCGTCGCGTGCTCCCACATGCGGCTCATCTGGTCGCGCGCGACGTCGCCGGTCACGTACGGGATGAACGCGCCGAAGTCACCGGGCCCGCCGGGGCCGTTGTAGTGCCCGTCGAGGCTGAGGGTCAGGTTGGCGGTGACCGCACGGCCGGTCGTGGTGGTCATGTCGAGCTCCTCATGCCGGCGGCGATCACGGCCGCGAGCTTGTCCAGGGTCTGGCCGAAGCCGATCTCGATGCCCGCGATGAGGTCGGCGGAGCCGACCGTGCTGTCGGTGATCCGCAGCTGGACGTCGAGGTCGGTGCCGGTGCGGGTGGGGTGCAGGGTCATGTCGACGTGGGAGGTGAACGCGACGCCGCCGCCGGGCAGCAGCGGGGAGGAACGGTAGGCGAGCCGTTCGCCGGGGCGGACGTCGACGACGACCCCCTCGGCGCGCCCGGCGACCTGGTCGGAGCCGTCGAAGTCCTCGACGTCGCGGTACTCCAGGACGACCCGCCCGCCCGGCCGCGCGTCGAAGACGAGCTCGGAGACGCGCAGCTCGTCGGGCGTCCACCAGCGGGCGAGCAGCGCGGGCTCGGTCAGGTGGCGCCAGATCAGCTCGACGCCCCCGGCCAGCGGCCTGCGGAAGTTGAACGTGCGGCCGTCGGCCCAGCCCGTCCGGTCCGCCGCGAGCCGCTCCGCCTGGACACTGAGACCGTGGCGTTCGTAGGTCTCGCGTGAGCCGCCGAGGCGTTCGGCGGCGTCGGCGAGGCGGGCGAGTTCGGCCGCCAGGTCGCGCAGCGGCTCGGGCCGGAGCGCGTAGACGCGGCGCTGGCCGATCCGCTCGGAGGTGACGACGCCGGCGCGCTCCAAAGTCTGCAGGTGCTTGGTCGTCTGCGGCTGGCGCGCTCCCGCGAGCCGGGCGAGGACGCCGACCGGCCGTGGCCGTTCGGCCAGCAGGTTCACCAGCCGCCAGCGGGCCGGGTCGCTCAGCGCGACCAGAAGTGCGTCCATGCCAGCAATTATTCGTTACAAAGAATATTCGTGTCAAGGAATAGTTTGAGATCCCACGCTCGACCGGCACTACTTGATCAAATGCGGGTAGGTAGACCGGACGCACGTGTGCCGGGAGACGATCGGGGGATCAACGTGACCGTGACAGACGACGAGGTGGAACTGGACTTCGCGCGGGCCTGGGTGGAGTTCCCCGATCCGGCCGACGACGAGCAGATCTTCCGGTGCGACCTGACCTGGCTGACCTCCCGCTGGAACTGCGTGTTCGGGCGCGGCTGCCACGGCATCGTGCCGGGCAAGGAGAGCGAGGGCTGCTGCTCACTGGGCGCGCACTTCTGCGACGAGGAGGACGAGGAACGGGTCGCCGCGCAGGTCGCGCGGCTGACGCCCGACATCTGGCAGCACCACAGGACCGGAACGCGCGACGGCCACGTCGCGACCACCGGCGACGGCTCGCGGCGCACGCGGATCGTCGGCGGCGCGTGCATCTTCCACAACCGGCCCGGCTTCAGCGGCGGCGAGGGCTGCGCGCTGCACGTGCTGGCGCTGCGGGACGGCCGCGAGCCGCTGGAGTACAAGCCGGACGTGTGCTGGCAGGTGCCGATCCGGCGCACCTACGAGACCGTCGACCGCCCCGACGACACCCAGGTGCTGGTCGTGACGATCAGCGAGTACGACCGGCGCGCCTGGGGCTCGGGCGGCGCCGACCTGAACTGGTGGTGCACGGGCGCGAAGTCGGCGCACGGCGCGGGCGAGCCCGTCTACGTCTCCTACAAGCCGGAGCTCACCGAGCTGATGGGCCAGGAGGCGTACGAGGCACTGGCCGAGCTGTGCGAGCAGCGGCTGGCCGCCTCTCTGCCGCTGCTCGCCCCGCATCCGGCCGATCCCGCCTGAGCGCCTGAGCGCCTGAGCGCCTGAGCGCCTGAGCGGGCACGATACGTTCGGGGGATGGATCTCGACGTGCTGACGGCGCTGGCCGAGGCGAGCGGCGCCGACCCGATGCAGGTCCACACGGTGCTGGCGCTGCTGGCCGAGGGCGCCTGGTGGACGCAGCCCGACCTGATCCGCGAGACGGCGACGCCGCGCCGGACGGTCGAGGCGCTGCTGCGGGAGATCGCGCCGGAACGGGCCGGGGACCGGTTCCGGCTCAGCGGTGATCAGGCCGCCTCGTACCGCAAGGCGTTGGACCAGGCGCGGCCGCTCGCGCCGCCCGCCGATCCCGTCGCGCACCTGCTCGCCGAGCACGCCGAGATCCTGGATCGGCTGGAGGATCTGGTCGCGGGCGGGCCTCGTGCCCGGCAGGCGCTCGACCATGTCGCCGCGACACCGGAGACGGTGCTGCGGCGGGCGCTGCTGCTCGGCGCGCGCTTCCACCTGGCCGGCGCACGGGTGCTGTGCGTCGGCGACCACGACCTGACGTCGCTGGCGATCGCGATGATCCACCCGGAGACGCCGGTCACCGTCGTGGACATCGACGAGCGCATCCTGGCCTACATCGACGAGCAGGCCGAACGCCT
This sequence comes from Actinomadura barringtoniae, assembly GCF_017573505.1. GTDB lineage: Bacteria > Actinomycetota > Actinomycetes > Streptosporangiales > Streptosporangiaceae > Spirillospora > Spirillospora barringtoniae. The sequence goes on from NZ_JAGEOJ010000001.1 coordinate 247,391, forward strand.
CGGGCTCGACGTGCGGACCCGCTGGGCCGACCTGCGCCTCGGCCTGCCGGGCTCGGTGCACGGCGAGGCGGACCTGGTCATCACCGATCCGCCGTACACCCCGGAGGGCGTCGGGCTCTTCGTCGGGCGCGGGGTGGAGGGCCTGCGCGACCCCGATCGCGGGCGCGTGCTGCTGGCGTACGGGGCGAGCGACCGGACTCCGATGCTCGCCCTCAAGGTTCAGCGGCAGCTTCAGGACCTCAACCTGGTCTACGAGGCGATCTACCCGGATTTCAACCGCTACTTCGGCGCGGAGGCGATCGGTTCGGCCGCCGACCTGTACGTCCTGCGCCCGACCTCCAAGACGCGCCCCGCCGTCGCCGCGCAGGTGGAACGCATCGGCACGACGATCTACACGCACGGGGCCCAGTCCGTCGAGGCGCGCGCGGACACCGAGGTCGCCGAGACCGCGCTCGCCGGTTTCGAGCCCGGCCTGCTCGTGGGCGACTGGCCCAAGGCTCTGCTGCCGAAGCTTCCCCGCGTCCGGCCGTCGACCTGGCTGGCCAAGCCGTACGCCGCCGCGCAGTCGCGAGTGGCCGTGCTGGTGCCCGCGGGCATGGAGGCCGCGCTGCCTCGACTGCTGCTGGCCGCCCGCGCGGAGCACGTCCGCGTCATCACCGCCGCGCCGCTGACCGGCAGCAGCCTGCGGCCGCTCTCCCCCGTCTACGACATCAGTTCGTCCGGCACGACCATCGACGCCGTCCGTAAGCCGTTCCCCCAAGAGCAGGCGGCGGGCATCGTGCGCCAGATCCTCGACAAGGCGCACGGCAAGGTCGTCAACACCTGGCGCGAGGCGCTGATCCGCGCGAACGGCGACCTCACCAAGCGGCAGGCCCGCGACATCATCCTGAATCACGCCCCCTGGGCCGAGGGGTGCACGCCGCTTGAGCTCCCGGCGCACCGCCTCACCCAGCTGCCGGCCGCGGTGAACGCGTCCCTCGGCGACAGCTGAAGCAGAGCTGCGCTAACCGCGCCAGGAGGTGCCCGTCTCCTCTTCGAACGCGGGGCGGGCGGTGACGGTGTCGTAGAAGATCCGCAGCGTGCGGATGCGGTCGTCGTCGCCGAGTTCGAGGACGTCCACGCACTCGAAGTCGGCGGGCGCGCCCGAGGGCAGCGTCCAGTCGAAGCGGAACCAGATCGCGACCAGGTTCGGGCCCTCGGTCACGCCGCGCAAATGCAGGCTGGACCGGCCGGTGTCGGCGAGCAGCCGCGGATAGAAGTCACCGGCTGGTGTCGGCCCGTAGAGCGGCGAATGCACGACCGCATCCGGGTGGAAGAGGGTCAGCAGCGCGTCCAGGTCGGCGGCTTCCAGCGCGGTCAGGTAGCTGGTCGCGAGGGTCTGGGCGTTCATGAGCGCTCGGCGATGAGGGCGGCCAGCCCGTCGTAGATGCGCTCCAGGCCGAACCGCCTGGCGTTGTCCTCCAGGGCCGGGGCGTCGTCGGTCAGGGCGGCGCTCAGCTCGGGGAACGTGTCGGCGTTCGCGCGGATGAGCCCGGCCAGCTCGCCGTCGCCCGACCACGGCTGGGTGCCGGTCGTGGCGAGCGACTGGGTGTTGCGCACGTGGCCGAACACCAGGAACGCGGCGGCGAGCCGTTCGTCACCGGTCAGGCCGGTGCCCGCGAGCGTGGCGACGGTGCTCTCGGTCCAGCCCACCTCGCGCGGTCCCATGCTCCGGGCGGCGCCGAGGGTCGCGGTCGGCAGCCACGGGTGCTCCTGCCAGATCGTGGTGAGGCGGCGGACGACCTCTTCGAGGCGGGCGCGCCAGTCGCCGGGGATCGCGCTCACGTCGGGCGGATCGCCGACCGCGTTGTCGACCATGAGGCCGATCAGCTCGTCCTTGTTGGCGACGTGCCGGTAGAGCGACATCTTGGTGAAGCCGAGCTCGCCGGCGATCCGCTGCATGGAGATCGCCTCCAGGCCCTCGGCGTCGGCCACCTCGATGGCCGCGCGGACGATCGCCGAACGAGAGAGCGCCACGCGGGGCTTCTTCTCGTCGCGCAGGTCCCAGAGCTCCTTCATTCGCCCTCTCTCCTGGTCTCGCCAACTTGGGTCTTGTCAACCCCGGTCCAGTGTGTCTAGCTTACACCAAGTGTCCATCGGACACTCAGTGTCCATTGGACACTTGATCTTCTCGTACGGATGGAGGCGGACCCATGAAGGCCGGACGCCGCGAATGGACCGGGCTCGCGGTCCTGTCGCTCACGACGCTGCTGATGTCCCTGGACGTCAGCGTGCTCTATCTCGCGCTCCCGCAGCTCAGCCGCGACCTGGGCGCGGATTCCACCCAGCAGCTCTGGATCATGGACATCTACTCGTTCATGCTCGCCGGGTTCCTGGTCACCATGGGCAACCTCGGCGACCGGATCGGGCGGCGCCGGCTGCTGCTGATCGGCGCCGGCGCGTTCGGCGTCGCCTCGGTGGCCGCCGCCTACTCGACGAGCCCGGAGATGCTCATCGCGATGCGCGCGGTGCTGGGCGTGGCCGGGGCGACCCTCATGCCGTCGTCGATGGCGCTCATCCGCACGATGTTCAAGGACCCGCGCCAGATGGGCTCGGCGATCGGCATGTGGTTCAGCTGCTTCCTCGGCGGCATGGCGGTCGGGCCGCTGGTCGGCGGCGTGCTGCTGGAGCACTTCTGGTGGGGCTCGGCGTTCCTGCTCGGCGTCCCGTTCATGGTCCTGCTGATCGCCCTCGGCCCGGCGCTGCTGCCCGAGTACCGCGCCCCGCAGGCCGGCCCGCTCGACCTGGTCAGCGTCGCGATGTCGCTCGCCGCCATCCTGCCGGTCATCTACGGGATCAAGACGCTGGCCCGGGACGGCTTCCACGTGCTGCCCGTGGTGCTCATCGCGGCCGGGATCGTGGTCGGGTTCGCCTTCGTCCAACGGCAGCGCGAGCTCAGCGCGCCGCTGCTGGACCTGCGGCTGTTCGCGAGCAGGACGTTCTCCGGCATGCTGGCGATGATGCTGATGACCGGCATCGTCATGGCGGGCCTGTCGCTGCTGACCAGCATCTACCTGCAGACGGTGAAGGGGCTGTCGCCGCTGCACGCCGGGCTGTGGCTGGTGCCCCAGAACATCGCGATGATCGCCGGTCTGATGTCCGGCCCGGCGTTCGCCCGCCGCTTCCGCACCTCGCACCTCATGGCGGCCGGGCTGGTCGTGGCGGCCGGCGGCTGCCTGATCCTGACCCAGCTGAACGCCTCGTCGAGCGTCGGGCTCCTGGCGGGCGGGCTCTCGGTCTGCGCGATCGGCATCGCCCTCCCGATGTCGCTCGGCAACAGCCTGATCATGACCTCGGTGCCGGAGGAGAAGGCGGGCTCGGCGGCGGCGCTGAACGAGACCGGCGGCGAGTTCGGCATCGCGCTCGGCGTGGCCGTCCTCGGCGCGCTCGGCGCCGCCGTCTACCGCGCCACCCTGCCCGACCTGCGCTCGCACGGCGTCACGGGCGGCGCCGCCGACCAGGCCAAGGAGAGCCTCACCGGCGCGATGGCGGTGTCCGCCCGCATCCCCGGCGGCGCCGACCTGGTGAACGCGGCCAAGGAGTCGTTCACCACCGGCCTGAACACGGTCGCCTGGACCGGCGTCGCGGTCTTCATCGGCATCGCGGTCCTGGCCCTGATCACCTACCGGAACGTGACCACCCCCGAGCCCGAGCCCGAGACCGCTCCGGAGGCTGTGTCGGCTCCGGAGACGGTGGCGGCTCCGGAGACGGTGGCGGCTCCGGAGACGGTGGCGGCTCCGGACACCGAGTCGGCGCCCGCCTGAGTCGGCGCCCGCCTGAGTACGTGACTGGAAGAGGTGGCGTACCCGACCCCGGGGTACGCCACCTCGCCGCGGTCCCTAGGAAGTGTGATGCACCTCCTGCAGCGCGTAGACAGGCGTCGGGATCCCCTCGTACCGGGCCTTGAGCTGCAAGCCCAGGTAGAGGGAGTAGTGGCGGGACTGGTGCAGGTTGCCGCCGTGGAACCACAGCCCCTCCTGCCGGGTGGGCTTCCACATGTTGCGCTCCTCGCCCTCCCACGGGCCGGGGTCCTTGGTCGTGTCGGAGCCGAGGCCCCACACCTTGCCGACCCTGTCGGCCATCTCCTGGCCCGCGAGGTCGGCGACCCAGCCGTTCATCGAGCCGTAGCCGGTCGCGTAGACGACCAGGTCGGCCTCCAGCTCGGTGCCGTCCTCGAGGACGACCGAGTTCCGGGTGAGGTGGTCGACCTGGCCGTGCGCCAGCTTGATGTCACCGCTGGCGACCAGGTCGGCCGCGCCGACGTCGATGTAGTAGCCGGAGCCGCGCCGCAGGTACTTCATGAACAGGCCCGACTCGTCGTCGCCCCAGTCATGCTCGAACCCGGCCTTCTCCAGGCGGGCGTAGAAGTCGGCGTCGCGCTCCTTAATGGCCTGGTACACCGGGATCTGGAACTCGTGCAGGATGCGGTACGGCAGCGAGGCGAACGTCATGTCGGCCTTGTCGGTGGTCATGCCCGCCCGTACGGCCTCCTCGGAGTAGAGCGGGCCGAGCCCGAGCTCCATCAGCGAGTCGGAGCGCACGATGTGCGTGGACGAGCGCTGCACCATCGTGACGTCGATGTCGTGCTCCCACATCGCCGCGCAGATGTCGTGCGAGGAGTTGTTGGAGCCGATCACGACGACCTTCTTGCCCGCGTAGGCCTCCGGCCCGGGGTGCTCGGACGAGTGGTGCTGCTCGCCCTCGAACACGTCCATGCCCGGGAACTCCGGGAGGTTGGGCTTGCTCGACATGCCGGTGGCGAAGACGACGTGCCGCGGCGTGAGGATGACCTGCTCGCCGGAGCGGTCGACCGTGACGTTCCACCGTTCCGCGCCCGCGTCCCACTCGATGGCGGTGACCTCCGACCGCGTCCAGCACGGGATCTCCATCGCCGCGACGTACGACTCCAGCCAGTCGGCGATCTTGTCCTTGGGCGAGAACACCGGCCAGTTGTCGGGGAACGGCAGGTAGGGCAGATGGTCGTACCAGACCGGGTCGTGCAGGCACAGGCTCTTGTAGCGCTTGCGCCACGAGTCGCCGGGCCGTTCGCCGCGTTCGACGAGCAGCGCCGGAACGCCGAGCCGCCGGAGCCGCGCGCCGAGCCCGATGCCGCCCTGGCCCGCGCCGATGACCACCACGTACGGCTGCTCGTCGACGCCCATCCGCGACGCCTCAAGCTCGCGCTGCTCCTTCCACGTCAGGCGGTCCTTGTGCGCGCCGTGCTGAACGCCCCTGGGCCGCCGGTCGCGGGCGGGCTCCTCGAAGCCCTTGAGCTCGTCCAGGGTGGTGAGGAACGTCCACGCGCCCTCGCTGGTCAGCCGCAGCAGCCCGCGCCCCCGCCCTGTCGCCGTCTCGAACGAGAACCACGCCTCGACGATGCCCTCCCCCTCCACGGGCTCCTCGGTGACGCGGAACGCCGTGGGGGCGGTCGTCTCAAGGCAGGAGGCGAGCAGGTCGGCGACCCCTTCGCGGCCCTCGACCGTCTTGATGTTCCAGGTGAAGGCCACCAGGTCCCGCCAGTAGCTGACCGGCGCGAACATCCCGGCGGCGCGTTCGACGTCCCGGGCGGCCAGCGCGGCCTCGAAGTCCGCCAGCCAGCTCTCCGCCCGCCCCCGCGCTTCTGGGACTGATGAGACCTGAGCTGCCGATGGTGCGGTGTCGGTCATGTCCGTCTTCCCTTCTGCGAGTCTCCGAGACGAGGGGTGTCCTTCCGATGACATGCCAGACCTTGGCCAACGGCAAGAGCGGGCTTTACGCCCCTACTACAAAAGGTGTCGTAAGCACGGGGATGTGACTGTCCAGCGACGCCTGCAGCGGTACGCACGGCGGCTCCGAAGGCGCGGTTTCCGGGTGCTGCAAGAGCTCGTCCGGATGCTGCTGACGGCCTGCCTGCGTCTCGCCGACCGCCGAAGGAAACCGGTGCGGCCGCCGTCCCAGCGGACCGTGATCCTGCTGCATCACGCCTACGGCACCGGCGGCACGGTACGGACCGTCCTCACCTACGCCCGCCACCTCGCCGCGCAGCGCGACGTCGAGCTGGTCAGCGTGGTGCGCGAGCGCCAGAGCAGCTTCTTCACGATCCCGGACGGCGTCGGCGTCACCTTCCTCGACGACCGCATGGAACCGCCGCGCGGCCTGCGCGGAGCCGCCCGCCGCCACCTGTCGCGGGTCCCGAGCCTGCTCGTTCCGCAGAACGAGCCGTCCTACAAGCGCTGCTCGCTGTGGACCGATGTGCTACTGGTCCGCTACCTGCGTTCGCTTCAGGGCGGCGTGCTGATCACGACCCGGCCGAGCCTGAACCTGGCCGCCGCGATGTGCGCGCCTGCGGGCGTCGTCACGATCGGCCAGGAGCACATGAACCTCGGCACTCACCGCGGCGCCCTGCGCGCGCAGATCCTGCGCTGGTACGGGAGGCTGGACGCGGTCGTGACGCTCACCCCCTCCGACATGGAGGGCTACCGCTGCGCCCTCCCCAAGCAGATTCACGCCCCGCACGCGCCGCACCTCGACTTCATCCCGAACGCGCTCCCCGCCTTGAAGGGCGGACCGGCCGACCAGCGGGCCAAGACGGTCATGGCTGCGGGGCGGCTGGTGAAGCAGAAGGGGTTCGACCTGCTGCTGGCCGCCTGGCAGGAGGTCGCGGCCGCCCACCCCGACTGGACGCTGCGCATCTACGGCACCGGCCGCCTCCAGACGCGGCTGGAGACGCAGATCCGGGAGCTCGGCCTGGCGACCACCGTGTCGCTCATGGGCGCGGCGGGCGACATCGGCACGGAGATGTCCAAGGCCTCGATCCTCGCGCTCAGCTCCCGCTATGAGGGCCTGCCGATGATCCTCATCGAGGGCATGAGCAAGGGCCTGGCCGTGGCGGCGTTCGACTGCCCGACGGGCCCGCGCGAGATCATCACCGACGGCGCCGACGGGCTCCTGGTCGAGCCGGAGAACGCCGCCGCGCTCGCGGGCGCCATCGGCCGGCTCATCGAGGACGACGACCTGCGGCGGCGCCTCGGCGCCCAGGCCGTGCTCACCGCCGCCGCCCGCTACGACCTCACCGGGATCGGCGCCCGATGGGACGCCCTCTTCGACGAACTGGCGACGGCCGGGCGCCGTACTCCCTGACAGCGCCGACTCCCTGACAGTGCCGAGCCGCGGAGGAGAGCCCTTGATGCCCGAGCGTGTGCCCGAGCAGGAGAACAGAGCCAGACCGCTGTCCGCCGGCGGTTCGCTCTCGCAGGCCATGCTGGCCTTCGGGATCGTCGCGGCGGTGGTCGTGCTCGGCGTCGTCCATCGCGGCACGGTGGATGAGGGCGGGGACAGCCTCGCCACCGCCGACTGGGAGTGGCTCGCCCTCGCGTGCGCGGCCACCGTGACGATGTGGGCCGCCGGAACGGTCAAGCAGCTCGGCGCGATGCCGGTGACCCCGCCGCTGCGCAAGCTGTTCGCGGTCCAGGTCGCCGCCAACTTCGCCAACCACCTGCTTCCCGCCGGCGCGGGCGGCATGGCGGTCAACATGCGGTTCATGCGGCGCGAGGGGCTGAGCCGCGCGGCGTCCGTACGGGCCATCGGGATCAACTCGATGGCGGGCGTGGTGACGCACCTGCTGCTGCTCGTCTGCGCGGCGATGCTGGCGCCGTCCGCGCTGACCGACCTCGGCGCCAGGGCGTCGCGGCTCGGCCACGCGTTCACCGGCGGCGTCGGCCGCGGCGTCGCGCTCGGGCTCGCGATCGGGGCGGGCGCGGTCGTGCTGCCCGCGTTCGCCGTGGTGCTGGGGCGGCGCGACCTGCGGCGCCGCGCCGCCGCCCGGCTGGGTCGCACGCGCGCCCGGCTGCGCAGCGAGCTGCGGGAGCTGAACGCGGTGCTCAGCGACCCCGGCCGCGCCGCCATGCTGTGGCTCGGGTCGATGGTCACGCCGCTGCTGCACGCGGTCGCGCTGTACGCGGTGCTGCAGAGCGTCGACACGCCCGTTCCGATGGGCACGGTCCTGCTCATCTACGTGTCGGTGTCGGCGATCGCCGCGATCGCGCCGTCCCCCGGCGCGGTCGGCGGCCTGGACGTCGCGCTGATCGCGGGCCTCACCGGCGTCGGGGTCTCCTCGGCCGCCGCCGTCGGCGCGGTGATCGGCTACCGCATGATCACGGTCTGGCTGCCGCTCGTGCCCGGTGCGTGCGTGCTCGCCGTGCTCGTACGCCGCCGCGTCCTCTGACCTTCTCTCACCCTCATCGCCCGTTCCGCACCCGTTCGGCCACGCCGCGCGTACCGGTCTGGCACGCTGTGTCCCGGCGCGGTTCCGGCCCGCCCTTTCCAGCACGCCCTTCCACGCACGCTTCCGCGCACACCTTCCACGCGCGCACCGAGCCCTCGGGGGATGACAGCAGTTGAGCACGATCAGCATCGGCCAGGCCGTGATCCTGGGGGTCGTCGAGGGACTCACCGAGTTCCTGCCGGTCTCCTCGACCGGGCACCTCAAGATCGCCGAAGGCCTGATGGACATCCCCGTCGACGACAAGTCGGTCGTCGGGTTCACCGCGGTCATCCAGGTCGGTGCGATCGCCGCCGTGCTCCTGTACTTCTTCCGCGACATCGTCCGGTTCGTCGCCGCCTGGGGCCGCGGCCTCACCAGCGCCGAGGCCCGCCAGTCGCACGACTCCAAGTTCGCCTGGTGGGTGATCGCCGCGACGGTCCCGATCGTGGTCGTCGGCCTGGCCGCCAAGCCGCTGATCGACGGTCCGCTGGCCTCGCTCTGGGTGGTCGCCGCCTCGCTGATCGGCGGCAGCATCGTGATGTGGCTGGCCGAGCGGTATGCGACGTTCAGGCGCGGCGAGGCCGACATCACCTTCAAGGACTCCATGCTCGTCGGCAGCTCGCAGATCCTCGCGCTGCTGTTCCCTGGCTTCTCGCGTTCCGGCGCGACGCTGTCGACCGGCCTGTTCCTCGGCCTGGACCGGGTGGCCGCCACCCGCCTGTCGTTCTTCCTGTCCATCCCCGCCCTCACCGGCGCCGGGCTGTACGAGCTGAAGGACGCCACCGACGCCGACGTCGCGCCGCTCATCGTGGGCACGGTCGTCTCGTTCGTCGTCGCCTACGCCTCCATCGCCTGGCTGCTGCGCTACGTCGCCAAGCACACGTTCAACCTGTTCATCGGCTACCGCATCGTGGTCGCGGTCGTCCTGTTCGGCCTCCTCGTCAGCGGCAAGATCAGCGCCTGAGCCCGCCCCGGTTCCGCCTCTGGTGAACCGAACCGCCCTGTGCCGCAATAGACAGGGTGATGAACGACGATGAGCTGATCGCGGCCGTGGCGGCCGGCGACGACGTGGCGCTGCGGGAGCTGTTCTCGCGGCACGCGCCGTGGCTGGCCGCGCGCCTCGGCCGCATGCTCGCCGTCGACGCCGTCGAGGACGTCCTCCAGGAGACCTTCCTGGGCGTGTGGCGCGGCGCCGCCTCCTACCGGCCCCAAGGCCGTTCCGAGGGCGCGGCGGGCGGTTGGCTCTGGGGCATCGCCCGCCGGCAGGCCGCCCTGTGGGCGCGCCGCAACCGCGCGCTCGACCTGCCACCGGCGCCACCGCCGCCGCAGGCCAACGAGCAGGACGGCGCGCTCACCCGGATCGAGCTCGACGCGGCGGTCGAAGCGCTCAACGAGCCCGACCGGCTGCTATGGCGGCTGATGTACGAGGAGGACCGCAGCGTCGCCGAGGTCGCCGCAGCGATGGGCATCCCCGAGGGCACCGTGAAGAGCCGCGCGTCGCGTACCCGGAGACTGCTGCGCGCGGCGCTGGGAGGCCAGCAGTGAAACCCGACCTCGACCGTGTCTGGATCGGCGTCGCCGCGGAGGTCTGGCACCGCCCGCCGGGACGGACCGAACGTGCGCTGGCCGCGCTGCTGCGTTCCCCCGGGCTCGCGCGCGCCCTGCTCACCACGCCGTCGCTGCTGCTGCCGTGGCTGATCGCCTCGATCGGCGTGCTGGCCAGCGCCGCGCTCGCCGAACTGGCGACCGGCACGCCGCTGGTGCCCCTCCTGGCACCCGCCCTCGCCGCGGCGGGCATCGCCTACGCCTACGGGCCGGGCGTCGATCCCGCCTACGAGCTGACGCAGAGCATGCCGGTGAGCGACCGCATGGTGCTGATGGTGCGCTTCCCGGCGGTCTTCGGCACGAACGCGCTGCTCGGTCTCATCGCCTCGGCCGCCTCCGCGCACGCCGCCTCGATCACGTTCGGCTGGCTGATCCCGATGGCGACCGTGTCGGCGCTCGCGCTGGCCGTCGCGACCGTCGCCCGTTCGCCCGCCGCCGGAGTCGCGGCGGGTCTCGGCGGCTGGTGCATCACCGTCCTGTCGGCGCGCGCCGCGACCGGCCGCTTCGACGCCGCCGTCGCGCGCCCCGTGCTGATCCTGCCCTACCTGCTCGTCGCCCTGGCCTGCGGCGCCGTCGTGATGATCAGCACCGCCACGCCCCCATCACCGAAACGAGGTTGGCAGTGAACGTCGAGATCAGTGGCCTCGGCCGGTCGTTCGGGCGCAAGCACGCGGTCGACGGGGTCGACCTGGAGCTCGGGCCGGGGGTGTTCGGGCTGCTCGGGCCGAACGGCGCGGGCAAGACCTCGCTGCTGCGGGTGCTAGCGACCGTGCTGCCGCCGTCCTCGGGGAGCCTGCGGCTGCTCGACCTGGACCCGGGCGAGCACGGGCAGCGGCGCGAGATCCGGCGCCGCCTGGGCTACCTGCCGCAGAACCTCGGCTACTACCCAGGCTTCACGGTGTACGAGTTCATCGAGTACATCGCGTTGCTCAAGGACATGCCGCCGCGGACCGTGCCGCGCGCAGTCGCCGCCGCGGTCGAGGAGGTCGGGCTCGGCGACCGCGCCCGATCGAAGCTGCGCAGCCTCTCGGGCGGCATGCTGCGCCGCGTCGGCATCGCGCAGGCCGTTGTGAACGAGCCGGACCTGCTGCTGCTCGACGAGCCGACCGCCGGGCTGGATCCCGAGCAGCGCGTCCAGTTCCGTACGCTCATGCGCCGCCTCGGCGAGCGCGCCACCGTCATCGTCAGCACGCACCTGGTGGAGGATGTCGGGGCGGCGTGCGGCGAGGTCGGGCTGATGCTGGACGGCCGTGTGGTCTTCACCGGAACGCCCGAGGAGCTGAGCGCGCGCGGCGAGGCGGGCGGCGGCGTCGGGGACGCGCCCCTGGAACGCGGTTACAGCGCCGTCCTGGCGGAGAGCCGGTCATGAGCGGCGCGGGCTCGGTGCTGCGGCTGGAGGCGCGCCGCAACATCACGCCGCTGCTGCTCCCGGTCCTGGCTCTGCTGCTGTGGTTCTCGCCGTACGGGCGCTCGCTGGGAGACCCGGCACTCTGGGTGCGTCGCAGCAGCGCGCTGCTGGAGTCGATGGCGGGCATCGCGCCGTTCATGGCGGGCGTCGCGGCCTGGACGGGCTCGCGTGACGGCCGCAGGCAGACGCTCGACCTGATGGCGACCACCCCGGTCAGCGGGTGGCGGCGGGCACTGTACGGCTGGGCCGCCACGACGGCCTGGGGGCTGCTGTTCTACGCCGTGGCCGCCGCCGTGCTCCTCGTCCTGACCGCGCGGGACGCCACGTGGGGCGGCCCGTCCTGGTGGAACGTGGGCGTGGGCGCGGCGACGATCGTCGCGTTCTCGGCTGCGGGTCATGCGCTGGGCACGCTCTTCCCTGGCCGGTTCGTCGCGCCGCTGACCGCGATCTGCTCGTTCCTGGTGCTGGTGATCGGGGCGATCCTGAAGTCGGTCAGCACCCCGTTCGGGCTCGTCACACCGGTCGGGACGCCCATCGACCCCGATCACGCCATGTTCTTCCGCACGGGACCGGCCGAGGCGATCGTCCAGCTGACGTTCCTCCTGGGCGTCACCGCGGTCTCCTTGGGCGCGCTGGGCCTCCGGCACCGCGCGGGCATCGCGCTCGCCGCCGCCGGCACGGTCGCCGCCGCGACGGGACTCTGGCTCGCGGGTTCCAGCACGCTCAACTCGAACGAGAGCCGGATCTTCATCCCGCACCTCCAGCGCTCGGCCACACCGCGCGAGGTCTCCTACACCCCGGTCTGCGATCACTCCGCCATCCCCGTCTGCGTGCATCCCGCGTACCGCAAGGCGCTCGGCGACGTCGCGACCGCGCTGCGGCCCGTGACCGGCCAGCTCGCGGGCCTGCCCGGCGTCCCGTCCCGCATCGACCTGCGCCCGGACAAGAGCACCACCGGCAGCACGGTCCTTTACCTGGCACCGCCGCTGGACCAGGTCGACCACGGCAACCAGATCGTGGGCGACGACGCGCGTGAGTTGCGGGCGTTCATGGTCTTCAACGTCGTCGGGAACGGCGACGGCGCCGCGCAGCAGGCGGTCATGCTCGGGATCCTGGCCGCCGCCGGAGACCCGATGGACTCGGCCGTACTGCCGTTCCGCGGCGAGGCGGCCCCGGAGGTGACCAGCGCCGCCCGCCGCTTCGCCGCGCTGCCCGCCGCCCAGCGCAGGCAATGGCTCGCCGCCCACCTCGACGCGCTCCAGTCCGGACGGCTCTCCCTCAAGGACCTCCCGTGACGGCGCTTCCCCCGTTCCGCCTGTGCCGGCTCCACCTGGCCTCGCGGCGCGCGCCCGCCGCGCTGGTCGCGGTCGTCGCCTTCGCGCTCGTTCTCTGGACGACGACCCGCTGGCTGCACAAGGTCGGGCCGTGGACGCACGCCGTCCCGCTGACCGTCGCGCTGGGCGCCGCCGCCGTCATCGGCGTCACGACCTGGAACCCGTTCGGCGAGGTCGAACGCACCGGCGGCCGTCACCTGCCCGGCCTCCGCCTCGTCACCGTGCTCCTGCTGGTCGCCGCGACCGCGATCGCGTTCGCCGCCGCGACACCCGCCGACTACGCGTCCCTGCTCCGCCAGTTCGTCGGCCTGACCGGGATCGCCCTGCTCACCGCCGCGCTGCTCGGCGCCCGGCACAGCTGGACGATCCCGCTCGCCTACGCGGTCATCTGCGCGCGCGGCTTCGACCTCGGCTGGACGTCCCTGTGGGTCTGGCCGACCCGTACCGGCCACGACACCGCCGCCACGGCCATCGCCGCGTTCCTCCTCGCCGCGGGCCTGGCCGTCGCCGCCCTCCACGGCCCCCGCCAGACGGACTGAAACCCTTGCCCCGCCTCAGCCGTCCCACTTTCAGGACGAGCGAACGGGAGCCATGGACGAGCGCGACCTGAACGAGGCGGAACAGGCAGTTTGGCAGGCTTACCCATGCGGTGACCTCGTCGATCTGAGCATGGAGCAGGACCAGACGATCCGGGCCACCGTCCTCGCCGCGCTCCTGCTCGGAGCCGTTCCGCCGCAACCAGGGCACTCCCCTGGCATCCGGCTGCGCGGCGCGCGCATCACCGGCCGCCTCGACCTGGGCGGCGCGACCCTCGGCACGGGTCTGGACTGCGGCGACTGCGAGTTCGAGGAGGACATCGACCTCGCCGACGCGACCCTGCGCACGCTGCGGATCGAGCAGTGCACGGTCCCCGTGCTGCGCGCCGCCCGCATGCGCGTCGACGGCCTGCTCAGCCTCGACGGAACCCGCGCCCACGAGATCCGGCTGGAAGGCGCGCAGGTCAGCGGACCGCTCAACATGATCGGTACACGGGCCGGGCCGATCCAGGCGGACAATCTGTCGGTCGGCGGGCGCCTGTCCGCCGAACGCCTGACGGTGGACGGCACGTTCAGCCTCCACAACGCGTCGTTCGGCAGCAGCCTGGACCTGAGGAGCGCCCGGCTGCGCGTTCCCGACGGCATCGCGCTGAGCGGCGGCGGGCTCACCGTGCGGGGCGGCGTCTTCTGCTGGGACATGACCTGTGAGGGCGAGCTCCGCCTGGTCGGTGCGCGACTGGGAGCCAACCTGACCATGGACCGCGCGTGGCTGACCAATCCGGGCGGAACCGTGCTCGACCTCGACGGGGCGGCGGCCGGTCACATCCGGGCGCGGGACATGGTCGTCGAGGCGGGGCGCATCAGCATGCGCGGGACGCAGGTCGCGGGCAGCATCAACCTCGCCCGTTCGACGCTGCCCGCAGGCCCGCAATTGCCCGACGGCCCGGCCGCCGAAGCCGTCCTGGCGATCGACAACGCGACCATGGCGCATCTCGCGCTCCGCAACGTGCGCGCACGCGGCGAGATCATGGTGCGCAGCTGCCGCGTCACCAACCGGATCGTGCTGAGCGGCGCCCAGGTCCACAATCCCGGCGGCACCGCAGTGCGGCTCTCGCGTACGGAGGTCGGCGCCGATCTTCACTGCGACGGGCTCAACGCGACCGGCACGGTCAAGCTCAACCGCACGCGGGTCGGCGGCCATGTGGAGCTGGTGGACGTACGCCTGAAGGCGCCGGGCCGGTACGCGATCGAGGCGCACGGTCTCCAGGCGGGCGAGGTCTCGCTCCTGCCGGCCGAGCTCGTCCAGGGGACCGTGCTGCTGTCGCACGCGCAGATCGGCGTACTGCGCGACCTGCCCGAACGGTGGCCGACGCAGCTGGTTCTCAGCGGCACGCGGTACGAGGCGCTGGAGCCGAGGCTGCCCGCGAGCGCGCGCCTGCGCTGGCTGACGCGCAGCCCCGAGGGCTACGAGTCGCAGCCGTACGAGCAGCTCGCGCAGCACTACACCGAGACCGGGCAGGACGCCGACGCGCGCAAGGTGCTGTACGCGAAGGAACGGCATAGGCAGGCCGCGGAGACGCGGTTCATCCGCGTGTGGAGTCGTCGCCTGCAGGACATCACGACCGGCTACGGCTACCGCCCCTGGCGGGCCGTGCTGTGGCTGGCGGTACTGCTCGCCGTCGGCGGAGCGGTGTTCGGCATCTGGCCGCCCGACGCGCTGAAGAAGGACGAGGCGCCGCACTTCAACGCGCTGGTCTACACGCTCGATCTGCTGATCCCGATCGTGGACCTCGGGCAGGAGCACGCGTTCAATCCCGACGGCGTTCTGCAGTGGGTCTCGTACGTCTATGTCGCCGCGGGGTGGATCCTGGCGACGACGGTCGCGGCCGGGGTGGCGCGGGTCATTACCCGGCGCTGACGCGAGTCGTTACTTGTCGTCATTCTTTCTGCCGTCTTGGTGCTGGCCCGACCGGATACTTGATCTTACCCCGTGATGATCGTAACTAACGATCTACCTGGGAGGACGCTATGGCCGGACAAGGTCGCCAGCGGTTCCGTTATTGGTTCGACAACACGATGTCGCGCGGTACGCCGGCGTTGATCGGCTGGCTGGCGGCGGTGTCGGTGGTGCTCGTGGTCGCACTGAGCACCCTGATCTCGGTGTTCGACACGCAGCGGACCACCGTCGGGCACGCCATGGGCGAGGTCTGGAAGAGCACGGTCAGCACGTTCAAGCTCGGCGACGCGACCGAGGGCTCGTTCATCTACCGCGGCCTGGTGATCGCGCTCGCGCTGTCGGGGCTGTTCTTCGCCAGCGCGCTGATCAGCCTGCTCACCTCGGGCGTGAACAAGAAGATCGACGAGCTGCGCAAGGGGCGCTCGCTCGTCATCGAGAAGAACCACACGGTGCTGCTCGGCTGGTCCGAGCAGATCTTCCCGATCATCTCCGAGCTGGTCCAGGCGAACGCGAGCACCCGGCGAGGCTGCGTGGCCATCCTGGCCGACCGGGACCGGGTCGAGATGGAGGAGGAGATCCGCAAGGTCGTCGGGCACACCGGCCGGACCCGGGTGGTGTGCCGTACCGGCAACCCGATCGACCCGGCCGACATCGACCTGGTCTCGCCGCAGACCGCCCGTTCGATCATCGTGCTGTCGCCGGGCGGCGACAACCCGGACGCGCAGGTCACCAAGACGCTGATGGCGATCACCAACAGCCCGACCCGGCGGCAGGGCAGGTACCACATCGTCACGACGGTCGCCGACTGGCGCAACCACGCCGCCGCGCAACTGGCGGGCGGCGACGAGACGCTGATCGTGGACGCCGACGACATCGCGGCGCGGATCATCGTGCAGACCTGCCGGCAGTCGGGCCTGTCGGTCGTCCTCCAGGACCTGCTGGACTTCGAGGGCGACGAGATCTACATGTCGGCCGAGCCGTCGGTGACGGGCAAGACCTTCGCCGAGGCGCTGCACGCGTACGCGACCTCGTCGGTGATCGGTCTGCACCGCGCGGGCGGCGCCGTCCAGGTCGCGCCGCCGATGGACACCGTGATCGGCGCCGACGACCGGATCATCGCGATCTCGCAGGACGACGACACGGTCCGGACCGCGCCGTGGGGCGGCGTCCTGGTACGGGACGCGATCGCGCCGGTGACCAAGCGCGAGCCCCTGCCCGAGCGGACCCTGATGCTCGGCTGGAACCGCCGCGCGGGCAACATCGTCCGGCAGCTGGACTCCTACGTGAACCCCGACTCGACGCTGGACATCGTCGCCGACGTGCCCGACGCCAAGATCGAGATCGACCGGCTCGCGTACGGCCTGGACCACCTGTCGGTCTCGTTCGAGCTCGGCGACACCGACACCCGCGCCGCACTGGACACCTACGACCTGGCGGGCTACGACCACGTGATCGTGCTCTGCTACGACGAGGAGGACGCCCAGTACGCCGACAGCCGGGCGCTGATCACGCTGCTGCACCTGCGGCACATGCAGCAGGAGACCGGCAAGCGGTTCCAGATCGCCAGCGAGATGAGCGACGACCGCAACCGCCGCCTCGCCCAGGTCACCCAGGCCGACGACTTCATCGTCAGCGACAAGCTGATCAGCCTGCTGATGGTGCAGCTGTCGGAGAACCGGCACCTGTACGAGGTGTTCTCCGACCTGTTCAGCCCGGAGGGCGCGGAGATCTACCTGAAGCCCGCCGGCCAGTACGTGCGCCTCGGGGTCCCGATGGACTTCCACACCGTGGTCGAGGCGGCGCGCGAGCACGGCCACATCGCGATCGGCCATCGCGTCGCGCGCCACTCGACGGCGCCGCCGAACTACGGCGTCGTGCTGAACCCCGACAAGACCCGGCAGGTCGAGTTCGGGGAGGGTGACCGGATCATCGTCCTCGCCGAGGACTGAGCCGGGAGCGGGGGCGCATTCACGCTCCCAGCTCCGCCGCGGCCAGAGCCGTGCCCTCGATCCGGGCGGCGATCTTGGCGAAGGCGGTCTCCTGGGAGGTGGAGGTGTCGTCGGCGAACGGGGAGAACCCGCAGTCGTCGCAGGTTCCGAGGCGTTCCACGGGCAGGTGCCGGGTCGCGTTCAGCACGCGGTCCCGCACCTGCTCCGGCGTTTCTATGACCGGGTCGATCGGGTCGATCACGCCGACGAAGACCCGCGCGTCCGGCGGCAGGTGCTCGGCGATCACCGCGAGCACCTTGTCGGGGTCGGCCTCGCTGGCGAGCTGGATGTAGAAGTTGCCCGCCTTGAGCTGGAGCAGCTTGGGCAGCAGGCCGGTGTAGTCGATGTCGAGGCTGTGCGTGGAGTCGTGGTCGCCGCCGGGGCAGGTGTGCACGCCGATCCGGGCCCGTTCGGCCTCGGTGAACCTCTCCAGCACCCGGTTGTTGAGCGCGATGAAGTCGTCCAGGACCCCGCCGCTCGGGTCGAGCTTCAGCGACAGGCGCCCCTCGGTGAAGTCGAGCTGGACGACGTGCGCGCCCGCGTCGAGGCAGCGGCGGATGTCGGCGTCGGCCTCGTCGATCAGGTCGTCCAGGAACGCCTCGCGCGAGTAGCCGTCGATGCCGCCCGGCGGATAGAGGAGGCTGAGCGCGGACGGCGCGATGACGGCCTGCTTCACCGGCACGCTGGCGTGGCCCTGCGCGATGCGCAGGTAGTCCTCCGCGCTCACCTGGTAGCGGAACGGTCCACCGGTGAGGACGGGCAGCTGGCGCTGGTGCCCGTCGGCGAACGGGATCACCACGCCCTCCGGGGCCAGGCTCAGCCCGGCGATCGGGTAGGTCGCGAAGCTCGGCTTGGACTGCTCGCCGTCGGTGACGACCGGCGAGCCGAGCGCCTCCAGGCGCACGATGGTGTCGTGCACCGCCCGGTCCTGGGCGGCGACCAGCTCGGCGATGGCGATCTCGCCGGCCTCGTAGGCCACCATGGCGGCCAGCAGCTCGGGGGGACGTGGGATGCTACCGATCGGTTCAGTAGGAATGCTCACGCCCGCGAGCCTAAGTAACCATCAGTACACAATCAATCGCGGTTCGCGACCGGACTCGGACACCTCGTTCAGGTGGTTGACCTGGTCGTCATCGTCGTCGCGGGAGCGCGGCCAGCTCAGGAGCATGTAGAACGCGGCGGACAGGCTCAGCAGTATCACCAGAGCCAGGTCGACGAGAATCACGTGTGTCATGGAAGGACCCCCTAGACCCCTTCTTCGTCTTGTTCGACCCGTTCGGTTGCCTTTGGCGACTTTTGGGCCGATTCACCTGCAGAGAGCGGTCACGACGCCCCTCATCACGCGAAACGCGCAGAATGTGACGCAGGTCACTTATTTCGCATTCTTTGCGAAGGAATGGCCTGCGATATGTCCCTCTTTGCGTTCCTTCTGGTGACATGGCGTGGTGATGAGGTGACCGAGGTGAGCCGGGGGCGGATACATGACGCAGGTGACACCTGAGCTCGACGACGTGCTCGCCGGCCGCGTACGGGCCGGGGAACCCGAAGCGTTCCGCGATCTTTACGAACGCCACCGGGAGGCCGTCTGGCGCTGCGCCCGCGAGTACGCGCCGCAGGACGCCGACGACCTGGCCGCCGAGGCGTTCGCCCGCATCTTCCAGCAGCTCCGCGACGGCGGCGGGCCCGAGACGTCTTTCCGGGCGTACGCGCGGACGGTCGTGCGGCGGCTGGCCGCCGAGCGCGGCCGCCGGGCCGGGCGCGAGGAGGCCGTCGCCGAGCTCCCCGAGCAGCGCGACCCCCGCGACGAGGCGTCCGGCGCCATCGACCGCGAGCAGATCCGCCTCGCGTTCGGCAAGCTGCCCGACCGCTGGCAGCGCGCGCTGTGGCTGACCGAGGTCGAGGGCTGCGGCCCCGAGGACCTGGGCGCCGCGCTGAACGTGGCGCCGGGGGCCGCCTCATCGCTGGCCCACCGCGCACGCGAGGGACTGCGCGAGGCCTACCTGCTCGTGCACGTCGGGACACGGACGCCGCGGCGCTGCCGCAGCACGATCGACCGGCTGCCCGCGTACGTGCGCGGCTCGCTCACCCCAGGCCACACGGTCCGGGTCCGCGAGCACCTCGACGACTGCGCGTTCTGCCGTACGAGGCTGTTCGAGCTGAAGGAGCTCGACCGCGACCTGCGCGGCTTCCTGCTGCCCGTGCTGCTCGGCGGTACGGCGATCGCGGCGCCCACATTCTTCAGCGGCACCGTCTTCGGCGGCGCCATCGTCGGCCGGATCCGGGACCTGTTCGCCAGTAGTCCCGCCGCCTCGACGGGCGTGGCGGCCGCGGGCGTGGCCGTGGTCGCCGCGGCCGGGATCGCGGTCGGCCAAGTCCAGGGCGGCGAGGCGTCCTCCAGGGCCGCGCTCGCCCGCCCGGCCGCGCCCGCCGCCCAGAACGAACGGCATCCGGCCGCCCCGCCCGCTTCCCCGTCACCCTCTCCGCGCGCGAACCGTCCCGCCAAGCCGCCGCTGCCGCCGCTGGTCGCGCCGCCGCCGATCTCCCCCATGACGACCCCGTCGGACCCGTCGGCTCCGTCGCACGAGGAGACGCAGCCGCGGCGGCCCAAGTCGAAGGCGACGCCGAAGCCCACGTCGTCCACGCCCAAGAAGAAGAAGCCCACGTCCGGCACGTCGATGCGGGTCGAGCAGAAGCCTCGCCACAAGGTCAAGCACCGCAAGCACAAGCTGAAGGATCCACACTCGCTGACCGGCGACACCCGGCCCGGCAAGCCGCCCAAGCACGAGAAGCCGCCCAAGCACGAGTCCATCCCGGACCCGCCCGATCAGGGCGGCGACCCGAGCGAGGTGCCGCCGCAGGAGCCGGACCCCACGCCCACCCACCACAAGCCCACGCACAAGCCGACCCACGAGCCGACGCACGAGCCGACGCACGAGCCGACGCACAAGCCCGGCCACAAGCCGGGGCACTGCGAGGCACTGATCTGCGTGCGGATCCACATCGGCCATCACGAGCGCTATGTTGGCGATCATGACGGTGCAGCTGAACGCGACGGCACGGTGGCTGATCGACGGAGCCAACATCGGAGTTCTCGGCACGGTGAACCCCGACGGAAGCCCGCAGACGTCGGTCGTGTGGGTGGCGCGCGACGGTGACGACGTGCTGATCTCCAGCCAGGCGGGGCGCCGCAAGGTGCGCAACCTGGAACGCGATCCGCGCGCGAGCCTGAGCGTCTTCGACAGCTACGACCCCGAGCGGTACGTGGAGGTGCGCGGCACCGCCACGGTGACCGAGGACGCCGGCCGCGAGATCGCGATCAGGCTGGCCGAGATCTACGCGGGCCCGGGCGGCGGCGAGGAGTTCGCCGCCCTGCCGCCCGAGGCCGTGCGCGTCGTCATCCGCCTCACCCCCGAGCACATCGCCGGCCACATGTGATCAGCCTGCGCCAGTGATCAGCCTGCGCCAGTGATCAGCGGGTGCCAGTGATCAGCGGGTGCCAGTGATCAGCGGGTGCGGTGGGCCTGTCCCCACAGGGCGGGCCAGCCGCCGGCACCCACCCAGGCGGCCGGCACCCTGACGCCGTGCGCCGAGACCTGTCCCCAGAACGCCTCGGTGTCGGCGCCCAGCTCGCGCGCGGCCGGAAGGGCGCGCTGCCACGGCCCCTCCTCGTCGTTCAGCTCGCTCGCGGGGTACCCGGGCATGGTCACGATGCGCGGCGGCGCCACCTGGGCGAGCTCGGTCTCGGGCGCCCGGCAGGTGATGGTCACCGCGAGCGCGCACAGCGCCTCGGGCGTCGCGCGGCGGACGACCGCGCGGGCGAGCGCCGGGTCGTTCTCGCGGGCCAGCACGCCGAGCGCCGCGCGCACCCGCCGAGCGACCACGTCCATCGAACGCGAGGGCGCCACGGCCTTGAGCCGCACCAGCTTGCGCAGTGACCCGGGCAGCGGCGCCTCTTCCTCCAGCAACGCCAGCTGCCCGTAGCGCTGCAGAGCGTCGGGCTCCAGCCCTTCCACCGCCGCGGCCAGCGGACGCGTCGCGGTCAGGGTCCACAGCCGCCGCAGGTCCCGTGCGTCCAGCGCGTTCCGACACGCGTCCAGCAGTTGCTCGGGCGCCATCCGGCGGAGCCGCGTCAGCGCGCCGTCCGACTCCTCGACGCCCGCGAGCGCCTTCAGGGTGAGGAGGACGTCGCGGGTCACCAGCCGGTCCCACGCCCGCTCGGCGAGCGGCCCGAGCTTGGGCCCGATCTCCTGAACGAGCCGCCGCGGCGCCCCCTTGCGCGCGGCCGGGGCGTCCCAGTCGAGCGCGGCCTCGTCGGCGGCCTCCTCGTCCTTGCGTACGGCCGGGATCTCGGCGACCCACGCGCGCACGCGCTTGTCCAGCGCCGCGTCGGGATCGGCGTTGAACCGCGCCGCGATCTCGTCGACGCGCCACGCGGCCTCCGAACGGTGCGCGGCGACGATCTCCACGTTGACGACGATCCGCCCGGCCTCGTCGTACAGCGCCGCCAGCGCGTTCCGGCCCTTGGTGGCGAGGTCGCCGTAGTACGGCCCCGAGATGCAGTTGCCCATGTAGGCCGACCAGCCCGCCAGCGTGCGGGCGTTCCGTGCCACCTCGAAGCGGAGCCCGGTCCCCGGCACGGTCGTCCCGTCGAGCGCGGCGATCGGCTCCGGCACGATGAACTCCCCGCGCAGCGCCTCGGCGATCGCGGTCCCGCCGCGCAGCCCCTCGACGAGCGCGAGCCAGGTCCGCACGCCGCGCGGTGCCGTTCCGCCGAACGCGACGAGCTGGGCGGCGACCGCGACGGCCTGGTTGACCGAGTCGAACCGCGGCATGAGCGGCTCGTCGCCGATCCGCGGCGGGTCGCGATCCAGCCAGTGGTTCTCGCCCTCCACATGAACGGCGGCGTCGTGGCCGTGCAGCTGCGCGACCGCGTCGACCAGGTCGGCGTACCAGAGCAGGTCGCCGTAGGTCTCCGACTCGGCCGGGCGGTCGCTGAGCGGCTCGGGCACCCAGTCGCCGCGCCGCATCCACATGAAGCCGCCGTCCCAGGTCTCGGGCGGCCGGACGGTCGTGTGGCCGGTCGCGTGCCGCCACCTCTTCACGATGCTGCGCGCCCAGTCCGACACGGCCTCGCCGGGCACCTGGAAACCGCCGCTCAGCATCTCCTCGACCTGGTCCATGACCACCAGCGCGTAGTCGTGCCCGCGCTTCAGCCGCTGCTCGACGTAGGTCGCGTCGCCCGGCTCGACGATCCCGCGCTCCAGCCTCCTGCAGATCTCCGAGACGTGGAGGGTGGGACGGGCGGGCAGACCGGTCACTCCCTGCACGCGCCGCGGCGGCCGAGCGGCCCAGTGCGCGGTCACCTCGTTGTCTGCGGCGGTCAGGACGGCCTTGCTCCGCGCGAGTCCCTCCACCAGCCCGTGGTCGGTGACCGCCACGGCCGCGCGCAGCAGCGCGGTCGCCGCGAACGCGTCCTCGACGAGCCGGTCCAGGACTCCGACCCAGTGCTGGTTCGGAGGCGTCCAGCGCGCGAGGTCCGCCAGCGCGGGCTGCTCGTCCTGCCCGAGGTCCAGGTGGTAGCGGGCGACGCGCACGATCAGGTCGTCCTCGAGCTCCTTGCGGCGGCGGCTCAGGTCGTCCTCGCGGCTCTGCTTGGCCTGGGACGCGAGCAGCCGCGCGCGGCGCGCCAGCCACGTGTGGTGCGCCGACACCCGGGTCCACATGTCGACAAGGAGATCCAGGCGGCGCGGGCCGGGCAGCGGCTCCAGAACACGGGAGAGCTGCTCGCCGAGCACCGACGCCAGGCCGCCGGAGGTGAGCTCAGCGCCGTCGGGCGCGCGCAGCTCCAGCACCTTCTCCAGCTGCTCGGGCCCGAGAACGTCGCTTGCCGCGGCGGCCAGGTGCAGCGCGTCCCACCGGCCCTCGACGACCGCGCGTCCGGCGGCGGAGCCGACCCGCTTGGTGGCGGACGGCCCGAACAGCGCGACCAGGAATCCGGCGCGCGAGCCCAGGCGTCCGGCGCCGTCCGGGCCGAGCGCCTTCAGCGCCGCGAGCACGGCGTCACGCTGGTCGCCGCGCGCTCCCTCCAGGCGTGCCGAACGGAAGCCCGCGCCAAGGTCCACGCCCGCACCGGCGGCGACGACACCGCCGTCCCGTACGAGCCCGGCCAGCTGCGCGAGCGCCTGCCGTACGTCGGCCTCCGGGGCGCCCGCGGGCCCGAGCGCCACGGCGGCGCCCGGCTCGGGCTGCGTCTGTCGCGGTAGCCAGGCGTCGAGACCGGCCCCCATCACGACACCGCCCGCAAGGCGAAGATTCATTGGAAATATCATGCAGCAGGCGACCTGCACGAAGCCTCCCAATTTCGCACCTGGAGCCTCCACATCGGCCCGCTTGGCTTGCCTGCATGACAGAACCGGACTGGTCTCGCGGCGCGCGTCTCAGCCCCGCCCTCATCCAGAGCCTGCAGCGGTTCCAGATCGGCGAGGCCGGTGACGGCGCGAACCTGGTCCGCAAGTCCGACAAGGCCGGGGACGCCGACTACTCGGCCGCGGTGCGCGTCTTCATCGCCGAGGAGCAGAACCACGCGCGCATGCTCGCGCTGCTCCTTGAGGCCGGAGGCGCCGAGCCCATCCCGGGCCACTGGAGCGACGCCATCTTCGTAAGGCTCCGGCGGATGCTGGGGCTGCGCACCGAACTGCTGGTACTACTGGCCGCCGAGTTCGTCGCGCTCACCTACTACCGCGCGCTGCGCGACGGCACCGACGATCCGCTGATCTCGGAGGTGGCGGCCCTGATCCTGGCCGATGAGGAACGCCACGTCCCGTTCCACTGCGGACGGCTCAGCGGCCTTCCGCAGGTCGGCATTCGCCTGTGGCAGGCGTTCCTGGCCGGAACGGCCGCCGTCGCCGCCGCCGACCACGCCCCGGCCCTGGCCACCCTCGGCATGTCCCGGCGCCGCTTCGTCTCGACCGTCATGACCGAGTCCAAGCAGGTCACGGCGGCACTCTCGGCCCGTAGGAGACCCGAAGCCGACCCGAAGGCCCGCCCCACAGGCTGTCGGTATGACGGACAACAAGAACCCGGACAACAAGAACACCGGCAATACGAACCCGGTAACGGTCATGGGACTCGGCCTCATGGGGAGCACGCTCGCACGCGCCTTCCTTGACGCGGGCCACCCCACCACGGTGTGGAATCGTTCGGCGGCCAAGGCGGAGTCCCTCGTCGCGTCCGGCGCGACCCGCGCCGAGTCGGCGGCCGGAGCGTTCGCCGCGAGCCCGCTCGTCGTGATCTGCCTGTCGGTGAACCAGAACGTCCACGACGTCCTGGAGGGCGCCGGGAACGCGGTCGCCGGGCGGACCGTCGTCAACCTCACCAACGGCACCCCGGCGCAGGCGCGCGAGCTGGCCACCGCGGTGACGGCCCTCGGCGGCGAGTACGTCGACGGCGGCATCATGGCCGTCCCGCCGATGATCGCCCAGCCGGGCGCGCTGATCCTCTACAGCGGGCGGGAGACGGCGTTCGAGACCCACCAGGCGACCCTGGAGGTGCTCGCCGAGGCGCGCTACCTCGGCACCGACCCCGGTCTGGCGCCGCTGTACGACCTGGCCCTGCTCACCGCGATGTACGGGATGCTCACCGGCTACTACCAGGCGACCGCGCTGATCCGCACGGAAGGGGTGAAGGCCGCCGAGTTCACCCCGATGGTGCACGCGTGGGTGACGGCGATGATGGCTGGCCTGCCGCGCGCGGCCGAGGCGATCGACTCGGGCGAGCACGCGACCGAGGTGTCCAGCCTGGCCAACAACCAGGCCGCGTTCCCCAACCTGATCGAGGCGGCTCGCGAGCAGGGCGTGGACACCAGTCTCATGGAGCCGGTCCGCGCGCTGCTGGACCGTTCGGTGGCGGAGGGCTACGGCGACGACGGGCTCCCGCGCCTCACCGATCTGCTCAGCGCCCGCCCCTGAACGCCCCTCGGCGCCCGCGAACGAACGCCTCGCCGCCCCTGAACGAACGCCCGGCCGCCCCTGAACGAACGACTGTGTACTTTTACCGGATCACCGTCTGGATTAGATCGATTCATTAACGCGTGCGCAGGGTATTTGCGACCATTGAACGGTCTCTCGCCGACGCACGGGGTGATTTCTTGCTGTTCGAGAACGGGTTCCTCAATCCCGAGAACCTGACCGACCAGCGGGCGATCGCCGTGCTGTACGCGGCGACCGACCGGGCGTCCAGCCAGGTGCGGCCCAGCGACCTGCTCCATGCGGCGATCGCCCACGGCGACCCGGGCATCAGGTCCGTCCTCGGCCGCGCGCTGGCCGAGGGCGCCTACCTGCAGGATCTTCAGGACAGCATCGAGGCGTACAACCCGGGCGGCGGCTCGGGCGATGTGTTCACCGGTGACCGGCACAGCTTCACCACCGACGCCCTGCGCGCGTTCGACGCCCTCTGCTCCGAGCCGGAGATCGCCGAGGGCGAGGAGACCGCCCGCGTCGTCGGCCTGGAGCTGCTCGTCGCCTGCGTTCTGGAGCACCTGGACGCGCAGGACCGCAGGTTCCTCACGATCCTGGACGCCGGGCGGGCCGCGGAGGCGCTGCGCGAGCAGGTCCGCATCACCGTCGAGCCGCTCCCCCCGCTCGTCGACGAGGCGTCGGGGCGGATGCGGTCGGAGGAGTTCACCGAGGCGGCCTGGGCGGCCCTCGAACAGGCCGGTGAGCAGGCCGCCGAGCTCGGCTACGATCGCATCCTGCCGCCGCACCTGCTGCTGGCGCTGCTCGCCGAGACCGAGGGCGCCACCGAGCACCTGATCCGCTTGCAGATCCCACCGCACGTCGGCCCGGCCAAGGTCGCCGACCTGCTGGCCGACGCGTTCCGGATCGGCCAGCGGCGCGACTCGGCCGCGCTCCCGCCGCACCGCGACGTGATCGGCGAGCCGCTCGCCGACCTGCTGCGCCGCGCCCAGCGCAGCGCGGCCATCTGGGGCAGCGAACGGATCGACGCGCCCCACCTGCTGGACGCGCTGCTCGACGAGCCGCCGGCGCGGCTCGCCTCGGTGCTGAGCGGCCCGCCGCTCGGGCTCGACCTGGACCGGATGCGCGGCCATCTGGAGGAGGTGCTGCGCGAGTCGGGCGGTTCGACGCCGCGCGAGGCCGCCTTCCGGCTGCCGGCCGGGATGCCGCCGAACGAGGACCTCACCTGGATCGCCCGCACCGAGGGGATCCCGGCCGCGCTGCACGTGGACCATTACTTCGAGCCGCTCAGCATGGCCCTGCACCGAACCACCGCCCGCAACGTGATGATCACCGGGCTGCCCGGGGTCGGCACCACCGCGCTGCTGCGCGAGCTCGCGCGCCGGGCGGCGGCGGGCGAGATCCCGTTCCTGCGGCGCAAGCGCTTCCTGCGGATCGACTGCGGCGACATCGCGCCCGGCGACAGCGGCGCCGTCCTGGACGAGCTCATCACGCACGTCGCCGGGCGCACCGACCTGGTGGTCTGCGCCGACGGGCTGGCCTCGCTGCTGCGCGGCGAGTCGGGCGGCGACCACCGGCTGGCGCTGCGCAGCGCGTTGAAGCAGCGGCGCATCCACCTGATCGGGGTGCTGTCCGGGCACGAGTTCGACGACCTCATCGGCTCCGACCGCGAGCTGCTGGAGCTCACCTCGCGCGTCGACATGACCGAGCCCGGTCTGGAGTCCGCGCGCGACATGGCCGCGCAGGCCGCCGCCGCGCTGTCGGACGAGTACGGGGTGACGGTCGAGGACGGCGCGGTGGACGGCGCGGTCGCCCTGTCCGCCGACTTCGTGCTGAACGAGCGGCTGCCGTCCAAGGCCATCCGGGTGCTGCGGCGCGCCTGCGAGGACCTGCACTACCGCCGCACCCAGACCGGCAGCGCGCAGGAGACCGTCTCCCCCGCCGACATCGTCGCGGTCGTCGCGGAGATCTCCGGGGTGCCCGCCGAGCAGATCTCGGGCGCGGGCGGCGCGCGGATCGACTTCGAGGAAGCGCTCGGCGAGTCGGTAGTCGGCCAGGAGGACGCGATCCGGGTGGTCGCGTCCGAGCTGCGCAAGATCAAGGCGGGCCTGACCGGCGTCGGCGGGCGCCCGGCGTCGGTGATGTTCTTCGCCGGGCTGACCGGCGTCGGCAAGACCGAGCTGGCCAAGACGGTCGCGCGCTTCTACTCGGCGTCCAAGCGCCTGCAGACCTACCCGATGGAGAACTTCGCCGAGCCGCACAGCGTCTCGGGCATCATCGGCTCGCCGCCCGGCTACCACGGCCACGACACCGGCGGCCGCCTCATCAACGACCTGAACGCCGACCCGTACTGCGTCTTCCTGCTGGACGAGGGCGAGAAGGCGCACCCCGAGGTCTGGCGGCCGTTCCTCAACCTGTTCGACGAGGGCTGGATCGCCGACCAGCGCGGGGTGAAGGCGTTCGGCGACCGCGCGATCTTCATCATCACCTCCAACGCCGGGCACCAGACCATCGCGAGCATGACCAGGGACGGGCGCCCGGCCAAGGAGATCTCCAAGGCCGTACGCGAGGACCTGCTGAAGGCCCGCCATCCGCGTTCGGGTCAGGCGGTCTTCCCGCCCGAGTTCCTCGGCCGCCTCAACCAGATCGTCGTCTTCCGCCCACTGGACGGCGACGCCATGGCGGGCATCTGCCGCAAGCTCCTCGACGACCAGGTGCGGTTCTGGCGCGAACGGCGCGGCAAGGAACTGGTGATCTCCGACGCGCTCGCCGACCACATCGCCCACCAGAGCCATCACCGCAACGAGGTGTCCGGCTGGACGATGGGCGGCCGTGCCGCGCGCGAGGTCATGTCGGAGATGGTCGAGGCGCCGCTCACGCTGTCCAACGACGTGCGGCAGGAGGACTTCCAGCGCTGCACCCGCATCGAGATGTCCTTCATGCCGCAGGGCGATCCACCCGTCAGGATCACCTACGTCGACGACAACGAGCCGCCGCCCGATACAGCGCCCGATGCCGCGGGCGAAGGCACGGGCGAAGGCGTGCGCGAAACTGCGGGCGAGGACGCGGGCCGAGTCGCGGGCGAAGGCGTGGGCCCGCTCGCGAACGCGGGCACGGGCGCGCTCGATACGGCGGACGAGACTGCGGGTGCGCTTGACCGCGCGGGCGAAGGCGCGGGTGACGGCTCCGGCGAAGGAGACGGACCGTGAGCCGCGGGGCGGACGGGCCGGACTCCGTCGACCTGCGCAGGTTCGAGGGCCGGGTGCTCGACGGCCGGTTCGAGCTGCGCGACCTGATCGACCAGGGCGCGTTCGGCGCCGTCTTCCGCGCCGAGCAGCGGCTGCTCGGCGTCCCGGTCCGGCGGGTCGCGGTGAAGCTGTCGCGGCGCGGCGGCATGACGACCGAGACGGCCCGCGACCAGTTCGCCGACGCGCTGCTGCTGGCCGGGGCCATGCACGAGATGATCGACTCCGAGGCGCGCGCCCATCTGGTCCCGGTGTACGACGCGGGCCTGGCCATGGAGGCGGGCGGCC
The DNA here is from genome assembly GCF_017573505.1 of Actinomadura barringtoniae. Lineage (GTDB taxonomy): Bacteria > Actinomycetota > Actinomycetes > Streptosporangiales > Streptosporangiaceae > Spirillospora > Spirillospora barringtoniae. Next base: position 276,006 of record NZ_JAGEOJ010000001.1, read on the forward strand.
GCGCCTACCTGGCGATGGAGTTCGTCGAGGGCCGCACGCTGGGGTCGGAGTTCGCGTCCTTCAAGTCCGGTGTGCCCGCCGAGCTGCTGCTGCGCTGGGCGCGGGAGATCTGCGTCGCGCTGCGCGGGCTGCACGCGCTCGTTCCGCCGCTGCTGCACCGCGACCTCAAGCCCGACAACGTGCTGGTCGGCAAGTACGACCGCAGCGTGCGCGTGGTCGACTTCGGCCTGGCGGCCCGGCTGGTCGAGCGCGGCTACCTGCCCGGCGTCGCCGGAACGCTCGCCTACATGGCGCCCGAGACCTCCCAGGGCGACAGCAACCCGGCGTCCGACCTGTACTCGGTGGGCCTGCTGCTGTACGAGGGCCTCACCGGGCGGCATCCGTTCGACCATCTCGTGCCGCCCGCCGACCTGCCCGACGCCCTGCACGGCGACTGGCTCTACAAGGCCAAGCTCGCCTGCATGATCCCGCCGCCGTCCACGGTGAACAACACCGTCACCCCCGAGCTCGACGACCTGGTCCTGAAGTGCCTGAAGCCCCGGCCGTTCGACCGCTTCCGTTCGGCGGCCGAGCTGATCCAGGCGATGGACGGCGCGGGCGTCCGGCAGGATCGGCCGACGACGACGGCGACACCGGCGCGAACGCCATCGCCGACGTCATCGCCGGGTCCCTCCGCTCCCAGGACTCCCGGCAGTCCGGCCGAAGAAGTCCAGCAGCTTCAGGAACGCGCGAGCGTGCACGCCGCGTCCAATGAACATGACCTCGCCGCCAAGCGCCTCCATGAGGCGTGGAACCTGGTCGAGAAGCACCCCACCGCCCTCCGCAGCCGCCAGGAACGCGCCGACCTCGCCGCCGGCGCCGCCGAGGCCTACCAGCGCGCCGGCAATCATTTCCAGGCTGCGCGCTTCCGCCGCGTCCGCGACCAGACGCTGAACGGGGGCCACTCGTGAGTGAGCGGAGCGAGCGCTCCGGGGAGCGTGGGGGGTCGTCCCCCCTCGGGGAGCACAGATGAGCGCGTTCGGGGACGCCAGGCGTTCCCGCCGCCTCCGCAAGGCACTGAAGTCGGCCGCCGAACGCACCGATCCGGCCGAGGCCCTCGAACTGCTCCGCAAGGCGCGCGCCGACCTGATCGGCAGCCCGCCCGACCCGGACGCCGAGCCGCCGAACGTCTCGGGCGAGCTCCTGACCGGCCTCGTCGAGGGCAGCCTGGAGCAGCGCTTCTACGGCCTGCTCGCCGAGGCGGACTTCACCGAGCTCGAGCTCGTCGCCGGCCACTCCACGCGCGCGGAGGAAGGCAGGGCCGTCCCGGCCGACGCCTGGCGCCCGCTCATCGCGGCGCGCGACGCCCGTGGCGAACGCGCCGCCGCGTGCGCGCTGCTCACCCGGCTCTACCCGATTCTGGACCCCGCCGACCCGGGCGGCGCCGACGTGGCCGTGGCCCTGGCGCGCCGCCGTACGGTGCCCGACGGCCCGAACGCCCCGGCCGACGAGCTGTGGGTCTACGCCGAGGCGCTCGGACGCAGCCGGGTCGCGCTGCCCGAGATCGCCGCGCTCGTCGAGAGCGTGCTGCGGGTCGGCTTCGGCACCGACAAGGAGCGCATCGCGCAGGCGGGCTGGCTCGCGCAGGAGCTGGCGCGCCGCAACGTCGTGTTCCCCCGGCGCGACACCGTCCTCGGGCTGGCCCATCTGGTCGTCCAGAACGCCATCGACGCCGCGGTCACCGCGCTCACCCGCGCGCACCAGGCCGACCCGCGCGACGAGACCGCGTTCGCCGCGCTGATGGCCGCGCTCCTGCGCCGCGGCGAGCAGCTGCGGGTCGTCACGCTGATGAACGAGCCCGGACGGCCCGCGTCCCGGCGCATCGACGAGCTGAGCGAGCTCAGCCGCACGCTCGGCTGGCTCGACGACCCCTCGGCCGCCGGTCCCGTGCCCGCCGACAGCACCCGCCTGAGCCGGCTGACCATCGGCGAGGAGGCGGGCGGCTGGCTCCCGTACGCGATCGGGCGGCTGCGGCTGCTGGAGGGCGACACCCGCCAGGCCGCCGCGGCGCTCGGGCCGCTCGCCGAGACCACCGGGACCGACCCGGTCACCTGGCAGTGGGGCTACCACGCGGCGTGGGCGTGGCTGCTGCTCGGCGACCGCGAGGCCGTCGCGCACTGCTTCTCGCGGGTGTACGGCGGGCCGGGCGGCTGGACGGTCGCCTGCCTGCTCCGCGACGCCGACCCCGACCGCGACCTCGGCGGCCAGGTCGTCCGCACGATCGAGACGGCGCCGCCCGCCTTCGCCGCGATCGCGGCCACCCGGATCGGCCTGGCCGACGGCCGTCGCGAGCCCGGCGAGCCCCCGTGGCAGCCCGGCTCGGGCAGCCTGCCCGAAGACCTCGAAGCGCTGCGGACGCTGATGGGCCTGCGCGCCGCGCGCCGCGACGGGCGGCTGGCCGAGACCGTGCGGACGCCGCTGTTCCGGCGCCTGCCCGCGCAGGAACGGCTGATGTGGACGGGCCTGTCGCTCATGCAGACCGAGCCCGAACGCGGCCGGGAACTGCTGGAGGCAGCGGCGCGCGACCACGGCTACGGCCGGGCCGCCCTCGTTCTGGCCGCTCTGGACGCAGAGCAGGGACGCTACGGAACGACGATGCACCTGCTCGACAGCCAGGCCATTCCGTTCGGCGCCCCCGGACCGGCCAGCCCGACGGGACTCGCCGGGCCGAAGCCGCAACTGCTCATCGCGTGGGCGCGGGCGCGCGGCGGCCGTGAACGCGAGGCCGTCGAGATCCTGGAGGGGCTCGCGGCCGAGGGCAAGCGCGCGGCCGGGTTTCTGCTCGGCCCGCTGCGCATGCGCGAGGCGCTCGCGCTGCGGGCGGCCGGTCAGCCCGCCGAGGCGACCAGGCTGGCCGAACGGGCGGCGCAGCAGCTCGACGACGCGGTCGACGCCGTTCCCCAGCGGTTCCGGCGGGACGCCCTGTTCATGATGGAGGGCGCCGCCGCGTTCGCGGGCAAGCGGGTGGAGCCGCGCTCGGCGTTCCTGCCCTCGCTGGGCGACCATCCGTGGGTGGTCTGGGTGCTGGCCATGTCGGCGGTCACCAGCGATCCCGTGCACGCCGACGTCGGCCTCTACGAGCTGCCGCTGAACGTCCTCGACAAGGTCGGGCGTCCTCCCGCCGAGGTGGTGACCGCGTTCGCCGAGGTCCTCGCGACCGCGTGCGTCAGCGCGCAGGAGGCCGACCGCGCCGCGACCCTCACCGACCTGCTCGGCCGACTGGCCGGGCCGCAGGGCCATGGTCACGACATGCCCGAGGTCCGCGCCGCGTACGAGCTGGCGATCGCCGCGCGCCTGCGGCGCGCGCCCGACGACGGGATCGCGATCGCGCTGCCCGAGGTGCCGAGCAGCACGCACCTGGCCCTGGCGACCTCCCTGCACGCACTGCGCAGGGGCGACCCGGCCGAGGCGTCCCGGCTGCTGCGCCAGGCCCCGGTCGCCGACGACGCCGAACGCCGCATGTGCGCCGCCGTCGCCGACGCGCTCGAAGGCAACGCGGTGGAGGAGGTTCCGGACGGCCTGCCGCCCGAACTGACGCACGCCCTGGAGATCGCGCAGGCCGCGAGCCTGGTGGAGACCGACCCGGAGCGCTGCGTGCAGCTGGTCTCGGCCGCGCTGGTGTCCCCGGACGCCGCCGTGCCGGTCGCCGCACTGGTCGACCTGGACCGCGTGCTCCCCATGCTCTGCGCCGTTCCGGCCCGGGACCGCGACCGGTCCGCGGCGCCCTCGCCGCTCGTCGACATCGTCACGCGGCTGGCCGACTCCCCCGACGCCTCGTTCTCGCCGCTCACACTGGCCCGCTGCGCGACCGCCGTCGGCGCGTTCGCGACCGCCGAACGGCTGTGGTGGCGCGCGCTCGGCGACGGCGACGGCGTCCCCGAGCAGGCGCGCGGGGAGTTCGCGCGGCTGCTGTGCCACCGCGCCCAGCTGGCCCGCACCGAGGGCGACCGGCGTTCCGCCGCCGTGCTGCTCCGGCGGGCCGCGCACGTCGCCGGGGGCGGCCTGCTGGAGAACGCGCCGCCGCTCGAACCGGGGATGGAGGAGAGCGCGTGAGATCCGGACCGTCCCACTCCGACCTGACCGAGCTGGCCGACGCCCTCGAACTGGAGATGTGCGTCGAACGGCTCCTCGCGCTGCTGTTCCCCGGCGAGCCCGACCGGCTCGAACGCCCCGGCCGCTACGCCGCGCTGGAGAAGGCCGTCTCCGCCGGCGACGACCTGCGCACGGCGCTGCTGAACGGCGATGACGCCGCGGCGACCAGGGAATGGCAGCGGGTCCTCGCGCAGGGCGCCAAGGACGTTCAGCTGCACCACACGCTCGCCGTCCTCTACCGGGAACGGGCCCTCACCCAGCGCGCCGACGCCGAGTACCTGGACGTCGCCACGGTCCTGTGGATCCTGCTGCTGGCCGACCCCCAGTTCCGGGGGGCCGCGCCCGAGATGGACGGCACCCGGACCGCCCTGGTCAGGGAGCTGATCGACCTGCACGTCACCCAGGGCTCGCAGGCGCTGGCCTCCGGCCGTCCCGAGGCGGCCCGCCTCCGGATGCGGTGCCTGGAGGCCTGCCGGTCGGGCCGCGAGGCCATGGTCGACCTGCTGGCCGGCTACAAGATCCCCTATGGCCACCCGGCGGAGAAGGGCAGGCTAGAGGAGATCGCGACCCTGGTCACGGCCGCCGTGGACGGCTGGTGCACCGAGGTGATCGAGGCCGCCGAACGGCTGACCCGCGACCCCGAGCGCATCGCCAAGCTCCCCAAGAACGTGGCGATGGACTACGGCGCGGGCATCGAACGCCTGGCGCCGTTCATCGCGCTCGGCGTGCAGTTCCCCAAGGCGCTGTCGCTCGGGCTGCGCTGGCACAACGACTGGTGCTCGAAGCTGGAGACGGGCACCGACCGCGACCAGCTCAAGAAGGTGGTGGCCTCGGCCCGCGCGTTCGCCGACGAGCTGACGCCGCTGTGCACCAAGGACGACCCGAAGAGCATCGAGAACCAGGCGATCTCCAAGTACTTCGCGCACCTCGCGCGAAGCTCCGACGAGACCGGCGACCGGATCCGGAACTGCGAGATCGCCCTGGAATGGAACCCGGGCAACTCCAGCGCGACGATCATCCTCGTCGAGAACTACATCGAGCTCGCGCAGGCGAGCGACGACAAGGGCAACTTCTCCGAGGCCCTGAAGTACGCGCGCAAGGCCCAGGAGCTGAAGCCCGACATCGTCGGCGTGGACGACTTCGTTCGGGCGATGGAACGGATGGCCCTGGACGAGGGGACCACCAGGGGCATCCGCAAGGCCGTCGAACTGCTGAAGGCCGACTCCTTCGACGACTCGATCGCCGTGCTGCAGGGCCTGGTCCCCAAGGCTCCCGAGCTCGTGGAGGAAGTCCGCTTCCTGCAGATGCAGGCCTTCCTCGGACGCGGCATCACCAAGGCGAACGAGATCATCGCCTCCGCCAACAACTACGCGACCGCCGCCTTCATGCGGGCGACCGCCTCGGAGCTGGACGCCCCGATCCACGACCTGGAGACGGCCCAGGCGATGGCGACCGAGGCCAAGGACCGCAACCACATCTCCGAGCAGCTCACCGCGATCAGAGACGCACGGCACCGGCTCCGCAACATGTGACCCGGCACGACCAGCAAGCATCAGAAGCAGCGCCAGAAGAACCAAGAAGAAGACGGGTGGACGGTGAAGAAGGACGTACGGCCGAATCCCTTCCACGTGCTCGGGCTCCCCGCCGACGCGGACCGGGAGAGCATCGTCGAGCGCGGCCAGGAGCTGTCGGACCTCGCCGAGACCGACGCGGACCGGGACCTGTACCAGTGGGCCGTGGGCGAGCTCGTCCACGACGCGTCCGCGCGGCGGATGCACGAGCTGCTGGAGGCCCCGGGCGCCGACTACCGCGACGAGCGGTGGGCCAGGTTCGGGCGGCGCTACCGGCGCAACCCCGCCGACCTGCGGGCGCTGCGCGAGGACGGCACGCTGCGCGCCGCCGACTTCGACCTGAGCGCGGTCATCGGCGTACTGCTGGACTGGTCGCTGGACCCGCCGACGGTGAACTCCGTGGCGGCCGTCCAGGGCGTCCCCGTCTCACCCGAGCTCGGCGATCCCCCGCTGGAGGTGGCCGATGTCCTCTTCGGCTGAAAGTGATGGAGTGCCCGAGACGCCGTACGGGTGGGACGCGTTCAGCGAACGTGACGCGCCCGACGAGATCGAGCTGCGGTCCCCGGCCATGGAGCTGGCGCAGGTGCTCCAGCTCCAGCAGTCGGCGCTGAACGCCGAGCGCGGCCGTTCGCGTACGGCGGTGGACGAGGCGCTGGCCGTCGCGTTCGACCAGGCCGAGCTCGTCGCCAAGCTGGGCTTCTCACTGGCCGACCGGAAGGTCGCGCTGGAGGAGGCCGGGCTCGCCAAGGTCCACGACGAGCTGCGCATCTGGAAGGACGCGATGCTGGACGCGCTGCGCCGCGGCGGCGTCACCGTCGAGGACCCGACCGGCCGGCCGCACGCCGAGGTCGCCGACCGGATCGAGGTGAGCGACTGGGACCACGACGCGCGCTTCACCGCCGAGGTCGTGGCGCGCACCGAGGGACCGATCGTGCTGCACAACGGGGCGGTGGTCCGCCCCGGACGAGTGATCATGGGCGCGCCGGCGCCCGCCGACCAGGACGCCGACCAGAATCGGGAAGAGCGGGAGAAGGCATGACACAGGTCGTCAGCAAGGCGGTCGGCATCGACCTCGGCACCACCAACAGCGCGGTCGCGGTGATGGACCCGGCCGACACCGACATCGTGATCCACCGGGACAAGGACACCAAGGCGCGAACCACGCCGAGCTGCGTCTGGCGCGCGACCGCGGACGGCGAGCTGGTGGTCGGGCGCAAGGCCCGCAACCGGCTGGGCCACAAGCCGGAGCCGATCACCTCGGTCAAGCGCCTCATGGGACAGCGCGAGACCGTGGACCTGGCGGGCGCGCCGATGTCGCCCGAGGAGGTCTCGGCCGCGATCCTCGCCGAGATGAAGCGGCAGATCGAGGAGGACGTGGCGGCCTTCGACTCGCCCGACACCACCTACAAGGTCGACCGCGCCATCGTCACGGTGCCCGCCTACTTCGACCAGCCGCAGATCGACGCGACCCGGCGGGCCGCCGAGATGGCCGGGCTGGAGTGCCTGGAGCTGCTGCACGAGCCCACCGCCGCCGCCTCGTACCACTGCTGGCGGACCGGCACCCGCGACGGCGTCTTCCTGGTCTACGACCTGGGCGGCGGAACGTTCGACGTCAGCGTGGTGCGCTGCACGGCCGGGGTGTACGACGTGCTCGGCATCAGCGGCAACAACCAGCTCGGCGGCGACGACATCGACGCCGACTTCGCCCGCCACCTCATGAAGATGCTGCGGGCGCAGGGCGCGGCGCTGGACCTGAACCCGGCCGAGAACCCGGCGGACCGGATGCTGTTCAACGAGATCAAGGGACTCGCCGAGACCGTCAAGATCGGGCTGTCGAGCTCGCCCGAGTACATGTGGCGCGACGGCGGCCGGGTCCAGGACCAGGCGGGCGAGCCGATCCGCATCGAGGCCGAGATCGAGCGGTCCGAGCTGGACGCCGTCGTGCGGCCGCTGGTCGAGCGGACCCTGTCGTACTGCCACGAGGCTCTGGAGGCGGCCGGGAAGAAGGGCATCACGCTCGCCGACGTCGACGAGGTGATCCTGGCGGGCGGCTCCACGCACATCCCGCTCGTCCAGGAGATGGTGAAGGCCGAGCTGTGCGCGGGCGCCAAGTGCGACGAGCCGGTCTACCAGCAGGTGGACACGGTGGTCGCGATGGGCGCCGCGATCCGCGCGGCCGTGTCGGGCGGCCTCGCCGTGCAGGACGAGCGCGAGAGCGTGCGCGTCTCGTTCCGCGGTACGAGCGCGAGCGGGCGCTCCACCGCGCACGTCGGCGGAACGGTCGAGGCGATCGACGGCGGCGTCGACCTCGCGGGCGCCTACGTGCGGCTCACCACCCCGGACGGGTCCGACGAGGAGATCGACCTCGGCTCCGGCGGCACTTTCTCCTTCACCGGCATCCCGCTGGAGCCGGGCGTGGAGACGATGCTCGACTTCGAGGTGTTCGACGCGAGCGGTCAGCTGCTGGCGACCGCCGGTCGCTCGGTCACCCACAGCAGCGAGGCGGCGAGCCGGCTGCCCGGCCCGAGCAACACCGCGGTCTGCCCGAAGCCGATCCTGCTGGAGGTCTCCCAGGGCGGCGAGACCCGCCGCCGGACGCTGATCGCCGAGCTGCAGGAGCTGCCGACCAGCGCCGAGTTCGTCTTCAGCCACCCCGGCGACACCGAGCTGCTGCTCCTGCCGATCTACCAGAAGAGCCGCAACATCCAGGTGATCCGCGTGAACGTGGACTCCTCGACGCCGCGCGGCACGCCCATCCACCTGGACGTCCAGATGGACAAGTTCTCGCTGCTGACGGCCCGGGGCACGATCGGCGAGCAGACCTTCGAGTTCGAGGTGGAGGCGCCGCCGGACCGGGAGCTGCCGACGGGTCAGGAGGTGACCGAGCTGACCGGGCGGTTCACCGAGGCCGCCGCCTATCTGCCGGCGGGCCGCCGCTCCCCGATCCAGATCAAGTTCGAGGTGGCGCGCGAGGCGTTCGAGCGCAAGCAGGCCGACGGCGACGTCAAGGGCGCGGTGCACGAGTTCGAGCAGATGGAGGAGCTGGCCGCCTCGATCGAACGGAACGCGACGCCGCTCCAGCCGCCCAAGCCCGACTTCGACCAGATCGTCGAGGACTGCAACCAGATCAACGAGGCGCTGCGCGGCGCCGAGGGCGGGCACGACCCGCAGGAGCTGGCCCGGTCGATCGAGGCGCAGCGAGTGCAGGGCGAGAAGGCGTTCCGCGAGGGCGACCAGTCGGCCTATTCCGAGGCCATCCAGCACCTCATGAGCTACCGCGACCACCTGATCGACAAGCTGCGCAGCGGTCCCGCCCCCGACATCACCCCCGAGCAGGCCGCGTACGCCACGGTCCAGGTCGCGCAGGAGGAGGCCGACACCGTACGGCAGCTCGCCGTCGCCGAGGGCCGCGACGACCTGCGCGTCCAGGTGGACACGATCAGGCGGGAGCTCGACGAGCTCGGGCAGCAGGCGTTCGATGATCCCCGCCGCGTGCTGCAGCGCGGCCAGGCCGCGCGCCAGGAGCTGGAGCGGATCAAGCACCTGGTGCGGGCGCCCGTCGGCGGCGGCGGCAAGCTGGTCGACGACCACTCGCAGCGCCGGGACCGCCGATGATCAGGTGCCCGATGCCGCGCTGCCGCGAGGACAACCCGTTCGACGCCGACGACTGCGCCCGGTGCGGGGTGCCGCTGCGCGGCTTCGCGCGGCTGTCGGCCTACCCGGCGTACCTGTTCAACCGGGGGCTCGCGGCCGCCAGGGAGGACCGGCTCGCCGAGGCACGCGGCTACTTCGCCGCGGTGGTGCACTGGTGCCCGACCGACAACGAGGCGCGCAACGCGCTGGCGCTCGCCGAGCACCGTCTCGGGAACGCCGACGAGGCGCGTCGCAACTGGGAGGCGGTGCGGGCGCGCAGGGCCGGCGACCGCCTCTCCGGTCTCGGGCTCAGTCTGGCGAGCCCGGATCCCGGTCCTGGTCCGGGTGCTGGTCCGGGCGCTGATCCCGATCCTGATCCCGGCCCCGGCCCCGGCCCCGGTCCTGATCCGGGTCCGCCGGCCGATCGTCCTGCTCCAGATCCCGGATGAGCTGATCGGGGTCCACCCCGAGCTGCTCCAGCAGCCCGCGAGCCGCGGCTTCCTTGTCGGTGAGGAGGCCGCGGAGGATGGCGGCCTCGCCGACCGGCTCGCCGGGCCGTTCGGCCTGCGCCTGCTCGATCGAGCCGAGGGAACGGCGGGAGAAGTCGCGGCGGCGCGGGCTCGGCGAGAACAGGACGTGCGCCGCGCGCCGCCCGGCCTCGCCCTGCGCCTCCAGCGCCTGCCGCAGCACCCGGCTGTCGGCGAGCGCGAAACCCTGCAGCAGCGTGTGGGAGCCGATGACGCTCCGCTTGGCGGCGGCCAGCAGCAGCGCGGCGCCGACGGCCTTGGCGGCACGCTCGTCCAGCAGGCCCGAGCGCAGCCTGCCGTCGCCGTTGAACGAGTCGCCCCCGCCGCCCGGCGGCGTGGGCTTCTTCGCGGCCAGGGATGACGAGGCCGACGACTGCGACGTGGCCGACGACTGCGACGAGGACGGCGCCGGTGGCGGGTCGGCCGCCAGGTCGGGCGTGAAGAGCCGGCGCGGCGTGATCCCGAAGGCGTCCAGCAGCTGCGACGCGCTGCCACCGCCGGTCTCGGCGAACGCCGTCGCGATGTCGTGCGGGGTGACCGCGGAACGGCCGTCCGTCGAGGCGTTGTCCTCGGCCTGGTGGAGCACGCTGCGGACGGTGTCCGACAGCTGCACGTCGCCGCTCATCGCCGGGTGGGGCGTGCCGTTCAGGCCGTTCTCCGCCGCGCCCGGCGTCTCGGCCACGAACGTGTGCATCAGCTCGGTGAGGATCGACAGCCGCTCGGAACCGATCGCCCGGCGCAGGGTGTCCTGCAGCTCGGGCGCCGTGACCAGGCCGAAGAGCAGGTCCATGGAGATCGCCACGCCGCGCGGCTCGGCGACCGTCGCGACCCGGCGCATCATCTCGGTCGCGGCCGGCGAGTAGGGGCCCTCCGGGGCGTCCGTCCCGGGCGCGGGCGTGACCGGCCCGCCGGTGATGTGCACGCCGGGGTCGCCGAAGAGCAGGAACGACGCCCACGCGCCGTCCGGCTCGTTCAGCAGCGACAGGCGCGCGTTGCGCACCGCCGAACCGGCCGTCTGGTCGTCCAGCAACCGCAGGTAGAACTCCTCGGCGAACTGCCGGGCGCTGGCCTCGGCCACCTCGGCGCGCGTGCCGACGACCACCTTGGCGCCCATCCGCATGAACGACACGCACAGGTTGGCGATCGGTCCCGCCGAACGACAGCCGTTGATGAACACGACCGGCGGGGCGCCGACCTTGGCGGCGGTCCGCAGCGCCGTCTCGTTCAGCAGCCGGCGCTGGTGGAGCATCAGGCCGCTGTCGGCCGGCCTGTTGAGGATCGAGACGTGCCCGCAGTAGTGCAGCAGGTCGTACGGGGTGGAGCTCAGCCTGGCGACGACGTCGACCAGCGTGGCGTCCTCCCCGATCAGCAGCGTGCACTCGGTGCCGCGCGCGGTCAGCCACTCGGCGACGTGCTCGGCCTCGCTGCGCGCGGCGGCCAGGTCGCCGAGCGGGTCACCGACGATCAGCGCGCGCTCCATCCGCCCGACCTCGCGGCCGGACAGGAACGCGCCGCGCACGACCGAGCCCTGGCCGAGGTCGTGGGAGAGCCCGAGGAATTCGGTCCCGTCGTGCAGTAGCTCCCAGGGGACCTGCATCTCGTTGGTCCGCACCAGCAGGGGGCTGCTTGTCTGCCGCATCTGCGCGACGAGCTCGGGCTCGTCGTTGCCGTGCGTCGGCTGGAACAGATGGTCGTAGAGCGTCTGCCCGTAACCGGCGAGCTCGCCCCACAGATCGCCGGGGCCGCCCTGCAGCGCACCCTTCAGCGACTTGTTGATCTTCCCGCACAGGTCGCGGACGAGGGACTGGTTGACCTCGACCAGGTACTCCTGCTCCATCGCGGGACGCACGACTCCGACGGAGGTGCGCAGCTCGTAGGAGTAGCGGGTGGTGCCGTCGTTCTCGTTGACGGTCACGCTCAGCATCGTGACCGGCTCGGTCCCGGTCACGCCCGGTCCCCTCCGTCGTAGCGCTCGATCAGCGCGCCGATCATGTCCAGTTCCTGAGAGGTGGGCGGGTCGGCGATCACCACGGTGACGTCGCCGATCCGCAGCGAGATGGTCGGGGCCTCGTCCGCCGCCGCCCTGCGGTGCAGGAAGTCCTGCACGACCTGGATGACGGCGGCGATCGTGCCCACGGTCGAGACCAGCAGGCCGATGATCTCCATGTCGGCCGCCCGATGGTCGCTCGGCGGCTGGGCGACGTCGACGTCGTCGACCTCGCTCACCACCCGGGCGTCGCGGAGCGCGGCGCTCAGCTCGCTGCGAAGCCGCACGCCCCGCCGATGGTCGCCGGCCTCGTCCAGCCTGAGTTCGAATTCCAGGACCGACGTCATGAAAGGGCTTCCTCCAGGGGGCGCAGGGGGCGCGCTGCGAACCGACCGCGGCACCCACTGTGCCACCTGGCGCCGGAGGGATCGATGGGATTGCGCGATGCGATCCACTCGATCCCTCCGGGCCGGGTCAACGCGCTGTCAACGACGCCGGCCGCGCGAGGGCCGATCGGGCTCCGCCGACCGCGACGCCTTCGCCGCGCCGCCCGTGCCGGCGCTCTTGGCGGCGCTCGTACTACCGCTCGTACTACCGCTCGTGCCCGTGCTCTTGCCCGGACTCGTGCGGCCGCTCGTGCCCGTGCTCGTGCCGGCGCTCGTGCCGGGGTTGCCTTCCGTCTCGTTCCGGGCTCGCCCGCCGCGCTTGGCCGGGGTGGCGCCGGAACGGCTCGACGGCCGCGCGGGGGCGTCCGGGTCCGCGCCGGGCTCCGTGGCCGTCGCACCGGCGGTCACGCTGGGCGTCGCCGCGGCGACGGCGTCGCCCAGGCCCGACTCCTCCAGGTAGGCCTGGCCGCGCGGTGTGATGTCCCAGGAGTTCTGCCTCCACTGCTTGCGCTTCCATACGAGCCCGGCCGCCAGCAGCCGCCTGCCCACCCTGCTGACCTCTGTCTCGTCGGCGCCGAGCTTGCCCGCCAGATCCTTGTTGCACAGGTCGCGCTCGCGGGCGACCTCGACGAGGAAGCGCGCGGCGTAGCTGCTCGGCTGGAGCGTCAGTTGCATGCCCGACGGCAGGCGCCGCAGCGCCCAGTGGACGACGTCGATGAGCCCGAGTATCCGGCCGCGCCGTTCGCGCGCCTCGCCCTCGGACGCCGGAACGTCCAGGTAGTGGGTGCGGTGCAGCCACTGGAGGCCGTCCTTGACCTCGACCAGGGCATCCTCGTCGGCACTCAGCGAGGCGTCGGTGATGAGCATCCCGAGGGCGCTGAACTGGCCGTCGGAGATGTGCTTGTCATCCCCCATGGCCTCGATGAGCTTGCGTGCCTGCTCGCGCAGGCTGCCACCCGCCCGCCGCCCGCGGTAGTGGGTCGCCTTGAGTACGTCCTCCACGCCACTCACCCTCTGAACTCTCGGCTTAGGGACCGGATGTACTCAGCGTGCGCCGATGCCAAGTGAATGTCAAGTGAGCGAATCCGGCGGATTCGTGAAAGTGTTCTCCCTGATCATGACCGGACCCGCCAACAGTTCACGTATCGGCAACACCGCACGGTCGCTGTGCGTCACATGACACTGAACGCCCGGTCGGACGAGAGTTACCATCGGTCCACGGGCCGTGACCCCGCAGGCCACCACCAACCCCCCTGTCGCCCCCCGGATGAGCCACATGACGGAATCGCTGACGGCGCCCGCCGTCACGCCCTATCCGGCCGACCCGGCCGACCTGTTCGTAACGCTCTATGACGAGTTGCCCGAGTCGGTGTTCCGCAGCTGGGACATCATGGACTGGTTCGACGACCAGGACGTGAAGCAGCTCTCCCACCTGATCTCCGAAGCGGTCCTGGACTACGGCGAGCTCGCCCCCGAGGACGTCGGGCGGATCGTCGAGGACCAGGGCGACCGCGGCCGCTTCACCATCCTGCTCGGGCTCGACGAGGCGCTCTGGTACGTCAACCCGTACGCCGGCGGCTCGATGACCGAGGCGTTCAGCCCCCTCTACGAGCTGGCCGTCCGCTACCAGAAGACCTTCCGCTACAACACGACGGAGACGCCGGGCGCGCTGCTGCCGGGCTGCGCCTTCCCGTGCCGTCCGATCGCCAAGCGCGAGAAGGACGAGTTCTTCAGCCTGCGTCGCATGACGCCCGAGCACATGAAGATCGTCAAGCACCGGGTCCTGCCGCCGGTCGAGGACGCCTACTTCAGCCCGGAACGACCCGTCAAGGTCGGCTGCGCGCCGCTGCTGGAGACCTACGACGACGTCGCGTTCACGTTCGGGCGGCGCGGCGGCGTGGCGACCTACAAGCTGGGCCCCGCCGCCTCCCCCGCCCTCTACAACCGCATCAAGCGCGTCCTGTGGAACCTCGACGAGTCGGGCGCGCAGATCGCCGTGATGCCCGAGGCCACGCTGAACGACGAGATCCTCGACTACTGGCGGCACGCCGCGTTCGACACCGCCGAGCGCAGGCGCGACACCAGCCCGCTGCGCTACCTGCTGTTCGGCACCGGCCCGCTGGGCGACGGCGACCCGCCGCCCAACCGCGCCGTCCTCATCGACCGCTGGACCGGCAAGGACGTGCTCGTCCAGGACAAGATCCTCGGCTTCGCCCTCTCCGATCACCATCTGAAGAACTGGCGGATCCCCCGGCCGCCCAAGAAGGGTCCCGTCGAGGAGTACACCGAGCGCGGCGCCGTCATCGGGAGCGTCGACACCGGGCTCGGCCGCCTGTCCATCCTGATCTGCGAGGACTTCAGCAGGCCTGGCAAGTGGGAGGAGAACCTGCGCGCCGCCGGGGTGTCGCACCTGCTCGTGCCGATCTTCTCCAAGCCGATCTACCGGTACCGCTGGGAACGCGACGCCGCCGAACACCGGCTGACCGCGCTCGGCAGCTGGGTGGTCGTCTCCAACAGCCTGGTCGTCGGCCATCACCGCACGCCCGACAAGAGCGAGGGCGAGCCGTACACCTGCCTGGTCGCCGGGCCGCACGAGGACGACGTGCTCCGCGAGACCTACGACATCAAGCTCCAGTTCGGGTCGGCGGCGACCGGCGACGAGCTGGGCATGGTCACGGTGGAGAAGGACGACGGCACGACCACGCGCGAGCTGCCGTACGTCATGCCCGCCGTCGTCCGCCAGGAGTGGTACCGCCGCAGCCACCCCGAGTGAGCCGCGCTTCTAAGCCTCGGGCTACTCGGGCGGCTAGACCTCGGGCTACTCGGGCGGCTAAGCCTCGGGCTACTCGGGCGGCTAAGCCTCGGGCTGCCCGGGCGGCTCGTTCGCCGGGCCGTCCTCGACGGTGAACTCGACCGGGCTGGCGACCGTGGCGACCGGCGTGATGACGGCCGGACGTCCGGTCGTCGCCCCGGGCGGAACGGTGACGGTGAGCTCGGTGTCGGTGACGTCGGTCGCGGGCGCGTCGACCGTGCCGAAGCGCACCACGGTCGCCGACCCGAGGCCGAGGCCGCGCACGGTGAGCAGGGCGCCGACCGGGCCCGACACCGGCTCCAGCGCGCGCACCTGCGGCGGCAGCGCCTGGTCGCGGCCCGCCTTGGCCGGGGTCAGCAGCGTCTCGAAGACCGCGCGCAGCTTCTCGGCGGTCTCCTGGGAGAACAGGCCGACCAGCGCCGCGATCGCCGTCACGCCGTACGGGTTGATGTCGGAACCGCCCGTCGGCGAGGTCAGCCCGCCGCGCAGCACCATGTAGACGACCAGGCCGAGCGCGGCGCCGATGAAGGGCAGGATCAGGTACATCATCAGCCAGCTGCGCCGCAGCGTCCGGTTGCCGACGTACCAGTAGAGCGAGCGCAGGGCGTGCACCGTCCCGCCGAGCCCGCCCGCCGCCAGCACGATGATGAACAGGCCCGTCTCGCGCGAGACGCGCGGCGTCCAGCCGAACAGGTGCAGGTCCTTGCCGGTCGGCGGCGACTCGCCGGACTTCACCGGGCTGGGCGGCCACGCCTGGACCAGCATGAAGACCAGCACCACCGCGAGCAGGACCAGCGGCACCGCCACCGCGATCATGTGCCGGGCACGCGCATAGTCCGATCCCACGGGCTCCACGCCATTGGCCGCCATGTCATCCCTTCCAGCGGGTTTGTCCGACAAGGGTTATCGATCCCGAGGTGGTCCGCGTTTCACTGATCACACAAACCCGTCAGACGCCAAACTTTCCGTCAAGACGTTGCAAATTGGCGAACACTTCATGAAGGGGTCTCCTCAGCGATCGCCGTCGCCCCTAACGTCCCGACTCATGCGCCGAACAGCAGCAGCACTAGCGACCGTCCTGGCCGCCGGCCTCGTCACCACGGCCGGCGTCCACGCGGCCCTGGCGGAACCCGCGGCCAACCCGTGCGACACTCCCGCCGACCACCAGATCGCCGAGGTCCAGGGGGCCGGCGACGCCACTCCCCTCAGCGGGCAGACCGTGCGGGTCGAGGGCGTCGTGACCGGGGACTTCCAGGCGTCCGACCAGCTCAAGGGCTTCTTCCTGCAGGACCCGACGCCGGACGGTGACCCGAAGACCTCCGACGGGCTGTTCGTCTACTCGACCAAGGACGTGAAGGTCGGCGACCGCGTTCTGGCGACCGGCAAGGCCACCGAGTACAACGGCCTCACCGAGCTCTCCCCGGTCAGCGCCGCGGACGTGTGCGGGACCGGCAAGGTGGCGCCCGCGAAGCTGTCGGTGCCGCCGCGCAAGGGCGCGAACCTGGAGTCGTACGAGGGCGTGCTCACCCGCTTCTCGCAGAAGCTGACCGCGACCGAGACCTACAACCTCGGCCGCTACGGCGAGGTGTCGCTGTCGTCGAAGGGGCGGCTGTTCCAGCCGACCGACGACCACGGCTCGACGCAGGCCGGCAACGACGCCCGCAGGCTGCTGCTGGACGACGGCTCGACCGTCCAGGACCCGAAGAACGTCCCGTACACCAGCCCGAACGTGCTGCGCATCGGCGACACCACCACCAACCTCACCGGCGTGCTGAGCTACGGCTTCGGCACCTACCGGCTGGAGCCGACCCAGGCCGTGCACTTCGCGCGGACCAACCCGCCGCCCGCGCACCCCGACAACGTGCGCGGCGACGTCAAGGTCGCGAGCTTCAACACCCTCAACTGGTTCACCACGCTGAACAAGCGCGGCGCCGACTCCGAGGAGGAGAAGGGGCGCCAGCTCGCCAAGCTGGTCGCCAGCCTCAAGGGCCTGAACGCCGACGCGTTCGGCCTCATGGAGGTCGAGAACAACGGTGACACCGGCGCGCTCAAGACGCTGGTCGACAAGCTGAACGAGGCCGTCGGCGCGGGCACCTACACCTACGTCACCAACCCCAACCCGGGCACCGACGAGATCCACGTCGGGATCATCTACAAGCCGGCCAGGCTCACCCCGGTCGGCCAGCCGCACTCCTCCTCCGCCCAGGTCTTCGAGCGCCCGCCGCTCGTGCAGGCCTTCAAGCGCGCGAACGGTGGCGGCGACACGTTCACGATGATCGTCAACCACTTCAAGTCGAAGGGCTGCACCGGCGCCACGGGCCCCGACAAGGACCAGGGCGACGGGCAGAGCTGCTTCAACGCGCGCCGCGTCAGCCAGGCCAAGGCGATCGCCGAGCTGGCCGCCGGCGAGAAGAACCCGCTGGTGCTCGGCGACCTCAACGCCTACACCGCCGAGGACCCGATCAAGACGCTCACCGGCAGCGGCCTGGTCGGCCAGACCGAGCGCTTCGTGAAGCCCGCGCAGCGCTACAGCTACGTCTTCGACGGCCAGTCCGGCGAGCTCGACCACGTGCTCGCGGGCAAGGCCCTGTCCAACAAGATCACCGGCGCGACGATCTGGCACATCAACAGCGACGAGCCGACGCTCCTGGACTACAACACCGAGTACAACCAGCCGCAGTTCTACAAGCCCGACCAGTTCCGTTCCTCGGACCACGACCCGGTCCTGATCGGCCTCAGCCTGCGCTGATGCTCGCGCTCCAGCCGCGCTGAGCCGATCCTCCCGAGTCCCGCACCGTTCCCCTCGCGGTGCGGGACTCGTGCTTTCCAAGGTCGTGCGGCGCTTTCCAAGGTCGTGCGGCGCTTTTCAAGGTCGACTCGAACTCTGTCCGGAATCGCCACATCTCAGTGATGTGTAGCCGGGAACGGGAGGCGTTCTCCCGGCAGGACGGGGTTCAGAGATGTCAGTGGCGGTTCTCCGCGCGAACGATCCGGACCGGGTGGGCGAGTACGAGCTCACCGGGCGGCTCGGTGAGGGCGGCCAGGGCACGGTCTTCCTGGGCAGGCACCTGCGCACGGGGCAGCAGGTGGCCATCAAGCTGCTGCACGCCGAACTGACCGGCGACGACCGGGCGCAGTCCCGTTTCGTCCGTGAGGTCGGCGTCGCGCAGCGGGTCGCGCCGTTCTGCACGGCGCAGATCCTCGAGGTCGGGGTGCACGAGGACCGCCCGTTCATCGTGAGCGAGTACGTGCCCGGCCCGTCGCTGCACCGGCAGGTGGTCGAGAACGGGCCGCTGACCGGCGGAGCGCTGCAGCGGGTCGCGGTCGGGATCGCGACCGCGCTGGTGGCGATCCACGAGGCGGGCGTCGTGCACCGCGACCTGAAGCCCGCGAACGTGCTGCTCGGCCCGGCCGGCGCGCGCGTCATCGACTTCGGGATCTCGCGGGCGCTGGACGCGACCACGCACACCGGCGGGCTCGCCGGGACCCCCGTCTACATGGCACCCGAGCAGGCGCGCGGCGAGCAGCCCGAGCCGCCGATGGACATCTTCGCCTGGGGCGCGACGATCGTGTTCGCGGCGACCGGGGCGCCGCCGTTCGGGTCGGACACGCTGCCGGCGGTGATCAACCGGATCATGAACGGCGAGCCGGACCTCGGCGCGCTGGAGGGCCCGCTCCGCGACGTCGCCGCCGTCTGCCTCAGCAAGGACGCGGCGCGGCGGCCGCACGCGAGCGAGGTGCTGATGTCGCTGCTCGGCGGACGGCCGGTGGCCGCGCCCGCGAGCCCGTCCGCCACGGCGTCCGGCGCGTACCCGAGCTCGGCGTCGGGCGCCTACCCGGCCGCGACGCACGCCGCGGCCCCGGCGCCGCAGCCGATCCCGGAGCCGTTCGAACGCGAGGAGGTCATGTCCGGCATCCTCGAGGCGGGCCGTGACCTTGCCGCGGCGCGCACTCCGGACGGAACGATCCCGCCGGCCCCGCGCACACTGCCGCCCGCCGCGCCCGAGCCCCGGCCTTCGGTGTACGAGCGCGCACAGCATCACTACGCGGCTCCTCCGGCGCCCGCAGGCCCGGCACCCGCGCCTGCGCCTGCGCCCGCGCCCGCCTATTTTGAGCAGCCGCAGCAGCAGCCGTACCCCCAGCAACCGCAGCCTCAGGCTCAGCCGTACGAGCCGCAGGCTCAGCCGTACGAGCCGCAGGCTCAGCCGCATGCGATGCACGAGTACGCGCCGCCGCCCGTCGACGCGGGACGGATCACGATCGACCCGGCCCGTACCCAGCCGCCGCATCAGCACCGGCGCGGGCGCGGACGGGCGGTCGCGTGGGCGGTGAGTGCGGCGGCGCTGGCGGCCCTGCTGACCGGGCTCGTGGTCCTCGTTCCGAACATGCACTGGCGTTCGGGCAACGGCACGACGACGGGCAACGACACCACGCCGACCGCGACGACCGGCACGCAGTCGACCGCCGGGGACGGCTCGACCGGTGGGGACGACACCTCCGGCGACACCGCGACGCCCACGCCGACGCAGACCCACGGCAACTCGGGCGGATACGTGGAGCCGACGCACACGCCGACCTACCGGCCGACGCCTACTCATTCCTGGACGCCGACCCCCACGCCGACGCCCACCGACACCTGGACGCCCACGCCGACCCCGACGCCGACCGACACCGGCAGCGGAAGCGGGAGTGGGAGTGGGAGTGGCAGCGGGAGCGACGGCAGCGGTGGCGGCTACGGCGGCTGATATGAGAAATAGGAAGCCGCGACACTGTCATTCGGTCCTGTACGGGGCGTATGATCCACATCACTTTTCAGTGATTGAGGTCACACATGAGCGACGTCGCCGCCCCCGTCCCCGCTCCCTTTCCGCCGCCCCCCGCCGCCAAGCGCGCGTTCGGGATCGGTCCGGACGGCACCTACACCACGTTCGGACAGGTCCTGGCCTTCGTCTTCGGCCTGTACTCCATGATCGTCTTCGTGCCGATGGTCTTCCTGGGCGCGATCCTCTACGACCGTTCCGAGGCGCACTTCCCGCAGAACCCCAAGCGCGCCCGCGCGATGGTCAGATGGTCCTGGCTGAGCCTCACGGTGTTCTCGACGCTCTGCGGCGCGCTCATCTGGGGCGCCGTCATCGCCTCACAGAAGTGAAGCCCAGCTCCTAGACACGAGGCCCCCGGGAAGAGACGACGGTAAAGCCGGGTTGGGAACGTTCATGAGCGTTCCCTTCTCGGTTCTCGATCTCGCCCCCGTCGTGAGCGGTTCCACGTCCGGCCAGGCCCTGCGCAACACCCTGGACCTGGCCCGGCATGCCGAACGGCTCGGTTTCCACCGCTATTGGCTGGCCGAGCATCACGCGATGCCGGGCATCGCCAGCTCGGCGACGGCCGTGCTGATCGGCCAGGTCGCGGCGGCCACGGAACGGCTGCGGGTCGGGTCCGGCGGGATCATGCTCCCCAACCACGCGCCGATGGTCGTGGCGGAGCAGTTCGGGACCCTGGAGGCGCTCTACCCCGGGCGGATCGACCTCGGGCTGGGCCGCGCGCCCGGCACCGACCAGGCGACCGCCCTCGCGCTGCGCCGTTCCCCCGAGGCCCTGTCGGTGGACGACTTCCCCGAGCAGGTCCACGAGCTGCGCGCCTACTTCGACAAGCAGAGCAAGGTCACCCCGGCCGCCGGCAACGAGCCGCCGGTGTGGCTGCTCGGCTCCAGCGGCTACAGCGCCCGCCTGGCGGGGCTGCTGGGTCTGCCGTTCGCGTTCGCCCACCACTTCAGCGCCGAGAACACGCTGCCCGCGCTGGCCCTCTACCGCGAGTCGTTCCGCCCCTCGCCCGCGCTGGAACGCCCGTACGCGCTGATCGCCGTCTCGGTCACCGCCGCCGAATCCGACGAGCGGGCGCAGGAGCTGGCCCGCCCGCAGGCGCTGTCGTTCCTCCGCCTCCGGCAGGGGCGTCCCGGCCTGCTGCCCACCCCGGAGGAGGCCGCGTCGCACCCGTACAGCCCGATCGAGCAGGAGATCATCCAGTCGCGGATCGGCTCGCAGGTCGTCGGCGGCCCGGACACCGTGCGGCGGCAGATGGACGCGCTGCTCGCCGACACCAAGGCCGACGAGGTGATGGTCACGACGATGGTCTACGACCACGCCGACCGGCTGCGCTCCTACGACCTGCTCGCCGAGCTCTACGACCTGAGCCCCGAGCCCGCCCTCTCCTGATGGCCTGACGGCACGCCCTGACGGCCTAGCGCGGTCTGACGGCCTAGCGCGGTCTGATCTTGTAGTCGTACGGGAGGGTGCCGGGGTCGAGCAGGGTGGTGCCGCCGTCGACCGTGAGGACGGCGCCGTTGACGTACGACGCCTGCGGGCCGAGCAGCCACAGGATCGCCGCGGCGGCCTCCTCCGGCACGCCCGGACGGCCCTGCGGGACCAGCCGGGTGACCTCGTCGTACGCCTCGTCCCTGGTCAGGCCGAGCGGCTCGCCGAACTCGCGCATCTCCTCATCGGCCATCTCGGTCCGCACCCAACCCGGGCAGACCACGTTGGCGCGCACGCCGCGCGAGCCGTAGTCGGCGGCGATCGTCTGCGTGAGCATGGTCAGCCCGGCCTTGGAGGTCGCGTACGCGGCGGCTCCGGTGGAGGCGCGCAGCGCGGCGATCGAGCTGACGGCGACCAGTGCGCCACGCGCCTTGATCAGGTGCGGCAGCGCGGCCTTGGCCAGCAGGAACACCGACGTCAGGTTGGTCCGCAGGCTGGCGTCCCAGTCCTCCGCCGACAGGTCGAGAACGCCGCCGGGCAGCATCACGCCCGCATTGGCCACCACGCCGTCCAGCCGCCCGTACGACTCGACGATCCCGTCCACCAGCGCTGTTACCGCGTCGGCGGAGGTCACGTCGGCGACCCGGGCGTCGGCCCTGGACACGCCGTCCAGCGACTCCTTGCGGCGGCCGCAGATCACCACCCGGGCGCCCTCGTCGAGCGCGGCACGGGCGACGGCGGCGCCGATGCCGCTGCCGCCGCCCGTCACGAGCAGCACACGCTCGCCGTTCAGGCGCTCATCCGTCACGCGCTCATCCGTCACGCGCTCATTCGTCACGCGCTCAGCCTGCGAGAGCCTCCCCGAGGATGTCCAGCCCCTCGTTCAGCAGATCCATCGGGATGACCAGCGGCGGCAGGAACCGCAGCACGTTGCCGTAGGTCCCGGCGGTCAGCACCAGCAGCCCGGCCTGGTGGCAGCGGCGCGCGAGCTCGGCGGTGCGCGCGGCGTCGGGCTCCTTGGTGCCGGGGTGAACGATCTCGATCGCGGTCATCGCGCCGCGCCCGCGCACGTCGCCGATCTCCGCGTGCTTTCCGGCCAGCTCGCGCAGCCGCGGCAGCATGACCTCGCCGATCTCACGCGCCCGCGCGACCAGCCCGGACGCCTCGATCTCCTCCAGGACGGCCAGCGCCGCCTCGCACGCCACCGGATTGCCGCCGTACGTGCCGCCGAGGCCGCCGCCGTGCACGCGGTCCATCAGGTCGGCGCGGCCGGTGACCGCCGCCAGCGGCAGGCCGCCCGCGATGCCCTTGGCGGTGGTGACGATGTCGGGCACGATCCCCTCGTGCTCGCAGGCGAACAGGTCGCCGGTGCGGGCGAACCCGGTCTGGACCTCGTCGGCGATGAAGACGATCCCGTTCTCCCGGCAGAAGTCGGCGATCGCGGGCAGGAAGCCCGGCGCGGGCTCGATGAAGCCGCCCTCGCCCTGGATCGGTTCGATCACGACGGCCGCCACCGCGTCCGCGCCGATCTGCTTGCTGATCTGGTCGATCGCCTGCGCCGCCGCCTCAGGCCCGCAGTCGTCGGGCCCGGTCGGCCAGCGGAACGGGTAGGCCATCGGCATCCGGTACACGTCGGAGGCGTACGGGCCGAAGCCGTGCTTGTACGGCATGCTCTTGGCGGTCAGCGTCATCGTGAGCAGGGTCCGGCCGTGGTAGCCGTGGTCGAACGCCACGACCGCCTGCCGCCCGGTGGCGTACCGCGCGATCTTGACGGCGTTCTCCACGGCCTCGGCGCCACTGTTGACCAGGAACGTGCGCTTGTCGTGGTCGCCCGGCGTGATCCGGTTGAGCGCCTCGCAGACCGCGACGTACGACTCGTACGGCGCGACCATGAAGCAGGTGTGCGTGAACCGCTCCACCTGCGCCTTCACCCGCTCGGCCACCCGCGCGTTGGCGTTGCCGACGTTGACCACGGCGATGCCGGAGCCGAAGTCGATCAGCGAGTTGCCGTCCGCGTCGACGACCACGCCGCCGCCCGCGTCGGTCACGTACACGGGCAGAACGCTGCCGACGCCCGGCGGGACGGCGGCCTTGCGGCGCTCCTGCAGCTCCCTGGACCGCGGGCCCGGGATCTCGGTGACGATACGGCGTACCTGCGGTGGTTCATAGCTGGGCACGGCTTGGCTGGTCATGGCGTTGCTGGGCACGGCGTTGCTGGTCATGGGGTTGCTGGTCATGGCGCGAACATAAGCCGCCGACCGCCTACGCTAGAACAGTACGAGACGGCGAATCACCGTCGCCGGACTGGACACCGTGCACAACCCCGAGGACCAGCGATGCCGCCTAGCCTGTCCCGCGTGATCGCCCTGAGCCGGCTCGGCCTGCGGTCGCTGACGGAGGCGCCGAAGGACGTGCCGGTCCGGTGGGTGTCGGTCAGCGAGCTGGAGGACCCCACGCCGTTCCTGGAGGGCGGCGAGCTGGTCCTGACCACCGGCATGCGCCTGACCCCGGAGAACGCCGCCGGCTACGTCGCCCGCCTGGTCGAACGGGGCGTGGCCGGGCTGGGCTTCGCGGTCGGTGTGATCCACGACAAGGTGCCGCCGGAGCTGGTGGAGGCCGCCCGCGAGCAGGGGCTGGCGCTGCTGGAGGTCCCCAAGCCCGTCCCGTTCATCGCGATCGGCAAGGCCGTCTCCCGGATGCTGGCCGCCGAGTGGTACGAGGACACCACCCGCGCCTACCAGGCCCAGCGGGAGCTCACCCGGGCCGCGCTCAAGGGTCCCGGCCCGCTGATCACCCGCCTGGCCCGCGAGCTGGGCGGGTGGGCGCTGTTGCTGGACCCGTCGGGCGCCGTACGGAACGCCGAACCCGCCCGCGCCCGCCGCCGCGCCGCCGCCCTGGCCGCCGAACTGCCACGCCTGCGCGGCACCGCCAGCGTGTCCCTCTCGGAGGGCGGCGGTGGCAGCGAGGGCGACCATGTCGTCCTCCAGGCGATCGGCCTCAACAAGCGGCCGCGCGGCTACCTGGCCGTCGGAACGCCCGAGCCGCTCCCCCACGTCGGCCACACGATCGTCGGCGCCGCCGTGTCCCTGCTCACCCTCAAGTCCGAAACCCCGCGCACCGGCCGCGCTCTCCGCGCCGAACTGGCCGCCCACCTCCTCGGCCTCCCCGAGGAGACCCCGACCCCGCACCGCGTCCTGGCCGCCTCCGCCGCGACCTCCGCCTCCGGCGCGACCTCCGCCTCCGGCGCTGAGGTCCTCGACGCCCTGGAGGCGGACCCGGCGGGCGAACGCTGCCTCGCCGTTCCGCTGGACGACGCTCTCGCCGTGATCGTCCCCGACGCCCTCACCGACCAGGTGGTCGCGCTCGTCGCCGCGTACGGGAGCGTGGGGGTCAGCGCCCCGGCCTCCGGCGCGGACCTGGAACGGGCGCTGCGCGAGGCCGAGCAGGCGCTGGCGGCGGCGCGGCGGACCGGGCGGGACGTGCTCCACTACGGCGATCTGCCCGGCCAGAGCGTGCTGGGCCTGATGGACCCGGGCCCGGCCCAGGGCTTCGCTGAGGCGCTGCTCGCCCCGCTGGAAGCCGAGGGGCTGGTCCCGTCACTGCGCGCTTACATCGAGGCGAACGGCCAGGGCGAGACGGCCGCCCGCACGCTGGGCGTGCACCGGCACACCCTGCGCACCCGCATGCAGAAGGCCGCCCGTCTCCTCGGCCGGGACCTGGACGACCCCGCCGTACGGGCCGAGCTGTGGATCGCACTCGCCCTGTCGGCCAATCACGACGGCCCGATTGGCCACCCTGGAGACTAGAAGCCGGGGCACGCGGAGATAGCGTGAAGGCATGAACGTGACCCCATTCTGGCTCGCCGGTCGCCCCGCGACCGGTGGCGGTGAGCTGACCGTTACCCACCCTTACGACGGCCGCGTCGTCGGCACGGTCGCCGTACCGACCCCCGAGCAGGTGGAGGAGGCGCTGGCCGCCGCCGACGCGGTCGCCGCCGAGGCCGCGGCGCTGCCGGTGCACGTGCGGGCCGAGGCCCTCGCGCACGTGTCGCGGCGCCTCGAAGAGCGTTCCGAGGAACTCGCCAAGCTGATCACGGCCGAGAACGGCAAGCCGCTGATGTGGGCGCGGATCGAGGTGAAGCGCGCGATCTCCACGTTCCGCTTCGCGGCCGAGGAGACCCGCCGCTGGAGCGCCACGACCCAGCGCCTGGACACCGAGGAGGGCGGCGTCGGGCGGCTCGCCTACGTCACCCGCGAGCCCAAGGGCCCGGTGCTCGGCATCTCGCCGTTCAACTTCCCGCTGAACCTGACCGCGCACAAGATCGCGCCGGCCATCGCGGTCGGCGCCCCGATCGTGGTGAAGCCCGCCCCCGCGACGCCGCTGTCGGCGCTGCTGCTCGGCGAGCTGCTCGCCGAGACGAACCTGCCCGCCGGGATGTTCTCGGTGCTGCCGGTGCTGAACGAGGACGCCTCGACGCTCGTCCAGGACACGCGGCTGCCGATCGTCTCGTTCACCGGCTCCGTGCCCGTCGGCTGGATGATCAACGACGAGGTGCCGCGCAAGCACGTCACGCTGGAGCTCGGCGGCAACGGCGCGGCGGTCGTGCTCGGCGACTCCGACCTGGACTGGGCCGCCTCCCGCATCGGCCTGTTCTCCAACTACCAGGCCGGGCAGAGCTGCATCGCGGTCCAGCGCGTCTACATCGACCGTTCGGTGTACGAGGAGTTCGTGCCCAAGCTGGTCGAGGTCGTGAACGGTCTGGTCACCGGCGACCCGTGGGACGACAAGACCCAGGTCGGCCCGCTGGTGTCCACCGACGCCGCCGAGCGCGTCGAGTCCTGGGTGAACGAGGCCGTCGCCTCGGGCGCCAAGGTCCTCGCCGGCGGCACCCGCGAGGGCGCCGCGTACGCCCCGACGATCCTCGCCGACGTGCACGAGGGCGCCAAGGTGCTCCGCGAGGAGGTCTTCGGCCCGGTCCTGGTCGTCCAGCCGGTCGACACCGTGGACGAGGCGTTCGCGAAGGTCAACGACTCCAAGTTCGGCCTGCAGGCGGGCGTCTTCACCCGCAACATGGATATCGCCTTCCGCGCCCACCGCGAGCTCAAGGTCGGCGGCGTCATCATCGGCGACGTCCCCTCCTACCGCGCCGACCAGATGCCCTACGGCGGCGTGAAGGACTCCGGCGTAGGCCGCGAGGGCCTCCGCTCCGCGATGACCGACTACACCGAAGAGAAGGTCATGGTCCTCACAGGCCTCCCCCTCTGATCGGTTGGCGTACGAGAAGTCCCCGCGGATCACCCGCGGGGACTTCTACGTTTTCATGTGCAGGGAATCATGAGCAGAAGGCGTTCTCCATGGCCTTCATGGCGGCGTAGTCCTGCTTGCGGCTGTCGTCGGCCAGCTGCGTCGAGATGCTGACGCTGACCGCGCGGCGTCCGTCGGGGGTGACGGCGTCGCGGGTCATGAAGCCCGGGGTGTCGCCGCCGTGCCCCCAGACGCCCGCCTTGCTGCACTTCAACGGGAACCAGAACAACCCGAGCCCATAGCGCGATCCGCTGAACGGATCATCCGTGATCCCCGTCGGCACCGTCCGCTGCATCTCCTTCAGCTGCGCAGGCTTGAGCAGCCGTCCGCCGATCAGCGCCTTGAAGAACCGGTTGAGATCGGTGGTGGTCGTGATGATCTCGCCCGCCGAGGCCGCCCAGCCATAGTCCATCGCCGTGACGTCGTACAGCTTCCCGCCGGGCGCGAACTGCTGGTAGCCGCGGGCGCTCGGCTGCGGCAGCCCGTACCGGCGACCGGCGACCGAGGTGTCGCGCAATCCGAGCGGGCTCAGCACCCGATCCTGCACCTCGCGGTCCCAGCTACGCCCGGTCGCCTTCTTGATGACCATCCCCAGCAGCAGATATCCCGTGTTGGTGTAATCCCACTTGGCGCCGGGCTCGAAGTTGGGCTTGTGCCGCATGGCGCCCGCGACCAGGTCCTCGGGCGTGTGGTGCTCGAACCGATGCGCGTAGAACGCCTCCGGCGAGTCGAGCGGCAGATCCTCGGTGTAGTTGTGCAGCCCGCTGGTGTGCTGGAGCAGCCAGCGGAGAGTGATCTTCGTTCCGTCGTTCCCGTTGCCCTTGACCACGCCCGGCAGCCACTTCTCCACGGTGTCGTCCAGGCTGAGCTTGCCCTCGCCCGCCAGCTGGAGCACCACGGTCGCCACGTAGGTCTTGGTGTTGCTGCCCGCCCGGAAGTACGACCCGTTCCGCATGGGCCGCCCCGTCCGGAGATCGACCACCCCCGCCTTGGCCTTCACGGTCCCCCGTTTGGTGTCCGCCTCCCCGATCACACCGGAGACCCCCGTAGCGCGCACCGCGTCAATGTCACGCTGAAACGACGAGCGCTCCGAGCGCGGCGCGGAGGCCTGCGCAGGCGCCACCCCCGCCGCCAGCACCACCAAGGCACCCGAGGCCGCGACCGTTCCACGACGGATCGTTGACTGCATCTGCATGTCCTCTCCACTGTCGACCGCCGCCCGCCCGGAACGTTACGGAGCGCGAGCGGCCCGTACGACCGTGTCACCCGGTGTGCCAAGAGTGGAGCCAGCCCCATTCCGCTCCTCCATCAACCACTCCTCCTTCAACCACTCCTCCATCAGCCGCTCCTCCATCAGCCGCTCCCGCTTCAACCGCTCCTCCTTTAACCGCTCCTCCTTCAACCGCTTTTCTTTTCAGCCGACGTTCAGCAATGTGATCGCTCCGACGTCTTTCTCTATGAAGCAGCTTGAGGAAGGGCGGCCCCCGGGTGTCGATAGAAGCGCTATCCGCAGAAGCGCTGTCCGCGCTGTTCCAGGAGCATGCGCGGACACTCGTGCGCACCGCGGTGCTCCTCACCAGCGATGAAGGACTGGCCGAGGAGGTCGTACAGGAGGCGTTCCTCGGCCTGCATCGCCGCTGGCAGCACAAAGGGCCGCCCGACAGCCCCGAGGCCTACCTGCGCACCTCCGTCGTCAACGGCTGCCGTTCGGCACTGCGCCGCCGCAAGGTCGCCGCCGAGGCCAGGGTCCCCCAGCCCGTACCGAACGAGTCGGCCGAGAGCGCCGTCCTGCTGCACGAGGAGCACGGCGAGGTGCTGGCCGCCGTGAACCGCCTCTCTGGGCGCCAGCGCGAGGTCCTGGTGCTGCGCTTCTTCCTCGACCTGGACGACCAGGCCATCGCCGCCGCGCTCAGCGTCAGCCGCAGCACGGTCTCGTCGACGATCTCCCGCGCGCTGCGCAGCCTCGAAGACCTGCTGGAAGGAGAGGCCCGATGAACGACCTGGAGACCAGGCTCCGCCGCGCCTTCGAGGCCGGCACCGCACACGTGCAGACCCCGCCCGAACCCGACTGGACCCACCGCACCCGCCGCGCGTACCCGATCCTCGCCACCATGGCCGCGATCGCCGCCACCGTCGCCATCCTGCTCACCGTCAACCACATCTGGGGCGGCAGCTCGGACACCGACCCGACCTTCGCACCCGGAACCGTCGCGGTCTCCCCCGTACGCCCGGCCACAACGCCCACCTTCGCGATCCGTCAGGAGATCAAAAGCCCGCCTACGATCGTCGACGTCGCCACCGGGCGCGTTCTAGGGAACGTCGAGACACCCAAGGGCTACAACGCGCTGTACTCCGAGTCGCTGACCGCCGCCGCCGACAACCGGACCTTCTTCTTCTCGGTGCGCAAGAAGCTGAACAGCCCCCGCTACATGGTGGCCCGCGTTCACGTCGACGAACGAGGCAGGCCCGACGGCCGCGCGGTCCTGGTCGCCACGGCACCAATGAGACTGAACGGTCTGTCGGCCTCCCCCGACGCCACCAAGCTCGCCATGAGCGTCACCAACGACCAGAGCGAGACGCTCACCATCTGGGACCTGAGCACGGGCGGCCACAAGACCTGGGACGTCCCGCCCTCGGCCGCCCCGAACGGAGTGGAATCCGTCGTCTGGACCCCCGGCGGTTCGCTCCTGTGGGCCTCGGGCCGTTCCGCGGGCAAGCTCGACCCCGAATCCGCACCGGGCCCCCTTCACGCCGACCGCACGTTCCCGAACGTAGGCGACCTCACCGACTCCGAGCTGCTCCCGAACGGCGACCGAATCGCGGTCCTGCACGAGGAGGGCAACGTCCGCTTCATCCGGATCTCGTCCCGCCCGGGCGCATCCATGCGCGTCCTGGACCACTGGGTCCCAGAAGGCGACGACGAGGGCGGCCTGATCGTCTCCGGCGGAAGGTACGTCCTCTACCTGCGGCACGGCCAGATGGTCCGCATGGACCTCACCACCCACACCCGAACCCCATCCCCCCTAGGCGGACCGGACAACAAAATGGCCGGCTACGCCTGGTGACGTTTCTCCCCAGGGGGTCAGCGCAGAGTCAGGGCCATCCGAAGAGCGCCCGCCGCCTCAGCGAGGGCTTCGGCGAACCGGCCGCCCAGGCCGAACATGTTGGCAAAGCCGTGAATCAGGTCGTCCTGCCGCCGCAGGGCGACCTTCACGCCCGCCTCCTCCAGCCGCCGCGCGAACTCCTCGCCCTCGTCCCGAAGCGGATCGAACCCCGCCGTGACGAGGTAAGTGGCCGGAAAGTCGCTCAGGTCATCCGCGAGCAGAGGCGACACCTTGGGGTCCTTGCGCAGTTCCTCGGGGCAGTAGTGGTCGGAGAACCACGTCATCGCCTTGTCGGTGAGGTAGAAGCCCTCACCGAACAGTTCCCTAGACCGACGCCGACTCGTCAGATCGGTCGTCGGGTAAAAGAGCAGCGCGAACGCCGGCTTGCGCCGCTCCGTGAAAAGGCTCACGACCGCGGCGAGGTTACCGCCCGCGCTGTCCCCACCGACCGCGATCGCATCCGGGTCAGCGCCAAGCGCCTCCGCGTTCTCCACCGCGTACTCGTAGGCCGCCAGCGCATCCTCCACACCAGCCGGGAACGGGTGCTCAGGCGCGAGCCGATAATCCACCGACAGCACCCGCACCTTGGCGCTCACGGCGAGCTGCTTGCAGACGTTGTCGTGGGAGTTGAGACTCCCGACCGCGAACCCGCCGCCGTGGTAGAAGACCAGCAGCGGCGACCCCTCCGCCAGACCCTTAGGCGTGTAGAGCCGTGAACGGACTCCCCCAGCGGAGAGCTCCCGCGCCTGCACTCCCGGCACCTTCGGGTCGATCAGCTTCTGCGCACGTTCGAGTCGTACCCGGGCCTCGTCCACCCCGCCGCCGCCCAGCTCGGTGTTCTCCACCTGCGACAACGTGAGGAGCAGCTGCGCTTCGAGGGCCAGCGTCTGGCCGTCGCGGCGAACGGGCCGTCCGGCGATCAGTCGCTTCACCGGCTTGGGCAGGCCATAGGCCGCGCCGACGACCGCCTTGACGGCGCGCACGGGGATCAGATCCGTCGGAGACATGGGCGCATCGTAATCGGGTCCGGTTTCCGAAGGGCCATCGACCCTAGCGGCAACGGTCCCCCCTTCCGCTGCGGACCGGCGCCCGCCTGCGAGTCGCGTGCTGGCCGAAGGCCAAGAGCTCGCCGACGAGGAGGGAGGGCTGCCGGCTGGGGCCTGTGCTGGTCGAGTGCGGCTGAGCAGGAGGTTGGGGTTCAAGCCTGCAGCGCGCTTCGCGCGGAATGAGCGGCAGCGGTCGCCCCTTCCGCTCTGGCTGGTGCCCGTCTGCGGGTTTGTGCTGGTTGAAGGCCACAAGGCTCGGCGACGAGGAAGGTAGGGTGGGGCCGGGGGTTGTTGTTCGGCTGGGAGCCGCCACGGGGCTGAGGTTCAGACCGGTAGCGCGCTGCGCGCGGGTTAGCGGCAGCGGTCACCCCTTCCGTCGCGGTCAGCGCCCGGCTGCCGGGTGAGTGATGGCTGAAGGCCGAAGAGCGCAGCGGCGAAGAAGGTGGGAGCGTGGCTGGGGGTGCGCTGTTCGGCTGCGGGTCACCACGAGGTTGGGGTTCAAGCCCGCAAGCGCGCTTCGCGCGGAATGAGCGGCAACGGTCGCCCCTTCCGTCTCGGTCGCCGCCCGCCTGCGGGTGAGTGATGGCTAAAGGCCGAAAAGCTCGCCGACGAGGAAGGAGGGGCGGGGGCTCTGGTTGTCGGTCGAGTGCGGGTAGGCGCAGGGCTGGGGTTCGTGCCTGGGGAGCGCGCTCCGCGCGGAATGAGCGGCAACGGTCACCCCTTCCGTCGCGGTCACTGCCCGACTGCCGGATGAACGATGGTTAAAGGCCGAAGAGCTCAGCGACGAGGAAGGTGGGGCGGGGGCTCTGGTTGTCGGTCGAGTGCGGGTAGGCGCGGGGCTGGGGTTCGTGCCTGGTAGCGCGCTTCGCGCGGATTGAGCGGCAACGGTCACCCCTTCCGTCACGGTCACTGCCCGGCTGCCGGATGAACGATGGCTAGAGGCCGAAGAGCTCAGCGACGAAGAAGGAAGGGGCCGGGGCCGGGGCTGGGGCTGGGGGTGGGGCTGGGGGTGGGTTGTTCGGGTGCGGGTCTCACGGGGCTGGGGTTCGGACTTTGGGCCGCGCTTCGCGCGGGAAGGCGTCCAGGTCAGGGGCGAGGGTGGGCGTGCCTGTAGCCCGGAGCGGGTGAGGCTCCGGGCCTTGGTCAGGCAGCTAGAGGTTGATCGTCGCGCCAGGGGTTGGCGTCGTGTTCGGGGATCGATCTTCGCGATCTGGCGATCCCGTCCGGCGCCAGCGTCCGGTAGATGTACCGGCCGTCGGTTTTGCTGATCTGTATCTGCTGGGGGTTGGTGTGTTTCCACCGGTTGTGCCACCCGCAGCACAGCGTCAGCTTGTCGATGTCGGTGGGGCTTCCCAGTGCCCAGCCGTCGACGTGGTCGACCTCGCACAGGAAGCCGGGCACCTCACACCCGTGAACGGCGCAGGTGTCGTACAGGGTCTCTAGTGCCCGGCGTTGGCCGGAGCTGGCGATCCGGACGGTGTGGCCGAGGTAGAGGGGGATGTGTCCGCGTCCGAAGATCAGGGGTGAGACACCGGCGGTCAACGCCAACCGGCGGACCTGCTCGGCGGGGATCGGGGTGCCGTCCCGGAGTCGCCCGGGGGTGTCGGCGCCGGTCAGCGTCTCCAGGTCAGCGATGACGGTGACGCGGGTGGCTCCGTGGCCTCCGGCGAGCACGGTGGTGAGGGCGGCGGCGGTCCGCTCACCCAGGTCACGCCGGTCATCGACCCCGGCGGGCTTGGCCAACGGCGCCAGCGTGCCGTCCAGGATCGCGGTGTCTTCGGGGTTGAGCCACCCCTTCAGGTAGCAGCCCCCGTCAAGAGACCGGCTGACGGTCACCCAGGAACGCTCATACCCGCGCTGGACGTCTTCGGGCGGCTTCTCCTCGCCGTTGTGCTCACGCACCAGGTCGTGAATCTTCCCACCCAGCTTGGCGACCTTCCCCGCCGACAAACCCTCACCAGCCGCAGTGAGAAGAATGTCCTCAGCGGCAGCGGTGTCATCGTCATTGAGACGCTGCACAGCGTCAGCAATGGTGGCCGCGTAACCGAACGACAGCTCACCAGCGGCCAGGCCCGTGTCGACGCGGCCGAGGCGGTGAAGTTGCCGGGCCAGGGTGATGCGTTCTTTGGCGCGGCCCTCGCGCATGCCCATCCGGCACCGCAGCCACGCCTGCGTGGACGGCAGGCCCCAGTGCTTCATCTCACCGGTCCGGTCGACCACCGCGATCAGCCCGGCCAGCACGTGCTCGGCCTGATCGGTCACCGTGGAGAGTGCTTCAGCCAATTCCATGCAGGCGGCCCCGGACTCAGGCGCAGCCCTATTGGCGAGTTCGGAGAATATGACGGATGCCGCTTCCACCAGCTGCCGGGTGGAAGCGGATTCGGTGCCCGCCACGATCGAACTCATACCGTTATTTTACCATCACTCTCCGCCATTTTCATGATCGAATAGAAATATTCGAAGATTCTTTCGATGGTGCTTTCCCGCGCGAAGCGCGGCTATCAAAGCTTGTAGCTCAGCCACGTGAGACCCGCACCCGAACAGCCCACCCCCGGCCCCGTTCCTTCCTTCCTCGTCGCTGAGCTTTTCGGCCTTCAGCCAGCACAAACCCGCAGACGGGCACCAGCCAGAGCGGAAGGGGTGACCGATGCCACAAAGAGCCGCACACGGAGAAAACCCCAACCGAAGGTCAGCTAAGAGCCACCTGAACGGGCATCTCTTTGATCCCGTTCACAAAATTAGAACGAACCCGACGAACTTCGCCAGTCAGACATACATCAGCTAGTCGCGGCAGCAGCTCTTCGAACATGATGCGCAGTTCCAGACGAGCCAAAGCGGCCCCCAGACAGAAGTGCGGGCTGCCCTTGCCGAACGTGATGTGATCATTAGGAGACCGCGTGACATCGAAGCGATCCGGGTCCGCAAAAACATCCTCATCGCGGTTGCCGGACGCGAACCACAGCACGACCTTGTCGCCCTCCCGCACGGACTTGCCATGCAGCTCGACGTCACGCGTAGCCGTGCGGCGGAAGTGGTAAACCGGCGAAGCCCAGCGCAGGAACTCCTCAACAGCGGTGGGCATGCGGGACAGGTCATCGCGCAGGAAAGCAGCCTGCTCCGGATGCGAAATGAGAGCCTGCATGGAGTGCGAGATGGCGTGCCGCGTCGTCTCGTTGCCCGCGACGACCAGCAACAAGAAGTAGTTATCGAAGTCGCGCGGGGAGAGAGGCTCGCCATCAACGGGCGTCTCGTTGACGAGCTTGCTGACCAGGTCGGTCCCAGCACCCCCACGACGTTCGGCGGCTAGGGCGCGGCCGTACTCGAAGACCTCTAGCGACGCCGGACTCCGGAACGGCAGGTCGCGGTAGGCCTCGCTCTCCTCGCTGTGCAGGAGAACGTCGGCGTACTCGGGGTCAGTGTTGGCGATGATGCGGTTTCCCCAGTCGATGAGGCGCTGGGTGTCGTCGTCAGGGACGTCCAGCATCCGGGCAAGCACATTGATGGGAAAGTCGGCGGCCACCTCGCTCACGAAGTCGAAAGACCCCTTGGCCAAGGCCTTGTCCAACGTCGTGGCGGTAAGGCCGCGCAGGAACGTCGCATAGCCGGCGATGGCGCGCGGGGTGAAATCGCGGGACAGCACACGCCGCAGGGCGATGTGGCGTGGCCCATCGGTCTCCAGCATGGAACGGCGGATGGCGGCCTGGCGTTCGTCGACCTCCTCAAGATTGACGAACTTCTCGGAGGTGAACGTGGCGGAGTCGCGGTCGACGGCGAGGATGTCGGCGTGCCGGGTGACGGACCAGAAGCCGCTGCCTTCCGGCTCGGGGTTCCAGTGGACCGGGTCGGTGCGGCGTAGCTCTTCGAAGATGCGCCAGGGCGTTCCGTGCTGGAAGTTGTCGAGATCGGCCAGGTCCATGGCTCTCCTCACAGGCCTTACAGGTGGTAGCCGTACTCCCGGAACTCCCAGTCGGTGACGTGGCGCTGGAAGCGGGCGACCTCGTCGCGCTTGTAGGCGAGGAACGACGACACGAACCGGTCGCCGAGGACGGCGGTGAGGGCCTGGTCGGCCTCCAGGGCGTCCAGCGCGGTGGGCAGGTCGGCGGGCAGGACGGCCGACCTGCTCGCGTCGTAGCCGTAGCCCTCGAGGGGTGCGGGCGGGGTGAGCTTCTCGCGGACGCCGAGGGAGACGGCGGCGAGCAGGCCTGCCATGCCGAGGTACGGGTTGGCGGACGCGTCGCCGAGGCGGACTTCGAAGCGGGTGCCGGCGCCGCGTTCGGGCGGTACGCGGATCATGGCGCTGCGGTTGTCCAGGCCCCAGTCGATCAGCCAGGGCGCGAGCGTGTCGGGGCCGAAGCGCTTGTAGGAGTTGATCGTCGGGTTGAAGAGTGCGGCCAGGGCCGGGGCGTGCGCCAGGACGCCGGCGATCGCCTGGTGGGCGATCTCGGACAGGCCGGCGGCCTTCTCGGGGCCTTCGAAGATGTTGCCGCCGGTCTCGTCCAGGCACGACAGGTGCACGTGGAAGCCCGAGCCGCCCTCATCGTTGAACGGCTTGGCCATGAAGGTGGCCATGCGGCCCGCGCGGCGTTCCAGCTCCTTGACCGCGCCCTTGAAGCGGAACGTGCGGTCGGCGGCATCGAGCGCCTCGGAGTGGTCGAGGTTGATCTCGAACTGGCCGCCGCAGAACTCGTGGTTGCCCATCGTGACGCCGAGGCCGAAGTCGCGGAGGGCGCGCAGTGTGGTCAGCAGGTGGCCTTCGGGGTCTCCCCTGCGTCCGGCGGTGTAGACGTTGCCGGGCGCGTCGCCGTACCGCCGCCAACCGCTCGGCGCGGCGGGGTCGGGCTCACAGACGAAGTACTCCAGCTCCGGCCCGGCGACGGCGGTCAGGCCGAGGTCGGTCAGCGCGGCGACCGAACGGCGGAGGACTTCGCGCGGCGCCTCCTCGCACGGCGTGGAGGCGTCAGGCTCGTACGCCTCGCCCAGGCATTGGGCCACGCCCGGTTCCCAGGGCAGGGCGGCCAGGGTCGCCAGGTCGGGCCGTACGCAGATGTCGGGCAGGCCGGCGTCCAGTCCGCCCGCGACCTCGACCACGTCGCCCTGCGGGCTGGTGTGGTAGACCGCGCGGCAGAACGCCAGGCCGTGCTCCATGACCGCGGGCAGCCGTTCCACCAGCACGTCCCGGCCGCGGTCGATTCCGACCAGATCGGGATAGGTGACCCGGACGACGTCGATGCCGTCCGCCCGCAACCGTTCGACCGTCTGGTGCACGTCCACGAACTCTCCCTGGGGCCGGGTAGTTCATTTGGGCTCAAAACATATGCATAATGAGGGCACCATGCAAGGGTTCCTTTTCCCCCGCACCGCCACGGGCCGCGCGTCGCTGATCCCGAGCCCGCCCTGGCACTACTCCGGCGACCTGCTGACCGTCGAGTACCGCACCGATCCCGAACGCGTCGCCGAGCTGCTCCCCGAGCCGCTGACGCCCGTTCCGGAGAACGAGGATCCCGGCGCGGTCGCGATCATCTGGGCCGACTGGCAGTCGTGCTCGGACTCGGCCGAGGAGCTCCTCGATCCCGTACGCGCCCAGTACAAGGAGTGCTTCGTCGTCGTACGGTGCGCCTTCGAGGGCCGTACGTACTCCCGATGCGTCTACATCTGGGTCGACAAGGACTTCGCCATCGCGCGCGGGCTTCACCAGGGCTATCCCAAGAAACTCGGCTCAATCCATCAGACGCGCCCCCACCCGTACGGCAAAGCCGCGCCGCGCATAGCCCCCGGCGCCCGCTTCGGCGCAACCCTCGCCGCCGCAGACAGACGCCTTGCCGAAGTAGTCATCACCCTCCAAACCCCCTCCGACACTGCCGGTTTCGTGAACGGCCACCCCATGGCCCACCACCGCTTCCTGCCGTCGATAGAGCTGGGGCAACCCCCCACCCTGGACGAGCTGATCGAATCCGGCGGCGCCTCGTTCGAAGGCGGCCAGGCATGGCGCGGGACCGCCGACCTCACGCTCCACGACTCCCCCGCCGAGGAGCTGGCGCGGCTGGAGGTACGCGAGCCCATCGCGGCCTACTTCCGCCAAGTGGGGGTCGTGTGGAACGGCGGGAAGCATCTCGCGTGAACACGCGGAGTACATTGACCCCGTGACAGGCCACCACACGCTGCAGGAGACCGAGCAGGCGATCGCGCGCAGGCTCGGCGAAGTCCCCTTGCGGCACGACGCGATGATGGCCGTCTCCAACATCTACCGCGCCGCCACCGCCATCCGGCAGCACTTCGAGAGCTCGGTCCTGCGCGGCTCCGACCTCACCTGGACCGCGTTCGTCGTCCTCTGGGTCGTGTGGATCTGGGACGAGATGGAAACCCGCCACGTAGCCGAAGAGGCCGGCATCTCCAAGGGCACGCTCACCGGCGTCGTCAAAACCCTCGAAGGCCGCGGCCTAGTCGAACGCGGCGCCCACGCCACCGACGGCCGCCTGGTCCTCCTGCGCCTGACCGACAAGGGCAAGGACCTGATGCAAACCCTCTTCCCCGCGTTCAACGCCGAGGAAGCCTTCGTAGTCGAACGCCTCAGCAAAGACGACAACGAATCCCTAGCCCGCACCCTCCGCTCAGTAGTCGAACACCTAGAGGAAGAAGGCGACGACCGCCGAGCCGCCCTCCGCGCCCAGTCCCCACCCCCTCCCCGCAGATCAGGCCGCCGCCCCCGCACCTAACCCCCAGCTCAACCACCGCAGCGCGCCCAATCCCCCGCCTCATCGGCCAGCCCGCCGCGCAGACGAGACCACGCGGCTAACGCTGCCTCCCGTAGTTCGGTCAGGCCGCCACCCACGCAAGTGACACCGCTCCCGCCGCACAAATCAAGCTCCTCCCCCGTTCCTGGGGCGCCCTCACCTCGCCGGTCAGGCCGCCGCCGCTCGCCCCCACCACCCCTGCCAGGCCGTCACCCACAGGCCTGAGGTCACCTCGCCCCTGAAGGTCAAGCCGCCGCCGCGCGTGCCCAAGGCCGCCTCCGCCCTGAAGGTCAAGCCGCCGCCGCGCGTGCCCAAGGCCGCCTCCGCCCTGGAGTTCAATCCGCAAGCCGTCGCGCGCGCCTGCAATCACGCTCACCCTGCATCAGTCCGCCGCCCACGCCTCAGAGCCTCTCCGTCTCGAAGGCCAGGCCGCCGCCGCGCGGGTGAGGCTGCCTCCGCCCGCCGGTCAGGCTGCCGCCCGCGCGTCTGACACCGCTTCCCGCCACGCAGATCACGCCGCCGCGCACGCATGGGACCGCCTCCGCCACATCGCCCATGCTGCCGCCAGCGGAGCCCGGCGCCAGCCCACCTCGTTGGTCAGGGTTGGTCAGGCCGTCACGCGCGCTTGAGGCCGCCTCCGCCTCGCCGGTCAAGCCTCAGCCCGCGCGGCTGAGGCCGCCGCCTTGTGGTCAGGCCGCCGCATGGGCGCCTCGCATCACCGCGGCCACGCAGATCAAGCCGCCGCTGCGCGCGATCGAGACCGCCTGCCGTTCGCGAGTCGGGCCTCCGCCCGCGCGCCCACCACCTCCATCACGCCAGTCGGGCCATCGCCGCGCGGATGGGGCCGCCGCCCTTGCCGGTCAGGCTGTCACCCAAGCGCCTGACGCAACCGCCGCCACACAGATCAGGTCACCGACGCGCGGGTGAGACCGCATGCGACTTGTAGGTCAGGCCGCCACCAGTCCGCCGCCTCCGCCTCGCCCGTCAGGTCGTTGCAGCGCGCCTGGGGCAACCCGAGCCTTGCAGGTCAGGCCATCCGCCTCGCAGGGCAAGCCGCTGCCGTGCGCCCGGCACCGCCTCGCAGATCGGGCCGCGGCGCGCGCCTGAGCACCCTCGAACCGGCGGGCCAAGGTGTCGGGGCGTGTGGGTGGGGGGGCTTGGTGGTCAGGATGCTGTTTGGGGGGTTGGGGTGGGGACTCGGCGGGAGTTGCCGCCTAGGAGGACGGCTAGGAGTAGGGCTACGGCGAACCAGGCTAGGGCGGCGTAGGCGGCGTAGACGGTTGGGTGGGGGACCTTGTAGAGGGCGCCGAACACGGCGCCTGCGGTGGTTACCAGGCCGATCGCGGAGGCGGTGTAGACAGCTGCGCGGCGGGGGTGGTCGCGGAGGCCGCGGGGGCCGCCGACGGCTAGGAGGAGGTAGGTGACTGCCAGCGAGAAGCTGCCGAACGTTGAGGCCCACGAGAACATCGAGAAGTAGCCGGGGACACCGGGCAGCGCTACCAGTTTCGGGAACCAGTTGGAGATCCCGATGACGGCTAGGTAGACGACGCCGACTAGGGCGGTGGCGCCGACGGGGGTTCCGGTACGGGGGCTGAGCGTTGCGAGGGGACGGGGTAGCCAGCGGTCTCGGGCTAGGGCGAAGACGCCGCGGGTCGCGGCGACGGAGACGCCGATGTAGACGGCGATCATGTCGAGCAGGACCACTAGTTCCAGGAGGCGGGCCACCGCTTGTGAGCCGTAGCCGCCTGCGGAGTCGGGGCCGCCGAGGGTGATGAGCGGGGCGCCGGACGCCTTGGCCATCGCGCCCAGGTCGAAGTGGAAGCCCGCTACTTGTGCGTAGGTGCCGAGCGTGAAGAAGACGGCGGCGATGAGGACGGAAGAGAGTACGGCGCGCGGGATGTGGCGGCCGGGGTTGTCGGTCTCCTCGGCCAGGTTGGCGGCCGTTTCGAAGCCGGTGAAGAGCAATACGCCGTACAGGACCGCGAAGAGGATGCCGCCCCAGCCGTCGCGCGCCGAGCTCGGGCGGAACGCGGTCAGGGAATTGTCGGACCCGAGCTGGATGATGACGTTCACGAAGAAGACCAGGAGGACCAGGAGCGATACGAGGGCCAGCACGAGCTGGGTTCGCGTGGACAGCTGGACGCCGAAGTAGACCACCGCGAGGAGGGCGGCGAGGAAGAGCAGTTGCCAGCCCCAGATCGGCAGCGGCGTCACGTCGAACTCGGCCTGCAGGTTGTCGTGCACGTACCCGCCGATGAGCACCGCGATCGCGGCGCCGAGCGCGATGATGCCCGCGTAGTAGAGCAGGCCGGTCGCCGCGCCGGTGCGGGTACCGAGGCCGAGGGTGACGTAGTTGTAGAGCGATCCGGCGTGGTGGACGCGGCGGGCGTACGTGGCGACGATCCAGGCCAGCGCGAGCATGCCGACCGTGGCGATGAGGACGGCCAGGGGCGCCGCGACCCCGGCGCCCTTGCCCGCGTTGTTCTGCCCGACCAGCTGGGGCAGCAGGATCGACACGGCGAAGACGGGGCCCATGAATCCGATGGACTGGGCCACGACATCGATCAGGGAAAGGCGGGCGGTGGGGGACGTGGAAGGGGGCGCGGGCTGGGATGCGGCGGGGGACGCTGCGTGGGGCATGGTCGGCTCCGTTCCCGACGTGCGTACGCCCCGAGGCAGATCATTTGATCCCGTACGATCGCTGGACGTACGTTAAGGCGGCGGCAAGAGCGGACACAAGCCCCCTTCACGAAAATCATTTGGCTCCTTACGATGCGGGCATGAGCCCCCGGTGCTTGACCCCCGTCTCGTGACCCCGCAGTCCATGAGTCCAGGTTCCGTGAGCCCGGGTTCCGCGAACCCGTTTGCTACGGCTGCGCGATATGTCAGCCCGCGTTCTGTGGGCCCGAGCCCTGCGGCTCCGGGTTCTGCGGGCCCAGGTTCTGCGGGCCCGAGCCCTGCGAGCCCGAGCTCTGCGGGCCCGAGCCCTGCGAGCCCGAGCTCTGCGAGCCCGAGCCCTGCGAGCCCGAGCCCTGCGAGCCCGAGCCCTGCGAGCCCGAGCTCTGCGGGCCCGGGCTCTGCGGCTCCGGGGTCCGGGAGCCAGGGGTCCGTGAGCCTGAGCTCTGTGGGCCCGCGGTCCGTGGGTCCGCGGTCCGGGAGCCCGCGGTCCGTGGACCCGAGCTCTGTGAGCCCGCGGTCTGCGGCTCCGGGCTCTGTGAGCCCGGGGTCCGGGAGCCAGGGGTCCGGGAGCCCGAGCTCTGGGAGCCCGGGGGCTGTGGCTCCGCGTGCTGTGAGCTCGGGGGCCGCTGGTTTGCGGGGTGGGGTTCCGCGGTTTGTGTTGGTGCTTAGTGAGAACTGGACGTTGACGACTGGTCGCGACCTGCCGACGCTTGTGCGCTGGGCTCGTGAGGCGGAGGACACGGGGTTCGACGCGGTGATGGTCAGCGAGCACATCGTTCTTGGGCCGGACGCGGGGGCGGGCGGGGTGATGGGGAATCCGCGGGACTATGCCTTGCCCGGCAATCAGGATCCGTTCACGCCGTGGCCGGGTTCGCTGATGCTGTTGAGCGCGATCGCTTCGGTCACGTCCCGCATCAGGCTTGCGGCCGCCGCCGTGCTCGCGCCGTTGCGGCATCCGCTGGCGCTCGCTCGCGATCTCGGGACGCTCGATCTGCTGTCCGAGGGGCGTCTGGTCGTTCAGCCGACGGTGAGCTGGAGCCGGGACGAGTACGCGGCGCTCGGCGTTCCGTTCGGGGAACGCGGCGAGATCCTCGACGAGCAGCTGGAGATCTGGGAGCTGCTCTGGCGCGGTTCACCCGTGTCGTACGAGGGCAAGCATTTCGCGTTCGAGGACGTCTACTTCGAGCCGGGGGCGTACCGGCCAGACGGGCCGCGCATGTGGATCGGCGGGCAGCACCTTCACGACAGGCTGCTGCGGCGGCTCGTTCGGTATGGGCATGGCTTCCATCCGCTCGGGCGACCGGCGCCGGAGGAGCTGGAACGGCTGCGGAACGCGCTCATGGCGGCGGGGCGCGACCCGGGCATCGAGATGGTCGGCGGCGTCCGGCCGACGTTCCCCGACGATCATTCTGTTGCGCCGCTCGCGTTGGCGCTGGAGAGCATTCCCGAGCAGCTCGCGCAGGGGTTCACGACGATCTGCATCAAGCCGTCGCAGTACATCGATGACCCGGACGGGGTCGGCGCGTTCTGCCGCGAGGTCATCGCGAGGACGGACGCCGTACTCCCCTGAACTCCCAGTCGCCGCCGAGGGCGGTGGAGATGACCTCCTCGGACTCGCTCGGCTGCGCGCCTATGTCATCGCGGATCGGTACGGGGCCGGCGACGATGTGGTTGCGGAGCCGCCCGAGCCCCTCGGCCTCGACCTCGACAATGTCACCGGGCTGAACGGGACGCGAGTTGGCCGGGGTGCCCGACAGCAGGACGTCGCCGGGGTGGAGCGTGATCGTGCGGGCGATGTCGGCGACGAGGTAGTGCATGTCCCACTGCATCTCGTCGGTGTTGCCGTCCTGGACGAGCTCGCCGTTGACGTACGTGCGCAGGTACTTGCCGTGGAAGTCCCAGCCGGTGACCAGCCCGGGGCCGAGCGGGCACAGCGTGTCCGAGCCCTTCACGCGCAGCATGGAGCCCGCGTCGGTGTCGCGGAAGTCGTGCAGGCCGTAGTCGTTGGCGACGGTGTAGCCCGCGATGTGGTCGCCGGCCTCCTTGGGCGTGATGTTGCGCGTGGTCCGGCCGATGACGATCGCGATCTCGCCCTCATAGTTGAGGTACTTGCACCGTTCAGGCCGTACGACCGCGCCGCCGTGCGCGTTGAGGGCGGAGATCGGCTTGTGGAAGTACGTGGGGGCGGGCGGCAGTTTGGTCTGGAACTCCTCGACCCTGCTGCGGTGGTTGAGGTGCACCGCGACGACCTTGGTCGGCTTGCACGGCGGCAGGTGCACGGCGTCCTCGGCCCGCACGCGCCGCCCGTCGGCGCTCACCAGGTCGTCGCCGTCCCGGACGACCTGGACCTCGGACCCGTCCAGCAGCACGCGGCGATATTCGCGGGTACGGGGGTCGCCCCCCGGGTTGGCACTGTCCGTCATGAGGTGGTCGTCCATCCGTTCTCGGGGCGGTCGAACCAGATGTGCACCTGGCCGGTGCCTACGGAGTTCTCGTACGCGCTGTACAGGCGGCCCGGGGCGGTGCACGCCCGCTCCCCCAGCGCCCCGATCATCATCAGGTAGTGGCCGAAGCGGGCCTCGGGCTTGAAGCGCAGGAACTCCGGCATCGTGTGCAGGACCTTGGCATGGTCGCCGTTGAGGAACCATTCGATGCGTTCCTCATCGGCGCCACGCGCCTCGGGCGTGAAGATGTGCTCCGGCCCGCTCGCCTCGTGGTCGCGGATCTGCCGCAACGGCCAGAATGTGTGCGACAGCGCTCCGGAAGCGATCAGGAGCACGCGCCGGTCGGTGGCGGCGATCGCGTCGCCGAGCGCCCGGCCGAGCCGCAGGAAGTCCTCGGTGTCGGCCGTCTGGCAGACGCCGATCGACATCCATCGCTTTCCGGCCGCCCCTAGATAGGGGTCGTCCCGGACACCGAGGTGCGTCCACAGGTTGACGGTCGCGTAGTAGATCGGCAGGTACGGGTCGTCGATCGCGGTGATCCACGTGCCGTGCCGGTCGGCGCGGTCCGCGACGGCGTGCGCCAGCTCGGGGTCGCCAGGGAAGTCGTACGGCATCCGGCACATGCCGCGCGGCAGTTCCTCCGAGGTGTAGAGCCCGGCCCGCCGCTCCTGCGCGGTCGTCACGAACTCGACCGTCGTCGCCCAGTGCGAGTCGAGGACGACCACGGTGTCGTAGTCGTCGCGTTCGAAGACCTCCGCGCGCAGCCGCCGCAGCCCGGCGACGAGCGTGGTGTCCTCCCCGCCGTTCAGCTCCCGGCGGGTCACCTCGGGAAGCACGATCGTCGGTACGTGCGCGAGCAGCCCCGCGCCGACTACTTCTCCCATTGCTCGGCCCATGGCGCGGTCACCGTGTTCTTGAGGTCGCAGTAGAAGTCGAAGCTCCAGTCGCCGCCCTCGCGGCCCATCCCGGACTGGCGTGAGCCGCCGAACGGTGCCCGCAGGTCGCGGACGAAGAAGCAGTTGACCCAGGTCGTGCCCGACACCAGGCGGGCGCTCACGCGTTCGGCCCGTTCGGGATCGCCGGTGGCGAGGGTCGCGGCGAGCCCGTAGCGGGTTCCGTTGGCCATCGCGACGGCCTGCTCCTCGCTGTCGAACGTCTGGAGCGTCAGCACCGGCCCGAAGACCTCCTCGGTGAGGATCTCCGACCCCTCGGCCGCGCCTGCGAAGAGCGTCGGCCGGTAGTAGAGCCCGCCGAGATCCTCGTTCGGCCCGCCGCCGATGAGCGCCCGCGCGCCCGCCTCCTTGGCGCGCCGAACGAAGCCGTCCACGCGCTCGACATGGCGCCGGTGGATCTGCGGCCCGATGTCCGTGCTCTCCTCGCGCGGATCGCCCTGCCGGATCTCCGCGACCCGCGCCAGCAGGCGTTCGGTGAACGCGTCGGCGATCGGCGACTCGACCAGCAGCCGCGTGGCGGCCAGGCAGACCTGACCGGCGTTGTCGTACTGCTCCACCGCCAGATCGACGGCCAGGTCCAGATCAGCGTCCGCGAAGATCAGTAGCGGCGACTTGCCGCCCAGCTCCAGCGACAGCGGCGTCAGGTTGGGCGCTGCCGCCGCCGCGATCGTCTTCGCCGTCGGCACCGACCCGGTGAAGCTGATCCGCCGGACGTCC
Source organism: Actinomadura barringtoniae (assembly GCF_017573505.1). GTDB lineage: Bacteria > Actinomycetota > Actinomycetes > Streptosporangiales > Streptosporangiaceae > Spirillospora > Spirillospora barringtoniae. The sequence goes on from NZ_JAGEOJ010000001.1 coordinate 320,282, forward strand.
GGATGCGCGGTCAGCGGCCCGCCGACCTCCGCCCCGTACCCCTGAACGACGTTGAAGACGCCGTCCGGCACCCCGGCCTCCACCATGATGTCGGCCAGCAGCGACGCGGTCAGCGGCGTCCACTCGGCCGGCTTGAGCACCACCGTGTCGCCCGCCGCCAGCGCGGGCGCGATCTTCCAGGTGGCCAGCATCAGCGGCGCGTTCCAGGGTGTGATCAGCGCGCACACGCCGGCCGGATCCCAGCTCACGTGGTTGCGGTGCCCGCGCGTCTCGAAGTCCTCGTGCCCGAGCCGCAGCAGCCGGTCCGCGAAGAACCGGAAGTTGTGGGCCACCCGCGGCATCACCCCGCGCCGGTGCGACCGGATCAGCGCCCCGTTGTCGGAGGTCTCGAGCTGCGCGAGCTCCTCGATGCGCTTCTCGACCCCGTCCGCGACGGCGTGCAGCAGCCGAGCCCGTTCCTCACGCGAGGTCCGCGCCCACGCCGGGAACGCCCGCGCAGCCGCCGCGACCGCCAGATCGACCTCGGCGGCGCCACCCCGGGCGACCTCGGCGATGGGCTGCTCGTCGATCGGCGAGACATCGGTGAACGTCTCCGCGGAGCCGACCCGTTCGCCGCCGATCCAGTGCCTGACCTCGAAAGTCATCGCGTCATCCTCGCCAGGAAGCCGTCCACCAGAACACGGGTGCGCGCGAACGCGGCCGCCTCCTCACGCCGGATCTCCTCCATGAGAACCTCCGGCTCCAGGCCCTGCGACCGCACCTCGGCGTCGCCTCCGTTCCCCAGCCACAGCTCCAGTTCGTGGGCGGTGATCTCGGGGTGGAACTGCACCCCCATGGAACGCCCGATCGTGAACGCCTGCGAGCACACCTCGTTCCGCGCGATCTCGACCGCGCCCGGCGGCAGCAGGAACCGGTCGTAGTGGAACTGGAACCAGGGTCCGGGCCCGACCGCCGAGGCGTCATCGGTCTCGACCGGCACCCACCCGATCTCCGCTCGCGGAGCCCGTTCGACCGACCCGCCCAGCGCCGCGGCCAGCGCCTGCCCGCCGAAACAGATCCCGAGCAGCGGAACGTCGGCCTCGTGCGCCTTGCGCAGCATGGTCAGTTCCGGCGCGACCCACGCGCCGATCCGCTCGACGTCGTTCACCGACCAGGGCGACCCGAGCGGCACGACGAGATCCCAGTCGAGCGGGTCGGGGAACTCGCACTCGACGTTCGGCTCGAGATATCGCTCGGCGGGGACGACGACCAGCTCGGTGACGTCCCAGCCGTGGTCGACGAGCCGCTCCCCGACCGCTCCGGGCAGCGACAGATGGTCATGTCCGATCAGCAGTGCACGCACACGGTCGATCGTACGAACCCAAACGAGATACGGTCAACGCCCCCATCCGTCAGCCCCGTGCGTCAGCCCTGTCAGCGGGCGGTGCGCCGGTGGTCAGCGGGGCCGCCGATGCTCGGGAGCACAAGAACGAACCACTGAAGACCAAGGGAGCGATCATCATGAGCATTGTCGTCACCGGAGCCACCGGACAGCTGGGCCGCCTGGTCATCGACGAGCTGCTGGAGCGCGTTCCCGCCGACCAGGTCGTGGCCGTCGTGCGGAACGCGGCGAAGGCCACCGACCTCGCGGAGCGCGGCGTCGAGCTGAGGATCGCCGACTACACCGCGCCGGAGACGCTCGACGGCGTGTTCCAGGCGGGCGACCGGGTGCTGCTGATCTCCAGCAACGCGATGGAGGAGAACACCGCGCAGCACGCCGCCGTCGTGGACGCCGCCGTGAAGGCGAACGTCGCGCTGCTCGCCTACACCAGCGTGCTCGGCGGCGCCGCGGCGACGTTCCGGATCGCCGCGCACCACGCCGCGACCGAGGAGCTGATCCTGGCCTCCGGGCTGCCGCACGTCTTCCTGCGCAACGGCTGGTACAACGAGAACTACTCGGGCAACATCGGCTTCGTCCTGAAGTCGGGCATCGTGATGGGCAGCGCCGGCGAGGGCCGCATCGCCTCCGCCTCCCGCGCCGACTACGCCGCCGCCGCTGCCGCCGTGCTGACCGGCGAGGGCGAGGACGGCAGGAGCGTGTACGAGCTGAGCGGCGACGAGGCCTGGACCCTCGCCGACCTGGCGGCGGAGGTGTCGCGGCAGACCGGGCGGGAGATCGCCTACCGGGACCTGACGGCCGCGCGGTACAGCCAGATCATGGCGGACGCGGGCGTGCCGGTGCGGGACGCCGAGAGCGTCGCGGACGCCGACCTCGGCATCGCCCGCGGCGAGCTGGCCGCCGTCACCGGTGACCTGCGGCGCCTCATCGGGCGCCCGACCACGACGATCGCCGACTCCATCGCCGCCGCCCTCAAGAACTGACCTCCACGTCACGGCGACGGGCGCGCAGGATGAACGCGACCGCCACGGCACCGGCCAGCAGCGTCCCCGCTGCGACCGGGGCCAGAAAGCCGAAGCGCAGCCCGATGGACGCACGCACATCCACCCCAGGCGTCCCGTCCAGCCGCATGACGACCACCGACCAGGCACCGGAGGTCTTGTCCCAGGTCAGGTGGCGCGGGCCGGTCCCGGCGGAGCTCGCCACCCAGAAGCCCTGGCCGGTCGGCGACGCGAGGCGCGGCGTGCCGTTCACGCGCCGGAACGTGGCGTGGAACGGACTCAGCCTCGCGGACACGAACTCGTCGTACGAGCCGCCGCGCAGATACTCCTCGACCTTCGCCTTCGGCCCGATGCCCACGAACATCGGAACGGCCGGATCGGCGGGACGGACGTCGATCGCGACCTTGGCGGCCTCGCCGATGTCGGGACTGGGGTCGTCGGCGTGCGCCTCGTCCATGCCGACCTCGATCTCGTCGGTTTTCAGCGCGGCGGCCGGGGTGGCGAAGCGGTACTCGGGGGTGGCGAACCAGCCGCCCGACCAGGCCTGGAGGGCCGCCGCGGCGGCGAGGCCGGACCCGGCGAGCAGGAGGGCGACGGCGGCGATGACACGAGCGACGCGCATGAGGGATCTCCTTATTTAGCACAGTCGTATCAAAACGAAAGTAACACAGTCGTGCTAGAAAAGACCCATGCCGAAGGTGGTGGATCACGGAGCTCGGCGCCGGGACGTGGCGGCGGCGGTCTGGCGAGTCGTACGGCGCGACGGCCTGGACCAGGCGTCGGTGCGCAACGTCGCCCGCGAGGCGGACCTGTCGATGGGGTCGCTGCGGCACTACTTCACGACTCAGGCCGAGCTGCTGGCGTTCACGCTGCGCACGGTCATCGACCGCATCGAGGAACGGCTGGCCGCACTGCCCGAGGAGCCCGATCCGCGCCGCCGCGCCGAGGCGGTGCTCGCCGAACTGCTCCCGATGGACGCCGAACGCTCCGCCGAGAACGAGGTGTGGATCGCGTTCACCGCCCGCTCGCTGGTCGATCCCGAGCTGGGCGCCGTGCGTGACGAGGGCTATCGCGCGCTACGGAACGGCTGCCGCGCGCTGGTCATCGCGCTGGTGCCGGGCACGAGCGGCGACGGCGCCAGCGCCAGCGCCAGCGACGGCGGCAGCGCCAGCGACGGCGGCAGCGCCAGCGACAGCGACAGCCGCCGCGATGTCGAGCTCGAGGCAGCTCGCCTGCACGCGCTGGTGGACGGGCTGGCCGTGCACGCCGCCACCCGGCCGGACGAGACGACCCCGGAACGCATGCGTCAGATCGTTCGGGCCCATGTGGAGCAGCTCAGCGAAAAGAGCTGAAGCGGGCGCGGCGGGCCTCGGGGTCGACCCCGGTCACCTCGTGCAGGGCGTGCTCGATGGCCGCGGCGGTGCGGAGGCAGAACGCCTCGGGCTCGTCGGCGGCGTCGGGGCGTTCGGCGATGAGGGCGTCGACGATGCCGTCGGCGAGCAGGTCCGCGGACCGGACGCCCTGGGATTCGGCCAGCTCGGCGGCACGGTCGGGCGTTCGGTGAACGATGATCGAGGCACCCTCGGGCGGCAGAGGCGACAGCCAGGCGTGGCGCGCGGCCAGGACGCGGTCGGCCGGCAGGAGGGCGAGTGCGGCGCCGCCCGTTCCCTCGCCGAGCAGGAGGCAGAGCGTGCGGGCCGGAAGCGTGATCATGTCGGCCAGGCAGCGGGCGATCTCACCCGCCAGGCCGCCTTCCTCAGCCTCCTGTGAGAGGACGGCGCCCGGGGTGTCCACGACGGTGACCAGCGGCAGGTCCAGTTCGGCGGCCAGGCGCATGCCGCGACGCGCCACGCGCAGACCGGCCGGGCCGAGCGGGTGGCCGGTGCGCTGGCTGCGGCGGTCCTGGCCGACGACGACGCACGGGACCGAGCCGAAGCGGGCCAGCGCGAGGAGCAGCCCGGGATCGGCCTCGCCCTGGCCGGTGCCGGACAGCGGCGTGATGGCCGTCGCGCCGTGGCGGAGCAGCTCGCGGACGCCGGGACGATCGGGGCGGCGGGAGCGCACGATCGAGTCCCAGGCGGGCTCGTCGATCGGGTCGGCGGGCGGCTCGGGAACGGTCGCGGGCTCGGTCTGGGTGTGGAGGAGGACGTCGAGGGCGGTGGCGGCGATCCCGGAAAGGTCGTCGATGCCCACGACCGCGTCCAGGAGGCCCTTGGCGGCGAGGTTCTCGGCGACCTGCACGCCTTCGGGAAACGGCTCGCCGTAGAGACCCTCGTAGACGCGCGGACCCAGGAAGCCGATCAGTGCGCCGGGCTCGGCCGCCGTCACGTGGCCGAGCGAACCCCACGACGCGAAAACGCCGCCGGTGGTGGGATGGCGCAGGTAGACCAGGTAGGGCAGCCCGGCGGCGCGATGGCGGGTGACGGCGGCGGTGATCCGCGCCATCTGCACGAACGCGATCGTTCCCTCCTGCATGCGGGTGCCGCCCGAGCAGGGCGCGGCGAGCAGCGGCAGGCCCTCGGCGGTGGCGCGTTCGATCGCAGCAACGATCCGTTCGGCGGTGGCGACGCCGATCGACCCGGCGCGGAAGCCGAACTCCGAGGCCACGATCGCCACGCGGTGGCCGTGCAACAGTCCCTCGCCGGTGATGACCGCCTCGTCCGGCGGCATGCCCGCGGGCGGGGCGTCCCATGCCGCCCAGGTCCCGGTGTCCAGGACACGTTCCACCAGCTTCTGGGCGTCCATCCCGCAAGCCTAGGCGGCACCCGACGCCTGGCTGCGCGGCGGCCCGCCCCTGGGGCGTGGCGGGTCTGCCCCTGGTCAGGGGGCGGCTTCGCCTGCGATGCTCGATTCGTGGCCGTTGAGATCTTTTACACCCCCGCGACCGAACTGGCCCGGTCGATACGCGACCGCGAGATCTCCGCGCGCGAGGTCGTCCAGGCGCATCTCGACCGGATAGAGCGGGTCAATCCGCAGGTCAACGCCGTCGTGACGCTCACCGCCGAGCGCGCGCTGCGGGAGGCGCACGCCGCCGACGAACGGTTGATGACCGGCGCGTACGCGGGGCCGCTGCACGGGCTGCCGGTGGCGCACAAGGACACCCACGAGACCGCCGGGATCCGCACCACGCTGGGTTCGCCGATCTTCGCCGACCACGTGCCGGTACGCGACGAGCTGCTCATCGAACGGATGCGCGCCGCCGGGGTCATCACGCTGGGCAAGACCAACGTGCCCGAGTTCGCCGCCGGATCCCACACGTTCAACCCGGTGTTCGGGCCGACCCGCAACCCCTACGACCTCGGCAGGTCGGCGGGCGGCAGCAGCGGCGGCGCGGCGGCCGCGCTGGCCTGCGGGATGCACCCGATCGCCGACGGCAGCGACATGGGCGGCTCGCTGCGCAATCCCGCGTCGTTCTGCAACGTCGTCGGCTTCCGTCCGTCGCCGGGGCGCGTCCCGTCATGGCCCAGCGTCGCGCCGTGGTCGACGATGGGCGTCCAGGGCCCGATGGCACGAACGGTGGCCGACGCCGCGCTGCTGCTGTCGGTGATGGCCGGGCCCGACTCGCGCGACCCGATCTCGCTGGAGACGCCGGGCGAGACGTTCGGCCGCCCGCTGGACCGCGACCTGACCGGGCTGCGCGTCGCCTGGGCGCCCGACCTGGGCGGGCGGGTGCCCGTCGAGCCGGTGGTGAACGAGGTGCTCGGCGAGGCCGCGAAGGTCTTCGCCGACCTGGGCTGCGAGGTCGAGGAGGCGTGCCCGGATCTCACCGGCGCCGACGAGGTCTTCCGCACGCTCCGGGCCTGGGAGTTCGAGCTCAAGATGGGCGAGCTGGCGGACGAGCACGCGGGCCGGCTGAAGCAGTCGCTCGTCCACAACATCGAGTTCGGGCGGGCGCTCACCGGACCCGACGTCGGCAAGGCCGAGATCCTGCACGCCGCCCTCTACCAGCGCGTACGGGAGTTCTTCGAACGTTACGACGCGCTGCTGGCGCCGGTCAGCCAGGTGGTGCCGTTCGCCGCCGACCTCGAGTACCCGGACGAGGTCGCCGGACGGCCGATGATCGACTACCTGGAGTGGATGGGCTCGGCCTACTTCATCTCCGCGACCGGCTGCCCCGCCATCTCGGTGCCCGGCGGCTTCACACCGGAGGGCGCCGAGACGCCGGGGCTGCCCGTCGGCCTGCAGATCATCGGCCCGCACCGGTCCGACCTCGCCGTCCTGCAGATCGCGCACGCCTTCGAGCAGGCCACCATGCACCACACCCGGCGCCCCGCTCTCTAGCGAACGGGACGCCGCAGCTGGCTGCCGCAGCCGGCTAGGGCTTCTAGGGCTTGTAGGTGCGGGCTCGTTTCCACATCTCCAGGTAGGCCTCCGCGCCGCGCGACATGTCGGCGATGATCTCCGGGCCCGCCACGTTGCGGACGTCGGCGAGCCAGTCGGGCACCAGGCCGTAGTTGGCGACGCCCTCGGTGTTGACGTCCCAGGTACGCTCGCCGGTCCGTTCGCGGTCCAGCTTCACGTTCGGGTCGAACGGCGAGGTGTAGGGGTAGCGCAGCGGGTTCGCCTGGTTGTTCGCGCGGGCGGCGGGCAGCGGGCCGAGGCCGTTGGCGTCCAGGCCGTACCCGAAACCGAACAGGTAGCGCGGGTCGCTCGCCTTCTTGGCCGTACGCCACTCGCCGGCAAAGCTGGGCGCCGGCGACCCGTACGAGGTGACCATCCCGCCCAGCTTGTAGACCCGCGACGCGTAGCCCATGTCCATCCAGCTGTGCCCGGAGATCACGCCGGAGTACTTGGCCTTCTCCAGGATCGACAGCGTCTGGCCGGCGGCCTTGGCGCTCATGTGGTCGACCTCGACGATCATCCCGCGCTTGATCATGCCCTGGACCATGTGCGCGCCGAGGTCGGTGAGGCCGTTGATGTTGCAGTGCGGCGCCTTCGGATAGATCGGCAGCGTGACGCCGAGCGGGCGCAGGTAGGCCAGCGGCCCTGCGAGCAGGTCGGTGAGGTCGTTGGCGGGCGTGATCGGGTTGTCGTGCTCGGGCTCGCGGCAGGTGTCGGCCTGCCAGAACCGGCCGCTGCCGTAGAAGTTGCCGAGGTTCATGATGACGCCGGTCGTGTCGGGGTCGAACCGCACCCCGCACAGCGCGTTGTCGAACTTGTGGCAGACGAACATCGAGCTCACGCCGAGCTTCTTCATCTCGTCCAGGCCGCTGTCGATCTGCTGGGCGGTGCACTGCGGCCTCCCGCCGATCTGCCGGCAGCCGAACGGCTCGGAGGTCTCGATGCCGAGCACGACGGCGAGCTTGCCCTGCTCGATCACCTGGCGCGCCTCGTCCGGGTTGCGCACGACGCGGAACCAGCCCTTGCCCGGCCCGCCGCTCTGCTTGTCGACGTAGTCCTGCAGCGCGTACGTGCTCTGCGCCTGGAGCCGGATGGAGCTCATCTCGTCGCAGGGGTACTTCTTCAGCGGGTAGAGCTCGCACAGCGTCCGGTTGGACACCAGCTGGTTGACCAGGATGCGCTGCCCCGCGCGCCAGGACCGTTCCACCCACGTGTAGTACGCCTGCTGGTGCGTGAGGGAGTGCGCCGCGGGCCAGTCCTTGAACGTGGGCCAGCCGGTGGTGTCGTGCGTGCCGAACGGGCTGCCCTTGCTGACGAAGTTCTCGAACCAGGCGAGCGAGCCGTCCTTGCCGTGGTCGGGGCAGTCGCGCAGCGCCTCCTGGATGCCGCGCGGGTCGAACGCCTCGCCGCACAGCAGGTCGCCGCCGAAGCCCTCGTACGACATCAGGTGCGTGTGCGCGTCGATGTAGCCGCGCACCTGCCCGTCGGGGGTGGTGCCGCGGAACGGCGCGCCGGTGACGTTGACGCCGTCCTCGCCGGTCTGGGGCCCGGGATCGGCGTACGCCGCGTTCGCCGGGGCGGTGAGCAGGGCCGCGCAGCTCAGCAGCGCAGCGGCCAGGAGCGCAAGCGGTCGTCCGACCGGAGGGATCTTGCGGGGCATCGGGGGGAGCACCCCTTCCTGATGACAGAAGCAAACACAGGCTGATGACAGAAGCGAACACAGGCTGATGACAGAAGCGAACACAGGCTGATGGCAGAGGCGGACGCCGAAGGCGAGCACCAAAGAAGCGTTCGCTTACACCGTCAGATGATCAGTATCACGAGAGGGAGCTATACGTGAATACTCTTCACGTTAGAACCTCATGGCAGAAGTGGCAGCCGGAGCACTAGACATGCGCCGCGTTCGCTGGGCTCGGCGACCAGGCTGCCGCCGTGGGCCGCCGCGATGTCGCGGGAGATGGGCAGTCCGAGGCCGCTGCCGCCGGTGTCGCGCTTGCGGCTCTCGGCCAGCCGGTGGAAGCGCTTGAACACCAGCTCGCGGTCCTCCGCCGGGATGCCCGAGCCGTCGTCGGCGACCTCCAGCACCGCCTCGCCGCCCGACCGCCCGACCGTGATCCAGACGCCGGTCTCGGCGTGCCGTTCGGCGTTGTCGAGCAGGTTGGTGAGCAGCCGGATCAGGTGTGCGCGGGCGCCGACCACCATCACGCCCTCCTCGGCGTCCACGTGGACCGGGACCCGCCGCGTCCGGCGCCTGCCCTCGTCGCGCGCCAGTTCGCCGAGGTCGACCGGTTCACGTTCGACCTGCACGCCCGCGTCCAGCTTGGCCAGCATCAGCAGGTCGGTGACGATGCGCTGCAGCCGGTCGGCGTCGGCGAGCGCGGCCCGCGCCACCGTCGGCCAGTCCTCGTCGCGCGGGTGCTCCAGCGCCACCTCCAGCTGGGCGCGCAGGCCCGTCAGCGGGCTGCGCAGCTCGTGCGAGGCGTCGGCGACGAACGCGCGGTGCCGTTCGACCACGCCCTCCAGCCGGCGCAGCGTCACGTTCACCGACTCGGCCAGCTCGGCGACCTCGTCGCCGGAGTCGGGCACGGTCACCCGCCGTTCACCCTCGCCCCCGGTGATCGCGGTGAGCTCGGCGCTCATCACCCGCACCGGCCGCAGCGCCCGCCGGACCGCGCGCCAGACGGCCCAGCCGAGCAGGGCCAGGATCAGCGCGATCCCGAGCACCAGCGTGCCCAGGAAGAACCCCTTGGCCTGCTTGAACTCGGTCATCGGCGACCCGGCGTAGACGGTCCGCCAGCCGTCCTTGTCGTGCACCCGGCGGCCGACCACGTAGATGTCGTTCGCCACGCCCGGGACCGAGACCGTCACGGCGAGCCCGCCGTCGCCGTCGGGCCGTTCGGTGGTGATCGCCGCGCTATGGGCCAGTGACCTGCTGGAGGCCAGGACGCGGCCGGTGTCGTCGACGATCTGGAGCATGGAGAAGCCCTGCACCTCGTCGTGCAGCGCCCCGGCGCCGCGCGGGTTCGAGGACTCCTCGAGGTCGACCAGCTCGGCGACGGCCTGCTGACCCCGGTCGTTCAGCTGCTCGTAAACCGTCCGCCGGATCGCCTGGTAGAACGCGATGACTCCGACGATCAGCAGGCAGCCGACCACCGCGATCGCCACCCCGGTGACGCGCGCCCGCAGGGACCACCTCGACGGCGGCCAACGCACCCTGTGGGCGGTCATCCCCGGCGCCCTCCCGTCCCCGGTCGCGCACGGCGGCTACCGTGCGGCTTCGCACGCCTGGGGGGTGAGCGTATGGAGATGTACAACGATCAGCAGAACTGGTTGTAACCAAACCATTGCCTTGCGAAACCTACCGGGCGATTCGCCGGTGACCGGGACGGGCCGTGCCGTCGCCGTCCCGGTCACCGCGCGGACCCGCCGTAAGAGCGCCCCGAACGGCGGGGACGGTCGGCTCCGCCATCGCGGGGCCGGCAGTCACCATCCTGGGTTCCGATCCCTACTAAGTCAATAGGTTTTATCGGAAAAACCCGAATCGATGTCCGCGCGTGCGGCGCCTCCCACCCCTGGGGTGCCGTCCGCGCGGACATCGCCTTCGATGCCGCCAACCACCGCGACCCCGCCCGCCGAGGAGGATCCGGCGAGGTCATCGGGCCGGTTGCCGATCCACTGACCACTCTGCACGGCCTCTGTGCACACGGTGAAACATCGAAGTGACGATCACGTTTCCGGACCGATCGGGTCTTCGGGCACAATCGACGGGCACAATCGACAGGGCCGGTCACTCCCGCCCGAAAGGACACCCACCCCCTCATGGACGCTCACGCGACCGGCCCGCTGCTGCCCTCCGACCCGCGCACGCTGGGCGGGCACAGGCTGCTCGGCCGCATCGGCGCGGGCGGCATGGGCACCGTCTACCTCGGCGAGGACCGTACGGGCCGCCAGGTCGCGGTCAAGGTCATCCACCCCGAACTGGCGATGGACCCCGGGTTCCGGGCCCGCTTCTCCGGCGAGGCCGACCTCGCCGGGCGGGTCGCCTCGTTCTGCACGGCCACGGTGCTGGACCACGGCGAGGACGACGGCCGCCCCTACCTGGTGAGCGAGTACGTCGGCGGCATGACGCTGGAGCGCCGGATCACCGGCGACGGCCCGCTCCCGCCCGCCGACCTGCACGGCGTCGCCGTCGGCGTCGCGACCGCCCTGGCCGCCATCCACTCGGCCGGCCTGGTGCACCGCGACCTGAAGCCCGCCAACGTCGTCCTCACGCTCTCCGGCTGCCGGGTGATCGACTTCGGCATCGCCCGGGGCCAGGACTCCACCTCCACGCTCACCGGAACCGGCACGGCCCTCGGCACCCCCGGCTGGATGCCGCCCGAGGTCCTGGCCGGTCACGCCGCGACGACGGCCGCCGACATCTTCGCCTGGGGCTGCCTGGTCGTCCGCGCCGGAACGGGCCGCCTCCCGTTCGACACCGAGGGCCGGCCACCCGCCGAGGCCGCCCTCCGCGTCATGAACGACGAGCCCGACCTCACCGGCCTCCCCGAATCCCTGGCGGCGAGCGTCCGTTCCGCCCTCGCCAAGGACCCGGAGGACCGCCCGGCCGCCTCCGAGCTGATGCTCACCCTGGTCGAACGCCAGGAAACCCCCAGGCGCGCCCCTACCGCAGCGCAGCTCCCCGCCCCGCTCGCGGTCCCGGCCCCCGGCCCTGTTCCGCTACCGCCGGGCTCAGGCGACACCCAGATCCTCCGCACCATGGACGCCCCACAGCCCGCCCCGCGTTCCGCCCTCAAGACCCGTCTGCTGGCCGGAGCAGGCGCTGCCGTGGCCACGGTCCTCATCGGAGCCCTGATCATGGGCATGACCGGCGGCGACAACGACAAGGCGGCCGACCCCGCCCCCACCACCTCAGCGCCCGCTCCCCCGCCGCCGGCGCCCTCCATCAAGCCGAAGCCCAAGCCTCCCCCGCACGCGCACCCCAGGAAGCCCCCGAAACAGCCCAAGAAGAAGCCCCGCCGCAACAAGCACCGCAAACACCCCGGCTAAAGCGAGACGACACCCTCACGCCCTTGAAGACGAGCGGTGAGCAGCTCGCGGCCGCCTTGCCGTACGGGCAGCTCGGCCCCCAAAGCGGCGAGGTCGGCGCGGACCGCGTCGGGCTCGGGGTGGACGGCCTCGAACGAGATGAGCGGGACGACGGGCAGCTCTGCGGCGGGGTGCGGGGTGTCGCCCCAGTCGATCAAGAACGGAACGAGCCCGGTGATCAGTGGCGTCAGCCGCCACTGGAGGACCCGGCCGTCAGGTCTGCGGCGGGACATGTCGTGGGCGGGGCCGGGTTCGTAACCGGCGGCGCGGGCTCGCGCGACGGCGGCGTCGATGTCGCTCGTCGCTACGGCCCAGGCGACCAGGGCGGGAGCAGTCAGGTCGTCCACGCCGAACGGGCGGGGCGCGTCAGGGGCGGGCTGGTCGGGATCGGGACCGACGATCTCCAGGTAGGTCGGGCCGCCCAGGCCCAGGAGGTGGTTGCGGGTGCCCAGGCCCACGTGCGGGCCGCCGGGGATCGGGTCCACGCCCGTGCGGCGGGCGATGTCGGCTACCGCGGCGGACAGGTCGGGAGCGGCGTAGACGAGATGGTCGATCATGGACACCAGTTGATCACGGGCACCCGTTGATCATGTGGACCGGCTGATCGGTGGACCGGCTGATCAGGTGGACCGGTTGATCAGGTGCGCCAGATGAGGACCAGGGCGCAGTCGTCGTCTCGGGCGGCGGCCATGGCCTCGACGAGTTCCTTGGCGCCCTTGCGGAAGCCTTCGGGGACCAGGCGTTCGGCCTCGCCCAGGAGACGGTCGATGCCCGCGTCGAGGTCGCGGCCGGGCATCTCGACCAGGCCGTCGGTGTAGAGGAGGAGGGCGTCGCCGGGGCGGAGGAGGCCGCGCTCGGGCTCGGAGCGCAGGTCGGGGACGACGCCGAGGACGACGCCCTTGGCAGAGCTGACCTGCCAGGTGCCGCTGCCGGCGTCGAACTGGACCGCGGGCGGGTGGCCGGCGGACTCCACGGAGTACTCGCCGGTGGCCAGATCGATCACCACGTGGACGGCGGTGACGAAACCCTCATCCCAGCGCTGTCGTTGCAGGTAAGCATTGCAAGCCGGGAGAAAGCGGTCACTCTGGATCGATCCAAGCAATCCACCGAAAGCGCCCGACAGCATGAGCGCGCGGGTGCCGGCGTCGGTCCCCTTGCCGGAGACGTCGACCAGCGCGACCTCCAGCCGGTCGCCGTCGCAGGTGGACACGACGAAGTCGCCGCCGAACGAGGAGCCTCCCGCCTGCAGCAGCACGACCTGGGTGTCCCAGCCGTCCGGCAGCGGCGGCATCTCGCCCTGGCGGCGCAGCCGTTCGCGCAGCTCCAGCAGCATCGAGTCGCCGCGCAGGCCCTGCACGCCGAGCAGCTGCCGGGTGCGGGCGAGCGTGAGGGCCAGCACGCCGCTGATCGTCAGCGTCGCGATCATCCCCGGGCCGATCGCCGAACGGTCGTGCCAGGCGTCGTAGGTGATCGTCACCAGGACCACCACGAGCAGGGCGGACAGCGTGCGCACCCGGAGCAGCAGGCCGCCGCCGACGACGGTGAGGACCAGCGCGCCCGACGGAGCCCAGGCACGCGACTCGGCGGCCGCGAGGCCCAGGGCGACCGTAAGTATCGCCAGGGCGACGAACACATAGCGTTCCCGGGTCAGCTTGCCCCGCCGCAGCCACCTGTAGATCCGCACGAGTATGGGAATCCTGCGCAGGAAGGCGCGGACCCGTGGCGGAAGCAGGTGGACCAGACGTTGCAGCATGACTCCGGCACTGTACCGACCATCGGGCCCAGTGGAACGGCATCCGCGCCACCCGTGACCGTTTGAAACGGTCCAGCGACGCGAAGTAGCCCGCCGCCGACCCGGGGAGGACCATGGGTGACGCTCCGTACACCGTCAGACCGATCGGCGAGGCCGAGTACCCGGCGTTCTGGGACGTGCTCATGGAGTCCTTCGGGGTCACCAGGCCGATCGAGAACCGCGAGGCCAACCGGCCGCTCATCGACTTCGACCGGACGCTCGCGGCGTTCGACGACCGGCTGCTGATCGGGACCGCCATCGCGCACGCCTTCGAGATGAGCGTGCCGGGCGGCGTGCTGCCCGTGGCGGGGATCACCAAGGTCGGCGTGCTGCCCTCGCACCGCCGGCGCGGCGTGTTGCGCGCGATGATGCGCAGGCAGCTGACCGACCTGCACGAGCGGGGCGAGGCCGTCGCCGCGCTGTTCAGCAGCAGCGGCGGGTTCTACCAGCGCTTCGGGTTCGGCTGCGCGTCCCGCGACATGGCCGTACGGGTCCGGCGCGGCGAGTCGGCGTTCATCACCGGCGCGCCCGGCGAGGCGGGCCGGGGCGGCGGGCACGGGCTGCGGCTGACGGTCGCCGACCCCGACGAGGCCTGGCCGCGGCTGTCGGCGGTGTACGACGCGCAGCTGGCCGGGCGGCCCGGCCAGTTCGCCCGCAACGGCGCCTGGTGGCACAAGCGCCTCTACCACCGCGAGCCGAACGCGCTGCGCTGCGTGATCGCCGAGGACGACGCGCGGGCGCGCGGCTACGCGCTGTTCTTCGTGGAGCAGCGCGTCACCGCCGAACGCATCCCCGACGACCAGATCTCGATCATGGAGCTCGTCGCCGTCGACCCGTCCGCGTACGCGGCGCTCTGGCGGCACCTGCTGGACCGCGATCTGGCCTCTGCGGTCGTCGCGGCGCGCCGCCCGGTGGACGACCCCCTCCTGCACCTGCTCGCCGATCCGCGGCGGCTGCGCGCCCAGGTGAACGACGGCCTGTGGGTACGGGTCGTCGACGTCGACCGGGCGCTCCAGGGGCGGGTGTACGGCTGCGACATCGACGTCGTCATCGAGGTGCACGATCCGGTGTGCGCCTGGAACTCCGGCCGCTGGCATCTCTCCGGCGGGGCTGCGGGCGCCCGTTGTGAACGAACGATGCGTTCCGCGCACATCGCCATGCCCATCCACATCCTGGGGGCCGCCTACCTGGGCGGAGTGGGACTTCAGGGCCCGGCGCAGGCCGGATTGGTCCGCGAGTTGAACGCCGGTGCGGTCGATGCGCTGTCCCGCGCACTTGCCTGGGACCCCGCCCCGTGGTGTCCAATGGTCTTTTAGGAGCAGGTCTTCTGGGAGGTGGTCGCAGGTGGTTCAGCCGGGCATGCGCATCACGGTGGACGCGGCGATGCGGGCGCGCGACGTCTCACGTCCGCGTCCCGAGGGCGAAGAGCCTCCCCCGCCGCCCAAGCCCGCCGACTCCGCGAAGCCGCAGACCCGTTCCGCCAAGGGAGAACGCCGCCGCCTGGGCAAGCGCGGCGCCCCGCCCCGCAAGAACTGACCCGGCCCTCAGGAGGAGGACGAAGGCAAGGGCGTCGGTAGCGGCGCGCGGGTCTTCTGCTGCGAATCCGGAGGGCAGAGCACGGCTCCGGTCTTGGGGCCGTCGTACGGGTCGCACTTCATCGCGCGAAGGCTGCCGAGAATCTTGCCGACGGTCGCCTCGTCCGCGCCCGGAACGTTCGGTCCATCGAACACGACCAGGGTGAGCGGCCCCGACGTCGACGCCTCCCGGGCCGCCGCCGCGAGCACATGGATCTTGGCGGCGGCGGAGGTGCACGGGCTCGCGCCGCCCACCCGCTTGATCGTGACACTGTGGTCGACGGCCCGGATGCCGCCCGGCAACGACATGGTCCGGTCGTCGCCGTGCTCGAGGACGGGCGCCTTGCCCTTGACCGTCCAGCCCGCGACCGCCCACTGCTGGGCCGCCGCATAGGCGGTGGACTTGAGGCCGTTGAGCTGGTCGGCGGCCACACCGGTGATGCCCGACCCGCCCCGCAGAGCCGCCTGGGCGAGCACACAGTGGGCCTTCCCCGAGCCCCTGACCTGTGCCACGTGCGTGCCGCCGACGGTCGGATTTCCCTTGGCGTCGGCGAAATAGGCCACATATGACGGGTCGGGCACCTGCCAGCCCGGCGGAACGTCGTAGGCGACCTGGCGTTTCTCGTCGATGACCACCTGCCAGCCGGGAACGACCGGCACCGCCTTCGCGGGCGTGACCGGCCCCGTCGGTGTCGGCTTGCCGGTACCGGTCGGGTGGGGGTCGGGCTTCCCGCCGCTGTCGGCCAGCACCGCCGCGCTGACGCCGACCGCGATGGCGACGGCGGCCGCGGCGGCCCCCAGGGCCGCGAAGAGGCGCCGCCGGCTCTTGCGCGGCGCGGGCTGGTCGATCTGTGTCGGATGAGTCGGTGGGGTCGGATGAGTCGGTGGGGTCGGATGAGTCGGTGGGGTCGGATGAGTCGGTGGGGTCGGGTGGGTTGGCTGGGTCGGATGCGTCGGGTGGGTTGGCTGGGTCGGCTGCGTCGGCTGCGGAACGTTCGGTGGCGGCGTTCCGGCCGAGACCGGCTCCGGCGTGGTGAGCTGAGCGCCCGCGACCTGGCCCGCGGTGCGGTAGATCGCACGCAGGCGACCGGCGACGTCGGCGGCGGAGGCCGGGCGGGCCTCAAGGTCCTTGGCGAGCAGTTCCCGTACGAGAGCGGCGAGGTCCTCGGGCACTCCGGGGCGCTCGATCGGCGGCGGCTCGTCGTTGAGGTGCTGGTACATGAGGGCGGGCATGCCGCCTTCCCCGCTGAACGGGGGCTGCCCGGCGAGCATCTCGTACAGCACGCAGCCGAGCGCGTAGAGGTCGCTGCGCGCCTCGGCCGAGCCGCCGCGGAACTGCTCGGGCGCCATGTAGCGCGGCGTGCCGAGCGAGCCGCCGCCGACCGTGAGCTGGGTGGACGCGTCGGCGAGCCGGGCGATGCCGAAGTCGCAGATCTTGAGCCGCCCGCCCGCGAGCACGATGAGGTTGGGCGGCTTGATGTCGCGGTGCACGACGCCGCGCGAGTGGGCGGCGGCGAGCGCGTCGGCGACCTGGACCGCCAGCCACATCGCGTTCGGCGCGGGCATGCCGTTCGGGTGCGCGTCGATCAGGGCGCGCAGGTCCTGGCCGTCCAGGAGCTCCATCACCAGGAAGACGACGCGTTCGCCCGAGTCGGTGTCCCGTGACTCGTCGGTGTCCCGTGACTCGTCGGTGTCCCGTGACTCGTCGATGTCGAAGACGACGGTGATGCCGGGGTGCTGGAGCGCCCCGGCCGTCTCGGCCTCCCGGCGGAACCGCGCGATCGCGGCGGGGTTGGAGGCCAGTTCGGCCGCCAGGACCTTGATCGCGACGCTGCGCTTCAGCCGCGTGTCGGTGGCCCGCCAGACCTCGCCCATGCCGCCGCGGCCGATGAGCGTCTCCAGGACGTACCGGCCGCCGAGCTCCGTGCCACCTCTCATGGGTGGACATTCCACCAGGAAAGGCGGCTTCCGATCTACATCAGCCCTCGCGCGGGAGCGGCGGGAGTTCGCCGGTGTGCTCGTACGCGCTCAGCATCCGGATCCGGCGGGTGTGCCGCGGCTCCTTGGAGTAGCGCGTCTCCAGGAAGATCTGGACGAACCGGGTGGCGGTGTCCACGTCGTGCTGGCGGGCGCCGATGCTGATGACGTTGGCGTCGTTGTGCTCGCGGGCCAGCTGGGCGGTGTCCTCGTTCCAGACCAGCGCGGCCCGGGCGCCCTTCACCTTGTTCGCGGCGATCTGCTCGCCGTTGCCGGAGCCGCCGATCACGATGCCCAGGCTGCCGGGGTCGGCGACGGTCTTCTCCGCGGCCCGCAGGCAGAACGGCGGGTAGTCGTCGATCTCGTCGTAGACGTAGGCCCCGCAGTCGACGGGCTCGTGGCCGTTGGCCTTGAGCCAGCCGATCAGGTGCTCTTTCAGCTCGAAGCCCGCATGGTCGCTCCCAAGAAACACGCGCATGGCCAGCATTGTCGCAGGCTCCGATCAGCGTGGGGGCGGCGGCCCGCCGTCGTACGGCCGAGGCGGAGAACCGGGTGGAGAGCCGGGCGGGCCACCCGGGGGCGGGGCCTGCGGAGGCGTCTGCGGAGGGCCCGGCTGCCAGCCCGGCGCTCCGGGCGCGTGGCCCGGCGGCTGGGCGGGCGGCGGGCCATAGGGCGAGCCGTACGGGTTCGACGACGGCGGCGCGTAGGGCATCGCCGAGGGGTGCATGGGCGCGCCCCCGGCCGGGGCATGTTGCGTTCCAATGCCCTTGGACCTGGTCATCGAGAAGGCGACCAGCGCGCCGACGCCGGCGAGCCAGCCGTAGGTGAAGCCGAAGCCGAGCCCCTGGCCGACCGTCTGCCACATCACCGAGGTGGACATGGACTTCGGGTAGAGGTCGGTCATCAGCGTCTTGACCAGGAAGCCGCGGATGAGGCCCGCGGCACCGCCCGCGACCAGCGCCGCCCACCAGCCGACGATGAACGCGCCGAACGCGCCCCGCGCCGGGTCCAGCACGCGGACCCCGACGGCCGCCAGCGCGCCGACGAACACCAAGAACAGCAGCAGGCTGATGTCCATGATCGCGACGTACTTGAAGCCCAGGAAGTGGCCCTCGGTGGTGAGCCGCCAGTACGGGAACTCCAGCCACTGCACGAGCGGCCCGAGCGCCTTGTCGGGCCGGGTCGTCCCGTTCTCGAGGAACTTGCGGTTGACCCACTGGTTGGCGAGCAGAAGCGCGATGAGGGCGACCGGCCCCACCGCGCCGATGGCGACGGCCATCCCCCGGCGCGAGTTCATGCGCGCACAGTAAACGGGATCACCCCTGGCCGGATAGACCCCGGCGGTGACGCTCGTGCCTCAGTGGTTCACGCCCGCACCCCTGGGAAGCGGAAACCCGGGTCCACCTGCTCTTCCAGGTCCTCGCCGACCGCGCGGTTCGCCCAGCTCTTGGCGTTCTTGACGTGGAACTCGACGGCCTGGCGCTGGAACTTGTCCCAGTCCTTGGCACGGGCGTCGACGGCTTGCCGCATCCGGCCAAGCGCCCGGCGGTTGACCGCCTCCAGCTCGACGCCCTCGCGGCCCTGCTCCAGCGCCCGTACGGCCGGGGACTGCACCAGCCAGGTCAGCAGGTCGTCGCCGACGTGCTCGCGCAGGTAGTCCACGTCCTCCTCGCCCTGGACCTTGTTGCCGACCACCGAGATCGCGACGTCGTAGTCGCGGGCGTAGTCGGTGTACTGCCGGTAGACCCCGACGCCCTTACGGGTGGGCTCAGCGACCAGGAACATCAGGTCGAACCGCGTGAACAGGCCCGAGGCGAAGGTGTCGGCGCCCGCGGTCATGTCGACCACGACGTACTCCCCCGGCCCGTCGATCAGGTGGTTGAGGTACAGCTCCACCGCGCCGGTCTTGGAGTGGTAGCAGGCCACGCCGAGGTCGTCGTCGTTGAACGGGCCGGTCGCCAGCAGCCGGATCCCGGCCCCGCCGTCCGCACTCCCGCCGTCCACCCGGCCGTCTCCACTCCCGCCGCCCACCCCGACGTCTCCACTCCCCCCGCCCACCCCGCCGTCTCCACTCCCACCGCCCACCCCGACGTACTGCGCGAGCGCGTGGATCGGGTCGTCGTCGCCGGGCCGCAGCAGCCGCGAGCCGGCGCCGGGCGGAGTGGTCTTCACCATGCTCGCGGCGGAGGCGATGCGCGGGTTGTCGCCGCGCAGCCAGTCCTTGATCTCGGTCAGCCGCTCGCCCATCGGCGGGATCTTGGCGGCCCGTTCCTCGTCGAGACCGAGCGCGACCCCGAGGTGCTGGTTGATGTCGGCGTCGATCGCCACCACCGGCATCCCCGCCGCGGCCAGATGCCGCACGAACAGCGACGACAGCGTCGTCTTCCCGCTGCCGCCCTTGCCGACGAACGCGACCTTCACGACGTGACCTCCGGAACCGGATATGAAAACCGTTGCCATCTACGAGCGCAGCAGTCTATGGCGCATCCCCCGCCATCGCAGGCAATCCACGCCGGGCGCGGCGACGAACGACCCGTAGTGACAACACCCCCGTAGTTGCAAAAGATTTGCAACTGCGACACTGTGGAGGGTCGGGATGAGAGAGCACGGTGGGCACGGTGGAGGGCACATGGCGGGCGTTGCGACGGGGAACGGCCTGCGCGGACGGCTCTCCTCGGCGGAGTGGCGCCGGGTCGCCGGGATGGCGGCGTTCATCGCGTTCCTGCACCTGGCCGGCTGGGGCATGCTGCTCCTGCTCGTCGTCCCCGGCGACTACCACCTGGGGAACGGCAAGATCTTCGGCGTCGGGATCGGCCTCACCGCCTACACGCTCGGCATGCGGCACGCCTTCGACGCCGACCACCTGGCCGCGATCGACAACACCACCCGCAAGCTGATGACCGAGGGCCAGCGGCCCGTCTCGGTCGGCTTCTGGTTCTCGCTCGGGCACTCCTCGGTGGTGTTCGTCTCCTGCCTGCTGCTCGGCGTCGGCGTGAAGACGCTGGCGAACGGCATCAGCGACGACGAGTCCGGGCTGCACACCGTGACCGGGACCATCGGCCCGACCGTCTCCGGCACGTTCCTGGCGATCATCGCGACGATCAACCTGGTGATCCTGGTCGGCATCGTCAAGATCTTCCGCGAGATGAAGCGCGGCAGCTACGACGAGGCCGCGCTGGAGGACCAGCTCAACAACCGCGGCTTCATGAACCGCATCCTCGGCCGGTTCACCAAGGCGATCACCAAGCCCGGGCAGATGTACCCGCTCGGCTTCCTGTTCGGCCTGGGCTTCGACACCGCCTCGGAGATCGGCCTGCTCGCGCTCGCGGGCAGCGCGGCGGCGGCCAGCGGCCTGCCCTGGTACGCGGTGCTCTGCCTGCCGATCATCTTCGCCGCCGGCATGTCGCTCTGGGACACCATCGACGGCACGTTCATGAACTTCGCCTACGGCTGGGCGTTCTCCAACCCGGTCCGCAAGATCTTTTACAACATCACGCTGACCGGGATCTCGGTCGTCTTCGCGTTCGTCATCGGCGGCACCGAGCTGCTGCAGGTCGCGCAGGAGCGCTTCGACCTGACCGGCGGCTTCTGGGACTGGATCGCCGCCCTCGACCTCAACATCGCCGGGTTCATCATCACCGGCGTCCTCATCGTGATGTGGCTGGGCGCCATGGCGTTCTGGCGCTTCGGGCGGGTCGAGCAGCGCTGGTCGGCCGCGCTGCGCGACCCGGACCCCGAAGCGTCCTGACAGCTGGTGTCCCCGATCAGTCGAAGATCGGGTCGCGGGTGCGGGTCCGCTTGAGCTCGAAGAAGCCGTCGGTGGAGGCCACCGCCAGCACGCCGTCGAACAGCTTCACGGCCGCCTCGCCGCGCGGGATCGGCGTGACCACCGGGCCGAAGAAGGCGTGCCCGGCGACCTCGATCACCGGCGTGCCGACCTCCTCGCCCACCCGGTCGATGCCGTCCTTGTGGGAGGCGCGCAGCGCCACGTCGTACTCGGCCGAGTCGGCGGCGTCGGCGAGCGCCGGGTCGAGACCGGCCGCGGTCAGGGCCTCCTCGATCATCTCGCGGTCGAACCTGCGCTTCTGGTTGTGCCGGCGCGTGCCGAGCTCGGTGTAGAGCTTGCCGAGCACCTCGGGGCCGTACTTCTGCTCGGCGGCGATGCAGACGCGCACCGGCCCCCAGCCGCGGCCGAGGAGCTCCTTGTACTTCTCCGGTAGATCTTCCTTCCCCTCGTTCAGGACCGAGAGGCTCATCACATGCCAGCGCACGTCGATCGGGCGCTGCTGCTCGACCTCCAGGATCCACCGCGACGTGATCCACGCCCAGGGGCACAGCGGATCGAACCAGAAGTCGACGGGTTCACGGGTTTGCGGGGTCAACGTCAGCCTCCTCAGGCCAGATCAGGACTTACAAACTGGAAACCTGGGACCTGACCTTCCCATTCCCCGGCCTGCCGGTCTTGGTAGACATGGGGGAACAGCTTCTCCGAGCGCAATTGAAGAACAGAGCGCAATTGAAGAGCAGGGAGTACATGTGGCAGGCAACCTGACGCGCGATGAGGCGCGGGAACGGGCCCGGCTGCTCACCGTGGAGTCCTACGCGGTCGAGCTGGACCTCACCACCGGTGAGGAGCGGTTCGGTTCCACCACCGAGATCCGGTTCGCGTGCGCCGAGCCGGGCGCGTCGACGTTCGTCGACCTTCACGGCGGTGTCGTGCGTGAGGTGACGCTCAACGGCAAGGCGCTGGACCCGGCCTCCTACGACGGCGAGAAGGGGCGCGTCCCGCTGCCTGACCTGGCCGCCGAGAACGAGCTGCGGGTGGTCGCGGACGCGACGTACTCGCGGTCCGGCGAGGGGCTGCACCGGTTCGTCGACCCGGTCGACCAGAGCGTCTACCTCTACACGCAGTTCGAGACGGCCGACGCGCACCGGATGTACACCTGCTTCGACCAGCCCGACCTGAAGGCGACGTTCGAGCTGACCGTCACCGCCCCGGCGGACTGGCAGGTGATCACCAACGAGGCCCCCGACCGTGAGGGCGACGGGACGTGGCACTTCCCGGCCACGCCGGTGATGTCGACCTACATCACCGCGCTGATCGCCGGGCCGTACCACGTGGTGCGCGACGAGTACCGGCGCGCGGACGGCAGCGTGATCCCGCTGGGCGTCTACTGCCGGGCCTCGCTGGCCGAGCACCTGGACGCCGACGCGATCGTGGACGTCACCCGCGACGGCTTCGCCTTCTTCGAGAAGGTCTTCGACCGCGCCTACCCGTTCAACAAGTACGACCAGCTCTTCGTGCCCGAGTTCAACGCGGGCGCGATGGAGAACGCGGGCGCGGTGACCTTCCTGGAGGACTACGTCTTCCGGTCGCGGGTCACCGACGCGGCCTACGAGCGGCGCGCCGAGACGATCCTGCACGAGATGGCGCACATGTGGTTCGGCGACCTGGTCACCATGCGCTGGTGGGACGACCTGTGGCTGAACGAGTCGTTCGCGACCTACATGAGCGTGCTGTGCCAGGCCGAGGCGACCAAGTGGACCGGGTCGTGGACCACGTTCGCCAACCTCATGAAGGCGTGGGCCTACCGCCAGGACCAGCTGCCCTCGACGCACCCGATCTCGGCGGACATCGTCGACATCCAGGCGGTCGAGGTCAACTTCGACGGCATCACCTACGCCAAGGGCGCCAGCGTCCTGAAGCAGCTGGTGGCCTATGTCGGCCGGGACAACTTCCTGGAGGGCGTGCGGCGCTACTTCCAGGCTCACGCCTGGGGCAACACCGTGCTGTCGGACCTGCTGAACCCGCTTGAGGAGACCTCGGGCCGCGACCTGACCTCCTGGTCCAAGGAGTGGCTGGAGACGGCCGGGGTCAACACGCTGCGCCCGGTGTACGAGGTGGACGGCGACGGCAACTTCACCTCGTTCGAGGTGTCGCAGGAGGCCAAGCCGGACTACCCGACGCTGCGTTCGCACCGCGTCGCGATCGGCCTGTACGACCGCACCGGCGAGGGTGAAGAGGCGGTTGCCGGGGGGCATGGGGGGTCGTCCTCCCACACAAAGCTGGTGCGGCGCGAGCGGGTCGAGCTGGACGTGGTCGGCGCCCGTACGCAGGTGGCGGAGCTGGTCGGCAAGAAGCGGCCCGACCTGGTGCTGGTGAACGACGACGACCTCACCTACGCCAAGATCCGGCTGGACGAGAATTCGCTGCAGACGCTGGTCACCGGCATCGGCGACATCAAGGACGGCCTGCCGCGCGCGCTGTGCTGGTCGGCGGCGTGGGACATGACCCGCGACGGCGAGATGGCCACCCGCGACTACATCCAGCTCGTGCTGCAGGGCATCCGCGGCGTCACCGACATCTCGGTGTCGCAGACGCTGCTGCGGCAGGCGCGCACGGCCGTTCAGCAGTACGCGGCGCCCGACTGGCGTGACCAGGGCCTGCGCCTCATGGCCGACAAGCTCTACGACCTGGCGCGCGAGGCCGAGGCGGGCTCGGACTTCCAGCTCGCCTACCTCCAGGCGTTCGCGGGCGTCGCGGCGACCGAGGACCACCTGGCCTACCTCCAGGGGCTGCTGGACGGCTCGCAGAGCCTGGACGGGCTCACGGTCGACACCGAGCTGCGCTGGGCCCTCCTGCGCCGCCTGGTCGTCACCGGCAAGGCGGGCAAGACCGAGATCGCCGCCGAGCTGGAGAAGGACGCGACCGCCTCGGGCGAACGGCACGCCGCCGCCTGCGCCGCCGCGATGCCGACCGCCGAGGCCAAGGCCGAGGCCTGGGAGCAGATCCTGTCCGGCAAGCTGCCGAACGCCACCTTCCGCGCCACGCTCGGCGGTTTCGTCGAACCCGACCAGGCGCAGCTGCTCGTCCCGTACGTGGACAAGTACTTCGCCGAGGTCGGCCGGGTCTGGAAGGAGTGGAGCGGCAACATGTCCCAGACGTTCGCCGAGGTCGCCTACCCGTTCCTGATCATCGACCAGTCGACGATCGACCGGACCGAGGCCTACATCGCCGAGAACGACCCGCCGGGGGCGCTCGCGCGCCTGCTGTCGGAGGGCCGTGACGGCGTGGCGCGCGCCCTGCGCGCCCGCGCCAAGGACGCCGCCTCCGCCTGAACGGGTTTCGATCGAACTGGTCCGTCCGGCTGTGTCAGCTGACCTGGCCTTCACTCCGTGACCATGCAATCGTTGCCGTTGCGATTGCATGGTCACGGGGCGTCGGGTGGAAGGTCTAGAGCGTGGAGAGCGCGCGGGATGTATTGAGGGCTTTGGCCAAGCGGCATGCGTTCGGGGATCTGGAGGCCCTCACCGCCGACACCGGGATTCGCGGGCTCTGTGCCTTCGGCCAGCGGGTCCTCGATCTGGACGCCGAGGACTTCGGCATGCCCGAGGAGGTCGGCGAGGTCCCCAAGGACCTGCTGGACAGGGCGCGGGCGAGCCGGATGCCGCAGGCGCCCAAGGAGCAGCCGCGCGGGGCGCTGAAGACGCTCCATCCGGCCTACGGACTACTGCTGGAGGTCATCGACATCCGGTGGAAGCGCCGGGAGATGGCCCCGCTCGTCGCCACCATCCACATCGCGAGCGAGTACCTGGCCATGCTCGCCTGGGAGCCGGTGCTCGGCCACGCGGGCGACCCGGCGCTGCTGGGCCGTTCGGTGAACGGGGAGGGCACCCGCTTCGGCGTCCCCGTCGAGCCGGGGTCCGAGCGGATGTGCGACCACACCCGGCCCGAGCGTTCGGCGTGTGAGCGGGCGCTGCGGGTCTCGGCCGAGCCGCCGCCCGGCTGGCGCGCCTACCTGGACCGCCAGCACAGCCAGGTCGCCCAGGCGCTCGGCGACTGCGCGGCCCGCTGCCGTACGCCCTGCTCGGTGATGTCGCGCATGGACGACGCCGTACGTGCCGACCTCACCGAACGCTGCAAGCTGGCGTCGGAGTTCACCGACAGCGCCCTGGTCCGGCTGCGGCACGCGGCGCCGGTCGGGCACGGCTTCGGAGTCCCGTCACCGGAAGAGGTCCAGACGGCCTGGGCGCGCGCGAGGGCGTCGCTGCGCCACCAGCGGCTCGGCAAGGCCGCGCTGGACGGCTCGGAGGACCGCGGCTACCCGCTGCCGGGCCTGCCCGCGCTCTTCTCGGCGATCGCCGGCGCCGAACTCGTCGCCGACGACCTCCTCCACGAGGTCTCGCACCGCATCACGGCCGCCCTCGCCTGACGGCGACGGCCGACGGCAGACGGGCAGACGGGCAGACGGCAGGCGGCAGGCGGCATCAGGGCTCTACGCGCCTGACGGCGGCGATGGCGTCCAGGACGCGCTGATCGCTGACGAGGGCCTCCAGGAGGACCGGGCGGCCCTCGGCGTCGGCCAGCGGCACGCGCCAGTTGGGGTACTGGTCGACCGTTCCGGGCTGGTTCTGGGTGCGGCGCTCCCCCACCGCGTCGGCCAGTGAGATGCCGATGAGGCGGGCCGGTGTGCGGGACAGTAAGGCGTTCAGGGCCGCCACGACCTCCTGGTCGGTGGCGTCCGGGCCGTTCAGCAGGCCCTCGGAACGCAGCAGTTCCAGCCATTCGGCGAGCTGGCGCCGGTGGTCGGCCCACTCTTCCTCGGCGGGCCGGGTGAGCAGGCCCAGCCGGTCGCGCAGTTCGATGTGGTCACCGTGCAGGATGCCGGTGATCGGCGGCATGTCGTGCGTGCCGACCGTGGCCAGCGACGCCTCCCGCCAGTGCTCGGGACGCTTGGGCCGCCCCTCGTGGTCGCGTTCGAACCACAGCAGGGATGTGCCGAGGATGCCGCGCGTGGCGAGGTCGTCGCGGACCTCCGGCTCGACGGTGCCGAGGTCCTCGCCGATGACGACGGCCCCGGCCCGTTCGGCCTCCTCGACCAGGCAGGTCAGCAGGGCGTCGCGGTCGTAGGCGACGTAGGTGCCCTCGGCCGCCGTACGGCCCTCGGGCACCCACCAGAGCCGGGAGACCTGCATGGCGTGGTCCAGGCGCAGCCCGCCGCCGTGCCGCAGGGTCGCCGCCAGCATCTCGCGGAACGGGCGGTAGGCGGCCTGGGCGAGGCGGTGCGGATGCCAGGGCGGCTGGCCCCAGTCCTGGCCGAGCTGGTTGAACTCGTCCGGTGGCGCGCCGACGCTCATGCCCTGCGCGTACAGCGGCCGGTACATCCAGGCGTCCGCGCTGCCCGGGTGCACGCCTACGGCGAGGTCGTGCACGATCCCGATCGGCATCCCGGACGCCCGTGCGGCGGCCTGTGCGGCGCCGAGCTGGTCGTCCAGCTGCCACTGGAGCCAGGCGTGGAAGTCGACCCGCGTCGCCAGCTGTTTGGCCGCGAGCGCGACGCTGGGGCTGTCGGCCTCCTGGAGCTCGGCGGGCCAGCGATGCCAGTCCGCGCCGTGCTCCTCGGCGATCGCGCACCAGGTGGCGAACGCGGCGAGCGCGGGTCCCTCGCGTTCACGGAACAGGTCGTAGGCGGCCTGGCGCGCGGCGCTCCGGGGCCGGGCGAAGATCGTCTCCAGGGCGGCGCGCTTGGCCGTCCAGACCGCGTCGCGGTCGATGAGCGAGCCCAGGCCGCGTAGTGGCCGGGCGAGGACGGTGAGGCGCTCGCGCTCGGCGGCGGGCAGGTCCGCGTACTCCGGAACGTCCTCGACCCGCAGGTAGAGGGGGCTGGTGAAGCGGCGGCTCATCGGCGAGTAGGGGGACGGCCCGATCGGGACGGCGGGCTCGGTGGCGTGCAGCGGGTTGATCAGGATGAAGCCCGCGCCGAGCGAGCCGCTCCACGCCGCCAGGTCGGCCAGGTCGCGCAGGTCGCCCATCCCCCACGAGCCCCGCGACCGTACGGCGTAGAGCTGGACCGTGAAGCCCCAGGACCGCGGGACCGGCGCCAGCCGCCGGGGCGGCGACAGGTCCACCCCGAGCGCGGCCAGCACCGCGTGGAGGGTCTCGTCGGAGACCTCTGCGTGCCTCCCCTGCCAGTCGACATAGTGCGTCGAGACGTTGTTCGCGCGGGCCAGCCTGCTCAGATGTTCGTCCGCCACGGAGGGACAACTACCCCTAAATCGTGACCTTACTGAGGGGAAGTCACGAAGCGCCGCAGGGAATCACGGCGCTGACGGGAATCACGGCGCTGACGGGAATCACGCAGCCCAGATCGCGGGCTTGCGGTCGATCCAGGGCCGCGCCTCCTCCAGCTGCGCCGCGAGCGAGATCAGCGTGCCCTCGCCGCCCAGGCGTCCGGCCAGCATCACGCCGATCGGCAGGCCCTGGCCGTTCTCATCCGGGGCGGTCCAGTGCAGCGGGACGTTGACCGCGGGCTGCCCGGAGATGTTGTAGGCCGCGCAGAACGGGGTGAAGACCTTCTGGCGCTCGAAGTTCTCGGCGGGCTCCTGGTCGTGGAAGTGGCCGACGGGGGCGGGCGGCTGGGCGAGGGTCGGGCTGAGGATCGCGTCGAACCCGTTCATCACCGGGAGCGCCTGCCGGAGGGCGGCCTGGAGGCTCGCGTGGGCGCGGAAGAGCTGCTCGGCGGAGGTCTTGCGGCCGCGCTCGCGCAGCCACTGCGTCAGCGGCTGGAGGCGGTGCTCCTGGTCGGGGTCGACCGGCGTCATGGTCGCCATGACGCCCCACAGCATCTCGAAGACCGGGACCAGCTCGGGCCCGAAGACCGGCGGAAGCTCGACGACCTCGTGGCCGAGCTCTTCCAGCAGGGCGCCGGCCTCCTCGTAGGCGGCGACGCAGTCCGGGTGGACCTCGGCGCCCGGCACGGCCGGCGCCGCCGTCCGCGCGATCCTCAGCCGCCCGGGGGCGCGGTCGGCGTAGGAGAGGAACGTGCCCTGGGCGGGCGGCGCCGCGTAGAGATCGCCGGGGAACGGGCGGGCCATCACGTCCAGCAGCGCGGCCGCGTCGCGGACCGAGCGCGCGATCGGGCCGTTGGTGGACAGCCCGAACAGGTCGGGGACGACCGGGCCCTGCGAAACCCGGCCCCGGGTCGGCTTGATCCCGAAGAGCCCGCATACGCTACTGGGGATGCGAATCGAGCCGCCGCCGTCGCTGCCCTGCGCGATCGGCGCCAGGCCCGCGGCGACCGCCGCGGCGGCGCCGCCGCTCGATCCGCCGGCCGACCGGGACAGATCCCAGGGGGTGCGCGCGGGTGGCGAAACAGCACTTTCGGTGTAACAGGGCAGTCCGAATTCGGGGGTCGCGGTCTTGCCCAAGAGGACAGAACCCGCTTCCCTCAGGAGCACCACGACATTGTCGTCGGCGAAACCAGTCAGATCGGAAAAAACCGACGATCCGAGCGTCACCCGGACCCCGTTGACCATGTTCAGGTCCTTGACCGGAATCGGCACCCCGTGGAAAGCGGGCAGCTCAGCGGGGGTGGCGGCCTCCAGAACGGCCTTTTCGGCCCGCCGCGCCTCGTCGCGCGCCCGTTCCGCGGTCACGGTCACATATGCTCCGACCTGCGGATTTACCCGCTCAATGCGTTCCAGGTAGTGATCAGTGATCTCCACCGGGGAAAGATCCTTGGCACGAACCGCCTCGGCGAGCGAGAGTGCGGTGAGGTCATGGGTATGGGTCACAGGGACGAACGGTAGACGCCGGATGCGGCACCATCAAAGATGTCAGCAGAGGCACACCGAGGAAGAGGGGATGAAAATAAACCTACCCGGCCGGGACACCCGCGAATCACCCAGACGCGGCGACAAAAGTATTAACCCGACATGACTAGTCGCCCAGCGTCGGAATGATTACTGTGCGCACGGAGGATCATGCATCCCGCGCGAAAGGAATACGGAGCGTCACTCATGGCGATCATGGAGCGGGGCAACGGACAGCAGGCGCGTGGCCAGCCCCACGAAACACCCCTCAAGCGGCCCGCTGAAGAACAGCAGACCTACGGTGACATGCTCAACGACCCCCAGATCCGGCGCTGGCTCGAACGCGCCGGTGTGGCGCTCGTCGTCGGCGTGCTGTTCGCCCTGGTCTTCGACATCAGGATCGGCATCTCGGTGGCGGTGCTGGCGGTGATCGCCGACGTCGTCCGCAGGGCTCGCAAGAGCTCCAGCGTGACGGCCTGGCAGAAGTCGTCGGCCGCCGAACGGCGCACCGAGCGGCAGCTGAAGTCCCTGGAGAAGAACGGGTACCTCGTGCTGCACGCGCGGGCCGTCCCCTACGACGACGAGGGCGTCAGCGACGGCCGGATCGACCACCTGGTGATCGGCCCGACCGGCGTGTACGCGATCGACTCGGAGAAGTGGGACAAGCGCCTTCCGGTGCGGACCCTCTCGCACCGCAAGCTCTTCCACGGCCCCTTCAACAAGAAGGAGCGGCTGGACGAGGCGCGGTGGGAGGCCGACCAGGCCAGCCGGATGATCGAGGAGCGGGTCGGCTTCGAGGTGCCGGTGCAGCCGTCGGTCGCGATCTACGGCCCTTCCATCCCGTGGAAGGTCATGCGGGTCCGCGACGTGGACGTCTACGCGGGCAACAGGGCGAGGGCGTACTTCCGCCGCCGTCCGAAGATCCTGACCGAGACCGACGTCCAGCGGATCTTCAAGGCGGCCGAGAAGGCTCTGCCGCCCAAGTATCCGCAAGAGTACGAAGAGGGCTGAAACCGGGCGGCTTCCGGGCCGTTCAGTACGGCGCTCAACGATGAGCCCCGAGTTATCGGAATCCCCAGCGGGGACCGGTGCCGGAGGGGCACCTCGCTCGACCTGGGACGAGGTGCCGCTTCGACCTCCATCGGTGCCCGCTTCCCTCTGACCTTCGGCCTGAAAGTTGCTCCGCAGGTCTCTCTGCACCTCTCAGACCCAGGCATAGGCACCACTTACGTCTCACCGGCACCACTTTCGACGCCGGACGGGCCCTTCCCCGCCCCCGGCGTTTTCCTTTGCCCCCGGTTGATAGCATCGGGAGTGGTCGAAGCCGACCCCCCAGGACCTCTGCCGGGCCGGCCCGCAGCGCCGCGATCCGCCGCTGCCGCCCACCGAAACCCCAGATCAGGCGCCGTCGCGCGTACGATCATGGCCGCGTACGATCAGAAACTGCCAGCTGTTGAGAGAGGTCCCTATGCCCCCGCTCAGGTCACGTACGGTCACCCACGGCAGGAACATGGCGGGCGCGCGCGCCCTCCTCCGGGCCACCGGGGTAGCCCGCGAGGACTTCGGCAAGCCGATCGTGGCGGTGGCCAACAGCTTCACCCAGTTCGTGCCGGGCCACGTCCACCTGCGCGAGGTCGGCGACGTCGTCGCGGGCGCGGTCCGCGAGGCGGGCGGCATCCCCCGCGAGTTCAACACGATCGCCGTGGACGACGGCATCGCGATGGGCCACGGCGGCATGCTCTACTCGCTGCCCTCCCGCGAGCTGATCGCCGACGCCGTCGAGTACATGGTGAACGCGCACTGTGCCGACGCCATGGTGTGCGTCTCCAACTGCGACAAGATCACCCCGGGCATGCTGCTGGCCGCGATGCGACTCAACATCCCCACGGTCTTCGTCTCCGGCGGCCCGATGGAGGCCGGCAAGCCCGTCTCCGGCGTGCAGAACGGCCACAAGCTCGACCTCATCGACCCGATGATCGCCTCCGCGGACGCCTCGGTCTCCGACGAGACCCTGGCCGAGATGGAGGAGAGCGCCTGCCCGACCTGCGGCTCCTGCTCGGGCATGTTCACCGCCAACTCGATGAACTGCCTGACCGAGGCGATCGGCCTGGCCCTGCCCGGCAACGGCACGGTCCTGGCGACCCACGCCGCCCGCAAGGCCCTCTACCAGGACGCCGGCCGCACGGTCGTGGACGTCGCCCGCCGCTACTACGAGCAGGACGACGAGACCGTACTGCCGCTCAACATCGCCACCAAGGACGCGTTCGAGAACGCCATGGTCCTGGACATCGCGATGGGCGGCTCGACCAACACGATCCTGCACCTGCTCGCCGCCGCCGTCGAAGGCCACGTGGACTTCGGCCTCAAGGAGATCGACGAGCTGTCCCGCCGGGTGCCCTGCGTCTGCAAGCTGGCCCCCGCGACCGCCAAGTACCACGTCGAGGACTGCCACCGCGCGGGCGGCATCCCCGCGCTGCTGGCCGAGCTGGATCGCGGCGGGCTGCTGCACCGCGACGTGCACACCATCCACGGCCCGCTCACCGACTTCCTGGCCGCCTGGGACGTCCGTTCCCCCACGGTCAAGCCCGAGGCCGTGGAGCTCTTCCACGCCGCGCCCGGCGGCGTCCGCACCACCCAGGCGTTCTCTCAGAACGCCCGCTGGGAGGAGCTGGACCTCGACCGCGAAGAGGGCTGCATCCGCGACGTCGAGCACGCCTACACCAAGGACGGCGGCCTGGCCGTCCTCTACGGCAACATCGCCCCCGACGGCGCCATCGTGAAGACCGCCGGCGTCGAAGAGGAGCTGTGGACCTTCGAGGGCCCGGCCGTCGTCTTCGAGAGCCAGGACGACGCGGTCGAGGGCATCCTCGGCGGCAAGGTCAAGGAGGGCGACGTCGTCGTCATCCGCTACGAGGGCCCCAAGGGCGGTCCGGGCATGCAGGAGATGCTCTACCCGACGAGCTTCCTGAAGGGCCGCGGGCTCGGCAAGGCGTGCGCCCTGGTCACCGACGGCCGCTTCTCGGGCGGCACCTCGGGCCTGTCGATCGGCCACGCCTCCCCCGAGGCCGCCGCCGGCGGCGTGATCGCCCTCGCCGAGAACGGCGACCGCGTCGTGATCGACATCCCGCGCCGCATCCTGGAGCTGGACGTCCCTCAGGACGTTCTCACGGCCCGCCGGGAGAAGCTGCTGGCGGGCGGTGGCTACCGCCCCCGCGACCGGCAGCGTCCCGTCTCAGCGGCCCTCCAGGCCTACGCGGCCATGGCGACGTCGGCGTCCACCGGCGCCGCGCGCGATGTCACTCAGCTGAACCGCGACTGACACACGAACGGCCGGCGGCGCATCCGGCCGGCGGCGCATTCGACTAGCGGCGCATTCGGCTGGCAGCGCATTGGGCTGGCAGCGCACGAAAACAAGGCCCGCGCCACCCGGCGCGGGCCTTGTCGCGTTCACGGTCAGCTGCAGCAGCCCCCGCCGCAGCAGCCTCCGCCTCCCGCGGACGGGCGCGGGGCGGGGGCGGTGCCTCGGCCGGTCACGGCGACCGTCGAGAGGAGCTTGACCGTGTCGTCGTGGCCGTCGGGGCACGTGGCGGGGTCGGACGCCTGGATCATCGGGCGGGACACCTCGAACGTCGCCCCGCAGGCGCGGCAGCGGTAGTCATAGCGTGGCACCCACTCAGGATACGCACAGGAGCTAGGCGGCAGGCTCCGTGACGTACGGGGCCCACTGAGGGTCGCCGTCGTGGACGATGCCGATGAGGCGCCAGTGCGCGCCCCTGGGGACGCCTGGCGTGATGGCGAGGCTCCAGCCGATCTCCTCCAGGAGACGGTCGGCCTTGCGATGATTGCAGGTCATGCAGGACGCGACGCAGTTCTCCCACACGTGCTTGCCGCCGCGGCTGCGGGGCTGGACGTGGTCGATGGTCTCGGCGCGGCGGCCGCAGTAGGCGCAGCGGAAGTTGTCGCGGCGCATGAGGGCGGCGCGGGTCAGCGGGACCCGGGTGCGGTACGGGATGCGGACGTAGCGGCGGAGCCTGATCACCGACGGAACGTCGATCGACATCGTGGCCGAGTGGAGAACGGCGCCGGTGGCGTCTTGATGGACGACCTCTGCCTTCTCCCGAAGCACGAGGCAGACCGCCCGCCGGAGCGGAAGCGTGGTGAGTGGTTCGTACGTCGCGTTCAGGAGGAGGACTTGTCGCATCAGACGCCCTCCACCGGGACGTGCTGACGCGGCCGGATCGCCTCGGCGGACGCGCTCTCGCGCGCCTCGGACCGAGGCCCGACTATTGTCTCCGGCACCTGCGCACCCGGCATGAGGACCTCCCCAGGGGCGAACCGACCCGGAATCAGTGTGGCCCGTGAGGGAGGCCGTCCGCTACCCCATTAATCCCCACTTGCGCACCGGATCGAACGCAGAAGGCTCCCACCATCACGGAACGTGACGGCAGGAGCCTCCCGCGTACCCGTGTCGACCGACGTAGCGGTCGGTCGGTCCTTACGGTCAGCTGCCCGTCCATGATCGGCCGGACGTCCCGGCTGGCCCGGGGCGCTACGACCGGCCGGACGTGCGTGCGGCCGGCCGGGTGTTACGGCTGGCCGGACGTGCGTGCGGCTGGCCGGGTGTTACGGCTGGCCGGGTGTGGCGGCGGCCTGGGCGGCGTTGTCGGCCGCCTGGTTGGCGGCGTTGGCGGCCTCGCTGGCCTGGTTCGCGGCCTGGTTGGCGTCGCTGGCGGCCTGGTCGGCGGCGTCGGCGGCCGGGGCCTTCGGCGTGGCGGGCGCGGGCGAGTCGGTCGCGACCGGCGCCGTGCCCTGCTGCCAGGTGACCCGGCCGTTGATCTGCACGGTGCCCGAGGTCTCGGGCGGCAGCACCGCGACGACGGTGCCCTGGCGCTTCTCGCCGGCCTTCAGCGTGCCGTACTCGCAGCGGATCGAGGTCTGGCCGGCCTCGCACGGCTCGTCCACCGTCTTCACCTTGAGCGCCGGCGTCAGCTTGTGCGTGAGAACGACCTTGTCCACGCTCTCGCCGCCGACGTTCTTGACCGTCCAGCGCCAGGTGACCGAGTCACCGGCCTCGGCGACCTCGGGTGCGGAGTAGACGAACTCCACCTTCCCGATGGCGGCGTGCCGCGCCTCGGCGTGCCCCGGCAGGGCCGTTCCCAGCAGCGCCGCCCCCAGCGCCGCCGTGCCGATCGCCGTACGGCCCGCGATGATGCCCTTCATGTCAACCCCCCGATTGATGAGCCCGATGATCAGAGGCCACTTCTACCGAAGATGACCTGCGCATTCACCTCGCCGCACCGCGCTGGCCCCGGCGGGGCACCCGGTGCGGGCCTTGGGTGGGGGTGATAACGGACGGGCCGTTACAGTGCAGGCCATGAGCCGACCGCCGTACCCGCCCGCCGAACGCCAGGACATCGCCGACGACCTTCACGGGCATCGGGTCGCCGATCCGTACCGCTGGCTCGAGGACCCGGCGAGCGAGCGGACCCGGGACTGGCTCACGGGCGAGGAGCGGCTGTTCCGCGCGTACGCCGACGGCCTGCCGGACCGTGACAGGCTGCGGCGGCGGCTGGGCGAACTGCTCGGCGCGGGCAGCGTCGGCTCGCCGGTGTGGCGCGGCGAGCGGCGTTTCTTCACCCGGCGTACGGCCGAGCAGGAGCACCCGGTGCTCTACACGGTCGACCCGGACGGCATCGAGCGGGCGCTGCTGGACCCGATGAAGATCGACCCGTCCGGCACGACGACGCTGGACGGCTGGCAGCCCGACAAGGAGGGCCGGCGGCTGGCCTACAAGGTCTCGCACGGCGGCGACGAGGAGTCGCTGCTGTACGTGATCGACGTGGCGACCGGCGAGCGGGTGGAGGGGCCGATCGACCGCAGCCGCTACTCCTCGATCGCGTGGCTGCCGGGCGGCGAGGCGTACTACTACGTGCGGCGGCTGGCGGCCGACCAGGTCCCGGCGGGCGAGGACCAGTACCACCGGCGCGTCTACCTGCACCGCGTCGGCACCGACCCCGACTCCGACGACGTGCTCATCTTCGGCGACGGGCGCGACAAGACCAACTACTACGGCGCGGCGGTCAGCCGGGACGGCCGCTGGCTCACGGTCTCGTCCTCGCAGGGCACCGCGCCGCGCAACGACCTGTGGATCGCCGACCTCGCCGCCTCCTCGCCGGAACGTCCCGAGCTGGCGCCGGTACAGACGGGCGTGGACGCCGAGGCGGGTCTGCACGTGGGCCGCGACGGCCGCGCGTACGTCTTCACCGACCGCGACGCGCCCCGGTCGCGGCTGTGCGTCGCCGACCCGGCCGACCCCGCGTACGAGAACTGGCGCGACCTCATCCCGCAGGACGCCGAGGCCGTTCTCACCGACTACGCGATCCTCGACGACCTCGACCGGCCCCTGCTGCTGGCGGGCTGGACGCGGCACGCGATCAGCGAGATCACCGTGCACGACCTGGCGACCGGCGAGCGGATCGGCGAGGTCCCGGTGCCGGGGCTCGGCTCGATCGGCGGGCTCGTCGAACGCCCCGAGGGCGGGCACGAGGCATGGTTCGGCTATACCGACAACGTCACGCCCGCGTCGGTGCTGCGCTTCGACGCCCGTACGGGCGAGACCACGCTGTGGGCGTCGGCGCCCGGCACGGTCGAGGTGCCCGAGATCGAGACGCGGCAGATCACCTACGAGTCGTACGACGGAACTCTCGTGCGGATGCTCGTCCTCGCCCGCCCCGACGCGACCGGGCCGGGCTCATCCGGTCCCGGCTCGCCCGGCCCCGACGCGTCCGGTCCCGACGCGTCCGGTCCCGGCTCGCCCGGTCCCGGCTCGCCCGGTCCCGGCTCGCCTGGCCCGCGCCCGACGATCCTGTACGGGTACGGCGGCTTCAACGTGCCGCTCACGCCCGCCTACTCGGCGAGCATCCTCACCTGGGTCGAGATGGGCGGCGTCTACGCGATCGCCAACCTGCGCGGCGGCTCCGAGGAGGGCGAGGAGTGGCACC
This sequence comes from Actinomadura barringtoniae, assembly GCF_017573505.1. Classification (GTDB taxonomy): domain Bacteria; phylum Actinomycetota; class Actinomycetes; order Streptosporangiales; family Streptosporangiaceae; genus Spirillospora; species Spirillospora barringtoniae. The sequence goes on from NZ_JAGEOJ010000001.1 coordinate 356,026, forward strand.
GCGCGGGCATGCGCGACAAGAAGCAGAACGTCTTCGACGACTTCCACGCCGCCGCCGAGAAGCTGATCGCCGACGGCTGGACCACGACGTCCCGTCTCGCCATCTCCGGCGGCTCCAACGGCGGCCTGCTCGTCGGCGCCGCGCTCACCCAGCGCCCCGACCTCTACGCCGCCGTCGTCTGCTCCGCGCCGCTGTTGGACATGGTGCGGTACGAGCAGTTCGGCCTCGGGCAGACCTGGAACGACGAATACGGCACCGCGGAGGACCCGGTCGAGCTCGGCTGGCTGCTCGGCTACTCCCCGTACCACCACGTCAGCGAGGGAACGGCCTACCCCGCGACGCTGTTCACCATCTTCGACAGCGACACCCGCGTGGACCCGCTGCACGCCCGCAAGATGTGCGCCGCGCTCCAGCACGCCACCAGCTCCGACGCCCCCATCCTCCTCCGCAACGAGTCGGAGGTCGGCCACGCGGCCCGCTCGGTCACCCGTTCCATCGACCTCATGGTCGACACCCTCTCCTTCATGGCCGCCAACACAAGCGGCTGATCACATCACCCACGACTGATGCCCACCGCGTATGCCCACCGCGTATGCCCACCGCGTACGAGTGGGCGAACTCACGTCGCGGGCGCTATTGACGCGTGCTCGAATGGGACGGTGACGATCGTGCAGAGCCCCGCCGTCCAGGAACGCGTCCGCGACCTGCTGAACGCGCCCGCCGACGACCGCGACGGCTACCTCGACCTGCTCGGCCACACCGCCGAGCCCACCCCGACCATCGCGCAGCGCGCGATGCAGTCGACGCTGCTCCCGCAGATCTATGAGCGCGTGTGGCGTCCGATCGGCTTCAACCTCGCCAAGGGCTGGCCGATCGGGCCCGACACCGCCGCCGAGCACACCCTCGCCCGCCAGTGGCTCGGCCTCGGGCAGCCGGGCAAGCTCGGCAACCCGCCCGCGACCGTGCTGGACGTCGCCTGCGGCCCCGGCAACGTGACCCGCGGCCTGGCGGCGGGCGTCGGTGAGGACGGCCTGGTCATCGGCCTCGACGCGGCCCGCCCCATGCTCGCCCGTGCCGCCGCCGACACCCCCGATGCGAACGTCGGCTACGTGCGCGGGAACGCCGTGGACCTGCCGTTCGACGACGGGACGTTCGACGCGGTCTGCTGCTTCGGGGCGCTGTACCTGTTCGACGACCCGTGGGCCGCGGTCGACAGCATGACGCGCGTGCTGAAGCCGGGCGGGCGGCTGGTCATCCTGACCTCGCGGCGCCCGTCGCTGCCGCTGTCGCGGATGGGCGTCGAGCTCGTCGGATCGGCCTCCGGTGTGCGGATGTTCGGCGACGGTGAGGTCACTCGGGCTCTCAGGGACCGCGGATACGACGACATCAAGCGCCGCCGCTACCCGCTGATGCAATTCATCGGGGCCCGCCATCCCTGAGAGCCCCCGACCGGTCTGGTCTTGCGGGGCTGACTCCCAGCAGCCCGTGCCCCGCAAGACCATGAGCAGTCAACCGTTCCGCCGTCTCCGTCCCGTCGCCAAGCCGTCTCCGGGCAGGGGTGCGGGCCGCGGGGCCTTAATGGCCGGGCCCCGCGGCCCTGGTTCGCTGTTCCCTCAGCGGAGGCGTTTCTCCAGGTAGATGTTGACGATGCCGCCGATCACCTCGCGTTTGGTCTCCGACCAGCCGAAGCCTCGGTAGAGAGCGAGGGCGGGGCCCTGGAGTTCGGTGGTGTCGGCGCGCAGGACGCGGTAGCCGAACTCGGCCGCCCGTTCCTCCAGAGCCTGCACCACCGCGGTGCCATAGCCGCGGCGCTGGACCGAGGGGCTCACCCTCAGCCGGACCATCTCCACGGCGTCGAGCTTGGGCGCCCCGGGTACGTAGCCGCCGAACGCGCGGGCACTGCCTCCCGGGACCAGGTCCGCACGGCGCAGGCCGCCCATGGCGACGATCCGGCCGTCCAGTTCACCGACGATGAACTCCCCGTCGTTGCGCAGGTAGATGTCCTCCATCCGGAAAAAGTCGTGGTCGTAGTAGACGCCGTCGCCGGGGCGCAGGCCCACCTGGGCCAGCCCCTCCCTGTGAAGGTCGAGCACGACGGCATGGTCGGCGGCGCGGTAGCGCCGCATGTGAAGGTCGCCGAAGGTCCATGTCGGAGGCTCGGCGTCGAGCCGGACCAGGCGTGCGTGATCCACTCCCCCAGTGGTGATCTGTGGACGGCCTTCGGGGGCGCCGTCCTTCGGGACCATCGGTCCGCTCAGACCTGTTCTGACTGGGGAACGGCGGGCGACTCCTTGGTGGGGCTCTGCACCGAGGGGGCGGACAGAGCCTCGTAGAAGTCCTTGAGCGCGGGTATCTCGCCGACCTTGGCGTTGACGGCGGCGCCGACCTGCCGGGCGCGGTGCACCAGGATGTCGGAGCGATGCTCGTCCGGCAGTTCCTGGATCGCGTCCTGGGCGGCCCGCAGTGCCCCTTCGGGCTGCCCGGCGTGCAGCTGGCAGGACGCACGGTCCAGCCGTACGAGCGTCATGTCCACCCAGTCGGTCGGCGAGTAGAGCGTCAGCGCGTGGCTGAGCACCTCGTCGCCGTGCTTGTGATCCCCGAGGTTGGTGAACGTGTCGCCCTCATAGAACGCCATCTGCCGGTCGGTGAAGCCGAAGGCCAGGTCGCCGGTCTCGGTCTTGGACAGCTGATCGAAGACCGACCGTCCACGCACCAGGGCGCGCCGGGCGCTCGGCGCCGCGTCGCTGCGGCCGCGCAACGCCAGCAGACCGAGGGCGCGCGCCTCCACCGCGGGCGCCATCGCAGCCGCCACGCCGGGACTTCGGCCGGCCAGGTCTTGGGCCTTGCGCGCCAGGTGCAACGCCTCGCGCGGGTCCCCGTAGTACATCGGGACCAGGGACTCGCGCACGGTCACCCAGGCTCGCAACGCCCTGTCGCCGGTCTCGTCCGCCGCCGTACGTGCCGTACGGAAGAACGATCTCGCCAGCCGGTGGTCGCCCAGATTGATCATGATCAGGCCCGACAGTCCGGACAGCTGCGCGGCGATCCGGCACAGCCGCTCCTGCAACTCGACGGGCTGCCGCTTGTCGCACATGCGCCGGACCTCGCTGAAGTCCAGCAGCACGTCGCAGAGCATGCGCAGCGACGGGGTCGCCTGATACTGCTGGCCGTAGCCGAGGGTCGTCTCCTCCCACTGGTCCAGCATGGTGGGCGAGACGGTGGCACTGACCAGGGTGTCGTCCATTTTGCGACGAAGGTTGTCCACGGCCCCGAGGAATTGCCCGTCGAGCGCCACGCCCGCCCCGGCCAGCAACTGCAGAAGGGTTCTGCGAAGCACGATGTCCTCCTCTCCTACATCGATGGAGACGGGACCCTCGGCGCGGTCGGGCCCACGTCGTTCGTTGACTGAGATCCAATGGCGGTCGTCGGGCTGTGGCACGACGACCGATCCCACGAGAGTGGCGGGCTCCTCCATGCCACGCCGGTACACCGGACGGCGGTCCGGCACCGGCGGGACGTGCTCGCTCACCCTGCCGTTCCGGCCGGCGACGGCGCCCGGACGGACGGCATGGCCGCGGCCGCAGATGCACGGACTCTGAAAGCCGAGCTCGTCGGGTTCGACCCGATAGACGGCACAGAGGTAGTGCAAATACTCGGGGCCGGGACGCTTGTAGCCGCTCTCATAGGCAGACAGCAGCGTCTCCCCCAACCGGGGCGTCGGCTTGCCGTCCACTTCGTAGAGCGCGCGTACCTGCGCGACGATGTCGGACAGCGCGACACCGTGGGACAGGCGGTGCGCCTTGACCCGACTCGTGCCGAACAGCGGCCCGCACTGATCGTGGATCTCAGCAGCGATCTCAGCGGGGTAACGCCCTCGTGCCAGGCCATGCGCGCGTATGCGACGCGCGATGTCCGTCTCTTTCCGAGGGGGGTCCGTCATCGGTTCCGGCCTCCTCACCGCTGAGTCCGGGATCCACCTTCCCTAAAGGGGAAGAAGGGGCCCGATCACGGCGACCGGTATCTAGATGGCCACGACAGATAATCTCTCGCGCACGCAGCGTAACTCTCGCAACGGGGCAGGCCAAGCCATTCTCGGGGAAACCGAGACGCTCCGCCGGGCATCTTGGCCCACGGGTAGAGATTTATCCTCCGGGGTGGTGCGAACCTCCCCCTGAGGTGGGGTAATCCGGTACTCCGACGGTCGACCGCCCCCTTGACCCACCCCCGTGAGAGTTGCAATTCTCGCGGCGTGTAACGGAGCAGATCCAGAGAGTTCGATCACACGGGATAGACCGAGCAGTCCTCGTAGCACGATCGATGGAGGGGGTGCGCAGGTGGTCAGCGACAGACGCGTCGGCTACCTCGAGGAGCTGGAGCACGAGCTCGACACGCGCGGGCTGGTGGCGCGCGTGGTCCGCACACGTTCGGGGCCGGCCTTCCTCCGGGTGGTCAACCCGGAGGCGGCGAGCCTGGCCGAGGACGTGACCTGCGCTCCGGCTCCCGATACGCCCGAGCACTACTACTGGTGGTCGTGGGGCGAGCGCATGCACCGGGTGGACGACCCGGTCGGCGCGGCCTCCAAGCTCGCCCACGTCCTGCAGGTCTATCACCGCGAGAGCCGCGAGGCGCTCGAACACCACGTCGACCACGTCGCGGACGTCCGCGGCCTGGAGCCGCAAGGGTTCACGGCCCTGCGCCCGGCCGGGGCGAGAGAGTGGCCACCCGGCCACCATTGAGCCGGGCGTGTCCCGTGAGGTCACGGCCGGAACGGCGCGGCAGCCGGGCCTCACGGGACACGTTCGTCATCCCTCGTACCGCACACCTTCCCCTCGCACCGAATCCACTCACACCGAGTCCGCTCACACCGAGTCCGCTCACACGGGGTCCGCTCGCATCGGGTCCGCTCGCACCGGGTCCGCTCACACCGGACCCCTCGCGCCGAATCCACTCACACCGGATCCCTCATACCGGATCCCTCACACCGATTCCCCTCGAACGATCCCCGCGGCGCACCACCGGGGCGCGCGCTGCCGGGACTCCGCCGAGGCGCCACCGGGCCGCTACGGGGCGCCGCCTCGCAGAGGCGCCTCTTCTGACCACCGTTCTTCTGACCATCGCCGCGGTATAAGGATCCTCCACCACGATCACCGAGAGTGATCACCTCGAAGCTGTCGCGGGTCCGAGCCCCACGCCCGTTCTCGGATCCGCGGCATGTCACCAGCCCCTCCCCGGCCGGGGTCTCCGTCAACGCCCGGCGCTGTACGAACCGCTCGTCACCGTCCCCTACGATCGGCTCGTACCGCCGCAGGTCCACGGCGACGTGGCGGAGACATCCACAACCGGCCGGGGAGGGTCTGCCAGCATGTTGATCTCACTCAGCGTGTTGATCACACCGCTCTTCGGAAGGGTCGACCCCGAGCAGGTACAGAAGGTCTGCGGACCCGAACCCAAGCTCCCCTGCAGGCTCGGCTATCAGTTCGGCGGCAAGGACACCGCCGACTTCATCCACAGTTATTCCATCGACTCGTGGACCAACAAGATCGTCGCGATCATCATGACGCTGGTCATCGCGCTGATCCTGCGCAACATCGCCAACCGCATGATCACCAAGATCACGCTGCGGATGGCCGAGGGCACGATGTCGGAGAAGGTCCGGGAGCGCACCCGGACGGTGTTCGACGGCAGCCCGGCCCTGCTCAACCAGCGGCGAGCGCAGCGGGCCAAGACACTCGGCTCGGTGCTGCGCTCGGTCTCCTCGGTGCTGATCCTCGGCACGGCGGCGTTCAGCGTCCTCGGCTCGATCGGGCTGAACCTCGCGCCGATCCTCGCCAGCGCCAGCGTCATCGGCGTCGCGGTCGGCTTCGGTGCCCAGAACGTCGTCAAGGACGTGCTGGCCGGGCTGTTCATGCTGCTGGAGGACCAGTTCGGCGTCGGCGACGTGATCGACGTCGGGACCGCCAAGGGCACCGTCGAGGCGGTGACGCTGCGGGTCACCCGGATGCGCGATGTCAACGGCGTGGTCTGGTACGTCCCGAACGGCGAGATCAAGAAGGTCGGCAACGAGTCCCAGAACTGGGGCCGCGCCGTCCTGGACATCCCGGTCGACATCGCCGAGGACGTCGAGCGGGTCAAGGAGATCCTCCAGACCACCGCCGACGCGATGGCCGCCGAGGCCGACTGGACCGAGCTGATCCTGGAACGGCCGTCGGTGTGGGGCGTCCAGGCGCTGGCCGGCGACGCGGTGATCGTGCGGATCGTCCTGAAGACCGCGCCGGGCAAGCAGGCCGATGTGGCCCGCGAGCTGCGCGAACGCGTCAAAAAGGCATTCGACGAGGCCGGCATCGCGGTAGCCACCCCCGCCCCCGCAACCTGATCAAGTGACCCGTCGCACATCGGTGGCACCTCCCCCTCGCATAGGGTGGGGAGTGCCATGACTCAACAGGTGACCTTCTTCGAAGCGGTCGGCGGTGAAGAAACCTTCAACCGGCTCGTACATCGCTTCTACCAGGGCGTCGCGGAGGACCCCCTGCTGCGCCCCCTCTACCCGGAGGAAGACCTCGGTCCTGCCGAGGAGCGGCTGCGGCTCTTCCTCATCCAGTACTGGGGCGGCCCCAACACCTACAGCGCGCAACGCGGGCATCCGAGACTCAGGATGCGGCACGCGCCGTTCGTGATCGGCGAGGCCGAACGCGACGCCTGGCTGCACCACATGCGCGAGGCGGTCGACGAACTGGAACTCCCCGAACAGCTCGAGACGATGCTGTGGAACTACCTCACGATGGCCGCGCAGAGCATGGTGAACGCACCCTCCTGAGCGGGCAGCACGGGATGCCGCGGGGCAGCACGGGATGGCGCGCGCTTCCGGGCGGGTAGCCCGGGATGGCGCGGACAGCGCGCCCTTCCAAGCCGACAGCACGGCACGCGCGGAGTAGCGGGGCTGACGCGGAGTAGCGCGCGCTTCCGGGCGGGTAGCACGGGATGGCGCGGACAGCGCGCCCTTCCGAGCCGGTAGCACGGCATACCGCGGAGTGGCGGGGTAGCGCGGGTAGCGCGCCCTTACGAGCGCGTAGCGCGGGATGGCGCGGACAGTGCGCCCTTCCGAGCGCGTAGTGCGGGATGGCGCGGGATGGCGCGCGCAGCGCGGGATGGCGCGGGTAGCACGGGAGGCCGCGGGTAGTGCGCCCTTCCGAGCCGGTAGCACCGCATGCCGTGGGGTGGCGGGATGGCGCGGGGTAGTGCGTGCTTCCGGGCGGGTAGATCGTCGGTTATGAGCCGCTTCCCTCGTGAGGGGACGACCCCCCACAGCCCCCGGCAGCCGCAGGATGCTCCGTGGTGGCGCGACGCCGTCGTCTATGAGGTGTACGTCCGCAGCTTCACCGACTCCGATGGGGACGGCGAAGGCGATCTCCAAGGCATCCGGTCCCGGCTGGGGCGGCTGCGCGACCTCGGCGTCGACGCGCTGTGGTTGACGCCGTTCTACCGTTCACCGCTGGCCGACGGCGGCTACGACGTGGCCGACTATCGCGATGTGGACCCGCGCTTCGGTTCGTTGAACGATTTCGACGCGCTGGTCGCCGCCGTTCACGAGCACGGGCTGCGGCTCATCGTCGACATCGTCCCGAACCACACCTCCGATCAGCACCGCTGGTTCCAGGAGGCGCTCGCCGCGGAGCCAGGTTCTCCCGCCCGGGAGCGGTATATCTTCCGCTCGGGTAGAGAATCCTCCTCCTCGGAGCGCTCTGCGGAGGAGGAACCTCCTACCGACTGGCCGTCGGCTTTCGGCGGGTCAGCGTGGAAGCAACTGCCTGACGGAGAGTGGTTTCTTCACCTTTATGCGCCCGAGCAGCCCGACCTCAACTGGCGCAACCCAGAAGTGCGGAGCGAGTTCGAGGACATCCTGCGTTTCTGGCTGGATCGTGGCGTGGACGGTTTCCGCATCGACGTCGCGGCGGGTCTTTTCAAGGACCCCGAGTTCCGCGACCTGGGCGACCGGAGCCGTCACGTCGTCGACGGGCCCATCTACAGCCGTCCCGAGGTGCACGAGGTCTACCGCGACTGGCGGCGGATCATCGACTCCTACGAGGGTGAACGGATGGCCATCGGCGAAGTCTGGACCGACAGCCCCGAGGACCTCGCGCTGTATCTACGGCCTGATGAGCTGCACCAGGCGTTCCAGTTCGACCTGCAACTGGCGAAGTGGTCGGCATCGGCGTTCCGGAAAGTCATCACGGACACTTTGGCGGCCATCGAGCCGACCGGCTCGGCCCCCACGTGGGTGCTGTCCAGCCACGACTCGGTTCGGCACGTCACGCGCTACGAGCAACCGGCCGGGCCTCCAGGCATTGGCACGCCTCCGGGCATTGGCGGGCCTTCAGGCATTGGCGGGTCTCCAGGCATCGGCCTTACGCGGGCACGGGCGGCCCTGCTGCTCCTGCTGGCGCTCCCCGGGTCCGCGTATCTCTATCAGGGCGAGGAGCTAGGCCTGCCCGAGGTAACCGATATCCCGGAAGCCGCACTCCAGGACCCCATCTGGGAACGCAGCGGCCACACCAAGCGGGGCCGGGACGGCTGCCGCGTGCCGCTCCCCTGGTCGGGTAAGAACGAGCCCTTCGGCTTCTCCCCGGGTGACGCGCGTCCGTGGCTGCCCATGCCCGAGGCGTGGCGTTCCCTCACCGCCGAAGCGCAGGACGAGGATCCCGCCTCAACGCTCTCCTTCTATAAGGAGGCGTTGGCCGCTCGCAGGAAACTGCTTCCCGACCTGCCCGACACCCTCGAATGGCTGGAGTTGGGCGACGACGTGGTGGCGTTCCGGCGCGGGCCGCTCACCTGCGTGCTCAACTGCGGGAACGCGCCAGTGCGGCTACCGGATGTGCGCCTATCGGACGTGCCGCCACCGGACGTGCGGCTACCGGGCGAGCGCCGGCTCCTGCTCGGCAGCGCGCCCGTCGAGGGTGACCTTCTCCCAGCCAACGCCTCCGCGTGGCTCCTTGGTTAGCGAACGCGGGCGCGGGGCGACGCTGACCGTGAGGCCGCCGCCCGGGTTGGCCGCAGCCGTCGCCTCCCACCCGTGAGCGTGCGCGATCGAGGTGACGATGGACAGGCCGAGCCCGGTCCCCTCGCCGCGCTTGTGGCGGCGTGCGTTGAGGCGGCGGAACGGTTCGAACAGGTGCGGTACGACCTCGTCCGGCACCTCGGTGCCGGTGTTGGAGACGGTCAATCCGGCACGGTCGAGGCGGACGTCGATCCGGCCGCCGGGGACGTTGTAGCGCAGGGCGTTCTCGAGAAGATTGCGGACCAAGTGGCCGAGCAGGACGGGATCGCCGTCCACGCGTACCGGCTCGGTGCGGGTGTCGATCGTGATGTCGCGGGCGTCCGCCTCCGGCTCGTGCTCGGAGGCGACGCGTTCGACCACCTCGTCGAGCTCTACCAGTTCGGTGCGGTCGAGGCCCTGGTCGCTGGTCGACAGCAGGAGCAGTCCCTCGATGAGGCGTTCGCTGCGGTCGGCGACGTTCAGCAGCTTGGACCGGACCCGCGCGACGCGTTCGGGCGAGGGGTCGGCCAGCCCGATCTCCAGCGCGGCCCGCTGCACGGCAAGCGGGGTGCGCAGTTCGTGCGCGGCGTTGGCGACGAACCGCTGCTGTGCCGACACCAGGCTTTCGAGGCGGTCCAGCATGCCGTCGAAGGTGTCGGCGAGGTCCTTCAGCTCGCCGGGCGGGGCCTTGAGGTCGATCCGTTCGCTGAGGTTCTCGCCGGAGAGCTTCCGCGCGGTGGCGGTGATCGTGTGAACGGGCCGCAGCACGCGGCCCGCCATCCACCAGGCCAGGACGACCGAGAGCACGGCGAAGACGGCGAGCGCGATCAGGGAGACGATCATCAGCTGCTGGAGCGCGGTGTCCTGAGTGACGTTCGCCAGCCGCGCGATCGTGATCGTCTTCCCCTTCTGGAGCTGCGCGACGCCGTTGGCGTCCATCTGCTGCGCCGGTACGGCACGGCGAAAGTCCACCGTGCTGTTGAGCGGCATCGCGGCGGTGGTGCTGATCGCCGAGGGCAGCCGGGTGCCCAGCTCGCGCCGCATCAGAAAGTAGACCAACCCGATCAGCCCGCCACCCGCGATCAGCAGCAGCCCGCCATAAAGCGCGGTAAGCCGAGCCCGCGCCGTAATCCGCACCGAACCAACCCCACTCACGCCCCCACCCCCCTAACACCAGCGCTCGTGGGGCCGGTGATCGTGGAGCCGGCGCCGGTGGCCTTCATGCGGTAGCCGGAGCCGGACACGGTCTCGACGACGGCCGGGGAGCCGAGCTTGGCGCGCAGCTTGCTCACCGTCACTCGGACCGCGTTGGAGTTGTAGCTGATGTGTTCCTCCCAGACCTGCTCGATCAGCTCCTCGGTGCAGATCACCGCGCCGTCCGCGCGCATCAGGGCCTCCAGCACGGCGAACTCCTTGCGGGACAGGTCGAGGCGGCGGCCGTCCCGGTAGGCCTGGCGGCGCGGGATGTCCAGCCGTACGCCCGCGCATTCGATCACCGGCGGGAGCGCGGGGCGGGCGCGGCGGCCGAGCGCGAGCACCCGGGCCACCAGTTCGTCGTAGGAGAACGGCTTGGGCAGGTAGTCGTCCGCGCCCAGCCCGAGGCCCTCGACCCGGTCCCGTACGGTCCCCGAGGCGGTCAGCATCAAGATCCGGGTGAGCAGGCCACGGCCGACCACGTCGCGGCAGACGTCGTCGCCGTGCACCTCCGGAAGATCACGATCGAGCACGAGGACGTCGTAGTCCATCGCGTCGAGCCTGCGCAGGGCCTCGGCGCCGTCGTGGGCGACGTCGGTGGCGATCGCCTCCGCCCGCAGCCCGTCGGCGATCAGCTCCGCCAGGTAGTCCTCGTCCTCAACCAACAGCACGCGCATGCCATCAGGTCTACCTGACCAGCCATTTCGAAAAGATAAAGCTCGGAGAGGGCCCTGAGGCGGGATGGATTAGAGAAACGAAACATCGGGGTCGGTCAGCCTCGTCGAGGTCGCCGGGACGTCCAGGGCCCGGCCATGATCGAGAGGACTCCAGCGCATGATCGGCCAACACCGCATGATCAGCAGCCGACACCGCCTGCGCATGACCGCCGCGGCCTGCGGGATGGCGGCCGTGGCGCTTCTGGGCGCCGCCTGCAACGGCTCCGGCTCCGGCTCCGGCGATGGCGACAAGAAGGGCTCCGGCTCGTCCAACGCCGCGTCCGGCAACGGCTCCTCGATGGACCAGGGGCTGAAGCTCGCCAAGTGCATGCGCGAGCACGGCGTGAACATGCCCGACCCGAAGGCCGGCGAGGACTCCCATTCGATCTCCATCGGCGGCGACGGTTCCAGCCCGGAGAAGATCCAGAAGGCCATGGACGCCTGCCGGAAGGTCCCCGGCACCGGGCTCTCGTCCCAGAAGGAGCTCACCCAGGCCCAGAAGGACAAGATGATCAAGTTCGCGCAGTGCATGCGCCAGAACGGCGTCAACATGCCCGACCCCAAGTTCAGCAGTGGCGGCGGCGCGGCCCCGGCCATGCGGCTGCCGGACGCCGGGCCGGAGAAGGACAAGTTCGACAAGGCCAACAAGGCCTGCGCCGCGTACGCCTGACGATGGGGCATCGGACGATGAAGCGAAAAACGATCATCGGCGCCGCGGCGGGGGTGATCGTCGCGGCCACGGGGGCCGGGGTCGCCGTCAACGCGGCGACCGGCGACGGCGGCAACGGGGCAGGAGCCGCGAGCGGCGACGCGCCGCCCGCCGCCACCGCCCCCGTCGAACGCGGCGACCTCAGCGACAGCACGTCGGTGTCGGGCACCCTCGGCTACGGCGGCGCCCGTAAGATCAAGGCGGGCGCGGGCGGGACGCTGACCTGGCTGCGCGGCACCGGATCGACGGTCCGGCAGAACGGCAGGCTCTACGAGCTGGACGGCAAGCCCGTACGGCTGATGTACGGGTCGCGGCCGATGTACCGGAACCTCAAGACCGGCGACAAGGGCCCCGACGTCCGCCAGCTCGAGGAGAACCTGCGCGACCTCGGCTACGGCTCCGGCCTGACCGTCGACGAGACGTTCTCCGGCGCCACCGCCGACGCCGTCCGCCGCTGGCAGCGCGGGCACGACGCCAAGGCCACCGGGACGGTCGGCCCCGGCGAGATCGCCTTCGCGCCCGGCCCGGTCCGGGTGAGCGGCCGGGACGCCTCCACCGGCGACCGGGTCCAGCCCGGCGCGCCGGTGCTGTCGTCGTCGGATGCCGAACGCGTCGTCACGATGAAGCTCAAGGTCGACGAGGCGAGCCTGCTCAAGAGGGGCACCAAGGTCTCGGTGGAACTGCCCGGCGGCGGCACAGCCAAGGGGACGGTCCGTTCGATCGGTACCACCGCCAGCAAGGACAAGGGCGACGGCGGCGGGGGCGACGGCGAGGCCAAGATCGACGTCACCGTACGGCTCGACGACCCGGACAAGGCGGGCGGCGTCGACCAGGCGCCGGTCACCGTCGACCTCACCACCCAGACCCACAAGGACGTGCTGTCGGTGCCTGTGCAGGCGCTGCTCGCGCTGCCCGGCGGCGGCTACGGCGTGCAGGTCGTCGAGAGCGGCAAGCCTCCCCGTACGGTCAAGGTCGAGCTCGGCATGTTCGGCAGCGGCCGGGTCGAGGTGTCCGGCGGCGGCCTGCGCGAGGGCATGCAGGTCGGGGTGCCGCAATCATGATCGGTTCGAACCCTGTCGTCGAGCTGGAGGCCGTGCGCAAGGACTACCCAGGCGGCGTCGCTGCGCTCGCCGGAGTGGACCTCACGATCAGGTCCGGCGAGCTCGTGGCGATCGTCGGGCCGTCGGGGTCGGGCAAGTCCACGCTGCTGCACATCGTCGGCAGCCTCGACCGGCCGAGCGCCGGGGACGTCCGGATCGCCGGGCACGACGTGAGCCGCCTGTCCGACCGCGAGCTGTCGGCCCTGCGCGCCCGGCACCTCGGCTTCGTCTTCCAGTCGTTCCACCTGGCCGGCGGGGTGACCGCGCTGGACAACGTGGCGGACGGCCTGCTGTACGGCGGCCTTCCCCTGCGAACGCGACGCCGGCGTGCGGCCGAGGCGCTGGAACGCGTCGGCCTCGCCGACCGCATGTCCCACCGCCCGCACGAACTCTCAGGCGGCCAAAAGCAGCGCGTCGCAATCGCCCGCGCCGTAGTCGGCGAACCCGCGCTCCTCCTGGCCGACGAACCAACCGGCGCCCTCGACTCCGCCTCCGGCGAAGCGGTCATGGCCCTCCTTCACGATCTGAACGCAGAGGGAGCAACGATCGCCGTGATCACCCACGACCACGAGATCGCCTCTGCCCTCCCCCGCCAAGTCCGCCTACGCGACGGCCGAATAGTCACCGACACCCCGGCAACGGCGGTGGTCACCCAATGAGCCCCCGCCGCAAGTCGAACCCCGGTCACCCAATGAGCCCCCGTCGCAAGCCGAAGCCCGGTCACCCCCCGGACCCCGATCGCGCAGCGGAGTCCGGTCGTGCGGCGGGGCGGTTGTCGCCGGCGCGGCTCAGCATGGTGGACGTGCTGCGCACCGGGTCGGTCGGGTTGCGGACTCGGCCCGTGCGGGTGGTGCTGTCGGCGCTCGGCATCGCGATCGGCATCGCCACGATGATCGCCGTCGTGGGCATCTCGGCGTCCAGCAAGGCCGACGTGCTGCGGCAGCTCGACAAGCTCGGCACGAACCTGCTGGTCGCCACGCCCGGCGAGTCGATGTTCACCGGCAAGAAGACCGAGCTGCCCGAGGGCGCGGAGAAGATGGTGCTGCGCGTCGGCGGGGTGGAGCGTTCGGGTGCGATCGGGTCGATCGACGGCAGCGTGCGGCGGTCCGACAAGATCTCGGAGGACGAGACCGGGGGGATCGCGCCGCAGGCCGCGACCGAGGGGCTGCTCGGCACGCTGCGCGGGAAGATGAAGACCGGCGCGTGGCTCAACAAGGCCAACGGCCGCTACCCGTCGGTCGTGCTCGGCTCGGTGTCGGCGCAGCGGCTCGGGATCACCGCGCCCGGTCAGCAGGTCTTCCTCGGCGGCCGGTACTTCACGGTGATCGGCATCCTGGACGACCTGCCGCTCGCGCCCGAGATCGAACGGTCGGCGCTGGTCGGCTGGGACGCGGCGAAGAAGTACCTGGGCTTCGACGGCCACCCGACCTCGGTGTACGAGCGTTCCGCCGACTCCGCGGTCGGCTCGGTGCGCGACCTGCTGCCGCGCACACTGAACGCCGAGAACCCGCAGGACGTCAAGGTCACCGACCCGTCGCAAGCGCTGCAGGCCAAGGCCGCCGCCGCGGGCGCGTTCACCGACCTGCTCCTCGGCCTCGGCGCGGTCGCGCTCCTGGTCGGCGGCGTGGGCGTCGCCAACACGATGATCATCTCCGTGCTGGAGCGGCGGCACGAGATCGGGCTGCGCCGCTCGCTCGGCGCGACCCGCGGGCACGTGCGGATCCAGTTCGTGACCGAGTCACTGCTGCTGTCGGGGCTGGGCGGCGTGGCGGGCGCGGTGCTCGGCTCGCTGGCCACGGTCGCGTACGCAACGGGAACAGGCCTGCCGCCAGTGGTGCCGCCCTGGGCGATAGCGGGCGGCTTCGGCGCGACGCTGGTCATCGGCACGATCGCCGGCCTCTACCCCGCCGTACGGGCCGCCCGCCTCTCCCCCACCATCGCCTTGCAGACCGCCTGACGGTCTGGCCGCCGAGCGGCCGGGCTAGGTGGCGGGTTGGCTGTTTGGCTTTCTGACCCTGCGCGCCGCACGTCGCTGGGGCTGGTCGTTGAGGGGCGGTCGGTCGCGACTTGAACGGTGTGCAGGATGCCGACGGCCCCGGGCTCTGGGGTGCCCGGGGCCGTCGTTCGCGAGTTGCACTTAGTTCAAGTGCGGGTCACAGCGGCGGACGTCCCTGCAGCTGCAGAACGTCGACCGAGTCGTTCCCCGTCACCGACAGGGCGTTGGCCGGGGCCGTCACGTTCGCCCAGCGCAGCAGGTCGGCGGTCGCCTTGGCGCGCTGCGCGGCCGGGAGGGCGGCGATGAGCCTGCCGCTGTGGTTCATGCCCGGCGCGGTGTAGACGTAGGAGTCGCGGCTGCCCTTGCCGAGGCGGAAGCGCTCGGAGCCCCACGGGTCGTTCGAGCCGTACAAGAACATCAGGCGGCTGCCGTGGCCGCGCACCCAGCTGTCCACGTCGCGCATGGCCTTACCGCCGTCGAAGCGCATCGGGATCGAGCGCGGGACGTAGGTGCGGGGCTGGTAGCTCTTCTCGTAGCGCAGCAGCGGGCGCAGGCTCTTGAACTGCGGAGTCGGCCAGCCCAGCTGCGTGCCGGCCTGGTAGTAGTACGGAATGTAGGGCGAGAGGCCCTGGTCGGTGTAGAACGAGACGCCGGAGATGTCGTCGAGGCTCTTGAAGAGGTCGTCGTCGGAGGCGTTCACCGCGGGCAGCGTCTTGCAGTCCGCCTGCAGGTGGTACTGCCAGAAGCCCCACTCGTAGTCCATGACCGAGTTCTCGAACGCGCGGTCCGGCGTGCGCAGGATCTTGAACGTCTGCTTGTTGGCGGCGGCCGCGGCCTTGAAGCGCTTGAGCATCGCCGGGCGGCGCTTCAGGAACTCGCGCGCGAGCTGCTTCACGTGCGTGCGGCACTGCGGGTCCGTGCCGACCGTCTTGAAGAAGTTGTCGTACGCGTGGTCGTCGTTGTTGTTCACGTCGTTCGGCGCAACGTAGACGATGCTGCCGTCGACGTCCTTGGGGTAGAAGCGCTTGTGGTACGTGGCGGTCATGCCGCCCTTGCTCGCCCCGGTGGAGATCCACTTGGCCTTGTAGATCTTCTTCAGCGCCGTGACGATGCGGTGCTCGTCCGTCGCGGCCTGCCAGATCGTGTCCTTCTTCCAGACCGCCGGCTCGGGGCGCGAAGGGGTGAAGAAGCGGTACTCGACCGAGATCTGGTTGCCGTCCACCAGCGAGGTGGGCTCGGACTTGAACATCGTTTCGGGCGTGTCGTACCCGCTGGTGTAGAGCACCATCGGACGCGCCGCGTCCTTGTGCTCCAGCATGATGCGCTGCTCGAACCAGCGGCCCTTCGGGTTGCGGTGGTCGACCGGCTGCCGGTACTTCAGCCAGAACCAGCGGTAACCGGGCAGGGTCGAGGGCTTCTCCTCGACCGTCATGCCCTTGATCGCCTTGAGCTGCGCGGCGATGTCGCCCGCCGGGCTCGCGGCCGTGGTCCGCGCGTTCCCCTGCGCACTCCCCGCCTGCGCGTACGCCGCGGCTCCGGTCCCGGCCAGGCCGGTCGCGAGCAGCAGGGCCAGCGCGCCTCGTGAGACGTTCCGCATGGCACCCCCTTCACGTGTTCACGTGGGATCTCCACAATTCGCGTCGCGACCCTAGAGGGAGATGTGGGGCGAAAACGGATTCATGTTGCGCTTGTTATCCATCCGTGACGGCCCGGTTGTCAGCACCGCCGCGCCGACACCCTCCCGTCATCGTCGGCGGCATTGTCGGGGTCCTCCGCCAGGCATAGCGTCGGAGCAGTCGGCCCACAGTGACCGTGCGGTTCCACACGGTGATCTCAGTGAGGAGAGGCGCGATGTTCATCCAGATCATGCAGGGCAAGGTCGGCGATCCCGGCGAGCTGAAGGCGGCCGCCGACCGCTGGGCGCACGAGCTGGCGCCCGGATCGATCGGCTGGCTCGGCACCACCGCGGGCGTCACCGGCGACGGAACGTTCATCGCCCTCGTCCACTTCGAGTCGCCCGAGGCGGCTCGGCAGAACAGTGACCGGCCCGAGCAGGCCCAGTGGTGGGCCGAGACCTCCAAGCTCTTCAGCGGCGAGGTCACGTTCCACGACTGCACCGAGACCGAGGTCTGGGGCGGCGGCGGATCCGACGCGGCCGGCTTCGTCCAGGTCATCCAGGGCCGCGTCCGCGACTTCGCCGGCCTCGTCGACCACATGCGCCAGCAGGACGAGAAGGCCATGCAGGCCGCCCGCCCCGACATCATCGGCGGCGTCAGCGCCGCGCACCCCGACGGCGGCATCAGCGACGTCCTCTACTTCACCACCGAGGCCGAGGCGCGCGAGAACGAGCGCAAGGAGCCGCCGGAGCAGATGAAGGCGATGATGGAGGAGATGATGAGGTTCTACGAGGGCGACGAATTCACCTACCTCGACCTCAAGACCCCCTGGCTCTACACGCGCTAGCCCGTGCCGGCTCAAACCCTCGCTCACGCGCTGACCGCGTGCCTGCCAGCGCAGCGCCACCCGTCGACTCACGCGCTGACCTGCGCTGGCTCACATGCCAGCTAGCCCAGGGCCAAGCGCTAGGTCAGCGGCTGACCACGCCCCGGTGTTCACGCGCGGTGTTCACGCGCGGGGGGCGCGCTGTGTCACGCGCTGTGTCACGCGCTGTGTCACGCGCGGGGGGCACGCGGGGTCACGCGCGGGGTCACGCGCTCACCGCGTGCCGGCCAGCATCGGGCCGTACGCAGGCTCACGCTCAAGACGCGCGCTGACCCGCACCGGCCCACGCGCCCGACGGCGTGCTAGACGGCGCCGCCAGTCAGCAGATGGGCGAGCAGCCAGCCGAGCCCGATCAGCAGGGCCAGCCGGCGCAGCTGCCAGCCGAACGGCTTGCCGCGCACGGCGAACACGCCCCAGATGAGCTCGGACAGGGTGTCACCGGGCTGCCGGTTGAAGACCGCCGGCAGCTCGATGGCGAAGAACATCAGAATCCAGAAGATCCAGGCAGCAAGAAAGGGGGACATCACAAACCTCGGGGAGACGCTTTACTGATTACTCCCCGTGGTGAGAGATCGACTACCCCGAGTGGGACGGCGGATACAATGCATGACCGTCGTCCCAGGGGGCGAGCCGCTCGAAGAGCCGTTCGTCATGCCAGCGCCCGGCCACGTGAATGTGCCGCCGCGCGACCCCGATCGGCTCGAACCCGTTCCGCCTCAGCACCGCCTGCGACGCCTCGTTGTCCACCCTGGTGAACGCCTCGACCCGGTGCAGCCCCAGCTCGCCGAACGCCAGGTCCAACGCCAGCCGCAGCGCCTCCGAGCCCACACCCTTCCCGGCCTGCTCCTGCGCCACCCAGTAGCCCACGAAACAGCTCTGGAGCGGTCCACGCAGGATGTTGTTGAGCGTGATCCGGCCCGCGATCTCCCCGTCCACGAGGATCGCCCCGGCCCACATCTCTCCGCCGCCATGCGCCGCGACCAGCCCCAGCAGGTTGTCGCGCTGCCCCTCCACGGTGAAGTACGTCTCGTCCCGTTCCGGCTCCCAGGGCCGCAGGTACTCCCGGTTGGCCACGTAAAGCTCCGCCAGCGCCCCCGCGTCCTCAACCCGCACCGCCCGCAAAGCCACCACACGAGCGCCAAGCGGCGCCACCGCGACCGCCTCGCCGGACACCGCGCTGCCCATGCCGGGCGCCGCACTGTCGATGCCGGACGCCGCACTGCCGGTCCCGGACGCCGCACTGCCGGTCCCGGACGCCGCACTGCCGGTGCCGGTGCCGGGCATCATGCTGCCGACGCCGAGTGCCGTGCCGGAAGCACCGAACGCTGCGCTGGAAATGCCGGGCGCCGTGCCAGCGACGCTGGCTGCAGCGCCGGAAATGCCGGACACCGCGCTGCCGGCGCCGTACACGACACTGCCGACGCCGGACGCCGCACTGTCGGTGCCGGGCGTCATGCCGCCAACTCCCGACGCTGCGCCGGAAGTGCCAGACGTACCGGACACCACGCCAGCGGTGCTGAATGCCGTGCCGGAACGGCCGGACGCAGAACTGCCGGTGCCGGGCGCCGTGGTGGGGGTGCCGGACGCCGCAGTGGGAGTGGCGGGCGCCATACCAGCGATGCTCGATGCCGTGCCGGGCGTGCCGGGCGCCGTGCCGGATGTGCCGGGCGCCATACCAGCAGGGCCGGTGCCGGGCGCGGTGCTGGCAGGGCCGGGCGGCGTGCCGGATGTGCCGGGGATGCCGGGCGCCATACCAGCAGGGCCGGTGCCGGGCGCGGTGCTGGCAGGGCCGGGCGGCGTGCTGGGGGTGCCGGGGGCGGGGCGCTCGAGGACGGGGGCGTCCGTCGGGGCGGCGCGCAGGGCGGCGGGGGCGGGGTCCGGCAGGGTGGCGTCGGGGGCCAGGTCGGGGAAGGCGGTCATGGCGAGGGTGGGAGGTAACGGCCGATGAACTCCCGTTCTTCGGGGGTCCAGCGGCGGAGGCGGTTGTTCTCCACGTCGAAGGCGACCAGCGTGGAGGTGGCGGTGGCGAAGATCTGGTCGTCGTCGCGTACCTCGTAGGCGAGGCGGAACGAGGCGGCGCGGGCCTCGGTGACCCAGGTCTCGACGCGGATCGGGTAGACGGTCGGCAGGATCGGGGCCTTGTAGTCGATCTCGTGGCGGGAGATCACCATGCCGCGGACGGGCTTCTCCCCCTTGCGCACCG
The DNA here is from genome assembly GCF_017573505.1 of Actinomadura barringtoniae. Taxonomy (GTDB): domain Bacteria; phylum Actinomycetota; class Actinomycetes; order Streptosporangiales; family Streptosporangiaceae; genus Spirillospora; species Spirillospora barringtoniae. Next base: position 375,477 of record NZ_JAGEOJ010000001.1, read on the forward strand.
GGTCGCCGTGGAACATCTCCAGGCGCGCGTCCTCGAGGTAGCCGAGGAACTTGACGTTGTTGACATGCCCCTGGGAGTCGATGTCCCCGAACCGGAGGTTGAACTCGTACACATGCCGAAAGTCGGCCGGGGGCGGATTCTTGTGCGGCATGTCCTCGCCTGGGGGGTCGGTGACGGTGCTCGGCCGATGCTACCCGGCCTCCGAGACCTCCTCGCCAGGAGGCACCTGCGATGTAACACCCCTTTAACGTGGGGTCATTCCGCTCGGGCGCGACCGGGGGCACCGGGGTCACGGGCCCCCGGGCACTCCGTTCTGGCGGCCCTCTAGGGGCGGTCGATCATGCTCGCGGCCGGGTCGGCGGTCGCGGCCTTCACCAGACCGATGAACTCCTCCAGGCACGACATGCACTGGGCCGCGTGGCGGCTGAGGAGCTGGATCTCCTCCTCCCGCAGCACGTCGTTCTGCGGTTGGAAGTCGCGAACGTAGGTGCAGCCGTCGCTGAGCTCGGCGCCGGGGGCGGGCAGGGCCGTACGGCCGCCGGGGCCGAGGGGGCGCTGACGTCGCCGCGCCACCGCGGCCAGCATCTCGTCGATCTTGTCCGCCGCCTCCGGGTAGCCGGCTCCATAGGCCTCCGCGTACGCCGTGGCCGCCTCGGTGACCAGGCGGTACTCCTCGCGTTCGGCGGCCGGGGCGTCCTGTGCAGTTCGCCTGGCGCTCCGTTCGGCCAGCAGGTCCAGCACCTCGCCGAGCCGCAGCGCCGCATCCGCGTGATCATGCTTGGCCGCCACGCCGTACCAGCGGGCCGCCTCGCCGAGGTTGCCGTCACGGTCGTTGCGGCGGCCGAGCTCGTACGCGGCCTGTTCCAGCTCCAGCGAGTCGAAGAAGGCCGCCTGCCTGGCCCTGGCGAGATCATCCCGCTGCCGGCGCCGGTGTTCGGCCTCGATGTCGCTGAGCCGCACCGCGTAGTCGGCCTCCGGCATCGACGCGATCGCCTCCGCCGCGACGGCCAGCAGGCCGTCCAGGCTCACGGTGTCCAGGTCCACGTCAGACCCTTCCGATCTTGATGACGGGCGGGGGTCCGGGGGCACGCAACAGCTCCTCCAGTCGTTTGCGGGCGCGGTGAACGTGGGTCTTGGCGCTGCCCTCGCTGAACCCGAGGATCTCGCCGACCTCGGCGTGCGGGAAACCCAGGAGATCGTGGAGCGCCAGGGCCTCGCGCTGCCGCCTGGGCAGGGAACGGATCGCGTTCATCAGGTCGAGGCGGTCGTCGGTTCCGCCGTGGCCACTCACGTTCGGGTCTTCCGCGGAGGCGAGGGACGCGGGCCCGCCGTCCCCGCGGGTGAGCATGTCATCGAGCGACGTGCACTGTTCACGCGCCTTGGCCAGCCAGCGCCGCAGCATCTTCGTGGCGACCATGAACAGCCAGGCGCCCGGCTTGTCATAGGTCAGCAGGTCGTCCCAGTGCCGGCGGGCCGCCAGCATCGCCTCCTGCGCGACGTCCTCGACCCACCTACCGTCGGAGGTCTGCGAACGCAGGTAGCCGGTAAGGCGCGGCATCCAGTACCCATAGAACGCGGGGAACGACGACAGAGTCTCCTGACGAAGACCGCCATCCAGATCGTCCCGGCGCACACGACCCGAATCGTCCCGGCGCGCACCCCCCTGGTCGTCTCGGCGCGCGGCGCCTAGATCGTCCCGACCTACGCCCGGGCCGCCTTGGCGAGCGACACCCAGATCGGCCGAGCTCGCACCATCCAGACCGCCCTGGCTCGCGCCACCCAGGCCGCCCTGGCTCGCGCCAGTTAGCTCGTCCCGGGGTGCGGTGCCCTGATCGGCCGGACTCTCGGTACCCAGATCATCTCGGGGCGCGCCACCCAGATCAGCCGGGCGCGCGGCGCCCGGCTCGTCCCAGCGCGCCGGGCCCAGATCGTCCCGGCCTACGCCGCCCAGGCTGCCTCGGCGAGCGGCACCCAGACCGTCCGGACGCACGCCACCCAGATCGTCCTGGCTCGCACCGCTCAGATCGCCCTGGCTCGCGGTGCCCAGATCGTCCCGGAGCGCGGCGCCCTGATCGTCCTGGGGCGCGGCGCCCAAGTCGTCCGGGCCAGCGCCACTCAGGTCGTCCGAGCTCGCGGTGCCCAGATCATCTCGGGGCGCACCCCCCAGAACGCCCTGGCTCGCGGCACCCAGGTCGTCTGAGCTCGCGGCGTCCGGGTCGTCTTGGGGCACGGCGCTCAGGGCGTCGTGGTCGGGGGCGTCCGGGGGCTCCTGGGGAGCCGGCCGGTCGTTCACCGCGGTCTCCCATCCACGCGGACGGCCAGGGTCACCCGTACCGAGAGCCAGCGGGGCAGCGTCAGCAGAAAGGCCAGGCCGAGCCAGGCCAGCGATTCGATCACGGAGTCTCCTCTGTCACGGGAAGGCCGCGCGGTCTCTGCGACGGCCTCATGCCATTAACTGCCATCAGAGACCCCAAACGTTGACATCTCTCTCAAATTGGTTTTCTACCTGGGTCAATATCGCTCCGTGATCGCCGTATCGAGCGCGAACGGCCTGGTAGATGATCAGACTGAACGGACACCGGGCTCACAATCGCCCGGACGCACCGTGATGCGCCTTGATCTCCCGCTACGGTTTATTCGCGCCGAAGAACGGCTGCGCGGCCAGAATGGCGGCAACCCCCATGAAACAAATTCGAATTTCGCGCAGAAAAGCCTGAAGCGCCGGTCCCCGACCGGGGTCCGGCGCTTCAGGCTGTGCTCGGTCAGTCGCGCTTGAGCCTGCGGTGGGTGACCCGGTGCGGGCGAGCCGCGTCGGCGCCCAGGCGCTCGATCTTGTTCTTCTCGTAGTCGGCGAAGTTGCCCTCGAACCAGAACCAGTTCGAGCCCTCTTCCCACGCCAGGATGTGCGTAGCGATGCGGTCCAGGAACCACCGGTCGTGCGAGGTGATCACGGCACAGCCGGGGAACTCCAGCAGGGCGTTCTCCAGGCTGGACAGCGTCTCGGTGTCCAGGTCGTTCGTCGGCTCGTCCAGCAGCAGCACGTTGCCGCCCTGCTTCAGCGTCATCGCCAGGTTGAGGCGGTTGCGCTCGCCGCCCGACAGCACGCCCGAAGGCTTCTGCTGGTCGGGACCCTTGAAGCCGAACGCGGCGATGTAGGCCCGGGACGGCATCTCGACCTGGCCGACCTTGATGTGGTCGAGCCCGTCGGAGACGACCTCCCACACGTTCTTCTTCGGGTCGATGCCGCCGCGGCTCTGGTCCACGTACGAGATCTGCACCGTGTCGCCGACCCGCAGCGTCCCCGAGTCCGGCTGCTCCTCGCCGACGATCATCCGGAACAGGGTCGTCTTACCGACGCCGTTCGGGCCGATGACACCGACGATGCCGTTCGGCGGGAGGTTGAACGAGAGGTTCTCCATGAGCAGGCGGTCGCCGAAGCCCTTGCTCAGCTTGTCCGCCACGATCACGGTGTTGCCCAGGCGCGGGCCCGGCGGGATCTGGATCTCCTCGAAGTCCAGCTTCCGCGTCTTGGCGGCCTCGGCGGCCATCTCCTCGTACCGCTCAAGACGGGCCTTGCTCTTGGTCTGGCGCGCCTTCGGGTTGGACCGGACCCAGTCCAGTTCGTCCTGAAGACGCTTCTTTCGTTTTGCGTCCTTGTTGCCCTCTACCTTGAGCCGGTCGGCCTTCTTCTCCAGGTAGGTGGAGTAGTTGCCCTCGTACGGGAAGCAACGGCCCCGGTCGAGCTCCAGGATCCAGGTGGCCACGTTGTCGAGGAAGTACCGGTCGTGGGTGACGGCCAGGACGGTGCCCTCGTACTTGGCGAGGAACTGCTCCAGCCACTGCACGCTCTCGGCGTCCAGGTGGTTGGTGGGCTCGTCCAGCAGCAGCAGGTCGGGCGCCTCGAGCAGAAGCTTGCACAGCGCGACGCGGCGCCGCTCACCACCCGACAGCTTGGTGACGTCCGCGTCCGGCGGCGGGCACCGCAGGGCGTCCATCGCCTGCTCGAGCTGGGAGTCCAGGTCCCACGCGTTGCGGTGGTCAAGCTGCTCCTGCAGCTTGCCCATCTCCTCCATCAGCTCGTCGGAGTAGTCCGTCGCCATCTTCTCGGCGATCTCGTTGAACCGGTCGAGCATCGCCTTGGTCTCGGCGACGCCCTCCTCGACGTTCCCAAGAACGGTCTTCTCCTCGTTCAGCGGGGGCTCCTGCTGGAGCATCCCCACCGTGAAGCCCGGCATGAGCCGCGCATCGCCGTTCGACGGCTGCTCCAGACCGGCCATCATCCGCAGCAGCGTCGACTTGCCGGTCCCGTTCGGCCCCAGGACACCGATCTTGGCTCCGGGCAGAAAGTGCAGGGTGACGTCGTCAAGGACGACCTTGTCGCCATGTGCCTTGCGCACACGCTGCATCGTGTAGATGTACTCGGCCATATGAACCAGCCTAGGGCCTCCGGGACACCATTCGTTGCAGCGTTCTCGCCCTCGTCACCGCAGGAGGACCTCGTTCCGCCGCAGTCCCGCCGAAGCGCCCGCCAGTTACGCCGCCACAGTGCCACCGGTCACGCCGCCGCAGTGCCACGGGTGGCGCCGCCGAAGCGCCCACCGGTCACGCCGCCACCGGTGCGCCGCCGAAGTGCCTGCCGGTCACGCCGCCACAGTGCCACGGGTGGCGCCGCCGAAGCGCCCGCCAGTCACGCCGCCGCAGTGCCACCGGTCGCGCCGCCGAAGTGCCCGCCGGTCACACCGCCACAGGTGCGCCGCCGAAGTGCCTCCCGGTCACGCCGCCGCAGCGGCGCCCTCGCAGTGCCGCCAGTCATGCCTCCGCCGAGCCGCTCCGCCACCGCGCTCGCGCTCGTTGCCTCGGTCGCCTCGGTCGCCTCGGTCGCCTCGCCGCAGCGGCTGCCTTCCGCCGCGGTGGGCCTGCCGCCCGTGGCCGCTTTCCGCCGCGGTGGCCGTGCCGCCCGCAGCCGCCTTACCGCCGCAGTGGGCGCGCCGACCGTCGCCGCCTTACCGCCGCGGCCGCCTTACCGCCGCGGCCGTCTCGCCGCAGCGAAGGTCATCCGCGGGGAACGTCACCCGGCGGGGAAACTCACCTGGCGGGGAACGAGGATTCGGCGAACGGGGATTCAGACCCCGGAGCTTGGGTTGCGGGGGCGTCGTCCGCAGCCGGCCGTGCTGCCGGCGGCGCCCCCGCCGCAGGGGTTGCGGGCCGCCTTATATCCAGGAAACGCCACGCATGGTTTCTTCCCCCTCCGGATGTGCTGAGGACAGCGAGTCCGCTGGTCCTGCGGCAGGTGGCCAGAGCGGCCACCCACATGTGCGTTATCGAACGTACCGGTTTCCGGCCCGCTCCGCACACGTTGCAACTATCGTGTTACACAACGTGATGCATACAGGGGGGAAGGATGACGGCAGTGCAGTCGTCCGCCGAGGACCGTGGTGGAGACCTGGCCCGCAAGCCCCGGCGCCGGGCGGTTTCCGGGCGTCCGTCCCTGCTGGCCGTGTACGTGCCCGCGGTCGCCCTGCTCCATCTCATCCTGACCCTCACAGGGCTCGCCCGCACCCCGCTGCGGCTGAATGATCTACTGACATTTGCCGCCCTGCTGGCCTGTGGCGCGGTCTGCATTGAAGCGTCCCGCCGCCTTGGCATGCCCGCCGGCGTGGCCCGCGACCTGCTGTCCTCCTGGTGGCTCCCGGTTGCTTTGCTCCTTCCGCCGGTATATGCCCTATTGATCCCGATTCCCCTGCAGATCCTCCTGCAGTTCCGGGTACGCCAGACGCTGCTCTACCGGCGCATCCTGGTGACGTCCGCCCTGGGCCTGTCCGGCGCCTGCGCCTCGGTCGTCTTCCACCTGGCGGTCCCCGATCCCCTGGGCAGTCCCCAATGGGTCATCGACAGCTACCCGGGCATCCCCGTTGCCATCGGCTGCGCCGCCCTCTTCACCGTGGTCAACACGGCCCTGGTCGCCATCGCCGCCCACGCCGCCAACCCCGAGAGCCGCTGGCGCGACGTCCTCTGGAACCGCGAAAGCCTCCTCCTGGACGTGGTCGAGCTCTGCGTCGGCATCCTGGTCACCATCACCAGCGCCCTCTCCCCCGCGCTCCTGCTCCTCGCCCTCCCCCCGGTAGTCCTCCTCCAGCGCAGCCTGATGCACCAGCAACTCCAGGCCGCCGCCCGTACCGACGCCAAGACCGGCCTGCTGAACGCCGCCGCCTGGCAACGCGAGGCCGACACCGAGTTGGCCCGCGCGCAGCGTTCCCACGACCCCCTGGCGCTCCTGCTCATCGACATCGACTACTTCAAGCGGGTGAACGACACCCACGGCCACCTGGTAGGCGACCAGGTCCTCATCGGCGTCGCCAGCACCCTCTGCAGCCAGCTCCGCGACTACGACGTCGTGGGCCGCTTCGGCGGCGAGGAGTTCGTCGTCCTCCTCCCCGGCGCCGACACCGTAGAGGCCTGCCGAGTGGCCGAACGCCTCCGAGGCCGCGTCCGCCGCCTGGCCGTCCCCGCCGACGAAGGCACCGTAGGCGTCACCATCTCCGTAGGCGTCTCCCTCTTCCGCATGCACGGCGAGGACCTCATCGAACTCCTGGCCGCCGCCGACCTGGCCCTCTACAGAGCCAAAGAGTCCGGCCGCGACCGAGTCTGCCTCCCCGCCATAGACGGCCCCAAGCCCACCGACAACTAACACCCCGCCGCGCCCGAGCGGGCTGCATCCACCGGACGCTCGACCACGCAACGACGCCGACCACCACGGCCTGATCAGCACCCCTTGACACCACTCGCAAGGAGAATGCTACGTTTCCATAATCATTCACACGATGAATCATTCAGGAGTGGCCATGTCCGTCGTCGATCCGTTGAACGCGACCGTCGCCTTCCTCCTGGAGCTGGCCGTCTACGCCGCCGTTGGCTATTGGGGCTTCACCAAGGTGGCCCGGTTGCCGTTTCGCCTGGCAGCGGCAGCAGGCGCGGTGGCGCTGATGGCCGTGATCTGGGGACTGTTCGGCGCGCCCTCAGCCACGTACCCGCTGCATGGCCCCGCCCGCGCAGTGCTCGAACTCGCCTGGTTCGGCGTCGGCGCGGCGGCCTGGCTGAACGCACGAGGCCGCCGTGCGGCGTTCCTCTTCGCCGGAGGTTGGGTCGTCTCCACCTCCCTGGCGCTCATCGCGATGCACTGAACTCGGAGACGAGCTCGGCCGGATTGCTCAGCGAGTTGGGGAGATGCCCAGGACCGAACGGCGGAAAGTGGAGGTACGCCCGGATGGACCGCGGCACCGCCGACCAGTCATAGGTCAGCGTGACCTCAGTCTCGGACGGCCCGATCGGCACAAGGTCGTACCGCCGGATCATGCCCGAGTTCACTTGTCGGGGAGATGGGCACGACCGGGCGGTAGGGCGCCGTCAGGTGGGGTCGGGGGTGATGCGGGCCGATGGGGGTGGGGGTGTCCGCTGGGCGGACACCCCCGGGGAGGGTCAGGCGGCCTTGGGTTCTTGGGTGAAGGGGTCTTCCTCCTTTTCGTCTTCGGAGCCGGCGGCTAGGGGGCCGGCTATGGCCCATTGGTCGGTGGCGTCTTCGGCTTCGCGGCGGTCGTCGTCGCTGAGGGCGCCGGAGCGTTGGACGGGGCGGAAGTCGGCGGTGCCTCGGGAGAGGTCGTGGCCCAGGGTGCTGGCCTCGATCTCGGCGGAGAAGCGCCAGCCGCCGTCCTTTTCGTACTGGCGGATGCGGAGGCGGCCGGTGACCACTACGGGGTAGCCGCGCTTGAACTCGGACGCGTTGACGTTGTCGGCGAGGTTCCGCCAGCAGTTGACGGTCAGGAACATCGTCTGGATGTCCTGCCACTGGCCTGTCCCGCGGTCGAAACGGCGTGGGGTGCAGCCGACTCGTAACGAGAGGAAGGGGGTTCCGTTGGCGGTTACCGCGTAGTGGGGGTCTGCCGCGATCCAGCCGACGACGGTGATCTGAGCCTCGTTCACTCGTCCTCCATGTGTCTGCGGGGTCGTGGTGACCCCGGGACATCCACGGTGGCGGACGGGAGCCGGGTGGGGAAGGGGGCGCGGGGACTGTGGATAACCAGGGTGGTGGCTGCTGCCCCCAGGAAGATCGCGGCTATGGGGAGGGCCAGGGTCGGGCGCAGTGCGGTGGCGAGGTTGTGGGTCGTTTCCAGGCGGTTTTGGAGGAGCGCGCCTACGGCTGCGCTGCCGACGATCGTGCCTATCTGGCGGATGGTGTTGAGGACTCCTGAGGCGGCGCCGGCCATTCGGGGGTCCACGTTGTGCATCGCGATGCTGACCATGGGGCCGAAGACGCAGCCTATGCCTAGGCCGACCGCTATGAGTGGGGGCTGGAGGGTGTACGGGGTGCTGGACGCTTTGGCAGTTAGGGCCAGCCAGGTCATGCCCAGTGCGAAGAGGGTCAGGCCGATGATGAGGATGCGTTTGCCGCTGAGGCGGTCTGCCAAGCGGCCGGATAGGGGTGAGAGGGCGGCCGAGATGAGCATGGAGGGAGCCATGGTCAGGCCTGCGCTGAGGGCGCTCAGGTGGAGAACGGATTGGAGGTAGAGCATGACTGGGAGGAACAGGCCGATCATGCCTATCTGGACCGTTGCCGAGACCAGGCTCATGACCGTGTAGTTGCGGTCTCGGAAGAGCGCGAAGGGGAGCAGGGGTTGGGGGGCTTTTCGTTGGTGGAGGAGGAAGGTTGCCAGGAGGGCTATGGAGAGGGCCAGGAGGGTCCAGATCCAGGCGTTCCAGTGGTAGCGCTCCCCCTCGGTCAGCGCGAAGGCTAGGGAGAAGAGGGTCGCTCCGGCCAGGGCCACGCCGGGGAGGTCGAGGTGGTGGCGGGTTCCTTGGTGGGTGTTGGGGATGAGTTTCAGGGCCATCGCGATGACGGCAATGCCTATGGGAACGTTCACGAAGAAGATCCAGCGCCAGCCGGCCGTGCTGACCAGGAGGCCGCCCAGTGTCGGGCCCGCGATGGTGGCGACGCCGGCCACCGCTCCCCAGATGCCCAGCGCCGTGCCTCGGCGCTGGGGTGGGAACGTGGAGATGATCAGCGTCATGGTCTGCGGGATCAGCGCTGCGGCGCCCAGGCCTTGGGCCATCCTGGCGGCGATGAGTTGGGCCGGGTCCTGCGCTAGGCCGCACGTGATGGAGGCCGCGGTGAAGAGCGCGACGCCCCAGATGAACATGGTGCGCGGCCCGCGCAGGTCGCCCAGGCGTCCGGAGGCGATCAGCAGCGAGGCCAGGACGAGGATGTAGACGTTGATCACCCAGAGCATCTCGTCCAGCGAGGCGCCCAGGTGGTCGATCATGCTGGGGATGGCCACGTTGACCACGGTGAGATCCAGCAGGGTCATGAAGAAGCCCAGGCTGAGCGTCAGGAGCACCGCCCAGGGGTTGCCGCGCCAGCGGGTCATGCCGCCTCCATGGGTTACTTCGGCGCCTGGAGGCTCCACACGCGGCCGTCGGGGTCGCGTACGGTCATCTCCCGCGTTCCGTAGTGGGTCTCCTCGAACGGGGTGACCACCTCGACCGCCGAGGAGTCGGGGGTGAAGGCGTCCGCGTCGGGCACCTTGAGCGCCACCTGCATGCCGGGCTCGCGGCTCTCGGGGACTTCGATGAGGACGATGTAGGCGCCCGCGCCGTTGCGGAAGACGCCGGACCCGTCGCCGCTGGTGACCTCCAGGTCCCAGCCGAGCGCCTGGAAGAACTTGGCGGCCTTGCCCCAGTTGTGGGTCTCCAGGAAGACCGCGTCGATGCCTTCGGTCATGTCAGCTCTCCTTGTCGTTGGATGAACGTTGGGGCTCGTCGAGGTAGGCGCGCAGGGCCTCGGTGACCAGCGCGGACAGGGACGATCCCGATTCGATGGCGCGATGCTTGACCTGCTTGATCAGCCCGATCGGCAGGTACACGTTGAACTGCTTGACCTCTTCATCGCCCATGATCCGTATGCTAGCACGCTAGCTTGCTAGCATACTAGGTCACGATGCCCGTCGATGAGACTTGGGTGTCGGTTGACGGCGGGTCGGGCCCTCTGGGACGGGCTCAGACCGATGGACGAGCTCAGGCCCGAACGGGCCGGGGGCGCCCGGCGTTGCGGGCCGCCCGGCGTTGCGGGCCGCCCGGCGTTGCGGGCCGCCCAACGTTCCGGGACGCCTGGGCTACGGGAGACCTGACGGGCGCGGGACGTCTGAAGGTGCGGGCCGCCTGACGGCGCGGAACGGCTGACGGCATGGGACGGCTGACGGCGCGGAACGCCTGACGGTGCAGGAGGCCCTGGGCTACGGGAGACCTGACGGCGCGGGACGTCTGAGGGCGCGGAACGCCTGACGGTGCAGGAGGCCCAGGGCTACGGGAGACCTGACAGCACGGGACGTCTGAGGGCGCGGAACGCCCGACTGTGCGGGAGGCCTCGGGCTACGGGAGACCTGACAGCACGGGACGTCTGAGGGCGCGGAACGCCCGACTGTGCGGGAGGCCTCGGGCTACGGGAGACCTGACAGCACGGGACGTCTGAGGGCGCGGGACGCCCGACTGTGCGGGAGGCCTCGGGCTACGGGAGACCTGACGGCGCGGGACGGCTGGCGTTACGGGAGGCCTGGGGTTACGACAAGCTTGGCGGCTACGGGAGGACGGACTCTACGTCGGTGCGGAAGCGGGCGTAGACGTTGAGCTCGGCGGCCACGGGGGTGAGGACCTTCTCGTCGGCGACCTGCGAGATCCGCTCGCGCATGTGCTGCTCCATGCGTTCGCCATGGCGGGAGGACGACAGGGCGACCATGTTGCGGCAGGCCGAGGAGGTCAGGGCGCCCATGCCGAACGTACAGATGACCAGGATCGCCACGTACGGGATCAGGCCGGCCTCGCCGACCAGGTCGTTGGGCGAGTCGCCCACCTCGAAGACGCCGTACGCGACCAGCATGCCGATCCACGCGACGCCCAGGACCGAGACCAGGACGAGGAAGTACTGCCAGGTCTTGACCAGCCACCACCAGCGCGGCACCTGGTTGAAGGTCGGGAGGGCGTCCTTGAGCGAGATGCCGAGGGCCTCGGGCAGTTCGGGCGCGTGGGAGCGGGCGGCACCGCGGACGGAGCGGGCCCAGGACTCGGGGAGGTCGCCGGTCACTCCGTCGGTCACGCCCTGCAGGGCGGTGTCGACGTCTCCCTGCTGCGCGCCGATGGGGCCGGTGAACGCGCCGCGCAGCTCGTCGCGGAGTTCGGTGAGGCGCATGCGGCGGAGGGGGTCGGAACGCAGGCGGGTCACCAGGGCGGTGACCGGCCAGCCGACGAAGTCGGCTGCGCGCAGCTCGTACGCGCTCTCCATGGCCTCGGCGACGGCGGGCGCGCCGGCGGCGTCGGTCAGGGCGTCGATGAGCTCGGCGCGGCGGGCGTCGTCGACGGTGGTGGCGGGTTCGGTGGTGCCACGCTGGTCGGCGAAGCGTTCGGCCAGCTTGTCGACGTCGGCGGTGAGCCGCTCACTGCGGGCGCTGTGCGCGGCGACGGTGTCGACGAGGACGTCGCGGAAGCCGCGCACGCCCTCCTCGCTGATCGCGGACGTGGTCACGATGCGGGGGTCGACCAGGCCCTCGGCCTCCAGCAGGCGGCGGAGGTCGGCGACGCAGTCGGCGACCTCGTCGGGCTGCAGCTTGTCGATCTGGTTGAGAACGATCAGCGTGACGCCGGCGTGGCGGGCGAACGGGACGATGTAGTTGCGGTGCAACGCCGCGTCCGCGTACTTCTGCGGGTCGACCACCCACACCAGCAGGTCCGCGATGGTGACGAAACGATCGACTTCGGCACGGTGCAGCGCCTGGATCGAGTCGTGGTCGGGCAGGTCCAGCAGGACCAGGCCCTGCAGGGTGCTGTCGGCACGCTCCAGATCCAGCGCACTGGCACGCGCGTAGCGGTGCCGCTTGTCGACGTCCAGCCAGTCGAGCAGCGGGCCCGCGCCGTCCAGGCCCCACACGCACGCGTGCGCCTTGGAGGTCATCGGGCGCCGTACGCCGGTGGGCGACAGTTCGAGGCCGCAGATGGCGTTGAACAGCGACGACTTGCCGCTGCCGGTGCCGCCGGCGAGCGTGATCACGGTGTGCTCGCCGGACAGGCGCAGGCGCTGGCCGGCGCGGTCGAGCATCACCTCGGCCTCGTCGAGCAGGACGGGCTCGATCCGGCCGGTGCCGAGCTGGACCAGGCGGTCCATGGCGTTCAGCCGGTCGGTGAGGGCGGGCGGTTCGGTGGGCTCGGGGGCCGCGGGCACCTGGCCTGCGATTCCGGGGCCGGCGGACACGAGGGGGGTGCCGCCGGGGCCGGCAGGGGTGTTCGCGGGGATGGCCGAGGTTGTCATCGGGCGACCTCGAGGTTGTACGTGGCCTGGTAGAGCTGGACGGGTGTGGTCTCGTCGGGGATGCCCGCCGAGTCGAGGGCCTGCCCGAAGCGCAGCCCCTCCTCGTCGAAGAGCATGCCGATGCGGCTGCGCAGGTCGGCGCGCGCCTTGGCGCCCATGCCGCGCAGCGACTCGGCGCCGAACAGCGCCTTCAGCAGCCGCTGCGGAACGGCGCTGGTACCGCCCTCGACGTTGACGTCGGAGGTGCCGTAGCCGAGCAGCCCGATCATGAGGACGAGCGACAGCGCCTCCTCGTCGAACGAGACGAGCTTGGCGACCGAACGTTTCGTGACGCCCTCAGTGCGGATGAGCTCCTGCACGTGGTCCTGCCAGGAGCTGACCGCGCGCGTGACGCGGCGGGACAGCTCCGGGGAGACGTGGCCGAGGTTGGCGGCCGGGCCCGCGATGACCTTGGCCCCGGCCGGGTGCGCGCGCCATCGAACGATGACCTGCTCCGCGGCGTGCTCGGCGGAGGCCATGATCAGCGACTCCAGGCCGCTGCGCAGCGAGCTCTTCAGCGCCCGGACGCGGGCGGGGCTGCGCCGGCGGCGGCTCGACCGGCGCCCGACGAGGCCCGACCTGCCGCGCTGAACGTGCAGCGCCCGCAGCAGGTCACCCGTTCCGGCGAAGTCCTGCCAGCGCGCCAGCACCTCGCCGCGCAACAGCGAACCGTTGCGGGTGGCCTCGTCCAGCTCGGCGAGGGCGGTGCCGTACGCGCCCTCGACCTCGCGGGCCAGCTCGCCGCGCTGCTCGACCTGGACCTCGACCTTCTTGGCCAGCTCGGGAACGCGGATGCGCAGGCTGTCCAGCACGCCCGCGAGCGTCTCGCCGATCACGACGTCGCGGTCCTCGGCGTTCTCGGCGACCCCGACCAGCCAGGCGCGGACGTCCTCGGCGGCCTCCTCGGGCAGCCGGCTGTCCTCGATCCTGGTCTCGGGGATCGTGAAGCGGCGCGCGTCGCCGACGCCGTTCTCGGTGAGCATGTCGGCGAAGTGGTCGACGACCTCCGAGCCCGCGCCCTGCGGCACCCGCGACAGCACGACCCCGATCGTCGCGCCGTTCTCCTTGGCGCGCTGGAGCATCTGCCAGACCTGCGCGTCGGCGTAGCGGGCGGCCGTCGTGACGCACAGCCAGAGGTCGGCCGCGGCCATCAGCTTGGTGGCGAACTCGAAGTGGTCCTCGAAGACCGAGTCGAAGTCCGGGCTGTCCAGCAGCGCCAGGCCGGGCGGGATGTTCTCGCTCGGGATGATCACCAGCTGGTCGCCCGCGATGGCGTCCGGCGCCGGCCCGCGTACGCGGCCCATGCCGGGCAGCAGCGGCCCCTCGAGGAAGTAGTCGGCGTGGTCGGGGTGGCACACCAGGATCGGGCTACTGGTCGTCGGCCGCAGCACGCCGGTGGCGCTGACGCGCGCCCCGACGAGCGTGTTGACCAGCGTGGACTTGCCCGCGCCGGTGGAACCGCCGAGCACCACGAGCATCGGCGTCGCCGCCGCCTCGATGCGCGGCAGCACGTAGTCGTCGAGCTGCGCCTTGATGTCGTCCCGGTCCGTACGCGCCTCGTCCGCGCCCGGCACGTCCAGCACGAACTCGAACGCGCCCAGCTGGTCGCGCAGCCCGGTCAGCGCCCGGATCAGCTCGCCGCGGTGAACGGGGCCCGGCGCCTGGGCGGGCTTCCCTTGAGCAGGCTTGCCTTGAGCGGACTTGCCCTGAGCGGGCTGCTCCTGGGGAGGCTTCCCTTGGGCGGGTCTGCCTTGGGCGGGCTTGCCTTCGGCAGGCTTGCCTTGGGAGGGCTTGCCTTCGGCAGGCTTCCCTGAGGCGGGCTTGCCGGACAGGGCCTCGGTCTGGGTCAGGTCCACCGCTCCCCGAGCGGGAGTCTGGTCGCCTTCCCCGGCTCGATCGCTGGACACAGAACGCTCGTTCCCAGCGCGCGCCGCGCCATGCCTCCCCCGCGCACCCGACCTCTTCCCGGCCGGGGGCGTGGGAGTGGACGGGGATGTCGCGGCGGACGGGGACGTCGGGGTGGGCTCGGTAGATGCGGCGGCCGGACTCGCCTGGTCGGCGGGGGTGGGCCGGTCGGTCGAGGCGGAGGCGTCGGCTGGCGCGGACGCGCTGCGCTCATTGGTCCTGTTCGCGTCGGACACTGGACCTTCGCTGGATTCGGCGGGGGCGGGGGGCACGGCCTGGTGGGTGGTTCGGCCGGTGGTATCGGGAGCGGGGGTGCCGGCCTGGGCGGGCTCGGCCTGCGCGTTCTCGGGTTCGGTGCTCGATTCGGCGGCGCCGAACGCGCCGGGCGCACCGGCCACAGGCGGGGTGCCGGTCGCGGGCGAGGCACCGGCTGCGCTGCCGGTCGCGGGCGTGGTCTTGCGGGGGGCCGCACCGCCCTCAGGACCGGCGCCCGCCTCCTCGTCGTGGACCGCGCTCTGCTCAGCCGGGGGTGTCACGGATCCCGTCCCATGTCCGCTCGAATCATGTCGATCTCTCGTGCCACGTTCACCACGTCGCCCACGACCACGATCGCCGGGGGCCGGACTCCGGCGGCCGCCATCTTCTCGACCACCGTGCTCAGGGTGGCCGTCAGCGCCTGCTGGCCCGGGAGGGTGCCGTCCTGGACAACGGCCACCGGCGTGTCAGACGAACGACCATAGCGCATGAGGGTGTCGGCGATGAGTCCCATGCGTTCCACCGCCATGAGCAGCACGAGAGTGCCTTCGGAACGCCCGAGCGCCTGCCAGTCGACGGTCGACGCGGGGGTGTCGGGAGCGATGTGCGCCGAGACCACATGGAAGTCCTGCGCGACGCCCCGGTGGGTGACCGGGATGCCCGCCGCGGAAGGCACGGCGACGGCGCTGGTGATGCCCGGAACGACGGTCACCGGGATGCCGTGCCTGGCGCAGTGCAGCACCTCTTCGGCGCCGCGCCCGAACACGAACGGGTCGCCGCCCTTCAGCCGCACCACGAACTTGCCCTGGCTGGCGTGCTCGACCAGGTACTCGTTGATGCGCTCCTGGGTGACCGTACGGCCGTACGGGATCTTGGCGGCGTCGATCACCTCGACGTCGGCGGGCAGCTCGTCCAGCAGGAGCCGGGGCGCGAGCCGGTCGGTGACCACGACGTCGGCCTGCGCCAGCAACTGCCGCCCGCGAACGGTGATCAAGGCGGGGTCGCCGGGGCCGCCGCCGACCAGGGCCACGCCGGTGGGCTTGTGCCGGGAGTGCCGGGCCTCCAGCGTCGCGTCGCGCAGCCCGTCCACCACGGCGTCGCGGATCCCGGCGGCGCGGCGCGGGTCGCCGCCGGCGAGCACGCCGACGGTCGTCTCCCCCACCTGCCCGCTGGCCGGGGTCCAGGCGGCGGAGGCGTCGGCGTCGTCCGCCCGTACGCACCAGATCCGGTCCGCCTCGGCCTCGGCGGCCACGGCGGCGTTGACCTTCTGATCATCGCTGACCGCCTGAACGAGCCAGGCGCCCGCGCAGTCGCCCTTGGCGTACGGCCGCTGCAGCCAGCTCACCCTGCCGTCGTTGATCAGGTCCTCGAGCGAGGGCGTGACCTCGGGCGCGACGAGAACGACCTCGGCGCCGGCCGCCAGCAGGGCGGGCACGCGGCGCTGGGCCACTCGGCCGCCGCCGACGACCAGGACGCGGCGCCCGCTGAGTCGCAGGCCAAGCAGGTACGGAGGCAACTCGTTCTCTCGATCAGGACGCTGGTGACTGACATGTGCCTTTGCGGACTAAAGGTACCGGGGTTGCTGAGCTCTTGGAGAGGGCTCACGCCCAGTCGATAGCCGAGCGTGACTCAGACCGTGATCTCTGCGTTACTCGGGCCCCTCCTGTTTACCGCTCACGCCGGCCGAATCGAAGGTCGCCACCTCGTGCAGAACGCGTACCGCGCCCTGGACCAGCGGCAATGCCAGCAGGGCCCCGGTCCCCTCGCCCAGCCGCAGTTCAAGATCGACCAAGGGCCTCAACCCCAGATGCTCGACCGCCGCCGCGTGCCCGGGCTCGGCCGAACGGTGCCCCGCCACGCACGCGCCCAGCGCGTCCGGGCACAGCGCCGCCGCCACCAGGGCCGCCGCCCCGGCGATCACCCCGTCCAGCACCACCGGCACCCGCAACGCCGCCCCGCCGAGAATGAACCCCGCCAACGCCGCATGCTCAAGCCCCCCGACCCCCGCCAAAACCTCCATCGGCCCCCGCCCGCCCTCGGGGAGGAGGGCGTTGCGGTGGAGGGCCGTGCGGACGATGTCGATCTTGTGGGCGTGGGTGGCGTCGTCGATGCCGGTGCCGCGGCCGGTGACGCGTTCGGGCGGCAGGCCGGTGAACGCGGAGATCAACGCGGCGGAGGCGGTGGTGTTGGCGATGCCCATGTCGCCGGTGATCAGGCAGCGGGCGCCCGCCGACACCAGGTCGCGGGCGACCTCGATGCCGGTCTCGACGGCCTGCCGGGCCTGCTCGGCGGTCATCGCGGGGCCCTCGGTCATGTCGGCGGTGCCGGGGGCGACCTTGCGCGGCAGCAGGCCGGGGGCCTCGGGCAGCGGACTTGCGACGCCGATGTCCACGACCGTGACCTCGGCTCCGACCTGCCCGGCGAACGCGTTCACCACGGCGCCGCCGGCCAGGAAGTTGGCAACCATCTGAGCGGTGACCTCTTGTGGCCATGGCGTCACGCCCTGTGCGTGCACGCCGTGATCGGCCGCGAAGATCGCGACGGCGGCGGGCTCGGGCAGCGGCGGCGGGGAGATCGCGGCGAGCCCGGCGAGCTGGACCGACACCTCCTCCAGGACGCCGAGCGCGCCCGGCGGCTTGGTGAGCCGGGCCTGGTGGTCGCGGGCGTCCCGCATCGCGGCCTCGTCCAGCGGCTGGATCGCGGCGATGGTCTGCTCGATCAGGTTCACCGGTGCCTCCCCGGGTAGGTGACGTCGCCCGTACGTCTCATCGTGGACCGCCCAGGCCAGCGGGCGGCGGCGGGCCCAGCCGCTCAGCGCCAGCTCGGGCGCGGTCGCGAACTCGCGTACGTGCCCCAGGCACAGGTACGCGACGACCTCCAGATGGGCTGGCAGGCCCAGTTCGGCGGCCAGTTCGCGTTCGTCGAAGAAGCTCACCCAGCCGACGCCGAGGCCCTCGGCGCGGGCGGCGAGCCAG
Source organism: Actinomadura barringtoniae (assembly GCF_017573505.1). Taxonomy (GTDB): domain Bacteria; phylum Actinomycetota; class Actinomycetes; order Streptosporangiales; family Streptosporangiaceae; genus Spirillospora; species Spirillospora barringtoniae. Next base: position 392,997 of record NZ_JAGEOJ010000001.1, read on the forward strand.
AGGTTCTCGACGGCGCAGGCCACCGAGTAGGGCGCGGTCTGCGGCTGGCTGCGCCGGCCGAGCGGGTTGCGGCCGCCGCGCGAGGGGTCGCAGGTGACCGCGATGTTGATCGGCGCCTCGACGATCGCCTCGATCTTGAGCCGGTCGAAGCGCGCCGCGCGCGGCCAGGTGAGGGAGGCGGCGTACGCGTCGCGCTGCCGTTCGGCCAGCCCGCGCACGCGCTTCCGCCGGGCCGGATCCCGGATGATCAGGAAGTCCCACGGCTGGGTCAGCCCGACCGACGGCGCCCGATGGGCCGCCTCCAGCACCCGTACGAGCGCCGCGTCGTCCACCGGATCGCCCACGAACCCGTTCCGCACGTCCCGCCGCTCAGCGATCGCCCGATAAACCGCCGCCCGCTCAGCGTCCGCGAACGGCGGTGCGGGCTTCGGGCGCTCGGCGGCTGCGAAGGGCTGGGCGTGCGCAGGTCGTTCGACGTCCGCGGAAGGCTGCGGGGGCGCCGGCCGTCCGGCGTCGGCGGATGGCGGCGCGGGCGTCGGGCGTTCGGCGGCCGAGGAAGGCGGTGCGAGCGTCGGGCGTTCGGCGGCCGTGGAAGGCGGTGCGGGCGTCGGATCGGCTGGCGGTGCGGACGCCGGTCGGCCGGCATCGGCGAGAAGCGGTGCGGGGGTCGGCTGCTCGCCTGGCTCGGGTGATGGTCCCGTGCCGGGCGCGGGGGGTTTGGGCGAGGGGTCGGGGGGCGGGGTCATCTCAGATGCCGAGCTCACCGAGGACCTCTAGGAGCGCGTCGTTCGCGGGGCGGTCGCGGACCGCGATGCGCAGCCAGTCGGGGCCCAGGCCGGGGAAGGTGTCGCCGCGGCGGACGGCGTAGCCGCGCTGCCGCAGGAGGGCGCGTATGCCCAGGCCGTCGGGCACGCGTACGCAGAGGAACGACGCGCGCGAGCCGGGCACCACGTACAGGCCGCGGTGGGTGAGCTCGGCCACCAGGCGGTCGCGTTCGGCGGCCAGTTCGACCGCCCAGGCCGAGGCCTCGGCGACCGCGGCGGGCGAGCAGCAGGCCTCGATCGCGACGAGCGCGGGCGTGGAGACGGCCCACAGCGGCTGCGCGGCGGCCAGTTTCGTGACCAGGCTGGCCTCGGCGAGAAGGTAGCCGGCCCGCAGGCCCGCCAGGCCCCAGGTCTTGGTCAGGCTCCTGATCACCACCAGGCCCGGCCCCGGCACCCCGGCGAGGCTCTCCGGCTCGCCCGGCACGCAGTCCATGAACGCCTCGTCCACCACGACCGTGCGGCCCGGGCGGGCCAGCGCCGCCACGGCGGCCTCGGGATGCAGGACCGAGGTCGGGTTGGTCGGGTTGCCGATCATGACCAGGTCGGCGTCGTCGGGGATGGCGGCCGGGTCGAGGGTGAAGTCCTTGCCGAGGACGACGCGTTCCACCTCATGACCCGCGGCGCGCAGGGCGGCCTCGGGCTCGGTGAACTGCGGGTGCACCACCACCGCGCGGCGCGGCTCCAGCACGCGGGCCAGCAGCACGAACGCCTCGGCGGCGCCGGAGGTGAGCAGGACCTCCTCGACGGCGCGGTGATGCCTGCGTGCCACGGCCCGGCGGGCCGCTCCCGGGTCCGGGTACGCGGCGAGGTCGGCGATCGAGGTGCGCAGCCGTTCGGCCAGCCACTCGGGCGGCGCCGATGAACGCACGTTCACCGCGAAGTCGACGAGGCCGTCGTCGACCTCCGCGTCCCCGTGGTGCAGCAGGTCCACCTCGTCGGTCTGCTGCGGGTCGCTCACTTCGGTCCCCCTTCATCGTCGGTGCTCTGACCTGTGCCGCCCGCGGCGCGAGGGGGGATGTGCGCCTCGTAGTACAACGGTTCAGTGGGCATGAACGTGCCCATGGCCATGCCCGTGACCTGCGGGGTCGTCGGGGTGATGGTGCGGCGTCTGGGGTGCTCCCACCCGGTCCTCGAAGCCTGGCATGGCGATCCGGTAGACGCAGGTGTCGCAGTTCATGCGGATGTCGCCGGCGAGGGCCTCTTCGTAGCGTTCGGCCACGAGATCGGCCAGGCCGTCGCAGTCCCCGATCACCTCGGCGCAGCGCACGTCGAGCCCGGGATGGGATCCCGCGTACGCCGCCGCCTCGGCCACGACCCGGTCCGGCAGCACGCCCGAGAACAGGAAGTACGGCAGGACGATGATCCGCTGGGCTCCCAGGAGCCGGCAGCGTTCAAGTCCCTCGGCGACGCTCGGCCGCGCCAGCGAGATGAACGCCGTCTCCACGGTCGCCAGCCCCGGCCCCTGCTCCGGCCCGGACGCTCCGCGCCCCTCCCAGAGCAGCCGAGCGACCTTGTGCACCTCGGCGTTCGCGTCCGGATCCGTGGATCCCCGGCCCACCAGCAACACCGCCGTTCCGCCAGACCCGGCGGGCCGCGGGTGGGGGATGTCGGCTTCCAGGGCGGTGGTGAGGCGTTCGGCTAGGAGGCGCAGCAGGGTGGGGTGCGGGCCTAGCGGGCGGCCGTAGTTGTACGAGAGGCCGGGGTGGCGGACCAGCTCGCGCGCCATGGCGCCGGGGATGTCGCCCTTGCCGTGGCCCGCGCCGACCAGGACCAGGGGTACGGCGGCCAGATGGCGGTGGCCGGAGGCGTACAGGGCGGCTACGGCCTCGGTCAGCGGCGGGGGCGAGAGTTCGATGAAGCCGCCCGCCACCTCGACGGGCATCCGTCGGCCCAGCCGTTCGATGAAGCGGGTGAAGTCGGCGACGCCGGCCTCGTCCCGCGTGCCGTGGCCGACCACCAGCAATGGCGGCTTCACCGGACACCACTCTCCTCGTAATACAGCAGCGCGTTGCAGGCGGCCGCGGCGACCGCCGAGCCGCCCTTCTCGGTGTAGTTGCTGAGCTGGGGCAGGCCGCTGGAACGCAGGGCCTCCTTGGACTCGGCCGCGCCGACGAAGCCGACCGGGAGCCCGATGACCAGCGACGGCCTGACCTTCTGCGCGATGAGCTCGAACAGCGCGGTCGGCGCGCAGCCGACCACCCACACCGCGCCCGGCCCCACCTCGGAGTACGACAGGCGGATGGCGGCGGCGGAACGGGTGATCCCGGCGGCCTTGGCCAGGCGGGCGGCGGCCGGGTCGTTGATGTGGCACATCGTCTCGCGGGCGGTGATCCCGGCGGCGACCATCTCGACGTCGGTGACGATCGGGGCGCCGTCGCGCAGCGCCGCCCAGCCCGACTTGAGGAACTCCTCCTTGGTCACCAGGTCGACCGCGTACTCCAGGTCGGCGCTGGAGTGGATCACCCGTTCGGCGACCGCGCGCCACAGCGGCGGCATCGGGGTCAGGTCGACGCGGGAGCGCAGGATCTCGTACGACCGCACCTCGATCGGGTGGGGTTGGCGAAAACTCATGCACTCTCCTCGATCGCGTCCACGGGGCACACCTCGATGCGCTCGCCACACCGCTCGGTGACAATCACCTTCAGGTTTTCATGCGCCATGGAGGTTATGCCCATCGATACCCCCGAGGGGTGACGAAGCGCCCGGCCACCGCGCGGCTGCGGCTCGAACCGACCAGGACGACGGTGAACATGTCCACGTCCTCGGCCCGCACGGCCTCCAGCGTGGTCAGGGTCGCCGTCTCGTCCGGGCGCGAGGCGTTCCGTACGAGGCCGACGGGCGTGGCCGGCGGCCGGTGCTCGGCGAGGATCTTGAACGCGGCGGGGAGCTGCCAGTCGCGGGCGCGGCTGCGCGGGTTGTAGAAGCTGATCGTGAAGTCGCCTTCGGCCGCCGCGCGCACGCGCCGTTCGATGATCTCCCAGGGGGTGTGCAGATCGGAGAGCGAGATGTAGGCGTGGTCGTGGCCGAGCGGCGCGCCCAGCAGGTTGGACGCCGCGACGGCCGCCGTGATGCCCGGCACGCCCTCCACCTCGATGTCGTACGAGGCGAACTCCAGCGCCGGGCTCGCCATCGCGTAGACGCCCGCGTCGCCCGATCCGATCAGCGCGACGGCGCGGCCCCGCGAGGCCTCTTCGACGGCGGTACGGGCGCGTTCCTCCTCCTGGCCGAGCCCGCTTTCCAGCACGCGCACGCCCGGCCGCAGCAGGTCACGGATCTGGTCCACGTACTGGTCGAGCCCGACGATCACCGACGCTCGCTGCAGCGCCGCCACCGCTCGCGGGGTGACGAGGTCGCGCGCGCCCGGTCCGAGGCCGACGATGCTGAGCTTGCCCTTGGGCACGAGCCGGGCCACCGCCGTTGTCGCGTTCGCCGACTTGCGCTTCTGAAGGATCAGCTGCGCGTCACGGCCGAACGAGCGAGCCGCGTGCAGCGCCGAAGCCTCCGCCACCGACGCCGTCCCCACCTCTGCTCGGACCACGTCGGACGGGTTCGGGACGTCCACCTCGGCCAGAGCCGAAGCCGGATGGGTGACGACCTCCCAGCCGCGCGCCCGCGCCGCCGCGAGGATTCCTTCCTCGTCCGCCTTCAGGTCCACGGTCGCCAGGCAGCGGACCGACTCGGCCGCTAGCCCTGCCTCGTCCAGCGCCGCATCGATCAACGCCCCGGCCTCCTCGGCCGAGACGCCGCGCGCCGATCCGACGCCGACGACCAGCGACGACGGACGGTAGACGAGGACCCCGTCCGGCACCTCCGCTCGATCGGTCACCACGATCCGCAGAGCGCCGTCCGTCCCCACGTTCGGCGGGAGCGCGGGCAGCGGCCAGCCGTCTGCGCCCTCCAGCGCGACCGGCTCGCCCGACAGGACGGCCGCCCCGACGCGTGCCAGCGACTCCCGGTTGTGGACACCGAAGCCGAGGTCGGCGCCGTACGAGTCCAGCGGCGTCACGTTGGCGCGATCGCTCGCGGTCGTCACCACCGGCTCGCAGCCGAGGACCGCGGCGAGCCGTTCGGCCAGCGGGTTCGCGCCGTGGTGGCCGCCGAGCACCGCGACCGCGAACCGCAGCCCCTCGTCCACGCACACCACGGCCGGGTCGGTCGCCTTGTCCTCCAGCAGCGGCGCCAGCACGCGCACGGCGGCGCCGACCGCGAGGAAGCTCACGATCGCGTCGCACTCCCGCCACGCCGCACGCAGCCCGTCCGCGACCGACTGGTGCGACTCGTGCGACGGGTGCGACTCGTACACCGTCACCTCGCCGGGCCAGGCGTCGGCGAGCCTGGCCGCGGCCGCGCGACCGCCTGCGGTCGCCGCGACTACTCCGATCACTCGCCGTTCCCCTCCTCGGGCAGCTGGGCGATGTCCTCGCTCCGCACGGCCCGCACCTCCTCGACCGCGACCTCCGAGGGCACCGCGCCCTCGCGTACGCCCCACACCAGATAGACCGGGTTGGTCGCGGCGAATCGATGCACGTCACCGGGCATCTCCGCCAACCGGCTCGCCTGTACGTGCACCGCGTCCACGACCATCCCCTCCTCGCGCAACGCGTCGATCGTCGGCCGGACTCGTTCGACCGCGATCAGCGCGACGGCCACGCACCGCAACGCGCGCGCCGCGCACTCCTGGACGACCTCGGGACCGCCGCCGCCGACGAAGACCGCGTCCGGCACGGGCAGGTGTTCCAGCACGCCCGGCGCCTCGCCCCGCGACACCGCGACCTTGACCCCGTACGCGCGCACGTTCGCGCGGATCCGGTCGCACGACGCCTCGTCCCGCTCGACCGCGACGACCGCCGCGCCGAACCGCGCGCACTCGATCGCGACCGATCCGCTGCCCGCGCCGATGTCCCACACCAGGTCGCCGACGCGCGGACCCAGCTTCGCCAGCGCGAGCGCCCGCACCTCGGGCTTGGTGATCAGCGAGTTGCGGTGCTCGAACGCCGTCTCCGGCAGCGCCCAGCCCGCCGGGCCGGGCCGGGCGCCCGCGATCCAGCCCCGTTCTCCCACCGAACGCCGCGAATCGAGCACGAGCACCACGTTCGGCTCGCGCCACGGCCGCGTGGACGCCTCCGCAGGCCGTACGTGCACGACCCGCTCGTTCGGCCCGCCCAGGTCCTCGCACACCACGAACGACCTGGGCGTCTGCGGGAACAGCTCCCGCGCCAGCTCCGCCGGTCCAGCCCCGGGCGCGGTCAGTACGGCGACCTTGGGGAACGCGCGGCACACGTTCACGGCCCGCCGCAGGTCACGCCCGTGCGCCGACACCACGACCGCGTCGTCCCACGGCAGCCCGGCCCGCGCGAACGCCTGCGCCACCGACGACAGCGCCGGAATCACCCGCGGCCGATGTCCCCGCTCCCGCAGCGCCCGAACGATCCCGAAGAACGAAGGATCTCCGCTCGCCACGACGGCAACACCGCCGCCCTGCCGTTCCGTAGAAGCGAAGGCGTCGATCTCGTCCAGCGCGGTGGAAACGTTTCCAAGGACGATGGTGCGGGCGTCGGCCTGCACGGACGCCTCGACGGCCTTCAGATGGCGCGCGCCGCCCACCACCAGAGCGGCCCCGGCCAGCGCGGCCACGGCCTCGTCCCCCAGCGGGGAGCCGTCGTACCCGACCACCGTGATCATGTCAGCGCGCCAGCCGTCCGGCCATGGCGACCATCCGCTCGCCGGTGGAGTCGACCAGCACGACCTGCGCAGCGACCGGCGCGCTCTCTCCCCCGGCCGGGCCGGCCCCCTCGGCCGCGGACTGCTCCAACTGGAGTCCCACCCGCCGGCAAAGCTCCCGCCCGCACGGACCCAGCACGCCCGCCGCCTCCCACAGCTCGTACGCCCGCTGAGCCGTGTCGGCGGCGACGACCTCGGCGGCCAGTTCCGCCGACCCGGTCATGTCGGTCGTGATCGCGCCGAGCAGCCCGGTGCCGTCCTTCGGAGAGCCGAGCTCGGCCAGCTCGCCCGCCCTCCCGACGAAGATGACCTGCTTGACCCCGTGCTCCGCCGCCTTGCCGAGCGCCGCGTCGGTGAAGCCGCCGACCTCGACGAAGCAGGCGTCGGGCAGCTTGGGCATCATCTTCCGGGCCCCCGTCTCCGTACCTCCGCCCGTGCACAGCACCAGCGTCGTCTCGTCCTGCGCGGCCATCGCCGAGACGGCCTGCTCCACGCCCGCGCGCGTGATCGCTTGATCTTCACTCATGTCGGAACTCATGTCGGACAGCTCGCTTCCTCGTCGCTCAAGACGAGCGACGAGCCTCCCGGAGACGGCGGCGCGCCGCGGGTTCGGCACGCCGGTGACCGTGGAAGTGACCTGGGTGATACAGATGCGAGCGCGTGCCGCCCGCAGCGAGCGCCGGGCCGACCAGCACCAGCGTGTGCTTCCACAGCTTGTGGGCCTTCACGGTCTCGGCGAGCTCGCTCAGCGCGCACCGGACGATCAGCTCGTCCGGCCAGCTGCACTGGTAGGCGACCACGCACGGGGTCTCCTCCGGGTAGCCGCCCTCCAAAAGCTCCTCCTGCAGCTGCCCGGAACGCGCCGCCGACAGGAACAGCGCCATCGTCGTCCCGTGCCGCGCGAACTCGCGTACCTCCTCACCCTCCGGCATCGGCGTCTTGCCGCCGCCGAGCCGCGTGAGGATCACCGACTGCGCGACCTCGGGGATGGTCAGCTCCCGTTCCACGGCCGCCGCGACCGCGCTGAAACTCGACACCCCGGGGATCACCTCGACGTCCAGGCCCATCTCGCGGCACCGTTCGAGCTGCTCCTGCAGCGCGCCCCACAGCGCCGGGTCGCCGCTGTGGATGCGCGCGATCGTCAGTCCCTCGGCGACGGCGCGCTCGTAGTACGGCAGCACGCCCTCCATCGGCAGCTGCGCGGAGTCGACGATCTCGGCGTCCTCCCGCGCGTGCCGCAGAACGTCCGGGTGAACGAGGCTGGCCGCCCAGATCACCACGTCCGCGTCAGCGATCGCCGCGGCGGCACGGAACGTCAGCAGATCCGCCGCGCCCGGGCCCGCGCCCACGAACAACACACGCCCGTCGCTCACACGTTCGTCGCTCGCACGCCCGTCGTTCGCACGTTCGTCGCTCACACGCCCAGCGTTCGCACGCCCACCGCCCACACGCCCAGCACTCACAGCTTGCCTCCACGGCTGGTCCTGCGCCCAGGAATGATCAACGTCGACAGATAGGGAACGGGCCCGGTCAGCTCGTGCGCCGGGCGGATCTCCTCGCCCTCGAGCCCGAGCCGCGCGCCGTAGACGGCGTCCTCCAGCCGCCCGGCGTCCTTGAGCGCCTCGACCACCGCGGGCGCGACGGAGCCGAACTTGTAGGCCACGACGGTGTTGCCCGTCTCCAGCGCCGCGTCCAGGCCGTCGGTCCCCTTCGCGAGCGGCACCAGTTCCAGCGACTCCGAGCCCTCGACCAGCACGGTCCCCGAACGCGCCGCCAGGTCCTGCATCGCGGTGATCCCCGGTACGGTCCGGACGGCGACGGCGGGCATCCGTTCCCGCACGGTCTGCGCCAGGTAGGTGAACGTCGAGTAGACGTTGGGGTCGCCGATCGTCGCGAAGACGACCCGCCGCGCGCCCTCCTCGAACGCCCGCACGACCCGTTCGGCGGCGCCGTCCCAGGCCGCGGCGCGCTTCTCGGTCACCCCGCCCCGGTCGTTCAGGGCGAAGACGACCCGCTCGGCCTTGCCCGTGTAGGCCTGTACGACCGACTCCGCACGGCCCTCCTCGTCCAGCGCCATGACCGGCACCAGCACGACGTCGGCCTCGCGCAGGATCCGCACGGCCTTGGCGGTCACCAGCTCCGGATCGCCCGGCCCGACCCCGATCCCGACCAGCTCGGGAGGTGCGACCTCCCGGCGATCGGCGTCCCGGCGATCCAGATCCGCTTCCAGCATGCTGAAGACGAACTGGTCGTGGTTGGTCCCGCCCGGCCCGCGTTCGGCGCCGCGCGCACGCCCCTCCCGCAGGAACCCGGCCTTCTCCGCCACCCGGATCGAGGCGATGTTGGACGTGGCGGCGCGCAGTTCGACCCGGTGAAGCCCGCATTCGCGCAGCGCCCACTCCGCGACCAGCCGCAGCGCGTCGGTCGCGTAGCCGCGCCCGCGCAGGCCGGGCCGCATGCCGTAGCCGACCTCGCAGGTCAGCTGCGACCAGTCGACCCGGAACAGCCCGATCGTTCCGCAGAACGCGCCGCTCTCGCGGTCGATCACCGCGAAGTGCGCGGCCAGCCCGTACCGCCGGGGCTGGTGCACGCCCTCGGTCAGCCACCACGCCAGCAGCTCGGCGTCGAGCTCCTTCGGGAAGTTGGGCGGCAGGAAGCCCTCGCCCGCCCGGATGATCTCGATCAGCGCCTCGGCGTCGTCCAGCCCGTAGGCGCGCAGCTCCACCCGCCCACCGACCAGCGGCGTCTCGGTCCGGAACGTCTCTTCGCCACTCATCGGCAGGCCTCCACGAACCTCTGCGCGAACCACGGCGTGCCGGCCCAGTGCAGGTGCAGGTACGAGGCGACGACGCCGCCCCGCACGAAGCCTTCCGGCCCCGCCTTGGACCACTGCCAGGCCGCGGTCTCGCCCGCTCCCGGCTCGGTGACGGTCCGGTGGAACTCGTGCCCGTGCACGCGTTCACCCGCGCGTGCCACGGGCGAGTCGGAGACCGCGACGGCGGCACGGTAACCCAGCGTGAGCCGCGGCGCCATCGTCGCGGTCACTCCGGTCAGGACGCCGCACATCGGCTGCCCGTCCAGTTCCTCGGCCAGGTAGAGCAGCCCGGCGCACTCGGCGTACACGGGCCCGCCGAACGCGGCGACCTCCTTGCGGAGCGGCTCGTTGGCCGACAGGTCCGCCGCGTACACCTCGGGGAAGCCGCCGCCGATCACGATGCCGCGCGTGCCGTCGGGCAGCCGTTCGTCGCGCAGCGGATCGAAGCGCACGACCTCGGCTCCGGCGGCCGCCAGCAGCTCCTCGTTCTCGGCGTACCCGAAGGTGAACGCCTCGCCGCCCGCCACCGCGACCCGCACCGTCGCGCCCCGTTCCACGCGCTCGCCGCGCTCGATGCGTTCACCACGCTCGATGCGTTCACCACGTTCGGCGCGTTCACCACGCTCGATGCGTTCACCACGTTCGGCGCGTTCGGCCCCAGGCGCCCACGCCGGGCCCGCCAGTCCGGGCGCGCTCCGAGCGAGCGCCAGCACGGCATCGAGATCGCACGACTCGGCCACCAGCGCGCCCAGCCGTTCGACCGTCTCGACGGCCTCGGCGCTGCGTTCGGCCGCCGGAACGAGCCCGAGGTGGCGCGACGGCTTGGCCACGTCATCGCGCCGCCGCAGCGCACCCAGCACCGGAACGCCGAGCTCCTCCACAGCCTCACGGCACAGCCGCTCGTGCCCCTGCGACCCGATCTGGTTGAGGATCACGCCGCCGAGCTGCACGCCGTCCCCGTACGTGCGGAACCCGTGCACCATCGCGGCCACCGAACGCCCCGCCGCCGACGCGTCGACCACCAGGATCACGGGCGCGTCCAGCAGCCGTGCCGCATGCGCCGTCGAGGCGAAGTCCCCCTCGCCCGAGGCTCCGTCGTACAGCCCCATCACGCCCTCGACCACGGCCACATCAGCGCCCGCTGCCCCGTGCAGGAACAGCGGCGCGATCAGCTCCTCCGACGTGAGCCACGGATCGAGGTTGCGTCCCGGGCGCCCGGTCGCCAGCGCGTGGTAGCCGGGGTCGATGTAGTCCGGACCGACCTTGTGCGGCGACACCCGCAGGCCGCGCGCCGCGAACGCCGCCATCAGCCCGGTGGCCACGGTCGTCTTGCCGCTGCCCGACGCGGGCGCGGCCACGACGACGCGCGGGACCCGGGACATCACGACCGTCACCACTCGATGCCCTTCTGGCCCTTCTGACCGCGGTCCATCGGGTGCTTGACCTTGCCCATCTCGGTCACCAGGTCGGCGAACTCGATCAGGCGCGGGTCGGCGTCGCGGCCGGTGATGACGACGTGCTGGTTGCCCGGCCGGTCCTTCAGTACGGAGAGGACGTCCTCGACGTCGATCCAGCCCCACTTCATCGGGTAGGTGAACTCGTCGAGCACGTAGAACCGGTAGGTCTCGGCGGCGAAGTCGCGCTTGATCTGCTCCCAGCCCTCGCGCGCGTCGGCCTCATGGTCGGCCTCGGTGCCTGGCCGCTGGATCCACGACCAGCCCTCGCCCATCTTGTTCCAGGTGACCAGGCCGCCCTCGCCGCTCTCGCCGAGGACGTGCAGCGCACGCTCCTCGCCGATCCGCCACTTGGCCGACTTCACGAACTGGAACACCCCGATCGGCCAGCCCTGGTTCCAGGCGCGCAGCGCGAGCCCGAACGCGGCGGTCGACTTGCCCTTGCCGGGCCCGGTGTGCACGACCACGAGCGGCCGGTTGCGGCGCTCGCGCGTGGTCAGCCCGTCCTCGGGCACGTACTCCGGCTTGCCCTGCGGCATCTCAGGCCACCTCCCGCTTCCGTACGTCCCGGACGACACCCGCGAGCGAGTCGGCGGCGAGGTCCTCCAGCCGTACGACCTCGCCCTCCAGCAGCCCACCGAGCCGTCCCGCCAGCCCCAGCCTGACCGGCCCGGACTCGCAGTCGACGACGACCGACGCGACGCCGTTCAGCAGTCCGGCCGCGGCGGCCGGGTCGGGGCCGTGGGTGGCGCGGCCGTCGGTCACGACGACCAGCAGCGGGCGGCGGGCCGGGTCGCGCAGCCGTTCGACGCGCAGCACCTCGGCGGCGCGCAGGAGCCCGGCGGCCAGCGGGGTGCGGCCGCCGGTCGGCAGGCGTTCCAGCCGCCGCGCGCCCGCCTCGACCGAGGAGGTCGGCGGCAGCGCCAGGTCGGCGCCGGTGCCGCGGAACGTGATGAGGCCGACCTTGTCGCGGCGCTGGTAGGCGTCCAGCAGCAGGCTCAGCACCGCGCCCTTGACCGCGCGCATCCGCTGCCGCGCCGCCATCGACCCGCTCGCGTCGACCACGAACAGCACGAGGTTGCCCTCGCGGCCCTCCCGTACGGTCTCGCGCAGGTCGTCGGCGGCGACGATCAGGCCGGGGCCGCTGCGGCCGCGTGCGCGCTGGTGCGGCGCGGCGGCGCGCAGGGTCGCGGTGAGGTGCAGGTTGCGTGCGCCTGGCCGGGCGCCGGAGACGCGTCCGTACGGGCTGCGCGCCTTGGAGCGGCGGCCGGGCGCGCCGGTGCCGGTCCCGGGGACGGTGAAGAGCTTCGGCTTGTACGCGGCGTCCGCCGGAGCGGGCTGCTGCTCGCCGTGCTGTTGCTGCTGTGCCGGGCTCGATCCGTTGGACGGCTCCTGCTCCTGTTCAGGACCCGAACCGTCACCATCGACGGGACCGCCACCGGATGGGCCGGGTCCCGGGCCGTCGTCGTCGGGCGGCTGGGGGTCGTCGTCGTGCTCGTCCAGGACCTCGTCGAGCTTCTCGCGGTCCAGGCCGGGCGCGTCGAACGGGTCGCGGCGGCGCCGGTGCGGGAGCGCGAGGCGGGCGGCCGTCCGCACGTCGTCGGAGTTCACGCTCGTCCGCCCGTTCCAGGCCGCCAGCGCGATCGCGGCCCGCGCGGTGACCAGGTCGGCGCGCAGCCCGTCCACCTCGAACGCGGCGCACACGGCGGTGATCTGGCGGAGCGCGGCGTCGGTCAGCTCGACGCCGCCGACCAGGTCGCGGGCGGCGGCGATCCGTTCGGCCAGCTCGGCCTCGGCCTCGCGCCAGCCCGCCGCGAAGCCGGCCGGGTCGTCGTCGTAGCGCAGCCGCCGCCGGACGACCTCGGCGCGTTCCTCGGGCTCGCGGGTGGCGGCCACCTCGACGGTCAGCCCGAACCTGTCGAGCAGCTGCGGCCGCAGCTCGCCCTCCTCCGGGTTCATGGTGCCGACCAGCAGGAAGCGCGCCGCGTGCCGGACCGAGACGCCCTCGCGTTCGACGTAGGACTCTCCCATCGCGGCGGCGTCCAGCAGCAGGTCCACCAGGTGGTCGTGCAGGAGGTTGACCTCGTCGACGTACAGCACGCCGCGGTGCGCGGCGGCGAGCAGGCCGGGCTCGAAGGCCTTCACGCCCTCGGTCAGCGCCCGTTCGATGTCCAGCGAGCCGGTGAGCCGATCCTCGGAGGCACCGACCGGCAGCTCCACCAGGCGCGCCTGCCGTTCGGCACGCGAGCCGGGATCACCGGCGTCGGCATCGGCGTCACCGGCGTCAGCGGCGGCGTTGTGCGGCCCGTCGGGACAGGCAGGATCAGGGTCGTCAGGATCGCAGGAGAAGCGGCAGCCGGGCACGACGGCGACCGCGGGCAGCAGCCCGGCGAGCGCCCGGACGATCGTCGACTTGGCGGTGCCCTTCTCGCCGCGCACGAGCACCCCGCCGACGCCCGGCGACACCGCGTTGATCAGCAGCGCGAGCTTGAGGTCGTCCATCCCGACGATCGCCGAGAACGGGTAGCGCGCGGCGCCACCCCTGCTGCCTGAGGCCATGCCTCATGTCCTTCCCTCGGGTGTCCACGCCCGTGGCGGTCCTGTCCGACGGCCGGAGTCTCCTGGCTCCCGGATCGACGTCCTCCCCCAGCCTTCCAGCGTTGCCGCCGTGGCTTACGAGCGAGAGAGAACTCCCCTGGTCACAGTTGCGGGACAGCCCCGGAATCGCACCGGGTTCCTCCGCTTCCGTCGCAGGCCAAGGATGGCATACCGCCCTCGGGCGCCCAAGTCGCGGCGGGGTGACAGCACTATTGGCGTAGCGCCAATAACGTGTTCTACTGGACCCATGGAGCGATCCGACGAGCTGCCGTTCCGGCCCGGCGACATGTCCTGGAAGATCATGCGCGAGCCCGTCCTCGGGCTGGGCGCCGCGCCCACGCTGCTGCTGCAGGTGACGCATCCGCTGGTCGCGGCGGGCGTCGCGCAGTACTCCAACTTCGAGTCCGACCCGTTCGCGCGGCTGTGGCGAACGGCCGACATCATGCTGAAGCTGTCGTTCGGCGCGCCCGAGGTCTCGGCCAAGCAGTCGCGCATCCTGCGGCAGATGCACAAGCGCGTCGAGGGCGTGTCCGACGAGGGCGTCGCCTACCGCGCGCTCGACCCCGACCTGCTGATGTGGGTCTGGGCGACGCTCGTGCACAACGGGATCGACCTCTACCAGCGGACGTTCGGCCGCCTGAGCGACGACGAGCGGGAGCGCTTCTACTCCGAGCAGAAGCTGATCGCCTACGCGTGCGGCGTCCCCGAGGGGCACTGCCCGGAGACCTACGTCGCGTTCCGCGCCTACGTCCAGCGGGTCGTACGGGAGGAACTGCGCCCGACCACGATCTCGGCCAAGCTGCTGGACACCGAGCGCAAGCTGCCGATGCCCTGGCCGCTCGGCTCCGCCTACATCCACCTCAACCTGCTGGCCGCCGGCGCCCTCCTCCCTGCCCCGCTGCGGCGCGAGCTCGGCATCCCGTGGAACTCCCGGCGCGCGCTCACCTTCGCCGCGCTCATCGAGGCCAACCGCGCCGCCGCCAAGGTGACGCCCACCGCCGTACGGCACCGCCCCACCGACTACGTGGTGAACCGTGAACGTCCCCTCAACCTCTTCTCCCCGTCGCGCGGACGGCGGCGCGGGACGCTCCCCGGCCGCGCCGCATAGGCTGGCGGGGTGGCAGCTTCTCCGTCCTCACCTCGCGCTTCGCGGGCCGGCTATCAGCGGCTCCCCCGGGACGAACGCCGGGACCAGATCCTCGGCGTGGCCCGGCGGATGTTCACCGAACTCCCCTACGCCGACGTCTCCACGGCGGCGATCGCCCGGGAGTCCGGCGTGCAGCGCGGGCTGATCCACTACTACTTCGGCACCAAGCGCGAGCTGTTCCTCGAGGTGGTCCGGGGCCTCACGGTCGACTACAGCGACCAGGCCCCGCCGCCGGACGACGACATGCCGCTGCAGGAGACCGTGGACCTGTGCGTTCACCTGTTCCTGGACGCCGCGGAGACCAACGCCGACACCTGGCTCGCCGCGCTCGACGCCGAGGGCTTCGGCCAGGACCCCGAGCTGCGCCGCATCGTCAACAAGACGCGCGACATCACCGTCGAGCACATGCTGACCGTTCTGCACGTTCAGGAGCCGACCGACACCCTGCGCGCGGTGCTGCGCGCGTACTCCGGTCTGGCCGAGGTGGCGACCCGGCAGTGGCTCCAGGAGAAGACCCTGAGCCGCGCCCAGGCCCACACGCTGCTGGCGGGGTCCCTGCTCAGCCTCATCACCGACATCGCCCCAGCCGTCGAAAGCGCTGTGTTTCAAGAACCCCGGCCCACGGCCTCGCCTGGCGGCTCGTCCTGACCGGGCTTCGGCGAGCGCTGCACCGCTTCGCGATCTAGCCTCGTTCCTCGGCCAGACCTTCGGCCGCGCTCGCGCGGCAGATGGTGTCCTCAGGGAGCGAGGCGGGAGCCGAGGGGGCGTTCATGGACAGGGCGCGGACGGAGACCTCGGCGGGGACGGCGAACCAGACGGCCTTGCCCGGCACCGACGGGCCGAGCCGCGACAGCGTGCGCAGCATGCCCCAGCGCCCCTCCGACAGCTCGCGGACGATGCTGAGCCCGCGCCCGCAGTCGCCCGACGTCCAGGAGTAGCCCGGCAGCTTGGCGTCGGCGTGCGCGTCGAAGACCGCGCACCGCACCTCTGCCGAGTGGCCGTTGCCCTCGGGCTCGGCCAGATAGAGCCACAGCTCGTGCGGCCCGTGGTCGGACGCGTGCTGGTGCGCGTTGGTCGCCAGCTCGCTCACCATGAGCTGCGCGTCGCCCACCGTGTCCCGGGACACGCCGAGCGAGCCGAGCGCCTCGGCGAGCACCGACCTGGCGTGGCCGGCGCAGCCCGGACCGCGCGGCAGCGCCCAGACCCAGCCGGGCATCGCGCCCTGCCGGTCCGGCGGCGCCTGGGCGGGCACGCGACGGCGCCCGCCGCCCATATCCTCGAGCGACATACTGCCGTCGTCGTCCTCCGCGTCGTCCGCGGTCTCCATCGACGTTTTCACGGGTTCCTCCCGCGGTTCACGTGCCGATTCGTACGGTTTCCTACCGCCCCGTTACTTTCAGTCCCCGAGTCGTCACATTTTCAAGCGTGTCGTGAGAATCTCAGGTCCGCAACACCGTTGGGGAGATTGCTCTACCGTCTTGTGCAATCGCGTTGTAAAACTCGGGCCGGATACGAGACTCTCACCTTCATGACGTACCGGCCGACCGTAAGGGGCCGCCGGCTCGCACGCGAACTCCGCCGACTGCGCGAGGACCAGGGCCTCACCCTGCAGGAGGTGGCCGACCGTCTCGGCTGGTCGCGCGCGACGGTGTCCCGCCTAGAGACCCGCCAGACCCGGCCGCGGCACGGCGATGTCGCCAACATGCTGGACCTGTACGGCGTCGCGAGCCCGGACCGCGACGCCCTCATCACCCTCGCCAAGCAGGCGGGTCAACGCGGCTGGTGGACCGCGTACGCGGACGTGTTCACCGGCAGCTACGTGGCGCTGGAGGACGAGGCCGACGAGATCCGCGCGTGGGATCCGCAACTGGTGCACGGGCTGCTGCAGACCGAGGACTACGCCCGTACGGTCATCACCGCGGGCCGCATGCTTCCCGGCCCCGCCCACATCGAACGCCGCATCGCCGCGCGCAAGGCACGCCAGGCGCTCCTGGACAGACCCGACCCTCCGCACCTGAACCTCATCTTCGACGAGGCCGTCCTCTACCGTCCGATAGGGGGCGCGGAGGTCATGCGCGCGCAGCTGGAGTCGCTCGCCGAGAGCGCCCGGCGACCCCGGGTGACGATCCGGCTGCTGCCGCGCTCGGCGGGCGAGCACGCGGGGCTCGACGGCCGGTTCACGATCCTGTCGTTCGAGGAGCCCGCCGACCCAGATATCGCCTACGTCGAGGGCACGATGGGCGACGTTTACATCGAGAGTGAGCAGGCAATAGCCCAACATAAGGCCCGTTTCGAACGGATCGAGGCCCTCACCCTCCCGCCCGAGGAGTCCGCGTCCCTCCTCCACGAGGCTGCAAGGAGCGGCACGTGAACAAGGTGCAGACCGAAACCACCCCCACCGACCTCACCCTCAGCCGAACCACCTGGCGCAAGTCGTCCCACAGCGGCAGCGGCGACCAGTGCGTCGAGGTCGCGGCGCTGCCCGGCAACGGCCGCGCGGTGCGCGACTCCAAGGACCCGGACGGTCCCGCGCTGCTGTTCTCGGCCGCCGAGTGGCGGACTCTCCTGGACGCGGTCCGCTAACTCCACGCGCTCAGCCTCACGCGCTCGCGCTGAACTCCACGCGTTCGGCCGGCCCTGCTCGCGCACGATCGGGCAGGGCCCTTCGCATGCCCGGTACGCGGCAGGCGGCCCTTCCGTGAAAATAGAACGTGTTCTAGTATCTGCGGTGCGTACCGAACCGGAGGGTGCAGATCCGTGACCGCAGAACTGAAGCTCGGCATCAACGTCGGCTACTGGCAGCGTGACCCCGACGACCAGACCGAGACGGTGCTGGCCGCCGAACGTCTGGGATACGACTCGGTCTTCACGGCCGAGGCCTACGGGTCGGACGCGTTCACGCCGCTCACCTGGTACGCGGCGCGGACGTCGCGGATCAAGCTGGGCACGGCGGTGACGCAGATGTCGGCGCGGACGCCGGCGGCGACGGCGATGCACGCGCTGACGCTGGACGCGCTGTCGGGCGGGCGGATGATCCTCGGGCTCGGCGCCTCGGGGCCGCAGGTCGTGGAGGGCTGGTACGGGGTGCCGTTCCCCAAACCCCTCGCGCGCACGAGGGAGTATCTGGACATCGTTCGGCAGGTGTGGAGGAGGGAGGCGCCGGTCACTAATCCGGGGCCGCACTATCCGCTGCCGTACGTGGGGGGCGCGGGGCTCGGGAAGCCGCTCAAGTCGATCGTGCATCCGGTACGGCCGGAGATCCCGATCTACCTGGGGGCGGAGGGGCCGAAGAACATCGCGCTCGGCGCCGAGCTGACGCAGGGGTGGCTGCCGCTGTTCGTGGATCCGTCACAGATCGAGGCGCTGTTCGGGGCGTCGCTGGCGGGGCGTGCGGACGACTTCGAGATCGCGGCGACGGTCACGACGATCGTTACTGATGATCTGGACGCGGCCTTGGAGTTCGCCAAGATGCCGCTCGCGTTCTACATCGGCGGCATGGGCGCGCGCGACCACAACTTCCACCTCGACATGATCGGCCGGCTCGGGTACGCGGAGCAGGCCAAGGAGGTGCAGCGGCTCTTCCTGGACGGCGACCGGGCCGCGGCCATCCGGGCGGTGCCGGACGAGCTCGCCGACTCCATCTCGCTGCTCGGCCCGATCGGCCGCATCAAGGAACGCCTGCAGCTGTGGCGGGACAGCCCCGTCACCACGATGCTGATCGCGGGAGTGCGGGACGAGCCCACACTCCGCGCGATCAAGGACCTCGTCTAGAACGGGTACGGGGCGATGTCGCCCCGCATCGTCAGCCACTGCGTCTCGGTGAAGGCCTCGAGGTTGGCCTCGGGGCCGCCGAAGCGCGAGCCGTTGCCGGAGGCGCCGACGCCGCCGAACGGGATGACGGGCTCGTCGTTGACGGTCTGGTCGTTGATGTGGACCAGGCCTGAGGGGACCGCGTCGGCGATCGCCATCGCGCGGCCGACGTCGCCGAGGACGCCCAGCGACAGGCCGTACTCGGTGGCGGTGGCCAGCGCGACCGCCTCGTCGTCGGTGGAGAACGGCAGCACCGGCGCGACAGGGCCGAAGACCTCGCGGGCGTAGGCGGGCATGTCGGGCCGCACCTGCGCGAGCACGGTCGGGCGGTAGAACGGGCCGGTGTGCTTGCCGCCGGCGGCCAGGCGCGCGCCCGCGTCGACCGTGGCCGACACCAGCCCGTCGATGCGTTCGAGCTGGGCGTGGTCGATGATCGGGCCGAGCGCGACCTGCTCGGTGGCCGGGTTGCCGACCGGCAGCTTGTCGGCCTTCTCCGCGAGCGCCTCGACGTACTCCTCGTGCAGGCTCTCGTGGACCAGGTGGCGGCCGGTGGTCATGCAGATCTGGCCCTGATGCAGGAACGAACCCCACGCGCCCGCCGAGACCGCCCGTTCGATGTCGGCGCCGGGCAGGACGATCAGCGCGTTGTTGCCGCCGAGCTCCAGGTGGGCGCGCTTCAGCAGCCGCCCGCAGACCTCACCGATCGCGCGGCCCGCGGCGGTCGATCCGGTGAACGAGACGACGCGGACCTCGGGGGCCGAAACGACGGCCTGGCCGACGTCGGCGCCGCCGGGCAGCAGGTGCAGCAGGCCGGGCGGCAGGCCCGCCTCCTCGAAGAGGCGCGCGATCACCACGCCGCCGCACACCGCCGTACGGGGGTCTGGCTTCAGCAGCACCGCGTTGCCGAGCGCCAGCGCGGGCGCCACCGAACGCATCGCCAGCAGCAGCGGAAAGTTGAACGGCGCGATCACGGTCACCACGCCCGCCGGGCGACGCCGCGCGAGGCTCCAGCGCGGCTGCGCGGACGGCAGCACCAGGCCCTGCGGGTGGGAGGCGAGGCCCGCCGCCTCGTAACAGACGCCGGTGATGAAGCCCGTCTCGATCCCGGCCTTGGGCGGCACCGAGCCCGACTCCCGGACGATCCACTCCTCGATCTCGGCGGCGTGCTCCTCGACGAGGTCGCCCACCTTGCGGAGGATCGCGGCGCGTTCGGCGTACGGGCGCGCCGCCCAGTCGCGCTGGGCCGCGGCGGCCGACGCGGCGGCGGCCGAGGCGTCCTCGGCGGTCGCGAGGCCGAGGCTGCCGAGCACGTCGCCGGTGGCCGGCTCGACGACGTCGTAGACGCCGCCCGCGGAGCTCGCCCAGCCGCCATTGAAGATCTTGCCGGTCCAGTGGCCCGGCTCCAGCAACGCCATCGTTCCTCCTCAACGCGGGTACGGGCCCGCCCTGGGACCCTGCCCTACATCGCGCCCGAACGCCACGACATCGTTCCGCTGAGCGGAAGACCGCCGAAGGTAAGAGGATTCGTATTTTCTTGCCCACCTTCCTTACGAAAGGGAAAGTTCCCAACATAACGGAGCGCATTTAGATTCGCGTTCAGACCACACACCCAGTGACTGGGGCATGGGGAGGGGCGGTCCGGATCCCACCGGGCCGCCCCTCCCCATGCCTGCGCCGCCCCACCACGCCGCCCCACCACGCGTCCCGCCGCCCGACCCGCCGCCCGACCCGCCTCCGGCGCGCCACGGCCCGGCCGCCTGACCCGCCTCCGGGGTGCCGCGGGCCACACGGTTGGATGGAATGCGCCAGGTCGCCCGGACGCTGAAGCGGATGCCCGACCCGGCACCCCAGATGGTCTACAACGCGTAAGGAAGAAGGACACACGATGTCCACCCAGGCCGACGCCGCCCGGCTGCTGGTCCGCACCCTCGAGGCCGAAGGCGTCGAGTACGTCTTCGGTATCCCGGGCGAGGAGAACATCCACTTCGTCGACGCCCTCAACGATTCCTCGATCCGCTACATCCTCGTCCGCCACGAGCAGGGCGCGGCCTTCATGGCCGAGATCTACGGCCGCCTGACCGGCAAGGCCGGGGTCGCCTCCGCCACGCTCGGCCCGGGCGCCATCAACCTTCAGCTCGGCGTCGCCGACGCCACCACCAACTCCACGCCCGTCGTCGCGATCTCCGCCCAGGTCGGGCTGGACCGCATCTACAAGGAGTCCCACCAGATCGTCGACCTGGTGTCGCTCTTCCGGCCGATCACCAAGTGGTCCGAGCTGGCGCCGACCGCCGAGGCCCTGCCCGAGATGGTCCGCAAGGCGTTCAAGACCGCGCAGACCGAGCGGCCGGGCGCCGTCTACCTGGCGATCCCCGAGGACGTCGAGTCCGCGAAGGTCGACGCGGCGCTGAAGCCGCTGAAGGTGAACGTCGTCCGCCCGCAGGAGCCCTCCCCCGCGCAGATCGCCCGCGCCGCCGACGTGATCGCGCTCGCCCGGCAGCCGATCATCCTGGCCGGCCACGGCGCCACCCGGGCGCACGCGGGCCACGCGCTGGTGCACTTCTCCGAGCAGCTCGGCCTGCCGGTCGCCACCACGTTCAACGGCAAGGGCGTCTTTCCCGACGACCACCGCAACGCGCTCGGCGCGGTCGGCTTCATGCGCCACGACTACGTCAACTTCGGCTTCGACGAGGCGGACGTGCTGATCGCGGTCGGGTACGAGCTCCAGGAGTTCGACCCGGTCAAGATCAACCCCCACTCGGACAAGAAGATCATCCACATTCACCAGTTCCCGGCCGAGGTGGACGACCACTACCCGGTCGAGGTCGGCATCCAGGGCGACATCTCCCGCACCCTGCACACCCTCGCCGACTCGGTGCACCGCCGCTTCCCTGAGCCTCTCTCAACCACGGGCGGCACCGGCCGCAAGATCCGCGAGCTGATGGCCGAGGAACTGCGCCAGGGCAAGGCCGACGACGCCTTCCCGCTGTCGCCGCGCCGCATCGTCGCCGACGTCCGCGAGGCCATGGGCCGCGAGGACATCGTGCTCGCCGACACCGGCGCGGTGAAGATGTGGATGGCCCGCATGTACCCGACGTACGAGCCGAACACGCTGCTGGTCTCCAACGGCCTGTCCTCGATGGGCTTCTCGGTGCCCGGCGCGCTCGCCGCCAAGCTCGCCCACCCCGAACGCAGGGTGCTGGCCGCGACCGGCGACGGCGCGTTCCTGATGAACTCCCAGGAGCTCGAGACCGCCGTCCGCGAGAACATCCCGATCACGGTGCTGATCTGGGAGGACGACGCGTACGGCCTGATCGAGTGGAAGATGGACCTGGAGATGGGCCGCAACTCCCACATCAAGTTCACCAACCCCGACTTCGTGAAGTACGCGGAGAGCTTCGGGGCCAAGGGCTACCGCGTCACCTCCGCGGGCGAGCTGCTGCCGACGCTGCGCAAGGCGCTGGACGACGACGGCGTCTCGGTCGTCACCGTCCCGGTCGACTACTCGCACAACCTGCAGCTGACCAGCAAGCTCGGCGAGCTCACCGGCCCGTTCTGACCGAACGGCGCCCATCGGCGCGTCCCACCGGCGCGTCCCACCGGCGCGCTCCACCGGCGCGTCCGATCGGCGACCATCGGCGGCCCGCTCGGCCTCCCTTCGCGGGGAGCGCCGGGCGGGTCGTCCCGATTTTTTGATCATGACGGCATAGGTTCGCGTCCGCGGGCGGTCGTAGAGGGTGACCGCGCATTCGGAGGCGATGTGAGCGACGAGCACCCTCGTTCGAGGTTCGGCCGGTTTCTGGAGTGGCTGACTCCCGAGGCCAGGGACGACGACTGGCTGGATCCCGGCGACGACGAGCCGGACGGGCCGGACGGGCCCACCAGCCCGACCGGCCTGGCCGAGCGGGTGGCGGCGCTGGAGGCCGAGATCCACGGCCTGAAGGAGGGTTCGCTCCCGGCCGTCCCGGAGTAACGTGGCGACGAGGATCATGTCCGGCGACCGGAGGACCCCTCCCATGCAGAACGACGATCGTTGCGTCGAGACCGGCGGTCTCGAGTCGCTTCTCCGGGTGAAGGTCACCAAGGGCTCGCGCGAGCCGAGGACCACGCTCGGGGACCTGCTCGGCCTGATCAGCGGCATCCGTACCGGCCACCACGGCCGCCTGGACGTCGGTGACCCGCCCGGGTCCGCGTGCCGCGGCTGGGGAACGGCGCCCGGCAAGCGATGACTTTCGCGGGGGACGCGAGTCTTCTTCTGTGCAAGGAGTGAATGGACAGAGGAGCCGCATGAACCCCGATCTCGGGTCCGCCACCCGCACGCTGGCCGAGCTGGTCGCCGCGGTGACCGACGAGCAGCTGGCGCTCAGCACGCCGTGCCCCGCCTACACGGTCGCCGACCTGCTGGACCATGTCGACGGCGTCACGCTGGCGTTCCGCATGGCGGCGGAGAAGACCTTCGCGCCCGGCTCGCCGCCGCCGGAGGTCGACGCCTCGCGGCTCGGCGACGACTGGCGGACGCGCATCCCCGAACGGCTGGCGGCGCTCGCGGAGGCCTGGCGCAAGCCCGACGCCTGGGAGGGCATGACCGAGGCGGGCAACGTCACGCTGCCGGGCGCGGTCGGCGGCCGGGTCGCGCTGAACGAGGTCGTCGTGCACGGCTGGGACATCGCCCGCGCGATCGGCGCGGACTACCGCGTCGACGACGCGACGGCCGAGGCCTGCCTGGCGTTCATCGTGCCCGCGACCGCCGACTCCGACCCGGGGCCCGACGGCGCCTTCGGCCCTCCGGTCGAGGTCGCGGCGGACGCGCCCGTGCTCGACCGCCTCGTCGGCGCGAACGGCCGCGACCCCGACTGGCAGCGCTGACCGCCGGGCCGTTCGGCGTCATGCGCGGCAGATGATCTCGCCGTGCGTGACGCTGTACCAGCCGTCCTCGGCGGCGGCCCACTGCTTCCAGCCGTCGTAGATGCGCTGCAGGTCCTCGCGCGTGGCGTGGCCCCCGGCGACCGCGTGGTCGGCGACCGAGGAGTTCAGGAGGCGGCCGCCCCATGACTCGCTCCACCACTCGCGTTCCTCGGGCGTGGAGTAGCACCAGGTGGACGAGCTGGCGGCGACGTCGGTGAAGCCCGCGCGCATCGCCCATGCCTTCAGCATCCGGCCGCCGTTGGGCTCGCCGCCGTTGCCGCGCGCGACCGCGTAGTAGACCGGCAACCAGTCGTCCATGCCGGGCGGGCTCGGGTACCAGATCATGGCGCCGAAGTCGGCGTCGCGGGCCGCGACGATCCCGCCCGGCTTGCACACGCGCCGCATCTCCTCCAGCGCGTGTACGGGGTCACCGACGTGCTGCAGCACCTGGTGGGCGTGCACGACGTCGAAGGTGTCGTCGGCGAAGCTCAGCGCGTGGACGTCCTCCGCGGCGAACGAGACGTTCCGCAGCCCGCGCGCCTCGATCTCGGCCCGCGCCTTGGCCAGGACCTCCTCGGAGGAGTCGGCCGCGGTCACGGCGGCGACGCGTTCGGCGATCCCGGCGGTGATCGTGCCCGGGCCGCAGCCGATGTCCAGGACGGTGTCCTCCGGCCGCAGGTGCTCGATGAGGTAGGCCGCCGAGTTCTCGACCGTGCGCCAGCTGTGCGCGCTCAGCACGGTCGTGTGGAAGCCGTGCGTGTACGTCGCCTGCGTGGACATCGACATCACCTCTCAAGCCGTCGGTTCCGATGTCCTCGACACTAGACCCTCTTCTCATCATCTGAGAACTGTGTCTTGCTATTTGAGACGTAGGTGGGCAGCGGCGTCACCTTCCTGGGCGCCATGATCCGTTCCATCCCCGCCAGCGGAAGGCGCGCGACCAGGTTGCGGACGCGCATGCCGAGACGGGTCCGCGGCACCATCAGCCGGACGTTGGGCCCGATCTGCTGCTTGCGCGTGACGAGCTCCCGCTGACCCTCCTCGTACCGGCGGAACGCGGCCTCGTGGTCACCGCCCGCCATGGCGAGCTCGATCGCGAGCCGGTAGGCGCCGGTCAGCGCCAGCTCGGCGCCGGCGCCGGACGCCGGTGAGGCGCAGTAGGCCGCGTCACCCACCAGCACCACACGGCCGGACGACCACGACTCCATCCGGACCTGGCTGAGCGAGTCGAAGTACATGGCGGGGTCGGCCAGGGCGCTGGCGAGCAGCCCTTGCGTGTGCCAGGACGAGACGTCCGCGAACTGCTCGCGCAGCATCGCCCGCTGCTGCTCCAGGTCCCGGTGGTCGTAGTCCACCTCCGGGCTGCGGTAGATGAAGTAGGCCTTGGCCTGCGCGTGGTTACCCGAGCGGTAGACGCCGGCCATCTTGCCGGGCAGGTTGTGAACGGTCATCTGCCGGTCCACGCCCAGGCTCGCGTCGGCGTTGGCGAACGCGAAGTAGTGGTCGCGGTGCTGGAGGAAACGCGACTCCGGCCCGAACGCCAGCCGCCGCACGTTGGAGTGGAGCCCGTCGGCCCCGACGACCAGCTCGAACCGCCGCTCCAGACCGCTCTCGAACGTGACCGTGACGCCCTCGGCATCCTGGTCCAGGGCCTGGATGGAGTCGCCGAAGAGGTACTCGACGTCGGTCGCCGCGTGTAGCAGCCCGACGAGGTCGCCGCGCATGATCTCGACCTCGCCGGTCGCGTTCTTGGCCTTGATCGCGTCGATGTCGATCCGGGCCTGGTCGCGCCCGGCGCCGTTCACGAACGTCATCGCGCCGACGTCGGCGGCGCGGGCCCGCACGTCGGCCATGAGCCCCATCCGCTCCACGACCTCGATCGCCTGGTCCCGCACGTCCACGCCCTGGCCGCCCTCACGCAGCCCCGGCGCCCGCTCGACCACGGTCGGCGTGAACCCGTGCCGCGCCAGCCAGTGCGCCAGCGTCAGTCCCGCGATGCTCGCTCCAGAGATCAGAACCCTCATGTCGTCCTCCTCGGCCGTTGTGCCGTCTCATTTCTGACCATCGGTCAGTGAATGAGACTCTAAACGGCAGACCGCCGGTCAGTCAATGGCGATATAATTTGAGACGTGAAGGACGACACCCGCACGCGCATCCTCGAGGTCGCACTCGACCTCTTCGCCTCCCGCGGCTTCCACGCGACCTCCCTACGGGAGATCGCCGAGCGGCTCGGCCTCACCAAGACCGCGGTGCTCTACCACTTCCCGAGCAAGCAGGACATCGTGTCGGCGCTGGCAGAACCGCTGCTGCGCGACATGAAGGCTGCGCTCGACGCCGCCACCCGGCTGGACGATCCCATCGAACGGCGCTGGGCGGTCATCGAGGGCCTGCTGGAGGTCTGGCTGACGCATCGCGGCCTGCTCCGCATGCAGACCCAGGACCTCGCGCTCGCCGCCGACGGCCCCGTCTTCGAGAGCTTCCGCGACACAGCCGTCCAGGCCGAACACCTCATCGCCGGTCCGGACCCCGACCTGGCTGCACGCGTGCGCGCCGTGCAGGCGTTCGCCGTGCTGAGCGACCCCGTCGTGATGCTCGCCGACGAGTCCGCCGAGGCGCTCCGGCCCGTCGTCCTTGAGGGCGTTCAGCGGCTGCTCGCCGAGACTCCCCCGCCCCGTTCGGCCCCTCGCCCGCAGCCCGAGCCACCTGCGAAGACACCCCTCCCGCCACCGGCGAAGCCCGGCCGCGGGCGCGGGCGCCCGGCGGCGATGAACGACGAGATGATCGAGCGGGCGCGGCGGATGCACGCCTCGGGCGAGCACGGCGCCGAGGAGATCGCGAGGGCCCTGGGCGTCTCACGGGCGACCGTCTACCGCCATCTCGGCCAGCCCAATTGAGAGACTAATTTTGAGACAGTTCTGAGGCGGTTCTGAGACGGGAGGTCATCCAACTCTCAGGATCGGCTCAGCCGCGTTCCAGGTTGGCGGTCGACGCTCTGGGCGCATGAGAATCAGGCATGCCGTCCTTCGTTCGCGCCCCGTGCGCTCGCGCATCGTGCGTGCGGGCGTCGTGCGTGCGGGCGTCGTGCGTGCGGGCGTCGTGCGTGCGGGCGTCGTGCGTGTCTGCGGCGCGCTGCTCGCGGCGGTGGCGATGGTGGGCCTGACCGCCGACTCCGCCGACAGCCCCGAACCCGGCGCGGCGTACTACCTGTACTGGCTGGCCGCGGCGCCGACGCAGACGCAGCCCACCCCGAAGGAGACCGCCACGCCCTCCCCCACGTGGTCGTCGGCGGATCGCAAGCGGCTCAGCAAGCAGGTGGCCGCCTACCTCGCCGAACGCGGCCGCGACGGCGACCTCGCGGTGGCCGTACGGGATGTGAAGAGCGGCGCCGCGTTCTCCTACGGCGGCGGCCTGCGGCCCGCGACCGCGAGCATCGTGAAGGTCGACATCCTGATGGCGCTGCTGCTGCGTCACGGCCTCAGCACCACCGAGAGGTCGCTGGCCGAGAACATGATCCGGCACAGCGACAACGCGTCGACGACCGCGCTCTGGAACGCGCTCGGCGGCGGTGACGCGCTCGCCAAGGCCAATCGCCGCTTCGGCCTGAAGAGCACCGTCCCCGGCCCCGGCGGCGCGTGGGGATCGACCACGACGAGCGCCGCCGACCAGGTCAGGCTGCTGAACGCGCTGACCTCGTCGAAGAGCCCGCTGTCGGCGGCCAGGCGCCGCTACGTGCTGGGCCTCATGGGCTCGGTCGCGACCGACCAGGCCTGGGGCGTGAGCGCCGGCGCCGCGGACGGCGACGACGTGGCGCTCAAGAACGGCTGGCTGCCCCGTACCGTCGACGGCGGTGCATGGACGATCAACAGCATCGGCCGGATCAGCGGAGACGACCACGACTACCTGATCGCGGTCGTCTCCCGCGGTCATCCCTCGATGGCCGCGGGGGTGGCGACGGTCGAGCACGTCGCCACCCTCGTGACCCACGCGCTCGGGCGCGCGGCCTGATCGCCGTCAGGCGGCCAGGGCGACGCGACGCGGCGCGACCAGCGGGCGGGGAGCCGGGACGGGCTCCACCGCGGCGAGCTTGCGGGCGAGCGGAGCCACCCGGGTGTCGGTCTCGTGGATCTCGGTATAGGCGTTCAGCGCGAGGTGGGCAGGCGAGTAGGTGAGCCAGGGCTCGATCAGGGTCCGCTCGGCGGGCCCCGCGAGCCAAGGTCCGGAAAGGTGGAACGTCGCTATCATGCCGCTGCCCCTTCCTGCTGCACCGGCTGTCGCCGGGCGGTGATACCAGGTGGTACGGATCGAACAGCTCTCTGGTTCGACGATTGATTCCCGTTGCACAAGTGACGCTACCCACCACGTCTGACACTTCTGATCTGCGAATACGGGCCGGATGCGGACGGCTCCAGCGCGTTTACGCGGCGGGCTCGCGGGCTAGGAGCAGTTCGGCGGCGAGGCCTGCGCGGATACCACGCGGTACGCGACACTGGACGCATGGTCGCCGAAAGCAAGGCTCCCCTCGGGCGTCCGCGCGATCCGCGGGTGGACGCGGCGGCCCTGCGCGCCACCCGAGAGCTGTTGTGCGAGCTCGGATACGCCGACACCACCATCGACCGGATCGCTCGCCGCGCCCGCGTGAGCCGTACGGCGATCTACCGGCGCTGGCCGTCCAAGGCGCTGATCGTTCACGAGGCGGTGTTCCCGCCCGCGGACAACCGGCTGCACGTGGCCGCATGCGGCAACCTGGAAACCGATCTCCGCGAGCTGGTGACGGGCGCCGTCGCGCTTTTCGGACGCCCCGAAGTCGTGGCCGCGCTGCCCGGTCTGATGGCGGACGCGGCGGCCGACGAACGGCTGCGCCAGGCGTTCCGCGCGGGCCTGGAGGCCTCCGCCGGAAACGAGCTGGCCCGGCTCCTCGACGAGGCGAGGAGCCGGGGTGAGGTGCGTTCGGGTGTGACCGCGGGAACCCTCATGCACCTGGTCGCGGGGACCCTGCTGGTCCGCGCGGTGGCCTGGGGCACGGACGAGCTGGACCCGCTAGCCGACGAGCTCAGCGATCTCCTGCTCCACGCCTGCCGCGGCTGACCCGCTCTCCGTGGCCGACCCGCTCTCCGTGGCCGACCCGCCCTCCGTGGCCGACCCGCCCTCCGTGGTCGCAACGCCCTCCGCAGCCGACGCCGACCGAGCCTCGAGGATCACTGCCAGCCGCGTTCGGTAGGCGAGGGCCACCAGGAGCGAGGCGGCGCCGAACCCGGCCGCGATCAGGAACCCGGCGGTCGAGCCCTGCAGGTCGATCAGGTGCCCGGCCAGCGGGGCGCCGATCGCGGTACCGAGGCCGGACGCGGAGGTCAGCCAGGTCATGCCCTCGGCCTTGCTCGCCGCGGGCACGATCTCCTCGACGATCGCGTAGGCGCAGACCAGGGTGGGCGCGATGCCGAGGCCCGCTCCGAACAGCGCCAGCATCAGCCACCACTGGTTCGGCGCGAACGCCAGCGGGGCCACACCCGCGATCATCGCCGTCAGGCTGACCATGAACTGGGTGTGCAGGGAGGCGCGGTGCTTGCGCGCTCCGAACCAGAGGGCCGACACCCCGCTGCCGACGCCCCACACCGACAGCATCGGCCCGGCCATCGCGGTGCCGCCGTGCTGGCGGGCGAACGCGAGGGTGGCGATGTCGATGACGACGAACATGGCGCCGTTGCAGGCGAAGACGACCAGGAACATCCACAGGCCCGGGGTGCGCAGCACGCCGCGGCGCCCGCGCCCGTGCTCGCGGGGGTGCGCGGGCGGCTCGGTGCCGCGCTGCGCGGTGAAGAACACGACGCCGACGACGCTCAGCGCGGCGGAGGCGAGCACGCCCGCCGCCGGGAGTACCTGGGTGGCCAGCACGGTGGCGAGCACCGGTCCTGAGATGAAGATCAGCTCGTCCGCGATCGACTCCAGCGAGAACGCGGTCCGCAGCAGCGGCGAGCCCTTCAGCCGGTGGCTCCAGCGGGCCCGGACCATCGAGCCGATCGACGGCATGCTCGCCCGGGTCAGCCCGCCGGTGATGAACAGCGTCCACAGCGGCAGGTGCGCCGTCGCGCACAGCACCAGCGCCATGGTGAACAGCCCGTGCAGCGCGACCTGCGGCCGCAGCACCCGGCGCTGCCCGTACCGGTCGGTGAGGCCGGAGATCCGGGGCGCCAGCAGCGCGTAGGCGAGCGCACCGCCCGCCGACACCGCACCCGCCGACCCGTAGCTGCCGGTGGTCGCCGACACCAGCAGGACGATGCCGAGGGCGGCCATCCCGATCGGCATCCGGCCGATCA
The DNA here is from genome assembly GCF_017573505.1 of Actinomadura barringtoniae. Taxonomy (GTDB): domain Bacteria; phylum Actinomycetota; class Actinomycetes; order Streptosporangiales; family Streptosporangiaceae; genus Spirillospora; species Spirillospora barringtoniae. The sequence goes on from NZ_JAGEOJ010000001.1 coordinate 422,579, forward strand.
GCCCGGGGATCATGAAGCCGAGCGCGCCGGGCGTGCGCAGCGTCGCCCTGTAGCCGGTGGGCTGCGCGGCCTGAACGTTCTGAACGGGCCGAGCAGGCTCGACGGCCGTCGTCGCGGGCGTTTCTTCCGTCATCAGTGCGGTCATAGCACTGAACGTAGATTCGCGAGCAGCCCACGCTAAGCTCCAATTTCATGCCGATTGAGTGGGCCGGTTTGAGTCCGCAGCTCCTGCTGCCCCTGGATCGCTCCCTCCCGGAGCCGCTGCGCACGCAGCTGGAGGAGGGCCTGCGCCAGGCGATCAGGGGCGGCCGCCTGCAACCCGGCGAACGCCTGCCGTCCTCCCGCGAGCTGGCCGCCGAGCTCGGCGTCTCGCGCGGCCTCGTTCAGGAGTGCTACGGCCAGCTGGTCGCCGAGGGATACCTGCACGCACGCGGCGGATCGGCCACCCGCGTCGCCTCCGTCGGAACGAGCACCGAGGTTCCTGCGCCGCCACCTCCCCCGCAGCAAGCACCGCGCTTGATCGCCGACTTCGCGCACGGCGTGCCCGACCTGGCGAGCTTCCCTCGTACGGACTGGCTGTGGGCGCAGCGCGAGGTGATCCGCCACGTTCCGAACGCCGACCTGGACTACGGCGACCCGCGCGGCAGCCTGAAGCTGCGCGAGGTCCTCACCGGCTATCTGCGGCGGGTGCGAGGCTCGGCGACCGACCCGCACCGCATCGTCGTCTGCGCGGGCTTCGCCCAGGGCCTCAACATCGTTCTGCACGTGCTCGCCGAGTCGGGTGTGCGCGTGGTCGCGTTCGAGGACCCGGGTACGCCGCGCGGCAGCAGGACCGCGGCCCGCAGAGTCGGCGCCGAGGCGGTCCCCGTTCCGGTGGACGAGCAGGGCATCGACGTCGCCGCACTCGCCGCGACCGGCGCCCGCGCGGTGATCGTGACCCCGGCCCACCAGTGGCCGACCGGCGTCGTTCTCACCCCGGAACGCCGCCACGAGCTGGTCGCCTGGGCGCAGGAACGGCACGCGTTCATCATCGAGGACGACTACGACGCCGAGTTCCGCTACGACCGCGAGCCGGTCGGGTCGCTGCAGGGCCTGGCCCCCGACCGCGTCTTCTCCATCGGCACGGCCAGCAAGTCGCTCGTTCCCGCGTTGCGCCTGGCCTGGATCGTCTGCCCGCCCTCGGCGGCCGAGGCGGTCGCGGGCGAGAAGGGCTTCCGCGACCGGGGCTCGCCCACCCTCGACCAGCTCGCCGTCGCGACGCTCATGGAGTCCGGACGCTACGACCGGCACCTGCGCCGCACACGGATCACCTACGCCGAACGATGCCGCGCGCTCGGGGAGGCCATGACCGAGCACGCGCCGGACGTCGCGCTCACCGGCCTCGCCGCCGGATTCCACGCCGTCGCCCACCTCCCGGACGGCGTGGACGAGACCGAGGTCATCGCCGCCGCCCGGGAACGTTCGGTGGGCCTGTACGGCATGAGCGCCAACCGTGCGGACGGGTCGACGACCCCGCCGCGGCTCGTGCTCGGCTTCGGCAATCTGCCCGAACGTGCGATCCGTACGGGCATCGAGACCATCGCCGACCTGCTCCGCACTCCCTAGCCAACCCCTGGCCACCCCTAGTCGGGGCGCGGCGCCGGGTCCGCCGTCACCGACCGCAGCAGTGGCCGGCTGAGCGCGCTCGCCCCGAGGATCCCGGCGAAGCCGAGCACCACGAACGCGACCAGCGTCAGCGCGCCCGAGAATCCGAAGCCGGCAGCGAACGGCGAGGCGAAGAACAGCCCGGTCAGCACCGACCCGCCACCCATCACCGCGAGCGGGATCAGCGTCTCCTGCCGCCGCGCCTTGTCGAGCACGGGCAGCGGCGTGCCCGCGAGCCGCAGCATCGCGTACGTCTGCCGCCGGTCCAGCACCGCCGACGCCCCGGTGATCCCGGCGCTGGTGATCGCGATGAGGAACGAGACCGTCAGCACGGTGAACGCGCCGGTGCGCAGGTCCCCCAGCAGGTAGGTCTCGCCGGTCTGGTCCGCCTCGGTGATCGCCGGCTGCCCGGGGACGACCCCGGTGAGCGCGGTCCGGGCGCGGTCCACGTTCTGCTGCCCGCCCGACACGGTCGCGGCGACGGTCGAGTGCCGCGCGCCCTCCTTCGGCCTGTCCCGCGGCCCATCCTGCGGCCCGGCTTGCGGCCCGTCTTGCGGCCCGTCCGGCTCGACCTTCTTGACCGTGACGTCGGCGGGCAGCCCGGCCAGCCGTTCCTTGGCCTTGGCGGCGACCTCGGCCGACTGCGACGCCGGAACGGTCAGCTCCAGGCGGTCCTTGGACTCGCCGTTGAGCGTCGACATCGACGGGTTCATCAGGCACAGGAAGCCCGCGACGAATCCGGTGAGCGCGACGCCCGCGACCGTTCGCCAGGCCGCGCGCGGATCGTCCACCAGCCGCCGCCCGGCCAGCAGGCGTGCGGGCCCGCGCGCCGTGGCGACCGTGATCCGGCCGATCAGCGCGACCACCCACGGACCGACCAGGTTGATCGCCAGGAACGCCATCCCCAGGAAGATCACGAGGATGACCGCGCCGGTCCGGCCCAGTTGCGTCAGGCCGCCGCTCACTCCGGCGAACGCGATCACGGTGACGGCGAGCGCGACGAGCCGGACGGCCCTCATCCCCGGCGGCGTCTCCCGCCGCGCGACGCCGAGCGGGCTGACGACCACCCGGCGCAGGCCCATCACCGCGCTGACTCCGACGAGCACAGGCACCGCGAGCAGCACGGCGAGCACCCACACGCCGGGCCACAGATCACCGGCGAACCACGTTCCGCCGCCGATCGTGATCTGCGTGAGCAACGGGATCGCCGCCGCGTACAGCACCACGCCGACCACGGCGCCGACCGCCGCCGTCAGCACCGCCTCCGCCACGGTGATCGCGACCACCTGGCCGGGCGTCGCGCCGACCAGCCGCAGCGCCGCCAGCCGCTGGTCCCGCCGCGCCACGGTCAGCCGGGCGGCGGCACCGCCGAAGACCAGCAGCGGCACGACCATCAGCACCGACGCGATGATCGCGAGGATCTGGTAGATCTGCGGAACGGTCGACACCGCCCCGGTCGCGTACCCGTCGATCGCCTTCGGCGACGCGACCGTCTCGACCCCGAGGTCGCTCGACCGCCCGGCCTTCATGACCGGGTCGGACGGCGCGTGCCCCGCGACCGCCACCAGCTCGCCCGAATGCACCAGCGCGCCGTCGCCGAGCACGCCCGTCACCGCCGGGAACCGCTTGGCCAGCTGGTCCCCCGGCAGCTTCTTGATCAGATCCGCGAGCGCCGGCGAGACCCACAGGTCGCCGGGCTTCGGGAAGCTCTTCATGCCGGGCGGAACGGGTGCGTCCCCGTTCAGCGCGGCAAGGTCCACGACGGCGATCGGCTTGCCCCGCACCGAATCGGTCGACAGTGCCTCGATCGCGCCGGCCGTCCCCTTCGCCGTGGCGGGATGCCGCCAGGCGTCGGCGTCGGCCCGTTGCGAGAACGCGTGGTTGGCGCCGACCGCGAACAGCAGCAGCCCGGTCGAGACCGCGACCGCCGCCAGCGTCAGCAAGGAGCCGAGCATGCCCCGGCGGCCCCCGCCGCGCAGGAGCCGCCAGGCGAGGTCAAGGGCGTGTCTCAAAGCCGGCGCCCGTAGCGAGCGGCGTCCAGGTGCGTGCATCGCGAGGGCGGAGGAGGGAGTCGGCCCGGGTTTGGCCGTCGACCGACGACAACCTCGCGAGGTGCGTGCCTGGGCGTCGCGCAGTAGGGCAGCCGGCTTTGAGACACGCCCTCGGGTCGTGCGCATCAGAAGGCCCCGGCGGGCAGCAGCAGCCTGCCGTCGCGAACCTCGACCATGCGGTCGCACCAGCGCGCGACGTTGGGGTCGTGCGTCACCACGACCAGCGAGGCGCCGTTGTGCTTGGTGGCGTCCACCAGGAGCCGCATCGTCTCGTGCCCGGTGTTCTGGTCGAGCGCGCCCGTCGGCTCGTCCGCGAAGACGACGGCGGGCCGCGACACCAGAGCACGCGCGATCGCGACCCGCTGGGCCTGCCCGCCGGACAGCTCGCCCGGCCTGCGCTTCTCCATGCCCGACAGGCCCAGCGGCCCGAACCAGCCGCGCGCGGCCTTGACCGCCTCGCCCCGCGCGACGCCGCCCAGCATCAGCGGCAGCGCCACGTTCTCGTCGGCGGGCAGTTCGGGCAGCAGTTGCCCGAACTGGAACACGAAGCCGAACCGGGTGCGCCGCAGCTCGCTGCGGCGCCGCTCGCCGAGCGAGTCGATGCGCTGCCCGAGCAGCCGCACCTCGCCCGCGTCCGGCTTCATGATCCCGGCCAGGCAGTGCAACAGCGTGGACTTCCCAGACCCGCTCGGGCCCATGATCGCCACGGCCTCACCGGCGGCGATCGCCAGGTCCACCCCGTCGAGGGCGACCGTGGGCCCGAACCGCTTGACCAGCCCGTAACCGGCCAGCACAGCCTCGTTCACGCGGCGACCCTCTCTCGCTCGTCGCTCTTCTCGGACCGGATCGGCACGACCTTCTGGGCCGGCTTCCGCGCCGGCTTCTCCCCGGTGTCGTCGGGCCCGCGCGGGTGCCGGCGGTCGCGGACCGACTCACCGATCTCCTTGAACGGCATCACGACGCCCGCGTAGACCACGAAGGCGACGAACAGGACGGCGACCGGGACGTAGATCAGATACATGGCGTTCATGTCTCAAGCGTGCGCGAACGGGCAGGTCAGCCACATCGGACCCAGGGCCGGTCCTGACACGCCCGGATCGGCCGAATGGTCGATACGAGCGTCGCGCCCGGGTCGTAGCCTGCTACGGATGAACGACTCCGGAGCACGGCTGGACCGCATCACCTCGCTCGGGGGCTGCCTGGTGCGCGGCGTCCTCGGCGGGTGCGCGGCCCTGTTCCTGATGCTCTGCCTCGTCCCGACCTACACCGAGCGCAGCCTGCCCGACCTCGGACTGATCATGGTCGCGGTGCTGGCCACCTGGTCGGCCCTGGCCGTACGGCACTTCCAGCAGTGGGCCACCGCCACCGCGCTGGTCTCGATCCTGGCCACGGTCCTGCTGGCGGTGTACGAGCCGTCCTTCCACAGCCCGTCCATGATCCAGGAAGGGGCCTCGCTGCTCCTGCTGGTCACCCGGGTGGTCTGGACGACCCGGCGCGAACGGCTGGTCGCGCTGACCGCGCTGACCGGCGTCGCGCTGATCATCATGCCGTTCCGCGCCTCCGTGCTCGGCGCCATCGTGGGCTCGGCGCCGCTCGCCGTGCTGGTCGCGATCGCCATCGGCGTCGGGCTCTACCTGCGCGCCATGGACGCCCGCCGGGCCAGGGCCCTCACCGACGCGCGCCGCGACGAACGCCTGGAGCTGGCCCGCGACCTGCACGACTTCGTCGCCCACCACGTCACCGGCATCGTCGTCCAGGCGCAGGCGGCCCGGTTCGCCTCCCAGTCCGGGGCGGGCCAGTCCCCCGAGCAGCTCGACACGATGTTCGCCGGGATCGAGAAGGCCGGCACCGAGGCCCTCACCTCGATGCGCCGCATGGTGGGCCTGCTGCGCGAGGCCCAGGACGAGGGCTCCCCCGGCGGCCGGACCCGCCCGGTCGGCGACCTGGCCCAGGTCCAGGAGCTGGTGGACGGCTTCACCGACCCGCCCGCCACCCTCACGATCACCGACGACCTCGGCTCGCTGGCCCCCGAGGTGGCGACCTCGGTGCACCGCATCGTCCAGGAGGCCCTGACCAACGCCCGCAAGCACGCCGCCGACGCCACCTCGGTCCGCGTCACCATCCGCCGGATCGGCCCCGACATCGAGGTCTCCGTCCGCGACAACGGCCAGGGCAGAGGCCGCCGGATGCCCTCCAGCGGCTACGGCCTGGCCGGCCTGTCCGAACGCGCCGAGACCCTGGGCGGCCAGATCCACGCCGGCCCCCGCCCCGAGGGCGGCTGGGAGGTCGTGGCGACCCTCCCCCGCACCCTGCAAGAATCATCGCCGTGACCATCCGGGTGCTGATCGCCGACGACCAGGAGATGGTGCGGACCGGCTTCTCCATGATCATCAACTCGCAGGCGGACATGGAGGTGGTGGGCGAGGCCGCGGACGGGTCCGCGGCGGTGGAGATGGCGCGGCGCCTGCGGCCCGACGTGTGCCTGTTCGACATCCGGATGCCCCGGATGGACGGGCTGGAGGCGACCCGGCTGGTGGCCGGGCCCGGGGTGGCCGATCCGCTGCGGGTGGTGATCGTCACCACGTTCGACATGGACGACTACGTGTACGCGGCGCTGCGCGGCGGCGCGGTGGGGTTCCTGCTGAAGGACAGCGGGCCCGCGCTGCTGGTCGAGGCCGTCCGGGCAGCGGCGAACGGGGAGGCGCTGGTCTCGCCGTCGATCACCGTGCGGCTGCTGGAGAACCTGGCCACGCCCCCTGCCGCGCCGACCCCGCCCAGAGAGGCGCTGACGGACCGGGAGCTGGACGTCGTCCGGCTGGTCGCGCGGGGGCGCACGAACGAGGAGATCGCCGCGGAGCTGTTCGTCTCGCTCTCGACGGTCAAGACCCATCTGGGCAGCGTCCAGCGCAAGCTGGGCGCCAGGAACCGGACCGAGACCGCCATCTGGGCCTGGGAATCGGGTCTGGTGCGCTGATTCCCCGGTCACTGCTCCCCGAGTCGTTCGGCGGCATCCCCGCGGCCGTCGCCCTGCTGTGGGTCGCCACGGCGGTGGGCTGGGGCGTGATCCTCGGCGGTCTGCGGCGCTGGCCGGAGAGCTACACGCGCCGGTACGCTCTGATCGCGCACTGGCTCACGCCGCCCGGGATCATCCTGACGTTCTCGATCCTCGGCTTCGGCTCGCTGTACGCGACGATGGCGCTCGGCGCCGAGTACTGGGCGTTCGTCCTGGCGACCGGCGTGCGCCCCGAACGGCTCCTGTACGACGGGAGCATGCCCCGGCTGGCCGCGTTCCTCGCGATCGCCGCCGCGGGGACGTACATGGTACGGGCCTTGATCTTTTGACGCGGGAATGACCCGTCGTTGGGCAAGCATCGACAAACGTACGTAGTATCCGAGGGCAACGTAGTCTTTGTGTCAACGCAGCGCCAAGAACGGACACAGACCACAGGCCCGGAGGTCGATATGCCGTGTGCTTTGTGCGGCGACATCATCCCCACCGAGGTCGCCCGCTGCCCAGCCTGCGGCGCGTGGGCCAGGCGCCGTGACTTCAGGGCGATCGGGATCGCCGTCTTCATGCTCCTCGGGTTCAACGCGTTCATCGCGCTCGGCTCGGGCATCAGCCTGCTGAGACTGATCGAACCGCTGAACGGCGCCACCCACGACTCCTACGACGCGGCCACGACCGGTCACCAGCTGGCTCCCTACGGCGACGTCTTCCTCATCTGCGGGATCATGGCCATGATCACTGGCCTGCTCTACATGGCCTGGCTGTGGCGGGCCTACCGGCAGTCGGCGGGCCCGCACCGGCACCGGCAGGCCTGGGTGGTCTTCGGCTTCGTGGTCCCAGTGGTCAACCTGTGGCTGCCGCCCCGCCTGGTCTACGACGTCTGGGTCAACAGCGGCCGCTACCGGACGGCGCAGCGCCACGCGGTCGGGCTGCTGGTCACCTGCTGGTGGGCCTGCGCGCTCTTGGGGATCGTCCTCGCCCGGCTGTTCTCGGGCAGCAGCGTCAACACGCTCGCCGACGCGCGCCTCTCGGTCCACCTGGGTGTAGCGGCGGCCGCGTTCCAGGCCCTGGCCGCCGCGCTCTGCATGGCGAACGTGTTCCAGATCACCCGCCTCCAGATCCGCACCTGTGCTTGATCTCTTCCAGTGATGACCCGCTCGCCTGGCGGCTCGCGGGTCATCACTCCAGAAGCGAACGCGACATCGCTTCGCGATCTTCGCCCGGGGCGACGCCTTCGGCTTGCCCCGGGCTCAGGTAGCGCGTTCGCGTGCGGGCTGGGCTATCCGCCGCCGGCGTGCCAGAGGTGGCTGGGCGGGCGCTTGACCGACTCTCCGGCGTGGCCGATGTCCGCGTACGGGGACATCGCGAAGCCGTTGGAGTAGATGATCCGGCGGCCGGATGCGAGGCGGGGCTTTCCGGGGCGGTCGACGGCGGCCATCGCGCGGCGGACGGCGGCGATCCCGCCCTGCCGCCACTCCTCGTGCAGGCCGACCAGGTCCCAGCAGTCGGTGCCGGTGAGCGTGACCGCGCGGGCGCCCGGGCGGCGCACCCGGCCGCGGATCACCAGCAGCCAGGAGCCGAAGAGGGTGGCCGCGCAGCGTTCCTGCACGGACTCGAAGAACGCCGCGTCCACCGGACCGGTCGCGTCGTCCACGGTCGCGAAGATCACCCGCTGGCCGGAACGGACCGCCGGGGTCTGGGTGGCCACCTTGACCCCGGCGACCAGGATCTCCTCACCCGCCGGGGCCGCCGCCAGATCGCGGGCGCGGACGACGCCGAGGGCGGCCAGCAGGTCGTCGTAGAAGGTCAGGACGTGGCGGCTGACGTCCATGCCGAGGATGTCCAGCTCCGCCTCGACGATCTCGGCGGGGGTCATCGCGGGCAGCTCGCCGTCCGGGATCTCCTCCACGAACTCGTCCTCGTCCAGGCCGAGCTGCCCCTCGATCTCCGGGCGGCCCGTGGCACGATCCAGGGCGCCCACCCTGCAGAGCAGGTCGCGGCGGGCGGTGCCGTGGAGACCGTCGAACGCGCCCGCCAGGACGAGCCGTTCGGTGGTCGGGCGGGACACCCGGGCGCGCCGCCAGAAGTCGCGGAGCGAGTCGTAGGGCCGCGCGGCCACGATCCGGCCCGTCTCCGCCTCGCTGATCCCTCGCACCTCGCTGAGCGAGACCCGGATCCCCTGCTTCGCGGGCACGGGCGCGGCGGGCGCAGGGTGCGCGGCGGGCGCGTGCGTGGAGCCGCCTTGCGAGAGCGGCTCCACGTGCCACGCGGCGCCCGAACGGTTCACGTCCAGCGGCAGGATCGGTATACCGAAGTGCCGGGCGTCGTCGAGGATGACCCGCTTCGGATACATCCCGGGGTCATGGGTCAGTACCCCTGCGTAGAAGGCGGCCGTATGGTGCCGCTTCAGCCAGGCCGACTGGTAGGTCGGCAAGGCGAAGGACGCCGCGTGCGCCTTGCAGAAGCCGAAGGCGCCGAACGCGGTGAGCATCCGCCAGACCCGGTCGATCGTGACGGCGTCGTGGCCGCGTTCCGCCGCCTGAGCCCGGAACCACTCGCCCACCAGCGTCTGCCCGGCCTCGGTGGCCAGCCGCCGCCGGGCCGCCTCGGCCGCCGACAGCCCGCAGCCGGTCATGACGTCCAGCACGCGCAGCACCTGCTCGTGGAAGACCACCACGCCGAGGCTCTCGCCCAGCACCGGCTCCAGGTCGGGGTGCGGGTAGGCGGGCGCGCGCAGGCCGTGGCGGCTCTCCAGGAACGGCGTGACCATGTCGGCGTTCACCGGGCCCGGCCGGAACAGCGAGATGTCGATCACCAGGTCGGCGAGGTTGTACGGCTGCATCTTGCCGAGCAGCTCGCGCTGGCCGGGCGACTCGATCTGGAAGCAGCCGAGCGTGCGGGAGGTACGGATCAGCTCGAAGGTCGGCCCGTCGTCCTGCGCCACGGCCTCCAGGTCGATCTCCACACCGTCCACCCGGGCGGCCTCGGCGACGGTGTGGGCCATCGCCGACTGCATCCGGACCCCGATGACGTCGAGCTTCAGCAGCCCCATCGCCTCGACGTCCTCCTTGTCGTACTGGCTCATGGGAAAGCCGAGCATGCTCTGCTCGACCGGCGTGCGGTCGCGCAGCGTCGCGTTGGACAGGATCACCCCGCACGGGTGCATGGCGATGTGGCGGGGCAGGCCGTCCAGGCGTTCGGCGATGCCGAAGAGCACCTCCAGGCGGCTCTCGGCGAGGCCGCTCTGGCGCAGCTCGGGCAGGTCGGCGAGGGCGGCGCGGATCTGCCGGGCCCGCACGTGCGGGAACGCCTTGGCGATCATGTCGATCTCGGCGGGCGGCAGCCCGACCGCGTTGCCGACGTCGCGCAGCGCGCTGCGCGCCCGGTAGGTCTCCATCATCGACACGCAGGCCGTGCCGTCGGAGCCGAACCGCCTGAACAGCGCCCGGTAGGCCTCCAGCCGCCGCGCCGACTCCACGTCCAGGTCGATGTCGGGCAGTCCCGGGCGGCTGTCGGCCAGGAACCGCTCCATCACCAGGTCGTGCCGGAGCGGGTCGAGGTCGCCGATGCCGAGCAGGTGGTTGACCAGGCTGCCGGCGCCCGAGCCGCGGATGGCGCAGCGGATGCCGAGCGAGCGGATCAGCGCGGCGGCGTCGGCGACGGTGAGGAAGTAGGAGGCCAGCCCCTTGCGGCCGATGATCGCCAGCTCGTGCGCCAGCCGTTCGGCGACCTCACCGGCGCGCCGCATCCCACGCCGCGCCAGCCCGTCGCCGCACCGCGCGACCAGCCTCTCGTACGGCTCGGGCCCGGTGTCGGGCAGGTGCACGGCATCCATGCCGAGGTCGCGGTCGGCGTCCAGCACGCAGCGTTCGGCGAGGCGCCGCGTCGCGGCCAGCAGCCCGGCCGCCGCGTCCGGGTCGGGCCCGCAGCTCAGCTCGGCGACCAGGCGCAGCTGCTCGGGCGACTTCAGGTAGGCGTGCCCGGTCTGGTCGTCCAGGTGGCGCCGGTGCAGCGGTACGAGGCGCCGCGAGGCGTCCAGCACCTGGGCGACCGCCGAGTCGGCGGGGTCCAGGTAGCGCACCGCGTTGCCCAGCACCGCCGGCGTACCGGTCTCGCGGGCCAGGGCGAGCATCCGGGCGGCCCGGTGCCCGTCGCCGACGTCGTGGTGGTTGACGATCTCGACGAACGTCTCGGCGGTCTCCCGCCAGGCACGCAGCCGCCGGGCGGCGAGGCCGGGCAGCCGCTCGGCGATCGCGTGCCCGACGTCGGAGGCGGGCCCGAGCAGCACGACCAGGCCCTCGGAGTGCTCGCCGATCAGCTCGCGGCTCGCGATCGGCTTGCCGCGTTCGCCCGCCGCGTGCGCGGCCGTGACCAGCCGGCACAGCGACGCCCAGCCGGTACGGCCGACCGCCAGCGCCACCACCCGTTCCCGGGCACCGAGGGTGAGGTCGGCGCCGAGGATCGGCGCGACGCCGGCGGCCCGGCAGGCCTCGACGTGCTTCACGGCGCCGTAGAGACCGTCGCGGTCGGTCAGCGCGAGCGCCTCCATGCCGAGCGCCGCGGCCCGCTCGGCGAGCGCCCGCGGCTGCGCGACGCCGAAGCGGAGCGAGAACGCCGAGGCCACATGCAGGTGCACGGTCATCTGGGCACCGCCCGTCCAGCCCGAACCGCCGGCTCAGCCCCGCGCGCGAACGCGCTACCTGAGCCCGGGGCAAGCCGAAGGCGCCGCCCCGGGCGAAGATCGCGAAGCGATGTCGCGTTCGCCTCTGGAGTGATGACCCGCGAGCCGCCAGGCGAGCGGGTCATCATGGAAGAAATCAAACTCAGTCCCACACCCGCGAGAGCATCCAGGTGTCGGTCGCCGCGTCGTGGCGCAGCTCGTAGACCCCGATCTCCTGGTCCGGGCTGGCCTCGACGCGCCAGAACTCCCGTTCACCGGGGGTCTCGGCCTCGGGCTGCTGCTCCCGCCACCAGTCGCGGGTCGTGACCCAGTGCTCCAGCACCCGCCGCACGGTGTAGAGCCGGCCCCGCCAGACGAATCTGGTCGGACGCCCGTCGGTCACCCAGACGTCCACAGGATCGCCGAATACGCGAGTCATCTGCCTCCCCCGGCCATTGATCATCCGATCGCCGCACGGGGGAAGGCATGCAGCCCGTTTCGAACATACGTTCGCCAACGAGTCTAGGGAAGGGCGCCCACGGGAGGCAAGGCGGGGGTCGTCCGGAAGGTCGCCCCCGATATGTCCGGATGTCCGTTTCAGCACACGGCGGCGGAACGTTCAGCGTGCGCCAGGCAGGTGCTAGACAGGCGCCGGGCAGGCGCTAGGCGAGGAGTTGCAGGAGCCGGTCGGCGACCCGGGCCACGTCCGCGACGTCGGCGATCCCGCCGCCGGACCACAGGTAGGACCAGCCCTCGCCGGACGGGGTGGCGACCACCATCACCTGCCGCCGGGTCGTCGCGTTCGCCACGCCGAGCACCGACTCCTCGGGGCCGGCGAGGCGCCAGCGCAGGCCGCGCGCCTCGGCCTCGTAGGCGAGTGCGGCGAGATGATGCCGCCGCACCTCGGCGATTTCCTGCGCACCGACAACAGACACCGCGACCAGCCGCCTCATTCGGGGCGCCCCCTCCGCGAACGGACGGGACACCGGCCGCCCGATGACCTCAGGTGATCGGACGGCGACATCCAGTGACCGGCTCCCAGCATGACCCGCGACAGTTGATCACCGCATGGAAATCGCCAAGAGTCGGGCAACCTATTTCTGCCCACCCTCGCGACCTGGGCTACCTATCTCAGCGTCACTTCCTCCTTACGTAGGGCGGCAGTGATCCGACGGGCCGGGGACGGCGCTGTGCGGTGCCAGTTGAGGGGCCGTGATAAACATGCCACCGCACCACCGAACGAAGGGGTCCTGATGGCCGCGTCCGGTTCGGCAGACCGCGCACTGTCCGGGAGCCTCGCGGGGCTGCGCGAGCGCAAGAAGCAGCGCACCCGCATCGCCCTCATCGACGCGGCGGCCGACCTGTTCCTGGCCAAGGGGTACGAGACGACGACGATCGACGAGATCGTCGCCGCGGTGAACGTCTCCCAGCGCACCTTCTTCCGCTACTTCGCGGCCAAGGAAGACGTCGTGATCGACGTCATGGGCGACTACGACCAGCTCATGCTCGACGGCCTGGCCGCGCGCCCGCCCGGGGAACGGCCGTTCACCGCGCTGTTCCAGAGCCTGCGGCTGGTCCTGCAGACCATCGCCGAGAGCGGGCCGGACGAGACCGAGCGGTTCCGCAAGCTGCAGCAGCTGGTGGAGACCACGCCCGCACTGCTGGCGGCCCGCATGGCGCGTTACTCCGAGGTCGAGAAGGTGCACGCCGACGTGATCGCCCGGCGGCTCGGCATGGACCCCGAGACCGACCTGCGCCCGCACCTGATCGTCGCCGCCCACTTCGGCGCCGTCCGGGTGGCGTTCGAGGACTGCGCCAAGCACGAGATCTGGGACCCGCGCACGGTCGCGGCCCGGGTCGAGGAGACCGTCGACCTCGCCCACACCGCGCTGCGCGAGCTGGTCTGATCCCCTGATGATCCCCTGACCGGCGGCCGTGCCGCCCGGTGCCGGAGCTTGTCAACCGAGCCCGGAACGCCCGTTCACCCCCTTAAGCTGATCTTTCATGACCACACACGCTCCCGGGCCGCTCCGCGCGGACGAGCCGCGCACGCTCGGCCCGTACAAGCTTCTGGGGCGCCTGGGCCGCGGGGGCATGGGCACCGTCTACCTGGCCGCCGACCCGACCGGCCGCCGGGTCGCGGTGAAGGTCGTGAACGCCGAGCTGGCGGGCCATCCGAACTTCGTGGAGCGGTTCCGGCGCGAGGTGACGGCGGCGCGGCAGGTCCGCCGGTTCTGCACCGCCCCGGTCATCGACGCCGAGCTGGAGAACGACCCGCTCTACGTGGTCACCGAGTACATCAAGGGCCCCAACCTGGAGTCCGCCGTCGCCCAGGACGGCCCGCTCGGCGGCGCCGACCTGGAGGCGCTCGCGGTCGGCGTCGCGACCGCGCTCACCGCGATCCACGGCGCCGGGATCGTGCACCGCGACCTCAAGCCGGAGAACGTGCTGCTGTCCCCGACCGGCCCGCGCGTGATCGACTTCGGCATCGCGCGGTCGGTCGACGGCTCCGAGGGGCACCTGACCAGCACCGGCCAGTTCGTCGGCACCCCGGCCTACATCGCCCCCGAGGTGCTGCGCGGCGAGCCGCTGTCCCCCGCCTCCGACGTGTTCGCCTGGGGCTGCGTGGTCGCGTTCGCCGGAACGGCACGGCCGCCGTTCCTGGGCAAGACCGTGCAGGAGACCTTCCAGCGCATCAGCGAGGACCCGCCCGCGCTCGTCGGCCTCGACCCCGACCTGCGGACCGTGGTCGCCGCCGCCCTGGACAAGAACCCGCGCCACCGGCCCGCCTCCAACGAACTGCTGGCCCGGCTGGTCGGCCAGCTCGACGCCGACCCGGCGCGGACGGCCGAGACCGTCTCGCAGACCTGGCATCGCTCGGCCTTCTCCCGGACCGACCTGCCGCCCGCCGGTCCGCCGCCCGCCCCGGGGCCTGGGCCTGTGACCGGGGGCATGCCTGTGACCGGGGCCGTGCCTGTGGTCGGAGCCGGGCCTGGGGCCGCGCCCGGGCCTGAGGGCTCGTACGTGCCGCCGCCTTCCCCACCGCCCGCTCCGGTGGTGCCGGGAGAGAAGACCTTCCAGGTGGATCTGCCCTATCCCGAGCAGTGGAACGGCTCCAACCGCTGGGTCCCGCTGCTCAAGGGGATCATGGTGCTGCCGCACCTGCTCGTGATGATCATCATGACCGCGGTGCTGGTGCTGGTGATGCTCGGCTGCTGGCTGGCCTTCCCGTTCACCAAGACCTACCCGCGCGGCCTCTACCTCTACGTGCAGGGCTTCCAGCGCTGGTCCGGCAGGGTCGTCGCGTACGCGTTCATGCTCACCGACGAGAAGGTCCCGCCGTTCCGGCCTCTGCCGCGACGCTAGGGTGTATCACCACAAATCCCTGAACCGACCCCCGTCAGGATCGAGATGACCACGCACGCAGGAGAGAACGCCGGCTCCCTCCAGCCCGACGACCCCCGGGAGCTCGGTCCGTACCGGCTCATCGGCCGGCTCGGGCGGGGCGGCATGGGAACGGTCTTCCTGGGCGAGGATCCGTCCGGCCGCCGCGTCGCGGTCAAGGTGATCAACAGGGAGCTGGCCGGCGAGGCCGCGTTCCGCGAGCGCTTCCGCCGCGAGGTGACGGCCGCCCGCCAGGTCCGCCGGTTCTGCACCGCGCCGGTGATCGGCGCCGAGCTGGACCGCGATCCGCTGTACGTGGTCACCGAGTTCATCGAGGGGCCGAGTCTGGACCAGGCGGTCGCCGACCGGGGCGCGCTGCCCGGCTCGGACCTGGAGGGTCTGGCGGTCGGCGTCGCGACCGCCCTGGCCGCCATCCACGGCGCCGGGATCGTGCACCGCGACCTGAAGCCCGCCAACGTGCTGCTGTCCTCGACCGGCCCGCGCGTGATCGACTTCGGCATCGCCCGCGCGCTGGACGCCGCCGAGGGCCCGACCCGTACCGGCCAGCTCGTCGGCACGCCCAACTACCTGCCACCCGAGCTGCTGCGCGGCGAGCCGATCACGCCCGCCTCCGACGTGTTCTCGTGGGGCTGCGTCGTGGCGTTCGCGGGCACCGGCAGCGCACCGTTCGCCGGCAAGACGGTCCCGGAGATCTTCTACCGCGTCGCGCACGAGGCGCCGTCGCTGGGGGGCCTGGACGAGGACCTGCGCGAGCTGGTCACCGCCGCGCTCGACAAGAACCCGGACAACCGCCCGTCCGTGCAGGAACTGCTGGCCCGCCTGGTCGGCCACCAGGAGGTCAACCCGGCCCAGATCGCCGAGACCGTTCAGGCAAGCTGGCACGGTCCGGGCCCGACCGAGGTCATCCCGCCGCCCAAGCCGACCGCGGTCATGGGCGCCGAGACCACCCGCCGCGACCCGCCGACCGGCTACGGCCCGCCGCCCACCCGGGTCTCCCCGCCACCACCGGGACGGTCCGGGCTCGCCGCGCTCCCCCGCAAGCCGCTCATCATCGGCGCCGCCGCCCTCGCCGCCGTCCTGGTGCTGGGCGTGGCCGCGTACGCGCTGCTGCGCTCGGACGGCCCGCCGAGCGCCACCACCTTCTTCAGCGACGACTTCTCCAGCGACAAGTCCGGCTGGTACGGCGGCAACTACACCAGCGGCCAGGGCTACGAGAACGGCCACTACCGGGTCGATCTGACCAGCGACGACTTCAACGTCGACTCCTCGCCGATCGACACCACCAAGAAGACGCTCCCAAAGAAGGTCCTGGTGAGCGCCTCCGCGACCGTGGCCTCCGGCCCCGACTACGGCCAGTTCGGCGTCTTCTGCCGCGGCTCGCAGAAGAGCGGCGAGGAGTCCGGCTACCAGTTCCTGGTACGCAAGGACGGCAAGGGCGCGACCCTCCGGAAGATGACCCCCGGTAAGGGCACCAAGGAGCTCGCCTCGGCCGACACGGCGAGCGGCTACCACAAAGGCAAGTCCAACCGGATCCAGCTGGCCTGCGAGGAGGAGAGCGGCGGCAAGAAGGTCGCGATGCACGCCTGGCTGAACGGGTCGTCGGTCCTGTCCGCCACCGATGAGGACGGCCCGAACCCGAACAACAACGCCGGCGTCGTCACCTCGCGGGTGAGCCAGTCCACCGAGATGGTGACCGTGGACTACGACGACTTCGAGATCGGCGAGATCAAGGGCTGACCTGGTCGGCGGACTCAACGGACTCGGCAGGCGCGGCGGGCCCAGCGGCGGACTCGCCGGGCGCGGCGGAGGCTGCGGGCAGGTAGGTGCGGAGCCAGCGGCTCAGCTCGGCGAAGACCTGGTCGCGGGCGGGCTTGGGCGACAGGACCAGGTCGTGCAGGCCGCCGTCGATCCGTACGAGCGTGACGTGGGGGCCGAGGCCCGGCGCCCAGCGGGCCATGTGCGCGACGTCCAGCACGGCGTCGGCGGCCGAGACCTCGCCCACGCCGAGCCCGCGCTTGATCCGTACGCTCCGTTCCGAGGCCATGACCAGCACCGGGACGTCGATGCCGAGCCCGGCGTGCACCCGCAGCTGGCCGCGCCGGATCGCCGCCAGCCACCCGGCCCGGACCGGGAAGCCGAGCAGCGGCTTCCAGCCCAGGTCGAAGCTCCATTCGCCCTCATGGTCACTGTGCAGGCTGCGCACATAGAGGTCGCTCACCCCGGCGGGCAGCTTGGCCTGCGGGAAACGGCCGCGCAGCGCCCTGGCCAGGCCCGCGCCGAGCTTGCGCATCACCAGCGGCTCGGCGATGTCCAGGAACGGGCTGTTGAGGAAGACCGCGTCCACCAGGCCCTGGCCCTTCACCCGGTCGGCCCACAGCGAGGCGATCAGGCCGCCGGTCGAGTGGCCGTTCAGCAGCAGGACGTCGTGACCGTCCTCCTCCCGGATGATCCGGACCGCCTCGTCGATCTCGGGGTAGTGGTCGGTGAGGCTGCCGACGAAGTTCGGGGTCTGGTGCGGGCGCAGCGACCGGCCGTACTTGCGCAGGTCGAGGGCGTAGAAGTCGAAGCCCTGCTCGACGTAGAAGTCGGCCAGGTGCGTCTGGAAGAAGTAGTCGACGAAACCGTGCACGTACAGAACGGCACGCCGGGAGGGGGCGGCGTCCGGCGTGCTTCCGCGGCGCCGCACGAGGGTGGCGACGACCTCGCCCTCGGAGTCGGTCCCCAGGGGGAGCTCGATGGCCTCGTAATCGGGCCCCAGCACGTCCACGGTCGCGTCCATGGTGTCAGCGTATGGGACGGTAGATCCTCGCCCCCGCGATCTTCCCCACCGGAACCACTGGAGCCCCGATGACCGAACCCCTGCGAACGGCCGACCCGACGCGGCTCGGCGCGTACCGGATCACCGGGCGCCTCGGCCGCGGCGGCATGGGCACGGTCTACCGGGGCGAGGACGAGGCCGGGCACCCGGTCGCGGTCAAGGTGATCAACCCCGAGCTGACCAGCGACCCGGCGTTCCGCGAACGGTTCCGGCGCGAGGTGACGGCGGCGCGCCGGGTCCGGCGCTTCTCGACCGCCGCGGTGCTGGACGCGCGGCTGGACGGCGAGCCGCTGTACGTGGTGACCGAGTTCGTGGACGGCCCGACGCTCGAGCAGGCCGTGGAGGAGAACGGGCCGCTGCGGGGCGGGGCGCTGGAGGGGCTGGCGGTCGGCATCGCCACCGCGCTCAGCACGATCCACGGGGCGGGGATCGTGCACCGCGACCTGAAGCCGGCGAACGTGATGCTCTCCCCGACCGGACCGCGTGTGATCGACTTCGGCATCGCGCGGGCGATGGACACCGAGAAGGGCGAGGCGAGCGGCATCACGCGGACCGGGCAGTTCGTCGGGACGCCCGCCTACATCGCGCCGGAGATCATGCAGGGCGGCGAGGTGACGGCCGCGGCGGACGTGTTCGCGTGGGGCTGCGTCGTCGCGTACGCCGGAACGGGCCGCGCACCGTTCGACGCCACCAACGTTCCGGCGATCCTTTACCAGGTTTCGCACGGGACGCCCGTGCTGGACGGCCTGGACGCGGACATGCACGATCTGGTCGCCGCCGCCCTCGACAAGGACCCGGCCAAGCGCCCGAGCTCCAAGGACCTGCTCGCGCAGCTGGTCGAGCACACCGGCGCCGAGACCGACCCGATGTCCGCGATGTCCGCGCGGACCAGGTCGGACGCCGCGTCGCAGTCGCCGACGCTCGTGGTGCCGCCCGCCATGCAGCCGCAGCCCGACTCGGGCGGGCGCCGGAACCTCTGGCGGTACCTGCCCTGGCTGATCCCCATCCCGCTCGTCGCGGCGGGGATCGTCGGGTGGACGCTCGTACGGTCCGACGACGCCAAGGGCGACGCCCGGGGCGACAACGGGACCGGGGCCGGGGCCGAGCGGCCTCCCGCGGCGGGCGCGCAGGTCATCCCGCAGGAGAACTTCTCGGTGGACGACTCCGACTGGACCTACGACATGCCCGGCTGCGGCAAGGTCGCCGACGGCACGTACAACGTGGAGGCCGGGGGCGCGCAGAGCTACAAGCTGTGCGACGTCCCCGGGTCGATCAACGAGCTGCCCGCGCGGATGCTCTACGACATGCGGATCAAGCTGGCCGCGGGCCCGACCGGCCGCGCGTGGGCCGCCGGGATCGTTCCGGTCGGCCACCCCGACGGCCGGTACTCGGTCGCGGTCCGCTCGGACGGCACCGTACGGCTGCGCAAGGCCCTGAAGGGCAAGGACACCGAGCTCCGGTCCGCGAAGATCAAGGGCTTCCGCGCGGACGGCTTCACCCGGCTCCAGGTCCTCATGGACGCGACCGGCAGCGGCGTCACGCTCAAGGTCTGGGCGAACGGCACGATGGCCTTCGCGCTCACCGACGACGAGCGGCCCCTCAAGGACGGCCAGATGCAGATCATGGTGAACCGCCCGGGCCAGGGCCCGAACGCCCTGGCCAAGTTCGACGACTTCTCGGTCTCCGCTCCCCCGGCCAGGCGCTGACCGGCGCTGACCGGCGCCGACGGGCGCCGACGGGCGCTGATCAAGCTACGGACATCCTCACTTACGATTATGGGATGTCCGAAATGAACTCCACCTCCGGAGGGCTCAAGACCGGGCTGCGCCGCCGCCACATGACGATGCTGGCGATCGGCGGCGCGGTCGGCGCCGGCCTGTTCGTCGGGTCCGGCGCGGTGATCAGGACGGCCGGGCCCGCCGCGATCCTGTCGTACGCGGTCGCCGGGCTCATCGTCCTGTGCGTGCTGCGGGCGCTCGGCGAGATGGTGGTGGCGCGGCCGGTGGCGGGATCGCTGGCCGAGTACGCCCGGATGGCGCTCGGGCCGTTCGCGGGGTTCACGATCGGCTGGCTCTACTGGTACCTGTACGTGATCCTCGTCGGCGCCGAGGCGGTCGCGGGCGCCGCCATCCTCGCCACCTGGATCGACCTCCCCCAGTGGACCCTGGCGGCGGCCCTCCTGATCGTCATGACGGCCGTCAACCTGATCTCGGTGCGGTCCTTCGGCGAGTTCGAGTTCTGGTTCGCCTCGATCAAGGTCGCGGCGATCCTGGTCTTCCTGGTCCTCGGCATCCTCTACGTCCTCGGGCTCTGGCCGGACTCCCGCGCGGGCCTGGGCAACCTCACCGACCATGGCGGCATGCTGCCGAACGGCCTGACCTCGGTCTTCACCGCGATCGTCGCCGTGATGTTCGCGTTCGGCGGCACCGAGATCGTCACCATCGCGGCCGCCGAGAGCAAGGAGCCGGGGCGCGCGGTCGCCAAGGCCACCGGCAACGTCCTGTGGCGCGTCGCGCTGTTCTACGTCGGCTCGATCTTCCTCGTCGTCGCGATCCTGCCGTGGAACGACGCCAAGGTCCTCACCAGCCCGTTCGTCAGCGCACTGAACGAGATCGGCATCCCGGCCGCCGGCACCGTCATGCAGGCCGTGATCCTCACCGCCGTCCTGTCGGTGCTCAACTCGGCGATCTACGTCTCGTCCCGCATGCTGTACGTGCTGACCCGCGACGGCGACGCGCCCGCGGGCCTGGTCAAGCTGAACGCCCGGGGCGTCCCGGTCCGCGCGATCCTGCTCGGCACGGTCGCCGCCTGGGCGGCGGTCATCGCCTCCTACGTCTCCCCCGACCAGGTGTTCAAGTTCTTGATGAACTCCATCGGGGTCATCCTGGCGTTCGTCTACCTGGCCATCCTGATCTCGCAGCTGCGCCTCCGCGTCCGTCTCCAGCGCGAGGACCCGGCCAGCCTCACCTACAAGATGTGGGGCTTCCCGGTCATCACGCTCCTGGTCATCGCCGCGCTCCTGGCCGTGCTGATCTCCATGGCGTTCATGGCCGAGCAGCGCTCCCAGCTGCTCGCGTCCATCATCAGCCTGGTCGTGGTCGCCGCCCTCTATCCCCTCCGCAAGCGCTTCGGCCGCACCCGGCCCGTCACCGGTGAGCAGGAACTGGCCAAGGTCGGCTGACCGTGCGAACGTGGATCTCGTCCTCCGCATCTCAAAGGTGTGGGAGGGGAGATGTCGACTACTCCACGGCCCGGCGACCCCGAGGTCCTCGGCCGCTATCAGGTGCTCGGCAGGCTCGGGCGGGGCGGGATGGGCACGGTCTATCTCGGTCGCGACGACGCCGGGCGCCGGGTGGCGATCAAGGTCATCAACGCCGAACTGGCCGATGACGAGGCGTTCCACCAGCGGTTCCGGCGTGAGGTGACGGCCGCACGCAAGGTGCGGCGCTTCAGCACGGCCGCGGTCCTGGACGCGCGCCTCGACGGCGAGCCGCTGTACGTGGTGACCGAGTTCGTGGACGGCCCGACCCTTGAGCAGGCCGTACGCGACGACGGGCCGCTGACCGGCGGCGCGCTGGAGGGCCTGGCGGTCAACATCGCCACCGCCCTGGGCGCGATCCACGGCGCGGGAGTCGTGCACCGCGACCTCAAGCCGTCGAACGTCATGCTCTCCCCCACCGGCCCACGCGTCATCGACTTCGGTATCGCCCGCGCCCTCGACGCCGAGCACGGGGCGGGCGGCCCGACCCGAACGGGCCAGTTCGTCGGCACGCCGTCCTACATCGCCCCCGAACTGATGCGCGGCGGCGCGCTCACCCCGGCCGCCGACGTCTTCTCCTGGGGCTGCGTCGTCACGTTCGCGGGCACCGGGCACTCCCCGTTCAACGGCCGCAACGTCCCGGAGATCATCAACCGCGTCGTCAACGACCCGCCCGACATCGACGACCTGGACCCGAGCCTGCGCGCCATCGTCGAACGGGCCCTGGCCAAGGATCCCGCCCAGCGCCCCGACACCGCCGAACTCCTCCGGGAGCTGACGGGCCAGCACCACCCCGTTCCCCCGCCTCGCCCGGCTCCCTCGATCCTGGAGCCCTCGCCCCCGTTCCTCCCGCCGCCCCCAGGGACCGCGCCCCCGTCGCCCCCGGTGACCGCGCTTCCGACGGCCACGCACGAGTCCCTGCCGAGGCGTTCCCCTTGGCTGAGGCGCGGAGCAGCGATAACCGCGCTGGGAATCGCCCTGGCAGGCGCCGGTTACGGCATCTCGCAGATGGACAACGGCAGCCGCAGCAACGCGACGCCCTCGGACAAACCCCCGAAGACCGCGCAGGCGCTGGTCAAGGACGACTTCGGCAAGCCGTCCTCCGGCTGGCCGAACGGCTCCTCCGACTGCGGCGGCTACCAGGACGGCGCCTACCGGATGACGATCCTGGCCAAGGACGGCACCGAGACCTGCACCGCGACCAACCGCCAGACCCTGGGCGCCGACCACGTCCTCGTCGGCGTCAAAGTGAAACTGGCCAACGGCCCGGCCGACGCCCCTTGGGAAGCGGGCCTCTTCCTGAACAAGGACTCCCGAGACAACGGCTACGCCGTGGTGCTGCGCCAGGACGGCCAGGTCCGCCTGGTGAAGGTGGTCGGCAACTCGTTCACCGAGATGGCCAGCGTGAAGGCGCCCGACGCCAAGCCCAACGACGACAACCGCCTCCAGGCCGAGCTCGACATGCGCACCGCCACCCCGCGCATCACCGTCTGGGTGAACGACCGCAAGGCCTTCACCCGCTCCGACGCCGCCGGCCCCCTCCCCAGCGGCCCGGCCGCCCTCGTCCTCTACGACGCCGGCTCAGCGCAACAGGTCTCCGCCGAGTTCACCGACTTCAGTGTGGGAACCGTCCGCTGAGCGACCTGCCTCTTTCTCTTCGCCGCCTTCGAGGTCGCCTTCGAGCTGGAGGTAGGTCTCGCGGAGGCGGTCGAGGACTTCGGGGTCGGGTTCGGCCCAGAGTTCGCGGTCGGCGGCCTCCAGCAACCGCTCGGTGACGCCGCGCAGAGCCCAGGGATTGGACTGCTCCATGAACGCGCGGGTGTCCTCGTCGAAGACGTACTCCTTGGCGAGCGTCTCGTACATCCAGTCGTCCACGACGCCCGCGGTGGCGTCGTAGCCGAAGAGGTAGTCGACGGTGGCGGCGAGTTCGAAGGCGCCCTTGTAGCCGTGGCGCTTCATCGCGGAGATCCAGCGGGGGTTGACGACGCGGGCGCGGAAGACGCGGTGGGTCTCCTCGGCGAGGGTGCGGGTCTTGACCTGTTCGGGGAGGGCCGAGTCGCCGACGTAGGCGGCCGGGTTCTGGCCGGTGAGGGAGCGGACCATGGCGACCATGCCGCCGTGGTACTGGAAGTAGTCGTCGGAGTCGACGATGTCGTGCTCGCGGGTGTCCTGGTTCTTGGCGGCGACGGAGATGCGGCGGAACGAGGCCTCCATGTCGGTGCGGGCCTCGCGGCCGTCGAGGCCGCGTCCGTAGGCGTAGCCGCCCCAGACCGCGTAGACCTCGGCGAGGTCGCGGTCGTCGCGCCAGTTGCGGGCGTCGATGAGCGGGAGGAGGCCCGCGCCGTACGCGCCGGGTTTGGAGCCGAAGATGCGGGTCGTGGCGCGGCGCCAGTCGCCGTGCGCCGACTGGTCTTCGAGGGCGTGGCGGCGCAGGAAGTTGCGGTCGGCGGGCTCGTCCAGCTCGGCCACGGTACGGATCGCGTCGTCGATGAGGGCGATGACGTGCGGGAACGCGTCGCGGAAGAAGCCGGAGATGCGCAGCGTCACGTCGATGCGGGGGCGGTCCAGCTCGTCCAGGGGAACGGTCTCGAAGCCGGTGACGCGTCGGGAGGCGTCGTCCCAGACCGGTCGGCAGCCGATCAGCGCGAGGATCTCGGCGATGTCGTCGCCCTGGGTGCGCATGGCCGACGTTCCCCAGACCGTGAGGCCGACACTGGAGGGGTACTCGCCGGTGTCCTCAAGGTGGCGCGCGATGAGGGAGTCGGCGAGCGCGACGCCGACGTCCCAGGAGTTGCGGGACGGGATCGCCTTCGGGTCGACGGAGTAGAAGTTGCGGCCGGTCGGCAGGACGTTGACCAGGCCGCGGGTGGGCGAGCCGGAAGGCCCGGCGGGGATGTAGCCGCCGTCCAGGGCGTGCAGGACCGCGCCGATCTCGTCGGTGGTCGCGTTCAGGCGCGGCACGACCTCGGCGGCGCCGAACTCCAGCAGCCGAACGACGTCGGGCACCTCCTGGCCCAGCACCTCGGCGCAGACCGCGGAAGCCTTGGCCACGTCCCAGTCGAGGCGTTCCATGCCCTCGACCAGGCGGCGGGCGACGGCCTCCAGGAGGTCGACGATGTCGGACGCGGTACGGGACGGGCCTTCGGCCAGCTCGACCAAGGAAGCGGCGTCGCCGGCCGGGGCGCCGGGGTCGGCGAGGAGCTCCTTCTCGTCGAAGCCGTGGTCGGCGGCCAGCGCGGCGCGCAGGCCGGGCATGGCTCCGGCCACACCGCCCCAGACCTGGGAGGCGCGCAGAACGGCCAGGACCAGGTTGACGCGCGCCTCGGCCTCCGGCGCCTGCCCGAGGATGTGCAGGCCGTCGCGGATCTGCACGTCCTTGATCTCGCACAGGTAGCCGTCGATGTGCATGACGAAGTCGTCGAACTCGTCCTCGCCCGGCATCTCGTCCTGGTGGAGGTCGTGGTGCAGCTGCGCGGCCTGCAGCAGCGTCCAGATCTGCGCCCGTACGGCCGGGAGCTTGGTCGGGTCGAGGTCGTGGACGGTCGCGTACTCGTCGAGGAGCTGCTCCAGCTTGGCCAGGTCGCCGTAGGTATCGGCGCGCGCCATCGGCGGCACGAGGTGGTCGACGACCGTGGCGTGCCCGCGCCGCTTGGCCTGCGTGCCCTCGCCCGGGTCGTTCACGATGAACGGGTAGACCAGCGGCAGGTCGCCCAGCACCCCGTCGGGCGCGCAGGACCGCGACAGACCGAGGCCCTTGCCCGGCAGCCACTCCAGCGTGCCGTGCTTGCCCAGGTGAACGACCGCGTCCGCACCGAACTCGTGGTCCAGCCAGCGGTAGGCGGCCAGGTAGTGGTGCGAGGGCGGCAGGTCGGGGTCGTGGTAGATCGCGACCGGGTTCTCACCGAAGCCGCGCGGCGGCTGGATCATCAGCACGATGTTGCCGAACCGCAGCGACGCCAGCACGATGTCGTCGCCGTCGACGTACAGCTCGCCGGGCGGTTCGCCCCAGTGCCGGCGCACGCCCTCGCGCAGGTCCTCGGGCAGCGCCTCGAACCAGCGGCGGTACGCGGCGAGCGACGCGCGCGCCGGGGCCTGCCGCAGCTGGTCCTCGGTCAGCCATTCGACGTCGTGCCCGCCCGCCGCGATCAGCGCGTGGATGAGCGCGTCGCCGGTGTCGGCGTTCTCTGCACTCCCACCGCCCACCCCGATGTCCCGCCAGAACGTGTCGTCGCCGCCGAGCTCGTAGCCCGCGTCGGCCATCTGCCGCAGCATCCGTACGGCCGAGGTCGGGGTGTCGAGGCCGACCGCGTTGCCGACCCGGGCGTGCTTGGTGGGGTACGACGACAGGACGAGCGCGACCTTCTTCTCGGCGTTCGGCACGTGCCGGAGCCGTGCGTGCCGTATAGCCAGACCGGCCACGCGTGCGGCCCGCTCGGGGTCGGCGACGTAGACCGGGATGCCGTCGCGGTTCTCCTCCTTGAACGAGAACGGCACGGAGATCAGGCGCCCGTCGAACTCGGGGATGGCGACCTGCATGGCCGCGTCCATCGGGGTCAGCGCCGAGTCCGAGGCCTCCCACGTCGCGCGCGACGAAGTGAGGCACAGGCCCTGGATCACCGTCACGTCCAGGGTGGCCAGCGCACCCGCGTCCCAGGAGTCCTCGTCGCCGCCCGCGGACGCGTTGCTCGCCACCGCACCGCCCGCCGCCAGCACGGTCGCGATCAATGCGTCCGCGCCGCGCAACAGCTCCAGCAGTCCCTCGTCGGCGCCGCGCAGCGATCCGCAGAACACCGGCAGCGGGTTCGCGCCCTGCTTCTCGATCGCCTCGCACAGCGTCTCGACGAACGCGGTGTTGCCCGACAGCTCGTGCGCCCGATAGAAGACGACGCCGACCGTCGGCCTCCCCTCGGCCCGCTCGTACGAGCCGTGCACCCCATGCGAGGGCATCGTGATCGGCGGCGCGAAGCCCTCACCGGTCAGCAGCACGGTGTCAGACAGGAACCGTGCGAGCTCCCGCAGGTTGGCGACGCCGCCCTCGCGCAGGTAGTCCAGCGCCTCCGCCGTGACGCCCGCCGGAACGGTCGACAGCGCCATCAGCTCGGCGTCGGGGTCGGCCTCGCCGCCGAGCAGCACCAGCGGCAGCCCGCTGCCCCGCAGCCGCTCCACGCCGTCTGGCCAGGTCTTGCGCCCGCCCAGCAGCCGTACGACCACGACGTCGACGCCCTCCAGCAGGCCATCGAGCTCGCCGGGGTCGACCCGGACGGGGTTGGCGGTCCGGTAACCGGCGTCCGCCGCACGCGCGGCGAGCAGTTCGGTATCGGCGGTGGACAGCAGCAAAGCGCGCATGAGCCAGGCCTCCCCCGGGGTTTCCGCGCCCCGGCTCGGTGACGAGATCCGCGACGGCTGGAGTCTCTGGCTTCCGGATCGCCCAAGGGCGAAATTCCCGGTCACAGTTGCGGGACAGCTCCGGAGTCACACCGGATTCCTCGCTCACCGTCGCCGCGCCAGTCTACGTGGACAGCATGTCGGCGATGAGCTCGAGCTGCTCGTTCTGCCCCTTGATGTCCGGTGCGGCGATCCGCACGGCCAGCTGCCGCGCGCCGGCCTCCACGTAGCTCTCCAGGTAGGCGCGAACGTGCTCGGACGGACCGGCGACCAGGCACTGGATCGTCCGCAGTTGCTCCAGCGGAACGCCGTAGTTGGCCTGCGCGTAGTCCGCCAGCATCGCCTCACCGCTCGCCACGTCGCCGGTGATCGCGACCGAGACGAACAGCGCCGGTGTGATCGCGTCCGGGTCGCGTCCCGCCTGGGCCGCCGCCGAACGCACGCCCGCCAGCCCGGTCCGATAGTCATCGGCATCCGGCGGGTAAGGCAGCCAGCCGTCGTACATCCGTCCCGTTCGGGCCAGCGCCGCCGGGGTCGCGCCGCCAAGCCAGATCGGCGGCCCGCCCGAACGGAACGGCGCGGTCTGCACCGGCACGTCCTCGACATCGATGATCTCTCCATGAAAGGAGATCGGCCCCTCGGCGGTCCACAGCCGCCGCCACAGCTCCACGGTCTCATCCAGCCGCTTGAAGCGCCGCTCCCAGGGCAGCTCCGACATGTCGTACAGCGGCCGCCCGAACTGGCCCGGGAAGCCCGCCCCGACCGTGACCGCCAGGCGCCCGCGGCTGAGCTGGTCGATCGACGCGAGCTGCTGCGCCGCCTGGATGGGCCGACGCAGGAACGGCATGAGCGCCGCCGTTCCCAACGTCACCCGTTCGGTCACCGGCGCCAGCGCGGCGAGCAGGGTGAGCGGCTCGATGCGCGGGTTCAGCAGCGAGTCGTTCACGAACAACGACCGGTATCCGAGCTCCTCGGCCCGCCGCCCCAGCTCGATGAGCTCGCGGGCGTCGGTCCACTGGTTGCTGCCGGTCGGGAGGATGACCCCGGCCTTCACCTCGGTGTTCATGCCTCAACACTGACCAGTCGGGCGATCGCTCTCAATTCCCCATAAGGAATGACAAAGCCCTACGATCACCAAGATCGTTAGGAGCTCCATGACGCAGTACGAAAGCAGCCGCACGAGCAACGCGCTCGAGTGCGCGCTCTCCTTCATAACGACGTGGAACGGCAATCCGAAGGTCGCCGCCACGCTGAGGTACGACCCGCAGGACGCGCTCAGCATCCTGCGCGGCGATACCAGGGCGCGCGAACGCGCCGAGCGGGAGCTGGGCGCGAACTTCCGCTACATCGGACCCGACGGCTCGGCGCTGCGGGCCATCGCCGACCGGCTGCTGCACCTGGGTCACGGCCATGCCGCGGTCATCGTCAACGGCTGGCCTCCGCACGAGGGCACCGGCACGCACGCCTGGAACGCCTGCAACCACGAGGGCACGATCACCTGGATCGACCCCAACACCGGCGACCGCGGCGCCGAGCCGCTCTACCCCGAGCCGTACGGCGTCTGGGCCATCATCACCGACACCACCGGACGGGGGATGCCGTGATCACCCGCGAGTTCGCGCTGGAGCGCACCCGGGCCATGTTCAACGCCTCGCCGACCGCGAACGGGCCGGTCGAGGCGGGCCTGTACGAGTTCGAGCTCGGCTTCGTGCTGTGGCCGGTCGAGCCGCCGCCCGCCGACTGGTCCCGCCCGCCGGAAATGATCGGCGGCAGCGTCATCGTCCTGGACAAGCAGTCGGGCCAGGTGAGCTTCTGGCCGCGCCTGTCGGGCCCGCATGTGGCCGCTCTCTATCGCAAGAGCCTCCAACAGGGTTAGCGAAAGGTGACGGTCTCCTGAACTAGAACGGTCGATCGCGCTCAGTCACGGGATGTTTCCGCATAGGTGGGCATACGACCTACTGAGCGACGTGAGTCCCGCTATGCTCGCGGCGCCGAAGGGATGTACGTACATGAGCGTGTTCGGAGTGGACTACGCCTGGGGCCGTCCGAGCGTCACCGCCCTGAAGAAGGCGGGCGTGAAGTTCGTCTGCCGGTACCTGTCGCACGACACCACCGGCAAGAACCTCACCCGGAGCGAGGCCGAGACGCTGTCCAAGGCCGGCATCTGGCTCGTGGTCATCTGGGAGACGACGGCCAAGCGGGCGCTGTCGGGCCGTTCGGGCGGCAAGGCCGACGCCGAGGACGCCGCGAAGATGGCGCGGGGCCTCGGGATGCCGAACGACCGGCCGATCTACTTCGCGGTGGACTGGGACGCGACCGCCGCCGACCAGGCCGCGATCAACGCCTACCTGGACGGCGCGGCGTCGGTGATCGGCCGCGCCCGGGTCGGCGTCTACGCCGGCTACTGGCCGGTGAAGCGCTCACTGGACGGCAAGCACGCGACCTACGGGTGGCAGACCTACGCCTGGTCGAGCGGGCACTGGGACAAGCGCGCCCAGCTGCAGCAGTACTCCAACGAGCACACCATCGACGGCGTCGACTGCGACTACGACCGCGGCGTCCACGACGACTACGGGCAGTGGCGCATCGGCGTCAGCCCGAAGCCCCCGACAGAACCACCTCCGGAGGAAGAACCCGTGCGCTACTACGGACAGCTCAACAACGGCCCCGGCGCGGTCACCCCCATCTCGCTGCACCCCGGGGACGTCGGCGCGATCGGGTTCATCGCCGACAACGGCATCGCGCAGAAGCCGCCGGTGAAGCTGCGCGTCGCGCTGCACGACCACAAGGGCTGGTACGCCCGCGAGATCGAGGTCGACTCGGCCAAGGGGAAGACCTGGTTCGACTTCCGCGACACCAAGACCACCGACGGCGTCAGCGTCGTCCGCGAGGACGACGGATCGGTGCCGGTGGCCTGGGACGCCAGCTAGCCCCGCACCGGCCGGTCATCGGCCTTACTTGCCGATGAAGCCCTTGGACTGGAGCCAGGTCTGGGCGACCTCGCTGGGCTCCTTGCCCTTGATGTCGACCTGGGCGTTCAGGTCCTGCAGGGTCGCGTCGTCCAGCGCGGCCGCCACCGGATTGATGATCTTCTCGATCTCCGGGTGGTCCTTGAGGGTCTTCTCCTGCAGCGTCAGCGCCGGGTTGTAGATCGGGAAGAACTTCTTGTCATCGGTGAGCGGCGTCAGGCTGAGGCCCTTGATCCGGCCGTCGGTCGTGGTGACCTCGCCGAACGCGCAGGGGTTGCCCTTGTCGACGGCGCTGTAGATGGCGCCCTCGGCCAGCGTCGCGGTGTTGCCCTTGGGCAGCTTGAAGCCGTACGCCTTCTGCACGCCCGGCCAGCCGTCGCTGCGCCCGGCGAACTCGCTGGCGATGCACATCGACGCCTTCTTGGGGTCGGAGTTGGCGAGCTTGGCGTAGTCCGACAGCGACGCGACCTTGAGCTGCTGCGCGGTCGCGGTCTTCACGCCGATCGCGTAGGTGTTGTTGGCGGGCGCGGCGGCGAGCCACTTGATGTGGTTCTTGGCCAGGTCCTGCTGCGCGGCCTGCTGGTACTGCTGCGCCGGGTCCTTGATCGGCTGCGTGTTCTTCAGATAGTTGATCCAGGCCGTCCCGGTGTACTCCCAGTACATGTCGATGCTGCCCGACGTGAGCGCGGCCCGGGTGGTGTCACTGCCGTTCAGCCCGCACTTCTCCTTCACCGTCGCGTCCGCCGACCGCAGCGCCTGCGCGGTGATCTGGCACAGCACGAGCTGCTCGGTGAACTCCTTGGACCCGACGGTGAACGTGGCGCCCTTCAGCGAGTTGCCCTTGGCGAGGCTGCCCTCCTTGGCCTTGGTTCCGCTGGAGCTGAAGCAGCCCGCGGTCAGCGCCATGACGGCGAGGCCGGAGGCGGCGATGGGGAGCAGACGCATGTGAGTCTCCTTGGGGGGTTCAGACGCCACGGGGACGCAGAAAGCGCTCGGCCAGGCCGACGAGCCAGTCGAAGGCCAGGGCGAGCACGGCGGTGAGCACGCTTCCGGTGATCAGGACGGGCGTCCGGTTCAGCGCGAGGCCGGTGTTGATGAGGTCGCCGAGGCCGCCGGCGTTGGTGAACGCGGCGAGCGTGGCGGTGCCGACGTTCAGGATCACCGCGACCCGGACGCTGGCCAGGATCACCGGGACGGCGAGCGGCAGCTCGACCCGGAACAGCACCGAGGTCTTGCTGAGCCCGATGCCGCGGCCCGCGTCGATCAGCGACCGGTCGACGCCCTGCAGCCCGACCATGGTGTTGCGCAGCACGGGCAGCGCCGACACCAGGACCAGGGCGAAGATCGCCTTGCCGAAACCGATGCCGACCGTGACCGCCAGCAGCACCAGCACGCCCACCGACGGGACGGCCTGCCCCACGTTCGCCAGCGCGAGGAACGGGGTGCCGAGCCAGCGCACCCGCGGCCGGGTGAGCAGCACGCCGACCGGGATCGCGATCACCAGCACCAGCGCGGTCGAGACCAGCGTCAGCTGGATGTGCTCC
Organism: Actinomadura barringtoniae; assembly: GCF_017573505.1. GTDB lineage: Bacteria > Actinomycetota > Actinomycetes > Streptosporangiales > Streptosporangiaceae > Spirillospora > Spirillospora barringtoniae. The sequence goes on from NZ_JAGEOJ010000001.1 coordinate 453,321, forward strand.
CAGAACCGCTGCGTGATGATGTCACTGTTGATCGACCGGCGCTCGATCTCGTCCAGGTCCTGCCCCTGGATGTAGACGTACAGCGCCGCGGTGATCAGCACCAGGACCGCGGGCGTGACGATCAGCCCGAGCACCGTCCGCCCGTTGCCTTCGCGGCCGGACGCGGCGCGCCGTTCGGGCTCGTCGAGCATCACGGTGATGCTCATCAGCGGCCGCCCGCCATGTCCGCCTCGCTGTCGTTCTCCGGCCTGTTCTCGGGCTCCGGATGCGGCGTCTCGCGCACGATCGTCGACCAGGACAGCGAGCCGACGGGGTCGCCGGAGTCGTCGGTGACGACCACACCGGCCGTCCCGGCTCGCAGCATCGCGTCGAGCGCCTCGTACAGGCTCTGCGCGGTCCGGACGGCGGGCGAACCGGCCGGGACCTCCTCGACCGCCTCCAGCCCGATCGACCCGGCCTCGACCAGCCGCAGCCGGCGCATCGCGGCGCCCGCGCCCACGAACGAGGCGACGAAGTCGTCGGCGGGCTCGGCCAGGATCGTCGCCGGGGCGTCGTACTGCACGAGCTTGGCGTGCTGCCCGAGCATCGCGATCCGGTCGCCGAGCTTCAGCGCCTCGGTGAGGTCGTGGGTGACCAGCACGATCGTCTTGCCGATCTGCTCCTGGAGCTCCAGGAACGCGTCCTGCAGCCGCTCGCGCGTGATCGGGTCGAGCGCGCCGAACGGCTCGTCCATCAGCATCGCGGGCGGGTCGGCGGCGAGCGCCCGCGCGACGCCGACGCGCTGCTGCTGGCCGCCCGACAGCTCCTTCGGGTAGCGGCGCCGGTACGCGGCGGGCTCCAGCCCGACCAGGTCCAGCAGCTCCTCGACGCGGGTCTGGATGCGCTTCTTGTCCCAGCCGAGCGCGCGCGGGATCAGCCCGACGTTCGCCTCGATCGTCATGTGCGGGAACAGGCCGATCTGCTGGATGACATAGCCGATCCGGCGGCGCAGCTCGTCGGGGTCGGCCTGGGTGACGTCCTCCCCGTTCAGGAAGATGCGGCCCTCGGTCGGCTCGATCAGCCGGTTGATGAGCCGCAGCGTGGTGGTCTTGCCGCAGCCCGACGGGCCGAGCAGCACGACGATCTCGCCGTCCTCCACGCTCAGCGACAGATTGTCGACGGCGGGGTCTGTTTGCCCGGGATAGCGCTTGGTGACGCCGTCCAGGCGGATCATCTCTGCCACTGGAAAGCCCCTGTCATCGGATCCCCCTGGAGGTGGTGAGGCGGGACAGCACGACGAACAGCAGGTCCAGAACGAGCGCCAGGATCGCGACGCCGAGTGTGCCCGCCAGCGTGTCGTTCAAAGCGTTCGCGCCGCCGATCCTGGCGAGCCCCTGGAAGATGAGCTCGCCGAGACCCGGCCCGGCGACCGCGGCGGCGATGGCCGCGATCGCGACCGTCATGATCGTGGCGACCCTGACGCCGGTGAGCACGACCGGCCAGGCGAGCGGCATCCGCACCCGCACCAGCGTGTTCAGCCGGCCGAGGCCCATGCCGCGCGCCGCGTCCTCCACCGCGGCGGGAACGCCTTCCAGGCCGGTGATGGTGTTGCGCAGGATCGGGAAGATCGCGTACAGCACGAGCGCGGTGATGGTGGGCGTCACGCCCAGCCCGAACAGCGGGATGAGCAGGCCGAACAGCGCCAGCGAGGGAACGGTGAGCATCGCCCCCGACAGCGCCAGGGCGAGGCGCGCGAGCGCGGGGCGGCTCTCGACGGCGACGCCGAGCCCGATCCCCACCACCGCGGCGATGCCGACGGCGATGAGCACGACCTCGGCGTGCTCGGCCATCATCCGCAGGATGGTCGGCCAGCGGTCGGACAGGTACTCGGAGAAGCTCATAGCGGGGTAAGGCTCTCGTCTGCCATGTCACAAGAGCCTTACGCACAGCTGATCAATCCCGCAAGCGGGTCTTTCCGCCGGGCTTCACCACCGACAGTGCCACGGCGGTCCACAACAGGGCGAGATAGACCAGCATGCAAACGACCAGCGCGACACCTAGACCACCCGGTTCACCTGCGGGATCGCGGGTTCGGCGCTGCAGTTCCTCGATCCACGAACTCTCCACCGTCGCGATCGCCGGGATGACGAGAGAAATCACGAATTTGATGAGCACCCACCAGTGCTTGATGAGCCCCCACTTGGTGCCGAGCGAAACCACCAGGCCGGTGATGATGGACAGCAGCACGCTGGGGATCACGATGGCGAGGTCGAAGACGTGCATCAGCTCGTAGGCGCCGTGCCGTACGGCATGCCCGTCGGCGGTCGCGCCCGCGATGGCGAGCAGGGACATGGCCAGCGAGAGACCGAGCCAGCCGACGCTGAAGCCGACGTGCAGAACGAGCCACACGCGCCGCGTTCCGCGGCGCAAACGTGGAAAGCGCGGCCTCATCCGGCCGACCGCGACCGCGCCCAGCACCATCCCGGCGACCTGCGTCAGGTCTCCCACGAACAGGAACAGGAACTGCGTCGGGATGAAGACGAGGTGGAAGACGATCAGGGTTCTGCGGGCCGGGGCTGCGAAGCGTGCGGGCAGCGAGACGCAGGTGACGATCAGCGCGGCGGCCAGCACGTAGCAGCCCGCGGCGAAGAGCATGCCGGGGGTGGCGTCGCCGCCGGTCAGCAGGAGGGCGGCGATGATGCTGAACGCGGCGAAGACGAGCTGCGCGGCCGGCCGCTGTGGCGGGCCGGGTCTGTGTTCCGGGGCTGACCGGGCCTCGGCTCTGGTGCCAGTGCCGGTGCCAGTGCCAGTGCCGGTGTCAGTGTCGGTGTGGGTGTCCATGCGGCCAGCGTCGCCGGGGCGGACGGGCCGCCGCATCGGGCGTTGGGCGGCGGCGTATCGGCGGAACGGAGGCGGCCCGGCTACAACTTTCCACTGATGCCGGGCGCGCGGGCCGCGGTTAGCGTGGTCGTTCATGGGACGGCGGTGGGAGACCGCGGCGATCGTCGACGCCGCGGTGGCGCTCGTGGTGGCGGTCGCCACCGCGACGGCCGAGGGCGGCGGCGGGCGCGCCATCGGCGACCAGAACATCACCTACGTCGACTGGAACCCGCCGCTGTGGTTCGCGATCCCGTTCGGGCTGGCGGCGGGCGCGGTCGCGTGGCGGCGCCGCCGGTGGCCCGCGTCGTTCGTCGCGGTCGCGCTGGCGGTGTGGGTGGTGATGGCCGCGTTCGGCGCGCTGATGATCGCGCAGTACACGCTCGCCGACCGCACGACGTCGTGGTGGAAGACGCTCGTCAGCACGGTGGTGACCGCGTCCGTCGTCGGCGTCCCGATCTGGGTGCGGGCCGGGCCCGACGCCGCGTTGCCGCTCAGCGCCGGGATCTGCGTCGCGCCCGCGCTGCTCGGCCTGTACGTGGGAACGCGGCGCGAGCTGATCGCCGGGATCAGGGAGCGGGCCGCGCGGGCCGAACGCGAGCACGAGCAGCGGGTGCTGAGGGCGCGCGGTGAGGAACGCGCGCAGATCGCCCGCGACATGCACGACGTCGTCACCCACCGGGTCTCGCTGATGGTGCTGCATGCCACCGCGCTGGAGGCGACGCAGGGCCGGGACGCGGTCGCGATCGGCCGGCGGATCGGCTCGATCGGGCGCGCGGCGCTCGGCGAACTGCGGTCGCTGGTGGAGGTGTTGCGCGAGGACGGTGCGGTGCCGCTCGCGCCGCAGCCCGGCCTCGCCGATCTGGAGGCCCTGGCCGCCGAGTCCCGCCGCCTCGGCCTGCCGGTCACGCTCGACCTTCCCCACGTGCCGGAGGTGTCGGCTCCGGCGCTCGTCGAGCACGCCGTCTACCGGGTCGTTCAGGAGGCGCTGACCAACGTGCACAAGCACGGCGGCTCGACGGCGCACGTCTCGGTGCGGCGAACGGACGGGGCGCTGCGCCTGCGCGTGACGAACGAGGGCGGTCGCCCGGCCGGTCCGGAACTGCCGGGCGGCGGGCACGGGTTGATCGGCGTCTCGGAGCGGATCAGGCTGGTCGGCGGCGAGCTGACCGCGCGCCCGACCGGCGGCGGCTTCGAGGTCGCCGCCGACATCCCGCTGAAGCCGGAGCGCACGGAACCGGAACGCACGGAACCGGAGCGGCCGTGATCCGCGTGCTGATCGTCGACGACGAGTGGATGGTGCGGGCCATGCTGCGCACGATCATGGAGTCCGCCGGGGACGTCGTCGTGGTCGGCGAGGCGTCCGACGGCGACGAGGCGGTCCGGCTGGCGCGCGCCGAACGGCCCGACGTCGTGCTGATGGACATCCGGATGCCGCACGCCGACGGCCTGTCGGCCACCGAGCGCCTCGCCCGCTTCGACCGGCCGCCGAGCGTGGTCGTGCTCACCACGTTCGACCTGGACGAGTACGTGCGGACCGCCCTGCGGCACGGCGCGGCGGGCTTCCTGCTGAAGGACGCCTCGGCGGCGGAGATGCTGACGGCGGTGCGCAGCGCGGCGCGCGGCGACGCGATGCTCTCCCCCAAGGTGACGCGCCGCATCCTTTCGTACCTGAACGAGGCGGACCCCGGGCTGCGGCCCGAGTCGCGGGCGCGCCTGGAGGTGCTCACCGCCAAGGAACGCGAGGTCCTGGTCGCGGTCGGCGACGGCCTGTCGAACGTCGAGATCGCCGCACGCCTCTACATGAGCGAGGCGACGGTGAAGACCCACGTCAGCCGGATCCTCACCAAGCTCTCGCTCACCAACCGCGTTCAGGCCGCGATCCTCGCCTACCGCGCGGGCCTGATCAGCTGACCTTCGGCTCGCCCGTCAGCTGACCGTCCAGAGGCGCGGGCCCGATCGCCGGTCCAGGCGCCGCAGGAACGACAGGATGCCCGCGGTGCCGGTCCCCCAGGTGAAGGCCTGGGTGTCGAGGTCGTTGCCGGGGAAGACCGGGCGGCCGGTCTCGCCGCCGCTGCGGACGAGCATCAGCTCGGCGATCTCCTCGGCGCCCCGCCAGTACGCGTCGTCGCCGGTGACCAGGGCGACGTCGATGAGCGCCTCGCCCATGCCGGCCAGGCCGCAGCACTGCGACGAGACCCAGGCGCGCGGCGCGATCGCCAGGCACGCTCGGGCGCCGCGTTCGGCCAGGTCGAGATGGTGCGCGTCGTCGTAGGCGCGGGCCGCGTGCAGCAGCGCGGACACGATGCCGGACATGCCCTGGCACCAGGAGGCGCCCATCGGGCGGGCCTGCGGGCCGTTCAGCTCGTCGATCAGCGCGGCGGTCCTCTTGGCCAGGACGGTGAACGCCTCGCGCGCGGCGGTCCCTGCCGCCTGGTCGCCGGTGGCCTCGTGGAAGCAGAGCAGGAAGTCGGCGATGCCCGCCTCGCCGTGCGCGAACGCGGTGTCGACGGCGACGCCGGAGCCGGGCTGCTCGATCGTGACCGCCTCGTCGGGCTCGGCGACGTCACCGGCCAGCAGGCGGCGGGCGCACTCGGCGGCCGTCGCCTCGTCGCCGAGGATCAGGTGGCCGGCGCCGATGCCCGCGATTCCGTGCGCCTGGTCGCCGCGTTCGTCGCCCTTGGTACGGGCCGGCTCGGCTATCTCGAGTCTGGCGGCGGTGAGGAACACGTTCGTGCCGGTGAGGCCGAAGTAGAGCGAGGGCGGGAGCTTGGCGGGGGGCAGGTTGCCGGCCGTCCAGCGCGCCAGGTCCTCGCCGATCGTCCGGCTCTCGGGGTGCTGGAGCAGCTCCATGCCGACGCCCGCCGAGCCCGCGTAGACGTTGGTCACGGGCGGGCTGGAACGCCGGTCCGGCGGCTCGTTCATGAGCTTCTCGGCGAATCGCGCGCACTCGTCGCGGGTGTGGTCGAGGACCGCGGACAGCAGGTCGCCGGTCAGCTTCGGGGTCGCGACGGGGGCGTGGGGAGCGGCGGTCGCGTGGCGGCCTGCGCGGATCTCGGCCGCGGCCGCCGTCCGTACGTCGGGGTCCAGGCTCATCAGGCGCGGAACGAGCGCGACGACGCCGTCGCCCGGCGACATCCGCGCCAGGCACTGCAGCGACCGCTCCACGGCGCGGTCGGCGTCGGAGTCGATGATGACGGGATTCAGGCCGGTGGCGGCGAAGTAGAGCGTCGCGCCGAGCGAGAAGTGGTCGTCGGCCGGCAGCGAGTCGCGGCCGGTGCGCTGGTCGGGGACGCTGTAGCCGCGGCTCCAGCCGGGCATCTGCAGGTCCTCGTAACGGCTGGTCCCGAAGTCGATGATCGTGCAGCGGCCGTCCCCGCCCTCGCTGAGGACCACGTTCTTGGGCGACAGGTCGCGGACGACGACGCCGCGTTCGTGCACCGCGTCCAGCACCGCGAGCAGCCGCGCCGCCAGGTCCGCGAGCTCGCGCCCGCCGAGCGCGCCGTTCTCGGCCACGTGCCGGTTGAGGTCGGTCGTGCCCGCGTCGGTCATCGCCAGGAACTCGTCCTCGCCGTGCCGGAAGTGGTCGAGCGCGCGCGGCACGCCCTCCACCCCGGCGAGCGCGGTCAGGATGCGCAGCTCGTTGCGCAGGTACATGCGCAGGTCGTAGCCCTCGGGATGCTCGCCGACGTAGGCGCGGGCCTCCTTGACCACGACCGCGCGGCCGTTCTTGTCCTCGGCCCGGTAGACGTTGCCGCGCGGCCCCCGCATGACACCGGTGGTCACGCGGTAACGCCCGCCGATGCGCCGCCCGGCCGTCTGGCTCTGTACGGGCGCGGCGGTCGCCGGGGCGTCCACGGCCGCCGGGCGGAAGGGGTCGGTGGCCCAGGGCGGGCAGGTGAACTCGACGCCGGCGGTGCCGGGCTCAGTCTCGCCGTCGGGACCGACCACGACCAGCTCGAAGTCGCCGTTGTCGTCGACCTTGTACTGCGGGGCGAACGGGGCGTAGCGGTAGTAGACCGGGGCGTCGGGCCGGACGCGCCGGTCGCTGACCACGCGCGGCGCCGCCAGCCCGGTCAGGGCCTCGGCGAGCGCGTGGCCGAGTTCGGTGACGGCGTCCTGTGGCGGGTAGACGGTGATGGCCTTGCCGACCGCGCCCGCGTCCAGGTCGCCGGAGTTGAGCTCGCGCAACATCTCGCAGGAACGTGCCACTTTGAAGTCGCAGGTGGCCGAGAACAGCAGCGGCAGCACCCGGTCGAGCGTCTCGCCGAGAGTGCCGGGGCGGGCGGACACGTGCAGTTTCCAGCCCTGCCGCGGGGTGTCGAAGGCCGGGTCGTGAACGCTGATCCACGTATCGTCGGACCGGAGTTCCCTACCGCTTTTGTCGACAATTGTGGAAAGTCGCTCAACAACGGATGGTTCCATTGTGCTGCCCCTCGGTCGCGACGACTGTATGGCGGATTCACGCCACCGGACAATGGCGGGGAAAGGCCATCGACTCGAGCCAATGGCCTTTCCGCGCACCCAGCGCCGAGTTACACGATGGAGGGGCAGCACGGGTAGCTGGTGCACACCGTGCGCTTGCAGGTGTTCACGCAGGCCTGCGGCCCGTGGAGCAGTTCCATCAGCTCCATCTCGAACTCGACGTCCAGGTCCTCGGGGTCCAGAACGCCGGCGTCGCGGGGCTCGAGAGCGAGTGCGGACATGGGGGGCTCCTTCCTTGGCCGCCTGGTGGGCGGCCGTTCGGGGATCTGAGCCGGAGCGCCGGCGCCGGTGGGCGGCGGCCTCTCCAAGATCAAACGGTCGCATTATGAGCACGCGATCAACGGGCTGTCCAGACAGTCATCTGTCACCGGCGAATTTCCGGAACGAGCGTTTACTTCCACTCGGGAGTGATCTACATTGGCCCGGTGTTTCGGCGATCCCCCGCCCAATCCGACCCCGTCCTGGACGACGAACGGTCCGGGCTCGAAATAACCTATTGGGAAAGCCACGACGAGGAACTCCTGAAAGCCGGGCTGGGGACCATGCTCCGCCGCCTGCCCGCGCTGGTCTCGGCCGCCGTCCGCCTCGCCTGGCAGGCGAGCCGCCGCGACACCGCGGTGGCGCTCGGCGGCAACCTGCTGGCCGGGGTGTTCACCGCGTTCGGGCTACTGGCGACCTCCAGCGTGCTCGCGTCGCTGTTCGCCGCCGGGCCGACGCCCGGCCGGGTGCGCGACGCGCTGCCCTCGCTCGCGCTGGTCGGCGCCGCCGCCGGGCTGCGCGGCGTGCTGCTGTCGGCGGCGGGCTGGGCGCAGGCCCGGCTCAAGCCGCAGGTCGAACGGCAGGCCGAGACGCGCCTGTTCGAGCTGACCACCAAGGTCGAGCTCACCGCGTTCGACGACCACGAGTTCCACAACGCGATGCGCCGCGCCCGCGACAACGGCGTGCCCGACACCGCCACCGTCGTCGAGATGACGATCACCGTGCTGACCGGCGCGGTCGGCCTCGCCGCACCCGCCGTCGCGCTCGGGCTGCTGCACCCGGTCCTGATGCCGCTGCTCCTGGTCACGGCCGTGCCCGCCGGATGGGCCGCGCTGCGCACCGCGCGGCTGCGGTACGCGGCGTTCTACCGGCTGTCGGCGGCGCGGCGGCGCAAGTTCATGCTGTCGGACCTGATGGCCGAACGGCAGCCCGCCGCCGAGGTGCGGGCGTTCACGCTGCGCGGCTTCCTGCTCGGCGAGTACGACCGCGTCGCGGACCTCGAGCAGCGCGTCCAGCTGGATGTCGCCCGCCGCCAGGCCGGGGCCAAGGCCGCCGGCGACCTGCTCACCGGCGTCGCGACCGTCGCGGTGTACGGCGCGCTCGGCGGGCTGCTCGCGGGCGGCGTGATCCCGCTGTCGGTCGCCGGCGCGGCGGTGCTGTCCATCAAGGCGGGCCAGACCTCGCTCGCCGCGATGATCCAGAGCCTCAACAAGCTGTACGAGGCGGGCCTGTACTTCGGCGACTACCTGAACTTCCGCGCGCTGGCCGCCGAGAGGACCGGCCCGGAACGTACCGCCGAGCCGCCCGCGGACGGGTTCGGCCAGCTCACGGCCGACCGCGTCACCTTCACCTACCCGGGCGCGGCCGGCCCCGCGCTCACCGACGTGAGCGTCCGGGTGGGCCGCGGCGAGGTGATCGCGCTCGTCGGCGAGAACGGTTCCGGCAAGACCACCCTGGCCAAGCTGCTCGCGGGCCTCTATCGTCCTGACGCGGGAACGATCCACTGGGACGAGACCGATCTCGCCGACCTCGACGGCGACGCCCTCCGGCACCGCGTCTCGGTGATCGCCCAGGACCACACCCGCTGGCCCCTCACCGTCCGGGAGAACATCGTCATGGGCCGCCCCCTCGACGAGGACCGCCTCGGCACCGCCGCCACCGCGGCGGGCGCCGACCGTGTCGTCGCCGGGCTGGCCGAGGGGTACGACGCGCTCCTGGACCGGCGCTTCCGCGGCGGCCACGACCTGTCGGGCGGGCAGTGGCAGCGCATCGCCGCCGCGCGCGGCTTCTACCGCGACGCCGCCCTGGTCATCTTCGACGAGCCGACGTCCGCGCTGGACGCCCGCGCCGAGCACGCGCTCTTCGAACGCATCCGGCGGCACGCCGACGGGCGCACGGTCGTGCTCATCACCCATCGCCTGGCCAGCGTCCGCATGGCCGACCGCATCTACGTCCTCGACCACGGCCGCGTCGCCGAGCAGGGCACGCACGACAGCCTGCTGGCCGAGGGCGGCCAGTACGCCGATCTCTACCGGCTGCAGGCCTCCGCGTTCCAGAACGGCGCCTCACCGGCGGCGGCCTCGTGACCGTCCTGGCGTCGGCGTACCCGGCGGTGATCGTGGTGCTGGTCGTCGCCGTGGTGAGCAAGGTCCGCGACGTCCCGGGCTTCGCGATGGCGATCGACGCGTACCAGATCATCCCTCAACGGCTGACGCGGGCCGCCGCCGTCGGGGTGCTGGCCTCCGAGACCGGCACGGCGGTGCTGCTGGCCGTGCCGGTGACGCGGCGCTGGGGCGCGGTGCTCGCGGCGGCGCTGTTCGCGGCGTTCCTGGTGGCGATGGCGTCGGTGCTGCGCCGGGGCATGGAGATCGACTGCGGCTGTTTCGGCTCGGCCCGCCGCCCCAGCCCGGTCGGCGCCGCCTCGATCACCCGTACGGCGCTGCTCCTGCTGCTGGCGGTGATGGCCGCGGTCGCCGGGGACGCAGCGTTCTCCCCCGTTCAGCCGATGCTCGCGGTGGCCTTCCTCGCCCTGGTCGCGGCGGTGCCGCGCCCGCGTCCCGGCGTTCCCGAGCCGCACGATCCCGCGCCGCCCGGCCCGCGCACCGGCGACCGCTTCGCCGTGAAGGCGGGGTTCGGCGCGCCGACGGTGTTCGCGCTCATCTCGCCGACGTGCGGCACCTGCACGGCCATGCTGTCCTCGTTCGCCAAGACGGCGGGCAGGGCCCGCGTGATCCTGGTGAGCGCGGTGGACGAGGACGTCGTACGGCCGCACCTGGCGGCGCACGGCATCGACCTGCCGCTGGTGGTCGACCCGGACGTCTACGACGCCAACGACATCCGCTGGCCGCCGTACGCCGTCGTCACCGACGCCGACGGCCTCGTGCTCGCGGCGGGCGGCGCGGACACCCCGCACCGCCTCCGCACCCTGCTCACGCGCGGCGGAATCCGCTGACAGCCTGGGTCAGGGCGGGCCGCGCCTACTCTTTGCGGCCGGTCGCCGCGACCGTGACACCAAGGACGATCATCATGAGGCCGCCCGTTCCGCCGACCGCGGCGAGGCGGCGCGGCGAGCGCGCGAACCAGGACCGGGCGGCGCCCGCCGCCAGACCCCAGAGGCCGTCGAAGAACAGCGCGATCAGAGAGAACGCCGCACCGAAGATCATCATCTGCAGCGGGACATGACCGGCGCCACGGTCCACGAACTGCGGCAGCACGGCCACGAAGAACACCAGTGCCTTGGGGTTGCTCACCCCGACCACGTACCCCTGCCAGAACGCACGCCCGCCCTCCGGTACGCCGTCGGCGTTACCGAGCGCGCCTTCCAGCGATCGCCGGTGACGGATGGCCTGGACGCCCAGGTAGACGATGTAGGCAGCGCCGACCAGCTTCACCGCGCTGAAGATCAGCACCGAGCGTTCGACGATCGTCCCGAGACCGAACGCCACCGCGGCGGCCGCCGTCAGCGCCCCGGCCTCGGTGCCGACCACGCTGGTCAGGGCCGAGCGGCGGCCGTGCGCCAGAGCGCGGCCCACCACGAACAGAACCGCCGGGCCGGGAATGAGGATGATCGCCGTGGCCATGGCGGAGAATGCGAGCAGCTGCTCCAGTGACACCATGGACCGACACTACAAACCGGGTCCGGCCACCTCATAATGCTTTTTCCGGCCCCGTGGAGGATCGATCGTGAAGCAGTACATGCTGACCATCTACCAGCCCGACGGCGACCCGCCGCCGCCCGAGGTGCTGGACCCGATCATGCGCGACCTGGCCGTGCTCAACGAGGAGATGCGGGCGTCGGGCGCGTGGGTCTTCTCCGCCGGGCTGCTTCCGGCGCAGGCCGCGACCGTGGTGCAGAAGAAGGACGGCGAGCTTCTCACGACCGACGGCCCGTTCACCGAGGGCAAGGAGCACGTCGGCGGGTTCACGATCATCCAGGCGGACGGCGAGGACGCCGCCCTGGAGTGGGGCCGCAGGCTGGCCGCCGTGCTGTCACCGCTCTGGATCGAGGTCCGCGAGGTCCAGGGCGGCCCATGAGCGAACCCGGCGCTCAGCCCGGAGCCGCGGAGGTCGAGGCGGTCTTCCGTTCGGAGTACGGGCGGGCGGTGGCGGTGCTGGTCCGCCATTTCGGCGACATCGACCTCGCCGAGGAGGCCGTCCAGGAGGCGTTCACCGTGGCGCTGCGGCGCTGGCCCGAGGACGGCCTGCCGCCCAGCCCGGCCGGGTGGATCATCACCACGGCCCGCAACCGCGCGATCGACCGGGTCCGGCGCGAGTCCGCCCGCGACGGCAAGCACGCCGAGGCCGCGCAGCTGCACGCGCAGGAGGAGCCGGAGCCGGTCGAGGAGGGCGCGATCCAGGACGATCGGCTGCGGCTGATCTTCACGTGCTGCCATCCGGCGCTCGCCCGGCCCGCCCAGGTCGCCCTCACGCTGCGGCTGCTCGGCGGGCTCACCACCCCCGAGATCGCGCGCGCCTTCCTGGTGCCCGAGCCGACGATGGCGCAGCGGATCGTGCGGGCCAAGAACAAGATTTCGGGCGCCGGGATCCCGTACCGCGTGCCGCACGAGGCCGACCTGCCCGAACGCCTGCGCGGCGTCCTCGCCGTGCTCTACCTGATCTTCAACGAGGGTTACGCGGCCAGCTCTGGCGGCGACCTGCTGCGCGCCGACCTGTGCGCCGAGGCGATCAGGCTGGGCCGCACGCTCACCGCGCTGATGCCGGATGAGCCGGAGGCGACCGGGCTGCTGGCGCTCATGCTGCTCCAGGACTCGCGCCGTGCCGCCCGTACGTCACCCGAGGGCGATCTCGTCCGGCTGGCCGACCAGGACCGCTCACTGTGGGATCGCGACCTGATCGCCGAGGGCCAGGAGCTCGTACGGCGGTGCCTGCGGCGCGACAGCCCCGGCCCCTACCAGATCCAGGCGGCGATCAACGCCGTGCACAGCGACGCCGCGACCGCCGCCGGCACCGACTGGGCGCAGATCATCGTGCTGTACGACCAGCTGATGGCGTTCACCCCGACCCCGGTCGTGGCGCTCAACCGGGCGGTGGCGGTCGCCGAGGTCGAGGGCCCGCAGGCCGCGCTCGCGCTGGTCGACGGCCTCGACCTCGGCGGCTACTACCTGTTCCACGCCATCCGTGCCGACCTGCTGCGACGCCTCGGCCGCGCCCCGGAGGCGGCGAAGGCCTACGAACAGGCCCTTGCCCTCACCGAGAACGCCGCCGAACGCGCCTTCCTGCAACGCGCCCTGTCGTCCCTCTGAACCCTGTTCCTCCCGCGTCGGCTCAGGCGGCCGCGGTGGTGTCCCGGGCAGCGGAGGCGCGGCCGATTGTGGCCTGGCGGCGGCGGGCGGGGGTCGTTACGGTACGGGCGTGGATCGACGCGTCTTCGGCATCTGGACCGCGGTCGTGTCGCTCCTCGCGCTGGTGGACGCGCTGGGGTGGTGGAAGGACTACGCGGACGGGGCGCACAGCGTCTGGCTGGGCCTCGCGCAGACCATGGCGTCCTCGCTGACGTGGATCCCGGTGAACATCGGCGTGTATCTGCTCACCATGCGGTTCCCGGTGAGGCGTCCCCACATGGTGCGCGCCGTCCTGGTCCACCTGGCGGGCTACCTGGTCGCGCTCTGCTGGCTCAGCGGACGGATGTTCCTGTTCGATCCGCTGCTGCACTGGCTGCCTCCCGCGCAGGGGTTCGTCGATGAGTACCTCCGCAACCTCGGGGCCTATCTGGCGATGTACGTCGAGTGGGTCGGAGTGGCCCACGCGGTCTACTACTTCGTCGAGCACCGGCGGCGGCGCGAGCAGCTGGCGCGGGCCCGGAAGCAGCTGACCCGGGCCGAGTTGCAGGCGCTGCGGGCGCAGGTGCGACCGCACTTCTTGTTCAACGCGATGAACACCATCGCCTCGTTCGTCCATGACGACCCGCCGCGCGCGGAGGAGATGGTCGTGCGGCTGAGCGCCCTGCTCCGGCGGTCGCTGGAGCATGACGGCTCGCTGGAGGTGCCGCTGCGCGAAGACCTGGAGGTCCTGTCCGCCTACGTGGACATCGAGGAGGCCCGGTTCGAGGACCGGCTCGCGGTGGACTGGCGGCTCCACCCCGGAGCGCTGGACGCGCTGGTCCCGCCGCTGCTGCTCCAGCCGCTGGTGGAGAACGCGGTCCGGCACGGGATCTCCCCCCGCGACGCGCCGGGCACGGTGACCATCACGGCCCGGCCGGAGGGATCCTGGCTGCGGCTGGTCGTCGCGGACGACGGTGTCGGGCTGCCGCCCGGCCGGCCGCGCACGGGGGTCGGGTTGGCCAATGCCCGCGCCCGGCTCGTCCAGATGTACGGCGCGGAGCACCGGTTCAGCGTCGAGCCGCGGCCCGGCGGTGGCGTCGCCGCGATCGTCCGGCTGCCGCTGCGAACGGCGGGGACGGCGGGGACGGCGCGCGCGTCGGGGACGGCGGGGACGGCGGGGACATGATCAAGACTTTGGTCGTCGACGACGAGCCCCCGGCCCGGCGGCGGCTCCAGCGCATGCTGGCGGGCCACGAGGACGTCCACCTGCTCGCCGGGTGCGGCTCGCCCGCCACGGCGCTCACCGCCCTCCACCAGCACCGGCCCGACCTGGTATTCCTCGACATCCAGCTCCCCGAGGGCGACGGGTTCGGCATCCTGGACGCGATCTGGGGCGAGCACGACCCGGCCGTCGTGTTCGTGACGGCCTTCAGCCGGCACGCCGTCCGCGCCTTCGAGGTCGACGCGGTCGACTACCTGCTCAAGCCGTACGGCCGGGACCGGCTCGACCTGGCGCTCGACCGCGTCCGCGACCGGCTGGCCCGGCGGACCGCCGCCCCGGCGCTGAACCGGCTGCCCGTCGAGATGGGCGGGCGGATCCGGCTGCTGGACCTGGACTCGATCGACTACGTCCGGGCCGAGGACGGTTACCTGCGCATCAGCGCCGGTACCCGCTCGCACCTGGTCCGCGGCACCCTGGCCAAGCTCCAGGAGCGGCTCGGTTCCGCGGAGTTCCTGCGGATTCACCGCTCGGCCATCGTTCGGATCGACCGGATCCAAGAGCTGGAGATCCTCGCCCACGGGGAGATGCGGCTGACCCTGTCCTCCGGCAACAGCCTCATCTCCGGCCGCGCCTACCGGGACCAGGTGCGGGCCGCGCTCGGCCTGCCGAACTGACCGCCGCTCCCGTTCGTCCCTCCCCCGCTCCCGTTCGCCGTGCGGGCCCCGCCGCCGCCCAGGGACCGCTCCTAGGGTGAGCGCGTCCCGTCACCCGGCAGGGCCGTGGCCGGCATCCGTCCTCGGGGGCATGAGTGCCGGTCCTTCCCCACCCCGTGGGAGTCAGCGATGAGAAATGTCCGCCGTACCTTCGCCGCCCTCGGCTGCGGCCTCGCCGTCGCGGCGCCGGCGCCCGCAACGCACGCCACCGCCCGAGAGCTCCAGGCCACCACCCGAGGGCTCCACGAAACCACCCGAGGGCTCCACGACACGCACCCGTGCCGCGACGACGACGGCGCGGTGCAGCCGGGCTTCACCTGCTGGACGCTGACCGTCCCGCTCGACCATTCCGGCCGCACGCCCGGCACGCTCGACCTCCAGGTCGGCGCCGCCGACGGCCCGGCCGAGCCCAAGGGCACGCTGCTGTTCCTCACCGGCGGCCCCGGCCAGGAGGGCGTCGCCCTGCTCCGGCGCATCGCCGAGCGGATGCCCGAGGTGTTCGCGCAGTACCGCCTCGTCATGCTGGACCAGCGCGGCACCGGCCCGCTCGGCGCCGTCGACTGCCCGAAGATGCAGGCTCAGGTCAGCGGCTCCGACAGTGCCCCGGCCACCCCCGACGCGGTGGACGAGTGCAGCCGCCTGCTCGGCGACCGGGCGCGCTTCTACGGCACCGACCAGAGCGTCGGCGACTTCGAGGACGTCCGGCGCGCGCTCGGCGTGGACACCATGGCCGTGGACGGCGTGTCGTACGGCTCCTTCGCCGCCGCCCGTTACGCCATCGCCCATCCCCGGAACGTGTCCCGGCTGGTCTTGGACTCGGTCGTCCCGCACCACTGGACGGTCGCCGGAGACCTGAACCTGGTCGGGCTCACCGCCCAGCCCAGGGTGCTCCGGGCCGCCTGCGAGACCGCGCCCGCCTGCGGTTTCGACCCGGCGCAGGACCTCGCCACGCTCGTCCGGCGGCGCACCCCGGCCGGCGGGCTGGCCCTGTTCGGTGACGTGGTGGGCTACGAGTTCCTCGACCCGACCTACCGCGACCCGGACCCGATCCCCGGCAGCGGCCTGCCAGGCGACATCATCGGCGCGATGCACCAGGCCGTCGCCGGCGACACCCGCCGGCTGGACGCCATCGAGGCCGTGTTCGCGCCGGCCGACGGCACGCCCGCGAGCCAGCTGAGCGCGGGCCTGCACGCGGCCACCCTCTGCGAGGACCTGCGCTTCCCGTGGGGCACCTCGGCCACCCCGACCCGGCTCCGCCGTCCGTTCCTCGACCACACCGCGCGCACCCTGCCCGCGTCGGCCGCCTGGCCGTACACCCCGGCGGTCGCGCTCGCCCAGAGCAGCGTCCAGACCTGCCTGCGCTGGCCGGCCGAGCCCCCGAACTCCAACCCCGGCGGCCGGCTGCCCGACCTGCCCACGCTGATCCTCACCGGCGACCACGACCTCAGCACCCCGCTGGAGTGGGCCGAACAGGAACGCGCCGTCAGCCCAGCCGGCACCCGCTTCGTGGTCGTCAGGGGCGCCGCCCACTCCATCCAGAACCGCGAACCCGGCCACACCGGCCGCGACGCCCTGGCCCAGTTCCTGCTGGGCTGACCGTACGGTGGCCGACGCCCCTAGACACGGACGGTGACCGGCGCCTCCGCCGGGCTCTTGACCCCGGCGGTCGTACGGCGGTCGACCGCGCCCGAGACCAGCGCGACGCCGAGGCCGGCGGCCCCGAGCAGGGCGCCCACCCACAGCGGCGCGGTGTAGCCGAGCCCCGCGTCGATCGCCAGCCCGCCGAGCAGCGGCCCGACCGCGTTGCCGAGGTTGAACGCGGCGACGTTGGCGGCCGAGCCCATCGCCTCGGCCCCGACCGCCTTGTCCAGCACGCGGGTCTGCAGCGGCGGGATCGCCGCGGCGGCGATCAGGCCCAGCAGGGCCAGCGAGATCACGGCGGTGACCTTGTTGTGCGAGGTGGCCAGCAGCGCGACCGCGACCACGATGATCCCGCCGAGCGTGGCGTAGATGGCGGGCATGATCGCTCGGTCGGCCCACCGGCCGCCGAGCGGGCCGCCGACCAGCATGCCGACGCCGAGCACGATCATCACGACCGGGACGGCGCCCGCCGAGAACCCGGTGACCTCGGTCAGCAGCGGCGAGATGTAGGTGATGACGGCGAGGACGGGCGCCCAGCCGAGCGTGGTCATCGCGAGCACGAGCCACAACTGCCCGCTGCGGAACACCTTCAGCTCGCTGCGCAGCCCGCCGGTCTGGGGACGCGCGCCGCGGGGCACGAACGCGGCGATCCCGGCCAGGGCGACCACGCCGATCGCGCCGACCACCCAGAAGGTCGCGCGCCAGCCGAGGTTCTGGCCGATGAACGTGCCGAGCGGCACCCCGACCACGTTGGCCAGGTTGAGCCCGGTGAAGAACATCGCGATGGCGGTCGCCCGCTTCTCCGGCTTGACCAGGTCGGCGGCGACGACGGCCGCGACGCCGATGTAGGCGCCGTGCGCGAACGAGGCCACGATCCGCCCGGCCATCAGCGCGCCGTACGAGGGGGCCAGCGCCGACAGCAGATGGGCGGCGACGAAGAGGACCATGACGGCCAGGAGCATCTTCTTGCGCGGCCATCGGGCGCCGAGCGCGGTCATCACCGGCGCGCCCACCACCACGCCGAACGCGTAGCCGGAGACCAGCAGGCCCGCCGTGGGGATCGAGGTATGGAAGTCCGCCGCCAGATCGGGCAGCAGACCGGCGATGACGAACTCGGTGGTGCCGATGCCGAAGGCACCGAGCGCCAGCGCCAGCAGCGCGAGAGGCATGTGAGCCCTCCTCGGGTAAGATAACGGGCGTGAACAGGTAACCGGCACATGCATTAGTTGCAGACGCTTGTTACTTGCACACGCCGACTATATGAATATGCATGTAAATCGGGCAACCCGAGGAGGCGTGAGCCATGTCACAACACGATTCCGAGGCCCGCGCCCAGGGCTGGCGGACGCTGGCGGCGCTGCAGAACCGCATCGAGGTCAAGATCGAGAAGGCGCTCCAGGAGCGGCACGGCCTGAGCGTCAACGAGTTCTGCGTGCTGCATCACCTGAGCGGCGAGGACGGCCCTCACACCCGCATGCAGCAGCTGGCGAACGTGCTCGTGCTCAGCCAGAGCGCCACCACCCGCCTGATCTCCCGCCTGGAGAAGCGCGGCCTGGTGACGCGAGTGCTCTCAGAAGAGGACCGCCGCGGGATCTACGCCGAGGCGACCGAGGCGGGCCGGGCCCTGCACGACGAAGCGGCCCCCACCCACAACGCCGCTCTGGACGCCGCGCTGGCGGAGGCCGCCGACCTGCCCGAGCTGACCCCGCTCGTTCAGGCCCTGGAGACCCTCTCCATCAAGGTGTGACCGTCAGGCCCCTTTCGCCAGGTCGAGCAGTGCACGGTCGCTCCCCGGCGCACCCACCGCAGAAAGCCCGGTCGGCAGGCCGCCCACGGTCAGCAGCGGCATCACGACCGAGGGAAGCCCGGCGATCGAGGCCAGGCAGGTGAGCCGCAGCGTCGCCGCCCGGTAGACGTCCATCTCCGCCATCGACGACCCCGCCATGGGCGCAGGCGCCGACGCGCACGGCAGCAGCAGCGCCGTCCCCTCCGGAATCGCGGCCCGGAGCGTCGCCCGCGCCCCCGCGACGACCTCGCCGAGCTCGGCCCGCCGTTCCGCATCGATGCCGCGCCCCGCCTCGAACCGCGCCGTCACACCCGGCCCGAGCGACCCCGGATGCGCGTCGATCCAGGCGCCGTGCGACTCCCACGCCTCGGAGGCCTGATGGGAGCGGAACGCCGCGAACCACTCGTCCAGCCGCCCCTCGCACAGCGACTCGACGCGTTCGACGTCCCACCGCCCGCATGCCTTCTCGAACTCCGCCACCGTGTCGGGCTCGGCCAGCGCGACGACATCATCGGCGACCAGGAACCTGGTCACCGGCGCGGGCTCGCCCCCGGGCAGCAGGACGTCCCCAGCCAAGTCATGCGTGCCCGCGTCCCGCGCGAACCACCCGACCGTGTCGTACGAGGGCGCCAGCGGCAGCACCCCCACCTTGGGGATCAGCCCGTGCGTCGTACGGATCCCGTACAGCCCGCAGTGCGAGGCCGGAGCCCGGCAGGACCCGGCCGTGTCCGTCCCCAGCCCGATGTCCACGAGCCCCAACGCCGTCGCCGACGCCGACCCGCTGCTCGACCCGCCTGGAATCCGCCCAGGCGCAGCCGGATTGGGCGGCGTCCCGTAGTGCCTGTTCGTCCCCGTGAGGCTGAACGCCAGCTCATCGGTCTGCGCGATCCCGGCGACATCGGCACCCGCGTCCAGCAGTGCCTGCACCACCGGCGACGTCACCGTCTCGACGGGCGCCCCGGCCAGCCAGTCAGGGTTACCCGCACCGATCCGCTCCCCCGCGACCGCGTACAGATCCTTGACCGCGACACTCAGCCCATCGAGCGGCCCACCACCAGCCCCCGCCACCAGAGGCCCCCCGGTAACCCGCCACACGCTCTCGTTCATGAGCCCCTCACTCGTTGCTCGACCTTGAACACTCGGAACCCTCGCCGCTCATAATTGGGCAGCGCGTTCGGATGGTCGAGCGAGGAGGTGTGCAGCCACACCCGCCGCACGTCCGGCATGACCTCCCAGGCCTGCCGCACGCCGAGGGTCAGCGCGTACGATCCCAGCCCCGTGCCGACGCGCTCGGGGACGAGGCCGAAGCTCCTGATCTCGACATCGCCGTCCGGATAGGGCTCGTAGGTGATGATCCCGATCGGCTCGCCCTCGAAGACCAGCAGCCAGTACATCCGTCGCGGGCTCCCGGCGCGCCAGGTCTCCCACTCGGTGGCGGTCCGCCGGGCGCTCTTCCAGCCGTACGGCGTACCGACCCGGGCCAGCATCTCCGGCACCCGCGCGTCCCACTCGGTGCGCTCCAGCACCAGCCCCTCGACCGGTGCGGCCGGTTCGAGCTGGTCCCGGTCGGTCATCTCGACGAACGTCACGATCTCGTTCACCCGCCGAAGGGTACGCGGGATGATCGGCTCGGGCTCAGCAGGGCTGAGGCGCCGGGAGTCTGCCCGCGAAGAACGCCCCGGGAGGCACGCCCATCATGCTGCGGAACTCGGCGGTCATGTGGGACTGGTCGTAGTAGCCGTTCGTTGCGGCGAGCTGCGCCAGGTCCATGTGCCGCCGGGCGCCGAGCGCGCTGCGCAGCCGGGTGATGCGGGCGACCGCCTTGGGCGGGACGCCGACGTTCTC
The DNA here is from genome assembly GCF_017573505.1 of Actinomadura barringtoniae. Classification (GTDB taxonomy): domain Bacteria; phylum Actinomycetota; class Actinomycetes; order Streptosporangiales; family Streptosporangiaceae; genus Spirillospora; species Spirillospora barringtoniae. Next base: position 473,409 of record NZ_JAGEOJ010000001.1, read on the forward strand.
GGTGACCACGTACCGAAGCTGCCGCTCGCTGACCGCGAGGCTTCGCGCCAGCTCGGGCAGCCGCCCTGGGCCGGACAGCGCTGAGACGGCCGAGACCGCCGTACGGGCCAGGCGGGCATGATCGGTCGGCCGGAGGCGAGCCGCCAGAGACTCTTCCAGGCATTCGCGGATGGACTCGCAGTCCCGGCCGAGCCTGACCAGCCGCCGTTCGAGGTCGGTCGCCGCGTCGCCCCACAGGGCCGACAGCGGGATCGTTCCGTCGACCAGCTCGCGGACCGGCATGTCCAGCACGGCTCCGGCCACCCCGGGACGCAGTCGCGCCTTGACGCAGACCTCAAGCTCCTTGCCGGCGAAGTAGGCGGCGCGGGTACGGGGCCCGACCACGACCAGCTCGCCGTCGCGGAACACCAGCGCGGTGGCGGTGTCGGGCATGTGAACGATCCGGTCCGGCGCGCCGCTCAGGTCCTGGCTGTCCTCGATCAGCTCCACCGCTCACCCCCTGCCGATTTCTCCAAGAGAAGCCCTGCTCCAGCTTGGCACGCTCACATCCATGATCCTCATTACCGGTGCCACCGGCACCATCGGCCGTGAACTCGTCGAGACCTTGCAGGCGTCCGGCGAGCAGGTCCGTGCGATGACGCGTACCCCTGAGAAGGCCCCGCCCGCCGCGGAGGTCGCGGTCGCGGACTTCGACGACCCCGCCTCGCTGAAGGCCGCCGCGCAGGGCGCCACGGCGGTCTTCATGCTCAGCGCTCCGGGCCCCTGGATCCCGCAGCACGACGAGGCGATGCTCGCTGCGGCGCGTTCGGCGGGCGTGCCCAAGGTGGTCAAGCTGTCGGCGATCGGAACCCACGACGCCGTGACCAGCTGGCATTTCGCGGGCGAGCAGGCGATCCGGTCGAGCGGCCTGGCCTGGACGATCCTCCGCCCCTCCAGCTTCGCCTCCAACGTGCTGCGCTGGGCGCCGGCCGTCCAGGCGGGCGTCCCGATCCCCAACCCGATGGGGAACGGCGCGCAGGGCGTCATCGATCCGCAGGACGTCGCCGAGGTGGCGGCGCGAGCGCTGACCACCTCCGACCACGACGGGCGCACCTACACGCTGACAGGCCCGGAGCTCATCAGCGTCCCCGAGATGGCCGAGCAGCTGGGCCGGGTCCTCGGCCGTCCCGTCACGGTCGTCGAGCAGTCCCTGGCCGACTACCGCGACCAGTTGAGCGGCGCCGGCCTCGATCCGGCCTTCGTCGAGACCGCCCTCGCCGGGGCCCGCCTCGTCGCGGAGGGCGGCAACGCCATGGTGACCGAGGACGTCGCACGCGTCCTGGGCAGGCCTCCCCGCACGTTCGCCACCTGGGCGGAGGCCCACAAGGCCGCGTTCACGGCACAGGGTTGACAGCAGGATCCCTCCATCCTTAATCCCTTCTTAGATGAAGAGAAATCTTCGGAGCAGCTCGGCGCCGCGCACCAGGAGCTGTTCGACAGCTTCCTCAAGGGGACGCGGCTGACCGTCGAGGTCATCGACATCCGCCGGTACGGCACCGACGTCGCGGTCGTGGTCACCCGCGGCGAGGTGTCCAAGAAGACGCCGAAGAAGCTCGGCAAGCCGGCCACCTACACCGTGGTGCGGGAGGGCGGCGACCGGTGGCGGATCGCGGCCGTGCAGAAGACCAAGCACAAGCCGCTGATGGAGGCCATCTCGTTCAAGTTCAAGCCCGCGACGCGTCCCGCTACCCGCCCGGCAGCTCGATGACGCGGTCGGCGATGCGCCGGGCCACCCGCCGGTCGTGCGTGACGAGGACGACGCCGAGGTCCTCGTCACACCGGAGCTCGTCCAGCAGGGCCAGGATGCGTTCCTGCGCCAGTACGTCGAGCCCGGTGGTGGGCTCGTCGGCGAGCAGGATCCGCGGCTTGGTCGCGAGGGCACGCGCCAGGGCGACCCGCTGGCGTTCGCCGCCGGAGAGCGTCGCGGGGCGGCGCGGGCCGCTCGCCGGATCGAGGCCCACGCGTTCCAGCAGGGCCGCCAGCCCGTCGCGCGCGCCCAGGGCCTCGGCCACGATCTGCTCGACCGTGTAGCGCGGGTCGAACGAGGCCAGCGCGTCCTGGAAGACCAGGCCGATCCCCCGCCGCAGCGCCCGCCGCTCGCGGTCGCGCAGCCCCCAGACGTCGCGGCCGTCGGCGAGGACACGTCCGGAGTCGGGCCGGTCCAGCAACGACAGCACGCCGACGAGCGTGGATTTACCCGCACCGCTGCGGCCGACGAGCGCGACCGCCTCGCCCGCGCGCACGTCCAGGTCGACGCCGTCGAGCGCGACCGTCGTACGGCCCCGGCCGCGCAGCACCCGCCGCACGCCCTGCGCCGACAGCAGCACCTCGCCGTCCGAACGCCCAGGCGAGCCGATCCGCGTCTCCAACCGGGCGGCGGCCAGCAGATCCCGCGTGAACGAGGCCGTCGGCGCCTCAAGAAGCTCCGCCGTCGGCGCCCGCTCGACGATCCGGCCCTCCGACATGACGGCGATCTCGTCGGCCCAGCGCGCCGCCACGTCCAGGTCGTGCGTGATGAGCAGGACGCCGCGCCCGTTCTCGGTGGCCTGCGCGCGGATGGCGCCCAGCACCTCCTCCTGCGTCTCGGGATCGAGCGCGGTGGTGACCTCGTCGGCGATCAGCAGGTCGGGTTCGAGGACGGTCGCGACGGCGAGCGCGGCCCGCTGCACCTGCCCGCCCGACAGCTCGTACGGCCGGACGTCCCACACCCCGGACAGGCCGCATCGTTTGAGCGCCGCCTCCCCCAGGCGGCGGGGGTCGCCCGCGCCGTGCGCCCGCACGGTCTCGGTGAGATGGCGGCCGATGGTGATCGTGGGGTTGAGGCTGCCGGGGGCGTCCTGGAAGGCGTAGCCGACCCTGGCGCCGCGAAGCCCCCGAAGCTCGCGGGCGCTCAGGGCCGACAGGTCCGTCTCGCCGAGCAGCACCGTGCCGCCGACCCGCACGACGGACGGATCGTTCAGCCGCACGATCGACCGCGCGGTGAGGCTCTTGCCGCAGCCGCTCGGCCCGACCAGCGCCACGACCCGGCCCGCCGCGACGTCGAGGGACAGCCCGCCCACCACGCGCCGCCCAGCACCCGAGCGGCCCGGGACGTCGACGGTGAGGTCGCGGAGCTCCAGAACGTTCACCAGGCCCGCCCTTCCTGGTCGGCGACGGCGGACGCCAGCACGTTCACGGCGAGGATCGTGACGACGACGCAGGCGGCGGGGAACGCGACGGTGTACCACTCGCCGGTCAGCAGGTGCGCCTGCGCCTCGGTGAGCAGGTTGCCCCAGCTCGGCCGGTTCGGCGGGATGCCGAGGCCGAGGAAGCTCAGCGTCGACTCGGTGAGGATCGCGTGCCCGACCTCGAACGCGGCGATGGAGGCGACGGGCGGGAGCGCGCCGGGCAGCAGGTGGCGGCGCAGCACCTGGGCGCGGGACAGGCCGAGGGCGTAGGCGGCACGCACGTACAGCCGTTCGCGCTGGCTGATCAGCTCGGCGCGGGCGGTCAGCGCGACCGGCATCCAGCTGGTCACGGCGACCGCGATGACGACCGTGCCGAGCGATGGGCCGAGGACGGCGGCGAGCGCGAGCACGACGATCAGCATGGGCAGCGACAGCAGGACGTCGGCGGTGCGCGAGATCAGCTCGTCCGGCCAGCGGGGGCCGGCGGCGGCGATCCCGCCGAGCAGGGTCCCGATGACCACGGTGATCGCGGCGGCGACGAGGCCGACCAGCAGCGAGGTGCGCGCCCCGTACAGCAGCCGCGAGAGCAGGTCGCGCCCGAGCAGGTCGGTGCCGAGCGGGTGGCCGGGCGAGCCGGGCGCCAGGCCGGTCGCGGAGGTGTCGGTGGCGATCGGGTCGTACGAGGTGAACAGCGGCGCGAACGCGGCGGCGAGCATCAGCAGCGCCAGCACGGCCGCGGCGGCCCAGACGCCCGGCCGCCGCACCCGGATCCGCAGCGCGGCGAAGCCCGGGCGGGCCCGTTCAGCGGCGACCATCGGCGGCTCCGTTCAGGCGGACGCGGGGGTCGAGCCAGCCGACCGCGAGATCGCCGATCAGGTTGGCGGCGATCACGATCACGCCGGTGACCAGCACGACGGCGGTCAGCACGGCGTAGTCCTGGTCGCGGGCGGCGAGGATGGCCTGCCGTCCCACCCCCGGCCAGGAGAAGATCATCTCGGTGGCGTACGCGCCCGCGATCAGGCCGCCGACGCCGACGCCGAGCCGGGCGGCGAACGGCACGAACCCGGGCCGCAGCAGGTGCCGGGTGGTGACCGTCCAGCGGGACAGGCCGCGCACCTGCGCGCTCTCGACGTGCGGCGCGGTCCGCAGCCGCCCGACGCCGGTCTGGACGAGCCGCGCGTAGGTGCCGAAGTGGTGGCCGAACGCCAGCGCGAGCGCGGGCAGGACCAGATGCGGCACGAGGACGGCCAGGGTCACCGGCTCGCCCGGCCGCGCCAGCCCGCCCGACGGCAGCACCTGCCACCACGCGGCGAAGACGTACAGGAGCAGCAGCGCGGTCACGAAGCCCGGCATGCCGCCCAGCGCGAAGAGCGCGCCCTCGATGCCGCGTCGCAGCCACGCGCGGCGGGTGAGCGCGGCGGCCAGCCCGACGCCGATGGCGCCGACGACGCTGAAGAGCACGGCGACGGCGGTCAGCAGCAGCGTCCACGGCGCGGTGTCGGACAGGATCTCGCTCACCGGCCGCCCACTGCCGTACGAGGTGCCGAAGTCGCCGTGCAGCGCGCCGGCGACCCAGTGCCCGTACCGCACCGGCAGCGGGTCGTCGAGACCCATCTGATGCTCCAACTCCGCCACGGCGGCTGGTGAGGCGGGGCGGCCGCCGGAACGCGCCTCGAGGATGTCGGCGGCGGGACTGCCCGGCGCCAGGTCGAGCAGCGCGAAGCACAGCGCCGAGAGGGCGACGACGACCGCGATGGCCGTCGCCGCCCGGCGGATCAGGAAGCGGCCCAAGACGTCACGCCCAGGACCACTTCTCGGCGTTCCAGAAGAATCCGTAGCCGTGGTGCCCGAGGGTGCGCCGCGCCGGGCCCCTCAGCGTGGCCGGTACGGCGTTGGTGGTCTGCAGGTAGGAGATCCACACGAACGGCGGGTCGTCCACGAGCGCCTTCTGGAAGTCGGCGTAGGCGGCGCGGCGCTCGGCCGGATCGGCGGTGTCGCGGCCCCGGTCCAGCGCCTTGTCGACGTCGGTGTTGGCGTACGTACCGTAGTTGGAGCCGCCCTTGTCCAGAGCCTCGCTGGAGTGGAACGGCCCGTATACCGAGGAGTCGGCGTCATACGGAGTGCCCCAGCCGACCACGAAGGCGTCCAGCTCGCCCCAGTGCTTGCGCACCCAGTCCTTCGGGCGCGGGTTCGGGACGACGTCGAAGCCCGCCTTCTTCAGCTGCGTCGCGGCCACGTTGAGGATCGCCACGCGAGCGGAGTCCTCGGCGAACGTGCTGAGCTCGAACCGCACGGTCTTGCCGCCCTTGCTCCACAGCCCGTCGGGGCTCGGCCGGGTGTAGCCGGCGGCCTTCATCAGCTCGTCCACCTTGGCGGGGTCGAGCTTGAACGGCGCGGAGGTCTTGAACGGGTTCTCGTCCAGCGGGCCGGTGGCGGGACTGCCCATCCCCTGCAGCACGCTCTTGACGAACGCGTCGCGGTCCACGGCATAGTTCATCGCCTGCCGGACGCGCTTGTCGGCGAAGACCGGCTTCTTGAAGTTGAGCATCAGCGCGCGATAGTCGGCCGTCGGGTAGGTCTCCAGCCGCACCTTCTCCTCACCCTTCAGTCTCGCGACCTGCTGGGGCTGGATGTGGGCGCCGTCGACCTCGCCGTTCTTCAGCTGGATGAGCCGTGCGGTGTCGTCGGGGACGTACTTGATGACGACCTTGGGGAGCTTCGGCTCGCCCTCGTAGTAGCCGCCGAACGACTCCAGCTGGGCGTACTGCCCGGGCTTGAAGGTGGCGAGCCTGAACGGGCCGCTGCCCACCGGGTGCTGCCCGAAGTCCGCGTCGGTGATCTTCTTGCCGCGCAGCACGTGCTCGGGCAGCAGGCCCATCGAGACCGCGTCCAGCAGCGGCGTGAACGGCCGGCTCAGCGTGATCCGGGCGGTGGTCGCGTCGGGCGTCTCGACCGACGACACGGCCGTGAAGTTGCGCGAGAGCGGAGCGTCGGCCGTCCCGGCCCTGCGCACCGTGTCGATGGTGAACTTCACGTCCTTGGACGTGAGCGGCTGCCCGTCGTGCCAGGTCAGGCCCGAACGCAGCGTGAACGTGTAGTCCCTGCCGTCGTCGGAGACCGTCCATGACTCGGCCAGCCCCGGCACGACCTTGTTCTGGGCGTCGTGCCGGGTCAGGCCGCGGAAGACCAGTTCGGTCACCGGGTCGGTGTGCTCGTCCTGCAGCGCGGGGTTCAGCGTGTCGGGCTCGTCGCCGATCGCGTAGGTGAAGGTGCCGCCGGACCGTGCCGCCGTCCCCCCGCCGGACCCGCAACCGGCGATCCCGGTGGCCAGGAGGCCGCCCGCGAGGGCGGCCGCCCCGATGCCCATGACTCGCTGATGCATAACTCTCCTTGTTGCAAGTTCTTTGCAACAAGGCACTATACAAGGGATCTTGTGGACAGAACCCCCAGCTCATCCCTGGCCGGCCCCCGACCGGCCCCCGTGACCCCCTCTAGCCCGCCGGGCGCCCCGAGTGCAGTGCGGTCCGATGGATCTTGCCCGCCCGGGTGCGCGGCAGCTCGGCCATGAACGTCACCGACCGCGGCACCTTGTACTCCGGCAGCCGCTCCCGGACCCGTTCGAGCAGCTCGTCGGCCAGCTCCGGCGTCGGCGCCGCCCCCTCGGCGAGCACCACGAACGCCCGCAGCGCGGCCTCTCCCCCGGCCCGCGCCGCGCCCCCGCCGGCCCCCGGGGCGACGACGGCCTCGACCACCAGCGGATGCTGGCCGAGGATCCGCTCGACCTCCAGCGGCGAGATCCGTTCCCCCGACACCGTCAGCTGGTCGCGGATCCGGCCGTGGTGGTGCACGAAGCCGTCGCCGTCCACGTGCACCAGATCGCCGGTGCGCAGCCAGCCCGAGGCGTCCAGCACCTCGGCGGTCTGCTCGGGCCGCCCGAGGTACTCCAGCATCACCGACGGCCCCCGCACGTAGAGCGCCCCCGGATTGGCCGGGCCGGCGGCCTGCCCGTTCTCGACGCGCACCTCGATCTCGAACGGCTCCAGCACCACGCCCAGCGCGCCCCTGCGGCGCCGGGTGACGGTGTTGGAGATGAACGTGTGACCGACCTCGGTGCTGCCCAGGCCGTCCAGGACCGGGCAGCCGAAGACGTCCTCGATCCGGTCGGCCAGCGAGGGCAGCAGCGGCTCCCCGGCCGACGCCGCCGCACGCAGTGAGGAGAACGCTTCCCGGACCGGCTCGCCGATGCTCTCGGCCGAGACCAGCCGCGCGTAGACGGTCGGGACGGTGAGCAGCAGCGTCGGCCGGTGCCGCAGCGCCTGCTCCAGAACGCCGGGAACGTTGGGGGCCTCAGGCCACAGGACCGCCGACGCCCCGCAGAACATCGGGAAGAAGATCGACGCGCCCAGCCCGTACGGGTAGCACGCCTTGGACAGCGAGAAGATCACGTCCCCGGGGCCGACACCCAAAGCACCGATCGCCAGTGCCCGGAAATAGGCCTCGGGGTCGGTATGCCGGTGAACCGCGCCCTTGGGGGGTCCCGTCGTTCCGGAGGTGTACTGAACGTAGGCGGGGGTGTTGGACGAGAGCGGTACGGGGTCGGGGACACCGACCGGCTCGTCGGTGAGGTCCTCGGCGGTGAGGACGTGGACGGACGGGAATCGTTCGGCCAGTGCGGCACCGCACACCACGGCCTGCGGACTGGAGTCGGCGAGCACGTGGGCGTGCTCGGCGGGGGTTTGCTCGGGCCCGGTCAGGACCGCCACCGCACCCAGCCGGAACGCTGCGAGCAAGGCGGACACGAATCCGGGCGAGTCGGGCAGGGCGATCAGTACTCGGTGGCCGGGGCGTACCCCGGCCGCGTGCAGGACACCGGCCGCGCGGGCGGCCGCATCGTGCACCTCGCCGTGACTGTAACTGGCGTCGCCGGCGTAGAACAGCGGGCGATCCCGCCAGCCGTAGGTATCCGCGCGTCTGGCCAGGGCGGCCGCGAGATTGCCTTCCATAGGGGAGCTCCTCCTGCCTGAGGACGACAAGCGGAGGCTACGACGAGTAGGCATACCGACACGGGGAGTTCGCGGTATTTCGGTCTCGGTGAAGCCGCAATTAGGTCATACGTACGTACCGAGAAGAAGATCCGCCGTGTCGGCCGGCCGGGCCGCCGGTCAGGCGGAGCGTTCCGCGGGTCCGGCGGATGACCCGCCGGTCAGGCGGGGCGTTCCGCGGGTCGAGCGGTGATCCGCCGTCAGGCGGCGGCGAGGACTTCCCAGGCGCCGTTTCGGCGCACGAGCAGATCGCGCGTCAGCAGGTTGCCCGCCGAAACGTCGAACGAGGGGTCGGACCCCTCGGCCGGCTGCTCCTCCGACCACACCTGACCGACCGCCCATCGCAGCCTGTCGACCCCGTCGGGGTGCCCCGTACCGGACGCGACGAACACGTCGCGGGCGGGCGCGGCCACGACCAGGTCGCCCTCGACGTCCTGGGCGAGCTTGTCGAGGAAGCCGTCGTCCAGCAGCAGCCCGGACTCCAGGCCCTCGCCGAGCGACACCGTCACGGCCCGCACGTCCGGGTACCAGCTGTAGGTGAGGTCGGGGCGGCGGTTGCGCAGGTTGATCGCGGCCTGGCGGCGCAGATCCTGCGGCGGAATGTCCATTTCGTCGCAGTGTCGCCGCGCGATGTGCTCGTAGCGGCGCGCCGGCCCGAGCGCGCCGGACCCGAGGGCGCCCTGCTCCTCGGCGAGCTCGAGGGCGTAGGTGACGTAGAGGTCGCCCGCGAACGGGTCGCGGATCGGCTCCTCGGCCGGGGGAAGCGGGAACTCCAGCTGCACTTCGGCCGGCACCCTGGCCTTCATCAACGGGACGATGAGACTGGCGCGCGGCTCGGTCACGGCGCTGTCCTCCTGAGGCCGGTGCGTTCTGGCGGGGTGTGGCACGAATGGATCACACTATCGGGCCCCGCACCCCCGCGACCCCATCCTGTGCCCATGCGATGTGTGAGCATGTGAATACCTTGGGTAGTGATCTCTCGGGGGATGGCACATGAGCTTCTGGGAGTACCTGAGCAGCAGGCGCGAGCTACTGGTCTTCGAGACCTGGCAGCACGCCAGCATGGTCTTCCAGTGCGTGGTGGCCGCCCTGGTCATCGGCGTGCTGATCGGCCTGATCACCTATCGGACGCCCGGGCTGGCCTCGTTCGCCACCAGCACCGCCGGGGTGATCTTCACGATCCCGTCGCTGGCGCTGCTGGGTCTGCTGATCACGCCGCTCGGGCTCGGCGTCGCGCCCAGTGTGGTGGCGCTCACGCTCTACTCGCTGCTCCCGATCGTACGCAACACCATCGTGGGCCTCACGGGTGTCGACCGGACGCTCGTGGACGCGGCGCGCGGGATCGGCATGAGCCGGGGCCGCATCCTCATGCGGGTCGAGCTGCCGCTCGCCTGGCCGGTGATCCTCACCGGCGTGCGGGTGGCGACCCAGCTGGCCATGGGGATCGGCGCCATCGCGGCGTACGTGTCGGGGCCGGGGCTCGGCGAGCAGATCTTCTCCGGGCTGGCCCGGCTGGGCGGCGCGAACTCCATCAACATGACGCTCGCCGGCACCCTCGGCGTGGTCGTCCTGGCCCTGGTCTTCGACGGCTGCCTGAACCTCATCGGCAAACTGACCACCTCGCGGGGGATCCGTGTCTGAGAGCGAAACCACGACCGCGAGCGAGACGGGCGGCGAACCGAGCGGCGAACCGGGCGGACAGGACACCGCGGGGCGCGACATCGAGCTGATCAACGTCACCAAGCGGTTCCCGGGGCAGGAGACGCCCGCGGTGGACGACGTGACGATGACCATCCCGGCCGGCGAGATCGTCGTGCTGCTCGGCCCGTCCGGCAGCGGCAAGACCACCACGATGCGGCTCATCAACCGGCTGATCGAGCCCACCTCGGGCAAGATCATCGTGGCCGGGCAGGACGCGATGAGCCTGAACCCGAACGAGCTGCGCCGCCACATCGGCTACGTGATCCAGAACGCCGGGCTGTTCCCGCACATGACCGTCGGCACCAACGTCGGCCTCGTGCCGCAGATGCTCGGCTGGGACAAGGAGAAGATCTCCGCCCGGGTGGACGAGCTGATGGACCTGGTCGACCTCGATCCGGCCACGTACCGGGACCGCTACCCGCGCGAGCTGTCGGGCGGCCAGCAGCAGCGCGTCGGCGTCGCCCGCGCCCTGGCCGCCGACCCGCCCGCGATGCTGATGGACGAGCCGTTCGGCGCGCTCGACCCGATCACCCGCGAGCACCTGCAGGACTCGCTGCTGAAGCTCCAGGAGGAGCTCGGCAAGACGATCGTCTTCGTCACCCACGACATCGACGAGGCGCTGAAGCTCGGCGACCGGATCGCCATCCTGGACAAGGGCTCGCGGATCGCGCAGTACGCCTCGCCGCAGGAGATCCTGCTCAACCCGGCCGACGAGTACGTGGAGCAGTTCCTGGGCGGCGGGCAGGCCATGAAGCTGCTGAAGTTCAGCCGCGTCGCCGACGTCTCTCTGGAGCAGGTGCCCGAGGCGCGCGAGGAGGACGACGCGGACGCCGTACGGGCGCGCATCGAGGAGGCCGAGGGCACGTTCGCCATCGTCCTGGACGCGCGCCGCCGCCCGCTCCGCTGGATCACCCTGGAGGACCTGGAGGGGCTCTCCGGGCCGAACGGGTCGAACGGGTCGAACGGGCCGATCGGCAGGCACGGCATGGAGATGGCCGAGCCGATCCGGGCCCGTTCCAACCTGCAGCAGGCGCTGGAGGCGCTGATCCAGACCGACCACGACTCGGTCCCGATCGTCGGCCCGCGCGGCATCTACAAGGGCGTGGTGTCGCTCGGCACCCTGCAGACCGCGATCCGGGACATGAAGGAGCAGGCCAAGAACCGCCGCCGCACTCCCGTCGGAGGGGCCGCATGAGCGCGGTGGAGGGGCGCGGCGTCGCCTGGACTGACGAGCGAGGAACGAGCGAGGAGGGAAGGCGGCGCCTCAAGGCGCCCCGGAGCCGCGCGGGAGACAGAGCATGAGCACGCAGGCGCCACCGGGCCGGGCGGGCACGGACGAGGTCGCCGAACAGGCGGTGGACGACTCGACGGTCGCCGCCCGGGGATCGATCCACGCACCGACCCCGAAGGCCTGGCGCGCGGTCGTCGAGCCGCTGGTCATCATCGGGCTCGGCGTGCTGTGGATGCTGTACGTCACCCACGCCGACCTCGACAGCATCTCCAAGCGCGTCCTGACGGTCAGTTACGTCTGGCAGAAGACGTGGGAGCACATCCAGCTGACCGTCGTGTCGACGTTGATCGTGCTGCTCATCGCGATCCCGCTCGGCATCGTGCTGAGCCGCCGCTGGGCGCGGCCCGCCACGCCCGTGGTGCTGGCGATCGCCAACATCGGCCAGTCCGCGCCCGCCATCGGCGTGGTCGTCCTGCTCGCGGTCATCTTCGGCATCGGCTACTGGACGGCGATCGTCGCGCTGGTCGCGTACGGCGTGCTGCCCGCGCTGCGCAACACCATGGTCGGCCTGCAGCAGGTCGACCCGACGCTGATCGACGCGGGCCGCGGCATCGGGATGTCGGCGCCGAAGGTGCTGTGGCGGGTCGAGCTGCCGCTGGCGGCCCCGGTGATCCTGGCCGGGACGCGCACGACGCTGGTGCTGATGGTCGGTACGGCCAGCATCGCCTCGTTCATCAGCGGCGGCGGGCTGGGCGACCTGGTCACGACCGGCGTCAGCACGCAGCGCACGCTCGTCCTGCTGACCGGCTGCATCCTGATCGCCCTGCTGGCCCTGCTGGTCGACTGGGTGGGCGCGATGGCCACCCGGTTCCTGTCGCCGAGGGGGTTGTGATGCGGGCGTTCCTCGCGCTGGTCTCCGCGCTCCTGCTGATGGCCGCCGCCGCGTGCGGGCTGAAGCCGGCGTCGGCGTTCGTACCGAACATCGAGCCGGGCAGCATCCAGCCGCTGCCGGGCCTCAAGGACGCCACGATCAAGGTGACCTCGAAGGAGTTCACCGAGCAGCTCATCCTCGGGAAGATCGCCGTACTGGCGCTCACCGCGGCGGGCGCCAAGGTCGAGGACCACACCAACGTGCAGGGCAGCGTCACCGCCCGCAAGTCGCTGACCGGCGGCGACAACGACCTCATGTGGGAGTACACCGGCACCGGCTGGATCACCTACCTCGGCGAGGACGACCCGATCCAGGACCCGCAGAAGCAGTGGGAGGCGGTGCGGGACGCCGACCTGAAGAAGAACGGGATCGTCTGGCTGGGCCCGTACGCGCCGCTCAACAACACCTACGCGATGGCGGTCACCAAGGCCTCGCAGAGCAAGTTCGGGCTGAAGAACCTGTCCGACATGGCCAAGGTCCCGGTCGCGCAGCGTACGTACTGCGTCGAGCCGGAGTTCTTCTCCCGCAACGACGGGATGCGCGGCATGCTCCAGACGTACGGGATCCCGTACGGGTCGAGCTCGGGCGTGCCCGCGGGCAACGTCAAGCAGATGTCGTCCGGCGTGGTCTACAGCGCCACGTCACAGGGCAACTGCACGTTCGGCGAGGTGTACACCACCGACGGCCGCATCCAGGGCCTCGGCCTACAGGTGCTGAACGACGACAAGAAGTTCTTCCCGAACTACAACGCCGACGTCACCGTGCGCGAGGCCGTGATGCGCGCGCACCCGGAGATCCGCCAGGTCTTCGCGCAGATCAGCCCGAAGCTCACCACGGACGTGATGCGCGATCTCAACAGCCAGGTCGACGTCGACGGCAACGACCCGGTGTTCGTGGCCAGGGACTGGATGAAGCAGCAGGGCTTCATCAAGTAGCCCTCCTGCCGATCACCCGATGGGGATGACGCAGGGGCCGCCGCCGCAGACGTCGATGACCTCGCCGCCCGTCTTGAGGAAGTGGGCGGTCTGCATGCGGGCCAGCTCGCTGCGGACCGTGCTGTCGTGCGGGCTCTTCGGCGGGGCCGGCGGCAGGTTGTTCGGCGGCACGACCGGGGCACCGCTGTCCCACATGACCAGCATCGAGCCGGTGTAGGGGAACGCGGACCGCCCCTTGATCCCCCAGAACGGCGTGACGTCATTGCTCCGCCCGGCGCTCAGCGCGGGCTGCCGCACCGGGATGCCGAGGCTGCGTGCCTCGTTCTCGGTGGTCACGTTGGAGACCGCGTCGTCGCCGAACGCCTCGTGCAGCAGAACGCGGTGGACGGGCGTGCGCGGCAGCGGGTTCTTGATCAGGTGGGCGACGTAGCCGTTGGCCTCGCCGCGGTCCCACAGCATCTGCATCAGCCCGAAGCCGATCTGCTGGTCCGCCTTGTTGGGGTACGGGAGGTCGATGACCTGCTGCACGGACGAGAACGCCGAGCTGCGGTTGAGGAGGGTGGAGAAGCCCATGCCCGGCACGCTCAGCACGGCCGTGGTGAAGTCCTGCGCGAGGGCGGTCAGCGCGCCGCCCTGGATGCCGCCGTGGCTGACACCCGAATAGGTCAGCTTGGCCTTCGGGTTGAGGACGGAGGAGTCGCCGACCTTGAAGGCGTTCTGCGCGGCGGCGCCCTGCGGGTGGATGAGCCAGCGGCCGAGGAACAGGGTGTTCAGGTAGGACTGCTGCATGCGGTCCGGGATGAGCCGGAAGTTGGACAGGTCGGCCAGCAGCGCCAGGTAGGGCTTGTCGGGGCCGGAGATCCCCATCCAGTTGGTGGCGCACATCATCAGGCCGTTGTCGTTGGACAGCGACTTGGTGGCGTCGGAGTCGATGACGGTGTAGTCGCCGAACAGGCCGTGCCCGTACAGGACCGGCGCGACCTTCTCCTTGAGCGCGACGCGCGGGATGTTGCACTCGAACGGCGCGTGGTAGGTCCGCCAGGTGGGCGCGACGGGCTTGTCGTACGGGCCGGGGTCGGCCTTGGCGTAGGTCAGCTCGGTCCCCGCCGGGTTGAGGAAGCTCGGCACCTCGATCAGGCCGGTGACCGTACGGGCGATCTTCGGGTCGTCGGCCTCGGTCTTGTCCTTCACCGAGGTGATGAGGACCTTGGGCGCCTTCTTGCCGAGCCGGTCGAACGCGGTGTCGCGCATGGCCAGGGCACGGCCGGTGAGGCTGCGGGTGGAGGAGGTCGTGAAGTCCCACGCCAGGTTGAGGCCGCGCGTGCCGACCCCCGCCTTGCCCAGGTCGTTCAGCGTCGCGTGCAGGGCCGTCCAGCGCGGCTTGAGGCGCTTGTCGGCCGGCGCGGTCTTCTTGCTGAGCGCGGTGAACGCGGCGCCGGGCGCGATGACGGCGCCGGTGGCGGTCTTGGCGTTGCGGAGGGCGACCAGGTAGCGGGTGCCCTCGTCCAGGCGCTGGGCGGGCCGGATGATGAGCGTGCGGTGCTGCGGGTCCTGCGCGTCCAGCTCTGCGTAGTACGGCTGGCGCTGGCGGGTCTTGGCGTTCACCAGCACGACCGGCGCGTCGGCGCGCAGCGAGCCGCCGATGTCGGTGCTGGGGGCGATGCCCGTCTTGGCCGGGTCGATGCCGGGCAGCTGAACGAGGATCGGCGTGCCGGGCGAGAAGCCGTCGTTGCGGTTGAACTCGGCGGGGTCGATGCCCTTGCCGAGGATGTTGCGCGGCATGGCTCCGGGCTTGAACGCGACGCGGCGGCCGGTGTCGGTGTGGGTGTCCCGGACGGTGTAGACGTCGTTCGGGAACGGCACCAGGCACGCCGCCGGGTCGATCGGGTCACAGCCCTGCGCCGCCTGCTCGGCGGCAGCCTTCAGCGGATCGGGCGCGGGACCGGCCGCGGCCGGAACGGCCTGAAGGACCGTCCCACCTGCGAGTCCAACGAAGGCCACAAGCACACCGAAAGACCGCTTCACCGGCGTCTCCCCCGCTACAGAACATGAATCACATTCGAAACAAGCAGGGTGATCTTAGCCACCGTTCACTTACTTGTCAGTAGTCGTTCCGAGGCTTGTTTCCGGGGCTCCACCAGGAGGGACGACCGGCAGCCCGGCCGGGGCGCCGTTCTCGATGAGGCGCCAGAGCGCGCCGGTGTCGAGGTGCTCCTCGACCAGATCGCCGAGAGCGTCGAGAGTCTGCTCGCGGAGCGCGGCGAACGAGACGTCGGGCGCGGGCGTGAAGTCGCGTCCGGCCCGGCGCGCGATGTCGGCCAGGAAGCCGCGGCGGAAGCCGTCGTTCTCCATCGCGCCGTGCCAGACCGTTCCGTAGACCGCGCCCAGCCGGCAGCCGTCCAGGAACGGCTCGCCGCCCTCCACGTCGACGATCCCGTGGTGGATCTCGTAGGCGGTGACGGGCTCGCCGTAGCCACGCCCGTTCGGTCGGCCGAGCGTCTTGTCGTCGGCGAAGAACACGCTGGCCGGGAGGAGCCCGAGGCCCTCGGCTCCCCCGGTGGCCGACTCCACGTCGTCGTCGATGCGGCGGGCCAGCATCTGGAAGCCGCCGCAGATGCCGAGCACCGGGCGTTCCTCCGCGGCGCGGCGGGTGATCTCGTCGGCCATCCCGGTCTCGCGGAGCCAGGCCAGGTCGGCCACGGTCGCGCGGGTCCCGGGCAGGACGACCAGGTCGGCGTCGGCGAGGTCGCCGGGGCTGGCGGCGTACCGGACGACGACGCCGGGCTCGCAGGCCAGCGCGTCCAGGTCGGTGAAGTTGGAGATGCGCGGGAAGCGGACCACCGCGATGCGCAGGGTCTGGTCGCCGTACGGGGCGCGGGCGTCCGGGCGCGGGGCGTCGAGCGCGAGCGTGTCCTCGGAGTCGAGGTAGAGGCCGAGCCTCCAGGGCAGCACGCCGAGGGTCGGGCGGCCGGTGAGGGCCTGGAGCTGGTCGAGGCCGGGCGCGAGCAGCTCGGCCGCGCCCCGGAACTTGTTGATCACGAATCCGGCGACCAGCGCCTGGTCGGCGGGCTCCAGCAGCGCGACCGTGCCGAAGAGCGAGGCGAAGACGCCGCCGCGGTCGATGTCGCCGACCACGATCACCGGCAGGTCCGCGGCCCTCGCCAGGCCCATGTTGGCGAGGTCACCGGCGCGCAGGTTGATCTCGGCGGGGCTGCCCGCTCCCTCGCAGATCACCACGTCGTACTCGGCGCGCAGCTCGGCCAGGCTCTCGGCGACCACCGCGCGCAGCCGCTCCTTGTGCGCGCCGTACTCCAGCGCGTCCACCTCGGCGATCGGACGGCCGAGCAGGACCACCTGGCTGCGCCGGTCGCTGCCGGGCTTGAGCAGCACCGGATTCATGATCGCCTTGGGCTCGGTGCGGGCCGCCTGGGCCTGCATGTACTGGGCCCGGCCGATCTCGGCGCCGTCGGCGGTCACCATCGAGTTGAGCGACATGTTCTGCGCCTTGAACGGCGCGACCTTGACGCCCTGGCGCGACAGCCAGCGGCAGATCCCGGCGGTGAGGACGCTCTTGCCCGCGTCCGACGTGGTTCCGGCGACCAGCAAGGCCCCTGCCCCGCTCATCGCGCCCTCCTCATGGCCAGTAGCGCTACGGCCGCCACTGCCGCAGCCGCCGCGGTGACGGCGGTCGAGAGGCGGGCTGCACGGCGGATGTCGCCGACCTCGGGCGCACGTCCGTCGCCCATCTCGGGGCGCTGCTCGACCTGCCCGCCATAGGCGTTCGTGCCGCCGAGCCGTACGCCCAGGGCACCGGCGAACGCGGCCTCGCAGCGGCCGGCGTTGGGGCTCGGATGCGCCGCGCCGTCGCGCCGCAACACCCGCCAGGCCTCTCCCCTGTTCTCGCGGGCGCAGGCGACCGTGAGCAGGCCGGTCAGCCGGGCGGGCAGGTAGTTGGCCACGTCGTCCAGGCGTGCTGATGCCCAGCCGAACCTTTCGTAGCGCGCGTTGCGGTAGCCCACCATCGCGTCGAGGGTGTTGACGGCGCGGTAGGCCAGCAGCCCGGGAACGCCCGCGACCGCTCCCCAGAAGAGCGGGGCGATGGCGGCGTCGGAGGTGTTCTCGGCAAGGGATTCCACGGTCGCGCGGGCGAGTGCCTTGGCGTCCAGGCCTGACGGGTCGCGGGCGCACAGATGGGACAGGCGGGCACGGGCTCCGTCCAGGTCGTCCGCCTCCAGCAGCGCCGCCATGTGCCGCCCCTCGCGGGCAAGGGAAGTCCCGCCGAGCACCGCCCACGTGGCCGCCGCGGTGGTGAGCGTACGAGGGAGGCGGGACCGTTCGGCGGCAAGGCCGAGCCCTGCCGCGCCGGTCACCAGCGTCGCGGTGAAGAGAACCCCCCGCGGGCGGGAGTCGGCGTAGAGCCTGTGCTCAAGGGCCGCCGCCGTACGGCCGAACGCGGCGACCGGATGCCCGCGCCGCGGATCAGCGAACACGGCGTCGAGCAAGACCCCCAGGGCCAGGCCGGCGGCACGCTCAGTTGAGGCGCGCATCGAGCTCGTCCCAGTTGCGCTCCAGCCAGTCCTGGGCACGGCGGATCCGGGGACCCGCGCCCGCGTGCCAGATGCGCGCCCAGCCGCCGCCCACGTGCTCGGCGCGGAACCGCATCGCGTCGTAGGACCGCTCGAACCTCACGCGCGCCGCGGGCAACAGGAGTCGCCGATTGTCACGATCCAATCCGTACGCGTCACAGAACAGCCGGAGCCGGCGGCCGACGTCCACGCCGTAGAGCAGGCCGTCGCGGTCGCACGGGTCGGCGATCGGGCCCCAGTGCCGCAGCGTCGTGACCACGTCGTACAGGCAGGTGGTGGGCCGGGCGAGGTCGAAGTCGATCAGCGCGACCGGCTCGCCCTCGTCGAACACCACGTTCTCGGGCGTCACGTCGCAGTGCCCGATGATCTCCGGCTCGTCGTCCAGGTTGGAGGCCGCCGCGTCCCAGGGCGCGTCCGGCGGCGGCTCGTACGAGCGCACCGCGTCGTGGAAGCGGCGCAGCAGCATCGCCACGCCCGCCAGGGCCTCGCCCGTGACCGCGTAGCCGGGCAGCGGGCGGCGCGGGGTCAGCCCGTGCATCCACGTCAGGATCTCGCGGCCCCGCTCGTCGACGCCGAGCAGCCGCGGCGCCCCGTCGAACCCGACCGACTCCAGATGCCTCAGCAGGCCGTGCACCGCGGGGCTGTGCGGGCCGAGGGGCCTGCGCACGGTTTCACCGACCCGCACCACGCCCTCCGTCACGTCCCCGCCGGAGAGCGGCACCTCCATGTTCACCGCCACAACCGACAACGATAAGACGTCCGCGGCACCACTCGCTTCTTTTACCGAAGCCGGACCCGGACATTTCCCCGTTCTGTGGTCGGCGTCACAGGGGTCTGCGACGATGCCCAAAGGAGATGAAATCGCCCCAAGACCTGGGAGGACGCGGTGGCTTCACGACTGAATCCGTACATCAGCTTCAACGGCGACGCGCGGCAGGCGATGGAGTTCTACAAGGAGGTGTTCGGCGGGCAGTTGAACGTCAACACCTTCGCCGACCTCGGCCCGCAGGACGGCGTCGAGGGCGACAAGATCATGCACGCCATGCTGGAGACCGACGCCGGCTACACGATCATGGCCTCGGACACCCCGCCGCACATGGAGTACAACCCCGGCAAGAACATCACCATGAGCCTGAGCGGCGACGACTCCGACCGTCTGCGCGGCTACTGGGACAGCCTCAGCGCGGGCGGCACCGTCCAGGTCCCCCTGGACAAGCAGGCCTGGGGCGACGAGTTCGGCATGGTCACCGACAGGTTCGGGATCGACTGGATGGTCAACATCTCGCCCCCGCAGTAGGCGCGGAAGGCGAGACTGGGCATATGAAGGCGCGGCGGAGGCCAGAAGGCCTTCCGCCGCGCTCTCGTTCTTACCGCTCGAGCCGTTCTCGTCGTTCTTACCGCTCGAGCCGTTCTTACCGTTCTCGCTTGACGGCCTGGGGATCAGACCGGCTCGGAGACCGTGATCGGCTCGGCCGCCTTGTCGGTGGCGTCGGTGCTCTTCGGAGCGCTGCCGCGCAGCGGCACCTCCTTGATGAACCAGGCCACGACGAACCCGATCGCCGCCAGGACCGCGCCCGCGAGGACCACGCCGTGCAGGCCGCCGGTGACGCTGGCCTCGAACGCCTCGCGGACGTTGGCCGGGAGCCGGTGCAGCATGTCCGGGGTCAGGTGCTGGCCGCCGGAGGCGAGCTTGTGGCCGGTCGCCGGGCCGAGCTTGTCGACCAGGACGTTCTCCGCCCGGCTGTTGTAGATCGAGCCGAGCAGCGCCACGCCGAGCGAGCCGCCGATCGTACGGAACAGGGTGACCGAACCGCTGGCCGCGCCCATGTCGCGCATCTCGACGCTGTTCTGGGTGACCAGCATCGTGATCTGCATGATGAAGCCCATGCCGAGCCCGACGCCCAGCGTGAGGGCCGAGCTCACCGCCGTGCTGGTCGAGACCTTGAGCATCAGCAGCATGAGCATGCCCACGGTGAGCACGGCACCGCCGATGATCGGGTAGATCCGGTACCGGCCGTTGCGGGTGATCAGCTGACCGGTGGTCATCATCACGGCGAGCATGCCGAACATCATCGGCAGCAGGAGCAGGCCGCTGGTGGTCGGCGAGGCGCCCTGCACGTTCTGCATGTAGAGCGGCAGGAAGCTCATCACGCCGAACATCGAGGCGCCGACCAGGAAGCTCAGGATCTGCGACGAGGTGAAGTTGCGGATCTTGAACAGCCGCATCGGCAGGATCGGCTCGGCGGCGCGCAGCTCGGCGAACACGAACGCGACCAGCGCGGCGACGCCGAGGACGGCCAGCCCGATGATCGTGCCGGAGGCCCAGTCGTACTCCGAGCCGCCCCAGCTGGCGACCAGTGTGATCGCCACGACGCCCACGGTCAGCAGCGCGGCGCCCACGTAGTCGATCTTGGCCTTGCGGCGCTGCGAGTGCAGCTTCATGCCGAGCCCCGTGACCAGCAGCGCGACCGCGCCGATCGGCACGTTCACGTAGAACGCCCAGCGCCAGCTCAGGTGGTCGGTCAGGAACCCGCCGAGCAGCGGCCCGCCGACGAACGCGACCGGCATCATCGCGCCGATCATGCCCTGGAACTTGCCCCGCTCACGCGGCGGCACCAGGTCCCCGATGATCGCCATGGCGCCGACCATCAGGCCACCGGCGCCCAGTCCCTGCAGGGCGCGGAACCCGATGAGCATGTTCATGTCCTGTGCCAGGCCAGAGAGCATGGACCCGGCGAGGAACAGCACGATCGCGCTCATGAACATGCCCTTGCGCCCGTACAGGTCGCCGAGCTTGCCCCAGATGGGCGTGCTGGCGGCCGTGGCGAGCGTGTAGGCGGTGACCACCCAGGACAGGTGGTTCAGCCCGCCCAGATCACCGACGATCGTGGGCAGGGCGGTCCCGACGATCAGGTTGTCGAGCATCGCCAGGAACATCCCGAGCATGAGCCCGGAGATGGCGATGTAAATCCTTCGCGTGCTGATGGGCGGCGCGGCCTTCCCATCCACTACCTCAGTCATGATTGGCCTCCCCCGGGGGTAGTTGGGCCTTCAGGTTGCTTACTTGCCGCCCGGCTAGTTTTCTTACTTGCCGTACGGTAAGCTACGAACTAGCCGGGCGTCAAGTAAGCAAGCCCGCAGAACCCCCGAAGATCCCCGGAGGGCATGTCATGAGCGCACCGCACACCGGCCGTGACCAGGAACAGAGCAGGGAGACGTGAGATGAGCGACACGCGCGAGCAGATCCGCAGAGTGGCGCTGGAGCTGTTCGCCGAGCAGGGCTACGAGAAGACGTCGCTCCGCGAGATCGCCGAGCGCCTGGACGTCACCAAGGCGGCCCTCTACTACCACTTCAAGTCGAAAGAGGCGATCGTCACCAGCCTCTTCGAAGAGCTCGAGGCCGGGGTCGACAAGATCCTGACCTGGGCCGAGGAGCGTCCGATGACCCCGGACGCCCGCCAGGAGATCATCCGGCGCTACGCCGAGCTGCTGCGCGGCCCCGGCGGCGACGTGATGCGCTTCATGGCCGAGAACGGCCCCGCGATCCGCGACCTGAAGGCCGGCAACGACGCCCGCGAGCGCTTCATCCGCCTGGCAGGCATCCTCTCCGACAAGAACGCGCCCCTGCCCGACCAGCTCCGCGCGCGGCTGTCGATCTTCTCCCTGCACATGAGCGTCTTCCTCATGCGCGACCTCAGCATCACCGACGACGAGCGCCACGACGCCGCCCTGCAGGTCGCCCTGGACCTGGTCGACCGCTCCCTGAGCGAGTAACCCCTTCTTTCAGGAAGCGGTGGGCGCGTGGTGGCGCCCGATGGGGATGACCAGCGGCGTTCCGGAGACCGGGTCGGAGCCGACGTGGCAGCGCAGCCCGAACACGTCCCGGACCAGGTCCTCGGTCACGATCGTGGACGGCTCGCCCTCGGCCACCACCTTGCCGCCCTTCATGGCCACCATGTGGTCGGCGTAGCGGCAGGCGTGGTTCAGGTCGTGCAGCACCATGACGACCGTGCGCCCCTCGCGCCGGTTCAGGTCGGCGACCAGGTCCAGCACGTCGATCTGGTGCGCGAGGTCGAGGTAGGTCGTCGGCTCGTCGAGCAGCAGCAACGGCGTCTCCTGCGCGACGGCCATCGCGATCCAGGCCCGTTGGCGCTGGCCGCCCGACAGCTCGTCCACCGGCCGGTCCGCCAGATCCTCCATCGCGGTCGCGGCGAGCGCCTCGGAGACGGCTCGTTCGTCACGGGCCGACCACTGCCGCCACCAGGTCTGATGCGGCGACCGGCCGCGCCCGACCAGGTCGGCGACCGTGATGCCCTCCGGCGCGACCGGCGACTGCGGCAGGATCCCGAGTTGCCGCGCCAGCTCGCGCGTGGGCACCGAACGCAGCGCCCGACCGTCCAGCAGCACCGAACCGCCGCGTGGCGCGAGCAGCCGCGCCAGCGCCCGCAGCAGCGTCGACTTGCCGCACGCGTTCGCGCCGACGATCACGGTCACGCGGCCCGGCGGGATCTCCAGGTCCAGCCCGTTCACGACCGTACGGCCGTCATAGCCGAGCCGCAGGCCCTCGGCACGCAGGAGCGGGGCGTCCGGGTCGTCACGCGGGAGCGGGGCGTCGTCGGTCATGGGTTCAGCCTCCTGAGCCGGCACGGTTGGCGCGGACGAGCAGCCACAGCAGCACGGGCGCCCCGCAGGCGCCGGTGACGACGCCGACGGGCAGTTCGGTTCCGGGAACGATCACGCGGGCGACGACGTCGGCGCTCAGCACGGCCGCCGCCCCGGCCAGCCCCGACGCGATCGGCGGCGGCCAGGCCGTTCCGGCGAGCCGCTGCGCGATCTGCGGCGCCGCCAGCGCGACGAACACCAGCGGCCCGGCCGAGGCCGTACCGAACGCGACCAGCCCGACCCCGACGATCATCAGCGCGAACCGCGTGTACTGAACGGGGGTGCCGAGGGCGCGCGCGACATCGTCGCCGAGCTGGAGCGTGCGCGTCCAACGGCCGAGCAGCAGCGCCGCCGGAGCGAGCACCGCCGTCGCGATCGCGAGCGGCTCGACGTGACTCCACGCCCGGCCGTTCAGGTTGCCGACCAGCCACCCGATCGCCGCCTGCGCCTCGAACCGCCCGCCGCGCGCGATGAGGAAGTCGGTGAGGCTCGTGCACATCCACGCCAGCCCGACCCCGACCAGCACGATCCGGTAGCCGGTCGTGCCGCGCCGCCAGGCCAGCGCGTACACCAGCAGGGCCGTGACCAGCGCGCCCACCATGCCGAGGACCTGATCGCCCGGGCCGAACCCGAGGACGATCCCCGCGACGACCGCCGTCCCCGCGCCCTGGGTGATCCCGATCATGTCGGGGCTGGCGAGCGGGTTGCGGGTCATGGTCTGGAACAGCGCGCCCGACAGGCCGAACGCGAAGCCCGCCAGCAGCCCGGTGAGAGCGCGCGGCAGCCGGAACTCGCGAACGATCAGCAGCGTGCCGCCGTCGCCCGACCCGAAGAGCGCGCGGACGACGTCCGGAATCGGGATGCCGACGTCGCCCATCGCGACGCCCTGGCAGAACGCCAGGAACGCGATCGCGGCGAGCGCGGCGCAGACGAGCAGCAGGCGCGGGCGCAGCACGCCCGAGACCGCGATCCGAGGAACCCGGAACGGCACTCCGGGGGCGGCGGCCTTGGCGGCGGGTTCGGCGGCGGCTTTGGTGATCGTGGGCGCCACGTTCACACCTCCGCGAGGCGCCGGCGGCGGACCAGCGCGATGAAGAAGGGCCCGCCGATGACCGCGACCAGCACCCCGGCCTGGATCTCGACCGGCCGGGCGATCAGCCGCCCGGCCAGGTCGGCGGCCAGGAGAAGGCAGGAGGCCAGCAGCGCCGACAGCGGCAGCAGCCACCGCTGGTCGGGGCCGATCCCGGCGGCCCGCGCCAGGATGCGCGCCATGTGCGGTACGACCAGCCCGACGAACACCACCGGCCCGATCACCGCAACGGCCCCGCCGGTCAGCAGCGTGATCGCGGCCGCGGCGGCGAACCGTACCCAGGCGATGCGGCGGCCCAGCGCGGCCGCCACGTCGTCGCCGAGGGCGAGGCTGTTCAGCGCGGGCGCGCAGGCGAGCGCGAGGATCGCCCCGACGACGAGGAACGGCAGGACCTGCTTGACGACGCCCGCGTCCTGCCCGGCGAGCGATCCGGCCGACCAGAAGCGGTAGCGGTTGAGCGCCTCGGGATCGGTCAGCACGATGCCGTTGGTGAAGGAGTTCAGCATCGCGGTGACGGCCACGCCCGCGAGCGCGAGCTTGACCGGCGTGGACCCGGATCTGCCGAGCCCGCCCAGCGCGTACACCACGGCGCCGGCGGCGAGCGCGCCCGCGAACCCGAACCAGATGTAGCCGTACAGCGAACCGACGCCGAGGCTCCCGACCGCCAGCACGATCGCGAACGTCGCCCCCGCGCTCACGCCGAGGATGCCCGGGTCGGCGAGCGGGTTGCGGGTGATCGCCTGCATGACCGCCCCCGACAGGCCGAGCGCCGCGCCCGCCGCGATCCCCAGGATCGTGCGCGGCACCCGGACCGACCACACGACATGGTCGATCCGGGTCGTCGGCGGGTCGCCGAACAGCGTCCTGGCGACGTCGCCGACGGGCACGCGCAGCGCGCCGTACGCGATCGACACCAGGCACAGCCCGGCCAGCACCACCACGAGCGCCGCGACGAGCAGCGCTCCGCGCGACACCGATGCCGATGCCGACGGCGCTCGCGTCGGCGCGGCCGCCGTCACGGGCTCACCCGCCGTCACGGGCTGCGGCGACGGTCGTCGGCTCAAGACCGGGCCACCGGCGTATCGGTCTTGCCGTCCACGGCGGCGGCGAGCTGCGGGACGAGCTTGTCCAGCACGTACGGCATGCTCAGGACCGAGACGAACGAGATGGCGTTGCCGAAGTCGCCGGTCTCGCTGACGAAGACCTCCCGGCCCTCCTTGACGACCTTCTGGTCGGCGTAGGCGCGGTTGCCGTGCAGCTTGGCCACGTCCTTGGCGGGGTCGGTCACGATCCACACGGTGACGTCGTTGTCGAGCAGGTCGGTGCGCTCGGCGCTGATGTTGACGCCGAACTCCTTGCCGACGACCTTGCCCAGCTCGGGCTTGAGCGTGAAGCCGAGCGAGGTCAGGACGTTGGAACGCAGGTCGCGCGGCCCGTAGACGAAGATCCCGTCGTAGGGCGTGGCGACGAGGCCCGTTCTGCCCTTGAACTCGGGGTGCTCCTTGGCCACCGCGGCGATCTTCGCCTCGGTGCCGGTGACGAGCTTCTCGGCCTCGGCTGGCTTGCCGAGCGCCTTGCCGGCGGTACGGGTCGTCTGCTGCCACGGGATGCCGTAGTCGGGCAGGTCACCGGGCTGGGCGACGACCGGTGCGATCTTGGAGAGCGCCTCGTACTGGGGCTTGGTGAGGCCGGAGTAGAGCCCGAGGATCAGGTCGGGGCGCAGCGCCGCGATCTTCTCCGGGGACGGGCCCGTGCCGGTGTCCTTGAGAACGGTCGGCGTCTTGGATCCCGCCGCCCTGTCCTTGGCCCACGGCCCGATCGCGCCCGGGTAGCCGCCCAGCCATTCGGTGGTGCCGACCGGCACGGTGCCGAGGGCGAGGACGGCGTCCTGGTCCGTGAGCCCCACGGTCACGACCCGCTTGGGCGTGCTCTTGATCGTGGTCGAGCCGTACTTGTGCTGGATCGTGACCGGGAACGCGGTCCCGGCGGCCTCGGCGTCGGCTGCGGGACGTTCGGTCTTGTCCACGCTGCCGCTGCCGCTGCCGCTGCCGCCGCAAGCGGTCCCGGCGAGGAGGAACGGCATGACTGCGAGCAGGGCGAATCTGGAGAATCGGCGCATCTTGGGGTTCTTTCCGGTGAAGGGACGGGGTTAGGGGGCGTCAGGCGCTGTCGTGCTCCCGGGTGCCTGACCAGGCGCGCCACAGCCGGGCGTACTGGCCCTCTGCTTCGCGCAGTTCTTCGTGAGTGCCGCTCTCCACGACCCGGCCGTCCTCCATGACGACGACGCGGTCCGCTGCCGCGGCCTGGGTGAGGCGATGCGCCACGATCAGGGCCGTACGCCCGTCGACGGCACGTTCGGCGGCCCGTTCGAGCGCCCTTGCTCCGCTGCTGCCGGCCTCGGCGGTCGCCTCGTCCAGCACGGCGACCTGCGGGTCGGCCAAGACCAGCCGAGCGAGCGCGAGCTGCTGGGCCTGGCCGCCGCCGACCCGATGCCCTCCCTCGCCGACGACGGTGTCAAGCCCGTCCGGCAGGGCCTTGACCCATTCCAAAGCACCGACCGCGTCGAGGGCCTGACGCAGTTCGCTATCGGTGGCGTCGGGCCGGGCCAGGCGCAGATCGTCGGCGAGCGCTCCGGCGAACACGTGCACCTCCTGCGTGACCAGCGCCACCGCCCGCCCGGCGTCTCCCGGTTCCACGCCGCCGATCAGCACGCTCCCCGTTCCGGGCCGGTGAACGCCCGCGACCAGCCGGGCCACGGTCGTTTTCCCTGCGCCGCTAGCCCCGACCAGGGCGACCCGTTCACCCGCCTGAACGTCCAGGTCCACACCATGCAGAACAGGCCGTCCCTGCACGTACGAGTGGCCAAGTCCGCTAACGCTGACCGCCCCATCACGCGGCGAGACAACGTCCGCCCGTTCAGGCGCAGGGCCATCCGCGACACCGGCCAACCGGGCCAGCCCGGCACCGGCGCTCTGCGCGTCATCCAAAAGCGCCAGCGCGGTGTTCATGGGCGTGAACAGGTTGTGGAAATACAGCGCGGCAGCAGTCGCCGTCCCCACCGAGGCAGACCCGCTCCGCACCAGGAGGAATCCCGCGATCAGAACGGCAGCCAGCCCCGTGTACTCAGCGATGTGCAGCCGCATATAGAAGCGCAGAACGAGATTGACCCCACGCATGGTCAGGTCCACCACGGCCGACGACCGGCGCGCGACAAGCCCCGCGTGCTCGTCCTCCAGCCGGAACGCCCGAACGGTCGCGCCGCCGCCGATGCTGTCGAGGAGCTGTTGCTGCTGGGCCCCGTTCGCCACCCGCTGCTCGGCATAGAGCGGCACCGCCCGCCGCACGTACCAACGCGCCGTGTAGGCCTGGATCGGCGCCGCCAGCAAAGCGGCCAGAAAGAAACGCCAATCCAGCAAAGCGAGCCCGACCAGCGTCAGCACGATCGCCAGCACCGACCGCACCAGCTCCGGCAGCGCCTTCCGTACGGCCTCGGCGATCAGCGAGACGTCCCCGGTCACCCTCGCGACCAGGTCCCCCGATCCGGAACGTTCCACCTGAGCCAGCGGCAGCCGCAGCGCCCGCTCGACGAACCGTTCACGCAGCCGCGCGAGAACGGTCTCCCCGAGCCGCGCCACCAGCGACAGCCCCCAGGCCGTACTGACCCCCTGAACGATCGCGACGACCACCAGCATCACGATCACCGGCGTCATGGCGTCCGGCTCCCGATGATCAGCGACCAGATCCACAACCCGCCCGAGCAGCGGCGGAGTCAGCATCCCCACCGCCGTAGCGGCCGCCATCACAAGACCAGCCCCACCAGCCAGCCCCCGATATGGCCGCCCCAGCTCGCCGAGCAGCGCCCGCACCCTCGTGCCGTCCGCGACAGGCAGCAGCTCCGTCATGACAGCACCGTCGCCCGATAGCCCTCGTGCCGCCCCACGAGTTCCCCGTGCTCGCCCACGTCTTCCGTACGGCCGCCAGAGATCAGCACCACCCGATCGGTCACCGCCAGCAGCGCCGGGCTGGTCGTCACCACAACCGTCGTCCGCCCGTGCCGCAGCGCCCGCAGCCCCTCAGCGATCCTCGCCTCGGTCACCGCATCCACCGCCGTAGTCGGATCATGCAGCACGAGCACCGACGCATCCGCCGCGAGCGCCCGCGCCAGCGCCACCCGCTGCCGCTGCCCGCCGGACAGTTTCAGCCCCCGTTCCCCCACCGAACCCTCACCGACCGCCGCCACGACCTCGTCCGCCCCCGCAGCCGCAATCGCAACGTCCACATCACTCGCCCGGACCGCGACGTTGTCGACCAGTCCCCCGGCAAACAGATCCGCGTCATGCGCGGCCACGAGAATCGCGTCCCGCACGGCCCCCGGATGCAAGGTCGCCAGCGAGACCCCGTCCAGCTCGACAACCCCCTCAGCCGGATCCGCTTCTCGCCCCAACAACTTCAGCAAAGCCACCGCATCTCGCGGATCCGGCGCGACAACCCCCAGCAGCTCTCCCGCCCCAACCTCCAGATCCACGTCCCGCAGGCTCCCAAAAGAAACCCCCGCCACCCTCACCCGCCCTGCACTGCCATCCACCACGCCATCCCCGTCAACCACCCCGGCCGGCGAGGCCAGCACCTCAGCGACCCGCGCCGCAGAAGCACGCCCCTGCGCGAACTCGGCGTTCACCCAGGCCAGAACCGAAAGCGGACCAAGCAACAACAGCGCCAGCCCAACGGCCGAGACCAACTCCCCCAGGCTGATCTCGCCCTCAGCCGCCAACCGCCCACCCACCAAAGCGACCACCGCGATAAAGACCCCGGTCAAGGCCAGCACAGTCCCGTTCTGCCAAGCCTCGGCCCTAGCCGCCCTAAGCGTCGCCCCCAGCGAGTCCCCACTGATCCGCCGATACCTTGCAACCGCCGCCGACTCGGCCCCGATCCCCTTGAGCACCCGCAGCCCAGAAACCAGATCAGTGGCAACGGCCGAAGCATGCGCCGCCCGCTCCTGCTCAGCCCGGCTCCGCCGCTCCAGCGGCTTGCTCAGAAGATGCCCGAGCCACAACAGCAAAGGCGTCCCGACCAACACCACCAACCCGAGCGCGACGGAAATCCTCAACAGCACAACCGCGCCGGTCCCAATCCCCACCAGCGCCGCGATCCCCGCCATCAGGGCCACGTTCACAGCCCCGACCCGCCGCGCATCCTCGGTCGCGATCGCCGCAAGCGTCCCCGGCAGCCGAGCCTCCCGATCCCCCCGCGGATCCAGAACCCGTTCCACAACCGCAAGCCGCAACCCATGGGCCGCCCGAACCCCAGCCCGTTCCCCCGCGTAGGCTCCGATCCGAAACCCCCAAGAAAGCCCCAGGTAGACAACCCCCAGCACCCCCAGCCACACAACCAGGGCGCGCCCGTCATCCCCAGCGATGGCCCGGTCGATCGCAACACCGATAAGCACCGGAACCAGCGCCTCACCAACCTGATGCGCAGAAGCCAGAACGGCGCTCAACGCCACATCGCCCCGCTGCGAGCGAATGGCCTCGCCCAGCACCGACCGCCCAGTGGGGACCTCCACCCGACCCTCCGCATCCAATGATCAGGGACAAAGTTAGGCAAGGCTAACCTAAATGCAACTCCCTGACCAGCCGGGCCACCGCGAGGACCTAAGGTGTGGAGCTACGACCCGCCTCGCCCGTACACTGTCGTCCGGCACCTGGCCAGGTGCCGGATACAGAGCTCAATCCGCGTGCGACCGTTCCGGTACCCGCCAGATCGATCGCCCCTGTGGACAGGCCCCGTATCAAGGCGCCCGTAGCTCAGCTGGATAGAGCATCGGACTTCTAATCCGACGGTCGCGGGTTCGAATCCTGCCGGGCGCGCCAGCACCACCACCAAAACAAGGCCTGACCAGCCCAAACACGCCCACCGAGTGATCGGGCCGTGTGCAGCCAGACGCCACCAGATGCAGCCCCATGGGACTGTTCCCGGAATATACGCGGAATGATCTTGGCCGCATCCGTGCAGGTCAGCCCACAAAAACGAAGAGGCTCCGGAATATTCCGGAGCCTCTCCACCGTAACCGTTGATCATGCCGCCAGCGCCAGCTCGATGCGCTCGTTGGCGACGTCCTGTTGACCATCGATGCACTTGGCGTACACCCGCAGCATCACGTCAACGCTGTGCCCCGCCCGTTCAGCCGCCTCAGGGGCATGGACGCCAGCGTTCAGCCACAGCGAGACGGCAGCATGACGCAGGTCGTACGGGCGGCCCGCCAATGGCGACTCGACCTGGACCGGAGTCAGCGCCAGGGCCCGAGCCTGCTTCCAGACCTGGGCGTACGCCGAGCCCGAGTAGTCCTTATGCGCGACTTCCTGAGAGTGATCAGCCCCCAGCCAGTTGCCGAAAGATCGCAGTCCCTCGCCCGGCCTGAGCCCAGCGAAGTACATGCAGGCGAACATCGCCCGGAGCCGAGGTCCGCGTGTCCGTCCGACATAGGACACCGCCGTCAGCAGTTCGCGCCCTTGACTCGGATTGACGACGACGCGCCGATCAACGGAGTCGTTCTGCTTCGATGGTCGCCACTTCACGCGATCCAGCGGATTGGCATCGAAGTCGCCATCCTCCACCGCCTGCCCGAGCGCGTGCTTGAACACCGCTCGCTTGCGCTTGAAGGTCGAGGCCGCCGCTGGTGTGCCGTCGAGCTGGAGCGCGAGAGTCTCCAAGCCCGCACGCGCCCATTTCGCTTCAGCGATCTCCGACATCGGCAGGGATGCCGCCTCAAGCCATCGCAGGGCCTCCCCCCATCTCGGGTTCGAGTTCGAGGCGCCGCCCCTCAGGAACGAACACGTACTGACGCAGCAGGCCCCGGAGAGCCGCGTAATCCGGCCGTCCCGGCAATTCCTTGACGAAGACGATCGTTACAGCCGTCATCGTGTCCGTGAGGCCCTCCCGAGACTTGGCAGCAGCGCGAGGCCACCGAGCATCCACGTACGCACGGGCGAACGCCAACCACATCCGAGCGTTGGCTGCCTTGATCATGGACGCAGGGAGGCCCAGGTTGGGGGTGCGGGCGTATTTGCTGGGGTTGTTGTCAAAGTTGGACCCGGCGCAGGTGTGGAAACCGGTCGTCCGGCGTCCGTGACGGGCTCCCCGCGGGGTACCGGCAGGGCGGGTGCGCAGTCACACCCCTGGGCCGCTCGGCAGGCAACCGACGCGCACGCGCGGGCGCGGCCACATCTTGTGGCAGACGACGCATGCGTCGCCCTCGCGCTGCGCGGCGCTCAGAGCGCCGGGGCCGAACCTGAGTTCACCGTACGGCCCATTGCTCACCCCCCGTGGCGGAGAGCACCTCTTTATAGGAGGGCCCGTCACTATCCGAGGGAGAAGAAAACGCATCGGCCTCCTGGCAAGTGCCAGGAGGCCGATGCTCGGAGGTCTCACCGCAATGATGAGGCATGCAGGCGAGATCTCGCGGGCTCCCGTGCCGGAGTCCCGCTTGCGATTGAGGAGCTGTGCATACAGCTGGCGGGGCCACCCGGGACGTGGCTCAGCCGACGGCACTGGGCCCGGCATGTCAACCTTCTCCCACCATCCGCGCTTCCATGTGGATCAAGAAAGTTGCACCGAGCTCCTCCGCAACACAACGAGGCTACGATCAGCAACTGGCGGCTAGCTGGCGGAACCCTGGCGGCTCGATACGTCACCCTGGCGAAGACTTGGCCGAACCGTCCATGGGCATTCCGGGCGGTGATGGCGAGGTGTTGATGCTGGCCGGCCGTGACGAACGCGTGGATCCTGGACGGGATCCTGAGTGGCTGGTTGAGCAGCGGTACCGGGCGGTGCTGGAGGTGTTGGACGGTCGCCGGTGAGTGAGGTGGCGGTCCGGTACGGGGGCTCCAAGCAGGCGGTCTACACCTGGAGGGCCAAGCACGCGGCGGGCGGGATCGACGCGTTGCGGGAGGCGGCCGCACACCAGCCCGACCCGGGTACCGGCCGAGGTGGAGGCTCTGGCGTGTGAGATGCGGCGGGCGCATCCGCGGTGGGGCGCGCGGCGGATCGCCTTCGAACTCGCCCAGGCCGGGGGCCCCGCCGCCTGCGCGGGCGACGGTGAATCGCATCCTGGTCCGCAACGGCCTGGTCCGCCGTCAAGAGCAGCAGCATCGCCGCAAGTACAAGGTGGCAGCGTGAGGCGCCGATGCACTTGTCTGCCGAGAGAACGGCATCACCGCCAAGCTGACCAAGCCGTACTCGCCGACCACCACGGGCAAGATCGAACGGTGGCATCTGACCCTGCGACGCGAACTGCTGGACCCGCCCGAGCCGATCAAGGTTGAGCCGGCACCAGCATGACCAGCACATACCGATCATTACGGGACAGCCTTTAGCCGGGGCGTGCTAACACATGGCTCAGGTCGCGGCTTGCGCGTCGTTCACGCACATCTCGGCGTGCATTGGCGGCCCGCGTCTTCTAGCAGACGTTCAGCTCTGGCCACTGCGTGGTAGGCGCCGACATTTCCCAATATGGGAACGGCCATTTCAAGCACCTTGGCAGCCTCGGCCGATCGACCGGCGGCGATCTGGGCCGCGCCCAGGTCGAGCGAGACGGTCGCGCGGCCGCGTATGTCACCTGTAAGGTCCATGAGGGTGCAGGCGGCCTCGGCGGTCCGGGCAGCCTCCTGGTAGACGCCAGAACACAAATGGATTTGGCTCCGGAGGCTCAGACACCAAGCGAAATTGTTGTCGTTGCGCTGGCGGCCGATCAGCGTGGTCGCCTTGTCGCAGGCTTTAGTGGCGCCTTCCAGGTCACCGATGGCCAAAAGACATCGGCCGTAGCGCATCAATATGTCATTTTCGACTTCTGGTGCGTTGAGTTCACTGGCGTGCCGGAGAGCATCTTCATAGCAGAGGCGGGCGCGTTCCGGCTGCCCGCCGGCAGAGAGAGCGTCGGCATGGCTGCGAGATGCCAATGCCATGAGGGCGGGCCGGTCGGTGGTCTGGGCGATGCGTACGGCCCGCTCGGCCGACTCCTCGTCGAAAACGCCCTGGAGTGAACGGGCGAAGGCAAGGCTGGCCAGGCTGTAAGCGAGCTCGACGGGCTGGTTCAGCTGCTCGAACGCGCCGGTACATCGGGCGAAAGCCGCAGTCGCCTCGTTGAGATCGTTGGTCAGAGCAAGGACGGCGCGCCCATACTCGACTCGCCACGCCACTGGTTCATCGCCTTCCTTCAGGGCGGCATCGTGGATCGTGGTGAGGGCGTGGCGCAAATGAGTGAAGCCCCCCACCGCGGCCAGGGCGGGGAAGGTAAGGCTCGCCAGCAGTGCAGCCGCACGATGGTCGCCCAGGCGGCAGGCCTGATCGATCGTTGCGAGCAGGAGTCGACGCTCGGTATGCACCCACGTGCCCAGATCCGCCATCGCGGGAG
This sequence comes from Actinomadura barringtoniae, assembly GCF_017573505.1. Classification (GTDB taxonomy): domain Bacteria; phylum Actinomycetota; class Actinomycetes; order Streptosporangiales; family Streptosporangiaceae; genus Spirillospora; species Spirillospora barringtoniae. The sequence continues at coordinate 506,202 of NZ_JAGEOJ010000001.1, forward strand.
CGGCGGGAGCGTTCGACGCAAGCGTGAGCGTCCCCAACGACTCCTCCACAGGCGGAATCTCCAGAAACTGCGCAGCCTCCAAGTCCATTGGCCGGGCGATCGCGATCAGCGTCTCAAGCAGCCTTCCGAGCGCCTCACGGTGGAGTCTTGGGTCCGCCACCTCCGCCAACTCCCGTGCATACAGCGCGATGAGGTCGTGGGGACGGTAGCGGGGTTCGCCGGTGGCTCCCGTGGTGGCCGGATCGATGAGGCCGGCCGCCGTCAGCCGTTCGATCAGAACCTGGCAGTCGGCGCGGTCGACCAACGCGGCCAGTGTCCAGGACGTGAAGTCTCCGGCCGGAAGCATTCCCATGTGAAGAAAGGCACGCCTGGTCTCTTCGTCAAGGTTCTCGTAGCTGAGTTCAAGCCCCGTACGCACGGTGAGATCGGCCGAAGACAGCTCATCCAAGCGGTGTCGTTCGTCGTCCAACCGGTCTGCCAGCACCGCCAGCCCCAGTGCCGGTTGAGTCGTCAGCCGCGCGCCAAGGATCCGAACGGCCATCGGCAGACCGGCGCACAGCTCCGCGATCCGCTGGGCCGCCTGGGGCTCGGCGGAGACTCGATGGTCACCGATGATCAGGCGGAGCATGTCCACGGACTCCGCCGCATCCAACTGCTCAAGACGATGGTGGTGCGAACCGGGGAGGGCGCTCAGCGCCGAGCGGCTCGTGATGAGGACGGCGCACGACTCCGTGCCGGGCAGGAACGGCGTGATCTGCTCGATCCCCGAGGCGTCATCCAGGACCAGCAGAACCCGTTTGTCGGCCAGGCGAGCCCGCCATGCCGAGGCGCGTGTCTGCAGGTTGCCGGGCATGGCCCCCGTGGGGACTCCGCTGGCCATCAACAGGTCCCCGAGCAGACCCGCGGGGTCGACCGCACCGGTGGGAGAACTGGCTTGGAGCTCGATGTACCACTGGCCGTCCGGATAGAGCGGCCGCAGGCTGTGCGCGACACGTCCCGCAAGGGCGGTCTTGCCTATGCCAGGCGGACCCCAGATCACCACAGGGCCGCCATCTTGGTGGGTGCTCAGGCGTTCGACGAGCCGGTCGTGGTCATGCGCGCGGCCGGTGAAGTCGCCGGGCACCTGCGGTAGCTGACAGAGCCCATGCCAAGAGCCGAGCTGTGGAATCGACGGCTCCGAGGCGGGTGACGTCAGGTCGGGGGTGCCCGCCAAGATCGCCTGATGGAGTTCTTGAAGCTCGCTTCCAGGTTCGATGCCGAGTTCGGTCGTGAGCTCTTGCCGTACGTCCTGGTAGACGGCGAGCGCGTCGGCCTGCCTTCCGGAGCCGTACAACGCCCTCATCAGCTGCGCCCACAGCCCCTCTCGCAGGGGATGCGCACGGGTGAGACGACGCAGTTCACCCACGATCTCGCTGTATCGGCCGAGCATCAGGTCCAGGTCGATCCGTCTGCTCAGCGCCGCGAACTTGAGCTCCTGGAGCCGTTCTGCCTCGCCAATCCGCAGTGACTCTGACGGGATGTCGGCAAGCGCGGGCCCGCGCCACAGGCCGAGCGCGGCCGACAGATGCGTATGCTCCGCGGCGGGTTGCTCATCCTTGCGTGCCTGTTCGGCGTCGGCGAGCAGCGCCTGAAAGCGATCGAGGTCCAATTCGCCGGGCTCGACCTGGATCACATAGCCGGACTCCTGTGTACGGATGACGTCATGCTCTCCGAACGCCCGCCGCAACCGCAGCACGAGCGAGTGCAGAACCGTCCGAGCGGATCTGGGCGGTTCCTCCCAGATGCAGTCGACCAGTGTCTCAAGGGAGACGGGCTGGTTCGCGTGCAGCAAGAGGGCGGCGACCACGGCCCGGGCCTTTCCCGCCGCGATCGTGACCGGGCGGCCGTCGAGCCGGATCTCCAGCGCGCCGAGGAGCCCGAACGAACGTGAATCACCATCTCCGTACGCCATCCGCGCCCCACCTCCACCATGACAGGACCCATTCGGTGCCCTCGGCCGGCGTTTCGCCTTCATCCTCCGCATCGGGCGTCCGCGGCAGCCATATGCCGATCGGCACATCACCACACCCCGTGCCAACTCGCTCCGTGGCGTCCGGCACCCGCAGGTCGAGACGCCGCGTCAGGCGCGCTCGGCGTTCATGATCGGCCTTTCCCGACAAATCAATACAATACAGGTGTGCATTGGAACAACAACCTCCCTTTCAGATCCCGATCGACTCGGGCGCGGACTCGACCGGGCAAGTGGCTACCGATGTGCAGGACGTGGTGTTACCAGCGGGTGTCATTGCTCTCATGGGTACTCGTGCCGCCCGCGCGGGGCAGCACGAGTACCCAAGACCTGACCCGGCGGCCGGTCACGGCGCTCTTGGCCGCGCCGTCGGCACAACGGTCCTGACTGGCGGCGCGGCCTCGGTGTACGTCGGCTTCCAGGCGGCCGTGGACGGCGACTACTCGGTTCTGACACCACACGACAGGCAGATCTGGCGAACTCTGGCCCCACGCCCGGACGCTGCAGAGAGAAGAGGGTCTCTGGATCGCGCCCAATGAGCCCCTTTCAATGGTGGGAGGCTCGCGGGTCTAAAGCACGTGGATGGCCTTGGCGAGGCAGCCCCGGCGCGGCGCGGGCAACACCGTAGCTTGCGGAGGAACGGTACGACCCGGGAAGCGGGAGCGGGGCCTCGTGGAGTGGCATGTCCGAGCATGGACGTCCGGATGAGCACGACACAGCGGGGACCGGTTCACCAAATGGCTCCTATCCAGGAAGCGCGGCAACCCGCCGACGACCTGCGGTGAGCCTGCCTCGTCCTCCGCTCCGTCCGCTCGTCTGGAGGGCCAACGCTGCCAGCAACGCACCCATCTCCCGCGTCGTCATCGGCAATCTGGACAACCACGAGGACCTGCACATCGCCGCCGTCGTCGGCACCAGCGACCAGGTGCCGGACACCTCGTCGGTCTCGACCACGCAGGTCGGCTACCGTGCTCTGCTACCTGGACGCGCTCCCCCGGCGACGTCCGTCGGATCGGTGTCGAGGGCACTGGGGCCCACCACCTGATCCAAAACGACAGCAATCCGCAGAGCATCCACGGCACCCAGTTCGCCTCCTGGGCCTCACCGCGGGACGGGCCGTGATGCTGGGAGCGGAATCAACCCAGTCCAGCTGATCTGGATCGAGGGTCTCATCGAACGTCACCTCGCGCCCGAGCGTGGCCCTGATCGCGCGCCGGTCACACACGGGCCGAATGCCTGTGATGATGTTTCTACTCTGGCGGCCGGGGTGTTCGCAGGGCCTATGTACCAAACAGCAATTTCTTCTGGCGTCGTACAGACGATGTTCGTGCCGTCCGGGAGGAGGAGGTGAGATGCCTACGCAGGCGTGCCCTCGTTGATCCAGCGTGCGAAGAACTCGACCTTCTCCTCGGGCCAGGCGCCGTCACACGGCATGCTCCCCTGCCGAAGGCGTGCGAGGATGGCGTCGGCATGGTGGACCACGTCGTCGTATGACCACAGGTCGAAGACGAAGGCCATGGAGCGGCGGTCCATGGCACGGAACAGCGGTTTGACATGCGAGTCAAAGCTGATCGCCTGCCCGGGCGCAGGAAGCTCCACGGGCGGCCGTTCATCAAACCCGGGTTCCAGGGCGGACACTCGGGTTCCCGGGGCGGCATCGCAGACCCACCACCATTTGGGCACGGGCATGCGAGCGGGCGGTCGCGCGCCGGGTTGGGAGTTCTCGACGGCGATGCGGGAACCCCACTCGATGTAGGCGACGAACGCCGCGCTGAACTCAGGGTCGGTGGGAAGCCCGGCATCAGCCGCCGACCTGATGATCAGTTGAGCCCAGCGCGCACGTTGCTCCTCAGTCAGCGCCTTGCCCTGATGCTGGCTCACCATCCGTTCGTAGCCACCGTATTGCCCGGTGTAACTCTTGGGGCCACCGAAGGTCTCGGCCAGCCAGGCGGCGACACGTTCGGGATGGTCCGGTTCCATGCTCCCGAAAAGAGGCGCGAGAAGCGGATCCTCCGGTACATACCGCTCGTAGAAGATGCGAGTCATCCGGGTCAGTGAGGGAAGCCCGCCCACCCATTCGAACAGGGTGGGTGTTCTGTCGGGATCAGGTTCGGGGTCTCGGAAGTTCACGTACCAATGCATCCCGCTGCAGAACGGTTTGTTCTGGGAATGCCCGCACCGGCAAAGACTGTAGTGCTCGGGAGAGGCACCCTTATTCTGGGGTTCGAGATCCTCTTGGGGACCGGTGAGGGGAATGGCCCCGATCACGCGGTAGGGACCGTCCTTCGAGACCTCGATGGACGCCGGCCGGTCCTGGGCGGGTGCTGCTTCGCCACCGATCGCATACCCCAGGGCGCCTGAGGGACAGTTCCTGACCGCACGAACGATCTCGTCCATCCGGCCGCCGCTCGGAGCCACGAACGGCTCGTCGTGCGCCCGGAATACATTCGACAGCCGGTCCGTGCACAAGCCCGAGTGCGCGCAGGTTCCACGGTTGTCGAAGACAGTGATCTGCTGGCCGGGGTAGGTGTCGAGCCGATCAGGAACCCGCCCGGGATCCTTACCATCGACGAAACCGACCTTGGCATGGCTGCCATCGCAGAACGGCTTGTTCTTCGATTCCCCGCAGCGGCAGAGCGCCATCTGTGGCCGAACCGGGAGCGGCCGTCCAAGGTGATCGAGGAGCCGCTCGGCATTGGTCACCAGGTACGGGCCGTTCGGCGCGATCTGGATCCGGCATGGCATACCGGCCTGGAGGCGCGCCAGTTCCTCGATCCTGGCGGCGGCATCGCCCGGACCATCAGCAGGGGCGATGAGGCAGGAGAGCTCCTGCAGTGCCGCCGCGACCTCGTACAACTCGACCGGCGCGCCCGGATCCGTCAGTAGCGCGGTCACATCTTTGGTCAGCGACCACAACTCGTCCGCGAACACCCCCTCGGCCGACACCGACGGCTCGATCACGTCGGTCGGCACCTCGGACTCGAGAAGGTCGGACAACGGCCGGATTACAGAGTCGGCCAGGCACCTGTCCACATTCGACGATGGTTTGGCGCCAATGTCTCCTTCTCCCCGGGAGTCCTCCAACCGCCCTAGCAGCGAACTCGCTCGAATCAGGAGCGCGGTCAGTTGCTCCACACGACCAGCACAAGAGGTGCGCGAATTCATTGCCATCCTCAGCTCGGGTTCGTCAGAAGGATGGCAATGGAGGCTGGCGGGGAACTGGCGCGACGCTAGCGTTCGTATACGGGCCGGCAAAGACGGGCCGCTAGTCCCGTTTTCCGCACGTGTGGATCTTTAGGGGTCGTGCGGTGCGTCGGGTTGGTCTTGGGCCGGTAGGGCGGCAGCGTGCTGGGGTGTGGGACAGTATGCGCGGTTCGGGGTGCCGTCGGAGGAGAAGCTGCTGGGGGCGTTGCCGGCGGTGGCGGGTTTGTGTTCCCTGTTGAGATCTTCTAGGCCTCGCCGCTCAGCAGATCACGCCGTCGGCGGCGCCCGGTTTCCGTCGCGGACAGAGGTCGCCGCGGCGTATGCCACCGTGACAGGCAGCGACGTTGTGCAACTGCCGTTCTACTATGCCTTCGCATGGTGGCGGATGGCTTGCATCTTGCATGGTGTCGCGGCTCGCTGCCAGGGTGGCACCGCCGGCGGTGAGAATGGCGACCCAGATTCGATGAAGCGCAAAGCGCATGGTGCGGCCGAGAGCACACGACGAGCACTGTCGGACACAGGCTTGATCATCGCCGCCTGAGGCCTTGCACCTGCTCGAAGAGACCTGCACTTGCAGCCTGTGACCAGCCGCGAAGAGATACCTGCTCGGGCTCGATTCCACGCTGATCGACTGCGGTGACTCGGGCTCGACCGGGCCAGGGCGTTCGGGTGGGAAGCGAAGCCGGACCACTCCGTCGCAGATTCCCCCTCGAAGCGCCGTCTGGTGCGACGTCGGCTAGCCGCGCGGTGAAGCCCGCGCGCCGCGTCGGGGGGCGGTGCTTGACCACCCTTCATGTGAACGGCCGCTTCCGTCGAGCCAGAACGAGCGAACACCGCTGCTCCGACGGGCAACGCCCAGCAAAGGAGCCAGTGGGGCCAGCTTGTCGGTCATGAACGGGCGGCGGCTGTAAGGCTCAGCAGCCGGCTTCAGGGTCAAGAGTGGTAGGCCCACTGGCGCAGCTTGGCTGCCAGATGACCGAGGAGTCCGTCGGCCAGGTGGTCACCCGGCTGCGCAGGGGCTCATGGAGCGGACGGCCCCCTCGAATGCCGGAGCCTTCCGGACGCGCAACATGATCATCGGCAGACGGTTCCTAGCGCGGTATGGCGGCGCGGGCCTCGCCTAGCGCAGCCACTACGGCTTCGATGTCCTTGGCGCGCGTACGGTAACTCGTCACGCAGAGCCGGATCGCGGGACGGCCGTCGAGCCGCACCAGACTGACCCAAGCATTTCCGCTGCGGATAACGTAGCCGACCACTGCGGAATGCCACTGCTCGCAACGCTCCCGGCCTAGCTCTTCTGCCTCGGCGTCGGCCACACATACCACCGGAAGCAGCGTGTCGTTGATACGACGCCAGCCGTCCTCGGCAAGCCGACGAGCAAGCAGAACTCCCAGCTCAGTATCACGCTCCATCTGCTTCGCATAAGCCTCCCGGCCCGCCGCGGCCAGCGCTAGAAACACCTTCAGCCCCGCGAAGCGGCGGGACCACTGCACGCTCATGAGGTACGGGTCCTGGACCACGTCACTGTCCGCGGGCATGTACGAAGTGCTCACCCGGAAGCTGTCCGCCAAGCCCTCTGGGTGCCGGGTGAGGAACATACCCGCGCCCATCGGGGCGGACAGCCACTTGTGCGCGTCGATGGTCACGCTGTCGGCGCGCTCTACTCCGGCGAGCAGCGGGCGTAGCCGGTCGGACAGCACCACCGCGCCGCCCCAGGCCGCGTCGACGTGGAAATGCAACCCCCACGACCGAGCGAGGTCCGCCAGTTCCGGCAGTGGGTCTATGGCGCCGCCGCCCGTGGTCCCTGCGGTAGCGACCAGCAGAAACGGTACCCGGCCCGCGCTGACGTCCCGGTCGTGCAGCGCGCGCAGGCGCTCGAGATCGAGTTGGCCTGCGGCGTCGACCGGGACGAGCCGCACGGCATGCCGACCGAGTCCGGTCAGGTGCGCGATCTTCAACCAAGCGAGATGGCTCTCGGCTGACGCGTAGAGCACCGGCTGCCCTGCCAGGCCCGTGAGGCCCCTGTCCGAGTACTCGGCGAAGCGCCGGGTAAGAGCAACGACGACGGCCGTCAGATTGGCCTCAGCACCACCGACGGTGAAGCTCCCGTCCGTGTGGGTCGGCAGTCCCAGGCGGGCGGCGACAAAGCGCAGCACGTGCCGCTCCATCTCAACGGCGGCCGGAGCGTGGTTGTAGGCGGCCAGCTGCGGATTGACGCCGGCGGCGATGAGCTCGCCGGCAACTCCCCACCATGTGGGCGTGGGAACGAAGAGACCGAGGTAGCGCGGGTGCGTGGGGTGTACCCCCCAGCGCCGCAGAGCAGCCGCCACCTCGGGCAGTACCTCACCTGCCGGTCGTGGTGCGTCGAAGTCGAAGCCAGCTAGCCACTCGCGAATCTGATCGGTGCCTGGGACGTCGGGGGCCACCGGGCCGTCGATCACTGCCGCCGCGTGGTGTGTGACGAGCTCGACGGCCTCTGCGAGCAACCGGGCCCCCTCCTCGGTGCCGACGTCCAACGGGCCCGGCCCGTGCAAATTCCGGAGAGCCTCCGTAGCGATCTCAGCCATGCCGCCTACCCTCGGCGAGCTGCATCCCCGCCTCCAGAGCCAAAGAGGAAGCGTCTTGCTGGACCAATGAGGCCATCCGTGCCACTTGGCCGGACAGTCTGATTCCTGACGTGCGGATCAGGAAGATCACCGGATAGACGGCGTCCAGTGGCAGGTTCTGCCAGTGCTAGTGAACCAGGCCGCTCTTCCATGCCCACGCCGCGATGCCTACGCGGTTGCGGGCGCCGACCTTACGCTGGATGGCCGCGACGTGATTCTTGACGGTGCCGGGCGAGATGAACAACTGCTCGGCGATCTCGGCGTTGGTGTGACCACCGGCGACCAGTCGCGCGATGTCTGTTTCACGCTCGGAGAGATGCCTGTTCGGCAGCACGGATTCCCTCTCAGTGAGATCTCGCAGCAGGCGCACGGTGATCTGGGGGCTGATGAGCGTGTCCCCGGACATGGCCGCTCGCACTGCCTCCACCAGCAGGGACGGGCTTGACCGCTTCAGCAGGAACCCGGTGGCGCCGTTCTGCAGCGCGGTGTGCACGTACTCGTCCAGGTCGAAGGTCGTGACGACCACCACCCTGATCGGAGCGGTGGCCTCCGGCCCCGCCAGCGCCCGGGTGACCGCAAGGCCGTCCGCGCCGGGCATCCGGATGTCGGCCAGCACCACATCAGGTCGCAGCAGCCGCGCCTGTTCGATCGCGGACGTCCCGTCAGCGGCCTCGGCGACCACGGTCATGTCCGGCTGAGCGTCCAGGATGATCCGGAACGCACCCCGGATGGGTTCCTGATCGTCGGCGATCAAAATACGAATGGCCATGCGGGGCATGCTCTCATCGCCCGTTCAACGGCAGGACCGCCACGACCCGCCAACCTCGAGGCTGCACGGGGCCCGCGTCCAGTGAACCGCCCAGGATCGCGACCCGTTCCTGCAGGCCGGGTAGCCCGAGGCCGCCTCGCCTGCCCAGCGCGCCCTTCGCGCCGCCACGCCCGTCGTCGACGACACTGACCTCCAGGGAGCGGCCGTCCACGCGCGCGACGCTGATCGTGACCCGGCTCGCGTCCGCGGCGTGCCTGCGCACATTCGTCAGGGCCTCCACGACCACGCGGTACGCGGTCGCTCCCACCTCGCGCGGCGCATCCAGATCCGGAACGAGGTCGAGATCGACCTGCGCGTTTCCGGACGCGCCGAACCGCTCGACGAGATCGGGCAGCTCGTTGAGCGATGGCAGCGCCACCGCAGGTGCCGTGTGGAGCATCCGTAGCGTGCGGTCCATGGATTCCAGCGCTCGCTGCGCGGACTGCTCGATGATCTGGAGCGCCCCCGCCGAGGCCGTTGCCGCCTCGCGTTCGGCATGGATCTGGCCTGCCTGGGCTTGGGCAAGGATCTCGCTTACGTCATGTGCCACGAAGTCGTGCAGGTCTCGCGCCAACTCCAGCCTCTGTTCCCGCCGTGTCTCCGCGACCGCCCTGTCGCGCCGCTCGTCCAGCATTCGCAAGTAGAGGCCGACCACGACGGCCAGCGCGGTCAGGAACGACCACGCTCCGAACGCGGCGAGCAGCGTCCCGTCCGGATTTCCGTAACGCAGGAGCAGCGAGGGCGCCGCGAAGCCCGCCAGGCATGCGGCGATGGCCGACCGATGAGAGTTGCCCGGGTACCGTACGGTCAGCAACGTCAGCGTTCCCAGCACCGCCGCCTCGACCAGTGTCAACGTGCCCTCGGCGCTGGAACCCTCCTTGTAGAAGTGTCCGGACGCCCACACCGCCGCCGTCGCGGTCAGCGACACCCCACCGGCCACCGCTGTGAGGATCGGGATCGTGGCCCTGCTGTTCACGGCCTAGATTCTAGAGATCCGTCGGCGTGATCGACCCATGCTGAACGGCATGCGATGCCCCTGTCTTCGCTGGTGAGCGTGACGATCGGCATGTGGCCGCGTGGCCGTCGCCTTGAGGACGCTGGAGCCATGAAGTTCATCAGGCAATGGCCGCAATGGTCGGGGTATGCGGCGGCTGGATGGTCACTGCTTTACGGATTGGCCGGACTGTACTGGTCAGTGGGAGGCGCGGGCTTTCCGTTCGCTCCCATCGACGAGGATTATCGATCCGGCTCATTGTTGGAAGGGGCCGATGCGCGGATGGTTGCGCCGATCATGGCGGTGACCGGTGCGGTCGGAGCCGTCATCGGTGTTCTGATGACACGCGTTCAGTGCCGCTTTCGTGTTTACATGCTCGGCTTTGCTTGGGCGCTGGCCGTCACGCTGGCGCTGATAATTCCGGACTATTCATTGATCGCCCTGGTCGCGTTGGCGCCGTTCATCCTGGTCTTCGCGTTCACCGGTGTACCGGGCGACCAAGGCGGCGTCGGCGACATCCTCTATTGGCACCGGATGAACCTCGTCATCCTGTTCGTCGGCGGGGTCCTGTGGGCGACCGCCGCACTCGCCTACCAGCGCCGTACGGCGGGGAACTGTGCGCACTGCGGGCGTAACGACCGGCCGTCTCCACAATGGATGAGCTCGCCGCAGCGCTGGGGACGGTGGGCGGTCTGGGTCGCGGTCGCCTCCTGCCTTCCGTACGAGATCACCCGCGTGGCCTGGTTCCTCGGTTATCCGCTGGGAATCCCCGACTCGTTCGAGCGGATGATGCAGGACACCCCCGGAATGCTGGAGATGGGCCTCGGCCTTGCGATCGCCTCGGCCCTGGGTGGCGTGCTCACGCATGGCCTGGTCCACCGATGGGGTGAGGTCTATCCGCGCTGGATCTGGTTCAAGGCCGGCCAGCGGGTGCCGCCCGCCCTGGCCATCGTCCCGGCATCGATCGTGGCGGCCGTGCTCATCCCGGCCGGCTTGATGAACCTTCAGCTTGGCTTCGATGCCGACTCATGGGCCGTCAATGCACCGGGGGTCCTCTGGGTGGTCTGGGGAGCTGCGCTCGGCGCCGCCACCCTCGCCTACCATCTCCGCCGCCGCGGCCCCTGCCGCCACTGCCACCGCGGCGCCGCCGGTCCATGCCTCCCGAGAGATCCGCAGCGCGCTGCCCGGCCTCCCTCGAATCGGCTGGCCTGACCGTGCCGACCGAGCAGACATGATGCCCGTATGGAGCAACGTCTCAGTGGACGGCTTGGCCGACAGGTCTCGGTGATCGAGCTCGGCACCTGGCAACTCGGCGCAGACTGGGGACAAGCCCGAGATAAGGACGCGCTGGCCGTCCTGGAGGCGGCGATCGAGACAGCGTGACCCCTTCCTCGACACCACCGACGTCCACGGAGACGGGCACAGCGAACGGATCTTGTGGTGCTGATGGAGTAGTGGTCAGGTCGGCCTTTGGGTGCGGGGCATAGGGCTGGCGGGCGCTTCCCCAAGGGCCGGCTCGACCTGCCGGACCAGGCCGCCCACCACCAACACAGCACCTGCGGCCAGCGCTCCATAGAGCCGCACAGCGTCACCTTGCCGCAGCAGCGTGAACGGGACACCACCGCACCGACCGCGACCACCAGGCACCTAACCGAATCGCTTGCTAGATCGTCCTCGTGCGCCAGCGTGCCTTCACTAGCTGGCAGGCCGACGACGACACACCAAGCACCGAAATTTACTGACAATCACACACTACGTCTGAGTTCGAACTTGCCGCATTTACGGCACGCACGACAGTTCCATCCATTGCTATATTTTATCCATTCACCCCATCGATGTTGGCCGTTCCTACTATTGGGGCAATGAGACATGTGAAAGTGGATTTTACCCACGTCAGTCAAACCGCCAATCCACAGCGGCGGTCGTCAAATTTTCGACCTTCTGCCCGAGACTCAAATCGATGACCAGGTGCCCTGCCGTGGCGTGCCTGATTGACCTGGATTGTGCCGTCACAAGCAGATAGGATCAGGGCGGGAGTCGCGCGCCTTTCACTGTCTCGACTCCCCAGAAATCGCCGAAGGCGTTATTCATGGTGCCGTTTATGAGTGTGCTATGAGCCGACATACAAGGCCCAGACTAGGGAGCCCGTGTCCGTGTAGATGGCATTACAGTAGTAGCCGGTTGAGCCGTCCGCATAACTCCTTCCGTCTATGTTGCATTGAGCCAGCCCCGCAGAAGTATGGGGATAGGCTCTGACGAACTCCCAGCTCTTCAGCTCAGCGGATCCAGTCACATATGCTGATGCTGAGTCCATGCCAGTCATGGTTGCGCCGATGATGATAGCGATTGTAAATACCCCCAGGCGGTTCTTGGCGCTTGACATGATTCTCGATCCTTTCGCGGGAATTGAATTTCGAGGCACAATACATTATTGCGTGGCGTACTTGCGTATTGCTGGCGCCAGCCTGGCGCCGCCCTTACTCAGCCACCTGCAGCGCTCCCCAAGGGCGGCGTGCACGCACATCATCTGCGGCCCTCGTCGTGGGGGGGCGGCCGGCGTCCGGCCCCGGTCCGTCTCCCGGCTCGCTGCGCTCGCCACCAGCCGGCAGGCTGGGCCATGGGGGGACTGCTCGATGAGCAGCTTGCCTCATATTCCCGCCGGGCCAAGCAGCGCCACTGACCCCCGCGTCCCGGTCACGAATCTTCTGAATCGGGTATGCCATGCCACCGGTGAGGCCGTAGAAAGCTGAGATGACCGATCTTCCTTACCCCGACGTCCGTTGTGAGGCACCAGGGCCTGGATACTCGGGGGTGTGCCGGCCCATTCTCCCGACGGACGTCTGCTAGCGGTCACCAGCGGCGACAAAAGCGACCAGATCAAAGTGTGGACATATCCGAATACCGTCAACTGGGCATTCCCCTCACCGGCTACCAAGGCGCGATCGCGGGCCTCACGTTCACCCCAGACAACAGCGCACTCATCAGCGTGGACGCAACCGGCAAACTGCTCTCACGTTCGATCGTGCCCAGCTGACTCACCACCGAGATCTGCGCCGAGTCCGGCCCCCTCACCCGGCACGAATGGAACACCTACATCCCCGACATCTCCAACCGAAACCCCTGCAGACAAACCACGGCCGTTTCTACATCACCAGTGAGCTGATTCCATCCTGATCTTGCGGTCACAGAGTGGTTGCGGCCTGCGCGGTGTGATCGGTAAACAGAGAGCTCCTGGTAGATCGAGGTTTGCGACGACCTTGACCACCAGGAGCTCTGATGCTGTTCTATCGCGCTGCCCTCGATCTTTCTTGCTCGGCCCGTAGGTTCGTGGCCGACCTCATCCGCGAGCATCGGCGCCGGGTCGGTTCGCGGTGGCGGCTTTTGGCGCCCGGCCGTCAGGCGCTGCTGGTGCTGGTGCACCTGAGGCGCAATGAGACCTTCGCCGGTTTGGCGGCGGCGCTCGGTATCGGGACCGCGACCGCGCATCGCTACGTGACCGAGGTGGTGGACCTGCTCGCCGAGCTGGCGCCTGACCTGCGCCAGGCCCTGCGGATCGCGGCGCGTAAGGCCTTCGTCATCCTCGATGGCACCCTGGTGTCGACCGACCGGCTGTCGGGCACCAACGACCGGCTGTACCACTCGGGCAAGCATCGCCGCCACGGGGTCAACATCCAGTTCCTAACCGACCCGCATGGCGAGCTGATCTGGGCGTCACCGGCACTGCCGGGCTCGACCCACGACCTGACCGCGGCTCGCAAGCACGGCATCATTCAAGGGCTGACCGCGCGGGCGATCGCCTGCTATGCCGACAAGGGTTACGTCGGCGCGGGCGGCGCGATCGGCACCCCCTACAAGCGCAGGAAGCGCCGCCCGCTGGGCAAACGTAAGAAGCTGTTCAACCGGCATCATGCCAAGATCCGCGCCTTGGGCGAGCGCGGCGCCGCCGCGCTCAAGCAGTGGCACATCCTGCGCAAGGCCCGGTGCTCACCCAGCCGCCTAACGGTCGTTGTCCAGGCAGTTCTCACCGTCCACCACCAGGCCGCCGGATGAGGGTGGAATTCAGCCGGGTGTGGTGTCGTCGGTGGATTGTTTGAGGACTTCGGTGGCGAGGGCGGCGAAGGCGCGGATGGCGGCGGTTTCGCGGGTGGTGGCCCAGACCAGGACGCTGCGGACTGGTGGTTGGCCGTGGAGGGGGATGTGGGTGACTTCGGGGTGGCGGTAGTAGTCCATGAAGGGTGCGACGGTGGGGTGGACGACTTCGCCGCGGGCGACGAGTTGGAGGACGTCGCTGCTCATGGTGATTTCGGGGCCGCGGGGGATGGGGCGGCCGGTGGGGGTGGTGGCGGGGTAGAACTGGTCGTAGGTGGGCTGGGGGATGCCGCTTTGGGAGATGACGGCGTAGTCGGCGAGGTCTTCGATGGTGGCGTGGCCGCGTTGGGCGAGCGGGTGGCCGGTGTGCACCAGCAGGATGCGGTCTTCCTCGCTGAGGACCGGTCCGAGGGTCAGGCCGGGCTCGTCCACCGGTACGCGGTGGCACATCAGGTCGTAGGTGCCCTTGCGGAGCAGGGACAGGTCACCGGGGAAGTCCTCGGTGACCATCACCTTGCAGTCGGGGTACCGGTCCTGGAAGGTGCGGACGATCATCGTGAATGACTGGCCGGCCATGGAGTAGGTGGGCAGGCAGATGCGCAGGGCACCGCTGACCCCCTTGGCCAGGTCGGTGGCGATGCGCATCGCCCGCTGGAATTGCTGTTGTGCGGGAATGAGTTCGTCGCGTAGCCGCTCGCCCAGTGGTGTGAGGCGGACGCGGCGGGTGGTCCGCTCGAACAGCTGGCCGCCGATGCGTTCTTCCAGGATGCGGATGGTCTGGCTGACCCGCGGCTGGGTGAGGTAGAGCCGCTCGGCGGTGCGGCCGAAATGCAGCTCCTCGGCGAGCACCAGGAAGATCTCTGCCTCGCGAAGTTCCACTCGCTGATTGTAGGCACTGATTAGCCGTGCTTATAAGCGACTTATCGGATCCGTCGTTGATCGGCGATAGCCGGCGCACCGAGGCTGAAGGCGACCGGCGCGGACCTCGCACCGGAGATCTTTGGAAAAGGAGACGGTGATGTCGGATGTGGCCGGGCCGCGTGCCCCTGCGGCCGGACGCCGCCAGTGGATCGGGCTGACCGTGCTGGTGCTGCCGACGCTGCTGGTGGCGATGGACATGACCTCGTTGTTCCTGGCGCTCCCGCGGCTCAGCGCGGACCTGGGCGCCAGCGGCACCGAGCAGCTGTGGATCAGCGACGCCTACGGCTTCATGGTCGCCGGGTTCGTGATCACGATGGGGACGCTCGGCGACCGGATCGGCCGCCGTCGCCTGCTGCTGGCCGGTGGGGCGGCGTTCGCCGTGCTCTCGGTGATCGCGGCCTACGCGTCCACACCGGAGATGATGATCGCCGCCAGGGGGCTGCTGGGCGTGGCGGGGGCGACGCTGATGCCCTCGACCCTGGCGCTGATCAGCAACATGTTCCGCAACGACCGGCAGCGCGGCAAGGCCATCTCGATCTGGGCCACCTGCCAGTTTGCCGGCGGTGCGCTCGGCCCGGTGCTGGCCGGGATCCTGCTGCAGCACTTCTGGTGGGGGTCGGTGTTCCTGATCGCCGTGCCCGCGATGGTGGTCCTGCTGCTGGCCGGTCCGGTCCTGCTTCCCGAGTACCGCAACCCGGCGCCCGGCCGGATCGACCCGATCAGCGTCGCGTTGTCGCTGGTGGCGGTGCTCGCGGTGGTGTATGGCCTCAAGCAGCTGGCCGTGCAGGGCTCCCACGACCTGACAGTGCCGCTCGCCGCGATCGCCCTCGGAACGGCCGTCGGCGTGGTCTTCGTCCGCCGCCAGCTCACCCTCGACACCCCGCTGCTGGACCTGCGACTGTTCGGCAACCGCTCGTTCACCGCCGTGCTGGTCGCGCTCGTGCTGGCAGGCGTCGCGATGGCCGGCACGGGCCTGCTGGTCACCCAGTACCTGCAAAGCGTCCTGGGGCATTCGCCCGCCGCCTCGGCGCTGCTGTTCGCGCCGATGGGCCTGGGCGTCGCGGTGGGCACCATGACCGCGCCCGCACTCGCCACGCGGATGCGGCCGACCACCGCCATCGCCGCCGGGCTCGCGGTGTCGGTACTGGGCTGCCTGCTGCTGACCCAGGTCGCCAGCGCCGGCGGGCTGGTCCTGGTGATGGTGGGCATCACGGTCCTGGCCCTGGGCACCGGCCCGCTGTTCGCACTCGGCACCGGAATGGTCGTCGGCTCCGTCCCGCCTGAGCGAGCCGGATCGGCCGCCTCGATGTCAGAGACCAGCAACTACTTCGGCTCCTCCCTCGGCCTGGCCCTGCTCGGCGTCACCGCCACCAGCCTCTACCAGGACCACATGGCGCACGCCGGCGCGCCCGCCGCCGCGCGCCAAACGCTCGCCGGTGCCCTCACCACCGCCCAGAACCTGCCACCCGCCCAGGCGACCCAACTGCTCCACACCGCCAAGGACGCCTTCACCTCCGGCCTGAACCTGACCGGCGCCATCGCAGCCACACTCTTCGCCACACTCGCCATCCTCGTCGCCACCACCCGCCGAGGCGAAGCGCCGGCCCGACTCCCCGAATCCCACGCCGAACTCCAAGGAGCCTCCTCATGAAATACATGCTGCTCATCCACAACCGCCCCGGCTACGTCGACGCACTACCTGAAGCCGACCGCGCCGAGCTCATCGACCAGGTCGAGACCGTCATGAAAGAACTCTCAGCCACCGGCGAACTGATCCGCGGCGAAGCCCTCGCCGACCCCTCCCAAACCCGCACCGTCCGAGTCCGCGACGGCCTCCCCGCCATCACCAACGGACCCTTCATCGCCACCGCCGAACAATTCGCCGGCTACCTCCTCGTCGACTGCGACACCCCCGAACGCGCCATCGAGATCGCCACCCAATGGCCCGACGCCCGCCACTACGCCATGGAAGTCCGCCCCATCACCCACCACACCGAGCCTGCCCCGGAACCCGTGGAACCCGAGGCAGCGGCGACCCCCTACCTGAACTCTGCTTCGTGGTAAGCCTCCAGACGTAACAAACCGCAGCCGAGGATCCCCGAATACCGAGGATCCTCGGCACATCCCTCCCACCCCATCCCCGGGCACGAGCGGCCCCAGACAACCAGCCGATGATCTACACAATTCAGGATGGAAAGGGCTCAGTGCACAGGACTCCGGGAATCAAGCAGAGGGCTTTGGAAACCGACACCGCACCACGGCACCGAGTGCGTTACGGGTGAGAGGTTGCCACCGCTGACGTGGTGAACGAGGCGCTGCTTCTGGAAGCCCTACAACATCACCGTCCCGGTAGCGAACAGGGCTCCCAGGCCGTGCAGGGCGGAGCCCGGCTTTCGGATCAGACGGAGGGACGTACGACCCTGCCGAGCAGGGTGTTCGAGCTGAAGTAACCGACTCGCCGTGAGTCGAAGCTGGCGGCACGGTTGTCCCCCAGCAGGACGAGCCGTCCAGCCGGGACCCGTGGCTCCATCACGTGCCGCAGTGCGGGCACCGCCTCGCGTGGGACGGGGTCGCCCGGCAATGCCGCCACACGCTTGATCAGCCACGGCGGAGCATCCGCCCTGGGCGGCCCGTCAGGCGGATGGGCCACCACCACCACCTGGCCGCGACGCAGCTCGGCCACCTCGGCTCGCCGGACCAGCACGCGCTGACCCGCATGCAAGGTGGGCTCCATGCTGCTGCCCTCAACAAGGACGGACAGGAACCGGCGCCGCAGAACCGTCAACGCCGTTCCAACGCCCGCCACCAGCACCATCGCGCCCACGGCCCAGATCATCCGGGCACTCCCCTGGCTGCCGGCTCAGCGGCCGACTGCCGATGACAGGGCGCTCAGATCAAAGCCGCTGCTCAGCACCACACCGCCCTCGACCAGCGCGAAGGCGGGGAAGCCGCGCACCGCCAGCGCCTCATAGACAGGCCCGTAGCGCCTCTCCCGCACGACCAGGGACACCGGCTCAAGGCGACTCACGTAGCCCCCGGAGTCGGCCTCCTCGTCGACGACGAGCGCCAGAACCTGCCGCCTGCCGCCCGGATGCGCCATGGCGTGCTCGACGAACTCGTCCAGCTGCGCCTCGCAGGCCGAGCAGCCCGGCGAGAACACACCTACCAGGGTGGTGTCGGCAAAGCCGTCCCGAGACACCTGCGCACCGTCGACGGTGCGCGCGTCGAAGTCCGCGACCACCTCGCCCGCCCCGAGCATCACCTCGACTGGCCCGCCTTGCCGGGCTAGATCGTCGAGCGTTTCGGTGTGCTCTCGCATTCGGCGAATGACCCCGAACGAGAACAGCAGGTTGACCAGGCCGAGCAGCCCGACGATGACCACGGCGACGACGAAGACGGACATGTCAGCTCCCGGTGGGTGAAGCCGACTCCGCGGAACGAGCCGGCGCGTAGAGATCGACGAGGTCGTCGACATGGATCAGGAGCAGCGCCACGACGGCTCCCCCGGCCATCGCGACCAGTGCCCCGGCGAGGTCGGCGGTCCCTTCACCGGCCAGCGAGCGCGTCGCCACACCGGCGAGCACCACGCCGAGCAACAGGCCGTTGCGAACGAGATGACGGCCGCGGAGGGGCCGTTCAGTTGATCCGAAGCAGGCGCACGTGGCCTCCCACCCCCGACGCACCGCCAGCGTCATCCCGAAGGTGAGGGCCGACAGGAGCAGACCGGCCAGCGCGAGCGACACCAGTTCGGCGATCACGCCACCGGGAACGGCGCCGATGACCGCCAGACCTGCCCAGCCGAGCCCCAGCGCCGCCACCAGCTCCGCGACGGTGACCACCGCGGCGACCTGCCGGACGAGACGACGCGGAATCAGCCGCACGGACCGCAGGGACTCAGCGAACGCGTCGCGCCGCATCAGCTTGCTCCAGGCGGACACTCCGAACACGACAAAGAGCACCGCGTAGAGACCGCTCAACAGGTAGAGCAATCGACTCTCCTCGGGCCGCTAAAGGCATACCTGGTCGACGACGCAGCCGGCCTTCCAGATCCTCGAACAGTCGCAGTTGGTGCAGTACCGCGGGATGGTCCCCATGGGGCACCCATCGCAGCCGCAGCACCTTGTCGTGTAGCAGTCGTTGCACGCGCAGGCTCCGGCCCTCGTCCTCGGGACCACGTAACTCACGAGGCGATCCGCGGCCCTTTCGATGAAGCTGAGCATTCGTTGAGCTCCCTTCCACCTGACCTGGCTTCTCATCAAGGATCGCCCGCCTTCCTAACTCCCCGCTGGCGTCCCACTGGCGCCGCGTGGAACGCCGCAAACAGGCATGCCGTTCCGCAGATTCGACGAGCGGCGTAGGTCAGCCGCAGCCTCCCGGGGCATCGGTGTCATAGGCGTCGGAAATCAAGGCGTGACCGTTCAAGTGCTCCGGGGAAAGCGGTGCCGTAGCCGCATTCTGATCGGGCACCCACGGGGCACCCGCAAAGACGTCGACGAAGGTCTCCAGGCGATCGAGGCCCCAGAACTTGTCCCGGCCGTAGCGCAGGTACGGTATGCCGAACACGCCGTCGTCATATGCCCGACACAGGCAGTCGATGCCTTCGGCGCGGATGTCGGGGTCTTCCGGTGCGCCGGTCATGACGGCGCCGTCCAGTCCGGCCTGCTCCGCGCAGCGGCGCACGGTGTCACGCGTGCAGATGTCCTCGCCGCGTTCCCAGCGAGCCGTGTTCAGAGCCTTGAACAGCTCCGCCTCGCGGCCCTCGCGGCGCGCTGCCAGATAGGCCAGGTGCGGGAGATCCCACCAGGGATCCCGGTCGATCGGCCAGCGCATCCGGTATCCGCGCTCAGCGGTCAACCGCCGGATGTCCTGGAGCAGGTACAGATGCTTGGCCTTGCTCATCTGCTGATAGTGGAACTTGGCCCCTCGGGAACTGACCCCGGCCAGGGTCACCTGATCAGGATCCCAGTAGGGGATGTACTCCAGCTGCCGGGAGATCTCCGGATGCCGGTCCTCCAGCTGCCTGACGGCCAGCCAGGAGTAAGGGCTGCGGAAGGAGAAGTACAGGCGCGGAGGAGCCTTCGGGCGGCGGCTCATCGGCTCGCTCCGCCGCCTTGGAGCGCGGCGGTGGTCGCCGCGTCGAACTCGACGAGAGTTCCCATGTCCGGCCCTTGGGTGACCGCGTAGCCGTGGGTGATGGTCGCGGTGGCCGTGTGGACGAGAACGTCGCCCCGGCAGACGAAGCACTCCAGCCTGCCGGTGTGCAGGACGTCCTTGACGATCGAATCGAGCGTGAAGACGGTGTGCAGCGTCTCTTCCATGTAGGCCGAGGCGTGCATGGTGAGCCGGACCTTGGACGCGACCGGGATCCAGTGCCGCTCCTTCAGCACCGAGCCGACGGAGATCTGCCGTTGCGCCAGGAAAAGGTCCACGGCCTCCTCGATCATCCGCACGTAGCCGGAGAACTGGAGCCGCTCGGATCCGTGGCAGAAGTAGTACGGCACCCGCTGGCTGATGACCAGTCCGTTCTCGACCGGAGTCGTCACCCGGTTCGTACCGATGTCATCGCCGGTCTCGGGGGCGAGGATCTCACGGAGGACGGTCAGCGCAGTTGAGGGGGTCTCCGCGCCGCTCAGGTGGCGGCCACGATCCCGGTGGGTGAACGGGGCGCACCACACGGGCAGTTCGACTTTCGCAGGCGGGTCGGAGAGCGGCAGCAGTCTCGCCTTCAGCGACCCCGTCAGCACCATGCGCCGGGTGCCCTCGCGGCTTGCGGTCATCCGGCAAGACGCGGCGAACGCGTCGACCGGCTCCATGGGCCGTAGTTCCACCTCGACGATGTCGTCGGCGAGCACAGGGGTGGGAAGCCGAGCCGAGATCTCGGTCAGATCGAGGGTCACGCCGTGCTCGGAGTACAACCGCCCGGCGCCCAGCCCGCGCTTCCGGAAATGGTCACGGACGGCCTCCTCCACTTGATAAAGGAAGTGTTTGAATCCGATCCAGGGGCCGATGTTGGCCCCCTCATAGCCGGGTCTTCCCGAGTAGCGGCTGATGGTCGGCTCAACGAGTGCGGTCATGTCCGGTCCTTTGATCAGGGGGTCAGGCACTGGTCGAAGAAGGTGATCATGGTTTCGGCGAGGTCCGGAGCCTGGTCCCGGATCGCGAAATGCCCGGCTCCGCGCAGCCTCACCAAGCGGCTCCTCGGCACCGCCGCAGTGAGCGCGGACAGGGACGCGGGGGTCGCGTAGGGATCGTCCGTGCCCGCGACGACCAGCGTCGCGATGTCGGGGCGGTCGAGATCCGGGATGCCGCCCACGGCGTAGAGCAGGAACAGTGAGTAGAAGCCGATCGGCCCCACCCGGTCCACGATCTTGTCGATCATGGTGGAGATGAGCTTCTGGTCGCCGCGGTCGAAATCCGGGCGCAGTCGTCCGACGAGGTCCTGGCCGATCATTTCCCGGAAGTCGTCCATCGCCCGGTACGCCGTCGCCCAGGTCACCGGTTCGCGCTCGCCGCGGTAGATGGGTGAGGCCAGCACGATGGCGCGCGGGCCGGGTCCGGACGCGCTGTGGAGGTGTTCCAGCATGGCGCCCGTCCCGAGCGAGTGCCCGACGATCACCGTCGGCTCCGCGTCGAGCAGGGCGAGTCCCGCTCCCAGCCAGTCGCCCAGCGAGCGCCTCCGGCACCAGGCGTAGCCGTTGCCGGTACGCCAGGGCAGGTCGAGCGCGAGCAGCCGGAACCGGCTCGCGAGCCGCTGCCCGATCCCGGACCAGATGTCCCAGCTCTCTTCCAGGCCGTGAACGAAGACGAGCGAAGGAGCCCGGGAGGTCGCTTCCTGAGCCTGGTAGAGGCGCAGGGTCTCCCCGTCCACCTCGGCCGAAGCGCTCAACGCCCAGCGCGAGCGATGGTGTGTCCGCACGGTCTCCCTCACCCTCCCGGCAGGCCGTGGATCACTACCCCGGCCTCGTCGTCGCCCCAGCTTCCGCCGGACGTCATCAGCACGCTGTCCAACGGGTGTCGTTCGAGCCACTGGCAGGCGGCAACAATCTGAAACACCCCCAGCGCCCCGGAGAGATCTCCCAGCGCGCCGGACAGGTCGACGGTCGATGGCCGCTGCGCCTCGGGCCACAGGCTCAGCCCCGCGGCCACGGTCTCGCGGACGCCCGTCCATCGCTGGTCGCCGGTGAGCCAGAGGCGCGGCCCCGCCGAACACCCCGCCACCAGTCGTTTCACCATCAGCGACGCCCCACCGGCCGAGGCGTGGTCGAACGAGTCCAGCAAGCCGACTCCCCCGTCGGCGGCCTCCCCGGTTTCCAGGATCACGCACGCGGCTCCCGCTCCGGACCCGTCCAGCTCGTCCGGGTCCAGCATGCCGGGCAGGGCACGCAGGCCCTTGGCCGACTCGGCGAAGAGGCCGCGGACCGTGTCGTCCTCCGGCTCCACGCCCACCACGATCATCCGGTCGGCGCGTCCGGCCCGGATGAGGTCGGCGGCCGCGGCGATCGCGTCGAGACCCGACGTCGCGCCATTGCAGACCGTGAGGTTCGGGCCCGCGAAACCGAACCGGATCGCGATCGTGCCCGCGATGACATTGCTCGAGGCGTTGGGCGCCCACAACGGGCTGACGTCCTTCAGCGAGCCTCGTCGCAGCGTGCGGACCACGCTCGTCACGGTGTCGAGGTTCCCGGTGTTCGAGCTGACCACGACGCCGGTCGAATGATCCTTGCGCGGTGGCGGCGGGAGAGAACCGACGGGCATCCGCAGTGCCGCGTGCGCGGCGCACAGTGCCAGCCGGGTCGAGGGTTCCTTGGCCCGCAGGCCCTTGCGGCCGACGATCGCCGCGGGGTCAAAGGGCGGCAGTTGGCTGCCCCACCCGGTCACCACGACGTCCGAGGTCATGAGGCTGCGCCTTCCAGGATGGCCACCGAGTTCACGCCGCCGAACCCGAACGCGTTGACCTGGACGGTGTCGACCTCGGCAGGCCGTTCGCTCCCCCGGACGAGGTCGAGCCCCTCGGCCTCCTTGATCACGGTCTCCAGCATGACCGTGGGAGGGACCCGGCCCTGCCGGATGGCCTCGATCGCGGTGACGACGGCGATCAACCCCGACGCTCCGGAGGTGTGCCCGATCATCGACTTGAGCGCGCTGATCGCGGTCGTCGCGGTCGCCGACCCGAACACCTCCTTGATGGCGAGCGCCTCGGCCGGATCGTTCAACGCCGTACCGGTCCCGTGCGCCATGATCAGGTCGATCTCGGCGGGAGCCACGGCGGCCCGCCGAAACGCGTCGCGCATCGCGCGGATCAGGCCGTCGCGGTCGGGCGCGGTCTCATGGTGCGCATCGCAGCTCAGCCCCACCGACCGCAGCCGTGCGAGCGGGCGGGCGTCCCGGTGGCGGGCGTGGTCGAGCCGCTCCAGCACCACGGCGGCGGCCCCGTCACCGAGAAGCACCCCTCGCCGGGCGGCCTCGAACGGCCGCAGCGCCTCGGCCGGGACCGGAGTCACCCGGCCGATCATGGCGAGCATGCTCTCTGTGAGGGTGTCGGCGGCCGCCACCACGACGGCGTCGAACCGGTCGAGGTCCACCAGGTCGGCGGCCACGGCCAGGGCGTAGCCGCCCGCCGCGCAGGCGTTGGTGAGTTCGAGGGTCGGTGTGCCCGGCCCGAGTGCTTCACGGACCGCCTGGGCGACATGGAGGTCGGCCAGGGTCGCGGTTCCCTGGCCGACCGACCAGAGCTCCACGCTTCGCAGTTCGCGCAGCCCGGTGGCGACGACCACGCCCACCCGCGACCGGGCGAGGTCGAGCCCCGAGTCGGCGATGGCGCCGGTCATGCACCGCACGAGCCACTGGGTCGTGCGGTGCATGACCGGCCTGCCATCGGTGATCTGGTAGCCGAACCGGACGCCCACGCTAGAGGGGTCGATCTCCAGCAGCGGCCCGAGCCCGCTCGTCCCAGCGCACAGTGCCTCGAAATGCTCCGCGGATCCGGCGCCCACGCTGGACAGCACGTCAGCTCCGGTGATCGCCAGTGGCATGCTCCGGCCCCCTCACGACTGCGCAGCCGAACGTTCCGTCGTGCCCCACGCACGTGAGCAGCCCGACCGGGCGGCGGGAGCCATGCGGCGCCCCGGCCTTTCCCTGCTCGGCGAGGGTCGCCAGCAACGCCGCCAGCTGAAGTGCTCCGGCGGCGCTGTAGCACTCGCCGACGAGCGGCTTGATCTTCAAGGTGGTGACCGGCCGTGCTCCGAGCGCCGCCTCGATCCCCTCCCGTTCCGCCCGGTCATGGGCCGCCTCGTCGCGGAAACTGCCGGCGACCGCCACCACCGACTCGGCGCTCACCGAGGCGCGGTCCAGCGCCCGTGTGACGCAGGACGCCAGGTCAGCGGCGAGCGTCTCCAGATCGGCGGGATCGCCGGTGATCCCGATCTCGCATGCCGCCACCTCACCGAGGCGGTGCCTGCCCGTGGTCTGAGGCCGCCCGGCGTCCTCGACCGTGAAGACGACGCTCGCCTCCCCCGGTGGAAGGCCACCGGGGCGCGCACGCCGGACGCCCCACGCCGACGTCGGGCTGAGTTCCTCCACCCCGCCGCACAGCATGACGTCGGCCTGTCCCCGCCATATCGTCTTGCGGGCGTAGCGGAACGCGAGCAGGCCACTGAGCTGTCCTCCGGCCAGGGTGGCGTTGACCCCCTTCAGCCCGTGCCATATCGCGGTCTGCCCGGCCGCGCAGTTCATCACGGTGCTCGGAAACCCGGCGGCGCTCACCAGATAGGGCCGCTCTTGGACCAGCGTCTCGCGGGTGTACCGGCTCGTGCTCTCGATACTGCCCGTGGTGGTGCCGAGAACGACTCCCGCCCGCGTACGGCCTTCGCCGGTGAACCGGAGCCCGCAGTCGTCGAGCGCGAGTTCGGTGGCCGCCACCGCGAGCGCGGTCGTGCGGTCGAAATGCGCTCCGCCCTTTCTTCCCAGGAGGTCACGGAGCCTGAACTCGCGTATCGGATAGGTATCGGCGAACGGGGCCGGATCGCCGAGGCCGCCCGCCACGGGCCGACGGCCCGGCCGCCCGGCCAGGACGTTCTCGGTGAACTCCGTGCGTCCGATCCCGGCGGCCGACAGCACGCCGAGTCCGGTGATCGCCAGAGTGGTCTGGTCAGCTCTCACGTGCTCGTCCCAAGATGAGGATGGCGTTGTTCCCGCCGAACGCGAATCCGTGGTTCTCCACGATGTCGACCCGGGCCCGGCGGGCCTGGTTCGGGACGCAGTCGATGTGCTCGCCGCACTGCGGGTCGATGGACTGAAAGTTCATGGTCGGCGGGAGGAAGCCGTGGCTGATCGCCAGGGCGCCCGCGATCGCGCCGAAGCCGCTCGCCGCGCCCATGGTGTGACCGATCATGGATTTGATCGAGCTGATCGGCGGCGGCCGCTCGCCGAAGACCTTCCGGACGGCCCGGCATTCGGCGATGTCGTTGGCCGGGGTGCCGGTGCCGTGCGCGCAGATGTAGTCGACGTCGTCAGGTCGGATACCGGCGCTGCGATGGGCGAGGGTGATGCATTCGGCGATGCTGTCCGGATCGGGTGCGACCATGTGCGTGGCATCGCAGTTGAGGCCGTAGCCCAGCACCTCGGCGTAGACTCGCGCGCCGCGTTCATGGGCGTCCTCCAGCGGCTCCAGCACCAGCATGGCGCCGCCCTCGCCGGTCAGGATGCCATCGCGACCGGCGTCGAAGGGGCGGCACTCGTCCGCGGCGAGCGCGCCCATCCGGTAGAAGCCGGCGTGCGCCCAGCGGCAGACCGAGTCCGCCCCGCCGCACACCATGAGGTCGGCCTCGCCCGACTGGATGAGGTCGAAGGCGTGCGCGATCGCGTAGTTGGCCGCCGAGCACGCCGTGGCCAAGGTCATCGACTCGCCGGTGAGCGTCAGCTCACGGCTCACCGCGTGCGAGAGCCGGCTGGCGGGCAGTTGCCGCACCAGTCCGGACGGCAGGGCCTCCGGTCCCTTCTCCAGCCAGACCGCGGTCAGCTCCTCGATGATCTGCGACTCGCCGCTGGTGGTCCCGACACTCGCCCCCGCCTGTGAGCGGGCCAGGACGTCGTCGGCGAGGTCGGCGTCGGTGACGGCCATCCGCGCCGCAGCAGCCGCGAACTGGCTGGTACGCCCGTACTGGTCGGCGTCGAGGCGCCGCAGCCATCGTTCCGGTTGGAAGCCGCGGACCTCGCCTCCTCTGGTCCGCGGGAAGCCCGTGGTGTCGAAGCTCTGGATCTCGGAGATGCCGCTGCGTCCGGTCTGGAGCCCGTGGCGGAATTCGGTCACGCCGAACCCGATGCTGGAGACCGCGCCGATGCCGGTGATGCCGACCCGGCGTGGGACGGAGGTCAGTTCTCCCACTTGGCGTACTCCCTGACGACCTCGAACACCGATCGCAGGTCGGACATCCGGGCGAGTTCCTCCTGCGGGATGTCGACGTTGTAGCGGCGTTCCAGCTGGGAGAGCACCTCGATCGCTCCTAGGGAGTCGGCCTCGTACTCCTCCACGAAGTTGCCGTCGTCGGTGATCTCTTCGGGCTCCATCTCCAGGACGTCGGCGACGATCTCTCGGATCTCGTTGAGACGCTGTTCGGTCATGGTGCTCATTAAGCCTTCCTTCAGTTGTTCGATCAGTCGTGTTCGATGGACACGGCCGCGATGTGGCCGTTCGGGGATACCGCTGCGAGGAGGGTCGGTCGATGCCGGGCGAGGGCGCCGGTCAGGGCGAGCAGTGGCGCCATGCTCGCGCTCGTGACGTCGTTGCTCACGGTCACCGCAGCCCCTTGATCGCGGAGAGCCTCGGTGACGATCTCGCCGAGTGGGTGGGCGGGGGCTATCAGGAGCACGTCTCCGTCTCTGCGCAGGAGCCTTCGTACGCCCTCTCCGGCCAACCCGCGAAGGCGTCGCCGCCCTTCGCCATCCCGGCACAGGCTCGGTGGCAGGAACCAGCTCGTGCCTGACCCGATGCGAGAGAGCGCACGCTGTCCGGCCTCGCTGCCGGTCTCCAGCGTCAGGAGGCAGCAACCGCCCTCGGTGACCGGCACACCGCCTGCTGGGCTGACTGCGGTGCCGCCTGCCGTGCTGACTGTTGTGGCCCATTCGGGCGGCGGTGTGCCCTCCGTCGCTCCCGCCAGCATCATGAGCGCACGGCCGGACCGCAGGGCCGCACCAGCCTGCAGTACCGCCTGCAGGCCGGCGACGAGCGGCGTGGTCAGGGTCAGGTTCATCGCCTTGAGGCCGTAGCGGATGGAGACATGGCTGCCGGGAAGGTTGGCGGCGAAGTTGGGTGCCTCGATCGGGCGCAGACCCGCGGCGCCCTGCTCGATGACGGACCGGTCCATCCGCGCCAGCGTCGCGGTGCCGCCGAAGTTGGTGCCGATCGCGACGCCCTGGGAGACCTGCGGGTAGGAGTCGGGTTTCAGCCCGGCGGCCGCCAGGGCGAGCTCGGCGGCCGCGAGCGCGTGCCTGGTGGCCGGGGCCAGGTGTCGTACGCCGCGGGAGGGCGGATGCCGGGTGTACGGACCGGTGCTCGCGTCGATGGAGCCGACCCCGGTCACGACCACGTCAGTCATCGGCGCCCGAGCCCAGTATCAGCGCGACGTTGCTGCCGCCGAAGGAATAGGCGCTGACCAGCAGGTTCCGTGGCCTCATCGGCGTCGCCTCGCGCAGTGGGCGCACGGGGCAGTCCGGGTCGAGGTCGCGCAGGCGGGCCGTCGGCGGGAACAGGCGCCGGCGCAGGATCAGGGCCGCGACCAGCGCGGAGAAGGCTCCCGACGCACCCGCGCTGTGACCGAGCTGGGACTTCACGGCGCACACCGGGATCCGGTCGATCCGGTCGCCGAAGACCTCCGCCAGGGACGTGGCCTCGGTGACGTCGTTCAGCCTGGTACCGGTGCCGTGGCACGCGACGCCGTCGATGTCGCCGGGGTCCAGGCCGGCGTCCCGCAGGGCGCGTTCGATGGCGGTGCGGGCCTGGTCCCCGGCCGGGTCGGGCGCGGTCGGGTGGAACGCGTCGGCGCTCTGGCCCGTACCTTTGAGCTCGGCGTACCAGGTGGCTCCTCTGGACCGCGCGTGGTCCGCCGACTCCAGGATGAGGATCGCCGCGCCCTCCCCGTAGACGGTGCCCTTGCGGCCGGTGTCGAAGGGGCGGCACGCCTCCGGGTCGACGGCTCTCAGCTGGTTGAAGGCCGCGTGGGCGACGCGGCAGACCGAGTCCGTGCCTCCGGCGACCATGACGTCCGCGGCACCGGCAAGGATCAGGTCGCCGGCCAGCCCCAGGCTGTGGCAACCGGCCGAACAGGCGGTGTTGACGACCGCGTTCGGGCCGGTGAGATGGAATCGGTCGGCGATGTGGCCGGTCACACCGAACACGTCTCTGTCCAGAGGACTCACGGCCTGTCCGCCCGAGCGTTCATCCTCCAGGAGGTCCTCGTCTCCGGTGGCGGTCCCCACGACGACGCCCGTTCGCCCGCCAGCCGGTCCACCAGGACCGCCCGGCCCAGCCAGCCCGTCCGGCCCGTCCGTGCTGCCCAAGGACAGGCCCGCGTCCTGGAGGGCGGCGGTCGTGGCGCGCAGGGCAAACGACGTCGCTCTGCCCAGGCCCGGAGCCGTCTCGGACCGGGAAGGCACCGAGTAGGTGTGCTGGTACTGCATCAGATCGGCTCGGATGTGAGGATGCGGGGTGGGTCTCGGTTCCTCCGAGCACAGCCGCCGCCAGAACACCTCAAGGTCGTCGCCGAGCGGCGAGACCACGCCCAGTCCCGTCACGACGACCCCCGGACCGCCGGTCACAGGACCATCCCTCCGTCCACGCGCAGCACCTGCCCGGTGATGTAGCCGGTGTCGCCGGAGGCCAGGAAGGAGATCACGCCCGCCACGTCCTCGACCGTCCCGAACCGATCCAAGGGGATGAGCTTGCGCGCCTGCTCCCGCGACCTGGCCGTCAGCGCCGAGGTCATGTCCGTCTCGATGAAGCCGGGGGCGACGACGTTGACCGGTATCCCGAACGGGCCGAGCTCCTTGGCGAGCGAGCGGGAGAACCCGATGATGCCCGCCTTGGCCGCCGAATAGTTGGTCTGGCCCGCGTTGCCGCCGATGCCGGCTACGGAGGAGACGTTCACGATCCTTCCCCGCCTGCGTTTCATGAGGTCGAAGACCAGGCTCCGGCAGACGTTGAAGGTTCCGGTCAGGTTGGTGTCGATGACCGACCGCCACGCCTGGGCGGTCATCGAGGCCAGCGCTCTGTCGTGGATCACGCCGGCGCAGTTCACCGCGACGCCGATCTCGCCGAACTCCGCCCGCGCCGCCTTCACGAAGGTCCCGACGGCCTCCTGGTCGGCGACGTCGCACGGCATGGCGAGGCATCGCCGACCGGCAGCCTCGATCGCCGCGGCGACCTCGGCCGCCGCGTCCTCACGGGATCGATAGCAGAGGGCGATGTCATGGCCGTCGTGAGCCAGCCGCAGCGCGGCCGCCCGGCCGATGCCGCGCGAGCCACCGGTGACCAGCGCGCAGCCGGTGGAATCCGGCATCAGATGTTTCCGCTCTTGTGCAACAGCGTGGGCACGAGCACGCGGGGGCGCAGCAGGGCCGCCGGGGTGTCGATGAGGTGGAGCACGTTCAGCAGGGCCTCGGCCACCTGACGGTTTCCCGAGTTGGACACCGCGAGCGCGCGCCGGATGTAGTGGAACGCCGCCCTGCCCACCATGCCGACGGGCGGTTCGTCGGACGGATAACGCAGGCTGCGGCCGGTCGAGATCGCCCACGGAACCGAGCTTTTCCGTGCCAGGCGCTTCTGGAAGAGAGCGGCCAGGCCCGGCCCGGCATCCGGATGTTCCCGAAGACAGCGTTCGAGGACCATGGCGGCCTCGGCGGCCATGGCCATGCCCTGACCATAGATCGGGTTGAAGGCGCAGGCCGCGTCGCCCAGGACCACGAACCCCTCCGGACGCCGTCGCAGCTTCTCGTAGAAGCGGCGCCGATTCTCCAGATGACGGAACGCGTGGATCGGCCCGGCGGGTTCGGCATCCTGGATGGCTTCGTAGAGCTCGGGGCTGCGCAGCGTCTTGGCGAAGTCCAGGAAGCCGGACTCCTCCGTCGGCGGGTACGCGTCGTTCTCCGTTCCGACCAGCGTGACCATCCACAGGTCGCCCTCGATCGGGTAGATGACCCCGAGCCGCTGCTGCGCCGGAGGATCCGCCTCCAGGTGCAGGGCCAGCCAGTCCGAACCATGGCCGGGCGGCACACGGTAGAGACGGGAGGCGTAGCCGAAGAAGTCGGCGACCACCTTCTCCTGTGGTGCCGGGAAGCCCAGCGACCGGAGCCAGCCTGACGCGCCCGAGGCCCGTCCGCTCGCGTCCACCACCAGCCGCGCCGCGATGTCATCGCCGTCTCCGCCAGGCGTCCCGGCAGGTTCCTGGGCTCGTTCGCGACCGCGTTCGCGATGACGTTCGCGGGCGGTCACGCCGACGACCGAACGTCCGTGCGCGGCGACGGCCAGACCGGTGACCTCGCGGCCTTCCAGCGTCTCGACCCCCGGCAGCGCCAGGACCTCCTCGCGGACGGCCGCTTCCAGGAGCTCACGGCTACAGGACAGGAATCTGTGGCTGGTGGGGAATCTGGCGGACCAGCCCGCGGAGTTCAGCCACCGGATGTCCTGCGGCACCCGCAGCAGCACCCCGCCCGCCTCCACGACCCGCCTCTCGGCACCCGGCACCAGGCGATGGATGACTCGGCGGCCCGCCCCGGCGAGCAGATGTACGTGCCGTGACTGCGGGACGCCCTTGCGATATTCGGGAACGGCGGGAAACCGGTCCCGGTCGACGATGGTGACCCTTGGGAAATGGTCGGCGAGCACGCGGGCGGCGAGCAGCCCGGCGATACCACCGCCGATGACGAGGGCACGATTCTCGGTCACTTCGCCGACCCGATGAACGACAGCAGCATGTGCGTTACCCGTCTTGTTCGTGGGATACATCAGGGATCCTGCGGCAGCCGGCCACCGAAGGTCAATAAGGCACCTTCAGGTGCCCAGCATTGGGCACCTGAAGGTGCCCTAATGTGACCTCGAGAAAGGCGGATTTCACCAGGATAATTTTCCTCCGACCGAGACGGAACGAATAATCTGGGGCTTGACGAATTGCACGAAAATGGTTCAGGTTTGTCG
Source organism: Actinomadura barringtoniae (assembly GCF_017573505.1). Taxonomy (GTDB): domain Bacteria; phylum Actinomycetota; class Actinomycetes; order Streptosporangiales; family Streptosporangiaceae; genus Spirillospora; species Spirillospora barringtoniae. Next base: position 537,018 of record NZ_JAGEOJ010000001.1, read on the forward strand.
GCGCCAGCTCACACTCGATTCGATTACCGCTCCGACCGCCACGTCGAGGTGCCGACCATGACCGAAGCCATACGCCATCCGCCCCTCATCGGCGCCGACCAGGAGGGCGACCCGCATCCCCGCTATGCGCGCGCTCGCGAGGAGGGGGCCGTGGTCAAGCGGAGCCTCCCCGACGGCACGCCCATCTGGTGCGTCACCCGCTACTCGGGAGCGCTGCAGGCTCTCGGCCATCCCGACCTGAGCCAGCGTTCGGAGTACGCCGCCGAGGTCTTCCGCGCGAGCGGGCGGCGCGAACCCACGCTCCGGCGCGGGATCCTCGCGCGCAACATGCTCGCCTCGGACCCGCCGGACCACACCAGGCTTCGCCGGATGGTCTCCCAGGCCTTCACCGCCCGCCGCATCAGCGGCATGCGCGACCAGGTGCAGCGCTTCGCGGACGAGCTCGCCGACGGCATCGCGGTGCATGACGAGACCGACCTGATCGCCTCTTTCGCTTTCCCGATGCCCGTCATGGTCATCTGCGAGCTGCTGGGCGTCCCGTTCGGGGATCGTGACCGGCTCCGGCGCTGGTCTCAGTTGCTGACCTCGTTCCCCGTGACCGACCTGGAACGCGCCGAGGTGGAGCAGGCGGTCGCCGACTTCGGCGACTACCTGGGCGCCCTGATCTCCGACAGGCGGCGAAGGCCCGACGACCAGCTCCTCAGCGCGCTGATCGCGGCCGGCGACGAGATCGACGGACTCGCCGATGACGAACTGGTGGCGATGGCCGTCCTGCTGGTGATCGCCGGACACGAGACCACGGTCGGCCTCATCGGCAACGGGTTGCAGGCGTTGCTGCGGCGGCCCGACCAGTTCGCGCGACTCCGCGACGACGACACCCGCCTCGCACCGGCCATCGAGGAGTTCCTGAGACTCGACGGACCCGTCTCCCCCGGTATCGCACGGTTCTCCAAGCGAGAGGTCGAGATCGACGGCACCACCATCCCTGCAGGCCAGTTCGTCTTCGTCATGGCTCCGGCGGCCAACCGTGACCCGGCCAGGTTCGAGCATCCGGACGACCTCGACATGACCCGCGGCGACGGCCGCCATCTCGCCTTCGGGCACGGACCCCACTACTGCCTCGGCGCGCCCCTGGCCCGGCTCGAAGGGGAGATCGCCATCGGCACCCTGATCCGCAGGTTCCCGCGGATGCGCCTGGCCGTTCCTGCCGAGAGCCTGCGCTGGCGCGCTAAGAGCGTCTTCCGGGTGCTGCACGAACTTCCCGTCAAGCTCACCTGAGACAAGGAGAGGACAATCCATGAGAGTCGCGGTTCTGGGCAGCGGCATCGTCGGGAAGACCCTCGCGGCCGGGTTCGCGGCACGCGGTCACGAGGCGGTCATGGGGTCCCGAACGCCCGATCGTGCCGACATCACCGACTGGCTGGCAGGCCAGGGCCCCACAGCGCGGGCGGCCTCCCTCTCGGAAGCCGCCGCCTTCGGCGAACTGGCGGTGCTCGCCACCCGCTGGGACGGGACGAAGTCGGCCATCGACCTGACCGGTCCGGAGCACCTCGCCGGGAAGGTCGTGATCGACGCCACCAACCCGATGGGGATGCGGGACGGGCGGCTCCGGCTGCTCCTCGGCTTCGACGAGTCCGCCGGGGAATGGGTGCAACAGTGGCTACCAGACTCCAAGGTGGTCAAGGCGTTCAACAGCGTCAGCTACGCCTTGATGATCGATCCAGATCTCCCCGGCGGCCCGCCCGACATGTTCATCGCAGGCGACGACGGGCAGGCCAAAGCGCACGTGACGACGATCCTTCACGACTTCGGCTGGCCGGTCATCGACGCGGGCGACATCACGGCCTCGCGGCTCCTCGAACCTCTCGCCATGCTCCACGCCGACTACTGGGTCCGGACCGGCGAGCTGCTGCACGCCTTCCGCATGCTCATGCCCACGCCCCACCAGTGACCGGCGAGGCGTGACCGGCGACCGGCCGTTGACCGATGAAGATGTACAGGCCCCCTGACCTTCGTCAGGGGGCGTGCGTTTCAGGTTTTCAAGTCACCCATTTCTACTTGGCTTCTTTTCTCGCCCCTGCCGCGTAAGCGGCTCGCGCTCGGGCCAGCTCTGGCTCGTGCCGCACCGCCCACCGGTAGATCACCGCGTGCAACTCACCGAACGACACCCCCAGCGGCGTCAGCTCATAATCCACGCGACGCCGGGGGCCGGCGATGATGGTCCGCGCCACCAGGCCGTCTTCCTCAAGCAGGCGCAGCGTCTGTGTGAGCATCTTCTGGGATACTCCCCCGATCATCATTCTGAGTTCAGAGTGTCTTCTGGGTCCACCTTCGAGAGCGAGGATCACCGGGCAGACCCATCGGTTGCCGAGGAGACTGAACAACCGGCGCCCTGGGTGATCATCCCTGAGAACATGGACCTGCACGGAATCGCCGTTCACGAGTTCCCCAGGTCAGGCGGTCCATGTGCCGATGACCGCGAAGTAGGTGAATCCGGGCCCGAAGGCGACGGCGAGACCGCGCGCGCCCGGCTCCGGCGGGGAGGCGTGTGTACGCCGCAAGACGTCCAGGACCGAGACGCCACCGAGGTTGGCGACCTCGCGGAGAGAGTCGTAGGAATGTCTCAGCTGCTCTCGGGGAACGCTCAGGCCGTCCTCGATCGCGCTGAGGATGGCCGGGCCTCCGGCGTGCACGACGAGCCAATCGGGCGTGATCCAGTCGTGAGCCTTCAGCCACTCCAGGAGACGCGGCATAACCCTTGCCGGCCCCTTGACGGCGGCGCGGGTGCTCCGGAAATGGAAGCCGTCGGCGTCGAAACGGCCCCAGTAGTAGCCGTTCTGGGCGGTATGAGGAAGCAGATGCTGATGTGATTCCTGCATGGCGAAACCGGCCCCGACGGGCTCGCTGGTGACAACACAGGCGCCTGCGCCGTCGCCGAACAGCCCCTTGTAGATCTGGCTCTCGATTCCGACGTCGGTGTGATGGTAGGTGATCGAGATCGCCTCAGCGACGACCACCAGCACACGCGATCCGGGGTAGGCGCGAACCTCGTCCGCGGCTCTCCCCAGGGCCTTGGCGCCACCCACGCAACCAAGGGTGGTCATCGCGAGGGCCCGCACGTCAGGCCTCAGTCCGAGACGGTTGATCAGGGACACGTCGAGTTGAGGGATGGCCATGCTCGTGGTGTGGCTGGTGACGAGGGCGTCGATGTCGGCAGGTTGGAGTCCGGCGGCGTCCAAGGCCTGCCGGGCGGCGTTCTCGGCGAGGTCCTGGACGGCGGCCCAACAGGCGTCGTTACGGGCGGTCGTGCCGGTACGCCCCGAGATTTCCGGGGAATCGAGAGGGTGCGTGAAGGCGCGTTCGGCGACGCCGGTCTTGCGTATCGCCCGTTCCCAGTCAGAAAACCTTGAGTGAGTCTTCCCGTCTTCCCGTGTATGCAGTTCGATGTTGGCGAGTATTTCTTCCGTGGTCACCCGGTGAACAGGGTGAAGCACAACGGGTTTGGCAACATATGCCGATGTGGACATTCATCCCTCTCTTGGTAGAGCCTTCGATCGGCAGCACAGAAAGAATTGATCGCTGCCATTGCCGAATGACTCTAACGATCGGGCCTGTCGCAGAGCTGGCGTCCACATTGATCAACGCTGGCGTGGGCCGCCGGCGTTCGCGGTCCGGTGACCCGCGGTCCAGCGCCCCTCACACCGCCGACGGGACGGCGAGCTCGTCGACGCCGCGGCCGGTGGCGACGACCACTCCGGAAGGGTCGAGCAGGCACATGCCCGGCACGCCGTGAAGCGCGAATGCCGAGGCCATCGGGCCGGTGAAGGGCTCGACGACGACACTGGCCACCGGTTCCAGCTGCCCCACGAGGGAGGTCGCGTCCTCCTCGGTGCCGATCACCACCGCGATGGTGCGATCGACATCGAAGCGTAGCCGGGCCACCTCTTCCGCGAACTCGGAGACCGCCAAAGTGCATACCGTGCAATCGGTGGAGAAGAACGCCACAATCGTTCGGCCTCCCCCATTGCTCAACGTTTCGCTGGAGACCTTCTTCTCCGTCGTGGTCGTGGCCGAGAAGACGCCCGGAGATGTCCCGACGGCCACCGTGGGGGTTCGTGCGGGTTGAGTACGGAAGAACTGCTCGCCTTCCAGGAGCTCGCCCTGCTGGCGAAGCCTACGGATGACGCCAAATATGAGCAGGAGATTGAGCACGCAGACCAGCGAGCAGGCCATCAGACCGGCACTGAGAAACGTCATCGTGTTCCCTCTTCGAAGTCGGCACAGGTCGGCCAGTGGTCCGGACGGGACCACTGGCCAGAGTTTCCCGGTCGTTCAGGTCAGCAGCCGTTCACGCAGGGCTCGCAGCTCTCCGTGCCTCCACCGGTCAGGCAGCAGGCCTTGGCGAATCCGCGCGCGCATTCCACGCAGTAGCACCGGCCCGAGCACTGCGGGCCTCCCCACGGGCAGCGGGCGACGGCGGAGGCCGACGCGCTGATCCTGGGCACGACCAACCCGAGCATGCGGTCGCTCAGCCGCGCCGTCAGATGGGCGGCACCAGCGATCACCTTCGACATGACGCTCTCCTCTGTGTGTCCTCACATCGAGCCTGGCAGCGTCCGCTGGCATGGGCCTGGCGGAAGGCTTGCGCCTCGGCCTCTGGTCAGTCGGAGGAGCCGGTGGCCACGGCGGTGTCGTCCCGGTAGCCCTGTGCCTGGAGCGTGAACAGGCGGGCGTAAAGACCATTGAGGGCCATCAGTTCGGCGTGCTCGCCCTCCTCGAGGATCTCCCCGTCGCCGAGCACGAGGATCCGGTCGGCGTCTCGGATGGCGCCGAGCCGATGCGAGATGAGCAGGCTCGTACGCCCGGCACGCCTCGCGCGCAACATCGTGTGGATCTCGTACTCCGCCTCGGCGTCGAGGCCCGAGCTGGGCTCATCGAGGATGAGCAGGTCCTGACCGTCGTCGAGGAGGGCACGAGCCAACGCCAGGCGTTGCCACTGGCCCGTCGAGAGGGCCACCCCCACCCGGGCGTCCTCCTCGGACGATTGGCCTTCCGAGCCGGCGGGTTGGAACATCCGGCTCAGGAGCGTGTCGTAGGAGTGCGGCAGCCGGGCCAGCGTCTCGTGTACTCCCGCGAGCCTGGCGGCCGCCTCCAGTTTCGAACGGTCGGCCATGACGGCCGCGTGCCCGAGTCCGATGTTCTCGGCGGCCGTCAGGTCGTACTCCATGAAGTCCTGGAAGACCGCGCCGATGCGCGCCCTGAGGTCGGCGGGTTCCATGCTGCGCAGATCGACGCCATCCCAGAGGATCGCGCCTTTGGTCGGATCGTAGAACCTGCACAACAGCTTGATGATGGTGCTCTTGCCCGCGCCGTTGCTGCCGACCAGGGCGGTCGCACGCGCATGGGGAATCGTGAAGGTGACCCCGCGCAGCACCCACGGATGGTCCGGGGTGTACCGGAACCACACGTCCCGGAACTCGATCCCGCTGTGCAGAGCCGACGGTTCGACGGGTGCGCCGACAACGTGCAGGTCGGGTCCCACCTTCACCACCGCGAGGTAGTGGTCGAACATCAGCATCGACTGCCGTGCCAGCGCATAGTGGGAAACGACCTGCGACACCGCGCCCTGCGCACCGGCGACGGCCGCGATGAACATCGCGACGTCACCGACGGTGAGCTCCCCGCCCCTCGCGGCCGTGATGGCCCAGACGAGACCGGCTCCGGCAACCAGCGCCAGGAGCCCGGCGAGCGTCCCTTGGACGCGCAGTTTGCGGAGGTCCAGGCGCCGCTGAGCGACGTTCGCGCTCCTGCGCTCAGCGAGCATCCGCTGACGGAGATGCCCGCCGATGCCGAAGATCCGGACCTCCTTGGCGGCCCGCACCTCCCCCAGCAGCATCGAGTAGAAGATCTCGCGCCGGATCGCTGGGCTGATCCCCCACAGCATCGACGCTTGGCGCCTGGCCAAGGTGCGTTCGGCGTAGACCGCAGGGACCGCGGTGGCCAGCACGACCGCCGTCATCGGCCGGCTCAACGTCGCCAGCGAGCCGATGAAGCCGAGACCCGTGACCAGACCTTGTCCAAAGCCGATCATGCTCTGCACCAGATCGCTGGGGGCCGCACGCCCCGAGTCCCGCGCCAGCCGCAGCCGGTCATGAAACTCCGGGTCCTCGAAGCGGCCCAGCCCGACGAACCGGTCCACCGACCCGAACAGGCGGTCCATGCCGACGAGCTCGATCCGCCGCGTCATCTCCGTGCTCAGGAACCGGCTCATCTGCGGGACGACGGCGGCGAGAATGCCCGCCACCGCAAGGCAACATGCGAGCCAGACCAGCGTCGCCAGGTCCGCGCCGGCCACCAACCGGTCCAGAACGAGCTTGGTCGACCATGCCACGGCGAGGGGCGCGACCGCCGCGACCACCGCCATCCCCACCATGCACGGCAAGATGAGCGGCCCGGCACGCCAGGCGAGTTCGAACGCGGCAGCGACCTTTGCCGGCGAGTCGCCCAGCGGCTTCCTCGCGAACTTCAACATATTCTCCTTGGCCGCGAGACAGCCTAAGGACGGGCTCTAACAGACCACTAACGCCAGGCTGGCGCGCCATTGCAGACCAGCGGAGCAACCGATCTCGTGTCACGGGCGCCCATCCTCGAATTCCCGGGGATGGACGCCCGTGCGCATTCTCGCGATCCTGCTGATGGGAAGAGTCGCGCGGACCATAAGGGCGTCCAGGCCTCACCAATTCCGATCATGGAGGTGAGGCCACACATGCACCACGCGCTGTCGCCGAGGCGTCGGCAGCGTGCTCGGGGGATTCGGACTGTAGGACCTCGTGGAGTCGGCCGAGCAATGTCCGGGCCGCGCGGCGCCATCGACACGATCCTGGAGCGCTTCCCGGCGCTAAGGCCGCTGCTGAAACGCCGCGCCGGGCTCCTGTCGGGCGGCGAGCAACAAATGCTCGCCCTCGTCGGCGCGCTCGCCTCCGGCCCGCGCCTCATCATGACCCCTACCGCCTGGCCGCCCGCCTGACCACCAGCCTCCCCGAACAGCACCACCTGTACAGCTGGGCGGCACGGCTCGCCCCCAAGGCCGACGACGTCGCGGCGGCTACGTAGCCTGCCTGATCGATAAAGGTGCGAGAACACGTCGCGGCAGTTGCCGCTCTCACAGTTGTGTCGCCACTTCTCCGTTTCCAGGATCGCGGTCTTGTCCGGGGGCAGGTTGCTTGGGCCGCAGTAGCACGAGCGCGACACTGAGACATCCCACGGCGATGACGAGGTCGCCGGTGAGTCCGGCCCCGAAGCCGTTGGTCATCCGCGCGGGTTCCGCCGAATCACCTCCGTTGGAGACAACAATGGCGGAAGTGACCGCGGCGCCGAGCGCGCCGCCGATCTGGAACCCCGCGTTGGCGGCGCCGGACGCCACGCCGGCGATCTCCTGGTCCACAGCGGACAACGTGGCGGCGACCGCCGCCACCGGACCGGCGCCCAACCCAAGACCGAACATGAGCAGGCCCGGAAACAAATCGGCAAAGTACGTCCCGTGCACCGTCACCTGGGAGAGCAGGAACACGCCGACCCCCATCGCCACCGCGGCGGTAGCCACCACCGGACGGAAACCGATCTTGGTCAGCCCGGCCTGCCCAACGTAGGAGCCGACGACGGCCATCACGGTCATGGCCACCATGCCGAGACCGAACTGCAACGGCGTGTAACCCAGCACCTGCTGGGCGTACGCCGTCACCGCGATCGACATGCCCACCGTGATCGCAGCGAAGAGACTCATCGCCAGGTTGCCGCCGACGAACAGCCTGGAGCGGAAGGTCTGCAACGGGACGAGCGGTGCGACGGCCCGGCTCTCCACGAGGACGAACAAGCCGAGCAGCACAGCCGAACCGAGCAGCATGCCAAGCGCCGGTCCGCTGAGCCATCCCTTGGCGGGTGCCAGGACGATGGCGCCGATGAGGAGCATGAGGCCCACCGTGGACGTGAGCGCGCCAGCCGGGTCGTAGGCCCGGCGGCCGCTTCGTCCCCGGCTCTCCGGGAACAGGATCGGGGCGAAGACCAGCATCACGACGGAGACCGGAACGTTGATGAAGAAGATCCACGCCCAGCCCAAGGTGTCAGTGATCGGTCCGCCGATCAGCAGTGAGGCGGTGGCGCCGATCCCGCCGACGCCCGACCAGAACGCGAGCGCCTTGTTGCGTTCGGGCCCTTCGGGGAACATGCCCATCAAGATCGCGAGCGACGTCGGCGCCATCAGGGCCGCTGAAACTCCTTGCACCACCCGGGCGCCAATCAGCACCGCTGCTGACCAGGCGAAGCCACACAGCAACGAAGACACCAGGAACAGCGCGGTCCCTACGATGAACATCTGGCGCCGCCCGCGCAGATCGGCGAGACGACCGCCGAACAGCAGCAGGCCACCGAAAGCCAGCATGTAGGCGCTGAGCACCCACTGGCCGTCCTCGACGGAGACGTCGAGGCCTCGTTCGATCGACGGCAACGCCAGGATCACGATCTGGGAGTCGAGGACCACCATGAAGCCCGTCATGCAGAGCAAGATCAGGGCCTTCCAACGCCGCGGATCTGGTGGGGGAAGCGCCGACTCGGCCCCCGCTGCCAGGCCGGTTCGAACACCGTCGGGCATGTCGCTACCCCCAGGCTGGCTTCCCATACAGGCCCTCACTCCTCGACTGACGCGCCGCCGTTGATCAGCTCCTCACATCAGAGGTCGGAACTGGCATCCCAGAATCGACATCTCAACACGCGAACTTGCCGGGTCGGCCGAGCGATAGCCGGTCTAGAAAGCCGGCCGTCGCGGTGGCTTTCACCGAGGATCACCCTGATGGGGAGGCATCACCCGGAGAGGACACAAATCCTCACTGACCGAATCAAGATCGCAGGGCACTCCGCCGTCAGGGGTGTCCGGCTGGCCTCGCACCAGCGAAGTTCAGCTATCTCCACACGATTTCCCGTTACTAGGTCAACTCTCGTTGTTACGCAGAGCTACATTTCATCTGGTCCGGGAGGGCTCCTACATGACCGGGAACCGGCGCGTGTCGCCCAAGGAGCGCAGCCAGTGGCGGTTCACCTTCCAGCGTCTGGCCAAGGATGCCCGCCACGCACTCGCCCCGGACGTCCCTACCGGCGTTGCCGCCCTTGAGCGGCTCATCGACCTGGCGCGCGAGACCAAGGACTACGATCGGACCGACGACCGGATCCGGCCCGCCGGCGTCGGCCTGGTCGGCCTCCGCACCATCCAGAGCAGGGCCAATACAATAAGTGCATGACGCGCAAGGCCGGGCGGAGCCGCGACACCGGCATCGACGCCCGGATCTTGGCCGTGGCCGCCGAGCACCTCTCCCGCGACGGTTATCAGGCGATGTCGCTGGCGGCCATCGCCGAACAGGCCGGCACCACCCGGCAGGCCCTCTACCGCCGCTGGCCGGGCAAGGCCGAGCTCGCCGCCGCCGTGGTGACCAACATGGCGGACGACGGCCAGGCCATCACGCCGGCCGACCCCTATCGGGCGCTCGTCGCGGAACTCGCCGACTTCCAGCGCGGTGTCTCGATGCCGGGACGCCTGTCGCTGGTCGGCACCATGCTGCAGGACACCACCCAGCCCGAAGTCCTCGCCCGCTATCGCGCCCGCGTGGTCGTCCCGCGCCGCAGCCGACTGCTGGCCATCCTGGAGGCCGCCCGCGTCGGCGGTCTCGTCGATGCCGACGCCGACCTTGAGGTCGCCCTCACCATGTGTACCGGGAGCTGGTACGGGCGCGCCCTGGCCGAGGACGCGCCGCCGCCGGACTGGCCTGAACGGACCGCGGCGCTCATCTGGCGCGCCATAGGCGGCCGGGGTCCCGGCGGCCCGTGCCCTGACGACCGCCCGCGGCCCTGACCGGCGTGCTTCAGGCGTGCACCTCGCCGGACGCCTCGCTGAGCAGGCGTTCGCCGCGGGAAGCGGCGCTGTAGGCGCCAATGTCGCGCAGCAGGGGAACGGCTGGTTCGAGGACCTCGGGGGCCTGAGTGAGCAGACCGGTGGCGATCTGGGCGGCGACGAGATCGAGCGAGACGGTCGCATGGCCGCGTAGGTCGCCCGTCAGGTCCATGAGGGCGCGGGCAGCCTCGGCGGCCTCGATCGCGTCGTGATGGGCGCCGGCATGGAGGTGGATCTGGATGCGAAGGCTCAGGCACCAGGCGAGATCGAACAGGCGGGTCCTGTCACTGCCGAGATCGGTGAGGGTGACCGGTGGAGACGATCGCTGTCGCGACATCGAGGTAGGTGAACCGCTCGGGCTCCACGGTCTGCAGGAAGAATCCGCGCTCCCGGCTCTCGGCACCGTCGGCCTCCGAGACGAGCGTGCTCTCGAACCGTCCCCCGGCCCAGGGTTGTACGTCGACGACCCCGCGATCCAGCTCGGGCTGCCCGAGGTCACGCTCGGCCTGCTGCCCGGCGGAGGCGGCGTCGTCCGCACCGTGCGCATGCTCGGCGTCGCCGCGGCGCTGGAGCACGTCCCGCTGCCCGGCACGCGCTTCGCCCCCCGGCGGGCCGAGGAGCTGGGTCTGGTGGACGAGTTGGTCCCCTGGGCCGGGGACCTCCTGCCCGCGGGGGCACAGGCGGAGGCGCATGTTCTGCTCGACGGTGAGGCCGTGGAAGACCCCACGTTGCTCGGGGACGAGGGACAGGCCCAGCCGGGCAGGCAGCCGCTGATTCCGGCGAGGAAGGAGGAAAGGCGAAGCCGAGCAGTTTCGTTCGCGCCACGTCGATGCCGATCGCGGCGCTGGCGCGCTCGTTGGACCGTACGGCCAAGAACCGCCAGCCGGTCGCACTTCGTGTCAAGTTGCCGACGGCGACCGAGGCGAGGACGAGAACGGTAAGGCAGAGGAGGCCGAACTGCTTTCGGGCGGTGTTCGCGCCAGGTCCGTCCGCCGTGACCTGCTCGACGGCCACGCGCCCGAGGTGGCCAGAGAGGGGACATAGCGCCTCACAGTCACACGAGCCACGATCTCCCGAACCGAATGACTCTGTGTGATCGATTCACAACAAGTGGATCAGAACCTGAAAGGCTCCCCGCTGGCGGCAATTTACGGCCCAATGACGGTCACCGGGCTTCCCTGCGTACGGCCGGATAGCTCCCCGCTCGTTCCCCTCCACGCCCGGCCGATAGACCCGAAGATCCCTCACGTTGCTAACTGGCGAGAACGGTGAGCGGCGAGCTTTCACCTCGGCTGGACGCGGTGGTCGCCGTAGTTCTGTTTTCCTTCTGCGGAGGTTCGGCGGCGCCTGGGTTGATGAGCAGTAGCTTTCAATGTGGCCAGTCCGTTGACGTGCACGTCGACGGACGTGGCCGCCTCCGCGAGAACACCCGGCTGACCGTGGTGCTGACCGGCGTCGCGGCGCCGCTTGGTGGACAGTGCCACAGCCGCGAAGCTGCCGATGCCCTGCAGGCCAAGCTTCCTGTCGGGCCCTGGCCTACGCGGTCACCACCGGCACGTCTGACGAGGTCAGGATCTGGGATGCCGCTGGAACGCTGATCAACAGAAGCCTTGTGGCCGACGGTGACGCCAAGGCGTGTGCGTCCGCCGACCCAGATCTGGCCCGGGGCGCAGGCCGAGGCGAAGTCAGCGCACCTGGGGCTGTGGTCCACGGCATGCGGCAAGCCGAAGCCCACGCCCACGCGAACCGACCCCTTCGGAGGAGCCCGGCGCGCCCTCGTCCGGTGACGAAGGCGGGGGCGATTCGGTGCCTGGCGGTGCGACCGCGGTCTGCAGGGACGGCACCTTCTTCTCCCCGCACCATCGGGGTACCTGCTCCCATCATTGCGGCGTCGCCCGCTGGCTTGATTGATTGAGTGCAGGGCTTCGGAACCGGGGGATGAGCCACAGCGTCCCAAGGTCATGGTGAACCGGGGGCTGCCGGAGCGCCTGTACGGGCGTGTGGTGGCGTTGGTGCTGGTGACCGTGTTCTTTGGGGCGGCCGCTGCTGCGCTTGGGTACGTGGCGGTCTCCCTGGGCTTTTCGGAGCAGCCATCCGGTAAGGCCAAGGGGCGGGTGCTGGAGGCCGACCGGACGTGGAGCAGGGACGGCCATGTGGTCGTCGAGTTCACCGCCTCGGACGGGCGGGTCGTTCGGTTTCGCAGTGATCACGCCAAGTGGAAGGTGCGCATCGGGCAGCAGGTCAATCTGCGTTACGACCCGCGAGATCCGGTGCATTCGGTGGTGAGGGCGGAGGGCCAGCGGGCGGTGGCCGTGGTGATGACGTCGCTGTTCTCGCTGGCGAGTGGGGCGTCGGGCGTGGTGACCGTGCGGTCGATCCCGCGCTATTGGGGGTCCCAGTAGCAATCGCCGAAATCCAACGAATATAGGTCTGACCTGCAACTACTCGGGTTCTCCTAACTGGCGTTGATCCTCGCCGCGACGGTTCGTGATGCTTTGTGGACTCCGCGGCGTGTGGGTGATTGATGTCGACTCGGTTCCTCTCTGATGAGCAGGTCGAGCAGCTGCGCTCGTTCCCAGACATCGGACGCGAGGAACTGATCAAGTACTTCACGCTGACGCCGCGCGAGCAAGCCTTCCTGGACGCGCCGGGCCGCGGCGCCGACGCGCGCCTTTGGCTCGCTCTGCAGGCCGTGGCAGGGGAAGGGGAACAGGTCGCTCTCTAGATCCGTGATCGCTTCCTTGAGCTGTTCTACCGATCCACGATGGCTACGGGTGGCCGCCTGGACACCGCACAGCTGGAGTACGTGCTTGAGGAGTACCGCGACTCAGTCGAGCACTGGAAAGAGCGTGCGCAGGTTCTCACTGGCCGGTTGCAGAAGACGCAACACCACCTCGACCAGGCACGACGCCAGCTCAGCGACAAGGATGGCACGCTCGCGGAGCTGGAGGCCGGTCTCGCCTCCTAACGACGGCACAACCAGGTCGTGCTGGCCGAGCAGCAGCGGATGCGCGCAGACCTCCAGGGCCCAGGTCTGGTGGGACGCCGGCACCGCCCGCTCCTGCCCCGCCTCATTGCCGGCCGCACGTCCGGGCCGCTGTTCATCGGCCACCGCCGCCCCGACCCCAGGTCGACGCCCGCGACCTGTGCCCCGACACCGGATGGGACCTGCGCGAGCTCCGCCATTCCGCCCTCGCCCACCTCGGCGAATCCGGGGTCTCCTTGCTGCTGTTCATGGCCAAGTCCCGGCACAAGAAGCAACAGCACGCCCGCCCCTACTTCAAGCCGTCGGCCGCGGTCCTCGGCCCCACCTCCTGACCACAGACGCACGAGGCCAGGCCGAGATCGCCGTCGCCCCTCACCCCTCCAGCCCACGCGTAATCGGCGCAGAGTGTCACGCCAAGGAACGTGCTCCGGGCCGGTTACCGCCACTTCTCGCAGGGATGCTCGTCATGCCCCTTTCCCGGTCTGGGCCAACCCGCCAGCCAACGGAATCACCAACGCCGCCAAGTCTCGAGACGGCCGCCCCTCTGCGATCACGACGCCAGACCATGCCAGGACGGATCAGCGCCTGTTCCTCTGAACTGCGGAAACCGGTGCGGTAGTTCAGTCGAGAGGAAAACGCGTCCTACTGGCCGACTGAGACGGGTCCGCCTCACGGAATCAGTGCCTGATCCAGATTTCGGGCGTCGTTGACAACGGCGCCCGTGGAAGCGGTCCAGCCGCCGCCGACGACGCGATCCACTTTCGACGCCAGCATGGCGCCAGCCGCGCGCCCGCGAGCTCTTCTATGGTTAGAAACGTTACGGGCAGCACTCAAGGGAAAGGACGCGAGACGTTAGTTCGATGTAACCGAGTGGTAGCGATCCACCTAACACCACGAAAACGGGGTAATAGTATGCGCGATAACATAGTCAAATCGATATCGCTAGGAGTAGCTACCATAGGCGCTTCGATCATCATGTCCGCCCCGGCAAACGCAACGCCCGATTCCTCGTTGTCGCGGGTTGGTGCCACAGGCAACAACACTGCACACCCGTTCAGCGCTGTAGAAAATGCAGCCATCATTACCAGTGTATTCGGTGCTGGTGACGGCCCCGAGGCTGTGCGTATAGCGCGGTGTGAATCTAACCTCAACGCGGGGGCATACAATCCCAGTACTGGCCAAGCCGGCCTCTTCCAGCTCACCCGAGAGTGGTTCAATAGCGCCGGTGGTGGGAACATTCTTGATCCGTGGGACAATACGAGAGCCGCAGGACGCATATTCCTTAGACTTGGCTGGCACGCATGGGCAGAATGCGCGTGATTCCCGCGAGTTTCCTTATCGCAGCTATCTCGTCGCCCTCTCCGCCGTGGTCACCTACCACTCTCTCGCCCTGACCCGAAACCCACCGCGATCAATACACCAGGACCACAACACCGGCCATCGCCCTTATAACCGGCACTCACCGCCCGCCGACTTTCCACGGCTGAATCAGGCACTCCCGCTGTCCGCCAGACGGCACTCGGGGAAGCGGATGAGCCCGTCGAACAAGTCGATGAGCTGGGTGGGGGCGTAGACGAAAACGATGCTCTCCGGGGACGTCAGCGTGGCGGAGTGGCGCGGTTGGTTTCCTGAGCACGCGTCGCGGGCTAGCGCAGGCTGCAGTTAGGTCTCCTCGAGCTCGGCGACACGGGCGTGGAGCTGCTTGTTGGCGGCGGTGGCCTGGCTGTGCTCGTCAATCAGCCGCCCGATCCCGACGAGGTGATGCCGGGCCTTCCGCACCGAACTGGCCAGCGGCATCGGCGCCCCGCGCGCCCGCACACCGGGCCTGGGTATCGGCACATGGCATTTCAACGGCGACACCTGGACGCAGGTCGACACCCGTAAGTTGCTTCCGCACCGATCGAGCGCCGTTTCGGCTAGGCGGCCCCTCCCAATGCGTCTATCTGAGAGATGGCGCTGCACCTGCCGCCCAGGATGTGTAGGTGCGGGCGAAGTGCGTCGCTCCGACGGGGAGGGCGATGACACCGATGAGACCCTCCTGCTGCATTGGAACGGCCGACGGTGGCAGCGTGCGGACATACCGAACGGCCGGACTCCGGATCGGATGGTGCCCGACGGTCGCAACGGACTCTGGTTCGTCGGCGGCGAGCCCCCGAGTGATCCCGAGGGTTCCGGTACCCATCTGCTGCACCGCACAGCGGCCGGGGCGTGGAGCACGATCCAGATCGACACCACAGAAGGCGCCTTGGTCGGGGACTTCGCTCTGATCCCAGGAACGCGATCACTCTGGGCCACCGGCCACCGGCCGCGTTCCGGCATCCGGCATCTATGACGCCACAATCTATCGCCTCGATTGACCGGGCGGTTCGGTCCTTCGACGGTCGCCGCTCATGGCCGGACACGGCCATGAGCGGCGGCTGCGAAACGGCGCGGTGATCTGGGACATCAGAAAAAGAACTCGGGGAGGATCGATGAGTCTGCGACGTTCATGGATGTCAGCGCTGAGAAAGCGGCACGAGAAGCGGTTGGCGGCAACGGAGCCCGCGCCACGCCGGGCGATACGCATACCAGGTGGCGGAGCGACCCTCTGGTTTGTGCTCGCCCTGTTTCCCGCCGGAATCGCATCGTGGCTCATCTTCGACGAGGTCCAGCGAGAAGAGAAAGGAGTCGAGGCGCCCGCTGTCGTCGTTAAGAGATGGTCTGGGTCCAAAGATGATTTCGCGGACGTCGTCTTCACAACTGCGACCGGACGGCAGGTGAAGGCAACCATCAGGGATGACGAGTGGGCAGAGATGCCGAAAGTCGGCGCGCACGTTCGCGTGCGATATGTGCCCTCGTGGCCCGAAGACAGTGCGGTCGACGCGCACCGACCGCTGACAAGCAAGCTCATGGGGCCGGTTCTGCTGCTCAGCCTCGCCTTGATGTGTGCACTTGGACCGATCCTGACCCGTCGACGAAAGAAGGCGATCGACGCTCGAAAGCAATTCGAGGCGTAACCGGGCTGCAGTGCTGACCCGGGTCTGAGGTCTTCGACCAGCCCACAATGACCAGCGCGGAGCACGCACTTTGTTGGCGCAGGCGCAGCGTGAGCGGCGAAGACTGGGAGTGCGAGTTCCCGGCAGCCGCCTCTCAGCCACCGACCGAGCCGGAGCGCCCTTCGGCCTGTCGGGCCGCGAAACGGAAGTGGCCCAACTGGTCGCCGACGGTTTCACTAACCAGCAGATCGCGGAAAGCCTCTTCTTGAGCGTGCGGACCATCGAAACGCACTTGTCCCGAATATTCGCAAAGCTCGGCGCGACGTCGCGCGTCGGCGTCGGTGCCACCCTCCGGGACCGAAGCGAATGAGCCGAACGTAGCGGCCCTGACCAATGCGGGCTCCGGCGCTATCTTCCCGTACATCCGGCGCGACCACCCAGCTAGTGCTCACATGGCTCGTCTCGGACGGAGGCGACCTCACCACCGATATGCACAGCTTTGGCGGTGCGACCGGCGCGGGGCAGATAGACGGGTGCGCCGCGTAGCGAACAGGCCGCGTCCAGGCCGGCGCCCCGGCGCGGTTCTGCTATCACGTCCTCCCTGG
Organism: Actinomadura barringtoniae; assembly: GCF_017573505.1. Lineage (GTDB taxonomy): Bacteria > Actinomycetota > Actinomycetes > Streptosporangiales > Streptosporangiaceae > Spirillospora > Spirillospora barringtoniae. The sequence goes on from NZ_JAGEOJ010000001.1 coordinate 553,521, forward strand.
AGCGTGGACGTGCCGGTAATGATGATGACACCGACCAGGAGTCGCGATCATTTCCACTTCCACGCCATGGGTGTCCCTTGCAGGACACACCTCGCATGGGGATGTTCTGCGATCTAGGTCTGGTGACCCGCCAATGCGACAGGCGTTGGATCGAAGTATCGGCCAAGCTCTCCGGTCGCCACCGATCAGCAACCGCAGGGGAGCCCGAACGGAGCCCGGCAGATCCGTACTGACCCGGTATGGTGCGGCGGTCGCGGCACAGATTGACATGTGAGCAACGCCATGACCTGCAAGGATGACAGAATTCGGGATCACGTGTCATCGTCTGGCACGTCGTCGGATGGTCTTCTAATCCGACGGTCGCGGGTTCGAATCCTGCCGGGCGCGCCACATTCCACCGCTCTGACCTGCACAGATGCGGCACGGCCCCGTTCTGCGGCCCGTTCATGATCGCCTTGGGAGCCCGAGGGGAGCGCGGCGCCCTGGCCGACTTTGTGCCGGCGCAGCACCTTGATCGTTGCCTGATCGAGCGGGATGGCCTCGGTCTTGGCTTCCTCAATCTCCGCCCAGCTGATCCTGACCCGGGCTTCTCAGCCCGGTGCAGGGACGCTCCGGTCTACTCGGGCGTCCACGCTTCGCGGATCCGTCCACGTCGTCCTGCCAGGCTCTGGTCGTGGAGGTCAGGGGCGGAGCAGGCCGCGGGCCATCGCGGTCGTGACGGCGGCGGTGCGGTCGGAGACCTCTAGTTTGGTGAAGGCACGGAGCAGGTGCGTTTTGACCGTCGTCAGGCTGATGTGCAGGGCACGCCCGATCTCCGCGTTGGTCTTGCCCTCTGCTACGAGGGTGAGGACCTGGGCCTCGCGCGTGGACAGGGCCATCGCGGCGGGGCGCCTTACGCGCTGGGCCAGGCGCCCGGCGACTGAGGGGGCCAGGACCGTCTCGCCGCGGGCGGCGGCGCGGACGGCGGCGGCGAGGTCGGCGCGGGAGGCGTCCTTCAGCAGGTAGCCGGCGGCGCCCGCCTCGACGGCGCGCAGGATGTCGGCGTCGGTCTCGTAGGTGGTGACGACGACGATCTTGGTTTCGGGCCGGTCCGCGAGGATCCGCTCGGTCGCGGCGACGCCGTCCACGCCGGGCATCCGCAGGTCCATCAGCACCACGTCCGGCCGCAGGCTCCCGGCCAGCGCGACGGCCTCGGCGCCCGAGCCGGCCTCGCCCACCACCCGCAGGCCCGGTTCGGCGGCGACGACGGCGCGCAGGCCCTCTCGCACCACCGGGTGGTCGTCGGCCAGCAGCACATCGATCAAGCGGGCACCTCGATCTCGAGCGTGGTGCCCGCCCCGGGCAGACCACGGACCGACATCCGCCCGCCGATCTGCTCGACGCGGTCGCGCATCCCGCGCAGCCCGAACCCGCCGCCGGGGTCCCGGAGCCCGATGCCGTCGTCGGTCACGGTCAGCCGGACGCCGTCGGCGGTGACGGCGATCTCGACCGTCACGGCGGAGGCCCGGGCGTGCTTGCGCACGTTGGCGAACGCCTCCTGGGCGGCGCGCAGCAGCACCACTTCGCCGGCCTTGCTCAGCGCCGGCGCCTCGGCTGCGGCCTGGACGGTCACCGCAACGCCGGTCTCCTCGTTCAACCGGCGACCCTGGCGGCGGACGGCCTCGGCGAGCGAGCCGTCGGACAGGGCCGAGGGGGTGAGGGCGCCGACCATCGCTCGCGCCTCCGCCAGGTTGTCGCGGGCCGTCGTACGGATGAGCTCGACGTGCCGACGGGCAGCGTCCAGGTCGGTGCCGAGCTCGGACTCGACGGCCTGGCTGAGCGCCACGACGCTGGTGAAGCCCTGCGTCAGGGTGTCGTGGATCTCCCGCGCCAGCCGCGCCCGTTCCGCCGCCGTGCCCGCCTCATGCGACAGCCGGACCACCTCGGCGTTCAGCTCGATGGTCTTGGTGATCCACGTGCCGAGCACCGGAGTGATCACGAACGAGAGCAGCGCGAGCACCACGATGGTGGCGAATGCGCCGGAGTGCACGCCGTCCTGGACGGCCACCGCGACGACCGGCAGCGTCGTGGCCGCTGACGTGACGACGAGCGCGCCGCGCAGCGCCAGCGACATGAAGATGGGCGGATAAACCGCCGGCAGCGCCATGGCCGCGACCGACGAGAACGACAAGGCCGCCGTCAGCAAGACGGCCATTCCCGCCACGAGCACCCACGGCGACCCGCGTCCGGCGAGCACCCTCCGGCTGAAGACGAGGGCCCAGAGCGCCAGCGCGGCCAGGGCCGCGACCGCACCGAACCGGTCGCCGAGCGGGACGCCGTCGTAGGCGAGAACGGCGATGGCCGTGACGGTGCACCCGCCGCCGACGTAGAAGTCCCACAGCCAGAACCAGCCCGGCACGTGGCGCACGGCGACCTCCATCGCCCGACCCTAACCCGCCGAGGGCACCCAGTTGCCGTGGATCCCGTGCGGCACCCGCGCCGGCAGGTGCACCGTGGCGGCCGTCTCCAAGGTCGCGGCGTCCAGCATGACCAGGTCACTGCGATCGGACGCCCGATCGTAGACGAACCCCATCACCACTCCGTCGTCCTCGGCCGCGTCGTCCGAGCTCGGCACGAACACGAACTCGCCCGGCTCCCGGCCCTCGCCGAACCACGCGACGTGCACCGACCGCCGCTCGACATCATGCTTGAGCAGTACGTCCGGTGACCCCATCCATTCCGCGTCCTGGCCGTACCCGACCGTGTAGCCGAACCGGTGGCGCCTGCCGACCCGCCGCTCGTCGACGCGCGGGAACTCCTGAGACCGGTCGTCGATCCGTTCCTCCCGGACCCGTCCCGCGACCAGGTCGATCGTCCACCGATCGAGCGTGGGCGGGTCCCCGAACGGCCACCCGCCGTCCGCGTACACCTTCGAATGCCGTGCGACCTCCAGGACGACGCGATCACCCTCGTCGTAGGCGTTCAGCGCGTGATACACGAAGGAAGGCCCGACATCGAACCAGCGGATGTCCGAGCCACTCCCCTCCCTGGGCATGACTCCGACGCGCGGCCGGTGCCCCGTATCCCAGCGGAACGGTACGCCCGCCATGCCCATCTGCCGGAGGCTGGACGCACGCATGAGGCCACGCGCCAGCGGACCGGGCATCGGTGATCCGGCGAGCCGGTTCAGCAGGGACCCCAGGGTCCGGCCCGGCCGCGATCGGAGAAGGACGCGCAGGTCGAGCACGACAGGCAGGTGATAAAGGACCACATGCCGTTCGGTCAGCGAGAAGTCGTGCATCATCGTTCTCGCGTCCACCGGGATGTCCACCGCGCGCCGGATCCGCCCATCGACGCCGGTCACCGTGTACTGCACGCTGTTGCCGCGAAAGGGGCCGTAGGACACGGCGTGCAGCTCGCCCGTGACAGGGTCCCGTTTCGGGTGCGCGCTGTATCCGCCGTAAAGAGTCCCGCAGAAGTCGGACGGCCCGACCGTGTCCAGCTCGTCGGTCAGCTCGTACGGTCGGACACCCGCGTCGTTCAGAACCAGCGTCCGGCCGGCATGACCGATGACGTTGATGCTCGCCGCGAAGTCCAACCCGCCGCGATGGGGACCGCTGCGCCGGCGCTCACCCAGCGCGCGCGACACCTCAGCCGACCGGACCCACCGGTTGCGGTACCAGACCGCACGCCCGTCCTGGATCCTCAGCCCGTGCACCATGCCCGTACCGGCGAACCACTCGTAGCGCTCAGGGTCCGGATCGCCGAACGGATTGGGCCCGTTCCGCAGGTAGCGCCCATCCAGGTACCCGGGAATCGTCCCCGTCACGTCCAGATCGGTCACCGTGAGCTCTTGCCGCACCGGGGCGTAATTCCCGTCCAGCCCCGCGTTGCCGGAGTTAGCGCGTCCCTTGGCCTCGGTCACCTCGCTCATACCGGGATCATCGCTGAAGCGAACGAAACCCCGCGACGTCCAGACGACTGAACACCGCTGTCAGCCGAACGGAGGACACGCAACCTGGCCCCGCCCAGCCGGCCGTCGAAGTCTCAGTCCGCGGGCTGAGCCTGTTGGGTCGGTCCGCCGCAGAACACCTGCTTGACGAGTGCGTCCAGGACCTTCGGGAAGACCCGCGCCACGTCGGTCGCGGCGTCTCCCATGGTCACCGAGGCGGTCAAGGTCTTGCTGCCCACCCGATCATTAGCTTTGTGCGGTCGACGACATGTGTTGGGCTGTTCGGCGAACGATGTCGACGAAGGAGCGGACTCGGGTGTTGTGGCCTGTGGCGGGCCATATGAGTCCGTACTCGATGGGCGGCGCGTCAATGACGGCGACGCCCAGCTCATCCATGACAGCTTCGGCCCCGCCGCCACCTGGCACTACCCGGGTGACCTGCCCATCTCCAAGATCTGGCAGGGCCGCGACGCCATCGTCGGCGACTTTCCCGGAGGCATGGGCCTGACCCTGCTCTGACCTGCACAAATGCGGCCTGGCTGCGTGTGCTTCACGGGGCGTGGCGTCCGGGGAGGGCGGCGCATTGGGCGGTCACGGCGTCGTCGATCAGGTGGTTGAAGATCCCGGAGACCGTGTCGGGGCTGACGGCCAAGCGGCCCGCGAGGGTCTTCGCGTGTTCCAGGACCTGGATCTCGCGGCGCAGGTCGCGGACCGGGAGCCGGTGCCGGACCTTGATCTCACCGATCACCGTTGCGAGGGCGTGCCTGCGGGCGACGAGGCGTACGAACTGCTCGTCGATGACGTCCAGTTGCTGCCGTAGCCGGGTCAGTTCGGGGACGGGGCCGCTCTGTGGGGCCGCGTCGTTCCGCTCGGGTGATTCACGGATCGACAGGAGCGCGGAGGTGACGGTCAGATCGTGGAGGAGGAGCGCGGCCGTTCCGGCGTCGTCCATGTTCAGGAACAGTCCGTCCGCACCGGCGCCGAGTGCCGCCCGGGAGACCGCGGTCAGGAGGGCGGGATCGGTGTGCGGGTCCAGCATGATCGGGCGGGTCGAACGGTTCTGGAGCGTGAGGATCGTTCCGATGTCGTTGCCGCGTTCCCCGAGCGCCACGCCGGGGGCGCCCTCGTCGGCCAGTAGGTCGGCGGCCGACAGCCAGGACGTCATCGTCGTGCCCGGTGCGCGTTCCAGGAGGATCGGCCGGCCCGTGCGTGCGGCGGCGCGGAGAAGGTGCGGGTCTCCCGTGGCGATCCGGAGCATGTCCGCGTGGTCGGCGACGCGCTCGGCGTCGTCGGTGCTGGTGACGTACGCGATGACGGGCAGGCCGGTCTCCTTGCCCGCGGCGGCCAGCGTGTGCGCGACCGGGTCCGCGCTTGAGAGCGCGTGGGCGCCGGCGTCGGCGGCGTGGTGCGCGGCGCGCATGGTGGACGCGTGGTCGGCGGCGGGGAGGGTCGCGACCAGGGTCGGGGCGCCCGCACCGAGAACGGCCGATCCGATCGGCACTTGCGCGTCAGACATCGGTTTCTCCTCGCACATCGCGATTCCAGATGGCCGTGATTCCAGATGGCCGTGTCCAAGGGCGGCATCGGCCTGCCGCCCCTGGACGGTTGAGGCTCGTCAGACCTGCAGGACCCTGAGCGCCGGGTGGCGCGTGGTGTTCAAGTACAGCTTCTGGGTGCCGATCTCCTTCTCCAGTTCGAGGACGAACCGGTAGCGGTACAGGCCCGGCTGCGCGGTGCTGAGGACGGCACCGGCCCAGTAGTAGTAAATGGCCGTGTTCGGGTCCCGCATGAGGTCCGGGCCGCCGTAGATCTTGAGTTCGGTCATGATCCGGCGTTCGGCGACGTCGTTCTCGTCGCCCTTCTCCATGTCGAGGAAGACCAGGTTGTTGATCTTGGGCATCGGCGGCCAGGTGCCGTCGGGGCGGCGGTCCATCTCGATCGGCCGGATGATCCAGTTGAGGACCTGGCCCTGTTTGCAGATCGTCTCCGGATGGTCGGTGCCCTGCCCGATGCCGCCGACGCTGTTGTCCATCATGAACAGGCAGCCGTCGAGGGACTGCGTCGCCGCCGCCCGCTCCATGTCGACGAGCGTCACGACGTTGAGCTGGACCGAGTTGAGCTGGCCGCGGTCGCTGAGATCGCTCGAGTGGTACGTCTCGTTCATCACTGCTCCTTCGCGCCCGGCGCGCCGCGGTCGACGAGTGCTTGATATGCCTCCGTGGCGAACGGCTTGGTCACGGTGCCCAGCAGGAACTGGAGCCGGTAGCGGACCGGTTCGGTGATGTCCTGCTTCACCGTCGCCGTCCAGAACGTGATGTCGGTCCCGGGGTAGGTCTGCATGCGGGGCTCGCAGAACCGCTCGTCGATGTCGATTCCGTAGATGGCGACGAACGTCTCGCATTCCAGGGGAATGACGTTCCAGAGGAGCCGCTCACCCTGGCGCACCTTGGTGCGCAGTTCCTCGGTGCCGAAGCCCGTGGAGCCCTCCGTTCTGTTGGTGTCGTACATGTAGACGCTGCCGGTCAGATCCCAGGCGGCGAGCGCTGCGACGGGGTCCACCACGGCGGTGATCGTTACCGGGCGGCCGGCGGCGACGGGGTTCTTCTGCTGCTGCTGGGCACGGTTCTGCGGTTGCTGAGCCTTGGGGGGCATGTGCTCCTCCGATCGGAGAGGGCCGCCGTAACGGCTAGGCGGTCGGTGGCGTGGCGGGGACGGGCAGCGCGCCGAGCCCGGCGTGGGTGAAGCCGTTGACCTTGGGCTCAGCGGTGATCTTGAGCGCGGAGTCGCAGGCGAGGTTCACCGACTCCCAGACCAGTTCGCCGTCGCGTTCGACCAGTTCGTGCAGCTGCACGTCCATCCGGTACGGGTAGACGCCCGGCCGGCTGGTGTCCACGGTCGCCGCCCAGTACCAGCCGTCGTAGACCATGTCCGGGGAGCCGTACTGGGCCGGGTACATGATCTTCTCGTCCACGGCCTGCCCGGTGATTCCGGTGATCACCGGTTTCGGGTAGTTGTAGGCCGCGGTGGGGTCGGTGCCGGCGACCTGGCCTGTGACGTCCAGAACCTTGCCGGTGGTGAGGCTGCGGCTGCCGCGCGGGCGCCGCGCCCGGCGGCCGACCTCGCCCTGGATGCGTTCGACCCCGGTTCCGGCGCCGATGCCGGTGGCCTCGGTGAGCGCGGCCAGCTGTTCCAGGGCCTGCCGGTCGGTCTGCTGCGCACGTTCGGCGTGGTAGTTGACGGGGACCGTCGGCGGAATGGCGCCGAGCGCGGCGGGCAGCCAGTTCAACACCTGTTCCGTCGCCTGGGAACCGTCCATGTAGTAGGTGCCGGGGACGATGGTCACCAGCTGCTGGGTGCCCTCGCCCGCGGAGCCCAGGAACTTCATGTTGTCGAACCAGTAGGCGTTGCCGTCCAGAGTGCGCGACTCGAGCGCGTTCGCCACGTCGATGAGCACGATGATTCCGTGTTGTTGGGCCATGATTCGCCTTCCGGATGGGAGGGGTTACACGCGCACCAGTGCGGGTGAGTCGATGTGCATGACGCTGTTGGGCCCTTCGTGGAGCTTCACGGTGAGCCGGTAGCGGTAGGGGATGTTGGGCACCATGTGGAAGGGAACGGTCCCCTCCCAGACCAGCAGGTCGAGGTTCTCGTGACCCGCCGCAGGCTCCGGCTCATCGGACGGGGCCACCTCGTACGCCGCGGGAGCGCCTTGCAGCGTGGCCGTACCCGCCTGACCGCCCGGACCGGCCAGACCGCCCGGACCGCCCGGACCGGCCAGACCGGCCTGGCCTGGCTGACCCGCCGGACCTGCGTGACCGCCGTGAAGCGTGGCGGCCCCTGCATGGCCGGGCAGAGTGGGGGCCGGGTCACCCGTGGTCAGGGCCGGAGCGGGCGGGGGCGCCGCCAGGCCCGGCTGACCCGCCGGATAGCCGGCCATGGAGTCTGCCAGGGCACCGGCAGGCTGGTGCGCCGCCGGACCTGGGTGATCGGTGGACATGGAGCCGTAGGGCTCTGCCGTGGTCCGGCCGTCGGGACCGAGGAACGCGATCCCCTGGATCTCGACCGGTGTCTGGACGTCCACGGCGATCGGGGTCCACTTGACGACCTGTCCGGGCATGACCGCGGTGGCGAGGTTCGGAGTGCCCTGGTGGTGGCTGTGGAACGGGCTGTCGTCCACCAGGGACAGGTTGCCGTTGTGCAGCGTCTGGTCCGAGAGCGCCCCGACCGCGTCGACCATGACGACGATGCTGATCTTCGGTTTCACGTCTTCTCCCGTCATTGCTCGGTGTCTGGCTGTGCCGCCCACTGAGGGCGTGGCTGTGCCGCCCGCTGAGGGGCGTGCCGCCCGCTGAGGGGCGTGGCTGTGCCGCCCGCTGAGAGGCGTGCCGCCCGCTGAGGGGCATGGCCGCCGGCGGAACGGCGGCCGCTCCATCACCCCCGATCCCGCACGAGGGGGACCTTGCCGACGACGGTCCGCTCGATCTCCGGCGACAGGCGATGGACGAAGACGAGCTGGAACCGGTAGCCCGTCTGCTCGATCGAGGCCGGTGTGGCCTCCCGGTCGTTGAACAGCGACAGCGCGCGGGGCAGTGCTCCGGTGAACAGGTGCTGCACGCCCACCGGGCCCAGGGCGCCGTTCATGCGGCGCGTGAGGCCGTCGACGTCGTCGACCGTGACGAGCAGGGTGATGGCCTTGGCCTCACGGTTGTTGACGAACTGGATCTCGTGGGCGATCGCGTCCAGGTCGATCGCCGCCGACTTGCGGAGGTCGTCGTTCAGCGCCGCGTAGGCGACCGGCGCGGAGTACTGGCTGTCGTTGAGGTGCAGCACGTCGCCCGTACGGCCGGCGAACTCGAAGCACTGCGTCTTCAAACCCGGCCCGTCCAGCCGTGACCTGCGGACCATGCGATCCCCGAGCTTGAGCCGCAACAGCGGTGCCTCGTGGGCGTGCAGGCGGGTGACCACCAGCTCGCCCTCCTCCCCCTCGGCGACCGCCCGGCCGTTCTCGTCCACGATCTCGATCAGATGCAGGCCGGGGACCGCCGCGAGCTCCGGGGACTCGTCCCGCAGCTGCAGCCCGATCGTCTCGGCCTGCGTCGCGGCGAAATAGCTGAGGATCGACACGTTCGGGAAGACCGCACGCAGCTCGGACCGCTTCCGCTGGGTGAGGACGCCGCTGCCGTACATGGCGACCCGGAAGCTCTCCCGCGCCGCCTGCGGAATCCCCGCGCCCAGGTCGCTCAGGAGCCCGACGCCGGCGGTGATGCCCATCAGGGCCTTGGGACCGGGATAGGTGAACATGTGCGCCAGCACGGGGGCGGTGACCGGGCCGGCTCCGATGAAGTTGACCCCGGGCACGTGCGACAGGACGCCGCCGACCATCGTCCCGCTGCTCCACATCTGGTAGTCGGCGAGCGTCGTGAACAGCCACTTGGGCTCGGGACCTGACAGGGGCCCGCGCAACTGCTGGGCGCCCATGAACTCGCCGGCGATCCGGTAGGTGTCGCGCAGCTCGCGCAGCGAGTAGACGACCTCGAGCGGAAGACCGTCGCTGGTGCCGCCGCTGGCCACGACCTGGAAACCGCCCCGCTCCAGGGGCACCACCATTCCGGGCCGCGCGCCCATGAGCATGTCGCGCTGAACGACCTTGTCCGACAGCGGAATCCGTTCCCAGTCCTCGAACGTCGCGGGGGCGGCGAAGATCCCGAAGTGGTTCAGCCGCTCACGCCACAGTGGATTGAGAAGGATGGAGCAGACCATCTGCTGAAGCCTGCGCAGCACCAGCGCGTCCTGGATCGCGTGGGAGGTCTCGCCGTAGGGAACGCCGCAGATCCGTTCGCACTCGCCCAGCTTGCTCGCGAACGAGGGCAGGCGCGCGACGTCGTCGACCGACCACGGTCGCAGTTCCTCGTCGGGAATCAGCCGGGCCGCGAGTTCTGTGGCAGAGGCAGGGTCAAGGAGCGTTGAGCCCATTGGTGACTCCTGTTTTCGGGGATGAACGAGGTGCCGGTCCGGCCGAGGTCGGCCTGAATCAGCCGATCCGCATCAGCGGACCGGATCAGCGGACCGGATCAGTCGGCCTGAATCAGCCCGATCCAGATCAGCGGACCGGATCAGTCCGACTCGGATCAGGCCGCGAGGAGCAGGCGTGCGCCGATCTTTCTGATTTCGGCGACGAGCATGGTGAGGTGCCCGGCGTGGATTCGATGGTTCATCAGCACAAGACGCAGGGCCGCGACCCCGTGGACATCCACCTTCGAGATGAAGAACCTTCCGTCGCCACGCAGTTGGTCACGAATATCGAGCTGCAGACGGTGGAGAAGGTCGGCGCCGATCTCCCTGGGCTGGTAGCGAAAGCACAGAATATTCGCTTCCGGCTCATGCAGGACCGCGAAATCGGGCTCAGCCTGGAGAATGCGATGCGCTTCACCGGTCAGCGCGCACAGATAATCAATCTTTTCGGCGAAAAGCGCCCGGCCGTACACCGACCAGAGCGTCCACAGCGGCATGATCATAGGACGCTTGGTGCATTCGAAGTTCTTGTCCCCGCTGTCGAACGAACTGTAGATGTCCGGCTCATCGTCGAAGACATAGCTGGCCCGTTGGCGAAAGGCACCGGCCGCCGTCTCACCGCGCCGGTAGAACAGCAGCGTGCACGGCGCCGGGACGAACAACATCTTGTGGGCGTCCCAGGTCAGCGAGTCGGCCTTCTCGATACCCCGCAGCTTGGCGCGATGCCGGTCCGACACCACCAGGCTCGCGCCGTGCGCCCCGTCGACGTGCAGCCACATGCCGCGCCGGGCGGCCAGATCGGCCAGCTCGTCGAGCGGATCGAACGCGCCCATCGAGGTCGTCCCCGCAGAGGCCACCAGACAGAAGACACGCAGGTTCCGGCGTTCCGCGGCGGCCAGGACTGCGGCCGCCCGATCCGGCCGCAGCTGCCCGCGCCGGTTCACCGGAAGCCGGATGACCTGCGATTCTCCAATGCCGAGCACCCCGGCCGCACGGACCACGCTGTAGTGCGCCTCCTCACTGACCCCGATGGCCGGCAGCCCGCCCCCACCGGGATCGCCGCGCGCCCAGATCTCGGGGAAGGCCTCGTTGCGGGCGGCCAGCAGCGCGGTCAGGTTGGCCAGCGAACCGCCCGAAGTGGTGATCATCGTGGCCCGGTCCGGATCCCAGCCGAGGTAGCGATTCAGCTCCTCGGCCATGATGCGCTCGGCCACATTCGGCAGCTGACCCGCCTCGTAGAACGACGACGGCTGGTTGACCACAGAGCTCACGAAGTCGACGACGCCCGCCAGCGGAAAGACTCCAGAGAACTGCCGCCCCATATAGCCGGGTGAATGCACCTGGATCCCCGTACCCACATAGAGATCGAGGATCTCGGCCAGCCGCCCATGGTCGAAGTCGGCGACCTTTTCACGTTCCCGCGTCATCAACTCCCGGGCGAGCTTGGTCAGCATGCCCGGATCAACGAGGTCCAGGCCCTTGACCGATTGGTCGGCGAGCTGGCGGGACAGCCGCAGCAGCGCGGCCCGTGAATTCTCCTGGAAGTGGCGTGGATCGAAGAACGACTCCAGATCCCCGCCTCGCCGATCACCTCCGAACTCCGATTCGGTTGGTGGCGCAGACCAAGTACTGCCAGTTGAGACCGACAAGGCGAATCATCTCCGATGCGCACAAGCGAGCGGACTGGCGCGGCAAGATGGACACTACGACGGGCAGGGCTAATCTGACTATCACCTGACCACTTCAGGCAATGCCCGCGAAAATGGCTGCTCCTTTATCAGAACCACGGGCCGAAATTCTCGAAGGACGCTTCACAGGGTCGGGGCACGTCCGAAGGGCGGCGACTCCACTGGAGCCCCCCTTTTTTGGACAGCCAGTGGCATGGCCGGTCAGGCGCCGAGTGGATGAACTCGCTCAGACAGGCGTGATATCAGAAGGCATGACAGCGACCGTTCACATCCTGACCACCGGGTACGCCGCCGACCGCGTCGCCTGCACGGTCACCCTGATCCGCGAGGACGACCTGATCGCCGTCGTCGATCCGGGAATGGTCGCCGAATCGAGGGCGTGCCCCTCACCGGCCTTGATCTTGACGCGCGGATAGCCGTCAACCTCCGGCATGGAGGCCCGCATCCAGGGTTCGAACCACCCGGCAGCGGCTTCGGACCCGCGGAGGCGGTGCTGGGTGGACTGGCTGGAGGAGCGGGGACCCTCGGGTTCCTGCTCCCGTCTCCGAACGGGGCCGGCGTCAGCGGCCTGATGAACAACCCCTCGGGCGTGGTCACGGGCCCGCCTAGGTAGGGCGATCGTGGCATGACGGATGGGCGTTTCTGTCTGGCGGCGAAGCGCCTATCCGTCGGCGGTGCTGTGGGGCTGGCTCATCTGGGCGGCCATGCGGGCGCATTGGGTGAGGACGCGGTCGGCGGGGTAGGCGTCGGGGTCGCGGAGATGGAGGCGGAGGAGTTCGTCGCCGACCAGGTGGAGCAGGTGGATGGACAGAGCCGGGTCGGGGCCGGTGGGGATGAGCTGGTCGGGGGCGTTGAGGAGTTCGATGATGCGGCGGCGGCCCAGGGCACGGCCTTGGGCGATGCGTTCGTAGAGCTCTGGTGGGCCGCCTTCGGAGGGCATGAGGAACATGCGCCAGGTCGCGGGGTCGGCGTCGGCGGCGTTGATGAGGCCTTCGAGTGCCGCGGTGAACGGATCCCGGTCGGCCGGAGGGCGTTCGGTGATGACCTTGAGGAGGCCGGCCATGGCGCGTTCAGCCTCACGATCGACGAGCGCGGTGAGGAGGCCGGAGAGGTCGGCGAACTGGTGGTAGACCAGGGTTCGCGTGATGCCGGCGGCCTCGGCGACGCGGGCGATGGTGACCGCGGCGAAGCCTTCGGCGTCGACGATCGTCCTGGTGGCGTCGAGGATCTGGTCCCGGCGGCGGTCGGCGCTCATCCTTGCCATGGTCAGCTGATCGTACGCAGGGCATCGACGGCGCGAGCGGCGCTCTGCGCGGCGCCTTCCATGGTCGTGGGCCAGTCGTTGCGGGTCCAGTCGCCGGCCAGGGCGAGGCCCTCGACGGCGGTGCGCTGGTCGGGACGGATGGTGCCGGTGCCTGGGCGTGAGGAGAAGGTGGCCTTCCGCCAGGGGACGACGTGCGCGTGTACGACTCTGGCGTCTTCCGCTAGGGGATAGATGCTGCGTAGGGACGCCATGCAGCGTTCGATGACTTCGGGTGCCCGCAACTCGATGAGGTCGTAGGACGCGCAGGTGGTGAGGGCGTAGAGGTGGCCCGCGGAGCTTCGCTTGCCGTGCATCACGGTCCGGTCGAAGACCCAGTGGACGTCGCTCTCCAGCAGCGTCTCCCAGGGGTGCGTCGTCCCGATCGGCCGGTCGAGGTAGAGGTTGACCGACATGATCGGAATCGGGACCAGCTTCTGGGTCGCGGCGGCGATCTTCTCGGTCCCTGGAACGTGCTCCAGCAGGCCGCCGACGTCCCAGGCCGGCACCGCGACGATCACCGCGTCGGCCGGGATCAGTTCGCCGTCGGCCATCGTCACGCCCCGCACCCTGCCACCGTCCACCTCGACCCGCGCGGCCTTGGCACGCAGCCGGACGTCGACGCCCTTCTCCGCGAACACCTTCTCGGCCCCGTGAGGTAGAGGGTCCGCAGATCCACGGTCGGATAGCCGATGCTGAACGCGCGCCGTCCGTGCCGCAGGGCCTTCCTGTTGCCCGTTCGCATCACCGACGCCAGCGCGTGCGCGGACGCCAGGGGCGGCACCTCGTTCAGTACGCCCAAAGCCACCGGCCACCACAGCATCCGGCGCAGCGCCTGCGGCATCCCGATCCGGTCGAACCACTGCTCGACCGTGATCTCGTCCAGTTCGTCTTTGGGGCGAAGCGAGGCCGCCATCATGCGCAGGTGCGGGAGAACGCTGCGCATGACGTCGCGTACCCCGATCCCGGGGACCCGGCCGGTCCAGAGCCTGAGCTGGTCGCGAGCACGTACACCCAGGGTCGCCGTGGTCCCGTCGGCTGCCCTGATGCCGAAGGTGTCGGGGAACGCGACGAACTTCCGCGTCCCCACTGAGTCGAGGTACTTCAGGATGTAGTCGTAGGACCCGGCGATGACGTGCTGCCCGTTGTCGACCATCTCCCCGTCGGCTTCGTTCAGCGGAAACCCGAGCGTCCGCCCGCCGAGACGCCCCCTGCGTTCCAGCAACGTCACCTGATCGCCGGCCTCGGCGAGCCACACCGCCGAAGCCAACCCGGCCAGCCCGCCACCGATCACCACGACCCTGCGCACAGCCCGCCTCCCAGGAAGTTACGACTTGTAAGTTTCATTCCGTAACTTGGTGGCGGTCAAGGCCCAATCCCGCCCCCGCAGGCCTCGGGACGGTCCTCGGGGTGGTCCTCGAGGCGGTCCTCGAGGCGGTCCTCGAGGCGGGCCTCGAGGCGGGCCTCGAGGCGGGCCGCGCACGGCCTCGGCGCGGTGCTTAGAGGGTCTTCCAGCGGATGGTGCGCAGGCCCGCGCGAGGTGCGCGACCGTCGGGGGGTGCGGATCCGCGTTCGAGGAGCTGCTCGGCCGGCACCCCTTCGCCCAGCAGGCGTTCCAGCACGTCCGGGTCGAACTCGACGCCGATAGGGTTGCTCGCGAACTCACCGTTCTGGATCCAGTCGACCAGCTCGGCGGGGCCACTGAAGTTGTCGACCTGCAGTTCGACCCGGTTGCCGTCCGGGTCCTCGTAGTACATGGACGTCGTCGGGCCGTGGTTGATGCACCACACGGGCGTGATGCCCGCGTCGGCGAGCCGCCGGTAGGTCGCGACCAGGTCCGGCAGGCTGTCGTAGGTGAACGCGACGTGGTCGAAGCCCCAGACCTTGCGGTGCAGCGCCCAGACTCGCCCCGGGATCCGGAACGCCTTAGGCAGGGCCACCAGCGCGATGCGGTGATGCTCCTCGTCATAGGTCAGGAACGTCAGGCGGCGGTCGCGGTAGACGACCATCGCGTCGAGCACCGTCGCGTACCAGCGCGCCATCTCGGCGCTGCGTGGAGTCTTGAAGACGACATGGGCGAGCTTGGCCGGTGCGCCGGGCCGCGGGGACTGGTTCAGGTCCTCGGGCCGCACCAGAACGTTCGGTACTGATCGTCTGGCCATGGATGGATCCCCTTTTCTTAAGAGCCGTGCAGATTCTCAAGAGCCGTGCAGACCGGCGCCGACGATCGTTTCCCGAGTCACGTCGCCGCTACCCGATTGCGCAGCGTGCCGAGCCGCCCCAGCGACAGCTCGACCAGATCGCCCGGCTGCAGGAACGTCTTGAGCTCCAGCCCGGACCCCCACGTACAGCAGCCGGTGCCGATCAGCTCGCCCTGGACGAGCGTCTCCCCGCGCGAGGCCTCCACGAGCATCTGCTCGACCGAGTACCGCATGTCCGAGGTGGTGCAGGTCGCGCGCCGCCGCCCGTTCACCCGGACCTCTCCGTTCAGCGCCCGCGGGTCGGGGACCTCGTCCCGCGTCGCCAGCCACGGACCGATCACGTTCCCGGTGTCGAAGTCCTTGCCCTTGGCCGGTCCCATCCGCGACAGCAGCTCGCCGGTCAGAACGTCGCGCGCCGACACGTCGTTCAGCAGCGTGTAGCCGAACACGTGATCCAGGGCCGTCGCCGCGTCCAGGTCCCGGCCCGGCCGCCCGATGACGACGGCGAGCTCCAGCTCGTAGTCGAGCTGCTCGGTGTACGAGGGCCGTACGATCTCGGCGTCCGGCCCGATCACGGACGCGTGGTTGCCCTTGTAATAAAGAGGCCGCCGATACCAGGCCCGTGGCGGCCTCGCGATCCCCAGCCTGTCCGCCAGATCGGCGGCGACCCGCCCCGCCCGCAGCTCGATCGCGGCACGGACGGCGTTCCGGATGTGCCCCTCGTACACGCTGAAGTTGCGCACCTTCACCGGCCGGAACGGCGGCAGAAGCCGCAGCCCCTCAAGTGGCACCACCAGCTCTTCGGGCGCCCGGGTGAGCAGCTCGGAGGCCGCGTCCAGGGCCGCCTGCCCAGCCCGGATGAATTCCGCCGCCGGATCCCCCGGCGCCCCGACCCCCAATTCCTCGATCATGGAGGTCAGATCGACGACACGATCACCATCAAGGCGCGCGCCCAGCCGCACCCCGTCTTCCGTCTCGTACCGGCACAGGAACATGGCTCACCCCGCCTCATCGCGAACGCGAGCCAGCGCCCGGACCTGGTGGATCGCCCCCAGGCCCAGCACCAGATCACCCACGACGGTGGCCACGTTGCGCTTCCCGCTCCGGTCTCCGCTCGCCACGGCCGCCGCACGCGTGGCCGCCAGCAGCAACGCGCTGGCCCCGGCGGACACCAGGAATGCCTCCTCCGGCCGCCCGCGCAACGCCCTGATCATGCCGATTCCGAGCCCGGCGTTGAACGCCCCGATCTCACGCTGATACCAGCGATCCTCGCGCCACCCGAAGTACCCGGCCATTCCCCCCGGAGCCACCAGGTGCCCGAAGAACGCGACGCCCGCCATGGCCAGCGTCCCGCCCGCCAACACCCGCTGTTCCGCAGTGATCTTCTCCTTCATTCATCCACCCCCGGCTCCGGCAGAAGGCTCACCGCAACCGCCCCAGCCCCCAGCGCCACGTCGCCCGCCATGACAAGGAAGCTCAACGCCCCACGCCGCTCACCCCGAAGCGTGGCGACGGCCCGCACCCCCGCCATGAGCAGGGCGCTCATGCCGGTTGAACGCAGGAACGTGATGTCGCGCTCGCCCTTGTACAAGCGCAACGACCCGTACAAGAACCCGGCGTTGACCGTCCCGATCTCGCGCCGATACCAGGGGTCGGCGACCAGCCCCAACCGCTCCTCGAGCGAGCGGCCGACCAGAAAGTGAGCCGCCAGCGCACCCCCGGAGAACACCGCCCCCACCAGAGCACCGGCCTTCTCCTGACCACGTGTGATCATGAAGCCTCCATCCGATTGACTGATTATCAGTCAATCCCAGAACCGTAGACATGCATTGGACGATCCGTCAAGAACAACGCCGCGCCCGCCGCCCTGCGCAGAGCTCACAAACCTGGGCTGGCGGGGCGAGCGGGCAGGTGACCGTGATCGGTCAGCGGTGCAACCGGGTCGGGCCGGCGGGCCGTCCGAGAGATATGAGACGGGGGTACAAGCTGGAGGCGGCGGGGGGTTCTTGCCGGCGCAGCCGTGGCGGGGACGTGGGCGGGGGTCGACCTCGCCGACGAGGTCGAACTGGAGCGGAACGGTGTGGTCGCTCCGGCCAAGGTCGTCAGTGTCGGGTGGGAGCGGAAGGACCTGCGGGTCAGGGTCGAGTTCAGCACTCGGGATGGGAAGGCCGCGCGCTCGGTGCTCGACACGAACGAGATGGGCGGCGACGATCACGTTCCGCATGCGGGAGATGTGATCGACATCCGGTACGACCCCGGTGACCCGGGTGGGAGCGTCACCAAGGCAACGCGCGGCTTGTCGTCATGCCTCAGGACATTCTCGACTGGCCCGATGAAGAAGCGGACGAGACGGGACGCCGGCGTTAGGGGCTGCTGCTACGGCGCGCCATTCGTTGAGGAGGTCATCGGAGGGTGCGGAGGCGGGAGGTGAGCTTTCCGCCGTAGGCGGCGGCCAGCGGGGCGAAGAACCAGAGGACGAAGACCTGCGTGAAGATCCAGGCCAGGGCCGCGCTGAGGAGGAACCAGAGGCAGACGGTCCAGGAGGCGTCGGCGTGGCGGCGGGTGATCGCCGGGTCGTCGGTGACCAGGCCGGCGCTGACCGCTATCTGCTTGAGGATCGCCTCGCAGAACGACATGGCCGCCATGGTGCCGGCGAAGAGGGTCTGCGCCATCGGGTTGTGGATCGAGGCGCCGATGACCGCGGTCGGGAAGGGCAGGAACGCGATCGTCAGCAGGAACGGCGCATGCCACGACGCGAACGCCTGTGAGAGGTGATCGACGCGGTCCATCAGCTGGTGATGGCGGCGCCAGGCGGACCAGACGAGGATGAACGCCAGCGCGAACGCCAGGTAGGAGCCCTGCTGGTCGACCAGGAAGTCCCACAGGGTGCGCCCGGACTCCAGGTCTTTCTCGGTTGGGCGTTCCAGCTCGACGGCGAGGAGGGTCATGGCGATCGCGACGACCGCGTCGGTGAAGAACGCCAGTCTCTCGGGCGAAAGCCCGGGTTCCGGCGCTACGTCCTTGCTCAAACCAGCTCCCCGGGTCTCGGATCTTCAGGTGATCTTAGGGAGTCCCGGCGGTTTGAAACTGACATTGCGTCAGGTTTTACGGTCGGAGCACGCTGGGAAAGGTGTGGCGGCTGCGGCGACGTGCTCGGAAATTGGGCTGGCGGGATACGGAGACCGCGGGTCAAGCTGATCCGGACGGGACCGTAGCTCAGCCGGTGAGAGCGCCTGTCTTATATGCAGGCGGTCGTGGGTTCAAGTCCCACCGGTCCCACTGGGTCAGTCGGCCTCGAAAGCTTTCGCCACGGTCTCCCGGACTCGGCGGCGAAGCTTCTTGTGCAGGAGCGGGTCCATGCCTTCGGCTTGGAAGACGGCATCTGTGAACGAGTCGATATCTGCCGGCGGGGATGCGCAAAGCCTTGCCTGGTCTTCGGGTGGTAGGCAGAAGCCGAGGTCTATGCACAGGTCACGCAGCAAGTAGGCGACGTCGTCATAGGACAACTTGGAGAGCGTCATGAGGCCCAGGGTGGGTCAGTCTTGGCGGTTGGGCGAATCCTTTTTCGCTAGCGGAACTGCTCTAACCAGGGGGCTTTCGGGGGCTCTTGAGGGTGGGTGTGGCCAGCGGGGGCGGTGCGGAGAGTGACGGGGCGTTCAGAGGCGGGGGGTAGGGTGGCGGCGGCCGGTGGGGCTTGGGGACTGCCGGTAGATTGCAGGATGGCCACCTTTGCGTGTTTCTCACGCTGCCCTTAGGTCGGGGCTGGAAGGGTGGTCACTTTCGTGGTGTCGTCGAACCCGGAGCGAGTGAGGAAACATGGCCGAGGATGACAAGCCCCGGGGCGAGCCGGCGGTCAAGGCCAAGCTGCCGAACGCCAAGAACATCCGGAGTCCGGAGTTCACCCCGCATGGGATCAGCGGCGGCGGGAGCAGCCAGCGGCGGGCGCCGCGGCCTTCCGGGCTGACCGCGGCCAAGGCCAAGAAGCGCCGCCGGGCCTCGATCGCGGGCACCGTGGCGGTCGTTCTGGTGATCGTGGGCGGGACGGCGTACCTCACCACCAGGCCCGGCAAGATCTTTGGGCCGACGCCGCAGATCAAGGTGTCGGGCAAGTTCGGCGAGGCGCCGAAGGTAACAATTCCCAAGAACCGTGCGCCCAGCAAGACGTTCAGCGTCGACGAGGCGATCAAGGGGACCGGGCCGAAGCTGGCGAACGGCGACACCGCCCTGGTGAAGTTCGCGTTCTACCAGTGGGCCCCGAAGACCGGCGGGAACGGGAAGTCCAGCACGAACAAGGAGCTCAACTCCTCGTTCAAGGCGACCGACGCGACCAAGAAGGTCCTGCCGATGACGGTCGGCAAGACCGAACTCAAGGGCCTGGACAAGGGGCTCGTGGGGCACTCCGCGGGTAGCCGCCTCGTTCTGACGCTGCCGCCGGCCGATGGCTTCGGCGAGCAGGGCCAGCAGATGGGCCTGGGCAACAACGACTCGGTCGTTTTCGTGGTCGACGTGCTCTCCGCCTACCCGAAGGGCGCCGCGGCGAACGGGACCGACACCAAGTTCAGCGACAAGAACCTGCCCAAGGTCGACGCGCCGACCGGCGGCAACGCGCCGAAGATCACCATTCCCAAGGGCGTGGACGCGCCGGACAAGCTGCAGATCAAGACGCTGGCGCAGGGGAACGGCGCCGCGCTGGCCAAGGGCGACCAGGCCGTCGTCCAGTACGTGGGCGCGATCTGGCGGGACGGCAAGGTCTTCGACGAGAGCTGGAAGAAGGGCGCCCCGGCGGTGTTCCCGGTCGGGACCGGCGGCACGGTGCCCGGCTTCGACAAGGGCCTGACCGGCGCCAAGATCGGCAGCCGCGTGATGCTGGTGCTGCCGCCCAAGGAGGGGTACGGCAAGACCGGCAACCCCGAGGCGGGCATCAAGGGCACCGACACGCTGGTGTTCGTGGTCGACATCCTGGGGACCGTCCCCAAGTAGGCGAGAACTCGCCTTGACGGCGGGGCACCCTGTGGGGTGCCCCGCCGTTTTGGTTGTAGGTGGTGGTTTACCCGATACGGCCGTGAGATGGGCCACGACAACCGCACGTGTGTGCCGATCGTCCTATTCATGGGACGGCTTGGGAGTGTGCAGTGATCGGCCGAAAGCACGGAGCCCCTCGGGTATCGTCGGTAACGAAAGAATCACGGGGGGCTTGTGAGTAGCAGTGGAAAGGACCCGGACGGCGGCAAGCCCACCGGGTCGGACGACGTTGAAACGAGCGATTCCGGCACTCGGGACAAGGCCGGTGCCACGGCGACGTTCGCCCAGGACGCAGAACCTGGCGAAAAGGCCGCGGCCACCCACGACACAAACGCCACGGCGGACGACGGCGAAATGACGTCCGCGACTCAGGACGAAAAGGCGGCATCCGCGCAGGACGCGCGTTCGGCGAGCTCCCAGTCCGCGAACGCGACGACCCCGGAAGCCGCGAACGGGACGGCCGCGCAGGACGCGAACGGGACGGCCACCGACGCCGCAAGCGCGACGGGCACGGAGAACGCGAACGCGGCGCCTGCTCAGGACGCGAACGGGACGACCCCGGAGGGCGCGAGCGCGACGACTGCTCAGAGCGCGAGTACGGCGGACGTTGAAGGCGCCGACGGAACGCCTGCCCAGGACGCGAACGCGGCGGCCGCGCAGGCAGCGAGCTCGGCTACCGCCCAGGGCACCGGCGACGCGGATGTGACTGCTGTTAGTGCGCAGGGGGCTGCGGGCGCGGGCGCTGCGGGTGCGCAGGGCGCGAGCGCTGCGGACGCGGGTGCGCAGGGCGCGAGCGCTGCGGACGCGGGTGCGCAGGGCGCGAGCGCTGCGGCTGCGGGGGCTGCCACGCCGGCTAGCGCGGGTGGGCCTCCTGGGGGGAGGCCTCCGGGCGGTCGGGGACCTGGCGGGCCTGGTGGGAAGAAGCCCAAGAAGAAGCGGAGCCGGGCGGCGCGGTATACGCGGCGGTTCGTGTTCACGATTCTGGGGCTGCTCGGCTTCGGGATCGCGGCGTTCGCCATCGCCTACCTGTTCACGCCCGTGCCGTCGCCGCAGAAGTCGGCGGTGGCGCAGGGGCCCAGCTTCTACTTCGCCGACGGCAAGACGTTGATCGGCAAGACGGGCACGAACCGTACCGCCGTGCCGTTGGACCAGGTTCCGCAGGGCGTGCGGGACGCGGTGATCGCGGCCGAGAACCGGAGCTTCTACCAGGACCCCGGGGTCTCGGTGAGCGGCACCGCGCGGGCGCTGTGGTCCACGGCCAGCGGCGAGCAGCTGCAGGGCGGCTCGACGATCACGCAGCAGATGGTGCGCAACTACTACGGCGGCATCGGTACCGAACGTTCCGCGGCGCGCAAGCTCAAGGAGATCATGGTCTCCCTGAAGGTGGGCCGGGAGAAGGACAAGGACTGGATCCTCGAGCAGTACCTCAACACGATCTACTTCGGCCGTGACGCGTACGGCATCCAGGCCGCCGCCAAGGCCTACTACGGCACCGACGTCAGCAAGCTGACGCCCGCGCAGGGCGCCTACCTGGCCGCCGCGATCCAGCAGCCCACCCCGTTCGGCGACCCGACCGGCGACCGCCGGCCCGCCGCCGAGCAGCGCTGGCACGCCGTGCTGAACAACATGGTCCGCGACGGCGCGGTGAAGCAGGCCGACGTCGCGACGATGACGTTCCCGATGCCGAAGAAGCAGTCGATCACCGAGGTGTACAAGGGCCAGAAGGGCTACATGATCAATGTGGCCAAGAAGGAGCTCATCGAGCGGCGCGGCTACACCGAGGACGAGATCAACCGCGGCGGGCTGAAGATCACCACGACATTCGACAATGATCTGATGAACGCCGCCAAGAAGGCGGTCACCGACAACACCCCCGACGGGATGAGCAAGAAGATCCGCACCGGGCTGGTGTCGATCGACCCGAAGACCGGCCAGGTGCTGGCGTTCTACGGCGGGCGCAACTACCTGACCGAGGCGGCCAGCAGCACGTTCTACGACACCGCCCAGGTCGGCTCGGGCTTCAAGCCGATCGCGCTGGCGGCCGCCCTCGACAGCGGCGACGTCACGCTGAACAGCACGTTCGACGGCAGCTCCCCGCAGTACTTCCCCGGCGGCTACCACCCGACCAACGACAGCAACGAGCAGTTCGGCATGATCAACCTGGTCACCGCCACCGAACACTCGGTCAACACCGCCTACGTCAACCTCGCCAAGGAGATCGGCCTCGGCAAGATCACCGACATGGCGGAGAAGATGGGCTATACCAAGCAGCAGCTCACCGCCAACGACGCCAACAAGGGCCTGTCGTTCGTGCTGGGCACCGTCTCCGCGCACCCGGTGCAGCAGGCGGGCGCGTACGCCACGTTCGCCGACGACGGGACCTACCACACGCCCTACACGGTGAAGGCGGTCACCAACGGGGACGGCGACACCAAGAAGTTCACCGAGGACGGGCACCAGGCGTTCAGCCCGCAGACCGCGCACGACGCCACGTACGCGATGAGCAAGGTCGTCGAGGGCGGCACCGGTACCGGCGCCCAGCTGTCGGACGGCCGGGACGTCGCGGGCAAGACCGGCACCACCGACAAGGGCGCGTCGATCTGGTTCAACGGCTTCATCCCACAGATGTCGACCTCGGTGGCGATGTTCCGCAGCGACAACCCCAACAAGGCGCTGAACATCCCCGGTTACGCGTCGTACGGCGGCCAGCTGCCCACGCAGATCTGGAACGCCTACATGACCAAGGCGATCGAGATCAAGGGTTACGAGGCCAAGTCGTTCGCCGAGCCGTCGACCTACGCCAGCGGCGGTTACGGTGGCGCGCCCACGCAGCGCGACACGCAGCAGCCCTCGACGCGGCCGACCGGCCCCTCCCACAACCCGACCACGCCGGGCCCCGGCGACACCAACGGCCCGCGCCCGCCGGACGGCGGCTCGCCCAGCGGCAAGCCGACCACCCCGCCGAGCGGCGGTGACGGCGGTGGCGACGGCGGTCCCACCAAGCCAGGTGGCGGCGGCGGAGACGGCGGCAATACGAAACCGCCCGACCCACGCGGCTGACGAACGTCCCGGACGTTCCAATGAAAAGGAGGCCCGGCTACGGCCGGGCCTCCTTTTCATGTCTTCGTTACGCTTGCCGAAACTTCAGGAACAGGCTTTCCCGATACGCTGCGGCGTTTCGGTCATCACCGAGTTCAGCTGCGATACGTCGCCGTTTCCGACTCCTGCGGCGGCCGCGCTGAGCCGACCCGACTCGTCATTGAGCGTCTTCTTCAGATCCGAGTCGTTCGCCTTTTTCCCGAGCGTTCCAAGCTGCCCGGCAAGCTGTTCCGTCGCCTGCCGCCACTGCGCGGGCGCCGCCGCCGACGTGCCCCTCACCTGGGTGATGTACCGCTGGAACGCGGCCTTGGTGTCCGCGCACACCTGGCCGGAGTTTCCCCCGCCGAGCACGCCGCACGCCCCGCTCGCGCCCAGCCCGAACAGCAGCGCCCCGCCTGCAGCCACCCGCGCCGCCCCGATTCGCATCGCATCTCCCCTTTGATCACGCAGTGGCCCATCTTGCCGCATCAGGGGGCGATCTCCGCATGGACCGCGGCACGATCTCCGCATTGGGCCGTGCACGGCCTCCGCAACGGCCTCCGCAACGGTCTCCGCGGGGAGCCGCGGCACGCTGACCGATTTGACGGGAACGGCGTGGCCCGGCTATACCTCTTTTCAAGGTCATGAGTGCCAGCGTCAAGCCCCGGCTTGCTGGCCGGCAACCCTTCGTCCGCGATGGGGTGCCCCGGGTGAGGACCGGGCCGGACGCAACACCGCGTCACGGCAAGCGCGGATCCCGCTGATACCTCACGGGGTCCCAGGACCCCGGAAGAGGTCGTACGCATGCCTGCCACGCTCACCCACCCCCGCACCACCGCCACAGCAGTCCCCGTCGCGCGGGTCACCACGGCTCCCCCCGTCACCTCCGCCGCAGTTGAGCCGCAGGTGGTCGGAGCGGGGGCTCTCGTGCCTCTGGACGATGGTGGGAGCGTCTCGTACGCGAACTTCGACTATGCGGCGAGCGCGCCGTGTCTGGAGGCGGTGCAGGAGGCCATCACTCGCGCACTGCCGTACTACAGCAGCGTCCACCGCGGCGCCGGGTACGCCTCGCAGGTCACCACCGAGGCGTACGAGAAGGCGCGCGAGACCGTGCGGACCTTCCTCGGCGCCTGGGAACGGGACGCGGTCGTCTTCACCCGCAACACCACCGACGCGATGAACCTGCTCG
The DNA here is from genome assembly GCF_017573505.1 of Actinomadura barringtoniae. Lineage (GTDB taxonomy): Bacteria > Actinomycetota > Actinomycetes > Streptosporangiales > Streptosporangiaceae > Spirillospora > Spirillospora barringtoniae. The sequence goes on from NZ_JAGEOJ010000001.1 coordinate 577,942, forward strand.
CGCACGCCGTTCCGGCCGGCACCACCGTGGTGGTCTTCGAGACCGAGCACCACGCGACGCTCCTGCCGTGGAAGCGCGCCGTACGGCTGCCCGCCCCGGCGAGCCCCCTCGAGGCCGTCTCGGCCGCCGACCGCGCGCTCGCCGAGGCCCCCGCGGGCCCGCGCCTGCTCGTGGTGACCGCGGCCTCCAACGTCACCGGAGAGCTCTGGCCGATCGCCGAGCTCGCCCAGGTCGCCCGCCGCCACGGCGCCCGCATCGCCGTCGACGCCGCCCAGCTCGTTCCGCACCGCCCGCTCGACATGAGGGCGCTCGGCCTGGACTACGTGGCCTTCTCCGGCCACAAGCTGTACGCCCCGTTCGGCGCGGGCGTGCTGGCGGGCCGCGCCGACTGGCTGCGCGCGGCCGAGCCGTACCTCAAGGGCGGCGGCGCCAGCGCCTCGGTCGTCGACCACGGCGACACCGCGCACTGGGCCAAGAGCCCCGAGACGCGCCACGAGGCCGGTACGCCGAACGTGCTCGGCGTGATCGCCATCGCCGCCGCCTGCGAGGCGCTCGCCGGCACCGGCTGGGACTCGCTCGTACGGGAGGAGGAGCGGCTTCTGGCCCGCCTTCGCCAAGGAATCGCCGCCATTCCCGGTGTGCGCGAGCTCACTCTGTGGGGAGAAGGTAACGCCAGGGTAGGAATCGTGTCCTTGGTGGTCGATGGGTGGAGCGCCCGCGACGTGGCGCTTAGGCTGTCCGGTGAGTACGGCATCGGTGTCCGGGACGGGAAGTTCTGCGCGCACCCCTTCGTACGGCACCTGCTGGGCGCACCCGAGACGGCCCAGCGGAACGCCGGCGGCGGGTGCGGCGGCGGCCAGGACTCCGCGGTGCGGGCGAGCTTCGGCATCGGTACGACCGACGAGCACGTCGACCGCCTGCTGGAGGCCCTGGCCTGCATCGCCGGCTAGCACGGCCCTCCCGTCGATAGGACGCTTTGGTCCTGTTCGCCCATGTAGCGTAAGCAGGTCCGTAACCTGGACGAGACAGCACGGGATGGAACAGGGGGTGGCGACCGTGGCCGACGCGTGGAAACCCGCGTCTGAGCTCGAGCGCCGGCTAGAGGAAGCCGTGCTCGGCGGGGACCAGGAGGCATACTTCCGTCTGCTGGCGGAGAGCGAACTGGTGATCCCCGTCCCGCCGGACCTGATCGACGACGTCCTGGCGAACGAGGCCCAGCCCGCATGGCCGACGCAGGAGGACGACGGCCGCACCCACGTGCTGGCCTACACCTCCGCCGCCGCCATGCGCGCCTGCCTCGGCCCGGCGTACCAGCACTTCCTCAAGCTCAAGTTCACCGACCTCGCGCAGACCTGGCCGGACCCCTCCTGGTGGCTGGCGGTCGACGCCCCGGCCCACAACGCCGACGCCGTCTCGGTCCCCATCGAGGGACGCCTGCCCGCCTGGTTCGTCCGCCAGCTGACCGAGGGCGAGGTGATGCTGCCGCAGGCCGGCCGCCACGCCGCTCCCCCGGCTCCGCCCGCGGCCCCGGTCCCGCTCCCGCCACCGGTCTCCGCGCAGTCACCTGTCGCGGACCTGGCCCAGCCTCCCGTACCTCCTCAGTCCCCCGTTCAGCCTTCTTCCTCTCCGCAGATCGAAGCTCAGCCCCCGGCCTCGCCCCCGGTGTCGCCCCCGGCCCCGGCCTCGGCGCAGGGCCCGGTCGAGACCCCGATCCCGCCGGGGCCCCGGCCCCTGGTTCAGCCGCTGGCCTCGCCTACTGAGGCTCCGCCCGCCAAGCCTTCCGACGAGGTGTCCCTCACCAAGGGCCCGGGTGCGGAGGACTCCGGAACGCGCGACGCCCCGTTCGGCCAGCCCACCCCGGAAGCCGACCGCCTGGCCGCCGATGCGGGTCGCCCTGCCACCGATGCGGGCCGTTCTGGCACCGACGCAGGTCGTTCTGCTGCGGATGCAGGCAGTCCCGCAGCCGATGCGGGCCACCTTGCCTCCGACGCAGACCGTCCTGGGGCCGATGCAGGCCACCCTGCCGCCGATGCAGGTCGCCCTGCCGCCGACGCGGGTCGTCTTGCCGCCGACGCGGGCCGTTCGGCCGCTGACACAGGCCGCCTTGGCGCCGACGCGGGTCGTCCTGCTGCGGATGCGGGACGTCCTGGCGCCGAGGCAGAACGTTCTGCAGCTGAGGCAGCGGCATCTGAAGCGGCCGCGCAAGCCCCTTCTCTCGGCGCGCACAGCGCGGACCGTGCGGGCACGGGCGCGCACGCGGCGCCCCAGCCAGCCGCCGAGGGCCCCGAACCACAGCAGCCGGGCACCGAACAGCCGGGCGCCCACCGCGGCTCCCGTCGGGCCCCGGGCGCGCACGAGGCGGTCGAGTCCGAGGCGGACCAGCCCGCCGTTCCCACGGATCAGCCCTCTGCTCTGGAAGCCGAAGCCGCCCGTACGGTCGAGGCCGGTCCCTCAGACCAGCCCGCCCCGGAACGGCCCGCCGACGCACCGCGGCAGCCCTCCCCCGACGACACCCTCGTCGACACCCCGGCGCTGACCGACGACAGCAACTGGGAAGAGCTCCAGCAACAGCACCGCAAGCTGCCCCGCGAGGAGCGGCGGCCGGAGTTCCAGCCCGCCAACGACGTCGAGCGCGGACTTCTGCGCGCCGCGGCGGCCAACGACCACGACCTGTTCCTCCAGACGCTCGCGGACGCCGAGGTCCTCCTCCCCGTTCCCGAGGACATGGACTACACCCTGCGCCCGGGCCGGCCCGGTTTCCCCTGGCAGACCGCGCAGGGCGACGGCGGCACGGTCGTCCCGATGTTCACCTCGCCCGAACGGCTGGCCGAGGCCGCCGCGACATCCGGCGGCGGCACGGACGCGATCAAGCTCCCGTTCACCGCCGCGCTGCGCTACTGGCCCGACCTGAACTGGTCGCTCGCGGTCAACTCCGGCTCCCCCGCCGGCGGGACGATCCAGGCCGGTCAGCTGCCCGGCCTGGCCAAGTGGGCCGACGAACGCGCCGCGCGCCGGATGGCCGAACGCTTCGAGCCGCAGAACGACGTGGAGCAGCGCCTCTTCGACGCCGCCCGCCGCCGCGACACCGACGCGTTCTTCAAGGTCCTCCTGGGCGCCCAGGTCCTGGTGCCCGCCGAGGCCGAGACCCCGTGGGGCATCGCGCCCGAGGACGACGAGTTCCCCTGGCGGCCCGTGCCGGTGCAGGGCCGGATCTCCATCCAGGTGTTCACCTCGCTCAAGTGGATGAACGAGGCGATCGGCTCTTCGCGCTTCGTGATGCCGAGCCTCCTGGAGATGGTGACCGCCTGGCCGGACGCCGAATGGACGCTCGTCCTCAACCCGGGCACGCCGATCGACGCGACCATGCCCGGCGAGCAGGTCAAGGCGTTGAGCGGCCCGCCCCGTACCGAAGAACCACCGGAGCCGCAGCAGCCCGCCCCTGCGGCCACGCCTGCAGCCGCACCCGCCCCGGCAGCCGCACCCGCAGCGGCGGCCGCTCCGGCAACCCCTGCCGCTCCGGCCGCTCCGGCCGCTCCGGCCGCCGCCGAGCCCGAACCGATCTTCGAGCCGGGCAACCGCATCGACCAGGAACTGTACGAGGCCGCCCTCAGCGGCGACTCCGACGCGTTCCTGCGGGTCCTGCTGGCGGCGAACGTCCTGGTCCCGATCCCGATCGACGCGCCCCTGGAGGTCACGCCGATACAGCGTGAGTTCCGCTGGGAGGCCGCGTTGCGCGGCGACTCGGCCGTGCAGGTCTTCACGTCGCTCGTACGGTTGCGCGAGGTGCTGCCCGAGTCACGCTTCGTGTACGCCGACTTCCGCGAACTGATCGGCTCATGGCCCCGCGACGAATGGGCCATGCTCCTCAACCCGGGCACTCGCATCGGTGCCTCCCTACGCGGCGACCAGGTCCGTGCCCTCAGCGAATGGGCCATCCGCGTAGGCCTCCTTCAGCCGCGCGACCCGGACGACCGTCCCAGCGCGCACGGCAGCCTCCCCAGCACGCAGGCAGGCCTCCCAAACGCACCTGGAACGCAGACCGGCGCTACGGCCCACAGCGGCACTCCTGGTGCACTCGGGGACGTGCCCACGCCGCAGAGCGGCCTGCCCGGCGTGCCCGCGCCACAAGGCGGCGTAGGCGCCCCGGGCACCCTGCCCGGCGCCGAACCCCAGAGCGGCAATCCCGGCGCACGCGAGGATGCCCCCGCAGCACGCGAGGATGCCCCCGGCGCACGCGAGGATGCCCTCGCAGCACGCGGGGACGTGCCCGCGTCACCCGGAGACGTATCCGTGGCAGGCGGGGATGTGCCAGCGTCACGTGCAGGCGACCAGGGCAAGGCCGCTGCTTCGCAGGGTGGTGTGCCCGGCGCGCGTGACCACATTCCCGGCGTGCAAGGCAGCACGCCCGGCGCACGAGAAGACCTGCCTGCCGCGCAAGGCTCAGAGCCTGGCACCCAAGACGGCGTACCCGGCCCGCAGCACGGCTTCCCGGGCGCCGAAGCACCCAGTGCGCCGACCTCACAGAGCGGCGCGCCCGGCACCCTGGACGGACTGCCCGCCTCGCAGAGTGGCTTTCCTGGCGGACCGAACGACATCCCGGGCGCGCAGGCTGGATTCCCTGGCGCACAGGAGAGCGGGCCTGCGCAGCAGAACGGCATGCCCGGCTCCCAAGGCGGAGCGCCTGACCCGCAGAGCCGCGTACCCGGGCTGCCCGCGCCACAGGACGCCGGGACCGGACCGCAGCGCGGTCTCCCCGGCGCCGAAGACGCGCCAGGCTCGCAGAGCGGCGCGCCTGGCGCACGGGGCGGGTTGCCCGCCTCGCAGGGCGATTTCCCTGGCGGACAGGACGACATCCCGGGCGCGCAGGGTGGTTTCCCGGGCTCACAGGAGGCCGGGCCTGCGCGGCAGAACGGGACGCCTGGTGCGCTCGGTCTGCCCAGGGATCTGCCCATGCCGCGGGACGGGGAGCGTGGCTTCCCTGGTACCGACGACGCGTCTGGATCGCAGGGCGGGTTCCCTGGCGTACAGAACGGGATGCCGGGGGCGCATGATGATGCGCCGAGCGGCATCCGGGAAGAGCTGCCGGGGGCGCAGGACGTTGGAGCCGTGGCCCGAGAGGGGCTGCTCGGCCCGCAGGGTGTCGTGCCCGGGGCGCTTGATGACGTGCAGGGTGGCTTCCCTGCCGTTGAGGACAGCGTCCCTGACGTTCCGGGGGACGTGCAGGAGCGCGTGAGTGAGGCGACGACCGCTCAGCCTTATCGGACGCGGCCGCCGATGCCCACGCCTGAGGCGGAACTGTCGGCACAGCCCACGGTGATGCAGAAGGTCGTGCCGCACGGGCATGTCACCTGGTACCTGGAGCAGGGCTATGACCGCGTGGGCGGCTTCGTCTATCCCACAGCGGATGTGGCCGACCTCCAGACGCCGGTTCAGCTGTACGAGGCGCTGGGCCTTCTCTATGAGGAGTCGCCCTTCTCCCCTGCCGACGATGGCGTTTACGTGATTCGCTGGCCCGCGTACTGCTCGGAGCTCTACCGCATCCCGTTCGGCGGCCAGAACGAAGAGGATCTGGAGGCCTGGGGCGAGTCCGGCTGGGTCATCGAACGGCCGCCGTTCCATGGTGGCGGGTTCGCGCCAGGCAGCGCCGGTTCCATCCGCGAGTACAAAGTGGACAGCGTCCGGCTGCCGTACGGGGCCGAGATGTACTACCTGGGCATTGACCGCTCGGAACGGTTCGTCGCGATGTACGACCCGGACCGGCTGGCGTGGCTGCGGCCCGAGGCGGAGGCCGCCGCCGGAGGGGCCGGGGAACGTTCGGAGGCCGGGCAGTGATCCGGGACGGCTACGTCGCGCGGTGGCTCGGCCGGGAGTTCGAGGCGGCGCCGGGCGCGGACGGGGAGATTCGGCTGTACGCACCGGAGCCGACGGACGGGTTCGAAGAGCTGCGCGCTGGCCGGTTCCGGCGGATCGTTCCGGCGCACGAGGTGGAGGAGCTGCGCTACATCCGCACCACGTGCTCGTGGCGCGGCGAGCCCTTCGTGGTCGTCGGTGAGCACGAGACGTGGCTGCGTGTGGAGTATGCCGGCGGGCGGGCGCCCGTAGCGACCAGACTCGGTCTGGATCGGATCGACCACGGAGTGTGGCAGGCCTGGGCACCCCGTGGCGAGGTCGAGGATCTTCGTGAAGAATTCAGTTGAGAGACGGGATTCGGACACTGGGGTTGATTCGATCCGTAGATCCGTGTTCGCATGATTTGGTGTGTGCTCCCAGGGGTAGTGGGAGCCTCAGGCGCTCAACGGTGACGCGACGGAGGTGGCGGGGGCGTGCTCTCCCGATCGGCAGGCAACCCGATCATCATCGGTCTCGGTGCGGCGGCGATCGTGGCCGCCGGGGCCGGCCCGGCGATGGCAGCACCGACCCCTTCGCCGTCGACCTCGTCGGAAGTCCCGACCTCCCCGGCCTCGATGAGATTCTCGGTGCTGAACTCCGAGATGAAGGCCGGTGAGACCGCGACCGCGATCGTCCGCGTCACCGCCGGGTCCAAGGGCTTCGACGGCCTGCACGTCACGCTGACCGTCGGCGACCCGGGCACCACCAAGGCGCTGGTCTGCCCCGCAGGCTCGGTCGTCATGTCGTCCGGCTGCAACCTCAGCGGGCTCAAGAGCGGCACCGCCCCGGTACGGCAGACGTTCACCGCGCCCAAGGCCGCCGTCGACAACGCCACCAAGGTGAAGGTCACGGCCGTCCTCACGCAGAACGGCAAGACGGTCACCAGCGGCGTCGCCTCGGTCACGTTCACCTCGACCAAGGGCGACCCGGACGAGACCTCCCCGCCCGTACCGCCGACCAAGCCGAAGCCCAAGCCCACCCCGTCGCCCTCGCTGACGCCGGGCAAGGGCAAGGGCCCGTCCGACAAGAAGGACAAGAACGGCAGCGGTGGCGGCGCGGGCAGCAACAACAACTCCGGCGGCTCGGGATCGGGCTCCGGTTCCGGCGGCTCGGGCGGTTACGTGCCGCCGACGCCGAACGGCACGTTCAACCCGAGTGGCACCAAGAGCCCGCAGGTCGCGCTCCCGCCGATCTCCGCGCCCTCGCCGTCGGTCGCGGCCCCGGTCACCTCGTCGACCAACATCACGCCCGACAGCAAGCTGCGCAGCAACGAGAAGCCGGTCGCCGAAGACCTCACGTTCCAGCGCATGGCGAGCACCCAGATCGCCTGGCTGGCGGCGCTGCTGGTCGCGTTCTCCCTGCTCATGACGCAGCTCCGCCTCGGCCGCCGGAACGGCACGGGCGCCCCCGTCACGGTCCGCATCAAGGGCACCCACCGCCGCAGCCGCCGAGGCGTCTTCGGCAAGTAAGGCCCCGCGTTCGGCCCGGGCTCCGCATGAGCCCGTGGTCGAGCCTTCGTAGCCGCGTTGAACGGACTCCAAGCGCCGCCTGGCCCGCCCTCGTAAAGCGCCACCTGGCCCGCCCTCGCGTGAAGAGGACGGGCCAGGCAGGAGGAGGGCCGGCGGCCGGGGAGGGCCGCCGGGGTCAGGTGGGGCGGCGGTCAGGGTGAACTGATCCGCTGCGCCGGGGTGACGGTCGCCGAGGAGTTGAGGATCGAGTCGCCGAAGCCGCCCAGGGAGATCCGGTCGAACTGCTTGATCTCCAGGCCGTCGTCGCCGGTCGTGCACTGCGCCGTCGCGGTCTGGACGAACAGGCCCTTGCCTCCGGAGGCGAACGAGACCCGGGAGTCGGTGTTACGGAACGCGATCCCCGTGAAGCCCGGGCCTCCGCCGCTGAGGATCTTCGCTCCCACCTCGGCATGGCAGCCGTTCGCGTCGTCCAAGGTCAGCGAGACGTTGGCGGCCTGGCCGACGAACGTCTGCGAACCGACCGGGAACTCCTGGGTCAGGGTGATCGGAGCCGGGTTGGCGGCCGAGGTGTGCACGGTGACGGTGACCGGTGTGCCCTCGGCCTTGCAGCCGGTGAACGAGATGTTGTTCAGGGCCCCGATGTTGGTGCCGCTGAGTCCCGTACCGGACTTGAAGCTGCCCGACACCGACAGCCCAGAGCAGAGAGTCACCTGGTTGGACACGGCGTCCCGGATGCCGACCGACGAGTCGGCGGCGCGCGTCCCCGACCAGTTGCCGCCCGGCGAGACGGTGAACGTCGTGGCCGCCTGCGCGGGCGCGGCGAGGAGCGCCGTGGCGGCCACGACGCATGCGGAAGTGGCGAACAGGGCCGGTCTGTGGTTCATGGTTCCGTTCCTCCGCGGAGATGAAAGCGGGGGGCTGGGACGCGTGGAACGCGGCCCTACCAAGGAGGCGTTCCATCCCGTTCCATCTACCGAGCCCGCTCATCCGGCTACCGAGCCCGCCAATCCGGCTGCCGAGCCCGCTCATCCGGCTACCGAAGCCGCTCATCCGGCGCCGCGGCGGGGCCGGGAGGGGCGGCAGCTCCGGCCGTGCCGTCCAGGTAGGCGAGGACCGCGCGCACGCGGCGGTGGCCGGAGTCGTCGGGCGAGAGGCCGAGCTTGGCGAAGATGTTGCCGATGTGCTTGTGAACGGCGTTGTCGGAGATGCGCATCCGCTCAGCGATCGTGGCATTGTCGTGACCCTGCGCCATGAGGGCGAGCGACTCCCGTTCGCGGGCCGTGAGGCTGTCCAAGGGATCGCCGCCGCGACGCGCGAGAAGCTGGGCGACCACTTCGGGATCCATGGCGGTGCCGCCGGCCGCGACGCGACGCAGGGCGTCGACGAACTCACCGACCCGGCCGATGCGGTCCTTCAGGAGGTAGCCGATGCCGCCGCGGCCGTCGGAGAGGAGCTCGCCTGCGTACTCGCGTTCGACGTACTGCGACAGCACCAGGATCGGCAGCGCGCCGTGCTCGCGGCGGGCCCGCAGCGCGGCGTGGATCCCCTCGTCGCGGAACGAGGGCGGCAGCCGTACGTCCACGATGGCGATGTCGGGTCGGTGCTCGGCGACGGCCTCGAGGAACGCCTCGCCGTCACCGACGACCGCCACGACCTCGCAGCCCTTCGCCGCCAGCAGAAGCTCAAGCCCGCTGGACAGCAGAACGTTGTCCTCAGCGATCACAACCCGCACGGCACCTCCCGAACGATCGCCACACCCACCGCACCTCCCGAACGATCACCGCGCCCACGGCTCCTCCCGAACGGTCATGATCCGCACGGGACTTGGACGGCGAGCGTGGTGGGGCCGCCGGGCGGGCTGTCGAGGCGAACGGTCCCGTCCAGGGCCGCGACCCGGCGCCGCATGCCGGTGATCCCCGTTCCCCCGGCCTCGCCGGCTCCGCCCTTCCCGTCGTCGGTGACCTCGATGGACAGCACGTCGCCGCCCGTACGCTCGACACGGAGGACGATCTTTGTGGCGGCGGCGTGCTTGGTCACGTTCGTGAGCGCCTCGGCGATCACGTAGTACGCCACCGCCTCCACAGCCGCCGGGAGCGCGCCCAGCTCGGCGAGCTCGATCCGCACCGGCACGCTCGAACGCGCGGCCAGCGACGCCAGCGCACCGTCCAGCCCGCGGTCGGAGAGGATCGGCGGGTAGATCGTCTGGAGCACCGTACGGAGCTCGACCATCGCCTCCTCCGCCGTCTCGTGCGCCCGTGTGAGCAGCGCCGCCACCGTCTCCGGATCATCGGCGAGCGACTCCCGGGCGAGGCCGACCTGCATGGCGATGCTCACCAGGCGTGCCTGCGTCCCGTCGTGAAGATCGCGTTCGATCCGCTGGAGCTCCGCGCCGTGCGCGTCGACCACGCCCACCCGGCTCTTGGTCAGTACGTCGACCCGCTCGGTGAGCCGTTCGCGGGCCGACGGCGCGAGCATCGCCACGCACAGCCGCCCGTGCAGCCGCGCCAACACCGGAAACACCCACCAGGCCACCGCACCGAGCACCGCGATCTGAACGACGCCCCCGACCAGCGCGGTCGCCCAATCGTTCACATGCACATCGAGAACGGAGAACAACGTAGGACGCTGATCGTCGGGAAACGCCCACCACGACGTCAGCGCCACCGCGGCGACCAGGATGTTGCCCAGGCACAGCAAGGCCGCCAGCCCGAACGGGAACCCGACGGCGACGTGCGCGAGCGCCCAAACAAGATCCCGCCGCCAGATCAACCACCCTCGGTCACCCGACCGTCCACCGGCCCCCGGCCGCCCCGCCGACGGCCCCGCTGAACGCTCTGCTGACCGCTCTGCAGACCGTTCACCAGCCGGAACGCCGAGCAACAGCAACCGACCGGCCCGCCGCCGATGCCACTCCGCCCAGCCCCGCAGAGCGGGCGGTACGACCAGCAGCACCGGCAACGCGATCACCGTGACGACGGAGGTGGCCAGCGTGCTCAACAGGTAGGCCGCCGTACGGGCACGCATGAACACCTCCGAGCGAACACCAACAGGCAGATCATTATCCGGCACCCGGCCCCCGACCTGGCACTACAGCTGGCTGTACCAAGGCACGTGCGGCCCGCTGTATCGCCCCTGCCGCCCCGCCGAAATAGCGTCCCCGGCCATGAGAACGACATTCACACGAACCCGCCGCCCCTTGATCTCCGCCCTCGCGCTGATCGCCCTGTCCACCGCCGCAACGCCCCTGGCCAAAGCAGCCGCCACCGCCGGCCCTCCCCCGCTCACCTGGAAACCCTGCACCCAAGGCCCCGACGACACCACCGGCAGGGACCTCGACAAGGCAGGCGCCCGCTGTACGGAGCTCACCGTCCCGCTCGACCATTCCAATCCCAGCGGCCGCAAGATCAAGCTGGCGCTGTCCCGCCTGCCCGCCACCGACCGCGCCCACCGCATCGGCACGATGGTCCTCAACTACGGCGGCCCGGGCGAAAGCACTCTCGGCATGCCCCTGGAGACGGGCGCGGCCATGAAAGGCCTCGCCGCCCGCTACGACCTCATCGGCCTGGACCCGCGCTTCGTCGGACGCAGTACGCCCCTCGACTGCGGCTGGCCCATCGGCATGTGGCTCCGTTCGGCAGGTTCGACCCGCGCCGGCTTCGATCACCAGGCAGCGGTCCAGCGCGACCTGGCCAGCCGCTGCGCGCAGCGCTACGCCGACATACTCCCGTACATCAACACCCGCGACACGGCCCGCGACATCGACCTGGTGCGCCGTGCCCTGGGCGAACGCCGGATCTCCTACCTCGGCATCTCGTACGGCAGCTATCTGGGGGCCGTCTACACCCAGATGTTCCCCGGGCGTACCGACCGCGTCGTCCTGGACAGCGCGGGTGACCCGAGCAAGTGGGGCGCCAAGGCCATGCAGGGCACCGAGCCCGAGGCCGAAAACGCCCTGCGCGGCTGGGCAAAGTGGGCCGCACGCCGCCACACCACCTACGGCCTGGGCGCAACCCCTGCCCGCGTTCTTTCCACCGTGAACGCCATCGTCGCCGCCTCCGCGAAGCGCCCCCTCCGCATCGGCCAGTACGACGTGGACGACCAGCTGATCCCGTACATCCTCTCCGTAGGCTCCGGCGACGACCGCACCCCCGCCCGCGCCGAGTTCGCCACCACCGTTCAGGCCCTGAACAAGGCCGCCCACGGCCGACCCGTCACCCCCGGCGCCGGCCTGAGCGGCATTCTCTCGTTCACCCTCACCACCGCGGGCTCACCCCTCGCCAGCCCGTCCGCCATGATCACCTGCGGCGACCGCGCCGCTCCCCACAACCCCGACACCTACTGGAACGACATCCAGCGCAGCCGCAAGCGCCACCCCCTCTTCGGCCCCCTGAAGAACAACCTCTGGCCCTGCGCGTTCTGGCCCACCAAGCCCCGCGAACACCCCACCCAGATCGCCAACCCCACCCCCGCGCTGATCGTGTCCTCCACCGGCGACACCGCCACCACCTACGAAGGCAGCAAGGCCATGCACCGAGCCCTGACCGGCTCCCGCCTCCTCACCCTCAGCGGCGTCACCGCCCACGGCATCTACGGCGAGTACGGCAACCTCTGCGTAGAAGCCAAGGTCAACGCCTACCTGGCAACCGGCGCCCTCCCCACCACCGACCCAACCTGCCACTGACCACCACCACCGCCACCCCGCCACCGCAGCCACCGCCGCCGCCATCGCCGCCGCATCAGGAGAGCGCCGAGGAACCTGGAGTTTGAGCCGATGGCGGCCGGAAGGTCGAAGCCACTACCGAGGCTGATCCTGTTCGACCGACCCAACATCAGCGGCGGCTTGCTCTGCCGGTGACCGGATGTATTGACCGACGGCGATCGCTCGGGAGAAGATTCGGCGCCGCGTTGTGATCACTCCTCCTCTCGGGGTGCGTTTTGGACAATCCACCTGCACTGCATCCAGACCGGCTGCCTGGTGGTAGGACTCCCGCCAGGACCGCGACGGCCGCCGTCGTGGTCAATCTGGTCGGCGGTTTCGCCTCGATCGGGTTCGACCTGCACGGAGGGCGGCCGGACCCGGCCTCCACCCTCAGCCGCGGGGTGATGACCCTGGTGACGGCGCTCGGGTTCCTGTGGTGGCAGCTGCGCGCCTACGACAACGTCGATCGGATGGGCGGACCGCCTCAGCGCTGGACCAAGGGCTGGAACGTCCTTGGCTACGTCGTGCCGATCGCCAGTTTCTGGGTCCCGTACGCGATGGTCCGGGAGATCTGGCGGCGCAGTGCCGTGGCCCCCTCGACCCGCCTGGTGACGGCGTGGTGGGTGGCCTATGCGGGCGGTGAGATCGCCGGCGTGGCCTCCTCGGCCGCCGGCGACCACACGGCGCTGAACATCTCGCTAGCGCTGACCCCGGTCCGCTGCGCGGCGGGAGCGCTGGCCATCGCCATGATCTGGCGCATCACGTACGCCCAAGAACGCCGCCTCCCCGCGCCGCCCGCAGTCCCCGCGCCAGAGGGCCGGCAGCAACCCCGGAACGGGCGGCTCACCGTCGTCGCGCTCCTCGGCGGCGTAGGCCTGCTCGCCGCAGTCGTGATCGCAGGCCTGCTCCTCCACCACCCTGCCTCCTCGGCGACCCAGCCGGACGAGATCGAGAAGGCGGGAAGGGCCTACGGCCAAACCACCATGGATCCCGACGCCTGCGACCAAGAGGCCGCGCACCGCTACAGCGACTCCACCGACCGCCTCCTCTTCTCCGCAGGCTGTGTGGAGTCGCAGGCCAACCGGCTGGTCGCCCCGGCCCCGACGAACCCATGAGTCCGGGCGTCATCGTCGGCCCCTGAGGGCGCCACGTGGAGATCTCTCGTCAACGGATGGGCATCGGCTGCGACGAATTCACGCTTCATGCTCTGGCCGTCACAGCTCGCGGCATTCGGCTTCCGAACGGGCTGGCTACAGCGACCGTGGACGACGGGTCCGCGGTCCGGACCGCGGACCGCTGCAGGCGACTTATAGGCCAGCGTGGAAGCGTGTGTCATGATCCACTTTGCAAGCGTGTCGCTTTGCTCGTATAGGGACGGCTTTCAGTCGGTTGGGTGGCGAGTGGCGGGATATGGTCTGTGACTGAGGTACGCGAGACCGTTCTCCGGTCCCCTGTGCAGGGGGTGTGGATCGGTGCCGGCTTGACGGTGGTCGCGGTGGGGGCGTGCGCGGTTCGTTGGGTGGTCGCAGGCAGGCTGGACCTGTGGGTGGGTGGCGCCGCTGGGATCGCCGTCCTCTTCGGAGTCCTTTCTGCGTACGTGGGGACCGCCAAGGTCATCGCCGATGAGGACGGGTTGCGTACCAGCACGCTGTTGCGGCGTCGGCGCGTGCGCTGGGACGAGCTTGCTGATCTGCGGGTTCGGGAGCGGGACACCTACAAGAACGGGGTGGTCCGTCAGGTCGAGGCGGTTCTGGACGACGGGCGCGTCTTGCGGCTGCCCCTGCCCGTGGACAACAGGGGGCACGCGGACTTCGACAGGCAGGTGCAGACGTTGCGCAGCCTGCTGCGGTGTCATCGGCCGGAGGTTCCGGAACGTTCCACCAAAGTCACGCGCCGCACGGCCGCAGACCGGCAGTGGGTGCCTGTGTCCATCTGCCTTCTGCTGCTCCTGTCAGCGGGGTTGCTCGCCTTGATGGTGCCGTACCAGGAGCGGGAGTCGCGGGCGTGGCGGTCGGCCTCGGCCTGCAGCGCGACCACGCCGCAGAACGCGCGCAAGGACTGTCTGGACACGGCCGCCGGGACGATCGACCGCACCATGGTCGACTGTGGCAAACACGGCGAGAGCTGGCTGTACTTCGCCGGGAACGAGCCGCTCCAGTGGGCAGGCGTGGGGTGCGAGGACGCCAGGGCGTTCAGGCAAAGCGACCGGGTCGCGGTCACCTTCTGGCATGACCAGGTGGTGAAGGTCGCCGGGACTCGGCACACCTACCGCGCCCAGCCGCCGCAGCCTGGCGCGATGGCGATGATCGCCGCCGGGCTGCTCCTGGGCGCGTGCTACCCGGCCGCCCGGGTCCTGGTCCGCTTGCGGCATCGTCGGCGGCCCGCGGACGAGGTACTGCCCACGACCCTGCCGTTCCTGCTACCGATCCTCGGCACCGCTGTGTGGCTGCTGCCGCTGGCGTTCCTGCGGCCCTCCGGGACGTTCGCCATCCCTATCGCAGCGGTGGGTGCAGTGGCGACGCTGCTCCTCGTCCGGTGGGCATGGCGCGCCACGGCGATCCGGACCCCCGGCGTCGGCGCGGCCAGCGGCGGGCCGACTCCCGGTGAGGACGTCTATGTCCGCGCCCGGTTCCTGGACGACACCCCCTACAACCCGCATGAGTTCGGCGGTTACATCGTGTTCGGGGACGGCCCGATGGCGGTCGTGCTAGGCCCGGCGGCCGGACGGTTCGGCGCCAAGCCGATACCCGCGGAACGGATCACCGTGCGTCGCGTGCGTCGCGTCGTCGGTGGCGACGGTGACGCGGTCCCGGCCAGCTGGAACGTCGCAGAGCTAGACGACGCGGGAACCCCGATCCGCCTCGCCGCCGCCCCCGCCGACCTGCAACTCCTCCTTCAGCAGCTACAGCCGGGGCACACGGCGCCCCTGGCGACGTAGCGATCCCCTAGGACCCATGAGGTCGTGGCACGCGATGGCGGCGGCCACGACGTCGAGGTTTCTGGACGATGCCGCCCCCTCGCCGCCACCCCCTCGACGCCGCCCCAACGCGGCGGCGCGGCGGCGCGGGCGGATCGTCCGGTCCAGGGATCTTCCGGATTCCTGGCGGATCTTGGGCCGACGCTAGATGATCTTTGATACGGCGAATCTTGTTCCGGGGGCCGTATCAGGTGAAGTGGTTTCGAGGAACAAGCGGGCGGAAGAGGAGTTGATCAAGAGCCCGCCCAAGGGGCGACCTGACCGGCGACGGCTAGCCCGAGCTCACCATCGGTGCCGCGGATGACAGCGTGCCTGGTCGCGCGCAACCACCCGTTCGTCTTGGTGGCCGAGGTGGAGCCGTGCGGCCGCTCAGTTTTCGACGGACGCGGCGGAGATCGGCTCTAGGGCCGCGATCAGTTCGTCGAGTTCGTCTGTGCTGAGGACGTCGTAGGCGGGTGCTGCCAGTTCGTCGGTGAGGGACTCGATCCGTTCCTTGGTCTCCCGGCCGACGTCGGTGAACCCGCCGGCGGCGTTCACGAGGCCGCGGGCTCGCAGGCCGTCGACGACGGCGGCCAGCTGTGCCTTGGGGAGGTGGTGGATCCTGCCGAACTCCTCCGCCTTCATGCCGAGGGCGAGGGCCATGAGGACGTGGGCTTCGGTGCCGCCGATGCCGTGGGCGACGAGGGCGGCGTTGTGGCCGTCACCGCGGTGCTCGCGCAGCAGGTTCGCCGCGTGCCAGAGCCTGGCCACCGGCTCCTCGGGGATGTCGAGCGCGCGGTTCCCGGCGTACAGCACTCGGCCCTCGGTCGGCGCGCTGACCGCTGCTCGGGTGGCGAGGTCGGCGACCCGCCCCAGAACGGGGGAATCGGCGAGCTCCCCGATCCTCTGCCGCAACACGTCGGCGCTGGTCCGCTCGCGTACGGCGATCGCCTCCTGCGGGGTGATCTTCCCCCAGACCCACGGGACGTGCCGCGCCACCTCGCCCTCGGCGAAGTTGTAGAAGACCGCGTGGACCACCTCGGCCGGGGCCAGGCCGAGCGGCGCGGCCCGGCCGGCGAAGTATCCGTCCCAGTAGTTGCGCATGCCCAGAGCCATGAACGCCTCGTTCGGCCCCTCAGAGAGAGTGGCGGTGGCGATCGGCTCGACGAGCTCGGACATACGGTGGACCTTGGCCTGCGGGTGCGACATCGGGCTGCATCTCCTGCGGTCGTGTCGGCGCCCTGGTGGGCGCCTCTCACCCTAGCTACGAACGCCGTGACCCGGATCCGACACAACTCCGGTCGATTTCCTTCAGCAGCGTCGACTCTCGCCTAGTGGCGCATCAGGCTGTGGCAGACGATGGCGGCTGCGGCTACGACGTTGAGGGAGTCGACGCCGTTGGACATGGCAGTGGGGCTCATGGGGATGCACACCCGCTCGTCCGCCTCCTCAAGCCAATGAGACGAAAGACCGTCGCCCTCGGAGCCGAGCATGAGGGCCACGCGGTCGCCGAGGGGAACCTTGTCCAGGGGGACGCTGGACTGGTCGGGGTCAGGGCCAGAAGGGTGAAGCCGGTGGCGCGGACGGTGGCCAGGTCGTCGTGCCAGTTGGTCATGCGAGCGTACGGGATGGCGAAGACGGCGCCCATGGAGACCTTGATGGACCGGCGGTAGGGGGGGTCTGCGCAGCGGGGAGACAGGATGATCGTGTCGATGCCCAGGGCTGCGGCGCACCTACATATGGAGCCGACGTTCGTTCAGGCGGGTGCCAGGGCTCCGCGCCCAAGCCCGGGTACCAGGTGTGGGGGGCTCGGGTGTGGTTGGGTGGCCGGGGCCGGTCACGCACCTTCTGATTCGTCCCGGCGGCGTACGGGCGGCGCGGTGATGACCGTACTGTCACGCCATGGCGGCCGAAGAACAGGACGATCAGCGGGACGGGCGCCAGGCCGGGCCGGACTGGGTGGTGAACTCGGTGTCGGGCTCGGTGGTGATCGGCTCCGTGGTGCAAGGCCGCGACATCACCGTGCAGCTCCCGCCCCAGGTGCCCGCCGGGCTCAACGGCTGGCGTGCCCCCGCACCGGAGTTCGTCGGCCGGGCCGAGGCTTTGACCGGACTGCTGGAGGTCCTGGCTCCCGCGCCCGGCCACGGCACCCATCCGGGCTCGTCAGGTGGCCAGACGGCGACCGGTACTGGAGCCGGTGTGCGGGCGCGGGTCGCGTTGGTGACCGCAGCGGTGGCCGGTCTGGGCGGGATCGGCAAGACCGAACTGGCGGTGCAGGCGGTCCACCTCGCACTGGCCGAGGGCTGGTTCGGTGGCGGGGTCTTGGCGATCGACCTGCACGGCTACACTTCCGCCCGGCTCACCGCCGAGCAGGCGGTGGCGAACCTGCTGCGCGGGCTTGGGGCGCCCGACGAGGTGGTCCCGGCCGCCTTCGATGAGCGGGTGCGGATGTACCGGGCGATCCTGGCCGCCTATGCCGACCTGGGCACCCCGATCCTTGTGGTGCTGGACAATGCCTCCCCCGACACCGACCTCCAGGACCTGCTCCCCGGTGCCGGCCGCGCGATCGTGACCTCCCGCCACATCCTGGCCCGCCTACCGGCGCAACTACTGGACCTTGACGTCCTGTCCGACGATGACGCCGCCGAACTGCTGGCCCGGCTGCTGACCTCCAAACGCCCCACCGACGCCCGCGCCGCCGACCACCCCGACACAGCCGCCGAAGTGGCCAAGGCCTGCGCGGGGCTTCCCTTGGCGATCCACCTGGTCGCAGCCCTGCTGGCCGCCCAGCCCCGCATGCCGCTGACCGTCATGGCCGACCGGCTCGGCGACGAAACCACCCGCCTGTCGCGCATCGACGACGACCGGCCCGGCCTGCATGCCGCCTTCACCCTGTCCTACCAGGCACTCCCCACCGACCAGCAGCGCATGTTCCGCCTGATCACCCTCAACCCCGGACCTCACATCTCCACGACCGCGGCCGCCGCCACCGCCCTCCTGTGGCCGGACGAAGGCGAGCGGCTGGTCGAACGCCTCGCCGAAGCGCACCTCATCGAGGCCAGCGAACCCTACGGGTGGTGGCGGATGCACGACCTGGTCCGCCAATACGCCACCTCTCTAGGCCACCACCACGCCACCACCGACCACCGCGACCAAGCCTTGGAGCGGCTGCTGGAGCACTACCTCGACACCACCCGCGCCGCCGCCGCACACCTCGACCCCGCCGTGGCCGATCCGGCGGCGCTCGGGTTCGGCACCCGCGAGCAGGCGCTGGAATGGTTGGACACCGAGATCGACAATCTGGTCGCCGCCGTCTACACCGCCGCCGGCCCCCGCCCCGAGATCACCGTTGCCTTGCCCCTGCACCTGGGCGACTACCTGGAATGGCGGCGCTGGTTCAGCGACTGGATCACTCTGACAACCCTGGCCTGCGACACCGCCAATCGCACCTACGACCAGCCCAACGAAGCCACCGCGTGGAACAACCTGGGGAACGCGCTACGTCGGGTGGGGCGAGGGGAGGAGGCCATCACCGCCTGCGAGACCGCTCTCGACATCTTCCGCGAGCTCGGCTACCAGCATCGCGAAGCCATGGCGTGGAACAACCTGGGGCTCGCGCTGCGGCAGGTGGGGCGGTATGAGGAGGCCATCAGCGCCTGTCAGACCGCCCTCGACATCTATCGCCGGACTGGCGACCGGCACCGCGAAGCTGGAGCGTGGGGCAACCTTGGGCTCGCGCTGGAGCAGGTGGGGCGGGACGAGGAGGCCATCACCGCCCACCAGACCGCCCTCGACATCTTCTGCGAGCTCGGCCACCGGCGCCACCAGGCCATGGCGTGGAACAACCTGGGGAACGCACTGCAACGAGTGGAGCGGTTCGAGGAAGCCATCACCGCCCACCAGACCGCCCTCGACCTGCACCGCGAGACCGGCGACCGGCACAGCGAAGCGCGGGCCTTGGTCGGGCTGGGGGGCGTGCTGCGGCAGATCGGGCACGGCGACCAGGCCGTGCAGGCCCACACCCAGGCGGCCGCTCTCTTCGACGAGCTCGGCGACGAGGTCTGGCACGCAGAGGCGCTGCGCGACATCGAGACCGACCGCGGCGCAACCGCGAGCGAGTAGCCGTTGCGGTCCTCGGTGACGGTCCGCTTGCCTGCTGCCCTAGAGCGCGAACCTCGCGATAGTCGCGGGCGAGTTCCTCGTGCTCTGGCGCTGGACGGAACTCGAGAAGGTCTGAGTCGACGCAAAGGCACGACGATCCAGGGCCCCGTCTCCTTGTGATGGATCGGGAGGCTCTGTGTTTCACAGGACGTCAACGGCCGCGTGACCCCTTGGTCCCCCCGGTTCCTGCGACCAGGACCGTTCCTGGGACTCTCAGCCGCTGAGCGGCAGACGCCGAATGGGCTGCCTGGGCGGCAGGACGTCAACGGCCAGGCGGAGGGCTGACCGCGAGGAAGCTTCTGCCTGCTCAATCAGGCGGAGCACCCCTTCAACTCGGCCGAGGAACTCGTCTACGTCCTTCTTGAGGTAGCCGGGTCGAAGGTTGGGCAGGGCGCCTCTCACAGACCCACCTGGCCCGGTCACGCTCCGACCTGGCCCGGTCGCGGTGAACTGAGCCGATTTCAGTTCATCAGCCGTGATCACTCCAAGTCGAAACCTCCCGATTTCACCTGATCGGAACACCTCCTCAAGCCGGTCGAGGAACTCGTCGACCTCCTTCTCGTCATAGCCTGGCCTGAATCTGGCCACAGCGAACGTTGAGTCCCTCACATCGTCCGCGGTCAGTGGCCAGGTCCAGGTCGGAGGCTGAGCAGTGTCCGGCTTCTCGGAGTCGTGAAGTACTTCGAGAACGGCCTCCAGTCTTTGACATGACTGTTCGGCATCGGCCTGATACTGATGAGCCGTCTGCAGCCGGTGCCGCAGGCTGTCCCTCTCGACTTTCAGGCGATCCAGTTCCGCCTGGAATGACTCGCGATCCTTGGCCCAGCCTGCCGCGAGCTTTTGCTTCTCACGTTCCAATGCCTCAACCTGGAGTGTTCGCTCAGCGAGTTGTTCCTCGAGATTGGCGGCGTACTGGTTGCCCTCGTTCAAGCGGGTCACGGCCAACTCGAGCTCGTCGCGGACAAGACGGATCTTGTACTCGTGAGGATGAGCGACGGACAGGGCCTGGAGCTGAAGATCGTACACATGTTCCCGAACCCGTTCGGTAACCGAGACCCCGTTTGCACTGGCCTGCGCTTCTAGGAGCCGATCAACAAGCCACCGGTCTCGGGGAACCCTCTTGCCGTTCAGGTATCTGGAGAGCGTCCCTTTGTCGATCTCCTGATGTAGGTGCGCGAACCGGCTCACGGTCATGTTCGTCGTGCGAAACATCCGCCTCAACTCAGTGACCCATGCCTGGGTCTCGGGTGGAAGTTTCTGGTCTAGAGGCCGCCAGCCAGCATCCTCACGGCGGGCAAGTTCCGATGATTCCCTCACAGCGACATCATCGCGTGAAATCGAGTTCGTTCGGGGGCGTATTCAGTATTGCCACTTCGTGCAACGCCCTTCCCAATCCAGTTGCAAGCTGGCGCAACCTATGACGTCTCTGCGTTCCTGGGATGACAACGCGGAGAGAGGAGCCAGAGGCGTTGCATTCAGATGATCGGTTGAGGATCTTGGCTGGCGTGGCAGTAGCTTTCGCGGTGATCGCGCTGGCCGGATTTGTCGTGATCCAACTGAAGCCGGCAGATCCTCTGATCATTGCCGGAGTATTGACGGCCGCCGCCACGCTGCTCGCGACCATTCCACCCATCATCCGAGCTTTGCGAGGCGACCGATGAATCCGAACGGGTCTTACGACACCTACCGTCGATCGACGGTGGAGGGCCGAGGGCCGCCATGTGCCGTACTGTCCGATCCGGCGACCACAGTCGGATCATCCGAGACGTGATCCGGCCTACCGATCTCAGGAAGATAGCCGTGTCTGGACGAGCCCTGCCTCCCTAAGAGCGCATCAGGCTGTGGCAGGCGATGGCGGCGGCGGCCGTGACGTTCAGGGAATCGACACCGTTGGTCATGGCGGCGGGGCTCATAGGGATGCAGACGCGTTCGTCCGCCTCGTCCAGCCAATGAGAGGAGAGGCCATCGCCCTCGGAGCCGAGCATCAAGGCGACGCGTTCACCCATCGGCGCCTTGTCCAACGGGACGGCCGATTGGTCAGGGGTGAGGGCGAGGAGCTTGAAGCCGACGGCGCGGATGATGTTGAGGTCGTCGTGCCAGTTGGTCATGCGGGCGTACGGGATGGAGAAGACGGCTCCCATGGAGACCTTGATGGCTCGGCGGTAGAGGGGGTCGGCGCAGCGGGGGGACAAGATGATCGTGTCGATGCCCAGGGCTGCGGCGCACCTATATATAGCGCCGACGTTTCCGTGATCCACCAAGTCTTCGAGGATGAGGATGCGGCGGGGCGGCTCTGTGTGTTGCACAGGGACGTCCAGGTTGGCGTGGTCTACGAGGTCTTCTAGGACTAGGGCTCGGTGGGCGGTGGTCAGGCGGTCTTCGACGGTGGGCAGGGGAAGGCGTTCCATGGAGGCCAGGGCGCCTCGGTGGACCTGGAAACCTGCTACCTGCTCGAGGGTTTCGTCGTCGGCTATGTAGACGGGGGCGTCGAGGGGGTCCAGGAGGTCTGCCAGGGGGGCGGCCCAGCGGCTGGCCATGAGGAGGGAACGTACGGGGTGGCCGGTGCCCACGGCACGGCGAATGACTTTCTCGCCTTCGGCTATGAACAGGCCGTGCTCGACCTCCAGGCTCTTGCGCAGGTTGACGTCGCGGAGCCGCACGTAGTCGGCCAGACGCGGGTCGGTGGGGTCGGAGACGGGGATGAGCTGGGCCATCCCTCAATTGTGCCGACCGGGCGGGGTGTCAGGGGAGGCGGACCTCGGCGAAGAGCGCTCGGTGGTCGCTGCCCTTGAGGTCGTGGATCTCGACCTTCTGTACGCGGCAGCGGCGGTCGACCAGGACGTGGTCGATCGTGAGCGGCGGGCGGGGCTCGGTGAGGCCCCAGGTGGGGATGAGTCCCTCGCCGGCGCGGTCGGCGGCGTCGGCGTAGCCGCGGCCGATCAGTTTGCGGAGGGTGGCGTGGTCCAGCGTGGCGTTGAAGTCGCCGGCCAGGATGCGGACCGGGCCGGAGGCGTTGCCGGCTGAGGCCTCGGCGGGCGGGCGGGCTGAGGGGAGCTCGCCCAGGTCGCGCTTCCAGTCGTGGAGGGACTCCGCGGAGATCGGCGGTACGGGGTGTACGGCGGTGACCTCAAGGCGGCGGCCGCTCGGGAGGGTCACCTCGGCTTGGGGCATCGCCATCTGGGTGCGTGGCAGAGGAGGCAGCTGTTGCATGGGATAACGCGAGTAAAGGCCGGAACCGGCCGCGCCCCAGCGAGGATCGATGACCTTGTAAGGGAGGAGGCTGGTGAGACCTGCGCCCTCAAGGCGTCCGACGGCCCCCGTGGTGAACTCCTGAAGGCTCAGGATGTCGGCATTCGTGCTGCGTACGAGCTGGATGATCCGGTTGGGGTCGGCCTCACCGAAGAGCATGTTCGCGGTCAGGATCCGTACGACCGGGCCGTGGGCGCTGGGCTGATCACCGCCGATGGCGCGCGGTAGGACCACCGCCACCAGGCCTGCCGCGACCACGCCCGCAGCGATCGCGGCCTTCCAGCGGCGGAGGAGGACGGCCAGGAGGATCGGGATGGGAACGGTCGCTGCCACGTAGGGGGTGAGGGCCAGCGCGGGCGCAGCGGGGGTGGCGATGATCGGGAGGCGATCGCCTCCTGCCAGCCTGACCAGCGTCCATGTCCCCCAGGCGCCCACACCGGTCCACGCCAGAACGGTCCGCCAGCGGCCGTTGCGCAGTGAAAGCCGCCCGTTGGTGCTCTCCGCAGTCCCCTCGGTCATGGTCCCCCCGGTCCATCGACGCCTTTGGAGCCCCCAGATGTACTGACGTTCGATGAGGCCGCCGAGTTGCCGCGCCGTGGAGTACTCCTCCGAACGCGGGGCGTGAGAACTTGCGGGCAAAGCATGAGCAATCACGACGTACGCTCATGACCTGCGTCATTATCAAATTTGAGTTCTTTGTAACCTCTCGGTGCGTACTACTACAGTGCCGGGGAACATCGATGGGTTTCTGGTGAATCGAGGACTGCCGTGAGCGGACGTCATCGCAATGACTTCCCGGAGGGCGCGCCGGGCGATGGAACGCCCGACCCCTCCACACCGGTCTTCGGCCCGGCCAACGACGGATCCTCCGACTGGTTCGGGCCTCGCGACAGCCAGGGCCTGCCCATCGGCGGTCCGGGCGGTCGCGGCGGGCCCGGTGGCCCGGGAGGTCACGGCGGTCCTGGCGGTCCCGGCGCATCCAGTGGTCCTGGCGGGCTGCCCATCGGCCCTGGTGGCGCCTCGGGTGAGACGCCCGAGTGGTTCGTGGCCCGGCAGTCGGGCGAGCAGCCCGCAGGCAGAGGCCCAGGAGGGCCCGGCAGTCCGGGAAGCCCTGGCGGCCCCGGCGGTCCTGGAGGCCCTGGTGGACGCGGCCCCGGTGGCCTTGGTGGTCCCGCTGGGCACGGCGGGCCTGGTGGACATGGCGGGCCTGGTGGACATGGCGGTCCGGGTGGGTCCGGCGGCTTCAGCGGGTCCTCTGACGCGGGCGGTTACGGGCTTGGGCGCGGCTCCAGCGCGGCCAATGCGGTCGGCGCGTACGGTCCCAGCGGCTCCGGCCCTGGCGGTCCCGGCGGTCCTGGCGGACCCCGATCGGGCGGCCCCGGAGGGCCTGGCGGTCCCGGCCCAGGCGGTCCCGGCGGTCCCGGCTCCGGTCCTGGCGGGCTTGGCGGCGGACGTGGCGAGCCCGGCGGCGGGCTTCCCTCGGGCCTCGGGTACGGGGAGTACGACTCGATCAGCCGTTCCGACGAACGCCCCGCAGGCTTCTTCGGCGGTCGCGCCGGGGACGACGGCGGTTCGGGCGGCTCCGGTGGCTCGGGCGGCGGTTCCGGCGGCTCGGGCGGGTACGGGAGCGGCGGCTCCGGTGGCTACGAGTACGGCAGGCGCCGCAAGAAGCGCAGCGCCACCGCGCTGATCGGCCCCATGGCCGGCGCGGTCGGCCTGGCCCTCCTGCTCGGCGTCGGCGTCTACGCGTTCGCCGAGAGCGGCGGTGACTGCGGCAGCGGCAAGGGCATAACGCTCGACGTCGCGGCCAACCCCGACATCGCGCCCGCGGTGATCAAGGCGGCGGACCGGTTCAACGGCGCCCGGCACAAGGTCGGCGGCAAGTGCGTCACGGCCAAGGTCTCCAAGACCGAGGCGGGCCAGGTCTCCACCCTGCTGTCCGGGCAGAGCGTCGAGACCGGCACGAACCCGCGCCCCGACGCGTGGATCCCCGACTCCTCCCTCTGGACCTCGCTCGTCCGCGACTCCGACAAGGGCAAGAACGTCGAGACCACCAAGACCTCGGTCGCGTCCAGCCCGCTGGTCGTCGGTCTCCCCCGTACGCTCGCCGGGCAGCTCCAGCAGCAGGGCGTCACCGCCACCCCGTCCTGGGACAACCTCCTCAAGGCCGCGGGCGGCGTCGCGGGCGGCGGCGTGACCAAGAACCAGATGATCCCGCCGAACGCCATCCGCCTCCTGGTCCCCGACCCGTCGCGGAACGCCGCGGGCATGACCGGGCTGATGGTCGTCAACACGCTGCTGAAGAACGACCCGAACCGCGACTCGATCTTCACGGGCATCGTCCGTACGGTCCGCGAGAGCACCGTGCCGACCGTGAACTCGCAGTACGCGCAGTTCCGCAAGGGCCGGACCAGCAAGCAGCCGATCGCGCTCTCCTCCGAGGCCGCGCTCTACAACTACAACAAGAAGAACCCGGCCGAGCCCGCCGTGGCGCTGTACCCGATCGAGGGCACGCTCTCGTTCGACTACCCGTACGTGGTGACGGCGACCGACGACGCCAAGCAGAAGGCCGCCAAGCTGCTCGAGAAGGCGATGAACACCGACACCACGCGCAACGACGTGCGCGCGCTCGGGTTCCGTTCGCCCGACGGCAAGGCGCCCTCCTCGTTCGGCCAGCGGTACGGGGTGAGCCCGGCGCGGCCGCGGCAGCTGCCGGTGCCGCAGGCGTCGGAGGTCCAGCAGGTCATGCAGTCGTGGGCCAAGCTGTCTCTTGGCCTGCGCGTGCTGACCCTGATCGACATCTCCGGCTCGATGGCCGAGAAGGTCGCGCCGAACGTGACGCGCCTGCAGGCGACCGCGCAGGTCGCGCAGGGCGGCCTCAGCATGATGTCCGATGACACCGAGCTCGGCATCTGGCTGTTCTCCACCAAGCTGCAGGGCGACCAGGACTACAAGCCGGTCGTGAACGTCGGCCCGCTCGGCGAGCGGATCGGCTCGGTCAAGCGCCGCGACCTGATCCTGTCGCAGCTCGGCCAGATGCAGCCGAAGCCGAACGGCGACACGGGCCTGTACGACAGCCTGATCGCCGCGTACCGGGACATGAAGAAGACCTACAAGCCCGAGTTCGGCAACTCGATCCTGCTGCTGACCGACGGCGCCAACGACGACGCCGGCGGCCCCTCCCTCAAGGAGACGCTGCAGACCCTCCGCAAGGAGGAGGACCCCAGCAAGCCGATCCAGGTCAACATGATCGGCTTCGGGAACGGCGTGGACCCGAACGAGCTCCAGCAGATCGCCGAGGCCACCCACGGCAGCGTCCAGATCGCCAAGACGCCGCAGGAGATCTCGAAGATCTTCCTCAAGATGCTGTCCCGCCGCATCCAGGAGTAGTCCCCTACAGCGCCCGAACGCCCGCACGATCGCCCCACAAGGCGCCGTGCGGGCGTTCGCGTTCAGCCGCGCAGTCCTCCGTACGGATCCTCCGTACGGAGACGCACGTTCAAGCACGCAGCCGGGACGCGTGCGGGCGTGCAGTTGTGACACCGGCGGTCGTGAGGGGCGTTCGCGTTCAGTTTCTGTGAGCCGCTCGGGCCCGCTTCGGTGTGCGGAAGTGACGTGTGCTGCCAACGCGTGGAGCTGGGGCGATACGACCCGGGAGAGATTCCGGGAGATTTCTTTAGAAACCGTGTCAACCGGTCGCGGGGGTCGATCGTCAATCTACATGGAGGCCCGACGGGGAGCGGGGCCGTCGGGCCTCCTTCGAACTTCCCCCCTGGCCCGAGGCGGGGTGGGCGACACCACGCCCGCCGGGCCGGTGAGTACGGCGGCTTTCCCGGCTCCGGACGCCATCACGGCTCTGGGCTCCGGGCGCCGCCGCGAAACACGGTTCCCCGCGCCGATCCGGCCCGAGGGAAACCGCATCGCTGACGTCTCAGCTCGCGGGAGGACCTCGTGTCCGCTTGGCCCAGTCTCGACCGCTCCGACGACCTGCGCCTCGCGCAGGGCATGGCCGCCGGTGAGCTGGACGCCCTGGCACAGCTCGTGGACCGGTACGCGGCACGGCTGTACGACTACTGCCACGCGCTGCTGCGCGACCAGCGGTCGGCCGCGAGCGCCCTCCACGACGCGTTCATCGCCGCGTACGCCCACACCGGGCAGCTGAGCGAGCAGGACCGGTTCCGCAGCTGGCTGTACGCGCTGGCCCGGAACGAGTGCCTGCGCCGCCTCCAGGACCCCGATCGCCCCACCGAACGCTACGAGGCCCCCGAGGTCGACGACGTGTTCATGGACGCCGAGGACCGGGCCTCGCGCCAGGAGACGCGTCAGCTCGTTCACAGCGCCCTGTCGGGCCTGCGCGGGCGCGAGCGCGAGGCGCTGGACCTGCTGCTGCGGCACGGCCTGATCGCGCCGGAGATCGGCGGTGCGCTCGGCATCGGCGACCAGGAGGCCGCCGACCTCATCGCCGAGGCACAGCGCCGCCTGGACGACGGGCTGGCCGCCGCGATGATCGCGCTGAGCGGACGGGACGACTGCCCGAGCGTCGCCGCGCTGGTGGACGACGGCCAGTGGCCGCTCACCCCGCCGACCGCGCGCAAGCTGATCCGCCACATCGAGTCGTGCCCGACCTGCATGAACCGCCGCAACCGCCGCGTCTCGACCGGCCGGCTGCTGCAGGTGCTGCCGGTCGCGTTGCTGCCCGCGGACGTACGCCCCGCGATCCTGGCGACCGCGGGAGCCCCGGCCCCCGCCGACAAGGTGCAGCGGATCGCGCTGGCTGCCGAGCCGTTCGACGAGTGGGGCTGGCCCATCTCCAAGGAGCAGCGGCCGCAGCCCGAGGGCCGCCGCGCCTCGGGGCCGCCCCGGCTCCTCCCGGCCGTGGTCGCGGCCGCCGTGGTGATCCTGATCGTCGCGGGCGCGTTCATGTGGCTCCCCGGCGACGGCCCTGACAAGCGCACAGGGGCGCAGACGCCGCCGCAGACGTCCAGCGCGCCCGATGACCCCTCGCAGACGCCCTCGGACACGCCGACCTCGCCCAGCGAGTCCCCCACGCCGTCCGACACCCCCACGACCGAGACGCCGACGCCCACCCCGACTCCGACGCCCACGCCGACGCGCACACCGCGGCCGTCCAAGACGCCCTCGCCGTCCACCAAGCCGCCGCACCGCGGCGCCCTGTCGGTCGGCGGCTGTGGCATGGGCCTGCACGAGGACACCTGCTCGATCTCCGTACGCGCCGTGGGTGGCTCGGTGACCTGGGCGGTCATCGGGACCAGCGGGGGCGTCCGCGCGGGCGGCGCAGGCCGTCTGAACGCCGGCGCCTCCACGACCGTCACCGCGTCCCGCCCGGACTCCTGCGACGGCGGTACGTCCGGAACGGTCCGCTTCTCCTCCGGCGCCGCCGCCTCGGTCACCTGGGTCTGCGCGGAGCCCTCGCCGGACGACCCCGGCAAACCGCAGCAGATCCTCCGCCACCCCATGGCCGAATGACCCGTCGATACCCCACAACCGACCGAACGGCGTGAATAAGGCCACAGTGGTCACTTACTGTTGATCAAGCGCCGCCGCCGGTCACGCAGCGTGCATCACCAACCACACAAATCTCATCAAGCCGCAGAAATCCCAGGAAATTGGTGGCAAGATCTGGCAACCAGAGCCCGTCGGCCCGCGTCGGCGGCTCACCGGGGGCTTGTCCAGACACACCGATCCACGTGGGAGGACTTCGTGGCCCCCGAGCCCAGTCCCGGTCAGTTCGACGATCCACGGCTGGCTGACGCGCTGCGTGCGGGCGACGTCATCGCGCTGACCGAGGTCTACGACACCTACGCTCCCTTCCTTTATGACTACTGCCACGGCCTGTTGCGCGACCGGGTCGAGGCGGCGGGGGCGCTGCGCAACACCCTCATCGCGGCCCGCGCGCACATCGGCGGGCTCGGCGATCCGACGCGGCTGCGCGGCTGGCTGTACGCGCTGGCCCGCAAGGAGAGCATGCGGCGGCGCGACGAGCCGTCCCGGCACACCGGCCAGGAGGCGCCGGAGGCCGACGACGGCGATCTGAGCACCGAGGCGATGAACCGCCGTACCGAACGCCGCGCGCTCGCCCACAGCGCGATGGCGGCGCTCACGGGCCGCCAGCGCGAGGCGGTCGACCTCGCGGTCCGCCACGAACTCGACCCGCCGGACCTCGCCGGGATCTTCGGCATGTCCTACGAGGAGGTCTCGGACCTGCTCGAGGGCGCGCTCGCCGATCTTGAGGGCGCGCTGCGCGCCGCACTGATCGCGCAGAACCACTGGGAGGACTGCCCCAGTGTCTCCGCGCTCACCGGTTCCTGGCCGCTGACTCCCAAGGCCTCCCAGTCGCTCGTACGGCACGTGGCGAGCTGCCCGACGTGCGAGCCGCGCGAGACGCCGCGGATCCCCGCCGACCGCCTCCTGTCCGTTCTCCCGATCGCCGCCATCCCGGCCGACCTGCGGCTGGACGTTCTGACCGCCGCCACCGCGGCGGACCGGGGCGAGTTCCGCCGCGGGATCGCCGCGCTGGCCGAGCCGTTCGACGAGTACGGCTGGCCGGTCCCCTACCGTCCGGGCGCCACCAAGGAACGTGAGGCAAAGCCTAGGAACGTTCCCGTCCTCGCCGCGGTGGGCGGCGGCATCGTCGCGGTCGCCGTGATCGTGCTCCTGTCGATGACGATGTTCAGCGGCAGCAACTCGGGGGCGAACTCGGCCGCGCCCCCCTCCAACAGCCAGGGCGAGCCGTCGGAGGACCCGTCGAACGGCTCCGGCGACCTGCCGCCGCCGAGCGACTCGGCCCCGCCCTCGCCCAGCGCGTCGCCGTCACCGACGACGACCAGCCCCAGCCCGAGCGAGTCCCCCACCAAGTCGCCGTCGCCGAAGCCCTCGGAGTCGGGCCGGCCCGGGACCCCGCCGCACAAGCCGCCGCCCGCGCCGCCGAAGCCGGGCACGCTGGCCGTCAGCGGGTGCAGCATGGGCACCAACCGTTCCTGCTCGATGCACATCACCGCGATGGGCGGCCCGGTCAACTGGCAGGTCGCAGGCTCGTCCGGCGAGCTCAGCGCGGGCGGCGGAGGCCACCTGCAGGCAGGCCAGACCGTCGGCGTGACCGTCTCCCGTACGAACGGCTGGTGCCTGGGTTCCAAGAGCGGCACCATCTCGTTCGCCCCAGGAGGAGCAGCCCAGGTCTCCTACTGCTGACCGCTCCTGTCCGGGAGGCCTACCAGGCGGAACGGGTGTCGAGGATGTGATGGGCCCGGTTCACCAGGACCGGGACCGCATCGCCGATCTGGTCGAAGCCCTCGCCGACGGTCGCGTTCTGGAGGAAGCGGGCGTGGATGCCCTCCAGGATGACGGCGAGCTTGAAGCAGGCGAACGCGACGTAGAAGTCGAGGTCGCCGAGGTCGGTGCCGGTGAGCTCGGCGTACCGTTCGGCGAACTCGCGGCGCGTGTAGAAGCCGGGCGCCTGGGTGATGGTGGCGCCGACGGGGAGCAGTTCGGGGTCGGTGGCCTCGGCCCAGTAGACGAGTGTGAGGCCGAGGTCCGACAGCGGGTCGCCCAGCGTGGACATCTCCCAGTCCACGACGGCCGCGATCTCCGGACGGGGCTCCAGGCGTGCCAGCGCGTTGTCCAGGCGGAAGTCGCCGTGCACGAGCCGTGGGACGCCATCGGCGGGAAGCCTTTCGGCCAGGCGGGCCGTGAGCCGGTCGTACTCGGGAACGTCGTGGGTCACGCCGCCCGCGCGAATTGCCTCCTGGGAGGCGTCCCACTGCTTGCCCCAGCGCTTCAGCTGGCGCGCCATATATCCAGAGGGACGCCCGAAGTCGCTCAGCCCGACCTTTTCGACGTCCACCAGGTGGATCGCCGCCAGGGCCTCGGCGAGGCACTCGCTCAGCCCGCGCGCCTGCTCGGGCGTGACGTCGAGGCCGTCCTCCTTGGTCTTCAGCACGCGGCCCTCGACGTAGTCCATGAGGTAGAAGCGCGCGCCGATGACGTCCTCGTCGTCGCAGAACGCCAGCGTGACCGGCACCGGCACGTCGCTGCCCGCGCCGAGCGCCGACAGCACCCGGTACTCGCGGCTCATGTCATGCGCGGTCGGCAGCACGTGCCCGAGCGGCGGCCTGCGCAGCACGATCCTGCGCTCACCACCCCCTGCCCCGCTCGACGCGCCACCGCCCGCCCCGGCCGGTGTGCCATCGCCCGCCCCGCTCGACGCGCCACCGCCCGCCCCGCTCGACGCGCCGCCGTTCGACCCGGTCGGTGCGCCGTCCGCGCCGGTCAGCGTGATGCCGTACGTGAGGTTCGACCGCCCGCCCGAGATCACGTCGATCGCGCTGATCCGGCCGCTGCCGGGCAGGGCGGCGGCCAACCAGTCCGCCAGGCGGGGTACGTCGATGCCGGGGACGCCGGCCGGGAGTTCAACGGTCATGAGGCCCTATTAGAACGTGACTCGGTATTGCGTGGGAAGGGCACCCCCTGGCTTGCCCTCATGGGAAACCCGGAGTAACTCCCCGGCCACTTCCGGCCGCCCCCCGGAACATACTTACCCATCCCTGATCACACTCGTCACCTGGACGGATACAGACTGGTGACACTCGGGTGGCCGGAGTTCCGCAGGAAAACCCGACAACAAGGTGGATTTGGCGAACGGGAGGGGTACGCATCTGCGACGACAGACGATCAGACCGGCACATTATTGGATCAAGTGGTGAATAGTCGCCGAAACCCCTGCAAGACGGCGGGCTGGACACCCGGGTCCGGCTGGGCTACGAACGTAAGGACTAGACCAATTCGGGGCCTTGACCGCCCGATTGGGGGGGACGCACCGTGGCAGACGCATGGCTGCCTGGAGCCGGTCGCATGCCGGCACAGTCCGATGGCGGGCCGTTGCGAGGAGGTGCTCCGCGCACGGCCTGGCTCAGCAGCGAATCCGACCCGCGCACCGTATCGGCGAGATCGGTGGCGGCAGATCTGATCAGGGAGGGACGCGTTACCCATCTCGTCTGGAACCCCTCGTCCGGCGAGATCATCCAGCTCGTACCGGCCACCAGGGCCGCCCGCCTCCTCGGCGACGTGGGCTGCGAGGGCCGGGTCTGCATCCAGATCATGGTGGTCGGGCACGCCCGGGACCCGTTCACCAACACCCTCATGACCGGGCTCGACGCGATCATGCGCTGGCTGGACGCCTGGGGCGTCACCCGGCGCTGGCCCGCGGGACCTCCGCTGCCCTCGCCGCAGTCCTACCACTCCGGCCGTGACCGCCGGAGCTGGGCGCGCGGCGGGCATTTCGGCGGCTCCCAGATCCCCGGCGTCGACCGACCCGACCCAGGCGGCATCGACATCCGCCGCGTCACCGGCCCCGACACCCCCGTCACCGCCATCCCCAAACCCCGACCCGTCCCCACCGAAGAGAGCGCCCCCGGCCGCGCCCGCCACCTGATCCGCCCCCCGGATCCCGTGCGCATGCCCGACCCGGAGCCGCCCCGCCTGACCCCCGTACGCCCCGCCGAACCAGCCCACCACTAACGCGCTGCCCGGCGAGCCCCTCCTCGCCGGCAAGCAGCACCGCCGAGCGCGCAAGGCGAGCCCCTCCTCGCCCGCGCCCGGCGCTCCCCCAGCCCCCAGCCCCCAGCCCCCAGCCCCCAGCCCGCACTCTCTTACGCGCAGCGCACCCCACTTCTAGCGCGCAGCATCCCTCCCCGCTTGGGCACCTCAAGCCCCTCACCAGCGCACGTTGAGACTCTCCGGCGGTAGGACGAGGCGCCCCCACGCTCTCGCACGGCGCACGCCTCTCGTTAGGGCGCGCGGCCCTTTCTCGTTAGGGCGCGGCTAGTTCGCGGACTAGCGTGCAGCCGGCACGTAGTTCGCGGGTGGTGGCTGCTGAGCCGTAGCCGATTACCAGGCCCGCGAATCGTGGCGGGCCCATGAAATGGCGTTCCAGGGTGTCCAGCAGAACGCCACGCTGGGCGGCCTCCTTGGTGACGCGCTCGGACTCGTCCTGGGGCAGCAGGACCACCACGTGCAGACCGGCCGTATCGCCCAGCAACGTGAGTCCGTCGAGCGCCTCGGCCACCACGGCTCTGCGGCGCGCGTACTCGGCGCGCATCCGGCGGATGTAGCGGGCGAGGTCGCCGCGTTCGAGCAGCAGGCGGATCGCCTCCTGCGGCACCACGGCCGTACGGTCGTTGAACTCGGCCCGCCGCCGCGCGATCGCCTCCACCAGATCGGGCCGCGCGATCAGCCAGCCGACGCCGACGTCCGAGGTGAGGATCTTGGCGGTCGTGCCGAGATAGACCACGACCTCGGGATCCAGCCCGTAGAGCGCGGGCAGGGGCGCCACGTCGTAGCGGAACTCGCCGTCGTAGTCGTCCTCGGCGATCAGCGCGCCGGTTCGCCGCGCCCAGGCCAGGAGCGCCTGGCGGCGGGGTACCGGCAGCACGCCGCCGAGCGGATATTGGTGCGAGGGCGTCGTGCAGACCAGGCGCAGGTCGTCCGGGAGGTCCTCGACGATCAGGCCGTGCTCGTCCACCGGGCACGGCACCAGCTCCGCCCCGCGCGCCGCCAGTACCGAACGTGCCTTCCCGTACCCGGGGTCCTCCACCCCGACGCGATCGCCCGGCCGCAGCACGGTGGACGCCAGCAGGTCCAGCCCGTTGGTCGACCCACGCGTGACGAGCAACCGTTCGGGCGTACAGGCCACCCCGCGGCTGCGGCGCGCGTAGTCCGCCAGCAGAGCGCGGAGCCCTGGCAGGCCGTGCGGATCGGGTCGCGCTGCGGGAGTCACCGTCGCCGCGAGCCGCCAGGCCCGCCGCCACGCCGCCGTGTCCAGCTCCCCGAGCCAGGCCGCCCCCGGCCGCAGATCGATGACCTTGCCATCGCCCAGCAGGCTCCCGGCCGGGAACGCCCCGCCGGCGCCAGACCACTGTTCAAGATCGTCGCCCCGCTGCCCAGGTTCATCGGCCGCCAGAGCCGCGGCCGCGGCTACCCCAGCGGCCCTGATGCCGGCGCCCCCGGCGGCGGCATCACTGGCGGCGGTCGCACCGGCAACGGCCTCGGCGGCCCCACCAGCGTCGGCACCCCCAGGGGACGTGACGCCAGTGGCTCCGGTGGTCCCCGCGCCGCCAACGGACCCGACGCCCCGAGCGGCAGTGGCCCCCAAGCCGCCAACGGACCCGGCGGCAGCGGCTCCTGCGGTCCCACCAACTCCGACGCCCCCAGGGGACCTGACGCCAGCGGCTCCAGATCCCCCCACGCCGCCAACGGCTCTGGCGGGCCCGGCGCCCTCCGCGGCGATGTTGCTGACGAAGGTGCCCGAGCCGTGGCGACCTTCCAGCCAGCCTTCGGCGTACAGCTGCTCGTAGGCCTCGGTGACGACCGTGCGGCTGACGCCCAGGACGCCGGCCAGCGAACGGCTGGAGGGCAGGCGTTCGCCCGCTAGCAGCCGCCCCTCGCGCATCGCGGCGCGCAGTTGGGCGGTGAGCTGGGCGCTCATCGGCTCGTCGGACGTACGGTCCACCGTGAGCGGCAGGTCGAGCGTCGGCAAGTGGTCTCCCGCTATCTGAACGAAGTGGCCCTACTGGCCATGCCACTCTTTCTCTAGCGTAAAACGTCATGAACACCACGCCGCTGTCATCGACCGCCCGTACGAGCCTCGGCCGCAGCCGCGAGCGCGGCCGCACCGAGCGCGCCGACCTGTACGACGTCCTGGACGAAGGCATGATCTGCCACCTCGGCGTGGTGGTGAACGGCAGCCCGCGCGTGATCCCCACCGCGTACGGCCGGGTGGGCGACACCCTCTACGTGCACGGCTCCACGGGCGCCAGCAGCCTGGCGGCCGGGCCTGCGGGCGAGGTCTGCGTGACGGTCACGCATCTGGACGGGCTGGTGCTGGCGCGCTCGCTGTTCCACCACTCCGTCAACTACCGGAGCGCCTTGATCTTCGGGGTGCCGCGCCAGGTGACCGATCCTGAGGAACGCCTCGCGGGCCTTCGCGCGATCGTCGAGCAGGTGGCCCCCGGCCAGTGGGACGCCACCCGCCAGCCGAACCGCAAGGAACTCGCCGCCACGACGGTCATGGCCCTCTCCCTGGAGGAGGCCTCGGTGAAGGTACGGCAGGGGCCACCCATCGATGACGACGAGGACTACGCCCTGGACGTGTGGGCCGGGGTGCAGCCCGTGCGCATGGTCTTCGAGGAGCCGGTCTCCGACGCGAAGCTGAAGCCCGGCATCCCCGTACCGCCCCACATCGCCACCCGCACCACGAGCGTGCCCGCGCCCCAGTAGTGGTTCACCGGGCGGCCAGGTAAGGCCGCGAGATCCCCGATCACCTGCGAGTTCGCTCATACTCGGGGCATGAGCGGTCAGACCCCTCCGGGCTGGTACCGCGACCCGTACGGTACGCCGGGCCTGCTGCGGTACTGGGACGGTGGCCAGTGGACCCAGGCGACCCGCCCCACCGGCGCCCCCACGGGCGGGGAACCCCCTGCACCGCCCCCTGCACCGCCATGGCAACCGGACGCCTGGCCCGCCAGAGACACCTGGCCGCCCGCGAACCAGCCCTGGCAGGCGCAAGCCCCGGCGCAGGCCCAACCTCAGACGCCGCCTGCCAAGGCCCAGACCAGCAAGGGGTTGATCTGGGCTCTGGCGGGCGGCGGCGCTGCCGTCCTCGTGGTCGTCCTCGCCGTCGCCTCATCGCCTCCGGCACGTTCAAGAACGAGGCCAAGCCCAAACCCACCCCGTCCCCCACCTCCACCGCGACCGGCGTCTCCCCCATCACGGGCACCATCGACGATGCCCAGGCAGGGGTCAGCTTTGCCCGGCTAGGCGGCGGCTGGACGGCGATGCCCCTCGCCTCCTCCGATGGCTTCAACACCTCGTACGGCTTCACCTACGCCGAAATAGTCGTCGTTCAGCAGAAGTACGACGGCACCCAGAACTACTACGCCAACGCCTACTCGGGGCGCCTTCCGGCCTCGGTCCCCTACACGGGCACGCAGGACCTCTCCAAGGCCGCCACGACCCTGGCCAAGAACATCGAGTCCGAGCCGGAACCCCGCGGCGCCTACCCCTCCCACACCCGCCGCGATCGGGACAACCGCGCCTACACCGTGAGCGGCAGGAGCGCCTGGTACGTCAAGTTCCAGGTGATCTTCCCGCAGGCCCAGAGCCGCGGCTGGAACTTCCGTTCCGAGACCGCCGTCCTGATCTTGATCGACCAGGGCGCCGGCGCCCGCCCGAGCACCTTCTTCGTCTCGGTGCCCGACAGCCACCCGAACGGCGGGGACCTCCAGAGCCTCGTCGCGTCCGTCAGAACCCGTTGAACCGATCGCCTGACCAAGGTCGTGAAGCGCTCCGTAACGGCGTAGCCTGGCTGAGTGTCCATGTCGGCCTCGATTCGGGTCGTGCCGCAACCGGTGTTGCAGCCCGCCTGCAACCGGCCTTCGCACCACCGGCCGGCGACGGACGCTACGCGGGGCTCAACCCGGAGTTCACGCAGGTGAGAGGGCATGGAGTGAACGAGCGGCTGGTCTGGATCGACTGTGAGATGACGGGACTCGACCTGAGCGCCGACGCGCTGATCGAGATAGCCGCGCTGGTGACCGACAGCGAGCTCAACATCCTCGACGAGGGCGTCGACGTGGTGATCAAGCCGCCGGAGGAGTCCATCACCCAGATGTCCAAGGTGGTGCGCGACATGCACACCAACTCCGGGCTGCTGGAGGTCCTCCCGAGCGGGGTGACCCTCGCCGAGGCCGAGGACACCGTGCTGCGCTACATCCGCAAGCACGTCCGGGACGCCAAGAAGGCCCCCCTCTGCGGCAACTCCATCGCCACCGACCGCTCGTTCCTGGCCCGGGACATGCCCGCCCTGGACGGCCACCTGCACTACCGCATGGTCGACGTCTCCTCCATCAAGGAGCTGTCCCGCCGCTGGTACCCGCGCGCCTACTTCGCCAGCCCGGAGAAGAAGGGCGGCCACCGCGCCCTCGCCGACATCACCGAGAGCATCCAGGAGCTCCGCTACTACCGGGCCGCCGTCTTCGTCCCCCAGCCCGGCCCCGACTCCGAGACCGCCAGGGGCATCGCGGCCGAGATCGTCAGCCCCAAGGCCCCGTAAACCGGGTGGCCGACCACCCGGCCGGAGGCGCTACACTCTTTGGAGCCGGGAGAGATCCCGGCTCATGGTGGGTGTAGCTCAGCTGGTAGAGCACTTGGTTGTGGTCCAAGATGTCGCGGGTTCAAGTCCCGTCACTCACCCCAAACCCAAAGGCCCGATCGCATCCGCGACCGGGCCTTTTGCTTTGCCGTCAGAACGGCGCGCTTCGCCGTCAGAACGGGTCGCGGCGCAATCTTGATCGCCGGATGAGCAGGAGCGTGAAGGCGCCTCCGGCCAGTAGGAGGAGCACCGTTCCGCCTGCCGCGACGAGCATCAGCGACCCTGGGCCGCCTTTGGACGTGGCCTTGGACTTGGCAGCGACCGGGTCGGCTGCGGGGGCCGTTGCTGGCGCCGTTGAGGGCTGCTGCCCTGCCGGTTGCTCTGGCGGGGTTGCGGTCGGGGTGGGTGAACGGTGGGGGCGAGCGGGGGCTGCGGCGGCGGGCTTCTTGGGCGCCTTGAAGAGGACGTCGGAGCAGGAGTAGTAGGTGTCGGGCGTGCTGGTGGTCTGCCAGATCGTGTAGATGACGTGGTGGCCTGACTTGCTCGCCGGGAGCTTGCCCGTGAAGGTATACGACCCGTCGCGCATGGGCGGGTCCTTCACCTGGAGGAACGGCTTGCTCTCCAGGGCCGACCAGGTCAGGCGGGCGGTGGGGCGGTAGCCGTCGCGGGTGACGTAGAGCCTGAACGATCCCTCGTGCGGGATGGACGCGCGGTATCGGAAGGTGAAGCGCGCGCCGCTGGCCAGGGTCGTGGTGGGCCAGTCGGAACGGGGCGCGTCAAGGCTCTGGAATCGGGCGAGGCCGCCGCTGCAGAGCTTGCCGTTCGGGATCATCTGGCGGTCGCGGCCGTTCACGTTCGGGACGCGGACGTCGTCCCAGGCCCGGGTCACCTCGGCTCCGGCGGCGCGGCAGGCCGCCGACGAGGACGTACGGCAGGCGTAGCCGCGGCTGGCCGGGTTCTGGGGTGCGCCGTGCGCGCTGGCGGGACTGGCCATGGCGAGCAGTCCCAGACCGGCGGCGACGGCCACGATGCGGGCGGACACGGGCCCCTCCTAGATCGCGGACGATCCGGAGTACGGCCCGCGGCCACCGGCGGGTTCATCTCAAGGTCGAGCCAGAGGGTGGTGAGCGGGTCAGAGGGTGGTGATGAGGCCTCCGTCGATGGTGAAGTCGCTGCCGGTGATGTTGGCGGCGCCTTCTCCGGCCAGGAAGAGGACCAGGGCGGCTACCTCCTCGGGGGTGCTGAAGCGGCCGGTTGCCGACTCGGCGGCCGCGGCTGCGGCGATGTCGCCGGGTTTGCCGCCGGCGGCTCCGGCCACGGTTTCGGCGACGCCGCCTGCGCCGAGCCAGAGGGCGGTGGAGACCGGGCCGGGGCTGACGGTGTTGACGCGGACGCCGTTCGCCGCGACCTGCTTCGAGAGGGACTTGCAGAAGTTGGTCAGGGCGGCCTTGGCGGCGCAGTAGTCGATCACGAGCGGGTCGGGCAGGCGGGCGTTGACGGAGCTGACGGTGACGATGGATCCGCCGCGTTCCAGCAGGTGCGGGAGGGCCGCGCGGGTCGTCCGTACGGCGGCCATCAGGTTGATCGTCAGCGCGTCCGCCCACTCCTCGTCGGTCACCGACAGGAAGCCGCCGGTACGGGGGCGGGCGGCGCCCACGTTGTTGACCAGGATGTCCACGCCGCCGTACGCCTCGACGGCCGCGTCGATGAGGGCGGCGGGCCCGGCCGGGTCGGCCAGGTCCACCTTGACCGGGGTCGTTCCGGGAACGTCGGCCGGTTCACGAGCCCCGGCGACGACGCGTACTCCCTCGGAGAGGAAGGCGCGGGTGACGGCCAGGCCGATGCCACGGCTGGCGCCGGTGACGACGGCCGTCTTGCTGTTCAGGTTCAGGTCCATGGAACGGCCTTCAGAGCGACTGCTCGTGCAGCCAGCTCAGGACGGCGTCGGCGACGTCGCGCCAGCCGTGGTCGATGGTCAGCGAGTGGCCGCGGTCGGGGAACTCGGTGAGGTCGGTGACGGCCTCGGAGTGCCGGTACTGCTTGAGCGTGGACCTGGTGACCGACTCGGGAACGGTGTGGTCCTTGCCGCCGGTGATCAGCAGCAGCGGGCCGCGGGACTGGTTGCGGGTGTCGACCTTCGCGGGCGAGTGCGGGTCGAAGTTGGCCGCGGCGGCCTCGAACAGCGGCTTGCCGGGCGCCGGGATCGTCCAGCGCTCGAAGAGCTCCTCGGATTCCTGGTCGCTCAGCGCGTTCCCGAAGGAGTAGCGGAACTGCTCGGCGGTGAGCGAGACGGCCTTGTGCCGGTTGGCCGGGTTCTTGAACACCGGGAGGGTGGACCGCAGCGCCGACAGAGGCAACGGCAGTACGCCCTTGATCTGCGCCGCGTCGATCGCCACGGTCGCGGCGGCCAGGTCCATGCCGAGGAGCTTCTGGGCGATCATCCCGCCGAACGAGTGGCCGATCAGGATGGGCTTGGCGTCCAGCTTGGCGATGATCGCCGCGTAGTGGTCGACCACGTCGTCGATGCCGTGGTCGGCGATGCTCTCGGGGTTGGCGCGGGCCTCGGCCACGGTGTCGGGGATGCCCGGCCAGCCGGGGGCGTCGGTCGCGTACCCCTCGGCCTGGAACAGCGCGGTCCAGTCGGCCCAGGACGTGGTGTGCAGCCACAGCCCGTGAATGAAGATCACGGGATGGGGCGTGGTCGGCGTGGTCATCGGGGTGCCCTCCGATCCGGCGGTGCCTGCCGGGCCAGCACAGCACGGGTGGGCGAGCGCTCGTATCCGGGACGGACCCCAGTCATCAGCCGGCGTCGGGCCGGTCCGGGTCGAGGTCCGGGCCGAGGTCGGGGTCGTGGAGGGCGGTGGCCAGCTGGCGGCGGGACGTCACGCCGAGCTTCCTGAAGACCTTGTTGAGGTGGTACTCGACGGTCGAGGTCGTGATGAACAGCCGGGTGGCGATCTGGGCGTTGGTGGCCCCGGCGGCGGCCAGCACGGTGACGCTGAGTTCCTGCGGGGTGAGGTCGTGCTCGGCGTGGCGCCGCGGCGCGGTGTGCGGTCGCCGATGGCCTTGAGCTCGGTACGGGCGCGTTCTGCGAAACCGGCGGCGCCCATGGTGGTGAACATGCCGTAGGCCGTACGGAGCTGAGCCCGGGCGTCGCTGCGGCGCCGGCGGCGGCGCAGCCACTCGCCATAGAGCAGGTGCGTACGGGCGAGCTCGGTGGCGATCATCGTTCGGCCGAGATGGCCGATCGCCTCCTGGAACAGAGCGTCGCAGGCCCCGGCGTCGTCGGTCAGGAGCGCGCGGCTGCGGCTGTGCAGGCCGAGCGCCCACGGGGTCGGACAGATCCGCGAACGGAACGCCAGCCGGTCCAGGGCGCGCCGGGCCATGTGGTCGTCGCCGGTACGGACGGCCGCC
Organism: Actinomadura barringtoniae; assembly: GCF_017573505.1. Lineage (GTDB taxonomy): Bacteria > Actinomycetota > Actinomycetes > Streptosporangiales > Streptosporangiaceae > Spirillospora > Spirillospora barringtoniae. Next base: position 617,943 of record NZ_JAGEOJ010000001.1, read on the forward strand.
TCGACGACGATCGGGAGGATGAGGTTGCCGTACGACGGCGGATCGTCCTCGAAGACCTGCACCGCCGCGGCCAAGGCCTCCGGATAGCGGCCGAGGCTGAGGTCGAGGACGGCCAGGGCGTGCCGGGTCCGGTTGACCATCACCCCGAGGCCCGTGCGTTCGACGAACGCGCTGACCAGCTCGGCGGCCGCGCGCGCCTCGTCCTCGCGTCCCTGCCAGGCCAGCAGCTCGACACGGTGCACCGGCCCCTGTGCGGGCAGGCCCATGACGGCGACGATCTCCTCCATCTCGGCGTGGCAGGCCTGGGCCGCGGCGAAGTCGCCCGCCCACAGGTCGGAGGTCGCGATTCCCAGCAGCGTGGTCCGCAGGGCGTACAGCGCGCCCTGCTCGCGGTCGATCGCGGCGATCCGGTCGAGCACGGACCGGCGGGCCCGGTCGTCCCAGATCTCCTCGGCCGCGACCGAGGACAGGACGGCCAGCGGCGCGCCCGTCTCGCGGAGGTTCTCGTCGGCGAGGAGCGCGGCGATCGCCGATCGCAGCACCGGAACGGACTTCTCCCAGCCGTCGACCACCCGTACGGCCAGCCCGTCCAGCGGCCGTAGGTCGTCGCGCCCGGCCGGAGGCTCCGACAGCAGCAACCGCGCCACGTCCCACAGCGTCGCGCCGTCGATCCGCCCGCGCGCCAGCAGCGCCGCCTGCATCGCCTCAAGCCGCATCAGCCGCCGCAACGGCCCCGACTCCGGCTCGGCCGTCGCCAGCAGCGCCGGAACGGCAGCGACCCGCAGGTAGGCCATCTCGATCGACCCGTTCAGCCGTACGGCCTCGGCCCGGGTGTCGGCGTCGCCGCGCTGCGCCGTGGACAGGTCGAGGAGGTCCTGTGCGGTGCCAGGTTCGCCCGCGATGATGTACGCCTGCGCGGCGGCGACCTGCTGCGCCGCGCGGTCCTGGAGGTCGGCCGTCAGCTCCGCCGCCCGCGACAGGAACGTCGCCTGCGCCGAATATCCGCCCCGCGCGCGGGCCCGTTCCGACGCCGCGACGAGCTGGTTCGCGACGTCCTCGTCGATCCCGACGGTCGCCTCGGCCAGATGCCAGGCCCGCCGGTCGGGATCGCGTTCCGGATCGAGCACCGCGGCGAGCGCCGCGTGGACCTGGCGCCGCTCGGCGGCCTGCGCGCCGCCGTACACCGCCGAACGGATCAGCGGATGCCGGAACGCGAGGAACGGGCGTTCGGCCAGGATCCCGGCCGTGATCGCGTCGTCCGCCGCGGTGGCGGGGAGCCCGAGTTCGTCGGCGGCCCGCCACAGCAGCATCGTGTCGCCGGCCGGAACCAGCGACGCGAGCAGGAGCAGCGCCTGCGTCTGCTCGGGCAGCGCCCGTACCTGCCGCAGGAAATGCTCTTCGAGGCGCTGTCCCAGCGGCAGCGGCGCGGACGGGAGCGGCGCTGACGGGAAGAGCCTGCCGGTCGGTTCGCCGGCGAGTTCGAGGAGGGCGAGGGGGTTGCCGCCGGTCTCGGCGATGACCCGCGCGATCGTGCCGGGCGGCAGCCGCGCACCGCCCGAGGCGCCCGTGGCGCCCGAGGCGGCCGTGGCGCCCGAGGCGGCCAGCAGGTCGCGGGCGTCCAGCTCCTCCAGCCCGCCGAGCCGCTGCGACGGCAGCCCGGCCCACGCCGCCTCGTCCCCGTCGCGAACGCAGATCACCAAGCCGATCCCATCGGCGTGCAGCCGCCCCACGAACGCCAGCGCCTCGGTCGAGTCGCGGTCCAGCCATTGCGCGTCGTCCACCAGGCAGAGGAGCGGGCGCGTCTCGGCGGCCTCCGACAGGAGGGTGAGGCAGGCCAGCCCGAGCAGGAACCGGTCCGGGCGAGGCCCCGAGCGCAGGCCGAACGCGGCGTCCAGCGCCTCTCGCTGGGGAGCGGGCAGCCGTTCCTTCAGCTCGAGGAACGGAAGCAGCAGCCGGTGCAGGGCCGCGAAGCCGAGGCGGGCTTCGGGCTCGGTGCCGACCACTCGCGAGATGCGCAGGTCAGTGGCCGTGCTCGCCGCGTGCTCCAGCAGCCGCGTCTTACCGATCCCGGCCTCGCCGACCAGGACCAGCACGCCGCTCAGGCCGTCCCGAACGGCTTCCAGGAGCGTGGCGAGGGCCTTGCGTTCCTCTTCGCGTCCCAGCAGCGGGCTTCCACCAGAGATCCCCCACCTCAGGCGCCCGGGTCACCATGACTCGGTGGTCACAGTCATCCCCATTTGCCCCGGGAAGTCAGCAGTTCCGCAGTGATGCCGGGGCTGTCGGCGCTGCCGGACACGCCAGGACGGCGGGGAACGTGAAGTCGTGGATCACCAATGAAACCGGGAGGCTCTTGGGTCCCCATCGGCCCGTCCATCAACTAAGCTCGTTGGCTCCCAATGATCGGCCGGTTATGCTCCGTCCTTATACATGGCAATGACACCCCCTGGTCAAACCGCCGGAGGCGGGATGAGCGTCGACGAAACGGCCCCCCTACGCGTGATGGTGGTGGACGGCAATCCCCACGTGCGCGCCGATGTCGTCTCGCTGCTTGCCGGCAGCGAAGAACTCGAGGTGATAGCCGAGGCCGGAGACGGCCCCGATGCGGTGGGTCTCGCCGAACGGCTGAAGCCCGACATAGTTCTGCTCGACGCCGACGCCGCCCGTACCGGGCACGCCGCGCCTCTCAGCCGCAGCGCGCGCGTTTTCGTGCTGGCATCGGCCGAGGACCAGGGCACGGTGGAGGCCGCCATTCGCGGCGGCGCGTGCGGTCACCTGGTGCCGGGCGCGTTCACCGTACGAGACCTGATTCGCAGCGTGCGCGACGCCAGCCGCGTCAGCCTGGGACTCTCGGCGCGCGAGGCCGAGGTCATGGACCTCATCGCGAGCGGGCGCTCGAACGGCGAGATCGCACGCCAGTTGTTTCTGAGCGAAAAGACCGTCAAGAACCACGTCAACCGCATCTACGCGAAACTCGGCGTGAGCTCCCGAGCCACTGCCATCGCACTATGGCGCGGCATGATGAGCGTCCTCCCCGCAAAAGACTGAGTTGCGCCTGCCGCCCACAAACTAACCCCCGCAAATAAGACTCCCGCCGCATCGACTCCCATCTCCCCGACTCCCCTCGCCGTCTCCCCTCCTCTTAGCCCGCTTGGCTCGGGGCCCTCGGCTTATGCCGCTCGTACGCCCAGGCAGTCGCGCAGCCTGATCAGGCCATCGCGCATGCGGGTCTTAACCGTGCCCAAAGGCAGTCGCAGAAGCTCCGCGACCTCCCTGTAGGTGTGGCCGCCGTAGTACGCCAGGGTCACCGATTCGCGCTGCGCGCTGGTCAGGCCCTGAAGGCAGCGGCGGACCCGTTCGCGCTCCAGCTGGTCGACGACCTGCTCGGCGACCTCGTCGTGCGGAACGTCCCTGGTGGAACGGGCTACGCGGTCCTCGCGTTCAACCGTCGCCTGGGCCGAGCGCACGCGGTCGACCGCCCGTCGATGCGCCATGGTGGTGATCCAGGCGATGGCGCTGCCGCGTCCCGGATCGAACCGCGACGCCTTACGCCAGACCTCGACGAGGACCTCCTGCGCGACCTCCTCCGACTGGGCCGGATCACGTACGACCCGGCGGATGAGGCCGTAGACCGTACCCGCGACCTCGTTGTAGAGCTGTTCGAACGCGGCCATGTCGTTGCGCGCCACGCGTACGAGCAGGGCGTCGAGGCCGGACGGCTGGGCGGCCTCCGGGCTGGGCGCGGGTGCCCTGCGTCCCCACATCAGCCGAGGGCGCCCGGCAGGCTGCGCAGCACCAGCCCCAGGCCGAGCAGGATGACCGCGGCCGAGGTCATCACGGGCAGGGCGCGGGCTCCGGCGCGGCGGAGACGGCCTGTTGAGGTGGGCAGCCGATCTGCCAGGGCACGGCCGGTGCCCAGTACGAGGAGGCCCACCAGGATGAGTGCAAGGGCAAGCCCCGCTCCGTACGCGATGACCAGGGCCACCCCGAACCAAGCCTTGCCGATGGCGGCCGCGCCTACCAGGACGAGGACCGCGGAGGGGCTCGGCACCAACCCTCCTGCGAAGCCCATCAACGCTGCGCCCCTCCCGCTTTTCGCTGCCTTGTGGGAGTGAGTGTGCGGGTGAGGATGTGGACGAGGGTGGGGATGAGGGTGGGGATGCGGATGCGTGTGGCCGTGGGCGGGCTCGGGCTGCTTGGTTGAGGCTCCCTGCGCGCCGACGAGAACGGGCTCATGGCTGTGGCTGTGAGCATGGCTGTGGCTGTGAGCATGTCCGTGACCGTGACCGTGACCGTGACCGTGGCCGTGACCGTGGCCGTGGCCGTGGCCGTGTCCATGGGTGTGAGGGGCTGCCCTTACCTTCGCTATGGCTCGGCGCAGGAGCAGAACTCCGGCCATGACGACCAGGAGACCGCTCGCCACGCCCAGCGCACCGAACACCAGGCCGGGGGCGAGCACGGTCCCGGAGAGGATGAGCACGCCCAGTACGAGAACCCCTGCCGTGTGGGTGACCGTCACGGTCGCGCCCAACGTGAGGATGTCGCGGCGGGCTCGGGGGCCTCGGCTGACGGCGTACGCGGCCATGATGGTCTTCCCGTGCCCAGGGGCGAGGGCGTGCAGGGCACCCAGGCCGACCGACAACAGAAGCGCGACCAGCCCGAAGCCCAGGGTCAGGTGACGGTGGCCGATGAGGTCGGCGAACACCCGGTCGCCTCCCCTGGGGAGAAGCTTCAGCACCGGAGTTTCCGTGGGTGTCAGGGGCGGACCTCCTGCGCGCACGCGGAGGCTGGCGCTGTTCTGCGACAGCGGGCTCGACAGCGCGTCCGCCGGATAAGCCGTCAGGCGCTTGCTCGGCGAGGCCGAGGGAACGTCTGACCCGGTGAGCGTCATCCGGTCGCCCTGGGCGGTTACCTCGTGCCAGCCGATCGTTCCGGAGGCCGGGTTGTCGCGAAAGGTGATCGGTCCCTCGGCGGGCGCGGTGAGGCTGCACTCTACGCGGGTGGTGGGAAGCCCGGCCTGGCCCGGCTGAGTCCGTACGGTCGCGGCGCGAACCGTGAAGGTCAGCGGCCGGCCGGAGGCTGTGCCGGTCATCGAACGGACCGCCTCGGCGCAGCGAGCGTCCGCGTTAATGCGACCGGCCTGAGCTGTGGGGATCTCGGCGAGATCCTCCACGTGGTCGACGCGAAGCTCCCCCGGGCCAACGACGAGGCCGTCATAGCGGTTGACCGAGAAGTTGCCCAGGGGGTGCCCTACCTGCCCTACCGCCGCCGATGCGGAAGCGGGCCTCGCCAGGAAAACCATGGCGACCGGCAAGACAACGAGCGTGAGGAGGATGAGGAGTCGCTTCATTACGCCCTCCCCTGCTTTTCCAGCTCCTTGAGCGCCTTGAGCTCCTTGAGCGCCTTGCGGGCCAGCGGCGCGTGCAGGTCGGAGAAGTGCGGGTTGAGGTCGAGGGCGGCCTTGAGGTCGTTCTTGGCCTCGGGGAGGTGGAGAGCCTTCTCGATGATGCCGCGGTGGTAGAAGAAGAGAGCGTTGCGGTAGCCCGTACGGGAGGCCTGCCGGGCATAGCCGAGCGCCTCGCGGTCCTGGCCGTTCACATGCAGCGCCCAGGCGAGCGCATCGGCGACATGGACGCTGTGGCGGCGGTTCCACTCGGCGCGTGCTGCGGTAAGGGCCGCCTTGTGGTCGCCGTGGTCGGAGGCGATCAGCGATCCCTCCAGGTCAGTGGCCACACCGTTGGCCTGCGCGAGCTTGGCCCATGAACCGGCCACCGCGTACTGGGCACGCGCCTGGTCGGGCATGCGCTGCGCGTCGTACAGCTCGCCAAGGGAGACCACATACGCGGGAAGCGGTGCCCTGGCGACGAGGGCCTTTCGGTCCTGCAAAGCTGAAGCCAGATCGCCCTGGGCATCCTTCACGCGGGCACGGCCGTCCAGAGCCGCCAGGGAGTTCGGGTCGGCGCGAAGCGCGATGGCGTATTCGCTGCCTGCCGCCTTCAGATCGCCGTGGTTCCAGGCGAGCTCCCCAAGCTGGGTGTGGATGTAGGCCACGTCGGCAGGGGCGTTCGCCGAATCGGCCGCCTCGCGAAGGACCCGCTCGGCCTGGTCGGGGTGTCCGCGCAATTCCATGACGTACGCGTAGCGCGTGAAGATGGGGATGCCGGGCTTGGTGGCGTCCGCATGCCGTACAGCGCGATCGGCCTCGTCGTAGCGCCCGAGCTCCACCAGCGCGTCGACCCGTACGGCCTGCGCGCCCATGCTGTACGAATTCACCTTGAGCGCCTGGTCGGCGAGGCTCAACGCCCTCGTGAAGTCATGGCGTGCCGCGGCAAGAGCACCTTGGCCTGTCAGGGCAGCCTCGTTGTCCTTGGGCTGGACCTGCAACGACCTGTCCAGGACCGCGGCGGCCTTGGGGTAATAGGCAGGGTCGGCCGTTACGCGTGCCTGCTCCACGTACGCCAGCCCAAGCGCCGCCCAGCTGGTGGCGTCACGCGGTTGCTCGCGCAGGTGTTTCTGCAACCCGGCGATATTACGACCGCTAACGCCGTCCACGCCGGTCCCGGTCGCAGCCGTTCCCGAGCTCGCCTCCGTACGGAAACTGTGGCCGAGGCGCATCGACACCAGGGCCGACAGGCCGAAGACCAGCGCCACGACGACCCCCAGCACAGTGAACCTATGCAGGGGCCGCACGAGCTTCCAGATGAACGTCATGAATCTCCTCCCCCAAGTGCCGGCCCGCCCGGGGGTCCTAAGCGCTGGGCGGGCCGGCACGTCCTGGATGGCTAGATGGGGCTAGATGGATCGCTTGCCGCGGTTCAGATGGACCGCTTGCGACGGGCCCACATCAGGAAGCCGCCAGTGAGGAAGGCCGCGCCACCTGCAAGAGCGGCGATGGGCAGGATCGGAACCCCGCCACCGTCGCCGTTGTCGGTGGAGTTGGCCGACCGGTTGCTCAGGCTGAAGGCGGTGCCGGTGGTGGTGCCGCTCTTGCCACCGCCACTGCCGCCACCGCTCCCGCTTCCGTAGCCGCCGCGGACGGCGGACCCGGAGGTGGGCAGCGCGACGTACGGGAAGCTCTGGTCGAACTTCACGTCGTTGGCGTCCACCGCGTCACCGAGGTCGTTCTTGGTGCCGAGCAGCTCGCCCTCGGCGACCTGCAGGGTGATGTCCACGGTGTCGTCGGTCAGCCGCCGCCCGTTCGGGTACCCGGCCTTGTCCCCGTCCAGCACGCCCAGCCGCTTCGGGTTCGGCGTCGGCGGGATCGAGGTGTTGAGGCGCATCAGCTCGGCCGGCCGCACGTTCGGCGGCTTGTTGAGCCCGGGCACGCCGGTGAGGAACGCCTGCACCAGGTCGTTGCGCGGCGTGGGCGGCGCGGGGATCTTGTAGATGGACTGGATGAGCCGCGGCACCTCGGGGTTGGTGACGTTCGGCAGGAACTGGGCGTCGTTCCAGGGCACGGACGCGTTGAACTTGTCCTTGTCCTTGATCGGGTTGACGACCTCGTTCACCAGCGGCATGCCCAGGCGCGAGACCTGCGTGTAGCCGCCCGCGGCGTTCTTGCGCTGCACCGCCGAGTACACGCCGACGATCGGCTGGCCCGGCTTGGTGATGAGCTTGTTCGGGATCTGCAGGGCCACGGTCTGGACGTTGTAGCCCTTGAGGGTGTCGTTGCCGACCTCCTTGAGGTTGCCGCCGTACAGCAGGTTGAAGATCCGCAGGTCCAGGAAGAACGGGTCGTCGGCCTGCCCGGCGAAGGACTGCGCGCCGCCCGCGATCGGCTTGACCGCCTGGTTGCGCAGCGAACGGTAGTCCGGCATCGAGGCGTTGCCCACGTACGAGGGCGCCACCGGCAGGTTCTGGCCCAGGTACTGCGTATTGACGACCGCCCCGCCCTTGCGCTCGATGAGCTGCAGGTCGTAGGTCTGCCGGAAGTTGAGGTTGGGGTCGGTCACGGTCTTCACGGGACCGGTGTTGTAGAGGAAGGTGTTGCGGTTCTGGTACGAGTCCTTGAACGTGTACCGATAGGTGAAGTCCGGCAGCGAGTCCCCGTCGTTGTCGAGGTTGATCTCGTACCGGGCGTCCTGGTTGAACTTGTAGAAGTTCGGCCCGCCCGCCGGCTCCTCGAACGGCCAGAAGTTGGCCACGAGCGTCGTGGTGTCCGGCTTGTCCGGGCTGACGAACGCGTAGACATCGGTGTTGTCATACTCCGGCTGGCCCGAGATCAGCGGGGCCTCGCGGTGGCTGGAGGCCGTCGCCTGCATCGGCGCCAGACCCGATATGCCCCCTGCGAACAGTGCCGCCCCCGTGGCGAGCACCATGACGGTCCGTGACCGTCCGGTGAGGCGTGTCGGCATGGTGTGTGTCCCTTCCGCCCGCATGGAACGCGGGCTCCCGTCGCACCTGCCTGCTATTCGCCGCCCTCCCCGCCCCGGATTGCCCCGACTTCCCCAACCCCCGCCCCAGAGGCCGTCAGACCAGGTCACGGACCGGGACTAATCGATTCGCGTAGGGTCCTGGGCTCCTGCTACTGTTCTTCCTGTCGCAAGGAACCCCGGTACGCCGGGGAGCCGAGATCGACACGCGCCGTTAGCTCAATTGGCAGAGCAGCGGACTCTTAATCCGCGGGTTCGGGGTTCAAGTCCCTGACGGCGCACTCGAGCGACCGTGTTCGGCGGCCTTTGGCCGCCTTCCCGGTCGCTTTCGTGTTTATGTGGGGGGACGACCCCCCACACCCCCCGAGGCGGGCTACGCCCGCAAGCGCAGTCCCGCTCATCAGCGCCGGCCCACCACCAACGATCTTGCTGCGGACGGCCAGGTCGGACTCTCAGCCCCCATGCCGGCGTGAGAACGGCGATCACAGCCGGGGCGGGCGCCCGGCGGCGTCAGAAGACGGGCTTGCCGTCGCGGGCCAGCTGCCAGTTCTTCACCTGGAACGTGGCGGGATCGATGGTCCCGGCGGCGGAGGCGTACGCGACGATCGCCTCGCGGATCGCGACCTGGGCGTTGTAGACGACCGGGGCGGTGGCGATGTGAGGGAAGCCGCCGCCACCGGACTGGCGGTAGTTGTTGACCGCGACCACGAACTGCTGGTCGTCGGCGACCGCTTTGCCTTCGTAGGAGAGGTTGCGGATCCGTGAGCCCGTTGGCTGGGCGATGTCGATGTCGTAGGTGACCCCGGAGAGCTGGTCGTAGTTGTAGTCGGGACGGTTGTCGGCGTTGGTCCAGGCCGCGGGGTCGACCGCGGCGTCCGGCGCGACCTGCTTGAAGTACTGCGCCGAATACTCCAGGTACGCCTTGATCTGCGCGCCGGTCAGGACGCTGCCCAGCAGGGTGTTGTCGTAGATGTAGAGCCCGGCGATGTCCTTGATCGTGACCTTGCCGGCCGGGAAGGTGGCGGCGCGGCTGAACGGTGCGGCTATCGAAAGGACGGGCAGCGACGCCTGGCTCGTGCCGGCGATGGCCTCCTTCACCTTCGCGGTCTGGACCAGGTGGATGTAGTCGAGGATCGCGGTGTCCTTCCAGCAGGACTCCGCCGCGGACATCTCCTGGGTGGAGGTGGCCACTTCCTGGTTGACGTAGGCGACCACCGCGTCGTGCTGCTTCTTGACCAGCGCGACGAGCTTCGGGTCCTCCTGCACCGTGTTGGTGTTGACCGTCGTGGCGGACTTGCCGGTGACCTTCCAGCGGCCGTGGTGCCGGGCCAGCGTGAGGTCGAAGACCGAGAGCCGCTCGCCCCAGCACTTCGGCTCGCTCATCACGACCGTCTCGCCGGTGATGTCATTGGTGACGAACCGTTCGGGGACGTCGATGTGCGCGTGCCCGAACAGGATGGCGTCGATTCCGGGGACCTGCTGGGCCACCATGGCCGAGGCGTTCTCCACCGGAATGTCGCCGGTGTAGGACGACAGGCCGCTGTCACCGGCATGCGCGCTGACGACCACGACATCGGCGCCCTGTGCGCGGATGATCGGAACCCACTTCTTGGCCGTCTCGACCAGATCCAGGAAGTCCAGCTTGCCGGAGACGTTGCCCTTGTCCCAGATGGCGATGCCCGGGTTGGTCAGGCCCAGCAGGCCGACCCTGACCGGCGGATGCCCCGGGACGTGCATCTTCTTGATGATGTACGGGCGGAACGCGGGCCGGTCGGAGCCCGCGTGCACGGCGTTCGCCCCGAGCACGGGCGCCCTCATCTGGCTGATCCACTTGTGCAGCAGCGGCAGGCCGTAGTTGAACTCGTGATTGCCGAGCGCCACGGCGTCGTAGCCGATGGCGTTCATCTGCGCCGCCATCGGGTGGATCTGCCCGGTGGTCGTGATCGGCTTCACCGTCGCGTAGTAGAACCCCAGGGGCGTGCCCTGGATGGTGTCCCCCGCGTCGAACAGCAGGGTGCGCTCCCGCCCGCGGTCGGCACGGATCTGCTTCACCACGCTCGACACCCGCGCCAGGCCGACCACGTTCCCGGCGCTGTCGCTGTACGCGGCGTCCTTGTAGTAGTCCCAGTCGACGGCGTGACTATGGATGTCGGAGGTCCCCATGACCGTGATGGTCACCGTCCGTCCCCCACTCGCCGCCTCGGCCGTACGGGGCCAGCCCGCGACCGCGAGAGCGCCGGCGGCGGTCAGCCCGCCGAGCACCCGCCTGCGGCTGATGCCGGCGTCCTCATCCGGAACACGACAGGAACACCAACGAGGCGCCGGGCCGGACGGGCTCTCCGGACTCTGCATGACGCGCACATCCCTTCCGCAAGCTGACGACCAGCCACGATAGGGCTCCTGCGCCTGAATCCCCGCTGACAAGTTCCTCCTATCTCGGCACCCGATCGTTGGCACTCCCAGGTCTTGCACCCCCAAACCTCCAGAGGAGGGCTACGCCCGCACTCGCAGTCCCGCCCGTCAGCGGCGACGCGGTCACCAGACCTTGTCGGGGTTCTGTTTGCTCTCTGACCTGCCGTTAGGTGTGGCGCGCGGCGTTGGGGTCGAATAGCGTGCGTTGACCTTGGGTTTTCTGTGAAGGGTGAGGTGTGGGCACGCCCAATGGCCTTCCGAGGCCGGCGTCGAGCTATGTCGGGCGCAAGCGCGAGGCTCGGGATGTCCGGGCGGCCTTGAGTGAGGCGCGGCTGGTCACTCTGACCGGGCCGGGTGGGGTCGGCAAGACGCGGCTGGCGGCGGCGGTGGCTTCGCGTGCGACGGCGGGGTTCGCCGATGGGGTGGTGTTCGTCGGGCTGGGCGAGCTGCGGGACGGGGCGCTGCTGGCCAACCTGGTCGCGGACCGGCTCGGGCTGCACGATCTGTCGGGGCAGCCGGTCGCCCGGGTGGTAATTGATCATCTGCGGCGGCGCGAGATGCTGGTCGTCCTGGACAACTGCGAGCACGTGCTGGAGGCGTCCGCGGGCTTTCTAGCCTCGGTGCTGGAGCGCTGCCCTGGGGTCGTGGCGCTGGCCACGAGCAGGCAGACGCTCGGCCTGGACGGAGAGCGGGCGGTGCGGGTGCCTCCGCTGCCGGTGCCGGTCGGTGATGCCGTTCTCGCGCCGGAGGAACTGGAGCAATACGACGGCGTCCGGTTGTTCGTGGACCGGGCGACGCGGACGCTGCCCTCGTTCACGATCACCGGCGCCAACTGCGACGCGGTGGTTCAGGTGTGCCGGCAGCTGGACGGTCTGCCGCCGGCCATCGAGCTCGCGGCGGCCCGGGTCCGGTCGCTGTCGCCGCGGCAGATCGCCGACCGGCTGGCGCGGCGGCTTCCCGCACTGGCGTCCGGGCAGCGAACGGCACCCCCGTCCGGGTCGCCGTCGCGCCCAACGGGAGGACGGTCTGGGTCACCGCGCGCAAGAGCAATGCGCTGGTCGCGTTCGACAGCGCCAAGCTCGTCACCGATCCACGCCGCGCCCAGCTGGCATCGGTCCAGGTCGGCACCGCTCCGGTCGGCCTGACCTTCACCCGCGACGGGAGCCGGATCCGGCAGGCGTGAGCCTGGCCGTACGGGTTAGGCGTTCAGGGGGGTTGGTTTCTGGCGGGTGAAGGCGAGGGTTGTTAGGCGGCGCCAGTTCATTTGGGGTTTGGACTTGGGGGCCTGGCGGCGGTTGCGGGGGACGCGGACGCGTAGGGCTGCGGGCTCGATGTGGCAGTGGACGGGTGTGGGGAGCATGAGGGCTTCGCCGTCCACGCCTACGGGGATCTCGGGGGTGTCGGCGTCGATGACGACCTCGGTGACGGTGACCGCTGTGAGGCCTTGGGAACGACGGCCTCGGATGATGCCTGCGGCTTGGGCTGCGTTGGCGACGGTGACGCCTAGGACGCCCAGGACGCCGCTGTCGAGGCGTTCGCGGCGGCCCAGGCCTGCGGGGTCGCCGCCCTGGTAGGGGTTGTTGCTGACCAGGACCGCCTGGGGGGCGTCGAGGAGCAGGTCCTTGGCGCGGACGGTCAGGCGCGGGCCGCCGTGGTGGGTCAGGAGGTCGGGGAGCATCTGCAGGGTGGTGCCGACCTTGTCGTCGCGGTAGTGCGGGCTTTGGACGATCGCGGCGTACGCGCCGAACGAGGCGTTGTTGACGAAGACGCGGTCGCCGATGAGACCTAGGTCTACGCGGATCTCTATGCCGTCGCCGGTGAGGGCCGTGAGGCCTGTGGAGGGGTCTTCTCGGTCCAGGCCCAGGTCGAGTGCGAAGTGGTTGCGGGTGCCGGCGGAGATGACCATGAACGGGAGGTTCTTCTCCGCGGCGACGCCGGCGACCAGGGCCTGCGTACCGTCGCCGCCCGCCACGCCGAGGAGGTCCGCGCCGCGGGAGGCGGCGTCGCGGGCCAGCTCGGCGACGTCCTGCGGGTGGTCGGGGTCGAGTACGACGACCTCGGCTCCTAGGTCGCGGGCCTTGTCGTCCAGGTGGAATGTGCCCACCTTGCCGCCGCCCGAGCGGGGGTTCATGATCAGGAACGGGTGGGCGGGCGGTGGCGTCACGTATTCGGTGGGGCCTGGGGTGGGTGAGTCCGCACGGAGTGCGGCGCGTCCGGCGAGGGTCGCGAGGGTCCACAGGGCAACGAAGGCGATCACGGTCCAGAGCATGCCTACCACCGCGTACCGGACCAGTACCGCCACCGGCACCAGGATGGCCAGCAGGGCGGCCAGGTAGCGGACCATGCCGTGATGCGTGAGGACCCACCAGGCCGCGGCGGCCCCGAACATCAGCCCGCCCACGCCGATGCCCAGCAGCGTGAAGCTCCGTAGGCCGGCCGTCAGGAGCAGGCCCACCGCCGCCGCGGTGGCCAGCACGAACGACAACCGCGCGGTCCAGGCCTGGACGTTCATCATCAGACCATGGCACTGCGTCCGGTGCCGTGTCACATCACCTTGCCTGGGTGATGCGACCCGGCGGTGTGGCGATGAGCTTGGGTGGGGAGGAGGTCAGAGCCATGACCAGCGAACTCACTCCACAAGAACGCGCCGACCAGGGGCGGGAAGCCCGCACCCGGGTGCCGCGGGCCGCCCACGCCACGTACGAACCGGCGGAGAAGCGGCCCGATCCGATCGACATCATCGAGCGGCAGTCCGCCGCGCGGCTGCCCGAGCTCGTGCCGATCCGGTACGGGCGCATGATGGAATCGCCGTTCCGGTTCTACCGGGGAGCGGCGGCCATCATGGCCTCGGACCTGGGCGCAGCGCCGGACACCGGCCTCATCGCGCAGCTGTGCGGGGACGCCCACCTGCTGAACTTCAGGCTCTTGGCGTCGCCGGAACGGTCGTTGATCTTCGATATCAACGACTTCGACGAGACGCTGCCGGGGCCCTGGGAGTGGGACGTCAAGCGGCTGTCGACGAGCCTGGTGATCGCGGGCCGGGCGAACGGGTTCCGCGGCAAGGAGCGGCGTGCCGTGGTGAGCGCGTGCGTCCGGCAGTACCGCGAGCGCATGCGGGAGCTGGCCGAGAGGCCCACGCTCGAGATCTGGTACGCGCAGGACAACGCCGAGACTCTCAACTCGATCCGTTCCGCCCAGGTGGACGAGGACGCACGCAAGCGCGCGGCCCAGGCGGCGAGCCGTGCCCGCACGCGCACGAGCATGCAGGCGTACAAGAAGCTGACCCGGGTGATCGACGGCCGGCGGCGCATCGCCTCCGACCCGCCGCTCATCACCCCGATCCGCGACCTGATGCCCGACGCCGAGAAGGACGATCTGGAGACGACGCTGCGCGGGCTGGTCGAGGACTACGGGAAGAGCCTCACGACCGACCACCGGCACCTGCTGGGGCGGTACCGGCTCGTGGACGTGGCGCGCAAGGTCGTCGGGGTCGGCAGCGTCGGGACGCGCTGCTGGATTCTCCTCCTGGAGGGCCGGGACGAGAGCGATCCGCTGCTGCTCCAGGCCAAGGAGGCGGGCGAGTCGGTGCTCGCCTCGTACGCCGGGGCGAGCGAATACGCCAACCAGGGGCAGCGCGTCGTCGCCGGGCAACGCCTGATGCAGGCGGCGAGCGACATCTTCCTTGGCTGGGAGGGGCTGACGGGCATCGACGGCCGCGAACGCGACTTCTACGTACGGCAACTCCGCGATTGGAAGGGCATCGCCCAGCCAGAGAACATGTCACCCAAGCTCATGGCGGCGTTCGGCACGATTTGCGGCGCTTCGCTTGCCCGCGCCCATGCCCGTTCAGGCGACCCCATCGCCATCGCCGCCTACCTGGGCGGCCGCGACGCCTTCGACAAGGCCATGGAGGAGTTCGCCGAGTCGTACGCCGACCAGAACGAGCGCGACCATCAGGCGCTCGTCGACGCGGTGCGCGATGGCCGGGTCACCGCCGAGCCGGGCTGACGGTCGGGTGACCGCCGAGCCGGGCCGACGACCGAGCGGGGCTGACGGCCGCGGCTGATCGACGTGCGCCGGGGTGGCTGAACGGCGCGTGCCGGGGCGGCTGAACGGTGCCTGAACTGCGCAGCTCCCTCGACCGGGTGGCCTCACTGCTCTAACCTGGCCCCACGCAAAGCCGCCCATGTCAAAGGAAATCTCCATGAACAGAAGTGAACTGATCGAAAACGTGGCGGCGCGCGCCGGGAGCGATCAGGCCGCGGCCCGCCGCCACGTGGACGCCGTCTTCGACGCCATCATGGAGAGCGTGGCGTCCGGCGAACGCGTTCTGGTGACCGGGTTCGGGACGTTCGATCGGTTCGCGCGCCCCGCGCGCCAGGGCCGCAACCCGCGCACCGGCAGCCCGATCGAGGTCGCCGCCGCCGACGTGCCGCGTTTCCGGGTCGGCCAGACGTTCAAGAACCGCGTCGCGGGCGGCAACTCCGCCACGGCCATCGCTGAAACGCCCGCCGTCGCCGCCCCGGTGGAGACGCCGAAGGCGAAGAAGAGCAAGAAGGCCGAGCCGAAGAAGAAGGACAAGAAGGCGGCCAAGGCGGCGGACGCGGCCCCCGCCAAGAAGAAGGGCAAGGCGAAGCCCGTGAAGGCCGTGAAGGCCGCGAAGACGGCGAAGGCCAAGAAGGCCGGCAAGTAGGTGATCGTCGCCCTCGACGTGGGCGGGACCTCGATGAAGGGCGCGGTCCTCACGCGCGAGCTCGACAAGGTCGCCTCCGTACGCAACCCGACCCCGCGCGGCCAGGCCGCCGTCGACGCGGTCCTGGACACCGTCGACGAGCTGATCGGCCTCGCCGGAGCCACGCCCGAGGCCGTCGGCGTGGCCGTGCCCGGCATCGTGGACGACACGACGGGCATCGCCGTCTGGTCGGAGAACATCGGCTGGCGCGACGTCCCGTTCCGCGACCTGATCTCCGAGCGCACCGGCACCCGCGTCGCGGTCGGCCATGACGTACGGGCGGGCGGTACGGCGGAGATCCGCCTGGGCGCGGCCCGTGGCGTACGGAACGCGCTGGTCATGCCGATCGGCACCGGCATCTCGGCCGCGATGCTGATCGACGGCCACCTGTGCGTCGGCGACGGCTACGCCGGCGAGATCGGCCACATGTCCGTCGGCACCGACGATCCGTGCGTCTGCGGCGGCAAGGGCTGCCTGGAGGCCGTCGCCGCCGCCCCCGCCGTGGCCCGCGCGTACACCGCCCGTACCGGCCGGGCCCTGGAGACCCACGCCGTCACCGCCCTGGCGCAGGCGGGCGACCCCGACGCGCTCGCGGTCTGGAACGAGACGATCGACCACCTCGCGACCGCCCTGGCCACCGCGACGACCCTCCTGGCACCCGAGATCATCGTGATCGGCGGCGGGCTATCCAAGGCGGGCGACCTGCTCCTCAAGCCACTGGAGACCGCGCTCCACGCCCGGCTCGCCTACCAGCGCCGGCCCCGCATCGTGGAGGCCTCGTTCAGCGACGAGGCCGGGACCATCGGCGCGGCCCTGTGGGCTCGCGACCTGCTCTAACGCTTGGGCCAGTGCCAGGCAGGCTCATCCAGCAGCCCCTGCCCCTCGACCCCGGTGGCCCCGTCGTCCTTGACCAGTTCGAGCACCCGCGCCTCATCCAACGCGGCCACCAGCGCCCGGTCATGCGTGACCACGATGACCTGCGACTTCTTGGCCGCCCCCACGATCAGCTCGGCCAGAGCCCCGACCAGGTCCGGATGCAGGCTGGTCTCCGGCTCGTTCAACACCAGCAGTTCAGGCGGCCGCGGTGTCAGCAGGGCCGCGACCCACATCAGGTAGCGCAGCGTCCCGTCCGAGAGCTCGGCCACCCCCAGCGGCCTGAGCAGCCCCTTCTGCACCAGGGTGAGCTCCAGCCGCCCACCCGCCGGAACGATCTCGACCCGGCTCCCCGGAAAGGCCCGCTCGACGGCCCGGTCCATGGCCTCGTGATCGCCGATCTCCCGGATGGTCTGCAGGGCCGCCGCGACATCGCCCCCGTCATGCCCCAGCACGACGGTCCGCGTCCCCACCCAGGCCGCCCGCGCCGGAGCGGCCACGTCCGTCCTCAAATGATCATAGAAACGCCACGACCTGACCCGTTCTCTGATCGCCAGCACCTCGGGCGAGGAGGCCTCGCTCAACATGCTGTCGAACGGCGAGACCCGCCGTTCCTCCCACTCGTCCTGGATCCGGATCGCCCCGCCGCCCCGTTCGGCCAGGACGGCCGAACGTCTCAGCACGGGCCCGGCCCACACCGCCTCGACCTTGATCTCCGGATCCAGCGCGAACATCGACCGCGTGGGCGGCGGCGGACCAAGATCCACCGCATAACCGAAGTCCTCGGCCGCGAAGCCGAGCCGTATCCCCCGAGGCGAATCCCCTGCCGTCCCCAGGTTGCCCTTGAGCTTCTTCGGCCCGGCCCACATGGCCGACTCCAGCCCGCCCTCCCGCGCCAACGCGGCCACGACCCCGTTCCGCGCCGAGTCCGCGAGCAGCCTCAAGGCCCTGTACAGGCTGGACTTCCCGCTCCCGTTGGCCCCGGTCACCACGTTCAACGGCCCGAGCGCCACCACCAGCCGCCGCAGCGACCGGTAGTTCTCCACCGCCAGCGTGCCGATCACCACCCCAGGCTACTGACCACCGGTCACCGCACCCCCAGGGGCCTGGTAACCTTTCGGAGGCCGCAAGGTCACGCGCCGTTAGCTCAATTGGCAGAGCAGCAGACTCTTAATCTGCGGGTTCGGGGTTCAAGTCCCTGACGGCGCACCGGTGTTCTCTCGCCGAGCTGGGCGTTCTTCCTCCGGGATGGGCGCCCTTCGTGCTGTTCGGACGGGTGCGCGAAAGAGATCGAAGTACTCGGTCCCGGCCGAGGACGAGATGACTGCGCGCGGAGACCACCCCGGGGATCGGTGCGGAGACCCACGCGAAGATCAGCGCGGCGGCCGCATCGGGAATGGCAGTAGGGCCGAAATGGCCACGGTCCAGCCATTCCACAATAAAGGCTTACCCGAAGCCCCGGCCGGACACCTGACCGGCCCACGTTCACGCTGGTCGGCGCGCTGCCATAGGGACTTCGGGTAAGCCTTATTGAAATGCTCGATCAGGGCTTGACGCAGATGCCCTTACCGTTCCTCTTGAAGGCCTTGGCGACGCTGCTCGGGCGCCCGGTCGCCGACGGAGGGCTGTACCTCGGCGGGAACTTGATGACCACCAGGCCCACGGCCCGGTAGGCGCGCTTGCTCTTCACGCAGGCGAGGTCGCCGCCGGTCCGGGCCTTTCCGAAACCCCTCTTCGAACTGGCCTTGCCCGCCCGGTGGCCGTCGGTCATTCGTGAACTGACCGTGACGAGCGTCGCTCCGGCGCCCGGGCCGGTGCAGGTGACCGACAGGTGCGCGTTGATCTTCCGCTTCTTCGAGCTCGCCGCGGGATGCGGAGCGTCATAGGCCCTGCTGCCCTTGAACGAGCCCTTGCAGGTGATTCTCGCGGCGGCGCCGCTCAGGATGCCGGCCTCGGCCGGCTCGGCCGTGAAGGTGAAGGTCTCCTCGTCGTCGAGGCCGGCGGTGCCCTGAGACACTCCGGGCGTGGCCGGGGAGCGGGTGCCGGCGTAGACGGGTGATGGAGAGAGCGAGACCGCGCTGATCGCGAGGGCCGCGGAAAGGCAGGTCATCCTCGAGAGCGTCTTCATTTTGCCTCCTGCTGCGTCGGGGCAGTCATGGGGGAAAAGGGAGCTGACTGGTCCAGCTTTCCCGAAGCCGTTCCCGCGACCTCGTCAAGGGAGGGGGGCGCGATAGTCGAATGGCCACGGGCACAGCGCACTCTATCGACCTCGATGCCCGATGGGCCAGATGATTTCAGTGATCTCTCGCACTGTGGGCTTTGCTGCACGTCATGCCGCAAAATGCCCTCTGAGTAATTTTACAACCAGCCTTTGCCGTCTCACAATTTGAGAATGTGAACCACCCTGGGCGATATCCGGGCGATATAGGTTTGTCCCATGCTCGAACGCATCGCCCCGGATCAGCTCGCCTGGTTCACCGCCTGGGTCGCCGCCTCGGCCGAACGGGCCGACGGCCCTCCGCTGCCGGCGGCCTACGAATCGACGATCGCGGTGCTTCACCCCGGCGCCGAACCGGCCACCAGCGACCTGACCGCGCCCTTCCTCGGACCGCCCTCAGTCGAAGGCCATCCGTCCGACCGCCAGAAGACCGTCCTCGACCGGATCCTCCTCGCGGCCACCGGCCCCGACGCCCCGGCCTGCCTGGCCTCCTATGACCCCCACCCCGCCGACCCGACGCTGGGCGACCTCGGCGACCTCGGCGACCTCGGCGACCTCGCCGAGCGCGTGATCGGGCACATCCCCTACCTCCTCGTCGCCGGCCCTCTCCAGGACCTGGTGTACGCCGCGTGGGAGGCCCGCTGGGACTACGAACAGCCCGTCACGATGCTCTGGCCCGCCGACCGCACCTGGTGCCTGTCCAGCGACCCGGACCTCCCGTACACGGTGCTCGGCTGCGACCGCACGCTCGCCGCCCGCCTCCTCGACGAGCCCGTCCTCCGCGTACGACGGACGTGACCCACCGGCCACGCTTCACGATCGGGAACACACCGGGGCGATGAGGATGGGCGAGGCGACTCGGCGCTTCGAGACGGAGGCGTTCGTCCCCGGATATGCGGCGTGCCGCTCGTCGGTCTTCTTGACGCGATCTTCTTGCCCGAGGGGTTGGGGCGGGGCTAACGTACAACCTGATGGTTGTACTTCGGGAAGAGAGCGAAGAGTCGCTCAATCTGCTCTTTCGGGCGTTGGCGGATGGGACGCGCCGGGACATCTTGGAGAGGTCGCTGACGGAGACGCCTTCGGTGTCCGAGCTTGCGGCCTGTTACGAGATGAGCTTCGCGGCCGTGCAGAAGCATGTCGCGGTGCTTGAACGGGCGGGGCTCGTTCGGAAGCGTCCGAGTGGTCGCGAGCAATTGGTCTCGACCGAACGGGCGCGGCTCCGGCTTGCCGGTGAACTTCTCGATCGGTACGAGGCCATTTGGCGCCATCGGATGGCGCGGCTCGATGAAGTTCTCACGGAAGACGAGTGACGGTGCCGCTGACCTCTGTGACCAAGGACGTTGAGAGTCTCACTCTTACCGTGGTGGGCGACTATGCCGTTTCGCAGCGGCGGTTGTGGGACGCCTTCGCGGATCCGCGTCAGCTGGAGCGGTTTTGGGGGCCGCCCGACTGGCCCGCCACGTTCACGCGCCATGACCTGAAAGTGGGCGGGCGCGCCGAGTACTTCTTGAGCGGGCCGAACGGGGAGAGGTGGAACGGCTCGTGGCGGTTTACTGCGGTGAATCCCATCAGGTCGTTCGAGGCGGAGGACGGCGATGGCGACGAGGAAGAGGGCATGCCGTCGTCGATGACGTTCACGTTCGATGCCACGCCGACGGGTTCGCGGTTGACCGTGGTCACGCGGTTTTCGAGCGTCGGGGCGATGGAACGGGCGATACCTGGCATGGAGGCGGGGCTGCGCGCGGCTATGCCGCAACTCGATGTGGTGCTGGCTGAACCTAGTGGTGCTGGCTGAACCTAGGAGACTCGCATGAGGAAGCTCAAAGTCATCGAACACATCTCGCTGGACGGTGTGGTTCAGAATTCCGCCGACGGCGACGGGTTCCCTTACACCGACTGGACTGCGCCCTATCGGACCCCGGAAGGACGGGACGCGCTGCTCGCGGCGCACGGCGAGAGGTTCGATCTGCTGCTGGGCCGCCGCACGTACGACATCTGGGCTGGATTCTGGCCGAAGGTGCCGGGCAATCCGATGGCGGATCGTCTTAACGCGGCGACGAAGTATGTGGTGACCCATCGTCCGGAGAGCCTTGAATGGGGGCCGGTCGAGGCCCTCGGAAAGGACCTCGTCGAGGACGTTCGCCGCATCAAGGCGGGGGACGGCCCGGACCTCGTTCTGTCGGGCAGTTCCACGCTGACGTCGCCGCTTCTCGAGCACGGAATGGCGGACGAGGTCCTGCTCATCGTGTATCCGGCGCTGCTGGGCACGGGGAAGCGCTTCTTCGCGGAAGGGACCCCGGCGCAGGCGTTCGAACTCGCCGAGACCCGCGCGATGCCGTCCGGCATCATCGTCACCTCGTACAAGATCGCCGGGCCGCTGCCGAAGGCGGAGGTGTAGGAACCCGGCCGGCATTGGGGACTTTGGTCCATGGGCGCGGGGCGTCTCGGGTCGCACTCTGAAGGGGAACCGGAAGGTGCGGCCCGCGGGCCGTGATCCGAGGAGTGCCCATGGACACCAAGGTCGAGGCGGTCATGACCACCGACGTGGCCATCGTCCCCGAGCACATGCCGTTCAGGCAGATCGTCAACGTGCTGCGCCGGCACGCGGTGAACGCGGCGCCGGTCGTACGGGAGGACGGCACGGTCAGCGGGGTGGTCTCCACCACCGATCTGCTGTTGAAGGAGGCCGACCCGACCGCGGCCGGAGACCCTCATCCGTTCGCCGGGCCCCGCAGGCGTTCGGAGGTGCGCAAGTCGGCCGGGACCGAGGCCGCCGACCTCATGACCGCGCCCGCCGTGACCGTGGCGCCGGACGCGACGGTCGAGGAGGCGGCGCGGATCATGCGCCGCAAGCACATCAGCAGGCTGCCCGTCGTCGACGCGAAGGGGCGGCTCGTGGGGATCGTCAGCCGTACGGACGTGCTGCGCGTCTACGACCGGCCCGACGAGGAGATCCGGGAGGACGTCCTCAAGGAGGTCCAGAGCCAGTTCGCGCTGGACCGTTACGCGGTCCGGGTGGACAACGGGCGGGTGTCGATCGAGGGCGCCGTCGACCGGCGGTCGGTCATCCCGGCGCTGCTCTACCGGATCCGGCGGGTCGAGGGCGTGGTGTCGGCGGAGGCTCAGATGACCTGGGAGGTCGACGACACCTATGGGGAGCACTACCCGACGCTGTGACCGCGCGCGGCGAGCGTAGGGTGCCGGTATGTGCGATACGGCGGGCGGGATCAGCGAGGTCGTCGAGTCGATGCCGCGGCCGGCTCACGGAACGGCGGTCGATCCGATCGCGTTGGAGCCGGTCGACCAGGTGGAGATCGTCACGCTGGTGGACAACGTCTTCGACGCGCTACTGGCCGGGGACGAACGCGTCCGGCGGACGGCGTTCGGTGCGACCGGGATCGTCGAGGCGCCGCAGTTCGAGAACGGCATGACAGCGGCGGGGCTGGTCGCCGAGCACGGCTTCTCCGCACTGGTCAGGGTCGTACGGAACGGGCGGACCACGACGCTGCTGTTCGACACCGGCATGTCGCCGGAGGCGATGGTCACCAACGCGGAGCGGCTGGGGATCGGGTTCGACGACCTTCACAGCGTCGTGCTGAGCCACGGCCACTTCGACCACGCGGGCGGCCTCGCGGGGCTGGCCGCACGGACGCGGTCGCTGCCGATGGTCGTGCATCCGTACGCGTGGACCCGGCGGCGGCTGATGGTGCCGGGGGACGAGCGCGAGCTGCCGACGCTGAGCCGCAAGGCGCTGGACGGCGAGGGCTACGAGGTCATCGAACGCCGCGAACCGTCGCTGCTGCTGGACGGCTCCGTGCTGATCACCGGCGAGGTCGACCGTACGACCGGGTTCGAGCGCGGCATGCCGCCCGCGCACCAGGCCTGGAACGGCACGGACTGGGCCCATGACCCGCTGGTGATCGACGACCAGGCGCTCGTGGTCAACCTGCGCGGGCAGGGCCTGGTCGTGCTCACCGGCTGCGGGCACGCGGGCGCGATCAACATCGTCCGGCACGCGCAGCGGCTGACCGGCGTCGACCGGCTGCACGCCCTGGTCGGCGGGCTGCACCTGGGCGGTCCGGCGTTCGAGCCGGTCATCCGGCCGACCGTGAATGCCCTGACCGACCTCTCCCCCGCCCTGCTGGTCCCGGGCCACTGCAGCGGCTGGCGCGCCCAGCACGCCCTCGCCGCCGCGCTGCCCGACGCCTGGGTGCAGGGCAGCAGCGGCACGACCTACCGCCTCACCGCCTAGGACGCCCAGGACGCCCAGGACGCCTAGGGCCAGGCGGCGTGCGACTTCAACGAGCAGATCGACCGCAAGTGCCTCGGCCGCACTTGACCGCCCCCCTTGGTCGCGGCTGACAACCGTCGGCCTCGGCCGATCCCAGCCGTGACGCCGAGTTTCTCTTGATCTTGGCCCGGGTAGCGCCACCCCAGGTGTCCGGGCCGAGATCGGGGGAGGTTCCGGCGGACGTCCACGGGCGGCCGCCGGGCTCGACATGAAGATGCTCATTCGGGTCGCGGTCAGTGCGATCTCGCTGGCGGCGGCCGGTGTGGTGTGTTCGGGGCACGGGCAGCCGAGGGCGATGGCCGCGGCCGCCCCCGGGGTGCCTGAGCAGCCCAAGGTGATCTACGGCGAGGACTTCGAGAACAGGGCCGACCCGGGCAAGGAGCTGGGGCTCGCGGACTACACCGGAGCGAGCGGCCACACCTACACCGCCGACGCGTACTGGCTGGATCGCAGGGCGTGCAACGGGTTCGTCCTCGACTACGGCAACGGCCGTGAGGCCGGCGACTGCGATGCGCTGGGCAGTGGCGGCGCCGTCCATCACAACAACCTTCGCACGCTGCCGTACGCCCTCGGGACCCTGAACGACGGCGCTCCGGAGGACAACAGCGCGCTCGTCGGCTACACGGCGGGGAAGCCGACCGGGCAGGTCGAGTTCGAGACGAAGGACCCGATCACCAACCCGGCGGGCGGAAACCGGTTCCTGGCGTTCAGCGTCCACGGCGGCGTCCTCAACTGCCAGGCGAAGGCCCCGCTCTACCAGTTCCAGTTCGTCGACGGGACCGCCACCACCGACGTCGGCGGCCAGATCAACTCGTGCACGTCCGCGGGCGGGAGCACGGTGAAGGTCGCCAATCCGGGCGGCGGGACGACGACCGCCCGGGTGGGCACCTACTCCACCGAGGCGCTGCTGCACGCTCCCGGCTCGTTCAAGCTGAGGCTCCTCAACAAGCAGAACACCGACGCGGGCAACGACGGCGCGATCGACGACATCGTGCTGAAGGACGTGACGCCGTCCCTCGGCAAGGCCTTCAGCCCGGCGAAGCTCCCGGCCGGGTCGACGGCGACGCTGACGTTCACGATCACGAACACGGCGGAGCTCGGGGCCAAGGCGGGCTGGTCGTTCACCGACGCCCTGCCCACCGGGATGACCGTGGCCGAACCGGCGGCGTCCACCACCTGCTCGGCGGGGACGGTGACGGCCCCGGCGGGCGGCGCCGACGTCTCCGTCAAGGGCGATCTCACCAAGGGGCAGACGTCCTGCACCGTGACGGTCCACGTCACGGCACCGGCCGGAAAGTATGTGAACGGTCCCGACCAGACCACCGAGACCGGGCTCGACCCGCCGCCCGACACCCCGATCACGTTCGAGCCGAGGAAGCCCGGCCACTGCTCCGACACGGCCTACCTGATGCAGGGCACCGACTCCAGCCTGTACGGGCTCGACCTGGCCACCGGAACGCAGAGCAAGGTCAGCGGGCCCGCACAGAGCCCGTACAACGCGTTCGGCTACAACCGCTACGACGGCAAGCTGTACGGCATCGTCTCCAGGTCCGACTCGTCGGCGGCGGAACGGAGCGAACTCGCCGTCGTAGACCCGGCCGCCTCGGGCAAGACGCCCGTCCACGTCGTGCCGATCTCGCCGAAGCTCAGCGCGACGACGTCCTACAACGCCGGTGACGTCTCCGCGGACGGCAAGATCCTCTATGTGCGGGCGGCGGGGAACGGCACGCACGGCATCATCATGATCGATGTCGATCCCGGAGGTTCGACCGCCGGGCGGGTCATCGGGACCGGGCCCGCACTCAGCACGGCGACGATCATCTCCGACCTGAGCCACCATCCGCGGGACGGGATGCTCTACTCGGTCACCGACGACGACGGCACCGTGATCCGCATCGATCCGGGGACCGGGAAGGTGGACACGCTCGGCTCCGTCTCCGGTTGGGTGAAGGGCGACGCGGCCGGCGCGACGTTCATGGACGAGCTCGGCAACCTGTACGCCGTCGGCAACGACAGCGGGAAGGTGTACGAGATCGACCTGAGCACCGTCTCCGGCGGGCTCGCCCAGTACGGCGGGTCCGAGGTCGTCGGGAAGTCGCAGCCCACCACTCAGAACGACGGCGGCGCGTGCCTGGTCGCCCGGGACTTCGGTGACGCGCCCGACTCCTACAAGACCCTTCTGGCCTCCGACGGCCCCCGCCACAAGCTGAACGCGGCACGCGACCTGCTGCTCGGCTCGAAGGTGACGGCGTCGCCCGACGCCGACACCGTGCACACGCTGAACGCGGCCAACGACTCCGACGACGAGGGCGTGAGCTCGTTCCCCACGCTCGGCACCGGGTCGGGCGGCGCCTCCTACAGCGTCACGGCGGCGGTGCACAACACGACCGGCACCGACGAGCGGCTCAGCGCCTGGATCGACTTCGACCGCAACGGCCACTTCGACACCGATGAACGAGCCACCGCGACCGTCGCCGACGGGCAGAACAGCGCCACCCTCACCTGGAAGATCCCGGCGGGCATCACGTCCGGGACCAGCTACGCGCGGCTGCGGCTCGGCCCGGCGGTCGAGGTGGCCCAGCCCACCGGGGAGGCCTCCAACGGCGAGGTCGAGGACTACAAGCTCACCATCGAGGCCTCCAGCCTGAAGATCACCAAGACGGCCACGCCGAGCCCGGCCAAGCCGGGCCAGACGGTCACCTACACCGTCACCGTGCAGAACACCGGGACGAGCGACTACACCGGCGCCGCCTTCAAGGACGACCTCACGGGAGTGCTGGACGACGCCGCCTACAACGCCGACGCCAAGGCGGCGGGCGGCGGCACGGTGTCGTACGACTCCCCCGTCCTGAGCTGGACGGGCGCGCTTCCCGCCGGGCAGACCGCCACCGTCACCTACAGCGTCTCGATCAAGAAGCCGAGCTCGGGCGACAAGAGCCTGAAGAACACCGTCACCTCGTCCACGCCCGGCGGCAACTGCTCCGCCGGGTCCACCGACCCCGCGTGCACGTCGAACGTGCCGGTCCCGACGTTCACGGTGAAGAAGAAGGCCTCGACGGCCAAGGCCAAGCCGGGCGGCACCGTCACCTACACGATCACCGTCACCAACGGGTCCACGCCGTACACCGGGGCGACCTTCACCGACGACCTGTCGGACGTGCTCGACGACGCCGCCTACAACGCCGACGCCAAGGCGAGCGCGGGCACCGTCGCCTACGCCTCGCCCAGGCTGACCTGGACCGGCGACCTGGCCGCCGGCCAGGTCGCGGCCATCACCTACACGGTCAAGGTCACCTGAGAGCTCACCCGGCCCGGCACCGGCCCACGGCGGCCGCCCGGTCCGCTCCAACCGTCCGGCTCGCCGTCGCCGGACCGGCCGCCCCGAGCGTCCGGCACGCGCCGGGCGGGCGGAGCCGGACGACCGCCGCCGACGGGGGCGAGGTGACCCTGGCGCCCGTCTCGGCCTCGCCGGTGGCGACCGCACGGTTGACGATCTTGCCTCGGCGTACGTCCCGCCGGGTGACGGTGTAGGTGGCAGTGCAGGTCACGGCCTCGCCCGGATCGAGCGAGCGCGCGGCGGCCGGGCAGGTGGGTGAGAGCCGCTTCCCACCGCCGCTGAACGACAGCTCCCGGATGGCGACGTTCTCGACCGTCGTCCCGCCCGTGTTGGTGACCGTGAACCTGTACCGGATCCTCGTTCCGGCCGCTCCCAAGGCGGGCGTCGCCGACTTGACGAGCTTGAGGCTCGGCGGGTCGAGCACGACCCCCGGGAGAGGCGTGTGGACGACCTTGACCTCGCTGCCGTCCGGAGGCGACGTCACCGTTCCGCCGCCGGGGTCCTCGCCCGTCGCCGACGCCGTGTTGGTGATCGCTCCCAGCCCCATGTCGGCCTGCGTGGCCTTGTAGATCATCGCGCAGGTCATCGACGTTCCGACGGCGAGCGTCGTCTCGGGGCAGGTCACCGGGCCCGGCCTCCCCGTTCCGGAGAACGCGTCCTCGCGGACGGAAACGCCGGTCAGGGTGACGTTGCCGGTGTTGGTGACCAGGAAGGTGTACGTGACCCTCTCGCCGGGCGCGTGAACGACCTTCGGCGATGCGGACTTGGCGATGGTGAGGGCCGGGGCCGGGTCGGCCGGCACCTTGGTCTGAGACGGCGGCGAGGTCGGCGGAGGGATGGTGCCCGGCGGCGTCCCGGTCGCGGTGGCGGCGTTGGTCACCTTGCCCGCGTCCACGTCCGCCTGCGTGACCGTGTACGTCCCGCTGCAGGTGACCGTGGCCCCTGGCAGGAGCTTGGCCGCCTTGGCCGGGCAGGTGGGCTTGGGCGGGGTCCCCGATCCCGAGAACGCGGTCTCGGTCACCGTCACGTCCGTCAGGGCGACGTTGCCGGTGTTGGTGACCGCGAAGGAATAGGTGAGGACGAGCCCGACCTTGAGCACGGGGTTCGTGGGCGACACAGACTTGGTGAGCTTGATCGAGGGGTCGGGCGGGATGGTGACCGTTGAGGTGCACGCCCCGGGCTCGCAGTCGCCCGGATTCGCCGGTGTGAGCACGTTGACCAGCGAGCGGTCCCCGGCGACCGGGTTCTTGAGCTTCACGCTGTAGGTGATCGTGGCCGTGGCGCCGGCGGCGAGATCGCCCGTCCAGATCAGCTTGGGCGAGGCGAAGCGGACGGCGCCCTTGGTCACCCTGGCGTCCCTGTCGTACACCGCGTCGTCCAGCACCTTGGTGAGGTCGTCGGTGAAGGTGCGCCCGGTGACGGCGACCGTGCCGGTGTTCGCGACCGTCACCGTGTAGGTCACCTTGTCGCCGGGCCCGGCCTCGGTCTTGTCCGCCTTCTTGGAGATCTCGACCCGCTCCACCCCGACCGACGAGGCGCAGTCCGGGGCCGTCGATCCCGCCGGGCAGCCGCCGTCGTCGCTGACCACGGTGTTGGCCAGGACCCCGGCCTTGCAGTCCTTGCCGCTCCCCGGCGGGCAGTCGGCCCGGTGGGCGCTGGACCGGGCCGGCTGAACGCCGGCCAGGCTTGCCAGGCCCAGAGTCAGCGAGACGGCCAGCGCCACGATGATCGTTCTGTGCATCTCACGCCTTCCTCGGGCCGCCGAGTCCGCCGCCCGCGGATCAGTCGATCAAGGAAATACCTCAGACGGGATCGCCGGGGACTCCGGCGACCCTCTTGAGGGCATCGCTTGAACCAATCCAGGGAAGAGCCAGGAGAACCGGCGCGATCAGGGGGGGAAGCGTGCCGAATCCGAAGTCCCGTGGCGGCAGGTGGCGCGGCATCGTCGCGGCCGTCCTGATCGTCGTGGGCTGTCTGCTGGTGCCGGTGAGCGTGCTGGCCGTGTGGTCGAGCAACCAGGTCTCCGACACCGGTCGCTATGTCGACACCGTCGCACCGCTGGCCTCCGAGCCGCCCGTGCAGAACGCGATCGCGAACAGGGTCACCGACGCTGTGACCGAGCAGCTCGACGTGCCCTCGGCGGTGAACGGCGCGATCGACGCACTGGAGAAGCAGGGGCTGCCCGCGAAACTGGGCGAACGGCTCAGCGCCGTGTCGGGGCCGGTGAGCGAGGGCGTGGACGGCTTCGTTCACGACAAGACCCTGCAGGTCGTCCAGAGCCCGGCGTTCGCCAAGGTCTGGACCGAGGTCAACAGGGCCGCCCACCAGCAGATCGACCGGGTCCTGTCCGGGAACGGCTCGGACATGCTGAAGACCGAGGGCGACACGATCACGGTGGACCTCGGCCCGGTGGTCCAGCTCGTCAAGCAGCAGCTCGTCGACGCCGGCCTGAACGTCGCGAACGCCATCCCGGACGTCCACCCCACCTACCCGATCGCGCAGTCCGACGCGCTGGTCAAGGCGCAGCGCGGCTACAAGCTGCTCAACGCGCTCGGCTGGATCGCACCGATCCTGGCGCTGTTCCTGCTCGCCGCGGGCGTCTTCGTGGCCCGCGACCGGCGCAGGGCGCTCGTCGGCGCGGGGCTGGGCGTCGCCATCGCCATGGCCCTGCTCGGCGCCGGCCTGATCGTCGGGCGGCACGTCTTCCTCGACCAGGTGGCCGACCGGGCGGCGGGCGAGGCCTTTTACGACACGCTCGTCCGCTTCGTACGCGACGGGCTGCGGGCACTGCTGGTGCTCGGGCTCGTCGTGGCCGCGGGCGCCTACCTGTCCGGACCGTCCTCCACGGCCGTGCGCGTCCGCACGTTCTTCACCAGAACGCTGGGCCGGGG
Source organism: Actinomadura barringtoniae (assembly GCF_017573505.1). Classification (GTDB taxonomy): domain Bacteria; phylum Actinomycetota; class Actinomycetes; order Streptosporangiales; family Streptosporangiaceae; genus Spirillospora; species Spirillospora barringtoniae. The sequence goes on from NZ_JAGEOJ010000001.1 coordinate 647,066, forward strand.
AGACAGGGGAAGCACCTGGGTCGGCGGCCACAAGGGACTTCTCAGAGCCGCGGTCGTGGCCGTCGCCGTTCTGGCGCTGGCCTTCTGGGACCGCCCCACCGGCCTGGTCGTCCTGACCCTGACCCTCCTGGTGGTCATCGGCCTGGCGCTCATCGAGCTCCTGGGCAGAACGGACTCCGGCAAGCCCGAAGCGGCCTGAGGTCAGCGGTGCTCGTGGCTGATCGCGTCGATGCAGATCACGATGGCCAGCAGGAGCGGAACGTCCTCGCCCTGGACGATCGAGACCCCGTAGGTGTCGCGGACGCGCATCCAGTGCTTGTTGATCTGGGCGATGTCGGTGCCGTCGCGCCGGATCGAGTAGTCGTGGTCGAGGATGTTGCCGTGGGCGCGCAGCTCGCCGGCGTCGCCCAGGTCGATCGCGAAGCGGTCGCGGAACCCGACGAGGTTCTTGTGCAGGGTGGCGGCCTTCTCGTCGCCGCGTTCGATGACGAACGTGTCGCGCACCCGGAGGACCTTGCTGTGAATGCGCAGCAGCTCGTGCCCTGAGGCGTCCTCGAACACGAACGTCTTGCGCAGCCGCAGCAACTTCCCGTCGACATGGAACGCCTTCTGGCCGACCCCGTTCTCGATCCAGTAGTCGTCGCCGATCGACAGCATCTTCTGCCGCATCTGGTACATGGAGGTGACCGCCGGCGGCTGAGCCTCCTGCTGCTTACGCCCGAACATCGCGCCTCCCGAGGGCCTCGGCACCGTTTTGAGCGAGACGGCCCATGCGTCCCAAATTCCCTGAAAGCCGGTAAAAGCAAGGCTTGCGGACCGCAAAGGCTCCGCTCGCGAAGGCCAGGCCGGGCGTGGCGGGTGATCACATCGGGGTAGGTCCTGGCCGCGATGAACGGACTCGACGAGCTGCGGCGGCTGGGCGGGCGACTGGGCAAGCGGCTGGGCAGGCCGAGCCCGCGTGACATCGTGGCCGGGCTGGTCACCGGGCTCTTCAGCATCCCCGAGGGGATGGCGTACGCGAGCATCGGCGGGTTCAACCCCGTCCTCGGCCTCTACTCCGGCATCGTCCCGACCATCGTCGGCGCGCTGACCGCGCGTACCGTCCTGATGGTCACCACGCTCACCAGCGCGATCGCGCTGTCGGCGCAGAGCGTGCTCGCCGAGGCCGGGCTCGACCCGCACGACCTGGGCAACGTCGCCACGCTGACCGTCATGGTCGGCGCGGTCATGCTGCTCTTCGGGGTGCTGCGGCTGGGCGCCGTGATGAGCTTCGTCTCCAACGCGGTGATGACCGGCTTCACCACCGGCATCGCCGTCCAGATCATCGTCGGTGTCCTCGGCGACGCGACCGGCTACGACCCGCACGGCCACAACAAGCTCCGCCAGATCTGGGACTGGATCGCCCACATCGGCTCGTGGAAGCTCTCCGCCGTCCTCGTCGCGATCGGCACCATCGCGGTGTGGGCGGTGACGTCGCGCGTACGGCCGCTGCGCGGGATCGCCACCCTGATCGCGCTGCTGGCCCTGACCGTCGTCGTGGCCGTGATCGGGGTCAAGGTCGAACTCGTCCGCGACATCGCCAAGATCCCGTCCTCGCTGCCCGTACCCCATCTGCCGGACCTGGCGGCGGTGCCGGACCTGGCCCTCGGGGCGGTCGCGGTGGCGCTCGTCGCGCTCGCCCAGGCCGCCGGGATCGGCGCGGCCGTCCCGAACCCCGACGGCAGCCGCAGCAGCCTGAACGGCGACTTCACCGCCCAGGGCCTGGCCAACCTGTCCGGCGGGTTCTTCCAGGCCCTGCCCACGGGCGGCTCGCTGTCCCGTACGGGGGTCGCCACCGGCGCGGGCGCCCGCGGCCCGTGGGCGGGCGTGTTCGCGGGCGTCTGGCTGGCGCTCGTCGTGGTGACCCTCGGGCACTACGCCGAGCTGATCCCGATGCCCGTCATCGGCGGCCTCATCCTGGTCGTCGGCGGCGAGCTGGTCTGGGAACGCCGCCACGACATCCGGCTCGTCCTGCGTACGTCATGGCTGTCGGCGTCCGCCATGATCGTCACGTTCCTGGCCACCACCCAGCTCCCGCTCCAGCAGGCGATCCTCCTCGGCGCCGCACTGTCGCTGCTGCTGTTCTGTGTCAGGATCTCGCGCGAGGCCCGCCTCATGCGCCTGACCCCCGGACCGGACGCCGGCCATTGGAGCGTCACCGACCTGCCCGAACGTCTGGAACCCGGCGACGTGGTCGTCCTGCACTACGCGGGCGTCAGCTTCTTCGCCGAACTCGGCCGCATCAACGACGCCTGGCCGCGGACCGACGACGCTCGCGGAGCGGTTCTCATCCTGAGCGTCCGCGTTCTCCCCGACGTTCCGTCCTCCGCCGTCATGAAGGTCTTCCAGCGCCGCGCACGCGAGCTCCAGGCCGGGGGCGGGACGCTGATGATCGCCGGGGTCTCGCCCGCGCTGAAGCGCCTGCTGGACGAGACGGGCACGACGGCGGTCATCGGAGCGGACAACATCTTCCCCGCCGAGCCGGAGATCTTCGCGCCGCTCGACAAGGCCTACGCCCGGGCCACCCGTTCCGGCGGCGGACCACCGGAACGGGCGGCGGGCGTCACGGCGTGACGATGTTGAAGTTGGGGTCGACGTCGTCGAGCAGGCCGATCAGCGTGGTGACGGCCTGCCGGTCGCCGTCGGCCTGGACGCCGTCCATGTTCTGCGTGGCGACCATCGCGAGCAGCTGCGGCTTGGTCAGGGTCATGGTGAGGTCGGCCGGGGTGCCGTCGTGGGCGTGGGACTGGGTGAGCACGCCGTTGGCCAGGCTGAGCCTGATCTCTTCCTTCAGGTCGGTGAAGTTCCAGTCGATGGTCAGCCGCGAGTCCCAGGCGCGCGGACCGTTGATCCTGATGGCCAGCGAGTCGAAGATCTGCTCGACGCTCAGGGCCCTGGCCACGTCCGGGCTCGCGGTGTCGAGGACGTTGTCCTGCTTGTCACCGCGCAGCTCCATCGCGCCTTGCAGGAAGAAGTTGCGCCACGTTCCGTTCTCGCTGCCCTGCCCCAGCTTGTCGTAGACATCGGCGAGCAGGTCGCGGGCGTCGGTGTTGCCGGCGTCGGCGAAGATCACGTAGTTGAGCACCTGCGCGGCCCAGCGCAGCTCGCCCGCCTCGTACGCCGCCTTGGCCTTGGGCAGGATCGCCTCCGCGCCGCCCATGAACTCCACGTGCTTCTTCGCCGACTCCTCGGGCGGCAGTTCCCACAGATGGGCGGGGTTGCCGTCGTACCAGCCCATGTAGCGCTGGTAGATGGCCTTGACGTTGTGGGAGACCGAGCCGTAGTAGCCGCGGGCGTGCCAGGCCTGGTCCAGCGCGGGCGGCAGTTCGATCATCTCCGCGATCTCGGCGCCGGTGTATCCCTGGTTGAGCATGCGGAGCGTCTGGTCGTGCAGGTAGGCGTACAGGTCGCGCTGCTCCGACAGGAACGTGGTCAGCTCCCGAGTGCCCCAGGTGGGCCAGTGGTGCGAGGCGAACAGCACGTCGGCGTCGGCGGCGAACATCTCGATCGCCTCGGTCAGGTAGTGGGCCCAGATCCGAGGGTCGCGGACCAGCGCCCCGCGCAGCGTCAGAACGTTGTGCAGGTTGTGGGTGGCGTTCTCGGCCATGCACAGCGCACGCCGCTCGGGGAAGGAGAAGTTCATCTCCGCCGGGGCCTCGGTGCCCGGGGTGAGCTGGAAGACGATCCGGACGCCGTCCACGACCTCCTCCTGGCCGGTCTCGGTGACCAGCAGGGTCGGCTCGATCAGCGAGATCGTGCCGGTGGAGGTGGTCTGGCCGAGCCCCGCGCCGATGTGACCGGCCGGGCTCTTGGGCAGCTCGGCCCCGTACATGAAGATGGCCCGGCGGTTCATCGCGGTGCCCGCGTAGACGTTCTCGGCGACCGCGTGCTCCAGGAACCCGGACGGCGCAATGATCGGGATGTCCGCGCCCTCGGGCACCACGCCGCGTACGCCGCCGAAGTGGTCGGCGTGCGAGTGGCTGTAGATGACCGCGGTCACCGGCCGGTCTCCCCGGTGCTCCTGGTAGAGGGCCAGCGCCGCCGCCGCACACTCGTTCGACAGGAGCGGGTCCACGACGATGACGCCCGTGTCGCCTTCGATGAACGAGATGTTGGACAGGTCGAATCCGCGGACCTGATAGATCCCCTCGGCCACCTGGTAAAGGCCGTGCTTGGCGGTGAGCTGGGACTGCCGCCACAGGCTGGGGTTCGCCGTGTCCGGGCATTCCGCGTCCAGGAACGCGTAGGCCTCGAAGTCCCACACCGTCCCGCCCGACGCGCTCTTGATGACCGGTTCCGACGTCGAGCCGATGAACCCCTTGTCGGCGTTCTCGAAGTCGGTCCGGTCCTCGAGCGGCGGCAGAGCGTTCACAGCTTCTCCTTCGGTGGGGTGTTCGTTGTCTTTTCCTCCTTGTTTCCAGGCTTCACTAAAGAGACAACCCCTGGGGCGTCCAATTCAGCTTTGCATCTCATTTACCGATCGCTGCCGTTCGAATTTCCCCGAACGGGAGATATGGCTTCCATGGATGATTACCCGCTGCTCAACCTCTTCTGGACCATGCTCTGGTTCTTCCTCTGGGTCATGTGGCTGTTCCTGCTGTTCCGCGTGATCATGGACATCTTCAGCAGCGACGACCTCAGCGGCTGGGGCAAGGCCGGCTGGACGGTCCTGGTGCTCGTCCTGCCCTACCTCGGCGTGCTGATCTACCTCATCGCCAGGGGCGCCTCGATGACCAGGCGCCAGGCGGAGCAGGCGGCCAAGCAGGAACAGACGTTCCAGAACTACATCCGCGAGACCGCGGGCACCGCGGGGTCCGCTCCGAACACCGCCGAGCAGCTGGAGAAGTTCGCCGACCTGAAGGCCCGCGGCGAGATCACCGACGAGGAATACCAGCAGGCCAAGACGAAGATCCTCACCTGAGCGGGGTACTCCCCTTTGCATGATCGACCAGAGAAGTTGATCAACAGATGACGGGGCCGCGCGCGACATCGCCCGCCCGCTCGGGCAGGACTCACGGGAAAGCGAATCACCCCGCGGTGACCGGCGGATCGGCACGACGCGGCCTGTGACCGCTCGGCAGTTCGTCTATTTCGGGGAGTGACCGCTGTGAGCGGTGCGAAGGCTGGATTCTGGACGCACACTCTGGTCATGGCGCTGGCTTCGGCGGTCGTCCTCGCCTGTCCGGGCACCGGCAGAGCACTGCCCGCCGGTCACGCAGGCGGAACGATGCCCGCCGTTCACCCGGGCGGCGGACTGCCCGCCGGTCACGCGGGCGGCGCACTGCCCGCGGGCCACCCAGGCGACGCGATACCTGCCGGTCACCCGGGCGGCGCACTGCCCGCCGGTCACCCGGGCGGCGCAATGCCCGCCGGTCACGCGGGCGGCGCACTGCCCGCCGTTCACCCGGGCGGCGCGCTGCCCGCCGGTCATGCGGGCGGAACGATCGCGGCCCGTCACTCTGGCAAGACCGTCCCTGCCGGACACGCGGGCGGGACGATGGCCGCCGGTCGCGCCGGAGCCGCACGCGCTGAACTGCCGTTCCGCCAGCGCTTCGGCGAGACCGCACGCGGCGGCATGGCCCGGGCGGGCAACAGCGTCGTCAGCTGCTATCCCCCGGCCAGCAGCAAGTGCACGAGCCAGCGCGACGGCACGGGTGCCAACAATCTCCCGGCCACCTTTCTCGACGTCGACAGCGACGGCTCGACGTTCAACTCCAGCACCGCCGACCTGTCGATGCCGGCCGGAGCCACGGTGAAACTGGCCAGGCTTTACTGGGGCGGCCGATCCGAGACCAACGACAGCACGCCCGGTCTTCCGGCCGGCAACAAGACCGCTCCCGACTTCGCCGCGCGCGGAACGGTGAAGCTCAAGACGCCCGGCGGGTCGTACCAGGACGTCACTGCGGCCGCCGCGGACATGGGCCAGACCAACACCGACAGCGCCTACGCGGGCGACGCCTACGGCGCCTCGGCCGACGTCACCTCGCTCGTCGCGGCCGCCGGAGCGGGCACCTACACCGCCGCCGACGTGCAGACCGCGCGAGGCTCGGACGGTCTGGGCGCGTTCGGCGGCTGGAGCCTGGTGGTCGTCTACGAGGACGCCGGGTCCCCGCTGCGCAACCTCACCCTCTACGACGGCTACCTCTACCAGGAGTCCAGCGACCCGCCGACCACCGGCACCGTCAGCGGATTCCAGACCCCCACCAACGGAACGGTCCACGCACTCCTCGGCGAGATCGTCTACGACGGCGACAGCGGCATCGAGGGGGACTACACGCGGGTCAAGACGACCAACGGGCCGCAGACCACCCTGAGCGACGCCGCACACCCCGCCAACGACTTCTTCAACTCGGCGGTCGCCACGCTCGGCGCCAACGAGACGGCCCGTGACCCCTCCTACTCCAACAACCTCGGCTACGACTCCAGCGTCATCGACGCCTCATCGGCCTTCCGGAACGGCGACACCGACGCCACGTTCTCGATCGGCACCAGCGGCGACACCTACTGGCCGCACGCGCTGTACTCCCAGATCGACCTGAACGAACCGAAGATCGACCTGACCAAGTCGGCGGCGGTGGTCGGCGGCGGCCCGGCTCAGCCCGGCGCCGAGGTGGAGTACACCATCAACGCCGAGAGCAAGGGTCCCGACGACGCGGTCGAGAGCGTGCTGACCGATTCGGTCCCGGCCGGGACGACCTACGTTCCGGGCTCGCTCAAGGTCGCCTCGGGCGCGAACGCGGGCGACAAGACCGACGCGTCCGGCGACGATCAGGGCGAGGTGGCCGGCGGCAAGGACATCACCGTACGGCTCGGGTCGGGGGCAGACGCGACCAAGGGCGGCACGCTGGCCGTCGGCGACACGACCTCGGTGACGTTCCGGGTCAAGCTGAACAACGAGAGCGCGGGGACCACGGTCACCAACACCGCCACGGTCGAGTACGGCGGCGCCGACTACCCGTCCGAGCGCACCAAGACCACCGCGGACGCCAAGACGCCGGTCGCCAAGGTGCAGATCGCCAAGACCGCGTCGCCCAGGAACCCGCTGCCCGGGGACAAGGTCACCTACACGGTCAAGGTCAGCAACCCGACGGACGTCGACTACAACGGCGTCGACTTCACCGACGACCTCACCAAGGTCCTCGACGACGCCACGTACGACAACGACGCCACCGCCAGCTCCGGGACGGTGGGCTACACCGCGCCCAAGGTCACGTGGAACGGCGACGTCCCGGCGAAGTCGACCGTGACCGTCACCTATTCGGTCACGGTCAAGGATCCGCCGACCGGCGACCTGGTGATGACCAACGCCGTCACCTCCACGACGCCCGAGACCAACTGCACCCCGGCCGCCGACGGGAGCCCGCCGACGGACCCGGCCTGTTCCACCTCACAGAACATTCCGAAGCTCCAGGTCAAGAAGACCTCGACGCCGGACGAGCCCAAGCCCGGCGAGAAGGTCACCTACAAGGTCACCGTGGAGAACGTCGGCAAGGCCGACTATCCGGGCGCTTCCTTCACCGACGACCTGACCGCGGTGCTGGACGACGCCACGTACGACAACGACGGCACCGCGGACAAGGGGACGGTCAGTTACGCCGCGCCCAAGCTCACGTGGACCGGTGATCTGAAGGTCGGCGAGACGGCGACGGTCACCTACTCGGTGACGGTCAAGGACCCGCCGACCGGCGACCAGACCATGACCAACGCCGTCGTGGCGTCCGGCTCGAACTGCGTGGACGGCAAGGAGGCGGATTGCCACAACGTCCACCCCGTTCCGAAGCTCACGGTGAAGAAGGTGGCCGCGCCGACCGACCCGCTGCCGGGCGGCAAGGTCACGTACACGGTCACGATCGCCAACAACAGCAAGGCCGACTACCTGGACGCCACGCTCACCGACGACCTGACCGGTGTCCTGGACGACGCCACCTACAACAACGACGCCACCGCCGACTCCGGCACCACGTCCTACGCCGAGCCCAAGCTCACCTGGAACGGCGACGTGGCCCAGGGCCAGACCGTCACGATCACCTACTCGGTCACGGTGAAGAGCCCGCCGGGCGGTGACGACGTTCTCAAGAACGCCGTCGTGGTGCCCGGGTCCAACTGCGCGGACGGCAAGGATCCCGACTGCGGCACCGTCGTCCCCGTTCCGGAGCTGAAGGTGCGCAAGACGGCCTCGCCCAAGGTGGCCAAGCCGGGCGAGACGGTCACGTACACGACGACCGTGGAGAACGTCGGCCAGGCCGACTACCCGGGCGCCAGTCTCACCGACGACCTGACAGGCGTCCTGGACGACGCCACGTACGACAAGGACGCCTCGGCCGACTCCGGCACCGTCTCCTACGCCGAACCCAAGCTCACCTGGAACGGAGACGTCGCCAAGGGGCAGACCGTCACCATCACCTACTCGGTCACCCTGAACGACCCCACCACCGGGGACGGCATCCTCAAGAACGCCGTCGTTTCGCCGGGGTCCAACTGCATCCTGGGCACCGAGCCGGCCTGCCACACCATCAACCCGGAACCGACGATCGAGTTCACCAAGAAGGCGTCTCCGCAGAATCCCGCGCCGGGCGGCACGGTGAAGTACACGATCACGGTCACCAACCCCGGCCGGATCATCTACACCGGGGCGTCCTTCACCGACGACCTCACCGGCACGCTGGACGACGCGACGTACAACAACGACGCCACCGCCACGGGGGGCACGGCCTCGTACGCCGCGCCGGTCCTGAGCTGGCAGGGCAACGTGCGGGCCGGTCAGACGGTCACCATCACCTACAGCGTCACCCTGAAGCAGCCCGCGACCGGTGACGGCAGGCTGACCAACGCCGTCGTCTCCGACAACCCGGGCGGCAACTGCCCGCCCGGCTCCACGGACCCGCGCTGCAACGCGGTCGTGCCGGTCCCCGACACCGACTTCGGCGACGCGCCCGACAGCTACAAGACCAAGTACGCCAGCGGCGGCCCGTACCACTGGCTCACCAAGGGCCTGACCCTGGGCACCACCTCGACCGCTGAACGGGACGCCCCGGACAGGCTCGACGGCACGAGTGACGGCGGGGAGGACGCGGTCCGCGGCCACGACCCGCTGATCAAGGGCGACACCTCGTTCGCGCAGGACGTCGCGGTGCGCAACACCACCCGCAGGCCCGCCCTGCTCGCCGCCTGGATCGACTTCAACCGGAGCGGCACGTTCGAGCCGGGCGAACTCGCGACGAGCCGGGTCCCCGCAGGGGCCACCAAGGCACGGCTGTCCTGGTCGAAGATCTCGGTCCCGGCCGCCGGTCTGACCTACGCCCGGGCCCGCCTGTACGGGGACCCGACCCGGCTCGGCGGCTACCGCATGGCCGCGCCCAAGCCGGGCCCGGCGGGCTACGGCGGACGCGGCGAGGTCGAGGACTACCCGCTCACCATCCGGCCGGGCACCCCGAAGCTGCACGTGGTCAAGACCTCCAGCGCCGGGAAGACCGTCAAGCCGGGCAGCCGGGTCCGCTACACGCTCACGATCAAGAACGTGGGCAACGCCGCGTTCACCAGTGCGAACCCGGCCGTCGTCACCGACGATCTCAGCGGCGTCCTCGACGACGCCCGCTACGACAACGACGCCAGGGCCAGCGCGCCGACCGTGAGCTACAAGCGGCCCAAGGTCACCTGGCGAGGCCCGCTGGCCGTGGGCGCGACGGTGACCGTCACCTACTCGGTCACCGTCCGCAAGAAGCCCCACGGCGACACCGTCCTCAGGAACACGGTCGTCGCGCCGAACTCCAACTGCCAGGCAGACGCCTCCGGCAAGGGCTGCGGAACCCGCACCAGGGTCCGCTTCCACCAGAAGTAGGCGAGCGCAAAGGAACCAGAATCACTGGGGGTACTCGCCTGGGCTGTTCCAGTACCAGTAGCCCTGGGCGGCGCCCGGGTGCGGGAGGCGGGGCGGTTGGGCCGTTCGGTATTCGAAGTGCCACCACTCGTTGTCGTAGACGCGGTAGAGGCCGTACCGGGCGCCGAACTGTTCGAGCCACCGGGCGCCCTCGGCGGGGCGGACATCGAGGGCGAGGCCCCGGACGTGGCTGGACTCGTCCGGGGGGAGGACCCGGCGGCGGGCTCTCAGCACCGAGCCGGTGCGGCGCACCTCCTCGGTGAAGATCCGGTACTGCTCCGCCGCGTCGCGGTGGCCTGAGGTGAGGCCGATCAGCTGGCCGTCGCGCCAGAACGCCTCGGCCCGCGCATGGGTGAATGCGGCCAGCGTCGCCGGGGCCAGCCCGCTGAGGTCTTCGGCGGGGAAGCGCAGGCCGAGCGCCCACTGGCAGGCCACGAAGCGGGCCCGGCCCGGTGCTCGGCAGCAGGCGATCGGCATCAGGAGCAGGGCGATGAAGCGGGTGGCCGCCGCGAGGAGGTGCGCCTTGATCGTCAAGCGTGGATTCGCCATGGTCAGGCCGTGCGCAGGGCCTCGGTCGGCGACAGCCTGGCGGCGCGCAGGGCGGGCATCAGGCCGGCGATCGCGCCGATGAGGACGGCCGAGCCGATGCCGCCCGCCCATGCCTCGGCGGGGATGACGACCGTCCAGCCCTTGACCCCGGCGTACACCGCCGTCGCCACGGCGCCGCAGGCCACGCCGATCGCGCCGCCGATGACCGCCAGCATGATCGCCTCCGCCAGGAACTGGCTGCGGATCTGGCCCTTGGTCGCCCCGAGCGCGCGGCGCAGGCCGATCTCGGAGCGGCGTTCGAGGACGGAGATGATCATGATGTTGGCCACGCCGACCGCGCCGACGATCAGAGCCACCACGCCGAGCCCGAGGAACAGGCTGTTGAACGCTCCCTTCGCGGCGGCACGGGCGGTGAGCGCGTCGGAGGGCTGGCTCACGTCGACCTCGTTCGGGTGCTCGGGGTTCGCGGTGCGCGCGAGCGCCGCCTGCACCTGGTCGACCGCGTCGGTCTTCGCCCGTATGTAGATCATGGTCGGCGGGCCGTCCGCCGCCTTGCCGCGGGACATGGTCGTGTAGCCGAGGTAGCGCCGCGCCGCGGGATACCCGACCAGGGCGCTCGAGTCGATCTCCGGCGCGAGCGTCGCGGGACTAAGGATCCCGGCGACGTAGAACCACTGGCCGCCCAGCCACACGCGCTGACCCGGATAGACGCGGCTGAACCCGAGGCGGCTCGCGGCCGCCGCGCCGAGCACGACGGTCGGCTGCGTCGCCGTCGCCTCGTTCAGCCAGCGGCCGTGGGCGACGCCGGCGCCCGCGACCTGCGGCAGGTTCAGGCTCGTCGCCTGGACCGACAGCCCGTTGGTGTTGATCGAGGGGATCAGCGGGCTCCGGTACGCCTTGGCGCCGTCGATCGTGCCGGTGTGCGCGACCTGCTCGACGGACCCGAGCCGCGACACCCGGTCGGGCGCCGCGACCGGCATGACCGCCGCCTCCTGGGTAAAGCTCTGGCCGGTCTTGACGGTCAGCAGGTTCGTGCCGAGCTTGTCGATCTCGGCCAGCAGGCCCGCCTGGGACGAGGACGACAGGCCGAGGACAGCGACGATCGCCGTGGTGCCGATCGCGATCCCGAGCGCGGACAGCGCCGCCCGCAGCGGCCGGGCGCGCAGCCCGGTGCTCGCCACCCGGGCCTGGTCGCCGGGGCGCAGGCGCGCCGGTACGAGGTGAGCCGGAACGCTCATGTCAGTCCACCTCTCCCGAGCCGCCGCGTGGGGCCGAACCGGCGAGCGCGCCCGCGGTCTCGTCGGAGATGATCCGGCCGTCCAGGACGTGCATCCGGCGCGGCAGGCGCGCGGCCAGGTCCCCGTCGTGGGTGATCATGATGATCGTCGTGCCCGCGGCGTTGAGCTCCCGCAGCAGGTCGAGGATCGAGGCGCCCGTGGCGCTGTCGAGGTTGCCGGTCGGCTCGTCCGCCAGGACGATCGCGGGCCTGCCGACCAGCGCGCGGGCGATGGCCACGCGCTGGCGCTCGCCACCGGACATCTTGGTGGGACGGAAGTCGCCGCGATGCTTGAGCCCGACCCGGTCGAGCGCCTCGGCGGCACGGCGCCGCCGTTCGCCGACCTCGACGCCCGCGTACAGCAGGCCGTCCGCGACGTTCTCCAGGGCGGTGGAGTGCTCGGCCAGGAAGAACTGCTGGAAGACGAACCCGATGCTGCGGGCTCGCAGCGCCGCGAGCTGCCGGTCGCCGAGCTTGGCCGCGTCCACCCCGTCGATCCGGACCACGCCGTCGGTGGGCCGTTCCAGCGTCCCCATGACGTGCAGCAACGTCGTCTTGCCCGACCCGGACGGCCCGACGATCGCGGCCAGTTCGCCGTGCCGGACGGTGAAGCTCACGCCGCGCAGCGCACGGACGGGCGACTGGCCCCCGTAGGTCTTGGTGACGCCGTCCAGCTCCAGCGCGGGAGCCCGGCCGTCGTCATCGTGAAGCGTGCTCATGAGGCCGGCACCACCACTTGGTCGCCGGTGGACAGGCCCCCGGACACCTGAACGAGCCCGTTGTCGTTGTCGAACATGCCGAGCGTCACGGGCACCAGCCGGTGCGGACGGCCCGCCGCGCCTGCCACCTCGACGACGTAGCCGCCCCCGGCCCGGCCCATCAGCGCGGTGACCGGAACGATCAGCGCCTTCTCGACGCCGGCGGTCGTGATCTGCACCTGAACGGGGGCCTCGTCGAGCTTCCCCGCGTCCTTGGGGCGCTTGAGCGTGATGTACACCGGGATCGTCGAGTTGGACGAGTCCTTGTCGCTGCTCTTGTCGGACCCGGACCCGGAACCGGACCCGGACCTGGCGACCGTTCCGATCCGGCTCACCTTGCCCGGGGTCGTCGTGTTGTCGGGAAGCGTGATCTGGGCACGGTCGCCGGTCTTGACCTGGGTCTGCTGGCCGGGATCGAGCTCCACCATCACCTGGCGCGTGGCCGTGGTGGTCTGCGCCATCTGCGCTCCCGCCGCCGCCCGCGTCCCGTCCTTGGCTATCGTCTTGGTCACCCGGAGCGGACCGGGCAGGAAGACGGCGTCCCCGAGCTTCAGCTGCCCGGTCTGGTCGACGCCCAGGTCGTCCTGCAGCTCGGTGACCGCCGCCGCGGTCGCCCATCCGTAGTAGTACGAGTCGGGATCGAGCTCGGACTTCTCGGCGTACCCGAGCCTCACGAGGTTCTTGTTGAGGTCGCGCACCTCGCGGCCCTTGTCGCCCTCCTGCAGGGTGCGGTACGCGGGCGTGCGGCCGCAGATCAGCACCACCGGCTTCTCGTCCACCCGGTAGAGGGTCTTGCCGCAGCCGATCTCCTTGCCCTCGCCGGGGACCCAGGTGTAGATGCCCTTGGCCTGGTTGATCACCGCGTACGGCGTCCCGTCGCCCTGGGCCGCGAACGACAGCGTCCCGCTCTGCGTCACCTGCGTGGACAGCGGTCCCTCCCGTACGGCCACCAGTGAGGTGCCATCGGCCGAGGCCGCGGGCCGGACGTCGTCGTCGCCGAACGGGTCGACCACGGCGACGACGACGCCCGCGGCGGCCAGCAGCACCAGGACCCCCACCCCGGCGATCACCTTCCGCCGCCCCCGCCGCCCGCGCCGCCGCGGCTTCCCGACTCCCAGACCCGCGTCCGGCTCCGGAACGCCCGAGCCAGGGCCCTCACCACGCTCACCACCGGACGTGCCAGAAGGCGCTTCGCTGACACCGGCGCTCATCCCCCACCGCCGGCGGGCCGCAGCGACTGGCACTTCTGGTCGGCGGCCTTGAACTGCGGCGAGTCGGAATCGGCGTTACCGATGTCCAGCTTTCCGCCCTGCGGGTCGGGGAAATCAGACACCCCGTTCTGGCGCATGCACTTCGCGTACTTCAGCGCCTGGGCCTGAACGGCCGGGTCCAGCTTGGAGGGGGCCTTCCATTCCGGTGGCCGCACCGACTCGCATTTCGCCGACGCGTTCTTGAACGACGGCGACTTGGGGTCGATCTTCCCCTTCGGCATGAGGAACTTGTCCCCGTCGATGGGGTCGGGCCAGTCCGGGACGCCGTTCTGGCGCATGCACTGCGCGAACTTCACATAGCGGTCGGTGCCCTTGCCTGCGGTACCGCCGCCCGCCGCCGCGGCGGTCGAACCGCTGGAAGAGGAGCCGTCCGACCCGCCGCAGGCCGCGAGCGCCGGCAGGAGGATCGAGAGTGCCGCCAGCGGCAGCACCAGGGCCCGTTTCGGCTTCACATTGGACATGCAATGGTCTCCTTCTCGTCTTTGTGTGGGCGATGGAGGCCATTTCTAGACAATGGGCGGTCACACCACGGTCAGTGCTCCTGTGACCGGGCTGTGACCGCGGCAGTGGTTAACCTGGGAAGCACGATGAGAGTGCTGGTGGCGGAGGATCACGCAGAGCTCGCGGCGTCCGTGGCCAGAGTGCTGCGCCGTGAGGGAATGGCCGTCGACGTGGTCCATGACGGTGAGGCGGCCCTTGAACGGACCGGGCTGTTGGACTACGACGTGGTCGTGCTCGACCGGGACCTTCCCGGGGTGCACGGCGACGAGGTGTGCCGGTCGCTGGTGAGCGGTACGCGCCGTACCCGCGTCCTGATGCTGACCGCGTCGGGCACGATCGCCGACCGGGTGTCGGGGCTGAGCCTGGGCGCCGACGACTACCTGCCCAAGCCGTTCGCGTACGCCGAGCTGGTGGCGCGGATCCGGGCGCTCGGCCGCCGGGCCCAGCCGGCGCTGCCGCCGGTCCTCGCCCACGGCGACCTGCGGCTGGACCCGTCGCAGCGGATCGCGACCCGCGCGGGGATGCGCCTGGCGCTGAGCCCGAAGGAGTTCGCGGTCCTGGAGTACCTGCTCGGCGCGGGCGGCCGGGTCGTGTCCGCCGAGGAACTGCTGGAACGGGTGTGGGACGAGGCGGCCGACCCGTTCACGACCACCGTGAAGGCCACGATGAACCGGCTGCGCTCCAAGCTCGGCCCGCCACCGGTGATCGAGACCGTCCAGCAGGGCGGCTACCGGATCGGCGGTGCCCATGCGGCCTCCTGACCCGCTTCGCCCGCCCGTCTCCTCGCAGCTGTCGTTCCGGACCGTGCGCATCCGCCTCACGGCCATGTACAGCGGGCTGTTCACGATCTGCGGTACGGCCCTGCTCGCGATCGTCTACTGGCTCACGGGCCGCGCGAGGCCGGGCGTGGTCATCGTCGACAGGCCGTGGCCCGCGCCGCAGATGGCCCGCGCGGCCATGGACCAGGCCCACCGGCAGGAGATGCAGCAGCTCCTGACGCGGTCCGCGATCGCTCTCGCGATCATGATCGTGGTCTCGATCGTGCTGGGCTGGCTGGTCGCCGGGCGCGTCCTGCGGCCGCTGCGCACGATGACGGCCACGATCCAGCAGATCTCCGCCCGCAACGTGCACGAACGGCTCGCCGTCACGGGCCCGCGCGACGAGATGAAGGACCTCGCCGACACCGTCGACGGCCTGCTCGGCCGCCTGGAGATCGCCCTCAACACCCACAAGCGCTTCGTCGCCAACGCCGCGCACGAACTGCGCACCCCGCTCACCCTGGAACGTGCGCTCCTGGAGGAGACGCTCACCGACCGCGAGGCCACGCTGGAGTCCTACCAGGCGACCTCGGAACGGGTGCTCGCGATCAGCAAGGACCAGGCGCGGCTGCTGGAGGCGCTGCTCACCCTCTCCAGCAGCGAACGCGGCCTGGACCGCCGGGAGCCCTTCGACCTGGCCGAGCTCGCCCGCGAGGCGATCGAGTCGGCAGGCCTCGAGGCGGACGCTCGCGGCGTGCGCGTCACCCGCCGGATCGCGCCCGCCCCGTCCGCGGGCGACCCCGCGCTGGCCGCACGACTGGTCGCCAACCTCGTCGACAACGCCGTGCACCACAACGTCCCGGACGGCCACGTGGAGGTCGTGACCGAGATGAAGGCCGGGCGGGCGTTCGTCACGGTGGTCAACAGCGGGCCGGTCATCTCGCCGGAACGGGTCGGCCGGCTCTTCGAGCCGTTCGAGCGGCTCGGCGGGCGGTCGGCGCACGACGACGGCCACCACGGCCTCGGCCTATCGATCGTCCGGGCCATCGCCACGGCGCACGGCGCGGGCATCGCCGCGCACGCCCTCCCGGGCGGCGGCCTGGCCATCGAGATCAGCTTCCCCGCCCATCTCCGCCCCCAGGTGCCCGAACGAGCCCCCGTCTAGTTCCGCGGTCTGCGCGGAGAACGAAGCGGATGCCGGGATGGATGCCTGCGAAGCGTCTGATCGGCGGCCTCGTACTTCGTTTTCGGCTTGCCGGTGGCGCTCGGTTTCGCCTCCGGCATTGGCGAATGACCGGCGGACACCGAAACTGTTGTAGGTGACCAGCCAGGGGCGCCCACAGTCAGGTGGAGGCCGCGCCGATCGGCGTACGGACCTGCTCTACCGTTCCGAGGCGCTGCGCGCCGCGGCGGAGGAGGCCAAGCTTCGTTCCGCGTCCCTGCGGCAGGAGTACCTGATCTTGATCGACGAGATCAAGGCCACGCTCGCACTCCACTGCAAGGGCCCCCTCCCCCTGAGTGCCGAGATCATGCCCGTGAAACGCGACTAGCAGGGGCGGTCGACGCCGCTGCTGGCGGCCCGGTAGTCGCGGGGGCTGAGGCCGTACGCGGCGCGGAAGGCACGGCTGAACGCGGCGGCGTCCGGGAAGCCCCAGCGGCAGGCGATCTCGCCGATCCGCTGGGTGGCCAGGAACGGGTCGGCCAGTTCGCGGCGGCAGCGCTCCAGCCTGCGCGTGCGCACGTAACGGGCGACCGTGGTGCCTCTGAGCTGGAACACCCGATAGAGCTGCCGCACGGACAGGTGATGTGCGGCGGCGATATCGGCGGGCGACAGCTGCGGGTCGTGGAGGCGGTCGTCGATCCAGCCCTCGATGACGCGCAGCAACTCCGGGTCGGCGGTCGTCGCGGGCGGCTCGCCGAGTCGTTCACCGATCGCGCCCGTGACCAGTTCCAGGAGCGCCTCCCCCAGGTGCCGGGCGTACGGTCCCTCGGCGGCGGCTCCGTCTGCGGCCAGACCTCTGAGCAGCGCGCTCACCAGCCGCCCGGTCCGCTCGTTCAGCAGCGTGCCGCCGAGCGCGGCGACCCGGTCCAGCGGCAGCTGCATCGTCTGGTGCGGGATCACCAGCGTCAGGACGCGATGCTCCTCGAAGGTGATCTCCAGCGGCCGGGTCAGGTCGTACAGCACCAGGTCGCCGACCCCGACCCTGGTCTGGCGGCCGTTCTGACCCAGCAGGCACCAGCCGCTGAGGACCAGCCCGAGCTTGACGCACTCGCGGGTGTCGCGCGCGATCTGCTGGGAGCTTCGCTCGACGCGGTGACCGGGCGCCCAGACCTGCCCGGCCTGGACGGGGCCGAGCGTGCGCGCGGTCAGGCGGGCCCGGAAGCCGTCGCGGTCGCGCGGCATGAGGTGCATCGGGCCGAACGCCGAGGAGATCAGGCGGCGCCAGTGGTCCGCCTGGGCGCTCGGGGGCAGGCCCGAGGTGACGGCGTGCATGGCCCTCCCGTCGCGGGGATACGGGACTGGACGCACTGACGGTCCTATCTGTCAGGACCCGGGTCAAGGAGCGAGAGATCACGACGATCGGGGCGACTTTTGTCATTCGGCGCCAACTCCGTGGCAGGCAGCGCCAAGACCTGGTCCGCACGGCCGGGTGACCATGGCGCGACGACTCCGGTTCCCCCCGACCGAGAGGAAGCCCCATGCTCGACGATGAGCAGAACGACGGCATCAGCCGGAAGAACTTCATCATGACGGTGGGACTGGGCGCCCTGGCCCTGCCCGCCGCCATGGGCGCCGCACGTGCGGACGCGAAGGAGGCACCGGCCCGGCCCCTCAAGCTCACTCCCCGCTGCGACGACGGGGACGACCCCACCCCGCCCCAGACCGAAGGGCCCTACTTCAAGCCCAACTCACCCCAGCGCACGTCCCTGCTCGAACCCGGAATGGTGGGCACGCGCCTCACGCTCACCGGCATCGTCTACACCCGTTCGTGCAACCCGGTGAACGCGGCGCTGCTGGACTTCTGGCAGTGCGACGCCTACGGCCGTTACGACAACTACGGCTACCGCCTGCGCGGCCACCAGTACAGCGACGCCACGGGCCGCTTCAGCCTGACGACGATCCGCCCCGGCCTCTACCCCGGCCGTACGCGCCACATCCACGTCAAGCTGCAGGCCCCGAACCAGCCCGTTCTCACCACCCAGCTCTACTTCCCGGGTGAGCCGCGCAACCAGACCGACCCCATCTTCGACCCCGACCTGGTCATGGCCGTGCAGAACGGCCCGACCGGACTGACCGCCACGTTCGACTTCATGCTCGACCTCCCCTGACCCGCCACACCGGGCCGGGGCGCCTCCACCGAGGCGCTCCGGCCTCGGTCGCGTTCAGAGGCGTTCGGTGACCTGGAAGCGTTCGGCCACCATCAGGGTGTCGTCGGTGACGCCGAAGGCCGGGTCGCCGAGGTGGTCACGCATCTCCGCGCTGTTCCAGAACGCCTCGTGCCCGACACGCCACTCGGCCACCGTCCGGTGGCCCTCGCCCTCGGAACGGGCGTGCTCCAGATCGACGTCCCCGATCCTGAGGGTGCGCACCTCGGCGGTCTCGATGATCGCCACGGGACGGCCGTCCGAGTCGATCACCACGGCGCGCCGCCCGACCATCGGAAGCGGCTCCCCGTCCCTCTCGTACTCCACCACCAGCGAGCTGGTCGTGGTCTTGGCGCCGGACAGGACGGCGGCGACGAGCCGGTCGCGGAGCGGGCCGGGGAACGCGAACTCGGCACGCGGCAGATCCTCGTGCGACACCTTGATCCTCGTTCGGTAGGGGCTTGATCAGGACCCCTCAGGCTAGCGGGCGGCACCGCCGCAGAGGGCGGCGTCCACGACGGGCTTGACCTGCGAACCAAGGAGCGGCAACGGGTTGTTGGCGATCACCGTCACGTGGCGGCCGTCGCGGGGCTGGAAGTCGCCGATGACGACCGCGTGGACGGCGTCGCGCATCGTGGCGTTGCATTCATCCTCCGGTGGTGTCGGGCGGCGCCTTCACGTAAAGGACTTTTGTCCGTTTGTTTAGAGCGCGAGATGGCGCAATCTGGAGGTGACACCCAAAGGCTCCCGGGAGGAGATCGGTATGCCTGGAGAGACCTACAAGATCGTTGTCGGGGTGGACGGGTCGGCCGCTTCGGCGGCGGCGCTCCGGTTCGCGGTCACCGAGGCCCGGCTGCGCCATTCGGAGGTCGTCGCGGTGCTGGCGTGGGTCCCGCTGTCGGCGACGCGCGCCCCCTACGCCCGGATCACCGCGATGCCCAGTCCCACCGAGGAGTACGAGGACGCGGCGGAACGCCTCTCCCATGTCGTGGACGACGTCTGCGGCCTCGCGCCGCCGGTCAAGGTGCGGCAGGTGCTCGTCCAGCAGCAGCCCGCGCAGGCCCTGCTGAACGAGGCCGAGAGCGCGGACCTGCTGGTCCTCGGCGGGCACCGTTCGGACTCACCGGAGGTCCACACCGCCGGCCCGGTCGCGCGCACGTGCCTGCGCCGCCAGCCGTGCCCGATCGTGATCGTCGCCGAGGACGGTCCCGCCCACGCGCACTCGTGACGCCTCAGGGCGTGGGTTGCAGCTCCTTGACGATGGCCCGCGCCCACGCGCGGATCTGGTCACGGTCGCGGTAGTCGCCGCCGCGCTCCTTGGCGAGGCGTGCCGCCACGAATCCCTTGGCGTCGGCGGTCAGGCGGCCGCCGAACGTGACGTGGTCCCGCGCGCCGACGCGTTCGACGATCTTGGCGATCGAACGCGTCGGCGGGACCTCGCCCTCCTGCGCCGAGCGGTCGAGCGGCCCGCTGCTGAAGGCCCACACGGGCAGGTGGACGAGCGCGGCGCGATGGCGGCGCGCGAACCGCCGTGCCTCCGGCACCCAGCGGCCCACATACACCGCACTGCCGATGACGACGGCGTCGTACCCCGCCAGGTCGCGGGCCTCGGCGGCCGGGCGCACGTCGACGACGACCCCGGGCGTCTCGCACAGCTCGGCGCCGATCCACTCGGCGATCTCGGCGGTCCCGCCGCGCTTGGAGCCGTGGGCGACGAGGATCCTGGTCATGACCGTTCCTCCCGTTCGGGATCGAGGGCCGCGCGGACGCCGTGGGCGATCTCCAGGTCCTCGCGCGCGGTGATGACGAAGGTGCGGACCGCGGCGCCGGCCCTGGTGATCTCGGTGTCGGTGCGCGCGGCCCGGTTGCGCTCGGGGTCAACGGTGACGCCGAGGAACGCCAGGTCGGCGGCGAGCCTGGCGCGGACGGCCGCGTCGTGCTCGCCGACGCCGCCGGTGAACGCGAGCGCGTCCAGGCCGCCCAGCGAGGCGGTCATGGCGGCGGCGCAGGCGCGCAGCCGGTGGTGGTAGACGTCGAGCGCGGCCAACGCGACGTCATCGCCCTGGTCCACGCGGGCCTGGATCTCGCGCATGTCCCCGGTGCCCGCCAGGCCGCGCAGGCCCGAACGGTGCTCCATAGCGTCGGCCACCTCGCCGCTCGGAACGCCGGTACGGATCAGCCACAGCGGGATGCCTGGATCGATGCTCCCGGCGCGCGTGCCCATGACCAGGCCTTCCAGCGGCGTGAAGCCCATCGTGGTGTCGATCGACCGGCCGTCGGCGATGGCCGCGAGCGAGGCGCCCGAGCCCAGATGGCAGACCACCAGCCGCAGTCCGATCGCGCCGGTGCCCAGCAGCTGAGCCGTACGGCGGGCGGCGTAGGCGTGCGACAGCCCATGGAATCCGTACCGCCGCAGGCCGTAGCGTTCGCGCCACTCGACGGGCAGCGCGTAGGTCGCGGCCGCCTCCGGGAGGGTCGCGTGGAATGCGGTGTCGAAGCACGCGACCGCCGGGACGTCGGGCAGCGCGCGCCGGACCTCGCCGATCGCGTACAGCGACAGCGGCTGGTGGAGCGGCGCCAGCTCGATCAGGTCGTACAGGCGCTTCACCACCTCCTCGTCGACCACGACCGGCGCGCGGAAGTCACGGCCGCCGTGCACGACCCGTACGCCGACGGCGTCGGGGACCGGCATCCGGTCGAGCGCCGCCTCGAACAGCTCGCCCTCGCGCGCCCCGGCGCCCGCCGCCAGGTCCACGCGGCGCAGCACCGTGTCGTCGTGGTCGAGCAGGCTCACCTTGAGGCTGCTCGACCCGGGGTTGACCGTGAGGACTCTCATCAGCGGGTGAGGACCATCGCTCGCATGTGCTTCTCCCTGGAATTCAGAAGTTCAGGATTCTTCGGTGAGCACCTGCTCGACGGGGCGGCGTACGGTCTCGAACTTGTCGCCGACCGTTCCCAGACGCAGGACCATCTGGGGGTGGTCTCCCGCGCAGAAGCGCGTCTGGATGAGTTCGCGTAGGCCAGGCACCTCAAGTGCCTGCGTGTGGAAGGCTGCCGCCACGTCCCCGTGCTGAGTCGCTCTCAGGAGGACGCGTTGCATGGCCTGCCCGGCCCGCAGCCAGTCCACGGGGCGGTCCTCCTTTGTGGACAGGGTGCACGCCACCCCGGCAACAGGTTCCTCCAGCCAGTCCAGAATCGACGGCTCGGTGCCCCAGCCGTGGCCACGGGCGAAGTCGCGTGCGGGGAAGTGCGGATCGGTGGGCGGGGCCTCGCGCGGGTAGGCGCTCTCCGGAACGCCCTCCTGACGTGTGCTCCCGGGCGAGGGTGCCCAGCGCGCGAGCTCGCCGGCATACGAGGGGCTGAGGTGGTGCATGTTCTCCGCGGCCACCGTGAGCGCCGCCACGGCGTTCCGGGAGTACTGGTCCTCAAGGACGCGAAGCATGGCGCCCTCACGCTGAGCCTCCTGCCGCAGCAAAGTCAACAGCGCGTCGCCGACCGGCTCCGGCTTGAACGCCCCGCGATGCGTGCGGCGCCTGCGGATCTGCTCGAACAGCCTGCTGTTGTCGTCCGACCTGCTCCGCGTCCGCGCTCCCAAGTACAGGTCGGCCAGCAGATGCGGACGGTCCGGATCGGGCAGCACCCGCACCTCCGGCTCGTAACCCAGATCCCGTACGGCCACCCGCAGCGTGAACAGCGCCGCGCCGCAGCTGATCAGCATCTCCCGGCCGTCCGGATCGGCCACGCCGAGCCGGCGGTCGCCGTCGGCGCGCAGACTGATCCGGTCGCCGCCGAACGAGAACAGCCACGGCTGGGTGTTGTGCACCGAGGGGGCCCACGTCGCGGCCTCGACGGCGGAACGCACCTCGCCCGCGCGCCGGTCGTTCGAGTCCTGGCCCTTCTCCACACCGATCGCCCCCTTCGCTATCCGGGTCACCAGTCCATCAACGCCCCAAGGACCGAAACAGGGCCGAAGGTCAGGGATCTTCGGGACCTCCCTCCCGCGTGTTTGGGGCATGCGATTGCCTGCGCCAGGGGCAAACCGATTCACATACAGGCCTGGTGGGTGCCGTTCCAGGCCGTTTCCGGTCGTGTACGGGGTGACCGCCGTCGGCCAGGGGGCTATATCCGGTTTCAGCCCCGATCTACCTTCCTGCCCGTCTCACCCCTCAGAGGCGAAGCACCCCTCAGAGGCCAAGCCCCTCGAACGGAGGTCTCGATGCGCACACGCAGAACCATCAGCCTGGCCGGAGCCGGGGTCCTCCTGCTGGGCGTGCTGAGCCTGCCGGCCTCCGGCGCGCACGCCCAGGCGTTCGGCTACGACAAGCTCACCGCCAACCAGAAGCGCCGCGTCTCGGGTGCGCTGGCCGAGGCGCTCGGACCGGCGGCGGGCGCGGGCGCGAAGAACGCGGTCGGCGGGGCACGGCGGACCAGGGCGCCGGACTGCGACGGGCGGCGCGGCGGCAACGTGAAGGTCAACCAGAACTGCCTCAACGTCACCGACCAGGCCCTCGCCGGGCGCGGGCAGTCACAGAACGAGACCTGGGTCGCGGTCAACCCGAACAACCCCAAGCAGATCGTCTCCAGCTACAACGACTACCGGCGCGGCGACGGCACGTGCGGGGTGTCCTACTCCTCCGACGGCGGCCGCAGCTGGACCGACACCACCACACCGAACGGATTCGTGAACGGCGCGGCGTTCGGCGGCAAGCCCCGGCAGTACTTCCAGGCCGGCGGCGACACCTCCGTCGCGTTCGACACGCGCGGGAACGCCTACCTGTCGTGCCAGGAGTTCAAGCGGGGCAACGCCGTCTCCCCCGACCCCGACCAGTCCAGCGCGTTCTACGTCTACCGCGCGACCGGCAACGGCGGCGCCTCGTTCAACTTCCCGGGCCGTCCCGTCGCCGAGCACGACGACACCGCGGGTGCCGGAACGTTCCTGCTCGACAAGCAGCTGATGACCGTCGACGACCACACCCGCAGCCCGTTCCGCGACCGCGTCTACGTCACCTGGACGACCTTCGCCGAGGACGGCACGGGCTACATCTACGGCGCCTACTCCAGCGACTACGGCGAGCACTTCAGCGCGCCGGTGCTGATCAGTTCCGACTCGGCACTGTGCGACCAGACGTACGGGATCCCGACCCCGCACGGGCGCTGCAACAACAACCAGTTCTCCCAGCCCGTCACGGCCGCCGACGGCACCCTGTACGTGGCGTGGGCGAACTACAACGTGGCGCAGACCGGCGACGACAACCGGTTCCAGATCTTCCTGGCCAGGTCCACCGACGGCGGGGCCACGTTCGCGGCTCCGGTCAAGGCCACCGGCTACTACGAGCTGCCCGACTGCGACACCTACCAGGGCGCGGGCAAGGACCCCGGGCGCGACTGCGTCCCCGAGAAGGGTTCGAGCACCAACTCGATCTTCCGCGCCACCAACTACCCGAACGTGACCGTCGACCCCTCCGACGCCAGGCACGTCGTGGTGACCGTCGGCTCGTACATCAACCGCGACTCCAACGAGGCCAAGGGCTGCACGCCCGCCGGGCTTCTTCCCCTCGGCGCGGGGCTCGGCAGCCTCTACACCGGGGTCAAGACGGGCGGCTGCAACAACGGCATCGTGCTGAGCACCTCGTCCGACGGCGGCGCCACGTTCACCGGGACGACGACGGACGTGCGGAAGCTGCCGACGATCGGCGACGGCGCGGCGCAGGCGCGGACCGACCAGTTCTGGCACGGAACGGTCTTCAGCCCGAAGGGCGCGCTGGTGACCACGTTCTATGACCGGCAGTACGGCACGAGCAACACGACCGGCTTCTCCGACATCACCGTCGTGACGTCCAAGGACCTGAGCCACTTCAAGAGCACGCGGGTGACGTCGTCCAGCATGCCGCCGCCCAGCCAGTTCAACGGGCAGTTCTACGGCGACTACATCATGCTCGACGCCACGGCCACGACCGCCTATCCGGTGTGGTCCGACACCCGGGCGGCCGCGCTCTTCCTGTGCCCGGGCACGGGAACGACCGGCAACCCGCCCGAGCTCTGCACGGCCCCGGCGTCCAACGCCGACCCGGCCAACGACCAGGACATCTACGCCGAGGGAGTGCCCATCAGGTGACGTGACGACTGGCCGCCCCGCCGGGATTCGGCGGGGCGGTTCTCAGCGGCTCTCAGCGGCTCTCGTCGGTTCTCGTCGGGTTTTCGTCGGGTTTTCGTCGGCTCGTCGTCAGCCGTTGGTGAGGGCCACCGAGGCTTCGGCGGTGTAGGCGAAGAACGTCAGCGTCTCGTAGAAGTAGAGCTGCACGGAGTCGGCGTCGTGGCTCAGGTAGCCGATGGAGAGGTCATCGCCGAGGTGCAGCTCGTAGTCGCCGCCGCGCGTCGACAGCACGAGCGCGCCCTCGATCGCCGGCGCCCACACGATCTCGCCGGTGATGAGCCGCGCGAGGTGCTCGTGGATGGGGTAGCCGTGGTCGGAGGTCTCGCTGACGGCGGTGTAGGCGGCGGCGCTCAGCAACACCGAGTACGGCCCGTTCACGCCCGCCAGGCGGAGCTCGGTGATCGCCTGGCTGACCGCGTCCGGGTAGTCCTTGGCGTCGGCGGGCAGCGCCACCGGCGCGTTGTCGGAGGTCGGGCGGATGCCGCCGATGCCCGCGGCGCCGTAGCCGTCGAAGATCATCCGGTCCTCGGCGAACGCGATCTGCTTGGCGGCGTCCTTGACAGGCTGCCAGTCCGAGTCCTTGGCGCCCCGTTCGACGTCGTCGACGGCCTGGCGGTCGACCGTGAACGGCACCCGCAGCTCGACGATCGACTGGGCCTGCCGCACCCACGCCGACACGCCGTCGGTCGGCGGGTCGATCCGCGCCAGGTGCCCGGTGCCGACGGCCGCCACCTCGGCGCCGCCCGGTCCCTCCAGGTCGACGACCCGGCGGCCCGCCACGTGCCGCTCGAAGGTCCGCTTGGCCTCGGACTCGATCTCGGCCCACGCGGCCGCGGAGATGGGCGCGAGTTCGCGGTGCAGGTTGTTCATGGGCGAATGCTCCGTTTCAGGCTGCCGATCCCGAGCGAACGATCGGCGGTGGTGGACGGCTCCTCGGCGGGCTGCGAGCTGGGCTCGTCGTCAGGTTCGGTGGCGGGTTCGGACGCAGGCTCGTTGGCTGGTTCGGGGACCGCGACGGCCGCGGCGCCCGGCGGGTCGGGCAGGTCGTCGAGGAAGTCGGCCGTCGGGCAGAAGAACATCGAGCCGGTGACCGCCGTGGAGAACTCCAGGATGCGATCGCTGTTGCCGGGCGGGTCGCCGATGAACATCCGCTCCAGCATCAGCTCGGTGACGGCCGGCGTGCCGCAGTACCCGATGAAGTACAGCCCGAACCGGCCGCTCTCGAACGAGCCGAACGGCATGTTGTAGCGGACGATCTGGCGCTCGGTGCCGTCGGGCTCCTCGATGGTGGTGAGGGCGACGTGCGAGTCCGACGGCTTCACGTCGTCGGGCAGTTCGATGTCCGAGAGCTTGGTCCGGCCCATGGCGTGCTCCTGTGCCTCGACGCTGAGCGCGTCCCAGCCGGCCATGTCGTGAATGTACTTCTGCACGTGAACGTAGCTGCCGCGGGTGAAGTCGGGGTCCTCGTCGCCGACGAACGCCGCGATCCGGGCGTCGCGCCCGGCGGGGTTCTCGGTGCCGTCCACGAAGCCGAGCAGGTCGCGTTCGTCGAAGAACTTGAAGCCCTGCACCTCGTCGGCCACCGTCACCGCGCCCGCCAGCCGCTCGTTGATGCGGTACGCGAGCTCGAAGCACAGGTCCATGCGCCGCGCGCGGATGTGGAACAGCAGGTCACCGGGCGTCGAGGGGGCGATCTGCGGACCGGCCAGCGCCTTGAACGGGTGCAGCTCGGCCGGGCGCGGACCGGAGAACAGCCGGTCCCAGGCCTCAGAGCCGATGCCGGCCACGCAGGCCAGGCCGTCCTCGGGGGCGCGGAAGCCCACCGAACGCCCCAGCGCGGCCAGGTCCGACAGCACGTCCCGTACCGCGTCCTCGCCGCCGGGCCGGATCGTCAGCACCAGGAAGATCGCCGCATGCGTGAGCGGGCTGAGCACCGGCTGCGGTTCGGGCTGCTCCTCGGGTCGCGGCTCCACCATAGTCGCCCCTGTCCATCGTGACCTGCTTGGTGACCTGCCCTGCGCGACTTCATGATCAGCTCAGCGCACGGCAAAGAAAGCCTGATGGGGCCACCGCCGTCCGTGATCGATCACGACAGCCATCGTGCCATGATTCCACCGCGCCGCCCTGGGGCCGGGCCGCCGTACCGACCGGAATCGGGGACGGTTACGGTGGGACCCGTGGGGACGGAGGTTGCCGAGATAACGGTCGAAGGCGGAGGTCTCGGGCCCGATGGGGTCGGCGAGGCGGTGGAACGGCTTCTCGACGCGCTCGAAGAGGTCGATCTGGACGGCTGGTATCCGGCGCTGGAGGTCTTCCGGCCCTGGTCGAAGCACAATCCGCGACTGGTCGGTGAGTTCGCCCGTCCGGCGGCCATCCGCTGGTATCTGCGGCGGGAGCTCAGCGCTCTGCTGGCCAAGGGGGCCGGCATCACCGTGCGGGCCTCGCGCCGCGTTCTCGACTTCAACGACCCGCAGTTCTTCGCGGCGCTGGACGAGGAACGCTTCGACGTACGTGCCAAGAAGCTGTTCCTGTTCGGCCCCGAGCGGATGGCGCTGTCGCTCGACCGGCTCTCCCACTACTGCGGTACGCCCGCGGAGTCGTTCCAGCGGTATGTGCTCTTCACCAACTACACGATGCACATCGAGGCGTTCCGTGAACGCTTCCCTGACGCCGAGGGCCCGGCCCGGGACGGCGTGCAGATGCCCGCCTGGCACCACCGGGCCGAGGACGGCGGCGGCGTCAGCATCGTCAACATCGGGGTGGGCCCGGCGAACGCCAAGACCGCCACCGACCACCTCGCGGTGATGCGCCCCGACACCATGCTGATGATCGGCCACTGCGGCGGGCTGCGGAACCACCAGAAGATCGGCGACTTCGTGCTGGCCACCGCGTACCTGCGCGCCGACCACGTGCTCGACGAGGTCCTGCCGACCACGGTCCCGGTGATCCCCACGCCGCGGCTCAACACGTTCCTGCTGCACGAGCTGGACGAGCGCAACGTCCACTACCGGCTCGGCACGGTCTACACGACCGACAACCGCAACTGGGAGCTCAACCAGCGGCAGCCGCTGGCGACGATGCGGGCCGCGCGCTGCGTGGCGGTCGACATGGAGTCGGCCACGATCGCGGCGAACGGCTTCCGTTACCGCATCCCGAATGCCACCCTGCTGTGCGTCTCCGACAAGCCGCTGCACGCCGAGCCCAAGCTGTCGGGTGAGGCCGCCGTGTTCTACCAGAACAGCAAGCGCCAGCACCTCGACATCGCCCTGAGCTGCCTGGACCGCGTCCGGCGCGAGCACCCCGGCGGCCTGCCCAACCAGGACCTCAGGGCCACCGACGAGCCCCTGCTCAGCAGCGAACCCGACCCCCGCCGCCACTCCTGACAGTCCGCGACCCCGCGCGCGGGCACGTGGGGGCGTGCCACCCGCGCGCGGGGCCAGGTCCAGGGTCAGCCGGGGATCGTCCAGCGTTGGGCGTTAGTCGAGTTACAGGTGTAGATCTGCAGCTGGGTTCCGTCGGTGGTGCTGCTGTTCGGGTCGTCCAGGCACTTGCCCGAGTTGGGGTTGGTCAGGGACTGGGTGGAGGCGTTGTAGGTCCACTTCTGGGCTCCGGTGCCGTTGCACTCCCAGAGCTGGACCTTGGTGCCGTTGGCGGTGCCGCTGCTCGCGACGTCCATGCACTTGCCGAGCGCGGACAGGGTGTCGTTCGAGCCGACCGTCCATGTCTGCGCGCCGGTGCCGTTGCAGGTGTAGAGCTGAACGTGGGTGCCGTTGGCGCTGCCGCTGTTCGCGACGTCGATGCATTTGCCGGGGATGGCGGAGGTGATCGGGCCGGTGTGGGTCGGGGGTGGTGGGGTGACGGTGCCGGGGTAGGAGGGCGGCGCCGAGGACGCGGCCGTTCCCCAGGAGGTGTTGGCTGTCGTGCCGAGGGTGAGGTTGAGGGTGCCGCCGTCCAGGGCCGCCGAGGGCGGCAGGTAGGCGTTGTTCCAGTTGGCGCCGTTCCAGGTGGCGCTCTGGACGTACGGGGCGTTGGTCGCGGCGTTCGGCGCGTTCACGATCAGGTGCTTGCCGGTGCTGAGCGTGATGTCGACCTGCGTGAACATCGAGCTGCCGAGCGCGAGGTCGGAGGTGCCGGGCGTCTCGGGGAAGAAGCCCATCGCCGACCACACGTACCAGGCGCTCATCGTGCCGAGGTCGTCGTTGCCGACGCCCCAACCGGTCGGCGAGTCGGGCCACAGCTGGTTCTGCACGGTCCGCACGATCTGCTGGGTCTTCCACGGCTGCCCGACGTAGTCGTACTCGTAGGGCAGCTCGATGCTCGGCTCGTTCCCCAGGTCGGCGTGGTCGCCGCCGCTGCCGGTGAAGTTGCCGAGCACGTGGTCGAGGTAGGCGGCCATCGCCGAGTTGCCGCCCTTGGCGTCGGCGAGCCCGCGCACGTTGAACGGGACCATGCCGGTGTACTGCCAGGACGTTCCCTCGACGAAGTCGTTCCCGCTCGTCGGGTCGAAGCCCGACTTCCACGCGCCGCTGCCGAGCCTGGGCTGCATGTAGCCGCTCGCGCTGTTGAAGGTGTTGCGCCAGCCCTGCGCGCGGTTGATGAACTTGGTGGCGTTCGTCGAGTCGCCGAGCTGCTGGGCGAACGCGCCGACCGCGAAGTCGGCGGTGTTGTACTCCAGTTGGGTGGAGACGGCGCCGTAGAAGTTGCAGCAGCCGTACGACCCGTCGCTCGGCAGGTAGCCGGGACTGTCGAGATAGTTGAGGCCCGGCCGGTTGTTATTGGCGGTCGTCGCCTCGTGGATCATCGCGTTCTTGGCCGCGGTGGTGTCGAACGAGCGGCCGCCGAACGCGTACAGGTTGGCGATGATCGGGTCGGACGGGTCGCCGACCATCACGTACGACTCGCCGTTCGCCTGCGCCCACTTGGGCAGGCGCCCGGACGCCGAGTAGACGTCGACCATCGACTGGGCGATGTCGCTGGCCTGGGAGGGCGCGATCATCCCGAGCAGTTGTGCCTGGCTGCGGTAGATGTCCCAGCCCGAATAGTTGGCGTAGTGGGCGTGGCCGGACGGGAGCGTGTGCACGTTGCCGTCGAAGCCCGCGTACTGGCCGTTCACGTCGCTGAAGACGTTCGGATGCAGCAGCGCGTGGTAGAGCGAGGAGTAGAAGACGTGCTGCTGCGCCGCGGTGCCGCCGGACGTCTGGATCCGGCCGAGCAGGTTGTTCCACGCGTTGTGGGCGTTGGACTTCACGGTGTCGAACGTGAAGCCGGGCACCTCGGCGTCGCGGTTGGCCTGGGCGTTGGCGTCGGAGACGAACGAGACCCCGATGCGCGCCTGGACTGTCTGGTTACTGCGGGTGTCGAAGGTCAGGTAGCCGCCGTTCGGGTCGGCCAGGGCGGCGCGCGGCGCGGCCTTCGGTGACGCCTTGGTCGCCGTCGTACCGTGCAGCCTCGGCTGGTTGACCTTGTCGGGGGTGCCCGGCGCGACGTGCGGGGTCGCGGCCGCCGCCTTCGACGACGCCGACGTCCTGGTGGCGCCCTTGCTGACGGTCGAGCTCAGCCAGGTGCCGTTGGTGAACGGGTGGTCGAACGTCACGGCGAAGTGCAGCGTGTAGGTGTTGCCGGCGCCGCAGAAGTGGCCGCTGGTCACTGACCCGACGACCTCGGTGTTCGACACGACCCGCCAGCTGTTGGCGTAGTCGCCGTTCTGGCTGCCGGTCAGCTTGAACAGCAGGTTGGCCTGGTTGGTGGCGGGGAACGTGAAGCGCCCGATCCCCGCGCGAGTGGTCGTGGTGAGCTCGGTCTTCACCCCGTTGCTGAGGCCGACCGAATAGTAGCCGGGCGTGGCCGACTCGTTGGAGTGCGAGTACCCGGAGGAGGCCGAGCCCGGGCTGCTGATCGCGCCCGTCGTCGGCATGATCGGCACGTCGCCGTACGCCCCGCAGCCGGGGCCGGCGATGTGCGTCAGCGAGAAACCGGTGATGGTCGTGCTGTTGTAGCTGTAGCCCCCGCCTTGCGCGCGGGAGGCGGTGTCGGGGCTCCACTGGAGCATCCCGAACGGCACGTCGGCGCCGGGGAAGTCGTTCCCGCCGTTCGAGGTGCCGTGGAAGGTGTTGACGAGTGAGGCGGGATCGGCCACCGCAGCGGCGGCGGCCTGAGATGGATTGACGGGGAGCAACGTGGCGAACGCCGCCAGCGCCGCAACGGCGAGGTGAGGGGAGAGTCGCACGGTCGTCCGTCCCTTCGCGGGGGTGGGCGGGAACGGTATGACAACGTTGTCATCGGCAGCTGCTAGACGCAGTGATATGCCTGCTTTGATCTCCTGTCAACGCGCCTGACGAAATCCGGCCAAGGCGGTCATGGACGCGTCGTGGATCCGTCGCGGGCCCGTTGACATCCCCGCCGCAGGTATCTACGTTCCCGACGAACGATCGACCAGCCTCCTGCCCCCTCCCCCGCATCAGGAGCGGTTCATGTCCGAAAAGGCAATTCCTGAGTCGGCGAATCTCCCCACCCGGCGGGCGGTGCTCGGCGGAATGGCGGCGGGCGTCGTGGCCACGTTCGCCGGCGGCTCCTCCGCCTCCGCCTGCACCTCGGCAGTGCCCTACGCGGCGCCGCAGACCCGCGTCCGTATGGACCTCAACACCGGCTGGCGGTTCATCAGGCAGGACGTCTCCGGTGCGCAGGCGACCGGTTTCGACGACTCCGGCTGGTCGTCGGTCAACACGCCCCACACCTGGAACGCGGTCGACGGCGCGGACGGCGGCGGCAACTACTACCGCGGGGTCGGCTGGTATCGCCGCCACTACACGGTGCCCGCCGACCTGAACGGCAAGATGCTCTTCCTTCAGTTCGCCGGCGCGAATCAGGTCACCGACGTGTGGGTGAACGGAACTCATCTGGGCCAGCACAAAGGCGGATACTCGCGCTTCAGATTCAACGCCACCGCTTCCTTGCACGTCGGCGGCGACAATGTCATCGCGGTCAAGGTGACCAATGCCAACGACCCCGATATCGCTCCACTGGACGCGGACTACACGTTCGACGGAGGCATTTACCGCAACGTCAGTCTGTGGGCCGTCGACAAGCTCCAGGTGCAGATGCTCGACTACGCCGGTCCCGGCATCTATCTGCGCCAGAGCAACGTCACCTCGTCCTCGGCGACGGTCACCGTCACGACGAAGCTCTGGAACAACAACACCGCCGCCACATCGGTGGCCGTCCGTACCGTCATCACCGACGCGGCCGGAGCCGTGGTCGCCGACAAACAAAGCGCCGCGCAATCGGTGGCAGCGGCCACCGGTGTCCAGGTCGCGCAGACGCTCACCATCGCCGACCCGCACCTGTGGAACGGTCTCAAGAACCCCTATCTCTACAACGCGACCGTGGAGATCCACGACGCTTCGGCGAACACCGTCACGGACACGGTGACCGAACGCCTGGGCCTGCGCGGCATCGCCGTAGACCCCGCCACCGGCTTCCACCTGAACGGCGCGGCCCTCGGCCTGCACGGCGTCAACCTGCATCAGGACCGTGCCGTCAAGGGCTGGGCGGTCAACGACGCCGACCACACGCAGGACTTCGACCTCATCACCGAGATCGGCGCCACCACCATTCGGATGGCGCACTATCAGCACGACCAGAAGGACTATGACCTGGCCGACGAACGCGGCCTCGTCGTCTGGGCGGAAATCCCTCTGGTCAACCATGTCACCAACTCGGCGGCGTTCACCGCCTCCAGCCAGAACCAGCTCCGCGAGCTGATCCGGCAGAACTACAACCACCCCTCGATCGCGTTCTGGGGAATCGGCAACGAGCAGCGCAACGACGACACCGCCACCAACACGCTCCTGACGTCCCTCGCCTCGATCGTCGCGTCCGAAGACCCCGACCGCATTTCCACCTACGCGTCCAACCTCGGCGACAACGCCCAAGTGGGCCGCCATTCCCAAGTCACCGGCTGGAACAAGTACTACGGCTGGTACGGCGGCTCCAAGGACGGCGACCTGTCGACCTGGGCCGACAACCTCCACACGTCCGACCCGAGCCGCAAAATCGCGGTCTCCGAATACGGCGCCGGAGCCAACACCGCGCAGCACGCGCTCAACCCGCCCGCTCCCAGCGCCGGCGGCCCATGGCATCCGGAGGAGTACCAATCGCTCTTCCATGAGGCCGCGTGGAAACAGCTCGCTCCGCGCCCCTATGTCTGGGGAACGTTCGTCTGGAACATGTTCGACTTCGCCGTCGACTCCCGTAACGAAGGCAGCCAGCCGGGCCTCAATGACAAGGGCCTGGTGACCCGCGACCGCAAAACGCGCAAGGACGCGTTCTACTGGTACAAGGCCAACTGGTCGCCCGCCCCGACCCTTTACATCACCAGCCGCCGCTGGACCCAGCGCACGACCGCCGCGACCGAGTTGAAGGTCTACTCCAACGCCGCCCAGGTCACCGCCACTCTCAACGGCACCTGGGCACTCAGACCAGCGCCGACCACATCTTCACATGGTCCAACGTGACCCTCAAGCCCGGCGACAACAAGGTGACGGTGACGGCCACCATCAATGGCACCGCTCAGACCGACACCGTCACCTGGACCCTCGCTTAGCGGAACGCCGGATCGGCCAGCGCTCGAACACCGGCGTCGGGAGCGTAGGCCGCCAAGGCTGTGATGAGGGATCGAATGGTGCCGCGGACTTCGGCGCTGAGCGCCGCGTTGCGAACGACGTCCAGCTCGTTGGCGATGCTGAGCAGCGCGAAGTCGCTGAGGTCGGTGTCGGCCAAGGGGCTTGTCTCGCCGGTAAAGCGGTCAGTGAGGGGCAGCGGCGTCTCACCCAGGTGGGCGTACGTCTTGTCCCGGTGGCACGCGTCGTAGAGGTAGACCTGCTCCTCCGCGTCGTCGCCGATCGCCGTACGGAGGCGGGCTCGCTGGTCGAGCGGCAGCAGGGCCTGCGGGAAGCCGTCGGTGCCGTACGTGGCGTGGCAGAGCGCGGTCAGGCGCAGGCCGCGGCTTCCGCCCCAGTCGGCGACGAGTCCGCTCACCCGCTTGAGGTGCTCGAAGAGGTTGCCGCCGGGGTGGTCGATCTGCGGCGCGCCCAGCTCGCGCAGGAGCGCGAGGGCGGGCCAGTCGTGAGTGCCGGTGAGGGCTTCGGCCAGGGCTACGGGTTGGTCGCGTGCCACCAGGTGACCGGCGTTGGGAATGCGGGTCATCGTGGCGTGCGGGACCAGGGCCAGCAGGTGATCGACGTCGTCGGGGGTGACGGGAGACCCGTCGCCACCGTGGATGAAGTGGAGGGGCAGGTCGGTCTGAGCCAGCTCTTCGGTGACCTGGCAGAGCCGTGGGACCTCGCCGAGGATGTCGTCGACGAGTTCGGTGTGGACGTCGAGCAGATCGCGGGCGGCGAGGAAGCGGCGGGCGCGGCCGGGATCGATCCCGGGGACGACGTCCACCAGCACCAGGCCCGCGACCCTGGCTCGTACGGCGGGGTCCGCCAGCGCGGTGAGGGCCGCCAGGCCGCCCAGGGAGGCGCCGACGACCACGCACCCCGGTGGTTCGGCTTCGAGCATGGCGGCCACGTCGTCCCCGTAAGACGCGAGCGTCCTGCGGGACCCCTCGCTCTCGCCGTGGCCGCGCTGGTCGTAGGCGACGCACCGGAATCCGGCGTCCACCAGAACCTCGACGACCGGCTTCCACACGCGACGGCGTTCACCGCCGGCGTGCAGCAGCAGGACCGTCGGCCCCGTACCGGTCTCTTCCCCTCGCAGCACCGCGTCAGGACGATCGATGCGCCGCGTCTGAGGGATGGTCGAGTTGTGCATACCCGCCTCCTCTACCTTGTGGCATCAAGGTAAGACGGTAGGACGGCTACCTTGATGAGTCAAGGTAGGATCGGCAGATGAGTTCACGGGTGCGCAGGCCGCCGGAGCAGGCGCGGCGCCTCATCCTGGACGCCGCCGAAGAGCTGCTGACCGAGGGCGGTGTGGCCGCCGTGCAGGTACGGGCCATCGCCGCGCGCGTCGGCATGACCGACGCGGGAGTCAACCACCACTTCGGGAGCCGCGACGGGCTGCTGGCCGCGCTGCTGCGCCACGGCGGCCACAAGATCCGGGATGGCGTTCAGGAGGTGTTGGACTCCTGGCTCGCACGCGGCGTCGATCTCGGCGAACTGGTCGAGGGTCTCGCGGCGTTCTACCGGCAGGGGTACGGCGAGCTGGCAGTGGCGCTCCACGCCGCAGGTTGGCGGGACGAGGGATCGGGGCTGCTCGATCCCGTCGTCGATGCGCTTCATGCCTTGCGGCGCGACGCAGATATCGCGGACATCACGGACACGCGGCTCGCCGTGGCCGCGCTGCACCAGGCCCTTGCCACCGAGCCCCTCTACGGGTCGGCGTTCCGGCGCAGCGCGGGGCTCACCGGCCGGGCGGCGTCCGCGCCCGGCCCTCAGCTCCGCTGGTGGACCGCCCATCTCGCCCGCTCGCTGGGGCTCGACTAGATCAGACGGCGGCGATGTGCTCAGACCGTGGTCGCGATGCCGCCGTCGACCGGGATGACCGCGCCCGTGACGTACGCACCGGCGCGCGAGGACAGGTAGACGGCGACGCCCGCCATGTCGTCGGGGTGGCCGATGCGGCGCAGCGGGGCCATCGCGGCGATCTCGTCGCCGAAGGCGTCCAGGGTGGCGGCCATCATCTTGGACTCGAACGGGCCGGGCGCGACCGCGTTCACCGTGATGTTGCGCGGGCCGAGCTCGCGGGCCAGGACGCGGGTCAGGTGGTGCACGCCGGCCTTGCTCGCCGAGTAGGAGTAGGTGGGCAGGGTCGGCACGTGCAGGCCGTCGATGCTGCCGACGTTGATGACGCGGGCGGGGTCGCCCTGGCCGCCCGCCGCCTCCAGGAGGTCGAGGAACGCGCGGGTGAGGAAGAACGGCGACTTCAGGTTGAGGTCGACCACCTTGTCCCAGGCCGCGGCCGGGAATTCCTCCAGCGGCGCACCCCATGTGGCGCCCGCGTTGTTGACCAGGATGTGCAGGGCCTTCTCCTGCGAACGCACCTCTTCGGCAAGGCGTACGCACTCTTCCTCGGTGGAGAGGTCGGCGGGGATGGCCTTGACGGTGCCGTACTGCTTGAGCTCCTGTTCCGCGGCGGCGCAGGCGTCGGCCTTGCGGGAGCTGATGTAGACGCGGGCACCGGCCTGGAGCAGGCCGCGCGCCATCATCATGCCGATGCCGCGGGTGCCGCCGGTGACCACGGCGGTCTTGCCGGTGAGGTCGAACAGGTCCATGTCTCTCCTCATGCTGGTGAACGGTTCCCGGTTCAGCGCCGCATTCCGTACTGCGTGAGCTCAAGCCTCGCAACAACGCCGCGGTGCACTTCATCCGGCCCGTCCGCCAGGCGCAGCGCCCGGGCCACGGTCCAGGCGGCCGACAGCGGGAAGTCGTCGGTCAGGCCCGCGCCGCCGTGCAGCTGCATGGCCATGTCCACCACGTTCTGCGTCATCAGCGGCACCGCCACCTTGATTTGCGACACCTGCGACAGCGCGCCGAGCACGCCCTGGGTGTCCAGCAGCCAGGCGGTGTGCAGCACGAGGAGGCGGGCCTGGTTGATCGCGATGCGTGCGTCCGCGATCCGCTCGCGGTTGCCGCCCAGGTTGACCAGTGGCTTGCGGAACGCGGTGCGTTCGACGCCGCGGCGGCAGGCGGCCTCCAGCGCGACCTCGGCGAGCCCGATCAGGCGCATGCAATGGTGAACGCGGCCGGGCCCGAGCCGGCTCTGCCCGATCTCGAAGCCCTTGCCCGCGCCGCCGACGATCGCCGAGAGCGGGAGCCGTACGCCCGTGAACGAGACCTCGCCATGGCCGCTCGGCTCGTCGTACCGGCCCATCACCGGCAGCATCCGCTCGACGTCGACGCCGGGGGTGTTCCTGGGGACGGCCACGATCGAGTGCTGCCGGTAGCGTTCGGCGCCCGGGTCGGTCAGGCCGAGGAAGAGCAGGACCTCGCAGCGCGGGTCGCCGAGCCCGGTGCTGAACCACTTGCGGCCGTTCAGCACGACCTCGTCGCCCTCGATCGCGGCCGTCGCCTCCATGGTGGTGGCGTCGGAGGAGGCCACGCCGGGCTCGGTCATGCAGAACGCCGACCGGATCTCGCCCGCCATCAGCGGCTCCAGCCAGCGCTTCTTCTGCTCGTCGGAGCCGAAGTGCTGCAGGACCTCCATGTTCCCGGTGTCGGGGGCGTTGCAGTTGAAGATCTCGGCGGCGATGAACGAGCGGCCCATCAGCTCGGCCAGCGGCGCGTAGTCGACGTTGCCGAGCCCGGAGACGTCCGGCATGAACAGGTTCCACAGCCCGGCCTCACGCGCCTTGGCCTTGAGCTCCTCGATCACCGGGTACGTGCGCCAGCGCTCGTCCGGCGAGGCGGCGAGCAGGCCGCGCAGGTGCTCCTCCTCGACCGGCGCGATCTCGGTCTCGATGAACGCGCGGACCCGCTCGGTGTACTCCTGGGCCCGTGGCGACGGGGTGAAGTCCATGAAGCCCTCCCTGGCCGATGGCCTCGGCCGAGCTCGGCTGCTCGGCTGCTCGGCTGAGCTCGCCTGTTGAGCATTGCTCAGCAGGCTACCGCTCTGTTGAGCTATGCTCAACAAGTGGCCAGGCTCAGCGCGGACGACAGGCGGCGGCAGCTCGTCGGGATCGGCCTGCGCAGGCTCGTCGACCGCCCGATCCACGAGCTCTCGCTGGACGAGATCGCCAGTGAGGCCGGCATCTCCCGCGGGCTGCTGTTCCACTACTTCCCGACCAAGCGGGACTACTACACCGCCGTCGTCCAGGCCGCCGCGGCCCGCCTCGTACGGCAGACCGAGCCCGACCCGGACGCGCCGCCCCCGCGGCAGCTCGCGCAGACGCTCGACGCCTACGTCGCGTTCATCGAACGCCGCCGCGAGCCCTACCTGGCGCTGTTCCGCGGCGCCGCCGGGGGTGCCGACTACGTGATCGAGATCTACGAGCAGACCCGCGGCGTCTTCGTCGAACGCGCCCGTCGCGCCCTCGGCGACCCCGCCGACCCGCGCGTCGATCTCATGCTGCACGGCTGGTTCGGGTTCGTCGAGGACACCGTTCTGGCGTGGACCGGCGCCCCGACCATCCCGCGCGACGAGCTGCTGACCCTGCTGCGCGACTCCCTCGTCGTCCTGATCGACGGCCTGACCGGGACCGCGGTCAAGAACCACTTCGCCGTCTAGCCGACCGCCTTGCCTTCTGAGGCAGAGCGCGGGCCGGTCACTTCCCGGTCTGAAGCAGCGCGTGGACGGCGGTGCGGACCCGGTCGTCGACCATCTCGGGCGTGGAGGCGTCGAGCTTGCCGTCCAGATGCAGGAACGCCAGGCCGTGCACGAGCCCCCACACCCCGGTGCCGAGCGCGACCACGTCCGCGCCCGGGAAGGCGCGCCTGACCAGGCCGCCGACGTACTCGGTGATGTCGGCGACCGCGGCCACCCGTTCCGCGTTGTCGAAGTCGCAGGGTTCGGCGAACATCACCCGGAACAGGGCAGGGTGTTCGAGCGCGAAGCGGACGTAGACGACGGCGATCGCGGCGAGGTCGTCTGCGGCCGACGGCGCGGGATGCGCCGCCACCAGGTGATCCGCCAGCTCGCGATAGCCCTCGGCGGCGACGGCCGAGACGAGCGCGTCGCGGTCCTCGTAGTGCCGGTACGGCGCGGTCGGCGACACGCCCGCGCGCCGCGCGACCGCCCGCAGCGACAGCCCGCCGCCACCGCCGCCGTCCTCCAGCAGCTCCCTGGCGGCGCGCACGCACGCGGCCCGTAGATCACCGTGGTGGTAGGAGTCACTCGCCTTCG
This sequence comes from Actinomadura barringtoniae, assembly GCF_017573505.1. GTDB lineage: Bacteria > Actinomycetota > Actinomycetes > Streptosporangiales > Streptosporangiaceae > Spirillospora > Spirillospora barringtoniae. The sequence goes on from NZ_JAGEOJ010000001.1 coordinate 685,457, forward strand.
GCACTGCTCACCCTCCCCTGCTTTCAGGGTTCGATGACGACCCTGCCGAACGCCTTGCGGCTCTCAGCGTATTCGTGCGCCGCGGCCGCCTCGGCAAGGGGGAACGAGCTGTCGATCTCGACCGTCAGCTCGCCGCCGGCGACCCGCTCGATCAGGTCCCCGATCATCGCGTGGATCCGGCCGTACTCCGACAGCAGGGCGCCGCCGAGGAAGACGCCGCGCAGCGCGTTGTTGTTGTTCCACAGCGAGCGCGCCTCGATCTCCGACCCGGCCCGGGCCGCCAGCCCGACGCTGACGAGCGTTCCCCGGTAGGCCAGCACGTCGATGCCGTCGACGAGGTTCCGGCCGCCGATCGAGTCGATGACCACGTCCACGCCGCGCGACTCGGTGATCCGCTTGACCGCGTCGACGAAGCTCTCGTTCGCGTAGTTGATCCCGTGGTCGAGCCCGTACGCCTTCAGCCGGTCCAGCTTCTCGTCGCTGGAGGCGGTCGCGAGCACGGTGGCGCCCGCCTGCTTGGCGAGCTGGATCGCGGCCATCCCCACGCCGCCCGCGCCCGCGTGCACCAGAACGGTCTGCCCCGCCTCCAGGCCGCCCGCCGTGAACAGGCACTCTTGCGCCGTACCGAACGCGACCGGCACGCACGCCGCCCGCGCCGCGTCCAGACCGTCGGGGATCGCCCAGGTCAGGGCCGCCGGGACGGCCCGCTTCGCGGCGTGCGACCCGTCCATGTTCAAGGCCACGACCCGGTCGCCGACCGCGAGCCCCTCCACACCGGCGCCGACCGCGCTGATCGTTCCGGCGTTCAGGTAGCCGACCACGTGCGGCGTCGCGGCCTGGTCCCCCTGCGCCCGCGCGAGCAGGTCACCGCCCTCGATGCTGATCGCCTCGGTGTCGACCACCACGGCACCGTCGGCGGCCTCGGGGTCGGGAACGTCCTCGTAGCGAAGCACCCCGGGCCCGCCGTTCTCGTAGATCACAGCAGCCTTCATGCGCACCAGCCCCTTACCGATCCGGAATGTTGACGATGCTCACATTAGGCCGCGATGTAATCACCGTCAACATAAGGGTCGGGCCTTGCCGGGCCTACGCCCCCAGCAGCTCGCCGACCAGCGCCTCGACGCGGGCCCGGATCTCGTCGCGGATAGGCCGGATCGCCTCGACGCCCTGCCCTGCCGGGTCGTCGAGGACCCAGTCCAGGTAGCGCTTGCCGGGAAAGACCGGGCAGACGTCCCCGCAGCCCATCGTCACGCACACGTCCGAGGCTTGGACCGCCTCACCGGTGAGCACCTTGGGCACCTCGGCGGCGATGTCGATGTCCACCTCGGCCATGGCCGCCACCACGGCCGGGTTCACCGCGTCCGCCGGGGCCGAGCCCGCCGAACGCACCTCGATCCGTTCCCCGGCAAGGTGCGTGAGGAACGCGGCGGCCATCTGCGACCGCCCCGCATTGTGAACGCAGACGAACAGCACACTCGGCTTCTCGGTCACAGCACGTCCCGTCAGGTGAGAGCGGGCTCGGTGAACAGGCCGGACAGGCGGGTCAGGGCGCCAGGCACGACGCGGTAATAGACCCAGGTGCCGCGCCGGTCGCCAGTGATCAGGCCGGCCTCCCGCAGCACCTTGAGGTGGTGGGAGATGGTGGCGGCGGTCTGCTCGAACGCGCCGGTCAGATCGCAGACGCACATCTCGCCGCCGTCGCTCGCGGCGATCATGTTGAGCAGGCGCAGCCGCACCGGATCGGCCAGCGCCTTGAAGACCTTGGAAAGCTCGATCGACTCGTCCTCGTTCAGCAGCGGACCACTGAGCGGCGCGCAGCAGCCCGCCTGAGTCACGTCCTCCAGCTCCAGGGATTTCGCCATAGATCTAATTTGACATCCATCTAAGCAGCGATGCAAACTCAAGGCATCTGATTAGACGAGCATCTAAACAAGGAGCCGCGATGTCCCGCGTTCAGCTCGCGCTACGCGTGTCCGATCTGGAGGGCTCGATCGCCTTCTACTCCAAGCTGTTCGGCACCGAGCCGGCCAAGCTGCGCCCCGGCTACGCCAACTTCGCCATCGCCGACCCGCCGCTGAAGCTCGTTCTGATCGAGGGCGCCGAGGACGAGCCCACCCGCCTCGACCACCTGGGCGTCGAGGTCGAGGACTCCACCCAGGTCCACGACGCCACCGAGCGCCTGGCCTCCGCGGGCCTGGCCACCCTCGAGGAGAACGACACCTCCTGTTGCTACGCCCTCCAGGACAAGGTCTGGGTCACCGGCCCCGGCGCCGAGCCCTGGGAGGTCTATGTCGTCAAGGCCGACACCGACTCCATGACCAAGACCGACTCCATGACCAAGACCGGCGCCACCGCCAAGACCGGCGCCACCGCCAAGACCGGCGCCACCGCCAAGACCGGCGCCACCGCCAAGAGCGGCGCCACCGCCAGGAGCGGCTGCGGCGCCACCCCTCAGGGCGACAGCGCCGACCTGACCGGCGCCTGCTGCTGAGGCCCCGGGCCCGCGTCCCGGCCGGTATCCGATCCGGCCGGGACGCCGAGACGTTCCGTCAGAGAGCCGGAACGGGTTGAGGCGGCGGCGGACCCACGTACCGCGCCGCCGGGCGGATGATCTTGCTGTCCGCGGCCTGCTCGACGATGTTGGCCGACCAGCCCACGACCCGCGCGGCGGCGAACGTCGGGGTGAACATGGCCCGGGGCAGCCCGGCCAGCTCCATGACGACGCCCGCGTAGTACTCCACGTTCGTGTGCAGCTGACGTCCAGGCTTCAGCTCCGCCAGGATGTCCACGATCTTCCGCTCGACCTCCACGGCGAAGTCCACCAGCGGCCCGCCGAAGCTCTCCGCGATGCCCCGCAGCATCCGCGAGCGCGGATCCTCGGTCCGGTAGACCGGGTGGCCGAAGCCCATGATCCGATCCCCGGCGAGCACCCGTTCCCTGATCCACGCGTCGGCGTTCTCCGGCGACCCGATCGCGTCGAGCGTGTCCAGCGCACGGCTGGGCGCCCCGCCGTGCAGCGGCCCCGACAGCGCCCCGAGCGCACCCACGACCGCGGACGCGAGGTCGGCACCCGTCGAGGCGATCACGCGGGCGGTGAACGTGGAGGCGTTGAACCCGTGGTCGATCGTCGAGATCAGGTACTGCTCGATCGCACGCGCCCGGGCCTCGTCCGGCACCTCTCCGCTCAGCATGTACAGGTAGTTCGCCGCGTACGACAGATCATCGCGCGGCTCGACCGGCGCGAGCCCCTGCCGGAGCCTGTACAGCGTCGCGAGCAACGTGGGCACGACCGCGCTGATGGTGAGCGCGTCCTGAACGCGCTGCTCCGGTGGCGTGTCGTACAGCGGCTCGAACCCGTCCGCCGCGCCGATCAGCGGCAGCACGACGCGCAGCCCGTCGAAGACGCTCCCCTCCTTCATCGCCTTGGCGAGATCAGGAAGCAGCGCCGCGACCTCCTGCGGCGTATGCCGCAACGGCGTCGTCCGCGCCACGAAGTCGGCCCTGCCCTCCGCATCCGGCAGCGCGCCCTCGAGCATCAGACTCCAGACGTCCTCGAACGTCCGCTTCTCCGCCAGCTCGACCGCCGAGTACTGCCGGTAGTGGTAGAAGCCCTCCTGCCCGCGCACATCCCCGAGCTCGGTGTCGGTGACGACCACACCCGCGAGCCCCCGCGGCACCTCGACGGCCTTGAGCTCCCTCGTGCTCTGCATGCTTTGCCTCCTCGCATCCAGTTCCGACTCTGTATTGACCAGTCAACGTTGTCAATGTTGATTCCAATCAACGTGACGCAGTCAATACGGCTACTCTCGGAAGATGCGGCGGCTCCCCTCTGCCGAGCGTTTCGATCGCTGGGCAGGCGACTACGACGACAGCCAACTCCAAGGCGCGCTCTACGAACCCGTCCACCGCGCGGTCCTGCACTGCGCCCACAGCAGACTCAAAAAGGCCGACCGAGTCCTGGACGTCGGCTGCGGCACAGGCCGTCTGGCCAGACAGATCGCGCAGTACACCCGCGTGGTCGCCCTGGACGCGTCCTCCCCGATGATCGAACGCGCCAGATCAGCCGACTGCCGCAACGTCGACCTGACGATCGCGCGGGCCGAACGCCTCCCGTTCCGCGACGCGGTGTTCGAGCTGGTCCTGGCCACGTTCTCGCTGCGCCACTGGCCCGACCCCGGCGCCGGCCTGGCCGAGATCCGCCGCGTCATGGCCCCCGGAGCCACCCTCGTGGTCGCCGACGCCTTCCCCTGCGGCCACCCCGACCTGGCCGCCCACGACCTGCGCGTCGACCAGGTAGCCCCCATCCGTTCCGCCGCCCAACTGGCCGACCTCTCCCTGGTCATAGCCACTCGTCCGCGTTAGATCGTCCAATTTCACAGACGAACCCCCCGCCCTGATGGAAACCTCGGGCACGCGCACGCCGCTCTCCCCCGGAGCCGAACTGGAGCCAGTACGTGGCCGAACCCCCCACCCCCGACCACCCCGAGCCCTCCACTCCCGAGCCCTCCACCCCAGAGCCCTCCACCCCAGAGCCGACCGCCGTCCCGGACTCGGGTGGCGCGGATGAAGGAGCGCCTCGGAATCCGCTGATCTGGTTGTCGGGGGCCGATCCTGAGCTGTTGCGGCAGGCTCCGGCGGATCGGGTCAAGTACGTGCTGATCGGGAGCGCCGTTCTCACCACGGGCGTGCTCGCGCTGGTGTCGATGTTCATCGGGCTGCGGATGGCCGTGGGGGCGCCGATCTGGGCTGCGGTGCCGCTTTCGGTGCTGTGGTTCCTGGCCATCGTGAACCTGGACCGGTGGCTGGTGGTGTCGCTCCAGCGCACTGGGCACAAGCGGCACGCTCTCGGGATCGCGCTGCCTCGGATCGCGCTGGCCTTGCTGTTCGGGCTGATCATCTCTACGCCGCTGACGTTGCAGATCTTCGATCACGACGTTCAGAAGGCCGTGGAGCAGTTGCACGGGGAGGCGTCCCGTGACTTTCTGCGGGAGCAGGCGAACGGGCCGGACTCCCAGCGCGTCAAGGTGCTGGAGCAGCGCCAGGCCACTCTGCTCGCACAGCGGGACGGCAGCGGCCTGGTCAATACCGAGAACGACCCGGAGATCAAGAGCCTGCGCGGGCAGCTTCCCGCTTTGCAGAAGGACTTCACCGATAACGACGACAGCGCCGCGTGCGAACTGAAGGGCGAGCGCTGCAAGAACGGCGCCAAGGGGAAGTCCGGGGACGGGCCTGAATACCAGAAGTACGTCAAGCGGCGTGATGCCGCCAAGACGCAGATCGACCAGGTTGAGAAGAAGATCGACGACAAGGCCAAGGCCTTGCGGGCGGCGGCCGTACAGAGCAAGGGGGCGGTGGTCGCGCAGGCCGAGCAGGCACTCCCGGGCGTGCAGAACGAGCTGAACACGCTACGGCAGCTGCAGCGCAGGGAGCGCGCCGATTTCGAACGGGCGAACGGCGCCAATGATGGTCTGCTGATCCGGATCAAGGGCCTTAATCGCGCGGCACATGATGAGGGGCGGGTCTACTGGTCGCGGATTCTGCTTTTCGCGTTCGTCACGATCCTGGAGTGCCTGCCTCTCATCGTGCGGGGGCTGCAACTGTTCACGCCCGCTGCGGCGTACGAGGACGCGGTGCGGCAAAGGCGGGCCAGGGACCGGCAGTTGCTGGACGAGCATCTCCGCGAGCAGGAGGCCGCCGGGCTCCGGGAGAACGAGGAGCGGCTCGACCACGCCGAATACGTTGCGCACAGGCGGGCGGAGAGCTTGCGCCAGCTCGCGGGCCGCACGATCGATCGCGAGACCCGCGTTCACCAGGACGAGCTGGATCGGTGGGAGGACGAGCGGATGCGCGCGCTGAGCCGGCGCGGCTCGGAGCCCGGCGCGAACGAATGGGGTCGGCCGATCAACGCGCGGGTCATCCGTGGTCAGGACGACACTCCTGCGGGCGCCACGCGCGACGACATCACGATCTATCCGCCGGCGCGGCAGCGCCAGGGGTTGTGGGGGCGGCTGTTCGGGCGTCGCCGGTAGCCGTCATGGGGTGATGACGATCCGGTCGCCCGCGGTGTCCTTCCAGGCGGCCTCGACGTCGGCCAGCGGAACGGCGCGGGCGTCGATCGCGAACGTGCCCTTGCTGATCTCGTCGGCCAGCGCGGGGAGTTCGACGAGGAAATCCCGGGCGGGGACCGAGCCCTGGCCACTGCCGACGATCTGAAGGCGCGCGGCCCGCAGCGCGGCCGAGGGGATGGCCGCCTCGGGGCCTGCGATGGAGCCGATCTGGACCCAGGTCAGCGGCTTGGCCCGGTCGGTACGGTCGGTGACGATGACGCGCATGGCCTCGGCGGCCGGGTCGCCCCACAGGTAGTCAAGAACGACGTCGACATCGCGGGCCGCCTGTGACAGGTCGTCGGGCGCGTTCAGCGACACCGTCGCGTCGGCGCCGAGGCCGGGCAGGGCGGCCAGCCGATCGGAGCGGCGTCCGGCGCCCACGACGTGACCGGCGCCGAAGTGCTTGGCGACCTGGATCGCCATGGCACCGGCGTTGCCCGTCGCTCCCAGGACGAGAACGCTCTGGCCGGGCGTGAAGTCGATGCGGCGGCGGAGCGCGACCCACGACGACATGGCCGGGTTCATGGCGGCGGCGACCGGTATCGGGTCCGTTCCGGGGCGGAGGACGACGCTGCGCCGCAGGTCGACGACGGTCTGCTCGGCCATCGCGCCCATCGTGGTGTCCGGGAGGACGAAGAAGCGCAGGCTGCCATCGGGCGCACGGCCGACGCCGTCGATGCCGGGGACGAGCGGCAGCTCGCCGGTGCTGGTGTAGTGCGAGCCGTCCGCCTGGGACTGAACGCGGGGATGCAGGCCTGCGGCCAGGACGTCGACCAGCACCTCGTCGGAGGTCTGGGGCGAGGGGACGGGAAACTCCTGGTAGACGGGCGGTGAGCCGAATGAGGTGACGACCGCGGCATGCATGAGGGCCTCCAGATTTAGGTTGTATTACCACGTAATATTGATGGTAACACGACCAATTTTCCGGGAGTAGGGTATGGCTCATGACCGCGCGTGGTGATCGTGAAGAGCTGGTGCCGGGCGAACTGCTGGACGGCCTGGTCCAGACGTCGTTCACCGTGATGGCCGTGCTGACGCAGGTCGGGGCCGCGCACGACCTGTCGCTGACGCAGCTGCGCGTCCTCGCCATCCTGCGCGACCACCGGCCGAAGATCGCCGAGCTCGCCGCCCACCTGGGGCTGGAACGCTCGTCGGTCAGCGGGCTGATCGACCGTTCCGTACGGCGCGGGCTCGTCCTGCGGGAGGCCAGCAGCGAGGACGCCCGCGCGGTCCGTCTCAGCCTCACCGACAAGGGCCGGCGCCTGGCCGTCGAGGTCGCCGCCGAGGTGGCCGACCGCATCCGCCCGACCACCGACAGACTCGGCCGCGCCGAACAGCGCCGCCTCAGCGTCCTCCTGAACGGCCTCCTCAACTGAACGAGCCGCTTGCCCGTCCGCGGGCCGCCCGCGGTACGAGACGCACGGCCGTTCGCAGGCCCGCCCGCGGTACGAGACGCGCGGCCGTTCGCAGGCTGTCCGGCTGAGTGTCGGCTTGCGGGGTTCGGCGATCAGCTCTTTGTGGGGTTGGTGCGGAGGGTGCGATCCAGGGCGGTGGCGACGATCAGGGCGGCCGAGACGATCGTGAGGACGGCGGCCAGGTGGTGGAGGCCGGCGTCGGTGGCGCGGGGGCCGTACGCCAGGCCGATCAGCGCGGCGGATGCGATCGCGCCGAGGTACATGAACGTGCGGAGCAGGCCGGCGGCGGCGCCCGTCGCCGCGGCGGGGGCTTGGGCGTACATGGCGGCCTGGTTGGTGACGATGTTGAGGCCGTTCTGGGCGCCGAAGACCACGCTGACGGCGAGGAGCGCCCACAGGGGTGTGCTGTGGTCGAGGAGCAGGAGGGCGCCGCAGCCGATGGTGAGTGTGACCGTTCCGGCTACCAGGCAGGGCCAGACGCGGCGGCGGGCCGCGTAGGCGGAGACGGCCGTGGCGACGAGGAAGGACGGCAGCATGAGCAGGCCCGCGCCGGAGGCGGTGCGCCCGGTGGACTGCTCCAGCCACAACGTCCAGCCATAGACGAAGCAGTAGGTGACCAGCATCGTCACGCCGTAGCGGAGGTAGGTCGTCGTCAGGGCACGGTTGTGGGCCAGCATGCGCAGGTCTATGAACGGGGCTGTTGTGCGCAGTTCCCAGGTGGTCATGGCGGCGAGGAGGGCGAGAGCCATGCCGAGCAGCCACCAGCGGGGGTCTTTCAGGTTCATGAGGAACACCAGCAGGGCGGTGAGCGCGCCGGTGAACAGCAGGACGCCGGTCGGATCGAGGGCGCGCCATGGGGACGTGGCCGTGTCGCGGGGGTCGTCCTTGGGCAGCCAGGCCAGCGCGGCGACCGCCCCGATCAGCGCTAGCGGGACGTTGATGAGGAACGTGAGGCGCCAGCCGCCGGCGGCGATCAGCAGGCCGCCGAGCGGCGGCCCGACCGCCATGCTGACCTGGCCGGCGATGGCGAGCGCGCCGAGGACGCCGGGTGGGGTCTCCTGGTGCAGGCGCTGCGACTGGCGGCGCACCATCGCCATCGCCGCCGGGTAGGCGGCCGAGGTACCGAGCCCGATGATCACGCGGGCGGCCACGAGCGCGGGGAGGGACCAGCCCGCGAAGCCGAGGAGGCCGCCCGTTCCGACGAGCGCGGTGCCGAGCAGGTAGACGCGGCGCGGGCCGAGGCGGTCGGCGAGCCGGCCCATGGTGGGCTGGCCGACGGCCGTGGCCAGGTAGAGCGCCGAGACCAGCCAGGTGGTCGTGTCGGCGCCGACGTCGAACGCGTGGCCGACGGACACCAGGGCGACGGCGATGATCGAGGAGTTGATCGGGTTCAGGGTCGACCCCAGCGACACCGCCGCGACGAACCGCGCGCCGAAGCCCTGCGGCCGGGTCCGGCCCTGCCGTGGAAGCGTGGTGGAGGTCATGGATCAACGATGCGGCCGGGAAGCTCTGCGTTGAAGGTGGCGGTGTTCCTGGCAGTGACGGGGCCAGGCACGGGGCCAGGCACGGGGCCCGGCCACCGGGGGTGGACAGGCTCGGGCCGCGGCCGGGGGTACCCAGGTGATCGGGGGGTTGGCAGACTGACGGCATGCCTTCCGGTACGTCCAGTTCGTCCGCTACCGCGCTGGGCGACTACCTGCGCGCCCGCCGCGGGCGCCTGCATCCCGGCGACGTCGGCCTGCCCGACGGGCCTGGACTGCGCCGCACGCCGGGGCTGCGGCGCGAGGAGCTCGCCGCTCTGGCCGGGGTGAGCATCGACTATTACATCCGGCTTGAGCAGGGCAAGGAGACCAACCCCAGCCCGGCCGTTCTGGAGGCGCTGGCCCGCGCGCTGCGGCTGGAGGTGGAGGACGAGGATCATCTGCTCGCGCTCGCCGATCAGGCGGCGGGGCGGGTGCCGCGGAGGCCGTCCCGCTCCCCCGCCGCCGAACGTCCGGTCGTGCGGGCGACCGTGCTGCGGCTGCTCGAGCAGTTGCGGCCTTGCCCGGCGTACGTCCTCAGCCGCACCAGCGACGTGCTCGCCGCCAATCCCGAGGGTCTGGCGCTCTTCGCGGGCATCGACGAGTGGCCGGTCGAACGCCGCAACACCATCCGTTACGTGTTCGAGCATCCGGCAGCGAGAGACGTGCTTGGGGACTGGGGCAAGGCGGCCGCCGGCAGTGCCGCGCAGTTGCGCAGCCTGACGGCCGGCCATCCGCACGACCTCGCGTTGAACGCATTGATCGAGGAGCTCGAAGCGGCCAGCCCCGACTTCGCCGCGCTGTGGAAGCGGCATGAGGTCCGGGCCCGGCGCGGCGAGGTCAAGACGTTCAACCACCCGCGCGTCGGCGCCCTCACCCTCGAATTCGAGGTGCTGCATCTGGGCGCCGACGGCCAGCGCATCTCCGTCTACCAGGCCGAGCCGGGCACCCCCGACCACGACGCGATGGTGCTGCTCTCGCTGAGCACCAACCCGTCCGCCGACGCGTCCACGGAGCCGTCCGCCGACGCGTCCGCCGGGCCGTCCAGCGATCAGTCGCGCGAGTCGGCCCGCTAGCCGCGCGCTAGCGGGCCGCGCTCGCCGCGCCCTGGTCGGGGGTTCCGCCGGGCCTCAGCCCCGCTGCAGCCTCGGCATGAAGGCGGCAGCCCGGGCGTAGAGCTTGTAGAGCTTGAACGGGCCGGAGAACGACAGGCCGCACGCGTTGTTGAGCATGCCCGTCGCCTGCTGGGCGGTGAGCGTGGTGCCGCGCGCGCCCGGGTGGTCGATCTGGCCGCCCATGAACACCTGCATATTGCCCAGCATGTGGTTGCGCTGGTCGGTGTTCATCTCGTGCCAGGTGTCGCAGGTCACGATCGCGAGCAGCGCGTCGTTCAGCTCACCCGTTCCGTGGTCGTGGTCCCCATCTGAAGCCGCGGTCGCGGCCTTGGGCTTGGCGGGCACCGGCGGCGACGTGAACCAGGGGCACGGGCCACCGGGCTTCAGGTCGGACATGCAGGTGAGCAGCTCGGCCTCGTTGCCGATGTTGCCGAAGCCGAAGCTCAGCCAGGGCGCCTTGCCCTGCAAGCAGTCCGGCAGCGGGCTCGGCGAACTTGTCGCCTTGCCGTTGCCGTACCAGCAGTTGCCGACGTTGCCGGGGAACGCGTCCCACCAGAAGTCCACGCCGTTGCCGCTCATCTTGTTGCCGTAGAACGAGTTGCGGTGCGAGGTGGACAGCTTCAGCGGGTCGCAGCCGGTCATCGGGCTGTCGCCGCAGACGAACGCGTCGGGCACGGCGAACAGCATCGCGCCTCGGCGGTGGTTGTCGCGGAAGCGGTTGTTGCGGACGACGTTGTCGTCCCCGCCCGCGATCCACATCCCGGTCCCTACGGGAACCGGCACCGTCGGCACCACGTCACTGGTCGGCAGGTAGGGGTTGAAGTTGTTGTTGAAGAAGTCGTTGTTCTCGATGAGGTCGCCCTGCTGGGGGAAGCCAGGGTGCCCGGCCGCGGTGAACACGTCGGTCGTGAAGCCGAGGCCGTTGTCGTAGAAGTTGTTGTTGTGCAGCCACGTGCCGCTGCCGTCCGTTCCGGAGTAGCCGCTGGCGTTGTGGTGGGAGTCGCAGTACCGGATTTCCTGGCTGTAGCGCGCGGTCGGATAGAACTTCGGGTCGCGGCCGGCCGAAGTCTTGGCGCCCGAGCCCGGATACAGCCCGGAGTCGCCGTTGCCCACCGCCTCGCAGTTCTGCATCACGCCGTGGTCCTCGACGAAGGTGAGCACGCCGTACTCGCCCGCGTAGAACGTCTTGAACCGGTCGAGCAGGTATCCGTTGCTCTCCAGCACGTAGATGTCGTGCTCCTCGGCGTGCCGCACGGTCACGTTCCGCAGCACGAAACCGTCGGCGCGGTCGGCGCGGATGCCGACGTCCTTGGCCGAGTTGCGCGGGCCGTGGTTGCCGGACCTGGCGTCGCCGGCCTCGACGATGACGTCGTCGGCGCTCACGCCCGACCCTTCGAGCTGCAGGTTGCAGCGCACGCACGAGCCGCGGTTGGGGATGCCGTGCCGGTCGACCAGCGGCGGGTCCGGGTCCTTGCCCGGGCCGGGCGTCCGGCCGAGGACCGCGATCAGGTTGGCGTCGTTCTGGCAGTTGTACTCGCCGAGGTAGGAGTACGCGCCGGTGCTCAGCTTGTACTTGTCGCACGCCGGGTCGTGGGTGGGCTTCGCGCGCGCGGTCGGCTCGGTGTAGAGGCCCGGCAGCACGACGACGCGGTCGTTGTTGCCCGACGCGGTCACGGCCGGCTGGATCTCGCCGTATGTGCACCGTGCGGCCAGCGCCTTGTTGACCCGCCGCAGCTCCTTGGCCTCCGCCTGGGTGAACCGGCGGTGGTCGTGCGGCCGGAGGTTGTAGCCCGACCTCAGCGCCTTCTTGATGGCCGCGTCCAGCCGCTTGAGCGAGTCGGGGCGGCAGACGACGCGCGTGGTGCTGCCCTTGGTCGTCTGGATCGACGACGCCAGGCTCCGCGCCGTCGGCACCTTGCCGCCCGCGCACGGGCTGACCGAGCAGTCCGGGCCGGGCAGCGGCCAGTACGAGGGGCGTTCGATGTGCGCGTCGGCGCTCACCACGAGCCCGAGGACCAGCACGAACGCCGCGGCGACCGCGAGCCACAGCCTCCCGAGATGACGCTTGCCCAGATGACGCCTGCCGAGATACCGCCTGCCCATCAGCCCACCCTCGTCCCGGGAGCCACAGCCCAAACGCTTGGTCGGAACATAACACCGGATGATCGAAAACTTGAGGGGTCTTCACGTTCAATCGGGCGGCGACCCCTGTCCCGAATCGGCCATCGACAACAAGATCGCTAAGGAGTCAGGTGGCGTTCAGGCAGTTGAGAGGCGTCTAGGCGGTTGAACGGGACAACGCGCGGGTCATCCCGGCCAGGACGGTCGTCGCCAGGATCCAGCCCGCCGCGATCAGAACGGCGGCGAGCCACTGCCAGACGCCGCTCGGCGCGAACGCCTTCTCCTGCCCGAAATCGATGATCGGCAGCAGCAGGTCGAGGGTGTAGAGGAACGGGTTGAACTCGGGTCCCTTGCCACGTTCGGCCGCCCGGGGCGCGTCGAGCGCGAAGGCGAGCGTTCCGGCGGCCAGGAGCGCGATCAGCCAGAGGGCCGGGAGCAGAGGCTGGTAGCCGTAGCCGACCGTGACGTCCTGCAGCCAGCCCCAGATCCGGCCGAGCGGCCCGAGCGTGGCGCGTCGCCGTCGCTGCTTGGCCAGCAGCACCTTGCGCGCCTCGGCGTCGTGGCCCAGGCGGCGGTACGCGCTGGCGAGCTGCTCGTACGGCTGCGGCAGATACGCGGGTCCGGAGCCTGGTCCGGAGCCTGGTCCGGGGCCGCCGGTCCGCTTGAGCAGGCGCAGTCTCTGGCGGACGGGCGTCGCGGGATCGAGGGCGTCGAACGTCATGCCGTCGAGATGGATCGCTGCGGCAGCGAGATAACTGTCGGGGGCGTCGCGCAGGGCTCCCAGCCGTGCGTTCCGCAGGTCGATCCCGCCCTCGATCGGTACGCGGGGACGCAGGTGAAGCTCGGTGATGCGCGCCTGTTCGGCCCTCAGCGCGATGCCGCCGGGATGGGCGAGCCGGGCGCCGATCAGGTTGACGACCCCCTTGACGGTGCCTCCGGCGAGCATGATCTCCCCCAGCACGGTCGCGTCCTTGGCCATCAGCGCCCCGCCGATCTCGATGTCCGTGCAGCCCAGGACGGGTCCGTCGGCACCCTTGGCGTCCAGGGTCGCGTCGGCGATCGTCAGGTCGCCGGTGATGCGCGCCGTACGCAGGACGATCGTTCCCTCGACCGACGCGCGGCGGGCGCGCAGGCCGCCGCCGACCGTGAGGCTGTGCGCCGGCAGCGCCTCGCCGCCCGGGTTGGTGAGAACGGCGTCGTCGAGGATCATGTCACCGGTGATCCCGGCGTGCGCGAGGATCATCGCGCCGTCGATGACGAAGCCCTTGTCGCAGAGCAGCGGGCCGCGCACGGTCAGCGCCGAGCCGTCGAACGGGGCCTGTCCCGTTGAGCTGAGGCGGGCTCCGGCCAGGTCGAGCACCGTGGACAGGTCCGCGTCGACGAACCTGGCTCCGCCACGGGCCGTCAGATTGCGGCACAGCACGCCGCCCTCGCAGGTGAGGCGGTCGGCCTGCAGCGCATGGTCGTCGTCCTCGGCCAGGCTCGCGCCGGACAGGTCGAGGAGCCCGCCGATGCGGGCGCCGCGCAGGTAGAGGGAGCCCTCGGCCGTGAAGCCGGACCGGGCGAGCAGGTCGCCGCCGATCGTGGCGCCGCCGAGGCGGATCCGCCCGCGTACGACACCGCCGTCCAGGCACAGGTCGCCCTCGACGCCCAGCCGGGCCGCCTGCAGGGCCGTCTCGCCTGGGTTGGCGAACGTGGCGTCGGCGAGGTCGGCGCTGCCGCCTATCCGTGCGGCGTCCAGGCAGAGGTCACCGTGGGTCTTGAGCCCGCGTCCTCGCAGGCTGCCGCCGATGTGGAGGCGTTCGGCGTTCACGTCGGCAAGGTCGGCGCCGCGCAGGAAGAGGTCGCCCTTGACCTGCGCGGCGCCGAGATCGAGGCAGTCCCTGGCCTGGCAGCGGTCCAGCCGCAGATGGCCGTCGAACTCGGCACTGTCGGCGTTCAGGCCCGGCAGCGCGGAGCCCGACAGGTCGAACGAACGCAGCCGCGCCCATTCGGCGGTCGGCCGTTCCTCGAACCAGCAGCCGGTCAGCACCACCACGCAGGCGACCTCCGCGAAGTCCAGGGAGAGGCCGCCGGTGACGCGGGCGCCGATGAGCCGCAGTCCACGCGGATTGCCCCTCTCGGCGACAGTGGCGTCGCGGAGCAGCGAGGCCAGGAGCTCGGCGCGGACCGTTCGTTCAGGCCCCCAGCCCGAGCCGTGCGCCGGATCGTCCGCCGCTGGATCGCCGGTGCGCAGATCCAGCGGCTCGCCGCGCGAGAACGCCTCAGACAGCCGCTGCTCGGGCTCGGACAGATCCTCCAGCACACGACCACCTCAGGGCGTCCCGGCGACAGACACCCCATATCGTGCCGGAGCGGCTACACCTCAGACCGGCGAGCCTTGCGCTTGGAGGCCGCCTGCTGCGCGTCCAGGAAGGCGAAGACCAGGCCGCCGATCATCGCGAGGTTCTTCTGGAACTGAACGCGCTGCATCTTGCTGGTCCCCTCGTCGTCGATGGCCCAGAACGCGTGCCCCGCCAGCGTGGTCGGCACCAGCGACGCGGCCAGCACGGCGGTCGACACCCGCGGGAACAAGCCCAGCGCCAGCGTCGTGCCCGCGACCGCCATGGCGGCACCGTTCGCACGGACGAGCAGCTCGTCGTCCTCCGGCAGCGGCGCGACCTTGCGCACCGCCGCCAGCGTGCTCCCCGCCATCTCGACGCGGCCTCCCGGCTCGCGCGCCGCCTCGAACCCGAGGACGGCATAGGTCGATCCGGTCAGCGCCCGGGCTGCCACCCGGAGTGGATTGATGGTCATGTTCCTCCTCCTTCCACCCCTCGCATGATCTGATGCATGACCTGGCGCACCACCTTGTGCGGCCTGACCTGCGTCGGAACGGTCAGCCGACGGCGACGTTCATCAGCAGGACGCCGCCGAGGCCGAGCACGGCGAGGGCCGTCGTATAGCCGGTGCGGATCTTAATGGTGTCGAGGACCGAAAGGTTCAGGTACTGCTTGAACAGCCAGAACCCGGGGTCGTTGACGTGGCTGAGGGCGATGCTGCCGCAGGTGACGGCGAGGACCATGAGCTCGGGCGACGTCCCCGAGTTCTGAACGAGCGGGAGCACGATGCCGGCGGCCGTGACCACCGCGACCGACGCCGAGCCGACCGCGACGCGCACCAGCGCGGCGATCCCCCAGGCCAGCAGCAGCGGCGACACGTTCCAGCCGTGCGTGAAGTCCGCGATGTAGTCCGCGATCCCGGACTTGACCAGCACCTCCTTGAACGCCCCGCCCGCACCGATGACCATGATGATCATCGCGATCGGCTTGATGGCCTCGTTGCACGACGCCATCGCCGCCTCGAACCGGTTGCGCGTCGCGGCGGCCACAGACGACCTGGGCGCGGTCACCGTGCCGCCGTCGCCGGGCTTGGGTGCCGCCGCCGTGCCGCCATCGCCGGGCTTGGGTGCCGCCGCCGTGCCGCCGTCGCCGGGCTTGGGTGAGTCGTCGCCGTTGCCGGTCCTGGGCGAGCCGCCGGCGGCAGGGGTGCTGCCGGCGTCAGTCGTGGTCGTCTGGGCGATCTTGGGGCCCAGGAGGACGACGGCCAGGAGGAGGGCGATGAGCAGGGCGATCGGGGCCTCGCCGAAGAACTCCAGGTACTCGCGGACCTTGTCGTCCTCGCCCAGGCTGAGCTCGGCGACGGCGGAGGCGGCCATGAGCGCGATCGGGGTGATGACGATCGCCATGCAGGTGCCGAACCCGGGCAGGTCCTCCTCGTCGAACTCCCGCTCGGTGATGAGCGAGACCGGCAGGCTCGGGTTGATGCGCTTGACGTACGCCAGCCGGGGCCAGACGAAGCAGACCAGCGCGGCGGACACGATGGCGATCGGGAGGCCGTACAGCAGGGTGACGCCCTGGCTGGCGTGGAACGTCTCGGTCACCGCCGCCGGGCCGGGGTGCGGCGGCAGGAAGCTGTGCATGGTCGACAGGGTCATCGACATGGGGAGGCCGACCCACAGCAGGGGAAGCCGGTATTCGCGGACGATGGTGAAGACCAGCGGGATGAGCAGGACGAAGCCCACCTCGTAGAACATCGTGATGCCGATGCAGGTCGCGGTCAGGACCATGGCGAGCTGAACGCGGCCGATGCCGAAGACGTTCACCACCGAGGTGGCGATGCGCTGGGCGGCGCCGCTGTCGGCGAGGACCTTGCCGAGCATCGCGCCGAACCCGAGGATCAGGATCAGCTCGTCCAGCTGGTCGCCGACCCCGGACACGATGGCGTCGTAGATCTTGGGCAGCGCCATGCCGCGCGCGACGCCGACGAACAGCGCCGCGACGAACAGCGCGATGAAGCCGTTGATCTTGTACCTGGTCATCATCACCAGGAGCAGCACCACGGCGAGCGCCACGATGACGAGGGGCATGAGGGATCAGCTCTTTCCACGAGTCCGCTGGGGGTGGGGGCTGGGAGCGGTGGGGCGGGGAGCAGGGGCTGGGGCTGGGGCTGGGAGCGGTGGGGCTGGAGTGGCCGGGGCTGGGAGCGGGGCGGGGGTTGGGAGCGGGGCGGGGGTTGGGGAACGGTGTGATGGAGGTCACCGGGGTGGTCGTTATCGCGGAAGCCTAGGAACGTGGTTCATGCGTGTCCAACCCCGATGAGACATCGAGTGATACCTTCGCGGCATCATGTTCTCGTTCGAGCAACTGCGCGGCTTCGTCGCCGTCGCCGAGGAGCTGCACTTCGGCCGGGCCGCCGAGCGCCTCAACATGACGCAGCCGCCGCTCAGCCGGCAGATCCAGAAGCTGGAACGGTCGATCGGCGTCCAGCTCTTCGAGCGCGACAACCGCCGGGTCGAGCTGACCGCGGCCGGGGCGGCGTTCCTGGCGGAGGCGCGGCGCCTGCTCGCGCTCGCCGACAACGCCCCCGACATGGCGCGGCGGATCTCGGCCGGGTCCGCCGGTACGGTGCGCGTCGGGTTCACCGCGGCGTCGACGTTCGCCACGCTGCCGGCGATCCTGCGGCGCATCGACGAGCGCCTGCCGGACGTCGACGTGGACCTGTACGAGATGGTGACGCAGGAGCAGACCGAGGCGCTGCTCGCACACGAACTGGACCTCGGGCTGGCGCGCCCGCCGTTCGACGGAGAGGTCTTCGACTCGCGGGCGATCAGCCGCGAGCGCATCATGGTGGCCGCGCCGTCCGGGCACAGGCTGACCGGGCTGGGCCGCCTGGTCGAGCCCGCGGACCTGGCGAGCGAGCCGCTCATCATGCACACGCCGGGCAAGGCCCGCTACTTCTACGACCTGGTCGTCAGCCTCGTTCCGATCATGCATCAGAACGTGGTGCACAGCGTGAGCCAGGTGCTGACGATGGTCTGGCTGGTGTCGGCGGGCCGGGGTATCGCGTTCGTGCCCGAGGCCGCCACGCGTCTCGGGATCGACGGCGTCGAGTACCTGCCGCTGCCGGACTGGGTCGGCACGCCGGTCGAGTTGCATCTGCTGTGGCTCAAGGAGCAGCGGAACCCGGCGCTGTGGCGGGTGCTCGACCATCTCGAGGGCCTGACCGTGTGATACTCGTACGGTATTGAGCAATGCGGTCTTTGTCTTGGACGG
Source organism: Actinomadura barringtoniae (assembly GCF_017573505.1). Classification (GTDB taxonomy): domain Bacteria; phylum Actinomycetota; class Actinomycetes; order Streptosporangiales; family Streptosporangiaceae; genus Spirillospora; species Spirillospora barringtoniae. The sequence goes on from NZ_JAGEOJ010000001.1 coordinate 703,329, forward strand.
GCATCAACGGTCGTCCTACCGTGGGCAGGGCTCCTGCCGGCGCCTCCCCCGAAGGATGAACCCGTGTCGTCACGTACGCCCACCATCGCGTCGGTCGAGGTCGTCCCCGTCGCCGGCCACGACTCCATGCTGCTCAACCTGTCCGGCGCGCACGGGCCGTTCTTCACCCGCAACATCGCGATCGTGACCGACAGCGAGGGACGGGTCGGTCTGGGCGAGGTGCCCGGCGGCGCGGCCATCGCCGACACGATCCGCGATGCTGGTGAGCTGCTGGCCGGTCGGCCCGTGCCGCGGCTCGGGCGGCTGCTGAACGAGGTGACGCGGCGGTTCGCCGAACGCGATCGGGGTGGCCGCGGGCTCCAGACGTTCGACCAGCGCACGACCATCCACGCCGTGACCGCGCTGGAGTCGGCGCTGCTCGACCTGCTCGGGCAGCACCTGGAGGTTCCCGTCGCTGAGCTTCTCGGGGACGGGATTCAGCGCGATGTCGTGCCGGTGCTCGGCTATCTGTTCTATGTCGGCGACGCCGCGGCGACCGGTCTTCCTTATGTGATCGAGGACCGGGCCGGCTCGGCGGCCTCGGTTGAAGACGGCGGCTGGGAACGGCTTCGGCGGCGTCCGGCGCTTGACGCGGGGGCGATCGTGGCGCTGGCCGAGGCCGCGCAGGCGCGGTATGGGTTCCGCGACTTCAAGCTCAAGGGCGGCGTGCTGCCGGGCGAGCGGGAGATGGACGCCGTACGTGCGCTGGCGGCTCGCTTCCCGGACGCGCGGGTGACCGTGGATCCGAACGGCGCCTGGTCGCTGGCCGAGGCCGTCGCGGTGTGCCGTGGCGCGGGTGACGTGCTCGCGTACGCGGAGGACCCGTGCGGCGCGGAGGACGGGCTGTCGGGGCGGGAGGCGATGGCGGAGTTCCGGCGGGCGACCGGGCTGCCGACCGCCACCAACATGATCGCGACCGACTGGCGGCAACTGGCGCACGCGATCCGTTCCAACGCGGTCGACATCCCGCTCGCCGACCCGCACTTCTGGACGATGCGAGGCTCCATCCGGGTGGCGCAGCTGTGCCACGACTTCGGCCTGACGTGGGGCTCGCACTCCAACAACCACTTCGACATCTCACTCGCGATGTTCACGCACGTGGGCGCCGCCGCGCCGGGTGACATCACGGCCCTGGACACGCACTGGATCTGGCAGGACGGCCAGCGGCTGACCGTCGCGCCGTTCGAGATCGAGGACGGTGGCATCGCCGTGCCGGAACGGCGGCCTGGGCTGGGTGTCGAGCTGGACCGGGAGGCCTTGGCCGCGGCGCATGAGCTGTACGTGAAGCACGCGATGGGCGCGCGGGACGACTCGGTCGCGATGCAGAGCCTCATCCCCGGTTGGACCTTCGACCCGAAGCGCCCCGCGCTGGTCCGCTGATTGCCGGGGCTCAGCCGATCGCCGGGGCTCAGCCGATCGCCGGGGCTCAGCCGATTGCCGGGGCTCAGGGGAGCTTGCCGAACTCCGCCGTTCCTACCGTCCAGGCGCGGGCCTGGTCGGTCAGTGTGATCCCGAGGCCGGGCCGCGCGGACACGTGCATGCGCCCGCCGCTCGTCTCCAGGCGTTCGTTGAACAGCGGCGCCAGCCAGTCGAAGTGCTCCACCCACGGCTCGATCGGGTACGCGGCGGCCAGGTGCAGGTGGATCTCCATCGCGAAGTGCGGCGCGATCTCCAGCTGCTTGTTCTCCGCGTATGCGGCGAGCTTGAGAAACTGGGTGATGCCGCCGATCCGCGGCGCGTCCGGCTGCACGATGTCGGCCGCGCCGGCGTCGATCAGCCGTACGTGCTCGGCCACGCTGGAGAGCATCTCGCCGGTCGCGATCGGGGTGTCGAGCGCGCGGGCCAGGTTCGCGTGACCGTCGGCGTCGTAGGCGTCCAGCGGCTCCTCGATCCAGACCAGGTTGAACGGCTCGAACAGCCGCCCCATCCGCATCGCCGTCGCGCGGTCCCACTGCTGGTTCGCGTCCACCATGATCGGCACGTCCGGGTCCAGCGCTTCCCGTACGACCGTGACGCGTGCGATGTCCTGCCTCCAGTCGGGCTGGCCGACCTTCAGCTTGATCGCCCCGATGCCCGCCGCCAGCGACCTCTTGGCGTTCTCGATGACCGCGTCGATCGGGGTGTGCAGGAAGCCGCCGGAGGTGTTGTACGTACGGACCGAGTCGCGATGCGCGCCGAGCAGCTTCGCCAGCGGGAGCCCTGCGCGCTTGGCCTTGAGATCCCATAGCGCGACGTCGATCGCGGCGATGGCCTGAACGGCGAGCCCGGAACGTCCGACCGAGGCGCCCGCCCAGGTGAGCTTGGTCCAGATCTTGCCGATGTCGGACGGGTCCTCGCCGATGAGGATGGGCGCGATCTCTTGGGCGTGCGCGAACTGGCCGGGGCCGCCCGCGCGCTTGGAGTACGAGAACCCGATGCCCTCGTGGCCGTTCTCGCTGGTGATCTCGGCGAAGAGGAAGACCACCTCGGTCATCGGCTTCTGCCGACCGCTGAGCACCTTCGCGTCACTGATCGGGTTGCGCAGCGGCAGCACGATCGAGGAGAGCTTCACACGCGCGATCCGGTCGGTCGTCGCCGCGCCTTCGTTCAGGTTGCTCATGCCGTCTTTCCTGAGTCGCTGCGCAGTTCGGGTGGAAGGAGGTCTGCGGGAACGTCCTGGTAGGCGACCGGTCGCAGGAAGCGCTCGATCGCCCGGGAGCCGACGGACGTGGTCGCCGGGGCCGAGGACGCTGGGAACGGGCCGCCGTGCACCATCGCGTGCCCGACCTCGACGCCGGTGGGCCAGCCGTTCACGACCAGCCGTCCCGCCACGAGCTCCAGTCGTCGGAGCAGCTGGGCTGCTGCCTCCTTGTCGGTCTCGGCCATGTGAACGGTCGCGGTGAGCTGGCCTTCGAGGTGCTCCACGATCTCGGCCAGTTGCTCGTCGTCGCGTACGCGGACCACGATCGCGGCAGGTCCGAAGACCTCCTCGTGGAGTCGCTTGTCGGCCAGGAAGTCGTCGCCGGTCGTGACGAAGAGGCCTGCCACGCCTTGCGGCGCATCGCCTCTACCGCGTGCTTTCTGCTCGACCGTGCTGGTTGCTTGCAGGGTGTCCACTCCACGGCTGTACGCGGCGGCAACACTCTTGCTGAACATCGGCGCGGCTGCGGTCTCGTTGACGGCGTGGGCCACTGCTTCCAGGAAGCGGTCGCCGTCCGCTCCTTCTGGGGTGAATACCAGGCCCGGCTTGGTGCACAGCTGGCCGACGCTTCCCGTCATCGAGCCGACGAAGCCGGTGGCAATGGTGTCGGCCCGTTCCACCAGTGCACCGGGTAGCAGGAAGACTGGGTTGACCGCCGACATCTCCGCGTAGACGGGAATCGGCACGGGACGCTTCGCGGCCGCCTCGGCCAGCGCCAATCCGCCGCTTCGCGATCCTGTGAAGCCGACCGCCCGGATGGCGGGGTGTGTGACCAGTTCGAGCCCGATCTCGTGGCTGTCGCCTTGGAGCATGCCGAACGTGCCTTCGGGCAGATCGTGCTTCCGTACGGCTGCTCTGATGGCCTCCGCGACGATTTCGGAAGTGCGCGGATGCGCCGGGTGCGCCTTGACGACCACCGGCGCCCCGGCCGCGAGCGCCGAAGCGGTGTCCCCGCCCGCAACGGAGAACGCGAGCGGGAAGTTGCCCGCTCCGAAGACCGCGACCGGTCCGAGCGGGATGGATCGCTGCCGGATATCGGGCCGAGGGAGCGGCGTCCGAGCGGGATCTCCCGGCTCGATGCACGTCTGCCGCCAGCTTCCTTCCCGTACGACCTCGGCGAACATCCGCAGCTGGCCCGTCGTCCGCGCGGTCTCCCCGGCGATGCGTGCCGCCGGAAGTCCGGTCTCCTCCTGCACCACGCGAGCCAGCTCCGGCGCCGCCTTCTCGATCTCGTCCGCGATCGAGTCCAGGAACGCCGCTCGCGCCTCCGTGCTCGTGGCGCGGTAGCCGTCGAAGGCCTCCCAGGCGAGCGTGGCCGCCCGTTCGACGTCACTCATCATCAGCTCACCTTGTTGATCAGCGTCTCGAGCTCGGCGAGCTCTCCGTCGTCCAGATCGGTCAGCGGCGCGCGTACGGGTCCGGCCGGGCGGCCGATGACCTTCATGCCCGCCTTGATGATGCTGACCGCGTACCCGGGCTTGCGGTTGCGCAGATCGCAGTACGGCATGACGAACTCGTTCAGCCGCGCCATCACCGCCGCGTCGTCCCGCCGCCGCACCGCCGCATAGAAGTCCGCCGCGTACCGGGGCAGGAAGTTGAAGATCGCCGACGAGTAGGTGGTCAGCCCGAGGGAGAGGTAGGGCAACGCGAACATCTCCGCCGTGGGCAGCCCGCCGATGTAGGTGAGCCGCTCCCCCATCCGCGCGTAGATCCGCGTCATCTGCTCGATGTCGCCGATCCCGTCCTTGAAGCCGACGAGGTTCGGGCAGTCGTCCGCGAGGCGCGCGACCGTCTCATCGTCGAAGCGGGCATTGGCCCGGTTGTAGACGATCACGCCGAGGGTGGTGGCGTCGCACACCGCCTTCACGTGCGCGCGCAGCCCGTCCTGGCCCACCTCGGTGAGGTACGGCGGGAAGAGCAGAACCGCGTGCGCTCCAGCTCGTTCCGCCGCCTTGGCCAACTCGACCGCCATCGCCGTCCCGTACCCCGCCGGCGCGATGACCGGCAGGCCCGGCGGCGCTGCCGCGACGGCCGCTCCGACGACGGTCTCGACCTCGTTCGGGGTGAGTGAGAAGAACTCGCCCGTGCCGCCCGCCGCGAACAACCCGGCCGCCGGGAACTCCGCCAGCCAGGCGATGTGCTCCTTGTAGGCGGGCTCGTCGAAGGTGCCCGCCGTCGTCAGGTGGGTGATCGGGAAGGAAAGGAGGCCCGAGCCCAAGCGCTGGGCGACCTCCCGGGGCGTCAGATCGGCCATCAATGGTCTCCTCTAGGCGGGCATTCCTGCTCGACTGTAGGAACCCGAACGATTCACGTCCAACACCATATTGGGATAGATCAATACCTTTGCGGCATCATGATTGAGGGCCCTTGACGGCATCGGTCGCCCCTTCCGCTGCGGTTGGGCGCCCGGCTGCCGGGTGGGTGATGGCTAGAGGCCGAAAGCTCAGCGACGAAGAGAGTGGGTGGGCGGCTTGGGTTGCTGGTCGGGCTGCGGATCACCACGTGGGTGGCTGGGGTTCAGGGCTGTAGCGGGCTTCGCGCGGATTGAGCGGCATCGGTCTCCCCATCCGTGGGGGTTGGGTGCCCGGCTGCGGGCGGATAGCGCGCTTCGCGCGGATTGAACGGCAGCGGTCACCCCATCCGCGGGGGTTGGGTGCCCGACTGCGGGCGGGTAGCGCGCTTCGCGCGGATTGAACGGCAGCGGTCACCCCATCCATGGGGGTTAGGTGCCCGGCTGCGGGTGGGTAGCGCGCTTCGCACGGAGTGAGCGGCAGCGGTCGCCCCTTCCGTGGGGGTGTGCTGCCCGGCTGCCGGGTGGGTGTTGGTTGAGGGCCGAAAGGCTCGGCGACGAGGAAGGTGGGGGCGGGCTGGGGGTGCTGGTCGGCTGCGGGCTTGGCGCGGGTTGGGCTTGGTGCTTATGGCGGGTGCGTGGCTGGGTTGGCGTTCGCGCATGTAGGCCCGGAGCGGGGTTGGGGTTCGTGCTTGGTGGCGCGCTTCGCGCGGACTGGGCGGCAGCGGTCACCCCTTCCGTGGGGGTGTGCTGCCCGGCTGGCGGGTGGGTGTTGGTTGAAGGCCGAAAGGCTCGGCGACGAGGAAGGTGGGGGCGGGGCCGGGGGCGGGTTTGTTCGGGTGCGGGTGGCCACGGGGTTGGGGTTAGGTCTTTGGCCGCGCTTCGCGCGGGGGTGGTGGGTGGTTGGGTTGGCGTTGGTGCCTGTAGGGCCCGGAGCGTGGTGCCTCCGGGCCTTGGTCAGGCGGCTAGGGATTGATCGTCGCGCCAGGGGTTGGCGTCGTGTTCGGGGATCGATCTTCGCGCTCGTGCGATCCCGTCCGGCGCCAGCGTCCGATAAACGAATCGGCCGTCGCTCTTGCTGATCTGCATCTGCTGCGGGTTGGTGTGTTTCCAGCGGTTGTGCCACCCGCAGCACAGCGTCAGCTTGTCGATGTCGGTGGGGCTTCCCAGTGCCCAGCCGTCGACGTGGTCGACCTCGCACAGGAAACCCGGCACCTCACAGCCGTGAACGGCGCAGGTGTCATACAGCGTCTCGAGCACGCGGCGTTGGCCAGCGCTGGCGATCCGGACGGTGTGGCCGAGGTAGAGGGGGATGTGTCCGCGTCCGAAGATCAGGGGTGAGATACCGGCGGTCAACGCCAACCGGCGGACCTGCTCGGCCGGGATCGGCGTGCCGTCCCGCAGTCGCCCGGGGGTGTCGGCACCGGTCAGCGTCTCCAGGTCAGCGATCACCGTGACGCGGGTCGCGCCGTGGCCACCGGCGAGCACGGAAGTGAGGGCGGCGGCGGTCCGCTCACCTAGATCACGACGGTCATCGGTCCCGGCGGGCTTGGCCAACGGCGCGAGTGTGCCGTCCAGGATGGCGGTGTCCTCGGGGTTGAGCCACCCCTTGAGGTAGCAGCCACCATCCAGCGACCGGCTGACCGTCACCCAGGACCGCTCATAACCCCGCTGCACGTCCTCGGGCGGCTTGTCCTCACCGTTGTGCTCACGCACCAGGTCATGGATCTTCCCGCCCAGCTTGGCGACCTTCCCCGCCGACAGACCCTCGCCTGCGGCAGTGAGGAGGATGTCCTCGGCCGCTGCGGTGTCATCGTCATTGAGACGCTGCACAGCGTCAGCAATGGTGGCCGCGTACCCGAACGACAGCTCACCAGCGGCCAGGCCCTTGTCGACGCGGCCGAGCCGGTGAAGTTGCCGGGCCAGGGTGATGCGTTCTTTGGCGCGGCCTTCGCGCATGCCCATCCGGCAGCGCAGCCAGGCCTGGGTGGAGGGCAGACCCCACGCCTTCATCTCGCCCGTCCGGTCGACCACCGCGATCAGCCCGGCCAAGACGTGCTCGGCCTGATCGGTCACCGTCGCCAGCGCCTCAGCCAATTCCATGCAGGCGGCCCCGGACTCAGGCGCAGCCCTATCGGCGAGTTCGGAGAATATGACGGATGCCGCTTCCACCAGTTGCTGGGTGGAAGCGGATTCGGTGCCCGCCACGATCGAACTCATACCGTTATTTTACCATCACTCTCCGCCATTTTCATGATCGTATAGAAATATTCGAAGATTCTTTCGATGGTGCTTTCCTGCGCGAGGCGCGGCTATCAAAGCTTGTAGTTCAGCCCCGTGAGGCCCGCACCCGAACAACCCAGCCCCCGGCCCAGCCCCTTCCTTCCTCGTCGCTGAGCTTTTCGGCCTTCAGGCAGCACAAACCCGCAGACGGGCACCAGCCAGAGCGGAAGGGGTGACCGATGCCGCAAAGAGCCGCACAATGAGGTCTGCACAGCAACGTCCGTGAGATCCTGCATAGGTGGCCGCCGCCGAACCCGCCCTACCGCCCCGCCGTCGCGGACGCCCTGGTTATGACCGGGAGACGATGCTGCGTCGCGCCGTGGAGCTGTTCAATCGGCGGGGGTACGACGCCACGAGCATGGGCGATCTGGCCAAGGAGCTCGGGCTGACCAAGCCTGCGATCTACCACCACTTCAGGAGCAAAGAAGAGCTGCTCGAGGCCGCATTGGACGACGCTCTCGACGAGCTGACAGCGGTGGTGGAGGAAGCGGCGCAGAGCACGGAGGGCGCCAGCGCCTACGAACGACTGCGCGAGGTGGTGCGGCGCAGCGTGGAGGTGCTGGCCGCGCATCAGCCGTCGGTCACGCTCCTCCTCCGCGTGAGAGGAAACAGCCCGATCGAGCTGGCCGCGCTGGATCGGCGACGACGGTTGGACGAGCGGCTGGCGGAGCTTGTCGCGGATGCGGCGGCAGAGGGCGCGCTGCGCGATGACATGCCGCCGGCATTGGTCAGCCGTCTACTCTTCGGCATGGTGAATTCACTGGTCGAATGGTATCGGGCGGACGGAACGTTCACCCCTGCTACCGTCGCGGACGCCATTGCTGCAGTGGCTTTCGACGGCCTAACCAACAACGACGAAAACGACAATTAGGCGTCGTAGTCCACTGTGACGGCTTCACCCACGGGAAAGCTCTGGCACGTCAGGACAAAGCCAGCCTCGACCTCGTGGTCTTCCAGCGCGTAATTGCGACGCATATCGACTTCGCCGTCGCAGACCTTGGCACGGCACGTTCCGCAGACACCGCCCTTGCAGGCGAACGGCAGGTCGGCGCGGGACTTCTGGGCGCTGTCGAGAATCGTCGATTCCTGAGAGACCGTGGACGTCGTCCGGTGCCCGTCCAGAACGGTGGTCAGCTCGGTGGTGGCGCCCGTGGGAGTGTCGACGGTACGGCGAGGCTGGGGCGGCGGGGCGTCCACGTAGAACAGCTCAACGTGCACGCGATCAGCGGGAACGCCCAGGTCAGCGAGGACAACCCGAGCGTCCTGGATCATCTGCAGCGGGCCGCACAGCCACACGTGGTCGAAGACCTCGACCGGGACGAGGGTGGTCAGGAGGAGACGCAGACGATCGGCGTCGAGGCGACCGGAGAAGAGTTCGACGTCTCGAGGCTCTCGGGACAGGACGTGAGCGACCTGGAGGCGGGGTCCGTGCTGGTTCTTGAGGTCGCCCAGTTCCTCGGCGAACATCACGGTCTGGCTCGTACGGTTGCCGTACAGGAGCGAGACCTGGGCCAGCGGGTGGGACAGGACCGTGGAGGCGACGGAGAGCATGGGCGTGATGCCCGATCCGGCGGCGATGCACAGGTGCCGTTCGCCCGAGTCGGGGTCGGCCTGCCAGGAGCCGGTCGGGGTCTGGACCTCGATGGTGGCGCCGGGCCTGACCTCGTTCACCAGCCAGGACGAGAAGAGGCCGTCGGGGATCTCGCGGACGCCGATGCGCGGGGCGGATCCGGCGGGGGCGCAGATCGAGTAGGAGCGGCGTTCCTCGCGGCCGTCGATGAAGCGGCGCAGGGTGAGGGACTGGCCGGCGCGGAAGGCGTAGGCCTCGCGGAGTTCGGGCGGTATGCGGAAGGTGATCGCGGCGGCGTCCTCGCAGAGCCGTTCCACCGACGTCACGGTCAGCGGGTGGAACACCGCCGAGCGGGACGGCGCGGCTGCGGGCGCGGGTGCGGTCATCTCAGATCTCCTTGACGTGCTCGAAAGGTTCGAGGCAGTCGGTGCAGCTATAGAGGGCCTTGCACGCGGTGGCGCCGAACTCCGAGGTCAGGCGGGTCGCGGTGGAGCCGCAGCGGGGGCAAGGGGGCGCTTGGCGGGTCGGGCCGAGGGTGAGGGCGATGGGGCCGGAGCGGTGGGGGGCAGGGCCGGGGGTCGAGAGACCGGCTTCGCGTAGGGCTGCTCGGCCTCGTTCGGAGATCCAGTCGCTGGACCAGGGCGGGTCCAGGACCACGCGGACCTCGACCCGAGGGAAGCCCGCGTCGTTCAGGCGATGGACCAGGTCGTCGCGCATGGTCGCCATCGCGGGGCAGCCGGTGTACGTCGGCGTGATCGACACGACGACCGTGGAGTCGGGCTGGACGTCCACGTTCCGGAGGACGCCCAGGTCGTCCAGCGTCAGCATCGGCATCTCGGGGTCGCGGACCTGCTCGGCCACGTGGCGCGCGTTTGCCGCGTCTCGGGTGGTCACCGGCTCTTGCGTGCTCACCATCGGCCCTCCGGGTGGGCTCGGGCCACTACCTGCATCTCGGCCAGCACGCGGCTGAACGCCTCGGTGTGCAGGCCGTCTCGGCCTGTACGGCCGTTGACTCCGGCGAGAGGGGCCTTCTGAGGGCGGTCTACGCCGCTGACGGCCAGGACCTGGTCCAGGACGGCGTCCACCTCGGAACGGACGGAGGCTGGATCGACGCCTGCGCCCGACTGGGCGAGCGACGACTCGACCGGGTGGGCGACGGTGAGCTCGTAGTGCAGTGGCCACAGGGTGTCGAGCGCGGTCAGGAGGCGGCGGCGCGATTCTTCGGTGCCCTGCGCGAGGGTGAGGAACCAGCGGCCTGCCCAGTCGCGGTGGTACGTGATCTCCTTGACGCCCTTGGCGGCGAGCGCGGACAGGACGGCGTCGTTGCTGCCCCGGAGGCGTTCCAGCAAGGCGAGGCGCGCGACCGAGAAGAGGAGCAGGCGGACGACGACGTGGGCGAAGTCGCCGTTCGGCACCTCGACCAGGCGGACGTTGCGGAACGCGTCGGCCTCGCGGAAGAAGGCGAGCGCGTCCTCGGCGGGGATCGGCGAGCCGTCGGGGAGCGCGGGCACGATGGACGGATCCGCGGCGGCGGCGCGCGTCAGGAGGAGACGGGCCTGGCCGAGGAGGTCGAGGGCCATGTTGGCCAGCGCGATGTCCTCTTCGAGGTCGGGCGCGCGGCTGCACCATTCCGACAGGCGCTGCGACATGATCAGCGCGTCATCGCCGAGCATGAGGCAGTACGCGGCGAGCAGGTCGGGGGCGACGCCGTCCGGAACGGTGGTGTCGACGCCGGCCAGCGGGTCCTCGAAGTCGGTGCCGAACGCCCACTGCGCGGTGTCGTCGCCGACGAGCAGGCCGGAGAAGATGCTGCCCTCGTCGTCGTCGATCATCGTGGTCTCCAGATCGTTCACATGTGCGGGACGTTCTCGGGGATCTCGTAGAACGTCGGGTGCCGGTAGACCTTGTCGCCGTTCGGCGCGAAGAGCGGGTCCTTCTCGTCGGGACTGGACGCGGTGATCGCGTCGGCGCGGACGACCCAGATGCTCACGCCCTCGTTCCGGCGCGTGTAGACGTCGCGGGCGTGCCGCAGGGCCATCGCGTCGTCGGGGGCGTGCAGCGAGCCGACGTGCACGTGGTTGAGGCCGCGCTTGCCGCGTACGAACACCTCGTACAGCGGCCACTCGCGCTTGGCGTCGGTGGTCATCGCGTCGCCTCCTCGTGCGTCGCTTCGGCTGGCGCTGACGTTGGCGCTGGCGCTGGACGGGCGGCGAAGGCGGTGGCGGCCTCGCGTACCCAGGCTCCGTCGTCGTGGGCGGCGCGCCGGTGGGCCATCCGCTGGGCGTTGCACGGGCCGTTGCCGCGGATCACCGCCGCGAGCTCCTCCCAGTCCGGCTCGCCGAAGTCGTGGTGGCCGCGCTCCTCGTTCCAGCGCAGGTCGGGGTCGGGCAGCGTCACGCCGAGCGCCTCGGCCTGCGGAACGGTCATGTCGACGAACTTCTGCCGGAGCTCGTCGTTGGAGTTGCGCTTGACGCCCCACGCCATGGACTGCTCGCTGTTGGTGGACTCGGCGTCGGGCGGGCCGAACATCATCAGCGACGGCCACCAGAAGCGGTCGACCGACTCCTGCACCATGGCGCGCTGGGCGCCCGTGCCGCGCATCATGGTCATCAGCAGCTCGAAGCCCTGCCGCTGGTGGAACGACTCTTCCTTGCAGATGCGGATCATGGCGCGGCCGTACGGGCCGTAGGAGGTACGGCAGAGCGGCACCTGGTTGCAGATGGCGGCGCCGTCGACGAGCCAGCCGATCGTGCCGACGTCGGCGTACGACAGCGTCGGGTAGTTGAAGATCGAGGAGTACTTCTGGCGGCCGGCGAGCAGCAGCTCGGTCAGCTCGGCGCGGGAGACGCCGAGGGTCTCGCACGCGGAGTAGAGGTAGAGCCCGTGCCCGGCCTCGTCCTGCACCTTGGCCAGCAGGATCGCCTTGCGGCGCAGGGACGGCGCGCGGCCGATCCAGTTGCCCTCGGGCTGCATGCCGATGATCTCCGAGTGGGCGTGCTGGGCGATCTGGCGCACGAGGGTCTTGCGGTAGGCGTCCGGCATCCAGTCCCGGGGCTCGATCCGGTCGTGGCGCGCGATCGTCGCGTCGAACGACGCCTGGAGCTGCGCCTGCCGGGCTTCGAGCGCCGCCTGGTCAGGCTCGGCCGGGGTGGTGGTCACTGGGGTCCTCCGCGTGTCGCGGGTATTTACTTACCGATCGATCAGTAATAACGTCTCACGAGTCGGCGCGCCTGCGCAAGCCCGGGCGAGCACACCTGCGCAAGGCCCGAGAAGAGGAGACCGCGTGAGCCCCCTGCTGGAGAGCTATGCCGCCGGACGCTGGGTCCGGGCGGCGGGCGACGGCGAGCCGTTGCTGGACGCCGCTACGGGCGAGGAGGTGGCGCGCTTTCCCACCGGCGGCCTGGACTTCGCCGCCATGGCCGACCACGCCAAGAAGGTCGGCGGTCCGGCGCTGCGGGCGCTGACGTTCCATGAACGGGCGGGCCTGCTGAAGGCGCTGGCCAAGCACCTCATGGCACGCAAGGAGGAGCTCTACGCGCTGTCGGTACGGACGGGCGCGACGACCCGCGACACCGCGGTCGACGTGGACGGCGGCATCGGCACGCTCTTCAGCTACGCGAGCAAGGGCGTGCGCGAGCTGCCGAACGACACGATCGTGCTGGACGGCGGGACGGAACGGCTCGGCAAGGGCGGCACGTTCGTCGGCCAGCACCTCTACGCCTCGCGGCCGGGCGTCGCGGTGCAGATCAACGCGTTCAACTTCCCGGTCTGGGGCATGCTCGAGAAGCTGGCGCCGGCGTTCCTGGCCGGGCTGCCGTCGATCGTGAAGCCCGCCGCGCAGACGGCCTACCTGACCGAGGCGGCCGTACGGCAGATCATCGAGTCGGGGATCCTGCCGGAGGGCACGCTGCAGCTGGTCTCCGGCGGTCCCGAGGGGCTGCTGGACGCGCTGACCGTTCAGGACAGCGTCGCGTTCACCGGCTCGGCGCGCACCGCGGGCATCCTGCGCCGCCACCCGAACGTGCTGGACGGCGGCGTCGTGCTCGGCGTGGAGGCCGACTCTCTCAACTGCTCGATCCTCGGCCCGGACGTGACGCCGCACGATCCGGAGTTCGACCTGTTCGTCAAGGGCGTCGCCACCGAGATGACGGTCAAGGCGGGCCAGAAGTGCACCGCCATCCGGCGCGTGATCGTTCCCGAGGCGATGGCCGACCGCGTCGTCGAGGCCATCTCGGCCCGGCTGGCGAAGGTGACCGTCGGCGACCCGCGCAACCCCGACGTGCGGATGGGCGCGCTCGCGAGCCTCGCCCAGCGCAACGAGGTGCGCAAGGCCGTCGAGGCGCTGCAGGCCGGCGCCGAGATCGCCTACGGCGATCCCGACGGCAAGGCCCTCGGCACGACCCTCCTGGACGGCGATCCCGAACGCGGCGCGTTCATGACCCCGCTGCTGCTGCGCGCGCGGCCGGGCGCCGCCGAACCGCACGACGTGGAGCCGTTCGGCCCGGTCAGCACCGTGCTCACCTATGACGGCCTCGACTCGGCGATCGAGCTGGCGGCGCGCGGCAAGGGCAGCCTCGCCGCGTCCGTCGTCACCCACGACCCCGCCGTCGCACGCACGGTCGTCGTCGGGCTGGCGCCGTGGCACGGCCGCGTCCTCGTGCTGGACCGCGACGACGCGGGCGAGTCGACCGGGCACGGCTCGCCGCTGCCCGTCCTCGTCCACGGCGGCCCGGGTCGTGCGGGCGGCGGCGAGGAGCTGGGCGGCGTACGCGGCGTCCTGCACCACATGCAGCGCACCGCCGTTCAGGCGTCCCCGGACCTGCTCACCGCGGCCACCGGCCGGTGGACGGCGGGCGCGCGGCGCGTGGACTCCGGCGTCCATCCGTTCCGCAAGTCCCTGGCGGACCTGCGGATCGGCGACACGATCTCGTCCGCCGAACGCACGGTCACGCTGGAGGACATCGGCCACTTCGCCGAGTTCACCGGCGACACCTTCTACGCGCACACCGACGCCGAGGCCGCCTCGCGCAACCCGCTGTTCGGCGGGATCGTCGCGCACGGCTACCTGGTCGTGTCCCTGGCCGCCGGGCTCTTCGTCGACCCCGCACCCGGCCCCGTGCTGGCCAACTTCGGCGTCGACGGCCTGCGGTTCCTCACCCCGGTGAAGGCCGGCGACACCATCAAGGTCGCGCTGACCGTCAAGCAGATCACCCCGCGTACGAGCGCCGACTACGGCGAGGTCCGCTGGGACGCCTCGGTCACCAACCAGGAGGACCAGGTCGTCGCCGCCTACGACGTCCTCACCCTGGTGGCCAAGACCTGGCCGCCCAGCGAGTAAACGACAGCGATACAGGCTGCGATACAGGCTGCGGCCGCGAGCCGCAGCCGCCAGTAGCGCAGGGGGCGTCGACCGGCTCAGTACCGGCCGGCGCCCCTCTGTCCGTCGTCCCTCTGTCCGGCGCCCCACTGTCCGGCGCCCCTCTGACCGGCCTTCCGCCGGCCGGCGGAAGGCCGAACGGCCTCCCGCTGGCCAGCGTCTCGCTCTGCCCAGCGCCCCTCTGCCTGGCGCCCCTCTGCCTGGCGCCCCTCTGCCTGGCGCCCCTCTGTCCAGCCCGCCGCCGACCGGCGCCCCGTTGAACGGCTCAGCGCTGGCCTGCGTCTCGCTCTGCCTGGCGCCCCTCTGTCCAGCCCGCCGCTGACCGGCGCCCCGTTGAACGGCTCAGCGCTGGCCTGCGCCCCGTTGAACGGCTCAGCGCTGGCCGGCGTCCCAGTCGGCGCCTCGGCCTCGGGCCTCGTCGAAGACGAGCCAGGTGCGGGTGCCGCGGACGCCGGGGATGTCCTGGATGCGTTCCAGAACGACGTGGCGGAGCGCCGCGTTGTCGGGGGTACGGACCAGCACCAGGACGTCGTAGTCGCCGCCGACCATGGCGAAGTGCTCCACGTACGGGATGTCGGCGAGCCCGGCGGTAACCGTGCGCCAGGTGTTCTGTTCGATGGTGACCGAGACGTACGCGGTGGTGCCGAGGCCCGCCTTCTGGGGCGCCAGCTCGGCCGTGAAGCCCGTGATCACCCCTTCGTCCATGAGGCGGGTGAGGCGCGCGTAGGCGTTGGCGCGCGAGATGTGCACCCGTTCTGCCAGCGCACGGACCGACACCCGGCCGTCGCGCAGCAGCTCGGCGATGATCGCGCGGTCCACCCCGTCCAGGTGGGCGGCAGAATGTCCCGGCCAGCCCGCCTCTTCGATCTCGTCCGGCGACATATGACCTCCCTCAGGCCCGGATCGTGGCCATCTGTCGCTCATTGTGCCCGATCTCTTGAACAGATGATCGCTCAGGCGGACGATTTGCCTTAAATGCGTCCAGAGAAAGGCAATGGCGCCCATGTCTGACACGACGCATCACCCGGCGGTCGGCGAGCTCCTGCCCGCGACCGTCCCGGTGCGTTTCGTCGCGGAGAACGGCACGGCCGTCGACCCGCCCGCCGGCGCCGACGGCTCCGGCTACCGCGTTCCGGCGGACGAGGAACTGCTGGAGGCCTACCGCCGCATGGTCGTCGGCCGCCGCTTCGACCGCCAGGCGACCGCGCTCACCAAGCAGGGCAGGCTCGCCGTCTACCCGTCCAGCCACGGGCAGGAGGCCTGCCAGATCGCCGGGGTGCTCGCGCTCCGCGAGGACGACTGGCTGTTCCCGACCTACCGGGACTCGGTCGCCCTGGTCTCGCGCGGCCTTGACCCCGCCGAGGTGCTCACGCTCCTGCAGGGCGGCTGGCATTGCGGGTACGACCCGGCGGCCACTCACGTCGCCCCGCAGTGCACTCCCCTTGCCACGCAGACGATTCACGCGGTCGGCATGGCCGAGGCCCTGCGCCGCAAGGGCGAGGACAGCGTGGTGATGGCTTTCGTCGGCGACGGCGGCACGAGTGAGGGCGACTTCCACGAAGCGCTCAACTACGCCGCAGTGCTGCACGCCCCGGTCGTCTTCTTCGTGCAGAACAACAAGTACGCGATTTCCGTACCGCTGGCCAAGCAGACCGCGGCTCCCGCGCTCGCCTATAAGGGCATCGGTTATGGCATGCGTTCCGAGCAGGTGGACGGCAACGACCTGGTCGCGGTCCTGGCCGTGCTGAACGAGGCCGTACGGCACGCGCGCGAGGGCGGTGGACCGTTCCTGGTGGAGGGCCACACGTACCGCATCGAGTCCCACACCAACGCCGACGACGCCACCCGTTACCGGGAGAGCAGCGAAGTCGAGCAGTGGGAGACGGCCGATCCCCTGCCTCGCCTGGAGACCTACCTGCGCGGCAGGGGCCTGCTCGCCCCGGAGGACATCGCTTCGGCACAGAAGACCGCCGAGGAGTTCGCCGCCATCGTGCGCGACAAGCTGAACGCCGACGCCGAGTCCGACCCGCTGGAGCTGTTCGACCACGTCTTCGGCGACCCCACGCCCCAGCTGCGCGAGCAGCGGGCGCTGCTGGAGTCCGAGCTCGGAGGAACGCAATGACCGCGATGACGATGGCGCAGGCGCTGAACTCAGCGCTGCGCGACGCGCTGGCGGGCGACGAGCAGGTCCTGGTCTTCGGCGAGGACGTCGGCCCGCTCGGCGGCGTCTTCCGCATCACCGACGGCCTGACCAAGGAGTTCGGCGAGACCCGCTGCTTCGACACGCCGCTCGCCGAGTCGGGCATCGTCGGGCTCGCCGTCGGAATGGCCATGGGCGGCTTCCGCCCGGTCGTGGAGATGCAGTTCGACGCGTTCGCCTACCCGGCGTTCGAGCAGATCGCCTCGCACGTGGCCAAGATGCGCAACCGCACGCGCGGCAAGGTCGCGCTGCCCATGGTGATCCGCATCCCGTACGCGGGCGGCATCGGCGGCGTCGAGCACCACTGCGACTCCAGCGAGGCCTACTACGCCCACACGCCCGGCCTGAAGGTGGTCACCCCGGCGACCGCCGAGGACGCGTACTGGCTGCTGCGCGACGCGATCGCCGACCCCGACCCGGTCGTCTTCATGGAGCCCAAGCGGCTCTACTGGTCCAAGGGCGAGGCCGACATCGCCGACCGCCAGGCCCCCGCGTTCGGCCGCGCCGCCGTACGCCGCACCGGGAAGGACGCCACGCTGGTCGCCTACGGCCCGAGCGTCCCGGTCGCCCTCGAAGCGGCCGAGACCGCCGCCCGCGAGGGCATCGACCTCGAAGTGATCGACCTGCGCACGATCGTCCCGTTCGACGACGAGACCGTCGTGGAATCCGTCCGCAAGACGGGCCGCTGCGTCGTCATCCAGGAGGCCCAGGGCTTCGCCGGCGTCGGCGCGGAGATCGCCGCCCGCGTGCAGGAACGCTGCTTCCACTCCCTCGCCGCGCCCGTACTGCGCGTCACCGGCTTCGACATCCCCTACCCGCCGCCGAAACTGGAGCACTCCCACCTGCCCGACGTCGAACGCGTCCTGGACGCCGTCGACCGCCTCCAGTTCGACGACGAGCCGGACGTTCACCACCTGGCCCGGGAGGCCTCGTGACCACCGCCACCCGCCAGGTCTTCCGCCTGCCCGACCTGGGCGAGGGCCTCACCGAAGCCGAGATCGTCGAGTGGAAGGTCGCCGTCGGCGACACCGTCGAGGTCGACCAGAACGTCGTGGACGTCGAGACCGCCAAGGCCGTCGTCGAGGTCCCCGTCCCGTACGCCGGAACGGTCCTGAAGCTCAACGCCGACGTAGGCACCGTCCTCTCGGTGGGCGAGCCCCTCATCGAGATCGGCCCCGCCGAGGAGTCAGCCTCTGACTCCGCCGAAGACCCCGCAGGCGCCCGCTACCGCGAGGAAGAACAGGCCGGATCCGGCAACGTTCTGATCGGTTACGGCACAGGCCACGGCTCCAGCGGCCGCAGGCGCCGCACCTCCAGGCGCAGCGCCCCCAATCCCGCTCCCCAGCCGCACCAGGCCCCCCGCGTGATCTCCCCGCTGGTCCGCAGGATCGCCCACGAGCACGGCCTGGACCTGGCCACCATCACCCCCTCGGGCCCCCGAGGCGTGATCCTCCGCCGCGACGTAGACCAGGCCATAGCCGCAAGCCAGCAACCCGTCTCCCCCGGCAAGGCACCCACGTCCTCCGGCCAGCCACTCACAGTCGCAGGCCAGCCGTTCGCACCCGGCCGACCGCTCGCAGCCCCAGGGCAGCCGTCCGCTCCCGGCCAGCCGGGCGCGCCCATAGGCCAGCCGCTTGAGGACCCCGGCCAACCGCTCGCGGCTTCGGCTCCCCCGACCCTGCGGGATGAACGGATTCCGCTGCGGGGGCTTCGGCGGGCGGTGGCGGAGAAGATGACCCGCAGCCGCAGTGAGATTCCGGACGCGACGACCTGGGTGGACGTGGACGCGACCGGGCTGGTCGAGGCCAAGGACGCGCTCAAGCGCGCCCGCCCCGACCTGGGGATCGGGCTGCTGGCGATGCTGGCGCGCATCTGCGTGGACGGGCTGCGCCGCTTCCCCGAGCTGAACTCCTCGGTCGACGGCGATGAGATCGTTCGGCACGGTCATATCAACCTGGGCTTCGCGGCCCAGACCGACCGTGGCCTGGTGGTCCCGGTGGTGCGCGGCGCGCACGCGATGACGACCGCGCAGCTGGCCGCCGAGCTGACCCGGCTCACCGGTCTGGCACGTTCGGGCAAGCTGCCGCCCGAGGCGGTGACCGGCGGAACGTTCACGCTCAACAACTACGGCGTGTTCGGCGTGGACGGCTCGACGCCGATCATCAACCATCCCGAGGCGGCGCTGCTCGGCGTCGGCCGGATCATCGACCGCCCCTGGATCCACGACGGCGAGGTCACCGCGCGCAAGATCACCCAGCTGTCCCTCACGTTCGACCACCGGGTCTGTGACGGCGGCGCGGCGGGCGGGTTCCTCCGGTACGTGGCCGACTGTGTGGAGAGCCCGGCGATCCTCCTGGCGCACGCCTAACACAACCCCCAGAAAGACCCATTTACTCGAACAAACATGGCCAATCGCACAAATTGGTACTATCTGCCTGCCGTCACCTGATCACGAGGGAGACAAGGTGGACGACGAACCGCGTGTGGATCCGGGGGAAAGGCTGCGGGAGGCTCGTGAACGACTGACCGCCCTGCGCAACGCCGCCACCCGGACGCCGACCCCGAACGCCGCCTCGCAACGCGACGCCGGACCCGCAGGCCGGGCCACCGGCACCGCGGACGACGAACGCGTCAAGGCCACCGCCGAGCGCGGTCGCCTGGTGGGGCTGGAGATCGACCCGCGCGCGCTGCGGGAATCGCCCGGGGACCTGGGCCGGCACATCGCCGAGGCGGCCAACGCCGCCATGAACGCGCTGCGTGCCCAGGCCCAGCAGGCGAGCACCGAGGAGGTCATCGACCCGGCCGCGCTCGTACGGTCCCTGCAGGCCGTACAGGAGCAGGGCCTGCGCGAGATGACCGTGATGACCCAGTCGATCAATGAGGCGGTCGCCCGCGTCAGGGCGGGGATCAAGTGAGCTACGAACTCGCCGCCGACGACCTCGACAAGCTGCTCGGCGACACCCTCCGGGCCGCCACCGCGGCGCACCCGGGGGCCGAGGCCCGCGCCGACGTCCGCGCGGAGGGCTACGACGAGGAACGGCTGGTCAAGGCGGTCGTCTCCGCGGGCGGCCGGATCGAGAACGTCGAGATCTCACAACGCGCCCTCCGGCTCGGCTCGCACGAGATCGCCGACCGCGCGGTCACCGCGATCAACGACGCCCTGGACCGGCTGGCCAAGGCGGCCGTCGAGAACCCCTCCCCCTCGGCCGAGGCCCTGGCCGAACTGTCCCAGCGGCTCCAGCAGACGCAGGACATGAGCGTCCAGCAGCTCCGCGCCTACACAAGGTCCCTCCAGGACCTCATGAACAGTTTCTGAGCGGCACCGAACTACTGGAGAACATCCGATGGGCACGGGTTATGAGGTCGACCCCGAGCAGATCCGCAGCTCCGGCGGCGGCATCCAATCCTCGACGCAGCAGCTGAGAGCCGACTGGCAGGCCTTCCAGGGCGAGCTCGCCGGGTTCGGCGAGCCGTGGGGCAGCGACGACATCGGCTCGCTGATCGGCGGCTGTTACCAGGCCGTGTACGAGGTCGCCGTCGAGGCCTACAACGACAACCTCGACGACATGGCCGAGCACGGCGAGATCGTCACCATGTTCGCCGACAACCACGCCAAGGCCGAGGAGCACAACGTGGTCGAGGTCAACCGAGTCAGGGACATCCTCGGCTGATGGGCATGCAACTACCGGGAGAGCTGCGCTCTCTCCTGTCGATGCTGGGCTACAACTGGCCCGAGGCCGACGAGACCAAGCTCATGGAGATGGGCACCGCCTGGCTCCGCTTCGCCGGCGCCCACTCCGGCCCACTCGGCGAGGCCGACAATCACGCCCAGCGCGTCTGGTCGGCCAACAAGGGCGACGACATCGAGGCGTTCCAGCAGTCCTGGAACGCCGGCGAGTCCGGCAAGGCCAACCTGCAGGACTTCACCGTCGCCGCCAACATCATCGGCGCCGGCCTCATGGTCTGCGGCGCCATCGTGCTGGCCCTGAAGATCAACGTGATCGTCCAGCTCACCATCCTGGCCATCGAGATCGCCCAGGCCATCGCCACCGCCGGTCCCAGCTTCGGCGCCACCCTCGCCGAGATCCCCATCTTCAAGGAGATCACCGGCGCCATCATCGACCAGCTCATCGACATGGCCCTCTCGGCGATCCTCAATGGCTAAGGGCAAAGGCAAGGCCGCAGCCGGCCTCATGAGCGAGGCCCTCAAGTTCATCAAGAAGGCCAACAAGCGCAACCGTGCGGGACGCATGAATCCGCATTTCCGCGAACACGTCATGGGCGGCGGGCACGTCAAGCCCGGCATGCCCAAGGGGTCCGGCTACCATTACCGGCCCGGCGGCGAGGACTTCCCGGGGCGGCGACTCAAGCCGGGTAGCGTGGTCAAGGACCCGAAGACGGGCGCCTACAAGGCCGAGCCGGAGTTCTGGGACGACAGCCTGAACCCGCCCGGATGGAAGCCCAAGAAAGGTAACGGCGGCGTGAGCACGTTCTTCCCGGACCACTGGACCCCGCAGCAGGTCGACGCAGCGATCCCCGGAGCCTTCCAGCACGCCACCCCCATCCCCGGGACCAACATGTGGCAGGGCAAATACCAGGGACTGACGATCCAAGGGTTCTTCGATGGCGCGGGCGGCTACACTCACGGATGGCCGACCTTTTAATAAGAAAGTTCACCATGAGCTTCATTTCATTTTCGCTGGACCCAGAGTTCCGCATGCCCCTCTACCATGCGAACGACAAGAAATATCAGGCGCTCGGCGCATGGATTCTCGCCGATATCTCCAACAACAAGCGAGTGGCCCTGGACGCATTGGCCACGATCGCCGATATCGAGGCGGGGCGCCCGCTGACCGAGCCCTGGGACAGCGAGAACTACACCGTCGACTTCGGCCCGGCGGGGGTCGAGATCCAGAACGACTGGGTCAGCCACGAGAGCGGCAGCTACTCGCTCGCCGAGCTCAAGGAGGCCATCGAGACGTACTGGAAGTTCCTGGCCTCGATCCCCGACAACCCGGATCTGATCCGCGAGTTCCGCCCGGATCTACCGGAGTGGCAGGCGGCCATTCTCTCCTGGGAAGACACCTGGAAGCGCCCCCACCCCTATCGAGGCAAGCTGTTCTAACAGACGAACGTCGCCCCACCGGCGGAATCGCCATGGCATTCATGACCTTCACCCGGGACCGAGACGGCCTCCCGCTCTTCCACGCGGCGAAGCCCTATACGGCGCTCGGTTCCTGGCTGATCACCGACGTCTCCATTCACAAGGCGGTCGCGCTCGACGCGCTGGCGATGCTGGCGGACGTGTCGGTCGGGCGCGATCCGTTCACGCCGTGGAGCAGTGAGAACTACTCGGTGGCGTTCTCGTCGGCGGGCCTCAGCATCAGCGCCCACTACGCCGACGAGCAGAGTGAGTACCGGATCGCCGAGGCCCGCGAGGCCCTCGACGCGTTCTGGCGCTTCCTCGCCTCCCAGCCGGAACGGACCCACATGGTCCGCGAGTACTACCCCGACCTCCCGGAGACCGAGGCCGAGATCCGCTACTGGGAAGACCACTGGGGCCGCCCCCACCCCGACCGCGGAAGGCTCTTCTGACGAAAGGCTCGTCGCACTGACTCAGCGCATCATCGATGACATCGAGCGGGCTTATGGGTCGCTCTCCGAGCCGCGCTATTTCGGCATCACGCAGCGCATGGCGAAGCGGCCCTATGCCGCGTTCATCGAACGGCTGAGCTCCCGCTTCGAGGTCATCGACACGACGGACGAGAACGAGGATGTCGGGTTCATCCTGTCGTTGAGCCGCGGGGGCGAGGAGTGGGTTCTCGGGCTGTCGGCCGTTGCGGCCTGTGCGGTGTTCGCTCGGGCTGATCCGGTGAGTCAGGTGTGGACGGATGTGCTCACGGGGTCTTCGGAGGGGCTGCGCCCGGACGAGCGGGACGTGATCGACGGGGTGGCGGGGCTTGGGCTGCGGCTGCTGGGTCGAGAGCAACTCGAGCGGGTTGTTGGGCTGAACGTTGCGGGGATGGAGCCTGGTCAGGTGCGGGTTTATCAGGCCTTGTTCAGTGCTGCCGACATCCTTCCTTGGGATATTGAGGTGTTCAGGCGGCTGGGGCTCGCCTAGGATCCAAGATCAAAGCTCGGGAGGGGCAGTGGAGATTTCTCGGTCGGTGGGCCAGGCCGGACCGCCGTAGCCGGGGTCGGGAGTAGCGACCCGACCTGGCCGGTGTGGGTCCTGTGATGGGGCTCGCTCTTTATCGAGGAATCTGCTTTTGACTTCCGCTACCTACCGCTCGGTGTTGGCCGTGCGGGAGGCGCGTTTGCCGTTCTTCGGCAGTTGTGTCGCGCGCCTATCGTTTGCCGTTCTGCCGTTGGCTTTGATTCTGCTGGTTCGTGAAGCGACCGGGTCTTTTGGCGTTGCCGGGTTCACGTCTGGGGCGCTGGCGTCTACGGTGACGCTCTTCGCGCCTGCTCGTGCTCGTCTGATCGACCGGAGGGGCGCTCGGTATGGGCTGAGTGTTCTGACGGTGCTTTACCTGCTGGGGCTTTCTGGGTTGATCGGCCTGGCCGAGGCGGGGGCGGGGGCCGTTGCGCTGATCGTGGCTGCTGGGGTTGCGGGGGTTTTCGCTCCGCCGCTGGGGACGGTCATGCGGGTTCTGTGGGCGAGGATTCTGGACGGGCGGCCCCTGAACACTGCTTATGCCCTGGATTCCGTGACCGAGGAAGTGGTGTTCACGGTCGGGCCTCTGTTGGCGGGAGGGCTGATCGCTGTTGCCGAGCCGTTGGCGGCGATGGTCTTGGTGATGGGGCTGATCGGGCTTGGCACCGTCTGTTTTGTGGTGTCGGTCGAGCCGGGTGCGGCGAACGATGTCGAGGAGGCGGACGGGCGGCCTTTGGCGGTGGTGGGGATTCGGACCATCGTGCTGGCGTTCGCCGGGGTCGGGCTGGTCGTGGGCGTGCTGCAGGTGACGTTGCCGTTCATCGCCGACCGGGCCGGGTCGCCGGGGGCGGGTGGAGTCCTGCTGGCGATGCTGTCGGCGGGCAGCGCGATCGGGGGGATCTGGTACGGGCGCGTTCAGTGGCGCAGTGCGGCGGTCAAACGGTTCGTGGTGCTGGTCATCGCGTTCACGCTGACGCTGCTGCCGCTGGGGTTGATCGACGGCCCGGTGCGGGCGGGTGTGGTGGTGTTCGTGGTGGGTCTCAATCTCGCGCCGCTCTTCACTACTGCTTATTTCTTGGTGAACGATCTGGTCGCCGCGTCGGGAACGGCGCCTACGGAGGCCAACACCTGGGTGGCGACGGCCAACAACGGGGGCTTTGCCGCCGGTAGCGCGGTCGCGGGTGTGCTGCTGGATTCTCGGGGGCCGACCCTGACTGTCATGGCCGCCGTTGCGATTGCGGCGGTGATCGCTGTGGTGACGGTGCTGCGGCGGCGGACGCTGGTGTTGACGCCCGGCTGATGTCCCCCGGCTCCCGGACCGGTCGCGGCCAAGATCGGTCTCCCGACCCGGCGCGACCCGGCCGAGCGCGGGCTACCGGGGGTGGGAGGAGATGTGTTCGCCCACCTGGCGGACTAGGACTGCCATCTCGTAGCTGATCTGCGCGGGGTCCACGTCGGCGTCGCTGAGGACGGTGAGGGAGGCGCCCTCTCCCGCGGCGGTGACGAAGAGGAACGCGTCGCGCATCTCGATGATGGTCTGGTGGACCTCGCCCGCGCCGAACTGGGTGCGCGCGCCCTGGGCGAGGCTCTGCAGGCCCGCGGCCAGCGCGGACAGGTAGTTCGCGTCCTCGCGTTCGAGGCCGGCGGACGCGCCCATGAGGATGCCGTCCGCGGACTGCACGACGGCCTTGGACACCTGTGGGACCCGCTTCACGAGGCCGTCGATGAGCCAATCCAGCCGTTCGGTCGTTTCGCCCTTCACAGAGGTCCTCTCGTTGGTAGGCGGAACGTCGGCACATGATTCCACCGCCCCCGCGACAAGATCCACAAAACCCGACAAATGATCAGACAAGCGGCTAGGGTGGCCCGAGTTTTGATCACCCCGAGCAGCAAGGCAGGCGGTGCCGGGCATGACCAGCCCCAGGAAGACCAAGCGGCGGCGCTCCATCCGGTTCTCGCTCTACAGCCTGCTCATCATCCCGATGATCTCGCTGGTGACGCTCTGGGCGTTCGCCGCGCAGAGCACCGCGGCCGAGGCGATCCACCAGCGCAACATCGACACCACCAACAAGATCTACGGCAACGCGGTGCAGCCGATGCTGCTCACGCTGGCGCAGGAGCGGCAGGAGTCGGTGGTCTGGCTGAGCGGCGGCGGGACGCTGCCGCGCACGCCGATGGACGCCGTGCGCAAGAAGATGGACGCCACGATCGTCGCGATGAACGCGGCGGCCAAGTCCGGGAAGTTCCAGGACACGCTGTCGGCCGAGCTGAAGCGGCGGCTCGCGGACCTGATCGGCAAGCTCAACCGGATCTCGGCGGTGCGCGGCGACGTCGACTCGGGGTCGATGACCAAGCTCGCCGCGTTCAACGCCTACAACGACATCCTCGACACCCACTTCCGGTTCATCTACCTGCTGGTCGGCGACAGTAAGGACCAGCAGGCCTACCAGCTGACGAACGTGTCGCGCGCGATGGAGCTGGCCGGGCGCGAGGCGGCGCTGGTCGGCGGCGTGCTGGTCGCGGGCGGCCGGATGACCGCCGACGAGCGCGCCGCGATCTCCAAGCTGGTGTTCGAGCGTCGCTACCTGGAGAGCTCGGCGATGTCGGAGTTCAACCGGGCGAACGGCGACCCGTTCCGGCAGGTGCTGGCGGGCACGCCGACCACGAGCTTCAACTCGGTCGAGGACCACATCGTGGCGACCAACACCGGCAAGCGCCTCAAGCTCACGCCGCAGGCGTGGCAGGCGTCGGTGGGCACCTACCTCCAGCAGATGAACGGCGCACTTCTCAAGTCCCGCACCGTGCTGTCGGCGGACTCCAAGAACAGGTCCGACGCGACGATGCTCCGGCTCATCCTGGTCGGCGGCGTCGGGCTGGTCGCGATTCTCCTGACGGCGATCCTGATGCTGCGGTTCGGCCGCCGCATCAGCCGCGACCTGCTCGGCCTGCAGGGCGCCGCCCGCGACCTGGCCGACCAGCGCCTGCCCGGCGTCGTCACCCGACTGAAGCGCGGGGACGACGTGGACGTCGTGGCCGAGGCGCCGCCGCTGGAGGTCGGCAAGACCGCCGAGGTGGCCAACGTCGCCGCCGCGTTCTCCACCGTCCAGCGCACCGCGATCGAGGCCGCCGTCGGCCAGGCCGAGCTGCGCAAGGCGGTGAACGGGGTGTTCCAGAACCTGGCGCGCCGCAACCAGTCGCTGCTGCACCGCCAGCTGGCGATGCTGGACACGCTGGAGCGCAAGGCCTCCGACCCCGACGACCTCTCCGACCTGTTCGCCATCGACCACCTGACCACCCGCATGCGCCGGCACGCGGAAGGCCTGATCATCCTGTCCGGCTCGACGCCGGGCCGCGGCTGGCGGCACCCGGTCGGCGTCCTGGACGTGCTGCGCGGCTCGATCGGTGAGATCGAGGACTACGCGCGCGTCGAGGTGGTGAGCACGGCGGAGGAGGGGATCGTCGGCGCCGCCGTCGCCGACGTGGTCCACCTGCTGGCCGAGCTGCTGGAGAACGCGGTGACGTTCTCGCCGCCGAACACCGCGGTCGAGGTGGACGCCGGGCTGGTCGGCCGCGGGTTCGTGGTGGAGATCCAGGACCGCGGCCTCGGGATGAACGCCGAGAAGCTCGCCGGCATCAACCGGCAGCTCGCCCAGGAGCCCGAGTTCGACCTGGCGGGCGGCGAGCAGCTCGGGCTGTTCGTCGTCGGGACGCTCGCGCACCGGCACGGCATCAACGTCACGCTGCAGCCGAACGGCTACGGCGGCGTGACC
Organism: Actinomadura barringtoniae; assembly: GCF_017573505.1. Classification (GTDB taxonomy): domain Bacteria; phylum Actinomycetota; class Actinomycetes; order Streptosporangiales; family Streptosporangiaceae; genus Spirillospora; species Spirillospora barringtoniae. Next base: position 729,695 of record NZ_JAGEOJ010000001.1, read on the forward strand.
GCGATCGCGCTCCTGCCGCACTCGCTCGTCGTCTCCCCCGACAAGATCGGCGTCGCCGAGCAGGCTCCGGAGCATTCCGGCGAGTACCGCGCCGAGCACTCGGGCGAGCACCGCGTTCACCAGACCGGGGAGTACCCGGCGCAGTCGCCCGCCTACGCGACCGGCGCCCACTCGACCGGCGCTCACTCGACGGGCGCTCACTCGACGGGCGCTCACTCGATGCCGACGCCGCCGCCTCCCGGGCAGCACGGTCCCGCGCAGCACGACCCGTTCAAGCCGCCGCTGAACGACCCGCTCAGCGCTCCCCTGCAGGCCACGGCGTACGACCCGCTGTCGGCCTCGGCGCACGACCCCTTGTCGGCTCCGGTGCCTCCGGCCTCGTCCGCTCCCGCGCCTCCCGCCCCGCAGTCGCCGCAGTCCACGCCGTACGCGGACGCCTCGTACGGGGACGCCGGCACCCACGCGGGCACCTCGGGCGCCGCGGCCTCCGCGGGCACCCACGCGGGGATGCCGCGCCGCGTACGCCGCGCGAACCTGGCCCCGCAGCTCCGCGACACCGGCCCGCAGTCGGCGCCGGACGAGGAGCAGCAGCCGGCCGAACGGCAGGCGCGTTCACCCGAGCGTGCCCGTTCGGTCATGTCATCGATGCAGAGCGGCTGGCGGCGCGGGCGGGCCTCGACTCCCCCGCCCGCACCCGGAAGCGACGAGGGTGAGCGATGACGGAACAAGCGATGACGGCCGCGCAGGTGCGCCAGCACCTCGACGCGCTGCTGAGCCGGGTGCAGGTGGCGGGCGTCGCCGTGCTGCTGTCCACCGACGGGCTGGTCGTGGCGTCCTCCTCCGGGCTCGACCGGGAGAACGCCGACCATCTGTCCGCCCTGGTGGCGGGCGTTCAGGGACTCGCGCGCGGCGCGTGCAACCGGTTCGCCGGGGGTGAGCTGATGCAGAGCGTCATCGAGATGGACACGGCGCTGGTGTTCATGGTCCCGGCCGGGGATCACGCGTGCCTGGCCGCCGTCATCCCCGCGGACTCCGACGCGGGCACGGTCGCCTTCGAGCTGACCGAGCTCGCCGAGCGGCTGGCCGAACGGCCGCCGGTGGTCCCGCGGCTGTCGGGGTCCAGCGCGAGGTGAGCACCGGTGAGCGATGACCGCTGGCTCGACGCGGACGCGGGGCCGATCTTCCGGCCCTACACCGTCACGCGCGGCCGGACCCGGCTTCGCGCCGACGCACTGAACCTGATCACCCTGCTGGAGGCGACCGGCGTGCCCGTGCCGCGCCGGATGCGGCTGGACCCCGAGCACCGCAGGGTGCTGGCGGTCTGCCGGCGGCCGGTCACGCTCGCCGACCTGTCGTCCGAGATCGACCTGCCCGTGGGCGTCGTGCGCGTCCTGGTCGACGATCTGCGCGACGAGAACCTGCTCAGGGTGCTGACGCCGACCCCCACCGGCGACGTCCCGGACGAGCTCGTACTAAGGAAGCTGCTGCATGGACTACGCGCCCTCTGACACCACGGGCCAGCCGATCGCCGCGAAGATCCTCATCGCGGGCGGGTTCGGGGTGGGCAAGACGACGATGGTCGGCTCGATCAGCGAGATCCGCCCGCTGCGCACCGAGGAGTACCTCACCGACAAGGGCGTCGGCGTGGACGACGTCACCGGCGTCGCCGGCAAGACCAGCACGACCGTGGCGATGGACTTCGGCCGCATCACCATGCCCGACGACCTGGTCCTCTACCTCTTCGGCACGCCCGGCCAGCAGCGGTTCTGGTTCATGTGGGACGAGCTGGCGCTCGGCGCCATCGGCGCGGTCGTGCTCGCCGACGTCCGCCGCCTCGCCGACTGCTTCGCCGCCGTCGACTACTTCGAGGACCGCCGCACCCCGTTCGTGGTCGCGGTGAACTGCTTCGACGGCGCCGAGCGCAAGAACCCGGAGGACGTGCGGATCGCGCTCGACCTGGAGGAGGACGTGCCGCTGGTGCTGTGCGACGTCCGCAACCGCGAGTCGGCCAAGCACGTGCTGATCACCATGATCGAGCACGTCCTCTCCTCCAGCGCCGCAGCCCGCCGCTGACCGCCAGGCCGCCCGACCGCCCGGCCGCCCCGCCGTTTACCCCCGGCCGCCCGGCCGCCTGACCCCGACCGCCTGACCCCGCACATGTACAAACCCCCGCCAGAAGGAGTCACAGTGGGCGCAAAGCTCGCAGGCAAGTCCGTCCTGATCACCGGTGCCGCCACGGGCATCGGTTCGGCGACGGCGCGCACGTTCGCCTCGTACGGCGCCAAGGTCGTGGTCGCCGACATCAACGAGGAGGGCGGGCGCGACACCGTCGCCGCCATCGAGAAGGACGGTGGCGAAGCGATCTTCGTCCGCACCGACGTCACCTCGGGCGCCGACGTTCAGGCCGCGGTCCAGGCGGCCGTGAGCGCGTACGGCCGCCTCGACTGCGCGGTCAACAACGCCGGCGTCGAGCAGCAGGGCACCCCGCTGCACGAGATCGGCGAGGAGACCTGGGACCAGCTGTCCGCGGTGAACCTCAAGGGCGTCTGGCTCTCCATGAAGCACGAGATCATCCAGATGCTCGGCCAGGGCGGCGGCGGCACGATCGTCAACATGGCCTCGATCGCCGGCGTCGTCGGCCTCCCCCTCGGCATCTCCGACTACTCGGCCACCAAGGGCGGCGTCGTCGCGCTGACCCGTACCGCCGCCATCGAGTACGTCAAGCAGGGCATCCGCATCAACGCCGTGTGCCCCGGCGTCGTCCGCACCGCGATGCTCGACGGCGCGATCCAGGCCGGCATGTTCACCGAGGCCGAGGCCGCCGCCCTGCACCCGAGCGGCGAGCTGATCTCCCCCGAGGACGTCGCCGAGACCTTCGCCTTCCTGGCCTCGGACGAGTCCAAGCACATCTACGGCCAGGCCATCGCCCTGGACGGAGGCATGTCCGCCGGCTGACCCGAGCCGACGCCGACCGCCCGCCGACCGCCCGCCGACCGCCCGCCGACCGACCCCGGCTAAGAGGCGGGTTCGGGGCTCCGGGTCAGGGCCCCGGCGACCCCGGTGTCGGGGTCGGTGTCGTAGCCGGCAGCGAACGCGGCCCGATAGATGGACTCGCCAAGGGCATCCTCAGCTCGGCTTTCGCATTTCCTGCGAAGGGCGACCATGCTCGGCGAGTCCATCTGGGCGCTGCCGATGAGGTGCCAGTAACGCTGGCCGAGGCCGAGCAGCCACGCGGCCCGTGCGGCGTCTCCGGTGGCGAGGACGGCCGAGGCCAGGCCGTCCAGGACCACCGCGATGCCGGTGCTGTTGCCGAGCACCCGATGCCCTTCGAGGGCATCGCGGGCGTGGCCGGTCGCGGCGGCGGGGTCGCCCTGGGCCAGGGCCACCATCGCCAGAACGTGGTCGGCGTAGGCGCGCACCCAGCGTTCACCCTGATCTACACAGTCCGCACGGAGGTCTTCGCCGACCCGGCGAGCCTGGGTGAGCTCGCGTGCGCCGAAGTGGGTGTAGAGGCGGACCAGGCGGAACTGGAACGGGACGATCCGATAGCGGGGATCTTCCATGAACGTGCCCGGGGCCGGGGCCGCGTCGAGCACCTCCGTGGCCCGGGTGACGTCTCCCCGCATGGCCAGGCTCATGCCGGAGAGCACGGCGGCCGCCATGGCTTCCTGATCGTTGTCCGCGGCCGCCGCGCACAAGGTCCCCCAGTGTCCCGCCGCCCTCAGGTCGCCCTGGGCGAACGCGATGGAGCCGCGCGCGAACAGCGCCCAGGTCCGGGCGGCCCCCGGTTCGGGGTCGGACCGCAGGACGGCCTCCAGGCAGCGCTGCCCCTCCCGGGGGAATCCGCAGTGCCGCCAGAGGAAGCCGACGTGCCCGGCCATGTCCAGGGCGAAGGTCGGCTCGATCAGGCTGTAGCCCATGGCCGCACGCATGTTGGCGTGCTCGGTGATGACGCGTTCGCACCACGGCCGCTGCCGGGGGCCGGCCCACTCGGCGCATCCCTGGCGGGCCAGGGCCAGGTAGTGGTCGCGATGGCGGCGGCGAAGCGTGTCGTACTCCCCCAGGGTCCGCAGCCAGAACGCGCCGTACTCCCGGACGGTGTCCAGCATCCGGTAGCGCCCCGAGCCCGACCTGGTCAGGATCGAGGCGTTGACGAGCGCGCCCAGCGCGGCCGTGATCTCCTTGGCGGTCAGGTGCCGGTCGGCGCAGACCCGCCGGGCGGCCTCCTCGTCGAAGGTGTCGGCGAAGACCGAGAACCTCGCCCAGGCCAGCCGTTCGTGCGGGCCGCACAGTTCGTGGCTCCAGCCGATCGCGGTGCGCAGCGCGCGATGGCGGGGGTCGTCGTGACGTTCTTCGTACTCCCAGGGGTCGCCGGAGTCATCGGCGGCGCCGTTCAGCACCTCGAACCGGTCGTCCAGCCGGTCGGCCAGCTCCTTCAGGGAAACGTCGGGCAGCCGGGCGGCGGCCAGCTCGATCGCCAGCGGCAGCCCCTCCAGCTTCCGGCACACCCGGAGCGCGTCGGCCCGGTCGTCGTCGGTCAAGGAGAATCCGGGCACCGCGGCGGCGGCGCGATCGGCGAGCAACGCCATCGCGTCCTGTGGCCCCGCTCCGGTCTCGTCCGGGACGGGCAGCGGCCCGACCGTCAGCAGCCGCTCGTCGGGCAGGACCAGCGGACGGCGGCTGGTCGCCAGGACGTGCAGGCCGGGCGCGGCGTCCAGCAGCGCCGCGACGACCATCGCGCAGGAGTCCAGGACATGCTCGCAGGTGTCCAGGACCACCAGCAGCCGGCGTCCGGCCAGGTATTCGGCGAGGACGTCGAGCATCGGGCGGGTGGTCTGGTCGGCCAGCGGCAGGGTCTCGGCGATCGTGTGCGTCAGGAGCGAGCCCTGTCCGAGGGGTGACAGTTCCACCAGCCACGCCCCGTCGTCGAACTTCGGGCGCAGCTCGGCGGCGGCCCGCAGGGCCAGGCGGGTCTTGCCGACCCCGCCCGGCCCGGTGAGCGTCACCAGCCGCGATTGCGCGCACAGCACTCTGACCTGCGCCAGCTCGCCGTCCCTGCCCACCATGCGGGTCGGTTCCGCGCGCAGGTTTCCGACCTGAGGCCCGATCGGCATGGTCACTACCCCGGTCCGCTCGGCCACGTCCTGTGTGACACGTCCTGTATGAAGAGCTTGCCTGACCATCGTGCGTTCCGTCAGGCGTCTCGGTTTTTGAGGAGGGTCGCGCCGGTGAGGAGGGAGGCGGCGGTCCAGAGGAGGAGGACTCCCAGGGCCGCCTTGGGTGAGAGCTCCATCTTGATGTTGGACTGGACGGCGAGGCCCGCGTTCAGGGGGCACATCTTCCAGAAGAAGCGCTGCCAGGACGGCTTGGAGACCATGAACGAGAGTGTCGGGAGTACGTACAGGACCGCGTAGACGACGCCGATGGAGACGGCGGTGTCGCGGATGGCGGTGGCTATGCCGAGGCTGATCAGGGCGATCAGGGCCAGGTAGAGGATCGCGCCGGAGATGGCCCGCAGGGCCGGGTCGTGGCCGGGCAGGACGAGGTGGCCGACCAGGAGTGCGGTCGGGACGGCTATCGCGGCGGCGGCCAGGGTCAGGGCGGTGACGACGGTGGCCTTGGCGGCGAAGACGGTCGTACGGCGGGGCATGGCGGTGAGGGTCGTGTGGATCATGCCGGTGCCGTACTCGTTGCAGACCGCCAGAACGGCCAGGAGGGCCACGACCGCCTGGCCGGCCTGGACGCCCATCAGGCTGAGTCCCACACGCCCGCACGAGGCGGACGTGCAGGAGCCCGTTGCCGCCGCGCTGCCCCCGATGGTCACGGCGATGGCGGCGAGGAGGAGCCAGGGCGTGCTCCGCAGGGTGGTGAGCTTGGTCCACTCCGCGCGCAGTTCCAGCCTCATGCGTCCCTCCGGCGCAGCATGTACGCGGCCAGGCCGAGCGCCAGGACGGCATAGGCGCAGGTGACCGCGAAGCCCGCCAACGGCGAGAGGGGATAGAAGCCCTCCTGCGGAACGTAGTTGCCCACGACCTGGTGGTAGGACGGGATCGCCTGCTGTACGGAGAAGCCGGCGGCCGGGGTCAGCCGCATCATCCATTGCGCCACTCCTGACGGGAGGACCGAGGTCGTCGCCAGGATGTGCGGCAGCACGATGAGCGCGACGCACGCGGTGATGGCGGCGGCGCTGCGGCGGAAGATCGAGCCGAGGGCCAGGGCGATGACCGCGACGGCCGCGAGGAGTGCGGCGGTGCCGACGATGACTCTGGCCTCGGTGAACGTGCTGACGGGGAGGATGTAGTTGCCGTTCTGGCGCAGGATGTGGCTCGCCAGCGGCACGATGACCGCGGCCGCGATCAGCCCTGCGACCAGGGAGACCCCGGCGATGACCGCGGTCTTGGCCAGGAGGGGGCGGACGCGGCGGGGCTCGGCCATGAAGGTCGCGCGGATCAGGCCGCGCCGGTATTCGGCGGTCATGAACCCGGCGGCGATGACGATCACGGCGATGAGGCCGAGGGTGGCGCCCATGAGGGTGTTGGAGATGCTCATGCCCTCGATGCGCGGCGCGATGTCGCCGACGCCGGTGATGGTGAACGTTCCGCCGGACTGGGCGAGCCCGCCTGGGTGGTGGGGCGTCCCGTCGGCCTCCTTCTCGACGCCGATGTCGTCCTTGGCCCATGCCGCCGAGGTCTGGCCCTGCACCGAGATCTGGTCGACGACGGCGGTGGCCTGGGAGAAGCGCATGGTGGAGGACGCGCCGCCGAAGTCGCCCTTGGTCACCGTGATGGCGCCCGGGGAGGAGGCGAACAGGCCGATCTGCGCCGTGGCGGGCAGCTTGGCCAGGTGAACGGTGCCGACTTTGCTCCACTGGCTGCCGTCGGTGGACTCATAGCCGGTGAGGGTCTGGCCGGAACGGGTGAGCCGGAGCCAGCGCGGGCCGTTGCCCGGCCGCCCGGCGACGTCGTGGGTGAAGTCGTACTGCATCCGCACGCCGTGCTTGCCGGTCATCATGATCGCGGCGTACGTCGCGCCCTGCCTGGTGCCGTCCTTGACCATGATCCCGGCCTTGGACCACGGTTCCAGCTCGGGGATGACGTTCCGCACGCCCGGGACCGCGTCGGCCGCGCGGGCCTCGCCGGTCATGGAGTTCACGCGGACGGTCATGCTGCCGTCGCCGGGCAGCGTCCGGTGCACGAAGTAGAACCGGTCGACCACGCCCTGCCCGCCCGGGCCCACCGGGTCGATGGGACAGCCCGTGGCGGGGCCGCCGCACGACGAGTGGCTGCCCTCGGCGGCCAGCCACCCCAGGAAGACGATCAGCAGCGCGGCGACGACCATCCCGATCAGCCAGCCGCGGACCGTACGGAACTTGGTCCATTCGGCGCGGACCAGCCCTGCGGCGGTCATCGGGCCGCCTCCGCCCGGAACTCCACGGAACTGCGGGTCAGCTCCATGTAGGCCTCCTCGAGCGTCGCCCGCTCGGCCGCGATCTCGGAGAACGGCACCCCGGCGGCGCCGAGCACCGCCACGACGCGTTCGGAGGCCAGGCCCAAGATCTTCACCAGGCCCGTGCCGTCCACCGTGGCGGTGCCGCCCGCCTGGACCAGGGCGGCGGAGGCCCGTTCCGGCTCCGGGGTGCGCACGCCGACCCGGCCGTTCGACGCGGCGGCGATCAGCTCGGCCACGCCGGTGTCGGCGATCACCTTGCCGCGTCCGACGACCACGAGGTGGTGGGCGGTGCCCTCCAGCTCGCTCATCAGATGGCTGGACACCAGGACCGCGCGGCCCTCGGCGGCCAGCCCCCGCAGCAGGCCGCGGATCCACATGATCCCCTCGGGGTCCAGGCCGTTCACCGGCTCGTCCAGCATCAGGATCGGCGGATCGCCGAGCAGCGCGGCGGCGATCCCGAGCCGCTGCCGCATGCCCAGCGAGAACCCGCCCGCGCGGCGCCGTGCGACCCCGGCCAGCCCGACCGTCTCGAGCACCTCGTCCACCCGCCGCGCGTCCAGCCCCTGGGACCGGGCCATCCACAGCAGGTGGTTGCGGGCGCTGCGGCTCGGCTGCAGCGCGGCCGCGTCCAGCAGGGCCCCGACGTGCAGCAGGGGCGTGCGCAGCGTCGCGTACGGGCGGCCGCCGACCAGGGCCTTGCCCCGGTCGGCGGCGTCCAGCCCGAGGATCACGCGCATGGTGGTGGACTTGCCGGAGCCGTTCGGGCCGACGAAGCCCGTCACCTGCCCCGGCCGCACCGTGAAGGACATCCCGTCGAGCGCCTTGGTCGCCCCGAACCTCTTGTGCAGGCCGGCGACCTCGATCATCGCTTCCATGGCCACTGTTGTATTGAGGAGCCCATAACGCCGCCCGAACGACCGCTGTCACATCCTTGTTAGGCAGGGCAGGGCATCCTGGTGACCATGAGGTTCCCACTGCCGGCCCGCACCGTGCGGCTGCGTTTCACCGTGCTGTACGGCGCGCTGTTCCTGTTGTCCGGCGTCGGGCTCCTGATCATCTCCGGGCTGGTGACGCTGGGCAGCACCCAGAGCGCGAGCGCCCCCGTCCAGAACCGCGGCGTGGAGCAGCCTTCGGTTGTCGCCGCGCAGCAGCAGCAGATCGAGCACCTGCAGAACGAGCTGGCGAACGTCCACGACGTCCAATCGCGGCAGCTGCTGGTCGGGTCGGTCGTGGCGCTCGCCGTCATGGCCGTGCTGTCGATCGTGCTGGGGCGGCTCCTCGCGGGCCGGGTGCTGCGCCCGCTGCGCACGATCACCGCGGCGACCCGCCGCATCTCCGCCGAGAACCTGCACGAACGCCTCGGCGTGCCCGGCCCGTCCGACGAGGTCAAGGAGCTCGCCGACACGATCGACGGGCTGCTCGGCCGGCTGGAGGCCTCGTTCGCCGCCCAGCGCCGGTTCGTCGCGAACGCCTCGCACGAGCTGCGCACCCCGCTGACGACGATGCGGGCCGCCGTCGACGTCGCCGTGGCCAAGCCTGACCCGGTACCGCGCCAGACCGTCGCGCTCGCCGACCGGATCCGCACCGAGCTGGACCAGGTCGACCGGCTGCTGGACGGCTTCCTCACCCTCGCCCGCACACAGCACGGCGACTCGGCCGACGCCGCGGTCGTCTCACTCGGCACGATGGCCGCCGCCGCGCTGGACGAACGCGCCGACGACATCGCCGCCAAGTCCCTGACGATTCAGAGCGACATCGCCTCCGCCCGGACGCGCGGCAGCCGCACGCTGCTCAGCCGGATGGTCGGCAACGTGATCGACAACGCGGTCGCGCACAACCAGGACGGCGGCTTCATCCGGATCGAGGCGTCCTCCGGCGGCGGCTCGGCGTGGCTGGTCGTCGAGACCGGCGGCCGGGTCCTGGAGCCCGCTCAGGTCGCGCTGCTGACCGAGCCGTTCCAGCGCCTCGGCGCCGACCGGACCTCCTCCGACGGCGGTTCGGGGCTCGGCCTGTCGATCGTCGCGGCCGTCGCCGCCGCGCACGGCGGCGACCTGGACCTGCGCGCCCGCCCAGAGGGCGGCCTGCGCGTCACGATCACCCTCCCGGAGAACGCGCCGCCCGAGAAGGCCGGCAGGGCGCTCCCGGAGAGCGGGGCGCGGACGTGAGGGTCCTGGTCGTCGAGGACGCGCGTTCCCTCGCCGACACCCTGGCCGAGGGGCTGCGCGACCAGGGCATGGCGGTGGACCTGGCCTACGACGGCCTCGAGGCGGCGGCCAAGCTCGACCTGAACGCCTACGACGTGGTGATCCTCGACCGCGACCTGCCCGGCGTGCACGGTGACGCCCTCTGCCAGATGATCACCGAACGGGACGAGCGGGCCATGGTCCTGATGCTGACGGCCGCCGGTTCGCCCGGCGACCGGGTCGCGGGCCTGACGCTGGGGGCCGACGACTACCTGGCCAAGCCGTTCCACTTCCCCGAGCTCGTGCTGCGCATCCGCTCGCTGGCGCGCCGCCGGCCGGCCGCCCGCGCCCGCGTTCTGCGTACGGCGGGCATCGAGCTCGACCCCGCGCGCCGTACGGTCACCCGCGACGGCCGCCCGCTCGAGCTCTCGGTCAAGGAGTTCGCCCTCCTGGAGGCTCTCCTGCGCGCCACACCTGCGTTCCTCAGCACCGAGGAGCTGCTTGAGCAGGTGTGGGACGAGCACGCCGACCCGCTCACCAACACCGTGACCGTCACGATCGGGCGCCTGCGCCGCAAGCTCGGCGACCCGCCGATCATCACGACCACCCCAGGCGTCGGCTACCGCATCCTGTAGTCCCTCGCCCGGTCGTTCTCGACGGCGCCACAACCCCCATTAGGGGCGGCGGTCAAATAATCACCCGTAGGTCGGGCCAACCGTCCGCTGTTAACGTGAAAGATCCGAGACCCTCCTTCCCCTGGCGGCCTTGCCCGTGACCTCACAGTCAGACCAAGTTCAGCCGGACCCCACCATCGCTCCCATCGAGGAACCGGCGATCGAACCGCAGGAGGCACCGATCCTGCGCCGCGCCGTCGCCGAGTTCCTCGGCAGCGGCCTGCTCGTGACCGTGGTGATCGGTTCGGGGATCATGGCCCAGCGGCTCTCCCCCGACGACATCGGACTGCAGCTCCTGGAGAACTCCACCGCCACCGTGTTCGGCCTGGCCGCGCTGATCCTGATCTTCGGGCCGGTGTCGGGCGCGCACTTCAACCCGGTCGTCACGCTCGCCGACTGCGTCCTGCAGCGCAGGCCCTACCGGGACGCCGCCGTCTACCTGCCGGTCCAGATCATCGGCGGGATCGGCGGCGCGATGCTGGCGAACGTGATGTTCGACCTGCCCTGGGTGACCGAGTCCCACAAGGACCGGTCACAGGCGCATCTGTGGATCGGCGAGCTGGTCGCGACGCTCGGCCTGATCGTGCTGATCTTCGCGCTGGTGCGAACGGAACGGACCGCGCTCGCGGGTCCGGCGGTCGGCGCCTACATCGGCGCCGCCTACTGGTTCACCTCGTCGACCTCGTTCGCCAACCCGGCCGTCACGATCGGCCGCGCGTTCAGCAACACCTTCGCCGGGATCGAGCCGGCCTCGGTCTCCGGCTTCATCATCGCCCAGCTGGTCGGAGGCGCCGTCGGCGTCGCATTGATCATGTACTTCTACCCGGCGCGCCGCTAGCGCGGGCGGCCCGCGGGCAGGGCGAAGGTCCCGCCCCGACGGGCCGCTCGGCACTGTCTCGCGCGGGTGCGCCGGGTAAGGCTGGTGGCGAACCAAGGAGGTCGTCATGCAGGTCATGCCCGAAGCACGGCGCGTGGTCGTCGGGGTCGACGGCTCGCCGAACTCGATGGCCGCACTGCGCCGCGCGTCCGACGAGGCGTTCCGCCGGTCGGCCCGGCTCGAGGTGGTGCGCGTGCTGGACGGAACGCCCGGCCGGATCCGCACCGCCAGGGCCTGGCTCCGGCTGCGCACCCTGGCCGCGCGCAAGATCCCGCGGTCGCGGCACATCCTCACCCGCCTGCGGATCGTCTACGGCGACCCCGCGGCCGTGCTGCCCCAGGCGGCCGAACGGGCGGAACTGCTGGTCATCGGCGCGCGGGTGAACTCGCAGCACGGCAACCCGTTCGGCGGCCACACCGTGCCGATCGTGCTGGACACCTCGCCCTGCGAGGTCGTCATCTGCGCCGACCACGCCGCGAGCGCGCGGGCCCGCACCGACCACTGATCACCGCGGGGACGCGCTGCCCCGCAGGGCGCGCTGAGCCCGCAGGGACGCGCGCCGAGGTCAGTCGTGCAGCGGGACCCGCCAGGTGAGCACGGTCCCGCCGGTCGCGCGTCCCTCGACGGTGAACGAGCCGCCGAGCGACTCCGCGCGGGCGGCCATGTTGGCGAGCCCGCTGCGCCGCCCGTTCGCCGGTACGCCGACGCCGTCGTCCTGCACGCGCAGCACGAGCTCGTCGCCGACGTCGATCACCACGGCGGCCTCGCCGGCCCTGGCGTGCCGCGACACGTTCGACAGCGCCTCCTGCACGACCGCCAGCAGCTGCTCGCCGACCGCCTCGTCGACGGCGGTGTCCAGCAGCCCGTCCAGCCGTACCGACGGCGCGAAGCCCAGGTTCTCGGCGCTGGCGTCCACGACCTCGTGCAGCCGCCCGCGCAGGCTCAGGTCGTCGGGCCCGGACTGCAGCGCGAAGATGGTCGAACGGATCTGCCGGATCGTGTCGTCCAGGTCGTCCACCGCGCGCTGCACCCGCTGCGCCACGTCCGGCTTCTGCGTGATCTTGATGGCGCTCATCAGCGTCATGGCCGTCGCGAACAGCCGCTGGATGACGGTGTCGTGCAGGTCCTTGGCGATCCGGTCGCGGTCCTCGAACAGCACCAGCCGCTCGGCGTCCAGGCGCCGTTCGGCCAGCTCCAGCGCGACCGCCGCCTGCGCCGCGTAGGTCTGCAGCAGCCGCTCCGCGACCTCGTCGAACACCCGCCCGCCCGGCGGGTTGATCACCGAGATCACGCCGCGCGCCGAGTCGCCCAGCCCGAGCGGCACCAGCAGGATCGGCCCGACCCGGTCAGGGTCGAGCGCCTTGGCGCGTTCCGCGGCCGAGCGCCCGTCGGCCCGGCGGCACGGCTCGCCGGTCTCGTACACCGGGCCCGCCAGCGAGCCCTCGATGGGGACCCGCAGCCCGCGCAGCCGCTCGGCGCCCTCGCCGTCCGCCGCGATGATGGTGAACTCGCCCGTCATCTCGTCGGCGAGCGCGACCGTGGCGAGGGCCGCGTCCGCGCTCTCGCGGGCCCGGCGGGTGACCAGCTCGGTGACCCGCATCGAGTCGGTGCCCGACAGCAGCGCCGTGGAGATCTCCGCCGAGGCCTCCAGCCACCGCTCCCGCCGCCGGGTCTCCTCGTAGAGCCGCGCGTTCTCGATCGCGACTCCGGCGGCCGTCGCCAGGGCGCCGACCACGGTCTCGTCGTCCTCGTCGAACTCGGCGCCACCGTTCTTCTCGGTCAGGTAGAGGTTGCCGAAGACCTGGTCGCGGACCCGGATCGGGACGCCGAGGAAGCTGCGCATCGGCGGGTGGTTCGCCGGGAAGCCGTAGGAGGCGGGATGCGCCGCGATGTCGGGGAGCCGCAGCGCGTGCGGCTCCTTGATGAGCAGGCCGAGGAGTCCGTGCCCGTGCGGCCAGTGCCCGATGGCCTCGATCTCCTCCTGGCCGACGCCGACGGTGACGAACTCCACCAGGCGTTCGCGTTCTTCGGAGATGACGCCGAGCGCGCCGTAGCGCGCGTCGGCGAGGGCGGTCGCCGCCTCGGTGATCCGGCGCAGTACGGTCGCCAGATCCAGCTCCCCGCCGATCGAGACGACGGCCTCCAGGAGGGCGTGCACCCGGTCGCGGGTCGCGCGCGCGGTCTCCAGCCGTGTCTGCAGCTCGGTCAGCAGATCATCGAGACGCAGCTGAGGAAGTAGGGGTCGGCCGGGCGCCCCGCCCGGTCCTTCGTCGGGCGTCACGCGGACATTATGACCCGGTTCCGCTCCGTGAACACCGGCGTTCAGCCTCGCGGCGTGACCGGACCCGGCTACGTGAAATGAGCGGACCCTGTAACGCCCCGGACGGGACGTTCGGCCCTGCCGGGCGCGGCCCGCGGAGCGCAGCCTGATGACATGAAGCGGGACGAATGCGGGCTTCAGGTCCTCGACCGGATCGAGTGCCTGGCCCTGATGCGATCCGTGCCGGTCGGCCGGATCGTGTTCACCGAGCGCGCGCTGCCGGCGGTCCAGCCGGTCGGCTTCGCGCTCGATGACGACGGCGGCGGCCACTGCGTGGTCATCCAGGCCACGCCGGAATCGCGGCTCGCCGCAGCCACGCGCGACTCCATCGTCGCGTTCCAGACCGACGCGTTCGACGCCGCCGACGGCACGGGCTGGTCGGTCACGGTGATCGGATGGGCCCGCGCGGTCCACGACCAGACGATCAGGATCTCCTGCCGGCGGGTCACCGGCTACCGCCATGTGCGCCAGGAGGTGACGTTCGGCGAAAAGGCAAGGACGTTGGTCCCTATTGATCCGTCCGATTAAGCGGGACCCTCGGGGACATGCGCTTTGATCAGGGGGGCCTGGAGATTCTCGGCGCGGACGAATGCCGGACTCTCCTCGGATCGGCGCCACTCGGCCGCGTGGTCTTCACCGATCAGGCGCTGCCCGCGGTCCAGCCGGTGAACTTCGCCCTCCTGGACGGCGATGTGATCATCCGTACCTCGGTCGACTCGAAGCTGTCGGCGGCGGCCGAGGGGGCGATCGTCGCGTTCGAGGTGGACGACTTCGACGCCGCCGCGCACACCGGCTGGTCGGTGGTCGCGGTCGGCGAGGCCCGGGTGGTCCGCGACCCTGGCGAGCGCGCCGAGCTCGACGCGCTGCCGCTGCGCTCGTGGGCGCCGGGTGAACGGGACCAGTTCATCCGGATCCGCCTGGAGATGCTGCGAGGCCGCCGCATCCCAGGCGGCAGCCCTACTCCCGAACGAACTCCCGGATGAGCGCGGCGAACCTCCCCGGCTGATCGAGCGGCAGCAGCGTGTAGCTGTCCTCGACCTCGACGAGCCGACCCTGCGGGAGCAGTTCGGCGAGCCTGCGGCCGTGCTCGGGCGGCATCACCCGGTCCTCGCTCGCCCACACCACCAGCGCGGGGCGCTCGAAGCCCGGCAGCCGTTCGGCGACCGGAATCAGGAACCGCCGGTCGGCCGCCGCCGCGCGCAGCACCCGCACGGTGTCACGACGGATCTCCGGCCGCGTCAGCACGGGTCGCATCCACCTCTTGGCGCTGGCGTCCCCGCGCTTGGTCAGCCAGCCGAACGCGATCGGCAGCCGCCGCACCGGCTTCAGCCGCATCTGCTGCATGAACAGCCCGAACGCACGTGGCGGCAGCCTGCCGCCGGCCACCAGCGTCCGGCCGGTCAGCCCCGGCGGGAAGTTGTCGAACGCGTCGCACGAGGCGAGCACCGCCCGTTCCACCCGCTTCTGGTCGCCGGTCATGAGCAGCTGGACGAGCGCGCCGCCGGTGTCGACGCCGACGAGCGTGACGTCGCGAAGGTCGAGCCGTTCGAGGAACTCGCCGACGAGCGCGGCGATGCCCGGCAGCGACAGGTCGGCGCCGGCGTTCATGCCGTGGCGATGCGCGCCGAGCGGCAGCGTCGGCACCACGCACCGATGGTCGGCCGACAGCTCGGAGACCATGTCGTCCCAGAGCGAGCCGTCCATCATCAGGCCGTGCAGCAGCACGAGCACGGGCCCGTCGCCGCTGTCGGTGTAGTCGATCGTTCCGGCGGACAGCTCGACCGTGCTCATGCCTGCGCTCCCGCGGCGGGCTCCGCGTCCACTCCTTCGGCGATCAGGTGGCGGCGCAGGAACGCCACCTCGGCCTCCACGACCCGCTCGTGGGCGTCCAGGAACGGCGCGTAGTGCCCGCCCGGCACCCGGAACAGCTCGCCGCGCGGGGCCTGCCGCGCGACCTCGATCGAGGGTCCGGGAAGGGCCGACTGGTCCTGATCCGCCACGACGACCAGCAGCGGGCAACGGACCCGGGCCGCGTCGCGCCCCGGCCGGTAGGACCCGATGCCGAACGTGGAACGCGCGGCGACGTTCTGCTGCCATTGCGAGTAGCGGCCGTCCGGATCGAGCGCGTCCGGGGCGACGATGGCATCGGGGGTGGTCAGGGCCGCGACCGTCCCCGGCCGCCCGCCGAGCGGGACCAGCCGCGGCGGCCGCCCGGCCAGTCCGAGAACGGCGTCGGCCAGGCCCAGGACCGTGAGCCGCAGCATCGCGGACGGCCTCTGATGCCGGGCCGCGTTGCGCGTGAGCTTCAGCCCGTCGACGCCCGGCGTCTGGGCGATGGCGGCCGCGACCCGCGCGTCCCGCGCCGCTGTACGGAGAACGTGACCGCCCGCTGACGAGAAGCCCCAGAGCGCGATCCGGTCGGGATCGACGCCGGGCAGCGTACGGGCGAACTCGATGGCGGCCCGCCAGTCGGCGAGCTCATCCTTGATCCGGACGACCTGGCGCGGCGTGCCGCCGCTCTCCCCCAGCCGTCGCGGGTCGAACGCCAGGACGCCGAAGCCGGCCTCCTGGAAGCGCCGGGCGAAGCGGTCGGTGCCCGGCTCCTTGGTCACGGCGAACCCGCCGCACATGATGACGCAGGTGCCGCTTGTCCCCGGGTAGTACCACGCGGCGCAATCGTCGCCGCCACTGGCGAAACGAACCTTCTCGCGTTCGGTCATACCAAAAGTGAACCACGTGGTTCACATCATGTCGACGGCGGGGTCCCACAAGGCGCCTCTTAAGCGCTCTCCTCGCGTTCCAGCGCGCGGATCAGGGCCTCGAACCCGGCCTGCACGCCCGCCTCGTCGCCGCTGACGAGCCGTTCCAGCAGGAAGCCGCGCAGCGTCGCGAGCGTCATCTCGGCGACCTCGTCCTTGCGCCGCTCGGACCAGCCGTCCGGGCACAGGGACCGCAGCATCGGGATGTACTGCCGGGAGGCCTGCCGGCCGAGCTCGCCGTAGCGGCCCGAGTCGTACTGCGCGAGGCCCATCGCCTGGTCGAGCACCCGGCGCAGGCCCGGCTCCTCCTCGGTGAGGGTGGGCCACAGGGCGCGCACGCGCTCGGCCAGCGTCCCGTAAGACTCCAGGGTCAGGGCGGTCGCGTTGTCGATCCGGCGCTGGCGCAGCTTGGCGACGGCCTGGACGAGCAGGTCCTCGGCGCCGTCGAAGTAGTAGAGCAGCACCTTGTGGGTGGCGCCCGCCGCCCGCGCCGCGCGCCGCAGCGAGAAGTCCACCAGCCCGTTGGCCGCCAGGTCGTCGGTGACGCGGTCGAGCAGCTCCCGGCGCCGGGCCTCGCCCTTGGCCGACCCGGCCGACCGCCGGTAGCCGGGCGAGCCGTTCTGGTCGGACGCGCCCTCGGAGGCGCTGTCGTCAGAGGCACTGTCCTCAGAGGCACTGTCCTCAGAGGCGTTCTGGTCAGAGGTTGTCACCATGACAGCTTCCACGTTCGGGGGCCGTACATGAGAGCGGCACCCCGGGTCTGAACGGTGGCGCTATCGATTCCCCAGACCCGGGGTGCCTCATCCCATCACCGTGGCGGGGGCGTGGAGACGGTGATGGACCTTGCCGGACGGCCGGTCAGGCCGCCGCGATCCGCTGGGCCAGCCAGTCCGAGAGCGTGTCGACGGCGGGGCGGCCCGTGCCCTCCACCGACTGGCTGCCGTAGGCGGTGTGCACGTTCGAGCCGTAGAACACCGCGGCCGCCATGCCCTCCTTGATGATCTCCATCGGGTTCAGGTCGGTGCGCAGCAGCTCGGCGACCGTCCCGTTCGGGAGCTTCAGCCCGGCGACGTCCAGGCCGTGCTGGGCCAGGTCGGCGACCGCGGGGATCATCGACAGCACGTTCACGCCGAAGATGTCCTGGAGCGACTTGCGCGGGTTGGCCGGGTCGAGCTTGGGCGTGTGCTTCGGGTCGAACTTCTCGAGCTTGCCCTGCAGCCCGCGCAGGTCGCGGACGATCCGGCCCCAGTCGACCCGGTTGAGGATGAGCAGCGCGTCACCGATGGCCCGCTCCTGGCTCCCCGGAGGCCACATCGCCAGCAGCGCGGCCAGCGGCTTCAGGTCCACCATCGTGGCGGTGTCGGCGAGCGGCATCAGCCGGTCCTCGATCGCGACGAGCGCCTTGTAGAGCCCGGCGACGTCACCGCGCTGCACGAGCGCCGGAACCGAGTCGGCCGCCTTCTGGATGCCCTTGTAGTCGATCCGCTTGATGCCGCCGATGATGTTGTTGGCCTGCGCGAGCAGCGCCTCGGGCATCAGGCCGGAGATGACCCAGGCCGCCTTGGACACCTGGTCCGAGGGCAGGCCCGCCAGCGGCGCGAGCCGCTGCGCCGCGTCCAGCGCGACCCGGATGAGGGTGTTGACGTCCTGCTTGGACGCCGCGTTCAGCGCGGTCTGCAGGTCGTTGGCGAGCGCGACCATGTCCACCTTGGACAGGATCGCCAGGGCCTGGCCGGCCAGCTTGGTCGGCGAGCCGTCCGGGGTGGCCAGCAGCGCGTTCACGATCAGCGGGTTGCCGAGCAGCCGGATGATCGACTGCAGCGGCGCGATCATCTTGCCGAGGTCGTCGGCGGTCTTGGCGGCGCCCTTGGTGTCGTGCGCCCGCGCCTGCTGAACGAGGCGCTGGATGCCGGGTGGCAGCGCGCTGATGTCGGCGCGCTTCTGCTTGGCCAGGTTCGGCGGCTTGTTCAGCTCGTCCTCGGCCGAGCCCTGCAGGTTGGCGACGCCGGCGTGACCCAGCACGGCGCCGACCGCGGTCAGCAGGTGGTACTTGTTCGGGATCGCGCAGTACAGGTCGCCCGGGAGGCAGACGTTGGCGACCCGGCCCGACACCTGGTTGTAGCCGGGCTTGCGGGCGCCCGCCATGCCGTGGGACGCGGGGACCTGCCGGCCGAGGTTGACCTCGCCGCGCGTGCCCTTGCCCGGGTCGGCGACAAGGCCGGTCGCGAGCAGGTCGGAGGCGGGAACGGGACCGCGCCCATTGCCGATGCCCTGGGCGACGTCACCGGCGACATCGGCGCCCTGGCTGTAGCCCAGGCCGACGAACCGCGTACCGGGGCACTGCTTGGCGATCTCCGACATCGCGGAACGGGCACCGTTCAGCCCGCTCTGCTTGGAGTCGGCGTAGGTGAGGCCCTGGTCGAACGCGGTGGCCGAGTAGGGCACCCAGTACGAGGAGACCTTGCCGCCGAACTGCCCCTGCAGCCGGTCGGTGATGGCGCGCAGCATCTGGGGCCCGGCCGGGTTGTTCGGGTCGGCGCCGGGCGTGGTCTCCCACGTTCCGGGCACGACGACCAGCTTCACCGGCGTGCACGCGGTGTCCAGCGCGGCGGCCTTGGCGTTCACCGACGGCGCGGACATCTGGTCGACGACCACGAGCCCGGTCGCGGCGGTCGCACCGGCGAGCGCTATGGCGACGGCCGTTTTACCGGCTCTGGTGTCGAGTTTCAGACGGCGGAGCCCGCCGCCTGCCTTGAGCAGGGGATTCACAATCGCTGTTCCTGGTTCTCGAGCGGGTGAGTGGGGGGTTGCGATGAGCCGGTGTTACTTGCGTCCGATCGCGCAGTAGGCGTCGATCGCCGCGTTCCCGAGAGACTCGGTGGCCTTGGTCGGGAGGAGGTGGTACTCGTTGGTCGCCACCGTCACCTGGCGCTTGCCGTCCGGGCTGCTGTACCAGAAGCTCAGGTAGCCGAGCACCGCGCCGTTGTGCGTGAGGACCGGGCCGCACTTGGTCTTGGCCTTGATGACGCCGAGGCCGTAGCCGACGCCGTTCGCGGGCTTGGCGACCGGGACCGTGGTCTCCAGTTCCCGCTGCTGCTTCGGCTTCAGCAGGCGTCCGGTGAGCAGCGCCCGGCTGAAGTTCGCCAGGTCCTCCTGGGTGGACACGATCGCGCCGGCGGCGCCGAACACCTGGACGTTGGAGAACGAGATGTCCCTGGGCAGGGTGTAGCCGTGCAGCCAGTTCCCGTACAGCTTGGGGTCCGACGTCGGGTACGTGGTGTGCCGCAGGCCCAGCGGCTTGATGATCCGATCGCGGACCTCCACGGCGGGTGCGCGCCCGGTGACCCGCTGGATGATCATCCCGGCGAGCACGTAGTTGGCGTTGGAGTAGTGCCAGGTCTTGCCGGGTGCGGCCACCGGCTTCTTGTCGGTCGCGATGTCGACGAGCGTGCGCGGCGCCCACCGCTGGTTCGGGTCGACGTCGGCGACGTACGGGCCCGACACGCGCACATCGCCCGCGTAGTCCTGCAGGCCGCTGGTGTGGTTCAGGAGCTGCCGGATGGTGATCTTCCGGCCGTCGTAGCCGTTGCGGGCCAGCACACCGGGCAGGTACTTGGCGACCTTGTCGTCCAGCGAGAGCCGGTGCCGGGCCTCCAGCTGCAGGATCACGGTGGCGGTGAACGCCTTGGTGTTGCTGCCGATGCGGAACTGCGCGCGCGGGTCGGCGGGCACGTGCCTGAACTGGTCGCCCCAGCCCGCCGCCGCGTACCGGGTCGCGCCGCCGTCGCGGACCATGCCGATCACGCCCGGCAGCCCGTTGTCCGACCGCACCTTCGTCACACCGGCCCGCAGGACGTCACCGGCACGGCCCACGCTCGCCGCGTCCGCGGCCGTCGTGTCCGCGCCTGCCCCGTCCGCGGCCGTCGCGGTCCCGTCGGCGCCTGCGCTCGCCGTACGGGCCGCGCCGCTCGGCGAGCCGGTCATCGTGGAGGCCACGGCCACGCCGGCGACCACCGCGGCGGCCGAGCCCATGGCTACGGCGCCGCGAACACCCGGTCTCCGAAATCCCATGCCTGTCCTCCGAGTCTGATCTTGCGAAGTCTCGGAGAGACGCTATTCAGGGGCGTTGAAATCCCGATGAAACGCAAATATCCAGGGCGGCGTCGAGGCTTTCGGTGGCCTCGTGCAGCATTCCGAGCCTGGTGAGAACGGTGGCGTGCAGCGGCACGTCCCCGGCCTGTTCGGCGAGCTCGGCGGCCTGCCGGAGCAGCACGGCCGCCTCGGCCTGCCTACCCAGATCCACATGCAGCCCGCCGGAGCAGTACAGCGTTCTGCCCGCCAGTCGCGGGCTGCCGATTTCCTCGGCCGCCGTGAGCGCACGCGCGAAACAGTCGAGCGCGTCCTCATGCCGTCCGAGCCGATGATGAATGACGCCGAAATCGCAGACGGCCGCGCCGGTCAGCCAGGCGTCGCCCAGCCGCCCGGCCAGGTGCAGCACCTCGGTCAGCCGTTCGGCCGCCTCCAGATGGCGTCCCGCCGCGCACTCGACCGCGCCGAGGTTGCCCAGCGCGCGGGCCTGCTCGTGCAGGTCGCCCGCGCGCCTGCTGATCTGCAGGGCGTCCTTGAACCAGGCGCGGGCCTGCTCGACGCGGCCCTGCAGCCCGCAGGTGATGCCGAGCGCGATCCGCAGCGAGGAGACCATCCGCCGGTCGCTGCAGCCGGTGACGTGCGGGAGCGCGGCGTCGATGGCCGCGCGGCACTCCTCGTACCGGCCCTGCCGGGTGAGGTGGTCGACGAGGGCCTCGGCGATCCAGCACGCGTAGTCGATCCGGCCGGTCTCCGCCGCGTGCGCGACGACGTCGGGAAGCCGGTCCACCGAGGCGTTCAGCCAGGCCGCCGCCTCGCGCCGGCCGTTGAACGGGACGTCGCCCGCCGCGTCCAGCCCGGACAGGCCGGACGGCCCTGTCGGGAAGCCGGACAGGCCCTGGTCGCTGGCGCATCGCGCCGCCGCCAGGAAGAGGCGGAGCACGCCGTCGCGGGCCTCGGCGGCCTCGTCGCCCGGCTCGTCCTCCGACAGCCGCCGCGCGTACACGGCGACGATTTCGTGCAGCCGGTAGCGGCCCGCGACGGGCTGCTGGAGCAGGTTGGCGTCGACCAGGTTCTCCAGCGAACGCTCGGCGGCCCGCGCGGTGCAGCCGAGCATCGCCGCGAGCGCCAGCCGGTCCAGCTCCACCGCCGGGGCGAGGCCGAGCGCACGGAAGGCGCGCTGCTCGGCGAACGGGAGCCGTTCGTAGGAGTTGTGGAACGCGCTCTCCACGCTGCGGTCCTCGGCCGTCAGCTCGCCGAGCCGTTCGCCGTCGTCGGCCAGCCGTCCGACCAGGTACTCCACCGTCCAGGCCGGGCGGTTCTGCAGCCGCGCGGCGGCGATGCGCAGCGCCAGCGGCAGTCGCCCGCACAGCCGGGCGAGCGTACGCACGGCGCCGCGCTCCCGGGTCGCGCGCGGCTCTCCGACGATGCGGCTGAGCATGCCTTCGGCCGCCTCCAGGTCGATCGGGCCGATCGTGACGCGGCGGTCGACGTCCAGCCCGGCCAGCCGCCGCCGGCTCGTCACCAGGACCGTGCTGCCCCTGCCTCCCGGCAGGAGCGGGCGTACCTGCTCGGCCCCGGCCGCGTCGTCCAGCACGAGCAGCAGGCGGAGCCCGGCGGTCGCGGCGCGCCAGCGCGCGGCCAGCTCGTCCAGGTCGCCCGGGTCGTCGAGGTCGGCGGGCGCGCCGACCGTGCGCAGCAGCCGCCGCAGGGTGTGCTGCGGGCTCGGCGGCCAGCCGTCCTCGGAGTGCCCGTGCAGCTCGACGTACAGGCAGCCGTCCTCGTAGCGGTCGCGCAGGATGTGCGCGGCGCGTACGGCCAGCGCGGTCTTGCCCGCGCCCGCCACCCCGTCCACCGAGATCACGCGCGGCTCGCCGGGCGCGGTGAGCGAGGCCAGCTCCTTGTCGCGCCCGGACAGCGCGACCACGCCGACCGGCAACTCGTCATGCGCTCGTGGCTCCGGGCCTCGGCGCTCCGCAGGCCGATCCGCCTGCGGGGCCACGGCCTGCCGGTCTGGCGCGGCCTCCTGCGGTCGTTCGCGGATGATGCCGAGCCGAAGGTCGTCCTCGCGCAGCACGGCCTGGTGCACCTGGCGCAGTTCCTCGCCCGGCTCCACGCCCAGGTCGTCCACCAGGCGGCGCCGCAGCCGGGTGAACGCGGCGAGCGCGTCGGCCCGCCGGCCGCTCCCGTACAGCGCGCGCATCAGCAGGGCGCAGAGCGGCTCGCTGTGCGGGTGCACCGGTGCCAGCGCGGACAGCTCGCCGACGGTCTCGGTGTGCCAGCCGAGCCGCAGCTGCCATTCCAGCTTCTCCTGCAAGAGCGCGATCTTGCGCTCGGCGAGCCGGAACCGCTCCCCCGCCGCGTACGGCCCGGGCAGCCCGGACAGCGGTTCGCCCTGGAAGAGGTCGAGGGCGCGGGCCTGCGTGACGACCGCGGCCTCCAGCTCACCGGCCTGCTCGGCGGCGCTCGCCTCGGCGGCGACCGAGTCCAGCAGCGTGGTGTCCACCGCCGCCCCGGCGCCCGCGAACCGGTAGCCGCCGCGGTCCCTGACGATGAGCGGCTCGGCCGGGTCGGCCGCCGCGGTCAGGCATTTGCGCAGGCGGTAGACGTAGACCGGCACCACCTTGTCGCCCGTGCCGGGCGGTTCCAGCCCCCACACGCCGTCGAGCAGCTCGCCCTGGCTGACCGTGGCGTCAGGCCGCAGCACCAGGGCCGCCAGCAGCGCCCGCTGCCGGATCGGCCCGAGGTCCAGCTGCGCCTCGCCGCGCCATGCCCGCAAGGGTCCGAGCACGGAGATCCGAAGATCCGTCCGAGTGTCCGACACCACGATTGACTCGACCACGATCGCTCCCAGTCAGGTCCTGTCAACGCCCGTCGGCGAACGACAGTAGCGGCCCTGGGCATCAAAAATACAGTGATGTCTGTTAGTCCGGGAGTGCTTCGGATCACTTCTGGTGAACGCCCAGCTACGAGCCATGATCGTCAAGCCGTTCGGACGCGGGAAAGGCAGTGCCGGGCGGGCATGGAGGCCCGCCCGGCACTGCCCGGGGAGAGGAGGAGTGGTCTGATCGAGGTCAGACGCCGGCCCTAACCGCAGAGGGCCTTGTCGACCATCTTCTGCATCGCGTCGGTCTGGTCGGCGATGACCGGGGTGTTGTTGATCCCGACCGACAGGGAGCGCTCACCGTCGCCGACCGTCTCGGTCGAGTAGCCCGCCACCGAGCCCGTGTGGCCCCAGGCGATGCCGCACGCGGTCTTGAACTTCACCAGCCCGAGCCCGTAGTCGCCCACACCGGCGGTGACCGGGAGGGTGTGCTGCATCTCGGCGAGCCGCGCCTGCGACACGACCTGGCCGCCGACCAGCGCGTTGATGAACTTGGTCATGTCACGGCCGGTGGACACCAGCGCCGCCGCCGAACCCCACACCGCGGGCTCGAAGTTGCTCACGTCGGCGAACGGCGCGCCCTTCACCGACAGGTAGCCGCGCGCGTACGGCTCGGGGAGGTCCTTCTGCCCGGGCTTGGGGAAGAACGTCGCCGGCATCCCGACCCTGTCGATGATCCGGGTCTTGATGAGCGTGCTCATGTCCGACCCGGTCAGCTTCTCGGCCAGCATGCCCAGGATCGTGAAGTTGGTGTTGGAGTAGACGCCCTGCGTGCCCGGGTCGAACTGCTTGCCGTACTCGGTGCCCTCGTCGACCATCTGCTGCTCGGTCGGCGGAACGATCTGCCAGACCGGGTTCAGCAGCAGCTTGGCGGTCTGGAAGTAGTCGCCGTTGACGAACCCGAGGTTGTCCTTGATGCCCGAACGGTGCTGCAGGAGCTGCCGCACGGTGATGGCGTTCGGGTCCAGGTCCTTGCCGTGCACGACGCCCGGCAGGTAGCGCTCGATCGGCGCGTCCAGGTCGACCTTGCCCTCGTCGGCGAGCTGCAGAACGATCGACGCGGTGAACATCTTGGTCTGGCTGCCCATCCGGAAATGGGTGTCGGCGCCCAGCGCGACCGGCGGGGCCAGCTGCGCACTGCCGCTGCCGAACCCGACGACCTCGTCGCCATGCCGCACGGTCGCCATCGCGCCGATCGACCCTGACGCGTTCCGGTAGGCGTCGATCTGCTCCTGGTAGCCGCCGTCGGGCGCCGCAGGAGCCGCCGCCCGCGCACCGGGGGTCGCGGACGGGCTCGCCAGTGCCGGGGACGCGTGGGCCAGGCCGAACGCCGTGACCATCGCGGCGACCGTCGCACCGGCCCGCATCGCCTTGCCTCGCATGGTCACGCCTCGCATATTCACACCCCGCACAGCCACGCCTCGCTTCGTCATGCCGTTCCTCATCTCAGATCGCGTCCAGCCCGAGCGCCTTGAACTGCATGACCCGGTACGGCCAGCCCCTGTCGTCGCCGTCGGTCTTCCACTGGCTGACGCAGAAATGGAGCTCGCGCAGCGTCGAGCCGGGGATGATGAAGCCGCCGTACGGCTGGGCGACGCGGTTGCCGCCCTCGGTGCCCCACGCTGTGTTGGCGATGAGGATGTGCCGCCGGTTGGTGTGCACGAGGTCGGCGTCGGGCGTCGGCATCACGATGGACTCGATCAGCGGGTTGTCCTCGTTGAGGAACGTCAGGATCCACTGCCCGTCGATCGGCCGCAGGCACATCTCGCCGAACTTGCCGTCCAGGATCGGCGAGGGCTCCACGCCCCAGCGCCACTGGTTGCCGTCCCAGCCCCAGCCCTCGTAGGCGCCGAGGTCGTGGATGCGGTCGGCGGCGACCCGCTGCAGGAGGATGCCGCGCGCGTTGCCCGGGCCGCGGAACCCGGTCGAGTAGACGTAGACGGTGTTGTTGCTGCCCAGGCCCCACGTCACCATCTGGAACCGGCCGCCGAGGTGGTCGGCGCGGATGCCCGGCGTGACCAGGTCCCAGCTCTCGCCGTTGTTGTCGGACCGCCAGATCTCACTGAACAGCACGTTCGGGAACGGCTGGACGCAGGTGACGAACAGGAACAGGCTGTCGCCGATGCGGATCACGTCGGTCGGCAGGACGGTGTTGCCCTGCTCCGGGTGATGGTCGTAGCCCCAGAACTGCCGCCCGTAGTCGCCGCCGACGGCGGAGTCCCATTTCATGCCGCTGTTCAGGTCGGTCGTCTTGGAGTAGAGCCCGGTCGGCGAACGCCAGTCGCCCTCGCCCACCCGGGGCCCGCTGAAGGTGTCGCCGAACACGAAGAGCTTGCCGCGGTCGCCCGCGTCGACCGGGATGCCGAGGTCGGTGGAGTGCATCCCGAACCGGTCGGAGAGCCCGGGGCCGGTCAGGTCGGCGACCTTGAAGACGGGCGGGTCGACCGCACCCGACAGGCCTGCGGACTTGCCGGAGCCCCCGGACATCGCCTTGACGGCTCCCCCGGTGGCGGCCAGCCCGCCGATCGCGGCGGCGGCGCCGAGACCGGCCTTCAGGACTGACCTGCGAGACGCGCCTTGTGGGCGCTCGAATGAACTGGGCAAGGGAATTCCCCTCCTGGTGGAGCCCGGGAATGCTTTTTCGGAACGAAGCACCGGAAGGCTAGGCCGGGGCAATGAAATCTCGATGACACGCCGTTGCCCCGCCCCGCGCGTTCCCCACGTGCTCTCCGAGCCCACCTCACACAGTCCCGGCGCCCACGTCACGTAACCCTTCCGATCTGCGGCGACGACGCTTTGGAGACGCTTATGGACGACACTGTTCATCGATGGAGCATCCCGTGGTCATGTGGCCTGGATCACATGACCGTGGGGTAACCCGTCACTTGCCCTGAAACGTCAATCTCAGACGAAGTGATCATCTACGGCTTACCGGAAATGCCAACAAACCCACCCCGCACGCAGGTACGAATGAATGCCGTGAACAGAGATCCGCGCTCGCGGACCGATGAGGCGCAGCCCGCCGGACGGGCGGCTGAGCCGAGCGTCCGGAACGCCGCGACGACGAGCCAGGAGATCCGCCGGTCGACGCGCATCGGCGCGTGGCAGGTCAACCTTCGCTGGCCCTCGCTGGACAGCGAGGGGCCGGTCGAGCTGTCGATCAAGGCCGGGCCCGGCGCCGACCCCGCGGAGATCGCCCGCGGGATCACCGGCAACGTGCTGCGCGCGATCCCGCTGGCGCACCTCACCGAGGAGCTCCGCGAGGTCCGCAGGACGGCGCAGAACCTCCGCAAGGAGGCCGTCCGGATCGACGGCGTCGCCGAGCTCATCGCCGACACCATCCGCACCGACCCGACGCCGGGACGCCGCGGCCGGTCCGAGGAGTTCTACGCCCTGGTGGCCGCGCTGTACGCCTGGCACGTCGACCAGCGCTACCCGAACCCGGTGAAGCGCCTCGCCGACCTGTGCGGCGCCAGCTGGCGGGTCTCGGCGAACTGGGTCCGCCTCGCCCGCGAGAAGGGCTTCCTCACCGAGGGCCACGAACGCAGGCCCGGCGGCGAGCTGACCGAGAAGGCCTCGGAGATCCTCGACGCCATGCTCTAAGGGGCATGCCGTGCGGCCGTGCCCCGGCGCTATGCCTTGACGGCGTGCAACCCGTCGGTGCTCACCCACGCGTAGACGCCGCCCGGCCGTACGCCCGCGAACGACGGCATGGTCTGCGGCCCGGCCGGCGGCCAGTGCGGTCGATCGTGCACGGCCAGTACTTCTCGAACCTGAGGAACCGCACGGTCGAGCTGACGCCGCGCTGGCCGCCGAACCCGCTCCGTTCGGCGCACCAGCCCGTCGGCGGGGTCCCTGTAACGGTATGGGGTCCGGTCTCCAGGTCCAGCGCGTCCTGCCGGTCGCGGGGTCGACGCCCTCGATGGTCACGTCCGCGTTCTGGGCCGTGGCCGAATGGCGGTCCTTCGGCATGCGGACGGTCGCGCCCGTACGGCTCACCGCCGGGAACTGCGGATCGGTCTCGGGGACGCCGCACTCGGTGGTCGTGCCGGGCCGCCGCCACCGCAGCGCCCGCCTCTCGCCGCGGATTCTCACCGGCAGTGTGACACCGGGCGGCGTCCTTGTCAGCGGCTGCTGGGATGGTCTGTCTCGGCCTCGGCCTCGGTCTCAGCCTCGGTCGTGGCGGGCAGCGCGTCGTACGCGGCGACCGCCGATTCCACAGTCGGGTAGAAGCTGCGCGGGTCGATGGTCCGGGTGAGCCCATACCGCTCGATCTTCTCCCGGACGGGGTCCTTCATCTCGGCGAAGATCAGCCGGATGCCGCGCGCGTTCAGCCACTCGTCGAGGTCCTCCAGCTCGTCGGAGGCCGTCGTGTCCACGTCGGTCACCGGCTCGGCCGCGATCACGATCCAGACCGGCGGCGGGTCGGCCCGCGCGAACCGCTCGACCTCCTCGCGGAAGTTCTTGGCGTTGGCGAAGAACAGCGGCGCGTCGAACCGGTAGATGACCAGGCCGGGCCGGCGTTCGGCGTCCGGATACGAGCGGATCGAGTGATAGCCCTCCAACCCCGGCACCCGGCCCAGCTCGGTCTCGTACGGCCACCAGGCGCGCCGGAAGACGTTCAGGATCGACAGCCCGATCGCGATCGCGATGCCGGGCAGCACGCCGAGCAGCGCGACGCCGAGGAACGCCGCGATCGACAGCAGGAACTCGGTCCGCCGCTGCCGCCACAGCCGGATCGCGCCGGGCACGTCGGCCAGCGACAGCGCGGCGGTGATGACCACGGCGGCGAGCGCGGGCTGCGGCAGGTCACGGAACAGACCCGGGACCAGCACCAGCATGAGGATGATGAGCACGGCGCCGACGACGCCGGTGAGCTGGCTGCGCGAGCCCGAGCGTTCGGCGACCGCCGTCCGCGACCCGCTCGTGCTGACCGGGAAGCCCTGGAAGAGCCCGGCGGCGAGGTTGGCCGCGCCGATCCCGAACATCTCCTTGTTGCCTTCGACCTCCTGGCCGGTGCGGGCGGCGAACGCGGTCGAGGTCGAGATCGTGTCCGCGAGCGACACCACGGCGATGCCGAGCGCGCCCGCGAACAGCAGCCCGAGGTCGCCCATCTTGATGTCGGGGATCGTCAGCGGCGGGAAGCCCTCGGGCAGCTCGCCGACCGTGCTGACGCCGTGTGCCTTCAGGTCGAACGCGACGCTCGCGCCGATCGCCAGCACCACCATGACCAGCACGGCGGGCACCTTCGGCAGCCAGCGCTGCAGCACCAGCACGAGCACGATCCCGGCGATGCCGACCGCGGCCGCGGCGCCGACCGCCTTGCCGTTCGCCAGCCCCTTCGCGAACTCGCGCGCCTCGGCGAGCAGCCCGTCGGCGTCGACCTTGAACCCGAACAGCTTGGGCAGCTGCCCGATGATGATCGTGAGCGCCAGGCCGTTCAGGTAGCCGATCATCGTGGGCTTGGAGATGAGGTCGGCGATGAAGCCGAGCCGGGCCACCGACGCCAGGATCATGATGGCCGCCACCATGATCGCCAGCGTCGAGGCCAGCGCGACCGCGCGCTTGCTGTCGCCGCCGCTCGCCGCCAGCGGCACGATCGACGCCGCGATCATCGGGCCGAGCGAGGAGTCCGGGCCGAGCACCAGGATCCGCGACGGCCCGCAGACCGCATAGCCGAGCAGGCACAGGATCGTCGTGTAGAGGCCGGTGATCGGCGGCAGCTTGGCCAGTTCCGCGTACGCCATGCCCTGCGGCACCAGCAGCGTCGTCAGGACGACGCCCGCGACCACATCCTTGACCAGCCACTGCCGCCGGTACTCGGCGACGGCACGGACCCCGGGCACCTCCCGTAGCAGCTCACCGGCGCGGGCGACCGCCGTCATCGGTCATGTCCCGGTGGCGAGAGCGGGCGTACGGGCCGGAGCCTTCGCCTCGGCCGAGCGCCTGCGGACCACGTACTTGCCGATCTCCCACAGCGCGAACAGCGCGATCGCCGGAACGAGCGCCCATCCGAACTGCTCGGCGTCGATCTTCGTCGTGGACAGCAGCCGGTTGAAGACGTCCATCTGGGTGACCGCGACCGCGAGCACGAACTCCCCGAGGATCGCCCAGTTCATCTGCTTGCTGTCGAAGGTGTCGGTCGTGAGCGCGGTCGCGGTCTCGCTGCGGCACTGCACCGCGGCGACGATCAGGCAGAGCGCGAACGAGGTGAACGCGATGGAGTTGCCGATCTTCGTGCTGTCGTAGAGGCTCTCGCCAATCTTGATCATGGACAGCAGCCCGATCGTGATGGCGAGCCCCGACAGCCCAACCGTCACCATCACGCCCCTGGTCAGGACAGGTTCGCCGCGCGGCCGGGGCCGCCGCCCCATGAGCCCCGGGCTCTCCTTGTCGAAGCCGAGCGCGAAGCCGAACGCCGCGTTCACGAAGAAGTGGATCCACAGCACCTGTGCCGGGTTGAACGGTTCGCCCTCGGCGATGTTGAACAGCGTCGCGCCGAGGAAGGTCAGCACGAACACCACCAGCAGCACCAGCACGAAGCGGATGTACTTGGTGAGGTTGTCGTAGATCTTGCGACCCTGCTCGACCGCGAACACGATCGTCGCGAAGTTGTCGTCCGAGAGGATCATGTGCCCGGCGTTCTTGGCGACCTCGGTGCCCGACCCCATCGCGATGCCGATGTCGGCGGCCTTGATGGCGGGCGCGTCGTTCACGCCGTCGCCGGTCATCGCCACCACGTCGCCCTTCTTCTTCAGGGTGTCGGCGAGCAGCACCTTGTGCTCGGGCGCGACCCGGCCGACGACGCCGATGTCGTCGATGCGGGCGAGCCGTTCCTCCTCGGGCAGGGCGGCGAAGTCGGCGCCGAGGATCGCCTCGCCCTCGATGCCGACCTGCTCGGCGATCGCGGCGCCGGTGATGACGTCGTCGCCGGTGACCATCCGGACCCTGATGTGCGCGGCCTGCGCGGCCTCGACCGCGGCGCGGGACTCGTCGCGCGGCGGGTCGACCATGCCGACCAGGCTCGTCATCTGCAGCTCGGTCACATAACCGAGCAGGTCGCCGTCGGCGTCGAACGTGGCGGGGTCGATGTCACGCGTGGCGGCGGCCATCACGCGGTAGCCCTCGCCCTCCATGCGTTCGATGTGCGCGTCCGCCCGTTCGGCGAGCGCCTTGTCCCACGGGATGCTCGCGCCGCCGGACAGCGCGGTCGCGGCGTGCGAGACCACGGCGGGCGCCGCACCCTTGACGAAGCACCGCACGACCGGCGTGCCGGACGCGTCGGTGGTCCGGTTGAACGTGGCCATCAGCTTGTAGGTCGGGTCGAACGGCAGCGTCGCCAGGCGCGGCAGCCGTTCGTGCGTCGCGTCGATGTCCAGGCCCGCCTTGTGCGCGAGGACCAGCAGCGCGCCCTCGGTCGGGTCGCCGACGACCTTGCCGTTCACCAGCTTGGCGTCGCTGGCGACCAGGTACGGCAGGATCGCGTCCTCGATGCTCGGCGAGCCGCCGACCGGATGGTGAACGTTGCCGTCCAGCCCGTACCCGATGCCGGAGATCGTGTACCGGTCGCCCGGGTCGACGACCTCGACCGCCGTCATCTGGTTCATCGTCAGCGTGCCGGTCTTGTCGGAGTTGATCGCCGAGGTGAACCCCAGCGTCTCCACCGACGGCAGGTCCTTGACGATGGCGTTGCGCTTGGCGAGGTCGACGCCGCCGAGCGACAGGATCGTCTGGGTGACGGTCGGCAGCGCCTCGGGGATCGCCGCGATCGCCAGCGAGACCGCGCTGATGAACAGCGTGTCCCACGCGTCGCCGCGCGCCCGGCCGAGCACGAACATCACGATCATCGTCAGGCCCGCCGCGGCCGCGATCCAGAGCGTCAGCCGGTCCAGCTCCCTGGTGAGGGGCGACTCCTCCTTGGCGGTCGCCTCCAGCATCCCGGAGATCTTGCCGAGCTCGGTGTCCTGCCCGGTGCCGGTCACGATCATCAGGCCGCTGCCGTGCGTGACCGGCGTGTTCATGAACGCCATGTTGGTCTGGTCGCCGGGCCCGAGGTTGGTCGCGCCCGTCAGCGTCACCGCGTCCTTGGCGGCGGGCGTGCTCTCGCCGGTCAGCGCCGACTCGTCGATCTGCAGCGCGCTCGCGCTGACGATCCGGCCGTCGGCGGGCACCTGGTCCCCCGCCGAGATCAGCACGACGTCCCCGACCACGACCTCCTCGGCCGAGATCTCCGACTCCTTGCCGTCCCGCCGCACCCGCGCGGTCGCCTTCATCATCGACTTGAGGGCGTTCATGGCGCTCTCGGCCTTGCCCTCCTGGCGCATCCCGATCACCGCGTTCAGGATGGTCAGGGCCACCAGCAGGATCGCGGTGCTCCACTCCTTGATGAGCAGCGACACCACGGCCGCGGCGATCAGGATGATCTGCATGTAGCTGCGGTACTGGGCGAGGAACTTGCGCCAGCCCGGCTCGGGCTGCTCCTCCGGCAGCGCGTTCGGCCCGTTCGCCGCCAGCAGCTCGGCGGCCTTGGCACCGGTCAGCCCGGCGGCCGGCGTCACCTGCAGCTCGCCGGCGACCTCCTCGGGCGAACGCGTGTACCAGGCGGTCGCCTCCCGGGTCTGCGTCGTCATCACTTGCCCCGCTTCCCGTTCGCGGCGTACGGGTCGGCCGGGACCCCCTTCGGCGCCTGCTCGATCAGTTCCTTGCGCACCACCTCGAGGTCGTGGAGCTGCTGCTCGCCCACCTCGGGGTACTGCGGATCGATCTCGATGAGCGTGTGGGCGAGCACGGCCGCCGCGCAGATCCGCGCGAACCACTTGCGGTCGGCCGGGATCACGTACCAGGGCGCCCACTCGGTACTGGTCGCCGACAGCATCCGCGAGAACGCCCGCTGGTAGTCGTCCCAGTGCTCGCGTTCGCGCGCGTCGGCCGCAGAGAACTTCCAGTTGCGCTCGGGAACGTCGATGCGCCGCAGGAACCGGGCCCGCTGCTCCTCCTTCGACAGGTTCAGGAAGAGCTTCACGACCTTGAACCCGTTGTCGCTGAGATGCCGTTCCCACTCGTTGATCTCGTGGTAGCGGCGCCGCCACATGCCCTTGCGCCGGGCCTCCGGCGGGAGCTTCTGCCGGTCGAGGATCTCCGGGTGCACCCGCGTCACCAGGACCTCCTCGTAGTGCGACCGGTTGAAGATCCCGATGTCGCCGCGCCGGGGCAGCTCGCGCGCGTACCGCCACAGGTAGTCGTGGTCGAGCTCCTCGGCCGAGGGCACCTTGAAGCCGGCCACGTGCACGCCCTGCGGGTTGACCCCGCTCATCACGTGCCGGATCGTCCCGTCCTTGCCGCCCGCGTCCAGCGCCTGCAGGCACATCAGCACCCCGTAGGTGTCCTGCGCGGCCAGCCGCCGCTGGTAGTCGGCGAGCAACTCGATGCCGGTCTGGAGCAGCTCGACGCCGTCCTTCTTCTTCTGGACGCCGGCCTTGAACGCGGGATCGAAGTCCCGGGCCAGATCCACCTTGGAGCCGGGCTTGACCCGCAGCGGCTTGATGAACTTCGCGATCCGCTTGGCCTGCTGTTCCCTCGTCACCATGGGAGTCCCCTACTTGAGCAGTCCGTGTGCCGTGAGCCTCTCCAGCCGCCGCACCGTGTAGGGGTGCGACCGCGGCAGCTGCGCCAGCCACACCCAGAAGCCGCGGAGCCTGCGGCCCTGCTCGACCAGCTCCTTGACGTTGACGTCGGTCTCGGTGTGCCGGCCGGACGCCAGCACGACCAGCCCCGCCGCCCCGTCCGGCGCCACGTACGCCCCGTTGCGGTCGGCGGAGTACTCGCGCAGCCGCGACAGCAGCTGGCCGAGGATCGGGATGGGCTGGGAGTAGGCGACCGCGATCTGGTACCACAGCGCCACGTGGCTCAGCCTGATGTGGCCCATCTCGTGGCCGAGGATGAACCGCAGCCCCTCCCGGTTGCCGTGGTAGAGGTTGGCGAACAGCTCGTTCGACAGCACCACGTAGTCGTGGCCGGTCGCCTGCGCCGCGAACGCGTTCAGCGCCCCGTTGCCGTTCGCCAGGAAGATGTCCGGCCGCCGCCGCAGGCCCAGCTCGGACGCGAAGTCCTCGGCGGTCTCGTAGATCTCGGGGAACTGGCTCGGCGACAGCTCCACCGCCGTCCCCCGCGTCGACGCCCGCTGCGTCTCGCGGATGACGATCAGGGCGGGCACCAGCAGCAGGAGGGCGATCAGCGCCCAGCGGATCGCGTCCGCCCACGCCGTGTCGGTCACCTTGTCCGGCAGCCAGGTCAGCACCGTGGCCGCCCGGATGATCCCCACGACGATCAGCACGTTGAGGACCACCATGAACACGAAGAACGGCATCTCGCCGCGCGTGCGCAACGTTCTGCGCGTCTTGTCCTGCGACATCCTGCGAGTCTGGCCCGCGCCGTATGACCCGGCCCTCACCTCATACGGGTGAGGGCCCGCCCTGCTAGGACGGCGTGGGCTGGGTGTCGTTGCGGTAGTTGCCGTCTCTGAACCAGGCGTAGAGCGCCACGGAGAACTTCCGGAGGCGTTCCGGGTCGGTGATCCAGGCGGCGTACGCCTCGCAGTAGAACTCCTCGGGCTTGTCCGGCCAGGTCTGAGTGGCGTAGTCGGAGAGACCGGTCCCGGTCTTCTCTTTGAGCACGAAGGCGAAGAAGTTGGCGACCCGCGCCGTCATCGTGGTGCCCGCGACACGTTTGTGGTCAGCGGTCGCCTGGATGTGGGCTGCCTTGGCGGCTTTGTGCACGGCCTCCCGCTGGTCGAACACGGTCTTGCGGGCCGTTGCCTGCTCGCCGCAGGCCGTCATCTCACTTAGTGCTTTCTTGAGGCGTTCCCCCAGGGGCCCGGTGGGGCTCCCGGCCTTGTCGGCCTTCTCTATCTCTTCCTGGAGCGCCTTCGCCGCCTCGGCCGCCTGGATGTGCTTCTCGTTGGCCGCCTTGTACGCGGCGTGGGCCTCCCGCTGGAGCTCCGCCGCCTTCGTGGCCTCCTCGAACTTCGCGGTGAGCCTGGCATAGGCGGCCCGGGCACCGTAGGTCGCGACGGCGTGACCGCACTCATGAGCGACGTCCCATTCTTTGGCCAGGTCGGCGACCGTGATCGTGGTGACGTTAATGCTGGTCTCGAAGAAGGCCGCCGTATGCCAGGTCTGGCCCGGTTTCGGCTTCGGCGTCGGCTGCTTCTTCTCCTCCAACTCCGAGACGCGCTTGATCACGATCCCCTTGAGCGCGGCCTGGTCGGGGCCGAGCTTCCCGAACACGAGCGCCATCAGGTCCAGAGACTCCACCGGCCACATCTTCGGCGCGCCCTGATCCGGCAGGACCTTCAACGGCTCGAAGACGACGACTCCCAGGCGTTCGATGGTCTGCCGCGAGCGGCTCACCGAGCCGACCGGCTCCGATGCGGTCTGCGGCGTCGACTTGGGTGCCGTCTGCGGTACGGGCTGTGGCTTCGGCGCCGGCTGCGGCGAGGACGGCGTCAGGGATGGTGGCTGCGACGGCGTCGGACCGTCGGGCGGTTTCGCCGGCGGCGGTCTGCCTGGCGCCTTCGGTGGCACCTTCGGCGCTACCCGGCTGGGCGCGGCCGGTTTGTCAGGGTCCTTCTTCCCCGGAGGGGGCGGCGGCTCCATGCGGTCACGGTACGACCGGCGCCGGACGGGTGGCACTGCTCACAGGCGGCCGGTTCCGGGCACGGACTATTGGACGGCGCGTTAATATATACACGTACGTCTGTATGACACTGGGAGGCTCGCATGACCGGCACTGCCCCCGTTCACTGGCCCGACGAGATCGACGACATCATCGGCGGCGACCAGGTCGTCGCCTTCGGGTACGTCACCCCCGCACGGGGGGTGGTGCTCACCCCCATGACCAACTTCGGGCTCCGCGACCGTGCGGGCGGGAACCTGACGCCGCTCAACAGCTCGGTCGCGATGTGGCGGAAGCTGCAGCGCATCCGGGAGAGCCCGCGGATCGCCATCGCGTACCACACGCGCACGCACTCCTACAGCGACCGGCCCGAGTACGTGCTGGTCCAGGGGCGTGCCTCGGTGTCGGAGTTCGACGACCGGGAGTGGCTGGAGCGGCATCGCGACAGCTGGGAACGGTTCGCGGGGCCGCGCGACGTGGGGCCGCTCTGGGAGCGGTACCTGCGCGTCTACCACTGGCGGGTCGGGATCGAGATCGCCGTGGAGCGGATGGTGGTGTGGCCCGACCTGGCGTGCGCTGCGGAGTACGAGGTGCTGGGCGGGTCCCTGCCGGGGATACCGGTGGAGCAGGCGGCGCCGAAGAAGGGGACTGGGCCGCGTGTGGACGCGGGGCGCGCGTTGCGGCATGCGGGGGTCGTGGAGAACCGCTTGTTGTCGTGGGTCGGCGATGACGGCTATCCGGTCATCCTTCCCGTGAACGGGGTGGGGGTCGGGGCGGCTGGTCTCGAGCTCGCGGCTCCGTCGGGGTGGGTGCCGCCGGGTGGGCGGCGTGCGGGCATGCTGGCCCACTCGTTCGCCCGCTATACGTACGGGCAGAACCTGCGCAAGTACACCGGCTGGATGGAGTACGAGGACGACCGCCTGGTCTACGCGCCGCACACCAAGGCGGGCTACCACATCCCCTGGTCGCGTTCCGCCTACCGGCTGGCGGCCGGTTTCGGCACCTGGCGCGGTTATCGGCAGGGGCGGCGGGCCGGTTACCTGCCTGCCGGCTGAGGGCGCTAGTCCAGGCCGGGGAACTGCTGGATGCGGCTCTCCGCCTCGTCCAGTGAATGCTGAGCGCGGGTGAGGGTGCGCGAGCTGTAGGCGCCTTCGGAACGGGCGGCCAGCAGTTCGACGCGTTCGGCGGCCAGGATCGTCACCATCAGCTCCAGGTACTGCTTGCGGGGATCCACGTCGGGCAGCGGGGAATCCTCGTCGTCATCGCCGGTCGGGATGCCGCGGAAGACGGTGTCCTCGCGGACCTTCTCGACGACCTTGGGGGAATAGCCCTCCGTCACCTCGGGGTCGTCCAGCAGGGCGTCGATCTTGCCGCCCAGGTCGACCAGCAGGTCGGCGTACTCGGCGCGGTCGGCCTCGATGTCGTCGCCGGGGATCTTCACGGTACGGATGACCCTCGGCAGCGTCAGTCCCTGGACGAGCAGGGTGGTCACGGCGACGACGAACGCGATGAGCAGCAGTTCGGAGCGGTAGGGGGTGTCGCCGGGCAGCGACTGGGCGGCGGCAACGGTGATCGCGCCGCGCATGCCCGCCCAGGCCAGGATCACGCCGCCGCGCCAGCCGAAGCTCTCGTTGAGGTAGAAGCCGATGTCGGCCTGCTTGCGGGTGATCCGCTTGGTGGCCTGCACCTTGCGCCGCTCGGAGTAGCGCTCGTCCTCCGGCCCCCAGGCGTCGAGCCGGTCCTGCAGCTTCTCCAGCCTCGGCTTCAACTCGGCGGCGCGGCCGGTGTCGCGGCGCATCATCGCGACCATCGGCGCCACGAACGCGACGCGCAGCACGACCACCAGGAGCGAGGCCAGGAGGCCGATCCAGACCGCGCGCGCGGTGCCGGAGCCCGCGTCGTCGATCAGGGTCTTCACCTGCAAGCCCATGAGCAGGAACAGCCCGCTCTCCAGGAGGAACGCGACCGTCCGCCAGTTGACCTCCTCGGCCAGCCGTTCGTGCGCACGCAGGTAGCGAGGGCCCTCATGGCCCGTCACCAGCCCGGCGACGACGGCCGCCAGCACGCCGGACGCGCCGAACTCCTCGGCCGGAACGAACGCCACGAACGGGACGACGAACGACATGGCCGTGTTGAGCACGGGGTCCTTCAGCAGCGCCCGGGCGCGGATGCTGACGTATCCCACCACCAGGCCGATCGCGATGGCCATCACGACCGCGTAGACGAAGTCCCGGCCGACCTCCCACAGGTGAACGGTCCCGGTGATCGCGGTGACCGCCGAGCCGAGCAGCACCAGCGAGGACGCGTCGTTCACCAGCCCCTCGCCCTCCAGGATCGTCACCAGCCGCGACGGCAGGCCGAGGCGCTTGCCGACCGAGGTGGCGGCGACCGCGTCCGTCGGGCTGATGACCGCGCCGAGCGCGAACGCGGCGGCCAGCCCGAGGCCGGACATCAGCGCGTTGAACATCACGCCCGAGCAGAGCGTGGTGACCACGACCAGGACCACGGCCAGCCCGCCGATGGCCCTGAAGTTGCGGCGGAAGTCGATGGCGGGCATGCTCACCGCCGCCGCGTACAGCAACGGCGGCAGCACGCCGGTGAGGATCCACTCGGGCTCCACGTCGATCTCGGGCAGGCCCGGCGTGAAGCTCAGCCCGATCCCGACCACGACCAGCGCGAGCGGCGCGGCCACCCCGATCCGCTCCGACAGCGCCGCGACCAGCACGATCGCGACGATGCCCACCACGCCGATGAGTGTCAGTTCCATAGCCGTCACATTCTCGGGGTGACGATCAAGCTACGGAACGTCGCCACGCGGGCGTTGGCGCTCCCTAGGGCGTCGTGCCCAGCGGGCCGGGGCCGTGCCTAGCGGGCCGGGGTCGGGCCTAGCGGGCCGGGGTCGGGCCTAGCGGGCCGGGGTCGCGGCCGGGCGGGCCCAGTTGCCGTGCCAGCCGGTGTGCAGGCCCGTGAGCAGGTCCTGCCAGTCCTCGATGCGGCGGGTCGGCGGGTACGGGACGGGGTGGATGAGGGTGTCGGAGACCCACTCGATGCGGAACTGGCCGTCCGGCTGGATCTTGCCGATGCGCGACAGCTTCCACAGGTGCTGGTTGAGCTGGTCGACCCACACCCTCCCCTCGGGCGCGTCGAACTCCTGCCGGCGTACGGCGGCGCGGACCTTGCGGACGTCGGCGCTGCCCGCGCTCTTCACGGCCCTGGCCCACAGGTTGACCGCGGTGTAGGCGGCCTCGATGGGGTCGTCGGTCACGCGCTGTGCCCCGAAGCGGCGCTTGAAGCGTGCGACGAAGTCCCGGTTCTGGGAGGTGCCGATGCTCTGGAAGTAGTT
Organism: Actinomadura barringtoniae; assembly: GCF_017573505.1. GTDB lineage: Bacteria > Actinomycetota > Actinomycetes > Streptosporangiales > Streptosporangiaceae > Spirillospora > Spirillospora barringtoniae. Next base: position 767,943 of record NZ_JAGEOJ010000001.1, read on the forward strand.
CCAGACCGCGTAGTTGCCTGCCATCGCGGAGACGTCGAGGGAGCGTAGTTCCTCTTCGGCGATGCTGAACGAGACGGTCGGCGTCTTTCTGGGATCGACGTGGGCCTTTTGCAGGGCGACGAAGAACGGGATGTTGCTGTCGCCGTTGATGGTGTTGAGGATGACCTTCGGCTTGGCCTTGATGATGCGGCGTACGACGCCCTTGACGTTCTTGCTGCCGAGGGGGATGTAGCCCTCGCCGACCACCTTTCCGCCCAGGAGCCGGACCTGGTCCTTGATGATGGCGTTCGCCGCGCGCGGGAAGACGTAGTCCGAGCCGACCAGGAAGACCCGCTTGCCCCTGTTCTCCAGGAACCAGCGGACCGCCGGAATGATCTGCTGGTTTGGGGTCGCCCCTGTGTAGACGACGTTCGGTGAACGTTCCAGGCCTTCGTACTGCAGCGGATAGAAGAGGAGGTGGTCGTGCCTCTCCACTACAGGCACGACGCTTTTGCGGCTGGCGGAGGTCCAGCAACCGAAGATGACGCTGACCTTCTCCCGGGTGATCAGGCGTTCGGCCTGTCCGGCGAACGTGGGCCAGTCCGACCTGCCGTCGGCGATGACCGGTCTCAGCCGTTTCCCGAGCAGTCCTCCCTTGGCGTTGATCTCCTCGATGGCCATGAGTTCGGCGTCGACCGCGGACTTCTCGCTGAGCGCCATCGTGCCGGTCAGCGAATGCAGGATCCCGACCCTGATCTCACCCGACGTCTCGGGCGAGTCGTCGGCGGCGCAGCACGAGACGACGACCGCCGCGGCGACCGCGGCCCGTATGAGGTGGCGGATCATCAGTAGATCCACCCGTACAGGCGGTTGCCCGGCAGCCGGCCGTCCTGGTCGGTGTAGAAGACCCGGAACGCCCGGACCAGTTCGCGGACGGTCAGCCGGTCGTCGTCGTCCATGTCGAGCTCGTCGAACACCGCCGTCGAGTCGCTCTCACGGACATCGAAATTGCGCATCAGGCCGCAGAAGTCGCCGCGGCTCAACGCGCCCTTCTCGTCCGGGTCGACCAGGTGCACCATCGCCTCGATCAGCGGTACGTGCACCTCGTAGAAGCCGTTCTCCTCCAGCAGATGCTTTTGGAACGAGCTGTGGAACTCCTCGCGGCTGATCGTGCCCTCGCCGCTCTCGTCCAGGTCGCTGGCCAGCCGTTCCCACAGCAATCCGTAGGCCGCCACGATCGGCTTGCCGCGTCTCGACCAGGGGGCCACGTTGTAGGCGTCCAGAAGCCGTTGCGCCAGCGCCACATAGTCGTCCTCCTCCAGCACCCCGTTGCCGTCGGCGTCGAAGAGGTCGAAGACGCGGTCCATCTTCTTGTGCAGGAACTCGTTGACCGCCAATGACACCGTCGCCTGCTCGGTCAGGGGCCCGTCCGATCGCGTACGTCTCATGGCTCGGCTACCGCTCCAGGTTCTGCATATGGTCGATGACGTACTGGAAGGGTTTGGACGACACCGATATGTCCCCGTCAAAGGGCCCCTCCAAGGCCGCGCAGAGAAATACGGCGAACATCGTGGTCGCGGCGAGCAAGGCGACGACCAGGCGCTGGAACCAGTCGTTCGGCGACTCGAAGAGATAGGCCAGCACCAGCGTGCTGAGCGCGCCGCTGTAGAGCATCAGCCACAGAATCGTCGGGATCCGGTCCTGGCTGGCCGCCAGCCGCGCCCGCCGATTGGTGTCCATCTCGGTCAGCTGATAGATCGATCGCTCATACAGAGACTGGTCGGCCTGCCGGTGCTTGCCGGCCATGTCCGTATAGACCTGCCACAGCTCGGTGAGCGCGCCCTGCACCCGCTCGCTGTCCTTGCCACGCGCCATGGCGGGCCATTCGTCGTTGATGATCTCGTAGGCGTACGTCCGCGCAGCCTCCTGCACCTGCCGTTTGGTGACCACGTCGAAGCCGCGCGACATGTGCTCCAGCGCGCCCAGGGCGTTGGCTTCCTGGGCGACGACGGTGTTGGCGTCGGTGTAGTCCTGCCACACCGCCACGATGGCGAACGCCGCGATCAGCCCGTACACCGTGCCGACGACCGCGAAGATCGCCGTCTGGGCGGCCGAGTGCCGCCGCAGCATCCCGAACGGCACCAGCCGCCGCGTGAGCTTCAGCCCGATGTCGCCCAGCAGGACGGCGGCCGTGACCATCAGCACGCCCTGCAGCTTGGTGGAGAACGTGACCTTCTTGAGCCACCACAGGCCCACCGCCAGGCCGACCAGGGCCAGCACATGGACGGCCGTTCGCACCGTCTTGGGGGTGATGCCCGCGGCCAGCAGCTGCTTCTTGTCCCGCGGCCCTAATACGCGCTCGTACTCTCGCCTCTTCAGTTCCGGGTCGGCGAGCGAAGGCATAGGGCGGTTCCTCCAGGGGTGTCGGGAGGCGGGTGCGGGGGCTTGTGGGTCCGTTGCCTTGAGGATTCCCGAGACCCGATGTCCGACCCTGGTACTTCCGTACCGGCCCCTCGGCTCAGGGCCCCCGGCATCCGAGGGCCCCGAGCCAGGAGTCAGGACTTGCCGGGTGTCATGCCTTACAGACCGGGAGCGACTCCGCCCACGTCTTCTCGCAGAGCTTCTTCTTCCACGTGGTCTGGCCCGCGATCGCCGGAGCGCTCTGGCTCTTCGGATCCGCCTGAACGTAGGCCCGCAACTCGCTGTCCGAGAGCGGCTGCCTGCCGACGACCGGAGGAATGGCCGACCACTCGGCACCGATCTTCGAGACGCCGTCCGACAGCTCGAACTCGTTGTTGTCGCGCAGGTAGTCGTAGCTCGCCCAGTTATAGCGAGGCGCCGAACCCCACGGGTCCGCCCAGAAGGCCCAGTTCCGGCTCTGGTCGTAACCGAAGATGGTGAAGAAGTGCCCGCCGCCTCCCTTCCAGGAAATGCGGTTGTAGACGGGCCGGTGAGCGTCCACCTCCGCCTTGAGGTCCTCAAAGCTCAAGGGACGGCCGAAGACCACCCCGTTCTTCAGCCCGAGCAGATGCCAGGCCGTCATCGCCCTCCAGGAGTTCTGCGGCTCGTTCGGACAGTCGTCACCCGGCTTCTTGCCGAGCGCCAGCTTGCAGAACGCCCGCTCGGAGACGTCCTTCCCGAGGAAGGCGGCGATGGTGCTGCCGGTCGCGTCCCAGCACCACTGGTCCTGCTCCTGAACGCGCTGCTGGATCGGAACGGTCGTGGCCGTGTCGGAGACCGCCCCCGGGAACTCCTTCTGCCCCCAAGGCTCGGTGTCGGTCTGCTGTCCCGGCCCCGGAGGTGGAGTTGGCGATCCTCGTTCCGGCCCGAGCGGAATCCCACCCGCCAGCCGATCACGGTCGTACGCGCTGCCCGGCTGCATCCGGCCGTACCGCGCCCGCACCAGCCGCTGGTAGAGATCCGTGGTCACGCTCCCCGGCCCGACCCCGCGCCGCGCCTCCTCGTTGAGCGGCATGACGTTCCCCGCCCCGAGCGCGTACCACGCGTTGATCTGCGGTTCCTTGAACACCACCCGCCCGGGCCGCGACTGCGCCAGCGAGGCCGCCTCCGCACCACCACTGCTGATCTGAACGACCTGCCAGCCGCCCGGCCTCTTGGCGATCGTCACGACCGCCCGCTGCCCGTCCGCCGCACCCGCCTCGACCGCGAGGTGGTCGAACGAGGCCACCGGCGCCTGCGGGTCGGTCACGAACCTCGGCGTCAGCAGATAGACGGCGCGCAACTCCCCGTACAGCCGAGGCCGCACCTCCCCCGCCCTCATCGCCCGCCGCTGCGGGCCGTGCAGGAAGAAGCTCCGCAACGTGTTGCCGACCTCGGGCCGCGACACCGCCTTGCGCGCCGCCCCGAGGTCGGCGCGAGTCGGCGCCCCCGACCAGGCGACGGGTCCGGCCTGCGCGGCTCCCTGCCCCGCCGCCACAGCACCTACCGCGACGGGACCGGCGAGCGCCGCAAGAACGACCACCGAGTACTTCATGTGGCCGCCCTCTCGCCGATGTGCGTGATGGCGCCCGTCATGACCCACAGGTCATTCGCGACCAGGTAGTCGAAGCTCGCCCACTGGTAGTTGTCGGCCGTCGGCCACGGGTCGCCCCAGTAGACCCACTTCTTCTTGGCGTCGTAGCCGTACACGGGCAGCATGTGCCCGCCGCCCACGGTCCAGTTGACCCGCACCGCCACGGGACGCCCGACGTCGATCTCGGCCTTGATCTCGTCGAACGAGATCGGCCCGTCCACCAGCCTCCCCGGCGCGATCCCCAGCTGCCTGAACCCCGCCTGCATCCGATCAAGCTTCGCCGCCTGACTCTTCGGCACATCGCACTTGGCCTCGCTGAACGCCTTCGCGCAGAAGACGTTCGGATCCACCTTCCTGCCATCGAACGTGGCGATCGTCGCCCCCGTGGCGGCCCAGCTCCCCGCCACGTGCCGCTGGTTCTGCAGATCAATCCTCAGCAGCTTGGACTGCGCCGCGTCTTCCTTCGGCGCGTCCACCCAGGTGTTGCTCCCGTACGGCTCAGCGCTGTCCACCGTCGCGGGCGGCGGCGACGGAGCGCTCAACGCCCGTGCCCGCGCGCCCGCCGCTTGGAACGAGAACGCCGTCGCGGCGATGACCGCCGCGACCCCCAGCTTCCGGAACTGTCGATTCACGGAAAGGTGCTCCCCTCTCTTCGACCAGCCCGCATGATCTTGATCGGGAAGCACCGCTGTCAGCCGGCCACACGCCTCTTGATCATTCCTGACCCCGGGAAATGATCACTTGACCCGCACCCGCCCGGCGGCCGACCTGCCGGACCACCCGGCCGGACGGCCTTCTACTCATCTGCGGCCCGCCTCCGCCGCGAGCACGCCGAGCGCCGCCTGCAGCGCCTTCCGCTGGGCGGCGCTCAACCCGGCGGTGATCTCCTCGTCCAGCGAACGAGCCGCCTCCCCGCACGCCTGCAGCAGTTCCCTCCCGTGCCCCGTCAGCGTGAGGACCTGCCGCCTCCTGTCGCGCGGATCCCGTACGCGCTCGATGGCACCCAAGCCCTCCAGGTGATCGGCCAGCGCCACCACCAGGCTCGGTGCCACGCCCAGCCGCGCGGCCAGGTCCTGCTGCGAGGCGACCTCCCCCGCGCTGAGCGCCGTCAGCAGCCCGGCGTGCTTGGGCTTGAGGTCATGGGCCGCGATCCGTTCGGCGAACCGGTCCGCGACCACCGCGCCAACGGTCCCCAGCCGGAACGCGAGGGTCTCAGGAAGCTTGACATCGTTCACAACCCCAACGATAGCTTCCACTTAGTCATTCACACTATGAACGTTTTGAGGTCCGAACGGTGCTCCCCCTGCGCGCGGGCGGGTGACTAGGCGGTGAAGCGCGGGAAATGGTCGTCCGGAAGGGTTTCTCCGGTGGTCAGGCCCAGCGGATCGGTTACAGGGTGCGCGGGTTCGGCGGCCAGTCTCAGGTCCGCGTCGACGTAGATGACGACGTGGGCGATGCGCGGGTCGTCGGTGAAATTGGGCGTGGCGCAGTGCGCGAGGTGAGAGTTGTGGATCGTGCAGTCGCCCGCGCGCAGCGGCACGGTGACGCGCTGCTCCCACTGGAGTTCGGGCGCGACGGCGAACATGTCACCGTGGTCGGAGAGGTCTTGGGCGCGCAGGCCGTTCAGGCGCTGGGAGCCGGGGATGAACGTCATGCAGCCGCGGTCGACCGGCACGTCCACCAGCGCCACCCAGGCCGAGAGCGCGTGCCGCGAGCCGGTGTGCGGCCAGTACGGCTGATCCTGGTGGAACTCGGTCGCGGCCCCGTTGCGCGGCTCCTTGATCAGCAGCTGGTCGTGCCAGAGGCGCAGCGGAACGCCGGCCAGCCGGGTCGCGATGGCCGCCAGGTCGGGGTTCAGGGTGAGCTCGCGCAGCGTCTCGTCGTGCCGCCACAGCTGGAGGAGCTGGGTGAAGATCGCCCCGTCGTGGTGGTCGCCGATGGTCTCGCGGGCTGCCGACGCCGCTGCGGCGTAGCGGGCGGCGTCAGTGCGGGAGATGACTCCGGGCAGGTGGACGAAACCATCACGGCGGTACGCTGACACGGTTTCGTCGGTGAGGTCGTCCGGCGTGGTACGTGGTTGTGCGGCGGCGACGGTCATGCCTGTCTTCCTTGTCTTCCGGGGGTGGCGTCTCGATAACTGTCGCCATTTCGGGGCTCGCACGGCTAGCACGAGAGACCGACAGCACTAGCACAATCTTGACCGGGAGAGGCGGCCTCGATGCATCGTGTGCGGCTGGCGGAGGTCTTCCCGGACGGCGGGCCGCCCATCGCCGCCGAACGCTTCGAGCTGCGCAGCGACACCTCCGCCCACAGCCACGACTTCATCGAGCTCGCCGTCGTCACGGGCGGCACCGCGACGCACGTCTCGGCCGCGGGCGAACGGCACCTGGACCGGGGCTCGGTGACGATGCTCCGGCCGGGCGACTGGCACGGCTACCACGACTGCCACCGGTTGATCGTCTACAACCTCTACGTCAGCCCCGAGGCGTTCCGGCGCGAGCTGGCCTGGATGCGCGCCGACCCGAACCTCGGCCCGATGCTCCACACCGCCGGCCGATCCGACCGCCCGCTGCGACTGCACCCGACCGCACTGCCCATCGTCGAAACCGGCCTGACCGAAACCGCGAGCCAACCGCGTTCATCCCTTCAGCCCGGACCGGCCTACGCCATGCGGGTGGGGCTGCTGCTCTGCCTGCTCGGCGGCACGGCGGCCTCCGGCCCCACGGACGCCGCCGATCACGCTCACCCCGCCGTGCCGGCCGCCGCGCAACTGCTGGAGAACGACATCCAGCATGCCTGGAACCTGGACGACCTCGCCGCCGCCGTGAACGTGTCGGCCCCCTACCTCGCGCGCCTGTTCACCGCGCAACTCGGCGTCCCGCCCATGACCTACCTCGGCAGGCTGCGGGCGGAACGCGCGGCCGCGCTGCTCATCGAGTCCGACCTGCCCGTGGCCACGATCGGACGGCTCGTCGGCTGGCACGACCCCAACTACGCCAGCCGCCGTTTCCGGCACTTCTTCGCTCTCAGCCCGGCCGCCTACCGCACCCGGTTCCGCCCGAGCGATCCCTAGGCTCCGCGTTCACTCGCGTCGGGTGATGCTCGGCGGGGCCGTATCCGTTCACCCTGCGGGGGACGTGGCACGCGGGGTGCCCGGGCGGAGGTGCGGTAGATGCGGCACAGACTCGTTTCGGTGATGGCCGCCGTGACCCTCACGACGGCGGGTCTGGTTGCGGCCGGGTGCTCGGGCGAAGGGGGCGGAACGCGGGCCGAATCGCCGTCGGTGAGCAGGAGCGGCGAGTTCGCGCCCAGCCGTACGGCCAATCCCCCGGAACGCGAGAACGCCTCGCCGAGCCCGTCCAAGTCTCCATCCCAGAAGCCGTCCGAGGAGCCCGCGCCGACCCGTACGTCGGTGACGCGGACGGTCAAACCGACGGCCACGGAGACGGCCACGGCGACCTCGTCGGTGACCGAACGGGCGACGGCGACCGTGACGCAGACGGCCACCGCGACCGAACCGGCGCTGCCGGCGGGCGCCGGTTCGCAGACGCCGTCCGAGAGCGACGGCAACTCCTCGCTGCTGTGGCTCTGGATCCTGCTCGCCGTCATCGCCGGTGGCCTGATCGCCGGGCTTGTCTACGCCACCCGGAAGCGTTCGAAGGCCGAGGAGAACTGGGAGTCGCAGGTGGCCGCCGCCTGCGCGCAGGGCGCCACCCTGCGGGACGCGATCAGGGCGGCCGTCCTGCTGCCTCCCGGGCCCGAGGCCGACGCCCGGTGGACCGACATCCAGCGGAGCACCGACGGCCTGAGCCAGAAGTTCTACCTGCTGCGCGACACCGCGCCGAGCGAGGAGGAAGGGCTCCGCGTCGACGACGCGATCGCCGCCCTGCAGTCGATCCGGCTGGCGCTGGCTTCGGCCTCGGGCAGCTCTCCCGGCGAGGAGGAAACGGCGAACCACCGGAGCATGCAGGCCAACTTGCAGACGTTCGACTACGCCCTCGCCGCACTGCGCGCACGCGCCGCCGTATGACCGGATAGCGTCCATTTTCCTACGACTACCGGCCTATTGAGCTGCGGAAACAGCGGCCGGACCCTTGAGGGATGAACGAGCGGACACTCCACCAGCCGGGCACCGACCTCGACAACCCCACCGAATGGGACGTGTCGTTGATGGTGGTCGGCGACTCCATCAGCCACGGCTCCAGCGGCGACTGGACCTGGCGGTACCGCTTCTGGAAGCACCTGCGCGCGAGCGAGGTGAAGGTCGACTTCGTCGGGCCGAAGAAGCATCTCGACAACATCCGTACCGAGGAGGTCGGCGACGGCGACCTCACCTACGCCGACCCCGGGTTCGACCGCGACCACGACGCGCAGTGGGGGCAGCCCTACAAGACCGCCAAGGACACCATCGGCGAGCATGTGGCGGCCCATCGCCCCGACTTCGTCCTGGTCCTGCTCGGCATCAACGACATCGTGTGGTTCGGCATCGAGCCGCCCGAGTTCGAGTCGAACCTGCGCGAGTTCATCGCCAACGCGCGCGCCGGGAACCCCGAGGTCCGCCTCATCCTGGGCACGATCCTCGACACCCGCCGCGCCGCCGAGGACCACCGGTTCGACCGGCGTGTGATGTGGTGCAACAACAAGATCCGCGCCCTGGCGGCCGAGCTGCGGACGCCGCGTTCACCGATCGAGGTGGCCGACACCGCCGTGGAGTTCGCCGCCGACCTGCACACCTGGGACGGCACCCATCCGAACCCGAACGGCGAGGTCCGGATCGCGGCGGCCTTCGCCGACGTCCTCGCGCAGCGCTTCGGCGTCGGCCGCACCTACCCCAGGCCCTATCCCGACATCGCACCCATCCCGGACCAGGCCAAGGCCCCGAGCGCCGGACGGCGCCGCGCACCGACCTGACCGGCCCACCGCACCCACCTGACCGGCCCGCCGCACCCGGGCGACCGACGCTCCACGCCACGCGGCGACACTCCAACGCCTACGCGACCTTTATCGAGGCCACACGGTTCGTTGATCTTGTCTGGCGGTGATCGCGGCAACACATCTGATCATGAAGGCTCGGGTGATGGCCGGCGCGGTGGCGCTGGCGGTGGCGGCGTCGGCGCTCGCCGCGTGCGGGAACGACGAGAAGGAGGCCGCCGAGGCGCGCCTCGCCAAGGCCAGGGCCGCGAAGGCGGCGTGGGACGCCAAGGTCGCGGCCGCCTCCAAGGTGGAGGCGAACGAGGCGGGCGACGTGCCGGTACTGATGTACCACCGCATCGTCGACCATCCCGGTGTACCGGAGGACCGTTCGCCCGCGCGGTTCCGCGCCGATCTGGAACGGCTCGCGCGCGAGGGCTACGTGCCGGTCACCGCGGCCGAGTACGTGTCCGGGCGGATCGCGATCCCGGCCGGGACGCACCCGGTGGTGCTGACCTTCGACGACTCCTCGGCCTCGCAGCTGGAGCTCGACCGGAACGGCGTCCCCGGCAAGGACTCGGCGGCCGGCATCATCCGTTCGGTCGCCGCCGCGCACCCCGGCTTCCGTCCCGTGGCCACCTACTTCGTCACCCGCGACATGTTCCAGCTGGACGACAAGGCCGAGCAGCGCAAGGCACTGGAGTGGCTCGGGCGGAACGGTTTCGAGATCGGCAACCACACCAAGGACCACCTCGACCTGGGCCACCGTTCCAAGGGCCAGGTCACCGAGCAGGTCGCGGCCGGGCAGGCGCTGATCACCGGGCTGGGCGCGCCGACGCCGACCACGCTCGCGCTGCCGTACGGCAACGAGCCGAAGAAGGAACGCTGGGCCGACCACGGCACGGCCGCCAAGACCAGCTACGACTACGCCGGGGTCTTTCTGGCCGGTTACACGCCGTCCCCGTCGCCGTTCGCCCGCCGCTTCGACCCGCTCGCCATTCCACGCATCCGCGCCGGGGGCACCAAGGGCGACTGCGCGGCGTTCTGCTCAACGGGCTGGCTCGACAACCTCAAGCAGCACCCCGCCGACCGCTACACCTCCGACGGCGACCCCACGACGGTCACCGTCCCGGCGCACAAGGTCGAAGAGCTCTCGAAGGCCTACCGTGCCAAGGCGCTCACCTACAAGACGAGCTGAACGCCGCCGACCGCTGCCGACCGCTGCCGTACGCAGCAGCCCTACGGCGCCTGCACCTGCATCTGCATTCGCCCCGACCAGGCCAAGTCAAGGTAAAAACCCGCGTGGCCACTAGCGTGCTCCATCCCCTTGACACAAAGGGCTGACGGGGTGATGACCGATTCTTTAATGATCAACTATAGGTATCTGTGCAGGTCAGGGGTCTTCCTTTCTGTCGGGCCGTAACCATAGGCTTGTGCGTATGGTGATCAAACAACCACGTAGGGTCACCACGAGGCCGCCCCGCGATCTCAGACCGCGCGTCTGATTTCGGCCAGCAGGAAAGAGCGTGACAAATGAACACCATGCAAGTCCCCCAAGAGCGCCCCGACGTCGCAGAGAGGAGCCGGGCCATGGCGGCCACCGTCCATGTCCTGGCCAGGGAGGCCGATCATCACCTGACCCGGCTGCACCAGATCCTCCAGCACCTGGAGAGCCTCTCGGAGGACGTCCCCGGCGCACCCCCGTCCCCCGTCGCCACCGACCTCGCCCCCGACTGCCGATCCAAGCTCACCAACCGCGAACGCCAGGTCCTGGAGCTCCTCGTCCGCGGATCGTCCAACCGGCGCATCGCCCGAGCCCTCAACATCTCCGAGCCCACCGTCAAGAACCATCTGCACTCGGTGTTCCAGAAGCTCGACGTCGCCGACCGCACCCAGGCCATCGCGAAAGTGCTGGGCGCCCCTCGCCCGGCACCGGTTCCGCTGCGGCCGATCGCCCCCAACTACAGTCGCCCCACGTAATCCCCCATCCCCTGCGCTCGGCGCTCCTGATCACCGCGATCTCACTATCTCGCTGATCTCGCTGATCTCGCTGGTTCCCGCGCCGTTCGCCCTGGCCACCCGCGCGCCCTGCCCCCGCGCCCGGTACGGCCTTGTGAGGTTGAATGGCCGGATGCCGAGCATCGTTCCCCCCGTTGTTCCGTCCGGGCGGCTCAGCGCCGCCGACCAGCCCACGATCAAGACCGGCACCGGGCTGGAGCTGCGCCCCTGGACGGCACGGGACGCCCCTCTCCTCTACGCCGCGCGCCAGGACGAAGGCGTGCGGCGCTGGAGCATGCGCGCCATCGACTCGGTGTCGGAGGCGGAAGAGCTGATCGCCTCGTTCGGCAGCGGGTGGAAGGCCGAGAAGTCGGCCGCCTGGGCGGTCACGCGGGACGGCGAGGTGCTCGGCCACGTCGGGCTCCGCACGATCAGCCTCGATGACGGCGTCGCCGAGTGCGCCTACTGGGTGCTGCCGGCGGCACGCGGTCGGGGGATCGCGCCGCAGAGCCTGCTGGCGCTGTCGAACTGGTGCTTCGAGACGGTCGGCCTGCACCGCATCGAGCTCTACCACTCCACGCGGAACGCGGCGTCCTGCCAGGTGGCCGAGAAGACCGGCTACGCGCTGGAGGGCACCCTGCGCGAGGCGCTGCGCCACGAGGACGGCTGGCACGACATGCACATCCACGCGCGCCTCGACGAACGGGACTGATCCCCCTTGTCACTCAGATGACAAACCAGGGAGAACCGGACGCATTCGCGCGACAAGAGTGAGGCCTGCGGCGTCACTAGCATGAGCGGCCCCAGAGATACGCCAGCCTCCGGAAAGTGGGTCGGGCATGTCGATCGCGCCTGTGTCCAAGACGGACCTCGAGCTGTTCATGGAGCTCGAGCCGACCGTGGAGAAGGAGGTGAACCGGCATGTCTCGATGGCGGAGGAATGGTTCCCGCACGAATACGTCCCCTACAGCGACGGGCGCACCTACAGCGGCGTCCTGGACGGCGAGGGCTGGGAGCCGGGCGACTCCAAGGTGTCGCCGGAGTCCCGCGAGGCACTGCTGGTCAACCTGCTGACCGAGGACAACCTGCCCGGCTACCACTTCGCGCTGCGCAGCGTCTTCGGGCAGGACGGCGCGTACGGCTACTGGACCAACCGGTGGACCGCCGAGGAGAACCGGCACGGCATCGTCATCCGCGACTACCTGACGGTGACCCGGGCGATCGACCCCGTCGTGCTGGAGCGCGCCAGGATGGCGCACCTGCAGGTCGGCTACGCGATGCCGCACGGCGCGGACATGCTGCGCGGCGCGACGTACGTGGCGTTCCAGGAACTGGCGACGCGCATCTCGCACCGCAACACCGGCCGGGCGTCCGGCGACCCGCTGTGCGAGCAGATGATGGCGCGGGTGGCCAAGGACGAGAACCTGCACATGATCTTCTACCGGAACTTCATCGGCGCCGCGTTCGAGGCCTCGCCGAGCCAGGCGGTGAAGGCCGTCGCGGACGTGGTCACCACGTTCGAGATGCCGGGCAACACCATCGACGGCTTCCTGCGCAAGTCCGTCCAGATCGCCAATGCCGGGATCTACGACCTGCGCCTGCACCACGACGAGGTCGTGGCGCCGATCCTGCGCAAGTGGGGCGTGTTCGAGCTGACCGGGCTGGACGACGAGGCCGAGCAGGCCCGCGAGACGCTCGCCACCTACATGGCCGGGCTCGACGCGGCCGCGACCAAGTTCGAGGAGCGCCGGGCCGAGCGCGCCGCCCGCAAGGCCGCACGACAGTCGTGACCGCTCAGTAGGCGTGGCCGTTCGGCGGACGGGACCGGAAAGCCCCGAGTGACCTAACAGACATTGCTGTTCGACTAAATGTCCAATATAACTCGACGGTGGGACTCAGGCATGTGGCCGCAGTGTGTCTTGCCGTCGCGGCGCCGCGCGCCGTCGTCACGCCGCAGGTGAATGCTGACTCGCCTGCGGCGTGCTGATGTCCGTGTCCGGTTGGAGTCGGCTCCGTCACGAGGTTGATGCCATGATCGACGACGAGCTGCGCGACTTCGAGCGCGCCACGTTCACCCACGACGGCAAGACCCGCACCATCTACCGCCAGGGCGTCGGGCCCGCCGTGATCGTGATGGCGGAGATCCCCGGCATCAGCCCCAAGGTCGCCGACTTCGCCCGGATGGTCGCCGGGATCGGCTGTACGGCCGTGATGCCGCACCTGTTCGGCGCCCAGCCCGGCCGCGACCCGAACCCGTCCGCGCACGGCATGGCCGCCGCCGGCGCCTACGCGGCACAGACCATGATCCCGCTGTGCGTCAGCAGGGAGTTCACGGTGATGGCGACCGGCAAGTCCTCGCCGGTCATCGACTGGCTGCGCGCCCTGGCCGCCACCGAGCACGAACGCTGCGGCGGACCGGGCGTCGGCGCGGTCGGCATGTGCTTCACCGGCGGCTTCGCGCTCGCCATGGCCGCCGACGACCGGCTGCTCGCCCCCGTTCTGTCGCAGCCGTCCCTGCCGCTCGGCCTCACCCGCAAGCAGCGCGCCGCGATCGACATCTCCCCCGACGAACTGGCCACCGTCAAGAAGCGCTGCGCCGAGGGCCTGGAGGTCCTGGGGCTGCGCTTCACCGGCGACCGCCTCGTGCCCAAGGAACGCTTCGCCACCCTGCGCCGCGAGCTCGGCGACGCGTTCATCGCGATCGAGCTGGACGACGCCGACGCCAACCCGGACGCCGCTCTGAAGCCCCATTCGGTCCTCACCGAGCACCTCATCGACGAGCCCGGCCAGCCCACCCGCGACGCCGTCGACCAGGTCCTCGCTCACTTCCGCCGAAGGCTCCTCAACCGGGTCTGACCTGGCTTTTCAGCACGCCCGCCCCGCGGCCCGGCATCTGCCGGGCCGCTTTCGTCGTGCCCCTTTCGCGCCCCGCTCACGCCTTGTCGTGGATGCTTCCGTAAGTCTAGCCTAACCGTTCGTCGAGACTTACGGACACGTCCACAACGAGGAGACGACATGAGCATCGAGCCGATCCAGGACAAGGTCACCGTGAACGCGCCGGTCGAGCGGGCGTTCGGGGTGTTCACCGCGAAGCTGGGCGACTGGTGGCCGGCGCAGTACCACATCGGCGAGGCCGAGATGGCGACCGCCGTTCTGGAGCCGAAGGCCGGCGGGCGCTGGTACGAGCGCGGCGTCGACGGCAGCGAGTGCGACTGGGGCAGGGTCCTGGCCTGGGAACCGTCCGGCCGGCTGGTCATCACCTGGCAGATCAACGGCATGTGGCAGTTCGACCCCGACCCCGAGCACGCCAGCGAGATCGAGATCCGCTTCACCGCGGACGGCCCCGGCCGGACCACGGTCGAGATGGAGCACAGCGCGCTCGACCGGCTCGTCGGTGGCGAGTCGATCCGCGAGACGATCGGCGGCGCGGGCGGCTGGACGAGCGTTCTGGAGAACTACGTCAAGGTCGTGGAGAACGAGCCCAAGTGACCGGCGCGGCGGCTAGGCGGGCGGGAGCGGGAGGATCCGGTCCATCAGGCCGTGCAGGTAGCGGCGGAAGTCCTGCACATCGGCGGCGGTGAGGTGCATGCCCTCACCGTGCGCCTCGCCGTGCGGGCCGCTGTGCATGACGCCGTTGCTGAGGAACCCCGACACCAGCCACGGGATCGTCCACAGCACGTAGTCGACGTCCAGGTCCTCGGGCACCGCGTGGCGCAGCAGGTCGGCCATGAAGGTGAACGAGGGCCGGGCGTACTTCTCCTCCACCTCGGTGATGTCGATCGCGTCGCCCATCCGGCGGTGCAGCCAGAGCGACACCAGTTGCGGGTTGTCGGCGTAGAAGTCCAGGTAGGCGTCCAGCAGCCGGGTCATGGCGGGCTTGGTCGGGGCGAAGGCGGCGACCGCGTCGGCGACCGCCGCCTGCTCCTCGCTGTGCATGCGCCGCATGACGGCCTTGTAGAGCTCGGACTTGCTACCGACCTTGTCACGCAGCGTGGCGGCGTCCGTCCCCGCGGCATCGGCGATCAGCCCCAGCGAGGAGCCGTCGAACCCGAGTTCCGCGAACATCTGCGTCGCCGCGCCGATGATCCTCTCGTCGTCCACTTCGGTCACCGTCATCTGAACATTGTAATGAACGCCCTGGTCAGCGGCCTTTCAACAGATATCCAACGATCTGCATGGCACTGAGTCCGGGTGTGTGCGGCGGGTCAGCCGTTCCCGTCGGTTCGGCTTTCCGGTCAGCTTTCCGGTCAGTTCAGGCGTTCCTGCCAGAGCCGGACCTGCCGCCAGGTGACGCCACCGTCGGTGGTCATCGACAGCGGGTGGTAGAGCGAGCAGCCGGTCTTGCCCTTGGCGCACCGTCCGTAGGCCGCCAGGGCCCAGCCCGTACGGCCGTCGGGCGCGAACGTGACGCTGCCGGCGCCCTCGGGCAGTCCGGAGGGACGCAGGTCGGGCGTGGCCATCGCGGCCGCGCGGTGAGCGGGGACGCGGTAGGCGTGGCCTCCTGCGGTGTCGACCACCAGCGGGCCGCCGCCCGCCGCGGCCACCGGGACGCGCACGCCGGGTCCGGTCCTGCCGTGCACGCTGACGCGGTTGGTCTCGGTCCAGCTGCGCCCCTTGTCGGTGGACGTCAACAGCGCGACCTGGGTCTGGTCGGACTTGGTCACCAGCGTGACCGGCAGGACGCCGCCGGTCGGCGGCGCGACGGCCTTGCTGTCGAACGAGCCGTCGACCTTCACCGTGGTCGTGGTCCAGTGACGGCCCTGGTCGGTGGACGAACTAAGGCCGGACCCGCCGGACCCGCCGTCCTTGCCGTCTCCGCCGGACCCGCCGGACCCGCCGTCGCCCGCGACCCAGATGCGGCCGTTGGATTCCATGCTGAGCTCACCGGCGGGTGCCGCGCTCGCTGACCAGGACGCGCCGCCGTCGCTCGTGGCGAGGAGGGTGGCGGAAGGAAGAATCCGTGAGGTCTGTGCGAGCACCGCACCGTGCCGGGCGTCACCGGCGGCGGCGCTGAGGCTCGCGTACTCCGGACCGTTCATGGTGCCGCGGGTCCAGGTGCGGCCGCCGTCACTGGTACGCGCGGTCGTCAGCGTGGAGCCGGAGGACGCGGTCGCGAAGCCGTGCAGCGCGTCGGTGAAGTGCGCGGCGCGCACCGTGCTGGTGGGCAGCGGCGCCCTGGTGTCGGTGAACGTCCTGCCACCGTCGCTCGTGACCAGTAGCCGGTCGGCGGTCAGCACCCAGCCGAACGAGGGGGTGACCAGTGCCGCGTCGACCGGCGGTGTGCCTCCGGTCTCCGATGCCGGGGCTCCCGCCCACATGCCCTGCCCTGTGCCGCATCCGGCGAGGGCGAGAACGGCGAGCGAGAGGGGAATGAGCTTGCGCATCGTCGTCACCTCCCTCTCACTCGCAGCCCTGCGGGCTGGTCAGGTTGTCGGGACCGGGATAGACGGGACCGTTGGAGCAGTCACTGTCGACGTTCATCGTCACGCCGTTCCAGGTTTCGTTGTGGCCGCCCTGGTATTGCTTGTGACGCTGCCGTTGCGTCCAGTTACCGGCCGGGATGCACGACAGGTCCGAGGTGCTCTTCACGCCGTTCCAGCTCGCCCCGTGGATGAAGTCGGGAACGTTGGCGATGGTGGAATAGGAGTTCAGTCCCGAAGCGCAGCTGGAACCGTAGACTCCGGCACGTTGGGCGGGCGCCACGTGCAATTGGTACACCCAGCCGTCGATGAATGATTTCGTCGCGTTCAGGCACCCGCCATTCGTGGTGTCGAACCCTTCCAGGTCGTAGATCATCGGCGCGTCGGTGGTGTCCCAGCCGAGCCCGGCCGCGACGTTGTAGACGGCCTTGGCCTCGGCGCGGCCCTGGTCGTAGGCGGTCGCGGTGCTGGTGCTGAACCTGCTCGGGAAGCCGGTGCACGGCGCCTGCGGGCCGACCCACAGCGGCAGGAACTTGTAGCCCATCGTCCGCAGCTGGCCGACTTCGGCGCTGGACCAGCGCTTGCATCCGCTGCCATAGGACGAGCCGCCGAGATACAGGCCCATGTTCCAGTACGGGGTGTTGCTCCAGAACGCCTGTGCCTTCGCGATGGACGCGGCGCACGCGTCCCAGCCCATATGAATACTGTTTCCATATGAGGCCCGGGCGGGTGGTGGAGAAACAAAGATCATTCCAGTGAGGGCGGCCGCGATCGCGGCCGTCCATGCCCTCAGGGAGCGGGGCATGCGGTCACCTCCAAGGTGGAAATCGCATGACGAAACAGGCTGATTGTGAATGCGTTCTGAAGGCATTTCCTGAAGGTGATCTGCCAGATTTCGCGCACGGCTTATGGCACCAATCGCCCGTGCCTTCGGCGTCCGGCTAGAGTGGGCGAGGTGGCGGCAGAGTTGACGAGCGCGCGGGTGGACGTCTGGATCTGGGCGATCCGGCTGGCCAAGACGCGCTCGATCGCGTCCGAGGCCTGCAAGGGCGGTCACATCCGGGTGAACGGCGTCCGCGCCAAGCCCTCCCAGGCCGTCAAGATCGGCGACGAGGTCCGCGTCCGCCGCGAGGGCTACGAGCAGATCGTCATCGTGTCCAAGATCATCGTGAAGCGCGTCGGCGCCCCGGTCGCCGTCCAGTGCTACGAGGACAAGAGCCCGCCGCCCCCGCCCCGCGATGCCATCGCCCCCGCCGGCTTCCGCGACCGCGGTGCGGGCCGTCCCACCAAGCGCGAGCGCCGCACCATCGAGCGCCTCTTCGGCCGCACCAAACGCTGACGAGCGTTCACTAGACCCCGACCCCCTAGTGGATGGGCGCGGTCTTGTGCTCGACGATCAGCCGCATGGCCTCGTCGCGATCGTGGCGCGCGACCGCCTCGACCAGGGCGACGTGCAACTCCAGGCGGTGGCGCAGGTAGGGCAGGTGCGGTTCGTCGCCGTCGGGCTGAACGCTCAGCGTGTGCGCCTCGATCAGGTCGAGCAGGCTGGCGTACAGCGAACGCAGCAGGGCGTGCGGGCTGGCGGCGGCGATGCGGGCGTGCAGGCGCCAGTTCGCGCGGGTGAACGCGGTGGCGTCGCCCGCGTCCACGGCCCGTTCCATCTCGGCGAGGATCTCGCGCATCTCGGCGATGCCCGCCGGGGACACGTGCCACAGGGCGTCCTCGATGAGCAGCGGGTCGAGGGCATCGCGGATGCGGATCGCCTCGGCGACCGAGGTCTCCTCGGCGTCCAGCGCGAGCACGCTGTTGCCGAGGCGGGCCATCGGCGACTGCTCGGCGGCGAAGAGACCGCCGCCGGGCCCGGGGCGGACGGCGACCAGCCCGCGCGCCTGGAGCAGGCGCAGCGCCTCGTTGAACGTGCTGACCGAGACCCCGCACAGGGCGCGCAGGTCGCTCTTGGTGCCCAGATGCGCGCCGGGCTCGGCCGCGCCGGCCAGCCCGGCGATGCGGTCCGCGGCCTGCTCCGCTCGTCCTGTCGCCACCCGGCCTCCCTAAATCATCATGCACATTAGCAGGTGGGCGGGTTGACTCCCCTCTTCATCAGGCGGCATGATCGACCTAATCATCATGCTTGTTTATGGACCATGCTTGTTACGGACAGGGAGCCCGCCATGCGGATCGCCAACCTCGCCGGTCGCCTCGTCCTCGTGAGCGAGGGCCGGGCCGTGGACGTCGAACGGGTCAGCGGCGGCAGGTTCGGAGCGGACCCGCAGGCCGTCTACGCCGACTGGGAGGCGTTCCGCGAGTGGGCCGCCGAGGCCGCCGCAGGCGCCGGGGGCGGACTGCCCGAGGGCGAGGCGTTCTCCCCCGCCGACCTCGGCGCGCCCGCGCCCGCGCCGCGCCAGGTACTCGCGATCGGGCTGAACTACCGCGAGCACGCGGCCGAGTCGGGCTTCGACGTGCCCGACGGCCTGCCGCCGGTGTTCACCAAGTTCGCCACCGCGATCACCGGGCCGGTCACCGACGTCGTGCTGCCGCCGGACGGCCACACCGACTGGGAGGTCGAGCTCGTCGCGGTGATCGGCAAGCAGGCGCGCAACGTCGCCGAGGCCGACGCCTGGGACCACGTCGCCGGGCTGACGGTCGGGCAGGACATCTCCGAGCGAGTCTCGCAGCTGGCCGGTCCGGCGCCGCAGTTCAGCCTCGGCAAGTCGTTCCCCGGCTTCGCCCCGACCGGACCGTGGCTGGTCACGCCCGACGAGTTCGCCAACCCGGGAGACCTGGAGCTGGGCTCGGCGATCAACGGCGAGGAGGTCCAGAAGGGCCGCACCCGCGACCTGATCTTCTCGGTGCCCAAGCTGGTCGAGCGCCTGTCGGCCGTGCTCCCGCTGCTGCCCGGCGACCTGATCTTCACCGGCACCCCGGCGGGCGTCGGGCTCGGCCGCAACCCGCAGCGCTGGCTCGCCGAGGGTGACGAGCTGGTCAGCTACGTCGAGGGCATCGGCGAGCTGCGCCAGCGCTTCGTCACCGCCTAGCCCTTCGCCTCAGCCCGTCCCGTCCCGTCCCGTCTCGTCCCGTCCCGTCCCGTCCCGTCAGACCTTCCTCTCGGCCTGGGCCTTGCGGTCGAGGTAGGTCCAGCCGGCGTCGATCTGGCTGTCCGCCCAGCACTCCGCGCGCTTGGCGGCGGCCTCGTCGGCGCCCGAGTACACCTGGATCGGCCCGGCCGCCATCGCCGCGAGCTGGGTCTGGCAGGCGCGGTCCAGCAGCACGGCGTGCATCACCGCGGCCTGAACGCTGGTCCCGGCCGCCACCAGCCCGTGCTTGGGCATCAGCGCGGCGGGCGCGCCGCCGAGCGTCTCGGCGAGCGCCCGCCCGAGCTCGGGCGTGGTGATCAGCCCGCCGGTCAGGGTGAAGCGCGGCGCGTCCTCGCCCTCGAAGATCGTCGCGTCGTGCGAGATCGGGAGCAGGGGCGTGCCGAGCGCCGCGAACGCGACCGCCGAACGGCCGTGCGTGTGGACCGTGGCGTTCAAGTCGGGCCGGGCGCGCAGGATCTCCAGGTGGATGTGGCATTCCTTGTGGGGCTTGCCCGCGCCCTCCAGCACCTCTGCGTCGAACGACACCAGCTGCGTACGGCCCTCGTCGATCTCCTCGAAGCCCCAGCCGGGCGCCTTGATCCAGATGCCGCGCCCGTCGGGGTCCCGTACGGCCGCGTGGCCCCACACCATGTCGCTCTGCCCGGCCGCGGCCAGGCTGTTGTTCGCCCGGATCGCCAGGTCCCGGGCATCGGCGGCGGCCGTCAACGCAGCGCCTCGATCGCGTCGGCGGCCAGCCGTTCACCCGTACGGGCGACGTCGCCGACCCGGCGCACGCCGCGCGCGGTCACGACGGCGATGTGCTCGCTCGGCCCGCCGTGGATGCTGGTGAACGCGACGCCGACCGGGATGTGCACGAAGTCGCCCGGCGCGAGCTCCACCGTGCCGCGCTGCGTGACGAGCGTGCGGTGCCCGGCGACCTGGTACTGGATCTCGTCGGCGTTCCGGATCCGCCGGTAGACGCGGCCGTCGCCGGAGGCGTGCAGCGCGCGCCCGATGTGCACGTGCGAGGAGGTGTAGAGCCAGGTCATGCCCGGAACGTCGGCCGGCCGCAGCACCTGGATCCGTTCGGGCTCGTCCTTGGCGTGCTCCAGCAGGGTGAGCTCGTCGGTCGGCGCCATCACCACGTCGTGGCCCGGCCCGGCGAGGCACTCGGTGATCAGCTCGTTCGTGATGACCGGCTCCCAGCCCTCGAACGGCGGGATCAGCACCTCCGACGTCCGCGCGGACGGCACCAGCTCGTCGACCGGCGCCGGAACGTAGAACAGCAGGTGAACGTCCTCGCGCCCGAAGTTGTCGTGCGCGACGCCGACCGGGATGCGGGAGAAGTCGCCGGGGCCGAGCTCGACCGTGCCGAGGTCGGTCATCAGCGTCCGCCGCCCGGCGATCTGGAACGAGATCTCGGCCGCGTCGACGTTGCGGTGGTAGAACGACTGGCGCCCGTGCATCGTCCGCCATTCCAGGCGCAGATGATCGCTCCCGTAGATGGCGGTCGCCGGATGCTCGCCCTCGTCGTCTCCGCCGTCTCCGTCGTCTCCGTCGTCTCCGTCGTCTTCGATCGGCTTGGGCGGAGGCCGTTCCAGCTGCTCGACGTCGCAGTGCACCACCTCGATCGGCGGATGGTCGCGGCACAGTTTCGCCGAACCCGGCGGGACGGGATCGGCGAGCAAAAGATCCTCTTGACGGTCGATCAGCCTCGGTTCGCCGTCAAAAGGGAAGGTCTCGAAGCGTTCCTGAACGGTGCTCATGGCGGGGGTGCTCCTCTCAGGAGAAATCCGAGCTTGCCAGGGTCGGGGCGGGCACGCCGACCTGCGGCCGGAACCGGCCCCGAGTGGATGTACCCGGAACACTGTCGATCGTGGATCAACTCGTGCTGGTGTTCCTGGTGCTGTTCGCCACGATCATGGCCGAACCGCTGAGCCGTCGCATCGGGCTGTCGTCGGCGGTGCTCATGACGGTGTTCGGCATCGTGCTCGCGCTGATCCCCCGGGTGCCCGAGATCCACATCGAGCCCGAGCTGATCCTGCCGCTCGTTCTGCCGCCGCTGCTGTACGCGTCGGCGCGGCGCACGTCGTGGCGGCAGTTCGCGGAGAACTGGGCGCCGATCCTGATGCGGGCCGTCGTGCTGGTCATCCTCACCGCGGCGGCCGTCGCGGCGGTGTTCCACGCCTGGTACCCGGGGCTGCCGCTCGCCGCCGCCGTCGCGCTCGGCGCACTGGTCGCGCCGCCCGACCCGATCGCCGCGACCGCGATGGCGTCCAAGCTCGGGCTGCCGCGCCGCCTGGTGTCGGTGCTGGAGGGCGAGGGCCTGTTCAACGACGTGACCGCAGTGGTCCTTTACGGCCTGGCCGTGAAGGCCGTGGTCACCGGCAAGTTCTCCACGCTCGGCGCGCTCGGGGAGTTCGTGCTGTCGGCCGTGGTCGCGGTCATCGTCGGCCTCGCGCTCGGCTGGATCGGCAGCCGCCTCATGAACCGCCTGGACGAGGCCGCATGGAAGGTCGCGCTGAGCCTGCTCCTCCCGTTCGCCGCGTACGGGATCGCCGAGGCCTGGGAGGGCTCGGCGGTCCTGGCCGTCCTGGTGTGCGCGCTCTACCTGACCGACGCCGTCGCCGACTCCGGCGACAGTGCCTACCGGATCGTCGGCGACTCGTTCTGGGAGATCACCGAGATGCTGGTCAGCGGCTTCGCGTTCGGGCTGATCGGGCTGGAGCTCAGCGCGGTGCTTGACGTCGTCGGCCACGACTGGACGCGGCTGATCGGCGGCGCGGCCGCCGTCGTCGGCGTCGTGGTCGGGCTCCGCCTCGTCTGGCTGCTCGGCACGTGGGCGCTCCTCGGGCCGTGGCGGAACGACCGGGACGCCGACGAGCCGTACACCTGGAAGGAAACGATCGTGACCTGGTGGGCGGGCATGCGCGGGGTGGCCACCGTCGCCCTGGCGCTCGCGGTCCCGCTCACCACCGACAGCAACGCCGCGTTCCCCGGCCGCGCCGAGATCCTCTTCACCGCGTTCACCGTCGTGCTCTTCACCCTGCTGCTGCAGGGCCCGACGCTCCCCCTCGTCGTACGGCTGACGGGCGTGCACGCCGACACCGAGGCCGAGCGCAAGCTGGAGCGCCAACTCTGGGGCCGCGTCCTGCAAGCGGAGCTGTCCCGCCTGAAGCAGATCGCCGAGACCCAGGACCTGCCCGACGACCTGTACGAGCGCATGCGCGACCGCTTCATGCACCGCCTGGCCCGCGCCGACCCCGAGGCCGCCGACGAGGACGCCAAGGCCAACGCCCAGAAGGAGCTCCAACTGGTCGGCCGCATGCGGGACATCTCCAGCGAGGTCCTGGCCGCCGGCCGCGACGAGGCCATGGCCGCCCGCCGCGAGCCCGGCATGCCCCCCGACCTGGTAGACCGCGTCATGCGCCGCCTGGACCTACGAGCAGGCCCCATCCGCTGAGCCGGCCGCTCGGGGCGCACCTGAACCGGCCACTCGGGGTGGTCCTGAGTCGGCCGCTCGGGGTGCCCTTGAGCCGGCCGCTCGGAACGCCCGGGTCGGTCGGTCCTAGGACGATCTACCCGGGGTTCCTGGTCCCCGCGCCCGACGCGCTGCCGGGGTCTGATCGCGAGCATGATGACCATGACCACGACACAAGAACGCGGACCGGACCAGGCCGCGAGATCGTCAGCGGGTTCGACCCCCGCGTGGGCCGCTCTCGTCGCGGCGAGCGTCGGCCAGTTCCTGGTCGTGCTGGACATCTCCGTCGTCAACGTCGCGCTGCCCGGCATCCGGAGCGGGCTGGACCTCGGCGCGACCGGCCTGCAGTGGGTGGTCAACGCCTACTCGCTCACGTTCGCGGGCTTCCTGCTGCTGGGCGGCCGCGCCGCCGACCTGTTCGGCCGCAAGCTGATCTTCCTCATCGGCCTCGGCATCTTCACCCTCGCCAGCCTGGCGGGCGGACTGGCCCCCGACGGCGGCATGCTGATCGCCGCCCGTGCCGCACAGGGCCTGGGCGCCGCGATCATCGCTCCCGTCACGCTCTCCATGATCACCGCCACGTTCCCCGCGGGTCCGGCCCGTACCAAGGCGATCGCGCTCTGGACCGCGGTCGGCACGGCGGGCGGCGCGACGGGCGGCCTGGTCGGCGGCGTGCTGACCGACTACCTGAGCTGGCGCTGGGTGCTGCTGATCAACGTGCCGGTCGGCGCCATCGTGGCCGTCGTCGCGCTCCTGTGGCTGCGGAACGAGCGCGAAGCGGGCGTTCGGCCCCGCCTGGACCTGCCCGGCGCCGTGCTCGTCACCGCCGGTGTCGCGCTGCTCGACTTCGGGATCGGCCGTACGGAAAGCCACGGCTGGGGCTCGGCCCAATCACTGCTCCCCCTCGTGGGCGGCCTGGTCGCCCTGGCCGCGTTCGTCCTGGTGGAGTCCCGTACAGCAGAGCCACTGGTCCCCCTGCGCCTGTTCCGCCTGCGCAGCGTCGCGGTCGGCAACCTCACGACGCTGGTCAGCATGATGGCGGGCTTCGCGCTCTGGTACTTCCTGTCGCTCTACATGCAGAACGTGCTGCACTACAGCGCCGTCCGCACCGGCCTGTCGTTCCTCCCGCACACCGCCGGGATCATCATCGGCTCCAAGCTCGCGCCCGGCCTCATGGCCCGCATCGACGCCCGGATCCTCGCCGCGACCGGCGGCCTGATGACCGCCGCCGGCTTCTTCTGGCAGAGCGCCGTCCTGAATGAGAACGGCACGTTCCTCGGCTCCATCCTCGGCCCCGGCTTCGTCATGGCCCTCGGCTTCGGCCTCCTCATGACCCCGCTGGTGGAGGCCTCGACCACGGGCGCCTCATCGTCCGAGGCCGGCGCGGTGGCGGGGATCGTCAACACCTCCCGCACCATCGGCGGTGCGATCGGCCTCACGATCCTCGCCTCCGCCGCCGCCAGGTCCTCGAACCTCGCCGACGGCTACGCCACCGCGTTCCTGGTCGCCGCGGTGATCACCGCCGTGGGAACGGCCCTGGTGGCCCTGCTCCCCCGGCCGCAGCGCTCATAGCCCGTGCTTGCGGTGCTGCTCGACGGCGCGCTCGATGTCCTCCTGAACCAGGTCGGCATTGAGCGCCGCCGCCGCTTTCACACCGCCCGCCGCAGCGCTGATCACCTGCGCCATCGGATCCACGACGTTCCCCACCGCCCAGACTCCGAACTCGCTGGTCCGCCCGAACGCGTCCACCTGCACCTGCCCGTTCTCGACGTCGACCTCGACCTCGCAGCCGAGCTCCCGCAGCAGTTCGTCGTTCGGCACGAACCGAGGCGCCACGAACACCGCCTCCCGCTCGACGGCGTTCCCGTCGCTCATCCGCACCGAACCGTCCTCGACCGCCGCGACGACGCCCTCCACGACCCGGATGTCCCTTGCGGCCAGCCGCTGCCGTTCCTCATCCGACAGCTCGTACCCGCGCGGGAAGAACACAACGTCGTCCGACCACTGCCGAACGAGCTCCACCTGGTGAAGCACCATCCCGCTCCCGTACACCTCAGGATGCGCCAGAACCCCCACCGGCCGGTCGCGTACCTCCCACCCGTGGCAGTAAGGGCAGTGCAGAACGGTCTTGCCCCACCCTTCCTGCAACCCCGGCACGTCTGGCAGCACGTCCTTCAGCCCCGAAGCCACGAGAATCCTCCGCGCCCTCAGGACCCTGCCGCTCTCCAGCCGTACGAAGAACCCCGGATCGATCCCGACGACCCGATCGTCGATGACCTCCCCGCCGTACCCCTCGACCTCGCCCCGCCCGACCTTCAGCAGGTCACCGGGCGCCATCCCGTCCCGCGACAGGTACCCGTGCATGTGCTCGGCCGGAGCATTGCGCGGGCTCCCGGCGTCCACCACGGCCACTCTCCGCCGGGCCCGCGACAACACCAGCGCCCCGCTCAGCCCGCCGGCGCCGCCACCCACCACGACCACGTCGTATACGTCGTTCATCGACGATCACCTCCACTCCGGAGAGTGCCTCACCACGCCGAAATCGAGCAACAGTAGTTGCCACTTCAGCAACACCGATAGCGTCCTCACCTGAACGCCGTCGTCACCCTGTGCGGTCTGGCCGGAGCCGGGAAGACCACCTACGCCCGCCGCAACCGGTCGTCCTGGACATGAGCTTCTGGAGCCGAGCGGCCCGCGACCGCTACAAGGCCTTGATCGAGGAGCACGGCGGCACGTGGAGCCTCATCTACCTCAAGGCCGACCGCGACACGCTCCGACAACGCCTGGCCATCCGCAACAGCCAGAACGGTCCGAACAACGTCACCGTCTCCGACGAGCTACTCGACCGCTACGTCGCCACCTTCGAGGAATCCCACAACGAGACCGAGCAGATCCTCGTTCAGGACCTGACGCTACGCACGAGCGAATCTGGCGCGGTAGGCGGAGGGGCTGAGGCCCGTCTGCCGACGCAACTGAGTCCGCAGGTTGGCGGTCGTTCCCAGGCCGCTGGCTCGGGCCACCGCGTCCAGGCGGAGTTCCCCGTTCTCGATGAGCCGGCACGCAAGCGTGATGCGTTCGGCGGTGAGCCAGGCGAGCGGCGTAGTGCCGAGTTCAGCCTGGAAGCGGCGATGAAGAGTAGCGGGGCTGATCGCGGCGCGCCCTGCGAGGTCCGTGACAGTCAGCGGTCGATCGAGGCGTTCCTGAGCCCAGGCGAGAACAGGTGCCAGCGAGGTGTCCGGGATCTCGGGCACGGGACGTTCGATGAACTGGCGCTGCCCACCATCTCGATGCACGGCGAAGACCAAGCGGCGAGCAACGGCGTTGGCGATCTCCGCCCCATGGTCACGGCGAATCAGGTGCAACCCGAGATCGAGCGCCGCCGCACTGCCTGCAGCGGTCAGAACGTCCCCGTCGTCAACAAAGAGCACATCGGGCTCAAGCTGTACACCGGGAAAGGTCGCTCGAAACAGCTCGGCCCAGCGCCAGTGGGTGGCGGCCCTGCGACCGTCCAGCACGCCCGCCGCAGCGAGGGTGAACGCCCCCGTACAGAAGCTCACCAGCCGAGCCCCTCGCCGAGCCGCCCTTTGGATCGCGTCCACGACGGCCTGGCGCGGCGCGCTCTCCGGATCGGGCCGGTTGGGCACGATCACGGTGTCCGCCTGATCGACCGCTTCCAGCCCGGGAACCCCGACCATCGTGAACATGCCCGCATGCATGACGGTGGTCCCTGCGGCGGCGAGCGTGAAGTCGTACCAGGGAACGCCCAACTCCGGCCTGCGCAGCCCGAACAGCTCGGTCGCGACCCCCAGCTCGAACGGATTCGAACCGTCGTCGACGATCATCACGACTCGATGAGAGGATCCATGCGACATATGCGATTCCTAGCACTGACGACGTGGTGCGGGCAACCGCAAGAGTGGAGGCATGAACACCGAACCGATCGACCTTCGTGCAGCGCTGGACTCCTTCACCGAACTGTGGAGCCCGCGCATCGTCACCCGCGTGAACGACTACGACGTGCGCGTAGCCAAGGTGTCCGGCGATCACCTGTGGCACGCCCACGACGACACCGATGAGTTCTTCCTGGTCCTCGATGGCGAGTTGACCATCGAGCTTCGAGGACAGGACTCCGTGAAGCTGCCCAAAGGGTCGGTCTTCGTGGTCCCGCGCGGGATGGAGCATCGACCGTCCGCACCCGACGGCGCCTCGATCCTGATGTTCGAGCCAACAGGAACACTCAGCGTCGGGGATCGGCACGAGGACGTGCCAGGGCACGTGGACGCGACCGTAGGACACCCGCTAGGCGGGTGAGTCTTCGTACGCGTCAGGGTTGGCCAGGTACCAGTGCCCTGTAGGAGTCACCCAGAGCAGAACACCCGGGCTGAGCTGGTGAAGCTCCCAGTTGCGGCGTTCCTTGAGCCGATGATGTCGACGGCACAGCGGCGACAGATTGCAGGGACACGTCGCCCCACCTTGATCATGTGGGACTGAATGGTCCAGGTCGCATTGATGCGCGGGCCTGCGACAACCAGGGAACCGGCACGTCCTGTCGCGCGCCTCGACGGCACCCCTGGTCACCCTGCTCGGACGATAAGCAGTCTCACCATGCGCAATCGCCTGCCCCTGCCCATCAGTGACCGTCACACACCAACGCGCCGCGTCCGCGTTCCCCGCCAGCATCCGAGCCACATCCGCCAGGATCGGCCCGTACCCGGCGACCTCGCCCGGCTGATCCGCCAACCCCATGTAGGTGGTCAGAGGCACGGTCAGCTGAACGGTGCCAACCTGGCTCCCAGCCTGCCTTGCCACTTCCGCGCTCCAAGTCGGGGCCTCTGCACCACCATCACCCCCGTCGCCCTCCTCATACCAAGGCCGGATCTCCGCACTACGCAAGTCGCCAAGGTCGACCCCCGGCCCGGAGGCAAAGTCGGACCGCACCTCTGACACAAAGTCGAGCCCCGGCTCGCGCGCAAGGTCGGCCCCCGACTCGGGCGCCGGGCCGGACCCCGACTCGCGCGAGGGAGCGGGCCCCGGCCCGGGCGCGGGCCCCGACTCTGACGCGACGGCGGCGGGCCCCGGCTCGGGCGCGAAGTCGAGCCTCGGCTTAGGCACGAGGACGGACCCCGACTCGGGCACGGAATCGAGCCCAGGCGCTGCGGCGTGCCCGGCCTCTGGCGCGAAGCCGGGATCCGACTCTGACGCGAAATCGAGCCTCGGCTCAGGTGCAAGGGCGGGCCCCGGCCCGCGCGTAAGGTCAAGCCTCAGCTCAGACGCGAAGTCGGGCCCCGGCTTGCGCGCGGGGTCACGCCTCAGCTCAGGCGCGAACGCGGGCCCCGGCTCGCGCACGGGGGTGAGCCCCGACTCCGGCGCAAGGTCAAGCCTCAGGTCGGATGCAAGGGCGGGCCCCGGCTTGCGCGCGGGGTCACGCCTCAGCTCAGACGCGAACGCGGGCCCCGACTCGCGCACGGGGGTGAGCCCCGACTCCGGCGCAAGGTCAAGCCTCAGGTCGGATGCAAGGGCGGGCCCCGGCTTGCGCGCGGGGTCACGCCTCAGCTCAGACGCGAACGCGGGCCCCGACTCCGGCGCAAGGTCAAGCCTCAGCTCGGGCGCGGGGGCGAGCCCCGGCTCCGGCGCGAGGTCAAGCCTCAGCTCGAGCTCGGGGTCTGGCCTCGGCTCCAACTCGAGGGCGGGGCCCGGCTCGGACGCGAACCCGAGCCCTGACTCAGCCGCCACGGCGGGCTCCGACTTGGGCGCGAAGTCGGACCCCGGTTCGCATGCGAACCGGAGCCCTGGCTCAGGCGTGAGGGCGGGCTCCGGGTCGCGCGGGAAGTCGGGCCTCGGCTTGGGTGCGGGGGTGCGGTTCGGGTTGGGGGCTTTGTTTGGCGGGGCGGTGTGACTTGGGGTCGCGTTGGTGGTGGGGAGAAGACCTAGGAGGAGAGCCAGGAAGACGTCGGCGCGGATGGCGTCTAGGCGGCGCTTGTCGCCGTCGGACTTGAAGGCCCGGGCTAGGGCGTTGAGGCGGTTGGCGGCGGCGAGTGCGGGGGCGGCGGGGAGGTTCCAGCCGGTGAGGGTGGCCGTTCCTTGGCCGTCGTCGCGTACGGTGACGCGGCGTTCGGCTTCGGACGTGGCGCGCTGGCGGCCTGCGGCGGACGGGTCGGCGGCCATGACGGCACGGGTGACCTTGGCGCGTAGTTCGCCTGTGGTCTTGGTGGGGGCGATCGGGAGGACGGTCTCCTCGACCCGGCGCGCTACGGCGCTGTGAGTGCCCAAGGTGCCTCTTGCGATGACCTTGGCCTTGGGGAGGTCGATCGAGCCGGAGCGCAGGGCGGCGCGGGTGGCGGGGAGACGCTGGCTCAGGTCGAGCGCGAGCTCCAGGCGCACGTGCGCGGCGTTGGTGGTCAGGGTGAGCGCGGCGGCGACCTCGTCGGTGACGAACTCGGTGATGGGGCTACCGGTGTGGTCGGTGTGGCGTCCATCGGCGAGCTCGTGCTCGTAGGGGTAGGCGGGGCGGCGTTCGGCCAGTTCGGCGATCGCGGCCAGCTCACCGGCCTCAGCCCAGGAGGCTAGACGGCGGTACGCGGCCATTACCTCGACCAGGTCGCCGTCGGTTAAGGCGCCGTTGTCGCAGCGCGCCAGCTCGGCGGCCAGGGCCGGTCCGGGCGCGATTTCCCTTAGGCGCGCGAAGGAGGACTCGATGACTCCTTCGGGTGGTTTCGTCGCCATGACCCCTCCTTTCCATGTGCAAATCTATGGTATGCGATGGGGTGATGTTCGGCAACTTTGTGTAGCGATAGAATTGCGTTCTGTTTTCGATAGCACGTGGCTGGGGTTGGTTGCCGTCCAACGGTCTGTGCGTGGCTGAGGACGGGTGAGTCAGGGATACTCCGTGGCTGATCTGGGTGGACGGCTGAGGTGAGCCGAAGTGACCCGATGCGCTGAAGCTGAACGATGCGGGTGTTGCTGTCACGTTGGCTGAGGTTGCCGGTTTGAGATGGGTGATCTGGTGCTGGTCGGCGCGTGGCGCGGCCTTAAGAGCGTCGGCAACGGCACGAACTGTTCGATACGAGCAATTTTGTTTGTTGTTGATGTTGCTCGCTGGTGGTGTTTTGCGATCACGAAGTGATCGCTGGGACAGGACCCCGCACAGACCGGTAGAAAACACCATCATCAACCAGCTACCTCGGCCAACGTGGCAGCAACGCCCGCATCGCGAAAGGGCGGCGCAGTGGGTCACTTCGGCGTTCCCTCAGCCGTCCACCTGGCTCAGCCACGGAGTATCCCTGATTCATCCCGCGATCAGCCACGCGCCCGCCGTTGGACGGGCGACAAGCGCAACCGGCGACCACTGAAAGAGCCCACGGTCAAGGGCCGGATGGCACATGGAACGCACAGAGGTCTAGACCTTGTTGCGAACCACCCCGGGGCATCCGGGAAGATCTCTTCCCTATCGCGTAAGCACGCAGGAGGACAACAGCGAAGATGAGCGACTCTCTGGCCAACCCCCGCCGTACCCAGCTCGCCGTGTGGCCCAAGTGGCGTCCCGCGGACGAGGAGCCGGCGAAGGACGACCAGCCGACCCACGAGGCGGCCCTCGAACACGACGAGGCCGCCCAGTAGGGCCGGGCGGCCCGGCCGACCCGCAAGGCCGGGCCGCGTACTGCCGCACAACCCCAGACAGGTAGGCATCTGCCGCGCCTCGCTTCGAGCAGGCGCGGTATTCGCATTTCACCTCCTGGAAATCTTCCGGTTTCTCTGTATGTTGTACGGAGTTACCATCACGGAAGAGAGGGCACCCATGCCGTTCGACGCCGACGCCGAGTTCGACCGCCAGGTCCGGACCTTGATCGACAACGGCTATCCGAAGCTCACCGACCTGGACGACGACGCGTACGCGGCCCTTCTGGAACCGCTGCGCGAGACCGTGACCACGCACGAAGCGATGGCGGAGCCCGAAGAGGGGCTAGTGCCGTTCGTCCTGGTGGTCACGCGTGAGCTGGCACCGCTGTACGACGTCGTTCCGCGCCTGACGCTCGGCGGGCGCAAGACCAAGCCGGGCGTGGTCGACCACAACTACGCCGAGGGTGAGCTGGTGCGGTTCGTCGCCGCCAAGGAGGTCGAACTGCCGGACGCACGCGCGTACGTCCTGTTCGACATCCAGCGAGGCGAGGAGTTCTGCGGCGCCGTCCCGAACGACGCCATGGCCACGATCGCCGACCGGGACCGCACGTTGCTCACGATCGAAGAGGGGCTCTCCCTCGTGCAGCAGTTCCCCTCGATCCTGGCCAAGAACAAGTGCTTCTCGCTGGGCGGCTCTCGCTGCGGTGACAAGCGCGTTCCGGCCATCTGGATCAGCCAGAACGCGCCCAAGCTGGGCTGGTGCTGGCAGGGCAACCCGCACACCTGGCTGGGCATGGCCTCCGCCGCCGGCCGCGACGGATCCCTGGGCTAGCCTGCCGATCCGCTCCCCGCCCAATCCGTCTGGCCGCCCATCCGCCTGCCCGCCCATCCGCCCATCCGTCTGCCCGCCCTATTCGTTCCCGCCCTATTCGCCTGCCAGCTCCTCTTTGGGCAACGCGGCCAGGAACTGGAGGGCGTTGAGGAAACCTTCTCGGTCGGCGGGCCGCAGCCGATCGAGGAGGCGCTCCTCGCGAGCCTGGATGGCGGCCTGGGTGGAGTCGCGGACGCGCCGCCCCTCGGGGGTCAGGGACAGCAGGCGGGCGCGGCGGTCGTCGGGATCGGGCCGCCGCTCGATGTACCCCTGCTCCTGAAGGTCATCGAGGATGGGGATGATGCGGGTCTTGTCGGCGCCGATGTCCTGCGCGAGCGCGCTCTGGGTGCGCACCGACTCCTCCAGCCCGAGAAGTACGGCGTAGGCCCACATGGTCAGCCCGTGCGCGTCCAGCACCGGCTGCTCGACCGCCATCAGCGCGCGGCCCAGCGGCACGATCATCGCCGCGAGATCGGGTCGCGCCGTATCCGCCATGGCCGACACCCTATGGCTTCGTAGATAATAAGCATGGACACATCATATGCATATGCTTATTATCTAGACCATGACCGACACCGACATCCGCGCCCTCAACGCGCGAGCCGTCCGTATCAGCGTCGAGATCGTCTCCCACCTGACCGACGGCGACCTCGGCAAGCCCACCCCGTGCTCCGAGTGGACCGTCGCCGACCTGCTCGCCCACATGACCGTTCAGCACCATGGCTTCGCCGCGGCCGCCCGCGGCGGAGGCGCCGACCCGGCCGTCTGGGAGCCGCGACCGCTGGCCGCCGACCCGGCCAAGGCGTACGCGGAGGCGGCGGAGGACGTCCTGGCCGCCTACGCCGAGCCCGGCGTCCTGGAGCGAAGCTTCGACCTGCACGAGTTCGGCGAGGGTGCGGCCTTCCCAGGCGCGCAGGCGATCAGCTTTCACTTCCTCGACTACGTGGTGCACGGCTGGGACATCGCCCGCGCCCTCGGACGCCCCTTCGAGCTGGACGACGAGCTCGCCGAGCCCGCACTGAAGGTCGCGCTCATCGCCCCCACGGGCGAGGAGCGGGAGAAGGTGACCACCGCGTTCAAGCGCGAACTGCCGACACCGGACGGCGCCTCGACGCTCGACCGGATCCTCACGCACCTCGGCCGCTCCCCCTCCTGGCCCAGCTGACCGAACCGCCTCAACCGACCGAACCGGCCCAACTCACCGAACCGGCCCAGCTGACCGAACCGCCTCAGGCGACCCGGATGGAGATTGCCAGGAATCTCCCAGGGAGAAACCGGCCATAGGCCACGTACGGTGGCAAAGGTGAGCGTGGTCCGCGGGGAGGCGAGGCGCCGGTGGCTCATCGTCGCCGCTCTCGTGGCCGTGCTGTGCTCGATTCCGTTCGTGGTCGCCGCCTATCCGGTGTCGGCGCAGTCCCCCGATCCGGCCCGGCTCCGGCAGCAGATCCTCGCCTCCGCGTCGCGCCCGTACGAGGGGCTCGTGGAGAGCCGCGGCTCGCTCGGGCTGCCCGATCTGCCGGGGCTGGACGACTCGACCTCGCTGCTCAGCGGCACGTCCCGCATGCGGGCCTGGTACGCGTCGTCGCAGCGGTGGCGGGTCGCGCTCATGACCCCGACCGGTGAGCGCGACCTGCTCCAGAGCCCGGGCAGGCTCGCGATCTGGGATTACGAGCGCGAGTTGCTGACGCGGGTGGACGGCATCACCGCGATCCGGCTTCCGTACGCGGCGGACCTGATGCCGCCCGACCTGGCGCGGCGGCTGCTGAAGCCGACCTCGCTCACCGACCATCTGACCGCCCTGTCGGCGCGCCGCGTCGCAGGCCGTGACGTTCCCGGGCTGCGGCTCGAGCCCGGCGACCAGGACACGACGATCGGCCGCGTGGACGTGTGGGCCGACCCGAAGACCGGCGTGCCGGTCGAGATCCAGGTCACCGCGCGCGGCGGGGCGCGACCGGCGCTGGCGACCCGATTCCTGGATCTGAAGCTGGCCACGCCCGCCGACGCGGCGGTCGCGCCGAAGCCGGCGCCCGGCGTGGCCGCCGCGACGATCGAGGCACCCGACCTGCTGTCGCGGCTGGCGTCGCGTACGAACGCGCGGCTGCCCGACAGCCTCGCCGGGAGGCATGCGCTGGCCTCGACCAGCGACGACGTCGCGAGCGTGCGCGGCTACTCCGGCGGCCTCGCCTCGTTCGCCGCGACGCCGCTGCCGGGCCGGTACGGACGCCGGGTCTTCGAGGCCGCGCGGACCGCGGGCGCCGGAACGCTCAAGATCGAGGGCGGCGAGGCGCTGGCCATCCAGACGCCGCTGCTCACCGCCGTGCTGGCCCGCGGCACCAGCGAGGACGACCGGATGTTCCTGCTCGCCGGTGCCGTCCGCGCCGAGGTCCTCCGCACCGCCGCGCAGGAGCTGATCTCGTGATCGTCACGCGCGAGCTGACCAAGCGCTTCGGCCGGACGCTGGCGGTCGACGCGGTGAGCATGGACGTGCACGAGGGCGACCGCTACGGGCTCCTCGGGCCGAACGGGTCGGGCAAGACGACGCTGGTCCGGATGCTGCTCGGCCTGGTGTTCGCCACGTCCGGCGAGATCGAGGTGATGGGCAGCCCGATCCCGCGCCGCATCGGCCAGGTGCTGCCGGAGGTGGGCGCGCTCGTCGAGGGGCCCGGCGCGTACGGCCACCTGTCCGGCCGCGCCAACCTGACGCTGCTGGACGCCGCCGGACCGGGCCGAGCCGCCGGACCGGGCAACGCCTCCCGGCGGAAGAGGGGCGCTAGGCGGGCGCGGGTCGATCAGGCGCTGGAACGGGTCGGGCTCGCGGGCGTGGACGATCGCCCGGTCAAGACGTACTCGCTCGGCATGCGCCAGCGGCTCGGCCTCGCCGCCGCGCTGCTCAGCGAGCCGCGCCTGCTGGTGCTGGACGAGCCGACGAACGGCCTGGACCCGCAGGGCATCCGCGAGATCCGCGACCTGCTGGACGAGCTGAACGCGGCGGGCACGACCGTCTTCCTGTGCAGCCACCTGCTGACCGAGGTCGAGCAGCTGTGCACGCGCGTCGGCGTGATGGACCGCGGGCGCCTGGTTCTGGAGCAGGAGATGACCGACGTGCGCGCGCTCACCGGCCGGGTCGAGGTGCGCAGCCCGGACGCCGACCGCGTGGTGGCCCTGCTGGACGGCCGCGTCGAACACCGCGACGGCGAGCACCTCGTCGTCCGCACCACCGACGCGAGCGAGCTGAACACCCGGCTGGTCGAGGCCGGTCTGCGCATCAGCGAGATCCGCGCGCAGCGCCGCACGCTGGAGGACGTCGTACTGGAGATCACCGGCCCGGGCTCCGACCGCGTGGACGGCACGCCCGCGGACGGCACGCCCGCGGACGGCACGCCCGCGGACGGCAAGCCTGCGGATGATCGGTCGATTGAACGCTTTGACGGGTTCCGCGTCGAAGAGCTCGGCTCGGATTCCAAGGGCTCTAGGGACTCCGGGGACGAGACGTGATCCGGACCGAGCTGAGCAAGATGGTGCGGCGCCCGCGGACCTGGGTGTCGCTCGCCCTCCTGTGCGGCCTGCCCGCGATCGTGGCGGTCTTCCTCGGCGTGACGGAGGTGGGACCGGCGCCCGGGGAGGGGCCGACGTTCCTGTCGGCGGTGCTGTCGAACGGTTCGCTCTACCCGGCCGCGGCGCTGGCGATGGTGCTGCCGTTGTTCCTGCCGGTGTCGGTCGCGGTGGTCGGCGGTGACTCGATCGCGGGCGAGGCGGGCTCGGGGATGCTGCGCTACCTGCTGCTGCGGCCGGTCGGCCGGACACGGCTGCTGGTCGCCAAGCTGGTCGCGCTGATCGCGTACGTGCTGCTCGCGGTGTTCGCCGTCGTGGTCACCTCGTACGCCATGGGCATCGCCATGTTCGGCTCGGAACCGGCCAACGCGATCGCGGGTTCGGAGCTCATCACCTCGGTGTCCGGCACGGGCCTGTCGACCACGCAGGTCATCCTGCGGATCTGTTACAGCATGCTGTACATCGGCGTCTCGATGCTCGGCGTCGGGGCGATCGCGCTCTTCCTGTCCACGCTCACCGACTCGCCGCTGGCCGCCGCGCTCGGCTCGCTCGCCGCGCTGGTGACCAGCCAGGTGCTGGTGACGCTGGACGCCGCCGCCTCCGTTCACCCGTACCTGCTGACCCGCTACTGGCTGAGCTGGGTCGACTTCTTCCGCGACCCGATCCTGTGGCGCGACATCGAACGCGGACTGGCGATCCAGGGCGTCTATGTGCTCGTGCTGCTCGCCGCCGCGTGGGCCAACTTCGCCACCAGAGACGTCACGAGCTAGCCCGCGCCGCGCCGCGTCACGAGCTGACGCTGGGGCAGGCGCGCGGCGCGGCCAGCGGTCCGGGTCCGAGGGCGCCGAGAACGATGCCGATGACCCGCGGGTCGGACGGCAGTCCCGAGTGGCCCGTCGTCGCGCCCGGGCAGACCTTCTGCAGCTCCACGTCGACCGCGCCCGTCAGCCGGGACGAGGCGTTGCCGACCGTGTCGTCGTGCGTCGTCCACAGCGACATCCACGCGGGCGCGCGGCCGACCTTGTCACCGAGCCGCCGCAGCAGCGAGCTGCCGGGCGCGAGCTGATCGCAGGCCGCCGGGCACGCGCCGAGCGCCGAGCCGGCGCCCGCCAGGTCGGCACCGTGATGCGGCGAGCCGAGCGTGATGATCCGACGTGCCTTCCGTACTCCGTCGTACTCGCTCGCCCACAGGTGCGCCGCCACGCCGCCCGCCGAGTGGCCCACGATGTCCACCGACGGCGACCCCGCGGCCTGCGCGTCGGACACGTACCGGTCGATGGTCTGCGCCTGCCGCTCCATGTCGCCCGTGCCGCCGTCCGGGAGCTGGACCACGACGGCCGTACGGCCCTCCTGCTCCAGACGCCGGGCCAGCACGCGCAGCCCGCTCGTTCCGCCGCCGTAGCCGGGCACGAGCACGACCGTCCCCGGCACGCCCTGCGGCGCCTTGGGTCCGGTGTCCCGTCCGTTCACCAGCACGCGGATCGCGACGATGACGGCGACCGCGAGCACTGCGGCCGCGACGCCGATCACGAGCATCCGCCGCCGGGGACTGAGCGCCGCAAGCCGGTTCACCCCATCCGGTCTACCCGATCGTCACAGCGCCTGCCAGGCACCGGCCACCACTCGCCCGAACTGAAAGCCGCCGAAGTGCACGCCGAAGCCGATCGCACCCGTCGCCTCGAGCTCCTCGACGAGCTTGCGGCGGAACGCGGCGGACTGCTCGCCGTCGTGGTCGACCGTCGAGCCGTACTCGGGATGCGCCACCTGGGCGGGCGAGTGCAGCGCGTCGCCGAACGCCACGAGCTGAGTCTCCCCTTCGCCGATGACGTACGCGGCGTGCCCGGGGGTGTGCCCTGGCGTCAGCTTCACGCGCACGCCGGGGAAGATCTCCGCGCCGTCCTCGACCGTCCGGACCTGCGACGTGATCGCCTCCCGCAGTTCCCTGTGGGTCGTCGACGCCCACTCCTCCTCGGCGATCAGGACGTCCGCGTGCGCGAACGGCCTGTCCCCTTGCCACAGCCAGCCGATGTGGTCGGTGTGCAGATGCGTGATCGCGACGGCCTCGATGTCGCCGGGCGCCTTTCCGAGCGCGGCCAGGCTGTCGAGTAGCGCGCCGCCGTGGATGCCGGCGTACGGGGTGCCGGGCTGCGGGTCGTTGGCCGTGGGGCCGAAACCGGCGTCGATCAGCAGGGCCCGGTCGCCGTGCTCGACCAGCAGCCCGCCGATGCTCGCGTGCAGGTGCTGGTGATCGTCCGCGTATTCGGGGTAGGAGGCCCAGAACTCGTCCGTGGTCCCCGGCAGCCAGGCCTTCGCGCGCAGCCGCACCTCGCCGTCCGCGACGTAGGTGACGGTGTGCTCGCCGAGCTTCAACGTTGTGATCGCCATGGCCGGAAACTTACAGCTAGAACTATTCAAGCTGCAACAGTGTCCGCTGAAATAGTTCAAGCTAGATGTACTTAGGGTAGGCTAGCTCACATGACCACGGACATCGAGCGGGCCGCGGGCGCCGAGCGGCTGCTGTGCGGCCTGGTGAACGGGCTGTCCCGGCAGATCGAGGACCACCTGCGCGAGCGCGCCGCCAAGCTCGACCTGACCACCGCGCAGGCCACCGCCCTGCGAGAGCTGTCCGGCCCGATGACCATGCGCGAGCTGGCCGACCGGATGAGCTGCGAGCCGTCCAACGCCACGTTCGTCACCGACAAGCTCGAGAAGCGCGGCCTCGTCGAGCGCCGCCCCCACCCGCGCGACCGGCGCGCCAAGCAGCTCGTCCTCACCCCGGACGGCGTCGCCCTGCGCGAACGGCTCCTCGAGCTCCTCGGCGCCGACTCCCCCCTGGCAGGCCTCTCCCAGGACGAGCAGAACACCCTGCAAGGACTGCTCCTCCGCGCCAAGCACAACAACCTATAGAGGCGCAGAGCGCAGGGAATAGAGGCGCAGGGCGCAGGGAACAACGCCCCGCCGCAGCGGGTTCTCGCCGACAAGGAGGACGACGTCATGACTGACTACGGCAGGCCTTTGGAGTTCGGCTACTTCCTCGTTCCCAACGCGGGCGACCCGTTGCTGCAGACGGCACGTTCGGCGGACCGGCTGGGCCTGGACCTGATCGGCGTGCAGGACCACCCGTACCAGCGTCGCTATGTCGACACATGGACACTGCTCAGCATGATCGCGGCGTCGACCGAGCGGATCCGCGTCTTCCCCGACGTCGCCAGCCTGCCGCTGCGCCCGCCCGCCGTGCTGGCCAAGGCGGCGGCGAGCCTGGACGTGCTGAGCGGCGGACGGGCCGAGCTCGGGCTCGGCGCCGGCGCGTTCTGGGAGGCGATCGAGGCGTTCGGCGGCCCGCGCCGTACGCGCAAAGAGGCGAGCGAGGCGCTGGAGGAGGCCGTCACCATCATCAACAAGGTGTGGAGCGGCGACCGCAACCTGCGCTTCGAAGGCGAGCACTACACGCTGAAGGGCGCCAAGGCGGGACCGGTTCCGGCGCATCGCATCGAGTTGTGGCTGGGCGTCGGCGGCCCCAAGGGCCTCGCGCTGACCGGACGTGCCGCCGACGGGTGGCTGCCCTCTTCCTCATGGGCGA
The DNA here is from genome assembly GCF_017573505.1 of Actinomadura barringtoniae. Lineage (GTDB taxonomy): Bacteria > Actinomycetota > Actinomycetes > Streptosporangiales > Streptosporangiaceae > Spirillospora > Spirillospora barringtoniae. The sequence continues at coordinate 806,459 of NZ_JAGEOJ010000001.1, forward strand.
CGCCCGACAAGCTGCCCGAACTGCACGCCCACATCGACAACGCCGCCGGAGCGGCGGGGCGCAAGCCCGACGAGATCCGCCGCCTCTACAACGTCAACGGGACCATCACCGACGACGGCCGCTCTGAAGGCTTCCTGCGCGGCCCGGTGTCCCAGTGGGTGGACGAGCTGACGGACCTGACCGTGGGGTCGGGCATGGACACGTTCATCCTGTGGGCCGAGGGCGACCAGGAGAGGCAGCTCCACCGCTTCGCCGAAGAGGTCATCCCCGCCGTACGCGAGCAGGTGGCCCAGGAACGCACCGTGTAGCGAACGCACGTGTAGCCCTGGCCCGGCAACGCACGGTGTAGCAAAGGTAGGGAAAAGCCCACCGGCGATCTAGAGCAAGGCCCCGTGAGCGAAAGCCCGCGCCCCGGAAGTGTTGGAGCCAAGCCACTCCGACACTGAAAAGAGAGCGCGATGAAGCACAGCACCAAGCGGGCGATGGGCACCTCGATCGTTCTGACCGTGGCGGCCGGGCTGGTGGGTGCCGCCGCATGGCCGAGCATGGCGACCACGGCATCGGCCACACGGCAGCACGGTGGCCGGGACGGTGCGGTGGTCGTGACGGACAAGGGCGCGGTGCGCGGGGTCGTGAAGGACGACCGCCGCGAATTCCAGGGCATCCCCTACGCGGCACCCCCGGTCGGCAAGCTGCGATGGGCTTCACCGCAACCCGCGAAGGCTTGGAACGGAACGCGCGACGCGACCAAGCCGGGCAACTCGTGCGCCCAGAACGAGAGCGTGATGGGCGAGAAGGAGAGCCTCAGCGAGGACTGCCTCTACTTGAACGTGACGGCCCCCACGAACCCGGCGCACAAGAAGCTCCCCGTCATGGTGTGGATCCACGGCGCGGGCTTCCGCAACGGGTCCGGTGCGCTCTACCGCCCCAACCAGCTCGCCGTGAAGGGCGACGTCATCGTCGTCACCATCAACTACCGGCTCGGCCTGTTCGGCTTCCTCGACCACCCGGCGCTGGACGGCGGCGCGGCCAAGCACCGTTCGGGCAACTTCGGCCTGGAGGACCAGCAGGCCGCGCTGCGCTGGGTGAAGCAGAACGCGGGGGCGTTCGGCGGGGACTCGGGCAACATGACCGTGTTCGGGGAGTCGGCGGGCGGCGTGAGCACCTGCTCGCAGCTCACCTCCCCGTACGCCGCGGGCCTCTTCCAGCGCGCGATCATCCAGAGCGGGCCGTGCACGGTCATGAACTGGCCCGACTTTGACGGGACGCCGTCGCCGACCTGGCTGCCACGCCCGCGCAAGATGGCCGAGGAGCAGGGCCGCAGCGTCGCCGCCAAGCTCGGCTGCACCGACACCGACCAGGCCAAGGTGGAGTCCTGCCTGCGCGCGCTGGACACCAAGGCGCTGCTCAAGGAGTCCGACTTCGGGTTCGCGCCGGTGTACGGGGGCGGCGGCGTCCTCCCGGTCTCCCCCGCCGAGGCGCTGCGCAAGGGCACGTTCAACAAGGTGCCGGTGATGCAGGGCATGACGCGCGACGAGTTCCGGCTCTTCCAGGCCGCGTTCGAGATCTACGGCGTCCCGCCGCTCACGACGCAGGAGGAGTACACCAAGCTCGTCAACAAGTACGTCGGCGAGAAGAACGCCCCGAAGGTCCTCGCGCAGTATCCGGCGAGCAAGTACGGCGGCTCGTACAGCATCGCCTGGTCCGCCCTGGTCACCGACGCCACGTTCGCCCGCTCGGTCACCAACTCCGCGCACGGTCTCAGCGGCCGCGTCCCGACCTACGCCTACGAGTTCGCCGACCGGAGCGCGCCGTGGGTCTCGGCGGCCAAGCAGCCCAGCTTCCCGACCGGTGCGTTCCACGCGGCCGAGCTGCAGTACCAGTTCGACACCGACTACTTCACCGGTCGTACGCTCTCGCCCGTCCAGCAGCGGCTCGCCGACCAGATGACCCGCTACTGGACCACGTTCGCCCGCACCGGTGACCCGAACGGCGCCGGCTCGCCGCGCTGGCAGCAGGGCGGCGACACCGCCCAGGTCCTCGCCCCCGGCAAGGGCGGCATCCACGCGACCGACTTCGCCCGCGACCACGGCTACGCCTTCTGGAAGTCCATCGACGCCTGATCGTTCAATCCTGACGGCCCGGCTCGCCTGCGAGCCGGGCCGCCGGCATGGCCGTCGGCATGGTCGTCGGCATGGTCGTCGGCATGGCCGTCGGCATGGCGGTCAGCATGGCCAGGACCGCCAGCGCACCGCCGAGCCACATCACGCTCGCGGTGCCGAACGCGTCCAGCACGCGCCCGCCGAGCAGCGCGCCGAGCGCGATGGACACGTTGAACGCGGCGACGAACAGCGCGGACCCGGCCTCGGGCGCACGCGACGAGGCTCCCAGCAGCCAGATCTGCAGGCTGACCGACACGCCTCCGTACGCCAGTCCCCACAGGACCAGCAGCCCGACCGCGATCCAGCCGCGCGTTCCCGCGACCGGCGTGAGCAGCACGGCCACCGCCAGCGCACCCGTGATGACCAGGACGGTCCTGCGCAGGTGGCGCGACGCGGCGGACCCGGCGGCGAAGTTGCCCGCGATGCCCGCGACCCCGTACGCCAGCAGCAGTGCGCCGACCAGGCCCGAGTCGATGCCCGACACCCGCTCCAGCACGGGCCGCACGTAGGTGTAGGCGGCGAAGTGCCCGGTCACCAGCAGCAGCGTGAGCACCAGCCCGGCGCGCAGCCTCGGTTCCCGGAGCAGGCCGGGCACGTCCCCGAGCCGCAGCGCGCGCACCGGAGGGAGCGGCGGCAGCGCGAGCACGAGCGCCGCCAGAACGGCCAGCGCCAAGACCCCGACCACCACGAAGGCCGCCCGCCAGCCGGCCGCCTGGCCGATGATCGTTCCGGCCGGAACACCGAGGACCGACGCCACCGCGACCCCGCTGAAGATCATCGCGGTGGCCCGGCCCGCGGCCTCCTCCGGCACCAGCCGGGACGCCAGCCCGGCCGCGATCGACCAGACGCCGCCGATCGCGACCCCGACCAGCACCCGCGCCGCCAGCAGGACGGCGAAGCCCGGCGCCCACGCCGACACCAGGTTGGCCACCGCCAGCGTCGCGGCCAGCGCGGCGAGCACCACCCGCCGGTCGAACCGCGCGGTCAGCAGCGTGAGCAGCGGCGCGGACACGGCCGCCACCAGCCCCGGAACGGTCATCGTCAGCCCGGCCGTCCCCTCCGAGACACCGGCGGCCGAGCTCATCGGGGTGATCAGCCCGACGGGCAGCATCTCGGTGGTCACGACGGCGAAGGTGGCGGCGGCCACGGCGAAGACCGCGGGCCAGTTCGAACGGCGGACGCAGACAGAAACAGACATGCCTCAAGCCTTATTACGCTCATTACCAGGAACAACGCCGAAGAAGGCATCCTTGGATTAGTCAGGCTCATCGATCGTCGACCGGGAGGTGCCATGGGCGTGGAGATCCGCGAGCTGGAGGCGTTCCTCGTCCTCAGCGAGGAGCTGCACTTCGGGCGCGCGGCCGAGCGGCTGTACGTGTCCCAGGGCCGGGTCAGCCAGCTCCTCCAGACCCTCGAACGCCGCATCGGCGGCCGGTTGCTCGAACGCACCAGCCGCCGCGTCGCCCTCACCCCGCTCGGCGAACGCCTGCTCGCCGACCTGCGCCCCGCCTACGACGGCCTCGTGGGCGCGGTCGACAACGCCCGCGCCGCGGCTCACGGCATCGAGGGCGTGCTGCGCATCGGCTTCTCCGGGGTGCTGCTGGAACGCCTCACCCGCCGCGTCGAGGCGTTCCAGGACCGGTACCCGAGCTGCGCGGTGGAGCTGGTCGAGCTGCCGTACGCCGACCCGTTCGGCGCCGTACGGCGGCGGGAGGTGGACGGCGCCATCGTCCTGTCACCCGTCCGCGAGCCCGACCTCGAGAGCGGCCCGCCCTTCTCCGTCGAGCCGCTCACCCTCGCCGTCTCGCGGCGGCATCCGTACGCCGGGCGCCCGGCGGTCTCGGCCGAGGAACTGGCCGGCTGCGCCCTGGTCGCCATCGCCGAGCCCGCACCCCGCTACTGGCGTGAGGCCCAGTCCCCCGTACGGACTCCGGCCGGGCTGCCGATCCCTTCCGGTCCGGTCGTTTCCACGTTCCAGGAAGGTCTGTCGGCGGTCGCCGCCGATCGAGCCGCGATGCTTTTCTGCACGACGACCGCGTACTACTACGGCCGTACGGACATCACGTTCGTCCCGGTCAAGGGCCTGCCGGAGTCGTCGCTGGTGGTCGTGCAGGCCCGTTCGGGCGACGACGCGCGCGTCCGCGCCTTCAGCGAAATCGTCACAACCTGATCCAGGCGCGCGTCCCAGTCGAATTACCCAAAGAGAGTAGCTCGGCACCAGTGGCCTGCTCCCCAAGAGTGAGAGCAAATGGCCCCTGTCGGAGGATGCGCCCTCCACGAGAAGAGGACATCGTGAGATCAGGCGGAATCACGCGGCGCAATCTGGGCAGGGCACGGGGGCGCCGATCGACGGAGGAGGACGCCATGCCACGCACGACCCGAGTGCGCATCACCAAACGCCCGGCCGACCGGGGTAAACGCAGGAGCCGCCTCGACCTGCGCACACCCTCAGGTCGCCGGCTCCCCTACTGACCGGACTCACTGACCCGGACTCAGTGACCCGGACTCACTGACCCGGACTCACTGACCCGGACTTAGTGACCCGGACTCACTGACCCGGACTTAGTGACCCGACCCTACCGACCAGGCTCTACTGACCAGGCTCTACTGACGGGCCCGCACCGGCCCCGCGCCGGCGCCGCTGGTCTCGATCGCGGCGCCGATCTCGGCCAGGTCGGCCTCAGTGAGCTCGACGGTCGCCGCCCTGACCCAGTCATCGACCTGGGCGGGGCGGCGGGCGCCGACGATCGCGCCGGTGATTCCGGGCCAGGCCAGCACCCACGCGACCGCGATCGCCGCCCGGGGCACGCCGTGCCGCTCGGCGACCGGCGCGAGCGCGTCCGCGACGGCGAGGTTGGCGGTGAGGCCGGTGGTGAAGTCGGGGGCCGAACGCCGCCAGTCGTCATCGGGCAGCGCCGCGACGCGTTCGGCGGAGAACGCGCCGGTCAGCAGGCCGGACTGCATCGGCGAGTAGACGATGACGCCGGTGCCGTTCGCCGCGGCCCAGGCGATCTCGCCGGCCTGTGAACGGTTGATGGCCGAGAACGGCGGCTGCAGCGAGTCCACGTGGCCGACGCGTTCGGCACCTTCCAGCCGTTCGATGCTGTGGTTGGACATCCCGATGGCGCGGACCTTGCCCTCGGCCGTCAGGTCGACCATGGTCTGCCAGTACTCCTCGACCGGCGTGCCCGCCTCCGGGGTCTGGTGCACCTGGTAGAGGTCGATGCGCTCCACGCCGAGGCGCCGCAGCGACGCCTCGCACTCGCGGCGCAGGCTCTCGGCGGTCGCGACCTTCGAGACCCGGCCCGCGTCGTCCCAGACCTCGCCGCCCTTGGTGAACACGAACGGGCGGTCGGCCTCGGGGATGCCCGCGAGCGCCTTGGCGACGACCTCCTCGGAGTGGCCGAGGCCGTAGACGGCGGCGGTGTCGATCCAGTTGACGCCCGACTCGACCGCGTGCCGGACGGCCGCGACCGAGTCCGCGTCGTCCTGGCCGCCCCACCCGTGCTGCCAGCTCCCGCCGACCGCCCAGGCACCGAACCCGACCCGGGTGATGTCCATCCCGGTCCGCCCGAACGCTTGCACCGGCAACGTCATGATCTCCCCCTCGCGACTACGGCCAACGGTAGCCGTCGGCCTCGGAGGGCACGTGATAGGGCAGGTAGCACATGGTCGTCATGTGCTCGTCCTTGCAGGTCAGGCAGAGATAGGTGCGGTGGCCGAGGAGTCCCTTGCCGCGTTCGGCGCACGGCGGGCAGACGCAGGGCGACCAGCCCACGATCACGCGTCCCGGCACCAGATCGTGGCCTCTCGGGCACAGGAACGGCACATGATCGCGGGCCTGCTCAGTCTGCACCCGCTCAGCCTAGTCGAACACATGATCGAGTGACATCACCCGATCCTGGCCAGCCGCGGCGCCACCTTCTCCGCCAGCTCCTCGGCGAACACCGACGGGTCGCGGTCGGGCATGAACTGCAGCTCGGTGATGCCCAGCTCGGCGTAGCGCTCGGCGGCGGTCAGGCAGGCCTCCGGGTCGTCCAGAACGGGATTGACGTAGACGGCCGTCTTGGCGATGGCGTCGTAGTCGCGCCCCTCGGCCTCGCAGTGGCCGCGCAGCACGTCGAGCTTGTGCGCCACGTCCTCGGGGCTGGAGGCGAAGAGGTTACAGGCGTCGGCGTAGCGCGCGACCAGCAGCAGCGTCTTCTTCTCGCCCCCGCCGCCCACCATGATCGGCGGGTGCGGGGCGGAGGCCGGCGCGGGCACGCACAGCGTCTCGGCCAGCTGGTAGTGGCGGCCCACGAACGGCCCGTCGTTGTCGCTCCACATCTGCTTGCAGATCTGCAGCGACTCCTCGAGCCGCTCATAGCGTTCGCCCATGGGAACGACGGGAACGCCCAGCGCGCGCTGCTCGCGCTCGTACCAGGAGGCGCCGATGCCGAGGAACGCCCGGCCGCCCGACAGCACGTCCAGCGTCGTGACGATCTTGGCGAGCAGCCCCGGGTAGCGGTACATCACGCCGGTGACCAGCAGCCCCAGCGTGAGGCGCTCGGTCCTGGCGGCGACGTAGCCGAGGGTCGTGTAGCCCTCCAGCATGGGCTCGTCGGCGGTGCCGCGATGCTCCATCTGGAAGTAGTGGTCCATCACCGTGAAGCGGTGGAAGCCGGCCTCGTCCGCGATGCCCGCCGCCTTGGCGATCGTCGCCGGGATGCGGGCCGGGTCGGACGGGTGCGAGTACGTCCAGTAGTGCAGGCCGATGTCCAAGGGAACCCCTACGTCATCAAAGCTGACAGGTGTCTCCCCAGTAGATCACTGCGTGATCCGGCTCACTGCATCGCGTAGCAGTAGTTCGACTTGCCCTTCCAGTAGTGCCGCGCCCGGGGGTTGTCGTAGCGCCACTGGCAGCCCTGGTCGCGCTGGGCGGTGCTCAGGAGCATGGACTGGTCGTGTTTGTGCCTCACGCAGTAAGCACCGGGGGTGGGCGAATCCCGGTACTCGACGAACTCCCACCCCAAGTGCACGCAGTACGCGGAGAAGTGGCCTGGGCCGAGCTCGACGCGGCGCACCGGGCCCTTGGAAGGGGACGTGCTCGGGCTCGGGCGGGACGACTTGGACGGCGAGGAGCCCGGTGACGACGGCGACGGCGAGATCTTGCCGTTGGGAGCCGGTGCGTTGTTCCCCGTACGACCGGACGGCGCACCGGTCGTCGCAGGGCCCGCCGTACGCGGCGCGGTGGACGGGGGCGAGGCGTGCGACGATCCGCCGTCGTCGGCGAGCAGCTTCACCGCGCCGCCGCCGAGCACGATGGCCGCGACCACCGCCCCGGCCCCGATCACGACCGCGCGGCGCCGGCCGCTGCCCCGCTCAGGGGGCTGGACGGGCGGTGGCGGTTCCGTGGTGACCGGGTCGGCCAGCGCGGACGTCGGGACTTCCTCAGCCGGGGAGACCTCCGGCGTGGGCTGCGGAACGGCCTGCGTGGTCTCGGGAGGCTTGGACGGGAGCGGCGCGGCGGTCGTACGGCGCACGAGGCGGTCCAGGACCTGCTGCGCGGTGGGGCGGTCGGCCGGGTTCTTGGCCAGGCAGGCGACGAGCAGCCCGTGCAGGGGCTCCTCGATGCCGGTCAGCTCGGGCTCCTGGTAGGCGACCCGGTTGAGCACGATGGGGATCGACTCGTTCCCGAACGGCGGACGTCCCGTGGCGGCGAACGCCATCGTCGACGCCCAGGCGAACACGTCCACCGCCGACCCGAGCTCCCCCGGCACCAGCTGCTCGGGCGCCATGTACGCGGGCGTCCCGACGACGCGGCTGGCCACGGTCTGCGCGGCGGTGAGCGCGCGCGAGATCCCGAAGTCGATGACGCGCGGGCCGTCCGAGCCCAGCAGCACGTTGTGGGGCTTGAAGTCGCGGTGGACCACGCCCGCGTCGTGCAGCGCCACCAGCGCGGTGGCGGTGGCGATCGCGAGCCGGTCCAGCGCACTGCCCGTACGCGGCCCCGACGTCTTCACCACGTGGTGGAGCGAGGGGCCGTCGACGTACTCGCTGACGATGTAGCGGCGGTTGCCGATCGTTCCCCAGCTCAGCACCTGGGAGATGCAGAAGCGCGCGACCTGGGTGGCCGCGTCGAGCTCGCGCTCGAAGGTGTCCATCGCGACCGGGTCGTTCTGGACGTCGTTCTGCACGTGGAACAGCTTGACCGCGACCCGTTCCCCGCTCGCGGTCTCACCCAGGTAGACGACGCCCTGCCCGCCCTCTCCGAGCCGTCCGAGCAGGCGGTGTTCGCCGAGTCGTACGGGGTCGGTGGGCTCGAGGGGCGCCGGCACGGAAACTCCGGAGATAGGGGGTTTCCCGGAGCCTACAACGCGGTTCAGTGGTCTCGTTCCGTCACAAGGCGGGCCAACGATCGCAGCTCCGCCGCAGCCGGGTGGATCGGCGCGGCGGCGTCCAGCTCGGTGAGGGCCCGGTCCAGTTCTTCCTCTGCGCGGCGTACAGTCCATGCGCGGCCTCCAGCAGCCTCGATCAGGCCCGCGGCCAGTGCGGCCTCCTCATCCGTCAGGGGCTGGTCGCGGTGGTACAGCGTGGCGAGCTCCGCGCCGGCCGCGGTCCCGGAGGCCAGGGCCGCGACGACGGGCACGGTCTTCTTGTGGTTGTAGAGATCGGAGTGGACGGGTTTGCCGGTGACCGACGGGTCGCCCCAGATGCCCAGCAGGTCGTCGACGAGCTGGAAGGCGATCCCGAGGTGTGCGCCGAAGCGGCGCAGCCCGGCGATCTGGTCGGGCGAGCCGCTCCCGTAGGCGGCGCCGAGCGCGGCGGCGGCGCTCATCAGGGCGCCGGTCTTCTGCGCGGACATGGTGAGGACCTCGGAAAGCGTCACGTCGGTGCGGCGTTCGAACGCCACGTCCTCGGCCTGGCCCTCCAGGACCTCGACGATGGCGTGTGAGAGCGTTCCAAGTGCGCCGAGCGCCGCCGGGTGCCCGTCGGCGGCCAGGGTCTCGAACGCGAACGAGTGCAGGGCGTCACCCGCCAGGATGGCGTTGTCGACGCCGAACACGCGCCAGGCGGTCGCACGGTGCCGGCGGGTCTCGTCGCCGTCGATCACGTCGTCGTGCAGCAGCGTGAAGTTGTGCACGAGCTCGACCGCCAGCGCCGCGGGCAGCGCGGTCGCCGCCGCGCCGCCGACGGCCTCGGCGGTGAGCAGCACCAGCGCCGGCCGGACGGCCTTGCCGCCGCCCGCCCGGATCGGCGTGCCGCCTGCGTCCTCCCAGCCGAAGTGGTAGGACGCGACGCGGCGCGCACGGCCCGGGAGCCCGGCGACCGCGGTGCGCAGCGCGGGCTCGATCAGGTAGCGGCTCCACGCGAGGATCTCACCGGCGGTGCGCGACGGCGCGGTCTCCTCTTGCAGGTTCATGACCCATGTCCTCCGGGGGTGCGGGCTGGCGCGGTGCGGGGGTGACGTACGAGGGCGGCCGAGGTGCCGAGGCCGGTCGGCCCGCCGAGCACTCTGCGGAGCGCGGACGGCGCGGGCGCGGGCTCGCGGCCGGTCGACCAGCGCAGGTCGCCGGCCATCCAGTGCCGCAGGTCCCGTACGTGCCGGGCGAGCGCGCGCCGGGCGGCGCCGTCCAGGCCGTGCTCGGCGGCGAGCCGCGGCAGGTCGGCGGCCACGACGCGTTCGAACTGGCGGACGCGCGCGGTGATCAGGTCGGCGACGATCCCGGCGGCGCTCTGCGGGGCGCAGTCGAGGAAGGTCGCCACGGCGGCGACGGCGTTGTTGAACGGGTCTCCACCGCCGGGCACGCCCCTGCCGGAACCGCCGTCGCCGGGGTCGCCGGGGTCGCCGGGGTCGACGACGAAAGCGAGGATGTCGTCGCGCAGGCCACCGATGTCGGCGAACGCGTCGGCCAGCGCGCGCATCGGTGTCGCGCCGAGGAGCCCGCCGGGCAGCGTGCGCCGCATCAGGGCCGTCACCAGGTCGGCGCCGCCGGAGCCGCGCCGCGTCTCCAGCTGGTCCACCGGGTCGGGGACGCGCCGCTGAACGGCTCCGGTCAGCTCTCGGTTCAGGCCCTCGGCGAGCCCCTCGACCGCGTCGGCGACGCGGCGCCGGGCCGCCACGTCCAGGTCGGCGGCCGTACGGGCCCACAGGTCGGCCAGCCCGCGTTCGACCGCGTTGGCCGGGACGGCGTGCGGCTCGGCGCCCTCGTCCGGCGTGAACTCGGGCAGGCGGGCCAGGAACGCCCTGCCGCCCGCCAGGTCCCGGCGGCCCTTGAATGCCCTGGAGAACACATCGGAGAGATAGAAGTGCCACACGTGCCAGCCCGCCATCAGCTCCAGCTCGGGCCCGTCGGCGTCCGGGTGGGTCAGCGCGGCGAACAGCCCGTAGTCCGCGGCGTCGAACGCGGCCTCGTTCCACAACGCGGGGACCTCGTCCCACATCGCCGGAACGAGGCCGCGCCCGGAGCCGGTGCGCCGCAGCATGCCCATCTCCCCTGCCCACGACCTGACGTGCTCGCGGATCGCCGCCAGCCGCGGGCTCAGCCGCACCCCGTACGGCAGGGAGAACTCCGGCGCCTCCAGCTCGCCCGCCGGGGGTGGCCCGGACAGCGACCGGTGCCGAACGGCCGATGTCCCGAACCCGAGCGGGCTCGCCAGGATCGCTCCGGCCGCACCCCGCGCCCGGACGTCCTGGTTCATGTAGCGGCCCGAGCGCAGATGCCACTCGTGACCGCCCGACTGCCAGTCCTGCAGGCCCTGCACGTACCGCAGCACGGCGCCGCGCTCGTCGGGCGCCAGCGCGTGCTCCTCGAACAGCACCGGCAGCTCGGTCAGCGCGGTGTTCTCGAACTGCTGCATCCGCGAGGTGACCAGGTCGGCGGTGATGTCGGCGGCCTGCTGCGGCGGAACGGCCAGGAAACGCTCCAGCACCAGGACGCCGTTGTTGACCTCGCCCTCCTCCTCGGTCTCGCGCTGGTAGGAGAACACGTCGTTGCGCAGGTGGACGGCGTCGGAGAACGCGTCGCGCAGCACCCGCAGCGGGCGGGTGCCGGCGACGCGGGCCGGGACGGCGGCCTGGGCGGCCAGTTCCACTAGGCCCGCCGACCAGGGCGCGCCGCCGACCTTGCGGCGCATCTCGACGTACTCGATCGGGTTCGGCACCCGGTCCTCGCTGATGTTGTCGAGCTCCCAGAGGCACTCGACCAGCAGGTCGAACGTGCTCTCGGCGAACCTCACCCGCCAGTCGACCGGCATCAGCGGCGCGCTGCGCGCCCACAGGTCGGCCAGGCCCGCCTCGGCCGGGTTGGCGGGCTCGGGCGAGTCCGCGGGGTCGACGGGCATGAACGTGGCGAGGCGGTCCAGGTACTCCTTGGCGCCCGCGAGGTCCTTGGTGCGCTTGTAGGCGTCCAGAAAATGGTCGTCGAAGTAGAACACCCAGACGTACCAGTCGGTCAGCAGGTCGAGGATCCCGGCGGTCGCGTCGGGGTGGGTGTAGGCGGTGAGCAGGGCGAACCCCGCCGCGTCGTACACCTCCTCGGGCCACAGCCCCGGCTCGTCGCCCGTCCCGACGTAGCCCATCCCGCGCGCCCACTGCTTGGAGTGCGCGTCGGCCCGTTCGCGATGCGGGTTCAGCCGGGCGGGGTGCGGCAGGTAGAAGTCCGGCAGCTCGAACGGCTGACCGCTCGGCTGACCGGGCGGGCGACCGGGCGGCCGACCGCTCGGCTGACTGGGCGGCCGCCCGTGCGGGGCCGGTCGCCGGTCAGGCACCGCCGCCGCCCGAGGAGATCTCGACGCTCTCCAGGATCGCGAGCGCGTCGGGGACCAGGACCGCGGCGGAGTAGTAGGCGCTGACCAGGTAGGACATGATCGCCCGCTCGTCGATGCCCATGAACCGCACCGACAGGCCGGGCTCGTACTCGTCCGGGACGCCGGTCTGGTGCAGACCGATCACGCCCTGCGCGTCCTCGCCGGTGCGCATCAGCATGATCGAGCTGGTACTGGACGCGGTGACCGGGATCTTGTTGCACGGCAGGATCGGCACGCCGCGCCAGGCGGGCACGCACTTCCCGTCCTTGTCGACGCTGTCGGGGTAGACGCCGCGGCGGCTGCACTCGCGCCCGAACGCGGCGATCGCGCGCGGATGGGCGAGGAAGAACTCCGGTTCCTTCCAGACCTGGGTGAGCAGCTCGTCCAGGTCGTCGGGGGTGGGCGGGCCGGTGCGGGTGTGGATGCGCCGCGACAGGTCGGCGTTGTGCAGCAGCCCGAAGTCGCGGTTGTTGACCAGCTCGTGCTCCTGGCGCTCGCGCAGCGCCTCGATCGTCAGCCGCAGCTGCTGCTCGACCTGGTCCATCGGCTCGTTGTAGAGGTCGGCGACGCGGGTGTGCACGCGCAGCACGGTCTGCGCGACGCTCAGCTCGTACTCGCGCGGCGCGCCCTCGTAGTCGACGTAGGTGCCGGGCAACTCGGGCTCGCCCTCGTGGCCGGCGACCACGGCGATCGCGGCCTCGCCGAACTCGTTCTGGAACTGCTCGGGCGCGTTCTGGATCTCCTCCAGGCGGTCGCGCCAGGTCTCCGAACGCTCGGCGGCCTCACGGAACGCCGGGCCGGAGAGGGTGAGCAGCGTGCACGCGGTCGCGGCGCGCAGCGAGGTCTCCCACTCGCCCGCCGTCTCGACCAGCGTCTGATGGCCGAAGAACTCGCCGCCCGCCAGCACGCGCAGCACGGTCTCGTCGCCGTACTCGCCGGTGCCGATCTCGTTCAGCTTGCCGTGCGCGATGAGGTAGACGCCGTCGCGGTCCCGCCCGGCCGTCGCGATGACGTCGCCGGGCTCGTACTCGCGCTGCTCGAACCGGCCGGCGAGCTCGCTCAGCAGGTCCTCGTCGCCCAAGTCGCGCAGCGCCGGCAGCTCGCCGAGCTCGCGCGGGATGACGCGCACCTGGGCGCCGGTCGTGACGAAGGTGACGCGGCCGTCGCCGACCGCGTAACTGAGCCTGCGGTTGACGCGGTACGCGCCGCCCGCGGCCTGGACCCAGGGCAACGCCCGCAGCAGCCACCGCGAGGAGATGCCCTGCATCTGCGGCACGGACTTGGTGGTCGTCGCCAGATTGCGCGCCGCCGCCGTGCCAAGGCTCAGTTGCTGATCCGTCACGATCCACACCGCTTTCTCACCGAGGGGGACTTCGGGATATGCAGGAAGGAATAGGTGAATGGACTGAGGGCGAAGAGAGCGCCGGGCCCCTCCGGAAAGCGCACTATGGCTCGCGGACCCTTCTTTTAATTGCGCTCTCACACAAGACCGACATTACAGAGCGTAGCAACTTGATCGCAATGTGAGACTTTCCTTACCCCGGCATTACCTGGGGCACCGCGAGCCACGGCACGGCTCGCGCATGCGTCATCAAGCCCTGACTCGTCCTTACTCACCCAACAAAGGGGTATTACGTCCGAGAAGTCACTACTGTGCCCCGGATGGGACGACATGCGAGTTCCCCCGAGCCCGGCCCCGCGTCCACGCCCCACCGGCGCCACGGGCTCCACGTCGTCGTCCTGGTCGTACTTCTGGGCGCCGCCGGCTACGGCGTCTTCGCCGTGTCGGGCGTCTCGGCCACCGGCGACCGCTCCGCGCCGCCCTCGCCGAACGGCACGCACACGCGCAGCGCGCCGAGCGGTCCGCAGACCCTCGTCATCAAGGTGACCGGACCGGAGTGCGACGTCCAGGTCCGCCAGACGGGCGCCGAGGCACCGCTGCTCAACGACACCCTCGCCAAGGGCCGGACCGTCCGCTTCGACCAGCCGAGGCTGAGCGTTCACCTGTCCGACCCGGCGGCCGTCCAGGTCTACGTGAACGGTGAGCTTCGCCGTCCGCAGGAACAGTCGACGTTCACCGTGACCAAGAGCTGATCAGGACTTCTTGCCGGAGCCGCCCGAGTTACTCGAGCTCTTTCCACCGGTCGTGGCGCCGCGCTTGACCTGCGAACCGGAAGCCTTGCCCGAGGTCGTGCCGGACGTCGACTTGGAAGTCGTGCCGGAGGCCTTGCCGTTCTGGCTCGGCTTCTTGGCGGCGCCGGAACTGGAGCCGGAGCCCGCGGCGGCGTCCGCGCTCTTCGACTCCTTGACGTCCTTGACGTCCTTCGAGTCCTTGACGGGCCTCAGCTTGTCGGTGTCGGCCTCGGCCACGGCCTCCTCCTCAAGGTCGTCGAGGCTCGGGAGCTGCGCGGTCTTCTGCGGGTCCGCCTCGTCGGGCTCCTCGGGGATCGCGACGAACGCCTGGGTCGTCTGCGACTCGCGGGTGATGACGCCGCTGGCGAGCACGGTGTTGCGGTGCCGCAGCGCACCGTTCTCGCGCAGCAGGTCGTCCATCTCGGCGCGGACCCGCGCGACGCGCTTGGTCATGCGCAGGTGCGAGGCGAAGCCGCCGAACGCCAGGCCGAGCACGAGCCCGGCGATGGGGAAGCCGAACGACTGCGGGAGCAGCAGCGCCGCACCCGCGGCGAGGACCAAGGTGACGACCACCCCAAGAGCGCCCAGGTGCTTCTCCGCCCAGTCCAGGGCGGCATTGACCGGCTTGGGGATCCGCACGCGTCTCTCTCCTCCGATGACGACCGACGACGCCGAGTTGTCTGATTGGTCAGGGGCAAGCTCGACCGGGGGAAGTCATCGCCACCAGGAGCTGCGTCAAACCATAACAGAATGTGACGAAGACCCATGAGTAGTGGCGTTCCGGTCACTGCCCGTACCCGTACCTTCCTACCAGGCCGTACGAGGCCGCCTGGTGAAGATGCGAGCACTGCCCGCCGCCGAATATCGTCAGTGATTATGAGCACTCACTTTGACGTCGTGGTCCTGGGCGCCGGCCCGGGTGGATATGTCGCCGCGATCCGGTCGGCACAGCTCGGGCTGAAGACGGCGATCATCGAGGACAAGTACTGGGGCGGGGTCTGCCTCAACGTCGGCTGCATCCCCTCGAAGGCGCTGCTGCGCAACGCCGAGCTGGCGCACATCTTCACCCAGGAGCAGGAGAAGTACGGGATCACGGTCGAGGGCGGGGTCTCCTTCGACTACGGCGTCGCGTTCAAGCGCAGCCGTGAGGTCTCGGACCGGCTCGTCAAGGGCGTCCAGTTCCTCATGAAGAAGAACAAGATCACCTCGATCAACGGCTGGGGCACGTTCACCGACCCCAACACCCTCAGCGTGCGGACGGTCGACGGCACGCCGGAGACGGTGACGTTCGACTCCTGCATCATCGCCGCGGGCGCGCACACCAAGCTGCTGCCGGGCACCTCGCTGTCGGAGCGGGTCGTGACCTACGAGGAGCAGATCCTCAGCGACACCCTGCCCGAGAGCATCGTCATCGCGGGCGCGGGCGCCATCGGCGTCGAGTTCGCCTACGTGCTGCACAACTACGGCGTCAAGGTGACGATCGTGGAGTTCCTGGACCGGATGGTGCCGAACGAGGACGCCGACGTCTCCAAGGAACTCGCCAAGCGCTACAAGAAGCTCGGCATCGACGTGCTCACCTCCACCCGGGTCGACGCCATCGACGACTCGGGCGACAAGGTCAAGGTGACCGTCACGGGCAAGGACGGTGCCCAGCAGACGCTGGAGGCCGACAAGGTGCTGCAGGCGATCGGGTTCGCGCCGAACGTCGAGGGCTACGGCCTGGAGAAGACCGGCGTCGCCCTCACCGAGCGCGGCGCCATCGACATCGACGGCCGCTGCCGCACCTCGGTGCCGCACATCTTCGCCATCGGCGACGTGACCGCCAAGCTGATGCTGGCGCACGCGGCCGAGTCGATGGGCATCGTCGCCGCCGAGACCATCGCCGACGCCGAGACGATGGAGCTCGACTACGTGATGATCCCGCGCGCCACCTACTGCCAGCCGCAGGTCGCCAGCTTCGGCTGGACCGAGGCGCAGGCCAAGGAGCAGGGCTTCGACGTCAAGGTCGCCAAGTTCCCCTACAGCGCCAACGGCAAGGCGCTCGGCATGGGCGAGGGCGACGGCTTCGTCAAGATCATCAGCGACGCCAGGTACGGCGAGATCCTCGGCGCCCACCTGATCGGCCCCGAGGTGACCGAGCTGCTGCCCGAGCTCACCCTGGCCCAGCAGTGGGACCTCACCGTGCACGAGGTCTCCCGCAACGTGCACGCCCACCCGACGCTCGGCGAGGCCGTCAAGGAGGCCGTCCACGGGCTCGCGGGCCACATGATCAACCTGTGATCCGGGGGGCTGGGACGGCGCGCAACGAATCGCCGTTCCACCCCGGATACAAGCAACGAACCGCCTGGTCAGCGCAATGTCGGCGTCTTGGCCGGGCGGTTCGCGGTTCCTAGGCTTTCGATCACCGAGTGATCCCGCTGGAAGCCCTCAGGAGACCGCATGACCGTGTCGCCGGCAATGGAGCCGACCGCCGCAGCCGCGCCCGTGGCCACGCCCGCCGCGATGCCCGCCGCGATGCCCGCGCCCGCAGCCGCACCTCTGCGGGAGGCGGTGCGCCGCCACTACCTCATGTGCCGGCCGGAGCACTTCGCCGTCACGTACGCGATCAACCCGTGGATGGACCCCGCGGCGGGCGCCAGCGCCGAGCTCGCGGTGGCGCAGTGGGAGTCGCTGCGCGAGGCGTACGCGGCACTCGGCCACCAGGTCAGCCTGATCGACCCGATCGAGGGCCTGCCGGACATGGTCTTCGCCGCCAACGGCGCGCTGGTCGTCGGCGGCCGCGTGTACGGCGCGCGCTTCACCCACGCCGAGCGCGCGGCCGAGGGACCGGCGTACGCGGACTGGCTGCGCGGCAACGGCTTCCCCGACGTGCTGGAGCCCGCGTTCACCAACGAGGGCGAGGGCGACTTCCTCACGCTCGACCACGTCATCCTCGCCGGGACCGGGTTCCGCACCGAGATCTCCGCGCACCAGGAGGCGCAGGAGTTCCTCGGCCGCCCGGTCGTGACGCTGCGGCTGGTCGACCCGCGCTTCTACCACCTGGACACCGCGCTGTTCCCGCTCGGCGGCGACAACGTCGCCTACTACCCGGGCGCCTTCTCCCCCGGCAGCCGCGCGGTGCTGGAGCGGCTCTTCCCGCACGCGGTGATCGCCGACGAGGCCGACGCCGCCGTGCTGGGCCTGAATGCGGTCTGCGACGGCCGCAACGTCGTGATCAACGCCGAGGCGGCCGGACTGATCAAGCTGCTGGACGAGCACGGCTACGAGCCCGTCCCGGTGGACCTCTCGGAGCTGCGCAAGGCGGGCGGCGGCCCCAAGTGCTGCACGCTGGAGCTGCGCGCGTAACGTTACGTAACGGAAAGCACATACAGGGTCACTCATTGAAATCGGGGGATTCATGAGACCCGCAGCACTGGCCGCGGCGGGCGGCCTGGTCGGCCTGACGCTGCTCACGTCCTGCGCGGACGACGGGCAGCGGTCGACCCAGTTCGCCCGCTACCGCTATCCGAAGGCCTACGTCGGCTCGTCGCTGAGCACCTCGGCCTCACCCAGCCCGGCCACGTCTCCGTCAGCATCTCCATCGACAACGCAGAACTTCACGATGCCGGACGTGAAGGGCAAGAACGGCCGCGACGCCTACAAGGCCATGGCCTCGGCGGGCTACAAGGGGCGTCCGGGCTTCGATCTGAAGTTCGTGTCCGATCCCGCCGGCAAGCGGGTGTTCATCCTGCAGAACTGGACCGTGGTCGACCAGTCGGTGGCGGCGGGAACGAGTTCGCCCGTACAGGGGAAGATCACGCTCAAGGTGCACAAACAGGACGGCTCTTGAGTGATCATGGAGCCATGACGTTCGACGACGACCATGGCCGCATCGCTCTGCAGGGCGCGGACAACGTCCGCGACATGGGCGCCCTGCCCGGCGTGCGCACGGGCAGGCTGCTGCGCGCGGACGCGCTCAACAAGCTGACGGACGCCGACCTGGACCGGCTCGGCGGGCTCGGACTGCGCACGGTCGTCGACTTCAGGATGCGCAGCGAGATCGAGATGAACGGTCCTGACCGGCTGCCGCCCGGCGCGACCGAGGTGGCGCTCCCGATCAGCGGCGGCAACCTCGAGACGTTCTACGAGGTCATCCTGAGCGGCGACGCGGGCCGCCAGGAGGAGGTCTTCGGCGGCGACCGGACCGAGCAGGTCCTGGCGGAGGTCAACCGCTCGTTCGTGGCCGAGCCCGGCGAACGCGCCCAGTTCAGCGCGGCGCTGCGCCTGGTCGCCGATCCCGCCGGGCTGCCGCTGCTGTTCCATTGCACGGCCGGCAAGGACCGTACGGGCTGGATGGCGGCCATCGTGCTGACCGTCCTCGGCCTCCCCCGCAACGAGATCATGGCCGACTACCTGCGGTCCAACGACTACCACCGGGCCGGCTACGACAAGCTGCTGCGCCAGCTCGGCGACTCCGGCCAGATGAAGGACCCCGAGCTGCTCCGCCCGCTCCTCGAACAGCAGCCCGCCTACCTGGACGCGGCGTTCGACGAGGCCGAGCGGCGCTACGGCTCGTTCGAGGCGTTCCTGCGCGACGGCCTCGACCTCACGCCGGACGCCCTCGACGCGATCCGCGCCAACCTCAGCCCACACGACTAGCAGCCCGCACGACCAGCAGCCCGCGCGGCCGGCCGAGTCTGGTCAGCCGGCCGCCTCGGCCGCGTCAGCTGGTGCGGACGCGGTCCAGGTGGCGTTCGTAGAGCTCTCTGGACGCCCCCAGGAAGCCCGCCACCAGCCGCAGCTCGTCCTCGCTGTAGCGCCCGGCCACCTGCTGGCCTTCGGCGATGAGCGGCCCGTACAGGCCCCACACCCGCTGCTCGGTCTCGGGCGTGATCCGTACGAGCAGCCGCCGCCGGTCCTGCGGGTCGGGTGAACGGGTGAGGTGACCGGCGCGTTCCAGCCGGTCCAGCATCGCGGTCACGCTGCCGGTGGTCAGCCCGAGCCGCGACGCGAGCCGTTTGGGAGCGGCCCCGTCCTCGTTGACCAGGACCTCCAGGCACCGCATGTCGGTCCGGTTGATCTTGAGCCGGAGGGCCACGGCGGCGTCGAAGTCGTCGACCGCGGACTGGTACGCCTGCGACTCCAGGCCCACCTTGCGCCGGAGCTCGGCCAGAACTTCACTTGACATTCGAGTCTCTCTGATTCAGAGTGAAAAATAGCTTGAGCATCAACCTACTCGACCTTCGAGGAAAAACCCATGAGCACCACTCCCCTGCATGTGATCATCATCGGCGCCGGGACCGGCGGGATGGCGCTGGCCCACGGCCTGCGGCGTGCCGGGGTCTCGGTCGACGTCTACGAGCGCGACCGGACCCGTTCGGACGGCCTGTACGGCTACCGCATCGGCATCGACCCGACCGGCGCCCGAGCCCTGGCCGAGGTGCTGCCGCCCGAGCTCTTCGAGACGTTCATCGCCACCTGTGCCCGCGCGCCCCGCCACTTCAACGTGCTCACCGAGAAGTTCGCGACCACCGCCTCCTTCGAGCTCCGCCCCGACGACCACCCGATCGACAGTGAGCACTCGGTCTCCCGCATGACCCTCCGCCAAGTCCTTCTCACCGGGCTGGAGGACATCGTCCACTTCGACAAGGCCTTCACCCATTACGAACGAAACGACGGCGGCAAGGTCACCGCCTTCTTCGAAGACGGCACCTCGGCCACCGGCGATCTCCTGGTCGCGGCGGACGGGACTGCCTCCCGCGTACGCCGCCAGTACCTCCCGCACGCGGTGGTCAAGGACTCCGGTGTCATCGCGGTCTCGGCCAAGGTTCCGGTCACCGAGGAGACCAAGGCACTCCTGCCGCCGAACGTCTTCGACGGCATCTCCCTGACGTTCGCGCCCAAGGGCCAGTTCTGCATCTGGCACGTCATGGAGTTCAAGTGGGACACCAAGGGAGCTCTCAAGAACGGCATCGGCGGCAACGACGCCGAGCTCATCGAGAAGTGGCCGGGCCTGCTCTACGACAACACCCGCGACTACATCAACTGGGGCTTCTCCGCCTCGGCCGACAAGTACCCGTCCAACGTCATGGATCTGCAGGGCAAGGAGCTCATGGACCTCATCCTGTCCATGACGCCCAACTGGCACCCGAACATGCGCAAGCTGTTCGCCCTGTCCGACCCCGGCAGCTGCTTCCCCGTCGCGATCCGTACCTCCGAGCCGGTCGACCCGTGGCCCACCACCAACGTGACCCTGCTCGGCGACGCCGCCCACACCATGACGCCAGGTCGCGGCGTCGGCGGCAACACCGCCCTGCGCGACGCGGCACTTCTCTGCCGCGAGCTGGTCGCGGCCCGCGACGGCCGCCAGTCCCTCCTGAAGGGGGTCGCCGCCTATGAGAAGGAGATGATTCCCTACGGCTTCGAGAAGGTCGCCGACTCTCTGAAGCAGAACGGCACCAACGGCAAGGACGCCATGCACCGTCCGTACATCGGCCGCGTGCTCCTGGCGTTCAGCCGCACCTTCTTCCGTGTCGTCGACCGCGTTCCGCCCCTCAAGCGCAAGTTCGTCGACGACCTGTACGCCTATCGCAGTGACGACAAGCTGTGACCAAGCGCCCATAGGGTGGAGCGGGTGTGGATCGAGGT
The DNA here is from genome assembly GCF_017573505.1 of Actinomadura barringtoniae. GTDB lineage: Bacteria > Actinomycetota > Actinomycetes > Streptosporangiales > Streptosporangiaceae > Spirillospora > Spirillospora barringtoniae. Next base: position 827,170 of record NZ_JAGEOJ010000001.1, read on the forward strand.
ACGACGGCGGCTGAACGCGAGCCGTCATGAGCTGGGGCTGGCTGCGAACCGGTTCTACCCAGAGGCGATGCGGGTGGGTTCCACCTCGCTGCTGACACGGCCCGGATGGATTCCGGAGGCGCCGGTTCCCCTGGAGAACGTCCGGCTGGACTGGGACAACCAGGCCGACCCTCCTGCGGTCGCGGACCCTGCGGAGGGGTTGCCCAAGGGGCTCGGCACCTACGCCGAGGCCATGGAGGCGATGGCGGCGCCCCGGGTGTTCGAGAACCGGCCCTGCTACCGGCTGCTGGACGTCGAGCTGCCGCTGCTGAGGTTCGGCCCGGCGATGTACTTCGACGGGGTGAACGTCGGCGAGGCGGTCGCCCATGAGCTCGCGGCCAGAGCGGACGGGACGGGCGGGCTGCCGCTGCGGGAGCGGATCGGCGACCCGACCGACCTGACACGGCGGGCGGCGCTGCCCGCGATCACCACGGTGACGATCAGGGCCGGGGACGGCGCGTCGTACGTGCTGCACTGGCGCGACCCGGAGAAGGTCGTGCACGCGGGCGGGCTGCACCAGGTCATGCCGGTCGGGGTGTTCCAGCCGCTGAACGACGACCGCGACGACCTGGACCTGTGGCGGTCCATGCAGCGCGAGTTCAGCGAGGAGTTCCTCGGGACGCCGGAGATCGTGACCTGGACCGACCCTCCGTTCCGGCGCCTGTCGCGGTCGATGGACAACGCGCGGGACGCGGGCGCGATCCGGCCCTACCTGCTCGGCCTCGGGGTCGATCCGCTGACGTTCGCGCTGGACCTGCTGACGGTCGTGATCGTGGAGGCGGACACCTTCGACCTGCTCTTCGGCGGCCTGGTCAACGAGAACGACGAGGGACGCGTGTCGATGGTCGCGTTCGACGGCACCGTGCCGCAGCCGATGCAGCCGGCCGGTGCCGCCGCGCTCCAGCTGGCGTGGCGGCACCGGACGGCGCTCGGGCTCTGATCCGGCCGAGGCCGGGCCGGCGCCAGGCCGGGGCCCCTTAAGTCAGGGGTCAGGTAAGTCAGGGGTCAGGCCCGGCTGAGGTCCTTCAGCTCGTCCAGCGCGTCGCCGAGGTAGTCGACGATCTCGGACGGGTCGGGGACCAGGTCGCGGCAGGCGACGACGCCGATGTCGACGCTGCCGTCGTAGGAGAAGACGGTGATGTTGAGGCCGCCGCTGATGTCGGAGATCGCGGAGATCGGGTAGTAGCCGAGGACGCGGCTGCCGCACAGGTAGAGCGGGAACTGCGGGCCCGGCACGTTCGAGATGATCAGGTTGATCGGGCGGACCGGGACGGCCGAGCGGAGCGCGGGCAGGGCGCCCAGCGCCAGCCGCGCGACGGGCCCGGCGAACGCCGCCGGGACCATGCCGCTCAGTTCCTGGACCCAGCTGCCCGAGGACGCCACGAACCGGCGCTTGCACTGGTCCATGTCGCGGCGGGTGGCGGCGTAGCGCTCGGCGGGGCCCGCGATGTGGGTGGCGAGCGGGGCGCTCATGATCGACACCATGTTGCCCGCGGCGTCCTGCTCGTCGCCCTTGCGCAGCGAGACCGGGACGCCGACGGCGAGCGGCTGGTCGGGCAGCTCGCCGCGCTTGTCCAGCCAGTTGCGCAGCGCGGTCGCGCAGAGCGCCATGACCACGTCGTTCACGCTGCCGCCGAGCGCGGTGCGGACCTCCTTGATCTCCGCGAGCGGCAGCTGGCCGTAGGCGACGGTGCGGTGCCGCCCGATCGGCAGGTTGAACGGGGTGGGCGGCGCGCTGGTCTTCGGCGCCTTGGGCAGTTCCTCGCGGCGCAGCGCGCCCTGCACGACCTGGCTCATCAGGCCGACGCCGGGGATGGCCGAGACGCCGGGGATCTCGTCGAGGTAGGGGGCGGTGCGGGCCATCGACACGGCGCTGCGGAACGGGTGCATCGCGGTCCGCAGCAGGCCGGTGCCCATCATCGTCCAGGGGCCTGGCGCACGGGCCGGGTCGCCGTCGTCGGCGGGCAGGTCGCGCGGCTCGGGCGACAGGTCCAGGAGCGCGGCGAGGGTCTCGGCGGCCATCACGCCGTCGATCGCGGCGTGGTGCGCCTTGACGTAGACGGCGGTGCGGCCGCCCGCCAGGCCCTGGATGATGACCAGCTCCCAGAGCGGCCGGTGCCTGTCGAGGGGCTGCTCGTGCAGCATCGCGACCGCGTCGGCGAGCTGATGGTCGCTGCCGGGGGCGGGCAGCGCGATCTCGAAGATGTGGCGCCGCGGATCGAAGTCCGGGTCGTCCTCCCAGTACGGGTGGTCCAGGCCGAGGGGCACCTCGACCAGCCGTTGGCGCAGCGGCCTTGCCGCCAGATGCGAGCGGTCGCGGATGAGCTCGACCATGGCGTCCACGGTCATTCGCCCGCCGGGGCAGGCGGTGGCGTCGACGATCCCGAGTCCCGCGATGTGCACGTGCGTGGTGCTGGTCTCAGCGTGCAGGAAGGTTGCGTCCACTGCGGTCAGCTGGCTCATGCTGTTCCGTCTCCCACTGATGCTCGTCGGCCTACCTACCTAGGAGTTACGGACTACCGCTCCGTAGGTCAATGCGGGTTGTAAGGAAGTAACGGGGACTTAACGGGACGTTTCGCGGCCGTCATCAGCGACCCTCCGGAGTGGACCGTTGGAAACTTTCTTTTTCAACAGACCTCATGTGGTCAAAAACCTTCCATTATGTGGACTGGAACCGCACCGATGATCATCGGACTAGGGTGGTCCGCCATGGGACGACCACTCTCGGAGATCGTCGAGGCCGGGTGGGCCACCGCGCTGGAGCCCGCCGCGGGGCACGTGGCCGCGGCGGGCGACTTCCTGCGCGACGAGATCGCGGCCGGGCGTCGCTACCTGCCCGCCGGGAACAACATCCTGCGCGCCTTCACCCAGCCGTTCACCGACGTGCGGGTGCTGATCGTCGGGCAGGACCCCTACCCCACCCCCGGCCACGCGGTCGGCCTCAGCTTCTCGGTGGCGCCGGACGTGCGGCCGCTGCCCGGCAGCCTGATCAACATCTTCCGCGAGTACTGCGCCGACCTCGGCCACCCCGAGCCCTCCAACGGCGACCTCACCCCGTGGACCGAACGCGGCGTGCTGCTGCTCAACAGGTCCCTGTCGGTCGCGCCCCGCAAGCCCGGCTCGCACCGCGGCAAGGGCTGGGAGGAGGTCACCGAGCAGGCGATCCGCGCCCTGGCCGAACGCGGCGGGCCGCTGGTGGCGATCCTGTGGGGCCGGGACGCGCGCAACCTCAAGCCACTGCTGGGCCCGGTGCCGAGCATCGAGTCCGCGCACCCGAGCCCGATGTCGGCCGACCGCGGGTTCTTCGGCTCCCGGCCGTTCAGCCGCGCCAACCAGCTTCTCGAGCAGCAGGGCGCCCAGCCGATCGACTGGAAGCTGTATTAACTGCCTTTCCGGCCTCGCCACCTCGCCTGGCGGCTCGGCGGCGAACCGCAAAGGCGGCGAGCGCGACATCGCTTCGCGATCTTCGCGAAGGACCTCGCCTTCGGCTCGTCCTTCGCTCAGATAGCGCACTCGCGTGCGGGCTGAGCGCACTCGCGTGCGGGCTGAGGTTTCAGCTCGGCGGAAGCCTGCGGAGCAGGGCGGCGAACTCGCCTGAGCCGTCGAGCGTCTCGTCCGGGCTGAGAGGGGTCAGCCGGCGGGCGCCGTGGCTCCAGTAGACGCCGACCGCGCAGGGGTCGTCGGCGTCGTCGTGCATCTCGCGGACCACGTCGGCGAAGACCGGCAGCACCTCGCGGACGCCCCGGGAGGTGATCGGGTAGAGCAGCAGCGTGCTGTGGCAGGGCACGCCGACCAGCGCGCCGTTCGGGTGGCCGTCGCCGCCCGGCAGGAACTGCTCGACCTCGCTGAGCAGGGCCGACACGTACCGGCTGCCCGGCTTGGTGACGACCCGGACGTTCTCGCCCGGCAGCAGCAGCTGGTCGCGGACCTCGACGTCGGCGAGCTCGCGGTCGTGGGTGTTGGTCATCACATAGCCGAGCTTGCGCAGCCCGAGGAGCCCCGCGCGGGCCTTGGTGAGGGGACCGCCGTAGCGCGGGTGCTCGATCATGACCATCGCGTCGAAGTGGTCTCCGGCGGGCACGACCACCAGGCCCTCGCGGTCCTGCGGGTCGAGCTTCGGCACGATGCGCAGCCGCAGCAGCTCGCGCACGTCGCCGAACAGCTCCATCTCGCCGACCGCCAGGAAGGCCCGGTCACCGACCTCGCGCAGCCAGTCGTCCACGAGCTTGTGCCAGTTGTCCTGGGGCTCGCGCGCGCAGCGCTCGAGCACCGTCCAGCTGGAGGCCCGCGCCTCGGACCGGCCGACCGGCAGCACGACCTCCGACGTCCCGGGGTCGAACCAGGCGCTCGGCGCCACGACCGGCAGCAGGTCCCGGATGAGCGCGTGCACGTCCGCCGCCGCGTCCAACGGTTCCATGCCCACCCCCTTGAAGTTCCTGTCCTCCTAGCCTCTCAGAGATCGGGCCGGATGTGGGATGCATCCCGCCGCTCGCTGATCATCGCAGGCGAAGGTACGGTTCATCCATGTCCGAAATCGTGTACCCACCGGTGATCAAGACGGCGCTCGGCCTCTTCAAGGCCCTCAACCTGAAGTTCCGTCTCGAGGGGACCGAGAAGATCCCCTCGACCGGCGGGGCGGTCCTGGTCAGCAACCACGTGAGCTACCTCGACTTCATCTTCGCCGGGCTGGCGACCCACCCCGCGGGCCGCCTGGTCCGCTTCATGGCCAAGAAGGAGATCTTCGACAACCGCGTCGCCGGGCCGCTGATGCGGGGCATGCATCACATCCCGGTCGACCGCGAGGCCGGGGCCGCCTCCTACAAGGCGGCGCTCACCGCGCTGAAGAGCGGGGAGATCATCGGGGTCTTCGCCGAGGCCACGATCAGCCGTTCGTTCACGGTCAAGGACATCAAGAGCGGCGCGGTGCGGATGGCCGTCGCCTCCGGCGTACCGCTCATCCCGATCGCCATCTGGGGCCCGCAGCGGCTCTGGACCAAGGGCCGCAAGCGCCGCATCCTGCAGCGCAACATCCCGGTGACGATCCTCATCGGCGAGCCGATGTACCCCAAGCGCGGGGACGACTACGACAAGGTCACCCAGGAGCTGCACGACCAGATGTCGGAGCTGCTGGAGAAGGCCCAGCGCGAGTACACCGACATCCCCAAGGCGGGCGAGGACTGGTGGCAGCCCGCCTACCTGGGCGGCAGCGCGCCGACTCCGGAGGAGGCGGCCAAGCTGGACGCCGAGGAGGCCGAGGCCCGCGCCGCCCGCCGCGCGGCCCGCGAGGCCGAGGCCGGGGAGAAGAAGTCTGACTAGCCCGGGAGAAGGGCTCCGTTCAGCGAGCTTCTAGCGAGGAACCCCGGCCCTTCGGGACCGGGAGGAATTGCTTCCAGTGTGTCGCGGCGCGCCAGCGCCGCCCAGGCCCGGTGGGTCAGACACCAGTCTGTGGAGATGATCACCGTTGTATGACGTTGAGTGATTCTGTCGGTGCCGCTGGTTACCTTTACGGATGTGAAGATCGTGGTGCAGGTCAAGCTGCTGCCGTCGCCTGAGCAGGCGACGGCACTCGCAGCGACCTTGCGCACGGTGAACGTGCTGGCGAACCAGGTGTCGGCGCAGGCGTACGAGGCGTTCGGGTTGAAGGCGCGTGAGCGTGAGCTACGAGGGCTGGCCTACGGAGAGTTGAAGGCCGAGGGGTTGGGTGCGCAGGCCGCCCAGCATGTGATCAAACGGGTGGTAGACGCCTACAGCTCGCTGCGCGGTCTGATCGACAACGGGGTGCTGGGCGGCCCGGCGTCACGGCGACGCCGCAAGGCCGAATCCAAACCGATCGTCTTTCGGCCTGATTCGAGCCACACCTTCGACGACCGGTGTTTGTCGTGGCAGATCGATGCCCGGACGGTGTCGATCTGGACCATGGCGGGCCGGATGCGGGGCATCGCGTTCACCGGGTCGCAGACCGACGTGAAGACCCTGGCCGCCCACCGGCGCGGCGAGTCGGACCTGGTGCTGCGGGACGGCCTGTGGTTCCTGGTCGCCACCTGCGACATCGACCAGGCCCCGCTCAACGGTGATCCGGCCGACTGGATCGGGGTGGATCGCGGGATCGTCAACCTGGCCACCACCTCCGATGGGGACAACTATCAGGGGCGTCGCCTGACCCGGTACCGGCGGTGGCAGGCACGCAAACGCGCCGAATTGCAGACCCGCAAGGCGGCCGGGTCCCGGTCGGCCGCGCGGCGGCTGGCCAAACGCAAGGCCAGGGAAGCCAGGCACGTCACCAACGAGAACCACAAGATTTCCAAGCAGATCGTGGCCGTCGCGGAACGCACCGGTCGCGGGATCGCGCTCGAACAGCTGAGCGGGATCCGCGAGCGGGTACGGCTCACCCGTGACCAGCGGGCCACACTGTCCAACTGGGCGTTCCACCAGCTCGGAGCGTTCATCACGTACAAGGCCCTGCGGGCCGGGGTGCCCTGCCTAGAGGTGGACCCGGCCTTCACCTCCCAGAGCTGCCCGAACCCATGGTGCGGGCATGTCTCCCGTAAGAACCGTCCCATCCGGGACGTCTTCTGCTGTCGCCGGTGCGGCCTCGCTGGGCCCGCCGACCACGTCGCCGCCCTGAACATCCGGCAACGGGCCAGGACGGCGTGGGCATTTGTCAACATGCCCGTCCCCTACCCCGGCCCGAACGGGGTCGGGAGAGGGGAGATGCGCCCCAGCCGCGACAGCCAGCCGCGACGGGAAGCGCGACAAAGCCTGAAGGGAACCACCGAGCCACCAAGCTCGGCCGTTCACGGCCGAGAAGTTGGCGAGTAATTCATTGGACGCGGCGCGGGCGGGCGACTGATCATCGATGACATGACTGAGAGGCCGCGCGAGATCCTGCATCTGGTGGAGCCCCGGGAGTCCCAGGACGACCCCGGGGCCGGGCTGGCGCGTCCCGTCGTGTTCAACCTGAGCGACACCAACTCCCCGGCCGACGTGATGGACGTGCTGTCGCTGCGGCCGTTCGCGTCGGGCGAGCAGCCCTGGTCGCGCTCCACCCAGATCGACCTGGTCAAGAAGGAGGCGCCGCTGCGCCCGGCCGAGGGCCGGGTGATCCGCGTCGCCCACGAGAAGAACAAGGAGTCGGTGCTCTACGCCGGCGAGGGCTGGACGCTGCTGACCAACCGCTGGCAGCACGGCAGCGCCTACCTGGCGGTCTCGGCCGTCTCCGAGGAACTGGCCAAGAGCGTCCTGGACGAGGCCGTACGGGACGCCACCGAGCCGCCCAAGGAGGACGAGACCACCGTCGAGATGGGCTTCTGGCACATGGGCCGGGGTCCGGTCCGTACCGAACGGGAGATCTCGACCGACGCGTGGGCCGACATCCGCGCCAACTACACAGCGCCGGTGGCCGAGGCGCTCGACGAGGTGATGAGCCTCACCCGCGAGGAGATCTCCGGGCGGCTCCTTCTGCTGCACGGCCCGCCCGGCACCGGCAAGACGACCGCGCTGCGGGCGCTGGCCCGCTCCTGGCGCGACTGGTGCCAGGCCGACTGCGTGCTCGACCCCGAGGTGCTCTTCGGGACGCCCGGCTACCTGATGCAGGTCGCGGTCGGCGAGGACGGCGAGGACAGCCGGCGGTGGCGGCTGCTCATCCTGGAGGACTGCGACGAGCTGATCCGCGGCGAGGCCAAGGCGTCGACTGGCCAGGGCCTGTCCCGCCTGCTCAACCTGACCGACGGCATGCTGGGCCAGGGCCGGGACGTGCTGGTGGCGATCACCACCAACGAGGATCTCGCGCGCCTGCACCCGGCGGTCGTACGGCCCGGGCGGTGCCTGGCTCAGATCGAGGTCGGGCAGCTCACCCGGGCGGAGTCGGCCGCCTGGCTGGACGCCGAGGGCGTGGAGGCCGGCGCCGCCGAGATCGGTCCCGGCGGCGCGACGCTGGCCGAACTGGTGTCGCTCCGCAAGGGCGAGAAGCGCCCGGCGAACGCGGACTCCCCCGCGGGCGACACCGGCTTCTACCTGTAACCCGTCCACGCCCCACACATACGCCGATCTTGCTCTCAGCGCCCTCATTCGGTCCTGTCAGGGGCTCTGAGAGCAAGATCGGCGGGTTGGGGGCATCGGCGGGTTGAGGTCAGAGCTTTTCGAGGGCCTGTTCGAGGTCGGCCCACAGGTCGTCGACGTGCTCGATGCCGACCGCGAGCCGGACCAGGCCCTCGCTGATGTCCCCGGCGGCCAGCGCCTCCGCGTCGAGCTGGCGGTGGGACGTGCTGGCCGGGTGCAGGGTCAGGCTCTTGGTGCCGCCGAGCGACCCGGTGAGCGCGACCAGCTGCACGGACTCGATGAACGTGCGGCCGGCGTCGCGCCCGCCCGCCAGCTCGAACGACAGCACGCCGCCGCCCTTGCCGCCCAGCAGCCGTTCCGCGACCGCGTGCTGCGGGTGGTCGGGCAGGCCGGGATAGTTGACCTTGGTGACCTGCGGGTGCCCGGCGAGCCGCCGCGCCAGTTCCAGGGCCGTCTCGTTCTGGCGCTCGACCCGCAGCGCCAACGTGGCCATGCCGCGGACGGTGAGCCAGGCGGCGAACGGGTCGGCGCTGGCGCCGAGCTCGGTGGCGTGGTGCCAGACCCGGTGGTACAGGTCCTCGTCAGCGAAGACCGCGACGCCGCCCAGGATGTCGCCGTGGCCGCCCAGGTACTTGGTGGCCGAGTGCACGACGACGTCGGCGCCGTGCTCGATCGGGCGGCACAGCAGCGGGGTGGCGAAGGTGTTGTCGACGACCGTGAGCACCCCGGCGTCCTTCACCTCGGCGATCAGCGCGGGCAGGTCGGCGACGCGGGTGCTGGGGTTGGCGATCGTCTCCAGGTAGAGCAGCCTGGTCTCGGGGCGCAGCGCGGCCCGTACCTCGGCCGGGTCGTCGCCGCCGGTGACGTAGGTCACCTCGACGCCCCAGCGCTCGGCCAGGTCCTTGAACAGCGCGAACGTCCCGCCGTACAGGCTGGACTGGGCGATCACGTGGTCGCCGGACTTCAGCAGGGCCAGCAGCACCGAGCTGATCGCGCCCATGCCGGACGCGGCCGCCAGCGCCGCGGCGCCGCCCTCCAGGCCGGCGACGCCCTCCTCGAACGCGCGGGTCGTCGGGTTGCCCAGGCGGCTGTAGAAGTAGGCGCCCTCGGGTCCCTCGAACGCGGTGGCCATCTCGTCGGCGGTGTCGAACGAGAACAGGTGCCCCTGGTAGATCGGGACGGTCAGCGGGCGGCTTCCGGCGTGCTGGATCACGGGTGTGTGGACGACGCGGGTCTCCTGGTGTTCTGCGCTCATGTCTCCACCCTTAATCAGGGAGAACGCCGCAAACAGAGCCAATTTCCGAATGTGGCGTTAAAGGCGCCGAACGAGCCGGGCAGGCCGGGCGAGTCGCGGGCATGGTGGCCCGGGCCGTGCCCCCCTCCGCGTTCACGGGAGCCGGGCCACCAACCCGGCCGGAGCCTCCTGCACACCCCGCAGTGGAGGAGACTCACGGCCGAGTCATGAGGATCTCTCGGATCCCGGGGTCCCGACATCCGTGATTCCACGGGTTTCGACCACTGACCCCGCGCACGGACCTCGCCGCACCGCGCACGGACCTAGGGGCGGCGGACGCCGAACAGGCGGCGGTACGCGCAGCGCAGGCCGTGGAGATCACTGACAGGCTCGGGGAAGACCGCGCGCACGTCGCCCTGGCCGGCGCAGCGCAGCCACATCCCGTAGCGGTCGAGGGACAGGGCGCGCACGTCGCCGGGCTTCGCGCCGGGCAGCAACGCGGCGAGCTCCTCGCGGTGGCAGGAGTCCAGGTGGGTGAGCAGGCCCGCCTCGATGGCCACGAACGGGTCGGGCGCGGCGTCCGCGTAGTCCTCGGGCTCGAGGGTGGCGCTCCCCCAGGCGTCCTCCACCTCGATCTCGGCGGCCTCCAGCGCCAGCAGCGTCCACTCCCCGTCCTCGGCGAGGTCGAGCAGCTCGGGCCGCGGGTGCAGGCGCAACAGCAGCATCGCCGCCGCGTGGCGTTCGGGGCCGCGGAGCTCGGTGATCCAGCCGTGCAGCCAGGCGCGGCCGCGCACCCGATCGGCCAGCGGTACGGCTGCGACGTCGGAGATCCGCAGGGTCGCGGGGAGGTCGGGTTCACCCTTCAGAGCTGCGACGACGGGCGATCCAGAGGGAATGAGCATGAACGGGCGGCCGTTGTCATCAGTGATGTGAGCGGACACCGGCGCGTACGGAACGCCCGGTCCCGCCAGGACCCCGTCGGCGATGCCGTACGCCAGCGTCCTCGCTCGTTCGCCCGCTGTGGGACGCGTCACCACGGTCCCCGTTCGCCCCATACCGGCCACCAGACCAACTCCCTGACCTCGACCCGACCCGACCTCAAAAGTAGGTTAGGCTTACCTAAGTTAGGATTACCTAAGCACATACTGCTGCAGAGCAAAAGGAGGAAGATGAACACCCCACGCCCCAAGGTGCGGCTTTCCCGGGCCCTCGGCATCCCGCTGACCCCGAAGAGCGTGAAGTACTTCGAGGCCCGTCCGTACCCGCCCGGCGTGCACGGACGAAGCCGCAAGAACGAGTCCGACTACAAGATCCGGTTGCGCGAGAAGCAGCGGCTGCGCGCGCAGTACAACATCCGTGAGGCCCAGCTCCGCAACGCCTTCGCCAAGGCGTCCAAGGTCGAGGGCAAGACCGGCGAGGCACTGATCGTCGACCTGGAGCGCCGGCTGGACGCCCTGGTCCTGCGCGCCGGGTTCGCCCGCACGATCTACCAGGCCCGGCAGTTCGTCGTGCACCGCCACGTGCTGGTGAACGGCCGCCGGGTGGACCGCCCGTCCTACCGCCTGCGCCCCGGCGACGTCATCACGATCGCCGAGCGCAGCCACTCGATGGTGCCGTTCCAGGTCGCTGCGACCGGCGCCAACACCGAGAACGTGCCGGCCTATCTGGACGTGCGGCACGACGCCCTCGCGGCGCAGCTCACCCGCCTGCCCGAGCGCAGGGAGATCCCGGTGATCTGCGACGAGCAGCTGGTGGTCGAGCACTACTCGCGCTGACCTGTGGAAATCCAGGGGGCCCGGCCCCCTGGACAGGTGTCCGCCTCCATCGGTTAAGCTCAACCTAGCGATTGCTTGGCTGAGCCGCTGAACCGCTGTACCCGATGGAGGCCCCAGGACAATGATCGAATTCAACAAAGTCACCGCGAACATCGGCGCAGAGGTCACCGGCATCGACCTGACCAAGCCCCTCGACGAGGAGCAGGTCCAGATCGTCCGGCAGGGCCTGCTCGACAACTACGTGCTGTTCTTCCGCGACCAGCACATCAACGACGAGCAGCACGAGGCGTTCGCGATGAACTTCGGGACGCTCGACATCCCGAAGATGAACGTCGACGGCGGCGCCATCCACGTCCTCGACCAGACCGCGCCGAAGGGCGAGGGCGGCGACCAGTGGCACTCCGACAACACGTTCATGAAGCGCCCGCCGACCGGCTCGCTGCTGCGCTGCGTGATCCTGCCCGAGGTCGGCGGCGACACCAACTGGGCGAACATGTACATGGTGTACGACTCGCTCGCCCCCTGGCTCCAGCGCCTGTGCGACGAGCTCTACGCCGAGCACGACCTCACGATGTCCATCTCCAAGGCCATCGACAAGGGCCACCGCTTCGACCTGCGCGACATGCAGGACAAGAACCCGCCGCAGATCCACCCGGTGGTCCGCGTCCACCCCGAGACCGGCCGCAAGGCGCTCTACGTCAACCGTTCCTCGGTGACGCGCCTGATCGGGCTGTCGCGCCGCGAGAACGAGGCGATCCTGCCGCTGCTGTTCGACGCCGTCCGCGACCCGCAGTTCCAGGTCCGCCTCAAGTGGCGTCCGGGCACCATGGCCTTCTGGGACAACCGCCCCACCCAGCACTACGCGGTCGCCGACTACACCCAGCGCCGCAAGATGCACCGCGTCACCTTCATGGCGCCCACCGACCTCGACAGCGGCGTCCCGACCGGCCCCGGCGGCGTCACCGGCGAGGACGCTCCATCTGAGGCGAGCGCTGCTCGCTATCTTTGACGGCCTCAGGCCCTCGCCTGGCGGCTCGGACCTGAACCGCCAAAGAGGCGAACGCGACACGGCTTCGCCGTCTTCGCCTGAGGGCTTGCCTCCGGCGTCGCCCCAGGCTCAGGTAACGCGTTCGCGTGCGGGCCGGGGCCATTGCAAAGGTCAGCCTTCGGCTGAACGCGAAAGGCCCGGTGCGACAAGGTCGCGCCGGGCCCTCGCCGTTACTGGGTCAGTTGGAGGGCTTGGGGGTGGGGCTGGGGCTGCCGCTCGGCGAGCCGTTGCCCGGGGTCTGGCCGTTGGCGCCCGGAATCTGGCTCTGGCCGCAGTCCTGGCTCATCTGGTTGGTGCCCGAGGCGTACTGCTGGGTCACCTTCCACTTGCCGCCCTGCTTGGCCAGCGACAGCCGGATCAGGTTGCCGTCGACCGACTGCGGCTGGCTGTTGGCCTGGCCGGAGTTCAGCCCGATGGTCACCGCCACGACCGCGGTGGCGAACCTGTCGTCGACGTTGCCGACGAACGTCCCGGTGGTCTTGGACGTGATCGACAGGTTCGGGCTGCTCTTGAACGTGTTGCCGAGGTTCGGCAGCGTGCAGCGCTTGTAGTTGTCCAGCAGGTCGCCCGCCATCAGCGCCTGAGCCTTGTCCATCTGGCTCTGGTAGTTCGAGGCGTTGTAGTTGGCCGCCAGGTCCCCGAACTGCGACGCCACCTTGGTGACCTCGGCACGGTCGTCTTCCTTGGACGACGAACTGCTCGCGCTGCGCCACTGCCAGATCGCCAGGGACGCCAGCACGGCGATGACGACCACGCCCACGATGACCGGGATCAGCGGGACGCCGCCGATCGTACGATCCTGCGAGCCCCCGCCAGAGCCGCCGGAGCCACTGTCCGCAGTGGCCTTGCGGACGGGCTCGGCCTCCTCCTCGTCGGCCTCGTCGTCCTCGGCCTCGATGATCTCGGGCTTCTTCTTGGCCGGAACGGTCTTGGTGGCGGCGGCCTTGGTGGTGGCTGCCTTGGTGGCGGCGGGCTTGGCGGTGGTCGTCTTGGCGGCGGCCTTGGCCTTGGGGGCGGGCTTCTCCTCCTCGGCCTCAGCCTCGGCGGCCGCCTCCTCCTCGGCGTCCATCGCGTCGAGGACCTCGTCGATGTCCTCGTCGTCCAGCACCTCGATGACCCGGACCCGCCTCTTGCGCCGGGCCGCGGGCTTGGCCGTGGACTCCACGGCCTCGGTCTCGTCGGCGACGGTGGCGTCCGCCCCGGCGGCTTCGCTCTCCTCGGGGCCGCCCTTGTCGAGGGCGTCGTCCTTGGAGGTCTTGGCTGCCATTACTGGTACTCCTCGGGGGTCGGGGTCAATCATCCTTGGCGCGGCGCCGGAATCGGCCTATGCGGCTTATCCGGGACACGACGGGAACAGAGCCCATCATGACCTTGATCAGCACCAACAGCGCAAGGAGCGGGGGGACGTACATTAGCCAAGCCGGCGGTCCCCCGGCAGAGTCGGACGCCTTATTCGCAGCATTCTTTGCGTTAAGGGACTTCTGGTTCTGGATGGACGGATCGTGCGTCGGGATCGTCTGTCCCGGGTTCTTGGACTTGTAGGGCAGCTGCTTGACGTTGAGCGGGTCGCGGCCGTCCGGGCAGTTGGGGATCTTGCCCGTGGTGGGCTGCGGCAGCGGGTACTTGTACTCCAGCGCCGCCTGCTTCTTGAGCGTGATCAGGAAGACCACGTTCAGCACCGGCAGGCCCTGGTCGGTCCCGACCACGTTGCTCAGCACGTACTTCAGCGGCTTGGCCTGCTTCAGGGTGTCGCTGAGGTCCTGGATCGCGTGCGGGTTGTACTTGGTGATCCCGAGCGTGCCGAGCGAGTCCACGGTGCACCCGAGGTCGTCTCCGGTCTGGTCCAGCAGCCCGTTCACCGTCTTCAACAGGTCGGGGCCGTTGTCGCGCAGCTGGGTGAGCTCGCCGCGCATCTGGGCCAGCGCCTTGGTCAGGGCGGCCACGTTGTCGATGCCCGAGCCGAGGTCGTCGCGGTTGTCGGCCAGCACCTTGCTGATCTTGCCGAAGTCCTTGGTGAGCCCGTCCAGCAACTCGGTGTTGTTGGCGAACGTGGTGGACAGCTGGTCGCCGCCCTGGATGACCTGCCGCAGCGAGTCCTCACGGCCCGACCAGCCCTCGGCCAGCTCGTGGGTGAGGACCTTGGCGTCCTCGGGCTTGATCGCCTTCAGCGTCTGGATGACCGCGCCGAACAGGTCGCCGTACTTGGGCGGCACCTTGGTCTGCGACACCGGGATGACCGAGCCGGCCTTCAGCTTGGGCGCGTCCGGGCTGATCCCGGCGGGCGGCGTCAGCTCGACGACCGGCTCGCCGACCGCGGACTTGCGGGCCGCGGCGGCGGTGACGCCCTGCGGGACCTTGACGCCGCGGTCGATGTCGAGCCTGACGACGACCTTGTCCTTCTCCAGCTTGACCGAGTCGATCTTGCCGATGCGCAGGCCCAGGTAGTCGACCTCGAAGTTGGGGTGCAGGCCGGGCGAGGACACGAACTCGACGTTGATGTGGTACGGCCGGTCGATGAAGTCGAACCGGACCACGTTGTTGAACGCCCACACCACCATGACGACCGCCAGCGCGGCGAAGACGGCCAGGTTGATCGCGATGCGGCGGCTCATCGCCCGCCCCCCAGGATCTTGTCGAGGTCGGGCAGCGCGTTGCGCGCGTCCTTCGGCACCTGTGGAGCGTTGGTCTTGCCGCCCTTGCCACCGGGCGTCGGGAAGATCGGTGAGCCGTCCGGCCAGGTCACCTTGAGGATCGGGTAGAGCAGCAGCTGGCCGTCGTAGCTGGCCTTCGGCAGCTTGTCGCTGAAGGTCACCAGGCCGTTCACCAGGCCGGTGAGCCGCTGGCGGTTGTTGCCGAGCTGGGCGAGCACCGGGTCCAGGTCGTTCAGCAGGGTCTTGAAGCGGGACACGCGCCCCTCCAGGACCTTGTCGTTCAGCTCGCGCGCGGCCCTGGTGAGCTTGGCGACGACGTTCAGGATCTTGTCCTTGTCGTCGCGCAGCATCTTGGTCGTGCGCTCCAGCTCGACCGGCGCCTGGTTCAGCGCGTCGCTGCCCTTGGCGAGCGAGTTGCCGAGCCGGGCGAAGTCGTCCACGGCCTTGCCGAGCTGCTCGCGCTGATCGGCGAACACCTTGATGAGGTCGCCGGACTTGGCGATCGCGGTGTTCAGCTTGCCGCCCTCGCCGTCCAGCGCGGTCGCGCCCGCGTTCACCACGGCGGCGACGTCGTTGCCGGACAGGGCCTTCAGCAGCGGCCCGGCCTGCCCGACGACCTCCTCGAACGCCGGCTGCACGCTGGTGTTGGGGATCTGCGCGCCGCTGGCCAGGAACGGGCCCTGGTCCATCCGGCCGCCCGGCGGCAGCTGCAGGTCGACGTAGTTCTCGCCGAGCAATGAGGTGATCTTGATCTCGGCGCGCGAGCCCTGCGGGATGTGGATGCCGTTCTTGATCGACATCGTCACCTTGGAGGTGTAGTCGGCCTTGTCCAGCTCGACCTTGGTGACGGTGCCGACCTTGACGTCCGACATCTGCACGCTGTGCCCCTGCACAAGGCCCTGCACGTCGGTGAACTTGGCGGTGAGCGTGAGGTCGCCCTTGGGCGCGCCCGCGGTCTTGATGGAGCAGCCGGTCACGGCCAGCACGAGGCCGAGCAGCATCGCCAGCACTGCCCGAGGGGGGACGACCCCCCACACCCCCCGAGCCGACTTCGTCGGGGGAAGGAGGGCGGAACGGGTGCCGCGCATCAGTTGCCTCCCTTCTGCCCGTTGTTCATCCATGGGCAGTTGGAGTTCGGTGCGGGCAGCGGGCACGGGATGCCGTCCTTGTTCAGCAGCCCCTGCAGCCAGGTGCGCAGCACCGCGTCGGTGACCAGGCGGATCTGCAGCGACTTGTTCTTGTCGTTGTAGCCGCCGATGAACGCCTTGCCGACGCCCGGCAGGGACGACAGCAGCAGCGCGAGCTGCTTGGAGTTGCCCTTCAGCATGAGCGAGGTCTTGGTGAGGACCGCCAGGTCGTAGGGCAGCTGGCCCTTGTACTTCTGGATCAGCTTGTCGCCGTTCTTGGACAGGTCGAGGATGCCGCTGATCAGGTCCTGGATCTCGCCGCGCTCGGAGCTGAGGACCCGGGTGGCCTCACCGAAGTTGCGGATCATCGAGCCGAGGATCTGCTCGCGGCCGCGGACCACGCCCGCCAGCTTGTTCAGGTTCTGCGCGACCTCGATGAGCTCCTTGTCCTGGCCGGCGACGTTCTGGACCAGCCGCGCGCCCTGTTCGAGGGTGGCGTTGAAGTCCTTGCCGTTGCCGTTGACCGTGGCGGCCGCCTGGCCGAGCGCGGTCTGCATCTTGGTCGGGTCCAGCGCGTTCGCCAGGTTGGTGAACGAGGAGAGCGCGTCGTCGACCTCGACCGGCACCGAGGTGCGCTCGATCGGGATCGTGTTGCCGGTCTCCTTCGCCTGGCCCGGCTTCCAGGCCGGGTGGAGCACGAGGTTGCGCTCGCCGACCAGGTTCAGCGGGACGACCGAGGCCTGCACGCCCTGCGGGAGCGGCACGTCCTTCTTCAGATGGAAGGTGACCTTGATCCGGTCGTCGGGCATCCCCGGGCAGGTGGAGGAGTCGCACGGCTTGACGCTGTCGACCAGGCCGACGTCCGCGCCCATCACCTTGACCTTGGACTGCTTGTAGAACGACCTGGCCTTCGGCAGGTAGACGGTCATCTCGCGTTCGCCGCCCGTGCCGCCGGAGATGACCGAGCAGCCGCCGGCCGAGGCGACCAGCGCCAGGGACAGCCCCGCGATGATCCCGGTGCGCGCCTGCCTGGTCAGCAGCCTCGTCGCGTTCACTGTGAGCCGCATGTCAGTTGCCTCCGCCCTGCTTGGCCGGGGGCCGGCGCGTGGAGATCGGGCCGGGCGGCTGCAGCGGGCCCAGCCCGGTGATCATGCCCTCCACCCACTTGCCGTTGCCCTTCAGGTTGGCGACCTGGGTGAAGGTCGGCCCGAGCAGCGAAAAGTTGGTGTTGAGCGCGTCCATGTTGGGCGCCAGCCGGGTCGTCAGCAGGTGCAGGTTGTCCAGCAGCCCGTTCAGCTCCGCCTGGTGCTTGCCGATCACGTTGGAGAGCGTCCGCACGGTCTGGCTGCCCTGCCCGATCGTGGCGGCCAGCTCGTTCCGCCGGTCCACCAGCGTCTGCAGCAGGACCTGGCTGTCGGTGACGATCTGGGTGAGCTTGTCGTCCTTGGCCGCCAGCGTGCCCGTGATGGTCTTGCTGTTCTCGATCAGCTTCTGGACCTCGGGGTAGGAGTCGTTCAGCGTCCGCGACAGGCCCTGCACGTTCTGCAGGATCTGCTTCAGCTTGGCCGCGCTCGGCGACTTGATCTTGGTGACCTCGGTGAGCAGCTTCTCGATGCTCTTCTGGTCGAGCTTGCCGACGATGTTCTGCGCGCCCTCGAGTGCGTCGGGGACGGTGAACGGGACGCTGGTGTGCTCGACCGGGATCCGGCGCCGCGACTCGGGCAGGCTCGCCATGTACGGCTTGGCGACCGGCCCCGACAGGCGCATGTAGCGGCCGCCCAGCAGGGTCGAGGTCTCGACGCCCGCGTGCGCGTCCTTGCCGACGTCGATGCCCTTGTTGATATGCCAGGTGACCACGACGTTGCCGTGCTTGAAGTCGGGCTCGACCGAGGTGATCCGGCCGACCTTGACCCCGGCCAGCCGCACGTCCTGGCCCTTCTTCACGCCGGCGGTGTCGGTGAAGACGCCGCTCATCGTGTAGCCCTGGTCGAACAGGTGCAGCTGGCCGACCGCGAAGGCGAACACGCAGCCCGCGCCGACCACCGCGATCGTCACGATCGCGACGAGCTTCTGGTTGACGTCCCGCAGGGACTTGAGGGCCATCAGTTACCGCCCCCGGTGGTCCCGCCGTTCGCGCCGCCCGCGCCCAGCATCTGCCTGAGCTTGTCCAGGTCGGCCTTGGACGGCCCGGAGTTGGCGGAGGACTTGGCGTTCGGGTCCTTCGGGAACTGCATGGGGAACGGGCAGGGCCCCTGCATGATGTTCAGGCACAGCGCGTTCGTCCGCATGAAGTGACCGCCGTTGACCGCCGCGAACAGCTGCCGCAGCGTCAGCGGGAGGTTCTGCACCATCTTCTCCAGCTGGTCGACGTTCAGCTTGAACGTCTCGGCGACGTTCCCGAGATTGGTGACGATCCGGGCCAGCTGGGCGTCGTTGCCGCCGAGCACCTGGTTCAGGTTGGTCGTGACGCCCGAGACCTCGACGACCGCGTTCTCCAGCAGCTGCCGGTTGTTGGCGAACACCTTGGTGAGCTCTTCGAGGTTGTCCACGCTGGCGGCGATCTGCTTGTCGCGGACCGCGACCGCGTCGCTGACGGTCGCGTAGTTCTTGATCATCCCGCTGATGGTCGCCTTGCGGGCGGCGAACGTCTGGAGCAGCCCGTCCAGGTTGGTGATCATCAGGTTGATGTTCTGCTCGTTGCCGTCCAGCGCCTGGGAGAACGAGAACAGGATCTTGTTGATCTGTTCCGGGTTCAGGTTCTGGGTGATCGGGCCGAGGCTGTTGACCACGTCGCCGAGGTCGACGACCGAGCGCGTCTTCGGCACCCGGGCGTTCGCGCCGAGCTTGTTCGGGCTGGTGCCGGGCTCCAGGTAGACGATGCGCTGGCCCATCGCGTTGCGCCAGCGGATCGCGGCGGTCGAGTCGTCGGGCACCCGCACGTCCTTGTCGATCTCCATCGACACGACCGCGCGGCCCTCCTTGACCTTGATCGACTTCACCTGGCCGACCGGGGTGCCTGCGATCTTGACGATGTCGCCCTGGAGGAGGCCGGACACGTCGTCGAAGGTCGCGGTGAGCTTGTAGCGGGAGTTGAAGCTGGTCCCGAGGATCTGCTGGCCGATGAAGAACGTCAGCGCGCCGGTCAGCAGGACGAAGACCACGAACTTGGCCGTGACGCCGATCTGGGGGCCACGGCCCGATTTGAGGCGGCGGAAGACGCTCATGGCTTGGTCCCCCTTCCCTTGGCCGGGTTCTGCGCGCCGTTCCGGCCGCCGTTCTGCGTCGCGGGCTTCTGCGCGCCGTTCTGCGTGGCGGCCTTGTTCTGGCCCGGAAGCGCCATGTCGAACGCGGTCTTCTTCGGCGGCGTCGGGCAGATGTCGATGAACAGCTGGCACAGGTCCAGCGAGAGCGGCACCTTCACCTGGGCGAGCTGCGAGCCCTGCGGGCCCGGCACCCGGATGATCCGCGAGAGCAGGCCGAAGAAGCCGTTCAGGCCGTCGATCAGGATCGGGATGTCGTTGCGGCGGGCCGACAGCGCGTGTGCCACGTCACCGCCGTTGTCGATGATCGAGCCGATGTTCGCGCCGTGCTGGTCGGTGAAGTCACCGACCTTGTCGGCCAGGATCCCGGACTGGTCCAGCAGCTGGGAGACCTTGTCGGGCCGGCCGTTCAGCGCGGGCGACAGGTCGTTGAAGTCGCGGGTGAAGCCGACCCAGGTGTCACCCCGGCTGCCGAGCGTGCCCGACAGGTTGCTCACGTTGGCGATGAGGCCCTGGATGACCGCGCGGTCGGCGTGCGTCGCGTCGATCACCTTGCTGCCGTTGTCCACCACGCGGCGCAGCGCCGGGCCCTGGCCGTTCAGGCCCGCGCCGAAGGTGTGGACGATCGCCGCCACCTCGTCGGGGTTGATCGCCTTGGTCAGGTTGTAGGTCGGCCAGGCGGTGTCCGACAGCTCCTGCGGGTCCTTGGTCTGGGTGATCGTGCCGCCGTCGCGCAGGAACGGGCCGCCGAGCTCGTGCGCCCCCTGGTCCAGCGCCAGGTCCTTCGGGCCGAACACCGAGACCGGCTCGATCGTGGCGCTGGCGGTGTCGGACACCTTCTGGCCCTTGTCGACCCGGATCTTCACGGTGACCTTGCCGGCGTTGTCCAGCTTCACGCTCTGCACGGCGCCGACCGTGATGCCGCGGATCTTCACGTCCGACTTGCCGGGGTCCAGGCCCTGCCCGGCCCGGCCGAACGTCGCGGTGTAGTAGGTCGAGCCCGCCACCGACGGCTGGGACCCGACCACCACGAACGTGGCGGCGGCGGCGATGACGCCGGCGCCGACCAGGCCGAAGACCGTCCGGGAGCGGCTGGACAGTGCTTCCTCGCTCATCCGGTCAACCTCACTGTGCTGCCGTGGCCCCAGAAGATGTACGAGAGGACGAGGTTCATGAGGATCATCAGGATCGTCGACTCGCGGATCGCACGACCCGCGGCGACTCCCACGCCCACCGGGCCGCCCGCGGCATAGTAGCCGCGGTAGCAGTGGATGAACATGATGATGAACGCGAAGACCGCCACCTTGATGACGCTGTAGAACACATCAATGGGCGGTAGGTACAGGTGGAAGTAGTAGTCGTAGATGCCCGGCGACAGCCCGTAGATCTGGACGCTGATGAATCTGGTCGCCCAGAAGGCCATGAACAGCGACACCAGGTAGAGCGGCACCAGCGCGATGACGCCGGCGGCGACCCGCGTGCAGACCAGGTAGGCCAGCGAGTTGATGCCCATGACCTCCAGGGCGTCGATCTCCTCGGAGATCCGCATCGCGCCGATCTCGGCGGTGAAGCCGGTGCCCACCTGGGCGACGAGCGCGACGCCCGCGATGATCGGGGTGACCTCGCGGACGTTGGAGTAGCTGGCCACCAGGCCCGTGAACGCCTCCGCGCCGATGCGTTCCAGTCCCGGATAGCCCTGCTGCCCGACGATGGCGCCGGTCGCCAGCGACATGGTCGCGATGACGAAGATCATGCCGCCGCCGATCACCAGCGCGCCGACACCGATCGTGATGTCGCTGACCTGCTTGGCGAGCGTCTTGCCGTACTTGCGCCGGATGATGATGTCGAAGAGCAGGTGGTACAGCACCCGGCCGAGGAAGATCGGGAGGTTGGCCGAGGCGGCGAGGCCCGCGGAACGGTCCGAGACCGCCCGGCCGAGTCTGCGTACGGGGGAAATGGCGACCATCAAAACCTCGGGGGGAAGAGGACCTGGTAGATCGTGGTCAGGATGTAGTTCGTGGCGAAGACCACGATCGAGGTGACCACCACCGCCTGGTTGACCGCGCGCCCGACACCGACCGGCCCGTAGTCGCAGTTCATGCCCATGTAGCAGGCGACCGCGGCGGCGATGAAGCCGAACACCCAGGCCTTGAAGATCGTGATGACCAGGTCGGAGAACTGCAGCAGGGTGGTGGCGCCGTCGAAGAACGCGCCGGGGCTGACGCCCTGCTGGATGACGTTGAAGTAATAGCCCCCCATGACGCCGGCGAGGATCACCACCGAACAGAGCAGGGCCGAAACGGTGCTCGCCGCCCAGAGCCTGGGGGTGACCAGGCGGTGGACGGGGTTGATGCCCATGACCTCCATGGCCGAGAGCTCGTCGCGGATGTTGCGCGCTCCCATGTCGGAGGTGATGGCCGAGCCGCCGACGCCGGACACCAGCAGCGCGGCCGCGAGCGGCGCGACCTGCTGGACCATCGCGGCGACCAGCAGGGCCCCGGTTCCCGAGGCGGCGCCGAGCTGCCGGGCGATGTCGCCCACCTGCAGCGAGATGGTGGCGCCCAGCGGCACCGCGATGAGCATGACCGGCACGCTCGTGACGCGGGCGAGGAACCAGCATTGCTCGATGAACTCGCCCCACCACTGGCGCACGTCCCAGGTGCGGCGCAAACCCTCCAGGAGGGTCACGCACAGCAGGCCTGTCTCGTCGAGCATGCGCTCGAACCGTCTGCGGGCCAGGGCAGGAGCCTTGTTCAGGCTCATCGTCATCAGGCGGGACCCTCCCCAGCGGGGGTGGCGTGAAGGGTCATTCCAGCCTCCTTCTGTCTCGGACGTCGGCGCCCATCCGATAGATCACTGGCGACACGCTCATCGTTGGACAACAACACTGGCACCGCCTGTGATCTGGAGCACTCTATTGGAAGAAGGTCTAAGAAGCGAGTACTTACATCCTGATTTGTCCGAAGCTACGATCAGCCGGTGCAAATCGAGACGCAAGGAAGCGTTGATCCGCTGGTCACCGGCATCCGGGACCGCTGGGACGGGCAGAGACTGCCCGGAGAACCCTGGGCGTTCATGGCCATCTGCTCGGTCGGACGGCTCAACCAGTACGTGAAGAAGGCCCTGGACACCGAGCTGAAAGAGCACGGTCTGAGCCGTACCGGCTATTTCCTTCTGACGACGCTCGCGCTCACCACGAACGGGCGTGCCCGGCTGAGCACGCTCGGCCGGATCCTCATCATGCACCCGACGACGGTGAAGCTGACGGTCGACCAGCTCGAGGCCGCCGGTCTGGTCACGCGGACCCCTCATCCACGCGACCGGCGGGCGACGCTGGTCGCCATCACCGA
This sequence comes from Actinomadura barringtoniae, assembly GCF_017573505.1. Taxonomy (GTDB): domain Bacteria; phylum Actinomycetota; class Actinomycetes; order Streptosporangiales; family Streptosporangiaceae; genus Spirillospora; species Spirillospora barringtoniae. Next base: position 849,712 of record NZ_JAGEOJ010000001.1, read on the forward strand.
GGAGGGAACGCAGCGGGCGGGCGCGGTGAACGAGTCGCTGGAGGCACCCGAAGGAGCGCTCGCGGCGCTGGGCGGACTGCACGAGGACCTGTTCTCGGCGCTCCAACCGGCACGGCTTGCCATCGGCGACCTGGAGCTCTAGAAAGTCCCCGGTGATCGTGAACCGAGCGTGAAGACGCGTGCGTACCTGGTCATCGAAGGCGAAACCACTCCGGCGATAAGGCAATCTACTTCCATGCCTCAGAGTCCCGGCACGCGCAGACGATCCTCGGCGCCCCGTTCGAAACAGCGGTCCCAGCAAGGCCGCGGCGGCGGGCGGCGGCGGGAGCCACGGCGCGAATCGCTCCCCCGCGGCACCCATGAGACCCCCGGCTACCTGGACTCGGACGAGCATTCGCTGCCGCCTCTCCCGGCCGAGCCGAAGGGCCCCGGGATGGCGAGGCGGGCCCTCACCAACAACGTCACGATCACGCTCGTGGCGGCGCTGGCGCTCGCCGGCGGCGTGGTGTTCCTGGACTTCGAGGGCATCGGATCCAAGCTGGGGCTGGGTTCGGACAAGCCCCCGGTGGGGGTCCCGTCGGACGTGTCGGCGAACGACATGCTCGCCATGGCGCAGAGCTCCGACATGGACCCCATCGCCGCCGACGCGGTCGCGGCCGCCAAGAAGCGGGCGTACGAGAAGGAGCAGAAGGAGCTCAAGGCCCTCAAGGAGAAGGCCAAGCGCGACGCCAAGGCCAGGGCCAAGCTGAAGGCCGAGCAGGAGCGCGAGCGGCTGGCCAAGATGAACCCCAGCTCCGCCCAGAACCAGGCGTACGGCAAGAAGATGAGCGCGGCCAAGGGCTGGGGCGACTGCTGGCCGTCGCTGAAGACCCTCTGGGAGCACGAGAGCGGCTGGAACGAGCGGGCCACCAACCCCTCCAGCGGCGCGTACGGCATCCCGCAGGCGCTGCCCGGCTCCAAGCTGGCCAGCGAGGGCGCCGACTGGCGCACCAGCTCCCCCACTCAGATCGCCTGGGGACTCGGCTACATCAAGGCCCGCTACAAGGACCCCTGCGGCGCTTGGTCCTGGTGGCAGGCGCACAACTGGTACTAATCCGCAGACCAGCGCGTTCAACGAGATCGCGCGGCGTGCCACCATGTGAAGATGCGGACCAGCAAGGCGCGCCAGGCGAACGGCACGGAGGGCGGCGCGAACCTCGGGCGGCAGTGGGCCCGGGCCGACGCCACCCGGCAGGCGCTGCTGACGGCGGCCCAGGAGGTCTTCGCCGACCGCGGGTTCGGCGACGCGGGCATCGCCGAGATCGTCGAACGCTCCGGGATAAGCGTCGGCAGCCTCTACCACCACTACGGCGGCAAGGCGGGCCTCTACCTGGCGCTGTGGGAGGAGCTCACCAGCGAGCAGGAGGAGAGCGCGGCGAGCGCGGTCGCGGCGGCGCGCAAGGCGGGCGAGACCGACCCGATCGCGCTGTTCATCGCCGGTGCCCGTGCCTACCTGGAGGTCTGCTGGGAGGAACGCGAGGCGGCCCGGCTCTTCCACGGCGGCGAGGGGCCGTCCGGCTTCTCGCTGATGCGCCGCAGCCGCGCGCAGAAGTGGATCGGCCAGAACACCAAGCTGCTGAGCGGGCACGGCGGCGACCGGGCCACACAGGTGCTGAGCCTGGTCCTCACGACCGTCATCGGGGAGGGCGGCCGGGAGATCGCGCTGGCCGACGACGAAGCGGAGGCGACTGAAATCATCGATGAGGTTTGCCGTATTCTCATTCGATTGGCCCGCTGAGGGTGTTGATGGGCGCGGAGTGAAACTAGGCCGCTACTCTGACCCTCAGATCACCCGCCGCTGACTGATCGCCTGACGCAGGACCGACGCACGAACCGACGCAGATCACCCCCCGCACGATCCAACCCCCGCACGATCCAACCCCCGCACGATCCACCGGACGCACAACGGAGACTCCCCGCTCCCATGCCGACCTCCACCTGGTTCCGCCTCAACGTCGCCAAGCGCGAGCGCGTGCTCGTGGTGGCGATGCGCGAGTTCGGAGATCACGGCTACTCGACCGGAAGCCTGAACACCATCGCCCGCGAGGCCGGGATCGCCAAGGGCTCGCTGTTCCAGTACTTCAGCGACAAGCTGGAGTTCTTCGCGTTCGTCTGCGACGAGGCCTCCCGCCGGATCCGCGAGGAGATGGAGCGGCGGATCGCCCTGCTGGACTTCGAGCAGACCTTCGACGGCTGGCTGTTCGACGTGCTGTGCGAGTGGACCGAGTACATGGCCGACCATCCGCTGGAACGCGCCGTCACCGCCGCCACCAACTTCGAGCTCGACAACAGCGTCCGGTCGGTCGTGCGCGACACCGCCAACCAGCACTACCTGCAGGTCATCCATCCGACGCTCCAGCTGTGGCAGGAACGCGGCGAGATCCGGGCCGACGCCGACCTGGACGTGCTGGCCACGCTGATGCTGATGGCGCTCCCCTATCTCGCGCTGTCGCCGTACTACGACGGGCTCGACCCTGTGCTGGACCTGCGCGGCCGTACGCCCGCCGAGCAGCGGCCGGTGATACGGCAGCTCATCGCGGGCATCAAACCGCTCTTCGCGCCTCTCAAATAACACTCCCTTTGAAACAAAGGTGCGCAGGCGGTCGGAATAGTGGTCAAGGCCCGCGCGAATAGGGCCTTTCTGTGTGGATCATTCCGGGGTTACAGTCCGTGCATGCGGGTCCATCGTTCCCTTGCAGCTTCGCTCGCCGTGTCGATGGCGCTGGTCGCCGGCGCCTCCTGCGGCGGGTCCGACAAGAAGTCCACCGGGCCGAACGGTCTTGAGAAGTCCCAGCTCACCGTGGGTGTCATCCCGATCCCCGACTCGGCGCCCGTCGCGATCGCCAGCGCGCAGGGCTTCTTCAAGGCCGAGGGGCTCACCGTCAAGCTCGAGACGATCCAGGGCGGCGCGCCCGCCATGCAGAAACTGCTGGGCGGCGGCCTTGACGTCACTCTGACCAATTATGTGTCGCTCTTCCTGGCCCGTTCCAGAGGCAACAAACTGGAGATCGTCGCGAACGCGGCGCAGGCCAGGCCACATCTGTACGACCTCATGGTCACCAAGACGTCCGCGCTGAAGACGCCCGCCGACCTCAAGGGCAAGCGGATCGCCGTCAACACCCTGAAGAACGTCGGTGAACTGTCGGTGGTCTCCACGCTGAAGGCGCAGGGTGTGGACCCGAAGGACGTGAAGTTCGTCGAGTACCCGTTCCCCAACATGGCGCAGGCGGTGCAGAAGGGCGACGTCGACGCGGCCTGGATGACCGAGCCGTTCATCACGGCCGGGACGGCCAAGCTCGGCATGCGGTCCATCGGCGACACCATGACCGGCGCGACCGCGAACCTGCCGATCGCGGGCTGGGCGGTCTCGGACAAGTTCGCCAAGGCCGACCCCAAGACGGTCGCGGCGTTCCAGCGCGCCGTCGGCAAGGCGCAGCGGATCGCGGCGAGCGATCCGACCTCCGTGCAGAAGATCATGCCGACGTACGCGCCGATCGACGCGGCGACGGTGAAGGCGATCACGCTGCCCGTCTACCCGACGACCGTCGATCCCGCGGTGATCCAGCGCGTCCCCGACCTGATGCTGCAGTACGGCTACCTGAAGGAGAAGGCCGACGCCAAGGCCGCCATCGCCGGAACGGGCGGATGACCACCTCGCGCGCCGACCTGCTTCGCGGCACGGTCGGCGTCGCGGTGTTCCTCGGCCTCGCCGAGGTCGCCGGCCGGGCCGGGCTGGTGGACGCCAAGGTGCTGCCGCCGGTGTCGGCGGTGCTGGAACGTGCCGGGCGGCTCGCGGCCGACGGTGGCTTCCGCGCGGATGTCGCCGCGACCCTCACCGCCTGGGCGTACGGGCTGCTGTTGACGGTGGCGATCGGGGTCCCGGCCGGGCTACTGATCGGCTCGGTGCCGGGGGTGGCGACGGCGGCGCGGCCGTTCATCGAGTTCCTGCGGCCGATCCCGTCGGTGGCGGTGATCCCGCTGGCGCTGCTGATCTTCCCGGACGCGCTGGACATGAAGCTGGCGGTGATCGTGTTCGGCGCGGTCTGGCCGGTGCTGATCAACACGGTGTACGGGCTGGGCGAGGTGGACCCGCTGGCCAAGGACACGCTGCGCGGCTTCGGGTTCGGCCGGCTGAGCGTGCTGCTGCGGGTGTCGCTGCCGAGCACCGCGCCGTTCATCGCGACCGGCGTGCGGCTGGCCTTGGCGATCGCGCTCATCCTGGCGATCAGCGCCGAGCTCATGGGCGGCGGCGTCGCGGGCATCGGCACGTTCGTCATCAAGGCGGGCGCCAGCGTCGAGGGCGTGGAGATGATCATCGCGGCGACGGTGTGGGCGGGGGCGTTCGGGGTGGCGTTCAACGAGCTGTTCGGGCTGGCCGAGCGGAGGGCGTTCCGCTGGCATGTGGCCCGTACCGCGGAGGCGGGTGCCGCGTGAACCTCGGGGGCTGGGCGCTGCGGCTGGTGCCGGTGCCGGTGGTGCTCGCGGTGTGGGAGGTCTGGGCGCGGGGGAAGGAGGACGTCAACTACCCGCCGCCGTCCACGATCGTGTCGGCGATGCGGGAGCTGTGGCTGAGCGGGCCCGCCTCGCATCTGTGGCTGACGGACGCGGCGCTGACCGACGTTCCCGGCAGCGTGCTGCGGCTGCTCACCGGGTGGGTGGTCGCGGGGCTGATCGGGATCTCGCTCGGGGTGGCGCTGGGGCGTTCGGCGAAGGCGTACGCCTATGTCCGGCCACTGGTGCACTTCGGCTACGCGATCCCGCCGATCATGCTGCTGCCGTTCTTCATCGCGCTGTTCCGCGGCGGCACGCAGATGCAGCTGGCCACGATCGTGTTCGGGATCGTCTGGCCGATCCTGCTGAACGCGATCGACGGCGCCCGCGCGGTCGACCCGCTGCACCTGGACACCGCAGCGGTCTTCCGGCTGTCGCGCCGGCAGCGACTGGTGCGCGTCCTCCTGCCCGCCGCCTCCCCCAAGATCTTCGCCGGGCTGCGGCTCAGCCTGTCGCTGGCGCTGATCCTGATGGTGATCTCGGAGATGAACGGCAGCACCGAGGGCATCGGCTACGAGCTGCTGGACCAGCAGCGCAACTTCAACGCCCCCGGGGTGTGGGGCGGCATCGTCCTGCTCGGAGTCCTCGGCCTGCTTCTTAATGCCTTGTTCTCGGTCGCCGAACGTCGTCTACTGGCCTGGCACCGAGCCGCCACGTCCGGCTCAGGTGCCGGCCGAATCAACTGACCCCGCCCGACCCCGGAAAGGGAAAGATGACCGACGCCGACTCCGCCTACCTCACTGATCCCGCCAATCTCATCGTGGACGTCATCGGGGGCCTCTCTCGTTTCGCCGCCCTGGCCGTACTAGCCGATCTGGGCGCCGCCGACCACCTGCGCGACCGCGGGCCGCTCACCCCCACCGAACTGGCCGTACGCTGCGGCGCCGACGCTCCCGCCCTCGGCCGCGTGCTGCGCGAGCTCGCCTCCATAGGTGTGGTCGCCTCCGCTGAGGGCGGCCGGTATGCGCTCACTCCGGCGGGCGCGACCCTGTGCACGGACGGGTCGATGCGTGCTGGCGTGCTGATGAACGCGCACCCGACGTTCCGCTACGCCATGGACCACCTGCCGGTCACCGTGCGGCAGGGGCGTTCCGCGTTCGCCGACCACTACGGCGGCATGTACGAGAGCCTGCGCGCCGACGCCGAGCTGGCGCGCCTGTTCGACGCGTACATGTACTCGCGCGCGGTGCCACTGATCGAGGCCGCCGCGTCGCTCTATGACTACGGGGGCATCGGGACTCTGGTGGACGTGGGCGGCGGCAACGGCCACTACCTGCGCGCGATCCTGCCCCGCCATCCGGAGCTGCGGGCCGTCCTGTTCGACGTCGACCACGTCATCACGTCCGCGCGGGATGCCATCGCCGAGGCGGGCCTGGCGGAACGGTGCGAGTGCGTCGCCGGGGACTTCTTCGCGAACGTGCCGTCGGACGGGGACGCGTACCTGCTGGGAAGCGTGCTGCACAACTGGTCGGACGAGAACTGCGTGCGGATCCTGCAGAACGTGCGCAAGGCGATGTCACCTGAAGGGCGAGTGCTCATCCTGGAGTACGTGCTGCCCGACGGGGACGACCCGCATGTCGGCAAGGACATCGACATGCGGATGCTGGCTTTGTTCACCGACGCTCCCGAACGCAGCCGTCACGAATATGCGGAGTTGCTGGCTCAGGCGGATTTGCGGATCGAGGACGTCGTCGAGTTGTCGAACGACGGCAGCATCATCGACGCCCGCCCCCGGTGACACAGGGAACTGCCGGCGACCGGCGAGTGCTTTTCCATAAATTCTCTTAACACTGCGAACTCGCGTCACGGTAGCGGCATCGGACTTCATGTACGACGAGCAAGGAGCCGGCGGCCAATGTGGTCCCGGCCGACCTTCAAAGGAGATGTGCATGAAGTCCTGGCGCTCCCTCGCCGCCGCCGGCCTGATCGCCGGTGCCGCCATGGCCACGGTCTCGCTGACCACGGGCACCGCGCACGCCGACCCCGGAACGTGGACGGTGGCCGCGGGCGGCTATCCGAATCTGTTCGCCTGCCAGGTGGACGGGGTCGACTACGTCGCCCATCCGGAGAACAACGGTGGCTACACCCAATTCGCGTGCGCCCCGGACAACGGACACTGGACCATGTGGGTGAAGTAACCCAGTCGTCCTGAGAATTCTCCGTTCCGAGACCATGGCTCGGGCGGAGAATTCTCTGTTGCCAATAGGGCCGATATGGCCACTATGAAACGCGAGACCAGTCGAGGAATTTCTCGACCATCGGAAGGACGAAGTCGGGGCGATTGACGATCTGGACGTGCTTGGTGTCCGGGAGCACCGCGAGCTGCGAGCCGGAGATGAGCTCCTGCATCCGGACCGCGTGTCCGGGCTTGGTGAAGTCCTGGTCACCGATCATGATCAGGGCCGGCGACCCGAGGCCGGAGAGCTCCTCGTCCGACCAGCCCTGCCAGGTCTTGTTCACAAGAACGCTGAGCCTGCCCAGGAACGTCTCGAAGTGACCGGGGTCGGGAGCGACCTCGACATAGGCATCGCGCATCTCCGCGAAATCGGCCTTGGTCGGCATCCGCGTGGAGCCGGGATCGTTCGCGCGGATCTCCTCGTGAACGCCGTCCGGCCGGTAGTTCGCGGACAGCAAGACCAGGCGCCCCGTGCGGCGGGGATGGCGCAGCCCGAACTGCAGGGCGGTCAGACCGCCCAGACTGAAGCCCAGGATGTCCGCGCGCTCGATGCCGAGGTGATCGAGGACCCCGAGGACGTCGTCGGCGAACGCCTCGATGCTCATCTCCCGGTCGGTGTCGGCCGTGCGCCCATGTCCCTGGAGCTCGATCGCGACGACCTGGCGGTGCTCGGCGAGCGCGGGCAGGACCCGGCCGAAGGACAGCTCGATCGTGTGCGCGCCGCCGTGCAGGAGCACCAGCGGCCGCTCACCGCCCTCACCATGGACCTCGTAGTAGATCTTCAAGCCGTTCACATGCGCGAAGCCGCTGCTCATTGCATCTCCTTGGTCATCGTTCGAGGAGGTAGACCCGCGTAGGCGGCGAGACTCATCGCAGCGCCGCGGACTTGCCCTCCAGGTAGCGCTGCTCGGGAAGGCTCGTGGTGTAGCGGGCGGCCGTGCGGTAACTGTCGCGGGCCTCGTCCGGGCGGTCCGCCATCTCCAGCAGGTGGGCCCGTACGGCGTGCAGCCGGTGGTGCTCGGCCATCCGCTCGTCGGTCTCCAGCCCGTCGAGGATCTTCAGGCCCTCGTCCGGGCCGTGGACCATGGCGACGGCGACGACGCGGTTCAGGGTGACCATCGGGCCTGGCGCGGCCTGCTCCAGCAGCCCGTACAGGGCGAGGATCTGCGGCCAGTCGGTGTCCTCGACGCGCGGCGCCTCGTCGTGCACGGCCGCGATCGCCGCCTGGAGCTGGTACGGGCCGAGCCCGCTCGTGCTCTCCAGCGTCCTGGTGATGATCTCGACGCCCTCGGCGATCAGGGCGCGGTCCCAGCGTTCGCGATCCTGCTCGGCCAGCGGTACCAACGACCCGTCAGGCCCGGTGCGGGCGTTCCGGCGCGCCTCGGTCAGCAGCATGAGCGCGAGGAGACCGGCCACCTCGCTGTCGCCGGGGAGCCGTTCCCGCAGCATGCGCGCGAGGCGTACAGCCTCCGCGGTGAGGTCGCGGCGCTGGAGGTCGGCGCCCGCCATCGCGGTGTAGCCCTCGTTGAACATCAGGTAGAGAACGTGCAGAACCGTCCGCAACCGCTCCTCGCGTTCACTCGCGGGCGGCAGCTCGAACGTCGCGCCCGCCTTGCGCACGGTCTGCTTGGCGCGGCTGATCCGCTGCGCCATCGTCGCCTCGGGAACGAAGAAGGCGTGCGCGATCTCGGCCGTGCCGAGCCCGCCGAGCGCGCGGAGGGTGAGGGCGATCTGCGACGGCGGCGACAGGGCCGGATGGCAGCACAGGAACAGCAGGGTCAGGCTGTCGTCCTCGTCCCCGGCGGTGTCCTCGTCGGCGGCCGGGGCGTGCAGGTCGGGGGTCGCCAGCGCGTCGTCGTCCTCGCGCCGGCGGCGGGCGGCGTCGCTGCGCACCCAGTCGGTGAAGCGGCGCGTGGCGACCGTGACCAGCCAGCCGTACGGGTTGTCCGGCGTGCCCTGCTCGGGCCACTGGGTCGCGGCGGCGAGCAGCGCCTCCTGGACGGCGTCCTCGCAGGCGTCGAACCGCCCGTACCGCCGCATGAGCGCACCGATGACCTGCGGCGTCAGCCGGCGCAGCAGATCGCCCAGCGGCTCATCCGGCCCTTGGGTCACATTCTGTCCCAGGCGTCGTGCTTGATCGGCCAGACCTCCACCGCGCGGAACGAGGCGAACGGGATCTCGGCGGCGATCTCCAGGGCGCGTTCCTCGGTGGGCACGTCGAGCATGTACCAGCTGGCCAGGTACTCCTTGGACTCCAGGTAGGGCCCGTCGGTGACGGCCGGGACGCCCTCGCGGACCCGGACGGTCTTGGCCTGGTCGGCGTCGGCGGTCCCGTAGGCGCCGAGCAGCTCGCCGGACTCCTTGTAGCGCTTGTTGAAGGCGTCCTGCGCGCCGATGTGCTCGCGGAAGTCGTCCGGCGAGAACGAGTCCCACAGCTCCTTGTTGCCGTAGATGATCACCATGTACTTCACGATCGCGACCTTCCCCTGTTCTACGTCTCCCAGAGACTATGGCCTTCATGAACGACAAAAAGTCCTACTTCATGGTCGCCGACAGTGCCGTTGAGCTGCTCGCGGACCCCGCCGTAGCCGCCGCGTGGCACGAGCCCAGCGCCCTGGAGGGCTTCACGGTGGGCGGCCTGGCCGAGCACCTGGCCTCCCAGATCTTCAACGTGCGCCGCGTGCTGGACGCCCCCCTGCCGCCCGAGCCGCCGATCGGGCTCCTCGACCACTACGAGCGGGTCGCCTGGACCACCTCCGGCCTCGATCACGAGGCGAACGTGATCATCCGGAAGACCGGCGAGGACGCTGCGGCGGAGGGTCCCGCCGCGATGGTCAACCGGGCCCGCGCCGCGCTGGGCGACCTGCGCGAGACGATGCCCGAGGACCGGCCGGTGTTCCTGCCGTGGGTGCGGTGGTCTCTGAGCCTGAACGACCTGCTCATCACTCGTCTGATGGAGCTGGCCGTTCACTCCGACGATCTCGCGGTGAGCGTCGGCCTGCCCACGCCCGTACTGCCGGACGAGGCCACGGACGTCGTGGCGGTGCTGCTGACCCGGCTGGCCGTCCGCAAGCACGGCCTCACCCCGGTGCTGCGCGCCCTCAGCCGTGCCGAACGAGCCCCCGAGACGATCGCCGCCTTCTGATCCTTTCTGTAGAGGACGGCTCCTGGCCTACACGCAGGCCAGTCTGGAGGCATGACTTCCACAACGCTGCACACCTACTTCAGCTACACCGACGCTCCAGCCGCCCTGCGCTGGCTGGAGCGCGCCTTCGGCTTCGAGACGACGATCGAGGCGGCCGACGACAAGGGCGGCATCATGCACGCCGAGCTCCGGCGCGGCGACATCGCGATCATCGTCTTCAGCGACGACGCGGGGCGCGACCGCATCGAGGTCAAGGGCGAGACGGTCGGCCACGGCACCTACGTCGGCGTCGCGTCGGAGGGCGAGGTGGACGCGGTCTTCGCCGACGCGGTCAAGGAGGGCGCGACACCGATCTGGAAGCCCGAGGCCACCAAGTGGGGCAACTACCGGTGCCGCGTCCTGGACCTTGAGGGCTACGAGTGGACCTTCGGCATCTACCGTCCCGGCCTAACCGGTGAGGAAGTCCAGGACCAGGGGTGAGGCCTGCTCGCGGAACTCCTCGAAGTAGGCGTGCCGCGCGCCCTGGATGAGATGCATCTTCGCGCCGGGGATGCGATCGGTGAGCAGGGACGCGTTGGCGGCGGGGTTGAAGATGTCGTCGGTCCCATGGACGACCAGGGTCGGCGCCGTGATGTTCGGGAGGACCTCCCAGGCGTCGTGGCCCGCGCTCGCCGCGAAGTGACGGCGGCGCGCGTAGGGCGGCATGGTCGGGTCGCCGATGACGTTGTACGGGTCTGGGTGGGTCGCGAGCCACCCAGGCGTGTACATCAGCTCAAGGAGCGCTCGCTCAGCCCTGGACCTGTCGGCCTGGGCGAGCGACTTGCGCACGTCGTGGCCACGTTCGACACCGTGCTCGCCGCCCGGCGAGGTGCAGCCGAGGACGAGCGATCCGACCCGTTCAGGATGATCCACCGCCAGCCACTGCGCGACCCGGCCGCCCATCGAGGTGCCGTAGACGTGGACTCGGTCCATGCGGAGGCCGTCCAGGATGGCGATCACATCGTCGGCGAAGCCTCGCGTCGTGTACGGCTGGTCGGGTTTGTCGCTATCGCCGGTCCCCCGGTAGTCGAACGTGATCGTGCGGAAGCGGCCCTCGAAGTCGTCGCGGACCTCGTCCCACCAGTGGTGACTGTTGGCCTGTCCGGCGATCAGAACGAGGGGGTCGCCCTGCCCTCTGACCTGGTAGGCAATGGCTGTCCCATCCTCGGAAAACACAGTGGGCATGCGCCGGACTCTACTGTTACGTTCCCCGGATGAAACGAGTGCCGTACACCGGCGATGAGAAGGAAAGCCTCCAGGCCAGCATGGACCGGCATCGCGAGGCGGTCCTGTGGAAGGTCGAGGGGCTGGACGACGAGGCACTGCGGCGGCCGATGACCCCGTCAGGCACGAACCTGCTCGGCCTGGTCAAGCATCTGGCGGCGGTCGAGTACTGGTGGTTCGCCGACACGTTCGGCCAGGAGCACGAGGAACTCCCGTTCGACGACGATGACGAGGACGCCGACCTGCGCGTGGACCCGGGCGAGAGCACGGCCGACGTCCTGGCGTTCTATGAACGGGCCCGCGCCTCCTCGGACCGGGTGATCGAGAAGTTCGGCATCGAGGACCTCGGCACCAACGAGCGCGGCGAGTCGATGACGCTGCGCTGGGTGCTCATCCACATGATCGAGGAGACCGCGCGGCACGCCGGTCACATGGACATCGTGCGCGAGCTCATCGACGGCGCCTCCGGAGACCACGACCGCGTCGACGA
>NZ_JAGEOJ010000010.1 GCF_017573505.1 Actinomadura barringtoniae
GTGATCTCAGCCGGGCGCCGGGCCCGTGTGACCCCAGGCGGGCGCCGGGCCCGTGTGATCTCAGGCGGGCGCCGGGCCCGTGTGATCTCAGCCGGGCGCCGGGCCCGTGTGACCTCAGCCGGGCGCCGGGCCCGTGTGATCTCAGCCGGGCGGCGGGCCCGTGTGATCTCAGCCGGGCGGCGGGCCCGTGTGACCTCAGGCGGGCGCTTGGCCCGCGTGATCCTGGGCGGGCGCCCGAGATCGCCGGAGGGGCGCACGCCGAACCCGGTCGATCCGGGGGCGGGCGCGCGATCGGGAGCTTCGGGAGGAACGGGACGAGGCGGGGCCGGGTACCCTGCGTCCTGTGAGCGAGGTCATGAACGCGGACGTGATCCGGCTGATCGGCGTCCGGGAGACGCCGCTGTCGGTGGACGAGGTCTTCAACGCCGTCGGCGACCCGGCCGCCGGCGGCACGGCCGTGTTCGTCGGAACGGTGCGCGACCACGATCACGCGCGGGCGGTGAGCAGGCTGTCCTACAGCGCCCACCCGAGCGTGGAACGCGAGCTGCGCGCGGTCATGGAGAAGGTCGCCGCGGACTTCCCCGTACGGGCGCTGGCGGCGGTCCACCGGGTCGGTGACCTGGAGATCGGCGACCTGGCCGTGGTCGTGGCGGCGTCCTGCCCGCACCGCGCCGAGGCGTTCGAGGCGTGCCGCCGGCTGATCGACGACCTCAAGGCGCAGGTGCCCATCTGGAAGCACCAGTCGTTCTCCGACGGCGGCGACGAGTGGGTCGGGGCCTGCTGAGTGGCCCACTGCACATAGGCTTTCCGCCATGTCTCGTCGTGCCGCCACGCTCACCATCGCGAGCGTGCTCGTTCTCGTGCTGTTCCTCGTTGGCTCGCTGATGCCCGTGCCGTACGTCGCGCTCATGCCGGGCCCGACGAGCAACACGCTCGGCACCAACGACAAGGGCGAGCCGCTCATCAAGATCAGCGGGGCCGGTGCGCCGCAGACCTATCCCGACAGCGGGCACCTGAACTTCACGACGGTCACCTACCGGGGCGGCCCGGGCAACCGGATCGACCTGTTCACGGCGCTGCGCGGCTGGCTCGAGGACGACACGGCGATCGTCCCGGAAGAGACGATCTTCCCCAAGAACGAGTCGCAGCAGCAGGTGGACGAGGAGAACACCCGGCAGATGCGCGACTCGCAGGAGAACGCCGAGGCGGCGGCCCTGCACGAGCTCGGCAAGCAGGTCAGCACCCAGGTGGTCGTGGACCAGGTGCAGAAGGGTAAGCCCGCCGACGGCAAACTGCAGCCGAACGACGAGATCGTGGCCGTGGACGGCACGCCGGTCGCCAGCGTCGCCAAGGTCACCGAGCTGATGGCCAAGCGCAAGATCGGCGACGCGGTGGAGCTGACGATCAAGCGGAGCGGCAAGGAACAGAAGATCAAGCTCACCACCGTCGCCTCGCCGGACGGCAAGCGCGCGGTGGTCGGCGTGGTGCTGGCCGACGACTACAAGTTCCCGTTCGACATCAACATCAGCGTGGGCGACATCGGCGGCCCGAGCGCCGGCCTGATGTTCTCGCTGGCGATCGTCGACAAGCTGACGCCCGACTCGCTGACCGGCGGCAAGTTCATCGCCGGCACCGGAACGATCACGCCCGAGGGCAAGGTCGGCCCGATCGGCGGCATCCAGCAGAAGATGATCGCCGCCCGTCGCGCCGGCGCGACGGTCTTCCTGACGCCCAAGGACAACTGCTCCGACGCGATGGCCGCCCGTCCCGACGGCCTGCGCCTCGTTCGCGCCGACACGCTGCACGAGGCCCGCCAGTCCCTGGAGTCCCTGTCCGCGGGCAAGGGCGACAACCTCCCGGTCTGCAGCAAGTGATCTCTGGCGGCGAGGGCGGCCGGGACCGAGCAAGGGCCTGACCGCAACACCCCCCGCGCCGCCGATTTGGCCAACGCCGATCCATGCCATACAGTTGAGACATCGCCGCGGGGTGGAGCAGTTCGGTAGCTCGCTGGGCTCATAACCCAGAGGTCGCAGGTTCAAATCCTGTCCCCGCTACCAAGGTGAAGGCCCGGTTCGGACTCCAGTCCGGCCGGGCCTTCCGCATGGAGGCGATCGCAGCATCGAGCCTTTGGTCGATCTTGAATCGAAACGATCCCTGAGTGATTGACCCCGTGGGTATGCCGCTGATGACGGCCGATATTTCGGTCGGACCGGTATTCGGCAGAGGGTCTGTTTCATGGGCAAGGGGCTAGGGCTTCTCGGCTACGACACGGCGATCGACCTCGGGACCGCGAACACGCGGATCTACGTCCGGGGGCAGGGTCTGGTTCTCGACGAACCCTCCGTGGTGGCCGTACAGAACGGCAAGGTGGTGGCGGCGGGCGCCGAGGCGCGCCGCATGCTCGGGCGCACCCCGATGGGCGTGCAGGTCCAGCGGCCGCTGCGGGACGGGGTCGTCGCGGACTACAGCCTCGCGCGGCGGATGCTGCGCGTGTTCCTGCTGCGCGTGCAGCGCTGGGGACGGCTGGTGCGGCCGCGCGTGGCGATCACGGTGCCGTGCGGCGCCACGGTGGTCGAACGCAGGGCCGTCGAGGAGGCGGCGTTCGCGGCGGGGGCACGGTCGGTGCACCTGGTCGACGCGCCGATGGCCGCGGCCATCGGGTGCGGTCTGGCGATCGAGGAACCCGCGGCCGTCCTGGTGGCCGACGTCGGCGCCGGCGCGACCGACGTGGCGATCATCTCGATGGGCGGCATGGTGGCCTCGCACACCGCCCGTACCGGCGGCGACGCGCTCGACCACGCGCTCGCCGCGTACGTGCGCGGCGAGCACGGCATGCTCGTCGGCGACGTGACGGCCGAGGAGGCCAAGACCGGCCTCACCGGGACCGACGGCAAGGCCGTGATCCGCGGCCGGTACGCGGCGACCGGGCTGCCCGGCACGCTCACGCTGCCGTACGAGGAGGTCCAGACGGCGCTGGCCGAGCCGATGGGCTCGATCATGAACGCCGTGCGGCTCGCGCTGGACGTCTGCCCGCCGGAGCTGTCGGGCGACCTCATGGACCGCGGCCTCGTCCTGACCGGCGGCGCAGCCATGACCGCCGGCCTCAGCGAGCGACTCCGCGAGGAGACCGACCTGCCGGTCCAGGCCGCCGACGACCCGTTCGGCGCCGTGGTGCTGGGCACCGCCCGTCACCTGGAAGCCCTGGACCTTTTCGGCGGCACAAAGTGGAAGACCCGCCGCACCACCCCTGTCGCCGCCTTCTAAAAGGGTCGCGTTCTAGAGGGTTAGCGGGAGGGTGATCCAGCCGCGGGTGAACGGGGAGGAGATTCGCTTGGCCTTGTCCAGGCCGACGCCCGCGTGGGGGTGCCTGGCGTACAGCTCCTCCAGGGCGACCCGGGCCTGGAGCTTGGCCAGGTGCGAGCCGATGCAGAAGTGCACGCCGGTCGCGAAGCCCAGGTGACGCGGGATCGGGCGGGTGATGTCCAGCCGGTCAGCGGTGGGACCGAACTCGCGCTCGTCCCGGTTGGCCGCGCCGTACAGCATCATCACCTTCTCGCCCGCCGGGATCTCGACGCCGTGCAGGATGACGGGCCTGGTGGTCGTACGGCCGAGCGCCTGCACCGAGCCCTCCATCCGCAGGAACTCCGGCAGCGCCCCGGGGATCAGCGACGGGTCGGCGACGAGCCGTTCCCGCTGGTCGTGATGGGCGTCGAGCAGCATCACCGCGTGCGAGATCAGGTTGCCGGTGGTGTCGTTGCCCCCGGCGACCATGACGAAGCAGAAGCCGAGGATGTCCCAGTCGGTGAGCCGCTCGCCCTCCACCTCGGCGACCGTGAGGGCGCTGATCATGTCGTCCGTCGGCGCCTTCCGCCGTGCGGCGATCACGTCGCTGAAGTAGCCGAACATCTCCGCCACCGCGTTGGCGGCGGCGCCCTCCTTCAGCGACCCGGCGTCGAAGCCGTCGTCCTGCAACGTCGTCAGCGCCGACACCCACGGATCGAACCGCGCCCGCTCGGCCTCGGGAACGCCCAGCAGGTGAGCGAGCGCGAACGTGGGCAGCGGCGAGGAGAAGTCCCGATGCAGATCGACCGTCTCGCCCTCGGCCGCTTTGGCGGCCATGAGGTCCAGGCGTCCCCGAACGAACTCCCGCAGCAACTCCTCCAGCGCGGTGATCCGCCGGGGCGTGAAGCCGTGGCTGATCAGGCGGCGCAGCATCGTGTGCCGGGGCGGGTCGAGCATCACCATGGTCGGCGCGAGGCCGAGCTTGCCGATCTCGTCCTGGTAGAAGGTCAGCCCGTCCCCAGAGGAGAACGTGGAGGCGTCCCGCACGGCCTCCCACACGTCCTCGAACCGCGACAGCGCCCAATAGCCGGGCTCGGCATGCCGGTGAACGGGGTCGTCGTCGCGCAACCGCCGGTAGGCCGGATAGGGATCGGCCTGGAAGGCGGGGGAGAACGGGTCGTAGACGTCGGTCATCGCGGCTCCTCGACTTAACGGGTCCCGTTATTAACGCCCTCTGTTAGTATCACCGCGTGCCGAGAGACGCAAGGGCGACCAGGGACAGCCTCCGGCGCGCCGGGGCCCGTCTGTTCGCCGAGCAGGGCATCGACGCCGCCCGTACCCGCGACATCGTGGCGGCCGCCGGGCAGGCCAACGACTCGGCGATCACCTACCACTTCGGCTCGCGCCGCGGCCTGCTGGAGGAGATCCTCCGCGCCGGCGTCGACCGCATGGAGCCCGCCCGCGAGGCCGCCCTGGCGACCCTGGACGCGACCGACCTGCGAGCCATCGTCGCCGCGATCGTCGAGCCCATCGCCGACGAACTCCTTACCGACGAGGGCCGTGACTTCGTCCGCATCGTCGTCCAGGTGGCCGGTCAGGCCGGGATCCGCAGCCACACCGTTCCGGCCCTGATCGAAGGCGCCGCGATCGCCCGCCAGCTCGACCTCCTGGGGTCGTGCTGCCGCGCCTTCCTGCCCGAGCCGCTGGCCCTGGAACGGATCTCAGTCGTCATCGCGTTCCTCACCGCCGCCCTGGCCGACCGCGCGACCACCCGAGGCCGCACTCTTCTCAGCCATGAAGCGTTCGCGACCGACCTGGTCGACATGCTGACCGCAGCCCTGAACGCCCCTGTGTCAGCTGACCTGGCGGAGTCGGCTGACCTGGCGGAGTCGGCAGGGCTAGCGGAGTCGGCCGAGCTGACGAGTCGGCTGGGCTAGCGCAGTCGGCCGAGCTGACGAGTCGGCTGGGCTAGCGCAGTCGGCCGAGCTGACGAGTCGGCAGGGCTAGCGGAGTCGGCAGGGCTGGCGGAGCGCGCAGGGGCCTGAGTTCACAGGGCGGCGAGGTCGGTTCGGTCGGTGAGGGCGCGCAGGGTCTGGTTGATGTGGTCGTGCAGGAGGGCGCGGGCGGTGTCGGCGTCGGCTTCGCGGAGGGCGGTGGCGATGGCGCGGTGCTGGGACGTGACGTGCTCGGCGCGCTCGCGGGTGCCGGTGGCCACGGCGGCGATGCGCAGCTGACGGTCGCGCAGGGTCTCGTACATGTCGGCGAGAACGGGGTTACCGGCCGCCTCGACCAGCCGTACGTGGAAGGCGCGGTCGGCGGTGTGGAGGTCGGACGGGGGAGACGTGCCCGCGGCGGGCTCGGCGGCGAGGGTTGCGCCCAGCTCGCGCAGGGCGTCCGGGCCGCGTGCGGCGACCACGTCCAGGGCGTGGCGTTCCAGGAGTAGGCGCGCCTCCATCACGTGGCGGCCCTCACCGGGGCGGACCGGGACGACGAGGGCGCCGCGCTTGGGGTAGAGGCGGAGGAAACCCTCGGCCTGCAGGCGCAGGAACGCCTCGCGTACGGGCGTGCGGGAGATCCCGAGGTCGGTGGCGATCTCGCCCTCGGTGAGCAGTTCCCCGCCCAGATAGTCGCCGCCGAGCAGGCGCGACCTGACGTGTTCGTACGCGCGATCGGCGACGGCGGTCATGACCCCTATCCTCCCGGTTCGATGGCCTTCACGTATGCTTCCTTGCATCTATCTTGCATCTATCCATGCATGTATTTGAAGTGGAGGGGTGATGGCGCAGGTCATGGCGGTCCGTGAGAGCACCGACCGTACGGCCTCGGGCGGCTGGCGACCCTGGGCCTACTGGGGGCTCGGCGCGCTGTGCTACCTCGTCTCGCTCTTCCACCGGACCGGCCTCAGCGTCGCGGCGGACGACGCCCTCACCCGTTTCCACATCACGGCCGGCGCGCTGGGGATCTTCACCGCGCTCCAGCTCGGTGTCTATCTGGTGCTTCAGATCCCGGCGGGGCTCGTCGCCGACCGTTGGGGGCCGCGCAAGGTCCTGACCATGGCCGCGCTCGCGCTCGCCGCCGGGTCCGCCGTGTTCTCGGTGAGCGACACCTTGTGGGCGGGCCTCGCCGCCCGAGCCTTGACCGGCTTCGGCGATGCCTTCGTCTTCGTGTCGACCCTGCAGCTGGCGGCCCGCTGGTTCCCCGGCCACCGCTACCCGCTGGTCGCGGGGCTCACCGGATTGATGGGCGCGCTCGGCCAGGTCGTCTCGACGCTGCCGTTGTCAGCCCTGCTCCACTCGTACGGGTGGGGACCGACGTTCGCGGGCGCAGCGGCCGGGACCGTCGTCATCGCGGGCGTGCTGGCCGTCGGGGTCCGCAACGGGCACACCACGATCCCGGTGGATCACGAGCACGAGTCGACGCTGGTCGCGGTCCGGCGCGCCTGGGCCGTCGATGGAACGCGTCAGGCCTTCTGGGGGCACTTCGTGCTCATGGGCCAGTTCGTCGCGTTCAGCGCGCTGTGGGGAGGGCCCTGGCTGACCAAGGCCGAGGGCTTCTCGGCGGGCCGCGCGGGCGCGCTGCTCATGCTCTGCCCGCTGGCCATGGCCGCGTCCAGCTTCTTCGGCGGCCGCTTCATCGCCGGTTCTCCCGTACGGCGTGACCGGCTGGTGCACATCTGGCTCGTCCTGTCGCTCGCCGCCTGGGTCGCGCTCGTGGTCCTGCCGCAGCCCGCCCCGCTCCCGGCCGTCGTCGCGCTCCTGGTGGTGATCGGGGGTGGCGGCGGCGCGGGACCGCTGGTCTTCGATCTGGCACGTTCCACCAACCCGCCGCACCGCTCCGGCACCGCCGCCGGGGTGGTGAACGTGGGCGGATTCTCGTGCGCCGTCCTCGCTCAGCTCTTCGTCGGCCTGATCCTCGACGCGGCCGGTGAGAACGCTTTCCGGGTGGCGTTCCTGCCGGTCCTGGGCATGCTGGGCATCGGAGCCCTGGTGGTCCTGCAATTCCGTTCGCGTTAACCACCCCGACGGGCTAGAGTTAACGCATCGCCGCGGGGTGGAGCAGTTCGGTAGCTCGCTGGGCTCATAACCCAGAGGTCGCAGGTTCAAATCCTGCCCCCGCTACTACTCAGTCAGATCAGCTACACAGTCAGACCAGCTACTCAGCCAGATCAGATACACAGTCAGACCAGCTACGCAGTCAGATCAGAGGCCCTTCCGGATCCGGAAGGGCTTTTGCTTTTCCGGGCGCCGCTAGCCTTAGGGCATGCGCAGCTGGGTGTGGCCTGGGGTTTTGGACGTGATCGCCGTTCTGGTGTTCGTGGCGATCGGGCGGGCCTCGCATGACGAGGCGGGCAGCGTCACCGGGTTCCTCACCACCGCGTGGCCGTTTCTGGCCGGGCTCGCGCTCGGCTGGGCGGTGACCAGAGCATGGAACGGACCGCTCCCGCTGTGGCCCACGGGGGTCGGGATCTGGATCGTGACGGTCGCGGCCGGGATGGTGCTGCGGGTGATCTCCGGTCAGGGCACGGCTGGCGCGTTCATCATCGTTGCGCTGCTGTTCCTGGGCCTGGTGCTGCTCGGCTGGCGTACCGTCGCGAAGTTCTTTATGAACGCAGCGCCTTCATCATGACCGGCCAGGACAGGTGCAGCTCGCGCTGCCAGTAGACCCAGCTGTGGGTGCCGACCGGGTAGAGGTGGGTCTGCACCGGGATGCTGAGCTGCTTCAGGCGCTTGAGGAACGGCTGGGCGGTGTACCAGCAGAACGCCTCGGCGGGGTCGGCGGCCTGGGCGGTCTTCTTGTCGAGCGGGCCCTTGGCGCCCTTCTTGGCGACCGAGACGTACAGCTTGGTGCGGCGCAGGCCGGAGGCGCGCGCCACCGGGTCGTGGGCGGCCCAGACGCCGTGCTGGAAGATCGGGTGGCCCCACATCGCGTACTTGTCGGTGAACGGGCCCAGACCGCTGAGGCCGGTCATCAGCACGTCCGGGGCGCCGCCCGAGAGCGTCGACAGGAAGCCGCTGTAGGAGCCGGCGAAGCGGAACATCCCCGGGTGGCGGGCCGCGTAGATCATCGCGCCGTAGCCGCCGGACGACTGGCCGAGGACGGCGCGGCGCGGGCCGGCGTGGTAGCGCTTCTCCAGGATGCCGCGCAGCTCGGTGAGGTGGAACGTCTCCCATGCGGGGGAGCCACCCCGGCCGTAGTTCCACCAGTCGGTGTAGCCGCCCGCGAAGCCGCCCTCCGGCATCACGACCATGACCTGGGACTTGGCGGCGAGCTTGGCGATGTCGGTGTTGGCGGTCCACGCGTTGTAGTGGGCGTTCCCGCCGTGCAGGGCCCATACGGTCGGCCAGGTCCGCTTGGCGCGGGCCGTCCAGCCCTTCGGAACGATGAGGCGCACCTTGAGCGTCCGGTTCATCGCCTTGGAGGCGATGGACAGGTCGTACATGCGCGGGCCGACCTTCTTCTCGCCCACCACCTTCGCGCCCACCTGCGTAGAGGCGCCCGCTTGCGTAGAGGTGCCGACCCGCGTTGAGGCGCTCACCTGCGTTGAGGCGCTCACCTGCGTTGAGGCGGGTGCGGGCGCGGTCAGCAGTCCTCCGGCCAGGACCGTTCCGAGCGAGACGACGACGGCACGCCTGGTGTGCATATGACCTCGTTAGGGAGGGGCTTACGCGATGCGGGTGGGCGAGACGGTAACAACGAGGTGAACGGGGCGGAAATCGCCTGCAGTGAGGAATTTTCGCGTCCAAGTTGTCACCGCGCTCACAAAGGCAGGTAGGAGCCCATGTTCGCGGCCACGAACTGAAGTGCGTTCAGTTTGCTGATCGTCCCAGTTGACGGAGGCACTGTCGCGCTGGTGAAGTTACCCACGAGTCACGTCAGTGACGGGCGAAAAGTCGGTGACGGGCTGAGAGAGGGACACCACGATGACGACTGCGCTGCGGGACTGGCTGGACAAGCCGAACGCCGAACGCGGCATCCGGCTGGCCACCGACGGCGGAGACTGGGACTACCGCGACTACGGCACGCTGGCCTCGGCCGTGCGCCGCACCGCGGCGGCGATCATCGAGCAGGGCGTCCGCCCCGGCGACGTGGTCTGCATGATCCTTCCGACCGACTTCACCTGCATCGAGACCTACTTCGGCGTGTGGGCGGCGGGCGCGACCGTCTGCCTGATCACGCCGCCGCTGTTCCAGGACGGCGACGACTACGTCGCGCACGTCGCGGCGATCCTGGAGCAGGCCAAGCCCGTGCTGACGATCGCCTCGGCCGACCTGGCGCCGCTCGCCGACCGCGCCATGAAGGCGGCGGGCATGGAGGACGACCCCTGGCAGCCGCGGCAGGCCGAGAACGAGGCGGCCGTGCAGGAGGCCGGCGAGCTGGCCCTGCTGCAGTTCACCTCCGGCTCCAGCGGCGCGCCGCGCGGCGTCATGGTCACCTGGGACAACCTGGAGTCCAACGCCGAGCTGATCGCGCGCGAGGCCGGGTTCGCCGAGGATGACACCGTCGCCTCCTGGCTGCCGCTCTACCACGACATGGGGCTGATCGGCTGCTTCCTCACGCCGATCGCCCGGCAGGCGCACCTGCAGCTCATGCGGCCCGACCACTTCATCCGCGACCCCGCACGCTGGATCCGCTGCTTCGCCGAGGCCCGCCACACCGCCGCGCCGCCGTTCGCCTACGCCTACGTCGCGCGCCGGGTGAAGCCCGAGCAGCTGGAGGGCGTGGACCTGTCCGGCTGGAAGACCGCGATCATCGGCGCCGAGCCGATCGACCCGCACTCGCTGGAGATCTTCGCCGAGCTGCTGGAGCCGTTCGGCTTCTCGCGCACCGCGTTCAAGCCCGCGTTCGGCATGGCCGAGACGACGCTGCTGGTGACGATGGACGAGGTTGTCCGCGACCCGCTGTGCATCAGGCCCGACACCGCGTCGTTCGCGTTCGGCGAGCCGGTGCGCGTGCTGGAGCAGCACACGCTCGGCCCGCGGTCCAAGGGCGCCAAGACCGGCTGGACGGTCGGCTGCGGAACGCCGCAGGAGGACGTGCCGGTCGCCATCGTGAACGACGACGGCACCGAACTGCCCGCGGGCCACCTCGGCGAGATCGTCGTCGGCGGCGCGTCGGCCTGCCCGGGCTACTACGCGGGCGCCGAGGGCAAGTCGACCCGCTTCATCGACGACAAGGTCTACACCGGCGACGCCGGGTTCTTCCACGAGGGCCAGCTGTTCGTGCTCGGCCGGATGGGCGACAGCATCAAGGTGCGCGGCCGTTCGGTGTACGTCGAGGACCTCGAGGCCAAGATCGCCGAGACGACCGGGCTCGGCAAGGGCCGGATCGTGGTCGCCGCCGTGCCGGGCGCGGGCGAGAAGCGGCTGGCGCTGTTCGCCGAGACCACCGACGACTCGTGGGCGGCCGACGTCCGCGAGATGCTGCGCCGCCGCCTCGGCGACGACCGCGTCGAGGTGACGATCGCCGTCGGCTCGGGCCTCATCCAGCGCACCTCCAGCGGCAAGCCGCGCCGCCGCTACATGTGGGAGCGGCTCCAGGCTGGGAAAATGGAGGGCGCACGCATCGTCGGCTGACGGTCTTCTGGCAGTCGATTGACGGTTCTCTCACAAAGAGTGATCGTCGATTGATAAATCTGTCCATAGCGGACAACATGTCGTTGACCCTCCGAGAGGCCAACGATGCCCCCTGTTGCCAAAGCGCTGTTCCGCCTGGGTTCGCGCCTGGGATCGACCGCCCAGAACGCGCTGGAGGTCGCTCGCTTCGGCGGCCTCGACACCGATGAGGACGCCTCGCCGTTCGACGTCGTGACCGAGCAGCGCGTCTACCGGCTCCGGCATTATTTCCCGGGGGGTTCGGGGGGTCGTCCCCCCGGTGAGGACAGCCCGAAGCCCGCTGCGGACGACAAGCGGCCGGTGATCGTGCTGGTGCCGCCGCTGATGATCACCGCCGAGGTGTACGACATCTCCTCGCGGGTGAGCGCGGTCGGCGTGCTGCACGACCTGGGCCTCGATCCGTGGGTGGTCGACTTCGGGGCGCCCGAGCGCGAGCCGGGCGGGCTGGAGCGGACGGTCACCGACCACGTCGTGGCGGTCAGCGACGCGATCGACCGGGTGCGCGAGGCGACCGGGCGGGACGTGCACCTGGCGGGCTACTCGCAGGGCGGCATGTTCGTCTACCAGGCCGCCGCGTACCGGCGCAGCAAGGGCATCGAGTCGCTGGTGACGTTCGGCAGCCCCGCCGACATCAGCGTCGGCCTGCCGTTCGGGCTGCCGAGCTGGGTCGCCTCCGAGGGCGCCGGGCGCATCCCGGACGCGCTGCTCGGCAACATCGCGGTGCCCGGCTGGGTGACGCGGACCGGCTTCCAGCTGCTCAGCCCGGTCAAGTCGGTGCGCAGCCGCGTCGACTTCATCCTGCAGCTGCACGACCGCGAGCGCCTGGCGCCGCGCGAGCGGCAGCGGCGGTTCCTCGAACGCGAGGGCTGGGTGTCGTGGCCCGGCCCGGCGCTGGCCGAGTTCATCCGCCAGTTCATCCAGCACAACCGCATGCTGACCGGCGGGTTCGTGATCGGCGACCGGCTGGTGACGCTGGCCGACATCACCTGCCCGGTGCTGACGTTCGTCGGCGAGGTCGACGAGATCGCGCCGCCGCCGATGGTGCGCGGCATCCGCCGGGCCGCGCCGCGTGCGCAGGTGTACGAGGCGTCGCTGCGCGCGGGGCACTTCGGCATGGTCGTCGGCTCGATGGCGATCTCGCAGACCTGGCCCGCCGTCGCGTCCTGGGCCAAGTGGCGCGCCGGCGAGGACGACCTGCCCGAGCTGATCACGCCGGTCGAGGGCGACGAGGAGACCTCGGCGCCGTCACCGCCCGGCGGCTCCCTCGCGTACGGACTCCAGCTCGCCTCCGGGATCGGCACCAGCGCCGTACGGTCGGCGGCCCTGACCGCGACCCGGGCGTTCCGCGGCGGCCGCCAGCTCGCGGGCGAGGCCACCCAGAACCTCCCGCGCCTGGCCCGACTGGAACGCATCCAGTCCAACACCCGCATGTCGCTCGGCCTGCTGCTGGACGAGGCCGCCGAGAAGGCGCCCGACGACGTCTTCTTCCTCTACGAGGGCCGCGCGTACAGCCAGGAGGCGGCCAAGGGACGCATCGACGCGGTGGTGCGCGGGCTCATCCACATCGGGGTGCGCCAGGGCGACTGCGTCGGCGTGCTCATGGACACCCGGCCCACCGCGCTCGCGCTGGTAGCCGCGCTGAGCAGGCTCGGCGCGGTCGCCGTGCTGCTGCGCCCGGACGGCGACCTGGCCAAGGAGGCCGAGCTCGGCCGCATCGGCCGGATCATCGCCGACCCCGAGAACGCCGCCCGCGCCGCCGGGCTGGAGGGCGTTGACGGCTACATCCTGGGCGGTGGTGGCGGCGAGCGCGATCTCGGCCTGCCGCTGATCGACATGGAACGGATCGACCCCGACGAGGTGCCGCTGCCCGGCTGGTACCGGCCGAACCCGGGCCGCGCGGGCGACCTGGCGTTCGTGCTGTTCACCGGCGACGGCGAGCACATCCGGGCCGCGCGGATCACCAACCGGCGCTGGGCGCTGTCGGCGTTCGGCACGGCCTCCTCGGCGTCGCTGTCGCCCGCCGACACCGTCTACAGCATCACCCCGCTCCAGCACCCTTCCGCGCTGCTGATGAGCCTGGGCGGAGCGGTCGCGAGCGGCGCCCGGCTGGCGCTGGCCAGCGCGTACGACCCGGAGACGTTCTGGGACGAGGCGCGCCGCTACGGCGTGACCGTCGCCTCCTACACCTGGACGCTGCTGCGCGACCTGGTGAACGCGCCGCCGCACCCGAACGAGCGGCACCATCCCGTACGGCTGTTCATCGGGTCGGGCATGCCGCGCGGCCTGTGGCGGCGCGTGGAGAAGCGGTTCGCGCCCGCCCGCGTGGTGGAGTTCTACGCCGCCACCGAGGGCGAGGGCATCCTGGTCAACCTGAGCGGCAAGAAGCCCGGCTCGCTCGGACGTCCGCTGCCCGGCTCGGCCGAGGTCCGCCTCGCCCGCTACGACCTGGAGAACGGCCGGCTCGCCGAGGGCCCGCACGGCTTCGCGGTCGAGACCGCGCCGGACGAGATCGGAATGCTGGTCACGCGCGTGAAGCCGGGCCGCGTCGGCGCGGTGGCCCGCCCGCTGCGCGGCGTCTTCCAGGCCGAGGACGCGTGGTCGGTCACCGGCGACCTGTTCCGGCGCGACGCCGACGGCGACTTCTGGATGGTCGGCCGCGACTCCGAGCTCATCCGTACCACCGACGGCATCGTCCCGCCCGGCCCGATCCGCGACGCGCTCGGCGACCTGCCCTACATCGACGCCGTCGCCGTCTACGGCATCCCGGTGGGCGACACCGACGTCGCCGCGGCGGCCGTCACGCTTCGCGAGGGCGGCGAGGTGAAGCCGGTGGACCTGTCGGAGGCGCTGCTGCGGGTCGAGCCCGAGCTGCGCCCCGCGATCGTCCGCGTCGTCGACGACATCACCGTCACCAAGGGACGGCGCCTGCTCACCGCGCGGCTGCGCGAGGAGGGCGTGCCGCCCGCGGCGGACGGCAGGACCTACTACCGCGACCGCGCCGGCGCGTACCGGCTCCTCACCGAGACCGCCCGCCGCCGTCTCCTGCGCACCCCCAAGGCGCAGGCCCGCTAGCCGCGGGGTGGCTGTTCAGCCGAGGACGGTCGCTCAGCCGCGGACGGTCGCTTTATCCGCGGACGGTCGCTCTATCCGCGGACGGTCGCTCTATCCACGGACGTAGACGCGTTCGTTGTTCTCGACCACGTGGGGGAGGACGTCGGCGGTGTGGAGCGGGACCCGGACGCAGCCGTGCGAGGCCGGGTGACGCGGAACGTGGGTCGAGCCGTGCATCGCGTAGCCCTGGTAGAAGTACAGCGGCCGGTACATGTAGCCGAGCGCCGAACGGTGCCAGCCCTTGATGCGGCGCGTGACGCGGAAGTCGCCGGTCGGCGTGTGCGCCACGCCGCAGCCGCTCGCGCCGCAGTAGGACGCGCCGGAGCCGGTCGAGATGTGGCTGATGAGCGCGGGCTCGCCGTGCCGGTAGGCGACCAGCAGCTGCTTGCGCAGGTTGATCTCCACCCGGTTCGGCGGCGTCTTGGCCACGATCGAGTGCGGCTGGCGGGGACGCGCGAGGGCCGCCCATGTCTTGTCGGTGACGACGCCGTTCGGCTTCATCCTGTTGACCTTCTGGAACGCCCAGACCGCGGTCCGGGTGTCGCCGCCGAACCGGCCGGTGATCGCGCCCGGGTCGTAGTGCAGGTCGCGCAGGCGCTTCTGCAGCTCGCGGACCTGCGGGCCGGTGTCGCCCGGACGGATCGAGTGCGTGCGGCGGGCAAGGCCCGTTCTGTGGTGATCCAGCGGGACTGCATGAGCCGCGGGCAGGGCGGCGAGGGCTGTGGCGACGAGCGCGGTGCCGACGATCATGCGGTGGAGGCTAGGCCGCCGGACCGGGCGCGGCGGCGGGGGCTCGCGGCGTCGCGGGAGAGGCGCGGGGGAAGCTTTACCGGCCGCCGGTGCGACCAGGTGCTGACAGGGAGTGCCCGGCTCAGGTACGTTACAACAAAGCTACACAAATCGAGCATTTGTAGCGCAACCTCGGCGGAGGGTAGATGGGCACGAGACTCCTCGCGGCGCCGCCCGAAGGCAGCGAACTGAAGCCGGTCCGCGGAGCGCCCGGCCTCCCCTATATCGGCAACACCCTGCAGGTGATGCGGAATCCGTTCGGGGTGGCCCGCGAACGCTATGACCAGTTCGGCGAGGTCAGCTGGGGCTGGCTGCTCGGGCAGCGCACGGTCACCGTGCAGGGCCCGGAGGCGGCCGAGACCGTCCTGATCAACCGGGACAAGGCGTTCGCCAACGGACCGGCCTGGAGCTACTTCATCGGGCCGTTCTTCTACCGCGGCATCATGCTGCTCGACTTCGAGGAGCACCTGCACCACCGGCGCATCATGCAGCAGGCGTTCACCCAGAAGCGGCTGCGCGCCTACCTGGACGCGATGGCGCCGAGCATCGGCAAGGGCCTGGACGCGTGGGAGCCCGCGCGCGGCTTCAAGGTGTACGACCACCTGAAGCAGCTCACCCTCGACCTGGCGACCGACGTCTTCATGGGCATCGAGCTGGACCGTGCCGAGGCCGATCGGGTGAACGGCGCGTTCATCGACGCCGTCCGCGCGGGCACCGCCTACGTGCGCTTCCCCGTGCCGGGCCTGCGCTGGCACAAGGGCATGAAGGCCCGCAAGGTGCTGGAGGAGTTCTTCAAGAGCAACCTGCCCGCCAAGAGGCGCGACGGCGGCGACGACCTGTTCGCCGCGCTCTGCGAGGCCCAGACCGACGACGGCGACCGCTTCACCGACGAGGACGTCGTCAACCACATGATCTTCGCGCTGATGGCGGCGCACGACACGACCACCATCACGCTGACCACGATGGCGTACTACCTGGCCAAGCACCCCGAGTGGCAGGAACGGCTGCGCGAGGAGTCGCAGGCGCTCGGCAAGCCGGTTCTGTCCTTCGAGGACCTCGACTCCATGGTCTCCATCGACATGGTGATGAAGGAGTCGCTGCGCCTGGTCTCCCCGGTGCCCGCGCTGCCGCGCCGCGCGGTGAAGGACACCTCGATCCTCGGCTACCACATCCCGGCCGGGACCACCGTGGTCGTTCCGCAGCTCACCAACCACTACATGTCCGAGTGGTGGCCCGACCCCGAGAAGTTCGACCCCGGGCGCTTCTCCGGTGAACGGCGTGAGGACAAGGTGCACAAGTACGCCTGGTCCCCGTTCGGCGGCGGCGCCCACAAGTGCATCGGCCTGCACTTCGCCGGCATGCAGGTGAAGAGCATCCTGCACCAGCTGCTGCTGCGCTACCGGTGGAGCGTGCCCGCGCGCTACGAGTGGCCGCTGGACACCACCTCCCTCCCGTCGCCCAAGGACGGGCTCCCCGTGAGACTCGAACGCCTGGAGAACACAGCATGAGCAAGGTCATCGCCATCACCGGCGCCGCCCGCGGCATCGGCTTCGCCACCGCCAAGGCCCTGCTCGCCAAGGGCGCGACCGTCGTCATCGGCGACATCGACGAGGGCGCGGCCAAGGAGGCCGGCGAGAACCTCGGCGCCCCCGCCTACAAGGTCGACGTCACCTCGCGCGAGTCGTTCGAGGCGTTCCTGACCAAGGTCGAGGAGGAGCACGGGCAGCTCGACGTCCTGGTCAACAACGCCGGGATCATGCCGATCGGCGCCGTGGAGAAGGAGAGCGAGGCCGACGCGCGCCGCTGCATGGACATCAACGTGCACGGCGTCATGACCGGGACCAAGCTCGCCCTCGACCGGATGCTGCCGCGCGGCGAAGGCCACATCATCAACATCGCCTCGCTCGCCGGGGTGCTGCCCACGCCGGGCCTGGCGCTCTACAACGCCAGCAAGGCCGCCGTGGTCGCGTTCACCGAGGCCACCCGCCTGGAGGTGCAAGGCCGCGGGGTGCACGTCTCGGGCGTCCTGCCGACGTTCACCAACACCGAGCTGATCTCCGGCACCCGCAGCCCCAAGGGCCAGAAGAACGCCGAGCCCGAGGACATCGCGGCCGCCGTCGTCGCGCTCGTCGGCAAGCCGCGCGCGCAGGTCACCGTGCCCGCCAAGTTCGCCGCCCAGATCCGCATGAGCGCGCTGATGCCCGACCGCTTCAAGCAGGCGATCTCGCGTCGCTACGGCCTCGACAAGATCTTCCTGGACTACGACGCGGACGCCCGCAAGGCCTACGACGCCCGCATCCGCGACTGACGAGCTTGCTTGAAGGCCTTGCGTGCCTGGGGCAGATACCTGACTGCCTCAGGCAACGCGGGCCACAGGCCGTTGAGGCGGCGGACGGTTGCGGCGAAGCGCTGGTAGCGGCGTTCGTCGGCCTGGCTCCAGGGGAGTTCGAGCAGTTCTCGCATGCGGGGGTGAAGGCCGCCGACGGTGATGAAGCGGGCCACCTCGTTCAGCGGCGGGCTGACACGGCGCCACAGCCCGGCCGGGACCTTGGGCGGTGCGGGCAGGCCCTTGGTCACGTAGCCGACGCCGTAGCGGGCCGTCTTGTGGGCGACGATCTCCTCTTCGAGCATGCGCTTCCAATACGACTGGAAGGCCTCCCAGTCCTCCGGCACGGCACGGTCGCTCACCCCGTACATCCGGAACCAGACCTTCGACTCCTCATAGATGCGGCGCTTCTCGGCCTCGCTCAGCGGGCGGACGAACGTCTCGATGCCGTAGAGCATGTTGTCGAGGAACGTCGCGTGCGCCCAGTAATAGGTCTCCGGGTCGAGCGCGTGGTAGCGCGATCCGTCGGGCATCGTGCCCTTGATGTCGCGGTGGTAGTCCCGCACGTTCATGCCGGTCTCGTGCGAACGCTCGGCGCCGTACACCGTGTTGAGGATCGGCCCCGCGGACCGCTTCAACCGGGCGAACGTCTCGGAGAAGAAGACCGAGTGGTCCAGGACGCCCTGACCGAGTGCGGGGAGCATGTTCTGCAGGACGGCGGCGCGCGGGCCCACCAAGAGCATCCGGGTGTCGCCGAAGTACCGCCAGGTCAGCGAGCCTGGGCCGAGAGGCTGGTCCGTCATGGTCACCGCCGGGGGTCGTGGCAGGAACAGAATTACGGATATTGTAGCTGTGTACCGACGACCACGAAATAGGGTGCGACCATGGACGCGTTGACAGGGCTGCTGGCCGCCCCCGACACCGACGACCTGGACACCCGCATCCTGGACGCCGCCCTGGCCGAGTTCGAGACCTACGGCCTGCGGCGGGTCAGCGTGGAGGACGTCGCCAAGCGCGCCGGGGTGGCCCGCACCACGATCTACCGCCGGTTCACCAACAAGGAGCAGCTTCTCCAGGCCGTGATCCTGCGCGAGGTCCGCCGCTTCCTGACCGCCATCGCCGCGGCGACCGAGGACCTGCCGACCCCCGAGGACGCCGTCGTCGAGGGCTTCGTCGTCGGACTCCAAGGCGCGCGCACGCATCCCCTGATGACCCGCGTCCTGCAGAGCGAGCCCGAGGCGTTCCTGCCGCAGTTGAGCATGAACGGGGGTGCCGTGATGGTCGCCGCCCGCGACATCCTCGCCGACCGCCTGCGCCGGGCCCGTCCCGACGACCCGCAGGACTTCCAGACCGTGGCCGAAGTTCTGCTCCGGGTCGCGGTCTCCCTGCTTCTGGTCCCCGGCGGCGGTCTCGTACTGGACGACGAGGACGCCATTCGCGCCTTCGCCCGCGACTACCTCACCCGGATGCTCCGCCCCCAATAATCAATTGCCCGCCCGGCGCCGCCTTTCGTACCGTTGAGACATCGACGCGGGGTGAAGGGCAACTCGGAAGCCCATCGGTCTCATAAGCCGAGATATGCGGGTTCAAATCCCGTCCCCGCTACTACGGAAACGCCCCTCCGGCCTCAGGGCCGGAGGGGCGTTCCAGTGTCAGACGGGGCGCATGGGGCGGATAGGCTGCCCCGCATGACGATCACCAGCGCCGCTCTCGAGCGGGTCCCCGAACGGGTCCGGCCGATGCTGATCCGCAACCGGGTGCTGGTGAAGTTCGGGCTGTCGGGCGGGATCTGCTTCGTCGTCACCGCGGCGATCAACTTCGCGCTGAAGCTCACCGTTCTGGAGAACAAGCCGGTGACGGCGCTGCTGATCGCGACGGCGTTCGCGACGGTGCTGTCGTACATCCTGCAGCGGGGCTGGGCGTTCCGGGCGGCGGGGGAACGGTGGGCGGGCGAGTTCGCCGTGTTCGTGCTGGTCAACGTCCTGTCGATGGGCGTGAACGCGGTCCCGCTCTATTTCGCGCGCTACTTCTTCAACCTGGAGTATCCCGAGGTCGGCCGGGGTGTCCAGGAGGTCTCCGACTTCGTGAGCGGGATGATCATCGGCACGCTGCTGGCCATGCTGTTCCGCTGGTGGGGCTACCGGCGGTTCGTCTTCCTCACGTACTCTCGGGCTGATTGAACCTCGTTCTAGAACGCCCGGAGGCACGCGCATGGATACGGTCCAGACGACGTACGGCAGGGTCCGGGGGAGCAGGGCCGGTGGAGTGTCGGCCTTCCTGGGCATTCCGTACGCGGCGCCGCCGGTCGGGGTCAACCGCTTCCAGGCGCCCAGGCCGCCGCAGCCGTGGGACGGGGTGCGGGAGACGGTCGCGTTCGGGCCCACCGCGCCCAAGCCCGGCTACCCGAAGCCCTACGACGCGCTGCTGCCCGACCCGGTCGTGCCGGGCGAGGACTGCCTCAACCTGAACGTGTGGACGCCCGACCCCGGCGCGGCCGGGCTGCCGGTCATGGTCTGGATCCACGGCGGCGCGTTCCGCAACGGCTCGGGCGCCGTGACGATCTACGACGGCACCAACTTCGCGCGCGACGGCGTCGTGTGCGTCTCGATCAACTACCGGCTGGGCGTCGAGGGGTTCGCCAACCTGCCGGGCGCGCCGCTGAACCGCGGCCTGCGCGACCAGATCTTCGCCCTGGAGTGGGTACGCGACAACATCGCGGCGTTCGGCGGCGACCCCGGCCAGATCACGGTCTTCGGGGAGTCGGCGGGCGCGATGTCGGTCACGACGCTGCTGTCCCTGGACCTCGGGCTGTTCCACCGCGCGATCGCGCAGAGCGGCGCGGGCAGCATCGCCCAGTCGCCCGAGGACGCGATGCTGATCACCAAGGAGATGGCGACGCGGCTCGGCATCGAGCCGACCGCCGAGGGCTTCGCCGCGCTGGACCCGGCCGACATCATCCCGGTGCAGGCGGCGGTGGCGGCCGAGGTCTCCGCGCTGCCCGACCCGAACCGCTGGGGCCGTACGACGGCGGCCGCCGCGATGTCGCTGATGCCGGTGCTGGACGGCGACGTCTACCCGCGCCGCGCCGAGGACGCGATCGCCGACGGCGCCGGGCGCGACGTGGACCTGCTGATCGGCTACACCAGCGAGGAGTTCCGGCTTTTCCTGATGCCGACCGGGCTGGCGGCGGCGCTGACGCCCGAGCTGGTCGACTTCGCGGTGACCGGCTTCGGCATCGAGCACGGCATCTCGGCGACGTACCGCGACCGCTACCAGGACTCCGCGCCGGGTGAGGTGCTCGCGCAGATCATCACCGACAGCTTCTTCCGCGCGCCCGCCAACCGCGTCGCCGAGTACCACGCCGACTCGCCGACCTGGATGTACGAGTTCGCCTGGCGTTCGCCCGTGAGCGAGCTGGGCGCCTGCCACGCGCTGGAGCTCGGCTTCGTCTTCGACAACCTGGGCAAGCCCGACGCGGCCGGCCTCGCGGGACCGAACCCGCCGCAGAGCCTGGCCGACGCCATGCACAAGGCCTGGCTGGACTTCGCCGTGCACGGCGACCCCGGCTGGGCGCGCTTCGAGCCCGGGTCGCGGATGGTCAAGGTGTACGACGGCGAGTCCAACGCCGTGGTCGCCGACCCGCGCGGC
Source organism: Actinomadura barringtoniae (assembly GCF_017573505.1). GTDB lineage: Bacteria > Actinomycetota > Actinomycetes > Streptosporangiales > Streptosporangiaceae > Spirillospora > Spirillospora barringtoniae. The sequence continues at coordinate 20,770 of NZ_JAGEOJ010000010.1, forward strand.
GACGACCGCAAGCTCTGGGAGAAGCACTGACAGGGCGGATACCCCGGTAGCTCACTTCTCGGCGGCGGGCTTGGTGTCGCCGTCGAAGAGGAACGAGACGCGCTCCATGACGCGCTGGCGCTTGGTGTTGTGGAAGGCCGCGATGCGCCACTGGCCGTCGGTGTCGCGGACCAGCGTGTAGGTCTGGGTCTTCGACAGGTCGGCGGGCTTCTTGACCTTGCCCTTGTAGGTGTCGCCGCGGGTGGTGACGATCGCGGTCGTCGGGCCGTAGAAACGGATGGCCAGGTAGGGGTCGGCCAGCTTGGTGCCCTTGACGAAGCCCTTGAACAGGGCACGTTCCGGAGATCCGGGCGTCAACCCCGGGTGGGTTTCGAGTCAGGGGAGGTCCGCCTTGCGGATACAGCAGTGGACGCCCTTGACGATGTCCACGACCTGGGAGATGCGGAAGTCGGCCGCGGCGGACAGATAGGCCAGGGCGACGGGGCCGGGGATGCCGTGGCGTTCGCGGAGGAAGGCCAGCGCGTTGCGGGTGGCCTGCTTGACCGCCTCGTCCAGGTCGCGGTCCAGCCCGAGCACCAGGTGGTCGGTGGCGGTCTCGGCGAACGGCGTCGCCAGCGCGGCGGCCAGGCGCCGGATCGCCGGGTCGGCGTGCACGGTCAGCCGCAGCGTCGCGCGCAGCGGCGCCTCGAAGGCGGTGAGAGCGACCTCGCCGTCGCCCATCGAGAAGTGCGGGTCGCCGACGTAGAACAGCGCGCCCGGCACCTGGACGGGCAGGTAGAGGCGGGCCGAACGGGTCGGGGTGAGCAGGCGGACGTCGATGTTGCCGCCGTGCGGGCCCGGCGGGACCGAGTGGACGGGCTCCTCGGTCGCGGGGGCGACGCCCATGATGCCGAGGAACGGGTCGAGCGGGAAGCGCAGGTCGCGGCCGTCGCCGATGGGGAGCCGGCCGAGGCCGTCGTCGCCGACGGTGGCGATCTGGGAGACGACGCCCGCGCCGCCCTGGGGGTATTCGCCGGGGAGTGCGCCCTTGCCGTGCCGGTTGCTGATCGCGCCGTAGGGGGCGCGGTAGGCCAGGTCGAGGATCTCCACTTCGAGGACGTCGCCGGGCTGCGCGCCGGCGACGGCGATCGGGCCGGTGACCACGTGCGGGCCCTGCGTCGTCGGCTCGTGGTCGCCGTCACCGGCGATCTCGACGGCGTCGGCGAGGAGGTCGGCGCGCCCGAAGCCGGCTTCTCCGAAGAAGGCGGCGGGGTCGCGGCCCTGGTCTTCCAGGAGGCCCTCGTGGCTCACGGTGTCGATCGTCACCGCGACGCCGGAGGCGACCTTGAGCACCGGCTCCGCGGTCGCGTTGGGGAGCAGGCCCCAGGAGATCGTGTCCAGGCCGGACGGGAGGTAGACCTCACCGCGGACCTCGCCCGCGCGGGGCTGTAGTAGCTTCATCGCACACCCGGTTCTGCGCTCGGTTCTCTGCGTGACTCGGGGTGGGAGTACATTCGTATACAACCACCTTCGTGGGCGGTCGATCAACCGGGGGCATTGTTGAGCACCACACGGCGCATGTCGCCGCAACAGGTCTGCAAGGCCGTTCGCGACGACATCATCCGGCGCGTCTTCGCGCCCGGGAGCCGCCTCACCGAGGAGGGGCTCGCCGAGCGGTACGGGGTGTCGCGGGTGCCGGTGCGCGAGGCGCTGCGGACCCTGGAGGCCGAGGGGTTCGTGCACTCGCGGCCGTACGTGGGCACGTTCGTCGCCGAGCTCACCGAGACCGACGCCGCCGACCTGCTGGAGATCCGGAGCCTGCTGGAGCCCGCCTGCGCGGCGCGTGCCGCGGCGAGACGGACGCCCGAGCAGCTCGGGCGGCTGAAGGAACTGGTCGCGCTGGGCCTGGACGCGGTGGCGGACGAGCGGCTGGAGGAGCTCACCCGGCTGAACAGCCGCTTCCACGAGGTGCTGGCCGAGGCGTCCGGCAGCACGATGCTGAGCGGGCTCATCCACCAGCTCAGCCAGAAGATCGCCTGGGTGTACGCGGTCGAGCTGCCGCGCCGGGCGCACGACTCCTGGCAGGAGCACGTGGAGATCTGCGCGGCCCTGGAGGCGGGCGATCCCGAGGCCGCCCGCGCCGCGGTGGCCCGGCACATCGCCAACGCCGAGGCCGCCTACCTGTACCGCTGAGGCGGTCGTATACGATCGGTGGGCATGACCCCCCATGATGCCGCCCTGCTCGCCGGAGCCGGCTTTCTCGCCGGAGTCTGCAACGCCGTCGCGGGCGGCGGCAGCCTGATCACCTTCCCGACGCTGCTGGCCACCGGCCTGCCGCCGGTCACCGCCAACGTCACCAACGCGGTAGGGGTCTGGCCCGGCTACGTCGGCGGGGTCTTCGCGTTCCGTGAGCGGCTCACGGGGCACGGGCGGACGCTGCTGGCGCCGATGATCGCGGCGCTGATCGGCGCGATCTGCGGGGCCGTCCTGCTGCTGCTCCTGCCATCGTCGATCTTCAAGGCCATCGTGCCGTACCTGATCCTGGGCGCGACCGGCGTCTTCGCCGCGCAGCCCCTGATCACCCGGACGCTCAACCGGCTCACCGCGCCGAAGGCGGCTGTTCCCGTTCCGGTGCCGGTCGGCGGGCCAGTCAACGGGCCGGGGGACGGGCCGGGGGACGCGCCGGGCGACGGGACGGGGGACGGGCGGAGCGAGGTGCCTGCGGACGAGGGCGCGGGGGAGCCGGCGCTCGAACGGCACTTCATCGCCCAGCTCATCGGGATTTTCCTTGCGGGCCTGTACGGCGCGTACTTCGCGGGCGGACTCGGCATCATCATCCTCGCCGTGCTGATGCTGACGATGACCGCCGACATTCTCTTGCTCCAGGGCATGAAGAGCGTGCTCCAACTGGGCGTGAGCTCGGTCGCCACGCTGGCGTTCGGCGTCTTCGGGCCGGTCCACTGGTTGTCGGTGCTGGTCCTGGCCCCGGCCTGCCTGCTCGGCGGCAACCTGGGCGGGCGGTTGTCGAAGCTGCTGAAGCCCACCGCGCTGCGGGTCGTCGTGACGGTGTTCGGCGTGGTCATCGGCGTCCGCATGCGGCTCTAGCCCGATGTGAGGTCCCGGTAACGGCGGCGACACGCGCGGCGCGGGAGATCGAAACACGCGGATCGTATACAACTTCTCGTGTCCAGCTTCGTTCTCCACAACGCCCGCATCGCCGGTGCCGACGCACCGGCCGACATCGAGATCACCGGCGGCCGCATCGCCGCGATCGTCCCCGCCACCGGCGCCCCGTGCGCGCCCGGCGACATCGACTGTGACGGCCGGGTCGTCATCCCCGGCCTGATCGAGTCGCACCTGCACCTCGACAAGGCCCTCCTGGACGGCGAGCGCCCGAACCCCGAGGGCACGCTCGCCGCCGCCATCCAGATCACCGCCGACCTCAAGCGCTCGTTCACGCCCGACACCGTCCGCGCACGTGCCCGCCGCGTCCTCGACCAGGCGATCCTGAACGGCACGACGCACGTGCGCGCGCACCCCGACGTCGATCCGATCGTCGGCCTGACGTGCCTGGACGCGATGCTCGACCTCCGCGAGGAGTACCGGGACCGCGTCGATCTGCAGGTCGTCGCGTTCCCCCAAGAGGGCATCGTGCAGGCGCCCGGCACGCTGGACCTCCTCCGCGAAGCCCTCCAGCGCGGCGCGGACGTGGTCGGCGGCTGCACCTACAACGAGCCCGACCTCGCGACCTGTCACCGTCACGTCGACCTGGTCTTCGACCTCGCCGCAGAGTTCGGCGTCCCGGTCGACATGCACGCCGACCTGGCCGACGACGCGAGCGACCCACGTTTCGCATTGGCCGAACACATCGCCGGGGTAACCGAAGAACGCGGCATGTCCGGCCGCGTCGCCCTCGGCCACATGAACTCCCTGGCGGGCCGTTCGGCCGCCGAGCGCAAGGACGCGCTGGCGCGCCTCGCCGCCGCGGGCGTCGCCGTCGTGCCGCTGCCCGCCACCGACCTGCACCTGAGCGGCCGTGCCGACACCGCCAACACGCGCCGGGGCATCGCGCCGGTGCGCGAGCTCTGGGACGCGGGCGTCGTGACCGCCTACAGCTCCAACAACGTCCGCAACGCCTTCACCCCGTACGGCAACGCCGATCTCCTCGACATCGGCCTGTTGCTGGCGCAGACCTCCCACCTGTCCGGCCCCGCCGACCTCGCCCGCGTGCTCGCCATGGCCACCACCGAGGCCGCCCGGGTGCTCGGCCTCACCTCCTACGGCCTGCGCCCCGGCGCCGACGCCGACCTGGTCGTCCTCAGCAGCACCGACCTCGCCGGCGCCCTGCTCGACCGTCCCGACCGCTGTTTCGTCCTCAAGCGCGGCCGGGTGGTCGCCCGCACGACGCGCACGACCGTCCTCGAAGGAGCCTCCGCATGACCGATCAGGCAACCACCATGAAGGACCGCGTACCGCACGAGATCGTCGCCTCGATCCTCGCCGCGACCACCGCGTTCATCGGCGGTACGAGCCTGCACCTGCCGCCGTGGGCGATCTTCATCGGCTGGGCCGGAACGTTCCTCGCCGGTGGCCCGAGCCTCGCCACGGCCCGCCGCCTCTGGCTCGCGATGCCCATGGGCTCGACGTTCGCGCTCATCATCGTGCTGCTGGACGAGCACATCGGCACCGCGCTCGGCGACGGCCAGTTCGCCCGCAACACCGTGCTGGCCGCCATCATCCTGGTCGTCAACACGGCCCTGATGTACACGGGCCGGACCAAGCTCTTCGCCCTCATCCCCGGCATGTTCTTCGGGTTCGCGTCGTACTTCGCGACCTTCTTCGGCGGCTTCGGCTTCGACAAGGGCAACGCCTGGGCCGCCTGGATCTCGGTCATCGCGATGAACGCGCTCGGCCCGGTCTTCGCCTACCTGTCGGTCAAGCTCGCCTTCCCCCGCCCGGTCGGCAAGCCCGCCCCGGCTCCCGCCCTGGCTCCTGAAAACGCCTGAGCGGCGGTAACGCAGAAGACAGGCGATCTCGCCGATGCGCGCGGGATGCGGCGTCCTGACAATCGCAGACGTCGATATCCCCCGGAAGTGCTCCGATCCCCCTAAAACTCCATCGGAGCGCTTCCTCCCCCGAAGGAGAGCGCATCGACATGCTGTCCCGGAACACCCCATCCGGCACGCCCGGATCCGGACGCCGCGCCATCGCGGCCGTTGCCCTCGGCCTCGCCCTGGCGGGCGCGGCCACGGGCATGGCTCCCGCCGCCAACGCCGCGCCCGCCGCAGCCCCCGCCCCCGCACATGCCGCCGCGGCCGCCGCCGACAACCCGTACGAGCGCGGGCCGGCACCGACCAAGGCGAGCATCGAGGCCGTGCGCGGCCCGTTCGCCACGAGCCAGACGACCGTGTCGGCCCTCAGCGTGAGCGGCTTCGGCGGCGGCACGATCTACTACCCGACCGACACCAGCCAGGGAACGTTCGGCGCGATCGCGATGGCGCCCGGCTACACCGCCGACCAGACCAGCCTGGCCTGGCTCGGACCGCGCCTGGCCTCCCAGGGCTTCGTCGTGTTCATCATCGACACGCTCACCCGCCTGGACCAGCCCGACAGCCGGGCCCGCCAGCTCGACTCCGCGCTGAACTACCTGACCGGCCAGAGCTCGGTCCGCTCCCGGCTCGACTCGTCCCGGCTCGGCGTGATGGGCCACTCGATGGGCGGCGGCGGAACGCTCGAGGAGTCGGTGAGCCGGCCCGCGCTGCAGGCGGCGATCCCGCTGACGCCGTGGGACCTCAACACCAACTTCTCCCGTGACCAGGTGCCGACGATGATCGTCGGCGGCCAGCTGGACACGATCGCGCCGGTCGCGGTGCACTCGATCCCGTTCTACAACTCGATCCCCGCGTCGTCGGAGAAGGCCTACCTGGAACTGGCGGGGGCATCGCACTTCGCGCCCAACACCGCCAACACCACGATCGCCAAATACGCGATCTCCTGGCTGAAGCGCTACATCGACAACGACACACGCTACGACCAGTTCCTGTGCCCGCCGCCGAGCGGTGACCTGACCATCTCGCAGTACAGGAACACCTGCCCCAATTCATAAAGGCACGAGAACCCCGATGGCGGCCGTCCGGCACGGCCGCCATCGGTCTGCCTCAGGCCAGCGGCAGCAGCCGTACGGCGCTCAGCGCGAGGACCAGCTCGACGAGATCGCGCGGGCGGGTGAGCGCGCAGCCGGTGAGGCGTTCGAGGCGGCGCAGCCGATTGAGGACCGTGTTGTGGTGGCAATACAACAGCGGCGCCGCGGCGGCCGCCGAGCCGTCGCACTCCAGCCAGGTGGCGAACGTGTCGAGCAGGACGTCCCGGTAGGCCGCGTCCAGCTCCAGCAGCGGCCCGAGCCGGATCCTGCCCAGCCGCCCGGCAAGCCGCGGCTCGGAGACGATCAGCGCGTCGGGCAGTCGCCGGTCGAGCAGGGCGATCTCGGGTTCGGACGAGCAGCATGTACGGATCGCGAGTTCGGCCTGGTGGCGTGCCGTACCGAGCTCCGCGAGCCCGTCCACGACCGCGCTCACTCCGGCGTGCCCGGCGACGTACGGCCGTAGCGTCTCGGTGAGGTCGTCGAGCGTGGCCGGGCCGAGCGCCACGACCGCGACGCGGGTGTCGGCGCGCAGCCGCCAGAAGAACCGCAGCCCGCCGCCCTCGCCGTCCGGCGGCTCCGGTGGTTCGGGCGGCAGCGGAACGCCGATCACCACGACGGCATAGCGGCCGCGCACGGGCAGGCCGAGCGCCTCCGCCGCCGTCGTGAGCAGCGCGCCTTCCGTGCCGCGCCCCTCCAGCAGCGCGTCCACGACCGCCGCCGTTCGCTCCTCGCTGCTGCGCAACAGGTCGTACTCGGTGCGGTGGTACGCGGCGGCAGCGGCGCTCGACAGCTCGTCGATGGTGTGCCAGGTGCGCGTCGCCTGCCGTACGAGAACGGGCACGTGCGCCGGGTCGTCCTCGCTGACGATGTCGACCACGGCCTCCCAGAAGACGCGGCCGGCCAGGCGGTAGGAGCGCAGCAGCTGGTCCAGCGGCTGGCCCTGCTCGGCGCGGCGGCGGCCCAGCCGTTCGGCCCACTCCAGGTCGGCGCGGCCACGGTCGGGATCGAGGATCGTCGCGACGCCGTGCCCCAACCCGACGTGGCAGACCTGCCACAGGTCGTCGCGGAGCTCGGCCGGGCGGTCCCAGCACTCGCCGACGACGATCTCGGCCAGCAACCGGTCGGCGAGATCGGTCAGCCGGGGGGCCAGCCGCCCGACGGCCCGGCGCATGATCGCACGGCCGTCGCGGTCGGCGTGCGCGGTACCGAACGCCACTCGTACCTCCACGCCAGGAGTGGCCGCCCATGGTGCCATCGCGCCCGGACGCTGACCAGACCGCGAGGGCCCGTACCGCCCCGGACTGTGACGGCTCACAACGCCGGGCGTCGCGGATTGCGGCCGGTCCCCGAATTAGAACGGCGCTCTAGACCCGGTCGGGGCCGCGTGCTGATGTATGCCGACCGTCCCGCCCACCCCCCGAGGAGACACGGTGAATCCAGGCCCACCCGGCACACCGGACGGCGCGCCGCCCGACGCGCTGACGGTCACCGAGCTGACGGTCGCCTACGGCCCGGTGCGCGCGCTGCGCGCGGTGTCGCTGCGGGTGCCGGCGGGCGGGGCGGTCGCCGTCCTCGGCGCGAACGGCGCGGGCAAGTCGACGCTGCTGCGGGCCATCTCGGGCGTGCTCCCGTTCCACGGCGGCGAGATCCGCGGCGGCCGGATCGAGGCGGACGGGCGCGACCTGCGCGGCCGCCGCGCCGACGCGATCGTGGCTGACGGGATCGTCCAGGTGCCCGAGGGACGGCAGATCTTCGCCCGCATGACCGTCGCCGAGAACCTCCGCGCGGGCGCCCTCACCGCGTCCCGCCGCGGCGTCGCGGAGACCTACGACCTGGTCATGCGGCTGTTCCCCGTACTGGCCGAACGGCAGCGGCAGCGCGCCGGCCTCCTGTCGGGCGGCGAGCAGCAGATGCTCGCGATCGGCCGCGCGCTGATGGCCCGCCCGCGCCTGCTCCTGCTGGACGAACCGTCGCTGGGCCTGGCCCCGATCGTCATCGACCGCATCGCTGACACGATCCGCGACATCCGGCGCCAGGACATCGCGATCCTGCTGATCGAGCAGAACGCCGCGCTCGCCCTCGACCTGGCCTCGCACGCCTACGTCCTGGAGGTCGGCCGGGTCGCGCTGTCCGGCCCGGCGGCCGAGCTCGCCGCGACCGACGAGGTGCGGCGCCGCTACCTCGGCGACAACGGCGAGATCGACGACGTGCGGGCCGCCACCCGCCCCCTCGCGAGGTGGGCCGGATGACCGACTCACACAAGCCGACCGACGCACACAAGCCGACCGACGCACACAAGCCGACCGACGCACACAAGCCGACCGAGGCGCCTGAACTGACCATCCGCGATCTCACCGTGCGCTTCGCCGGGGTGACGGCGCTGGACGGGGTGGGCTTCACGGTCCGGCCCGGCACCGTGCACGCCCTCGTCGGCCCGAACGGCGCGGGCAAGTCCACCTGCTTCAACGTGCTGTCGGGCGTGGTCCGCGCCTCGGACGGCTCGGTGCGGCTCGGACGGCGCGAGCTGACCGGGCTGCCACCGCACCGGATCGCCGCGCTCGGCGTGGCCCGCACGTTCCAGAACCTCGCGCTCTCGCCGCGCCTGGACGTCGCCGACAACCTGATGCTCGGCCGCCACCGCCTGACCCGTACCGGCATCGCCGCGGCGGGGCTCAGGCTGCCGAGCGCCCGCCAGGAGGAGGCGCGGCACCGCGCCCGCGTCCGGGAGATCGCCGAGTTCGTCGGCATCGCCGATCACCTCGCCACACCCTGCGGCCTGCTCCCGTACGGCGTGCGCAAGCGGGTCGAGCTGGCCCGCGCGCTGTGCCTGGAGCCGCGCGTGCTGCTGCTGGACGAGCCCGCCGCCGGCATGAACGGCACCGAACGGCACGCGCTCACCGGGACGCTGCGCGCCGCGCGGACCTCGCTCGGCCTGTCGATCCTGCTGGTCGAGCACGACATGGGCCTGGTCGGGCGGATCGCCGACGAGGTGACCGTGCTCGACTTCGGCCGCCGCATCGCGACCGGCACGCCCGCGCAGATCCGCCGCGACCCCGCGGTCGTGCGCGCCTACCTCGGCGTTTCGGAACGGAGGGCGGGATGACCGGTCTTCTGGAGGTGCTCGTCAACGGGCTGTCCAGCGGCGCGGTGTACGCGCTGGTCGCGCTCGGGTTCGTCGTCGTTCACAAGGCGACCGAGGTCATCAACTTCGCGCAGCCGTCGCTGCTGCTGGCGGGCGGGCTGCTGATCGCCGAGCTGCACGACGACATCGGCTTCTGGCCGGCCGTCCTCGCCGGGATCGCGGCCACCGCGGCGCTCGGCGCGGCGATCGAGTTCCTCGTGCTGCGCAGGCTGCGGCCCGGCGCGCTCGGCGGGAACGCCACGCTCAGCATCGTCACGATCGGCGTCGACATCGTCCTCACGGTCGAGCTGACCCGCCGCATCGGGACGCGCGTGCTGCCGCTCGGCGACCCGTGGGGCGACAAGGTCGTGCGGCTGGGCGGCGTGACGATCGCGCAGACCCGGATCGCGGCGCTGGCCGTGGCGGTGCTGGCGATCGCCGCGTTCCTGTTGGCGTTCAAGTTCACCTCGTGGGGCGTGGCGATGCGCGCCGCCGCCGAACGCCGCGAGACCGCCGCGCTGATGGGCGTGCGCCTCGGCCGGGTCTCGGCGGGCGCGTGGGCGGTGGCCGGGGCGTTCGCCGCGCTGGCCGCGCTCTTCCTGTGCGTGTTCCCGACGCCGGGCCTGGACCGTACGACCTCCTACGCCGCGCTCAAGGCGCTGCCCGCGGCGGTCATCGGCGGCGTCGACTCCACCACCGGCGCGCTGGTCGGCGGCCTGGTCATCGGGATCACCGAGTCCGCGGTCATCGGCTACCAGACCGACTTCGCGTTGCTCGGCGGCGGCTTCGCGCAGGTCGCGCCGTACCTGCTGATGACGATCGTGCTGCTGGTCCGCCCGGCAGGCCTCTTCGGAACGAGGGAGGCCGCCCGTGTCTGAGCTGCCGAGGCGTGCCGGCTGGGGCCTGGGCATCGCCGTACTGCTGATCCTGCCGTTCTACGCCGGCGCGTTCTGGCTGCAGGCGGGCCTGTTCGCGATGACCGCCGCGATCGGCGCGATCGGCCTGAACGTGCTGACCGGCTCGGCAGGCCAGCTTTCGCTTGCGCACGCGTTCTTCCTGGCCCTCGGCGCGTACGGCTACACGTGGCTGTCCGCCGAGCCCTCGGAGTCGGCGGGCCTGCACCTGTCGGGGCTCGGCCTGCCGACCGCGTTCGCCGCCATCGGCGCGGTCGCACTCGCCGGGCTCATGGGCGGCGCGTGCGCCCCGATCGCCGGGCGGCTGAAGGGCACCTCGCTCGGCATCGCCACGCTCGCGCTCGTCTTCGTCGGCCAGCACCTGCTCTACCGCGCCGAGCCGGTCACGGGCGGGGTGAACGGCCGGGCCGTGCCGCCGCTCGACCTGCTCGGTTTCCGCTTCACCGACACCCCCGACCCGCTGCTGGTGTTCGGCGTCCCGTTCGGCGGCCTGGAACGCCTCTGGTACCTGAGCCTGGCGCTGGTCGCGGTCGCGGCGTGGTTCGCGCGGGGCGTGCTGAACGGCAGGCCGGGCCGCGCGCTCAACACCGTCCGCGACAACGAGATCGCGGCCGGCGCCCTCGGCGTGCCGGTCGCCCGCTACCGGGCCGCGGCTTTCGCGCTGTCCTCGATGTACGCGGGGCTCGCGGGCGTGCTGCTCGCGCTGGTCTTCCAGCGGACCGTGCCGGACTACTTCGGCCTCGCCCTGTCCCTGGACTACCTCGCGATGATCGTCATCGGCGGGCTCGGCACGGTCGGCGGCGCCGTCGCCGGTGCCGCGTTCGTGTCGCTGCTGCCCGCTCTGCTCACCCGGTTCGGCGACGCGCTCCCGATGGTCGCCGAGCCGGGCGGCGACGGCGGTGGACTCGCCCCCGCCGAGGCCGCCCGCCTGATCTACGGCGTCGCGTTCGTCGCCGTCCTGCTCTTCGCTCCCGGGGGCCTGCACGGCCTCGCCACCCGCCGCCACCGCGCGTCCCGCGGACGCCCGCACGACCGGCCCGCCACCCCTGACCCGAGCCACGACCGGACGAACCCGAACCGACCCGAATCCGAGGAGCAGCCCGCATGAGCCCCACACAGGTCCCGATCAGACGCGGTCCACTCAAGCGAGCGGCAGCCGCCGCGGTCATGGTGGTCCTCGCAGCCTCGGCCGCCGGATGCAGCGGCAAGGCGTCCGGCGGCTCGTCCTCGGGCGGCATCAAGACCGGTCCCGGCGTGACCAAGGACAAGATCACGCTCGCCGCGCTGACCGACCTCACCGGCCCGTACGCCGTGTTGGGCAAGAGCGTCACCCAGGCGCAGAAGCTCTACTACGACCAGCTCAACAACGCGGGCGGCGTCTGCGGCCGCAAGATCGACCTGGTCGTCCGCGACCACGGCTACGACGTGCAGAAGGCGCTGGCCGCCTACAGCGAGCTGGCACCGAGGTCGGCGGCGATCCCGCAGGTCATCGGGTCGCCGATCACGATGGCGCTGCGTCCACGGCTGGAGAACGACCACCTGCTGACGCTGCCGCAGGCCTGGGCGCACACCCTGCTTGGCAGCAAGTACGTGCAGGTCACCGGCACCACCTACGACGTGGACATGGTGAACGCCGTCGCGTTCCTCACCAAGGCCAAGGGGATCAAGTCCGGCGACAAGATCGGGCACCTGCGGCTGGAGGGCGACTACGGCCAGAGCGCGCTCGCCGGCGTCCGGTACGCGGCGGGCAAGGCCGGGCTGACCGTGGTCGAGCAGCAGGTGAAGGCGACCGACGCCGACATGACGGCGCAGGCGGGCGCGTTCAAGAAGGCCGGGGTGAAGGCGATCCTGGTCAGCGTCTCGCCCAAGCAGGCCGCCTCGCTCGTCGGGGTGAGCGCCGCGATGGGGCTGAACGTGCCGTTCGCCGCGAGCAACTCGGCGTTCGCGCAGCAGCTGCTGGCGACGCCGGTCGGCCCGATCATGCAGAAGAACTACTACGTGGTGACGGCCGCGGCGCCGTTCAGCGCCGACATCAAGGGGCTGAAGAAGCTCGCGGGCGAGTACCAGATGGCCTACAAGGGGCAGCCGCTCGACAGCGCCGTCCTGTCCGGTTACACGACCGCGGCGGTCGTCGGCGAGGCACTGAAGAAGGCCTGCGCGAACAAGGACCTCACCCGGGACGGCATCGTCGCCGCGCACCGTTCGACGCGCTCGTTCGACCTCGGGCTCGGCGGCGCGCCGGAGGACTTCAGCCAGTGGACCGCCCCGGCCGGCCGCGCCAGCTACATCACCCGGCCCGACAAGACCGCCCTCGGGGGAACGGTCATGGTCGAGCAGGCCACCGAGTCCGATCTGGCCAAGGGGTACAGCGCGCCAAGCGGAGGCTGACCCATGAGCCTGCACCGTCACGCTCGCGAACTGACCCTCATGAACCCGCCTTTCACAAACGATGTGCTGCGGGGCGGGGGAGCGCCGGTGCCGCGCCCCGCCCCGCGTATCACCGGCCTGCTGCGCGCGGAGAACGAGCTGTGCGACGGGTCACTGGCCGTCGCGTGCCGCATGCTCGTGGACGTCGCCGACCACAGCGCGTCCGTCGCGCCCGGCGTCGCCCTCTACGCGCTGGCGCAGGCGGGCGAGGCGGCCGACGCGCTCGGCGACGTGGCGTTCCGCGAGGAGATCGCGTGCCGCGCGCTGGCGTTCGGGCGGCAGCGGGACCCGGCCGCCCAGTTCTGGCACGCGCACGCGATCGGGATGGCGGCCGCGATGCAGGGGCGGCACGAACTCGCGGCGGGCCCGTTGCGCAGGGTCGTGCGCCTGGCCCGCCGCGTCGACGACTGCACGGTCCGGGCGTCGGCGAGCATCGCGGCGCTGATGCTCGGCGACGACCGGCTCGCGTGCGACCTGGCGGCCCAGGCGGTCGCCATCGCGCGGCGCCGCGACGAGGTCATCCAGGAGCCGCGCGCGCTGGCGATCCTTGCGCACTGTGAGATCGCGCTCGGGCGTTATCCCGCCGCGCTGGCCACCTCCCTGGACGGGCTGCGGCTCGCCGGGGCGGCCGGTCAGCTCAACCGCGTCGTCGAGCTCCACGCGCTCGCCGCCCTCGCCGCCGCGCTGCAGGGCGACGAGGAGACGGCGCTGCCGCACCTGGAGAGCCTGTCCGCCGAGGTCGACCGGCGCGGCCTCACCCGGCCCGCAGCGCTCGCGTCGTGGGCTATGGCCTGCCTGGATCTTGCGGCCGACCGGCCCGCCGACGCCGTCGCCCGGCTGCGCACGCCGACCGGCGCGGCGGCCCCGGTCCATCCGGCGGTCAGGCTGCTGGCCGCGCCGTACTTCGTCGAGGCGGCCGTACGCGCGGGACGGCTGGACGCGGCGCGGCGTGCGGCCGACGGCTACGAACGCTGGGCACGCCGTGCGCCCAGCCCGGCACGGCAGGCGCTCGCCGCGCGGTGCCGGGCGCTGCTGCTGCAGAACGAGGCGGACCACCATTTCGCCGCGGCGGTACGGCTGCACATGGCGGGCGACTCGGCGTTCGAGCTGGCCCGGACGCAGCTGCTCCTCGGCCATCACCTGCGCCGGGGCCGCCGCCCTCGCGACGCCCGCGAACCGCTGCGCGAGGCCGTTCACACCTTCGAACGGGCGGGCGCGGGCGCGAGCCGCTGGGCCGACCACGCCCGCGTGGAGTTGCGGGCGGCCGGCGACGCCCTCCCGGGCAGTGCTCCGGCCGCGGGCGGGGCGGCTGCGGGCGGGCCGGACACGCTGTCCGAATTGACCGCCCAGCAGCTGCAGATCTCGCGGCTCGTCGCGGGCGGCGCCACCAACCGGGAGATCGCCGCCCGGCTGCTGATCAGCCCGCGCACGGTGGACGGGCATCTCAGGAACATCTTCAACCGCCTGGGCATCCGCTCCCGCGTGGAACTCGCCCGCCTCGCGGGTGTGTAGTTTCGGTTAGACCGGAGATATATTCGGTCTATGCGAAGTGAAGCGCCCGCGCTGCTCCCGATCTTCCGGTCGAGGGGCCAGGCGAGGCTGCTCACGCTCCTCTTCCTGCACCCCGATCAGGAGTACACGCTCTCCGACCTGGCCAGGCGGCTGCAGATGTCCCTGTCGACCGTCCACGGCGAGGTCACCCGGCTGGAGGACGCCGAGCTGATCACCTCACGGCCGGTGGGGCGGGCTCGGCTGCTCCGGGCCAACCAGGCCAACCGCCTGACCGCGCCGCTGACGCACCTGCTCACCCTCACCTTCGGCCCCCAGGAGGCCGTGGGGAAGGAGTTCGCCGGGCTGAACGCCCAGGCCGTGCTGATCTTCGGCTCGTGGGCGCGGCGCTACGAGGGCGAGCCCGGCCCGCCGCCCAACGACGTGGACGTGCTCGTCCTCGGCGACGTCGATCGCGCGGCCGTCTACGAGGCGGCCGAGCGCGCGCAGGCCCGCCTCGATCTGCAGGTCAACCCGGTCGTCCGGCCCGCCGACCGCTGGGACTCCGCCGCCGCGGATCCGCTGGTGAACCAGATCATGGAGTCTCCGTATGTGATTGCATACGGGGACCTTCCAGAGTGAGGACACCATGGCGCGATGGGGCCGAGGCGAGGCACTGGTCGAACGCCTCCTGTCCGAGGGGCAGCTCCAGCAGGTCCAGGGGCCTGCCGCCGATGGCGAGCCCTGGCTGGCCAAGGCCCGGCGTACGCACTCAGCCGCTGCCGCCGTGGCCTCCGTGGACCCCGACAGCTCGTTCGTGCTGGCCTACGACGCCGCGCGCCTAGCGTGTACGGCACTCCTCGCCCAGCAGGGGTTGCGCCCGACGACCACCGGCGGTCACCGCGTCGTGGACGAGGTGCTGCGCGCCCAGTTCGGTGACGTCTTCCGGCCGTATCGCGCGCTTCGCATCCGGCGGAACGAGTTGGAGTACCCGGCGTACCCCGGCGACAGCGCTCAGGAGCAAGAAGCGGACGGAGCGCTGGCCAACGCGGCCAAGCTCATCGATTCTGCCGAGAAGCTGCTGCCCAACCTGTCTCTGTTCTAGGGGCAGGGTTCTAGGGGCAGGATTCAGGGTTCTAGGGGCAGGATTCAGGGACGGGGTTCTCGGGGCGGGACCCTAAGGGACAGGCCTAGTCGTGGGCGCGGATCCACTTCAGTAGCGCGGCGCGGGCTCCGGGCATGCCGAGCAGGGCGATTCCGTGCCTGTCGCCGGGAAGCGTGCGCACCGCGCAGGACACCTTGGCCGCGTTCAACTTCGCGCAGAGCGTGTGCGAGGGCCCTGCGGGAACGAAGTCGCCCGCCGAATGCATGATGTACATCGGCACGTCGCCCTTACCGGCCCCGTTGTAGACGACCAGGTCGACCCAGCGCTTCCAGCACGTCTTGTTGCTGCGTTCGGGCGTGCAGCGGGTCAGCAGCACCCCGGCGTCCCGAAGCTTGCGTTTGTTCTCCCCGGCCCTGGACGTCTGGCCGTCCCGGTAGCCCCGGTAAGGATCGACGACGGGGGAGAGGGCGGCGACGGCCTTGACGGTCTTGGCCCCCTTGCCGCGCGTGCCGACGGCCGTGGCCATCTGCCCGCCCGCCGACGAGCCGACCAGCACGACCCGCTTCGGGTTCACGGCGAAGGTGTGCGCATGCGATGTGACCCAGCCGATGGCCCTGTAGAGGTCGTTGCGCTGGGCGGGCCAGCGCGCTTGCGTGTTGAGCCGGTAGTTGATGGTGAAGACCGCGTAGCCCCTGTCGCTGAACCATCGCCCCTCATTGGTCCAAGCGCTCTTGTCGCCCTCGTACCAGTAGCCGCCGTGGATGAGCACGAGCGCGGGCCGGGCCTTCCTGCTCTTGCGGTAGATGGCGTCCAGCCGGTTGCGGGCGTAGGGCCCGTAGGCGTACGTGTGCTCCACTCGTGCAGCGGTCGCCGCTACTCGCGCGCTTTCAGCGGAGCCGTTGTCCGAGCTGGTGATGGCTGGCTCGCGTTCACCCGCGAGCGCGAGGCGCTGGCCCTGCGGTGCGGCCGTGGAGTCAAGGTGGACGCCGGTGTGGGCGCGCAGCCATGACAAGGTCTTGCTGCGCAGGGAGGAATCCAGGAGCGCCCCGCCACTCGCCTTGCCCGACACCGTCCTCACGGTGACGTCGCGGTCCCCGTGCTGAACGAGCGCGTCCCTGAGCTGCTCGCTGTGCCGTACGGGGATCGGGTCGCCCGCCGAGTGGACCAGGTACATGGGGGCGTCATCGCCGCTGGCGTAGGTGGCCGGGTTCATGTCGCGGTAGCGGGCATGGCAGCGGGCCTCGTTGGTGGCCATCGAGCAGTCGCCCAGGACCACCGTCTGGTCGCGCAGCTTGCGGCGCGTCGCCGACGCGGCGGTCGTCTGCGCAGACGTGTAGGCCAGCTCCGGCGACGCGATCGGCGACAACCCGACGACCGCCCGTACGCCACCGCCCCGCGTTCCCAGCTGCGCGGCGAGTTCTCCGCCCGACTGGGCTCCCAGCACCGCGATCCGGTTGCGGTCGAGCCTGAACGACCCGGCATGCGACCTGATCCAGCGCACCGCCGCGAACGCGTCGTCACGAGGCGCGGGCCAGGCGGCGTCGGTGTTGAAACGGTGGTCCACGGCGAACACCGCGAAGCCCTGCTTGGCGTACCACTGCGCCGTGGACTTCCAGTCCTTCTTGCTGCCGCCGTTCCAGAGACCGCCGTGCAGCAGCACCAGCCCAGGCTGCGTGCCCCTCGCGGAGGTGTTCCAGTAAGCGTCCAGGGACTGCCGCGCGCGCTTCCCGTACGCGTAGGTCCTGGCGTGCAGGGCGGCGGCCGCGTGAGCCCCGGCCGACGGGATCACCACGGAAAGGCCGAACAAGCCGGTCACCACAACCGCCGGTCGCACGTACCTGCGCATCAGCCGGCCTTTCGCCTCTGGAACGTGACGATGGGGGAACGCTGTGTGATGGGGGAGTGCTGAGTAAAGACGGGCGTGTGTGGCCATCGGTTGACCTGAGGCGTGAGTGATGTGGGTCACATTTATTGGCTCACGTGGCCCTAGGATCATCAGCTTGGACTGTTCAGTTTCAGGTGTACAGTTTCAGATGTACAGTTTAGGTGTACAGTTGGGACTGAACGTTTGGGGGTGTGATGGACGAAGTGATCTCGGATGAGGCCGCGCGGGCGGCGTTCGACACCCGTGTGGCGGTCGGCCGGCTCGTCCGGCGGTTCCGGAGCCTGGCCGTGGAGGGCGACCTGTCCACCGGGCAGGCCTCGGTCCTCGTACGGCTGGACAAGGAGGGCCCGGCGTCGGCGAGCGAGCTCGCGGCGGCCGAACGGGTGCGCCCGCAGTCCATGGCCACGATCGTTCTCGCGCTGGAGGAGGCCGGGCTCGTGGAGCGCCACCGCGACCCCGAGGACGGCCGGCGCCAGCTGGTCACGCTGACCGGGCGCGGGCGCGAGCGGCGGATGGACGTCCGGCGCGCCAAGGAGGCCTGGCTGGCCCGGGAACTGCAGGAACGCTGCACCGACGAGGAACTGCGGAAGGTCATCGAGGTGATGGAGATCGTGGACGCGGTGGCGCAGTCATGACGAGCCTTCTGGTCAAGGCCCGCCGAACGCGCCGGACGCACCGGCCGCAGGACGGCTTCGACCGGAGGCTCATCGCCCCGATGATCCTGGGTTCGATCCTGAACCCGATCAACTCCTCGATGCTCGCGGTCGCGCTGATCCCCATCGGCCGCGCGTTCCACGCCTCGCCCGCCCAGACCGTCTGGCTGGTGTCCGGTCTCTACCTGGCGACCGCCGTGAGCCAGCCGGTCATCGGCAGGCTGGTCGACATCTGCGGCCCGCGCCTGCTCTACCTCACCGGAACGTCGCTCGTCGGGCTCGCCGGGCTGCTGGGCGTGGTCGCCCCGAACCTGGGCGTCCTCGTCCTGTCCCGTGTCCTCTTAGGAGTCGGCACGTCCGCCGCCTATCCCGCGGCGATGTACCTGCTCCGCGCCGAATCCGACCGCACCGGAAGGCAGAACCCGACCGGCGTACTGACGGCCCTGTCGGTCGCCAACCAGGTCATCGCCGTCATAGGCCCGACCCTGGGCGGCCTGCTCATCGGCGCCGGTGGCTGGCACCTCATCTTCGCCATCAACGTTCCGCTGTCGCTGGCGTGCCTGGTGCTTGGAACGGTCCGGCTCCCCAAGCGTCCCTTCTCGGAGTGGTCGGGCGACCGCCTGGACGTCACCGGGATGGTCCTCTTCGCCGCCATGCTCACCTCGTTCATGCTGTTCCTGATCGAGCCGTCGTTCGGGCACTGGTACATGCCGGTGATCGGAGCGGCCGCGGCGACCGGCTTCTCCTTCCAGGAGACGCGCCACGAGCAGCCGTTCATCGACCTGCGCGTGCTGAGCGGGAACATTCCCTTGCTGGCCACCTATGCCAGGCAGCTCTGCGCATACATCACCTCCTACGCCTTCCTCTACGGCTACAGCCAGTGGCTCCAGGACGGCAGGGGCCTGGGCGCGACCGTCGCGGGTCTTCTGCTTCTGCCCATGTCGGCCGCCGCGATCGTCGTCACCACGTTCACCGGCCGTCATCCCCAGGTGCGCGGCAAGCTCTTCGTCGGCGCGGCGGTCCAGCTCGTCGGCATCGTGGCGCTGCTGACCGTCGGCCCCGGCAGCACTCTGTGGTGGCTGGCGGTGATCGGCGTCCTGATCGGCATCCCGCAGGGCCTGAACGGCCTGGCCAACCAGAACGCCCTCTACTCCCAGGCCGAACCCGCCCGGATGGGCTCGTCCGCCGGCCTCCTGCGCACGGCCACCTATCTGGGGGCGCTCGTGGCGTCCGCCGCGAACGCCGCGTTCTTCCAGCACGGCGCCACCACCGCCGGCATGCACGACATGACCTGGCTCCTGCTGGTCGTCGGACTCGTGCTCCTCCTGCTCGTCCTGGTCGACCGTTCACTCCGCCTGGTCGGCCGTCCTCAACCGTCCGCCCAGGCCCCGTCCACCCCGGCCCCGTCCGCCCCGGCCCCGTCCGCCCCGGCCCCGTCGACCCCGTCCACCCCGACCGACCGGACTGCCCCGTCCGACCCGTCCACCCCGCCCACCCCGTCCAATCCGCGAAAGGCCACCTGATGCCCGTCACCACGATCGACCCCGCGACCGCGCTCGTCGTCATCGACCTGCAGAACGGCGTGCTGACCATGCCCGGCGACCCGTTCCCCACGGCCGACGTCCTGGCCCGCAACGTCGAGCTGGCGAACGCCTTCCGCGCCCGCGGCCTCCACGTGGTCCTGGTCCGCGTGACGTTCGCCGCCGACGGCGCCGACGCCGTCCCCGGCCGCACCGACCAGTCAGGAACGGGCTCGCCCCGCGCCTTCCCCGAGGGCTGGGACCGGCTCTCCGACCAGCTCGCGGGCCACCCCGAGGACATCGTCGTCACCAAGCGCAACTGGTCGGCGTTCTATGGCACCGACCTCGACCTGCACCTGCGCCGCCGCGGCGTCACCCAGATCGTCCTCACCGGCGTGGCGACCAGCATCGGCGTCGAGTCGACCGCCCGCGCCGCGCACGAGCACGGCTACCACGTCACCCTGGCCACCGACGCCATGACCGACCGGGAC
The DNA here is from genome assembly GCF_017573505.1 of Actinomadura barringtoniae. Classification (GTDB taxonomy): domain Bacteria; phylum Actinomycetota; class Actinomycetes; order Streptosporangiales; family Streptosporangiaceae; genus Spirillospora; species Spirillospora barringtoniae. The sequence continues at coordinate 40,495 of NZ_JAGEOJ010000010.1, forward strand.
GGCGGCGCGCACACCAACAGCATCGAGAAGATCTTCCCGCGCCTCGGCGAGACCGGCACCACCGCCGACATCCTGGCCGCCCTGGACAAGGCCGGTTCCTGATCTCAGTCGTGCCCCCTGACGCTTCCCGGCCTGTGCGGCCGGGGAGCGTTTTCATCTGCTGGGAACAACGCCGTTGCGGAGGGCGATGAAGAGCCGCTCCAGGCGCTCGCGGTGGTCGTCCGCCACGGCGTCCGGCGGGTCCCCGGCGGTGAGGCGGCGGGCGGTCTCCACCAGCACGGTGCTGTAACCGCCGATGAAGAACGCGGCGAACAGCGCCGGATCGCCCTTGAACGCCGGGTCCTTCTCCAGCTCCTCGGTGAGGAGGCGCTGCAGGTCGGAGGCGATCTCTCGTGCGCGGGCGATCAGCGCGGGGGAGGCGGCGACGACCTTGAAGAACGGGATGGAGCCGTCGGCGACGCCGGAGAGGCCCTGCCGCTCATCGAGGATGCGGAGGGACGCGTCGCGCAGCGAGGCCAGGACGTCGACGCCCGGAGCGCGGTCGCGTACGGCCGAGCGCAGGAGTTCGGCGGCGTCGACCTGGCGGTCGAGGAGGAGGTCCTCCTTGCGCGGGAAGTGCTTGAAGACCGTGACGCTCGACACCCCGGCCTCCCGCGCCACCTCGGCCACCGTGACCGCGTCGAACCCGCGCTCGAAGAAGAGCCGGGTCGCGACCTGGGAGATCTTCGCGCGCGTCTTCGGGCCGCCTCGCTCGCTGGTTCTGGGCATCCGACCTCACTTACTTGTGTAACTAAACTTAGTCACTTAACCTAGTGGCATGTCCTCTAACCGCTCCACCGCCATTGTCTCCAGGTCTCCGCGATCACTGCGGGAGGCGTGGGTCGCCCTCGCGGGCCTGTCCGCGGTGTTCCTCTTCGAGATGCTCGACAACTCGATCCTGAACGTCGCGCTGCCCACGATCGGCCGCGACCTGCACGCCTCCACGACCGCCCTGCAATGGGTGACCGGGGCGTACGCGGTCGTGTTCGGCGGGCTGATGCTGGCGTTCGGCGCGATCGCCGACCGGTTCGGCCGCCGCCGGATCATGCTCGCCGGGCTGGCGCTGCTCGGCGTGGCGAGCCTGGCGACGGCGTTCGTCACCACCTCCGAACAGCTGATCGCCGTCCGCGCGGCGATGGGCGTCGCCGCCGCGATGACCACGCCGGGATCGATGGCGCTGGCGTTCCGGATGTTCGACGACGACGACCTGCGCGTCCGCGCGACCACGCTCATCTCGACCGTGGGCCTGGTCGGGCTCGCGGTCGGCCCCACGGCGGGCGGCTTCATCCTGTCGATCGCGCCCTGGCAGGTCCTGCTGCTGGTGAACGCGCCGGTCGCCGTCCTCGCCATCGTCGGCCTGCGTACCGGCATCGCCCCGGACGACCCGGCCGACCTGCACCGCGACCCGGCCGACATCCCGGGCGCGGCACTCGGCACGGCGACGATCGTGTTCGCGCTTGTCGCGCCGACGCTGTTCGTGAACGAGGGCGCCGGATCGTGGATCCCGTGGGCGATCACGGCCGCGGCCGTCGTGGCGGCGGTCCTGTTCGTCGTACGGGAACGTACGGCGCGCCACCCGCTCCTGGACCTCAAGCTCGTCGCGCACCCCCTGGTCTCCAGCGGCCTGGCGTTCAAGGCGGCGTCCGGGCTGGCGACCGCGGGCCTCGGCTACCTGGTCACGCTGCAACTGCAGCTCGACTGGGGATGGACGCCCGGACTCGCCTCCCTCGGGATGCTGCCGCAGGTCATCGTCCTCGTCGCGGGCGGCGCGCTGATCACCCCGCTGATGCGGCGGGTCGGCCTGGAACGGGCCGCCTGGCTCAGCGCCGCGACGGTCGTGCTCGGGCTCGCGGTCTTCGGGCTGCTGGGCAGGCTCGGGTACGTGTGGGTCGCGCTCGCCCTCGTGCTCGTCGCGGCCGGGATGCGCGTGGTCGGCGTCGTCGCCGGGACCAACGTGCTGCGCGGCCTGCCGGAGAACCGGACCACGATCGGCGCGGCCCTCATCGACACCGCCGGCGAGGTCACCGCAGGCACGGGCATCGCCGTCGCCGGCACCCTCCTCGCCGCGATGTTCACCGGCCCGATCGCCGCCCCGGACTGGAGCGCGCACCAGACCGGCCAGTTCCGCGACGCCGTCACGATCGCGAGCCTCGCCCTGACCGCCATGGCCGCCGCGCTCGTCGGCTGGGGCATCGCCCGTTCCCGCCACGCAGCGAACCCCGCGGGCGATGCGGGCGGCGCGGGCGATGCGGGCGATGCGGGCGATGCGGGCGGCGCGGGCGGCGCGGGCGATGCGGACGGCGCGAACGCGGCGAACACGGCCCGCGATGCGGACGGTGCGACCGCGTCCGCCGACGACGCGGCGGCTCGGGGCGCCGGTCAGCCGGCTTGAGCTTTCAGCACGTCAGGTAGCGGTGGAGCATGGCGACCAGCTCGTTCTCGAAGCGTTCTGCCTGCTCGGTCTCGCCGTGCGCGTAGAACCGGTGCACCAGCGACTCGATCGAGTTCACCACCAGCCGGGCCGCCATGGCCAGGTCGGCGACGCGTACCTCGGGAGCTTCCGCGAGCAGGGCCTGCGCGGCCTCGATCGCCTGCTCCTCGGCGGTGTGCAGCATGGCCAGCAAGTCGGGCGGCCGGGGCGCCTCCTCGAACAGAACGCGGTGCAGCGCCGGGTCGTCGCGGTGGTTGTCCATGGCGGCCCGTACGAAGACCCGGATCTTGCCGTCCAGCGACTCGGGCAGACCGCCCTCCAGCCGCCGGGTCACGGCGGCGATGCCCGACTCGGCGTGCGCGGTGACCAGCTCGGCCAGGATCGCGTCCTTGTTCGGGAAGTACTGGTAGAGCGAGCCGATCGAGTGCCCGGCCGCCGCCGCGATGCGGTTGGTGGTGCCCGCCGCGTACCCGTGCTCGGCGAAAACGCGAGCAGCCGCGGCGAGGATGCGGTCGTGGGTCTCCACCGCACGCTCCTGCCGCGGCTGCTTCCTGGGCTTCAGCCGTTTGGTCGTCCCCACCCTGAACCGCTCCTGACCCACCCTGGCCTCAGCAAAAGCGAGTAGCCAGAAAACCGAGCAATTGCTCACAATTCTAGGATGAAGACGATCCACGTTGAGACCGAACTGCCCACGGACGCCGACCGGGTCTGGCAGGCGATGAAGCATCCCGCCGCGCTCCTGTACGTCACGCGGGGCCTGTTCGGCTTTCCGGCCCTGGCAGGCCAGACCAGCCCCTTCCAGGAGGGCGACCACGGCGCCGCGCGGCTGACCCTCTTCCATGTGATCCCGCTGTGGCGCCACACCATGCGCCTGATCGAGCTGGACGACGCCACCCGCACCATGCGCTCGCGGGAGCACGGCGGAACGGTCAGGGCCTGGAACCACACCCTGCACGCCGAGCCGATCGGTCCCGACCGATGCCGCTACAGCGACACGGTCGAGATCGACGGCGGCCCGTTCACGGCGGTGACGGTCGTCATCGCCACGTTCATCTACCGCTACCGGCAGCGCCGCTGGCACAAGCTCGTCCACAAGCACCTCATGGCGACCGGCCCGTGCTACGCCCGCCGGTGACCGGCGGCGGGCTCTCCCATCTCGTGTGGCCGTCAGCAGGTGTGGCCGTCAGCTCGTGTGGCCGTCAGCTCGTGTGATGCGCGGCGTCCATCACGATGCGGACGACGGCGTCCGGGTGGGCCAGCATCACGGCGTGCGAGGAGTGAACGGTCTGGACCCGGGCGTGCGCGCGCTGCGCCATGAACTGCTGTCCGGCGGGCGGAATGGCCTTGTCGTCCAGCGTGATCAGGTCCCAGGAGGGGATGGTCGCCCATGCCGGGTTCCCTGACGGCTGGATGGCGGCGGTGTCGGCCATCGGCCGCTGGGTAGCGGCGAGGAGCGCGGCCTTGCGGGCCGGCAGATCGGCGGCGAAGACCCTCCGGAAGTCGGCGGGCTTGATGGAGGTTTCGGTGTCGGTCCCGCCGGGCGCCGCCGGGTTGGCGACCTTGCGGTGAGCCGTCGTCGCCGGGCCGAGCAGCGATCCGGGGTACTTGGCCGGGTCGAGGATGGTGGCGACGTTCTCGTTCTTCGCGGGGATGAACGCGCCGACGTAGACCAGCGCCTTCACGTTCTTCATGCCGGTGGCGGCGTTGGTGATGACCGCGCCGCCATAGGAGTGCCCGACCAGCACGACCGGCCCGGGGATGGACTGCAGAACGGAGCGGACGTAGGCGGCGTCGCTCGTGAGACCGCGCAGCGGATTGGGCACCGCGACCACAGGATAGCCGCGTCGCTGCAGCCGTGAGATCTCGTCGTTCCACCCGCTGGAGTCGGCGAACGCGCCATGCACGAGGACGACGGTCGGTTTGGCCTTGGTCGGCTTGCCGGTGCCCGCAACGGCGTAGGCGGCGCCCGTCGACGCGGATGCCACCACGGTCGCGGCGGCCAGCAGCATGAGCCCGCCGCGCTTCACACGGGCGGCGGTAGGACGTGGTGAACGTGGTGAACGAACGGACATGGTGTCCCTCTCTGAAGACTGTGGTCCTCCGAGGGTGCATCGCCAGACCTCATACAGACAGCACTGTTCTTATGGTCGTAAGAGGTTGGTAAGAAGTCGCGCCTAATTCACGGCGGACCTGATGACATTTGCATCTGCCGAGACCGTGGCCCGTGGATGGATGGTTTGACCAGGCAAATCCTCCATCCCCACGTCCGAAAGGGAGCGCCATGACGGTGTCGGATGCAAGGTCGGTGTCGGGTACAGGGTCAGTGTCGGATGCAAGGTCGGCTGTGCGGATCGAACGTACGTACAACGCGACCCCGGAGCGGGTCTGGGAACTGTGGACGACCAGCGCGGGCATCGAGTCCTGGTGGGCTCCCGACGGCTTCACGGTCACGGTCGACAAGCTCGACCTGCGGCCCGGCGGCGAGCTGGTCTACACGATGACCGCGACCGCGCCCGAGCAGATCGAGTTCATGAAGGGCGCGGGCATGCCGCTCGCCACGGTGTCGCGCAAGACGTTCGTCGAGGTGAACGAGCCGGGCGCGCTCGGGTACAACTCGCTCGCCGACTTCATCCCCGACGTCGAGCCCTACGAGTTCCTCACCGAGATCGACATCAGGGCCGTCCATGGCGGGACCCGCGTCACGATGACCATGGAGGCGATGCACGACGCGGTCTGGACCGAGCGCCTGACGGCGGGCCGTACGAACGAGCTCGACAACCTCGGCAAGGTCATCGGCGCCTGACCCACAAACCGGCCGAGGACCGGCCCAGGACCGGCCGAGGACCGGCCGAGGACCGGCCGAGAATCGGCCCAGGACCGACAGAGAGGGCGGCCTCACGTCGTCGCGACGTGAGGCCGCCCTCCTGGTTTCCCTGGTCTCCGGGTGTTACTTCACGGGCTTCAGAACGACCTCGTCCGCCTTGACGAAGTAGACGCGGTGGCCGAACTGGATCTCGTAGTACTTCTGCTTGCCGCGCACCAGGGCGTGCGTGGCGGGGTCGAAGTACTTGGCGTAGTAGTACTCCGAGTTCGTCTCCCCGAGGACCGCGTACTTCTGACCGGCCGCGAAGGGGTACTGCAGGGGAGACAGGTCCGGCACAGGAACGTTCGCCGGGAACGCTTCCTTCTCTGGATAAGCGCCACCGTAAACGCCTGCGGACGCGCCCTTCGGAACGGCCACGTAGCCGCGTACGCCGACGGAGGCGGGCCGGCTCTTGGGGTCGTGGAACCAGGCCTTCTGGCCGAGGTACCAGATCGCCGTCCAGTCACGCGCCTTGCCTGCGACCGCGTACTTCTGGCCGGTGGCGGCGCGGGCGCCGTGGTCGTAGACGTCCATCGTCGCGTTCCCGCTGGGCGGGTTCTTGCCGATGTCCTTCACCAGCGGCGCGTCGTCGCGCGGCTCGGTCCGCAGCATGACCGATCCGCCTCCGTGCGACGGGCACGGCGCCGACGGGTTCTTGTCGTCGCAGCCGGTGTACGGCACGACGTTGCGGTCGTAGTCGGGGCGGATCATGACCATGCCGTGGCCGCTTCCGGAGCCGCGCAGCGGGTGCTTGAGCAGCTTGAAGTAGCGCGCCCAGTCCCAGTACGGCCCGGGATCGACGTGCATGTCCTTGATGGTGGTCGACTTCAGGCCGGGCACGTTGTCATGCCCGATGATGTGACCGCGGTCCATCGGGATGCCGTACTTCTTGGCGAGGTAGCGCACCAGCTCGGCCGAGCTGCGGTAGAGCGCCTCGGTGTACCAGGCGCCGCCCTGCGCGAGGAATCCCTCGTGCTCGATGCCGATCGACTTGGTGTTGATGTACCAGTTGCCCGCTTGCCAGCCGACGTCCTTCCCCAGAACGTGCTGGGCCACGTGCCCGTCGGCGGACCGCACCGTGAAGTGCCAGCCCAGGTAGGCGGGGTCCTGAACGGCGCCGACGGCGTTGTCGTAGGCCTCTTCGGTGTCGTGGATGACGATGTAGGAGACCTTCTGGCTCTTGGGGCGGTCGGCCAGGTCGTGGTTGCCGTACTTGGCCGGGTCGTTCGGGTCGAGCTGCTTGTACGGCGCGGGGAGCCATTCGCAGCCGAGGTCGGCCGGGCACTCGGTGCGGCTGTCGCTGCGCCCGCTCGCAGGCGTCCGGATCCCCGGCGCGGCCGCCAGGCTGACGCGCTGCCCGTCGTCGGTCGTACGCGAGGCGCCGCTGCGCAGCACGTCGAAGACCTGCCCCGCGAACCAGTCGCTGCCCCCGTAGCGGGCTACGGCCTTGGCCCACGCCGCCGGGTCCGCGCTGAGCGGCTGACCGAGCTCTCCCTGATAGCGGGCGATGAGCGCCGCGCCGCCGCGGATGTTGGCCGTCGGGTCGTTCCGCAGCCGGCTCTGCGCCGCGCCCGTCGTGCGGGCGGCGTCCTGCAGCGTAGATGCGGACGCCTTAGCCGGAGCCTTCGCCGGTGCCTTAGCGGGAGCCTGTGGCGGCGGGGTCTTCACCCGCAACGCCGGCCGGGTGTCGTCCCCCCGCGCGTCCTCCCCGGCACCCGCGACCTGCCCCGAACGCGGAACGAGCGTTCCGTCGACCAGGTGCATCGGGCCGAAGCCGCCGCTGGTGCTGGGCAGCCCGCGATTGGCGTCCCATCTGGACTCCAGATAGGAAACGGCCAGGAGCAGCGATTCGGGAACGCGATAGGCCTTGGCCGCCTGAGCGAATGCCTGCTGGCGAGAAGTGTCCTTCCGTGGCTGGGGCTGGGCGTGGGTCTCGGCCTGGGCTTGGGCCTGAACGGGCCCCAGCACGGTCAATGCCGCCACGCCCAAGGCGAGGGTCCGGCGTCGTACGAGCATCGGCATCCTCCACAGCGACTTTGGGATCTTGATAACAATCCCAAAGGCGCCCTGTCGAGGCTCAGATTTGACCAAATAAACGCCGTAGGCTCAGTGACGTGATCTCTTCTCCTGGCGATTCCGATGTGGCCGTCGTCCTCGGGCCCGGCGGCCCCGTCGGCACGGCCTGGCTCCTCGGCCTGGCCGCGGGCCTGCGCCGTTCGGGCGTTGACCTGGCACGCGCGGACCTCCTCGTCGGTACGTCGGCGGGTGCGATCGCCGCGGCCGCCCTCACCAACGGACGGAACCTGGACGAGCTGGCCGAGCTGCCGTCCGCGCGTTCCCGCGCCGGAGACCCGACCGTCATGCCGCGCGTCTTCGAGATCCTCAACGCGCCGGGCGCCGACCCGCGCGAGTCCCTGCGCCAGGTCGGCACGCTCGCACGCGAGGCCGACGCGATGCCGCAGGAGGACCACCTGGCCGCCATGGAGTACTCGGTCGGCGGCCGTACCTGGCCGGACGCGCCGCTGCTCATCACCGCCGTGGACATCGACAGCGGCGAACCGGTCGTCTGGCACGGTCAGAGCGGCGTCCCGCTGCACGCCGCCGTCGCCTCCAGCAGCGCCGCCCCCGGCTACACCGAGCCGATCACGATCGACGGCCGCCGCTACATGGACGGCGCGTTCGGCGGCGGCTCCAACGCGCACCTGGCGAACGGCGCGGGCACCCTGATCCTCATCGAGCCGATGGGCCAGATGTTCCCCGCCGCGCCCGTCCAGGCGGCCCGCCGCCTCAGCGTCATGCCGGACGAGGCCGCGCGCGAGGCGTTCGGCCCGGACCTGGGCGACCGCAACCGCTGGCCCGGCACCTACCAGGCCGGCCTCCGCCAGTCCGCCGCCCTGGTGGCCGACCTGGCGCCCCTCCTGCACAAACGCCCCGCCTGACCTTCCGCTTGATATTTTCAAGCACACTTGAAAATATCAAGCTCCGCCGCTCAGGAAGGTGCTCCCATGCCGCCCGCCACCCTGGCCCAGGTCCGTGCGGCACTGCGCGACGTCGTCCCACGCCTAGCCGACCTCCTACGGAACGTCCCGGCCGCCGACCCCATCGCGATCGGAGCATGGACGGCCACCGACGTCGCGGCGCACCTGACGCACGTTCTCCAGCTCGACACCGACGCCCTCGCCGGCAAGCAGCTCCCGGAAGTCACCGTGACGGCGCCCGGGATGGCCGACCTCAACGCGCAACTGCTGGCCGAAGACACCGAACGAACCCCGTCCCTCCTAGCAGACCGGCTCGCCTCCCTGGCAACCGAATTCGACGAGATGGCCGCACGCTCACAAGAGGCGACCGTCGATTGGCTGCAGGGCGTCCGCCTGCCGCCTTCGGTGGTGGCGGGTCACGTGCTGGAGGAATGCCTGATCCACGGCGATGACATCGCCCGCGCCACCGGACTCTCGTGGCCGATCCGGCGTGACCACGCCCTGCTCGCGGTCGAGGGCGGCGCGCTGCCGCTCATCACGGCGCTGCCGCCCGCAGCCTTCCTGAACGAGGAGAAGGCCGGCTCGTTCCGCGCCCGCTTCGACCTCCGCCTGCGCGGCGGCGGACGCACGCTGATGGTCTTCGACCGCGGTTCGCTGACCCTCGAAACAGGCCCCGCCAACAACATCGACGCCCATCTCTCCGCCGACCCCTGGGCCATGATGCAGGTGTTCATCGGACGCCAGGAGATCTGGAAACCCGTCCTAGCCGGGAAGATGTCCGCCTGGGGCCGCAGACCATGGAAGCTCGCCGGCATGCTCAAGGCCATCAGCCCTCCGTAGCCGCGATCAGCCCTCCTGATGCATCTGAATCAGGTTGCCGCACGTGTCGTCGAACACCGCCGTGGTCACCGCGCCCATCTCAGTCGGCTCCTGCGTGAACCGCACGCCGAGCCCACGCAGCCGCTCGTGCTCGGCCTTGACGTCGTCCACGGAGAACGAGGTGAACGGGATGCCGTCGGCGACCAGCGCCTCCTTGAACGGCTTGACCGCCGGGTGACCGCTCGGCTCCAGCACCAACTCCGTCCCGTCCGGCACGTCAGGGGACACCACCGAGATCCACCGGGCGCCGCCCATCGGAATGTCGTGCTTCTTCACGAAGCCCAGCACGTCGGTGTAGAAGCTCAGCGCCTTGTCCTGGTCGTCGACCATCACGCTCGCCAGGCTGATTCTCATGTCGGGTCCCCTCCCGCGGGCCGCCGGAGCCAGCGCTCGACGATCGGTTCGAGCGGCCCCGTGTCGATGTAGTGGAACTTGTAGCGGCCCTCGCGCCGGGTCACGACCAGGCCCGCGTCCTCCAGAACATCGAGGTGCTGCGAGATCGCCTGGCGCGACGAGCCGAGCTGGTGCTTGGTCGTCAGACGGGCGCAGATCTCGAAGAGCGTCTGCCCGTTCCGGTCGGTCAGCTCGTCCAAGATGATGCGCCGCGTGGGGTCGGCCAAGGCCCTGAAGACGTCTCCCACGTAACAGAAAGTTACGCAAGCCACGACTTGCATGTCAACCAAGAGGCCCTGACCGCCATGGTCGAGGGCCTCCCATTCAGCCGAACGCAAGCAGACCCCCCCACGCTCAGCCAGCCGTCCCAGCAACTCGGCCGTCCCGCCGCCGCAGCCGTCCTGGCGGCGACCTCATCGTTCACACCGAAGAGGTCATCAGCAGGCGCAGGAGATGCCGCAGATGGAGGCGGTGAACGGGCCGATGGCCCGCCGGGTGACCAGGCCTGCGCCAATGGCGACCGGGAAGCCCTCACACGCCCAGTACTCGGCCGTTCCGGCGTCTCGACTGTCCCAGTGACTCGGTCGTCCCGGCGTCACGGCCGTTCTGGCGGCTAGGTCGTCCCGGTGGCTCGGCCGTCCCTGCGACTCGCCGTCCCTGCGACTCGGCGCTCCCGCGATTCGGTCGTCCCAGTGACTCGTCCGTTCCGGCGACTCGGTCGCCCCGGCGTCATCGCCGCTCCGGCGGCTCGGTAATCCCGCGTCACGGTCATCCCTGCGGCTCGGCCGACCCCGCGACTCGGCCGCCCTGTGACTCGGCCGTTCGGGCGTCTCGGACGGCCCGGCGTCATCGCCGCTCCGGCGGCTCGGTAATCCCGCGTCACGGTCATCCCTGCGGCTCGGCCGACCCCGCGACTCGGCCGCCCTGTGACTCGGCCGTTCGGGCGTCTCGGTCGCCCCGGCGTCATCGCCGCTCCGGCGGCTCGGTAATCCCGCGTCACGGTCATCCCTGCGGCTCGGCCGACCCCGCGACTCGGCCGCCCTGTGACTCGGCCGTTCGGGTGACTCGGTCGCCCCGGCGTCATCGCCGCTCCGGCGGCTCGGTAATCCCGCGTCACGGTCATCCCTGCGGCTCGGCCGACCCCGCGACTCGGCCGCCCTGTGACTCGGCCGTTCGGGTGACTCGCTCGTCCCGGCGTCATCGCCGTTCTGGCGGCTCGGCCGCCCTGGCGTCACGGTCAGCTCGGCGGGTCGGTCGTCCCAGTGACCCGATCGTCCCAGTGACCCGGTCGTCCGCGCGGCTCGGTCGTCCCTGCGTCTTGGCCGTCCCCGCGCCCTGGCCGTCTCGGTGACGCGGCCGTTCGGGGCGCCTCGGTCGCTCGGCGTCATCGCCGCTCCGGCGTCTCGGTTATCCCTGCGCGGCTCGGACGTCGCCGCGACCCGGCCGACCCTGTGACTCGGCCGCCCTGTGACTCGGCCGCCCTGTGGTTCGGCCGTTTGGGTGACTCGCTCGTCCCGGAGTCATCGCCGTTCTGGCGGCTCGGTCATCCCGGCGTCACGGTCGTCACCGGGACGGCCGACCCTGCGTCTTGGCGGTCCCGGTGACGCGGCCGTTCGGGTGACCCGTCCGTTCCGGCGTCATCACCGTTGGCCGGTTCGGTGACTATGCCGCCGCGGTCGTCTCGGCTGTGGCGGTCAGGACAGCGCGGCCGAGGATGTGGCCGGCCATGGTGAAGCCGAGGACGGCCGGGGTGGCGTCGGCCGGAACGCCGATGGACTCGACGTCCAGGGCGTGCACCACGATGAAGTAGCGGTGCGGGCCGTGGCCGGCGGGTGGGGCGGCGCCGATGTAGCGGGCCATGCGCGCGTCGTTCGGCAGCTGGAAGGCACTGTCCGGCAGGCCCGAGCCGGTCTCGTCGCCGGCTCCCTCGGGCAGTTCGCTCACAGCGGCCGGGATGTCGGCGACGGCCCAGTGCCAGAACCCCGACCCGGTAGGAGCGTCAGGGTCATAGACCGTGACGGCGTAGCTCTTGGTGCCCTCAGGGGCGCCGCTCCAGGACAGATGCGGCGACAGGTCCTTGCCGCCGGGCAGTCCGGACGAGAGTTGCTCGTCCGACCAGGCGGCGCCGTGGTCAACGGAGGTGCTGGTGACGGTGAACGAGGCCGCCTCGGGAAGGCGGGCGAAGGGGTTGTTAGCAGTCATGCAATCGACCATAACACAAATAATCGATTATCTTCTGGATCGTCTATGCTGACCTCCGTGACTCGGACTCAAGCCCCTGCGGGGAAGCAGATGCTCTCCGAACAGGTCTACGCGCACCTGCGGGACGCGATCATGCGCGGCATCTACGCCCCCGGCGCCGCGCTGAAGCCGCAGGACCTCGCCAAGGAGCAGGGCGTGAGCCTGGCAGTCGTACGCGAGGCGCTGGTCCGCCTGGTCGGCGAGGGCTTGGCCGACCGGCTGCCCAACCGCGGCTTCGCGGTGCCGGCGTTCTCCGACCGCCGCTGGCAGGAGATCGCGGAGGCCCGCCGCACCATCGAGCCGGTCGTGCTGCGCATGTCCATCGAACGCGGCGACCTCGACTGGGAGTCCCGCGTACGAGCCGCCCACCACCGTCTCGACCGCACACCGCCGTACGAGCCGGACAATGGCGAGTACTACACCGAAGCCTGGTCAGAGGCCCACCGCGTCTTCCACCGCACCCTCCTAGAGGGCTGCGGCAACCCCGTCCTGCTGGAGACGTTCGACCGCATGTGGATCGCCAGCGAACTCGCCCGCCGGTGGTCCGCCCACCGCGACCCCGACCGCGACGGCATCGCCGAACACCGCCGCCTCGAAGAGGCCGCCTTGACCCGCGACGCCGACACCGCCGCCCAGGTCCTGGCTCAACACCTAACCCTGACCGCCGCCGCCCTGACGGATGCCGCCCTGACGGATGCCGCCCTGACGGATGCCGCCCTGACGGATGCCGCCCAGACGGATGCCGCCCAGACCAACTGATCCTGTCAGCCGAGGTCTGCGGTGAGTTCTCGGGCGTGTTGGGCTGCGGCCGGATCGTCCATGCTGATGGCGAGTTCGTAGGCCGCGCGTGCGCCGGCCTTGTCATCGTTCTCCGCCAGCATGGTGCCCAGGCTGATCGCTGCCGCGGGGGAGTAGCGGGGGTGGCCCATGTCGATGGCCTGTTGAAAGGACGCCCGTGCCCGATCGATCTCTCCCAGTCGCTTGAGCAGGTAGCCGAGGTTGGCCGCAGATATGCAAGCGAACTCTGGGTGGCCGGACTCGATGGCGCGTTGGTACGCGGTCTGCGCCTCGTCGGTGTTTCCCTGCTTCTTGAGCATGATCCCCAGGTTGAAGGCGGCCATGGAACCGTGCTCCGGGTGGCCGGAGTCCATCGCCTGCAGGTACGCCGCGTGGGCCTTCTGCAGGTCGCCTTGGTTTTCGAGCAGAGTCGCCAGCCTTCCGGCCGCCTCGGGCGCCACGTCCTCCTCACCCGAGTCGATGGCCCTTTGGTAGGCCGCTCGCGCCCCGTTCAGATCTCCTTGCTCTTCGAGAACCATGGCGAGGTTGATCGCGGCGAACGGTGCGATGTCCGGAAAGCCGGTGTCGAGCGCCAACTGGTAGGCGTCCCGCGCGCCGTCCAGATCCCCGTGCCGACTGAGCAGAGACCCGAGGTTGACCGCGGACGCCGCCGTGGTGTCCGGAAAGCCGAGGTCGATCGCACGCTGATAGGCCTTTCGCGCCAGCTCGTCGTCGCCCTGCGCTTCCTCGAGCCACATCCCGTCGCTCATGTGGCGACGAGCCTGGTCGTGGGGGCCGAGCTCCGAGCCTCTCTCCTCGCTCACGTCCCTGTCTCCTCTGAGTGCTCGCGAAAGATCCCATATTCACACCGTCGGGATCAGATCCCGACACGAACGACATGCCGCCCCGACCGGTCGGGCGTACGTCCCAGGTGCGGGCGAGCCGGTCGAGGACGCAGACACCCGGCTCCTGATGGCGGGATTGTGGAACTGTCCCGGGTGAGTCTGATGGCCTGGCTCGGTCGCGCTCTGTGAACGGCGTTTGAGCAGTTGAGGCCGGTGTGCGCGGGGTGGCTCGTTGGAGCTCCGGGGCGGAATCTGGAGTGAGGGTTCTGAGGTGATCTGGGTCACGGCGGGAAAATAGGGGCGAACAAATGGTCATCCGGGTGCCGTCATAACCAATGAACCCGCTCCCGCTGCACCAGAAGAGGTGACCCACTCCCATGACCGTGAACCGAGTGAAGCTCAGCATCCTGGCCGTCGGCGCTGCCGTTCTCGCCACCGCTGCGACCGGCTGCAACGCCTCCGTCGGCGAAGGCCAGGGCAACGGGTCGTCGCAGCCCGCGCAGGGTGGCTCGACCTCCAATAACGGCGGAAACGGCGCCGGCAACGGGTCCGGCAATGGGTCGGGTAATGGCGCCGGTAACGGAAATTCTTCGGGGAACCATAATGTCCCCGTTAAAGCGTCGAACCGTTGCACCACGACCGCTCTGCACCCCGAACTGACCATGCAGAACGCCGGTGGCAGCGTCGCGAGCTGGATGCTCACCGTGACCAACAACGGCAGCCGCACCTGCACGTTGTACGGCTACCCGAGCTTCGGCCTGAAGAACGCCGCCGACGAGCTCCTCGGCGACTCCAAGACCGTCTACGTCCAGCACCCCGGCGCCGCGACGAGCATCACGCTGCGCCCCGGCCGCACCGCATTCGCCGGCGTGAAGTGGAACGTCTGCTCCGACGGCGACCTGATCGGCGGCCTGGTGCTGACGCCTCCTGGCGAGCGCTCCAACACCCCGGTCAACCTCGAGGGCATCGGCCACTCGCAGGAGGTTCCGAGCCTCAAGCTCTGCAGCCACAGCGTCACCGCCGGCACGTTCCAGCCGAGCAGCCAGGGCGTCGTCTTCCCCTCCTAGCGAGCATCACCGATCACGGCGTGGGCTACCGGCCTACGCCGCGTTCGGCGTGAAAGACCCGGCGTGGTCCTCCGCCCACTCGGCGAACGTGCGGGACCGGCCGAGCAGTTCTTGAACGGTGGTCGTGCTCGGGCCCGGCTCCTTCAGGCAGGCGGCCAGGTAGCCCAACATGCGATCGGGAACGTCCTCCGGAAGCCCCTGCGCGAGCATCGCATCGCGGACTTGGTTCGGGCTCACCTCGATGAACGGGACTCCCAGGATGCGTGCCCGGTCCAGTTGGCTCAGCGACTCGGGCCCGGTCAACGCGAAGGCGCGGTTCGACGGCGGCGGATCCAGGAGAGCGTGCACGGCGACTTCGGCGATGTCCTTCTCGTGAATGGGTGAGGTCGCCGCCTCCCCATAGGCCCCTCGTACGGCACCCATCGCGGAGATCTGCGGCGCCCACGCCAGCGAGTTGGCCGCGAAGTCGGAGCAGCGCAGGAACGTCCAGTCCAGGCCTGACGCGCGTACCGCCGACTCGGCCGCCTTGAACTCCTCCGCGAACCGCGCGTACCCGCCGCCGTACTCCACCGTGATCGCCGACAGCAGTACGGCGCGGCGCACGCCTTCGCCGGCGGCCTGGCTGAGAAGCGCCTCCAGCGAGCCGCCGACCGCGCGCAGCGAGATCACGATCGCCTCCGCGTCGCCCAGCGGCAGGTCCGCAGGCGTCGCGACGTCCACTCCGGGAGGGAACGACGCCTCCGGATCGCGGCTGACCGCCGTCGTCTTCTCGCACGCCTCGGCCAGGAGGTTCACGATCTCGCGACCGACGTTGCCGGTCGCACCGGTGACCACGTACATGATGCTCTCCGTTCTGTACGATATGGAAGTCATAATATATTGATTTGAGAGAAAGAAAATATGACTTCCGTAACATCTCGGCGGCGCATCAGGACCGGCCTGCGCGAACTCGGTCTCCAGCTGGCCCTGCTCAACAGGAAGGTCAGCACCCGCGTGGCCCTCAAGGACGTCGATCTGGACTGCCTCGACATCGTCGCCACGCACGGTCCGCTGGGCCCGAGCGCCCTGGCCAAGCGCGCGGGCCTGCACCCGGCGACGATGACCGGCATCCTCGACCGCCTGGAGAAGGGCGGCTGGATCGCCCGCGAACGCGACCCGCAGGACCGCCGGGCCGTTCAGATCAAGGCGCTGAACGACCGCAACCGCGAGCTCTACGGCCACTTCGCCGGGATGAACGCCTCAGTCGAGCAGATCTGCGTGACCTACGACGACGAGCAACTCAAGGTCATCGCGGGCTTCCTGGAGAAGGTCGCCGAGGCCGGCCAGACCGCGACTCAGGAACTGGCGGGCGACTGAAAGACCCGTTCGACCACGTACTCGGCGATGGCCAGCGACGAGGTGGCCGCAGGCGAAGGCGCGTTCCGCACCGTGGTGATCGGCCCGAGCGTCCCGATCCGGAAGTCGTCCACCAGCGAGCCGTCCGGATCCACCGCCTGCGCACGCACTCCCGCAGGCGCGGGCACCATGTCGGCCGCCGCCAACTCGGGCACGAACGCCTGCGCCTCCGCCAGAAACGCGCGCTTCACGGCCGACCCGTACATCTCCTTCAGGCCCGTACGCCAATGCTGCCGCGCAAGGTGCCGGAAGCCCGGCCAAGCCAACGTCTCCCAGAGGTCACCGGCCCGGAAGTCGCGCCGCCGATACCCCTCCCTGGCAAGCGCCAGCACCGCGTTCGGCCCGATGTCCACACCACCGTCGACCCGCCGCGTGAAGTGCACTCCGAGGAACGGATAGCGCGGATCCGGCACCGGATAGATCAGCCCGCGAACCAGCTCCGTCCGCGCCGGAACGAGCCGGTAATACTCACCGCGAAACGGCACGATCGCAGGCGCCGGAGAATCCCCGGCCAGCCGAGCGACCCGGTCCGACTGCAACCCGGCGCACACGATCAGCCGATCGAAGACCTCCCCGTTCACCACGACCTTGTCGCCCGCCCGCAGCAACCGCGTGACCTCGAACCCCAGCTTGATCGTGCCGCCCGCCTTGCGCACGTCATCGGCGTACGCCCGCGCCACCGCCGGAAAGTCCACGATCGCCGTATGCGGCGAATGCAACGCGGCGACCCCCGCCGCGTGCGGCTCGACCTCACGCAACCCGGCCGCCGACAACCGCCGCAGACCCGGCACTCCGTTCTCCGTCGCGCGCCGTTCGATCTCCGCCAACGCACCGAGCTCCGACTCGTCGCGCGCGACGACCACCTTCCCGCACTCGTCGAACGGCAGCCCGCGCTCGCCGCAGTAGTCCTTCAACAGCCCGATCCCGCGCCGGCACAGCGTCGCCTTCAGCGAGCCGGGCGCGTAATAGAGCCCCGCATGCGCGACCCCGCTGTTGTGCCCGGTCTGATGCGCCGCGACCCGGTCTTCCTTCTCCAGAACGGTGACCGAGTCGTCCGGCCGCACCTCCGCCAGCCGCCGCGCCACCGCAAGCCCCAGGATCCCCGCGCCCACCACACCGATACGAGTCACCCGCCGATGCTAACCGCGGACCTGGACCCTGGCCGAGCAGAGAGCGGGGCGGGGTCGAGGTTCGGGGTGTTGTCGGTCGGTCGACTGTGCGGTCTGCGGCTAGCGGTCTGCGGTCTGCGCCCTGCGCCCTGCGCCCTGCGCCCTGCGGTCTGCGGCCCTTGCGGCATCGGTCACCCCTTCCGCTGGGGCTGGGCGCCCGGCTGCGGGTTGGTGGTGGCTAAAGGCCAAAAAGCTCGGCGACGAGAAGGGTGAGTGGGCAGCTGGGGTTGCTGTTCGGCTGCGAGGTGGAGTGGCTGCTTATGTTCGAACCCTTAGCGCGCTTCGCGCGGAATGGGCGGCATCGGTCACCCCTTCCGTTTCGGCCGCTGTCCGGCTGCCGGGGTGGGTGCTGGTTGAAGGCCGAAAAACTCGGCGACGAGGAAGGAAGGGGCGGGGCCGGGGGCTGGGTTGTTCGGGTGCAGGTCTCACGGGGCTGGACTACAAGCTTTGATAGCCGCGCTTCGCGCGGAAAGGCGCCATCGAAAGAATCTTCGAATATTTCTATTCGATCATGAAAATGGCGGAGAGTGATGGTAAAATAACGGTATGAGTTCGATCGTGGCGGGCACCGAATCCGCTTCCATCCGGCAGTTGGTGGAAGCGGCATCCGTCATTCTCTCTGAGCTCATCAATCGACCCGCGCCCGAGTCCGGCACGGCCTGCATGGAATTGGCCGAAGCGCTGGCCACCGTCACCGATCAGGCCGAGCACGTGCTGGCCGGGCTGATCGCGGTCGTCGACCGGACGGGCGAGATGAAGCACTGGGGCCTGCCCTCCACCCAGGCCTGGCTGCGCTGCCGGATGGGCATGCGCGAAGGCCGCGCCAAAGAGCGCATCACGCTGGCTCGGCAACTTCACCGGCTCGGCCGTGTCCGCACAGGCCTGGCCGCTGGTGAGCTGTCGTTCGGTTACGCGGCCACCATTGCTGACGCTGTGCAGCGTCTCAATGACGATGACACCGCAGCGGCCGAGGACATTCTTCTCACCGCCGCATGCGAGGGTTTGTCGGCGGGGAAGGTCGCCAAGCTCGGCGGGAAGATTCATGACCTGGTGCGTGAGTACAACGGTGAGGAGAAGCCGCCCGAGGATGTGCAGCGGGGTTATGAGCGGTCCTGGGTGACGGTGAGCCGGTCGCTGGATGGGGGTTGCTATCTGAAGGGGTGGCTCAACCCTGAGGACACCGCGATCCTGGATGGGACGTTGGCGCCGTTGGCCAAGCCTGCCGGGGTCGATGACCGTCGTGATTTGGGTGAGCGGACCGCCGCTGCTCTCACTTCGGTGCTGGCTGGTGGCCATGGTGCGACGCGGGTGACGGTGATCGCTGACCTGGAGACGCTGACCGGTGCCGATGTGCCCGGGCGACTGCGGGACGGCACGTTGATTCCGGCCGAGCAGGTCCGCCGGTTGGCGTTGACCGCCGGTGTCTCACCCCTGATCTTCGGACGCGGACACGTGCCCCTGTATCTGGGCCACACGGTCCGGATCGCCAGCGCTGGCCAACGCCGCGTCCTGGAGACCCTGTATGACACGTGCGCGGTGCACGGGTGTGAGGTGCCGGGTTTCCTGTGCGAGGTCGACCACGTCGACGGGTGGGCGCTGGGAAGCCCGACCGACATCGACAAGCTGACGCTGTGCTGCGGGTGGCACAACCGGTGGAAACACACCAACCCGCAGCAGATGCAGATCAGTAAGAGCGACGGCCGGTTCGTTTATCGGACGTTGGCGCCGGATGGGATCGCACGGGCGCGAAGATCGATCCCCGAACACGACGCCAACCCCTGGCGCGACGATCAACCTCTAGCTGCCTGACCAAGGCCCGGAGCCTCACCCGCTCCGGGCTACAGGCACGCCCACCCTCGCCCCTGACCTGGACGCCTTCCCGCGCGAAGCGCGGCCCAAAGTCCGAACCCCAGCCCCGTGAGACCCGCACCCGAACAGCCCACCCCCAGCCTGCCCCTCTCCTTCCTCGTCGCTGAGCTCTTCGGCCTCTAGCCATCGTTCATCCGGCAGCCGGGCAGTGACCGCGACGGAAGGGGTGACCGTTGCCGCTCATTCCGCGCGAAGCGCGCTACCAGGCACGAACCCCAGCCCCGCGCCTACCCGCACTCGACCGACAACCAGAGCCCCCGCCCCACCTTCCTCGTCGGCGAGCTTTTCGGCCTTTAACCATCACCCACCCGCAGGC
Organism: Actinomadura barringtoniae; assembly: GCF_017573505.1. Taxonomy (GTDB): domain Bacteria; phylum Actinomycetota; class Actinomycetes; order Streptosporangiales; family Streptosporangiaceae; genus Spirillospora; species Spirillospora barringtoniae. Next base: position 59,757 of record NZ_JAGEOJ010000010.1, read on the forward strand.
GGGCGGCGACCGTGACGGAAGGGGTGACCGTTGCCGCTCATTCCGCGCGGAGCGCGCTACCAGGCACGAACCCCAGCCCTGCGCCTACCCGCACTCGACCGACAACCAGAGCCCCCGCCCCCTCCTTCCTCGTCGGCGAGCTTTTCGGCCTTTAACCATCACCCACCCGCAGGCGGGCGGCGACCGTGACGGAAGCGGTGACCGTTGCCGCTCAATCCGCGCGAAGCGCGCTTGCGGGCTTGAACCCCAACCTCGTGGTGACCCGCAGCCGACCAGCGCACCCCCAGCCACGCTCCCTCCTTCTTCGCCGCTGAGCTCTTCGGCCTTCAGCCATCACTCACCCGACGGTCGGGCGCTGACCGCGACGGAAGGGGTGACCGCTGCCGCTAACCCGCGCGCAGCGCGCTACCGGTCTGAACCTCAGCCCGTGGCGGCTCCCAGCCGAACAACAACCCCCGGCCCCACCCCTACCTTCCTCGTCGCCAAGCCTTGTGGCCCTCAGCCATCACCCACCCGGCAGCCGGGCAGCGACCGCAGCAGAAGGGTCGACCGCTGCCGCTCATTCCGCGCGAAGCGCGCTTCCAGGCTTGAACCCCAACCTTGTGGCGGCCTGCAGCCGAGCAGCAACCCAAGCCGCCCACCCACTCTCTTCGTCGCTGAGCTTTTCGGCCTTCAACCAACACCCATCCGGCAGCCGGGCGCCGACCGCAGCGGAAGGGGTGACCGTTGCCGCTCAATCCGCGCGAAGCGCGCTATCAGGCACGAACCCCAGCCCCGCACACCCGCCCGCACTTGCACCCGCCCGCACCTGCACCCGCCCGCACCTGCACCCGCCCGCACCTGCACCCGCCCGCACCTGCATCCGCCCGCACACACACCCGCACCCGACCGACGACCAGGACCGCGCCCCGCCTTCCTCGTCGGCGAGCTTTTCGGCCTTCAGCCAGCACCAACCCCGCAGCCGGGCAACAACCGCGACGGAAGGGGAGACCGATGACCGATGCCGCTCTGCTCACACAGTCGGTTGGCGGACCGCTTGGTGGATCAGGGCTGCCTCGTCCAGGAGGTGTTTGGGATCGGAGCAGGTCTGCTGGAGGTCTATGAAGACCTCGGCAGCGCCTGCCTCGTAGGCGGCGTGGATGTCGGCCACTACCTGGGCTCGGCTGCCGGTGAAGGGGAAGCGGTTCGCGGTGGGGAGGGCGGTTTCGGTGAGGTGGACGTTGGCGCGCACGATCATCTCTTGGGATGCGTGGCGACGGATGCCTTGCCAGATCTGGCCCATGTGGGGGATCGGGAGGCCTGCGGGGAGCCAGCCGGCGGCGCGGCGTCCTACGCGTTCTAGGGCCGCGCCTGCGAAACCGGCCAGGTAGATGGGCGGGCCGGGGCGCTGGAGGGGTTTGGGGTCCATGCGTGAGCGGTCGATTTGCCAGAAGCGACCGGTGTGTTCGGCGGGGCCGTCGCTCCAGACGGATTCGAGGACGTCGAGGGTCTCGTCCAGGCGGGCGCCTCGTTCGGACCAGGGGACTCCGGCGGCGGCGTATTCCTGGCGGGACCAGCCGACGCCTAGGCCGACGGTTAGGCGGCCGCCGCTCAGGACGTCCAGGGAGGCCAGTGAACGGGCCAGGCGGACGGGGGTGTGCAGGGGCGCTATGAGGACGTTGGTGCCCAGGCGGATGCGGTCGGTGTGGGCGGCGGCGGTCGCCAGGGTGATCAGCGGGTCGAGGAATGTGCCGTACGCCTCGGGCCAAGGGGCCACGCCGCCGTAGAGGTCGGTCGGGTCGTCGGGCATGAGCAGGCGGTCGCCCACCCACAGGCTGTCGAACCCGATCTCCTCGGCGGCCTCGGCAAAGGAACGGACCGCACCGATGTGCGGTCCGTACTGTGCGGCGGCCACTCCAAGACGTCCCCCGATCGTCACCCGCCCATACTGGCGGGGCGACCGGGGGAGTTGCGAGGAGCGCGGCCGTTAGGCGATCAGCTGCCGAGGCGCTTGCGGCCCTGGGCGCGCACGCGCTTGCGCTGGGACGGGTCGAGCATGAGGTACGCGACCGCCGGGGCGCCGAGGACGCCCAGGATGATCAGCGCGCTCAGCCACCAGGGAAAGATGAACAGCGTGAGGAAGCCAACGACGACTCCGCCGATGACGAGCTTGGTCTGGGTCGACATCTTCTACCTCCGTACGGCCGCCCACTCACTGATTAAACGGCTGCGCACCGCTGCCGGTTCCACGATATATCGCGAGTCGGGGAGTGTCCAAGATCGGACGCCGTCCGGGGATCAGATGCGGAGGGACAGCTGGCCGCCGCCTAGGGTGCGCAGGACCTCGGCGTGCAGGAGGCCGTTGGTGCAGACGACGCTGCCGCCGTCCGGGCCGGGCACGCCGGACAGGTCGGTGAACATGCCGCCGGCCTCCTCGACGATCACCTGGAGGGCGGCCAGGTCCCATAGCGACACCTCGGGCTCGGTGGAGATGTCCACGGCGCCCTCGGCGACCATCATGTGCGACCAGAAGTCCCCGAACCCCCTGGTCCGCCAGACGCCGCGGCTGAGGTCCAGGAAGCGTTCCAGCCGCCCCTGCTTCTCCCAGCCGCTCAGGCTGGAGAACGACAGGGACGCGTCCGACAGCTCCGCGACCGAGGAGACCTGGAGGCGGCTGGCCCGTGACAGGCTCCGGCCGGTCCAGGCGCCGCCGCCGCGCGCGGCCCACCAGCGGCGGTTGAGCGCGGGAGCCGAGACCAGGCCGACCACGACCTCGTCGGCCTCCATCAGCGCGATCAGCGTGGCCCAGACGGGTACGCCGCGGACGAAGTTCTTGGTGGCGTCGATCGGGTCGATGACCCAGCAGCGGGCGCCATAGCCGGTCCGGCCGTACTCCTCCCCGAGGACCGCGTCGCGCGGCCGGGCGCGCTTCAGCGTGCCGCGGATCTGCTCCTCCACGCTGCGGTCGGCATCACTGACCGGGGTCAGGTCAGGCTTGGTCTCGATGGCGAGATCGAGCGCCTTGAACCTTTTGGTCGTGATGTCGTCGGCCGCGTCCGCCAGCACGTGGGCGAGACGCAGGTCATCGGAATAGCCTGCCACGGCGTGCAACGCTACCGTGATCACGGCGTGCGCCGACACACTTACCGTCCCGAATACGCCCCGTCACCGGCCGTCTGGGCGACACCGAGCCGTTGTGACCAACTCTGGGGCCCGGTGAGTGGCAGCATTGGGACCATGGCCCAGGACCTTCCCGGGTGGGTTGCCGAGCTGACCGACCCACGCCGGGCGCAAACGCTCGAGGAGCTGGCCGACCGGCTCGTTCCGCTCGCCGAACACGCGATCGACGTGTCACGCCGGTTGCAGGCGCTGCTGAACGAGCTGAACGACCCGTTCCGCCGCGAGGCGCTCTACGGCCGCGTAGAGCGACTGAAGGCGCGCGCGGGCGAGGCGCTCGACGAGATCGCCAGTGAGATCGCCGCGTCCGGGGAGGAACGGATCAACCGGATCTGGTCCGCCTGGATCCAGCGCGCGGGCGAGGACGACCCCGTTCTCGTACGGCAGTTGCGCGAACGGCTGGAGAACGACGTGCTGCCCGCGCTCACCCGGCAGCAGGAGGACGTCGCCAAGCGCGTGGCCTCACGGACGTCGTCGGCCTTGGAAGAGGCCACACAGACCCTCCTCACGCGGGTCGAGGAGCTGGCGAAGGCGGTGACCGACCTCATTCACGAGGTACTGCCGCTTGCCCGCGAGGGGCTCAACCTGGCCAGCAGGATTTCGGCCCTGTCGTCGCGGGCGCGCAAGGCTGGCCGCGGGGAGATTCCGCAGGAGCTCCAAGAGGCCGGCGCCGAGACGTCGCGGATTTTCGACGAGGCGGTGGCGCGGCTGGAGCTGGAGTGGTCCGCGCTCGGGGCGCGTTCGGCGAGCGTACGGGCCGCGCTGCGCGGTGCCGAGGAGACCGCGTTCAGCCAGGTCACGACCGCGATGACGCGCTGCGTCGAGGATCTGGCTCCCGAGCACGTCAAGGTGCTGAACGAGGCGGAGGCGCGGGCCGAGGTGCTGTTCGAGCAGCTCAGCAAGGGCTGAGCGACGGCGCGATGACGTCGAGCGCGCTCTCGCACCACAACCCGGCCGCCAGCAGGGTCGCCTCGGCGTTCATGGCGCCGACGAGCTGAACGGCGAGCGGCAGGCCGTCGCTCATGCCCGACGGCAGGACCAGCGTCGGGAATCCGCACAGGGTCCACGGGATCTGAAGCCGCGAGTCACCGGTCGTCGCGCGCGGCGGCGCGGGCTCGGGCGTCGCCGGGACCAGCAGCACGTCCACGCCGTCCAGCAGCGCGGCCAGGCTCGCGGCAGCGTCGCGGCGGACCCGGTCGGCGTCCAGGTAGGCGAGCGCGGACGTCGCCAGGCCACGCTCGATCAGCTCACGTGCGCGAGGCCCGTAGTCGCCCGCGTGTGCGCGAAAGCGGCGCGCGTGCTGAAGCGCGCATTCGGCGAACGTGATGACGCGATGCGCAGCGTGCACCGCCGCCAGATCCACCGAGGCCATGACCTCGACGACCTCGGCGCCCGCCTCGGCGAACCGGCGCACCGCGTCGGCGAGCCCCGCCCGCACCGCCGGCCCGACGTCGTCACAGAACGGATCCCTCAGCACCCCAATACGCGGCGCGGCGAGCAGAGCCAAAGAGTGCGGAGCCGCAGCGTGCTGTGCTGCTGCGTCCGGAGCTGTGGCGCCCGGAGCTGTGGCGCCCGGAGTCGCGGATTGCGGAGCCGCGGCGCCCGGGGGCCGAGTGTGTGGGGGTGCTGTGTGCGGGGGGAGGATGAATCTGGCGGGGTGGTCGGCCATGGCTCTGGCTACTGCGGCGGCGTCGGTGACGTCGCGGGCTATGACGCCGAGGGTGTCGATGCTCGGCGCCACTGCGCGGCTGCCTTGGGTGGGCGCCCAGCCGTAGGTGGGCTTGAGGCCTGTGACGCCGTTGTAGGCGGCTGGGCGGACGATGTCGCCTGCGGTCTGGGTGTCCACGGAGGCCGTGCAGAGGCCGGTCGCGACGGCGACGGCCGATCCGGCGCTCGATCCGCCCGGGGTGCGGCGGGGATCCCATGGGTTGAGGGTGGGAGCGGGATCGTTCAGCGCCCACTCGGTGCACTGGGACTTGCCCAGGATCTCCGCTCCGGCCGCGCGCAGGCGGGCTATGGCCGGGGCGTCCTCCCAGGCCGGGTCGGCGGCGGTGAGCGGCGACCCGGCCCGGGTGGGCATGCCTGCCACGTCGATGACGTCCTTGACCGCCAGGAGGAATCCGGCGAGCGGCCCGGCGAGCTCGATCTCCTCGGGGGAGATCGGGTGCCATGCCCAGACGTGCAGGCCGTCCATGGGAGGTCCCCTCAGGCCCGCCGGAGGAACGTGCGCGACTCGACGAGCACGCAGCCGTTCCGGTCGGCCTCGGCCTTGGTCGCCTTGGCCTCCTCGTCGGCCGCTAGCCGGCCGCGGAAGGCCTCGTACTCGGCGAGCGACGTGAAGTCGAGCAGGGCCATGGCCTGGTTGTTCGGGCCGTCGCCCGGCAGGAAGTACCCGATGAGGTCGCCACCGCAGCGCTCGATGATCGGTGGCCAGGCGGCCACGTAGCGCCGGAAGTCGTCGATCTTGTGCGGGTCGATGACGTAGTCGATGCGGCACGTCACCATGGCGGTCACCTCCCCGTGGCCTCGGCGACGACGGCCACCATGTCGTCCACGGTGGTGAACGTGCGGCCGTTGAACAGGTCGTCGGGCAGCTCGACGTCCAGCTCGTCCTCCAAACGGACGAACATGCCGACGAAGCCCAGCGAGCTGACGTTCAGCACGTCGCCCTTCAGCGGTTCGTCGTCGCGCAGCTCCGCCGGGTCCATGGTGAGACGCGACTCGGCGATCAGCAGGCGTTTGACGGCGGTGGTCACCGTCTGGTCGTTGGTCGCGGTCATTGTGAGGTCTCCTTTCGGAAGCGGCTGGTGTTGGCGCCTTCGACGATCCAGCTGTGGGTGAAGAGGGTGTCGAGCGTGACCGGGCCACGGGCGTGCAGGCGTCCCGTGCTGATGGCCAGGGCCGCGCCGAGGCCCATCGCCGGGGCGTCGTTCAGGCGCAGCGAACCGTTCACGACGATGGCGGCGGCGTCCACGCGGGCGCAGAACGCCTCGGCCGTCGCGTCGTCGTTGGTCAGCACGCCCTCGGTGTGGCCCGATCCGAAGCGGCGGATGTGGTCGGTCGCGGCGGTGAGGTCGGGGACGGTACGGATCGCCAGGGTCTGGTCCAGGAACTCCCGGCCGTCGTCGTGCGGGCCCAGGCCGACGGGATCGAGGCGTTTTTGCAGGGTCGATGGGGCGCGGGAGGCTAGGTCTTCGGGGACGCGCAGGGTGAGGCGCTCGGCGTCCGGGGCCGACGCCGCCTCGCCCAGGGCGGTGAGGTAGGCGTCAGTGATTGCCTCGTCCACCAGGACCGTCTCCAGCGCGGTGCACGCTGCGGGGTCTGGGAGCTTGCCGTCCAGCGTCAGTTCGGCGGCGACGCGCGGATCGGCGGTGCGATGCACGTAGAGGTGGTTCGCGCCGCCGCCGCCCGTGATCATCGGGATGCGGGACGTCGTACGGCAGGTCTCGATCAGGCTCGGGCTGCCGCGCGGGATGACGACGTCGATCTCGTCGTCGCGCTTCAGCAGCGCGCGCAGCTCCCGGCGGTCGCCGCTGTCGAGGATGGTGACCAGGCCGGCGGGCAGTTCCGCGTCGGCGAGCGCGGCCTGCAGTACGCCGCCGACGGCCTTGTTCGTCTCGGCGATCTCCGAGCCGCCGCGCAGCAGCACGGCGTTGCCGGTCGCGGCGCACATCACGGCGCTGCGCAGCGTGATCTCGGCCCGCGCCTCGAAGATCATCAGGATCACGCCGAGCGGACGCAGCACGCGGTGCGCGCGAACGTCGCCCATGCCGTGGACGCTCTCGCCCGCGACGTGGTGATGGGGGAGGGCGGCGCCGACGCTCTCGAAGGCGTTCTCCAGCGCCGAACGGTGGCGGTCGGTGAGCCGGAGCCGTTCGATCAGCGCCTCGGAAAGGCCGCGTTCGCGGGCTTGGGCGATGTCGCGGTCGCCCGCCTCGGTGAGCTCGGTCCAGTGGGCGTCCATGCGTTCCCGCGCCGCCTGGACGAACGCTCGATAGGCCTTGTCGCCCACCGGCGGCGCGGACCGCTGCGCCTCGCGTGCGCGGCGGAGGATCTCGTCGGTCATCGGTGCGCACTCCTCGCGTAGTCGCGTACGGGTTCCGTGCGTTCCACATGCGGGCTGTGGGCGGTGGTCGCCGGAGCGGACTCGGTGTCGGGCCCGGCTCCCTGCTCGGGCTTGGCTTCCTGGTCGGGCTTGGCTTCCTGGTCGGGCTCGGTGCGGCCGGAACGCAGGACCATGACGACGCCGATGCCCGAGACGGCCATGCCGGCGAAGACGCTCCAGGACACGGCCTGGCCGAGCAGCGGGACACCGAGGATCGCGGTGACCGGCGGCACCAGGTACAGCAGGCTGGTCGCCGCGCCACCCGACCGCATCCGCAGCAGGATGAACAGCAGCGTGAAGCTGCCGATCGAGTTCACCGTCGCCAGCCAGGCGAGCGAGCCGAGCGCCGGGAAGGTCAGCGGCAGGTGCATCCCGCCGTGCACCAGCGCGAGCGGGATCGTCGTGACCATCGCGCCGGCGAGCTGGACCGTGGTCCCGGTACGCAGGTCGACCTTCAGGCCGACCTTCTTCTGGTAGAGCGTCCCGGCGGCGAAGCCGACCAGGGCCAGCCCGACCAGCGCGTACCCGGCCAGGTGGCCGCCGCCGCTGAGCTTCTCGCTCAGCGAGATGCCGACGCCCACCAGCCCCAGGGCCAGTCCGATCCACTGGATCCGGGTGAGCCGTTCGGAGAACAGCGGCACCGCGGCCGCGGCGACGATCAGCGGGCAGGCGCTGAGGATCAACGATGAGAGGCCTGCGGGGACGCCCATGCCGAGCGCCAGGTAGAGCATGGCGAACTGGACCGTCTGCAGCAGGATGCCGATGGCCAGCAGATGCAGATAGACGCGGGGTTCGGTGGGCCACGGCGCCCGCGTGGCCAGCGAGATCAGGCCGAGGACGGTGACGGCGATCAGGAACCGCCACGCCAGCAGGCCCAGGGGTGGCCCTGCCTTGGCGCCGACGGAGCCGACCAGATAGCCGCTGCTCCAGATCAGCACGAAGACGACCGGAAGCGCGAGGGCGGCGAGGGATCGGATCTTGGCGGTGGTCACTGCTCCTCCTTGTAACAGTTCGTACCGTTACATAGGTCGTACCCGGTGAGCCGGGCCTATTCACGTGGGGATGTTTTTCCTGGTGAGAGGCCTGGTGAGAAGGGGGAGAGGGCCGCCAGGCGGCGGCGGTCGACCTTGCCGTTCGGATTGAGCGGGAACTCAGGCAGGCGGGTGAAACCGCGCGGCACCATGTACCAGGGCAGCCGCCGCCCGCTCAGCCGCATCAGCTCGGGCGCGGGCACCTCGTCGCCGGTGTAGGCGACGCGCAAATCGGTGTCGTCCCCCTCGCCGGTGGTGAGGGCGACGGCGTCCTCGACGGCCGGGTGCTCGCGCAGTACGGCCTCGATCTCGCCCAGCTCGACCCGGTAGCCATGGATCTTGACCTGGCCGTCGAGCCGTCCGAGGTGGAGAAGTTCGCCGTCCGGCGCGGCCTCGACACGGTCGCCCGTCCGATACCAGTGCGCGTCGCTCAGCGGCTCGCCGCCGTCGTACACCCGCGCGGGCGCGCCGGGCTCGTTCGAGGCGGGCTCGTTCGAGGCGGGCCCGTGCGAGGCGGGCTCGTACGAGGCGGGCTCGTATGAGAGGAAGCGGCCCTTGTTGTCGGCGGGGTCTAGGTAGCCGGGGAAGCGTTGGACGCCGCGTACGCACAGCTCGCCTTCGACGGACGGCATGCCGTCCTCGTCGAGGATCACGTGCTCGAGGTGCGGATACACCCGGCCGATCGGGACGGTGCCGTTGCGGGTGGACGGCCAGGAACCGGGATCGGCGGGAGGGCGGTGACCGGTGCAGGTGATGGCCAGCTCGGTCGGTCCGTACAGGTTCTCCAGCGTGCTCGACGGCGCGGCGGCCTGCCAGGCGGCGGCCTGCTGGCTGGTGAGCTGCTCGCCCGCGAACAGGCTCCAGCGCAGGTCCGGCATGCTCTCGGGCGGCAGCCGCCGCATCCGCTTGGCCAGCGACACCACCGACGGCACCGCGAACCAGTGCGTGATCCGCCCGTCGCGGACGAAGCCCGCCGGGTCGGCCAGGTCGTCCCGCGCCGGAACGATCAGGGCCGAGCCCGAGCCCCACGCCACGAACATGTCGAAGACCGACGGGTCGAAGGTCAGGTCGAACGTCTGCGAGAAGCGGCATCCGGGGCCGGCGTCGTATCGCTCGATGTTGTAGGCGAGATAGGACGACACGTTGCGGTGCTCGATTGGGACGCCCTTTGGAACCCCTGTCGACCCGGACGTGAACAGCACGTATGCGACCGGGTTCGGGTCGGCGGCGGGTGCGGGAGCGGGGGCGGGAGCGGGGGCGGGCGGCTGCGTGCCGGTGTCGGACGCGCCGCGCACGATCGTCCAGGGGCCGTCGCGCAGGGGCTCGGGCGGCTCGTCACCGCTGATCAGGACGTCCAGGGCCGCCGAACGGGCGATGGTCAGGTTGCGTTCCTCGGGGAACGCGGGATTCAGCGGAACGACGGTCGCGCCCAGCCGGAGCGCGGCGAGGTAGCCGGTGTAGGTGAGCGCGCTGCGTTCGGCGGCGAGGCCCACCCAGCTCGGGCGGCTCCCGCGCCGTTCGATCATCGTCGCGGCCAGGCGACCGGCCGCCTCCTCAAGCTCGCGATAGGTGAGCCGCTCGCCACCGGCCTCCAGCGCGGTCTGCTCCGGATGCCGGGCGGCGGCGTCCGCGAACCACTGGTAGAGGGTTCGCTCGGTCATGTCTCCTCTCCCTTCGAAGTGATCATCTGGTCGGAGTGCTCGACGCCGTAGCCGCGGGCGGCCAGCGGCTCGCGCAGGTCGTCCTCGATCCGGGCCAGCCGGTCGAACGCGGCCTTCAGCAGCGAGTCACGAGACCGGCCGCGCTTGGCCGACTCGTGGGCGAAGCGGACCGCGCGGGGCAGTTCGCCCCAGGCGGCGAGCGCCTCGTCCGCGCCGTCGAGATCATCGGCCAAGTGGCCGTAGCGGAAGATGTGGTGCTGGGCGACGGCCCAGATGTCCTCCAGCAGCTCTTCGGCGACGTTCTGGCCAAGGTGGTCCAGCGCCTCAGACGGGTCGGTCAACCACTGCCCGGGCAGAACGGCGGGACCCTCCTGATCCGGGACGCGAGCGAGCCACTGGTAGCGGCCGTCCGGCGGGATCGGCACCGGGAATCCGAACGCGTGCTCGTTCCGGCGTCGCTGCTGGAGCGGCAGCGGGTCCAGCGGGCGCAGCAGCCAGGCGAACTCCTCATCGGTCAGCCAGCCGCCGAACGGCTGCTGCTCGCCGCCGCCCGGCAGCAGCGCGGCGAATCGGTCGATGACGTGCCAGTAGCCGCTCTTGCGATCGTTCACCAGCAGGTAGTGCGGCGCGCCGGCGTCGGAGTCGGCGTCGGGGGCGGCGTCGGGGGCGGAGTCGGGGTCGGGGGCGGCCGACCAGGGCAGCAGTGCGCTGTCGGCGACCACGAGGGCCTGCTGGTGCGCGTCGAGCTCGGCCTCGATCTCGCGCAGCGCGGTGGCCCGGTCGGCTGCGCCCTGGTAGCGCAGCTCGCCGCCGCCATCGGGCAGGCGCTGCAACGGCTGGGCATGGTGCGAGATGGCCAGGCCGCCGCCGGGCGCGTCGGTACGGACGGCGACGCGGATCGAGCGCGCCACCCGCTCCGCGGGATCGGGTTCGTGTCGTTCGAGGTAGGCGACGAGGTTGCCGGTGTAGCAGCTCAGTCCGCCGCTCATGGCGCTCCCTCCTTGAGATATGAGGACTCGTGCGAGGACCCGTGCGGGATTGATGCGTGCGGGATTGATGCGTGCGGGGTGGATGCGTGCGGGGTGGACGCGTGCGGGGACTCGAAGGCGCAGGAGACCGGGATCGGGAAGCGGTCTGGCAGGCTGCGCCAGGCGAAGCCGTTCCAGTGCCCGCGGTGCTGCCCGACCTCGACCGGAATCCGCCAGGGCGCGCCCGCGAGCCCGAGCCCGGCGCCCTTCACACAGGCCTCCTGCACGGTCCAGATGCGGACGAACTCGCGTTGCGCCCGCTCGTCCGGCAGGCGTTCCAGCTCGTTCAGCGACGCGGTGGAGCAGCAGCGTTCGCGCAGGCCGGGGGAGACGGGCGCCGGAACCTCGGCGTCCACGCCGACCCGCAGACCGAGCCCGACCCCGGCCGCGACGTACGGGCCGCTGTGCGAGATGGTCACGCCGATCCCGGGGTGAGCGGGCAGGTACGGGCGTCCGTTGCGTTCCGTGGCGACCCGCGCGCCCGCCAGCCGAGGTCCTGCCGTACGGGTCAGGAGATCGTCGAGGAGCGCCCGCCCCGCTCGGTGCTCGTCGGCAGGCGCGCCGGGAAGCACGTCGGCCGTACGCGCGAACGCGATCCGCACGCCATCGGCGATGTCCACGGTGATCGCGCCGTTCATGACGCACTCCCCAGAAGCTCGGGGGCGTGGTCGGCGATGCCGTCGAGCATCGTCTCGGTCGTGCCGCCGGCGATGCCGAACATGGCGGCCTCGGCGCGCAGTTCCTGGGGGCCACCGGCCGCGAAGCCGTCGGCGCCGGAGAGCTGGGCGCACGCGTCCAGCACCAGCCCGACCGTCTCCGCCCCCGCAGCCTTGACGAGCATGGCCTGCGCGGGACTGGGATCGCCCGCGTCGCAGAGCGCGACGCACAGGGCGTCCAGCCGCCGCTGTTCCAGGAGGGCGCGGGCGAAGCGCTGCCGGACCGAGCCGTTCTCCCACAGCGGGTGTTCGCGCAGGCCGCGGGCGGTGAGGCGTGCGTGGAGGTCGGCCAGGGCACGGCGGCACAGCGCGGACGCCCACAGGCCGCTGGCCAGCCGTTCACCCGACATCCGCCGCGCGAACTCTGCCAGCCCCTGGCCCGGGCGCCCGATCACGTGCGAGCGGTCCAGGCGCACGTCGTCGAACGACAGGTCGCCGACGCCCGACCCGGCGAAGAACCGGGTCGGCGAGGGCGCGGCCTTGACGCCGTCCGCGTCGGCCGGGACGAGCAGCAGGGTGAAGCTGGTGAAGTGATCGCCCGGCTTGTGCCGGGCCAGCACCACGGCGTGGTCGGCGGTGGTGGCGTTGACGATCCACCGCTTCCCGCCGTTCAGCCGTACAGCGTCGCCCTCCAGATCGACCTTGGTGGTGAGCGCGGTCAGATCCGAACCCGCCGCGCCCACGTCGGTGGCCGCGAACGCCACGACCGCGCGGCCGTCCAAGGCCTGTTCGGCGACGCGGGCCGCGGGGCTGGAGGGCTCGGCGGACCCGGCGGGCTCACCAGACCTGGCGGGCCCAGCGGGGCCGGCGGGGCCGGCGCGACCGGCGTGACTAGCGGGGCCGGCGTGACTAGCGGGGCCAGTGCGGCTGCGCTGGCCGACTAGCACGGGGAGTGCGCTGGCGATCTGGACGCAGACGCTGAGCGTTGTGCCCAGGCCGTGTTCGGCGTCGAGCGCGGCCAGCAGCTCGCGCAGGGCGAACGGGTCCAGGCCTAGGGCCTTGGAGACCCCGGGGCCCTCGTACAGAGCGCGGAGTTCGCCGTCGTCGCCTAGCTGTTTCCACAGGGCGGTGGCATCAGGCGAAGGAACGTCAGGCAAGGCGCACCTCCGAGTCCATCAGGGTCAGCGCGCCGTCGGCCAGTTCCAGGCGTTCGTTGGCGTAGTTGAGCGGTGCCGAGCGCAGGTCGCGCAGGGCCCGTTCCAGCGCCAGCTCCGAGTTGCGCAGGTAGCCGTGGCGCATGCCGATCAGTTCGACCAGGTCGTCCACCGCCGCGTGGCATTCTTGCGACGCGGTGAGTTTCACGGCGTTCAGCAGGAGCTGGACCGGCGGCGCCGACAGGTCCACGGCCGCGGTGCCGTCGGCCTGGCCGAGGTACTGGGTCAGGCCGTGCTCGATGAGCGCGTGAACGGTGTCGAGCCGCTGCCGGATCCGCGACAGGCGTACGCGCAGCAGCTCCGACTGGAGGTCGCGCTTCTTGCGTTCCTCGGGCGAACGCAGCAGCCGCAGCGTGCGGCTCAGCGCGCCGGCGGCGGTGCCGAGCCAGCAGGTCGCCCAGCCGAGATGCGCGAGCGGCGCGAAGACGCGCGTGCTGATGTCGCGGAACTCGCCGTGCGGGCCGACCACCTGGTTCGCCGGAACGTCACCGACGATCTTCATCGGCAGGCTGTGCGTGGCGCGCATGCCGAGCGGGTCCCAGCCGCCGAGGGCGGTGAGGTCGAGCTGGTCGCGGTCGGCGTAGACCAGCGACACCTGCCCGGGCGAGTCCGCGCCGGGCGCCAGCATGGTGATCAGGAACCCGTCGGCGTGCGCGCCGCCGGTCACGATCGGGGCCATCCGGTCCAGGTGCAGCCATTCGCCGTCGCCCGCCAGCGGCGACTCCGACGTCAGCAGATGGCCGCCCTTGCCCGGCTCGGTGGTGACGGAGGCGACGTAGATCTCGCCCTTGGCGATGCGCGGCAGCAGCGTCGCGCGCAGTTCCTCGCCCGCGTACTCGACGAGCGTGGCGACCTGCTGGCAGTGCATCGCGTAGATCATCCCGACGGACATGCACTCGCGGGACAGCCGGTCGCTCACGTGCAGCATGTCGCGGACGGTGCCGCCGAGGCCGCCGTGCTCGGCCGGGACCAGCAGGCCGAGCAGCCCGCTGCGGCGCAGCGCGTCCAGCGCCGCGACCGGGAACTCCGCGGCCTCGTCGGCCGGTACGGCGTGCTCACGTACGACCTCCAGGACGTCCGGCAGGACCTGCTCGACGTCCGGTGCGTTCAGCAGGCTCATGACGGGCCTCCCGGGCCGCGCTCGTCGTCGACCGCGCGCCAGAGGCTGTCGGCGGTCTCGAAGGTCTGGTCGTTCAGCCGCTCGTCCGGCAGCGTCACCTGGTAGCTGTCCTCGATGTCGAAGAGCAGCTCGATGGCCTGCATCGAGTCCAGGCCCAGGTCTCGCAGGCGCGAGTCGGGCTTGACCTCCTCTCCTTCAGGCAGGAACCGCAGGTACGGGCGGATGAGCGTGGCGAACTGGGCTTCCATGACTTACCTCCTGGTGGTGGGGGCGGGATCGGGAGTCGGGGTTCTGGGTGTGTGGGTGCGGTGGATTTCCAGGCGGCCGCGTTCGAGCACGTGCGGGCCGTCGGTGACGACCTCGTCGGGCAGCGGGTGGCCCAGGAAGAGCGCGAGGCTGGCGGACAGGCCGTACGCCCCGACGTTGCGGACCACGGCCAGGTCGCCGCGCCGCAGCCCGGCGGGCACCTCGGCCTGGCGCGCCCAGGTGTCCAGGGGCGTGCACAGCGGGCCGCTGACCATCGCGTCGGTGGCCTCGCCGTCGTCCTGCGGCGTGGTGACGTCGGGACGGATCGGCGGAACCCGGCGCAGCCCGGCCATGCCGCCCAGGTGGTTGATGCCGGACTCGCAGACGACGATCTGCCGGCCCTGCGACTCCTTGACGTCCAGCACACGGGTGATCAGGCGCCCGCACGTGGCGGTCAGGAACCGGCCGGACTCGAACGCGATCCGCGGCCGTCCCGACTGCCAGTCGGGGAAGGCCTCGCCGATCAGCTGCTTCAGCCGTTCGGCCAGAGTCGGGAAGGAGGGCAGCTCGCCTTCGCGCGCGTACGGGGCGCCGAAGCCGCCGCCGAGGTCCAGCGTGCGCAGCGGTATGCCGAGCCTGCGCTGAACGCGGACGGCCGCGTCGATCGCCACCGCGAACTGATCGGTCAGCGTGTCCTCGTCGTGCAGGTTGGTGGCCAGGTAGAGGTGCAGGCCCTCGACCTCGACGTTGGCGTGGCCGCGGAAGTGCTCCGGCTCGGCCTCGATCCAGCGCAGGTCCGCGCCGAACTGCGATGGCGCGCCGGTCATCGCCAGCCCGACGCCGGGGATGGGCCGTTCGGGATTGACGCGCAGCAGCGCACGCACCCGCACGCCGCGGCTCCCGGCGATGTCGTCGAGCTGCCGCATGCCTTCGGCCGAGTCGACCGAGAACCTCCGTACGCCCTCGGCGAGCGCGTGGTCGATGTCCTCGTCCCGCTTGCCGGGGCCGGTGTAGAGGATCTCCTCGGGAGTCACGCCCGCCTCGAAGGCCGAGGCGAGCTCGCCGCCGGAGGTCACCTCGGCCTCGCAGCCGAGCGCGTGCAGGCGGCGGACGATCGCCGGATGCGGGTTGGCCTTCAGCGAGTAGTAGAGCTCGCTCGGCTGCGGCAGGAACGACGTCAGCAGCGCGTGCGAGGCGTCGAGCTCGGCCAGGTCGTAGGCGTAGGCGGGCGTTCCCGCCGCCGCGATCTCGTCGGCGGTGATCTCCTCCATGGCGGACGGCTCTGTGAGGGTCTGTTCCGACACGGCTTGTTCAGACACGGTCTGTTCGGACACGGTCTGTTCGGACACGGTCTGTTCGGACACGGTCTGTTCGGACACGGTCTGTTCGGACACAGCCTGTTCAGACACAGCTTGTTCAGACACAGCCTGTTCAGACACAGCTTGTTCAGACACAGCCTGCTCAGACATGGACTCCCTCCTCCAGGGCGGCGGACAGGGCCTTCTTGTCGGTCTTGCCGTTGGCGTTCACGGGCAGTTCGGGCACCGTGTGGCAGCGGCGCGGGACCTTGAACGCCTCCAGGTCGTCGCGCAGACCGCGCAGGACCTCGTCGGGCGCGGCGTCGCCGGTGACGAACAGGACGGCCTCAGGACGTTCGGTCTCGCCGGAGACGTCCGGCGGGAGGACGGCGGCGCCGAGCACGCCGGGCAGCCTGCGGGCGGCCGACTCGACCTCGACGGCGCTGACCCGGAAGCCCTGCTGCTTGTAGACGTCGTCGCGGCGGCCCGCGAAGTGCAGGTAGCCGTCCTGGTCGACGAGCCCGTAGTCGCCTGTCCGCAGTTCGGGGAACAGGCCCTCGCGGCGCGGGAAGCGCTGCTCGTTCAGCTCGGGACGGCGCCAGTAGCCCGCCATCACGTGCGGCCCGCGGATGACGAGCTCGCCGGTCTCGCCGGGCGGGAGGCGGTGGCCCTCCTCGTCGGCGGCGAACGCCTCGGTGCCGGGCAGCGGGCGGCCGAGCGCGCCGGGGCGGCGCAGGTCCTCGTCCGGCTCCATGATCGAGACTCGCTTGCATTCGGTCAGCCCGAACATCAGCTGGATCCGCAGGTCCGGCAGCAGCTCGCGCAGGCCCTCCAGCGTGCGCTGCGGCATCGCGGCGCCGGTGTTGGTCATCAGGCGCAGCGGCGGAACGCGGGAGGCGTCCCGGCGCAGCAGCCGGAGCAGCCCGTCGGCCACCGGCGGCACCGCCGGCAGCACGGTCGCGCGGCTCCGCAGCAGGTTGGCCAGCAGGCTCGGGCCCGCCTCGGCGGCGCTGCCGAGCACGACGTGCGCGCCCGCGATCGCGCCGAGGAAGAGCTGGTAGAGCCCGTAGTCGAAGGACAGCGGAAGCGGGCAGTAGACGGTGTCGTCGGCCCGGTAGGCCAGCCGTTCCTGGATCGCGCGGGCGGCGAAGACCATCTGCGCGTGCGTGGAGACCACGGCCTTGGGGAGCGCCGTCGTGCCGGAGGTGTAGATGAGGCAGGCGGGGTCGGAGGCGAGCGGCTCGTCCGCCGCGTACGCCGCCGCCGTGGTGGACGTCGGGACCGTTCCCGTGAGCCGGGAGGCCGGGACGCCGCAGTCCGCCGCGAGCTCGGTGGCCTCGGCGTCCTCGGTGACCAGCAGGCCGGGCTCGGAGTCGGTCAGGATGTGGCGCAGCACGTAGCCGCGGACCTGCTCGTGCACGACCGAGAAGACGACGCCGATGCGGGACGCCCCGTACAGCAGGGCGGGCAGGCGGACGTCGGGAACGGCGGCGGCCACCAGCCGGTCACCGCGTCTCAGCCCCCTCCCGGCCAGCTCGGCGGCGGCCCGCAGACCGGCCTCCCGCAGCTCGGCGTAGGTGAGGGTCGTGTCGGCCTGCGTCACGGCCGGGGCGTCGCCGTCGCGGGCGGCGGCCTGGTCGACGAGGTGGTGCAGCAGCTCGGTCATCGCCGTCACACCGCCTTCACGCCGGTCGCGGAACGGGTCGCGCCGCGGGTGAACAGCTCGCAGAGCGCATCGAGGTGATGCAGGTTCTCCGGGGTCAGGTCGGCGGGGGCGATCTCCACGCCGAGGCTCTCCTCCAGCCGCTCGACGATGTCGACGACGCGGAACGAGCTGAACGTGGGCAGCTCCTTCAACGTCCCCGCGGCCTGAAGCTGCTCGCGGTCGACCGCGAGCACCTCCGCGGCGGTGTCGATCACTGTGTCCTGGACAGCGGGCATCGGATGTTCCTCCAGTGGATGGTCGTGGGTGGGCAGACCGGGCAGACCGGATAGGCCGGTCAGACCGGATAGGCCGGACAGGCCGGTCGGGTCAGGCGGCTCAGGCGGCCGCGTGGGCGGCGAGCCGGGCGTCCTTGTCGAGCAGGTCGGCCAGGGGGCCGTAGAGATCGGGCACGGGCCGGTCGCGGCGGACGCGGCGGAGCCCCACATAGACCTGTTCGGCGAGCCCGGCCCAGTCCTGGGCGTGTTCGAGCGCCTCACCGGGCGCGGCAGTGCTTGCGGCAGTGCTTGCGGCGGTGCTTGCGGCAGTGCTTGCGGCGGTGTTTGCGGCTGCGACGGTGCCCGGCGCGGCGTTCAGCCAGCGGGCGTGCAGGGCCCGTGAACGGGCGAGCAGCCACGTTTCGAGCGTCAGGCGTTCGACGGAGACCTTGGGGTCGGGATGGTCCCGGTAGGCCTGGACGTACCGTTCGCGCGCGGCGGCGGTCTCGTCGCTGGACAGGTGCCCGTGGTTGGCTTCGAGGCTCGGCGGGGCGGCGGGCGTGCAGGGCTCGACCTGGAAGACGCGCGGCCCGGCGGCTGCGATCGTCGCCGCGAGTTCGTCGCGCGGGTAGGAGTGCCAGCCGGGACGGGCCGGGCCCCACTCGGTGTCGTTGTGGTAGGCGTCGATGACCGTGGCGCGCGCCGGATCGTCCTCGTCCAGGACGAGGAAACTGTGCTCCATGTGCTGCTGCTCGAAGTAGGGGCACCACGGCAGCGCGTGGGCGTCCGCCACGACGTACAGCGGTCCGTCGGCGAGCCGGCCGTCCGCGCGTTCCTGAACGGCGAGGCCCAGCAGCGCGCCGCCCTCCTCAAGGCGGCGGGCGAGCGTCGGCTCGACCGTGGGCAGCGCGTCCGGCGCCTCGTCCAGCGGGCGGAGGTCGAACCGGAGCGGTGCGCCGAGCCTCAGGTGGGTGTCGGCCCCGTGGAAGCGGTCGGCGAGCACCCCCAGGTTGACCTGGATGCAGTCCATCACGGACGCGTGGACGCCACCGGCGTCCCGGGACGCGGTCCGTACCGGGTCTTCGATCACGATTGCTCCTGCGTCGGGTTCGTCGGTCATCGGGTAGTCGGCTGGTCAGCTGGTCGGGTCGTCGGCTGGTCGCCTGGTCGGGTCGTTCACGTCTGGTCGGGTCGTTCACGTCGATCGCTTCCCAGAGAAACCCGATGCGCGCCGCTCGGAATGGCCGCGTCACCTTCCTGCCATCGCCCGCCTGACATCAACGTGACAACCGCTGTTGAGCGCGGAACGCGCGGCGACACTGGGGTCGACGCGGCGCATACGAATCGCATGCGCATATCAATTCGGGAGGGAGCAGATTCCGTGCGAACCGAGATCAGACCGGAGAACAGAGCGGTGGGTGACCGATACCTGCGAGACGTCCTCGGGTCGTTCGTCACCGGAGTGACCGTCATCACGACCGCGACCGAGGACGGCTTCGCCGGGTTCACCGTCAACTCGTTCACCAGCGTGTCCATGAACCCGCCGCTCGTGCTGTTCTGCGCCGGGAACGACTCGGAGACGGCGGCCGAAATCGAGCAGTCGAAATCCTTCGCGGTGAACATTCTGAGCCGCGGCCAGGAAGAGGTCTCGCGGCGCTTCTGCGATTCCGACTGTGATCGTTTCAGTGGGGTCGAGGTAGCCTCGGCCGCGACCGGGGCGCCCATTCTGCGCGAGGCACTGGCCTATGTGGACTGCGAGCTGGACGACGCGGTGACCGCTGGCGACCATCGCATTCTCGTCGGCCGGGTCCGTTCGGCCGGGCGGCTGTGTGACGAGGAGCCGCTGGCCTTCTTCAAGGGGGCCTACCGATGACGAGCGCGATCCCCGTGCCCACGCGCTGGTACAACGTGCTGGCCGAACGCGGCATCGAGCTCCCCGAGGAGCGCGCCGCCGACCGTACCCCGAACACCAAGGGCGGGCTGTCGGCGGCCGTTCCCAAGGCGCTGGTACGCCAGAACATGCCGCTGAAGCCGTGGGTGGACATCCCCGGGCCCGTTCAGGAGGCGTACCGGGAGTGGCGGCCGACGCCGCTGATCCGGCTTCGCCGTCTCGAGGCCGCGCTGGGCACGTCCGCGCGGATCTACATGAAGTACGAGGCGGGGAACGTGGCGGGCTCGCACAAGTTCCTCACCGCGCTGGCCCAGGCCTACTACTACGCCGAGGCGGGCGTGCGGACGCTCGTCACGAGCTCGGCGGCCGGCCAGTGGGGGACCGCCGTCGCGGCGGCGGCAGCGCGGTTCGACCTCCAGTGCGTGGTGCACATGGTGCCGGGCAGCTACGACCGCAAGCCCGGACGGCGCGCGGCCATGGAGCTGCTCGGTGCCGAGGTCCTGCGCGGCGCGCAGTCGGCGCCTCACAAGCAGTCGGCGCCCCACGAACAGCCGGCGTCCCACACACGGCCCCACGAACAGCCGGCGTCCCACACACGCGACGATCGTTCGACCTCGCTCAGCGACGTGATGAGCGAGGCCATGGAACGGGCGGGACGGACCGAGGGCGGGCGCTGGATCCTGGGCGGCAGCGAGCCGTTCGCCATCCTGCACTCGACGGTCATCGGCGCTGAGGCGCGCGATCAGCTGGCCGCGGCGGGGGAGGACCAGGCGCCGGTCCTGATCGGCTACCTCGGCGGCGGCAAGAACGTCGGCGGGCTCGGCCTGCCGTTCCTCGCGGAAGGCCACGACGCGACGATCGTGCCGGTGGAGTCCAGCTCGTACCCGGTGCTGACCCGCGGCCACTACCGCTACGACGCGCGCGACCGTGCGGGCCATGGCTCGCAGGCGAAGATGTACACGCTCGGCAGCGCCTTCGCGGGCGCCCCCATCCAGGCCGAGGGCATGCGCTACCACGCCGCGCCCAAGCTGTTCAGCGCCCTGCACGCGCAGGGGATGCTTCAGCCGGAGGCCTACGACGAGAAGCCGGTGTTCGACAGCGCGCGGCTGCTTCTGCGCACCGAAGGGCATCTGCCTTCGGCGGAGGCGGCCTATGCCGTCCACGCGGCCTGCGAACTGGCGTGCAGGCCCGAGCAGGCCGAACGGCCGGTGGTGTTCTGCCTTTCGGACCACGGCCATTACGACGGCGACGCCTACCGGGCTTACCTGGATGATCAGTTGGCCGGCCGGGCACCGGACGACGACGAAATCACCTGACGAGTTTCCTCTGTTACTACGCGTTGATGAAGGGTCGCCTAACACGGCCATCCGAATGGGTTGATTTCGGCATGACTGGATTGCGAAGCGCGCGAAAGGTCCATCATTTCGCGGTCTGAAAACCATCCGGTCACGTGCGAATACTTCGGCGCCCGGGTCTTTCATGTTTGGAACCTTCCCTGGGTGCGAGAAAGACCCGGGTGCCCGCCCATCCGGATGACGCGGGCTTGAACGTCCGACCAAGGGTGGACTTCTTCGATGCTTGAGATGCTCGGTCTTGAGGAGGTTGATGATGTCGTCTACGGCCATATCGCGCACCGTTTCGACTGCACGGCGGAACAGGTCGCGCGGAACGAGGGCCTGCCCGACCAGCAGGTACGTGAAAGCGTCTCGCGGCTGATCGGCGCGGGCCTGGTCTGCACCGAACAGGTGGGCAGGCTCCGCCCCACCTCGAACGGCCCGCTGGTCGCGACCGACCGGCTGCGTGCCCAGGTCGACGCCGACTACGCGCGCAGGCGCAGCGACATCACGGTGCTGTACGCCGAGCTCGCCGGGTTGCTGGAGCGCCATCCCGTGCTCGGCCCCGCCGGGCTGAAACCCACGATCGACCGCATCGGCGACCCGGAGGCGGCCAGGCTCCAGGTCGCCGGGCTGCTCGGCGCGGTCCGCGAGGAGATCGCCCGGATCACGCGTTCACCCGTGTCCGGCGCCGCGGGCCGCCCGAGCACCGACAACGAACCCGCCGAGATCGCCGCCCTGCGCCGCGGCGTCGGGCTCCGCCTCATCTACCCGACCGCGTTCTTCGCCGACGACGGGCTGCGCGGCATGATCCGTCCCCGGCTGAACGAGGGCGGCGAGCTGCGCGCCGTGCCCGACCCGCCCGTCGAGCTGCTGGCGCTGGACCGGCAGGTCATCGTCCTCACCGAGAACCGCAGCGCCCACGACGAGGACGGCGGCGGCCACGCGACGCTGATCGTCCGGGGTCGCGGCCTGGTCGAGGCGCTCTACGCGCTCTTCGAGAACTGCTGGTCGCAGGCCAGCACCGTCGACCACTACCTGGAGGTCGAGGAGGACGGGAGCGGCGCCGAGCCCTCCGTACCGCTCGCGCCGAGCGACCGCATCATGCTCAGGCTGCTCGGCGACGGCACCAAGGACGAGGTGGTGGCGCGGCGTCTCGGCGTCTCCGTGCGCACCGTTCGGCGCCGCGTGTCGGAGATCCTGCGGACGATGAACGCGACCAGCAGGTTTCAGGGAGGTGTCCTCGCGGAGAGACGAGGCTGGCTGTGAGCGGTCTATGTAACGGGTTGAGGGGTATCATCGGACAATGGTGTCCCCAGAGGCCGAGGCCCGCATCAAGAGGCTGCGCTTCGACACCGGTGCCGCATGGCTCGATCTCATTGCCACGGTCGGCAACGCCTACGGCACCGCCCCGGTCGAGCGCCTCAGCAGCGTCACGCGGTTCCGCGAATGGCTCAACGCCGAAGACCTCCTGCCGGAGTCCGATCCCACCGAGGGCGACCTGGCCCGCGCGCGCATCCTCCGCGAGGCGCTGCGGAGCCTGGCCCTGGCGACCGTACGCCTGGAACCGTTCCCGCAGGACGCCGTGGACCGCGTCAACGAGTTCCTCACCGAGGACCGCACCCTGGTCCTGGCGACCGAGTCCGGCGGCCTGCAGGTGCGGCGCCCGCCCGACGGGCAGGCGGCGCTCGGCCGCATCGCCCGCCAGGCCGCCGACCAGCTCGCGGGCCGCAGCGCCTCGATGCTGCGGACCTGCGCCGACCCGGTGTGCGGCCTGCTCTTCCTCGACCCGAGCGGCCGCCGGGTGTGGTGCGCGACCGAGATCTGCGGCGTCCGTCACCGCGTCCGCGAACACCGTCGACGCAAAGCCTCCGAGTGACAGTGCCCCCGAGTGACGGCGTCTCCCGAGTGACGGCGTCTCCCGAGTGACTGGGTCCCTGATGACACGGCCTCTAATGACACAGCCCCGAGTGACAGTGCCCCGAGTGATGGCGTCTCCCGAGTGATGGCGTCTCCCGAGTGACTGGGTCCCTGGTGCGAGCGGCGGGTGAGCCGGACTGGAGCGAGGGGCGAGAACGCCTGCGGGCGGTCGGCGGCGGCATGCGGCGGCTGGTCGAGGCGGATCCGGAGCTGGATCCGGCCGAGGCGTTCGACGGCTGGGGAGACGGGCTGTGGACGTCGCTGCTCCGCCAGGTCACCGACCAGCACATCTCCAACGCGTCCGCGATGGCGATCATCGGCCGCCTCCGCGAGCGGTGCGGCGGCCGCCTGCCGGACGCGGATGAGTTCCTGGCGCTTGCGGGCGCCACGCTCACCGAGGTGGGCTACTCGCGGGCGAAGATCGCGACTTTGACCGAGGTGGCGCGCCGCGTCGTTCATGGGCGCCTGGACGCAGGGAGGCTGGCCGGGCTCGGCGACGACGCCGTCCGCGCGGAGCTCACCGAGATCAAGGGCGTCGGCCGCTTCACCGCCGACGGCGCGCTGATCCTCGCGCTCGGCCGTACGGACGTCATGCCCTCGGCGGACCTGCAGATCCGCAAGGCACTGGCAGAGCTGGGCCGCTGGGATGAGCTTCCTTCGGTGCGCGCTGTGGACGATCACGCCGAACGCTGGGCGCCGTGGCGTACGCTCGCCGCCGCCTACCTCTACGCGACCCTCTGACGCGACTTTCTAGCTGACTGCCTGGGGGAACGTGAACAGGCGGCCGGGGTCGTAGGTGCCCTTGACCTTGGCCAGGCGCTCGCGGTTGTCGCCGTAGTAGGCGCGGCTCCAGTCCTTCAGCTCCGGGTCGATGTAGTTCACGTACGCGGCGCCGCCGACGTACTGGTCCATGGTGCCGTGGAGGTCGCGGAGCCAGGTGTGGTCGAGGCCGTTCTCCAGGTACTGCATGCAGAACAGCCCGCTGCGGTGCGGGAACGCGGTGGCGCCGGGGCCGACGCGGCCGATCGCGCCGCCGAGCGCGTCCATCGCGACCGAACGGTTCTTGACGGAGTTGCCGCGGACCATCCGGGTCGTCATCGCGGCGATCGCCGCGTCCGGCAGCGGGCGCAGGGCGATGTGCGACTTGCCCGCGTACTCGGTGCGCGGGAAGCGCCCGTCGGGCGCCTGGCCGGGCAGCCCGCCCTGGCCGTGGCACTGCCCGATCGTCTGGCCCGAGCAGCCCGCCATCAGCTGCATCGCGTCCATGTAGGAGTGCAGGCGGACCTGCTCGCCGACCGGGTTCGTGCCGATGGCCGCGTACAGCCGGTTCAGGTCGCCGGACGGGTCCTGCACGGCCGCGCCGACGACCTGGACCTGGGGAACGCCGTCGGCGGGCTCGGTGTCCAGGTGCACGCTCGTCCAGATCGAGTCGGGCGCGGAGGCGAGCCAGCGCTGCCAGCCGCGGATCACGGTCGCCGCCTGCGCCCACGGCCAGCGCAGGAAGAGCGTCGTGAGGCTCTCCGCCGGGTGCGTACGGTAGGTGAACTCGGCCGCGACGCCGAAGTTGCCGCCCCCGCCGCCCCGGCACGCCCAGAACAGGTCGCTGTTCTGGTTCGCGTCGCAGGTGAGGATCTTGCCGTCGGCCGTCACCACCTTGGCCGACTCCAGGACGTCGCAGGTCAGCCCGTACGCGCGGGACGTCACGCCGATGCCGCCGCCCAGCGTGAGGCCGGAGACGCCGACGGTCGGGCAGGTGCCCGCCGGGACGGCCAGGCCCCGGTCGGCCAGCTTGGAGTACAGGTCGATCAGCCGGGTCCCCGAGCCGACGACCGCGCGGCCGCCGGTCGCGGTGACCGTGCTCATCGCCGACACGTCGATCACCAGGCCCGTTCCGGTGGACCAGCCCGCGTAGCCGTGACCGCCGCAGCGCACCGCGACCGGCGCGTGCCGCGCGGCGGCGAACCGCACGCACTCGGCGACGTCCTCGGGGTGGGCGCAGTAGGCGATGGCCGCGGGCTTGATGCGGTCGAAGCGCGGGATGTAGAGGCGATGGGCCCGCTCGTACGACGCGTCGCCGGGCCGGATCAGCTTGCCCTCGAGGCCGCGGCCGAGGGCGTTCCAGTCGGCGGCGGTGATCGCCTTGGGTGGGGAGGCGGACGTCCCGCCCGGCTTCGGCCCGCTGTTCCCGTTCCCGCCGCCACCGCCGTCGTCGTCGCCCGAGGAGCATGCCGCCGCGAGGGGGCCGATGGCCGTTGCCGTGAGGGCTGTGGCTTTGAGGAGCGCGCGCCGCTTCATACGGGCATCCAAGTCATACGGGCATCCGATTCATACGGCCATCCAAACCGATGTCAGCCCGTCGTGGTGTCCGATGAGGCGTCGGCGTCCTGCGTGCTCGCGCCCCAGCTGCCGAGGAGCCGCAGGGCCGTCTCGGAGGGCGAACCGGCCGCCGCGGTATAGGTGACCAGGACTTGATCACTGTTGTCGGTCGCGCGCAGGGTCTCGTATTCGAGGGTCATCTCGCCCACGAGCGGGTGGTGAAATTTCTTGGAGCCGAACGTCTTGTCCTGGACGTTGTGGTCGGCCCACCACCGCCGGAAGTCCTCGCTCTTGACCGACAGTTCGCCGACGAGCGCCGCCAGCTCCGGGTCGTCGGGGAACTGGCCCGCGCGGAACCGCAGGAACGCCACGGTCTCCTTCCCCTTGATCGTCCAGTCGTCGAAGAGTGCCCGCATGTCCTCGTTCAGGAAGAGCAACCGGCCCCAGCCGCGGTCGAGCGGGGCCAGCGCGCCGAAGTCGGTGAACACCGCTGCGGCCATCCGGTTCCAGGCGATCACGTCGCAGCGCCGCCCGACGATGTAGGCGGGGATGCCCTCGGCCATGTCCAGCAGCCGCTGCATGCCCGGCCGGACGCGCTCGACGCGGGCGGGCGGGCGGCGGCGCGTACGGGTCGGCTTGGCCAGGTTGCGCAGGTGGTCGCGCTCGTCCTCGGTCAGCTGGAGGGCCCGCGCGACGGCCTCCAGGACCTCCTCCGAGACGTTCTGCGTACGGCCCTGCTCCAGCCGCACGTAGTAGTCGACGCTCACCCCGGCGAGCTGGGCGACCTCCTCGCGGCGCAGCCCGGGCACCCGCCGGCGCCCGCCGAACGGCCGCAGCCCCACGTCCTCGGGCTGCAGCCGCGCCCGCCGGGTCCGCAGGAATTCGGTCAGTTCGCCTCGGTTGTCCATGCGCCCAGTATCGGGGACCGCGTCCGTTTCCTGCCTGGCCCTGTCAGACCCCCCGTCGTTCCCCGGTCAGGGCATGACCGGATTCGGTCATGGCGGTTTCGCTGGTCAGAGGGTCGTTAGCATGCGGCAAAACAACCGAAAAGGGTGAATTCGGGGGACCTTGGCTATGCACCCAATGGCCGACGTACATCACTTCTCCTACGGCCTGTGGACGCCGGTGCCGGCGTACTCCATGTCGGTCGTCGGATCCCTGCTGGGCCTGCTGTTCGCCTCCAGAGCCCGGGCCTCCAACGAGGTGCAGCGGGCCGCCTGGCTGGGGCTCGCGGCCCTGTCGATCGGCGGCACCGGCATCTGGGTCATGCACTTCATCGCCATCCTGGGCTTCACCGTGGACGGCTCCCCGGTCCGCTTCGACGTGGGGCTCACGGTGTTCAGCGCGTTCATGGCGGTCGCCGTGGTCGGGCTCGGGCTCTTCACCGTCGGCTACGGCGGCGACCGGCCCGTACCGCTGCTGGTCGGCGGCGTGATCACCGGCCTCGGCGTCGCGACCATGCACTACACGGGCATGGCGGCCATGCGGATGTCCGGCGAGATCCACTACGGAGCGGGCCTGGTCCTGCTCTCGGTCGTGATCGCCGTCGTCGCCGCCACCGCCGCCCTGTGGTTCACCCTCCGTGTCCGGGGCACCCTCGCCACCGTCGGAGCCTCGTTGATCATGGGCGTCGCGGTGACCGGCATGCACTACACCGGCATGGCCTCCATGACCGTCACCATGGACCACGCCGACCAGCCCGGCCACGCCGACCACGTCCCCGGCGTCACCGGCACCGGCGTCCTGCTCCCCGTGATCGTCGTCGTCAGCCTGATCGCCACGGTCCTGCTGGTCGTCGTCGGCATGGCCCCCACCGAGGACGAGCTGGAAGACGAGGCCCGCACCCTGGCCGAACGCCTGGCCACACCCCCCGTTCACCTGCCCCGCCCCACACCCGAGCCGCCCGCCCGGGCCCCGCTCATCGTCCCCCGCCGCCCACCCCTCGACCCCACATCCCAGGCGGCTTCGGCGGACGTCGAGTCTGGCGAGAGCGTGCACGGCGCGGGGGTTGAGGACAGTGCGGGGGTTGAGGACAGCGCGGGGGTTGAGGACGGCGCGGGAGTTGAGGACAGTGCGGGGGTTGATGATGGGGCCGGGGTCAGGGGCTCCGGAACGAGTTGAGAAAAGCGTCGAACTTGGCGTTGCTGTCGCTCCAGCCGGAGGCGAGCGCGGGCATGGTCGCCAGGTAGAGGGCGCCGTTGAACGAGAACAGGCGCACCCGGCAGCGGCCGTTCTTGCCGTCCTTGGTGAACGTGAACTCCAGTTCCGCGGCGCCGTCCTGGTAGGGGACCTTCCCGTTGAAGGAGGTCTCGTTGTAGTTCTGGTACGACCCCTTCAGCGACTCGGCGGTCTGGGTGAGGTAGACCCTCTCGTTTCCCGGGGTGTCCCGGATCTTCTGGACCGCGATGCCGCGCGAGGAGTTCGGGTCCTTGAACGTGACGTTGTCGTCCGAGCCTTCCTTGGTCCAGCCCTTGGGGATCGAGGCGGCGAAGAGCGAGTTGCGGTAGGGCTCGAAGCCCTGGGGGACCGTGGTGCTGGGCGCCGAGGCCGACGGGCTGGACGGGCCGCCGGTGGTGGTCGGGGTCAGGCGGGAGCCGGGCGGTCGGTCGTTGTTGCCGCCGCCGTTGTCGACGAAGATGACCAGGACCACGGCGGCCACGATCACGACCATGGCCAGGATCCCGGCCGGGACCAGGATGGGCCAGCGCGGGCCCTTGCCCGGATGGGGCCGAACGGTCTGCGACGCCGGGATCGGCGGCAGGGTCATGTCGCGCGCGGGCGGCTCGTTCGGCCCGGGCATCGCGCGTACGGGGGCGCCCTGGGCGATCTCGCGGAGCAGGTGGCTCGCGTCCTCGCCGCGCATGCGCAGTTCGGGGTCCTTCTGGAGGAGGCCCTGCAGGACGGGCTGGAGGGGTCCCGCGAGGCGGGTCGGGTCGGGCTCGTCCGACAGCACGGCCGCCATCACGCCCCAGACGTCCCCGCGCTGGTAGGGCGGGCGGCCCTCGACGGCGGCGTACAGCGTGGCGCCGAGCGACCACAGGTCCGAGGCGGGTGAGGCCTTCTGGCGGCGCGCCATCTCGGGGGCCAGGTACGCGGGCGACCCGACGATCGCGCCCGCCTGGGTGAGGGTCTCGTCGCCCGCGACGGTGGCGATGCCGAAGTCGGTCAGCACGGCCCGGTTGTGGGGGAGCAGCACGTTGCCCGGCTTGACGTCCCGGTGGATCACCCCGGCGGCGTGGGCGGCGCGCAGCGCCTCCAGCAGGTCGACGCCGATCGCGGCGACCCGTCCCGGCGGGAGCGGGCCGTCGGTGGCGATGACCGAGTCGAGGGCGGGCGCGCGGACCAGCTGCATCACGATCCACGGGCGGCCGTCGTGCTCGACGACGTCGTAGACGGTCACGATCCCGGGGTGGTCGAGGCGGGCGGCGGAACGGGCCTCACGGAACGTGCGGGCGTACACGCGCTCCCTCTGGGCGGCGTCCAGGCCCGGCGGGAGCTCGACCTCCTTGATCGCCACTTCCCGGTCCAGCGTGCGGTCGCGGGCGCGCCAGACCGCGCCCATGCCGCCGCGCCCGAGCATGTCCAGGAGCTCGTAACGCTCGGCGATCACTTGGGGCATACATGGACGATACAGACGTGCGGCGGTGCGACGCGCGGGCTATTCGGCGTCGCCCTCCCGGCTGGCCAGGAGGCGGCGGAGCGAGTCCAGGCGGGCCTTGGAGGCGTGCCCCTCGGCCACCCACTCGTCCAGGCCGCAGTCCTCCTGGAGGTGGTCGCAGTGCGGCGGGCAGCGTTCGGCGGCGCCCTCGGCCAGGTCCTCGAACGCGTTGATGACGTTCTCGGGCTTGATGTGAGCCAGGCCGAAGCTGCGCACGCCGGGGGTGTCGATGATCCAGCCCTCGTCGCCCGGCAGCGGCAGGGCGATCGCGGACGAGGAGGTGTGGCGGCCCCGGCCGGTCACGGCGTTGACGTGGCTGACGGCCCGTTCGGCCTCCGGGACCAGGGCGTTGACCAGGGTGGACTTGCCGACGCCCGAATGGCCGACCAGGACGCTGATGCGGCCGGTCAGGTGCGGCAGGAGCTCGCCGGTCTGGTCCTTGCCCTGAACGGTGACCACGTAGGGGATGCCGAGCGGCGCGTACTCGGCCAGCAGGTCGTCCGGCGGCGCCAGGTCGGCCTTGGTCAGCACGAGCAGCGGGTCCATCCCGGCGTCGTAGGCGGCCACCAGCTGCCGGTCGATCATGCGGGGCCGGGGCTCGGGGTTGGCCA
This sequence comes from Actinomadura barringtoniae, assembly GCF_017573505.1. Classification (GTDB taxonomy): domain Bacteria; phylum Actinomycetota; class Actinomycetes; order Streptosporangiales; family Streptosporangiaceae; genus Spirillospora; species Spirillospora barringtoniae. The sequence continues at coordinate 88,922 of NZ_JAGEOJ010000010.1, forward strand.
GCGCGGTCACGATCACCAGCTGGTCGGCGTTCGCGACGATGATCCGCTCGAACGGGTCGGTGTCGTCGGCGGTGCGGCGCAGCGAGGAGGTGCGGGGCTCGACCCGTACGATCCGCGCCAGTGAGTCGGGCTCGCCGGACACGTCGCCGACCAGGGCGACCCGGTCGCCGACCACGACGCCCTTGCGGCCCAGCTCGCGGGCGCGCATCGCGGTGACCATCCGGTCCTCTTCGACCAGGACCTGGTAGCGGCCGCGGTCCACGGCGGTGACGAAGCCGTTCACCGCGTCGTCGTGCGCGGGACGGCGGCGGGTGCGCGGGCGCGATCCGCGGCGCCCGGGGCGCACCCGGACGTCGTCCTCGTCGTAGTCCTGCGGTCTGCGTGCCAGTGGTCGCCCCTTTCAGGCGGTCAGCATGGAAGTTCAATCAGTCAGCATGGAAGTTCAATCAGTCAGCATGGAGGTCCAGAGGCCGGTGAAGTCGGGGAGTGTCTTGCCCACGGTGGCCACGTTCTCCACCTCGACCCCGGGGACGGCCAGGCCGAGCACCGCGGCGGCCATGACCATCCGGTGGTCGTCGTAGGTGTGGAAGACGCCGCCGTGCAGGGGGCGCGGGCGGATCTCCAGGCCGTCGGGGAGCTCGTTCGCGTCGCCGCCGAGTGCGTTGATCTCGTTCACCAGCGCGGCGAGGCGGTCGGTCTCGTGGCCGCGCAGGTGCGCGATCCCGGTCAGCCGGGACGGGCCGTCGGCGAGCGCGGCGAGCGCCGCCAGGACCGGGGTCAGCTCGCCGACCTCGTGCAGGTCGGCGGTCAGCCCGTCGAACGTGCCGCCGGCCGGGCCGCGCACGGTCAGGCCGTCGGGGGTGAGGGTGACGTCGGCGCCCATCGCGGCCAGCAGCCTGCGCAGCGCGTCGCCCGGCTGGGTGGTCTGCTCGGGCCAGCCCGGGACGGTCACCCGGCCACCGGTCACCAGGGCCGCGCCGAGGAACTGGGCCGCGTTCGACAGGTCCGGCTCGATGACGGTCTCGCCGCCGCGGATCGGGCCGGGGGCGACGCGCCAGACGTTCTCCCCGGTCTCGACGGTGGCGCCCACCGCGCGCAGCATCTCGACCGTCATCGCCAGGTGCGGGGCGGACGGGACCGGCGGGCCCTCGTGCCGTACCTCCACGCCCTTCTCGAAGCGCGGCGCGGCCAGGAGCAGGCCCGAGACCAGCTGGGACGAGCTGGAGGCGTTGATCGTGACCGGGCCGCCCTGGACCGAGCCGCGCCCGCGGATGGTGAACGGGAGGGCGCCGCGGCCCTCGTCGTCGATGTCGGCGCCGAGCGCCTGCAGCGCGGTGATGATCGGCCCCATCGGGCGCTTGCGTGCGTACGGGTCGCCGTCCACGACCACCTCGCCGTCCGCCAGCGCCGCGACCGGGGGAACGAACCGCATGACCGTCCCGGCGAGACCGCAGTCGACCCGCGCCGGGCCGCGCAGCTCGCCCGGCAGCACCTGCCAGTCGTCGCCGTCGTCGCCTATGCCGGCTCCGAGTGAACGCAGCGCGTCCGCCATCAGCAGGGTGTCGCGGCTGCGCAGGGGGCGGGTGACGGTCGCAGGGGTCGCGGCGAGGGCGGCCAGGATCAGCGCACGGTTGGTCATCGACTTGGACCCGGGGACGGCCACGGTGGCGTCGATCGGGGCGTCGGTGACCGGGGCGGACCAGTGCGGAGAAGGCATAGGGCTAGGTTATCGGGCCGCCCGGCGGCCCGGACGGGCGTTCCAGCAGGCAAGATCCCTGCAAGAAAGGGGAAATCGCTGGGCAACCGCCTGGAGATTCCGCGGGGCGCGGCCGGGCCGAGGTCTAGGTTCGGACGCGCCTATCGCTGCTTCGGGGGGAGCACGCGCGGCGCCTTGGGGGGAGCACGGCCTTGGACGAGTTGTTGTTCGCGCGCCTGCAGTTCGGCATCACCACCGTCTACCACTTCCTGTTCGTGCCGGTCACGATCGGCATGTCGCTGGCGGTGGCGATCCTGCAGACGGCCTGGGTACGGACCGGCAACGACAAGTACAAGCGGGCCACCAAGTTCTGGGGCAAGCTCTTCCTGATCAATTTCGCGATGGGGCTGGTCACCGGGATCGTGCAGGAGTTCCAGTTCGGCATGAACTGGAGCAGCTACTCGCGGTTCGTCGGCGACATCTTCGGGGCGCCGCTGGCGATCGAGGCGCTGCTGGCCTTCTTCCTGGAGTCCACGTTCCTCGGACTGTGGATCTTCGGCTGGGACCGGCTGCCGAAGAAGCTGCACCTGCTGGCGATCTGGCTGGTGGCGATCGGCACGGCCCTGTCGGCGTTCTTCATCCTCGCGGCCAACTCGTTCATGCAGAACCCGGTCGGCTACACGTTCAACCCGGCGACCAGGCGGGCCGAGCTGACCGACTTCGGTGCGGTGCTGTCCAACAAGGTCGTGCTCGCCACGTTCCCGCACACGATCTTCGGCTGCTGGGTCACGGCCGGCGTGCTGCTGACGGCCGTCTCGGCCTGGCATCTCGCCCGCAAGAAGAACCAGGACGTGTTCCGGACCTCACTGCGGCTCGGGCTGGTCGCGACGCTGGTCGGGTTCGCCGGCGTCGCGCTGTCGGGCGACCAGCTCGGCAAGGTGATGACCGAGACCCAGCCGATGAAGATGGCGGCCGCCGAGGCGCTGTACGAGACCGAGCAGCCCGCCTCGTTCTCCATTCTGACGATCGGCACGCTGGACGGCTCCAAGCCGGTCTTCTCGCTCGAGGTGCCCCGCCTGCTGTCGTTCCTGGCGACCGGCACGCTCGACGGCAAGGTCGAGGGGATCAACGACCTCAACGCGCAATACCAGAAGGAGTTCGGTCCCGGCGACTACCGGCCGATCATCCCGATCGCGTACTGGGGCTTCCGGGTCATGATCGGCGCGGGCGGGCTCGCCGCCCTGGTCGCGCTCGCCGGGCTCTGGCTGACCCGCAAGGGGCGGCTGCCGGAGAAGCGCTGGCTGTGGATCCTGGCGATCTGGAGCGTGGTGCTGCCGTTCGTCGCCCACTCGGCCGGCTGGATCTTCACCGAGATGGCGCGGCAGCCGTGGGTGGTCTTCGGGCTGCTGGAGACCAAGGACGGCGTCTCCCCGAGCGTGCCCGGCGGGACCGTGCTGACCTCGCTGATCGTCTTCACCGTGCTGTACGGGGCGCTCGCGGTGGTCGAGCTCGGCCTGATGCTCGCGTACGCGCGCAAGGACCCGCCGGAGGACCCGCCCGCCGAGGCCGCCGAGGACAAGCCGCTGGCCTTCGCCTACTGACACTCGCCTTCGCCTACTGACACTGGCCTTCGCCTACTGACATCCGGCGCTACTGATTCTGGATCGGGGATCGGGGGATCCTGTGGACCTGCAAGACCTGTGGTTCGTCGCCATCGCGACGCTCTGGGTGGGCTACTTCTTCCTGGAGGGGTTCGACTTCGGCGTCGGGATCCTCACCCGGGCGCTCGCCCGCGACGACACCGAACGGCGCGTGCTCATCAACACGATCGGGCCGGTGTGGGACGGCAACGAGGTGTGGCTGCTCACGGCGGGCGGCGCGACGTTCGCCGCGTTCCCCGAGTGGTACGCCACGCTGTTCAGCGGCTTCTACCTGCCCCTGCTGATCATCCTCGTGGCGCTCATCCTGCGCGGCGTCGCGTTCGAGTACCGGGGCAAGGAACGCGGCAAGGGCGACACCGGGAAGTGGCGCGGCGGCTGGGACCTGTGCATCTTCTTCGGGTCGCTGATCCCGGCGTTCCTGTGGGGCGTGGCGTTCGCCAACATCGTGCGCGGCGTCAAGCTGGACGAGCGGCACGAGTACGTCGGGTCGTTCTGGGACCTGCTCAACATCTACTCGCTGATCGGCGGCGCGACCACGCTGCTGCTGTTCATCTACCACGGCGCGGTGTTCACGGCGCTGAAGACGACCGGTGACATCCGCGAGCGGGCCATCCGCATGGCGGCGCAGGTCGGGGTCGGCGCGGTCGTGGCGGCGGCGGTCTTCCTGATCTGGACGCAGGCCAAGCACGGGTCGGTCGCGACCGCCCTCACCGGCCTCGTCGCGGCCGTCGCGCTGGTCGCCTCGTGGCTGCTCAACCGGACGGGCGGGCGGGACGGCTGGACGTTCGGGCTGTCGGGGGCGGCGATCGCGTTCGCGGCGATCACGCTGTTCGTGTCGCTCTACCCGGACGTCATGCCGTCCACGATCAGCGACGCCAACAGCCTGACCGTCGACAAAGCCTCGGCCTCCCACAAGACGCTGGGCATCATGACGTGGGTCGCGGTCGTCTTCCTGCCGCTCGTGCTGCTCTACCAGGGCTGGACGTACTGGGTGTTCCGCAAGCGCATCGGCGTCCAGAGCATCCCCGCCTGAGCCGGGCGACGACGCTGCCATGCCGACCCCCATCGACCGGCGCCTGGTCCGGCACGCCCGGTCCACCGCGCCCTACCTCATCGTGTGCGTGCTGCTCGGCGTCCTGTCCGCCGGATGCGTGCTCGCCCAGGCCGCGCTGCTGGCGTCGGCCATCGCCTCCCTCGCCGTCCCGTTCTCGCTGATCGCGGTCGTGGCGGTGCGCGCGCTGCTGGTGTGGGCCCAGGAGGTCGCGGCCCAGCGTTCGGCGGCCGGAGTGAAGTCGCAGCTGCGCGGCGCCATGCTCGCCCGGATCGCGGCACGGCGACTCAACGCGCTGCCCGACGCGCGGTCCGGGGAGCTGAACGTGCTGGTGACGCGCGGGGTGGAGGCGCTCGACCCCTACTTCGCGCGCTACCTGCCGCAGCTGGTGCTGTCGGTGATCGTCCCGGTCGCCGTGCTGGCGGCGCTGGCCGCGACCGACCTGACCGTGGCGGTGATCGTGCTGCTGACGCTGCCGCTGATCCCGCTGTTCGGCGCGCTCATCGGCATGTACGCGGCGGCCCGCACGCGGCGGCAGTGGCGCGTGCTGGAGGTGCTCGCCGGGCACTTCGCGGACGTGGTCGCCGGGCTGCCGACGCTCAAGGCGTTCGGGCGAGCACGGGCGCAGGCGCGGCAGATCGCCGCGGTGAGCGGCGAGCATCGAGGCGCGACGCTGGCGACGCTGCGGATCGCTTTCTGCTCCGCGCTGGTGCTGGAGTTGGCGGCGACGCTGTCGGTCGCGCTCGTCGCGGTCTCGGTGGGGCTGCGGCTGGTGTCGGGGTCGCTGACGTTCGAGACGGCGCTGTTCGTGCTGATCCTCGCGCCGGAGGCCTACCTGCCGATGCGCCAGGCGGCCGCGCGATTCCACGCCGGGCAGGAGGGGATGGCGGCGGCCGACCGGATCCTGTCGATCGTGGACGCGCCGGTGCCTGCGCGGGTCGGTGGGGGAACGCGTGGTGCTGGGGTTCTCCAGGTGGAGAACGTCGTCGTGGGGCCTGCGGGCGTCGGGCCGTTCTCGCTGGAGGTGTCCGGCTTCACGGCGCTGACCGGGCCGTCCGGGATCGGGAAGACGAGCCTGATCGGGGCCTTGATGGGCTTCCGGGAGATCGAGGCGGGGCGCGTCCTGGTCGGGGGCGAGGAGCTCGTGGCCGGTGAGGACTGGCTGCGGCAGGTCGCGTGGGTCCCGCAGCGGCCGTGCTTTTTCGCCGGGAGCGCGGCGGACAACATCGCGATCGCCGTTCCGGGGGCGCCCGCCGCTGCCGTTCGGCGGGCGGCGGAGCTCTTCGACGTCGCGTCGTACGGGGATGTCGGCAAGCTGTCGGCAGGTCAGCGGCAGCGGGTGGCGCTCGCGCGGGCCGCGCTGCGCTGCGACCTGCTCGGCACGCCGTTCGTCATCCTCGACGAGCCGACCGCGCACCTGGACGTGATGACCGAGGTCGAGGTGGTCGAGGTGCTCGCGGAGCTGGTGGACGGGCGGACTGCTCTTGTGGCCACGCATCGGCGGACGCTGCTGGAGCGCGCCGACCGCGTGGTGACGCTGGAGCCCGTTCTGGAACGTCCGGCGGTGTTGGCATGAGCCTGCGGTGGGGCTTGCGGCTGGGGGGCGCGGCGGTTGCTGGGGCGGCGGCGCTGGCGTGCGGGGTCGGGCTGATGGCGACGTCCGCCTGGCTGATCTCGCGGGCGTCGCAGCATCCGCCCGTCCTGTATCTGATGGTCGCGATCGTGTCGGTGCGGGCGTTCGGGCTCGGGCGCGGGGTGCTGCGCTATGCGGAACGGATCGTTGGGCACGACGCGGCGTTGCGGCTGCTGGAGCGGAGCCGGGTACGGATCTTCGAACGGCTGACGGTGGTCTCGCCTGCGGTGCGGCCCGGGGCGCTCGGCGCGGTCGTCGACAACGTGGAGGGCGTCGCCGACCGGTGGTTGCGGGGCGTGCTGCCGATGGTCGCGGCGGGCACGGCCGGGATCGTCGCGGTGATTCTGGAGTGGTGGCTGCTGCCTGCGGCGGGGGGCGTCCTGGCGGCTGCGCTCGTCGTCGGGGGCGTCGCGGCGCCGCTGGTGGCCTGGTGGGGTGCGCTGCGTTCGGAACGGCGGGGCGCGGCGGCGCGTGCGGAACTGTCGGCACGGACCGGCGAACTGGTCGACGGACTGCCCGAACTGGTCGCGTACGGCGCGCTGCCGGGACGGCTGGAGGAACTGCGGCGGGTGGACGCGCGGGTCGTGGCGGCCGGGTCGCGTTCGGCGTGGACGGCGGGGCTCGGGAACGGGCTGACCGTTCTGGCCGGTGGGTGTGCTGTCGTCGGGGCGCTGGCCTTCGGAGTTCCGGCCGTACGGGACGGGCGGCTGGACTGGGTGCTGCTGGCGGTGATCGTGCTGACCCCGCTGGCCGCGTTCGAGGCGCTGGGGGCCATGTCGGAGGCGGCGCAGGGGTTGCTGCGGGCGCGCGAGGACTCGGCGCGGGTGCGGGGCGTTCTGGAGGCTGAGGCGCCCGCGCACGAGCCTGCCGAGGCGGCAGGACTGCCGGAGGGGCGGCGGCTGAGCGTTCGCGGGCTGCGGGCGCGCTGGCCGGGGGCCGAGGAAGCGGACGGGGACGCGCTGGTCGCGCCGGACCTGGAGCTGCCGTCGGGATGGCGAGTGGCGGTCATGGGCCGGAGCGGGGCGGGCAAGTCCACGCTGGCGGCCGTGCTCGTTCGCTTCCTGGACTACCGGGGGTCGGTCACGCTGGGCGGCGTGGAACTGCGGGACCTGGCGGCCGACGAGGTGCGTTCGGTGATCGCGCTGTGCGGGCAGGACGCCTACCTCTTCGACACGAGCGTGCTGGAGAACGTACGGCTGGCTCGTCCCGGCGCGCCGGACGGCGACGTGGCTGCGGCGCTGCGGCGGGCGGGCCTTGGGAGGTGGCTCGCCGAACTGCCGGACGGGTTGGAGACGCGGGTCGGTGAGCACGGCGCCCGGGTCTCCGGGGGAGAACGGCAGCGGATCGCGCTGGCGCGGGCGCTGCTGGCGGACGCCCCGATCCTGATCCTGGACGAGCCGGACGCCCACCTGGACGACGCGACCGCGACGGCCGTGCTGACCGACCTGTTCGCGGCGGCGCACGGCCGGACGGTCGTCCTCATCAGCCACCGCGCGGCCATCCCGGGCGCGGACCCGGTACTGCGGCACGTGGACGAGGTCGTGACGTTTGCATGAGGTGACGCTGCATGAGGTGACGTTGCATGAGGTGACGTTGCATGAGGTGACGCTGCATGAGATGACGCTGCATGAGGTGACGCTGCATGAGATGACGCTGCATGGGAAAGCCCGCCGCACGGGTAGGGACGGACCGCGTGCGGCGGGCTTGGTCGTGGGCGCCTAGGCGGCTGTTCTTCCTCGGCTAGCCGAGGAAGACGTAGTCGGCCTGGTAGGGGACCTTGGCGATCGGCTTGGTGTTCGGGTCGCAGGCGCCGGTCGGGGCCACGCCGCCGATGGTGTTGAGGCGCAGGACCTGGGTGGCGCCGGCGAGCAGGCCGCTCTTGGCGCCGACCTGCGTCGCGTCCAGGACCAGCTCGGGGATGTTGCCGTCGCCGTTCGGCGTCTTGGTGACGGCCTTGCCGGTGACCGCGCTGCCGTCACGGGCGACCCACTGCGGCGGGCCCTGCGGGCCGGGGTTGACGAACGAGTGCTTGATGCCGTCCACCAGCGTTGCCTTCACGCCCTCCTGGGTGAACGCGAACGAGCCGTCGGCCTGCTTGGTGCAGCGGTAGATCTGCTCGCCCTGGATGACCGGCTTGGTGAACGTACGGGACTGCGTTCCGCTGAACGGCGCGAACTGGCCGCGGACCGCGCCGCCCGGGAACTCGGCGGTGTGCAGGTTGGCGTAGAAGCCGTCGGGCGAACGCATGACCTTCCGGGCGATGTCCCCGCGTACCGGCGTCATCCCGGCGAGCCCGGTCACCCCTGCGGGCAGGCCGCTCGGCGCCTCGAACAGGTCGGCGGCGACCGGCCCGTTCATGCCCTTGGCGCCCTGGTGGATGTGGCCGACCGTCGGCTGCCCGATGGACGCCCAGGTGAAGCCCCACGAGATCATGCCGTCGTGGCTGCGGGCGAACGCGGTGCCGCGGCCGTCCGGGTCGCCGGTCTTCTTGCCCTCGGGGTTGGGGATCTCCTGCGCGCCGTCGATCGCGGCCTGAAGGCGCGCCGGCGAGCTCCCGATCAGTACCCCGTTGAGGTCGGCGGGCTTGGACAGCTTGTGGAACTGCCCGCGGACCGCGCCGCCGGGGAACTCGCCGGTGTGGATGTTGGCGTAGAAGCCGGTCGGGTTGTTCTTCAGCTCGTCGAGGGTGGCCTTGTCGGTCACCCGCACCACGCCCGCCACGCCCCGCGCGGTGTCGGGAAGGGTGCCCGCGAAGAACGGAACCTTCACGGCGCCGTTGGAGCCCTTGACGCCAAGGTGGACGTGGCCCGCCGTCGGGGCCGCGATGTCGTTCCAGCGCAGCGCGTACCAGAGCTTGTCGCCCTGGATCCGGATCAGCGCGGTCGCGCTGCCGTCACGGTCGCCCACGGCCTTGCCGTCGTTCGAGGGGACCTCGTTGCGGCCCTGAAGGCTGGCCGCCAAGTAGGTGATGTCGCTGTTGGAGGCCTCGGCCAGGCTGTCGACCGGAAGCTCGGCCCCGTTGACCGGTACGGCGCCGGTATGAGTGTGCGTGCCTGTGGCCTTGCTGGAACCGTTCGTCAGATTGCCGGTGACGCCAGTGGCGGCGGCCACCCCCGCCCCCGAGGCGACGATCGCGGCGGCGGCGATGGTGGGAAGGAGAACCTTGCGAATGGACATTCTTACCCCTGGTCTCTTAGGGCGGTTTGCTGTCTTCACCCTTTCGCACGAGGAGCTTCCGGCCGCGGGTTCAATAGGTTTCAGAATTTTCTTCTTATCTGATTGATGGGAGATGCTTATCAACCGATTGAAAGTATGCGCGCATGAGTCCATGCACGCGAAAAGGGCCGCCCCGGGACGGGCGGCCCTTTTCATCGGTCTCGAGTCTTGTCGGTCGTGCCCGATCAGTTGTGTCAGAGGGGAATGGACAGCAGTTGGCCGCCGTCGGTTCCGCCGTTGTCGATCCGCACCTCGAAGCGAGCGAGGTCCTGGCGTGGGATCGCCGTACCGCCGTGCACGATCAGTGGGTTGGGCTGGCCGGGAACGCCGTAGCCCTTGTTCGGGACCGCCCACGTCGTCACGGTGTCGCGGACGCCCGTCTTGGACACCGCTTCGAGCTTGCACTTCAACGGGCCGTGAACGCCGCGCAACTCCAGTCCGACGTGCGTGCCCCAGCCCTTGCTCTCCAGGCCCACCAGACCGGACGCGCCGGTCTTGGCGTCGCTGCCGTTGTGTCGTTCGCCCCAGATGACCAGGGCCTGTGCCGGCGTGTGGTTGTGGTCGCCGCCGGTTCCGCCGTCGCCGCCGCCGATCGCCGAGCCCACGGTGAGCCCGGTGGCCAGCAGTGCGGCCGCGGCGACGGAACCGATCAGGTAGGTGCCCCTGCGGTGCCGCCGCTCGGCCCGCCTGCGCCGCTCAAGGAGGTCGATCACCCCGGGCGGCGGCGCGCTCGCGGAGCCCGCGTCCGTGCGAGGCGGCGGAACGGCGCCCGGCGGACCCGCGTCGGGCGCCGGGACGGCTCCGGTCGTCGGGGCCGTTCCGGAGAACTGGACCGTGGCCGGCGGTGGAACGGCGCCGGACGCGGGATGGGCGCCCGGCGCCGGTGGGCCATTGCCGTCCAGCCCCATGATTTCATCGGCGATGGAACCGACACCCGACAGCGCGTTGGCCAGTCCGGCCATTCCGCCGAGTTCCGCGCGGCACGCCGGGCAATTCTGGAGGTGCGCCTCGAATGCGCGCTTGTCGTCCTCTTCCAGAAGTCCGAGCGCGTAAGCGCCGACGTCGGTGTGCTCGATCTGGGAGCTCATGCCGTCACACCCCTTTCTTCAAGTGCGACGCGCAAAGCTCGCAGTGCGTAATAAACCCTGGATTTGACCGTGCCCACCGGAATGCCGAGCACCTCGGCGGCCTGGTTGACCGTACGGTCGCGCAGCACCGTCTCGGTGAGGATCTCCCGATGGGCCGGTGACAGGGCGGTGAGCGCCTCGGTCACGACCACTTTGCGTAGGAGCCCTTCCATCTCGTCGGCCATGGGCAGGTTCTCCAGGGGACCGTCGCCCACCTCGGGCGGCCGTACGTCCCGAGACCGCCGGTTGTCGATCACGATGCGTCTCGCGACCGTGGCCAACCATGGCATCAATGACGCCCCGTCGACGTCCAGCCGGTCGGCGCTGCGCCATGCCCGGATCATGGTCTCCTGAACGACGTCCTCGGCCCACTGCCGGTCTCCGCCGGTCAGGCGCAGCGTGAACGTCAACAGGGGCCGATGATACTGGCGGTACAACTCGGCGACCAGCAGTTCGTCCTCGGCGTCCGTTACCGGTCTAGGGCGGCGGAAGAGGTTCCGCAGCCCCCCGGTGGGACGGCCGACTGTTCCGGGCGTTGCCATGGCCGGGCGTCTCCGTCGGGTAGGGGGTCCCTGGAAAACGGGCGGTCAGGAGGCAGTACGGGACGGATCCGGCCACGGGTTCAACCGATTTGAAGTTCTTTTATGGTTGGCTTCAGGAAGACCGCTTGATTCCCTTCGCCGCGTGGGCGACCTTGGCGGCCTGCGCCTTGCTCACGGCCGCGCCCTTGGCAGCACCTTTGGCGGCACCCTTGGACGCGCCCTTGACCGCGTCCTTGGACGCGGCCTTCGCGCTCTTGGACGCCGCCTTGGCACTCTGGGCCGCCGACCTGCTCCGGCTCTTGGCCGCCGCCTTCGCCGCCGTCCTGGCCGAGCGCGCCGCCTTACGCCCGCCCTCGCGCCGCGCCTCCTTGATCTGGTGCTTGGCCTCGCGGCGGGCGTTCTTGAGCTCGGCCGCGGTCTCCCGCCGGAGCACCCGCGTCTCGAGCGCCGCCTCGTGCGCCTTCCGGCGCAGCGCGCCGCTGTTGCGCCGCGGCTCGGTGGCGACCATGAGCAGGGCGCCGAAGAGACTGGCGTTCTTGAGGAGATGCGAGCGCTCGCTCTCGCGCCGTTCCGGGTCGTCCTCGGTCCAGTAGCGGTGCTCGGTCGCCAGGCTCGGGACGAGCTGCGCGGCCAGCAGGAACGTCGTCATGCGCCGGAACTTGCCGGTCAGCAGCAGGACGCCGGTCCCCAGGCCGATCGCGCCCTCGATCCGTACGAGCGTGACGGGGTCCTTGGTCGGCAGCCAGTCCAGCCGGTCGGCGATGGGCTTGACCGTGGGTGCGACCTGCTCGGCTCGGGGGCGGGGGTCGCGGAGGGTTTCGAGGCCGGTGATGATGTACGGGGCCGCCACGAACGGGCGGGCCAGTGTCGTGATGGGTCGCATGGGCCCTACATGCCCGGCGTTTCCGGCCCTATGCGGCCGGTCCCGGCCGTTCCGCCCGACGTTCCGTCCGACCCAAGGGGCAGGATGGGGGGATGTGCGGTCGCTATGCAACGACCCGGGCCCGCCAGGAGCTCCTTGACGAGTTCCAGGTGCAGGTCGACGCGGTCGAGAAGAATCTTCAGCCCGACTACAACGTCGCGCCCACCAAGCAGGTCCCGGTCGTTCTGGACCGCGCGCCCAAGGACGCGCCCGAGGACGCCCAGGCCGAGCGGACGCTGCGCACGGTCCGCTGGGGGCTGGTGCCGGTCTGGGCCAAGGACCTCTCCATCGGCAGCCGGATGATCAACGCCCGGTTCGAGACCGTTCACGAGAAGCCGGCCTACCGCCGCGCGTTCGCCAAGCGCCGCTGCCTGCTGCCCGCCGACGGCTACTACGAGTGGTACGTCCTGGAGTCCTCCAGGGAGCCCGAGGAGGACGACCCGGCCGCGGGGGAGAAGAAGGCCAAGAAGAAGAAGCCGCAGAAGCAGCCCTTCTTCATTCACCCCAAGGACGACGCCATCATGGCCATGGCCGGGCTCTACGAGCTGTGGAAGTCGCCCGAGGACGAGTGGATCTGGACCTGCACGGTGATCACCACCGACGCGCCCGACGACCTGGGCCGCATCCACGACCGGATGCCCATGATCGTCAAACGGGACAGCTGGGACGCCTGGCTCGACCCCACCCTGACCGAAACCGAGACCGTACGGGGCCTGCTGACCCCCGCCATGGCCGGGACCATGGAGGCCTACCCGGTGTCCAAAGCGGTCAACAACGTGAAAAACAACGGGCCAGAACTCATGGAACCCGCCACAAACGGGGATAGTCCTAGCAACTCTTCCGACAGCCTGTTCTGACTGCTCCCACGGACGCGCGCCGCCCGAGGGCGGCCGAGAACCCCTTGCCCCCGAAGGGAGTTCGCGCACGTGGACGTCGTCATCGCCCAAGGCCGCCTGGAGGTCATGCTGACCGACCTCGACCGTTCGATCGCGATCCTGCGGGGCGAGCACCCCGAGCGTGAGCTCTCGGCCGCCGACGCCGGCTCGGGCCTCTGCGACAGCGACCGCGTGGAGGCGGCGCTGGAGTCCCTGGAAGGCCACCGCAGCATCGTCAGAGCCGCCCTCGCCCGCATCGACGCCGGTACCTACGGCCAGTGCCTGGGCTGCGGCCACGACGTCCCAGAAGGCCGCCTGGAGGTCCGCCCCGACGCCGCCCGCTGCCTCGGCTGCCAGACCAAGCACGACCGGGCTGTGCGGCATTAGCCTCCACCGCCTCGGGCCCTCGCCTGGCGGCTCGGGCCCGAGCCGCGAAAGCGGCGGGCGCCAGACGGCTTCGCCGTCTTCGCGGGCGACTCCGCCTCCGGCTCGTCACCCGCTCAGGTAGCGCGCCCGCGTGCGGGAGGGGGTCTGGTGGGGCGAGGCGGCCGGCGCCTGGGGGCGGGTCAGCGACGGTTGAAGTGGGGGCCGGGGCGGCGAGCGCTGGCCAGCAGGTGGATTCCCAGGGACTCGTCGCCCAGGGGAGCGGTCAGTTCTGTGCGGACGAGGCGGCTCAGGGCCTTGGGGGACCCGGTCAGGAGGTGCTCGACGGTGGACGGGGACAGCGTCGTACGGGGCCGGATCCACTCGACCTCCAGCCCCGCGCCCGTCAGGAGCTCGCGGAGCTGATCGGCCTGGAAGCAGCGGGTGATCGTTCCGTCCGGCCAGGGGATGAGCAGCACCTCGGCGGCCGGAACGTCCGACAGGTGAGCCCAGTAGTTCTGCTCGGCCAGGATCGCCATGCCGAGGGTGAGGCTGTCGACCGAGAAGAACAGGCGCCCGCCCGGCCGCAGCACCCGGGCGATCTCCGCGACGGTGGCCTCGGTGGCCAGATGCCGCGACAGTGCCCGATCATCCGCGACCACCGCGTCCAGCGACGTATCCGCCAGGCACGCCAGCGACTCGGAGTCCGCGATCACCGGATGCAGCGACCCGTGCCCCCGAGCCGCCCCGTTCCCGTTGGCCAGCCCCGCGCCACCCGCCGATCCAGCGCCGCGGGCCGATCCAGCGTCGTCGGCCGGTCCGGCGCCGTGGGGCCGCCCAGCGCCGTCGGCCGATCCGTTGCCGTTGCCGTTGCCGTTGGAAACGTTTCCAGGCGGTGGGGGAGGCCCGTGCGGCGGAGTCGAGCCTGCACCGTTGGAAACGTTTCCAACGGGTTCTGGGGGCTCGGCGTTGCCACCGGGATCTCGGAGCTCGGCTTCGGCGCTCGGATCTCGGAGCTGGATGACGTGGTGGCCCGCGGCCGCGGCCTGGGCCGCGGTGTGCGCGTCGGGGCCGGACAGATCCAGCACGTGGGACGGTTTCCTGGGGAGCCATCGGGCCAGCTGGGCGGCGGCCACCGCCCAGTAGAAGGTCCAATAAAGCGCCAGTGACTCGCCGTCGTGGCGCAGGCTGGCGATGGTGGGCTCCGGGGGACCCGCCGGCAGCGGTAGCAACGGTTTGCTCCTGTTCTAGCCGTGTATGTGACTTCCTTCCCCGTCCGGAGCGGTCATCACCCTACGTGCAGGTAGGTGTGAGGTGACCCTGGACGCGCCGGGAATCTCGGGACGGCCGGTGGTGTTGGACCGACGCACAACGGTCTGCGCGGCCTTGATCGCGCACCGATACCACGTGTGCTCAGCGGAGGTGCAGGGGATGTCTACAGCTGTTGCCGACGGTGCCAGGGTGAAGGCGCCGCCGGGCACACCCGCTGGCGTGGTCGCCCCCCGCCGACCGATATCGTCAGTGGGGTACGACGACGCCGTCGTCGCCACGATGAAGGGGGTGGGTCAGGTACCGAGCACCACGGAGACCGTGGAGCAGCGCCAAGAGCGATTCCAGCGCGACGTGCTCCCGTTCTTGGACCAGCTGTATTCGGCCGCGCTGCGCATGACGCGCAACCCGGCGGACGCGGAGGATCTCGTTCAGGAGACCTTCGCGAAGGCCTTCGCGTCCTTCCACCAGTTCAAGGAAGGCACGAACCTCAAGGCCTGGCTGTACCGCATCCTGACCAACACGTTCATCAACTCCTACCGCAAGAAGCAGCGCCAGCCCCAGCAGGCCGCCACCGAGGAGATCGAGGACTGGCAGCTCGCGCGGGCCGAATCGCACACCTCCAGCGGGCTGAAGTCGGCCGAGGCCGAGGCCCTGGAACACCTGCCCGACTCGGATGTGAAGCGCGCTTTGCAGGACTTGCCGGAGGAGTTCCGCATCGCTGTGTATCTTGCCGATGTCGAGGGTTTCGCCTACAAGGAGATCGCCGAGATCATGGGCACCCCCATCGGTACGGTGATGTCGCGGCTGCACCGCGGTCGCAGGCAGCTGCGCGGCATGCTGGAGGACTACGCTCAGGACCGTGGTCTCACCCGTGCGAGGGAGGGGTCCGCATGAGCTGCGGCAACCACCACGAGACGCCCTGCACCGAGGTGCTGGCGCGGGTCTACACCTACCTCGACGGCGAGCTCGACCAGGGCGGCTGCAGCGAGGTGCGCGAGCACCTCGACGAGTGCGGCCCCTGCCTGCAGGAGTACGGCCTGGAAGAGGCCGTGAAGAAGCTCGTCAACAAGTCGTGCGGCTGCGAGCCCGCGCCCGGCGAGCTGAAGGCCAAGATCCTCGGCCGCATCGAGGAGATCTGCGGCGAGATCAAGGCCGGCGAGACCACCGGCACTGGCACCAGCACCGCATAGCCCTCGCGTAACCGGCGTATCGGGTGACCGCGTGGCCGCGTGGCCGTGTAACGGAAGCGTCCACCCGGGGCCGCCCGGCGGTCCGGGCGCGGTCCGGCTCGGTATCGTGCTGGGATGCGCGTACTCGTCACCGGCGCGGCCGGATTCATCGGGTCCCATCTCGTCGACACGCTGCTCGCCGAAGGGCACGAGGTGGTCGGGGTCGACGACTTCTCGACCGGCTCCAACGCGCGCGACGACATCGAGATCTGGCGCATGGACGTCGCCGATCCCGCCCTCGTGGAGCGGGTGGCGGCGGCCAGGCCGGAGGTCGTCTGCCACCTCGCCGCCCAGGTGAGCGTGCGGGTGAGCGTCGGCGACCCGCTGGCCGACGCGCGCACGAACGTGATGGGGACCGCGAACGTGCTGGAGGCGGCGCGGGCGGCGGGCAGCCGCAAGGCCGTGTTCACCTCCAGCTGCGCGGTCTACGGGGTGCCCGACGCGCTGCCCGTTCCGGCGGACGCCGAGCTGCGGCCCGCCTCGCCGTACGCGGCCTCCAAGGTCTCCGGCGAGGTCTACGCGCGCATGTACACGGCGCTGCACGGCCTGTCGCACACGATCCTGACCCTGGCCAACGTGTACGGGCCGCGCCAGACGCCCGAGGGCGAGGCCGGGGTGATCTCGATCTTCACCGACGCGCTGCTGACCGGGAAGCCCACCAAGGTGTTCGGGGACGGCAAGCAGACCCGCGACTACGTGTACGTGGGCGACGTCGTGGACGCGTTCGCCCGTTCCACCGGCCACTCGGGCGACGGTATGCGCTTCAACGTCGGCACGGGTGTGCAGACCACCGACCGTGAATTGCACACGCTGGTCGCCGAGGCCGCGGGCGCGCCCGACGAGCCGGCGTTCGCCCCGGCGCGGCTCGGCGACCTTCCCGCCATGGCCATCGACCCTTCGCGGATCGTCGCGGAGCTCGGCTGGACCCCTCGCGTACGGCTGCGTGAGGGACTGTCCGAAACCGTGGCGTGGGCGCGGGGACGGTGACGTCCACGGGGTGTTTGATCACTCAAGGTGACGATTACTTCACGCTTTGCTCACGATTCGCCGCATGCCTGTGGGGCCTGGGCCGCTCGCGTTAGGCTTGTGCCGAAATCAGCGACGGGAGCGGCAACTGCCCGGGTCACCGGGGAGTCATGCTCGTCCGGGCGGCGCGGACCTCAGCGGTGTCGCCGGACTCGGACGCCCGGTGAACGGGGGGAGGCAAGGAGTCATGCCCGAGCATGTGCAGGCGGCCGTCCAGGGCCGGGGCGACGGCCCCGTCGCCTCGCCGCCCAAGGGCGTGTCCTGGGTCTAAGCTCCCGGCTACGGCCGCGTCGACTCCCGAGGGGGCGGCAATGCGTGGACTACCTCTAGCGGCCTGGGCGTACGTCGTCGGCATCGTCGCCCTGGCGGCGGGGCTGATCGCGACGTCGTCCTTCGACCTCAACTGGAAGTGGCTGGCCGTGCTGGCCGTCCTCTTCCTCATCTGCGACTCCGCGCCCGCTCTGCTCAATGTGGAGCGTGCCCGTGTCTCGCTGAGCTTCGCCGCGGGCCTGGCCTCGGTGGTGCTGCTCGGCCCGGCCGGCGCGGCGCTGCTCGGGCTCTGCGCGGTGGTCACCGGGCAGCGGCTGTTCGCTCCGGTCAAACGCCTCTTCAACGGTGCGCAGTTCGCACTGTGCGGCTTCGCGGCCGGAACGGTGTTCGACGCGCTCGGCGGACGCAAGGTCAGGCCCGGCGAGGTCGAGTGGGTGCAGCACGTTCTGGGCCCGTTCGTCGGCGCCCTGGTCACCTTCGTCGTGGTCAACCTGCTGCTGGTCGCGGGCATCCTGCTGCTCAGCAAGCAGGCCACGTTCAGCGAACTGCTGCACGAGAGCGGCCAGCTGGTCTTCTCCTGCCTCGGGTACGGCATGTTCGGCCTGCTGATCGCGGGCCTGTGGTCCAAGGTCGGCCCGTTCGCCGCCGTGCTGGTGCTGCTGCCGCTGTTCATCGCGCGCTGGGCGCTGGAACAGACGCGCGCCCAGCAGCAGGCGCACGCCGCCACCCTCGCCGCGCTCTGCCAGGCGGTCGAGACCAAGGACTACTACACCCGCGGCCACTCCGAACGGGTGTCGCGCGGCTCGGTGATGATCGCCGAGGAGATCGGGATGCGCTCGGACCGGGTGGAGGCCATCCGGTACGCGGGGATGCTCCACGACGTCGGCAAGCTGGGCGTGCCCACCAAGGTGCTGCAGAAGTCCGGCTCGCTCACCGAGGAGGAGTTCGCCGCGATCCAGCTGCACCCGATGCGCGGGCTGGAGATCGTGCGGGAGATCGGCTTCCTGGACGAGGCGCTCGCCGGGATCATGCACCACCACGAGAAGATGAACGGCCGCGGCTATCCCATGGGCCTGGCCGGCGACGAGATCCCCGAGTTCGCCCGGGTCATCTCGGTGGCCGACGCGTTCGACTCGATGACCTCGACCCGCTCCTACCGCGCGGCCCGCACGATCGAGGAGGCCGTCGAGGAACTGCGGCGCGGCGCCGGCGACCACTTCGACCCGGGCATCGTGGAGGCGTTCCTGCGCGCTCTGGAACGTGACGGGTGGGAGCCGCCGAAGCCGGTCGTGCTGCCCGAGGACGACGTCGTCGAGACCACCCAGCAGGACCACGACGACCCCTCCACCCCCATCAAGGTCGCCGGCGACGGGGTCCGCCGGTGAGTGAGACGCGTCGCGGGCCGGCGGCGCCGCGTTCCTCCTGGCAGACCATCGACTCCGGCCAGCTGCTGCTGATCGCGTTCGCCGGGCTGTTCGTGATCGTGGCGATCACGCAGGTGGCGGCCGTACGGCTGGAGCAGCCCAACGTCGCGATCATCTTCGGCGTGCTGATCGCGCTCGGCGAGCTGTTCCGCATGGTCATGCCGGGCAACCGGGAGGTCGCGCCGATCGCCAGCGCGGGCGCGATCGGCTACGCGCTGCTGGTCGGGGTCGGCCCGGCGCCGCACCCGGTGAACTCCTCGCTGAAGGTGGTGCCCGCCGGGCACTCGCCGCTGCAGGTGGTCGCGGTGACGGCGGTCGGCATGCTGGTCGGCTCGCTCCCGCACATCGCGGTCGGCCGTTCACCGGGCCTGGACGCGATGGCGCGGCGGCTGTTCACGGTGGCGATCGTGGCGCTCTGCTTCCGGCCGATCGCCAACAACCTCGACAACTGGCAGCTGCTGCTCGCGCTGATGGGCGTCGCGACCGTGCTGGCCTGCATGTGCGACGTGGTGATCGCCGCGATGATCCGGGCCGAGACGGTACGGGTCCGGTTCGGCATCGCGCTCGGCGACGAGATGCGCGCCAAGCTCGCGCTGTGCGCCGCGACCTCGGCGACCGCGATGCTGATCGCCGTCGCCACCACCGTGATGGGCCCGGCCGCGCTGCTGATCTTCACCGCGCCGATCCTGGTCACCCAGTTCGCGTTCCGGCGGTACGCGGGGGTGCGCGCCACCTACCTGCAGACCGTACGGGCGCTGTCGCGGGTCACCGAGGTCGGCGGGTACGTCGAGACCGGGCACTCGCGGCGGGTGTCCTGGCTCGCCGTCGCGATGGGCCGCGAGCTCGGCATGAAGGAGGAGGAACTGCTGGAGCTGGAGTACGCGGCGCTGATGCACGACATCGGCCAGCTCTCGCTCCGCGACCCGATCCCCGGCGGCGCCACCGTGCTCGCCTCGCCCACCGAGCAGCGCCGCATCGCCGAGCTCGGCGCCGAGGTGATCAAGCAGACCGGGGTGCTGGACCGGGTGGCGCACACCGTTCAGCTGTCCTCGCGCCCGTACCGCACCGGCCACGCCGAGGCGCAGTCGCGCCCCGCGCCGCCGCCGCTCGCCAGCCGCATCATCAAGGTCGCCAACGCCTACGACGACCTGGTCGGCGACTCCGCCGACCGCGACCGCGGCGCCGCCGTGCTGGAACGGCTCCGGCTGGACTCGGCCTCGGAGTACGACCCGACGGTCGTCGAGGCCCTCAGCCGCGTCGTGGACCGCGTCCCGCGCCTCTGATCACTTCCGTACGCGCTGATCGCCTCCCGTACGCCACTGATCACTTCCGAACGACGCTGCTCACCTTCCGTGCGCCGTGTCCCAACGGAGCGTCGGGACAGATCCAGGGTGCGGTATCAGTTGTGAGAGCGGCCGTACTGGGCACTACGGTCCCCACTAATGTCGTGGCGTTGTCGGCGAGTCGGTAAGGGAGTGCCCGCAGGTGTACGAGTCGGTCCTTGTGGCGAACCGAGGCGAGATCGCCAGCCGGATCATCCACACCGTGCGTTCGATGGGTCTGAAGGCCATCGCGGTCTACTCGGAGGCGGACGCGGACCTGCCGTTCGTCGCCGAGGCCGATGAGGCCCTGCTCATCGGACCGCCTCAGCCGGCGGCCAGTTACCTGGACATGCCGGCTCTCCTGGAGGCGGCCAAGCGCACGAACGCGCAGGCCGTTCATCCCGGCTATGGGTTCCTGGCCGAGAGCGCGGAGTTCGCGCGCCGGGTGGTGGACGCCGGGCTCGGCTGGATCGGTCCGCCGCCGATGACGATCGCCCGGATGGGCGACAAGATCAACGCGCGGAACCTCATGAAGGACGCCGGGGTCCCGGTCTCGCCGGGCGTCTGGGAGCCCGTACCGGACGTCGGCACCGCCGTCGAGGAGGCCGAACGCATCGGCTACCCGGTCATGGTCAAAGCCGCGGGCGGCCACGGCGGCCTCGGGATGAACGCCGCCTACGACGAGGCCACGCTGCGCCGCGCGTTCGAGATCGCCTGGTCGGAGGCCGACCGCCTGCTGGGCAGCCCGGACGTCCTCATCGAGCGGTACGTGGAACGGGCGCGCCACGTCGAGGTGCAGATCCTCGGGATGGCCGACGGAACGGTCGTCGCGCTGGGCGAACGGGACTGCTCCGTTCAGCGCCGCCGCCAGAAGGTCGCCGAGGAGACGACCTCGCCCGCCGTCACGCCCGGCCTGCGCGCACGGATGCTCGACGCCGCCGTACGCGCCGGGGAGGCCGTCGGCTACCTCGGCGCCGGGACCGTCGAGTTCCTCGTCGACGCGGCCGCGCAGGACTTCGTCTTCCTGGAGATGGACACCAGGCTCCAGGCCGAACACCCCATCACCGAGCTGGTCACCGGCATCGACCTGGTCGAGCAGCAGCTGCGCGTCGCGGCCGGCGAGCCCGTCTCGTTCACCTCGGTGGAGCCGCGCGGGCACGCGATCGAGCTGCGCGTGTACGCCGAGGACCCGCGCGGCTTCCAGCCGAGCCAGGGCAGGATCGAGCTGTGGGAGGAGCCCGTCGGCGACGGCGTCAGGATCGACGCGGGCTACGCCGAGGACACCTCGGTCGGGCCGTTCTCCGACCCGCTGCTGGCCAAGCTGTGCGTGCACGCCGCCGACCGGGCGGGCGCGCTGAAGCTGGCCGCCGACGCCGCCGACGCGTTCATCATCGAGGGCCTCGCGACCAACCTGCCGTTCCTGCACGACCTGCTCCGCAGGCCCGAGTTCCTCGACGGGACCTACGACACAGGGATCGTCGACCGGATGTCGAGCGGCTGACGGTACTGTTCCGCTCGTGACTGTGCCACATACGGGGCCCGAGGAGACCTACTGCGACCGCTGCGGCGAGCCTGCGGCGGCGGGCGACCACGCGGCGTGCCAGGCCGCGCGCCGGATGGAACCGCCGCGCTACTGCGCCCGGTGCCGCCGCCGCATGGTCGTTCAGGTGACGCCCACCGGCTGGACCGCCCGCTGCTCACAACACGGCGAACTCGCCTCCACCTGACCGCCCGCCGCCCGCGGCCCGCCGCCGGGCTCTGCCGTGCGGCCGGGGCCGGCCCGTCAGGTCTGCGGGGCGAAGCCGCCGACGACCACGGCGTTCGGCGCGACGGTCATGCCGTGCGCGTCGACCTTTCGCGTGCCGCCGCCGTGCGGCAGCGTGATCTGGACGGCGGCCGCCTCGGTGGACGCCCCGGCTCGCGGGGTGGTCAGCGTGAACCGGATCGGCTTGTCGGGGGTGAGCAGGGTCGGCTGAGTGGCCGCGCCCGGCTTGGCGGTCGCGACGGTGTGCCCCGCCGTGTCCAGGAGCGTGACCGTCGCGAGCCCGACCAGCGAGCACGACGTCGCCGACTCCTCGGTCAGCAGGATCGGGTACTCCCTGGAGGCGCCCCGGTCGACCGGGTCCTGGACGGCTGCGGTGATCTGGTTGGCGAGCCACGTGCAGGCGGTACCCTCGGCCACCTTCTTCGGGTCGTAGGTGCCCGTCGGCAGAGAGGTCGGCGGGGTCGGCGTGACGGTGCCGGAACCGGGCCTCATCTGGGGTCCGGTCGGCCCGCTGGTCGCGTTGGACACAGGGGTGGCGTCGCCGCTGCCGCCGCAGGCCGTGAGCCCCATCGCGATGCCGAGCAGGGCGAGCGCGCTCGCGCCCCAGGTCGTCGTCCGCTTCACTTCATCCCCCGATGAGTCCATGCAGTGATCGTCAGACTACCGAAGGTGAGAGCGGTGGTGCGGCTCAGACCCCCGTGGTGCTGCGGGGGTAGGCGATCTCGGGGTCGGTGGCGACGTTGACCAGGTACGGGGCGCCGGAGTCGAACGCGCGGCGCAGGGCGGGCCCGAGCTGCTCGGGGCGGGTGACCAGCTCGCCGACGCCGCCGAGCGCCCGCACGACCTCGTCATAGCGGCATTCGGGCTGCAGTTCGGCGGCCACGTCGTAGCCGTAGAGCATCTGCATCGGGTGCTTCTCCAGCCCCCACGCGCCGTTGTTGCCCACGATCATGACGACCGGCAGGTTGTGGCGGACGAGGGTGTCGGCGTCCATCAGCGAGAAGCCCGCGGCGCCGTCGCCGAGCAGCAGCACGACCTGCGACGACGGGCGGGCGATGCGCGCGGCGGCGGCGTAGCCGAGGCCGGTGCCCAGGCAGCCGTACGGGCCGGGATCCAGCCAGCCGCCCGGCCGCTTCGGCTCGACGTACTTGCCCGCGTACGAGACGAAGTCGCCGCCGTCGCCGATCACCACGGCGTCGTCCTCCAGGACCTTGGCGAGCTCCCCGTACAGCCGCATCGGGTGGATCGGGTCGGCGGGGGAGGCCAGCAGCTCGGCGTCCCCGGCCACCGCCGCGCGGGCGGCGTCGCGCAGGTCGCCCGCCCAGAGCGCGTACGAGGCCGGCGTGACTCCTGCTTTGCCTGCGGCTGTGGCCAGGCCGGTGAAGATCAGCGAGAGATCGCCGGCCGCCGCGCCCGCCGTGAGGGTGTGGGTGGCGAGCTGGGAGGGCGAGTCGGCCAGGTGAACGACCTTGGCCGCGCCACCGCTGTGCTCACCCGGGGGGCGGCCCCCGGAACCCCCGCCGAACGATCCGTACCCGAGCCGGAAGTCCAGCGGCGTACCGGCCACGATGACCAGGTCGGCCTCCCGGAAGGCCTTGGAACGGGCGCGGGTGACGAGGAGTTCGTGGCCGGGCGGGAAGATGCCGCGGCCCTGGCCGTTCGCGACGACCGGCAGGCGCAGCTCCTCGGCGAACGCGCGGGCGGCCTCGTCGGCGCCGTCCATCCACACGTCCGAGCCGAGGACCAGCACGGGACGGCGGGCCTCGCGGAGCAGGGCGACGATGGCGGCGAGCGCCTCGGGGTCGGGCTCGGCGCGTTCGGGGGCGGCGGTGGTGCTCTCGTCGGGGACCTCGGGCGCGGGGCCGAAGAGGTGGTCCATGTAGAAGTCGAGGAAGACCGGGCCCCGGTGCGGCGTCGCGGCGGTGTCGAACGCCTTCGTCACGTCGGCCGCGAGCGTGTCGGGGCCCTGCGCGGTCGTGGCCAGCTTGGTGACCGGGGCGACCAGGGGAGGGTGGTCGAGCTCCTGCAACGCTCCAGACCCCCAGCGGGCCTGCGGGGCCCGTCCGCCTAGTACGACGACCGGTGAACCGTTGAAGTGGGCGGTGGTGATGCCGCTGATCCCGTTCGTGATGCCGGGCCCGGCCGTCAGCACCGCGAGCGCGGGCCGCCGGGTCAGCCGCGCGGTGCCCTCGGCGGCGAAGACCGCGGTCTGCTCGTGCCGCGTGTCCAGGATCCGGACCGGGGGATCGGTCTTCACCGCGCCGTCGTACAGCGGGAAGACGTGGCCGCCGGAGAGGGTGAACATGGTCTCGACGCCGTAGCGCCGCACCACTGACATGACCGCGTCGCCACCGTGCCGAGGGTTCATGAACGCACGTTAACAAGCGCTCGGCCGATGAATAGTCGTTAGACACTTGACGACGCATGCGGCGAGGGGATTGATTGGCCCCATGCCGGTTCCTCGTTCGATCCTCAGCAAGGACGACGTCACGGGTCTCGACCTGGCGGTCGTGGCCGGCGCCTGGCCGGAGGACATCTCCGGGCACTTCGTCGTCAGCACCTCCGACCAGCGCACCCACCCCGTCCACGCGTTCTTCGGCGACGGGATCATGGCGCGGCTCGCGCTCCGGCCCGGGACCGACGGTGCCCCGGCGGGTCGCTTCGCGTGGCGGCCCCGCGTCGTGGACACCCCCTCCGTACGGCTGCGCCGCAAGCGGCCTGACCTGTTCGCCGCCGGGCCCGTCGGCACCAACTCGCCGTGGGGCTTCGTGAACGCCGCCAACACCGCGCCGCTGCCCTGGGGCGACCGGCTCTTCGCGACCTGGGACGCCGGGCGGCCGGTCGAGGTCGACCCGGTCACGCTGGCGTTCGTCGCCGAGGTCGGCCACCGCGACGACTGGAAGCCGACCATCGACCAGGCCGTGCTGCCGCTGGTCTCCTCGACCGCGCACCCGGTCGTCGACCCCGACCGCGGCTGCCTGTGGAGCGTCAGCCGGGACGTGATGACCGGCGTGACCTCGGTGATCCGCTACGACGGAACGGGCCGGAACGTGCGGCGCTGGGAGGTCGAGGGCGCGACGCTGCCGCAGGCCACCCACACGATCACCCAGACCCGCGACTGGCTGGTCCTCGCCGACACCGCGTACAAGGTCGACCCCGAGGAGATCTTCGGCGGCGACCGGACCGTCGCCAACAACCCGGACGGGCCGCTGCTGCTGATCCGCAAGGACGACCTGGACCCGGGGCGTTCCACGGCCGGATGCCGGCAGTTCCGGATCGCGCCCGAGGTCAACCACTTCTACGCCCGCTACGACGACGCCGACGGCATCGAGGTCGTCATGGAGCACAGCAAGGGCGTCGACATCGGCATGTACCTGCGCGAGGACGACGTGGACGCGTTCGGGCGCCCGGTCGACCCTGCCTTGCGCGGCATGTACTGCCACGGCATGACCCCCGCGCTCACCACCGTGCTGCGCTTCGACCCGGAGAACGGTCAGGTCAGCGAGCGGGCGCGGGCCTACGACCCGGGCCGCTGGTGGCAGGCCGAGCTGTCGGCGATCGACTGGAGCCTGGAGGGACAGGCCGAGCCGACCCGGCACCACCTGATCTTCCTCGGCTTCCACCCCGAGGCGATCAACCAGCGCGCGCTGGACAACTACGGCGACCGCATCGACCGCTCGCTCTTCCCGAACGAGGAGACCCCGGCGGTGCTGGTCTCGTTCGACCGCGACGGGCTGAAGCCGCTGAACGAGTGGACGTTCGCGCTGGACGACTACCCGACCTCGCCCTCGTTCGTGCCGCGCGGACTCGGCTCCTCCGGACGCTCGCGCTATGCGGGGGCCGATCCGGGCGGGCACGACGGCTACCTGGTCGTGGCCGTGCACAACGACGACCGCTTCCGGATCGAGGTCTTCGACGCCGCCGACGTGTCACGCGGGCCGATCGCGGTGCTGGCGCCCGCGCACGGCGTCACGGTGCCGTTCCTGATCCACTCGGCGTGGATGCCGGAGGCCCGTACGGCACCGGCGGACATCGAACGGCTCCGCTTCGCCGACGACCTCGACTCACGCCTCGACCAGCTACCTCCCGACCTGGCCGCCACCGCCCGCGAGGTGGCCGCAGAGCTGGCGGGCTAGGGCGTGGTTCAAAGCTCGGCGACCGCGCGAGCGCGGCCGAAGGTCTAGCCGAGGAACAGCGCGGCCGAAGGTCTGGCCGAGGAATGAGGCTAGATCGCGAAGCGATGCAGCGCTCGCCGAAGCTCGGTCAGGCCGAGCCGCCAGGCGAGGCCGTGGGCCGAGATTCTTAGGACACGGCGACGTCCGCGCAGGTCTTCTCGTCCGGGAGCAGGGGGCGGAAGCGCAGCGAGTAGACCTTGCCCTCGTTCCGCCACTGGGTCGTGGGCTTGGCGGCGGAGGACAGCTTGAGCGCCTCCTTGGCCTTGTCGCCGGAGACCACCGTGCACATGCCCCCGCTCGCCTGCTCGCCGCGGCCGAGCGGCACCAGGGTGAACGGACGCGTGTTCTCGCCCTCGGTGCCGCCGGTCTGCCCGGCCAGCAGCGCGACCTTCGCGGGCTCGTACGTGCGCGCGGGGGCGGCCTGGTCGGTCTTGGGCCAGGCGGCCGGCTCCAGCTTCTTCCAGAACTGCGTGATCGGCGTGCTCTGGCTCTCCGGCTGGATGACGCGGGTCTTGGCGTCGCCCATGGTGATCTGCAGGATCATCGCGTCGGCGATGTTCTCCGGCCCGATCGTCTGCGAGTGGTCGAGACCGGCCGCCTTCGCCTCGTTCATGAGCCGCGCCAGGGCGTCGGGCTTGAGGCGGTACTCCATCGGCTTGCCGCCGTTCTTGCCCGCCGCCACCGCGCGGCCGTCGCCGTAGAGGGAGAACTCGGGCAGCGACCCGGGGTTCCCGACGCCGGCGAAGCCGCCGGTCATCCGCCACCGCAGCAGCAGCCTGCCCGAGGCCAGCGGCCCCGGATCGGTCGGCGGACTGGTCGCCGCTCCCGTGCTCGCCGGTGCGGACGCGGCCGGCGTCGGTGAAACCGTCTTGGCGGGGGCCTTGGCATCGTCCGTCCCGCCGCAGGCTGTGAGGGCCCCCGCGCTCATCAGCACCGTCGCCATGATCATGGCGCCTGATCGTACGGATGGTTCGGCCATGCGCCTTAGACGCGCGTTCTCCCGGGCGAGTTCCGGCCTTGTACAAGATTCCACCCGCCAAACCTGTGGGGTACACGAGCGATCCTCGAGGACCATCACGCTAATCTGCGGCCGTGAGTGTGCTCGTCGTGACCGGAACCTGTACCGGCGTCGGAAAGACCGTCGTCACCGCTGCGCTGGCGGCGCTGGCGGCGGCGCGCGGCGCGTCGGTGGCCGTCGTCAAACCGGGGCAGACCGGCGTCCAGCCCGGCGAGCCCGGCGACCTGGACGACGTCCGCCGCCTCGCCGGGGTCACCGACCTGCACGAATACGCCCGCTTCCCCGATCCGCTCTCGCCCGCCGCCGCGGCCCGGCAGGCGGGCATGGACCCGGTCGACCTGCCCGCGGCCGCCGAACGCATCCGCAGCCTCTCCGAGACCCGCCGCCTCGTGCTGGTCGAGGGCGCGGGCGGCCTCCTCGTTCGGTACGACGACGGCGCCACGATCGCCGACCTGGCCCGCTGGCTGGGCGCGGCCGTCGTCCTCGTCGCACGCCCCGACCTCGGCACGCTCAACCACACCGCCCTCACCCTGGAGGCGATGGCGCACCGCGGCGTCCAGCTCGCCGGCGTCGTCCTCGGCGAATGGCCGGCCGAACCGGACCTCGCCATGCGGAGCAACATCGAGGACCTGGAGACCGTCGCGGCCCGCCCCCTCGCCGGGGCGATGCCCGCCGGCTCCGGGTCCCTGGACGCCCCCGAGTTCCTCCTCACCGCGCATGATGCGCTGGCCCCGGCGTTCGGCGGCGTCTTCAACGCTGCTACCTTCCGCGATACCTACGCTAAGGAGATTCCGTGACCGACATCCTCGAGGTGGCCCGGCGGCAGGTGCTCGAAGAGGGCAAGGGACTGACCGCCGAGCAGGCACTGGAATGCCTCACCCTCCCTGACGACCGCCTCGAAGAGCTGCTCGCCCTGGCCCACGAGGTCCGCATGCGCCACTGCGGCCCCGAGGTGGAGGTCGAGGGGATCATCTCCCTCAAGACCGGCGGCTGCCCCGAGGACTGCCACTTCTGCTCCCAGTCCGGCCAGTTCATGTCCCCGGTCCGTTCCGTCTGGCTGAACATCCCCGAGCTGGTCGAGGCCGCCAAGGAGACCGCCAAGACCGGCGCGACCGAGTTCTGCATCGTCGCCGCCGTCCGCGGCCCCGACGAGCGCCTGATGAGCCAGGTCCGCGACGGCATCAAGGCCATCAACGAGGCCGTCGAGATCAACATCGCCTGCTCCCTCGGCATGCTCACGCAGGCCCAGGTCGACGAGCTCACCGCGATGGGCGTGCACCGCTACAACCACAACCTCGAGACCGCCCGTTCCCACTTCACCAACGTGGTCACGACCCACAGCTGGGAGGAGCGCTGGGACACCCTCCGCATGGTCAAGGAGGCCGGCATGGAGGTCTGCTGCGGCGGCATCATCGGCATGGGCGAGACCGTCGAGCAGCGCGCCGAGTTCGCCGGCCAGCTGGCCGAGCTCGAGCCCGACGAGGTCCCCCTCAACTTCCTGAGCCCCCGCCCCGGCACCCCGTTCGCCGACCTCCCCCTCGTCGAAGGCCCCGAGGCACTCAAGACCATCGGCACGTTCCGCCTGGCACTCCCGCGCACCATCCTGCGCTACGCCGGCGGCCGCGAGCTCACCCTCGGCGACCTCGGCACCCGCAACGGCATGCTCGGCGGCATCAACGCCATGATCGTCGGCAACTACCTCACCACTCTGGGCCGCCCCGCCGAAAAGGACCTGGAGCTCCTCACCGAACTCCAGATGCCCATCAAGGCCCTCTCGCAGACCCTCTGAAGCCCGGTGCGGCCTTGGGCGCTCAGCCGTCCCAGGGCCGCCACTTGCTCGTATCGATCTCGATGCCGAACGGATCGGGCAGGCACACGGTCTCGCCGAACGCCCACGACTCCTCGTGCAGGTAGGCCGCTGAGCCTTGCTCCGGGATGGAGTACAGCGTGCTGCGAGCGAACTTGGGGGAGCGGTCGATCAGCAGGTAGTAGGGGATCTCGGCGACCGCGTAGCCGTTCCACTTGCTGTGCCCCTGTGACTCTCGATCCGGCCGCCGATCGTTTCGGGCGTTCCCGGGAGAAGTGGCCTCTACGACGAGTTCGACTTGATCCGGAACGAGAGTCTTCACACGCGCCGACCGCGCGGCTTCATATATCTCTCGGTCAAGGACCATCAGGTCAGGGATGTAGCCGTCCCCGATGCCCACCAGCGACAGCCCCGCTCCATTGCTGGTCTTCCAGGGGAAGTCGGGTTGAGCTGCACGCGCCATGACCATGGCTTCGACGATGTCGTCAGTGATGGCGTCGTGCTCGAACAAGGGGGGCGGTGACACGACGACCTTGCCTCTGATGACCTCGACCCGGTGATCTTGAGGTGCGTGGACGAAGTCGTCGAGCTCACCGCGGACCCACATGTTGTAGGCGGTGTCCGGCAGTTGCACTACGCCGGTTATCTCGGTTGCCGTACTCACGTTCGGCGACTCCTCCCTCACGATCTGCTCCCGGAATCGTAGAGGTCGTTGTTCGCAGAGCGTAGCCGAACGAGCTGAATCGCTGATCAGCGGCGAGGTCAGCTGTCGCGGCGGAGGCGGGTGATGAATTTGTAGCGGTCGCCGCGGTAGAGGGACTCGGCCCATTCGACCGGCTGGCCGGTGGAGTCGAAGGCGTGGCGGGAGAGCAGGAGGAGGGGGAGGCCTACGTCGACGCCCAGGAGCTGGGCGTCGTGGGGGGTGGCGAGGACGGTCTCGATGGTCTCTTCGGCCTCGGCCAGGTGGACGTCGTAGGCGGTCGCCAGGGTCTCGTACAGGGAGTGGTGGCGGGGCAGCTCGCGGCGCAGGCCGGGGAAGCGGCGGGCCGGGAGGTGCGAGGTGTCGATCGACATGGCCTCGCCGTCGGCCAGGCGGAGGCGGTGGATGCGCAGGACGCGGCCGCCGGGGCGGATGCCCAGGAGGGCGGCCATGCGTTCGTCGGCGCTGATGTAGCCGATCTCCAGGATGCGGGTCTCGGGGTGGAGGCCCTTGTGGCGCATGTCCTCGGTGTAGGAGACCAGCTGCAGTTCCTGGGAGACCTTGGGCTTGGCGACGAAGGTGCCCTTGCCCTGGATGCGCTGGAGACGGCCCTCCACTACCAGCTCGGCCAGGGCCTGGCGGACCGTTGTACGGGAGGTCTCGTACTTCTCGGCGAGGGTGCGTTCAGGGGGCAGGGGACTGCCTGGGGGCAGGGACTGGATCAGCTCTACCAGGAGCTCTTTGAGCTTGTAATACTTGGGGATCCGCGGCGCCTGGGCCGAGTGGTGGCGTCCAAGGTCGACGCGATCGGTCTCGTACCCCTGACGGGGCCCGCCCCTGACCTCCGTCACGGTCTCTCCTTACGTTCACCGTCGGTTGTCCCCGATGTTAACTGTGAAGACTACGGGCGGTAGAGTGCGCGACCGCCGTCAGGGCCTCCCGGAGCGTTGTGAGTTCGGCCTCGCTGAGTGACGCACGGGCGGTCAGACGCAGGCAGGCGCGGCCCTTGGGCACCGAGGGCGGGCGGAAACAGCCCACTCTGGCCCCGTGAGCTGCACAGATCTCCGCCGCCGCGAGAGCTGCGCGCGGTTCTCCCAAGAACACCGGTACCACGGCCGCGGCGGGTTTTGTGGTCTCAAGGCCGAGATCGGCCGCAATGGCCGAAATTCGGCCGGCACGGTCGCGGGCCTGGGCCGGTAGGCCGGGATCGGCCTCGATCACGTTCAGGGCGGCGAGGGCGGCGCCGGCGGCGGGCGGGTTCAGGCCGGTGTCGAAGATGAACGCCCGGCCCGTGTCGATCAGGGCGTCGATCACCTCGGGGTGACCCAGGACCGCACCGCCCTGGGAGGCCAGGGACTTGGACAGGGTCAGGGTGAGGACGACGTCGGGTTCGCCGGAGATCCCGGCTGCGTGCGCGGCGCCCTGGCCCCGTTCGCCGACGACGCCGAACGAGTGGGCCTCGTCGATCACCAGGAGGGCGCCGTGGGCGCGGGCCGTCCGGTGGAGCTCGGCGAGGGGCGCCAGGTCGCCGTCCACGGAGAAGACCGCGTCGGTGACGACCACGGCGTGCTCCTCGTCGCGTTCGGCCAGCGCCTGGGCGACCGCGGCGACGTCGTGGTGCGGGGTGATCACCACGCGGGCGCGGGAGAGGCGGCAGGCGTCCACGATCGAGGCGTGGTTGACCTGGTCGGACACCACGAGGCTGTTCTTGCCCGCCAGGGCCGTGACGGCGCCGAGGTTGGCCAGGAAGCCGGAGGAGAAGACCAGGCCGGCGGGCGACCCGGCGAAGGCGGCCAGGCGTTCGTCCAGCTCGGCGTGCAGGTGCGTCGTGCCGGTGACCAGGCGGGACCCGGTGGAGCCCGTTCCGTAGTCGCGGGCGGCAGCGGCGGCGGCCTCGGCGAGGCGCGGGTCGCGGGCCAGGCCCAGGTAGTCGTTGGAGGCCAGGTCGATCAGGCCGTCGTGATCGCCGGTACGGGGACGCAGCCGGCGGCGCAGCCCGGCGTCCTCGCGCACCCGCGCCGCGGCCCGGAGACGGAGCAGCGGATCGCGTCCTGGGGCGTCGGTCATGGGCTGCATCCTGCCAGGTCCTGCTGGTGGGACGGTGGTGGGGATGGGCGATGATAGGGGCGTGCCTACGTTGACCGATCTGGTGCGCGACCACACCGACCTCACCGAGACCGACCTGGAGTGGCTGCACGCCCTGGTGTCGGACTGGCAGCTGCTGGCCGACCTGTCGTTCGCCGACCTGCTGCTCTGGGTGCCGCTGCACGCGGAGGCCGAGCTGCCCGCCGAGGCCCGCCGCCCGAAGAACCCGGCCGCCTCCCCGGTGCCCGGCTGGGTCGCGGTCGCCCAGATGCGGCCGACGACGGGCCCGACCGCCTACCCCGAGGACCTGGTCGGCAAGATCGTACGGACCGGGCGGCGCGGGCTGATCGACGTCGCCTGGCGCGAACGGCGGATAGTGCGCGAGGGCGACCCCGAGTGGGGCAGCGGCATCCCGGTCCGCGAGGAGTCCATCCCGGTGCGGCGCGGCGCCAAGCTGCTCGGCGTGATCCAGCGCAGCACCAACCTCAGTTCGGCGCGTACGCCCAGCCGGCTGGAGCTCACCTACCTGCAGAGCGCCAGCGACCTGGCCCAGATGATCTCCGAGGGTCGCTTCCCGGTCCCGGGCGAGGAGCCCAACCTGGTCCGTTCGCCGCGCGTCGGCGACGGCCTGATCCGCCTGGACCGTACGGGCCGGGCCACCTACGCCAGCCCGAACGCCCAGTCGGCGTACCGGCGCCTCGGCCTGGCCACCGACCTGGTGGGGGAGTCGCTCGGCGAGGTCACCGCCACCCTCTGCGACACCGGCGAGCCCCTCGAAGAGGCGCTGACCGCCGTGCTGAGCGGCCGCGCGCCCCGCGAGGTCGAGGTCGAGTCGAACGGCTCGATCATGCAGCTCCGTACGATCCCGCTGGTCGTCGGCGGCACCCGGATCGGGGCCATCGTGCTGATCCGCGACGTCACCGAGCTGCGCTGGCGTGACCGCGAGCTGATGACCAAGGACGCGACCATCCGGGAGATCCACCACCGGGTGAAGAACAACCTGCAGACGGTCGCCGCGCTGCTGCGCCTGCAGGCCCGCCGCCTGCGGATCCCCGAGGGCCGCGCCGCGCTGGACGAGGCCGTCCGCCGTGTCGGCTCGATCGCCATCGTGCACGAGACCCTCTCGCTCACCCCCGACGAGCTGATCGACTTCGACGACATCGCGGACCGGGTGATCATGATGGCCGGCGAGGTCTCCACCCCCGAGACCCGCGTCACTCCTAAGCGCACCGGCAACTTCGGCGTCCTGCCCGCCGAGGTCGCCACGCCGCTCGCCATGGTGATCACCGAGCTGCTGCAGAACGCCCTGGAACACGGCCTGCCCGCCCACCGCGACGGCACCCTGGAGGTCCGCGCCCGCCGCTACGACGAGGACAAGGAGGCCCGCCTGGTCACCGTCGTCGCCGACGACGGCGTGGGCCTGCCCGCCGACTTCGACGTGGAGAGCAGCAACAGCCTCGGCCTCCAGATCGTCCGCACCCTCATCGTCGGCGAACTGGGCGGCCGCCTCGACTTCCGCCCCCGAGAAGGCGGCGGCACCGAAGTAGTCGTGGACGTCCCACTGGACCAGAGCCACCGAGGCGCTGTGTCTACAAGGCCTTCGCGGCCTCAGCCCCTCGCCTAGCGGCTCGGGGCTGAACCACAAAGGCGGCGAGCGCGACATCGCTTCGCGATCTGAGCGGGCGACTTCGCCTTCGGCTCGCCGCCCGCTCAGGTAGCGCGCTCGCGTACGGCCGGGCGTGTAGAGCTGTGGGAACGCGCGAGCGCCCCTTGGCAATGGGCATGCCAGGGGCGCTCGGGTGTCGCTGTACGGCGCGGGTGCTCTCCGGCTTGGGAGGTTCGGAGGCGGCGCCGCTTACGGGTGTCGCGGTGAGAGGTTCTAGATGTTGGCGTTCGCGGCGGCCGCGGCGCGTGCGCGGGCGCGGGCGTTGCGGCGCTTCAGGGCTCGGCGCTCGTCCTCGCCCATGCCGCCCCATACGCCCGAGTCCTGGCCGGACTCGATGGCCCAGCGGAGGCAGGCGTCGGTGACGTCGCACTTGCGGCATACCTGCTTGGCCTCTTCGATCTGCAGGATCGCGGGCCCGGTGTTGCCGATCGGGAAGAACAGCTCGGGGTCCACGTCACGGCAGGCTGCGCGGTGGCGCCAGTCCATGCGGTCCACTCCTTCGTCAGCGTGGAGATGCGGCTCCACTTGTGAACGGTTTCACATGTCGCGAACACCCGGAGCCGCGAGGGCTTGTGTCCAGGGGTGATTGTTCTGCGGCGCTGCGATCAGGAGGCTGACGGCATTGGGCCACCTGTCGTCCGGCGCACTTTGAGCGTGTCAAAGCGGCGCAGCCAGGCGCAAGACCTTTGAGAAACGTTTCTCAAAGTATGGGTGTCGTATGTGTCACATCAGTGAGTCGGCGCTGTTGCTTGGTTGTTAACAGTGCCTGTGATCAGCGTCATATGACAATGCGTATCGCCTTGGGCACCGATCGGAAGGTGATGCTCTCCTGTTCCCCAAGGTAGTCGCCGTCCAGTTGAAAGGCGACGGGACGCTCCGCGCGGAGGGTGACTTCCGCCGCATCGTGCACGTTGAGCACATGCCTGCCCTGTACGGGCCTGGAGCGCGCCAGCATCATCTGGCTCAGGCCACCCAGCATCGGCAGCACGTCCATCGACTGCATCCCGAACACGTCCAGGCCGCGCGAGAAGTTGGCGCGGGGACTCGGATTCACCGGAACGCGGCCCATATAAGTCCACGGCGCCGTATTGGAAACGAACGCGAGAAACAGTCCCGATTTCGCGGGCCGGCCGGGAAGCTCCATGGTGATGGCCGGGTGTTTGCGGTCGGCGCTGGAGAAGAAATGACGCAGGGCGGTCCGTACATAGAGTGACGGGTCGGCCTTGGCGCCGTTCACCCGCCGCCTTTCCACCTCGCGGACCACCTCGGCGTCGAACCCGACGCCGGCGTTGAAGGTGAAGTAGCGCTGGGCGCCCTCGGGCAGGGAGGCCGCGGCGAGCCCGACGCTGCGGTATCGCCCGGCGCGGATCGCCTCCAGGACCGCGCGGGCCGCGGCGACCGGGTCGTTCGGCAGGCCGAGCGCCCGCGCGAAGACGTTGGCGCTGCCGGACGGCAGGACGACCAGGGCCGGCAGGTCGGGGGAGGGGCCGTTGGTGAGCAGCCCGTTGATCACCTCGTTGACCGTGCCGTCGCCGCCGAGGGCGATGACGACGTCATAGCCCTCCTCGGCCGCCTGCCAGGCGAGCTCGGTCGCGTGGCCGCGCCGCTGCGTCTCGGCGGTCTGAACGTCGAGGTCGCCCGTCAGCGCCCGGACCAGGATGTCGCGGGCGCGGCGGGAGGTGGAGGTCGCCTTCGGGTTGGCGATCAGCAGGGCGCGCACGGCGTTCAGGGTATAGGCCGAGAGTGACCTCGTAGGTGGCGCGGGTGAAGGAGCCCCGCCGGGTAGGGTTTGGACCGTGTCGAAGCGTCCTCCCATGACCGTGACCGTCGCCGCCGCCGTCGAGGCCGCGCAGGGCTTGGCCGCGGTCGGATTCGGGCTGTTCACCGCGTACGAGACCATCGCGGGGGAGGCGGTGGACGCCGCCAGCGCGATCGGGCTGACGGTGATCGCCCTGCTCGGCGGCGCCGGGATGCTGGGCTGCGCCTGGGGCCTGGTGCGGGCCGAGTCGTGGAGCCGCGCGCCGACGGCGCTGACCCAGTTGTTCTCGCTCCCGGTGGCGTGGTCGCTCTGGCAGAGCGACCAGCACCTGATCGGTCTGCCGCTCGGCGTGGCCGCGGTCATCGCGCTCGTGGCGGTGGTCAGCCCGCCCAGCACGGCCTGGCTCGTCGCCGACGACGAGGATGACGATGACGGCGACGAAGAAGAGGTCGAGGGCGCAGGCGAGAACGACGAAGTGACCGGGGATGCGAAGCCCCGGTCGGACGCCTGACCCTCCCGCCGGCTATTCGTCGGCGGTGAGGCCCTCGCGGAGCTGGGCGAGCGTGCGGGCCAGCAGCCGGGACACGTGCATCTGCGAGATGCCGAGCTCGGCGGCGATCTGCGACTGCGTCATGTTGCCGAAGAAGCGCAGCAGCAGGATCTTCTTCTCGCGCGCCGGAAGCTTCTCCAGGAGGGGCTTCAGGGACTCGCGGTACTCCACGCCCTCGAGCGACTCGTCGATCATGCCGAGCGAGTCGGCCACCGCGGGGGCGTCCTCGTCGCCGGAGTCGGGGGCGTCGAGCGACACGGTGGAGTAGGCGTTCGCCGACTCCAGGCCCTCGAGCACCTCCTCCTCGCTCATCTGCAGGTGCGCGGCGAGCTCGCTGACGGTGGGCGCGCGGCCCTCGCGCTGGGCGAGGTCGCTGATCGCCTTGGTCAGCGACAGCTTCAGCTCCTGGAGCCGGCGCGGTACGCGGACCGCCCAGCCCTTGTCGCGGAAGTGGCGCTTGATCTCACCGACGATGGTGGGCGTGGCGTAGGTGGAGAACTCCACGCCGCGGCCGAGGTCGAAGCGGTCGATCGACTTGA
This sequence comes from Actinomadura barringtoniae, assembly GCF_017573505.1. Classification (GTDB taxonomy): domain Bacteria; phylum Actinomycetota; class Actinomycetes; order Streptosporangiales; family Streptosporangiaceae; genus Spirillospora; species Spirillospora barringtoniae. The sequence continues at coordinate 124,615 of NZ_JAGEOJ010000010.1, forward strand.
TCAGACCGATCGTGGCGACCTGGATCAGGTCGTCCAGCCATTCGCCGCGGTTGCGGAACCGGCGGGCCAGGTACTCCACCAGCGGCAGGTGCAGCTCGACCAGCTGGTCGCGGATCCGCTGGCGCTCCGGGTCGCCCTCGGGCAGCTCGGCGAGGCGCTCGAACAGCGCACGCGCGCGGGCCCGGTCGGGAACCGCGCTGTCGGAGCGCTCGTTCCCGGCGTTCCCGCCTGCGAGTGTGGTCTTCTCCGTCACGGGGCCCCCGCCGCAGCGCCGCGGCGCTTCTGCAAGGTCACGGTCACCCGGTCGTCGGCACCGACCTGGGAGTCCACCTCGCCGGCGAGCGACGACAGGACGGTCCAGGCGAAGGTGTCGCGGCTCGGCAGCGCGCCGTCGACGGTGAGCACCGACACCGAGATGCGCATGGCATCACCGGTGAGCTCGAACTCGCAGGTCAGGTCGGTCCCGGGGACCGCCTGGGCGAGCAGCATGGCGCACGCCTCGTCGATCGCGATGCGCAAATCCTCGATCTCGTCCAGCGTGAAGTCCAGCCTGGCGGCCAGGCCCGCCGTCGCCGTCCGCAACACGGACAGGTAGGCGCTGGCGGCGGGCAACTTCACGGTCACCACGTCGCGCAGGGACAACTTCGTACTCGCCGGCATCGCAGCGGTTTCCTCGGTCACAACACTCCCTAATCGGGGATCGTCCCGCTGCTTTCGAAACTACCGCGTGGGAGGCCCGCTGCGAGACTCCGCCGCGCACGGGTTTCTGCGAACTATTGACTAGATGACTTGGTCTCTAGATATCTTGCGCGCATGGACCTCATGGAGAAGTACGAGACCGACGGCTATGCGATCTTCCGAGACGTGCTCGACCCCGCCCTCGTCGCCGAGGCGGACGGGCATGTCCGCTGGTTGCAGGAGCGCTATCCGGGACGTAGCGGCGAGGACCTGTCGACCGAGCTGGTCGCCAAGGACCCGTTCTGGGTACGCCTGGTCTCCGACGACCGGCTGCTGGACATCGCCGAACGCTTCATCGGCCCGGACATCGCACTGTTCGCCTCGCACTACATCGCCAAGCCGCCGTACACCGGCAAGGCCGTGCTGTGGCACCAGGACGGCGCGTTCTGGCCCCTGGACCCGATGCAGGTGGTCACCCTCTGGGTCTCGGTCGACCACTCCACGCCGGAGAACGGCTGCCTGCGCGTCATCCCCGGCACCCACCGCGAGGAACTGCACGCCGTACGGGAGCACGAGGGCGAGGACGCGGTCTTCAACGTGGAGAGCGACGTGACCGTGGACGAGTCGCGGGCCGTCGACATGGTGCTGCGCCCCGGCGACGTCGAGGTGCACCACCCCGGGATCATGCACGGCAGCAACGCCAACGCCTCGCCCAACCGGCGCTGCGGCCTCACCATCCGCTACATCCCGACCTCGACGCGCATCACCGCCGAGCCCCAGCCGTTCCCCAGCGCCCTGCTGCTGCGCGGCGAGCCCGGCGTGAACACCTACCAGTCCAAGCCCCGCTACCTCGAGGGCGAGCACTACCCCTTCAGCGACTCCGCCGCCTGGTCCTGAACAACGCCGATCTTGCTCTCAGCGCCCCTGAAACGGGCTTCGGAGGGCGCTGAGAGCAAGATCGGCGTATTTAGAGAAGGGCGCGGTTGAGGGGCGGGAGGAGGGCGCCGGGGTGGCCGATGACCTCGGCGGCCAGGCGGGTGCCGGCCTCGGCGGCGGAGCGTGGGGCCGCGCCGGTCAGGCGGGCGGCCAGGTAGGCGCCGTTGAAGGCGTCGCCGGCGGAGGTCGTGTCGACCACACGGGCGTTCGGTACGGCGGGGACGGGCTCGGAGGACGTCTGGTCGGCTATGACGCAGCCCTCGGGGCCCAGCTTGACGACGATCTCGCCGACGCCCGCGGCGCGCAGCCGCTCCACGCAGTCGCGGGCGGAACGGTCGCCGTGGACGAGCCGGTCGTCCTCTAGTGAGGGCAGTGCGATGTCGGTGTGGGGCAGGACCCGGGCGGCTGCCTCTGCCATCGAGGAAGGAGAAGGCCAGCCGCTGGGGCGGTAGTTGCCGTCGTAGGCGACCAGGCCGCCGCGCCGCCGCGTCTCGGCCAGCACGGCGACCAGGCGTTCGCGCGCGGCCTCGGTCAGGATCGAGAGCGTGATGCCGGACAGGTAGACCAGGTCGTGGCCGGCGATCGCGTCGTCGATCGAGCCCGGCTGGCCGGGGCCGAAGAGCGTGCGCGCCGCCGAGTCGCTCCGGTAGTGCTGGAACGTGCGCTCGCCGTTGTCGTCGGTGCGGATCATGTAGAGCCCGGCGTGCCCGCCGGGCTGGACGCGGGAATAGGTGTCGCCGACGCCGTAGGCGGCCCAGTGGGTGCGCATCATGCCGCTGTACGGGTCGTCGCCGGTGACCGACACGAACTGCACGTCCATGGTCGGGGCGCTTCGGGCCAGGTAGGCCGCGGTGTTGAAGGCGTCCCCGGCGTATCCCAGCGCGAGCCGGTCCGCCGACAGGTGACGCAGTTCGATCATGCATTCGCCGATGAGGGCCGTGCGAGAGGTGACACTGCGCGAAACATCCACGCGCAGCACGATACATCTAGACAACAAGTCATCTAATGACCAGACTTCTGCCGTGCGAAGAAGATCCCCCTGGAGCGGCATCGCCGCCGGCGTACTCACGCTCGCCCTGTCCACGACGACCTTCACCACCCCCGCGCAGGCCCGTACGGCCACCGCACCGCCCAAGCCGGGCCAGCCCGGGACCGGGCTGGTCTGCGACGGCGTACGGACCCCGACCTTCCAGAGCTCGGCCCCCGACGCCGGGCTGAACGGCCAGTTCACCCGCTACGGCAACGACAACGGCCGCACCGACGACTGGACCGGTGCCGACGGCACCTACTCGACGAAGCTGCCCGACGGCCGGGTGGCCTTCGTCTTCTCCGACACCTTCCTCGGCAAGGTGAACCCCGACGGCGGCCGCTCGCCGGTCATCGAGGAGGGCGGGACGACCCCGTTCCTCAACAACTCGTTCGTCATCAAGGACGGCAAGCGCTTCACCACCGTCCACGGCGGTACGAAGAAGGACCCCAAGGCGGTCATGCCGCCGCGCGACTCCAAGCACTGGTACTGGGCCGGCGACGCCATCACGGCGGGCGGCAAGGTGCAGGTCACCTACCAGGAGTACGAGCGCTTCGGCGACGGCATCTGGGACTGGCGCTGGCTGCGCAACGTGGTCGCCAAGTTCAAGCCGAACAACCTGTCCAAGCCCGAGAGCGTGACCGCGATCCCGTCCTCCACGAAGATCGCCTGGGCGTCCTGGCTGGAGCGGTCGGGCGGCACGATCTACGTCTACGGCGTCGAGGACCTCGGCGACACCAAGTACATGCACCTGGCGCGCGTGCGCGGGGGCGACCTCGCCAAGCCGTGGGAGTTCTACAAGGGCGACGGCACCTGGTCCAAGACCGAGGCCGACTCGGCCCGCATCATGCCCGGCGTCGCGAACGAGTACAGCGTCAGCCGCATGGGCCGCGCCTACATGTTGATCACGCAGGACACGACGGTGAAGTTCAACACCGCCATCGTGGCCTACTTCTCCTGCTCACCGCAGGGACCGTTCACCGGCAAGACGACCGTCTACTCCACGCCCGAGACCGGTGCCGCCGGTAGTTACGGCAACCCCAACATCTTCACCTACAACGCGCACGCCCACCCGGAGATGAGCAGCCGGAACCGCATAGTGGTCTCCTACAACGTCAACAGCTTCGTCAACACCGACCACTACAAGGACACCAGCATCTACCGGCCCCGCTTCATCGACCTGAGGTTCCGCTGACACATGAGTTACCGACGACACCGCTCGGCCCGCAACTGGGGATGCCGCCTGCACGAGATCACCTGGTTCGGGCTGCGCGCGATAGTGCTGGAGAACGAGCTGCTCCGGGTGACCGTGCTGGTGGACAAGGGCGGTGACGTCGCCGAGTTCCTCTACAAGCGGCGCGACACCGACTTCGTCTGGCTGGCGCCCGACGGGATCCGCAACCCGCGTGACGTCGCGGGCGGCGCCTCCGACGATGTCGCCGCGTTCCTCGACCACTACGAGGGCGGCTGGCAGGAGGTGCTGCCGAACGGCGGCGAGCCGAGCACGCATCGCGGGGTCGCGCTGGCGCAGCACGGCGAGGTGGCCGGGCTGCCCTGGGACGCCGACATCGTGGCCGACGAGCCGGGGGAGGTGGCCGTCCGCCTCACCGTGCGGGCCCGCCGCACGCCGTTGTACGTCGCCAAGACGTTCCGGCTGACCGGCGGCGAGCCGCGGCTGCGCATCGAGGAGGAACTGACGAACGAGTCGGACGTGCCGCTGGAGGTGATGTGGGGGCACCACATCGTCTTCGGCGCCCCGTTCCTGCGTCCCGGCCACCGGATCGACCTCCCCGACGAAGTGGCGGCCGATCCGGTGGTCGCGGAGGCCGGGCTGACCGTGGTTCCAGAACGCGGCGCGCCCAGCGACATCCACTACCTCACCGGGTTCCCCGACGGTGACGGCTGGTACGAGATCTCCGATCCGGAGACCGCCCTCGGGCTCCGCGTCTCCTGGGACGCGTCCGTCCTGCCGCACCTGTGGGTGTGGCGCGAGCTGGGCGCCACCCGCGAGGCGCCCTGGTGGGGACGGGCGTACGTGGTCGGCCTGGAGCCGTTCGCCGGCCACCCGACCGAGGGCCTCGCCGAGGCGGTCCGCAACGGCTCGGCGATGCCCTTGGAACCGCGCGCCACCCGCTCCCTGTGGCTGACCGCGAACGTGATCGAAGGAGGCGCGACCCGATGAGCCAAGGCCCGATGAGCCAAGGCCCGATGAACGAGGTGACGAACGAGTTCGGCGGCAAGGTGGCGGTGGTCACCGGCGGCTCGCTCGGCATCGGCCGGGCGGTGGTGGAACGCCTCGCCTCCGGCGGCGCCGCGGTCGTCTACTGCGGGCTCGACGAGGAGAGCGTCGCCGCCACCGAGACCGAGCTGCGCGCCAAGGAGCTCGACGTGACCGGCGTCGCCGCCGACGTCACCGACGCGGGCGAGATGCGCGGGCTGATCCGGCTGGCCGTGGAGATGCACGGCGGGCTCGACGTCCTCGCCACCTGCGCCGGGATCCAGCGGTACGGAACGGTCGAGGACACCACCGAGGAGCTCTGGGACGAGGTCCTGGACGTCAACCTCAAGGGCGTCTTCCTGACCTGCAAGGCCGCCGTTCCCGAGCTCAGGCGGCGCGGCGGAGGAACGATCGTCACGATGTCGTCGGTCCAGGCGTTCGCCTCCCAGGACCGCGTCGCCGCCTACACCGCCAGCAAGTCGGCGATCAACGGGCTGACCCGGGCGATGGCGCTCGACCACGCCGCCGACGGGATCCGCGCGAACGTCGTCTGCCCCGGCTCGGTCGACACCCCGATGCTGCGCTGGGCGGCCGACCTCTTCCGCGGCGACACCAGCCAGGAGGACCAGGTCGCCGAATGGGGCCGGGCCCACCCGCTCGGCCGCGTCGCGCGGGCCGAGGAGGTCGCCGAGGTGGTGGCCTTCCTCGCCGGTCCGCGTTCCTCGTTCATCACCGGAGCCGAGCACCGCGTCGACGGCGGCCTGCTCGCCCGCAACCCCGCAGCACTCCCGGAGGCGTGAACCGATGGCACCCCTGACCGAGGCCCGCGTCTTCTTCGACGGCCTGTTCACCAGCCCGCGCCTGGACCACCCCGAGGGCGTGGCGGTCCACCCGGACGGCAGCGTGTGGTGCGGCGGCGAGGCGGGCCAGATCTTCCGCATCGACCCCGACGGCAAGAACGTCGAGCAGGTCGCCACCACCAACGGCTTCGTGCTGGGCATCGCGTTCGACCACGCCGCCGAGCACCTCTACATCTGCGACATCGGCCACCCGGGCGTCTTCCGCCTCGACCTGGCGAGCGGCGAGGTGTCGCTGTTCGCCGACGGCGCGGGCGGCCACCGCTTCGTCAACCCCAACTACCCGGTGATCGACGCGCAGGGCCGGATCTACGTCTCCGACAGCCGTCAGCTCGACGAGCCGGGCCCCGCCGTCTTCCGGTACGAGCCCGACGGCAAGGGCGAGGTCTGGGACGAGCGGCCGATGGCGTTCGCCAACGGCCTCGCGCTCGCTCCCGACGAGGCGAGCCTGTACGTCGTCGAGTCGTTCCTGCCCGGGATCACCAGGGTCGAGATCCGCGCGGACGGCAGCGCGGGCGACCGCGCCACGGTCGCCGAGCTTCCCGGCACGGTCCCCGACGGGATCGCGTTCGGCCCCGACGGACTGCTGTACGTCGGCTGCTACGAGCCCAGCACCGTGCTGCGGCTCACCCCCGAGGGGCGGCCCGAGACCGTCGCCCACGACCTCACCGCCCACACCCTCTGCCACCCGACCAACCTGGCGTTCCGGGGCACCACGGCGTACGTGGCGAACCTGGGCCGCTGGCACATCAGCGCATTCGATCTTTAGCCCCACGGAGGACCGTCATGCGTTTCGTCCCCTCAGTGACCGCCGCCTCGACCCTGCTCGCGGCCGCCCTGCTCGTCCCGGCCACCAGCGCCAACGCCGCCCATGCAGCCGCCGCTGCCGCCGCCCTGACCTGCAACGGCAGCGCCGCCCCGACGATCGGCACGGGCACGCCGAACACCTCGATGAACAACAAGTTCACCTCGTACGGCAACAGCAACGCGCTCACCGACGACTGGACGGGCGCCGACAGCACCTACTCGGTGAAGCTGGCCGACGGCCGCACGGTCTTCGGCTTCTCCGACACCTTCCTCGGCACGGTCAACGCCAACGGGTCCAGGCCGCTGGCGATCCAGGACGGCGGAACGACGCCGTTCATCAACAACACCTTCGTCGTGCAGTCGTCCGGGGGGACGCTGTCGAGCACGGCGCACGGCGGCACCGCCTCCAGCCCGACCGCGCTGCTGCCGCCGCGCGACGACTCGCACCTGTACTGGGCGGGCGACCTGACGACCAACGGCAGCACCGAGATCCAGCAGCCCTACCGCGAGTACAAGGTCGGGTCGGGCGACCTGAACGTGGCCTGGGAGGACAACGTCCTCGCGCGCTTCTCGACGAGCAACCTCAAGCAGCCGATCTCGATCACGCCGCTGCCGTCCAGCCGGAAGATCATGTGGGGCTCGGGGCTGATGAAGGCCGACGGCTACACCTACATCTACGGGACCGAGGACCTCGGCACCGACGGCAAGCACATGTACGTCGCCCGCGTCTCGGGCACCGACCTGCGCGGGCAGTGGAGCTACCTGGCCTCGTACGGCAGCAACCCCACCGATCCCGCCGACGACACCTGGTCGACGTCGGAGTCGGCGGCGCTGCGGGTGCTGAGCGGGGTGTCGAACGAGTTCAGCGTCAGCAGGCGCGGCAACTTCAACATCCTGCTCACCCAGGACACCAAGCTGGCGTTCAGCATGGAGATCGACACCTACCTGAGCTGCTCGCCGGCCGGGCCGTTCGGCGACGAGAAGACCGTCTACAACACCCCGATCGCCAAGCCCGACGGCACCCCGTACAACGACGCGGACCTCTACACCTACAACGCCCACGCGCACGCGTCGCTGAGCTCGGCGAACAACCTGGTGTTCTCGTACAACATGAACAGCCTGGACTTCACCACCCCGGCCGCGCAGAAGGACGTCTACCGCGACGTCAGCATCTACCGGCCGCGGTTCGTCAACGTTCCGGTGACGGGCTGACGCGATGGCGATCGATCCAGAGCTGACCGAGGCGCTCGCGGGGATGCCGTACGTGAGCCTGGCCGACCCGGTGAAGGCGAGGGCCGCCATGCGCGACCTCGCCGCCACCCTGTCGGGCCCTCCGGCGTCCGAACCTCTCGAGGGGGGACGACCCCCCACACCCCCCGGGCCGACTCCGCCGGCATCTCGTGAACGCGTCGAGGTGACCGACCGGATCATTCCGGACGGCGTTCCCGTGCGGATCTACCGTCCGGCGCGGCCGCAGGGGCCGGCGCTCGTCTACTTCCACGGCGGCGGCTTCGTCACCGGGGACCTGGACAACGAGCACGTGCGCTGCCTGGACTTCGCGGGCGAGCTCGGCATCGTGGTCGTGTCCGTGGACTACCGGCTCGCGCCCGAGCACCCGTTCCCCGCGGGTTTCGACGACGCGTACGCGGCGACCGTCTGGACCCACGCGAACGCGGGTGAGCTCGGCGCCGCGCCCAGCCGCATCGCGGTCGGGGGCGGCAGCGCGGGCGGCGGGCTGGCCGCCGCGGTGGCGCTGCGCGCGCGGGACGAGGGCGGGCCGCCGCTGGCGTTCCAGCTGCTGCTCTACCCGGTGCTGGACGACCGGATGGAGACGCCGTCGATGCGCACCTACACCGAGCCGCCGCTGTTCAACCGGGGCGAGGTGGAGCACATGTGGCACCACTATCTCGGGGGAGAGCCCGAGGCTCCGGTGTACGCGGCGCCGGCGCGGGCGGCCGACCTGTCCGGGCTGCCGCCCGCGTACATGCTGGTCGCCGAGGCCGATCCGCTGCGGGACGAGGACCTGGCGTACGCGTGCCGGCTCATCGCGGCGGGCGTGCCGACCGAGCTGCGTCACGTGCCCGGCGCGTACCACGGCTTCGACGGCGTGCAGTCGGCCGCGGTGGCCCGGCGCGCGCACGCGGAACAACGTGCGGCGTTGCGCGATGTGTTTCATCTCAGTGCTGGACATCACAGCACATCAAGTGATTAGATGACTTAACTTCTTCCAGGTTGAACGAGGTAGTCGATGGCCCAGGACGTGACCCGCCCCAGTCTCTCCGACGCGCTGACCGAGCGCGTGCTGGAGCTGATCCGCGCGGGCGGGCTGCGTCCCGGCGACCGGCTTCCCTCGGCCAGGGAACTGTCGGAGCGCTTCGCGGTGACCACACCCACTCTCCGCGAGGCGCTCCGCAGGCTGGAGGCCACCGGCGCGGTGCAGATGCGGCACGGATCGGGCATCTACGTCGGCGCCGACCTCGAACGGGTCGTCATCCCGAACCCGAACTTCCGGCGCCTCCAGGCCGACCAGATGCTGCAGCTGCTGGACGCCAGGCTCCTGATCGAGCCGCCGCTCGCCGCGATGACCGCGCGGCGCGCCGACCCGGCCGACCTGGACCGGCTCGGCACCGCTCTCGACCAGGCGGGACGCCACCTGGAGGGCGAGGACGCCGAGCTGGACACCGCCAACCGGACCTTCCACCGCGCGGCCGCCCGAGCCTCGGGCAACGCCGTGCTCGGCGAGGTCATCGACTCGCTGCTGTCGGTCCACGCCAGCGAGCAGCGCGAAATACTGCGGATCTTCGATGACCGGGCCCGCGACCACGACGAACACCGGGCCATCCTGGCCGCCATGAAGGCCGGCGACGCCGAACGCGCCGAGGAGCTGATGCGCGCGCATCTCCTCGACGTGAAGAGCGTCATCGAGTCCCGGCTCACCTGACCGACCCCCGATCCCGCTCGATCCACCCCGCCCACCCCGATCCACTCCATCTCAACAGGCCGTCCGCACCGCACCTCGCTGACGGCCGCTTCAGCCAACCCTCAGCACCGCCGTTCCTCAGCACAGCCGTTCCTCAGCATCGCCGTTCTTCAGCACCGCCGTTCCTCAGCACCGCCGTTCTTCAACACAGCCGTTCAGTACAGCCGTTCCTCAGTACCTCCATTCCTCCGTACGACCTCCATCCACCCCAAGAACCAGGGAGGCCCCCTATGCCGTCGATGCGTATGCGGGCGACCGCCGTTCTCGCCGCGGGCACGGCGCTGCTCGCGGTCGCGGGCTGCGCGTCCGGCAGCGACTCCAGCGGGTCGAAGTCCGGGCTCAAGCTCTACAACGACAAGGGCGCCTGGAAGCCCTTCTTCGAGCAGATGGGCACGCTCGGCAAGCAGCAGACCGGGCTGGACATGAAGCCGGTCGGCTACACCGACGAGCCGACCTACACCGCGTTCATCAAGTCCTCGTTCCGCACCAAGGTGAAGCCGGACCTGTTCACCTGGTCCACCGGCGGCCGCCTCCAGGAGATCGTCGCGCAGAACCAGGTCGCCGACACCTCCGCCATCTGGCAGGAGGGGATCAAGAACGGCGACCTCACGCAGGACCTGGCCAAGTACTACACGGTGAACGGCAAGCAGTACTGCGTGCCGCTGAACACCGGCTACTGGGGCATGTTCTACGACAAGAAGATCTTCGCCAAGTACAACCTGCAGCCGCCGAAGACGTGGGCCGACCTGATGAAGGCCGCGCAGACGCTGAAGAGCCACGGCCAGGTCCCGTTCAACCAGACCACGCCGACCTCGCTGTTCTCGTTCGCCTGGTTCGAGCAGCTGCTCGCGGGCACCGACCCGGACCTGTACGAGAAGCTGTCGATCGGCCAGGCCTCCTACACCGACCCGGGCGTGGTCAAGGTGATGGAGCAGTGGAAGTCGATGATCGACTCCGGCTACTTCAGCAACCCCGGCGACAAGGCCGACCCCGCCGACAGCTTCAAGGCGGGCAAGGCCGCGATGGTGATCAACGGCACCTGGTTCAACACCAGCATGACCCAGCGCGGGCTGAAGCAGGGCACCGACTACGGGTTCTTCATCATCCCGAACGTGGTGTCCTCGCTGCCGAAGACCTCGCTGGTCTTCGAGAGCGGGCCGCTCTGCTCGCTCAACAAGGCCCCCGACAAGGAGGCCAGCACCAAGTACCTGAAGTGGTGGATCACCCCGGCGGCCCAGGAGAAGTGGGCCAACGCGCGCGGTGACGTGTCCGGCAACCCGAAGGTGAAGGTCGCCGACCCGGCGCTGGACGCGACCACCAAGGAGGCCGCGTCCGATCAGAACCGGCTGGTGCTGCGCTACTTCGAGGCCGCGCCCGCGCCGGTGCTCACCGCCGCGCTGAGCGGCTTCGACGGCTTCCTGAACAAGCCCGGGACCTACAAGAAGGTGCTGGAGGACATCCAGAAGGTCGCCGATGAGTACTGGAAGACGCACAAGGCCGGAAGTTGAGCCTGGAGATGAGTGAGCAGACGACCGCCGTGCGCGCGAAGGCCTCGGCCGGACGCGCGCGCGGCGGGAAGGCCGGCCGGGGCGGCAAGGGCCGCGCCAAGCACGGCGGCGCCGGGGGAGGGCTGCCCGCCCGCGGCGGGTTCGCGATGTACGGCAGGTTCCGGCAGATCTACGTCACCCCCGCGGTCCTGTTCGTCGCGGTGCTGATCTACCTGCCGTTCCTGTGGACGGCCTACCTGAGCTTCACCTCCTATGACGGGCTCGGGTCGCCCAAGTTCACCGGGCTCGACAACTATCGGCGGCTCTTCCACGACGAGGCGCTGCTCACCTCGGTCCGCAACACCCTGATCTGGGTCGTCGGGACGACGATCCTGCCGGTCGGGCTCGGGCTGCTGGTCGCGGTGCTGTCGTACAACATCAAGGGCGGCGCCTGGTTCCGGCTGCCGTTCCTCATCCCGTACGCGATGTCGGGCGCGGGCCTCGGCCTCATCTGGGGCTTCATCCTGCAGCCCGACGGCATGGCCAACCAGGTGCTGACGTTCCTCGGCATGCCGGGCGGCAACACCGAGTTCCTCCAGGACGGGCCGCGCAACACGTTCGCGATGATCGTGGTCTGGGCGTGGCAGCAGCTCGGCGTCAACATGCTGCTGTTCGTCGTCGGCCTGCAGTCGATCCCCAGACAGCCGATCGAGGCGGCACGGATCGACGGCGCCTCGGGCTGGCAGCTGTTCCGGCACATCATCTGGCCGCTGATGCGCCCGCTCACCACCGTGGTGTTCGGGCTGGCGCTGGTGGCGAGCCTGAAGACGTTCGACATCGTCTGGGTGATGACCCAGGGCGGCCCCGGCCGGTCCTCCGAGACGCTCGCGGTGACCATGTACCGGCAGGTCTTCGTGGCCGACGAGTACGGCTACGGATCGGCGATCGCGGTGGCGCTCACCACGGTCACCGGGCTCGCCTCCTACCTCTATCTCCGCCACCAGATCGGCAAGGAGGACCGCTGATGCAGGGAGGACAGCTGATCCGCAAGATCGTGCTCGTCGTGCTCGGGCTGGTGTGGCTCTTCCCGACGTACCTGATCGTGGCGAACGCGGTGCGCCCGGCGACCGAGTACAACCCCACGGACGCGGTCAAACCGCCGTCCTCGATGGGGCTGTTCGACAACATCAGCCAGGCGTGGAGCCGCACCAACGTGGGGAGCACGCTCTACAGCACCGCCCTCTACAGCATCGTCGCGCCCGGCCTCGCCGTGCTGTTCGGCGCGCTCGCGGGCTACGCGATCGTCGTGCTGAAGGTCCGGTTCGGGTTCGCCTGGTTCATCGTGATCTTCGCGGGCACGGTGGTGCCGTTCCAGATGCTGCTGGTGCCGCTGTTCGTCGGCTACAGCAAGGTGTCGCTCTACGACAACCAACTCGGCCTGGTGCTGGTGCACACGGCGATCATGACGCCGCTGGCGGCGCTGGTGATGCGCAACTTCTTCGGCTCGGTGGCGGTCTCGATCTTCGAGGCGGCCCGGCTGGACGGCGCGTCCACGCTGCGGATCTTCTTCCGCATCTACCTGCCGCTGTCGTCGGCCGCGCTCGCCGCCGTGTTCATCCTGGAGTTCACCTACGTGTGGAACGACCTGCTGTTCGGGCTCACGCTCGCGCAGTCGGAGAACGTGCGGCCGGTGTGGGCGGAGCTGTCGGCCCTCACCACCGACGTCTACGCGGGCACGCCGGTGCCGATCGCGCTGGCCGCGGGCCTGGTGGTCTCGCTGCCGACGGTCGTGCTCTTCCTGGCGACCCAGCGGCTGTTCACCCGCGGGCTGACGCTCGCGCAGTTCTGACGTTCGCTTGGTTCTGACCCCCTGTAATTCCTGAATTTCATTTGAGAGGACGAGGATGACCAGTCGGCTCCTGACGGAGAGCCTCGGCTCGCCGGACTACGACGGGATCCGCGCGGCCCTCCGCCACGACACCTCGGTCGAGGTCCTGGCCGTGCGCGGGCTGTCGGTGCGCGCGGCGGTGCTGCCGTTGTTCAAGCGGGACGAGGCGGGGGCGCTTCGGCAGGCCGTACGGATCGAGGCCGCCCCGGGCCTCACCCTGCGCCTCGGCGACATCGAGGAGCGCACGGGCGACGACGGCCGCGCGACCCTGCTGGTCCCGGCGGTGGACGAGATCCGGCGGATCACGCTGGAGGTGCGCGACGACGCGGGCCTGGTCGGCGCCGCGCCGCTCGACGTGACGCCCCAGCGCAAGTGGAACGTCTTCGTCGTTCACCACTCCCATTTGGACATCGGCTACACCGACACCCAGGGCACCGTCCTACGGCATCACCTTGACTATCTGGACGCGGCGCTGCGGCTTTCCCGGGAGACCGACGGGAGGCCCGACGACGCGCACTTCCGGTGGTCGGTCGAGTCGTCGCTGCCCGCGCTGCGCTGGCTGGCGACGCGGCCCGACGACATGGTCGCCGAGTTCGTGGAACGCACCAGGGCCGGCAACATCGAGGTCACCGCGTTCCCGATGCAGCTGCACACCGAGGCGTGCTCGACCGAGGAGCTCTACCGGCAGCTCCGCTTCGTCGAGGGCCTGCGCAGCAACTACGGGATCGACGTCCGTTCGGCGATGCACACCGACATCCCGGGCGCGGTCGTCGGCGTCGTGGACGCGCTGAACGCCGCCGGGGTGCGCTACCTGGCCGCCGCGCACAACTGGGCGGGCCGGTCCGTGCCGTACATCACCGGCGGCGACAAGCTGGGCCGCCCGTTCCGCTGGCGCGCGCCGAGCGGCCGCGAGCTGATCGTGTGGTTCACCGACACCCCGCACGGCATGGCCTACATGGAGGGCAACACCGTCGGCCTGGTCGACGGCTATGACCTCGCCGAGGACCTGCTGCCGCGCTACCTGAGCTCGCTCGCCGACCGCCCCTACCCCTACGGCCCGGGCACCTTCGGCTGGTACGCGGCGCCCGGTCAGGTCGGCGCCGACAAGTCCCCCGACGTACTGGACGCCGTTCACCTGCGGGTGCAGGGCGCGCACGCCGACAACGCCGGGCCGTCGATCATGCCCGCCGACATCGCGCACCGCTGGAACCAGACATGGGAGTACCCGCGCGTCCGGATGGCGACCAACGCCGACTTCTTCGAGCACGTCGAGGAGCACCACCTGGACTCCCTCCAGGTGCACGAGGGCGACTGGACCGACTGGTGGGCCGACGGGCTCGGCTCCGGCGCGCGCCCGCTCGGCTACGTCCGCCGCGCCCAGAACGTGCTGCGCGCCGCCGAGACGCTGCACTCGCTGGCCGGAGCGCAGGCCGAGGGGCTGAACGACGCCTACGACAAGGCCGCGCTGTTCGACGAGCACACCTGGGGCGCCGCCAACCCCTGGGAGGACGCCGAGGAGGGCGGCGACTCGGGCGGCCTGCAGTGGACCCGCAAGTCCGCGGTCGGCTATCAGTCCTACGACGACGCCCTGGACCTGCTCCAGGCGGGCGCGCGGCGGTTCGGCGCGACGGTCGGGCCCGCGCCCGAGGCGCTCGCCTCGTTCGCCGTCGTGAACCCGGGCACGGCCGACCGTACCGACGTCGTCCGCGCCTTCCTGCCGCGCGACGTGGTGGCGGTGGACGTCCCGGTCGCGCTCGTGGACGCCCGTACGGGCGAGACCGTGCCGCACCACGAGGAGGAGGTCGACCCGGACGAGTGGCCGACCCGCCCGATCGGCCGCCACCTGGAGGTCGTGATCCGCGACGTTCCGGGACTGGGGCAGGTGCGCCTCGACGTCGTTCCGGCCGACCGGCCGGCGCCGGAGCCGATCGACCTCGGCAACGACGGGACCATTGAGAACGAGTTCTACCGGGTGACCTACGACGTCCGCGAGGGGCACCTCTCGTCGGTGTTCGACAAGGTCGCGGGCCGGGAGCTGGTGAACGCCGACGCGCAGGCCGGGTTCGGCCAGTACGTCTACGACCGTTACGCCACCGCGCCGCACTTCAACCACCTGTCCGGGCACATGCTCGTGCACGACAGGACGCTGCTGGGCGACCGCGCGATCGGGCGCCACGCCGCCGTGGTGAAGTGTGAACGCACCCCTGCCGGGGAGCGGCTCATCGTGGAGCTGAACGGCAAGGGCGTGGACTGGCTGCGCACCACCATCGAGCTCTACGCGGGCGTGCCGCGCCTGGATCTGCGCTTCCAGCTCGGCAAACAGCCGACCGCCGGGAAGGAGGCGGTGTTCTTCGCCTTCCCGTTCGCGGTCGGCGGGCCGCCGTCGGTGTGGGAGCTGACCGGCGGCGTCGGCGGCACCGACGTGCCGAGCGTGCCGGGATCGGCCGAGCACATGCGGCCGATCAGGCACTGGGCCGCGTTCGAGGACCCCGACCTCACGGTGGCGTGGGCGACGCTGGAGGCGCCGCTGGTGCAGTTCGGCTCGATCCACATGCCGTACGCGCCGTTCCCGCCGACGATCGACGAGGAGGCCGCGACGGTCTACTCGTGGGCGCTGAACAACATCTGGGACACCAACTTCCCGTCCCAGCAGTCGGGCGAGACCACGTTCCGGTACGCCGTCGCGTCCGCCGGGGGAGGGGTGTCGGGCCGGCGGCTCGGCGCCGCCACGGCCGCCGGGCTGACCGACGCCTTCGTGGCGACGCTCGCCACCGGCACCGAGGTCGCCGACGCGAGCCGGTCGTTCGTGCGCGTGGACGACGCGGACGTGCAGATCAGCTCGGTCGGGCGGGAGGGCGACGACCTGGTCGTACGGCTCCAGTCGCTGGCCTCGGGGCCGGTGGAGGCAGCGCTGACCGTTCCCGGGCTGACCCGGGCGCTGGTCGACTCGGGCCTCGGCCGCGACGTCGAGGAGGCGCCGGTACGCGACGGCGCCGCGATCGTCCGCCTCCCCGCCTGCGGGGTCGTCTCCGTGACGGTGAAGGGGAGCCTGTAAATGAAGATCACCGGCATCAGGGCGACCACGGTCGCCGTGCCCCTGGAGGCCCCGCTGCTGCACAGCAACGGTGCCCACTGGGGCCGCTTCGTCCGCACCATCGTCGAGGTCGAGGCCGACAACGGCCTGGTCGGGCTCGGCGAGATGGGCGGCGGAGGGGAGAGCGCCGAGGCCGCGTTCCGCGCCCTCGCGCCCTATCTGGAGGGGCACGACCCGTTCGAGCTGGAGGCGCTCCGCTTCAAGATCGCCAACCCGACGGCCAGCCTCTACAACAACCGCACGCAAATGCTCGCGGCCATCGAGTTCGCCTGCATCGACCTGATCGGCAAGCACCTGGGCGTCCCCGCCTACGACCTGCTCGGCGGGCGGATCCGGGAGAGCGTGCCGTTCGCGTCCTACCTGTTCTACCGCTACCCGGGCGCGGGCACGGGCACGGGCTCGGGCTCGGGCGGTACGCCGGAGGTGCGCACGCCCGACCAGCTCGTCGCGCACGCGCTGGACCTGAAGAAGCGGCACGGCTTCACGGTCCACAAGCTGAAGGGCGGCGTCTTCCCGCCCGCCTACGAGCTGGAGTGCTACCGGGCGCTGGCCGCGGCGATGCCGGAGGACCGGCTGCGCTACGACCCGAACGCGGTGCTCAGCATGGACGAGGGCCTGCGGTTCGGGAAGGCGATCGAGGACCTCAACAACGACTACCTCGAAGACCCGGTGTGGGGACTGGAGGGCCTGCGGCAGGTCCGCGAGAAGATCGACACGCCGCTGGCCACCAACACCGTCGTGGTCAACTTCGAGCAGCTCGCCACCAATGTCCTGCACCGCAGCGTGGACGTCGTGCTGCTGGACACCACGTTCTGGGGCGGCATCCGGCCGTGCATCAAGGCGGCCGGGATCTGCGACACGTTCCAGATCGGGGTGTCGGTGCACTCGTCGGGCGAGCTGGGCATCCAGCTCGCGACCATGCTGCACCTCGGCGCCGTCCTCCCCAACCTGACCTACTCCGCCGACGCGCACTATCACCACCTGGCGGGCGACGTCATCGAGGGCGGCCCGTTCCGCTACGTCGACGGCCGAATCCAGGTGCCCACCGGCCCCGGTCTCGGCGTCACGCTGGACCGTGCCAAAGTCGCCGAGTACGCGGAGCTCTACAAGGAGCTGGGCGGCTACGCCTACGACCGCGACCCGGGACGGCCCGGCTGGTACCCCCTGGTCCCCAACGAGCGCTGGGCCGACCCCGCCACCGCCCTCACCGCGATCTGACCAACACGCCGATCTTGCTCTCAGCGCCCTCATTCGGGCGGAGGGAGGGCGCTGAGAGCAAGATCGGCGTATTTATGGGGTGAGGCGGTAGACGGTCCACTCGTCTTGGGGACGGGCGCCGAGGGACTTGTAGAAGCCGATGGCGGGGGTGTTCCAGTTGAGCACCGACCACTCGACGCGGCCGTATCCACGTTCCTTGGCGATCCGGGCCAGCTCGGCGAGGAGCTGCTTGCCGTAGCCGTTGCCGCGCACGTCGGGACTGACGAACAGGTCCTCGAGGTAGATGCCGTGCCTGCCCAGCCAGGTCGAGAAGCTGAGGAACCACAGCGCGAAGCCCACGACCTCGCCCTCGTGCACGGCCACGTGGGCGAACGTCTTCGGCTCGGGGCCGAACAGGGCGTTCCGGAAGTCGTCCTCGGTGGCCTTCACCTCGTCGGGCGCGCGCTCGTAGTCCGCGAGCTCGTGCACGAGGCGGTAGATGGTCGGAACGTCGTCAGGGGTCGCAGGCCGGATCATGCGTTCCAGCCTAACGACCCCTGAAGTGCGGTTATGACCCGAGTCCTACCGGAGTCCTACCACTTGGTGGGCTTGGTCTTGGTGTAGAGCCAAGCGTTGAACAGCCCGTCGAGCTGCTTCTGCGAGATCTTCTCGGCGAGCGCCACGAACTGCGCGGTCGAGACGTTGCCGTTCTTGTGGGCCTTGGTCCAGGCCTTCAGAAGGGCGAAGAACGCCTTGTCGCCGATCCGCTCCCGCAACGCCTGCAGCGTCATGCCGCCGCGGTAGTACGGGGTGATCGTGAACATCTGGTCGGCGCCGGGGTTGCCGGTCTTGCGCGCCGTCCACAGGTCCTTGTAGTACTTCCAGCTCTCCGGCTCGGCGTAGAGCTTGTCGAAGGTCTGCTTGGCGGTCGCGCCGCCGTGCTGCTCCTCCCACAGCCACTCGGCGTAGGTGGCGAAGCCCTCGTTCAGCCAGATGTCCTTCCAGCGCCGCACGCTCACGCTGTCGCCGAACCACTGGTGGGCCAGCTCGTGCACGATCGTGCCCTGGTCGGGCTGGAAGCCGTAGATCGGCCGGCTCTGGGTCTCCAGGGAGAACGCCACGTCCACGCCGACCCGGATACCGCCGGTGGAGGCGAAGGGGTACTTGCCGAAGACCTTCTCCTCCCAGTTGATGGCGTCGATCGTGCCCTTGTGGATCGTGTTGAGCTCGCTCGCCCGGTTCGGAGCCACGCCGGTGATGACCGGCACGCCGCTGGCGGTACGGCCGCGCTTCACCTGGTACTTGCCGATCGCGAGCATCGCCAGGTAGCTGGCCATGGGCGACCGCTGGTTCCAGATCCAGGTGGTCTTGCCGGCCTTGGTGCGCGACCCGCCGGGCTCGCCGTTCGACAGCACCTGCGTGCCCTTGGGAACGGTGACCCGGTAGGTGTAGGTCGCCTTGTCCTGCGGGTGGTCGTTGCTCGGGAACCACGTCGACGCGGCGTCCGGCTCACTGACCACGTACGCGCCGTCCGGCGTCTTGATCCAGCCGAACGTGCCGATGTCGGGGCGCGAGATGGGCTTCGGCGTGCCGCCGTACACCACCGTGACGTTGAACCTGGAGCCCTTGCGCAGGCCCTTGCCCGGCGTGACGACCAGCTCCTGGCCCTTGCGGGAGTAGCGGGCCTTCTTGCCGTTCACCTTGACGCTGCTGACCTTGAGCTGCTTCAGGTCCAGGTCGAAGCGCGAGAGGTCCTTGGTCGCGCGCGCGGTGATGTGCGCGGTCGCGCGAAGGGTGTTGGCCTTCGGGTTGTAGTTCAGCGCCAGGTCGTAGTGACCGACGTCGTATCCGCCGTTCCCCTCCATCGGGTAGTAGGCGTCACCGCCGCCCGGAGCACCCGGGGTGAAGCGCGGGCGCGCGTCGGCGTTCGCGGCGGGAACCGCGGCCGCGAGCACGCAGGCGCCGGCCGTGAAGACGGCCGCGGCGGATCTGATGCTGGGGGGCATGAATCATCCCTTCTATGTCTGACCTGCCATAGAAGATCACGTGATGCCCGGGTTGTCAGTAGTTTTTGGTGTTTCGCGCGTTACCGATGGTGGACATGTGGCGAGGACCAATGCGGCTCGGGACACGCCGCGGGGGCCGTCCGATGTGCTCGGACGGCCCCCGCGGGCTGCGCTGGTGAAGGCCTCAGGCCTTCTTGGTCTCCCAGAAGATCTTGTCGATCTCCGCGATCTTGCCGAGGAGGTCGTCGGCGACCTTGACCTCGAGGCTGCCCTTGGTGCCGCCGGCACCGGCGAGCTTGGTGGCCTCGTTGAACAGCTGGTGCAGCTGCGGGTACTTCTCGAAGTGCGGCGGCTTGAAGTAGTCGGTCCAGAGCACCCAGAGGTGGTGCTTGACCAGCTCGGAGCGCTGCTCCTTGATGACGATCGCACGCGCCCGGAACTCCGGGTCCTCATTGGCGGCGTACTTCTCGCAGATCGCCTTGACCGACTCGGCCTCGATCCGGGCCTGTGCCGGGTCGTAGACGCCGCACGGCAGGTCGCAGTGGGCGGAGACCGTGGTCTTCGGACGCAGAAGGTTGACGAGCACCTGCGTTTCCCTTCCCTCGTTACGGATCATGCTCAGGGCATCGACATTACTCTTGTGGCTCCGGCCGGGTACGGGCAGGGCGCTCGGTATTTGGGCCTAGGTCCCGATCCCGTGGGATCAGCCGGAGGCATGCCTGGAATGCCCGTCTCCTGTCTGTCGTATCCGCCAACGGCCGTCCTATGCAGGGGGTAAAGATGCGTTTGCCATGGCGGGCCGTCGCCGTGACCGGCGAGTCGATGCTGCCCACGCTGAAACCCGGCGACTGGCTGCTCGTACGGCTCGGACGGCACGTCGCGGCGGGGGACGTGGTGGTCGCGCGGCACCCGTACGAGGCGGACGTCCTCACCGTCAAGCGCGCCCGCCATCGCGAGGGCGAGGGCTGGTGGCTGGAGAGCGACAACCAGAAGGCGCCCGGCCGCCAGGACAGCTGGGACTGGGGCGCCGTCCCCGACGGCCTGATCGTCGGTCGCGTCGCCCTGCGCTACTGGCCGCCGACCAGGCTAGGGAGTGTTTCGCGACGACCTTGGCCACCGCGCAAACGCGCTACCTGAGCCGGGGAGTAACGCCGGAGGCGAGCTCCCCGGCTCAGATCGCGAAGCGATGTCGCGTTTGCCTGAGCCCGGTCAGGCCGAGCCGCCAGGCGAGGCCGTAGGCCGGGGTAGTGAAAACGCAGCCTCTGGTCTCGGGGGGTGCTGGGCGGCGGCGACGCTCGGGCGGCCGGCGCAGCGGTCGGAGCAGTAGCGGCGGGACCGGTTCGTCGTGGTGTCGAAGAACACCCGGGTACAGCCGTCGGCGCGGCAG
Organism: Actinomadura barringtoniae; assembly: GCF_017573505.1. Classification (GTDB taxonomy): domain Bacteria; phylum Actinomycetota; class Actinomycetes; order Streptosporangiales; family Streptosporangiaceae; genus Spirillospora; species Spirillospora barringtoniae. The sequence continues at coordinate 145,177 of NZ_JAGEOJ010000010.1, forward strand.
ATGCCGAGCCGGTTCAGGCCGTGGTCGCTGATCTTGACGGCGAGGCCCATCGCGGCCCAGGCGGCGTACCGGTCGGGGATCGAGCCGCCCTCGTTCAGGTGCAGGTGCCAGCGCGAGCCCTCGTGGCCCGACATCTGCGGATGGACCGGATGCTGGATCAGCAACGAGTTGAGCCGGTCGATGGCGCCGTCCTCGTCGCCGCGGCTCGCGGACAGGAAGATGGCGCGCAGCTCCGCGCGCAGCTCGCGCATGCCGTCGAGGTCACGGTGCGTGGTCCGGCCGCCCAGGTGCGGCCGGATCTCCAGAAGGGCGTGCAACCCTTCGAGATCACGCAGAGTGTCGTCCGGCGGGTTCTGCGTGTTGACGAGTTCGATCGCCAGGTCTGCATAAGAGGCGAGGTCCACGTGCGCTCCAGATGGAGTCGACCTGATCGTGCGAATCGTAAGGGTCATTCCCCTATGTCGAGTATTACACCTTCGGGGGAGAGGCGAGCAGAAGTCGTGTCGGCCGAATATGAAATATTGTGCTGTCGGCACGGTCCATAGCCGACAATTTGCTCGGAGTCCGGCGATCGCGGCGGATGTTTCAAGGTCATCACGCTGGGTGGCCGATCGTGCACCGGAGCTGGAACGATCGCGGCCCGTGACCGCAGTCCGGGTCACGGGCCGTGATGAAGACAGGAGATCGTCGTTCGTCCGGGCTAGATCCGGCTGACCCCGTCCAGGCGGGCCTGCTCGGCCACCGCGGCCGTCACGGCGGGCGCGACGCGCTCGTCGAACGGGCTCGGGATCACGTAGTCGGGGGACAGGTCGTCGCCCACGATGTCGGCGATCGCGCGGGCCGCCGCCAGCTTCATGCCCTCGGTGATCGAGTGCGAGCGCACGTCCAGCGCGCCCTTGAAGATGCCGGGGAACGCCAGCACGTTGTTGATCTGGTTGGGGAAGTCGCTGCGGCCGGTCGCGACCACCCGGGCGTGCCGGCGCGCGACGTCGGGGTGCACCTCGGGCGTCGGGTTGGACAGCGCGAACACGATCGCGTCCTGGTTCATCGTGGCGACGCAGGACTCGTGAACGGTGCTGCCCGACAGGCCGATGAACACGTCGGCGCCGTTCAGTGCCTCCTCGGTGGAGCCCTTGAGGTGCGACCGGTTGGTGATCCCGGCGATCCGCTGCTTGACCGGGTTCAGCCCGTCGCGGCCGTCGTAGATCAGGCCCTTGCTGTCCGACAGCGCGATGTCGCCGATGCCGGCCTCGATCAGGATCTGCGAGACCGCGATGCCCGAGGCGCCCGCGCCGGCGACGACCGCGCGCAGCTCCGACAGCGGCTTGCCGATCAGGCGGGCGGCGTTGGTCAGCGCGGCGAGCGCCACGATCGCGGTGCCGTGCTGGTCGTCGTGGAAGACCGGGATGTCCAGCGCCGCGCGGAGCCGGTCCTCGATCTCGAAGCAGCGCGGGGCGCTGATGTCCTCGAGGTTGATGCCGCCGAAGCTGGGCGCCATCGCGATCACCGTGTTGACGATCTCGTCGACGTCGGTGGTGCTCAGCGCGATCGGCACCGAGTCCACCCCGGCGAACTCCTTGAACAGCAGCGACTTGCCCTCCATGACCGGCATGGAGGCGGCCGGGCCGATGTCGCCCAGGCCCAGCACGGCGGTGCCGTCGGTCACGACGGCGACCACCTTGGAGGTCCAGGTGTAGTCGTAGGCGAGCTCGGGGTGGTCGGCGATGGCGGTGCAGACCCGCGCCACACCCGGGGTGTAGGCCAGGGACAGATCGTCCTTGTTGCGCACCGGGATGGTCGAGCGCATCTCGAGCTTGCCGCCGCGGTGCAGCGGGAAGGCCGGATCGTCGTCGTAGGAGAACGTTTCGGTGGGAATGGGCTCAGCAGCCACAGCGACCCCTGTCAGTGAAAGCGGATTCGGGCGATGCCGCCGCGGTGATGTTGGTCTGGTGGCCAGTCACCTCGTGGACATCTCGCGACGTACGGGGGTCACCCGTTGCCCGATTGTGCCACACCCGTCCTCGAATTCCGCTGGAGTCGTGAGGTGGCGGCCATCACTCACGTGACGTGACGCCACCGAACTATAACTTAGGGTAACCTTCCGTGACGCGCCGCACGGCCGCTGAGCAGGCTTGTTGTCCGATTGTTTCGGACCCTTAATCCAGATCACTCCAGGTGTAGGCCAAAATGTGCACCTGACCATCGGATCTCCTGATCCGGCGAACCAACCTGGAGGGGGACCTGTGAACACCGGTTCTCTGCGCCGTCGTGCCGTGACGGCGAGCGCGCTCGTGCTGACGGGCGCCCTCGCGCTGTCGGCCTGTGGCGAGAAGAAGGACGAGTCGGCGCAGCCGACGACGAAGGTCACTCCGAAGACCGGAGCCGACCAGGCGCTGGCCGCCAAGGTCCCCGCCGACGTCAAGTCCGACGGCAACCTCTCGGTGGGCACCGACGCCACGTACGCGCCGATGGAGTTCCTCGACACCGACAACAAGACCGTGATCGGCTTCGACGCCGACGTGATCTCGGCGGTGGCGGGCAAGCTCGGGCTGAAGGCCACCTTCACCCCGGCGCCCTTCGCCGCGGTCATCCCGGGTGTCACCTCCGGGAAGACCGAGGCCGCGATCTCCTCGTTCACCATCAACCCGGACCGGAAGAAGCAGGTCAACATGATCAGCTACTTCCAGGGCGCCACCCAGTGGCTGGTGAAGTCGGGCAACCCGGACAAGATCGACATCAACAACGCCTGTGGCAAGAAGGTCGCCGTCCAGAAGGACACGACGCAGTCGGACGAGGACGTTCCGAAGCGCCAGAAGGCCTGCAAGTCCGCGAGCAAGCCCGGGATCACCGTCGACCCGTACCAGGACCAGGGCCAGGCCACCACCTCGGTCGCCACCGGCAAGGACCAGGCGATGCTCGCCGACGCCCCCGTCGTGCAGTACGCGGTCAAGAAGACCAACGGCCAGCTCGAGACCCTCGGCGAGGCCTACGACCCGTTCAACTACGGCATCGTGGTCGACAAGAAGCAGACCCAGCTGGCCGAGGCCGTCCAGGGCGCCGTCCAGGCACTGATCGCCGACGGGACGATCAAGCAGATCGCCGACAAGTGGGCACTGAAGTCCGGCTTCATCGAGAAGTCGGTCATCAACCCCTGACGCCATGACGGATACCACCAACGAACCGGAGCGGGCGCGGCCTGAGGCGATCAAGGCCGTGCCCGTCCGGCACCCCGGCCGCTGGCTCGCCGTCGCCGTCCTCGCCGTGCTCACGGCGATGTTCGTGCACATGCTGGTCACGAACAAGAACTTCCACTGGGACATCATCGTCGACAACGCGTTCCGGCCGAACGTGATCGAGGGTGTGCGGACCACGGTCTTCCTGACCATCGCGTCGATGATCATCGGCATCCTGCTGGGCATCGTGCTCGCGGTGATGCGGCTGTCGAGCAACCCCATCCTCAGCACGGTCTCGTGGCTCTACACGTGGTTCTTCCGCGCGGTGCCCCGGCTGGTGCTGGCGATCCTGTTCGGCAACATGGGAATCCTCTACAAGAAGTACACGCTGGGGTTCCCGTTCGAGCAGCAGGTCGGGGACCTGCTGGGCATCGACCTCAACACCACGATCTTCAGCGTCAAGGCCGCGACCCTGCTGAGCGGGCTGATGGCCGGCCTGCTCGCGCTGGCGCTGTCGGAGGCCGCCTACATGGCCGAGATCGTCCGGGCCGGCATCCTGTCGGTCGACCCGGGCCAGCGTGAGGCCGCTCAGGCCCTGGGCATGTCCCAGACGCGGCTCATGCGCAGGATCCTGCTGCCGCAGGCCATGCGGGTGATCATCCCGCCGACGGGCAATGAGACCATCGCCATGCTCAAGGACACGGCGCTCGTCGCATTCGTCCCGGTGACCAACGAGCTGTTCTTCCGTCTTCAGGCGGTCGGCACCCGGATGTTCCTCCCGTTCCCGATGCTCGTGGCCGCATGCCTCTGGTACGCGGGCCTGACGAGTGTTCTGCTGGTCGGGCAGTTCTTCATCGAGCGCCACTTCGCGCGCGGCACGGCCGTCACCGGAGAGAAACGCAGGGGCCTGCGAGCCCTCGGCTTCGGCAGCGGCAGCGGAGGTGCATGATGAGCGTTCCCTTGTCCAAGGACACCGGCGGCGCGAGTGACGGCCTGATGGTCAAGGCCGAGCAGGTGCACAAGCAGTTCGGCCGTCTGGAGGTGCTCAAGGGCATCGACCTCGAGGTCAAGCCGCGCGAGGTCATGTGCATGATCGGCCCGTCCGGCTCCGGCAAGTCGACGTTCCTGCGCTGCATCAACCACCTGGAGAAGATCAACGCCGGTCGCCTCTGGGTGAACGGCCACCTCGTCGGCTACAAGCAGAAGGGCGACAAGCTCTACGAGCTCCGCGACCGTGAGGTGTCGGCCCAGCGCCGGGAGATCGGCATGGTCTTCCAGCGCTTCAACCTCTTCCCGCACAAGACGGCCCTGCAGAACATCATGGAGGCGCCCGTCGGGGTCAAGAAGGTTCCCCGCCAGGAGGCCCGCGAGAAGGGCAGGCAACTGCTCGACCGCGTCGGCCTCGCCGACAAGGTCGACAGCTACCCGTCCCAGCTCTCGGGCGGCCAGCAGCAGCGCGTGGCGATCGCCCGGGCGCTCGCCATGGAGCCCGCGTTGATGCTCTTCGACGAGCCGACCTCGGCGCTCGACCCCGAGCTGGTCGGCGACGTCCTGGACGTCATGAAGCAGCTCGCCCTGGACGGCATGACGATGGTCGTCGTCACCCACGAGATCGGCTTCGCCCGCGAGGTGGGCGACTCCCTGGTCTTCATGGACGGCGGCGTCATCGTGGAGAAGGGCGCCCCCCGCGAGGTGCTGACCAACCCCCAGCACCCCCGCACCCAGGACTTCCTCTCCAAGGTCCTTTGAGTCGAAGCCGAACGGCCCGTACACCGAAGGAAAGGTGTACGGGCCGTTCGGCATTCGCCGGTGATCAGCAGGCCTCGACCCGCCAGTTGGTGGTGTATCGGACGGACGCCCACGCGTCGGTCTCACCCGGATCGATCGTCTTGCAGTTCAGCTTCCAGCCGTCCAGATTCACTCGAAAGCTGTGCTTCTTCGAGCACTTGTTGCGGACGGCGTAGATGTAGTCGTTCTCTCCGTATTTCGGTCCGAAGGAACGAACGCCGCAGAAGCCTGGGTCGGCCGACGCCGACTGGATCGGAACGGACGCGCCCGCGAAGGCGACCATGGCGGCTGCTCCGAGCGTTGCGATTCGAGCCCTGGTCATTCGATCACGCCTTTCTCTCGCTGTCTGTGCTGCCGCGGTGAGAACGGTGCCCGGGTGCTAGCAGGCCTCGACCCACCAGTTCTTGTCGAGCGTGATCAGCGACCAGGCCTCCCAGTCGTTCGGGCTGATCGGCTTGCAGACCTGCTTTCCCGCGGCCGAGAGAACGATGCGGAAGCTGTGCGTCTTGGAGCACTTGTTCCGGACCGCGTAGATCCACTTTGCGCCGCTTCCCTTCGGTCCAAAGGCGCGGACGCCACAGAATCCGGGATCGGCGGACGCCGGTTGAGTGGAAAGTGCCGTCGCGGTGGCGAGGGACAGAACGGTTGCCGCTCCCAGCGCGGTGATTCGGCGCAAGTGCATTCAACACTCCAGCTGGTCCCAATGGATTGGTTCTCCCCGTGATTGGGTGGAGAGATCTTCTCGGAGGTCCAATGCGGAGTCAAGGTGGGGTAGATCACACGAAATATGAAGATTCAAGCAGAAGGTCCCATTTGTTCAATTTGCTCCGGCTTTGAGTCGTTCAGGACGTGGAGTCCTGGCGTGATGTCCCCGGCCCCGTGTTCAGCCGTGGGTGGGCCGCTCGTCGTCCGGGGCCGCGGCCTAAGGTGGGGCGCATGTTCGCTGTCACGGCTTCGCGGTTCGATGGAGACAATCCCCTGAACGGGCTGACGCTCGGGGAGCGGCCCGATCCTGAGGTGCCCGAGGGGTGGGCGCTGGTCACGGTCAAGGCGACCGCCCTCAACCATCACGATCTCTGGTCGCTCAAGGGGGTCGGGCTGCGGGAGGAGCGGCTGCCGATCGTTCTGGGGTGCGACGCGGCCGGGGTCGACGAGGACGGGAACGAGGTCATCGTGCACTCGGTGATCGGCGACCCGGATCGTGGGGGAGGGGACGAGACGCTCGACCCGAAGCGGTCGCTGCTGTCGGAGTCCTATGACGGGACGTTCGCCGAGAAGGTGGCGGTGCCGAAGCGGAATCTGGTGCCCAAGCCGGCGGAGCTGTCCTTTGAGGAGGCGGCCTGCCTGCCTACGGCCTGGCTGACCGCCTATCGGATGCTCTTCGACAAGGCGGGGCTGCAGCCGGGGTCGAGCGTGCTGGTGCAGGGGGCGGGTGGGGGTGTTTCCACTGCTCTGATTGCGCTGGGGTCGGCGGCGGGGTATCGCATGTACGTGACCGGGCGGAGTGAGGCCAAGCGGAAGCGGGCCTTGGAACTGGGCGCCGATGGGGTCTTCGAGCCGGGGGCTCGGCTTCCCGAGCGGGTGGACGCCGTCATGGAGACCGTGGGCGAGGCGACGTGGTCGCACTCGCTGAAGTCGCTGCGGCCCGGAGGGCGGATCGTGGTGTCGGGCGCGACGAGCGGTCAGGTGCCGCCGGCGGAGCTCAACCGGGTGTTCTTCCTGCAGCTGTCGGTCGTCGGGTCCACGATGGGGACGCGGGAGCAGCTGGCGCGGCTGGCGAAGTTCCTGGTCAAGACGGGCGTGCGGCCGAAGATCGACCGGGTGCTGCCGCTGGCGCGGGCGGACGAGGGGTTCGCCGCGATGCACGAGGGCGAGATCTTCGGAAAGATCGTCTTTACTCCTTAGCGCGGAAGACCTCGCCGCGCAGGCGGTCGCGGGTCTCCTCCAGCACGGCCTGGACGGCGGCGAGGTCGTCGTCGTTCAGGCTGGAGTCCTTGACGGCCGAACGGACGTCCTCGACGAACCCCCCGAGCAGGCGCTCCAGCTTGAGGCGGGCCAGGTCGTCCTGGGAGCCGGTCGCGGTGCGCCAGGCGTCCTCCCAGTTCTGCCGCCACTCTTCCTTCCAGGCCTGCTTCTGCTCGCGCCAGTAGTCCTTCTGGCGGCGCCACTCCTCCTTCTGGCGGTCGGTGGCGTCCCGCCAGGCCTGCTTGGAGGTGGTCTTGCCCTGGTCGCGCATGTCGCGGGCGGCGGCGGTCAGCTCCTCGCGGAGGCTGCGCACGGTCTGGCGGACGTCCTGCTGGACCTCGCGGGCGAACTCCTGGGCCGAGGCGGAGATCTCCTCCTCGAGCTCGGCCAGCTCGTCCATCCGGCGTTCGAGCTCGTCGCGGCCCTTGTCGGTCAGCGAGTAGACCTTCTTGCCCTTGATCAGCTCGTGGCTGACCAGGCCCTCGGACTCCAGCCGGGCGAGACGCGGGTAGATCGTGCCGGGTGAGGGCGAGTAGACCCCGAGGAACCGGTCCTGAAGGAGCCGGATGACCTCATAGCCGTGCCGCGGGCTCTCCTCGAGGAGCTTGAGCAGGTACAGCCGGAGGCGGCCATGGCCGAAGACGGGGCTCAACTCACTTCTCCATTTCGGGTGTGCTGATCGCGGGGGCGTCGTCCGAGGGGCGTCCGAGGACGGTGACGCGGCCCGACACCGAGTTGACCGAGAGGCGGCCGGTGCCGTCCCCCAGCTGCCCGGCGATGTTCCGGCCGAACGGGCGTTCCTGCCGGTCCAGTCCCTCGAACGAGGTGTCGATCCGGCCGGCGGCCGAGGTCAGCGAGACCCCCGCCGAGATCCAGTCCGGAACGCGCAGGACCACCTCGCCCGACACGGTGTTGACGTCGATGCGGCTGTCGGGGTTCAGGTCGACGTCGGCGGCGATGCGGCCGCTCACCGTCCGGGCGGCCAGCGACTCGACCGCCCCGCCCGCCAGCGACAGGTCGCCGGAGACCGAGGTGAAGGACACCTTGCCGTCCAGGCCTTGAGCCTCGATCGCGCCGGAGACGGTGTTGGCGTCGATGGCGCCGGTCACGCCGTCCAGGGTGACGGTCCCGGCGGCGCTCTTGATCGAGGTACGCGAGTGCAGGCCGGTGATCATGCCGTCGGCCGACACGAGGTTGATGCTGACCGGGCAGTCGCGCGGCACGGTCACGGTGACGGTGGCCCGGCAGCGCTGCTGGCGCAGCCAGCTCAGCACGCCCTCCCACATCCGCTCATGGCTGATGGTGAGCATGCCCGCCTCGTGCGTGATGACCAGGGGCGGGCCGTCGACCGAGTCGATGTGCACCGACGGCTTCTCGTCGGAGGCCAGTACCGAGATGCTGCCCGAGATCAGCGTGGCCTTGAGCGCCACCACGCCGTCGAAGTCCAGCGAGGTCGGTTCGTCGATCGTCCACCGCGACATGGGCATGCCTTCCGTCCGCTCCACCGTTCAGTAAACACGATATGTCGCGTTCACCGAAAGTCAAGATGTATCGCGTTTGCCCCCGGGGTCAGTCCTCGTCGTCGTCCAGCCGGGCGAGCCAGGTGGCCAGCCGTTCCACGGGCGTCTCGAACTCGGGGTTCAGGTCGACGAACTCGCGCAGCCGGTCGGCCAGCCACGACAGGCTGACCTCCTCGCCGCCGCGGCGCTCGACCAGCTCCTCGATCCCCCGGTCGGTGAAGTACATTCTCGTGATCTCTCTCAGGTGATATGCCGAGGGCCCCGGCGCGCCACCTGCGCGCCGAGGCCCCCGGAACGGGCTGAACGCCCTTGCTCTCGCGCTTACTTCTTCTCGTCGAACAGCCGGCCCAGCAGGGCTTCCTGCTCGGCCGCGTGCAGCTTGGCCGAGCCGATGGCCGGGGAGGCCGACGCCGGGCGGGAGACCCGCGCCAGCTGCCTGCCCTCCAGGTGCTGCGGCAGCTTGAGCGCGAAGAACGGCCACGCGCCCATGTTGGCCGGCTCGTCCTGGACGTAGACGATCTCGGCGTCATCCGGGTACTTGGCCAGCTCGGCCTTGATCTCCTCGACGGGCGGCGGGTAGAGCCGCTCGACCCGGACCACGGCCGTGTCGGTCACGCCGGCGGCCTTCCGGGCGTTGATCACGTCGTAGTAGATCTTGCCGGTGGTGAGCAGCACCCGCTTGACCGACGACGGCTGGATCGCCGGGTCGACCTCGGGGATGACCGGCTGGAACGCGCCGGCGGTGATCTGCTCGACCGACGAGGTCGCCGCCTTCAGCCGCAGCAGCGACTTGGGCGTGAACACGACCAGCGGCTTGTTGCGCTCGGCCAGCACCTGCCAGCGCAGCAGGTGGAAGTAGTTGGCCGGGGTGGTCGGGTAGACCACGGTCATGTTGTCCTGGGCGCACAGCTGCAGGTAACGCTCGATGCGCGCCGAGGAGTGGTCGGGCCCCTGACCCTCGTAGCCGTGCGGCAGCAGCAGCACGACACCCGAACGCTGGCCCCACTTCTGCTCGCCGGACGAGATGTACTCGTCGACGATCGACTGGGCGCCGTTGGCGAAGTCGCCGAACTGGGCCTCCCAGGCGACCAGCGCGTCGGGCCGGGTCATCGAGTAGCCGTACTCGAAGCCCATCGCCGCGTACTCGCTGAGCAGCGAGTCGTGCGCGTAGAACTTGGAGATGCCCTGCCCGAACTGGCGCAGCGGGGTGTACTCCTCGCCGGTCTTGCGGTCCACCAGCACCGCGTGGCGCTGGCCGAACGTGCCGCGGCGGGTATCCTGGCCGACCAGGCGGACCGGGTGGCCGTCGATCAGCAGCGAGCCCATCGCCAGCATCTCGCCGGTCGCCCAGTCCAGCGCGTCGTCCTCGACCGACTGCACGCGGCGCTGCAGGATCGGCTGGAGCCGCGGGTGGACGGTGAAGCCCTCGGGCAGCGTCACCTGCGTCTCGATGATCCGCTTCACGACCTCCTGGGAGATCGCGGTGCCCGCCGAGCCGTGGTCGATCGGGATGCGCTCCTCGACGTCCGGCTTCACCACCGAGCCCGGCTCGGCCGGCTTCTTGACGGCCTCACGGGTCTCGGTGAACGCGCGCTCCAGTTGCTCCTGGTAGTCGCGCAGCGCCGCCTCGGCCTCCTCGACGGTGATGTCGCCGCGGCCGATCAGCGCCTCGGTGTAGAGCTTGCGCACCGAGCGCTTGGCGTCGATCAGGTCGTACATCAGCGGCTGGGTGAACGAGGGGTTCTCGCCCTCGTTGTGGCCCCGGCGCCGGTAGCAGACCATGTCGACGACGACGTCCTTCTTGAACGTCTGGCGGTACTCGAAGGCCAGCAGCGCGACCCGGGCGCAGGCCTCGGGGTCGTCGCCGTTCACGTGGAAGATCGGCGCCTGGATCATCCGCGCCACGTCGGTGGCGTACACCGAGGAGCGCGAGTACTCGGGGGCCGTGGTGAAGCCCACCTGGTTGTTGATGATCACGTGCACGGTGCCGCCGGTGCGGTAGCCGCGCAGCTGCGACAGGTTCAGCGTCTCGGCCACGACGCCCTGGCCGGCGAACGCGGCGTCGCCGTGGATCAGGACCGGCAGCACGGTGAAGCCCGCCTCGCCGACGTCCAGGATGTCCTGCTTGGCGCGGACGACGCCCTCCAGCACCGGGTCGACCGTCTCCAGGTGGGAGGGGTTGGCGACCAGCGAGGTGTGGATCTTGGAGCCGTCGGGCGCCACGAAGTCGCCCTCGGCGCCCAGGTGGTACTTCACGTCGCCGGAGCCCTGGGCGCTGCGCGGGTCGAGGTTGCCCTCGAACTCGCCGAAGATCTGGCCGTAGGACTTGCCGACGATGTTGGCGAGCACGTTCAGCCGGCCGCGGTGGGCCATGCCGATGACGACCTCGTCCAGGTGCTCGGTCGCGGCCGCGGAGATCACCGAGTCGAGCAGCGGGATCACCGACTCGCCGCCCTCGAGCGAGAACCGCTTCTGGCCGACGAACTTGGTCTGCAGGAACGTCTCGAAGGCCTCGGCGCTGTTCAGCCGGCGCAGCACGTGCAGCTGCTCGTCGCGCGAGGGCTTCTCGTGCGGGACCTCGACGCGCTCCTGGATCCAGGCGCGCTCCTCGGGGTCCTGCATGTGCATGTACTCGATGCCGACCGTACGGCAGTAGGCCATCCGGAGCACGCCGAGGATGTCGCGCAGCTTCATGGTCGGCTTGCCGCCGAACCCGCCGGTCGCGAACTCGCGCTCCAGGTCCCACAGGGTGAGGCCGTGCTTCAGGATGTCCAGGTCGGGATGGCGGCGCTGCTTGTACTCCAGCGGGTCGGTGTCGGCCATCAGATGGCCGCGGACCCGGTAGGCGTGGATCAGCTCGTGCACCCGGGCGACCTTGGCGACGTCGTCCTCGTGCGTCGCCGAGATGTCCTGGACCCAGCGCACCGGCTCGTACGGGATGCGCAGCGCTTCAAAAAGGTCGTCATAGAAGCCGTCGGCGCCCAGCAGCAGCTGGTGCACCCGGCGCAGGAAGTCGCCCGACTGGGCGCCCTGGATGATGCGGTGGTCATAGGTGGAGGTCAGCGTCATGACCTTGCTGATCCCCATGCGGGACAGCGTGTCGGAGGACGCACCGGCGAACTCGGCCGGGTACTCCATGGCGCCGACGCCGATGATCGTGCCCTGGCCCGGCATCAGGCGCGGCACCGAGTGCACCGTGCCGATCGTGCCCGGGTTGGTCAGGCTGATCGTGGTGCCCTGGTAGTCCTCGATCGTCAGCTTGTTGTTGCGGGCCTTGCGGACGATCTCCTCGTAGGCCGCCCAGAACTGGCGGAAGTCGAGGGTGTCGGCGGCCTTGATGCTCGGCACCACCAGCTGGCGGGTGCCGTCGTCCTTCTGCAGGTCGATCGCCAGGCCGAAGTTGACGTGCTCGGGCTTCACCAGCACCGGCTTGCCGTCGACCTCGGTGTAGGCGGCGTTCATCTCCGGCATCGCGGCGAGCGCCTTGACGATCGCATAGCCGATGAGGTGGGTGAACGAGACCTTGCCGCCGCGGCCGCGCTTCAGGTGGTTGTTGATCACAATGCGGTTGTCGATCAACAGCTTGGCCGGCACGGCGCGCACGCTGGTCGCGGTCGGGACCGTGAGGCTGGCCTCCATGTTGGCGGCCGTACGGGCCTGGACGCCGCGCATCCGGACCTCTTCGGCGCCCGCGGGCACCGGGGTCGGGGCGGGCTTCTTGGCGGCCGGCGCGGCGGGGGCCGCGGCCTTGGCGGCGGGCTTGCCCGCCGGAGGCGCCGTGGAGGGGGCCTTGGCGGGTGGAGCGGTGGCTGTCGGCGGGGCTGTCGGCGGAGCGGCCGTGCCGTTGGCGGTCTGTACGCCCGGGGTGGGGGTCGCGGCCGGCCGGGAGTCCGGCTGGTAGTCCGCGAAGAAATTCCACCAGGCTTCGTCAACGGAGTTGGGGTCTTCGAGGTACTTCTGGTACAGCTCGTCGACCAGCCACTCGTTGGCGCCGAAATCTGTGTGCTTGGGGTCGGCACTTGTATGCGACGACTCTGTCGACACGGCGGAGATCGCCCTCTTCCGCAGCTCGCAGGTGAGTTCTGAGACGAGTCAAGGCTACTCGCACTTCGATGTCACATATGCAAGCGCCGTGCCTTCACCACCCGCCATCGCCCGAAACCAGCCGATCTTGCCTAATCCCCATGGTCGGATTTGGCAAGATCGGCCCATGCCCCCATAGCTAGATCGGACCTGAGCCGCCCACGCGGGCGCGCTACCTGATCTGCGGGCCCGAAGCCGAAGGCCGGGGCCCGCAGATCAGATCGCGAAGCGATGTCGCGCCCGCCGCTTTTGCGGTTCGGCTCGCGAGCCGCCAGGCGAGTGGGCCGAGGCCGTGAAAGCCAAAAATCAGTGGGTGTGGGGGGCGACGGTCGGGCCCTCGCTGGCCTGGACGAGCACGAAGCCCTGGCCCTGGTAGGCCAGCTGCATGGCCTCGCCGCTGCCACGGCCGATCAGCGCGCCGGCCTTGAAGGTGCGGTTCACGCCGACCTGGAGGCTGGTGCTCCACGCCACGGCGGACTGGCCGTCGGCGAACGTCGGGGCGCGGCCGCAGTCCAGCATCACCGGGGTGCCGTGTGTGGTGAGCGCCACCCAGCCGGTGCCCTGCAGTGTGGTGTTGAACAGGCCGCCGGCCGCGATGCCCGCGCCCTGGACCCGCTGGATGTCGGAGGTGAGCTGGGAGTCGTAGGCCAGGATGTTGGACCCGTTGACCGTGAGCCCCTCGTTCTCCAGGTAGAAGAGGTGGATGTCGTCGGCGTCGTTGGCCAGGAACAGCAGGCCCTGACCCTTGACCCGCATGAGCGGGACGCCCTCGCCGGTGACGGCCTTCTTGATGAACTTGCCGATACCGCCGGAGCCTTCGTAGTCGAACTCCATCTGCCCCTGGAAGGCGACCATCGAGCCCTGGCGGGCGAGGGCGTCTCCGTTCAGGTGCACCCTGAGCATCTTGGAGTTCTGGAGGGTGAAGTGTCCGGGGAGCTGTCCCTGCTCCATGTTGCCAAAGAACGAACTGCGCATCGCCGAGGGGCCTTTCGCATGACTGGTCTGATGGAATTCGCCAGCATAACGGCGGGATGTACCCAGTCTTGAACTTTCGTCCGGCTCCGGCAATCCACCCGGCCTCCCAGGACGAACCCCCTATGTGATGAGCACCGAGCCCGTGGTCGCCGGACGCTACCGGCTGCTGGAAATCGTGGGCAGCGGCGGCATGGGGGTGGTCTGGCAGGCCCGGGACGAGGTCCTGGACCGCGAGGTCGCTGTCAAGGAGATCCGCATGCCCCCTGGCCTGGGGGAATTCGAGTGCCAGGTCCTGTGTCAGAGGGCTGTCAGGGAGGCCCGTTCGGCCGCGCGGCTCAACCATCCGGGCGTGGTGACGGTCTTCGACGTGGTGGAGGAGGACGGCCGGCCGTGGGTGGTCATGGAGCTCGTACGGGCCCGTTCGCTCCAGCAAGTGATCAATAGGGACGGGCCGTTGCCGCCCGCGCGGGTGGCCCGGATAGGCCGCCAGGTGCTCGCCGCCCTCGGCGCCGCTCACCGCGCGGGGATCCTGCACCGGGACGTCAAGCCCGCCAACGTCCTCCTGGGGGCGGGGGACAGGGCCGTTCTCACCGATTTCGGCATCGCGGTGATCGAGGGGGACGCCTCTCTTACCCAGACCGGCGCCGTTCTGGGCTCCCCGGCCTACATCGCCCCCGAACGCATCCGGGGCGAACGAGCCCAGCCCGCCTCGGACCTGTGGGCCCTCGGCGCCACCCTCTACGCGGCGCTGACCGGCCGCGCGCCGTTCCACCGGACGGACCCGGTGACGATCTTCGGCGCCGTGATGAACGAGGAGCTCACCTTCCCCGACAACGAACTTCGCCCCGTATTGGAAGGCCTCCTGCGCAGGGACCCACAGCAGCGCATGGAGGCCGGGGTCGCCGAGGCCGTCCTTCTGGCCGTGAGCAACGACCCCCTCCCGGGACTGCTGTCGGTGGCCTCACCCCGGGCCATCGACAGCACCCGGGCCGATCTGCCCATGGCCGTGGAAGAAACGGCACCCGTAGAAGATGCGCCCGTAAGAGATAAGGAGAGCGAGCTCTCCTGGCGGATGGGCGGCCTGATGGCCTACGGCGGCATGGTGCTGCTGTTGCTGGGGTCCCTGTTCGTTCTGCTCAGCCAGAAGTGAGCGCCGCACGGTCCTGAGGCTCGCTCCAGTCGATGAGCGGCCCCTTGGGCACCACCCCGGACGGGTTCACGTTGCGCTGAGTGATGTAGTAGTGACGCTTGATCTGGTCGAAGTCCGTGGTGTCGCCGAACGCCGGTATGGAGAAGAGGTCGCGCGCGTAACCCCAGAGGTTGGGGTAGTCGGTCAGCCGCCGCACGTTGCACTTGAAGTGGCCGTTGTAGACCGCGTCGAAGCGGGCGAGCGTCGGGTAGAGCCGTACGTCGGACTCGGTCACCGCGTCGCCGAACAGGTAGCGGCGCCCGGCCAGCCGTTCCTCCAGCCGGTCGAACGTGGCGAAGAGCGCCTCGACGGCCTCGTCATAGGCGCCCTGGGAGGTGGCGAAGCCCGCCCGGTAGACGCCGTTGTTGACGGTGGCGTAGATCAGCTCGTTCAGCCCGTCGATCTCGGGACGGAGCTCGACCGGGTAGAGGTCGGGAGCCCCGGTCGGCAGGTAGTCGGTGAACTCGGTCTCCATCATCGTGGTGATGAACGGGAAGTCGTTGGTCACCAGCCGCCTCGTCCGGGTGTCCCAGACGCACGGGACCGTGTAGCGGCCCTGGTATTCGGGGTCGGAGGCCAGGTAGAGCTCGGACACGAAGCTCGCGCCGGTCACCGGGTCGCGGTCGGGGAAGCGCCAGCCCTTCTCGTCCCGGATCGGGTCGACCACCGCGAGGTTGATGACCTCCTTCAGCCCGAGCAGGGACCGGACGATCATCGTGCGGTGCGCCCACGGGCAGGCGTAGGAGACGATCAGGCGGTAGCGGCCGGACTCGGCGGGATAACCGCTGGAGCCGTCGGCGGTGATCTTGTCGGTGAAGCGGTTGGCCTGGCGGACGAAGCGGCCGTCGGTCATCTCGCGGGTGGTCATCCGCATCCCTCCTGGGATGGTCCGCATCATCGTTCTCGCGGGGGATCCGGGCACGCCGTCCCCGTGGCTACGATAAACGCCAGAAGCGAAGCGAATAAGCCCATGGAGTGGGCGGCGGGGGACCGATGCTGGAGAATTTCAACGCCCTGACGGACGGACTGCCGCCGGCGCTGATCTATCTGCTCATCGCGTTCCTGGTGTTCGCCGAGGCGGCGCTGTTCTTCGGGTTCGTCTTCCCGGGCGAGACGGCGATCATCGTGGGCGGCATCCTGGCCAGCCAGAACAAGCTCTCGCTCACGCTGCTTCTGATCATCGCGCTGGTCGCGGCGGTGGTCGGCGACTCGGTCGGTTATGAGATCGGGCGCAAGTACGGGCCACGGCTGCTCGGCACCAAGGCCATGCGCAAGCACAAATCCAAGGTCGCCAAGGCCCAGGACCTGATCCGGCGCCGCGGGCCGCTGGCCGTCTTCATCGGCCGCTTCACCGCCCTGCTGCGGGCCCTGATGCCCGCGCTGGTCGGCAGCTCGAAGATGCCGTATCCGAAGTTCCTGCTCTTCAACTTCATCGGCGGCGTGGTCTGGGTCGTGACGTTCACGCTCGGCGGCTTCTTCGCCGGCGAGGCGTTCGAGCGCTTCGCCAAGGAGGCCAGCCGGGGCCTCACGATCGCGGTCGCCGTGGTCATCGTGGTCGCGGTGATCGTGTGGAGCGTGCGCAAGCACCGCCGCGAGCACGCCGAGGACGAGGACGTCGCCGACGAGTCGGCGGAGGCCCCCGAGCTCACCGGCTCCTGATAGCCGGAGAAAGTCGGCTGCCGGACCTCAACCGGTCGTGACGCGGGGCGAGGCGCGGCCGAGGATCGGCGGCAGGTCCAGGAACGTGCGGATCCCGGCCGGGGCCGCACAGACCACCGGGATCGCGTTCAGCGCGTGCGCGGCCGCCGCGGAGATCCCGTTCGACACCCAGTCCTCGCCGGTCGTGAGCGTGATCGACGGCCGCCCGTGCACCCGCACCGAGTAGCCGGGCCGGCCCCAGTCGGAGATCCGCGCCGCGTCCGACTTGTGGACCGCCTCGACGGTGACCACCGGGCGCTGGTCGATCAGCCCGCTGAACGTCCAGCGCGCGGCGGCCACGGTGCCGCGGGGGATGCGCCCGGCCGCGACGTCGAAGTCCTCGCCCGCCAGCCGGTAGACCACGTCGGTGTCGATCTCGTCCAGCGTCAGGCCCAGCCCGGCGGCCACCAGGTGCAGGCTCTCGCAGAAGATCGACCGCATGGCGGCGCGGGCGACGCCCATCGAGGCCAGGTAGGCCTCCTCGCTCTTGCCGAAGCCCGCCATGTCGTGGACCATCCGCCAGGACGGGTGGCCGGAGAAGTCCGAGCACTCCCGCGCGTACACGTGGGTGATCTGCCGGGCCAGCCGCGACAGCGTCAGCGGCATCACGTCCGACATGAAGCCCGGGTTGACGCCCAGCCCGTGCAGGCTGGTGCCGCCGCGCTTGCAGGCGTCCTCCAGCTGGTTGACGAGCCGCGGGCCGTGCGAGTGCGGGTAGACGTAGCCGGTCGTGGCGATGACGTTCTTGCCCGAGGCGAGCAGCGCGCAGACGGTGTCCAGGTCGTCGAACGGCATCGCGAACGGGCCGGGGGCGTAGACGACGCAGTCGGCGTCCAGCTCCAGGATCCTGGTCACGTCATCGGTCGCGGTGACGCCCGCGGGGTCGCGTCCGGCCAGCGTTCCGCCGTCCACCCCCACCTTGGCCGGGTCGTACACCCGTACGCCCGCCAGCTCCAGGTCGGGCCGGTCCAGCACGCCGCGGATCACGCTGCGGCCCAGCGCTCCGGTGGCCCACTGGACGACGCGGAGGGCACGGGTGCTCGGCCCCGATTCCGGGGCGGCCGGATTCATGGGGTGGAGTCCTCCGGTGCTCGTCACTAAGAGCGATGAGGCAGGAGACTACGCGGTACGAGCCGCAGAATGGCGCAAATGCCGCAACTTTCCTGCAAGTCGCACCGTCCAGCGCAGTCGGGTCGGCGTGTTCCGGCCGGAGGCGTGGGGAAGATGACAGGGGGCGAATCCGAGCGGGATTCGGTCCACGTGGTACTAAGTAACCCCCCGGTTATCTCGCCGGGGAACGCAGTCGGTGCGATGTGAGGAGACAGGATGTCGGAACTGCGCTACGACGGGCGGGTCGCGGTCGTCACCGGGGCGGGGCACGGCCTCGGCCGGCAGCACGCCCTCGAGCTGGCCTCCCGCGGCGCCAAGGTCGTCGTGAACGACCTCGGCGGCGACCGGTCCGGCTCCGGTGCCTCCGCGGGACCGGCCCAGGAGGTCGTCGAGGAGATCAAGAAGAACGGCGGCGAGGCCGTCGCGAACCCCGACAACGTCGCCACCCCCGAGGGCGCCCAGGCGATCATCCAGACCGCGGTCGACACGTTCGGCAAGGTCGACATCGTCATCAACAACGCCGGCATCCTGCGCGACAAGTCGTTCAAGAACATGTCGGTGGAGGAGTTCGACGGCGTCATCGCCGTCCACCTGCGCGGCTCGTTCCTGGTCTCCAGCGCCGCCTGGTCGCACCTGCGCGAGCAGGGCTTCGGCCGGATCGTGAACACCTCGTCCCCGGCGGGCCTGTTCGGCAACTTCGGCCAGGCCAACTACGCCACCGCCAAGATGGGCCTGGTCGGCTTCACCAAGACGCTGGCCCACGAGGGCGCCAAGTACAACATCAAGGCCAACGCGATCGCCCCGGTCGCCTGGACCCGGATGACCGAGGACCTGCTGCCCGCCGACTTCGCCGACAAGCTCGGCGTCGACCAGGTCACCCCGCTGGTGGCCTTCCTGGCGCACGAGAGCAACGAGGACTCCGGGCAGGTCTACACCGTCGGCGGTGGCCGGATCGCCAAGATCTTCGTCGCGGAGGGCCCCGGCTACGGCCAGAAGGAGACCCTCTCGGTCGAGGACGTCCGCGACAACTGGGCGGCCATCAACGGCGACTCCCCGCTGACGGTCTTCAAGAACGTCGGCGAGCAGATGGGCCCGCTGATCACCCAGCTCACCTCGTGACGAGATGAGCGACGTGCTGCTCGAGGGGGGACGACCCCCCACACCCCCCGCGACGCGGGAGGGGCTGCGCCGATGAGCGCCGACCTGAAGCTCGACCGGCGGGACGGGGTGCTCACGATCACCCTGTCCCGCCCGGAGCGGCTGAACGCGGTCACCGGCGCGCTGACCGAGGAGATGCTCGACGTCCTCAACGAGCTGATGCGCGACCACGAGACCCAGGTCGTCATCCTCACCGGCGAGGGACGCGGGTTCTGCTCCGGCATGGACCTGCAGGCCGGCGACGACGGCATGAACTCGTCCGCCGTCAAGCAGGGCCGCATCCAGCGGCTCTACCACGGCATCGCGCGCGGGGCCGAGGTCACCGCGCGGCTGCGCGAGATCCCGCAGCCGGTCATCGCCGCGCTGCACGGGCCGGTCGCGGGGATGGGCGTCTCCTGGGCGCTCGCCTGCGACCTGCGGGTGGCCGACCCCACGACCAGGTTCGTCGTCCCGTTCACCAACCTGGGCCTGTCGGCGGGCGACTGCGGCCTGTCCTGGCTGCTGCCGCGCCTGATCGGGCCCGCACGGGCCGCCGAGGTCTTCTACCGGGCGCAGCGCCTGGACGTGACCAAGGCGGGCGAGCTCGGCCTCGTCACCGAGCTCGCCGAGGAGGGCAAGGACCTGGAGGGCGCGAACGCGCTGGCCGACGAGTTGCTCACCAAGTCCCCGTACGGCCTGCGCCGCACCAAGGAGCTCCTCAACATGTCGCTGGACGCCCCCGGGCTCCGGCAGCAGCTCGCCGCCGAGACCGGCATCCAGACGATGGCCTTCTTCACCGAGGACCTCGTCGAGGGCATGACCGCGACGATGGAGAAGCGGGCCCCCGACTTCAAGAACCGCTAGCCACGGGTGTTGACTCGTGCCGGGATCGGAACCGATCAGAACGGCACGAGTCGACACCGAGGGGGCCCGGCGGGCATGGAGCGGGAGATCGGCCTTGAGGGCTGCGTCAACTTCCGGGACCTGGGCGGCTACCGCGCGGACGGCGGGTCGATCCGCTGGCGGCGCCTGTTCCGCAGCGACGCCCTGCACGAGCTCACGCCCGCCGACGTCGCCACCCTGCGCGACCTCGGCGTGAGCACCGTCATCGACCTGCGCTCGGACTTCGAGCGGGCCCATGACGGCGGCCCGCACCCGCTGGAGGGCGCGGCCGCGTTCGTCCGCGCGCCGATCATCAACGAGGTGAACGGCCGTTTCATGGGCGACACCGATCTCAGCCTCGCGCAGCGCTACGCCCGCATCATGGAGACGACCGGCACGGCCCTCGCCGACGCCGTCACCGCGATCGCCGAGGCGCCCGGCGCCGCCGTCTTCCACTGCGCCGCGGGCAAGGACCGCACCGGCATGGTGAGCGCCGTCGTGCTGGGCGCGCTCGGCGTCGCCGACGCGGACGTGGTCGCCGACTACGCGATGACCGGGCGCAACCTCGTCGGCATCCAGGCGCGCCTGGAACGGCACGCGGCGTACAAGGAGACCTACGCCTACGTGCCGCGCGACGCGATGACCGCCGACACCGGCACGATGAGCGAGCTGATCGCCGACCTGCGGGCCAGGCACGGGGACATGACGGCTCTCCTCGGCGCCTCCGGTGTCGGCTCCGAGGTCGTCGAACGGCTCCGCGCCGCCCTGGTCGGGCCCTAGCCCCTTCGGGCTCCTGGGCCCTCAAGCTTCAGCCCTCAAGCTTCAGCCCTCGAGCTTCAGCGCTCAGGCCTCAGCGCTCAGCCCTCAGGCCAGGGCGTTGGCCAGCGCCTCGACGTAGCGCAGCGCGGCGACCTGGGCGAGGGCCGGGTGCGGGCCGAGGGGCGCGGCGAACTCCGCGCCCGCCGCGGCGGCCGCCGCCGCGATGTGGTCGGGCGTGGTCTCGGGCCCGATGAGGTGCGGCGAGATCGCCAGCCGTTGGGCGCCGGACGCGCGCAGTTGCTCGCCCGCCGCGGAGAGCGCGGCATGGTCCGACAGCGACGCCGTGAAGACCGGCGCGGCCAGCCGGGAGGCGAGCAGCACGCTGGTCACCTCCGCCTGGCGGACCGCCTCGTGGTCGCCGGGCGTGACCACGATCACACCGCTGGCGCCGGTCACCATGGTCATCATGCGGACCCGGTCGGCGCGGGCCAGCCCCGCCTCGGCGAGCCGGTCGTGCAGCGCCTCGGCGATCAGCGGGTGCGGGCCGAGCGGCCCGGCCGCCACGGCGGGCACCGGCGCGTCCGCCACCATCTTGCGGATGGCGGCCTCGGTGTCGGCGTCCGGTCCGGTGATCATCGGGACCACCACGGCCGCGGGCTCGTCGTCGCGCTGTTGCCGCAGCCCGGCGAGGACCGTGGCCAGGTGCGACTCGTTCCCGTCGAGGTAGCCCAGGAAGACGGGCTGGCCGGTCTGCTCGGTCTCGACGAGCCGGGCGAGATCGGTGGCGATGGAATTGGGTGCGGTGGCGTGGCGAGGGACGGCAAGGACCATTGCGGGGGAGCCGGGGGGCAGGAGGAACGACTCCTCGCCGCGGTGCCGTCCGCCACGGGGGCTGCGACGGCGCCGGGAGGGGAGTGCCTCGGATGCCTGGCTATCGGGACTCACGGCGGGAATCGTAACGCCCCGAGGCAAAAGTGTCGGTCCCGAGCCAGTCTCGCTATCGATAGAGATGCTCGATCTCCCTTTCGTAACGTGCGGCGATCGGCCTCCGCTTGAGCTTCATGGTGGGGGTGAGCTCCTCCCCGCCGGGCGCCCAGTCGTCGGCGATGACCGCGAACCTCTTGATCTGCTCGACCCGGGAGAGCTGCGCGTTGGCGCGGCCGACCGCCGCCTCGATCTCCGCCTGCGTGGCGGGATCGGCGGGGTCGCGCCCGGCCGCGGTCTCGGGGTCGAGAACGATGAGGGCGACGTTGTAGGGCCGGTTGTCGCCGACGCAGACCGCGTGGGCGATCAGCGGGCTCTCGGCCTTCACCGCGTTCTCGATGTTGGCCGGGGACATGTTCTTGCCCCCGGCGCTGATGATCATTTCCTTCTTGCGGTCGACGATGGTGACCCGGCCGGCGGCGTCGATGGTCGCGACGTCGCCGGTGTGCAGCCAGCCGTCGGCGTCCACCGTCTCGGCGGTGAGGTCGGGGCGGTCGCGGTAGCCGCGCATGACCACCGGACCGCGGCACAGCAGCTCGCCGTCGCCCGCCAGCCGTACCTCCATGCCGGGCAGCGGCGGGCCGACCGAGCCGGGGCACGGGTCGCCGGGCCGGATGATGGTCACGAACCCGCTGGTCTCGCTCATGCCCCAGCCTTCGAGCAGCGGGATGTCGATGCGGGCGAAGAAGTCCAGCACGTCGCGCGGTGTCGGAGCGGCCCCGGCGACGAACAGCTCCGCCTGGTCCAGCCCGATGGCGGCCTTGATCTTCTGCGCCGCGGCGGCGTCGCCGGCCTCCAGCTCGGCCGGGAAGAGCATCTCGAGCGCGGCCTTGAGCTTCTCCCAGATGCGCGGCACGCCGCCGAAGAACGTCGGGTGGACCTGCGCGGCGACCCCGACCAGCGCCTTCGGGTCGGGGCAGGTGGTGACGGTCATGCCCCACGTCATGAGGCCCGAGTAGTGCGAGGTCCAGCGGTCGGCGACGTGCGCCGACGGCAGGTAGGAGATGAGCCGCCCGCCGGGCGTCACCGGCATGGCTTCCTGCAGCCCGCGGATCTCGGCCATCATCGACGCGTGCGTCAGCTCGACGCCCTTCGGCGGGCCGGTCGTGCCGGAGGTGTAGATGAGCGTGAGCAGGTCGTCCGGCCGTACGGCGCGCCACGCGGCCTCGAAGTCGAAGCCTTCGGGCGCCGGGGTCGCCTCGATGCCCGCCAGGTCCAGCACGCCGCCGCCCACGGTGTCGCCGTCGCCCGCACCGTCGCGGTCGCCCACGCCCAAGCCGTCGCCATCGGTCTCGTCTCTGTCGACGATCACGAGGTGGTCGGCCGGGACGTTCGCCGCCCGTACCGCGTCCGCGAACAGCCGCTCGGTGACGATGACGCGCGGCGCGGCGTCGGTGAGCAGGTAGGCGATCTGCGCGGGCGGGCTGGTGTTGTAGATGGAGAACGGGACGGCGCCGAGGTGCATCGCGGCGGTGTCGATCAGATGGAACTCGGGCCGGTTGGTGAGCATGAGCGCGACCCGGTCGCCGCGCTCCACACCGAGTCCGGCGAGCCCGGCCGCGAGCGCGCGGACGCGCTCGCCGAGGGCCGCGTGCGTGAGCTCGACGGCGCCGTCGTGCGACCTGACCGCCAGTTGCCCGGCCCGCTCGGCCGAAGTGATCTGGAACGCCTCGCAGAGCGTGCTCGCCGAAAAGGCCCTCGCCCTGTCGGTACCGATGTCCGTACCCACGTCCAGGTGCCCTCCGCTCGGTCAAGATCAGGGTTGCCGAGTATGGCGCATCCAAAGCCCCGTAGTGGGGCGATCACGGCAAATCACCTCCCGCTCCGCCCCTGCTCGGGCGGTGGTCCCGGGTGCCGCGACCGCACCAGATGATCAATTTGGGCCAATCTTTTCGATGAGTCACAGATCACCGAAATCGCCGGACATGGTGTTGCGGCCGGATCCGGACCGGCCTTTATGATCGGGGCCCCCGCTCAACGGTTCGAGGTTGCCTTGACATCCCCCCGCACCCGGTCGATCCGATCCAAGATCGCCCTTCTGCTGCTCGTACCGCTGCTGTCCCTGGTGGCCCTGTGGGGCTACGCGGCGGCGGGCACCGGGCAGGCCGCGCTCGCGCAGCGCCGCTACCACACGCTCGACCGCAAGTTCGCGCCCAGCGGCCAGGGCGTGCTGGTGGAGCTCGGCAAGGAGCGCCTGGCCGCGGCGATCTACCTCAGCACGCCGCGCGCCGTCGCGCCGGAGCCGCCCGCGTCCGTGCGCGCCCAGCGCGCCAAGGTGGACGCGGCCGTGGCGTTCTTCCGCCGCGAGTCGACCGGGAACACCGCGCGCAGCGCGACCAGTGCCGCGATGGAGCACCGCGTCGCCGACGTGCTCACCGAGCTGAACGGGCTCGCCCGCGTGCGCGCCCAGGTGGACGGCCGGTCGGTGGACCGGCTGCAGGCGATCCAGGCCTACGACCGGATGGTCGACATCATGCACCGGCTGTACGACAGCCTCGTCGTGATCGACGACTCCGAGCTCTACAACTGGACGCTGTCCACGCGCGCCGCCGGGCGCGCGATGGAGCTCATGCAGCGGGAGAACGCGCTGGTCGCCGGTGCGCTGGTCACCAAGGGCAGGATGACCGGGCCCGAGCACCGGATGTTCGTCGAGGCCGTCGGCGAGCAGCGCTCGCAGTGGGTGAAGCAGCGCTCGCTGCTCGACCCGCAGGTCTACGACACCGGCACCGCGCAGGTCTTCGCGTCCCAGCCCTACCAGGCGTTCAAGACGATGGAGGACAGGATCGCCGACCGCACCGCCGGTCCGATCCCGGTCGCGGCGGCCGAGTGGCAGGCGGTCGGCCAGCCGCTGGTCCTGTCGGTCAACGCGATGGTCCTGGGCAACTCCAAGCGCGCGGGCGAGCACGCCGACGACCTCGGCCGCGAGGCCTACATCAAGCTCGGCGTGGTCGGCGGCGTCGGCCTCCTCGCCGTCATCGTGTCGATCCTGCTGTCGTGGCGCTTCGGCCGCGGCCTGGTGCGCGAGCTGGTCGGCCTGCGCCGATCCGCGCAGGAGACCGCCGAGCAGCGGCTGCCGAACGTCGTCGGGCGGCTCCGGCGCAACGAGAGCGTGGACGTGGCGGCCGAGGCGCCGCCGCCCGTCAGCGGCAAGACGACCGAGGTCGCCAAGGTCGCCGAGGCGTTCGCGACCGTGCAGCGCACCGCGGTCGACGCGGCGGTCGGCCAGGCCGAGCTGCGCAACGGCGTCAGCCGGATCTTCCTCAACATCGCGCGCCGCAACCAGTCGCTGCTGCACCGCCAGCTGGCGATGCTGGACGGCCTGGAGAGCCGCGCGGAGGCCGACGACCTGGACGACCTGTTCATGCTCGACCACCTGACCACGCGCATGCGCCGGCACGCCGAGAGCCTCATCATCCTGTCCGGCGCGACGCCCGGCCGCGGCTGGCGCGAGCCGCAGCGGATCGTGGACGTGCTGCGCGGCGCCGTCGCCGAGATCGAGGACTACACCCGCGTCAAGGTGATGACCGACTCGACCGACGGCCTGCAGGGCGCCGTCGTCACCGACGTGGTCCACCTGCTCGCCGAGCTGGCGGAGAACGCCGTCGCGTTCTCGCCGCCCAACACCGAGGTCCGCGTGCTGGCCGAACGCGTCGGCAGCGGCTTCGTGGTGGAGATCGAGGACCGCGGCCTCGGCATGCGGGCGGAGTTGCTGGAACGCATCAACAGCCGTCTCGCGCAGCCGCCCGAGTTCGACCTGGTCGACACCGACCAGCTCGGCCTGTTCGTGGTCGCGCGGCTGGCCGCGCGGCACGGCATCCAGGTCTCGCTGAACCCGTCGCCGTACGGCGGCACCAACGCGATCGTGCTCCTGCCGCACGAACTGGTCGTGTCCGCCGACCAGATGAACGCCCCCGAGCCTGCGCCCGAGGCGGCACCCGAGCCCGCGATGCCAATGACGGCCCCGGTCCCGTCCGCCCCGGTCCCGGCGGCGCCGCCCGCGGCCGAGCCGATCCCGAACATGCGGCCGATGTCCCAGCCCATGTCCGCACCGATCCCGGAGCCCCCGGACCCCCCGGCGCCGCAGGCTCCGCCGATGATGGCCGCGCCGACGCCGCCGTTCCCTCCGGAGCCGCCCGTGATGGCTCCGCGGCGGGCGGGCAATCCGTGGTTCGACGATCCCGAGCAGGCGTCCGCCGAGCCGGCTGAGGCGCCGGGTCCTCCGCGCGCGGACGACGTTCAGGACCCCGGCACGCACGCGGGGCTGCCGCGACGCGTACGGCAGGGGAGTCTCGCCCCGCAGCTGCGCGACGAGCGGCCGGAGACGCCCGAGCCTCCGCGCGAGCAGCGGGTGCGCACGCCGGAGGAGGCCCGCTCGCTGATGTCGTCGATGCAGGACGGCTGGCAGCGCGGACGCGCGACGGACGGGGACTAGCGGCCGATGGACCAGGACCGCTGGCTGGACCGCGAGGCCGGCCCGCTCGTCCGCCCGTACGCGATGACGCAGGGCAGGACGCGGCCGCGCGGCGAGACGTTCGACCTGATCGCGGTGGTGGCGGCGACCGGCGAGCCGCCCGGCGACCGGCTGCGCTACAGCCCCGAGCACCAGGACATCCTGCGGCGCTGCGAGACCCCGGTCGCGGTGGTCGACCTCGCGGCCGATTCCGGCCTTCCGCTCGGCGTCGTGCGGGTGGTGCTCGGTGACCTGCGCGACCACGGACTCGTGCGGACCATCGCCACAATCGAGCGGTCAGCGGACCGTCCGAACCTCGGCGTGCTGCGGGAGGTCCTGGACGGCCTCCGCGCCCTGTGACGCCGGAAGTGCCGGAAATGTCGGCAAGTGGCGAATGTGGCGGGGTCCCAGGCCTTATGATCGGTCGGAATTTGCCGTACCGGGGGTCGTACAGCCACGAGGTGTCATGAGTCCTCGCACACGATCGATTCGGTCGAAGACCGTTGTGCTGTTGCTCGTTCCGCTGCTGTCACTGGTCGCGCTCTGGGCTTTCGCAGCCAGCGTGACGCTGGGCGCCGCGCTGGAGCATCGCCGTGGCGAGCAGTCGACCAATCGCATGACCAAGCCGCTCCAGCAGACCTCGCAGGCGCTGGAGGCCGAGCGGCAGGTCGCTGTGATGTACATCAGCGCGGGCAGCGCCGCGCCGAAGCAGACCTTCGACGGGATACGCGCGCGCACCGACGGTGTGATCGCGATGTTCCGCAAGGCAGCCAAGGAAGAGGTCGACGCGGCCGACGACCGCGGCGCGCAGCGGATGCTCCTGCTGCAGGCCCTCCTCAAGCAGTTCGACGCGCTGCCCGCCACGCGTTCGGCGGTCGAGGGCCACAGCGTGAACCGGCTGCAGGCGCTCGACGCCTACAACGCGCCGATCGACGCGCTCTTCGAGTTCTCCGCCAAGCAGACCCCGACCGACGACGGCCGGCTGCACTACTGGGCGTCCAGCCTGGTCGCGGGCGGCCGGGCCGTCGACATGGTCATGCGCGAGAGCGCGCTGGTCGCGGGCGCGCAGATCACCGGCGGCCGGATGAGCGCCGCCGAGCAACGCTACTTCGCCGGGCTGGTCGCCCAGCAGCGGATGCTGTGGGCCGAGGCCAAGTCCGACCTGGACCCGAAGATCAACGCCCGGACCTGGGAGCCGCTGCTCAGCTCCTCCTCGTACACGGGGCTGAAGGCGACCGAGGAACAGATCGCCGACGCCAAGAACGGCCGGCTCGGCGACGACGCCAAGACGATGGACGGCAACGTCAAGGCGCTCCTCGGCGGCTTCACCACCGCCGCGCTGGAGAACAGCAAGCTGCTCGGCCACGACCAGGACGAGCGCAGCAACGAGATCCTGACGCGCCTGATCATCGCGGGCGGCCTCGGGCTGATCGCGGTGCTCGCGTCCATCCTGGTGTCGGTCCGGTTCGGCCGTGGCCTGGTCCGCGAGCTGGTCACGCTGCGCGCGTCCGCCCAGGAACTGGCCGAACGGCAGCTGCCCGGCGTGGTCGCCCGGCTGATCCGCGGCGAGAAGGTCGACGTGGCCGCCGAGTCGCCGCCGCCGGCCAGCGGCAAGACCACCGAGGTCGCCAAGGTCGCCGAGGCGTTCGCCTCCGTGCAGCGCACCGCCGTGCAGGCCGCCGTCGGCCAGGCCGACCTGCGCAACGGCGTCAGCCGCATCTTCCTCAACATCGCGCGCCGCAACCAGTCGCTGCTGCACCGCCAGCTGGCGATGCTGGACAGCCTGGAGAGCCGCGCCGAGGCCGACGACCTGGACGACCTGTTCCGCCTCGACCACCTCACCACCCGCATGCGCCGGCACGCGGAGAGCCTCATCATCCTGTCCGGCGCGACGCCCGGCCGCGGCTGGCGCCAGCCGGTGCGCATCAGCGACGTGCTGCGCGGCGCGGTCGCCGAGGTCGAGGACTACACGCGGGTCGCGGTGCTGACCGAGTCCGAGGACGGGCTGCTCGGCGCCGCCGTCACCGACGTCATCCACCTGCTCGCCGAACTGGTCGAGAACGCCTGCTCGTTCTCCCCGCCGAGCACCGAGGTGCGGGTGATGGCCGAACGGGTCGGCAGCGGCTTCGTCGTCGAGGTCGAGGACCGCGGCCTCGGCGTGCGCCCCGACCTGCTCGACCAGATCAACCGGCGGCTCGGACTGCCGCCCGAGTTCGACCTGGTGGACACCGACCAGCTCGGCCTGTTCGTGGTCGCGCGGCTCGCCGCCCGGCACAACGTCAAGGTCTCGCTGCGGCCGTCCCCGTACGGCGGCACCACCGCGATCGTCCTGCTGCCGCACGAGCTCGTCGTGCCGGTGGCCGAGATCGACGCGCCGCCGCCGGAGGACACCGATCAGCAGCAGCCCGCCGAGCCGTCGTCGTCGCAGGAGGTCGTGCCGCTGCGCGACGTCGGCGCGATGCGGCGGGGAGCCGTCACGCACCAGCCCGCCGACTCGGCCAGCCTGTACGAGGCGCCCTGGGAGACCGTCACGGCGCCGCAGCAGGTCCCCGCGGAGCCGCCGCGGCCGGTCCCGATGGAACCCGTTCCACCGCAGGCCGTTCCGTCGCTGGAGCTCCAGGCGCGATCCCAGGCCCCGGCCGCCCCTGTGGCTCCGGCGCCGGCGGCGGTACCCGATCCGGTCGCCGAGGAACCCGCCGCAGAGCCGGCGGCCGAGGCCGACGAGCCCTCGGCGCCGCTGGAGGGACCGTGGGGGACGCCCGAGACGCGGCCCGCGCTCATCGGGGGCACCGGGTCGGGCGCGGGCAACCCGTGGTTCGACGAACTGACCGGGCCGGAGGCGTTCGGACCGCCACCGCAGCCCACCCTCACCTACCGCAACGGAAACGGGAGCGGAAACGGGAGTGGCAACGGCAACGGCGGCAATTCGCAGGAATCGCCCACCGAACCGGCCGAGACGACGGACAATGCCGATACCTACGCCGGACTCCCACGGCGCAGGAGACAGGAGAACCTGGCGCCGCAACTGCGTGCGGACCGCCAGCCGACGCCGCCGGCGGTCGGGGAGAGCGCCCACGGCGTCGTGGCGCGTTCGCCAGAAGAGGCCCGATCGCTGATGTCCTCGATCCAGCAGGGATGGCGCCGCGGTCGTGCCGCGGGGCCGGGTGACTCGACAACAGGACCGTCGGACTTGAACGGGGAGGAAGCCCGATGATGCACAACACGACCGCGACCGGCGAACTCAACTGGTTGCTGAACGACTTCGCCTCGCGGGTGCCCGCGGTGCGGCAGGCGGTGATCCTCTCGCGCGACGGCCTGGCCATCGCCGCGTCCCAGGAACTGGGCCGCGAGGACGCCGAGCATCTGTCCGCGCTGGCGGCCGGCGTGCAGAGCCTGGCGCGCGGCGCCGGGCGGCACTTCAACGGCGGCAACGTCCGCCAGACCATCATCGAGATGGACGCGGTGCTGCTGTTCGTCACCGCCGCCGGCGACGGCACGTGCCTGGCCGTGCTGACCGGGGCCGACGCCGACGCCGGCCTCATCGCCTACGAGATGGCGGTGCTGGTGAAACGCGTCGGCCAGCATCTGCAGGCCAACCCGCGGTTCACGCCCGGAGCCTGATCGGAGATGAATCCGCCGGGAGACCGTTGGCTGGACCGCGAGGCCGGGCCCGTCGTGCGGCCGTACGCCATGACCCGCGGGCGCACCCGCCCGCGGGGCGAGACGTTCGACCTGATCGCGGTCGTCACGGCGACCGGGGAGCAGCCGGGGGACCGGCTGCGTTACAGCCCGGAGCACGCGCGGCTGCTGCGCCGGTGCACGCGGCCGGTGTCGGTGGTGGACCTCGCCGCCGACTTCGGCCTGCCGGTCGGCGTCGTGCGCGTGCTGCTCGGCGACCTGCGCGACCAGGGACTGGTCACGGTCGTCTCGGCGATCGAGCCGGCGGTGGACCGCCGGCCTGAGACAGGGGTGTTGAGGGAGGTGCTCAATGGCCTTCGGGCTCTCTGATCCCGGCGAAGCCGGTCCGGGGGGTGTGGGGGGTCGTCCCCCCTCGGGTAGAACTGATCCCGGCGAAGCCGGTCCGGGGGGTGTGGGGGGTCGTCCCCCCTCGGGTAGAACTGAGACCACGGGCACGGCGAGCGGGAATCCGCCGCTGGTCACCACGAAGATCCTCATCGCCGGCGGGTTCGGGGTGGGGAAGACCACGATGGTCGGCTCCATCAGCGAGATCCGGCCGCTGCGCACCGAGGAGCCGCTCACCGACCGCGGTGTCGGCGTGGACGACACCTCGGGCGTGGAGCGCAAGTCCACCACGACCGTGGCGATGGACTTCGGGCGCCTCACGCTGACCGACCGGCTGGTCCTGTACTTGTTCGGCACGCCGGGCCAGGAGCGGTTCTGGTTCATGTGGGACGAGCTCGCGCTCGGCGCGCTCGGCGCGGTGGTGCTCGCCGACACCAGGCGGCTCACCGACTCCTTTCCGTCCATCGACTACTTCGAGCGCCGCGGCACCCCGTTCGTCGTCGCGGTCAACTGTTTCGACGGCGCCGAACGGCACCGTCCCGAGGACATCTCGGTGGCGCTGGACCTCGACCCCGGGGTCCCGGTGCTGCTGTGCGACGTGCGTCACCGCGACTCGTCGAAGGAGGTGCTGATCGCACTGGTCGAACACGTGCTGACCTGGTCGGAGTCTGAACCGGGCACCGCCGGGGCCACCGCCCCGGCCGGCTGAGGCCCGCAGGAGCCGCTCCCCTACGTCTCCGGATCGCTGCCGAGTGTGGCGGACCGCCCATCCTGAGTGATCCTGGGCGTAGTAGGCTCCGGCAGATCCGAAGACCCCCGTAGACCCCCGCATCGGGAGGTTTCCCCGCATGTTCGCCCGGCGCCTGGCGTCGATCCGGGCGAGGATCATCGCGTTGATCCTCGTTCCGCTGCTCGCGCTCGCGTCCCTGTGGGTGTTCGTCACCGGCATCACCTACGGGGACGCCAAACAGCTCATCGGTGCTCACACCTTCCAGCAGAAGTCGGTGCTGCCGACGCAGCGGCTCATGGAGGCGCTGCAGAAGGAACGGCGGCTGTCGCTGTGGCAGCTCGGCGCGGGACGCGGCGGCGACCGGTCCGCGCTGGACGCCCAGCGCCGCGTGACCGACTCGGCCCGCGCGGCCGTCACCCGCTACAGCCGGGACTCGGGCCTGCGCGGCGCGGTCCTGCCGCTCGTACGGGACCGGATCGACACCCAGGTGGCGCGGATGGGCGCGCTGGACGCGGTGCGCCGCCTGGTGGACGACGGCGGCGCCGAACGGTCGCGGGTCCTGGACGAGTACGCCGGGATGATCGACGCGGGCTTCGCCGTCTACAACGCGGTCGTCCCGGAGAACGGCACCATCGCGATCGACGCGCGCACGCTCACCACGATCGGGCGCGCCCGCGAGTACCTGTCGCGCGAGGACGCGCTGCTCACCGGGGCGCTGGCGGCGGGCCGGTTCGGCGCCTTCGAACGCGTGCAGTTCACCCAGCTCGCCGGCGCGCAGCGCACGCTCTACTCCGACACCTCGCCGAACCTGCGTTCCGCCGACCTCGCGCGCTACCGCGAGCTGGTCGCCTCGCCGCAGTTCGGCCAGCTGCGGGCGCTGGAGGACAAGGTCATCCGGCCGCCCGATCCGATCCCCGCCGGCGGCACGGACGGCACCGGCGGCACGGGCGGCGCGAAGACCGGCCAGGGCGCGGGCGCCGGAGCGCCGCGGACCGAGCCCGGTGCGCAGGCGACCGCCCTGCCGGTCGACCCGGCCACGTGGCGGGCCACCGCGGACGCCGCCAACGGCAAGCTCTTCGACTTCGAGAACGAGGTCCTGGCGGGCGTCACCGAGCGGGCGAACGGCATCGCGCTCGGCGTCTTCGTCCGGCTCGGCGTCGCGGGCGGCCTCGGCCTGATCGCGGTGATCGTGTCGGCCTACATCGCGTTCCGCAACGCGCGGCGGCTGGTGCGCGAGTGCCGCACGCTCGCGGGCCGCGTCGTCCACTTCACCCAGCAGCGGCTGCCGGAACTGGCGCAGCAGGTGCGCGACGGCGAGCCGACCGATCCGCTGGAGGCCGACGACCTGCCCGAGTACGACTACCGGATCAACGAGATCCGGCAGATCTCCGACTCGTTCAGCCGCGCCCGCGAGGCGGTGCTGGTCGCGGCCGCCGGCGAGGTGGCGGCGCGCGAGGGGCTCAGCGAGGTCTTCGTCAACCTGGCCCGGCGCAACCAGGCGCTGGTCCACCGGCAGCTCAGCCTGCTGGACACGATGGAACGGCGCACCGAGGAGCCGTCGGAGCTCGCCGACCTGTTCCGCCTCGACCACCTGGCGACCCGCATGCGGCGGCACGCCGAGGGCCTGGTCATCCTGGCGGGCAAGAGCGCCGGGCGCGCGTGGCGGCGGCCGGTGCCGCTGGTCGACGTGGTGCGCGGCGCGGTCGCCGAGGTCGAGGACTACCCGCGGGTGCGGGTCGAGCCGCTGCCGCGCAAGGCGCTGCTCGGCGCAGCGGTCGCCGACGTCATCCACCTGGTCGCCGAGATCGTCGAGAACGCGACCGCGTACTCGCCGCCGAACTCTCCGGTGCAGATCTCCGGGCACCCGGTGGCGAGCGGCTTCGCCATCGAGATCGAGGACCGCGGCCTCGGGATGAGCGAGGACGCGCTGGTCACGGCCAACGCGCGCCTGGCCGACCCGCCCGAGTTCGACCCGTCCGACAGCGCCCAGCTCGGCCTGTTCGTGGTCGCGCGGCTGGCCCGGCGGCATGACATCAAGGTCACCCTGCGTCCGTCGCCGTACGGCGGCACCACCGCGATCGCGCTGCTGCCCGGCGCGCTGATCGTGGAGCCGGACGAGCCCGAGCCGATCGCACGCCGTAGCGCGGGCACCGGCCCGATGCGCGCCCTGCCCGAGTCCGCCGAGGCGGTCGCGCCCGTTCAGAACGGCGTCGTACGGCTCGTCGCCGAGCCGCAGGACCCCGGACCCGTCCCCGCCCTCGAGCAGGCCCCCGCGTCTCCGCCGCCTCCGCTCGTTCGGCGGCCACGGCCCGCGGCTCCTCCACCGTCCGCGCCCACGCCGGAACCCCGCCCCGCGCAGCCCTTGTCGCCTGCGCCTGTCGAGGCGCCTGCCGCGGAGCCCTCGCCCTCGCCCGCGCGGCCCCCGCAGCCGGTCGCGGACGGGGACCTGCCCAAGCGCCGGCGGCAGCAGCACCTGGCACCGCAGCTGCGCGAACGGGTCGACGCCGACCTCGCCGCGGCGGCCGAGCCCGACGAGCTCGAACGATCACCCGAGGCCATGCGATCGATGATGGCTGCCATGCAGCGAGGCTGGCAGCGCGGCCGGGAGGCGGCCGGACCGGCCGGCTCCGGGCAGAACAACGCCGACCAGGAGGACCAGAGCCCATGACCGAAGCCCAGCAGATCGGTGTGGAGTCCGCCGCGCCGCACGGCGAGCTGAACTGGTTGCTCGACAGCCTGGTCCAGAGAGTGGCCCAGGTGCAGAACGCCGTCGTGCTGTCCAGCGACGGGCTGCGCATCGCCGCCTCGCGCGGGCTGGAACGCGAGGAGTCCGATCACCTGTCGGCGGTCGCGGCCAGCTTCCAAAGCCTGGCACGCGGCGCGGGCGAGTCGTTCGGCGGCGGGGCGGTACGGCAGACCATCGTCGAGATGGAGAACGCCTTCCTCTTCGTCACCGCGGCCGGTCGTGGCGCGTGCCTGGCCGTTCTGGCCGAGGCCGAGGCCGACCTCGGCGTGATCGCGTACGAGATGGCGATGCTGGTCACCCGCGTCGGCCAGCACCTGTCCGCCGGTCCGCGCGGCGGCGACCAAGGCGGAGTCTGACATGACCCCTACCAGCGGTCCGGAGTCCGGGGGATCCGCATGGTTCGACGACGAAGCGGGGCCGATCGTGCGCCCCTACGCCCTCACCGGCGGCCGCACGCATTATGACGGCGGCGAGTTCGATCTCGTCGCCCTGATCGAGACCACGGACGAGGGCCGGGCGCATCCGGATCGGCCCGGACCGCCCGGAATGCCGCGAACCCGGTGGGCGCCGGACCCCGAACATGAGATGATCTTGGGGTTCTGCCGCACCCCGCTCTCGGTGGTGGAGATCGCCTCGGAGCTCGAACTCCCCCTCGGGGTCGTCCGGGTGCTGCTCGGCGACCTGCTCGACCGTTCGCTCATCCTCGTCCGACGCCCCGCGCCGGTGGCTCAGTTCCCCAGCGAGCGCGTACTCAAGGAAGTGATCGATGGAATTCGTGCGCTCTAGCCCCGACGGAGTCGGTCCGGGGGGTGTGGGGGGTCGTCCCCCCTCGAGCGGTACTGACGCGGACGCCGCCCAGACCTCGGGCGAGTCCGCGCTCACCGTGAAGATATTGGTCGCCGGCGGCTTCGGCGTCGGCAAGACCACCCTCGTCAGCGCGGTCAGCGAGATCCGGCCGCTGCGGACGGAAGAGGCGCTGACCGAGAAGAGCATCGGCATCGACGACACGTCGGCGGTCATGAACAAGACCACGACGACGGTGGCGATGGACTTCGGCCGGATCACGCTGCCGAACGGCCTGGTGCTGTTCGTGTTCGGCACGCCCGGCCAGGACCGGTTCTGGTTCATGTGGGACGAGCTCGCCAAGGGCGCGCTCGGCTCGGTGATCCTGGTGGACACCCGGCGGCTGGCCGACTGCTTCCAGTCGGTCGACTACTTCGAGCGCCGCGGCCTGCCGTTCATCATCGCGGTCAACCGGTTCGACGGCGCCGGGGTGCACACGCCGGACCAGGTCCGCGACGCGCTGGACCTGTCCCCGGACATCCCGGTGATCGACTGCGACGTGCGCAACAAGGAGGACGCCAAGCGCGTGCTCATCACCCTGGTCGAGCACATCATGCGGACCATGAGCGGCCGTCAGGCGGTGGGCTAGGAGCCGTCGCCGACCTCACTTTGTTCTCCGACTGGAGAAAGTTCGCCTGATTTGACGTAAAGGTCTTCTCAGGTGAGCGAAAGCACGTTACGTTTCACGCCAAGACCCCCGAAGGGACGGCGTGATGCGGATGACGGCGCGGCCAGAGAACGCCCATCAGGCGCGGCTGCTGAAGCTGCTGCGCGATGACGGCCCGCGTTCACGCGCCGAGCTCGGCGACGTCGTCCGGCTGTCGCGGTCCAAGCTCGCGACCGAGCTGGACCGCCTGGTGGAGCTCGGCCTGGTCGAGGGCGCGGGCCTGGCCGCCTCGCGCGGCGGGCGCCGGTCGGCGATCGTCCGGCTGTCTCCCGCGCTGCGCTTCGTCGCGTTCGACATCGGCGCCACCTCGATCGACGTCGCGGTGCTCGGCGGCGAGCTGGACGTCCTCGGCCACGTGTCCGAGGAGTGCGACGTGCGCCTCGGCGCGACCGTCGTGCTCGACCGCGCGCTGGACCTGCTCGGCAAGCTGCGCGACGAGGGCCTGATCCCGCAGGTGCACGGCACCGGCATCGGGGTGCCGGGCCCGGTCAGCTTCCGCGACGGCATGCCGGTCGTACCGCCGATCATGCCGGGCTGGGACCGGTTCCCGGTCCGGGACGCGATCGGCCAGGAGCTCGGCTGCCCGGTCCTGGTCGACAACGACGTGAACATCATGGCGCTCGGCGAGCTGCACGCCGGGCCCGCCCGCCAGGTCGACGACTTCCTGCTGGTGAAGATCGGTACCGGCATAGGGTGCGGCATCGTCGTCGACGGCACGATCTACCGCGGCGTCTCCGGCAGCGCGGGGGACATCGGCCACATCCGCATCGACGACGACGGCCCGGTCTGCGCCTGTGGCAACGCCGGCTGCCTGGAGGCCTACTTCGGCGGCGCCGCGCTCGCCAGGGACGCGCTCGCCGCCGCCCGCGACGGCCGTTCCGCCCACCTCGCCGAGCGGCTGGAGCACGCGGGCGCGCTGAACGCCGCCGACGTCGCCGACGCGCTCGGCGCGGGCGACCCCGAGGCGCTGCGCCTGGTCCGCGAGGGCGGCCGGCACGTCGGCCAGGTGCTCGCCGGCCTGGTCAGCTTCTTCAACCCCGGCCTCGTGATCATCTCCGGCGGCGTCGCCGGTCTCGGCCACACCCTGCTCGCCGAGATCCGCAGCGTCGTCTACCGCCGTTCGGCCCCGCTGGCGACCGGCAACCTCCCCATCGTGCTCACCGAGCTGCCCGGCACCGCCGGGGTCATCGGCGCGGGCCGCCTCATCAGCGACCACGTCTTCTCCACCTCCTCCTAACCCTCCTTTCTCCTCCACCTCCATTCCTCCTCATCGCCGGAGGGCCCATGGGCCAGGAAAGTCCGCCTCCGCTTCTGCGGATGCGGGGGATCGTGAAGCAGTTCCCGGGCGTGCGCGCCCTCGACGGCGTCGACCTGGACGTGCGCGCGGGCGAGGTGCACTGCCTGCTCGGCCAGAACGGTGCGGGCAAGTCCACCCTCATCAAGATCCTGGCCGGGGCGTACCGGCCGGACGAAGGCGAGATCGACTTCGCGGGGGCCCCGGCGCGCTTCGCCGACCCGACGGCGGCGATGCGCGCCGGGATCGCGACCATCTACCAGGAGCTCGACCTGGTGGACGGCCTGTCGGTCGCCGACAACATCTTCCTCGGCCACGAGCGCGCCGCGTTCGGCTTCACCCGCCGGGGCGACGCCGAACGGGCCGCGCGCGAGCTGCTGGCCGGGCTCGGGCACCCGGAGATCCCGCCGCGCCGCGAGGCCGGGCGGCTGCCCGCCGCCGGCCAGCAGGTGGTCAGCATGGCGCGGGCCCTCTCGCACGACGCGCGGCTCATCGTCATGGACGAGCCGTCCGCGGCGCTCGCCCACGACGAGGTCGACAACCTCTTCCGCATCATCCGCGAGCTCACCGCCAAGGGCGTCGCCGTCGTCTACATCTCCCACCGGCTGGAGGAGATCCGCGAGATCGGGGACCGGGTGACCGTGCTCAAGGACGGCCGGGCCGTCGCGGGCGACCTCGACGCCAAGACGACGCCGACCAGCCGGATCGTGTCGCTGATGACCGGCCGCGACATCGAGTACGTCTTCCCCGAGCGCCCCGGCGAGAACGCAGGCAAGGAGGTGCTCAAGGTCGAGAACCTCGGCCTCGCGGGCTCCTTCGAGGACGTCTCGTTCAGCGTCCGCGCGGGCGAGATCGTCGGCCTCGCGGGACTGGTCGGCGCGGGCCGCTCGGAGATCCTGGAAGCGATCTACGGCGCGCGGCGCCCGACGTCCGGCCGCGTGCTGATGGAGGGCCGCCCGGTCCGTCCCGGCGACACCGGCGCGGCCGTGAAGCGCGGCATGGGCCTGGCGCCGGAGGAGCGCAAGAGCCAGGCCCTGCTCCTGAACGAGTCGATCGCCGCCAACATCAGCCTCGCCGGGCTCGGCCGCTATGCCACGGCCGGCTGGCTGGACCGGCGCCGCGAGCAGGCCGAGGCCACCGAGCAGATCGAGTCCCTCGACATCCGGCCGCACGACCCGCGCCGCGCCGTCGCGACCCTGTCCGGCGGCAACCAGCAGAAGGTCGTCCTCGCGCGCTGGCTGCTGAACGGCCGCCGCCTGCTGATCCTCGACGAGCCCACGCGCGGCGTGGACGTCGGCGCCCGCGCCGAGCTGTACGGCGTGATCCGAAGGCTGGCCGACGACGGCATCGCGGTGCTGCTGGTCTCCAGCGAGGTCCCCGAGGTGCTCGGCCTCGCCGACCGCGTCCTGGTCGTCCGCGAGGGACGGCTCATCCACGAGGCGCCCGCCGGCGACCTCGACGAACCCAGCGTCCTGAACATGCTCATGGAGGGCTCCGCCCTATGAACCCCGCGACCTCCCTCAAGAACGTGAAGAACCCGCTGCAGGGCCGCATGGGCGAGATCCACCACCTCGGGCTGGTGGCCGCGCTGGTGATCCTGGCGATCATCGGGGTGATCACCGAGCCGGACAACTTCGCCACCTCCGGCAACGTGGTCGGCATCCTCGCGCTCGCCGCGACGATCGGCGTCATCACCGTCGGCATGACGTTCGTGATCATCGGCGGCGGCATCGACCTGTCGGTCGGCGCGGTCATGGCGCTGGCCTCGGTGTGGGCGACCACGGTCGCCACCCAGTCGTACGGGCCGTGGGTGATGGCGCTCTGCGCGGTCCTCGTCGGCACCGGCGCGGGCGTGGTGAGCGGCCTGCTCATCTCCTACGGGCGGATGGTCCCGTTCATCGCCACCCTCGCCATGCTCGTCGCCGCGCGCGGCCTCGCGCAGCGCATGTCCGACCGCAAGACCCAGCTCATCAAGCCCGAGAACGACGCCATCCAGTCGCTGTCCACCACCAAGGTCCTCGGGCTGCCGCTGGTGGTCTACATCTTCGCGGCGGTCGGGGTGGCGGGCTGGATCCTGCTGAACCGCACCACGTTCGGCCGCCGCACCTTCGCGGTCGGCGGCAACCCCGAGGCGGCCCGGCTCGCGGGCATCAACGTGCGGCGCCACACCGTGCTGCTGTACGCGCTGTCCGGCCTCTGCTGCGGCATCGCCGCGATCATCATCATGGCCCGCACCACCACCGGCTCCAGCACCCACGGAGACCTGTACGAGCTGGACGCGATCGCCGCCGTCATCATCGGCGGCACGCTGCTCACCGGCGGACGCGGCACGCTCCTGGGCTCGATCCTCGGCGTCCTCGTCTTCACCCTCATCACCAACCTGTTCATCCTGAACGGCCTGCAGACCAGCGACCAGCTCATCGCCAAGGGCGTGATCATCGTGATCGCCGTCCTGCTGCAGCGCCGCGGCCTGCGCACCACCACATAGCCCTCTTGGAGTTCGTTCACCCACCCCTGGAGCACGTCATGACCGCACGCACCCCCAGCCGCCGGGGAATCCTCTTCGGCGGAGCGATGATCGGCGCGGGCACGCTCGCCGCCGCCTGCACCAGCAACGACGAGAAGGACCCCGCGCCCGCCGCCAACATCAGCGCCGCGGGCGGCGACAACGACAAGCCGGGCAAGAAGGTGACGCTCGGGTTCTCCGCGCCCGCCGCCGACCACGGCTGGATCGCAGCCATCGCCAAGAACGCGCAGGCACAGGCCAAGCAGTACTCCGACGTCACGTTCAAGGCAGTCGAGCCGACCAACGACATCAACCAGCAGATCTCCGCGGTCGAGTCGCTGATCTCGGCGAAGGTCGACGCGCTGGTGCTGCTGCCGAACGACGGCGGCCAGCTGAACCAGGTGGCGCGCAAGGCGATGGACGCGGGCATCCCGGTCGTCAACCTGGACCGGGTCTTCCCCGACAAGCTCTCGTACCGCAACTGGATCGGCGGCGACAACTACGGCATGGGCGTCGCCGCCGGGAACTACGTCGGCAAGCGGCTGAAGGAGAAGGGCGTCGCCAAGCCGGTCATCGTCGAGATCCAGGGCATCGCGACGCTGCCGCTCACGCAGGACCGCAGCAAGGGCTTCGCCGACGCGCTGAAGGCGCACGGATTCACGGTGACGGCCAAGCAGGACGCCAAGTTCACCGTCGAGTCGGGCAACCAGGTCGCCACGAACCTGCTGTCGGCGCACAAGAAGATCGACGCGCTCTGGAACCATGACGACGACCAGGGCGTGGGCGTGCTCGCGGCCATCAAGCAGGCCGGACGGAAGGAGTTCTTCATGGTGGGCGGAGCCGGTTCGGCGAACGCCATGCGCGAGATCAAGTCGGGGGGCGTGCTGGAGGCGACGGTGACCTACAGCCCCACGATGGCGGGATCGGCCATCAAGGTCGCCCGGCTGATCGCGCAGGGCCGCGGGTTCAGCGACCTGGTCGAGCAGGAGGTGCCGCAGTCCATCACGCTGGCCTCCGAGACGATCACCAAGCAGAACGTGGACCGCTACCTGCCGCTCGGCTTCGAGTCCTGATGGCGGCGCTCGGGGAGAACGCGCCCGGTCTCGGGATCGGCATGGTCGGTTACGCCTTCATGGGGCGTGCCCACTCCCATGCGTGGCGGAGCGTCGGGCCGTTCTTCGATCCGCCGCTGCGGCCGGAGATGACCGCGCTGGCGGGCCGGAACGCCGCGAAGGTGCAGGGCGCCGCCCGTGAGCTCGGCTGGGCGTCGACGGAGACCGACTGGAAGGCGCTGCTGCGCCGCGACGACATCGGCCTGATCGACATCTGCACGCCCGGTGACGGGCACGCCGAGATCGCCATCGCGGCGCTGGACGCGGGCAAGCACGTGCTGTGCGAGAAGCCGCTCGCCAACAGCGTCGCCGAGGCCGAGGCGATGGTGGCGGCGGCGGACCGGGCCAGGGAACGCGGCGTGCGGTCCATGGTCGCCTTCAACTACCGGCGGGTGCCCGCGATCGCGCTGGCGCGCCGGCTGGTCGCCGAGGGGCGCCTTGGAACGATCCGGCACGTACGGGCGCAGTACCTGCAGGACTGGCTCGCCGACCCCGGCGCGCCGTGGACCTGGCGGATGGACAAGGAACGTGCCGGATCGGGCGCGCTCGGCGACATCGCCGCGCACATCATCGACACGACCCAGTTCGTCACCGGCCAGCAGATCACCGATGTCTCCGCGCTGCTGCGGACGTTCGTCCACGAGCGCCCGCACGACGGCGGCACACGCCCGGTGACCGTGGACGACGCGGCGCTGTTCATCGGGCGCACGAGCGGCGGGGCGACCGCCTCGTTCGAGGCGACGCGCTTCGCCACCGGGCGCAAGAACTCGCTGCGCATCGAGCTCAACGGCTCACAGGGCAGCCTGGCGTTCGACCTGGAGTCGCTGAACGAGCTGTGGTTCCACGACGCCGCCGAGGACTCGCTGACCGGGGGCTTCCGGCGGATCCTGGTCACCGAGGCGGAGCACCCCTACATGGCGGCGTGGTGGCCGCCCGGCCACATCATCGGCTACGAGCACACCTTCACCCATGAGATCGCCGACCTGCTCACGGCGATCGCGGGCGGCACCGACCCGAGCCCCTCGTTCGCCGACGGGC
Organism: Actinomadura barringtoniae; assembly: GCF_017573505.1. Taxonomy (GTDB): domain Bacteria; phylum Actinomycetota; class Actinomycetes; order Streptosporangiales; family Streptosporangiaceae; genus Spirillospora; species Spirillospora barringtoniae. The sequence goes on from NZ_JAGEOJ010000010.1 coordinate 185,849, forward strand.
TCCAGGTCCAGCGGGTCCTCGCGGCCGTCGCGGAGAGCGCGGAGACCGGAACGTGGAGGACCACATGAGACCCGTCACGCTGTTCACCGGCCAGTGGGCCGACCTGCCCTTCGAGGAGGTCTGCCGGCTCGCGTCGGGCTGGGGGTACGACGGGCTGGAGATCGCCTGCTGGGGCGACCACTTCGAGGTCGACAAGGCGCTCGCCGACGACTCCTACATCCCGCGCAAGCTGGAGACGCTGGCCAAGCACGACCTGAAGGTGTGGACGATCTCCAACCACCTTCTCGGCCAGGCGGTCTGCGACCACCCGATCGACGAGCGCCACCAGGCGATCCTGCCCGCCCGGATCTGGGGCGACGGGGAGCCCGAGGGCGTGCGGCAGCGGGCGGCGCGCGAGATGGAGGACACGGCGCGGGCCGCCGCCCGCCTCGGCGTGAGCACGGTCGTCGGCTTCACCGGCTCGTCGATCTGGCACACGGTCGCGATGTTCCCGCCGGTGCCCGAGTCGATGATCGAACGCGGGTACGCCGACTTCGCCGCCCGCTGGAACCCGATCCTCGACGTGTTCGACGAGGTCGGGGTGCGGTTCGCGCACGAGGTGCACCCGAGCGAGATCGCCTACGACCACTACACGACCGAGCGGACGCTGGAGGCGATCGGCCACCGGCCCGCGTTCGGCCTCAACTGGGACCCGTCGCACATGATGTGGCAGGACATCGACCCGGTGAACTTCCTCGCCGACTTCGCCGATCGGATCTACCACGTGGACTGCAAGGACACCAAGATCCGGGCGCGCGACGGGCGCCGGGGGCGGCTGTCCTCGCACCTGCCGTGGGCCGACCTGCGCCGGTCCTGGGACTTCGTGTCGACCGGCCGCGGCGACGTGCCGTGGGAGGACTGCTTCCGCGCGCTGAACGCGATCGGCTACGACGGGCCGATCTCGATCGAGTGGGAGGACGCGGGCATGGACCGGCTCCAGGGCGCCCCCGAGGCCCTGGAGTTCGCCCGCGCGCTGAACTCCATCACGCCGCCCACCGCCTCGTTCGACTCGGCCTTCGGCGGTGACGGGTAGGCGGCGTCGCGGTGACGGCTAGCGGCGTCGCGGTGACGGGTAGGCGGCGTCGCGGCGACGGCTAGGCGGCGTCGTGGCGACGGGCGGGTCAGACCCTGAAGTCGGCGAAGTCGAAGCCGGGGGAGACCACGCAGCTGACGAGGACCTCCTCGCCCGCGGCGGGCCGTGCGGCTTGCCAGAATCCGGCCGGGACGAGGGCCTGGGGGACCTCGTCGCGCTCGACGTCCGCGCCCAGCGTGATCTTCCCCTCGGCGCCCGGCCGTTCGCCGGACCCGCCCAGCACGAGCGTCAGCGGGCCGCCGCGGTGCCAGAGCCAGACCTCGTCGGACCGTACGACGTGCCAGACCGACTCCTCGCCGGGCGGCAGCAGGAAGTAGATCCCGGTGGCCGAGACGCGCTCGCCCGGGTAGCCGTCGGGCGTGAAGGCCGCCGACGTACGCCACGTCTCGCGGAACCAGCCGCCCTCGGGATGCGGGAGCAGGTCCAGCGCCTCGGCGGTGGCGGGCCGGTCGAGCAGCGCGACGTGCCGCCCGTGCGGGGCGCGCCGCGCGTACCGGACCCGCCCCGCCTGCGAACGGTCGATCACCCCGCGCGGGGCGGTGTCCATCTCGACCGCGAGGACCTGGCCCTCGGCGAAGACGTCGTCGGCGACCTGGAGGGCGTCGGCCGGATCGTCGGGGGCCCAGACGGCGCCCGCCTCCTCCAGCACGAACCTGGGCCCGGGCTGGTCGCGCCAGCCGTCGAGCGTGGTGAGCAGCAGCACCCTAGGAAGCCTAGCCCTGTGATCAGGCGACGGTGAGCACGATCTTCCCGGTGGCGCGGTTGGTCTCGCCGCGTTCGTGCGCCTTGGCCGCCTCCTCCAGGGGCAGCACGGTGTCGATCTCGGCGCGCAACCGTCCCTCGGCGGCCAGCGCGGCGATCTCGCGCATCGCGTACTGGTCGGGCTCGACGAGCATCCGCTCCCACTTCACGCCGCGCGCGTCGGCGTCCAGGTCGGGCGTCTGGCGGCCCGCGATCGAGACCAGCGAGCCGCCCCGGCGCAGGACGATCAGCGACCGCTCGGCGTAGTCGCCGCCGATCGTGTCGAGGACGATGTCCAGATCCTGGACGGCCTCCGCGAAGTCGGTCGTGCGGTAGTCGATCAGTTCGTCGGCGCCCAGGCCGCGCAGCAGCTCGTGCTTGGGCGCGCTCGCGGTGCCGATCACGTGCGCCCCACGCGCCTTGGCGATCTGCACGGCCAGGTGCCCGACGCCTCCGGCGGCCGCGTGGATCAGCACCCGGTGCCCCTCCCGTACGCCCGCGACCTCGACGAGGGCCTGCCAGGCGGTCAGCGCGGCGAGCGGGAGCGCACCGGCCTGAACGTGATCGATGTTGGCGGGCTTGCGGGCGAAGTAGCGCGAGGGCGCCACCACGTACTCGGCGTGCGAGCCCACGCCCTCCGGGTACTTCAGCATGCCGAAGACCTCGTCGCCCGGCTTGTGCAGCGTGACGCCGAACCCGACCTCCTCGACCACGCCGGACACGTCCCAGCCGAGCACGAACGGCGGATCGCCAAGGAAGATCTTGTGGGCGCGGTGCTTCCAGTCGGTCGGGTTCACCCCGGCCGCGTGCACCCGCACGAGGACCTCGGTGGGGCCGGGCGTGGGCTTTTCCACCTCGACCAGCTTCAGAACCTCCGGGCCGCCGAGGACGTCCTGGCTGATGGCGCGCATGATCTCTCCTTAACCGTTGAACGGGACGAGATCAGCCTGCGCGATGAGGCCGGGCCGCCGACAGTGGCCGGATCGCCAAGAAGTGAAAGGATCCGGCCAACCCTGGTGGCCGGATCACTGGGGATCACTCCATCTCGGAGAGGCGCGCCGGGTCGAAGCCGATCGGGAACGGGTGCTCGGTGGCGAGCTCGTCGCCCGCCTTCACCTTGTGCCGCACGCGGTACCGGCCCGAGTCCAGCTCCAGGGCCGTCACCTTCGGGCGCGGCTCCAGGTCGATGATCCAGTAGTGCTGGATGCCGATCTTCGCGTACTCGTTCACCTTGGTCACCCGGTCGCTGATCTCGCTGCCGGTGCGCGGCGACACGACCTCGGCCACGAACAACAGGTCGGGCCCGTAGTAGGTGCGGCGGGTGCGGCTCTCCAGCGCGGTCCGCGCGACGTCCCGGCTCACCACGAAGACGTCGGGCTTGCGCACCCCGGCCGGGGTGGTGACGTCCTGCGGCAGCCCGGCCACGTGCAGGTCGGCGCCGTCCTGCCGGACCGCGTTCTTGAGGATGGTCTTCAGCACCTCGGCCGCGTTGTCGTGCCACATGTCGCCGGGCAGCTCGGTCAGCCAGCCGTCGGCGAGCTCGTGCCGACGGCCGTTGTCCGGCATCGCGTCCAGGTCGTAGAGCGTGTACGGGCCATGAGCGTGGCCCACGGAGGTCCCCACGAGATCAGAATCTAGCGAAGATCCCCAGGCCGGGGCCGGAGGCGGCGCCGGGCGCGTCGGGGGGCGGCCGGGGGCGGCCGGGGGCGGCCGGGGGCGGCCGGGGTGTCGGCCGACTGAGGCTTTTTGCACATATCTCTCGGATTACGAGGGGGAGCCGAGTTAAGATACATCTCGTTCTTCCTCGAAGGAGAGATGCGATGAGCGTCGAGCGGACCAGGCCGGCCGTGCGCGCCTCGGACAAGGACCGGGACGACGTCCTCGTGAGGCTGCACACCGCCTATGCCGAGGGCAGGCTGACCGAGGGCGAGCTGGACGAGCGCATCGATCTCGTGCTGGCCTCCCGTACCCAGGAGGACCTGGACCGGCTGTCCGCCGACCTTCCCACGGGCGCGGCCGACGCCGTCGACGCGGCACCCTCCGCGAGCGGGCTGGAACGCTCCGGGTTCGGCAGCCGCTTCCAGCTGGCCTACAAGGACCACGTCCGCCGCGTCGGCCGGTGGTTCGTGCCGCAGCGCTACACGTCGGTCATCTACAAGGGCGGCGCCGTGCTCGATCTGCGCACCGCCGAGCTGGAGAGCCCGATCACCTCCATCCGGGTGCTCGCCTACAAGTCCACGGTCGAGATCCTGGTGCCCGCCGGCGCCCGCGTCATCGCCGGAGGCGTCGGGGTCTCCACCGACGTGCACGGCGCGACCGACGGCGGACCCGTCATCCACGTGCAGGGATTCGCGTACAAGGGCAGGATCGAAGCAAAGGATCATCCTGCGCGCCCCTGAGGTGATATGAACGCTCCCGCAGCCTGAAATGGCTGCCGATCGAACCGATGTCCGCACAGAGACGGAAGTGGCGCGGTTTGATGGTGGTCATCGCAATGGCGAAGGAGCGCGTGTGACGGCGAGGACCCCTGAACTCTCGGGTCCGCAGGGCTCACGGCAGACCCGGCGGCGGCTGAGCCTCCAAGCGTCCCCCTCCGGCGGTGGCTCTCCGTGGGCGAAGTCGCACGAGGCGTGGCGCCGTTCCGGCGTGGCCTGGGAGAACGCCGGCGACGACGCCGCCGCCCCCCTGGACCTCGACCCCGTGACCAGAACGCGCACGCGGCCGACCGTTCACCTCATCGCCGAGCCCGACCCCACCCCCGCGCCCGCGCCGAGGAAGAGGGCGCGCTCGGCGGCCGGGAAGACGCCCGCGAAGACCTCGGCCGCGCCCGAGCAGACGGCTGCGGCGCCTGGGAAGGCACGGCCTGCGCGGTCGGCGCCGCGGGTGCGGGTGCCGGTCGTGTTGAAGGTGCCGAGCGGGCGGGCCGTGCTGGCGCTCGGGGTCGGCGGCGTGCTGGTGGTCGGGTTCGCGGTGTACGCGGTGACCGGCGACGAGGACGAGGGGCGCGCGGCGGCGACGCCGGGAGCGCTCCCGGCCGGTGCGATCTTCGCGGTCGACCCGGCGGCCTCTACCGACGGGCTCACCCAGCAGCTCACCACGGTCGCGGCGGCCGGCGGCACGGTCGTCGCCGCCGGAGCCGAGGCGGCGGCGGACGGCGGCGCCAGGCGGGCGCGCGCCGAGTTCCTGTGGTCCGGCGACCGCGGCCAGACCTGGCGGCTCGGCCGGGTGCGCGCGGCCGACGGCTCCGAGCCGGCCCCCGGCGAACGACCCCGCCTGCTGGCGGGCGGGCCGGGCGCGTGGGTGGCGATCGGCGCCGGAACGTCCGAGACGCCGGTGTGGACCAGCACCGACGCCAAGACCTGGACCCGGCAGGCGCCCGGCACCGGCGCGGCCTTCGGCCCGACCGACCGGGTCGCCTCCGTTACCCGTACCGCCACCGGCTTCGTCGCGGTCGGCTCCACCTCGCCCAGCGGCCGGTTCACCGGCGACGGGCGCGGCGTGGTGTGGACGTCGGCGGACGGGCGCGGCTGGCAGCGCGCCGACCACCTGAGCGACGCCACGATCGCGGGCCTGGACCGGGTCGCGGCCAGCGGGAACCTCGTCGTCGCGCACGGCTCGTTCCGCAAGACGGTGACCAAGACCGTCGAGCGCAAGGGCAAGAAGCGCACGACCGACCAGACCGTCCGCGGCGACGCCATCTGGCGTTCGGCCGACGGCGGCCGCACCTGGACCTGGGTGAACGTACCGCAGGGGCAGGGCTCGTACGGGCCGATCAAGGGCGTGGTCGCCGGTCCGGGCGGCTTCTTCCTCGCACGTGAGGGCCGCCGCACCACCGGTAGCAAGAAGCACCGCAGAACCGAACGCTACGGGGTGGTCCTCGGCTCGGCCGACGGCTCCTCGTGGTCGCCCTACGGCCAGGTCGGCGCCCCGCAGTACACGGGCGTCGCCGCGATCGGCGGCTCGCCCGCCGGCCTCGCCGTACTGGTCTCGGGCAAGGACGACCAGAACGCCGTGCTGCGCAGCGCCGAGGGCCGCATGTGGCAGCCGAGCGCCGAGTCGGGCGGCAAGGGAACCGTCGCGAGCGGCCTCACGGTGGTGGACGGCGGCGCGCCGGTGCTCGCCGGACGGCGCGGAGAGAACGCCTACCTCTCGCTCCTCGGCCAGCCCGTCGATCTCACCAAGGTCCCCGACTTCGTCCGTCCGGAACGTACCGTCACGGCCCTGGCGCCGGGCGCGGGCGGCCGCACGGTCGCGGTCGGCAGCACCAACGGCGACGCGGTGGCCTGGACCGGCGGCGGCACCGCCTGGACGCGAGCCCAGGGCCCCTCCCTCGGCCCGGGACGGCTCGGCGACGTCGCGTACGGTTCGCAGGGGTGGCTCGCGGTCGGCGACACGGGCGTGAAGAACGGCGGCAAGGCACTGGTCGCGACGTCGGCCGATGGCTCATCGTGGCAGAAGGCGCCGGTCCCGGGCGACGGGGCGCCGGTGGCGTCAACCGCCGGAACGGGCGGCTACGTCGCCGTCGGCAGGGACGGGGACTCGGCCGCCGTCTGGCAGTCGCCCGACCTGCGCCGCTGGATCCGCGGCGGCAACGCCGGGCGCGGCGACCTCGACGGCGGCGCCTGGATGAACGACGTGACCGCCCTGACCGGCACGGGCAAGGGATTCGTCGCGGTCGGCGGGCGCAAGGCGGGCGAGGGGCGCGTCCGGCCCGCCGCCTGGACCTCGCCGGACGGCGTGCGGTGGACCGCCGCCGCGCAGCCCCCCGTTCCGCCCGGCATGAGCGCGGGCGGGTTCGACCAGGTGGCGGCGCGCGGCGGGCTCCTGGTGGCCACGGGCTCGGGAGGAGCGCCGTTCGTCGGCGTCTCGGCCGACGGCGGCAGGACGTGGCGTGCGGCGGTCCCGACCGGCGCGCCCCAGGCGACCGTGCTCACCGGCGTCGTCGCCACCGCCAAGAGCTTCCTGGTGGCGGGCGTCGCGGGCGCGCCGGGACGCCAGGACGTCGCGCTGTGGACCTCGCAGGACGGCATCGCCTGGCGGCAGGCGCCCGTGCGCGGCGGCGGCCTCGACGGGCCGGGCGACCAGCGCCTCACGGCGCTCGCCGCCACGGGGAACGACGTGACCGCGGCGGGGCTCACCGCGGACTACCGCGGCGAGACCCCGACGCTGTGGCGGACGACGGCTCCCTGAGCCGTCCGTTGTCACGTGCTCGGTCGTTACGCGCTTGGTCGATGCGCGTTCGGATGATGCGCGTTCGGATGATGCGCGCTAGCCGTTACAGCCGCAGGAACATCCCTTCGGGCATGAACAGCTACCGCCGTGTCCACAACTGCATCCACCTTTAGCCATGTTCGGAACGTACCTCCGTGATGACTCGGCGACTATGGCCCGGGCGCGAGGTTCGGCTCACGCGCCCTGTCTATCGGTTCGCTATCGGTGCGCTATCCGTGAATGTGCAGATCGACTCCGAGCAGGATGAGGAACCACAGGAAGATCGCCAGCAGCGCGCTGCCGATGCGCCGGAGCAGGTCGGCGTACAGATAGCCGCGATCCCACGCGACGAATACGCCGATGACGATGTAGATCAGCCAGAACCAGCTGAAGCTCGTGCGGAATCTATGTGCCATGGTGGGCGGCTCCTCCCGAAGCGGGGGTGAGTGTCGCCCGAGCGGTGCCCGCCCCGGTCAGGGAAAAACGACCGGTGCCATTCGGTACCGTTCTGCGCCGATTCTTCGGCCTTCCCTAATTCAGGTAGTGGATTCGTCACGCTCGCACCGGCCGGGGCCGCCGCACGCCTACTTCGCCGAGAAGTCGATCCGCACGAGCGAGGGATCGTGGTCGCCCGCCCGGTCCGCGAAGTCGGAGGCGCGGTGGACGATGTCGTACTCGTGCTTGCGGCGGCTGAGGTCCGGGCTCAGCAGGATGTGGTCGAGCGCCCCGGCCGGGGCCGTGTAGCGGTCCTTGGCGGGCACCTCGGCGGGCAGGTCCCGCAGGCCGGTGTCCTGGGTGAGCATCCGCAGCGGCTCGGTCGACTCGGTCTCGTTGAGGTTCCCCGCCACGATCACGTCGGCGTTCTTGTCGGCCGCACGGATCGACTTCACGAACCCGGCGACGACGCGGGCCTGCGGCTCGCGCTGCCACGCGGTGGGCCGCGCCGGGGGCTGGAAGCGGCCGAAGTCGGGCTGGTCGTCGCTGGTCCGCGGCGACCAGTGGTTGGCGATGATGATGATCCGCCTGCCCTGCCAGGTCACCTCGCCCGCGACCGGCTTGCGCGTTCCGGCCCAGGCGGGGTCGGTCGGCGCGACCCGTCCGGGGCTCAGCGACAGGCGCACGCCCTTGCCCGCCCGTACGGCCTTGACCGGCGTGGCGGTGAGGTTCGGCCCGGTGTCGCCGTCGTCGCCCGAGGGGCCGTCGTCGGAGCCCTCGGCGGGTGAGTCGACGAACGACAACCCGCGGTCGGTGCGGAAAAGGAAGCCGACCCGGTTGTTGCCGCCCTTCTCGCCGCCGTCGGACTTGTTGCGCGGGGTGATCGAGCGCCAGTCGTACGGCGGGCCGCCCGCGGCGCTGATCGCGGTGACCAGGTCGGCGACGGTCTGGTCGGCCACCACCGTGTCGTCGTCCTTGGCGCCGCTGTTGTCCAGCAGCCCGGAGACGGCGACGACGTCGGGCGACCGGAGGCCCTGCACGATGTCCCCGGCGTACGCGCGCAGCCGCGGTGCGGGGGTGTCGGGGCTGAAGTTCTCCAGCGCCACCGTCGCGACCGCGAGCTCGCCCGGTTTCGGCGCCCGGGTGGCCTCGGGGGCCAGCCCGCCGCGTTCGGCGCGCGGGGTGGCGGTGAGCAGGAGCTTGAACGTTCCGAAGCCGTAGTCCAGCACACCGTCGGCCGGGCCGGGCAGCCGGTCGCCGGTGCTCACCGGAGGGAGGGCGGCCAGCCCGTCGTCGAGGACGATCCGGCGGGTGTCGTCGGGGGCGGCGCCGAGGCGCTGCCCGCCCTTGCCGCCCTCGGGGATCACCGGGACCTCACCGTCCTGGGTGGGGCCCGCCGCGACGGCGTTCTGGACCCGGACGCGCATGCCCTCCAGCGACTCGTAGAAGTCGAGTGCGTTGCGGGCGGGGTCGAAGCCGCCCTTGGTCTCGATGTCGCCCAGGCGGCCGGTGTTGATCGCGCCGGGCGCCCTGCGGCCCTTCGGCCCGATGAGGATCGGGGCCGGGAGGGGCCGGCCGTGCGCGAGCACTGCGGTCCTGGTCGCGTCGATCTCCGTACGGCTCAGGTTCGCGGTCTTGGAGCCGCCGGGACGGAACTCGCTGACCTTGCCCTCGACCTTCACCGAGTCCGCCACGACGGCGGTCGGACGGGTGCGCGTGAAGACGAAGACGCCCTCGGAGGTGGCGTCGTTCTTGTCGGGGGAGGGGTCCTGCATCCAGAAGCCGTTGCCGGTGACCGCGGTGACGATCCCGGCGACGCCCGTGACGTGCCTGCCGTTCAGCGGCGATCTGTGCGCAGCGCCCTGCACGTCCCGGATCCGTACGGTCGCGGCCTCGGCGGTCGGGCCGAGCGGGAGGGCAGCGAGGGGGAGCGCGATGATCGCCCCGGCGACAAGCCTGGCAAACACGGAGAAAGAATGGCATGGCAGGGCGATCTGCGCGACCGCCCCGCCATGTCGTTTTGTGCTCGTTCCGGCTGTGCTCGTTCCGGCTGTGCTCGTTCCGGCTGTGCTCGTTCCGGCTGTGCTCGTTCCGGCTGTGCTCGTTCCGGCTGTGCTCGTTCCGGCTGTGCTCGTTCCGGCTCGGCCGGGTCCTAGTCGAACAGGACGACCTGGCGGATCTGCTCGCCGCTGTTCAGCGCCTGCACCGCGTCGTTCAGGTCCTCGAAGCGGATCCGGCGGGTGATCAGGCTGTCGATGTCCAGCCGGCCGGCCCGCCACAGGTCCACGAACATCGGGATGTCGCGCTTCAGGTCGCAGCCGCCGTAGAGCGAGGCCTTGAGGCTCTTGCCCTCGAACAGCAGCGAGAACGCGCTCTGCTGCCAGTTGTCGTCCGCCGCGCCCGCGCCGACCACGATCACGTCGCCGCCGCGCCGGGTGACGCCCCACGCGGTCTGGATCGCCGCGGACTTGCCGACGACCTCGAAGACGTAGTCGAAGCCCTGGCCCAGCGTCAGCAGGCCGTTGGTCTCGTCCAGGTTCTCCAGCGTCGCGGTGTGCGTCGCGCCGAACTGCTTGGCGATCGGGTGCTTGGCCTCGTTCGGGTCGATGGCGAGGATCGTCGAGGCGCCCGCGATCTTGGCGCCCTGGATCACGCTCAGCCCGACGCCGCCCGCGCCGACCACGGCGACCTTGGAGCCCGGCTTGACCTTGGCGGTGTTGATGGCCGCGCCCACCCCGGTCGGGATGCCGCAGCCGAGCAGCGCCGCGTACTCGAACGGCACGTCCTCGGCGACCTTGATCACGCCCTGGAACGGCACGATGATCTCTTCGGCCCAGGTGCCGCAGCCCGCCATGCCGAACACCGGCCCGGCGTCGCTGGTGAAGCGGGCCTCGGTGAAGGTCGCGCCGATGAAGGCCATGCACAGGTACGGCTCACCGCGCAGGCACTCGGGGCACTTCCCGCAGTCCGGGCTCCAGTTGACGACCACGTGGTCGCCCACCTGGACGTTGGTCACATGGGCGCCGACCTCGGTGACGACGCCGGCGCCCTCGTGCCCGAGCACGACCGGGATCGGCATCGGGAGCACGCCGGTCATGACCGAGAGGTCGGAGTGGCAGACCCCGGTCGCCTTGATCGAAACCTTGACCTGGTCGGGACCGGCGTCGACGGTGCCGACGTCGTCGCGCAGGTCGAGTTCGGTGTCGCCGACCGCATGCAGGACCGCGGCACGTGCCATGGCTGCCTCCACATCGAGGTGAGGGCGCACACGGCGCCCGGGGGTGGGTTACTCGTCGAGCGTGAGCGCGGCCTTCGGGCAGGAACGCACCGCGTGGCGGACACGGTCCAGCTGGTCCGCGGGGGGCTCGGGCTGGAGGATGGTGAGTTCGTCGTCGTCGTTCAGGTCGAAGACCTCGGGCGCCAGCCCGACGCAGACCGCGTTGGCCTCGCACACCAGCGGATCGACACTTACTCTCATCGCTGTTTCGTTCCTTTCACGTGAGCTTGCGGTGGTCCCACGAGGCGACGCGAACAGGTTCTACGAGGTAGGCATGGCGCTTGGCAGCGGTGGCCTCCACGAAGGGCGCGATCGCGTCGTCATCGGTGAGGTCCATCATGCGCCGGACCACTTCGCTGCCAACATACCGAACCCGGTTCGGATCGGTCACTACTTCGGCACGGCCGTAAATCAGCGCGCCGCTCAGCTCGAAGTAGTCCTCGCCGGCCTCGATCAGGCAGGTCACGCGGGGATCCCGCGCGATGTTGCGCGCCTTCTGCGAGGACCGGTAGGTCCAGAACGCGATCTGCCCGTCGATGACCGCGTGGAACATGGTCACCATGTGCGGGGTGCCGTCCGGGTTGATCGTGCCCAGCTGCAGCTTGCGCTGGGTCCCGACCAGGGAGGTCACCTCGTCCTCGGACAATGCGATCTTGGTACGCTCGCTCACCGGAAAAGTAGAACACGTTTCAGTATGGCCCGGCAAGACTCGAGTCTCATCAATGTGGATCTCGGTTCGAGGGGTCGTTGGCCGGGGCATGTTCAAGGCCGGATAAAGTGCCCGCGGAGGAGATCGATGACTGAGACCATGGCGTCCACCTCGGCGGGGACGACCACCCCTGCCATGCCCCCCGACCTGCTGCGGTCCGCCCTGGCGGCCAAGGGCTTCATGCCGCCCGCCGAGGGCCGGGCGCTCTTCGAGACCGCCGCGCTGTACGGCGCGAACGGCCCGCTGCTTGAGGTCGGCTCGTACTGCGGCAAGTCCGCCATCTACCTGGGCGCCGCCGCCCGCCAGGCCGGTACGACCGTGATCACCGTCGATCACCACCACGGCTCGGAGGAGAACCAGTCGGGCTGGGAGCACCACGACCCGTCCCTGGTCGACCCCTGCACGGGCCGCATGGACACGCTGCCCGTCTTCCGCAAGAACATCGGCTCGGCGGGCCTGGAGGACGAGGTTGTCGCGATCGTGGGCCAGTCCCGCACCGTCGCGCGCTTCTGGCAGACCCCGCTGGCCCTGCTGTTCATCGACGGCGGCCACGCCGAGGAGTACGCCCAGGCCGACTACGAGGGCTGGGCCCCGTGGGTCCAGGTCGGCGGAGCCCTGGTCATCCACGACGTCTTCCCCGACCCCGCCGACGGCGGCCAGGCCCCGTTCCACGTCTACCAGCGCGCGATCGCCAGCGGCGCCTTCGAGGAACGCCGCGTGGAGGGCTCCCTGCGCGTCCTGGAACGCATTAACGACACCGACCCCCTCACCCCCGCCTGACCATGCACAACGCCGATCTTGCTCTGAGCGCCCTCAAACTCCCCATTTGAGGGCGCTCAGAGCAAGATCGGCGTATTGATGGGGCTCAGAGGCGGGTGCGGATGGGGTTGGCCACCGAGATGAGGGTGCAGCCGCAGGCGTCGGGGTCGGCGGCCTCGGACGGGCCCAGGGGGCGCCCGGCGATCTCCTTGAAGAGGCTCGCGCCGGGCGAGGTGCCCTCCAGGACGTCGGCGGCCAGGATGACGGCGGCCGCGGTGTAGGTGGAGCGGTCCCCGGGGAAGTGGCGCTTGTTCTCGAACTGCCAGCCCGTCCAGTACGAGCCGTCCTCGTGGCGCAGATGCTGGATCGTGCGGAAGAGCTCCAAGGCGCGGCGGTGGTCGCCCGCCGCGTCCAGGGCCATGACCAGCTCGCAGCTCTCGGCGGCGGTCACCCAGGGCTGGTCGGACACGCAGCGGCAGCCGAGGCCGTCCACCACGAAGGTGTCCCATTCGGACGCGAGGCGTTCGGCGGCGGCCCGGCCGCGGACCGCGCCGCCGAGGACCGGGTAGTACCAGTCCATCGACCAGCGGCTCTTGTCGGCGAACGCCTCCGGATGCGCGGCCACCACGTGGCCGAGCTGGTCGGCGGCCAGCTCCCAGTCGGGCTGCGGCTCGCCCAGCTGCTCGGCGAGCGCCACGGCGCAGCGGAGCGACTGGTAGATCGAGGAGCAGCCGGTGAGGAGGGCGTGGTCGCTGGGCTCGCCGTTCTCATGGCGGATCCAGATGACCTCGCCGCGCCGGGTCTGCAGCCCCAGCGTGAAGTCGATCGCGCGGCGGACCGTGGGCCACATGGCGCGGGCGAACGCGTCGTCGTCGGTCATCAGCAGCTCGTGCCAGACGCCGACCGCGACGTAGGCGGCGTGGTTGGACTCCCCGCCGGGCTCGGTGACCTCGCCGAGCACCCACTTGGCGGGCCAGGACCCGTCCGGGCGCTGAACGGACCGCAGCCACTCGTAGGCCCGCCGGGCGGGCTCGTGCAGGCCGGCCACGGTGAGCGCCATCGCGGCCTCGATGTGGTTCCAGGCGTCGACGTGCCCGGGTACGCCCTCCAGCGGGGTGAACCAGGGGATCGCCCCGGACTCCTCCTGCTGGGCGACGATGCTGTGGGCCGTGGCCAGCATCTCCTCGGAGGTGACCACGCCAGAGACAGAGGGAGCGCTCAGCTCAGACGGCATCTGCGGTCTCCCGGTCGTCGGCGACCGGTGCGCTGGGCGTGCGGGGCTTGGCGAAGTAGACGACCACGCTCTTGCCGATGAGGGGGTTCAGCGCGCGCTCGGCCAGGCGGGTGGCCAGGGGGCGCTTCATGATGTCCCACACCAGGATCTGGTGGTAGGCCTTGGCGAGCGGGTTGTCGTTGTTGTCGACGCCCACCGCGCACTTGATCCACCAGTACGGGGCGTGCAGGCCGTGTGCGTGGTGGTGGCCCCGCACCGTGAAGCCGGTGGCCTTCAGCTTAGCCTCCAGCTCGGCGCGGGTGTAGATGCGCACGTGGCCGCCGGGGGCGGTGTGGTAGTCCTCCGACAGCGCCCAGCAGACCCGTTCGGGCAGCCAGCTGGGAACGGTGACGGCGAGCCGGCCGCCGGGCTTCAGTACCCGCAGCAGCTCGCGCATCGCGTCCATGTCGTTCGGGATGTGCTCGAGCACCTCGGATGCGATGATCTTGTCGAAGTGGTCGTCGGGGAACGGCAGGTCCAGCGCGTTGCCCTGCACGGTCTCGGCCTTGGCGGCCTCAGGGACCTCGCCCTCCAGGCGCATGGCCCCGAACATCTTCTCCACGCCGGCCAGCTCGTCGGCGTCCAGGTCGAAGGCCACGACGTCGGCACCCCGCCGGTACAGCTCGAAGGCGTGCCGGCCCGCGCCGCATCCCATGTCGAGGATGCGGTCTCCGGGAGAGACGCGGAACCGCTGGAAATCCACGGTCAGCAGGGTCGTGCTCCTTCCGTACGGGAGACGTCCTCGCGGGTACGTCCCCTCTGGTGGGAGTGCGCGGCGGGCCGCGTACTCCCTACTACTGCTTGCCCGCGGCGAGCCGCAGGTAGTTCCGCTGGGTGATGGCCGCGCGGTAGTGCTCCACCGTGGCCTGGGCGACGGCGGGCCACGCGTAGCGCTCCTGCACCCTGGCCAGGCCCGCCTCGCCGACCCGTGCACGCTCCTCGGGGGAGTCGTGCAGGCGGCGCAGCGTGGCGGCCAGCTCCTCGACGTCGCCGGGCTCGACGAGCACGCCCGCGTCGCCGACGACCTCGGGCAGCGCGCCCGCGCGGCTGGCGACCAGCGGGCTGCCGGACGCCATGTGCTCCACGGCGGGCAGCGAGAAGCCCTCGTAGCGGGACGGCACGACCGCGATCTCCGCGGAGGCCATCAGCTCGCCCAGCTCGTCGTCGCTGATGCCGCTGACGAAGCGGACCCGGTCGCCGAGGGCGAGCTCGCGGACGAGCTTCTCGGTCGGGCCGTCCTTCTGCGGGCGGCTGACGACGATCACGTGCACGTCGCGCTCGGTGGCGACCTTGGCGACCGCGCGCAGCAGCACGTCCACGCCCTTGATCGGGGCGTCCGCGCTGGCCATCGCGACGATGCGGCCGGGCACCCGCTCGGAGACCGGGCCGCGCGGGTGGAAGATCCGGGTGTCGACGCCGAGCGGCAGGATCTCGATGTCGCGCGGGTCGACCTTGAAGTCCTTGACGATGTCGACCTTGGAGGAGCCCGAGACGGTCAGCACCGGGCCGATGCGGCGGGCGACCTGCGACTGCATGGCGACGAACCCGTACCAGCGGCGCTTGCCGAGCTTCTGCTTGATGCCCTCCGCGGCCTCGAGCTCGATGCGGCGGTCCACGCTGATCGGGTGGTGGATGCTGGTGACCAGCGGGATGTCGAGCCGGCCGATGCCGAGGTTGCCGAGGCCGAGCACCTGGTTGTCGTGCACGACGTCGAAGTCGCGGCGGCGGCGCTTCAGCGCGCGCAGGGCCCGGATGGAGAACGTCAGCGGCTCGGGGAAGCCGCCGGTCTTCATGTGGGCGAACTCCAGGACGTCGATCCAGTCGCGGAACTCGCTCAGCGCCGGGGTGCGGAACGGGTCCTCGTCGCGGTAGAGGTCCAGGCTGGGGATCTTGGTCAGCGTGATCTCTTTGCGATCCAGCTCCGGATAGGGCTGGCCGGAGAAGACCTCCACCGTGTGCCCGAGATCGACCAGCTCGCGGCTGAGGTGCCGCAGATAGACTCCCTGGCCGCCGCAGTGCGGCTTGCTCCGGTAGGAGAGCAGGGCGATCCGCAATCGATCGCGATGCGCGTCGTCCTCGGCCCTGCTCACGAACCACCCCTTTGATCGACCTGCTGAAGCACGAGACTTCGGCTGATTGATGTTACCGGACGGTCGCATGGTGGGACATGGGCGCCCGTGCCCCTTGGGCCGGATGTGCGACCCCGGAACGGTATGGATCCGCAGGCTGGACCCTTGATGAGACTTATGTCTCATGTTAGAACGTGTTCTAGGAAACTGCCGAGCAAGCGACCGGTCGGTCACTCGACCGCGCGACCGGTCCGGACGGGAGCTCGCATGGCCCCTGAGCACACCCCCGAGAACACCTCTCAGAACACCCCTGAGAACGACGCCCCGGCGATCGACCTGATCGACCAGGACACCTATGAACGCGGCGGCGTACCGCACGACCAGTTCCGCTGGCTGCGCGACCACGACGCCGTGCACTGGCACGCCGACCCGCACCCGGACATCCCCGGCTTCTGGGCGGTGACCCGCCATGCCGATGTGGTGGAGGTCTCGCGCCGGTCGGAGATCTTCTCCTCGCACGAGCGCGGCCCGATGTTCCCCGAGTCCACCGACGAGGACCTCGCGCTCTACCAGATGATGATCCTGTACATGGATCCGCCGGAGCACAGCCAGCGGCGGAGCATGGTCAACAAGGGCTTCACGCCCCGCATGATCAAGCAGCTCGAGCAGCACATCCGCGACATCGCGCACCAGCTGATCGACGGGGTCGCGGCCCGCGGCGAGGCCGACTTCGTCGAGGACATCGCCGCGCCGCTGCCCGCGTACGTCATCTGTGAGCTGCTCGGCGCCCCGGTCGAGGACCGGCAGAAGATCTACCACTGGTCGAACCTGATGATCGGGGCCGACGACCCCGAGTTCGGGTCCCAGGAGATCGGCCGGCAGACCGCCGCCGAGATCTTCGCCTACGCGGGCGAGCTCGCGACGCTGCGCCGGGCCGAGCCGCGCGACGACATCGCGACCAAGCTGCTGCAGCCCGACGCCAGTGGCGAGGCCCTCAGCGACGACGAGTTCGCGCTGTTCGTGCTCATCCTGATCATCGCGGGCAACGAGACGACGCGGAACGCCTCCTCCGGCGGCATGCTCGCGTTCTTCCGCCACCCCGACCAGTGGCAGCGGCTGCTGGCCAACCGCGCGCTGCTGCGCACGGCGCCGGACGAGATCGTCCGCTGGGCGAGCCCGGTCAACCAGTTCCGCCGCACCGCCCTGTCCGACACCGAGCTCGGCGGCAAGAAGATCAAGGCCGGTGACAAGGTCGTCGTCTTCTACCCGTCCGCGAACCGCGACGAGCGCGCGATCGACGACCCGTTCACCTTCGACATCGGCCGCGACCCGAACCCGCACATCGGGTTCGGGGGAGGCGGGCCTCACTTCTGCCTCGGCACGCATCTGGCCCGCTTGGAGCTGAGCGTGCTGTTCGAGGCGCTGCTCGACCGCATGCCCGACATCAGGCTCGCGGCCGAGCCTCGCCGGCTGCGTTCGAACTTCATCAACGGGATCAAGGAAATGAGAGTGGAGTTCAGCCCGGAGACTCGCTGAGCCCGAGCCTGCCTGCCTGCCTGCCCTCAGCCTCGGCTGAGGGCGGCGGCCTTGGTGCCGAGCGGCGTGGAGGGGGTGAAGCGCACGCGCATCTCCTTCACGCCGTTCACGAAGTTGGACCGCAGCCGCCGCGGCTCGCCGACCGGCTCGATGTCGGGCATCCGCTCCAGGATCGTGTCGAACAGGACGTTCAGCTCCAGGCGCGCCAGGTGCGTGCCCAGGCAGAAGTGCGCGCCCCCGCCGCCGAACCCGATGTGCGGGTTCGGGTCCCGGGAGATGTCGAAGGTGAACGGGTCCTCGATCACCCGCTCGTCGCGGTTGGCCGACCCGTAGAAGATGACGACCTTGTCGCCCGCCCTGATCTGCTTGCCGCCCAGCTCGGTGTCGGCCGTGGCGGTACGGCGGAACAGGTTGATGGGGGACGTCCAGCGCACGATCTCGTCCGGCGCGGTGCGCAGCAGCGACCGGTCGGCCTTCAGCTTCGCCCACTGATCGGGGTTCTCGAAGAACGCCAGCATGCCGCCGACCGACCCGTTCCGCGTCGTCTCGTGGCCGGCGATGATCAGCATCAGCAGGAAGAGCTGGAACTCCTCGATGCTGAGCCGCTCACCGCTCTCGTCCGGCTTGAGCAGCGTGCTGGCGATGTCGTCGCGGGGCTCGGCGAGGCGCTCGTGGGCGAGCTGCGCGGCGTACTCCATCAGCTCGCCCGCGAAGACCTTGGCCTTCTCCTTGGCCCCGGCGAGCTCGGGGTCGGCGAACCCGATGATGTGGTTGGACCAGTCGCAGATCTTCTGCCGGTCCTCGACCGGCGCGCCGAGCAGCTCGCAGATGACGTACGCGGGCAGGTGCGCCGCGATGTCCTCGACGAAGCAGGCCTCGCCCCGTTCCACCACGTCGTCGATCAGCTCGTTGCAGATGTCGCGGATGTGGCCCTCGAGCTGCTTGATCATGCGGGGCGTGAAGCCGCGGTTCACCTTGGAGCGGTTCTTGGTGTGGTCCGGCGGGTCCTGGAACAGCATCATCATCCCGTAGAGCAGGACCTCGTCGTCGGTGAACTCCTCGTACATCGAGGTGCGCACGTGGCTGGAGTACAGCTGCGAGTTCCGCGAGACCGTCACCACGTCCTCGTGCCGCGTCACCGCCCAGAAGCCGGGGACGCCGTCGTTCAGGTCGTGGTGCCAGTGCACGGGGTCGTTGTCGCGCAGCCAGGTGAACTGCTCGTGCGGGATGCCGCCGCGCTCGTAGACGTTCGGGTCGATGATGTCGATCTCGGGGGCCATGAGAGATCCTTCTCGCCGGGGTGGAGGGCAGGGCAGGCTGACGCCAGGACGTGGCGTTTGCCAGGGGGTTTTTCGCGCCTGAAGTTGTGGAGCTCGCGCCTGAAGTTGTGAGAGCTGTCGAGTGGTGGAGCCGTCGGTCAGCTGAACTTGAGGGCTTCGGCGGCGCTGAAACCGGCCGAACCAGTGGCGAAGTGCGGGTTCAGGGCCTCGGCGAGGTCGCCGGGGGTCCAGATGCCATCGGTGGTGACCTGCGCGGCCACGGTCGGCGGCGCCATCACCGCGACCCGGCCGCCGTACGCGACGAACACCTGGCCGGTGACGCCCTCGGCGGCGGGCGAGGCCAGGTAGGCGACCAGCGGGGCGACGTGGTCGACCGAGAGCGGGTCGGGCCCGTCCTCGGGCGCCGGACCGAAGACGTCCGCGGTCATGTTGGTGCGTGCGCGCGGGCAGATCGCGTTGGCGCGCACCCCGTACCGGCCGCACGCGTGCGCGGTCGACAGGGTGAGGGCCGCGATGCCGCCCTTGGCCGCGGCGTAGTTGGGCTGGCCGGGGGCACCGAGCAGGAACGCCTCCGACGCGGTGTTGATGACGCGGGCGTAGACCGGGGCGCCGGTCTCCTTGGACCGCTCCCTCCAGTAGGAGGCGGCGTGCCGCGAGGTGACGAAGTGGCCCTTGAGGTGGACCCGGACGACGGCGTCCCACTCCTCCTCGGCCATGTTGAAGAGCATCCGGTCGCGGGTGAACCCCGCGTTGTTGACCAGGACGTCCAGCGAGCCGAACTCGGTGACGGCGGTCTTGACCAGCGCCTCGCCGGTCGACCACTCGGCGATGTCGCCTGCGTGCACGACGGCCTCGCCGCCCGCCTTGCCGATCTCCTCGGCGACCGCCTCGACGGCGTCGCCCGGGAGGTCGTTCAGCACGACCCGGGCACCGGCGGCCGCCAGCGCGAGCGCCTCCGCCCGGCCGAGTCCCGCGCCGGCCCCGGTGACCACGGCCACCCGTCCGGCTAGGCCCACATCCTGACCTGTCACTGACGCCCCTTCCACACGGTCTTCTCACGGTCCAGCACACGAATGACCGATCGCTTGCTTGGTCGCGCCCGTATGGAAACGAGTCTCACATGAGACTCCAGTCTCATCAAGAGTCTAGACGTGAGATTCGACTGTGGCCTACGCCACGAAAAAGGGTGGTTTATACCGGTTTGAAGAGCTCACAGGCCTGCGCGGACGAAGCGGATGGGGTCATCGGTCCCCGAACGCCGGGCCCTGCCGCGCTTCTCCAGCACGCGCAGATGCGCCGCCGCCTCGCCCGCGGCCATCTGCTTCGACTGGAGGTCCATCGCCTCCCAGGGATTGCGCCAGTGCATCCCGGCGGCCAGCTGCCACAGCGTCGCGGGCTCGCGCGTGAGGAGCTCGGTGATCTCGGTGAGGCGTTCCTCGTGATGCTCGGCGATCGCCTTGGCGCGCTCGGAGAGCCCGTTGAAGCGATGCTGGTGGGCCGGGAGCACCTCGTTCACGCTCATGCCCGCCACGCGGCCGAGCGAGCCGAGGAAGTCGCCGAGCGGATCGACGTCGGGCAGGTCGTACGGGTAGAGCCCGATGTGCGGCGTGATCCGCGGCAGCACGTGATCACCGGTGAAGATCCGGTCGCCGTCCTCCAGATGCAGGCAGATGTGCCCGGGGGAGTGCCCCGGCGTCCACACCACGCGTAGCCGCCGCCCCGGCAGGTCGGCCAGCTCGCCGTCCTCCAGCTCGCGGTCGGGCAGCGCGGGCGGGTCGATGTGCTCGCGCTTGCCGTGCGCCGCCAGCTCGCCGTCGTCGGCGCCCGCGCGGGCGAGCGTGGAACGCATCCAACTGCGTTCCACGTCCTGCTCGACCACCTCGCGGAACATCCGGATGACCGCCACGTCGTTGCGGTGCATGGCGATCCACGCGCCCGACGCCTCCCGGACGCGGCCCGCCAGGCCGGCGTGGTCGGGGTGGTGGTGCGTGACCACCACCCCGTACACGTCGGCGATGTCGATGCCGAACGTGCCGAGCCCGTCGCGCAGCGCGGACCAGGCGTCCTCGTGCTCCCAGCCCGCGTCGACCAGCACCGGCCCGCGCGGGCTCTCCAGGGCGTAGACCAGCGTGTACGCCAGCGGATTGCCCGGGATCGGCACCGGGATGCTCCACAGCCCACCGCCCAGCTCCTCCGGCCGGGGTCGCGCCGGCGGGCCCACGTCAGTACCTCTCAAGGGGGGACGGCCCCCCACGCGCCCCCCGGGCCGACTTCGTCGGCATCAGGCACGCTCGAGGATGGTGGCGGTCGACAGCGCGCCACCACAGCACATGGTGATCAGCGCGTTGCCCGCGTCGCGGCGTTCCATCTCGTGCAGCGCGGTCGTGATCAGCCGCGCGCCGGTCGCGCCCACGGGGTGGCCGAGCGCGATCGCGCCGCCGTTCACGTTGACCCTGTCCATGTCGGGCTTGTGGACCGACGCCCAGGAGAGCACGACCGAGGCGAACGCCTCGTTGATCTCGGTGAAGTCGATGTCGCCCATCGTCATCCCGGCCCGTGCGAGCACCCGCTCGGTCGACTGGACGGGCCCGTCGAGGTGGTAGTACGGCTCGGAGCCGACCAGCGCCTGCGCGCGGATCCGCGCCCGCGGCCGCAGTCCGAGCTCGAACGCCTTCTCCTCCGACATGACCAGCACGGCGGCGGCGCCGTCGGAGATCTGCGACGACGTCCCGGCGGTGTGCAGGCCGCTCTCGCCCATCACGGCCTTGAGCTTGGAGAGCCCCTCAGCCGTGGTCTCGCGCAGTCCCTGGTCGCGGGTGATCGTCTTGGTCTCGCCGGTCGGGTTGCCCTCGCCGTCCAGCACGGGCGCGTCGATCGGCGCGACCTCCCGTTCGAACCGGCCGTCCGCCCAGGCCTTGGCGGCCCGCTGCTGCGAACGGGCGCCGAACGCGTCCAGGTCGTCCCGGGTCAGCCCGCGCCGCCGCGCGATCCGCTCCGCCGCCTCGAACTGGTTCGGCATGTCGATCGACCAGTCGTCGGGCCGCGGGTTGGCGGGCAGCACGTTGCTCCCGAGCGGCGCCCGGGACATCACCTCGACGCCGCAGCCGATCGCCACGTCCACGACACCGGCGGCGACCTGCGAAGCGGCCAGGTGAACGGCCTGCTGCGCCGACCCGCACTGCGCGTCGATGGTCGTGACGCCCGTCTCCCAGGGCAGTCCCGCGTACAGCCAGGCGTACCGGCCGACGTGGCCGCCCTGCTCACCCGCCTGCGTCACGCACCCG
Organism: Actinomadura barringtoniae; assembly: GCF_017573505.1. GTDB lineage: Bacteria > Actinomycetota > Actinomycetes > Streptosporangiales > Streptosporangiaceae > Spirillospora > Spirillospora barringtoniae. Next base: position 207,555 of record NZ_JAGEOJ010000010.1, read on the forward strand.
GCGAAAACCTGTTCCACCTGCGCGGGGTCGAGGTCGACCCGTTCCACCAGCGACCGCATGGCGTGCGCCAGGACGGCCTGGGCCTTCAGTCCGGCCAGCCATCCGTTGCGCTTTCCGAGAGGCGTCCGAACCGCCTCGACGATCACCGGGGTGCCCATGCGGTCTCCTTCTAGAACGTCATTCGCCGCGAAAACTATAACGCGTTCTATTTTCTCGCGAAAGCCTCCCTTCCCGGGACGCCGGGCATACCCTCTCGGCCGTGAACCGATCTTCAGGGGGCCGCGGCCTCCGCAACCCCTTGCTGTTCGCCCTGCTGGGCCTGGAGGTCCTGGTCGGCATCTCGGCCATCGGCGTCGTCGTCGGATCGACCGATGTGATGACCGTTCCCGGGCGAGGGATGGAGAACACCGCCCAGGTGGGGGATCGCGTCATCGTCCAGCGCGGGCACGACGTGCGGCGTGGCGACGTCGTGACGGTGACCGCCCCCGAATGGGGCGGTGCGGGCGGCGTCGGCGGCGTCGGCGGCGGCGCGGACAGGGTCTACATGAGCCGGGTCATCGGCGTCGGCGGCGATCAGGTCGCCTCGGACGCCCGTGGGCAGTTGACCGTCAACGGGCGGGCCCTCCACGAGGACTACGTCAAGCCGGGCCCGGCGCTGAGCAGGCCGTTCAACGTCAAGGTCCCGCCCGGCCGCATCTGGGTGATGGGGGACAACCGGCCGCTCCAGGCCCATTCCCCTCTTCATGTGGGCGACCCCGGCGGCGGAACGCTGCAGGCCGGCAACGTCAAGGGCCGCGTCATCGAGGCCGGGAAAGGCTCCTCCTGGCGTGAGGTCACGTCACCCTCGCGCTCCGGGATGCCGGTGCCGGTGATCGCCCTGCTGGTCGCGGCCGTGGCCGCGGTGCTCTTCCTGATCAGCCTGCCGGTTGTCCTGGTCGTGGTGTTGCGCGGGTCGAAGGCGCCGCGAGATCCTGCGTTCCGGACGTGATCTGATCCGGAGGTTTGCGCGTCGTATGGCTATGGCTCCCGATTCCGAACCGCCGCCGGCGTTCGACGAGGACTTCGTCAAGTCGGCGTCCTTCACCGAACCGTCGGCCGACGACCGTGCCAAGCCGCTGAAGCCGCCCAAGCGGCCGCGTGGCCCCGGGCCGCTGGCGCGGTGGCGGTCGCGGAGGCCGCGGGCGGCTCGCTCCGGGGCCGGGCTCGACGGCGACCGGGCGAGGGCCAAGACGCTGTTGATCATCGGCGCGCTGGTGCTGGTGGCCGTGCTCCTCGCCGTGGTGATCGGGCCGTCGTGGCAGCTCCAGTTCAAGCTGCCGTGACTCCGGTTCAGGCCGCCGCGACGCGCAGGCTCGCGTAGGTCGGGACGAGCACCCCGCGCGCGGGGCGGCGGGACGGGATGCGGTACGGGCCCGTGACCAGCAGCGTCTCCAGCATCCGGGTGATCTGGGTGCGGGCGACCGCGGCGCCGAGGCAGAGGTGACGGCCGCCGCCGAACCACAGCTGGCGGGTCTCCGGCACGTACTCGCGGTGGACGTCGAATGGGCCCACGCCGTTGTCGGCGAGGTAGGTGAGCAGCAGGACACGTTCCCCGGCGCGGAGCGAACGCCCGCCCACGGTGGTGTCGCGGGCGACGTGACGTCCGATCACCGGGGCCGGGGTCGAGACGCGCAGGCCTTCCCGGACAGCGTTCTCCATGAGGGCCGGGTCGGCGAGCAGGTCGTGCTGCTGGCCGGTGTCGTGCAGGAGCGCGACCGTACGGGACGTGCCGGACGCGCCGGTCTCGGTGCCCGCGATCACCAGCAGGGTGGCCAGGCCCCTGGCGAGGGGCAGGCCGAGCCCCATCTCGCGGCAGCGGCCGAGGATCGTGTCCGGCCCCGCGGTGAGGTAGGCGTCCGGGACGTTCGCCGTGATGCCCTCGACGATCGTGCGGGCCTGCTGGATCACGTCATCGGCCAACTCGGTGGAGGCGGTCGTGCCCATGGCCAGCGCGGCGAGGCGTTCCCCCGACGCGAAGACCTGACGGTAGGCGTCGTCGTCCGTCCTGTTCGGGAGGCCGAGGACGTCGGAGACCAGGCGGCCCGCCAGGACCCGGGTGGCGTCGGCCACGTCGATCGTTTCGCCTGCCTTCAGGTGGGCGGCGAGGGCCCGGTAGTGGGCGCCCTGGGAGCGTTCCACCAGGGTGCGGGCGCTCGCCTCGGTGAACAGGTCGCGGGCGCCGGTGCGCAGCTCGGCATGGCGGGCACCGCCGAAGAACGCCGCCATCTCGTCCCCGAACAGCTGGCTCCACAGGTGCCCTACGCCGCCCTCGCCCGCCATCCCGAACGCGGCGTGATCGTTCAGCACCTGGCGGGCCAGAACGGGGTCGGTCACCACCCAGCCGAGCCGGGGAACGCGCGCGATCGGGCCGGTGTGGCGGGCCGCCTGGAGCAGCGCGTAGAGGCCTCTGTTGCCCGCCCACAGCAGCCTCGCCTCATGGCGCTCCGCGTGGCCGGTCCTGGTCCTGGTCGTTGTCACATGGATGATTGTGCAGGTCAGTGCGGGCGGGCAGGGACGCGTGGAATGACTCATTTGGGTGAGTGGTAGTACTCACGTCCGAATGAGCACCAGCGCCCCGGTCGGCCTGCGTAGGGTCTCTCTATTCGCCGGAGCCCCGGCCCCGTGAGGCTGATCCCGACGAAATCTTCGAGTCCCGGGGGACGTACACGTGTCCATCAGAACCCGCATCGCGGGCGTCGCCGCGCACCTGCCCGAGCGGACCCGCACCAGCGCCGAGGTCGAGGCCCGGGTCGCCGCCGAGAGCGGCGGCTACCGGCCGCATCCGACGATCGTCGAACGGATGACCGGCATCCGCGCACGTCATGTCATGCGCGACGACCAGCAGGCCTCCGACCTGGCGGTGGAGGCCGCCCGCAAGCTGCTCGCCGACGCGGGCACGGCGCCCGAGGACCTGGACCTGCTGATCTTCGGATCGGCGTCGCAGGACCTGATCGAACCGGCCACCGCGCACATCGTCGCCGCCAAGCTCGGCGCGGCCTGCCCGGTGTTCGACGTCAAGAACGCCTGCAACAGCTTCCTCAACGCCGTCCAGACGGCCGACGCGCTGATCCGCACCGGGCAGCACCGGCGCGTGCTGGTCTGCGGCGGCGAGACGCCGTCGCGCGCGATCCGGTGGAGCGTGCGCGACCGCGCGCAGTTCGTCGACGCGTTCGCCGGCTACACGCTGTCGGACGCGGGTGCGGCGATGCTGCTCGAGGCCGTGCCTGGCTCCGGGCCCTGCCTCGGGCCCGGCTCTGGGCCGGACGGGGACTCGGGGATCTTCTACCGGGACTTCGCGGCGGTCTCGACGGCCTGGGACATCGGGACGCTGCCCGGCGGCGGCTCGATGCACCCGCGCGACCCCGAGCACTCCTACTTCAGCGGCGACGGGCGGCGGCTGAAGGACGCCTTCCTGGCCAACGGGCCGGAGATCTTCGTCCGTGCGCTGGAGAACACCGGGCTGGGCTGGGACGACTTCGCCGTCGTGGCCGTTCACCAGGTGACCATGCCCTACCTGGAGGTGCTGCGGAGCGTGCTCGGCATACCGGCGGACCGGCTCGTGGTGACCCTGCCCGAACACGGGAACGTCGCGTCCGCGACCCTGCCGCTGCAACTGGCCACCGCGATCGAGGAGGGGCGCTGCGGCCCCGGCGACCGCGTCGCGATGGTCGGGCTGGCGGGCGGCGTGAGCCTCGGCGTCGTCTTCGCGGAGCTGTGATCATGGATCTCTGGGTGGTCGTCCCCGCGTACAACGAGGAGCGCTCGATCGGCGCGACGCTGCGCCGGCTGAACGAGCAGGCCGACGCCGACTTCACGCTGGTCGTGGTCGACAACACCAGCACGGACCGTACCGCCGAGGTGGTGCGCGAGTTCGCCGAGGAGCATCCCAAGCTCGACCTGCGGATCGTCCGCGAGACGCAGAAGGGCACCGGCGCCGCCGCCGACACCGGCATCCGGCACGCCATCTCGGCCGGGGCGACTCACCTCGCGCGGACCGACGCCGACTGCCTGCCCGAACGCGACTGGATCGGGGCGGTGAAGCGGGCGTTCGACGAGGGGCTGGAGCTGGTCAGCGGGCCGCTCCGGCCGCGCACGGACGAGTTCGCGCTGCGGCTGTGGGAACGGCGGCTACTGCCGGCGGTGGTCGAGATGGCCGCGATGTTCGGGCGCTTCCGGCCGGGCAACCAGGACCCGATGTATCTCGGACCGTACGTGATGATGCCCGGCTGCAACGTGGCCATCACCGCTGAGCTGTATGAGCGGGCGGGCGGTTTCCCGCGTACTTGCATTGAGGACGTGCACGAGGACCGGGCGCTGGTCAACCGGGTGCGCTACCTGACGGCCGCCTACGGGTTGCGCAAGGACGTCGTGGTGTACGGGTCGGTGCGGCGGCTGCGGGCGTTCGGCCTGGTGCGCACGCTGGGCTGGTACGCCGACCACCGCTACAAGCCCGATGTGGTGGACATCCGATGAGGGCTAGGGATTGGGAACGGCGGCTCTATATGGCAGCCCACCCGTTCGCTTACCCGTTGCTGCGCGGGCTCGCGCGGCGAGGGGCTGTCGTACGCGTGCCGGGGGTCGGTGTCGTGGTGAACGACGCGGCCGTGGCGCGGTCGGTTTTGATGAACGGGGAGACCTTTCGCAAGGACGGGCCGGGGTCGCCTGGGGATTTGTGGACACCGATCCTCGGGCCGTCCGTTCTGCTCAACATGGAGGGGGAGGGGCATCGCGCGCTAAGGAGGCGCCTGACCGACCTCTTCACGCCCTCGTATACAGAAGCGCTGTGCGAGCGGGTCCTGGCCGAGCCTCTGGCGCGGCTCGGTGACCGGCTGGAGCGGGGCGGCGTCGTCGATCTCGTCGACACGATGCGGGTGACGGCGGGCGCCGTGATGGGCGAGGTCATCGGCCTGGAGGCGCACGACGAGGCCGCCTACAGGCATCTCTTCGAGCAGGGCGAGGAGATCGTCTCGATGGTCTCGCTGCGGTCCCGGCGGCTGTCAGACCGGCAGGTCGAACGGGCCCGGGCCGTCCTCGATCCGCTCGGCGACATCGCCGCCAAGGCGTACGCGTCCGGCGACGAGAGCACGGTGATGGGCCGCATGCGCACGCTGGGCCTGTCGGAGGCGGAGGCGCGCGGCGCGGCCGGGGCGTTCTTCCTCACCGGCACCGAGACCGTCGCGACGCTCGTGCCGCGCTTGGTCGCGCTGCTGCACGACTCGGGCGCGCTGAACCGCGTGGCCTCTGGGGATGCGGCTCTGCTGGACCGGGCGATCGACGAGGCCATGCGGGTCACGACGCCGACGCCCGTGATGCTGCGCAGCGTGCACGGCCGGGTGGAGGTCGGCGGTGTGGCGGTGAAGCCGGGCGACCGGATTCTGATAGCGACGCACAACTGCTGCCAGGCGTACGGCCCGTTCGACGTGGACTCCTCGCGCGGCGGGGAGCTGCGGCGGTTGTGGTTCGGGGCGGGGCCGCACTTCTGCATCGGCTACCCGCTGGCGATGGCCGAGATCCGTGCCGTCGCGCGGACCGTCCTGGCCGCCGCGCCGCTGCGCATCACGCGGCGCGAGGCGGCTCGCGGCGTGCTGATCCCGACCTACCGCCGCCTCGTGATCCGATCGGAGGCCTCCTCGTGACGCTCGTACGTCAGCTGCTCGACCAGGCCGCCCGCACGCCGGACGCGGTGGCGCTGGTCGCGGGCGACGGAGCCGAGACGACCTACGGCGAGCTGCGCCGCCGGGTCCTGGCCGTGCGGCACGGCCTGATCGCTGCGGGGCTTGAGCCCGGCGACGGCGTGCTCTTCTCCGTGCGGCCTTCGCCTCAGTCGCTGGTCCTGGCGCTGGGCGTGGTCGCGGCGCGCGGTGTCGTGGTCTTCGCCGATCCCGGAGCCGGCCCGGAGATGTTCACCGCGCGGCTCCGGCTGGCCAATCCGCGCTGGTCGGCGGCCGAGTCGATCCTCTACGCGGGCAGCCGTCTCCGGCTCGTCCGGGCGTACGCGCGCCGCCGCGGCCTGCTGCTCCCCGACCTGTCGGACCTCGGCATCCCCGGCCACATCTACGTGGGTCGCCGCCTGCCCGGCGTTCCTCCGTCGGCCATCCCGTTCGATCGTCTCGTTGGCGGGGGCGCGCCGGAGCCGGACGGTGGCGAGGACGACGCCGATCCGCACGCGCCCGCCGCCGTGATCTTCACGTCCGGGACCACCGCGCACCCGCGAGCCGTCGTCCACACGCAGTCCTCGCTCGCGTCCGCGCTGGACCTCTTCCGCGCGCGGCTCCCGCTCGGGCCAGGCGACATCGTGCACACCGACCAGCTCATGCTCGGCCTGCCGACGCTGATCTCGGGCGCCCGCTGGTCGATGCCGCCGCTGTTCGCCTCGCCGCTGGAGTTCGCGACGCAGCTCCGGCAGCGCCGCGCGACCCACACGTTCTGCGTGCCGGTCCACCTCGCCGAGATCCTCGACGCCGACCCGACGCTGTCGGCGACCCTCCGGCACGTTCTGCTGGGAGCGGCGCCCGCGCCCGCCGGGATCCTCCGCCGGGCCGTCGCCGCCGCGCCGAACGCCCGGGTGCTGTCGGTCTACGCGATGACCGAGATCCTGCCCGTCGCCATCGCGACCGCCGAGGAGAAGCTCGCCCACACCGCCTCGGGCGCGGACGGGGATCTGCTCGGGCAGCCCTTGCCTGGGGTGGGGGTGACCCTTGCCGACGATGGCGAACTGCTCCTCTCCGGGCCCAACCTTTGCCTTGGCTACCTGGGCGACCCGCCGCTGAAGGAACTGCCCACCGGCGACCTGGCCCGCCTCTCTCCTGACGGCGCCCTGGTCCTCATGGGCCGCAAGAAGGACATGCTGATCCGGGGCAAGTTCAACCTCTATCCCGGCCTGTACGAGCCCGCGATCGCCGCGCTCGACGGCGTCACCGAGGCCGCCATCGTCGGCCTGCCCGACCCGCAGACCGGCGACGAGGAAGTGGTGCTCGCCGTCGTCGGCACCGCGACGCCCGCGCACCTTCGCCGCCGCCTGCCCGACGTGATCGACCACGACGCGCTGCCCGACCGGATCGTCGCCGTACCCGAGCTGCCCCGCTCGGGCCGCGGCCGTAAGCTCGACCGGGACCTGCTCCGCGAACTCGTCCAAGGGGGGAACGCATGAAGATCGCAGTCACCGGCGCCTCCGGCTTCGTCGGGGGAGCGGTCTGCCGCGCCCTCGCGGGACAGGGCATCGACACGTTCGCCTACGGCCGCCGGGCCGCCGTCCCGCCCGGCCACCTCGGCGGCGCGACCTACACCTCATGGGACCTGACGACCGGCCCCCTCCCGGGCGCCCCCGAGGTCGACGCCGTCGTTCACTGCGCGGGAACGGTGACCGACTGGGGACCCGCGGCGACGTTCTTCATCACCAACCTCGGCGGCACCGAGAACGCGCTGAAGACCTTCCCTACGGCGCGCTTCGTCCACGTCAGCACGGCCAGCGTCTACGACCCGTACCGGCCCACCGTCATGGCCACCGAGGACCAGGCGCCCGTCACGCGCTACCTCAACGCGTACGGCGCCTCCAAGATGGCCGCCGAGAAGGCGGTCTTCGCCCGCATGCGCGGCTGGGGCCCGACACCCTGGGCAGGCCGCCGCCGCGAGGCGATCATCCTGCGCCCCCACGCGGTCTACGGCCCGGGAGACACGACCCTCCTGCCGCGCGTCCTGTCCTCGGTCCGAGGCCCGTTCCTGCCCGCCACCGGAACGCCGGACACCCTGGTCAGCCTCACGTCCATCGGCAATCTCGTTCAGGCCTGCGTCCTGGCCGCCACCGGCGCGGTCGGCACCGGCGTCTTCAACGTGACCGACGCCGCCCCCATCACGCTGGACGACGCGTTCCGCGAGATCCTCGCCGAACGCGGCATCAACGCCCGCCCGCTCTACCTCCCGTATACGGCTCTGCGCCCGGTGGCCACCGCCGTGGAGGGCGCCTTCCTCCTCGCCCGCCGCCCCGGCCCGCCGCGCCTGACCCGCTACGCCATCAGCCACCTGTCCGTCGAACGCACCCTCGACATCACCGCGGCGCGTGAGAATCTTGGCTACGACCCCAAGGAGACGACCTTCGCCGGGGCCGCCGATTGGTGAGGAGCCCCGATGCCCGAGGCGTACCTGATCCCCGCCCCCCGACGCCTCGAGCTGACCGGCGAGTCCGGCCCGTTCACCGGCGAAGTTCAGACCCGCGTCGACCCGTCACTGGGACCCGAGGCCTACACCCTCACGACCTCGGCCTCCGGCGCCGAGATCGTCGGCGGGGACGAGGCGGGCGTCTTCTGGGGGCTTCAGACTCTGCGGCAGTTGCAGGGCCCCGACGCGTTCCGCCGCGCCCGCATCTCCCCTCACCCTTTCGAGATGCCGTACGGCCGCATCGAGGACGTCCCGCGCTTCCACTGGCGCGGCTTCATGCTGGACGTCGCGCGCCACTTCCTGCCCAAGGACGACGTACTGCGCTACGTCGACCTGCTGGCCGCCCACAAACTGAACGTCCTGCACCTGCACCTGACCGACGATCAGGGCTGGCGCATCGAGATCAAGCGGCACCCTCGCCTGACCGAGGTCGGTGCGTGGCGCCGCAAGACCCGCCTGGGCTGGGGCGAGCCGGTCACCTACGACGAACGACCGCACGGCGGCTTCTACACCCAAGACGACCTGCGCGAGATCGTCGCCTACGCCGCCGAACGCCACATCACCGTCGTCCCCGAGATCGACCTGCCGGGCCACTCGCACGCCGCCATCGCCGCCTACCCCGAGCTCGGCAACGCCGACGTCATCGACACCGCCGCGCTGGAGGTGTGGACTGAGTGGGGCTTCAACCCCCACTCCCTAGCCCCCACCGACGAAGTCCTGGATTTCTACGAAGGCGTCTTCGACGAGGTCCTGGACATCTTCCCGAGCCGGTTCATCCACATCGGCGGCGACGAGTGCCGCAAGGAGGAATGGCGCGCCTCGCCGACGGCCCAAGCCCGCATGCGCGACCTGGGCCTCAAGAACGAAGACGAACTCCAGTCCTGGATGATCCGCCACTTCGACCGCTGGCTCACCGCACGCGGCCGCCGCCTCATCGGCTGGGACGAGATCCTCCAGGGTGGCCTGGCCGAGGGCGCCGCCGTGGCGTGCTGGCGCTGGTACTACGGCGGCATGGAGGCCGCCGAAGCAGGCCACGACGTCGTCATGTGCCCGCAGCAAGAGGTCTATCTGGACCATGTCCAGTCCTCCGACCCCGACGAGCCCGTTCCGTTCGGCTGGGTGCACACCCTGGAGGACGTCTACCGCTTCGAGCCCATCCCGCCACGCCTGGCCGGCACTCCTCACGAGTCCAACGTCATCGGCACCCAGGCCAACCTGTGGACCGAGGTGGTGGAGAGCCGCTCCCGGGCCGACTACCAGACGTTCCCCCGCCTGGCCGCGTTCGCCGAAGTCGCCTGGTCGAACCTCCCGTTGCCAGACGACCGCGACTACGCCGACTTCGAGCGCCGCATGAACAACGCCCACTACGCCCGCCTGGACGCGATGGGCGTCGCCTATCGCCCGCCCTCCGGCCCGCTCCCGTGGCAGCAACGTCCAGGCGTCCCAGGCCGCATGCACGGCAAACCCCGCCGCACCTGGCGCATGGCCGACTAACCGTGCTGGTGCATCTCGGGCAGGCGGCTCTCGGGATGCGCCCACACCACCACGTTCTCCAACGGCTCCCGCTCGAAGAACTCGAAGATCTCCCGGTCCGAATGCCGCAAGCTGAAATGCGTCAGTACGAACAAGGTCTCCGGGTGCGCCTCAACAACAGGCCTGAGCCGGCTCCACACCGTGTGCCCGACCCTATCCGCCCGCTCCAGCTCGGCATCATCAAGGAAAGTGCACTCAGTAACAACGACCGGATAATCCAGAACCCACGGACTCCGCTCGAAGACGTTCACATGCGTGTCGCCCATGAAGACGAACAGCGGCCGCCGGACCTCCCCATCTACCTGAATGCCTTCCTTCCGCTTACTCGCCATGACCCGGCCGAACTCCGCCTTGGGCAAAGACCGGCGCAACTCCTCGAACTCCGGCAGCAGCGCCTTGCGCCGTTCAGAGAACGCGTAGCCCACGCAAGGCACCTTGTGCTCGCACTCAACGACCCGCACAACATGCCCACGCCGCCCGAGGACGAACTCGTCATCACCCTTCACACCATGAAGCCGATGACCAGCCAGCGCCGGATCGTACTTCGCCCCGTGGTTCAACTCGGCTGACGCCCGCAGATAACCCTCCGCGTACGGCACCGCCGCCTCAGGCAGGTAGATGTCCGCACCCAAGTCCTTGGCGGCGAGAAAGTCCAGATCTTTCGCGTGGTCATGATGTGTGTGCGTGAGGAAGACCGTGTCCACCTGGCGCCCCTCGCACAACCCCGCGTCAAGGCTGCACCGCAGCTCCGGCACATGAAAGAACGTCTTGTCGTTGGCACGCGAATAGCCGGTGAGCGTCAGCTCCGCACCGGGCAGCTGCCACGTCTTCCACTGCCGGAACGGGTGCCCACGTTCCAGCAATTCCGGATGGCCGACCTGCGTCATCCGGCGAGCGTAGCCGTCACGCTCCCGCGGCCGCCCCCGATTTTCCGCCCGGTCAGATGTGGCTACTTTCACGCTACCGAACAGCAGAGGGCTCAGTGTGCGGCGTCCAGTTTGGCGCGCTGCTCCACTGTCAGTTCCAGGTCCACGGCCGCCAGACTCTCCTCCAGTTGCGCCACCGAGGACGCGCCGACCAGGGGGATGATCGGTATCTCGCCGCCGATGAGCCAGGACAGCACCACCTGGTTGGGGGTCGCCCCGGTTTCGTCGGCCACCTGGTGCAGCGCCGAGAGGCGGGCGGGCGTGCCCGCGTGGTCGAAGCCGGCGTCCAGGGGCTTGTCCCGGCGTACGTAGGCGCCGCCCAGCAGCGGGGAGTAGGCGACCAGCGCGAGGCCGGGCTCGGCCCGCACATAGCTGAGCAGGTCACCGGAGACCGTGCCGATCTCCCCGTCCGGGGAGCGCCTGCTGGGCAGGTCGCCCCGCCGCCGCAGGTAGCTGTGGTGGTACTGGAGGACCTCGTAGCCGGGCAGGCCGGCGGTGGCGGCCAGGTTCCTGGCCCGCTCCAGGCTCCACGCCCAGTGGTTGCTGGCGCCCAGCAGGCCGACCGTGCCGTCTGCGACCAGCGCGCCGAACGCCTCAACGATCTCCTGCCACGGCGCGTCCGGGAACCCGATGTGGGCGTACAACAGGTCCAGCCTCTCCACGCCGAGGCGCTCGCGGCTGGCGGCCGAGGCCTCCCGGATCACCTTGGCGTTCACCCCCTCAACGCCGTCTGAGGGGGCCAGCCTGCTGGTGGAGCCGGTCGGCTCGGTGGTGGCGGTCGGCCGGCCGCCGAGCTTGGTGGCGATGGTGATCTCCTCGCCGACGCCGCGGCTGCGCCGCCAGCGGCCGAGCAGCGCCTCGCTTTCCCCGCCCTGGCTGCCGGTGTTCCAGTACGCGTAGTTGTTCGCGGTGTCGATGAACGTGCCGCCCGCCTCGACATACCGATCGAGAATCGCGAACGACGTCTCCTCGTCGGTGGTCGTGCCGAACAACATCGCGCCGAGACTGAGCACGCTCACCTCACGCCGCGTCGCCGGGTCAGCGCCGATAGTGCGGTATTTCACTCAGTTCCCTCTCAATCGGCCTAGCCAATGGCAGCGTGAACAGCATTTCCGCAACGCGCTCCGTGCTTCAAAGGCCAGAGAACGTCACGGTCTTCATGATGATGATCACCTGCACGTACCGCGGTGGCGTAGAAGATTCCTGTTCATTTCCACTCACCCGGGCCCGGCCGGTCTCAGCATCGCCCGGACCGCGCTGGGTACCTGTCCCGTGTGCTGTCGGAACACGCGGGTCAGGTGGGCCTGGTCGGCGAAGCCGTACGTGGTCGCCAGCGTCCGCAGTGACGAGTGTCCGTCGGCGAGGTCCTCGGCCACGGCCCGGACCCGTAGCTGGTTGCGGTAGTGGTTGAGGGTCTGCCCGGTGACCTGGTGGAACACCCTGCTGAGATGGAAGGGGGAGCAGCCCACCTGGCGGCCGAGTTCCTCCAGGCTCACCGTCGGCGGCCCGTCGATCAGCACCGCCCGCGTGTGGTCGACCAGCCTGCGGTGCGCCTGGACGGTGGCGGCGCGCCGCCCGGTCCGTGCCGGAGCGCGCGGGGCGGGGACCACGGTGAGCAGGTGATGCACCCGCTCGGCGACCTCGAAGCGGTCAATTCCTGCCCGGCAGGCCGAGACCAGCCGCCGGTGGGCCAGGTCGAGCGCGGCGGTCACCGGTACGACAGGATTCCGGGCCGGTGGCAGGAGGTCACCGTAGACGTCCTGGCCGAGATCGAGCATCGTGCTGATGTCGCGGGTGCGGGCCGGGTGGGCGAAGGCCACCTCATCGCCCTGGCGGAGCACAAATCCCGTGACCGGGTCGGTGAACTCCTCACGGCCGTTGACCCGCGCCAAGAACCCGCCGGAACGGACCAACAGCATCCGCGTGACCCCGGCCCCGGGCCCGGAGACCAACACCGGCGGCCGAAACGACCGCCGGTCGTCACAACAGGTGATCTCGACAATGTCGACGGACGAGTCCTCCGCCAGAGGACGTCTGAATCCCGGCCCGTCACCCAGCGTCTCCCGGCACATCGCGGCCACCCGCCCCAAACCCTCGATCACCCCAGCCAGGCTAGTGAGGAGACTTCACGGCTGGGTTGTGCCGCTCGGCGGCGTCGAACGCGGGCGCGACCGGGGGACAGCGCCGCGCGCGGCGAAATCAGGCGTGGCGGGCGTGGGTGCCGGGGCCGGGGTTCTTGGCGGAGAGGCGGCGGAGGAACGGCTTGTTCGCGATGGCGATGACGCCCAGGCCCCAGATGACGCCGAAGATCTCGGCCGGAATCGTGCCCGCGGACGGGGTCTTGGACGCTCGGGTGCCCGGACCTGGCGAGCTGCCTGGTGCTCGACCCGGCCGGATCACGGCGCCGTGTCGCCCGGTGCAGACGGTTCGCGGAGAGCGGGTTCGCCGAGCTGAGGGCTCGGATCGATGAGGAGACGGTCGGCTACCTCTTCAACCTCGAGGTCGAGGTCGACCGGTAGCGGGCGAGGCCTCGGGCAGGGCAAAGATCTTGGGCGCTGGAGTGGAATGAAGTGTTCCGTTCTGCTAATCTGGAAACAGAACGAAGCGATCCGTTCCCGTTCTGGAGATGGAGATCCCCCGGATGACTGCAACACTTGAAGCCCAGGTCACGACGCCGGTGAGCGCGGCCGCCCCGGCGCGCGGGCGCTGGCTCGGACTGTTCGCGATCCTCACCGCGATGCTGATGAACCTGCTCGACTCGAGCATCGTGAACGTGGCGCTCCCGGTGATCCAGAAGGACATCGGCGGGTCGTACGCCTCGCTGCAGTGGATCGTGGCGAGCTACACGCTGGTCATGGCGGCGGGGCTGCTGATCGGCGGGCGGCTCGGCGACATGTTCGGGCGGCGGCGGATGCTGCTGGTCGGGGCGGCCGGGTTCGTGCTGGCCTCGGTGGCCTGCGCGATGGCGTTCTCGCCCGAGACGATGATCGCGGCGCGGGTGGCGCAGGGCGTGTTCGCGGCGGTCATGATCCCGCAGGGGTTCGGGCTGATCCGTGATCTGTTCCCCGGGCCGGACCAGGCCAAGGCGTGGGGCGTGGTCGGCCCGGTGATCGGCCTGGCGAGCATTCTCGGCCCGATCGTCGCGGGGCTGTTCATCAAGGCCGACCTGTTCGGCACCGGCTGGCGGATGGTGTTTCTGATCAACCTGCCGCTCGGCCTGGTGACGGTGCTCGGCGGGCTGAAGGCGCTGCCGAACGGCAAGGGAGACCGGACCGGCGGGCTGGACGTGGTCGGCGGGATCCTCGCGGCGGCGGGCATGGCGCTGCTGGTCTACCCGTTGGTGCAGGGTCGTGAGCAGGGCTGGCCAGCCTGGATCTTCGCGCTGCTCGGTGCCTCGGTGGTGGTGCTCGGTGTGTTCGTGATCCAGCAGCTGCGGCGTGCGGGTCAGGGAAAGACCCCGCTGGTGCGGCTGAGCGTCTTCGCGCGGCGGTCCTACACCTCGGGCGTGGTGTTCGTGGTCGCGTTCTTCATCGCCATCATCGGCTTCACCCTGGCGCTCGGGTTCATGCTCCAGCTCGGCCTCGGCTACAGCCCGATCGGCGCGAGCGTCGCGATGTCCTCGCTGGCGATCGGCGCGTTCCTCGGCTCGGCGGGCGGCGCGATGGCGCCGGGGCTCGGGCGCAAGATCCTGCACCTCGGGCTGACGATCATGATCGCCGGGATGGCCGGGGTCTACCTGGTCTTCCGCAGCGTCGGCGTGGACCTCGGCGGCTGGCATCTGGCGGCACCGCTGCTGGTCTTCGGGATCGGGATGGGCATGATCTTCGTCCCGCTGTTCGGGATCATCATGGGCGAGGTCGCCGACGACGAGGTGGGCTCGGCCTCGGCCTCGCTGGAGTCGATCCAGCAGCTGGCGGCGGCGCTCGGCGTCGCGGTCCTCGGAACGGTCTTCTTCGACCACTTCACCGCGGCGGGCGGCGACGCCCCGCACAACGCGCTCGGCGGCGCCGAGCAGGTCACGCTGATCGCGGCCGGGCTGGCCGTGGCGGCGGTCGCGATCGGCTTCTTCCTCCCGAAGAAGGCGCGCGAGATGCACTGATCGAACGGTGAAAGGCCCCGTCTCCTGGTGGAGGCGGGGCCTTCGTCATTGCTTGAACGTGCGGCGGTAGTCGGTCGGGGTGACGCCCGTCGCGCGGACGAAGTGGTGCCGCAGGTTGGGTGCGTTCCCCATCCCGGCGCGGCGCGCGATCTGCTCGACGGACAGGTCGGTGCACTCCAGCAGCTCCCGTACGAGGGCGAGCCGTTGCGTGTGCAGCCACCGCATCGGCGTCATGCCCGTCGTCTCGTGGAAGCGCCGGATGAGCGTACGGGAGCTGAGGCCCGCGTGCCGCGCCATGGACGCGATGGTCAGCCGCTCGTCCAGGTGCTGGGACGCCCATTCCAGCAGGTCGTCCTGCCGCTGCGGGATCGGCGCCTCAACGAACTGGGCCTGCCCGCCCGACCGGTGCGGCGGCGCCACCATGCGCCGCGCCAGCTGGTTGGCGACCCGCGCGCCGTGGTCCTCCCGTACGAGATGCAGGCACAGGTCGAGCCCGGCGCTGCGGCCCGCGCTGGTCATGATGTCGCCGTCGTCGACGTACAGAACGTCGGCCTCGACCTTCACCGCCGGATGCCACTCGGCCAGGGTGTCGGCGTACAGCCAGTGCGTGGTGGCCCGCCGCCCGTCCAGCAGCCCCGCCTCCGCCAGCGCGAACGCGCCCGTGCACAGCGACACGATCCGCGACCCGGCCGCGTGCGCCGCCCGCAGCGCCTGGACCAGCCGCTCGTCGGGCCCCTCGCCCTCCAGCGGGTAGCCGTTGCACAGCGCCGGAACGATCACCGTGTCGGCGCCCTTCAGCCCGTCGAGACCGTACGGGGTGTCCGGTACGAAGCCGTTCTGCGTCCGCGTCGAGCCCGGATCGGCGGCGCACAGCCGGAAGTCGTACCAGGGGTCGGCGAGGTCCCTCCGGTCCATCCCGAAGACCTCGCAGGCGATGGAGAGCTCGAAGTCGGGGATGCCGTCGGTCACGGTCACGGCCACGCTGATGCCCATATGGCAATTTATCAACGAACATGGGCAGTCTTGCCACTCACGCCCCTGGCCCGCGCCCGGCCATCGTTGTCGGTGTGACCCTCACCGTGATCGAACTCCGCCAGTACACGCTCCATCCCGGGCGCCGGGACGAGCTGATCGACCTGTTCGTCGGGGAGCTGATCGAGCCGCAGGAGAAGGACGGCATGACGATCCTCGGCGTCTTCCGCGACCTGGACGACCCGGACCGCTTCGTCTGGCTCCGCGGCTTCCCCGACATGCCGAGCCGTGCCCGTTCCCTCGACGCGTTCTACAACGGCCCGATCTGGGCCCGGCACGCGAACGCGGCCAACGCCACCATGCTCGACAGCTCCGACGCCCGCCTGCTCCGCCCGGTCGCCGGCGACTTCCCCCAGGCCTACGAGGGCACGCACTCCATCACGATCAACCAGCCCGGGACGCCCGCCCCCGGAGCCTTGATCACCCTCACCACCCTCGACGCGGCCAACAACTTCCCGCGCCTCCCGGTCCGCACCGACGAGGGCCCCATCGACGTCTCCCTCTTCAGCACCGACATCCCGGGCGCCCTCCGCCTGTCCTCCGCTCTCTGAAAGGCACGACCGATGAAGCTCACCGACCACCTCTCCTCCGCCGACCGCGAGCGCGTCGAGGCCCGCCTCGACCACAACCTGATCGCCTGGCTGACCACGGTCCGCGAGGACGGCCAGCCGGTCACCGTCCCCGTCTGGTTCCTGATGCGCGACGACGAGACGATCTTGATGTACACCCGCCCCGAGAAGGCCAAGCTGAAGAACCTCGAGGCCAACCCCAAGGTCAGCATGGTCCTCGACGGCGCCGACCTCGGCCGCAACATGGTCCGCATGGAGGGCACCGTCCAGCGCGCGTTCGACGTCCCGCCCGCCAACGAGGTCCCGGCCTACACGGCCAAGTACATCGAACGCATGCAGTCCCTCTTCGGCACCCCGGCCGACTTCGCCGACCTTTTCGCGGCAGCCCTCATCGTCACTCCCACCAGGCTCCGCATCAATTAACGCGCTAGGGCCCCACCTCCGCGGAGGTAGGGCCCTTCATCCCTTCATCCCTTCAGCGCGCAGCGGCTCAGCAGCTGTGAACCCACTTCACCGAGTAGACGACCGCGTCCGAGGGCGACTCGTGCTTGAGGTACTTGCTCTTCCCGCGCTTGATGCAGGTGTGCTTGTACTTCCAGTCGGGAGCGCTTCCGCCGCCGTAGTGGATGTACTTGTACTTGACGTAAACGGCGTCCAGGTAAGCCTTGTAGCCGTTGTTCTTCATCTTGTTGGCCGAGTGGTGCTTGGTGGAGCTGACCCAGGTCCGCCAGTCCGGATTGGTGTGCCCTCGGTGGTAGCCGCAGGCGGCGCCCGACGGGCAGTGGAGCGTGGCCGCCGAGGCGGCCGGCGCAGCGGCGACCAAGGTCCCGGCCGCCAGAGCGGCACCGGCGGCGGTCGCCGCCAGCGATCGGATCTTCATAAGGAATTCCCCTCGTTCAGGAGCAGTCCGAACCGGCATCGTGGATCACATGAAGCGCTCGGACAGGCCCCCTTTCGGCCGAGGCTGAAAGGCGGCTGAGACCCGATGCGCGATCCTGGAGGCATGAACCATCAGGGCGCCGGCCTTTCCCGCGCCTTCCACGCCGATGTCGTCGCGCCGCTGCTGAAAGGCATCCGGTACGCGGCGGCGCGGCTGGGCTCGGGGTCCGACGTCCTCGGCCTGGACGACGCGCTGAGCCGCGACCACGACTGGGGATGCCGCCTGACCGTCCTCACCGACGACCCGGACGCCGTCCCCGAGATCCTGCGCCGCCTGGAGGGCCTCCCCGACGGCTACGAGGACCATCCCGTCCGCTTCCCGGTCACCTGGGACGACGCGATGACCCACAACGTCGAGGTGGCCACGGTCGGCGCGTTCGCCGAATCGCGCCTGGGCGTAGACCCGACCGACGGCCTCTCCACCGCGGACTGGCTGGTCCTCACCGGTCAGAGCATCCTTGAGGTCACCGCGGGGCCGGTCTTCGCCGACCAGACCAAGACCCTGGCGCCTCTCCGGGGTCAGCTCGCCTGGTACCCGGCTGACCTGGAACGCTACGTCGTGGCCTGCGCCTGGCAGCGCATCGCCGAGTACATGCCGATGGTCGGCCGTACCGCCGAACGGGGCGACGAGCTCGGGTCGCGCCTGCTCTCAGCCCGCCTGGCCGACGACATCGTTCACCTGGCCTTCGTCCTGTGCCGCAGGTGGCCGCCCTATCCCAAGTGGCGCGGAACGGTCTTCGCCCAACTCCCTGTCTCGCTGCCCGTGGAAACCGTCATGTCCGCCCCCACCTGGCAGGAGCGGGAAGCGGCTTTGGCCGAGGCGGCAGAGGAACTCCTCAACCTCCAACGCGAACGCCTACCCGCCCCCGACAAGGCCACGATCCCGTTCTTCAACCGCCCCTACCGCACCACGACGAACGAGATCCCAGAGATGCTCCTGGCCGACATCGAGGACCCGCACATCAGGTCCCTTCCCCTGATCGGCTCGGTCGAGCAGTGGGCGGACAACGTCAAGGCCCTCACCGACGCCACGCGCCGGGCCTCTCTGCGCATCATGTACGGATGAGAGTCCAACTCACGGGTCACGTGAACGTCCCTCAGCCCGCCACCGACTCCCTGCAGCTCTTCACCCCTCGTGGTGAGGAACGCTGGGTGCCCGGCTGGAAACCCCGCTTCCCCGAGCCCGCCCCCGACGACACGGCCCCGGGCACGGTCTTCGAGACCACCGGCCACGGCGAGACCACGACCTGGGTGGTCATCGACCGCACCCCCGATCGCGTCTCGTACGCGCGCGTCACCCCAGGCTCGCGAGCCGGAACGGTCACCGTTCAAGCCCGCGACACCACGGTCGAAGTCACTTACGACCTCACGGCACTGAGCGCGGCGGCCGAGCCTGCGCTTGAAGAATTCGCCGCAGGTTATGGCGACTTCCTCAAGGGCTGGGAGGCCGCGATCGCCGAAGCCGGGCTCGCCTGACCGTTCAGGCGAACTGGAGCCCCGCGCGGCGGGCTCGGCGCATGGCCACGCGCATGGCGACGCCCATGCCGAGGCGGTAGATGGTCTTGGAGTTCGGCATGCGGAAGGCGAACTCGGTGTGCGGGGCGTAGTGCACGCGATCGGCGGCGTCGAGCCAGCCGGTGCGGATGCGCTGGCGCTGGCCTCCCGCGTATTTCTCGAACGCGTGGGAGGTCATGCCGGCGCGGCGGCCGCCCTGGGGGAGGAACGGGGCGTCGATCAGGAGGCCGTCCTGGTCGTGGCCGTCGACGTGGGCGGGGACGACCATCGGGTAGCCGTCGGCGGTCGTCCAGCCGAGCAGGGTGTCGGGGAAGGCGGCGGCGCGGGCGGCGGACTTGGCGGCGTCCACGCGGGGGCCGGTGCCGTTGGCGGGTGCCTTCTGGGGCGCGGGGTCGCCGTCCGGGAGCGGTGCGCCGTAGACCTCGGGGGTGCCCTGGCAGGTGAGGTCGGGCCAGACGACGAAGCGTTCCACCTGGATGTCGATGACGATCCGGATGTAGTAGACGCGCAGCCAGCGGTTCCACAGGTAGCCCTTGGGGCGCGGGCCGTCGAAGAGGTCCCAGTCGGCGCCGAGGGTGTCGGGGTAGCCGGCCATCGGGGGCGAGAGCGTGGCCTTGCCCTGGGCGAGGACGTATTGGGGGCTGCCGTTGCGGGCGTGCTTGCGGGTGTGGAACGCGACGGCGACGTGCGGGTCGCGCCTGATGCGTTCCAGCTTCTTCCAGCCGCCGATCGAGCTGTTCAGGGTGATCGTGCCGGCCTCGCGGTCGCGGATCGCGAAGTTGGTGAGCGGGGCGAGCACCGTGCCGCCCGCGGGGGTGACGGTGGCGAGCATGACGATCTGGTCGCCGCCGACGATCTCGTCCACCGTTCCGGGCCACTGAGAGATGTCCATGAGGTCCCTCCTTCGACGCTCTGGAATCTAACAGACGACCTTGTCTATTTAGAAGAAGCGGTGTCCGGAGTGAGGCACGTCACCGCTGCGGGAGCGGCCGATCGGCGGTGGGCCAGGGCGATGACGGCGGAGATCGCGGCGGCCGCGCAGGCGAGCGCGAACGAGGCGGTGTAGCCGGAACGGTCGGCCAGCTGGCCGGAGACCGCGGCGCCCGTCGAGGTGCCCAGGATGATGCCGCTGCCCAGGTAGGCCATGGCCTCGCTCATGCGCTCGGGCGGCGCGGCGCGTTCGGTGAGGCCGAACGTGGTGATGATGTTCGGCGCGAACGTCAGGCCCAGCACACAGACCGCGACCGTGAGCCCGAGGATGGAATCCACGGCCAGCAGGGGGAGCGTCAGCACGAACTGGGCGGCGGTCACCAGCCGGAGCCGGATCCGCAGCGAACGGGCGGGAGGCAACGCGGTCATCGCCAGGCCGACGAGCGCGCTCGGCAGGCCCATCAGGCCGTAGATCAGCCCGGCCGAGCCCGCGTGGCCCAGCTTCTCGGTGAGGTCGGTGACGCCGGTCTGGATCGAGCCGAAGACCGTTCCCTGGAGGAACATCCCAAGGCACAGCAGCACCAGCGGCAACGACAGCACACGCGAACGGGACTCCTGCTCCGGCCGGGACTCGACCTGCCCGGAGGACGGGTGGAACGCGAAGAGCGTCCCGAAGGAGGCGACCACGGCCGCAGCGGTCAGGAGGCCCGCGGCCGGGTCGACGGCCGCCGCCAGGATGCCGACGAGCGCCGGACCGGTCACGAAGGAGGTCTCGTCGATGGCTCCGTCGAGTGACAGCGCCGATCCGGTCAGCGCGGGCCGCCGCCGCGAGGTGAGCGCGATCAGGCGGCTGCGCGCCAGCGGGCCGATCTGCGGTACGGAAAGCCCGGCCAGCAGAGCGAACACAGCCTGCAGCGGCACCACGTTCGACAGCACCACCGACACGATCATCGCGGCGTTCACCAGCGCTGCGGCGAGCACCACGAAACGCTGCCCGTAACGGTCGGCGCTCCGTCCGATCAGCGGTCCGCCGACGGCCTGGCCGAGCGCCAGAGCCCCGCCCACCAGGCCCGCGGCCGAGATGCTGCCGCTCCGCTCGTTCACCAGCAGCAGCGACCCGATCGGGCACATCGCGGCGGGCAGCCGCGCCGCGAACGAGATCAGCGGGAACGCCGGGCCGGTCAGGCCGATGACCTCACGTGCCGCCATCACACCCCCTCGCATTAGCCATGAGAAACGACAGACCGGCCTCACCGTGGGTGGTCGGTGAGGCCGGTCGTACGAGCTTCGGGTGATGGGGTCACCCTGGCTCGCGCCCGCACGCCCTCGAGTCGTCGGAGGAGGAGGGCGGCGGGTGGTCGGGGCGGCGGGGGGTGCCACCCCGGTCACCGCGCGGTCGTGGTCGATCCGCATTCCGGCACGACCGCGCGGTGACCGGTCCGTCAGGAGCGCTGCTCCTTGACGGCCGTCTCCACCGCGTGGCCGTACGCGGGGTCGGCGGCGTGGAAGTGCGCGAGCATGCGCTCCACGATCGCGTCGTCGGACACCTGCGACAGGCCGCCCGCGATGTTGGCCACCAGGCGCGCCTGCTGCGCGGCGTCCATCAGCCGGTACAGCGCGCCCGCCTGGACGTAGTGGTCGTCGTCGCGGTGCCGCACCGGGGCGTGGTTGCCGGTCTCGCCGGTCACCGCGAGCCCGGTCGCCAGCGGACGGCCGGTCTGCACCGGGCCGCCGAAGCTGTCGGGCTCGTAGTTCTTGGCGCGGCCGCCGTTGCCGTCGAAGCGCATCGCGCCGTCACGCCCGTTGTTGCTCGCGGTCGTGGCGTGCGGGGCGTTCACCGGCAGCTGGGTGTGGTTGATGCCCAGGCGGTAGCGGTGCGCGTCGCCGTAGGCGAACAGCCGGCCCTGGAGCATCTTGTCCGGGGACGGGCCGATGCCGGGCACGAAGTTGTTCGGCGAGAACGCCGCCTGCTCGACCTCGGCGAAGATGTTCTCGGGGTTGCGGTCCAGCACCAGCTTGCCGACCTTGACCAGCGGGTAGTCGGCGTGCGGCCACACCTTGGTGAGGTCGAACGGGTTGAAGCGGTAGTCGGCCGCCTCCTCCACCGGCATCAGCTGGACGTACAGCGTCCACGACGGGAACATGCCGCGCTCGATGGCGCGGTGCAGGTCCTGCTGATGGGTGTTGCCGTCCTTGCCCGCCAGCTCCGCGGCCTCGTCGGAGGTCAGGCAGCGGATGCCCTGGTCGGTCTTGAAGTGGTACTTCACCCAGTACGCGCGGCCCTCGGCGTTGACCCACTGGTAGGTGTGCGAGCCGAAGCCGTTCATGTGCCGGTACGAGGCGGGGATGCCGCGGTCGCCCATCAGCCAGGTGACCTGGTGCAGCGCCTCGGGGGAGTGGCTCCAGAAGTCCCAGACGTTGTCGGGCTCCTGCACGCCGGTGAAGCCGTCGCGCTTCTGCGAGTGGATGAAGTCCGGGAACTTCAGCGGGTCCTTGATGAAGAACACCGGGGTGTTGTTGCCGACGAGGTCGTAGTTGCCCTCTTCGGTGTAGAACTTCAGCGCGAAGCCGCGCGGGTCGCGCACGGCGTCGGCGCCGCCGAGGCTGTCGGCCACGGTGGAGAAGCGCAGGAACACCTCGGTGCGCTTGCCGACCTCGCTCAGGAAGGCCGCGTGGGTGTAGCCGGTGACGTCGTCGGTCACCTCGAGGTAGCCGTACGCGCCGGCGCCGCGGGCGTGCACGACGCGCTCCGGGATGCGCTCGCGGTTGAACCGCGCGAGCTTCTCGATCAGCTGCTGGTCCTGGATCAGGAGCGGGCCGCCGGCCCCCGCGGACGCGCTGTTCTGGTTGTCGGCGACCGGAGCGCCGGACTCGGTCGTCAGCGTCGGTCGGTCATTGGTCCTGCTGGTCAAGACTCACCTCCAAGGTCAGCCGACCGTACGTGGCCGGGACCGGCGGTGGTCAAGCTCACATCTCCAACTCTGGAGGAAGCTCCCTAACCGAGCCGGAGGGCCAGGAAGAAGTCCACCCGATCCTCCAAACGGCTCAGATTGCGGCCCGTCAGCTCCTCGATCCGCTGGATCCGGTAGCGCACGGAATTGACGTGCAGATGGAGCTGTTCGGCGCACCGCGTCCACGATCCGGAGTTCTGGAGGAACGTCTCCAGGGTCCGGATGAGGTCGGCCTTGTGGACCTCGTCATAGGTGCGCAGCGGGTCCAGGAGGCGCACCCTGAACATGTGCCGTACGTCATCGGGGACGCTGGCCAGCAGCAGAACGTGGGTCGCCAGTTCGTCGTGCCCCACCACGCAGACCGGGTCGGTGCGCCCGGCGGCCAGCCGCCGCGCGTAGCGGGCCTCCTCGACGGCGCCGCGCAGCTCGCCCGCGGCGACGACGTCGCTCACCCCGACGGCCAGGCCGCTGTCGGCCAGGCCGGGCGCCAGGGCCTGCAGAACGTGGTGGATGTCGCCGGCCACGTCGTGATGCCCATCCCCGTCCCCGTCCATGGGGACGGGCAGCAGCGCGACCGCCTCATCGTCCAGAAGCCCGACGACCGGCCGGGGGCCGGGAAGGATCTCGCCCAGCAGAGCGCGCAGCTCGCCCGGACGCAGGTCCCCGCGTTCGGTACGCCGCGCGGTGGCGGCCACGGCGACGAACGAGGCCATGACGTCCAGGCCGGTGAGCTCCAGCCGGGGGAGGATCTCGTCGTTGCTGGCCGCCGAGACGATCAGCCGGATGAGCTCCTGCGCGAGCCGCCCCTCGACGCTCAGGCGATCGTCCAAACGGACCCGTTCGAGCGCCACGATCGCGGCCAGCTCGCCGGTCAGGGCGCGCCGCTCCTCGGGCCACTCCTCCCAGTCGCCCTCGCACACGATGAACCAGTCGGCCACCCGCGAGGTGGTGTCGGCCGCCACCGGGAAGATCGACACATCGGGGGAACGGAGCCGGTGCGGCAGCCGGGGCGCGGTCAGGAAGACGCGCGCCAGCCCGGCCGGGTCCATGTCCTCCGGCAGGGGCTCGGAGCCCGCGACCACGCGCCCCGCAGGGGTGAGGACCCAGCAGCGCATGCCCAGGTCACGGCCCACGAGCTCCAGCACGGGTCCCAGGCCGGCGCCCTCGGTGGCACCGGCGACCAGCCGGCGATGCCGGTCCAGCACGGCGGTGAGGTCGGAGGCGCGGGCCGTGGACAGATGCCGTACGACCGCCTCGGTGACAGTTGCGAACGCAACGTCCTCGGGCACCCGGAACAGCGGCAGCCGGTGCTTGCGGCAGGCCTCGATCAGATCATCGGGGATCGTGCCCGCATCGGCGTCCCAGGCGGCCAGCGCGGACACGCCCGCCTTGGCCAGACCGTGGACGAACATCTCCGAGTCCTCGGGGCCCGACCGCCAGACCAGGCCGGACAGCACCAGCTCACGCCCGCTCAGGTACCGGCTCGGGTCCAGCATGTCCGTGGTGACCACCCAGCGGATCACCCGGTCCAGCTGGTCGTCGCCGGTGACGACCTCCAGACGCAGCTCGGGCATGGCGAGCAGGGAGCGCAGCCTCATAGTCCGTGTGTCCCCCTTTCGCGCAGCGAGGTTAACCCATCGTTCACCCAAGGTCCGAGGATGATCATCCATGGGCCGCGACTGCCCGTCCGCACGGGGTTTGGGCGGCCCGCCTTGGAGCAACGCACGAAAAGTACCCGGTGAGCGCCGTCACACTTCGGATTTCCTGTCTCTTTCCGACCCCCGGGTGCGATGTGTGTACTTCAGGACAACCCACCGAGAAGGAGGCGAGAAGTGCCGGTGACGACAGGGCACGGACTGGACCGGTTCAACGCGTTGCCAGTGGCGGACGCGGAGTCCGAGCTGCTCACCTGCTGTGCCTCCCGCCGCTGGGCGGCCGCGGTCGCCGGTGCGCGGCCCTACGGCGACCTGGCCGCGTTGCTGTCGGCCG
Source organism: Actinomadura barringtoniae (assembly GCF_017573505.1). Classification (GTDB taxonomy): domain Bacteria; phylum Actinomycetota; class Actinomycetes; order Streptosporangiales; family Streptosporangiaceae; genus Spirillospora; species Spirillospora barringtoniae. The sequence continues at coordinate 232,231 of NZ_JAGEOJ010000010.1, forward strand.
CGGCCACCGTTCTCGCCGACGCCGACTGGGCCGACGTGCTGGAGGCCCTGGAGGCCCACCCGCGGATCGGCGACCGGGTGGGCGGCGCGGACCGCGAGTCCGCCTGGTCCCGCGGCGAGCAGTCCGGCATGGACGCCGCCGCGCAGGAGCTCCGCACCGCGCTGGTCGAGGGGAACAAGGCCTACGAGGCCCGCTTCGACCACGTGTTCCTCATCTGCGCCACCGGCCGGAGCGCCGCCGAGATGCTCGAGGCGCTGCGGGGGAGGCTGGGCAACGACGAGGACGCCGAACGGGCCGTGGTGCGCGACGAGCTCGCCAAGATCGTCGGCCTGCGGCTGACCAAGCTCATCAACGAGCAGCGTTCATTCAAGCAGGGGGGATCATGAGCCTGTCCACACACGTCCTGGACGCGGCGAAGGGCCGGCCCGCGCAGGATCTGGCCGTACGGCTGGAGGAGCGCGACGGCACAGGTTGGGAGCCGGTGGCCGAGGGCCGGACCGACGCCGACGGGCGGATCAAGGAGTGGGGCAGGGGCCTGGGGGCCGGGACCTACCGCCTCACGTTCGAGACCGCCGGGCTCTCCGACTTCTACCCCGAGGTCACGGTCGCCTTCACGATCGACGACCCGGAGCAGCACTACCACGTGCCGCTCCTCCTCAGCCCGTTCGCCTACTCGACCTACCGAGGGAGCTAGACCAGATGGCCATCGTTCTCGGCCCCAACCGCTACGGCAAGGCGGAGACCCGCGTGGTCCGCGTCGTCCGGGACGGCGGTACGCACCACATCAAGGACATCAACGTCAGCTCCGCGTTGTCCGGCGACATGGAGGACGTCCATCTGACGGGTGACAACGGCAACGTGCTGCCGACCGACACCCAGAAGAACACCGCCTACGCCTTCGCCAAGAAGTACGGGGTCGACCAGATCGAGGACTTCGCCCTCCTGCTGGCCCGCCACTACGTCGACTCCCAGGCGCCGATCAGGCACGCCCGCGTGGAGATCGAGGAGTACTTCTGGGACCGGATCCCGGTCAGCGACGGCCCGCACCTGGGCCTGCGCGAGGAGCAGTACTCCTTCGTCCGCAGCGGCCGCGAGGTGCGCACCTGCGTCGTGCACTACGACCAGGACGAGGGCGCCACGATCGTGTCCGGCCTGAAGAACCTGGTCGTCCTGAACTCCACCGGCTCGGAGTTCCACGGCTACGTCGAGGACGAGTTCACGACCCTCAAGCCGACCAACGACCGGATCCTGGCCACCGAGGTCTCCGCCCAGTGGCGGCACCGGGGCGAGCACGGCTCGTTCGGCCGTTCCTACAACGAGGCCCGGCAGTCGCTGCTGGAGGCCTTCGCCGAGACCCACAGCCTCTCCCTGCAGCAGACGCTGTACCAGATGGGGCGCCGGGTCCTTAACACCCGTAAGGAGGTCTGCGAGGTGCGGATGGTGATGCCCAACAAGCACCACTTCCTCGTGGATCTGGAGCCGTTCGGCATGGACAACCCGAACGAGGTCTTCTTCGCCGCGGACCGCCCGTACGGCCTGATCGAGGGCTCCGTGCTCACCGACGACGCACCCGCCGCCGGGTTCGCCTGGAACTGAGGGATTCTAGAGTTATGGACTTCCTGCGCCCCGCGACCTGGGAAGACGCCCTGGCCGCCAAGGCCGAGCATCGCGACGCGCTGCCCATTCAGGGCGGTACGGACGTCATGGTCGAGATCAACTTCGATGTGCACCGCCCGCCGGCGCTGCTCGACCTGAACCGGGTCACCGACCTCACCACCTGGGACATCGCCGACGGCCCTGCTGCCTCGAGGGGGGACGACCCCCCACACCCCCCGGTGGACATGCGCGGGTGGCTGCGCATCGGCGCGGGCGTCCCGTACGTCCGGCTGATCAAGGAGCTGGGCGACAAGCTGCCCGGCCTGGCCCAGGCCTCCCGTACGGTCGGCTCCCCGCAGATCCGCAACCGCGGCTCGGTCGGCGGCAACCTGGGCGCCGCCTCGCCCGCCGGCGACAGCCACCCGCCCCTGCTGGCCGGGGACGCGGTCATCGAGGCCCAGTCGGCCGCGCGCGGGACTCGCATGATCCCCGCCACCGAGTTCTACCTGGGCGTGAAGCGCAACGCCCTGGAGGACGACGAGCTGATCAGGGCGTTCTGGACCGCTCCCGCCCCCGGCCCGCAGTACTTCTCCAAGATCGGCACCCGGAACGCGATGGTCATCGCGGTCTGCTCGTTCGCGATCGCCCTCCACCCGGAGGAGCGGCGCGTCGGCACCGGCGTCGGCTCGGCGGCTCCCACGCCGCGCCGGGCGACCGCCGCCGAGGAGTTCCTGTCCGCCGAGCTGGACTGGGAGGGCCGCGGCCCGCTGTCGATCGCCACCGCGCAGCGGTTCGGCGAGCTGGTCAAGGAGGCCGCCTCGCCGATCGACGACGTCCGCGGCACCGCCGACTACCGCAAGCACGCCATCTCGGTGATGGCCCGGCGCACCCTGACCTGGGCCTGGAGCGACTTCCGTGACGGCACGATCCGAAAGGAGGCCTCCTGATGCGGGTGAGCTTCACCGTGAACGGCTCCAAGGAGTCGGTCGACGACGTGTGGGAGGGCGAGAGCCTCCTGTACATGCTCCGGGAGCGGATGGGCCTCCCGGGCTCCAAGAACGCCTGTGAACAGGGCGAATGCGGCTCCTGTACGGTCTATCTCGACGGTGTCCCGGCCTGCTCCTGCCTCGTGGCGGCGGGCCAGGTGCAGGACCGCGAGGTCCGTACGGTCGAGGGCCTGGGCGAGGGCGACGACCTGGACCCGATCCAGGAGGCGTTCGTCGAGGCGGGCGCCGTGCAGTGCGGTTTCTGCACGCCGGGCCTGCTCGTCCAGTCGCACGACCTGATCGAGCGCAACCCCGAGCCGAGCGACGCGGAGATCCGCGAGGCGCTCGCCGGCAACCTGTGCCGCTGCACCGGTTACGAGAAGATCCTCGACGCCGTCCGGCTGGCCGCGGCCCGCAAGTCGGCCGCCGCCGAAGCGGGGGCGGGCAAGTGACCACCAAGATCATCGAGAACGCCTACGTCGTCACCGTCACCGGCGAGGAGTACCCCGGCGGCCACATCGTCGTCGTGGACAACAAGATCACCGCCGTGGGCGCCGGCCCCGCGCCCGCGATCGAGGGCGCCGAGCGGATCGACGGCACCGGCTGCCTGGCCACCCCTGGCCTGGTCAACACCCACCACCACCTCTACCAGTGGGCGAGCCAGGGCCTGGCCAAGGACAACACGCTCTTCGAGTGGCTGGTCGCGCTCTACAAGCCGTGGGCGAAGATGGACGCCGAGGTCGTGTCCGGCGCCGCGAGCGCCGCGCTCGGCTGGCTCCTCAAGTCCGGCTGCACGACGGCCAGCGACCTGCACTACGTCTTCCCCAAGGGCCGGGGCGACCTGTTCGCCGCCGAGATCGACGCGGCCGCCGAGCTCGGCATCCGCTTCCACCCGTGCCGCGGCTCCATGGACCGCGGCCAGTCCCAGGGCGGCCTGCCGCCGGACGAGGTGGTCGAGGACCTGCCGACGATCCTCGCCGAGACCGAGGCGGCGATCGACCGCTACCACGACGCCTCGTTCGACTCGATGCTGCGCATCGCGGTCGCGCCCTGCTCCCCGTTCTCGGTGAGCCGCGACCTGCTCACGCAGTCGGCCGAGCTGGCCCGCGCCAAGAACGTCCGGCTGCACACCCACCTCGCCGAGACCCTCGACGAGGAGGAGCACTGCATCGAGCAGTTCGGGATGACCCCGGTCGAGTACATGGAGACGCTCGGCTGGCTCGGCCCGGACGTGTGGTTCGCGCACGCCGTGCACCTGCACGACACCGACATCAAGAAGATGGCCGGCACCGGCACCGGCGCCGCGCACTGCCCGAGCTCGAACGCACGGCTCGGCGCCGGCATCGCCCGGATCTCGCACCTGCTGGAGGCGGGCGTGCCGGTCGGCCTCGGCGTCGACGGCGCCGCGTCCGCCGAGATGGTCTCGCTGGCCGGCGAGGTCAAGCAGGCCATGTACATGCAGCGCGCCAAGTACGGCCCGACCGCGCTCACCGCGCGCCAGGCCCTGGAGATCGGCACCATCGGCGGCGCCCGCGTCCTCGGCCGCGAGAACGAGATCGGCTCGCTGGAGGTCGGCAAGCTCGCCGACATCGCGCTCTGGCGCACCGACGGGTTCTACGCGGCGATCGACGACCCGGTGACCGCGTTCGCCTATGGCAAGACCCCGCCGCTGGCCCGGCTGCTGGTCAACGGCGAGACGGTCGTCGAGGACGACGCGCTGACCTCCGTCCCGCAGGACGAGGTCGCCCGGCGCGGCGCCCAGGCGCACCGCCGCCTGATGAAGCTCGCGGAGGAGGTCCTCTGATGGCCCCGGTTCGTACACCCGCAGGCACCCCGGTGCGCACACCTGGCGACGTCAAGGCGCCCGGCATCGGCGGCGTGGGCGACAGCCCGCTGCGCCCGGACGGGACGCTCAAGGTCAAGGGGGAGTTCGCCTACTCCTCCGACCTGTGGATCGACGGCATGCTGTGGGGCGCCACGCTGCGCAGCCCGCACCCGCGCGCCACGATCCTCTCGATCGACATCGGCCCGGCGCTGGCGATGCCCGGTGTGCACGCCGTCCTCACCCACGAGGACGTGCCGGGCCGCAAGCACTTCGGCGTCGACATGACCTGGGACCAGCCGGTCCTCGCCATCGGCGAGGTGCGCCATCAGGGCGAGCCGATCGCGCTGGTCGCGGCCGACCACCCGGAGATCGCCCGCCGCGCGGTCGAGAAGATCGCGATCGAGTGGGAGGTGCTGGCGCCGATCACCGACGCCCGCGCCGTGATCGCCGACCCCGAGGGCCTCAAGGTCCAGGACCGCGGCGGCATCACCCGCTACCAGCCCGTGCGCGTCGGCGACGTCGGCAAGGCCAAGGCCGAGGCGCCCGTCGTGGTGTCCGGCGAGTACCAGGTCGGGATCCAGGACCAGGCGTTCCTCGGCCCCGAGTCGGGCCTCGCCATGCCGGGCGAGGACGGCGGCCTGGACATCTACGTCTCCACGCAGTGGATGCACAACGACCTGAAGCAGCTCGCGCCGTGCCTCGGCCTCACCGAGGACAAGGTCCGGATGACGCTCGCGGGGGTCGGCGGCGCGTTCGGCGGCCGCGAGGACCTGTCGATGCAGATCCACGCGGGCATGCTCGCGCTGCACACCGGCAAGCCCGTCAAGATGTCCTACAACCGGTACGAGTCGTTCTTCGGCCACGTGCACCGCCACCCGGCGGAGATGCGGTACGAGTACGGCGCCACCGAGGACGGCAGGATCCTCTACGCCGAGGTCGAGATCATCCTCGACGGCGGCGCGTACACCTCGTCCACCAACAACGTGGTCGGCAACGCCGCCTCGCTCGGCGTCGGACCGTACGAGATCCCCAACATCAAGATCGACACCTACGGCGTCTACACCAACAACCCGCCGTGCGGCGCGATGCGCGGCTTCGGCGCGGTGCAGGCCTGCTTCGCCTACGAGTCGATGATGGACAAGCTGGCCGCGGCCTGCGGGATCAGCCCGGTCAGGGCCCGGCAGATCAACGCCGTCAGCCAGGGTTCGAAGCTGGCCACCGGCCAGGTCATCGAGGCCCCGGCCCCGCTGGCCGAGATGCTCGGGCAGCTTGAGGCGATGCCGATGCCGGCCCCGCTGGAGCAGCTGGTCGCCGAGGGTGACATCCGCAACTTCCCCGGCGGCGCGTCCCAGACGACGCACGGCGAAGGCGTGGTGCGCGGCGTCGGCTACGGCGTGGGCATCAAGAACATCTGCTTCTCCGAGGGCTTCGACGACTTCTCCACCGCCCGCGTGCGGCTGGAGGTCATCGGCGGCGAGGTCACCGCGCTGGTGCACACCGCGGCCGCCGAGGTCGGCCAGGGCCTGGTGACCCTTGAGGCGCAGATCGCCCGCACCGAGCTCGGCATCGAACGGGTGACCATCCACCCCGCCGACAACCAGGTGGGCGACGCCGGCTCCTCCAGCGCGTCCCGCCAGTCGTACATGACCGGCGGCGCGGTGAAGGCGGCCTGCGAGGCGGTCCGCGCGCAGCTGCTGGCGATGACCGAACGCAAGCTCGGCAGGCAGTGGCGGTCCTTCGGCGACCTGAACGTGGTCGGCGGCAAGGTCGTCTCCCGCAAGGAGGGCGTCCTGGCCTCCATCGAAGACATCCTCGGCGAGGACGTCATCGAGGAGACCCGCGAGTTCCACCACCGGCCGACGACCGGCATGGACCCGGTCACCGGCCAGGCCACCAGCCACACCCAGCTCGCGCTCTGCGTGCACCGGGCGGTCGTGGACGTGGACGTCGACCTCGGCCTGGTCAAGGTCGTGGAGATGGCCGCCGTGCAGGACGTCGGCAAGATCCTCAACCGGCTGTCCCTGGAGGGGCAGATCCACGGCGGCTCCGCGCAGGGCCTCGGCCTGGCGGTGATGGAGGAGATCGTCGTCAAGGACGGCCTGGTCCGCAACCCCTCGTTCACCGACTACCTCATCCCGACCATCCTCGACATGCCTCCGATGCGGATGGACATCCTCGAGAACCCCGACCCCGACGCCCCATACGGGCTGCGGGGCGCCGGAGAGCCACCCACGCTCTCCTCCACCCCGGCGGTCGTCGCGGCCATCCGCGACGCCACCGGCAGCGCACTCACCCGAGTGCCGGTTCGACCGGAGCACATCACAGGCGCAGCCGGTTAGCGATTGATCAACAGGGGCAGCCCGCCGTCGTACTGAAGCTCCATCTCTGATCTGAAGCGGATCTGAAGCGGAGCGCTTGGGGGACACGCGGCGGCGGGACGGACTCCACAACCGCACTGGTCGACACGCAGACAACGGGCGTCCCGGTCCTTGATGGGGCCGTCCGGCGGTCGACCACGCCCTGAAGGAGGGCACCGAACCGTGACCGAGACACAAGCACGACCTCCGAAGTCTCCGTCCTCACCCCCTGCGGGATCGGGCTCGGCCCTGGATCGCTTCTTCGATCTCAGCGGCCGCGGGACGACCGTGGCGCGCGAGCTGCGCGGCGGCATCACCACGTTCGTGGCGATGGCCTACCTGGTCGTCCTCATCCCCCTGATCATCGGTGACGCCAAGGACGTCACCGGTGCCAAGCTCGACCCGGCCCAGCTGACCACGATGGTCGCGCTCTCGGCCGGCCTGACCACGATCCTCATGGGCGTGGTCGGCAACGCCCCGCTGGCGATGGCCGCGGGGCTCGGCGTCACCCCGATCGTGGTCTTCCAGGCCGCACCACACATGACCTGGCCGCAGGCCATGGGGCTGGTGGTGCTCGAGGGCGTCATCATCGTGCTCTTCGCGTTGACCGGCATCCGAACGTTGATCATGGATGCGATACCGCTGGCCATCAAACAGGCCATCGGCGTCGGCATCGGCGCGTTCATCGCGCTGATCGGCCTGGTGGACGCGGGCTTCGTCGGCCACCACGAGACCGCCTCCACGGCGGTCGGGCTGGGCGTGTTCGGCAAGCTGGCCGGCTGGCCGGTGGCCGTCTTCTGCGCCGGCCTGGTGCTGATGCTGGTGCTGTTCATCCGCCGGGTGCCCGGCGCGATGCTGATCAGCATCGTGGCGACGACCGTGCTGGCGATCGTCATCGACAAGGTCGCGACCGTGAACCCCAAGCTGTGGGGCCCGGTCGAGCCCAAGGTGCCCGACAAGATCATCGCCACCCCGGACTTCGGACTGATGTTCAAGGTCGACCTGTTCGGCGGGTTCGAACGGGCCGGCGTCGTCACCGCCTCGGTCGTGCTGTTCACGCTGGTGCTGTCGGGCTTCTTCGACGCGATGGGGACCATCCTCGGCGTCGGTGAGGAGGCCGGGATGCTCGACGAGAAGGGCAAGCTCCCCGGCCTGAACAAGATCCTCACGGTGGACGGCTTCGGCGCCATCGTCGGCGGCGGCATCAACGGCTCGGCCAACACCGCGGTCGTCGAGTCGGCGGCGGGCGTCGCCGAGGGCGCCCGTACGGGCCTGGCCAGCGTCTTCACCGGCGTCCTGCTCACCGCGCTGATCTTCCTGACGCCGCTCGCCGGGGTCATCCCGATCGGCGCCGCCGCCCCCGCGCTGGTGATCGTCGGTGCGCTGATGATGTCGCACGCACGCAAGATCGACTGGGAGGACCTGGAGGTCGCCATCCCGGCGTTCCTGGTCATCGTCCTCATGCCGTTCACCTACTCGATCACCAACGGCGTCGCGGCCGGCGTGCTGGCCTTCACGCTGCTCAAGATCGCCAAGGGCAAGTTCGCCGAGATCCACTGGCTGAACTACGTGCTGTCGGTGGTGTTCGTCGCCTACTTCGCGCTGCATCCGATCGAGGAAGCACTAGGAATCAAATAGGAGTACCCATGCGTGAGATCGCCGACCGGATCCGTGCCTGGCAGGACGCGGGCGTCCCGTTCGCCGTCGCGACCGTCATCTCCGTCGGGGGCAGCGCCCCCAGGCAGCCGGGCGCCGCGATGGCGGTGTCGCGGGACGGCGAGGCCGTCGGCAGCGTCTCCGGCGGCTGTGTCGAGGGCGCGGTGTACGAGCTGTGCCAGGAGTCCCTGCGGACCGGCGAGGCCGTCCGCGAGAGCTTCGGCTACAGCGACGACGACGCGTTCGCGGTCGGGCTGACCTGCGGCGGCACCATCGAGGTGCTCGTCCAGCCCGGCTCGGCCGTACCGGCGGCCGGTCCGGCGGCGATCTCACGCGACGAGCAGGTGGCGTTCGCCCACCTGATGGACGGCTCCGGGGCCACCTTGGTGGTCTGGCCGGAGCGTCACCTCGGCACCACCGGCCTCGCCGACGTCGACCAGGTCGTCATCGGCGAGGCCAGGGCCATGCTCGACGGCGGCAGGACCGGGGTCCGGTCGGTGCGCTGCCGTGAGGGTCTCGATGTCTTCGTCCAGTCGTACGCCCCGGCGCCGCGCATGCTGGTGTTCGGCGCGATCGACCACGCCGCCTCGGTCGCCGAGATCGGGAGCTTCCTCGGCTACCGCGTGACCGTCTGCGACGCGCGGCCGGTCTTCGCCACCCCGGCCCGTTTTCCCGGCGCTGACGAAGTCGTCGTGGACTGGCCGCATCGCTATCTGAACGCACAGGCCGAGGCGGGGCTGGTGGACGGCCGTACGGTCGTCTGCGTCCTCACCCACGACGCCAAGTTCGACGTTCCGCTGCTCGAAGTGGCTTTGCGCCTGCCCGTCGCGTACGTCGGCGCCATGGGCTCGCGGCGTACCCACGACGACCGCACGCGCCGCCTCAAGGAGGCCGGCCTGGCCGACGCCGAGCTGGCGCGCCTGCACTCGCCCATCGGGCTTGACCTGGGCGCACGTACGCCCGAGGAGACCGCGCTGTCGATCGCGGCCGAGTTCGTCGCGCTGCGCCGCGGCGGCTCCGCGGTGCCCCTCGGCACCACCAACGGCCCCATCCACCACGACGCCGCCGAAGCGTCCGCCGATGTGGCCTGAGTCATTCCTACAGCCGCCCGCTCGGCGCGCGGCCGGGTCGTCGTAGGACCCGACAGCGTTCCTTGACGGGTCCCGGACCCCGACTTACTGTGAATTTCACGACGCGGCAATCAAATTTCGTAGAACGAAAACTCCTACGGAACTGCCGGTACCGCGCCTCCCCGCCTCTGGGGCGGATCCACGGGCCGATCACTGACCTGGAGGACCCATGCCACTGATCTTCCTGAACGGCGGCGCCATGCGTGGCGGTCCGCTCCACCACCTGCTGGACGGCTCGCCGCTGGTCTCGGTGACCACGACGGCGCCGCACTACCGCTTCTACTCGGTGGGCGACTCCTGCCCGGCGTTGTCCCCGGTCGCGCACGGCGGCACCGAGGTCCACGGCGAGGTCTACGACGTGCCGATGGACGTTCTCCGGGACAAGCTGCTGCCGGCCGAGCCGCCGGAGCTGGAGCTCGGCGTCATCGAGCTGGCCGACGGGTCCTCGTCGCTGGCGATGGTCCTGCGCCGCCCCTACACCTCCTACACCCGGCTGATCGACATCACCGAACATGGCAGCTGGGCCGAATACCGAAAGACGAAGGAGGCCGCATGACCGAGCGGTCGGAGTACGTGGTCAACTGCTCGATCCTCTTCGGCGAGCTGCCGCTGCTGGAGCGCCCCGCGGCGGCCAAGGCGGCCGGCTTCGGCGAGGTCGAGTTCTGGTGGCCGTGGCCGGGCGTCGCCGTCCCGACCGAGGGCGAGGTGGACGCGTTCTGCCAGGCGCTGGAGGACGCGAACGTCCAGCTCACCGGCCTCAACTTCTACGCGGGCGACATGCCGGCGGGGGAGCGGGGCGTGCTGAGCGACCCGGCTCGTTCGCTGGAGTTCCGTGACAGCGTCGCGGTGCTCGTGCGGATCGCCGAGCGCACCGGCGTGAAGGGCTTCAACGCCCTGTACGGCCAGCGCGTGGAGGGCGTCTCGGCAGCCGAGCAGGACCGTGTGGCGGCCCAGAACATCGCCTACGCCGCCCGCAAGATCGCCGACTTCGGCGGGACCGTGCTGATCGAGCCGCTCGCCCAGGGCCTGAACGGCGCCTACCCGCTGGAGACCGCCGCCGACGCGATCGCGGTCGTGGAACGGGTCCGCAAGGAGGGCGGCGTGGACAACGTCGCGTTCCTGTTCGACAGCTTCCACCTGGCCAGCAACGGCGAGGACCTCGGAAAGGTCGTTCAGGCGTACGCGGCGGAGATCGGCCACGTACAGCTGGCCGACGCGCCGGGCCGGGACCACCCGGGCACCGGCGACATCGACTTCACGGCGCTGCTGAGCGCCCTGGACGCGGCCGGCTACTCCGGCCGCGTGGCCCTCGAGTACAAGCCCGCGGGCGCCACCGACTTCACCTGGATGGAGAGCTTCAAGTAATGAGCAGGATCGCTTTCATCGGCCTCGGCATCATGGGCGGCCCGATGGCCGGCCACCTGGTCAAGGCCGGACACGAGGTCACCGGCTACGACGTCGCCCCGGCCGGGGTGGACAAGCTGGTCGCGGCGGGCGGCACGGGCGCGGCGAGCATCGCCGAGGCCGTCGGCGAGGCCGAGATCGTCATCACCATGCTGCCGCAGGACGAGCATGTCGAGTCCGTGATCTTCGGTGCGGGCGACGGCGAGGCCGACGGCGGGGTGCTGCGCTACGCCAAGCCGGGCGTGCTGCTGATCGACTTCTCCACGATCAAGCCGGAGACGTCGGCCAGGGTCGCCGAGGCGGGCCGCGCGCACGGGCTGCGCGTGCTGGACGCTCCGGTCTCCGGCGGCGAGAAGGGCGCGGTCGACGGCGTGCTGTCGATCATGGTCGGCGGCGCGGCCGAGGACTTCGAGGCCGCCAAGCCGATCTTCGAGATCGTCGGCAAGACCTTCGAGCTGGTCGGCGGCAGCGGCGCGGGCCAGTACGTCAAGGCCGCCAACCAGCTGATCGTCGGCGGCACCTACGCCCTGGTCGCCGAGGCGATCGTGCTGATGGAGGCCGCGGGCGTGGATGCCAAGGCCGGCATCGACGTGATCGCGGGCGGCCTGGCCGCCAGCCGGATCCTGGACATCAAGCGGGACTCCATGCTGGCCCGCCAGTTCCAGCCGGGCTTCCGGATCGACCTGCACCACAAGGACATGGGCATCGCCACCGCGGCCGCCCGCTCCGCCGAGGTGTCGCTGCCGATGACCGGCATGGTCGCCCAGCTCATCGCCGCCGCGCGGGCCAAGGGCTACGGCTCGCTCGACCACTCCGCGCTCCTCAAGATCGTCGAGGACCTGTCGGGTCGTACGGAGCTGTCGGGAAACACGAGCGCCGCCTAGTCCGGCCGCGATTCGTCGGTCGAACGTCCAGAGAATCCCTGGGCAGAGCCGTCGAAACGTAAATTCGGGGAGAATGGTGACAATCATGAGTAATGCGCACCGGGGGCAGGTGGTGATCGCCCCGGACAAGTTCAAGGGCTCGCTCACCGCCGTCCAGGTCGCCGAGCATGTGGCCGCCGGCCTGCGCCGGGTCCGCCCGGACCTGCCGCTGGTCGCCCTGCCCGTCGCCGACGGCGGCGACGGCACGGTGGACGCCGCGGTCGCCTGCGGCTTCGCCCGGCTGCGGACCTCAGTCACCGGCCCGATCGGCGAGCCGGTCACCGCCTCCTACGCCGTCCGTGACGCGACGGCGGTGATCGAGCTCGCCGAGGCCTCCGGGCTGCGGCGCCTCCCCGGCGGCGAGTCCGGGAAGCCGGAATTCGCTCCCTTGATCGCCTCCAGTCGCGGCACCGGCGAGCTGATCGACGCCGCCGTACGCGGCGGCGCGACCCGCATCGTCCTCGGGCTGGGCGGCAGCGCCTGCACCGATGGGGGAGCGGGCATGGCCGAGGCCCTCGGCGTCCGCTTTCTCGACTCGAGCGGCGCGCCGCTGCCTCCCGGCGGCGCCGCGCTCCGTTCGCTGGCCTCGATTGACACCCGCGGGCTCGACGAGCGCCTGGACGGCGTGACCTTCATCGTCGCCAGCGACGTCGACAACCCGCTGCTCGGCCCCGAGGGCGCCGCCGCGATCTTCGGCCCGCAGAAGGGCGCGAGCCCCTCGCAGGTCAGGACGCTGGAGAACGGCCTGGCCCGGCTGGAGAACATCGCCCGCCGCGATCTCGGCGCGTTCGCCGCCAAGCGCCCCGGCGCCGGTGCTGCGGGCGGCGTCGGGTTCGGCGCGATGACCTTCCTGGACGCCTCCGTCCGGCCGGGCATCGCCTTCCTGCTCGACCTGCTGGGCTTCGCCGAGCAGGTCGCCGGGGCCCGCCTGGTGATCACCGGCGAGGGATCGCTGGACCGGCAGTCGCTGCGCGGCAAGGCCCCGATCGGGGTCGCCCGCGCGGCCGCCCGCGCCACCGTTCCGACGGTCGCGGTCGCCGGGCGGCGCACCCTCACCGGCGAGCAGCTCCGCAAGGCCCGCCTGCAGAGCGCCTACGCCATCGCCGACATCGAGTCCGACCCGGAACGGTGCATGACCGAGGCCGGGCCGCTGCTCGAACGGCTGGCCGAGGAGATCGGCCGCACCTGGCTGAAGGAGCCCGCGCCCGCGGGATCCGCGTCCGCGGGGTCCCCGTCCGCGGGGTCCCCGTCCGCGTCCACGTTGATGGGAGGAGCAGCTTGACCAGCGAGCCATTCGACCTGGTGATCCGGTCGCGCCGCACCGTGCTGCCGTACGGCGAACGCCCGGCGGCCGTGGCGGTGCGCGGCGGCAGGATCGCCGCGATCGAGGACCACGACGCGGCCCTGGCCTCGGGCGCCGAGGTCAACCTCGGCGACACCGCCCTGCTGCCCGGGCTCGTGGACACCCACGTCCACATCAACGAGCCCGGCCGTACCGAGTGGGAGGGCTTCGCGTCCGCCACCCGCGCGGCCGCGGCGGGCGGCGTCACCACGCTGGTCGACATGCCGCTGAACTCGCTGCCGCCGGTCACGCTCCCGTCGGCGCTCGCCACCAAGCGGGACGTCGCCGAGGGGCAGGTCTTCGTCGACGTCGGCTTCTGGGGCGGCGCGATCCCCGGGAACGTTCCGGCGCTGCGCACGCTCCACGACTACGGGGTGTTCGGCTTCAAGTGCTTCACCGCCGACAGCGGCGTGCCGGAGTTCCCGCCGCTGTCCCCGGCGGAGATGCACGAGGCGTTCCGCGAGATCGCCTCGTTCGACGGCCTGATCATCGTGCACGCCGAGGACCCGGCCGGGCTGGCCGAGCCCGGCGACGGCGGCTACCCCGCGTTCCTGGCCTCCCGCCCGCCGTCCTCCGAGCGCAGCGCGGTCGAGCAGGTCATCCGCATCGCCGAGCAGACCGGGGTACGGGCCCACATCGTTCACCTGTCGGCCGCCGACTGCCTGGAGCCGCTCGCCAAGGCGCAGGCGCGGGGCATCCCGGTGACCGCCGAGACCTGCCCGCACTACCTGACCCTGTCGGCCGAGGACGTGCCCGCTCCGGTGCCGGACGGCCTGCCGTCCACCTCGTTCAAGTGCTGCCCGCCGATCCGCGACGCGGGCAACCGCGAGGAGCTGTGGCGGGGGCTGGCGGACGGCGTGATCTCCTGCGTCGTCACCGACCACTCGCCCTGCACCCCCGAGCTGAAGCGCGGCGACTTCGCCTCCGCGTGGGGCGGCATCGCCTCCGTCCAGCTCGGCCTCCCCGCCATCTGGAGCGCCGCCCGCGCGCGCGGCCACGGCCTCGACACGGTCGTGCGCTGGATGGCCGAGGGTCCGGCGAACCTGGTCCGGCTCGCGGGCAAGGGCCGGATCGCGGTCGGGAACGACGCCGACCTGGTCGCGTTCGCCGCCGACGAGCCGTTCACCGTCGACCCGGCGCGGCTGCACCACCGCCACCCCGTCACGCCGTACGCGGGCCGTTCCCTCACCGGCGTCGTCCAGGCCACCTGGCTGCGCGGCGAGGTCGTCGACGACACCCCCCGTGGCTCGCTCCTCCGCGCCGACCGCGCCGACCGCCGCTGACCCCCTGAAGGAATGACATGACTGACTTCACCTCCCTCCCCGACCTGGCCGTCCGCACCCTCGGCGGTTCGGTCGTCGCGGCCAGCGACGAGTCCTTCGAGGAGAAGGAGAACCTGATCAACCCCTGGAAGCCGGAGTTCCAGCCGGAGACGTTCGGCGCCAAGGGGCAGGAGTACGACGGCTGGGAGACCGCGCGGCGCCGCCCCGACGAGAACGGCGAGCTCGGCCACGACTGGGCGATCGTCCGGCTCGGCCTGCCCGGCGTGATCCGCGGCGTCGTCATCGACACCGCGTGGTTCAAGGGCAACTTCCCCCCGTACGCCTCGGTCGAGGCCTGCGCGCTGCCCGGCTACCCGGCGGTCGCCGAGCTCGCGGACGCCGAGTGGGTCGAGATCGTGCCGAAGAGCCCCATCAAGGGCGACACCGAGCACCCCTTCGACGTCACCGCCGAGCGCCGCTTCACCCACGTGCGGCTGAACATGATCCCCGACGGCGGCATCGCCCGGATCCGCGTGCACGGCGAGCCCGTCGCCGACCCCGAGCTGCTCACCGGCCTCACGGTCGACCTCGCGGCCCTGGAGAACGGCGCCCGCGTCACCGGCTGCTCCAACATGTTCTACTCGCGGCCCGACAACATGCTCGCCCCCGGCCTCGCCCGCAACCAGGCCGAGGGCTGGGAGACCGCCCGCCGCCGCGACCCCGGCAACGAGTGGGCGATCATCAAGCTGGCCGCCCCCGGCGTGGTCAAGCTCGCCGAGATCGACCTCACCAACCTCAAGTTCAACGCCCCCGCCGCGGTCTCGTTGGCCGCCATCGACGCCCGTTCCTCCTCGCTCGACGACGAGGACGCCTGGTTCGACCTGCTGGACCGTACCCGCGTCCAGCCCGACGGCCGCCACCGCTTCCGCCTCGCCGGCGACCGCGAAGTGACCCACGTACGCGTCGACATCTACCCCTGCGGCGGCATCGCCCGCCTCCGCCTGCTCGGCGACCTCACCGCCGCCGGTGAGCAGGAACTGACCTCGCGCTGGCAGCAGCTGGCCGGCTAGTCCAACCCACCTCTCAAGGCGGCCTGTCGCCAGGCCGCGTATTCAGCGACCCCAGAAGGAGCTCGAAATGCCTCGAATGACAGCTGCCCGCGCTGCCGTCGAGATCCTCAAGCGCGAGGGTGTCACGAACGCGTTCGGCGTTCCGGGTGCGGCCATCAACCCGTTCTACGCCGCGTTGAAGGCCTCCGGCGGGATCGACCACACCCTCGCCCGCCACGTCGAGGGCGCCTCCCACATGGCCGAGGGCTACACCCGTACGACCGCAGGCAACATCGGCGTCTGCATCGGCACCTCGGGCCCGGCCGGCACCGACATGATCACCGGTCTCTACTCCGCGATCGCCGACTCGATCCCGATCCTGTGCATCACCGGCCAGGCCCCGACCGCCAAGCTCCACAAGGAGGACTTCCAGGCGGTCGACATCGCCTCGATCGCGGCCCCCGTGACCAAGAAGGCCACGACCGTTCTGGAGGCCGCCCAGGTTCCCGGCGTCTTCCAGGAGGCCTTCCACCTGATGCGCTCGGGCCGCCCCGGCCCCGTCCTCATCGACCTGCCGATCGACGTCCAGCAGACCGAGATCGAGTTCGACCCCGACACCTACGAGCCGCTCCCGGTCTACAAGCCCGCCGCGACCCGAGCCCAGATCGAGAAGGCGATCTCCTTTCTCCTGGAGTCCGAGCGTCCGCTGATCGTCGCGGGCGGCGGCATCATCAACGCCGACGCCAGCGACCTCCTCGTCGAGTTCGCCGAGCTGACCGGAACCCCGGTCGTCCCGACCCTGATGGGCTGGGGCGCCATCCCCGACGACCACGACCTCAACGCGGGGATGGTCGGCCAGCAGACCGGCCACCGCTACGGCAACGCGACGTTCCTGGAGTCGGACTTCGTCCTCGGCATCGGCAACCGCTGGGCCAACCGCCACACCGGCTACAAGCTCGACGTCTACACCCAGGGCCGCACGTTCGTGCACGTGGACATCGAGCCCACCCAGATCGGCAAGATGTTCCCCCCGGACTACGGCATCGTCTCCGACGCCAAGGCCGCGCTGGAGCTCTTCGTCGAGGTCGCCAAGGAACTCAAGGAGGCCGGCAGGCTCCCGGACCGTTCCGCGTGGATCGAGTCCCACCTGGAGCGCAAGGGCACGCTGCTCCGCCGCACGCACTTCGACAACGTGCCGATGAAGCCGCAGCGCGTCTACGAGGAGATGAACCGCGCGTTCGGCCCCGAGACCCGCTACGTCACCACCATCGGGCTCTCCCAGATCGCCGGCGCCCAGATGCTGCACGTCTACCGGCCCCGCCACTGGATCAACTGCGGCCAGGCGGGCCCCCTGGGCTGGACGATCCCGGCCGCCCTCGGCGTCGCCAAGGCCGACCCGGACGCCTCGATCGTGGCGCTGTCGGGCGACTACGACTTCCAGTTCATGATCGAGGAACTGGCGGTCGGCGCCCAGCACCGCATCCCCTACGTCCACGTCCTGGTGAACAACGCCTACCTGGGCCTGATCCGCCAGGCGCAGATCGGCCTGGACATCGACTTCCAGGTCAACCTGGAGTTCGAGAACCAGAACTCCCCGGACCTCGGCGTCTACGGCGTCGACCACGTCAAGGTCGTCGAGGGCCTCGGCTGCAAGGCCATCCGCGTCACCGAACCGGACAAGCTGCTGCCCGCCTTCGAGGAGGCCAAGAAGCTGGCCGCCCAGCACCGCGTCCCCGTCGTCGTCGAGGCGATCCTCGAACGGATCACCAACATCTCGATGAGCCCGACCGCCGACATCAGCGAGGTCAAGGAGTTCGAGGAGCTCGCGACCGACCCCGCTCACGCCCCCACGGCGATCCGCCAGCTCGTCTGACGGACTTCGCCCGACCAACCAGGAAGCCCCCCGGCCGCATCGCCCCGGCCGGGGGTCTTTCGTTTTTCGACCTCTCTTGTGGATCTTCGACCAAGATCCACAACTCGGCCTTATAGTCCTCTCTCGGTAGTTCGTGCTGAAACGAGGACCCCAAGGGGCGCGCGGATGAAGAGAACCGGAGCGGTGGCGGTGGCGGCCCTCGCCACGCTCGGCATGCTGACCGGGTTGACGCCCGCGAACGGCGACGTGACCTCACCGGCGGCAGCGCCCCCGGCAGCGCCCCCGGCGGCGCCCCCGACGTCGCCACCCGCGGCGGTGTGCGGCAGCTCGTCGCTGAACGGCCCGACCACGCCGCCCGACGGCGCGGTCGTGGTCCCGGAGGGCGACAACAGCGGCGTGGACTTCCGCAAACCCAACACCACGTACTACTTCCAGACCGGCACCCACACCCTGGCCGCCGACTCACTGGGCCAGATCATCCCCGGTAACGGCGCGACCTTCGTCGGCGCGCCCGGCGCCGTGCTGGACGGGAAGAAGCTGAACAACTCCGCGTTCACCCAGTCCGCGACCGGTGTCACCATCCGGTACCTGACGATCACCGGCTTCGTCTCACCGCAGGACCAGGGCGTGGTCAACCACGACTCCGGTGACGACTGGGTCGTGGAGCACAACACGATCCGGGACAACAAGGGCGCGGCGCTGATGGCGGGCGCCGGGAACAAGATCCGCGCCAACTGCCTCAAGGACAACGGCCAGTACGGCCTGAACGCCTACAAGGCAGGCAACACGATCACCGGCCTGGTCGTGGCGGACAACGAGTTCACCGGCAACAACACCGACGACTGGGAGCACCAGAAGCCCGGGTGCGGCTGCACCGGCGGCATGAAGTTCTGGGCAGTGAACGGCGCCGACGTAACCGGCAACTGGATCCACGGCAACCACGGGCCCGGGCTGTGGGCCGACACCAACGACAACGACTTCCTCATCGAAGGCAACCTCATCGAGAAGAACGACTCAATGGGGATCTTCTACGAGATCAGCTACAACGCGATGATCCGGAACAACACCCTGCGCGGCAACAACTGGGTGGCCGGTGCCGCGCGAGCCACCACCGGCAACGCGTTCCCCGAAGGCGCGATCTACCTGTCCGAGGCCGACGGCGAGCCCCGCGTACCCGCGCGGACCAGCAAGATCGACGTCTCCGGCAACCTGCTGGAGAACAACTGGGGCGGGATCATCGCCTGGGCGAACGCCGACCGCTTCTGCAACAGCCCGGCCTCGACGACCGGCGACTGCACGATGATCGTCGGCCCCCGCAACACCGCCAAATGCGCCCCGGGCGACATCGACGGCGAACCCCTGAAAACCGACTGCCGATGGTGGACGAAGAACCTCGACGTCCACGACAACACCTTCACGTTCGACCCCGCCGCGGTCAACGGAGGCTGCCCCACCAAGTACTGCGGGCACACGGGCCTGCTGTCCAACTACGGAACGTACCCGGACTGGTCCCCGTACAAGGGCGACGTGATCCAGAAGGCGATCGTCCACACCTCGAACAACTCCTGGCACGACAACACCTACACCGGCCCGTGGCAGTTCGTGCCCACCGACATGGGCAACCTCATCTCACCGGCAGAGTGGGTCGGCCCCCAGTACGGCCAGGACGCCGGCAGCACCTTCGACGGCGGCGCCCCCGTCCCCCCGCCCATCGCCCAGAACGACTTCGAGTCCGCCTCCGCCTCCCCGTACACCCCCTGGTACGGCTCCACCGTCACGTACAAGTCCGGCGACGCGCACACCGGCACGGGTTCCCTGCTGCTGACCACAACCGCCGGTTCCGGCAGCGGCGTCTCCCTGGACAACTTCCCCGGCTACCCAGGCGTGATCCCGGGCCAGCAGTACAAGGCGTCCCTCTGGTACCGCGAGGCCCTGGCCACGATGCCGGACGTCAAGTGGAACGTCCGCTGGCGCGACGACGCCGGCACGGTCCTGCGCACCGACCCCATCCCCCTCCCTCGCCAGACCACCTGGACCCAAGCGACCGACACCCTGACCGCCCCCGCCGACGCCACCCACGTCGACTGGACCTTCACCTGGAGCACCGGCGCCGGCCCCGCCCTCCAAATCGACGACGTAACCCTGGGCTAGACATCGCAGAATCCGCCAACTCGTCCAACGAGAAAGCCCCCGGCCGATATCACTCTCGACCGGGGGCTTCGTTTTTTCAGGCTTCGTGGGTGGTCTCAGAGCTCCAGAATCCCGGCGCCGTAGCGAACACGACCCGCCAGATCCCAAGGCGCGACTCCTTGAAGGTCTTGGCGAACGCGCCTCGGTCGTTGACCGCGAGAACAGCCCTCTTGACCCAGCGCGACGAGTGGTTCGCCTGGAAGTAGACCGTCACCTTCTGGTGGGCCAGCGCATGCCAGCCACCGGTCCGTTGAAGCAGCGTCCCGGACATCCCGACCTTCAAGTTCTTACGCGGATAAGCACGAAAGCCGCTGAATCGGGTCTTCGTCCGGGCGTCCACACAGCACTTCTGCTCGGTGGCCAAAATGCGCGTGCGAAACCGCTCGACCGTGCCCTTGGGCGGCGCCAGGTGCAACGAGGACGGGGTGAAGAACCCCACCTCCTGGTCATGCGGCCGGTAGGAGAGGTCGAAGCTCGGGTCGGGAACAGCGGGCCGCTGCACGCTGAAGGTCCCGTCGGGGGCGACATAGACCCCGAAGTCGTCTCGCCGGGAGTCCTCGCCCCCCAGGTACGACTTCCCCATCGGCACCGGTCGTCGTGGATCGCCCGACCGTATGAACCACCACTCCCGAGACCGGGCTCGTCGCGCCGTCCTGAGCGACGACCAACGTCCCCGTGACATCCGTGCATGCGTGGTCATAGTCGACGACCCCGGCGTGCAGGCCGACGAACGCGACCCGCACCCGCTGAACACTGTCGGCCTGCGCGTGCACAGCCGGAAACACCAAGGCCGCCGACACAACGGAGGGCACGATGAATCTACGCAAGGAAACCCCTGGATCACTGGGCGCCTCCAATGCGCGGGCGGACTCCCGGCTGGTCAGCGCGGACGGACTATGACACACGCCAGAACGCCTGGACCAGTAAGAACCAAGGTCCTTTTGTGGTCGTCAAGATTCGTGTCCAGCCCTCCGAGTCACTGAGCTTTGATGATCGACAACGATGTGCACCCTCTGCCGCACGAAGGTGGCGGCCAAGTGGGTGCGGACGCCGATCAAGATCGGCCACCCCGGACTCGAGCTCACCCCGCTGGTCATCGGGCCCGACGGTCCGCCAATGGTGACGACGACGGCGGAGGCCGCCCTGCGCCCTGAACCGGCTGTCTTGGGCGCGCTTGCAGGCGCGATCGATGACAGCGATCCGGGCGCGCTGGAGGTCGTTCACGCGGCCCTGGCGACCCTCGACAACGCAGGTCAAGAGCATGCTCTTGAATACGCTGAGATGGTGCTCAAAGTCCTCCCGCGCGGCCACGGCACATCCTGGAGGCACTCATGGCCCACGGCGGCATCGAGTTCACGAGCGACTTCGCCAAGCGCCATCGCACCGAGGCTCTGGCCAAGGGGCGAGCAGAAGGCATGGTCGAAGGCGAAGCCAGGGCGATCCTTCGGGTGCTGGCCCGGCGCGGGCTGTGCGTGTCGGAGGACGTTCGTTGCCGGGGGCCTCTTTGCGTGGGTTGGAGCAGCGACGGGTGGATTCATCGGCCTAGGAGTTGGTGACGGCTGCTGCGTTGTCGTCCTTGCGGCCTACGCCCCAGATGGTGGACGTGCCGGGGGCGACCACCACGTCGGTGATGAGGGTTCCGGGGACGGATATGTCGTGCCAGGTGTTGTTGCTGTAGCGGAGCAGGTTGCCCACCACGGGGTAGTGGCCCTTGCTGATCCAGAGGTCGCCGGAGGCGTCGCGGACCAGGTCGGCGCCGCGGTCTACGGATTGGGGGAGCGGGGTCAGCGTCCAGGTGGTGCCGTTCCAGTGGGCGAGGTTGTTCCAGGTGAGCGCGTAGACGTCATTCGCGGCCACGGGGAGGACCTTGACGAACTCGTCGTCGGTGGCCGGGGTTGCGACTCGGGTCCAGGTCGTTCCGTCGAAGTGGGCGGCGGCGAGGGTCTTGCCGCCGGTGCTGGTCGAGTTCCAGCCGACGGTCCAGACGTCGGTGGCGGTACGGGCCTGGACGTCGTTCACGCGCAGGTCGGCGGGGAGTGCGGCCGGGGTCCAGGTGGAGCCGGTGCGGCGGAACAGCTGGGGGTCGCTGGAGCCGACCGGTGGGATCTGGGCGACCCAGGTTCCGGCGGGGCCGGTGCTGAGCATGTCGAGGGTGTTGGCCGAGGGCTTCTCGATCTTCTGGAACGCGGTGCCGTCGAAGCGGGCCAGGTAGTCGTAGTAGTCGGAGTCGCCGATCGTGCCGCCGGCGATCCAGGTCTCGCCGGGTGCCGTGACCACGGCGCCGATCTGGCCTTGGCCGCTCCAGCCCTGGAGGGGGTACTCCTTCCAGGCCGAACCGGTCCAGCGGCGGACTACCGGGTTGCCCGAGCTGTAGAGGCCGCAGTGGTCGACCCAGGGAACGCAGTAGGCCCCTTGATAGCCGGCTACCCAGGCGGAGGAGCCGTCGGCGGCGACGTCCAGCAGTTCGGAACGTGACCAGAGGAAGGGGAGGGGTGCGGAGTGCAGGTCGCCCGGGGCCGCCGCCTGGGCGGGCTGGGCGGTGACGGCGATGGCGAGGGCGGCCACGGCGGCGGCGCGCGTGCACGAACGACGGCTCATGAACGCCCACTATGGGGCAGGTTAGGTGATCTTTCCAGTGATTGCTGGCAAGAAAATTCCGGTTGCGTCGGGAGTGATGGGCGGTCATCATCGGAGGATGATCTCCAACGGAAAGGGCGGATCCGCCCTCGCGCGTTGATCGCGCCGGCGCGGCGCACGCACGCCGCCGATCCTGTGGCCGACGTTCGCGGCCTGTGGCAGGAAGCTCTCAAGATCCGGCAGGAGTGGCTCGACCACGGCCTGTCCACTCGTCCGGCCGACAGGCGTACCGCGGAAGCCAACCTGAGCGCGATCTACGCGCGGGCGTCCCGGCCGAAGCCCGGGTTCACCTGGGTCGAATCTCCCGTTCAGGCGCTACCGCTCGTCGGCGGGCTGCCGACCCTCGATTCCCTGTACGCGTGGATTCGGGAAGGTCCCA
Source organism: Actinomadura barringtoniae (assembly GCF_017573505.1). GTDB lineage: Bacteria > Actinomycetota > Actinomycetes > Streptosporangiales > Streptosporangiaceae > Spirillospora > Spirillospora barringtoniae. Next base: position 254,840 of record NZ_JAGEOJ010000010.1, read on the forward strand.
AGAAAGAGGCGCCGCCGGTGGCCAGTGACGTGGCCATGGTCGCTTCTCAGCTGCGCGGCAATCTCAGTGCGGGCGTCACGCATCTCGATCCGGAACTGGCGCCCGCACGGAAGAAGGGCAAGAAGCAGGAGCACTGGCCCGAGTTGCCGCCGCTGAAGGCGTTCGACATCGGCGTTCCACTGGGTGTCGTGCTGCATCAGGGTGTGCACGGCGCCCTGTATCGGAGTCTCGCGCACGGGTTCCGGGTGCCCGTTCGCGAGGCGCTGGCGGCCACAACGGTGCCGGTGTGCTGGTACGGGCAGCAGGACGCGCCGTGGATCGGGTACTACGACGCCCTGCACCGGCTGGGGCTCGCCTCGTACAGGGACGAAGACCTCGACCATCTCGGCCACTGGGCGGCGCTGGCACGCTCCTGCGGCTGGTGGTGGCCGGGCGAGAACGTGTGCGTGGTGGTGGATCGGCCCGAGCTCATCGCCACCGAGCCGGTCCCCGGAACGTGGCACGGCGAGGTCCGCCTGGACCGCGTCCGTTATCGCGACGGGTCCGTTCTCTAGCCGGCCTGGCCCCGCGATCGCGCCCGCCGGCGCGATCGCGGGGCAAGGACGCTCTTACTGCTGGGGCTCTTCTTCCAGGAGGTCGTCGAACTCGCCGTCCTTGACCCCCGCGATGAAGGCGTCCCACTCGGCTTCGGTGAAGTAGAGGATCGGGCCCTCGGGGTTCTTCGCGTCGCGCATGACGACGGCGCGCTCGCCGAAGTCCTTGTGCTCGACGGGGACGTCCTTGCCATCGATGAACTCGATGATGACGCCGTCGCTGAGGATCGGCTCCTGGTCGGTCACTGGCGCGCCTCTCTGGTGGTGGGGTGTCCAGATTAGTGCGCAGAGCCCTTACGGGGTGGGGATCCCCGGCCGCCCGAGGAGTGTGGCGACCGGGGATCCTGGTCTTACGGCTTGTTGAAGCCGAGGGTGTAGTTTCCGGAGCCGTCGTAGGCGTGCACGCGGTAGCGGTAGGTGCCCGCGGTGCCGTTGTAGCTGATGCTCTCGTCGGGGTTCGGACTGTTGGAGGTGGCGACGGTCGTCCAGGTGCCTGAGCTGCTTCTCTTTTGCAGGTAGAGGTCGAAGTCGACGCCGTCGGGGCCGTCCAGGCAGGCGGCGTGGGTGCCGGTGACGGTGGTGGTGTAGTTGCCGTTCGGCTGGTACTGGTTCGAGCCGCTGGTGATGTTCGCGGTGACCTTGGTCTGGTAGTCGGAACAGGAGCCGGGGCCGGGGCCCGGGCCGCCGTCATCGGTGACCAGCTGGCGGCCCTGACCGGACAGGATCTGCAGGACCTCGGTGACCGGCTGGAAGAACGTCTCGTCGCCGCTGCCCTGGCCGTCGTTGCACGAGCCGGAGCCGCCGGAGGTGATGCCCTGGGCCTGGCCGCCGGTCTCGGTGATCAGCGCGCCGCCGGAGTCGCCCGGGTCGGCGCAGATGTTGGTGCGGATCAGGCCGTAGACCGCGCCCTCCTCGTAGTTGACCGTGGCGTTCAGCTCCTGGATGGTGCCGCACCACAGGCGGGAGTTGGTCGTACTGCCGGAGCGGCAGACGCGCGCGCCGACGGCGGCCGGGGTGGCGCCGTGGACGGTTTCGTACGTGCCGTTCCACTTGTTGACCTTGGGGGTGGGCGTCCAGCTGGAGTTGGTGTTCACCCACGCGTAGTCGTTGGTGGGGAACGAACTGCCGCCGAACGTGCCCTGCGACACCTGGTTGGAGCCGGAGGTCTGCTCGCCGGTGTTTCCGCAGTGGCCAGCGGTCACGAACCCGCCGGTGACGGAGAACGCGACCGAGCAGCCGTACTGCGACGTCCAGTAGCGCTCGCCGCCGACGATGTCGTACAGCGGGCGGGGGCGGCGGGTGGACCGGACGATCGTGACGGCGGAGGCGTCGGCGCCGCTGGCCTTGACGAAGTGCCGCGCGGCGGCGACGGAACGGGCCTGGACGACGACCTTGTTGGTGGTCGCGTCCACGAACCATGAGGTGACCGACGTGGCGGCCTTGGTGTGGTTGAGCTTCGCCTGGGTGGCGGCCAGGGAGGCTTCGCTGCGCGCGACCTGCTTGGGCACGGCGCCTGAGCGGCGGATCGTGGCGGCGGAGGCGGCGTCGGTCGTCGCGACGGTGACGGTTCCCGTGGGGGAGACCCAGGCGCCGGCGAACGATCTGCCGAGACTGAGCCGCAGCTTCTTCTGGATCGCGGTGGCCTGACCGGGTGACGGCCGGGTGACGGACGCCTGTGGCGAACGCGGGGTCGCCGCGTTCGCCGCCACGGTCGCGTTCGCCGCCACAGGGGAGACGAGGGCCGCCACCAGGCAGCAGGCCGTCGCCGATCCCAGCATCGTGTGCCTTCGGGACATGAGGGCTCTCCTGAACAGAGGGGGGTTGGAGAGTGGGGGCGCCCTTGGTCCGGGAATGTACGGCCCATCCTGACCTGCGACAATCCATCGCCGACTGACTGTTTTTCACTGTTGATTGCGTTGAGGTCGAACACTCGGCTTGAGATCGGCGAAGGAGAGGTGACCACCCACGCTGCGGAAGGCACACGATGACGCCGAGGAGCCGGACATGGCCGCGATGACCCGGGCGCTCCCGATGGAGGACGACGCCGCGATCATTAGGCGTTCCTGGCATGAGCCCGAGAGCTTCGCCGCACTGTTCGACCGCTATTACGACCCGATCCACGGCTATGCCGCGCGCCGGCTGGGCGGGGGGCTGGCGGACGACGTCGCCGCCGAGACGTTCCTCATCGCGTTCGACCGGCGCGAGAGGTACGACGTCGGGCGCCCGGACGCGCGTCCCTGGCTGTACGGCATCGCCTCCAACCTCATCGCCCGGCACCGCCGGGCCGAGGTCCGCGAGTACCGCGCGCTGGCGCGCACCGGTGTCCACGACGTGGCCGAGGGACACGCGGATCTGGTCGCGGTACGGCTGGACGCGCAGTCCCGCCGCGGCCCGCTCGCGGCCGCGCTGGCGGAGATCGCCGACCGGGATCGGGACGTGCTGCTGCTGGTCGCCTGGGCCGACCTCACCCTCCAGGAGGCGAGCGAGGCGCTCGGCATCCCGGCGGGGACGGCACGGTCGCGGCTGCACCGGGCTCGAAGGAAACTACGCGCCGCGCTGGGCGACACCGACCCCACGACGCTCGGAGAGGACCTCGACCGATGAACGACCTGGACATGCTGCGCGACGCCTGGGCCACCCCGCCCTCGACGCCCGGCGACGACGCCCGTTCCGCCGCCCGTTCGGCCGCCCGTTCGGCCGCCCGCGCCGCCCTGCTGGAGAGGGCATCGGCGCCGCAACAGGGAAAGGCCGCCCGCCGCTTCCCGAAGATGCCGCGCATGGGTGTGCGGCTCGTCGCGGTCGGCGCCCTGGCCGCCGCGATCGCCGCCGCCGTGACCGTCGTGCAGACCGGGGGCGGCGCCGACGGGCACGGCCGCCCGCGCCCGGTGATCCCGGGCATCCCCGCCGGGCCGGTCGCGAACGCCCAGCAGGCCCTCGACCGCGCGGCCCTGGCGGCCGAGCGCGCCGCGGCGCCACGGCCCGGCCAGTGGTTCTACGCCGAGGTCACCAACCGGTATCCGGTCGGTGCGCACAAGGCCCGCGTCGAGACGCCGAAGATGCCGCTCACGACCCAGATCGAGCGCACCTGGTGGCGGGCGGACGGCACGCAGGTCGCCACGGTGGAGGAGCCGGGCAAGCTGCGTGTCGGTCCCTACCGGAGCGAGGTCCCGCCCGGGATCACCGACCCGGACGCGCTGCTCAAGAGGATCTTCAGCGAGGTCCCGGGCGGCGATCACCCGAATGACGAGGTCGTTCGGGGCGAGGTCTACGGCCACTTCAACTTCCTGCTGCGGTCGGCGTTGCCGTCCAGCCCGACCCAGGCCGTCCTGTTCCGGGCGCTGGCCAAGCTGCCCGGGGTCCAGCTGGTCCGGGGCAAGATCGACGCGGCGGGGCGTCCCGCCATCGCGGTCGGCCGGACCACTGAGGGCTGGCTTCGCGAGGAACTGCTGCTGGACGCCAAGACCTATGCCTACCTGGGCGAACGATCCATCGCGATCAAGGACCACACCTCCACGGGCACCGACGGCACGTGGCAGGTGAAGAAGGGCACGATCCAGCTTCTGGCGGTCCGCACCGCCTCAGGGGTCGTCGACAAGCCGGGGCAGCGGCCCTGACCACGACGCCGAACGCGCCGGAGCCCCATGGCTTCGGCGCGTTCTGTGCGGTCGGGCTCAGAAGTCCTCGAGGAGGCGGGCGGCGGCGATCTCCAGCTTGGCCTGGATCTCGTCGGCCGTCGCGTGGCCGCGGAGCATCTCGATCATCTCCATGGTCCAGACGCTGGAGAGCGAGCGGACCAGGACGCGGCGCGGGTCGTCCTCGGGGACGTCGGCGTCGGGTGGGGCGGCCGCGCGCAGCAGGAGGCGCGACATGCGGTCGCCGAAGTCGGTCTTGACGTCCGACAGCAGCAGCGAACGGATCAGCGCCTCGGCCAGTTCGGGCTCGCGCATGAGGCCGCGGGTGGCGCGCATGAGGACCTCGACGGCGCGCTGGGGCGGGTCGCTGGCGCGGGGCGGGCGGCGTTCCATGCTGCCCTCGAGGAGGTCGATCTCCTCGCTGACCACGGCGACGACCAGGTCCATCTTGGACGGGAAGTAGCGATAGAGGGTGCCGAGCGCGACCCCGGCACGTTCGGCCACGGTGCGCATCTGCATGGCCTCGACGCCGCCCCGGGAGGCGAGGGCGGCGGCCGCCTTCACTATGCTCTTGCGGCGCTGGAGCTGGCTTCGCGAGCGCACCCCACCCTGCTCCGAGGTGGTGGCCGTCGGCTCTGCGGTCACGGTCGTCGCCTCTCCCTTACGTTCGGTCCCCGGCCCTAGGGTACAGGGCCCACAAGAACGTGTTATCTGAATCGCCGCGCGCCGGGCCCGCCGTTACACGTCCTGTCCCGTCAGCAAACCCTGACATGCGTGGCGAATCCCGCCAAGCCCCATGGTGATCACGCCTCTGGACAGAGACTAGAATCTGTTCTAGTTTTTCGGCCATGACGGTGGCAGCGTTGCTGAGGGCGCGGGCCGGCGACGATCGGCCCGGACTGCGGAGCGCCGACGACGGCCGGACGTGGACCTGGCGCGAGGTGGTGCGCCAGTGCGCCGCCCGCGCGGCCTGGATGAACGCCGCGCGCCGCCCCGACCGCCCGGTCCATGTCGGCGTGCTCCTGGACAACACCCCTGAGCTGGTGTTCCTCCTGGGCGGCGCGGCATTGTCGGGCGCGGTCGTGGTGGCGCTCAACCACACCCGTTCGGCGGACGAGCTGGCCGGGGACGCCGAACGGGCCGACTGCGACCTGATCGTCACCCAGCCGAGGCACGCCGGGCTGGCCGCGGCGATCGGCGGCCCGCCGGTCCACGACATCGAGACCCCGGACTACGAGGCCCTTCTCGCCCCGCACGAGGGCGCGGAGCCGCCCGATGACGGCGGCATCACCGAGCAGACCCTGCTGATGCTGATCTTCACGTCCGGGACGTCAGGGCGTCCCCGGGCGGTACAGGTCACGCACCGGAAGGTGACGATTCCGGGCGAGAACCTCGCGGAGCGGATGCTGAGCCCCGAGGCGGTCGTCTACTGCCCGATGCCGCTGTTCCACTCCGGCGCGATCATGGCGGCGTACGCGCCCGCGCTCGCCGCCGGGGCCGAGCTCGTGCTGCGCGGTCGCTTCTCGGCCTCCGGGATGCTGCCGGACGTGCGCGAGCACGGCTGCACCTACCTGCACTACGTCGGCAAGGCGCTCTCGTACGTCCTGGCGACCCCCGCTCAGGACGACGACGCCGACAACCCGCTGAAGTTCGCGTTCGGCAACGAGGCGGCGCCGCTGGAGCAGAAGGCGTTCGGCGAACGCTTCGGCTGCTTCGTGATCGACGGCTACGGCTCGACCGAGACCGCGATCGCCCTCTCGCCCGACCCGTTCGGCCCGCAGGGCGCGCTCGGCAAGCTGACGCCGGGCATCAAAGTGCTCGACCCCGAGACGGGCAGCGAGTGCCCGCCGGGGCGCTTCGACGACGCCGGGCGGCTGCTGAACGGCGAAGAGGCGATCGGCGAGCTGGTCAACACCCAAGGTCTCGGGCTCTTCGACGGGTATTACAACGAGGACGCGCCCGACCGGCTGCGGGACGGCATGTTCTGGAGCGGCGACCACGCCTACGTGGACGCTGAGGGCTACGTCTTCTTCGCCGGGCGAACGGCTGACCGCCTGCGCGTGGACGGCGAGAACTTCGGCGCCGCGCAAGTGGAACGTGCCCTCGCCGAGCTTCCCGGCGTACGGCAGCTGGCGGTGTACGGGGTGCCGGACGAGGCGGCGGGCGACCAGGTGATGCTGGCCCTGGCGGCCGACGACTTCGATCCCGACGCGTTCGCCGACTACCTGCGCGGACGCAAGGACCTCGGCCCGAAGTGGCCGCCCCGCTACATCCGCGTGGCCAGGGAGCTTCCCGCCACCGCCTCCAACAAGATCTTGAAGCGCCGGCTCGTCCGTGACGGCTGGCAGACCGACGACCCGGTGTGGTGGCGGCCCGGACGGGACCTCGCCTATCGCCGGATGACCCCGCAAGACGTGGCCCGGCTCCGGACCGAGTTCGACAAGCGCGGCCGCCTGCATCTGCTCGAAGGGAGCAAGTGAGTGGACTTCAACCTCGACGAGGCCCAGCAAGAGCTGCGCGGGCTCGCCGCCGACCTGCTGGCGCGCGAGGCGACCCAGGAACGGCTGGAGGCGCACGAGAAGAGCGGCGCCGCCTATGAGGCCGGGATCTGGAAGGCGTTCGGCCAGGCCGGGCTGCTCGGCGTCTGCGTGCCCGAGGACCAGGGCGGCGCGGGCCTCGGGCCGGTCGAGCTCACGGTGCTCCTGCGCGAGATCGGTGCCAAGGTCGCGCCGGTGCCGTTCTACGCCTCGTTCTCCCTGGCCGCCGTGCCGATCGCGCAGCACGGGACCGATGCGCAGAAGGCGGTGCTGGCCCAGCTCGCCGAGGGCGGGACGATCCTGACGGGCGCGTACCGCGAGATCGGCCCGGCCGGGTCGGTCGCGACCACGGCCCGCCGCGACGGCGACGGCTACGTGCTCGACGGCGTGAAGACCTTCGTGCCGTACGCCAAGGAGGCCTCCCAGATCCTCATCCCGGCTCAGGTCGAGGGAGAGGGCGAAGGGATCGGGGTCTTCCTGGTCGAGCCGGGCGCGGTCACGATCACGGACCACCCGTCCGCGACCACCGAGCCGCTGTCGCGCGTCGAGCTGAGCGGCGTCCACGTCGGCGCGGACGCGCTGCTCGGCGGCACGGCGGACGGCGCCGCCTGGACGACCCTGCGCCGTTCCGCCGTGGCGGGCGCGGTCGCGCTGTCGTCCGGCGCGATCGAGGGCGCGCTCAACCTCACCACCGAGTACGTCAAGACGCGCGAGCAGTTCGAGCGGGCCCTGGCGCAGTTCCAGGCCGTGACGATGCAGATCGGCGACGTCTACATCGCCAAGCGCGCGCTCGACGTGGCCGTCTGGGCCGCCGCCTACCGCCTGGAGGTCGGCGGTGAGGACGTGGACGAGGTGCTCGCCATCGCCTCCTACAACGCAGCCGACCCGGTCGTGAAGGCGCTCTACACCTGCCAGCACCTGCACGGCGGCATCGGGCTCGACGTGACCTACCCGCTGCACCGGTACTTCGCCTGGGCCAAGCACTCCGGGCACCTGCTCGGCGGTGCCGAGGACCAGCTCGACACTCTCGGCGCGCTCGTCGGCGCCTGAGGCCTAGGGAGGACGGAAAGTTGTTCATCGACCTGACCGACGAGCAGAAGAAGCTGCGCGCCGAGCTGCGCGAGTACTTCCAGAACTGCCTCACCGACGAGCAGCGCGCCGAGATCGCGGGCGACCCGTTCGGCGGCCACTACATGGAGCACTGCAAGCGGCTCGGCCGCGACGGCATGCTCGGCGTCGCGCTGCCCAAGGAGTACGGCGGCCGCGGCTACGGCCCGATGGAGCAGCAGATCTTCGCCAACGAGATCGCGCGCGCCGAGGTGCCGTACCCGATCATCACGCTCAACTCGGTGGCGCCGACGATCCTGCAGTACGGCTCGGAGGAGCACAAGAAATTCTTCCTGCCCAAGATCCTGGCGGGCGAGTGCCACTTCGCGATCGGCTACAGCGAGCCGGGCGCCGGAACCGACCTGGCCTCGCTGCGCACCACCGCGGTGAAGGACGGCGACCACTACGTCGTCAACGGGCAGAAGATCTTCACCTCGGGCGCGCACTACTCCGACTACGTGTGGCTGGCGGCCCGTACCGACCCCGACGCCAAGAAGCACAAGGGCATCTCGATGCTCATCGTGGACTGCAAGGACCCGGGCTTCTCCTGGACGCCGATCGTCACCATGGACGGCCGTCACCACACCAACTCGACCTACTACGCCGACGTCCGCGTGCCCGTCGACATGCTGATCGGCGAGGAGAACAAGGGCTGGGACCTGATCGTCAACCAGCTGAACCACGAGCGGGTGACGCTCGGCCCGGCGGGCAACATCGGCCACACCTACGACCGGTTCGAGCGCTGGGCCAAGACGGCGGCCGGCCGCGACGGCAAGCCGCTGATCGAGGAGCCCGCGGTGCGCCGCGCGGTCGCCCAGGTGTACTCCTACCTGCGCGTGAACGAGTTCCTCAACTGGCAGGTCGCGGCCAACATGGACCTGGGCTGGCTGGGCGCGGCCGACGCGTCCGCCACCAAGATCTACGGCTCGGAGCGGATGCAGGAGGTCGGCCGGATCGTCGGCGACGTCATCGCGCGCTTCGGCGACCCGGGCGACCCGGCGACCGCCGACTTCATCGAACGCCTCGACCACGGCGTGAAGGGCGCGATCGTCCTCACGTTCGGCGGCGGCGTGAACGAGATCCAGCGCGAGCTGATCGCGATGATCGGCCTCGGCCTCCCGAGGGCGCCGCGATGACCGAGTCAGGACCCGGCGAGGTCCACGAGCAGCTCGTCGCCCTCGCGGAACGCGCCGCCGCCGAGGGCGAACGGGAGGGCCTGCCCTGCCACGATCCGGTGAACGGCGCCATGATCCGCAACTGGACGCAGGCGCTGCAGGACCCGGGCGACTGGGCGTCGGTCGCGCCGCCCGCCATGATCCAGGTCTGGTCGATGCCGGGCCTGGTCAAGGAGAAGGGCGGGTCGGCGGCCGAGGACGTGCTGAAGCTGCTGGACGCCTCCGGCTACACCGGCGTCGTCGCGACCAACTGCGAGCAGACCTACGACCGGTACGTGAAGGTCGGCGAGCAGCTGCGTTCCACCATGCGCTTCGGCGACATCGCCGGGCCGAAGAAGACCGGGATGGGCGAGGGCTATTTCGTCACCTGGTACCAGTCCTGGTACGACGAGAACGACGAGCGCGTCGCCGAGATGCTGTTCCGGGTGCTGAAGTTCCAGCCCCGCAAGAGGAGCGGTGTCAAGCCGAAGGGCGGCCCGCCGCGCCCGGCCATCGGCCGCGACACCGCGTACTACTGGGAGGGCGCCAAGGCCGGTGAGCTGCGCATCCAGCGCTGCGCCGACTGCGGAACGCTGCGCCACCCGCCCGGCCCGATGTGCCCGCAGTGCCATTCGCTCAACCGGGACTTCGTCGTCGCGAGCGGACGCGGCGAGGTGCACAGCTTCGTCGTGCACCACCACCCGCCGGTCCCGGGCAAGACCCCGCCGTACGTCGTCGCGGTCGTCGAGCTCGAAGAGGGCGTGCGCGTCGTCGGCAACGTCAACGGCTGCCCGCCCGAGGACGTCACCATCGGCATGCCGGTCAAGGTCGTCTTCGACCGTATCGACGACGAGTTGACGCTCCCGCAGTGGCTGCCCGCAGACGCGCCGATCGAGGTGCCCGAGGCTCCCGCGGCCGAGGCGCCCGCCGACCTGGAGTACGACCTGACGCCGACGTTCGTGATCGCGACGGCGCTGGCCACGCGCGACTTCACGCCCGTTCACCACGACACCGGCATCGCCCGCGGCCAGGGATCCAAGGACATCTTCCTCAACATCCTCACGACCATGGGCCTGGTCCAGCGCGCCGTGCTGAACGCCGTCCCGGACGCCGAACTGGACAACGTCGCGGTCCGCCTCGGCGTGCCCGCGTACGCGGGCGACCGGCTGCGGCTCTACACCGAGCGGGTCGACGCGACCACGCTCAAGGTGCGCGGCGCGGTCAGCCTCGGCGACCACGTGACCGCGACCGTACGACTCAAGGGGGATGGATGAGCCTCTCCGGTAAGGCCGCGATCGCCGGCATCGGGGCGACCGAGTTCTCCAAGGAGTCGGGCCGTTCGGAGCTCCAGCTCGCCGCCGAGGCCTGCCTGGCCGCCATCACCGACGCGGGCCTGAAGCCGTCCGACGTGGACGGCCTGGTCACCTTCGCCTCCGACGCCAACTCCGAGATCGCCGTGCAACGCGAGCTCGGCGTCCCGGGGCTGCGGTTCTTCTCCCGCGTCGACTACGGCGGGGGAGCGGCCTGCGGAACGGTCGCGCACGCCGCGATGGCGGTCGCGACCGGGCAGGCCGACGTCGTCGTCTGCTACCGCGCGTTCAACGAACGGTCCGGGCACCGCTTCGGCCAGGCGAACGTGTCGGCGCGCGTCGACTCGACGGGCCTGGAGTTCTCCTGGCACCTGCCGTACGGCTTCGCGACGCCCGCCGCGTGGGTGGCGATGCAGGCGCGCCGCTACATGCACGAGTACGGTGCGACCAGCGAGGACTTCGGCCGGGTCGCGGTCGCGATGCGCAAGCACGCCTCGACCAACCCCAGGGCCTGGTTCTACGAGCGGCCGATCACGCTGGAGGAGCACCAGGCCTCGCGCTGGATCGTCGACCCGCTCCACCTGCTGGACTGCTGCCAGGAGTCCGACGGCGGCGTGGCGTTCGTCGTCACCAGCGCCGAACGGGCCCGCGACCTGCCCCAGCCGCCCGCCGTGATCAGCGGGGCGGCGCAGGGGACCGGCCAGGACCAGATGATGATGTTCAGCTACTACAGCGGCGACCTCGCCTCACTGCCCGCGATGGGCAACGTCGGCGACACGCTGTGGCGGCAGTCCGGGCTGACCGCGGGCGACGTTCAGACCGCGATCCTCTACGACCACTTCACGCCGTTCGTGCTGATCCAGCTCGAGGAGCTGGGCTTCTGCAAGCGCGGCGAGGCACGCGACTTCATCAAGGACGGCGGAATTGAGCTCGGCGGCCACCTCCCGCTCAACCCCCACGGGGGTCAGCTGGGTGAGGCGTACATCCACGGAATGAACGGCATCGCCGAGGGGGTCCGCCAGGTCCGCGGCGCCTCGGTCAACCAGGTCCCGGACGTGCGCAACGTGCTCGTCACGGCCGGGACCGGCGTGCCCACCAGCGGCCTGGTCCTCAGCGGTTCCTCGTAGTAAGGCTTCTAGGCGTACGGCGTGAGATCGGCGGGCGTCCCGACCAGGGCGCCCGTCACGATCCACTCCGGCAGGTAGTCGGAGTCGACCTCGATCTTCCAGCCCTTGTCGTCGTGCGCCGCGCAGGCCAGCGCGAGCGCGTCCAATGAGTACTGCCCTTCGGCTTCGTCCTCCTGGGTCGGCGACGAGTAGTACTGCAGGTACAGCTCCAGCGCCTCGGCGAGGACGCGGTTGAAGCCCTCGACGTCGTCGGCGACGAGCCGGTCCAGGAGACGAACCCGGGGGTTGCACAGGCACTCCCAGTGGTCGTCGCCCGAGGTCGTCGACAGCGCCGCGTCGACGTGCGCCCGCGGGTCCTCGCCGCGCAGCAGCGCGCGCAGCCCGCGCACGTAGGCCTTGGTGTCGGCGTGGGCGCCGCCCGCGGCGAGAGTCTCGTCGGTGACCTCGCGCAGGACGGCGAGGTCCTCAGTGGCGCGGGCGGCGAGCGCGCAGGCGATCGCGGTGCCGTAGTACCAGGGACCGTGGCAGGAGACGGGCCCGCTCGCCGGGAGTTCCTCGGAGCGGCCCGCGAGCGTGACCGTGACGGGCGTGTCCTCGGGCGCGGAGGCGAGCGTGAAGGCGGCGGTCCATGCCTGGCTCGCCAGCCGCAGATCCGTCCAGAGCCGCAGCTCGGTGACCTCGGGATCGACCATCGGGCGCAGCGAGAAGCTCTCCAGCAGGTGCCCCGCGGCCGAGCGGAAGGCATTGGGCCGCTGCGTCGTGATGATCGTCGGACTGAGCGGGAAACCCACCCTGTCCGGGGGGTTCTTGTCGAAGAACGCGATGGCGGCGGCCGCGCGTTCCTGGGCGAAGGGCGGCCGCACCACGCGCCCGCCGGCCTCGACCTTCTTCGGCCCCTCGCCGGTGATCAGGCGGTGCGGCAGGTAGTCGGTCTCGACCTCGACCTTGAGGCCGGAATCGTGCGCGAGCACCGCGAGTGCGAGCGGCTCCCAGGCGATGAGGTGACGGACGTGGTCGGGCTTGGCCTGCTCGCGGTGCGCCTCGATCAGCGCGGCGAGCCCGGTGCCGAACGCCGCGGCGTCCCCGCGTCCGATCGCGTTCAGCAGGGCGATCTCGTCCGCGTGCCGCCCGGGCGGCACGACGTCGGCGGCCGCGCCGTCGGGCCCGTGCGCGGTCTCGGTGGTCTCGGCGAGGCCCGCGACGTCCGCCCAGAGTGCGTCCAGCGCCTGGACGTACGGGGTCTGCGCGTTCTGCCGCAGCGTGCGCGCCAGCGCGTGCAGGTAGCGGAGCTGCTTGTCCTCGCGGCAGATCAGCGCGAGACAGAACGCGGCGATCCAGTCGTGCGGGTAGGCCTCCTCGCCGCCCTCGGCCTCGTACCCGAAGCCGACGCCGAGGTACTCCACCCAGGCCCGGACCTCGCCCCCGGACTCGGTCTCCAGCGCGTTCACGTAATAGGTGGCGAGCTCGGCGGAGCTGCGCAGGGCGGCCCAGGAGTCGCGCTGCTCGAAGGCCGGATCGGCGACCGAGCGCGCCGCCGCGTAGTCGCGCAGCATGTCGGTGAGGATCTTGATGCCGAACGCGCCGCCGTTCTCGGCGCGGGCGACCTCGCGGTCGAGTTCGCCGGGAACGGCGGACAGGGCCTTGGACAGGGCGTCGTCGTCGACGGCGTGGCGGGGGCTCATGCCGCCCAACCGTAACTAAACGGACGGGAAGTTGAGACCCTCTTCGATGATGGCGTAGGCGCGGTCGATTGTCTCCGACAGCGGGGCGTCGCCGAGCATCTCGCGGTACTGCTGGAGCATGTCGGCCGAGGCGCGGAACGCGCAGGCGGCCGTCGCCGCGACGACGTGCGGGCGCAGGTCGGCCGACGGGTCGACGCCCATCCGCTCGGCGATGACCGCGGTGAGCGAGGCCTGCTTCTTCTGCTGGTGCTCCAGGCTGCTGGCCATGAGCGACGGGCTGTTGTCCATCAGCGTCATCATGACCTCGAAGCGCTCCGGGTCGAAGCCCAGCTCGCCGCGTTCGCAGGCACGGGCGATCTCGACGACGGCGCGCCGCATCGCGGTGATGACGGGCTCCTCGCGCGGGCGGGCGGCGAGCGCCGTCAGCACCGCATGGTGCTGCTCCTCCTGAAAGGAGAGCGCCACCTCCTCCTTCGAGGCGAAGTAGCGGAAGAACGTGCGGGACGAGACGTCGACGGCGTCGGCGATCTCCTCGACGGTCGTGGCCTCGAACCCCTTCTCGCCGAAGAGGTCGAACGCCGCGTCGATCAGCGCCTCGCGGGTGCGCTGCTTCTTGCGTTCACGCCGACCCGGGAGCTGGGTTTCGGGACCCGCGGGGTGGGCCTCGGGAGCGGTCGCGTTCATGGCCGCATTGTAACCAGTCGTTCATTCTCTGCCAACCGTCACCGAGTGAATTACGTCGTGAGCTGAATCATGTCCATGAGTGACTCTGGTCGGTTGACGACATGTGTCATGCCATGACAGTTTGAACGCATCACCTCATGAACTTCCTCGTCTGGAGGCAGACGCAATGTCCCAATCCACCGACGTTCTGGCGCCCGACGCGCATGTGCGCGGGGCCAGGGACGGCGGCCGTCGCGGGCACGGCCATCCCTGGCTGACGCTCATCGCGGTCGCGCTGGGCGTGATGATGGTGGGCCTGGACGCCACCGTCGTCTCCATCGCCAACCCGGCCATCGCGAAGGACCTGGACGCATCCCTGTCCGGCCTTCAGTGGGTCACCAACGCCTATCTGCTCACCCTCGCCGTGTCGCTGATCCCGGCAGGCAAGATCGCCGACCGGTTCGGCCGCAAACGCACCTTCCTGGCCGGCGTGATCGGCTTCGGGATCGCCTCGGTGCTGATCGGGGTCTCCGGCGGCCTCGGCATGGTCATCTTCTGGCGGGTCGTCCAGGGCTTCGCCGGCGCGCTGCTCCAGCCGGCCAGCCTGGCGATCCTGCGCAACACCTTCCCCGCCAACAAGCTGAACGCCGCGATCGGCATCTGGGGCGCCACCGTCGGCATCTCGATCGCCGGTGGCCCGATCGTGGCCGGCCTCCTGGTCGAGAACGTCAACTGGGAATCGGTGTTCTTCCTCAACGCGCCGCTCGGCGTCGTCGCGCTGCTGGTCGGCCTCTGGGTGATCCGCGAGTCGAAGGACGAAGAGGCCAGGGGCTCGTTCGACCTCCCGGGCGTCGCGCTGCTGAGCGGCGGGCTGTTCGCCCTGGTCTGGGGACTGATCAAGGCCGGTGAGCACGGCTTCGGGAGCGCTGTGCCGCTCTGGTCGTTCGCGATCGCGGCCGTGCTGATGGTGGCCTTCGTACTGAACGAGTTGCGCGCCGAGCAGCCGCTGCTGCCGATGAGCCTGTTCAAGTCGCCGTCGCTGTCGGCGGCCACCGGGCTGATCGTGCTCGGCTTCTTCGGAATGTTCGGCACGGTCTTCTTCGTCACCCTCTACCTGCAGCAGGTGCACGGGATGAGCCCCGTCGAGGCGGGCGTGCGGATGCTGCCGATGACCGCGATCTTCATCGTGGCCTCGCCGATCGCGGGCGCACTGACCAGCCGGTTCGGGCCGCGCGTGCCGCTCACGCTCGGCATGGCGTTCACGGCGGCCTCACTGTTCGGCCTCTCGCGGATCGGCGTCGACGCGCCCTACATCCAGGTGTGGCCGTGGTTCGTCCTGATGGGCATGGCGTTCGGGCTCGTGATCGTCGCGGGCACCGAGGCCATCGTCGGCAACGCACCGGCCCACCTGGCGGGCGTCGCGGGCGGTCTCCAGCAGACCGCCTCGCAGCTCGGCGGGGTCCTCGGCACCTCGGTGCTCGGCGTGCTCCTGTCGACCAAGGTCGGCGACGTGCTGTACGGGCGGCTGACCGAGTCGGGCGTCCCCGGCGGGGCCGCGCAGCAGATCTCCGGGCAGGGCTCGGGACTGGTCTCGCAGGGCGTCGCCCCCGTGCCGCCCGGCACCCCGCCCAAGACCGCCACCGCCATCACCGACGGCAGCCACCTGGCGTTCATGGACGGCTGGCAGACCTCCATGACCGTCGCGGGCGCGGTGGCCGCGGTCGCCATCATCGCCGCGCTGTTCGTCCGGCGGGGCAACTCCCCGGTCGAGGGCGGGATGGCCGTCTGACCCTTCGCCATCGATGAAGTAGTCGCCTCAGATGAAGTAGATGACCAGCGGTGCGTCGCCCCCGGCCAAGCGGCCGCCCACAGGGGGCGGCGCACCGCTTCTTCATCAGGTGGACGGTTTGCGGGCCTTGAAGCGCAGGGCACGCTCGCTGGTGGAGACCTCGACGTCTTCGAACCCGGCCTTCTCCAGCCGCGTCGTAAGGGTGTCGGGATCGACGACCACCATCGTGTCGTACAGGTGGATGAGGCGGAACATGGCGCTGACCCGGCTGTCACTCCCCGCGAACACGCCGCCCGGCCGCAGCACGCGGTCGACCTCGGCGAAGAGCTTGTCCTGCAGCGGCTCCGACTGGACGTGATGAAGCATCGTGAAGCAGACCGCCCCACTGAACGCCTCGTCGGCGAACGGCATGGCCGTGCCGTCGCCCTCGACGACCTCGACCGAGCCCGAGGCCGAGGCCGAGGTCGCGGTCGAGGCCGCGGTGTGCTCGCGCAGCCGGGCGGCGAGCGCGGGGTCGATCTCCAGGGCGGTGAGCTCGGGAACCCGGTCCTGGAGAAGGCGGGTGGTCACGCCGTACCCGGGCCCGACCTCCAGAACGTGCGCGCCGAGGTCGACGCCGTCCAGGACCCATGGCAGCAGGCTGTTCTCCACGTGGCGTGACCACCCGGACGATCGGCAGAACCTCTGGTGGAAGCGATTCATCGGCATGCCGACGACGGTAGGTTCGCGATGCCATGGCCGAAATGAGCCAACAGGACAAGTGATGTCGAAAACCAGACACGGGGTCGTCGTCGGCAGCTTCCCGATGGCCGCGCGCTCGAAGTTCGAGCCGCACCGGCACCGCTGGCACCAGCTCGCCTGGGCGTCGCAGGGCGTGGTCGTCGTCGAGACGCCCGGCGGAACGTGGGTGCTGCCGCCGCTGCGCGCGCTCTGGATCCCCGGCGGCGTCCCGCACACGACCGGCGCGCACGACTCGGCCGTGCTGCGCAGCCCGTACCTGCGGCCCGAGACCTGCCCGATCGACTGGGCCGAGCCGACCGTGATCAACGTGCCGCCGCTGCTGCGCGAGCTGATCGTTCACCTGGCCGAGCCCGACCTGCCGGACGCGGCGCGGGCGCGCGCCGAGGCGGTCGTCTACGACCTGCTGGAGCCCGTCGCCCCGGCCCGTCCGGTGAACGTGCCGCTGCCGGCCGACGAGCGGGCGCTGCGGGTCGCGCGGGCGCTGATCGCCGATCCGGCGGACGGCCGGACCCTGGAGGGCTGGGGCCGCGAGGTGGGCGCCAGCGGACGGACGCTCGCCCGGATTTTCCTGACTGAAACCGGTATGAGCTTCGGCCGGTGGCGGGTTCAGGTCAGGCTCGTCGCCGCTCTCGGACACCTGGCCGCGGGGGTTCCGGTCACAACGGTCGCCCACCGGGTCGGATACGGGACATCGAGCGCCTTCGGGGCCGTCTTCCGGCAGGCGTTCGGCGAATCGCCCGCTTCATACTTCCGGGTCACATAGTCTGCCGTGGTTATGAGCGCCTTTCTCCGACGCTATCCGGTCCCGCTGATCTTCCTGGCGGTGTTCGGCCTGGTCTCCGCCGTCCAGGCGTTCGCCCTCTCGGCGCAGGACCGCGCGGAGCTCATCGGCTGGGCGAGCACCAACCTCGCCAACCTCGCCGTCCACCCGGTCGGCGCCATGGTCTCTTCGGCGTTCATCTCCGAGGACTCCTCGGGCGTGCTGCTGGTCATCAGCGCCGTCGGGCTGTTCTCCATCGTCCGCCGCTTCGGCAACCTGCGCTCGATGGTCCTCGTCGTCCTCGCGCATGTGGTCGGCACGGTCGTCAGCCAGGGCATCGTGCTCGTGCGGCTGGAGGCGGGCTCGCTGTCCAGCTCGGTGCGCACGCTGCCGGACGTGGGCCCCTCGTACGTCGTCGCGGCCGCCCTCGTCGCCGTCATCCTGTACGGGCCGGGCCGCTGGCCGCGCGCCCTGGCGCTGGTGTGCTGGTGCGCGCTCGCGCCCTACCTCTTCCAGGGCCTGTTCGCCCTGGACGTCGCCGCGGTCGGCCACCTGGTGGCCATGCTGACCGGAGCGTTCGTCGGCGCCCTCCTGCGCCGGCACCGCCCGCACCTACCAGCACCCACCCGAACCCCCGCCCCCACCCTCGCCTGACCCCACAAACGCGCCGATCTTGCTCTCAGCGCCCTCACCGACATCGAATGAGGGCGCTGAGAGCAAGATCGGCGTAGTTGGTCAGCTGTGGCCGGGGGTTGGGGCGGGGTTCGAGGTGGGGTTCGGGGCCGGGCTGGGCGTATCGCTCGGGTCGCTGGAGGTCGGCGGGTCCGCCGGGGTCGAGGACGGCGGGTCCTCGGTGGGCGGCGTCGTCGGGTCCTCGGACGGAGGCGGCGTCGTGGACGGCGGGTCCGTGGGGGTCTGCGACGGCGGGTCGGTGGGGGTCTCCGACGGCGGGGGCGTGCCGGGGTCGGACGGGCCCGGGTCCGTCGGGTCGGGCGTCGGGGTGCCCGGCGTGGACGGGGCGCGGTGCGAGGGCGCGGGCTGGGTGGGCGCGCCGCCGCCAGAGCCGCCGTCGCCCTGCGAGGGCGGCGCGGAGGCGCTCTCGTCCGGGGTCTCGGGCCTGTCGCTCGGGGAGGTGGTGACCCGGCCGTTGCCGGTGCCGTGCTCGTCGTTCTGGTTCGGGCGCGGCGCGGGCTGGCTGCTGGTCGTCTCGGGAGTGCCCTTGCCCGAGGTCGGCACGAGCGAGGCGGCGTTGCCGCCCTTGATGGGCTGCCAGGAGACGATCAGGCCGATCGCGGCGGCGACCGAGGCCGCCATCGCGCTGACCGCGCCGAAGCCCTTCAGCTTGCGGCGGCCGGTCGAGGTCCTGGCGACCTCGGACCCGATCACCACGACCGGGTTCGGGGCGACCAGCGCCGTCATCGGCTGGGCCTGCTCGCCCTCGACCGCGGTGAGGACCTGGTCGCGCAGCCACTCGGGCGGCCGGATCGGCGCGCGGCGGGCCAGCAACCGCGGCAGCGTGCCCTTCTCGAACGCGGCGATGACGTCCATGTGGTGCGGAGAGGTCTCGCCGGGCCGGCGCATCAGCGTGTCGAGCACGGCGCGCTCCAGCCGGGTGCGCGCGACGCCCATCAGCTGGCGGACGGTGTCGGGCGCGATGCCGAGCACGCGCGCGATGTCGTTGATCTCCAGCCACTCGCCCGCGAGCAGGAACAGCACCTCGCGGTGGTCGGCGCGCAGCGTGCTGGCGGCCCGCAGCAGCGGGTCGGCGTCGCCGGACATGCCGAACGCGCGGTCGAGCGCGCCGCGGTCCACGCACGCGTGCCTGGCCAGGGCGTACATCCACAGCACGGTGTCGCCGCGCGGCGGGTGCTGGACGGTCGAGGCGAAGGTGTCGGCGACCGCGGCCGCCGCCTGGTCGCCGACCAGCGACCAGCAGTACGCGTACAGCCGGGCGGCGTGCGCGTCGTAGAGGGCGTCTGGCTCCCCGCGCATCCCTGTCCTCCGTCGCTGAGCGGCACTGGGCATTCCAGTGGAACTTGGGACTCTAGTGCACAGCGCTATGACTGAGAAGTGCCGTCAGATCCGGCATGTCGGGTGGCTGCGCAGCGTAATGAGTTTGGCGTGGTTAGTCACGTTCACGGAGATTTAATCCCTATTACTTGATTACTGATCCGGTTCACCAGGGAAACTTCGAACTTGTTGTCGAACAAGGGGGTTTCGGTGACCAGACTGACGGTCGACGGTGTCTACGACTACATCCGCGGGGTCTGCTTCAAGACCGGCCCGCCCGGCACGGTCGGCGCGGAGACCGAATGGTTCGTCCAGGACTCCGCCGCACCCGCCGCGCACGTCCCGATGGCCAGGGTCCGCGCCCTGCTCGACGCGGCCGGGCCGCTGCCGAACGGCAGCCTCATCACCTACGAACCGGGCGGCCAGCTGGAGCTCAGCTCCGCCCCCTACCCGGGCCTCGCCCCTCTGCACGAGGCCCTCGCCGCCGACCTGGACAGGGTCGGCGCGGTCCTCGCCGAAGCCGGCCTCGTTCTCGCCGGGCACGGCGTCGACCCGATCCGCGAGCCGCACTTCCAGGCCGAACACCCTCGCTACACCTGCATGAGGGACTACTTCTCGGCCGGTTACGCCGATGTCGGCCAGGCCATGATGTGCTCCACCGCCTCGGTCCAGGTGTGCCTGGACATCGGCGCCGACCAGAACGACCTCCTCCGCCGCTGGCGTCTCGCGCACGCGCTCGGACCCGTCCTGGTCGCCGCGTTCGCCAACTCGCCGCTGCACGAGGGACGGCGCACCGGGCTGCGCTCCACCCGGCAGGCCATCTGGACCGACCTGGACCCGTGCCGTACGGCCGCACCGGTCGGCGACGACCCGGCCGAGGCGTGGGCGCGGTACGCACTGGACGCGCGCGTCATGGTCATGCGCACGCCGGACGGCGGCTGGGCCGCCGACCCCGGCATGACCTTCCGGGAGTGGATCGGCAAGGGCGAGCCCGGCGAGGAGGACCTGGAGTACCACCTGTCCACGCTGTTCCCGCCCGTACGGCCGCGCGGCTGGCTGGAACTGCGCATGATCGACGCGCTGCCCGAGCCGTTCTGGCCCGTCCCGGTCGCCGTCGCGACCGCGCTGCTGGACGACCCGGTGGCCGCCGCGATCGCGCAGGCCGAGACCGAGCCGGTCGCCGGCCACTGGGAACAGGCGGCGCGCGACGGCCTCGCCGACCCCGCGCTCGCCGCCGCCGCCCGCGCCTGCTTCGACGCCGCGCTGAACGCGCTGCCGAGGCTCGGCGCGCACGGGCTCGTGCCGCTGGTCGAGGCCTACCGGGGCCGCTACGTCGAACGCGGCCGCACCCCGGCCGACGACCAGCTGAGCCCGCTTCCCGAGGAGGAACTGTCATGGAGCCGATGAGCGGCACGAGCACCGCGAGCAGGCGCACGATGCGCGGCGGGCTGGACGAGGACGCGCTCAAGGAGCTGATCGCCGAGGAACTGGGGGCGGTGCGGAACCGCAGCCTCGGACTCACGACCGACGTCCTGGACGAGGCGGACCTGGTCGGCCAGGTCTCGCCGCTGATGTCGCCGCTGGTCTGGGACCTGGCGCACGTCGGCAACTACGAGGAGCTGTGGCTGCTGCGCGCCGCGGCGGGCATCGAGCCGATGCGGCCCGAGATCGACGGCCTGTACGACGCGTTCGAGCATCCGCGCTCGACCCGGCCGTCGCTGCCGCTGCTGCCGCCCGCCGAGGCCGGCGCCTACATCTCCACGGTCCGCGCCAAGGTGCTGGACTCGCTGGAGAAGGTCCGCTTCGACGGCAGCGACCCGCTGACCAGGGGCGGCTTCGTGTACGGCATGGTCGTCCAGCACGAGCACATGCACGACGAGACGATGCTGGCCACCCACCAGCTCCGGAAGGGAGCGCCCGCGCTGCTGGAGCCGGTGGGGGAGATCCTCCGCACCAAGCCCGCCGGGACCGAGGTGCTGGTCGAGGCGGGCCCGTTCGAGATGGGCACCTCCGACGACCCCTGGGCGTACGACAACGAGCGTCCCGGCCACATGGTGGACGTGCCCGCGTACTACATCGACAGCGAGCCGGTCACCAACGGCGCCTACCTGGCGTTCATGGAGGCGGGCGGTTACGACGACCCGCGGTGGTGGGACCCGCGGGGCTGGGAGTGGCGCACCTCCAGCGGCAAGCGCGCGCCCGCGTTCTGGTCCAAGGACGGCGTCAGCTGGGTGCGGCGCCGCTTCGGGCGGATGGAGGCCGTTCCGCCGGACGAGCCCGTGCAGCACGTGTGCTGGTACGAGGCGGACGCCTACGCGCGGTGGGCGGGCAAGCGGCTGCCGACCGAGGCCGAATGGGAGAAGGCGGCCCGCTGGGATCCCGTCGCCGGACGCTCGCGGCGCTTCCCCTGGGGCGACGAGTACGAGGAAGGGCGCGCCAACCTCGGCCAGCGCATGCTGCGCCCTTCGGAGGCCGGCTCGTACGAGAGCGGCGCCTCGGCCTACGGGGTGCGGCAGCTGGTCGGCGACGTGTGGGAGTGGACGTCGTCGGACTTCCACGGTTACCCGGGCTTCCGCTCGTTCCCCTACAAGGAGTACTCGGAGGTCTTCTTCGGACCCGACTACAAGGTGCTGAAGGGCGGCTCGTGGGCGACGCACCCGCTGGCCATCCGAGGCTCGTTCCGTAACTGGGACTACCCGATCCGGCGCCAGATCTTCACCGGGTTCCGCTGTGCCACATCGGCGGAGCCTCCTGGTCACGCCGGGGGGCGTGGGGGGTCGTCCCCCCTCGGGAAGCAGGGCGCACGGTCGGCGGTGGTCGGCTGATGTGCCGTCACGTCGGCCATCTGGGGCCGGCGCGCACACTGGCATCGCTCATCTACGAGGGGGAGCACTCCCTTGAGAGCCAGGCGTACGCGCCGCGCATGACCCAGGGCAACCTGCTGAACGCGGACGGCTTCGGCGTCGGCTGGTATCACGGCGGCCAGGATCGCCCGGTCCGCTTCAGGCGGTCGCAGCCGCTCTGGACCGACCAGTCGTTCCGGGAGATCGCCGGGGTCACCGAGACGACCTGCGCTGTCGCGGCGCTGCGTTCGGCGACCTCCGGCTTCCCGGTGGACGAGTCGTGCGCCCAGCCGTTCCGCGCCGGGCACCGCCTGTTCAGCCACAACGGGAAGGTCGAGGACTACCCGAGCGTCGAGTGGAAGCTGCGCGAGCTGGCCGGGGACCTCGCCGAGGTCCCCGACGCCCGCGCGGCCGTCGACTCGGCGATCCTGTTCGCCCTCGCCGCACGCCGCTGGCGCGAGGGCGGCGGGCTCGGCGACGGCCTGGCCGCCGTCATCGACGCCGTGACCGGGCTGACCGGGGGCCGCTTCAACCTGCTGGCCGCCGACGGCTCCGCGCTCGCCGCCACCACCTGGGGCGACTCGCTCTTCGTCCGTACGACACCCGACGAGATCCGGGTCGCTTCCGAACCGCTGGACGACGACGGCGGCTGGGAGCGAGTGCCCGACCGTTCGCTCGTGACCGCCGACCTTGAGTCCGGCGTCCGCATCGACAGCCTCTGAGGAGAGATTTTCCGTGGATCGGTTCCTGACGGCCGACGACCTTGCCAAGACCATGCGCCTGGACGTGCGCGCCGGACTGACGAGCACGCCCAAGACCCTGCCGCCCAAGTACTTCTACGACGAGCGGGGCAGCGCGCTGTTCGAGGAGATCACCCGGCTGGAGGAGTACTACCCGACCCGGCGCGAACGGGAGATCCTCACCGCGCGGGCCCCCGAGATCGCCGCGATCACCGGCGCCGACACCCTGCTCGAACTCGGCGCCGGATCAGGGGAGAAGACACGCCTGCTCCTGGACGCCCTGCACGCCACCCTGAACACCTACGTGCCCGTCGACGTCAGCGGCGACTTCCTCGCCGAGGCCGCGGGCCAGATCGCCGCCGACCACCCGGGCGTCACCGTCCGCGCCGTCGTCGCCGACTACGAACGCCACCTGCACCTCCTACCGTCCACCGGCCGGCGGCTGATCGCGTTCCTCGGCGGAACGATCGGCAACATGCCGCCGTCCACCCGCATCGGGTTCCTGGGGGCCCTGCGCGCCACCATGAACGACGACGACGCGCTCCTGCTGGGCGCCGACCTGGTCAAGGACGAGGACCGCCTCGTCCGCGCCTACGACGACGCCCGCGGTGTCACGGCCGAGTTCAACCGCAACGTCCTGCACGTCATCAACCGCGACCTGGACGCCGACTTCGACCCCTCGGCGTTCGAGCACGTCGCGCGCTGGAACGCCGCCGAGGAGTGGATCGAGATGCGGCTCCGCTCGACCCGCGACCGCGACGTCCACGTGAAGGGCCTCGACCTGGAGGTCCACTTCGCCGAGGGGGAGGAGATGCGCACCGAGATCTCGTCCAAGTTCCGCCCCGAACGCCTGGAGGCCGAACTGGGCGCCGCGGGCCTGAAGCTCGCCGAGCTCTGGACCGACCAGGCCGGCGACTTCTCCCTCTCCCTGGCCCGCCCCGCCTAGCCCGACGAATTTGATCAAGTCTGCTGCGCGGACGGTCGTGATCTTCTAGATTCGCCCGGGATCACGACCGCCCGACGCACAAGGATTCCCCCCATATGAAGACCCGCCTCATCACCGCCGCCGCCGCGCTCGCGGTCGCCGGCGGCGCACTGGCAGCCGCCCCCGCGCTGACGGCCTCCCACAAGACCGCCGGCGCCGCCCCGGTCGCCGCCTCCGCCCCGGCCGCGGCTCCCGCTCCGGCTCCCGCCCCGGCGGTCGCCGCCAAGGTCCAGAAGTTCGACTTCCGTCGCGGCTGGGGGACCGCCTATGGCACCAAGTCCACCAAGGTCGTCCAGGGCCGCATGTCGGACCAGCGCAACGACGAGTGGTGCATCCAGACCCGCATCGCCTGGAGCGTCAAGCGCGGCAGCGCCTTCCGGGTCTTCGACCGCGACAGCAAGACCGTCTGCGGCGCCCTCGTCGTGGCGTTCAGGGCCACCCCCGACTACAAGGGCCGCCCCTACAAGGCCAGCCGCGTCACGGTCGGTTTCTTCCGCGTCCGCGACCCCGATTTCTGACCCCGAGCAGCACAGCAGCGAGGCGGGTCCCGGTTTCCGGGACCCGCCTCTTCGCTTCACCAACTGACGTCGAGCGCGCCCGAGAGCCCGGCGATCCGCTCGATCCGCCCGCCCTGCCGGAGGTCGACGACGCCCGCGCCGGTGAGCAGGTAGCGGCCCGAGGCCTCGCCGTCGAGGACCGCGGGATCCGAACCGCGAGCGCCGGGGATCGGTATCACCGACGTCTGTTGCCCTGACACGAGCGAGACCGTGATCAGCTTGCTGCCCACGGCGAGGTACTCGGTCTCCTGGCCGCGAATGCCGCGCTTGATGTAGTAGACCGCGTAGACCTGGCCCTGCCTGCCGTCGGAGCTGATCCGGACACCGGTCAGCCCGGCGTCCCGCGGCGCGGTGAGAAGGCGCGTGCTGTGGGTCCTGAGGTCGCCCTGCGGTGACCGCCCGGGATCGAGGAGCCGCGCCTCACCGCCCGGGCCGTCGAACGACACGTCGCCGAGCTGCCCGATCATCGATCGTGAGATGCCAGGGCTGGCGAGCGCGAAGGCGATGCTCCGGCCGTCGGGCGTCCACGCCAGGCTGGAGACGTACTGCGAAGCCGGGACGGTCCATGTCGTCTTCGTCCTGGCGGCCGTGTCGTAGGAGCCCATGTCGTTCTGCCCGCCGGTGCAGGAACGCGCGTAGGCGATCTTCTTCCCGTCGGGTGACACCGCGAGATCGCGGATCGAGGAGAACGGGAACGACAGGCCGGTCGGCTGAAGGTCCTCGATGGCGCCGGACGGGGCGAGGGTGAGCCGCCTGACGTCCGCGCTGCAGGAATCGGCGGCTCTGGGGGAGACCACGACGAAGAACGTGCGCCCGTCGCCCGAGCCCGCCACGCTCGTGAATGCCAGCCGGTGGTCGGCGACCCGCTGAGCGGCCACCTGCCGGCCGCCGTGGATCTCGCGGACCTCGAGGGTGGACGGTCTGCTCTTGGTGGCGGGCATGGCGGCCACCACGTACTTCGGTACGACCGGGGGTTTGCGCAGCGGCTTGGGGTCGTCGTGCAGGAGGTGGCGGATGCCCAGGGCGCCGGCGATCAGGATCAGCACGGCGACGGCGGTCAGGATCGGGACCAGGCGGCGTGAGGGTGTTCTGCTGCGGAACGTGTGGGTGGGGAGGGGGCGTTCCTTGTACTCGTCGACGGTGTCGGCCGTCGCGTGCAGGGCGTCGCGGAGGCGCCTCTCGAGTTCGTTCATCGCACCTCCCCGCCCATCTCCGTGGAGAGCGCGGCGAGCGCCCTGGTCGTGGCCGACCGTACGGTGCCGGGCCTGATGCCCATCGCCGCGGCGGTCTCGGCGTCGCTGTAGCCGAGGTAGTAGCGCAGGATCAGGGCCTCGCGCTGGCGGCGCGGCAGCTGTTGGAGGGCGCGCATGAGCTCGCGGTCGTTCTGGCTGAGGAACGCGTTCGACTCGGTGGACCACACGGGCGGCCGATCGGGCTCGGTGGGCCGCCACCTTCGTTCGCGGCGGCGCAGTTCGGTCCGGCAGCCGTTCAGGACCGCCGCCCGGACGTGGGTGAGCAGCCTGGCCTCGTCGTGCAGGCGGGGGGCCTTGTGCCGGATGCGCACGAAGACGTCCTGGACCACGTTCTCGGCCGTCGGCTCGTCCCCGACCAGGAGCACCGCCAAGCGGATCAACGCGACCTGATGCTCCTCGTAGAGGGAGGTCAGTGTCGTGCTGGAGACGGCGCCGGTGGTCACGGGTCAATATTTGCGCGCGGGATGTGCCATGCCCAGGCGGCGGATGTCGTCGGCCAGCTTGGTGGCGAGGTAGCGGTGACCGTCGATGGTCGGGTGCACGCCGTCGGGCTTGATGAAGCCGGGAGCGTTCCCGGCGCCGGTGTTGCGGTTGCCGGTGATCCAGTGCTCGGCGATCGGGTCGATGAACGGGATGTGGAGCTCGGCCGCGAGGGCCCTCAGGCCGTCGCGGACGGCCAGGGCGCCCTGCGGCGGGGTGTCGTTCCCCCACATCGGGCCGATCATCAGCATCGCGGTGCCGGGCCAGCGCTGGTGGGCCCGCGTCAGCAGGGTGCGGGCGGCCTGGGTCACCTGGGGTGCGGGGTAGTGCCAGTCGTTGTGGCCGCCCGAGACGACCAGCATGTCGGGTGCGGGGCGCCAGCCGAGCTGGGCCTCGAAGAGCTCGCCGAACGCGTCCTTGGCCCGGGTTCCGCTGAGCCGCGGCGTGCCGCCGGCGACGAACCCGGTGCCCGCCCGGCCGCCCGCGATGACCTGCCAGCCGAGCAGCCGCGCCGCCGCGGGCGCGTAGGTGTTCTCCGGCTGGCTGCCGCGCTCGCCGACGGTGTAGCTGTCGCCGAGGAACATCACGACCGGCGGGGCCGACGGGCCGGCCTTGACGGGCGCGGCCTTGTGCTCGACCTTGCCGCCCAGGCCGCCGCCGCAGCCGGTCATCGCCAGGAGAAGACCGAGGCACAGCGAAGCGAGCGCCGCGCCGCGGCGGCCGCGGCGAGATGTCATGGAGGGACCACCTGTTTCCTGAGGGTGTGGCCGCATATTAGCGAGATCGCCATAACGGCGTCTTAAACACGTGCCGTTCACCGTGGGCTCACGCTGCGGTACCCGTCCGGCCACCCGCCACCGAGAGGGTTCCGCGGTGACACGACGCGACCGGCTCCGGGAGCTGGACCTGCTGCGCTTCGTCGCGGCGCTCTCGGTGGTCCTGTTCCACTTCACCGGCTTCAACGGACCCGGTCCCTGGCCCCACCCGTCCCGCGAGCTCTTCCCCGCGATGGCGCACCTCACGCGCTACGGGTATCTGGGCGTCGACCTGTTCTTCATGATCAGCGGGTTCGTCATCCTGATGAGCGCGTGGGGGCGGTCGCCCGGCGAGTTCGTGGTGTCGCGGCTGGTGCGGCTGATGCCCGCGTACTGGGTCGGGGTGCTGCTCGGCGCGACCCTCTACGCCACCGCGAAGCTGGGGAACGGCGCGCCCGGCCTCATCATCCCCAACCTCACGATGCTGCAGGGCGGGCTCGGCGTGGAGAACGTCGACGCCGTCTTCTGGACGCTCTGGGTGGAGCTGCACTTCTACGTGCTGATCGCGTTCCTGTCGGTGTTCGGCATCACCTACCGCAACTGCCTGGTCTTCATGACGGCCTGGATGTTCTTCGGCGTCTTCGCCGACGAGGCCGACAGCAAGTTCCTGAAGATCATGCTGGTACCGACCTGGAGCCCGTACTTCATCGCGGGCATGGCGCTGTTCCTGATCTACCGCTTCGGGCCGACGCTGCTGCTGTGGGGGTACGTGGTGGTCGGCTGGCTCCTCGCCCTCTTCTGGGGCGCCTGGCGTACCGAGGCCGCGTTCAAGGGCGCGAACGAGAACGTGGTCGGCGTCGCCGTCACCCTGATCTTCATCGTGATGATCCTGGTGGCCACGGGCAAGCTCAGATGGCTGCGATGGCGCGGGCTGACCGTGCTCGGCGCGCTCACCTATCCGCTCTATCTGACGCATTCGCAGATCGCGCTCCCGGTGCTGGACGCCGCCTACCCGGGCATGAACCGCTGGGCGGCACTGGCCCTGGTCATCGGGGTGTCCATGCTGACGGCGTACGCGGTCTACCGGCTGGTCGAGAAGCCGGGGCAGAAGTGGTTCAAGGACCAGCTCCGCAAGTCCCTGGCGCCGCTCCGTCCCCCGGCTCCCGAGCCCGCGGTTCCGGCGGTGCCCGCACCCCGGCGGGTCGAGCCCGAGCCCGTTCCGTTCACGCCGACGGGGCCCGCCGAACGGGTCTGACCCACCGGTCACGCCCGCCGAGTGTGACGCCTTACCTACTCCGTGCACTTCCCTTGGGGCCTGGTCTCCGTCGTAGGGTGGATTTTCACGCACCTGGTTGATCCATGGAGGCCGCGATCGTGGTGCTGCCCGGGTCCCGTTCCGCGCTCGAGCCCGGCCGGGTCATCAAGCGGGGCCGTCATGGGCTGGCGCCCGAGACGGTGGCGGAGATCCAGCGCGAACGGCTCATCGACGCGTTCGTGCAGGTCGTCGCCGAGCAGGGCTACCAGCAGGCGACGATCAGCCGGATCACGCAGGCGGCGGGCGTGACCAAGAAGGCCTTCTACGACCACTTCGAGGACCGCGAGACGTGCTTCCTTGCGGCCTACGAGCAGGGGACCGCGATCATCGTGGCCCGGGTCGAGGAGGCGCGGAAGGCGGCGGACTCGTGGCCGGCGGGCGTGCTGGCCTCGATGCGGACGCTGCTGGAGCTGCTGGCGGCCGAGCCGCGGTTCGCGCGGGTGTCGGTCGTGGAGATCAACTCGGCGGCGCCGCGCGTGCGGGCCGTGCGGACCCGGTACCTGGAGGGCTTTCGCAGCCTGCTCACCGAGCCGGAGGACGGGCTGGCGGGCGTGCCCGGAACCGTCGCGGACGCGGTGATCGGCGGCGTCTACAGCGCCATCTACATCAAGGCAGACTCGGGCCGGACCGAGGAGCTGCCCGAGCTCGTCGAATCGCTCACGTATTTCGTGCTGCTTCCCCTGCTGGGGAAGGAGGACGCGGCCCGGGAACTGGAGCGTCTTCGAGCTCCCTGAGCGCCTGGTCGATGTCGGTGTAGGGGAGCAGGGTGAAGCACGTCATCGCGGGCAGCAGCCCGGGCAGCTCGGCGGTGCGTCCCGCGTCCACGTAGTCGTAGATCGTTCCGTAGATGCCGCCGATGATGGCGTCCCGGACGGCGTCGGGGATGCCCGGCTTGCCGGGGCAGGTGAGGAACGCTCGGTAGCCCGTCATCATGCGGACGCGCGCGCGGCGGACGCGGGGTCCGGCGGCGGTGGCCTCGACGACCGACACGCGGGTGAACGCGGGCGCGGCGGCGAGCGCGTCGAACATGACCCGCAGGCCGGCCCGTACGGCGTCGTGCCAGGACGGCTCGGCGCGGTAGGCGGCGCCGACCCGTTCGTACAGGACGTCGCAGCCGTGCCGGTAGGCGGCCAGGAAGCAGTCCTCGAGGTCGGTGAAGTGCTCGTGGAAGGCCTGTTCGGGCAGGTCGGCCTCGGCTGCGACGGCGGCGGCGGTGGTCGCGGCGAACCCCCGTTCGGCGGCCACCCGGACGAACGCGTTGATCAGCCGGTCCCGGGCCATCGCGCCTCCGATCGGTGCTGCGCGCAGCTGTTGTCTACACCCGTAAAGGTAAAGGCGGAGCAAAGTCAAGCAAGCGCTTGGTGGCCGCATCCGGCCGAAGCGTTGACATGAAAAACCGCGCGGTTTTTTGTTGGGGGTGAGGCCTCACGACGAAGAGCTCCCCGCTGCTCCGCTCCCCGGCTCTTCCCTCCGCTCCCAGCCCAGTACGGAAGAGGTTCACAGTGCTCCCCCGAATCACCCGCCTCACCTTCGCCGCCGTGGCCGCCGCAGGTCTGACCACGTTCGGCGTGACCGCCGCCCAGGCCGACGACGCGAGCCTGAACCCGGCCAACACCGCCGTCCACGGCGTCAGCGCCGACCTGCAGTTCTCCGGAACGCTGAGCGGCCTGTCGTTCAGCAGTTCCTGTACGGAGGCGACGCTGGACTTCACCACGCCCGCCAGCGGTCTCGGCCCGATCGACCTCAGCAGCACGCCGTCGATCAGCGGCTGCACCGACAACTTCGGCGGCAACGACACCATCACCGCGAGCGGGACGTGGCAGGTGACCTGGCAGAGCGCGAGCCAGGTCACGCTCACGATCCCGCAGGGCGGCGCGACGTTCACCACGAGCTTCCTGCCCGGCTGCACGGTGACCGCGGCCTCCGACGGCCCGGTCGACATCGTCGGCACCTACGACAACGTCAACAAGGCCGTGCTGCCGACCGGCACCTCCATCCCGTTCTCGGCGAGCGGCTGCGGCACGACCAGCGGCTCCGGCACGGTCGGCGGCACCTACACGCTGTCGCCGAACGTCTCGGTCTCCTAGTTCTCGCGTGACGGCAGGGGCCGCCGACCCGCCCGCTCCCGGGTGGCCCCTGCCGTCGGCGCGTGTGTTCGAACCGTCCTGTCCGACCTCGGGGGAAGATCATTTGAGGAGGCGATGGCATGCGCCATCGTGGTCAACGAGCCGGTGCGCTCGCGGTGTCCGGCCTGCTGGCGGCCGGTGCGCTGAGTCAGGTGCCGGCCGCGCAGGCGGCCGGGGCCATGTCGGAGACGGCCCTGCCGATCCCCGACGTCCAGCCGATCGGGCTGTCGGCGGCCGCGGACGGCAGCGTCTGGTTCGCCGAGAACGCCGGTGGGATCGGGCGGGTCGATCCGGCGGGGAAGGTCACCGAGTACGCCGTGCCCGGCAACTCGGTCCAGAAGCTCGGCAACCCCGACGGCGTCGCGACGGCGGCCGACGGCACGCTCTGGTTCAGCGACTCCTCCTCCGACGCCCCGCGGGTCGGCAAGGTCGACCCCGCCACCGGCACCTCCACGCTGTACGAGCTGCCGAAGACCGGCACGGTCAACTTCGCCAACGCGCAGGTCGCCGACCTGACGCCCGGCCCCGGCGGCATCTGGTTCACCGGCGGCGGCTCGCGGTCGATCGGCAGGATCGACGCGTCCGGCACCGTGACCGCCTACGCCGCGGGCCAGAGCGCCTACGACATCACCACCGGATCCGACGGCGCGATGTGGTTCACCACGGGCAGCCGCCTGGTCGGGCGGCTCGACCCGGCGACCGGCGCCGTCACCACCGTCCCGCTCCCGGCCGACTCGACGCCGGGCGAGAACGTGCTGGGCGGGATCACCAGCGGGCCGGACGGCAACATCTGGTTCACCGAGCCGGGCAAGGGCAAGATCGGCCGGATCGTGCCGTCCACCGGAGCGCTGAACGAGTTCGCCGTCCGCACGGCGGCCTCGCGCCCGCAGGACATCACCGCCGGGCCGGACGGGAACCTGTGGTTCACCGAGAAGGCCGCCAGCAACATCGGCCGGATCACCCCGGCGGGCGCGGTCACCGAGTACCCGCTGCCCGGCACGATGTCCGCGCCCATGCGGATCATCAACGGGCCCGGCGGCAAGCTGTGGTTCACCGAGCCCGGCCGTGGCCTGATCGGCCGCCTGGACCCGGCCGCGCCGCCCACCGGCGCCGCGAACCCGGCGCTGCCCGGTTCCGGCACGGCCCCGCAGCTCGGCGGCGCGCTCTTCCAGAACCGCTGCCCGCAGGGCACCCTGTGCATCACCGAGACCACCACGGGCGGCAGCACCAAGATCGGCTCGTTCAACCAGACCCTGCCGCCCGGCGCGATCCGCATCACCGGCTTCCTCGCCCCGCCCGACGACACCGGGCTGTCGGTGCTCGCGCCGCCGGTCGTCGGCAAGCAGTTCGAGGGCCGGCCGGTCGAGGTGCCCGGCGGCCTCATCGGCCAGATTCCCTGGATCGGTCCCTGGCTCGGCACGACGCCCGCCGCCCAGTGGGAGGCCAACAAGCTGTCGGTCACCCAGTCGATCGAGGGCCCCGTTCACCTGGTCTCCAGCCCGAGCGGGCTGGGCGCCCAGGTGCGGCTCAGCATCAAGATGAACAACAGCGTGCTCGGCGACACCTGCGTGATCGGCCCGATCGACGCCAACTTCGCGCCCGCGTTCCTGAGCGGCTCCTCCGACCCGCAGATCGGCTGGTCCGCGGTGCAGATCTCGATCAACGACCACATCGCCGTCCCGGCCGCCAAGGGCTGCGGCCTCGGCGGCTGGCTGGACGGGATCATCAACTCGATGATGGGCCTGCCGTCCGCGCCCGAGAACAACACGATGGCGCTGACCGGCATCTTCGCCCTGAGCCAGGGACTGAACGCCTCCAACACGCCCTCGGCCCTGTCGGCGAGCGCGCTGAAGGCGCTCTCGCCGAAGACCGCCGCCCTGCTCGACCCGGCCGCTCAGCCCGCGGCCAGGTCGCAGGCCAAGGCACCGAAGAAGGTCACGGTGAAGGTCGCCGGGACCAGGCACGCGCTGAAAGCCAGGCGCTAGGCGGACGGCTCGGTCGGCTACGCCGGCGCCGGACCGTCCATCGGACGCAGTTCGTCGGCGTAGCTGACCGAGACCCGGCGCATGACCCCGTCGTCGGAGATGGAGTACTGGCCGAGCCGCCACAGCGGCGGCGAGTAGGCGTGGATCGACACGCTCGCGTCGGCCGCGCCGACCAGCCGGTGGATGTGGTCGGCGCCGAAGCTGAACGACTGGCCCTCGGGGATCACGGTCTGCACGTGCGCGCCGCCGATCCGCGGGTTGTTCTCCTCCAGCGCGCCCGCGACGACCCGGACGGCGCCGGAGGAGACGTCATGGTCGTGCCAGCCGGTGTCGTTCTCGGGCGTCCAGCACAGCACCCACACGTCCACGTACTCGTCGCGGTGCAGCGAGGCGTAGTGCCGCTGCCCGTCGGAGAAGGCGACGTGCTGCCGCCACATCTCGGGCCGTGCGGCCAGCTCGTCGACCAGGGCGCGCAGCTCGCGCCGGTCGAGCGGCCTGGGGGGCAGGCCCTCCAGATTCTGCTTGGCGGGATTGTGGTTGCCGGGATCGTGCGTGCCATGGGCGTCCGTGACGGCGTCGTGCTTGCCGGGGTGGGCACAGGACATGACCTCAGGCGGCATCGTTGGTTCGCTCCTCTCCGTCGAGTAGGCGGTGCGGGTTGACCACGCGGAACGCGTGGCGTGCGGCCTCGCCGAGGGCGAGGTCGCGCGGGTGTGCGTAGGGACGGTCGGAACCGTTCACGATCACGTCGACGCCGAGCGCGCGGACGGCGGCGTCGGCGGCGCGCGGCCCGTACGACGAGGTCTCCACGAACGCGTTCGGGTCGACCTCGCCCCGGCCGCCGCCGCGCGCTGCCAGCCGTTCGCCGTGCAGCGGCGCGAGCCCGGCCAGCAGCGTGAAGCACACGCGCAGGCGCGGGTGGCGGACGCGGCCGAACGCGCGGAACGCGAACCAGGCGGCCTGCATCTGGGACACGTACGGCACCAGCGCGGGCCACCAGCCGGGCGCGCCCTCCTCGGCCGCGGGCGCGGGTCCGGGATGCACGAACAGCGGCAGGTTCCGTTCCTCCAGCAGGGTGAGCAGCGGCCCGCACCGCTCGTAGCCCGCGCGGTCGGCCAGAGCGGTGGCGGGCAGCTGCAGTCCTGCGAAACCCCGGCCCAGATCGTCGGCGCGATCCAGGTCCCTGGCCAGCGAGGCGGCGTCGATCTCGCTGACGCAGGCGGCGGCCCAGGACCCGAACGGCTCGGGCAGGCCGGTCGCGCCCGCGTGGTAGGCCTCGAGGAGCGGCCGCGCCTGGTCGGCGGGCAGCCACTCGATGCCGAGCGGGGAGGAGAGCGAGACCAGCGCCCTGTCCAGGCCGTCGGCCTTCACCAGCGCGGCGCGCGCGGCGATGTCATGATCGGCGGGGTCGATCTCGAAGGGCGGCTCACCGTCCAGGTAAAGCGTCCATTCGTCCAGGTACGGGGGCGTGCTTCGACCGCGGAGGGCCCCGATCAGCGGGGCGCCCCACAAGTGCTGGTGAACATCTATGCCTGGCATCGTTCCTGGAAGTCGCTACTGAACCGCATCAGTTAACCGTTTCAGTGAACCGGTTCAGAGGCGCGGCGTCAAGCCGGATGTCGGTGGCAGCGCCTAGGGTTGACTCGTGCCAGACAGGCGCAAGCGCGCGACCATCCGTGAAGTTGCGCAGGCGACGGGGTTGTCGCCTGCGGCCGTGTCCTACGCCTTGCGGGGCATCCAGACCTCCGAAGAGACACAGGAACGTGTCCGCGCCGCGGCCGAGCAACTCGGCTACGAGGCGCACCCGATCGCCCGCGCCCTGGCCAGCGGCCGCACGGGCATGGTCGGGATGCTGTGCGGCTCGCTGGAGGACTACTGGCAGCAGTCGCTGGCGGTCGGCATCGGCCGCGCCCTGCTGGCCAAGGACCGCTACGCCCTGCTCGTCGACGCCGGCAGCGACCCCGCGCGGGAGCTGTCGCTGGCCCGCCAGCTGCGCGACCAGCGGGTGGACGGCCTGATCGTGCAGCCCCTGGACCCGTCCGCCGAGCTGTGGGCCGACCTCGCCGAGACCGTCCCGGTGGTGTCGATCGGCGACGCGCTGGCCGGCGGCCACTCCCAGGGCGAGGTGGTGTTCGACAACCGCCGCGGCGTCACGCTGGCCCTGGAGCACCTGCACTCCCTCGGCCACCGGCGGATCACCGTGCTGACGCCCACCACGGCCAGCACCCCCGACCGGCCCGCCGACGTGCACGTGAACGCCGAGGCCGAGCGCCTGGGCCTGGACGTCGACGTGGTCTTCTCGCCCCAGGGCCTGGTCGAGTCCACAGAGGTCGCGCTGACCGTGCTGAGCTCCGGCGACCGGCCCAGCGCGATCTTCTGCTTCGCCGACTCCATCGCCTACGGCGTCTACGCCGCGACCCGCGAGCTGGGCCTGGACGTGCCCGGCGACGTGGCCGTCTGCGGCTACGACAACCACCCGATGTCGGCCCTGCTCACCCCGCCCCTCACCACGGTCGACTGGGACATCGACGGCATCGTCCGCGACGCCGTCCGCCTGATCGTGAGCGTGATCGACGGCGGCAAGCCCCGCGCCCGCCGCCTCGTCCGCGAGCCGTCCTTGTGTAAGAGGGCCTCCACCGGCTGACCCGCGTTCCGCCGCGGGCGGCGCCTGTGCGAGCGCGTCCGGAGGTCTGGCCGAGGAACGAGGCCAGATCGCGAAGCGATACAGCGCTCGCCGAAGCACGGTTAGGCCGAGCCGCCAGGCGAGGCCGTGGGCCGGGCTTCTTGAAATCCAGTGGGTATCTGGTTGAGCAGGCGGGAGAGGGTGGGGAGGCGGTCGGCGGCTACGGCGATGTCGGCGTCCAGCGGGCGGTCCTCCATGCGCGGGTCCAGGAAGGCGGCGGCCACGTCGAAGGCGGCCTTGAGCGGGCCTCCCGAGGGCGTACGGCCCTGCATGCGCAGCGCGCGGACGGCCGCGACCAGCTCGCAGCCGAGCCCGATCCGGTACGCGGCGACCGCGTCACTGGTGGCTCGGGCCGATTGGGTGGAGAATCCGGCATGGTCTTCCACGCCTCGGGAGAGCACGGCGCCGCCCAGCGCGGCGGGGGTGGCGAAACGCCGCACGTCGGCGAGCGCCGAGTGCGCCACGTACTCCAGGATCATGATCCCGGACGAGGCGTCGGTGGCCGCCTGGAAGGGCGACAGGCCCGTGAACGAGGGCTCGGCGAGGGTGCCGAGCCGGGCCGCCGACAGCGCCATCGTCTGGAAGAGCGCGGCGCGGGCGGAGTCCAGGGCCAGCCCCACGTAGGCGGTGTGGAAGTTGCCGTTGTGCCAGACCGTGTGGTTGACCGTGTCGATCAGCGGGTTCTCGGCGGCGGCGTTGATCTCCCGGGTGATCACGTCCTCGGCGTAGCCGGCGGCCTCCAGCGCGGGCCCGTGCACCTGCGGGAAGGCCCGGTAGCCGTACGGGTCCTGGATCCGGGCGGGCGCCTGGTGGTCGAACGCCAGCAGGGTCCGCATCGTGGCGGCGACCTCCTGCTGTCCCGGGTGCGGCATGGCCTCGTGAACGACGGGGGAGTAGGGCTCCTCCGAGCCGTGCACGGCGAACAGCGACAGCGCGGCGACGACCGTCGAGGCGTCCAGCAGAGTGCGCAGGTCGGTCGCGGCCAGGGCCGCCTCGCCCAGCGTGGCGGCGTTGGAGCTGATGAAGGCCAGCGCGTCGGAGGAACGCAGCGTGAACCCCGGGCCGCGCTGCTGCTCGCCCTCGGGGGTGGGCAGCCAGGAACGTTCCCCCAGCAGGCACAGCGCGGTGGAGGCCAGCGCGGTCAGGTCGCCGGTCCCGATCGCCCCGTACACCGGAACGGGCGGGAGCAGGCCCAGGTTGAGCACGTCGGACAGGGCTTGGAGCGCTCCCGGCTCGACCCCCGAGCCGCCCGCCGCGAGCTGGTTCAGCCGTACGGTGATCATGGCGCGGACGATGTCCGGGGCGAGCAGCGGTCCGGCCCCGGCGGCATGGCTGCGCAGCAGGCGCAGGCCGTGCGCGTCGGCGTCCTCCCACTCCACGTCGACCACGCGGTTGGCGCCGACCCCCGTCGTACGGCCGTAGACCGGTTGCTCCTCGGCCACCTCCCCGGCGATCTTCCAGGCCAGGCGGGCCCGGTCCAGCCCCTCGGGGTCTATGGCGACGATCACATCTTCGCGGGCGATGCGTCCTACCTGGGCGCACGTGAGGGCGGTGCCGTCGATAACGATTCGGCTGTTCTCCACGGACACACGCTACTTTCTACATTATTCAGGTCGATATGCTCAGGATGTGTACCCCGGTCAAGGCCGTGTCATTGGGCCTGTCGGGCCCATTGGCTACTGTGGGGTACCAGCCGAATCCGATCACCCTTGCAGCTCGCACCGACCGGAACCAAGGCGTTGGCCC
This sequence comes from Actinomadura barringtoniae, assembly GCF_017573505.1. GTDB lineage: Bacteria > Actinomycetota > Actinomycetes > Streptosporangiales > Streptosporangiaceae > Spirillospora > Spirillospora barringtoniae. The sequence continues at coordinate 291,413 of NZ_JAGEOJ010000010.1, forward strand.
AACGCCCCTATAAGGACGTGAATCGTTTGATCACCTTTGAGGGCGTGACCAAGCGCTACCCAGACGGCACCGTCGCCCTCGACGACGTGAGCCTGGAGGCCCCGACGGGCCAGATCACGGTCTTCGTCGGCACGTCCGGCGGCGGCAAGACCACGGCCCTGCGGACGATCAACCGGATGGTGGAGCCGACCGGCGGCCGGGTCCTGATCGACGGCGAGGACGTGCGCGACAGGCAGCCCGCCCAGCTGCGCCGGGGGATCGGCTACGTCATCCAGCACGCCGGCCTCTTCCCGCACCGGACCATCGAGGACAACATCGCGACGGTCCCGTACCTGCTGCGGCAGAGCAAGAAGGAGGCCCGCGCCAGGGCCCACGAGCTGATGGAGCGGGTCGGCCTGGACGCCGGGATGGCCAAGCGCTACCCGTTCCAGCTGTCGGGCGGCCAGCAGCAGCGCGTCGGCGTCGCCCGCGCGCTGGCCGCCGACCCGCCGATCATGCTGATGGACGAGCCGTTCAGCGCCGTCGACCCGGTCGTGCGGGCCGAGCTGCAGGCCGAGTTCCTGCGGCTGCAGGCCGAGCTGCACAAGACGATCGTGTTCGTCACCCACGACATCGACGAGGCCATCAAGCTCGGCGACAACATCGCGGTCTTCCAGACCGGCGGCAAGCTGGTCCAGTTCGACAGCCCCGAGAACCTGCTGGCCCACCCGTCGAGCGAGTTCGTCGCCGACTTCATCGGCCAGAACCGCGGCATCCGCAGCCTCTCGTTCGCCCCCACCTCCGAGCTCACGCTGCGCGACGACCTGATCCGCCCGGTCGGCGGCGAGCTCGGCGACACGACCGGCCTGGACTGGGTCCTGGTGGTCGACGAGGCCCGGCACCCGCTCGGCTGGGTGCGTCCCGGCGACGTGAGCGGCCCGCTGAGCGACGCCGAGCTGACCGCGGTCGGACCCACGTTCGAGGTGGGCACGGCCTCGGTGCGCGACGCCCTCGACACCGCCGTCCTGTCCCGGGCGGGTCTGGCGGTAGGCGTCGACGAGTCCGGCGCGGTCGTCGGTGTCGCCGAGGGCACCGATCTGCTCTCCGTTCAGACGCACGGCCATGACCACCACGGCCACAAGAGCGCCGCCGCCAAGGCCGCCGACGCCGAGGCCGACGCGCTCGACTCGGACGCCCGACCCGAGCCCGCGGACGAACCCGCGCCGGACGAACCCGCGCCGGACGAACCCGCGCCGGACGAACCCGCGCCGGCCGAACCCGCGCCGGACGAACCCGCGCCGGACGAACCCGCGCCGGACGAACCCGCGCCGGCCGAACCCGCGCCGGACGAACCCGCGCCGGCCGACTCCGGGGGCAAGGACGCCTGATGGACATCGACTGGGGCTGGATCGGTGAGCACACCTCCCAGCTCACCGACCGCGCGGAGCTCCACCTGAGGCTGGCGCTGCTGCCGGTGCTGTTCGGGTTGCTGATCTCGCTGCCGCTCGGCGTGCTGTGCCGCCGCTGGGGCTGGCTCTACCCGCCGTCGCTGACGATCGCGAACATCCTCTACGCGATTCCGTCGCTGGCGCTGTTCATGATCTTCATCCAGTACACCGGGCTGGCGCCGTCCACGGTCATGATTCCGCTAACGCTCTACAGTCTGGCGGTGCTGCTGCCGAACGTCGTCGACGGTCTCGGCTCGGTGGCCGAGCCGGTCCGGCAGGCCGCCACCGCGATGGGCTTCGGCACGCTGCGCCGGCTGATCCAGGTGGAGTTGCCGATCGCGGTCCCGGTGGTCATCGCCGGCGTCCGGGTCGCCGCGGTCTCCTCCATCAGCCTGGTCGCGATCGGCCAGCTGATCGGTCAGGGCGGCCTCGGCTACGACATCCTGCGCGGCTACCAGCTGGACTTCCCGACCCAGATCCTCGCCGGAACGGTTCTGATCGTCATCCTGGCGCTCGTCACCGACGCGATCCTGGTGCTTCTGCAGTGGCTGCTCACCCCGTGGGCACGGGCGCGACGGGGGAGGGCCTCGTGAACGGTCTCTGGAACCAGATCAACCTCGCCACGGAATGGTTGACCGCCTCCTCGCAGTGGCACGGCGAGGAAGGCATCCCGCACCGGCTCGTCCAGCACCTTTACTACGCGGGCTCGGCGATGCTGCTGGCCACGGTCATCGGACTGGCGCTCGGTCTGCTTGTGGGGCACACCGGCCGCGGCGGGTTCCTGGCGGCCAGCCTGGCCAACCTCGGCCGGGCCATTCCGACGATCGGCCTGTTGCTCCTGGTGATCACCGTCGTCGGCGTCAACCCCTTGCCGGTGATCGTGGCGCTGACGGCGCTCGCCGTCCCGCCGATCCTGGTCAACACCAACGAGGGTGTGCGCAGTGTCGATCCCGACGCGAAGGACGCCGCGCAGGGCATGGGCATGACCGGCTGGGGCGTGCTGTGGAAGGTGGAGGTGCCGATGGCGCTGCCGCTGATCCTCCTCGGCCTCCGTACGGCCGCCATCCAGGTCGTCGCCACCGCCACGATCGCCGCGTACGGCGGCCTGGGCGGCCTCGGCCGCTACATCGTGGACGGCCTGTCGCGCAACGACTACCAGCTGGTGGTCGGGGGCAGCATCCTCGTCGTCCTGCTGGCGTTCGTCGTCCAGCTCGTCTTCACGGTGCTGCGGCGCCTGGTCGTCTCGCGCGGCCTGCTCGGCGCCGCCAAGTCCTCCTGACCTGCACGTACGCTGACCTTCCACACACGCTGACCCCGTACCGAAGAAGAAAGAAGATCAACATGAAGCGCATCCTGAGCGGCGCGGTCGTCGGCCTGGTGGCCTCGCTTGCCCTGACCGCCTGCGGCGACAGCAAGAGCGGCGACAACGGCAACCCGCTGTCCGGCGGCGGTGGCGGCAAGGGCAACATCACCGTGGGCGGGGCCAACTTCCCCGAGAGCGGCCTCATCGGCGAGATCTACGCCCAGGCGCTCGAGGCCAAGGGCCTCAAGGTCACCCGCAAGTTCAACATCGGCGCCCGCGAGGTCTACTACGACCAGGTCGTCAAGGGCGGCCTCAGCGTCATGCCCGAGTACAACGGCGCCCTGCTCACCACTTCGGTCGACAAGGCCAGCACCGCGGTCACCACCGAGGAGATCAATGCGGCCCTGAAGTCCAAGCTGCCGTCCTCGGTGACGATCCTGGACTCGGCCAAGGCGGAGGACAAGGACTCGGTCACGGTCAACCTCGAGACCGCCACCAAGTTCAAGCTGAAGAGCATCGCCGACCTGAAGCCGGTCGCCGGCCAGCTCACCATCGGCGGGCCGTCGGAGTTCAAGACCCGCCAGCAGGGCCTGGTCGGGCTGAAGAGCAAGTACGGCGTGGAGTTCAAGAAGTTCCAGCCGTTCGACGCCGGCGCCCAGTCGGCCCTGGTGAAGCTGCTGGTCAAGAACGACATCCAGGCCGCCGACCTCTTCACCACCGACCCGACGATCACCGAGAAGAAGCTGGTGGTCCTGGAGGACCCGCAGCACGTCTTCTCGGCCCAGAACGTCACCCCGCTGATCAACAAGGCCGCGGTGAACGCCGACGCCCAGACCGCCCTGAACGGGGTCTCGGCCAAGCTCACCACCCAGGACCTGCTGGACATGATGAAGAAGCTCTCGGTCGACAAGGAAGACCAGGAGAAGATCGCCAAGGACTGGCTCAAGACCGCCGGCCTCGCCTCCTAGTTCCTCCACAGGCCACCCAATACGCCGATCTTGCTCTCAGCGCCCCCACCCACGCCCGTCCGGGGCCCTGAGAGCAAGATCGGCGTTGCCGTAGGCCCTCCAAACGCGCCGATCTTGCTCTCAGCGCCCTTCGCGGCAGCCTGCGAGGGCGCTCAGAGCAAGATCGGCGTATTAGTGGGGCGGCCGCCGAGGCGGGTTGTGAGGTCGGCGGCGGTGGCGCGGACTCGGTCGGCGAGGTGCGGCCAGGTGTCCTCGGGGCGCTTGTCGCGGCGGAACGTGACGGTGACGGCGGCCGTGGGGTAGCCGGCGTGGTCGAACGAGCAGGCCGCGATGCTGGCGAAGCCCTCGGTGATGTGGCCGTCCTCGATCGACCAGCCGCGCCGGGTGTCCTCGGCGAGGACACGGCGCAGCTCCCTGAGTGAGGCCGGGCCCTGGCCCGTACGGTCCACGAACGGGCCGGAGAAGATCGCCCGTACCTGCGCGGCGGGCAGGGCCGCCAGCATCGACCGTCCGCTGGCGGTGAGCTGGGCGGGCATCCGTACGCCGATGTCCGTGACCAGGGTGGCGTGGCGGCGCGGCTGCTCTTTCAGCAGGTAGAGCGTCTCGGCGCCGTGCAGCACGCCCAGCTGGGCGATCTCGCCCACCCGGTCCACCAGGCGCCGGAGGAGGGGCCGGGCGAGGCGTTCCAGCGGCCCGTGCCGGAGGTAGGCCGAGCCGATCTCGAACGCGGCGACGCCCAGCCCCCAGCGGCGTTCCTCCGGCAGGTAGACGACGAAGCCCTCCTCGGCCATCTCGGTGAGCAGGTGGTACGTGCTGGACCTCGGCAGCCCCAGCTCCCGGGCGATCGCCGACGCGGGCAGCGGTCCGGCGGACGCGGCCATGAGCCGCAGCACGGCGAGCGTGCGGCGCGCGGCGGGAACCTGCGCCCCTTTGCTCATCGCCCCTTTGCTCGTTGCCGGCATGGCCCCATTGTCTCGTATCCGAGACACATAGGGCGAACGGGCCCTGGGGTGACGGAGATCGCCGGGTTCCAATGGTGGGTATGAGTTTCGGCATGGGGGACAAGAACATCCAGGTCGGACCGGAACGCCTGGCCTTCGACGAGGTCGTGGCGGTCGCCCGGGACGGCGCACCGATCACGCTCACCGACGCGGCGCTGGACGGCATGGCCGCCACCCGCGCGCACATCGAGGAGCTGTCCGCCCGGCCGACGCCCGTCTACGGGGTGTCCACGGGCTTCGGCGCCCTCGCCACCCGCCACATCGCACCCGAGCTGCGCGCCAAGCTCCAGCTCAACATCGTCCGCTCGCACGCCGCCGGGTCCGGCGACGAGGTCGAGCGCGAGGTCGTCCGGGCCATGATGCTGCTGCGCCTGCGGACCCTCGCGTCCGGCCGTACGGGCGTGCAGCCGGTCACCGCGCAGACCCTCGCCGCCCTCCTGAACGCGGGTATCACGCCGATCGTGCACGAGCACGGCAGCCTGGGCTGTTCCGGCGACCTGGCCCCGCTGGCCCACGTCGCCCTCGCCCTGATCGGCGAGGGCTTCGTGCGCGACGCCCGCGGCGAGCTCATGCCCGCCGCCGAGGCGATGGGGCAGGCCGGGATCACCCCGGTCACGCTCGGCGCCAAGGAGGGCCTGGCCCTGCTGAACGGCACCGACGGCATGCTCGGCATGCTCGTGCTGGCGATGCGGGACCTGCACCGGCTGCTGACGGCCGCCGACCTGGCCACCGCCATGACCGTCGAGGCGCTGCTCGGCACCGACCGCGTCTTCGCCGCCGACCTCCAGGACCTGCGCCCGCACCCCGGCCAGGCCGCCTCCGCCGCCAATCTGCGCGCGCTGCTCGCCGACTCGGAGATCATGGAGTCGCACCGCGGCCCGGACTGCACCCGCGTCCAGGACGCCTACTCGCTGCGCTGCGCGCCCCAGGTGAACGGCGCCGCCCGCGACACCCTCGCGCACGCCGAACTGGTCGCCTCCCGGGAGCTCGCCTCGGCCGTCGACAACCCGGTCGTGCTGCCCGACGGGCGCGTGGAGTCCAACGGCAACTTCCACGGCGCGCCCGTCGCGTACGTGCTGGACTTCCTGGCGATCCCCGCCGCCGACGTCGGCTCGATGTCCGAGCGCCGCACCGACCGGATGCTCGACAAGGCCCGCTCGTACGGCCTGCCGCCGTTCCTGGCCGACGACCCCGGCGTCGACTCCGGCCACATGATCGCCCAGTACACGCAGGCCGCGATCGTCTCCGACCTGAAGCGCCTGGCCGTCCCCTCCAGCGCCGACTCGATCCCGAGCTCGGCGATGCAGGAGGACCACGTCTCGATGGGCTGGAACGCCGCCCGCAAGCTCCGCCGCAGCGTCGACGGCCTCGCCCAGGTCATCGCCATCGAGATCCTCACCGCCGCGCGCGCCCTGGACCTGCGCCGCCCGCTGCGCCCCGGCCCTGCCACCGGCGCCGTCGTCGCGGCCCTGCGCGAGCAGGTCCCCGGCCCCGGCCCCGACCGCTACCTGGCCCCTGAGATCGCCGCCGCCACCGCACTCGTCCGCGACGGCAGCCTCATCGCCGCCGCCGAGGCCGTCACCGGCCCGCTCACCTAGAACACCGCCGCCGCGACGCGGCCCCTGAGCACTCCTTCTTTTTCCGCCAACCATCTGGGAGCAGTCAATGTCCGGTCCTCGCCCCGTTCGCGCGCCGCGCGGCACGTCGCTGACCGCCGCCAAGGGATGGCCGCAGGAGGCCGCCCTGCGCATGATCCAGAACAACCTCGACCCCGAGGTCGCCGAGCACCCCGACGAGCTGGTCGTCTACGGCGGATCGGGCAAGGCGGCCCGCAACTGGGACGCGTTCGACGGCATCATCCGCTCGCTCAGCGACCTCGAGGGCGACGAGACCCTGCTCGTCCAGTCGGGCAAGCCCGTCGGCATCTTCCGTACGCACGAATGGGCGCCGCGCGTGCTCATCGCCAACTCCAACCTGGTGCCGCAGTGGGCGACCTGGGAGGAGTTCCGCCGCCTGGAGTCGCTCGGCCTGACGATGTTCGGCCAGATGACCGCCGGGTCGTGGATCTACATCGGCACGCAGGGCATCCTGCAGGGCACCTACGAGACGTTCGCCGCCGTCGCCGAGAAGCACGCTTCTAAATGGCACAGCGGCGGCACGCTCGCCGGCACCATCACCCTGACCGCCGGCCTCGGCGGCATGGGCGGCGCCCAGCCGCTCGCCGTCACCATGAACGGCGGCGTCGCGATCTGCATCGAGTGCGACGAGTCCCGCATCGACCGCCGCGTCGCGCACCGCTACTGCGACGTGAAGGCGTCCTCGCTGGATGACGCGCTGCGGCAGGCCGAGGAGGCCAAGGCCGCCCGCCGCCCGCTGTCGATCGGCCTGCTCGGCAACGCCGCCGACATCGTTCCCGAACTGCTGCGCCGCGGTGCGCCCATCGACATCGTCACCGACCAGACCAGCGCGCACGACCCGCTCATGTACCTGCCGCGCGGCGTCGCGTTCGAGGACATGACCGCCGAACGCGACAAGGACCGCGAGGGCTTCATCACCAAGGCCCGCGAGTCCATGGCCGCGCACGTCGAGGCCATGGTCGGCTTCCAGGACGCGGGCGCCGAGGTCTTCGACTACGGCAACTCGATCCGCGGTGAGGCCCAGCTCGCGGGCTACACCCGCGCGTTCGACTTCCCCGGCTTCGTCCCGGCGTACATCCGCCCGCTCTTCTGCGAGGGCAAGGGCCCGTTCCGCTGGGCGGCCCTGTCCGGGGACCCCAAGGACATCGCCCGTACCGACCAGGCGATCCTCGACCTGTTCCCCGACAACGAGCCGCTTTCCCGCTGGATCAGGATGGCCCGCGAGAAGGTCCACTTCCAGGGCCTGCCGTCCCGCATCTGCTGGCTCGGCTACGGCGAGCGCGACAAGGCCGGCGAGCTCTTCAACGACCTGGTCGCCCGCGGCGAGATCAGCGCCCCGATCGTCCTCGGCCGCGACCACCTCGACTGCGGCTCGGTCGCGAGCCCGTACCGCGAGACCGAGGGCATGCTGGACGGCTCGGACGCCATCGCCGACTGGCCCCTGCTGAACGCCATGCTCAACACCGCCTCCGGCGCCACCTGGGTCTCCATCCACCACGGCGGCGGTGTGGGCATCGGCCGCTCCATCCACGCGGGCCAGGTCTGCGTGGCCGACGGAACGCCCCTGGCAGGCGAGAAGCTCCGCCGCGTCCTCACCAACGACCCCGGCACCGGCGTCATGCGCCACGTAGACGCCGGCTACGACCGAGCCACCGAGGTGGCCACCGACCGAGGCGTCCGAATCCCCATGCAGGAGGCCTGACCCGTCGTGAGCTTTGAGGAGATGTGGTCCGAACTCCTCCCCATCGGGCGGGCGACGGACGGCGGCTACCACCGGTTCACGTTCACGCCGTCCGAGCTGGAGTGCCGGGCCTGGTTCCTTGACCAGGCGCGGCGCCGCGGCCTCACCCTGGAGCAGGACACCAACGGGAACCTGTTCGCGTGGTGGCTGCCGGAGAGCGGGGAACGCGGCGACGCGGTCCTGACGGGGAGCCACCTGGACTCGGTCCCGGGCGGCGGGGCGTACGACGGGCCGCTCGGCGTGATCTCGGCGTTCGCCGCCATCGACCGCCTCCGCGCCGCGGGCGTACGGCCGCAGCGCCCCATCGGGGTCAGCGCGTTCGCTGAGGAGGAGGGCGCGCGGTTCGGAGTGGCGTGCCTGGGCTCGCGGCTGCTCTCCGGCGCGATCACCCCCGAGCGGGCGCGCGGCCTCAGCGACGGCGACGGGCGGTCGTTCGCCGAGGTGGCGGCGGAGAACGGGCTGGACCCGGACGCGCTCGGTCCCGACGCGGACCTGCTCGGCCGGATCGGCTGCTACGTCGAGCTGCATGTCGAGCAGGGCCGCGCGCTGCGCGAGCCGGTCGGCGTGGCCAGTTCGATCGTGCCGCACGGCCGGTGGCGGCTGGACTTCGCGGGCGAGGGCAACCATGCGGGAACGACGCTGATCACCGACCGGCGCGACCCGATGCTGCCGTTCGCGTTCGCAGTGATCGCGGCGCGGCAGGCGGCCGAACGCAACGGGACGGTCGCCACGGTCGGCAAGGTCGCCGTGACGCCGAACGGCGTGAACGCGATCCCGTCGGCGGTGACGGCGTGGCTGGACAGCCGCGGCCCGTTCGAGGGGGACGTGCGCCGTACGGTCGCGGAGATCATGGAGGCGGCGCGGGTGGCGGCCGAGGCGCACGGGGTGACCGTGGAGATGGCCGAGGAGTCCTACACCGAGATCGTCGACTTCAACCGTGACCTGCGCGAACGCGTGGTCAAGTCGCTCGGCGGCGTGCCCGTCCTCCCGACCGGCGCGGGCCACGACGCGGGCATCCTCGCCTCCCGCGTGCCGACCGCCATGCTCTTCGTACGGAACCCGACCGGCATCTCGCACGACCCGGCCGAGTTCGCGGAGGAGGAGGACTGCCTGCACGGAGTTGAGGCCCTCGCGACCGTGCTCAAAGACCTGGCTCGTGGGTAAAGGCACCAGTATGCGATGGCATGCCGAGTTCGCCTGGCTCGGAGACGGAGTGGCCGCCGATGTGCTCATCGAGGCCGATGGAGAACGCTTCACCAGCATCACGCCCGGAGTTCCGCTCCCGCCGGACACGCCGCGGCTGCAGGGCCTGACCCTTCCAGGGCTGGCCAACGCCCATTCCCACGCCTTCCACCGCGCGTTGCGAGGACGCGTCCAGGCGGGCAGCGGAACGTTCTGGACCTGGCGCGAGCAGATGTACAAGGTCGCCGAACGCCTGGAGCCCGACACCTATCAGGCTCTCGCGACCGCCGTTTACGCCGAGATGGCCCTCGCCGGGATCACGTGCGTCGGCGAGTTCCACTACCTGCACCACCGGCCCGACGGCAGCCCGTACGGCGAGCCCAACGCGATGGGCGAGGCCCTGATCGCCGCGGCCTCCGCCGCCGGGATCCGGATCACGCTGCTGGACGCGTGCTACCTCGCCGGCGGCATCGACCAGCCGCTGAAGGGCCCGCAGCTGCGCTTCGGCGACGGCACCGCGGGCAACTGGGCGCGCCGCGTCGACAGCCTGTACGAGGTCACCGACAAGGCGGGCCGCCCGAACGCCCGGGTCGGTGCCGCGGTCCATTCCGTACGGGCCGTGCCGCGCGAGCAGATCAACGCGGTCGCCGCCTGGGCCAAGGAGCACCGCGCGCCGCTGCACGTTCACCTGTCCGAGCAGCCCGCCGAGAACGAGGCCTGCCAGGAGAAGTACGGCATGACCCCGACGCGCCTGCTCGCCGAGGCCGGCGCCCTCGGCGCGCTGACCGTCGCCGTCCACGCCACCCACCTGACCGGCGAGGACATCGGCCTGCTCGGCGGAACGATGACGGGCGTGTGCATGTGCCCGACCACCGAACGCGACCTGGCCGACGGCATCGGCCCGGCCCGCGAGCTCCGCGACTCCGGATCACCGATCTGCCTCGGCTCGGACCAGCACGCGGTGATCGACATCTTCGAGGAGGCCCGCGCGGTCGAGCTGAACGAACGCCTCCACACCCGCGAGCGCGGGCACTGGAAGGCGGGCCAGCTGCTCACCGCCGCCACGTCCAACGGCCACTACGGCCTGGGCTGGCCGGAGGCGGGCCGGTTGGAGCCCGGCTCGTACGCCGACCTGGTCACCATCGCGCTCGACTCGGTCCGTACGGCGGGCGCCGGGCCCGAGTTCGCCGCCGAGACCGCCGTCTTCGCCGCCACGAACGCCGACGTCCGCCACGTCGTCGTCTCCGGCCGCGAGGTGGTCCACGACGGCCACCACCTCATGGTCCACGACGTTCCCGCCGCCCTGGCCGAAGCCATCGAGGCCGTCACCTTCGAAGAAGAGACCGAGTCCGACGACTGAGGAGGCCCGGCGGCCGAAGATCGAGATGGCGGAGGCGAACGGGAATCGAACCCGCCGTCCCGAGGTGCTCGGGACCATCGGTTTTGAAGACCGGGAGGGCCACCAGGCACCTTCTCGCCTCCAGCGCAGGACCCTACCAACGAGCCGTCTCTAGACCGCCGCGGTCCGGAAGTGACGGAAGGGGCGGAAGAACGCCCGAAGCTCCTCGACGTACAACTCGGGCTCCTCGAACGGCGCGAAATGCCCGCCGCGCGGCGGATGGGTCGCCCGCGCGACGTTGGCGATCCGGTCCAGCCAGGCGCGCGGCGGCTGAAGCAGGTCGCCCGGGAAGAGCGAGAACCCGGACGGCACCTCGACCCGCCGCGCGTGCTGGGCCACCGGAATCGCGCCGTTCGCCGAGTACATCCGCATCGACGAGCCGATCGTGCCGGTCAGCCAGTAGATCGTCAGGTTGGTGAGGATCTCGTCCTTGGTGTAGCTCCGTTCGATGTCCCCGTCGCAGTCCGACCACGACCTGAGCTTCTCGACGATCCACGCGGCGAGCCCGGCGGGGGAGTCGGTGAGCCCGAACGCGGCGGTCTGCGGCTTCGTGCGGTGCATGGCGGCGTACGCGCCCTCGGCCCCGCCCCACTTCACGCCGCTGTCCAGCCACGCGCGTTCCTCCGGCGTGAGGTCCGCCGGATCGCCGGTGTAGATCGGCAGCCCCGCGTCCATCCGATGAACGGCGATGACCCGTTCGGCATGGTCGAGCGCGAGGTAGCGGCTCACATGGCTGCCGATGTCGCCGCCCGCCGCACCGAACCGCGGGTAGCCGAGCGCGGTCATCAGCTCGGCCCACAGTCCCGCCACATCGATGCTGTTCAGCGGCGGCCCCACCGGCTTGTCGGAGTACCCGTACCCCGGCATGTCCGGCACGATCACGTCGAACGCGTCCGCCGGATCACCGCCGTGCGCGCCGGGATCGGTCAGCAGCGGGATCACCTTCGTGTAGCGCCAGAACGAGTCGGGCCACCCATGCCCGAGCACCAGCGGCAACCCGGCCCCCGAAGCCGAGGCGGAGGCCGCCTTCGCATGCACGAAGTGAATCCCGAGCCCATCACCAAGCCGCGCCCGATAATGCGGCAGCTTGCCCAGTGCGGCCTCCTGCGCCTCCCAGTCGAACTCGTCCGCCCAATAGGCGACGAGCTCACGCAGGTAATCAAGATCGGTCCCCAGCGCCCACCCGGCGTCCTCCAGCCCGTCCGGCGCGTCCGGCCATCGCGTGGCGCGCAGCCGCGCACGCAGATCCTCCAGCGCTCCAGGGTCCGTACGCAGGGTGAACGGCTCAACAGCAGGCATAGGCCGACCCTACGCCGCACCCGATCACCCCCAACATGCAACCAACGGTTGCGCATCGATCGCCGCCCGAGTACTCTCCTAACACGCAACCAAACGTTGCATAAGGAGTGGACGTGGAACTGGGAACGATCGAGCGCGAGATCCACATCGAGGCGTCGCCCGACGTCGTCTTCGAGGTGGTGAGCAGCCCCGACCACCTCAAGGAATGGTGGCCCGACGACGCGAGCTACGACCCGGTCCCCGGCTCGTCCGGCGAGATCGTCTTCGGCGACCGCGACGCGGGCGGCGCGGTGATGGCGTTCACCGTCGTGGAGGCGATCCCGCCCCGGACGTTCACGTTCCGCTGGACGCACCCGGTCGGCGAGACCGCCGCCACCGGCAACTCCCTCCTGGTCACGTTCGACCTCACCCCCTCCCGCGGCGGAACGCTGCTCAAGATGACCGAGACCGGCTTCCGCGAGATGGGCTGGGAGGCCGCCGTTCTGGAGCAGCAGTACAAGGAGCACAGCACCGGCTGGGACTTCTACCTCCCGCGCCTGGTCCCCTACATCGCGACGCTGTCATGACCGTCGACGACGACCTCTGGTCCGCGATCGGAGACCCCACCCGCCGCCGCATGCTCGACCTGCTCCTCATCGACGGCCAGGGCACCGCGACAACGCTCAGCCAGCAACTCCCGGTCACCCGCCAAGCAGTGGCCAAACACCTGAACGTCCTGGACCGAGTAGGCCTGGTCCAGTCGACACCCTCCGGCAGGGAAAAGCGCTACCACGTGGACGAGGCCCAATTGGCCCGCGCTGTAGCCCAACTCAATTCGGTCGGCACCGCATGGGACGCCCGGCTCCAGCGCATCAAGCGCATCGCCGAAGCAATCCAGCGCAAACAAGGAGAGCAGTAATGGCAGACATCCTGCACAGAATCGGCGTCAAGAACTCCACCCCCGAAAAGGTCTACGACGCCCTGACCACCATCGACGGCCTCGCCGCCTGGTGGACCGAAGACACCAAGGGCACATCCGACACCACCAACGGCGTCGTCCAATTCCGCTTCCCACCCGTGGGCGGCTTCGACATGGAGGTCACCAAGCTGACCCCGTCCTCCCACGTCGCCTGGCGCGTGGTCGACGGCCCGCCCGAATGGATCGACACCACCATCACGTTCGACGTCAGCCAGGACGACGACTACACCGTCGTTCTCTTCAAGCACGAGGGCTGGAAGGAGCCCGTCGACTTCATGTACCACTGCAGCACCAAGTGGGGCTCGTACCTCATGAGCATGAAGACCCTCCTGGAGACCGGAAAGGGCGCCCCCGCCCCCAACGACGTCCAGATCAGCAACTGGCACTAGCCATCCACCCCCCCAAGACCCCGGCCGACCTCCGCCGGGGTCTTCCCCACACCACGACCCCATCTGCCTGCCGCGCCGTAGTCTGGGAACGACGCCCGAGGGAGGTGCAGACCCGATGCACGATGAGGTCACCATCGGCGCCCGGCTGCGAATTCTGCGGCGCTGGCGCGGCCTGAGCCTTGAGGAGCTCGGGGGGCTGGCCAACCTGTCCAAGGGCTTCCTGTCCAAGGTGGAGAACGGCAAGCTCGCCCTGGACCGCCGCTCGTACATTTCTGCGCTCGCGGCGGCGTTGCAGGTCTCCGAAACGGATCTGGTCGGCGGCCCGCACCTGGGCAAGGACCGGCTGCAGTCCGACCCGCATACGGTCATCCCGTCGATTCGGCTTGCGCTGCAGACCAACACGTTGGCCGAGCCCGCGGTCGAACGAGCCCGGCCGCTGCCAGAGCTGGTCGCCGAGATGGCGCGCATCGAGCCGTACCACCAGGCGTGCGATTACGTGGAGGTCGGCCGGGCGCTGCCCGCCCTTCTGGACGAGCTGCATCTACATGTGTGGTGGCGGTCTGATGAGGCCGCGCACCGGATATCGCTGGAAACGCTTATTGAGGCGTGCACGGCGGCCACGTTCACGTGCAAGGACCTTGGATATCCCGACCTGGCGCACCTTGCGGCGACGCGTGCGCAAGAGGCGGCGGCCATCCTCGATGATCCTGTACGTACCGGCGAGGCCGACTTCCTCCGCGTCCACACGATGCCGCGCGCCGGATCCTGGGACCGTACGCTGAACGCCGCTCAGCGTGCCGCCGGCATCCTTGAACCACACGTCACCGAGGCGCGTGGTTGGCAGGTGCTCGGCATGCTCAGCCTCTCGGCGTCCCTGGCCGCCGCGGTCGAGCACGACACCGGCCGCGCCCGCGACTGGCTCGACCAGGCCGCCGGACTCGCCGCGCACGTGCCGGACACACCTGACGAGAACTGGATGAGCTTCTCGGCCACCAACGTCGGGGTATGGGATGTCGCCGTGAACGTCGAGTGCGGTGAGCACGGCGGTGCCGTGAAGGAACGTGCCGCACGCGTCGACCAGGTCAAGCTCGCCGAGAAGCGTGGACGGCACGCCGCCTTCCTCGCCGACGTCGGCAGAGGACTGGCCCGCGACAAGGCCACCAAGGCCGAGGCGATCCACTGGCTGTATCGTGCCGAGCAAGCCGCCCCGCAGTGGATCCGCAACCACAAGCCCGTACGGGACTCGATCGCCGTACTGCTCAGTCAGGCTCGGGCCGAGGCGGGCGGCCGAGAGTTGCGTGGGATGGCGGCGCGCATGGGCGTCCCGCACTAGGGGGGTTTCCGCTCGGCAACTCGGAGCGTTCGCGTGCGTTTACCGTACGTGGCCATGCACGCCACTGCGCTCCTCGAACAGCTCGGCTCCCTGCTTGGGGAACGAGGCTGGCCCAGCGAAGTCCGCAAGGCCTACCTGCGGGTCAGCAACCCGAACGATCCCGGGATCAACGCCGACGTCGAATGCGACGGCGAGACGTTCCGCTGGGCGCGCGGCCAGATCATCGGCCCGGTCGGCGAGGCCGCGGGCGTCGCCGACCGCATCCAGCACGTTCTGCGTGAGCCGGGGCGATGAGCCGTCCGCCGCAGTGGACGCAGACCTATCCGAGCATCCCGTCCATGATCCCCGCGGCGCGAGCCTTCGTTCGCGCCATGCTCACCGACTCTCCGCACGCCGATGACGCGGAGCTGGTCGTCAGCGAGTTCGCCACCAATTCGCTCCAGCACACGGCCAGCGCCACGATCCAGGTCGACGTTCAGTCCAAGCCGGGCTGGGCGCGCATCGCGGTCACGGACCAGGGAACCCCGGCCGACTGGCACCGCGAAGACGTTCGCAACGAAGCCCTGGCCGAGCACGGCCGCGGCCTCCTTCTGGCCGACGCGCTCGCCGATCGTTGGGGATACGAGGCCGGCGACTCCGGCCAGACGATGTGGGCCGAGTTCGTGTGGACGGAGTCCTGATGAGCCTCGAAACGCTGGCCCGCGAGCTGTCCGAACGTGGCTGGACGTGCATCATCCGGCCGGACACCGCCCTGCTCCGCGTAACACACCACACGCTCCCGATGATCGGCGAGAGCGTCGGCATCGTTCACGGCTGGTTCGAGAACTCCTCCAGACGACCCCTCGCTCCCTGCGACGACGTTCGAGGTGCCGCCGTCGAGCTGATCGCGCTCCTCCAGCCCTTCGTCACCGCCGCAGCCACCCTCGCCGCCGAGCGGGAACCACGATGAGGGCCCTCATCGAAGCACTGGCGAAATCCGGCATCCCGGCCCGTCTCACCACCGACGATGGACGCCAGGCCGTCCGGGCCTCCCATCCGCGCATCCCCGTCAGCACCACACTCGTCGCCGAGGTCTACGAGGGCCGGCCCTGGCTGCTGAACGAATGGGGCGCACCCCTCTGCCCGGCCGGCGACACCTCCACCGCTGTCGCCTACGTCTCCCGGCTCCTGGACCAGCACGTACGATGACCGCGTGGCTGTGATCTATGTGACGGGCATGTCCGGCGTGGGCAAGTCGACCGCGCTGAAGGAACTGGCCCGGCGCGGGTATCGGGTCGTGGACACCGACGACGGCGACTGGATCATCGATCACGAGGAACCCCTCCTGGATGAGGACCGGATGGACTTCCTGATCACCGAGTACGAGGGCTCCGACGAATCTCTCTTCATCTCCGGTGCGGTCATCAACCAGGTCGACTTCTACGATCGCTTCGACGAGATCGTGCTGCTCAGCGCCCCCATCGACGTCATGCTCGAACGCATCGCCGCGCGCGACGACAACCCGTTCGGCAAGGCCCCCGGCGAACGCGAGCGGATCATCGACGACACCGCCTACATCGAGCCGCAGCTCCGTGAGGCCGCGACCGTCGAGATCGACACCCGCAAGCCGCTCACGGCCGTCGTGGATCAGATCGAGGCACTGATCACCTCTTGACCTTGACACTGACGTCAAGGCATAGCGTCTCCGTGACGACGTCTCAGGAGGCACGTTGAAGATCGGGGAGCTCGCCGGCCGTGCCGGTGTGAGCACACGCGCGCTGCGCTACTACGAGCAGCAAGGACTGCTCCCTGCCCGCCGCGGCGCCAACGGCTACCGGGAGTACGAGGAGTCCGACCTCAAACTCGTCGCGGAGATCCGAACCCTGGTCTCCTCCGGCTTCACCCTCGAGGACGCCCGCCCGTTCGTCGAATGCCTTCGCGCGGGCAACGAGACGGGCAACGCCTGCCCCGACTCCCTCGCCGTCTCCCGCCGCAAGCTGGCCGAGATCGACGCCGAGATCCGCACCCTCCTCAAGCGCCGCGCCGAGATCCTCTCCCAGCTGTCATGAAGTTCGCGATCAGCTACAGCACCGCGCACCACGGCAGCGACCCCGACCAGATCATCGCGTACGCCCAGCACGCCGAGGCCTGCGGGTTCGAGGCCATCTACTTCCCCGAGCACATCGCCCTCTATCCCGGCGCGAGCGTAGGCCCGATGGAATTCCCTCCCGACCTGGCCATCGCCGACCCCCTCGACTGCCTGGCCTTCGTAGCTTCCGCCACAGACCGCATCCTCCTGGGCACAGGAGTGCTCCTCCTCCCGTACCACCACCCCGTCGTGCTGGCCAAGCGCCTGGCCACCATCGACGTCCTCTCCAAAGGCCGCATGCGCCTCCTCACCATCGGGCTGGGCTCCCTCCCCGGAGAGGCCCAAGCCACCGGCGTCGATTTCAAGACTCGCGGCCGCCGAGCGGACGAAGCCATCGAAGTCCTACGCCTCCTTTGGGCCGGCGACGAAAAGGGCGTCTCCTATAAGGGCGACTTCTTCTCGTTCGACAACCTCTGCGTCTACCCCAAACCCCTGGGCGACCTCCCCATCCACATCGGAGGCTCCAGCAACCCCGCCGCCCGCCGCGCAGGCCGTTACGGCAACGGCTACTTCCCCGGCGGCATGCTCACCCCCGCCATACGCGAGGCCCAACTGGACCTGGCCCGTTCAACCGCCCTCGAAGCAGGCAGAGACCCTGACGCCCTCGAATACACCCGCTGGGGCTCAATCGACATGCCCGACCAACGCGTCCACTCCTACGCCGCCCAAGGCGTGACCCGCATAGTCGTCTCCTCAAGCGCGACCGAAATCGACGACCAGCGCGCCGAGATGTCCGCGTTCGCCCGACGCTTCCACCTCCTGGACTGACAAACCGTTCTGACTTGGGAAATGGGGCTGGTCCGGCCCTCCAACCCTCCGTAGGCTTTCACTCGCCCCACAGCCTTCACCCCGCGGCTCATGGGCGACACCGCCGACTGAAGGGACCCCCATGACGGACAAGCGCGGCGCCAGCATCGGAGCGCTCGAAGACCTCTCCCGCATGTTCAGCAAGCACTCCAAGAACCTCGACGCCCTCATCAAGGACCTCAACGGCCGCACCGTCTCCAGCACCGAAATCTGGTGGGGCCCCGGCGCCGACCGCTTCCGCAGCGCCTGGATGGAGGCCAAGACTGCCTTCGACAAGATGGCCCTGGCCCTAGAAGAGGGCAGCCAAGACATCAAGCGCTCCCAGCAGAACATCGAGGCCGCCACCCGCTGACCCGCGGGCTCAGTTCTGACGGAGGCATAGCGGGTTGGAAGAACATCTGAGGCTGCAGATGTTGCTCATGCGGATCCAGCAGTTGTCCGACGAGAACTGGCAGGTGCTCGCCCGGCCGGTCCAGGCCATGGGCGACCATGCCTGGGTGGGCGGCAGATCGCCCGACGCGTTCGGTCACGAGGCGGCGCGCAACCAGGCTGAGATCCGCTCTCAGCTGCGCAAGGCCCTGGACCTCGTTCAGGAGAAACTGCGACGCCCGCCGTTGGCGGGGTGATCGGAGTGACCGACAAGTGGCTCGCCCCCGACACATGCGGGGTGAAGCTGCGGGAGTTCGAGCAGATGACCCAGGACATGTCCAGGGCCGGGCCGCAGTTGGAGGAGCTGGCTGCCCAACTGTGGCAGGCCCTGAGCGGCGCCGGCGTCAGCACCGGGCCCGCCATGGAGATCAAACGGATCGCCGGGTGGGCCCGCGACGCCGCGTCCGACCTGCGCCGCCGCAACGCGCTCGTACACGACCTGGATCGCCAGAAGCTGGCGATGAGGGTGAGCCGGGCCGACGGCAACTACCTGGTCCTGCCTGATCGCTACACGGATCAGATCGCGTACGCCGAGGGACGCCGCGTGGCCGACCTCGTCCGCCGCGCCGCCTCCGGTGACCGCAAGGCCCTCGCCGACCTGCGCCGCTACGACCCCCGCGACGTCACCCCGGCCATGGCCAAGGCCGTATTGGAAGCACTCGGACCGGAGCAACTGCTCAAGCTCCCTGCCGACCTGGCGTTCCATGCTCGCGCAGACGATTCGCTTGCGCGCGACAGTCAGGGCCTCATGTCCCTGCTGGGCCGAAGCCTGGCCGTCGCCACCACGCCTGGCCGCCCCGGCTATGTGGGCGACGCCTACCTCGGGCAGCTGGTGCAGGCAGGCCGTACGAGCTGGCCTCCTGGCAGCCGGCCGCCGTACGGCATCGTCGGATACCAGTCCATGTCCAGCCTGCTCGCGTCGGCAGGGGACGCGAAGTTCTCCATCCGCTTCATGCAGACCGTCGGCGCCGACATGGTCGACTACGACCGCTCCACACGGAAGCCACTGGGCGACAACCCGCTGCCCGACCTGTCCGGTGCGTTCGACGCGGACAAGACCATGAACCCCAAGGCGGCGGGCAAGGCCGACTTCCTCGTTCCCCTGCTCAACGCTGCTGCGGTATCAGGCAGCGAGGGAGCTCAGGCCCTGCTCAATCATCGCCCCATGGGTCCGCACATCGTCGACAGCCCGGACAGCATGCGGCTGACAAACCTTGAATACCTCTTGCGCGACCGCCGTGGGCTGTGGGGCCAGACCGACCACGGCGCCGCTCTGGGCCACGCCATCCAAGTCGGCGCCATCGGCCACGACAAGGCCTCGCAGGACCTGGCGTTCCGAGCCGGCAAATACCTGGCCGATGACGCCCGCAAGTACTTCAAGGTCGAGAACGACCGCATCAAGATCGAGAACAAAGACGATCTCGACGCGCTGTCCGGCCTGAGGGTCCCCATGGCCCAAGTGCTCGCCGCTCACATCACCAAGGTGAACGACATCTACCAGTCGTTCCGCTTCGGCGCCAAGACCGGCAGCACCCCCATGAACGACGCCGACATGGACTACCTCCTGCTGGAAGTCACACGCGACGGCAACGCGTACGACACCCTCCTCAAGTCCCAGATCGCGCACGCCAAGGTGGCCATCGACAAGTCAGTCGCCAGCGGCTCGAAACACCTCGACAGCACGATCGTCGCCGAAGGCTGGATGTTCGGCCACCTCATCGAGGCCCGTAACCAGTCCGTCGAAGGCGAAGAAGCCCGCCTAGCCGCAGACCTGCAGCGCATGGAGGGCTACATCTCGATGGGCGTCGGCTTCGCCGCTGACAAGGTCGGCGAGGGCATACCGACCGGCGCCCCCGGTGCAGGCGAGGCGTACACCCTCCTGGTCGATCAAGTTCAAGACCGCCTTACCGGCTGGCTCGCTCAGCGCATGGTCGACAAGCCCGACGACACAATCCTTGCTCCCAAATCCAACACCGAAGCCGTAGAGAAGCTCTTCAACCAGATGATCACCGCGTCCGAACTCGCTCATGGTCAGCTTTCCCACGAGGACCTGAACGGACAGCCATTCGCAACCCACGGTCCGCACTCGAAGATCCTTCCGCTGGAGTCAATGAGTGGAGACCAACTTGAAGCGCTGCTGCGGTGGGTGAACCTGCGCACTGGGCTCAACGCGTTGTCAGGTGACATGAAGTCCTCGCTCGAGCAGGGACAGGAAGAGGCGGCTGGCCACATCAAGGACTCCGAGGGACACAACATCCAACCGAGCTTTCGGCGATGAGCATCATGCTGCGGGCTTTCACCGCTGGAATCGCAGTCGCAGCATTGGCGACAGGATGTAAGGAGTCTGCCTCGGATGTGCCGACGCCACCGCCCGCAGACCTGAGGCCTGTAACCGATAGCGTCCCTTACCTATGTGACCTAGTACCCGAGCAGGCATGGCGCCAGGTAACAGGGCTTACGGCAAGTGTGAACGCTAGATGGGTTAACGGACCACAGGCAGACAATGGTCTTTGCCTTGCCGATGCGGCAGGGCTTGAGGCGCCGCTCGGGATCGAATGGACGTACAACGATGGTGAGCGCATCCTCGGCGTTCAGCAGCGAGCATGGGACGACAGAGGCGCGCACCCGATTCCGAAGGAACTTGGGCGTGGGCTTGCAGGTGTGGCACAGACCGCTGGAGGCAATCCACGCCCCAATTTCGTGGTCGCCCTCTTCAAGTGTGGCAAGAGGAAGACGCTGATCAGCATTGACTTTGCGCCGGTGGTGCGGGGGCGGGATGCGGTTCAGGACATGGTCGAGTTCATGCGGATTGCGGAGAGGCGGTTTGGGGTGGTGCATGGGTGCACGCCTGGTTAGTTGACGGTGGGGGTGAAGCCGCCGTCTATGCGGAGGTTGGCGCCGTTGATGGAGGCGCTTAGGGGGCTGGCTACCAGGGTTACGAGGGCTGCGATTTCGTGGGGTTCGGCTAGGCGGGCTGAGGGGTTGGCCAGGGGGCCGGCTAGCAGGGTGCGGGTTGCTGCGGCGGTGTCGGTGTTGTGTTTTTGGGCGACGGTTTCGGCTAGGTGGCGGAAGTTGTCGGTGAGGGTGGGGCCGGGGCTGATGGTGTTGGCGGTTACGCCGGTGCCGGATAGGTCCTTGGAGAGGCTGACGGTGAGGTTGGACAGGGCGGCTTTGGTTGCCGAGTAGGCCGCTTTCATGGGGAGTGGGTAGGGGTGGGCGGCGCTGCTGATTTGGATGACGCGGCCCCAGCCTTGGGTGCGCATGTGGGGGGTTAGGGCGGCGATGAGGCGGACGGCGGACGCGACGTTGGTGTTGTAGAGGTCCAGCCAGGTTTCGGGGCCGCCGGCCAGCCAGTCGTCGCCTGTGGATGCGGCGGCGTTGTTGACGAGGATGTCCACGCCTTGGGCTGCGTTGATGACCTCTTGAGCGTTGGTTGTCAGGTCGCCTAGGACGTAGTCGGTGTTGAGGGCGTCTGCTGTTTCCTTGGCGCGGTCGGGGTTGCGGCCGTGGATGAGGACGGTGGCGCCTTCGGCGGTTAGGGCTTGGGCTATGGCTCGGCCTATGCCGCTGGTGCTGCCGGTTACCAGGGCGCGCTTGCCGGTGAGGTGGAGATTCATTGGCTCGCTTTCGTCGGACAGTGTGTCTTTCGATGGACAGTGTGTCTTTAGGTGGATGGTGTGTCAAGTGAAAGGTAGGTTGGCGGGATGACGCGGAGGTATGAGCAGCGGGTGCGGGCCGAGGGCGCGGAGGAGACTCGGCGGCGGGTCCTGGATGCGGTGTACGAGAGGTTGTGCGAGGCGCCAGCCGAGCCGCTGAGTGTTGACCGGGTCGCGAAGATGGCGCGGGTGTCGCGGTCGACTGTGTATTTGGTCTTCGGGTCGCGGGCGGGGCTTTTTGATGCCCTGGGGGACGATCTGCGGCGGCGGGGCGGGTTCGACCGGGCGGTGGAGGGGCTCAGTCTGGGGGAGTCGATCCGGGCGTCGGTGCCGGTTTTTGTTGAGCACCGGGATGTGTTGAGGGTGCTCTATTCGATGGCCGCGCTGGATTCGCAGGCTGTGGGGGGTGTGGTCGAGCGGATGGGGGCTCAGCGGGCGGAGGGGTTGGCTCGGCATGCGGAGCGGTTGGAGAGAGAGGGGTTGTTGCGGGCCGGGCTGACGGTTGAGGGGGCCGTTGATGTTTTGTGGGCGGTTACCGGGTTCGAGTTCTTCGACCAGCTGTACGGGCGGGGGCTTTCGGCGGAGGCTGTTGCGGATGTGATGGCCGATGCCGCTGAACGGTTGGTCTCGGATTTGAGACAGGTTGGGTGAGGAGGGGGTTCGTTCTGGGGGTGGCGGGTGAGATTGTGCTCGAGTGAGCACTGTCATCAGCAATATCGGGGAACTGGTCACCAACGAGGGCGAGCCGCTGCGGGACGCGGCTCTTGTGCTGGAGAACGGGCGGGTGGCCTGGGTCGGGCAGGGCGAGCCTGCTGCGGATGAACGGTTTGACGCGGGTGGGCGTGCTGTTCTGCCGGGTTTTGTGGATTCGCATGCTCACTTGGTGTTCGCGGGGGAGCGGGCAGAGGAGTTCGCCGCGCGGATGAGTGGGCGGCCGTACGCGGCGGGCGGTATTCGGACGACGGTGGCCAAGACTCGGGCTGCCTCTGATGAGGAGCTGCGTAAGAATGTGCGGCGGCTTGTCGATGAGATGGCTCGGCAGGGGACTACGTGCGTTGAGTGCAAGTCTGGCTATGGGCTGACCGTTGAGCAGGAAGCGCGGGCCTTGAGGATCGCGGGGGAAGTCGCTGATGAGGTGACTTTCCTGGGCGCGCACGTGGTGCCGAAGGAATTTGAGGGCGATACGCAGGGGTACGTGCGGCTGGTCGCCACGGAGATGATGGCTGCCTGCGCGCCGCACGCTAAGTGGGTCGATGTGTTTTGCGAGCGGGGCGCCTTTGATGGGGACCAGGCGAGAGAGGTCTTGAGGGCAGGGATTGACGCTGGGCTGATGGCTCGGGTGCATGCCAACCAGCTGGGTTACGGGGATGGTGTGCGGGTGGCAGTTGAGATGGGGGCCGCGGCGGCGGATCACTGCACCTTTTTGAGTGATGAGGATGTTGAGGCGCTGGCGGGGTCGGAGACTGTGGCGACCTTGTTGCCGGGGGTGGAGTTCTCTACGCGGCAGCCTTATCCGGATGCTCGGAGGCTGATTGACGCGGGTGTGACGGTTGCCTTGGCGACTGACTGCAATCCCGGGTCTTGCTACAGCTCGAGCATGGCGTTCTGTATCGCGGTGGCGGTGCGGGACATGAAGATGACGCCCAGCGAGGCGGTGTGGGCGGCCACGGCCGGGGGAGCCCGGGCGCTGCGCCGAGACGATGTTGGACGGCTCGGCGTGGGCGCCCGGGCTGATGTGCTGGTTCTCGATGCCCCCAGCCACATTCACCTGGCCTACCGGCCTGGCGTTCCCCAGGTGGCCGCAGTCTGGAAGGCGGGCGAACGGGTCGTCTGAACGGGGCGCTTCGGCCACCAGAAGCGGTCGCCCATGTCCAGGGCCAAAGTTGGGACGAGGATCGAGCGGACCAGGAACGTGTCCAAGAGGACCCCTAGCGCCACCAGGAAACCGATCTGGACCAGGAAGGTCAGGGGCAGGACGGTTAGGGCTCCGAAGGTTGCCGCCAGGACTGCGCCTGCCGCCGAGATGACTCCGCCGGTCGCTGAAAGGCCGCGGAGGACGCCCTCGTGGTGGCCGTGCTTGGTGGTCTCTTCGCGTATGCGGGACACCAGGAAGATGTTGTAGTCGACGCCCAGGGCCACCAAGAAGAGGAACCCGATCAGGACCAGCTGGATGTCCACGGACGGGAAGCCGAAGACGTGGGTGAAGATGACGCGGCTGGCCCCGAGGGCTCCGAAGTAGGACAGGATCACGGTGCCTATGAGGAGCAGGGGTGCCGTCAAGGCCCGCAGGAGTCCCACTAGGACGATGAAGACGACGGCCAGGACCAGCGGGATGACCACCTTGCGGTCGTGCGACTGGGCTCGGGACTTGTCGAGTTCGTTGGCGGTTGAGCCGCCGGTTACCGCGTCGGGGATGGCGGAGGTCGCCGTACGGATGCGGTCGATGGTGCGGGACGCGGCCGAACTGTCGGAGGGGGAGGAGAGGATGGCGTTCAGCTTGACCAGCTTGCCGTCGGTGGAGAGCTGGGGCGGCTGAACGTTGGCGACTCCGGGGACGCTGCGGAGCGTTGAGGCGAGGCGTTCAGCGGAGGATGCAGGGGCGATGACCCGCGCGGGCTGGTCCGAACCGGCCGGGTAGTGGGCCTCCAGCATGTCCAGGCCGATCGCGGAACGCGGCGTGGACGTCATCATGTGCCGGTTGTCCAGGCCGGTGTGCATGCCCAGCGTGCCGGTCGCCAGGGCGGCGAGGATCAGCGCGGACGCGATCCAGATCGTTCTGGGGCGCTGGGCCACGCGGGCGGCGACTCGCGCCCAGAGGGAGGTGGGAGAAGGCTCGGCGGAGGCCGAGACCCCGAAATGCGGGACGCGGGGCCAGAAGACCCAGCGGCCGACGATGACGAGCAGGGCGGGCATCAGGGTCAGCATGGTGACCAGGCCGCCGATGACGCCGATCGCGCCGACCGGGCCCAGTGCGTGGTTGAAGCCCATGTGCGCGGTGAGCAGGCAGAGCAGCCCCAGCGAGACGGTCGCGGCGGAGGCGGCGATGGCGGGTGCGCAGCGGCGGAGGGCGACGGCCATCGCGGCGTGCCGGTCCTCGTGGGTACGCAGTTCCTCCCGATAACGGGCCAGGAGGAGCATCGCGTAGTCGGTGCCCACGCCGAACACGAGGACGGTCAGGATGCTCGCGGCGCTCGGGACCACCAGCATCCCCGCGTGCTTGGCGAGCAGGTAGGCGACGGCGTTCGACACCTGCAGCGCGATCCCCGCGTTCAGCAGCGGCACGAGCCACAGGACCGGGCTGCGGTACGTGACCAGCAGGCAGAGCGCGACGATCACTGCGGTGACGATCAGGAGGGTGGAGTCGATCTTCTTGAACGCGTCGGACGCGTCCAGCGCGTTGGCGGCCGGGCCGGCCAGCTGGGCGTGAAGCCCGGCCGGGAGACCGCGAGCGGCGCCGTCGCGGACCTGTTTGGCCTTGTCGGCCGTTCCGTCGTCGCCGATCGGGACCTGAAGCATCAGCGCCTTGCCGTCCTTGGACGCGACCGGGGGAGGGATCTGCCCGGCGGCCAAGGGCGCGAACGCCTTCCGATCGGCCTCGACCTTGGCGCGGTCGGCCACGGTGATTCCCGCGTCGCGGACGTAGATGACTATGCCGGGCTTGATCTTTCCGTCGGGGAAGCGGTCTTGGAGCTCGGCTACCCGCGTGGACTGAGCCCCGCGCGGTCCCTCGGCCGGGCTGTCCTTCTTGGTGGCGCCGGACAGCTTTCCGGCCAGCGGAACGGCCAGCATGATGATCGCTATCCAGGCGGCCAGCACGATCCATTTGCCGACGCGCCCGGTGAGTTTGCTCGAGAGCAGCATGAAGTGCTCTCCTTTCCATGGGAGTTCGTGCACGTGAAGACACGCTCGTGAGCGTGGTGATGCGGGCTTCCTCGGGCCGCCGAGTGCCAGCTCGGCGGCCCGGCCCTGACTGTCGCGGCGCTGCTACTTCTCCTCGGGTGGCCTCTCTTCCTCGTCGGTCACCTCGGGGAACATGACCAGGCGGGCCAGCATGACCCGAGCGCCCGCAGGCGTCTGGCCGGCCGGGCGCTTGTAGCGGTAGAGCAGCGCGATGTACTCCTCGAAGAACTGCCTGGCCTCCTCGAAGGTCACCAGGATCGAGCTCTGCGAGAACAGCTCGGCGTCGCCCCACTCGCCCATCTCGTCCCGTACGAGCTGGTAGCGGGCCAGGCGTTCCATCGTGTCGGCCAGGTCGAGGCGCTTGATCTCCTCGAGCAGCGCGCGGGCCTCGTCGGTCTGGCGGCTGCGCGGCGGGAAGCGCACGTCCCGCGCCCTGGTGCGCCACCAGCGTTCGCGGCCCTTGCCCAGTTCGGAGGCCTCCTCGATGAAGCCGTGCTCGGCCATCTGGCGCAGGTGGTAGCTGGTCGCGCCGGTGTTCAGACCCAGCTTGCGGGCCAGGGTGGTGGCGGTCGCCGGGCCCTGCCGCAGCTCGCGGGCGATCTTGTAGCGCAACGGATGTGCCAGCAGCCGCAGCGTCTCCGGGTCGGAGATCTCCCGCCGTTCGGGTCGTTCGGTCATGACTCCAGCCTAGAGTTGCACACTCTCTTTGCAAGACTGATTTGCAAAGGCTCTTTGCATACCTGAGGGGGAGGCCGGGACTGACACCTGCGGGTGATAGACCTGGGTGCGTGGCCGTCGGATTCGGGAAGCTGGAGTTCCAGCTCATGCTGATGTGGCGGATGTACGACTTCGTGCCCGCGCACGTGGAGACCGCGCTCGGCGAGCTGGAGGTGACGCGGCAGCAGATGCGGGCCGCGCACAACCGCTGGGTGCAGATGGCCTACTCGCGTACGGCGCCGAGCGGGTTCGCCAAGTACCGCTGGGCGCTCGGCCCACCGAACGCCTCCACGAAGCGCATGTTCGGGGACCTGCCCTGCAAGGCCAGCCTCTGGGAGCTGCCCTACTGGCCCGACCTGCGCTTCGAGGTGCTGACCGCGCCGGACGGCTCCATGTGGAACCAGTGGCTGGTCCGCGCGCCCGGCGCGCCCGCGCCCGCGATCAAGGGCCTGAACGACCTGACGACCTGGTCATGCGTGGTCTCCGACGTGGGGGAGGCCTTCCCCGGCTCCAAGCATGTGGAGGGCGACGCCCCCAGCCGCTGGGGCGTCGCGTTCACCCGCGAGGGAACCGACTACATGGCCACCTTCGTGCACGGCCTCTTCCAGACCGTTCAGAAGGACATCCCGAGGTAGCCCACCCCGCCCGCCCCGCGTCACGCAGGCCGCTGTGTTGCCCATCGGGTTACTGGGGTGGGCCTAGGTAGCGGCGGTTGACTCGGATGAGGGGCTTTTCGCGGCGGGCTATGTAGTCGGCGGCGAGGACCTCGGCGACGAAGAGGTGATGGTCGCCGGCCTCGATGCGCTGGCGGGTCTCGCATTCCAGGGCCGCTAGGCCGTGGTCGAGGATGAGGGCGTCCGAGAGCGGGCCGCGGTGGTGGGGTTCGCCGGCCAGCAGGAGGCGGGCGCTCGGGCGGCCCTCGGCGGCGAAGCGGCCGGCGAGGGCGCGCTGGCCGGTGCTGAGGACGGTGGCGGCCCAGCGGTTCTGGCGGTCCAGGACCTCGCTGAGGTAGGAGTCGGCCGCCACGCCCGCCAGGACCATCGGCGGTTCCATCGACACCGACATGAACGAGGTGACCGTGGTGCCGAGGTCGTCGCGGCCGTCCCGCACGGTCAGCACGACGACGCCGGTGGCGAAGCCGGCGACCGCCTCGGTGAAGTCCGTGGTGTTCATCGGCGGCTCAACGTCCCCTGGCGGGTCGGGGGTGCTCAGCGGATCTCCCAGCTGCCGGGCAGGGTGAGGGGGCCGGCGGTGGGCAGGCCCAGGCGCGTGGCGAAGCCGGTGAGCGAGCCCCAGCCGTCGAGGCGGGCGTTCGCGGCCGTACGGTCCTCGCTCGACTCTGGCGGGCGCAGGCGCTCCAGCGGGGAGGTGTGCGGGTAGGCGCGGATGGGCGCGTCGGCGGCGAGGCCGGCCTTCTTGCGGGCCAGGTCCAGGGCGCGGTCCAGGCCGCCCAGCTCGTCCACCAGGCCGTTGTCCTTGGCGTCGGCGCCGGTCCAGACGCGGCCGCGGGCCAGTTCGTGGACGCGTTCGCGCGACAGGCCTCGGCCCTCGGCGACCTTGCCGGTGAAGTCGTCGTAGATCTGGTCGAGGGAGGCGTTGATGCGCTCCCATTCGGAGTCGCTGAAGTCCTTGGTGGCGCTGAACATCCGGGCGTGGTCGCCGTCGGACACCGAGCCGAGGCCGACGCCGATCCGGTCGAGCAGGTCGGTCACGACGGCCTTGCCGACGACGACGCCGATCGAGCCGGTGATCGTGCCGGGCTGGGCGACGATCGTGTCGGCGGCCATCGAGATGTAGTAACCGCCGGACGCCGCGACATTGCCCATCGAGACGATCACGGGCTTGCCGGCCTTGCGCGCCAGCACGACCTCGCGCCAGATGACGTCGGAGGCGACCGCCGAGCCGCCGGGGCTGTTGACCCGCAGCACGATCGCCTTCACCCGCTCGTCCTTGGCGGCCGAACGGATCGCGGCGCCGACCGTGTCCGAGCCCATCGCGGGGCCCTGCGTGGGCAGCGGGCCGCCGCGGCCGCTGCGGCCCAGGCGGATCGGGCCCTGGGCGTTGATGAGCGCGATGACGTCCTGCTTGCCCGGCTGCGGGAGACGCCGGGCCAGCCCCTGCGTGCGGTTGTAGCGGGAGACGTAGCGCAGCAGGGCGTTCTCGCCGAACTCCTTGCGCAGGTCCCCGTACACCTCGTCGCGGTAGGCGAGCCGGTCGACCAGCCCCGCGTCCAGGGCCTCCTTGGCCAGCAGCGGGCCGCGGTCGGTCAGCTCCCGGACCTTGTCCTCGCCGAGCTTGCGCGCCGCCGCGATCCCGGTGGTCATCTGCTCGCCGATGGAGGTCACCAG
Organism: Actinomadura barringtoniae; assembly: GCF_017573505.1. Taxonomy (GTDB): domain Bacteria; phylum Actinomycetota; class Actinomycetes; order Streptosporangiales; family Streptosporangiaceae; genus Spirillospora; species Spirillospora barringtoniae. The sequence goes on from NZ_JAGEOJ010000010.1 coordinate 320,035, forward strand.
GCGCTGGGACGACTCCTCGTGCTCGGGCGTGTAGGCCTTCTCCATGAAGGTGTTGGCCATGGTCTTGTACTCGTAGCGCTTGGCGAAGCGGGGCTGGACCCCCGCCTTCTCCAGCGCGCCGCCGAAGAACGGCTCCTCCAGCGCGACACCGGTGAGGCCCACCTCGCCGGTCGGCAGCAGGTAGACGCGGTCGAACGCGGTCGCCAGGTAGTAGGGGACCGTGCCACGGCCGCCCTCGCCGAACGTCTCGGCCCAGGCCACGGTGTGCTTCCCGGCCTCGCGCAGCGCCAGCACGGCCTCGCGGAGCTCCTGCGCCATCGCCAGCCCGACCGTGCCGGTGATCTTGACCACCAGGGCCCGCACCCGGCTGTCCGAGCGCGCCCGGCGCAGCCCGTCCAGCACGTCCCGCAGGTGCGTGCGGCGCATCGACAGGATCGCCGCCAGCGGGTCGGCCGGCGGGGTCTCCACGATCCCGTCGGTGAGATCGAGTTCCAGGATCAGCGGAGCCGTCCGCCGATCCCGGGCTTCCTTGATGAGGTTGACGACCGAACCGGGATCCACCATGGAGCCCAGCCTATGCGGTCAGCGCGCGAAGGCCTGGTTAGGGATCGTGCTGCCGCTGGCCTGGGCGATCACACGCCCCTGGGCGTCGGTGATCGCGGCGGTGGAGTACAGGCGGGTACGGCCCGGATGCACGCAGGTGCTGACCACGGTGTAGGTCTGGCCCGCCTGAACGCCGCGCAGGTAGTCGATGTTGAGGTTCAGGGTCAGCTGCGGAACGAAATGGTCGCCCGTACTGGCGCTGGCGAAGCACACGGCGTTGTCGAGGATCATCGCGATGTAGCCGCCGTGCACGCCGCCCGCCGGATTGCACAGGTGCTCGCCGGGCGTCCAGGTCATCTCGACCCGGCCGGGGCGGGCGGAGGTGACGCTCTGCCCGATGTGCTCGCTGACGTCGCTCAGCTCCGGGAACCGGCCCTCGCCCATGGCCTGGATCAGGTCGGCCCCGGACAGCGAGTTCCACAGGTCGGCGGTGGCCTCATCGATGCTCAACGGACTCCCCAAACCCACATCCAAACCCACATGATTAGAACGACATTCCAGTATGGAAAGCGTAACTTCACATTCGCACAGCCGGGACGTGTCCTTGGTCACCGGGGGCCCGGATATCAGCCGACCTTTTCCAGGGTGCCCTTGCTCTCCGAGCCCATGTCGCCGGGGGAGACGTACAGCAGCTTGCCCGCCTGCAGCGTCAGGCTCGTGGTGCCGCCGATGCAGTAGCCGGTCGTGCCATGGCTGTCCTTGGGCGTTTCCTGGAAGTCGACCTTCGCGCCCGAGACGCTCGTGACCTTGAAGGTGTCGTTGCAGCCCCACTTGCCGTAGTCGGCGGTGCCCTCGCTCTGCCCGGCGGTGAGCTTCACCGTGACGTCCGTGCTGGAGCTGTCGCCGAGGATGATCCCGCCGGTCTGGGTGATCGTGCCCTTCCACGTGCCCGCCATCGAAGCCGGAACGGCCTGTCCGCCCGAGGTCTGGCCTGTGGACGCCGGGGGCGAGCTCGTCTCGGAGGACGTCGAAGGGGCCGCCGAGTTCGCTGCGGACGTGGGCGGTCCGCTGCTCATGGTGGCGCTGCCGCCGCCGGTGTCCTTGTCGTCGTCCGGGACCAGGAACCAGCCGCCGATCGCCAGGGCCGCCACCGCGACCGCCGCGGCCACGATGATCGCCGCGTTCCGGCCCTTGCTCGAACTGGCTGGAGTGTCGACCGGGCCGGTCTGCTGATGCGCCCCGGCGGGCGGAACGGTGTGCATGCCGGCTGCGGACGGCGGCCCGGCAGGCGGCGGGGGCGGGAGATAGGCGGCCGCCTGGCCTGCGGCCTGCTGTACGGGCTGGGAGGAACGGTCTGACGGGTCCACCAAGCGGACCATGAGGTCGCGGGCGGTCGGCCGCTGCCCCGGGTTCTTGTTCAGGCACTCGGTCAGCAGCCCGTAGAGCGCCGACGGGACGCCGGTGAGGTCCGGCTGCCCGTTCGCGATGCGGTGCATGATGGCCGGAACGCTGACCGTCGGGCCGAACGGGGGCCGTCCGGTCGCCGCGTAGACCATCGTTCCGGCCCACGCGAAGACGTCGGAGGCCGGCGTGGGCGTGTGGCCCTCCAGCCATTCGGGCGCGAAGTAAGCGGGGGTGCCGACGAGTTGCGTGTGCGTCTCGGCGTCGATGGCCCGCGCGATGCCGAAGTCCACCACCCGGGGTCCGTCCGGCCCGAGCAGCACGTTCGCGGGCTTCAGGTCGCGGTGAACGATCCCGGCGCCGTGGATGGCCGCCAGCGCGCTCGCCGTGTTGACCGCAAGCCGCTGCAGGTCACCGCCCGAGAGCGGCCCACGGTCGAGCACCCGCTGCTGCAGTGAGGGGCCGTCGATGAACTCGCTCACCACGTACGGCCGCGGCCCGTCGGCGGACGAGTCGAGGATGGCGGCGGTGCAGAACGGCGCGACCTGCCGGGCCGCGTCCATCTCCCGTACGAAACGCGCCCGCGCCGCGGCGTCGGTGGTCTTCAGCACCTTGATGGCGACGCGTTCACCCGGCCGGCCATCGCCCGGCCGGCCATCGCCCGGCTGGCCTTCCGCCGGCCGGCCCTCGCCCAGATAGACCACGCCCTGCCCGCCCTCGCCGAGCCGGCCCGTCACGCGATAACGCCCGATCTCGGGCGGATCGTCGGACTCGAGTGGCTGGACCGCCATGGAAGCTCCTCAGGACGTGCTGGGACAGGCCACCCCCCCGAATGACGTCTCCACCGTACTTTGATCGCCCAGCGGATACTGTCGCGTTATGGGAGATGGCGACGGGTGGGGCAGCTGCGATCAGGGCCATACGCACTGGGGGCGCTACGGCGCCTCCGGCGTCCTCCCGTTCCACCGCGGTGAGGACGGCGTCGTCCGGGTGCTGCTGCAGCAGCGCGCGTGGTGGGGGCTCGGCGGCGGTACGTGGGGGATGTTCGGCGGCGCCCGGCACAGCCACGAGGACAAGGTGACCGCCGCGCTCCGTGAGACCGCCGAGGAGTCCACGCTCGACGTCCGCAAGGTGAACGTGCACGGGATGATCGTCGAGGACCACGGCGGCTGGGACTACGCGTCGGTGATCGGTTCGGTGGACCCGCAGCCGGTCGTGGAGCCCGCCTCGCGGGAGACCAAGCGCGCCGAGTGGGTGCCGGTGGACGAGGTCACGGGCCGCAAGCTGTTCGCGCCGTTCGCGGGCTCGTGGCCGACGCTGCGCACCGCGCTGACCAGGCAGGTGCTGGTCGTGGACGCGGCGAACGTCGTCGGGGCGCGCGCCGACGGCTGGTGGAAGGACCGCGTCGGGGCGAACGAACGCCTCCGCGACGACCTGGCCGTCCTGAACGACGGGGTGACCGGGCTGGCGCCGTTCGACCGCGCCTTCCCCGAGGTGGTGCTGGTCGTCGAGGGCCAGGCCCGGGGCGTGGACGGGATCGACGGCGTCCGGGTCGTCGGCGCGCCCGGCTCGGGCGACGACCAGATCGTCGACCTGGTGAGCCACCCGGAGCCCGACACGAGCTACTCGGTCGTGACCGCCGACCGCGAGCTGCGCGAGCGGATCCAGGCGGCCGGAGCCTCCTACACCGGTCCTCGCTGGCTCCTGGAACGCCTGCCGTCCAGACGCTCTAAGCGCTGACGCCGTTCACCTGGTGACCGGCGGCCTTCAGCGTCGCGCTCGCCTCGCCCAGCCGGTGCTCGGGCACCAGAACCAGGTCGGCGTGGTACGTCGAGGCCACGAAGACGGAGATCCCGGCCTCGGCGAGCGGCGCGACCAGGGCGGCCAGCATGCCGGGGGTGTCGAGCCCGTGCGCGGTCTCGCCGCCGTACAGCCCGACCCAGCGCTCCACCTCCGCGTACGGCGGGGCCTCGCGTACGACCGTCAGGCCCTCGGGTGCGCGCACCAGCGCGATCCATTCGTCGTCCTCGGGGAACGTCGTGTTGGGCAGGTGTTCCACCATGAACTGCGACGGGACGACGTAAAGGATCTGCGCGGTGCTCATACCGCGATCCTATTCAGGGGCGAACCAGACGGCCCCCAAAGGAGGAACACGCATCACGGCCGAGGCGGGCTGGGCGTGCATCGGTTCGTCGGTGGCCTCGATCCGGCCCATGTTGCCCACGCCGCTGCCGCCGTACTCGAACGCGTCGGTGTTGAGTACCTCGCGCCAGCCGCCCGCCTTCGGGAGCCCCAGCCGGTAGTTCTCGTGCGGGTTGCCGGAGAAGTTGATGACACACGCGAGAACGGGCACGGGCTCGCCCTCGAGAGAGGTTCCGTAGCGCAGGTAGGACAACACGTTGCCAGCCGCGTCGTTGGCGTCGATCCAGGCGAAGCCCTCTTGCTCGGTGTCGCGCGCCCACAGCGCCGAGTGCGACTTGTAGACGCGGTTGAGCTCCCGTACGAGACCCTGCAGGCCCAGGTGGTCGGCCCCTTCGGCGGCGTTGTCCAGCAGCCACCAGTCCAGGGGGCGTTCCTCGGCCCATTCCGCTCCCTGGCCGAATTCGCCGCCCATGAAGAGCAGCTGCTTGCCGGGGTGGGACCACATGTAGGCGAGCAGGGTCCGCAGCCCGGCGAACTTCTGCCAGTCGTCCCCGGGCATCTTGCCCAGCAGGGACCCCTTCAGGTGAACGACCTCGTCGTGCGACAGCGGCAGGACGTAGTTCTCCGACCACGCGTACACCGTGGAGAAGGTGATCTCGCCGTGGTGGTAGTGCCGGAACACCGGCTCGTGCTTGAGGTACTCCAGGGTGTCGTGCATCCACCCCATGTTCCATTTGAAGCCGAAACCGAGCCCGCCCAGGTGCGTGGGCCGCGATACCCCGGGCCAGGCGGTGGACTCTTCGGCGATCGTCATGATGCCGGGGTTGCGCTTGTAGACCGTGGCGTTCATTTCCTGGAGGAACGAGATGGCCTCCAGGTTCTCCCGGCCGCCGTAGATGTTGGGCGTCCAGTCGCCGTCGTCGCGCGAGTAGTCCAGGTAGAGCATCGAGGCCACGGCGTCGACCCTCAGCCCGTCAACGTGGAACTCCTCCAGCCAGTAGCTGGCGTTCGCCACCAGGAAGTTGCGCACCTCGGCCCGGCCGAAGTTGAACACGAGCGTGCCCCAGTCCGGGTGCTCCCCACGCGCCGGGTCGTCGTGCTCATACAGCGCCGACCCGTCGAAGCGCGCCAGCGCCCACTCGTCCTTGGGGAAGTGCGCGGGAACCCAGTCGACGATGACGCCGACGCCCGCGCCGTGCAGCCTGTCCACCAGATGGCGGAAACCGTCCGGGTCGCCGAAACGCGCGGTCGGCGCGTAGTAGGAGGTGACCTGGTAGCCCCACGAAGGCCCGTACGGGTGCTCGGCGACCGGCATGAACTCCACGTGCGTGAAGCCCATGTCGCTGACGTACCGGGTGAGCTCGTCGGCCAGCTCCACATAGCTCAGGCCGGGACGCCACGAACCGAGGTGCACCTCGTACACGCTCATGGGCTCGTGCACCCACTGCCGTTCCTTGCGGCGGTCCATCCAGTCGCCGTCGGTCCACTCGTACGCCGAGGTGAACACGCGCGACCCGGTCGCGGGCGGCAGCTCGGTCCGCTGCGCCATGGGGTCGGCCTTGGCGCGCCACACCCCGTCCCCGCCGAGAATCTCGAACTTGTAGACGGTGCCGTCGGCGACCTCCGGCACGAACAGCTCCCAGACGCCGGTCGAGCCGAGCGACCGCATCGGGTGGGCGCGGCCGTCCCAGTGGTTGAACTCGCCGATCACGCGCACGCCGCGCGCGGTCGGCGCCCACACCGCGAACCCCGTCCCCTTGACCGGGGCGAAGGCCGACGCGTAGCCGCGCACCCGCGCGCCCAGCGCCCGCCACAGCTCCTCGTGCCGGCCCTCGCTGATCAGGTGCAGGTCCAGCTCGCCGAGGGTGGGCAGGAAGCGGTACGGGTCGTCCTGGACGTTCTCGGGCCCGCCGGGGTAGGTCACGGCCAGCCGGTAGTCGGGGATCGCCTGCGGGGCGTCGTCCTGGCCGGTTCCGGCCAGGGAGGCGCCGCTCGGCAGCGTCCCGACGAAGACGCCCTCGTGGAAATGGCGCAACGGGTGGCGGTCGCCGTTCGGCAGCACCACCTCGACCCGTTCCGCGAGCGGGCGCAGCGCACGGACCGTGACCCCGTCACGTTCCGGATGAGCGCCGAGGATGCTGTGCGGATCGTGGTGGTCGCCGCCCACCAGCCTGTCGATCTCTGCGCGCGTCAACCGTGCCATGAATCCATGGCCTCCTCATCCCGGGGGCTCTTACACAACCTAGAACTGCCCCGAGATCGGCATCTCTCACATCGACATGAGGGCGCTGGCCGCCTCCGGGCACCACTCCGGCAAAACGGGCACGAGCCCGAGCCCGAGACGCTTGGTCCGGCGAGCCTTCGCTTTCAACCGTCCGACCCCGCGCATGGTCTTGTCGGCCATCGCATAGAGGGCCGCGTTTCCCAGAACGACTTCCTTGGCGCGCGTGGCGGGCTCATGGCGGGCCCAATGCGCCGCAGCGGCGGGCGTACGGCGGCGTACGACACCCTCGGCGACCGTGAGCGAGTGGTTCTGGAGCTCCTGCTTGTAGCGCCAGCCGGCGGCCGGGCCCATGTCGATGTGCTGGAGGCCGGACGCGGCGGCCTCCTCGGCCATGCGCAGGTGCAGGGCCAGGCCGGGGGAGTAGCGGGCGAACGCCGGGTCGTACACCGGGAACCAGGTGACCAGGGTGTGGTCGCTGCGCAGCCCGAAGTGCGCCGCGACGGGCCGTCCGCCCGCGTACAGCATCGACAGCGACCCGGCGAACGCGTCCTCGTGCGTGTGGTGCAGGCGTTCGACCAGCTCGGCCACCCACGGCCGCGCGAAGCGGTCGGGACGGCCCATCGCCCGGTACTGCGCCGACTTCCACTCCCGGACGAGGTCCAGCGCGCCCCGATCCCGCACGTCGTACGAGAACGACACCTCGCCGACCTCACGGCCCAGCTTGCGCTCCTTGTAACGGGTCTGCTTGACGACCTTGGAGCCGCGGGCCTTCAGCGACGCGGTGTAGGCCTCGAAACCGCCGCTCAGGTCGATCACGGCCGAGTCGAGCTGCTTGGCGGCGTACGGCTCGAACCACGGCTGATCATCGACCAGCGTGCCGAACTGCCAGGCGCCCAGCCCGCACGCCCGCAGCAGCTCGCGTGCGTCCAGCTCCAGGCCCGGCGCGTGAACGAGCCCCTGCCCGAGCGACAGCCACCCGCCGATCGCGCCCGCGACCGTCCGGCCGTGCAGCTCGTACGGGAAGAATCCGACGGGGGCGCCGCCGTCCTCCAGCACCGCCACCCGGGCGGTGTCGATCACCGCGTCGACGGCCATCGCGTAGCCCGCCGACAGGAACGGGTTGGCCAGCCGCGGCGCCGACTCCTGCATGCACCGCCAGGCCGCGAGCTCGGGCGCGCCGAGCTCGCGGGGACGGATCACCGAGACGTCCACGGCGACCTCACCTGGAGTAGGCGAACGGGAGGCGGGTGATGCCGTTGTCGAAGTTCGACAGCAGGTAGGTCGGGTCGCCGGTGGAGCGCAGCCCGGGCAGCCGCGTGAACAGCTCCCGGAACATGATCTTCAGCTCCATGCGGGCGAGGTTGGCGCCCAGGCACAGATGCGGGCCGGGGCCGCCGAAGCCCACGTGCGGGTTGGGCGACCGGGTGATGTCGAAGACGTCGGGGTCCTTGAAGACCTCGGGGTCGCGGTTGGCGGCCAGGTAGAACAGCACCACCTTGTCGCCCGCCTTGAACGCGTGCCCGCCCAGCTCGTGGTCGGTGGTCAGCGTCCGCCGGAACTGGATGATCGGCGAGACGTACCGGACCAGCTCCTCGATCGCGCCGCCGATCCGCTCGTCGTAGTCGCCGAGCAGCAGGTCGCGCTGTTCGGGATGCTCGGTGAACAGGTGCAGCCCGTGCGCGAGGGTGTTGCGGGTCGTCTCGTTGCCGGCGACCAGCAGCAGGTCGAAGAACGAGCCGAGCTCGGCCAGCGACAGGCGTTCCCCGTCGGGGTTGGCGTTGACCAGCGCCGACACCAGGTCGTCGCCGGGCTTCTCGCGGCGGGCCTTGCCCAGCCGCACGACCAGGCGGCGCAGATCGACGATCGCCTTCAGGTTGCCGTACAGCAGCCACAGCGTGCGCGGGCTGGCCAGCGACCCGCGGACCCCCGAGTACTCGGTCATCGCGTCCACCCGCGACAGCACGTACGGGCGCGCTTTCTCGGGGATGCCCATCATCGCGCAGATGACGTTGAGCTGGAACGGCGCCGCGACCTGCTCGACGAAGTCGCGCGGCCCCTCCTCGACCACCCGGTCGACGATGCGGGTCGCGAGCGCGCCCACCTCGTCCTCGATCTTGGCGAGCATCTTCGGGGTGAACGCGCGGAACACGATCCGGCGGAGCCGCGCGTGGCCCGGGTCGTCCATGTTGACCATCGGCGTGCCGAAGATCTTGGCCAGCCAGGGCGGCGGCTCCGGCGAGGTGGCGGCCGGCTCGCTGGAGAAGACCTTGGCGTTGCGGCTGGCCGCGACCACGTCGGCGTGCTTGACCAGCGCGTAGAAGCCCTTGCCCGCCCGGACGAACGGGACGCGAGGCTCGGCGAAGTAGACCGGCGACTCCAGCGCGCGCAGCCGCGCGAAGTCGGCCAGGCGCTCCTGCGGCGGCCGGTCCCAGAACGCCATGTCCACCAGGTCGATCCCGAGGGCCGCACCCGTCGTGGTGTCGGGCGTCGTGCCGCCGGTCGTGCCGCCCGTCGAATCCAAGGTCATCGGCTGATCCACTTCACTTCGTAGGGACCGAGGTCGACCGGCCTGCCCTCGATCTGGGACCGCGCGGGGCCGGGCGTGGTGTTGACGACGACCATCTGGCGCGGCTGGGCGAGCACCCGGACGGCCTGGTTGGAGGACGGGACGCCGACGAGCCTGGTGCCGGGCGGGAACCACTTGTCGAAGTTCTGCACCATGGCGAGCGTCGGGGTCGCGGCGTTGCCGTTCGCGCTGCCGAACCACAGGCACCCGGCGCAGTCCGCGCCGAACGAGGTCTGCGGGCTCCAGTAGAAGGCGCTGGCCGCGCCGCCGCGGACGAACTCCATCATCGCCGCCGTGAGCACCGCGCCGCGGCGTTCGTCGGTCCAGTCGGACGGGACCGGCTCCACGTACCACTCGGCCCACCAGACCGGCAGATCCGAGTCGAGGCCGCGCAGCCACCGGGTCACGTCGGAGAACTTAGTGAGCGCCTGGAACTCGTTCAGCCTCACCTCGCGCTGGGACGGCATCGCGTGCCCGTCGACCGCGAGGAAATCGGCGCCCTTCTTGTGCTGATCCCAGTATTTGATCGCATTGAGATCGCGTTGGTCCATGCTTCCCCAGGTGCCCTGGAGCTCGCTGGGAGGGGCGTTCTGTGATCCCGGCGCGTTACTGTTCACGACCATGTAGGGGCCGCCGACCTTGATGTTCTTGTTGACCTTTTTCAGGGCGGTATAGACCTTGTTGTAGAGGGTCGTGTAGCCCTCTTGGTCCCAGCGGTTCGCGCCCTGATTCCAGAAGCCCTTGAACTCGTTCCAGACGGCGTAGTACTTCACGTCGGGATAGCGCTTGGCGACCGCGGCCGAGAGTGCGGCGAAGTCGTCGAAATGCTGGGAGTTCACGGCGACCTCGAGCTTGCCCCAGTCGGTGGTGCCCGCCGCGCCGCCCTTCATCCAGTCGGGCGCGCAGCACAGCGTGACGACCGGGGTGCCCTTGGTCTGGCGGATGGTCTGCATGCGCCGGTCGAGCGAGTTCCAGTTGAACTGCCCGGGGCGCGGCTCGGGGTTGTCGACGCCCCAGCCCATGATCGGCGTGACCTGTGGCGTCGGCTGGGCGGTCAGGTCCCGCAGCGCCTGCGCGGGGCCCTGCTGGCCGTCCACGCTGACCTGCGTGTGCGTGATGCCCCAGGAGGGCCAGTTCTTGCCGACGCCGGGCGCGACCTCGGTCACCGGCGCCGACGGGTCGATCTTGCCGCCGCCGAACGGGCGCCAGCCGGTGAGCGCGAGGGCCAGCGTCAGCACGAGGAGGCACGCGATCGCCGCCGCCAGGGCGATGAGGGCGAGCCGCTGCCTGGGACGCCCATGACGCCCGTGACGGTTGCGGAACAGCGCTGTGGCACCTGCGCTCGCCCGCGGTCGGACGTCCAAGGGTGCCTCCTGTGAAAGGGGCGGCCGGGTGTATCCGGGCATAACCGTTTAGAGCCCGGAAAGCGGCCGGGAGTTCGTCCGGCGCGCGGGCTTTCCGTTGCACCTGCCCGCAGCTTTCCGTGACACCTGACTTACCGTCCGGGCTTCGGCGGGACAACCCGCGCGCGAGTGAGGATCTCTCGCGGGGTGTGGCCGGAACGGGACACGACTCATGGATATTCAGCGGCCCGCGGTCGCGCCGAATGATCGCGCCGCGAATGATCGCCTGCCGAATGGGCGCCCGCCGAATGATCGGCTGGCGACCGCACGGGCGGCACGACTCTGTGTCGGGGGGTCGCACCGATGTGCCGTCCGTGCGGTCACGTCCTTCTCGCCCTGGCGGTGACACTCACACCACCGCAGGGGTCTCTCCTCACGTGGCACTCCTGTGTCACCTGAGCGCCATAGGTACCTTGCGCCACGAGGGAGTCCCGGCCCGGTCCGCCCCCGTCTGCGGACCGGGCCGTACGGCCTCCCGGTGCCCGGCATCAGTTCGCCTCGCGATCCTTTCGGGTCTGGTCGAGGAGCAGCTCGCGCAGCGCCGTGGAGTCGTCCGCGGCCACCGTCATCGCATATCCCGCCTGTAGTTGGGCGTCGGTGAGGTCGCCGCTGCGCGTCGCATACCAGCGCCCCGCGTCGCTCCGCCAGACCAGCCACCCGGGGAACTCGCTCTGGAGGGCCGCCTTCAGATCCTCGAAGTCGCCCATCCAGGCCGTCCTTTCCCCGAGCCGCCTGTTTCGTATACACAAGTCTTACTCGGTTATAAGTGGTGTCAAGCTGTCCGTAAGCGGACCGTCCCCCTGCGGATAGCGACGGAGGGCATGGGCCGGTCCGTACGGGCCGGAGGAGGGGAGGCGATGCCGGTGGCGGACCGCCCGGCCTACCTGCGTATTGCCGGCACCCTTCGTGAACAGATCAGGGACGGCACCTATCCGCCCGGCTCCCGGCTTCCCACCATGGCGGAGCTGTGCGCGGCCCACGGCGTCTCGGAGATCGTCGTACGGCAGGCCGTCAACCTGCTGCGCGGCGAGGGCCTCATCGAGACCCGGCGCGGCGGCGGCACGGTCGTGAAGATCACCCCACCGGCCCGTCGCGTCGCGATGGACCGCTACCGTGCGGTGACGCGTCCGATGGCCGTGCCGGCGACCACGTTCACCCGTGACCAGCGCATCAACTGGAACCAGTACCGCCTGGACCGGGAGTTCACCCGCGCCGAGGCCGACGCCGACCTGGCCGCACTGTTCGAACTCCCGGCGGGCACGGAGCTGCTGCGCCGCCGGTTCGTCTTCTACGCCCGCGGCGAGCCCCAGCAGATCTCGGTCAACTACCTGCCGTGGAGCCTGGTCGGCGACACGCCGGTGGCCGATCCCGGCCGCGAGCCCTGGCCCGGCGGCACGCTCGCCCAGCTCGAGTTCCTCGGCTACCCGCCCACCCGCGTGGAGGAGTCCGTGCGCGCCCGCATGCCCTCCCCGGAGGAGGCCGAGACGCTCCGGATGAGCCCCGGCGTCCCCGTCCTCGCCATCACCCGCCGCATGCTCGCCGGCCCGCGCGTCCTGGAGGTCTGCCGCGACATCGTGATCCCCGCCGACCGCGTCATCCTCGACTACGCGATCGACCTCGAGGACTGACCGTGACAGAGGACTGACCGTCACAGAGGACTGACCGTGACATGAGACGCCCCACGGGCGTGAGGGGGCTGACGAGGTAGGACGCCCAGGTCGCGGGCCCGGTTGTCGCGCGCGTCCTGTCGTGGCCAGCACTGGGCCGGACGGGTCTCACGCTCGTCTCATCTGGTGAGTTCGCCCGATGACCCTCGCCGAGGAGCAGCAGCATGACCCGACGTCCGTACGCACGCAACGCATCAGCGATCGCCCTGTCCGCTGCCCTGGCGCTGACCATGGCGGCCTGCAACGACAACGACAAGACGAAGACCTCGGCGCGGAGTTCGGCCCCGAGCGCCCCGGCGACGCCCGCCGCGACCACCTCCGCCGCGTCCTCGCCCGCCAATGACAAGACCGCGGACCAGATCCTTCAGGAGGCCCGTGCGGCACTGCGCGCCGAGCGTTCACTCAAGATCTCCGGCGGCATGGTCCAGGGCAAGGAGACGATCCTGGTCGACCTGACCATGGACGGGACCAACGCGCAGGGCAACCTCACCGTGCCCATCAAGGGCAAGCAGGTCAGCATGGACATCATCAAGATCGACCAGAAGGTCTACGTCAAGAGCACCGACATCTGGAAGACGGTCGCTCCCAGCATGGCCGCGCGGTTCGGCGACCGGTGGGTGCTCAGCCAGGACTCGCTGAAGCAGAGCTTCGCCGACTTCTTCACGGCGCAGGGCTGGGCGGACAACGTCCTGAAGCCGGACGGCACGGTCACGCGGGAGGCCGACTCGCAGGTCGACGGGCGCCGGGCCTACGTGCTGGACGACGGCACCGGCGGCAAGCTGCTCATCGCCGCCGACGGCAAGCCGCTGCCGCTGCGCCTCACCGGCGGCGGCGAGAAGTCCTCCGGTGACATGACCTTCACCTACGACGTGCCGGTGAACGTGCAGCCGCCCGCGAACCCGATCGTCCCCCCGGCCTCCGCGGGCACCTGACCCCGGCCCGTCAGTGCTCGTAGAGCCAGTCTTCCTCGTCCTCGTCCCTGCGGGGGAGGCGGATGTCGGTGCGGGTCACGCCAGCGGGCGGGGGTGGCGGCGGAGGTGGCGGGGGCGGCTGCCTGCGCTTGTGCACGCGGGCCAGCGCCGCCACCAGCGCGCTGAGGACGACGACGACCGTCAGGCCGGTGCCGGGGGACCAGGCGCCGGCCATCAGCATGATCTGGGCCGTGCCCGCGACCACCACGATGGCCGCGGCGACGGCGACGACCAGGCGGCCGACCGGGTCCAGGCCGCGCATGAGGCTCCAGAACGCCGCGCCCGGGACGGCGAACAGCAGCAGCGCCAGCACGATCGTCACGAGATCACCACGAATCGTTCGAGGATCACCGCGACCACGCTGACCAGGAGCGGGATCGCCAGGACGGTGAGCGGTCTCAGCCGGCGCAGGTCGTTCGGCGGCAGGCGCAGGCGGCGCAGCTCGCGGGCCAGCAGCACGCCGAGCAGGACCGGCAGGTAGATGAGCCCGGCGGGCGTCCACGGCGAGTTGCGCAGGCCGAGACCGGCCTTGGGCGGCACCTGGGCGACCGGTTCCGAGGGCGGGTTCTTCAGCCGGTAGACGGCCGCGTCGCGGTCGGCGAACACCACCTTGATCTGCGGGTTCGCCGCCAGCGCCGCGCGCATCTTCGTCGCGAAGTCGGGGGCGAGACCGCCGGACAGCACCTGGTAGTCCTCATGGCTGCGGGTGGTCACGAAGAAGCCGCCCGGCCCCTGCTCCTTGAGCCGCTGGACGATCTGCGAGGTGTCGGCCGGGTTGCCGCGGTTGGCGATCACGGGCGTGTAGGTGAACCGCTCCCAGCTGCGGTACGACCAGGGCATCACGGGCGTGCCGCCGACCAGGTCGGGGTTCTCGGCGCTGAGCCACACCACCCCGATCGCGCCCTTGTAGTCGTCGAGCATCACGTCGAACGCGCGCACGTCGCTCTTGCGCACCTGCTCGAACTTCTCGTTGCCGTACCGCACGGTCAGGAACCCGCCGGTGAGCAGCAGCGCGAAGACCGCGGCGGCCGCCACGGCGGGCACGTGCCGCCGCGAGCCGGTGCGCAGCCTGCCCAGCCACAGCCGCACCTTCGGATCCCGCACGCGCGGCGCGTCGAACGGCGCCGGGAAGAACAGGTAGGCGATCAGCAGGCAGGCCGCGGGCAGCATGAAGAAGTAGATCCGCAGCGCCAGCTCGCCGCCGTAGTTCTGGAGCCCGAACGAGGAGAACGGCACCACGACCAGCACCAGCGCGACCCGGTCGTCGATGCCGCGCGAGCGGCGCCGCAGCAGCCCGGCGAAGGCGAGGCCCATCACCGCGACCGCGATGACGATCCGCAGCTCCTGCACGGTCGCCGTGGAGTTCGCGGTGTTGCCGATCCGGCCGCCGGTGCTCTGCGAGACGTTGGCGAAGACGTTCCCCAGGCCGCCGAACAGCTCGCCCTTACGGCTGGACCAGTAGCCGACGGTCATGAAGCTGATCCACGCCGCGTACACCACGCCCGCGATGAACGGCAGCCCGCGCAGGCTGCACCGCCGCACGATCACCAGGCCCGCCGCCGACGCGGTCATCAGGAACGGGGTGAGCTGGTGCGCGGCCGTGCCGACCAGGATCAGCGCGAACAGCAGGATCAGCAGGATCGACTGGTCGCGCACGCTGACCTTGGGCGCGGGCAGCTCGCCGGGGTCCTTGGGCCCGAACAGCCAGTTGTAGACCCCCCAGAACGGGCCCTTGCGCTGCTCGCGCGTCTCGGCGGTGCGGCGGCGCCCGGCGCGCTGCGTCGTCTCGTCGTGATACCGGAACCAGTTGACCAGGATCGCGACGAAGAACATGTAGAGCAGGTAGGCGAACGCCTGCGGCGACAGGTAGTCCTGCCCGACCCAGTTGGCGGCGATGAACAGCCACGCCGCGAACCACTTGGCCCGCCACGTGCAGCGCAGCACCCGCAGGATCAGGACGTAGGGGATCAGGTAGAGCAGGTTGGTGACGGCCGGCGCCCAGCGCAGCAGCGGCTCGATGTTGTTCTGGCCGATCGCCTTCATGACGAACGCGATGAACGCGAAGAACCCCGGCGTGGAGAACCGCGCGTCCAGGTCCCAGCTCACGGTGTGGTTGCGGGTGATGTACTCGATGAAGCCCGCGGTCTGCCACGCCGTCGGGAACCGAGCGTACGGCTCCAGCGCCAGCGTCACCGCGTGCAGCGCGAGGACCATCAGGACGATCTGGAGCGTCAGCAGCAGCCGGTTCGGGCGCTGCAGCGCCAGCGTGGCCATGAACGTGAGGACCATCAGCCCGGCGCCGAGCAGCGTCGCGATCGGCAGCACGCCGATCAGGCCGTAGCCGTTCATCGCGTCGAGGTCGACGCTCCGCAGCGGGATCCAGAACAGCAGCACGCCCAGGGTCAGCGTCGCGTAGAGCGCGATGAGGACCCGTCGCGGGGTCGGTGGCGCCGGCGGCCTGGCGGCCTCGGCGTCCCCTCCTTGGACGGCGCTCCTCCTGGGTTCGGGGGCCTGACGTACCGTCACCATCAAGAGATAACCCGCCCCTCGGTGGTGAGGGAAGGCTTCGCCCGGGTCGCGCGCAGCAGACCGGGCATGATGGCCGCGGCCACCACCACGTTCACGCCCACGATGATCAGTCCGATGGTGGCCAGGTGGTCGCCGTCGAACAGCGCCAGGATCAGGCCGAGGACGCTGAGGAAGCGGATCGCCTGGATGATCGCGATGAGGCGGGTGCGGTTCTCCACGCGCAGCACGCCGATGTAGAGCTCGATGAACGCCTTGGGCAGCACGGCCAGCGCCAGGATCTGCAGCAGCGGCGCGCCGACCGAGGAGTAGTCGTGGCCGAAGAACTCCAGCGCGAACGGCGCGGCCACGATCGTGACGACCACGATCGGCGTCATCAGCATCAGCGTGCGCTTCAGCGCCTGCCGGGTGGACTCGGCGAGCCTGGCCTTGTCGAACGAGCCCTCGACGGTGAGCGACATCGACAGCGTGAGCGCGAGCAGGTCGAGCATCATGCCGAGCGCCCAGGCCATCTGGAAGTAGGCGTTGGTGGTCTCGTCCAGGTGCGCGGCGACGACGACCGGGACCAGGCTGATGGAGGCGTACTGGAACGCGCCGCCGATGTAGGCGCCGCCCACGTACCGCGCGATCTCGCGGTGGGTCGGCCGGGGACCGCGCCCGGCGTTCTCCCGGCTGTGCTGCGGGATCATCTTGCGGAAGATGAAGTAGCTGACCGGCAGCAGCGCGACCAGCACCGGGATGAACCACGACAGCGTCACGCCGTCGCTGGGGAACGAGGCCGCCAGCGCGACCAGCAGGACCAGCTTGGCCGCGCCGAAGATCGTGTTGACCACCGG
The DNA here is from genome assembly GCF_017573505.1 of Actinomadura barringtoniae. GTDB lineage: Bacteria > Actinomycetota > Actinomycetes > Streptosporangiales > Streptosporangiaceae > Spirillospora > Spirillospora barringtoniae. The sequence goes on from NZ_JAGEOJ010000010.1 coordinate 336,314, forward strand.
AACCCAGCCCGCGTGGCGGAGCCCGGTGAACACGCCCTCCTGCTGGTTCCACAGGTTCCAGGCGACCGCCATGACCAGGAACCAGATCGCCGACCGCCAGTTGTGCAGGTGCTGGAACGAGGGGCCCCAGATGTGCAGCGTCAGCAGGAAAACCGTCGCCAGCGCCGCCGCGGCGGCCGCGCCGGTCCCGTAGCAGACCAGCACCAGCGAACGGGTGTTGCGCGCGGTCTGCGGGATGAAGCGGATCAGCAGGAAGTTGAGCATCGTGACGCTGCCGACGAACATGATCGCCTGGATCACGGCCCAGTTGCGGCCGACGTCGTCGGGTGCGTAGAACTTGGCGCCGAGCGCCCAGTAGGCGAGGCCGAGCAGCCCGGTCAGGCCGCCGTTGGCGACCAGCGCGTAGGCGTTGCGGAAGAGCGGGTTCGACAGTTCGCGGCGCAGCCAGCCCGGTGCCTCGGGCGGCTGCGGCGCCAGGACCTGGCCATCAGACACGGAGGGCCGCCTTCCGCACTGCGTACCTGGTGCGCCTGACGACGGCGTACCCCTTGGTGAGCGCGCGGTCCTTGAGGAAGACCCGGGTGACGTCCCTGCCCTCGACGACCCGGCCGAAGGCGTCCAGCGTCGTGGACGCGCCGACGGTCAGCCGGGGGATCGTCAGCACGTCGGGGTCCTCGCTCAAAGTGAGCCGGTTGGCCACCGCGCAGGCGGATTCGTACCCGGCGTCGCCGACGGCACGCCGGACCCGCGCACTGGAGTAGCCGTACGGATAGGCCATGGTGGTGACCGGTGCGGCAAGCCTGTCCTCCAGGAGACCCTTGTTGCGGGTCAGCTCGTTCGCGAGCGCGCGGTCGGGGAGCTGGTCGAGCTGCGGATGGCTGTGGCTGTGGCCGCCGATCTCGATCCGGTGCTCGGCGGCCTCGCGCACCTGCGCCCAGGAGAGCATCGCGTCCAGCGCTCGCCCCGCGGCGTCCGCGCCCGCGTCGGCGAGCCAGCCGGTCGTCACGAACACCGTCGCGGTGAAGCCGTGCTCGTCCAGCACCGGCAGCGCGTTGTAATGGAAGTCGGCGTAGCCGTCGTCGAAGGTGATGACGATCGGCTTGGCCGGCAGGTCGTCCCCGTACAGCGCGGAGAAGGCGACGGGCGTGAAGCCGTGGTCGGCGAGCAGCGCCATCTGGTCGGCGAACGCGCCGGGGCTCACCGCGAGCGCCGCCGTGTCGGCCGGCGGCCGGTCGCGGACAGAGTGGTACATCAGAACGGGTACGCCGTGCATCAGGCGACTCCTTCGCCGCCCGGGCCGCCCTTGGCCGCCGTGGTTCCAGTGTCCTGGGAAGCCGTGGTGCCGGGGGTCTCGGAGGCCCCGGGGGTCTCGGAGGCCGGGCTGCCGGGGCCCTGGGAGGCCGGGCGGGTCCGCCGGGTCTGGCGGCGGGCGGAGGCCTTGCCGATGCCGTAGCCCCAGGCCGTCCAGGCGAGCCCGACGGTCAGCGCGGCCGCGCGGCCGAGGCCGCCGGCGTCACCGCGGAACGCGTCGCCGACGCCCTTGGCGGCGCCGCGCGGGATCGTCTTCAGCGCGTGGTTGCGCTCGCTGGCCAGTCCGTCCTGGCTTCCGACGCTCGCCGTGACCAGGGCCTTGGACAGGCCCTCGGCGTAGCAGCGCTCGCGGAAGTAGGAGAAGCGCGCGCGCTCCTTGGGCACCCGGTGCCAGATGACCGCGTTGTCGTCGTACAGCAGCTCGGACTCGGGGCTGCGCTGCCGCAGCCGGATGCAGAACTCGGTCTCCTCGCAGCCGAGGGGCCGCTTGTGGAACCCGCGCCCGATGCCCGAGTCGAAGCCGCCGGCGATCGGGAACATCTCGCGCCGGAACGAGGCGTTGCCGCCCATCAGGTTGCGGATCGGGCCGGGCTTCATGCCGCGGTAGGTGCACCCGACCGTCCAGTCGAACTCCTCGGGGAACCAGCCCGGCCGCGTCCCGGTCGTCTCCGGAACGGGCGCGTGGATCAGCGCGGCGGACGGCGTCGAGCCGGGCCACATCGGCAGCGTCAGGCCGCCCACCCCGGCGACCTTCGGGTCGTCGTAGTGGCCCGCCATCGCCTCCAGCCAGCCGGGCGCCGCCACCGCGTCGTCGTCCAGGAACGCGACGACGTCGCCGGTGGCGATCGAGACGCCGGTGTTCTTGCCGCCCGACAGCCCGCGGTCCTCCTGGTTCTCCACGACGTTCAGGCCGGTGATCCCGGCGAGGGACTGGGCGAGGCGCGCGTGCAGCGCCGGGTTGTGGTCGACGACCAGGATGATCTCGGCGGCCGGATGGGTCTGGGCGCGCACGGACTCGACCGCCGCGTGCACGTCGTCCCAGCGCTGGTCGGTGTAGGCGCAGATGACGACGGAAAAGGTCGGGTCGGTGGTCGTGCTGTCGCTGGTCACTTCGTACGTCCCCTCAGCCGGGCGTACGTCTTGAGCACCCGGTCCGCGCGTTTGTAGAGCGCGGGGTTGTCCAGGACGGCGCCGCGGGCCTTGTTGAGCGGCGTCGTCCGCGCCCAGTGCAGCCCGGCGCCGAGGGTGGGCCGGGAGACCCGGCCTTCGGCGATGGCGATCTCGCGGCCCTTGAAGCCCTCCTTGAACTCCTTGCCGCCACGGCCCATCGCTATCTCGGTGATGCCGTTGTCCGCGCATCCCTCGGCCAGCCTGAGGTGGCCGATCATGCCGGTGGAGTACTTGCCGAAACGCGTGTCGTACGCCGGGAACCAGCCCGCCATCACGTTGGCGTTACGCAGCCCGAAGTGCGCGGACACCATTTCGTCCCCCGCGTACAGCACGCTCAGGACGCCGAAGCCGGTCTCGTGGAAGTGCTTGAGCAGCTCGACGATCCACGGCTTGGCGAACCGGTCGGTGCGGCCGGTGCGGGTGTACTGCTCGGACTTGAGGTCCATCAGCCGGCGCAGCTCGGCGGGGTCGTCGCAGGAGAAGACGTAGCGCAGCTCGCCGACGTCCCGCCCGAGCTTGCGCTCCTTGTAGCGGATGGTCTTGTGGCTCTTCGGCGCGGCTTTCTTCATCTCCGCCTCGAACGCCGCGAACCCCTCGCTGAGGTCCATGACCGGCTCGACGCGGCGCACCTTGTGGAACGGTTCGAACGTGCGCTGCGCGGCGATCAGGTGGTCGAAGTCCCAGACGTTCAGCTTGCACGAGCGCAGCAGCAGCTTGGCGTCCAGCGCCAGGTCCGGCGGTGCCACGATGCCCTGCAGGTCGGTCAGGCCGAAGCCGACCGGGTGGGCCACGCCGAGCGCGGCCCGTTCGTAGGGGAAGAACGCGACGACGTCCGGCCCGTCCTCGATGACGGCCACCCGGACGTCGTCCCGGAACGTCCCGACCCCGAGCGTGAACTCCGGCGCGAGGAACGGGTTCATCAGATCCCGGTCGCTGAGCTGGAGGTCACGCCATCGCTTGACCTCGGCCTCTCCAAGATCGAGAGGCCGGACGACGGTCGTCTTCATTACTCGGTCCCGGTGCGGCTGAACGCGGCGGCCTGCCAGCTCAGCGGAACGGTGGTCTCGCACATCGGCTGGTCGGCCGGGGGCGTGAGCCGCCCCTTGAAGCGGAGGCGCACCATGGTGCGCAGGACGCGGAAGCCGTCCCGCCAGGTGTTGAGGTTGGACTCGCCGTGGCGGCGCTCGGTCTCGTGGCTGGCGACCTCGGCGATGCGCAGGCCCGCCCGGACGGCGTTCACGCACATCTCGGTCTCGATCTCGAAGCCGGTCGACTCCAGCCGGAGCCGCTCGACCGCGTCGCGGCGCATCGCCACGTAGCCGTAGCAGAGGTCGGACCAGTTCTGCCGGTAGAGCTTGTTGGCGAGGCCGGTGAGCGCCGAGTTGCCCAGGCGCCGCAGGCCCGTGAGGTCGTCCGAGCCGCCCCCGCAGCCGTAACGAGTCCCCTTGACGAAGTCGAAGCCGCGGCACAGCAGCGCGAGGAACGAGTCGAACTCGGCCGGGTCCATGCTCCCGTCGGCGTCCAGCATGACGATCATCTCGGACGTCGCCGCGGCCATCCCCGTCCGCATGGCGCTGCCCTTGCCCGTCGGCGGCTCGATGATGATCCGAGCGTCCGGGCGCACCGAGAGCACGTACTCGACCGTCCCGTCGGTGGACTCGCCATCGACGATCACGATCTCGTCCACCGCCGCCAGCCGCGGCATGAGCCATCGGAGGTTGTCGGCCTCGTTCAGCGTCGGGACGACCGCGGTGACGGTCGGCCACCGCCGCGCGTGAGGAGAGGGGGAGAGCAGTCGCGAGTGGTGGCGTGAGGCCACCCGGTGGCCGCGACCAGGCCCGCCCCCCGTGGCGCGCACTGAGTCTGGAGTCTGCATCGGAAATCCCCGTGGCTCGTCGTTGTCCTGACCCGTTAGATGGCGGGTCCGCCCATCATGTTTGGAGGACTCTGCGTAGGACTCCCGTAAGTTGCGCAGAGTCGCCTACGCACCTCGTACCGCTCCGGCTGGTAAGGGGTCCGTCACGCGCCGATGTGCCGGTCATAGGCCCACAAACGGCACAAACAGGCCGTTGATCATGGCCGCATGTGGACACCCCCCACCACGGCCCGTCATGGCATGAAACGCCTGAAACGTCCCGATAGGTCGTTACGTACGGTGAACGGTGGTATTTCTGCGAGAATCCCCGCATGGCGGAAGAGGGGCTGCGCGGAAGATTGTTCGGAATGGTGCTTTCGGCGGAGGAGCTGCACGACCCGCCGGAGACCGTTCCGGAGATCGCGCCCGGCCTGCACGAGGTGATCGCGGTGAGCGGCGACGCCGGACTGGACGAGGAGGCGCTGGAGTCCCTCGGCACGCCCGAGGAACAGCGCGAGCTCGCGCACCGCAACCTGCGCGCCCTGCCGATCGAACGGCACGAGGTCGTGCACGCCGACGAGGGCGGCAGCTACCACGTGCTGTCCGGGGAGACCGCGTTCACCGCGGGGCGCGTGCTGGTGCTGGACGACCTGGCGCCCCGGCTGACCGGTGGACCGATCCCCGGCGACGGGCTGCTGGTCACGCTGCCGACCAAGTTCCACGTGCTGCTGCACCCGATCACCGGTGGGACCGTGCTGAACGCGCTCGCCGCGATGGCCGAGGACACCGTCGGGCTGTTCAGCGCCAACGAGGCCCGGCTGTCGCCGCACGTGTACTGGTGGCGGGACGGCGCGATGGAGCGGCTCACCGCGCTGGACGGGCAGTCGCTCACCTTCGACTTCCCCGAGTCGTTCCACGAGATGATCGGCGAGATCCCCGAGCCGGTGCACGATCCGGTCAAGCGGCGCCGCCACCACTACCACTTCGTTCACACCGTGCTGCGCCAGGTGTCGCAGGACTACGGGCCGACGCTGCTGGCGAGCACCCCGGCGGGCGACCTCACCGGGATGCTGGAGAAGACCTGGCGCGACGTCGGCGAGGACCTTCCGGCCGATGAACGCCTGCCCGCGGACGGGCTGCTCGGCAACCTGCTCGAACTGAACGACGACCGCCTCATGCTGGTCAGCCTCCCCGAGCCGACCGCCGCGGCCGAGGCGTACTTCGCCGCGATGATCCAGCCTTCGGGCGCGGACGCCTGCCGCTTCTTCACGCTGGAGTACGCGACCGACCCGATCACCAACGAGCCGGGCGCGATCCTCGGCGAGTGGGTGGAGGAGGGGCACCGCCTCCACCTGACGGGCATGACGACGGAGCCGGAGGACTTCCTGCAGGCGATCGCCAACCTGCTGGGCTCGGGTGCGCCTGAGGACGCCGAGGCGGACCCCGAGCCCGTAGCGGAGCCGGAGGTCGCTCAGGACTCGGCGCCGGGCAAGCGGCGCGGGCTGTTCCGGCGTCGCTGAACGCCCGATCCCGGGGTCAGATGACGTCGAGGTTGGCCATCATTCCCATGTCCTCGTGCTCGGCGTTGTGGCAGTGGAAGAGGTAGCGGCCGCGGTAGCCGTCGAAGCGGGTGATGATCTCCGCTGACTCGCCCGGGCGGAGCGAGACGGTGTCCTTGAGGCCCGCGTCGTGGGCGAGCGGCTTCGCGCCGCCGCGCGACAGGACGTTGAACCCGACCATGTGCAGGTGGACGGGGTGATGGACGTCCGCGATCAGCCGCCACACCTCGACGTCGCCGAGCCGGGTCGTGACGTCGGAGCGGGCCGGGTCGAAGGGCAGCCCGTTGATCAGCCAGCCGTGGCCGCCGTTCATCCGCCCGGCGCGGAACGAGAAGTCGCGCGTCCGGACGGCGTCGGACCGGCGCCAGGCAGGCAGGTCATGGGCGAGGACGCGCGGGACGCGGCTGGGGTCGGCGGCCTTGCGCGCGACCCGGAAGGCCATCACGTCGCGGGTGCGCCCTTCGCCCAGCCGGTTGAGGATCCTGACGCGGCCGCCGATCGGGACGCCGGTGAAGTCGACGACCACGTCGTAGCGTTCGGCCGGGCCGATCGGCAGGGACCGGAGCGTGACGGGCGACGCGAGGAGGCCTTGGTCGGCGCCGACCTGGACGAGCGGGAGGCGGCGGCCGTCGTCGGTGACCGCTTCGAGGTCGTAGTGGCGGGCGTTCGAGGCGTTCAGGACGCGCAGCCGGTGGCGGGCCGCGTCGACCTCGTGCACGGGCCAGGGCGCGCCGTTCACCAGGATCACGTCGCCGAAGACCCCCGCGAGATAAGCCTCGCGGACGCCCGGCTGCTCGCGCAGGCCCGGGTCGAGCGAGGGGTAGCGCAGGCCGCCGTGGTCGTCGAACGCGCGGTCCGCGATCATCAGCGGCAGTTCGCGGGGACCGGAGGGCAGGCCCAGCGAATCCTCGGCGTCGTCGCGGACGATGTGCAGCCCGGCGAGGCCGCGCCAGATCGCCGGGGCGGTGAAGTCCATCCGGTGGTCGTGGTACCAGAGCAGCGTCGGCCGCTGATCCATCGGGAACGTGTACTCCCTGGTCAGCCGCGTCACCACGGCCTTAGGGTCCTGCATCCCGCCCATCCCGTGCATGCCGCTCATCCCGTGCGACGGCTGGGCGGCGGGGTCCTGCCAGTCCTTCGGCAGGACGAGGTCGGTCGGGTAGCCGTCGGAGGCGGCCGGGGTCCGGCCGCCGTGCAGGTGGACGACCGTCGGCACGGGCAGCTCGTTGTGGTGCGTCACGACGACCGGACGGCCGCGGCGCGCCTCGATCGTCGGGCCCGGGAACGTTCCACCGTAGGTCCACATCGGCGTCGAGACTCCCGGCAGGATCTCCAGGCTCGCCTCGCGCTGGGTGATCTCGTAGCGGTCGACGCCGCCCTTGGTGCTGACCGGCTTCAGTACGGAGGGGAGCGGCAACGGCACCTGGAAGGCGGGCGGCAGCGGGACGCCGCTGCGCAACTGGTCGCCGGTGGAGGCCGGTCGGCGTGCCAGGCCCGCCGCGGTGATCAGCCCGGTGGTGCCCAGCAGCCCGAGCGCTCCGCCGATGCCCAGGACCTGCCGTCGCCCGATGCCACGCGTCTCAGACACACGCGTCTCAGATACACGCGTCTCAGACATGGGCGTTCTCCCGCCGGGAGGCCCGCCGGACCGGCGCCCGCCGGATCGGCCGGCGCCACACGGCGATGAACAGCACGGCGAGCGCGACGATCGTCAGCACGCCCAGGGGCAGGTGCAGCCAGAGCGCCCCGTCCATCCCGGCGAAGTACTGCACCGTCTCGGCCACCACCAGCGCGAACGTGGCGGCGAACGGCCAGGCCTGACGCAGCCGGACCCAGACCACGATCGCCGCGATCAGCTGCACGTAGCCGATCGAGGTGACCACGTTGGCGCCGGCCGCGTGCCAGCGCAGGGCGTCGTAGTCACCGCTCAGATAGACCCCGGCGAACACGGGCTGCCCGAAGATCGCGACCGCGTGCGCGCTGACGAGGGCCCGCATCACCCATCCGGTGACCATGAGGCGTCCTCCTCAATCCGTTCTCGATTCACCTCCAGATCCTCATGGCTGACGAGTTATCTTGTCTAAGATCAATATTGCTATTCTGTTATGTAGTCGAGGGCATGGCCCCTAGGCGGCCAGGTGGGAGAGGGAACGCAGGGGAACGTGCAACCAGGAGGGACGGTTGCGGGCTTCGTAGCGGACCTCGTAGACGGCCTTGTCGAACTCGAAGGCGCGGATGAGTGAGGCGTGCTCGGCAGGGTCCGGGCCTCCCGCCGATGCGTAGCCCTTGCAGAACGCGTCCCGGTTGCGGGCGGCCCACGCGTACGCGCGAGACTCCAGGCCGTTCTCGGCCTCCATGAAGCGGGCCGCGTACTCGAAGGAACGGAGCATGCCCGCCACGTCGCGCAGCGGGTGGGCCAGGTCCTTGCGTTCGGTGGGGGTACGGGCCGGTTCCCCTTCGAAGTCCAGCAGCACCCAGCCCGTGTCGGTCCGCATGACCTGGCCCAGGTGATAGTCGCCATGGACACGTTGAACGGTCAGGGGAGACGGCATCGCCGCCAGGTCGTCGAAGGCCGACGCGATGGCCTCGGCCTGCGGGCGCAGGTCGGGGACCTCGTTGCAGACCTCCGACAGCTGCGCGCGCATGCGTTCGACCATCGTCAGAAGGTCGGCCCTCGGCTGGGTGGTGACGCCGAACGCCTCCGCCAGATCGCGGTGGACGGCGGCGGTCGCGGCCCCCAGGCGTTCGGACTCGGCCGCGAAGTCGCCACCGGCGGTGGCGGGATCGGAACCGACGTCGCAGAGCCAGTCGCGGGCACTGGTGACGGCCAGTTTCCAGCCGTCGGTGCCCGTCCGGAGGTATTCGGAGAGAAGGGCCAGGGTGTCGCCGGAGTCGGTCTCCATCCAGCCGATGACGGCCGGAGTGTGCTCGGAGCCGCTCAAGGCCAGGTTGACCTCTAGGTCGGGATTGACTCCGGGGGACAGGCGGCGGAACAGCTTGCAGATGTAGGAGTCGGCGAAGATGACAGAGGTGTTGCTCTGCTCGCCGGCGATCAGGGCACTGTCGAGCCCGGTGTCTATGGCCACACCGGGCGTGTGCCGGAAGCGCAGAGAACCTATGTGGGTCTCATCCGCCATGCGGGACAGCAGAAGGGCGTTCGCCTCGGGGTCGTGCGCCGCGTCGTAGAGGACGCTGCCGGGGACGAGGCCTATCTCTCCCGGCCGCAGCCGTTCGGGGATGTCCCGGCTGGAACCGATGACGAGCTGATAGTGGTCGACGACGGGCCCCTGTTCGACGGCCAGGACCAGATGATGGAGGGCAGGCCGCAACTCGGTCGCGGTAACGACGGAGACCCCCGAGATCTCACGGTCCTTACCTGCGAACCACCGTTGCCGGGGCAGCCAGCCGGCCAGCAGCCCGGTCAGTACGGGCTCTGGGGGCAGCACGGGCTAGGTCACCTCATCTCCATTGGCAGGAGGGAGCAGGAACCAGTAGAAGCCGTGGCCGGGCAGCGTCAGCAGATAGGGAAGCTCACCGATCGCAGGGAAGCGCACGCCGCCCATGCACTCGATCGGGGTGGATCCCTGGAAACGCCGCAGGTCCAGCTCCACGGGCTGGGGGAAGCGGGACAGGTTGTTGACGCACAGGACGGTGTCCATGCCGCCCCACTGGTTGGCCTCGCCGCCGTTGATCTCCCGTACGAACGCCAGGACGCTCGGGTTGGACGCCGACAGCTCCACGTACGCGCCGACGCCGAACACCGGGTGGCGCTGGCGGATCTCGATCATCTTGCGGGTCCAGTGCAGCAGCGAGCCGGGGTTGTTCTGCTGCGCCTCGACGTTCACCGCCTGGTAGCCGTAGATGGCGTCCTGGATGACCGGCAGGTAGAGGCGCGCCGGGTCGCACTTGGAGAAGCCGGCGTTGCGGTCCGGCGTCCACTGCATGGGCGTGCGGACGGCGTCGCGGTCGCCCAGCCAGATGTTGTCGCCCATCCCGATCTCGTCGCCGTAGTAGAGGACGGGCGAGCCGGGCAGGGACATCAGCAGCGCGGTGAACAGCTCCAGCTGGTTGCGGTCGTTGTCCAGCAGCGGCGCGAGGCGGCGGCGGATCCCGATGTTGGCCTTCATCCGGGGATCCTTGGCGTACTCGGCGTACATGTAGTCGCGCTCTTCGTCCTCGACCATCTCGAGCGTGAGCTCGTCGTGGTTGCGCAGGAAGATGCCCCACTGGCAGTTCTCGGGGATCTTCGGCGTCTGCGCCATGATCTCCGAGATCGGGTAGCGCTGCTCGCGGCGTACGGCCATGAAGATGCGCGGCATCACCGGGAAGTGGAACGCCATGTGGCACTCGTCGCCGCCCACGCCCGGGTCGCCGAAGTACTCGACCACGTCGGCCGGCCACTGGTTGGCCTCGGCCAGCATGACCCGGTCGGGGTAGAGCCGGTCGATCTCGGCGCGGACGCGCTTCAGGTAGGCGTGCGTCTCCGGGAGGTTCTCGCAGTTGGTCCCCTCGCGCTCGTAGAGATAGGGGACCGCGTCCAGCCGGAAACCGTCGATGCCGAGGTCCAGCCAGAAGCGGAGCACCTCCAGCATCGCGTCCTGGACGTTCGGGTTGTCGTAGTTCAGGTCCGGCTGGTGCGAGAAGAACCGGTGCCAGTAGTACTGCCCGCGCACCGGGTCGTAGGTCCAGTTGGAGGTCTCGGTGTCGACGAAGATGATGCGGGCGCCCGAGTACTTGTCGTCTGTCTCGTTCCAAACGTAGAAGTCCCCGAACGGGCCGTCCGGATCCGAGCGCGAGGCCTGGAACCAGGCGTGCTGGTCCGAGGTGTGGTTCATGACCAGGTCCGCGATCACCCGGATGCCGCGCGCGTGCGCCTCCTCGATCAGCTCGACGAAGTCGCCGAGCTCGCCGAACTCCGGAAGGATCTTGGTGTAGTCGGCGATGTCGTACCCGCCGTCGCGCAGGGGCGACTGGTAGAGCGGCAGCAGCCACAGGCAGTCGATGCCGAGCCACTGGAGGTGGTCCAGCCGCTGGATGAGGCCGCGCAGGTCACCCGTGCCGTCGCCGTCGGAGTCGTGGAACCCGCGGACCGCCACCTCGTAGAAGACCGCGGTCTTGTACCAGTGCGGATCGCGCGGCGTCTCGGGCGCGAACGCGTCGGGGACGGGCTCGGCCGCGCCGATGTTGCCCTCCGGCGGGATCTCGGGGATCGGCTCCGCGTCGGGCAGCGCCCCGGGCGGGGCCGCGTTCTCGGGCGGGCGACCGTCCGGGCTGGAGGCTTCAGGTGTGGGGGCTTGGGGCGGGAGATCGGCTTGAGGCGGGATGTGGACTCCGGGGTTGGGGGCTTCAGGTGTGGGGGCTTCAGGTGTGGGGGCTTCGTGAGCGGGGGCTTCGGAAGCCGGGGCTTCGGGGGTGGGGGCTTGGGCTGGGGGATGGGCTTCGGTCGAGGCGGGTGTCCCGGATACGGGGGAAGGTGAGGTGCGTGGGTTCAACTCTCGTTTCTCCGGAGCGTGAGTATGTGTGCCGGCTGGTCGTGAGGGTCGAGGCGCACGTAGTTCTCCTGCCGCCAGTGAAAGGTGTCGCCCGACAGCTCGTCGGTCACGGCGAACTCGGCGCCGGGCTCGAGCCCGAGCGCGGACAGGTCCAGATGAACGGTCGCCTCACGAGTCTGATGAGGGTTGAGATTGACCACAGCGATGACCACGTCGTCCAGCAGCCGCTTGGAGAAGCAGATGAACTCGGGCTGGTCGACGGGGTGGAACTTCAGGTTGCGCAGCCTGCGCAGGGCGGGATGGGCCCGCCGGTAGTGGTTCAGGCGGGTGATGAGCGGGGCGATCGTCGCGCCCTCCCGTTCGGCCCCCTCCCAGTCGCGCGGACGGTACTGGTACTTCTCTGAGTCGCGGTACTCCTCACTGCCGGGGCGTACGGGGACGTTCTCGATCAGCTCGTACCCGGAGTAGACCCCCCAGGTGGGCGACAGCAGCGCGGCCAGGATCGCGCGGATCTCGAACGCGTGGCGGCCGCCGTGCACGAGGTACTCGTTCAGGATGTCGGGGGTGTTCACGAAGGCGTTCGGCCGCATGTAGGCCGCCGCGTCCCCGGCGAGCTCCTCGAAGTACTCCTCCAGCTCCCACTGGGCGTTCTTCCAGGTGAAGTACGTGTAGGACTGGTGGAACCCGATCTTGCCGAGCGTGTGCATCATCGCGGGCCGGGTGAACGCCTCGGCCAGGAACAGCACGTCGGGGTCGGTGCTCGCGACCTCGGCGAGGAGCCGTTCCCAGAACCGCACGGGCTTGGTGTGCGGGTTGTCGACGCGGAAGATCCGTACGCCGTGGTCCATCCAGTGCCGGACGATCCGCAGCACCTCGCGGTAGATGCCCTCGGGGTCGTTGTCGAAGTTCAGCGGGTAGATGTCCTGGTACTTCTTCGGCGGGTTCTCGGCGTAGGCGATCGTGCCGTCGGCCCGTTCGGTGAACCACTCGGGATGCTCGGTGACCCACGGGTGGTCGGGCGAGCACTGGAGCGCCAGGTCGAGCGCGACCTCCATGCCGAGGTCGCCGGCGGCCGAGACGAACGCCTTGAAGTCCTCCAGCGAGCCGAGGTCGGGGTGGATCGCGTCGTGGCCGCCGTCCGGCGAGCCGATCGCCCACGGCGAGCCGGGGTCGTACGGGCCCGCGTCGAGGGTGTTGTTGGCGCCCTTGCGGAACGTGGTGCCGATCGGGTGGATCGGCGGGAGATAGACGACGTCGAAGCCCATGTCGGCGACGGCCGGGAGCCTGTTGATCGCGGTGCGGAACGTGCCGCTCTGCGGTCCGCGGCGGCCCATCGGGTCGTACGAGGCGCCCTCGGAACGCGGGAAGAACTCGTACCACGACCCGACCAGCGCGCGCTCGCGGTGCACCGCCAGCGGCAGCCACTCGGAGTCGGTGATCAGCTCGCGGAGCGGGTGGCGGTGCAGCAGCTCGATCACGTCGGGGTGGCCGGCGGCTTCGAGCCGTTCGATCGGGGAGAGCGTCGCGTCGGCGAGCGTCCTGGCGAGCCGTACGAGCCGGGGCCGGTCCTTGGCGGGCACCGACTCGGCGGCGCGGGCGAACAGGAGCGAGCCCTCGGTGAGCATCAGCTCGACGTCCTGGCCGCGCGGAACCTTGATCTCGGCGTCGTGCCGCCAATGCGCGATCGGGTCGCCCCACGCCTCGACGCGGTAGTGCCACATGCCCTCGGACGTCGGCGTGACCTCGGTCGCGTAACGGTCGCTGGGCGGGTTGATCTCGGTCATGTGCGCGAGCGGGAACAGCTCACCGTCCGGAGTCCGCAGAACCGCCGCGCAGCCGAGCATCTCGTGCCCCTCGCGGATGACCGTGGCGCTCACGGTGAACGTCTCGCCGATCACCGCCTTGGCGGGCCAGTTTCCGCCTCCGACCTGCGGCTGAACGTCCAGGATGGGGATGCGGCCGATCCTGGGCTCGGGGCCCGGCTCCGGCTTCGGCCCGGTCGCCTCCCGGTCGGCCTCCCGGTCCGCCGGATCGGGCTCCGTTCCGGGCTTCGATCCGGCCTCCGGGTCGGTCATCTGGGTCGTGCCGGACATTGCGGACTCGACTCGCATGCGCCATCCCCTACCCGCTAGCGATGTACAAATTCGTCCATGCCCGCGTTCGGCCGCTTATCGTCATGTAGCCATGGCTAACTTTGTGCTACTCCGCAGATGCTGTCCGTCGCGCCATTTGGGCGCTATGGTCTTCTGTCCCTCCTGCGCCTCTCCCGCGTCCGGCTTCGGCCGCCGGGCCGCCGAACTCCGCGGTCCGGCGGTTCGTCGTTCTAGGGGACGGGGGAGGTACGCGGGGTGCCGCAACACGTGCCGTTCGAGGCGATACGCGCGCTGACGCTATGGGTCGTCTTGGCTGGGATAGGAGTGCTCGCGTGGCGGCCCTTGGTGCGGCGTACGGGGTGGGCGGCGCTGCCGACCTTGGCGTTGCTGGTGTGGGGCGCGCTGGTGCTGTCGATGACGTTGCCCATGACGGTGGAGCCGGGTGTGGGGGCGCGGCTGGACCAGTGCCTCGCCGACCCGATCGGGCGCATGGACTGGTCGGTGCGGACGTTCGGGGAGCGCGGGCTTGAGGACGTGATGAACGTCGCGCTGTGGATTCCCTGCGGGTTCTTCGGGGTGCTGGCGACGCGGCGGGCGGTCGCGGCGCCGGTGGTGATCGCGGCGGGGTTCGTGGTCGTGGAGTTCCTGCAGACCCTGGATCCGGGGCGCGAGTGCGACCCCGGCGACTGGGTGTACAACTCGTTCGGCGTCGCCGCGGGGGCCCTGGCCGCGGCGGCCCTCACCGCGTTGCGCGCATCGCTCCGCACCGATCCCTAGAGTGACGATCTTGTGGCGTCGGTCGCGTCGCGGAAGGGATGCGCCTACCGTGGCCGTACGTGAAGGCAATCAGGCGATTCACCGTACGCACCGTCCTTCCGGCCCCGCTGCGCGGGCTTGAGGAGCTCGTCCTCAACCTGCGCTGGTCGTGGCACCACGAGACCCTCGACGTGTTCCGCTCCGTCGACCCCGAGCTCTGGGACCTGGTCCGGCACGACCCGGTCCGGCTGCTCGGCGAGGTCTCGCCCGAACGACTCGCGCAACTCTCCCAGGACCGGCGGTTCCTGCGACGCCTCCAGGACGCCATCGAGGACCTGCACGAATATCTCGGCTCGCCGCGCTGGTACCAGGGCCTGGACGCCGCCGCCCGCCCCGCGTCGATCGCCTACTTCTCGCCCGAGTACGGGATCACCGCCGCGCTGCCGCAGTACTCAGGCGGCCTCGGCATCCTGGCCGGCGACCATCTGAAGACCGCCAGTGACCTGGGCGTCCCCATCATCGGCGTCGGGCTTCTCTACCGGCACGGCTACTTTTCCCAGTCGCTGTCGCCCGACGGCTGGCAGCTTGAGCGCTACCCCACGTTCGACCCCAACGGGCTGCCGCTGACGCTGCTGCGCGAGCCGGACGGTACCCCCGTGCGCGTCACGATCGGGCTGCCGCAGGGCCGCGACCTGCACGCCCAGGTGTGGCTGGCGCAGGTGGGGCGGGTGCCGCAGCTGCTGCTCGACTCCGACGTCGAGGACAACGACCCGGCCGCCCGCGACATCACCGACCGCCTGTACGGGGGCGGCGGCGACCACCGGCTGCTCCAGGAGATGCTGCTCGGCATCGGCGGTGTGCGGGCGATCCGCGCGTACTGCAGGATCAGCGGCCACCCGGCACCCGAGGTGTTCCACACCAACGAGGGCCACGCGGGCTTCCTCGGACTGGAACGCATCCGCGAGCTGGTCTCCGAGCAGGGCCTGTCGTTCGACGAGTCGCTGGAGTCGGTGCGGGCCGGGACGGTCTTCACCACGCACACGCCCGTTCCGGCGGGCATCGACCGCTTCCCGCGCGAGCTGATCTCCAAGTACTTCGGCGGGGTGAACGAGGAGCGCGACGTCCCGGTGGACCGCGTCCTGGCGCTCGGCGCCGAGGACTACCCCGACGGCGACCGGACCGTGTTCAACATGGCCGTGATGGGCATGCGGCTCGCCCAGCGCGTGAACGGCGTCAGCGAGCTGCACGGCGAGGTCAGCCGGGAGATGTTCGGCGGGCTGTGGGGCGGCTTCGACACCGGCGACGTCCCGATCGGCTTCGTCACCAACGGCGTCCACCCCGGCACGTGGGTGGCGCGCGAGGTGCTCGAGCTGGCCGAACGCGAGGTCCCCGCGCTCGTCGAGACCGGGCAGGGCTGGGCCGACGTGCGCAAGGTCCCCGAGGGCGAGATGTGGCGCGTACGGGGCGTGCTGCGCGGCCGGCTCGTGCGCGAGGCCCGGCGCCGGCTGCGCGAGTCGTGGCGGCAGCGCGGCGCGAGCGCCGCCGAGATCTCGTGGATCGACGACGCGCTGGACCCGGAGGTCCTGACGATCGGGTTCGCGCGCCGCGTTCCGTCCTACAAGCGGCTGACGCTGATGATGCAGGACCCGGACCGGCTCAAGGAACTGCTGCTGCACCCCACGCGTCCCGTGCAGATCGTCATCGCGGGCAAGGCGCACCCTGCCGACGAAGGTGGAAAGCGGCTCATCCAGGAGATCGTGCGGTTCGCCGACGCGGAGGACGTACGGCACCGGATCGTGTTCCTGCCCGACTACGACATGGCGCTCGGGCAGTCGCTCGTGCAGGGCTGCGACGTCTGGATGAACAACCCGCTCAGGCCGCTGGAGGCGTGCGGCACCTCCGGCATGAAGTCGGCCCTGAACGGCGGGCTCAACCTCTCGATCCGCGACGGCTGGTGGGACGAGTGGTACGACGGCCAGAACGGATGGGCCATCCCCTCGGCGGACGGCCTTTCCGCCCCTGAGCGGCGCGATGCCCTGGAAGCCGCGGCCTTGTACGAACTGATCGAGGACCATGTGTCGGTGACGTTCTATGACCGGAACGGATCGGACCTGCCGCGCCACTGGCTGGAGATGGTGAAGCACACCATCGCCACGCTCGGGCCGAAGGTTCTGGCGCCTCGCATGCTGCACGACTACGTGCAGGGGTACTACGCCCCGGCCGCTGCGTCCGCGCGTGCGATGAGCGGGGACGGGCATGCGGGCGCACGGTCTCTGGCCGCGTGGAAGCAGCGCGTCCTGAAGGCGTGGCCGTCGGTGGCCGTCGAGCATGTCGAGTCGTCCGGCGAGGAGAGCCCGCACGTGGGAGCCCGCCTGACCGTCCGCGTGGTGGTCGACCTGGGCGGACTGGACCCCGACGACGTCGCCGTGGAGGTGGCGTACGGGCGCGTGGACGACAGCGACGTGCTGATCGAGCCGTCGTACGTCGACCTGGACGGCGCCGAACGCTTCGAGGACGGCCGCCTGCGCTACGTGGGCGACGTGCCGCTCGGCCGCAGCGGCTCGTTCGGCTACAACGTGCGCGTCGTGCCCCGCAACCGGATGCTCGCCAGCCAGGCCGAGATGGGCCTCATCGCCCTCCCGCCCGCCCCGCACGGCATGACCAACGGCGACCTCCGCTAACCCGCCGCCAGACCGCCGCCAGACCGCTGCCTGGCCGCTGCTCAGAGGGGCGCGGCCAGGGCAGGCCAACGGCGGGCTGGACCCGATCCGCGCCTGCCGGACTCGGGCATAATGCGTCGATCATGCGGCGGCGGACGAAGGTCTACATCGCGCTGGGCATGGCCGTCATCGGGGCCCTGCTCGGCGGTGGCGTCGTCTGGTCGGGCTTCTCGCAGGCCGACGATGACGACGAGCCCGTCCCGGTCGTACGGTCCGCGTGCGACCTGGTCGACCAGGCTCGGCTCGACCAGGTGCTGCCGCATGCCACCGTGGAGTCGGAGTCCCTGGGACTGACCGAACCGGGCGCCGAGGGCGAGTCCCGCAGCGACTGCACGTTCGAGATGGGGAACGACTACCAGTACCGCCTGTCGCTGACCGTCGTCCGGCACGGCGAGACCACCGGTTACAAGAGGCAGGGAAAGAACCGCGGCCCCAAGGTCACCCATCCCGCCGTGGAGAACGCCCGCAAGGCCTACGACCTGGACGTGAAGTCGCCCGAGTACGGCTGCACGCTCACGACGGTCATCGTCCCCGGCGTGGCCGCCTGCGCGGGCAACTACCTGCGGGACCCGGCGTACGTGGTCAAGGCCCTCCACGACAAGACGGTGGTGACGGTCATCGCCGTTCGCCCGACGACGGGCCGTGAACCGCAACTTCAGCGCCTGGCCCAGGCTTTGGCGGCCGCCGCATGACCGTGCCCGAGGACGACAAGCCTTCGCCCTTGCCTACGCGACCCGGTTGGCCGCAAGCCGACCCGATCGACCTGCAAGAGGCGCTCAAGCCCGGCGTCTACGGCCTCTTCGGCGGCGTGGTCGTGGGCACGGTGACGATCATCCTGGGGTTCGTGACCGGGCTCCTGCCGTTCGGCCGCACCGAGCTGCACGATCCGTGCCGTACGGCCGACATCGCGGCGCTGGTGACCGACGCCTCGAACGCCATCGGCAGCGGCGGCGCCACCAGCGCCCGGTGCAGCACCAACGGTTCGCGCGGCGCGGGCTTCGCGGAGATGAACATCCACCTGGAGCGGTTCGGCCCTGAGGAACACGCCATCGACGGCATGCGCCGGGGCTGCACCGCGCTCGCCGGCCTCGGCCCGGTGAGCCGTCCGACCGGCATCGGCGACGAAGCCTGCGTGGCCTCCGAGGACGGCCGCCTGCGCATAGCCACCGTCCTCGCCCGCCAGGACAACATCCAGATCACCGTTCGCTACGTCACTCAGGCAAGGACCGTGGCCGACGCCCAGCAGGTCGCCCTCACGGCGGCCCGCCGGGTGGCCGCCTCGCCTTAGCCCTCCTCGTCGACGGCAGGCGGGTCGGCCATCTTCCAGGTGGCGATGAGGTACGGCAGGGCGGCGATGCTGGCCAGCAGGGAGAAGAAGGTCACCACGACGGCCGCCGCGGAGACGTGGTCGTCGTCTCCCATCAGGGCCAGGACCACGAAGCAGGTGGCGAAGACCAGCAGCAACGACGCGCGGTGGGCATCGGCGTGCGCCCGGTAGCGCTGCTGCAACTGCCGCTCGTCCAGGAGGTGCTCCGGGATCCGCCCGGACACCCCGCTCACCAGGATCAGCGTTCCGAAGACCCAGGCCCCGAGGGCGAGCCCGATGCCGCACAGCACGAACGTGGAGATCATCGCCGTGTTGCTGGGGGCGAGCAGCCAGCAGACGACCGCGGCCGCCCAGAACAGGCCCAGGCATCCCACGCCCAGCGCCACCAGGCGCCGCCGCCCCGTGCGTGAGTCGTAGCGGGCGGGCACGTCCTGCTCCATCAGCTTCCGCAGACGCTCGTCCTTCTTGCTGCGCTTGGACATGGTGCTCTCTCTCATCACAGTCACGAGGTGCTCCCTAGGCGGGGGAAGGGATTCAGGGAGAAGACGACCTCGACCGGCACTTCGAAGTACTCCGCGATGCGAAGCGCCAGGTGCAGGCTCGGGCTGTATTCACCGCGCTCCAGGTAGCCGATGGTCTGGTAGTGAACGCCGAGTGCCGTCGCAAGGTCACGCCGCGAGACCCCCCGTTCCGCGCGGAGCATCGGGATCCGGTTGTAGACGTTCTCCTTGTCGGTGGACATCAGCGGACGTCCCGTATGAAGGTCACAACACTCTCTCCTACCTCTACTTCCATTGATAGTAGATGTACTACATTTCATTGCAGGATCGCAAGATCTGGCAGGATGAGGGGATGCGGTCGACGTGGAGTGAGTGGCTGCCCTGGCCGCTCCGTGGTCAGGCCGCCGACGCCGCCCTGGCGGCGGGTCTCTTCGTCGTGATCTCCCTGTTCACGCTCGCCGGCGAAGAGGTCAAGTCCCGCGGCGCCGTCCCCGGTCTCGGCTGGGTGCTCATCGTGATCGCCTGCGGGGCGCTCTACTGGCGGCGCAGGCATCCCGCCCTGGTGGCGCTCATCACCGTCGCGGCGTGCTGCGTCTACTACCCGCTCGCCGAGCCCGACGGGCCCTTGCTGCTCACGTTCGTCGTCTCGCTCTACACCGCCGCCGCCGAGGGCCGCCTCTGGGTGGCCGCCGGCCTCAGCGTCGTCGCCCTGATGATCATGCTGTACGGCGAGGTGACCAGCGGCGTCGACCACCTGCGGGACGCCGGCCTCTACCTGATCATCGGCTGGTTCGTGGCGGTCGTGGCGATCGGCGCTGTCGTCAACAACAGACGCGCCTACCTGGGCGCCATGGAGCAAAGGGCCCTCGCCGCCGAACGAACCCGCGAAGAAGAGGCCCGCCGCCGCGCCACCGAGGAACGCCTGCGCATCGCCCGCGAGTTGCACGATGTTCTAGGGCACAACATCTCGCTCATCAACGTTCAGGCGAACGCGGCCCTCCACGGCCTCCACAAGGAGCCCTCTCAGGCCGAGACCGCGCTGGTGGCCATCAAGGACACCTCCAAGGAAACCCTTCGCGAGCTGCGCGCGACCCTGGGCGTCCTCAGGCAGGTGGACGAACGGGCCCCCGTGGCCCCCGCGCCCGGTCTCAAGGGCCTGCCCGAACTCACCGAACGTACCCGGGCCGCCGGCGGCCCCACGGTCAGCACCGAGATCCAGGGAGACCCCCGTCCGCTCCCGCCCGAAGCCGATCTCGCCGCGTACCGGATCGTCCAAGAGGCCCTGACCAACGTGACCAAGCACGCGGGAGCCACCGCCGTCGTGATCCGCGTCGTCTACACGCCCAAGACCGTGCAGCTCCACATCGACGACGACGGCGAATCCTCCTCGGTCCCGACCCCGGGCAACGGCATCCGCGGCATGCAGGAACGGGCCCAGGCCCTGGGCGGCACGCTGACCGCCGCCCCCAACCCAGACGGCGGCTTCAGAGTCCAGGCCCATATCCCCGCCTGAAGCCGCCTGAAGCCGCCTGAAGAAGGTCCGGGACCACCTCGGGCGTTCCGGCTAGCGAACGCGGTAACGCACATGCGTGGCGCCCGGCGTATCGATCACCTCGACGATCTCCAGCTCGACCTCGGCGGGCAGGATGTCGAACAACCGGTGGCCCTTGCCCAGCAGCACCGGCACCACATGGACCTGCACCTCGTCCAGTACCCCGGCCTCGATCGCCCGCTGCCCGGTGTACGCGCCGCGCACCTGCACGTCCCGTTCCCCGGCGGCGGCCTTGGCCTGCGCCATCGCGCTCTCGATCCCGTCGTTCACGTACGTCACCAGCGGATACCCCCACCGGGCGGCGGGCCCCGGCGGCCGGTGGCTGGGCACGAAGATCGGCAGCCCGCCGTGATCCCCGCCCCAGTGATCCATGAGCTCCGCCGTCCGCCGCCCCGACAGCACCGCCCCCGCGCCCTTCCACTCGTCCTCGAACCGCTTGACCACCGCGGACTCCTCCGCGGCCCATCTATGCAGCCGCTCGCCGTCCTCCCCACCCAGAAAGTCGTCCGGATCGGAGATGTAACCGTCGAGCGACACCGACATGTCGAGCACTGACTTGGACATTGCGCCCTCCCAGGCCTAGCCCACGGCCGCTTGCCGGATGGCAACCGGCCTTCCCCGATACAGACCGCCCCGCCCCCTCGTTCTCATCGCCCGCCCTCTGGCTTCAGATGCGTTCTGGCGGGACCGATTCCTTTCGGAGACGGCGGGTGTCTCTATGTCATCGGCGCGGACGGCGCGCCGCTGGTGTTGGGAGATGGACGATGGCGAGCAAGCAGTCGGAAGCGGTCAAGAAGCACTGGGCGACGACCCGGCAGGCGGCCTCGTGGCCCGAGGACGAGAAGCCGGACACCGAATCCTGGGGCAACCTGACCGCCGAGCCCAGAGGCGTCGACTACGTGGAGACGGAGGCGGCCGGGCTTCCGGCCATGTGGGTGACGCCGAAGGGGGCCGCGCAGGATCGGGTGCTGTTGTTCATGCACGGGGGAGGATTCATCAGCGGGTCCATGTACTCGCATCGCAAGATGCTCGGTCACCTGGCGAAGGCCATCGGCGCGCGGGCGCTGGTGTTCGATTACCACCTGGCCCCGGAGCACCGGCATCCCACGCAGGTGAACGAGGCGGCGGCGGTGTACGGATGGCTTCTCGAGCAGGGGGTGAGTGCGGAGCACGTCGCGTTCGTCGGGGACTCCGCAGGAGGCGGCATGGCCATTACCGTTCAACTGCGGGCGCGGGAGCTCGGGCTGCCGCTGCCCGGGGCGGCGATGCTGATCTCGCCGTGGGTGGACATGGAGGTGGCGGGGGAGACCTACGAGACCAACCGGGACTCGGACGCGTTCTTCACCACGGACGTGGTGAAGGCGCTGGTGGACCTGTTCACCGACGATCCGCGGCACCCGCTGGCCAATGCGCTGTACGGGGACCTGGCCGGGCTGGGGCCGATCTACATTCAGATGGGCGGGGACGAGGTGCTGCTGGCCGACGGCCACGCCCTTGAGGCGCGTGCGGCGAAGGCGGGAGTCGAGGTGCGGCTGGACGTCTTCCCGGAGATGCAGCACACGTTCCAGATGGCCGCGGGCCGGGCGCCCGAGGCCGACGACGCGATCCGCAGGATGGGCGACTGGGGTCGTCCCCGGCTGGGACTGTGATGGCTGTTTCCGAAGAGTTCGTCGAGTGCACGGAGCCGTACCGGCGTGAGCTGCTGGCGCACTGCTACCGGATGCTCGGGGCGGCCGACGAGGCCGAGGACCTCGTGCAGGAGACCTACCTGCGGGCATGGCGCTCGTTCGGGGAGTTCGAGGGCCGGTCGTCGGTACGGGTCTGGCTCTACCGGATCGCCACCAACGCGTGCCTGACCGCGTTGAAGCGGGCCGGACGGCGTGCGCTGCCGTCCGGCCTGGGCGGGCCGAGCGACGATCCCGATGGTCCCGTTCTCCCTGAGGACGGCGTGCCCTGGCTGGAGCCGATCGCCGACCCCGCGGCGATCATCGCCGCCCGCGAGGGACTGCGGCTGGCGCTGATCGCGAGCCTGCAGTACCTGCCCGCGCGGCAGCGCGCGGCCTTCCTGCTGCGCGAGGTGCTCGGCTTCCCCGCGGCCGAGGTCGCCGAGATGCTCGAAACAACGGTCACGGCGGTCAAGAGCTCCTTGCAACGAGCCCGGACCGCTCTCGATCAAGCCACCCCTTCCGAGCTGACCGAGCCGACGGACCCGCAGTCCCAAGAGCTCCTCGAGCTCTACATCACCGGTTTCGAGAACGCCGACGTCAAAGCGCTGGAACGAGCACTGCGGTCGGACGCGTCGATCGAGATGGTGGGAACGCGCACCTGGTTCTCCGGCCGCGTCACCTGCCTGCGCTACCTCATGCGCGTGATCGGTGAGCCGGGGGACTGGAAGATGATCCCGGTCCAGGCCAACGGACAGCCCGCCGCTGGCGCCTACCGCCGGGTCGGCGACGCCTACGAGGCGTTCGGCCTGGGCGTTCTGGACGCCACATCAACGGGCATCGAGCGGATCATCGTCTTCGCCGGAGGGGCCGACCTGCTCGCCAAGTTCGGCCTTCCACCCGTCTACATCCCTGGGCGTATCTAGGCCACCTGCCCTACGCCAGACGCGTAGGGCAGGTGCCCTCCCGCGCCGGATCCCCGTGCGGCCGCCGCCCGCGCACCATCGACTCATACGCCGGACGAGTCGAGAGGCGAGCCATCATGAAGACGATCGGATCCATCCTGCTGGGTTTCATCGCCGGCCTGCTCGGGGGCTTCTTCCTGGAGGTCGTCGGCGGGGCGGTAGGCCATTTCCTGCTGGGCGGCACGAACATGCTCAGGCTGGTGGCGCTCTTCCCGCCCCTCCTGGCGATAGCCGGTGCCATCGCGGGACCCTACGTAGTGAAGCGAGCGAACAACGGCTGACGCCCCCTGCCCTTCCGCCTTGCCTAGTGGGCGAAGAGGGCGGCCACGAACTTGGTGGTGTCGGGGAGGGAGGCCGCCATGGTGCCGCTGTGGTCGGCGCCGGGGTAGGCCTTGAAGGTGAAGTTGACGCTGCGGGCCTTGAGGGCGGCCACCAGCTTGAGGGTGAGCGGGATCGGGACCGTGGTGTCGACCATGCCCTGCCCGATGTAGAACGGGCGGGTGTAGCCGGTGAGAGGGACCTCCATGATGCCGCGGAGGTTGGTGAAGAACGTGGCGTCGAAGAGGGAACGGTTGAGGAGCTGCCCGATGCCGATGCCCTCGGTGCGCTTGACCATGGGGTCGTAGCAGAGGTTCTCGGCGTCCTTGACGACCTGCTTGCCCAGCGGGGTGAGGTAACGGTCCAGGTTGAGGCCCGGGCGGGCCGCGCGCAGGCCGGCCAGGATGTACGCGGTGTACGCGGTCAGGTCGGGCAGCGGGATGTTCGGGATGTAGGGACCCGCGAGGGAGACGATGCTCTCGAGGTTGGAGGGCGGACCGGTCGCCACGGCGCCACGGAAGTCCAGGTCGGGGGCGTACTTGGGGGCGGTCGCGGCGGTGAACAGGGCCGCGTGGCCGCCCTGGGACTGGCCGATCGCCACCCACTTGCGGGCCAGCGACTTGTCGACATGTCGCGCGGCGCGGACCATGTCGGCGGCCGAGTGCGCGGCGGTACGGCCGTCCAGGTACGGGTGGACGCCCGGCGTGCCGAGGCCGATGTAGTCGCTGGAGACGATCGCGTAGCCGCGCGCCATCCACGTGGTCAGGTAGGTGATGTCGCGTTCGGAACGGCCCGCGGTCGAGGGGGCGCAGGAGTCGCCGATCCCGACCGTTCCGTGCGTCCAGGACACCACCGGCCAGCCGCCGCGGGGCGCCTTGCCCTTGGGCGTGAACATCGCGCCGCTGCTCAGCGCCCGTTTGCCGGACGAGTCGGTCGACACGTACGTCACGCGGTGCGCCGAGCCCGTGCCGGGCAGCCACAGGGGAGCGGGCAGCGGCGACACCGACACGACGGTGCCGGGCGCGGCGGTGGACGCGGCGGTAAACGCGCCGGTGGACGCGTGCGCGGCGGGCGCCAGCGAGGTGGCGAGCAGGGCGGAACCGACGGTCAGGGCGATACGGCGCACGGGGGACCTCCAAGATCTGCGCCACCGTAGCGCGCTCGGCGCCCTGCTGATAAGAGGCCTTTTCAGTCTGAGCAGCCCTCCGTCGAGACCGGCGCGGTGGCGTTCCTGGCCTGCTGGGCGGCCGATGCGACCTGCCCGGCGGTCAACGCGTAGGCGGTCGGTGTTTCCGTATCGAGGGCGGCGGCGAAGTTCATGCCGAGGACAGTTCCCTGCGGAGTGAGGAGCGGGCCGCCCGCGTCGCCGGGTTCCATGTGCCCGCGAATCGTGTAGATCTCGCGGCTGACCCTGCTCCGGTGATAGATGTCCAGGCCCGTGGCGGTCTGGCGGGCGCGGATCCTGGCGGCGGACGCGGTCAGCGGCCCTCCCTTGGGGAAGCCCACCACCGCCGCGTCGTCGCCCACACTCGCTCTGGGGGTGAACGCGAGCGGGGCCGCCGTCAACCCCGGGACATAGAGGACGGCGATGTCCTTCACCGGGTCGTACAGGACCACACGGGCTTCCTGCTGCTTCCCGGCCACGGACCGTACCTTGACCGTGCCCTGGGAGCCCGCGACCACGTGCGCGTTCGTCATGACGTGCCGTGGGGCGTACACGAACCCCGTGCCGTCGATCCGCCGCTGACACTGCGGCGCGGTCGCGGTCAGCTTCACGACGCTCTTGATGGCCCGCTGCACCGGGCCGGACTTCAGGACGTCGTCGTTCGGCGGCGCCACTTCTGACGTCGTCAGCGGACCCGGCACCTCATGGTCGCCGAGCCCCGGCAGCACGAGGACGGCGGTCGCCGCGCAGGCCACCGCTGCCGCCCCCGCGGTGACGGCGGTGACACGGAGCCGGCGCCGCACACGGCGACCTCGGCGTTCGACGGTCTCGGCCAGCAGGAACGCGGGTGCGGGCTCCGTGCCGCCATGGTCGACGAGCAGCTCGCGCAGGTCCTGTTCGGTGAACGGCATGGCGGTCAGGCCTCCTCTCGTACGGGCGCGCTCTCAGTGATCCCGGCGATCTCCGGATCGACGCGCAGCTTGGCCAGCGCCCTGCTGATCTGGCTGCGCACGGTCACCGGCTCGCAGCCGAGGATCCGCGCGATCGTGGCGTGGTCCAGGTCGTCGAAGTAGCGCAGCACGACGGCCGCCCGTTCGCGTCTGCCGAGCCTGCCGAGCGCCGCCCACAGCGCCGCGCGGTCCTCCACGTTCGGCGCGTGCGGATCGACCTGGTCGGGCATCCGCGCCGTCGGGACCTCGCCGCGCCACCTGCGCCGCCACCAGGAGGCGTGGGTGTTCACCAGGATCCGGTACACGTACGGATCCGGATCGTCGCCGACCCTGCCCCACGCCAGCCATGCCTTGGTCAGGGCGCTCTGCACCAGGTCCTCGGCGGTCGCCCAGTCCCTGCACAGCAGGTAGGCGGTGCGCCGCAACCGCGACGACCGCTGCGCCACGTACTCCCGGAACTCCATCCGCTCTCCTCGGCCCTCGTCCTCGCCCGTACTACTGCCGAGGCGCACCGCAATGTTGCGCGGGGGACGGAGATTGATTCAACGCCGAGTCGCGGCCTGGGCGGGGAGGTGGCGGCGGGCGCGGCGGGCCTGGTGGGGCGTACGGAGGCGGATGACCTTGATGTTCGGGTGGCGGGCGATGCGGGCGGCGACGGCCTCGCGCTTGGCGGCGTGGCCGGACCAGGCCCAGCGGATGGGGTGCTCGGGGTCCAGCCAGTCGCGCCAGTTCTCGCGGTTGCCGTTCCACAGCTCGCTCCGCGTCACGGCGCGTACGACGGAACGGCGGATGACGCGCCACATCACCGTGCGGCGCGGCAGATCCAGCCAGACGACCGTGTCGGCGCGGTCCCACAGCAGGTCGCCCAGGAAGCGGCTGTACTGGTCCTCGGTCACCCAGCGCGGGCCGGAGCTGAACGCCTCGACGTCGGCCTCGAACTCGGGGCGCTTCACCCAGCCGGGGCCGTGGTGCAGGGCGTCCAGTTCGTAGCGCGGGAGATCGAGCCGGGCCGAGAGGGTGCGCGCGAACGTCGTCTTCCCGGCGCCAGAGATCCCCGCGATGAGGATTCTGTCCATCAGGACCGGTCTATCAGGACGTCGGGACCCAGTAGCGCAGCTTGACACCGCGCTGGTCCTCGAAGACGCCGCCGTTGGCCTCGATCACCTTCCGGGACGCGATGTTGTCATCGTCGCAGGTCAGCAGGGCCGGGTCGACGCCCAGGCGGCGGGCGGTGGGGAGCGCGGCGTTCAGGATGCGGGTGGCGTGGCCCTGGCCACGTGCGGACGGGCGCACGTCGTAGCCGATGTGGCCGCCGACGTCGAGCAGCCATTGGGTCAGGCGGTGGCGCACCACGATGCGGCCGATGAAGGCGTCGCCCTCCACCCACCACAGCGTCGTGCTCGGCACGAAGCCGTCGGGGCGGGGCGTCTCCTCCCGTTCCTGCGCGATCAGGCCCTCGACGAACTGCTCGAACGCGCCGGGCTCGCGCCAGGTCGGCCCGTTCAGGCGCAGTTCGCGGCCCAGGACGCTGGCGTCGGCGGGATCGCCGCGCCCCTCTTCGGCGAACTCGTCCATCGCGGCGATGAACGAGGCGTGCACGTCAGGGGTCGGCGGGACGAGCTGAGGCAAGGGCTATTCCTCGGGAGCGAGCGCCTCGTAGGCGGGAGCGAGCACATCGGTGAGATCGCGGCGGCGGATCCGGATCGGCGGCGGTGTTGCCACCTGAAGGATAAATCCAGGTGGAACGGGAGGTGCGGGCGGCCTCTCCCGCAGCCGCGCGAGTCCCGACGGCGGTGTCCAGAAGCCCTCGGCGGTGAGCGGCGCCTCGTCCATCTCGAACGGGTCGGGCTCGCCCGCCGGGCGCCGCCGCAGCGCGGTCAGCAGCTGCTCCTTGGTGCGCCCGTTCCACTCCATGATCAGGAACGGGTCGCGGTCGAACTGCTCGGCCAGCAGGTAAAGGACGGCGGCCGAGTGCTTGCACGGGTCGCCCCAGTCCGGGCAGCTGCACATCAGGTGCAGGTCGGCGGCCGCCTCGGGGAACAGCGACAGGCCGAACTCGGCGAAGACCTCCTCGATCTCCGGCGGCATCTCGCCCGCCAGCAGCCGCGCCCGGAACACCGCGCGCGAGGCCAGCGCCGCCTCGATGTCGCGCCAGTCCCGCTCCTCGATCGCGTCGATGCCGAGCGCGACCTCGTACGGCTCCTCCCGCGACCCCTGCACCCGCGCGGTCACCTCGTACGGATGCACGCGCAGGTTGATCACCTGGCCCTTGCGCGCGTACGCCCGGCCCCGCTGCAGCCGCCCGGTGTCGGCGAACGACTCGACGAGGTCGATGAACCGCCGCGACCACCACTCGGCGCCGATCGACCCGCGCCGCGACATCGCCTTGAGCCCGTCCTCGACCGGCCGCGGCGGGCCGTATTCGGAGAAGTCGGCCATCAGTCGCTCACCGCCTCGGGCGACAGCCGCAGCACGTCGCGCAGCTCGGCGACCGACAGCTCGGTCAGCCAGTCCTCACCGGTGCCCACGATCGACTCGGCGAGCGCCTTCTTGCGCTCGATCATCTCGTCGATCCGCTCCTCCATCGTGCCGACGCAGATGAACTTGCGGACCTGCACGTTCTTGGTCTGCCCGATGCGGAACGCCCGGTCGGTCGCCTGATCCTCGACGGCCGGATTCCACCACCGGTCCACGTGCACCACATGGTTGGCCGCCGTCAGCGTCAGCCCGGTCCCGGCCGCCTTGAGCGACAACAGGAAGATCCCCGGCTCGGGGTCCTCCTGGAAGTGCTGAACGAGCTCGTCCCGCTGCTGCTTGGACGTCCCGCCGTGCAGCCACCGCACCGGCCGGTCCAGCCGCGACGCGAGATAGGGCTGGAGCATCGACCCGAACTCGGCGTACTGCGTGAACACCAGAGCCTTCTCGCCCTGCTCGGTGACCTCCTCGCAGATCTCCTCCAGCCGTTCCAGCTTCCCCGACCGCCCCTGCAACCGCGAGCCGTCCTTCAGCAGATGCGCCGGATGGTTGCAGACCTGCTTGAGCTTGGCCATCGTCGCCAGCACCAGCCCGCGCCGCTGCTTCTCGTCCGCCTCGGCGATCTGCGCGAGCATGTCGTCCACGGTCGCCTGGTAGAGCGAGGCCTGCTCGGTCGTCAGGTTGCAGTAGACCTTGATCTCCTGCTTCTCCGGCAGGTCCGAGATGATCGACTTGTCGGTCTTCAGTCTCCGCAGGATGAACGGCTGCGTCGCCCGCTTCAAGGCGAGGGCCGCCCGCTCGTCCCCGTCCCGTTCCACCGGCACCGCGAACCGCTCCCGGAACACGGCCCGGGGCCCGAGCAGCCCCGGGTTGGCGAACTCCATGATCGACCACAGCTCGGTCAGGTGATTCTCGACCGGCGTGCCCGTCAGCGCGATCCGGCTCCGCGCCGGAATCGACCGCACCGCCTTGGCCTGCCGCGTCCCGCTGTTCTTCAGCGCCTGCGCCTCGTCGCAGACGACCCGCTCCCACTCGATCTCGGCGAGCATCTCCGCGTCCCGCGCCGCCGTCCCGTACGTCGTCAGCACCAGATCCACCCGCCGCACCGCCTCGACGAGGTCCTCGCCCCGATGCCGCCCCGTCCCGTGATGCACGTACACCCGCAGCTTCGGCGTGAACTTGGCCGCCTCCCGCTGCCAGTTCCCCACCAGCGACATCGGCCCGACGAGCAACGTCGGCGCGGGCTGCTTGCCGTTCTCGCGCTCGTGCGCCAGCAACGCGAGGGTCTGGGCGGTCTTACCGAGCCCCATATCGTCGGCGAGGAGGGCGCCGAGGCCAAGGTCGTTCATGAACGTGAGCCAGGACAGGCCGCGTTCCTGGTAGGGGCGGAGCGTCGCGTTGAGGTCCTCGGGAGAGGGCATCGGCTGGAGGCGGCGGTCGGCCTCGCCGGAGAGGAGGTCGCCGAAGGTGCCGTCGGCGTCGACCTGCGTGAGGGGGAGGTGCTCCTCGCCGGCGTGGATGACGGCCTGCATGGCCTGGGCGGCGGTCATCTTGCCGGTACGGGGGTGGCGCAGGAAGTCGAGGGCGGCCTCGAGCTGCTCCTCGTCGAGCTCGACCCATTGGCCGCGCAGGCGGACGAGGGGGGTCTTGAGGCGGGCCAGCTCCTCGAGCTCGGCCTCGTCGATGGTCTCCTCGCCGATCGCCAGGTCCCAGCGGAAGCCGACCAGGCCGCGCAGGTCGAAGCCGGAGGAGGCGGCGGCGCCCGAGCCCTCGGCCGGCTCGTCGGTACGGGTGGTGAGCTTCATGCCGAGCTTGGCCTTGCCCGCCCATTGGGGGAGCAGGACGCCGAAGCCCGCGGCGGCGAGCATGGGGGCGGCCTGGCGGAGGAAGCGGAACGCCCCGGCGGTGTCGAGGGTGACCTCGGCCGGGATGGGGGAGTCGAGGGCGGGGGCCATGTCGGGGAAGAGGCGCAGGGCGCGGCCCAGGCCCGCGAGGAGGGTCTCCTCGGCGCCGGCGACGGAGGTGGCGTCGCCCGACCAGACCATGGCGGCGGGGACGTAGAGGCTCGGGTCCTCAGTGCCTTGGAGGGCGAACTCGACTCGCCAGCCGTCGGGCTCTGCCGGCTCAGGTTTCTCGTCGGGGAAGAGCTCTTGTTCCTCGGTCGTGAACTCTTCGGCGCCGGGCTCGGCCAGGCGGAAGCAGACGCGGAGCGGGCCGGAGGGGCGGCGGGCCGCGGCGGCCCAGGCGTCCAGCTCGGCGATCAGCTCGTCGGGGTTGTCGTGGGGCTCGCGGGCGATGGCGGGGTTGGGGCCCGTCAGCGCCTCGAACCAGCGTTCGGACAGGGGGACGCGGTCGGGGACCTTGCCGCGGCGGGGCGGCAGGAGAGGGTGCGGAACGGTGCCTCGGACGATGGTGTCGACCAGACCGGACAGCGCCTCGCGCAGGACCTCGGCGGCGGGGCGTCCGCCGTCCGCGGCGCGGCAGGCGGCGGGCATGGCCTCGACCAGGGCGCGGAAGCGGGCGGTGTCGTCGATGACCGGGCGCCAGCGGGCCATCAGGTCGCCGTCCTCGCGCAGGAGGGAGGGCAGGACCAGGCCGCGGGCGGTGAGGTGGGCGGCCTCGTCGGCGAGCAGGCACAGGTAGCGCAGGTCGGTGCCGGGGATGACGTCGCCGCTGTCCTCGGCGGCCTGGAGCAGGGCCATGGCGGCGAGCGGCTCCAGGACCAGGGCGGGGATGCGCCACTCGCGGAGCTCCGGGTCGCCCTCGTACGGCTCGGGTCCCAGCTCGGCGGACGGGGCCGGGTGGTCGTCGTGGGTGGGCAGCGCCATCGTGAGCTCGATGCGGAACGCGCCCCTGGTCAGCGGCTCGTAGGAGGTCCCGGTGAAGTCGCGGGTCGCGTACGGATGGACGTCCGGGTCGGGCTCGTAGCGGCCGGTGCGCTCGGCCCAGAGGCAGAGGGCACCGCCGTGCCAGGTGGCGTGCGAGACGAGCATGAACGAGATCCCCGGAGTGCTGCGATGAACCGGCCACCGAAGTTACCAGCGCGGTCGGACAACCCGGGGTTAAGCGTTTGCTTAGGTTGCCGTTGACACCCCGCCGGACCGGGCGTGCACTGCGAGGTACCCTCCGCCGGCCGGAAAGGGGTCTCACGTGCAGGTACCAGCCCCGTTCGAGTACGAGCGCGCCACCAGCGTCGAGCACGCGATCGGCCTTCTGGAACGGCTGGGCGGTGAAGCCCGGCTGCTCGCGGGCGGTCACAGCCTGCTGCCGATGATGAAGCTCCGCCTGGCCAACCCCGAGTACCTGATCGACATCAACGACCTGTACGGCGTGCTCGGCTACGTCCGTACCGGCGCGTCGGAGGTGCGGATCGGGGCGCTCACGCGGCACCGGGAGCTGCTGGAGTCCGATCCGCTGAACGAGCTCTTCCCGATCTTCAGGGACGCCGAGCGGGTGATCGCCGACCCGGTGGTGCGCAACCGCGGCACGCTGGGCGGTTCGCTCTGCCAGGCCGACCCGTCGGAGGACCTGTCGGCCGTCTGCAGCGCGGTGGACGCCTCGTGCGTGATCCGGGGCAGCGGCGGCGAGCGGGTCGTGACGATGGCCGAGTTCTACCGCGGCCCGTACGAGACGGCCGTCGGCGAGGGGGAGATGCTGGTCGAGGTCAGGATCCCGGTGCGGCCGGGCGGGTCCAGCGCGTACGAGAAGGTCGAGCGCCGCGCGGGGGACTGGGCGATCCTGTCGGCCGGCGCGGCGGTCTGGCTGAACGGCGGCCTGATCGAGGACGCGCGGGTCGGGCTGGCCGCCGCGGGCCCGAACGCGACCGGCATCCCGGCGATCTCCGCCGAGCTGCGCGGCCAGGCGCCCTCGGACGAGCTGTTCGAACGGGCCGGGGACCTGGCGGCGCGGGGCTGCGACCCGGTCACCGACATGCGCGGCAGCCGCGACTACAAGCTGCACCTGGCCAAGGAGCTCACCCGGCGGGCACTGCGCCGGGCCGTCGAACGGGCCGTACGAGCGGAAGGGCGCTGACGATGCAGGTCACGATGACCGTCAACGGCGAATCGGTCACCAGGGAGATCGAGGCCCGGCTGCTGCTGGTGCACTTCCTGCGCGACCATCTGGCGCTGACCGGCACCCACTGGGGCTGCGACACCAGCAACTGCGGCACGTGCGTGGTGTGGATGGACGGCGAGCCGGTCAAGTCGTGCACCGTGCTGGCCGCGATGGCGGGCGGGCACGACGTCCGCACCGTGGAGGACCTGGAACGCGACGGGGTCCTGGATCCGATCCAGGAGGGCTTCATGGCCTGCCACGGGCTCCAGTGCGGCTTCTGCACGCCGGGGATGATGATGACCACCCGGGCCCTGCTGGACCGCAATCCCGACCCGTCCGACGGCGAGATCCGCGAGGCGATCTCGGGGCAGATCTGCCGCTGCACGGGCTACGCCACGATCGTCCGCTCCGTACGCCGGGCCGCGCAGCAAGAGCAGCAAGCCCAGCAAGAGCAGCAAGCCCAGCAGGAGCAGCAGGAGGCCGTGTCATGACCGCGACCCTCCCCGAGAACAACGACCAGAAGCCGGTCGGCCACGGCCGCATGCTCCGCAAGGAGGACCCCCGCTTCATCCGGGGCCGCGGACGTTTCGTGGACGACCTGCAGCTGCCCGGCATGCTGCACCTGGCGATCCTGCGCTCGCCGTTCGCGCACGCCCGCATCCTGAGCGTCGACACCACCGCCGCCGAGGCGTACCCGAAGGTGAAGGCGGTCGTCACGGGCGCGATGCTGGCCGAACAGAACCTGGCCTGGATGCCGACGCTGTCGAACGACGTGCAGGCCGTGCTGGCGACCGACAAGGTCCGCTTCCAGGGCCAGGAGGTCGCCTTCGTGGTGGCCGAGGACCGCTACGCGGCGCGCGACGCGCTGGAGCTGATCGACGTCGAGTACGAGCCGCTCGACCCGGTGATCGACGTGCGCAAGGCGCTGGACCCGAACGCGCCGGTGATCCGCGACGACCTGGACGGCAAGGCCGACAACCACTGCTTCGACTGGGAGACCGGCGACGAGGCCGAGACCGACCGGGTCTTCGACGAGGCCGACGTCGTGGTCAGCCAGGACATCGTCTACCCGCGCGTGCACCCGGCGCCGATGGAGACCTGCGGCTGCGTCGCCGACTACGACCGCATCGACGGCAAGCTCACGCTCTGGTCCACCAGCCAGGCCCCGCACGCGCACCGCACCGTCTACGCCCTGGTCTCCGGCCTGCCCGAGCACAAGA
The DNA here is from genome assembly GCF_017573505.1 of Actinomadura barringtoniae. Taxonomy (GTDB): domain Bacteria; phylum Actinomycetota; class Actinomycetes; order Streptosporangiales; family Streptosporangiaceae; genus Spirillospora; species Spirillospora barringtoniae. The sequence goes on from NZ_JAGEOJ010000010.1 coordinate 369,462, forward strand.
TCCGCGTCGTGTCGCCCGACATCGGCGGCGGCTTCGGCAACAAGGTGCCGATCTACCCGGGATACGTCTGCTCGATCGTCGCGTCGCTGGTCACCGGCAAGCCGGTGAAGTGGATGGAGGACCGTTCGGAGAACCTCATCAGCACCGGCTTCGCCCGCGACTACGTGATGCGCGGCGAGATCGCCGCCACCCAGGACGGCCGGATCCTGGCGATCCGCACGAACGTGCTGGCCGACCACGGCGCGTTCAACGGAACGGCCGCGCCGGTCAAGTACCCGGCGGGCTTCTTCGGCGTCTTCACCGGCAGCTACGACCTGGAGGCGGCGTACTGCAAGATGACCGCCGTCTACACCAACAAGGCGCCCGGCGGCGTCGCCTACGCCTGCTCGTTCCGCATCACCGAGGCCGTCTACCTGGTCGAACGGATCGTGGACTGCCTCGCCGACGCGCTCGGCATGGACCCGGTCGAGCTGCGGCTGCGCAACCTCATCAGGCCCGAGCAGTTCCCGTACACGACCAAGACCGGCTGGGTCTACGACTCGGGCGACTACGAGCCGACGCTGCGCGAGGCCATGCGCATCGCTGGCTACGACGAGCTGCGCCGCGAGCAGAAGCAGAAGCGCGAGAACGGCGAGCTGATGGGCATCGGCGTCTCGTTCTTCACCGAGGCGGTCGGCGCCGGTCCGCGCAAGGACATGGACATCCTCGGGCTCGGCATGGCCGACGGCGCCGAACTGCGCGTCCATCCGACCGGCAAGGCCGTCGTCCGGCTGTCGGTCCAGTCCCAGGGGCAGGGCCACGAGACGACGTTCGCGCAGATCGTCGCCGAGGAGATCGGGATCCCGCCCGCCGACATCGAGGTGGTGCACGGCGACACCGACCAGACGCCGTTCGGCCTCGGCACCTATGGCAGCCGTTCGACGCCGGTGTCGGGCGCGGCGGTCGCGCTGGTCACCCGGAAGGTACGGGACAAGGCGCGGATCATCGCGTCCGGGATGCTGGAGGTGTCGGTCGCCGACCTGGAGTGGGAGAAGGGCTCCTTCCACGTGGCGGGCGACCCGGAGAAGGCGGTCACGATCCAGGAGATCGCGATGCGCGCGCACGGCGCGGGCGATCTGCCGGAGGGCATCGAGGGCGGCCTTGAGGCGCAGATCTGCTACAACCCGTCCAACCTGACCTACCCGCACGGCGCCTACATCTGCGTCGTCGACATCGACCCGGGCACCGCGCAGGTGAAGGTGCGGCGGTTCGTCGCGGTGGACGACTGCGGCACCCGCATCAACCCGATGATCATCGAGGGGCAGGTGCACGGCGGGCTCACCGACGGCGTCGGGATGGCGCTGATGGAGATCATCGCGTTCGACGAGGAGGGCAACTGCCTCGGCGGCTCGCTGATGGACTACCTGATCCCGACCGCGCTGGAGGTGCCGGACTGGGAGACCGGCTTCACCGTCACGCCGTCGCCGCACCATCCGATCGGCGCCAAGGGCGTGGGGGAGTCGGCGACGGTCGGCTCGCCGCCCGCGATCGTGAACGCCGTCGTGGACGCGCTCAAGCCGTTCGGCATCCGGCACGCCGACATGCCGCTCACCCCGTCACGCGTGTGGGACGCCATGCAGGGCCGTCCCACCCCGCCGATCTGATGCCCGCCGACCTCACCGCGCGGATGCGGGAGCTGACCGGTGAACGGGTGCCGTTCGTGCACGCGGTCGTCGTCCGCACGCAGGTTCCCGCGTCCGTGTGCCCGGGCGACGACGCGATCGTGCTGCCGGACGGGTCGATCGAGGGGTTCGTCGGCGGGCGTTGCGCGGAGAGCTCGGTGCGGACGGCCGCGCTCGGCGCGCTGCGGAACGGCGAGGCCGTGCTGCTGCGCGTGCTGCCCGAGGACGCGATGGCGTTCCCGGACTCGCCGGGCGCGCAGGTCGTGGTCAACCCCTGTCTGTCCGGCGGCGCGCTGGAGATCTTCCTGAAGCCGCTGCTGCCGCCGCCCGTGCTGTACGTGGCGGGCGACTCGCCGATCGCCGTCGCGGTCGCCGAGCTGGCCGGGTCGATCGACTTCACGGCGCGTACGGACGGACCGGCCGGGGCCGCCGCCGTGGTGATCGCCTCGCACGGGCGCGGCGACGAGCCGGAGGCCGTACGGGCCGCGCTCGACGCCGGGGCCCGCTACATCGGCCTGGTCGCGAGCCGTCGGCGCGGCGCGGCCGTGCTCGCGGAGCTGGACCTGACCGAGGAGGAACGCCGCCGCATCCACACTCCGGCGGGGCTCGCGATCGGCGCCCGTACGGCCCCGGAGATCGCGCTGTCGATCCTCGCCGAGATCGTCGCCGCGCTCCGTTCCGGCGAACTCGTCTCCGAGCCCGTGACGGAGCCGGAGGCCGAGCCGGTGGCCGAGCCGCGCACGGCGGTCGATCCGGTGTGCGGGATGACGGTCACGATCGGGCCCGGCACCCCGCATCTGACGGCCGAGGGCGGGCGGGACGTCTGGTTCTGCGGACCGGGCTGCCTGCGCGCACATGCCGGGCGGCGGTGAGGGCATGAGTGAGGGCGTGTTCGTCACCGGCCTGGTCCTCGCGGCGGGCGCGTCCCGGCGGCTCGGGCGGCCCAAGCAACTGCTGCCGTACGGCGGACGCACGCTCCTGGACGCGACGCTGACGATGGCGCGGTCCTGCGGCTTCGACCAGCTGCTGGTGACGCTCGGCGGGGCGGCGACGCAGGTCAGGGAAGTGGTCGACCTCTCCGGCTGCGAGCCGGTGGACGTCCCCGACTACGGAACGGGCTGTGGATCGTCGATCGCCCACGCGATGGACGCCGTCGATCCGCGAGCCGACGCGGTCGTGCTGCTGCTCGGAGACCAGCCCGGGATCGATCCGGAGGACGTGCGGCGGCTGCGCGGCCCGATCGGTGTCTGCCGCTACTCGGGCGATGAGCTGGGCCATCCGTTCCGCTTCGACCGGGAGATCTTCGGCGACCTGCGCGTGCTGCACGGCGACAAGGCCGTCTGGAAGCTGCTGCATTCGGGGCGGTACGCGGTGAACGAGACGCCGGTCGACGGGCCGGTGCCGCGTGACGTCGACACCGACCAGGACTACCAGGCCCTGCTGTCCGGCCGGCCGCGATGAAGCCGCCGTTCACCGATCCGGACGACGTGCGCGAACGCCTCGACGCGTGCGACTACCTCGTCGACGAGGGGATGGCGGCGGCGCTGTACTTCGCGCTCGCGCTCGGACGGCCGCTGCTGCTGGAGGGCGAGCCCGGCGTCGGCAAGACGACGGCGGCCAAGGCACTGGCCGCCGCGCTCGGCACGCCCCTGATCCGCCTGCAGTGCTACGAGGGCCTGACGGCGAGCGAGGCCCTGTACGAGTGGAACTACCAGCGGCAGCTGCTCGCCATCCGGCTCGCCGAGTCCCGCCACGTCTCGCTCACCGACGCCGACCTCTTCACCGCAGAGTTCCTCCAGGAACGGCCGATCCTCGCCGCCGTGCGGCACGACGGACCACGCCCGCCCGTACTGCTGATCGACGAGATCGACCGGGCCGACGACGAGTTCGAGGCGCTGCTGCTGGAGTTCCTCGGGGAGGCGGCGGTGACCGTTCCCGAGATCGGCACGTTCACCGCGTCCCGGCCCCCGTACGTCGTCCTGACCTCCAACCGCAGCCGCGACCTGCACGACGCGCTGCGCCGCCGCTGCCTCTACCACTGGATCGACTTCCCGCACGCCGCCCGCGCCGCCGAGATCCTGCGGCGGCTCGTTCCGGCCGCGCACGAGCCGCTGATCGAGGCCGCGACCGGCTTCGTCGGCCGCGTGCGCGGACTCGACCTCGACAAGGCGCCGGGCCTCGCCGAGGCCATCGACTGGGTGGCGGCGCTGTCGGCCCTCGGCGCGGCCGACCTGACCCACCCCGGCGCCGCCACCACGATCGGCGCCATCGCCAAGACCCCCGACGACCGCGACCTGATCGGCCGAGCCCTGGCCGACCTGCCACGGAGGTGATGTGACCATGCGCATCGACCAGGAGTTCGCCGTCACCGTCCCGCTGGAACGAGCCTGGGCGGAGCTGACCGACCTCGAGGCCATCGCGCCCTGCATGCCCGGCGCGCAGCTGACCGGCGTGGACGGGGAGGGCGTGCACTCCGGCACCATCAAGGTCAAGATCGGCCCCATCGTCGCGGTCTACCGCGGCACCGCCCGCTTCGCCGAGAAGGATGAGAAGGCGCACCGCGCGGTGATCGACGCGGGCGGCCGCGACTCGCGCGGGGCGGGCGCGGCGAGCGCCCTCATCACCGCGTCCATGCGCGAGGACGGCGACCGTACGGTGGTCACCGTCGAGACCGAGCTGAAGATCTCCGGCAAGGTCGCCCAGTTCGGCAGCGGGATGATGAAGGAGGTCTCGGCCAAGCTCCTCGGCCAGTTCGTCGACTGCCTGGAGAAGCGGCTGGCCGCCGAGCCCGAACCCGGGCCCCAGCCCGAATCCGAGCCCGCCCAAGCCCAGGTCCCGGCTCCGGCTCCCTCGCCCGAAGAGCCCGCGTACACCCCCGCGCACGCCTCGGCGGACGCCGGCGCGGCCGCGCCGGCCTACAAGCCCACGCACGCCCTGCCCGAGGCCGAGCCCGAACCGGAGCAGGAGCCGGTGAACCTCCTCGGCGTGGCGCGCTGGCCGATCGTCAAGCGGCTGATCCCGCCGGCGATCGTGCTGGTGGTGGTCATCGTGCTGATCGTGATCTTCGTCGCCATGTGACATGGACCGCGCCGAGTTCGCCACCGCGCTCGTCCGCAGGCTCCGCGAACGCGGGGTCCCGGTCGGCATGACCGCGATGGCCGACTTCACGGGCGCGCTGCGCGCCTGCCCGCCCGAGACGCGGCAGCGGCTCTACTGGGCCGCGCGGATCACCCTGGTCAGGCGGCACGGCGAGCTCGCCGCCTTTGACCAGGTCTTCGCGGAGGTCTTCGGGGACCTGGCACCCGACCCGCGCCACCCCGACCGCAAACATGCCCTGCGGGCGCGCCGTTCCGGCCGCTCAGCAGGGACCGCGAAGGGCCCGGCCGAGGTGAACGGCCTGCCGTGGGCGACGCTCGCCGTCCCCTCCGGCTCGACACAGGCGCCCGCCTCAGCCGCCGAACGCACGACACCCCTCCACCTGCCGACCGCGCGGCACGGCGACCCGGACACCCCGTTCGAGGAGCTCGATCCGGCCGAGCTGGACCGCCTCGGCCAGTGGCTGGCCGAGGTACGCGCCGACTGGCCGGTCCGCCGGGGCCGCCGCCGCGTCGTTCAGCCGCACGGCCGCCGCGTCGCGCTGCGCGCCACCCTCCGCCGTGCCCGCCGCACCGGCTTCGAGCCGCTCGACCTCGTCCGGGAGAGCCCGCGCGACCGCCCGCGCCGCGTGGTGATGCTGTGCGACGTCAGCCGTTCGATGCAGGCGCAGGCCGCCGCCTACCTGCACCTCATGCGCGCCCTCGCGGTGGTCGCGGACGCGGAGGTCTTCGCGTTCGCCACCACGCTGACCAGGCTCACCGCCGTGCTGACCCGGCAGTCGGCCGAGACCGCCGTCGCGCAGGCCACCGAGAAGGTCACCGACCGGTTCGGCGGCACCCGCATCGCCACCGCCGTCACGACCCTGCTGGCCTCCCATCACGGCGGTACGGTGCGCGGCGCGATCGTGCTCATCGCCTCCGACGGCTGGGACGGCGACCCGCCCGAGGCCCTGGCCGCCGCGATGGCCGCGCTCCAGCGCCGCGCCCACACCATCGTCTGGCTCAACCCGAGGGCGGCCGCCCCCGGCTACGAACCCCGTGTCTCCACGATGGCCGCGGCCCTGCCGTACTGCGACCTCATGCTCCCCGCGCACACCTTCGCCGCCCTCCGCGAGGCGCTCACGTTCGCCGATCTTGCTCTCAGCGCCCCCAAATCGGGCGTGGAAGGGCGCTGAGAGCAAGATCGGCGTGGTTGGGGGTCAGCTCCACAGGGTGACGTGGATGGCGGGACGGAACCGGCCGGCGCCCACGCCCGTTCCTCGCAGCATCGCCTGGATGGCGCGGGGCGTCGTCGCGAAGCGGACCAGTTCCGAGGCCGCAGGCGGAGCGGCCTGGCCGGCCATCGTCATCGTGGTCCACGCGCCATCGGCCTGCAGACCCGGCCCCGCGATCCGGACCAGGCGCCCCTTGGACAGGTCGCCGTTCACCGCGAAACGCACGGCCGGTGCGACGCCGTTGTTGCGCATGGCCTCCTCCAGCGCCGCCGAGTGGCTCTGGAAGATCCGCTGCCGGGCCTCCGGCACCCGGATCCGCTGCACGAACGACTGGACCGCGCCGTTCCCGCCCGCCGCCGACGGGCCGAGCAGCCAGGTCTGCTCGCGCAGCCGGGCCGCGTCGCCCTGGTGCCCGGCCAGCGGATGCTCCGGCCCGGCGACCAGGACCACCTGGTAGGCGACGAACTGCTTGACCGCCAGCGCCTCGTCCGCCGGTCCCTGCGGCGGCGGCCCGATCGCCACGTCCACGGCCCGGTTGCGCAGCAGCGCGCCGAACCGTCGCGGATCCTGAACGCTCAGCTCCACGTCGAGATCGGCGGCCCGCCCCGCGAACAGCTCGATCAGGCCCGGCGCCGCGTACTCCGCGAACAGGCTGGAGGCGGCGATCCGCAGCAGCCGCCGCCCCGACCCGGCCTGGCTCACCTCGACGATCGTGCGTTCCTGGAGGTTCAGCAGCTCGGTGGCGCGGCTGGCCAGCCGCAGCCCGCCGGGCGTGAACGCCAGCCCGGACGCGGTCCGCGTGAACAGCCGGTCGCCGAGCTCGCGCCGCAGCTGCCGGATGTGCAGCGACACCGCCGCCTCGGTCACCTCCAGCTCGGCCGCCGCCTTCCTGACCGAGCCCAGCCGCACCACCGCGGCGTACGCGCGCAGCTGGGCCGGGGTCATGGCGGAAACGCTAGCCACCGGGAGGCCCGGAACCAAGAGCGGGTTAGGCTCGATGCGGCCAGGCAGGTGAGCGTGACGAGCGTCAATTCGGAGGTCGGTGTGGGCGAGTTCGTACGGGTCGAGGTCGAGGACGGGATCGGGACGATCCGGCTGGACCGGCCGAAGATGAACGCCCTCAACGCGCGGATGCAGCGCGAGCTGATCGAGGCGGCGCGACAGGTCACCGAGGACGACGCCGTCGCCGCGGTGATCATTTACGGCGGCGAGAAGGTCTTCGCGGCGGGCGCCGACATCAAGGAGATGGCCGAGCTGACGTTCGCCGGGATGTCGGGGCGGCCCTCGCGGCTGCTGCAGGAGTTCACCAGGGAGCTGGCGGCGATCACCAAGCCGGTCATCGCCGCGATCACCGGTTACGCGCTCGGCGGCGGCCTGGAGGTCGCCCTCACCGCCGACTTCCGGGTGGCGGGCGCGGGCGCCAAGGTCGGCCAGCCCGAGATCCAGCTCGGCATCATCCCGGGCGCGGGCGGCACCCAGCGGCTCAGCCGCCTGGTCGGGCCGTCCAAGGCCAAGGACCTGATCTTCTCCGGGCGGCACGTGAAGGCCGACGAGGCGCTGGCGATGGGCCTGGTCGACCGCGTAGTCCCCGATGAGGACGTCTACACGGCCGCGCGCGAGTGGGCCGCGACGTTCGTCGGCGGACCGGCCCTGGCCCTGCGCGCCGCCAAGCGCGCCATCGACAGCGGCCTGGAGGTCGACCTGGACGCCGGCCTGGAGATCGAGCGCCTGCAGTTCTCGGCGCTGTGGGCCACCGACGACCAGCGCGACGGCATGAAGAGCTTCGTCGAGGAAGGCCCCGGCAAGGCCAAGTTCACGGGCCGCTGATCACGGGCCGCTGATCAAGGGCCGCTGATCGTGGGGAGCGGCCACCACAGCGGGGCCGGCGCCGCCAGCACGGCGCTGGCCAGCAGCACGGCCGCCAGCGCCAGCCACATCGCGTGCCGTCCGCGCCGCCCACGCCGTCCGCGCAGCAGCACCGGCAGCACGGCCAGTGCCCCGAACGGCAGCGTCACCGCGCGCGGATCCGGCCACAGCGCGTGCAGCGGCAGGAAGATCGCCAGGTAGGCGAGCGCGCCCGCCGCCGACAGGATCGCCGTACGCAGCGACAGCTCCAGCGGCAACGCCACCAGCGCGGCGAGCCGGGCCCGCACGCGCCCGAACCAGGTGCCGTCCGCCGCCGTGATCCGATTCCGCATCCGCTTGCCCGCGTCGCGCACGTACAGCGAGAGGAAGCCGACCAGCGCCAGGGCCGCGGCCAGCGTGGGCGCGACCTGGCTCAACGCGGGCAGCACGGCCAGCGCAGGGGCCCGCAGCGGATGTGCCCCGCGACGCGGCGCCGCAGGGGCGGCCCGTTCCGGCGAGGCGGAAACCCGGGGCGAGCTCGGCGGAGCGGGCGGCGTGACCAGGGAGGTAGCGCTCCTGGCCAGGCGTTCCAGCAGCTCCGGCGACGACGGACGGCGCTCAGGGCTGAGCGCCAGCCCCGCCTGAACGTGCGGAACGAGCGAGCGGGGAAGGCCGCTCAGATCGTGGCGCCCGCGCAGCACCCGTGAGAAGACGGCCTCCGGCGGCCCGCTCCCGTAAGGCGAACGGCCGGTCGCCGCGAAGACGACGGTCGCGGCCCAGGAGAAGACGTCGGCGGCGGGCTCGGCGCGTTCGCCGTCCAGGATCTCGGGGGCCAGGTAGCCGGGCGTGCCGATCGCCGTGCCGGTCAGGGTCAGCCGGGTCGCGTCCAGCACGTGCGCCAGCCCGAAGTCGATCACCACCGGGTCGCCGTCCGCGAGCACCACGTTCGCCGGCTTGACGTCGCGGTGCACCACCCCGGCGGTGTGGACCGCCGCCAGCGCCCGCGCCAGCCCGGTGACCACGCGGGTCAGCGCCGCGCCGCGCAGCGGGCCGTTGTCACGGACGACCTCCTCCAGCGTCCGGCCCTGCACGTAGCGGGTCACGATGTAGGGGCGGCGCCCGCTGAAGTCGGCGTCGACGACCTCGGCGATGTACGGGCTGCGCACCCGCCGCATGGTCGAGACCTCGCGTTCCATCCGCCGCCGGCAGATCTCGTCGCGCGCGATCGCCGGATGGAGCACCTTGACCGCCACGGCACGGCCCTCGGCATCGCGCGCGAGGCTGACCTCGCCCATGCCGCCGACCCCGATCTCTTCGAGAACGCGGTAGGGGCCGATCCGTTCTTCCGTACGCACGGCGATACTCCAGGGGGGAAGTTCCCGGAGATCGTAAAGGCTCCGTCAGACGAAATCGGTGAGGCGCGACGACTGTGCCTCCATGACGTCGTCGGCGTAGCGCGCGGACCATTCGCCGAGGGCTCGCAGCGGCCCCAGAAGGCCCCGGCCGGCCTCGGTCAGCTCGTACTCCACGCGCGGGGGAGCCTCGGCGTAGCGGCGCCTGTCGACCAGCCCGTTGAACTCCAGGCGGCGCAGCGTCTCGGTCAGCACCTTCTGGCTGATGCCGCCGATGCTGTCGCGCATCTCGCCGGGGCGCAGCGGCCCGTCGCGCAGCGACCACAGCACCACGCCGGTCCACGTGCCCGACAGCAGGTCGATGCCGAGGCGCGTCTGGCAGTCGGCGAGCAGTTCCATCGACTTCACGCGCTCCATGCTGCCCCCTCCGTTGCGCACCAGATGGTGCCTATCGGCCTGCCTAACGTCCTGATCGACACGGTAATCGACCGGGAGGCGAACATGCGGATCGGGATTCTGGGCTCGGGGAACATGGCCGAGGCGCTGGGCGGCCAGTGGGTGCGGGCGGGCCACGAGGTGTTCGTCGGCGCCCGTACGGAGGCCAAGGCGGCGGCGCTGGCCGACAAGATCGGCGCGGTGGGCGGCGGGACACTGCGCGAGGCGGCCGAGTTCGGCGAGGCGGTCCTGATGGCGGTCGCCTTCCCCGCCGTACGCGACGTCCTTGATCAGGTCGCTGGCGCGCTGGCGGGCCGGGTGGTGATCGACTGCACCAACACCTTCGAGCCGCCGGCGTTCGCCCAGGCGGTCCCCAGCGCGGCGCAAACGATCGCCGACGCCGCGCCCGGCGCGCACGTGGTCAAGGCGTTCAACCTGTGCCACGAGAGCGTCTGGCGGCGCACGCCGGTGGAGTTCGACGGCCGCCCGCTCGGCGTGCCGATCTGCGCCGACGGCGGCCTGGAGAGGGCCGAACGGCTGGTGCGCGATCTGGGCTGCGAGCCGCTGTACGGCGGCGGCCTCGACCGCGCCGCCCAGCTGGAGGCGACCGCCGCGTTCATCGTCGGCCTGTACGTCACGGGCGGCGACCCGGCCGGGATGTTCCCGCCCCTGGAGCACGCGGGCGGCGAGCCCCGGCCCGCCGCCTGAACGGGAGACCGGCCGGCCGCCGGGTGAGCGACGGCCGGCCGGCCGGTCGGAGGGGCTCAGACTCCCGCGGGCGTGGCGGCCGGGTCGACGCCGACGGTGATCGTGGCGAGCAGGCCCCGGGCGGGATTCCCGCGGAAGAGGGGGCGGATCGTGAGCAGGCCCGAGTTCGCCTGCTTGTAGATGCCGTCCTCGTTCAGCAGGACGCGCTTTGCGGTGTTGGACTTGTAAGGGTCGAGCTTCTCGATCTGCGTGGCGACGTCCTCGGCGAAGAAGAACTGGCCGGTGTGGCTGACGTGGCCGCCCTCATAGGTCTTCTTCTTACGGTCGATCCTGCCGCCGACGTGCACCTTCAGATGGATGTGCAGCGCGCGCCCCTGATACCAGCCGGGGAAGATCGTGCGGAGCTCGGCGGTCCCGTGCCCGTTCGTGAGCTGCACGCCGCGCAGGTAGGTCAGGTCGTTGTCGGGATCCTGGTGACCGCCGCCCGGGGGCGGGCCGCCGGTCGGCATGCCCGTCGGGGTCCCCGTCGGAGTGCCGGTCGGAGCCGGGCCAGGTCCGCCCGGGCCGCCGGGCGGACCGGAGCTGTAGCCGGAGTAGACGCCGACCGCGTCGCAGTGCCAGATGTCGAGCGCCGCGCGCGGGAGCGGACGGCAGGTGCGCGAGTCGACGACGGTGGTGCGCAGGAGCAGCGGCACGCCGGGGCGGTCCTCGGTGATGTCGCGCCGGACCATCTCGTAGTCCAGGTAGTACGGGCCCTCGGTGACCTCCGGCGACAGCACGCACGCGGGCGCATGGCCGTGCCCGCCCGTGGCGGCGGCCTGGACGGCCGGGGCGGCGCGCGTGTCCGGGCTCGCGAGCGCCGAGCCCGCCGCGGCGATGCCGAGCGCGCCGAGGCCCGTACCGCCCGCCGCCGCCAGCGCGGCGCGCCTGCTGACCGCGCCGGTCCGCTGTGACTCTGGATCCGTCATTGGCTTGGAGTCCCTTCATGAGGGGGTGGTGATGCGGAAGCCAAACGGCGGATTCTGAGAATCGGCTGGGTCGAATATGAGAGATCCATGAACGACCCCGGCTGACGAGGGGACTTTCTGGCGGCGCAGAAATCAAGAGTGGAATTGAACGGCCCCTGCAGGCCGCCCGGAGGCGCCCGAGCCGCCGAGCTCGTGCTCGATCTGCTCCAGACTGCGGCCTCGCGTCTCGGGGACGCGGACGACGAAGAAGACGATGCCCGCGACCGCCAGCCCCGCGTACAGCCAGAACGTCCAGGCCCGGCCGATGGCGTCGATGAGCTGCAAGAAGTAGTACGACACCACGAAGTTGGCCGCCCAGTTGAAGAGCGTGCAGACCGCCATGGCCCGGCCGCGCAGCGTCTGCGGGAAGATCTCGGAGATCATCAGCCAGAAGACCGGCCCGAGCCCGACCGCGAACGAGGCGATGTAGAGAAGCAGGGCGACCAGCGCCACCCACGGCGCCTCGCCCTGCCAGCCCAGGCCGAAGAACGTCGCCAGCAGAGCCAGCCCGATCGTGAGGCCGACGGTTCCGACGATCAGCAGCGTGCGGCGCCCGATCCGGTCGAGCAGCACGATCGCGACGACGGTGAACACCACGTTGGTGATCCCCACGGTGACCGCCTGCGCGATCGCGTCGTTGGCCTTGAGCCCGGTGTAGGTGAGGATCGTCGGCGAGAAGTAGACGACGGTGTTGACCCCGACGGCCTGCTGGACGACCGCCAGCCCGATGCCGATGATCATGAGGGGCCGCAGCCGCGTCCCGAACAGTTCGCGGAAGCCCCTGCGGCGCTCCTGCCGGACGACGGTCTCGATGCCGTCGAGCTCGGCGTCCACCTCGTCCGCCCGCCGGGTGCGCGCCAGGACGCCGCGGGCCTCCTCGCGGCGGCCGCGCTGCATGAGCCAGCGGGGCGAGTACGGGACGACGAGCATGCTCAGCACCAGGACCACCCCGGGGACCGCGCCGAGCGCGAGCATCCAGCGCCAGCCGTCCGCCACGTTCCGGAGGGCGAAGTTGACCAGGTACGCCACCAGGATCCCGATGGTGATCATCAGCTGGTTGTAGGAGACCGTGCCGCCGCGGATCTTCGGCGGGGTGTGCTCGGCGATGTAGAGCGGCACCACCGCCGAGGCCGCGCCGACCGCGAGCCCGAGGACGACCCGCGCGGCGACCAGCTGGCCGGACGTCTGCGCGAGCCCGGAGGCGATCGCGGCGACGACGTAGATGACCCCGGAGATCAGCAGCGTCCATCGGCGGCTGATCCAGTCGGCGAGGCGGCCCCCGGCCAGGGCTCCAGCGACCGCGCCCGCCAGCAGGCCCGCCACGATCCACGACTGGGCGAGCGAGCCCGCGTCCAGGTCCTTCTTGATGTAGAGCAGAGCGCCGGAGATGACCCCCGTGTCGTACCCGAACAGCAGGCCGCCGAGGGCCGCCAGCATCGAGATCTTCAGGACGAACGGGTTGCGCGCGGCTTCCCTGACGTAGCCGGACATGTCGGCCTCACTCGTGACTACAGAGCCAAATCTGCGACGTGTCGGCCGCTACCCGGGAAGATGCCGGTCAAACAGCACGTCAACCGATACGATCGCCCGCCATGCGACAGGCCTACCGAACCGCGCTCGTGACGGGCGCCTCCAGCGGGATCGGTGAGAGTTTCGCCCGGCTTCTCGCCATGCGCGGGACCGACCTTGTGATCGTCGCCCGGCGGGCGGACCTGCTGGACGAGCTGGCCCGTGACCTGGTGGAGCGCTACAGGGTGGGCGTCGAGGTGATGGCGGCCGACCTCACCGATCCGGGCGAGCGCGGCGCGGTGGAACAGCGGTTGCGTTCGGAGCCGGTCGAGTTGCTGGTCAACAACGCCGGGTACGGCGCGTTCGGGCCGTACGCCGAGTCGGACCTCGATGATCAGCTCAAGGAGGTCGACCTCAACGTGGCGGCGCTGATGCGCCTCACCCACGCGGCCCTGCCCGGCATGATCGAACGCGGCCGGGGCGGGATCCTGAACGTCGCCTCGATGGCCGGGTTCGCGCCGTCCCCGGGGAGCGCGGTGTACGGGGCGACCAAGTCCTTCGTCGCGTCGTTCTCCGAGAGCCTGCACGCGGAGGTGGCGGGGCAGGGCGTCCACGTGACCGCCCTCTGTCCCGGATTCACCCGTACGGACGAGGAGTCGGAGCCGAATCTGCTGTGGCTGCGGCGCGAGGACGTGGCCAGGGCCGGTCTCGCGGCCGTCACGACGGGCCGTGCACTCTGCGTGCCGGGCCTTCAGTACAAGGCCGCCATGCCCGCGTTGAAGCTGGTGCCGAGGCCCCTGCTCAGGGCTGCCGCTACCCTCATGTGGAAGCAGGCGGCCGACTCCCAATAAGTGCTCACCAAGCGAGTGACCAGGGAGTCGGTTGCAAGGGGCTCGACAAAAAATCGCCTGAGTTGATTGTGACTGAGGTGACTTGACGCCTCTCGCGCAGATCGCGAAGACTCGTAACCTACGCTTTAGTAGGTTGCGTATACGCGTATAGCGAAGGATTCTCACGCATGTCCGTGTCGCCCGAAGCCAAGACCCAGACCGACCTGATGCTCGAGCTGGAGCCCGTGGTGGCCAAGGAGGTCGACCGCCACCTGTCCATGGCCAAGGAATGGTTCCCGCACCAGTACGTGCCCTGGAGCCAGGGCCGCGACTTCGACGGGCCGATGGGCGGCGACGGCTGGACGCCCGAGGACTCCACGCTGAGCGTCGAGGCCCGCGAGTCGCTGATCGTCAACCTCCTGACCGAGGACAACCTGCCCGGCTACCACAACGCCATCGCCACCGTCTTCGGCAAGGAGGGCGCGTGGGGCTACTGGGTCAACCGGTGGACCGCCGAGGAGAACCGGCACGGCATCGTGATCCGTGACTACCTCACGGTGACGCGCGCGGTGGACCCGATCGCGCTGGACCGCGCCCGGATGAAGCACATGCAGGAGGGCTACGACGCCGACCACGGCGACTCGTTCCTGCACGGCGCCGCCTACGTCTCGTTCCAGGAGCTGGCGACCCGCGTGGCGCACCGCAACACCGGCAAGGTCTCCAACGACCCGATCTGTGAGCAGATGCTCACCCGCGTGGCCGCCGACGAGAACCTCCACATGATCTTCTACCGCAACCTGCTCTCGGCGTGCCTGCAGGTCGCGCCGGACCAGACGATGCGGGCGATCACCGACGTGGTCAAGGGCTTCCAGATGCCCGGCCACAGCATCGACGGGTTCCTCCGCAAGTCCGTGATCATCGCCAACGCGGGGATCTACGACCTGCGGCTGCACCACGACGACGTGATCAGCCCGATCCTGCGCAAGTGGGGCGTCTTCGACCTGGAGGGCCTCACCGGCGACGGCGAGAAGGCGCGCGAGGAGCTCGGCGAGTTCATGGGCCAGCTCGACGCGGCCGCGACCAAGTTCGAGACCCGCCGCGAGGAGCGCCGCGCCCGGCAGGCCGCCCGCAAGGGCTGACGCCCTCCAGGTCGGACGGAATCCGGCGGCGAGCCCCGCACACCTTCCGTTCGCCCGACGTTCATGATCACGAATCGGTTTCGGTAGGAACGGATGCCCTGTTCTTGGCGTCAAAGGGTGTATGGGGAAGCATCGGCGGCTGGACGGACATCGGTTGCTGGCGGAGCTCGGCCGGGGGAGCACGGCGGTCGTCCACCTCGCGGTGGACCCGTTCGGCCGCGAGGTGGCGCTCAAGGAGCTGACCGCCGACTTCGCGGGCGACGCGGAGGGGCGCGGCCGGCTGGCGCGCGAGATCGCCGCGCAGAGCAGGGTGGCCAGCCCGTACGTGGCGCGGCTGCTCGGCGGGCGCGTGGGCGGCGAGCAGCCGTACGTGGTCATGCAGTACGTGCCGGGCACTCCGCTGGCCGACCTGATCGAGGCCTACGGGGCGATGCGCGGCGCGCGGCTGCTGCGGCTGGCCCGCGGCCTGGCGCTCGGCCTGGCGGCGGTGCACGACGCGGGCGTCCTGCACCGCGACGTGGCGCCGGGGAACGTGATGGTGCTCGGCGACCGGCCCACGCTGATCGACTTCGGCATCGCCCAGGAGACCGGCGCGGAGCAGCTCACCCGCCGCGGCATGGTCATCGGCACCCCCGCCTACCTCGCGCCCGAGCTGATCGAGGGCGAGCGGGCGACCACCGCCTCCGACGTGTACGCCTGGGCCGCGACGATGGCCTACGCCGCCACCGGACGGCACCCGTTCGGGCGGGGCTCGCTGCACGGGGTCTGCTTCCGGATCCTGCGCGGCCAGGTCGACCTGGAGGGCGTCGGGGAGCCGCTCGCCTCGCTGCTGCGGCTCGGCCTGCGCCGCGACCCGGCCACCCGCCCGTCGGCGCGCTGGTTCGCCGGGAGCCTCGCGGAGTGGGCCGCCGACGCGCAGTGGACGAGCACTCCGGACGCGCAGCGC
This sequence comes from Actinomadura barringtoniae, assembly GCF_017573505.1. Classification (GTDB taxonomy): domain Bacteria; phylum Actinomycetota; class Actinomycetes; order Streptosporangiales; family Streptosporangiaceae; genus Spirillospora; species Spirillospora barringtoniae. Next base: position 385,203 of record NZ_JAGEOJ010000010.1, read on the forward strand.
AGCGGCGGGATCACCCAGCGGCAGCAGGTGGCCGCGTGAGGGCCGCGTGACGCCGGTTAGATCCTCTTTGCGTCTTGGGCGAGGGTAGGGTTTCGGAAACGATGAAGGGGGTTGTCACGTCCGGGGACCGAATCGGCCACTACCGCGTTCTCCAGACTCTCGGGGAAGGCGGCATGGGTGTCGTGTATCTGGGCGCCGACCCCGAAGGCCGCAACGTGGCCATCAAGGTGCTGCGCCCGCAGGTCGCCGGTGACGCGACCGCGCGCCGCCGCCTGGCCCGCGAGGTCGACTCGAACCGGCGGGTGCACAGCCCGCACGTGGCCGAGATCCTTGACGCCGACGTCACCGCCGATCAGCCCTACATCGTCACCCAGTACGTGCCGGGCCGCACCCTCGAGGAGATCGTCGAGGAGTCCGGCCCGATCTACGGCCAGGCGCTGCAGCGCCTCGCGACCGGCCTCGCCAAGGGCCTGTCGGCGATCCACGGCGCCAGCATCGTGCACCGCGACCTGAAGCCCGGCAACGTCATGCTGGTCGACAGCGAGCCGGTCATCATCGACTTCGGCATCGCGCAGGCCGCCGACGCGACCCGGCTGACCGCGACCGGCATGGTCATCGGCACGCCCGGCTACCTGGCCCCCGAGATCATCGAGGGCGAGGACGCGGGGCCCGCCTCCGACGTGCACGCCTGGGCGGGCACGGTCGCCTACGCCGCCACCGGACGGCCGCCGTTCGGCTCCGGCACGTTCGAGTCGATCTTCTACAAGATCATGCAGGGCACCCCCGACCTGAGCGGGATGCCGGAGGCGATCCTGCCGGTCATCCGGTCGGCGATGGCTCGCCATCCGGCCGAACGGCCCACCGCGGTGAGCCTGGTCCAGCTGACCCGGCGCCTGCAGCTCGAGGCGACGATCACCGACCAGACCCGGATCGACGAGCACTACACCCGGCCCGACAGCGGCTCGTCGCTGCCGTCCACCAGCGCCGCCGGAGCGGCCGGAGTCTTCGGTGCGGCCGGTGCCGCGGGTGCGGCCGGAGCCGCCGGAGCCGCCGGGGCGGCCGCCGCGTCCTCCATGGGCTCGGAGGCGCCCACCGACCACGCCCGGCAGTTCGCCATGCCGTCCCAGCCGTCGCCGCAGACCTCGGCCGACTATTCGGACTACGACGCCGAGGCCACCGCCGCCGACGGGACGACCGGCGACCCCGAGGTGACCATGCCCGAGTCGGGCTCGCGCCCGTCGTCCACCTCCAACTCCGTTCCGGCGCCGGGCCCGCCGCCCTCGTCGACGGCCTCGCCCGCGCCGATGGCGGCTCCCGTCCCGTCGCAGCCGAAGGACTTCAAGGGGCTGCTGCCGCCCGCCGCGCCTCCGCCCGGACCGCCTCCCGGCCACGGCGCGTACGAGTCCGGCACCTACGACCAGGACGCCTACGCGCAGCCCTACCAGCGCCAGACGAACGCCCGGCCGCGCCGTGGCGGGCTCCCGCCCCAGCAGCAGCCGCCGCCCGGTCCGCCCGCGCCCGGCCCCTACGACCAGCGCGCACCGTACGACCCGTACGGCGCGGGCGCCCAGCAGCGCCCCGAGTCGCGGCAGCAGCGCCCCGACGGCCCGCCGCCGGCCCGCCAGGACGGGCGCGCCAAGCCCGACCGGAAGCCCGGCGACGCCGAGCGGCCCAAGCCGTACGGCTGGTACCGCGTGCTCAGCCTGATCGTCCTCGTCGCGCTGCTCGCGTTCGCGAACATCGCGCCGCTGCTCGCCGTCGCCGTGACCGGTGTCGGCGTGCTGATCCTGCGGGCGGGCGACAAGGCGGCCAAGGGAATGGAGGGCAAGCGCACGCGGCGCGGCCCGCGTTCGGGCGACGCCGTCGCCGCGACGCTGAAGTCGCCGCTGCACCTGCCCGGCGCGATCATCGTCACCGCGCTGCTCGGCGGCCTGTCGCTGTTCGCGGGCCTGATCGTGCTCGGCGTGCTGATGTTCGCCTACCCCGACATGAACGCCTCGCGCGCCATCTCCTACAGCGCGATGGTGGTGATCGGCCTGCTCTGCCTGGCCCCGGGCAGCGGGGCGCCGCGCCGCCAGCTGGCGCGGCTGTGGGGCGCCGTACTGCCCCGCGCCGAGGTCGCCCTGGCCGGTGCGATCGTGCTGGGCGTCTTCGCGGGCGTGCTGGTCGTGCTGTCGCAGAAGCAACCGCCCGACACCACCCCGGTGAACGGGATGAGCCAGAACCTGGACGGCCTCCGGAACGATGTCCGAGACCTCGTCGACCGGATCCCGGGCCGGTGACGGCACCTGGGCGGGACCGGTCACCGGCGACCTCCCGCCCGCGGTGAGCCCCCCAGCCGCCAGTTCCCCGCCCCCTGCGAACCCGCCTCCCGCGAACCCGCCTCCCGCGAGCCAGCCTCCACCGAACCCGCCTCCCGCGAGCCCGCCGTCGGGCGGCACGCTCCCGCCCTCGATCGGCCCGTACCGTCCGGTCGAGCTGATCGGCTCGGGCGGCATGGGCCAGGTCTTCCGCGCCCAGGACCCGCGCGGCGCGATGGTCGCGGTCAAGACCCTGCACCCGCACCTGGTCGGCGAGGGCGGTGCCCGCACCCGGCTGCGCCGCGAGGTCGAGACCATGCGCCGCGTCGCCACGCCGCGCGTCGCCCAGGTCCTGAGCTTCGACGTCGAGGCGCATGTGCCGTACGTCGTGACGCGGTTCGTGCCGGGCCCGGCGCTGATCGACCAGGTCAGGGTGGCCGGGCCGCTGTCGGGCACGGCGCTGTGGCGGGTGGCGCTCGGGACCGCCGAGGCCCTCGACGCGATCCACAAGGCCGGGATCGTGCACCGCGACATCAAGCCGGGGAACGTGCTGCTGGAGGGCGGCGAGCCCGTCGTCATCGACTTCGGCATCTCGCACGGCATCGAGGACACCCGGCTGACCAAGACAGGCGGGCGCTCGGGCACCTGGCGCTACCTGGCGCCCGAGCTGCTGGAGGGCGAGGACGCCGCCGAGGCGGCCGACATCTTCGCCTGGGCCGCGATGGTCGGCTACGCGGCGACCGGCCGCGACCTCTACGACGCGCCCAACGACGCCGCCGTCTGCCTGCGGATCATCCGGGGCGACCATGACCTGGGCGACGTCCCCGAAGAGCTGCGCGGGATGCTCGAGGACGCGCTCGCCTACGACCCGAGGGCGCGTCCCTCCGCCGCCGACCTGATCGGGCGCCTGCGCGCACTGCGGCCGGAGTCGATCGTTCTGCGCTCCAAGGGCGGCACCGGCGGCGGAACGGGCGGGACCGGCGGCACCTACGGCACGGGCGGTACCGGGGGCACGGGCGGTACCGGCACGGGCGGGTCCCGGCCTGCGGGCCGCGCCCGGCCCCTCGACCCGATCGGCCCGTACCAGCCGCTCCAGCAGCTCGGCCGCGGCGGGATGGGGGACGTGTTCCTCGCCCGTACGGACGAGGGCCTGATGGTCGCGATCAAGACGCTGCACCCGTTCCTGCCCGAGGAGTTCAAGGCCAAGGACCGGCTCCGGCGCGAGGTCGAGGCGATGCGGCGGATCAGCAGCGCGCACGTCGTGGAGCTGATGGACCAGGGGCTCGACCACGACCCGCCCTACATCGTCACCCGCTACGTCGAGGGCACCTCGCTGCTCGACACCGTCCGCAGCCGCGGCCCCCTCGAACGCAACGGCCTGCTGCGGGTGGCGGGCGGCGTCGCCGACGCGCTCGCCGCCGTGCACAAGGCCGAGAGCGTGCACCGCGACATCAACCCCGGCAACGTGATGCTGGTCGGCGGCGAACCGATCGTCATCGACTTCGGGATCGCGTTCCTGGCCGACGCGACGCCGCTCACCCGCGGCCCGATCGGCACCCCCGGCTACGTCGCGCCCGAAGTGCTGGAGGGCCGCCAGGTCGGCCCGCCCGCCGACGTCTTCGCGTGGGCGGCGACGGTGGCGTACGCGGCGACCGGCCGCCGCGCCTACGAGGCGACCAGCCCCGCCGCGTTCGTCCGCCGCGTCCTGTCGGGCACGCCGGACCTGGACGGCATCACCGGCGACCTGCGCGAGGTCCTGGACGAGGCGCTGGACAAGGATCCGGACCTGCGCCCGACCGCGTCCGAGCTGGCGGCACGGTTCGTCAACCCCGGCTCGATCGCGCCGCGCCTCCGGCCCCGCAGGCAGCCCGCCGCACAGCGCCCGGCGGCCAGGCCCAAGCCGCAGCCGCCAGTGACCGGCCGCGCCACGTTCTCCCGCACCGGGCTGGCGCTCACCCTGTCGGTGATCGAGGTGTCGCTGACCGAGTGCAAGCGCGAGCTGGCCGCCGGTGAACGCTGCCGCGCGATCGGCGGCACATGGGCCGAGCACACCGCCGGTTACGCCCGGCGCGCCCTTGCCGCCGCCGCCCAGGCCGTACGGGACGCCGAGACCGGCACCGGCGTGCCCGCCAACGGCCCGCGCCTCGCCGAGATCGTCCGTGCCGCCAAGACCTACGCCGCGCATGCCCAGGCCCTGCTCGCGAACCGTTCGATCTTCCCCGGCCAGTTCGTGGACGTACGCCAGGCCGTGGCGATCGTCCAGGCGGCCCGCTTCACCAAGGCCCGCTTCAAGGAGGGCTACGACCCGGCCGAGGTGGACGCCTTCCTCGCCTCCGCCCGGGTCTGGCTGGACGGCGACCGCCGCAACCTGGCCCAGGTGATCGGCGCCGACGAGATCCGCGACAAGGAGTTCACCCTGCGCCGCCTCCGCGAGACCTACGACCGCGACGAGGTGGACCGCCACCTGGCCATGCTGGAGACCGAACTCCGCCGTCTCGGCTATTCATGATCCATACCCGACCGCCCCTAGGGTGGATCCCGCTATGAGCCACGAACACATCGGCCCCTACCGGCTGCTCGCACAGCAGGGCGCCGGCGTCCACCGAGCCGCCGGCCCCGACGGCCGCGACGTGGCGATCAGGCTGCTCCCGCCGGAGACCCGCGACCGCCTGCGCGCCGACCTGAAGGCCATGCGGAACGTTCGAAGCCCGTACGTGGTCGACGTCCTGGACGCCGATCCCGACGCCGACCGGCCCTACCTCGTCTCCCGGTTCGTGCCCGGCCGCCCGCTGGACGAGCACGTCGCCGAGCAGGGCGCCCTCACCGGCGCCGACCTCGGGCGCCTCGCCGTCGGGCTGGCCAAGGCCCTCGCCGCCATCCACGAGACCGGCCTCTCGCACCGTGCCCTCCGGCCCCGCGACATCCTGGTCGTCGACGGCTCGCCCGTCGTCATCGACTTCGCCATCGCCGAGCCCGCCCACGAGTCCGAGGACGTCCGGGCCTGGGCCGAGGTCGTCGCGTTCGCCGCGACCGGCGGCCCGGACGCCGCGATCCCCTCCGTTCTCGAGCCGTTGCTGTGGTCCGCCACCGACGAGGACCCGGCCGCACGTCCCAGCCCCGCCGACCTCATCACCGCCGTCGCCGCGCTGGACCTCCAGCCCGCTACGGCACCCGCCCCACCCAAGCCCAAGCCCGCGGCAGCGCCCGCGCCCGCTTCCAGCGAGCCCGGCACGTCCACGCGCCGGGCGGCTTCGGGCGCGGGGGACACGTCGGTGGTGGTCGCGGCGGCCGCGGTGCCCCGGGCGCCCGCCGTCGAGGTTCCCGCCGCCCGTGAGGAGCCGGTGGCCGAGCCGGTGAACGAGCCGGTGGCGGCGAGCCCCCGGCCCGCCGTGTCGCGCGTGCAGCTGGTGGCCGAGGCCTGGGCCCGGCTGCTGTCGGCCATGGTCGTGGTGATCGTGGCGGCCGTGGCGATGATGATGCCCGTGCTCGGGATCGTGCTGTCGGTCGCCGCGGTCGTGCTGCTGCGGATGCTGGTGGCCCCTACGGGACGCGAGCGCGCGCTGTCGGTCGGGCGGACGCTGGTCACCCTTCCGTACGCGGCGGCGTGCGGCGCGGTCGTGACGCTGGGGCTGGTCGCGCTGTCGCTCTTCGGCTTCGAGGTCGACCCGCTGGCCGCTGCCGGCCTGGGGGCCGCGGCGGGCGTCGCCGCCCTGTGGGCCGCGCCCGGCGTTCGCGGGCCGCGCCTCGGCATGCAGCGCCTTCTCGCGCCGGTCGCGCCGCGCGGGATCGCGGTGGCCGGAGTCGTGCTCGGGCTGCTGGCGTTCATGGCGGTCGTCGGAGCGATCTCGCTGACGCCGAGCTTCGCCCCGATGTACGGGCTGCAGAGCTCGGTGGAGAGCGCGATCGCGCGCTGGCAGAGCACTCTGGGGTGATCTGCGTCACCGGCATCGCGGAGCGCGAACGGGACGGGCGGTGTCCGCCGAGCGTGGGTAAGGTCTCACGAGCTGGGATTTGCCAGCAGGTTACTCATCGGTAATATTGATACCGTACGGCCCAAGCGGGGACCCGGAGCCGAAGCACGTTCGGGTGTTTGGCAGGCTGTGCAGATCAGACTCGCGTCGACCCGCCCTGGGCGGCGCCCACTGTCCGCTTTCCCCAGCGGCCAACTGAGTGCAGGGAGGTCGGCCACCGGCCATGAACATCGTCGTCCTGGTGAAGCAGGTTCCCGATACGGAGAGCCCGCGCAAGCTGAAGTCCGATGACAGCACGCTCGACCGTGCGGCCGCGGACGGTGTCATCAACGAGCTCGATGAGTACGCCATCGAAGAGGGGCTGCGCATCAAGGAGGCCCACGGCGGCGAGGTGACCGTTCTGTCCATGGGCCCGGACAAGGCCACCGACTCGATCCGCAAGGCCCTCGCCATGGGCGCCGACAAGGCCGTGCACCTGATCGACGACGGCCTCGCCGGGTCGGACGCGCTGCAGACCTCCTACGCCATCCAGCAGGCCCTCGGCCGTACCGGCTTCGACCTGGTGGTGCTGGGCTCGGAGTCCACCGACGCGCGGACCGGCGTGCTCGCCGCGATGCTCGCCGAGCGCCTCGGCGTACCGCAGCTGTCGCTGGCCAACAAGGTCGACATCGACGGCACGTCCATCAAGATCCAGCGGCAGACCGACTACGGCTTCGACAAGGTCGAGGCGAGCCTGCCCGCGGTCGTGAGCGTCGTCGAGAAGATCAACGAGCCGCGCTACCCCTCGTTCAAGGGGATCATGGCGGCCAAGAAGAAGCCGGTCGACACGATCGGCATCGCGGACGCGGGCATCGACGGGTCCCAGGTGGGCCTGGCGAACGCGGCCACCGAGGTCGTCGACTTCGCCGAGGCCCCGCCGCGCGCTCAGGGTCAGATCGTCACCGACGAGGGCGACGGCGGCGCGAAGATCGCCGAGTTCCTCGCGTCGAAGAAGTTCGTCTGAGCGAGGAAGGGGATTAGGAACAATGGCTGAGATTCTCGTCCTCGTCGACCACGTCGACGGTGAAGTGAAGAAGGTGTCGCTGGAGCTCCTGACGGCCGCCCGCCGTCTGGGCGAGCTCGCGGCCGTCTGGATCGGTCCTGGCGCCGAAGGCGCCAAGGACAAGCTGGCCGAGTACGGCGCCGCCAAGATCTACGTGGCCGCCGACGAGGAGCTGACCTCCTACGTCGTCGCCCCCAAGGCCGCCGTGCTGGCGCAGCTGGTCGCCGACAAGTCCGCGGGCGCGGTGCTGGTCTCGGCGACCGCCGAGGGCAAGGAGGTGGCGGGCCGCCTGGCGATCAAGATCGGCTCCGGTGTCCTCACCGACGTCGTGGACGTCTCCGACGCCGGCGTCGCCGAGCACTCCATCTTCGGCGGCGGCATCATCGCGCACGCCAAGGTGAAGGCCGGCACGCCGATCATCGCCGTCCGCCCGAACTCCATCGCGCCCGAGGCCGCCCCGGCCGCCGGCGCGGAGGAGGCCGTCTCGGTGACCCTGTCGGACGCCGACAAGGGCGCCAAGATCGTCGAGAAGGTCGTGCAGGAGAAGGGCGAGCGCCCCGACCTCACCGAGGCCGCGATCGTCGTCTCCGGTGGCCGCGGCGTCGGCGGCGCGGAGAACTTCACGATCATCGAGGCGCTGGCCGACTCGCTCGGCGCGGCCGTCGGCGCCTCCCGCGCCGCGACCGACGCCGGCTGGTACCCGCACTCCTTCCAGGTCGGCCAGACCGGCAAGACGGTGTCGCCGCAGCTGTACGTCGCGGTCGGCATCTCCGGCGCCATCCAGCACCGGGCCGGCATGCAGACCTCGAAGACGATCATCGCGATCAACAAGGACCCCGAGGCTCCGATCTTCGAGCTCGTGGACTACGGCATCGTGGGCGACCTGTTCCAGGTGGCCCCGCAGCTCACCGAGGAGATCAACAAGCGCAAGTGAGCGCGCTGTCGTTCCGCTCGGCGACGCCCCGTTCCCGCTTTTTGGGAACGGGGCGTTCGCGTTGAAATGATCTCCGTCGTCCGGACATGACTCTCCCCGAGGCCCGTGCGTTCGTGCGGGCCTGTTCCTTTGGAGGGAGATCCCTTGGCCGGGAAGAAGAGCTTCGTCGCCGCGACGGCGGTGGCGGCGGTGGCCGCCGGTTCGGCGTGCGTGGTGGCACTGGACGGGCCTGACCAGGCGAACGCCCGTGGGGTCGCCGCGGCGCAGGCCCAGCAGGCGCCGTCCGCCGCCCGCGACCGTTACCCGCACGGGCTGCGCGGCGAAGCGGTGACGGGCGTACGGCAGAAGCCCGCGAAGGCGCAGGCGCTGTCGGCCACCCGGGCGGGGGTCAAGGTCACGCTCGACGTGCTCGACCGTACCGGCAAGGCCGTGGACGCGATGGTGGAGCTCTACCCGCTGGCCGGCGGCGACTCGCTCTACGCCGAGGTCAAGGGCGGTCACGTGCAGGGCGACCTTCCCGCCGGGCGCTACGCGGTGCTGACCCACGTCAACACCAAGGAGCCGAACGGCACGACCTCCGCAGCCCTGGTCTACCTGCCGCAGGTCAAGGTGGCCGCGGGCACGAAGATCATGCTCGACGCGCGCAAGGCCGAGCCGGTCGCCGTCAGCGTGGACCGCGCGGACGCCAAGCTCGGAGAGGGCGAGCTGCGCGTCTCCCAGCTGATCGCCGGGAAGCGGGTCGCCACCTCGTACTTCATGGGCCTCAAGAACGCCTACATCACACCGACCGGGGCCGCGCCCGGCCTGATCCTCGGCATCCAGGCGCTCTTCACGCGGAACGGCGCCGAGTCGGGCAGCCCGTACCTCTACAACGTGGCGCGCGAGTTCAAGGGCGGCATCCCGCACAGGCCCGCGCTGAACGCCAAGACCAAGAACCTCGCCGCCGTGCGGACCACGTACGGGACCGACGGCCGCGCGGCGTGCGCGGGCGCCCACTCGGGCGTCGCCTGGGCCGACAATGCCGGGGCGATCGGCTTCTTCACCGGCATCGGCGCGGCCCCGGCCGTCCGCACCGAGTACTACACGCCCGGCTTCAAGTGGAGTCTCGACTGGATGAACGGCAAGCCCGACTGCCAGTTCGACTTCGATACGACCGAGGTCTGGAACGGCACGGTGAGCTTCCCGAAGGCGGGCTCCTACCGGCGTTCTCTCACGCCCGCGCCGTTCGGCCCGCGCGGCGGCGTCGTCATCTGGGGCGAGCACGACGGCGGTGAGCCGGCGCTGTTCATCCCGATGCACTCCACCGGGTCCGGCACGAGCATGATGGCGCCCTATCCGGGTGCGACCGGCCAGTCGATCCTGCGTGACGCGAAGGGGAAGGTCGTCTACAGCTACGACCAGCCGGGCGCCGCGTGGAAGTGGCCCGTCCCCAAGCCGGGCGTCTACACGCTGACGGTCGACGAGAAGCGCGCCGCGCCCCTGGCGATCCGGCAGCACGCCGTCTGGCGCTTCACCGTGAAGAACGGCAAGGTCATTCCGTTGCCGTCGATCGTCTGGGGCACCCCGCTGGACGCACGCTCGCGGGCGCAGGCCGGCAAGCCCCAGCGGCTCACCATCACCGCCGCCGCCAAGCCCAAGCTGTGGGTGTCGAGCGACGACGGCAAGACCTGGAAGCCCCTTGCGGTGACCGGCAGCGGCAAGAAGTGGACGGCGACCCTCACCAACCCGCAGCAGGGCTTCGTCTCGCTGCGGGCCTTGGCGCCGGGCGTCGACCAGACCGTCATCCGGGCCTACGCGATCAAGAAGTAGCCGCCCACAGGCGCCTACGGGTAGGGGATCGCGGCGAGGATCTCGGGCTTCAGCAGATCCTTGATCTCGCTGTAGGGGACCTTCGCCGCGACCCCGCCGCACGCGCCCAGGTAGCCCATCGCGGCCGTCACGATCTTCAACTGGAGGTCGGTCCTGCCGAGCGCGATGGCGGCGTCCCCGCTGTTCAGCTCCTTGGTCGTGATCCCGCCGTGGTCGGGCTCCTCGCGGCACCACCTCTTGCCCGGCAGGTGGTTCAGCACGGCCTTGTTGAACGCGGCCAGACGCGCGGTCACCGGCGCCTGGAACAGGTCCGCGGCGCCGTACGCGGCGCCCGTCGTGAGGTTCACCGTGACGCCACGCGACTGGCCCCAGCCGGTGCCGACCTGCCCGAGCATGTCGGTGTCGTACATCACCGAGATCAGCTTCGGACCGCGCAGGCGGATCACGGGCTTCACGGTGGTGGTGTAGGTGCCCGAGCTCTGGCTGCCGAGGATCCTGCGGGCCGCGACGAAGTAGGCGTCGAGCGGCGCCCGCAGGGCCTGGTCGATCTTCTGCCCGACCGCCGGGTTCGGGCCCCCGGACACGGTGACGACCTGCCCGCGCGCCTGCCACCGGCCGCCGCCCGTGACCGTCTGCGACTGCGCCGCCAGCGGCTTGAGGTCGAACGACATCGGCTGCGCGGCCGCCGTGGGTGTGGGTTTCGGCTTGGGCTTGTCATCGGCGCTCGCGTAGTAGACCGCGCCGCCGACGCCGACGGCCCCGACCACCACGGCGGCGGCGATCCCGGCCGCGCCCTTGGCGCCGAGCGCGCCCAGCACACCGGTGCTCGTCGCGCTGGAAGCACCCGTCGCGCCGCTCGCGCCCGCTGCGCCCGCCGCTCCGGCGGTTCCCGCGGCTCCCGCGCCCGCCGGGGCCAGGCCCAGTGCGGTCAGCGGGAAGAGCGCCGCGAGCGCGACCGCCGCTCCCGCCAGCGCCCGCACGCCGCTCTGCTCCCAGTCCGAGCCGTACGCGGCGGTCGCGGCCTGCTCCAGCTCGTTCACGAACGCCGCAGCGCCCGGAGGCCTGCCCCAGGCGTCCTTGGCCATCCCGCGTTCGATGATCGGCCGCAGTGCCGCGGGGACCTCCTCCACCGGGATGGGCCCGGTGAGGTGCTTGCCCATGAGCGCGACCTGGTCGTCGGCGGTGAACGGGCGGCGGCCGGTGACGCACTCGTAGAACACGCACGTCGCCGCGTACACGTCGGTGGCGGGGGAGGCGGGCTCGTCCCGCCACTGCTCGGGGGCCATGTAGACCGGCGTGCCCGACCGCCCGGCCTCGCCCGCGTCCACCGCGATGCCGAAGTCGATCAGCTTGCTCAGCCCGTCCGGCCGGACGATCACGTTCGCGGGCTTGTAATCGCGATGAACGACCCCGGCGCCGTGCGCGGCGGCCAGGCCGAGCAGCGAGCCCTTCAGGACCGCCAGCGACGCCTCGGGGGCCAGCGTGCCCTGCTCGGCCAGCACGGCCTTCAGCGGGACGCCGTCGACCGCCTCCATGACGATCGCGGCGCCCTCGGGGACCTCGACCAGCCCGAACAGCCGCGCGATGTAGGGGTTCTGGACGCGTCGCAGCAGGTCGGCCTCGTCCCGGAAGCGTTCGCGGAACGTCTCGTCCTCGCACAACCGCTCGGACAGATACTTGATCGCCGCCGGACGGCCGGACGCGTCGTGCCGCGCGAGCACGACGCGTCCCTGCGCCCCTTCGCCCAGCACGCGCAGTTCCGTATAGCCCGGTACCTGCCACTGACCCATGTGGGCGTTATATCGGATCGCCTCGAATTCAGGCGGCGACGGGCTCCCGTTCGGCGTCCGCCGCCACGGGTGCGGCGGCGGTCTCGCCGGCCGCGTCCGCCGGGTCGACCGCGTGGCCCAGGCCGCCCGCGATGTCGCCCGAGCCGAGCGGCACGCGCCGGGCGCCGAACGCGATCAGCAGCGCGAGCACGACCGTGATGCCGACGCCGACGCGCAGCGAGGTCGCGTCCGACAGGAAGCCGACCACGACCGGGCCGAGCAGCAGCCCGCCGTAGCCCATCGCGCCGACCTGCGCGACCGCGGCGGCCGGCTGGTCCGGCGCGGCCGAGCCCGCCAGCGAGATCGTCGTCGGGACGACCGTGCAGACCACCAGGCCGGTGAGGAAGAACCCGGCGATCGCGAACGGCGCCGACGGCGCGAAGACGACGACGGTCATCGCCAGCGCGGTGCCGATCCCGGCGGAGAACAGCAGCCGCCGGGTGCCGATCCGGGTCCGCACGCGGTCGCCCGCCAGCCGCCCGAACAGCATCGCGAGCTCGAACATCGGGTAGCCGAGCGCGGCCACGGCCTGCGTGGCGTTCATCTCGTCGTGCAGCAGCAGCCCGCTCCAGTCGGCGATCGACCCCTCGGCCATGAAGGCGATGAAGGCCAGCGCGCCGATCAGGTAGACGGCCAGCGGCATCCGGGCGCGCCGCCCGTTCGCGCCGCGGATGACGGGCGCCGCCGGGTCGGCCAGGTAGGTGCGGCCGAGTGCCAGGCCTGCCGGGAGCGACAGCAGGGCGGCGGTGAGCACGGTCTCGGTGAAGCCGAGCCCGGCCGCCGCGGTGGCGACGCCGAACAGCCCGCCGCTCATCGCGCCGACGCACCAGCCGGCGTGCATGCCGCTCATGATCGGGCGGCGGTACGCCTGCTCGACGACGGTGCCCTGCGCGTTCATCGCGATGTCGGTGATGCCGAACGCCATGCCGAACAGCGCGACGGCGACCAGCAGCACCCCGTAGGTGGGCGCGAGCGCCACCAGCACGTACGACACGGCGGTGAGCGGCAGCGCGACCCGCAGGACCGCGCGGCTGCCGGCCCGGGAGATGATCGCCCGCAGCCCCTGCATGGCCACGATGGCGCCGAGCCCCCAGATGAGGACGACTATGCCGATCTCGCTCTCGCTGGTGCCGAACTTGGCTGCCAGGGCGGGCATACGGGCCACCCACACGCCACAGAGCAGACCTGCGAGTGCAAAGGTCAGGAACGTTCCAAGGCGAGCGCGGAACAGCATGGTTCACCTCTTTCGAGACTTGGTGGGGCACGCGGGCCCCGTTCACAGGGGAGCGAGCCGTGAGCGCGCGCGGCTGCCGCCGCCACCGCGCGAACGGCGTCGTCTGGGGTTACTTCGGTGGTGGTTACTGCGTTCTGGCGCGGACGGCCAGAAAGGGCGTCACGAAGGGGCGGGACGTCGGGTGGACGTCGCGGGCGGGACGGCTCGAAGCGCGCCCGGCCCCTACCGTTGGAGAAGGCTGAGCAGCTTCTCGCGCAACGCGGCGAGCTGTGCGTCCCCGTACAGCTCGGGCGCGTGGCTCACCACTTCCCACAGGCCCTCGGCTGCCAGCCGCACGGCCATCGCGGTCACCGGGTCGGAATCCTGGCCGGGGTCCCTGCCGTGCCAGCGCCTCATGGCCTCGTTCAGGGGCTCGGCCAGCTCCGGATCCGTCGCGGCGGCCGTGATGGCCGACCATCGTCGGTAGGTGCGCGAGCCGTCGGTGAGGACCGCGAACGTGGCCTCCACGTAGGCCCGCGTGTAGGAGCCGGGGGAGCCGTCGTCGTAGGAGGCGATCAGGTCGTCGAACTCCTCGATGACCCGTGCCACCAGCGCCTGGACCAGGGCTTCCTTGGTGGGGAAGTGGTAGAGCAGCCCTCCCTTGCTCACGCCGGCGCGGTCCGCGACCGCGTTGAGCGTGAGCGCCTGAGTGCCCTGCTCGGAGAGCACGGCCTCGGCGGCGTCCAGGAGAGCGTCTTTCTTCATGACTTCTTTACTGTACCGACCGGACGGTACAGTCGGCAACTTCCCCTCATGTCCGGTTCGTCACAGCCGTACCGTTCCCCCGCCCGGGGAATCGGGGGCGTCCGGATAATGTTGACGCCGTGGTGACCTACCTCGACCATGCGGCGACGACCCCCATGCGCCCCGAGGCCATCGAGGCGATGACGGCCGAGCTCGGCGAGCTCGGCAACCCGTCCTCACTGCACGCGGTCGGCCGCCGCGCGCGCCGGGTCGTGGAGGAGTCCCGCGAGATCATCGCGGAGGCCTTCGACGCCCGCCCCAGCGAGGTCGTGTTCACCTCGGGCGGCACCGAGGCCGACAACCTCGCGGTCAAGGGCGTCTTCTGGGCCCGCCGCGCCGCCGATCCAGCCCGTACGCGGGTGCTGGCCGGCTCCACCGAGCACCACGCCGTCCTGGACGCCGTCGAGTGGCTCGGCGAGCACGAGGGCGCCAAGGTCGAGTGGCTGGAGGCCGACGAGGTCGGCCGGGTCCGCCCCGAGACCCTGGAGAAGGCGCTCGGCCCCGACGGCGGCGCGGACGTCGCGCTGATCACCGTCATGTGGGCCAACAACGAGGTGGGCACCGTCCAGCCCGTCGCCGAGCTCGCCGCGATCGCCCGCGCGCAGGGCATCCCGTTCCACACCGACGCCGTCCAGGCCGCCGCCCAGCTGCCCGTCGCGTTCGCCGCGAGCGGCGCGCACGCGCTGACGATCACCGGCCACAAGCTCGGCGGCCCGATCGGCGTCGGCGCGCTGCTGCTGGCCAAGGGCCTGGACCCGGTCCCGGTGCTGCACGGCGGGGGCCAGGAACGCGACGTGCGCTCCGGAACGCTCGACACCCCGGCCATCGCCGGGTTCGCCGCCGCCGTCCAGGCCGCCAAGGCCCACCTGGAACAGGATGCTGCCCGCCTGGCCACCCTGCGCGACAGCCTGATCCACGCGGTCCGCACGGCCGTCCCGGACGCCCAGCTGAACGGCGACCCCGCCGACCGCCTGCCGGGCAACGCCCATTTCTCGTTCCCCGGCTGCGAGGGCGACGCGCTGCTCATGCTCCTGGACGCCCGGGGCATAGAGTGCTCGACCGGCTCGGCCTGCTCCGCGGGAGTCTCCCAGCCCAGCCACGTGCTGCTGGCCATGGGAGCCGACCCCGACCGGGCCCGCGGCTCACTGCGCTTCACGCTCGGCCACACCTCCACCGACGCCGATGTCACCGCCCTGGCCGAGGCCATCGGCCCGGCCGTCGAACGGGCCCGCCGAGCAGGTCTGACCTGACCTTGGTCGGCATTCGCCGCGTTTGACCCTTTTGCTGTGGGGCAGAAGCCGTCCGACCTGAACAGGGAGGACGATCAGATGACGGCGAACACGGCTGGGCGGGCCGTGCGGCGGGCCGGCCGGAAGGCCGCGGACAACCCGGTGTTCCTGGGGCTGGTCCGTGCGGGCCTGGCGACCCGCGGGGTGATCTACCTGCTCATCGGCTGGCTCGCCGTGCAGGTGGGGTTCGGCAACGGCGGCGGCAAAGAGGCCGACAACAAGGGCGCCCTGCGGACCGTCGCGGAGAGCCCGGGCGGGATGTTCCTGGTCTGGGCGCTGGCGGTCGGATTCGCCGGCCTCGCGCTGCTGTGGTTCTACGAGGCGGTCTACGGGCAGCCGGTGCCGGACGGGCGCAAGGCCACCAAGCGCCTGGCCTCGCTGGGGCGCGGGCTCGTCTACACCGTCGGCTTCGCCGGCGCGCTGACCTTCGCTCTGGGCAGCAGGGGCGGTTCCAGCGACAGCCAGTCCAAGACCTTCACCGCCAGGGCCATGACCGAGCCCGGGGGACGCTGGCTGGTGCTGGCGGTCGGCATCGGCTTCCTCGCGGTGGGCGTCGCCAACCTCGTCACGGCCGTCCGGCGCAAGTTCCAGAAGGAGCTGCACACCGAGAAGATGGGCCCGCGCGTGCGGCCCGTGGTCAAGACGCTCGGCGTGGTCGGGCACATCGCCCGCGGGCTGGTGTTCGGCGCGGTCGGCGCGTTCCTGGCGCACGCGGCCATCACGTTCGACCCGAACAAGGCCAAGGGCCTGGACGGCACGCTGCGCGAGTTCGCCGACACGCCCGCGGGCCCCTGGCTGCTGATCGCCGTCGCGGCCGGTCTGGTCGTCTACGGCCTCTACTCGCTCTGCGAGGCCCGCTGGCGCAAGGTCGAACCCGTCCGTTCCTAGGCGTCCGTAAGGCTCAGGGCTGGAACGGGGCCATCGCGCGCCACCCGGGATCGGTGGTCGACGACAGCTTGGCCTTGCCCTCCGACCAGCCCGTGGTGAGCTGGTCGAGCTCGGCCAGCACGCCCGAGTCGGGGTCGGCGTACAGGTGGAAGACGCGCAGCCCGTCGCCGGTCTCGCGGACCGCCAGCACCGCCCGGTCGCCGAGGCCCGAGAGCTTCTTCTCGAACTTGCGCAGCGCGCCCGAGGACGGCTCGACCGGCAGCCGGTCCGGCCCGGAGTTGGCGTACGGCACCGAGATCGCCACGTGCAGGTCGCACAGCGGGTAGTCCTGGCGGTGCAGCGGGAAGCGCGCGCTGATCTGGGACGGGTGCCCGCGCGGCGTACGGCCCTCGCCGCTCAGCCAGGTCGGCGCGCGGAAGTCCTCGGTGACCTGCTCGACCACCGACGGCAGCATCGCCGGGGGCAGCGCGTCCATCGGCTCCTCGGTGGCGATCGTGACGTCGCCGATCCAGCGCGCCACGTCGTCCTCGCCGAGGGCCCACACCAGGATGTGCAGGGTCACCTGCACCTGGTGCTCCTCGGACACGAAGAGGAAGTCGGGGTGGTAGGCGGTGATGCCGACCCGCCCGCGCAGCTGGTCGACGCGCATGCCGAGCTTGACGTAGTCGAGGTCGAACTCGTGGTCGCCGATCGCCAGCTGCTCGCCGAGCAGCGAGTGGTCGGGCTGGCGGGCCGGGAAGAACCGCCAGATCGAGCCGGTCGGCGCGGTCCGGTACCAGCGTTCGGACAGGCCGCGCAGCTCCGGGTCGCCGCCGCCGGTCACGGTCAGCGACGGGCCCTCCTCGTCCGAGCCGCCGATCTCCCACTGGAGCTCGGGATCGATCTTGTGAACGCGGCGGGAGAGCTCCTCGACCAGTTCGGCCGGCAGCCCCTCGTCGGCCGCGAGGGCCGCGTCGAGCTCGGCGCGGGCCTGTGCCCACCACTCCCAGAAATCGATGATCGCCGGGATGGAGGTCGTGGATGAGGTGTCGCGAGGACGGCGGAAAATACCCATGGCGGGGCTCATCGTACGCGGAATCGAAGCGTTTACGCCGGGCCCCGGGGGCTCGCGTAGCCTTGAGGGACTATGACTTTGCGCGTACTGGCCGCCATGTCGGGCGGCGTCGACTCCGCGGTGGCCGCGGCCCGCGCCGCCGAGGCCGGACACGACGTCACCGGCGTGCACATGGCCCTGTCCAGCAACCCCCAGTCCTACCGCACCGGGGCGCGCGGTTGCTGCACGCTGGAGGACTCCCGGGACGCCCGCCGCGCCGCCGACGTGATCGGCATCCCGTTCTACGTCTGGGATCTGGCCGAGCGGTTCCATCACGACGTGGTCGAGGACTTCGTGGCCGAGTACGCGGCGGGCCGTACGCCCAACCCGTGCCTGCGCTGCAACGAGAAGATCAAGTTCGAGGCCCTCCTGGACAAGGCGCTCGCGCTCGGCTTCGACGCCGTCTGCACGGGCCACTACGCGCGCCTGGACGACGGCGTGCTGCGGCGCGGCGTCGACGAGGGCAAGGACCAGTCCTACGTCCTTGCCGTCTGCACGCCCGAGCAGCTCTCCCACGCGCTGTTCCCGCTGGGCGACACCACCAAGGCCGACATCCGCGCCGAGGCCGAGCGGCGCGGGCTCCAGGTCGCCGACAAGCCCGACAGCCACGACATCTGCTTCATCGCCGACGGCGACACCAAGGCGTTCCTGGCCGACCGCCTCGGCGCCGCGCCCGGCCCGATCATGGACACCGACGGCAACCAGGTCGGCGAGCACGAGGGCTCGTACGGCTACACGATCGGCCAGCGCAAGGGCCTGCGGCTCGGCACGCCCGCGCCGGACGGCAAGCCGCGCTACGTCCTGGACATCTCGCCGGTCACCAACACCGTCACGGTCGGCCCGCGCGAGGCCCTCGACGTCTCCGAGATCGTCGCCGAACGTCCGGTCTGGCTCTCCGAGGTCCCCGCCGGGGCGTTCGGCTGCCAGGTCCAACTCCGCGCGCACGGCGAGGTCTACGACTGCACCGCCGAGCTCGAAACCGCGAGAGACCGCCTGGTGATCCGCCTGGCCACGCCCGCCCGAGGCGTCGCGTCCGGCCAGGCGGCCGTCCTCTACGAGGCCGACCGCGTCCTGGCCTCCGCCACCATCGCCGAGACCGCCCGCGTCCCCGCCTAGGCCTCTTCGAGCGGCGTACGGGCGGCGGCGACGATCTGCTCCAGCGCCGCCGCGTGCCGTTCGAAGGCCCGCCGCCCCTCGGGGGTGAGCGCCACCGACGTCCGGCGCGCGGCGCCCTTGGCCTGCCGGTCGACCGTCACGTAGCCCGCCTTGGCCAGCGCCGAGAGCTGCTTGGACAGCGCCGAGTCGCTGGTCCCGAGCGAGTCGCGCAGGAAGCCGAACTCCACGGTGGCCGCTGGCGCGAGCAGCGCCACGATCGACAGCCGCGCCGGAACGTGCAGGAACTCGTCGAATCCCGCGTCCATCAGCCCCGCGCACCCGAGCGCACGGCCGACGCCGAGACCCGCTGCCCCACCAAGGTCAGGACGACGTACGCGCCCGTGGCGACCACCGCGAGGGTCGCGGTCTGCGCGGGGAGGTAGACCAGCCCCACGATGAGCCCGATCACTGCGATCAGCGCCCAGACCGCGAAGGTCCCGGCCGCGAAGAACACCCACTCACGACGCGACCAGTTCCGGCGGCGCAACCGCACCGGTGCGCGACCCAGACCCCGCCACATCAGCAATCCGAACGCCGCCATCGCCACCGCGCAGATCGCCACCCCTGCCACGCCTTCGGCGTCCGTGCCCAGGACGAAGACGAACAGCGCGGCGCCCGTCGCCAGGACGTACGGCGTGGACAGCCGCCGCCGCGCGGCGGCCTCGCGGGTCTGACCCTGGCGGCGCCGGATCTCCTCCAGCGAGGCCCGCGCGTCATGATCGGGGTCCATGGATCCTCCTCCTACTACTTTCCTATCAGGAAACTAGTTCTAGCGGCTATTTTCCTGTGGGGAAAGTAGGGGTGGGAATAATCCGGCCCGATCGGGCGCAGGTAACCTCCGTACGCGTTCCGGCGAGGAGGACTACCAGTGAAGTTCGGTGTATCGACGTTCGTGACCGATGACGGGATCGGGCCGGCGGCGCTTGGCAGGGCGCTGGAGGAGCGCGGGTTCGACTCGCTCTTCCTGGCCGAGCACTCCCACATCCCGGTCAGCCGCGAGTCCCCGTGGCCCGGCGGCCCGGAGCTGCCGCGGCACTACTACCGGACGCTCGACCCGTTCGTCGCCCTGGCGGCCGCCGCGACCGTCACCGAGCGGCTGCTCGTCGGCACCGGCATCGCCCTGATCATCCAGCGCGACCCGATCCACCTGGCCAAGGAGGTCGCCTCGCTCGACCTGGTCTCGGGCGGCCGGGCAATCCTGGGCGTCGGCGCGGGCTGGAACCGCGAGGAGATGCGCAACCACGGCACCGAGCCGAAGACCCGGATGCGGCTCCTGCGCGAGCGCGTGCTGGCGATCAAGCAGCTGTGGACCGAGGAGGAGGCCGAGTTCCACGGCGAGTTCGTCGACTTCGACCCGGTCTTCTCGTATCCGAAGCCGGTGCAGCAGCCGAACCCGCCCGTCTACATCGGCGGATCGGGTCCGACCACGTTCGACCGGGTGGTGGAGTTCGGCGACGGCTGGATGCCGATCCTCGGGCGCGGCACCGACAACTTCCCCGAGCAGGTCGCCGAGCTGCGCGAACGGGCCGGGCGGCGGGTGCCGGTCACGGTGTTCGGCGCCGTGCCCAAGCCGGAGATCGTCGCTGACCTGGAGGCGGCCGGGGCGGACCACGTCCTGTTCAACCTTCCGACCGAGCCCGAGGCCGAGACGCTCACGCGTCTGGACGGCATCGCCACCCTCATCAAATAGCTAGGGTTGCGGGCGTGGGCGACAGGTTTCCCTGGGGGACGGCGAGTGCGACCGGTGTCGGCTCGTATCCGGGCACGGACCCGGCCGAGGCGTTGCGGATCGTGCTCGGCGAGCTGCCCGACCTGCCGCACCTGCCCGAGCTGCCCGACCGGGGGCCCGGCGCCGACATGATCGGCCGCAGTGCCGGGCTCCTGATCGACCTCGCCGTGCACGTCGAGCCGTCCGGCTGGCGGATCTCCGACCGGCCGGGCCTGGACACCCAGCGTTCGCTGGACCACCTGGCCCGCGACCTGGACGTGCTGGAGGAGCTTGCCGGCGAGCACGACGGGCCGTTCAAGCTCCAGGTGTGCGGGCCGTGGACGCTCGCCGCCGCCATCGAGCTCAAGTACGGCGACCGCATGCTGAAGGACCCGGGCGCCGTACGCGACCTCACCGGCTCGCTCGCCGAGGGCGTCGCGCTGCACGTGGCGGACGTGCGGCGGCGGTTGCCGAACGCTGACCTGCTGATCCAGATCGACGAGCCCGCGCTGCCCGCCGTGCTCGCGGGGACCGTGCCGACGGCCAGCGGCTTCTCCCGGCTGCGCCCCGTGGACCCACCGGTGGTCGCGGAGGCGCTCAAGACCGTGATCGAGGCGAGCGGCGCGTTCCCGATCGTGCACTGCTGCGCGCCGAACGTGCCGTACCGGCTGCTGCGCGAGGCCGGCGCCAAGGCGCTGTCGGTCGACCTGAGCCTGGTGCCGCGCCGCGCCGACGACGCGGTGGGGGAGACGATCGACGCCGGGATCGGCCTGCTGCTCGGCGCCGTCCCCGGCCACGACAAGCCGCTGCCCGCGCTGCAGGCCACCGCCGGGCCCGTACGGGACCTGTGGCGGCGGCTCGGCTTCCCGGAGTCCACGATCGGCGAGCAGGTCGTGATCACGCCCGCCTGCGGCCTGGCCGGGGCGTCCCCGGCGTACGTGCGCGCCGCCCTGAAGCGGTGCCGCGAGACGGCGCGCACGCTGCACGAGGCTCCCTGACCGGCTAGCCCTTCCCCGCCGCGTCGGCGACGGCGTGGAAGGCGTACGGCACCTCGGCGAAGTTCTCCTCGCTGTTGATGTCCTGCGAGGTCTTGACGATGACGACCTTGTTGCGCGGGCTGACGTACACGTACTGCCCGAAGACGCCGATCGCCGAGTAGTCGCCGTCGAACCCGGTCCACCACTGGCGGCCGTAGCCCCAGCCGTCCTGGTCGATCGCCTCCGGCCGCGTGTAGGGCGTGGTCACGCGCGTGGAGTCCCGGACCCAGCCCGCCGGAACGACCTGGCGGCCGTTCGCCTTGCCCTGGTTGAGGTAGAGCAGGCCGAAGCGGGCCAGGTCCCTGCTGGTGACGTGGTAGCAGCATTGACGCCCTCCCCACCCTCCTGAGGTGGGGATTCCAGCCTGCCCGTTGCCGTGCACCGCACGCCCTCAGGCTTCTGGTGGGTTCCTGGTTCGACGACCCGTGCCACCGCGAACGGCGGTCTTACCCGGTCTCCACAGGCGTTTAGCGTCTCCGCCCCCCGCACCATCTCAGGCGCGGCTTGTCGTCCGGCGGCGACGATGCGACGCCCCTCATTACGCACGTTGAGGGCCGCATTGTGGTCGCGGTCATGTAGCGCATTGCACGCGGCGCAGACCCAGCTGCGCACGGCCAGTGGCTTGGGCCCGTCCTGGTGCCCGCAGATCGAACACAGCTGCGATGACGGAAACGTACGACTGACCTTGGTGAACGTGCGCCCGTTCTTACGGGCCTTGTACTCGAGCATCGCCACAAAGGACGCCCACCCGGCGTCGTGCACGCTCTTGGCCAGCCAGGTACGGCTGAGCCGGTCGACGGCCAGGTCCTCCACGTACACCGCTTGGTTCTCGCGGATGAGCCACGTGGACAGCTGGTGATGGAACTCGCGGCGCGCGTCGGCGACCTTGGCGTGAAGCCGTGTGACCCGCCGCACGGCTTGGTTGTGGTTGCTGGAGCCCTTCTGCTTCCGGGCAAGATCCTGCTGCGCCCGCCTCAGCTTGCGCTCGGCCTTACGCAGCCATCGTGGATTCGAGATCTTGCGCCCATCCGACAGGACGGCGAAATGATTGAGACCGAGATCGATACCGACGTCGGCGCCCACAGTCGGTAGGGGCTGTTGAGACGCCTCCACTACGAACGAGGCGAAGTATCGCCCGGCCCCGTCCTTGATGATTGAGACGCTTGAGGGCTCCGCCGGGAGGGGCCGGGACCAGCGAACGGGCACGTCACCGATCTTCGGCAATCGGAGACGGCCGGCCTCGGTGATCTTGAATTTGGCATTCCGTGCAAACCGAATCGCTTGTCGGCCGTCTTTTCTGGATCGGGGACGCGGCGCTTCCATCCGTCTTCCTCGGCGCTGACCGCATGCCGAGGCAAAGAAGTTGCGGTAGGCCGTGTTGAGATCGCCCAGCGCCTGCTGGAGCATCGCCGTGGACACCTCGCCCAGCCACGCCCGTTCGGAGTTCTTCTTGGCCTGTGTGATCACCAGTTTGGACAGTTCAGTATCCGTGAGGTACGGCAGACCTTCGCGGAAGGCCGTTTCCCTGACACGCAACGCGTCATTGAAGACGACTCGTGCGCATCCGAACGCCCGGGCCAAAGCCTGTTCGTGTCCCGGCGTTGGGTACAGCCTGTAGCGATATTGAAGCAGCACGCGGTCACCGTAGTCCCCGGGGGGTGACAACCCCGGGACGCGGGTGGAGCTGCGGGCCAGCCGCGTCTCCGGCGCCGACTGATCGTTCGCAAAGACGGCCGCGCCGCTGGTCAAAGTGTCAGTGGTGGGGGTGAGAATAGGCGCATGACCTTGAGCGAAGGCGTTCCGGCAGAGGCGGCGCGGCGGCACGCGGAGCTGAGCCAGGAGATCGACGAGGCCAACTACCGCTACTACGTCCTCGACAACCCGACGTGGACGGACGCGCAGTACGACAAGGCGATGCGCGAGCTGCAGGCGCTGGAGGCCGAGCACCCGCCGCTGGTCACGCCGCAGTCGCCGTCGCAGCGGGTCGGCGCGCCGATCATCACCGACTTCGCCACCGTCGAGCATCTGGAGCGGATGCAGAGTCTCGACAACGCGATGAACGCCGACGAGCTGCTCGCCTGGGACGAGCGGGTCGTCAAGGAGGTCGGCGAGGTCGCCGGCTACCTGTGCGAGCTCAAGATCGACGGCCTGGCGATCGCGCTGGTCTACGAGAAGGGCCGCCTGATCCGGGGCGTGACCCGCGGCGACGGCCGTACCGGCGAGGACGTCACCAACAACGTCCGCACGATCGCCGACATCCCGATGCAGCTGGCGGGCGAGGGCTGGCCGGACACGCTGGAGGTCCGCGGCGAGGTCTTCCTGCCGGTCGAGGGGTTCGAGCAGGTCAACGCGGTGCTCGCGGACGCGGGCAAGGAGCCGTTCGCCAACCCGCGCAACGCGGCGGCCGGTTCGCTGCGGCAGAAGGATCCGCGCGTCACCGCCAAGCGCCCGCTGGGCATCCTCGTGCACGGCTTCGGCGCGTGGGAGGGCGGCAAGCGGCCCGAGAGCCAGTCCGAGGCGTACGAGCTGATGGGCGGCTGGGGGCTGCCGGTCAGCGACCGCTTCAAGGTGGTCGGCGGGCTGGACGCGGTGCGCGAGTACATCGACTACTACGGCGAGCACCGGCACGACCCGGCGTACGAGATCGACGGCGTCGTGGTCAAGGTCGACCAGTTCTCGCTGCAGCGGCGGCTCGGCTCGACCTCGCGCGCGCCGCGCTGGGCGATCGCCTGGAAGTACCCGCCGGAGGAGGTCAACACCAAGCTCCTGGACATCAAGGTCGGCGTCGGCCGGACCGGCCGGGTCACGCCGTACGGGGTGATGGCGCCGGTCAAGGTGGCGGGCTCCACGGTCGAACGGGCGACGCTCCACAACGCGAGCGAGGTCAAGCGCAAGGGCGTGCTGATCGGCGACACGGTCGTGCTGCGCAAGGCCGGTGACGTCATCCCCGAGATCGTCGCGCCGGTGACCGGGCTGCGGGACGGGTCCGAGCGCGAGTTCGAGATGCCCGAGCACTGCCCCGAGTGCGGCACGAAGCTGGCGTACGAGAAGGAGGGCGACGCCGACATCCGCTGCCCGAACGCGGCGCGCTGCCCCGCGCAGCTGCGCGAGCGCCTGTTCTTCGTGGCCAGCCGCAACGCGCTCGACATCGAGGCGCTCGGCTACGTGGCGGCGACGGCGCTGACCCACCCGCTGGAGCCCAAGGACCCGCCGGTCAAGAACGAGGGCGACCTGTTCCACCTGACCGTCGAGCAGCTGCTGCCGATCAAGAGCCTGGTGCTCGACCAGCAGACCGGCACGGCCAAGATCGACCCGAAGACGGGCGAGGACAAGGTCGTCACCTTCTTCGCCAACAAGGAGGGCGAGCCGAAGAAGACGGTCGACAAGCTCTTCGAGGAACTGGAGAAGGCCAAGCAGCAGCCGCTGTGGCGGGTGCTGGTGGCGCTGTCGATCCGGCACGTCGGGCCGTCGGCCGCCCAGGACCTCGCGCGCGAGCTGCGTTCCCTGGACGCGATCGCCGAGGCGACCGAGGAGGAGCTCGCGGCCGTCGACGGCGTGGGCCCGACGATCGCGGCGTCGATCAAGGCATGGTTCGAGGTCGACTGGCACCGCGAGATCGTCGAGAAGTGGCGCGCGGCCGGGGTGCGGATGGCCGACGAGGGAGCGGACGAGGGCCCCCGGCCGTTGGAAGGTGTGACGGTCGTGGTCACCGGATCGCTGGAGGGGTATAGCCGGGACTCGGCCACCGAGGCGATCCAGAGTCGAGGGGGGAAGGTCACCAGCTCGGTGTCGAAGAAGACGGGCTTCGTGGTCGTCGGGGACAGTCCGGGTTCCAAATACGACAAAGCTGTCAAGCTGGGCGTACCGGTCCTCGATGAGGCCGGCTTCGCCGTCCTGCTCGCCGATGGGCCAGATGCGGCCAAGGCCGTAACCCAGAGCGTGGACGAATAACGCCTCGTATTCGTTGCGCCGCTAACCAGGTGATTGTTACCCTACGGTACGGTATCGCTACTCGGAGGTGGTGTATCAGCACGGAATGGGCATAACGGAACGTACGCAATCGGCTTCGCGAAGTGCTGCAAAGGCCGTACTCTCCCACTCAGCACGACTTCAAACCTCAGGCCCGAGTCCGACTCCCCGAACCCCCGGCGAGCGCCCTCCGGAAGGACCTCCCGGGACCCGGAAGATCTCCGGGAACCCTCCGCCGGTTCTCAGCGGGGAGCGGCAAGTGGACGGCCCGGCTCCCCGCGGTGCTGGACGGGAGACGGTGGTCCCCTAACCCCCCGAGGAAGTGATGAAGGACCCGAACAACACGCGGAACACCATGCCGCGCCGGGGCTCCCCCCTGTGGATCTTCTTCGTCGTCGTGATCACGCTCGGGGTGGCCGTCTTCGCCGTCGCCCTCGCCCGCCTGTCCGGACCCGACGTGCACGCGCTGGTCCGCAACCCCGTCTTCTGGATCCTCGCCGCGTTCATCGTGTTCGGCGAGCTCCGGCCGATCATCACGCCCGGCTCCACCGAGAACAACGGCGCCACGACCTCCACCACGTTCGCGTTCGCCTCGCTGCTGTACGCCGGGCTGCCGATCGCCGCCGTGCTGCAGGCCGTCGCAGTGATCACCTGCGGCGTCTTCCGCTCCCGCACCCCGCACCGGATCGCCTTCAACGCCGCCCAGTACACGCTCAGCCTGGGCGCCGCCCACCTGGTCCTGCTGGCCTTCGGCGTGAACGCCAACCCCACCTCGCTGTGGGTGCCCGAGGGGTCGGACCTGGGCGCGATCGCGTTCGCCGGCGCCGTCTACTTCATCTGCAACGACACCCTCGTCGCCGCCGCGATCGCCCTCCACGAGCGAGTGTCGCTGATCAAGGCGCTGCGCTGGGACCTCGGCTACCAGGTGCTGGTCCACCTGGCGCTGCTCGGCCTCGCACCGCTGATGGTGGTGGCGATGGACCGCTCGGCCGCGTTCGTGCCGCTGATCGTGCTGCCGTTCATCGCGGTCTACCTGAACGCCTCGGTCTCGGTGCGCCGCGAGCACCAGGCCCTGCACGACGGCCTGACCGGCCTGCCGAACCGCAAGATGCTGATCGTCCGGTCCGAGGAAGCGCTCGCTGAGATGCGCGGCAGCGAGGCTCGCCGCCTGTCCACCATGGTCGGCGCGGCCCGCCGGCGCCAGGTGGAGGGCGCCCCCGCCCAGCGCGTCGGCCTGTTCCTGCTGGACCTCGACCGGTTCAAGGAGGTGAACGACACCCTCGGCCACGCCACCGGTGACCGGCTGCTCCAGCTGGTCGCGCACCGCCTCACCCACAGCGTCCGCCCCGGCGACCTGGTCTCGCGGCTCGGCGGCGACGAGTTCGCCGTGCTGCTGCCGACCGTCCGGGACGCGCAGGCCGCCCGCGAGGTCGCCGCCCGGCTGCGCGCTGCGCTGAGCGAGCCGGTGCGGCTGGACGGCCTGTCGTTCGACCTGGAGGGCAGCGTCGGCATCGCGCTGTTCCCCGACCACGCGCCCGACTTCGAGCTGCTGCTCCAGCGCGCCGACGTCGCGATGTACTCCGCCAAGGAGAACCGCACCGGCGTCGAGGTCTACGCGCCCGGCAAGGACCGCAACTCGCCGGCCCGCCTCGGCATGCTCGGCGACCTGCGGCGCGCCATCGACCGGCACGAGCTCGAGCTGTTCTACCAGCCCAAGGTCGCGCTGCGGGACGGCCAGCTGGTCGGCATGGAGGCGCTGCTGCGCTGGCGCCACCCCGAGCAGGGCCTGCTGGAGCCCCAGCACTTCCTGCCGATCGCCGAGCAGACCTACCTGATGCGGTCGATCACCCGCCTGGTCGTCGACGACGCGCTCGCGCAGGCCGCCTCCTGGTGGAAGGACGACCTCACCGTCCAGGTGTCGGTGAACGCCTCCGGGCGCGACCTGCTCGACACCGGCCTGACCGAGACGATCGAGGAGGGCCTGCTGGCCCGCGGGCTGCCCGCCGCCGCGCTCCAGCTGGAGATCACCGAGCGGATCCTGATGAACGAGCCGGCCTACGCCTCCGACACCGTGAAGGCGCTCGCCGAGCTCGGCATCCCGCTCAGCCTGGACGACTTCGGGACCGGCTACTCCTCCCTGGTGCGCCTGAAGCGCCTCCCGGTCGAGGAGATCAAGATCGACGCCTCGTTCGTCCAGCGGCTGTCCAGCACGGGCGACGACACCGTCATCGTCCGCTCGATCGTGGACCTGGTCCGCAACCTCGGCCTGCGTTCGGTCGCCGAGGGCGTCGAAGACCCCAAGACCGCCCGGATGCTGCGCGAGATGGGCTGCGACGCCGCCCAGGGCTGGCACTTCGGCCGCCCGATGGACGCCGCCACCGCCACCGACTGGCTGCGCCGGCGCATGGAACGCGCCCCCGAACCGGCCGCCTGACTCGCTGTCGAATCCTTGTTGCCCGATTCGGGTCATAGGGGATCAGCAGGCCGCTACCATGCCGCGCATGACTCATCAGGCCCGCATGGCCCTTTTCTTCGTCTTCGCAGGTGCTTCCGTCCTGCTCTTCCTCTTCGTCATCCTTTTCGGGCTGGACAAGGACAAGGCCTCGGCCCAGCGTGCGAACCAGGTCCTGGAGTACGGCGGCATCGCCAGCGCCATCCTTGGAGCAGGCGTCATCGCAGGTGGAGGCTCCAAGCCTGACCGCCAAGGCCAGTTCCAGGTGCCGCAGCCACAGCCGCAGTACCAGGCCGCTGCCCAGCCGTACCCGCCGCAACAGCAGCAGGTCGGCCAGAGCGGCCCGTACCCCCAGCCTCAGGCCCAGTACCAGCAGCCTCACCAGGGCCAGCAGCCCCAGCCCGGCCAGCAGCAGGGCCAGCAGCCGCCCCAGTGATCAGCAGCCGTCGCGGTGATGTCGCGGTGATGTCGCGGTGATCAGTAGCGGCGGCGCGGGGCGGGCGGGCGCTCGTCGTAGACGGGCGGGGCCTCGTCGTAGTAGCGCTCCTCGCGCACCACGGGCGCGGGTCGCCGGCGTGCGGCCGCGATCCTGGCGATGCCGATCAGCAGCCCGGCCAGGCCGCCGACCATGAGGATGATGCCGACCACGTGGATGTCCACGCCGCTCAGGGTGAAGTCGACGGCATAGGTCAAGATCGCGCCGATGATGATCAGGGCGATGCTCGCACCGATCGTCACGGTGGGCTCCTCTCGTCGTCCTTGGACGTACGAGTGGTTACAGTTCCCCGCCTGCGGGTCTGAAACGAACCGCTCCGCAGCCGTCCAGGGACGCGCCGTAAACCAGTCGGTCGGAGGCTCGCCGGGCCAATAGGATGGCGGCGACCCCGAATCGATCTCAGGAACGGTTTCATATGTCCGCCATCACCCGTGACGAGGTCGCGCATCTCGCCCGGCTGTCCCGGCTGGCGCTCGGCGACGATGAGCTCGATCATCTCGCGGCCCAGCTCGACCAGATCATCTCCGCGGTCGCGCGGGTGCAGGAGGTCACCGCGGAGGACATCCCGCCGACCTCGCACGCCCTGCCGCTGACCAACGTCTACCGGGCCGACCAGAACGTGCCCTGCCTGACGCCCGAGCAGGCCCTGTCGGGCGCTCCGGCGGCGGAGGAGCAGCGCTTCCGGGTACCGCGGATCCTGGACGAGGAGGCGTGATGGCGGACCTGATCAAGAAGGGCGCCGCCGAGCTCGGCGCGCTCATCGCCTCCGGCGAGACCTCCGCGGCCGAGGTCGCCGAGGCCCACCTGGACCGGGTGGCCGCGGTCGACGGGCAGCTCAAGGCGTTCCTGCACATCGACCGCGACGCCGTACTGGCCCAGGCGCGCTCCATCGACGAGCGCCGGGCGGCGGGCGAGAAGCTCGGGCCGCTGGCGGGCGTGCCGGTCGCGCACAAGGACGTGTTCACCACCACGGACATGCCGACCACCGCGGGATCGAAGATCCTGGAGGGCTGGCGGCCCCCGTACGACGCCACGATCACCAGGCGGCTGCGCGAGGCCGGGCTGGTCATCCTCGGCAAGACCAACATGGACGAGTTCGCGATGGGCTCCTCCACCGAGAACAGCGCGTTCGGCCCGTCCCACAACCCGTGGGACCTCGGCCGGATCCCCGGCGGCTCGTCCGGCGGCTCCTCGGCCGCGGTCGCGGGCTACGAGGCGCCGCTGTCCACCGGCACCGACACCGGCGGCTCCATCCGGCAGCCCGCCTCGGTGACCGGCATCGTCGGCGCCAAGCCGACCTACGGCGGCTCGTCCCGCTACGGCGTGATCGCCTTCGCGTCCTCGCTGGACACGCCCGGCCCGTTCGCGCGCAACGTGCTGGACGCGGCCCTGCTGCACGAGGCGTTCAGCGGCCACGACCCGATGGACTCCACCTCGGTTCCCGAGGCGGTCCCGCCGGTCGTCGAGGCGGCCCGCCGCGCCGACGTCAACGGCCTGCGCGTCGGCGTCGTCAAGGAGTTCGCGGGCGAGGGCGGCCAGGCGGGCGTGCACGCCCGCTTCAACGAGACCGTCGAGCTGCTGGAGTCGCTCGGCGCCAAGGTCGTCGAGGTCTCCTGCCCCAACTTCGAGTACGCGCTGCACGCCTACTACCTGATCGCGCCGTCGGAGGCCTCGTCCAACCTGGCCCGCTTCGACGCCATGCGGTACGGGCTGCGCGTCGGCGACGACGGCACCCGCAGCGCCGAGGAGGTCATGGCGCTGACCAGGGCGGAGGGCTTCGGCCCCGAGGTCAAGCGGCGCATCATGCTCGGCACCTACGCCCTCTCCTCGGGCTACTACGACGCCTACTACGGCAAGGCGCAGCAGGTCCGCACGCTGATCAAGCGCGACTTCGACCGCGCCTTCGAGCAGGTCGACGTGCTGGTCTCGCCGACCACGCCGACCACCGCCTTCCCGATCGGCGAACGCGCCGACGACCCGATGGCGATGTACCTGGCCGACCTGTGGACGATCCCGGCCAACCTCACCGGCAACCCGGCGATCTCGGTCCCGTGCGGCCTCGCCGACGAGGACGGCCTGCCGGTCGGCCTCCAGGTGATGGCCCCCGTCCTCGCCGACGACCGCGTCTACCGGGTCGGCGCCGCCGTAGAGAAGGCCCTGGAGGACCGCTGGGGCGGCCCGCTGCTGGCCAAGGCTCCTGAGCTGGGGGAGGGCAAGTGAGCACCCCGACCGTCATGAAGTACGAAGAGGCTTTGGCCAAGTTCGAGCCGGTCCTCGGCCTCGAGACGCACATCGAGCTCGGCACGACGTCCAAGATGTTCTGCGGCTGCCCGACGACGTTCGGCGCCGAGCCGAACACGCAGGTCTGCCCGGTGTGCCTCGGCCTGCCCGGCTCGCTGCCGGTCACCAACCACGCGGCCATCGAGGGCATCATCAAGATCGGCCTGGCGCTCAACTGCGACATCGTCGAGTGGTGCCGGTTCGCCCGGAAGAACTACTTCTATCCGGACATGCCGAAGGACTACCAGATCTCGCAGTACGACGAGCCGCTGTGCATCGACGGTCACCTGGACGTCGAGGTGGACGGCGAGACGTACCGCATCGAGATCGAGCGCGTCCACATGGAGGAGGACACCGGCAAGTCCCTCCACGTGGGCGGCAGCGGCCGGATCCAGGGCGCCGACTACTCGCTGGTCGACTACAACCGTGCCGGCATCCCGCTGGTCGAGATCGTCACCAAGCCGATCCCCGGCACCGGCGACAAGGCGCCCCTGGTCGCCCGCGCGTACGCCACCGAGCTCCGCGAGCTGGTCCGTTCCGTCGGCGTCTCGGACGTCCGCATGGAGGAGGGCTCCATGCGCTGCGACGTCAACGTCTCGCTCATGCCGCGCGGCGCCTCCGAGTGGGGCAAGCGCACCGAGACCAAGAACGTCAACTCGCTGCGTTCGGTCGAGCGGGCCGTCCGCTCCGAGATCGAGCGCCAGGGCGCCGTCCTGGACTCCGGTGGCAAGGTCACCCAGGAGACCCGCCACTTCAGCGAGGAGACCGGCGCCACCACCAGCGGCCGGAGCAAGGAAGAGGCGCAGGACTACCGCTACTTCCCCGACCCCGACCTGGTCCCCATGGCCCCGTCCCGCGACTGGGTCGAGGAGCTGCGCGCGACGCTGCCCGAGCTTCCCGCCGCCCGCCGCAGGCGGGTCCAGCAGGAGTGGGGCATCTCCGAGCTGGAGCTGCGCGACGTCGTCAACGCCGGCGCCCTGGACCTGATCGAGTCCACCATCTCCTCCGGCGCCGACGCGGCGTCCGCGCGCAAGTGGTGGATGAACGAGCTGTCCCGCCGCGCCACCGAGCAGGGTGTCGAGCTCGCCGAGCTGCCCATCACGCCCGACCAGGTGGCCCGCATCCAGGCGATGGTCGGCGCCGGTGAGCTGAACGACAAGCTGGCCCGCAAGGTCTTCGAGGGCGTCCTGGCGGGGGAGGGCACCCCCGACGAGGTGGTCGCCGCCCGCGGCCTCAAGGTCGTCAGCGACGACGGCGCCCTCGTGGCGATCATCGACCAGGTGATCGCCGACAACGCCGACGTGGCCGACAAGATCCGCGGCGGCAAGGTGGCCGCCGCCGGAGCCCTGGTGGGCGCCGTCATGAAGGCCAGCCGGGGCCAGGCCGACGCGGGCCGCGCCCGCGAGCTGATCCTGGAGAGGCTGGGCGTCTCCTAGCCCGTACGTAAGACCGAGGTCCGTACGTAAGACCGAGCGAGAGCGAGGGCCGCGCCGACCGGCGCGGCCCTCGCTTTGTGCTTTCTACCTGGGAGAACGCCGTGACAGTGGCCGTGTCAGAGGCGTGACAGGGGCGTGACTGGGGCGCTGAGCACTGTTGGGGACATGACGAGTTCAGCGATCGCAGTCTCGGGACTGCGCAAGGCGTACGGGGACAAGGTCGTGCTCGACGGCATCGACTTCGAGGTCCCCACGGGATCGATCTTCTCCATGCTCGGGCCGAACGGCGCGGGCAAGACCACGACGGTGAACGTCCTGACGACGTTGCAGAAGGCGGACGCCGGGTCGGTGACCGTCGCCGGATACGACGTGGCGGCCAACACCAAGGAGGTGCGGGCGGCCATCGGCGTGACCGGGCAGTTCGCCGCCGTGGACGAGCTGCTGTCGGGCCGGGAGAACCTGCAGCTGATCGCGGACCTGAAGCGGGTGCGCGCCGGTGACCGCGTCACCGAGCTGCTGGAACGGTTCGACCTGGCCGATTCGGCGGACAAGCTGGCCTCCACCTACTCCGGCGGCATGCGGCGCAAGCTCGACCTGGCGATGACGCTGGTCGCCGCCCCGCAGATCATCTTCCTGGACGAGCCGACGACGGGCCTGGACCCGCGGAGCCGGCGCACGATGTGGCAGATCGTCCGCGAGCTGGTCGCGGGCGGCACCAGCATCTTCCTCACCACCCAGTACCTCGACGAGGCCGACCAGCTCGCCGACCAGGTCGCGGTGCTCGACCACGGGCGCCTGGTCGCGCAGGGCACGCCCGAGGAGCTGAAGCGCCGGATCCCCGGCACGCACGTGCGGCTCCGCTTCACCAGTCTCGACGAGCTGGACGCGGCGGCGCGGCTGCTGGAGGGGTCCACGCGGGACGACGAGGAGCTGGCGCTGCGGGTGCCGAGCGACGGCGGCTCGCGGTCGCTGCGGGACCTGCTGGACCGGATGGACCAGAACCTGATCAACGCCGAGGAGTTCTCCGTGCACTCACCGGACCTCGACGACGTCTTCCTCGCCCTCACCGGGCGTACGAGCGAGAAGGAGAACGTGTGATGAGCGCCGCCACCAAGTCGATGGGCGACTCGATGATCATGTTGCGCCGCAACGTGAAGCACAGCCTGCGGAACCCGACCACGATGTTCAACGCGATCCTGTTCCCGATCGTGATGATGCTGATCTTCGTCTATGTCTTCGGTGACGCGTTCAAGGTCCAGGGCGACTACGTCGACTACGCGACGCCGGGCCTGCTGGTGATGGCCGTCGCCTACGGGCTCGGAGCCACCTCGGCGGCGGTGAACTCCGACATGGCCAAGGGCGTGATCAGCCGGTTCAAGACCATGGACGTCTCCCGCGGCGCCGTGCTGACCGGGCAGGTCGTCGTCACCGTGGTGCGCTGCCTGGTGGCCGACGCGGCGATCCTCGCGGTGGCCTTCCTGATCGGGTTCCGTCCGCACGCGAGCGCCCTGGACTGGCTCGGCGTGTTCGGGATGCTCCTGCTGCTCACCTTCGGGACCAGCTGGCTCGTCGTCGCCCTCGGCCTGGCCGCCAAGTCCGCGGAGTCGGCGGCGTTCGCCACCGTGCCGCTGATCATGCTGCCGTTCCTGAGCAGCGCGTTCGTGCCCGCCGAGACGATGAAGACCGGCGTCAAGCAGTTCGTCGAGTACCAGCCCTTCACCCCGATCATCGAGACGCTGCGCGGGCTGCTCGCGGGTCACGTGGACGGCGGCGACGCGTTCCAGGCCGTCGCGTGGTGCGCCGGGCTCGCGCTCGTCGGTTACGTGTGGGCGCTCTCGACGTTCAAGAAGCGAGCGTGACCTCGACCAGCCGCGTCCAGTCGGCGTCCGCCCCCTCCTGAGCCGCCTCGGCGAACCGTGCGTCGCCGAGGCGGCTTCGTGCCGCCCGCTCGATCCGGGCCAGGTCCGGGTTGGTGCGGTCGGCCAGCCCGAGCACATCCTCGCTCGCTCCGAGGAGCCGCGCGGCCTGCTCGGGCTCGTCGTCGCGCAGCGCCAGGTTCGCGACCCCGACGAGCACCGGCGCGATGGCCATCGCGTACGTCGCCTCGGCCGCGGCCTCGCAGGCGGCCGCGCAGTGCGCCCTGGCCTCCTCCAGGTCGTCGGCGAGGTAGCCGAGCAGGTTGCGGGTGAACGCGCGGATGTGCGCCCGTTCCGCCTCCTCGCCCAGGAGGGCCGTCGCCACGGCGAGCTGTGCATGGGCCTCGTCGGCGTCGCCGCTCCACCGGGCGAGGCCGGCCTTGTTCAGGGCCAGCATGGCGAGCGCGCCCGGCCAGGTGACCCGTTCCGCGTACTGCTCCGCCTCGGCCATGACGGCCGCGCCGGCGTCAGGATCGCCGAGCAGCCAGTACAGCTGCGCCTGCTGCGACCGCATCCGTATGAGGTCCTCGGTGGCGCCGAACGGGGCGGCGGCCACGACCGCCTGCTCGTAGAGGTCGCACGCGGCGGCGAACTCGCCGCGCATGGCGATGCGGTCCGCGAGCTCGGCCAGGGCGAACTGGATCCCGAACCGTTCGCCCAGCGCACGGAACCGGGTGAGCGCCTGCTCCAGGTACTCGTCCGCGTCCCGTCCTCCATGACCGAGCACGATCCGCATCTTGCCCTGGTGCAGCCTGGCCAGCGCGCGAACCCAGGGATCCTCGTCGTCCAGCAGCGGTTCCCACGCGTGCAGCACCGCGTTCGGGTCCCGCAGCATGTGCACGACCGGGGAGATGAGCCGCAGCGCCGGGTGGCTGTGCGGATTGTCGGGCCCGCGTTCCTTGTACCGGTGCGCCTCGCGGATCCACACCTCGGCGGTGTGCTCGTCGCCCGGACCGGCGGTCACGAACATCGAGATCAGCGCGTACACCACGGCCCGGACCTCGTCGGTCACCTCGCCGGGCGTCTTGCTCGCCGCGATGATCAGCTCAAGGCCCTCGGTCTTGTGCCCGGCCAGCCACCAGTACCAGCCCGCGCCCACCGCGAGCCGCATCGCCGCCTGCGCCTCGCCCGCCGCCAGCGCCCCGCGCATCGCCGCGCCGATGTTGTCGTGCTCGGCCTCCAGGACTGCCAGCCAGGTCAACTGCTGGGAGCGGCGCAGGAGCGGCTCGGCGGTCTCGGCGAGCTCGGTGAAATAGTCGCGGTGCGCCCGGCGCGTGGTCTCCGACTCCCCGGCCTCCGCGAGCCGCTGCGCGGCGTACTCCTTGATCGTGCCGATCATGCGGTACCGCGGAACGCCGTCGCCCTCGGCGACCAGCAGCGACTTCTCGGTCAGCGCGGTGAGCAGTTCCAGCACATCATCCGTGCCCTCCGCGCAGACCCGTTCGGCCGCCTTGAGGCTCGCCCCGCCGGAGAAGACCGAGAGCCGGCGCAGGACGGTCCGTTCGGCGGCGCTGAGCAGCTCCCAGCTCCAGTCGACCGCCGCCCGCAACGTCTTGTGATGCGGCAGCGCGGTCCGGCTGCCGCCGGTCAGCAGGCGGAACCGGTCGTCGAGCCCGTTCGCCAACTGATCAAGCGACATGGTCCGGAGCCGGGCCGCGGCCAGCTCGATCGCCAGCGGCATCCCGTCCAGCGCCCGGCAGACCCGCACCATCGTCGCCAGCGCCGCGGCGTCGCCCCCCAGATCCCGGCGCACCGCCCCGGCCCGGTCCCGCAGCAGCCGAACGGCGGGAGAGGCCTCGATCTCGCCCGGATCCGCGTCCTCCTCCGGCAGCGCGAGCGGCTTGACCGGCCACAACGCCTCGCCCGTGATGCCGAGCGGCTCCCGGCTGGTCGCCAGGATCCGCAACCGCCGGCACTCGCCGAGCAGCCGGTGCGCGAACACCGCCACCGCCTCGATCACGTGCTCGCAGTTGTCCAGGACCACCAGCATCTCGCGCTCGCGGATCGCAGCGATCAACCGCTCCGTCAGGTCGGCGTTCTGAGCCCCGCCGAGCAGGGCGTCCCGCAGCCCGAGCCCCCCGAGCGTCGCCTGCGCCACGTCGGCAACGTCGCCGTCCGCGCCGATGGCGGCGAGCTCCACCAGCCATGCCCCGTCCGGCAGGTCGTCGAGCATCGTCCGCGCCGTCTCGGTGGCCAGCCTGGTCTTGCCCGCCCCGCCCGGCCCGATCACCGTCGTCAACCGATGCTCGCTGAGCAGCTCACACACCGCCGCCACATCGGCGTCCTTGCCGACGAACGCGGTCAGCTCCGCGCGCAGATTGGTCTTACGGGTCTCCTCGCGCCGCCCCAGCTCTCCCCTCAACAGCGAAACGTGCAACGCGGCCAGCTCAGGCGAGGGATCAACCCCCAGCGCCCCGGCCAGCCCCTCCCTCGCGCGCTGATAGACCTGCAGCGCCTCGCTGTCGCGCCCACCGGCGACCAGAGCGCGCATCAACGCGGCCACCAGCCGTTCCCGCAACGGATGCGCGGCGACCAGATCAGACAGCTCCGTCACCATCTCCGCACCCCGCCCAAGGGTGATCTCCGCGTCCGCCCGTTCCTCCACAGCGGCCAGACGCAACCCCTCAAGCCGCACCACAACGGCGTCGAACGCCGCGCTCTCCTGCAAGCCGACATCCTGCAAGGGCGCACCGCGCCACAACTCGACCGCCTCACGCAACAGCCGCGCCCGCCGCGAGCTGTCGTCAGAACGCACCTGACTCGCAGCGACGAGCCGTTCGAACCGCACCGCGTCGACGCCGTCCGGCTCCACCTTCAGCAGGTAACCGTCCGTATGACCCTCGATCACGCCGTCCGGAAGCACCTTCCGGAGCCGCGAGACCAGCCGCTGCAGGGCGTTCGTCGCGTCCGCAGGCGTCTGCTCGCCCCAGATCCAGTCGACGAGCGACGCCTTCGGGACGACCTGACCCGGCCGAAGCGCGAGCGCGACCAGCAGCCCGCGCAGCCGCGCGCCCGGCACATCCGCCAGGCCGCCGTCATCAGTCCGGACCTCAAAAGGGCCCAGCATCCCGATCCGCACCCGCCGATTTTGTCACGCCCACTCAGCAGAGCGGCATCCCGAGGATCTTGTCGGCTGGGCCGAGGAGCAAGGCCCTCACTCCGCTCGGACAGCCTCACCGGGGCTCCCGCCCCAGACCCCAGGCTCGGGGCAAGCCCCCAGACCCCCACCCCTTGAAGTGGTGCGGCCCTTCCGTGAGCCACCCCAACCCAAGGAATCGCACCGCCTGGCCAAACCGCCTAGAACTCCAGGTCGTCCCAGGTGACCGTGATCGGGATGGGATTGCCGACCTCTGGCGGCGCCCCGGCCTCATCCTTCATCAGGGTGTTGACGTGCTTGAAGAGCATGGCCGCTTTGTCGAGCTGGTACCTCTCGATGACGGACACGCCAGCGCTGTCGAGCCGCACGATCCAGTAGTGCGGAATCCCTGCCCGGGCGTATTCGGTGAACTTGTCGTTGGTGTCCTGGGTCTCGGAGCCTGGAGACACGACCTCGACGACGAGAAGCGCGTGCTCGCCCGTGAGACGTTCTTTGTTCTCTCGATCAAGACACCGATAGAGGATGACGTCAGGTCTCCGGTTCAGCAGCGGAAGGTCACGAAGCCGCAGGTCAACATCGATGTCGACGGCGAGACGGTCATGACCGCTTCGCATCGCGGCTCGCGCGTGGCCCTCAAGAAGGTTGGCGAGCCGACGACACGCTCTCTGGTGCTCCGGCGTGGGCGAATCGCAATAGATGACCTGGCCGTCCACGATCTCGATCGTTTTCGAGATGTCCTCTGGGAGAGCCTCGTACTCCTCCGCAGTCACCGGCGCAGGCTGTGGACGAAGGCTCAACAGCCAACTGTCCTCCGGCAATGCCGTCATTAGCCCTACTCCTCGGGATCGCGCCCTGACCGACGAGCCCAGCTTATGGCCCGGCCGTTCATCCGCGGAGGATCACGCACACGGGCTGAGCTCGTGTGCGGCTCGCAGGACCGTGCCTGTGTTCCCAACCGCTGCCCGTCCTAGCGAGTGAGCGATGATCAGCCTCGGAGTCGCTGGTAGCCGGCGCCTTCTGGCACATGCGTGCTTCGGCCCTCGACCGTTCCCGGCGCTCAGGCGGCGAAGCGCGGACTTGAGGACGGCCAGCTTTAGGAGAGCGGGATGACGAGGATCTTGTCGTCGCCGGGCTGGGGGTTGCCTCGGCCGTCCTTGTTGCTGGTGGTGATCCAGAGGGAGCCGTCGGGGGCCCGTACGGCGGCTCTTAGGCGGCCGTAGCGGCCCTCGAAGCGGGGGATGGGGCGGCCTACCTTGCCGTCGTCGGACAGGGGGATCTGCCAGAGGCGCTTGCCGCGCAGGGCGGCGGCCCATAGGGAGCCGCGGGCGTAGGCCAGGCCGGACGGGGAGGCCTCGTCGGTGGACCAGGTGAGGAGGGGGTTGGTGTACTTGGGGTCGCTGCCTACGCCTTCTACCTTGGGCCAGCCGTAGTTGTGGCCCTTCTGGATGAGGTTGATCTCGTCATAGGTGTCCTGGCCGAACTCGGTGGCGTAGAGGCGCTCGTGGTCGTCCCATGCCAGGCCCTGCACGTTGCGGTGGCCCCAGGTCCAGACGCGGTTGCCGAACGGGTTGCCGGGGGCGGGGCGGCCGTCGGGGGTGACGCGGAGGATTTTGCCGCCCAGGGAGTTCTTGTCCTGGGCCAGCTGGGTTCGGTACGTCTCGCCGGTGGTGATGTAGAGCATCCGGTCCGGGCCGAACGCGAGGCGGCCGCCGTTGTGGTTCGAGCCCACGGGGATGCCCGTGACTATGGGGTGGGGGTTGGTGAGGCCGTTTTCGTAGGTGAAGCGCACCACGCGGTTGTCCTTGGCCGCGCTGTAGTACACGTAGATGAAGTGGTCCTTGGGGTAGTCGGGGGAGACCGTCACACCCAGGAGTCCGCCCTCACCTGCAGGCTCGACGTCTGGAATCTTGCCGACCTCGGTTACCCGGCCCTGGGGAGTTACGCGCAGGAGGCGGGCTGTGTTGCGTTCGGTAACCATGGCGTCGCCCTGGGGGAGGAACGCTATGGCCCATGGCACGGAGAGGCCTGTGGCGAGCACGCGGGGCTGGCCTGGGCTGACCGCGTTGGACGAGGCGGGCGGAGTGCTGCTCCCGGTGCTCGGGGAGGGGAGCGGAGGTGGCGTGCTCGCTGTGCCGGTGGCGTTGCCGGACGAGCAAGCCGTCAGGCTCAGCAGAGGTATGAGGACGGTGGGGACTGTTCGGCGCAGCTTCATGCGGGCCTCCGCTGGTAGTACGGACGCGACCGCCGAACCGTTCCCTAGCTGAGCGGGACGACGATGATCCCATCGTTGTCGTCGTTATCGGTGGTGAGCCAGAGCGACTTGCCGTCAGGGGCAGGAGTGACCGAGCGAATCCGGCCGTACTCGCCCTTGAAATGGGCGATCGGCCGGGACACGCCCGTTCTGGTCAGCGGGACCTGCCAGAGGCGTTCGCCGCGCAGGGCGGCGGCCCATAGCGAGCCTTGGGCGTAGGCCAGGCCGGAGGGTGACGCCTCGGACGGCATCCAGGTGAGCAGCGGGCGCTTGTACTTGGTGGGGTCGCCGTCGTCGCCCTCCACGTCGGGCCACCCGTAGTTGCGCCCCTTGACGATCTGGTTGATCTCGTCGAAGCGGTCCTGGCCGAACTCGGTGGCGAACATCCGCCCAGAGGGGTCCCATGCCAGGCCCTGAACGTTGCGGTGCCCGTAGGTCCAGACCAGGGAGTCGAACGGGTTTCCGGGGGCGGGCTTGCCCTCGGGCGTCATCCGCAGGATTTTGCCTCCCAGTGACTTCTTGTCCTGGGAGAGGTCCCCGTGGCCCGTCTCGCCGGTAGAGGCGTACAGCATCCCGTCCGGGCCGAACGCCAGCCGCCCGCCGTTGTGGTTGCCGCCCTTGGGGATGCCGGTGACCAGGATCTGCGGCTTGCCGATCGTCCCGTCGTAGCGGAAGCGCGCCACCCGGTTGTCCTTGGACGCGGTGAAGTAGACGTAGACGTACTTGTCGTTCTGGAAGCCGGGGGAGACGGCGATCCCGAGCAGGCCGCCCTCGCCGGAGGGCTTCACGCCGGGGACCTTGCCGATCTCGGTGACCTTGCCCTCTGTCGTGACGCGCAGGACCTTGGCGCTCTCACGTTCGGTCATCAGCGCCGCGCCGTCCGGTAGGAACGCCAGGCCCCAGGTGAGCTTGCGGCCCTTGACGAGGACCCGCGGCTTGCCGGGCTCGGCCGTGGCGGTGACGGCGGGCTGCGGCGAGGCGGGAGCGGGCTCACCCGACGTGGCGGGCTCGGCACGCTCCGACGTGCAGCCGGCCACGAAGGCGGCCGATGTCAGAAGGGTCACAGTCGTCGCGAGGACGGCGATCCGGCGCATAGGCCATTGAAGTCACAGCGGGGGCCGTGGCACAACGCCACCGAGCGTGACGTGGGACAACTTGCCGTTTTATGGGTGATCCCGGGATGGATGGCCGGTCCACTTGGGGGTTTGTCGCCGGGTGGACGCTGAGCCTCAATCGCTCCGTGACCTACAGAACGTACATTGAGCATCACGGTGATCCCGCACTGCAGCAACGTCGCTGACCGAGAGCGTGGCGGCCGATGCGCTCGCCGCGTCGCCCGGTGCTCACCTGCGCGGGGCACGATCCACCGCGTACGGGACGTTAACCGAGGCGACCGGGCGAGGTATACCGACGAACATTCCATCAGGCGCAGCGAAGGGGCTGCTGGAGGCCGGCGCCTCCAGAAGGCAGGAAGGGACACGGCGCGATGAGCGACGCTCCTCGGGGGGACGACCGCGGGGGCGATGCCCGACGGCCGGCTCGCCGAGTAACGCCCTCGGCACTGCTGATCGGTGTGGTCGCGCTGCTCGGCGTGGCCTACATCACCGGCTCGCTGCTCGGATGGGGCGGTTCGGCCTTCACCGACTGGGCGGAGGTGGCCGCGGCCGCCGCGGCGGCGGGCTCCCTGCTGTCGGCCTCCCGCCCCGGCCGGGGCGGGCACCGCAACCTGTGGCGGGCGTCCTGGCGCTGGTACGGGATAGCCGCGGCCTGCTGGTTCGTGGGCGCCGTCGGCTCGGCGGCCACCTCGGAGTCGGCCGGGCGCAGCGCCCTGTCGCTGTCGGTCTTCGACCTCTTCTACCTCGCGGCGTCGCTGGCGCTGGTCACCGGCCTCATCGTGCCGATCAGGCTGCCCCGGGACGCCCGTACCTGGCTGCGGTACGCGGCGGACACCTATGTCTGCGTGTGCGCGCTGTTCGTGCTGGGCTGGGTGGTGATCTTCGGTGGGCTCTACCACCAGTCCGGTGAGACGCCCTCGGAGTTCACGCTCGAACTGCTCTACCCGCTGATCGACGCGATCCTGGTGTGCGGCGCGCTGTCATTCGTGCTGGGCGCGGCGCGCGGGCACCGGCGGTCGGCCTGGATGGGGTACGTGGCACTGGTCGCGTTCGCCGCGGCCGACGTCGTCAGCCTGGTCGTACGGCTGCGCGGCGGGCCCGCCTCCGACGACCCCTCCGACATCTTCCGGCTGGGCGCGCTGTTGCTGCTGTTCCTGGTGCCGTGGACCGGGCAGGGTTCTGAGACCAGGGCGCTTGAGGGGCCATCTGACCTCGCTGTCGACGACGGCACGGTCGAGCCCGAGGAGCAGGGCCGGATGATCGGCCCCGGCCTCGCACCCGCCGCCGTCGCGGCCGCCGCC
This sequence comes from Actinomadura barringtoniae, assembly GCF_017573505.1. Classification (GTDB taxonomy): domain Bacteria; phylum Actinomycetota; class Actinomycetes; order Streptosporangiales; family Streptosporangiaceae; genus Spirillospora; species Spirillospora barringtoniae. The sequence goes on from NZ_JAGEOJ010000010.1 coordinate 426,588, forward strand.
ACCCTCTTCGTCGCGGGCCACTCGCTGACCGGGACGCACGGCATCGAGCCGGTCGTGTCCGTGATCGCGGGCTCGGCCACGATGGTGCTGCTGATCCGGCTGGCCGCGCTGCTGCGTGAGAACGACCGGCTCCGGCACGCGGTCGACACCGGCGAGGAGCACTTCCGGGCGCTGTCGGAGAGCATCAACGACGCCGTGCTGATCTGCGACCTGGACGCCGTCGTCCAGTACGCGAGCGCGGGCGCGCTGCGTACCTACCGCTACACCGCCGACGAGCTGCTCGGCCGGCCGCTCGGCGAGATCATCCACCCTGAGGACCTGCCGCGCGTCCAGGAGGTCTTCGCCGAGTTCCTCGCCGACGGAGGCGAGGGCGGCGGCGGCGACGGCGGCAGCGACGGCGGTGAGGGCGGCGACGGATCCGGGTCCGGCGAGGACGACCACCCCGACACGCTGCGGCTCTCCGCCGACACGCTGCGGGTCTCGTGCCGCGTACGGGCCGCCGACGGCACCTGGCTGCCGACCGAGTCGACGATCTCCCGCTACAGCGGCATCGGCGATGCCCCCGCCCGCGTCCTGGTGACCACCCGCGACCTCAGCGAGCAGGCGGCGCTGCAGCGGCAGGTCGCCCACCTGACCTTCCACGACGGCCTGACCGGCCTGCCGAACCGCGCCTACTTCGAGGAGCGCACCCGCGACGTGCTGTCGCGGCAGGAGTGCGGCGGCAAGGTCGCCGTGGTCTTCGCCGACCTCGACGGCTTCACGGCGGTGAACGACTCGGCCGGGCACGCGGCGGGCGACCAGGTGCTGGCCCAGGCCGCGCGGCGGCTGCGCGCGACCGTCCAGGCCGACGACACCGTGGCGCGCTGGGGCGGCGACGAGTTCGCCGTCCTGGTGGAGAACCCCGCCGAGACGCAGACGGCCGTCGAGCTCGCCGAACGGCTGCTGCGCGTGCTGTCGGTCGAGCCGTACACCATCGGCGGCAAGGCGATCGTGCTCACCGCGAGCGTCGGGATCGCGTTCGTCGACGACACCGCCGAGCCGCAGGCCTCCGACGCGGCCCGGCCGCCCGCCGTGGCCCGTGCCGAGGCGGGCCGGCGGCTGCGCCGCGACGCCGCCGACCTGATCCGCAACGGCGACCTGGCGATGGCGCGGGCCAAGGAGCTCGGCGGCGGCCGGGTCGAGGTGTTCGCCCCGCACATGCACGCCGACGTCGTACGGCGGCTGGAGCTCGGCAGCGACCTGCAGCGGGCGCTCGCCGAGGAGGAGTTCACCGTCGAGTTCCAGCCGGTCGTGGAGCTGGCGACCTCCCGGGTGACCGGCGTCGAGGCCCTCGTGCGCTGGTGGCGCGGGAACGAGTCGGTGCCGCCGGAGGACTTCATCGGCCCCGCCGAGGAGTCCGGCCTCATGATCCCGCTGGGCGACTGGGTGCTGCGCGAGGCCTGCCGCGAGGTGTCCCGCTGGCGCGGCGAGTCGTGGAACGTGGGCCTGTCGGTCAACTTCACCGCCCGCCAGATCGCCGCGCCGCGCTTCGTCGAGTCGGTCGCGGCGGCGCTGGAGCAGACCGGCCTGCCGCCGCAGGCGCTCACCGTCGAGGTGAAGGAGGAGGTGCTGGTCGAGGACGCCGGGCAGAGCGTGGAACGCCTGTCGGCGTTGCGCGATCTTGGCGTACGGCTGGCGATCGACGACTTCGGCACCGGCTACGCCTCGCTGGCCTACCTGGGCCAGCTCCCGGTCGACATCATCAAGATCGACCCGTCGTTCGTGGCCGGTCTCGGCTCGGACGAGACGCTCACTTTGCTGACCCGGACGATCGTGCGGCTCGGCCGTGACCTGGGGTTGACCGTGGTCGCCGAGGGCATCGAACGGCCCGAGCAGCTGGAGCTGCTGCGCGAGATGGACTGCCCGCGCGGGCAGGGTTTCCTGGTGGCGCGGCCGATGGCGGCCGGACGGGTGGAATCCCTGGTGCGGACCAACCTCAAGGGCGGCGGTCTGCCGGGCACCAGCGGCCTTCCGCTCGAAGGAACCGCCCTCTCACCTGGTTGAATGACCGGATCAAGCAAGATCGTCGGGGCGTCCGGCCGGACGCCCACTCGTCTCACCTGGTGAGACAATATGTCCAAGGATTTGACCAGCGACCGGAAGTCGGCGAAAGTGGGCATCGTGCAGAGCACTTCCATCATTCTCGTAGTACTTGGTCGGCGCGCAGGCTGACCGAGCACTTCGACCTGCGCGCGCCCCTCGACCGCCAACCGGCGGCGGGGGTTTTTTGTTGGCCGAAAGCTTCTCCGTTCGACTCTCCCCAAGGAACAAGGAACATGACGACCGAACAGATGACGGGAGCCCAGGCGCTGGTCCGCGCGCTGGAGAACGTCGGCGTCGATACGGTGTTCGGCATCCCGGGCGGGGCGATCCTCCCGGCGTACGACCCGATCTTCGACTCCCAGAAGCTGCGCCACATCCTGGTCCGGCATGAGCAGGGAGCGGGCCACGCCGCGCAGGGGTACGCCATGGTGACCGGCAAGGTGGGCGTCTGCATGGCGACCAGCGGGCCGGGCGCGACCAACCTCGTCACGCCGATCTCCGACGCGTACATGGACTCGGTGCCGATGGTCGCGATCACCGGCCAGGTCCCCGGCCCGTCCATCGGGACCGACGCCTTCCAGGAGGCGGACATCGCCGGCATCACGATGCCGATCACCAAGCACAACTTCCTGATCACCGACCCGGCGGACATCGCCCGCACGATCGTCGAGGCGTTCCACATCGCGGGCACCGGCCGTCCCGGACCGGTCCTGGTCGACATCTCCAAGGACGCGCTGCAGGCCACGTTCGGCTTCGAGTGGCCCGTCCAGATGCAGCTCCCGGGCTACCGGCCCGTCACCCGGCCGCACTCCAAGCAGGTGCGCGAGGCGGCACGGCTCATCACCCAGTCCGAGCGCCCCGTGCTGTACGTCGGCGGCGGCGTCATCAAGGCCCAGGCGGCGGCCGAGCTGAAGGTGCTCGCCGAGCTCACCGGCGCCCCGGTCGTCACCACCCTGATGGCCAAGGGCGCGCTGCCCGACAGCCACCCGCTGCACATGGGCATGCCCGGCATGCACGGCGGCGTCGGCGCGGTCGGCGCGCTGCAGAAGGCCGACCTGCTGGTCGCGCTCGGCGCCCGGTTCGACGACCGCGTCACCGGCAAGCTGGACGGCTTCGCCCCGCACGCCAAGGTCGTGCACGCCGACATCGACCCCGCCGAGATCTCCAAGAACCGGCACGCCGACGTCCCGATCGTCGGCGACGCCCGCGAGGTCATCGCGGACCTGATCGTCGCCGTCCAGACCGAGCACGACGCCGGGCACAAGGGCGACTACGAGGACTGGTGGCGGCAGCTGAACGCCTGGCGCGACACCTACCCCCTCGGCTACGACCAGCCCGAGGACGGGTCGCTGTCGCCGCAGTTCGTCATCGAGCGGATCGGTCAGCTCGTCGGGCCCGACGCCTACTACGTCGCGGGCGTCGGCCAGCACCAGATGTGGGCCGCGCAGTTCATCAAGTACGAGCGGCCCGGCGCGTTCCTCAACTCCGGCGGCGCCGGCACGATGGGTTACGCCGTTCCCGCCGCGATGGGCGCCAAGGTCGGCGCGCCCGACACTCAGGTGTGGGCGATCGACGGTGACGGCTGCTTCCAGATGACCAACCAGGAGCTCGCCACCTGCGCGATCGAGGGCATCCCGGTCAAGATCGCGGTCATCAACAACGGCAACCTCGGCATGGTCCGGCAGTGGCAGACCCTCTTCTACGACGGGCGCTACTCCAACACCAACCTGCACTCCCGGCGGATCCCCGACTTCGTGAAGCTCGCCGAGGCGTACGGTTGCGTCGGGCTGCGCTGCGACAAGCCCGAGGACGTCGACGCCACCATCGCCAAGGCGATGGAGATCAACGACGCCCCGGTCGTGATCGACTTCGTGGTCCACCAGGACGCGATGGTCTGGCCGATGGTCGCCGCCGGCACCACCAACGACGACATCAAGATCGCGCGGGACCTGGCCCCCGACTTCGAGAACGGAGAGTGACCGAGATGAGCCTGCACACGCTCTCGGTTCTGGTCGAGAACAAGCCCGGCATCCTGGCCCGGGTCGCGGCGCTGTTCTCCCGGCGCGGGTTCAACATCGAGTCGCTCGCGGTCGGCACCACCGAGCACCCGGAGATCTCCCGGATGACGATCGTGGTGAACGTCGAGGGCCTGCCGCTCGAGCAGGTCACCAAGCAGCTCAACAAGCTGATCAATGTCCTGAAGATCGTGGAGCTCGACCAGTCGGCGTCGGTCCAGCGCGAGCTCGTGCTGGTCAAGGTGCGCGCCGACGCCGAGACCCGGTCGCAGGTGCTGGAGACCGTGACCCTCTTCCGGGCGAAGGTCGTCGACGTCGCCCCGGACGCCGTCACGATCGAGGCCACCGGCAACCGCGACAAGCTGGACGCCTTCATCCGCGTGCTGGAGCCGTTCGGCATCAAGGAACTGGTGCAGTCGGGCATGGTGGCCATCGGCCGCGGCGCCCGGTCCATCACCGACCGTTCGCTGCGCGCCATCGAGCGCAGCGCGTAGCCCTCATCTGAAAACTAGGAAAGGCAGCAGCACAGTGGCTGAGATGTTCTACGACAACGATGCCGACCTGAGCATCATCCAGGGCCGGCACGTCGCCGTGATCGGGTACGGCAGCCAGGGGCACGCGCACGCGCTCTCCCTGCGGGACTCCGGCGTGGACGTCCGCGTCGGCCTGCGCCCCGACTCCAAGAGCAAGGAGCTCGCCGAGTCCGAGGGCCTGCGGGTGCTGCCGGTCGCCGAGGCGGTCGAGGAGGCCGACCTCATCATGATCCTCGCGCCGGACCACCTCCAGCGCGGCATCTACGAGGCCGACATCAAGCCCAACCTGGTCGAGGGCGACGCGCTGTTCTTCGGCCACGGCCTGAACATCCGCTACGGCCTCATCGAGCCGCCGGCGGGCGTGGACGTCTGCATGGTCGCGCCGAAGGGCCCGGGCCACCTGGTCCGCCGCCAGTACACCGCCGGCCGCGGCGTCCCGGTGATCGTGGCCGTCGAGCAGGACCCGTCCGGCAACGCGTGGCCGCTGGCCCTCTCGTACGCCAAGGCCATCGGCGGCCTGCGCGCGGGCGGTATCAAGACCACCTTCACCGAGGAGACCGAGACCGACCTGTTCGGCGAGCAGGCCGTGCTGTGCGGCGGGCTCTCCGAGCTCATCAAGGCGGGCTTCGAGACCCTGATCGAGGCCGGCTACCAGCCCGAGGTCGCCTACTTCGAGTGCCTGCACGAGGTGAAGCTGATCGTCGACCTGATGTACGAGGGCGGCATCTCCAAGATGTACTGGTCGGTGTCCGACACCGCCGAGTACGGCGGCTACAGCCGCGGCCCGCGCCTGGTGAACGACCAGACCAAGGCCGAGATGAAGAAGATCCTCGGCGAGATCCAGTCCGGCGAGTTCGCCAAGGAGCTGGTGGCCGAGTTCGAGGGCGGCCAGGAGCAGATGGCCAAGTACCGCAAGGAGCACGCCGAGCACCCGATCGAGGTGACCGGCGGCAAGCTCCGCCCGATGATGAGCTGGCTGAACGACTAGCACCCGCTAGCACCCGCTAGCACCAGCTAGCACCCGCTAGCACCCGCTAGCACCCACGCCAGGTCAACACGCCGATCTTGCTCTCAGCGCCCTTTCGCAGGCCCTTTCAGGGCGCTGAGAGCAAGATCGGCGTATCTGTGCGTCAGCGGAGGAGGCGGCGGCGGAGCTTGGCGCGCAGCGGCGCGGGCTTCTGGTTGCGCACGACGACGGCCAGGTAGCCGCCCTTGGTGAAGTAGATGGTCGAGGCCAGGTTCGAGGTGAGGGCCCGGCGCTGCGACTCGGTGTCCAGCCTGTCCGCGCGTACGGTCCCGAAGCGGGCCTCGCGGGTGACGCCGAGCGCGGAGGCGGCGACGCGGGCGTCCCAGCGGCCGGGGCCGGGCAGCGCCATGTCGGCCTCGACCTCGAAGCCGCCGCTCGCGCTCGCGTCGGCGGGGAAGCGGTGCTCCACGCGGGAGCGGCGTTCGCGCAGGATCAGCTCGACCTTGGTCTCGCGCGCCTCGATCCGTTCGATCGCCGCCACGCCGCGCACGCGCACCCGCTTGCCCTGCCAGCTCGCCTCGTCCAGGCGGTGCCGCAGGCCCACCTCGGAGGTGACGTCGGCGTCCTGGCGGGGGACGCCGCGCAGGTACGGGTAGACGGCGTAGACGCGCCCTCCGACCACGACCGCACCGACCTCATGGCCGTCGAGCTCCTCGCGGATGAGGCGCTCCAGCTCGTCCTGGAGGCCGTGCTGGATGCAGAACGCCCGGAGCCGGTACCGGACCGGCAGGACGGCTCTGGCGGCGTCGTTCAGCCCGTCCTCGCCGAGCACCTGGCGCGTGCCGCTCATGAGGCGGCCGCGCTGCGCGCCGTCCATCGCCAGGAAGCGGTGGTCGTACACGCGCAGCATGTCGTGCAGGACGCTGATGGCGGAATCCGCTGAATCCGCTGAATCCGAGGTCACGGGGTACTCCAGGGTGGGCCGGGGACATCGGTCACGTTACGGGCCGCACAGATCACCCACAGTGAAATCGGTTCAGCGTGTCGTCCGATGCATACTCGGTATTGCGGTGCCAATACCAGGTATGCATACTTGGTAGGCATGTCGATCCGTCATGGCATTCTGGCACTCCTGGCGCAGGGGCCCCGCTACGGCTACCAGCTCCGCGCCGAGTTCGAGTCCTCCACCGGGTCGACGTGGCCGCTCAACATCGGGCAGGTCTACTCCACGCTGTCGCGCCTGGAGCGCGACGAGCTGGTCACCCGGGTGGGCGCCGACGACGAGGGCCGCTTCGTCTACCGGATCACCCCGGCGGGGGAGGACGACGTGCGGCAGTGGTTCGCCACCCCGCTCGCGCGCGCCGACCGGCCCCGCGACGAGCTGGCCATCAAGCTCGCGATGGCGGTCACGATGCCCGGCGTGGACGTGCGCCAGGTCGTTCAGACGCAGCGGACGGCGACGCTCCGCTCGCTCCAGGACCTGACGCGGCTGAAGGCCGACGCGCCCGCGGTGCCGGTCGAGCAGGGCGACCGCGCGTGGCGGCTGGTGCTCGAATCGATGATCTTCCAGGCGGAGGCCGAGGTGCGCTGGCTCGACCACTGCGAGGCCTTCGTGGCCCGCGCCGACGCGGCCGCCGCGTCGGCCGAGGTGGCCGCGTCGGCCGAGGCGGCGGCCGCGCGCGCGGACGCCCGGCCGGACGGTCGCCCGGGCGGTGGGCCGGGGGCACGGCCGGATGGTCGGCCGGACGGAGGGACGGGCGCCCGGCCGGACTCGTCCTCCTATCCGGTGAAGGAGGGGCGCAGATGAGCGTCCTGTCCCTGCGGAACGTGTCGCGCGACCACGGCGCCGAGCCCGTTCTGGTGCACGCGCTGCGCGAGGTGACGCTGAACGTCGACGCCGGCGAGTTCGTCGCGGTGATGGGCCCGTCCGGCTCGGGCAAGTCGACCCTGCTGACGCTCGCCGGGGGACTGGACGCCCCGACCGGCGGCGAGGTCCTGGTCGAGGGGACCGACCTCAGCACGCTCGACAAGGCCGCGCTGTCGGCCGTGCGGCGGCGCAGCGTCGGCTATGTGTTCCAGGACCTCAACCTCATCCCGAGCCTCACCGCGTCCGAGAACGTCATGCTGCCCCGCGAGCTCGACGGCGTGCGGGCCCGGCAGGCCCGCCGCGAGGCCGCGATCGCGCTGCGCGAGGTCGGCATCAGCGAGGTGGCCGACCGGTTCCCCGACGAGATGTCGGGCGGCCAGCAGCAGCGGGTGGCGATCGCCCGCGCGCTCGTCGGCGACCGCCGCCTCGTACTGGCGGACGAGCCGACCGGCGCGCTGGACAGCCAGTCCGGCGAGGACATCATGCGCATCCTGCGGCTGCGCTGCGACGCCGGGGCCGCCTGCCTCATGGTCACGCACGAGTCGCGGCACGCCGCCTGGGCGGACCGGGTGATCTTCCTGCGGGACGGCAGCGTCGTGGACGCCACCGGCCCCCGGCCCGGACCCGAGTCCCTGCTCCAGGAAGCGCGGTGAGAGGTCTCGCCGTCGCGCTGCGCCTCGCGCGGCGCGACGCGTTGCGCGCCAAGGGCAGGACGGCGCTGGTGCTGTGCATGATCGGCCTGCCGGTCATGACGATCGTGGCGATGGCGGTGCTGCTGAAGACCTCCCAGTGGTCCGACCGCGAGGCGCTGCCGTACACGCTCGGGCACGCCGACGCCCGCGTCATCGGCCAGGCCCACCAGGCCATCGCGCAGGCCTCCCCGCTGGAGTACAACGCGATGGTCGACGTGCCGGGCCAGAGCCCGCCCGACTCCGGCCGCCCCTGGACCACCCAGGAGATCACCGCCGGCCTGGCCGCCCGGCTCGGGCCCGGCACGCGGGCCATCCCGATCAACGACACCGCCGTGGTGACGCTCGCGACGGCCAAGGGCCCGCGGATGCTGGCGACCGTCGAGGTCGACCTGCGGGACCCGCTCGCCGGGCGGCTGATGAGGATCACCCAGGGGAGGGCCCCGGCGAGCCCGGACGAGATCGCGGTCGCGCCGAGCATGCGCAAGCGCGGGATCGGCATCGGCTCGACCGTTCGGATCGACGACCAGGGGATGACCAAGCGCGTGTCCGGGTTCGTCGAGGACCCGCGCGCGCCCCGCGTCAACAAGGCGGTGGCGCTGCCCGGCTCACTGCCCAAGTCCGCCGCCGCGGGCGACGACGAGTACCTGGTCGGCTCGCCGCGGCCGGTCACCTGGCAGGACGTCCTCGCGCTCAACAAGACCGGCCTCGGCGTGCTGTCGCGGCAGGTCGTGAAGCACCCGCCGCCGCACTCGGACGTCCCGACGGGTTCGGCGTTCACCATGGACCAGGCGGGCGGGCCGGTCGTCGTCGCCATGGCCGTCGCGATGATCGTGATGGAGGTCGTGCTGCTCGCCGGGCCCGCGTTCGCCGTCGGGATCAAGCGGCAGCGCCGCCAGCTCGCGCTGCTGGCGGCCAGCGGCGGCAGCCCGAACCACCTGAAGGCCGTCGTGCTGGCGGGCGGGCTGGTGCTCGGCGGCGCCGCGTCCCTGGTCGGGGCGGCCGCGGGCCTGTTCGCCGCCGCGCTCATCAAGCCCGCCGTGCTGGACATCTGGGGCGTCGCGTTCGGGCCGTACGAGGTGCCGTGGGCGCTGGTCGCGGCGCCGGTCGTCCTCGGCCTGGTCAGCGGGGTGCTCGCCGCGTACGCGCCGGCGCTGCAGGCCGCCCGGATGAACGTCGTGGCGGCGCTCACCGGCCGGCGCGACCAGGCCCGCGGGCGCCGCGGCTGGCCAGTCCTCGGGGCCGTGCTGATGGTGGCCGGGGCGGGCCTCTGCCTGGCCGGCGCGCGGCTGTGGCACGAGATCGGGGCCGCGTTCGGCGCGATCGCGATCGTGGTCGGCTGCGTGATGATCGGACCGTGGGTGGTCGGCACGGCCGCGCGCACCGCCCGGTGGCTGCCGCTCCCGCTCCGGCTGGCCGTACGCGACGGGGCGCGCAACCGGGGCCGCGCCGCGCCCGCCGTGGCCGCCATCATGGCCGCCGTCGCCGGGCTCACCGCGCTCGCCATCGGGGGCGCCAGCGACTTCGCCCAGAGCCGCACCGAGTACGTGCCGAAGCTGCCGATGGGCTCGACGATGATCACCCCGCCGGGCGGCAAGTCGATGACGTTCCGCGCGGACGTCGAACGCCAGTTGCCCGGCGTGCCGGACATCCCGATCCAGGCGCTGCCTGGGCAGAGCTCTCCCTGCCCCAAGGACACCTGCCCGTTCCTCGAGCTCGCGTCCCCCGAGATGGCCGGCGACCGGTTCGTCGACAACGTGGTGGGCGGCGCCCGCGAAGCACGGCTGCTCCTCGGCCGCGACGACCCCGCCGTCACCGCCGCCCTGGCCGCCGACAAGATCGTTCTGTTCAGCGACCCGGAGCCCGGGGCCGTCACGATCAACGGCTCGGTGCAGATCTGGGACGGCGACCAGCCGCAGGCGCGGGTCCTCCGTACGGTCGGCGGCCTCCCCGCCCTCCGGACCTCCACGATCGCCTCGGTCGCGGCGATCGTCCCGCCGCACGTCGCCGCCCGGTTCGGCCTGCCCATCACCACCGAGGCGATCGGCATCGACCGCGCCGACCACCGGGTGACCCGCGACGAGCAGCACCGCCTGGCCAAGCGCCTCGGCACCACCGACGAGCCGCAGCTGGTGTACGTGGAACGCGGCTTCCAGGAGTCGTTCGCCCTCCCACTCCTGATCCTCGCCGTCGCGGGCGCCGTGCTGGTCGTCGGCGGCTCGCTGATCGCCACCGGCCTGGCCGCCGCCGACGCCCTGCCCGACCTCGCCACCCTCAGCGCCGTCGGGGCCCGCCCCCGGACCCGACGACTGCTGATGATGAGCCAGGCGGGCTTCGTCGCCGTGCTGGGCAGCTGGCTCGGCATCCTGGTCGGCCTGGTCCCGGGCATCGCCGTCGCCCGCCCGCTGACCATCGACTACGAGGGCACGGCCGACCCCGCCCTCGTCCCGCACCACGGCGTGATCGTCGACATCCCCTGGCAGCTCATCGGCGCCATCGGCCTCGCCGTCCCCCTGATCGCCATGATCGGCGCCGCCCTCTTCACCCGAGCCCGCCTCCCCACCATCCGCCGCCTGACCACCTGACCCGGCGGTACCACGACCACGTGATGGCGCGCCGTCTGCCGACCCGCCCGTACCATCGCGCGGCGG
>NZ_JAGEOJ010000011.1 GCF_017573505.1 Actinomadura barringtoniae
TGCCCGTGCCGAGGGTGCTGCCCGTGCCGAGGGTGCTGCCCGTGCCGAGGGTGCCGCGCGTGCCGAGGGTGCCGTCCGCGCCGAGGGTGCCGCGCGCACGGAGAGTGCCGTCAGCTCTGCGGGTGCTGCTGGCGCTGACGCCGCCCGCGCCGAGCATGATGTTCGCGCTGACGGTGAGGGTGATGGACGTGCTGGTGGCGGGCGGCCGTTGCGGGTTCTGACGCACTGCAACACCGGCGCGCTCGCGGCCTCGGGCTGGGGTACGGCCCTTGGCGTCGTTCGGGAACTGCACGAGCGGGGCTGCGTGGAACGCGTCTACGCCGATGAGACTCGTCCACTACTGCAGGGCGCGCGGCTTACGGCCTGGGAGCTCGGGCAGGCCGGGATTCCGTACGTGGTCCAGGCCGACGGCGCGGCGGCCAGCACCATCCTGCGCGGCCTGGTGGACGTGGCGATCATCGGCGCCGACCGCATCGCCGCGAACGGGGACACGGCCAACAAGATCGGCTCGGTGGGCGTGGCTCTGGCCTGCGCCGCCGCGGGCATTCCGTTCGTGGTGGTCGCCCCCTGGAGCACCGTCGACCTCGCCACCCCGTCGGGCGACGACATCCCGATCGAGGAACGGTCGGTTGACGAGGTCCTGAACTGGGGTGGTGTCCGTACGACCCCGTCCGATGCCGAGGCGTTCAACCCCGCCTTCGACGTCACCCTGGCCCGTCTGGTGACCGCCTTGGTGACCGAGACCGGCGTTCTTGAGGTATCCGCAGGCCGGACTCCGGCTCGCCACTGACGCTGAGGTCGCGGGGCCTGAGGGTCGTGCGCTCGGCGAGCGTGGAGTGGGGTGGGTGGGACAGTTGAGGTCTTTGCTGCGCATTTGACCACGTGTGGTCATCCCAGTTGGAGAACGCCCTGGCAAGGCAGTTCCCGGCCATTCGGGCGGTGTAATCGCCCACGCGAATCGGGGGAGACTGCGGGCATCCGCGTGACAGGGAGGGCGTTCATGGGACTGACGGTGGCTGTGACGGGACCGACCGGCGAGATCGGGATGGCGGCCGTGCGTGCTCTTGAGAACGACGAGCGCGTCGAACGGATTCTGGGCATGGCACGCAGCCCGTTCGACCCGTCCTCGCGGGGCTGGAAGAAGACCGAATACCGCCAGGGCGACATCCTTGATCGCGGCGCGGTCGACGACCTCGTGGCCGGCGCCGACGTCGTCGTGCACCTCGCGTTCATCATCCTGGGCTCTCGCAAGGAGAGCGAACGCGTCAACCTGGCCGGCAGCCGGAACGTGTTCGAGGCCACCGCTGGCGCCGAGCGGCCTGGCCGTCTCGTCTATACCTCGTCGGTCGCGGCGTACGGGTATCACGGCGACAATCCGGTGCCACTGACCGAGGACGTTCCGCCGCGTGGCTCGAAGCAGCATTACTACTCAGCGCAGAAGGCGGCCTGCGAGGCGCTGCTGGCCGAGACCGCCGGTGACCTGGACACTTACGTACTGCGCCCCTGCATCGTGGGAGGTCCCGAGGCGACCGTTCTGCTGCGCAATCTCCCCTGGGAACAGGCGGCCTCGTACGTTCCCGAGCAGGTCCGTCGCTTGCTCGGTGCGGTGCCGGGGCTGAAGCCGGTCCTGCCCGATCCTGGCGTACGTTTCCAGCTCGTTCACCACGACGATGTGGCTTCGGCGACAGCGGCATGCGTCGCGGGTGACGGACCTGCGGGCGCGTACAACCTGGCGGGCGACGGCGAGATCACCATTTCTGACCTGGCCCACGCCATCGGCGCATACGCCGTTCCCGTCCCCAGTGAGCTCGTCGATCTGACGGCCGAGTTCGTCGACCTCGTCCCGCTGCTGCCCACCCAGGCGGAATGGATCCACGCCGCACGCCATCCGATGCTCATGGACACCGCCAAGGCACGCCGTGACCTCGGCTGGACCCCGCAATACACGACCAAACAAACCCTGGAAGCGATGGCCGCCGCCTGACCAAGCACAGGCTCTGATGAGCAGGCCAACATGACCTGAGCAGGACAACAGAACCCGAGTCGGCGAAACGGATTGGCAATTCCGCCGTTGCCATACCGTGGGGCGGCTTTGGCCTTCCGGGGCTCTGGCGCGGGTAGATCAACCGTTGTCACGCCACGGGAGTTTGCGGGGGTGCCACCGTGACATCGGCCGAAACCGCGCCCGTTGAGGTGCGCTCGACCCGCAAAATGGGTCTGCCGACCCTGACCGCCATGGTGGTCGGGTCGATGGTCGGCGCTGGCGTCTTCTCCCTACCGCGCAACTTCGCGCAGGCCACAGGTGCCTTCGGTGCCATCATCGCGTGGGTCATCGCGGGCACCGGCATGCTCATGCTCGCGTTCGTGTTCCAGACCCTCGCGGTACGCAAGCCGCAACTGGACGCCGGGGTCTATGCCTATGCCAAGGCAGGCTTCGGAGAATTTCCAGGATTCCTGTCGGCATTCGGCTACTGGGCCAGCGCCTGCGTCGGAAACGTCACCTATTGGGTGCTGATCAAATCGACGCTGGGGCTGGTCTTCCCGGCGTTCGGTGAGGGCGACACGCTGTTCGCTGTAGCGGTGTCGGCGGTGGGCGTCTGGGCGTTCCACTACATGATCGTCCGAGGCGTCAAGGAAGCCGCGTTCATCAACCAGATCGTCACCGTCGCCAAGCTCGTGCCGATCATCCTGTTCGTCATCATCCTGGCCATCACCCTCCAAGGCGGGATCTTCAGCGGCAACTTCTGGGGCGACGGCGGCGACTCGTCGTTCGGCGGCCTCTTCGACCAGGTGCGTTCGACGATGCTGGTCACGGTCTTCGTGTTCCTCGGCGTCGAGGGGGCCAGCGTCTACTCCCGCTACGCCCGCCGCCGCAGCGACGTGGGCCGCGCGACCGTGCTCGGCTTCCTCAGCGTCCTGGCCCTCTTCGCCTCCGTCACGCTTCTCTCGTACGGCGCGCTACCCCGCGCCGACCTCGAGGGCCTGCAGCAGCCGTCGATGGCCGGCGTCCTGGAAGCGGTGGTCGGAAGCTGGGGCAGCACGTTCATCGGCATCGGCCTGATCATCTCCGTCCTCGGCGCCTACCTCGCCTGGACGCTGATGGCCGCCGAGGTGCTCTACGTCGCCGCCAAGGACGACGACATGCCCGCGTTCCTCAAGCGCTCTAACCAGCAGGGCTCACCGAGCAGCGCCCTCGTGATGACCAGCGCGCTGATCACCGCCGTCCTGTTCGTCACCCTGTTCTCCGAGGACGCGTTCACCTTCACGCTCAAGCTCTGCAGTTCCCTCTCCCTGATCCCCTACCTCCTGGCGGCGGCGTACGCCCTGAAGCTCTCCGTCCAAGGCGAGACCTACGACACCCAGCCCCAAGGCCGCCGCAAAGAGCTGATCATCGCCGCGATAGCAGTCGTCTACACGCTCTTCCTGATCTTCGCCGCGGGCCTGGAGTTCCTGCTCCTGTCCTGCATCATCTACGCCCCCGGAACGGCCCTGTTCGTCCTCACCCGCCGAGAACACGGCCGCCGCCCCTTCTCCCCGCCCGAAGCCATCCTCCTAACAGCCCTCATCGTCGGCTTCGTAGTAGGCCTCATAGGCCTAACCACCGGCTGGATCACCATCTGACCCACCCGGTCCCCAACCCGCCGCCCGCTCCACGCCGCCCGCCGCCCGCCACCCACCGCCCGCTGCCCGCCGCCCGGCGTCCACCGCCCGCTGCCCACCGCCCGCTGCCCGCTGCCCGCTGCCCGCTGCCCGCCGCTCACCGCCCGCTGCCCGCTGCCCGCCGCCCACCGCTCACCGCACGCCGCCCACTGCCCGGCGCCCACTGCCCGGCGCCCGCCGCACGCTGCCCGCCGCCCGCTGCACGCCGTCCGCTGCACGCCGCTCACCCCACGCCGCCCACCCCCACGCCGCCCTGGAACCAGTTGTGAGAGTGTCGACGGGCCGGGCGAGCTGGTGCCCAGGTCCGGCCCGTCGGCTTGTCTCTACAGGTCGAGCTGATACCGCAGGGTGGTGTGCGTGGGCAGGTAGCCGAGGCTGTCGCTGATGTGTCTCATGTGCGTGTTGCTGTCGGCGGTGTCGGTCAGGAGGCCGCCGAGGTCTGGATAGCGCCCGTGGGCTTGCCGGATCGACTCGGCCTTCATCCATCGGCCAAGGCCGTGCCCGCGGTGCTCGGGCAGTACGCCGGTGCCGTAGTGCTGGCCGTCACCGGTGCCGTTGCCGGGGACGACGAGTTCGGTGAATCCAGCGATCGAGTCGTCGCGGGTGTCGATGGCGACGACCGTGTGCAACTGGTCGCCGCGTTCTTCGACGGCTTTGGCCGCGGCCCGGACCCGGTCCACATCCCAGGCCACGGTGCCGTAGTCGGTGTCTTCCATGGGCATGTCGTCCATGGCGCGGCGTGAGGCGGCGAAGGTCTCGGCGAGGGTGTCGGGGACGGTTCCCTGCCATGACGCCAGCCGGTAGCCGGGATGTGGACATTCGATGATCTCGGCGAGGGCGGCTGTGTCCACGTCGGCCAGGGGCAGGCGGGCGTACCTCAGGGTGAGCACCTTGCGGAACCCGCGGGCGGCCAGGAAGGGGTCGCCGGGCGATCCGGCCTCGGCCTGCGCGCTGACGCAGCGTCGGACGTTGTCGCGGGCGGCGACCACGGCGGTGTCCAGGAGCCGGGAGCCGACGCCCCTGCGGCGTTCCACGGGATGGACGTGGAGGGTCAGTTCGGCCAGGTGCTGCTGTCCGCCGTCGAACAGGCGCAGAAAGGCCGTCCCGACGGGGATGGAATCGGCGTCGGACGCCAGCCATGCAAGGCGCCGGCTGTGCGCCCCGTGAGCGGGGTCGGTCAGCGGGGTGATGCGAAGCGACAAGGTGTCTCCGTCGTGAGGAGGTGGCAAAGGTCAGTACGCGGGCTCACCTGCTGGGCACTCGTGCGCATGTGCTCCACGCCTCCTCATCGACAGCGCCCGTCCGGAACGACTCCGGAACGACCTGGACGGCTGCGACAACCTAGCTGGCCTATCGATTCCTCGGCAAAGGGTTAAGCGAAGGCCGGCGCGCAGCTATGCCGCCGCCGGGCCTCAGCCATCGTGGGCAGTCGGCTCTTACTGCCAAACTCGGGGTTTGCTTGGTTGCCCGAAGTGGGCCGTGGGCGCCGCGATCGCGTCGAGGCAGGTGGTCGCCGTTGTGCGGCGACTCCATCAGGGTGACGGTGACGCCGGGGACGCGGCGGTGCGGCGCGTCGGGCAGCGCGGTGAGCGCGTCGGGCAGCAGCGCGGTGAGCGCGTCGGGCACCAGTGCGGTGAGCGCGTCGGGCAGCAGTGCGGTGAGCGCGTCGGGCAGCAGTGCGGTCCATCGCCGGGCTGCGCGCCGGGCGGGTACGGGCCGCGGTGTTCCCCACGGCTACGGCTGCTCAGCGCGCGAGCCGATGTTCGCCACCGGAGATCGCCGCAGCCCCTGGCCTGGGCGCCGTGCAGCGTGCCAGCGCCGGGCGGTGCGCAACGCTGTCGCTGGCGGGCGTGGCGTCTGCGGTCGCGTGAGCCTTTCTGTGGCCGTTCGAGACTGTGAGCGGTTGGCGCGTTCGAATAGCCGGGTGAGGTGAGGTGGTCAGCGGCTGTCGCGTTTGGCTTGGCGTTGGGCTCCGGTGGCCTGGGTGGAGCCTCGTTGCCTGCCTCGTGCGTTCAGAAGGGATGGGGACTTGGGTGAACGGACTGAGCGTTGGGACGCTTTTTCGGTGGCGGGGACCTGGGCGCCCTTCTTGGCGGGGCCTGAGGTTCGTTCGGCTTTGGCGGCCTTGAGACGTTCGGCCTTGAGTGAGGAGGCGGCTCGGCGGGCGGCGGCGGCCAGGTGCCGGCTGACTCGGGCCAGGGCGTCCTCGAAGACCTCGGCCTTCTGGGCGTTGCGGCGGTTCTTGGGACGGGCCATGCCACGGCCGCCGTGCTCGGCGACGCGGGTGGCGGCCTCCCTGCGGTAGAGCTTCACGTGCTTGTCGCGGGCCCGGCGGATGCGCGTATGCAGTTCCAGAAGGGCGTCCTCGTCGAGGTCCTTCAGCCGGTCTCGTTCGGTCTCGCGGACAAGGTCCTGCTCGTTCTCGGTCATCGAGCTCAGCAGCGCCTTCATCGGGACTCCTCTCTCAGGGCGCGGGCGGATAGGTCGCGTACAGCCCACGGTGTGTTACGACGGGCACGAAGTCCACCTGCGTGCGTCCGGCCCGTTCGAACACCAGGGTGAGCGGGAACTGCTCGGCGCCCTGCACCTTTTCGTTCAGGCCGGTGAGCAGGACGAGCGGCTTGTCGTCGGACTGGAGCTCCACGAGGCGGCCGGCCGGGAGTTCGACGCCGCCCTTCTTGATCTGGGAGCCGGTGAACGCGGGCGAGGACACCGAGACGAGCTTGTCGGGCTGCCCGTCGGGCGCCCTGGCGGTCAGATAGGCGTAGACGGGGGCGTTCGCTCCCGGTTGCAGTGCGTTGTCCTCGTCCGGGCCGAGGATGAACAGGTTGCGCACCTTGACCCAGGGTTTCGCGGCGCTCGGAACGTTTGCGCTGGCGCCTTTGACGTGGCGCTTGCGGTCTGCCAGGGACGGGCCGCATGCGGTCAGCGCCAGGAGTGCGGCGACGAGCGGGGCGACGAGCGGGGCGGCTAAGGCCTTCATACCGGGTCCCTGAGGATCGGGCAGGTCATGCAGTGCCCGCCGCCACGGCCCTTGCCCAGCTCGAAGCCCTCGATCTCGATGACTTCGACGTCGTGCTCGCGCAGCTTGCGGTTGGTGAACTCGTTCTTGTGGTAGCCGACGACCACGCCTGGCTCCAGGGCCACGAAGTTGCTGCCACTGTCCCACTGCTCGCGGGCCTGCTGATGGTCGTCGCCTCCGGTGGGGATGATGTCCAGATGCCCGATCCCCAGGGCGTCCTCGAATGCGGCCGCCAGGCTCTTGTCCTGGTGGACCTCCAGCGTCCCTTCCTTGTCGCCGGGGCGTACGGAATAGACCTCGGCCTCGTCGACCACGGGCGGGTAGCCGGTCGCCTTGTTCACGTCCAGCAGGGTGAAGACGGTGTCCAGGTGCATGTACGAGCGGTTGGGCGGGATGTTGACGGCGATGACGCGGGTGGCGGCCTCGGCGGCGAACAGGGACTGGGCGAGGTGCTCGATCATGCGGCTGGTGGTGCGTTCACTGACGCCGATGGCGACGGCCCCATTGCCGATGGGCATCATGTCGCCGCCCTCGATGCTGGCCTGCCCGAAGTCCTCCTCGTCGAAGCGGCCGTCGTCGCCCATCGGCGGGTACCAGTAGGCGAAGCCGGCGTCGGCGAACATCGGGTGGTGGCGATAGACGATGGTCTGGTTGAGGGTCTCCAACCTCCGGGCGTGGAAGAACAGTGGGTTGAGCGAGACGCCTTCATAAAGCCAGGCGGCGGGGTCGCGCTGGTAGAGGGAGTTCGGCAGCGGCGGCAGAACGAAAGCACCTGGATCGGCCATTGCGGCGACCAATGACTTTCCGTCGAAGCCCACTCGCTGGGTCTCGTCGAGCAGTTCCTGTTTGGTGAGGCCGCCGATGAGGTGGCGGGCGAGTTTGGTGCCGTCCCACGAGGCGAGTTCGTTGCGGATGTCGTCCACGAGGGCGGGGCCGACCGACAGTTCGGTGACGGCGCGTTCCACCGCCTGGCGCTTGGCCTCGGGGCCGGTGCCCAGGGCCTCGGCCAGCAGTTCCTGATGGTAGAAGACCTCGATGCCGCGTTCTCGCATCATAGCGACGAACGCGTCGTGCTCGATCTGCGCGCGGCGCACCCACAGGACGTCGTCGTAAAGCAGTTCGTCCCTGTTGTCGGGTGTCAGCCGTTCAAGGCTCAGGTCCGGCCGGTGCACGATCACCTGCCGGAGCCGCCCGACCTCCGAATGAACTCCGTACTTCGCGCTCACGGCACCCCCGATCGGCTGGCGAGAACGGATGCGGCCGTGCGAACACAACGACGCCGCCCCTATTCGCCGAATTCAAGCATTACATCTAGATAGTCAGAGAAAGGTCGTCCCCCCTTATAGAAATCCTTACCCGCCGCATCCCTGCCGGTTGGTGGCGAGCCGGGAGGGATGCGGCCGCCGGTGATTCGGGTGGCTGGCGTGGCTCGATTTGTCTCCTGGGGTTACTTCGTGGAGAAGGCGTAGACGGTGGTCGCGTCGAAGGCCTGGCCCGGGCGCAGAACGGTGGAGGGGAAGTTCGGCTTGTTGGGGGAGTCGGGGAAGTGCTGGGTCTCCAGGCAGAACGCGTCGCCCTGGCGATAGGCGTGGCCGCTCGTACCGACCAGGGTGCCGTCCAGGAAGTTGGCCGTGTAGAGCTGCACTCCGGGCTGAGTGGTGCTGGCCTCCATGACCCGGCCGCTGCGGGGGTCGGTGACTTTTGCGGCCAGGGTGAGGGCATTCGGCTTGGGCTTGTTAAGGACGTAGTTGTGGTCGTAGCCGTGGCCGATCAGGAGCTGCGGGTCGTTGTCGCGAATGCGCTCGCCGATGGCGTGGGGGCTGATGAAGTCGAACGGGGTGCCCTTGACCGACGCGATGGGGCCCAGCGGGATGGAGGTGTCGTCGACCGGGGTGTAGCGGTCGGCGTTGAGCTGCAGGCGGTGGTCGTACGCCACGCCCGAGCCCTCACCGGCCAGGTTGAAGTAGGAATGGTTGGTCAGGTTGACGATCGTGGCCTTGTCGGTGGTGGCGTGATAGCCGATCTGAAGGGCGTTCTTCCTGGTGAGGGTGTAGGTGACCGTGGTCTTCAGCGTCCCGGGGTAGTGCTCCTCGCCGTCGACGCTGGTGTAGGTCAGCCGTAGCCCCACGCTGTCCTTGCCTCGAACGGGCTCGGCCTTCCAGACCTTGGTGTTGAATCCCTTGAGCCCGCCGTGCAGGCTGTTGGGCCCATTGTTGATGGCCAGCTGGTAGGTCTTGCCGTCGAGGGTGAAACGGCCCTTGGCGATGCGGTTGGCATAACGGCCGATGAGCGCGCCGAAGTAGGGGCCGCCGTTCTTGTCCACGTAGTCCTTGAGCGTTCTGAAGCCCAGCACGACATTGCCACGATGACCATGCCTATCGGGGACCTCGAGGGTCTGGATGATCCCGCCATAGGTGAGGATCCGCACCCTGGTCCGCCCGTTGGTGAGGGTGTACCGATCCACCTTCGTACCGTCGGCGAGCTTGCCGAACGCCTCCTTGGTGATGGAGCCCTCGGCGCTGGGAGCCGCGCTCGACGGTGGTGCCGACACGATGAGCGCGGAGCCGACTGCGGTGACGGCGACGATGCTCTTCCTCATGGTCTCCTCGGTTCTGCCGTAATGGCTGGATCGACGACTGAAAACGTTTGCAACAACGTGCGGAAGGCTCCGCTCCCATGAATCCGGCGGTTCGTTCGACTGAGATCTGGCTCTTCGTAGCGGCTGGCAAGTGGGAGCAAGGGCCACACGGTGAACGGTTCGCCGGATCACCAGCGAGGACTCGGGCCCTCGCCTCCAGCACCTGTGAACGCATCCCGACAGCGATGGGACGAGACGGCATTTGGTCAGGTCAGTGCGGGCGGGCTTGTGATTAGGGGACGGGATAGGTCGCGGGTTCGTACGTACGACGCCGGGCGGTGCACAAAGCGTGGGCGGTGCGCACAAAGCGCGGAAGGTGCGGACGGACGTGCTGGTGAGATGCGGACGGGGCGGGTGGCGCGGACGGGGGCGGGGCGGCGCGGCGATGTGGGTGCGGACGCCGCGGGGTGGACTAGGCGCTGCGGGAGGTCACGAGGAGGCGGGTGCTCTGTAGGAAGCGGATCGCTGCGGAAGAACTGGGGGCGGTGGGCACGCTCCGCGGCCGTGCCGATGACGCGTGGCGCTGCGTGCGACGTGGCCATGCGTGCGACGGGGTGGTGCGTGCGACGGGGTGGTGTGGACGCTGTGCGCACAGTGCGGATGGCGGACAGTGTGTGCGGGTGGGCATCGGGGTGATGCGGACGCCGTGTGGAAGGCGGACGGCGAGGGCTGTGCGGGTGGAGGGCGGACGGTGTGAGCCGGGGATGTGGGTCGCGGGGGACGTCGTGCAGTGGGTGTGGCGGATACGCCGCGGGCGCGGGTGACATGGATGGGGCGGGGTTGATTGGGGCGTGGAAGGCGGCCTTGGTGGGGGCCGCTGCGTGCGGGCCGCCGCAGCCTTGGTGGGGCTTGCGGGTGAAGGCGAGGGCGGGGGCGTCGCGCGGGCGATGCGGGCCATGCGCGGAGGGTGTGCGTGACGTGGATGGGGGGCGGGGTTGGTTGGGGCGCATGAAAGCGGCCCGGGTGGGGCTGCGGCGCGGTGGTTAGGCCGCGCCGCAGCCCCGATGGGCCTTACGGGGTGAGGGTGTGGGTGGTGGCCTTGAGGCTGTCGTACAGGTGGGCCTCGTAGGCCTTGGCGGTCGGGACGTCCTTGTTGGTGAACAGGGCGTCGTAGAGGGCTGGAAGACGCTGGGTCGCGTAGCCGGTGTCGATACCGGGCGCGTACATCTGGTGCCGGTACCAGGGGCGGCCGGGGAGGCCCAGCTTGGTCAGGAGGTCTCGTTCGGCCTGCATGAGCTTGTCGTTGAGGCGGCGGAACGCGGCCGTGTCGCCGTGCTGGAGCGCGGCGTCGGCGCGGGCTTGGAGGGCCTGCGCTGCTTGCTGCCACGCCTTGGCCTGGGCGGTGTCACGCGAGACGTCCACCACGACCTTGCCCAGTTGCTTCTGCTGCTGGGCGGTGAAGTCGTTGAGGTAGGTGACCGTCTCGGCGGCGTACGGCTGATAGTGCATGGTCAGGACGTCGGCGTTGGCCATGCGCAGGACCGCGATGCCGGTCAGGCGGGACATCGCCGCGTGGTACTCGAACGACGGGTCCCCGAAGTGGGACATCCAGTAGAAGTCGTCGCACGAGCAGTGGTAGTTGCCCGATGAGCCCGGTGTCGAGGCGCCCATGTCCATCGCCGGAACGCCGTAGCGCTCGAAGAACGGCTGGAAGTCCGAGCCACCGCCGATGCGGTCGATGGGGGTCTTCCCGTCGTTGTCCTTCTTCCATGCGTCGTAGATGGTGCCGCCGGTGCCGGGCCAGTCGACCGCCTTGGTGGCGTCGATGACCGTGTCGTCCAGGGCGGGCGTCGCCGCGGCGCCGAACTGGGAGCCGCCCGCGCCGTCCATGTTCACGTACGCCACGGCATTGCGCAGTTGGCTTCCGCGCTGCTCCGCGTATTCGGTGGAGCCGAGGATGCCGTACTCCTCGCCGTCCCAGTTGGCGAGGACGATGGAGCGCTTGGGATGCCAGCCCTTCTTGAGCAGCTGACCGAGGGCGCGGCCCACCTGGAGAACGTTCTCAGTGCCGGAGAGATTGTCGTCGCTCCCGTAAACCCAGGCGTCGCGGTGTCCGCCCAGGAAGACTTCCTGGTCAGGGCGCTCGGTGCCGGGGATGCGGACGATGACGTCCCAGATCGGCTTGATGCTGAAGTCGTTCTTGAGATCGAGATGGACCTTCGTACCGCCCGGGCCGAAGCGGTAGGGGAACGGGAGACCGCCCTGCCACTCCTTGGGGACCTGGGTGCCCTTGAGCGCCTTCAGCAGCGGCTGCGCGGCGCCGTAGGAGATCGGGGTCGTGGGGATGAGGCCGCGCAGTGCCGGGGCCTCGGATGGCTTGATCCGCTTGGCGTGCTTGGTGGACGCCCAGCCGGGTGTCAGCGGGTCGCCGACGGCGAGCTGGATCTGCTCGATGCTGCCGCGCTGGATGCCGTCGGCCGCTCGCCAGGGCCCCTCGGGATAGACCTTGCCCTTGGTGAAGCCGTCGTCCTTGGGGTCGGAGTAGATCAGGACGCCCTTCGCGCCCGCCTTGGCGGCCTCGCGAGGCTTGATGCCGCGGAACGTCGCGCCGTAGCGGATCAGGGCGATCTTCCCCTTGACCGAGACGCCGTTCTTGGCGAGCAGCGCGAAGTCCTCGGGCCGCCCGTAGTTGGCGTAGACGACATCGCCCTCGATGTTGCCGGACGGGGAGTAGCCGTTGTGGCCGGGGATGATGTCTTCGTAGTGCTGCTGCCAGGGTTGGCGCTTCTCCTTGACCGGCAGCGACTGGCGGGTCGGTGCGGTCATCGTCACGCTGACGTGCTTGGGATAGGAGAGATAGGTGTAGTAGGTCTTGATCTCGGGCTTGAGGCCGTACGAGCGCAGTTCGCGGACCACGCGCTGGACGCGGTGCCAGTCGCCGGTCGTGCCGGCGAGCGCGGGCTCGGAGGCGAGCTCCGCGTCGAGGCTGCGCCCCTTCGCGCCCGAGGGGATCGCGCTGAACGCCTTCTCGTACTGGCGCTGCCATTTGGAATGGGCGGCGGTGAAGCCGGGGATCGGACTGGAATCGGAGGGTTGCGCCGACGCCGTTGCGGGTGCGGCGACAAGGGAGACGGTGGTGGCGGCGGCCGCCGCCATGGCCAGGAATCGAGGCCGGAACACCTGCGGCACCTCCCGGTACTTGTGGTACGGGTGCGCCCGGACCGTACGTCGCGATCACCCGAAGATCTAGATCGCCTGCCGGAACCGGCCACAACGACCGGTCCCGGCGCGGAACGTTCATCAACCGCGGCCCTTCTCGTAGACGGTCAGGCTGCTGGCGAGCCGGAGCGGCACCAGGATCAGCTCGATGACCAGGGCTTTCCACGCGTAGTAGGTGTTGACTGCGCGCGTCGGATAGATGCACGGGACGTTGCCGAGCACCTTGAGAACGGAAAGGTGACGTCTTCGTACCGCGTACAGCAGCGGCGGGGTGATGAGCACCAGCTCCGAGCCCAGCCACGCGGCGATCGCATGGACGGGCGAGACGTGCCAGACGAAGGTGAGGAGGATCGGGCTCGCCCACCAGAGCGGAGCCAGGAGGATCTCCATCACCGCCAGTGCGACCCAGACCGCGAGCATCGGTTTGCGTCTGGCCATCGGGCAGATGTGCAGCCGCACGTTCTGGAAGAAGCCGGCCATCCAGCGCCACACCTGTTTTCGCAGGTAGAGGAGTGTCTCCGGATCGGCGGCCCACGCCACGGCGTCGGACACGTACATCGCCTTGAGCCCGGCGATCTGCCACGACCAGGTCGCGTCCATGTCCTCGACGATCGTCCGCTCGGGGAAGCCGCCCAGCTCGCGGAGCGCGTCCAGGCGGAACGCCGAGCAGCATCCCGAGCACACGACCGGGCTGCGCGCACCGGCCTGGATCGGGCGCTGGAAGTGGAAGCCGAAGAGGTACTCGATCGAGCGGCCGCGCTCCCAGACCGTACGGGTGAACCTGGTCTGCACGTTGCCCGCCGCGACGACGACCTGAGGGTCGGCGAAGACGGGCTTGATCCGTTCGACGTAGTCCGGCGCCAGCACGGTGTCGGCGTCGACGGCCAGGACCAGGTCCGTACGGCAGTGGGGGAGCGCGTGGTTCTGCGCCCGCGCCTTGCTGCCCAGGTTGCGCTCAGGGCGGAGCACGGTCACGCCGTACGCCCTGGCGACCTCGCCCGTCCGGTCGGTGGACCCGTCGTCCACCACGATGATCTCCTCGGCGGTCACGGTCTGCCGCAGTAACGACTCGAGCGTCGCCGGCAACCCCTCCTCCTCGTTATGCGCAGGCACGATGAACGTCAGCGTCGGCCCCTGCGACGACGGGTGGGGCACATCGGGCGTGGCGGTGAGCGTCTCACCACCAGTAGGTGCCAGCGAGGCAACGTGCATCGTGTCCGATTGCGCAACCGGGCCGGTGCGCGGCGAGACGCCGGAGGGCACCAGAGCTGCAACGCGCGTCGCCATGTCCGATCGCATGACCGAGCCGGTGCGCGTTGAGGCGCTGGCGGGCGCGGACTTGCCGGTCTGCGTCGATGCACCGGTGGGCAGCGTGGAACCCGCCCGTGAGGGCGTGGCGGTGGACGGCTCGGGCGGGGTGGTGGGCGGAGCGGGAATGGTGGGAGGGGTGAGGGTGGTCATCGGGCGCCTCGCAGACGCCGGTAGGTGCGGCCGGTGCTCGTCGCAAGCCAGACCGCGCCGTAGATGATCGTGCTGAACCCCATTCCGGGGAAGCCGCCGTGCATGTCAGGCCCCTTTCTCGATGGTGTGGCCGGTATGCCTGGTGACCATCGTGCGGCCGGTGTGACGGCAGAAATAGTGGAACGGGATTCTGTGGATAACTCATTCGTCGAACGATTCTGAACAGGACTGATCTGGCGGACCGCCTTCAGTCCGCGACGATCACGCGGATAGCCTGGGCGAGTGCTGCTTGGAGTGAATGTCCCGAACTTCGGACCGGGCACCGATCCGGCGATGCTGCGCTCCTGGGCGCAGACCGTCGAGGGCCTCGGCTACGGGCTGCTGATGGTCTCCGACCACGTGGCCATCACGCCCGACGTCGCCGAGCAGTACCCGGCGCCGTTCTATGAACCCTTCACCGCCCTGTCCTACCTGGCGGGGCTTACCACGCGAGTCCGGCTCGGCACCACCGTGCTGATCGCTCCGTACCGCCATCCACTGCTCGTCGCCCGGATGTCGGCCAACCTCAACCAGCTCAGCGGCGGGCGGTTCGTCCTTGGCGTGGGCGTCGGGTGGGCGCGGCAGGAGTTCGAGGCGCTCGGAGTGCCGTTCGAACGGCGCGGGCGGCTGACGGACGAGCACATCACGGCCGTACGGGCCGCCTGGGACAACGAGTACGACTACCGGAGCGGACCCCTGCCAATCTGGATCGGCGGCAACAGCGACGCCGCCCTGCGGAGGGCGGTGCGGCTCGGGGATGCCTGGCACCCGCTGAGGTTCACGCTGCCCTGGCTGAACGAGGCGCTGGAGCGGCTGAGCAGTATTGCGGACGAGCATGAGAAGCCAGTCCCGCTCCTAGCCCCGCGCATCGTTCTGCGGCTAACCGACAAGCGGGCCACCGGTACTGACCGGCAAGCGGGCGAAGGCACGATCGATCAGGTCATGGACGATCTGGAAGAACTCAGGCGCCTGGGTGCCGAGAGCGTCGTCCTCGACCCGTTCAGCGGCGACCCGGACGAGACGCTGCGCCCCGAGCCCTCCTGGCAGGCCCTCGCCACCGTGGCCGCCAACGTTCAGATGCAGCTGCAGTAGGCGACGAGGGCCCTGCGTTCGAGGGGAGGGCCTGCGTTCCGAGGGGATATGGCTGGCAGCCCTTAGTGGGCGGACCCTGCTGCGCCGGGGGCTGAGCCTGCCAGCGGCGTCGTGTCGAGATATCTGACCTCGTAGACCCGTTCGCTGAACTTCCAGCCTTCCGGGGTCCGCTGGTAGCGGTCGTGATAGACGGCGAAGTTCACCCCCTCGATGCCGTCCAGAGTGCGCACCACCTCGTGGATGTACGCGCGCCCGGTAGCGGTGTCGCCGTCGATCTGGACGGCCCCCGGGTGCGTGTTCTGCACGAAGAAGTCCCATCGGGCTTGCAGCCGTTCACCCTGCGCCAGGATTTCCGCCGGGCCCACCGCCTCAGTGGGAACGTTGGGCATTCGCAGCGCGCCG
Source organism: Actinomadura barringtoniae (assembly GCF_017573505.1). GTDB lineage: Bacteria > Actinomycetota > Actinomycetes > Streptosporangiales > Streptosporangiaceae > Spirillospora > Spirillospora barringtoniae. Next base: position 15,474 of record NZ_JAGEOJ010000011.1, read on the forward strand.
TCCTCGGTGAAGAGTGACGCCAGGCGGGCGCGGTCACGCATCATCGCGGCGTCGGAGAACTCGCTACGCAGGGCTTCGATCTCTACGCGGTCGGCGATGGCTTGAAGATCGGTCATCAGTCTTGCCCTTCCAATCAGAGTTGTTGACGCTCAGGCCCTGGCGTTCCACCTGTCGAGGGCGGAGTACGCGGGCTGCCATTCGTTCTGATAAGCCGCGCGTACCGGATCCGGCAGAACGGTCAGCATCAACGCGACGACCTCCTCGTCCGCACCATCGAGCAGCCACGGGACCAGGCGGGGCGTGTCCGGCCCGGTCCGGGTGCTGTGGACCTGGCCGTAGTGCATCCACTGCTCCAGCGTCATGGTCGCGTCGATCAGCGGCAGGCCCTCGTCTTCCTCGTGCTTCAAGTGGCCGCGCAGCCCGTCGGCCAGCGCTTCCGTCAGTGCCGCAACGTGTTCCGGCCCGGACTCGCGGTCGGCCAGGGCGGCGTCGATCGCATCGAGGAGCGGGTCGATGGCGGCGTGCTCGGACTCCATCGCGTCCAGCAGAGCCAGGTCGTCGGGCCGGCCGGTCAGGACCTCGCGCATCACCGGCCAGATCGCCTCGTCCTCGGCGGTGTGGTGGATGTGCAGGGCCTTCTTGAACATCTCCCAGCCGACGGCGGTGGCGAGGATCCGCCGGGGATCGTCGTCCGTGCGCGCGGCGGTCTTGGCGATGAACTCCAGCTCGCGCCGCAGCGCGTTGTGCATCGCGAACATCAACGTCATGTCGAGCTTGTCGCTCATGATCTCTCCCGTGTCGTATCGGCGTGCCGATCGGATCGATGCACTACTGACGACACAGGCCCTCAAAATGTCAGGCGGCAGCCGAAGCTCCGGTGGCGTCCGCAGTCCCACCCCTGGCCGTAGCCCAGCCCTCGCAGCCGCCCCCGCCCCCGCAGCCGCGCCCCGGACCTGGACCACAAGCCCCGGACTCAGACTTGGACTTGGACCGCGGCCCCGGCCCCGGACTTGGACCTGGACGTGGACCGCAGCTGGGCTTGGATCGCAGTCCCGGAATCGGACCCTGACACGGACGGCGGGCTCGCCCTCGGATGCAGTTCTGGCTTCGGCTGAGGTTCCGATCGGAAAGTTATCCACAGAATGTGGTTCTATTTCGCGGGGTGGTGCGGATCGGACACGATGTGATTCATGGCGAGCGCCTCAGCGGTCCCTCCGGCGCCGCGGGCGGCGGTGCTGGAGGCCGTCCTCGAGCGCATCACGTACGCGAACGAGGACACCGGCTACACGGTCGCGCGCGTGGCCACCGAGCGGACGGGCAACGATCTGCTCACTGTGGTGGGCGCGCTGCTCGGCGCGCAGGCGGGGGAGAGCCTGCGGCTCACCGGGTGGTGGCGTTCGCATCCGAAGTACGGCAAGCAGTTCGAGGTGGAGTCGTACACCACCGTGCTGCCCGCCACCACGCAGGGCATTCGCCGCTATCTCGGCTCGGGGATGATCAAGGGCATCGGGCCCGTGATGGCCGACCGGATGGTGGAGCACTTCGGCACCGACATCCTGCGCATCATCGAGGAGGAACCGAAACGTCTCATTGAAGTCCGCGGCCTCGGCCGCAAGCGCACACAGCGGATCGCCGACGCCTGGGAAGAGCAGAAGGCGATCAAGGAGGTGATGGTCTTCCTGCAGGGCGTCGGGGTCTCTACCTCCCTCGCCGTACGGATCTTCAAGCAATACGGGGACGCGTCGATCGACACGGTTCGCCGTGAGCCCTATCGCCTGGCAGCAGACGTGTGGGGGATCGGCTTCAAGACCGCTGACACGATCGCCCAGGCGGTCGGGATACCGCATGACAGTCCCGAACGCATCAAGGCCGGACTGCAGCACACGCTGTCGGAGGCGGCAGACGGCGGGCACTGTTTCCTGCCCGAGCCCAACTTGGTCTCGGAGGCAGAGAAGATCCTCGGCGTGCCGCGCGACCTGGTCGTTCCGGCTCTCGACGTGCTGGCCGCTGAGGAGGGCGTCGTACGGGAGCGCGTGGCGGTCGTGCGAGACCTGACTATCCCGGACGACGAGGCGGTCACCGTTCCCGCCGTCTACCTGCTGCCTTTCCACCGTGCCGAACGGTCACTGGCGCGCGGCCTGCGCGACCTCCTCGACGCCCGGCACGACAGCCTCGCCGCGTTCGCCGACGTCGATTGGGGCAAGGCGCTCGGCTGGCTGCGGCAGCGCACGGGCGTGGAGCTGGCGCCCGAGCAGGAGGAGGCGGTACGGCTCGCACTCACCACGAAGGTCGCCGTTCTCACGGGCGGGCCCGGCTGCGGCAAGAGCTTCACGGTCCGTTCCATCGTCGAGCTCGCCGCCGCGAAGAAGGCCCGCATCACGCTCGTCGCCCCGACCGGCCGCGCAGCCAAGCGCCTCGCCGAGCTCACCGGTCACGAGGCCGCGACCGTTCACCGCCTCCTCCAACTCCAGCCCGGCGGGGACGCCAAGTACGACCTCGACAACCCACTGGACGCGGACCTGGTCGTGGTCGACGAGAGCTCCATGGTCGACCTGATCCTGGCCAACAAGCTGGTGAAGGCGATACCGCGCGGCGCGCACCTCCTGCTCGTCGGGGACGTCGACCAGTTGCCGTCCGTCGGTGCAGGGGAGGTGCTGGCCGATCTGCTGAACGCCGAGGCCATCCCGCGCGTGCGGCTGACGAAGATCTTCCGGCAGGCTCAGGAGTCCGGCATCGTCGTCAACGCCCACCGGGTCAACGCGGGCGAGCATCCCCACACCCACGGCTACAAGGACTTCTACCTCTTCCCCTGCGAGGAGTCCGATGAGGCGGCAGAGCTGACCGTGGACGTCATCGCCAATCGCATCCCCAGGAAGTTCGGCCTCGATCCCCGCCGCGACGTCCAGGTCCTAGCTCCCATGCACCGAGGCGCCGCAGGCGCCGGTGCCCTCAACACTTTGCTCCAGGAGGCCCTCACGCCCCACCAAAAAGGCAAGCCGGAACGCCGCTACGGCGGACGCGCGTTCCGGGTCGGCGACAAGGTCACCCAGCTGCGCAACAACTACGACAAAGGCGAGGCAGGTGTCTTCAACGGCACGGTGGGGATCATCACCGCCGTCTCGCTCGAAGACCACACCCTGACCGTCCTCACGGACGAGGAGGAGAGCATCGACTACGCCTTCGACGAACTCGACGAGCTCGCCCACGCGTACGCCATCACCATCCATCGTTCCCAGGGCAGCGAGTACCCGGCCGTGGTCATGCCGCTCACCACGAGCTCCTGGATGATGCTGCGCCGCAACCTCCTTTACACCGGTATCACCCGGGCCAAGAAGCTGGTGGTCCTCGTAGGCTCCCGCCGCGCGCTCGCCGCCGCAGTCCGTACGGCGGGAGCCGGCCGCCGCCACACCGCCCTCGCCCACCGCCTGGCCTCGCCCAAAGCGCAACTGGCTGAACCCCAAGACCCAGCCCCTTAGCCCTTCCAGCGGGCTCGGACCATCGGGGGCTCGGACCGTTCGAGGGCTTTGGACCGTCCGGGGCCTTGGACGTTCAGGGGGTTCGGACCGTCCGGAAACGGAAGTCTGGCGGGCCGGGACCAGCTGGAGGGCTCGGACTGTTCGGGGGACTTGGACCGTCTGGGGGCTTGGACTGTCTGGAAACGGAAGTCCGGCGGGCCGGGACCATCTGAAGGGCTCGGATCACCTGGAGGGCTTGGACCATCGAGGGGGTTCGGACCATCCGGGAACGGACTGTCTGGCGGGCTCGGATTGTCCGGGCGGGCTGTCCGGGCGGGCTGTCCGGCGGCCTGGATCCATCTGGAAGGCTCGGGCCGTTCGGGGGGCTTGGTCCTTTTGGGGCCGGAGCTTCCGGGGGTCGGAGCATCCGGGCTGTCCGGGGGGCGAAGCCTCCCGGGGGGATTTATCTGGTGAGCTCGGATCGTCCGGGGGCGGATTGCCTGAAGGGCAGATTGCCAGGGGATGCGCAGTCTGTGCCGGGCCGGGACCATCTGGGGGCGGACCGTTCGGCGCTCAGATCATTTGGAGGGCTTGGAACGTCTGGAAGGCATCGGAACTGTCCGGCAGATGATGGTCGGGCCTACCCCGCCGAGCGTGCCACTTCGCGATCGCTGCCGAGACGGCTAAGGAACTACGGCGCATGCGCAGACCGGCGAGGGTTGCATGGCAGGTGTGGAAGCCAGGAGCTTGCGGGAGGCTCGGGAAGGGGTGGCGGGCTAGGAGTCGCCGGAGGGCTCGGAGGGTGTGGAGCTTGCGGATGGGGCGGGAGAGGTGGAGGCGTATCGCTCGATGGCGCTGACGAAGATCTGCTCGGCCAGGGCGTAGACGGCGTCGACTTCGGACTGGTCGCCGCTGAAGCGGCCGCCTGCCTCGGAGGCGGCGAGGCCCATGCCGACGGTGTCGAGGAGTCGCTGGAGCGGCGTGATGATCTCCTCGGGGACACCGGCGTCGCGGAGCATTGACTGGACCGCGTTGCGGGGGCGGCGGGCCTCCGGAGTAACGGTCGGGCGTTGGAAGAGCAGCAGGAAGAGGTCCGGGTGGCGCCTGGCTACCGAACGGATGCCCATGCCGAACGAGCGGAGACGGTCCTGCCACGGGAGGGTCGGGTCGTCAACCGGCATCTCACGCACGATGCGTTCGACCAGGCCGTCCAGTAGCCCCTGCTTGTCGCCGACGTAGCGGTAGAGGGCCATGGGCGTCACGCCCAGCCGGTCGGCGACCGCGCGCATGCTGACCGCGTCCAGGCCGCGCTCCTCCGCCAGCGCGAGCGTCGCGTCCAGCACCTCGTCGCGGCTGAGGCCGCGGGAGCCGCGTCCACGTTTGGCCGGGGTCTTCACGGCCTCAACTCTAGCGTTTAATATACGGCGTATATTTTCCACCCTGGGAGGCGAACGTGACGAAACCGGCCTGGACCCTCGCGGTCGCCTCCACCGCCGGATACCTACTGGTCCTGGACCTGGTCGGCGTCAACATCGCCCTGCCGAACATGCAGGAACGCCTGAACGCGAGCTTGGCCGAGGTGCAGTGGACCGTCGACGCCTACGCGTTCACCCTGGCGTCGCTGCTGCTGGCCGCAGGCGCGCTCGCCGATCGGTATGGGCGGAGGAGACTCTTTCTGCTCGGGCTCGGAGTGTTCACGGCGGCGTCCCTCGGGTGCGCGCTCGCGCCGTCCGCACCGGTGCTGGATGTCGTACGGGCGCTGCAGGGCTTCGGCGGGGCACTGCTCTTCGGCACGACGGCCGCGCTGCTCGCGGCCGCCTATCCGGCCGGGCGGGAACGTAACCGGGCGCTCGGCATCTTCTCCGCCGCGTCGGGCGGCGCCATCGCCACAGCGCCGCTGGTCGGGGGCGGGCTCACCGAGCTCTTCGACTGGCGGGCGATCTTCTTCCTGAACGTGCCCATCGGCCTGATCGGGTTCGTGATCGCACTCAGGATGCTCGAGGAGTCCTACGATCCGCGTCCCCGCCCGCTCGACCTGCTCGGCACCGGGCTGCTGACCGGCGGGCTGGCCGCGCTGATGTGGGCGCTGATCGACGGACCGCACGCCGGATGGGGATCGCCGCAGGTACTAGCCGCTCTCGCCGTCGCAGCCCTGGCGTTCACCGGGCTCGCGCTCCACCGCGTCGCTGAGCCGATGATCGATCTGTCGTTGCTGCGCAACAAGCTCTACGCGGCGAACGCCCTCGGTGGCTTCACCTTCAACATCGTCGGTGCGGGCTCGACGGCGTACTTCTCCCTCTACGTGCAGGGGCCTATGCACGCGCGCCCGGCCGAGGCAGGGCTGTGGTTCCTCGCGTTCAGCATCCCCGCGCTGGCCGCGCCGCTGGCGCTCAGCCGCTCTGTGCACCGTTTCCCGCCCGCCGCGCTGGTAGCGATCGGCCCGCTGCTGTGCGCGGTGTCGGCCGTTCTGTCGGCGCTCACGTACGGCCTGCACAGTTGGCCGGCGCTGCTACCCGCGTTCATCATCGGCGGAACGGGCATCGGCGTCGGCAACCTCGTGTCCGGCCAGATCGGCCTCGCCTCAGCACCGGCCGAACGCGCCGGGCTGGCCTCCGCTCTCACCCAGACAGCCAAGCAACTCGGCATCGCCGTGGGCATAGCCGTCCTCGGCATCCCCTACGGCGAATCCGGCCTCGGCGCCATGCTGGCCACCGCCGCCACAATCGGCTTCCTCGGCGCCCTACCCGCCCTCTGGCTCTGGCGATCAACCCACCGCCCCGCCGCCTCGACGCCCGCGGAAGTCGCCCGCCGACGACCCGCGGCACGCTGAAGCCCCGCCGCTGGCCGAGGTGCCGCCGCCGCCGACGTTTCGGCGCCCGCCGAGGTGCCGCCGCCCGCTGACGTGCCGCCGCCTGCCAACGTGCCGCTGCCCGCTGACGTGCCGCCGCCCGCTGACGTCTCACTGCCCGCTGACGTCCCATCGCCCGCCGACGTCCTGCGGCACGCTGACGTCCCGCCGCCTGCCAACGTGCGGCTGCCCGCTGCCCGCTGACGTTCCGCTGCCCGCTGACGTTCCGGGGCACGCTGGCGCCCCGCCGGCGCCGGACCGCACACGGATGAATCGCCGCGCGGATGTCCCGCCGTCTGTCGACGTCCCGCCGTGCGCCGACGACCCGGCCGGAGGCTGCTCGGCTGGACATGGCCGTCGACACCGACGAGCGCCGCGAGCCCCCGAAATCGACCCGTAGAGAGGAGACCTGAACACCGCCAGGCCCGCTTCTGAGATCTGACAGAAGGCACCCTGCGCCGCCGACTCGCAGCAAGCAGACGGTCAGCAGCGTGTCGACGACCCGGCGCGCCCGATGATCGGGTCAAACACTGCTTGGCTGGACGCGGCCGCCGACACCGACGAGCGCCCCGAGCCTCCGAACGCGGCACGTGCTCAGGAGGCCTGACCATCCCCAGACCGTCCCTGAGAGTCGACACAAGCCACCCCACGCTGAGACCTGCGGCATGCCGAGGGTCCGCAGGATGTCGATGACCGCCGTCGTGGATGACCTGCCGTATGCCGACGACCCGCCTGTGTGACAACGGCTCGACCGGAGACTGCACGGCTGGACATGCTCGCTGACCCAAGAGCGCCGCGCGCCTCCGAACGAAGCATGCGCCCAGGCGGCCTGACTGCCGACAGACGCGCTCCTGAGACCCGACAGGACGTCGAACCCGCGCCTAGGTCCGAGCAAGCTCGATATAGAAGCAGCCCTGCGCGCTCGACTGCGCTAGATGTGCTGGCTGCAATAGACGTGCCGAACAAGGGGCGGACCGAGCGGGTGGCTGTGCTTGCCGTGTGGGCTGCGCTGACCGTACTTCGCGGGGCGAGGCGGGCCAGGGCATGGAGGAGATGAAGAGGCGTGCAGGACGGGTTGGACGTGCTGGGATGCGCCACGCGTCGCGCCCTGCCGGGGTGGGAGGTGCCTTGCTGGGTGGGTGTGTGGGACGGGTTGGACGTGCTGGGACGCGCCACGTGTCGCGCACTGCTGGGCGGGCGGGAGGTGCCATGCCGCGTCGTGTGGGGTGTGCGTTGCGCGTGCCGCCTGCCGGCGCCACGCACTGCGCCGCGCGGGCGGGCGGCACGCCGGGCGGGCGGGTGGCACGCGCGGCGACGGGCGGGCGTGTGGAGCGTGCGGCGCAGGGCGTGCGGGATGTGCTGGGACGCGCTACGTGTCGCGTACTGCTGGGCGGGTGGGAGGTGGCGTACCGCGTTGTGTGGGGTGTGCGGGACGTGCCGGACACGCCGCGACGCGCCATGCACGGCGCCGCGCGGGCGGGGCGGCACGCGTCGCGTCGGGCGGGCGGGTGGCACGCGCGGTGTCGGGCGGGCGTGTGGAGCGTGCGGCGCAGGGCGTGCGGGATGTGCTGGGACGCCCTACGTGTCGCGCACTGCCGGGTGGCTGGGAGGTGGCGTACCGCGCTGTGTGGGGGTGTGGGGCGCATGGACATGCCGGGACGCGCCGCGGGCTGCGCCGCGCGGGGTGTGGCACGTGCTGCGCCGTGCGGGGGTGTGGCACGTGCTGCGTTGCGCGGGGGTGTGGTTTGCGCTGTGTCGGGTGGGTTTGTGGAGCGTGCTGCGTTGGGTGTGCAGGACGCGTTGGATTGTGCTGCACGCTGGCGCATGCGTTTGGAGCGGTGGGTGGGTCAGGGGGCGGGTTGTAGGTGGGTGGTGAGGGTTGTTAGGACGGCGGTGAATTGGGCTCGTTGGGAGGGGGCGTGGAAGAGGCCGTCTTCGCTCAACTCTTTGCGGGTTACGGGGATGCGGACGCAGGCGGCTTCGACGAGGTCGACGCTGGCGTAGCCGAGGACCTTGCGGAGGGAGTCGTGGGCGTCGGCGCCGCCTGTGGGGGCGGCGGGGCCTGAGACGTTGATGTAAGCGACGGGCTTCTCGTAGATCTCGCCGCCGCCGATGGTCCAGTCGAGCAGGTTCTTGAACGAGCCCGGCATCGCGCCCGCGTATTCGGGGGTGCAGATGAGGACCGCGTCGGACTCGCCGATGGCGGTGCGGAGGGCGGCGACGGCGGGGTGCAGGGGGTCGTGGTCGTCGTCGGGGTTGAAGTGGGGCAGGTCGCCCAGGCCCTCATAGAAGACGGTCTCGACGTCCTCGGGCGCCACGTCGGCGACGGTGCGGAGGGCCGCCTCATTCGTGGAACCCGCGCGCAGGCTGCCGCAGACCAGGAGAATTCGATATGTCACAAGCTGACAGTTTAGTCCTTGACGGTGAGCGCGCTGAGATGGAGGCCGGTGAACGCGTCGGAGGTGACGCCGCGCAGGCGTTCGGACCACACGAGGTGGTCGTGCGCGGTCCACAGCGGCATCGCGGGCATGTCGCGCAGCAGGGATGTCTCGGCCATGCGCGCCTGGGTCACGCCGTCCTCGGGAGTGGCCGCGCTCTCGGCCTGGTTGATCAGGTCGGTGGTGTAGTCGTCGCTGTAGCCCGTTCCGGCGTTGAGGAGGGGCTCTAGGGCGGCGACCGGGGCGGGGTAGGCGGGGGTGGAGTGCAGGACGTAGGGGCCGTCCACCTTTTTGTCGGCGACGGCCTTGGCCAGGTCGTTGACCTGGGTGGGCTGGGCGTCGAGCTTGAGTTCCTTGCGCAGCTCGCCCGCGACGACCTTCACCCACGCGGAGTCCGCAGGTTCGTGCCAGATCCGGACCTGGCCCTTGAAACCGCCCGCGTCGGCCATGACTGCGACCGCGGCGCGGGAGTCGTGGACGCACGGGCGGCACGGACCGCTCTCGCGTTTGCCCGGCAGGATTCCGGGCGGGACGAGTGAGTCGGCCGGGCTGGTCTGGTTGCCGAGGGCTCCTTCTGACACCGCGCTCCGGTCGATCGCCATCGACAGCGCCTGGCGTACGGATGGCTCGGCGTAGCGCTTGTCCCACTCGGGGAAGGCCAGGTAGGTCATCGAACGGCCGGGCGGCGCGAGGTGGCGCTTGCGGAAGTCGGCCTCCATCGACCCGTGCTTGTTCGCCGGAACGGCGGTCGCGATGTCGAGGTCACCGGCGCGCACCGCCGAATACTGCTTGGCGGGGTCCGGCATCGCCTTCACCACGATGGTCCGGGCGCCGGGCCGGTCGAGGACGGTCTCGGCCTGGCCGGTCGAACGGATGCTGTACGCGCCGTTGCCGATCGGGCGGCGGCCGTACGACGTCCAGTCGCGTGAACGCAGCACGGAGTCGGGCAGCGGGAAGAACGCCGGGTCGCCGAGCAGGGCGGGGAAGCCGTTCAGGGGGCGGTCGAGCGTGACGGTGAACGTCCGGTCGTCCACCACCTTCAAGCCGTCGATGGGCTTGGACTTCGCCTTGGTGGCCTCGGCCGCCTTGTCGGCCGTTGCGCCCGGGCCCCCTGAGCCGTCCGTCGCGCCCGAGCCGTCCGTTCCGCTCGAGCCGCCCACGGCGCCCGAGCCGCCCACGGCGCCCGAGCCGCCCGAGGCGTTCGAGCCGCCCGAGGCGTTCGAGTCGTCCGTTGGGCCCGAGCTGGCCACGGGGCCCGAGCCGTTCGAGCCGCTCGACCTGTCTGCGGCGCCCGAGCCGCTCGAGCCGTCAGTGGTGCCGGAGTCGCTCGAACCGCCCGTGGCGGCGGCCTTGGCGCCCTTTATGTGGGCGATGTCGGTGAAGAGGCGCGCGCCTGACCAGCCTTCGTGGAGTACGGCGGTCCAGGCCTCGGTGAACGACTCGGCGGTCACGGGCGAGCCGTCCTGGAAGTGCCCGCCGGGCTTGAGCCTCACGGTCCAGACCTTGCGGTCGTCGCTGGTCACCGACTCGGCGGCCGCGTTCACCGGGGCGCCCGTTCGCGGGTCGTAGGAGACCAGGCCGGTCCACACCGCGCTCGCGATCATGCGGCCGGTCATGTCGCGCACGTCGCCGGGGATCAGCGTGGCGGCGGGTACGGCTCCGACCGAAATGCGCGGGTCGGCCGGGTCCTGCATGACCTTCCATGCCACCACCGGGCCGGCGAGCATTACCACCGCGCCGGTGAGCAGGGCCGCCGTACGGGTGGTGCTCCTCATGCCGGGTGAGCGTACGGCACGCCCCACCCGTCCCGGAAGACAGGAGTCAGCCCGGCTCACACTGCTGAGGCCATTTCGTGACTCCCAGGTCATTGATCACCTCGGCAACACCGCTCACACTGGCTTGCAAGATCGTTCAACGTGGAGGCTTGATGTCCCCCCGCAAGTCACTCCCCTCACTTCCTGCCAAGCGGGTCATGCAGGGCACCGGCGCCATCGCCGCCGTGCTGGCGCTGACCGCCGGCACCGCTTGGGCCTGCCCGCCCGAGCCCGGATACCCGCAGACCAAGAGCGCCGACGGCACCGCCGCGGCGCAGGCCGAGGGCCAGAACGTCGGTGGCCACGCCGGTCACTACCGGCGCGTCGACGCGTCCTCGAAGACCAAGTCCGAGGCGATCAAGGGCGTCGAGCGCGTCGGCGGCGTGCCGGACGCCAAGGGCGCCATCTCGCTCATGTTCATCGACTACGGCAAGGGCCGGCACAAGCGCACGGTCCTGTACGCGACGGGCGAGTTCGGCCTGAAGGCGTACGACATCACCGCCGACCCGCGCAGCCCCAAGCTGGTCGGGCAGCTCAACATGCCCGGCATGTGGGAGACCGAGGACACCGACTTCGACCCGAAGCGGAAGATCATCTACCTGTCCCGGGACCCGCGCGCGTTCGGCGGCAACACCAGCACCGGCGAGTCGGGCATCTACATCATCGACGCCTCCAAGCCCGAGGCGCTGAAGCAGATCACCTACGTGAAGGTGCCGGCCGGGCACACCACCACGTGTGTGAACGACTGCCGCTACCTGTGGACCGGCGGGCCCGCCAAGGCCAGCTGGATGCCCGCCGACTGGGGCGGCCGCCCGGTCTGGGTGACCGACGTGCGCAACCCGGCCAAGCCGAAGGTCTACAACGACCCGATCGACACCGGGCGCAACGACGGCAAGACCGACTACACCCACGACATCCAGGTCGACTCCAACGGCGTCGCCTGGGCGTCCGGTCGCGGCGGTGTGCGCGGCTACTACACCAGCGGCAGGCACTGGGACCCGGTGGCCAAGAAGTCCCGTAAGGCGACCGCGTTCGACCCGGTGCCGTACGCGGGCGGCGGCATCGACGAGGCGACCACCAACTCCTCGTTCATGCACAACAGCTTCCGCGCCGTGGGCTCCACCAAGAACCAGGGCGCAGACCCGCGCAAGTGGGGCAACGGCCAGCTGCTCTACATCACCGAGGAGACCTTCAACGACGGGTGCGCCGACGACGGCCTGCTCGTCATCGCCTCGCTGAAGGGCTCCTTCAAGGGTGAGGGCTGGAAGTCCACGCCCGACAAGAAGTTCCGCCTGCACACGGTCTCGACCTGGGGCGTGGCGGGCAAGGAGGGCAGCGACCCGACCAGCACCGACTGCTCAGCGCACTACTTCGCGGTCCGCGACGGCGTGCTGGCCCAGTCGTTCTACTCGCAGGGCACCCGGTTCCTCGACGTCCGCGACCCCACGAACATCAAGCAGGTGGGCTACTTCCGTCCCACCGACGCCGCCTCGTGGGAGCCGTACTGGCACGGTCAGTACGTCTACGTCGCCGACAACACCCGCGGCATCGACGTCCTGAAGCCGACCTTCCGCTAGAGATCCACTACGGTCGTATCGGGCCCGCCTCTGTCCTCCGGAGGCGGGCCTTAGGCCTTTCGGCCCGCAGCCCCCGCCTTCCGGCCCAATGCCTCAGCCTTGAGACGCCAGCCCTCCGCCGTTGGGGGCTGCTTCCCGCCGTCGAGCGGGTGCCCTCGGCCTTCCGGCGGGTGCCTCCGGCCTTCCGGCGGCTGCCTCCGGCCGTTGGGCGGGTGCCTCCCGCCTTCGGGTGTGAGTTCTCCGCCTTGGAGTGCCAGCTTCTCGCCTTCGGGCGTCCGCTTCGGGGGCGGGCTTCGGTGTTCGGGCCGTGTGCTGGACGGGTGGGTCAGCGTGATCGGAGGGCTCGTGATTCGACGGCCTTGGCATGGCCCTCGACGGCGGCTGAGGTGATCGATGCGGCCCAGCGCAGCCTTGTGCCCGTACGGCTGACGATCGAGGCGGGGCGCTCGGGGAGGTGGCGGGCCACGCCGCTGCGGCGGCGCCAGGCCTCGCGGGCGCGCGTACGGTGCTCCAAGCGGACCTGGTCGATCAGGCGGTCCAGGTGCATCACGATCTCGCCGTAAAGGGCCCAGCGCTCCTCGCCGGCCTCGGGGTCGTGCAGCAGGGACGCGAGCGCGTCGCGGTGGGCGCGGGCCGCCATCACGTGCCGTTCGAGGGTGTCCTCCATCGCGGCGGTACGGGCGTTCCGGCGCAGGTCGGAGCGGGCGAGGCGACCGTACGCCGCCATGCTCGCCGCGATCTCCGTCACGGTCGCCGACAGCCGGTCCCGTACGGCGGTGTCGCCGATCAGGCGGTCGTCGTCCTCCAGCCGTGCGATGTCGGCGAGGGCGCGGGTGAGCCCGCGCAGCGACAGCGTGAAGTGCTCCATGGTCTCGACGCCGTTCCGCAGCGCGATCCCGGCGTCCAGCAGGCCGCGGGCGCGCGGGTTGAGGCGGACGCTGTTCTCGGCGGCGCCCAGCTCGGCGTCGGTACGGCCGATGTCGCGGAAGAGTTCCTCGGTCGTCCGCAGCCATCCCTCGGCCTCGCCCTTGGACGGGCCCTGGCTCAGGTCGGCCGCCATCCGATCCAGCAGAGCCGCAAGGCGGTCGCTGAGGTCCTCGACCGCCTCCTGCGCGGGCCGTACGCGCACGGACGGGACCAGCATGGTGGCCAGCAGCCCGGCCGCCGCGCCGATCAGGGTCTCCACGATCCGTTCGGTGCCGATCCCGTTGCCCGCGCCCAGCGCGAAGATCAACATTGCGCTGATCGGCACCTCCAGAACGTGGTCCCCTAGCCGGAGCAGGTGCCCGATCACCAGCGCGACCAGGATCGCGATGCCCAGGCTCCACCACGAGAACCCGACCTCGCCCGCGAGCGCCACCGCGACCAGCACCCCCGAGCCGACGGCGGTGATGCGGGAGACGCTCGACTTGATCGTCTCGTACACCGAGAACTGCACGACCAGCAGTGCGGTCAGCGGCGCCAGCAGTGGCACGGGCCCGTCGTCGGGCAGCACGGCGAGCGCCAGCAGGTAGGCGACCATCGCCGTGACGGTCAGGCGCGTGATGCGGAACGCGGTGGACTGGACCTCGGAGGCGATGCGGAGCGGCGAACGGTGGGCAGGGGCGAAGCGGTGGCTTGCGGTGGTCACCCCTCCACCCAATCCAACTAATTCCAGGCAAAATCCACACACAACGCAAAACCGACACAAAGGATCGGCCGCCTCGCTCAAGCGAGTCTCGATCACCCGCCGCCCCGCGACCCCGCCGTCACTCTGCGTCCATCCCGCCCGTCCCGAACCGTCGCTGCTGAGCTCCGACCTGAAGCTGGGTGATTGGTGGCCGCCGGTCGATCTGCGCTCGCGAGCCGGTCTGCATTCGCTGGCTGGCTTATGTCCGCGGGTCGGTCGGCGTCAGCGGGCTGGTCTGCGTCCGGGGGCAGACCCGCGACTGCAGGCCGACCCCTGCTGGCCGGTCTGTGCGCGCCGGGCCGGTTTGTGTCCGCAGGCTGATCCGCGTCGGCAGGCTGGTCTGTGTCCAGGGGCAGACCCGCGACCGCAGGCCGACCCGCCGGTCGGTCTGCGGCCGGGTGGCCCGAGGTCACAGGTCGACCCGCCGGTTGAGCTGCGTCAGTGGCTGGACTGTGGGCGTGGCCGTTGCCGGGGCTAGCCGGACTGCGGGCGGGGGCCGGCTTGTTGGCGGGCTCGGAAGGCGGCGACGTTGGTGCGGTTGGCGCAGGTTTCCGAGCAGAAGCGGCGGCGGCCGGCGCGTGAGGTGTCGGCGTAGACGCGGTCGCAGCCTTCGGCGGCGCAGACGCCGGTGCGGCCCAGGCCGTACTGGCAGACCAGCTCCGAGAGCTTGACCAGGGTGGCGGCCCGGAAGCGGTCGGGGAGGCGGGCCGACGGTGGGGCGTAGTGCATGTGCACGCCGTGCGGCTCGTGGTCGGCGATGTGCGGGTGCATGGGGATGGCGAGCATCAGGCCGTTCAGCAGGTCCGCCGCCTCGTCCAGGTCGGTGGCCTCGAAGAACGGCCGCAGCGTGCGGCCCCAGGCGCGGAACGAGTCGCCGTCGGCGGTCTCGAAGTCGCGCCAGAAGAACTCGTTGACGCGCAGGAGCTCCCTCAGCGCGTCGTCGCCGTCGTCGCCGTCCGCTGCGGTGACGGCGTTCACGAGCTCGACGGCGGCGGCGACCGCCTTGCTCTTGTATCCGGTTCTCTGCATTGCCTCCAGCCTCGCACACGTGGCATGCTGTAAACGTTATTCTAGATATAAACCTTACAGGCGACAACAGGCGTGATCACGCCGACGAGTGACGGGAACGATGGGATTCAGGTGAGCGACTGCCCGCGTTGCGGCTGGCCAGAGAGCGATACCTACGAGGTGATGTCCCGGCATCTGACCTCCGAGGGCGTGGTGAGCTACACCCGCTGCGCCTGCGGGGAGGTGCAGGTCCGTTTCCAGCCGTACGATGCGGGCCGGGTGGTGACCACCGGCCCGCCCGCACGGTAAGACCCTCAGCGGCGCCAGAAGATCCTCAGTGGCGCCAGCGCGTGGTGGCGGCGATCTCCTCCGGGGTCGCGTCCTCGAACAGCGCGATCTCGCCCCGCCGGACCGTGGCGACCGTGTCGATCACGGCCTCGCCGAACGCCTCGCCCAGCACCGGGTCGGCCTCGAAGGCGGCCACCGTCTCGGCCAGTGAACTCGGGAGCGGCGTGATCCCGCGTGCCGAACGTTCCTTGGAGTCCATCCCGGCCGGGTCGATCTCGACCGGCTCGGGCAGCCGCGCCTTCGCCTCGATCCCGGCCCGCCCGGCGGCCAGCAGCCCCGCCAGCGCCAGGTACGGGTTGGCGGCGGCGTCGAAGCACTTCACCTCGAGATTGGCCGCCTGGGCGCGCTCGCCCATGGCCCCGGTGATGAACCGCAGCGCGGCCTCACGGTTCTCCCGCCCCCAGCAGGCGAACGCGCCCGCCCAGTGCGAGGGGATCAGCCGCAGGTAGCTGGCGACCGACGGCGCGCCGACGGCCAGCAGCGCGGGCAGCCGTTCCAGAACGCCCGCCGCGAACGCCTCGCCCTCGGGCGTCATCCCCGCCGGGCCGGAACCGCCCGCCATCGCGTTGACCGGGCCCTCCGCCGCGTCCTCCTTCCACAGGCTCAGGTGAACGTGACCGCCGTTGCCCACCGAGTCGGCCATCACCTTGGGGGAGAACGAGGCGGCCAGGCCGTGCTCGAACGACACCGCGCGGATCGTCTCGCGGACCAGGACGGCGGTGTCGGCCGCGCCGAGCGGATCCTCGGCCGACACCGACAGCTCCAGTTGCCCCTCGGCGTACTCGGGATGGATCTGGTCGACCGACACCCCGGTCGCGGCCAGCGCCTTCAGCAGGTCCCGCAGGTAGCCCGACACCTCGGAGATGCGCGTCATCCCGTACGCGGGCCCGTTGCAGGCCGGGGTGAAGTCCTCCTCGCCGTCGTCGCCGTCCGACACCGCCCACTCGATCTCGAACGCGGCGCGCACCGACCAGCCCTTCGCGGCCATCCGGGCGATCTCGCGGCGCAGCAGCCCGCGCGCGTCCAGCGGGTGCTCGGCGCCGTCCTGGTCGAACCGTTCGACCGGCGCCCAGGCCCAGCCGGGCAGCGCCGCCATCGGGACCAGCCGGTCCAGGTCCGGGTGCAGCCGCAGGTCGCCGGTCGGCCCGCCCGCGTGCCGGCCCGAGACGATCGAGTCGTCGAGCAGGAACACGTCGAAGACCGGCGACATGCCGACGCCCCACGCCGCCGCGTGCTCCAGCCGGGCCACCGGAACCGCCTTCGTCCGCGTGATGCCGCTGGTATCGACCCATGTCATCGCCACGGCGGTGATGTCTCTTCCGGCCAGATCGGCCGCCGCTACGGCGGCCCGCTCGCCGCGCCTGGTGCGTTCGCCTGCGTCCAGAATCCGCTGAGCGTCTGGGGCGATTTCCACGGTGGGACTCCCGGTTGGAGGATGGTGTTCGGAAGGCGGTTTCGGGCCTCGGTCAGGCCCTTACGGGCATCGTATGAAGACATTCGGCCAGTTTCACGGAGGTGGCGTGTCGTGCTGGAACGGTTGGAGTCGCTGCGGCTGGTGGATCACCACTGCCACGGTGTGGTCGGCCGTGAACTGGATCGTGCCGACTTCGAGTCGATGCTGACGGAGGCGCCTGATACGACGCCGCTCGGCGGCAGCCTGTTCGACTCGCAGGTGGGCTTCGCGCTGCGTCGCTGGTGCCCGTCCGTACTGGATCTGCCCGCGCACGCCGAACCCGACGACTACCTGGCGCGGCGCGCGGAGCTGGGCGCGGCCGAGGTCAACCAGCGGTTCCTGGCCGCGGCCGGGTTGGACGCGCTGTGCGTGGACACCGGCTACACGCCCGAGCCGATCTTGGAACCGGAGGAGCTGGGCAAGCTCGCCGGGGCACGCGCCGCCTACGAGATCGTTCGGCTGGAACGCCTTGCCGAGCAGGTGGCGGCCGAGGAGGTGACCGCCGCCGCCTTCGCGGACGAGGTACGCCGCCGTCTGGACGCCCGGACCGCCGGCAATGGAGGGGCGGCCAGTGAGCGAGCGGCCGGACGGGCGGGAGCCGGCGGGGGAGTGGTCGGCTGCAAGTCGATCGCCGCTTACCGTGCCGGGCTGGAGATGGCGGGTGAACGGCCCACCGAGGTCGAGGTGAAGGCGGCGGCCGGGCGTCTGCTCCGCGAGGCCGAACGTGCGATGGCGGGCAGCGGCGCCTCACCACGTGTGAACGACGAGGTGCTGCACCGCTTCCTGGTGTGGTGCGCGGTCGAACGCGGCCTGCCGGTGCAGTTCCACGTGGGGTACGGCGACTCCGACACCGACCTGCGGCGCGGCGATCCGCTGCTCCTGACCGCCCTGCTGCGTGCGGTCGCACCGACGGGCGTGCCGATCATGCTGCTGCACAACTACCCGTTCCACCGGAACGCGGGCTACCTCGCGCAGGTGTTCCCGAACGTCTTCGTGGACGCGGGCCTGGCCACCCACAACATCGGCCACCGGTCGCCCACGCTGATCGCCGAGCTGCTGGAGCTGGCGCCGTTCGGCAAGGTGCTCTTCTCCTCCGACGCCTACGGGCTGGCCGAGCTCTACTACCTGGGCGCGCTGCTGTTCCGGCGCGGGCTCGGGGCGTTCCTCGGCTCCGGGATCGAGGAGGGCGCCTGGACGGCGGCCGATGCCGAGCGTGTTGCCGACCTGGTCGCGGCGGGAAATGGCCGGCGCGCGTACCGTCTTGATCAAGGGCAGTAGTCTGCCGATGCCGACAAAGAAAATTGAGCATTCAACTAGGGGGCGTGCCATGGCAGTGACCGTTCGCGACAATCCGGAGGCGGGCCGGTTCGAGGTCCACGTGGACGACGAGCTGGCGGGCTTCGCCGAATACCGCGTCCACGACGGGATCATCGACTTCACCCACACCGAGGTCGACGGCAAGTTCAAGGGCCAGGGGCTGGCGGGCACGCTCGTCGAGCAGGCCCTGAACGAGGCGCGTGAACGCGGCCTGTCGGTCCGGCCGTACTGCCCGTACGTCAACAAGTTCATCGTCAAGCACGACGAGTACCGCGACCTCGTCGCCGAGGGCGACCGCGAGAAGTTCGGGCTCGGCGATGGCGGCTGAACGCCCGGCCGATCACGCGGCGGGCCCGGCGGCCGGACGCGCGGCTGAACGGCTGGTGGTCGTCGGGGGCGACGCGGGCGGGATGAGCGCCGCCTCTCAGGCCCGGCGCCGCCGCGACCCCTCCGATCTGCGGATCACGGTGTTCGAGCGCGGCGGCCACACCTCCTACTCCGCGTGCGGCATCCCGTACCTCACCGGCGGCCAGGTCGAGAGCGCCGAGGACCTGATCGTGCGGACGCCCGAGGAGTTCCGCAGCAAGCAGGACATCGACGCCCGCATCGAGCACGAGGTCGTCGAGATCGACCTCGACCGGCGGGCGGTCCGCGTGCGCGACCTCGCTGCCCGGGCCGAACGCTGGGAGGGCTTCGACCAGCTGATCGTGGCCACCGGAGCCGTGCCGCGGCGTCCGCGCCTGCCCGGCGCCGACGCGCAGGGCGTGTACGGCGTGCAGGTCCTGGACGACGGCATCGCGATCCGCCGCGCCCTCGACGAGGACGCGCCGCGCCGGGCCGTCGTGGTCGGCGGCGGCTACATCGGACTGGAGATGGCCGAAGCGCTGGTGCACCGCGGGCTCGAGGTCAGCCTGGTCGACGCCGCGCCGCAGCCCATGAAGACTCTCGACCCCGACATGGGGGCGCTGGTCGCCGACGCCCTGCGGAGCGTGGGCGTGACCCTCTACCTCGGCGAACGGCTGGAGGCGTTCGAGACCTCCGGCGACCGGGTGGACGCGGTCGTCACCGAGGCCCGCACGCTCCCCGCCGACCTGGTGATCCTCGGGATGGGCGTACGGCCGAACACCGAACTCGCGCAGGCTGCCGGGATCGAGACAGGCGTCACCGGCGGCATCGTGACCGACCGGCGGATGCGCACCCGTTCCGAAGGCGTGTGGGCCGCCGGGGACTGCGTGGAGACCCGGCACCTGGTGTCGGGGGCGCCGGTCGCGATCGCGCTCGGCACCCACGCCAACAAGCAGGGCCGCGTCGCGGGCGTCAACATCGGCGGCGGGTACGCCACGTTCCCCGGCGTCGTCGGCACCGCCGTGTCCAAGATCTGCCACGTCGAGGTCGCCAGGACCGGGCTGAACGAGGCAGAGGCCGAGGCCGCCGGTTTCGAGACGCACAGCGTCGTCGTCGAGTCCACGACCCGGGCCGGCTACTACCCGGGCGCCGTGCCGATGAAGACCAAGCTCATCGTCGAGCAGCGTTCGGGTCGCCTGCTCGGCGCCCAGATCGTGGGCGAGGAGGGCGCCGCCAAGCGCATCGACGGCCTGGCCATCGCGCTGTGGAACCGCATGACCGTCGAGCAGATGACCGGCCTGGACCTCGGCTACGCGCCGCCGTTCTCGCCCGTCTGGGACCCGGTGCTGATCGCCGCCCGCAAGGCCGCCGAACGCGTCGAGTCCGCCATGCACACCAACCCCTGACCCCCCTCTGACCAGGTCTAGGCGTCGGGGTGTTCCACCTGGGCCCACAGGCTGGGCAGGTTGACCACGATGCCCTCCTGCGTGCTGCGTGCGATCACCACGACCGCCTCCTCGTCGGGGGAGGGGTTCTCCTCGCGATGCGGCACGTACGGGGGGACGAAGATGTAGTCGCCCGGCTCGGTCTCCAGGCGCACCTCCTCGTCGCCCTCGGCGAACACGAAGACCGGGTGGCCGGACACCACATAGATCGCTGTCTCGGCCTCGCCGTGATGGTGGTCTCCGGAGTTGGTCTCCGGGCCCACGTGGGTGCGTCCCATCCAGAGCCGCTGGGAGCCCACGGTCTTGCCGGAGATCGCCTCGAAGCGCCGCATGCCCGCGGTCTGGGTGGTGTCGGACGTGAGCCCGCCGCCCCTGATGTGCTCGATCCGCTGATGCCAGGTTTCGGTGCCGTCGGTCACGACGCCGATTCTGCCATTTCGCTCAGAACCTCCCCTTGCCGCCTGACATCCGCGGTCGTATATTCGTAGACGGATATACGAGTGCGAGTAGAGGGCGAGGAGTGAGCGCGATGGCGGGCGGACGAGGACGGACGACGCCGCTGGCGCTGGCCGTGCTGACGACGCTCATCGAGGGTCCGATGCACCCGTACGAGATCGCACAGCTTCTCAAGCACCGCGGCAAGGACCAGAGCATCAAGATCCGGTTCGGCTCGCTCTACACGGTGGTGCAGAGCCTGGAGAACCGCGGGCTGGTCGAGGCCGAGGGCACCACGCGGGCCGGACGCCGGCCCGAACGGACCGTCTACCGGATCACCGACGCGGGCCGCGACGAGATCACCGAGGTCATGCGGGAGCTGCTGAGCGAGCCGGTGAAGGAGTACCCGCGGTTCGAGTCGGCGCTGTCGCTGCTCGGCGCGCTGAGCTCCGACGACGTCGCCGAGCAGCTCGGCCGGCGGCTGACGGCCCTGGAGCGGGAGATCGGCGAGATGCGCGCCGCGCTGGCCGATGCTCGCGCGGAGGGCTTCCCTCGGATCTTCCTCCTGGAGGTCGAGTACGCGCTGGCGATGAAGGAGGCCGAGGCCGCCTGGGTCGGAGCCTTCGCCGCGGAACTGGCCGACGGGACGTTCGCCGACCTGGAGGCCTGGCGAGCCTGGCACGACAAGGCGCAACTCCCAGCGGAGGTACGCGAGGCCGAGTGGTTCAAGGAGGACCAGGCCCTCCATGGACACGAAAGCGAGGCCGGCAGGCTCGACGACTGACCTTTGACCACTGAAGAACCCCGGGCGGTGCACCCACTCCGCCAAGAATCGGGCACCGCACCGGGGTCGCGACACCACGAGCCGATGGCCGAGGTGCGGCTTTGCCCAGCTTACCCGGGCCGCCTTCCGCCGATCGGTTCGCTTCACCACCCATCGATCGGAGGAGTACTCCACCATGTCCGCATCCATCGAGGCCCGAGGCCTCGTCAAGACCTATCCGGGCGACGTCCGGGCGCTGGACGGGCTGGACATCACCGTCGGCGCCGGAACGGTCTTCGGGCTGCTCGGCCCGAACGGCGCCGGCAAGTCCACCACCGTCAAGATCCTCACCACCCTGGCCCGGCCCGACGAGGGGACCGCCCTCGTCGAGGGCATCGACGTGCTGCGGCGACCGGACCAGGTGCGGCACGTGATCGGCGTCGTCGCGCAGAACTCCGGCAGCGACCTCGGCGCGACCGGCCGCGAGAACCTCATCCTCCAGGGACGCCTGTACGGGATGGGTGCGGCGGCCAAGACCCGCGCCGACGAGCTCATTGAGCGGCTCGACCTCACCGAGTTCGCCGGCCGCATGGTCAAGACCTACTCCGGCGGCATGCAGCGCCGCCTCGACGTGGCGCTCGGGCTGATGCACCGGCCGGCAGTCCTCTTTCTGGACGAGCCGACCAGCGGCCTGGATCCCGAGTCGCGGACCGCACTGTGGCGGGAGGTCTCCCGGCTGGCGGGTGACGAGGGGCTGACCGTCCTGCTCACCACGCATTACCTGGAGGAGGCCGACCGGCTCGCCGACCACGTGGCCATCGTGGACCGCGGCCGGGTCGTGGCGCAGGGAACGCCCGACCAGCTCAAGGGCGGCCTGCACGGCGACGCCGTCCATCTGGAGCTTCCCGCGGGCGCCGATCTCG
This sequence comes from Actinomadura barringtoniae, assembly GCF_017573505.1. GTDB lineage: Bacteria > Actinomycetota > Actinomycetes > Streptosporangiales > Streptosporangiaceae > Spirillospora > Spirillospora barringtoniae. The sequence goes on from NZ_JAGEOJ010000011.1 coordinate 37,312, forward strand.
ACGCCGCGCGCCGCGCGCTGGCGAGCCTGCCGGGCGTCCAGGAGGTGCGCCTCTCGGGCCGGAGCCTGAGCGCCCGCAGCGACGACGCGGCCGGCATGGTCCCGGTGATCCTCGCCGCGCTGCAGCAGGCAGGAACGTCCGCCGCGTCGGTCACCGTCGCGCGGCCCTCACTCGACGACGTCTACCTGAGGCACACCGGCCGCCGCTATCACGACGCGGAGGCCGACGCCGGCGACGAAGCAGAAGCCCTCGTCACGGAAGGAGCGGGCCGATGACCACCGCCTCACTCGGCACCACGTTCACCCACACCTGGTACCTCACCGGCCGTCGCCTGCACGCGGTGCTGCGGCAGCCCGCGCTCGTCGTCGGGAACGTCGTCCAGCCCGCGATTTGGCTGTTCCTGTTCGGGTCGCTGTTCAAGCGGGTCGTCGAGATCCCCGGCTTCGGCGGCGGCTCGTACCTGGACTACCTGATCCCCGGCATCGTCGCCATGAACGCGATGAACGCCAACATGTTCGCCGGCATGGGCGCGATCGACGAGATCGACCGCGGCACGCTGAACCGGTTCCTGGTCTCTCCGGCGAGCCGCGTCGCGCTGATGAACGCCAACGTGGTCGAGCAGATCGTCAACACGGCCGTCCAGTCGGCGATCATCCTGGTGCTCGGGTGGCTCGCGGGCGCGCACCTGCCCGGCGGCGCGGCCGGGATCGCCGTGGTGGTCGGCGCGTCGATGCTGGTCGGCGTCGTGTTCGGCGCGCTGTCGAACGCGGCGGGCATGGTCCTGCGCAAGCGGGAGGCGATCATCGGGATCTACATCATGCTCATGCTGCCGCTGACGTTCCTGTCGTCGGCGTTCATGCCGACCAAGCTGATGCCCGGCTGGATGAGCCGCATCGCGGCCTGCAACCCGCTCGACTGGGCGGTGCGCGCGGGCCGTTCGGCGCTCAGCGCGGACCCCGACTGGGCGTTCGTGAGCGTCCGTGTCGGCGGGCTGCTGGTCGTCGCGGTCGCGTGCGTCGCCCTCTCGGTCGCCACGTTCCGCGCCTACCAGAAGAGCGTCTGACCGATGCGGACCCGGGCCTATGAACGCCGGGCGGATCAGTGCGTGTCGACGATCAGGGTCTGCAGGCCGCGGCCGAACGTCCCGGACGCGTCGGCGAGCTCGGTGTCGGCGAGCGCGCTGCCGCCCGGCTGGGCCTGGAGGCGGGACCGCATGTTGATCCACTCGCCGACCGGATCCCGGTTCAGCGCGACGGTGAGGTCGGTGTTGATGACCATCCACTTGGCGAAGTCGAGCTGGCTGCCGACGCCCGAGCCGCTGTCGGCGAGCACGAGCGTGCGGACCAGCGGCGAGTCGTCCTCGCCGGCCATGAGCGGGATGCGCGGACGGCCCCACACCTCGCCGGGGCCGGGCTGGGCGAACGAGCCCCGCACGAACCGCCACTCGATCGACGACAGGTAACCGTCCAGATGCGCCCCCGGCCAGCCGCTCAGGCCGGGGGCACCGGGCCCCGGCAACGGCGCGGGAGCCTCGGCGTTGTCGATCGGCTCCAGCTCGGCGGGCGCCTCGGCGATGCGCCAGGCCCGCGCCCGCACGATCGGGCTGTCCGCACGGCCGTCGCCGTCGCCGGAGAACAGCTCGCCCTCCAGCAGGCTGACCCGGCGGCCGGGCCGGACGACGCGGGTGGCGACCCGCAGCGGAGCGACCGGGACGGGCCCGAGGATCTCGACCGTCACCCGCGCGACGCGGGTGCCATGGCGTTCGAACGCGCGCCCGATGAGCGCGGAGACCGGACCCCCGTGCTGGAACCCTGGCGACCACGGACCGGCGGTCGAGGGGGAGCTGGCGAACAGGTCGGTGTCCAGTGGTTCATAGAACGCCTCGATCGTCATAGAACAAAATTCTAGAGCGCCCGTTCAGTACGTCGGCGTCCGGCTGAAGATCGGGTGATCTCACCGCCAAATGTCGGCCTCGTCCCATAGCGTGAGGCGCTATGGACGCTCCCCACATCTCCGCGCCGGAAGGCGAGGACGCCCTCGTGCTGCCCGCCGCCTGGCTGCGCCGCCTGCACCCCCGGCACGGCGGCATCCCCGTCGCGGGGATCAAGCTCGACCGGAGCGCCCCCGAGACCGTCGCCGAGCTGGTCAGAGCGTCCGAGCGGCTGCTGGAGGGGGTCTTCGCCTGCGGCGGCAGCGCCCCCGAGCTGGTCGAGGCCGCGCGGCGTCACCTGGGCGGCGAACCCGATCCGCTGGGCGCGGCCGTCGTCACCGACATCTCGCGGTCGCAGCGCCGCGACGCCAACCACGAACCGGGCCTCGACGCCTGGGTGGTGGAGCACGGGCTGGCCTTCGCCGCGTGCGCGTTCGTCGAGCTCGCCACGTTCACCGTGAACATCGACTCGCGCCGGGACGACTACCTGGCGCTCCGGTTCTGGAACGGCGACACGCCGCGCCACCCATGGTGGACCCAGCAGCGGCTCGCACGCCGCATGCGCACGCTGGTGGCCGCCGCGAGCGACGCCGAGTACGAGGAGATCGAGGCCCGGCTCGCCGAGCACCGCACCACGCGGCAGCGGCGGATCGTCGCGTCCTACCTCGTGCCGGCCCGGCAGGACTGGGCCGACGAGTGCAGTGGCGAGCCGCCGACGGAGTACTTCGAGCGTCCGCTGCAGTGGATGCTGCGGTGCGCCCTCGGCTCGTCGCGGCTGCTCGACCGGCTCGACCGGCTCGGCCACCAGATCCGGCTCGACTGGGCCGACGACAGCAACCTGGACGTCATCGCGACGATGACCGAGGGACTCGGCCCCGCCCTCATCCCGGTCCTCATCGAGGCGCTCGACTCCGACCGGGGCAGCAACGACCACAACAAGGAACGTGCCGAGGCCCTCGCCGTCCTGCCCACCGACGAGGCGTTCGAGGCGCTGGTGGCCCGGGTCGATCGCGCGTACGTGCCGCCCGTCCTGCTGGAGGCGATGCGGCGCTTCCCCGTTCGCGCGCTCAGGCTCCTGTCCGCCGCCTCCGCGGCCGCCACCCCCACGAGCAAGTCCGGGAAGACGATCACCGAACTGCTGACCGGCCACGTACTGGCCAACGCCGAGCTGACGGCGGCCATGCTGCCGAACCTTCCCGACGAGGCGCGGGCGGTCGTCGAGCGCATCGCGGAGGACAACGTCCGCGTCGAGGCCGCGCCCGCCGACGCCCTCCCGCCCCTGCTGCTCGACGCGCCGTGGACCCGCAAGCGCAGCGCCGCCAAGCCGGTCGTCATCGCGGACCTGCCCGCGCCGTCCGACCCGGCGATCGTGTGGGCGCCGGGCGAACGCGAGAAGTGGGCCGACGACACCACCGGCGAATACTGGAGCCCTGTGCCCGGCGTGGACTGGGTCAAGGAGGTCCAGGACTTCCGCGAGGGCAAGCTGAAGTACTGGTCGAACGAGGTGAGCCTGTTCGTCGGCGGACCCGAGGAGCTCGTCCGGCCGTTGCTGGCGGCCTGGCGGCCGAGGGCGCAGTGGGACGCGTCCGCCTGGATGAAACCGATCATCGCCCGCTTCGAGTTCGAGGCGCTCCCGCAGGCCTTGCTGGCCGCCGAGACCAACGCCTCGTCGAACGCCGCCCTCCTGGTCCCGTTCGCCGACGAGCAGGTGGCCGGGCTGATGGCCGGCTACCTGGCGCGGCACAAGTCCGCCCGGCCCGCCGCCATCGCCTGGCTGACACGCCACGAGGTCCATGCCGCGCGCCTGCTGATCCCCGTCGCGCTCGGCAAGGCGGGCAGGGCCCGCCGCGACGCCGAGGGTGCGCTGTTCCTGCTCGCCGGCAAGCTCGGGCCTCAGCCGATCGTCGACGCGGCACGCGAGCACGGCGACAAGGCCGCCACCGCGATCGAGGCGCTGCTCGCGACCGACCCGTTGGAGCAGCTCCCGGCCAAGATCCCCGCCGTGGGGGAGTGGGCCGACCCGGCGGTGCTCCCGCAGGTGCTGCTGCGCGAGGGCGGGCAGGCCCTGCCGGACGCCGCGGCCGCGCACCTCATCACCATGCTGGCGATGTCCAAGCCCGGCGACGTCTACGCCGGGCTCGACGTGGTCGGCGACCTGGCCACCCCGGAGTCGCTGGCCGACTTCTCGTGGGGCCTGTTCCAGCGGTGGCAGGCGTCCGGCGGCCCGTCCAAGGAGAGCTGGGCGATGACGCAGCTCGGCTGGCTGGGCGACGACGAGACCGTGCGCCGCCTCACCCCGCTGATCCGCGCCTGGCCGGGCGAGGGCGGCCACAAGAAGGCGGTGAACGGGCTGGAGATCCTGGCCGAGATCGGCACCGACGTCGCGCTCATGCACCTGCACGGCATCGCCCAGAAGGTGAAGTTCAAGGGCCTCAAGACCAAGGCCCAGGAGAAGATCGACCAGGTGGCGGCCGACCTCGGCCTCACCCCCGAACGCCTCGCCGACCGGCTGGTGCCCGACTTCGGCCTCGAAGTCGATGGCACGCTCACCCTCGACTATGGCCCGCGCCGCTTCACGGTCGGCTTCGACGAGCATCTGAAGCCGTTCGTCGCCGACGAGGACGGCAAGCCGCGCAAGGCGCTGCCCAAACCGGGCGCCAAGGACGACGCCGAGCTGGCCCCCGCCGCCTACAAGGCGTTCTCCGCGCTGAAGAAGGACGTCCGCTCCGTCGCCGCCGACCAGGTCTCCCGCCTGGAGAACGCGATGGTGAGCCGGCGCCGCTGGACCGCCGCCGAGTTCCGCGACCTGTTCGTGGTCCACCCGCTGCTCTGGCACATCGTGCGCCGCCTGGTCTGGCTCGCCGAGGACGGCGGCAAGACGACCACGTTCCGGATCGCCGAGGACCGTACGGCGGCCGACGTCGACGACGAGATCGTCACGGTCCCCGACTCGGCCGAGATCGGCATCGCCCACCCGCTCGACCTCGGCGCCGACCTGGAGGCCTGGTCGGAGGTGTTCGCCGACTACGAGATCCTCCAGCCGTTCCCCCAGCTCGGCCGCCCGGTCCACGCGCTGACCGATGAGGAGGCCGAGAGCGGGCGGCTGACCCGCTTCGAGGGGCTGACGGTGCCGTTCGGCGACGTCCTGGCGCTGATGAAGCACGGCTGGGAGCGCGGCGTCCCGCTGGACGCGGGCGTCGAACGCTGGATCTCGCGCCGCGTTCCCGGCAACCGCCACGTCGTCATCGACCTCGATCCGGGCTTCGCCGTGGGCCTGCTCACCGAGTTCCCCGAGCAGAAGCTCGACTACGTCTGGCTCGCCGACAAACCGAACGACTACCACCCCCGCGTGGGCACCCGGCTCCGGTTCGGCGACCTCGATCCGGTGACGGCCAGCGAGATCCTCGCCGACCTGACCGCGCTCGCCGACGTGGCCCGCTGACAGGTGGGCATCCCCGACGAGGACGTGCTCGTCCTCCCCCACGAGTGGCTGCGCCGCATGCACCCGCGGCGCGGCGGCGTCCGCGTTCCCACCGCCGAGGTCGATCACGCCCTGGCCGGGGAGGCGCGGACTCTGGCAGCCGAGTCGCTTCCGCTGCTGGAACGGGTGCTCGGGCATCCTGCGACCGGCGCCGATCTCGTCGCGCGGACCAGGGCCCACCTCGCGGGCGAGGCGGACCCGGCGGGGGCCGCGGCCGTGGCGATGGTGGCCGCGTCGTCGATGTGGCTGTGGGACGAGGAACGCCTGTCGGGCTTTGTGGACGTGTGGGTGGACGACCACGGCCCGGCGTTCGCCGCCTGCGCGTTCGCCGAGTACGGCCGCGTCGTCCGTACGGGGTCCCGGCACCGGCTCGGGCCGCTCGAAGGCATCGGCCTGGCGGAGGGACCGGCCGCCGAGGGGCGCTGGCCGCTGGAGACGTTCGCCCGCCGGATGCGCACGTTCCTCGCCACCTGCCCCGACGACGACTATCGGCAGGCGGTCGAGGCGCTGGCCGGGCATCGCGTCACGTCCGCCCAGCGCATCATGGTCGCCTACCTGGCGCCGACCCGCGTGGACTGGGTGGACGAGTGCTGCGAGCACCCGCTGCAGGGCGCCGCCGAGGTCTTCCTCCAGGAGGCGCTGGCGTGCGCGCTGGGCACGGCGAGCCAGGCCGAGACGGTCGGGGACTGGGACATCCTCGGCTGGAACGGTTTCCGCCCCGGCGTGGTCGCCACCCTCCTCGACGGGGTCGGTGAGGCGGCCGTCCCGATACTGACCAGGGCGCTGCGCTCGCACCTGAGCGACGAGGACTTCGCGACGCTGACCGAGGCGCTGATGATCCTGCCGTCCGACGCGGCGTTCAGCGCCCTCGCCGACCGGCTGGAGCAGAAACGGTTCCAGCCGGTCGTCCGCGCCGCCATGCACCGCCACCCGGTACGGGCCGCGCGCATGCTGGCCCCCGTCGCGTGCGGGCCGTCCGGCTCGACCGGGGGATCCGGCTCGTCCGACCTCGCCGCGATGCTGATGTCGGCCCATCTGCGCGCCTACTCCTACGTGCTGGCCGATCTCCCCAACGATGTGCGCGAGCGGCTGCGGCCCATCTCGTCGACGGTCGAGGGGGTCGAGGAGGCGACGCCGGACGAGGTGCCGCGCTTCCTGGCCGAACCGCCGTGGACGCGCCGCCGGACCCGCCGCAAGCCGTTCGTGCTGGAGGGCCTCCCCGAGTCCCGCGAGCAGCGCATGGCCTGGACGCCGGGCGAACGGGAGCGCTGGGGCGAGGGCTCGCGCTGGTGGGCCGACTACTGGACCGGCCGCGACGACGTCGACTGGGACCACGAGGTCGCCCGCTGCCGGCTCGGCCGCGTCGGGCCCGACTCGATGGGGGGCCTGTTCGCGATCGCCCCGGAGGCGACGCTCCGCCCGCTGCTGACCGCCTGGGACCCCGACCCCGCCGGCGCCGGCCGGTGGATGCAGCCGCTGATCAGCCGGTTCGGCCTGGACGCGCTGCCGCTGGCGCTCACCATCGCCGACCAGGTGCCCGCCGCGTTCGGAGGACTCCTCCTGCCGTTCTTCGACGCCGAGGTCGCCTGGGTGATGTCGGACTGGCTCGCTCGGCTGCGGGCCTCGGGCGTCTTCGCGCGGCGCTGGTTCGCCCGGCACGGCCTGGACGCGGTGCCGCTGCTGCTGCCCGCCGCGCTCGACCGGCCCGGTGGGGACCGTACCAACGCCGAGGGCGCGCTCCGCCTGCTCGCCGCGACGCACGGCACACAGCCGATCATCGAGGCGGCGCGGGCGCACGGCGACGACGCGGCGGCGGCCGTCGGGAACGTCCTGGCCGCCGACCCGCTGGAGGTCCTGCCGTCCAGGGTCCCCAAGGTCGGCCCCTGGGCCGATCCCGAGTTGCTCCCGCCGCTGCTCCTGCGCGAGATCGGCCGCGCGCTGCCGTTCGACGCGGTCCGGCACGTGCTGACCCTGCTGGCGATGTCCAAGCCGGGGGAGCCGTACGCCGGGATCGACGCGCTCAAGCAGCTGTGCGACCCGCGATCGCTCGCCGCGTTCTCCTGGGCCGTCTTCCAGCAGTGGCGGCTGCACGGCATGCCCGCCAAGGACGGCTGGGCGCTGACGCAGCTCGGCCGGTGCGGCGACGACGAGACCGTACGGCGGCTCGCGCCGGTGATCCGCGCCTGGCCGGAGGAACGGTCCCACGCCCGCGCGGTCGCGGGACTGGACGTGCTGGCCGAGATCGGGACCGACGTGGCGCTCATGCACCTGTTCGGCCTCACCCGCAAGATGCGGTCCAAGACGTTCACCACCCGCGTCCACGAGAAGATCTCCGAGGTCGCCGCCGCGCGCGGGCTCAGCGCGGACCAGCTCGCCGACCTCGCCGTGCCCGACTTCGGGCTCGACGCCGACGGTGGCCTGACGCTCGACTACGGGCCGCGCGGCTTCCGGGTCGATTTCGACGAGCGGCTCAGGCCTCAGGTCACCGAGGAGAACGGCCGGCGCCGCACCGACCTGCCCAAGCCCGCCGCGTCCGACGACCCCGTGCTCGCTCCCGCCGCCAAGCGGCGCTTCAGTGAGCTGAAGAAGGAGGTCCGCGCGGTCGCCGACGAGCAGATCCGCAGGCTGGAAGAGGCCATGGTGCGGGGCCGTCGCTGGTCGCTAGAGGAGTTCCGGTGCGGCCTGCTCGACCATCCGCTCATCTGGCACATCGCCCGGCGGCTGGTCTGGCTGGCGGACGGCCCGGACGGTCTGGATGGCGCGGACGACACGGGCGGTGCGAGCGGAACGGCGTTCCGGCTCGCCGAGGACCGGACGTTCGCCGACGTCGAGGACAACGCCTTCGCGCTCCTGGACGGCGAGGCGCAGATCTCCATCGCGCACCCGGTCCGGCTCGGGGACGACCTGGAGGCCTGGACGGAGATGTTCGCCGACTACGAGATCCTCCAGCCGTTCGACCAGCTCGGCCGCCCGGTCTTCACGCTGACCGAGGAGGAACGGCGGAGCGGGCTGCTGCGCCGGTTCGAGGGGAAGACGGCTCCGTACGGGCGGGCCAAGGGCCTGTCACAGGGCCGCTGGAGCGAGACCGGCAGCGGCTGGATCGCGCGCGAGCTGCCCGGCGGCCCCTACGTGGTGGTCGGCCTGAGCCCGGGCATCGGCTCGGCCGGCGCCCGCGCCGACTACCCCGACCAGGTCATCACCGACGTCTGGCTGGCGGGACGTCCGGGCCGCTACCGCCTCGGCGCCGAGGGCTCGCTGACCTTCGGAGGCCTGGACCCCGTCACGGCCTCCGAGATCCTGCACGACCTGACCAGGCTGACCCGCGACGAGCGGAACTGAGCGAACCGAGCGGAATTGGGATGACCGAGACCACCGAGACGACCGAAGAGAAGCTGCAGCGGCCCCCGGCGGAGGTGCGGTTCGCCGACGAGCTGGCGCTGCTGCGCGAGGGCGACGCGGACGCGCCGCGACCGCCCGGATGGGCGCTCAGCATGGAGGCCGCCCGCCGGTTCATCGTGGGCGACGAGGTGCGCGGCATCCACCGCAAGTTCGTCGGCGACCCGTCGCTGATCGACCGGGCGCTGGTGACGCTGGCGACCAGCCGCGGGCTGATGCTGGTCGGCGAGCCCGGCACCGCCAAGTCGCTGCTCTCAGAACTGATCGCGGCGGCGGTGAGCGGCGACTCGACGCTGACCATCCAGGGCGGCGCCGCCACCACCGAGGACCAGATCAAGTACTCCTGGAACTACGCGCTGCTGGTCTCCGAAGGGCCGTCGCCCAGGTCGCTGGTGCCCGCGCCGATGCTGAACGGCATGGCCGAGGGCAAGATCGTGCGGTTCGAGGAGATCACCCGCTGCCCGCTGGAGGTCCAGGACTCGCTGCTGTCCCTGCTGTCGGAACGCGTGCTGGCCGTTCCCGAGCTCGCGGGCGCCGATTCGATGGTCTTCGCGCGCGAGGGCTTCAACGTCATCGCGACCGCCAACACCCGCGACCGCGGAGTCAACGAGATGAGCGCGGCGCTGAAGCGGCGGTTCAACTTCGAGACCGTGTTCCCGATCGCCGACTTCCAGACCGAGCTCGACCTGGTCGAGTCGGAGGCGTCCGCGCTGCTGGAACGGTCGGGCGTGGCCGTGCCGCCGCGCCGCGACGTGCTGGAGGTCCTGGTCACCACGTTCCGCGAGCTGCGCGGCGGAATGACGGCCAAGGGCGAGGCGATGGAACGGCTGTCCACGGTGATGAGCACCGCCGAGGCCGTCTCGGTCGCGCACGCGATCGGCGTGCGCGGCTGGTTCCTGCGGGGCGAGCACGGCACCCCCTCCGACATCGTGGAGTGCCTGGCCGGAACGGCGGCCAAGGACAACGCCGACGACCTGGCGAGGCTGCGCCGCTACCTGGAGCAGCAGGCCAAGGCGCGGCCGGGCGCGCAGTGGAAGGCCCTGTACGAGGCCCGGCACCGGCTCCCGGGCTGATGACGGTGATGACTGGATGACGGTCTCGTTCATCGGCGTAAGGCACCACAGCCCGGCCTGCGCGCGGCTCGTCCGCCGGACGATCGAGGCGCTGCGGCCCGCGTACGTGCTGATCGAGGGCCCCGCCGACATCAACGGGCGCCTCGGTGAGCTGACGCTCGGGCACGACCTGCCGGTCGCCGTCTTCACCCACTACCGCGACGACGAGCGTGCGCACCTGTCGTGGACGCCGTTCTGCGCGTACTCGCCCGAGTGGGTCGCGCTGACCGCGGGGCAGGCGGCGGGCGCGCAGGTGCGGTTCATCGACCTGCCCGCCTGGCATCCGGCCTTCGCCGACCGCAGCAACCGCTACGCCGACGCCGAGCAGCGCTACGCCGACGTCATGGAACGGCTGTGCGGCGCGTTCGCGGTCGACAACGTGGACGTGCTCTGGGACCACATGGTCGAGGTCGAGCCGGACGACGAGTTGGAACGCAGGCTCGAGACCTACTTCGACCTCGTACGCGGCGAGGCGTCGGCGGGCGAGAGCGACACCGCGCGCGAGGCCTACATGGCCGGGTGGGTGCGGGCGGCCGAGGCCGAGGCGGGGGATCGGCCGGTCGTGGTCGTGAGCGGCGGCTTCCACCGCCCCGCCCTCAAAGAACTCGCCGCGAACGGGCCGACGGAATGGCCGCAGGTGCCGCTCCTGCCTGACGGCGCCAAGGGCGGGAGCTACCTCGTCCCCTACTCGTTCCGGCGCCTGGACTCCTTCACCGGCTACCAGTCCGGGATGCCGTCGCCGGAGTACTACCAGCGGCTGTGGGAGAGCGGGCCGGAGGGCGCCGCCGCGGGCCTCACCGAGGTCGTCGTCGCCCGGCTGCGCAAGCGCAAGCAGTATGTCTCGACCGCCGACCTGATCGCCGCGCGGACGCTGACGGAAGGCCTGGCCAGGCTGCGCGGGCACCGCGTCCTGGCACGGACGGACCTGCTGGACGGCCTGGTCGCCGCGCTGGTCTCCGACGACCTCGAACAGCCGCTGCCCTGGACGCGGCGGGGCACGATCGTTCGCGGGACACATCCGGTCGTCGCCGCGATGGTGGCCGCGCTGAGCGGCGACCGGGTGGGGCGCCTGCATCCCGACACCCCGGCGCCGCCGCTGGTCCACGACGTCACCGCCGAGCTCGAACGGCTCGGCCTCGACCACGAGGGCACGGTGACGCTCAGCCTCGGCGACGACGCCGACCTGGCGCGCAGCCGCGTGCTGCACCGGCTCAGCGTCCTGGGGATTCCCGGGGTGGAACGCGACTCGGGTCCGGCGGCGGGCGACGACCCGACTCTTGAGGAACGCTGGACGCTCACCCGCGACGAGATGCGGCTGTCCGCGCTCATCGAGGCGGGCGCGCACGGCGCGACGCTGCTCGACGCGGCCGCCGCCGTGCTGGGCCAACGGACCGCCGCCGCGGGCACGGACATGGGACGGCTCGGCGGAGTCCTGTTCGACACCGCGCTCTGCGGCTGCATGGACCTGTCCGACGAGATCACCAAGGTCATCACGGCGAGCGTCGGAAGCGCCTCCGACGTCGCCGGACTCGGAGGCGTGCTCGCCACCTCACTGGGGCTCTGGCGGCATGACCGGCTGCTCGGCACGGCGCGCAGCGCGCTGCTCGGCACGGTCGTCGAACTCTGCGTCACCCGAGTGCTGTGGCTGGTCGAGGGGGTGCGCGGCGGTCCGGCGCCCGCCGACCTCGGGCGCCTGAACGCGCTCGCCGCGACCCGCGACGCCCTCGTTCACGCGGCCGGGCCGCTCGGGCTGGACCGGGACGTCGCCACCGGCGTGGCCCGGCGGATCAGCCTCAACGCCGAGGCTCCGCCCGACCTGCGCGGCGGCGCGTTCGGGCTCGGCTGGTCGCTCGGCGACGCCGCCGACCCGGTCCGCGCGGTACGGGGCGCCGCCGGTCCGCACATTCTGGGCGACTGGCTCGCCGGGCTGTTCGCGCTCGCCCGCGAGGAGGTGCTGACCGAGTCCGGGGTGCTGACCGTCCTGGACGAGATGGTCAGCGGATTCGGCGAGGAGGACTTCCTGGTGGCGCTGCCCGCCCTGCGGCAGGCGTTCGAGTACTTCCCACCGCGCGAGCGCGAGACGATCGCCAAGGGCCTGCTCGACCTGCGCGGGCTCAAAGGCTCGGCGCGCAGCCTGCTGAAGGGCGGCGGCGACCCGCTCCTGATCGCCGAGGCGCGGGCCTTGGAGGAGAAGGTGGAGCGGCTGCTGGCGGGGGAGGGGCTGTCGTGACCGATCCGGGCCTCGAACGCTGGCGGCTCATCCTCGGCGCGCCCGCCGATCAGGCCTGCGGCACCCCCGAGGGCGACGCCGCCGGGCAGGCCGCCGCGCTCGACTGGCTCTACGGCCGCGACGGCGACCTGGAGAAGCGCGGCGTGCGGAAGGGGCCGCGGCGAGGCGGCTCCGGGCAGGCCGAGCTCACCACCGTGGACTGGCTGGACGACGTCCACCGGCTCTTCCCCAAGGAGACCATCGAGCGGCTCGAACGGGACGCGATCGAGCGCTACGAGATCCTCGACGTCGTCACCGACCCGTCCGTGCTGGAGCGGATCGAGCCCAACCCGGCCCTGCTGCGCGCCGTGCTCCGCACCAAGCACCTGATGAACCCCGAGGTCCTCGCCCTCGCCCGCCGCATCGTCGAGGCGGTCGTCCGCGACCTGCTCGAACGGCTGGCCACCGACGTCCGGCGGGCGTTCTCCGGCACCCGGTCACGGCAGCGCAGCCGGTTCAAGCAGTCGCGCAACTTCGACTTCCACGGCACCATCCGCGCCAACCTCGGGCACTACCGGCCCGACGAACGCCGCGTCTACATCGAGGAGCCGCGCTTCGTCTCGCGAGTCAACCGGCACATGGAGCGCTGGCAGCTGATCCTGCTCGTCGACCAGTCCGGATCGATGGCCGGCTCGGTCATCCACGCCTCGGTCACGGCCGCCTGCCTGTGGGGGCTGCCCGGCCTCAAGACGCATCTGGTCGCGTTCGCCGGTGACGTCGTCGACCTCACCTCCGACGTGACCGACCCGGTGGAGCTGCTGATGAAGGTCCAGCTGGGCGGCGGCACCGACATCGCGCGGGCGGTCGACTACGGCGCCTCCCTGATCGAGAACCCGCGCCGCACGATCTTCGTGGTGATCAGCGACTTCTTCGAGGGCGGCGACGCGGGCCGCCTGGTCCGGTCGGTCAACGGCCTGGTGCAGAACGGCACGCACGTGCTGGGCCTGGCCGCGCTCGACGAGGAGGCCACGCCCGCCTACGACCACGAGATGGCCCAGCGCCTCGCCGACGTCGGCGCGCACGTCGGCGCCATGACGCCCGGGCAGCTCGCCGCGTTCGTGGCCGAGAGGATCACCCGATGAGCGAGCGGAGCGAGCGCTCCGGGGGGCGTGGGGGGTCGTCTCCCCTCGGGAGGCAGAGATGACCGCCCGCGCCGACCTGCTCGCGCTCACCCCCGAGGCGCTCGCCGCCCTCGCCAACCGTGGCCTGGTCAAGCGCGCGACCAAGGACCTCGACGCCGGGACGGCGCCAGAGGTCACCGTGGACCCCGACGGCACCGTGCGCGGGCGGCTGCCCGACGGCACCGAGACCGCGCTGCCCGCCGGGGCGGGCCTGGAGGCCGCGACCTGCACCTGCGCGGCCAACGGCGTCTGCCGCCACCAGATCGGCCTGGTGCTCGCCTACCAGCGCGCCGCAGAGCAAGGCTCCGATCAGGTCCCGGCGGGGAGCGGGAGCGGGGCGTCGTGGTCGCCCGGCGAGATCGACGACGAGACGCTCGCTCGGGTGCTGGGTGAGCGACCGGTCGCGGCCGCGCGCCGTACGCTCAACGCCGGTTACGTCGCCCGCGTTCACCGCGCCACCGAGGCCGACCCGGAACCGAGCGTCGAGCTGCCGACCTGCACCGTCCGCTTCCTCGTGCCGAACGAGCTGTCGTACGCGCACACCGACGCCGCGGCGGGCCGGCGCGCCGAGGTCGTCGCGCTCGCGGTCTGGGCGTTCCGCGCCGCCGACGAGCGCGGCCTGACCGGCGACGACGTGCGTCTGGAGGTGGGGGAGGGCGGGCCGGGCCCGGCCCGCGACCTGTCGGGCACGCTCGAGATCGCCGACCAGATCCTCCTTGACGGGGTCAGGCACGCCGGGCCGCTGCTGGCCGCCACCCTCGAACGGGTCGCGCGGGACCTCACGGCTCAACGGCTGCACTGGCCCGCCGCGGCGGCTGAGGAGATCGTGGAGCAGCTGGCCGCCTACCGTGACCGCCACGCGGCCCACCACGCCGAACGGCTCGCCGAGCTGATCACCGAACTGCACGCCCGCCACCGGGCCGACGGCTCCTCGCCGCGATCCCAGGTGCTGGGCACCGAGGAGTCCGCCGAGACGCCGCTGCGCCGCGTACGGCTGACCTCGCTCGGCTGCCGGGTCGCGGGCGACGAGGGCGAACGCACCGCGCACGTCTACCTGGCCCAGCCGGACGCGGGCATCGTGCTGACGCTGAAGCGCCGCTGGGCCGAGGAGATCACCGGGAGCGCACTGGCCGGGCGCCGCGTCGCCGGGGTCGCGCTCGGCACGTTCGCGACCGCCAACATCGTCTCCGAGAGCGCCACCCGCAGCGCCAGCCGTTCGGTCCGGCTCGCGATCGGCCGGGTGGCCAAGACGACCGTCACCCCGCTCGGCAGGGCCTGGGAGAACCTGCCCGAGCAGATCATGATCCGCGACTTCACGCGGGCCGCCGAACGGTTGAGCCTGCTGCCGCCGCGCCTGATCCGCCCGCGGATCGAGGCCGAGCTGGTCCGGGTGGCCGAGATCGCCGAGCTGCGCCAGATCGGTTACCACGCGGGAGACCAGCGGCTCGACGCCGTCATCGCCGACGGCCAGGGGGCGACCGCGGTCGTCTCGATCTCCTACGATCCCGTCCGGCCCGGGGCGCTGGACGCGCTCGACGCCGCCCTGCGCGCCGAGCCGCGTTTCGTCAGCGGCACGCTGCGCCGGTCGCGGGGGACGCTCATCATCGACCCGATCGCCGTGCTCGGGCGGGACGGCGTCACCGTTCCCGACCTGGCGCCGGGGGAGGGCGACGCCGCTCTGGAGAAGGCGGCCGCGGCGGGCTCCGACCCGCTCACCGGCGCGCTCGACGCGGCCCTCACCGCCTGCGCGGACGCGGCGCACCACGGGCTCGCCCAGGTGTCGCCGGGCCTGCGTGGCCGGATCGAACGGACCGCGCGGGACCTGGAGAAGGCGGGCCTGCGGGCCGCCTCCGCCAAGGTCGCGGACCTGGCCGCGGCCCTGGCTGGAGACGACACCGCGCGCATGGTCCGGGCCTGGACGGACGCGCAGATCCGGCTCATCACCACCGCCGAGCTCCGCTAGACGGTCAGGACGATCTTGCCCTGGGTGCTTCCGGACTCGAGGACCTGATGCGCCTTGGCGGCCTCCTCCAGCGGGAACGTCTGGTCGACGTGCACCCGCAGCCTCCCCGCCTCGACGAGCTCGGTCAGCGCCTCCAGCCCCACCTGGTCGGGCTCCACCGCGATGCCCGCGAACCGGCGCCCGGCCGCACGGGTCCGCTCGGCCAGCTCCACGTCGCGGCGTCCGACGATCGTGACCAGCAGGCCGCCCGGTCGCAGCACCTCGATCGACCGCCGCGCGGTGTCGCCGCCCACGGTGTCGAGGGCCACGTCCACGTCCCGTACGGCCTCGGTGAAGTCCACCTTGCGGTAGTCGACGACCTCGTCGGCGCCGAGCGCGCGCACGAAATCCGCCTTCGTGGCGCTCGCCGTGCCGATCACGTACGCGCCGCGCGCCTTGGCGATCTGGACGGCGAGATGACCGACCCCGCCGCCCGCCGCGTGCACCAGGACGCGCTGCCCCGGCCGTACGTCGGCGGTGTCCACCAGGCTCTGCCAGGCGGTCAGCCCGGCCAGCGGCAGCGCGGCGGACTGCACGTGGTCGAGCCCGGCGGGCTTGCGTGCGAAATGACGCGACGGCGCCGCCACGTACTCGGCATAGGCGTTGGCCGCACGAGGGAAGAACGGCATCCCGTAGACCTCATCGCCTACCTCGAAGCGGGTCACTCCCGGCTCCAGGTCCTCCACCACGCCCGAGACGTCCCAGCCGAGGATGAACGGCGGCTCCCCGAGCAGCGGGAAGTGGGCGCCCCGAATGAACGGCTCCACCGGATTCGTGCCGACCGCCTTCACCCTGACCAGCACTTCCGTCGCCAGCGGGACCGGGCGTTCCACCTCCGCGAGCTCCAGGACCTCGGGTCCGCCGAACGACTTCTGAACGATCGCCTTCATTGATGTGCTCATGCGGATGAGAGTAGGTATCCGATGGGAACCGGTAGGTAACCTTGGTCCGTGACCTCCCGCGACGAGTACGGCAACGTCTTCCTGGCCGATTGCCCGGCCCGGCTGGCCGTCGAGATCATCGCCGACAAGTGGGCCGTGGTCGTGATCTACGGCCTGAGCGACGGCCCGCTCCGCCACGGTGACCTGGTCACCCTCATCGGCGGCATCTCCAAGAAGGTGCTGACCCAGACGCTGCGCAGGCTCCAGCAGTACGGGCTGGTCTCCCGGCAGGCCTACGCCGAGGCGCCGCCCCGGGTGGAGTACGCCCTGACCGACCTCGGCCGCACGCTGGTCGAGCCCATCGCGATGCTGACCCGCTGGTCGGAGGCCAACGGCGGCGCCATCCTCGACGCCCAGGACCAGCAGGCCGCGCATGACGAGCAGGCCGCGCAGGCCGACCGGGACGAACTCGCGGCGACCTGACCGCTCCGCCCGGCTCGGCTCGGCTCGCCGATCCGGCTACAGCAGCAGCCCCATGTAGTACTCGTCGATGTCGGAGCCGCCCATCCACAGGATGCGGCGGCGCAGCCCCTCGACCATGAACCCGCAGCTCAGGTAGAGGTTCATGGCGACGCGGTTGTGAGTCATCACGTTCAACTCGAGCCGCCGCATGTCGCGGGCCCGCGCGTGTTCGACGGCCGCGTCCAGCAGCGCCCGCCCGATGCCCTGCCCGGCGCGTTCGGACCGGACGCCCATGACCACGTAGCCGCTGCGCCGGGCCCGCACGTAGGGGAGCACGGTCACGCTGACATAGCCCGCGAGCTCGCCGGTGTCGGCCGCGATGTAGGTGTAGGACGGGTCCCCGCCGGGACGGCGCTGCTCGGCGAGGCGGTCGCGCAGGTCACCAGGGTCGGTGGGGCGTTCGCCGGGTTCCAGGACCATGAAGCGGGACTCGCGGTCGAGCGTCGACTGCAGCTCCAGAAGCGCAGCCGCGTCACCGGGTCCGGCGAGGCGGATCTGTCCTTCCATGGGGCGATGATGCCGTAATGAAGGTCATCGGGTCACCGAGTCACCGGATCAGATCGGGAGGGCGCCGCGAGGATGGCCGCGCTCGCGGCCACAGCCGGTGAGGGCCAGCACGCCGTGGCCCTCGACCCGGGTGTGCGGACCGAGCGATCCCGGATCGACCGACGCCCGCGCGGCGAACGTGGCCGCGTCGCAGCTGTCGGGCACGGCGTATTTGATCTTGGCTGCCTCGTAGGCCGCGAAGAGGGCGTGGGGGTCTCCGGTGTCGACGCCGTCGAACGCCTCGTCGGGGAGGCCTTCGACATGCGGCAGCAGAAGGCCCGCCTCGGCCGGATGGGGCGGCCCGAGCTGCTCGTCCGGCTCGTGCACGTCGTAGTAGCGCGTGATCTGCCCGCCCTCGGCGACGCACCAGCCGGTCCAGCCGTCGCCGTCGCTCATGCCGTACCAGTGGGCCGTGCCGAAACGCAGGCTGAGCGCGGCGCACCTGGCGAGCATGGCGGCACGGCGCTCCTCGTAGGTGCCGGGCTCGGAGCGGTGGGCGTCGTCGGACGGCTCCCCGAAGATCAGTGTCCAGCCGTCGAGCCGTGGGCTGACGTACACGCGGGAACATCGGCCGTGGTCGACGTCCCACGCATGGGAGTCGTGGTTCCACGCGGCCGCGCCGAGCCGCATCGTGACGGGCTCGGCCGCTCCGAGGTCGAACGCGTCCAGGACCGCCTCCTGGTCGCCGGTCGGCAGGGCGAACCACGAGCCGCACAGATGCATGGGCTCGGGCTCCTCCCTCCGCATCTTGAGCCGGATCAACCGGCGCACGACCGCCAGGTCCCGCTCGTCCAGAACGCCGGGCCCGCCGACAGCCGCCAGCGCCTCGAGCGCATGGCGGCGCGACGCTCCCCGCGTCGTCCGCCGCCGGTCCTGCAGCAGCGGGATCACCTCGGGCCCGAGCTTCTCCAGAGCCCAGCGCGTGCGCTGCCGCACCTCGTCGTCCGGATCGTCCAGCAGGTCGAGCAGCTCGGCCGCGTAGGGGAGCGCGGGCTCGGGCCGGCACTGGAAGACGTACGCCGCGTTGTCGCGCACCCTCGGGTGGGGATGGTGGAGGGCCGGCAGGAACGCGGTCAGGTCGTCGACCTGCAACCCGGAGAACGCCCAGCCCGCACGCCGCGCGACCTCGCGGGTGGGCGCGGCCGCGATCGCCTCGGTCAGCGGGCCCAGCGCGGGCGTCCCGATGCCGCGCAGCACGACCGCGCTCGTGACCCAGTCGACCGCCGACGACTCGTCGCACAGCACCGCCAGGACGGGGCCGACCGCCGCGGCGCCGAGCTCCACCAGGGCGGCACTCGCCGCCTTGACCTGCTCGTCGTCGGAATCGGCCAGCCCGTCCAGCAATGCCTGAATCTCCACGCCGCGAGACACTACCTCCCGGCAGGGACATTCAGGGGCGTTCGGCCAGGTGCGTCAGCGCGGAGCGGCCGTGCTGGACCGCATCACGACCCGGCCGGGAACGCGCTCGACCCGGCTCCGGCGGCCGCGCGGCTCGCGCAGGGCGAGGTTCATGACGCGCTCGCCCATCTCGTTCAGCGGCAGCGCGACGGTGGTGAGCGGCGGGGTGAGGTCGCCGACGATCGGGATGTCGTCGAACCCG
The DNA here is from genome assembly GCF_017573505.1 of Actinomadura barringtoniae. GTDB lineage: Bacteria > Actinomycetota > Actinomycetes > Streptosporangiales > Streptosporangiaceae > Spirillospora > Spirillospora barringtoniae. The sequence goes on from NZ_JAGEOJ010000011.1 coordinate 56,172, forward strand.
GCCAGCGACAGCTGGTCCGGCACGCTGATCCCGGCGTCGCGGAACGCCGTGAGTGCTCCTATGGCCATCACGTCGGTGACGGCGAAGACGCAGGTGGGACGCAGCCCCCGGCGCATCAGCTCGGTGGCGGCGGCGTGCCCGCCGTCGCGGGTGAACGCGGCCTCGATGACGTGGTCGTCGGCCACGGAGACGCCCGCCTCGGCCAGTCCGTCACGGAAACCCGCGAGCCGGTCGGACACGGTGGTGAGCGCGTGTGGCCCGCTCAGCACCGCGAAGTCGCGGTGGCCCAGCGCCAGCAGCGAGCGGGCCAGCTCGGCGGCGCCCTCGCGGTTCTCCGGCAGGACCGCGTCGACCTTGAGGCTGCGGTGGCGGCTGATGACCGCGACCCGCCCGCCCGAACGCAGGTACGGGTCGAGCTCGGCGGCCATCGCGTTCTCCCAGTTGCGGTCCTCGAAGCCCGAGCCGATCAGCAGGATCGCGCGGGCCCGCTGGGCGCGCAGCATGGCGACGTAGTCGATCTCGCGGGCGGCGTCGCGGAACGTGCTGGCCAGCATGACCAGCTGCCCGTGCTCGGCCGCGGTGCGCATCACCCCGCGCGCGATCGCGGCGAAGTAGGGGTCGCTGACGTCGTGGCAGATCACCCCGATGGCCTGGCTGGACGCCCCGGCGAGCGCCTGCGCGTGCGCGTTCGGCGTGTACGCCAGCGCCGCCGCGGCGGCCAGCACGCGTTCGCGCAGGTCCGCCCGCACCTGGGAGGTGCCGTTCAGAACGCGCGAGGCGGTCGCCAGCGAGACCTCCGCCTGCTTTGCGACGTCCAGCAGCGTCACGTGCGCCTGTTCCCCCGCCACCCTGGCTCCTCCCGATCAGGAACGATGCCCCGTCCGGCCCTCTTGACCTGGCTATCGGGCGTCCATATCGTACTACAGAAAGCGCTTTCTGAATGCGCTTACCACGCCATCGATGGAGGTCGCTCATGGTGAGTTCGGGCACGGTCTCCGGTGCGCAGGTGGCGGGGGTCGCCGAGCGCACCCGGCCCGGCGCCGCGGAACGGGCACGGGACGGGTTCACCCGGGCCTGGCGCCCGGTGGCGCTGCTGGCGGCCTGCGTGGCCGCCTGGTGGGCGATCACCGCGTTGGAGCTGGTCGAGCCCTACCAGGTTCCCTCGCCCGGCAAGACCTTCGACGTCCTCACCGGCAAGTGGGGCTACATCTGGCACCACACCTGGGTGACCACGTACGAGACGCTGCTCGGCTTCGCGATCGCGACCGCCGTCGGCATCCTCGCGGCGGTTGTGATGGTCTACTCGGCCACGGTGGAGAAGACCCTCTACCCTGTCCTGCTGTTCGCCCAGGTCATCCCCAAGATCGCGATCGCACCGCTGTTCGTGGTCTGGCTCGGCTTCGGGATGGGACCCAAGATCCTGGTCGCCGTGCTGATCGCGTTCTTCCCGGTCGTGATCGCCATGGTCACCGGCCTGAAGGCGGTGGACCCGGAGATGCTGGAGCTCTCGGCCACCATGGGCGCGCCGCCGATGAAGACGTTCATGAAGATCCGGTTCCCGGCCTCGCTGCCGTACCTGTTCTCGGGCCTCAAGGTCGCCGTCACGCTGGCCGTCACCGGCGCGGTCGTCGGCGAGTTCGTCGGGGCCAACGAGGGCCTCGGCTATGTGATCCTGCAGGCCAACGGCAACCTCGACACCCCGATGCTGTTCGCCGGCCTGGTCGTGATGTCGGCCATCGGCGTCATCCTCTTCGTCCTCGTCGAGCTCGCCGAGGCACTGCTGCTGCCGTGGCACGCCAGCCGCCGGAGCGCGGCCGTGACCACCTCCTACTGATCCTTCTCCTCACCTCACAGATATCGACGGAGGGCCACCCCCATGAGACCCCCCTTCAAGACCCGTACCCTCGCGGCCGTCGCGCTCGTGCCGCTGCTCGCCCTGAGCGCCGTCGCGTGCGGCGACTCGGGCAAGAAGACCAAGAGCGCCTCGGGCAAGGAGCTCGACAAGGTCACGCTCACCCTCAACTGGTACCCCTACGGCGAGCACGCGCCGTTCTACTACGGCAAGCAGAAGGGGATCTACGAGAAGCACGGCATCGCGCTGGACATCAAGGCCGGCCAGGGCTCGCAGAAGACCGTCCAGGCGACCGCGGCGGGCCAGACCGACTTCGGCTGGGCCGACACCTCGGCGCTGGCGACGGGCGTGGGCCAGGGCCTGCCGATCAAGAGCATCGGCGTCTTCCTGCAGACCACGCCCGCCTCGGTCCAGGCGTTCTCCAGCAAGTCCATCAAGGCCCCGGCCGACCTGAAGGGCAAGAAGATCGCCCTCACCGCCGGTGACGCGCTCTCCAAGACCTTCCCGGTCTTCCTCAAGAAGAACGGCGTCGCCGACGGGGACGTGAAGATCCAGAACACCGACCCGGCAGGGAAGATGGCCGTGGTGCTGTCGGGCCAGGTGGACGGGCTGGTCGGGTTCGCCAACGACCAGGGCCCCACGATGCAGAACAAGTCGGGCAAGCCGATCTCCTACCTGCGCTACTCGGCGTTCGGCCTGAACTACTACTCCAACGGCCTGGTCGTCGGCGACAAGAAGCTGAAGAGCTCGCAGGACCTCGCCAAGCGGATGTTCGCCGCGACCAGCGAGGCGTGGGCGGCGGCCGAGCAGGACCAGGCGGGCGCGGTGGCCTCCATGGCCGGCGCCTCGCAGCAGCTGCCCCCGGCGCCGGTCCTCACCGACCAGTTCAAGACGACGCTGACGCTGCTGCACACCGACGCGACCAAGGGCAAGGCGCCCGGGATCAACACCGCGGCCGACTGGACGCAGACCGTCGGGGTCTTCGCCCAGTCCGGGCTCATCACCAAGGCGGAGTCGCCCGACAAGTACTGGGCGAACGACCTGGCCAACCAGGGATGACGGCGGGGAGATGAAGATCGCCAGCAAGGACAGGACCAAGACGGACCCGGGCGCGACGGCGGCCGGCGACGGCGCCGTGGGCGGCGCCGCCGTCGAGCTCGACGACGTGGCCGTGCGGTTCCGTACCAAGAAGCGGGACGTCACCGCGCTGCACGACGTGTCGGTGAGCGTCGACCAGGGCGAGTTCCTCGCCATCGTCGGACCCTCCGGCTGCGGCAAGTCGACGCTGCTGAAGCTGGTCGCCGGCCTCCTGAAGCCGTCGACGGGCGGCGTCCGGCTACGCGGTGAGGAGGTCACCGGGCCGCGCAAGGACATCGGGTACGTGTTCCAGCGCGCCGCCCTCCTGGAGTGGCGCAGCGCTCGGCGCAACATCCTGCTGCAGGCCGAGATGCGCGGCATGCCCGCCGACAAGGCCCGCGCGCAGGCCGACAGGCTCATCGAGATGACCGGGCTCAGCGGGTTCGAGGGAGCCCTGCCGCACGAGCTGTCGGGCGGCATGCAGCAGCGCGTCGCGCTCTGCCGGGCGCTCCTGCACGAGCCGCCCGTGCTGCTGATGGACGAGCCGTTCGGCGCCCTGGACGCGCTCACCCGCGAGCAGATGAACGTCGAGCTGCACCGCATCTGGAGGGAGACCGGCACCACCGTCCTGCTGGTCACCCACTCGGTGGCCGAGGCCGTGTATCTGGCGAACCGCGTGGTGGTCATGACCAGCCGGCCGGGCACCGTCGCCGAGATCATCGACGTCGGCCTGCCCGCCGAACGCAACTACGCGGCGACCATGGCCCGGCCCGAGTTCGCCAGGGCCACCGGCCGCATCCGAGAGCTGCTGGGCGCCGGCCCGCAGGACAACGACTAGACGGCCTCCCGTGCCGCCGATTGATCGAAGGGGTTACATGGGGACCGAACGCAGGCCCATCGGCATCATCCTGAACGGCGTCACCGGCCGGATGGGATACCGCCAGCATCTGGTCAGGTCGATTCTGGCGATCCGGGACGACGGAGGGCTGCCCCTGGACGATGGAACGGTCCTGTGGCCGGAGCCGATCCTGCTGGGCCGCAACGAGGTGAAGCTGCGCACGCTCGCCGACAAGCACGGCCTCACCGAGTGGTCCACCGACCTCACCGAGGCGCTCGCCAGGCCCGGGGTCGAGATCTACTTCGACACGCAGATCACCGGCGCCCGGATGCCGGCCATCACCCAGGCCATCGCGGCGGGCAAGCACGTCTACACCGAGAAGCCGCTGGCCTCCGACCTCACCGGGGCGCTGGAGCTGGCGCGCCTGGCCGACGAGGCCGGGATCAAGCACGGCGTCGTTCAGGACAAGCTGTTCCTGCCGGGGCTGCGCAAGCTGAAACGCCTGGTCGACGGCGGGTTCTTCGGCCGCATCCTGTCGGTGCGCGGCGAGTTCGGCTACTGGGTGTTCGAGGGCGACTGGCAGGAGGCGCAGCGGCCCAGCTGGAACTACCGGGTCGAGGACGGCGGCGGGATCATCGCCGACATGTTCTGCCACTGGCGGTACGTGCTGGACGAGATCGTCGCGCCGGTGCGGTCGGTGCAGGCGCTCGGTGCGATCCACATCCCCGAGCGCGTCGACGAGGACGGCAAGCCCTACGCCGCCACCGCCGACGACGCCGCGTACGGCATCTTCGAGCTCGACGGCGGCATCGTCGCGCAGATCAACTCCTCCTGGGCGACCCGCGTCTTCCGCGACGAGCTGGTCGAGTTCCAGGTGGACGGCACCGAGGGCAGCGCGGTCGCGGGCCTGCGGCGCTGCCGCGTCCAGCACCGTTCGATGACCCCCAAGCCGGTGTGGAACCCCGACCTGCCCGCCACCCACGACTTCCGGGCGCAGTGGCAGGAGATCCCCGACAACGCCGACTTCGGCAACGGCTTCCGCGCGCAGTGGGAGGCGTTCCTGTTGCACGTGGTGGCGGACGCGCCGTTCCGCTGGGACTTCCACTCCGGCGCGCGCGGCGTCCAGCTCGCAGAGCTCGGCCTGCGGGCCTGGAAGGAGGGCCGTCGCATCGACGTGCCGGAGCTGGGGCTCGCGACATGAACCTGAACCTCCCCGAACCGGACGGCACCCTGACGCCGTACACGATGGGGGAGCCGCGGACCTACGAGCGCAGCACCGCCCCCTTGGCTCGTAGGTCCGCCTTCGCCGCCGCCCACGTCGTGGCCGACCCGCTGGGGGACGGCACGACGCTCGACTGGGACGCGACGCTGGCCTTCCGGCGCCACCTGTGGTCGTACGGCCTGGGCGTCGCGGAGGCGATGGACACCGCGCAGCGCGGCATGGGGCTGGACTGGGAGGTCACCAGGGAACTGATCGCCCGCTCGGGTACGGAGGCCCGTGCTTGTGGCGGTCTCATGGTCGGCGGCGCCGGAACGGACCACCTCCCTCCGGGTCCGGCGCCGCTCGACCGCATCGCCGCCGCCTACGAGGAACAGCTGGAGGTGGTGGAGGGCGCCGGCGCGGTGCCGGTGCTGATGGCCAGCCGCCAGCTGGCCGTCTCGGCGGAGGGCCCCGACGACTACGCCAAGGTGTACGGGCGGCTGCTCGGGGCGGTGTCGCGGCCCGCGGTGCTGCACTGGCTCGGGCCGATGTTCGACCCCGCGCTGACCGGGTACTGGGGCTCGACCGACCTGGACGAGGCGACCGAGCACGTCCTGGCCCTCATCGCCGACCACGCCGACCGGATCGACGGCATCAAGATCTCGCTGCTCGACGCAGAGCGCGAGGTCGCGGTGCGCAGGCGGCTGCCGGACGGCGTACGCCTCTACACCGGCGACGACTTCAACTATCCGGAGCTGATCCGGGGCGACGAGGAGGGGCACAGCGACGCGCTCCTCGGCATCTTCGACCCGATCGCACCGGCCGCGGCCGCGGCCCTGCGCGCCCTCGACGCGGGGGACATGGCGGCCTACGAGGAGGCGTTCGCGCCGACGCTGCCGCTCGCCCGCGAGGTCTTCGCGACGCCGACGTACTACTACAAGACCGGAGTGGTGTTCCTGGCCTGGCTGGCGGGGCACCAGAGCGCGTTCCGCATGGTCGGGGGACTGGAGAGCGCGCGTTCGGTACCGCACCTGGTCCGGCTCTTCCGGCTCGCCGACGCGGCCGGGCTGCTGCCGGACCCCGAACTCGCCGGAGCCAGGATGCGCGGCTGGCTCGCGGTTCAGGGAGTGGACTCATGAGCGGCGAAGTGTCCGGGCGGCTGAGTGGGCGGCTGAGCCTCAACCAGTGGACGACGCGGCACTGGCCGCTGCCCGACCTGGTCGAGGGCTGTGCGGCGGCCGGGGTGTCGGGCGTTGGGCTCTGGCGCGAGCCGGTCAGCGAGTACGGCGTCGGACGGGCCGCCAAGCTCGTGCGCGAGGCCGGGCTGACGGTGACCTCGCTGTGCCGTGGCGGCTTCTTCCAGGAGCCGGACGCCATCGAGGCCAACCGCCGGGCGATCGACGAGGCGGCCGAACTCGGCGCGCCGCTGCTGGTGCTCGTGAGCGGCGGCCTGCCTCCCGGGTCGCGCGACGTCGACGGCGCGCGCCAGAACGTCGCCGACGCGATCGCTGAACTGGCCCCGTACGCGGGGGAGCGCGGAGTCAAGCTCGGCATCGAACCGCTGCATCCGATGTACGCCTCCGACCGCTGCGTGGTGTCGACACTGGGCCAGGCGCTCGACCTGGCGCTGCCGCATCCGCCCGAACAGGTCGGCATCTGCGTGGACACCTACCACCTGTGGTGGGACCCGCTGGTGTGGACCGACCTGGTACGGGCGGGCGACGCAGGCCGCATCGCGATCTTCCAGGTGGCCGACTGGATCACGCCGCTGCCCGAGGGCGTGCTGACCGGTCGCGGGATGCTCGGGGACGGCTGCGTGGAACTGCGCCGCTTCCGCAGGGCGGTCGAGGCCGAGGGCTACGTTGGCCCGATCGAGGTCGAGATCTTCAACGAGGAGCTGTGGGCCATGCCCGGCGCGGAGGCTCTCGCGCTGGTCGTGGAACGCTTCGCCGAGCACGTGGCCTGAAGCCGGGTGACCGGAGTCAGCCGCAAGTCACGCCCGATGTCATGGCCTGAGACGGCCGAAATTCGTTCTTGACGCTAACGAGATCGTCTTCTAGGTTCCAAGAAAGCGCTTACTGAAAACGCTTTCACAGCCTCCGACCAGTAGGTGGGACAGGATGCCGAAGAGCAGATGGCTCCTTCTGACCATCGTCGCCGTGCTCGCGGCGCTGCTACAGGTGACCCCGGCGAACGCCGCGGCACCGGGCCGCGCGGCAGTACCCCCCGGCGACCCGATCTACGACCCGATCCCCGAGAGCCCCAGCACCTCCGGGCTCGGCCTGACCGTCGAGGACTACGCCTCGTTCCCCAAGTCCGAGCCCACCCCGGCGCCGACCGACCAGCGGCTGGTCCGCTGGGCGCGCATCAACCACCTCGGTGAGGTGCCGGACGGGTCCGGGCGGACGTACGTCCCCGACCTGAACGGCAAGCTCTACTTCCTCGGCAAGGACCGCAAGCCGCACGTCTACCTCGACGTCGGCGCCACGTTCGCCCCGCAGTTCTTCTCCGGGAAGGGCATGGGCCAGGGATTCGGGTTCGTCACGTTCGACCCGAACTTCCGCCGCAACGGCCGGTTCTACACCGTGCACACCGAGCTGGCCTCGTCCACCGACAAGGTCCCCGACCTCACCCCCGAGGCGGGCACGCTCTACCACGGCATCATCACCGAGTGGACGGCCGACGACCCGCACGCCGACACCTTCAAGGGCACCCGCCGCGAGGTGCTGCGGCTGGGCTTCGCGGGCCAGGTGCACGGCATCCAGCAGATCGACTTCAACCCGACGGCCCGTCCGCACGACAAGGACTACGGCCTGCTGTACGTGGCGGCCGGTGACGGCGGCATCGGGTTCAACAGCGGCATCCCGCAGGACCTGTCGATCCCGCAGGGCAAGATCCTGCGCATCGACCCGCGCGGCACGAACTCGGCCAACGGCAAGTACGGCATCCCGAAGAACAACCCGTTCACCGGGCAGGCCGGCAAGCTCGGCGAGATCTACGCCTACGGCATGCGCGACCCGCACCGCTTCAGCTGGGACCCGGGAGGCAGCCACCGGCTGTTCCTCGGCCACATCGGCGAGCACGCCATCGAGTCGGTCTACGACATCCGCGCCGGCGCCAACCTGGGCTGGAGCGACCGCGAGGGCAGCTGGGTCTTCGACAAGACCGCGACCGACCCGTGCAAGAAGCTCTACCCGCTGCCCGCCGACGACAAGGGCTACACCTACCCGGTGGCCGCCTACGACCACGACCCCTCGCCGACCTGGGACTGCAAGTCCGACGTCGGCCGCGCCATCGCCGGCGGCTACGTCTACCGTGGCAAGATCGCGGCCCTGCGCGGCAAGTACCTGTTCGACGACCTGGTCGACGGCCGGATCTTCTACACCGAAGAGCGCGAGATGAAGCTCGGCGGCCCGCGCGCCGAGGTCCACCAGCTCATGCTCTACAAGGACGGCAAGCGCCTGTCGACCGCCGACCTCACGGGCCCCGGCTCGACCGGCGACCCCAAGCGCGCCGACCTGCGGATCGGCCGCGACGGAGCGGGCGAGCTCTACCTGATCGGCAAGGCGAACGGGAAGATCTGGAAGATCACCGGCACGCAGAACTTCGCGTCCTGCGACGTCGGGCACACCACCGTCCGCAACGCCACCTCGGCCAAGGACTGGACGCCGGTCACCCCCTCCAAGTGGCAGTTCCCCGGCCGTGAGGTCGTGCTCGCCGAGGCGGGCGTGGAACGTCCCGGACCACGGCGCCCGTTCGAGTACGCGGTGCTGAACAAGGGACCGGCGGCCTGGAAGTCGTTCCAGCTCGACGCCCAGGTACGCCTGGACACCCCGGTGGACATCATCAACCGGGACGTGATCCTGGTCTACAACTACAACTCCGACCTGCAGTTCTCCTACACCCACCTGTCGTCGGACAACTCGATCTACCCGCACAACGGCATGTTCACGGTGAACAACGCCGACCGGCTGCGGCTGGACGACCAGTGGAACGCGGTCCGCTCGCACGGGGCGCCGCCCGCGATCAAGGACGCGGCGTGGCACCGGGTGCGGATCCGGCACTGCGGCGACTCCGGCGAGACCGCCGCCTACATCGACGGCTCCCGCACCCCGCTGATCACCTCGATCGACAGCACGTTCGCCTCCGGCAAGGTGGGCTTCGGCTCGTTCGACAACATCGGCCGCATCCGTGACCTCAAGGTCACCGGAACTCCGGCGGCGTGACGACATGAGGATGAAGAGAGCACGAGCAGCAGCCCTCGCCCTCGCGATGGGCGGGTCCCTGACGGTCGCCGCCGCGGCTCCGGCCGCGGCGCACACCCACGGCGACCCGGGCGCGTTCCCGAGCCTGCGGCGCGACGTGGTCGCCTCGTACGACTTCGACCACCCGGTGCGCGGCAACGCGGCCCAGGAGAGAGACCTGGGCCGGTCGGGCACCCCGATCAACCTGGTGAACGGCGGCGCGGCGCAGCGGGTGCGCGACCACGCCTACCCGGGCAGCCGGTCGGCCCTGCAGACCCAGCAGGTCAGTCCCGGCGTCACCAGTAACGACGACTGGAAGGCAGGCCTCTACTCCGAGACCGGTGTGCCCTCCCTCCACGCCTTCAACGGCGTGAAGGAGGTCACCATCATGGGCTGGTTCAAGCAGACCGGCGAGAACCCGGGCTTCAACAGCGCGACCGGCCACTACAACGCGGTCGGGCTGGCCGGGGTTCTCACCGGCACCTCCCAGGGGCACGACGTACGCGCTCTGCTGGAGGTCATCTCGGTCGACGGCACGCTCCGCGTCGTCGCCCTCGGGCGGCGCGTGGACGGGGCGAGCTCGCAGACGTTCGCCGCCAACGCCGACTGGCAGTCGATCCTCCAGCACGACAAGTGGTCCTTCCTCGCCGCGACGTTCGACTTCGACAACGCGACGATGAAGCTCTACAAGGACGGCCGCCCGCTCGACGGCTTCTACGTCCTGCCCGGCGATCCCTGGACGGTCCAGGGCGAGCCCGAGCCGGACCTGTCCACGGCGTCCGACCCCCGCGGCATCAAGATCGGGGGGAGCTATCCGCAGAACACCAAGGAGGGCAACCCCTGTAACTGCCGCATGGACGGCCTGATGTTCCTCGACCGGGCGCTGTCCGATCGGGAGATCTTCAAGCAGTACCAGTGGGCCACCAAACGCCACTGAGGATCCACTAGGGATCAGCAAGAGACCCGCCGCCTCACCGGCCGGACGGCGCACGCCGGCCGGTGAGGCGGCCACCACGCCATTCACTTGCCAGGTCATGGCCTGCCCTTGGGGCGGGCCGAAGATCGTCCCGGGTAGATCTGGATCACGAGATCCACCTTCGGAGGCGATGCCCATGACCTGGGGACCGTTGGAATTCCTGGTGCTCACCTTTCCGGGCGAGGCGCCCGGCAGGGAGGCCGTCGGGGCCCTGGCGGGCCTGCGCCGCGACGGCGAGGTCCAGGTCGTCGACTCACTGCTGGTCGCCAAGGGCGCCGACGGCGCCGTCAGCAGCACCGAGCTCGCCGACGTGCCGCACCTGAGCGAGACCGTGGCCGGCCGGGACGCGCAGAACAACCTCATCGGCAGCGAGGACGCCGAGGAGATCGGCGAGACGCTCGAACCCGGCTCGTGCGCACTGGCCGTCCTGGTCGAGCACACCTGGGCCAAGAACGCCGCCGAGGCGGTGCGGCAGGCCGGCGGGCAGCTGGCGGCCTCGGTCCACATCGCGCCCGAGAACGTTCCGGGGGAGGGATCATGATCGTACGAGGCCGGGGGAGGCCGCTGCTGCGCGGCGCGCTCGTGGGCGGTACGGCCTACGCAATGGGCCGCAGGGCCGCCAACAGCGCCCAGCGGGAGGCCCAGCAGAGCGCCGACATCGCCGAGCTTCAAGCACAGCAGGCGTACGCGCAGCCCGTACAAGCGCCGCCGCCCCCCGCACCGGCGCAGGCGCCGGCCGGAGGGGGAACGGTCGCGGACCAGCTTCTGCAGCTCGGGCAGATGGTCCAGCAGGGGTTGCTCAGCCAGGAGGAGTACGCGGCGGCCAAGGCCAAGCTGCTCGCCTAGGCCGGCTGCTCGCCTGAACAAGCCGGTCGCCTGAGCAAGCTGCTCGCCTGAGTAAGCCGTCCGCTCAGGCCTGGGGCGGGATGATCGGGCCGAGCCACATCCCGCCGCTGCAGTCCAGCGTCTGGCCGGTGATCCAGGCGGCCTCCGGGCCGGCGAGGAAGCCGACCAGCCGTGCCACGTCGTCGACTTCGCCGAGGCGGCCGAGGGCGGCGATGGAGGCGAGGACCGCGGCCCCTTCGGGGGAGCTGAGGTGGCCCTCGGTCATGTCGGTGCGCACCACGCCGGGCGCGACGGTGTTGACCGTGATGCCGCGCGGGCCGAGCTCGTTGGCCAGCGAGGCGGCCATGCTGTCCAGCGCCGCCTTGGTCATCGTGTAGGCGATCTGGGTGGAGACCGCGACGCGGGTGGCGGTGGAGCCGATGTTGATGACGCGGCCGCCATGGCTGAGGGACGGGATGGCCTTCTGGATGACCAGGAAGGGCGTCCGCACGTTCACCGTGAAGATCCGGTCGAGCTCCTCGGTGCTCACCGCGCCGATCGGGCTGGTCGAGCCGATCCCGGCGTTGTTGACCAGGATGTCCAGCCGGTCGCCGAGCGGGGGCAGCAGTTGCTCGAAGAGGCGGTCGGCGGCGTCGGGTGCGGCGAAGTCGGCCCGGACGGCGAACGCCCGGCCGCCCTTGTCGTTGATCTGCCGCACGGTGTCGTCGGCCGCCTCGCGGTTGCCGCCGTAGTGGACCGCGACCAGGGCGCCGTCCTCGGCCAGCCGCAGCGCCACGGCGCGGCCGATCCCGCGCGATCCGCCGGTCACCAGAGCCGTCTTGCCGGTCAGGACGTTCATCTCGTTCTCCCTTTTCAGGTTCCGGGACCGTTGTCCCGGCGACGAGATTCACTTTCCTGGCCCGTGCTGACGGTCCGCTGACCGGCGGCGCACCGAGTTCGGTCAGCGGCGAACGGCGTGGCTGGGCAGGGCGCAGACGGTGTCCAGGCCGAGCACGTGGTTCAGGCGGCCGAACGCCAGCCACGAGCCGAGGCACATGCTCAGCTCGACGATCTCCAGCTGGGAGTAGTGGTCGTTCATCCGGTCCCAGAAGTCGTCGTCGAGGTTGTGGTGGTCGAGGGTGTAGCGCTCGGCGTACTCGGCGGCCAGCCGGGTGCGGTCGTCGAAGCGGTCGGTGGTGTGCCACTCGCTGACGGCGCCCGCGAACTCCTCCTCGACCTTCTCGCCGTCGCGTTCGGTACGCCAGTCCAGGCAGAAGATGCAGCCGTTGATCTGGGCGACGCGCAGCCGTGCGGCCTCGAACTCGCGCAGGCCCAGGGTCGTGTGCGCGTAGACGGCGAGGGAGAAGTTCGCGGCGGCGGGACCGATGCCGGGGACCATCTCGCCCCAGACGTACTCGATCGCGTCCTTGCCTTCGGGGATGTCGATGTTCATGACTGCTTCCTTGCCAAATGGCCGGCGGTGAGGGGGACGTCCAGGGCGTCATAGAGACCCGGTTCGGCCTCGACGAGCCAGCCGATCGCGTTCACCAGGCGGCCGACCGCGGTCGCGTTCCCGCCGGCGGCGCGGTTGCCGCCCTCGTCGGTGGCCTCGATCGAGACCTCGATGCGCGGGCGGCCCTCGATGATCACCCGGTGCGCGCCGTCGCCGCTCGGCGGGACCGGCCAGTCCGGGGCGCAGCCGCCGTGGATGCGCGTGACGTGCTCGATGACGATGCGCGGCTCGCCCTCGACGATGCCCTGCACCTCGAACCGGATGGCGCCCTGCGTGCCCTTCTCGAACTCGCCCATGGTCGTGGTGGTCACGGTCTCGTCGAGCTGGCGCCGGTCCACGGTCTCGCGGATGTCCTCCAGCTCCACGCCGAGCGCGCGGGCGATGAGCCTGATCTGGCCGCCCCACACCATGGTGGGAACGGTCGGCGCGATCATCGGCGCGTCGTAGTCCATCGGCTGCCCCATGCCGACCAGGTAGCGGACCGAGTCCTCCTGGTCGTAGGTGGAGTAGTCGAAGATCTCCTGGCAGCGGATCACGTCGACGTGCGCGCCGAGCCCGCTGATCATCACCGGCAGGATGTCGTTGCCCCAGCCCGGGTCGACGCCGGACACGAACAGCGAGCCGCCGCCCTCGGCGATCGCGGCCAGCGCGGGCTCGCGCATCTCGGGCGGGGCGTTGCGCTGGTCGTAGAGCGCGTACAGCGACGGCGTCACGACCACCGCGCCGGTACGGATCGCCTTGCCGATGTCGGCGAGCGCGTCGTCGGGCCGGATCTCGCCGGACGCCGCGTACACGACGGCCTGGGGAGCGGTGGCCAGCACCGCGTCGATGTCATTGGTGGCCGCGACGCCCAGTTCCCGGCCGAGATCGGCGAGCTCGCCCGCGTCCCGGCCGACCTTGTCGGGATTACTGACGATGACGGCCGTGAGTTTCAACGCCGGGTGGGCCTCGACGGCGCGGATGGCGAGCCGCCCCACATTGCCCGTTCCCCAGACGATCGTGGAGATCATAGGCCGGAGCGTAGCAAGCGTTTGGTTGTGTGACCAGGGTCACCCGTCCCTGGGTGGCAAGCGGCGGCGCCGGTTTTGTCAGCCGCATAAGTATTGGACGGCAGATCCAGTACTTAGTCTCGGTGCACCGCCATGGTGGCGGCTTCGGGGGACGACGAAGGGTCAACGGCCATGTCCACCCCCATTCGCCGCCTTCTCACGGCCTCCTGCCTCGGACTTGTCCTGACGGCGACGGCCCTGCAGGGCAGCGCTCAGGCCGCCGCCCCGCAGGCGGCGCCATCGGTACCGCCCTCGCAGGACCCGTTCTACACACCGCCTTCGCCGCTGCCCGACGGCAAGCCGGGCGACGTCATCCGCTCGCGGCCCTCGGTCTTCACCGTCGACCCGTTCGGCAAGAGCCCCTACAGCGGTGTGAAGTCCTGGCAGGTGCTCTACCGCTCGGAGTCGGTCAAGGGCGCGCCTGTCGCGGTGTCGGGGACCGTGCTCGTCCCGACCAAGGAGTGGACCGGCGGCGGCAAGCGTCCGGTGGTGTCGTACGCGGTCGGAACGCGCGGCCTCGGCGACGAGTGCGCGCCCTCCTACACCCTCACCCAGGGCATGGACTACGAGGAGCTGTTCATCGCGGACGCGCTCGGCCGGGGCTGGGCCGTCGCGATCACCGACATGGAGGGCCTCGGAACGCCGGGCCAGCACACCTACGAGGTCGGCGGGTCGCAGGGCAAGGCCGTGCTCAACATGGCCCGCGCCGCGCAGCGCCTGACCGACGACGGCCTGGGAGAGGGGCCGGTCGCGGTCATGGGCTACTCCCAGGGCGGCACGTCGGCGGGCTGGGCCGCCGAACTGGCCAAGTCGTACGCGCCCGAGCTGCAGCTGAAGGGCGTCGTGGCGGGCGGCGTCCCGGCCGACCTGCGAGCGGTCGCGGCGGGCCTGGACGGCACCCCGTTCGTCGCCTTGATGTTCATGGCCGCGCTCGGCTACGACACCGCCTACCCGGACCTGAACCTCAAGGGCTACCTGAACGACAACGGCCGCAAGCTGCTGGAGAGCAGCCAGAACGTCTGCCTGCTCAGCGTCGACGGCGTCTCCACGCTGCTGACCACCGCGTTCAAGAAGATCACCGACTACACGACCAGCAACCCGCTCGACACGCCGCAGTGGAAGGCGGCGCTCGACTCCAACAAGCTGGGCTCGACCGCGCCGAGCGTGCCGGTCTTCCAGGCGCACGCCGGGTTCGACGAGATCATCCCGCTCACGCAGGCCGACGCGCTGCACAAGGCCTGGTGCGCCAAGGGCGCGAACGTGACGTGGAAGGTGTACCAGATCGCCGAGCACGCGACCGGGCTGGTGGAGAGCGAGCCGGACGCCATGGCCTTCCTCACCGACCGGTTCGCGGGCAAGGCGGTCCAGGGCAACTGCGCCGGATAGCCCAACGGGGGTAACGCTCAACTAGGCTGCCTTGACGTGATGTCAGGGCGGCCTAGGCGGGCGGACGCGCAGCGCAACCATGATCTGGTGCTGGCGGCCGCGAAGGAGGCCTTCGCGGAGCAGGGCGTCGACGTCCCGATCGACGAGATCGCGCGGCGGGCGGGCGTCGGCAACGCCACGCTCTACCGCCACTTCCCGACCCGGCGCGATCTGATCGTGGCCGTGTACGCCGACGAGGTGGCCGCCCTCAACGGACAGGGGGCGGCCCTGCTCGGCAGCGACGACCCGGGCGGCGCGCTGTACGAATGGCTGCTGGCGTTCATCACCCACGTGGCGGCCAAGCGTGACCTCGCCCTCGCCGTCCCGGATGACGAGGACGAGGGCGACGAGCGCACCGCCCTGTTCGCGCGCTGGCACGAGTCGATGCACATGACCGCCGGTCCGCTGCTGGCGCGGGCACGGCACGCCGGTGCCGTGCGTACCGACGTGACGGTCGCCGAGCTGCTCGCGCTGGCCAACGGCATCGCCCTGGCCGGCACCGACCCCGAGCGTCTCCTCACCCTCGTCCGCGAGGGCCTCCGGTAATTCATCGGATCACCCGCATCCACAAACACGCCGATCTTGCTCTCATGGGCCTCAAATACCCCCGGAGAGGGCCATGAGAGCAAGATCGGCGCGGTGAGGGGCGGGATAGGTCGGATGTTCGGGCTGGACAAGGGATTCAGAAAGCGCTTACCTGAAGGGCGTCACCCATCCCGTTGGAGACCTCGATGCACAGGCGCCCCGTTCTGCTAGCGCTCGTCCTGTCCGCCTCGTTCTTCACAGCCCCGCACGGCGCCTCGGCCGCGCCCGGCTGCTCGGGCGAGCCCTGGATGGATCATTCCAAGCCCGCCGCCCAGCGGGTGGCGGCCCTGCTGCCGCGGATGACCATCGACGAGAAGGTGTCGATGACCGCGTCCCTGTCCAACGACACCTACGCCCGCGAGACGCTCCCCATCCCGCGGCTCTGTATCCCGGCGCTGCGGCTCAACAACGGCCCCGCCGGAGTCGGGTCGGGCGGCCCGGTCCAGCCGCAGACCACCGCGATGCCCGCGCCGCTCGGCATGGCCGCCTCGTTCGACCCCGAGGTGGCGCGCGCCTACGGCTACGTCCTGGGCCGCGAGACCCGCGACACCGGCCGCAACCTCAGCGAGGGACCGGACGTCGACATCGCCCGCGTTCCGCTGAACGGCCGCACGTTCGAGGCGTTCGGCGAGGATCCCTACCTGTCCGGCCGGATCGTCACCGGCGAGGTGCGGGGCGTCCAGTCGCAGGGCGTCATCTCCGAGCCCAAGCACTTCGTGGGCAACAGCCAGGAGACCGACCGCAACACCATCGACGAGAAGATCGACGAACGCACGCTCCGCCAGATCTACCTGAAGCCCTACGAGATGTCCCTCAAGGCCGAGCCCGGCGCGGTGATGTGCGCCAAGAACCTGGTGAACGGGGCGCACGCCTGCGAGCACAAGGTCCTGCAGCAGGGCGTGCTCAAGAACGAGTGGGGCTTCGACGGGTTCGTGGTGTCGGACTTCAGCTCCTGCTACGACACCGTTCGCTGCGCCGAGGGCGGCCTGGACTTCGAGCTTCCCGCCGGCAAGTACTACGGCGCCGCCCTCAAGACGGCCGTCGAGGCGGGCAAGGTCAGCCAGGCCAACCTCGACGACCACGTGAGCCGGGTCCTCACCAGCATGTTCCGGCTCGGCATCTTCGACCGCGCGCAGATCACGAGGCCCATCGACGTCAAGGGCGACGGGGCGATCGCACGGCACGTGGCCGAGGAGGCCACCGTCCTGCTGAAGAACCGCGGCGGCGTCCTCCCGCTCCGCAAGAACCGCTCGGTCGCGCTGATCGGCGCGAGCTCCCGTACGGCGGTCGCGACCGGCGGCGGCAGCGCGGGCGTCGCGCCGACCTACAAGGTCAGCCCGCTGGAGGCGTTCCAGGCGCGCGGCGTCAAGGTCACGCAGTCACAGGGCATGCCGCCGGTCGAGCTCGGCCCGCAGCCGGCCGTGCCGACGTACGCGCTGAAGTCCGAGGACGGCAGGCCGGGCCTCACCGCCCGCTACTTCAAGAACCCGAACTGGACCGGCGACCCGGCCGTCACGCGCGTCGACCCGTGGATCGCGATGGACCCGTCCGGCGGGCCGCCCGACGTCCCCGGCTTCCCGGCCGACGGCTGGTCGATCCGCTGGAACGGCACGCTCACGGCCCCGGCCGACGGCGACTACGTCCTCCACCTCACCAACTACCGTTCCGCCTCGCTCTACCTCGACGGCACCAAGCTGCTGTCCAGCGGCGGAGGCTTCCCGAGCTCGACCACGTCGGCGACCGTGCACCTGACCAAGGGGGAGAGCCACCAGTTCCGCGTCGACTGGAGCAAGCCGACCGGCCAGGCCATGATCTCGGTCGCGTGGACGCCGCCCGCGAGCCTGGTCGACCCGCAGATCGCCGAGGCGGCCGAGGCCGCCCGGCACACCGACACGGCCGTGGTCTTCGCCGCCGACAAGGACACCGAGGGCCGGGACCGGCCGGGGCTCGCGCTGCCGGGCCACCAGGACCAGCTGATCGAGGCCGTCGCCAAGGCCAACCCGCACACCGTGGTCGTGCTGAACACCGGCGGCCCGGTGCTCATGCCGTGGCTGGACAAGGTCGCCGGTGTCGTCCAGGCCTGGTACCCGGGGCAGGAGCACGGCAACGCCGCCGCATCGGTTCTGCTCGGTGAGAAGGACCCGGCGGGACGGCTGCCGATCACGTTCCCGAAGAGCCTCGCCGACACCCCGGCCAGCACGCCCGCGCAGTACCCGGGAGTGAACGGCGTCGCGACATTCTCCGAGGGGCTGGGCGTCGGCTACCGGCACTACGACGCCAAGGGGATCGCGCCGCTGTTCCCCTTCGGGTACGGCCTGTCCTACACCTCGTTCCGGCTGTCGCGTCTGAACGTGCACGGCGACCGGGTGAGCGTGGACGTCGCCAACACCGGATCGCGGCGCGGCAGCGAGGTCGTCCAGGTGTACGTGGGCGGCGCCGACGGGCGGGACGCGGGTGCCCCGCCGCGCCGCCTCGCCGGAATCGCCAAGGTCTCCCTGGCGCCCGGCGAGCACCGCCGCGTCACTCTCAGCCTCGACGACCGCCCGTTCGCCCACTGGGACGAGGCCTCCCACGCCTGGGTGACCCCGCACGGGACCTACACGGTCTCGGCGGGCACCTCGTCCCGCGACCTGCCGCTCACCGTGTCCGTGCGGAAGTGACGGTGAACAGCCCCACCTGCTCCTGACGAGAGGAGACGTCCGCGAATCCGGCGTCCAGTGCCCACTTCTCCAGGTCCTCGACTGGGCGGCACTTCATCACCCAGGGCCTGTGGTCCCGGTTGGGCAGGACGTTGGCGATGAGCTCCAGCTGCGGGTGGCGTACCTGCGTCGTGAAGATCAGGACGCCGCCCGGAGCCAGGAGCCCCCGCAGCCGCGCCATGGACGCCTTGATGACGTCGTCGTCGAGGATCAGTTCGTACAGGCCCGACACGACGATGACGTCGGGTGCGCCGAACGCGGGCGGCTCGGGGTCGAACGCGTCGTCCAGTTGATAGGTCATCCGGCCCGTGAGCCCGTTCGTCACGGCCATCGCCGCGCCCTGCCGCAGCCCGGCGGGAGCCAGGTCGCGGCACAGCACCTGGTGCGACGGGTCCTCCAGCAGCAGCTCCTGGAGATAACGCCCTGGGCCCGCCGCGACATCCATGATCCGCAGCGGCCCTTGGCGCATCTCCGCGCGCAACGTGTCCTGGAGGAGATCCCGGCGGGAGCGGATCGCGCGCCAGCCGATCGCGTCCAGGTGCACGCGGTCGATCAGACGGCCGATGCCCAGATCGCCCTGTGCGCGGTTGACGTAGACGTAGTCGAGCATCGTTCCGCTGTCGAAGCCGTGCCGGTAGCCGATGCGGATGCTGCGGGCGGTGCGCCCGACCGTGCTGAGCAGGAGGCGGAGGGCCGCCCACTTGATATCGCCGCGCATGGTTCTTCCTCTCAGTGAAGGGACAGCTGGCGTACGGCCTGCTGGGCCGTGTCGATGTCGGTGACCGGGTCTCCGATGCGGACCCGTACGCGGGCACGGCGCAGGCGGCCGTGCACCGGAAGCACCTCGCGCGTGCCGCACAGGCCCACCGGTACGAGGGGGACTCCTGCGAGTGAGGCGAGCCGGGCCGCGCCCGAGCGGAAGGGGCGCACCTCGCCGTCGCGTGAACGGGTGCCCTCCGGGAAGACGATGACCGCCCGTCCGCGTGCCAGAAGCGCGGTGGCCTCGGCGAGGTCGTCGAACCCGCCTCTGGCGCGCCGCACCGGGAAGCCGGAGACGGCCGTACGGCAGACCACGGCGCGCAACCGGCTCGCGAACCAGTAGTCGGCGGCGGCAGCGACGACCGGGCGGCGCCGGGCCGGGAGCGCCGCGAGCAGCGCGGCGGTGTCGGCGTGCGAGCCGTGGTTGGCGACGATCACGCACGGGCCGTTCGGCAGGCGGCCCTCGACCTCGATGCCGCCCGCGAGCCGGAACGCGGCGCGCCAGAACCACGTGCGGAGCAGTGCGGCGATCATGACAGCACCACCGCCACTGCCAGCGTGATGAGCAGGGAGTCGATCCGGTCCAGCAGCCCGCCGAACCCCGGCAGCCAGCTCCCGGCGTCCTTCACGCCACGGCTGCGCTTGAGCATCGACTCGAGCAGGTCCCCCAGCGGGGCGCCGACGGCGACCGCGAGGACGGTCGCCGGGGTGGCCGCGCCGAACGCGACGAGGATCGCGATCCCTCCGGCGGCGCCGCCGGCCACGCCGCCCCAGCGCTTGGCCGGGCTGTGCGGCGAAAGCGCAGGCCCGCGCAGCAGCTTGCCGCCGCACCAGGCCGCGACGTCCGCCACGGCGACGGCCGCGCACAGCGGAGGGGCCAGGTCGCCGAGCACGACCAGCCCGGTCAGCGGCGCCAGCCACGCCAGACCGAAGACGACGCCGTACGCCCGGTTCATGCCCCGGTCCGGATCGCGTTCCAGCAGCGTGATCAGCCCGGCCACCAGCAGCGCGCCGAACAGCACCCGGATCAGATGCTCGGGCGCCAGCCATGCCACGAGCGGGAACGCCACCAGCGCACCGCCCATCAACGCCCGATCCAGAGCCCGCAGCCCGAGCAGATGGCCGTACTCCAGCACGGCGACCAGCCCCACCCCGGCGGCAAGCGCGAAGGCGCCCGGCGGCCCGAGCCAGAACGCGCCGCCGACCAGCGGCACGATCACCAGCCAGCTGAGCCAGCGCTGGATCAGCTCGCGCCTGCCCGACCACCACACGGCGGCCCCGCTGACGGCGAAGGCCCCCGACACACACGCCAACGTCTCGGTCACAGCGACCTCCGGATCCGCTCCAGCCGGACGAGCGCCGTGAGCAGCGACCCGGCGGCGAGCACGATGAGCAGGGGAACGGCGAGGCCGGTGAAGGCGATGAGCGCCAGCAGCAGGCAGCGCTCGGTCTTGCCGACCGGCCAGCCCTGCGGGCGCGGGCCCCCGGCCGCCGCGCCCGCGAGCGACACCCAGGACGGCAGCGTCGCCGCCAGCGCGGCACCCGCCACCAGGCCCGCGGGCGCGAGCGCCAGGCATCCGGCGAGCGCGGCCAGTTCCGCGGCCCGGTCGCCCAGCTCGTTCAGCACCGAGCCCCAACGCGAGCCGCGCCCGGTCTCCCGGGCGATCGCGCCGTCGAGATTGGCGCACGCGAGCCGGAGCGCCAGCAGCAGCGTGACGACCACGCCGGCGAGCGGGCCCGGCCGCAGCAGCGCCAGCGCGACGCCCGCGCCCGCTCCGGCGAGGACCCCGGCGGCGGTGACCGCGTCCGGCGACACCCGGCGCCGCACGAGCACGCCGCGCACACCGCCGAGCCGCGCCGCGTACCAGGGCTTCAACCCGTACAAACCGTCCATGCCTCAAGCCTCGCGGGCTGCGGCGCGGCGGCCATCGGCCGAGCTACTCGGTTGCGTCTGAGTAGAGAAACTCAGCGCAGGTGCGCTCTAGGCAGGATCTCCGCACTGGGGTATCAGGCCCGGCAGGTGAGAGGACGGCCTCCGTTGTAGGCGACCATGTCGTCCAGTGCCGAGACCAGGTCGATCTGCGCGCCGGGCGCCTCGCCGTCGAGTTCGGCGTAGGCGCGGTAGAGGTTGCCGACGATGCGCTCGCTGTCGGTCAGCCCCGCGTAGTCGCCGAGGTCGGTCTCGCGCGCGCATTCCAGCGGCGACAGCCCGGCGGCCCGGCCCTTCTCCGCCGTCGCCAGCACGAAGCGCGCGTAGGCCACGACGCCGGCGATCAGCTCGGGCCCGGCCACCGGGCCGTGGCCGGGCACGATGGTCTCGGCGCCGAGCGGCACGATCTCCTCCTCCAGGACCTTGATGGCCCCGGCGACCGAGCCCTGCATGAGGAACGGGGTCCCGCCGTTGAAGAGCAGGTCGCCGCAGAACAGCACCCCCCGGTCGGGGACCCACACGATCGAGTCGTTGGTGGTGTGCGCCGGGCTCCCCACGTGCCGGACCTCGCAGCGGAGGTCGTCCACCCAGATCGTGACGCCCTCGGTGTAGGTGAGGAACGCCGGCTCGATCTCGACGTCGCCCCAGTCGACCTCCGACCAGTACGGGGCGTCGAACGGCCTGCCCCAGGCCAGCGCGCCGTCCCGCGTGCCCTCGTGCGCGACGATCGTGGCGCCGGAGAACAGGTAGTTCCCGAACGTGTGATCGCCGTGATGGTGGGTGTTCACCAGCGTCCGCACCGGCATCGGCGTGACCGAGCCGATCGTGTCGAGGTACGCGCGGGTCCGGCGCTCGGTGGAGCAGGCGTCCACGCTGACGACGCCCCGCTCGCCTACCAGGAACCCGGTGTTGTTGATCCACCAGGTCCCGTCGGGCTGGATGTAGCCGTAGATGCCGTCCGAGACCTCGTGGAGGTGGGGAGTCCCGGGAACGGTGATGTCGCGCGCGGTGCCGCTCATGCGCTCAACCTAATGCCGAACGCCCTACCCGATAAGGGTGCGCAGGGCCTTCACGACTTCGGCCGGGGCCTCCTCCGCCATGAAGTGGCCGCAGGCGACGGTCGAGTGGCGCAGATCAGGTGCCCAGGCGCTCCACAGCGCGGTGGCGTCGAACCCCAGGGCGGTGCCCCAGTCCTGCTGAAGGACGGCGACGGGCATCTGGAAGACGTTGCCCGCCTCGCGATCGGCCTGGTCGTGCTCGACGTCGATGCCCGCCGAGGCGCGGAAGTCCGCGACGATCGAGGGGACCGCCTCGCGCGAGGCCTTCAGGTAGGCGGCTCGCACGTCCGCCGGGATGGCCGCCGGGTCCTTGGCCCAGATGTCCAGGAAGTGGCCGAAGAACGCGTCCGCGCTCGCGGCGATCATCTGCTCGGGCAGGCCGGGCGGCTGGGCCATCAGGTACAGGTGGAAGCCCACGGCCGCCGAGACCCCCTGCATCACCTCCCACAGGTTGATCGTCGGCATCGTGTCGAGCGAGGCCAGGTGGGTGATCGTCTCGGGGTGGTCGAGCCCGGCGCGGATGGCCACCTGGGCGCCGCGGTCGTGCCCTGCCAGCGCGAAGCGCTCGTGGCCGAGCGCGCGGGCGAGGGCCACGATGTCGGCGGCCATGGTGCGCTTGGAGTAGGTGTCCGCGCCGGTCTCGGCGGGCTTGTCGCTGTCGCCGTAGCCGCGCAGGTCGGGAACGATGACGGTGTGGTCGGCGGCCAGGTCGGCGGCCACGTGCCGCCACATCAGGTGGGTCTGCGGGAAGCCGTGCAGGAGCACGATCGGGCTGCCCGAGCCGCCGATCGCCGTGTTGAGGGCCACGCCGTCCGCGACCGGGAGGCGCTGGTAGTCGAATCCATTGATCTTCATGGCCCCAGCATCGGACGCCCCGATCAGCGCTCAATCAGCAATGACTAACGTAGGGATGTGCCTGGCGTGAGGTTCCGCGTGCTCGGGCCGCTGGAGGCCGAGGGGGAGCGCGGGCCGGTCAACCTCAAGGGCCCGCGGCACCGGGCCGTCCTGGCGCGCCTGCTGATCGCCCGGGGCCGTGCCGTACCGGTCTCCTGGCTGATCGACGATCTCTGGGACGATCCGCCCGAGGGGGCGCTCGGCGCCGTCCAGACGTTCGTCGGCGCGCTCCGCAAGGCGCTTGAGCCGGGCCGGCCGCCGCGGACGCCCGCCCGTCTGCTGGTCACGGCGCCTCCCGGCTACGCGGTACGGGCCGAGCAGGACGCCGTGGACGCGTGGCGCTTCGAGGCGGCGCTCGGTGAGGCGCCGGGCCTGCCGCCCGAGAAGGCCTTCGCCCTGCTGGACGAGGCGCTGGCGCTGTGGCGGGGCCCGGCGTACGCGGAGTTCGCCGAGGAGGACTGGGCCCGGGGCGAGGCTTCCCGGCTGAACGAGCTGCGCCTGCTGGGAGTGGAACGGCGGGCCGAGGCTGCCCTGGCGCTCGGCCGGGCCGCCGAGGTCGTACCCGAGCTTGAGGCGCATGTGGCGGCTCACCCGCTGCGCGAGGACGCCCGGCGGCTGCTCGCGCTCGCCCTCTACAAGGCCGAACGGCAGGCCGACGCCCTGGCAGTCCTCCGTGACGCCCGCACGATGCTGAACACCGAGCTCGGCCTGGATCCGGGTGAGGCGCTGCGGCGGCTGGAGAACGACATCTTCGCCCAGGCGCCGCATTTGACCGCACAGCCCGTGCCCACTCCCGATGCGCGTCCGTTCGTCGGCCGGGCCGAGGAACTGGCCGCCCTGGAGCAGTTCGCGGCAGGGGGATCAAGGCTGGCGCTGATCTCGGGCGATCCCGGCGCGGGCAAGACCGCGCTTCTCGGCGAGCTCAACCGGCGCCTGGGACCGCGGATCAAGGTGCTCGACGACATGCAGTGGGCGGACGAGGCGGAGCTCGCCGAGCTGATCGAGGCGGGATCCGTCCCGCACGTCGGCGCCTACCGTTCGACCGAGATCACGCCCGCCCTGGCTGATGCGCTGGGCCGCGCGGCGCGCCTCGAACCGCTCCGGATCCATCTCGGCGGCCTCAGCGAGCCTGAGGTGCGTGAGCTGATCGCATCGGTCGCCTACGAGGAGGTGGACGAGCGCACCGCGAAGGCGATCCATCGGCGCAGCTCAGGCAATCCGTTCTTCGTCCGCGAGCTCGTCCGGCTGTACGAGGCGCAGGGCGATCTGGACGGCGTGCCCGCGGGCGTTCGCGACGTCATCCGGCATCGCCTCGCCGCGCTTCCCGAGGCCGCGCGGACCGTGCTGCGGCAGGCGGCGGTGATCGGCACGGACGTCGATCTGGACGTGCTGATCGGCCTGAACGGCGACGAGGACCGGGTGCTGGATGCCGTGGAGCCCGCGCTGCTGATGGGCTTCCTCGCCGAGTCCGGGCCCGAGCGGCTCCGCTTCGAGCACGCGCTGGTGCGCGAGGCCCTCTATGACGACATCTCGCAGGCTCGCCGTTCACGCTGGCACGCCCGCGCGGCCGAGCTGATCGAGCGCTTGCGGCCGGAGGACGTGGCGGTCATCGCCGAGCACCTCATCAGGGCGTCGACCCGCGCGACCGCCGACCGCGCCGCGCACTACGCGCGCCTCGCCGCCGAACGGGCCGAGAGCCGCTTCGCGCCGCACGAGGCCGCGCGGCTCTGGCGCGAGACCGTCGCCGCCCTGGACCGTGCGGGCGACACCGACGTCCGCGCGCGCCTGGAGGCGACGATGGGCATGGTGCGCGCGCTCGCGGTGACCGGCGACCTGGACGCGGCGCGGCGGCACCGGGCCGAGGCGATCCGGCGGGCGGAGGAGCTCGGCGATCCGCTCTTCACGGCTCAGGTCATCGGCTCCTTCGACGTGCCCGCCAACTGGCCGGTGGGCGACGACGCGGACGACGCGCGCGAGGTGGCCGAGGCCGCCGAACGCACCCTCGCCGCGCTGCCGCCCGGACGGGATGCCGAACGCGCCCGGCTGCTGGCCACCATCGCGATGGAGCTGCGCGCCGACGCGGGGGAGCGGGGAAGAGCGGCGGCCCGCGAGTCCGAGGAGATCGCCCGGCGCCTGGACGACCCGACCGTGCTGGCGTTCGCGCTCAACGCCCGCTTCATGCAGTCGTTCGAACGGGCCGGGATGGCTCCCGAGCGAGCCCGGATCGGCGCCGAGCTGGTCGAGCTCGCTACGCGCCACGGCCTGGTGCCGTTCGAGGTCCTCGGCCACATGATCCTGATCCAGGCCCGCGCGGCGCTCGCCGACTTCGCGGCCGCCGACGAGGAGGCCTTCGCGGCCGACCGGCTCGCCGAGCAGCACGAGATTCCGCTCGTCGGCGTCTTCACCGAGTGGTACGCGGCGATGCGGGCGGCCGACGAGCCCGCTTATCGCCGAGCCGCCGTCCGCCTCGCGGGCACCGGCATGCGCGGCGTTGAGGATGGGCTGCTTTCGCTTGCTCTGCTCTGCCTCAGGCTCCAGGGCGACGACATCCCGGTGCTCGACGACGCAGACTACGGGCCGTACGAGCCCTGGACCAGGCCGCTGATCCTGCTCTCCCACGGCAAGCGAGCGGAGGCGGCCGCCTGCGACATCCCCGAGTCACCTCACGACCTGCTGTTCGAGCTCCGCACGTGCCTGCACGCCCTCGTCGCCATCGAGCTGGGCGACCGGGCCGCGATGCAACGCCTTCACACCGCGCTGCTCCCTGCCGCCGCCGAACTGGCGGGCGCGGGCAGCGGCATGGTGACGCTCCGCCCGGTCGCCTACTACCTGGAACGGCTCGCTACCAGTCTCGGGCGGCCTCCAGAAGGCGATCCCGCACGAGGGTGACGTTCGGGTTGTCCGGGAGACCCGCCCGCTGAGCGAGGAACCCGGTGTTGATGGGCGGATCGACGGGCTCCAGCAACGCCACGAGCGCGCCGGAGTCCAGCTCGGCGTGGCACAGGTAGCGCGGCAGGACCGTGAACCCGGCCCCGGCGACGACCGCCGCCAGCACGCCGCGCAGATCCGGGACAACGACGGCCGCGGGTCCGGCGAGCCGCGTGCCGAAGACGTGCCTCCAATAGCGGCGCGCGATGGGCAGATCCTCCGCGTACGTCACCAGCGGCGCGTCGCGCAGCGCCGACGGGCCCTCGCGTTCGAGTCGCCCGCCTCCGATCCGTTCCGCCCAATCGGGAGCGGCGACCAGCACGAACTCCTCGTCCGCGAGCGGCTCGGCCGTCAGCGCGCGTCCGCGCGGCCTGATCGTGGACACGACCAGGTCGTACTGCCCGGCACGCAGCCCCGCCAGCAGATCGTCGGCGAGGCCGAGCGTGACCCGCAGCCGCAGATCACCCGCTCCGACCAGCGGCGCGAGCGAGGGCAGCACTCGCGCGCACAGCAGCTCGGCGGGCCCGGCCAGATGCACGGGATCGGCCGCCGCGGTCTCGTCGACCTGGTCGCCGCCCGCCACCGCGCTCAGCGCGTCGAGCGGAGCGGAGACCTCGGCGGCGAGCTGCTCGGCCATCGCCGTGGAGGCGACCCCGCGCGGGAGCCGTTCGAAGAGACGGCGGCCCAGTCGCCGTTCCAGCGCCCGCATCTGCGCGGTCACCGTCGGCTGGGACAAGCCCAGGAGCTGGGCCGCCGCGGTGAACGACCCGGCGCGGTGCACCGCCAGGAAGGTCCGCAGCTGGTTGAGGTCCAGCGACTCATAGGAATCCCGATGGGGCATGCAAAGAAGCCTATTGGTCGGTGTTGGACCCCGCCCCTAGAGTCGAACCGACGACGAACTGACATTTTGAACACAATTTGTCAGGTCATCCACGAAGTCCTATATGCTGGAGGACGAGATGGCTGAGATTCTTTTCGTGCTGACCGGGGCCGACCGCTGGACGCTGGCCGACGGGACCGGGCACCCGACCGGCTTCTGGGCCGAGGAGTTCGTGGTGCCGTACCGGACCTTCACCGAGGCCGGGCACCGGGTCACCGTCGCGACGCCCGGCGCTGTCGTGCCCAAGCCCGACCCGGCGAGCCTCACCGCCGACTTCGGCGGCGAGGCCTTCGCCGCCGAGGTGGAGGGCATCGCCGCCCTGCGCGACCCGATCAAGGTGGAGGAGGCCGACCCGGCCGCCTACGACGCGGTGTTCTACCCGGGCGGTCACGGCCCGATGGAGGACCTGTCGGTGAACGCCGACTCGGGCCGGCTGCTGACGGCCGCGCTCGACTCGGGCAGGCCGCTCGCGGTGGTCTGCCACGGGCCCGCGGCGATGCTGGCCGCCGAACGCGCCGACGGCACGCCGACGTTCGCCGGTTACCGGCTCGCCGCGTTCACCAACGAGGAGGAGACCCAGGCCGGGTTCGCCGACAAGGCCGCCTGGCTCCTGGAAGACCGCCTGGTCGCCCTCGGCGCGAACGTCGACAAGGGCGAGGCGTGGGCGCCGCACGTGGTCGTCGACCGCAACCTCTACACCGGGCAGAACCCGTCCTCCTCCGGCCCGCTGGCCGACGAGGTCCTCAAGGCGCTGGGCTGAGCCATGGGCAAAGACCGGCCGACCGAGGTCCTCGACGCCACCTACACCTGCCTCAGGCTGCACGGTGTCCGGCGTACGACGATGGACGACATCGCCCGCGAGGCGGGCATGTCACGGTCGGCCGTCTACCAGTACGTACGTAACAAGGACGACGCCTTCCGCCGCCTCGCCGAACGCCTGCACACCCAGGCGCTGGAGCAGGCGCGGGAGGCGGCGGCCGCCCAGGCCCCCGCCGCCGACCGGGTGCGCGGGGTGCTGGGAGCCAAGCTCGAACTCGTCCGCAAACTCGTCGGAGAGTCACCGCACGCGGGCGAGCTGCTCGACCAGAAGGCGCGGCTGTTCGGCGACATCTGCGCCAAGTTCGTCACCGACCTCAGCGCCCTGCTGGCCGGCGTCTTCGCCGAGGCGGGCGTCGCCACGGTCGCTCCGGACGAGGCGGCCGACATCTGCATCGCGCTGGTCATCGGGCTGGAGGAACGGCCCGACGGCACCCGCCTCCTGCAGCCCGCCGCCGACGCGCTGATCACCGGGCTCCTCGCCCCGAGATAACCCCTCGTCCCCCCGGACACACTCGTCCCCCCGGACAAAGACGCCCACCGGTCGAACTGAGGCCGGCGGGAGATATGACAACGAGCGAAAGGTACGACAGTGCAGTACGTGACCTTGAACAACGGCGTGGAGATGCCGCAGCTGGGCTTCGGTGTCTGGCAGGTACCCGACGACGAGGCCTACAGCGCCGTGACCGAGGCGCTCGGCGCCGGCTACCGCAGCATCGACACCGCGCGGGCCTACGAGAACGAGGAGGGCACCGGCCGTGCCGTCCGCGACTCGGGCATCGCGCGCGACGAGCTGTTCGTCACGACCAAGCTCTGGAACACCGACCACGCCTACGACGACGCGGTGCGCGCCGTCGACGCCAGCCTGGAGCGGCTCGGCCTCGACCACGTCGACCTCATCCTGATCCACTGGCCGGTCGCGGGTTCGGAGCAGTACCTGGAGGCCTGGAAGGCGTTCGAGAAGGCCTACGCCGACGGCAAGGCCCGGGCGATCGGCGTGTCCAACTTCACGGTCGAGGCGCTGGAGCGGCTGACCAAGGAGGCCGAGGTCACCCCGGTCATCAACCAGATCGAGCTCCACCCGTACATGCAGCAGAAGCAGCTGCGCGCCGCGGGCGCCGAGCACGGCCTGCTGACCGAGGCCTGGAGCCCGCTCGGCCAGGGCAAGGGCCTGCTGGACGACGCGGTGCTGAAGCGGATCGGCGCCAAGCACGGCAAGTCCGCGGCCCAGGCCGTGCTGCGCTGGCACCTGCAGACCGGCAACGTCGTCATCCCGAAGTCGGTGACGCCGTCGCGGATCAAGGAGAACATCGACGTCTTCGACTTCGAGCTGGACGCCGCCGACCTGGCCGAGATCGAAGCGCTCGACCAGGGCAAGCGCTTCGGTCCCGACCCGGCGACGTTCAACTGGATGGGCTGATCAGCCGAGCAGCTCCTGCAGCTCGGCGACGGCGGTCCTCAGCTCGTTCGCGAACACCTGCATGGCGTCCGCGACCGGGCGCGGCGTGGACAGGTACACGTTGAAGCGGTCGGGGAGCAGCACGTAGCCGACGCCAATGCACTGCATGCTGGTCGAGCCGAACCCGAACGACTGGATGTTGACCGACGGCGCCGAGCTGGTGCTCAGGTAGTCGTCGCGCATCTTGATCCAGCCCGGCGACTCGAACAGCGTCAGCTCGTCGGCGGTCACGCCCAGCTCGGCGCCGCGGCGCTTCTGGATGAGCTGGAGCTCCCACAGATGCTGCTCGGGCACCTGACCCGCCTGGCTGTCCTTGGCGCGGCGCACGTGGGCGTCGGCGGCGGCGCGGAACGCGGCGCGCCTGGCGTCGGCGCCCGCCGCCGGGTCGTCCATCGCGCTGGCGAAGGCAACGGCCTCGGGCGTCACCACGCGCATCGCCTCGGTCCGCCCGCGCCGCAGGTGCCGGGTGGCGATCGACTCGTAGGTGGCGCCCAGGAAGCCCTTCGACCGCTTGTGCGCGAGCTGGTAGGCCATCTGGACGAACGCGTCCGGCGAGGTCTTCAGCTCCTTGGCGCGGGTGGAGCCGAAGTCGTCGAACGAGACGTTCAGCGTCGCGGTGTCGGCGGCGTACTGGGCGAACGCCTCACCTGCGCCCCGCACGGCGGCGCGCAGGTCGTCGTCGAGGACGAAGTCGATCGGCGTGAGGCCCGGCTGCCCCTGGGCCCGCGCGCCGGACGCGTCCGCCTGCTCGGCGGCGGGCGTGCCCAGCAGCGCGTCGACGAAGCTGAGGATCGTCGTGCCGTCCAGGCCGCAGTGCTCGACGTTGATGCCCGCCGTGCCGTCCGCGAACACGATCAGCGACACGGCCTTGTCGAACCAGCGGTTGCCGCTGTCGCCGGCGAGCAGCTGGTCGCACGCCTCCTGCGTGCTCGTGGGTGCGAAGTTCTCCAGGCAGACGCAGAACAGCGCGGTCTCGACCTCGTCGAGCGCCGCCGCGTTCGCCGGGTCGAGGGCGATCAGCGCCTCCCGGTCGGCCGCCCACTCCGCGCGCGCCTTGGTGGTCAGGTGACCGACCGGGGACTCAGGTGCGACGTCGGACTTCAGCACCGCGTCCAGACCCGCGGCCAGCTCCTCCAGAGTGTGGGGCTTGCCCGCCGGGCCGATGACGTCCATGCGGAACATCGCGCCGCGATGGAACACCACGATGTGCCGGGCCTTGGACGGGCCCGGCCATGCGTCGGTATAGGGGGAGCGGACGGTGTCCTGGGAGGCCCCCGGAATGCGGGTCGTGGAGAACAGGAACTTGTTCTGCTCCATGGACAGCGGCTTGCCGCGCTGCAGGGCGGGTGGGATGGCCTCCTCATCGAGGAGCCGCTTGTAGTTGAGCGCCGTCGCGATGAGTCCCGCTGCACGGTCGACCTGCCCGAGCCCCGCGTCGTGGAACAGGAAGAAGAAGTTGGCGTTCAGTGCGATGCGGTCGCGGCGGCCCAGGTAGCGGTAGGGCCAGAACGTGTCGAGCCAGCTGTGCACCCCCTCGCTCGCGTCGTACTCCTCGAGCGCGGCCTGGAGCTTGCGGCCCGGTCCGTCCGGTCGCAGGAACGTCTCGACCTCGCGTTCGGTCTCGGCCAGCTCCTCGGGGGTCAGCAGCGGCGCGCACCACTCCAGCAGCCGGCGGCCGCTGTCGTCCAGGGTGGGCAGCGGTATCCGCGGCAGGGTGTCCTCGTTGTCGAAGGTGCGGGGGGAGGGTTGTGGGCTGCTGTTCAACTCGATCCTCGTTCTGGATGGGTCGGCCGTGAGAGGTACAGCTGCGCGTAGAGCCATCCGTCGGTCTCCAGGCCGTGCGGGTCCACCCCGACGGAGGACAGGGTGTCCAGGACCTGGGTGTGCTCCTCTGGCGTGGCGAAACGACGCTGCTTGAAAACGCCTTCGTGACGAACGGTTTTATACCCGGCTTCGGCGAGGCTGTCGGCGACCGGCTCGAATGGGAACATCCGGAGCACGAAGTGTGCCATCCAGGGAAGGCGCTCACCGTGCGCCCGGGCGATGCGGGAGATGGTCCGCTCGGTGACATAGCCCACGCAGCCGGTGGAGACGACGAGGTCGGCGGCCGCGAGCCGCTCGCGCTGGGACTCGGTCGGCTCGCCCGCCTCCAGGTCGGTGTGCACGGCCTCGTCGATGAAGCCGGTCTCCAGCGCGTACGACAGCGCGCTGTCGGAGGCGTCCAGGCCCATGAAGCGGGTGCCGGGACGGCCGCGGTCGCGCACGAACTCGCGGTCCCGCGACACCAGCGTGTCGTGCGCGTAGAAGGCGCGGTCGCAGTAGCGCTCGTAGAGGTCGTCCATGGTGGCGTCGCAGCGCAGCAGCGCCGCGTTGATGCCGTAGGAGCAGCCGATGTCCAGGATGGTCGGGGCCGCGACGCCGGCGGCCTCCCGGTAGTCCGCGATCAGCTCGGCGAAGTGCGGCTTGGCCAGCTGGGGGATGCAGTAGCCGAGCTCGCGCAGGGTGTCGAAGTAGGCGCGGGGGTCCGGCTGGGAGTAGATGTGGTCGAGCGAGACCTTCCCGGTGGTTTCGGTGTCCATGTTCAGTTGTTCCAGCCCGTCTCTAGTCCAGTAGCCGGTCGACCCGGACGGCGTGACCTTCCGCCTCCAGGTGCTGGGGGAGCACGCGGCCGAACAGCTGCCGCGTCCGGGCGACGCTGCCGATCACGCCGGGCCGCTCGCTGTAGGCGAAGATGGCGGAATGGCGCGCCGTCGCACCCTTCACCGTGGTGACCCGGTGCAGCGAGTAGCGGCCCTTGAACAGCTGGAGGTCGCCGGGCCGGAGCGTCAGCCGCCTGACCAGCCCGCCGTCGTCACCTCCGAGCACGCTCGCGACATCGGCGAAATTCTCGTTCTCGGCGGATCTGATATTGGGGCAGTATTCGAACTCCCCGCCCTCAGCGGCCTCCTGCGTCACCATGCTCACCGTGAACTCGTTGACGTCGAAATGCCATGGGTGTTGCATGCCGGGTTTGACGACGTTCAGGCACAGGCCCGAGAGCGGATCCGCCAGTTCGTGGACGCGGTTCAGCCCGAAGCAGGCGGCCACGAAGCGCTGGAAGAGCTCGCTCGAATAGAGCCGCTGGACGATGAAATCGGCGGGGATGTGGTCGCGGGCGACGAAGGCGTTGCCGCGGTCGAACGGGACGCGACCGGGGTGGTCGGCCGGGAGTGACGGGTCCACGGCGATGTTGTAGACGTTGACGGTCTCGACGTCATAGTGCGCGAGTGGAGCGGCGGTCGCACATTCTTCGCGCAATGCGGCGACCAGCGGTTCCTGGATGAAATCCGGTAGAACGCAGCACCCGGAATTCTCTAGTTCGCGCCGGATCCCGGGGATCAGCGTCCCTGGGTCCGACAGCGGATAACGGGCGGTGTTGACGACCTGGTCGACCGAGCGAGCTACGGAAGTGCCCATCAAGATCCTCTCTGCGGACCTGGTGAGTTTTTAGCACACCGAATCGGCATGATTCGTTGGCGGATTTATGGACCCGCCTTTATTAGCCGACTTCAGAGTTGACCCCGTGACCTGCGCCTACTCCGGGTGGTCCGGGGGTGTGCCCGGACTTTGCCCGCATGTGAATGTGGCCCACATCACGTCGAAGACCGGAACTCCATGATTGATCGTCCTTATCTCGGGAAGAGCAGTCTGCGATACGTGTGCATCCGTAACTGGGAGGTTGCTTTCCGCGATGACGACTCTCGACGAGAGCGCGACGCCACCTGTCAGCGAGTCGTCCGTCAGACGGGCGGTCATGGCCTCCACCATGGGGAACGCTGTGGAGTGGTTCGACTATGGCGTCTTCACGTCGGGGGCCATCACCGGGACGGTGGGGAAGGTCTTCTTCCCGGGCGAGTCCAACGCGGTGCTGAAGTCGCTGGCCCTGGTGGCCATCGGCTTCATCGTCCGCCCGTTCGGCGGCGCCTTCTTCGGGCCGCTGGGCGACAAGATCGGGCGCAAGCCCGTGCTCGCCCTCACGATCCTGCTGATGTCGACCTGTACGTTCCTGGTCGGCGTCCTGCCGACGTACGCGGCCATCGGCATCGCCGCGCCGATCATCCTGCTGTGCCTGCGGCTCATCCAGGGCTTCTCGACCGGCGGTGAGTACGGCGGCGCCGCGACGTTCATCGCCGAGTACGCGCCGACCAAGAAACGCGGGTTCTACGGCAGCTTCCTGGAGATGGGAACGCTGACCGGCTACATCCTCGGTAACGCCCTGGTGCTCATCGTGAGCCTGTCGCTGGGCACCAAGCACTTTGACACCTGGGGCTGGCGCATCCCGTTCCTGCTGGCGCTCCCGCTCGGCATCGTCGGCCTGTACCTGCGCTCCAAGCTGGACGATCCGCCGGCCTTCCGCAAGCTGCAGGAGAAGGGCGAGGAGCCGGAGAAGATCCCGCTGAAGGAGACGCTCGCGGGCTACTGGCCGATGATCCTCAACCTCATCGGCATCGTGATCCTGCTGAACGTCGCCGACTACATGCTGCTGACGACGATGCCGTCCTACTTCACCGAGCATCTGGACATCGGAGCCAACACCGCCACGATGATCATCATCGGCGTGGAGGCGCTGCAGATGTGCGTGCTGGTCCCGCTCGGCGCACTGTCGGACCGGATCGGCCGAAAACCGCTGCTGATGACCGCGGCCATCGGGTTCCTGGTGGTCAGCTATCCGGCGGTGCGGCTCATGCAGAGCGGCAACCTGGTGGCCCTGTTCATCGGCTTCCTGGCGGTCGCGATGCTGCTGGCGCTGATCCTGGCGGTCATCGGGTCCACGTTCCCGGCGATGTTCCCGACCCGTGTGCGGTACGGCTCGTTCGCCATCGGCTACAACGTGTCGACCGCGATCTTCGGTGGCACGGTCGGCGTGGTCGTCGAGGCGCTGATCAACAAGACGGGCGACAAGAACTGGCCCGCCTACTACCTGATGATCGCCGCCGCGATCGCCATCATCCCGATCATGCGCATCCCCGAGACGGCCGGTGTGTCGATCGAGAAGATCGACGCCGAAGAGGAACGCGAGCCCGCCGGCGCCCGCTAGGCGCCGTCAGCCTGCGCGAACGCGCCCCGGGGCCCTCGCTAGACGAGGGTCTCGGGGCGCACCAGTACGCAGTCGTACTCGATGACGCGGCCGGTGGCGGGCTCGCGGCTGACGGGGAACATCCCCGAGACCTCGAAGCCCGCGTCCTGGTAGGTGCCGATGGCCTCGGTCATACCGGGCATGCCGTCGTAGATGGGCAGCAGCGCCACCTCCGACTGCATCCCGGCGAACTCCTTGATGTGGTCGCCGGCGCCCGCGAAGACCTCCAGGTCGAAGCCCTGGGTATCGAGCTTGAGGTACGGGCGGGGGTCGGCGATGCCGTCGAGGACCTCGTCCAGGACCGTGTCCAGGCGCCGCACCGGCACCTCCGCGACCTCCAGCTCGTTCAGGTCGTTGAAGGTGCGGGCGCCGAAGTCGCTCGGCTCCAGCATCGAGCTCAGGTGCCCGAAGCCGGGGACGACGTTCATCTCGACCGTCCCCTCCTCGCGGCCGAGCGCGAACGGGTGGACCTGCCACTCTGGATCGTTCCCGGCGGCCTCGGCGAGCTTCACCGCGTGCTCGGGGACGGGCTCGAACGAGGCGATCCGGCCCTTGTATCCGGCGCGGCGCAGGCCCGCGCCATATTGCCCGGCATTCGCGCCGACGTCGATCACGCAGTTGACCTTGTATTTGCGCAAGATCCAGGCGATGTGCTCGGCGGCGAGGTAGTAGTGCAGCTTCTTCTGGAATTCGTAGGCGTGTTTGCGTGGCTCGTTCTTCTTGGTGACGATGACCGTCGATCCGGGCAGTCGCTGCAGGCTGTGCCGCCTTCCACGGCGCGACAGCAGGGCCGCGCCGGGCCCGATGTCGGTGATCTGAAGTCCGAAGGCCCGGAGTCCGTTGAGAGCGCGCTTACGCAAAGTGGCCATGCATTCGCAGGTTAGGGGCGGACCGTCAGTTTCAGCAAGTCAGGCTGAAATTCACGGGACCATCCAAGACAGGACATCGGTGGACTGGAGCCCCGACAGGACGCACATTCCGAGGAGGAAGAGCAGGCTCCATCCGAGCACTCTCCGGAAGATGTCGCCCTCCTTGCCGTGCAGGCCGACGGCCGCGGCCGCGATGGCGAGGTTCTGCGGGGAGAGCATCTTGCCGAGGACGCCGCCCGAGCTGTTGGACGCGGCCATCAGGACGGGTGACAGGTCGGCCTTGTCCGCCGCGGTGACCTGCAGCGCGCCGAACAGCGAGTTGGAGGAGGTGTCCGAGCCGGTCACCGCCGTGCCGAGCCAGCCGAGGATGGGGGACAGCAGGGCGAACGCGCTTCCGGCCCCGGCCATCCAGGTGCCGAGCGTCACGGTCTGGCCCGAGGCGTTCATCACGAACGCGAGCGCCAGCACGGCCATGACCGTCAGGATCGCCCAGCGCAGCTGCACCAGGCTCGCCCAGTACGCCTTGACGCCGCCGGTCACGCTCACCCCCAGCACGAGCATGGTCACCACACCCGCGACCAGCATCTGCGTGCCGGGCGTCGTGAACCAGTTGAGGGTGAACGTGACCGACCCCAGCGGCTTGCCGGACGCGCTGGTCAGGTGCAGGCCCGGCCACTGGAAGGTCTGTGTGGCCTTGTTCAGCCACGTCTTGACCTGGTCGATCTGGCAGACGACGAAGACCGCGATGATGATGGCGTACGGGGCGTAGGCGCGCGCGATCTCGGCGCGGCTGTCGGGCCGTTCGACGCGGCGGGCGAACTCCGGCGAGGGCTCGTCGACCGAGCCGCCCGCCACCGGGGCCGGACGCGGGGCGGGGCGCAGGCGCACGACCGCCACCACGACGACGGCCGAGGTCAGCGCCGCGATGACGTCCGCGAGCGGCACGGAGACGAAGTTCGAGGTCACGTACTGTGCGATCCCGAACGCGATACCGCAGGTCAGCGCGACGGGCCAGGTCTCGCGCAGCCCGCGCGCCCCGTCCACGATCACCACCAGCACCAGCGGCACGAAGACCGCCAGGATCGGCGTCTGGCGCCCGACCATCGAGCCGAGCGTGTCGCTGGAGATGCCGGTCACCTTGCCGAGCGTGAGGATCGGGGTCGCCATCGCGCCGAACGCGACCGGCGCGGTGTTGGCGGTGAGTGCGAGCACGGCGGCCTTCATCGGGTCGAAGCCGAGTGCGATGAGCATCACCGAGGTGACCGCGACGGGCGTTCCGAAGCCCGCGAGCGCCTCCATGAGCGCGCCGAAGGAGAAGGCGATCAGCACCGCCTGGATGCGCTGGTCGTCGCTGACCGTCGCGAACGAGCGCCGCAGCACGTCGAAGTGCCCGGTGTCGACGGTCATCGTGTAGACCCAGATCGCGTTGATCACGATCCAGAGGATCGGGAAGAAGCCGAAGGCGGCGCCCTCGGACCCGGCGAGCAGCGCCTGCCCGACCGGCATCCCGTACGCCCAGACGGCCACGACCAGCGCGGCGGCGAGCGAGATGAGGGAGGCCAGCCAGGCGCGCATGCGGACCACGCCGAGCAGGATGAACAGGACGGCCAGCGGGATGGCCGCGACGAGAGAGCTCCAGCCGAGCGAGTCGGCTATGGGATCGAGGACCTGTTTGTACACCGGTGATCACCTCGGGAGCGCAGAGCGTGCCTGACCCCCGAGCAGTTGATCGATACCCACGAATGTGGCCTGGATCACCCTGAAATGGCCAGCATTTGGCGTTTTGTTCCGTGGTCCTCATCAGGGAGGTCGTGCTGGTCAAGCACGGTGTACCACTCCGGCAGGAGCGAGGCCGGCTCGTCCGGGCCCAGGCACCAGCGGGCGGGCAGCGAGGGCCTGACGCGCCGGGCGTCCTCGGTGAAGGCCTCCCACGCCAGCACTCCGCCCGGCGCCACGGCCTCGATCGCCTTCGGGAAGACGGCGCCGTCCCAGTAGCCGGTGCAGATCACCAGCGCGTACGTGCGAGCCGGGCGCCATGCGGCCAGATCGATCAGATCGACGTCGATGAGGTCGTTCAGCTCGCGGCGGCCCGCCTCCACCAGGAGCCTGCCGAGCGCGACCTCGGAGACGTCCACGGCGGTCACCCGGCGGCCGGTCGTGGCGGCCAGCAGGGCCGTGCCGGACGGGCCCGAGGCCAGATCGAGGACCGGGCCGTCCGGAAGGTCCAGCGTGAGCGCCCGTTCGGCCAGTGGATGCGGCCGGAACCTGGAGGTCGCCTGGGCCGTGTACTTGGCGTTCCAGCGCAGCCGATCCGGATGTCGATCCAGCTCAGGGGGCACATCCTGCGGCTCATCCGGCATGGCCGAAGCCTAACAAGGGGAAGATCGAGGATATGGCCGATGAGCTGTCGGCAGCGCTGGGGGAGCTGCGGCGCCTGCTCGACCATGATCTTTTCCCGCTGGCGGTCAGGGACGTCGCGGGGGACCGGCGCGCGCTGAAGGAGCTCACCGGCCAGCTGGACGACTACCTGCTGCCGCGCCTCGCCGCGATCGACGCGCCCCTGCTGGCGGTCGTCGGCGGCTCGACCGGCGCCGGCAAGTCCACGCTCGTCAACTCGCTGGCCGGGGCCGAGGTGACCGAGGCGGGCGTGCTGAGGCCCACCACGCTGGCGCCGACGCTGGTGACGCACCCCGATGACGCCGAGTGGTTCCTGGCCACGAACGTGCTGCCCGGCCTGCCCCGGACCACCGGGAAGGGGCGCGGCGAGCCCGGGTCGCTCAAGGTCGTCACGACCGACTCCGTTCCCGCCGGGCTGGCGTTGCTGGACGCGCCCGACATCGACTCGGTGGTGACCGCCAACCGTGAGCTGGCCGCGCAGCTGCTGGCCGCCGCCGACCTCTGGCTCTTCGTCACGACCGCCGCCCGGTACGCCGACGAGGTGCCGTGGGCGTTCCTGCGGACGGCGCGCGATCGCAGCACGGCGCTGTCGGTCATCCTGCAGCGGGTCCCGCTGGAGGCGCTCGACCCGGTCGCCCGTGACCTCGCCCGGCTGCTGGAGGAGAACGGGCTGGCCGGCACTCCCTTGTTCGTCGTGCCGGAGCTGACCTTGCCCGCCGAGAACACGCGCCTGCCCGCCTCGGCCGTTCAGCCGATCCGTGAGTGGCTGAACGGGCTGTCGGCGGACGCCAAGTCGCGCGCGGAGGTCGTGCGCCGGACGCTGTCGGGCGCGCTCGACAGCCTGGCCGTACGGCTGCCCGCGCTCGCCGACGCCGCCGACCGGCAGCGGGCCGCCGCCGACGAGCTGCGGGCGCTGGTCGGCAAGAGCTACGAGTCCGGGATGACGGCGTTCGACGAGGGCATGCGCGACGGCACGCTGCTGCGCGGCGAGGTGCTGGCACGCTGGCAGGACTTCATCGGCACCGGCGACCTGATGCGGAGCCTGGAGTCGCGGATCGGGCGGATGAGGGACCGTCTCGTCGCGGCGGTCCGGGGCCGCCCGGCGACCGCCAAGGAGCTGACGACGGCGCTGGAGAGCGGCGTCGAGGCACTGATCCGTTCCGTCGCCGACCAGTCGGCCGAACGCGCCGTCGAGTCGTGGCTGGCCACCCCGCCCGGACGCGATCTGCTGGAACGTTCCGGCGTCGCGATGGCCGGGCGCCTCGGTCGCGTCTCGCCGGAGCTGCGGGCGCGGGCCGAGACGGCCGTACGGGAGTGGCAGGGCTACGTGCTGGAGCTGGTCCGTTCCGAGGGCGGCGACCGGCGCGGGCGGGCGCGGGCCGCCTCGTTCGGCATCAACGGGCTCGGGCTGATGCTGATGATCGGCGTGTTCGCCTCCACGGGCGGACTGTCGGGCATCGAGATCGGCATCGCGGGCGGCACGACCGTGCTCAGCCAGAAGGTGCTGGAGGCCGTCTTCGGCGACCAGGCCGTACGGAAGCTGACCGAGAACGCCCGCGCTGACCTGCGGCGCCGCGTCCGGGAACTGCTGGACGAGGAGGAGAAGCGCTTCACCGTCCTGCTGAACGGTGTGACCGGCGCCGACCCGGCCGCGCTGCGGTCCGCGGCGGCCGCCGTCCACGCGCACCGGCTCGAGCTTCCTCAGCGGGAGGTGCGGTGAAGGTCCTGCGCCGCAAGAGCACCATCTCGCTCGACGAACGGCTGACCGCGCTCGCGGCCGCCGCCGACCTCGCCGAGGACCGGCTGGACGACGCGGTGGTCGAACAGGCCCGCGAGGTCGCCGATCGGGCCGGGGCGCGCGCCGCGCTGTCGGCCGAGCACACGGTCGCGGCGCTGGCCGGGGCGACCGGGAGCGGGAAGTCGTCGCTGTTCAACGCGCTTTCCGGAACGGAGCTGGCCACGGTCGGCGTGACCCGGCCGACGACCGCGACGGCACAGGCGGCCGGGTGGGATCCGGAGGGCTCCGGGCCGCTGCTGGACTGGCTGGAGGTGCCGCGACGGCACGCGGTCGAGGGCGGGGACTCGGGTCTGGACGGCCTGATCCTGCTCGACCTGCCCGACCATGACTCGTTCGAGCTCGCCCACCGGGTCGAGGTGGACCGGCTCGTCGCGGTGGTCGACCTGCTGGTGTGGGTGCTCGACCCGCAGAAGTACGCAGACGCCGCCGTGCACGAGCGCTACCTGCGCCCGCTGGCCCGGCACAAGGACGTCATGGTCGTCGTGCTCAACCAGGTGGACCGGCTGCCGGAGAAGGCGGTCGCGCAGTGCTTGAACGACCTGCGGGGCCTGCTCGCCGAGGACGGGCTGTCGGGCGTTCCGGTGCTGGCCGTGTCGGCGCGCACCGGGCAGGGCGTTCCGGAGCTGCACAAGATGCTCGCCGACAAGGTCTCGCGCAGGCAGGCGTGGGCGGCGCGGCTGGCGGCCGACGCCTCCACGGCCGCGGACGCGCTGGCCGAGGCCGCCCACCTGTCGGGTGAAGGCGAGGCGAAGACGGGCAAGCAGCCCGATCTCGCGGGGCAGCTCACGCTGGCGCTGAGCGCGGCGGCGGGTGTCCCGCTGGTCGTCGACGCGGTCGCCAAGGCGCACCGGCATCGCGCGGTGGTCGCCACCGGCTGGCCGCTCACCAGGTGGGTGCGGCGGTTCCGGCCCGATCCGTTGCGACGGCTCCGGCTGGGCGGTGATGGCGGCGGAGCAGGGCGGACCTCGTTGCCCGCGGCCTCTCCCGTTCAACGGTCCGGGGTCGATGTCGCGGTACGCGAGGTCGGGGTCGGTGCCGCCAAGGGCGTGCCCGAGCCGTGGGCGCGGGCCGTCCGGGAGGCGGCGCGCGCCAACAACGACCGGCTCGCGGGCGCCCTCGACCAGGCCGTGGCCTCCGCCTCGCTCGGCGCCGCCAAGCGGCCGCGCTGGTGGTCGGTGGTCGGGTTCCTGCAGTGGCTGGTCTTCGCGACGATGGCGGTGGGCGCGCTCTGGCTGCTCCTGCTCTTCGTCGTGAGCTATCTGAAGCTGCCGGACCTGCCGACGGCGAAGATCGGTGAGATCCCGTGGCCGACCGCGCTGCTGATCGGCGGCGCGGTGGTCGGGGTCGTGATCGCCCTGTTGTCCCGTGCGGCGGCGTGGCTGGCCGGTCGGCGCCGGGCGCGGAAGGCCAACAAGGTGCTGCGTGCGGCGGTCGCCGACGTGGGTGAACGGCTGGTCCTCGCACCCGCCCAGGACGAACGGGTCCGCTTCACCGACTTCATGGGCCGGGTGGAGAAGGCGCGGTCCACATAGGGAGTCGGCCGGGGGCGGCGTAGGGAGTCGGCTTCGGGGCGGTCGACCGTTTAGTTAGCTTAGGCTAGCCTCATCTCGTGCTGTCCTCGTCCGTGCGGAAGATCCCCGTCGACCGCCCGGCGCGCACCGGCGGACCGCGCCGGGGCCGATGGGGCGGCATGGCCCTTCTCTTCGTCCTGCTGATCCTGGCCGTGATGGCCAGCTTCGCCATCGGCGCCGAGCACATCCCGCTCGGCAAGGTGGCCGAGGGCGTCTTCTCGCCGGACGGATCCAAGGACGCGCTGATCATCCAGGAGCTGCGGCTGCCGCGTACCGTGCTCGGCGTCGTCGTGGGCGTCGCGCTCGGGCTGGCCGGCGCCATGATGCAGGCGCTGACCCGCAACCCGCTCGCCGAACCGGGACTGCTCGGCGTGAACGGCGGCGCCGCGCTCGCGGTGGTCGTCGTCATCGGGCTGTTCCGCGTGGACGACGTGCTCCTCTACATCTGGGCCGCGTTCGCGGGGGCTGCGGGCGCCGCCGTTCTGGTCTATCTGATCGGGGCACGCGGGCGCGGTGGCACCTCACCGGCCCGGCTGGTGCTGGCGGGCGCGGCGGTCAACGCCGTCTTCAGCGCGCTGACCGCCGGGCTGATGCTGCTGACGCCGCGCACGTTCAACAGCTTCCGGTTCTGGCAGGTCGGGACGCTTGGCAACCGGGACATGGGCGTCTTCTACCGGGTGCTGCCGTTCATCGTCGTCGGCACGATCCTCGCGCTGGTCCTCGCGCGTCCGCTGAACGCGCTGGGGTTGGGCGAGGAGACCGGGAAGGCGCTCGGCGCGAAGCTCGAACGGACCCGGGCCTGGGGCGCGTTCACGATCGTGCTGCTGTGCGGGGCCGCGACCGCGGCGGTCGGGCCGATCACCTTCCTGGGGCTCGCCGTCCCGTTCATCGTCCGGACCGTCATCGGCCCCGACCAGCGGTGGGTGCTGCCCTACTCGGCGCTGCTCGCACCGGTCCTGCTGCTCTGCGCGGACATCACGGGCCGGGTCGTCACGCCCGGCGAGCTGGAGACCGGCATCGTCACCGCGTTCCTCGGGGCGCCGCTGTTCATGGTGATGGTGCGGCGGGGAAGGACGCGCGACCTGTGAGCAAGGTGATTCGGGGACGGGTGGCGCGTGTGGGCGCGCTCTCGATGCGCTGGGATCCCCGCGCCGTGGCGGTATGCGGGGTGCTGGTGCTGCTCGCCGTCGGTGCCGCCGTCTTCGTCGTCGGCTCGGGCGAGTTCTTCATCCCGGCGCTGGACGTCGTGCGGGCGCTCGTCGGACAGGGCGACCAGGCCACCGAGTTCATCGTCAACACATTGCGGCTGCCGCGCGCCGTCACCGGACTGCTGGCCGGGCTGGCGCTCGGCATGAGCGGCGCCATCTTCCAGAGCATCTCCCGAAACCCGCTCGGCAGCCCCGACCTCATCGGCTTCACGACGGGCTCGGCGACCGGCGCGCTGCTGCAGATCCTCGTCTTCGGCGGCGGCG
This sequence comes from Actinomadura barringtoniae, assembly GCF_017573505.1. Taxonomy (GTDB): domain Bacteria; phylum Actinomycetota; class Actinomycetes; order Streptosporangiales; family Streptosporangiaceae; genus Spirillospora; species Spirillospora barringtoniae. The sequence continues at coordinate 98,403 of NZ_JAGEOJ010000011.1, forward strand.
CCGTCGCCATCACGATGAGCTCGGTCGCCGGTGCCGTGCTGACCGCGCTGGTCGTCTACCTGATGGCCTATCGGGGCGGGGGAGTGCACGGCGTCCGGCTCGTGCTCATCGGAGTCGGCGCGGCGGCGATGCTGGAGGCGCTGAACTCCTACCTCATCACGCGCGCCGAACTCCGCCAGGCCTACGAGGCGGCGTTCTGGCTGACCGGCAGCCTGAACGGGCGCGGCTGGAGCCAGGCCATTCCGCTGGCGATCGCGCTCGCCGTGCTCGTTCCGATGGCGGTCTCGCTCGGCGGACGCCTCGGGATGGGGGAGCTGGGCGACGACACCGCGCAGGCGCTGGGCGTTCCGGTGCAGCGGACCCGGGCGTTGCTGGTGGTCGCCGGGGTCGGGCTGGTCGCGGCGGCGACGGCGGCGACCGGTCCGGTGCCGTTCGTCGCGCTGGCCGCCCCGCAGCTCGCGCGGCGGCTGACCCGGCGTCCGGGCGCGCAGCTGGTCCCGGCGGGACTCGCGGGCGCGGCGCTGCTGGTGTGCGCGGACCTGGTCTCGCTGCATCTGCCGGTCGCGATGCCGGTCGGCGTCGTCACCGGCGTGCTCGGTGGCGTCTATCTCGCCTGGCTTCTGTTGACGCCTCGACAGGGGCTTAATTAGGTTAGCCTTACCTTAGTTTGGAGGTTCGGTGCTGACCTGGGAAGAGCTGCAGACCACGCTGGCGGACGTGCTGGGTGAGGGCGCGGCGGCCGACGACAATCTCATCGAGCTCGGCATGGACTCCATCCGGCTCATGCAGCTGACCGGCCGGTTGCGCAAGCGCGGGATCGAGGTGCGCTTCGCCGAGCTGGCCGAACGCCCGAGCCTCGCGCAGTGGTGGGATCTGCTCGCCGAACGCGGCCAGGTCGAGGCCCGCCCCGTCGAAGTCGTCGAGGAGGTCGTAGAGCCCGATACTGACGAGCCGTTCGCGCTGGCTCTGATGCAGCACGCGTACTGGATCGGGCGCGACTCCGGGCAGGCGCTCGGCGGCGTGGCCGCTCATCTGTACGTGGAGCTGGACGGGCGCGAGATCGATCCGGCGCGCTTCGGGGCGGCGGTGCGCGAGCTGGTCCAGCGCCACCCGATGCTGCGCGTCGCGGTCACCGATGACGGGACGCAGCGCGTTCTGCCCGAACGGCCCGGACCGGCGGTGACCGTTCACGATCTGCGCGGGGCGGCCGAGGTCGAGGTCGAGGCCGGGCTGCAACGGGTCCGCGCCGAGATGTCGACGCAGCGGCTGCCGATCGAGACCGGGCGGGTCTTCGACGCGCGCCTCAGCCTGCTGCCCGGCGGCTCCGCACGACTCCACCTCGACGTGGACATGGTCGCCGCCGACGCGATGAGCTACCGCATCATGCTCGCCGACCTCGCCGCGCTCTATGAGGGCGAGACCCTCGCGCCCATCCGCTACGGCTACGCGCGCTACCTGGCCGACAACCCGCGCGCCGAGGCCGGCGAGCGCGACCGGCAGTGGTGGGGCGAACGCCTCGCCGACCTGCCGGGACCGCCCGAGCTGCCCGTCGTCGCCGAGCCCGGCGACCTGGTCGAACGCAAGCACCACTGGCTGTCGCCGGACGCCAAGCGGCGCTTCATCGCGCGGGCGCACGCCGAGGGCGTCACGCCCGCGATGGCCCTGGCCGCCGTCTTCGCCGAGGTGATCGGCGCCTGGTCGGCGACGCCTCGCTTCCTGCTCAACCTGCCGCTCTTCCACCGAGAGCCGGTGCACCCGGACGTGGACGCGGTCGTCGGCGACTTCACCGGCTCGATCATGCTGGAGGTCGACCTCACCGCCGAGCTGCCGTTCACCAAGCGGGCCCGCGCGCTGCAGGCGACGTTGCACACCTCCGGCACGCACAGCGACTACTCCGGGCTCGAGGTGCTGCGCGACCTGTCGCGCGCCCGCGGCGAGCAGGTCCTGGCGCCGATCGTCTACACGAGCGCGCTGAACCTGGGCGAGCTGTTCGGCGAGACGGTCCGCGGCTCGTTCGGCGAACCGGAATGGATCATCTCCCAGGGCCCGCAAGTGCTGCTGGACGCCCAGGTGACCGAGGTGTCGGGCGGGCTGCTGCTCAACTGGGACGTGCGTACCCCCGCGTTCCCCGAGGGCGTCGCCGACGCGATGTTCGCCGCGTACACCGGCGCCATCACCCGGCTGGGCGCGCCGGACGCCGACTGGACCGAGACCCTCCGCGTCGGCGCCACGCCCGAGCAGCTGCGCGTCCGGCATGGCCTGAACGCCACCCCGCCGCCTCCCGCCCGGACGCTGACCGACGAGTTCTTCCGGCACGCCCGCAAGGAGCCCGCCGCGCCCGCCCTGCACTGGGGCGACGACGGCACGCTGCTCTATGGCGAGGTCGCCGACCGTGCGCTGCGCGTCGCCGCAAGCCTGATCGCCAGTGGCGTACGGCCAGGGGACCGGGTCTCGATCGAGCTGCCCAAGGGACCGGCGCAGGCCGTCGCCGCTCTCGGCGTGCTGGCCGCCGGAGCCGCGTACGTGCCGATCGGCGCCGAGCAGCCTCCCGCGCGGCGCGAACGGATCCGTACGAGCGCCGGTGTCGCCGCCTCGATCACCGACGAGGACGTTCCGGATCACGCGCCGCTCGTCGAGCCGATCCACGCGCGCCCCGAGCAGGTCGCGTACGTGCTGTTCACCTCGGGGTCGACCGGCGAGCCGAAGGGCGTCGAGGTCTCGCACGGCGCCGCCATGAACACCATCGGCGACCTCATCGACCGCTTCGGCCTCGGACCCGGCGACTCCACGCTCGCGATCTCCGCGCTCGACTTCGACCTGTCGGTGTTCGACCTCTTCGCGCCCTGGTCGTCGGGCGGTGCCGTGGTGATGCCGCTGGAGCACGAACGCCGCGACGCCGCGCGCTGGGAGGACCTGGCGCGCTGCTGGGCCGTGACCGTGCTGAACTGCGTGCCGTCCGTTCTGGAGATGCTGCTGCGCACCGGCCCCGCGCCGTCGCTGCGGCTGGTGCTGCTCGGCGGCGACTGGGTCGGCACGCACCTGCCCGCCCTGGTGGCCGAACGAGCGCCCGCCGCCCGCTTCGTCGCGCTCGGCGGAACGACCGAGACCGCGATCCACTCCACCGTGCAGGAGGTCGAGGGCGGCGCGGTCCCGGCCGACTGGCACGCCGTCCCGTACGGCGTCCCGCTGCGCGGCGTCGCATGCCGGGTCGTGGACGAGCTGGGCCGCGACCGGCCGGACTGGGCCACCGGCGAGCTGTGGATCGGCGGCGCGGGCGTCGCCGAGGGCTACGTCGGCGATCCGGACCGTACCGCCGACCGTTTCGTGCTGCACGAGGGCACGCGTTGGTACCGGACCGGTGACCTGGCTCGCTACCGCCCGGACGGTGCGCTGGAGTTCCTCGGCCGCCGCGACCAGCAGGTCAAGGTGCGCGGCTTCCGCATCGAGCTCGGCGAGATCGAGGCCGCTCTCGCCGCGCACCCCTTGGTCGAACGAGCCGTGGCGTTCGTGGCGAACGGCCGCTTGGCCTGCGCGTTCGTCGGCGGTGGTGAGCGTGACGCACTGCTCGACCACGCCCGCGACCTGCTCCCGCCGCACATGGTCCCGGAGCTGCTGCTGCAGCTGGACGCGCTGCCGCTGACCGCCAACGCCAAGGTCGACCGCAAGGCGCTCGTCGCGCTGGCGAACGCCGAGTCGGGAGAGTCGGCCTACGTCGCTCCGAAGACCGCGCTGGAAAAGGTCCTGGCGCGCGTCGTCGCCGGAGTCCTGGACGTGGGGCGCGTCGGCGCCGACGACGACTTCTTCGCCCTGGGCGGCGACTCGGTGCTGGCGACCACGGTCATCGCCCGGCTGCGCGAGGCGCTCGACACCGGCGCCCTGCCGGTCCGCGTCCTGTTCGCCGAACGGACCGTCGCCCGCGTCGCCCGCCGCTTCGCCGACCTGGAGGAAACGCCGGGCCGTCTGGAGGCCGTCGCGGGGATCTGGCTGGAGGTCGAGGCGATGACCGAGGACGAGATCAGCGAGCGTCTGCAGCTGGGCTGACGTCTGCGGATGGGCCGGTGTCTGGAGATGGGCTGAGCGTCGCCGTACGGAGGCCGGTGAGCGTGAGCGCGAGCACCAACGCGAGCACCGCGCTCACCGCCCCGTACGCCACGATGGCGTCGCCGGGGGAGAGGTAGCCGCCGAGCGCCCCGGCACCGAGCGCGCCTATCGCGCCCCCGCCGGTCTCCTGCGCCGACCACAACGCGTTGACCCGGCCAAGGAAACCGTCCGGCGTGTGCGACTGGATGAGGCCGTACCGCAGGATCTCCTCGATCGAGGTGACGAAGCCATAGCCGAAGACCACGGCGACCGCGAGGGGTGCGTTGTCGGTCAGGCCGAGGCACGCGAGCGCCACGAAGCCGCCCACCGACGCCGCCAGCAGGGCTCTTCCCGGGGCGCGCAGGGTGTTGGCCCACCCGCTGGTGACCGATGCGAGGACGGCCCCGCACGCAGGCGCCGCGTACAGGAGCCCGACCGTGGTGGGCCCGCCGCCGAGGTCCTGGGAGGCGAACGCGGGCATCAGCACGGGGATCCCGCCCGCCACCATGAAGAGAAGGCCGAGCAGCATCAGCGAGCCCACCACGCGATGCCCGGCGACGAATTTCAGTCCCGAGCCGATGGCCACGAGGGGGTTGCCCGAGGCTTCAGGCTCACTCGGCTTGAGCTCCGGCAAAGACGTCAGCAGCCCCAGCGTCCCCATGGTGCCGACGGCTGCGGCCGCGTAGTTCCATTCGACGCCGAACGACGAGACCACCAGCCCGCCGAGCGCGGGCGACGCCATGGACCCGAGGCGTACGGTCAACGCGTTGAGGGCCCCTGCCGCCACGAGCTTGTCCGGCCCCACGAGCGCAGGGGTCGCGGCCAGCAATGCGGTGATGCTCACACCCGTCGCAAGCCCGTCCCATGCCGCCAGTGCGTAAACGGCGGCGAGCGAAGGCGAGCCGACGAACGCGTTCACCGTCAGCAGCGCGAACCCGAGTCCCGCCGCCGCCCGCGCGTACAGCATCAGCCGCCGCCGGTCGTGCCGGTCCGCCAGCACACCGCCCCACAGGAACCCCGCCAGCAGGGCGAAGCCCTCGGCCGCGGAGACGGCGCCCACATGCACGGTCGAGCCGGTCAGGTCGTACACCTGAACGGGCACGGCGACCATCAGCATGCCGATCCCGAAGACCGAGACCGTGCGGGCGATGAACACGTTGCGGAACGGCCGGCTGTCGCGCAGCGGGCCGAGGTCCATGAGCATCGGTGGGGGTTCTCCTGAACCTGGGGGAGTGACTAAGGTAAGCCTATCCTTAGTTGATCTGAGAGAAGAGGACTCCCCGGTGCAGCGCACGCTGATGAACGGAAAGATCCACCGCGCGACGGTGACCCAGGCGGACCTGCACTACGTGGGTTCCCTGACGATCGACGCCGACCTCATGGCCGCCGCCGACCTCGTCGAGGGCGAGCAGGTGCACGTCGTCGACATCACCAACGGGTCCCGCCTGGTCACCTACGTCATCGAGGGCGAGGCCGGCACGGGCGTCATCGGCATCAACGGCGCCGCCGCCCGCATCGTGCAGCCCGGCGACCTGGTCATCATCATCTCGTACGCCACCATGGACGACGCCGAGCGCGACACCCACGAACCCCGCGTGGTCCACGTGGACGCCGCCAACCGCATCGTCGCCCTGGGCAGCGACCCGGCCGAGCCCGTCCCGGGCGCCGAGGCCCAGCTGGCAGGCCGATGATGGACGGCTTCACCGCGTGGCCCGTAGACCTGCAGGCCCGCTACGTCTCCGAGGGCTACTGGACCGACCGCGTCCTGGGCGACGTCCTCAACGGCGCCCCCGACGCCCTGGCCCTGGTAGCCGGCCCGGACCGTCTCACCTACGCCGACCTGGACCGTCTCGCTGACCGCGCCGCCGCTGGCCTCCTCCGCCTGGGCATCAAGCAGGGCGACCGGGTGGTGGTCCAACTCCCCAACACCGCAAGCTTCGTAGTCACGTTTCTGGCCCTGGTCCGCATAGGGGCCGCGCCGGTCTTGGCCCTCCCCGCGCACCGCGAGAGCGAGATCCGCTACCTCTGTGAGCTGTCCGAGGCCCGCGCCTACATCTCGTCCGACCTGGACGGCGACTTCGACTACCGAACGATGGCCCGCACGCTCCCCGTGGAGCACGTGGTCATCGACGGCGACCCGGGGGAGTTCACCCCCCTCTCCTCCCTGGACTCAGATCCCGTCGGGCTCCCCACCCCCGACGCATCCGAGGTAGGCGTCTTCCTCCTCTCCGGCGGCACAACCGGCCTGCCGAAGCTGATCCCCCGAACCCACCGCGACTACGTGTACAACCTCGAAGCCAGCGCCGAACTCTGCGGCTTCAATTCAGACACCACCTACCTGGTAGTCCTGCCGGCCGCCCACAACTTCGCCCTAGCCTGCCCCGGCATCCTCGGAGTCTTCGCCACCGGCGGCACAGTGGTCCTGGCCCCCTCAGGCTCACCCGACGAAGCGTTCCCCCTGATCGAACGCGAACGAACCACCGTCTGCGCCGTGGTCCCCCCGATCGCCCTCCTCTGGATGGACGCGGTCTCCTGGTCCGAAGAGGACATCTCCACCCTCTCCCTCCTCCAGGTAGGCGGCGCCAAACTAGCCGCCGAACGCGCGGCCGAAGTCCCCAAGACCTTGGGCTGCCAGCTCCAGCAGGTCTTCGGCATGGCCGAGGGCCTCCTCAACTACACCCGCCTGGACGACCCGGAAGACCTCATCCAGCAAACTCAAGGCCGCCCCCTTTCACCCGCAGACGAGATCCGCGTAGTAGACCCCAACGGCGCAGACGTAGAGCCCGGCTCAGTAGGAGAACTCCTCACTCGGGGCCCGTACACCCTGCGCGGCTACTACAAGGCGCCCGCCCACAACGCCCGCTCGTTCACTTCCGAGGGCTTCTACCGAACCGGCGACCTGGTCCGCCAACTCCCGTCCGGCCACCTCATAGTCGAGGGCCGCGAGAAGGACCAGATCAACCGCGGCGGCGACAAGGTCTCAGCCGAAGAACTAGAGAGCCACCTCCTGGCCCACCCCGCGATCCACGACGCGGCCGTAGTAGGAATGCCCGACCCGGTCATGGGCGAACGCACCTGCGCCTTCCTCATAGCCCGCGACGAACCGCCGACCCTGCACGACCTCAAGCAGTTCCTCCGCGACCGAGGCCTGGCCGCCTACAAGTTCCCCGACCGCATCGAGCCCGTGAAGACATTCCCCCGTACCCCCGTCGGCAAGATCAGCAAGAAACAACTGGCGGCCACCCTGGAGTAGCTCCCATAGAGTTCGCACATGCCCAAGTTCCGGTTCCAGCTGGACGTGAGCGCCCCTCCGGCCCAGGTGATCGGCGCGATGGTCGACTTCTCCGACCGCCGCCCCGAGATCTGGCCCAACCTCACCGCGCGCCTCTACACCTTGCACGACCTGAACGACCGCAAGGCCGACGTAACAGAGGGCACCGCAGTCCCCGGCCTAGAGGTATGGGAGCGCTGCACCTACGAATGGACCGACACCACCGTCCGCTCGGTCATCACCGACGGTCGGATCTTCGAGCCCGGCGGCACCTTCGAATTCCACGTCGAGCCCCAAGGCACCGGAACCCGAATCACCGTCGACTACGACCGCCGTTCCACAACCATCCTGGGCCGGTGCATCGGCGCCATGATGCACCTGAGCCGTGGCGCCCCCATCAAGCGATCCTTCAAGCAGGTGTACAAATGATCGACCCCTCCGTACCCCTGCCCAAATACCTCCAGCTCCGCGCCCTCCTGCTGGACACGATCAGCCGCCTCCCAATGGACGCGCTCATCCCGTCCGAACGCGAGCTGTGCCGACGATTCAACGTCTCACGCACAACGGTCCGCCAAGCCGTCGACCAGTTGGTCGTCGAAGAACGCCTTCGCCGCGTCCCCGGCAAGGGCATGGTCGTGGCGCGCCCACCAAACAGGTTCCAGTCCTTCGCCGACGACATGCACGCCCTCGGCATGAGCGCCTCCTGCGTCGACCTGGGCACCCAGACGATCGAGGCCGATGCCGACCTGGCCGACCTCCTCGGCACGGCACCGGGAGCGCCCGTCCACGTCCTGCACCGCCTACGCCTCGCCGACGGCCAACCCATGGCGGTGGAACGCTCGTACATCCCAGCAGCCCTGGCGCCCGACCTGTTCGAACGCCGCCGCCCCGGCGGCTCCCTCTTCAAGGCACTAGAACGCGAGTTCGGCATCGTCACTGACACGGGCGACCAGACGATCGAGGCAGGCCCAGCCACCGACAACGAAGCCGAGCCGCTGGACATCCCCCAAGGCGGCACCGTCTTCCACCTGCGTCGCCGCACGTTCAGCCGCGGAGCCTGCGCCGAGCTGACCTTCTCCACCTACCGAGCCGACCGCTACCGCATCCACCTAGGCCTGAAGCCCTAGCCTCCGCATCGCCAACAGCGCATAGGCCGCCAGAGTCGAGTCATCCGTGATCCGGCCGCCTTCGACCATCGCGTGAAACTCCTCTCGGGAGATCCACCCGGACCGCATGTCCTGCTCTTCGGCCTCCCGATCGGTCGCGCCCTGCACAAGACCCGTGGCCAGGAAGATGTTGAACCCCTGCCCGCTGGTCCCGTGAGAACAGTGCAGGAAGCCGAGATGTTCCAGCTTGTTGGCCCGGAGCCCGGTCTCCTCGGCCAGTTCGCGGCGGGCCAGTTCCTCCGGAAGGGCGTCCTGCCGATCGGGAAGCGTCCCTTGCGGAAAGCTCCACGTGCGGCGTCCGATCGGATACCGATACTCCTCGACCATGAAGAAGCCCTCATCCTGCATCGGGATGATGAGCGCGAAGTCGGGCTTGTGAACGACGCCGAAGATGCCCTGCGATCCATCTGGCCGAACGACGTCGTCCTCGGTCACCGTCATCCACCGGTTCTCGTAGACGACCTTGCTGCCCACCTGCTTGATGACCTGGTCGTTCATGAGGACGCTCCGTAGCGGTAGATGAGCTCGTGGCGGCTTCCGACCACCACCCTGTGGGTGACTTCGATGATGCGTTCGTTCTGGTCGTACGCGCGACGCCACGTTGTCAGCACGGGTTCGTCCGAGTCGATCGCCAGAGTGTCCTGCTCGTCCTGCCGGGGCAGCCGGCAGTTGACGCTCTCCTCAAACTGAATCTCGTAGCCGGTCTCCGCCAGCCGCGAATAGATGCCTCCCGGGCCGGTGTTCTCCTCCCTCAGCACTGGTATCTGCTCGACGATGTCCATCAGGACCCAGGTCGTCGCTGTCTGGACTGGGTACAGGCCGACCAACCCCTGAATCCGTGCCCGTTCGAGGACCTCGGTCCCGAGCGGAATGCCGAGCCAGCGCGCCAACGTGACGTCGGCCTGCGTGAGGCAGGCGGTGACCTCCGTATACGGCTCATGCCCTGAGCGTTGGGCGGAGACGTGGAAGCCACGCCAGCTTCCTACCTGCCGGGTGATGTCACCTGCGTCGCGATGTACGGGCTCATCGGTCCGTACCTGCGCGCCGACACCGGGGTGCAACGTAACACGCTTCTGTTCGGCCAGCAGTTGCAGTGCTCGCCGTACCGTCGACCGATCGACGTCATGCTCTTCGGCGAGTTGACGCTCCGGGCTGAGCCAGGCACCGGGTGGGAGATCACCCTCGATGATTCGCGCAGTGAGCGCTGCGGCCAGCGCCTGCGCCTTGGTCGGAGGTTTGGGCATGGTGGTAGGGCTCCCGGTGTGACGGGGGAATATCAAGTGCAACCGTAACCCGACCACGGTTGCCATCGGTAGGTCGTTGCTCCTTCAATACCGTGGTCGGTAGGGGTTGGTGTGCTTAAGGTTGGCCTACCATTAGCCGACCAAGGGTGCTCGCCATGGACGACTCCTTCATTTTCACGCTGGCGCTCAAGCCTGAGCCAGAGGCGCTCCCCATCGCACGAGAGACGGCTGAACTGGCATTGAAGACGTGGGGGTTGTGCGAGCGCAGGGTCTACGAGGGCAAACTCGTGGTGAACGAGCTCGTCACGAACGCAGTCCAGAACTCGCCCGTCGGTGGCGAGATCACCCTCCGCATGTTCCTTTGCGATCACGACGTGCCGGTCGTCGAGGTCTGGGACGACTCCGATCTGCTTCCGGCCCCTCAACCCGATGACCTGAACGCGACCTCCGGTCGCGGCCTGAATCTCGTCGACTACTTCGTGCGCAGGTGGGGCTCAACTCCCGTGGCCGGCGGCGGAAAGGTCGTCTGGGCGGCTCTGGAAGTCGCTGGCGGGTTCAACCCTTAGGCCATTGGTAGGGCCGGATGGGGCCGGGGCGTTGTGCCCCGGCCCTCGCAGCTACTCGGCGGGCATTACGGTGAAGTTGAATCCGGTGTTGGACGGGCGGCGCAATGGGATTTCGCACTTGATGCGCTGCAGGGCTTCGTTCCTGCTGAGGGCAAGGCCATAGGCGATGAGCCGGTCCGGGCGTACTGGAATGGGGTCCTCGAAGACCACCTCTATGTGAATTGGCCAGGCGTGGTCGAGGGGCGTGGGTGGGGCGTTCAGGTTCCAGACCCCTTTCCAGTCCAGGGTGAAGCGGTTGCGGTGGGCGATCAGGGGATCCAGGAGTGTGGACGCCGCGAGGGCGGGGTCGTTGGTGCGGTAGCCGTCTAGGGCCGTTGGGCTGAGGGATTTGACTGGGGTGCGTTCGTGAACGGTGAGTTTGGCCGTGCGGTCGCAGGACGTGCAGTGGGCTAGTAGCCAGACGTCCAGCAGTTTGCCGTTGGCGTTCACGCGGAACTTGCCGTCGCCGATGGTGGCCGACTCTGAGCGGCAGGCGATGCACCGCATGGAGAGGAGGGGCAGGCTGGTTCGGCTGACGACCCAGGGCAGCACGGTATGGGGTTGTGAAGACATGAGCTCTCAAGACCTGACACGAGGCCGATTGCGCGCGGCCTCGAACGCTGAATGGCCGGGCGGGCAGCCCGGCGGAGCTGACGAGAAGGTCAGCTTGAAGGTGAGCGGAAGGTGTCAGGTCTAAAGGGCAGGCGGGGTCACGCGGGTTTTTCCTCTGTCTTCACAGCGATGGGCCGCAGGCACGGTATTTGAGCGGGGGAGAGCAGCGCAAAGGGTTTTCGGCGGGCTCAGATCGTTCCGTGTACGTAGGTGTCCTGGAGGGCGAGCAGGTCGGGGTCGCCGTAGCGGGCGCGGAAGTCGGCGAACTTGGCGGCCTTGTCGTCGCCGAAACGGCGGACCTTGATGGCGTAGGTGTCGGCGCTGACGAAGACCGGCGGGTTGCTCTTGCTGTGGAACTTGTCGGCGTACATGACCAGTTCCTCTTCGGGGGTGTCGGCCAGGTAGTCGTCGATGGGGATGGGGAGGTTCTGCTTTTGGACGTCCTCGCGGGTGAGGCCCACGCCTGTGTGATGCGAGCAGAAGCGGCAGAGGATCTCGGGGAAGCCCTGGTCGCGTAGGAGGTCTTGGCCCAGGACTCCGTGTTGGATGTAGCGGGTGTGGTCCAGCACGCCGTTCTGGTCGTAGAGGCGGTAGACGCCTATGTCGTGCAGGAGGCAGCCGGCTCGGACCAGATCGGCGTTGGCTGAGGGCTGGTTCCGAAGGAGCTGCTCGGCGACCTTGCAGACGATCTCGCAGTGCGTGTGGACGAGCTCGAACGCGGCTCGTGTGGGTGCGAACTCCTCGTGCAGGGCGCGAATCTCTTTGTCGGTGGGAATCCGCACGCGACGACTCTATCGGGGGCTGATACTGGCAGCTGTGGGAGGGGATCCGATGTTCGCTCTCCGTGCGGCCAGGCTGTTCGACGGCGATTCGCTTCGGCGTGATGCCACGGTGCTGGTGGCCGATGGGCGGATCGTTGCGGTCGATGGTCCTGTGCCTGAGAGCGTTGTGGTGAACGAGCTGGGTGATGTGACGCTGTTGCCTGGGCTCATTGATGCGCATCAGCATCTGGCGTTCGATGCCAGGCCGGATCAGATCGGGCGGCTTGCTCGGCTTGACGATGAGGAACTGCTCGCCGACATGCGGCGGGCGGCCCGGACTGCTCTGGGCGCGGGGATCACCACGGTCAGGGATCTGGGGGATCGGGGTTACCTGGCCCTGAGGGTTGAGGGGCCTACGGTGCTGGCTTCGGGGCCGCCGATCACCACTCGTGGCGGGCATTGCTGGTTCCTCGGGGGAGAGGTCGAGGGCGTCGAAGTGGTCCGGGCCTCGGTACGCGCGCATGCCCAACGGGGTGTGCACGTCATCAAGGTCATGGCCAGCGGGGGTGAGCTGACGCCGGGGACTCATTCTCATCTGTCGCAGTTCGGTCGGGCGGAATTGAACGCCGTCGTCGATGAGGCTCACGAGCTTGGGCTGCCTGTGGCCGCTCATGCCCATGCGCCGGAGGCCATCGAGAACGTTCTCGCGGCCGGCGTCGACTCGATCGAGCACTGCAGCTTCATGACCGAGGAAGGGACCGCCGACCGGCCCGACCTCATCGACGCCATCGCCGCGGCCGGAGTGACGGTGACCCTCACGGCCGGGGTCACGCCCGGTGCCGCGCCTCCGCCCCGGATCGCGGCGCGGCTGGCCGGGTTCGGGCGGATCTTCGCGCAGCTGCGGGCGGCCGGCGTTCCCCTGGTATGCGCCAGCGACGCCGGGATCGGTCCGCCCAAGCCCCACGATGTCCTACCGCATTCCGTGGCGATGATGGTCAGTCTTGTCGGCTGTTCACCGGTTGAGGCGTTGCGGGCGGCCACTTCGGTGGCTGCGCGGTCCTGCCGCGTTGAGGATCGCAAGGGCCGACTCGCCGCCGGGTACGACGCCGACATCCTCGCGGTGGGCGGGGATCCGCTGGCCGACCCCGCCGATCTGCTGAACGTTCGAGCCGTTTACGCGAACGGCGTGGAGGTCAGTGCCTAGGCGCACGCGACAATGGCCGATGTGGAAGGGATGGAGGAGGTCGAGGTCGTCGTCGCTCATCAGGAGCGCGCGACCCTGCGCGTCGGCGACGTGTTCTTGAAGATCGACGCTGATCAGGCGCGTACCGACGTCGAGGTCGAGGCGATGGCCCTGGCGCCGATCCCGACCCCGCGGGTTCTGTGGCGGAAACCGCCCGTGCTCGCGCTCGCCGCCCTCCCCGGAATGCCGCTCGGCCGCCTCGGCCGGCCGTCGACCGCGTCGCCTGAGGCGTGGGCCGCGGCGGGCGCCGCCGTGCGGAAGCTGCACGACGCGCCGCTGCCGCCGTGGCCCGGCCGGAGCCTGAACGAGATCGCGTCGGAGCTCGACGGCGAATGCGAGTGGCTCATCGCGAACGAAGTCCTTCCCGCCGACCTCGTGACCCGCAACCGCCAGGTCGCCGAGGCCGCGCTCCGGCCGTGGACACCGGTCTTCACCCACGGCGACCTGCAGATTGCCCACGTGTTCGTCGGCGGTGACGAGGTCACCGGCGTGATCGACTGGTCCGAGGCGGGCCGGGGCGACGCGCTGTTCGACCTGGCCATCCTGACGCTCGGGCACGAGGAGCGCCTCGGTGACGTTCTCGCGGGCTACGGCGCCGATGTCGACCTGGACGTCATCCGCGCGTGGTGGTCGTTGCGGAGCCTGCTGGCCATCCGCTGGCTGGTCGACCACGGCTTCGACCCGTCCGCGCCGGGTTGCGAGGTCGACGTGCTCAGGCGTCGAGCTTGAGGGTCTCGGTGGTGACTTCCCAGAGCTGCTCGGCCGCGGCCGGGTCGAGTGCGTGGGAGGCCACGCCGTTGCGGGCGCTGAGCCTGTCGCGCTCGGCCTCGTTGCAGTCGTCGAAGTAGCGTCCGCCGATGCCTTCCAGAAGCGGTGACGTCGCGACGAGCACGGAGGTGGCCGCGCCCTGCTCGGGGGTCTTCCACTGCATGTCCGACGCGCCGGCGGCGACGCGCAGCCGCTCCAGCTCCTCGTCCGGAACGTAGCGCTGCAGGTTGGTGCGGATCCCGCCGGGCATCAGCGCGTTGACGGTGATCCCGTCGGACGCCCACCGCTTCGACGCCTCGACGGCGAACAGCACGTTCGCCGACTTCGACTGGCCGTACGCCGTGAACGGGTCGTAGGCGCGGCGCTCGTAGTGGATGTCCTCGAACACGATCCCGGACCGGTGGTGCGCGCTGGAGCTGACCGACACGACCCGGGCGCCTCCGGCCGCCCTGAGCGCCGGGCGCAGCCCGGCAGCCAGCGCGAAGTGGCCGAAGTGGTTGGTCGCGAACTGCATCTCCCACCCCTGCGGGGTGCGCATCAGCGGCGACGCCATGATCCCGGCGTTGTTGACCAGAATGTCTAGCGGCCCGTCCCAGCCGGCGACGAACGCCGCGACCGACTCCTGGTCGGCGAGGTCGAGCGCCCCCACGTGGATCAGGGAACTGCCGGTGGAGGCCACGAGATCCTCGGCGACCTTGTTTCCCGCCTCGGTGTTGCGGACGGCCAGCGTCACCTCGGCTCCGGCGGAGGCGAGCGCCCGCGCCGTCTCGATGCCGATCCCGGACGCTCCGCCCGTGACGATCACGCGCCTCCCGGTGAGGTCGATGCCCTCGATCACCTCGGCGGCCGTGGACTGGGCCCCGAACGGTGTGGTGATGCGTGCGCTCATGATCCGTCTCCTTCGACGGTAGAATATTAAGCGGAGGATCCTCCGCTCTCGATTCGAGGATAAGCGGAGCCTCCTCCGTTTGGCAACCGAAGGGATCCGCCCATGCCGCCGCGCCCCCTGCGCGCCGACGCCCAGCGCAACCGCGACAAGCTGCTGGAGGTGGCCGTCAGCGCGTTCTCACGCGATGGCGAGGCCACCCTGGACGCGATCGCCAAGGAGGCGGGCGTCGGCATCGGCACTCTCTACCGGCACTTCCCCACGAGGGACGCCCTGGTCGAGGCCGCCTACCGGAACGAGCTGTCCAAGCTCTGTGACGCGGCGCCGGTCCTGCTCGCCGAACTGCCGCCCGAGCGGGCGCTGCGCGCCTGGATGGACAGGTTCTACGGCTACATCACCACCAAGCAGGGCATGGGCGATGCGCTCCGGGCTCTGATCGACGCGGGCGGCAACCCCTTCGCGACCAGCCGCGACTCGATGGTCGCCGCGGTGACCATGCTGCTGGAGGCGGGCTCGAAAACGCTGCGCGACGACGTTCCCGCCCTCGACGTGCTGACCAGTCTCAGCGGCATCTGCCTGGCCAGCAGCGACCAGGCACAGGCCGGCAGGCTCATCGACCTGCTGCTCGACGGGCTCGAACGGCGCTGAGCGACGTTGACCGGCGCTGAGCGACGCTGGGTGGCGCGTCAGGCGAGGGGGACCACGTGCGGGGCGATGCTGGAGAGCTTCTCGCAGGTCTCCTCGTACTCGCGTTCAGGGGTTGAGCCGCTCACGATTCCGGCGCCGGCGCGAAGCCAGGCCTGGCCGTCCTGGTTGTAGAGGGCGCGCAAGACCAGGGCCGAGTCGAGCGTTCCGGTGTGGGAGAGCGTGACCACCGCGCCCGCATAGAGGCCGCGCCGCTCCTCCAGGCGGGCGATCGCCTCGATGGCCTCGGGCTTGGGAATCCCGGAGGCGGTGACTCCCGGGAAGAGGACCGCTAGGGCGTCCCAGGCGGAACGGTCCTCAGAGAGCGTCCCCATGACGCTCGAGCCCAGATGCTGGACGCTGCCACGTTCCTTGACCGTCATGAAGCCGGTGACCCGGACGGAGCCGGGATCGCAGACAGCGTTCAGTTCGTCCTGCGACGTGCGCACGGACACCGCGTGCTCGAAGATCTCCTTGGGGTCGGTCTCCAACTCGTGACGGGTGGCCGCGTCCGCCTCGTCCCCGTGTCCGAACGAGCGCGTGCCCGCCAGCGGCTGCGTGTGAACGGTGTTGTTCTCCACGCTCGCCAGGACCTCCGGGCTGAAGCCGGTCGCCTGGAAGCCGGCCAGATCCAGCAGGAACGAGCGGGCAGGGGTGTTGGCCCGCCGCCCCTGCACGTAGGTCGAGATGACGTCCACTGGGAACGTGATGTCCAGGCGGCGCGACACGATGACCTTCTGGTAGTCGCCCGCAGTGATCTCGGCCACGGCCTGCGCCACGCGCGCCTTGTAGGGCGCGTCGCCCGTACGGACGTCGACGGGCGTGGGCTCGCCGGGCTCGGGGGAGTCGGTCTTCGCCAGCAGTTTGGCGACCTGCTCGACCTCGGCCGGATCGATGCCGGTGATGTGGGCGCGGCCCGACCGGATGCTGACCTCGGTACGCGGAACGATCAGATGGGCCAGACGCCCGGTGGGACGGGCCGCGGCGAACTCGAAGGCGACCCAGCCATAGGCGTTCCACGCGGGCAGCGGCGCGTCGGCGAAGGCCGCCCGCAGGGCGTCGGCGGGGCGCCCGGTCCAGGGCTGAGTAGTGGCAGCCGCGTCCGGCCACTGTGCGCGGATGGTGTCGGAGTCGAGAATCACCTCGCCGAGTGTGCCTCCGGCGAAGGTCCACGCGTCCGGCCGCTCGTAGGCCACGTAGTCGTCGAACAGGCCGGATCCCGCCAGCCTGGCCAGCAGGAGCAGTGGGTCGGCGGCGTTCTCGACGACCAGTTCCGTGCGGTTCTCCGGCAAGGCAGCCAACTCCTTTTGGGCGGTATGTCGCGCTAACTTAGGTAAGGCTAACCTTGTGCGATTTTCTGAGGCAAGGCTAACCTAACTCGCGCTGCCCACTGCGGCCGAAGCGACGAGGAGAGAGCTGAGCTTGAGCGCGCGACGTGAACTGATGCGGCGGATGATGGCGGAGGCCGGGCTGGGCTCGGACACCGCACGGCTGACAACCCGGACCTCCGACGGACCGGCACCGCTCTCGTACGCGCAGCAGAGCATGTGGCTGCACCACGAGACCTTTCCCGACAGCCCCGCCTACAACGTCTGCCTGCTGGTGCGGATGTCGGGCGCCCTGGACATCGAGGCGCTGCGGTCGGCCCTGCGAGGCGTGATCCGGCGGCACGCGGTCCTGCGGACGCTGTACCGCAACGACACCGACGGCGCGGGCGACGCCGACGGTGGGCCCGTGCAGATCGTGACCGAGGACGACTCGCTCGAACTGGCGGTCCAGGACTGCGACGACGCGCAGGCGCGGGCGGAAGAGCTGGCCGCGCAGCCGTTCGACCTCGGGACGCAGCGGCCGATCCGGCTGGAGCTGCTGAGGACGTCCGATGGCGAGCACGCCTTGGTCCTCGTCGTTCACCACATCGCCTGGGACGGCATGACGTGGGGTTCGCTCTCGCGCGACCTGTCGGCCCTCTACCGGGCCGCCGTGACGGGCGAGCCGGACGGGCTTCCGCAGCTCGCCGTTCAGTACGCCGACTTCGCGACCTGGGAGCAGACGCGGGGCGTCTCGGAGGACGACCTGCACTACTGGCGCGGCCGCCTCGATCCGCCTCCGGCGCCGCTCGAGTTGCCCGCGGACCACCTACGAGGAGCGGTCGTCTCCGAACGCGGCGGGCGCAGGGCACGGCACTTCGACAACTCGATCACCGAGGGAATGCGGCGGCTGGCGGCGGAGGAGAACCTCACGCCCTACATGGTGATGCTCGCCGCCTACGCCGTCCTGCTGCACCGCTACACCGGCTCCGACGACGTGGCGGTCGGCTCGGCGGTCATGAACCGCGAGCACGCCGAGGTCGAACGGCTCGTCGGCAACTTCGGCAACACGCTCGTGCTCCGCACCGACCTGTCGGACGCGCCGACGTTCCGCGAGCTGCTGCGCCGCGTGGGCCGTACGTGCGCGGAAGGCTTCGCCCACCAGTCCCTCCCGTACGACACGCTCATCCAGGAGCTCAAGCCCTCGCGGGCGCGCGGACGCTCGGCGTTCTTCGACACGATGCTGCTGTTCCTCGCACAGGAGATAGGCGAGCTGGACCTGCCCGGCGTGACCTCCAGCTGGACGCACATCCACAACGGGACCACGCACTTCGACCTGTCGCTGGAGGCGTTCGTCCGGCCCGGCGGCATGAACGTCGAGGCCACGTTCCGGCGCGAGCTGTTCGACGACGACCGGATCGACGCGCTGCTCGGGCATCTGGAGACCCTGCTGGGCGACGCGCTCGCCGACCCCGACCGGGGCATCGGCGCGCTGGAGGTGATGGGCGAGCACGAACGGGCCCTCATCGCCGCGACCAACGCGACCGACCAGGACCTGCCCGGCACCAACGTCGTGGCCCTCTTCGAACGGCAGGCCGCCCGTACGCCCCACGCGACCGCCGTCGAGGCCGAGTCGGGCACGCTGACCTACGAGGAGCTGGACCGCCGGTCCTCGGCGCTCGCCGCGCACCTACGTGCGCGCGGTGCCGGTCCCGAGACGGTCGTCGCCCTCGCCCTGCCGCGCACCCCGGACCTGGTCGTGGCGCTGCTCGGCGTCCTCAAGGCCGGCGCGGCCTACCTGCCGCTCGACCTCGACCACCCGCTCAGCCGGATCGCCTACATGCTGGAGGACGCCGGGCCGCTCTGCGTGATCGGCACCCCGGAGATGGCGGTCCTGCTCCCAGAGGGCACCGATGTCCTCGTGCTCGACGGCGACAACCTGCCCGAGACCGCCGCCAACCTCACGCCCGCGATCAACGCCGACGACCTCGCCTACGTCATCTACACCTCCGGCTCGACCGGACGGCCCAAGGGCGTGGCGGTGTCGCACGGCGCGCTCGCCAATTTCCTGCTCGCCACCCGCGCCCAGCTCGCGCTCGGCCCGGAGGACCGGCTGGTCGCGGTGACGACGATCGCGTTCGACATCGCCGCGCTGGAGCTCTACGGGCCGCTGATCGGCGGCGCGACCGTCGTGCTCGCCTCGCGCGCCGCCGTGCGCGACCCGGCCGCGCTCGCACGCCTGCTTAAGGACGCGACCGTCGTCCAGGGCACGCCGTCGCTGCTCGGCACGCTCGACCCGGACGCGCTCAAGGGACTGCGGGTGCTGGTCGGCGGCGAGGCGCTCCCGGCCGCGCTCGCCGGAACGCTGGAGCAGGCCACCAACATGTACGGGCCGACCGAGGCCACGATCTGGGCGACGTCCGCCGACCTGCCCGCCTCCGGCATCGGCCTGCCGTTCTGGAACACCCGCGCCCACGTGCTCGACGCCGCGCTCCGCCCGGTCCCGATCGGCGTCCCCGGCGAGCTGTACCTGGCGGGGGAGCAGCTCGCGCGCGGCTACGTCGGCAGGCCCGACCTGACCGCCGAACGCTTCGTCGCCGACCCGTACGGCCCGCCCGGCACGCGCATGTACCGGACCGGCGACCTGGCCCGGCGCAACCGCGACGGCTCGCTCGACTACCTCGGCCGCACCGACGACCAGGTGAAGATCCGGGGCTTCCGGATCGAGCCCGCCGAGGCCCAGGCGGCGCTCGCCGCGCAGCCGGGCGTCGCGCAGGCCGCGGTCGTCGTACGCGAGGACCGTCCCGGCGAGCCGCGCCTGGTCGCCTACTACGTGCCGACGCGGCAGCCCCTCACCGACGCCGACCTGCGGGCCGCGCTCGCCACGACGCTGCCCGACTACCTGGTCCCGTCGGCGTTCGTCGCGATCGAGGCGATGCCGCGCACGGTCAACGGCAAGCTCGACCGTGCCGCCCTGCCCGCACCCGAGGCCGACGTGTCCGGCCGGGCGCCGCGCGACGCCCGCGAGACGGCGCTGTGCGCGATCTTCGCCGAGCTGCTCGGGCTCGAACGGGTCGGCATCGACGACGACTTCTTCGCCCTCGGCGGGCACTCGCTGCTGGCCACCCGCGTCGCGGCCCGCGTCCGTGCCGTCCTCGGCGAGTCCCTCACCATCGCCGACGTCTTCGAAGCTCCCACCGTGGCGGCGCTCGCGCCCAGGCTCGGCGCCGCGACCGGACCGCGGGTCCACGACGTCACCCGCCCTGACGTCGTGCCCGCGTCGGCGGCGCAGCGCGGGCTGTGGCTGGAGGAACGGTTGCGCGGGCCGTCCACCTCCTACGCGCTACCGCTCGGGCTGCGCCTCACCGGCCCCGTCGACCCCGACGCGTTGCGCGCCGCGTTCGGCGATGTCGTCGCGCGCCACGAGGCGCTGCGCACGCTGCTGGTCGAAGGGCCGGACGGGCTGCCGATCCAGAAGATCCTTCCGCCCGAGACCCCGGTCGACTTCGTTGTCACCGACGAGGCTCCAGCCGCCCAGCACGTCTTCGACATCGGCGTCGACCTGCCGATCCGGGGCACGCTCGTCCGCGAAGGCGAGAACGAGTGGTCGCTGATCATCCTGCTGCACCACGCTGCGGCCGACGAGTGGTCGTTCACCCCGCTCCTGGCGGACCTGGCCGTCGCCTACGAGGCCCGGCACACCAGAGGTAGCGCGCCGACCTGGGAGCCGCTGCCCGTTCAGTACGCCGACTACGCGACCTGGCAACGCGAGGCCGCGCCGGACGTGAGTCACCAACTCGACTTCTGGGCCGAGACGCTCGACGGGCTCCCCGAGCAGATCGAGCTGCCCTTCGACCGGCCGAGGCCCGCGGAGGCGAGCCACAAGGGCGGGCTGGTCCCGTTCCGGCTGCCGATCGAGGGCGCGCGGCGCCTGGCCCGCGACACCGGCACGAGCGTGTTCATGGTGCTGCACGCCGCCGTCGCCGCGCTGCTCCAGCAGGCCGGTGCGGGCGACGACGTGGCGCTCGGTTCGCCCATCGCGGGCCGCGCCGACGAGGACCTGGCCGGGCTGGTCGGCGTCTTCGTCAACCCGCTCGTGCTGCGCGCCGACCTGTCCGGCGACCCGACGTTCGCCGAGCTGCTGGAACGGATCCGCGCCACCGACCTCGCCGCGTTCTCCAACGCCGACGTCGCGTTCGAACGGGTGGTGGAACGGCTCGCGCCCGAGCGGTCGCTGGCGCGCGGCCCGCTGTTCCAGGTCATGATCGTTCACCAGCGTCTCGACGACGTGCGGCCGGCGCTGCCGGGCGTGCGCGCCGAGCCGTTCCTGCCCGAGACGGGCGGGGTGAAGTTCGACCTCGACCTCTACTTCGCCGAGGGAGACGAGGAGGTCGAAGGCTTCGCCGCCTTCGCGACCGACCTCTTCGACGCCGCGACCATCGAAGGACTCCTCGCCCGGCTGGGCGAGCTGCTCGACCGGGTCGCGAATGAGCCGGAAGCGCGGCTGTCCGCGCTCGCCGCACCCGTCGAGCACCCCGACACGGTCCGCGACTTCCCGCCCCGTACGGTCGCCGCGCTCATCGAGGCCCAGGCCGCGCGCACGCCCGACGCGACCGCCCTCGTCTTCGGCGGCGCCAGGCTCACCTACGCCGAGCTGGACCGGCGCGCCGAGGCGCTCGCCGACCGGCTCGCCGCCGCCGGGGCCGGGCCGGAGGAGGTCGTCGCAGTCGCGTTGCCGCGCTCGGACGAGTTCGCCGTGGCGCTGCTGGCCGTCCTCAAGACGGGCGCGGCCTACCTGCCGATCGACCGCGCCTACCCGGCCGCACGGGTCGACTTCATGCTCGCGATCGCGCAGCCGCTCCTCGTCCTCGGACGCGAGGAGCCACCGCTGGACGCCCCGCGCCGCGAGCGGCGAGAGACCCTTCCCGGCCACCCGGCGTACGTCATCTTCACCTCCGGCTCGACCGGCACGCCCAAGGCCGTGGTCGGCACCCAGCGCGCCCTGGCCAACCGCCTCGCCTGGGGCACCGAGGCGCTGGCCTCGTCCGGCATCCGCATCGCCAAGAGCTCGCCCGCCTTCATCGACGGGACGACCGAGCTGCTCGGCGGGCTGGTCGCCGGGGACACCGTCGTCATCGCCGACGACTTCACCGCGGCCGACGCGGACGCGCTCGCCGCGTTCATCGAACGGCACGACGTCGACACGGTCACGCTCGTGCCGAGTCTCCTGGCGGCCCTGCTGGAGAACGGGCTGCCCGGTTCGGTCGGCACCTGGATCAGCAGCGGCGAGGCCCTGCCCGCTGCGCTCGCGGACAAGGTCCCGGCGCGCGTGGTCAACCTGTACGGCTGCTCGGAGGCCGCCGGAGACAGCCTGATCGCCGCAGGCGGGGGCGGTCTGGTGCCCATCGCCAACACCCGGGCGTACGTCCTGGACGGCGCGCTGCGCGAGGTCCCGATCGGTGAGCTCTACCTCGCGGGCGACGGCATCGCGCGCGGCTACCTGGGCGACCCCGTCCGGACCGCCGAGCGCTTCGTCGCCGACCCGTTCGGCCCGCCCGGCTCGCGGCTCTACCGCACCGGCGACCGGGTCCGGCGCCGCGCCGACGGCACGCTGGAGTTCCTTGGCCGCGCCGACGACCAGATCACGATCCGCGGTTTCCGGATCGAGCCGGGCGAGGTCGAGGCCGTTCTCGCCGCCCAGCCCGGCGTCCGCCGCGCCGCCGTCGCCGCGCACGGGACGCGCCTGGTCGGCTACGTCGTCGGCGACATCGATCTCGGTGCGCTGGAGGCCCGGCTTCGCGCCGCGCTGCCGGGGTACCTGGTCCCCACCGACCTCCTGATCCTGGAGGAACTTCCCCTCAACCCGAATGGGAAGGTCGACCGGCGAGCGCTGCCCGAGCCGGGCGTCGCGGCGGCCGGGCGCGCGCCCGCGAGCGAGGCCGAACGCGTGCTCGCGCACCTGGTCGGCATCGTCCTCGATCGCGAGGACGTGGGCGCCGACGACGACTTCTTCCGCACGGGCGGCGACAGCATCAGCGCCGCGCTGCTCGTCGCCCGCGCACGGCGCGCAGGTCTGTCGTTCAGCGTGCGCGACGTCTTCCGGCTGCGGACCGTCGAGGCCCTCGCCAAGGCCGCCGACACCGTCGAGATGGCGGGGGAACGGGCCGGCGACGGCGATGACGCCGGGGGAGAGCTGCCGCTTTCGCCGCTTCAGGAGGGCCTGCTCTTCCACCTGATGCTGGCGGGCGAGGGCCGCGACATCTACGTGCAGCAGGCCGTGGTGACGCTGTCCGGGCCGGTCGATGCCGAACGGATGGCGGACGCGGCACGAGTCGTTCTGGAGAAGTACCCGAACCTGCGCGCCGGCTTCCGCACCGACGGGGACCGGGCCGTGCAGTTCGTTCCCGAGAGCTTCGAGACGCCGTGGACCTACGGCGAGGTGTCGGGCGAGGAGGGGCTTGAGGCGTTCGTCGACGCGCAGCGGGCCGAGCCGTTCGACCCGGGCGCGCCGCCGCTGATCCGCTTCGCGCTGGCCCGGCTCGGCGAGGACGACCACCGGCTGGTGCTGACCTCCGAGCTGATCCTGCTGGACGGCTGGTCGGGCGGGCTCCTGGTCACCTCGCTGCTGGAGGCCTACACCGACGCCGCCGCCGAGGCCGCGCGCTCCGTGCCGCAGTTCCGCGCCTACCTCGACTGGGTGAACGGACGGGACCGTGGCGCGGCCGTCGAGGCGTGGCGGCGCGCCCTGGACGGGTTCGACGAGCCCGCCCTCGTGCGCCCCGGGCTGGTGGACCGGCCCGCCGACCTCGCGACCGCCGGGGAGGTGCACCGCGCGCTGCCCGCCGGCCTCGCCGAACGCCTCGAAGGGGTCGCCCGGGACCACGGCGTCACGATGGGCACGCTCTTCGAGACGGCGTGGGGACTGGTCCTGATGGCCCTGACCGGACGCGATGACGTGGTGTTCGGTGCCTCTGTCTCCGGCCGCCACCCCGACGTGGACGGCGTCGAGTCAATGGTCGGGCTGCTGTTCAACACGATCCCGATCCGCGTTCAGGCCGGGCCGGGCGACCCCCTGACCGGCGTGCTGGAGCGCGTTCAGGCCGAGCAGTCCGAGCTGTTCGACCACACCTTCGTCGCGCTCGCCGACGTCCAGCGCGCGACCGGCCTCGGCACGCTCTTCGACACCCTCTTCGTCTTCCAGAACTTCCCCGGCATGCCGACGGGCCGCGGCTTCGGCCCGGACGCGGGTCTGCGCGTGCTCGGCCGCCAGGTGCGCGACGCCACGCACTACCCGATCACGATGGTCGTCGAGCCGGACGCGGCGCTGCGCGTGATGTACCGCGGCGACGCGTTCGACACCGCCGAGGCCGAACGGATCACCGACCGGTACGTGCAGGTCCTCACGCGGCTCGCCGAACAGCCCGACCTGCCCTGCCGCCGGCTCGACCTGCTCGTACCGCAGGAGCACGAGCGGCTGCGGCGCGACTGGGACGACGCGGTCAAGGAAGTCCCGGAGCTCACCGTCGCCGAACTGCTCGCCGAACGTGCGGCACTGGTGCCCGGCGACCCCGCGCTGGTCTCACTGCCCGACGTGCGCTTCACCTACGGCGAGCTGAACGCCGAGGTCAACCGGCTGGCCCGGCTGCTGATCCAGAACGGCGCCGGGCCGGAGAAGGTGGTCGCACTCGCGCTGCCCCGCTCGGCCGAGATGGTGATCGCGCTGTTCGCCGTGCTGCGGACCGGCGCCGCCTACCTGCCGCTGGAGCTGGACTACCCGGCCGACCGCCTCGACTACATGCTCGCCGACGCCGCCCCCACCTGCCTGCTCTCGCACGAGGAGATCGCCGCCGGGCTGTCGTACGGCGGCACGATCGTGGCACTGGACGATCCGGAGACGGCGGCCCGGCTCAAGGCGCTCTCGGGCGAGGACCTCGGCCCGGACGAGCTGGGATCGTCCGCCCCCGGCACGCCCGGACGCATGGACCGCCCGGCCTACGTGATCTACACCTCCGGCTCCACGGGCCGTCCCAAGGGCGTGATCACCCCGTACCGCGGCCTGACCAACATGCAGTACAACCACCGGGCCAACATCTTCGACCCGGTCGTGGCCTCCACCGGCGGGCGGCGGCTGCGCATCGCGCACACGGTGTCGTTCTCGTTCGACATGTCCTGGGAGGAGCTGCTCTGGCTCGTCGAGGGCCATGAGGTGCACATCTGCGACGAGGACCTGCGCCGCGACGCCGAGGCGCTCACCGCCTACCTGCGCCGCCACGACATCGACGTCATCAACGTGACCCCGACGTACGCCCAGCAGCTCCTGGACGAGGGCCTGCTGGACGGTGGGCACCGGCCGCCGCTGGTGCTGCTCGGCGGCGAGGCCGTGCCGACGTCGGTCTGGGACCGGCTCGCGCAGGCCGACGGCGTGCTCGGCTACAACCTCTACGGCCCCACCGAGTACACGATCAACACGCTCGGCGGCGGGACCGAGGACAGCGCGACCCCGACCGTCGGCAAGCCGATCTGGAACACCCGCGGCTACGTGCTGGACTCCTGGCTGCGGCCCGTTCCGCAGGGCGCGCCCGGCGAGCTCTACATCGCGGGGGCGGGCCTGGCGCGCGGCTACCTCGGGCGGCCCGACCTGACCGCCGAACGGTTCGTCGCCGACCCGTTCGGCGGCGGGCGGATGTACCGGACCGGCGACCTGGTGCGGGTGCGCGAGGACGGCAACATCGACTTCCTCGGCCGTACCGACGATCAGGTGAAGATCCGCGGCTACCGGGTCGAGCTGGAGGAGATCGAGACCGCACTGGCCGCCGAGCCCGGCGTCGGGCAGGCGGCGGTCATCGCCGCCGACACCGGCGTGCCCGGGGTGAAGCGGCTGGTCGGCTACGTCGTTCCGGACGGGACGCGCGAGGGTGCCGCCGAGGAGCAGATCGCCGAGTGGCGGCAGATCTACGACGCCGAGTACACCGAGGTCGGCACGGTCGTGCACGCCGAGGAGTTCGCGGGCTGGGACAGCAGCTACGACGGCGCCCCGATCCCGCTGGAGGAGATGCGCGAGTGGCGGGAGACGACCGTCGAACGCATCCGCGCGCTGCGGCCGCGCCGCGTCCTGGAGATCGGCGTCGGCGCCGGGCTGATCCTGACGCGGCTCGCTCCCGAGGCCGAGGAGTACTGGGGCACCGACTTCTCCGAGCCCGTCATCGCCAAGCTGCGGGCCGACCTCGGCCCCGACTCGCCGGTCAGGCTGAGCTGCCGCCCGGCGCACGACACCGAGGGGCTGCCCGCCGCGCACTTCGACACCATCGTCATCAACTCGGTGGTGCAGTACTTCCCAGGCGCCGCCTACCTCGCCGACGTGATCGGCAAGGCGATGGACCTGCTCGCCCCCGGTGGCGCGCTGTTCGTCGGCGACGTACGGGACCTGCGCACGGTCCGCGGCCTGCACGCGGCGATCCAGCTCGGACGCGGCGGGGGAGACCTGGACGCGGTCGAACGCGCCGTGCGGATGGAGAAGGAACTGCTGCTCCACCCCGCGTTCTTCGCGGCGCTCGACGGGCCCTCGCGGGTCGAGGTGCTGACCAAGCGCGGCGTTCACCACAACGAGCTGACCCGGCACCGCTACGACGTCGTTCTGCGCAAGGACGTGCCGCAGGCGCCGCCGACCCCGGCGGTCCAGTGGACCGGCCCGGAGACGCTGAACGACCTGCCCGCAGGGCCGCTGCGAGTGCGGGGCATCCCCGACCCGCGGCTGTCCGGTGAGCTCGCTGCCCTCGCTGCCCTGCGCGACGGTGCGTCGCCGGACGAGGCGCGCGAACGGCTCACCGCCCCGCCCGAGGGCGTCGAGCCGGAGACGATCCACGCGCTCGACTCAGCCGTCGTCCTGACGCCTTCGGACGAGATCGGCCGCTACGACGCGGTCTTCGGCGGCGGCGCCGCGTTCGTGGAGGCCGGTGCGGGAACGCTCGCCAACGACCCGGTGGCCGCCCGCGACCTCGGTGTGCTGGCCGGACGCGTCCGCGAGGGCCTGAAGAAGCGGCTGCCCGGCTACATGGTCCCGGCCGCGATCGTCACGCTCGACGCGCTGCCGCTGACGGTGAACGGCAAGCTCGATCGCCGTGCCCTGCCCGACCCGGGCGGCCAGGACGGGCCGCGCCGGGGTGGCGGCGGCCGGCAGCCGCGCACCCCGGTCGAGCAGCTCCTGTGCACCCTCTTCGGTGAGGTGCTGGACGCGCCCGGCGTCGGAATCGACGACGACTTCTTCGATCTCGGCGGCCACTCGCTTCTGGCCACCCGCCTGGTCGGCAGGGCCCGTTCGGTGCTCGGTACGGAGCTGGCGATCCGCGACCTGTTCGAGGCGCCGACCGTCGCCGAGCTGGCCGAACGGGTGCACCGCAACGCCGGGGCCGAGAACCGCCCCGCCCTCGCGCCCCGCGAACGGCCGGAAAGGATCCCGCTCTCGTTCGCGCAGCGCCGCCTGTGGCTGCTCGACCAGCTTCTCCGCGAGGACGACGGACCGCGCGGCGCGTACCACCTGCCGCTGGCCGTACGGCTGCGCGGAGACCTGGACCTGGCCGCCCTGGAGGCCGCGATCGGCGACGTGACGGCCCGCCACGAGAGCCTCCGCACGGTCTTCGCCCAGGACGGCGACGGCGTCC
This sequence comes from Actinomadura barringtoniae, assembly GCF_017573505.1. Lineage (GTDB taxonomy): Bacteria > Actinomycetota > Actinomycetes > Streptosporangiales > Streptosporangiaceae > Spirillospora > Spirillospora barringtoniae. The sequence continues at coordinate 125,688 of NZ_JAGEOJ010000011.1, forward strand.
CGTACCAGCGGATCCTGCCGCCCGAGCAGGCACGGCCCGCGCTGGAGGTCGCGACCTGCCCGCCCGAGGACGTCATCGCCCGGCCGTTCGACCTGGAACGCGAGATCCCGCTGCGCGTCGCGGTGTTCCCGGAGGGCGAGCGCGAGCATCTGCTGCTGGCGGTCTTCCACCACATCGCGTTCGACGAGTGGTCGTTCGGGCCGTTCGCCCGCGACGTGGCCGAGGCCTACACGGCCAGGCTCGGCGGTGCGGTGCCCGGCTGGGAGATCCCGCCCGTCCAGTACGCCGACCATGCGCTCTGGCAGCGAGAGCTCCTCGGCGACCCGCTCGACCCCGGCAGCGTGCACGCGCGCCAGCTCGCGCACTGGGCGCAGGCGCTCGCGGGCATCCCGGAGGAGATCCCGCTGCCGGTGGACCGGCCGCGCCCCGGCACGGTCGGCCAGCGCGGCGGAACCCTCACCGCCGACCTCCCGCCGGGCCTCACCGCCCGGCTACGGCGCGTGGCACGCGACGGCGGCGCGAGCATGTTCATGGTCTGCCAATCCGCCGTCGCCGCACTGCTGCACCGGATGGGCGCGGGCGAGGACATCCCGCTCGGCAGCCCTGTCGCGGGCCGTACGGAGGAGGCCGCCGGTGACCTGGTGGGCTTCTTCGTCAACACGCTCGTCCTGCGAGCCGATGTCTCCGGTGCGCCCACGTTCACCGATCTCCTGGCCCGCGTACGGGAGGCCGACCTGGCGGGCCTGGCCAACCAGGACCTGCCGTTCGAGGCGCTCGTCGAAGCCCTGCGCCCACGCCGCGTCCCCGGCCGCAACCCGCTCTTCCAAGTCATGGTCGGCTACGAGAACCAAGGCGTCGGCGATGTCCGCTTCCCCGGCCTGGAGCAGCAAGAGGCCCTCTTCAGCCCTGGCGCCGCGAAGTTCGACCTGGACTTCATCTTCCGTGAGGGCGGCGACGAGTTGAGGCTCATCGTCGACTACTCGGCCGAGCTGTTCGACCGCGACACGGTCGCCACCCTGGCGGGCACCCTCATCGCCGTCCTGGAAGCCGTGGCCGCCGACCCGACCATCCCCGTCCGCACCCTCCCCGCCACCCTCACGGCCCGTTCCGTCACCGCGGAAACGACGAGAACGGCAACCCGTGGAACGGACGACCGCGAAGCGGCGCTGTGCCGCATCTTCGCCGAGGAACTGGACGTGCCCGACGTCGGACCCGACGACGACTTCTTCGACCTGGGCGGCCACTCGCTGCTCGCGATGAAGCTCGTGCGCCGGATCCGCCGCGAGCCCGGCTGCGCCTCGCTGAAGGTCGCGACCCTCATGACACATCCCACTGTCGCCGGCCTGCTCGGGGTATTGCGAGATTAGGTGAGGCTAACCTAATCTGCGATCCGCCCCCCCTTGGAAAACTTGGAAGGTCCCACCATGCGCACACTGATGCGGAGCCTGGCCGCCACCGCAGCGCTCACCCTGAGCCTCGGCACGGCCGCCGCGTGCGGCGACGACGACAAGGACTCGAGCGCGCCCGCCGCCGGCGCGAGCGGGGCCGCGTTCCCCGTCACCATCACCCACAAGCTCGGCAGCACGACCATCAAGTCCAAGCCCGAGCGGATCGTCGCGCTCGGCGAGGTCGACCAGGACACCCTGCTCGCGCTCGGCGTCAAGCCGGCCGGCATGGTCGAGCTGACCGGCGTCCAGCCCGACGGCCTCGCCCCCTGGACCGCACCCAAGCTGACCGGCGGCAAGCCGACCCTCCTCAAGGCCGGCGAGGGGGGCTTCTCCATCGAGGAGATCGCCAAGCTGCGCCCGGACCTGATCCTCGCCGGTGGCGACTTCACCATCGACAAGGAGTACGGCAACCTCAAGAAGCTCGCGCCCACGGTCGCCTACCAGACCGGCCCCGCCGAGGACTCCTGGCAGGACATCACCCGCCAGACCGCCAAGGCCATCGGACGCCCCGCCGACGGCGACAAGCTGGTCGCGGACGTCGAAGCCAAGATCGCCTCGGTCAAGACCGCCCACCCCGAGCTCCAGGGCAAGGGCTACGCGCTCACCAGCGTCTTCCCGAACGGCAACATCGGCGTCATGAAGGCCGACGACGACACCAGCGTGAAGCTGCTGAACCAGTTCGGCATGAAGCTGCCCGACAAGCTCAAGAAGCTGCCCGGCCAGGGCTTCGCCGCCGAGCTCAGCATGGAGAAGGTCGGGGTCCTGGACACCGACGTCCTCCTCAGCCACTACAACGACGACCCGGCCACCCAGAAGAAGATCGAGGGCAACAAGCTCTTCGCCGACCTCCCCGTCGTCAAGCGCGGCGCCTACGTCCCCCTCGACCTCAAGTCGTTCTGGCCCCTGCGCACCCCCACCCCCCTCGCCGTCCCCTACGTCGTGGACCAGGTGGTCCCGAAGATCGCGGCGGCCGCGAAGAAGGACGCGTGATGACCAACCCGTTCGACGACCCCGACGGCACCTTCCTCGTCCTGGTGAACGCCGAGGGCCAGCACTCCCTGTGGCCCGAGTTCGCCGACGTCCCCGCCGGCTGGACCCGCACCCACGGCCCCGCCCCCCGCGCCGAGTGCCTGTCCCACATCACCACCACCTGGACCGACCTCCGCCCCACCTCCCTGAGGTCCTAGCCGCCACAGGCGGTCTATCCTCCGCCTGTGCGGGAACCCCTCCACCCGTCGGTCCGCCCGCTGTGGCAGCTCGTTCGGCGAGTGCCCGGCGGCGTGACCCTGCGCGACCCCGACAGCGGCCGCCTGCTCAGCGTCGAGCGGCGCGGCTTCGTCGAGATCGTGGCCGCCGACCCCGGCGCCGGGACGGTCATGCGCTACACCGTCGGCTTCCTGTTCTGGCCGATCCGGCCGCTCTGCGACATCAGGCGGGCGGGTGAGGCGCCCGGCGTCTCGTGGCGGAACGGTCGCCGGGCGTTGCTCTTCAACGACGCGACCGGCGTGATGGAGGTCGGCCCCGACGAGCTGGACGAGCTTCGGGGCCAGCTCGAACGCGCGATCGCGTGACATGTAATCGTCCGGTGCGCTCCAAAGGGGCGAAGGGTGGCGTTCATGCGGGTTGGCTACGTTGCGTGAGTGATCGTTCAACCAGGGTGGCGTGTGCTGCGGGGCGCGGCGTTCGGAGGGATCGGGGTCAGCCTCGCGCTCATGGTCCTGGTCGGGCTGGCACGGCCGCCCGCGGCGGTGCCGCGGATGGACCAGCAGGGGCTGTTCCCGCGGATCGGGTGGACGCCGGAGCCGGACCTGGTCGTGACGGTGGTGCTGTGGTCCGCGATGGGTGTGGGCACGGCGGCCATGGTCGCGGGGCTGCTCGCGGTGCGGCAGGGGTGGGCGCCGCGGACGGTGTGGGTGATGGCGCTCGCGGTGGTGGCGGTCTGTTTGCTCATCGCCGCGCCGCCGATGGGGTCCACCGATCCGCTGGACTACGCCACGTACGGGCGGATGGCGGTGCAGGGGCTCAACCCGCACGTGGTCACGCCTGCGGAGTTCAAGTTGACCGGCGATCCGGTGGGGGTGCTCTCCCCGCCTGAGTGGGACGGGATTCCGTCGGTGTACGGGCCGCTCGCGACGGCGATGCAGTGGGCGGCGTCCAAGCTCGGGGGAGAGTCGGCCACCTGGACCGTGCTGTGGCTGAAGGTCTGGAACGGCCTTGCTTTTCTGGCGGTGGGGGTAGGCCTTCACCGGCTGGGGAAGGGCGCGCGGGTTCATCTGTTGTGGACGCTTAATCCGCTGCTGCTGTGGGCGCTGGTGGGCGGGGCGCACGTGGACGGCGTCGCGGCTGCTCTGGTGGTGGCGGGGCTCGTGGCGTTCAGCAGGGAACGGACCTTGGCTGCAGGGCTGCTGCTGGGGGCGGCGGCTGCGGTGAAGCTGCCCTATGTGCTGGTCGGGTTCGGGATGGTGTGGGTGCTGCGGCGCTCGCCCAGCGGCGTTGCGATTGTGGTGGGCGCGGCCGGGGGAGTGCTTGTCGGGGCGTACTCGATGGTGGGCGCCGAGGCCGTGATGGCGGTCGTGAAGCGGGGAAGTCTGCCGTCATGGAACACGCCTTGGCAGCTTGTGCTCCAGCCGGGCGCGCCCGCTCCTTCGTGGCTTGCGGTGTCCTCGGTCATGCTGGCCGCGGCGGTGGCGTGCATCTTCCTAAGGTTGCCGTCGAACGGGCCGGCTTGGCTCGGGCCTGCCCTGGCGGTGTCGGTGGCCTGGGTCATCACCACGCCGGTCTACTACCCGTGGTACGAGGCGCTGGTCTTTCCGCTGCTGGCGATAGCGCCCGCTTCGAGACTGGACTGGTTGCAGATCGGGCGGGCTTTCGTGGGGACGATAGGGGCCTTGCCCGGGGTGGTCTGCCGGCTCGGGGACTCCTGGCTGCGGTCGGCCGTCGAACGGGGGACTCTGCCCTCTTTGGTGCCCCTTACGTTGCTCATCCTGGCGCTGCTCCTGGTGGCGGGCGCGATGGCTCGGCGAAAGTCCCTGGGTGTTCGTGTCGAACCCACCATCGCGTCACCTTCGTTGGGGCATGCTCAGCGGGCTCGGATACCGCTGAGGAAGGCGTGACTGGTGCGAAGGCTGACCACCGTTGTGAGTGCCGGACTGCTGCTGACCGTCTGCTGGGAGGTGCCGGCGCACGCCGATCCGCCGGGCGGTGCGGGTTCGGGGGAACGGCCCGACGCGCGGACGACGACCGCGTCGCGGACTCTGCGAGGTGCGCTGCAATACACCTCGACCAAGCGGGTGTCGGCCGGGGTTGAGTTCCGTACGTTCCAGACGACCGGGATCGGCGGAGCGGTGCGCGGCTATTTGCTGGACGCGGATCTGCGCAACCGGCATACGGCGGTCGGTCTGCTGCACCCGCCCTCGATCGCCGAGCGCGAGACGGTTTCGGCGATGGCCAAGGCGCAGAACGCGATCGGTGGCGTCAACGGGGACTTCTTCAACATCAGCGAGACCCATGAAGGCGTCACGCCGACCGGGTCGTCCTCGGGCGCCGAGGTGAGCGGTGGTGTCGCGCTCAAGGGTGCCGTGCCGGAAGGGCAGCGGTTCGGCCCGGGGCTGCCGCCCGGCACATCGGTCAGGGACGTCATCGGCGTGGACGCCAAGCGGCGCGGGCGGGTCTCGCGGCTGACGCTGAAGGGGGCCGTACGACACGGGCGCACGTCGATTCCGCTGCGAGGGCTCAACCAGTACGCCCTTCCCGTGGGCGGCGTCGGCGCGTTCACCCACTCCTGGGGAACGGTCTCGCGGCAGCGCGCGGTCTGCGGCACCGACACCGTGCGGACCGCCCCGTGCAGCACCGAGGTCGCCGAGGTGACGGTGGCCAAGGGACGGGTCACCTCGGTCGCCCGGCAGGTGGGCGGCGGCGCGATCCCCAAGGGGACGACCGTGCTGGTCGGCCGCGAGGCCGGTGCCGCCGACCTGCTCCGGCTGCGCAAGGGCGACCGCGTGGGGATCAGCCACCACCTCACCGGAAGCGTCAGGTTCCGCTTCGCCGTCGGCGGCTTCCCGATCCTGCTGGACGGCCGCGCGCTCGCCGGGCTCGATCCCAAGGGCCCGGCGCCGCGCACGGCCGCGGGAGTCAGCCGTACCGGCAGCCACCTTTATCTCGCGGTGGTGGACGGCCGGTCGGAGAGCAGCGGCGGGTTGACCGTCGCCGAACTGGCCGACCTGCTCAAGCAGGCCGGTGCCGACGACGCGGTCAACCTGGACGGCGGCGGCTCCTCGACGTTCGCCGTACGGGAGCCCGGCCGGCCCGCCGCGACCGTGCGCAACGTTCCCTCCGACGGCGCCGAACGCGCCGTCGCCAACGGGATCGGGATCTTCTACCGCAAGTGATCGCCGCGCGGGTGACCGCTACCGCAGGTGGTGGCGGGCGAAGAAGCGCATCACGATCGGCGTCGCGTCCAGCGGCGCCGGGGTGGCCGAGTCCAGGTTCGGGCTGGTGCTCGGCCACGCGTGGCCCATGCCGTCCACCTTGTAATGGACCAGCTCAGACCCTCGGTCGCACCCGCGCCAGCGGCTGATTTCGACCTTGCCCTCGGTCCGTACGGCCGGACGGGCCTTGCAGCCGTCGCGGTCCGCCCAGCCCGCCAGCCACTTGGGAATGGGCGGCAGGCCCTTCGCCGGAACCCCCGCGTACGGGATCGTCGTGTCGGCCGTGCCGTGGAAGTCGACGATCGGCGCGGGCCGCCGCGGATGGCACGCGCCGCCCTGCGGGTAGAACGCGCCGGACGCGATCGCGAACGCGGCGATCCGGCCGCTCATCCGGCACGCCAGCACACCCGTGAAGCCACCGCCGTTGGACTTGCCCGAGGCGTAGATCCGGCGCGGGTCCACGCACAGGTCGCGCTGGAGCCGGTTGAGCAGGTCGCTGGTGAACAGCACGTCGTCGGCGGACGCGGAGTAGGGCGCGCCCGTCCAGGCGCTCTCGCCGTCGGTGCCGATGAGTCCCTGCGGGTAGACGACGATGGCGTTCGTCCCGGACAGCCCGGTGAGCTCCTCCTGGTAGGCGGAGGTGCGCTTGTGCCCGTGGAACGACAGCACGAGCGAGTAGTGCCGCCCCTTCCGGTAGTCCTTGGGAAGGTGCACCGTGTAGCTCCGCGCGATGCCGCCCGAGGTCGTGGTCTGGGCGAACGTCTCGCCCGGCTTGCCCGGCGGCGTCTTGCCGCACCCGGTCGTTCGTACGGGCTTGTCGATGACGCCCTGAGCAGGCGCAGCGGACGCCGTCGCCGAGGCGGCGATCAGGCCGCCCGCCGCCAGGCCGCCCGCCGCCAGAGCGGCCACGCCCAGCGGAAGTGTCGCTCGCTTCATGATCACACGCCCACCTTCTCGGTGTCGGGTTCCTCCCGAGGCGCGGGCACGGTGTCGTCGTCCAGAAGGGTGGCCTCGTTGAACGGGCTTTGACCCGAGAACACCCGCTCGGCCTGGGCCCGGTCGAACTCGCCGGTCCAGTTGCCGATGAGGACGCACGCCACCGCGTTCCCGGCGAAGTTGGTGAGCGCGCGGGCCTCGGACATGAACCGGTCGATGCCGACCACGAAGCCGACGCCGTCCACCAGCTCCGGGCGGTGCGACTGGAGCCCGCCCGCGAGCGTCGCCAGGCCCGAGCCGCTGACACCGGCCGCGCCCTTGGACGCGATCATCAGGAAGAGCAGCAGCGTGATCTGCGAGCCGATCGACAGCGGCTTGTCCATCGCCTCGGCGATGAAGATCGTGGCCATCGTCATGTAGATGGCGGTCCCGTCGAGGTTGAACGAGTACCCGGTCGGCACGGTGAGGCCGGCGACCGGCTTGCTCACGCCGAGGTGCTCCATCTTGGCGATCAGCCGGGGGAGCGCGGTGTCCGACGAGGAGGTCGACAGGATCAGCAGGAACTCGCGGGACAGGTAGCGCAGCAGCATGAGGATGTTGATCCGCGCGCCGAGCCACAGCACGGTGCCGAGCACGACGAACACGAACAGCGCGCACGTGATGTAGAAGCCCGTCATGATCACCGCGAGGCTGCGCAGCGCGGCCCAGCCGGTCTCGCCGACCACGGCGGCCATCGCGCCGAACGCGCCGATCGGGGCGGCCCACATGACCATCGCCAGGACCCGGAAGACCAGCTTCTGGATCACCTCGACGCCGCGCAGGATGGGCGCCCCCGCCGGTCCCATCCGCTGCAGCGCGAAGCCGACCAGCAGGGCGATCAGCAGCGTCTGCAGGACCTGGCCCTCGGTCAGCGCGGACACCGGGGTGGTCGGGATCATCCCGAGGAGGAAGTCGACGGCGCCCTCGGAGCCCTCGGCGGACGCGTGCGCCTTGGCGGTCGAGGCGGCGGTGAGGTGCAGGCCCGAGCCCGGGTCCAGCATGTTGCCGACGACCATGCCGATGAGCAGGGCGAACGTCGACATCACCAGGAAGTAGCCGAGCGCCATCAGGCCGATCTTGCCGACCTTGGCGGCCTTGGCCACCGAGCCGATGCCGACGACGATCGTGCAGAAGATGATCGGCGAGATCATCATCTTGATCAGGTTGACGAAGCCGGTGCCGAGCGGCTTCAGCTCCTTGGCGAAGTCGGGGGCGGCGAAGCCGACCAGGATGCCGAGGAGCACGGCGGCGATGACCGCCAGGTACAGGTAGTGGACCGGGTCGCGGCGGCGGGCCGGCGCGGGCGGCGGTGTGGGCGGGGACGTGGCGGCGGAGTCGGCCATCGGGGGTTCCTGCCTTCCTGGGCTGGTTGACGCGCCCCGACTATCCGGCCTTGTGTGACCCGGGTCACCTTTGTGTACATTTCGTTCACGTACGAAATGCCTGATGGAGGTGGGTGGGGAGAACGAGGACCAACGGTGCCGGCCGGCTGACGGCGCACGTCAGGCGCTGGAGCCTGGCCCGGCAGCTGCTCGCGCTGCAGGCCGGGATCGTCGCCGTGCTCGTCGTGATCGGCGCGACGCTCGGCTATCTCGACGCGCGCCGTTCGGCGGACGCCCGGGCCACCGCGACCGTCAGCGTCGTCGCGACCACCCTCGCCGACGCCCCGGATCTGCGGGCCGCGCTGGCCACGCCCGACCCGAGCGTGCGGCTCCAGCCGTTCGCCGAACGGGTCAGGGCCGACACCGGCGTCGACTTCATCACGATCATGAACCCGCAGGGCATCCGGTACACCCACCCGAACCCCGCCGAGATCGGGCACCGGTTCCTCGGCAACACCAGCCGGGCGCTGGCCGGTCACCCGTTCACCGAGACCTACACCGGCACGCTGGGGCCCTCGGTCCGGACCGTCACCCCGGTCTTCGACGACTCGCACCGGGTGGTCGCCCTGGTCGCGGTCGGGATCACCGTGCACGCCATCTCGGCCGAGCTGCGCAACCGGCTCCTGGTCCTGGTCGCGGTGGCGATGGCCGTGCTGGCCGCCGGGATCGCCGGCAGCTACCTGGTCAGCAGCCGGCTGCGCCGCCAGACGCGCGGGGTCGCCCCCGACGAGCTGCGCGGCATGTTCGACTACTACGAGGCGATCCTGCACGCCGTCCGGGAGGGGCTGGTGCTGGTCGGGCGGGACGGCCGGATCGTGCTCTGCAACGACGCGGCGCTGGACCTGCTCGACCTGACCTCCGACCCGCGTGGCCTGGCGGCCGACGCGCTGGGGCTGCCCGCCGAGCTCACCGAGGCCCTGGTGTCGGCCGAGCCGCGCTCGGACGAGATCCACGTGGGCGACACCAAGGTGGTGGTGGTCAACACCTCGCCGGTGCTGTCGCACGGCCGCCCGATGGGCAACGTCGTCACGTTGCGCGACCACACCGACCTGCAGGAGCTCACCGGCCGCCTCGACACGGCCCAGGGGTTCGCCGAGGCGCTGCGTTCACAAGCGCACGAGGCCTCGAACCGGTTGCACGCGGTCGTCTCGCTGGTCGAGCTCGGCCGGACCGAGCAGGCCGTGGAGTTCGCGACCGCCGAGCTGGAGACCGCCCAGCAGCTCACCGACCGCGTCGTCGGCGCCGTCACCGAGCCGCTGCTGGCGACGCTGCTGCTCGGCAAGGCCACCACGGCCAGCGAACGCGGCGTCGAGCTGGTCATCGCCGACGACACCGCCATGGACGGCATCGAGGGCGCGATCGAGCCTCGCGACCTGGTCACGGTGCTGGGCAATCTGATAGACAACGCCGTCGACGCCGCGGCCCTGTCAAGCCCGGCGGGCGCGGAACGGGCCGAGCCGCCGCGCGTGACGGTGAGCGCCCGCACGGAGGACGGTGAGCTGGTGATCGAGGTGGCCGACACGGGCCCGGGCGTGGAGCCCGGCGCCGTCGAGACGATCTTCCGGCGCGGCTGGACCACCAAGTCGGCGGACGGCCCCGTCGGCCGCGGCCTCGGGCTCGCTCTGGTGGGCCAGGTCGTCCGCCGCCACCGCGGCGCCGTCGAGGTCCGCCGCGAGGTCGGCGCGGTCTTCACCGTACGGCTCCCGCTCGCCAAGGTCGGGTCGGCATGATCCGGGTCCTGGTCGTGGAGGACGACCCGGTCGCCGCCGAGGCGCACCGGCAGTACGTCGAACGCGTCGCCGGGTTCGAGGTCGCGGGCGTCGTGCACTCGGGCGCGGACGCGCTGCGCTTCTTCAAGCGCGAGCAGGCCGACCTGGTCCTGCTCGACTTCTACCTGCCCGACACCCACGGGCTCAAGGTGTGCCGGGCCATGCGGGCGGCGGGCCACCCGGTCGACGTCATCGCGGTCACCTCGGCGCGCGACCTCACGGTGGTCCGCGCCGCCGTGTCGGTCGGCGTCGTCCAGTACCTCCTCAAACCGTTCACCTTCGCCTCGCTGCGCGACAAGCTGGAGCGCTACGCACGCTTCAGGGAGAGCGCCGCGAGGTCGGGGGAGGTCACCGGCCAGGCCGAGGTCGACGGGATGCTCGCCACACTGCGCACCCCCAACCAGCAGGCCCTTCCGAAGGGCCTCAGCGGCGAGACGCTGCAGGCCATCACCGACGCCCTCAGCGAGGCCGCCGACGGGCTGTCCGCGGCCGCGGCCGCGGACCTGACCGGGGTCTCCCGGGTCACCGCCCGCCGGTACCTGGAGTACCTCGCCGACAACGGGCTCGCCCTGCGCAAACCCAACTACGGCCAGGTCGGCAGGCCCGAGGTCCGCTTCGTCACGCCACCGGCCGACCGGTGACCGCGCCTCACTTGGCCGACTGGGCCGCCTCTTCCTTGGCGTCCGTCTTGGCGTCCGTCTTGGTGTCGGCCTTGGTGTCGGACTTGGCATCGGCGTCGGAGTCGAAGGTCTCCTCGTAGCGGTCCTCGCCGCCCTCCTTGAGTGCCTTCTCCTCTTCCTCGACCGCCTCGTCGTGCGTCTTCACGACCTCGCTGTCGCGGATCTCGCCGCGCCAGCCCTCGACGTCCTCGGGGTTGAGCAGGCTCTGCGTCATGACGTGCCGGCGGAAGTGCTTGAGCTCCAGCCGCGCACGACGCCCCTGCGCGCGCCACAGGTTGCCGGTCCGCTCGAAGAGCCCCTGCGGGTGGTACTCCAGCACGAGCAGGACGCGGGTGAGGTTCGGCGCGACGCGGTGGAACGACACGGCGCCGTCCACGTGCCCCTTGGGCGCCTTGGAACGCCACACGATGCGCTTGTCGGGAAGCTGCTCGACGATCGTGGACTCCCAGGTCCGGTTGGACCAGAAGATCTTGGCCTTCCAGTGCAGCTTCTCGTCGTCGGCCTGGTCGACGCTGACGACCTTCTTCATGAAGGTCGGGAAGTCCTGGAACCGCGTCCACTGGTCGTAGACCAGCCGCCGCGGCGCGCCGACGTCGACCTCTTCGATGATGTTGGTGACCTTCAGCTTCTTGCCGCCGGTCTGGCCACCGCCCTTGCCGCGCTTGAACAGGCGCGCGAAGAAGCCCTGCTTCTTCTCGCCCTCCTGCCCTTCGTCCTGCTGCTCGTCCTGGTCCTGCTCGTCCTGCGCCTCGACCTGGTCGGACGCGTCGGCGTCGGCGTCCTTGTCCTCGGTACGCGCGGGTGAGGACGAGCCGGAGGAGCTCTCGCCGCCGTTGCTGTGGCGACGCTCGTTCAGGCGGCTCGCGGCCTTGGTGGCGGCGACGGCAGCGCCCATGCCGACCAGCGCGCCGCCGGCCGCGCCGGCGGTGCGTCCGCCCGGGATGTGCACGTTCTTGAGCGCGTCGGTGGGCAGGTTCTTGGCGATGCGGCCCATGGTGGACGTCTTGTGTCCCGGGAGATGTGCCGCGATCTTGTCAGTGGGCAGTTTCATGATCTGAATACCTCGTACCTCCGCCGGATTCCGGCAGTCACGATGCGGGTTGATGGGGCCTGACGACCTCGCTGTCACGGATCACGCCGCGCCAGCCGTCGATGCCGTCCGGGTCGAGCACGCTCTGGGTCATGACGTGGCGGCGGAAGTGCTTCAGCTCCACGCGCGCACGCCGTCCCTGGGCGCGCCACAGGTTGCCGGTGCGCTCGAACAGCCCCTTCGGGTGGTACTCCAGGACCAGCACCACGCGGGTCAGCTCGGGGTCGAGCTCGTGGAAGCTCACCGTGCCGTCGACATGCCCCTTCGGTGCCTTGGAGCGCCACACGATGTGCCGGTCGGGGAGTTGCTCGATGATGGTCGACTCCCAGGTCCGGTTGGACCAGAAGATCTTGGCCTTCCAGTGCAGTTTCTCGTCGTCGGGCTGGTCGACGCTCACGACCTTCTTCATGAACGTGGGGAAGTCCTGGAACCGCGTCCACTGGTCGTAGACCAGCCGCCGCGGCGCGCCGACGTCGACCTCCTCGACGATGGAGGTGACCTTGACCTTCTTGCCACCGCCGAAGATGCCCGACAGCACGGCCTTGAAGGCGGTCCAGCCGGCGCTCAGCACGGCGCGCAGCGGGGACTTCCCCTCCGCCAGCGCCTTGGCTCCGGCCAGTGCGCCCTTCACCAGCGGCCCACCGGTCTCGGCCTTGGCGGTGAGCCTGCGCACTGCCCGGTCGAGCATGGCCTCCCAGCGCGCGACGAGCGCGCCGAAGGCTCGTCCTTTGAGCCTGTGCCATGCCGTGCGGATGCTCAGGTAGCCCGCCGCGCCCGCCGCGGCTCCGGCGAGCGCCCCGGTCCTGAAGTTCATGTTCGCGTCACCTCATCGTCGATCCGGGTCAGTGCGCCAGCTACCCCGGCAAATGCGGACAAAACAGAGCCCCGGTTATGGCGACGCGTGACCTCCCGGACAGCGCGGTGCTTCGCGTACGGCGACGCGGGCCGGGTATAGAGCCGCCTTCCATCGAGAAGGGCGAATCCCATGTCCAACAAAGCCGCTTCCCGCCCAGGGTGGTGGAGCGTGTTCAAGCGCGTCGTCGTGGGGTTCCAGCGAGACAATCTCGCCGACTGGGCCGCGGCCCTCACCTACTACGGCGTCCTGTCGCTCTTCCCGGCGCTCATCGTGGTGGTGTCGCTGGTCGGGCTGTCGGGCGTCTCGGGCACCCAGACGCTCATCGACAACGTGCGGCAGCTGGCACCCGGCCAGTTCCGCGACATCCTCATCTCGCTGCTGCAGAACCTGCGCGGCACCGAGCCGACGGCGGGGCTGTTCGCGGCGATCGGGCTCGCGGTCGCGCTGTGGTCCTCGTCGAAGTACGTCGCCGCGTTCATCAGGGCGATCAACGCGCTGTACGACATGCCCGAGGGCCGGCCGATGTGGAAGCTCGCGCCGCTCCGGCTGCTGCTGACTCTCGCGATGGTGCTGCTGATCGGCTCGAGCGCGCTGGCGGTGACCTTTACCGGCCGTTTCGCCGAGCAGGCCGGGAAGGTGCTCGGGCTCGGCTCGGCGTTCGTGACGGTCTGGGGGATCGCCAAGTGGCCGGTCGTCCTGCTGGTCGTCATGGTCGCGATCGCGACGCTCTACTGGGCGGCGCCGAACGTCCGCCAGTCCGGCTGGCGTCTGATCGCCCCGGGCAGCGTGTTCGCGATCGTGGTGTGGATCGCCGCGTCGGCCGCGTTCGCGGTGTACGTCGCCAACTTCAGCTCCTACAACAAGACCTACGGCGCGCTGTCGGCGATCGTCATCTTCCTGATCTGGATGTGGTTCTCCAACCTGGCGATCCTGCTCGGCGCCGAACTGGACGCCGAGCTGATGCGCGTCCGCCGGATCGAGGAGGGCGTGCCCGAGGAGAGCGAGGTCTTCGCCGAACCGCGCGACACCACGAAGATCAGCGATCGCGACGACCTGAGCGACACCGGGAACTGACGACCTGAAAGCGCACCCATGTTTGCGGGCGGACGTTCGGGTACTCGAACACACATCCCCGGGGCATGGCATCACTGGAAGGACGCACGAATGGACACCCCCACGGGCCCGAGCAAGGGCACCGGCAACGACAACGGCAAGAGCACGCCGAAGTCGGAGACGACTTCTTCGACGAACTCCTCCAGTTCCTCGACGAACTCCTCCGGCTCCTCCAGGCGAGGCGCGACCCGGGCGGCGGCCGGTTCGGCGAAGGGCGCGGCCAAGCGCACGGCGCGTTCGGCCAAGGGCACGACGACCTCCGCGAAGAACACCGGCACGTCGGCCAAGAACACGAGCAGGACGACGGCGAAGACGGCCGCCAAGACCGCCGCCGGATCGGGCAGGACCACCGCCCGTTCGGCGAAGGGCACCGCCGCCTCCGCGAAGAACACGACGAAGGCGGCCGGGAGCACGGCCAAGGCCGCGACCGACACCACCAAGGCGGCGGCCAAGGACACGGCCAAGACCGCCGGGGAAGGCGTGCAGGCCACGGCCAAGCAGCTGACCGCGGTGCCGCAGAAGGTCGTCGGCCTGACGAAGCTTCTGTCGCTGCAGAAGCTCCTGCGGGTCGTCCCCGCCGCCGCGGGTGCGGCCGTCGGAACGGGTGCGGCCGTCTGGGCCGCCCGCAAGGCGCGCAAGCGCCGTTGAAGGCACTGAGAACGACACCAAGACCTACAAGGAGTGACGCACATGAGCGGGCCGATCGCCCAGCAGACTTCGGGTACCAGCACGGTTCAACGAGGTGGCGGGGGTGGCGGCGGGGGAGGCAGCAGCCTCGCCGACGTCCTTGACCTGATCCTGGAAAAGGGCCTGGTCATCGACATCTACGCCCGGGTCTCCCTGGTGGGGATCGAGATCCTCACCATCGACGTCCGGATCGTCGTGGCGAGCGTGGACACCTACCTGCGGTTCGCCGAGGCGGTCAACCGCCTCGACATCGCCCACGACGGCACCTCCAAGGGGCTGCCGCAGATGATCGACGACATGACCGAGTCGGGCGCCCGCAGCAAGACCAAGGGCGCGCTCGAGGGCGCCGGAGAGAAACTGAAGGACGCCTTCGGCTCCTCCGACGAGGAAGAGGAGAAGCAGCCGGCCCGTTCGCGCCGGAGCAGCAGCCGCAGCAAGAAGGAGGAGGACGAATGACCGCCCCCCTCTACATCTACGGAGTCGCCCGCGCGGGCACCGACGTTCCCGGCGACGCCAAGGGCCTGGACGGCCATCCGGTCGAGCTCGTCGCCCACGGCGACGTCGCCGCGGTGGTCAGTGAACTTCCGGCCGGACGCCCGCTGGGCGAACGCGCCGACCTCATGGCCTACCAGCAGGTCCTCGAAGCGCTGCTGGTGGCGGGCGCGGTCGTCCTCCCGTTCCGCTTCGGCGCCGCGCTGAACAGCCGCGAGGCCGTCGAGCAGGAGCTGCTCGCCGGCAACGCCGGCCGGTTCAAGGAGATCCTCGACCAGCTCGAGGGGCGGCTGGAGATGCGGCTCAAGGGCACCTACGTGCAGGAGAACGTGCTGCGCGAGGTCATGCAGCAGGAGCCCGCGATCGCCGAGCTGAACGAGCGGGTCCGCGACGTCCCGCCCGACGCCGCCGACGCGGCGTACTACGACCGCGTCCGGCTGGGCGAGCTCATCGCGCAGGCGCTGGACGCACGCCGCGAGGGCGATGCCCGCGCGCTGCTCGAACCGCTGGCCCCGGCCGCCGTGGCGGTCTCGGCGAAGACGCCGGCGCGCGAGGAGGACGTGGTCGACGCCGCGTTCCTCATCGACCGTGCCAAGCAGGACGACTTCGTGCAGGCGGTCGAGGAGCTCGGGCAGGCGCACGCCGGGCGGATCCAGCTGCGGCTGATCGGCCCGCTGCCGCCCTATGACTTCGTGCCGGAGGGATGAGCCATGGGTCTGTTCAGCGGCCTGGTGACCCTTCCGCTCGCACCCGTGCGCGGCGTGGTCTGGCTGGCCGAGGTGCTCCAGGAGGAGGCCGAGGGCCGGCTGTACGACCCGGGAGCCGTCATGGCCGAGATGCAGCAGCTCGCCGACGCGGTCGCCGCCGGTGAGATGACCGAGGAGGAGGCGGCCGAGCGTGAGGAGGAGCTGATCCAGCGCCTCACCATCGGCCGCACTCGGACTCAGGGAGCCTGAGATGTTGAGCGCAGCCGACGCCGCCAAGGCAGCCGTCCACCACGTCACCGAGCTCACCGGCCGCGACGCCGAGAGCGTGATCGGGGCTGAGCGGCACGACGACGGCTGGCGCGTCACGGTCGAGATCGTGGAGATCCACCGGATCCCCGACTCCGCCGACATCCTCGCCGTCTACCAGTGCGACGTCGACGGCGACGGCGACCTGGTCTCCTACCGGCGCCTCCGCCGCTACACGCGCGGCCAGGTCGGCCGAGAGAACTAGAGGAAGTGAGAACGTGACGGACGACATCTCCTGGACCGGGGCCCGCTCGCCGGCCCGTTCGATGGCCGAGGCGCGCGGCGGCACCACCAACCTGGCCGACCTGCTCGAACGCATCCTCGACAAGGGCATCGTCATCGTCGGCGACATCCGGGTGAACCTCCTGGACATCGAGCTGCTGACGATCAAGCTGCGGCTGCTGGTCGCCTCCGTCGACCGCGCCAAGGAGATGGGGATCGACTGGTGGGAGCACGACCCGTCGCTGTCGTCGCGCGCCGCGCGGCGCCAGGAGGTCGACGGCCGCGGCGAGCACGAGCGCGTCCTTGAGGAGAACGACCGCCTCCGCGAGCGCATCGCCGCTCTGGAGGCGGGTGACGGGACCAAGAAGGAGGTGGAACGGTGACCGATACCGCCGTCTACCTGTACGGCGTCGCGCGGGACGTGGAGAACGCCCGGATGATCGGCGTCGCCGGGGTGAGCGGGTCGCCCGTCCGCGCCGTGTCCGCCGCCGGGCTGACCGCGCTGGTCAGCACCGTGCGGACCGACGACTTCGGCGAGGAGGCGCTGCGCGTCAACCTGGAGGACCTGACGTTCCTGGAGGAGACCGCGCGGGCGCACCACGACGTGGTCGACCGGGCCGCGCGCTGGGCGCCGACCGTTCCGGTGCGGATCGCCACCCTCTACCGTGACGACGCCCGCGTGGCCGAGGTACTGGTCGAGCGCAAGGAGACCTTCGGGCGGGCGCTGGACAGCATCACCGGCCGTTCGGAGTGGGGCGTGAAGGCCTACGCCTACCCCGACGCGGAACCCGAACCCGAGCCGGAACCCGAGCCCCAGCCCGGCGGCGGGACCGGGACGGCCTACCTGCGCCGCCGGCAGGCGCAGCGGAACCGGGTCGAGGACGGCAGCCGCCGGCGCATCGCGCAGGCCGAGGCCGTGCACGCCGAGCTGGCCGACTACTCGGTCGCCAGCAGGCAGCACCCGGCGCAGGACCCGCGCCTGTCCCAGCACGAGGGCGTCCAGATCCTGAACGTCGCCTACCTGCTCGACGAGGCCCAGGTGGACCCGTTTTTGGCCGTCGTCCAGGACGTCGACACGCGCCTGCCCGGCATCGGCCTCGAGGTCACCGGGCCGTGGCCGCCCTACTCCTTCATCGACGAGACCTGATGACCGTCACCGTCGACACCGGGTCCGGGCCGGGGAGCGTGCCGGCCGAGCGCGTCGCGCTGGTCGACCTGCTGGACCGGCTGCTGGCGGGCGGCGTCGTCATCGCGGGCGACGTCGTCATCACCATCGCCGACGTGGACCTTGTGCACGTGTCACTGCGCGCCCTCATCACCACGGTGCGCGAAGAGCTCACCAAGGAGGTCCCATGACCCCCGAAGGTTCCCTGCCGCAGGGGCATCTGCCCCAGGAACGGGACGCCCCGATGGCCGCGCGCCCGATCCGTTCGACGCCCGGCTCGACGGGCGTGATGCAGCGGATCCGGTCCGACCCCGAGAACGTCGAACGGGACCTGGTGAAGCTCGTCCTCACGGTCGTGGAACTGATCCGCCAGCTGATGGAACGGCAGGCGATCCGCCGCGTCGAGAGCGAGACGCTCACCGAGGAGCAGGTCGAGGAGGTCGGGCTGGCGCTGATGCGGCTCGAGGAGGCCATGGCCAAGCTCAAGGATCACTTCGGCCTGGACGCCGCCGACCTCAACCTCGACCTGGGCCCGCTCGGCCCGCTCCTGCCCGAGGCGTAGGTCAGAGGGGACGTCAGAGGGGACGTCAGCCGAGGCTGATGCCGCGCACGATGTCGGCCGCGTACTCGCCGCGCTCGGGGATCTCGCTCTCGCCCATGAGCAGCCGGTTGAACGCGTAGTTGATGCAGGCGCCGATGAGCAGCCGGGCGACCGCGCCGGGCTCGACACCGGCTCCCACCCCGCCGGCGTCACGCTCCAGGCGGAGGTAGCGCGCCACGTTCTCCTCCGCCTGGTGCTGGCCCATGCCGCGCTTCAGGAGGACCTGGCGGAGCCGGGCGACCTGCAGGGGATCGGCGATCACGGCCAGCTTGGCGGCCAGGATCTGGCAGTAGAAGTCGATCGTGGCCCGGGCCGCGTCCCGCAGGTTCTCCCGGACCGTACCCTGACCGACCCGCCCGAGCACCTCGGAGACCGTTCCGACGTAGACCGGCAGCCGGTCCTGGAGCAGCGCGAGGTAGAGGTCGAGCGCCGAATGGTCGGTCGGGAGCTGTAGCCGGGTCGTGTCGCTGACCACTTCCACCACGCGGCGGCGGACGTCATCGGCGGCGGGTCGGGATCTCCTGAGGCTTTCGGTGTTCGCTTCTGTAATCACGCGATCCGCAGGCATGTTTCCCATAGGGCTAGAGAACGGGCGGCTTCGAGATAGGACTGTTTCACACACCACGCGGAGACGCCATCAAAGACATAACACTCCGGGTGTTTTCTTTCGGGCATTCCGGCGGTTCTGTTTGAACCACTCCGACCTCCCAGACGTATAGCTTGTGTGTCTGTGTGGGGGACGACCTGACGACGTTCGGCCGCCCGAAGCACGCACCGGAAGAGACCCCGGGCGACTTCGGCGAGCCTGAAGAGAAGAACGGCGGGGACGGCGCGGCCGGAACGGGGCGCTCGCGACCGAGGCTGCGCCGCGTCGCCGGCTGGACGGCGACCGTTTCGGCGTGCCTGCTCGTCGGTTTCGCCCTGCTCGCGCCGAGCGAACTCGGCCGCTATTCGCCCGGGGCGTTTCTGCGCGTCCCGGTGGAGGCGATCGCCGGTGTCTGCGTGGTGCTCCTGCTACCGGGCAGGGCACGAAAGCCCGTCGCGGCGCTCGTGGGCGCCTTTCTGGGCCTGCTGACCATCGTCAAGGTCACCGACATCGGCTTCGACTCGGTTCTGGCGCGCAAGTTCGACCCGATCCTGGACTGGGTGCTGGTACGGCCCGCCGTGGAGTTCCTCGACTCCTCCATGGGCGAGACCGGGGCGACCGTCGTGGTCGTCGGGGTGGTCGTGCTGGCCGTGGCGGTCCTGGTGCTGATGACCCTCTCGGCCGTACGGCTGAGCGGCATCGTCGCGCGGCACCGGATGGAGGCAATGCGTGCGGCGGCGGCGCTCACGGTCATCTGGCTGGTCGGCGCCGCGTTCAGCGCGCCGCTCGCCTCCTACGGCGCCGCCCACCTGGCGTTCGACCACGCCAAGCAGGTCACCCACAGCTTCCAGGACCGCGAGGAGTTCGCCAAGCAGGCCTCGGTGGACGCCTTCCGGAACACCCCTGGTTCGCAACTGCTGACCGGCCTGCGCGGCAAGGACGTCGTGCTCGCGTTCGTCGAGAGTTACGGGCGCAGCGCCGTCGAGGACCCGTCGATGGCGCCCGCGGTCGACGCGACGCTCGACGACGGGACGCGCCGCCTGGCCGCGGCCGGCTTCTCGGCGCGCAGCGGCTACCTCACCTCGCCCACCGCGGGCGGCGGGAGCTGGCTCGCGCACTCGACCCTGCTGTCCGGGCTGTGGATCAACAACCAGCAGCGCTACCGTGCGGTGGTCGCCAGCGACCGGCTGACGCTCAACAAGGCGTTCCAGCGGGCCAGGTGGCGGAGCGTCGCCGTGGTCCCGGGCGTGACCAGGACCTGGCCGGAGGGCCGGTTCTTCGGCTACGACAAGATCTACGCCGACCGGGACATGGGCTATCACGGGCCCAACTTCAGCTGGGCCACGATGCCCGACCAGTACACGCTGGCGGAGTTCCAGCGGACCGAACGCGCCAAGCCCGGCCACGCGCCGCTCATGGCCGAGATCCCGCTGCTGTCCAGCCACATGCCGTGGGCGCCCATCCCGCACATGATCGGCTGGCAGGACGTCGGCGACGGCTCGGTCTACGACAGCATGCCGGGCCAGGGGGAGAAGCCCGACGTCGTCTGGCGCGACCCCGGCCGGGTCCGCACCGAGTACCGCCGCTCGATCCAGTACTCGGTCGACAGCCTGATCTCCTACGTCGAGAAGTACGGCGACAAGAACCTGGTCCTGGTCTTCCTGGGCGACCACCAGCCCGCCCCGATCGTGACCGGCGAGGGCGCCAGCCGGGACGTGCCGATCACGATCGTCGCCCACGACAAGGCGGTCCTCGACCGCATCTCGGGCTGGGGCTGGCAGGACGGCCTGAGGCCGGGCCACGACGCCCCGGTGTGGCCGATGAGCGCCTTCCGCGACCGGTTCCTGACCGCCTTTTCTTGATCCTGTCCGTCCCGCTCGTTCCCAGGCTCACTCTTGACGTCTCAAATGAACACTCTTTTAATTTGAGGTATGGGCCGGATATCGGGCGTCACCGCCGCGGAGACCAGGGAACGGCTGCTGCGCGCCGCGGCCGACGTCTTCGCCGACCGCGGCTATGACGGCACGCGCGTGGCCGACATCGCGGCGGCCGCGGGCGTCAGCAACGGCGCCCTCTACGCCCATTTCGACTCCAAGGCGAAGCTGCTGGTGGCGGCGCTCGGCGCGCACGGGCGACGGCTGCTGGCCGACCTGCTCGCCGAGGATCCGGACCGTTCGATAACCGAAGTGCTCCTGATCGCCGGGCGTTCCCTCCCGCACGGGCGGGACGTGCGCGGCAACCTCATCGTCGAGGCGCTGGTGGCGGCCCGGCGCGACGACGACGTGGCCCGGCAGATGCGCGACTACATGGGCGAGAAGGCCGACTGGCTGGCCGGGCTGGTGACCGCGGGGCAGCTCGCGGGCGAGCTCGACCCCGCCCTGTCGCCCAAGGCGCTCGCGCAGTTCTGCCTGCTGCTGGCGATGGGGAGCGAGCTCGTCACGCCGGACCTGCACGCGGTCGACGACGGGGAGTGGACGGCACTGCTCACCCGCGTCGTCGCCGCGCTCGCACCGGCGGCGTCCACGGTGGCGCAATCCACGACACGGACGAGCACGAACCAGACGGGAGAGACGCGGTGAAAGTCGAGATCGACACGGGAAAGTGCCAGGGGCACGGCCGCTGCTACGACCTGGCACCCGGCCTGTTCGGGGAGGACGACGAGGGCTACGGGACCGTCCTCGGCGACGGCGTCGTAGCCGAGGACAAGGAACCGGACGCGCGGCTGGCCGCCGCCAACTGCCCCGAACGTGCCGTCATCGTCCAGAAGGAGGCGTGAGATGACCACCGACGACCGGTTCGGCGAGACCTTCCGGGACGGGCGCGAGGAGCGGCCGCTCGGCACCCGCAACGAGATCGTCACCGGTCCCGTCTCGGACTGGGCGACCGACTTCTCCCACCTGGAACCCGAGTGGGCCGCCGACCCGTACCCGATCCAGGACGAGCTGCGGCAGCGCTGCCCGATCGCGCACACCGACCGGTTCGGCGGCGGCTGGCTGCCGACCCGGTACGAGGACGTCGCCGCGATCGCCTACGACTCCGACCGGTTCTCCTCGCGGTCGGTCGTGATGAGCAACTTCCGGCCGCCGCCCGAGATGGCGCCGGTCGGCGCCGTGCCGCCGATCTCCTCCGACCCGCCGTTCCACCACGGCGCGCGCCGGCTGCTGCTCCCGGCGTTCACCAAGTCCGCGGTCTCCAAGCTGGAGGAGTCGACGCGGGCGTTCTGCCACGGCCTGATCGACGAGGTCGAGGGCCGCGACGTCGTGGACGCGGCCCGCGACTACGCCCAGCACATCCCGACCCGCGTCATCGCCGACATGCTCGGCTTCCCGCCCGAGGACGGCCCGCGCTTCCGCGAGTTCGTGGAGAACGCGCTGGAGGGCATCAACCTGCCGGTCGACGAGCGCATCGGCCGGATGAACCTGCTGTTCGACTACCTGCTCGCCCAGATCCGCGACCACGTCGACAACCCGCGCGACGACCTCACCAGCTACCTGATCAACGCCGAGCTCGACGGCCGCAAGCTCGACCCCGACCACGTCGCCGGCACGATGTCGCTGCTGCTCATCGCGGGCATCGACACGACGTGGAGCGCGATCGGCGCCTCGCTGTGGCACCTGGCCAGGACGCCGGAGGACCGGCGGCGGCTGGTCGCCGAGCCCGGGCTGCTGCCGACCGCGATGGAGGAGCTGCTGCGCGTCTACGCGCCGGTCACGATGGCGCGGCTGGTCCGCGACGACATGCGGTGGCAGGGCGTCGACATGAAGGCCGACGACTGGATCCTGCTGTCGTTCCCGGCCGCCAACCGCGACCCGGCGCAGTTCGACCGGGCCGACGAGGTGGTCATCGACCGCGAGGTCAACCGGCACGCGGCGTTCGGGCTCGGCATCCACCGCTGCGTCGGCTCGCACCTGGCCCGGATGGAACTGCGCGTCGCGCTCGAGACCTGGCTGGAACGGATCCCGGACTTCGAGCTGGCCGACCCCGCGGCCGTGACCTGGGCGGCCGGTCAGGTCCGCGGTCCCCGGACGCTCCCGTTGACGGTGACCTTCTCCAACCTGAGGTCGTCGACGAACTGAACGACGTCGGCGGGTCCTTGATCCGCGTGAACTCGCACTCGCAGAGCCGGACATGGGCGAGATGGTCGGTCTCCAGGCCGACCAGGTCGAGGACCCTGGCGGCGCCGTCCAGCGTCGTAGACGCAGCCGCGCGTCACCGGCCTGGTCGCCCGTGATTCGTCTGATGTGTCACCGGGGTGTTGAACGCGGCTTGAGGCGGGTGGCCGGGAGGGCGGGTGCGGGGAGACGCTGCGGGGTGCCCTCATAGCCGTCGATCCGCCCGAACTGGTCGGACTCGGCCTCCCAGGCGTTCCGGAAGGCGACGATCTCCTCGTGGCCGCGGCCCACGAAGTTCCACCACATGACGAGCTCCTCGCCGAACGGCGGCCCGCCGAGCAGCAGCATCCGGGCGGGCTCGTCCGCCGGGTTGGCCAGCGTGAGGTCGGACGTCCCTGGCTCCCGGTAGCCGAGGTCGGCGGGGGCAAGGTCCGTGCCCGCCATCGTCACCGCGCCGCTGTCGAGGAGTACGCCGTGCTCGAACGAGGGATCGACCTCCAGGGTGACCTCCGCCCTCGGCTGGAGGGTCAGCTCGGCGCCGAGCAGCGGTGTGAACGTCCGTACCGGCGAATCACTGCCGGCGAGCTCGCCGAGGAACACCCGGGCAGTCGCGCCGTCCAGCTCGACCAGCGGCGGGGCGTAGTGCTGGAAGTCGCGCGGGCCGTGGCGGGCGGCGTCCGGCAGCGCGACCCAGAGCTGGACCCCGTGCAGCGTCCGCTCCCGCTCGGTGGACACCTCGGAGTGGCAGATGCCCTGCCCGCTGGTCATGATGTTGAGCTCGCCCGGCCGGATCAGGGCGTGCGAGCCGAGGCTGTCGCGGTGTTCGACCTCCCCGGCGAACAGCCAGCTGACGGTCTGCAGCCCGGTGTGCGGATGCGGCGGAACGACCATGCCGCCGGTGTCGGTGATGTCGTCAGGACCGTAGTGGTCGGCGAAGCACCACGCGCCGATCAGCGACCGGGCGCGCTGGGGGAGCGTGCGCCGAACCCGCATGGCGCGGACACCGCCGAGCGGCACCTCCCGGGCCTTCAGCACCTCGACCGCGGGCCCCTCCGGGCCGTCGGGCTCACCGCACACCGTTTCGACAGGCTTGGCTTCGAGGTTGCTCATCGGGTTCTCCTCAATCTGCGCACGACGACTGTGCCGCTGCCATCAGACCAGGAGAAGGCCGTTCGGCCTAACAACCCGAGCCTCGGTGCGGTCAGCTGTTGCGGATTGCGGTGGCCAGGCGGTTGAGCGCCTCCACGTAGATCTCGGAGAACGTGGGGAAGGGCTGGATGGTGTCGCGGAGGACCGCCAGCGGGATCCGGGCGCGGATCGCCAGGGTCGCCTGCTGCAGCCACTCACCGGCCTCGGGGCCGAGCGCGTAGGCGCCGACGAGCCGTTCACCGTCGGACAGGATCGTCAGGAAACCGGTGCCTCCGGCGCGCGAGTAGGCGGCGGCCTTGGCCACCTCCGAGACCGGGACCGTGGCGCTGTACCTGCCCTGGGCGGCGCCGACCGAGGCCGCCTGCGGGTCGGTGTAGACGACGTTCGGGACGGCGTCGTAATTGGCCTCGCGCACCTCGCCGAGGATGTTGGAGGCGACGACCTCGCCCTGGTACTTCCCGACGTGGGTGAGCAGGCGGACGCCGGTCGCGTCGCCGATCGCCCAGAGGCGTTCACCGGCCCGCAGCCGCTTGTCGACCGGGATCCCGTGCGCGTCCGCCCGTACGCCGACCGTCTCCAGGCCGAGCCCGGTCACGCGCGGCCTGCGCCCGGTGGCCACGAGCAGCCGTTCGCCGCGTGCCTCGCTGCCGTCCTCGAGCGCCAGAACGTAGTCGTCGCCCTCGAGGCGGGCGCCGGTCGCGTGGACTCCCGTGATCACCTCGATGCCGTCCGCCCGCAGCACCTCACCGAGCGCCTCGCCCAGGGGAGCGGGCTCGCGGCCCAGCACCCTGGCGCCCGCGACGAGAACGACCTCGCCGCCCAGCCGCCGGACGATCTGCGCGATCTCGATGCCGACCGGCCCGGCGCCGAGGACGACCAGGCGCGCCGGGACGTCCTTCATACCGGTCGCGTCGCGGCTGGTCCAGACGCCGCCGAGCTCGCGCAGACCCGGAACGTCGGGGATCACCGGATCCGAGCCCGTGGCCAGCACGACGTCCTGAGCGGTGTGCCGCACGCCGTCGACCTCGACGACGCCGGTGCCCGCGAGCTTGCCGGTGCCTCGCAGCAGAGCGACGTCCTTGCCCGCCAGCCAGCGTTCCTGCCCGGCATCGGAGTAGTCCGACACCATGTAGTCACGCCAGGCCAGCGCGGCCGCCACGTCGACCTGGGCATGGGCCGCCGCGTCGTTGGCGCCGTGCACCGCCTCCCCGGGGCGCAGCAGCGTCTTGGACGGGATGCACGCCCAGTAGGAGCACTCGCCCCCGACCAGATCGCGTTCGACCAGCGCCACCCGCAGCCCGCCGTCGGCCAGCGCGCCGACGCAGTGCTCGCCCGGCGAGCCACCGCCGACGACGATGACATCGAAGTCGGTCATGGGGACCTCCTCACGGTCGGCGACCTCACGGCCCGGCGACCTCGCGGCCAGGGACAGCGTCATCCTCACCCGAGGAACCGCAGATGAAAAGGGGTACTAGGTCCCATCGACCATGGCTCTTCACGAACCCTCTGATTACTGTCGGTAACCAGGGGCAGGAAGGAGCGGGTCGGATGTGCCGGCTATTCGCCATGACCACTGGTGGACCGCGAGTGGAGACGTCGTTCTGGTTGCTGGAGTCGTCCAGCAGCCTCACCCGGCTCAGTCATCAGCAGCCCGACGGGACCGGCCTCGGCTGGTTCTCTCTGGGCGACGAGCCCGTACGGGACAGGGCGCCGGTCGCGGCGTTCGAGAACGACGACTTCGCCTCCGCGGCCAGGCATGTCATCTCCCACACGTTCGTCAGCCACATCCGGTACGCGACGACCGGCGCGCTCGACGTGCACAACACCCATCCGTTCGACATCAATGACCGGCTCTTCGCGCACAACGGCCTCGTCCAGGGGCTGGACCTCATCGACTCGTGGCTGACCGACGTCGACCGCGCCCACGTCGAGGGCAGCACCGACTCCGAGCTCGTCTTCGCGTTCATCACCGCTCAGATCAAGCGGCACGGCGACACGACCACCGGACTGATCGAGGCCGTCCGGCGGCTGGGCGCACGGGTGCCGATCTTCTCGCTGAACCTCGTCCTCGCCGAGCCCCGCAAGCTGTGGGCACTGCGCTATCCCGACAACCGCGAGCTGTGGGCGCTGTCGCCCGAGGGCGGCGGTTTCGGCTCCACCCGTTCACTCGGCACCGGCGACGTACGCCTTGAGGTGGGCCCGAAGGTGCCGGCCTATCTGGTGGCCAGCCAGCCGCTGGACGACGACCCCGACTGGCGCCTGCTGGAACCGGGCGAACTCCTGATCGTGGACGGGCTGGAGGCCACGTCCCTGTTCCCGTTCGACGAGCCCGCCCGCACGCTGCGCCTCGAAGACTTGACCGGCGCGGACGGGGCGTTCGCCTTCCACCCCGAGGGAGTCGCATCGTGACCACCGAGCAGCTGATCCAGACCGACGGCCCGACCGGCGACCCGACCGACGCCGACTTCCAGATCAGCCCGGCCGGCATGACCCACAAGGCACGCCATGCCGCGCTGGACAAGCTGTCGGCCTACTACGACCGGCGTGCTCCCCGCGCCATGGGCTACCAGGTCCGCCAGGGCCTCTCCGAGGCGCAGACGCTCGGCCGGTTCCTGCGGCACCACATCAACAACGCGGGCGACCCGTTCGTGGACGGCCGCTTCACCGTCCACTCACGCTGGCTGGAACGCGCGGTCCTGGATTACTACGCCCGCCTCTGGCACGCCTCGATCCCCGCCGACCGGAGCAACGCCTCCGACGAGGACTACTGGGGCTACGTGCTGTCGATGGGCAGCACCGAGGGCAACCTCTACGCGCTCTGGAACGCCCGCGACTACCTCGACGGCAACGCCCTGGTGGGGGACCGCATCACGATCGGCGACGGCGAGGTCTCCCGAACGACCTACACCCGCGCCTCACACCCCGACGACGGCCCCAACGCCTACACGCCGGTGGCGTTCTTCTCGCAGGACACCCACTACTCCCACCTCAAGGGCATGAACGTCCTGGACATCGCCGCGTTCTACGACATGGGCGCGGACCGCTACCCGGGCGAGTGCCCCCTGACCTCCCCAGGGACGCAGACGGTCGCCGGCTGGCCGGTCGGTGTCCCCTCGACCGGCGGCGACGACGGCCCCGGAACGATCGACATCGACGCCCTGGCCGCGCTCGTCGATTTCTTCGCGGCCAAGGGCCACCCGATCCTGGTCTGCTTCAACGTGGGGAGCACGTTCAAGGGCGCCTGCGACGACGTGGAAGGCGCCTGCGCGAGGCTCCGCCCCATCTTCGAGAAGCACGACCTCGTCCGCCGCAAGGTCCACTACGACCCCGCCGACCCGAACGTCTACGACATCCGCGACGGCTACTGGATCCACGTGGACGCCGCGCTCGGCGGCGCGTACCTGCCCTATGTGGAGAAGGCCCACGACCTCGGGCAGCACCCCTGGCGGCCCCCGGTCTTCGACTTCCGCGTCCCCGAAGTCGCCTCGATCGTCACCAGCGGCCACAAGTACCCGGGCGCGCCGTTCCCCACGGGCGTCTACCTATCCAAGATCGGCAGGCAGATCTCCCCGCCCAACGACCCGGCCGTCATCGCCTCCCCGGACACCACCTTCGCGGGCTCCCGCAGCGGCCTGGCGGCCATCGCCATGTGGAACCACCTGGCCCGCCGCTCGGAGGTCGACCACATCACCGAGATCGTCAGCGCCCTCCGCCTGGCCGACTACGCCGCCGACCGACTGCGCGACCTGGGCCCCCACCTGGAGGTTGGTCACACCCCCAACTCCCTCAGCGTCTGGTTCCGCCAGCCCGCCGAACAGGTGGTGGACGCCTACTGCCTGGCCTGCGTCCCCCTCAATGTGAACGGCGTGCAGCGCGACTTCAGCCACATCTACCTGATGCCCCACGTCACCCAGCAAGTGATCGACGAGTTCGTGGCAGCCCTGAAGGCCGACGGCTACCCGGCCGGCGCTGCCGGCCGCAAATGTGTTTGACGTGCGCTTACCTTCGGCGATCGGATGATGCGTCATGAGCGCGGGTCAGATGCACGCCGACATGGTCCCGATCGATGAGGGTCTGGTGCGGCGATTGGTCGCCGCGCAGTTTCCGCAGTGGGCGGAGCTGGGTCTGGAACGGTTTCCCTCCGGCGGCACGGTGAACGCCATGTACCGGCTGGGCGAGGACATGGTCGTTCGCCTGCCGCTGGTGGAGGCCGGGGTCAAGGGCGTGTCGCTGGAGCAGGAGTGGCTGCCTCGCCTCGCGGGCCGACTGCCCACGGCCATTCCCGAAGTCCTCGGCGCCGGCGATCCCACCCACGAGTATCCGTTGCCGTGGTCGGTGTACCGGTGGCTGGAGGGCGAGAACCCCGAGGCCGGGGCGGTGCGAGACTCCAAGCTGGCTGAGGACCTGGCCGCGTTCGTGACGGTAATGCGGGGCATCGTCCTGCCGGGAGCGCCGAAGGCCTACCGAGGCGGCCCGCTCACTCTGCTGGACGCGTCGACCAGCGCGGCGATCGAAGAACTGCGCGGGATCCCGCAGGAAGGCATCGACTGCGATGCCGTGGCCGCCGCTTGGGAGGACGCTCTCGCGGCCCCGGACTGGGACGGGCCGCCGGTGTGGCTGCACGCCGACCTGATGCCGGGCAACCTCCTCGTGGACGACGGCAGGCTGACCGGAGTGATCGACTTTGGATGCACGGGCATCGGCGATCCGGCCTGCGATCTGTTCCCGGCGTGGAATCTGCTGCCGACCGATGCACGGGAAGTCTTCCGCCAAGCGCTCGGAGTGGACGACGCAACGTGGAGGCGCGGACGAGGGCGGACGCTGTCCCAGGCCCTGATCGCGCTGCCGTACTACCGCACGACCAACCCGGCCATGGCGCACAACGCCCGACACGTCATCCGGACGGTCCTGGAAGAGGGCTGAGGCATCCGAACTCATCCGGTACGGGTGATCTCCGCCGGGCGCTGACGGTCGAGGCTGTGCCCCATCGACCTCAAAGGTCGATCATCGTCGTTGCCGCCCGGTCAGAGAGGACAAGCCCACCCATGAACGGCTGGCTCATGTGGGGACTCATTCTTCCCGTACTGCTCGTTGTCGCAGGCATCATCACGATACGGCGCCGGAACAACGGTCGCTGACCCGCCGCGGGCTCCGGAGATCGCGAAAGGGCGGGTCTCGGTCATCCTGGGGATCGGCGGAGAGGAGCCGTGATGACCCTGACGATGAGCGTGGCCGAGCGGGAGGCGTTTCTCGCCGGCACGTACGTGGGCATCTTGAGCGTCGCGGACGAGGCGGGCCGGGCTCCGCTGGCGGTGCCCGTCTGGTACGCCTACGAGCCGGGCGGCGAGATCACCTTCATCACCGGCCGGGACAGCCGCAAGATGGCCCTGATCCGGGCGGCGGGACGGGTGAGCCTGGTGGTGCAGGAGGCCGCGCCGCCCTATTACCGGTATGTCTCGGTGGAGGGGACCGTCGTGGCGTTCGAGGAGCCGGCCCGTCTGCAGGACCGCCGCGAGCTGGCCGAGCGCTACCTCGGCGCCCAGGACGGCGCCCGGTACCTGGAGTCGAGGAAGGACGTCGCCGAGACGATGGTGCTGACGCGGGTGCGACCGGAGCGCTGGTACACCCGCGATTACGGCAAACAGTCCGGCTGACGATCCTGGTGGCTCAGCGTTCGAGGCCGGTGGTCACATCTGGCGGGCGAGGTTGCCGGCGGCTTCGACGGCCAGATCGATGGCTTGGATCGCCAGTGGTGACTGGGTGCGTTTGGCGTGCCAGTGCAGGTACATCTCGCGCGTGGGGGACGGCTGCAGAGGGTGGAGGCTGAGCTGGTCGTCGGACCAGGCGTCGCAGCCGTAGAGGGCGAGCCATGGCAGCACCGCCGAGCCGATGCCCGCGCGGACCATGGACAGGATGGTCTCGTGACCGGTGGTCCGGAACACGATCCGCGGCCGTGCACCTGCTCGGGCGAGTTCCCGTTCCAGCCAGGTCTGGTGGAACGTGAGAGGCCAGGCGACCATCGGGGCATCGTCGAGCAGCTTCGCCCGTACGGGACCATCGGGGTGGGCGCCGACGCCGGTCACCAGGAGGTACGGCTCGTCGAGCAGCTTGACGTGCTCGGTGTCGCCTTCGATCGGGCCGTCGTGGAACAGCAGGTCGAGGTCCCCAAGCTGCGGATCGTTTGCCTGGACGTCCGACAGCCTGATGTCGCAGCCGGGATGTTCGTCCAGCAGCCGGCGTATGACGTCCGGCAGGATCAGGTTGGTCACGCTCTGGAAGGTGCCGATGTCGATCCGGCCGTTGCCCGCCCTGAAACGATCGACGGCGTCGTTCAGGAGTTCGGCCTTGGTGAGCAGGTCGCGGCCGTGGGCCAGGACCACCTCGCCGAGGGGTGTGATCCGTACCGGCCTGGGACCGCCGGGCCGGTCGAAGACGGCGCCGCCGACGGTCTTCTCCAGCGCGGCGATCTGCTGGCTCACCGACGACTGGGTGTAGCCGAGCCGTTCGGCCGCTCGCCCGAACGTTCCCTCCTCCGCGATGGCGGCCATGGTCCTGAGGTGGCGCAGTTCGACATCGGTCATGACATCGAGCATAAGCGATAGCGATCGCTTTGATCGGAAACAATCGCTTTTCTTGATGGGCTTACGTTCCTAGAGTCATCGACATGACGATCTACGGAACACCCACGGCGGCGGCCGGGCGCACGCGATCGGGCCTGCCGAACCTGGTCTGGGCCCTGGCGGCGACGCATTTCGTGAGCCGCGCCGGCGGGGCCGTGCAGTCGTTCCTCGTGCTCTACCTGACGCAGGAGCAGCGGCTGACGCCGACGACCGCGGGCGCGGTGGTGGCGGCGGTCGGGGTCGGCGGCATCGGATCCCAGGTGCTCGGCGGCTGGCTGGGCGACCGGATCGGCCGGCGCCACACCATGCTGGCGGGGTTCCTGGGCACCGCCGTGGCGATCGTCGCGCTCGGCTCGGCCACGACGTTGCCGGCGATCTGGGCGGCGGCGGTCGGCGTCGGGCTGATGGCGGACCTGTTCCGCCCGGCCGGGTCCGCCGCGGTGGCCGACCTCCCGCCAGGCCAGCGGGTCCGCGCCTTCGGGGTGCTGTTCTGGGCGACCAACCTCGGCTTCTCCGTCGCCACGGTCAGTGCCGGGGCGCTGGCCCGGAACGGGTACGGACTGTTGTTCTGGATCAACGCCGCGGCCTCGGTCCTCGCGGCGCTGATCGTGTGGCGCCGCGTTCCCGAGACCCTTCAGCCGGCATCGCGGCAGGCCAAGCGGGCGCTGCTGCCGGTGCTCCTGCGCGACCGGCTGATGCTCGCCATGGTGGTGATCCACGTCGGCTACTTCACGCTGTTCCTGCAGATGTTCGCGACGCTGCCGCTCGTCATGGCGGCCGATGGTCACGGCCCCGCAGCGTACGGCACGCTACTGGCGCTGAACGGGATCTTGATCGTCGCGGGCCAGCCGCTGGCGGTACGGCTCCTCGCAGGCCGCGACCCCGGCACGGTGCTGGCCGCGTCGATGCTCCTGGTCGGCATCGGCGTCGCTTCGGTCCTCACCGTGCACAGTGACGCCGGCCGTGCCGCGTCGGTCGTGGTGTGGACGCTCGGCCAGATCGGCATCGCCGTCATGTTCGGCGCCAGCTTCGCCGGCCTCGCACCGGAAGGCCTGCGCGGCAGGTACATGGGCGTCGCCTCCGCCACCTGGAGTGTCGGCGCCATGCTCGGCCCGCTGGTCGGCACCGTACTGCTCACCCATGCCGGACGAGGCGGCCTGGCGGTGGTCTCCGCGATCGCCGGGATCGCTCTCTTCGCCGGCCAGCAGGCGCTCGGCCCGGCGCTCCGCTGCCGAACCACCGCGCAGGACGGACGACGTCCATCCGTTCGCTGCGCATCGTCCCGCTCGAACCGGCTCGCGTACGCGAGCTGACGATCCACCACACTGACACGAACGAGGGAGAGATCAAGATGCGACTCATTCAGACCAACGGCGTGACCCTGGCCACCGACACCTTCGGTGACCCCGCCGACCCCGCCATCCTGCTGATCATGGGCGGGGGAGCGTCGATGGACTGGTGGGAGGAGGAGTTCTGCGAACGCCTCGCCGCCGCCGGACGGTTCGTCATCCGCTACGACCACCGTGACACCGGCGGTTCGACCACCTACGAGCCGGGCGCCCCCGGCTACGTCTCGAACGATCTCGTGGCCGACGCCGTGGGAGTGCTCGACGCCTACGACCTGCCCGCCGCGCACATCGTCGGCATGTCGATGGGCGGCGAGATCGCCCGGAACCTGACGCTCGACCACCCGGGCCGGGTC
The DNA here is from genome assembly GCF_017573505.1 of Actinomadura barringtoniae. GTDB lineage: Bacteria > Actinomycetota > Actinomycetes > Streptosporangiales > Streptosporangiaceae > Spirillospora > Spirillospora barringtoniae. The sequence goes on from NZ_JAGEOJ010000011.1 coordinate 157,777, forward strand.
GCCTCGCTCACCTTGCTGTCGACGAGCCCCGGACAGGGCGCCGACGACCTGCCGCCGATGGCCCCGCACATCCAGGCGGCGTTCTCGGAAGGGATGCCCGAGCCGGACTGGTCCGACCGCGCCTCGGTGATCGACTACTTCGTCGCGGACGCCCGCCTGTACGCGGCCCCCTCACGTACCTTCGAGGAGGAGGCCATGCGGGACCTCATCAGCCGCGTGTACGACCGCAGCAGCAACATGGCCTCGGCCATGAACCACTTCATGCTCGGGGGAGAGGGCCACCCGCGCGAGGACCTGGCGAAGGTGAGCGCTCCGACGCTCGTGCTGCACGGCACCGAGGATCCCCTGTTCCCGTACGAGCACGGACGCGCCATGGCGAAGGCGATCCCCGGCGCCCGGCTGGTCGCGATGGAACGGACCGGACACGAGATCCCGAGAGCGGCCTGGGACGTCGCCGTCCCCGAGATCCTGCGGCACACGGGGGGCCGGTCATGACCCGGCTGCGTTCGGCGCTCTGGCTGCCGATCTTCGACGAGCTCGCCGACCCGTCCGTGGTCGCCCGGCTGGCCGCCGAGGTGGAGGAGGCCGGCTGGCACGGCCTGTTCGTCTGGGACCACCTGCGCTGGCGGGAGCCGGTCCGGCAGGTCGCAGACCCGTGGATCACGCTCGCCGCGGTCGCCACCGCCACCGAACGCCTCCGGTTCGGCCCCATGGTCACGCCGCTCGCCCGCCGCAGGCCGGCCAAGGTCGCCAAGGAGACCGCGACCCTGGACCTGCTCAGCGGCGGCCGCCTCACCCTGGGCGTCGGTCTCGGCAGCGACCGCTTCGCCGGCGAATTCAGCGCGACAGGCGAGGAGCTCGGCGACCGGCAGCGGGGGCAGATGCTCGACGAGTCACTGGAGATCCTCACCGCCGCATGGTCCGGCACGCCGGTGCACCACCACGGCGACCACTACACCGTCGACGGCGTCACGTTCCTGCCCCGACCTGCGCAACGGCCCGGTATCCCGGTCTGGGCCGCGGGATTCCCCGGGAACGCCAAACCGCTCCGCCGGGCCGCCCGCCATGACGGCTTCTTCCCCGTCAACCTCGAACGCCCCGACCAGCTCGCCGACATCGTCGCCACCATCACCGAGCTCCGCCGGGAGAAGACCAGCCCGTTCGACATCGCCTTCGCCCTCCCGCCCACCACCGACCTGGCGCCCTACGCCAAGGCGGGCGGCACCTGGTGGCTGGCGGAGTTCGATCCGGAGGCGGTGTCGCTGGACGAGGTCCGAGGCGTACTCCGCGACGGCCCGGCAGATCTCTGAGGCCGACAGGGATGGGCGGACACCTCGGGTTGTCTCCAGAAACGGCGAAAGCCTCGTCTCAGTTGACTGAGACGAGGCTTTGACCTCGGGAAAGAGTGGTGGGCGATACTGGGATTGAACCAGTGACCTCTACCGTGTCAAGGTAATCCGCGATCACCTCCGACCTGCACTGTGAGGCATCTGTGCAGCTCACGCGCCTCCCTTGATGTCAGTTCAGCGCCGTTGAGCGCCCTTCAGTGCAGAAATGATCTCCCGTATCTCTCCAGATCTTGGAGACCGTGGCCCTCGTAAGACAGCTAGATCCGTCACGGTCCGTGATATTCACTGCGTGCGTCCTTGGCCCCGCTGGCCATCGAATCCGGCCGCCGGCCAATGCCGCCTCCGGTTCTAGTCCCGGCAGGAGCGGAGGCCTCTGGCACGCATCTGCTAGTAGCTGGGCTCTTCTTGACGTCCGCTCATGCCGATGAGCGTGTGTCTGTTGTCGGAACTACCGAGTTCTGGTATTCCGGCCGTGCTCATCATCGATGGATCACAGCATGACCGATTATGGCCGGTTGTCCGTGTCGCGAATTCTCGACAATATGCACATTATGGTGTCCTGGGGAGTAGTCTGTATGGTTACGAGATTTCGGGGGTATGGGGGCATATCGTGACCACCGTTGACGAGGAACGCGAGCCGCTGTTCGAACAGCGCCCAGCTCGGGGCGAGATCCTCGGTGAATTCTGCACGCTCACGGTCGACGGCCTCCCAAAGGGAAGAGATCTTTTCTGGCGGGTGACCATCACACGTGGTCAGCCGGGACACCTCGAACGTTCCGTCTGCCAGCGTGCCACGCCGGATGAACCATGGCAGGAATTCGCGGTTGCCTCGACCGATGACCCTCGCTCCTGGCGACCCGAGCCGATCATTTGGCCCATGTGGGCTCCTGGTCTACTCGATATAAAGATCTCAGAAACGACGCCATTGACCAATATTCACGACTACTGGAGCACGACCGGAGAGCGGCTGCGCGACTCGGCCAAATGGATGGCCACCGTGCTCGGTCTCGCTCTCGGCGCACTGGTCGGCACCTCGCCACTGGCCGAGATGCACAAGAATCCGCCCAGAACACTGGCGATTATCACAGGAGTAGCCGGTCTGGCTCTGCTTGGGGTCACCCTGTTTCTGCTGCTGCAGGTTATGCGACCGCAATCGGTCTCCTTCGATGAGGTACAGCGCAGCGGCAGTTTTCGCGCCAACCTCTTCAGGCCACTGCACAAATGGAAGGTCACCGTCGAGTCCCAACAAGATCTCTACTTGCCGTGCGGTGTGAAATGCCTGACCAGCCTAAGGCAAGCCATGATCATCGAAGAGCTCTCCCTGTTTGCCCTCGCCAACGCCGTCTCCACTTGCACACCCGAAGACAACGAAATTCTAGAGAAGGCACAGAAGGGACGTGCAGCCAGACTCAAGGAATTGCGAGACGCCGCTTGCCAAGTGGCGGTGATTGGAGAGTTCTACCGGCTCCGCTTCCGTAGCTCCTGGGCAACCTACGCCGGTCTTCCCTGTGGACTAATCGGCACAGCGCTGGTGATGGGCGCTTTCATCTGGCGCTAACGCACCTGCAGGGCGCGCCTGCGGGCCTTGGCCGGCAGCTCGGTCGCCGACCGGTCGTCGGGTGGCGGCTCCGGCACCTGGCGTTCCGGGTGTCACATGCTGTCGATGAGTCTGTCGACGCATTCGTCGACCGAGCGGCAACACGGTGCGCTGAGCCCGCTCGTTCAGCTTCAAGTGCATCCAGTCGACGGTGAAGTCACGCCGCTTCTCCTGCGCCTTGCGGATGAACTCGCCACGCAACCGTGCCCGCGTGGTCTGCGGCGTCACTGGCTTGGCCTCGAAGATCTCCAGATCGCGCTCCGCTCCACCGAGCCGCACATGCCGCAGACCGTGCTGTGAGACGGTGTCATGGGCTGACCTCGATACCGTATCGGCATGCCGAGCGATGAGAGCATGATCGGGGACGATCCGCTCGCCGACGGGATGGTGACCTGTGCCGCAGACGCGTTGTTCGTCGTCCTTGAACAGGTTGGCCTGCTCGGTGACGCAGCCGACGACCGACTCGCTGGTCACGCCGCCGACGGGCCGGCGATCGGTGGATGGCGGGCGCAGATCCTCGTCGGCGAACCGGCTCCCTTGTCGCCCGAACCCAGGAATGACTGCCTTCGGGGTGACGTCTTCGCGTTTCCGCCCCGCGAACACGACGTCTGATCACGGCGCGGACGATCGTTGGAGCCAGCTTCTCCGAAGCGCTCTTATGCCGCTGATCGATCGCGGCTGCTTGGTCAGTAATCCGGGACGGTGATCACGACGTTGCCGATCTTCTGTCCTGTCTCCACATACCGATAGGCGTCGACGATCTGGTCCAGCGAGTAGTGCCGGTCGATGACCGGCGTGAATGCCCCGACCTCGATCAGCGTTCGCAGATAGCGCACGATCTCCTGGCTGTCCCGAGGGAACGGGAACTTCACCTTCCTGCCGCGCAGCAGCGGGGTGACCAGGGCCAGGATCAGGTTCTGCGCCCAGGGCCCCAACTCGGAGGACACGTACACCCCGCCGGGCTTCAGCAGCCGTTTGCAGCGGCCGAACGTGCTCTTGCCCACCGCGTCGAACACCGCGTGGTAGGTCTGCTCGTCCTTGGTGAAGTCCCCCGCTGTGTAGTCGATGACCCGGTCGGCGCCCAACTCCCGCACCAGTTGCAGATGCTGCGTGGCACATACCGCCGTCACGGCGACGCCGAGAATCTTGAGCAGCTGTACGGCCGCCGAGCCGATCCCACCGGTCGCACCGTAGACCAGGACCTCCTGACCCGCACGCGTCCCGGCGTGTTTGATGAACGCGAGCGCGTAGTGCGCGCCCTCGGTCCCGGGAGCGACCTGCTCGAAGGTCACACCCGCGGGCACGGTCGCGATCGAACCGTTCTCCGGAACCGAAAGATACTCAGCATGCGCCCCGAACGCGCCCTCGTTGTATCCGAACACCCGGTCACCGACTGCGAAGGACGTGATGCCGCCGCCGACCGCCTCGACCACGCCGGCGAACTCGGTCCCCATGATCGTCCGTCGTGGCCGGGTGAGGCCGGTGAGGAGTCGCATGAACAAGGGCCTGGCCGCCCGGTAGGCACAGTCCGTCCGGTTCACCGTTGTCGCATGCACCCGAACGAGCACGCAGTGATCCTGGGCCACCGGCCTGTCCACCTCGCGGATCCGAACAACCTCCGGCGGGCCGTACCTGGTGTGGACCGCAGCTTTCATGGCGAAACCCTAACGGCCTTTCACCCACAAGGACTCGGCCTCCCCACGCATCAGACAGGGGCAGCGTGCGCCCCGGCCACGGACCAGAGAACACCCTCATCTGCCGCAGGTCGCGTGAATCTGAGAGGCGTCGGCCAGCCGTGCCGAGACCTGCAGCCAGAACGTGGCGGACAGCGAGTGGCCGGACGCGGCCCGCCAACTGCATGGCGTTGAACGCGCCGAGCAGGGACACCCACCCGAGGGCGGCCGGGTGGTATCTGATCCCGCACCTGCTCACTGCCTGCGGCCTGTCACTGCCGCGCGAAGCCTGAACGTGCGAGTGGTCGGTCACGGTAGGGACTCGCCGGGTAGGGCGCTGTGTATCGCCGGTTCAATCGGGTCGATCCTGGAGGGATGAGGCTATGGCGTCGTTGGCTGCGGTGGCGGCCGCTGGTGTGGTGGCTGGTGTGCACACTGACCGCCGGTGCGGTGGCGAGCGTCACCGTGCCCGGCAATTGGGCGGACTGGATACAGCGGCTGGTGAAGGTAACGGTCGCGATCGCGGCCGGTGCCGCGGGCTCGTTCGTGAGCGAGGTTCTGGCCGAGTGGCGCCTCGCCCGCCAGGCGCAGCCTCCGCAACCCGGCGGCGAGGGCGAGTTGGAGCGGCGGAGAGGGGAGCGTTCGGAGGAGGTTTCCGCGCCGCCGCTGGGGTGGTCGATCGGGGACCTGGATGAGCAGGCGGCGCTGGCGCTGGAGGTCCACCAGGCGTTCCGCATCTCGCAGCAGGCGGGCGAGGCGGCGCGTGCGTTGCCGGTGCTGCCCAGATATCTGCCGCGGGACGGTTTTGATGATCGGCTGCGTGAGGCGGTGGCGGCCGCCCGGAACCGTAGCCGGTTGGTGATGGTGGTGGGGGACTCCTCGACCGGCAAGACGCGGGCGTGCTGGGAGGCGGTACGGGCCGAGCTGCCGGACTGGCGGATCTGGCACCCCCTCACCCCCGAGCGGCCGGACGCCGTGGTCGAGGCGATCCACAGCGGACAGGTCGCGCCGCGCACGGTGATCTGGCTGAACGAGGCCCAGTTCTACCTGCAGCCCCAGGCCGGGGAGCAGGTGGCCGCCGAGCTGCAGGCCCTGATCGCCGATCCTGAGCGCGGCCCGGTGCTGGTGCTGGGGTCGATGTGGCCGCAGTTCTGGCACACCCTGCGCACAGCCTCTACCGGCACCTCCGCGCCTGACTCGCACCAGGCGGCCCGGACCCTGCTCGGCCACGCGACCGACATCACCGCACCTGACCGCTTCACCGACGAGCAGGTCACCGAACTGGCCACCACGATCGGCAGCGATGCGCGGCTGGCGGTCGCGGCCGAGCGGGCACGCGGCGGCCGGCTCACCCAGGAACTGGCCGGGGCGCCGGAGTTGCTGCGCCGCTACGAGCACGCCGACCCAGCTACCAAAGCAGTCGTCCGGGTGGCCATGGACGCCCGCCGTCTGGGCCACGGCCTCTACCTGCCAGAACCGCTGCTCCAGGCAGCCGCCCCCGGCTACCTCGACACCGACACCTGGGACCAGACCATGCCCGACTGGTTCCTCCAAGCCATCGGCAGCTTGACGGCCCGGCCGAACCTGCTGCCCGGACCCCTGATCGAGCACCACCCGCTCCCGGACGAACCACCCTCATCTCACCGCCTGTACCGGCTTGCCGACTACCTCGAACAGCACGGCCGCGCTGAGCGCGCCCTGCTCTGCCCGCCCGCCTCCTTCTGGATCTCTGCCACGCATCACGCCCGCACACCCGCAGACCAGGTAGCGCTCGCCCGAGCCGCGCAGGACCGCGGCCGACACGGCCACGCCTACAGCTTGCTTCAGTCCGCCGGCGACGCTGGCGACACGATCGCGCTGGGATGGCTTGCGAACCGGAAGATCGAGGTAGGGGATTGGGCTGAGGCTGAGCGGCTCGCCCGCGTAGCGATCATCCCTGAGGTACTGGCCTGGCTGGCGGAACGGCGGGACCGGGCGGGCGATCACGCTGAAGCTGCGCGGCTCGCTTACGAGGCTGCAGACGGTGGTGACCCCACCGCTCTGGCCCGGCTGGCCGAGCGGCGCGCAGAAGCAGGGGACCTGGCCGAGGCTGAACGGCTCGCCCGCGCGGCCGACGCTGCAGGCGACCCCGATGCGCTGGACTGGCTGCAGGGACAGCGGGAGCGGACAACCTGGCGCGTTCAGAATGAGGAGACGCGGCCGGACTTGGGAGCCCGTTTTGCGCGGGGAACCGAGAGGCCACGGGACAGCAGGTCCCTCAAGGGGCTACGTCTCTGGCTATTCCCCAACGGCAGTGATTTGTTTTTGGTTCGGCGCCGAACCGATGGAGGAGAGAGCTCGTGGCGGCTAGCAGCTGATACCGCGGGGCCGGACGGACTACGCACGGTGAGAATGAAAAGCCGCCGAGACCTGTCCTCAGAAATGCCGCCCATGTTCGGCGTCGAGGAAACCATTGCGTGGCGTATGGCACTAGCGCCGCGGTGGAGGATGACCGACGACCTGGATGAGGCTGAACGGTTGGCTCGCGACGCCGCCAGTGTGGGAAACACCGACGCGTTGTGCTGGCTCGCGGAACGGCACGAGAAGGCCGGCGATCGAGACGAGGCGGAACGCTTGGCCCGCATGGCGGCCGACGGCGGGAAGACCGCAGCTTTGCGCTGGCTGGTGGTGCGACGAGAAGACCTGGGCATTGGACCGACAGAACCGCTTGCCAGGGCGATGGCCAAGGACGGGAACACCGACGCGCTGCGCTGGCTGGCGATATGGCGGTTCAAGGCAGGCGATCGAAGCGGAGCTGAGCAGCTGATCCGTGTGGCGGCGGGCGCCGGTGACCACCTCGAACCACTCGATCTCCCTCATCTGGCCAAATGGTTTGATCTCCTAGGAAGACACACCAGAATGATCTTCATCTAGTTGTTCATGGCTGACGATTATTTGGCACCGGCAAGGCAGCTCGGCCCGGCATTGGCGTTATCGGGTGATTCGCGTTCGCGGCTTTTGTGGATCAGTCGGATGCGAGGTGTCTTCACCCAACGGTTGGGTCCAGATTCGGGAGCAGTAAGCGCCTCAGAACGCACTCTCATGCCGCAGGTCGAGTGAGCGAACATCGGTAGCCGAAGATCCACGTAATCGGGTGTCGAGCAGGCGAAGGCCGGACTCCAGCGTGCTACCGGGGTCGGTGCGCAGAACGAGCTTTACCCTTGCCTATTCGAGGACGGCTTTGATGCGCTCGAGCGTGGCCTGCATGCCTTTCTGATTGGTTCGGCCGCGGGTCCAGCCGAGCAGGAACCAATACAGCCGCAGCAACGGGGTCTTGGCCAGCGCAAAAGATTCGGTCACGTCGGTGCCGTCGGCTGCGGGCACCAGGTCGTACCGCCAGGTGTTCACCACCGTGTCTCCGGAACCGACCGCGAAGGCGAACGTCCGACCCGGTTCGCAGGCCGTCACCGTGCATGTCGTCCAGTAGACCGGACCCTTGCCGTTGCGTTTGACGTGCCCGCGGAAACGTACGCCTGCCGCCGGACCGGTGGCGCCGTCGAGCCACTCGGCCTCGAAGGTCTCCGGGCTGAACTCGCCGATACGTGTCACATCGCTGACCAGTGCCCAAACCGCCTCGGGCGACGCCGCCATATGAACCGTCACAGATCCCTTCATTCGGCCACCCTAGCGCTTGAGAACGCACTCGCCTTTGCTATCGATTCCTCGCCGAGAGCAAGGGCGAGCCGCCAGGATTTCAACCTGCGAAGCTGTCTGCTCGTGCCGCAGGTCACGCGGCTCTGTGGCGTGTTCGAGCATCGGGCGCGGTGGTCACCACCCCGGCATCCGTCGATTGCGGCGCGGTACCTGAGCCACACCGTCTTTGTTCTGGTAGGACTTACTGTCGGTGGCCCCCCGACGGCTGATCTTGGTCGATCCACCAGAGACCTGCCACTGAGAAAACCTCAGGTACAGCGACGGCCACCTCAGGTTTCACTTAATACCGGACACCTCATGAACCCATGGCGGACTTCTGAACATGAATACGACAGCCGCCGGCTTGCTCTTCGGTTGTGCTGTGCTCGTTGTCATCGCGGTCCTGCTATGGAGGTCGCAGAGCCATGGCGGAGGCGCGGAGGCTTCCATCTCTCTTGGTGAGATATTCACTGCCGCGGTCAAGCTGGAGCCCCAGGACGCTTCGTCGGCGGACGCAGCTGTTCGGCGCGCCGCCCGCGAGAGGGGAGAGCCCGAACCTCGCACCCAAACTGTGATGACTGCTTCCACGACGAAGCTGGCCAGGATTCTCTGGGTAGATGATTATCCCGACGGAAACCTCTACGAGACGGTCGCTCTCGAACAGCTGGGAAAGTTCGTCACTAAGGCCACGTCGACCGCGGCGGCGTTGAGATACCTCGACGAACTGGACTTCGCACTCATCATCACGGACGTGGGCCGAGACGGCGATCACCAGGCAGGCAAGGATCTCATTCGACGGGTACGTTCGGGTGGCCACACCCTTCCGATCGTCGTGTACACGGTGGGCGCCGCGCGGAGGCGAGCGGCTCTGCTCGAGGCCGGCGCAGATGCTGTAGTGCACATGCCAGACGAGTTGGTCCACGATGTCACCTCGCGCTTGGCGGCCAGGTGACGCCAGGCCTCATCACGGGCGGAGTGCTGAACGGCTGACAACCTGACCATCCGCAGTGCGCATGGCGCGAAGCCGGGCGCACCGCGGATCGTCATCCGACCAATGCGAACGCACTCTTCTGCCGCGATGGGGTCGGTGGATTGCCGGGTGGCTACCTCGCCATCAGATCCGTGATCGAACCCGGGGCATCCCACAAACTTCACCGAACCCGGGGCAGCTCACCTCCGTCCCCGGTCCTGGAAATCCACGAGCCAGCTGATTGTCCGGCCTGCGGCGCGGCCCCCCGGTTCCCGGGCCTGGCCTTACGTCGACGAGCTCAAGGCACCAGCGGCGGCCGAGTGACCTCATCGGGTGAGGAGGTCGTCGACCTGCTGGACATCGACTCGGGCCCTACGCCCCGGGCCCCGAGCCACAAAAGCGGTCTGTTACCGGGGACCCATGCCAATTCTTACGGCGCTCGGCACGTACCGCTGCACTACCTCCGGGTCGGGGCAGTGGGCAGCTTTCCGCGTGCGGACGCCTGCGATGCGCGGCCGGTTGACGGTCTTAACGCTGCCTTGATGGCAAAAGCTTCTTTGCCGCAGACCCCATTGGCTCCATATGCCCGACTGGGCTACGTTCTGGAGGCGCACCACGGACTCGAATCTATGTTCGAGTTTGTGGGTGGGGAGGTTCCCCGGCGTGCCAGCGCCCCCGCCCGAGTCCCCGCTCGACAGAGGCCGCAGGCCCGCAAACCTCGATCGAGCGGAAGGACGTACTTGTCCCCCCACAGTTCTCTGAGCAAACAGAGAGGGCACAGAGCCCTCGCGCTTTTGGCCATCGTCCTCGCCCTGGCCGGTGCGATGACCGCGCCGCGCGCCGCCACACCGGCCGCCAGGGCCGACGTAGCGCAAGACGCTGCCCCCTCCAACCAGCAGTACGTACCGGTCCCCATCAGCGCGATCGCTGACACCCGCAACGGCACCGGCGGTGTCGGCACTGCCAAGCTCGCCCCCGGCAAGTCGGTGACCTTCAACGTTGCCGGGCAAGGCCAGGTCCCAGCGACCGGGGTGTCGGCGGTCTCGCTGAACATCTCCGCGATCGGCGCGGAGAAGTTCGGATGGTTCACCGTCAGCCCCTCCGACGCACTCACCACCACCGCGACCCTGGCGTTCCGCGAAGGGGAGAGCGCCACCGGGCAAGACATCACTCGCCTGACCTCGGCCGGCAAGGTCACCGTCACCAACAACAGTGACGGCGCCGTGCATCTGTTCGTGGCCACCCGCGGCTACTTCCTGGACGCCTCGGCCACCAGCGCCGGCACCGAGTACTACCCGGTCAACAGTGCCGTCATCTACGACACCCGCAACGGCACCGGCACCCCGTCTCAGACGACCCCGATCCCCGCAAACTCCCAGGTGACCTTCACCGTCGCCGGCAAGGGCGGCATTCCCGCGACCGGGGCGCGGGTCGCCGCGCTGCACGTCGCGGCGGTGTCGCAGCCGCAAAAGGGCTGGATTTCGCTGTACCCGTCCGACTCCAAGGATTCGGGTATCGGCGTCCTGGACTACAGCCCCGGCGGGCAGGACTCCAACCTGACCCTTGCGCCCCTGTCGGGTACCGGGCAGCTGACGTTGGTCAACCACGGGTCCGGGACCGTGCATGTGTCGGTGTCGGTGCGCGGCTACTTCAACAACGCCGCCGAACAGGGCGGTGCGACCTACAAGCCGGTCGAGCCCACCAACGTGCTCAACACCATCGAAGGGCAGCAGCCCGACAAGACCACCACACCCCTCGGTGCGGGAGCTTCACTCACCTTTGATGTGGTGCAGCCGGCGAACGTGCCGGCCAGCGCGGTCGATGCGGCTGCCATCAACATCGGCGCCCGTCAGCCGACCGAGGCCGGATACCTGTCGGTCTACCCGGCCGGAACCCAAGACCCCAACATCTCCTCAGTCAACTACGACGACCTCAGCGGCACCGTCGGCACATCCTCCGGCTCGGACATCTCGATCCCCAGCCGAGACGGCAAACTGACCGTCACCAACCACGGCGCCGCACCCGTGCACGTTCAGATCTCGGTCCGCGGCTACTTCCTCAACGACCTCCTGCCCGACCCGGTCCTCAAGCTCATCGCCAAAACCATCGGGACAGGACAGCCGCACGGCGGAGGCCAGTTGACACAGGAGGAAATGGACGAGCTCAACAAGGCGCGACAAGACGACACGCTAGCTTCCCGGCCACTCGTCCTGGTACGCCCGAAAGCCGCGAGGGCCGCCGCTTTCCCGCCATGCACCGGGATATTCGACGAGCCATCGGCAACAGTCAACATCGAGTCAGGCCCGACCAGCCTCCCGTGGTCGGCACCGATCAAAGCATCGACCGGCATTCAGGGAACCGTCTACTACGCCAACCAGACGTTTGCCGACGGCTACCAAGCCAATTCGTATCAACCACACGTCGAGCCATGGGACTACTTCTTCCATGGAAGCCTGTCCAACCCCTTCCCGGTCGTCGGCGCCAATCTGTCGCACACCATGCAGGATGGCTCGGAAGTATCGTTCCTTTGGTACTGGTTCAACATCCCGTACCCTGCCGCTGGCGGGTACGCGTTCGTGAATTGCACGTACAAGCCAGGCCCTTAATTGATGCTCGTGACGGCCTGTGCTCATAGGCCAGGCCTAAGATGAGGGTGATGGACACTCACCTTGAGGACGCGTTCCGGCCCGTCGCAAACGACCTTGCGGCGGCCGGATACGCGGCCGAACTCGGTCACGATTCCTACGGAATGCAAGACGGGATGCTGCGCGGCGACCTGCTCATTAACGGGGCGCGACTCGGCAGCCTGGCCGTAGACCCCTCCTGGAACTCGGTGACCGCGACAAGACAATGCGCCGAACAAGTTCAAGATCTCTTCTTGGAGTACATGCGTCCCGGGACGGGTGCTCCAGTGTGGCCTGCTTGTCTTCCCGGGCACCCGCACCCCATGACTCTCGCCAGAGAGATCGAATCGGCCACATGGACATGCCCGAGCACCCCAGAGCACCGAGTGCCCATAGGGACGCACCGCGGCCCCGATCCGGCCCGGCAATAGCACAGCATCGCCTGCTCGACGGTCCCGTTCGTGGAGGTGCACATCGGCACTGGCCGCGGCCGACCTCCGCCACGTGATCGACGGTTACCGGCGATTTCAGCGGCACCGCGAGCACCACCGACTCCACGCCCCCGACGACTACTCCCTCACCGCCTTCAGGAGCTCACCAGGCGTCGGCGCCATGCCAGTGCTGAAGAAGTCCGCCGAGCCTGCCCACCTCAGCCTGCAGCTTCATGACCGCGTCGATCGCGGCGGCGAACTGGGTTCTGGCCAGCTGCTCGTCAAGTTCACTCACGGCGCGGCGCAGCGTGGCCTTCTCCTCGTCCCTAAGTTCGGCGGCGCGAGCATAGTCCTGAGCTTCGATGGCATCGTCCTTGGCCTGCCACACAACCGCCAGCCGCCCCTCACCACCACCAGTTCCTCCGGCAGCACCAGCGAACCGCCAGTCGGTGCCTCTGCACCGATGCCCTCGGCGCAGCCGCAATACATACGCTTGCCAACTGCCGCCGAGTAGAGCGGACACGCTCCGTGGTCGCGCCATGGACGGCGAGCATCTCGGCGGCCACCCCACCTCCCGCCAACAGGCCAAACAACAGGTGATCAGTTCCGATCCTGCCCGGCCTTGAGCTCGTGCTCTCCTGCAAGGCAAGACCCAACGCCCTTCGCGCCCCCTCGGCCAGCCGCACCCACCTCGAGGCCGCCCGCCGGCGCGACGAGGCGTTCTGGGGCGGTGACGTGCCGCCGCCGCACGGCGGAGCACTGGCCGACCCGGCCGACCCGCTCACCGGCACGCTGGCTTCGCAGGGCCGCGTCGTCCGAGACGGGCAGCGTGGTCGCTTCGACGACGTCCTCTGCTCACCCGCACCGCCACGGATCTCACCGGCCTGGGCACCGCCTTCTTCGCTGCGATCGGCGGATGCATCGTGTCGATCATCGAAACCGAGACATCGAGGGCGCCTACCGTGACTTCTTCGAGCGCACCCAACTCGCCGCACTCGTCTACCGTCCGGACTTTCGCATCTTTGGCTCGGCCGCCAAGGACGCGGAGATCCTCGCATCGTCAGCCGCATGCGCGAGCGTCTCGCCGCGGTCGGCGACGTCGACGCCGAGCAGCCGGCGCAGATCGCGGAACGATGACCACGACCGGCCTGCTCGCACTGGACGAGGCGCTCGCGTACCTCACTACCCGCAGGCACATGCACAACAGCTGATACCGACGCAGACTCTCAGCGATCGCGCAGCCCACGTGACAGGCATGGTTCCGATCACCGAGGGCAACCGCCACGTGACCGGGTCGTCGTCAGACCCGCCACTATGTGCCTCGGAGTAGCCTGCGCTCGGCGCCGCCACAGCCTGACTGCGCGGCACGGCCTCTCCCCACCCAGACCCCACATCGGCGAGCTGGCGCGCGAAACACACTCACATGCCGCCGGGAGGCGAGCGAACACTCAACCGCGACTGCTCTCACCGCGTTCCCTATTGAGATCACCGACTATCCACCGGAGTGCCGTGACCGCGTTGGAATACCGCAGGTACCTCGGGTTCTGGTTGGACTTGGGCTCACACTGCCCGCGCATCTGCCGGAGTTCGTCGATCATCCTCTGCAGGCGTTCCTCGTCAGTCATGACCGCAGCGCCCTCGGCCGAGCCCTGCCTGGCAGCGTCCGTTCATACCGCATGTGGTCGGTCTGGTCCGGCGCTTCATGCGGGCGCAGCGTCGCAGGGATGACTTCGTTCGATGAACCTCTGGAAGCGAAGCCCAGCGCCAGGAGTGCACATCGGGAGGTCCTGCGGTTGGCGACCATCGCCTACTTGGCTCGGTACAAGGGTGACTCACGCATGCACACCGAGTCGGACCTGCGTATCTACCTGGCCTGGTGCGCCGAACGGCGCCTGGATCCGCTGATTGTGCAGCGCGCGCATGTGGAGATGTATGTGCGATGGCTCCAGGAGATCCGCCGGTTCCGGCCCTCCACCGTGTTCCGGCGGCTGTCGGTAGTGGCCGGCTTCTACCGGACGTGCGTGATCGACGGGATCCTCGAACATTCACCGGCCGACCATGTCCGCCGCCCCAATGTCCCACCTGGCCCTAAGCATGAGAGTTTCCCGCCCCCGAAATCAGGCGATGGCGTGCAGGTCGCGTTCGCGCATGACCAGGTAGTTCTCGCCCTGTATCTCGACCTCGTACTGGTCGTCGGGGTGGAAGAGGACGCGGTCGCCGACCTTGACGGTGCGCGCGTGGTGCCCGGCCCCGCAGACCTCGCCCCAAGGTCAGCGCAGCCTTGCGGCGCGCTCGGTTGCGGCTCGAGCTTGGCGGTCTGGTGCGGCCATAGGCACGGGATGGCTAGTTGTCGAGTGGGGCGGTCGAGCGACCATACTCACTCCAGCTCGGGATTGTGAGGTCTCAGGGTCTGGGTTGCTCGGTCGGCGATCCAATCGGTGACTTGACCATCGGTGTTGGTGAGGCGGACGGACATGCGCTCGTTGTCTGGAGACTTGGAGAAGACAACGAGGGCCCGGTTGCCGCCTACCCGTCCTGCACCCACGGCGTAGGCCTGCCCTTGCAGGTCGCCTGCCGATAGGGCACTGGCCGTGCTTCGACTCGAGCCGCGATTAGGGCCTTGAGCGCGATCAGGCGGAGGAGCTGCCGAGGAGGTGGTTCCGTACGAACAAACGCCTTGATCGCGTCTCCGCCTGTAGCCGGGCGGAGTACCAGGTCATCGATTTCCATGGAAAGTTCCAGGGTCTGCCCAGGAGCACTCGCAACGGCCTCGCGCAAGTCTGCCTTGTCCAAAGCTGTTGCGACCACTTCGATGATGCTGCTGACATCCGTCCCGTCTGCGTCGAAGACAACAGCCCTGGCTGCGAGAGGGATCTCCTCGGGTTGCCCGTCGCGCTCTACGACACCAGAGACTTCGATCAAGCGCTCGCGGACGAGGTCGCGAAACTCCAAGCTAGGTCCTCCGAGCCGTCCCAACGGGCCGTCGGGAGAGATGGGCCTGTTGGGGGTTACAAGCTCGATGTTGTAGTACCGGGCCTTGGCCACAGCGCCTGAGGTGAAACCGCTGGAGGAGACCAGCACCATTCGGTCCAGCTCCAGGTCGAGCTGCTTGGCGCGTACTTGCTCGACCCAGGCGACGTCGGGAGTCTTTTGGTGGTCGCGGCACTCGACCCCGATCCGAACTTCGCCGTTGCCGACGCGGCTGGTGATCAGTACGTCTACTTCACGGGGCCCGGCACCTGTCCTATCGGGCAGTACGGCGGATTCAGTCACCGCGACATCCGAATCCAGGTGCGACCTGACGAAGTAGATGACGGCCTGAAAGTCGTTGGAACGTCTGGGCACCCGTTCACGCTACGAGAGACCACCGACAAGACGGCTTGCCCACAGGACCTCTGGCAGTCACCGGCCGGGGCCAGAACTCGTTCGGTGACGGGCGATCTGTCGCTGTTGGACCAAACCGAGTGTCCTGGTCATGGCGGCGCGTCGTGGTCTTCCGTGTCTCCTGGCCAGGGACTCGGGTGCGGTGGTACTCCTTCGATTCCAAGGTCGTTGCGTGCGGCGGCATAGAAGCCGTCTCTGGCGTGACTTGTGCGTTGGAGTGCTCTGCGCCAATCCTCTGGGTCGTCGTGCAGTCCACGAATGTAGGGGCGGAGGCCCCAGACGGCCTCATGCCAGGCCCGGGCGGCGGCGATGGTTGTGACATCCGCAAGGAGCAGCATGGACTCCCACTCGGCCGTTCGTCTGGACTCTGCTTCGGCGAACTGCTGCAGCCCCTCATGTGGATCCATGGGTTCGACGGCCGTGGCGAGGCCCCTCGCCGCAGCGATTCGTGTCGCGATGCGGAATTGAGCTTTCAGGGAGTTGGCGTAGCGGGTGTAGGCCTGGAGCTTTGATTGGTCCCAGCGTTCAGCTCGAGCCCGCCGCCATCGGCTTCTTTCGGTGAGACTCGACACGGTGTACGAGCCGATGGCTCCGATGACCACGCCGACCAAGGCAGGTAGTTGATCCGCGTAGGTCATCTGTTCCTCCTCACCTCCCCTATCGGACGGAGAGGCATCGAGTCCAGGTTCCATCGACAACGCTTATTGGCGGCGGCCTCATCCTGTCGGCCGAGGGCTGGGTGACAACGCGTATGCCTGCCTGGAGCCAGCTGCAAGGCGAGGACTGAATCCGTCGAGGGAAGCCCCGATGGAAGCGTCTGGCGGATCAAGTCAGTGAAGACCTTGCCAACAGCATCCAGCGATGGAATCGCTCTACTCCGCAGAGCCACAAATCAAGCACCTGGCCATGAAACCTTCCGGTATCGATGCCACGACCTCAATAGAGCCCGACCCGCGGCCAACGGCCCGGTAGTCCCGCGGTCGTGTTGGCGGTATGTCAGCAGGCGGATCCGCCAAGGTGTGCGTGTGAGTCGTCTCCAGGTCGGGCAGCCTGGCGAACGGTCTCCTTGACAACAGGGTGTGAGGTCGACCGGGTTCGCTGCGTAGATGGATACGCCTCGCGTACATACGCCGGCTGAGGCTGCGCGGCTGTTGAGGGTTCGGGAGTCGTGGCTGCGGAAGAAGGCCGCAGCCCGCGCGATCCCGTGCACCTTTCTTGGCAAGCATCTGCGGTTCAGCGATGACGACCTCGCCCTGCTCATACGAGAGGGCCGGCGGCCCCCACGCCGGGCTGCCGCGCGCTAGAGCTCACAGATCTTGCCTCTACGGATGCTGGCCAAAGAACAGGGGGAGCGATGGCTTACGCCGAGAGGTTGGGCAAGAAATGGCGAGCTCGCTATAAGAAGCCCGACGGAACCTATGGCTCAGAACCGGGCTTTGAGACCCGGACCGCGGCTGAGCGCTGGGGTGAGGAGCAGGAGGCGATGATCCGGCGCCGGACGTGGATCGATCCTGATGAGGGGGAGACCAGGTTCGGTGACTTTGTTGATGAGTGGATGTCGGTCGGCCGCAGGGCGATCAACACCGAGGCCAAGTACCGGTCACAGCTGCGGAGCCGGATCCTCCCGCAGTGGGAGGACTGGCCGCTCATCTTGATCGTCAATAACCATCTGGAGGTGCAGGGCTGGGTGAACGAGCTGCATGACGAGCTTGCTGATTCGACGGTCGCCTCGGTCTTCGCCTTGTTCTCCACGATCATGAACGGAGCTGTCATGGCGAGAAGGATCCCGGCCAATCCCTGTCATGGAATCCGAGTCACCTCCGGTGAGGACGAGGTCGAGCGGCAGGTGGCGACGCCGACCCAGGTCCTCAGGGCGGCTCTGCGCATGGCCGAGCTGGCCGGCTACGGCGCCTTTGTCTTGACGCTGCTGGACGCCTATACCGGTGCGCGATGGTCGGAGCTCATCTCCCAGCGCCCCGGCATGTACGACCGCGTGAACCAGCAGTTCCCCGTGAGGCGGCCGCCGCGGGAGGCTGCCGGGCAGATCGAGGAGGCTCCGCGGCCCAAGAGCCCGGCGGGTAAGCGGTGGATCCAACTGCCTGCGTTCTTGCCGGTCTTGTATGAGTTCCTGCTGGAGCAGAGCTCGTACCACCGCGTGTTCACCGGGGCTCGCGGGGGAGTGCTGCGCCGCAGCAACTTCACGCGCAGGTTCTGGCGCCCTGTCTGGGATGGTGACCCCGACAATCTTGACCCTGATGCGCGCGTTCCCGCGATCTTGCCTGGGTTCACCTTCCATGAAGGCCGTCACACCCACAGGACCTGGTTGGCTGAAGATCTCATCCCCGAAGTCGCCCGGGCAGCGCGGCTGGGCCACAAGATGAGGGGCATGGGCGATGTCTACGAGCACGTCACGCCAGGCATGCAGCGGCGAGTGCTCGAGGTTCTGCAAGCTCGTTGGGTTGCCACTCTAGCGGCGCTGACGCCCGATGAGCGCCACCAGCTCATCAAGATCGTCCCACCTGGGCTGGTGTAGGAGGTCACTGAGAGTGGCCCGGTCGCGGGGGAGTGAGCGGTGCGCGGTAGCGCTCTGCGGTGGATGATCTCCAGTTTTTCTCCAGGAACGGCGAAAGCCTCGTCTCAGTTGACTGAGACGAGGCTTTGACCTCGGGAAAGAGTGGTGGGCGATACTGGGATTGAACCAGTGACCTCTACCGTGTCAAGGTAGCGCTCTCCCACTGAGCTAATCGCCCGGAGCTCGTGCCGGGGTCGGCACGTGCGTCGAGGTGGAGACGGGATTTGAACCCGTGTACACGGCTTTGCAGGCCGTTGCCTCGCCTCTCGGCCACTCCACCAGAGCGAGACCATGCCGTGAACAGGGCCTCTCAGAGCGGAAGACGGGATTCGAACCCGCGACCCTCACCTTGGCAAGGTGATGCTCTACCACTGAGCCACTTCCGCTTGCTGGACGGGGTTTCACCCCGGCCGCGCAGAGTTAACTTTAGCGGAATCCGGGAGTGGTTGCGTACTCGGCGCGCTCGCGGGCGGCGGTCGAGAGGGTGGATTCGGCGTGCAGCGAGTCCCAGAAGGACAGCTCCTCGTCCTCGGCCAGCGGCGCGATGCGGCCCCAGAACTCGCGATCCTCGGCCTCGTGGGCGGCGGCCAGGGAGAGCGCGGGCATGATCGTGGTCGCGGTCTCGGCCTCTTCGAGGACGGCCGGGGTGATCTCGGCGGGGAGCTCCACCGGGGTGACGCGGTGGTGCTTGCCGCGCTTGCGGACGCGGACCGGGGGAGACGTGGGGGTCATCGCGGCGGCGGCCTTGCCGGCGGCGAGGGCCACGGTGCCGCACAGGACCAGGGCCAGGAGGCCGCCGAGGATCATCTCCTGGTTGGGCAGCGGGGTGTGGTGGACCGGCTTGTCGTGCTGCACGTTGGTGGCGCCGGTGTCGGGGGTGAGGTGCTCGACCGTGGGGGCGGGAGCGGCGTGCCTGGGGGCGTACTTGGCGGTCGTCTCGGTGGCGACCTTGACCTTGCCGGGGTAGCCGAAGCCGACGACCTGGTCCATGTCGCGGGTGGCGCGGGCGAGCTTGTAGCCGCCGTTGTTGCCCTCGATCGTGGTGAGCGTGCTGCCGTCGACCTTCTCGACGATGCCGACGTGGTCGATCTGGTCGACGTCGTGGGATCCGGACCAGTCGAAGAAGACGATGGCGCCGGGCTCGGGCTTGGTGCCCCAGGCGTCCTGCTTCTTGAACCACTTGGCGTGGTCGATCGTGGAGGCGAACTGCCCGGCCGAGTCCTGGACGCCGGCCTTGTCGGCGGCCCAGGCCAGGAACATGTCGCACCAGGGGGCGGTCTTGAAGTACGAGTCGTGGTCGCCGTCGATGTTCTTGGCGTACCAGTCGCCGAACTTGGTGTAGCCGTCGCCCTTCTCGGTATAACCGAGCTGGTCTTTAGCGATGTCGAGCAGTTTCTTGCCGACCGGATCCATTGCGCTCCTTGCCACCCCGACGGGTCGGCGAGGGGACCGACCCGGTTCGGAGCGGTCCCAAGGTCACGCTCCGATCTCGCTGGAATGTAGCCGAGGTAAAGAGGTGGGGGCAAGCGGTTCAGGAGGAAACGGTCGATCTGGACTATGGGGGCGGTAGTCGGGCCTAGCTATGTCAGGAATAGCCCCTGGGGAGCACGGTGACCGGACATGGCGCCGCGCGGAGCATTTTGAGGCTGACCTCGCCGATGAACACCCGGTGCGCCGAGGCGTCCTCGCTGCTGGCACAGACGAGCAGCTCGCCCTCGGGCCAGTCCACGCTGGTGAACGCGTCGGCGACGTCGTCGCCCTCGGCGAGTTCGGCGGTCACGCGGTCCTCGAAGAGGCCTGACGAGTCCTGCGCGAGCCTGATCGCCAGCGCGAGATCGTCGTTCAGCCTGCCGCGCGGCTCGTCGCCGAGCGCGAGGGTGAGCAGCCGCAGCGGAACGTCCAGCCGTACGGCGGCCTGGGCGGCGCGCTCGACCGCCTCGTCGCACTGGGGGCGGCGCACGTAGGCGACGGTGATGCGGCTCAGCGCCTCGGGCGGCTCGTAGCCCTCGGGCGCGAGCATCACGGCCTCGGTGGCCGAGTGGAGCAGGTGGTCGGAGGCGCTGCTGATGCTGATCCGGCCGTGCGCGCCGCCCGGGGTCGAGCCGATCACGATGAGGTCGGCGCCGATCCGGCTGGCCATCACCGACAGGCCGCGCGCGACGCTGCGGCTCTCCTGCACGTCGAACTCGACGGGCATGTCGCCGAGCAGCTCGTGCGCCTGCTCCAGCAGCGTGCGCGCCTCGCCGGCCGCCGCGGGCCGGTCCGGCGGGTGTACGGCGGCGACCGTGAGCTTCCCGCCGGTGAGCGCGACGACGGCGCGGGCGAGATGGAGCGCCTCCCGGCCGCCCGCGTCGCCCTTGAATCCGGCGAGCACGTGTTCCCCGATCATGTCCCTGATCCTTCCCCGTTCCGGCCGGGGCTCACGTCATCGGGGATCCGGCCGGTCTGTAATGCGTCCAGCGGCCTTGGCTCAGGACCTGGAGGTTAGCGCCCGGGACGTGCAGGCCAGCGCCCAGGACGTACAGGCCAGCGCCCGGGACGTGGAGGTTGGCGCTCAGGACGTCGAGGCCAGGCGGCGTACGGCT
The DNA here is from genome assembly GCF_017573505.1 of Actinomadura barringtoniae. Lineage (GTDB taxonomy): Bacteria > Actinomycetota > Actinomycetes > Streptosporangiales > Streptosporangiaceae > Spirillospora > Spirillospora barringtoniae. The sequence goes on from NZ_JAGEOJ010000011.1 coordinate 178,634, forward strand.
AGTTCGGCGAGGAGCGCTGCGCCGTCCCCGAGCACCGAGTCGCTGAACGCGGCGTCGGGGGAGTGGTTGAAGGCCGCCTTGCCCGGGTCGCGGTCGGACGGGCAGGCGCCCAGCATCACGAACGAGGAGGGGATCTCGTTGCACACGAACGAGAAGTCCTCGGACGCCGGGAACGGCTGCGGCGCGTCGAAGTAGCGGTCCTCGCCGAACGCCTCCCGTACGGTGGCGCCGACGAATGCGGCCTCGGCGTGGTCGTTCACGGTGACGGGGTAGTCCTGCACGTAGCTGACGTCGACGTCCAGCGCGTGCGCCGCCGCGATCCCCCGGACGACCTCGACGACCCGCTCCTTGAGGCGCTCGTGCGCGCCCGGCGAGAACGAGCGGACGGTGCCGGAGAAGGCCGCCTCGTCCGGGATGACGTTGTCCATCGTTCCCGAGTGGAAGTTGCCGATGGTCAGCACCACCGGGTCGAACGGGTCGAAGGCACGCGTCACCATCGTCTGCAGCGCGGTGACCATCTCGCACGCGGCGGGCAGCGGGTCCTTGGCCAGGTGGGGCGTGGCCCCGTGGCCGCCCACGCCCTTGACCGTCACCCGCAGCCGGTCGGCCGCCGCCATGACCGGCCCGCCCTTGGTGACGAAGATCCCGGCGGGCAGCCCCGCCGACAGGACGTGCAGCGCGTACGCGGCGACCGGCCGTTCGCCGGAGGCCTCCAGCACGCCCTCGTCGATCATGATCTTGGCCCCGCCGAGCCCCTCCTCGCCGGGCTGGAACATGAACACCACGTTCCCGGCGAGGTCGTCGCGGATCCCCGACAGCAGGCGGGCCGCGCCCGCGAGCATCGTGGTGTGCAGGTCGTGCCCGCAGGCGTGCATCTGCCCGGGCGTACGCGAGATCAGGTCGGCGTCCCCGCGTTCGGTCACCGGCAGCGCGTCCATGTCGCCGCGCAGCAGCACGGTCGGACCGGGTCGCGCGCCGCGCAGCACCGCCGTCACGGAGCTGAGGCGCGAGCCCTGCGCCACCTCCAGCGGCAGGCCGTCCAGCGCGGCCAGCACCTTCTCCTGGGTACGGGGGAGGTCCAGGCCCAGCTCCGGTTCGCGGTGCAGGGCACGGCGCAGCAGTACGAGGTCGTTCTGAAGTTCGGCGGCGTCACCGCGCAGGGACCGGGTCACAGGCCCTCCTTGATCGCTTGCTCACACTACGGGAACCCTAACCAGCCACGACGCGTCCCAGGAAGAGAGGGGTGATCACCGCGGCCGAGAACGACAGCGTTGAGGGCGACTTGCGTGAACGGCTGGATCGCATCGCGCGCAAGGCGGCGGACCTGGAGCTCAACCCGCCGCTTCCGATCGAGGACGTCGAGGCGTTCGAGCAACGCAACGGCATCCGCCTCCCAGAGGGCTACCGCGCGTTCATCACAACGCTGGGGAACGGCGGCCCAGGCCCCTATGAGGGCCTCGAACCCCTCGACCCGCACCTCACCACCCATAAACTCGCCGCGAACTTCCCTTGCGGACCCGAAGACCTGAACGTCTTCTACCGGAGCTCCCAGTGGGGCCATTGGTCCGGCTACCTCGGCACGCTCCTGCTCAACCGGCAGGGCGACATGGAGTGGGACTATCACGAGACGGCCAGGCCCCGGACGCTGCTGGTGGTCAGCGGCCCGGGCCGGGGCCGCATGGTGATGGTCGAGGCAGATGACGAGTACTTCAGCCCCATCTACCATCCGGCGCCGGACTTCCTCGCCTGGTACGAGGAGTGGCTGGACGGCGCGAAGGCGCGCTCGGACGAGCGGAAGGCCCGGCCGACGCTGCGGCCCGAGACCGACTTCGACCGGCCGGGCTGGACGGCCTCGGTCGTTCGCGACCACCCCGATCCCGAGGAGGCGGTCTGGGCCGCCCGGATGATCGCGGCGCGCTGGGGCCGCTGGGACTGGCCGAACCTGTCCGAACCCGGATGCCGGATGCTGGCCGAGGCCGCCACGAACTCCGCCTCGCCCCTCGTGCGCGCCACCGCCGTCTGGGCGTTGAAGAGCGGAGGCCCCGACGGCACGCGGCTCGCCGTCCCCGCGCTCCGCGACCCGGATCCGAAGGTGAGGCAGACGGCGCTCACCACCCTGACCTGGATGCGCAAGCCCGACGAGGAGGCCACCGAGGCGATCCGTTCTCTCGCGGACGACCCCGAACCCACCATCAGGATCGCCGTCGCGAGCAGGCTCGGCACCGAGCAGGTGATCGCGGACCACCTCGACCATCCCGATGCGCGTGTCCGTGTCGCGGCCGTTCGTGCGCTGCCCACCCTGCAGTTCGCCCGTCCGGGCCCCCGCCACCTGCCGCTCTTCCGCCGCGTGCAGGCGATGATCGCCGACCCCGATCCCGCCGTACGGGCCGTCGCCGTGCACGCCTTCGCCTGGGACAAGGACGCCCGCTGGGAGGGCATGGTGATGGCGGCCGCCGTCACGGATCCCGATCGCCTCGTACGTCGTGAGGCCGCCTCCGACCTCCTGCGTTCGCAACGCCGGACGGGCCTCATCCCGATCCTGAGCGTCCTGCTGGAGGACGAGGACCCGGCGATCCGCTGGCAGACCCTCTACCGGCTCGCCCGCGGCTCCTGGGCCTCCATCAAGATCCCGAGCCGCTTCTGGGCGACGGCCGCGCACGCGCGCCTCACCGACCCCGAACCCGGCATCCGTACGGTCGCCATCGACACCCTCGTCCAGGCCGGGGCCGCGCCGCCGCCCGAGGAGTGGCCTCCGCTCATCGAGGACCCCGACGCGGAGCTGCGCTCGCGCGCCTGCCGCTGCGCGGCCAAGGTCGCCCACGTGCCCGGCGACCCGCTCCACCGGGCGCTGCACGGCCGGCTGGCCGATCCGGAGCGCGACGTCCGTTCGGGCGCCGCGTCCGGCCTGGAAAAGGCGTGCACGTCAGAATGCCGGGACGCGATCGAGGCGGCCCACGAGGCCGAGCCCGACCGCGTCGTCGCCTACGTCCTGTCCAAGATCCTGGACCGGATCACTCCCCGATGATGCCGTCCATCAGCTCGCGCACCACGTCCAGGTGACCGGTGTGCCGCGCGTACTCCTGCAGTACGTGGAACAGGATCCACGCCAGCGACGGCGCCTCGTCCGCAGTCGGGAACCGCCCGCCGACCGCGGCCATGTCGCCCAGCCGCGCCCCCGCCACGATCTCCCGTGACCGCTCGGCCGTCGCGAGGAACTCGGCCCTCACCTCGGCGTAGGTCAGGTTCTCCGGCACGTGCCACCGCTCGTCCGGCCCCTGGTCACCCCACGGCTCGCTGACCTGCTCGGCCGCGAACCCCCACCGCAGCCATCGGATCTCCACGTACCTCAGGTGCACGAGCAGCTCCAGCGGCGTCCACCCGGAAGGCAGAACGCTCGTGCGCACCTGCTCCTCTGTCAGCCCGTCCAGCTTGCGCAGCACCGCGTCCCGGTAGAAGTCGAGATAGCCGTCGAGCAGCTCGCCCGGATCGGTGAGCGACCCGGGCGGTTCGGGCGGGGACTCCACTTCCTTGACCATGTCCGCGAAGCTAGCACCGCGTGTGCCTAATGATCGGGATGGAGCGCCCCATCGATGTAGGAGGCCGCCAGCAGCGTGAAGATGTAGGCCTGCAGGACCTGCACGAACATCTCGAAGGCCGTCATCACCACCGTCATCACGAATCCCACGATTCCCACCCCGAACATGCTCGGGCTGAGGTTCTCGACCAGGAACCGGTAGGCCGTGTACGAGAAGAACGCGATGAGCAGATGCCCGGCGAACATGTTCGCGAAGAGCCGGATCGAGTGGGTGAACGGGCGCAGGAGCACATGGTGGACGAGCTCCAGCGGCGCGTAGAAGCCGTACACCCAGCGGGGGAGACCGGGCGGGAACATGATGTTCCTGAAATAGCCGGTCAGGCCCTGTCGCCGGATGCTCACCGTGATGTAGATGCCGTACACCGAAAGCGCCAGCAGCAGCGGGATCGCGAAATGCGACGTGCCGGGTAGCTGAAGCACTGGCACGACGCCCATGAGGTTCATGACGAGGATGAAGAAGAACAGCGGCACGAGGAACGGCAGCTAGGCGTCGCCGTCCCGGCCGATCGTCGGGCGCGCGATCTGGTCGCGTACGAACAGGTAGGCGAGCTCGCCTACGTTCTGCATGCCGCGAGGCACCTGCTGCGGTCTGCGGAACGCGCTCCAGAAGAAGACACAGACGATCGCCGCCGACAGCAGCACGATGAGGACCGGCTTGGTCAGCCAGTGGGGCCCGCCCGGGATGAGCGGACCCCACTGGAAGATGCCGGTGCCGGGCGGCTCGAAGCCGCCCGCGCCCTGCGTCGCGGTCACGAGACCGTCTCGGGTTTGGCGCCTTCGAACGCGGTGTGCTCCAGCCAGTGGTCGAGCAGCGCGCGATCGCCCTGGACGCGGACCGGCGACTCATCGGCCGGTACGCGGCGGGCCAGCAGGAGCAGGAGATCGGCGGCCCGGCCGGTGACCACGACGTCGGTGGCGCCGCGTCCGCGCGTCCAGCGGATCGCCTCCGGCATCCGGGTGACGAGCCAGCCCTCCAGCCCGTCCTCCTCCGGCCTGAAGCCGAGCGTCTCGCCGGAGCCCCGCAACCGGGCGAGGCGGGCGCTGAGGCCGAGGGCGGCGGCCTTGGTCATCATGTCCAGCGCCTCGCTGATGCCGTCGGCCGCGAGGTCGGGCGCGTACTCGTAGCCGGCGTCCAGGGCGATCGCGGCATCGGCGTGATGGACGGCGGTCTCGTGCAGCATCCGGCGGAGCCAGAACGAGGCGGGCTGCGGCCCGAGGAACGACCAGACCTCCTGCGGCCGGCCCTGCACGGCGGCCACCAGCCGGTCGGCGCCGCCGCGGAGCCAGTCCGGCCACTGGTGCGGCTCGAGCTCCAGCGATCCCGGCTGGGCCGGCAGGCCGGGTTCGGCCGCGCCGCGTTCGACGAGGGCGGCCGCCCAGTGAACGGCCTGCCCGACGTGCTCGACGAGGACGCCCAGCGCCCAGTCCGGGCACGTGGGGATCCATGTCTCGGGGTCGGCGCCGTCGATCGTGCGGGCGAGCCCGTCGGTCTGCTCGAGTAGCCCCTCGGCGAGGCGCTCCACGGTGAGTGCACCCATATGTCCCTCCCTGGGTCGGCTCTCGTAACGTAGGAGCTCCAGCCGGGTGGAGGTTCAAGTGCCTGTGACCGACGACACACTCGGGATCGGCGAGCTCGCCCGCCTGACGGGCGTGTCCGTGCGCACGATCCGCTTCTACTGCGACGAGGGCATCCTGACCGTTCGCCGCAGCTCGGGCGGCCACCGCCGCTTCGACCCGTCCGCGGTGGAGAACGTCCGGCTGATCCGGCGGCTGCGCAGGCTCGGCCTGGGCCTGCCGTCGATCGTCGAGGTCCTGACGGGGGAGCGGTCGCTGGACGAGGTGATCGCGATCGAGCGTTCGGCGGTGGACGCCGAGCTGTCCGTGCTGGCGTGGCGGCGCGCGTCGCTGGCGGCCGTCGCGGAGGTCTCGCCCGCCGAACGGGCCGCCCGGCTCGAATTGCTCGCGCACGCGCAGGGGCCTGGCGCGCGCGACGCTCTGGAGGCGTTCTGGCTCCGGATGGTGCAGGCGCCGATCCGGCCCGAGCTCGCGGACGGGCTCATCGCGGCGTTCGTGCCGCCGGCGCCCGCCGAGCCGACCCCCGCTCAGGTGGTCGCGTTCGCAGAGATGGTCACGCTCACCTGCGACGACGCCCTGATCGCCCGGATGCGCGCACGCGGCCGCGTCAACATGGGCAACATCTCCGACGAGGACACACTGATGGTCGGCGTCGGCGAGGCCTGCCGGGTCGTGACGCCCTGCCTGCTGGCGGGCGAGGCGCCCCGGCCCGGCCCGGAGCTGGACGATTTCGTCGCCGTTCACGCGGAGGTCAGGGGCGCCCGCGGCGACACCCCCGAGTTCCGGCGCTACCTGCAGCGGGAGCTGACCCTGGATCAGCAGCCGCAGATCGACCGCTACTGGGAACTCGTCAGCCAGGTCACCGGCCAGGCCCTCACGCTCGGTGCCACCCATCGCTGGCTACTGGATTCGCTGGCAGTAGAGGCTGCCTGAACGCGCACATCGAACTGGGTTCCGGCGACCAGCATCAGCAGGGCCATGCGGTCGACCCGTAACTCGCCGTTGGTGCCGTGTCGTTGCCGTTTCCGGGACGGGCTAACGGGTGCGGCGGGCGACGATCACGTTGTCGGTGAGGATGCCCGTGTGGCCGTCCGGGCCGGTGGCCTCGCGTTCGGGCGCGTCGACCCGCTCGGCGGTCCAGCGCGCCGGGTCCAGCCGGAGGACGTCGAACGTCTCCTGGGCGGTGGGGAAGTCGGCGTGCGCGTGGTCGCTCCACGGCGGGGCCGCGCCGTGCTCGACGATCAGCAGCACCCCGCCGACCGCGACCGCGCCGGCCGCCCGCCGCAGCACCTCATCGCGCGGGAAGTCGACCGGCGACTGCAGGAACTGGGCCGAGACCAGGTCGAACTCGCCCTCGGGAAAGTCGGTGGCCAGGTCGTGGCGCTCGAAGGTCACCCGTTCGGCAACGCCCGCTTCGGCGACGTGGACGGCGGCGCGTTCCAGGGCGGTGGCCGAGATGTCCACACCGGTCACCCGCCAGCCCTGCCGCGCGAGCCAGACGGCGTCGCCGCCCTCGCCGCAGCCGAGGTCCAGCACGCGGCCGGGCTTCAACGGCTCGACGATCTCGGCCATGACCGGGTTGACCCTGCCGCTCCAGATCCGGTCGCTCCGCTGGTAGCGCTCTTCCCAGAACCGTTCGGCCTCGTCGGTCGCCGCCATGGCTGGTCCTCCCCATCGGTTCGTGGCCGCGAGGTCCCGCGGCCGACACCGGCACAGGGTGCATGCACGGCCCGTAGAACGGCAAAATTCGTTGCCGTTTCGGCAACGGGGAGGAGGATCGCGCGGACCGGGAAAGATCTCCCAGGTCGAGGCCGTGCTGAAGCTGGAGCGGAAGACGGGATTTGAACCCGCGACCCTCACCTTGGCAAGGTGATGCTCTACCCCTGAGCCACTTCCGCGTGCGCTGCCGGGACCCTGCGATCCCTTGCGGCGACGGCACTAAATATAGCGCGTCGGGCCGGTGGATCGGACCAGGCGCGCCCATGACCGGGGGGTGACCGGCCCTTGGGAGCGCCTCGGGTAGGTCCGGAGGAAATGACCTCGATCTTCCGGAGACATCGCTTCATGAACCCGGCTGCGGCGCTGTTGAGCGCCCTGGCCATCGGAGTGCCCGTTCCCGCGCCGGCCCATGGTCACGCGCTCGCTCCGGTGGCCTGCACGCCCGAGACGGGCTACACCAACTGCCGGCGCTACCCCTACACGGGCGCCCACGAGTCGTTCACCGTTCCGACCAAGGTGACCGCCTTGAAGGTGCGGTTGTGGGGCGCTGGGGGCGGCGGAGGCGGCACCGGTGGGGCGAACGGGCCGGGCGGCGGCGGCTTCACCATCGGAACGGTGCCGGTCACGCCCGGCGAGAGCCTGACGATCACCGTCGGGCAGGGTGGCCATCCGACCTACGCCGGGACGATGTTCGGCGGCGGCGGAGCGGGCGGGGACCGGCCCTCACCGATCGGAGGGCGCGACGGAGCGAGCGGCGGCGGCATGAGCGCGCTGTGGCGGGGCGCCGCGCTCGCCACCCCGATGCTCATCGCCGGAGGCGGCGGAGGCGGCCCCGGCAACTCGGGCGGCACCAACCAGGGCGGCGGTGCCGGCGGTGGTACCAGCGGCGGCGCGGGCGGTGCGAGCCAGGCGGGCGGCGCCGGAACGCAGGCCGCCGGGGGCGCCGCAGGCAACCAGTCATCGGGCCTCTGTAGCAGGGCCGCCACGGCCGGGAGCCGCTACCAGGGTGGCAACGGTGCGTCCACGGCGGCGCTGACGGCCCTCAGCGCCGGCGGCGGGGGAGGTGGCGGCTATTTCGGCGGAGGCGGCGGAGCCTGCGGAACGATCCTGTCCAACGATTCCGGTGGGGGAGGCGGCTCCGGTTACATCATCGCGGGCGCGACGGCCACCACGACGGCGGGCGTCACGGGGAACGCCACCTTCGCCGGGGTGGCCGCGGGCAAGAGCGATCCGTACTACCAGGCCGGGATCGGGGACGGCGGCGTCATCGGCGTCAATGGTGGCAACGGCCAGATCGTGCTGCAGTACTACCGGCCGGTCGCCGACCTGGGCCTGGTCAAGACCTCTCAATGAGCCGGAGGCATGCACGACATGATCTTGGGAATGCTCGTCGTTGAATTCGGGGAATTGCACGCGGTTTTTCGGGGGAATCGTGGGTTTTCGGTATGTGGTGTCACGAGCCGGCTGGATGACGGCCGGCCTTGTACTGGCGGGGAGCGGACTGGCTGGAACGGCCTCGGCGGCGGAGCACGAACGGCGTGACCTTTCGCTGGTCGTCGGCGTGAAGCCGGGTTCACGGCCCGCGGCGGAACGGCTTCGGGTCCCGCAGCCGGTGCCGCCGGGCGCGACCGTGACCTACACCCTCACGGTGACCAACAATGGCCCCTCGGACGCCCAGAACGTGTCGGTCACCGACACGCTCCCGGCCCAGTTGCTGTTCGTCAGCTCGTCGGAATGCTCCAACAACGGCCAGGCGCTCACCTGTAATCTCGCCACGCTGCCCGCGGCCTCGGGGAGCAACACCCACACCTTCACCGTGGTCGCCCAGGTCAGGCAGAACACCGCGGCGGGCACGCTGATCAGCAACACCGGTACGGTCGGCTCCGCCACCGCCGACGACACGCCGGGCAACAACAGCTCGTCGACCGACGTCATCGTCACCACGGCCAGCACCGACCTGCAGATCACCAAGACCGGTCCCGGCACGCAGCTGACCGCGGGCCAGGCCTTCACGGTCACCCTGGCCGCCAAGAACAACGGCCCGTCCGACTCCACCGGCGTGACCGTCAGCGACGTGCTGCCGCAGTACGTCAACTATGTCGACACCTCGGGCTGCACCTACGACGGCGGCACGCGGACGGTCACCTGCACCGCCGGCGCGCTCACCTCGGGCAGTTCCAGGGACATCACCCTGAACCTGCAGCTCGATCCCTCGACGCCGGACGGCACCAGCATCCAGAACACCGGCACCGTCGCCGGCAACGAGACCGACCCGGACTCCAGCAACAACTCCAGCACGATCGACCTGGCGGGCGGCACCCAGCCGACCACGACGACCCGGGCCGACCTGGAGCTCAACAAGACGGTCTCGAGCGTCAAGAAGCCGTGATCGCAGTGCTCGCATCGGGGCTGCACCTGGTGACGGCGCTCGCCTCGCTCGTCCCGGCGGCACCTGCGGCGCCCGCGCCGCAGGTGGTCGCCGGTGACGAGGCGGTCTACCTGATCACCGTCACCAACCACGGCCCGTCCACGGCGCGCGAGGTCACCGTCACCGACGAGGTGCCCTCCGCGCTGCGGGTGGTGGCGGTGCCGGACGGCTGCACGAGCGCCGGCCGCACCGTCACCTGCCGGGTGGCGCGGCTCGACGTCGCCGGGAGGATCGTGCTCCGGGTGGCCGTGCGGGTCGATCCGGACGCGACCGGCCAGACGGTCGTCAACCTCGCCCGCACGTTCGCCGCGACCGCCGATCCCGACCGGCTGAACAACGAGGGGACGGCACCGGCGCGGGTCGTCGGCCGCAGCGACGTCTCGATCCGCAAGTCGGGACCGGCGTCGACTTCGCCGGGACGGCGGGTCCGCTACGTGCTGACCGCGCGCAACGCGGGCCCTTCGACGGCCCGCGACGTGGTGGTGACCGACCGGCTCCCGGCGGGGCTGCGGATCCTGCGCGTCCCGCCCGCCTGCTCGTCGTCCACCCGTACGGTCGAGTGCACCCTGGACCGCCTCGCGCCCGGCGGGTTGCAGCGCTACGTCGTCACCGCCAAGGTCAGGAAGAGCGCCAGGACCGGAGCGGTCCTGCGCGACATCGCCACGATCGGTTCGTCGATCCCCGATCCCGATCCGTCCGACAACAAGGCCGTTGTCCGGACGACCGTCGTGTCGCGCCAGGCGAACTGCCGAATGGCGTTCGTTTCGCCGGAACGATGCGGCGGTCCGGCCGTCCCGATGGCCCGTTTTCGGCCGACCGGGCCGTAGCCACGAAGGTCACCGCGCCCGCCTTGGCCGTGAGCGGTCACGTGGGCGATTGGGTCTTGTGACCGACTTTGATCACAGCAATTCTTGCCGACTGTCAAGCGGCAGTTCTGTGCGCCGGTGCTGTTTTCGGTGGGTGTCCCATCGGTGAACGGATGGAACCGATGAACGAGCAGGACAGGGCACAACGGGCCGAGGTCGCGCGCGAGGCGGCGAGCGATCTGATCGCCCGCAAGACAACCCGGGCCTGGGCGCCCGCCGAGCGCTACGACCAGGAGGGCGCGCCGCACCCCCAGGACGCGCGCGGCCTGGCCCGGCGCTCCGTCGACCGGCTCGGCGGTGACGGCTACACGGTGCGCGCGTCGTTCGAGATCGAATGGGCCGTCTCCATCGGAGAGGGCGACGACTTCACGCCCGCGTGCGCCGGTCCGGCGTACGGGATGACGCGGCTCACCGAACGCGCCGACTACCTGCGCGACGTCGTGAACGCCCTGGCCGCCACGGGCATCGAGGTCGACCAGATCCACCCCGAGTACGCCGCCGGGCAGTACGAGATCTCGGTGGCCGCGGCCGATCCGGTCGTCGCCGCCGACAACGCCGTCCTCGTACGGGAGACGATCCGCGCGGTCAGCCGGCACCACGACCTGCGCGCCAGTTTCTCGCCCAAGGTGACGGCCGACGGCGTCGGCAACGGCATGCACGTCCACTTCAGCCTGTGGCGCGACGGCCGCAACCAGATGGCGGGCGGCGACGGCCCTTACGGCCTGGGCCCGGCGGGCGAGGCGTTCGCGGCGGGTGTGCTGGCGCACCTGCCCGGCCTGCTGGCCATCGGGGCGCCGTCGGTCGCCAGCTACCTGCGGCTCGTCCCGTCGCACTGGGCGGGCGCGTTCGCCTGCTGGGGCCTGGAGAACAGGGAGGCCGCGCTGCGGTTCGTGACCGGGGCCGCCGGCAGTCACTCGGGCGCCGCCAACTTCGAGGTGAAGAGCTTCGACGGCGCCGCCAACCCCTACCTGACGGTCGCTGGCCTGCTCGCCGCCGGAAGCGCGGGCCTGGCCGAAGACGCCGTTCTGCCCAAGCCGGTCGACGTCGATCCCGCGACGCTCGCGACGGACTCCGGCATCGCTCCGCTCCCGGCCACGCTGGAGGAGGCGATGGCCGCGCTGGAGGCCGACAAGGTGCTCACCGAGGCGTTCGGCGAGGCGCTGATCGACTCGATCGGGGCCGTGCGGAGGGGCGAGATCGCGGCCCTCGGCGGCTGCTCGCCGGAGGAGATCGCCGCCCGGCTCCGCTGGAAGTACTGACCCGGGTGCGGGGCCGTCGCTTCAGGTCCGGGTGAGCGTCTGCCAGTGGCGGTCGGCGGCCTGGTGCCAGCCGTCGTGGTGGGTGCGGAACGAGGTGACGGCCCGCGCGCCGCTCCAGCCGGCGGGGAGCAGGTCGGGCGGCAGGCCGGGATCGAGGAACGGGAACCGCCGCCATTCCTGCACCAGCCTGACCTGTGCGCTGAAGGTGGCGCGGTCGTCGCCGGGGCGGAGCGTGCCGACCTCGTCGAGGAACTCCTCGTAGGCTCGTTCGATCTCGCTCAGGTCCCAGGCCTGGCCCGCCACCCGGCGGGCCTCGTCGAGGTCGCCCAGCCGTCCCGTGAAGATCGTCGCGGACTCGGCCACCGCCGCCTCGGTGAGGACCTCGCGTACCTCCGACTCGCGTTCGGGATGCGGCGTGACCCAGACGCCGGGGGAGAGGTTGCCCAGGCCGCTCCAGGCCAGGCGGGTGCGGAGCAGGTGGCGCAGCTTGCGGTTGGACTCGGGAACGCTGGCCAGCACGACGAGCCACTGGCCGTCCCAGGTCGTCATCGGCGTGCCGAAGCCGTAGATGCGTTCGGCGCCCTCCGACAGCAGGCGGCGGCCCGTCGGCGTGAGCTGCCAGGCGGTGCGGCGGCCGTGGCGTTCGGTCTCCAGCCAGCCCTCGCTCGCGCTCCGGGCGAGCGCTTGCCGCACGGCCTTCTCCTCGACGTTCAGAAGGCCCAGCGCGTCCAGGAACGCCGACGTCCAGACAGGTTTTCCGGCCGGGAGCACGAACTCGCCCAGCACGGTGAGCAGCAGGGACCGCGCGCTGGCCGCGCCGATCTCCCGGCGGCGCTGGAAGGCAGGCTCGATGGTCACGACGGCAGTATCCCGCCTCCATGAATATTCCACAAACGTATTGACGGGCGTCTAAATTCTGTAGAGCATCAGCGTATGGTCGACTTCGACACCCACCCCGACCGGTACCGGCACTGGACGCTGGAGATCGACGAGCGCGACGGGCGCACGGCGCGGCTGATCCTGGACGTGGACGAGCAGGGCGGGCTGGTTCCCGGCTACGAGCTCAAGCTGAACAGCTACGACCTCGGCGTGGACATCGAGCTGTACGACGCCGTGCAGCGGCTGCGGTTCGAGCATCCGGGCGTGCGGGCAGTGGTCGTCACCAGCGCCAAGGACCGGGTCTTCTGCGCCGGGGCCAACATCACGATGCTCGCCACCTCGCCGCACGAGTGGAAGGTGAACTTCTGCAAGTTCACCAACGAGACGCGCAACGGGATCGAGGACGCGAGCGCCCATTCGGGCAAGCGCTTCATCGCGGCGCTGAACGGCACGACCGCGGGCGGTGGCTATGAGATCGCGCTGGCCTGCGACGAGATCGTGCTGAGCGACGACGGGTCCTCGACCGTGTCGCTGCCCGAGGTGCCGCTGCTCGGCGTGCTGCCGGGAACGGGCGGGCTGACGCGGCTGGTCGACAAGCGGCACGTGCGCCGGGACCTGGCGGACGTCTTCGCCACCAGGACCGAGGGCGTACGGGGCCGGACGGCCGTCGACTGGGGCTTGGTCGACGAGATCGCGCCGCCGCGCCGCTTCGACGAGGCGATCGCCGCCCGCGTCGCGGAGGCCGTGGAAGGGACCGGGGGAGACGAGCGGGGGATCGAGCTCACCCCGCTGGAGCGCGACGGCCACAGCTATCCCCACGTCACGTGCGAGGTGGGCGGGTCCACCGCCACCATCACCGTGCGCGGGCCGGACGAGGTGCCCGCGTCCGTCGAGCAGGTGCACGAGCAGGGCGCCGCGTTCTGGCTGCTGGCGGTCACGCGCGAGCTGGACGACCTGATCCTGCGCCTGCGCACCAACGAGCCGGAGGTCGGCACCTGGGTCTTCAGGACCGAGGGCGACCCGGGCCTGGTCACGCGGTTCGACGAGTTCGTGCTGGCCAACACCGGCGACTGGCTGCTCTCCGAGACGCTGCACTACTTCAAGCGGACCCTCAAGCGGCTCGACGTCACCTCGCGCACGCTCTTCGCGGTGATCGAGCCCGGCTCCTGCTTCGCCGGATCGCTGGCCGAGCTCGCCCTCGCCGCCGACCGCTCGTACATGCTGGACGGTTTGCGCGAGGAGGACGAGGACGAAGGCCGCGAGCCCGCCACCCTCACGCTGGACGCGATGAACCTCGGCCCGCTCCCGATGGGCAACGGCCTGAGCCGACTGGCCACCCGCTTCCACGGTCGCGACGAGGCCTACGACGCGGCCGCCAAGCAGGTCGGGACGCCGCTGGTCGCGCGCGACGCCGAGGCGGCCGGTCTGGTCACGTTCATCCCCGACGACCTGGACTGGGACGACGAGCTGCGGCTGGCGCTGGAGGAACGCGCCGCGTTCAGCCCGGACGCGCTGACCGGCATGGAGGCCAGCCACCGGTTCGCCGGTCCCGAGACCCTCGAGACCAAGATCTTCGGGCGGCTCAGCGCCTGGCAGAACTGGATCTTCCAGCGGCCGAACGCCGCCGGGCCGGAGGGCGCGCTGCGCCGCTACGGCACCGGGCAGCGCGCCGCCTTCGACCGGAGAAGGGTGTGACCCGCCGATGACGCAGACCATCGACTACAGCGGCAAGATCCCGAACAACGTCGACCTGGACACCGACCGGCGGCTGCAGCGCGCCCTGGAGTCCTGGCAGCCGAACTTCCTCGGCTGGTGGCGCGACCTCGGCCCGACGGTGTTCAAGGAGAACGACATCTACCTCCGCACGGCCGTCGCGGTCGGCAAGGAGGGCTGGGCCAACTTCGACTACGTGCGGATGCCCGACTACCGCTGGGGGATCTTCCTCGCGGAGCGGGACGGGGAACGCACGATCGCCCACGGCCAGCACCAGGGCGAGCCCGCCTGGCAGACCGTTCCCGGCGAGTACCGCGCCGACCTGCGCCGCCTCATCGTCGTCCAGGGCGACACCGAGCCCGCGAGCGTGGAGCAGCAGCGCCACCTCGGCCGGACCGCGCCGAGCCTGTACGACCTGCGCAACCTCTTCCAGGTGAACGTGGAGGAGGGGCGGCATCTGTGGGCGATGGTCTACCTGCTGCACGCCCACTTCGGACGGGACGGCCGCGACGAGGCCGAGATGCTGCTGCACCGCAACTCCGGCGACGACGACTCGCCCCGCATCCTGGGCGCGTTCAACGAGCCGACGCCCGACTGGCTCGCGTTCTACATGTTCACCTACTTCACCGACCGGGACGGCAAGTTCCAGCTCGGCACCCTCAAGGAGAGCGCGTTCGACCCGCTCGCGCGGACCTGCGAGTTCATGCTCAAGGAAGAGGCCCACCACATGTTCGTGGGCACCATGGGCGTGCACCGCGTCGTGGAACGCACGGCCGCGCTGATGAAGGAGCACGACACCGAGGACATCCTCCCGTTCGGAGGCATCCCGCTCGCGCTCATCCAGCGCTACCTGAACTTCCACTTCTCGGTGTCGATGGACCTCTTCGGCTCCGAGACCAGCACCAACGCGGCCAACTACTTCTCCGGCGGGGTCAAGGGCCGCTGGATGGAACGGCGCCGCAAGGACGACCACCGGCTGCTGGACGACTTCACGACGGTCACCTCCGTACGGGACGGCGCGTTCGTCACCGACGAGGTCCCGGCCCTGTCCGCGCTCAACCTCGACCTGCGCGACCAGTACGTCGCCGACTGCAACACCGGCGTCAAGCGCTGGAACAAGGTGCTGGAGGCCGCGGGCCTGGCCCACCGCCTCTACCTCCCGCACGAGGGCTTCAACCGCAAGGTCGGCGTCTACTCCGGTCACCACGTCGACCCGCACGGCGCCATCATCGACGAGGCGGCGTGGGAGGCGCGCAAGGACGGCTGGCTGCCGAGCGAGCAGGACAAGAGCGACGTGGCCTCGCTCATGCGGCCGGTGTACGAGCCGGGCGAGTTCGCGTCCTGGATCAACCCGCCGAGCGTCGGCATCAACCAGCAGCCCGTCGAGTTCCCCTACGTCCGCATCGGCTGATCGGAGCCGGCCATGGCCACGTCCACGTTCCTCGGCACGAGCTTCAACGCCTGCAGCTATCTCCTCGACGACCGCGTCGCAGGCGGCCTGGGCGACCAGCCCGCGATCGCCGGTCCGCTCGGCGCGTTCACCTACGCGGAACTGCTCGGCAAGGTGCGCGATCTGGCCGCCGGCCTGCGCGCCCTCGACGTACGGCCCGAGGAGCGGATCGTGCTCTTCATGCCGGACGGGCCTGCGCTCGCGGCCACGATCCTGGCGGCGATGCGGATCGGCGCGGTGCCGGTGCCCGTGTCGACCATGCAGACCGGCAAGGAGCTCAGCCTGGTCCTGCGAGACTCCGGCGCCCGCGTGCTCGTGGCGGGGGACCCGTTCCTGCTCGCCGCCGAGCAGGCCGCAGCCCAGTCGCCCGAGCTGCGGCACGTCGTGGTCGACGGGCACGGCGACTTCACCGCCTCGCCGTCCGCCGCCCTGCACCGTCTCGGTGACCTCCGCGGCGACGACAGTGAGCCGTACGACACGCGCGAAGACTCGTCCGCGCTGTGGCTCTACACCTCCGGCACCACCGGCACGCCCAAGGGCGCCATCCACCGGCACGCCAACATCCGGCACGTGAATGAGACGTTCGGCAGCCAGGTCCTCGGCATCACGGCCCAGGACCGCTGCTTCTCGATCCCCAAGCTCTTCTTCGCCTACGGCATCGGAAACTCGCTGTTCTTCCCGTTCTCCGTCGGCGCCACCACGATCCTCGACCCGGCACGCCCCACCCCGGCCTCCGTCGCGCA
Organism: Actinomadura barringtoniae; assembly: GCF_017573505.1. GTDB lineage: Bacteria > Actinomycetota > Actinomycetes > Streptosporangiales > Streptosporangiaceae > Spirillospora > Spirillospora barringtoniae. The sequence goes on from NZ_JAGEOJ010000011.1 coordinate 194,861, forward strand.
ACGCGTGCAGGAGGACCGCCCGACCCTGTTCTTCGCGGTCCCGACCTTCTACGCCGCGCTCCTCGCCGCCGACCTGCCCAGCGAGCTGTTCTCCTCCGTACGCCTCGCCGTCTCGGCTGGGGAGCCGCTGCCGCCCGAGCTGTATCGCCGCTTCACCGAACGTTTCGGCGTCGAGCTCATCGACGGCATCGGCACGACCGAGGCCCTGCACATCTTCCTGTCCAACCGCCCCGGCAAGGTCCGCCCCGGCACCACCGGCAGGCCCGTCCCCGGCTACGAACTGCGCGTCGTCGATGAGCACGGCAACGACGTCGAAACGGGAACGCCCGGCTCCCTCCTGGTCAAAGGCGACTCGATCGCGACGGGCTACTGGTGCCGCACCGACACCACCCGCAGCGTCTTCGAGGGCCACTGGCTGCGCACCGGCGACACCTACGTCACCGACGCCGACGGCTACTACTCCTGCCTGGGCCGGACGAACGACATGCTCAAGGCGGGCGGCATCTGGGTCTCGCCCACCGAGGTCGAGGCCCGCCTCCTCGAACACCCCGACGTCCTGCTCGCCGCCGTCGTGGGCCTCCCGGACGCCGACGGCCTCGACAAGCCGGTCGCCTGCGTGGTCCCGAACGAGGGGAGCACCATCACCGCCGACGAGCTCATCGAGTTCTGCCGGGCGGGTCTGGCCTCGTTCAAACGGCCCCGCGAGGTGCTGATCGTCGACAAGCTGCCCACCACCGCGACCGGCAAGCTGCAGCGCTTCGCCGTCCGCGAGTTCGCCGCGTCCCTCCTGCGGGCGCAGCAATGATCGACGGCCACACACTGATCGACGCGCACGTCCACACGGCCCGGCTGCCCACCGTCCGCCCCGCCTGGCGCAGCTGGGCCGAGGAGTTCGGCGCGGCCCACCCGTGGCAGGACCTCTACGACCCCGACGGCACCCTCGTCCCGTCCCGTGTCGACGCCTACTTCGAGGCCGAGGGCGTGGACGTGGCCCTGCTGCTATGCGAATACAGCCCCAAGGCCACAGGCGAGCAGCCCATCGAGGATCTGCTGCCGCTCATCAAGCACAACCCCAAGCGATTCCGGCCCATCGCCAACCTCAACCCGCACCTGCACTACCCGGTCGCAGCCGAGCTGGAACGCCAGCTGGACCTCGGCGCCGTGGCCTTGAAGATCCACCCGGTCCACGCGGGCGTGAGCGCGGCCGACCCGATGCTCTACCCCGCCTACGAGGTCTGCCGTTCTGCCGGGCTTCCCGTTGTCGTGCACTGCGGCACGAGCAGCTTCCCGGGGTCGGCCAACAAGTACGCCGACCCGACCCTGCTCGACGACGTGCTGCGCGACTTCCCCGACCTCACCCTGGTCCTGGCGCACGGCGGCCGGGGCTGGTGGTACGACGCGGCGGCCTTCCTGACCCTCTCCCACGAGAACGTCTGGATCGAGCTGTCGGGCCTCCCGCCCCGCCGCCTGCCCGTCTACTACGCCCGCCACAACCTGAAACGGCTCGCCCGCTCGTTCATCTTCGGGACCGACTGGCCGGGCGTCCCCGGCATCGCCCGCAACGCCCGCGCCGTCGCCGAAGCCCTGAACCTCGACGACGACGAGACCGCGGCCGTCCTGGGCGGCAACGCGAGAAGGGTCTATCGAGACCTCGCCGACGACTGAACCGTCAGGAGGACCGTTCCTTCAGCACGTCGAGCAGGGCGGACCAGCCGCGCCTGCTCACGTGAAGCTCGGGCCCGTCCGGGTTCTTGGAATCCCGGACCCTGACGACCCTCTCGTCCGCGTAGATCTCCACGCACCCCCCATCGGCACTGGCGCTACTTTTACGCCATCTCCGGACAGGTGGCGGCGAATCGGTCATGGGAGGCTCCTCGGGGCAAAAGGCCTGATCTTGTCAGGCTTCGTTGCCAATCCCGAGTGTAGGTAAACTCCCGGCGACGCGCCTAGGTCATCTCTTCGCGGACCGTGCGGATAAAGTCAATGGTCTCGTCGGCGTTAAGCGTCTCACGACGCAAAGTCTCGAAGGCCGCGCGCAGGTCGGGTATGCGATCGTCACCTCCGAGGAGGAGCTTGTCCGCCCGGCGTCCGCTCTCCAGGAACGCCACGTCGTCGAGGCCTCCCTCGAACTCCAGGAGTTCGAACGGCCCGCGCATGCCGATATGGGCGCCCTTGCTGAACGGGATCACCTCGATCGTCACGTTGTCGCGCTGTGCCACCGAGACGAGATGGTCGAGCTGCGACGGCATGATCGAGGCGTCTCTGGTGACACCGACGCGCCGCCTGATGACCGCCTCGTCGAGAATGAAGAACTGGTAGGGCTGCGGGTCGCGTTGACGCAGCTCGCGCTGGCGTCGCATGCGGACGTTGACGATGGTGCCGACCTCGGCGGGCGGCAGGTACTCCTCCGTGGTCATCTCCGCGTACTCCTTCGTCTGAAGGAGACCCGGAACGACCTGGCCCTGGTAGTGGCGGATGAAGGACGCACCCGTCTCGTAGCCCAGGAGCGCGAAGTAGGCGGGATCGCGCAGGTCGGCCTTGTAGTCGTCCCACCAGCCGCGCTGGCCCGCGCCGCGTGCCAGTTCGACGAGCCGGTCGGTCTCGGTCGGGTCGTCGACGCCGTACTGCCGGAGAAGGCCGAGCAGATCGTTCTTGGAGATCCCGGTCTTGCCGCCCTCGATGCGGATCAGCTTGGAGGTGCTCCAGCCCTGGGCCGAGGCGACCTCCTCCTGGCGCAAGCCGGTCTCACGACGGAGCGTGTTGAGTTCGCGGACGAGCAGGGCCCGTTGAACGACGGGCCCCTGGTCTGTCGGCATGACCCACCTGATTCCAGGATGATGTGTGCTCTTCAGCATATCGCCATGTGGCGTTCGGCCTTATCACGATACGCGTTCTTCCCGAATGAAAGTTAGCACGCCCTTCCCTCAGGCACCACCGGCCCCTTTCGTCACACCTGTAATGCCTATTTGAGGCATGGATCTGGCGTGGAGACCTCAGGCGGGCCGCCGTGTCGCGCTCCGGCGTCTGGACGAACGTCATGTGCCGCACTGCCATGTGGCACTCTGTGGTGTAGTCTACAGTTACATTGCAACTTGCGGATGACGCACATCGGCCAGGTGCCGCGTCAGAGCTCGGGGATCTACCGCGTGGAATCGGGGCCACTCACGGGAATCCAGCCGTGGAGAGCGCCCTCACTGTTCGAATCGGTACGCCAGGGCCGTCTCCACCCTCGTGACGCCCACCGCCAAGCAAGCTGTCGCGAACACGGAGGACGGCCCCGGCCTCGAACCTGCATGGGAGACAGGCTCGATGTTCGTTCCCCCCATGACTCTCACTCTGGGAGACCGCGGCGTGCAAGCCGCGGGGGTCAAGTCGCACCTGAATGACACCCCTGAAGCCTCATTGCGTAAGGTCGGGCCTCCGATCGCCGCCGGAGGCCTGATATGGCCATGTTGAGCAGCCGGCAGTCACCGCCCTCCGAGCCGCCGGAGGAGCCCCCGACCGGACAAGCGACGGGGCAAGGCGCAGATCCGAACCGCAGGCGCGGTCTGGCGCGGCACCTCGGGAGGCGCCGCCTGCCCGCGCTCGCCGCCTGGCTGGCCACCTTCGTGATGGGCGGCTATTTCGGCGGCGCGTCGGGCGTGGCCCTGGTCTTCCTGGCGCTTCTCGTGCTCGTGGTCCTCATCTGCGCCTTCCCGGTCATCGGCCTGACGGTCAATCTGATGAGGCTGACCGAGAGCGGCCGCGACCATGTCACCTCCGTCGACGACGTACGGAAGCTCATGCACATGAACGCGGTCGCGTTCGCCAAGCCCCTGGCGACTCTGCTGGACCGCGAGGTGGAGGAGCCCGCCCGTTCGGAGAACGGCGTCGGAACGATGCAGAAGGTGATGCCGGGGAACGGGTTCTGGGCGAGGCTCACCAAGGCCGAGCGCGACCGGCTGCGCCAGGTGGCGCGGCCACGGAGGGCGGCGCCGGGGGCCGTGCTGTGCCGTGAGGGCGACGCCGCCGACGAGGTCATGGTCTTGATGGGCGGGTTGGCCAAGGTCTGCGTGTTGCAGGCGGGCATCGAACGGGTCGTGGCGATCCGTGGCCCGGGGGAACTGCTGGGGGAGCGTGCGGTGACCAGGGCCCGCACGCGTTCGGCCTCGGTGGTGACGCTGACCGACGTCGAACTGCTGGTCATCGGGGCCGAGGACTTCCGGGCCTTCCTCGCCGAGTGCCCGCGCACCCTGGACCTGCTGCAGGCGCAGTTCTATGACCGGCTGACCGAGGCGCCGCCGGTGGTGGAGGAAGTGGAGCCGTCGGCGCTGAACGGGCTGAACTGCTCGATCGTGTTCACCGACATCACCGCGTTCGGGCGCAAGGACCGCGACGACCGCGACCGGCTGGTGCTGCGCACGGTGATGTACGAGGCGCTGGAGGCGGCGTTCGACGGCGCGGGGGTGCCCTGGCGCGAGTGCTACCGCGAGGACCGCGGCGACGGGGTGCTGATCGTCGTGCCGCCGACGCACTCGACGCGGATCCTCACGCGGCCGCTCGCCGACAGGTTGGCGCGCTCCATTACCGAGCACAACCGCGGTGAAGAGGAAACCTCGCAGCTCCAGCTGCGGGTCGCGGTGCACGTGGGGCCGATCGTGCCCGACGGTCAGGGGCTCACGGGCGAGTCGATCATCTATGCCGCGCGGCTGCTCGACGCCCCGGCGTTCAAGCAGGAGCTGGCCTCGGCCAAGGCAGGGCTGGGCTACATCGTGTCGGAGTTCGTCTACAACACCGTCGTCCGGCACGACGACCCCACCGGCTACCGCAAGGTCCGGGTGAAGACCAAGGAGGCCCGCATGACGGGCTGGGTCAGGCTGCTCTAGCCGCGCGCCGGCTAGTCATCGCAGCCCTCCAGCTGGGGGACCTCGATGATGGACTCGTCGAGACCGGTGCCGTCGAACCACTTGTGGACGAGGCGCGCGGCGGTCCCGTCGTAGTACATCTGCGTGATGGCCTTGTTGAGGGCCTCGCAGGCGTCCGGGTCCCCCTTGCGGATGCCGATGCCGGTGCGCTGCTCGGCGAACTTGGCGTTCACCAGGCGCAGACCGCCGCCCGCGCGCTTGATGAGGCCCGCGAGGATCACGTCGTTGGTCGTGATCGCGTCCACCCGGCGGGTCCGGATCTTGGTCATGCACTCGTTGTAGTCGGCGGCGGGGACCAGCCTGGCCGACATGCCGTCCACCGCGGCCAGGCGGGCCGTCGCGTCCGAGCCCTTCACGGTGCAGAAGCTGCGGCCCTTGAGATCGCGGATGGTCCTGACCGCCGAGTCCTCCGACCGGACCAGGATGTCCTGGTAGGAGAGGTAGTAGGGGCCCGCGTAGGAGATCTGGGTCTTGCGGTCGGGCGTGACCGACAGCGTCGCCAGGACCATGTCGGTCTTGTGCTCCAGGAGCGAGGGGATCCGGTCGGCGGCCAGGACCTGGGTGAAGGTGACCTTCTTGCCGAGCCTGTCGGCGATATAGCGCGCGACGTCCACGTCGAAGCCCACGAACTGGCCGTCCTTGGTCTTCAGACCGAGGCCGGGCAGGTCCGGGCGCACGCCGACGACCAGGGTCTTCTTGTCCAGGAGCGAGTCACCGCTTCCAGCGCCTCCGCAGGCGGTCACGAGGACGGCCATCGAGACGAGCACCAACAGCCGACGCATCCGGCCTCCCGTTGCTCCGCCCTTGCAGGGCACCCAGCCGTTGGACGCCTCGCGGACGGAGATCGTCTCACGCACGTAGGATCCGGCGCATGAGCGGTCTGTACGCCATCAGCGATCTGCACGTGGGATTCGACGACAACCGGGCCTTCGTCGAGGGGCTCAGACCCGACGACGAGGGCGACTGGCTCGTGGTGGCCGGGGACGTCGCCGAGCAGTTCGCCGAGGTGGAATGGGCGCTCGGCACGCTCGTTCGCAAGTACGCGAAGGTGATCTGGGTGCCGGGCAACCACGAGCTGTGGACGCCCAAGGACGATCCCGTTCAGCTGCGCGGCGAGAACCGCTACCGGCGGCTGGTCGACATGTGCCGAGGCCTGGGCGTGCTGACCCCCGAGGACCCGTACGCCGTGTGGGAGGGCGCGGGCGGTCCGGTCACGGTCGTGCCGCTGTTCCTCCTGTACGACTACACCTTCCGCCCCGAGGGAGCCACCAACAAGCAGGAGGCGCTGGAGATCGCCTACAAGGCGGGCGTGGTGTGCACCGACGAGATGCTGCTGCACCCCGACCCCTACCCGAGCCGCGACGCGTGGTGCGACATCCGCATCGCCGAGTCGGAGCGGCGGCTCGCCGAGCTGGAGCCCGGCACCCGGACGCTGCTGGTCAACCACTTCCCGATGACCCGCGAGCCGACCGACGTCCTCTGGTATCCCGAGTTCGCGCAGTGGTGCGGCACCGAGCGCACCGCCGACTGGCACCTGAAGTACAACGCCGCCGCCGTCGTCTACGGCCACCTCCACATCCCGCGCACGATCTGGAGCGACGACGTTCCGTTCGTGGAGGTGTCGGTCGGTTATCCGCGCGAGTGGCGCAAGCGCGGCGAGGCCCCCAAGGGCCCACGCCGCATCCTGCCGCCCGAGTGATCCGCTCGCATGATCCTTGCACTCAGTGTTGCGGTTCGATAACTCTTTGTGCATGACCAACAACGCCAAGCGCCTGCGGGCCGCCGTGTTCGTGACGGGAGCGGGACTGATGACGGGGCTGCTCACGGCCGGCCCCGCGACGGCGACGGAGCCCAAGCCGTGGAACGTCAGCAAGCTCCACGAGTTCTTCTGCGCCGAGGAGGGCCACAGCCAGCAGTTCTACGACGAGTGGTCCAAGGCCGAGAAGATGCTCCCCTACGAGCTGAAGATGGCCAAGGACCCGGCCGAGGAGACCCGCAAGAAGCTCTTCGGCGACGGCCGCCTGACCGCCGACACGGCCAAGAAGATCTGTGACGGCATGGACACCTACACCCAGCAGCTGAAGGCCCAGATCCTCGACCTCAAGGGCGACCTGAAGCCCCAGTACGCGACCGCCGAGGGCGTCAAGCGCTTCATCCACGAGAAGGAGGTCGTCCTCACCGAGGCGGCGCTTCACGAGCAGGATCGCCAGGATCACAAGGGCTGAGATGCGATGATGACGGCGTGCGGGTCCGCGCCGGTGTCCGGGTCGAAGGTGTCGTGCAAGGGGTCGGGTTCCGGCCCTTCGTTCACGCGCTCGCCACGCGCCTCGGGCTTTCGGGAATCGTCGGGAACGACGCGTCCGGGGTCTTCATCGAGATTGAGGGCGCACCCGAGGCGGTCGAGGCGTTCCTGGACGGACTGCGGGACCCGCCGCCGCTGGCGGTCGTCGATAAGGTCGCCACGCGTTCCCTCGACGCCGTGGGCGGGCACGGGTTCACGATCGTCGGGAGCGACGGCGCGGGCGAACGCCGGGCCCTGGTCTCCTTCGACTCGGCCACCTGCACCGACTGCCTGAAGGAGCTGCGCGACCCGGCCGATCGGCGGTACGGCTACCCGTTCGTCAACTGCACCAACTGCGGGCCGCGCTTCACGATCGTGACGGGCGTTCCCTACGACCGGCCCAACACCACGATGGCCGGCTTCGCGATGTGCGCCGACTGCGCCCGCGAGTACGCCGATCCGGCCGACCGCCGCTACCACGCCCAACCAACCTGCTGCCCGGCATGCGGGCCAAGGCTGGCCCTGGGCGACGAGGCCGATCCGCTCCAGGCGGCCCGGGCCATGCTGGCGCAGGGCGCGGTCCTGGCCGTGAAGGGGCTCGGCGGCTATCACCTGGCGGCGCGTTCGGCCGATGAACAAGCCGTCGCCACGCTGCGCGCCCGCAAGCACCGCGAGGACAAGCCGTTCGCCGTGATGGTGCCCGACCTGGACGCGGCCCGGGCGCTGTGCGAGATCGGCGACGCCGAGGCCGCACTGCTGACCGCGACGCGGCGCCCGATCGTCCTCGCGCCGCGCAGACCGGACGCGCCCCTGGCCGACGAGGTGGCGCCCGGCAACCGCGCGGTCGGGTTGATGCTGCCCTACACCCCGCTCCACCACCTGCTGATCACCGAGCCGACCGTACTGACCAGCGGGAACGTCTCCGACGAGCCGATCGCCTACCGCGACGACGACGCCCGGGAACGGCTCGCAGGCATCGCCGACGCCTTCCTGACCCATGACCGGCCCATCCACGTGCGCACCGACGACTCGGTGATGCGCGTCTTCCGGGGCCGGCCGCTGCCCGTGCGGCGGTCACGCGGGTACGCGCCGCAGCCGGTGCCGATCGCGCAGGGTCCGGCCATCCTCGCCTGCGGCGCCGAACTGAAGAACACGTTCTGCCTCACCAAGCAGGGCCGCGCGTTCGTCTCCCACCACATCGGCGACCTGGAGAACTACGAGACGCTCCGGGCCTTCGAGGAGGGCATCGGGCACTTCCGCAGGCTCTTCGACATCAACCCGCAGGTCGTCGCCTACGACCTGCACCCGGAGTACCTGTCGACCAAGTACGCGCTGGAGCAGGACATCCCCGGCATCGGCGTGCAGCACCATCACGCGCACATCGCCTCGTGCCTGGCCGACAACGAGGCGACCGGCCCGGTCACCGGGATCGCGTTCGACGGAACGGGCTACGGGACCGATGGAACGCTCTGGGGCGGCGAATTCCTGATCGCCGACCTCACGGGCTTCCGCCGCGTGGGCCATCTGGAACCGGTGCCCATGCCGGGCGGCGCGGCGGCGATCCGCGAGCCCTGGCGGATGGCGGCGGCCTACGGGGCCAGGATCGACCACCCCGACTACGAGACCGTCGCCAGGATGGCCGAACGGCGCGTCAAGGCCCCGCTCACCTCCAGCATGGGCCGCCTCTTCGACGCCGTCGCCGCGCTGCTCGGCATCCGGGACCGGATCAACTACGAGGGGCAGGCGGCGATCGAGCTGGAGCAGCACGCCGACCCGCGCGAGGGCGGATCGTACGAGCCGGAGTTCCGCGACGCCGAGAGCGGCGGGTTCGTCGTCGCGGGCCGTTCCCTCATCGAGGCCGTCGCGGCGGATCTGCGCGCGGGCGCGGCGACCCCGATCGTCGCCGCACGCTTCCACAACGCGATCGCGACACTGATCGTCGAGGGCGCCAGGCGTGCCGGGTGCTCGGTCGTCGCGCTGTCCGGCGGCGTCTTCCAGAACATGCTGCTGCTCGAACGCGCGGTCACCGGGCTCGAGGCGGCCGGCTTCACCGTGCTGACCCACCACCGCGTCCCGCCGAACGACGGCGGCATCAGCCTCGGCCAGGCCGCCGTCGCCACAGCGCTGAGCTGACAGCGCTGAGCTAGCAGATCCGGGGGAGCGGGTCACCGACCAGCAGATCGACGATCCTCGTCCCTCCGAACGCGGTCTTCAGCAGCACCAGCCCCGGCGGGTCGTCCTTGATCCGCCCGATCACCGCGGCCTCCGCGCCCAGCGGATGAGCCCGCAGCGTGGCCAGGGCGTCCTCGCAGTCCTCGCCCGACACGACGATCACGGCACGGCCCTCGCACGCCACGTACATCGGATCGATGCCGAGCAGCTCGCAGGCGCCCCGGACGACCGGCCGGACCGGGATGGCCTCCTCCTCCACGACCGCGGCGAGGCCGTGGTCGGTGGCGATCTCGTTCAGCACGGTGGCGACGCCGCCGCGCGTCGCGTCCCGCATCCGCCGCACGGCGAACGGCCCGAGCGACTCCAGCAGGCCGTTCAGCGGCGCGGTGTCGGACGGCAGGTCGGCCTCGATGTCGAGCTCGCCGCGCGCCAGCATGATCGTGACGCCGTGCTCGCCGATCGGCCCGGTCACCAGGATCGCGTCGCCCGCCCGGACGTCGCCCGACGGCGGCCGCCGCGTCACGCCGACGCCGGCGGTGTTGATGTAGCAGCCGTCGCCCTTGCCGCGCTCGACCACCTTGGTGTCGCCGGTGACGATCGTGACGCCGGCCTCGTCGGCGGCGCGCCGCATCGACGCGGTGATCCGGCGCAGGTCGTCGACCGCGAAGCCCTCCTCCAGGATGAACCCGGCCGACAGATGCAGCGGGTCGGCACCGGAGACGGCCAGGTCGTTCACGGTCCCGTTGACCGCCAGGTCGCCGATGTCGCCGCCGGGGAAGAACAGCGGTGAGACCACGTAGGAGTCGGTCGTGAAGGCCAGGGCCGCCCCGTCGATCGACAGGCACGCGGCGTCGTCCAGCGGCGCGAGCAGCGGATTGCCGAACGACTCCAGGAACACCGCCTCGACCAGCGTCCGGGACGCCTTGCCACCCGATCCGTGCGCGAGGGTGATGGCCTGCTCGCGGAGCCGAGCCTTGCGGCGCCGGGCCCGCTCGATGCGTTCGAGGACCTGCTCCTCCTTGATGAGCAGCCGCTCGTCCTTCATCGGGTCGCCTCCCGCACGCGCTCGCGCGTGAACCGCCCGAAGTTGTAGTACGCGGCGCAGGCGCCCTCCGAGGACACCATGCAGGTTCCGATCGGCGTCTCCGGGGTGCAGGCGGTCCCGAAGACCTTGCACTCCCACGGCTTGAGAACGCCCTTGAGCACCTCACCGCACTGGCAGGCCTTCGGGTCGGCGACCCGGCTGCCGGGGATCTGGAAGATGCGTTCGGCGTCGTAGGCGGCGAACGAGTCGCGCAGCCGCAGCGCCGAGTGCGAGATGAACCCGAGGCCGCGCCACTCGAAGTAGGGGCGCAGCTCCATCGTCTCGTTGATGACCTGCAGCGCCTTGAGGTTGCCGTCCCAGGGCACCACGCGGCCGTACTGGTTCTCGACCTCCGAACGGCCCTCGGCCAGCTGGGTGAGCAGCATATGCACCGACTGCAGGATGTCCAGCGGCTCGAAGCCCGCCACGACCAGCGGTTTGCCGTACTCGCGAGCGATGAAGTCGTACGGGCGGCAGCCGATCACGGTCGACACGTGCCCGGGGCCGATGAACCCGTCCAGGCGCAGGTCGGGGGAGTCCAGGATCGCCTTGATCGCCGGGATGATCGTGACGTGGTTGCCGAAGACCGAGAAGTTGTCCTGGCCCGTCGCGGCGGCGCGCATCAGCGTCATGGCGGTGGACGGCGCGGTCGTCTCGAACCCGATCGCCATGAACACCACGCGCTTGCCGGGGTTCTGCTTGGCGATCTTGAGGGCGTCCAGCGGCGAGTAGACCATCCGGATGTCGGCCCCGGCCGCCTTGGCGTCGAAGAACGACCCGTCCCCGCCGGGCACTCGCATCATGTCGCCGAACGAGGTCATGATGACGTCGGGCTGGGAGGCGATGTGGATCGCGTCGTCCACCCGGCCCATCGGGATCACGCAGACCGGGCAGCCGGGCCCGTGCACCAGCGTGACGTTCTCCGGCAGGTAGTCCTCCAGACCGTGCTTGTAGATGGTGTGCGTGTGGCCGCCGCACACCTCCATGAACTTGTACTGGCGGCCCGGTTCGCACAGGGACGCGATCGAGGCGGCCAGCGCCCGCGCCTTGCCCGCGTCGCGGTACTCGTCGACGTAGCGCATCACTCGATCCTCGATTCACGCAGGGCGTCGATCTCGTCGGCGTAGGCCTGGCCGATGCTCTCCAGGAACTCCAGCGCGGCCTTGGCCTCGGACTCGTCGATCTTGGACAGGGCGAAGCCGACGTGGATCAGGATCCAGTCGCCGGGGGCGAGCGCATCGCCCTCCAGCAGCCCGATGTTGATCTTCCGCCGGACGCCGCTGACGTCGACCGTGGCCAGGTCAGGCTGGTCCGGCAGGATCGTCACGATCTCGCCGGGGATTCCCAGGCACATCCCGCGCCTCCAGGATCTCGATGGATATCAGGGTCAGCTCGTCGCCCCCGGTGACCTGGACGTCACCGCCGCCGCACGCGGGGCAGACCGCCAGGGGGTCGGTGGTGCCCGACCGGTGGCCGCAGCCACGGCAGGCCAGGTCGGCGGGCACGGTCACCAGGTCCAGCGCCGAGCCCTCGGCCACCGTGCCGGCGGTGACCATCTCGTACGCCTGGCTCATGGACGGGCCGACGACGTTCAGCAGGACGCCCGCGCGGACCCGGACGCGGCTCACCGGCCGCCCGGCGGCGCGCCGCTCGACCGCGTCCAGGATCGACTCGGCGAGGCCGAACTCATGCATGCCGCCCTGCCTTCCTCACATCTCCCGGATCTTCATGAACCGCTTGATGTCCGGGATCCCCTGCACCGCCAGGATGACCAGAACCGTCAGGGCCGCCAAGAGCAACAGCCTTTTCAGCATGGAGCGCCTCCTCGATCAGCTCACGGACCAGCGCGATCGCGGGGGCCACGGCCGCGGCGACCGGCGCGCTCAGGTCCATTCCGGGCTCGACGGTCGCGGGCTCGCAACCGACGAGCAGGACGCGCCCGGCCGTGCCGCCCACCATGCCGACCATGTCCAGGACGGCGTCGGGCGTCATGCCGTGCGCGTCGATCACGGGGCGGGGGGACTGCTCGATCTCGCTCAGGTCCAGTGCGTACAGGGAGCCGGGCTCGCCGCCGCGCGGCGCCGCGTCGACGAGGATCGCGGTGTCGTAGGAGGACAGCTCGTAGGCCAGGTGGATGCCGCGGATGCCGAAGTCGCCGACGTCCACGCCGCCGGGGAGATCGGTCGCGCCGGCCATCCGCCGGGCGACCTCGACGCCGAAGCCGTCGTCGGACAGGAAGATGTTGCCGACCCCGGCCACCAGGATCTTCACAGCGGCTCCACCTCTTCAGGCCCGAAGTACAGGAAACGGCCTTGCTCGCGGCGGATGTCGGCGCCGGGGTCGTCGTCGAGGGTCACCGCCAGGTGGGTCGCGCCGTCCACGTCCATCAGCACCGCCTCGACGGTCGCGGTGCGGCCGGCGACGAACATGTCCTGGGCGTCGCTGCGGCCCGAGGGACGCAGCCGCAGCTTCGCCCCGCGCGCGACCGGCACGCCCGCGATCACCACGCTGTCGGTCTCGGGCGACACCGAGGCGTCCGCGCCCGGATCCCACCAGGGCCGGTCCACCTCGAACACGCCGTCCTCGGTCCGCTGCTGAACGGGCTCCGAGTCGTGCTGAACGGGTTCGTCCCGCTGAACGGGCTCGTCCCAGCCGCGGCGCGGCCCGGGGGAGCGGATGGCGCCGTGCAGCCGGGCCAGGACTTCGGGCGGCATCGCGTCGACGCGGTCGATGATCTCGGCGGCGCGCGGGTCGGTGCCGCGCGCCTCCCGCTTCTCGGCATCGGTCAGCGCCAGCGTCCGCAGCGTCAGGATCTCGTCGATCTCGGTGCCGTCGAACAGGTCGCCCGGGCTCTCGGGCGCGATGCTCGGCCGGTCGTCCAGGATGATCGGCGAGGCGAGCACCACGTCGTCCTGGATCAGCACCGGCCAGGCGTGCTCGTTCCGGCACGCCTCGGCCGCCTGCCGCGCCCACTCGGGCGGGTCGCGCAGCGACAGGAACCGGCCGTGGGTGAGGCCCAGCAGCACGTGCGCGGCGACCAGGGAGCGGCGCAGCGCCGCCTCGCGGTCCTCGCCGTCCCACGCGGTGGTGTTCCCGACCTCGACCGCCAGCCTGATCCCGCCGTACGGTCCGGGCACCGGCTCGGCCCGCACCCGCAGTTCGAGCCGCAGCGGCCAGCGCGTCCGCATGATCCGGCCGGGCCCGAGCTCCTCGCCCCAGCGCCGGGCGGGCACGATCCGCTCGATGGTGTGCGGCGCCGCCAGCAGGTCCATGACGGGGATGTCGGCGTCGATCTCGGCCTCTACCGCCTCGTCGAACGTGCGGTGCTGGACGCCGTCCACGACCAGGCCCTCCGGATCGACCCGGCGGGCCTGAACGTGCAGGAAGCGCAGCCGCAGGTGAAGGACGGCGTCGGCGCCGGCCTCCAGGAGGCACTCGGTGCGGCTGGCGGACGGCTCGGAGGTCGCGGTGAAACCGGGCGGCACCAGGACGCCGAACTGCCAGCGCACCTTGTTCTTGGCCGCCGAGGCCCGGTACGGGTAGAGCAGGTAGCCCTCGTAGAGGACCGCGTCGGCGATCTGCCGCGCCGCGTTCAGGCCTCTCATCCCCGGACCTCTTTCAACAGGGCCGCCATCACGTCGTCCCAGGTGGCCAGCGCCCGCTCGGACTTGAAGCGCTGCAGCGCGGCGAGCGTGTCGTTGCCGAGCCGCAGCCAGCCGGTGCCGGGGAAGTAGCGGTTCATCAGCTCGCGCCAGGCCGACACCGGAAGGTGGTGCCGCGTCTCCAGATCCCACGGGATCTGGCGTACGCCCTCGCCCGTGAAGACCGTGCCGCTGAACATCAGCAGGAACGGGATCTCGCCTTCGCCGAGCGCCGCGAAGTACTTGCTCGCGGCGACCTCCAGGTCGTACGAGCACGGCACCGGCACCTCGACCTCGGTGGAGCCGGTGAAGCGCGGCACCATCACCGAGATCGTCGCGAACTGCAGCGGACGGAGCGTCTCGCCCCAGCGTTCCCTGCCGCCGAACAGGTCGGCCAGCAGCTGCGACTCGGCCTCGCCGTAGGCACGGCGCTGCGGCTCGATGCGCAGCTGGCAGCGCAGCGCGATCGCGTTCACCCTGAGCCCGGACGACTCGGTGATCCGCAGTTTGAAGACCAGCGTCGGCGCGGCGGCGTACGGGTCGGGCCGCGCGTCCACGCACTCGAAGGCCAGATCGAGGTCAGCCATGCGCACGCTCCCGGAGTTCGGCGAAGAAGGCCTCGATCAGGTCCCACGCCTCGGTGCCGCCCGCGAAGCCCTTCCAGTGCAGGCGGACCAGGCCGACGAGCCGGTAGCACGCGTCGATCGGCACCACGTACGCGCCGGACTCGCGGTCGACCAGCAGCGCCTCGACGTCCGGCTCCACCTCGCGCGCGGCCGGGTTGTCGGTCATGATCCGCACCCAGGCGTCCAGCGGCAGCTCGGACTCGGTCGCGCCGCCCGGGCTCGGGTAGAACGCGACCACCCGGCTGAGCGCGGAGTTGCGGAAGAAGAACGCCATCCGCACCGGGAAGATCCAGTCCTCCTCGGCCACCGTGAAGTCCGGCTCGTAGCGGTAGCGGTCGGGCACCATCCTGAACCGCTGCTCGCTCTGATGCGCGAACAGCAGCGCGCACGGCCGGCACGCGCACAGGATCCGCCGGTCCTCCCGGTTGACCACGTGCGCGTGCTCCTCGCCGATCGCCTCGGTACACAGCTCGCACCGCTCCGCCTCGATCCGGTCGTGCTGAGGCGGAGCGGTGTCCGGCTCGGGCCCGGGCTGAGAGCTCCGAGGCTGGGCGAAGCGG
This sequence comes from Actinomadura barringtoniae, assembly GCF_017573505.1. Lineage (GTDB taxonomy): Bacteria > Actinomycetota > Actinomycetes > Streptosporangiales > Streptosporangiaceae > Spirillospora > Spirillospora barringtoniae. The sequence goes on from NZ_JAGEOJ010000011.1 coordinate 210,129, forward strand.
CGCAGGCTCACCGGGCGGCCTCCTCCGGCACGGCGCACTCCCGATCGCGGTACGGGTGGATCTGCAGCAGCTGCGGCTCGGCCTGGACGCCCTCGACGACCACCTTCGTCACCTCGGGCGCGTCGTCCAGCACCGCCCGTTCGATCGCCTGCGTGGCCGTGACCTGCGACGACGGGCAGCCATGGCAGTTGCCCTCCAGCCGCAGCCGGACCACGCCGTCGGCGTCGACGCCGAGCAGTTCCACGCCGCCCGCGTGCGACCCGAGGTAGGGCCGGACCCGGTCGAGCGCGGAACGGACGCGCTGGGCCGTGCTCAGCGGATGCAGGTCATGGATCACCAGCAGGGAGCCGACCAGGTCGTCGGCGGCCAGCGCGCGGCCGCCCTCCGGCCCGGCGATCTCCATGACCCGCGCGAGCCCCGCGCCGTAGAGCCGCACGACCTCGCCGACCAGCTTCTCGGCGCGGTCGCGCTCGGAGCCGGACAGCCCGGCCAGCAGCTCCTCGACGCGGGCGCCCGCGGCCCGGACCTCGCGCGCCCCGCCCGTCGTTCCGCCGGTTCCGCCGGTCCCGTCGCCGGTCATCCGCCCTCACCCGAGGCGAAGGCGTGCGGGGAGTGCAGCCGGTCGAGCGACTTGCCGTTGCCGAGGTACATGTGCACCCCGCACGGCAGGCACGGGTCGAAGCTGCGGACCGCCCGCATGATGTCGATCCCCTTGAACGCCGCCGGCGGGTTCTCCTCGAAGATCGGCGTGTTCTGCACCGCGTCCTCGTAGGGCCCCGGAGTGCCGTGGATGTCGCGCACGCTGGCGTTCCACGGGGTCGGTGGGTACGGATGGTAGTTCGCTATCTTGCCGCCTTTGATCACCATGTGGTGCGACAGCACGCCGCGCACCGCCTCGGTGAACCCGCAGCTGATCGCCTCGTCGGGGACCTTGAACGGCTCCCAGGTCTTGGTGCGCCCGGCGCGCACCTCGGCGAGGGCCTTCTCGACGAAGTGCAGCGCGGCCGCCGCCGCGTACGCCTGGAAGTAGGTCCGGGCCCGGTTGCGCTCGATCGCGTTGGACAGCAGCTCGCCGTTCCGCTCGGGGATCTTCCACTCGAACGTGACCTCGGGCTTCAGCGCGGTCCGCGGCAGGTTGATCAGCACGCTGTGCCCGGTGGACTTGACGTACCCCATGTCCACCAGGCCCGACAGCGCCGTCGACCACAGCCGCGCGATCGGACCGCCGCCGGTGTCCAGCGCCAGGTTCTCGGTGCCGTCGAACCAGCGGGGCGACATCACCCAGCTGTACTTGTCGTCGAAGTCGCGCTTCTGCGGCCGCGGGATCGTGTGCTGGTTCCACGGGTGCCGCATGTCGACAGGGTTGCCGAGCGGGTCCTCGGTGACGAACGGGTCCTGCCCCTCCCAGTCCTCGTAGTAGGAGCTGCCGAGCAGGATCCTGATGCCGAGGTTGATGGTGACCAGGTCGTTGGTGAGCAGCTTGCCGTCCACGATCACGCCCGGCGTGACGAACATCTTGCGGCCCCAGTCGGCCATGTTCCGGTACGTGAAGTCGCAGTGCTCGGGGTCGTTCAGCGAGCCCCAGCAGTTGAGCAGGACCCTGCGGCGGCCGACGTTCTCATAGCCCGGCAGCGCCTCGTAGAAGAAGTCGAAGAGATCGTCGTGCATCGGGACGACCCGCTTCATGAACTCCACGTACCGCATGAGGCGGGTGAGGTAGTCGGTGAACAGCTGCACCGTCGCGACCGTGCCGACCCCGCCCGGGTAGAGCGTGGAGGGGTGCACGTGCCGCCCCTCCATGAGGCAGAACATCTCGCGCGTCGAGCGCGACACCTGGAGGGCCTCGCGGTAGAACTCGCCCTCCAGCGGGTTGAGCGACCGCATGATGTCGGCGATCGTCCGGTAGCCGTGGTCGCCCGCGTGCGGTGCCTCGGTGCGTTCGGCCAGGTCCAGGACGCCGGGGTTGGTCTCGCGGACCATCTTCTCGCAGTAGTCCACCCCGACCAGGTTCTCCTGGAAGATGTTGTGGTCGAACATGTACTCGGCCGACTCACCCAGGTTGATGATCCACTCGGCGAGGTGCGGGGGCCGCACGCCGTAGGCCATGTTCTGCGCGTAGACCGAGCACGTCGCGTGGTTGTCGCCGCAGATCCCGCAGATGCGGCTGGTGATGAAGTGCGCGTCGCGCGGATCCTTGCCCTTCATGAAGATGCTGTAGCCGCGGAACACCGACGAGGTGCTGTAGCAGTCCACGACGCGGTTGTTGTTGAAGTCGACCTTGGCGTAGATGCCCAGGCTGCCCACGATCCGGGTGATCGGGTCCCATGCCATCTCGACGACGCCGTCGGTGCTTTCGGGGTTGCTGGTCATGGGTCCGCCTACCAGGAGGGCTTGTATCCGGTCGTGAGGTCGCCCTTGTGGCGCCACTTGGGTTCTTTGTCCACGGTGCGCTCGGTGATCCCGCGCAGCGTGCGGATGACGCCGCCGTACGCGCCGCTCAGCGTCGAGGAGACGCGCGCGCCCGGGGGCTCGTCCATGAACGGCATGAACTTGTCGGGGAAGCCGGGCATGGTGCAGGCGATGCAGATGCCGCCGACGTTCGGGCAGCCGCCGATGCCGTTGATCCAGCCGCGCTTCGGGACGTTGCACTTGACCACGGGACCCCAGCAGCCGATCTTCACCAGGCAGCGCGGCGATCCGTACTCGTGCGTGAACTGCCCCTGCTCGTAGTACCCGGCGCGGTCGCAGCCCTCGTGGACGGTCTGCCCGAACAGCCACTTCGGCCGCAGGTTCTCGTCGAGGGGGATCATCGGCGCCTGGCCCGCCACCTGGTAGAGCAGGTAGAGGATCGTCTCCGACAGGTTGTCGGGGTGGATCGGGCAGCCCGGCACGTTCACGATGGGCAGCCCCGCCTTGGACTTCCAGTCCCAGCCGAGGTAGTCGGCGACCCCCATGGCGCCGGTGGGGTTGCCCTCCATCGCGTGGATGCCGCCGTAGGTCGCGCAGGTTCCGACCGCCAGCACACCGGTGGCCTTGGGCGCGAGGATGTCCAGCCACTCGCTGGTGGTACGCGGCTGGCCGGTCGCCGGGTCGTTGCCGAACCCCGACCAGTAGCCCTCGCTCTTGATGGACTCGTTCGGAATCGAGCCTTCCACGACCAGCACGAACGGTTCGAGCTCGCCCCGTTCGGCCTTGTAGAACCACTCGATGAAGGTGTCGGCGCCCTTGTCGGGCCCGCACTCGAAGTCGATGAGCGGCCAGTGCACCGCCACCTTGGGAAGCCCGGGCAGCGCGCCGAGCACGATCTCCTCGATGCTCGGCTGGGTGGCCGCGGTGAGCGCGACCGAGTCCCCGTCGCAGCTCAGTCCCGCGTTGATCCAGAGAAGGTGAAGGTCGGGTTCCTGCGCTTCCTGCGCGCCGGTCGAACCGCCGGCGTCGGCCGTGTCGGTCGTCATGTCGTACCGCCGTGTATGGGGGGCGTTCAGCGGGGCAGGAGCCGGTCGCGGCTCCTGACGGGGTGCGCGTCACAGAGCGCGCTGAATGAGTTCCCACAGGGCGTGGTAGACGGTGGTCTGCGCCTCTTGAATCCGGTGCACCGAAGACGACGGCATCACGAAGAGGTGATCGATGCCGTCGAGCTCGGCCATCTGCCCGCCGGTGGATCCGGCCAGTCCGATCGTGAGCATCTTCCTGCGCATCGCCTCCTCGAAGGCGCGGATGAGGTTGGTGGAGTTGCCGCTGGTGGACAGCCCGAGCGCGATGTCGCCGGGGCCGCCGAACGCGGCGAGCTGGCGCGCGAAGACCACGTCGAAGCCGATGTCGTTCGACAGCGCGGTGACGACGGCGGCGTCGGTCGTCAGCGCGAGCGCGGGCAGTGGCCGGCACTTGCCGCCCGGATGCAGGAACAGGGACGCGACGTCCTGGGCGTCGGTGGAGCTTCCGCCGTTGCCGAAGGTGAACAGCCGTCCGCCCGCGCGAAACGCCTCGCCCAGCCGCCGCGCGCACGCCTCCAGCCGGGCACCGTCCCGCTCGAGCACGGTCCGGCGCAGTGCGACGATCTCGGCGACCTTCTCCTCGGTGGAGCGCCGCACCTCGGCCAGCACGGTGTCCAGGTCGGTCGCGGCGGCGTGCAGGAACGGGTAGAGCTGCTCGGTCATCGGGGCACCGTCCCGATGGCCTCCTTGGCGTGCACGAGCACGGTGTCACCGGCCGCCGCCTCCACCAGCGCGACGCTGATCTCCTCGGTACGGCCGCCGCCGACGTCGACCTCGGCGAGGTCGTCGTCCAGCAGCCGTACGACGGTCACCGCGACGGCCTCGTCCGAGCAGGTGACGCAATGGTCACCGGTGCAGCCGGTCACGGGATCCCCCGCTCCAGGAAGACGTGGGTCAGCTCCCACAGCAGGTGATAGGCCGTGACGTGCACTTCCTTGATCACGAGTGGGTCGTCGGACCCGACCACGATCGGATGGTCGGTGAGCGGCGCGATCTCGCCGCCGTCGCCGCCGAGCAGCGCGACCGTCAGCAGCCCGAGCCGCCGAGCCTCGCGGACCGCCTCCAGCACGTTCGGGCATCGGCCGTCGGCGGAGATCCCGAGCGCGATGTCCCCGGGCCGGGCGAAGTAGCGGAGCTGGTGGGAGAAGATGGCTTCGAGACCCGCGTCCTGTCCCAAGCCGGTCACGGTGGCCACGTCGCCCGTCAGCGCCAGCGCGGGAAGCGCCCGCTTGCCGACGATCACCGGGTGGACGAACTCGACCGCGATGTGCTGGGCGTCGGTCGCGGCGCCGCCGTTGCCGAAGGAGAAGAGCCGCCCGCCCTCGCGGAACCGCCCGGCCATGGCGTGGCAGGCGAGCGCGATCGCTTCGGCGTCCTGAGCAAGGCCGGTGGCCGGTCGGTCCCGGCGTGCGAAGACCTCACGTGCGTCGAGTGTCCGCTGCATTGCGGTCACATCCCGGTTGCAGGGCGTTATGAAGCAGCAGTCCTCGGACCGTACCTCTGCCTCCAGAGCCTCACAAGAGTGGTGTCCTCTTTGATGCGACATTGCACCCTCTTGAGTCTTGGGGGAGAGGGAAACGGGGACGCCGAACACACAAGATCCGCTGCGTGATGGGCGTCCGCATGAACCACTGGTCGACCGTCACCGGAACGGTGCGGGCCGTGCGCAGGCTCAGGCACTCTCCGGTGACGCTGGTGTACGTCGCCGCGCTGTGGATCCTCGCGCTGGCCACCGGGAGCGTGCTGCACGGCCCGTCCCAGGGGCTGCTGAACGAGATCGGCGGCGGGCTCCCGGCGCTGTCGGACGGGCGCTGGTGGACGGTCCTGACGTCCGGGCTGTGGGCGTCGAGCCTGTGGAGCTACCTGGCCAAGACGGTCCTCATCCTGATCCTTGTCGCGCCCGCCGAACGCAGGATCGGCGCCGCGCGCACCACTCTGATCCTGGTCGTCAGCCAGGTCGGCGGAAGCCTGCTCGGCACCGGGATCATCAAGCTGGGCGACCTGGCCGGGGAGCCCTGGCTCAGCTCCATCGCCGGCGAGCTCGACGTCGGCCCGGCCACCGGCGCGGTCGGCGTCGGGCTGGCGCTCACCTGCACGATGACCACGATGTGGCGGCGCCGGATCAGGCTCTTCCTGCTCGTCGGGATCTTCATCACGATGCTCTACATCGGGCATGTGCAGGAGGTCGTGCGGGTGGCGGGCGGCCTGGTCGGGCTGTGCGCGGGCCTGCTGATGTTCGGGCGGGGCGGAGCCGCAGCCAGTGCGGGCGGAAGGGGGACGCGCTGGCGGGCGTCGCATCACGAGACGCGGATCCTGGTCGCCCTCGCCGTCGCGGCCTCCGCGCTCGGCGCGATCGTCGCGGCGTTCTCCCAGGAGCCGAACGGGCCGCTGGAGCCGCTGAGCTTCCTGGTCGCCGCGACCGGGCCCGACCCGGACACCCTCAAGGAGGCGTGCGGCAGCGGCGGGTCGGCGGGGGACTGCCGGGCCGTTCACGCCGAGCAGCTCTACGGCGGCCTGGCGACGTTCCTGGCGCTGGTCCCCGCGCTGCTGCTGATGGTGCTCGCCGACGGGCTGCGGCGCGGGCGGCGGTTCGCCTGGCGGCTGGCCCTGATCGTGCACCTGGCCCTGCTCGGGCTGGCGGGCTGGCTGTTCACCGAGGCGGTGACCGACCCGTCGTTCGACTGGAGCGACACCGCGAGCAACGTCTGGTACTTCGTCACCGCGGCCGAGGCGCTGCTGCCCTGGGCCGCCATCCTCGCCCTGCTGCTGTTCACCCGGCGGCACTTCGACCAGCGCGCCGACCGGTCGTCCTGGCTGCGGCTGACCGAGCTCGTCGGCGGATCGTTCTTCATCGTCGCCTACATCTACGTCCACCTCGCCTACATGATCCAGGACTACTTCCGGCCGGAGCCCGCCCTCACCGACCTGATCGCCGACCTGCCCACGCGGTTCCTCGCCCCGGCCTACCTGGACCTGCTGCCGACCCGGTTCCTGCCGCACGGCGACGTCGCCAAGCTGCTGTACGTCTACCTGTTCATGGTGTTCTGGGTCGTGGCACTGGCCGGGCTCCTCGCGTTCTTCTGGCGCGGCCGAACGGTCTCCCAGACCGGCGCCGCCGAACGGTCCCGGCGCATCCTGACCTCGGGCAGCGGCTCGACCCTCTCGTACATGACCACCTGGCCGGGCAACCGGTACTGGTTCAGCGAGGGCGGCGGCGCCGCGGTCGCCTACCGGGAGATCGGCGGCGTCGCGGTGACACTGGGCGACCCGTACGGCCAGGACGCCGCGCGCATCCAGGCGGTGCGGGACTTCGCCGACTTCTGCTCCCAGCGCGGCGTGACCCCGTGCTTCTACAGCGTCACGCCGCGGGTCACCGCGGAGGTCGAGCCGCTCGGCTGGAACGCGGTCCAGGTCGCCGAGGACACGGTCGTGCCGCTGCCCGACCTGGCGTTCAAGGGCAAGAAGTGGCAGGACGTGCGCACCGCGCTCAACAAGGCGGGCAAGGCCGGGATCAAGGCCGAGTGGTGGACCTATCAGGACGCTCCGCTCGGCATCGTCCACCAGATCAACGCCATCTCCGAGGAGTGGGTCGCCGACAAGGGCCTGCCCGAGATGGGCTTCACGCTGGGCGGGCTGGACGAGCTCAAGGACCGCGACGTGCGCTGCCTGGTCGCGGTGGACGCCGACGGCGACGTGCACGGGGTGACGAGCTGGATGCCGGTCTATAAGGACGGCAAGACGGTCGGCTGGACGCTGGACTTCATGCGCCGCCGGACCGACGAGGCGTTCCGCGGCGTGATGGAGTTCCTGATCGCGTCGGCGGCGCTCACGCTCAAGGACGAGGGCGCCGAGTTCCTCAGCCTGTCCGGCGCGCCGCTGGCCCGGCTCGACCGGGGCGACCAGCCGGGGGCGCTCCAGCGGCTGCTCGACCTCACCGGCCGGTGGCTGGAGCCGGTGTACGGATTCCGCTCGCTGTTCGCCTTCAAGGCCAAGTTCCAGCCCGAGTACCAGCCGCTCTACATGGCCTATCCGGATCCCGCCGCGCTCCCGGCCATCGCCAACGCCATCGGGCGCGCCTACGTGCCGGACCTGACGGCGGGACAGGCGATCCGCCTGCTGCAGAAACTCCGCGACTGAGTTCGGGATGCTCCTCCGGAGCGGGTGATGTGCGGGCCTGGCCGGGCGCTGATCATCGCCGCATGAGCAGATCCACGGGCAGGACGTGGAAGGTGGCGGCCGCGACGCTGGTTCCGCTGACCTTCGTACTGACGGCGTGCGGCGACTCGAACCGGCCGCAGGTGTGCGACGACTTCGACTCGCTCCACAAGTCGGTCGCCGACCTCAGGAGCACCAGCCTGAACAGCGACGGCGTGAACGCACTGCAGACGAACGTGTCGAAGGTGAAGAGCGACCTGCAGACGTTCGCCCAGAGCGCCAAGGGCCAGTTCTCGACCCAGCTGAACGCGCTGAACCTCGCCATCAGCCAGGCCACGACGGCCATCTCCGGGGCCGTGGGGAAGACCAGCCCTCAGTCGCTGGCGGCGGCCGGGTCGGCGCTCCGCGGCGCGGGCACCGCCTTCCAGTCGCTGGAAGACGCGGTCAACGACACCTGCTGATAGCCCGACGCCTGGAGGGTGAAGAGCCGGGCGTAGACGCCGCCCGCGGCCAGTAGCCCGTCGTGGGTGCCGCGTTCGGCGACGGCGCCGCCGGACAGCACCACGATCGAGTCGGCCTCGCGGACCGTGCTCAGCCGGTGCGAGATGAGCAGGCTGGTGCGGCCCGCGCGGTGCTCGCGGAGCCGGGTGTGCACCTCGTGCTCGGCCTCGGCGTCCAGGCCCGAGCTCGGCTCGTCCAGGATCAGCAGATCGGCGTCGTCGCGCAGCAGCGCCCGCGCGATCGCGACCCGCTGCCACTGCCCGCCCGATAGCAGCACGCCGGTGTCGGGGTCGTCGTGCTCGCCGGAGTCGAACGCCCTCGACAGCATCGTGTCGTAGCCGCGGGGCAGTTCCGCAAGGGTGCCGTGGCAGCCGGCCCGGCGCGCCGCCGCCTCGACGCGGTCGCGGTCGTCCATCGCCTCGCGCCGCCCGACGCCGATGTTGTCGGCGGCGCTGAGCTCGTAGGACATGTAGTCCTGGAACACGGTCCCGATCCGGGCGCGCAGGTCGGCGACCGGGATGTCACGGAGGTCGACGCCGTCCCACAGGATCGTGCCGCGGGTCGGGTCGTAGAAGCGGCACAGCAGCTTGACCAGGGTGCTCTTGCCCGCGCCGTTCGGGCCGACCAGGGCGGTCGCGCGGCCGACAGGGATCGTGAGGGTCACGCCGCGCAGCACCCAGGGAAGGCCGTCGCCGTAGCGGAACCACACGTCGCGCAGCTCGATGCCCTCGCGCAAGGGCTCCAGACCAGAGGCCCGGCTGGATTCGGGGAGGTCCGGCTCGGCGCCGACGACGTGCAGGTAATGGCCGAACGTCAGCATCGCCTCGTGCATGCGCCCGGCGCTGCCGGCGACGACGGCCAGGCCGTTCTGCACCCCGGAGACCGCCGCGATGAACATTGACACGTCGCCGACGGTGAGGCGCCCGGACCGGGCCGCGTCCACGGCCCACACCAGCCCGCCGCCGGCGACGCAGGCGCCCGCCAGCCCGTGCAGCCCTTGAACGATCAGCTCGCGCCGGTCCATCGTGCGGCGCCGCCGGTTGATCCAGCGCAGCTCGCGGAGCATGCGCGTGCCGAACAGGTCGCTCAGCCCGTACAGCCGCACCTCCTTGGCGGCGCTCGGGCTGGTCAGCAGCTGCGCGTAGAACTGCTCGCGGCGGGTGGCGTGGCCGAGCTCGCCGAGCACGCGGGCCCGGTAGTGGCTCAGCCGGATCTGCCCGTGCATGGACACCGCGCCCGCCAGCACGACGGGCACGAGCATCCAGGGGTTGAGCACGGCGAGCGTCACGAAGAAGCCGCCCAGCATCAGCAGCCCCTGGGCGCCGCCGAGCCCGCCGCTGACGACTTCGGAGGGGCCGGTCGGCCCGGTCTCGGCGGCGAGGGCGAGCCGGTCCTGGAAACGCGGGTCCTCGAAGCGGCGCAGCCCCGGCATCCGCGCGACCGCCGCGTACAACCGCTTGCGCGCGGTCAGGTCGACGGCCCGCTGCAGCTCGGACTCGACGTACTGCACGGCCTGCGGCAGGAACGCGGCCGCCATCCCGGCCGCCGCGAGCAGCAGGGCGGGCAGGACGAGCGACGGACGGTCGGGCGCGGTGAGGCCGTCCAGGACCGCCTTCATGAGCCACGCCATCGCCACCGGGACGGCGCTGCCCACGATGGTCAGCGCCACCCGGATCAGCAGCCGGGTGCGGCCCGACGCCCACGCCAGCTCCAGTGCCGCGGCGGCCGGACGCATCATGCGGGCAGGCGTTCGATCAGCGAGTGGCTCGCCACCACCGTGTCGCCCGCGAGCAGTGCGAACGCGGGCAGGCCGCCCACCCCGAACGCCGTCGCGAGCGGGCCCGCCTCCTGATCCTCGGTCAGCACCCTGGCCACGGGGGAGAGCTGCTCGCACACCTCCCCGGCGGCCCGCGCGTCGCCCATCACGACCGCGACCACCTGGGCGCGGCCGCCCTCGGCGGCTCCGGCGCGTTCGATGAAGTCGGGCAGGCTGGCGTCGCAGGCCGGGCAGCCGGGCGCGACGAAGCCGACCAGCGTCCTGCCGTTCAGGTCGCCGCGCGACATGGACGTGCCGTCGAAGGCGGTCACCGCGAAGTCGCCGACCTGCTCACCGGGCGCCACGTCGATGGCCGCGGGCCAGCCGGCGGCGCTCGCGGGCCGCGCCGTCGCGTTCTCGGCCAGCAGCCTGCTGTGCTCGCCGAGCCGCCTGATGACCAGGAGGGTCAGCGCGATGTTGGCCAGGCCGAGCGCGCCGATGATCGAGAGCGCCATGGTGCCTCCTCAGCTGCGCCCGGGGCCCGGCATGGGGCGGGCCAGGGCGACGATCTCCTCGAGATTGACCAGCAGCAGCGCCGTCGCGGCCCCCGCGAGCGCCGCGACCGCCTCGTCGGGGCCGAACGATCCTGCGCCTCCACCGGCGATGGCGACCACGCCGCCCGTGATCGCGATCAGGAGGAGCGCGCCGTTCCGGATCAGGTGCGGCACGCCGGGAGCGCCGCGCCCCGCACCGAAGCAGCGGCACGGCACCGTGACGTGCCGCCGCATCATCGACCGCACCCCGGCGCTGAAGACGACGAGCAGCACGACCGCTGCCGCGAAGCCCGCCGGAGCAAGCACCGGGACGACGACCGCGACGGCCGTCGCCGCCTCGGCCGCGATCATCACCGGCGCGAGCGGGGCCGCGAGGCGTGCGGGGACGCCCGGCCCGGCGGTCAGCCAGCGGCGGAAGGCGGTGTAGGCGGCACGGCCGGTCACCTTGGTGGTGGCCGAGGCGGCGAACGCGACCGCGACCGCCGCCTGGCACCACGCCATCAGGTTCGATGACATCGATCAGTAACCGATCTGGGTCACCTCGCCTCGCCGGAACGGGCCGCCCCGCATGAGCAGGTCCGCCATGCCGCCGCTGAGGTCCAGCCCGAGGTCGTACTGCATCCACATGAACTGGCCGGCCGGGTTGACCTCCAGGAAGACGTACTCGCCGTCGGGCGTGACGATGAAGTCCACGGCCGCGTAGACCGCGCGCAGCTCGGTCAGCATCGCCTGCGTCTTCTTGATGATCTCGTCGGGCAGCGGATGGTAGTCGCCGTAGGGCAGGACGGACGTCTCGCCCGACTCGCCCCGCCAGTCGATCGTGGTCGTGTCCATCTCCTGCGAGTTGATGGTCACCGGGTAGTAGGTGTCGCCGATCACGGTCAGGCGGACCTCGTAGGCCTTGTCGATGTACTCCTGGAACATGCACATCGTGTGGCCCACCCGGTCCAGGTGCTCGGCGATCTCGTCGCCGACGACCGTGGTGAGCAGCCCGCCGGGGAACGCGCCCGGATAGTGGATGACGCCGCCGATCTGGCTCTTGTAGACCACGGGCCGTTCGGACCGGGCCACCAGATCGGCGACCTCACGGGGGTCGTTGGTGAGCAGGGTGCGCGGCACGCGGAACCCGAGCCGCTTGGCCAGCTCCAGCTGGTACGGCTTGAGCTCCCCGATGGCGTCGATGTCGGGGCGGTTGACCCACAGGCAGTCGGTGGCGCGCAGGATGCCGCCGATCGCCTGCATGGCCTCCTTGCGGGCGAACTGCCGTTCCGGCTCGGCCATGTCGGGACCGAAGTCGAAGGCGGTCGGGCGGCGGTACCAGACGCTGGAGAGCCGGTCGAGGTCGATCTCGCGGTCGCGGTGCCGCAGCACCCGCCGCTCGCCCTCGAAGTCCGACGTCGTGAGCGTCAACCTGCGCGGGAAATAGCTCAGGTCGACGCGCACGACGCCGGCTCCCCGGTCCGACAGGGTCTGGATCACCGGATCGACGGTCGGATCGAAGTCCTGGGTGACGATCAGCACCCAGGGGCCGGGGGATGTCATCCGCTACGCGCAGGTGTCGTCGCGGCAGCGGTCCGAGCCCTGGTAACAGCTGGTCGAGGTGTAGGTCGCGATGCCGGCCTGCGGCATCCCGTCCGGCCACGACCAGGTCTGGGAGTCGGCGTCGAAGTCGCCGGCCTGCGGCGCCGCGACGCTGCCGTCCCACTCGGCGTACAGGTAGGCGAGCGGCTGCGTGCTCGGGTCGGCGGGCAGGGCGGGCTCGACGTGGTGGCCGTCGACCATCGACAGCGAGGTGAGCAGCGGATCACGGGTCAGGACGTCGGACATGTGAACCTCCTTCTTCGCCGGTGTCTCCGGCGACGCTGGCGGCGGGGGTCGTGCGAAGCCCGGTGGGGCTAAGAGCTGGGCGGGGGAGACACGGGAGCAGCGGGTGCAGCGGGAGCCGCGGGCTCGGAGATGCCGCCGATCCCGGTCACCTCCCCGGAGAAGGACCAGACCAGGGCCGACTCGTCGAAGTGGCCGGCGGTGAACGTAAGGTCGTGTTCGGGCTCGCCGGGCGAGACCGTCTCGTAGAGGTAGCCGAGGGGCGCGTCCGGCGCCAGGCGCCGCCGCTCGCGGTCCTCCGCCGGAACGGCGCGGACGACCAGGGCGCCCTCGTGGAGCTCTGGGGGATCGAAGCGCAGGAACGGAGGCGAAGCTGCGATCACGGCTGAATCCTGACCGAGCACCGCTTTCGATCCGCTCTCAGATCACTTTCAGTCCGGGGCGGGTTCGCGAGCGTAGAGCCGGATGAGGTCGTGCAGCCGGTAGTCCGCCGCCGCCTCGAGGAGCCCGGCGTCCACGAGCGCCTCCAGGTAGGCGGCGGCCGAGTCGGGCGAGACGCCCAGGCACGCGGCGGCCGACTGCGCGGTGAACGCGCCGCCGAACCGGCCGAGCAGCCGGAACGCCTGCCGGTGCGCGGGCGCGAGGTCGCGGTAGGCGGCGTCCAGGCTCGGCCGTACGGCCAGGCCGTGCACCGCGAGCTCGTCCAGGCGGCGATCCTCCTTCCGCAGCAGCCGGGCCAGCCCGCCTGGTCGCAGGCTCGGCCGCCCGGCCAGCCGGATGCCCGCGATCCGTACGGCCAGCGGCAGCAGGTCGCACAGCCGGGCGATCTCACCGACGGCCGGATCGCCCGCGAGACCGTCGCGACCGGAGACCCGGACCAGCAGCCGGACCGCCTCGTCCTGCGCGAGCATGCCGAGCCGCAGCAGCCGTGCGCCCGCGAGCCCGGCCAGGCACACCCGGCTGGTGACCAGCACCGCGCTCCCGCTGCTGCCCGGAACGAGGGGACGCACCTGCGCCTCCTCGGCCGCGTTGTCCAGGATCACCAGCACCCGTCGTCCCGCGGTCCGCGATCGGTAGAGCGCGACGCGGTCCTCCATCGAGCCCGGTACGGAGTCATGCCCGAGACTCCGCAGGAACCTGGCGAGAACGTCGTCCGGCGCGACCGGCCGTCCCGCCTGGTCGCGCAGGTCCGCGTACAACTGCCCGTCCGCGAACAGCGCCGCCATCCGATGCGCGACCTCCAAGGCCAGCGCGGTCTTGCCGACGCCGGGCGGCCCGTTGATCGCGAAGACGAGCGCGGCGCGCGGTTCCCGGCCCGACAGCAGCGGCTCGGTCACGGCGGCGGTCTCGGCGGCCCGCCCGGTGAAGTCGGGCAGGCCGGGCGGCAACTGCATCGGCACCTCGCCCTGAAGTGCGACCGCGTGAGCGCTGCGGACCTCGCGCGACGGCGCGATGCCGAGATCGTCCGCGAGCCGCCTGCGCACCTCTTCCACGTGCCGCAGCGCCTCGGCATGCCGCCCCGCCCTCGCCAGCAGTCGTACGAAGCGCGCCTGGAGCGGCTCGTCGTAGGGAGCGAGGGCGGCGACCTCGCCGACCAGCGGGACGACGTCATGCCGGTTCAGCCGGAACGCCAGGTCGGCGACCGCCGCCGCGCACTCGACCCGCGCCTGCTCGATCGCCCGAACCAGCGGATGAACGGCCAGCCATTCGGGCCGCCCGCCGAGCACGGGCCCGCGCCACTGGCCGAGCGCCAGCGACAACAGATCCAGTGCGCGCTCGGGATTCTGGGCCGCGGCGGCCTCTTTCAGCAGCTCCTGGAACCGGCCGAGGTCGACCGCGCCGCCCGGCACAACCAGCCGATAGCCCGTCCCGGCGTACTCCAGCCGGCACCCCGTCGCGAGGCGGCCGAGCCACCCTCGCAGCCGGTGGACCGCGCACTGCAGCGCCCGCCGGCTCCCCTTCTCCGCCTCCCATGCCAGCTCCAGGAGCCGGTCCTCCCCGACGACCTCGCCCGCCGTGAGCAGCAGCGCGCTGAGCAGCGCCCTGACGCTCGGGCCCGGAAGGGCGACGTCGCGGCCGCCGCTCCGGACCACCAGCTCGCCGAGGATGAGTAAGTCCGGCCCGGGCGCCTGCGGGCGTTCGCCTTCCGAGCGAGCCAGGAACAGCGGTTCGAGATCACTCATGGCGCCCCGCCTCAATGATCAAGGATCTTGTTCCGAAATTAAGGTCGGATCGGTGTCCGAACAAGCCCTCCGTCATGGAGGTGAGGGCGAGCGCGCCGAGGCCGAGCACCGCCGCCGCCAATCCGAGCCAGCGCAGGCCGCCCGCCGCGACCATCACGCCGCCGGCCATCGACCCGGTCGCGATGCCGATGTTGAACGCGCACACGTTCACCGCCACCGCCAGCGTGGGCGCGCTGCCCGCGTGCTTGAGCAGCAGGCTCTGCATGGTGGGCGTGGTGGTCGAGGCGAGCAGCCCGAACGCGAGCACGACCACCACCGCGGACGCCTTCCACCCGGCGGCCAGTGGCACGAGCGCCAGCACCCCCGACAGCGCGGCGATCGTTCCGCGCACCGTCGCGCCGAGTGAACGGTCCGCCAGGCGCCCGGCGATCAGCCCGCCCAGCAGGCTGCCCGCCCCGTACACCAGCAGCAGCACCGACACCGCCGTCGTGCCGAAGCCCGAGATCCGCGTCAGCGTCGGCGCGAGGTAGGTGAACACCGTCGCGACCGCCGCCATCACCAGCGACGTCGTCGCGATCACCAGGAGTACGGGCCGCCGGGTGACCGTGCGCACCTCGTCCCGCACGCGGGTCTCCCGCGCCTCCTGGCGGGGGAGGACGAGGGCCAGCAGGAGCGTGGCGGCCAGGGCCAGCCCGGTCAGGACGGCGAACGGGGCCCGCCATCCGGCGCCGTCCCCGATCAGGACGCCGACCGGCACCCCGAGCAGCGTCGCGACCGCGAAGCCCGACGCGACCGTGGCGATCGCGGTACCGGTCCGTTCCGGCGCGACCGACTGGGTGGTGAGCAGCATCGCCAGCGTCAGGAACGCGGCGTGGCTGAGCGAGGCGACCACCCGCCCGGCCAGCAGCATCTCGTACGAGGGCGCCAGCGCGCAGATCGCGTTGCCCGCCGCGAAGAGGAGCAGCAGGCCGATCGCCAGGCCCTTGCGGGGCAGCCGCACGGTCAGGATCGTGACCGCCGGGCCGCCGATCACCACGCCGAGCGCGTACGCGGTGACCGCCTGCCCGGCCGTCGCCACCGACACACCCAGATCGTCCGCGACCTGCGGGAGCAGCCCCGCGATCAGGTACTCCGACGTGCCGACCACGAACACGCTCACCGTCAGCGCCGCGAGCACCGCGATTCCTCGTCTCATGCCGCGGACGCTAAGGTCTCACATGGATGTGAGAGTCAAGTCGTGTGACGGAGGTCGCATGCGCATCGGGGAGTTGTCACGGCGGTCGGGCGTGAGCGAACGGCTGCTGCGCTACTACGAGGAGCAGGAGCTGCTGCGGCCCACGCGCCGCCCCAGCGGCTATCGCGAGTACTCAGAGGGCGACGTCGACACCGTTCGCCGGATCCGCAGCCTGCTCGCGGCGGGCCTCGGCACCTGCGCGATCGCCAAGGTGCTGCCCTGCCTGCGCGAGGAGGAGGAACGCCTCGTTCCCACGTGCCCGGACATGCTCGCCGACCTTCAGCGTGAACGCGACCGGATCACCGGCGCCATCGAGGACCTCGAGGCCTCCCGCGCCATGCTGGACACCGTCATCGACGCCGGCGCGGCCGGCTAGTCACCGAGGCGGTCACGGGCGCTCCGCGCGGCCTCCACGACCTCGGGCTCGGGGTGGTGGGCGATCATGGCGTCGAGGACGCGGGCGGCCCACGGGTGGTCGGCGTCGCCGAACAGATCGATGAGCTTGGCCATCTTGCCCGCCGGCTGGTCGACGTAGCCGAGGCCGTGCACCATCTCGTGCGCGGGCGTGCCCGCCTCCAGGCTCATCGCGGCGAGGTCGATGAGCGCCCAGGTGCTGGTGGCGCGGCCCAGCGTGGGGATCTGGGCCTGCTGGGTGGGGGACAGGTAGTTGAACGCCAGCGCGCCGAGCCGTTCGTCCCCGGCCAGCTCCAGCAGCGTCCGGCGGCCGTCCATGCCGAAGGTGTCCCCGAACGTCCCGGCGAGCAGGTCGAGCCCGGCCCGGCGCGCCATCGGGCCGACCTCCAGCAGCGCGGCCCGGATCGCGGCGGCGCCCTCCTCGGCCGGGCGGTCACCGAGCCAGCCGTGCGCCTCCACCGGGATCCGCTCGACCGGGTAGGCGGTGATGGCCTGGAGCAGGACCGCGGCGTCGGCGTCGGCGTACGAGCCGAGGACGGGGATCCGGAGCCCGCTCGCCTCCTCCAGGAGGGCGTGGCACACGTACGTGCCGAGGGTGGTGACGCAGACCAGCTCGGGGTCCTGCTGGAGCAGCCCGGCGTGGGTGAGCGTGTCGAGATGCAGCTGGGTGTAGGCCCGCGCCTCGTCGATCAGCGGTGACAGCTTGGTCCGGGGGACCGGGCCGCCGTGGGCGTACAGCGAGATCAGAATGTTGGTGCTGAGGCCCTGCTCCTCGGGCTCGCCGCGGCCCAGACCGCTCCACAGGTCCAGCATCGCGATGAGGAACGTCCGCCACGCGTGCAGGGCCGCCTGGCCGTCGGTGCCGGTGAGCGCGACCGCGTTCGGGCCCGGCCACACCAGTGAGCGGGCCGTGTCGATGTGCAGGATGCCGCTGCCCACCAGGGCGCCCCAGAACTGCCGTACGGCCTCGGCCATCTCCGCCGACTCCGACGCGGCCGAGCTCACCCGTTCGTCGGTCACGTCGAGGAACTCGGTCAGTGCCGCCGGGGACAGTTCTCCGTTCGCGCCGACCTCACGGCCCTCCCGGATCCAGTCGATCTGCGCGATCACCATGCCGTGCAGCGCCGAGGCTCGCGCCGTCGCCATCAGGTCCGCCACCGGCGCCAGCTCGACGGGCGGGATCGGCGGCGGATCGGCCTGCCGGGCTCCGGTCAGATAGAGGCGGCGGGGCGGGCGCTGCTCGATCGCCCGGCCGGCCAGGTCCTCGCGGATCGCGTGATGGTTGGAGCCGGCACCGTGAGTACTCGCGCCGGCA
The DNA here is from genome assembly GCF_017573505.1 of Actinomadura barringtoniae. Classification (GTDB taxonomy): domain Bacteria; phylum Actinomycetota; class Actinomycetes; order Streptosporangiales; family Streptosporangiaceae; genus Spirillospora; species Spirillospora barringtoniae. The sequence continues at coordinate 227,559 of NZ_JAGEOJ010000011.1, forward strand.
CCGTGGGGGGTGGTCACAAATCACGAATCGTAGGCCCATGGTCACCCTCGGATGACGGACTTTCTCGGACTGGGGGCGGGTTGTGCCGGAGAGCGCACCACCCCGATAGTTGTTTGCGGCGATTTCTGGGGGAACGGGGAGAGCATGGCGGGGCTGAACAGGCGGCAGGCGATCGTCTCCATGGCGGCCGCGGCGGTGGGGGTCGGCGCGGGCGCCGCCCCTGAGCTGCTCGGGCTGCGGAACGGGAGCCAGGCGCACGCCGACCATCACAACCCGAAGAAGCCCAAGCCGCCGCCGGACCCCGGCTACGCGCACGGCCAGCCGATGCACGCGGTGCAGAACCCCGTGCACAGCCTCCGGGACCTGACGCCGCCCGCGCCGCCGAACGCGATCGCGCTGACGATCGACGACGGCCCGCATCCTCGCTACACGCCGATGATGCTCGACCTGCTGGCCGAGTTCGGCGTGGTCGCGACGTTCAACCTGATCGGGCGGCAGGTGCTGGAGTTCCCCGCGGTCGTGCGGCGGATCGCCGAGTCGGGCCACCAGCTCGCCGACCACACCGTGAACCACCCGCTGAACCTGGTGCGGCTCCCGCCCGCGACCATGGAGAAGGAGATCTCCGAGGCGCACGACCAGATCGCGCAGACGACCGGGCGGTCGCCCAAGTTCTTCCGTTCGCCGGGCGGCGCGTGGTCGCCGGGCGTCGTGCAGACCGCGACCGCGCACGGGATGATCTGCGTCGACTGGAAGATCGATCCGCGCGACTGGGCACGGCCGGGCACCGCCCACATCTCCGCCGAGATGCTCAAGGCGCAGGCCGCCGACGTGCTGCTCTGCCACGACGGCGGCGGCGACCGGACGCAGACCATCGAGGCGCTGCGCAGCGTCATCCCCGCGCTCAAGCAACGCGGCCTGACCTTCGTCGCGCTGTGACCCCCGATCCACCGGGCCTGTGCAGGGCGTGGTTGGACTCGGGCGGCGAGCGCTACGAGTCGCGCGGGGTCCGCAGCGCCGAGGATCCGATGCCGGTCGACGAGGACACGCTGTTCCGCGTGGCCTCGGTCAGCAAGCTGATCACAGGCGCCGCGATCACCGCGCTGGGCGTCGACGTGGACTCGGCGGTCCGCGACCACCTGCCGGACTTCCGGCTCGCCGACGCCGATGCGGCCGGACGGATCACGGTCCGGGACCTGCTGACGCATCGCGCCGGGTTCGCGCCCGACGTCAACAAGGACCGCCTGGCCGACGAGCTGGACGCCGGCGCGCTGGCCCGGGCCGTCGCCGACCTCGCCGTCGCGCCGCAGATCTCCCCGCCGGGCCGCTACTACGGCTACAGCAACGCGGGCTTCATGGTCCTCGCCCGGATCGTCGAGGTGGTGGCGGGGGAGCCGTTCGAGCACGCCGCGCGCCGCCTGGTCCTCGAACCGGCGGGCATGCGGCGCTCCACGTACTTCACCGACGAGGCGGTCACCCACCCGGTGGCCCTCGGCCATGGGGGCGAGCCTCCGCGCGTGCTGCGGCCGTGGGGCCGGTCGAGGGCGCGCAACGGCCAGGGCGGGCTCATGACCACCGCCCGCGACCTGATCGCGTTCGCCCGGTACACCCTGGCCGACCCGGGTCCGGCCTGGGAGCCGCTCGCCGACGGGTTCGACCAGGGCTCGCACGTTGGCGTCGCCTGGAACGTCTTCGACCTCCCCGGCGGAGGGCGGGCGGCCGGGCACGCGGGCCACACCAAGGGCTACACCGCTCGCCTCACACTGCTGCCCGACAGCGGCCGCGCGTTCGTCATCCTGGCCAACTCCGAGAACGCCGGACCGTTCCTCGACCGGGAGACGGCCGCCGCGCTCGGGCTGCCGGCCGAGCCGGAGCACGAGTTCCTGGCGGCGCCGGACGTCCGCGACCATCTCGGCGTCTACACCGACGGCTCCGACCAGATCCGCGTCGACGGAGTGCCGGACGGGGTGGTCCTGTCGGAGCAGGGCCTCGGCCGCGTACGCTTCATCGCCCCGGACGAGGGCCGGGCCGATCATGGCCTGCTCGTCCGCTTCCTCCGCGAGGACGGGCGGGTCTCCCATCTCCGCCTCGCGGGCAAGCTCCTGCGGAAGGTCTCCTGACATGGACCACGACGGCTCGCGCGTGACGCTGCGCCCGCTGACCGGCGAGGACGAGGACGAGTTCGTCAAGCTCGTCCTCGACAGCGCCGAACTGCACCATCCCTGGATGTCCCTGCCCGCGACGCCGGAGCGGTTCCGCGCGTTCCTCGCGGGCTTCGACCCGGCGTCCTCGGAGAGCCTGCTGGTCTGCCTGCGCGACTCGGGCGCCGCCGCCGGAATGATCAACATCAAGGAGATCATCCGCGGCCGCTACCAGGGCGCCACGATCAGCTATGCGGCGTTCGCGCCCAGCGCGGGGCGCGGCTACCTGACCGAGGGCATGCGGCTGGCGCTGCGCCACGCCTTCGAGGACCTGCGGCTGCACCGCCTGGAGGCCAACATCCAGCCCGCCAACCACGCCTCGCTCCGGCTGGTCGCGCGGGCCGGCTTCCGCAAGGAGGGCTACTCGCCCGACTACCTCTTCATCGACGGCGCCTGGCGGGACCACGAGCGCTGGGCCATCACCGCGCCCTCCGCAGGCTTCGTCCCGCACTCGTCGATGCCGATCCACTGATCCCTCGCCGCGGGCGGTGACGGCCGCATGCCCGAAAAATGGCGTGCGGTGGCGTGATCTCCGACTCGATACTGGTGGGCGCGTACGGCCGGTCGTCGTATCCCATCGGATCGAGAAAGGAATCACAGCCATGACCACCACGACCCGTCAGGACCTGACCAAGGTCCGCAACATCGGGATCATGGCGCACATCGATGCGGGCAAGACGACGACGACCGAGCGGATCCTCTACTACACCGGCGTCTCGTACAAGATCGGCGAAGTCCACGACGGCACCACGACGATGGACTACACCGACCAGGAGCGAGAACACGGGATCACGATCACCTCGGCGGCGACCACCTGCCACTGGGACGGCCATACCGTCACGATCATCGACACGCCGGGGCACGTCGACTTCACCATCGAGGTGGAGCGCTGCCTGCGCGTGCTCGACGGCGCGGTGGCGGTGTTCGACGCCGTCGCGGGCGTGGAGCCGCAGTCGGAGACGGTGTGGCGCCAGGCCGACCGCTACGGCGTCCCGCGGATCTGCTTCGTCAACAAGCTCGATCGCGCCGGCGCCGACTTCGTGCGCTGCGCCGCGATGATCGGTGAACGGCTCGGCGCCGTGCCGCTGGTCGTCCAGTTGCCGATCGGGGCCGAGGCGGGCTTCACGGGCGTCGTCGACCTCGTCGGCATGCGCGCGTTCGTCTGGCCGGAGTCCGGCGACGACTTCGCGGTCGTCGACGTCCCGGACTCGCACGCCGACGCGGCGCGCGAGTGGCGGGCCCGGCTGGTCGAGGCCGTGGCCGAGCACGACGAGGAGGTCATGCGCCTGTTCGCCGACGGTGTGGAGCCGGGCGAGGAGCCGCTGCACGCGGCGATCCGCAGGCTCACCATCGCGGGCACGGCCACCCCGGTGCTCGGCGGCACCGCGTTCAAGAACAGGGGCGTCCAGCCGCTGCTCGACGCGGTCGTCCGCTACCTTCCCTCGACGTGGCGGGCGGGGCGCGGCCGTCGGGCGATGAGCCGCTGGCCGCGCTGGCGTTCAAGGTCGCGACCGACCCGCACCTGGGCAAGCTGACGTTCGTGCGGATCTACTCCGGCCGGATGGAGCCGGGCACCTCGGTGCTCAACTCGGTCAAGGGCCGCAGGGAGCGGATCGGCAAGCTCTACCGCATGCACGCCGACAAGCGCGCGGCGGTCGAGTCGGCGGGCGCGGGCGACATCGTGGTCGTGATGGGCCTCAAACAGACCACCACCGGGGAGACCCTGTGCGACGAGAGCACGCCGGTCGTGCTGGAGTCCATGGACTTCCCGGCTCCGGTCCTCGAGGTCGCCATCGAGTCCGGCGACGGCGAGCGCCTCCGCCTGGCGATCCAGCGGCTCGTCGAGGAGGACCCCTCGTTCCGGGTGCACACCGACAAGGAGACCGGCCAGACCGTCATCGGCGGGATGGGCGAGCTCCACCTGTCGCTGCTGGTCGAACGGATGCAACGCGAGTTCAAGGTCGAGGCCGCGGTCGGCAGGCCGCGCGTCGCCTATCGCGAGACCATCCGCGGCCGGGTGACCGGCCACGACCACACCTACAAGAAGCAGAACGGAGGCAGGGGCCAGTACGCCAAGGTCCAGATCGCGCTCGAGCCGATCGAGGAGGGCTACGAATTCGTGAACGAGGTCACCGGCGGCCGCATCCCGAAGGAGTTCATCCCTTCGGTGGACGCCGGCTGCCAGGACGCCCTGCAGTTCGGGATCCTGGCCGGGTACGAGATGACGGGCGTACGGGTCACGCTGCTCGACGGCGACTTCCACGTGAAGGACTCCTCGGAGCCGGCGTTCCGCCAGGCCGGCCTCCTCGCCTTCAAGGAGGCCGCCCGCCTGGCCTCGCCGGTGCTGCTGGAGCCCGTCATGGCGGTCGAGGTCACCACGCCCGAGGAGTACATGGGCGAGGTGATCGGTGACCTGAACGCGCGCCGTGGCCACATCCGGGCAATGGGTGAGCGCTCGGGCGCCCGCGTTCTGGACGCCGTGGTGCCGCTCGCGGAGATGTTCGGCTATGTCGGCGACCTCCGTGGCCGTACCTCGGGCCGTGCGAGCTACACCATGCAGCTCGACGGTTACGCCGAGGTCCCGCGCCATCTCGTGGACGCGGTCATCGCCGAGGCCTGACCGGCGAACGCCCATGCCCCGCCGGGGGCATGGGCGTTCCACCCGGCCGGTTGTGGCCTATGGACGAACGTTGCACCCGGCTATTTCGTCGGTGCTGCCGGTTACGTTCGCGGTGTGAAGCTGGTCATGCAGGTGAAGCTGCTGCCGACGCCTGAGCAACCTGGACTGGCACCGGCTCCCGCCGCCGCGCCGGGCGGGAGCCGGTGCCGCTTGACTTCTTATATTCCTCGCTGGGTATATTGCTGGCATGGCATCTACGTTCGAGGTGCTGGCCGAGCCGCGGCGGCGGCAGATCCTGGATCTGCTGCGCGGCGGGGAACAACCGGTCGGCGAGCTGGTGGAACGGCTGGCGCTGAGCCAGCCCACGGTGTCCAAGCATCTGAAGGTGCTGCGCGGGGCCGGGCTCGTCGAGGTCCGCCGCGACGCGCAACGCCGCCTCTACCGGCTGCGCCTGGAGCCGCTGGCCGAAATCGACGCGTGGCTCGCGCCCTACCGCGCCCTCTGGTCCGCCAGCCTGGACGCCCTCGAACGGCACCTGGACGCCATGCCGGACGACGCCGAGCTGGACGACGACATCGAGGACTCGTGATGACTCAGGACGCGATTCTGCAGACGGTGAACGGAGAGCCGACGCTGCGCTTCGAGCGCAGGCTCGCCCACCCGCCCGCGAAGGTGTGGCGGGCCGTGAGCGACCCGGCCCAGATGGGGAGCTGGTTCCCGACGGCGGTCGAGGCCGAGCTGCGCCCCGGCGCGCCCATGCGCTTCACCTTCCCGGAGGAGGCGGTCGTGGACGGCTCGTGGGACGGGGAGGTGCTCGAGGTCGACCCGCCGAAGGTGTACATGTTCCGCTGGAACGCCGACGTCCTGCGCTTCGAGATCATCCCCGAGGGCGACGGCTGCCTGCTGGTGTTCACGCAGACCCTCGGCGGCGGCGCGGTCGGACGCCTCGGTGCGGGCCGTACGGCCGCGGGCTGGGACACCTGCCTCGACGTGCTGGCCGCGGGACTGGACGGCACGACCGTGGAGCCCCGCACCGACTGGCTCACGCCGATGGAGGGCTACATCGAGAAGTTCGGCATCGGCGAGGGCGCGGTGTCGGGCAGCGAGGTGCGCTTCGCCCGCGACCTGGTCTGGAAGCCGGCCGAGAAGGTCTGGGAGCTGCTGGTCGAGGGCTCCGCGCCCGAGGTCGGCGGCGAGCCCCCGGCGCGCGCCGTGAACGACTACGTCCCGGCGGGCGAGCTGACCGTGGTCGATGCGCCGCACGTGCTGGAGTACCGGGCCCTGGACGGCGGAACGGTGCGCTGGGAGATCGTCTCCGACCCCAGGCTCGGCGTGCGCACCGAGCTGACGCAGACGCTGCCGCCCGCCGACCGGCTGCCGGTCACGCTCGCCGCGTGGCACGTGCACATGGAGCTGTTCTTCGCGGCCGTCATGGGCGAGATCCGCTGCCCGTGGCCGAAGGAACGGACCGAGCGGCTCGCGGAGCACTACGCGAGCCGCTGACGGGTCGTAGGAGCCTGGCCGTCAGGCGCCGATGGAGGCGCGCAGGGCCGGGTAGGCGTTGTGCAGCTCCCGCTGCCAGTACGGCCAGCTGTGCTGCCCGTCGTAGTAGCGCGTCGTCACGGGGATGCCGAGAGCGTTCAGCCGGCCGACGAACGCGCGGGCGTTGTCGTTGGCGGCGGACTCGACCGGGTCGGTGAACGGCAGGCCGCCGAGCGGCCCGGTCTTGCCGTTGCCGGCGGCCACCCACAGCTTGGTGCCGGCCAGCCTGTCGGCCAGGTCGTACGGGTTGTGCGCGTGCCAGATCGAGGCCTGGTCGTCCGGGTCGCCCCAGACACGGCGCCAGTCGGTGCCCGGGCAGGTGAACGACGGGCCCCAGCCGGTGGAGTCGTCGCCGGGCTTGTGGTTGAGGAGGGTGTCCAGGTAGCCGCTGAACGCGGCGGCCATCCGGAACGAGCCGCGGAACCTGGCCGCGTACTCCATGGTGCCGAGGCCGCCCATGGAGTTGCCCGCGATCGCCCGCACCGTGCTGGCGCGGTACCGGCTCTCCAGGATCTGCCGCAGCTCGGTCATGTGGAACGTCTCCCAGGCGGGCGGGCCGCCGTTGCCGTAGTTCCACCAGTCGGAGTAGTTGCCGCACCGGCCGGCCTCGGGCATGACGACGATGACGTTCGACGAGGCGGTGAGGGACGCGACGTCGGTCTCACGGGTCCAGGCGGTGTAGTCGTCGGCGCCGCCGTGCAGAAGCCAGAGCGTCGGCCAGGTGCGCGAGGAGGTCTTCGACCATCCATTCGGCACGAGCAGCCGCACCTTTTCCTGTGCGTTCATCGCGGGGGACTGGATGGTGAGATCGATGGTGCGCGAAGCGACCGTTGTTTCCGCGACGACGGTCGCCTGCGCCGCCATTGCCGGCCGTGCGGCCGGAAAGGCGAGTAGATACGAAACGAGCAGGACGAAGCATCCCACCAGCGAGGTGGGGGTCGCACGTCGACCCAATGCGGGGGCCTTTCGAACCGGCCGGTGGGGTGGAACCGGCCTTTCGGCGGGGGAACGCATCGATGCTGTGAAAGGCATTCCCGAAGTGGCCGAGTGGTAAATGCCCGGTGACCACTTATACGATATTTCCCCGCGTTATCGAGGCGATGGGCTCATGGCCACTCAGTGACCGCAGCCGCCCCAGCGGCCGCCGCTGTAGCGCTCGATGATGTTGATCAGCACCCGCCGCGCCGCGGCGCTGTCCTCGGGCGTGCCCTCGTCGAGGGTCCCGAGCCGCTTGTCGGCGACCTCACGGGCCCGCTCCAGCACCTGGGCGCCGTCCTCGGTGCGCTCGACCAGGACGCGGCGCCGGTCGCCCGGGTCGCGGTGGCGCATGACCAGCCCGTCCCGCTCCAGGCCGTCGATGGTGCGGCTGATCGTCTGGTCCTGGACGCCGCACCGCCCGGCGAGCTCACGCTGAGTGATCGCGTCCTCGTTCAGGGCGTCGAGAATGCGGATTCCGGCGTGCGTGACACCGAGCTCGGCGATCCCGGCGTCGAAGGCGTGTTCGACGAGCCGGGCGGCCGCGGTGAGGAGCTTGCCGGTGTGCCAGGTCGCCAGTTCGTTGGCGGGGTGGGATCGCGACTGGTCAGACATCGTTCATCAGGAAGTAACAGGGGTCGGTGGACTGCGGTGACACCAGCGTACTTAAGCTAACCATCAGCATGCTGAACGCTCGCTAACGGAGGAACCCCCCACGTGATACGCAGAGTAGCGGCCTTGCCGAGTGGTCGGTGGGCCAAATGGATCATTCTGGGCGTCTGGATCGCCCTCCTGATACCGGCGTTCGCGTTCGCCGGGAAGCTCGGGGACGTCGAGAAGAACGACATGTCGGCGTGGCTGCCCAAGGACGCCGAGGCGACCAAGGTGCTCGACCAGGCCGCCACGTTCCAGCCCAGCGACACGATGCCGGCGGTCGTGATCTACGACCGGGCCGGCAGCGTCACCCCGGCCGACCTGACCAAGGCCAAGGCCGACGCCGTCGCGTTCAAGGGCGTCAAGGACGTGGAAGGTGCCGTACAGGGGCCGGTGCCGTCCAAGGACGGCAAGGCGCTGCAGACGGTCGTGACGATCAAGCTCGGCTCGGAGGGCTGGGCGGGCGCGACCAAGGCCGTCGACAAGATGCTCGACATCGCCAAGGGCAATTCCGGCGGGCTGGGCGTCCACGTCACGGGCATGGGCGGCTACGCGGCGGACTCGGGCAAGATCTTCACCCAGGGGAACTCGCTGGGACTGATCACCGCCGTGGTGGTCATCGTCATCCTGCTGTTCACCTATCGCAGCCCGTTGCTGTGGTTGCTGCCGCTGCTCACCGCGGGCGGGGCGCTGTTCGGCGCCGAGGCGGTGGTCTACCTGCTCGCCAAGCACGCGGGCCTCACGGTCAACGCGCAGTCGGCGTTCATCATCACCGTGCTGGTGTTCGGGGCGGCGACCGACTACGCGCTGCTGCTCATCGCCCGGTACCGCGAGGAACTGCGGCGGCACGAGGACCGGCACGAGGCGATGGCCGAGGCCCTGCACCGTTCCGGCCCGGCGATCGTCGCCAGTGCCGCCACGGTCGCGATCAGCCTCATGGTCCTGATGCTCGCGACGCTCAACTCGACCAAGGGCCTCGGCCCGGTCTGCGCGATCGGCATCCTGGTCGGCCTGCTCGCGATGGTCACCCTGATGCCCGCCCTGCTGGTCATCTTCGGCCGCTGGATCTTCTGGCCGAAGCGTCCCTCGTACGGCTCGCCGGAGCCGACCTCCGACGGCCTCTGGACGCGCGTCGGCGCCCGCGTCGCGGCCCGCCCGCGCCTGGTGTGGATCGGCACCGCAGTGGTGCTGGCCGCGCTGTCGATCGGCCTGGTCGGCATGAAGGCCGACGGCATCCCGCAGAAGGACCAGTTCACCAAGAAGACACAGGCCGTCGTCGGCGAGGAGATCCAGGCCGCGCACTTCCCGGCCGGGTCGGGCGACCCGATCTACGTCGTCGCCAAGGCCTCGGCGGCCGACCAGGTGAAGACCACGCTGCAGGGCGTCCCCGGCGTCGTCGCGGTCGAGCAGCCGATCCTGAAGAACGGCGACGCGTTCATCCTCGCGACGCTGAAGGACGCGCCCAACAGCAAGCCCGCGATGGACACCGTCAAGAAGGCCCGTACGGCGGTGCACGGCATCTCCGGCGCGGAGGCGCGGCTCGGCGGCGGCACGGCGATCACGCTCGACATGGAGAACGCGGCGGCCCGCGACTCCAAGGTGATCATCCCGGTCGTGCTGGTCGTGGTGTTCCTCATCCTCGCGCTGCTGCTGCGCGCGGTCGTCGCGCCGCTGCTGCTGATGGGAACGGTCGTGCTGTCGTTCGGCGCGGCCCTCGGCGTGAGCGTGCTGATGTTCGAGCACGTGTTCAAGTTCGGCGGGATGGACGCCTCGTTCCCGCTGATGGCCTTCGTCTTCCTGGTCGCGCTCGGGATCGACTACAACATCTTCCTGGTCACCCGGGTCAGGGAGGAGGCCATGCTGCACGGCACCCGGCGCGGAGCGCTGGCGGGGCTGTCGGCCACCGGCGGCGTCATCACCTCGGCGGGCCTGGTGCTCGCGGGCACGTTCGCCGCGCTCGGCTCGATGCCGATGGTGTTCGCGGCCGAGCTCGGCTTCACGGTCGCGTTCGGCGTGCTGCTGGACACCCTCATCGTCCGGTCGGTGCTGGTCACCGCGCTCACGCTGGACGTCGGCCGCCGGATGTGGTGGCCGAGCGCGCTGTCCAAGCCGGGCGCCGAGCCCCCGGCCGGGGAGCAGGACCCCGAGCTCGCCCTCGCGGGCAAGTAGCGCGAACGCCCGCCGTGCCCCAGATCCGGGGCGCGGCGGGCGTGCCTACTCACCACGTGCGCATCCGGCGCCCGCGAATAGGCGCGTTCGCAACACCTCCACACGAATCACCGCCCACGCGTCGCGGCGCGTGCTAGGAGAAGGGCCCATGAACGACGACCTTCACCTGAGGCTCACCCCCGAGGCCGTACAGAACCAGCGCTTCAGCACGAGGCGGCTGCTGCCCGGATACGCGATGGACGAGGTGGACGCCTTCCTCGACCAGATCAAGCACGAGATGGCCCGGCTGATCCAGGAACGCGACGCCGCCAGGCGCGGCTCGCGCCTTGAGTGACAGGGGTGAAACGCATTGGTATACGGGTCTGCCTGCAATGGTTCGTCCTTCTGTCCGCACCTGACAAACCGTGCGGGCAGACCGGCGCGCACCGCTACAAGTGCCCGGCCCGGCCCCGCCGCTAGCGTCACCTCGTCCCCGGCGAGATCACGAGGTGGCGGATGCAGCGGCCCGATGGAACACCCCGAGTGGTGGTGACCGGCATGGGCGTGAGGAGCCCGGCCGGAAACGACCCTTCGGAGGCCTACGCGACCGTGACGTCGGGGAAGGGCCAGGCCGCGCATCTGCCCGAACTGCTGGACGCGGGGCTGCCGGTCACGTTCGGGTGCGCGGTGCGCGACTTCGAGTCCGGCCTCAGCAAGGTCGAGCGCAGGCGGCTGGACCGCGCCGCCCAGCTGGCGATCGCCGCCGCCGACGAGGCGATCACGGCGGCCGGGCCGGGCTTCTCCGGTGACGACCCGCTGCGCCGCGGGACGTACGTCGGCACCGCCTCCGCCAACCTGGCGTCCATCATCGCCCTCGGCGGGCACGAGCACGCGGGCACCCTGAACAAGGTCCCGGTCCCGACCGTGCCGACCATAATGGCGAACGCGGCCGCCGCGCAGATCTCCATCCGGCACGGTCATCGCGGCCCCTGCCTGACACTGGCCGCCGCGTGCGCGAGCGGCGCCACCGCGCTCGGCGAGGCGGCCCTGGCGATCCGTTCGGGCCGCATCGACGCGGCGATCGCCGGGGGAGTGGACGCCCTGCTGACGCCCTTCGTCGTCGCCGCGTTCGCGCGCCTGGGCGCGCTGTCGCGCCGCCGCGAGGATCCCGGCGCGGCCAGCCGGCCCTTCGACCCCGACCAGGACGGGTTCGTGATGGGGGAGGGCGCCGCGTTCCTCACGCTGGAACGGGCCGACCGCGCCGCCGCACGCGGCGCGCGGATCTACGGCGAGATCAGCGGCTACGCCGCCGCGTCCGACGGCGCGCACATCGTGACCCCGCGCGAGGACGGCCTGGTCGCCGCCGAGTGCATGCGCCGCGCCCTGGAGGACGCCGACCTCGGCGCGGACGAGATCGGCCACGTCAACGCCCACGCCACCGCCACGCCCGCCAACGACAACGCGGAGGTGGCCGCGATCGAGCGCTTCTTCGCCTCGTCGCCGCCCGTGACGGCCACCAAGGGCGTGACCGGCCACCTCCTCGGCGCGTGCGGCGCGTTCGAGGCCGTCATCGCGCTGATGAGCGCTGCCGACGGCCTCGTTCCGCCGACGGCCAACTTCACCGGCGGCACCGACCGGATCGACGTCGTCCACGGCGGCCCGCGCGAGATCCCGGTGGCGCCGGTGCTGTCGAACTCCTTCGGCTTCGGCGGCCACCACGCGTCGCTCGTGCTGACGCCGCCCTAGCCCGCGGCCTCGCTCTCGAGCTTGAAGACCGGGTGCTCGCCCTTCTCGGCCTCGTACTCGAACTGTTCCAGCGTGGCGTCCTTGCGGACGTCGAAGTAGGCGCCGACGGTCCGTGGATGCTCGGCCAGGTAGCGCTTCAGAACGGGTGCGGCCTGGTCGACCGTCGTCAGTTCGGTGACCTTGAGCGTCTCGATCTTCTTGCCCCGCTGCAGCGTCACCTTGCCGGCCGCCCGCGCGTTGCGGACCCAGCCGACCTCCCCGTACGGCGCCACGAGCCACCGCTCCCCGCCGTGCTCATGCGGGGCGACGGGCGTGCTGCGCGGGGTCCCGGTCTTGCGGCCGGCGACGGTGAGCAGGTAGATGCCGGGCGGACCGACGCCCTTGCGCAGCGCGAACGCCATCAGCCCGTCCCGCAGGCGGCCCAGCGAACTCGGCCGGTAGCTCTTGGCCATAACGTCCTCCCTGACGTCTGATCCGGAGCCTGCCCCCATGATCTCAGACGCTAGGGCCGCCGCGGGGGCCGGCGACCGGCCGCCAGCTCGTCGAAGACGTGATCAGGGTCGTTCTGGAGCCAGTAGCGGAACATCAGCGAGACCCCTCGCCCGTCCACCTCGAACGAGCTGATCGGGAGATCCGGGTCGACGAGGTAGCGCGGCCGCTGCCACTGCTGGGCCACCACGGCCAGCGGCCGGTCGCTCTCCAGGATCCAGGTCGCCTGGCCGCCCACGATCGTGGCCAGGTAGTAGCGGGCCAGGAGGTCGGCGACCACTTTGCTCAGCGGAACGTCGGGCGCCACCTCCACGACCTCGTCGTGCGGGATGGCGTCGTCTCCCGCCGCCACGCTGCTGCGGTTCACCGTGACGTTCATGGCGGCAGCTTAGGGGCGGGACGAAGGGCGCATCCCGTGGCCCGGCGTGCGCGACGGTGGCCGGGCCACGGGATGAGTGGTTCTCCTTGCGGTTGGTTCTACTTGCGTTTGGCGGAGGCGGGCCAGGACTGGATGCCCGCGCCGTAGGGGTAGAGGGGATCTCCGTAGGTGGTCGGGATGGTGGTGCCCGCGTCGATGTGACCGCGGATGTCGGTGCGCTGGGCGGCGGTCGCGCCCAGGTCGTAGGGGATGTTCCAGTCCTCGACGGCGTCCTCGGGGACGTCGGTGCCGCCGGGCTTGAGGACCTGGTCGACGCTGCGGGGGAGCTGCCAGGGCAGCTTGCCGCGGGGCGCGTAGTCGCCGAAGAGCAGGCTCGCCGTGGCGGGACCCACCTCCTCGCCGCCTCGGTACGTCATGACGATCGCGGACGCCAGGTCACGCCATTCGGTGATCACGGTCGGCCGGGGCAGGTCCATCACCACGACCACGGGGATGTTCTGGTTCTTGAAGTTCTGGATGACGGCCAGCTGGTCGGGCGGCAGGTAGGGCTTCTCCTTCACCCATGAGGTCGCGTGCGTGTAGGACGGCTCGCCCACCGCGACGATGGCGAGCTTGGGGGAGGGACCGCTGTCCTGGTAGACGTTCACTCCGGCCTTGGACGCGCGGGACTTGATCGCGTCGAGAAGGGTCTGCGAGCCGTACTCCTGATGGAAGTAGCTCGTCCAGATGCAGCACGCGCCGCCGTCGGTGGCGCGCGGTCCCGCCACGACGATGTTGTCGCCGGAGCTCAGCCTGAGCGGCAGGACGTTGTCGTTCTTCAGGACGGTGATGGACTCGCGCGCGGCCTGGTCGGCGAGCGCGGTGTAGGACGGCTGGTGGAAGCGGTACGGGCCGTTCACCGGGTCCCCGTAGGGGTGCTCGAAGACGCCGAGCTGGAACTTCAGCTTGAGGATCCGGGTGACCGCGTCGTTGATCCGCGCGATCGGGACGTTGGCCAGGAAGTCGGCCATGGTGAAGCCGGACGCGCCTGGGTCGGCGCCGCCCATCACGTCCGAGCCCGCGTTGGCCGCGCTCACCCAGGCGCCGGACGGCAGCCAGTCGGTGGTGATCAGGCCGGTGTAGCCGAGGTTGGTGCGCAGGTACGCCAGGATCTTGGCGCTGTTGCCCGCGCCCGGGCCGCCCGGGTCGAGGTACGAGCTGCCCGCGTAGCCCGGCATGATGTTGACCGCCCCGGCGTCCAGCGCGGCCTTCCACGGGATCATGTGGTACTTGATCGTCACGCCGTCGTAGGTGATGCCCGCCTCGCCGCCGGCGCCCTCGCCTGGCCAGTGCTTGACGGTCGCCAGGACGGAGCCGGGGTTCAGCTCGGGGCCGCCCTGAAGGCCTGAGACCAGGGCACGGACCTGGGCGGCGGCGACGTCGGCGTTCTCGCCGTTGCCCTCCTGGATGCGCGGATACAGGACCTTGGTGCCGACCTCGGCGAGCGGGCCGAGGACGCCGCGCGCCCCGACCTCCAGCTCCTCGCGGCGCTGCATCTCACCGAGCTTGTAGTCCAGCGGATAGTCCTTGCCCGCGGCGAGCGCGCTCTGCAGCGGATAGGTGGTCTGGTAGCCGGCGATGGTGTCGCCCGCGGAGACCGGCGGGATGCCCAGCCGGGTGCCGGACGCGTTGCGCAGCACGGTGTTCAGGTCGTTCGGCTGCGCGGGACCGAAGTGCCAGCCCGACCTGTTGTAGGTCTGGGCGTTGTAGAACATCTGGTACGCCTTCTCCTCGGGCGTCATGCGTCCGAGCAGGTCGGCGACCCTGGCGTCCACGGGACGCCGCCAGTCCTCGTAGGGCTCGATCGTCCCGTTCTTGTCCAGGTCGCGGGCGCCGCCGACGATGTTCACGCCGTCGTCTGCAGTCTCGATGTCCGGCAGGTAGACGCTGAACGTGCGGATCGACGAGGTTGTCCGGGTGCCGGAGCCGCTGACCGCGACGACGTACCACTTGTAGGTCCAGCGGTCGCTGATGTCCCACGACGGCGTGTAGTCGGTGCCGGTCGGCTCGGCGACCTTGGTGTAGAGGTCCAGCAGCGAGCCGGACGCGGTGAAGTCGTAGTCGGTGCGGCTGACGTTCAGCCACACCTCGTAGTGCGCGGCGCCCGACACGCCCGCCCACGACAGGGCGGGACGCCGGGTGTCGGTGATCATCGCCTTGTCGGCGGGCGAATTCAGCGCGAACTGGCCGGTGGTGCCCGGCGCCTTGGCCGGGCCCGACAGCAGCGGCGGCGTGGACGGCGGGCTGCCGGGCGTTCCGAAGACCTGGAACTCCCAGAACGAGTAGCCGTAGCCGGTGGCGCGGGCCGTTCCGTGGAAGCGGATGTAGCGGCCCTTGCCGGAGACGGTGAGGTTCTCGATCCCGCCCTTGCCGCTGGTCGTCGAGTAGATCGTCGACCAGTCCGAACCGTTGTCGGACACCTCCAGGCGGTAGCCGGTGGCGTAGGCGTTCTCCCAGTTGATGCTCACGCCGGTGATGGTCGCGGTGGCGCCGAAGTCGACGCGCAACCACTGGTCGTCGCTGGACTCGCTGGACCAGCGGGTGTTGGTGCGCCCGTCCAGCGCGGCGGCGGGCGCGTTGCCACCCTCCGAGGAGGACGCCGCGACCTGCTTGAACGCCGAGATCGGCGTGCCGGTCGGCGGCGGGCCCGTGCCGCCGGACGTGCCGTAGACCGAGAACTCCCAGAGAGAGTAGCCGTAGCCGGTCGCGCGCTCGGTCCCGTTCATCCGGATGTAGCGGCCGGTGCCCGAGACGTTGAGCGTCTGGGTGCCGCCGGTCCCGGTGGTGGTGGAGTAGATGGTCGTCCAGGTGGAGGCGTTCGCCGAGACCTGTATCTGGAAGGACTTGCCGTACGCCGCCTCCCAGTTGAGGACGACCTGGCTGATGTCGGCGCTGCCGCCCAGGTCGATCTGGATCCACTGCGGATCGCTGAACGCGCTGGACCAGCGCGTTCCGTTGTCGCCGTCCACGGCTGCCGAGGCGGGGAAGGCGTCGCCCTCGGTGGACGACGCGGTCGATGGCTTCTCGAGGGACAGCAGCGTCGCTGCTCGCGCCGGGTGCGCGGGCACGGTGAGGAGAGCGGCGAGCAGCGTGAGCGCTGCCACGAAAGCGGGCAGGCTCACGCCGCCTCGCCGCCGGAGTGCGGCGGTCATTGAGGCTCCGAGGGGTCTTTCGTTCTAGGGGGCTACCAGCCGACGGCCACCAGCAGGTACTGGGGGTCGCCGTGCGAGATGAACGAGGACTGTCCGGCGTAGTCGTCGTACGGGAACCCGTACGCGAGCTTGTTGAGCGCGTGGTCGTGCCAGAACTTGGCGTAGTAGTTGGCCGGCGCGGCCTTGTAGAACTGCGCCGGATCCGACCACTGGGACTGCGGCAGGTGGGCGACGTGCCGGTTGAGGGCCGAGCACATGCCCGCGCTCTGCGACAGCGGCCCCGCGCAGCCGAAGATCTGCTGCGAGGTGGCGGAGACGCCGACGCTGGAGGCGTAGGCGTTGAAGTAGTTCGCCTGCGCGCCGCCCGGCTGGAAGATCGGTGCGTTGCCGGGGGAGGGGATCCGGTACGGCGCCTCGACCTGCGCCAGCGAGTCGAACTCGGCCGGGACCTCGTTGGTGAACTTCTGGAAGGTCGCGTTGCGGTCCTCGGCGAACGTGGCCCGGTCCTCACCGACCTCGGTGTCGTAGCCGTCCTTGGCGTGCAGCCGCATCGCCAGCTTCAGCCCGAACCCGTCGACCCTGGTGGTGTTCCCGTTGAACACCGCCGGGCCGACCGTGAACTCGATGAAGTCCTGGTAGCGGCTGTTGGCCGAGCCGAGATAGAAGTACATCCGGCCCGCGGAGTTGGCGGGCATGTCGAGGTAGGGCTGCTCGGCGATCGAGTGCACCTGCCCGTTGAAGCTCCAGAACACCTGGTTGTCGGGGTACTTGCCGTTGGTGCGGTTGAGGACCTTGACCGTGAGGACGTTGTGCGCGGGAGGGATCGTGGAGGTGTCGCCCCAGAAGTCATCGGTGGGCGGCGTGGTCCCGCCGGTCGTGTGGACGGCGAAGCTCCACAGCGAGTAGCCGTAGGGCAGGCCACGGACCGTTCCGTACATGCGGATGTAGCGTCCGCTGCCGGAGACGTTCAGCGTCTGGGCGCCGCCCGTGCCGGTGGTGGTGGAGTAGATGCTGGTCCAGCTGGTGCCGTTGTCGGAGACCTGGATCTGGAACGACTTCCCGTAGGCGGCCTCCCAGTTGAGGACGACCTGGCACACCTCCTGGCGGCTGCCGAGGTCGACCTGGATCCACTGCGGGTCGCTGAACGCGCTGGACCAGCGGGTGCCCGCGTTGCCGTCGACGGCGGCGGACGCGGGGAACGCGCCGTTCTCGACGGACGAGGCGGTGGCGGGGCGGTTGAGTGCGGCATCGGCGGTGCCGCACGCCGCCGCGCCGCCGGTCCCCTGCAGGCCTGTGAGCACCAGGACACCGGTGCAGAAGGCCAGGAGGACCGACAGCGCGGCCGCGGCAGGGCGCTTCATGAAGATCTCTCCGCTCACGGGAAGCTGACGAGGTTGGAGGGGACGGTGTCGGTGCCCTGCGCCGGGCCTCCGGTGTTGTTGATGACGTGCGAGATCACGCCGTTGCCGCCGAGCGAGACGGTGAGCAGGTCGTGGAAGCGCACGCCGGATCGCGCCGGGACCTCGAACCCGCGCGCGGCGACGATCGAGGGGTTGACGTTGAAGTAGCAGTACGAGCCGAGACCCCAGCCCTCGTGCGTGGTGACCGAGTCGGAGACCTTGTAGGCCGCGTAGCCGTCATTGGAATCGCTCCGCCAGGCCGACTGGCTCGGCGGGTCGTAGGGCATCTCGTTCTGGAAGAAGATCGTTTTGCCGCCGTTGCCGTTCCAGACGACCTGGTACTTCTGGTAGTGCTCGACGAAGAGCCCGTAGGCGGTGACGTCGTCGCCGTTCACGGTGAGCCCGTTGTCGGCGGTGTTGACCGTCCAGCCGACGCCGGTGCCGTGGTCGGCGCGCCACGCCCAGATGTGGTCGATCAGTACGTCGTCGCTGTTGACCACCAGGCTGCCCGTCGCCTTGCCCGCGCCCGCGCCGCCGATCCGGAAGAACACGTCCTGGATCGAGGTGGGGTCGCCGGCGTGATCGGCGCTCGCCCCGTTCGGCCCGACCTGCAGCAGCGACGGCGAGTTGGTCGTGCCCGCGTCGAACAGCAGACCGGCCAGCTTGACCCCGTTCACGTCGGCGACGCTCATCGGGGTGACGCCGTTGTCGGGGATCAGCGTCGGGTAGCCGAGGCCGAGCACGACCGCGTCGGGCCGCGTCACGTTCAGCGTCTGGTTGAGGTGGTAGGCGCCGGGCGTGAACAGCAGGTTCAGGCCCTGCGCCAGCGCCGCGTTCAGCGTGGCGGCCGTGACGCCGGGCTTGGCCACGTAGAACTGGCTCAGCGGCAGCGACGAGCCGGGCGTCGAGCCGCCCGACCAGGACGTGCCGCGCGTGTTGTGACGCAGCGACGGGACGAAGACGTTGTACGCCCCGCCCGAGTCCACGTACAGGTACGGCTTCTCCCTGGTCACCGGGCTCGTGTCGAGCGTGGTGTACGGCGGGTTCGGGAAGCTCTGCGCGGGCGCCCCGATGACGCCCGAGAACACCTGGTTCCAGACGCCGTTCAGGTTGCCGCCGATCTGGCTGTCCCGGGTGAGCCACTGCTGCTGCGAGTACGGCTGTACCTGGCCGTCGATCTTGGAGTCGGCGATGTAGCCGCCGCTCGCCCAGCCGTAGCCGGTCGGCGCCAGGTTGAGGTTGCCGCGCACGTGGATGCGGCGGAACGGCGCGGCCTGCGAGACCGCCCACCGGTCCATGCCGCCGGACGGGGTGATCGACAGGTTCTCGGCGGACCGCCAGAAGTTCTGCGTGGCGTTGCCGTTGAACCAGCCCGCGTCCACGTTGACGGCGCCGTTGATCGTGACGTCGTCGGGGTTGCGGCCGAGGCCCGCGATCGAGGTGTAGAAGCCGATGTTGGCGTTGACGTTGTAGCTGCCCGGCTTGAACATCAGCGCGTACCGGCCGGTGCCGAACTGCGCGCTCTCCTGCTGCTTGAAGACCGAGTCCAGGCGGCTCTGGATGTCGCCCGCGGGCATCGACGGGTCGAACACGAGCACGTTCGGCCCGAGGTCGCCGCCGCCCGGCAGGCTGCTGCCCGAGCCGGTGTAGACCGAGAAGCTCCAGAGCGAGTAGCCGTAACCGGTGCCTCGGGCCGTCCCATACATGCGGACGTAACGGCCGGTCCCGGACACGTTGAGCGTCTGGGTGCCGCCGGTGCCGGAGACCGTCGAGTAGATCGTCGTCCAGTTGGCCGCGTCGTCGGAGACCTGGATCTGGAAGGCCTTGCCGTAGGCGGCCTCCCAGGCCAGCGTCACCTGGCACACGTCCTGGCGGCTGCCGAGGTCGACCTGCAGCCATTGGGGATCGCTGAACGCGCTCGACCAGCGCGTCGCCGCGTTGCCGTCGACCGCGGCCGAGGCGGCGAACGCGCCGCTCTCGGTGGACGACG
Source organism: Actinomadura barringtoniae (assembly GCF_017573505.1). Taxonomy (GTDB): domain Bacteria; phylum Actinomycetota; class Actinomycetes; order Streptosporangiales; family Streptosporangiaceae; genus Spirillospora; species Spirillospora barringtoniae. The sequence continues at coordinate 246,891 of NZ_JAGEOJ010000011.1, forward strand.
CCGTGGCGGGCTTGTTCTGCGCGGCATCGCTGGTGCCGCATGCCGCAACGCGTGGCGCCGGCTTGGCGGCCGTGCTCGCCGCCGTGCTCGCCGTTGCCGGAAGGGAACCCGGCCAGGCGACGGCGGCGCCGAGCAGCAGCCCGCCGAGGGCCGCCGACCAGGGACGAGGGGAGAGGGATCGGAGGGGTGGGAACGGACGCATGCGCGGCTCCTCACGAGCGTGAAGCGTGCCCGAAGCGTGAGCCCCCACTTAGTTCACGCTTTATTTCACGACCTGATTTAAAGCGTGAACGAAGCACCCGTCAAGGATCTTCTAACAGTTCGCATCATTCGTCGTCAGCGCCGCCCTTGCAAACGCCCCCGACCGGCCGGAACCTCAGACCGGGCCCATCGCCGGCCCGTTGTCGGCCCATCCTCGGCCCATCCTCGGCCCGTCGTCGGGGTTCGCCCTCGCCCAGGGGAGAGATCATGAGCGTGCTGTCCACCCGGTTCACCGAGAGGTTCAACGTCCAGTACCCGTTCGCCTGCGCCGGGATGGCGTTCGCGGGCGGCACGCCGGAGCTGGCGGTGGCGGTCACCCGCGCGGGCGGCGTCGGGGCGGTGGGCGTCGCGCTCCTGCCGCCCGACGAGGTCCGGCGCATCATCCGCGCGATCAAGCAGGCCGTCGGGGACGCGCCGTTCAACGTCAACCTCATCACCTACTTCGACAACGCCGAGTACGTCAGCCTCTGCGTCGAGGAGCGCGTGCCGATCGTCTCCTTCCACTGGGGCCACCCGCCGACCGACCAGATCAAGTACCTGCGCGAGGCCGGGGTCTCGGTCTGGGAGCAGGTCGCCTCGGCGGGCGCCGCCAGGCTCGCCGCCGACGACGGCGTGGAGGTCGTCGTCGCCCAGGGCTGGGAGGCGGGCGGCCACAACTACGGCGGCCTGCCGACGATGGTCGGCGTCCCCGCGGTCGTGGACGCCGTCGGCGACCGCGTGCCGGTCCTCGCCGCGGGCGGCATCACCGACGGCCGCCAGGTCGCCGCCGCGCTGTGCCTGGGCGCCGACGGCGTGTGGGTCGGAACGCGGATGGTCGCGTCCGCCGAGGCCAACGTGCATCCCGAACACCACAACCGGCTGATCGCCTCGGTCGGCGAGGACACGGTCCGTTCCGGCGTCTTCGGTCCCGAGTGGCCGGACTTCAACCCGATGCGCGTGCAGCGCGACCGCGTCGTGGCCGAGTGGAACGACCGCCTGGACGAGGTGCCGGCCGACCGCGACGACCTGGAGCTGATCGGCACCACGGTCTTCCAGGGGACCGAGACGCCGCTCCGCAAGTTCGCCGTGTTCCCGCCCGTACCCGCGACGCAGGCCGACTGGGAGGAGGTGCCCTGGCTGATGGGCCAGGGCGTCGGCCTCATCCACGACATCCGTCCGGCGGGCGACATCGTCCGGGACATGATGAACGAGGCCGAGCGCGTCCTGACCCGTTTCGGTGCTTAGCCGGGTGTGAGCCCGGCGCTTAGCCGAGCCGCCCCTGGCGCCAGGCCCGCTGCGTCCAGCGCCGCCCGGTCTCGTGGTCGACGACCTCGTGGCGCTGGCTGTTGTGGGTGAACGCCTTGGCCGAACGTTCCGCCCGCACCTGCCTGCGCCGCGTCGCGTCGGTCGCGTGCCGCGACGCACGTTCGGCGCGTTCCTGAAGGCGCTGCTCCAGTTCCGCCTGCGCGGACGCCAGGTTGGCGGCCTGTGAACGGCCCGTGGTGCGCGTGATGACGATGCCGGTCGGCATGTGCCGCAACCGCACCGCCGTCTCGACCTTGTTCTTGCGCTGCCCGCCCCGGCCGCGCCCTCGCATGGTCTCGATGACCAGGTCATCGTTCCGGATCTCCGGCGCGGTCACCGCCGGCCCCTCGGGCAGGACGGCGAGCGTGGCGGTGGAGGTGTGGCGCCGGCCGCGACGGTCGTTGCGCGGCTCGTGTTGCAGCCGGTGCGTCCCGGCCAGCCAGCCGACCTGCGAGACGGGCACGCCGCCCAGCACCAGGATGGTCGTGCGGGCCTCGGCGGTCGCTCGCTGCACCGACCACTCGTGTCGAGCGGCCCAGGCGGTGACGGTCTCGGCCAGATCGGTGGCGAACGTGAGCGCGTCGGCTCCGCCTTCGCCCGGACGTATTTCAACAATGCACATGGCAAGGCTCCTGTGAGTGCCGTCGAAAGGATCCGCGGGTCGCGCACGGGCGCGACGTCCGCTCATCGACGGCCAGGAGCAGGCACGACCACGAGCCCGGCGCACGAGGCGCTCGGGCGAACAGTGATGGCCGTGCCGTTCATGGGTCCGATGGTAGCCACGGCAGATCATCATCGCCATCTCATAATTTCGTGTTAGTGTCCGTTGTCATGAAAAGGGCCTACACGATGAGCGCGCGCGCCCGGTCGGCGGAGGCGACCCGGCAGCGCGTCCTCGCCGCGGCGGTGACGCTGCTGAAGCGCCGGATGCGTTCCGACATCCGGCTGGAGGACGTGGCGGCCGAGGCGGGCGTGAGCGTCCCGACCGTTCTGCGGGCGTATGGGACCCGCGCTCAGCTCGTGGACCTGGCCCTGGCGCAGGTGCTGGAGGGCATCGGCACCGAGCTGAAACAGGCCGAGCCGGGCGACGTCCCCGCGTCCGTCGCCGCGTGGTTCGATCACTACGAGAAGTTCGGCGACGCGGTGGTGCGCAACCTCGCCGACGAGTCCGATCCGGTCGTGGCCCCGATCGTGCGGATCGGCCAGACCCGCCACCGGGAGCACGTCGAACGACAGCTGGGCCCGCTCATGGCAGACGTTCCGGACGAACGCCGGACGATGCTCCTGGACGCGCTGGTCTGCGCCTGTGACGTCTACACCTGGAAGCTCCTCCGCCGCGACATGGGCCGTTCGCGAGCCGATGCCGAGGCGGCCATGACGTTGATGATTCAGTCCCTGCTCAACGGAGGTTGACCATGCGCTGGCTGCTGCTCACCTGGGATGGTGCGGGGAACCAGGTTCCGATGCTGGGCCTGGCACAGACGCTCGCCGGTCGCGGGCACGACGTCACCGTCGCGGGCTACGCGAGCCAGCGCGACCGCTTCGCGGGCTTCGATTTCCGTACGCTGCCAAAGGCCGACGCCGGCTACCCGACCGAACCGCCCCCGGAGGGCTGGCTGCCCGCGTTGGTAGGCGCGGTCTGGGCCTGCGAAGCCCACCTGACCGACGTGCCGGAGCTGCTCAAGGAGGGCTCCTACGACCGCGTCGTCGCCGATTGCCTGATGTTCGGTGCACTTGCGTACCTGCAAGCGTCGTCCACTCCGGCAACGGTTCTGGTTCACAGCGCCCCCGGAGCGTTGGCGCCTCCGGGCCAACCTCTGGAGCAGATGCTTCTCCCCGCGGTGAACGCGCTGCGTGAGCAGGCGGCGCAGCCTCCCATCGATCACCTCTGGGACGCCTGGACCCCGTTCACTACGCTCTGCACGAGCATCCGTGAGCTGGACCCGCTGGCCGACCAGGTGCCGGAGTCGTTCACCTACATCGGCCCGCTGTTCGAGCAGCGCCCGCCGTCCGGCTGGGAAGCGCCGTGGCCGCAGGACGACCCGCGCCCGCTCATCATCGGCAGCTTCTCCACGGGTGTCGCGTGGGACCAGCGCTCACGCATCCAGCGCACCCTCGACGCCCTCGCCGACGGGCATCACCGCGTCCTGATCACCACCGGCGAAACCGCGGCCCCCAGCCACGGCGACGCGGTCGTCCTACCCTGGCTGCCCCATACCGAGGTACTCCCGCAGGCCTCCGCGGTCGTCACCCACGCAGGCCACGGAACGCTCGCCGCCGCCCTGGCACACGGGGTCCCCGTGGTCGCGCTTCCCAACCCGGCGGCCGACCAGCCGGCCCTGGCCCAGCGCGCGGCCGAGCTGGGAGCCGGCATCGCCCTCGACGGCGAGAACGCGAGCCCGGCGGAGATCGCCGCCGCCGTCCGCACCGTCATCGAAGACCCGTCCTACCGTTCGGCCGCCGCACGGCTGGGCGACCGCATCGGTGCCGCACCGGGGCCGGCACCTGCGGTCGCCCGGCTCGAACGGGCCTAGCGCTCGGCGGCGGTCCTCAAGTCGCGCAGCCAGGCCTCGAGGCCCATGCCGAGCGCCTCGGCGCTCTCGCTGAACGCGATCGCCAAGCGGCTGGGCATGAGCGGTCCCGCGCTCTACCGCTATTACGCCGGCCGCGACGAGCTGATCACCGAGCTCACATCACAGCCATCTCGAACGAGATCATGACGACCGTCCTGGAGGCTCGACGCCGAACTCGACAGCCTTCTGCCCTGACGACTGCAGCCTCAGTCCAGTTCAATTCCAGAAAGAATCCGCCCGCAGAATTCAGCCGCGAATAACGTGGCCATTACGGCACTCCGCCCAGTCGCGACGCCATGCGCCTGACGCGGCGATCGCCACCCGCGCCATTCGGTGCGGGCGGCGATCAGTGAGAAAAGCCGATCATTAAACGGCGATCGCTTCCTCGACGGCCTTGAGCCGGTGCCTGGCTAGAGCGAGGTTCGCCCGCTCCCGGTCCAGGGCCAGATACAGGAACAGCCCTCCGCCCTTCCGCCCGGTCAGCGGCATGATGATGTGGTACTGCCGGGTGAGGGTGATGAGGATGTCATCGATCCCTTCCTTGAGGTTGAGCTGCTCGATGGTGCGCATCTTGCCGCGCACCACCTCGGTGTTCCCTGCGCTGGCGACGGCCAGGTCTAGCTCCTTGGAGCCGCCGAGCGTCCCCAGCGCCATGCCGCTGCTGTAGTCGACGACGGCCGCCCCGAGGGCGCCGTCGATCGCCATCATCTCTTTGAGTGACAGGTCAATACCAGCCATGTGTTCCTCCTTGCGGGGGAGGGGCTCGTCCGATGGCGTCACCTTACTCTTGCATATTTCATGATGTGTCACCTTGCGAAAGAATCGTCCACCCCGCCATTAAAATTCCGAGTAGTATTCGGTATCTGAGATTCCCGCGTCATCAATCTCCACCGCGCGCACTTTTGGCGCTGCTATTGTGTGATGGATGCCCGGTTCGGGCTTGAAGTCCAGAATGAAGGGCGGTCGAGGTGAGTACGCCGCTGTATAAACTGAAGGCGGAGTTCTTCAAGACGCTCGGCCACCCGGCCCGGATCAGGGTGCTGGAACTCCTCAGCATCCGCGAGCACTCGGTCGCGGAGATGCTCCCAGAGGTCGGAATCGAGCCGGCCCACCTGTCCCAGCAGCTGGCCGTCCTCCGCCGAGCCAACCTGGTCGTGGCCCGCAAAGAAGGCGCCACCGCCTACTACTCACTCACCAGCCCAGACGTGGCCGAGCTCCTGGCCGTGGCCCGAAGAATCCTCACCGGAGTCCTCTCAGGCCAGGCCGACCTCCTCCAAGACCTGAGAAGTTCAGGCGCCCGCAACTGAGCCGGACCGCACTCGGCGTTCCTCAGCCGTAGGGGTTTGTTTGGCTGAGGGCGAGAGCGCGGACTTCTTTCACGTCCTTCTCGCTGTAGTCGTCGGGGAGAGCGAGGTCGAGGACTCGGAAGAGGGCACGGATCTCGTCGGGGGTGGGCTCTTCGCCGAGGGGTGTGTCCTTGGACTTGTGCAGCGCCAGGACGCGGGCCTGCTTGCGGCTGGCGTACAGCTCGGAGACCAGGCAGTCGTAGGTGGAGCTGCCGCGCTCGATGATGGTGGCCGGGAAGTTCGGGCCGCGCTGGGTGATGATCAGGCAGGTGTCGGATTCCTCGTAGCGCAGCAGCGAATACGTCGTGGACAGGCACACGTCGATGTCGAGGAACTCGTAGCGCTGGCCGTACCAGCAGGCGGCCAGGATGGTCGCGTACAGCTCCTGGCGGGTGGCCTTCACCGACCAGGAGTCCTCGGACCCGTCGCCCGCGGGCAGCGCCTTGTGGAAGCGGACGTAGCGGTCGCACAGATCCTCGTCGCGGGGGTCGAGGATCTCCAGGTGGAACCTGAGGGGGCGGCGGAACGGGCGGGCCGACGCGACGCACTCGGGGAGCGTGACCGCGCGGACGTAGGTGCCGGTCGCGCCCTTGAAGTACCAGCGGGCGGTCTGGCGGCGGGCCTCGGTGAGCGCCCGGGTGCACTCGGCGCCGCTGACCTCGCGGACGAGCGCGCCGCGTTCGATGCGGTCGAGGCGCCGGTGGGTCTCGTCCACCGACTCGTCGCTGCGCTGGCGGTCGCGCAGCAGCACGATCGCGACGACGGCGAGGGTCGCGACCGTGGCGTTCTGCACGACCTTGTCCGAGGCGACGCCGATGACGTCGAGGCCGACGACGGCCATCGCCAGGAGCAGGGCGACGATGACGTCGACGTACCGGAGGAACCATTCGAATGCCCGTACCATGCGCAACCCAGAGCCTCCGGGGAGTAGGCGGGATTGGCCCGATCCTAAGGCCAGGCTGCGCGATGGTCAGGGTTTTGCCCGCCTCAGCGATCAAGACGTGACGCGGTCACCAGGCGATTCCGGCGGCGACGGGACGGTGGTCGCTGCCGGTTCCGGGCAGCACCCACGAGCTCTTCGGCTTCACGCCCTTGACCAGGATCTGGTCGATCCGCACCATCGGGAACGCCTTCGGCCAGGTGAAACCGAAGCCGTCCCCCGCCGCGTCCTGGGTCGAGCGCAGCTGCGAGGTGAGGCTGTTGAACGCCCGGTCGTTCGTGGTGCCGTTCAAGTCACCGAGCAGCACCACATGCTGATTCTGTTCGGCGGCGACGGCCCTGCCGAGCGCGTCCACGCCTCTGTCCCGCTGGGCCGTCACGAAGCCTCCCCGGGGATTCCATCGGACGGAGGCCAGGTGGGCCACGTACACCACCAGCGGCCCGTGGGGCGTGGCCGCGACGGCGCGCAGCGCCCGGTTGTCCTCCATCTTGAGGTCGAACGGCTTGGTCGCGGCCAGCGGGCCGTAGTCCATCTTGATGTCGAACGCCTTGGCGTCCGACAGCGGCAGCTTGCTCCACAGCCCGACCGTGCCCTGCACCGAGTGGTACGGGTAGGCCTTCGCCAGCTCCTTCTCGTACGTGGGGACGGCCTGCGGGGTCAGCTCTTCCAGCGCCAGCACGTTCGCGCCGGAGGCGATCAGGTCGCGAGCGGTCTTGGCCGGGTCGGGGTTGTCGGCGCCGACGTTGTGGCTGACCAGGGTGAGGTCGCCGCCCGCGTGGGACTTGTCGGTGAGCTGCCCGGCGAACAGGCCCAGCCACACCACGACCGGCAGCAGCAGCGCGGCCACCGCGGAGGCGGAACGGCGCCACACCGCCGCGGCCAGCAGCAGCGGAACGAACACCCCGAACCACGGCAGGATGGTCTCCACCAGACTGCCCACGTTCCCGAGCCAGTTCGGGATCTGCGCGTGCAGCATCATGAACAGGCCCAGCGCGACCGCCAGCGCCGTGAGGATCGGGCCGCGCTTCCAGGGCTCGGGCCCGGAGAGGGCGCCGAGCGCCTCGCGGATGCGCGTACGCCAGGCAGACGAGGCGGGGGTCGGACGGCTCGTGTCGTCCTGTTCGATCTCCGCGTCCATATGCGCCGTCGTCTGTCCTGGTTCACTGCCGGTCACTGCTGCGTCCTCGGGTCTTGGTAGGGGTCGGCGTACATGGACGGGCGGCACGGCTTTCAGCCGGCCTTGCCGTGGGCGAGGTAGAGGTTCATGCCGGTGAAGTCGAGCGTGATGTTGTACGGCTTGAAGAAGCAGTGGGAGAAGTGGCCGATCGCGTCGTACCCGGGCCCGTAGGGCCACGGCACGTTGACCGGCATTTCCGGGTCCGTCTCGCAGTAGACGTTCTCGGCGACGGCGGTGCCCAGGCGGATCTGCTTCGGGTAGCAGGGGTAGGTGGTGGTCGGGTGGCTGTGGGCGAACGTCTCGATCGGGCGTTCGTCGTCGGTGCGGATCCCCAGCTGCTTGGACACCTCCCCGGGCATGCCCAGGGCGGCCTCGCCGCTGGTTCCGCCGAAGTTCACGCCCATCACCCGTTCGCCGGAGCCGGCGATGCTGCCGATGCTGCTGACGTCGTGGTCACGCGACATCCACAGCGGCAGGGCCTTGGTGCCCGCCCGCGCGGCGTCGGCGCGCACCTTGCCGATCGTTCCGGGGGTCGGGCGGCGCAGGATCAGCGACCGGCCCGCGTAGTCGAACGTGGTCAGCAGGTGGTAGAAGACCCACGTGCCGATCAGGCCGTCGCTGTCACTGCTGACATCCGCGCCCGACTCCGTCGCCGACCAGCCCACGGGGAGGTTGCGCAGCTCGATGCCGCCCAGCTTGAACGAGTCCAGAACCCCGTAGTACACCCAGATCTTGGTGCCTTCGAACTCGGTCTCTTCCTGGTAGACGGGCTTCAGCCCGGCTTCCTTGGCCGCCGACGCGGTGAGGCCCAGACTCGGGGCGCCGGTGTAGAACGAGAGGCTCTTCGCAGGTCCGCCGTTCAGCGAGGCCTCGACCAGCGGGAACGGGTCCGTCTGCTTCCATGCCACGCGGCCGATGTCGCCGTGGATCTGATACGCCTCGCCGCGGACCGCCGCGAACCATTGGGCGTATCCCTCCTCGCCCGCCGCCCGCCAGCACGGCACGGAGAGCGCGAACTTGTCCTGCCGGATGTAGCAGTCGCCCAGCAGCGAGTTCGTCTGCTTGTCGTCGGGCGCCAGCCGGAGGGCCATCGTGAGGTACTTCTCGGCGTCGGGGAACTTGTTGCCCAGCAGCCCGACATGGCCGCGCTGACGAGCCGCGCGCAGGTTCGTGGGGTCCTTCTTCAGGATCTCCTCGTACGCGCGGCCGGCCTCCTCGAACTTCCCCGCCTTGAACAGCGCGTCCGCGTCAGCGTCGTCGGCTCGCGCTGCGGCCTTGCCCAGCAGCGGCGCCGTCGCCGCCGCGCCCGCCACCACGGCCGCGCCCCGCAGGACCGAACGCCGCTTCCATTCCCCGTCGACCGCCAACATGCTCTCCTCACGTGATGGCCTCTTCGCCGCTTAACTTTCTAGCGACCGAGGAGTCACAGCACGGTGCGGAAAGCTGTGACGCGGCTGTGACCGCGAATCGGGCACACTGACCGGCGCCGGCCCCTGCTCACTCGCTGATCGCGGCGGCCGTTCCGTCGATCAGTACGCCGAGGCCGTGTTCGAAGGCGCTCTCGCTCGGGTCGCCGCCGCCGTCGCGCAGGGCCGCGAGCAGGGTGGAGGCCGGGCCGGCGTTCAGCAGCTGAGCCAGACCGGCGGAACGGTCCGGCTCCGGCGGGCTCTCCTCATGGGCGCGGGTCTGCTCCTGGAGAACGAACCCGTTGACGTACAGCGAGATCGTCGTGATCGTGCGCAGCGCCAGCACCGGCGTGAAGCCACGGGCGACCAGCGCGGTCAGCTCCTCGTCGAACTGGTTGATCGTCGCGGCGCTCAGCTGGGCGGCGCCGGCGACGATGCGGGCGCCGTCGCGGTGGGCGAGCAGCGTCCGGCGGTAGGCGCGGGCGCGCCGGGCGAGCCAGTCCTGCCAGGACTCGTCCTCGCGGGGCGGTCCCATCCCGGCGGCCAGGATCATCGCCTCGGCCATCTCGTCGAGCAGTTCCTGCTTGGTGCGGATGTGCCAGTAGAGCGCCGGTGACCGGACGCCGAGCTCGGCCGCGAGCCTGCGCACCGTAAGGCCGTCGAGACCCACCTCGTCGAGGAGCCGCAGGGCTGCCTGGACTATCGATTGCCTGGTCAGGCCGGGTCTCTTCGCGGTCGACATCGGTGCCACCTTAGCACTGCTAAACTCTCCTTAGCAGTGCTAAGGCGGCGGCCAGGCGCGGGAGGTCTCGATGCTCACCACGGTCTCGGCGGACGGAACCGATGTCCGGGCGTACGACGAGGGGGAGGGCCCGCCCGTCGTGATCGTCGGCCCCGGCATGGACGACGGATCGCGGACGAAGAAGCTCGCCTCGCTCCTGACCCGCCGTTTCCGCGTTCTGCGTCTCCAGCGCCGCCAGTACCGCCTCGACCTCAAGGCCGGGGGAGCGTCCTGTTCGATCGCGCAGGAGGCCGCGGACGTGCTGTCCCTCGTGCGCACCGCCGGCGAGCCGGTGATCCTCTACGGCCACTCGTCCGGCGGCGTGGTCGCTCTCGAGGCCCTGGCGGCCTCGCCGGATGCGTTCGCGGGCGCGGTGATCTTCGAGCCCGCCGCGGTGATCGGCCCGCCGCTGGGAGGTGCCGCCCTGGGCCGTGCCCGCGCCGCCGAGGCCTCGGGCCGCCCCGGCAAGGCGCTGGCGATCTTCATGCGCGAGGTCGTCGGAATGCCCGCGTGGCAGGCCACGCCGGCCGGCGTCCTCATCGGCGCCGCCCCGCGCTACCGGAGGCTGGTGCCGAGCCAGCTCGACGATCTGCATGCGCTGGACGAGCTGGGCGTACGCCTCGACGCCTACGCCCAGATCCCCGTTCCGACCGTGCTGCTCGGCGGTGACCGCAGCCCCGCCCACCTCGCCGAGCGGCTCGACGCGATCGCGAACGTTCTGCCGAACGGTGAACGGGTCGTGATGCACAAGCGCGATCACAGCGCGGACCTCAAGGACCCTCAGCAGATCGTCCGCATCATCGACGGGCTCGCCGACGACGTTCTGTGAGGCGGCGGTCAGGCGATCAGCCGGCTTCGAGGCCCGGCGGGCGCGCCTCGGTGGGAGCGAAGCGTTCGAGGATGCGGTCCATTCCGCTGGTCCAGTTCCGCTTCAGCGCGGTGACGGCGCCGTCGACGTCACCGTTCAGGAGACGTTCGGCGATCTGCTCGTGCTCCTCGGCCGAACGCTCCAGTACCTCCTGATCGCCCACCACGACGCGCTCGTAGCGGTGCATGGTGAGCTTCAGCGAGGCGATGAGGTCCAGGAGCCGCTCGTTCGGGCAGCCCGAGAGCATCAGGTCGTGCCACGCGTCGTCGTAGCGTTCGATCACGTTCAGGGGAGCCTGCGGGTCGGAGAACGCCCGCGCCTCGTCGAGCAGATGCGGGGCGATCGACTTCAGGAAGTCGGCGCCGGACAGGCGCAGGGCGAGCGACTCCATCTCGCTGACGATCGTGGTGAGGTCGCGGAACTCCTTGCTGCTCAAGGGCGCGAAGCGGAAGCCCTTGCCGCGCTCGCTGCGGATGATGCCCTCGCGTTCGAGGGCGATCAGGGCCTCGCGCAGGGGAGTGCGGCTCACGCCCAGCTCGGTGGACAGCTGGCTCTCGTTGAGCGGCTCGTCCGCGGTGAACTCTCCCCGGCTCAGCCGCAGGAGCAGCTCGTCCTTGATCTGTTCACGCAGTGGACGGTGCTCGATCGGCATGGTCTTCCTTCTCGTCGCTGGCGGTTCGGTTCGCGTTCGGGGTCATGCCGTCCCCGCGCCGTCCACCGCGATGACGGCGCCGCTCACGAAGGCGGCCGCGTCGCTCGCCAGGAACGCCACGGTGCTCGCGATGTCGCGAGGCTGACCGATCCGGCCGAGCGGCCGGTCGGCCGCGTCTTCGTAGAACGCGTTCACCGATTCTCCGAGCTGGCGTGCCTCGTCCGCGAGCATCCCGGTGGCCGTGTCTCCCGGACAGACGCAGTTGACCCGGATGTTCTGCGGGCCGTGATCGATGGCCATCGCCCGGGTCATGTTGACCACCGCGCCCTTGGACGCACAGTACGATACGGCCTGCGCACCGCCCTTGATGCCCCATCCGGACCCGGTGTTGACGATGCTGCCGCCCCCGGCCGCCGCCATCAGCGGAACGGCCCGCGCGCTCATCAACATGATCGACTTGATGTTGACCGCCATCACCAGATCCCAGTCGTCCTCGGTGATCTCGCAGACCGTCGAACGCCTGATGATGCCCGCGTTGTTGAACAGGACGTCGACCCCGCCGTGGGCCTGGCGGGCGGCGTCGATCACCCGGTCGCAGTCGGCGGCCTTGGAGACGTCGCAGCGGACGAACGCCGCCTCGCCGCCCGCGCCGGTGATCTCCTTGGCGGCCTCGGTGCCGCTCGTCTCGTCGATGTCGGCGAGCACGACCGCCGCGCCGAGCTCGGCGAGCACCCCGGCGGTGGCCCGGCCGATGCCCGACCCGGCGCCGGTGACGACGGCGCTCTTTCCGGTCAGATCGATCATTGATGATCCTCCTGTCAGTGGATGGGGTACATGGTGGACCGCCCCCGGCCGGTGATCACCGGCCGGTGCCCGGCCAGCTCCCGGTCGAGGGCGTCGTCGCCGGTGTCGACCAGCAGCGGCCGTCCGCCCAGCGCGGCGAGCTTGGCCTCGGTGGCCACGACGAGCAGCCGGTCCGGGCCGGCCGCCCGCAGCACGTCGGGGGAGATCTGCTGGTTGCCCCGGCCGAGCAGGAAGCCCTGGCCCCCGATCGGCGTCACCGCGATCCAGGACGGCGCGGAACGGACGAGCTCGGCGAGCCCGTCGGCCGACAGATCCGTGGCGACCGCCGACAGCCCTGTGGTCACGCCCGTACTCGCGCGAAGGGCGTTGACGCCCATGACGGGGACGGCCGCGCCGAGCGCGGCGGCGACGGCCCGGGTGGTACCGCCGGGGCCGAGGACGAGCAGGTCGCCCGCCGGCAGCCGGGACGCGACCTCGGCGGCGATGCCGCCGATGGCGGCGGGGTTCGGCGCGGAGCTGCCGGTCTTGCGCTGCTGGATCCGTACGGGCACGTCCGGCACCCGCAGATGACCGTACAGCCGGGCCGTCACGCGGCCCTCCCGTACGGCTTCCTCGTCCAGGTCCATGACCTCGGCGTCGATGAGGCGCGCACGGCGGGCCGCCATGACGGCCACCGCCTCGGCGGCCAGGCGCGGGCTCACGCCGAAGACCGCCGAGTGCATCTTCACGCCGGTCGGGACGCCGAGCACGGGAACCGACGTCCCCACGGCGTCGAGCAGGTCGCGCGCCGTGCCGTCACCGCCCGCGAACACCAGCAGGTCAACGAGCGGAGCCAGCGCCTTCGCCGCGGCGGCCGTGTCGTCGGGCGTCGTCCGGCTCTGCGGTTTGTAGACGACCTCGGGCACCAGGCCGGCGGCCCGGACGGCGTCCGCGCCCATGGGCCCACCGGCGGTCAGGATCGGCGGGATGTCCCCGGGAAGCCGGGAACGCAGTTCGGTCAGCGCCAGGGCGGCCCGTTCCGACGCCCGGGGGCGCGCGCCCAGCGCCAGAGCGCGCGCCTGAACGGCCTCGCCGTCGCTTCCCTTGAGGCCGACCCGGCCGCCGAGCCCGGCGACCGGGTTCACCACGAGCCCGAGTCTCATTCGCCGAGGATCTTCCGGCGGTAGGCGCGCCAGGTGACCGCCCAGGTCTCGGAGGAGTCCAGCGTGTCCGGCCGCACGCGGTGGACCGTCGAGTTGTGCGGGGCCGTCCGCACCACGTCGGCGTCCTCGTACGCCTCGCGCGCGACCTCGGCGAGGATCGCGGCGTACTCGTCCAGGTCGGCCTTGGAGTAGGACTCGGTCGGCTCCAGCGTCATCGGCTCGGGCACCACGAACGGGTGGTGGCTCGTCCAGTAGTGCGTGCCGAAGTCGGCGGCCCGCACGCCGATGTCGTCGCTGTGCACGCCGGTGTCCTCGGTGAGCTCGGCCCAGCTGTAGCGCACCTGCTCGATGCGGCGCCTGCCCTCGGCGTACGGGGCGGAGACGCCGCGGATCTCCAGGACCTTCTTCATCAGGTAGTTGTTGTTGAGCACCGCGATCTCGGCCACCTCGCGCAGGCCCTCGGCGCCGAGCGACATGATCCAGGCGTACGCGCGGACCAGGTTCGGGATCACGCCGTAGAACGGCCGGATCTTGCCCACCGACGCGGGCCGGTCGTCGTTCAGCCAGTACGAGGCGCCGTCGAACTCGACGGTCGGGCGCGGCAGGTACGGCGCGAGCGCGTCGGTCACCCCGCACGCCCCGGCCGCCGGGCCGCCGCAGGCGTGCGGCGTCGAGAAGGTCTTGTGCAGGTTGAAGTGGCACAGGTCGAACCCGGCGTCGCGGGCCCGGGTGATGCCGAGGATGCCGTTGGCGTTGGCCTGGTCGTAGCAGGCGAGCCCGCCGGCCTCGTGCACGACCCGGACGAACTCCTCGATCCGCGGGTTGAAGATCCCGGTGTCCTCGGGGTTGGTGATGAGGAGCGCGGCGGTGCGCGGCCCGACGGCGGCCTTGAGCGCCTCCAGGTCGGGGTAGCCGTCGGCGTCCGGGTAGAGGGTGATGACCTTGAACCCGGCGGTCTTGGCGCAGGCGGCGTTGGAGGGATGGGAGAAGATCGTGGTGATGATCTCGTCCCGCTGCTCCAGCTCGCCGCAGGCCGCGAAGTACGCCCTGATCATCGCGACGTTGGTGTAGATCGCCGCGGAGCCGGCGCCCGGCTGCAGGGTGACGTGGTCCATGCCGGAGATCTCGGCGAGCATCCGTTCCAGCCGGTAGACGATCTCCAGCACGCCCTGCACGGTCCGCTCGTCCTGCAGCGGGTGCAGCTCGGCCACCCCGGGGTCGCGGACGAACTGGTCGTTGATCTTGGGGCTGTACTTCATCGTGCAGGTGCCCTGGCCGACGTCGATGTTGAGGTCGACGCCCAGGTTCTCCTGCGACAGGCGCAGATAGTGGCGGAGCACGTGCAACTGCGAGAGCTCGGGAAGGCCGGGCGGGTCCTGCCGGCGCAGGCCCGCGGGCAGCGCGTCGTCGAACGGGACCTCGGGGGCGGGCACCTGCACGCCGCGCTCGCCCGGGCTGGACAGCTCGAACAGCAGCGGCTCGTCCCAGCTGGCCTGATGGAAGCGGCGCAGCGGCGGCTTCGCGCCGATCTTGGCGTCGGCGGGGGAGACGGAGACGGGGGCGGTCCTCACTTCACGAGCTCCTTGAGGGTCGCGGCCAGGTGGTCGATGTCGTCCTTGCTGTGCACCTCGGTCACGCAGTAGAGGGCGTCGGTGTCGGAGAGCGCGGCGCCGCCGAAGATCTCGCGCTCGAGCAGCGCGTCGTTGATCTCCTCGGTGCTCGCCGCCCCGGTGAAGCGCACGGTGAAGTCGGCGAAGTGCGCGGCGGCCGCGTACGGGACCTCGATGCCGGGGACCGCGGCGAGCCGTTCCATCGCGTACCGCGTGTTCGCCATGATCGTCTCGCCGATCTCGCGCATCCCCTGCGGGCCCATGACCGCGAGGTAGACCCCGGCGGTGATGCCGTTCAGCGCGGCGGCGGTGCCGACCCACTCCTTGCCCTCCTCGCGGAGCGCGAACGAGGTGCGCTCGTAGGCCACGTCGCCGAAGCCGTACTCGCCCTCGACCTCGGTCGGCACCACGCCGAACAGCCGCGAGGGGAACTCGGCGACGAACCGCTCCTCGTCGCGGGTGGCGATGAACCCGGCGTTCAGGCCGCCGTAGCTCATGTGCAGGCCGAGCGGCTGGACGTCGCCGCACGCGATGTCGGCGCCGTACGCAGCCGGGGGCGCGACGACTCCGAGCGACATCGGGTTGCAGCCGACGACGTAGAGGGCGCCGGCCTCGTGGGCGGCGCGGCCCAGCGAGAGCAATGCCGGGTCGATGATCCCGGTGGCGGACGGCGACTCGGCGTAGACGGCGGCCACGTCGCCCGCGGCGAGCTCGCTCCGTACGGCGTCCAGGTCGGCCAGGCCCGTGTCGGGCGCCACGGGGACGACGACCACGTCGTGAACGGGGGCGACGTAGTCGTGGATCTTCGAGAGCTTGCCGGGATCGATGGCCGTGACGATCAGCAGTCGCCGGGCGCCGGTGATCCGCCCCGCCATGCGCAGGCCGGTGCCCGACGCCTGGTAGCCGTCGTACACCGGCACGGTGACGACGTCCATCTCCAGCAGCTCGCCCATCAGCGACTGGTACTCCCACAGCGCCTGGAAGCGGCCGTGGTCCTCGTACGGCTCGCCCGCGTATGCGGTCAGGAACTCGCTGCGGTTGACGACCTCGTCGACGACGGCGGGCACGTGGTGCTGGTACACGCCCGACCCGAGGAAGCTCAGGTTGTCGCGCGTGCTGACGTTGCGGCGCAGCAGCCCGCCGACATGCCGGGCGAGCGCCGCCTCCGAGCGCATCGGGGCGGGCAGGTCGAGCGGCCGGCGCAACCTGATGCTCTCCGGCACGTCCGCGTAGAACTCCTCGATGCTCGCGGCACCGACCTCGGTGAGCATCGCTTGCTTGATGGCTGGGACCGCGTTCGGGATGTACGGATGGACGAACGGTTCTCGTGCGCCGGTCATGCTCCCCGCTTCCTGATTGCCTTCTGACGGAGGGGCGCCGCAATCGCTCCGCAACGCTTCCGCGCTGAACTCTTGACGGATGCACCGTGTTCGGTGTGCTGTATACAGCATTCAACAGAGTTGTGTCGGGAGGCAAGGGTGCAGACCAAACGGACACAATGGACACGGCGGTCGGTACTGGTCGCCGGGGCCGCGAGTGCCGCGACGGCGGTCCTGGGCGCGAGCGGCTGCGCCGCGGGTGGGTCGGGAACCAAGAAGAACGGGCCCAAGCTCGCCGGCGCCTCCTCGGCCGCGATCAAGGGGAACCTCACGGTCTGGTCGTGGGACGTGGCCGCCACCGCGCTGAAGCGGCTGGCCCCCGAGTTCGAACGGCGCCACCCCGGAGTCAAGATCAACGTCGTGGACATCGGGTACGACAACGCCTACGACAAGATCACCGTCGGCCTGAAGTCGGGCAAGGGCCTGCCCGACATCACCACCGTCGAGGGACCGCGGTTCCAGAGCTTCCTCGGCAACTTCCCGTCCGGCTTCTACGACCTGTCCGCGCTCGCCGCGCAGTACAACGGCAAGTACGACCCGGCCGCCTGGCGCACCGCGTCCGACGACAAGGGCCGCGTCCTCGCGCTGCCCTGGGACACCGGGCCCTGCGCGCTGTACTACCGCCGCGACCACTTCCAGAGCGCGGGCGTCGACCCGAACTCGCTCGCGACCTGGGACGACTACGTCAAGGCGGGTGAGCAGATCAAGGCCAAGACCGGCAAGAAGCTGCTCACCCTCGACAACGCCGAGGACAACACCTTCCTGCTTCTCCTCCAGCAGCAGGGCCAGGGCTACTTCCAGGGCGGCAAGGTCGCGGTCAGCAGCGCCAAGGCCCTGCGCGCCATGCAGCTGCTCAAGACGCTCCGCGACAAGGGCCTGATCGACTTCGCCAGGGGCTGGGACGGCTACGTCACCTCGCAGAAGACGGGCAAGTCCGTCAGCGCGCCGTACGCCGCCTGGTGGTCGGGGACCCTGACCACCGAGATGAAGGAGCTCAAGGGCAAGTTCGGCGTCGTGCCGCTGCCCGCGTTCGACGCCGGTGGAGTCCGTACCTCCAACAACGGCGGCTCGGTGCTGACCGTGACGTCGCAGACCTCGAACGCGCAGACGGCGTGGGCGTTCGTGCAGTTCATGCTCGCCGACCCGGGCAACCAGGTGTCGATGCTGAAGGAGGAGGGCCTGTTCCCGGCGTACCTGCCCGCCCTTCAGGACCCGTACGTGTCCCAGCCCAGCGACTACTTCGGCGGGCAGCCCGTCAACAAGACGTTCGCCGACCTGGTGAAGTCCATCCCGCCGATCGAGTACACCAAGGACGGCGCGAAGGCCAACGAGCTGGTCTGGGCGGCCAACGCGGGCGTGCTGCTGCGCGGCAAGGACCCGAAGAAGACGCTCGACTCGACGGCCGAGCAGCTGGCCTCCGCGACCAGCCGCGAGATCGCCTCGTAGGTCATGGTGGTGAAGACTCGCGAGCCCGCGATCGCGACCGGTGAAGCGGCCGGCGACGCGACCACCGGTGCCGCCCACGCCCGCCCGCCCCGGAGACGGCGCGTCCCGCGACTCGCCCCCTGGGTGTTCGCCGGACCCGCGACCGTGCTCTTCGTCGCCTTCTTCGCCTACCCGCTCGGTGCGAGCCTGTGGCAGAGCTTCACCGCCGACCGCGACGGAGTCACGGTCTGGGTCGGGCTCGCCCAGTACCGGCGGATGGTGCACGACCCGGTCCTTCTCCAGTCGCTGGTCAACACCGGGCTGCTGCTCCTGATCCAGGTGCCCATCATGATCGGGCTGGCGCTGGTGCTGGCCGGGGTGCTGAACGCATCCTGGCTGCGGTTCCGGGGAACGTGGCGGCTGGTCTACTTCCTGCCCGCCGTCACGACCCTCGTCGCCTACTCGGTGGTCTTCCGGGTGCTGCTCAAGGCCGACGGCGGCCTGGCGAACCAGTTCATCGGTGCGTTCGGGCTCGGGCCGGTCGACTGGCTGAACGACGCGACCTGGGCGCGGATCTCCCTGATCCTGTCGATCACCTGGCGATGGACCGGCTACAACGCGGTGATCCTGCTCGCAGGCCTGCAGGGGATCGGCAAGGACCAGCACGAGGCCGCCGCGATCGACGGCGCGGGCCCGGTCACCACGTTCACCCGCGTCATCGTCCCGCAGCTGAAGCCCGTGATCCTGTTCTGCACGATCACCTCGACCATCGGCACGCTTCAGCTGTTCGACGAGAACTACGTGCTGACCCGCGGCGGGCCCGACAACGCCACCATGACCCCGGTCCTGTACCTCTACAAGATCGGCTTCGACCAGCTGGACTTCGGCTACGCCGCCGCGATCGCCTGGGTGGTCGTGCTGCTCATCGGCCTGGTCTCGCTGGTGCAGTTCCGGCTGCTGGGAAGGGACCGTACGCGATGAGCCCACGCATTCTCGGCCGCGCCGGGGCCTACGCGTTGCTGGCGATCGGCGTCGTGATCAGCCTGGTGCCGTTCTACTGGATGGCCGTGGCGGCGACCCACGACACCTCCGAGCTCTTCACCTCGCCGCCTCCGTTCCTGCCGGGCGGCAAGGTGCTCGCCAACCTGTCCCGGCTGGAGGACGAGCACGGCTTCACCCGCGTGATGGCCAACAGCCTGGGCATCGCGGTCGTCTACACGGTGCTGAGCTCGCTGATCTCGGCGATGTGCGGCTACGGCCTGGCCAAGTACCGCTTCCGTGGCCGCGGCGTCCTGCTCGGCGTGATCCTCGCGACGATGATGATCCCGATGCAGGTGCTGCTGGTCCCGCTGTTCCAGATGATGGCGAACCTGGGCTGGACCGACACCTACCAGGCGGTGATCCTGCCCTTCCTGGCGAACGCGTTCGGCATCTTCCTGATGCGGCAGGCGTTCCTGGGCTTCCCCGACGAGCTGATCGAGTCTGCCCGCCTGGACGGAGCCGGCGACCTGCGGCTCTTCTACCGGATCGTGCTGCCCGGCGTGCGCCCCCAGCTCGGCGCGCTGGTCATCTTCACGTTCATGAGCCAGTGGAACAGCTTCATCTGGCCGCTGCTCATGCTCAACACCGAGGACAAGTACACCGTGCCCATCGCGCTCAACACGATGATCGGGCTGACCAAGGTCGACTACTCCGGCCTGATGCTCGGCTCGTTCCTCGCCACCCTGCCCATCATGATCGTCTTCTTCGCGTTCCAACGGCAGTTCATCGCGGGCCTCCTGGGCGGGGCGGTGAAGGGATGACAGGGATGACCGAGGGGCTGACACGTATTCCGGGGCTGCTGTACGGCGGCGACTACAACCCCGAGCAGTGGCCCGAGCCCGTCTGGGCCGAGGACGCGGAGCTCATGCGCGAGGCCGGGGTCAACCTGGTCACGGTCGGGGTGTTCTCGTGGGCCCGGCTGCAGCCCGGCCCGGACGAGTGGGACTTCGTGTGGCTCGACCGGCTGCTGGACCTGCTGCACGCCCACGGGATCGGCGTCGACCTGGCGACCGCGACGGCCTCGCCGCCCGCCTGGCTGGTGCGCGCCCACCCCGAGATCCTGCCGGTCACGGCCGACGGGGTACGGCTGGAGTTCGGGTCGCGGCAGCACTACTGCCCGTCCTCGCCCGTCTACCGGGCGGCGGCCGTACGGCTCGCGCGGGCGATCGCCGAGCGGTATCACGACCATCCGGCGCTGGCGCTGTGGCACGTGCACAATGAGTACGGCGACCATGTCACAGAGTGCTTCTGCGACGTCTCGGCGGCCGACTTCCGGCGCTGGCTGCGGGCACGGTACGACGGGCTCGACGCACTTAACGCCGCGTGGGGGACCGAGTTCTGGTCGCAGCGGTACGGGGCGTGGGACGAGATCGAGCCGCCTCGTACCGCTCCCGGCCCGGTCAACCCGACACAGACGCTGGACTGGCGCCGGTTCTGCTCGGACGCGCTGCTCGCATGCCATCTGGGCGAGAAGGCGGTACTGGACGAGGTGTCGCCCGGCGTTCCGGTGACCACCAACTTCATGTCGATGTTCAAGGCCCTGGACTACTGGGAGTGGGCCTCGCACGAGGACCTGGTGTCCGACGACGCCTACCCCGACCCCGCCGATCCCGAGGCGCACATCACCGCCGCCATGAACTACGACCTGATGCGGTCGCTCAAGGGCGGGCGGCCATGGCTGCTGCTCGAACAGGCCCCCTCGGCGGTGAGCTGGCGG
Organism: Actinomadura barringtoniae; assembly: GCF_017573505.1. GTDB lineage: Bacteria > Actinomycetota > Actinomycetes > Streptosporangiales > Streptosporangiaceae > Spirillospora > Spirillospora barringtoniae. Next base: position 267,297 of record NZ_JAGEOJ010000011.1, read on the forward strand.
CCGGTGAACGTTCCCAAACGGCCGGGCCTGCACCGGCTGTGGTCGCTGCAGACGGTCGCGCACGGCGCCGACGGCGTCATGTACTTCCAGTGGCGCGCGTCCCGCGCCGGAGCGGAGAAGTTCCACAGCGCGCTGCTCCCGCACGGCGGAACGACCTCGCGCGGCTGGGCGGAGACCGTGCGGTTCGGCGGCGAGCTGGCGCGGCTCACCGAGATCGCGGGCAGCCGCGTCACGGCCGACACCGCGATCGTCCTGGACTGGGACTCCTGGTGGGCGCTGGAGCAGGACGATCACCCGTCGCTCCGGCTCGACCTCAAGGAACTCGTGACGTCCTGGTACTCGGTGCTGTGGCGGCGCGGCATCGCGGTCGACTTCGTTCCGCCGGGCGCCGACCTGAGCCCGTACCGGCTGGTGCTCGCCCCCAACCTCTACCTGCTCCGGAACGAGGCGGCGACCGCGCTCACCCGGTACGTGCGGAACGGAGGCCATCTGGTCTGCGGCTTCTTCAGCGGCATCGTGGACGAGAACGACCACATCCACCTGGGCGGCTACCCCGCGCCGCTGCGCGAGGTGCTCGGGATCGTGGTCGACGAGTTCTGGCCCATTCCCGACGGCGACGACGTGAAGGTCGCCCCGCTGGGCGTGGCCACGCTGTGGAGCGAATGGCTCGACACCACGACCGCCGAGGCGGTCGCCTCGTACGCCTCGGGTGAGCTCAGCGGGCGCCCGGCCGTCACCCGCAACGCCCACGGCGCTGGGCTGGCCTGGTACGTGAGCTGCCACCTGCCCGAGGCGCTCGGCGCCGCCGTGGACGCCGCCGGGGTACGGCCCGTTCACCCCGTTCCGCCCGGCGTCGAGGTGACCCGGCGCGGCCGCCACCTCTTCCTCCTCAACCACGCACCGGTCGACAAGGTCGTCCGCGATCTCGACGGCACCGACCTGCTGACCGGCGCCGCCGTGCGCGGCGAGCTGCGGCTCGCCCCGCTCGGGGCGGCGGTGCTCCGCACATCCCTCCCCGAGAGAAGGTCATGATGAAGGCACCCGGTGGAGCCGCGCTCGCGCTCGGCTCCGTTCTCGCCCTGCTCACCGTGCCCGCGCAGGCATCCGCGCAGATCTCCGCGCAGGCGGCTGGGGCTGCCTCCGCCCGTGGCGACTCCTACGCCGACGTGCTCGACCTGCACGGCGTTCCAGTCGCGGCCAAGCCCGCCACGGTCAGCGAGATCAACGTCTTCGCCGACCAGGGGGCCTGGCACGCGTACGCGCTGCCGAAGGTGGGCGACACCGCCGCGTACGGAGGGTTCTCCGGGCCGCTCTACATCGCCCAGGAGTACCCGTGGTGGCTGAGCAAGGCGTTCAGCAAGATCAGGCTCAGCGAGAACGGCCGCGTCATCGACCTCGCCGCCGCGGGCAAGCCGGTGCTGACCGCGCTCCCCGGCCTGCTGCGCCAGACCTACGACCTGAACGGGCTCCGGCTCACCCTGGAGTTGCGCTTCGCCAGCTCCCGCACCGCACTGGTGCGCGCGTACATCGACGACACCAGGGGCAGGGCGCGGACCCTCCAGGTCGCCTGGACCGGCGAACTCCTCCGGCCGCAGACCGAGCCGATGAAGAGCGCGCCCTCGCTTCACGCCACGGACAAGGGCGTCGCGGTCGGCTTCGCCAAGGTCCGCGAGACGTGGGACTACCTGACCGACGGCACCGAACGTTTCGAGGTCACGCACGCGGGTCCCGTGCGCACGACGACCAACGGCGACGCCTACGAGACGTCGACCGCGCGACCCGTGACCGTTCCGGCGCACGGCCGTACGTCGCTGACCTGGACCGAGACCTACACCTTCACCGAGGCCGAGCGGCGCGCCGAGGCACCGGTGATCGCGGGCCTCCTGCGTTCGCCGGACCGCGCCGTCAGGGCCGGGGACGCCCGCTGGCGCGGATACGTGGCGCGCGCGACGCACGGCGTGCCCGCCGAACGCCGCAGGCTCGCGGTGAAGTCGGTCGAAACGCTGGTCACCAACTGGCGCAGCGCCGCCGGCATGCTTAAGCACGACGGCATCACCCCGTCGATCTCCTACAAGTGGTTCACCGGCGGCTTCTGGGCCTGGGACACCTGGAAGCAGGCCGTCGGCGTGAGCCGGTTCGACCCGTCGCTGGCCCAGGCACAGATCAGGTCGATGTTCGACTACCAGATCACGGCCGCCTCGCCGTCGCGGCCGCAGGACGCCGGGATGATCCCCGACGTCGTCTTCTACAACGATCCGGCGCGCGGCGGCGGCAACTGGAACGAGCGCAACAGCAAGCCTCCGCTGGCGGCATGGGCGGTGTGGGAGACCTACCAGCACAGCCACGACCTGCGGTTCCTCCGCGAGATGTATCCGAAGCTGGCGGCCTATCACGCCTGGTGGTACACCAATCGCGACCACGATCACGACGGGCTCGCCGAATACGGCGCGACCGTCGACCCGGCCAACGACAACGGCGACGAGCAGTTGCTGGCGGCGGCGTGGGAGAGCGGCATGGACAACGCGCCGCGCTTCGACGCCAAGCTCGGCGCCGCGATGCTGGAGAACCGCGACCGCGGCGGCAAGCTGCTCGGCTACTCCCTCAACCAGGAGTCGGTCGACCTCAACTCCTATCTGGTCGCCGACAAGCATTACCTGGCCCGCATCGCGCGGCGGCTGGGCGACCGCGCCGCCGCCGACCGCGACGAGCGCCAGGCGCGCAACCTGACCGGCCTCGTGCAGGCGCGCATGTACGACCGGGCCGGCGGATTCTTCTACGACGCGGGCATCGACTCGGGGCAGCCGCTGACAGCGCGAGGGAGGGGCATCGAGGGAGCGATCCCGCTGTGGGCGGGCGTCGCCTCGCGCGCGCAGGGGGCTGCGGTTCACCGCAAGCTGGTGGACCCGGCGGAGTTCGCGACGAAGGTGCCGTTCCCGACGGTGGCCAAGAGCTCGCCCTACTTCGACCCGGCCGAGTACTGGCGCGGCCCGGTCTGGCTCGACCAGGCCTACTTCTCCCTGGTCGGCCTGCGCTCGTACGGCTACCGAGCCGATGCCCGAACGTTCGCGGACCGGCTGCGCAACTCCGCGTCCGGCCTCCTCGGGGACGGTCCCATCATGGAGAACTACAACCCCGCCACTGGCGCCCCGCTGAACTCCACCAACTTCAGCTGGTCCGCCGCCCTCCTCCTATCCCTCGAAGACCACTAACCCGGCCGAAGACCACTAACCCGGGCGCCAGACCTCGCGCGCTCTGCCAGAAACAATCAAGGCCCCCGCCTCGCACCGCGAGGCGGGGCTTTGTGTCCGCAGGGGGTCAGTGATGTGACCGTGCGTGGCACATGTCGAATGGGCCCGCTGACTCAAATTAACGGAGTAACTTCTGTCCAGTGAGGGCCGGTGTCCGGTCGCGAGCTTAGGGTAATCCTTAAGGCGGACGGCCCTATATTGAAGTAATAGTCGGTCCTTTATAGACGGAGCGTGTGGTCGTTGCTTCCGCAATCTTTTGGCACCGTCCGGCTTTGAGGGGTTGAAATCGCATGACCTGCGGATTCCTTGATCGACTGAAATGCACGTGCATTTGCATGAGCCAAGGTGCTTGCAGCTGCATGTCCGCGTGGGCATGATGGCTGTGCATCGGGTTGACTCCTGATTGTCATTCTATGGGGGTTGAGGAATCGCGGCGCCCGGCCATGGTCCCCATTTGAGGGGAGCTGGTCGGCGAATTCATGAGACCACCGCCTGAGGTGTTTGCGAAATTGCCTCGGGATGGCTTCATGGCGTCGTTCTCATTTGAGGAAGAATATGGAACCAGGCCTACGTCTTGCTGGTCGTTATCGACTGGTCAAGCGCCTCGGGTACGGGGGTACGGCGGAGATCTGGGAGGGCGTCGACCTCCGGCTCCGGCGATCCGTCGCCGTGAAGTTCCTGCACGAGCGTCACCTGGCCGATCCGGTGGCCATCGCGCGGTTCCGCCGTGAAGCGCAGGTCACGGCAAGGCTCCAGCATCCCGGCGTGACGGTGACCTTCGACATCGACGACTACCGGCAGCGCGTGTTCCTGGTGATGGAGCTCCTGCGAGGACGTGATCTGTGCCAGCTGCTCGCCGAGCACCCGCACGGCCTGCCCATCGACCAGGTGGTCACGCTGGCCACGCAGATCAGCGACACCCTGGCGGCGGCCCACGCGGCGGGAATCGTGCACCGTGACATCAAGCCCGCCAACCTGTTCCTCCTGGACGACGGCAGGGTCAAGGTCTGCGATTTCGGGATGGCCTGTCTCGCCGACGCGACCAGCATCACCGAGTCGGGCGCCTGCATCGGCGGCACCCCGCTGTACATGGCACCCGAGCAGATCAGAGGCGACCCGACCGACAGCCGCACGGACCTCTACGCGCTCGGCTGCGTGCTGTACGCGCTGGTCACCGGCGTTCCTCCCTTCGACGCCGGTACGAACGCGGCCGCGATCATGTATCAGCACCTTCAGGAGAGCCCGCCGCCCCCACAGGCCGTCCGTTCCGACTGCCCCGACTGGTTGAACGGCCTGATCGCCGCACTCATGGCCAAGGACCCCGGCGAACGTCCCGCCACGGCCGCCGCCGTCGCCGAGCAGATCCGCTCCTCCAACACCCATCGGCACGATCGGTACGAACCTCGCCACCGCGCACAATCGCGCTCCCCGTTCGCCGTCCTCACCAGCGGCGTCACCTGCGTGGCGTTCAGCAGAGACGGGCACACCCTGGCGAGCGGCGGCTTCGACGCGCAGGTCCGCCTGTGGGACGTCCGCAACGGCCAGAACGTCATGACGCTGACCGGCCACACGAAGGGAATCAGCTTCCTGGCGTTCTGCCCGGACGGCAGGACCCTGGTCAGCGCCGGCGCCGGTGACGACCGCACCATCCGCCTCTGGAACATCGACACCGGCGAGAACACCGCGACGCTCACCGGCGACGCCACCGGCATCACCTGCGTGGCGATCAGCCGCGACGGGCGATCCCTGGCCTGCGGCGGCCTGGACGCGCGCATCCGCCTGTGGGATGTCCGCACCGGCCGCAACACCAAGACGTTCAGCGGCCACAGCAAGGCGGTCACCTGCATGGCGTTCAACCGGGACGGCAGGGCCCTGGCCAGCGTCGGCGCCGGCGACGACCCCACCATCCGGCTCTGGGACACCCGTACGGGGGACAACACCGCGACGCTCACCGGGGACACCAGCGGCATCAGGTGCATGGCCATCAGCCCGGACGGCCGCACCATCGCCGCCAGCGGCGGCGACGACCGCGCGATCCGGCTCTGCAGCCTCGACCGTTGGCGGCGGATCGCCACCGCCAAGGGACACACGGGCGAGGTCCTCGCCCTGGAGTTCAGCCCCGACGGGCGCCTCCTGGCCAGCGGCGGCCGCGACACCACAGTCCGGCTCTGGCAGCTGTGCGCCGAGCATCCCGCGGAGATCTTCACCGGCCACACCCACAACGTCTACTCGATCGCGTTCAGCCCCGACGGCCAGACCCTCGCCAGCGGAGGCCGCGACGGCGCCCTCTGGCTATGGCGCGTCGGGTCGGCGCCGCTGCCGCCGGACGCGCGACGTTGCTGAACGGATCTGGATCAGCTCAGGCCGGAAGCATCCAGTCGTCGAAAGTGGTGTCCGCGCGGCCGTCGTTGTAGTGGCTCTGGACGTACACCCGCAGGTAGCGGACGCCGCTGAAGTAAGAGGTCTTCAGCCAGATGTGCCGGGTGGCGAAGCCGGTGACGTACTGCCCGGTCCACGAGCCGTCGGACTGCTGGTCGATGCGAGTCGTTCCCCAGTCGCAGTCGGCGGGCGAGCACTTCCCGTACAGATGGGCCGTGCCGTGGTAGCTGGAGTAGCAGTCCGTGCTGGCGGCCGCACGCGTGACGGAACGGGTCTGGCCGTCGATGTTGCGCCAGTCGCCGCTGATGCTCGTGCACCCGGGCAGCGGTGGCTCGGCGTGGGCCGTCCCCGGAGCCACCAGCAGAGCCGTCATCAGCCCCGCCAGCAGAATCGTGATCTTAAGCCGCATGGCCACCCCTTCGAGGCGCCGGCGACGCGGTGTCCCCGGCGGAGAATCGTTAGGACGACCCGTGCCGCGCCGAAGTTGGGCTACGTGACCGCCACATTTCTGTCGTCAGCTCTCATCGGAAGCAACTCAAGGAAGCGTGCAAGAGCAGGTGAACGATCTGCAGGCCGCCAGGCGATCGCAAGCCCGGCCGTAGGCGCCGGTGCGGCGAACCTGCGCACCAGAACGCCCCGAGGCCGCAGCTTCTCAGCCCGCCCCCGATCGAGCACCGCGATCCCGACCCCGTCATTGACGGCGGCCAGGATGCTTTCAGCCTCGGGCTCCCGCCGGACAATCCTCGGGGGAGTGCCCGCCCACACCTGCTCGACGATGTGGTCGTAGTAGCCGGGCCCCTGGGCACGCGGCCACATGACGACTGGCTCATCCCGCAACTCGGCCCGCTTGATACGCCGCCGCGCCGCCCACCGATGCCCGGCCGGCACCACGACCACCAATTCCTCCTCGGCCACCTGCCGTACGGCCAGCCCTGCGTCGCTGACCGGCGGCCGGACGAAGACGACGTCGACCTCGCCCGCCACGAGCCGCCGGAGGTTCTCCGACGTCCAGCCGGTCATGGCGAGCACCTCAACGCCCGGCACCGCCTCACGGAAGCGCCCGACGATCGGTTGAGCGGCGAGGTCCACGGCGGAACGCGTGTAAGCGATCCGCAGTCGCCCCGAAAGCCCATGGCCTGCCGCCCGGACCCGTTCCACCAACTCGTCGCACCGCGTGAGCACGGCGGCGGCCTCATCCACCAGCGCCTCCCCAGCCGACGTCAGCGTCACGCCGCGGCCACCACGATCGAGCAGCCGTACGCCGAGCTCGCGTTCGAGCGCCTTGATCTGCTGCGACAGACTCGGCTGGGCGATGTGCAGACGTTCGGCGGCACGGGCGAAGTGCAGTTCCTCCGCCAGCACCGCGAAGTAGCGCAGCCGACGCAATTCCATGCCTCCACCATAGGCGCCGCCTATCAGCCGAGCTGAAATGTCTATTGGACTCCCTCTAGCCGCCCGCACCACCGTGGAGGGTCATGACACTAACGACACACCAACAGCCCCGGACCGACACGACACCCTGGGCCCGCTACGCGGTCCTGTACGCGGTGCTGTTCTTCATGGGAGCCGAGACGTTCCTGGCCTCCCCGCTCCTGCCCTCCATCGCCGCCGACGTGCACGCGTCCACGAACGCCACCGCCCGCATGGTCACCGGCTACGTCCTCGCGTACGCCATAGCGGGCCCGATCTTCGCCGCGCTGTCGAACAGACTGCGACGACGCACCGTCATCGCTGGGGGCATCGCTGTCCTGATCGCCGGAACCCTCCTGTGCGCCCTGGCCGCTGACCTCGGTCTGCTGATCACCGGCCAGGCGATCGCCGGACTGGGCGGAGCCGCGGCGGCCCCCGCCATGTGGGCCTACCTAGCCGAACGTGCCCGAGCAGACCAGCGAGGCCGCGCCGCCGCCCTGGGAGTCACCTGCTACTCGCTGGGCCAGGTCCTAGGCGTACCGGCGGGCGCGCTGGTCACCCAATGGGCAAGCTGGCGCTGGGCCTACGCCGCGATCGGCCTAGCCCTGCTAGTTGCGCTAGCAGGAGTCCTACTCCGCATAGAGCGTGACCAGACACCCCCGCCCCGCCACACCGCCTCCCCATTCTCCGACCTGTTCGGCCCATGGCGTTCCCCGCAGATCCGCCCAGCGCTCCTCGCGACCGCCTTTCTCCAGGCAGGCCGCCTAGGCGCTTACACCTACGTCGGCGTCCTCTACACCCGGCGGTTCCACTTCTCGCCCGGCGGACTAGCGCTGATGGGCCTGGTAGTCGGCGCCGGAACGCTAGCCGGATCCCTCATGGCCGGCATCCTCAGCGACCGATGGCGAGCCCACGGCCGCAACGAACTCGCCCTCTCTTCAGCCTGGGCACTGCTCTTCTCAACGTCCGCCGCGATCGCCCTCGCCACAACATCCCTGCCCACGAGCCTTCTCGCCCTCTTCGGCTGGTTCGTGGCCGGTGGCGCCTTCTACGCCACCCAGCAGAGCTACCTGGGCTCAGCCGACCCCACCCGCCGCGCCACCGTCATCTCCTGGAACAACTCCCTCATGCACGCGGGCATAGCCGCAGGCACGACCCTCCTAGGACTGACCGCCCTCGAAGGCTGGGCATTCCCCACCCTCAGCGCAGCCCTAGGCATCACCGCCTCCGCCCTAGCCCTATCCGCCCTCCGACTACAGCCGTTCGGTCATGAGCCATCGGACGTCCAGGTAACCGGAAGGCCGTGCAGACCTCGAACGGACAGCCCCACCTTCCACTGAAGCGCGGACTCAGGCACCGCCAATCGCAACGCCGGGAACCGGGCAAGCAAGGCGCCAATGGCCACCTGCAACTCAAGACGTGCCAGATGCGCGCCAAGGCAATGGTGGATGCCATGCCCGAACGCAAGGTGCGGATTATCGCCCCGATCGATAACGATGCTTTCAGCATCCCCGAACACGGCCTCGTCACGGTTGGCCGCCGGCCGCGCGACCACAACAGTCTCCCCAGCCCGAATCCGCGCCCCACCAAGCTCCACGTCACGAGCAGCGACCCGAGGCATGCCCGTGTCAGACCCCAGCGGCACATACCGCAGCAACTCTTCGATCGCGACGGGCAGCAAACCAGGCTCGCTCACCAGCCGTTCCCAAAGCTCCCGATGCGTCAGCAGCGTAAAACTCAGATTCGTCAGCTGGCTCGCAGTGGTCTCGTATCCCGCGATCAGCAATCCAACGCCCAGATTGATCAGCTCATCCTCGGTCAGCCCACCTTCCTGGCCGGTGACCCGCACCAGCGCTGACAACAGATCGTCGGCAGGCTCGGCCCGACGCCGAGCGATCAGCTCGGCCAGATACGCGTCCAGGCTTTGATGAGCGTCGCGTACCTGCTCCGCGGAGTAGGCGCTGACCGAGAGAAACGCGTCCGACCACTCCTTGAACCGACGCCGATCACCCTCCGGCACCCCGAGGAGTTCGCAGATGATGACCACCGGCAACGGCAGACACAGCCCCTCAACCAGATCCGCAGGCGCACCCCCGGCAACCATCACACCCACAAGCCGATCGACAACCTCCACAATCCGAGGCCGCATCGCCCGCACACGCCGGTGCGTGAAGGCAGTCACCGCATGCCGCCGAACGCGCGTGTGCTCGGGCGGATCCATGTCGGCAATGAACGTCTCGCGCCGTGCCCCCGCCGATCGCCCGACGGCCAACGCCCGACTGAAGACCGGGTCGGCAAGCACCCGCCGGGCCTCTTCCCACCCGGTGACCAGCCACCCCTCACCCCCGCCGACCAGCCGAACCCGCGTAACCGGCGCAGCCCGCCTCACACTGCCGAACCGAGGATCAAGCTCCAACCGAGAGCGCTCGAAGTCAGCCATAGACGGCAGACCAGTCGTAGCCATGCTCACACCCCTTAGCCGAGTCAGCCGGGCCGCATCCGCCAGGCTGCCACGAAGCCCCCGCGAACAGAATGCCGCTGGCCCGGACTTGGGCCGACGGACCCCTGGCGCCCCGCCATCGATCTGAGCATCCTGCTTCAGGACGGTCGCCCGGGCTTCGGCTGCCTGTTCGGCATCAAGAACCACGAACGGTTCCGCCCCATCGTCTCCGTGCCGGACGGACGCCTGCTCGTCCTGGGCGACGACCCCACCGGGAGCATCGACTCCCGCCACTACGGCTACCTGTCCGGAGCCGGTGTGCTCGGCGTCGTCATACGCCGTCTCCCGGCCGCGACGCAGCGAGCTAATTGGAAAGACTCTTGACAGTAGAGACGTGATCGGGGAACCATGTGGGCGTCTTTCCAGATGCGCGCATGGCAGACAACGGCAAACCGACCCCACCCCGCCAGGAGAGTTTCCGTTGGTCACCCGCAGATCGTTTCTCGCTGCGGCCGGAACGGCCGCACTCGCCCTCCCGTTCGGACGCGACCTGCTCGGCAGGCCGGCGTTCGCGGCACCATCGACGTGCGGGCTCACGCTCGCCAACCACGGCTCCGCTCCCGTGAACGCCTACATCACCGGCCGCGAGCAGGGCACCGACCGGCTGATGCTGCTCCGCGCCGACAGTTCGCCGTACTATCCCGAGTCGCCTTCGGCGCCGCAGACCCCGCTCCCTGTGGACTGCTCGATCCCGGTCGGCGCCGGTGGCGAGGCGAAGCTCACCCTCAGGCAGATGTACGCCGCCCGCATCTACTTCGTGAAGAACGACGGGCTCGACTTCTACGTCAACCCCGGCCCCGCGCTCGTCGAACCGGCCTTCGCCAACCCGTCCGACCCCAACTACCTGAAGACATGGTCGTTCTGCGAGCTCACCTTCAACCCGACGCAGCTGTTCGCGAACATCTCCTACGTCGACCTGCTCACCGCGCTGCCGATCGGGCTCAACCTCGTCGGCGACTCGACGCACACGGTCGCGCCCGCGCCCACCGGAGCGGTCAACGCGGTCGCGGACGCCCTCGTCGCACAGAAGAACACCGACGGGCAGCCCTGGGATCAGCTGGTCATCCGCAACGGCGGCGGTGTCCTGCGGGTCGTTTCACCGCAGGGTCACATGGCGAACAACCCCGGCGCCTTCTCCTCGTACTGGGACGGCTACGTCGGCCAGGTCTGGGACAAGTACGCCGGAACCGACCTCAAGGTGGATCTCCAAGGCGGGCGCGGCGTCTATACCGGGCGCGTCAACGGCGGTGTGCTCACCTTCAACGACGGCAGCACGTTCGCACGGCCCGCGTCCAAGGACATCTTCACCTGCAACGACGGGCCGTTCACCAACAACCCGGCTGACTCCGACATCAAGAAGGGCCTGCTCGCACGCATCGCCGCCGCGTTCAACCGCAGCACGATCCTGGGCAGCGCCGACCAGCCGAACGGCACCCAGGAGTCGGACTTCTACAAGGACCCGACCACCAACCACTGGGCACGGATCCTGCACGCCAACACCCCGATCGGATACGCCTTCCCCTACGACGACGTCTGCCCCGACGGCCAGCCCGACGTCTCAGGCGCCGCCAGCGACGGCAACCCCCAAAACCTGACGGTCACCGTCAGCTAGCGTCACGCGCCTGAAATACGTCGTCCAAGCCCCAGTCCGTCCGCGGTTGAGATCAACTCGACGGCCGAGCGTGTCCGGCAAGGACGGCACCGCCCGGCCGCCGTCGATCTCGTATGGCGGCGGCCGGACCAGGCGCCTTCTGGGACGGTCGGCGTCGGGTGGCACATCGCGCTGGCATGCTGCTTCTCCTGCCGGAGCGATGGGGCGCTCTGGATCGACTCACATCACGGCCCTCTCACAAGATCAGCCTTGCTTCTACCGGGGGCTGTGGTGAGGTCGATGGCTGGTCGGACAGCGTTCGGTCGTAGAGACGCTCTTGATCGTCGGTGCGTCCACGAACTCAGGTGCGGACGAGACTGCGGAGGCTGAGCCCGCTGCGGGGGAGACCGCGGACCTCATCGGGCAGTTCTATCTGGATGAGCAGGCCTATGAGCACGTCATCTCGTTCGGTGACCATGCCCGTCAGCTGCAGATGAGGGCCATGGCCGGTGAGGCGGACGCCGTCTACCGGGTCGCGATCCTGCTGTCGGTCGACCGTGACCACAGCGAGGCGGCGCTGGCGCTGCTGACCGCGGCGGCCGCCACCGGGCATGAACTCGCGCTGGAGTTGCTGCAGGCCAGCCCGCGCAACCTCGCTCGCCGGCACGCCACTGCCCATGCCCATCAGCTGGCCAGGTCCGCCTGCGCCAACGGTGACCACCCCGCCGCAGCGAGCTTCGTTTCCAGCTGTTCAGCGCCGGGCACCGGCGAGTGGCAGGCGCCAATGCGGACTGCCGTGTCCCGGCCGGTTGGCTCTTGGTGTCCACGCAGGCCGGCGCCGTCAAACCATGTTCAGCAATACAAACCCGACGAAAGGGGTCCGACGCCTCATGCACTCGCCGCCCGCCGGTGCTGCGGCATTGGCCGCCACAACCGCGGCAGCTGCCCGCAACAGGGCCAGCAGGGTCGGTCGGCCACACACCTGTGGACCGCAGTCGGCGGAGGAGAAGTCCCTGGCGGCCGCCCTCACCCCACGGTGGATGCTGATCACTGGACGCCGCTCAGACCAGCCGCCCCTCCTGCACGACCTTCCACTCCACCAGTTGATCGACTTCTGGGCTGACGCGTACAACACGGTGCGCAGTTGTTGCTGAATGTAGGCGGGACGGGTGCTGAAATTGGCGATGTCGACGGCGAACATGACGCCGAATCGCTGGCCTGGATCCGCGAGACCCAGCCCTAGCGGCATCCCTCACCACAGGGCTGCTGTACGGGAAGTTGTGGCTGTTCGGACCGAAAAGCAGGACGGTGCCAAGCCTGGAATCTGCTTCATTTTCGTCCGAGGTGTCTCACGGCTTAATGGGATCATGCCTATTACCGGCAATCGGGAGGTCTTGGATGTGGCTGGTCCTGGTCATGGGGTTCCTGGCCTGCGCTGTCATCGCGCTGGCCTTGGTGGCTGGTGGGATCGTGCTGGGCGTACGCAGGGGCCGGCACTCGTGGGCCGGCCTGCTCGGGGCGGTCGCGTCGGCCGCCTTCGGCGTGGGCCTTGGCCTATATGCGTGGGGGCTGGGCTGTCTGTCCTTGCCCGTGATGGACGCCGATAGTGGCGGCACCGACTCCGCGCCTCCTCAACCGTGCCGTGAGGCTGGGATGGACAAGGCGATGCACGTCAGGGACTACGCGGTCGGCCTCCTGCCCCTCCGGTTCGAGTGCAAGCTCGATGGGGGCGGGAGCTATACCGTGAGCTCGGCCGTGCCGGGATATGCCAATCGGGGCGCGGCGGTGTTCACCCTGGTGGGGCTGACCGCGGCCATCGGGTCCGCAGCAGTCAGGGGCCGTAAAGACCCGATGGTCCTCAAAGGGGCATAGGCATCATCAGCGCAGCCGGAGCGACTGAAGGCTTCTTACCCGGCTGGGTTCGAGCACCGCGTTGCCCGAACTGATATTCCAGCCGCGCTTCGTGATCATTGCGGGTCGCGCCACATCAGCCAGATCGGCGGACACGAGCGTGGCAGGGAGATCTCTTTGGTGACGCGAAAGCCGAATTTGGCGTAGTAGGCGATGTTGGGCTCGTTGGAGGTTTCCAGGTAGGCGGGCACACCGTCGGTGTCGCAGCGGTCGAGGCGCGACCGCAGGAGCGCCCCAGCCAGGCCCTGACCTTGGGCCGCGGGCTCGGTGCCGAGGACGCCCAGATACCAATGTGGCTCGGCCGGGTGATGCCATTGGACGGCGGTGAGCACGGCCAGAGCCGCCGGAAGGCGTGTCCCGAAAGCCCGCCGGAAGGCGGGGGCCTGTGCGAGCTGGGCCCGTAGAGGAAGACGCCACCGACCCGGCGGGTCCCAGAGTGCCGCAGAGAGGATCGAGGTGCCGCACTCGGCCACCTCCACGCCGCCGTGCCCAAGGTGCGCATGGCGGGCGAGGATGTCGAACAGTATCGCGTTCCTGGCCTTGCGGGTCGCGGCGTCGGGCAACATCCAGACGAACAGCGGATCGCTGTAAAAGGCTCTAGCGAGTGCGACAGCCATGCTGGACACATCGTGGCCCATCGCTGGCCGCACGATCGGGGTGATCGGTTGGGTCATGCTCGATCCCCTCCTCTGTTAAATAAACAATGATGTTTGCAGGAGAGTGAGTCAAGGTCCTGGATGCGATTGCCCGCTCTCGTGATCACAGCATGTGAGTGAAAGGTGCTGGCCGAGCTGTCGCGGCGCGGAGTGTTGGACCTTGCGCGTGCTCGTGATCGGCCGACGGAACGCACTCTCACCAGGCCGTTACATCACATGGCGTCGATGCCGCCTGGGGCCGCCTCGCTCACATTCTCGCCAAGCAACGGCTCGGCCCTGCAAAGGTTGACTCGCAACATGGGCCGACTTCTCCGCACGGCGCATCGATCATGACCCTGATCTGCCACGATGGCTTACTTCCGGGCACCGTCGTGGGGACCGCCCCGGACAGTGAGGACGGCACGGGGTTGGTCATCGGTATCAGAGGCCGTGTGACCGGGGATTGGTCCCGGATTCTGCGCGAGCACTACGACATTCGGTGGTCTGCGCGGACCGCTCTGTCGAAGCATCATGGTGAGCATCACTTCATCCGGACGCTGCGTCAGAGGTACGTTCTGTCCAGCTATGCGCCGAGTGTGAAGGTCCCTCCATTCCGCAAGCAGTTCGAGATCATCCGGGCGCTCCAGGAGGCAGGGTTCTCCCTCGTCCATTCCCCGGTCGATACCGTTGACGGCGAGCCGGTAGTCGAGGGCGGGGAGCGTGGGGGCTACTGGTTGCTGCGTAATTTCACCCGGCATGATGGCTATGCGCCATGGCACTGCATCGACGTGGTAGCCGACGCTGCGCGGACCCTCGCCAGCCTTCATCAGGCAGGTGAAGATTGCACGGCTCCGGTGGTCGGGCCCGAAGAGGCCGAGCACGCGCTCAACTGGTCCGTTACGACGGTCGTTGACAACTTCGATGTCGTGCTGAGCGGATTCCAGCATGAGCAGCTGGCGGCGGGTGAGCGCGACGAGATCCGCAGAGCGGTGGACATGCTGCTCCTGGGAGCGGACAAGGTTCTATGGGCGTCGGAAGAGGCCGGGCTCACCGGGCTCACACACGGCGACTACCGCCCCGCCAACGTGCTGGTGCGCAAGGGGGTGGTGGTGAACGTGATCGACTGGGAACGCGCTCGTCATGACCATCACCTGCAGGACGCCGTTTTCGCGGCACTGCAGTTCATGGTCAGCTGCCCCTGCTCTTGCCAGAAGTCAGGGCGCCTGGAGCTGGCGCGACGTTTCATGGACGTGTACCTGAAGGCCCGTGCCATAGACCAGCCGGAAGTCGTGGCTTGGATGTTCCGCTTCGTTGTTCTGCGAAGGCTGTTGCTGAACGGCCGCACAGAGGAACGCTTGCGACTGTTCCGCAGCCCCGACTTCGCCAAGCTGGCGGACTCTTCGTCCTGGAGCTGATGTGTAGCGATTCGGTGCATGCCGTGGGGGTATCTCCTCCATAAGCGACAGGCACTTGGAGAGATCTGGTGACTGCCCCCGCCGAACGGCGCACGATCCAAGGCTCCCTCGCCGCTTCGCGCCCGGCGGACGACATGATCGGTGACGACACTGCCGCCCGCTTCAACGGTTCGCCGGCTCCCTGCCAGCTGCCGAGTGACGTCTCTCCGTTCTGTGGACGGAGCGGAACGATCACGAACATGGACGAACTCCTGCGCGGCTCAATGGACAACACCGCACCGCTGGTGATCGTCATCCAGGGCATGGCCGGCGTCGGCAAAACGGCGCTTGCCGTGCACTGGGCTCACAAGATCGCTTCACGCTTCCCGGACGGCCAGTTGTTCGTCGACCTTCGCGGACACACTGCCGAGGCGGCGATGGATCCGCAGGAGGCGCTCGATCGCATCCTGCGCGGGCTCGGGGTGCCGGGCGAACTCGTTCCCACCACGTTGGACGCGAAGATCCTGTTGGCCAGGACGCATTTCGCTTCGCGATCGATGCTGCTGATCCTCGATAATGCGGTGAGTTCCGACCAGGTGCACTCACTGCTGGCCTCCGGTCGCTCCTGCACCACCATCGTCACCAGCCGCAACCGCCTCCCTGGCCTGATCGTCAAGAGCAGTGTCCACACCGTGGACCTGGATGTTCTCCAACCTGAAGAGGCCCATGAACTCGTGTCCGGGCTACTCGGCGTCGGCGAGGCGTCCGCGCACCCGGAAGCAATCGCCGAGCTCTCCAAACAGTGCGCTTACCTCCCTCTTGCGCTGCGCATCGCAGCCGCCAACCGCCGCGTCCGCACGAACACGACCGTCGCTGAGATTGCTCGTGAGCTCGGCGAGGGCGACAGGCTGTCGGCTCTCGCGCACGACGACGACCCGTACACGAGCGCTGTGCGGACTGCATTCGACTGTTCCTACCGCGAGCTCGCCAATGAGGAGAAGCGCGCCTTCTGCCTGCTCGGCCTTGTCACCGGACCGGATTTCGGGCCGGAGGTCGTCGCAGCGCTGCTAGAGCGTGGCCCGGTAGCGACCCGTCAGATTCTCCGTGGGCTTACTCTCGCTAATCTGGTGCAGGATGTCGGCACGGAGCGATTCCGCCTCCACGACCTGATGTCCGATTATGCGCGCGAACGCCTTCGGTCGGAGGATCTCGCACAGGAACAGTCGGAAGCCCGATGGCGGCTGTTCGACTGGCTTCTCGGGACGGCCCAGAACGCAGCCGAGATCCTCGGACCCCCGCGCCGACCCTCCGCTTCGCCGCTATCCCTTGAGTTGGACAAGGCCCTGAAATGGTACGAGCGTGAGCGTCATCTCCTCGTAGCGACCACTCGGCAGGCGGCACTCGGCGGCTTCCACAAGGTGACCTGGCAGCTTGCCGACGCGCTCTTCGCCTTCCTGGATCTGCGGGCCTACACCCAGGACAACCTTGAGGTACATCAGTACGGTGCCCAGGCTGCGGAGCTAGGTCGAGACCACCTCCCGCTGGCGACAATGCTCCGCCACCTCGCCTGCATCTACCGTGAACAAGGCCGTTACGAAAAGGCGATCCGGGTTGGCGAACGTGCACGCGCGCTGTCGGCCGCACACAAAGATCAATGGTCCGAAGCCGAGTCGATGGCCACGCTGGCGAGTATCCACTGGCGCTGTTCCAACTACGAGCAGGTGCGGAGACTGACCGACGGCGCATTGCAGATCCGGCAGAGGCTCGGCGACCGCAGAGGCGAAGCCGAATGCCTCCACGACCTGGCCAGAATTCATCGGCGTCTCGGCCATTGTTCGGATGCGCTCCGATGCGACCTCGAAGCGCTCGATCTTCGTCAGGAGCTTGCTGACCGGCACGGCGAGGCGCGGTCTTTCCTCAACCTGTCCCGGGTGTTCTGCCGCATGGGCATGCACGTGTGGGGGCTTCAGGCGGCTGATGAAGCATTGGAGATCTACACGCAGCTCGGCGCGAAACCAGGACAGGCCGTAGCGCTGTGCAGCAGCGCAAACATCCTCCGCCATCTCAACCAGCCGCGTGAGGCGTATCTCCAAGCCGCCGAGGCTCTGGAGATTCAGATCCAGATCGGCGATAGCCGCGGTGAGGTCGCAACGCGGGACAATCTGGCGCGGGTCCATCTAGCGCTCGGCGAGGTCGGCAAAGCTCTCACGCATGCCCGCATCGCCTTGAGCATCGATGAGCAGCTCATGGATCCGTACGGAATCGCCCTGCGGCGCCACACTATCGGCCTGATCATGATGCGGAGGCAGTCTTACGACGCTGCAATGGGCGAGCTCGAGGGTGAACTGGCCCTCCGTGAGGAGATCGGGGACGTGCGCGGGACCGCCAGCACTTACATCGCCATGGCGGAGCTCTGCGACCGGATGGGGCTGGGTCCGACGGCTGCGCGCCACGCCCGGGACGCGGTCACGATCGAGCGCGGATTCGACAACCCCTTCGCACTTGGCCGTCGGCTCTCACAGGCCGCCAGGATCGTCGCCCGCAATGACTGCCTGGAGGCCGCTCGGCCCTATTGGGAGGAAGCTCGCCGCCTCCTCATGGACTTCGACGCCCGGTGCCTCTCGCCCTCGTCGACCGCGTGCAGAGCCACTAGGTGTGCCTGTCAGTTCGTGGTGCCGGAGTCACATGACGTAGCTGACCTGTAGTAGTTAGCTGCGCAGCTAGTGACCTCGTGCTTGATCATGGCAATGGCCCATGGGGCATGACCGGCAAAGTGATCCATGCAGACGCTGCCCAAGCAGATCTCATGGAAATGCCCGTCCACGCCCGAACAACGTGTCATACGACATCGTAAGTTCCGGTGCCCTCGGTGATGCTGGCGGCAGATGCGCGTCGATGCCCGGGAAGGAGCCCGCATGGAGCGGTCACCATCGGCACGTCGCTGGGAACACCCGCCGGAGCACAGTTTCTGGATGTCGCTCAGCGCTGTGGAGCGGGAGGCGTTCGAGGACGCCGGCGACGAGATCGTCCTTCCGGCGGGCGCGGTCGTGTGTGCCGAGGAGCTCGACTCCGCCCACGTCACCCTCATCAAGTCGGGCTGGTCCAAGGTGGTGATGTCCGAAGGCCACGACGAGTGGATCGTTGCACTGCGCGGTCCGGGAGACATCGTGGGGGAGCGGGCCGCGATGACACGGCGCTCCCGTTCGGCAGTGGTGATCGCCTTGGACGACGTGCGCGGCATCGCCTTGTCCGCTTCCAGGTTCCACGACTTGATTTCGGAGCACCCACGACTCCAGAGCGTCCTGGCGAAGCAGGAACAGGAGCGGCTGGCCGAGGACAATGAACCCCTGCTGAGGACCGGGGCGGACGAAATCGAGTACCGGCTGGCCTACCTTCTGTCCGAGCTCGCGTTCCGCCGCGGCGAGCGCACACCTGCGGGCACGACGTTGAGCCTTCCGCTGTCGCGCAAAGACCTGGCCCGCTGGGCGGACGCCGAACGCGACGACATCGGGCAGGTCCTCAAGATCTGGCGCCGGCATGGTTTGATCGTCACCGCACGCCACAGCTTGACGATCGTGGACGCGCAGAATCTCAACGACCTGTACTCGCGCCGCGCGAAGGACGTCGAATGGTCGTCTCTCAACTGCTCGATCTTCTTCATTGACGTGGTCGGGTTCAGTTCGGCAGTCCGCGACGAGAGCGATCGGGCCGAGGTCCGGACCGCGCTTTACGACATTCTCGTACAGGCGTTCAAGGAGTCGGGGCTGTCATGGTCGTCCTGCTACCACGAGGACCGCGGCGACGGAGTCCTGGTGATCGTGCCCCCAGCCATCCCCACGCGCTCGGTCGCCGATCCTCTGCTGGCCTGGCTCCGGGTAGGTCTGCGCCGCCACAACCGCCGAGCGAGCGCGGCGATGTGCATCAGACTTCGTGCCGCACTTCATGTTGGTCCGGTGGTGCGAGACAGGGAGGGCCTCAGCGGGGACGCGATCATTAACACGGCTCGCATGCTGGATTCCGGCCCGCTGCGAGCCGCGCTGGAGGAGTCCAAGGCTGACCTGGCATTCATGGTTTCCGACCACGTATTCGTTTCGTCCATCCGAACCACGGTGGGCATGCTGGACGCCGATGCCTTCACACCCGTGGACTTCCAACTCAAGTCGTCCCACATCAAAGCGTGGTTGTACGTACCTCCTGACAGCGGTCGAGAGACACGGCCGCAGGCACCCCGACAGGACGCCCAGCCACCCCAGCAGGGCTCCACCCATTTCCACGGGGCGGTCAGTATCCAAGGCGACGTCATCACCGGAACCAAGCACGTCGGCTGAGGCCGTGACATCCGCTCTCGCCTGTTGTCAGCGGTGTGAGCCAGCTGACGGTCGAGGAGAGACGGCACCTGCCGCAGATCGTGCCGCCCGCTCTTCTCATGATCTCACCCAGAGTGATGGCTGGGGCGCGGCTGGGAGACGGAGCGGTAGTGGTCAGGAGGTGATGATCTCCGAATCTCTCCCGAAAACGATCAAAGCCCCGCCTCGTGGTGTGAGGCAGGGCCTGTGACCTGGTGTTACCGGGTGGGCGATACTGGGATTGAACCAGTGACCTCTACCGTGTCAAGGTAGCGCTCTCCCACTGAGCTAATCGCCCGGATCCGTGCTTCTGGCGGAAGCGCGGTTTTGAGGTGGAGACGGGATTTGAACCCGTGTACACGGCTTTGCAGGCCGTTGCCTCGCCTCTCGGCCACTCCACCAGGAGGGAGGCCTTCTGCAAGGCCCCTCAGAGCGGAAGACGGGATTCGAACCCGCGACCCTCACCTTGGCAAGGTGATGCTCTACCACTGAGCCACTTCCGCTTGCGCTGCTCAGGGGCGGAGCCCCTTCGCGGCGACGGGGAAAGACTAGCGCGAAGTCGGCGCTTCCCCAAACCGGTTTCCCACCTGGTCGGCGTACCAGGTGACGCCGGTCACATGGTCGGCGATCTCGCGGAGGGTCCAGTTGGGCGAACGGGGGCGGTCCCACTCGTCCGGGCCGCAGGCGGCGTAGCGGAGTTCGTACCACTGGGCCAGGCGGGGGAGGCGCTGGCGGGCCTCGGAGAGGTCCAGTTCGGTGAAGCGGGCCCAGTCGGAGTCCAGGGTGACCGAACGGCCGTGCCAGCCGTCGGGGATCGTGGGCGAGCCGGAGAGGAGGGCCTCGACCTCGGACAGGTGGTCGATCAGGTGGTCGCCGATGCGGCGGAGGGCCTTGTGGGGCGTCCAGACGTTGTCGCCGTCGGTGATCAGGGGGCGGCCGTCCCAGGCGATCCAGGTGGCGGCGAGGTCCAGGCAGTGGTCCACGGCGGTGACGACGGCGGTGGCCGGGTTCTTCGGGCTCATGCTTCGATGCTGGTCGAAGGATGGTTCGCCTAGGGTCGAAGTATGTCCGCAGACCTGACGTACGACTCCGACATCTCCCTGGTCGCCGGCCTGCTCGCGGACCGCGCCCGGGCCGCCATGCTGACCGTTCTGCTGGACGGGCGGCCGCTCGCGGCGGGGGAGCTGGCGAGGGTGGCCGGGGTGAGCGCGCAGACGGCGAGCGCCCATCTGTCCAAGCTGCTGGACGGCGGCCTGGTGACCGTGATCAAGCAGGGGCGGCACCGGTACTACAGCCTGAAGGGGCCGGAGATCGCCCAGGTGATCGAGGCGCTCAGCACGATCAGCCCGCCGATCAAGGTCAAGAGCCTGC
The DNA here is from genome assembly GCF_017573505.1 of Actinomadura barringtoniae. Lineage (GTDB taxonomy): Bacteria > Actinomycetota > Actinomycetes > Streptosporangiales > Streptosporangiaceae > Spirillospora > Spirillospora barringtoniae. Next base: position 288,082 of record NZ_JAGEOJ010000011.1, read on the forward strand.
GGCAGTCGCGGGACGCCAAGCGGCTGCACACGGCCAGGACCTGCTATGACCACCTGGCCGGGGAGGCGGGAGTGGCGCTGTTCGCCGCTTTGCTGGACGGGGGAATGATCGAGCCTGATGCGGGTGAGCTGTACGAGGTCACCGAGAAGGGCGACGAGCGGTTCGGGCGGCTGGGCATCGATGTGGAGGAGCTCAGGAAAGGGCGGCGGAGGTTCGCCGGACATTGCCTGGACTGGACCGAGCGGCGGCCACATCTGAACGGTTCGCTGGGCGCGACGCTGACCACGCGGCTGATCGAGCTGGAGTGGTTCGAGCGGGGCAGCACGCGCCGGGCGCTGAACGTGACGGAGGTCGGCCTCGCCGGGCTGGCCGACTCGTTCGGCTGCATCCTGCCCCAGCGTGCGTGACCCCAGGGGGCACCCGCCACACTGGTGCCCATGAGGGAGGCGTTCGCGCACGTCGGGGGGCTGCTGGCGACAGGGCTGGCCGATGTGACCAGTGACCTCGCGGCGCTGGACTCGCGGGGCTGGTGGGCCGTCGTGGTCACCTACGAGGGCAAGGTGACCTGCGCGCGGTTCGATGACGTACGGCCCGCGCCGCATCCGGACGGGCCGTGGGCGCCACCGGGGGAGTGGGAGAGCTCGCTGAGCCAGGCCGCCTATGAGGGCGGTGTCGAACGGATCCGGGCGGCGATCGCCGAGGGGACGGTCTACCAGGCCAACCTGTGCCGGATCTTGTCGGCGCCGCTGGGGGAGGGCGCCGACATCGCCGGGCTGGGCGTACGGCTGGCGGCGCGGCATCCGGCGCCGTACGCGATGACGCTCAGGCTGCCCGGCCTGGAGATCGCCAGCGCCTCGCCCGAGCTCTACCTCTCCAGGGACGGCGAGGTGGTCGAGTCGGGTCCGATCAAGGGCACGGCGCGTACGGCCGAGGAGCTGACCCCCAAGGACCGCGCCGAGAACGTCATGATCGTGGACCTGGTCCGCAACGACCTGGGCCGCGTCGCCGAGGTCGGGTCGGTCACCGTGCCGGGGCTGTGCGTCCCCGAGGAGGCGCCCGGCCTGGTGCATTTCGTTTCGACCGTACGGGCCCGCCTCGCACGCGGCATGGGGTGGCCGGAGCTGCTGGCGGCGACGTTTCCACCGGGTTCGGTGACCGGCGCGCCCAAGTCCAGCGCCCTGACCTTGCTCAATGAACTCGAACCCGCACCGCGCGGCCCCTACTGTGGAGCCATCGGCTGGGTGGACGCGGACTCCCGGCGCGCCGCCCTCGCGGTCGGCATCCGTACCTTCTGGGCGGAGGACGGGCTGCTGCGCTTCGGTGCCGGCGCGGGCATCACCTGGGGCTCCGACCCGCATCGAGAATGGCGTGAGACCGAGCTGAAGGCGGCTCGGCTATTGGAGGTGGCTTCCGGTGACGACCGGACAGGGCAAGATCTGGATCAACGGGGAACTGCACGACCCTGAGAACGCGAAGGTGTCGGTCTTCGACCACGGCATCCTCGTCGGCGACGGGGTCTTCGAGACGGTGAAGGCGACGGGCGGCGAGCCGTTCGCGCTGACCCGCCACCTCAAGCGGCTCGCGGACTCGGCGGCCGGCCTCGGGCTCCCCGCGCCCGACCAGGACGCCCTCGCCCAGGGCACGCTCGAGGTGCTGGCCGCGTCCCCCAAGCTCCCGCTGGCGCGCATCCGCATCACCTACACCAGCGGCCCGGGCCCGCTCGGCTCCGACCGCGGTACGCAGGGCACCACCGTGACCATCATCGTCAGCGAGCAGAAGCCGTTCCCGGCGACCGGCGATGTCACGGTCGTGCCGTGGCCGCGCAACGAGCGCGGCGCGCTCACCGGCCTCAAGACCATCTCCTACGCCGACAACGCGCTCGCGCTCGCGTACGCCAAGGAGCGCGGCGGCGGCGAGGCGATCTTCGGCAACCTGGCCGGCAACCTGTGCGAGGGCACCGGCAGCAACATCTTCGTGGTCAAGGGCGGCCGTCTGATCACCCCGACGCTCAGCTCCGGCTGCCTCGCCGGGATCACTCGCGCGCTGGTGCTCGAATGGTGCGGCGGCGATGAGGAGGACCTCCCCCTGGAGGAGGTTTACCAGGCCGAGGAGGCGTTCCTGGTCTCCACGACGCGCGACGTCCAGCCGATCCGAGCCATCGACGACACCGTGCTCCCGGTCGCCCCCGGTCCCATCACCACCAAGGCCATGGAGGTCTTCGCGGCGCGCGGCGCCGAGCTCATGGACCCGTGACCTTGACTGAGGTCCGCAACGATCTTGGACCACGGCCCACAAATGATCTTGAAAAATCCGTAATGGGACCGAGTCTTTACGTGATCCCGATCTTGGGTCACGGTGACGGTGACGCTCAAAAAGGAGGTCACCGTGGGCTTCTCCCACCTACGGGGTGCAGGCGGCGCGGCCGCGCTCGTTCTCGCGGGCGCGGCGCTCGCCGCCTGTGGCGGCGGCGGGTCGTCGACCGATCCGAATCGGGGTAAGGACGCCAAGAGCTTCTCGCTGGTCATCAGCCGGAACGCGATCGAAGGCGGCAAGAACACCGGCGAAGCGGAGTGGATCACCAAGTCGGTGATCCCCGGGTTCGTCGCCCAGCAGAAGGCCAAGGGCGTCACCGCCAAGGTGTCGTTCCGCGGCTACGGCGTGGACGACGAGCCCTACAAGACCAAGATGGCGCTCGATCTGAAGTCCCGTTCGGGCGCGGACGTCTTCGACATCGACGGCATCTGGGTGGGCGAGTTCGCCCAGGCCGGCTATATCGCTCCACTACAGGACGTCGTCGGCGCCAAATCAGAGATGTGGGACGGCTGGGCGCAGATCCCCAAGTCCGTCCAGCAGCTGGTGACGTTCGAGGGCAAGCGGTACGGCATCCCTGGCGGCACCGACGGCCGCGTCCTCTTCTACAACAAGAAGCTCTTCACCCAGGCCGGGCTTCCGGCCGACTGGCAGCCCAAGAGCTGGGATGAGATCCTCACCGCGGGCCGGGCCCTGAAGAAGGTCCCCGGCGTCACCCCCATCCAGCTGAACGCGGGCACGGCGATGGGCGAGGCGACCTCCATGCAGGGCGTTCTCCCGCTGCTCGTCGGGACCGGCTCGGAGATCTACACCGGCGGCAAGTGGACCGGCGGCGGCGCGGCCGTCAAGCAGGTCCTCGGCCTCTACAGCACGATCTACGGCAAGGAAGGGCTCGGCGACCCCAAGCTCCAGCAGGAGGCCAAGGGGCGCGACAAGTCGTTCGAGGAGTTCGCCAAGGGCAAGATCGGCATCCTGGCCGAGGGCGACTACTTCTGGCGCGACGTTCTCAACCCCAAGACCGGCGTCGCGAAGATGCCCAGCCGCGACACCGACGTCGGCTACACGATGATCCCCGCGGTCACGGCGGGCAAGGGCGTGCGAGGCCAGTCGTTCGTCAGCATGTCGGGTGGTTCGGCCACCGTGCTGAACCCCAACACCAAATACCCGCAGCAGGCGTTCGAGCTGCTCAGCTACATGAACTCGCCCGAGATGATGAAGGCGCGCACGGCCGGCACGCCGGAGATCACCTCCCGGACCGACGTCAACAACGAGGTCCTCAAGGACGACGCGTTCCTGAAGTACCTGTCGGACAAGGTCCTGCCGATCACCTCCTACCGGCCGGGCCTCGCGGTCTACCCGCAGGTGTCGACCGCGCTGCAGGAGGCGACCGCCGAGGTCGTCTCGGGCAAGTCCCCCGACGAGGCCGCTGCCGCCTACACCAAGAAGCTGGAGGGGATCGTCGGTGGCGCCGACCACGTCACCGCCAACTGAATCGGTTGGACGAAGGCGAGGAAAGGCGCGTGGCGAGGGGAGTGGGCACGACGACGCGGCCGGGCTGGGGCGCGGACGCGCGGCCGCGTTCGTCGCGCCCGCACTGGTCCTCATCGCCGTCTTCCTCGTCTTCCCGGCGCTGTGGACCCTCTACCTCGGCGTCACCGACTACCGCCTGACCGGCATCGCGGCCAGCAAGCCGCAGTTCGTCGGCACCGACAACTACACCGGGGTGCTGGGCGACAGTGACTTCCACCGGTCGCTGTGGCTCACGCTCCAGTTCGTGCTCGGCTCGGCCGTCCTCGGACAGACGCTGCTCGGCTTCACCCTCGCCTGGGTGATGCGCGACCGCAGCGGGCCGATCAGGCGGCTCGTCGAGGCGCTGGTCCTGCTCGCCTGGATCCTGCCCGGCTCGGTGATCGCGTTCCTGTGGATCGCGCTGCTGGACCGCGACGGCGGGACGCTGAACGCGCTGCTCAGCACGCCGGGCACCGCATGGCTCATCGACCATCCGATGGCCTGCATCATCGTGTTCAACATCTGGCGCGGCACCGCGTTCTCGATGATGCTGTACGGCGCGGCGCTCGGGAGCGTTCCACCCTCGCACCTGGAGACCGCGCGGCTCGCCGGGGCCTCCACCTGGCAGACGCTGCGCGACGCGGTCTTCCCGCGCATCCGGGGGCACGTGCTGACGAGCCTGCTGCTGGTCAGCCTCTGGACGTTCAACGACTTCACGCCGTTCCTCATCACCGCGGGCGGGCCGAACGGGCGCACCGAGGTCATGTCGGCGTACGTCTACCGGACCGCCCTCGGCGACGGGCGGCTCGGCTTCGGAGCGGCGATCTCGCTCATCATGATCCTCATCAACCTGGTGATCGCCCTGCTCTACCTGCGGGCTCTGAGACGCCGCGGAGACTCGTCGAGTGGCCAGGAGGCGCCGGCATGACGGCGCGAGATCTGTTGCGGAAGGTCGCGCTGACGACCTTCATCTCGCTGGTGCTCGGGTTCTTCTCGCTGCCGCTGCTGTGGCTGGCGTTCGCGCCGTTCGACAAGGACCCGCAGATCGCGGTGTCGGTGCCGGAGTTCACCCTGCACAACTTCCGCGTGCTGATGGACAACCCGTACGCGCTCACCTCGCTGCGCAACTCGGTGATCCTGGCCGCCGGGACCGCCGCGTTCGTCGTCACCTGCGCGGCGCTCGCGTCGTACGCGCTCAGCCGCGTCCACATCCCCGGGCGCGACGTGATGCTCTACCTGCTGCTGTTGCTCTCGTCGATCATCACGGGCACGGCGGCGATGGTCCCGATCTTCCTGCTGGCGTTCAACCTGCACCTGATCGACTCGCACCTCGGCGTGATCCTGGTCCTCACCGGGGGCCTGCTGCCGACGGCCATCTTCATCCTGAAGGACTTCACCGACGCGACGCCCAAGTCCTACGAGGAGGCCGCGCGGGTCTTCGGCGCCTCGCCGCTGCAGATCCTGCGGCACGTCGTGGCGCCGACGATCCGGCCCGCCCTGGCCACGGTCACGGTGTGGACGGTCGCGCAGGTCTGGGGCGACTTCCTGATGCCTTTCCTGCTGCTGCGCAACCCGGACAAGGCCCCGGCCTCGGTGATCATGTACACGTTCTACACGGAGGGCGGCCAGCCCGACCTGGCGCTGATCTCCACCTTCTCGTTGCTTTACTCCCTGCCTGTCGTGGTCATGTATCTCTTCGTGAGCCGGCGGTACGGGTTCCGCTTTTACGGAGGGATCAAGCGCTGATGGCCGCCATCACCCTGCGCGAGCTGACCAAGGTCTATCCGGGCGGCGTGCGGGCGCTGGACGCCCTCGACCTGGAGATCGCCGACGGCGAGTTCTTCGCGCTGCTCGGCCCGTCCGGCTGCGGCAAGAGCACCCTGCTGCGCACCATCGCGGGCCTGGAGGAGGCCACCGAGGGCTCGGTACGGCTCGGAGACGAGGACGTGACGCGCACTCCTCCCGGGCGTCGCAACGTCGGCATGGTCTTCCAGGACTACGCGCTTTTCCCGCATATGACCGTGACCGACAACATCGCCTACCCGCTGCGCATCAAGAAGGCCTCCAGGCCTGAACGGCATAAGGCCGCTGCCGAAGTGGCAGGCGAACTGGGCTTGGACGGCCTGCTGGGGCGTCGTCCAGGCGAACTGTCGGGCGGGCAGCAGCAACGCGTTGCCTTGGCAAGGGCCATGGCCGCACGGCCCCAGGTGTTCCTTCTGGACGAGCCGCTCTCCAACCTCGACGCACGATTGCGGCTGGAGGCGCGCACGTTCCTCAAGCGGCTGCAGCAAGAGCTCGGCGTGACAACTGTTTTCGTTACGCACGACCAGGCGGAAGCCTTGGCGATGGCCGACCGCATCGCCGTCATGGAGGCCGGCCGGATCCGCCAGATCGGCACGCCGCGTGAGGTCTTCCGGCGCCCGGCGAACGTCTTCGTGGCCTCGTTCATCGGCTCCACACCGATGAACCTCATCGACGCGGTCGTGCGAGGTGACGAGATTGTGGCCGCCGAGACGGCCCTCCCGCTGCCTCCATCACTAGGGGAGGATTTCGCCGGCGGGCAGGAAGCCGACGGGCAGGAGACCGATGGGCAGGAGGTCGTATACGGAATCAGGCCCGACTACCTGGACTTTTCGCCGGTCGCGACGGACGGGGCTTTTGGCGGCGAGGTGACCGTCGTCGAGAACCTCGGCAGCACCTCGCTCGTTACCTTGGACGTCGCCGGAGTCATGGTGCACGCTCTCGTCGGCGAGGGCGAGGAACCGGCACCGGGGGATCAGGGCTGGGCCGTGCCACGGCCCGGCCGCGCGCTTGTTTATCGGAACGGGGATCTGGTGAACGGAACCGACGACGTGACCGTGGCGGCACGGGCATGACCTACACGACCGTCCACCGAGGACGCTGGACGCTCGAAGACCGGCTGGAGCAGGGGCTGCGCGAGCTGCCCGTCGAGGTGCCGCCGGGGACCGCCGCGCTGAACGTTCGGCTGTCCTTCGAGGGCGGCGTGATCGACCTCGGTTGCCATGGGGCCGACGGCTTCCGCGGCTGGTCGGGCGGGGCGCGGCTGGAGTACACGATCACCGCCGACTGGGCCACGCCCGGCTACCTGCCGGGCGAGCTGGAGCCCGGCGTCTGGCACGTCTGGCTCGGGCTGCACCGGATCCCGCCGGACGGCGTGCCGTACGAGGTCACGGTGAGCACGTCCGACGTCGCGCCGCCCGCTCCGGAGCAGGCGGCGTTCCCCGACGTTCCCGAACGGCCCGCGCCGCGTTCGCTGCCCGCGCCCGCCGGGATGCGGTGGATGGCGGGCGACCTGCATTCGCACACCGTGCACAGCGACGGAACGCTGACGGTGCCCGAGCTGGCGTGCGAGGCCGTGGCGCGCGGGCTCGACTACCTCGCCGTCACCGACCACAACACCGTGAGCCACCACCCCGAGCTGGCCGGCGTCGGCGCCCGCGCGGGGATCGTTCTGGTGCCGGGGCAGGAGGTCACCACCGACCTCGGGCACGCCAACGTCTTCGGCCCCACCGGATGGGTGGACTTCCGGCGGCCTTCGGGGGACTGGGCCGCGTTCGCCGAGGCCAACGGCGGGATCATGTCGATCAACCACCCGCTGAGCGGCGACTGCGCCTGGCGGCGCGACATGCCGGTCGAGTCGCGGCCGCGGTTCGTGGAGATCTGGCACTCGTCCTGGTGGGACCGGCGCTGGGGCGCCCCGCTGTCGTGGGCGTCGCTGTGGCGGGACGACGTCGTGGCGCTCGGCGGCAGCGACTACCACGACCCGGCGCAGCACAAGCTGCTCGGCGAACCGACCACCTGGGTGCTCGCGGCCGACGACGACGTGCTCGGCGCGCTCTCCGCAGGCCGTACGTCGGTGTCGGCGGGACGGGAGGCGCCCGTACTGCTGCGGGTCGAGGACGACCTCATCGCGCTGGGCGCGGACGGCACCGTCATGATCCGCCCGGACGGCACGCGGGTGGCCGTACGCGGGGACGATGTGCGCATGCGAACCAAGGGCCCGGGCACGCACCGCCTGGAGACGCATGAGAACGAGGTGATCGCTCTATGCGGATGATCGTCGTGGTTCCGCACACCCACTGGGACCGGGAGTGGTACCTGCCGTTCCAGCGCTTCCGGCTCCGCCTCGTCTCGCTGCTCGACGACGTGCTCGACCGGATGGAGCGCGACCCGCGCCAGCACTTCACGCTGGACGGCCAGATGGCCGCCGTCGACGACTACCTGGAGATCCGGCCCGAGCGCCGCGACCTGGTCGCCAAGCTGGTGCGGGAGGGGCGGCTGGCGGTCGGGCCCTGGCAGATCCTGCACGACGAGTTCCTGTGCTCGGGCGAGAACATCGTCCGCAACCTGGAGCTCGGCATGCGCCGCGCCGAGGAGTTCGGCGCGGTCATGAACGTCGGCTACCTGCCCGACCAGTTCGGGCACTGCGCGCAGACGCCGCAGATCCTGCGGCTGGCGGGGATCGAGCACGCGTGCGTGTGGCGCGGCGTGCCGAGGGAGGTCCGGACGCACGCGTTCGCATGGGAGTCCCCCGACGGCACGGCGATCCGTACCGAGTACATGCCCGAGGGCGGCTACGGGAACGCGGCCGGGCTGTTCGAGGACGCGGGACTGCTGCCCGAGCGCGTGGCCGAGTTCGGGCAGCGGATGAGGCCCTGGCGGCACGACGGTGGAACGTTCTTGGCGATGTACGGGGCGGACCACACCGCGCCCGCCGCCGACCTCGCCGACCGGATCGAGGCGCTGGAGACCCCGATGCGGCTCGACACGCTCGCCGGCTACTTCGCCGAGGAGAGCACCGCCGTCGACGGGCTGCCGGTCGTTCGCGGCGAGCTCCGGTCGCACGCGCGCGCCAACATCCTGCCCGGCGTGATCTCGGCGCGGATCCACCTGAAACAGGCGATGGGGCGGGCGGAACGGCTGGTCGAGCGCTACGCCGAGCCGCTCGCGGCGCTCTGGTACAGCGGCGACGCGAGCCGCTTCCTGGACATGGCGTGGCGGCGGCTCATCGAGGTGAGCTGCCACGACTCGGTCACCGGCTGCGGCAGCGACGAGACCGCCGAGCAGGTGGCGGCGCGGATGGCCGAGGCCGAGCAGATCGGGCAGGCCGTGTGCGACCTGGTCACCGGGGAGCTGGCGGCGTCCGTCCCGTTCGGCGGCCACATGGTCTTCAACCCGAGCCCGGCGTGGCGGCGCGGCGTCGTGGTGCTGGACGTTCCGGCCGAGGGCGAGACGGCGCTGGTGGACGCCGAGGGGCGGTCGTACGCGACGCAGACCGTCGAGGAGGCGCCGGTCGTCGTGGACGACGCCGTGCATCCGGCCGCCGACCTGCCGATGGTGCTCGACCGGGTGTACGGGCGGGTGCTGTTCGGTCAGGAGATCACCGGCTGGACGGTGTCGGAGGACGACCGGACGCTGACGTTCGAGGTGGCACGGCGCTCGGACGCACCGTTCGACATCGCCGACGTGCGGGCGGCGCTCAGCGGCGCCGAGGGGGAGTGGCGCGTGCGGACGCTCGCCGCGCCCCGCCGCAGCGTCGCGGCCCTGGTCGAGGCGCCGCCGCTCGGCCACGTGTCATTCCTGCCCGAGCCGAGCGAGGCCGCGGGTTCGAGCGAGGCGGATGGGCTGTTCGCGCGGATGAACGGCCGGGTGCTCGACAACGGGCTGCTGCGGGTCGAGGTGGTCGACGACGGGACGCTGACGCTCACTTCGGCCGGCGGGGCCGAGTTCACCGGCGTCGGCCGGGTCGTCGATGGGGGAGACGTTGGGGACACCTACAACTACGCGCCGCCCGAGGACGATCGGCTCGTGGACGTGCCGGACTCGGTGGAGTTCGTCCCGGTATGCGATGGTCCGGTCGTTGCCGCTCTCGATGTCGTACGGACCTACTTGTGGGGCGGCGGCGAGCGCGTTCCGGTCACGACGCGGGTCGAGCTGCGGGCAGGAGAGCCGTACGCCCGGCTGCGGGTCACGTTCGACAACCGCTGCGACGACCACCGGGTGCGGCTGCACGTGCCGCTGCCGACGGCCGCCTCGTCGTCGTTCGCCGAAGGCCAGTTCGCGGTGATCGAGCGCGGGCTGACGGCCGAGGGCGGCTGGGGTGAACGGCCCGTGCCGACCTTCCCCGCCTCGTCCTTCGTCGCTGCGGGCGGAGCGGCCGTGCTGCTGGAGCACGTCACCGAGTACGAGGTGACAGGGCAGGAGCTCGCGCTGACGCTGCTGCGTTCGGTGGGTTTCCTGTCGCGCGATCACAACCCGTACCGCGACCAGCCCGCCGGGCCGCAGCTCGCGACCCCGCGCGCCCAGTGCCCTGGCGAACGGTCGGTCGGTTTTGCGATCATGCCGTACGAGGGCGAACGGCCCGGCGGAGACGTGCTCACCGCAGCCGAATCGTTCCGCCACGACTTCCTGACCGGCGCCGGAACGGGGGCGGCCGACGCGCCGCTGCCGCCCGCCGGAACGGGGATGGAGCTCGCAGGGGAGGGCGTCGTCATGACCAGCCTGCGCGAGCACGACGGGGCCCTCGAAGCCCGTCTGGTGGCCGAGGACCCCGCCGCATCGGGCGCGGTCGTGGTGCTCGACGGCCAGATCGTCCGGGTCGCCCTGCGTCCATGGGAGATCGCCGCGGTTCGCCTGAACCGCGGCGATCTCTGAGGCCCGCTTGAGCCGCCGCGGCCCTGAGAGTCGTTGAGCCGCGGCGGTCTCCGAGAGCGTTGCTACTGCACGGCCGGTGTTGTCGCTGAGGCCTTGGCGTCGTCGTCGGCGGCGGCCATCGCGGCGCCGACGATCCCGGCCGAGTTGAGCAGCTTGGCGGGCACGATCGGGGCGCGGACGCCCTCGATCAGCGGCAGGAACTTGTCCGCCTTCTTGCTGATCCCGCCGCCGACGATGATCAGCCTTGGCGAGATCAGGCCCTCGAGGTGGGTCATGTACTCGCTGAGCCGGTGCGCCCACTTCTCCCAGCTGAGATCGTGGTCCTCGCGGGCCTTGGCCGACGCGCGCGACTCGGCGTCCTTGCCGTCGATCTCCAGGTGCCCGAACTCGGTGTTGCGCACCAGCACGCCGTCGGTGAACAGCGCGCTGCCGATCCCGGTGCCGAGCGTCAGCAGCACGACGGTGCCCATCTGCCCCTTGCCGGCCCCGAGACGCATCTCGGCGATCCCGGCGGCGTCGGCGTCGTTCAGCAAGGCGACTCTGCACCCGGTGGTCTTGTCGAACAGCTCGGCGGCGTTCGTGCCGATCCAGTCCTTGGCCACGTTGGCGGCCGACCAGGTCACCCCGTCGATCACGACGCCCGGATAGGTCACGCCGATCCGGCCGGTCCAGCCGAACTCCTCGACGATCTGCGCCAGGACCTTCGCGATCGGCTCGGGGTGCGCCGGATGCGGCGTCTCGAAGCGGATGCGTTCCTTGGTGAACTCGCCGGTGTCGAGATCGACCGGGGCGCCCTTGATCCCCGATCCGCCGATGTCGATGCCCAGCATTTCCATGCTCATGACGTACCCGTGCCCGTTCACGGACAGCCTAAAGAACGATAAAAGGACCGGCGTGTCGTCTGATCGGCACGGATTGGTTCCCCGAATGCCCTTATGTGTGCGCCCGGTCACGGCCAGACTGGAGAACGTGAGCGACTTCGATCTCCTCGTGCTCGGATCGGGTCCCGGCGGCCAGCGGGCGGCGATCGCCGCGGCCAAGCTGGGCCGGCGGGTGGCCATCGTCGACCGCCGCAACATGATCGGGGGTGTGTGCATCAACACCGGCACGATCCCCTCGAAGACCCTGCGCGAGGCGGTCCTGTACCTGACCGGGCTGAGCCAGCGCGAGCTGTACGGGCAGAGTTATCGGGTCAAAGAAGACATTACGGTCGCCGATCTCGGGATGCGCACCCAGCACGTCATCGGCCGCGAGATCGACGTGATCCGCAGCCAGCTGGCCCGCAACCACATCACCGTCCTGTCGGGCACCGGCCGCTTTCTGGACCCGCACACGGTCGGCGTGGCCTCGGTCGTCGGCGACAGCGAACGCGAGCAGAAGGTGACCGCCGACAAGATCGTCATCGCCACCGGGACGCGGCCCGCCCGCCCCGACACCGTGGCCTTCGATGACAAGACGATCATCGACTCCGACGGCATCATCCACATGGAGCGCGTTCCGGAGACCATGGTGGTGGTCGGCGCCGGGGTGATCGGCATCGAGTACGCCTCGATGTTCGCCGCGCTCGGCACCAAGGTCACCGTCGTCGAGCGCCGCGAGCGGATGCTGGAGTTCGCCGACCTGGAGATCATCGAGGCGCTCAAGTACCACCTGCGCGACCTGGCCGTCACGTTCCGGTTCCGCGAGAGCGTGGAGTCGGTCGAACGGCGCAACGGCGGCACCCTCACCGTTCTGGAGAGCGGCAAGCGCATCCCCGCCGACACCGTCATGTACTCGGCGGGCCGCCAGGGCATGACCGACGAGCTGGCCCTGGAGGCCGCGGGCCTGTCGGCCGACCGCCGGGGCCGGATCAAGGTCGACGGCCACTATCGCACCGAGGTCGAGCACATCTACGCCGTCGGCGACGTGATCGGCTTCCCCGCCCTGGCCGCCACCTCCATGGAGCAGGGCCGGCTCGCCGCCCATCACGCCTGCGACGAGCCGGTGCACGCCATGGACGAGCTCCAGCCGATCGGGATCTACACGATCCCCGAGATCAGCTTCGTGGGCCGTACCGAGGACGAGCTCACCGAGGCCAAGGTCCCGTTCGAGGTAGGCGTGTCCCGCTACCGCGAGCTGGCCCGCGGCCAGATCATCGGCGACTCGTACGGGATGCTGAAGCTGCTGGTGTCGCCCGAGGACAGATCGCTCCTCGGGGTCCACGTCTTCGGCACCGGTGCCACCGAGCTGGTCCACATCGGGCAGACCGTGATGGGCTGCGGCGGCACCGTCGACTACCTGGTGAACGCGGTGTTCAACTACCCCACGCTCGCCGAGTCCTACAAGGTGGCGGCCCTGGACGCGATGAACAAGATGCGCCAGATCGCCCGCCTCAGCGAGTGAGGCCACCCGTTCGGCAGGCGATGTCGCCCGCTCGCCGGGGTGGCTTCGCCCGCTCAGCGAGTGATCAGGACGGCCACAGAAGATTCTCCAGCTCGGCGTCCATGTCGACGAACTCCGACTCCTGACCCGCCGGGACCACCTGGTAGGTCCGGTGCAGGAAGTCCGCGAGCGGCGACAGGGGCACCTCGAAGAGGGCGTTGCCGAACGGTGATGACAGGGCGATGTTCAGGGTCGTGTCGTCAGGCCCTGCGGGCCAGACCTCCACATCGCCGTCCCCGACCTTGCGCACGATGCCGACAGTGAGAAGTTCGCGAGCGAAGATCCACTCCACCGGCTCGTCGTTGCCAACGTAGAAGGCCATGCGGATGGCGTACGGGTCATCGGCCGCGTACTCCAGTCCGGCGAGCAGGGGGACGGTCGTGCGGTCAGGGACGACGAGACGAAGGCCCAGCTCGGCTGAGACGGTGCTGCTGCTGTTCATGGCCATTCCTTCAGGTCGGTCCCGCTAACGCGCGGGCGTTCCGGTGGGAACCTCACTCCCTCTCACGGATGTCCCCGCGATCTATGACGCGTAACTGAGGGAAGATGTGGGAACATTCCGCGTCCGCCGCTCTCTGTGATCTATCTCACGTTCTCAAAAGTAGGCCCTGACCAGGGCAAAAGCGGATCTTTCGGGCCGGGTTCCGGGGTGTCGACCCTTGCCATGTGTGACGATCGGCGGGGGCCGATTGGTTGCCCAAAACCGGCTCGCGGCCCGATGCGGCCATCTACCTGGCATAGGGTAATTGCGTGGCAATTGAGGATGAAAAGGACGCCAACGCCCTCGTGCGGTTCCGGGAGCACCTCCGGCGCAACCGTCTCCTGGACACCACCTGGCGCATCGGCGTCTTCACCGTCGGCATGACGGTCCTGGTCGGCGGCCTGGTCATGATGGTCGCCCCCGGCCCCGGCATCCTCGGCATCATCGTCGGCCTGGCCATCCTCGCCACCGAGTTCGCCTGGGCCCAGCGAGCCCTCCACCGCGCCCGCCAGGCCGCCGAGAAGGCCAAGGAGAAGGCCCTCGACCCCAAGGCCAAGCGCCGCAACACCATCCTCGCCGTCATCACCGGCATCCTCATCGGCGCCGCCGTGATCGCCTACCTCAAGATCTACGACTTCCACCTGCCCTGGAACATCCAGGACTGGACCCCCTGGAACTGACTCACGGATGTGTGAGCACCCCCGCTGATGCGCTAGAGTTTCCGACGTCGGAACGCCGCAAGGCGGTCCGCCCGGGGCGATTAGCTCAGTGGGAGAGCGCTTCGTTCACACCGAAGAGGTCACTGGTTCGAACCCAGTATCGCCCACCCCGAACCCACATCCCAGAGCCGTGAACCTCACTTGAGGCCCACGGCTCTTCATCGTTTTATGGGATCTTCGACTCCCCGCGCCAGCGCGAGGCTTTGGCCTTGGGCGGCCTTGGGTGGCCTTGGGCGTTGAGGGTCAGGTGCGGCGGGTGGACTGGCGGTACTGGGCGGAGGTGAGCCCGATCTGCCAGGCCGCGGCGTGGACCGGGTCGCGGATCCAGCCGGGGACCAGTTCGCCGAACTCGCGGCGGGTGCCGTCCCGTTCGACGGTGCCGTTGGTCATCAGGAGCAGGTGCAGGTGGTCGTCGTACAGGCGTTCGACGCACCAGAGGCTGAGAACCTGGCCTGGGTTGCCGGGGTCTGGGGCCTCCCGGCCGACCTGCGGCCAGCCCGCCTCGGTGACGATCCGGTGCCAGCCTGCCCGGCCCGCCAAGCGTTCGACGGCGCAGCGGCGCTGCTCGGAGTTGCGCAGCGACACCGCCCGGGAGACCGGGACGTCCTCCTCGATCAGCTCGCGCGGCATGGCGACGCCGTGCCACGCCCACAGGCGCCAGCCATCGGGGTACGCGACGGCCGGGCCGGTCGGATGGTGGAGCCGCCCCTCGGCGTCGCGGTGCAGCTCGGCGGGACGCTCGGTGAGGATCACGCTGTCGCGCATCGGCCACCACTCGCCCGCCGAACGCGCCACCTGGAGCAGGCCCAGGCCGTGCCGGTCCGGTTCGGCGGCGCCGAGACGTTCGAGGAAGTCGAGCTGGGCGAGGTGCGGCAATGCCCGTTGCGGGAACGCGCCCAGTCTGGGCAGCGCCCACTCCTCGGGGAACTGCCACGCCTCCTGCCAGGTCGCGGCCGCCTGGTCGACGGCCTGACCCACGGCCTTGCCCAGACCTGCGGCGACCGCGGTGGCGACCTCGCGGCCGAGCCTGTCCAGTGACGCGCGCCAGCGCCGGTCCGGGCCGGACGGCAGCGGGTCCAGCATGATCAGGTCGGTTTCCTGCGGGTCGTCCGGGACCCGGTCGACGAGGGCGTCGGCGGCCTGTTCCGGCAGCGTCCGCCAGGCTCGCCTGGTCACGACCTGGAACCGCCCCGCGCGGATGTCGGCGCCGATGCTGCCCGCCATCGGCGAACCCAGCCAGATGATCTGCTCCGGCGGCCGTCGGCCGGCGCCGAGGTAGACGTCCCGTACGCCCGCCTCGGCGGCCACCCGGTCGGCCGGACCGACCGCCAGGCCGTGGCCGATCCACTCGTCCCGCACGGATTCCAGCAGCGCCCGCTGTTCCACGGGACGGTTAGTCCGCGACGAAGCGGACGTTCATCCATTCCTGCTCGCGGGCGGCCCGGTCACGCTCCGCCTGCTCACGCTCGGCCCGTTCGGCCTGCTCGAGGGCCTCCTGCTTACGGGCCTGCTTGCGAGCCCGCTCGAGCTTGCGAACGGTGTCGGGCGTGAGAACGCGCGGCGCCATCTCGCGCTTGCGGCGCAGCACGTACCGGCCGGGCGCGATGCCGGTGTTGCCGTGCTCAGGATGGTCGAGCCACGCGCTCGCGCCGTCACCGACCTCCAGCGACCCCAGGGTGAGGTCGTCCGCCGCGCCTTCGCGGACGTCGTACCGGACGTCACCGGAGGCGAGGAGCAGGTGGGTGTGGCCGCCGGCCTCACCGCGGACCACGGCGATGCCCGCGGCCGGAACGGGGGTCACCGGCGGCCGGTGGTCCTCGGACGCCATCGAGGCGGGGATGACGGACACATCACCCTGGTGCTGCAGTCCGTCGATCGTCGGAATGTCGAGTTCGGCGGCCAGACGGGCCAGGTCGGCGTCATCGGTCCGCACGTTGCTGAGAAGTATCACTGCGGCCTCCCGCGAGGTGTCTCCGCAAAAATCTAGGCTCCACCCGATCAAGCAGGCCAATGGTTTTCCGTCGACTGCCCGGAGCGGGTGGCGCGGCTGTGCCGGGCTAGGGGAGGGCGTCGGGGGTGGGTTGGACCAGGCCGGTCTGGTAGGCGATGACGACTAGCTGCGCTCGGTCGCGGGCGTCCAGCTTGGTCATGGCGCGCTGCACGTGGGCGCGGACGGTGTAGGGGCTGAGGAACGTTCGCTCGGCGATCTCCTGGTTGGACAGGCCGATCGCGACCAGGGCCACCATCTCGCGTTCGCGCGGGGTGAGCGCGGCGAGCCGTTCGGGGTCGCGCGGAACGGCGCCGTCCGGTGTGGCCAGGAAGCGCGCGACCAGGGAACGGGTCGCGGCGGGCGACAGGAGGGTGTCGCCGTCGGCGATCGTGCGGACGGCGGCCAGCAGGTCCTCGGCGCCGATGCCCTTGCCGATGAAGCCGCTGGCCCTCGCGCGCAGCGCCTGAGCGACGTACTCGTCGGTCTCGTAGGTGGTGAGGATCAGGATGCGGCTGGCGCTCAGTTCCGGGTCCGCGCAGATCTCCGACGTGGCGGTGAGACCGTCCACCTCGGGCATCCGGATGTCCATGACCACGACGTCCGGGTCCAGCTCCCGGGTGAGGCGCACGGCCTCCCTTCCGTCGGCCGCCTCCCCGACCACGGTGATGTCGTCGGCGGTGTCGAGAAGCAGCCGGAAGGCACCGCGCAGCAGGGCCTGATCGTCGGCGAGCAGCACCCGGAGCGTCACAGCGCATCACCGGCCTCAGGGAGCGTCGCTCGGTCGGCCTTGCGCGGCTCGTCCTTGTCCTTGGCAGGCGGGAGGGGCAGCTCGGTGGAGACGAGGAACCCGCCCTCCGGACGCCTGCCCGCAGAGAGGCGTCCCCCGACCGCGGTGGCACGTTCGCGCATCCCGATCAGTCCGTAACCGGGCGAATGGTCCGACACCGTGGACGCGTTCGGTGCCGCCCGGACCTCCTGCCCGTCGGCTCCGTCCTCTCCGTCGTCGGCGACGGTGATGGTGACGCGGTCGCGGTTCCAGTCGAGGCGCACCCGGGCGCTGCCGGTGCCGGCGTGCTTGGTCACGTTGGTCAGAGCCTCCTGGACGATGCGGTACGCGGTGAGGTCCACGCCGGGCGGTAGCGGCCTGGCCGTGCCCTCCTCGTGCACCGACACCTCCAGGCCCGCGCGGCGAAAAGACTCCAGGAGCGTGGGAAGCCGGGACAGCCCGGGCGCCGGCTCGGCGGGCGAGGCGGAGTCGCCGGTCTGGCGCAGCAGGCCGACCGTGGCCCGCAGTTCGTTGAGCGCGTTACCGGTGGTCTCGACGAGTTCGTTCAGGCTCTTGCGGGTCTGCCCCGGGCGGGCGTCGAAGAAGTGGACGGCGACCGTGGCCTGCGCGTTGGCCAGGGTGATCTGATGGGCCACGAGGTCGTGCAGTTCCCGGGCGATGCGCACCCGTTCCTCGGCCACTCGCTGGCGCGCCTCGCTGTCCCGGCTCTCCTCGGCCCGCCGCGCCCGTTCCTCCACGGCCGCCAGGTAGGCCCGCCGGTTCTGCGCCGAGTGACCGAGGACGCCGGCCACCAGCGGGAACGCCGCCACCGCTCCCATCCTGCTCGCGTCCTTCCACGAGAAGGCCCCGAGCAGGGGGGTGAAGGCGACCAGCAGTGCCACGGAGGTGAGCGACACCGCGCTCGCCGCGTGCCGTTCGGTGCGCGCGGCGAGCGAGTAGGCGGTGATCACGGCGGGGGCCACGATGAGCGGGCTCAGCAGGAGGCCGAAGGGCACCGCCAGCAGGGCGATCGCCGTCGTGGCCGCCATGGCGGCCAGTGGCGCCCGGTGCCGTACCGGCAGCACGGCACAAGACGCCACGGCGATGAAGTAGGCGGCGGCCGGCGGCGGCGACAGCGTGCTGCCGTCGTCCTGCAGCGTGCCACCGAGCAGGCAGAGCGCGAACGCCGTCGCGATGATCGCCACTTCCTGCAGCGTGACGCGCGATCGCAGGCCCCCGCCGGCGGTGTTGGTCATGGCCGCCTCAGTGCCGGCGGGCGGGGAGCGGCGGCACCGCCGCGTCCGGCCCGGTCGCGGTGTACGGTCCGGTCGCGGGCGCCGGGACATGCCTGCTCAGTTTCTCCCCCTCGATGTCCACGTTCGGCAGCACACGGTTCAGGATACGAGGCAGCCACCAGGCCCGATGACCCAGCAGCGCCAGAACCGCGGGCGCGATCGCCATCCGGACCACGAAGGCGTCGAACGCGACGGCGGCGGCCAGGCCGACCCCCATCGTCTGGATGGTCGGGTTGCTCATGCCGATGAACCCGGCGAACACGCTGATCATGATGATCGCCGCCGCGGCCACCACCCGCCCGCTGTGCCGGAAGCCGTTGACGATCGCCTCGCCGGGGGAGGCGC
Source organism: Actinomadura barringtoniae (assembly GCF_017573505.1). GTDB lineage: Bacteria > Actinomycetota > Actinomycetes > Streptosporangiales > Streptosporangiaceae > Spirillospora > Spirillospora barringtoniae. Next base: position 306,593 of record NZ_JAGEOJ010000011.1, read on the forward strand.
CATGGACGTAGGCCTCCCGTATCCGGGTGAAGAGGAAGACCTCGTAGTCCATGGCCAGACCGAACACGATCCCGATGATGAGGATCGGCATCAGCGACATGACCGGGCCGGTCTGTTCGATCCCGATCAGGTCGGCCGCCCAGCCCCATTGGAAGACGGCGACGAGGACGCCGAAGGCGGCGCCCACCGACAGCAGGAAGCCGAGCGCGGCCTTGATCGGGACCAGGATCGAGCGGAAGACCACCATCAGCAGGAGCACCGCCAGGCCGATGACCACGGTCAGATACGGGATGAGGGCGTCGGACATGGCTTCGGAGATGTCGATGTTCATCGCGGTGGTGCCGGTCACCAGGACCCCGGCGCCCGTGCCCGCCTCAATGCCGGAGACCGCGCCGCGGATCTCGTTCACCAGATCCTTGGTCTCGCTGCTGTTCGGCGCGGTGCGCGGTACGACGGTGAGGACGGCGGTGTCCTTGCTCCGGCTGAGGACCGGGTCACCGACCGAGGCGACCCCGGCCATCCCCCGTACGGTCGAGACGACCCGGTCCGTGGTGGCACGCGTGTCCGCGGGCTTCGAGGTGTCCACGACCACGGTCAACGGGCCGTTGAAGCCGGGGCCGAAGCCCTCCGACAGCAGATCGTAGGCACGGCGCTGGGTGGTCTCCACCGACTTGGACTCGTCTCCGGGCAGCCCGAGTTCGAGGTTCAGCGCGGGCAGGGCGACGGCGCCGAGACCGAGCCCGGCGACCAGCAGTACGGCCACCGGCCGACGCAGCACGAACCGTGCCCAGCGGCTGCCGAGCCCAGGCCGTTCGCCGAGCCCAGGGCGTTCGCTGAGCCCAGGGCGTTCGCCGAGCCCAGGGCGTTCGCCCAATGGCCCGGGCCGTTCGGCCGCACTGGGCACCAGGTGCGGGTGCTCGCTTGCGGTGCCTCCCTGCCGGGCGGCCTTGCGGGCGGCGCGCGACAGGACCCGCTTGCCGGAGAAGCCGAACAGCGCCGGGGCGAGGGTCAGCGCGACGATCACGGCGAGAGCCACGGCGCCGGCACCGCCCAGGCCCATCTTGGTGAGCTCGGGGATTCCGACGACCCCCAGCCCGACCAGGGCGATGAAGACGGTCGCGCCGGCGAAGACGACGGCGGATCCGGCCGTGCCGACCGCCCGGCCGGCGGCCTCCTCCGGCGCGTGGCCCTGGGCGCGCTCGTCGCGGTAGCGGGAGGTGATGAAGAGCGCGTAGTCGATGCCGACCGCCAGCCCCAGCATCAGCGTCAGGATGGCGACGGTGGAGGTCAGACCCAGCGGTACGGCCAGCGCGGAGACCAGGCCGAAGGCGATGGCCACGCCCACGAAGGCGTTCAGCAGCGACAGTCCGGCCGCGACCAGCGACCCGAGGGCGAGGATCAGCACCACCGCCGCGACCACCACGCCGATCATCTCCGTCGTACCGCCCAGTGACTCTTCAGCGTCCAGGGCCGAGCCGCCGATCTCCACGGTCAGCCCCGCGTGCCGGGCCTGGCTCGCGGCGCCTTCGAGGGCGTTCTTCGTCGGTACGGTCAGGTCCACGGCGTCCGCGGTGTAGGTGATCGTGGAGTAGGCGATGCGGCCGTCCTTGCTGACGGCGCCGGTCGTATAGGGGTCGGTGATCGACGCGACCTGACCGCCGTCGCCCCCGCCGGCGCCCCTGCGCAGCGAGCCGAGGGCGTTCTGAACGGCCGCCTTGCTCTCAGTGGCCGTGACCCGCTGCCCGTCGGGGGCCTGGAACACCAGGCGTGCCTCGGCTCCCTGGGCGTTGCTCTGCGGGAACCGCGCGTCCAGCAGGTCGAACGCCTTCTGCGACTCGGTGCCGGGCATGGAGAGGTCCTCGTCGTCCCCGGACGGCGCCAGGGCGGCGGCGACCACGGCCAGTCCCAGGGTGAGCAGCCACAGACCGCCTACGAGCCTGCGCCGCCGGAACGCCCACCGTCCGATCCAGTAAAGAAATGTCGCCACCTGTTGATCACTCCAGACGCCACCAGGCAAAGGGAAAGCGCGAGATCTCACGCGCTTTCAACACTCGCCTCAGGCGTCCCCGCCCGGCATCGTCCGCGGCAGCCGTCTTTCCCCTGGTGCGCCCGGACCAGCCGGGCACGCCTCCTAGTGCCTACGCACCTGTACGGGGTCCTGCCTCCTCGGCCAGTACCTTGCCTAATCTATCGAATTTCGATAGATTTCCATCGCAACTCGATGGAAGGCAGGCCATGGGAAAGCTGACAGTGCGCGCGCTGCGCGCCGTGCTCGTGGTGGTGCTCACCGGCACCGTGCTCGTCCAGGCGTTGATGGTGTGGACGCTGGTCAGCGGGAACGACCCGGAGGACGGATCGCTCCCACTGACCCCGCTGCGCTTGATCACGATCCTGGGCATCGGGACGATCCAGGTCATCGGGGTCTGCGTATGGCGGCTGGTGACGATGGTGCGACGCGGAACCGTCTTCTCCGACGCCGCCTTCCGGTACGTGGACCTCATCATCGGCGCGATGGTGGCGGCCGCCCTCGTGTGGTTCGCGGTCACGGCCATCAACGCGCCGGGCCAGCGGGACGACCCGGGCGTCACCGTCATCATGGGCGGGATCGGCCTGGCCATCCTGGGAGGCGCGTTGATCGTGCTCCTGCTGCGGATGCTGCTCGCCCAGGCCGTCGCGCGCGACGCCGAAGCGACGCAGCTGCGGTCCGAGCTGGACGAGGTGATCTGATGCCCATCACCGTCGACATCGACGTGATGCTGGCCAAGCGGAAGCTGTCGGTGGGCGAACTCGCGGACCGCGTCGGGATCACCCCCGCCAACCTGGCGGTACTCAAGAACGGCCGTGCCAAGGCGGTCCGCTTCACCACACTCGCCGCGCTCTGCGAGGCGCTCGACTGCCAGCCGGGGGACCTGCTGCGCTTTGAGGCCAACGACACCGCAGACCATCGGCCGTCGGCAACGGTGGCCAAGGCCGAAGTGGAGAACGGGCTCTAGTACGGCAGCCGTCCCTTGGCTGGATCACCGTTCGCTGGTAGGGGCTCCCGGCCATGCGTCCGGACGTTGTCCCACCTTGAGCGTGCGGAGTTTCGCCAGCACGCTCGGGTTCTGCGCGTCGAGCCAGTCGACCAGGTCGCGGAACGAGACGCAGCGCACGTCATGCCTTCGGCAGACGTCTCGCATGAACTCCTCGACGGCCTCCATATAGATGCCGCCGTTCCACTGCTCGAAATGGTTGCCGACGATCAACGGTGCTCGGTTGCCCTCGTAGGCGCGTTCAAATCCCTGCCTGAGGCTTTGCGAGGCCTGGTCTTGCCAAGCGGGGCGTTGGAACGCGGGCCCGTCATAGCGCTTGGACTGGTTGGCCAGATAGTTGTAGTCCATCGTCAGGACCTCGAAGTTCGTGCCGACGAAGGGCACGCGTTGCATGGACAGGTCCCACACGCCGTTTCGTTTGCGCGGCCAGACTTGGTCGGCGACGCCGCTGGAGTCGTAGCGGAATCCCATCTGGCGAGCGGCTTGGAGCAGGTTCTGCCGTCCTTCGAGGCAGGGGGTCCTGCCGCCGATGAGCTCACGGTCGTAGTCGAACGGCAGTGACGGCATGTCCTTCCAGCCGGTCGTGGTGCGCCAGTGCTGTACGAACCACTTGGCCTGCCTGAGTTCCGACTTCCATTGCGCCGGAGTCCAGGAATTCACGCCCGTGGGACCGCAGAAATGCCCGTTGAAGTGCGTACCGATCTCGTTGCCCCCGAGCCATGCCAGGCGAAGCTGAGCGAGCGTGCGCCTGATGCTCGCGCTCCCCAGAAAGCCGATGTCGGAGGAACCGACCGCGTGGCCGGGCGGGTGATACCGCGATGCCTCGGATTGCGGCAGCACGTACAGACCGCTCAAGAAGAACGTCTGCGTGGCGCCGACCTCCTTGCCGACTGCGCGGAAACGCGAGAACAACCTGTTGTCGTCCTCACCCGCGCCGTCCCACGAGAAGACCACGAACTGCGGAGGCCGCGCACCCGGCGCAAGACGTTGCGGTCGGCGCCGGCCTGGCTGTTCGCCGCTGTAGGCGGTCGAGCCGTCGCCGATGAGGCGCGCCCTCGGCTGCTTGCTCGCCGGGTGCGAGACCGGGTGCCGATGCGTTGGCGCCTGTGCTCCGGCTCGTACGGACGAACTCTGGCCCACCCACGTGGCGCCGCAGGCCACCAAGGCGGCTCCCACGGCAAGGCCGATGGTGCCCTTCGCAGTGCCCGCGATCACCTTCGTTGCCCCCGTCGCAGTACGCGGCCGTCGCAGTACGCGGCCCAAGCGAGATCAACCCCGGTCCTATCCGCATCCGACACGGGGAGCACGGTGTTCGCGCAGGTCACAGCGGAGAATGGACTGCTTGTTGCCGACGGTTTTACCGAACGCGCCCGTTCCGGCTCACAGGCGGGGATCGCCGTCGCCAGGGGCCGCGATGCGCAGGCGGCGTCGCTGGTGCGCGACGACCGCGTAGACGACCAGGTCGAAGACGAGACCGCTGACGGCGGTGAACTGATCGACGGTGAAGTTGAACGGCTGGGTGACCAGGATGTCCAGGACGACCGCCGCCTGCATCCATTCGTAACCGCCATCGCGATCCCGGCGGATCCGGATCGCGGCGGCGATCGCGATGAGCGACACCACCGCGCTGGAGGCGGCCAAAGCGATGGTCGCGCCCAGCTCCGGCACCTCGTCACGAGTGGTCGGCCCCGCCAGGATCACCCCCAACCCGGCGAGAAAGATCAACGCGACCACCGCCTGAAGGATGAAGCACCCCACGATGATCACCACGAACCAGCGCCGGTCCAGCAACCAGGCCAGTCGTCGCCGCAGCCCCGCCCGGGCGTTGCGCAGGAACTGCGGAGTCGGATCGGCGCGTTCGGGCACCGCCTGAACGAGCTGCCGGAGCGCGGTGTGCACGGCGTCGTCGTGCTGCCCGAGTAACTGTGACGCCGCCTCCCGTTCGAGGGGCGTGAGCCCGGTGATCACGCCGCGGATGCCTGTGTAGGCGGCGTTGGCCATGCGTTCGGCGTCGGTCAGCGGACGGCTGATCCGGCTCTTGCGCGCCACCACGACCAGGACCGCGAACGCGACGTAGATCAACGCGGCGGCAGGCTTGAAGAAGTAGTCGTTGGTCTGGGTGACGAACTTGCCGATCTCGTCGATGAACAGGCCGAACCCGATGCCTCCCAGCAGCGAAGCCCAGATGCGCGGGGTCCTGCCCACGTACATCAGCACGAGGATCAGCGCGACCACCATCAGCAGCCCGCCCCACAGCATGTGAGCGATGTGCAGGCCATGCCCGCCCACCTGCGGGTATCCGGACAGGGCGAGGAAGGCGCGGGTCAGCAGGACCGTGCTGATCCCGGTCACGGCGAACAGCTGCAGATTGTCGGCCCCGTCAACGAGCCGGACCAGCCCTGTCCGCCTCCCGGCCATGCGGCGCCCCCCAACGCTCCTGGGAGTCGGTGTTCCCGCCGACTCGCCATACGCAGTGCAGGACCAAGCCAAGAATCGGACAGAAGGTGGCGGTCCGGCCGATTGGTCCTCAGTGCGCCGGCAAGTTTTGTCGATTCCGGCTTATCGGGAAGTGCGCTTCCGCCGGGTGGCGACGACCCTTGGTTGCTCATCCATGGCCAAGCAATGGACGATCCTTGATCGTTAGCCTGCGGATGTCATGTGATCGACAACGGAAAGGGCGACTTGGTGCGATCGGCACAGCATTTGCTCATGACCGTCACGGCGACCGCAGCGCTCTTCGGGGCCGGGACACCCGCCGTAGCCGCAGCGGAACCTGCCCCTCGACCCATTTCACATGTCCTGCCCGCATCCGCAGCCAAAAGTGCCAGCAATTACTGGACTCCCGAACGAATGCGTAAGGCGAAGCCGCTTCCACTTCCCAAACGGCGTTCCGGAACGACGCTCTCCCCGGCCGGAACGCCTTCGCTCCCGTCCGGTAAGCCGCGATCAGTCCCGCCGACCGGTCCTACCGCGAAGACATCGGCAGGGCTGCTGCCCTCCGACGTCACCAGTCCGCAGCGGTGGGAGGGCGGAGGGGGCATCACGGCCACCGGCGGCAAGCTCTTCATGCATTTCAGCCACGGTGACTTCGTGTGCTCGGCCTCGGCGGTGAACGGCGGGAACCTCGACGGCATCTCCACCGCCGCACACTGCATCTATGACCTGGACCGGGCCGAGTGGGCGCAGAACGTGGCGTTCGCACCGGCCTATCGCGAAGGACAGGAGCCCTACGGCCTGTTCACCTCCAGGACGATCGTGATGTCGTCTGCCTGGAACAAGCAGACACCGACCTACGAGAATTACGACTTCGCCGTCGTGGTCGCCAATCCGCTGAACGGGCGCCACATCGTGGAGACGGTCGGCGGGCAGGGCATCGTCTTCAACCACGTCCGGCACCCGTACAGCTATCTCTTCGGATATCCCGGCGACCGCGACAACGGCGCGATCATGCAGTATTGCAGTGGCCCGACCTTCGACGACCCGGCCAACCGGGTGAACCACGAAGCGATCCACTGCGGCCTCAACGGCGGCTCCAGCGGTGGCCCTCTGCTCCAAGACTTCTCCGAGAGCAGCGGATACGGCTACATCATCGGTTCCAACTCTTTGGTCGCGGGCGACGTCAACTTCGGCACATATCTCGAAGACATCGCGGCGGGCGTATATGACGCCGCGATCGCCGCCTGACCCTTTCTCAACGGCGTTCACTCGCGGGACGTGCTGGGCCGGCGCACGCCTGCCCAGCGCCGACCGCCAGTGGCCAGGGCATTCTGTTAGAAGTCTGCGGGTGCCTCGGCTGCGGGCAGGATGTGTTCGTCGCGGTTGTAGAGGAAGTCGACACCGCCGGTGGCGAAGTTGGACACGTCGTCGACGGCGGCTTGGCCCTCTGGTGAGGCCAGGATGGCCTCGAGGTCTTCGCGGGTGTCAGCGTAGAGGCCGACGATGAGGTGGTACGGGGGCCGCTGCCCCGGAACGGTCGCCTCGCAATGGCCGATGGTCCAGCCTTTGAGCCCCCGCATCTTGCGGGCGATGGGCAGGTGCACGTCGCGGTAGTAGGCGTCGAACGCCTCGGGGTCGGTCGGGTGGCCATAGAGGATGGTCAGCCGGTACATCTGTGGTCTCCGTTCGTGAGCGGGGTCGAGTCCCCGAAGCGGAATGGCGGGGGCCGTCGGTCGTGGCCGGAGATCCTCGCCGCCGACGGTCACTGTAGCGCCCTCGTGGCTGTGAGTAGCAGCTCAAGCGCACTCTGTAGCCCCCTCTGGTCAGGGCGAGTATGCGACGGGGCCTCGAGGATTAAGACGTTTCAGATTGACTTGATAGGGAATTGCCTCCATGCTGGTTCCATGCATCTGGGGCTCCCTCTGTGGTCGCGCCTGCACGTCGACTTCCGGCGGCAGGCGAGCGACCTGTGTCGCTGACCCTCACGTTCGGCGGAGGTGAAGCGACAAGGAGAGGAACCCGAATCAAATGACGTTGAGCATGGCCGCGCCCGCGGTGTCCCGGCTGGCCGAAACGGCCGGCGCGCTGGCCGCGGCGCCCGACGAGTGGGTGGCGCGAGTCCGGCTGAGTCCCGAGGGGCGCTGGTACGAGCGCTTGCATCGCGATGAGGACCACGAGATCTGGCTGATCAGCTGGCTGCCCGGCCAGGCGACCGGGCTGCACGACCACGGCGGCTCGCGCGGGGCGTTCGCCGTCGCGCTCGGCGATTTGGAGGAACGGGATTTGGCCTCCACGCGGAGGCTCACCACCGGCCAGACTCGCTCATTCGGCCCCGAGTACGTGCACGAGGTCCGCAACGTCTCGAACGCGCCCGCTGTCAGCGTGCACGTGTACTCGCCGCCCCTGAGCGTGATGAACCGGTACGACCTGAACGAGTCCGGGCTGGTCCGGCTCGCCGTCGAAGAGGCCGGACAGTGGTGACGGACCGGCACGTCCGGACGCGTTCCATGGAAGAGGTCCTCGCTGAGGGCCGCAACCGGCCGGATCCTCTGTAGCCGGTCGCCCTTGCATCGGTGCGCGGCATCCGCCGACATCGCCGCTGCGCTGAAGAGATCGACGTCGTGCAACCGAGGGGCCGCCGGTGTTTCCGGCGGCCCCTGGTTCATCCACGGTCAGGACTCAGGAGACGAACGCCCAGGCGCCGTAGCGGATCGTGGCCCTGCTCCAGTCGCCGCCGGCGGCGCGGACGAGCTGCTTGATCAGCGGAAGGTCGCCGAGGGCTCCGGCCTCGATCAGCCTGCCGTTCAGCGTCACCGAGCCGCCGCCGAGCCGTTCGCCGAGCGTGGGGTCGGCTTCGATCGCGTCGTGCAGGCGTTGGAAGTCGACCCCGGGTACCTGGACGAGGATGGCGTTGACCTGGGCCGAGCGCCTCGGGAGGTACTGGAAGCTGAGCACCGACTGCTGGTGGAAGCGCGTGGCGACCTTGTGCGCGATGTCGCGTACCTCGGCGGCGTCCACGCGTCCGATGTGGAACTCGCGCGAGCGCTCGTAGTCGGCCTTCTTCAGGTCCGATGACCAGAACGTCCCGTTCAGCAGGGTGGATCCCCGCGGCCTGCCTCCGTTGTCGCGGATGATCTCGTCGACCTGGTGCGCGAACTTCACCAGCCGGGTCCGCAGGGCGGGGTCGTTCGGATCGAAGCTGTTGGAGGTCTCGTTCGTCGCGAAGATCTCGGCCTTGCCGGCGTCCACCTCAGCGGTGGCCGTTCCGGCCGAGACCGGCACCGCAAACGACACCGTCACGACCACAGCGACCACACTCGCACGTCGTCTCATGCGTGCTTCCTCCCCGTCCTCGGCCGGTCAGCCTCCGTGACGCCGCGTGACGAAGGTGTAGCGGACTCGCGTGCCGACATGAGACCACGCGAGACTCTGTCCATATGGCTATTCCTATCGAGTTGGTTTGAAATGGTGGCCGGGCCGCGCGAGGTCACCGGCCACGATCACGCGCATCGACCCCTTGAACGTTCGTCGCGTGGGCAGGGCCAGGTCAACAGGGCCGACGAAGCTAGCTGCCGGCAGATGCGGACGCCCACTAGTCCAGGTTTCTCGCCTCGGCGATGTGGAGTCGGTCCAGCAGGTCGGTCAGCGCGCTCGCGCGGAGATCTGCGGTCTGCTGGAAGCCCTGCAACGCTTCGTCGACGTCAACGGCCAGCCGTTCGCATTCGTCCAGGGCCTCCCACAGCTTGGTGGCGGACTCGGCGATCTGGGCCTCGCCGGCCTGTGAGTCTCTTGTGCCGAACCGTTCGATCTCATCGGCGAGACGCCGCCTTACCGCGCGCTGCTGCTCCCACAACTGGTTCACACGGTCCCGGAACAGGTCATGTTCGACCTCACCGAGAACGACCTCGGCAGACAGCAAAGCACGTAGACCGTCAGCGGTCTCCAGCGGACCGGTCGGGTCGAAAGCGTGCTCCGGATCCAGTTCCGGATCTGACATCGTCCCCCCCTGCGTCCGCTGGCTGGTGCTGTTCCCGCGAACGCCATCGACGCCCGGAGAGCAGCGGCCTTCGGCCACGGTCGTTCAACCTCCTAGGCTCGCACGATAGACACCGGCCCCCGTCTCGGCCATCAAAATGGCCACAACGAGTCGCGAGCACGGCCACCGCCATCCGGGCGCTGAAGCGCCTCCCTGGCGCCGAGCCGACGACCGCTGGCGATCTCGGCCGTGAAGGTCGGGGAGGGGCGGCGCGCCGGCTGGCCAGTCAGAAGCCATTGGTGTTGGCGCAATCGCAAGGGGGCCTGTCAGGGCTCGAATGTGTAAGCCGCGGCTGGAGGGTACAGGCGTTATGCGACCGGAAGATGGGAGAAGAGAGATGCGGCGCATTACTGGCGCTCTCAGTGCAATCGTTTCGACAGTCTTGAATGTTCTCACCCTGCCGTTCCGGGTGCTCGGTCGGCTGCTGGCGCCGTCGCGGCGACGGACGAGTCGGCGAGCCGGCTAATACCGCCCTCGGTTCTCAGGCAGCGGGCAGGTGATCCGGGCAGTAGCCGGTTCCCTGGTGCAGTGCCACGGCCGCTCTCCAGTCGCCGGTCCCGGCTATACAGCTGACGCAGAATCCCAGCGGGGGAATGTCGGCCGCCGAGTCTGGGCCCTTCGTCGCGGACTCTCGGGCGTTGTCGATGGCGGCGGCCTGTGTTTGCTCGCGTCCGTCCAGGGGCGGCGCCACTCCACGGAAGACGCCGCGCGTCAGATGAGTCATCGCGTTCGCCACAAGTAGGCAGGCTCGCCGCAGTCGATGAAACCGGCCGGGGTCCGTCTGGCGGAGGCGAGTTGGGACATACCTTGGCGGGCCGTCGGCCGCGCGTCCCAGATGACGATCGTCACGCGATTGCGCTACGCCAGCTCAGCTGCAGGCGCATCCCCGCTCGGAGCGCACTCGCGTCCAATCCATCGGCCATGACCCTCCTCTTGCCACCCGGACATTACCGCGCTTCCTGGGCACGCAGGGCACGGTGTCTTCGCGGCGAGGACGTTCCGGCCTTGCTTGCTGTCGCTCGTGGTCGAGCGGCAGAGGGCTATCGGTCCGCGATCCGGAGCGGCTGGCTGTGCCCTGGTGCCACGACATGGCACAGCGGCGGTGCGAAACCGGAGTTTCGCACCGCCGCTGTCGGTGGTGGTGACTGCCGTTATCGGTGGCTGCCGCGGCGTTGGAACGCGGCGACGGCGGCGACACCGACGGCGGCCAGGCCGATCTGGAAGACGAGTTCGATCCAGTCGATGCCGTCGGTGGTGCCGACGCCGACCTTCTGCGCGATCGCCGTTCCGAGCAGGGCTGCCACGATGCCGACTCCGATGGTCAGCAGGAAGCCGATGGGCTGCCGTCCCGGCAGGACCAGCCTGCCGAGCGCGCCGATGATTGCTCCGATGACGATCGCAGTGATGATTCCGGTAACGGTCATCTCGGATCCTCCTCACGTGTGTTCGGACTGCCCCTTGCCCAAACAGAGCGCTTTGTACCTGGATGGGTCCGCTTCTCGTGGTGTGGCGGCGTCCACATGAGGCCTGCGAGCGCATGGCGACGGCCCCTGCGCTCTTGGCCAGGGCTTGGTCGAGGGATGAGATTTCTTGGTCGCGCACGCATCCGGTGGCGCCCGGCCTATCGAAGATCCTTCAGGACCGTGCCGAGGGAAGCCGGGAGGCTTGAGATGCTGAAGCTGCTCGCGATGACGGCTGTGGGAATAGGAACGATGGCCGCTACGGCGACACCGGCAATGGCGGCGCCGGGGCCGCCCGAGCCCGTCGGCAAGGTCCAGGTCGACCGGTACCTGGGGCGCTGGTATCAGATCGCCGCCGTGCCCGCCCTGTATGAGATCCAATGCCGACGCGACGTCACCGCCGACTACGGTCTCAGCCCCGCAGGGACGGTGACGGTGAAGAACTCCTGCCGGTCGTTCTTCGGCATCACCAGCACCATCCGGGGCGACGCCCGGCCGCTCGACGCCACCAACGCCCGGCTGAACGTCTCGTTCCTGCGGTTCGGCTCTGCCTGGCGGCACACCGCGAACGCCAACTACATCGTGGTGGGGCTGGCGGCCGACTACCGCTGGGCGGTGGTCACCGACTCCGGCCGCCGAAGCGGCTTCGTGCTGTCACGCACACCGGCACTGAGCGACGCGGACGCCCGCGCCGCCCGCAGTGCCCTGCGCCGCGCGGCGATCGACCCCTGCACGTTGAAGACCACACCGCAGCACAACGGCGCCTCGACGAGCGGACCGTTCTGCTGAACCCGGCAGGCAGCCGCAGCTGTCCGACGCGCGCTGTCGGCTGGGTGCGTGCGCCTGCGCCGCTGACGTACGTAGCCGTGGCAGACGAGTCCTTGAGCGGCAACTCGTGCTCAGGGATGCGGGCAACCATTGCGTGGCGGGTGCGCTGGTAGGGCGGAGATCGGGCCGTCGGCGGTGGCCGGGTTCGCCGTGGTCGCGCTGACGTGCTGTGGTCTGGATCCCAGAGGTACCTTGTTCGTTTCGTTGGCTTTTGGGCAATGGGCAATGGCAGTGCCGAAGGCGGCAGGGCCAGGCCAAGTAAATGGAGGTTGTCGTGACGAGAAGGCCGAGGGGGAGGTTCTTCGACGCCGCGAGTGCCTACCGTGCCGATCCCACGTCGATGTTGGAGGACGCGTTGGACACCGCAGTGCGGCACAGCGGTGCTCAGCGCGGCAATGTTCAATTGCTCGATCCGCAAGCCGGGGGTTTGCAGATCGCGGTGCAGCGTGGCTTCGAGAAGGCGTTCCTGGACTTCTTCCGGGTGGTTCCGGCCGACGGTGACGATGCCAGCAGCGCGTGCGGGCGGGCGCTGTCCAGTGGCCGGGCGGTGCGGGTGCCCAACGTGGCGGCCAGTTCGGTCTTCGCCGGGACCGCTGGACTGGGGGTGATGCTGGAGGCTGGGGCGCGGGCCTGCATGTCGACACCGTTGACCGACCGCACCGGCCAGGTCCTGGGCATGTTGAGCGTGCACTATGAGCGGCCGCAGGCCATCACCGTCGCCGACCAGCGTCTGCAATCAGTGATCGCCGAGCGCGCCGCGGTCCTGCTGACGACGGCAACGTCCGGACCGGACGATGAGTTGATGCCGGCGGCCGGCTGACGCCGCCGCGGCGGCCCGCTGAGGGCGATGACCGGCGCTCCTCTGTCTCCATTCAGGTGCTGGGCTCGGCGGCGCTGATGTCGGCGAGACCCGAGTCGGGATCGTCTTCGATCGCGATGTCGCCGAGCGAGATGATGCCCACCGGGCGAGTGCCGTCGACCACCGGCAGGCGGCGTACCGAGTGCGTGCGCATCAGCCAGACCGCGACATCGAGGTCGTCGTCGGGCCCGATCCGTACCGACGCCTCACTGCACAGACCGCCGACGCTGGACTGCGGGCCCAGATCCGAGGCGAGCGCACGGACCACGAGGTCACGATCGGTCACCAGGCCACGCAGGTCCTCGCCTTCGGTGACCAGCACGGCCCCGATGTCCTCGTCCCGCATCGTGGTCGCCACCGTCTTGATCTCGGTGTTCGGCGGAACGCACACGGGATGGCCGGTCATGATGTCGCGCACCTTCTGTGCCATGAGCGTTTCTCCTTCGCGGCAGTTTGAACCCTTGAAGTTCCGCACTACCCGACTCGCGAGTCCCAATCCACCAAGCCGACCGGAGACGGGTCAGTCGTCGGTGGGCAGGCGGTTCTGCCTCGTTCTGAAGCGCCTGGCGGTATTCGCGGGCGAGCTGCGCGTGCTCATCGACCTCCAGGCTGATCATGCTTCGCCGGGTCGCCTGGTTTAGCCGTCCACTACCGGGCACACGCCAAAGACAGCCTCGAAGCCGGGCGCGTCCGACCCGGAACCGGAAAGCAGGGGTGTCATGGCTGTTGGGCAGCGGCGGACAGCGATTTCCGATCCAGGACTCGCGGAGGCCGACCAGGGCGGAATCATCGCTTGTGCCGATGATCGCGACTCCTGGGAGGGCGGTTGAACGGTGAGCGAAGACCTGAGTCTGCGCCGCAAGGCGGCCCGGCAACGCGCCGAGCAGATCCAGCGGCGAGCCGCCGAGACCGGTCGGCGTGCCGCTGAGCTTCACCAGCACCGTGAACGGCGCGACGGTCAGATCCCCGGCCCGGCGGCCACCGCCGAGAACCTGCGGCGCGCTCGTGAACGCCGTGACGATGCCGACGGGCACATTCGCGAGGCGGCGGATTGGGCGGAACAAGCCCTGCTGCGTTCTGCTCAGGCCCACGAGCGCGCGGTCGTACTGCTGGAGCAGAGGGCCGCCGACTTCCCGGCCCAGGCCGAGGGGCATCTGGCGGCGGCCGAGCATCATCGCACCTGGGCTGCCAAGGACCGGGAGCTGCTGGCACGCCATCACGATCGGGCGCTGGGCGAAAACGGCACCGCGAACACCGGCAGGGCGTCCCCGCAGCTCGCCCAGAAGCCCGCCACCAAGGACTCATCCGGTGGCCGATACGACACCGGCCTGGCCGAGCAACTGCTGAGCGAGCTGAACGCGCCGAGCATCGACCGCCCCCGCGAGGAGCAGATCCGTTCTGAGCTGGCGGAACTGCACGCCCCGATCGTCCGCAGCATCGCCCACCGCTACGCCAATCGCGGCGAGCCGAACGACGACCTCGAGCAGGCCGCCTACGTAGGCCTGGTCAAGGCCATCAACAACTACGACCCGCAGCTCAGCGACCGCTTCATCCGCTACGCCGTTCCGGTCATGCAGGGCGAGGTCAAGCGGCATTTCCGGGACAAGACCTGGGCCGTCCACGTCCCGCGCCGCCTTCAGGAGCTGCGCGCCGAGTTCAATCAGGCGACGCGGGACTTCGAACGCGAGCACAGCCGTTCTCCCACCACCGCCGAGATCGCCGAGGTCCTCGGCATCAGCCGGGACGAGGTCATCGAGGTCATGATCGTCTCGGACGCCTACAGCCCGGTGTCGCTGGACGCACCGGTGAACGACGGTGAAAAGGAGGTCTCCGTGCTCGGCGACACCCTGGGCGCCGAGGACGACGCGCTGGAGAAGCTGGTCGACGGGGAGGCGCTGGCGCCCCTGCTGGACGAGCTCCCCGAACGTGAACGCACCGTCGTGCTGCTGCGGTTCTTCGGGAACAAGACCCAGTACCAGATCGCCGAACAGCTCGGCTGCTCCCAGATGCACGTCTCCCGCATGCTCCGCCGCACCCTGAAACGCCTTCGCGCCGGTCTCCTCGCCGAAGACTGATCGCTTCCGCCAGGCGACAGAACCTCGCGTTTGAGGCGCGCACCAGGGGTAACGGCAGCGCATGCGCGTAGGTGTTCTTGACGTCGGATCCAACTCGGCCCGGTTGCGGATGGCCGATCTCACGCCCGGACGGCCCCCGGAGCCGTACCAGGTGGTCAACGTTCCGGCCCGGCCGGCCGAGGCCACCGACCGGCAGGGCCTCATCGGCGCGGCGGCGGTCGCCAGGCTGATCAAGGCGGTGCGCGAGGCGGTGGCGGCGACCGCGGAGAACGGGGCCGAAGAGCTCATCGCGTTCGCGACGGCAGCGGTCCGAGACGCGGCCAACGGTCCCGAGGTCATCGCCGAGGTGTGGGCCGCCACCGGCGTCGCGCTGGACTTCATGGACGGCGAGAAGGAGGCGCACTTGACCTTCTGCGTGGCTCGCAGCCAGTACAGGGAGAGGCAGGCTCGACCCGCAGAACCCGACCGTCCTGGATCGGCCCCGTCTCTGCTCCCTGCCTGAGCGGCCGTCAGTGCAACTGATCGCCTGGGAAGCTGCGCACCGGGTACGCGGTGAACGTGAAGACCCCGGCCTTCACGCCGGGATCTTCGGCCATCACGGCGCGCGTGGCCTCCAGATCGGCGTTGAAGATGCCGATGCCGCAGACCTCGCCGCCACCGTCGGTGACCGGGCAGACGATGTCGAGGACACCGTCGGCGCGCAGGCCGAAGTTGCGGCGGCCGTGCTCCCACACGATCGGGGCGGCCTCAGCCGTCCCGTACTCCGGACCGGGCAGGAGGATCACCGCGGTGTAGGCCTTGGTGGTGGCCATGCCCGCGCGCATCTCATCGTCGCTGACGTAGGTGGTCATGCCGCGTTCCTAAGGGTGACTGGGGACCGGGTTGTCGGCGGTGCCAATCCTGCCTCGTTCTCCAGGCGCAGCGAGGCGGCTCATCGATCGTGCGCGGGCCCGTTTCGGCCAGCTTGATCTTCATGACCCTGTGGCCTGCCTCGTCGCGAAGCGGCTCGCCCTACCGCCCGGCGGCCGGCGACGTGTTTCACGGCGCGGCTCTGCTCTTAGCGGAGGGTGGCGAGTGCGAGCTCGAGTGTCGGGTACACCGCCATCTCCCTGGTGAATCCGGCGACTTCCAGCACGCGGTGAATTCTGTCGGCCGGTGCGACCATCACCACGACCGCTCCTTGGGCCCGGGTGATGCTGTAGGCCCTGGCGAGGAGATGAAGGCCGCTGGAGTCCATGAACTCCAACTGGGTCAGGTCGAACACCAGATGTGCGGGTCGGCCCTTGGCGGAATCAAGATGAGGGCGTACGAGATCGGCGGTGGAGAGGTCGAGTTCGCCGCTCAGTGTTATGACGGTGAATCGGTCGTGTTCCTGAGCGAGGACGGTCAGCAGATTCCTCCGCACACCGACCTCCTCGGGGCTTGATCTGTCCGCTCGCGCGATCCGATCTTCAGGTGAGGCATATGCCGGACATCGGTGAGCGGCTGGCGGTTGTTTCAGGCCGCGCGGCCCGGTGTCGAGTCTATGACCCGGAATCGGTGCCGTGAGCTGGGCGTCCTGGTTGGGCAGGCCGTTCCGTACGGCGGGAGTGGCCCGCCAGCGACTTTTTTTACTCACATGAGTAAGGTGTTACCTAGGTGAGTAAGAGCGCGTCATGTCGGCATCGCGCGACGCGAGCGGACGGGGGTGGGCGCGTGAGTGGTCAGAGACGGGAGCAGATCGTCGAGGCGGCGGTGCGGGTGGTCGCCCGGGAGGGCAGTCACGGTCTGTCGTTCGCGAAGGTGGTGCAGGAGGCGGGGCTGAGCAGCACCCGCTTGATCTCCTATCACTTCGGCACGCGGGAGGCGCTGCTTCAGCAGACCTTCGAGCACGTGCTGACGCGGGCGGCCGCGTTCATGGGTCCGCTGATCGCGGCGCAGACGACGATGCGCGCGAAGATCGGGGTCTACATCCGGAGCAACCTGGAGTTCATCGCCGCCGATCCGGTCTATGCCCGGGCGGCCGTCGACCTGGCCGGGGCCGTCGGCGCCGTCGCCGGCGGTGCGGGTCTGGCGTTGCTCGAGGACGGGTTCCGGCGTGGGCAGGAGAGCGGGGAACTGCGCGAGTTCGATGTCCACACGGCCGCGGTGGCGTTGCGGGGTGCGATCGATGGGACGGTCCTGGACATCGTGAACGCGGGCGCCGACCCCGAGCGGGCCGCCGCGGAGCTCGCCGAGCTGGTCGACCGTGCGATCCGTGCCTGAGCTCGGCCGTTCTCGCGGGCCGGGGGACGACACCCTCCGCGGTGGTGTGCCCGCGGATGAGCAAGGGCGATGGGGGTCCGCTGCGCCCGGTGTCAACGGGCCAGAGCCGGTGCGGTCGTACGTCGAACGGCTGCCGGTGCCGGCCTTGTCGAGGCTGGTGCAGACCGTATGGGTGCATCGCACCGATGACGTTCCGTACGTGCAGCGTCGGCTCCCGAGCGGCGGGGTCGACCTGCACTGGCCGCTCGGCGGAGAGCCGCGGCTCCTCGGCCCGATGACCGGCCCCGTGCTCGACGTGGTCCCGGCACGTACCACCATCGTCGGGGTCCGGTTTCGGCCGGGCGGCAACCCGCTGCTGCCGGTGGCGCTGTCCGAGCTGCTCGATCAGGGGGTCGGGCTGCGGGAGCTGGAACATCGGTGGGTGGAACAGCTCGGTGAGGAGATGGTGAACGCGCCCACACCCGAGACGGCCTTGGGGATGCTGCAGGCCCAGCTGCTGCATGAGGTGCGTACGGCGACCGGCCTGGACCCGCTGATGGATGAGGCGGTGCGGCTGCTGATGCCCTGGCAGCAGGCCGAGATCGGCGTCCTCGCCTCGCACCTGGGGCTATCGGCAAGCCAGCTACGGCGTCGGTGCCTGCACGTGGTGGGCGTGAGTCCGAAGGTGCTGCAGCGGACCCTGCGGTTCCAGGGATTTCTCGCGCTGGCCCAGGCCGCGAGCCCGCCGTTGGGTCAGCACGGCGCCGAAGGAATGGCTGCGCTCGCGACCGATGTCGGTTACGCCGACCAGTCGCACCTCAGCCGCGAATGCCTGCGCCTGGCGGGTGTCACCCCGAGCGCGTTGTTCGGTGGCGAGGTCGATCGATGCCTGCGCGAGCACGACCACGCGGCGTCGTACCGTTCCTTCCTCGCCTCCCGCACGAGGCCGCTACCGCGGCTATGACCCATGCGCGATTCGTTCAAGACGCGGCGTCACGCTTCCTCATAACGTCGCCGCATGCGTGATCTGATCTGACGGAAAGGCAGCTCATGGCCAAGGTAATCACCGCACTGTCGGTCTCGGTCGACGGATACATCACCGGCCGGAACCCCGCCGCCGGACGCGGTCTCGGCGACGCAGGCATCCTGTTCGACTGGTACTCCGACGGCGACACCCCGAGCACCGCTTTCGCCGGGTTCACCCTGAGCAAGCCCAGTGCCCGTGTCTTCGACACCCTCGCCGAACGCGTGGGCGTCAGCCTCTGCGGTCGCAACACCTACGACGACTCCGGCTGGGGGAGCGGCGGTACGCCGCATCCGAACGCTCCGCTGGTCGTTCTCAGCCACCGCCCGGCGCCGCAGGACAACGAGCGCCAGACGTTCGTGGCCACGGGCATCGAGGACGCCATCGCGGTGGCGCGCCAACAAGCCGGCGACAAGGACGTGGCCCTGATGGGCGGCGGGGTCGTCACCGAGGCGCTGAAGGCAGGGCTGCTCGACGAGATCGTTCTGCACCAGGTCCCGGTCCTGCTCGGTGAAGGCCGACCGTTCTTCCAGAACCTGCCCGAACACGTGCGGCTTCAGCTGCTCGAAGCGGTGGCCGCCCCGGGTGTCACACACCTGCACTACGAAGTCGCCCGATCCCATGCCCGGTGAACACCTTCCCACTCTTGCTCTTGCTGAAGGAGAAGCCATGCTCGACACCGAGCTCCGACGCGTTCTGGACGGTCCGGCGATCGCGCACCTGGCCACCGTTCTGCCCGACGGCGCACCCCACAGCACACCCGTGTACGTCGGAACCCACGGCGACCACATCGTGCTGTTCACCGGGCCGCACACTCGCAAGGCACGCAACCTGCGCCGTGATCCACGCCTCGCCCTGTCCATCGCGCCCGCCGACAACCCGTTCGCGCCCGTTGCCGTCCGCGGCCGCGTCGTCGACTGGATCACGGGGCCCGAGGCCTGGACCGTCGTGGACCGCCTCGTCGCGAAGTACACCGACATCCCCTACCCCCGCGACGGTGAGCGATGGGTGGCGGTCATCGCACCGAACGACGGCCCAGCACCGCGCGCGTCAGACCCGCCCCACGTCGACCAGGCATCCTCCAGCCAGGCGCCTGCCCCAGCGTCAGGCTCCGCAGCGGCGCACGGTTCCCGCATCCGCCGCTTCGACCACGTCGGTGTCACCGTCGCGGACCTGGAAGCGACGACCGAGTTCTTCGTACGACTCGGACTCCAGGCCCAGGGCGCCCCGATGGCGGTCGAGGGTGAGTTCCTCGACACCGTGATCGGTATCCCCGACTCCCGCACCCGCATCGTCATGCTCGCCGCTCCGGACGGGGGCACGACACTGGAGCTGTCGAGCTTCGAACGGCCCGACCACCAGCCCGGTGCCCCTGACGCGATGGCCAACGAACTCGGGCTGCGCAACGTGGCCTTCGAGGTCGATGACCTCGACGCGACGCTCGACCGGCTCGCCGCTGACGGCTACGGACTTGTCGGGGGCGTCGGCCAGTACGAGCAGTCATGGCGAATGGCCTACGTGCGCGGCCCGGAAGGCATCATCGTCTCCCTCGCCCAACGCGTTCACTGACGCCCGTCGGCCCGAACGACCCCGCTGGCCGGAGCGAGGGCGCGTTCGACCACGACGCCGAGCCACGCCGCCACCACTGCCACGCGAGCCAAGGTGCTGGCCCTTCGTGCTCTGCCCGCCAGCTAGACGTGATCGTCGTGCTCGGTGCGTTGTTCGCCGCATGAGCGGGAACGTGGTCTCCCGCACCGACGCCGGCTGAACCCGTAGCCCATCCTGCGGAATGGGCTTCCGCGCCCAGGGACGCCATTGTCTCCTGGGCAGGGCGTCATTCGTGAGCGTGCTACTTGGTCTTGATGTTCTTGTAGATGATGCAGCGGATGGTCTGGACCAGGAATGGACTCGGGCGGAAGCAGTGAGTGCCCAGCGAGGCCCAGCGTGCGTTGCCCTGGGCCGTCAGCGTGACGACGAACTTCACCCGGTAGGTGCTGCGCCGGCGGCCGTATTCGTACCGTCCATGGCTTTCCGCGGCGAAGACCAGGGAACTGAAATGCCGGCCGTTCGCCTCCTTCTGCTTGCCGTGGTAGAGGTACGCCTGCCCGTCCATGTACACCGGGATGGGGCATTCCACGTGGCCAAGGAAGCTGATCGCCCTGATCCTGCGCTGCTTCTTCCCGAGCAGATAGTGGATCGACAGCGGGCACGGGGCGATGGTGCGCTTTGCGGGCGAGGCTGGTTTGACGGGCTGCGTCGTGGCGGCCATCGCGGGTGAGGTGACCGACAGCATGGCTGCCGACAACGCCGCGACGGGCAGGAACCGGGCGGTTTTCACGGGCATGGCTCTCCTTCACGGAGGCGAAAGCGGGGCTGACGACCGAGATTGAAGCCGCCGTCGCCGCTGCTCAGCCAGTGATCCCGCGTTCGGGATGATCCCGAACGCCCCGCCGAACGATGTGGGAGACGATCTTGAGTCTGTGGGCGGTCAGGGGCGGCGGGTGATGACCAGCCATGCGCGGGAGTCGAACCAGACGCCGTCGCCGGTGTTGTGGGCTTCGAGGGTGGAGTGGAGCCGGTCTAGGGCGCGTTCGGTGGAGCCGGCGTCTTGATCGGCGAGCGGGCCCTTGGCCGTCCAGAGCTGGAGCACGGCGGCGCTCGCGCTCTCGACGTCCGGGCCGTAGTAGATGGGCTCGCGGACGTCGATGATGTCCACCGGGGTAAAGCCCGCTGCGGTCGAGATGCTGATCATGGTGTCCGGGTCGGCCAGGGCGAACGGGGCGACTGCGTCGGGTACTGACGGGGCGCCGTCTGACAGCGCCGCTTGGACCGCGGTGTGCCATTCCTGCCGGTCGGCGGCTTGCCAGACCAGCTGAACGAAGCGGGCGCCTGGGCGCAGGGATCGCCCGATGTTGGTGAACGCGGCGACGGGGTCGGAGAAGAACATCGTGCCGAACCGGCTCGTGGCGAGGGTGAAGTGCTCAGGCGGGAAGGCGTGGGTCTGAGCGTCGGCCTGTACGAAGCTGACGTTGGGCAGGTCTTCCGTCTTGGCCCGTTGGCAGGCCTGGGCGAGCATCGCGGACGAGACGTCGATGCCGAGCGCGGTTCCCCGCGATGCGGCTCGGGCGGCGTCCCGGGTGGTCTGGCCGGCGCCGCAGCCGATGTCGAGGACATGATCGCCGGGTCGGACGTCGAGGAACTCTAGGAGCCGGTCGCGGTAGCGGGTGAGCTCGGCGTCGTAGTCGAACACTTCGTCTCCTCATGCAGCCATGTCTCTTTGGCGTAGCTGCCGGCTGTCACGCTAGGCGCGTGACTCGATCGCGAAAAGCGATGATTGACGATTGAGTCGATCGCTCATTGCGATGTACGCCCTCACGTTGGGATTTGGGATCGTCGGCCGGGCCGCCGCCCGTCTCGGGTACACGCACCCGAGCTCACAAGCAGCGCCTAGAGCGAGATCGTTTCGGGCCTTGAGCGAAGTGCTTGGGCGGGTTAGCTTCAGGCCGTGGACGGCATGCGTGCACAGATGGAGGCGGTCGCGGACTTTGCCTCGGTACTGCGGGAACTGCGTCGATCCGTGGGCAATCCACCGTTCCGGGAAATGTCGGGTCGGTCCGGGGCGATCTCGCACACGACGCTGTACGAAGCCACCAAGGGCAACAGGCTCCCCAGTTGGGCGACGACCGTCGAGTTCGTCAAGGCGTGCGGCGCGGATCCGGCCGCGTACCGCGAACGGTGGGAGACGGCGAACCGGACGGTGAGGTCGGCGGCGGGCGGGGAGGTCGCGGCCGTCGCGGGCACCATCGCGGCCCGGCCAGGTGGGCTGGCCGCTTCTGCCCTGGACACCGTGGAACGTGAGCCGGTGCATATCTCGGTGTCGCCGGCCGTCGTCGCGAATGACGTTCAGGTGGTGCGGCCGAAGCGGGGGCGGTTTCGGCTGGTCACGGTCGCGTTGGCGGTTGGGGTTGTCGGGGTGGGAGCGGTCGTTCTGACGGCCGGCGATCGTGGTTCCGGGCATGTTGGGAACGGTCCCAAGCCGTCCGTCAGCGCGTCGCGGGTGGCGCTCTCGGCGGCGGATTGCCCGGTGCCTGTGTCGAATCCGGCTGCGGCTCCGCCGACGCATGAGGGCGACGCGGCCGCGTTCGTCGCGGACATGACGTTGCCTGACTGCGCGCATGTGAGTCCTGGCAAGGCGATCACCAAGGTGTGGCGGCTCAAGAACGTCGGGACGGTGCCGTGGGAGGGGTATTCGCTGCGCCGCCTCGACCTTCCGCAGCAGGCCGACCAGTGCCAGACCATCTCCGACGTGCCGATCAACGACACGGCTCCCGGCAAGATGGTCGACATCCGGACCGACATCACCACGCCCAGGAAACCGGGGCTGTGCTACGTGCGGTTCAAGCTGGTGGACGCTTCGGGACGGGTCGCGTTCCCCGGAAACCGGCCGGTCAACTTCCAGGTCATCGTCGACGGGCCCTAGTGCCCCCGCCGCGAGGGGACACGGCGGGGGACCAGGAGGGGCTGCGGGGTCAGTCGAGGACGATCCCGCTGTAGTAGTACTTGAGGATGGTGGAATAGCTCTGGCCCGCGCTGGCCTTGTCGCGTGAGCCGTACTGGGACATCCAGTCACCGGTGACCCAGCCGCCGCAGGCGGTCGTCGTGGAGCAGTAGTGCGCCTGCAGGATCTTTCCGCTGCGGGTCATCCGCGTTCCCCACGTCGCGTCCACCGCGGAGTTCGTCGACGCGACCGCGGAGCCGGGCTTGTAGACCTGGCTCGAGGTGGTGTCGTAGACGTCGAAGCACGCGCCGCCCGGCGTCTTGCGCGTCGAGTGCAGCGCCCAGTACCAGCCGTAGCTCTTGACGGCCACGGCCCCGGCCTTGAGCGACTCGGCGGGCCAGCTGGTGATCCACTCGTTCGGCAGAACGTTCTTGACGTAGGTCTCGAAGCCGACCCTGTCCACGCGATTGAGAGACACCCGGTAGACCAGGATCGTCGTGGGCAGTTTGCTGTCGGTGCCGTCGGTCGTGCAGCCGGTCGGCGGCGTCGAGCTCAGGAACTGGTGGGAGGCGTTCTGGTTCTTCAGGCTGGAGTTGAGGTTGCCCTTGGCGCCCGCCGCGAAGTCCTGGTACGTGCCGCCGTAGTTGCTGTTGAAGTAGACCCGGACGGTCTTGCTGCTGCGATTCCACGCCGACGCGGCCTGGTTCTTGATGCACTGGCCTTTACCGGCACCCGCGCCCTTGAAGTCGTAGCAGGAGGGCTGCGCGGTGCCGTAGTCGGCGACCGAGTCGGTGAAGTCCGAGATGGACCCCTGGTTGTCGCTGTTGAAGTAGTAGCAGAACTCGCCGTCGTCGCACACACCGTCCCGGCTCGCCGCAGAGGCGGGCGACGCCGAGATGAGAACGGTCCCGCCGAGCGCCGCCATCGCCGCGCCGGCCGCGAACAGTCGCGGGGTCATGCGTGCATTTCTTTTCGACACAGCTGTTCCTCTTCTGTGAAGGGCCGCAGCGCGCTTATCGGACGTTGTAGCCCTGGGAGTTCCAGAACGAGGTCGGGTTCGGGTTGTCCAGGACCGGGTCGTTCACGCTCTTGGCCGCGTGCGTCTGCCGGCCGAGGCGCATCTCGACGTGGGTGTGCGCGCCCGAGCTGGAGGAGATCCCGTGCCACGCCTCGTCGGCGATGACCTGGCCGCGGCTGATCGTCTGGCCGACGGCCAGCGAGGCACGCGGCGCCGAGTGCAGGTAGATGACCGTCTTGTCGAGCGAGGAGTTGTAGACGGAGATCGTGGAGAGCCCAGAGCTGCCGTTCGCGCCGGGCGCGATGTAGATGACCTGACCGCTCACCAGGGCGTGCACGTCCGAGCCGATGCTGCGTGCGATGTCGATGCCCTCATGGCGTCCGGGCGTGGTGGTGTAGCCGTCGAACCCGCAGGTGATCGTGCCGCCGCTCGCGCTGTACAGGCCGTACGACATGTTCGTGCGCGCGGACGGGCCGAACTCGTGGGAGGCGTTCTGGTTCTTCAGGCTGGAGTTGAGGTTGCCCTTGGCGCCCGCCGCGAAGTCCTGATACGTACCGCCGTAGTTGCTGTTGAAGTAGACCCGCACGGTCTGGCTGCTGCGATTCCAGACGGAGGCCGCGTTGTTCTTGATGCACAGGCCCTTGCCGTTGCCCGCGCCCTTGAAGTCGTAGCAGGACGGCTGCGTGGTGCCGTAGTCGGCGACCGAGCCGGTGAAGTCGGAGATGGAGCCCTGGTTGTCGCTGTTGTAGTAGTAGCAGAACTCGCCGCTGTCGCAGGCGCCGTCGCGGGCCGCCGCCTGGGCCGGGGTCGTGAGGGCGACCGTCGCCCCGCCGAGCGCTACTGCGGCGGCCGTGGCGGTGAGGATCTTCGTGAGCCCGAGCATGTCGTTTCTCCTTTTGTTCTGCGGAGCCTGTTCTGCGGGGGGATTCGTTCCGCAGAGCCTGGAGCCCGGATGGTCTAGCTGCGCTGGTATTCCTCCCAGGTGCGGATGGTGACCTTGGGGCCGTCGTCCGGGCCATGGTCGGCGAGCCCGTTCAGGCCGAGGTAGTAGTCGCCGGTCTGGTGCTGGGCCTGGCTGGAGAGATCGGTGTCGCTGATGGCGGCGGCGTGGATGTGCCACGGCCAGTCGCCCTGATCGGGATTGCGCACCCATGCTGCGAAGCCGACCTGGCGCAGGGCTCGGGCGACCGTCGTACGGGTGGCCGCGCTCATCCCGTCGACCGAGATGTCGACGACGCCGCCACCATCGTGCGTGCCGGCGGAGGTGGGATCGCCGCCGGGGTTGTACGAGCCCTGCGACAGCACGAGGTCGCGGCCGAGCAGCCGCTCCGCCTCGGCCAGCATTTTCTGCGTACGGGTGTTGATGGTGAAACCGTCGCTGGAAACCCGGGCACCCGGTTCGAGAATGCGGGTGACCGTGTAACGGCCCGTTCCGAGCTTGGTGAGGGACGTTTTGCCCGGCAGACCGGTGGCGTCCAGACCGCTGTAGCCGAGCGATTCCTGGTACTTCGCAAAGGCGGCGATGGTCGTCGTACCGAAGTAGCCGTCCACCCATTTCGCGTCGAGCAGTTGCCGGTCGCGCAATGCCTGTTCGACCAGAAGAACGCTCGCCTTGGCGCCCGGGGTGAGCGTGTTGTCAGGACGCCGCGGGTCGATCTGAGCCGCCTTGATGGTGGCTTCCATGTCCACGCTCGGAAGCGCCATGGGAAGTGCGTTCGAAAGCGCCTGCGGCAGTGGCTTGGGAAGTGCCTTGGCGTCGACCGCCTGCGCTACCGGCGCCTCGACCGCTCCGGTCAGCAGTGCGGTCGCCACGAGGACAGCGGCGTATGAGGGTAGTCTCATCGTTTCTCCAGGTCGCGGGAGCTGGGGGAGCGGAGACCACCGTCATCTAACCGGTCACGTGTTCACAAGAAGATCTGTGTTGTCAGCCTGTTCGACAGGCACTCCTGTCCAAATGCGCGCGCGATCTGACAGCCGACGCCCAGGTCACGGCCCTTGGCCGCGGTCGGCTGTTCGCGGTCGTTCCTTCGCGGTCAGCGCGCGAGTCGTTCTGCGGTCAGCGCGTGAGTCGTTCCCGCATCCAGTCCGGAACGGCGTCGGCACTGCGGGGATGGAGCTCTAGTTCCCGCGCGCAGTCCTCGGCGGAGGGCGGAGGGTCCCAAGCCGGCATTTCCTGCCACTCGTACGTGATCGACGCCGAGCCCGGTTGTTCCAGCCAATAGGTGGTCTGGAACCAGGTGCCGCGTTCCGGATGCGCCATTCCCTTGCGCAGCGCGGCGAACCGGTCGTGGATCTCCTCGGGCAAATCGACGCCGGCCACCCGTTGGCCGTCCAGAAACAGCAGTCCGTCACCGGCCACGTTGTCGCCGACCGCCCTGTAGTCGATCTGCAGGCGGAGCCATCCCTCCGGTAGCAGCGTCAGCAATGTCGTGGTGATGTCGGACACGATCTCGGATTGGCCCTCGAAACCAAGCGGCTGCGTCATGCGGGCCAGTATTGCGTCCCGCCTCGCCGAGAAGCGAAACGGACTATGAACCGGTCCCTCGAGCCGGACGGTCTCGCCACACCATCTAGGGTGGTCGGAGCGCGAATGCCGGCAGAACACATGGAGGCGAGATGGGCGTGCTGTGCGACTACTTCCGCGCGCCTGACCGGGAGGGCGCTCTTTCGCTGAGCCTCAACGAGGACGGTCTCTTTCAGGCAGCGGCGGCGGCCGACCTTGAGGCCATGGACTTCAAGGGGATCGACCCGGTCGTCATTCTCGGCAAGCTCGTCAGTCTGCTGTCGGGCGACTCCTACATGGATCTGCTGCTTTCCGGCATCCCGACCGACCACATCCCCGGCCCGGAACTCATCACCCCTGAGCAAGACGAGGTAATCGTCGTCGAACTCAGCACGTTGGTCCGGGACACTCTCGCGGCGGCGACCGAAGAGGCGCTCGCCGAAGCGGCTCCGATCTGGGCCAACACAGAAGAGATGGCCTGGAACACCTGGAACGACCCGGACGAAGTCAGGCCCGTGATGGACGAGCTCGTCGGCCTGGCACGCCGCGCGAAGGCTTCCGGTCAGATGCTCTACTGCCAGATCTGCCCCTGAGGAGTCCTCGGCCAGGCGCGTGAAGACGGCTCACGGACAAGGCCTGGGGATCACCATCGGCCCCGTGCTGCTGATCACGTTGTGCATTGAGTGGGGCGTGCCGGGCTGGTGGCTGGTCGGCGGCCTCTTCGCTCTGACCGGACCGGCCGTTCCCCCGACCGTCCGCTGGGCCGAACGCGACCGTCCGCACCTGCAAGCCGTGCCGGGCGAGCCATAGGCCCCCGGCGATCAGATGGCCTTCCCCGGCGCGACGTACAGATTCATGTCGGTGAAGTCGAGGGTGACGTTGTACGGCTTGTAGAAACTGTGGGCGAAGTGGCCCAGCAAATCGAACCCGAAGGAGCTGTCCACGGGCCGGTTGTCCGCATAGCAGTAGGTGTCCTTGGCCACCGCGCCGCCGAGGCGGATCTCTTTCGGATAACACGGATAGCTGACGACCGGCTGGCCCCCGGCAAAGGCCTCCAGCGGGCGCTCGTAGTCGGGACGGATTCGCAACCGCTTGGCCGTTTCCTCGGGCACGCTCGCGGCCATTTCGCTCGTACCGCCGATGTCCAGGGCCACCACCTGCGTTCCGGAGCCGGCGATGCTGCCCCTGCTGTGCAGCAGGTGCTCACGGGCCAGGTACAGCGGAAGAGGCTTGGCTCCCGCTCGTACGGCGTCGACACGTGCCTTTCTGGCCGCTGCGGGCGTCCTGCGGCGCAGGATCACCTCCCGGCCCGGGTAGTCGAACGTGGTCAGCAGGTGGTAGAAGACCCACGTACCGATGATGCCGGCGCTTTCATCGCCCGCATCCGAGTCCGACCACTCCACCGGGACATTGCGCAGTTCGAGGTCGCCCAGCTTGAAGGAGTCCAGCACCCCGAAGTACATCCATCGAGTCTCGCCCTCATACTCGATTTTCTGACTGGCGACAGGGCTGAGCCCGGCTTCCTGGGCGGTCTTCGCAGACAGGCCCAGCCACGGAACCCGTGTATAGAACGTGAAGAGCTTCGGCGCTCCACCGTTGACCGAAGCCTCCACCAACGGCTTCGGATCCATTCCCTTCAATGCCACACGGCCGATGTCGCCGCGAACCTGGTACGGCTCGCCCTTCACCGCCGCGAACCATGTGGCATAGACCTCTTCTCCGGCCACCTGCCAGTAGGGCGCCGCCAGAGAGAACTTGTCCTGCCGCGTGTAGCAGTCCGCCAGGAGCCGGTTCGTGTCTTTGTCACCAGGCCCCAGCTTGAGCGCCACCTTCAAATACATCTCAGCGTCGGAGAACCGATTGGACAGCAGCGCCACATACCCGCGCTGACGAGCCGCGTGCACGTTCGTGGGGTCCTTCTTCAGGATCTCCTCGTACGCGCGACCCGCCTGCTCGAACTTCCCCGCCTTGAACAACGCATCCGCGTCAGCCATCACACGCCCCTTCGCAGTGATCCTTCGCCGCGAACTTTCTAGCGGCGAAGGAGTCACAACCCGGTGCGAAAGCCTGTGACCCGGCTGTGACCGTCTGTCCGTCTCAGCCGCGAAGCTCGGTCAGCCGTGCATAGAGGGTCGCCAGGCCAGGCGGGGTGTGCGGCGGGGGAGTGGAGAAGCGCTCCCCACCCGCCGCAGGCGCGAACACCCCCACCGGATAGAAGAAGACCCGCCGTTCGGCATCGGCCGTCCGCAGGTACACCTCCCAATACCGCAGCGATGCGTGCAGGGAGATCTCGGTGACGTCCTCCCACGCGTAGCGCCAGCGCCGCAACGCACCCACGATCGTGACGCCCTTCGCGTCCACGATCACGCGACTGCGCAACGCCGCAACAGCCATCACCAGCCCCAGGCCAAGGACCGCCAGCAGAATGACCGCGCCCAACGCCTCCAGATACGACAGCCCCTGGACCAGCGCCCGCACCAGCAGGCCGATAACAACGCCCAGAAACACCACCAGCGCGGTCATGACCAGCAAATAGCGATAACACCGCACGGTTCGTCGTTCCATGAACCAGTTGTCTAGCAGGTCCGATGTCGATCACACGAACGCAGCTTCGGGTGCGATCAGCAGCACCCCCGGCTCAGGGAGAGATCCGGCGGTCACTTAGGGTTATTGGAGAGTGACAATGGTCTTTGAGGGATCGGGCGGTCGGGAGCTGGGGTGATGGGCGCGGGGCGCGGCCGGGAGCAGGCGCGGCGGTGGGCCGCGCGGGCGTTCCTGTCGGTGCGGGGACGCGCGACGGTGATCTCGGTGGTGGGGGCCGGCGTCACTCTGCTGGTCTGCATGGTGCTGACTCTGCAGTTGCTGGAGTCCGCGGGGGAGAACGCGGCGGAGCGGCACGCGCGTAAGACGCTGCAGCGGGTCGCGTTCGACATCACCACAAGGGGTATCGCGACGCCGGTGCGGCCGGAGGCGGGCGAGGCACAGCTGATCCAGATGGTGGAGCCGAGCGGTCGGGTGATCGCCGCGTCGGCGTCGTTGAGGGGTAGGCCGTCGCTGAATCCGGTGGCGCCCAGGATCAGCGACCTGCTGATCAGTGATCGGGTCTGTCCTTCATATTTGAAGGAGTGCGTCCATCTGGTGGGACTGCGGGTCGGCGGGCGCGCCTATCCGCGCACGGTGATGTTGTACGCCGCCGAGCCGGTGCCTCTTCCGTTGAGCACGCCGTTGCTCTACCTGGAGGCAGCGGTGGTGCTGCTCGTGCTCACGGCGCTGGTCGGGTGGTGGACGTGGTGGACGATCGGCAACGCGCTACGGCCGGTCGAGGCCATCCGGCGGGAGTTGGCCGAGATCACCGCGACGGATCTGGATCGGCGGGTGCCGGAGCCGCATACCGGGGGTGAGCTGCAGCGGATGGCCGTCACGGTGAACGACACTCTGGAACGGCTGCAGCAGGCCACCAGCCGGGAGCGCCGGTTCGTGTCGGACGCTTCGCATGACCTGCGCAATCCGATCGCCGGCCTGCACACCCGGCTTGAGGTCGCGCTGGATGAGCCTGACAGCTTTGACTGGAAGCCGACCGTGCGCGCCGCGTTGCGCGATACCGAGCGGCTGAACGAGATCGTCGCGGACCTGCTGGAGCTGTCGCGTCTGGACGCGCGTTCACCCGCGTTGGTCGAGGTCATCGACCTGGCGGAGCTGGTCGAAAGGGAGACCGTTCGGCATCCGAGGCACCCTCCCGTCGTGACTCGGCTGGAGCCTCGGGTGCTTGTGCGGGCCAACGCGGTACGGCTCGGGCGCCTGCTGGGCAACCTGCTCAGCAACGCCGAACGGCACGCGGACTCGCAGATCGAGGTGGTGGTCGCGGAGGGCGGCGGGCAGGCGGTGCTTGAGGTGAGGGACGACGGGGCGGGGATCCCGGCCGAAGAGCGCGAGCGGGTCTTCGAACGTTTCGCCAGGCTGCCGGAGTCCCAGCGACGCGATCCTGGCGGCACCGGTCTGGGGCTTCCGATTGCACGGGAGATCGCCGAGATCTACGGGGGCACGCTCATCATTGCCGAGAGCACTAAGGGCGCCCGTTTCGTTCTCCGGCTGCCCCTTGCCTCGCCGTAGCCGGATCGGCGTTAGCGAAGGCGTACCAGGGGGCGACGTCCGAGCCCGGTCCCGGTTTCGAGATGATCTGCCAGGAGGAGTAGATCGCTGGGAGTCAGTCCACTTCGACACCGTGGGAGCGTGCGAGCCCGTCGAGGCCGTCGGCCCACCCTTGGCCTAGGGCTCGCAGCTTCCAGACAGCGCCCTGACCTGTGGTGTGCCGGTAGAGCTCAGCAATGACCATTGCGCGGATCTTGGGATCGGCGGGTGCCTCGAACGCCCAGACCGATCCGTCGGCGCTTTGCATGTGAAGGGTGGAATGGGTGAGTGCCCCGCATGTGAGGCCGGTCTCGACGTCCATATTGATCGACACGATGACCCGGTGCAGGTGGCCGGGCAACGCCGCCAGGTGGACGGCTGCGCGTTCGACGAGGAACGGCCCCTCGGGCTGCTTGCCGAGCAGGCGTGCGGCGCCTTGGGCAGTGGACGGCTGGTTGTAGAAGACGAAGTCCTCGTCACCGATCACCCGGCCGTCGCGACCGGTGAGCAAGAGGGTGAGGTCGGCGTCCGCTCCGGCGAAAGTGAAAGTGATGAGCAGGCCTTGCTGGGCCATCTCGGGTAGCTCGACCGTCTGACCGGGGATGAGCGTCGTGGGCGCCATCGGGCGCTGAGGGGCAGGCGGAGCAGGTGGTGTGGCGGAGCTCGCCTGCTTCCATGCTTCGAACGACTGGAGCGAGTACGGATCGGCTGTGCTTTGACCGCCGGCGGGCCCATCTGGCCGTGGCCGCAGCTGGGACTCGATTTCTGCCAACGGAGATGCGTTGGTCGCGGATTCATCCACGGCGTTGTCGAGCAATGCCTGCAGACCGGGAATCCGGTCTGCGTTGAGGGGCTTGATGGTGGTGGAGAGATTGCCAGATGAGGTGGTGGTCACTGCGCAGGCAACGTCTTGACCGAGGTCGAGAAAGCGCAGCGCGTCCTCGGCAGTGCGCCAAGCCGTGGATTGGACGGCCTGGCGGCTCCACCGACCGTAGGCGACGATTCCCAGGCGTTGATTCTCGGGGATCCGCGTCAGTACGGCGAGGTCGATGGCCACGATTGCGGGTGCGGTCGCGAACGCTTCCTTAAGGGTGGCGATCACGTTCGAGCCCATGATGTTGAGCCACCAAAGGTTCCGGTCTCGCTTGGTGAGCTTCTTGAGGGTCGGGCGTCCGCTCGGAGTAAGGCCTGGCGCCTGCTCTGGTAGAGAATCGATGTCCTGCTGACGTAGGACGATCGACAGAACGTTCTCCTCAACGCCGACTGCGCACCCGGCGGCTGGATTGTCAGAGAACGCGACGTTCACGGCTTCGCAGACCGTCACTTCGTCATTGGCAAGAAGTGCCTGCCACCACTGGTCAGCCTCGCCGCTGAGGCGTTGGTGCTCTTGGTGCAGGCGGGCTTGTTCAGCGGCCAGAAACTCGGCGGCGTCATGCTCGGCCGCGCGTGTGGCCGCTGCTCGTTCGGCTCGGGCGAATCGGCCGACACCGCGTAGGTGAAAAGCGCGCGCTTCGGTCAACGCCCAAGGGAGACCCAGCTGCGGTGGTCGAGGAACCTGCGGCGCCTGGAGCGGCGGATAGTTGACCAGGTGAACGCTGGTCGTCTGCTGGCGCAACTCGCGCAGCTGCGCTATCGCCGCGTCGCGTTCTGCCTCCTGCTGTGCTCGCTCGGCTTGGCGACGGGCCCGCTCCAGTTGGGCGGGCGAGGGGCCGACCGTACGGTTTCGCGTCGACTTGCGGGTGCTGGTCCGTCGTCTGCCGCCAGCGGAGGAGGAAGCGTAGAACGGTCCCATCCCGCTGGACACGCGTGTCCCACCGCTGCCCACGCTGACGCGCGCGATCCGCGGCCCCGCCGACGCACGAACGCCGCGTGTCGAGACCCGCACGCTAGCTCCCGGCACCCCCACGCGAAAGCCGAAACCCACGATCCTCGCACCTCCTAGACTCCACTAAGGCCAGGCTAGATCCGTGAATGGCGGAGCGTAAACACATGGCCGCCTCGGGTCACATAGGCGGCTCCAGACCGCTGGGAGCCGAGACAAACAGCGTGCGGCCGACGCGAGACGGCGATGTCTCGGGGCGAGGAGACGGCGGAGCCGTAGTCCGAGTCGGCCAAACACTTGTGAGCTGCGGGCGTGGGTGGCGGCGCAGGGGAGGGGGCCTGGTAGATCAATGGGCCGTGGTGCGGCGGGTGCGGGCTTGTGCGGTTAGGGCCAGTAGGGCGCCGGTGGCGAAGGCGGTGGCGGCGATGGCGGTGGAGAGGTGCAGGCCGGAGGTGAAGCTGCCGGAGGCGGTGGCGAAGGCGCCGAACAGGGCTACGCCGACGGCGCTGCCGACCTGGCGGGCGACGTTGAAGACGGCCGAGGCGATGCCGGCGCCTGAGGCGGGGGCGGCCTCGATGATCGCGGCCGTGGCGGCGAGGGCGGTCATGGTCTGGCCTAGGCCGGTGGCGATCAAGGCGAAGAGGAGCACGGGGTAGGGGGTGTCGGGGCCTGCTAGCAGCCAGCCGAGGAAGCCGGTGGTGCCCAGGAGGAGGCCTCCGGCCATGGGGATGTACGGGCCGGTGCGGGCGGTGAGGCGGCTGAAGAGCGGGGCGGCGATCAGGCCCATGCACACCGACGGCAGGAGGGCCAGGCCGGTGGCCAGCACGCTGAAGCCGCGCTGCTGCTGGAAGTAGAGGGTCGTCAGGAAGAGCATGCCGTAATAGCCGAGGCTGATCAGCAGGCCGATCGCGGCGGTCGAGGTGAAGGCGCCGGAACGGAACAACGATGGCGGCAGGAGCGGGGCGCGTTCGGTGCGGGCGGCTGCGGCTCGTGCCTCCAGGGAACGTTCGACCCGGGCGAAGGCGATCAGGGCGGCGGCGCCCAGGCCGACGGTGGACAGGACCAGCGGGGACGTCCAGCCGCGGGCTCCGGCTTCGTTGAGGCCTGTGGTGAGGGAGATCAGGCCGAAGATGCCCAGGGCCTGGCCCAGCGGGTCCGCCTTGCGGGTGTCCCGCTTGCGGGCGGAGGCAGGGATGTGGCGGAGGGTGAGATGGACGGCCAGGGCGCCTACCGGCACGTTCAGCCAGAACACCGCGCGCCAGTCGAAGCCGGAGACCAGCAGTCCGCCGACGGCCGGTCCCGCGCCGAAGGCGATGGAGGCGACCGCGCCCCAGATGGCGATGGCCCGGGCGCGGACCGCGCGGTCGGGGTAGATGGCCTGGAGGAGCGCGAGCGAGGCGGGTACGAGCAGGGCCGCGCCGGCGCCTTGGGCGAGCCGCCCGGCGATCAGTACGGCGGGGGAGGCGGCGACGCCGCAGGCCAGGGAAGCCACGGTGAAGACGCCGAGGCCGGTCAGGAACATGCGGCGGTGGCCGAGGCGGTCGGCGAGGCTGCCGCCGAGCAGGAGGAGACCGGCGAAGACCGTACTGTAGCCGTCGACGATCCACTGGAGGCCGGAGGCGCCGACGTCGAGGGAGGCGCGGATGTCGGGGATGGCGACGTTGACGACCGTGACGTCCAGCATCACCAGGAAGTAGCCGAGGCTGAGGGCGATCAGCGGGGCGAGAGCGAGCGTGGGGCGCTGGTCTTTTGCGGGGGCGGGCTTGCTTGCCGGGGTTGCGGTGTGGGGTGCCGCCGGGCGGGTGGACAGGTCCGTGAAGGTCATGAAGAGATCGTCGAGGGCGGACGCTTAGTCGGTCATCAAAGTGTCGATGTTGTACGCTGCGGCCATGCCGAAGAGTCGTGAGTCTGAGGGGGAGCCGCTCAAGCAGCAGACGGACATCGCCCGTGCCGCCGCTCTGATCGCCGACCCCTCACGGGCCCTGATGCTCAAGTGCCTGGCGGACGGGCGGCCGTTGCCGGCGAGCGCGCTGGCGGGCGAAGCCGGCATCAGCGCCGCCACGGCCAGCGTTCACCTCGCCAAGCTGGTCGAATGCGGGTTCGTCACGGTCGTTCGGCAGGGCCGGTACCGCTACTACAGCCTCTCCGGCCCGGACCTCAGCGCCGCCCTGGAGGCGCTGGCGCTGATCGCCCCGCCCCTGCCGATCACCTCGCTCAAGCAGAGCAATCGGACGAACGCGCTGCACCGCTCCCGCACCTGCTACGACCACCTGGCCGGGCGGCTCGGCGTCGGCCTGATGCGTGCGCTGCTCGAGCGCGGCGTACTGACCGGGTACGACGGCATCCACCGTCCAGAGCGGGCCGTGCGCGACCGGGTCTCGTCGTACGGGCACGACATCAGTTACGAGCTCACCGACAGCGGCCGGGAGCAGCTCGGTGAGCTCGGCGTGGACACCGACCGGCTGCCACCGCGCAGGCCCGCGATCCGCTACTGCGTCGACTGGAGCGAGCACCAGCACCATCTAGCGGGCGGACTCGGGGCGGTGCTGACGTCCCGGCTGTTCGAGATGGACTGGGTGCGCTGGGGGGCCGGCCCGCGCGTCGTCCACGTCACGGACGCCGGGGCCGCAGGTCTGGAGCGCTCGCTCGGCTTGGTCCTCGAGCCGTAGCCCAGCCCCACTGTCGAGCCTCTACTCGGCTGCGGCTCGTGCGCGGGCCGCGTACGCGCGGGTCTTGTTGCGGTTGCCGCACACCTTCATCGAGCACCAGCGGCGGCTGCGGTTCTTGGACACGTCCCAGAACACCCAGCCACAGGTGTGTTCGGCGCACCGCTTGAGCCGCGCCGCGTCGCCGGTCGTCGTCAGCTCGCTCCAGGCGATGGCCAGCCGGACCAGCGGCTCCTGCTCAGCCGGTACGCCGGGAGCCGCGTTCAGGGTCCCGCTGACGGTGATCAGCACGGGGGCATCGGCCAGCACGTTGTTCGCGGCCGCCACGAGATCTTCGTCGGGGGTGTCGCCGACGTGCGCGCCGAGCCGCTCGCGGATACCGGCGCGCAGGGCCAGATAGGCGGCATGGCTCGTGGCCGGTATCGCCGCCTGGGCGTCGCGCATGCCCTGTTCGTGCAACCAGGCGGCGAGCCCCTCCGACGTGGCGATCTCGTCGCTGGCCTCCTCCACGTCGACCGTGTTGGCGAACGCCTCCACCAGCGCGGCCGCAGCGGGCTGTTCGAGCATCCGCGCCCACCTCCGATCCGTCCGAACGCAGGCCAGTCTACCGTCTATCCGTTTTACCGGTTGCCAGTACGTCACCAGCCATGACATCCTCATCTCACCGGCAAAACGGATAGGCGGTTAGGATGGGCGCGATGACGACAGCGGTGCTTGCAGAGCGGCAGCGGGAGAGCCCTGCCGAACGGCCGCCGACCCGGCGCAACACCACCGTGCTCGTCACGTTCACCGCCATCACGAACCTCGCCGACGGCGTGATGAAGATGGCCCTCCCGCTGCTCGCCGCTCAGCTCAGCAGCTCTCCCGCGCAAGTCACGGCCGTCTCGCTGACTCTCACCGCGCCGTGGCTGCTGATCGCCCTGCACGTGGGCGTCCTCGTGGACCGCTTCGACCGGCGCCGCCTGATCTGGGTGGCCAACGCCATGCGCCTCGCCGCGATGGGCTGGCTCACGATCACCGCCACCACCGGGAGCCTCTCCCTGATCTCCCTTCTCACCGCCGGGTCGGTGCTGGGCGTGGCCGAGGTGATCGCCGCCACGGCCGGCTCCGCGATCGTTCCGGCCGCCGTGCCGCTCGAGGGCCGCGAACGGGCGAACGCGTGGGTCTCCGGTGCCGAAACGGTCTGCCAGGAGTTCGCGGGCCCGTTCGTCGGCGGCCTGCTGATGGCCGCCGGAACGAGCCTGGCCCTTGGTGCGACCTGGGCCGCGTACGCCCTGGCAGCCCCCACCCTCCTCCTGCTCGCCGGACGCTTCCGCGCCAACCACGACACGGCCGCCCCCGTCTCCGTCAACGCCCAGATCGCCGAGGGCGTCCGCTACCTGTGGCGGCACCGTCTCCTGCGCACGCTCGCGCTGATCCTGACCGTCCTCTGCGCGGTCTGGGGCGGCTGGCTGGCCCTGATCCCGCTGTACGCGAAGACGGAGATGGGCCTCAGTGCCGGGCAGTACGGCGTGGTGCTCAGCGCCCTCGGCGTCGGCGGCCTCGTCGGTGCCCTCACGGTGACCACCATCAATCGCCTGCTCGGCGTCCGCTGGGCGATGTTCGCCGACCTCCTCGGCACCGCGGCGATGGCCGCCCTGCCGGCCGTGACCACTCAGATGTGGGCCGTGGCGGCAGGCGCGTTCCTCGGCGGCATGGGCGGCACGCTCTGGACGGTGAACTCCCGCACGATCACCCAGCGCCTGGTCCCGGACGAACTGCTGGGCCGTTTCAGCGCCGCGTCCCGCCTGTTCAGCTGGGGTGCGATGCCCGTCGGTGCCGCCCTGATGGGCCTGATCGGCGAGTTCGCCGGACTACGCACAGCCTTCGCCGTCTTCGCGATCGCCACGGCGGCGACCCTGATCCCGTTCCTCCGAACGGTCACCCCGCAACGCCTGCACGCCTCGGAACGCCCCGCTCAGCCCTCGGACGCATAAGAGAAGTCGCCGACCATGCTCCAACGACCGTTCGGCCCATCAAGATCAACCGGCGCGTCCGCCCTCCTGCCACGCGCGGGACGGTCAGATCAGGCGCGTGTGGCCGCCAGGCTTGCGCGCCACGGCGGCCAGGACCGGCTGCGCGTCCACACCCTTCAGTTTCCTGGAGTTGCGCCAGTCGTCCAGCCGGACCAGCCCTGGCGCAACGACCTCCAAGCCGGTGTACAGGCTCGCGATCTCATCGCGGGGACGCGGGTGGTAGAGCGGGACGAACTGCTGGATGGTGTCCACCACCTCCTCGCCCAGTCCGTCCGTGGTCCCGACCGACAGCACCAGGTAGCTGCCCGGCGCCATCGCGTCGAGGTAGACGGGCATCGCCCCGCTGACATCGTCGGGGAACAGGTGGACCACGGCGGTCAGCAGGACCGCGATCGGCTCGGCGAAGTTGATCAACCGCTGTGTGTCGGCGGCGAGCAGGACCTGTTCGGGATCGAGGAGGTCGGCCTGGACGAACGCGGTGGTCGAGGGCTCCTCCAGCAGCAGTGCGCGGGCGTGGGCGGCCACGACCGGATCCACATCGACGTAAATGATCCTGGCCGTCGGGATGACCTCACGGGCGATCTGGTGCAGGTTGCTCGGATCGGGCAGACCGGCGCCCAGGTCGATGAACTGCTCGATCCCCGCCTTGGCAAGGTCGATGATGACCCGGCGGCGCCACTCCGCATGGAGGACCGCCATGTCGGCGAGCCCCGGAGTGACCCGCATGACCTCCCTGGCGGCGTCCCTGTCGGGCTGGTAGTTGTCCTTGCCTCCCTTGAGGAAGTTCAGCATGCGGGCGGGAACGGGGCGATCGGCGGCGATCGCGTTGGACTCGGGGACGGGCGGCGGCTGTGCGATGCGAGAGCGGAGGTCGAGGTCGGGATCGTCGATGAGGATTCTGGAGAGGACCTTCTGCAGCAACTGGCCCGGCTGGGCGTCGGTGGCGGAGTCGGCGAGCAGGTGGCGTGCCTCCTCGTACATCTTCAGGGCCTCGGCCTTTCGGCCGTCGCGGTAGAGAGCCAGCATCAGCTGCTGGCGCATGTACTCGTTCCACGGATCCTGGGCCACCCACTGGCGTAGCTCGGGCAGGATCTGGCGGTGCTGCCCGAGCGCCAGCCGTACGCCCGCCAGTCCCTCGCGGGCGTCCTGCAGTTCGGTGAGCAGATGGTGGGTGTGGGCGATCAGCTCGGGGTGGTCGGGGACATCGGGGAGCGGACGAGGCCCGAAGAGGTCCACGGCCTGCTGGTAGCAGCCGGCGGCCTCGAACGGGCTGTGGCTGTGCACCACCCGCGCTTGTTTGACCAGCTCGCGGAAGCGATGGATGTCGACCCGGTCTTCGGCATGCAGTTGGAGGAGGTATCCGCCGTCGTGCAGGACCAGCCGATCCGGTGGAAGGCGCTTGCGGGTCTTGTGGATGAGGCTGGTCAGGTCGCCGGTGTGGTCCTTGGCGGTGTCGTCGGCGGCGTCCCAGAAGATCTCTTTGAGGGTCTCGGCGGACACCGGCCGCGAGAGCACGACCAAGGCGCTGAGCAACCGCCGCTGGGCCCGGGACAGCTGGACGTCCTGCCCGTCGATGACGACACCGGTCAGGCCAAGGACCGAGATGTCCATCGAACGCCCGTGAGACTCCATCATCACCCGCATTGACCAGATCAACGCATTGTTCAGAACAAGCGACAGATCCTAGTCCGTCACTGTCGTCGCCTCGTGTGAAAACCGCGATGACCGAAAAATGACACGGGCCTTCTACCGTTCGACCGCACGTCGCGCGTTGCGGGGGAGCGGGGAACGGGGAGCGGGGATGGACAAGACTGCGGTCACGGGCGCCACGGCGGGCAGGCCGCACGCGTATCCGTTCGCGGGCAGTTACGAGGGGTGCCCGGGGCTGGGGCTGGACCCGAAGTACGCGCGGCTGCGGGAGAACGAGCCGGCCGCCCGGGTCCTGACGCCCGAAGGCGATCTGGCCGTCCTGGTGACCCGCTATGACGATGCCTGCCGTGTGCTGGCGCGGCCCGCCGAGTTCTCCCGGGAGCACGTGAACGTCGCCGGCGACGCCCTGCGCGACGGGATGCGCGACGAGGCGTTCCTGACCGAGATCGAAGGCGAGAGGCATCGCGCCCAGCGCAACCTGATCGAGGGCTACTTCACCGCCGCGGGCGCCGAGAGACTCCGCGTACGGGCACGCCGGGTCACCGACGAGCTGGTGGAGAGGATGGCCGCTGCGGTGCCACCGGTGGATCTGGTCGAGGCGCTGGCATTGCCACTGCCGATCGCCATCATCTGCGACGTGCTGGGCATCCCCGACGACGATCAGGGCCAGTTCAGCGATTGGGCGCGCGCGTTCCTCGGGCTCCGTTCCCGTTCACGCGGGAAGGACCAGGAGGCAAGCGAGGCGGCCGGCGCGGCCATGTATCACTACATGCAGATCGGCCTCGCCGAGCACCGCGCCAACCCGGACGACAGCCTGCTGACCGCCCTGGCCGTCGCCGAGAACCCCACGGTGGACGAGCACACCCGGATCCTGCTGGCGATCGGGACCTTGGTCGCCGGTTTCGAGACCACGGCCAACACCATCGCCGGTCAGGCGTACACGTTGCTCTACCACTACCCCGACCTGTGGCGGCAGCTGGCCGAACGGCCCGAGACCATCCCGTCGGCCGTCGAGGAACTGCTGCGGTGGATCCCGGTCGACGCCCGCGACGGGATGGCCCGCGGAGCCACCCGTGACGTCGTACTGGCGGGGTCGGTCCTGCCTGAGGGCTCGGCGGTGCTCGTGGCCCGGGGCGCCGCCAACCGCGACCCGCGCCGGTTCGACGATCCCGAACGGCTCGACCTGCGGCGGCGCCCCAACCCGCACCTGGCCTTCGGGTACGGGCCGCATCGTTGTCCGGGGGAGCACATGGCCCGGATGGCGCTTCAGGTCGCCCTGACCGGGCTGGTGTCACGCTTCCCCGACCTGCGGCCGGCGGTCTCCGAGTCCGCGTTGCGCTGGAATCGCTCCACCATGCGCGGCCTGCGAAGCCTTCCCGTGACCTGGGGGAAACGGGTTTCCCTTCCGTCCTGAGGGCATCGGTACCGAACCAGGTTCCTTTTCGGTGCGTACTTCCTGACCTGGGAACCGCACCTCGAGGGAGGGGGGTTCGATGCAGGCTGGACTGCGACTCATCGACCGCTACCGGCTGGTGGAGTGCCTTGGCGACGGCGATGCCAAGGAGGTGTGGCGGGCGCGCGACGAGTTGCTGGATCGCACCGTGATCGTGAAGGTGCTGGATCCGACGATTCCCGGCGTACGGGAGGGGGTTCGCCGCTGGATATCCAAGGCGGCGGGGCTCACCCATCCGGCGATCGCCACGATCTACGACTGTGACCAGACGCGTGATTCCGATGGGCGGCTGACGCCGTACGTGGTCACGGAGTTCGTGGAGGGCGAGGACCTGGCCACCCGGCTCCGGCGCTCACCGTTGGGATCGGACGAGGGCCTGGAGGCGTGCGCGCGGATAGCCGAGGCGCTCGCCGCCGCTCATGCGAACGGGCTGCCGCACGGTGATCTGCGGATGGACCGGATCATTCTCGGGCCCGGCGGAGCGAAGGTCGTCGACTTCGGGATCGGCATGATCGTCCGGGGTGGGGCGGACCCTGAGACCGCTGAGGCCGCCGACGTCTATGCGCTGGGCGGCATCCTCGACGCCTGCCTGCCGGACGACGTGGACCGGCTCCAGGCGCGGTGCCGCGCGTCTGACGCGGTCAGCAGGCCGTCGGCGGATGTGGCGGCCGACAGCCTCGGACGTGCGGCCAGAGCCCGGCTCGACACCGTGATCGTCTCCGCGCCCCGGCCCGTACCGGAGCCGGAACGGAGGTCAGGGCGGAACCTGGGCGCGGCCGTCGGCGTGCTGGTCATCGCGGCCGGAGTCGTGGGCGCGCTGCTCATCGCCCATCGACCCGGGCCTGTTGCGCACGCACCGGGCGGCGGCGTCGCATCGTCGCAGGCCGGCCCGCGCTACTCGGCTCCTGCCGAACCGACGGTGGTGCCGACCGGCGAGCCGACCGTCGCGCCCACGGGCGGAGCCGAGAGCGTCAAGACGCTGGAGTTGCTGGCGCAGCTCAGGCCGATCGTGGAACGCGGATTCACCCTGGGGAAGGTCCGTTCCGACGTCGCGGTGGACCTCGACAATGTGATCAACAACCTCCGGAACGACCTCATCACCGGGCGTCCGACCGATGTCGCCGAACGCCTCGCCCAGCTGCAGGAGAAGATCGCCACGCGGCTGAGGGAGCAGGGGCTCACCCAGGACGTCGCGGCCCGCCTGACCGACGTCCTGTCGACCGGTTCCGCGTGAAGCCGCAGGTGAGACACCGCGGCTCGCTCTGGATCACGCTCGGGGTCCTGATCGTCGCGGCGGCGGCCGCGACGACGCTGGAGGTGACGATCAGTTCCACACTGCGGCATCACGACGGGATGCTGCGGCCGCCCGTGCCCACGCGTTCGGTCCCCGCGGGCGATCCGGCCGTCGAGCCGACCGTCGAACCGACGAGCTCGCCTCCGCCGGTCCACACCGTGTCGCCCAGCCCGTCACGGACGACCGGCCCTGACGAGCGGTCTCAGCCGTCGGCGCGGGTCAGGGATGTGCTGGTCAAGTTCCGGTTCGCGATTCGGCAGGGCTTTGAGGCGGACGAGATTCGCGGTGACGTCGCCCGCGACCTCGACAACGTGGCCGCGAACTCGCTCGA
This sequence comes from Actinomadura barringtoniae, assembly GCF_017573505.1. Taxonomy (GTDB): domain Bacteria; phylum Actinomycetota; class Actinomycetes; order Streptosporangiales; family Streptosporangiaceae; genus Spirillospora; species Spirillospora barringtoniae. Next base: position 347,944 of record NZ_JAGEOJ010000011.1, read on the forward strand.
CGATGACGGCGAGGAGCAGCTGCGGCGGGACGTCGTCGGGCTGAAGGAGAAGGTGCGGACCCGGTGGCGCGAGGGGGCCATCACGCGGCATCGCGCCGCCGAGTTCATGGTGATCCTCGACCAGGCCGGCTTCAGCTGATCAGCGAGCAGCCGGGGCCGGCGGGGTCAGGGTTCAGCCGATGAGCGTGGGTTCCGGCGGTTGAACGGGGAGGCCGTCGGAGCGGTAGGCGTTGCCGTCGCGGGTCACGGCCGCGGACTGGTAGCCGGAACGGGTCAGGCGCGCGAGCCAGAGCAGGCCGCGCGTTCCCATCGCCATCGCGGCGGTGGCGTACGCGTCGGCGAGCGACAGGTCCGGGCCGGTGACGGTGACCGAACGGAGCGCCTCGACCGGGTCGCCGGTGTGGGGGTCCAGCACGTGCAGGCCGCGTTCGTACGTTCCAGAGGTCGCGATGGCCAGGTCGGTCGCCGTCAGCACCCAGGCCAGCTTGCCGGGCTCCCAGGGGTGGCGGACGCCGAAGCGCCACGCGCGGCCGGGCTCGGGACGCCCTCGGCTGCGGATGTCGCCGCCCGCGTTGATGCAGTGGTTGAACGAGCCCGACGCGGCCAGGCGTTCCGAGGCGACCTCGACCGACCAGCCCTTGACGTAGCCGGACGGGTCGAGCCGCCCTCCCGCGCGGGCGTCGAAGTAGCCATCGGTCTCGCGGTGCAGGGACTCGCACGCGTCCAGCACGGTGCGCATGTCCGGCGAGCACTGGTCGAGGGACAGCTCGCCCCGGTCGAGACGGGTGACCTCGCTGTCGGCTCGGTAGGTGCTGAAGCGATGGTCCACCTCGTGCAGCCAGGCGCAGGTGCTGTCGATCAGCTCGACCAGGGTGTGCCGGGGGAGCGGGTCGGCGATGTCGATGCTGACGACCGTGCCCATGACCGTCTCGTCGTGACGCATCAGGCCTTCGCCGCCGTGAGCGCAGACTGGAGTGAGTTCTTGAACGAGCCGGTGGTGAACGTCGCGCCGGAGACGCCGTCGATCTGAGCGCTCTGCGCCTCCAGGGTCTCCTTCCGGAGAAGCGGGATCGCTCGTTCGTTGACCTGGACCGTCATCGCCGGGGAGGTCGCGTGGGTGGCGGTGAGGCCCGTGATCCGGCCGGCGGCGATCTGGATGGTGACCTGGATGGGACCGTACTGATTCCGCACGGCGTCGCCACGGAAGATCCCGTTCTTCAGGCCGTTGGCCGCCTGCCCGGCCTGCCCGCCTTGACCGGCCTGATCCCCTTGGCCGTCCTGACCGTCCTGACCGTCCTGGCCGGTTTGCGGGGCGCGGCTGGCGGGAGGACGCGAGGAGGGCTGCGACGGGCCGGCGGAGGGCGTGAGACCGCCGGCGTCGTCAGTGGTCTGCTCGGACGCCACGGGCGCGGCGACGGCTCCCGTACCGAACTTGGCCGCGAGGATCAGGGCGGCCCCGCTCAGCGTCCCGGCGACGGCCGCGGTGGTTCGACGCATCACGTCTCCAGTGTTGGTCGGTCGGTATCGGTCGTTCGGACGTCGACGCCGTTCAGAACTCGAACGGGTCGAGGTGGATCTGCCGCTTGCGCACGCGGGCGCGGCGCAGCGCGGCGACCGCGGCCTTGACCATTCCGGGCGGGCCGCACACGTACACGTCGCGGTGGCGGACGTCGGGGACCAGCTCCCGCAGGCCCTGCGGCGTGAACAGGCGGCGCGGGCCCTCCTCGTACCGCGAGCCCAGCACGTACCGCAGGTCGAAGCCGTGCCGCTGCGCCATGCCGCGCAGCTCGTCGCCGAACACGATGTCGTTGGCGTCGGAGGCGCGGTAGATGACCACGCTTCCGCTCGGCAGCTCGTCCAGCAGGGCGCGGATCGGCGCGATGCCGCTGCCGCCCGCGATCAGCAGCGCGCGCTGCCGGGTGCGGTGGCGTGCGGTGAACGTTCCGGACGGACCGGCGGCCAGCACTCTGGTGCCGGGCCGCAGCTCGCGCATCTCCCTGGTATGGCTGCCGACCGCGTTCACGGTCAGACGCAGCCACTGCGGGTTGGGGCTCGCCGACAGCGAGAACGGGTGGGACTGCCACCATCCGTTCCCCGCCAGGAACCGCCACCGGAAGTACTGCCCGGCCCGCGCGTCCATCCGGTCCAGGTGACGTCCGCCGATGTAGACCGAGAACATCGTCTCCGACTCGGACACCACGTCCATGACCTCGAACCGGTGCCGCAGGTTCAGCCACAGCGGCTCGACGACCCGGCCCCAGAACAGGCAGGCGACCACCAGCGCGTACAGGCTCATCCAGTACCACCGCGCGAACCCGCCCCTCGCGAGCTCGGCGCCGTTGGTGAACTGGTGGCTGTACGCCAGGAACAGCACGGCGTAGGTGCTCAGGTGCAGCCAGTGCCACACCTCGTACGGCATGCGGCGCCGGATGCCGCGGATCGCCAGCATGCTGACCGCCACCATGATCCCGGTCGCGGTGTACGCGCCGACCATCCCGTTGACGGTGTTGAACAGCGTGACCGTCTGGGAGACGAAATCGACGCCCGCGACCATCGAGTAGCCCACCGTGATGTACACGGCGTGCGTCAGGACCGACAGCAGCAGGTAGACGCCCAGCTGGCGATGCCAGCGCATCAGGTCGTGGCCGCCGATCCAGGTCTCGAGCCAGGCGACCCGGCTCATCATCAGGACCTGCACCAGCAGCAGATAGCCGCCGATCATCCCGGTGACGCGCCCGCCCGCGGTGACCAGGTCGGGCGTGCTCTTGAGCGCGCTGGGCGGCGTGCCGAACGCCCACAGCGCGATGCTGGTGGCCAGCAGCCCCCAGAACAGCAGGACCACGAACAGCTTGTTCCCGGCGACCTTCGCCCCCGGCGGCCTCTCCTGCGCGTGCGCCTGCGAGTGCGCGGAAGGGGCAGGCGCCGGCCCTGGCGCCATCTGGGCCGGTTCCGGCCGGGCCTGATGCCAGGGCACACGTTCGGTGGTGCCGATCGAACCCCCGGGCGGACGGCCCAGGGTCTCGGTCTCGAACAGGGAGGACGACCCGCTCGGTCTCAGAGCGTTGTCCATCACTCGATCCTCCGTGAGGTCTCGGGACAAGCGACGGTCTTCGGCTCGGTGAGCCTGTCAGCACGTCGTACGGCCTGCCCCGCGCCTCCGGTTCACTCCCGGTCGGGCGCGGAGGTGTGCAGGCCGTTCAGGAGGAGGTCGAGGCCGATGATGAACTGGTCGCGGTCGTCGTGGTCGCGCAGGTCGGCGGCGGTACGGGACAGGAACGGGTAGTCGGCGGGGTCGAAGCTCGCCCAGCGGTCCGCGGTCTCGGCGAGGTAGGCGTCCCGGCCGGTGGTCGCGTCGGTGGCCGCGTCGGCGGCGGGGGCCGGGGCGATGATCTGGGCGCTGACGCCGGTGACGAAGAAGAAGATCGCGGTGGCGGTCGTGAAGTGCCGCCCGGCGGGCAGGCCGGTCCGGGCGACCAGGGTCCCGATGGTGTCCAGCAGGCGCAGCGCGTTCGGCAGCGTGCCGGGCGCGGTGAGGTGTGACGCGGCCCACTGGTGCCGGTCGAGGGTGTCGAAGACGCTGATCGCGAGCTCGCGCAGCCCCGTGTCCGCGCCGTCCGAGCCGCCCACGCCGTCCGCGGTGAGCGCGTGGCCGAGCACCTGATCGGCGCGCGGGAGTTCGACGGGTGGGCGCCTCAGCTCGCCGCGCTGATCACCGAGGCCGATACCGCGCCGGTCCCGCGTCCCATCCACTCCCTGCCCAGCGGGCACCGGTGGGACCGCGTGCCGGGCGTGACCCTGCTCGGCGACGCCGCCCACCTCATGGCGCCGTCCGGCGAGGGTGCCAACCTGGCCATGTACGACGGGGCCGAGCTCGGCAAGGCCATCGCCGCGCACCCGGACGACATCGAGGCCGCGCTCGCCGAGTACGAGCAGGCCCTGTTCCCACGCAGCGCCGAGGCCGCCGACGACGCCGCCGTCATCTTCGGGCTCTGCTGCCGCGACGAGAACGCGCCCCAGGGGATGCTCGACATGTTCTCCCCGGCCGCGTGACCCCGCCGCCCACAAAAAATCGTCCTCGGCGTCGAAAGTCCCGAAAGCCCTATAGCGCCGGGGGTGCGGTGACCAGCGGGGGTCTCGTCTGTCGCTTAGTTGCGGGTCAGACCCAACCGCACCCCGTTTCGGCCACGAATGAAGGGTGTAGGCACCTTCGGCACCCTGGGGGCTCTTTGTGGCACGGAGAAAGATCGCGATCATCGGTGGAGGCGTCGCGGGGCTGGCGGCGGCGCATGTGCTGGGGCGCACCGATGAGGTGACGATCTTCGAGGCGGACGGGCGGCTGGGCGGTCACGCCCATACGCACGGCGTCGGCGGGACGGCGGTGGACAGCGGGTTCATCGTCTACAACGAGGCCACTTATCCGCTGCTGACCAGGCTGTTCCGGGAGCTCGGGGTCACCACGCAGCCGTCGGACATGAGCATGTCGGTCTCGTGCGGCGGGTGCGGGCTGGAGTACGCGGGCGGCAGGGGCCCGGTCGGGCTGTTCGCGCAACCCCGGTTGCGCGGGCGCGGTCCCTACCTGCGGATGCTCTCGGAGGTGCCGCGGTTTCACCGGGCGGCACGGCGTTCCCTGGACGGCGGGGACGAACGGACGTTGGGCGAGTTCGCGCGGGGGCACTCGCCGTACTTCGTCTCCCACTTCCTGACACCGCTGGTGTCGGCGGTCTGGTCCTGCGCGCCGTCCATCGCCGGGCGCTATCCGGCCCGCTACCTGTTCAGGTTCCTGGCGAACCACGGGATGTTGTCGGTCGGCGGCTCGCCCCGCTGGCGCACCGTGACCGGCGGATCACGCACCTACGTCGAACGGGTAGGCCAGTCGGCCGAGGTCCACACGGGGACGCCCGTGTCGAATTTGCGGCGCGTGCCCGACGGCGTGGAGTTGGAAGCGGGCGGCACGCAGCATTTCGACGCTGCGGTCGTGGGCACGCACGCGGACCAGGCGCTGCGGCTGCTGGCGGAGCCGACGACGGATGAACGCACGGTCCTCGGGGCGTTCGGCTACTCGCGGAACGCGACCGTTCTGCACACCGATCCGGCCGTGCTGCCCCGCGCGAGAGGCGCACGAGCGTCCTGGAACTACCGGATGGCCTCGTGCTCGGCCCGCCACGACAGCGTCCGCGTGAGCTACGACATGAACCGGCTGCAGCGGCTGGAAGGCCCGACGAGGTACCTGGTCACGCTCGGCGAGGAGGTCGCCGACGACCAGGTCATCGCACGCATGGTGTACGAGCATCCGGTCTACACGCCCGAAGCGCTGGAGGCGCAGGGGCGGCTCGCCTCGCTCAACGACTCGCGGATCGCCTTCGCCGGGGCCTACCACGGGTGGGGCTTCCACGAGGACGGCTGCAGATCCGGCGTACAGGCCGCCGAGGCCCTGGGCGGCCGATGGTGAACGCTCTGTACGAGTGCCGCATCACCCATGCCCGGGCCGCGCCGATCCGGCATGCGTTCGGCTACTCCGGCTATATGTGGCTGGTCGATCTGGACCGGCTGCCCCGGCTTTCCCGGGTCCTGCGGCTGCTCGCCTCGTTCCGCGCCAAGGACCACGTGGGAGACCCGGGGCTTTCGCTGCGTCAGAACGTGGATCGCTTCCTGGACGAGCACGGCCTTGTGGCGGACCGCGTTCTGATGCTCACGCAGGCACGGGTCTTGGGTTATGTGTTCAACCCCCTGACCGTCTACTGGTGCAGCGTGCGAGACGGCGAACCGGTCTGCACGATCGCCGAAGTCCACAACACCTATGGGGGACGGCATCGGTACCTGATGCTGCCGGGGGAGACCGAGACGGCCAAGGCGTTCTACGTCTCGCCGTTCAACACCGTCTCGGGCGTCTACCGGCTCGACCTGCCGCCGCCCGGCGAGTTCCTCAAGCTCAGCGTCCGGCTCCACCAGGACGGGCGGCCGCCGTTCGTGGCGACCGTCCTCGGCCGGCGCCGGCCGGCCACCGGCACGGGCCTGGTCCGCATGTTCATCCGCCACCCGCTCGCGCCGCTGGTCACCAGCCTCCGGATCCGCCGTCAGGGGATCGGGCTGTACCTGCGCGGGCTGAAGATCGTGCCCCGGGACTGATGCCGATGAAGACCAACCCCAAGGAGCTCCAGGCCATCTGGCCTGACGTCTATACCGTGCCGTCCCACCGGCTCCGCGCCGCGGTCGCGGAGCGGCTGTGGCGGCACGCCGTCCGCGGCCTCCCGCTCCACGTGGAGTACGGGTCCGCGTTCGGGGCGGTGTCCGGATCCGCGTCCGGGCCGGGATCCAACCTGCCGACGATGCTGATCCGCAGCCCCGAGGCGTTCTTCCAGCGGATCGGCTCGAACGGGCTGATCGGCTTCGGCGAGGCCTACATGTCGGGGGACTGGGACGCCGACGACCTCGTTCGGGTGCTCACGATCTTCGCCTCGCGTCTGACCAGGCTCGTTCCGGCGCCACTGCAACGGCTCCGCAAGATCGCCGTCCCCCGGGCCCGGGGCGCCGACCGGGCGACGCCCGAGGGGGCGCGGCTGAACGCGCACCGGCACTACGACCTGTCCAACGAACTGTTCGCGCAGTTCCTCGACCCGACCATGACCTACTCCGCCGCCCTCTTCCCCGATCCGTCCGGCGCCACCTGGGAGGGGCTGGCCGAGGGACAGCACCGCAAGATCGACAGGCTGCTCGACCAGGCGCGCGTCGGCCCGGGCACCCGCATGCTGGAGGTCGGCACGGGCTGGGGCGAACTGGCGATCCGCGCCGCCCAGCGCGGTGCCGAGGTGACGTCGGTGACCCTGTCGCAGGAGCAGCTGATCCTGGCGCGCCGCCGCGTCGCCGATCTCGGCCTCCAGGAACGCTGCGAGATCGCCCTCCGCGACTACCGTGAGGTCGAGGGCACCTACGACGCGGTCGTGAGCGTCGAGATGATCGAGGCGGTCGGTGCCGAGTACTGGAAGGAGTACTTCGCGACGCTCCGCGCCCGCCTCGCGCCGCGCGGCCGCGCCGCCGTCCAGGCGATCACGATGCCGCACGACCGCATGGTCGCGAGCCTGGACACCCGCACCTGGGTGCAGAAGTACATCTTCCCGGGAGGCATGATCCCGTCCATCCCGGCGATCGAGGCGAGCGTCGGCGGCCTGAGGATCGTGGACCGGTTCTCCCTGCGCCGCAGCTACGCCGACACGCTCCGCCTCTGGCGCGAGCGCTACCTGGAACGCAGGGAAGCCGTCGACGCCCTGGGCTTCGACGAGGTGTTCCACCGCATGTGGACCCTCTACCTGGCCTACTCCGAGGCCGGCTTCCGATCCGAATACCTCAACGTGTGGCAACTGACGCTGGAGAGGCCATGACCCTGGAAACGGCGCTGAACGACCTGTTCGAAGGGAGGCCTCCGTTCCGCGTCCGGCTCTGGGACGGCACGGAGTACGGCCCGTCTGGAGATGATGAGCCCGTCGTCGTCATCCACACCCCACTGGCCCTGCGCTACATCCTCTGGCGCCCTGGGGAACTCGGCCTGGCCCGCGCGTACGTCACGGGAACCCTGGACGTGGAAGGGGACCTCGCCGAGGCCTTCCGCAAGGTCCGGGCCTCGGCCAAGGACCTCAACCTCACCCCCGGCCTGCTCACCGAGGTGTCGCGGCTGCTGGCCCGTACGCCACGCGTCCTCGGCCCGCCATTGCCCGCGCCCCGTTCGGAGGCACGGCTGCGCGGACGGCTGAACACACCGCGCCGTGACCAGGCCGCCATCGCCCATCACTACGACCTGTCGAACGCGTTCTACGGGCTCATCCTGGACGAGACGATGGCCTACTCGTGCGCCTACTTCGAACCCGGAGACACCCTCGCCAAGGCGCAGCGCCGCAAGCTCGACCTCATCTGCCACAAGCTCCGGCTCGAGCCCGGCATGCGGCTCCTGGACGTCGGCTGCGGCTGGGGCTCGCTGCTGCTGTACGCGGCGCACGAGTACGGCGTCGAGGCGGTCGGCTACACCCTCTCGCGCGAGCAGAAGGAATTCGTGGAAGGCCGCGCCCGCGCTCGCGGCCTCCGGGCGGCCGTCGAGCTCCGCGACTACCGCGACATCGACGACGAGCCCTACGACGCGGTCGCCTCGATCGAGATGGGCGAGCACGTCGGCTCGTCCGGCTACCCGCGCTACGCCGCCACCCTGCAGCGGATGGTCAGGCCCGGCGGGCGCGTCCTCGTGCAGCAGATGTCGCGCGAGGGACACCCGGGCGGCGGCCCGTTCATCGAGACCTACATCGCGCCGGACATGCACATGCGGCCGGTAGGCGAGACGATCGACCTGCTCGCCGCCTCGGGTCTGGAGTTCGAGCACGCCGAGGCGATGGGCGACCACTACGCGCAGACCGCGTGGGCCTGGCACGAGACGTTCGAGTCCCGCTACTCCGAGGTGGTCGAGCTGGTCGGACGCGAGCAGGCCCGCGTCTGGCGGCTGTACCTGATCGGGGGAGGCCTCGCCTTCGAGCAGGGCCGGATGGACGTCCATCAACTACTGCTGAGGAGGCGGGCATGACCTACCTTGCGTGCGCGGTCGCCGTCGTGATCCTGCTCGCCACGACCTGGACGGCCGCCGTACGGCTCGGCCGCCATTCGGTGATCGACGTCATCTGGGGGCTCGGCTTCACGGTCATCGCCCTGGTCGCGTTCGTCATCGGGGACGGTGACACGTCGCGGCGCCTGCTCGTCCTCGCGCTGACCGCGATCTGGGGCGTACGGCTCGCGCTGCACATCGCGCGCCGCAGCATCGGCGCCGGCGAGGACCCACGGTACGAGCGGATGCTCGGCCGCCACCCCGACCCGAACACCGCCGCGATCACCCGGATCTACCTGCCGCAGGGCGTGGTGATGTACTTCGTCGCGCTGCCCGTCATGGTGGCCATGGGGGAGGACGGCGGCCTCGGTCCGCTCGCCTGGATCGGTGCGGCCGTGTGGCTGGTCGGGTTCGCGTTCGAGGCGGTCGGCGACTGGCAGCTCGCGCGCTTCCGTGCCGACCCGGACAGCAAGGGCAAGGTCCTGGACACCGGCCTGTGGCGCTACACCCGCCATCCCAACTACTTCGGCGACGCCGTGGTCTGGTGGGGGCTCTTCCTGATCGCCGCCGAACGCTGGCCGGGCGTCCTCACGCTGCTCTCGCCGATCGCCATGACCTACTTCCTGGCGGGCAAGACCGGCAAGCCGCTCCTGGAGAAGCAGCTGACCAGGACGCGTCCCGGTTACGCCGACTACGTCGAACGCACCAGCGGCTTCTTCCCGCTCCCGCCCAAGAAGCACTAGCTCCCGACCTCCTTCCGTATGCACTCGGGACCGCCGCGAGAGTGGCGGTCCCGAGTGCACACGGCGTTCCCGGTGCTCAGCTCTTGGGCATCAGGACGGTGTCGACGATGTAGACGGTGGCGTTCGCCGTCTGGACGTTGCCGCAGACGACCTTCGCGTCGTTGGCCATGAAGGACTCGCCCGAGCCGCTGGTCTTGACCATGCCGCCCTCAAGGGTCTTGAAGTCGCCCATCGCGAGCGCGTTCGGCGCGACCTTCTGGCCGACCACGTGGTAGGTCAGGATGTCGGTGAGCTTCTTCTTGTCCGCCAGGACCTTGTCGAGGTCGGCCTTGGGGATCTTGGCGAACGCGTCGTTGGTGGGCGCGAACACCGTGATGTTCTGGGCCGAGTTGAGCGTGTCGACCAGGCCCGCCTTCTTGACCGCGGTGACCAGGGTGGACAGCACCGGGTTGTTGGACGCGGCGGTCGCGACCGGGTCGGCGGCCATGCCCGAGAAGCTCCCCTTGCCGGAGGCCGGCACCGCCGAGCAGGCGGGGCCGAACGGCTTGGCGTCCGCGGCAGCGGCGGCGGGCGCGGACGACGACGGCATGGTCGCGGCCGCCTTGCCGCCGCTGGAGGAGTCGGACTTGGAGTCGTCGCCGGAGCAGGCCGTCGCGCCGAAGGCGAGCGCGGACACGATGATCGCGGTCGTGTAGATGCGGTTCATGATGATCTCCTGATGATCGATCGGAATTCTTGAGCCGAAGTGGTGCGCGCTGATCAGGTGACGGTGATCACCACCGAATGCCAGCCGGTCGCGCCGTCGGGGAACGGGCGGGCGCGTTCCTGCGGTTGGGTGGCGCCGGTGCCGTCGGTGGCGCGGACGCGCAGCGTGTGGGAACCGGGAACGGCGTTCCACTCGATGACCCACTGCCGCCAGGTGTCCAGGCCCGGAACGGGCGCCAGCCTCGCCTCCCGCCAGGGGCCGTCGTCGACCTGCACCTGCACGGCGGCGACGCCGCGATGCTGGGCCCAGGCCGTTCCGGCGACCATGACGCGCCCGGCGCTCACCTTGGCGAGCGGCGCGGGGACGTCGATGCGGGAGAACGTCTTGACGGGTGCCTGCTCGGCGTAGCCGCGGCGCCTCCAGTAGGCGCGGTCGGTCGCGAAGCGGGTGACCTTGAGGTCCACCACCCACTTGGTCGCCGAGACGTAGCCGTACAGGCCCGGCACGACCATGCGGGCGGGGAAGCCGTGGGCGATCGGCAGCGGCTCGCCGTTCATGCCGACCGCCAGCAGCGCGTCGCGGCCGTCCAGCACGGCGTCCAGCGGCGTGCCGAGCGTCATCCCGTCGGCCGAACGCGACAGCAGCTGGTCGGCGCCGGACTCCACGCCCGCCTCGCGCAGCAGCGCGGCGAGCGGCACGCCGAGCCAGCGCGCGTTGCCCGCCAGCCGGCCGCCGACCTCGTTCGACACGCACGCGAGGGTGATGTCGCGTTCGATCAGCGGGCGCCGGAGCAGCTCGTCGAACGTGATCTCCATCGGCCGCGCGACCATGCCGTGCACGCGCAGCGTCCAGCCGCCCGGGTCGACCTGCGGCAGCAGGAGCGCGGTGTCGACCCGGTAGAAGTCGTTGTTGGGAGTGGTGAAACGCGGCATCCCGGCCAGGGGCACCTGTGCGCCCAGTGGAACGGAACTCGCCTGGTTGGACGGCGCCGGCACCGGCAGCCGTACCCGCGCGCGGAGGGCCGCCACGTTCGTGCGAGCCATCAGCAGCCGTCCGCCCGCGGCGCTCGCGGCGGCGAACGCGACCGTTCCGGCGCCCGCCAGCAGCAACCGCCGCCGATGCTCACCGTCAGTGACGGCAGCGGGCGTCGAGGCGCGGAGCAGAACGAGGAGCGCGAGCATGCCGGCGGCGGTCCCGACCACCGCCGGAAGCGCGTCGACAGCCGCGGCCGTGGGCCTGGTGAGGGCGGCCACCAGCCCGACGAGCCCGAAGCAGGCTAGGCCCGCCAGCCCCGCCCATCGCCATCTGCGGGCCAGCAGCCCCACGGCGATCGCGGCGACCACGAGGCCCGCGGCAAGCCCGCTGAGCAGCACGGTCTTGTCGTTCGTGCCGAAGTGGCGGATCGCGAAATCCTTCAGCCATACCGGCGTCAGATCGATGAATCCGGCGCCGACCGCGAAGAGCGGCGAGGAGCGCGGGCGGCGGATCGCGCCGGCCGCCAGCTCGGCGGCGCCCATGGCGACCGCGGCCGAAGCGAGGCCGCAGAACGCCGCCGGAGCCCTCCTGAAAGGTGTCACGCCCTGTATTCGGAGCCGCACCAAGAGCGGACGGGTCAATCTTCTGCATCGCTTGACCAGTCCGAACGCGGCCCGGCTACGAAGTAAGAGTGTGGAGATCAATGAACCGCACGGCTCCCCGCGCCGTGGCTCGGCGCCGACCGCCGCTCCCGACCCGGCAGATCTCGGCGACCTGATCGGCCGCGTCGCGCGCGGCGACCAGGACGCGTTCGAGCTGGTGTACGAGCAGCTGTCCGGCCCCGTCTACGGCATGGCCCTGCGTACGCTGCGCGATCCCGCACAGGCCGAGGAGGTCGCTCAGGAGGCCCTGGTGGAGCTGTGGCGCAAGGCGTCGCGCTTCGAGCCCGGACGCGGCAGCGCCTCCGCCTGGGCCCTCACGCTCGCCCATCGCCGCGCCATCGACCGGGTCCGTTCGTCCCAGGCCGACAAGGACCGCGAGGAACGCGCCAACCTCCCCGAACGCGACTTCGACCAGGTCGCCGAGCAGGCCCAGATACGGCTCGAACAGCAGCAGGTCAGACGCTGTCTGGAACGGCTCACCGAGCTCCAGCGCGAGTCGATCACGCTGGCGTACTACCAGGGCTACAGCTACAGCCAGGTCGCAAGGCTCCTGGACGTCGGCCTGTCCACGATCAAGACCCGGATGCGGGACGGCCTCATCCGGCTCCGCGACTGCCTGGGGGTCGACCGATGACCCACGACCCGCACGACCTCACCGGCGCCTACGCGCTGGGCGCGCTCGACGACACCGAGACGCGGCGCTTCGAACGCCACATGGACGGCTGCACGTCCTGTGCCGACGAGGTCCGCAGCTTCCGGGAGACCACGGCGCGGCTCGCGCTCGCGACCGCCAGGCCCGCACCGGTGGCGCTGCACGACCACGTCTTCGCCGAGATCGCCCACACCCGCCAGCTGCCTCCGCGCCAGCAGACGCGGCTGCCCTCGTTCCGCGTCAACAGCGTCGCGTGGGCGCTCGCCGCCGCCTGCCTGGTGGTCGCCCTGGCGCTCGGCGTCGTCGCGCAGCGTTCCGCCGACCGCGCCGATCGGATCGCGGCCCAGAGCCGTGAGATCACCGCCGTGCTGACCGCGCCCGACGCGCAGATGGCCCCGCAGGAGACGGGCCCCAAGGGAACGATGACCGTGATCGCGTCGCGTTCGCTGAACAAGGCCGTCGTCACGACCTCGCACCTGGCCGCCGTGCCCGCCGGGAAGACCTACCAGCTGTGGTTCATGGGTGGCGGGCAGCCGCGTTCGGTGACCACCATGTCCCCGACGGCGCGGACGGAGAGCACGTCCACCATCGCGCCCGGGCTCGACGGCGCCCAGCAGGTCGGCGTCACGATCGAACCCGCGGGCGGCTCGCCGCAGCCGACGACGAACGCCATCCTCACCTTCGCGCTGACCTAGGTGTTCGGGGGTCAGACGTTCGGGCCGTAGGCGGTGCACTTCGGCTTGAACCCGGGGACCTTGGGGCCGAGCTCGTCGAGGATCATCTGCATGATCGGGCCGTCGTACGACATCCCGCTGTGGCTCACCGGATCGTCCGGGCACAGGTCCTGCAGCAGGACGTTGGTCGCGTCGCCGCCGTGCAGGTAGGCGTTGGTCAGCGGGGTCACGGTAGTGTCGTGCGAGGTCACGATCGTCAGGTAGCGCACCCCGGGAACGGTGTCACCGTCGGCGAACAGCGCCTTCTGGAAGTCCGAGCCCTCCTCCTGCTGGGTGTGCGCGGGTGACCCGATGAGGTGGTAGAAGCCGTTCACCAGGCCGAGTACGCCGAGCGAACGCCCCAGGTCGACCAGCCCGTTCATCGTGGTGCCGTGGTTGGTCGGGCCGAGGCCGATCAGTGTGCGGACCTTCGCCGCGCCGCCGAGCCGCTTGATGTAGTAGTTCGGCATCATGCCGCCCTGCGAGCCGCCGACCACGTCGACCTTCTGCGCCCCGGTCGAGGCCAGCACCCTGTCGACGAACGCGCTCATCGTCCGTGCGGACTGCGCGATGTCGCCAAGCCCGTAGATGTGCCCGAGGGTCGACTGCGTCTCGCCGTAGTTGAAGCCGTAGACGCAGTACCCGGCGTTGGCCAGCGTGGGCGCCATCATCGCCGCGGCCGACCCGAAGTTGGACGTCGTCCCGTGCACGATCACCACGGGATTCGGATGCTCGGCGGAGGGCTTGCAGGTCCAGACGTTGGCCCCGGTGACAGCGTCTGGACTGAGAAAGAAGTTGGCGATCGCGGTGCTCAGATCGCCGACCGGATACGTGGTCCCCGCCGCCGCGGTCTGCGTCCCGCCCGCGTACATGGCCGCGCAGAACGCGGTGCCGACCGTGGCGGCCGAGGCGAACCCGCGCCGGACGTGATGGTGTCTTCCGCTCATATAGACGACGATATGTATTTAAGAAGAACCACTGCTACGGCTTTGAGTAACAAAAAGACGCTAGTGTCTGAGAGTGAGGTGATAGACGGATGGCCGCACACGCGCTGGAGAACCGCCACCGAGACCCCGCGTTGAAGATCAGTGCCCGGACCCGCGAGGCGGGGCTCGCCGAGGTCGGGTTCGTTCAGCGCCTCGTGCAGGACACGTTCGAGCAGGTGTCGACCGACCGATCGATGCTTCCCGGGCTGCGGTTCGCCGATCCCGTCGGAGATCCCGGGTGGTTCGGTCCCGACAGTGCGATGTGGTACCTGCAGTCGCATCCCTCGGGGCTCATCGGCGGCTTCGTGAGCCTGATGTGCGAAGCGCTCATGCCCGACATGGCGTACGCGGCGATCGACCACTCCGACTTCTTCACCCAGTTCAAGCGCCGAGGCGGCAGGTCCGGGTCGTTCTACTGGGCGACGGTGTTCGGGCCGGCCGACGTCGCCGAGCGCGTGTGCCGCAACGTTCATCGCTACCACGAGGTGGTCACCGGAACGCGGCCCGACGGACGGCCCTACGCCGCCAACGACCCCGGCAACCTCAGATGGGCGCACGCCGGGCTGACGTACGGCTTCATCCGCGGCCACCTGCTCTACCACCCGCGGCCGCTGGACCGTGAACGCCTGGACGAGGTCGTGGCCGGCTTCGCCCGGATCCACGCCGAGATCGGCGGGACCGACCTGCCCGCCACGATGGCCGACCTGCGCGACTACTACCGCTGGGTCGCGCCGCAGATCGCCCTCACGCCGCAGGCCAAGTCCACGCTGGACTTCATGTTCGGCAAGCTGGAGCGCATCCCCGTTCTGCGATGGGCGCTGGTCGACGCCCTGCCGACGTGGTCACGCGATCTCCTGCCGCACAGCGCCGGGCCGACCCAGCGGCTCATCGGCCGCCAGTTCATGACGACCGCCATCAACGGCGCCGTAAAACTGGGCGGTGAGCCATGGGTCGTTCGCCAGGCACGCAAGCGCTTCAGCTGAGCTCGGCCGCCGCCCTCTCCAGCTCCTCGACGCTGCCCGACATGATCGTGCGAACGTGCGCGGTGATGTGCTCCAGCGGCCAGTCCCACCAGGCCAGCGCCATCAGCCGGTCGACGTCAGCATCGCTGTAGCGGCGCCGGATGAGTTTGGCCGGGTTGCCGCCCACGATGCCGTAGTCGGGCACGTCATCGACTACCACCGCACCGGACGCGATGACCGCTCCATGCCCGATCTTGACGCCGGGCATCACCGTCGCCTGGTAGCCGAACCAGACGTCGTTGCCGACCACGGTGTCGCCCCGTCCCGGCAGCCCGCTGATGAGATCGAAGTGCTCGGCCCACGCCCCGCCCATGATCGGGAACGGGAACGTCGAAGGCCCGTCCATCCGGTGGTTGGCGCCGTTCATGATGAACCGCGCGCCCTCGGCCAGCGCGCAGTACTTCCCGATGACCAGCCGCTCCGGCCCGTAGTGGTACAGCACGTTGCGGGTCTCGAACGCCTCCGGGTCGTCCGGGTCGTCGTAGTAGGTGAAGTCCCCGACCTCGATCAGCGCCGAGCTGATCAGCGGCTTCAGGAGCACCACCCGCGGCTGGTCGGGCATGGGATGCACCACGGACGGATCGGGCATGACCACCTCACTATTGCGACAACTGATGCATTAAGATGGTGTCATGACGCCGAACCGCTGAGCAAACCGGACCGCCGATGACCTCACCGCAACGCCGCCCCGGCGGTCGTACCGCCCGCGTCCGCACCCAGGTGCACGAGGCGGTCCTCGCCGAACTCGCCGAGCACGGCTACGACGCCCTCACCATCGACGCCGTCGCCGCCCGCGCCGGCGTCCACCGCACCACGGTCTACCGCCGCTGGGGCGACGTCGGCGGCCTCCTCGCTGACGTCCTCGACGCCGCGAGCGACGACGACTGGCGCCCCCCCGACACCGGCTCCCTGCAAGGCGACCTGGCGGCCCTGAACCACGAGATCCAGGACGCCCTCACCGCCGACCCCCCGATCGTCACCGCCCTGATCGCCGCCTCGTTCCGTTCAGACAAGGCCGAACTCGCCCAGCGCCGCCTCTGGGAAGACCGCTACACCCGCTGCGAAACAGTCGTCACCAGAGCCGTCCAACGAGGCGAACTCCCGCCCGGCACCAGCCCCCGCCCCCTCCTCATAGCCGCCACCGCCCCCATCTACCACCACCTCATCCTCCTGAGAACACCCCCCGACCCCGACCTCCCCGACCAAGCAGCCCGAACCGCAGCCCAAGCCGCCACCACCGGCGCCTTCCTCACTAGCTGACGCCGTCCTACCTCAGCCGAGAACGGACCGCCTCGATCTCCTCCTCCCGCAGGCCCGCCTCCCGCAGGTACGAGACGGCGTCGAGCGAGTCGATGACGGCCAGGAGCGCGTCCCGTTCAGTGGTGTGGTGGCGAGCTAGGACCTCGAGCGTGCAGTAGCGCGGGTTCTTCTGGGCCATCCACTGGTTGCTGAGCTCGTAGTCGGCGGCGATCTCGTCAGGCGCCACGCCGGCGAGGAGCAGCAGAAGCAGGCTGACCAGGCCGGTCCGGTCGCGTCCGCCCGCGCCATGGACCAGCACGCCGCCGCCCGGCCCGGCATGGGCCACCGCCCTGACCGCCGCCGCACACCGCTCGGCCTTGCGTTCCAGGAAGAACGGATAGTACAGGGGGGTCCCGTCCACGCCGTCGGCTCTGATGCGGTCCCACATGGCCGTGTCGGCAGGATCGTCCAGCGGGACGTGCACGCAGGTCAGCGGCGGGGGAGGCAGGACCGTGCGCTCCTCGTCGTTGCGGAGGTCCACAATCGTGCGGACGCCGTACGCGAGCAGCTCGGACCAGCCCTGGGCGGTCAGCCGGTCGAGCATGCCCGAGCGTACGAGCGCGGCCGGACGAGTGGCGCGGCCGTCGGTGGTCCGCAGGCCTCCCAGGTCGCGGGCGTTGACGGTTCCTTACCAGGTCAGGTAGTCCACCGGGTGGGTCAGGCGATGGTCAGGGAGGCGGGTTCGTTGCTGAGGCCCAGGGGGGTGGTCGTGGTGACGGTGTTGGTGGTGGAGTCGACGCGGGTGATGGTGCTGGAGGTGTTGTTGGCGACCCAGAGGGTGGTGCCGTCGCCGAGGATGCCGGTGGGGATGTGGCCCACGGGGATCGTGGTGAGCGGGGTGTGGCGGGCCGTGTCGATGACGGTGAGGGTGTCGTCGTTGGCGTTGGTGACGTACGCGCGGGAGCCGTCGGCGGTGAAGGCCACGCCCCACGGGGTGTCACCCACGGGGATGTGCTTGATGAGCCTTGCTCGGGCGGTGTCGATGACGGCTACGCGGTCTTCTGTGGGCTGGGCGGCGTAGCAGTACTTGCCGTCGGGGCTCAGCGCGACGCCTCGGCCTCGGGCGGCGTCGCGGATGGTGGTCTTGTGTCTGCCTTCGGCGGTCAGGATGTGGAGCCCGTCGGTGCAGGTCACGTAGAGGGCGGTGGAGGACGCCGCGATGGCGTGCGGTGCCTCGCCCGCGCGGAACGTGGTGACGACCGTGTCGGTCGCGGTGTCGATCACCGAGATGTCGCGGGAGCCGCCGGGGCCGTTGTCGGGACCCGTGTCGGCCACGTAGACGCGGGTGCCGTCGGGGGAGACTGTCGCGCCGTGGGGGTAGACGCCCACCACGATGGTTTTGGTGATCTTGTTGGTGGCTCGGTCGACTACTGCGACTGTGTTCGCGCCGGAGTTGGTGATGTAGAGCTTGGATGCGGCGGCTGTGACGCCGTAGGGGTTGGTGAATCCCTTGACGGCGGCGAGGAGTGCGCCGGTCGTTCGGTCGATGGCCGCTAGGCCGCCGCCTAGGGACGCTACGTAGAGGACGGTGTTCACGTTGGCGGCGGCGTCCAGGTGGGGCTGGTCGGAGACCGCGTCCATGATGCCGGGGAAGTTGGTGCCCTTGCCGCGATCGGGGTGCTCGGCGCGCACCTCGTCCAGGCGGCTCTTGGTGCCGCGGAGAGCGCCGCCTCGGTGTTGCGCGGGAGTCTTCCGGGTGGGCGGCGGGAACGGGGGCTCTTCTTGATGCGGGGGAGTCTGGTTCGTGGTGGGGAGGGTGGGGGCCGGGAGGGTCGCGGCCTCGTACTCGGCCAGCCAGAAGAGCGGCATCGTGGGCGGCATGGCGGGGAACCGCTTGTTGACCTTCATACCCAGCGCGGAGGTCATGTCGCCGAACGTCTGGCGCCGCCAGTCGGTGACGTTGGCCGCGCGGACGCCGGTGACCTGCTCCATGAACTGCAGCACCGAGGTGTGGTCGAACGCCTCGGTCGCCACGTGGCCGCCACGCGTCCACGGCGAGACGATCGTGCACGGCACGCGGAAGCCGCCGCCGATGGGCACCCCGCCGACGAACTCGTGCGGGGTTCCGGCCGGGGGAGTGGGCGGCGGTACGTGGTCGAACAGGCCGTCGTTCTCGTCGTAGTTGATGATGAAGACGGTCTTGGAGAACAGGCTCGGGTCGGCCGCGACGGCCTCGAGCTTCTTGGCCACGAAGTCGGCCGCGGCGGCCGGCAGGTACGACGGGTGGGACGACTGCTCGGACGTCGGAACGATCCAAGAGACCGTGGGCAGTTTGCCGCGCCTCACGTCGTGCTCGAACTGGTCCGAGGGGCTGATGCGCATGCCGCGCTCGTACAGCGGAGAGCCGGGCTTGGCGTCCTGGAACGTCTGGAAGAACTCCAGCGGGTTGCAGCCGTAGTCGTCCTCGTCCTGGTAGACGCGCCAGCTGACGCCCGCCTCTTCGAGCTGCTCGGGGTAGGTCTTCCAGCGGTACGGCTGCTTCACCACGTTGCTGGTGATCGGGCCGCCCGCGACACCGTCCGCGTCGATCGTGCCGGACATCAGATAGAGGCGGTTCGGCCACGTCGGGCCCATGACCGAGCAGAAGTAGCCGTCACAAAGGGTGAACGCGTGCGCTAGCGCGTAATCAAAAGGAATGTCCTGCCACTTGTAGTAACCCATCGTGAACGGCCCGACCGCGTCACCATCGGTCGCTCTGTGGGCGGGCAGCCAATTGTCCATCTTTCCGTTGTTCCACGACGCGTGCTGAACCGCCCAGGAATGACCGGTCGACGGCAGTGCCTGGGCGTTGGTCCGGTGCGTGTCCAGGTGCCAGGGGAGCAGGTAGCCGTCGGGGTTCTTCGGGTCCGGCTGGTAGAAGACCGACTTGCCGTTCGGGAGCGTCAGCGCGTTCGGGTCGTCGAAGCCGCGCACGCCCGCCAGGCTGCCGAAGAAGTGGTCGAAGGAGCGGTTCTCCAGCATGAGGACGACGATGTGCTCGATGTCGCGCAGCGAACCTGGCTTGGCCGTGGCCGCGGCGGCCTGCCGCAGGTTCGGGGGGAGCTGCGAGGCGATGAGCGTGCTCGCGGCGGTTCCCGCCATGGTGCCGAGCAGCCTGCGGCGCGTGATCTCGGGCATGCGTGAGACCTTTCTGCACGAAGATCGTTTGCGTTCCCCCGTGATGATCAAATTCGATTCCGGATTTGTCGACAGGGGTGGCCGAGTTCGGCCCTTGATCTCGACAGCGGGAGGAAATTGAGATAGCTCCGAAACCCTAGACACGGGAGTGTCCAAAGTGACGGAAGCGCACTCGGGTTTCCCGCAGCTCCCCACCTCTCGGCCCGGTTGAACCGGGACCGTCCGGCGGCCGTGACCAGTGGGCATGGACTACCGGATTCTCGGTCCCGTCATGGCGGGACCTCCAGGCTCGGCCGAGTCCGTTCCAGGGACGCTGCAGCGCACCCTGCTGGCCGTGCTCCTGTTGAACGAGGGTCATGCGTTGCACTTCGACGCGCTCATCGAGGAGCTGTGGGGCGTCGAGCTGCCGGCACGGCCCCGCGAGGCGCTGACCGCGCAGGTCGCCCGGCTGCGGCGGACGCTCGAACGCCGCGAGCCGGGGATCGCCGGGCGGCTCCGGCAGCGTTCCCACGGCTACCGGCTGGACGTCGGTGACGACGAGCTGGACGCGGCGTCGTTCCGGCGGCTGCGGACGGACGCGCGGCGGACCGAGGATCCGTGGCGCGCGTCGTTCCTGCTCAACCGAGCGCTGGCGCTGTGGAGCGGCCCCGCGCTGGCCGACGTACGGCACGGGCCCATCACGCGGGCCGCGGTCGAACAACTGGAGGACGCGCGGCGGCAGGTGCACGCGGCGCTGATCCAGGTTGATCTCGACACGGGCCGCGCCGACCGGGTGGTGGAGGACATCGAGCTGCTCATCGCGCGGTATCCGCTGCACGAGCCGTTCTACGACCAGCTGATGCGCGCGCTCTGCGACCTGGGGCGGCCCGCCGAGGCGGTCGGCGTCTACCACCGGGCGCGCGGCCGGTTGCTGCGCGACCTCGGAGTCGAGCCGTCGCCCGCCCTCCAGCGACGGCTGCACACGACCCTGTCCGCCGACCGTTCCGCCTGACCGACTTCGGTCGAGGGCGTCTGTACCGTGTCGCCGCTGTGTCGCTGCCGCGTCGCCGGCGCTGCCTAGCTTCCCGAGCAGACGTACGCGGCATCGGGGAGGACGACATGACCGAACTGCGGACCGGGCTGCCCGGCTCGGCGGGGGAGCACATGCTGCAGCGCGACCTCGGGTTCGACGCCCGCGCCGCGCGCT
Source organism: Actinomadura barringtoniae (assembly GCF_017573505.1). Taxonomy (GTDB): domain Bacteria; phylum Actinomycetota; class Actinomycetes; order Streptosporangiales; family Streptosporangiaceae; genus Spirillospora; species Spirillospora barringtoniae. The sequence goes on from NZ_JAGEOJ010000011.1 coordinate 368,583, forward strand.
TCTACCGGGAGCAGATGCTCGACCGGCTGAACGAGCGGATGGCGGAGTTCGTCGGGCGCCAGGAGATGATGTTCGTCGCCACCGCCGACGCCCGCGGCGAGTGCGACTGCAGCTTCCGAGCGGGCCCGCCCGGCTTCGTGCACGTGCTGGACGAGCGCACCCTGGTCTATCCGGAGTACCGCGGCAACGGGGTGATGGGCAGCCTCGGCAACATCTCCGGGAACGGCCACGCCGGGCTGATCTTCGTCGACTTCCTCACCCACCTGATCGGCCTGCACGTCAACGGCACGGCGGAGGTGCTGGCGGACGCCGACCTCCTGAAACTGTGGCCGGACCGCCCGGAGGCCGACATCCCCGGACGGCGGGCCCGCCTGTGGGTGCGCGTCGGCGTCGAGGAGGCGTACATTCACTGCGCCAAGCACATCCCGTGGCTGATGAAGATGCCGCGCCACCGGCGATGGGGCGCCGAGGACACGCGGGCGAAGGGCGGCGACTTCTTCGACGTCAAGGGCGAGGAACGCCCCTGGACCTGATCCCGCAACGAGTGGAACAAACTATTCCGTTCTGCTAGAGTCGGAGGCGTTGGAACACGGGTGAGTCGAAGGGACACGTCGATGACCGAGAACCTGACCGGCGAGCGAGCCGACCTGCTGGAGAACCTGCGCACCCGCCGCGAGTTCCTGCGCGGCACGGTCCGCGGCGTCAGCGACGAGGACGCGGCGCGCCGCACCACGGTGAGCGAGCTGTGCCTGGGCGGGCTGATCAAGCACGTCGCGTCGACCGAGAAGGGCTGGGTGGACTTCATCGTCGACGGCCCGTCCACGACCCCCGACTACTCCGACCCCAAGGTGCAGGAGGAGTACGCCAAGGGCTTCCGGATGCAGCCGGGTGAGACCGTGGAGGGCATCCTCGCCGAGTACGAGAAGGTCGCCGCCCGTACCGACGAGCTCGTGGCCACCCTGCCCGACCTGAACGCCGGTCACACCGTTCCGGCGGCGCCCTGGAAGGCGGAGCACTTCTGGACGGCCCGCGCCACGCTGCTGCACATCATCACCGAGACCGCCCACCACTGCGGCCACGCCGACATCATCCGCGAGGCCCTGGACGGCGCCAAGACCATGGGCTGACAGGCCGGGCTCGCAGGCCCGCCCTCAGGTGGCCTTGCGGGCCACGCCCGCGTAGCACCACTGGCGGTCGGCGTTGGGCGGGATGATCGTGCCGTCGTCCGGGCGCCACAGGGAGAGGGTGGTGAGGCCCGGGGAGACCAGGTCGAAGCCGTCGAAGAGGCCGGTGACGGCGGCGCGGCTGCGCAGGGTGATCTGGTACGTGGCCTTCTCGTAGACGGCACCGGCGTCGCGGACGTTGTTGTCGGTGTCGAAGTCGGCGGTCACGTGCGAGATGGCCAGGTAGCTGCCGGGGGCCATCGCGGCGCGCAGGCGGGCGACGATGCCGGGCGGGTCGTCGGCGTCGTCGATGAAGTGCAGGACCGCGAGCATGAGGACGGCGATCGGCTCGTCGAAGTTGATGAGCTTCTCGACCTGCGGGTCGGTCAGGATGTCCTCGGGGTGGCGGGCGTCGCTCTGGATCACGGTGACCTCGGGCGTCCCGGCCAGCAGCGCCCGGCCGTGGGTGAGGACGACCGGTTCGACGTCGGAGTAGACGACGCGGGCGTCCGGCGCGACCTGGTGCGCGATCTCGTGGACGTTGCCCTGCGTGGGCAGTCCCGAGCCGATGTCGATGAACTGCCGGATGCCCGACTGGGCCAGGAAGCGCACCGCGCGGCGGAGGAAGGCCCTGTTCTCGCGCGCCAAGAACGGGGTGTCCGGCGCGTGCCGGACGACCTCCTCGACGGCCTCACGGTCGGCGGCGTAGTTGTCCTTGCCGCCCAAGAGGTAGTCGTACATGCGGGGGACGTTCGGAGTGGACGTATCGACGCTGCGCAGAATTTCTCCCCGGGCGTTACGGCCTCAGTCATATCGCGAACTTTCTACGAACATGTAAGCATTACGGCCATCGCGGAACAACCGAATCGCCGATCTGGACGCGGAGACCTAAATGCGCAACGGCAGCACTCCATCGCAGATCCCTGGGCCTGCCGTGGACAACGACGGCGTCGAGGCCATCGTCGCAGCGGGCGGATTGCATAACTACCAGCTGAAACTGCATGCCGAATACGGGCCGGTGGCCAGGTTCCCGTTGCCGGGCGCGGGCCTGGCGGTCTCGGTCGCCGATCCGGTGCTGCTGGAGGCCACCGCGAAGATCAACAAGCGGCCGGAGAAACTGTTCGAATTCCTGGCTCCACTGCAGGAGTCGGGGAACCTGCAGACGATCCCCGCCGACGAGCACGTTCCCTGGCGGCGGGTGATGCTGTCGGTGCTGGCCGGGCGTCCCTCGCACGAGGCCCATTTCGCGCGGTTCACCGCCCTGGCCGCCGAGATGGCCGACCGGTGGGAGCGGGAGGGCGAGGTCGCGCTGCAGAAGGACCTGAGTGAGCTGTCGCTGCGGATGATCTGCCAGTACGCCCTCGGCAGCGGCCTGGCCTCGGAGGAGTCGGTCGGGCAGGTCGTCTCCGCCTTCGAGGACGTGCTCACCGAGTACCTCGGCCGGATGTACCAGATGGAGGGGCCCGGGCAGGCTCGCGCGGAGGAGTCGCTGGCCTACCTGCGAGCCACCGTCGACCAGGTCCTGGCCGCACACAAAGATCAGGAAGAGCGGAACGACCTGATCGCGGCGCTGGTCCAGGCGGGGGAGTCACCGGCGCGGATCCGCGACACGGTGCTGATGATCATGATGGCGGCCCACCACACGACCGGCGTCGCCATCTCGTGGATGCTCTACCTGATGGCCCGGCACCCGGACGCGGCCAAGCGCGTCACCGCCGAGGTCGACCAGGTGCTGGGCGACCGCGCCGTACCCGGGTACGGCGACCTGAAGGACCTGGTCCAGCTGGACCGGGCGCTCAAGGAGACGATGCGGCTCTACCCGCCGGGCCCGTACGGCGCGCGGGAGGCCACCGAGGACGTCGTGATCGGGGACTATGAGATCCCCGCCGGGACCACGATCTTCTATCCGTTCTGGGCCGTGCACATGAACCCCGACCACTGGCCCGACCCGCAGGTGTTCGACCCCGACCGCTTCACGCCGGAGGCGACGGCGGCCAGGCCGCGGCTCGCCTACATCCCGTTCGGCCTCGGCCCGCGCAGCTGCGAGGGCGCCGGGCTGGCGATGGTCGAGGCCGAGCTCGTGCTGGCCACCCTGCTCAAGCGGTTCGACTTCCGGCTCGCGCCCGGCCAGACGGTCACGCCCATCGAACGCTTCGTCCTGTGGGCCGACGGCGACATCCGCATGAACGTCACGCCGCGCCCGAAGAACTGAGAAGAGCGGTTCAGGCCGGTCCCGGGACTCCGGGACCGGCCTGAACGGTGCGATCACATCCTGATCAGAGCCCGGTCAGGCGCCGATCAGGCCGCCGATCAGGCCGCCGATCGGGGTCTCGATCAGTAGCGGTCGAGGTCCATGACCTTGGCGAAGGCCGCGACGAAGTCGTTCACGAACTTCTCCTTCGCGTCGTCGCTGGCGTAGACCTCGGCGAGGGCGCGCAGCTCGGAGTTCGAGCCGAAGACCAGGTCGGCGCGGGTGCCGGTCCACTTGGCCTTGCCGGTGGCCGCGTCGTACCCCTCGAAGGCGTCCTGGGCCTCCGAGGTCGACTTCCACGTCGTGCCCATGTCGAGCAGGTTGACGAAGAAGTCGTTGGTCAGCTGGCCCGGGCGGTCGGTGAGCACGCCGGCCTTGGACCCGTTGTGGTTGGCGCCGAGGACTCGCAGGCCGCCGACCAGGACGGTCATCTCGGGCGCGCTCAGGGTGAGCAGGTTGGCCTTGTCGACCAGCAGGTACTCGGCTGGGAGCCGGGTGCCCTTGCCCACGTAGTTGCGGAACCCGTCGGCGGCGGGCTCCATCGCGGCGAACGACTCGACGTCGGTCTGCTCCTGCGAGGCGTCCGCGCGGCCCGGCGTGAAGGGGACCGTCACGTCGTGCCCGGCGTCCTTGGCCGCCTTCTCCACGGCGGCGACACCGCCGAGGACGACCAGGTCGGCGATGGAGACCGGCTTGCCGAAGCCCTGCTGGATGCCCTCGAGGACGCGCAGCACGTTGGCGAGCTGGTCGGGGTTGTTGACCTCCCAGCCGACCTGCGGCTGGAGGCGGATGCGGCCGCCGTTGGCGCCGCCGCGCTTGTCGCTGCCGCGGTGCGAGGAGGCCGCCGCCCACGCGGCGGAGACCAGCTCGGACACCGTCAGGCCGGAGCCGAGGATCTGGCCCTTGAGGGCCTCGACGTCGGCGTCGCCGATGACCTCGCCGGTGACCGCGGGGATCGGGTCCTGCCAGAGCAGTTCCTCGCTCGGGACCTCGGGGCCGAGGTAGCGGACGATCGGGCCCATGTCGCGGTGGGTGAGCTTGTACCAGGCGCGGGCGAAGGCGTCGGCGAGCTCGTCGGGGTTGTCCAGCCAGCGCCGGGTGATCTGCTCGTAGATCGGGTCGACCCGCATGGACAGGTCGGTCGTGAGCATGGTCGGGGCGACGCGCTTGGCCGGGTCGTGGGCGTCCGGCACGGTGCCCTCGCCGCCGCCGTTCACCGGGCGGTACTGGTTGGCGCCCGCGGGGCTCTGGAAGAGCTCCCACTCGTAGCCGTACAGGGTCTCCAGGAAGCTGTTGTCCCACTGGGTCGGGGTGGGCGTCCAGATGCCCTCCAGCCCGCTGGTGATGGCGTCGGCGCCGACGCCGGTGCCGTAGGAGCTCTTCCAGCCCAGGCCCTGCTGCTCCATCGGCGCGGCCTCGGGGTCGTCGCCGACGCTGTCGGCGGGACCGGCGCCGTGGGTCTTGCCGAACGTGTGACCGCCGACGATCAGCGCGGCGGTCTCCTCGTCGTTCATCGCCATCCGGCGGAACGTCTCGCGGATGTCGCGCGCGGCGGCGAGCGGGTCGGGGTTGCCGTTCGGGCCCTCGGGGTTGACGTAGATGAGGCCCATCTGGACCGCGGCGAGCGGGTTCTCCAGCTCGCGGTCGCCGGTGTAGCGCTCGTCGTCCAGCCAGACGGTCTCGGGGCCCCAGTAGACGTCCTCGTCCGCCTCCCAGACGTCCTCGCGGCCGCCGGCGAAGCCGAAGGTCTTGAAGCCCATCGTCTCGAGGGCGACGTTGCCGGTGAGGATCAGCAGGTCGGCCCAGGAGATGTTCTGGCCGTACTTCTTCTTGACCGGCCAGAGCAGGCGGCGGGCCTTGTCCAGGCTGGCGTTGTCCGGCCAGCTGTTCAGCGGGGCGAAGCGCTGCTGCCCGGCGCCCGCGCCGCCGCGGCCGTCGCTGATGCGGTACGTGCCGGCGCTGTGCCAGGCCATCCGGATCATGAACGGGCCGTAGTTGCCGAAGTCGGCGGGCCACCAGTCCTTGGAGGTCGTCAGCACCTCGGCGACGTCGCGCTTCACGGCCTGCAGGTCCAGGGCGTTGAACGCCGCCGCGTAGTCGAAGTCCGCGCCGAGCGGGTTGGTCACCGGCGGGTTCGTGGCAAGGACCTTCAGGTTGAGGCGGTCCGGCCACCACTGGCGGTTGCCGCCCCCCTGAGTCGGGTGGGGTGCGCGCCCGTGCGCCACGGGACAGCCTTCCGCCCCTTCGGCCTTCGCGTCGGCGACGATCGCGTCGTTGTTCTCAGTCATGGGAATCCTTCCGGACACGGTGCTCAGGTGCTGCGGTTGGAACAGTCGGGGCACAGGCCCCAGAAGATGACCTCGGCCTCGTCGATCACGAAACCGTGGTCATCGGACGCGGTCAGGCAGGGCGCCTCACCGACCGCGCAGTCGACGTCGGCGACGGCACCGCACGAGCGGCACGCGACGTGGTGGTGGTTGTCGCCGACGCGTCCCTCGAACCGGACGGGGCTCCCGGCCGGTTCGATGCGCCGCACGAGGCCCGCCGCGGTGAGCGCGTGCAGGGCCTCGTACACGGCCTGGAGCGAGATGTAGCCGACGCGGTCGCGGACTCCGGAGGCGAGTGCCTCGACCCCGAGGTGATCACCGTCCCGGACGGTCTCCAGCAGCGCGACGCGGGCGGCCGTCACCCGCAGGCCCGCACCGCGCAGCTCCTCGGCAGTGGTCGGAGTCTGGGCTGCGGTCATGCCGCCAACCTATCCCCCTAAACAAGAACAGTTCAAGATAACGAAAGATCCAACTCTTGAGTTGGATCAGGAGTTTGGACGGGTCGCCCCCCTCGAGTCTCGCCCGGTCACAGAGCGCACGCCACGTGACAGGCCCGTACTGGCGGGACCTTTGCCCCTATATGGCCGAAACTCTGCCGATCACGATGGAGGTCACGCGAGGTCCCGTCGGGGGATCGTCGCCTCGGGAATCAGTATCGGGGACCGACTCCGGATCGGGAGGGCCGATGGCCGACCACACCAAGATCGTCGTCGGGGTCGACGGCTCTCCGTCGTCGAACCGCGCGGTGGCCTGGGCCGCCGACGAGGCACAGCGCCGCCAGGCCGGGCTGCGGATCGTGTACTCCCACGAGGTCTGGGGCGACCAATGGCCGTTCGATCTGCCGTCCTCGGTCACCGGCGAGGGTGCCTCGGCCATGGACGAGCCGGCGCGGCACACGCTGGACGCCGCCGCTGAGCAGGCGGGCCGCGGCAGGCCCGAGCTCTCGGTGACGACCGGGCTCCTCACCGAGTCGGCCGCCTCGGCGCTCCAGGGCGAGGCCGGGGATGCCTTCGAGATCGTCGTCGGCCACCGCGGCCTGGGCGGCTTCACCGGGCTACTGCTCGGCTCGGTCAGCCTCAAGATCGCTGAACGGGCCGTCTCGCCCGTGGTGATCGTGCGCGGCGACCCGGCCCCGGCGCGCGGCGAGGTCGCGGTGGGCGTCGACCTGGTCGCCGACGGCCCGGTGCTGGAGTACGCGTTCGACGCGGCCGCCCGGCGCGGGTCGCGGCTGCGGGTCGTGCACGGCTGGGAGGTGCCCGGCTGGGTCCTGGACACCCCGCACCCCATCAGCCTGAAGGAGCTGGAGGAACGGATCCGCTGGAACGTCATCGAGGCCCACGCCCCCTATCGCAAGCGGTTCCCCGGGGTCCAGGTCGTCGAGGACCTTCCGCGCGACCATCCGGTGGAGGCCATGGTGGCCGTCTCCCGCGAGGTCGACCTGATCGTCATCGGCAAGCACACACAGGGCGACAGGTTCCGGATCGGCGCCACGGGCCACGGCATCCTCCACCATGCGGACTGCCCCGTGGCCGTCATCCCGCCGAACACGAATTGAGTTTCGGCTCGCAATAGTCCGTTGGCACTGGTGCGGATGCTCCCCTGACCTGCGGTCCATCGCCAAACGACCCATTGCCGCTCGTTTCTCGCGACGCACAGAATTGTGGCTGCAAACAATTGCCGCGCTTTTGGAGGCAATGGCAGTGGCAGCCCTTTCCATCCTCGACCTGTTCGCCGCGCAGCTGGACGAGCACCCCGACCGCGAGCTGTTCACGTTCGTCGACAAGCACGGCAAGGACCGCGCCAGACTCACGGCCGCGTCCATCGCACGCGACGCGGCCGACGTGCGCCTTTTCCTGGACTCGGAGGGTTTCGCTCCGGGCGACCGGGTCGTCCTGGCCTATCCGCCGGGGCCCGAGTTCATCGTGGCGCTCGTCGGCTGCCTGATGGCGGGCGTGCTCCCGGCGGCGGTGCTGCCGCCCGACCCTCGCCACGGCCGCGGCAACGAGGACGGGTTCGTCTCGGCGGTCCTGGACTGCGAGGCGCGGGCCGTTCTCACCAGCACCGGCTACGACCGGCTCCGCAAGCTCGCCACGGTCGCGGGCGCGGTCACGCGCAGCGGCCGCCGCTGGCCCGACATTCCCTGGCACCGCACCGACCGGCTCGCCTACGACGACCCCGAGGAGGGGCCACGGGAGTGGCACCGGCCCGAGAGCGATGACGAGCCGGCGCTGCTGCAGTACACCTCCGGCTCGACCGGGACGGCGCGCGGCGTGGTCATGAGCCACCGCAACCTGATCGCCGAGGCGGCCTCGAACGCGGCGGACTACGGGCTGGTGCCCTCGGAGGTCGGCGTCACCTGGCTGCCGCACTACCACGACTTCTGCCTGATCAACGTGATCATGAACGTGCTGAGCGGCAACCTGCGGATCTACATGCTCTCGCCGCTGGACTTCCTGCGGTCGCCGGGACTGTGGTTCGAGACGATGTCGCGGGTGGGCGCGACCGAGACGCACGCCCCCAACTTCGCCTACGACCTCGTGGTGCGCCGCACCACGCCCGAGCAGCGCGCCCGCTGGGACCTCAGCCGGGTGCGCATGGTCATGTCGGCGGCCGAGCCCGTCCTCGCCAGGACCGTGGACACCTTCTTCCGCGAGTTCGCGGCGACCGGGCTGCGGCCCGAGACGTTCTGCCCGACCTACGGGCTGGCGGAGGCGTGCGTCAGCGTGACCGGCTGGGGGCGTTCCAGAGTCACCGTCGACCCTGAGGCCCTGTCGCTGGGCAAGGTGATCCGTGTCGAGGACGGTGCGGTCGGCGAGGACGGCGCGGCCGGCGCGGACTGCGCGGCCGAACCCGACGGCGCCCGTAAGGACCGGCGGCGCCGCGCGGCCACCTACTTCGGCTGCGGCAAGGTCACCAAGCCCGGCTCGAGGGTCCGCATCATCGACCCGGACACCTGCGAGCCCTGCGGCCCCGACCAGGCCGGGGAGATCTGGGTCGACTCCGAGACCAAGGCGCTCGGCTACTACGGCCGCGAGGCCGAGAGCAGAGAGGTCTTTTACGCGGCGGTCGCGGGAGACACCGACACGCGCCGCTACCTTCGCACGGGAGATCTGGGCTTCTTCGCGGACGGCGAGATCGTCATCACCGGAAGGATCAAGGACATGATCGTCGTGCGCGGCCGCAACCACCACGCCGAGGACCTGGAGGAGAGCGTCCGGCTCTGCCATCCCGACGTCAGGCCCGGCGGCATCGCGGTGACCGCGGCCACGCCCGGCGACGGCGAGGACCGCGCCGAGCAGGTGGTGGTGTTCGTCGAACGCCGCGACGCCGCCACCGACGAGGCGACGGCCGAGGAGATCGTCGCCGCCGTCCGGCACCGGCTCCGGCTCGACCATCAGCTCACCGGCGTGACGGTCGTCGTCGGCCCCAAAGGCCTGGTCGCCAAGACGACGAGCGGCAAGGTGCGCCGGCGGACCTGCGCGCAGCTGTACGTCTCGGGTCCGCTTCCTGAGGGCACGAGCGTTCACCCGCCTGCGGACTCCCGTCGCGAGAGCGGGATCGAGGTGTCCGCGTGCTGACAGTGCCCTCCCGCGCGGCGGCGCCGGCCCGCCGCGAGAACGGTTCCCGCTCGTCCGGAACGGGCGGGCCGCGGGCGATCGGCGCCTGGAGGGGAAGCGGTGCGCCCGCGTTCTCGCCCGACGAGATCGTGCGCCTCGCCCATGAGACGAGGCAGCCGTTGCACGTGGTCAGCCGCGCCACCGACGGCGCGATCGGTCTCGCGGCCGAGGGGATCATCGAGCCGGAGTCGTCGCGGCCCGCGCCCTATCAGGTGCTGGGCGTGCTGCCCGCGCTCTATCCCGAGTGGCTCGGGCAGCGAACGTTCTGCACGGCGCACGGGCTGCGGTTCGCCTACATCGCGGGGGAGATGGCCAACGGCATCGCCACCTCGCGACAGGTCGTCGCGATGGCCCGCGCGGGGATGCTGAGCTTCTTCGGCGCGGCGGGGCAGCCGCCCGGCCGCATCGAGAGCGCGATCGCCGAGATCCGCCGCGAGCTGCCCGGCCAGGTCAACTGGGGCGTCAACCTGATCCACTCGCCCACCGAGCCCGAGATGGAGGAACGCGTCGCCGACCTGCTGCTCGCGCATCGCGTGCCGCGCGTCTCCGCCTCCGCGTACATGGCCCTCACCCCGGCCGTGGTCCGCTGCGCCGTCGCGGGGCTGAGCACGGATCGTTCCGGCGCGGTGGCGCGCCGCACGCACCTGTTCGCCAAGGTGTCGCGGCCCGAGGTCGCCGAACGGTTCATGTCGCCCGCGCCCGCCAAGATCCTGCGGGCGCTGGTGGAACGCGGGCAGATCACCGCGGCCGAGGCCGAGCTCGCGAGCCGGATCCCGGTCGCGGTGGACGTGACGGTCGAGGCCGACAGCGGCGGCCACACCGACAACCGGCCGCTGGTCACGATGCTCCCGGTGATCCAGCGGCTCCGCGACGACCTCACCGCCCGCCACCACTACGACCGGCCGGTCCGCGTGGGCGCGGCCGGTGGCCTCGGCGACCCCGGCGGCATCGCCGCGGCGTTCGGGCTCGGCGCGGCCTACGTCGTCACGGGCTCGATCAACCAGGCGGCCGTCGAGTCCGGCGTCTCCGACGAGGCCAAGGAGCTCCTCGCCCGAGCCGACGTGGCCGACGTCGTCATGGCTCCATCTGCCGACATGTTCGAACTGGGCGTCAAGGTGCAGGTGCTCCGGCGCGGCACCGCGTTCGCCGGCAGGGCCGGGCGCCTGTACGAGATCTACCGGCGGCACCCCTCGCTGGAGGCGCTGAGCGGCGACGAGCGCGCGGGGCTGGAGAAGGACGTGCTGCACACCTCGCTGGAGGCCGTCGAGGCCGAGACCCGGTCGTTCTGGCGGGAACGTGATCCCGGGCAGCTCGCCAAGGCCGAGCAGGACCCCAAGCACTGGATGGCGCTGGTCTTCCGCTGGTACCTGGGCATGTCGAGCCGCTGGGCCATCGCCGGAGCGGGCGACCGCCGCACCGACTACCAGCTGTGGTGCGGGCCCGCGATGGGCGCGTTCAACCGCTGGACGCGCGGCACCTTCCTCGCCGAGCCCGCCAATCGCGGCGTGGTCCAGATCGCCCTCAACCTGCTGGAGGGCGCGACCATGATCACTCGCGCGCAGCAGCTGCGGACCTTCGGCGTGCCGGTCCCCGACGCCGCCTACCGGGTGACGCCCCGCCCCCTCGTGTGACGCCGCGCCCTCTCGTTTGAGACCTCGTCCGAGAACGATCCTCCATCCCCTCGCTCCGACGGAGACCCGGCTGATGCCAGCCAAGCGCACGCCGTACCAGGAACCCATCGCAGTCATCGGAATGAGCGCCCTGCTGCCCGGCTCGAACGACGTCGGCGGCGCCTGGCGGACCATCGTCAACGGCGTCGACCAGATCCGGGAGGTGCCGCCCGAGCACTGGCTGATCGAGGACTACTTCGACGCCGACCCCTCGGCGCCGGACAAGACCTACGCCCGCCGCGGCGGGTTCCTCGACCCGGTCGACTTCGACACCGCGGCGTTCGGCATCCCGCCCAAGACGCTGCCCGCGACCGACTCGTCCCAGCTGCTGACCCTGGTCGCGGCGGGACGGCTGCTCCAGGATCTCGGGCCGACGGTTCCGGCCGACCGTACGAACGTCGTGATCGGCGTCGGCGGTGCCCTGGAGTTGCAGTGGCACATGAGCGCCCGGCTGCAGCGGCCGGTGTGGGCCAAGGCCATGCGCGAGAACGGCCTGCCCGAGTCGCAGGTCACCGAGATCTGCGACCGCATCGCCGAGCATTACGTGCCCTTTCAGGAGGCGACGTTCCCCGGCCTGCTGGGCAACGTCGTCGCCGGGCGGGTCGCCAACAGGTTCGACCTGCACGGTTCCAACTTCACGACCGACGCGGCCTGCGCGGGATCGCTGGCGGCGCTGTCGACGGCGGTGAACGACCTGACGGTCGGCAACGCGGACATGGTCGTGACCGGGGGAGTCGACAACCTCAACGACATCTTGATGTTCATGTGCTTCAGCAAGACCCCGGCGCTGTCGAGGTCGGGCGACTGCCGCCCGTTCTCCGAGGACGCCGACGGGACGATGCTGGGCGAGGCGGTGGTGCTGTTCGCGCTGAAGCGGCTCGCGGACGCCGAGGAGGACGGCGACCCGATCCATGCCGTGATCCGCGGCCTCGGCGCGTCCTCGGACGGGCACAGCAAGGCGATCTACGCGCCCCTCCCCGAGGGGCAGATGCGCGCGCTGCGGCGGGCGTACGAGCTCGCGGGCTACCAGCCGAGAACGGTCGAACTCGTCGAGGCGCACGGCACGGGCACGGCCGCCGGGGACGCCGCCGAGTTCGCGTCCCTGCGCAGCGTCTTCTCGGAGGTGGCGGGGGACGCCGATGGGCCGTGGTGCGCGCTGGGGTCGATCAAGTCGCAGCTGGGGCACACCAAGGCCGCCGCCGGTGCGGCCGGGCTGCTCAAGGCCGTGCTGGCCCTGCACCACCAGGTGCTGCCGCCCACGATCAAGGTGCGGCAGCCCAATCCGCGCCTGGAGCTGGGGAGCTCCCCGTTCTACCTGAGCACCGAGGCGCGGCCCTGGATCCGCGGCTCGGACCACCCGCGCCGCGCATCGACGTCCAGCTTCGGCTTCGGCGGCAGCAACTTCCACGTGACGATCGAGGAATACGAGGGCGGCCGCGCCGCGTGGCGTCTCCGAACGGCCCCGACCGAGCTCGTCCCGCTGTCGGCGGATTCGGCGAACGAACTCGTGAAGCGATGCGAGGTCGTCTCCGAAGAGAACGCCACTTTGGCCGAGCTCGCGCTCCGCTGCCAGGAGGCTTTCGACCCGTCCGCGTCCGAACGCCTCACCATCGTCGCTGCCGACCTGGAAGATCTCGCTGAGAAGGCCGGCGCCGCCGCAGAGACCATCAACGCTCACCCGGGCGAACCGTTCGACCGCCCAGGCGCCGTGCACTACCGCAGCGGCACTCCGGAGACCGGCCAGATCGCGTTCCTCTTTCCCGGGCAGGGAAGCCAGTACGTGGGCATGGGCGCGGACCTGGCCATGCAGGTTCCCCAAGCCCGCGAGGTGTGGGACCGCCTGGCCGACCTGCGGTTGGGGGAGCGCGGCCTGCACGACGTGGTGTTCCCGGTGCCGGTCTTCTCCGATGCCGAACGCGCCCGGCAGCGGGCACGGCTCACCGGGACCGAGTGGGCCCAACCCGCCCTCGCGGCCCACAGCACCTCGCTGCTCAGGGTCCTGGACCTCATCGGCGTCCGCGCCGACTGCCTGGCAGGTCACAGCCTTGGCGAGCTGGTCGCGCTGCACGCGGCCGGTTGTTACAGCGCCGAAGACCTCGTCCGCATCGCGCGGCGGCGCGGCGAACTGATGCGGGACACCGGGGACGACTCGGGCGGCATGCTCGCCGCAGGCGTGACCTGGGATCAGGCCGAGGCGCTCATCGAGTCCGCCGGCATCACCGAGGCCTGGCCGGTCAACCACAACGCGCCCGACCAGGTCGTCATCGCGGGCACGCACGAGAGCCTCGCCGAGCTGCGCCGACTTCTGGAGGAGGACGGGCGCTGGGCCAAGCCACTGAACGTGTCCGCCGCGTTCCACAGTCCCCTGGTCGAGGCTGCGGCCGAGCCGCTGCGGGGCTTCCTGAACGAGATCGACGTCGTTCCGCCCGCCACCGACGTCTACGGGAACGCCGACGCCGCGCCCTACCCGGCCGGTCCGGCCGGTCCGGCCACGGCGCGCGAACGGCTCGTCGAGCAGCTCACCTCACCGGTTCGCTTCGCCTCGCAGATCGAGGCGATGTACACGCGCGGCGTCAGAACGTTCATCGAGGTCGGCCCCGGCTCGGTGCTGACCGGCCTGGTCGCCGCGAACCTGAAGGACCGCGAGCATCTCGCCGTCGCCATGGACCGGCGCGGCGAGCATGGCATGACCGCCCTCCACGAGGCCTTGGCCCTGCTCGCGGTGAACGGGGTGCCCATGGCGTTCGGGGAGCTGTGGAGCGTGCACGCGCCCCCGGCCGGGGCGCGACCGCCCGCGTCGCGGGCCACCTATCCGATCTCGGGCTTCAACGTCGGCAAGCCCTATCCGCCCTCGGGAGGCGCCGCCGAGCTGCCTCCTCCGAACCCAGAAAGGCCCATGGCAGTGAGTGACAGCGGCACTTCTTCCGGCCTGCCGGACGACCTGTGGTCGGAGCAGTACCACGAGATCCAGCGCCAGACCGCGGAGGTCCAGACGACCTTCCTGCGGACCATGGCCGAAAGCCAGCTGGCCTTCCTTCAGGCCGCGCAGTCGCCGTTCATCGGCGCCGACCACGACCGGTCCCCGATGATGCCCGCGCCGCGGAGTTCCGCGCCTCCGCCCATGCCTTCCCTGCCCCCACCCGCGCCACCCACGATGATGCCGCCCGCACCCGACCTGCCCGCCCTCGTTCCCGCTCCTGCCGCGCCACCTCCACCGGAGCTGTCGAACGGAGCCTCGCCGACGGCGTCCCCGGTAGGGCAGCCGCAGAACCTCGAAAGCCTGCTGCTGGAGGTCGTGGAGGAGAAGACCGGCTACCCGGCGGAGGTCTGCACCCGCGACAAGTCCCTGGAAGCCGACCTCGGCATCGACTCGATCAAGCGGATGGAGATCTTCTCCGAGATCAGCGATCGGATGGCCGACCTGCCGCAGCTCGACATGGCCGAGCTCGGCGCCCTGCAGACCCTCGGCGACGTGATCGACTGGCTGCCGTCGGGGCACTCGGGCGCCTCTGGCGTCTCGGGGGGTGGTGCGGACCCAAAAGCAATGGTTCGCCACTTTGAGATCACGGAGGCCGTGGCGACTCCGAGCGGGTTCGAGCCGGTGGGCATCCGGACCCGAAAGCTGATCATCACCGACGACGGCGGCGGTGGCATCGCGATCCATCTGGCCGACGCGCTGTCGGCCGAGGGCGTGCACGCCGAGATCGCCGCCGAGGTGCCGGGCGGAGCAGAAGGCGTCGTCTTCCTCGGCGGGCTCCGCCGCGTCGAGACGATCGACGAGGCCGTGGAGGTGAACCGGGAGGCGTTCCGCGCGGCGCACGCGGTCGCCGGTGAGATGACCGAACGCGGCGGCGTCTTCGTCACCGTGCAGGACACCGGCGGCGACTTCGGCCTCGGCGGCGGTCACCGGCAACGCGCCTGGCTCGGCGGGCTCGCGGGTCTCGCCCGTACCACCGCCGCCGAATGGCCGAAGGCGGTGGTGAAGGCGATCGACTGCGAGCGCGGCGCCCGCGAACCGGCGGCGGTGGCCGCGGCGATCGCCCACGAACTGCTGGCCGGAGGCACCACCCTGAACGTCGGACTCCACGCCGACGGCAGGCGGACCACGCTCGCGGCGCGCGAGGCGACCGTTCCAGCATCGGAGGAGGCGCGGGCGCCGGATGCGATCTTCGGGCCTGACGCGGTGGTCGTGCTGAGCGGCGGTGGACGCGGGATCACCGCAGCCGTCGCGCACCGGCTCGCGGCCTCCGGCGCCCCACGCCTCGTTCTGCTCGGGCGAACGCCGCCGCCGGACGAGGAGGAGCCCGTTCACCTGAGGAACGCGGGGGATGAGACGGCCGTCAAGGCCGCGCTCTTCGACCACGCCCGCGCCCGGGGCGAGCCGCTTCCGGGCCCGGCGGAGGCCGCCGCGACCGCTCGGCGCGTTCTGGCGGGGCGCGAACTGCGGGTCAACCTCGAAGCCGTCCGCGCGGCCGGTGCTCAGGTCCGCTATCTCGCGGTCGATGTCACGAACGCGGCGGCCGTGGCCGAGGCGATCGGCGGCATACGGGCCGAGTGGGGGCCGGTCACCGCCATCGTGCACGGAGCGGGCGTCATCGCGGACAAGACGATCGCGGACAAGACCGAAGAGTCGTTCGCGGCGGTCTTCGACACCAAGGTGGGCGGCCTGAGGTCCCTGCTGGAGGCCACGGCCGACGACCCGGTCGAGGCGGTCTGCCTCTTCTCCTCCATCGTCGCCCAGTACGGCAACGCCGGGCAGAGCGACTACGCCATGGCCAACGAGGTCCTCTGTCAGGTGGCCACCGCGGGCGGCGGCCGGATGCGGGCCCTGTGCTGGGGCCCGTGGGAGGGCGGCATGGTCACACCGGGCCTCGCCCGCAACTTCCAGGAGCAGGGGATCTCGCTCGTCCCGGTGAACGAAGGCGTCCAGGCCTTCCTCGACGACCTGCACACGGGACGCCCCGGACGCGCGGTGGTCTGCGCCGACGCCGACGCCGACGCCGACGCCGGCCCGGCCCGGATCGCGCGGCGCACCGCCAGGCGCGAGGTGGGCCTGCGGCTCAGCGCCGAGGACCATCCCGAGCTGTTCGATCACCAGATCACGGGGACGGTCATCGTGCCGTTCGCGCTGGTCCTGGAGTGGTTCGCCGCAGCGGCCGCGGAGTTCGCCCCGGGCATCGGCGGCCTGGCCCTGCGCGACGTCAAGGTGCACCGCAAGCTCGACCTTCCGGGTTTGGAGACCCGGCCCACCGATCTGGTGATCGCCACCGAGCCGTCCGCCTGGGACCCCTCGACCGCCTTCCTGGAACTGCGCGGACCGGACGGGCACCGGCACTACTGCGGCGAGGTCTCGCCCCTCACCGCCGAGCCCTCGGACTGGCCGGAGCCCACCGGCCTCGCGCCGCCGAAGGTGTGGCCCGCCGAGTACGACGGCGAGGTGGCCTTCCACGGGCCGCTGTTCCAGTCGGTGTGCGCGGTCGACGGGCTCTCCGACCTCGCCGCGGCGGCGACGCTCGTGGGCGCCGCCGAGCTGGGCTGGCGTACCGACCCGGGGCGCCGCGTCGATCCGCCCGCCGTCGACGGCGCGGTGCAGATCGGGTGCGGCTGGGCGATGGAACGCCTCGGCGGTCCGGTGCTGCCGATGGGCATGGCCGAGTTCCGCCTCTTCCGCCCGGGGCCGCTGGACGGCCCGGCCCGCTGCATCGTGCGCGGACGCCATGTGGGCGCCGCGCACGCGCTCTGCGACGTCGCATTGATCGACGACGCGGGCGTGAGATCTGAGCTGATCGGCCTGTCGATGGTCCGTCGCCCTTCCTGAACAGGAGGAACACCATTCCATGACGTCCGTCGCGATCGTCGCCGTCGGCACCTGCGGCCCGGGCTGGAGTCGAACACAGGAATTGGTCGAAAGGCTTCTGCGAGGAACCGAACCGCCGCCCCCGCGCCCGCACGACACCGGCCGGGCGCTCGCGGCGGCCGTGCGAGAGGCGTCGGGAGGATGGACGCGCCGCTCCACCCGATCGTTCGGCCAAGCCCTTCGATCGCTTCGCGAACGTACCGCCGACGAGGTGCTCGTCGCGGACGCCGATCCCGGCAGCGGCGCCGCCGTCGCGCTGCTGCTGCGGCGAGAACGCGACGCACGCACGGCCGGTGACGAGATCATCGCCGTTCTCGATGGCGGGCCGCGCGAACCGGAGCTCTTCCCTGTGCTGGTCGCCGCTCTGGGGTTGCGCCATCGGGCGGACTTCCGGAACGGCGCGCCCGCGACTCCCATGCTCGGTGAGCGGCGGACCGAGGCCTGCGGCGTCACCCTGAGCGCGGGCCGTCCGGTGTCCTGGCTGGGCTCACGTCCGCCGCGACTCCATGTCTACTCGGGCGCGGACCGGCGCGCGGTGATGGCCGCCGTACGCCATGGCCGGCGTTCCTCAGCAGGACCGGCACGCCTGGCCGTCGTCGCCCAAAGCCGCGAGCAACTCAGGCGCAAGCGGGGCGAGGCGCTTCGCTGGCTCGGCGGTGACGGCTCGCGTCCCCCTGGCGTGGCCTACCGGGACCGGCCCGTGGAGGGCGAGATCGCCTTCGTCTACTCGAACGGAGCGGCCGGCTATCAGGGCATGGGCCGCGACCTGATGCTCGCGTTCCCCGGGCTGATGGACGGGGTGCGGCGCGACAACGGCCCTCTCGAGCAGTACATGAGCTGGGTGTTCGCGGAGTCTCCCGGGCCCGCGGGCCTGGCCATCGGCCAGATCATCGCCGCCGGTGCCCTCGCGGTCCTGCACAGCCGGATCGCACAGGACGTCCTCGGCATCCAGCCGAACGCGTCCCTGGGCTACTCCTCGGGAGAGTGCACTGCACCCGTCGCCCTCAGCATCTGGGCCGACTGCGCCACCGTCGCCGACGAGGCGCGCCGCAGCGATCTGCTGGTGCGCGAGATCGCCGGGGAGCACCGGCTGACCCGCCGGGTCTGGCGGGACCTGGGCCTTCAGGACGGCGGCTGGGCCAACCATCTGGTGGTGGGGCCGACCGACCGGATACGGGAGGCGGTCGAGGCGGAGACAGGCGCCTTCCTCACGGTGGTCAACTCGCCCAGGTCGAGCATCATCGGCGGGCACGAATCGGCGTGCGCGCGGGTGCTGGAACGCTTGGGCCGTTCCGTCCAAGCGCTGCCGCTGGAGTACGACATCGCGGTGCACGCGCCGGTGTTCGAGGCGGCCAAGGAGCCCTGGCGTGTCCTGCACAGCCATGCGCTGAACGGAGGCCACGTCGGCAAGCGCCTCTACTCCGGAGTGCGGCGCGCGGCCTATCAGCCGTCGCGCGAAGGGATGGCCGAGGCTCTCTCGGAGCTGGTGACCGGGACGGTCGACTTCGCCGGGACCGTCGAGCAGGCGTGGCGGGACGGGGTCCGGGTCTTCATCGAGCAGGGGCCGCGCGGTCTGTGTTCCGGCTGGATCTCGCAGACGCTCGGCGAACGTGAGCACCTCGCGGTCCCGTTCGACGATGGCGGCTCGGACTCGCTCGGCGCCTACCTACAGGCGGTCGCCGAACTCGCCGCGGCCGGAGTGGTGACGTCCCAGGGTCTGCTGCTCGAACCCGCCCCTGCGGGCCGCCGCCACGACCTCGCCTCAGTCCAGCGGGAGTTCCTGACACAGCAGTCGGCCGTACAGCAGCGCTTCCTCGCGTCCAGATCACCCCGCCACGCGCGTATCGAGCCTGCTCAGGACAGCCCGCCAGTACGAACGACGACATCGGGGGAGGCTTACGACACCGCCGCGATCCAGGCCTTCGCCGAGGGCCGCCTTGCCGACTGCTTCGGTCCGGCCTGGCGGATAGCCGACGCGCATCTGCGAACGCCTCGCCTGGCGCCGGAGCATCTGACCCTGCGAGGAGAGGTAGTGGCCTTCGACCCGGACAGCGGCTACCTCCGCATGGAACTGGCCATGGCTCCAGGGCCGGACTCGCTCATGCTTGAGGCGGGCTTGCAGGCCATGGCCTTCTACTTGACCGCGATGGGCTTCACCATCGCCAGGGACGGCTGGCGCTTCGAGCCGACTCCAGGCGCTCCCGGCAACCTACGCCGGGGAAGGCCGCCGGAGCCTCAGCCGAGCAAGACGACCGTCGAGATCCTCGTTCAAGAGGTGTCCGACGATCCCGAACCGGCCGTATACGGCGACATCCGCTGCTCCGCAGGCGGACACCAGGTCTTCGGCGCCGACGGGATCGGACTGCGGCTCGTACCGGATCGGCCGCTGCGCCAGTGGATCGAGCTGGGCGCCATCACGATCGACGACGAACCCCGAACCGTCGCGGCGACCGAAGCGGGACCGACCGGCAAACTGTCGATGCTCAACTGCGCGTGGGGGAGCCTCGCGGACGCGTTCGGCCCGGCCTACTCGATATTCGACGAATCGCGGCGGGGCGTTCGGCTGCCGGGCCCGCCGTACCTCTTCATGGACGCGGTGACCAAGGTGTCCGGCGGCCAGGCGGCCCGCGAGATCGGCACCACCGCCGAGTCGGTCTTCGTGCTTCGCCCAGACGCCTGGTTCTGGAGCGACAGCGGGACTCCGGTGATGCCGTTCGCCGCGCTGATGGAGACCGTACTGCAGCCCTGCGGATGGCTCGCGTCGTACGCCGGCTACCCGCTGGAGGACCGGGAGATGCTGATCCGCAACCTCGGCGGCACGGCCAGGGTCCTGCGCGAGGTCACCCCCGACAGCGGTGAGCTCTACACGACCGGGGAGCTGATGAAGGCGACGAAGGCGGGCGGCGCGATCCTGCTCGACTTCGCCGTCGAATGCCGGGACGCCGCCGACCGGCCGGTGCTCACGGCGGACGCCGCGTTCGGCTTCTTCACCCCCGACGCCCTCGACCGCCAGCAGGGGCTGCCCACCGGGCCCGAAGACCGGGCCCGCATCGCGACACCGGGAAACCGGTGCGTCGCCCCCACCCTCGGCTCCAGACTCCAGATGATCGACCGCATCACCGGCTACTGGCCGGACGGCGGTGCGGCCGGGCTCGGGCGGCTGCGCGCCGAGAAGGACGTCGATCCCCGCGAGTGGTTCTTCAAGAGCCACTTCTTCGAGGACCCGGTCCAGCCCGGCTCGCTGGGCATTGAGGCGATGATCCAGCTGCTCCGCCACTCCATGCTGGAGCGCGGCCTCGCCGACGGCGTCAACAGTTGTGGTGAGCGCTTCGAGGCCGTACGGACCGGTCACGAGATCACCTGGACCTATCGCGGCCAGGTCCTGCCGACGTCCGGGCTCGTCACGATCGACCTCGAGGTGACCGAGCTCGGCGCCGACGACAGCGGTCCCTTCGCTGTGGCCGACGCCTGGCTGTGGGTCGATGGGGTGCGCGTCTACGAAGTGCGCGCGCTCGGCACGCGAATCGTCGCCGCGGGCTGAGCGGCGAGCTTTCGCTCAAGAAGCGCGGCCATCCCGCCGAGGGTGTCCTCCATGGTGATGTCCTCGTCGGCGACCTCGATTCCCAGTTCCTCTTCGAGAATGGCGCCGAGCTCGGTCATGGCGATCGAGTCCATGTCGAGGTCGGCGAAGGTCGTCTGCGCGGTGACGCTGGTGACGGGCAGGTCCAGGTCCGCGCCGAGCACGGCGATCATCACGTCGAGGACGGCGGGGGTCGATTCCTTCACGGTCGCTCCTTGGTGTTCGTGGCGCGATTTCTCGTGCCATTTTCGCAAGTCACGGGCCGTCTCGACACGAGGGCGATTGGTCCAGTGCAGAGGTACCAGTGTGCGGTTTTCACGGCCCGGGGATTTCTTTGGGGACGTGCTCAATAGAAGAAATGAGAACCCTCCTGTGCTGTTCCCAAGGAGTGATGGCGTGAAAGGCCGGGACAGTGCCGGGGACCTGGACCGGCGCCGGATCTCGAACCGGGTGCTCGGCCTGCCCTCCGTACGGGCCGACACGACCACCCTGGCGAGGCGGGCGGGCATCACCGAGACGGCCGCGCGGGCGAGGCTGGGAAGGCAGCTGCGCGGCCTGGTGGCCACGCGGCGCGCCTGGGCCGCGAGCGCGCTGTCCCTGCTCCTGGGCCCGCTGCACCGGTCGGTCTGGCGGCTGCGGATCGACGAGGCCGGTCTCGAACGGCTCCGGGCGCTCGGCACCCGGCATCCGCTGGTCTTCCTGCCGGCGCACCGTTCCTACACCGACTCGCCGCTGCTGGCCGCCGCGCTGCGCATCGCCGGGGTGGCCGAACCGTTCAGGCTCGCGGGCGACAACCTGTCGTTCTGGCCGATCGGATGGCTCGCGCGGCGCAGCGGCACGATCTACATCCGGCGTGACTTCGGCCAGGACCGCAGCTACCAGCTCGCCGTCCGCTCCTACCTCGCCCAGCTGCTCCGGCAGGGGACGAGCCTGGAGTGGTACGCGGAGGCGGGCCGTAGCAGGACCGGGCGGCTGCGCAGGCCGCGCCACGGGCTCCTGCGGCAGCTCGTCCAGGCGTTCAGCGAGTCGGGGATCGACGACCTGTACGTCGTGCCCGTCTCCATCACCTACGAGATCCTCCCGGAGGCCGTTCTGCTGGCCGAGGAGGACTGCGGCGGGCACAAACGGCCCGAGGGACTGGCCTGGCTCATGGCGTACCGCCGCACCAACCAGACGGCCCGCGGGACCGTCGCCAGAGTGACGTTCGGCGAGCCGTTCTCCCTGCGGGAGCAGGCCGAAGCGGTCAGCGACCAGAACGGCTGGGGGCTGGTCAGGTCGGTCGCGGGCGAGCTGGGCGTCAGGCTGAACGAGGCGACCCCGGTCACCCCCGAGTCGCTGCTGGCGTTGCTGCTCAGCGGCGGCGACCACGGGCCGCGTACCGTCGCGCAGATCTGTGCGGCCCTGGAGCCGGTGCTGAACTTCGTCGGTCTCCGCGGGATACCGCTGACCGACCGCAGCAGGCTCACCGGAACGCGTGAGGTGCGGGCCGTGCTCGACCGGCTCGTCGGTGCGGGCGTCCTGACCTCCACCACGATCGGCTCTCCGGAACGGCGTTACGTGATCGAGCCGGAGCAGCATCACCTCGCCACGTTCTACGCGCAGTCGGGGGCCCACTGGTTCGTCATGCGCGCCATCGCCGAACTCGCGACCATCCTCGCCCCGACCCCAGACGAGATCACCGCGAGCGGCCGGCGCCTGCGCACGCTCCTGGAACGCGCCTACGTGTTCCCCGGCCCCGACAGGTTCGACAGCGACCTCGCCCGTGAGGTCGACGATCTGACCCATCCCGCCGGACGGCACTTCGTGATCGCGCACCGCGTGCTCGGCCCCGCGCTGGAGGCGGTGCTGCGCGTCGCCGAACGCCTTGAACGCACCGGGCCGGAGCGCAAACCCGACCGCCGCGCCCTGACGCAGGCGCTGCCGACCGCCCAGGACGGCGAACCCCGCAGGTGGCCCGCGTCCGCCTCGCGTGACCTCGTCCATGCGGCCCTGGCCGTCGCGGCGGGCGAAGGGCTGCTGGAGACCGGTCCCGGCGCGCAGCGGGCACGGGCCGCGTTCGCCGCCGAACTCGCACGGCATGTGTCGTTGCTCGCCGACGTCGGCGTGCTCGGCGCGAGCCCCGCCCGCATGCCGATCCCCGAGGAGGAACGACGATGACCACCGCCGGTCTGGACGCGCGGATCGAGGCGATACTGAACGGTCCTGCCGGGCCCCGGGTCGGGGCCTTCTTCGATTTCGACGGCACGGTGGTGGACGGCTTCTCGGTCACCTCGTTCCTGATGCCGATGGTGCGGGCGCGGATCCAGCGGATGGACTTCGACCCGGCCGCCGTACTGCGGAGGGCGCTGCGGGAGGGCCCGCAGGCGATGCGGCTGGTGGCGAGCACGGGCATGCACGGCGAGCCCGACGACGCCGCCGTGCGGTCGGTGTACGAGGTGGCGCTCGGCGCCCTCGCTGGCCGCCAGGAGGACGAGGTCGTCCAGCTCGGCGAGCATGTCTTCGCCACGAGCTTGTGCGGCCGGCTTCGTTCGGAGGCCTGGGCGCTGATCGAGGCGCACCGGATGATGGAGCACACCCTCGTGCTGGTCTCCTCGGCCACGCGCTACCAGACGGGCCCCATGGCCAGGGAGCTGGGCATCGAGCACGCCCTGTGCACCGAACTGGAGATTTCTGAGGGCGTGCTGACCGGAGACCTGCAGGGGCCCTTGCTGCGGGGGGAGGCCAAGGCCGACGCGGTCACGGCGTTCGCCTCGGCCCATGAAGTGGATCTGACGGTCAGTCACGCCTACGCGGACGCGTTCGACGATGTGCCTCTGCTGGAGAGCATCGGGAAACCCTGCGCGGTCCACCCGACCCCGCGCCTCGCGCAGATGGCCCTGTGGCGCCAATGGCCGGTCATCGGCTCGACCCCGCAGCGTTCACAGGGTCTGCGAACGCTGGCGCGATCGGCCGCGGCGTACGGCGGCATGGTGACGGGCGGAAGCGCGGGGGTGGGGATCGGGTTGCTGAACACCGACCGGCGGCAGGTGGGCGAGCAGGCCATGAACATGGGCGCCGACGCCTTCCTCAGCATCGCGGGCATCAAGTTGCGCGTCGAAGGCCGCGAGAACCTCTGGTCGTCCAGGCCCGCCGTGTTCATGACCAACCATCAGAGCGCGCTCGACCTGGCCATCATGATCAGGCTCGTGCAGGAGCACTACTCCGGGATGGCCAAGGCGTCGCTCGGGAAGGTCCCCGGGCTCGGGCACCTCCTGCGGTGCATCGACACCACCTTCGTGGACAGGGGCGCCGTCGACGATGCCGACGCGCTCTGCCGCAGTGCGGTGGAACAGCTGAACAGGGGCATCTCGATCTGGATCACACCGGAGGGCACACGGTCGCGGACGCCGATGCCGGGGCCGTTCAAGAAGGGCGCCTTCCACATCGCGCGCAAGGCCGGAGTGCCGGTCGTCCCGATCGTCATCCGCAACGCCGGTCAGCTGATGTCCAAGGCCGCGAAGACCGCCAGGTCGGGCGAGATCGACATCGCCGTCCTGCCGCCCATCGAGGTGTGCCGCTGGTCGGACGACGAGCTGGACGCCAGGATCGGCGAGGTCCGCGGCCTGTTCGTCGACCGGCTCAGGAACTGGGACCGGAGCGCGATGGTCCCGGGGGAGCTGCGGTGAGGCCCGCCGACCACTTCGGAGTCGGCGCCTGGAACCTGCCCCGCCGCCTGAACACTCTGGACACGCTGATGTGGCGGTGCGAGGCCGACCCGGTGTTGCGGGCCCCGCTCGTACTGCTGGCCCTGCTGGACGACACGCCCGACTGGGATCGCTTCGTCGCCGGTCACGAGTGGGCCACGCGGATGATCCCCCGCCTGCGCGACCGGCCCCGTACGTTTCCGCTGCTGCCCGCGGCGCCCGTCTGGACGTCCGTTCCGGACTTCGACGTGGCCGATCACGTGCGCAGGGCGGCGCTGCCGGGTGACGCGGGGCGCCGGGAACTGCTCGACCTCGTGCAGTCGATGGCGACCGCCCCGTGGCGGCCCGGCCGACCTTTGTGGGAGAGCGTTCTGGTGGAGGGGCTGCGGTGGGACGGCAAGCCTTGCCCCGCCGCGTGGATTCTGCGGTTCCACCACAGCATGGCCGACGGGCAGACCGCCGCGTTCTGGCTGTCCACGTTGCTGAACAGGCAGCGTGAGCCGAGGACGGGCAAGCCGGACCCGCCGCCGCCTCCACCACCCGTCTCGGACCTTCTGGCGCTGCTCGAACCGCCACCCGAGCTCGACCTGCTGCGCCGAGGCCTGATCGAGGGCAAGGCGGCGCTGGACTCGGCCGAGCCCGCGAGCGCCTCGCTGCTCAAGGTCGTGCGGGGAGCCGTCGAGCTGACCCCGACGCCCGTGGGCACGCCGTCGCCGCTGCTCAGCGGCCGAGGCCTGTCGCGGCGGCTGGACCTGATGGACGTGCCGCTGGACGGCCTGCGTGCCGCCGCGCGTGAGGAAGGCGCCTCGGTCAACGACGCGTTCCTCACCGGCATGCTCGTCGGCTTCCGCCGCTACCACGAGCGGCGCGGATCGACGCCGGACACGCTGTCGATCGCGATGCCGCTGCCGCGCAAGAAGACCTCCCCGCGTGTCGGGAACGGCTTCGGCGTGGTCCGGCTGCCCGCGCCGATGGCCGTGCCGAAGGAAGGGACGCATCTGGCCGCCGTACGCGACCGGCTGGCCGAGGTGACGTCGGCGTACACACCGGCCGCGCTGGAGGTGGCCTCGACGGTGGTGAACGCGCTGCCGACGCCGCTCACGCTCGAGGCGATGCGTCGCCTCGGGCGCAGCTATGACGTTCAGCTGAGCCATGTGGCGGGGATCCACCGCCGCTTCTACGTCTCGGGCGCCGCCATCGAGGGCGTCTACTGCTTCGGCCCGGCGCCCGGATGCGCCGCCATGGCGGTCATGGTCTCCGGCCGCGGCGGCGCCACCCTGGGACTGACCACCGACCCCGCCGCCGTCACCGACGGACCGGCGTTCATGGAGTGCCTGGAGGAAGGCTTCGCCGAGGTCGTCGGCGGCTGAGCATCTCGGGAGTGCCTGAAGGAGGGCGGTGCCTGCGCGGCACCGCCCTCCTTCAGGCGGGTCTACGGGGTCTGGCGCGTCTGCGAGGTCACAGCTTGATCGGCGGGTGGAGCCGCTTCATGTTCCAGGTGCGGCTGCTGCGCGCCGCCAGCGTGGTGAGCGTGAGTGCGCCGGCCAGGAAGAACGCCAGGACGACGACGCCGGTCCAGACCGAGCTCTGGTCGCCGCCGCTGATCAGGTGCCGTACGCCGTTCACGACCCACGACATCGGCAGCAGCGGATGCAGGAACTGGAAGAACTTCGGGCTGGACTCGATCGGATAGGTGCCCGCCGCCGAGGTGAGCTGCAGCACGAGGAACACCAGGGCGAGGACCTTGCCGATCGAGCCCAGCTTGGCGTTCAGCCACTGCACGAGCGCGGTGTACGTCGCGACCGCCAGAGCCAGATAGGCGATCAGGCCGGGCCAGGACCGCACCTGCATCCCGAGGCTGGCGTTGAGCACGAGCAGAACGACGATCATCTGGGCCACGGCGAGCCCGAACGCGGGCAGCCAGCTCGCCATCGCGACGCGCCAGGGCGGCGCGTTCGTGGTGAGGGCCCGCGGGTTGAGCGGCCGCAGCAGCATGAAGATGACCATCGAGCCGATCCACAGCGCCAGCGACACGAAGAACGGCGCCAGGCCGGTCCCGTAGTTGGGCGCCGCGTTCTGCCGGATCGTGGACAGCTGCACCGGGCTGCTCATCACCTCGGTGCGCTGCGCCCGTTCGGCCGGACTGTAACCGGGGACCTGCTCGGCTCCGGAGGCGAGACCGTCACTGAGCTTCCGGCCGCCGTCGGTCAGCTTGCCGAGTCCGCCGTGCAGCCTGCCCGCGCCGTCGTCGAGCCGGGTGAGTCCGTCGCTGAGCTTGCCGGCGCCGTCGTGGGCCTTGGCGGTCCCGTCGTGGAGGCGGGCAGCGCCCGTGGCGAGCGCGTGCGCGCCCGCGGCCAGCCGGTGCGCGCCGTCGTCGAGGCGGGCGACGGCCTGGCGGGCCTGGTCGATCCGGTCGGCGAGGTACGGTGCCTGGGCGGCGAACTTGCGGGCCAGCTCGGCGATGGCGCGAGCCTTGGCAGCCAGCCCGGCCAGCGTAGGCAGCCGCTCGGAGTCACCCTGCGCCCCGTCGCGCTCGTCGCTCGTGCTGAGGCCCAGCGCGGCGGCACGGCCGGCGGGAAGCGTCGTACGGTCCGCGCCCGGCAGAAGCCCCGCCACGTCGGCGACCAGATCAGCCGCGGACGCGATGGTCAATGCGGCGGCCTGCAGTTGCTTCCAGTGTTCGCGGAGCAGCGGCACGACGTTGCCCGCGACCTTGCCGACGGTGGTGTTGAGCTGCCGGGTGCCGTCGGCGAGCTTGCCGCCGCCGTCCGCGAGCCGGCCGCTGCCCGCGGCGAGCTGCGCGGCTCCCTGGTCGAGACGTCCGAGACCCTCATGGAGCTTGGCGCCGCCGTCGCGTGCCTTGCCGATCCCGTCGTGCAGTTGGCCGCTGCCGTCCTCGGCCTTGCGCGCGCCCGCCGAGAGCTGCGCGGCGCCGTCGGCCGCCTTGCCGAGCTTGGTGTGCAACTGGCTGAACGAGACGAACATCTTGTCCAGGTAGCCGCGCACCGCGCCGCTCGCGGCGACGGCCCGCACCTCGCGGAACACCGACTCGCCGATCTGGCTGGCGACGAAGTTGTTGCTGTCGTCCAGCCGCAGCATCAGCGGCGCCGACTCCGGCGGCCCGGCCTGGGAGGGCGAGGCGAGGCGGGCGCTGAAGTCGAGGGGAATCGTGAGGGACATGTAGTAGTGCCCGGCCGCGATCCCGGACGCCGCCGCGCCGGCGTCGACCGTGTGCCACTGGAACGTTCCGCGTTCCTGGAGCTTGTGCACCAGGTCGGCTCCGGCGTCGAGGGTCGTCCCGTTCGCACTGACCGGGTGGTCCTCGTTCACCAGGGCCACCGGCACGCGGTTCAGCCGCCCGTACGGGTCCCACTGCGACCACAGGTAGAGGCCCGCGTACAGCAGCGGTACGAAGACCAGGCCGATCACCGCGATGCGGCCCAGCTTGTGGCGGGTGATCTGCCGGATTTCCAGCACGCTCAGCGAGAGCGCGGGGATGCCGAGCCGCATCGGCTCACTTCCTTCCCGAAGACGAGCGCTCAGCCGGCGGCCGGAAGCCGTACGAGATCGGCCAGATCAGTGGCCGGATCGGGATCGACGCATGTGGCGATCACCGTGACCCCCGAGTCGGCCACCTCCCGCAGCCGCTCCCAGACCACCCGCTGCCGCGCGGGCGGCAGCCGAGCGCCCACGTCATCGACGGCGAGCAGCGAGGGCTCGCCCATCAGCGCGAGCGCGATACCGAGGAGCTGCTGATCGACGGCGTCGAGCTCCGAGACGTGCCGATCCAAAGGCAGCTCCAGCCCGACCCGTTCCAGCGCGATCCCCATGGCTTCGCCGCGCCGCGACCGCCGCACCCATGAGACGCCCGCGTGCAGGTGGAGGAACTCGTTCAGCTGCTGCCGTACGGTCAGCGCCGGCTCCGGCGGGTTGAGGCCCTCCGGGGAGCTGATCGCGGAGATCCGCTGAACCGCGTGCGCCTGGCGCGGGAGCCGGTGGTCACCCACCCGCGCCTCACCTCCGGTCGGCTTCATACGACCGGTCAGCGTGAGCAGCAGGCAGGTCCGCCCGGACCCCGCCGGTCCCGCCAGCGCGGTCAGGCGACCCGGAGCCGCAACGAGACTCACATCGCGATAGACCCAGCCGAGCGAGCCGCGCAGCGTGAGCCCGTCCGCCTCGACGGCGACGCCTGAGGGCTCGGGACTGGTTCGAGCAGGGAGCAGATCCTGGGATTCGATGAGGGGGGTCATGACAGTCGCCTCCTGAGGGCGAAGAATCCACAGCAGCCCGACACCCCGCAGGCGAGCCCGCCGAGCGCCGCCGCGAGCGCGACCGCACCCGTGCCGGGCTCCCCGGCCGGATCCGAACCCGCGACCAGCCGCGTGACCGGCGGAGCAGACGGGGCCTGAGGCCGTGCGACATCCGGCAACGGCGGCAGAACCCGCGCCGGCTTCGGCGGCGCCTTCGGCTCGGGCGGAATCTCGATCGGCTCGGGCCGCGCCGGCAGCCCGAACGGCTGAGCGACGACCCGCGGCCGGTGATGCCGATGCCTGCGCGGTCTCGGCTTGGGCTTGTGCGCGTAATGGGGGCTGTGGTGAACGGTCTGATGCTCAGACGGAGAAGCGCTCGGCGTCGGGGTGTGACCGCCGGCCGCCATGCAGAGCGGTGCCGTGAGCGCCGAGAGCAGACCGTTGGCCGCACAGTGCGCCGCCGCGGGGGACTGACCCGAGATCACGACGATCGCCGAACCCACGGAGACTATCCCGGCGCGTCGAACACGCTCCATTGCCATTGGTTCGGCTCCCACTTCCCGTCAGAACTTGACGAATCGTCTTCAAGCTATCGACCTGAATGCAGAAGCGGAACGGTAAATAGGGACGGGGCGATAAGGGCCAGAGACATGCTTTAAACATCAACCCAGTCGATTTCTTGGCACATCTTGTGGCCGCCCGCCACTGCGTCTCACCCGCCCCTTGCCGCACCCCGGACAAGATGCCGACAATCAAAGCGGGGCCGAAAGGGGACGGATGTGCTCGTGCTGACCCGCGATGGGCTTCCGGAGCTGTACCGGGCCGCTTCTCGAATCTCACGCCGAGGCCAGCGCAGGGTCGTGCAGCTGAACCTCGTGCTCATCCTCGCCGGGCTGGCCTCGGGGATCTTCGCGTTGTTCGGCGGGCAGGACGGCCCTGCCTGGCACGCATGGGCGGACGCCATGGCCGCCCTGTGGTTCGCGGTCGCCGCGGTCGGCGGCGCGATGCTGAACGCCGGCCGGGCCCACCGCCGCTGGTTCGACGGCCGGGCGGCGGCCGAGTCGACCAAGACGCTCACCTGGAAGTACGTCATGCGGGCCGAGCCGTTCGAGGACGACTCGACGGCCGACGCCCTGTTCATCGAGCGGCTCGGCGAGATCCGGCCCATGATCCACGGCGCCGGGTCCGCGGACGGCGTGCGCGGCGGGTGGCTGCTCGCGCCGGATCGGGCGATCAGCCCGATGATGCGCAGCCTCCGGAACGCCGAGGTCCCCGACAAGCGGGCGGTCTACCGCACCCACCGGCTGGCCGATCAGATCCGCTGGTACCAGGACAAGGCGGCCGCCGCGGACCACAGCTCCTGGCGCTGGCGGCTGGCCACCATCGTGCTGGGCTGCTGTGGCGTCGCGGGCGCCACGGCGAGGGCGGCCGGATGGTCGGACCTGGACGCGCTCGGACTGGCCGCGGCGGGCCTCGCCTCGATCGCCGCGTGGACGCAGCTGCGCCAATACATGCAGAACGCCGCCGCCTACCGTCTCGCGCTCCGTGAGCTCCTGGTCATCCATGAAAACTCGGGTAGGCCCGGCTATGACCAGGTGACCTGGGGCGACTTCTGTGAGCGCGCGGAGTACGCCATCTCGCGCGAACACACAATGTGGCGGGCAAGGGCTGGCTGATGACAATCAGTTGCGCATGAATTAATCTTGCTGCAAAGGACCTATACGGCTTCGCCCGGGCGAATCGTGAACGGAGATTTGAAATGTCTGTGCGTCACGGGGCCCGTTCTGCACCGGACTCCAACGGTGTCGATGGGGCGTCATCGCGCATCCCTGATCTGAGGACCGCCTCGCTGCGCGACCTCACGCGAGACGACCGCGGCAGCGTGACCGTGCTGGCGGTCCTGGGAGAACCGGATGACCCCCCGTATGAGCGGACCAGGTCCTTCCAGTCCTACATCTGACCTGGCGCCGGCGGTCGGTGAGTACGTCCTCAAGGTTCATGGTCGCTGCAACCTGGCGTGCGATCACTGCTATGTCTACGAGCACGCCGACCAGAGCTGGCGGAGCAAGCCGGCCGCGATCAGTCCCGAGACCGCGAGCCGGGCAGCCTGGCGCATGGCCGAGCATGCCGCCGCGCGAGGCCTGGACCGGGTCACGGTCGTGCTGCACGGTGGCGAGCCGCTGCTGATCGGGCACGAGGGGCTGCGCGCCGTCCTGCGGACCCTGCGCACCGTCATCGAGCCGGTGGCCAGGCTCGAGCTCGGCGTTCACACCAACGGGGTCCTCCTGGACGAACGGCACTGCGAGCTGTTCGAGGAGTACGGGGTCAAGGTCGGGGTGTCGCTCGACGGCGACAGATCTGCCAACGACCTCCACCGCCGCTACAAGGACGGCCGTACCAGCCATCCCGAGGTGCGCAGCGCCCTCGCCCTGCTCCGCGAGCACCCGAGCATCTACTCCGGCATCCTGTGCACCGTCGATCTTCGGAACGATCCGATCGCCGTGTACGAGGCGCTGGTCGCCGAGCGCCCACCGCACGTCGACCTGATCCTCCCGCACGCCACCTGGGACGACCCTCCGGTACGTCCGGACGGCGTCGCGGCGCCGTACGCGGCCTGGCTCGGCCGGATCCACGACCGCTGGGTCGCCGACGGCCGGCGGCCGCCGCTGCGGCTGTTCGACTCGATCCGCAGCGCGGCGGGCGGCGGACCGAGCTGGAGCGAGGCGATCGGCGTCGGCGAGGTCGGTCTGCTGGTGATCGACACCGACGGCTCCTGGGAGCAGACGGACTCGCTGAAGACGGCCTACGACGGCGCTCCGCAGACCGGGATGAACGTCGTCGACCACAGCGTCGACATGGCGGCCGGGCACTCCGGAGTCCAGAGCCGCCGCGTCGGCATCGCCGGGCTGTCGGCGACGTGCAGGGCGTGCGAGGTCGTGTCGATCTGCGGGGGAGGGCTCTACAGCCACCGCTACAAGAGCGGCTCGGGTTTCGACAATCCGAGCGTGTACTGCGCCGACCTCAAGGAACTGGTCCAGCACGTCGCCGCCTCCGTCGAGGGCCCACGTCACGCTCTTCCGGGCGATGCCGTGGGTGCGCTGGCGTCTGGACCGGGCACCGCCGAGGTACTCACCGGACTGCGCGACCCCCAGCTGTCGATCGGGATGGCGCTCGCCGCCGAGGTCGCCAAGGAACTCGACCACACCGACGAGGAGGCGGCGGAGGGCTGGGCGCTGCTGTGCGCCCTGGATCGCGAACGGCCCGACGTCGTCCGCGAACTTCTCGCGGCACCGTACGTGCAGGAGTGGGCCGTGCGCTGCCTGCGGCCCCCGTCCGGCGCCGACCGCAGGCTCGATCGCTCCCACCTCGGCGGGCTCGCCGCAGCGGCGGCGGCACGCGCCGGCGTCGCCGCCGAGCTCCCGATCCGCGCACGCGAGGGCTGGCTGCACGTACCGACCGTCGGCGCGCTGCAGGTGACCGCCGCCCGCGACGGAACGCACGTGGTCCGGATCGGCGAGACGGGCGTCAGTGCCCGCGGCGGCGCCTGGCATCCCGTGCGCCGCGCGACCTCGCCGCTGCTGGACGTGGCGATCGAGGATCTCGACCCGTTCCGCGACTGCCACGACCATCCGATCGCCGGACGGCAGACCGCGCCCGAGCTGGACGACTGGCAGCGCAGCCTCGCCGAGGCGATGGCGCTGCTGCACCGCGAGCTGCCCGCCTACGCCGGGCTCATCACGCGGGAGCTGGGCACGGTCGTCCCGCTCCGCCCGAGCGGGCGGAGCCGCCGGCTCAGCAGCACGGCGCGGCGCGCGTTCGGCGCGGTCGCCCTCGCCCCGGCCGACGCGGATGTGCTCGCCGAGTTGCTGGTGCACGAATTCCAGCATGTGAAGCTGAACCTGCTGATGGACGTGCACGCACTGTGCGTTCCGCAGGGGAGTGCGTTGATGGAGGTCCCGTGGCGGCCGGATCCACGCCCGGTGGAGGGGGCTTTGCACGGCACGTACGCCTTTTTCGGAGTCGCGGAGCTTTGGCGGGCGCGCCCCGGTCCGGAGGCGGAAGCCAAGTTCTGTCGTTATCGCGATTGGGTGGCCAAGGGACTGCGCGAGCTGTCAGCCTCGAATGAGATGACCGGCGCGGGCGAGACCTTCGTCGCCGGGCTGGCAGCCGCCATGGACCACTGGTGAACGGCGGGCGTACGTCACGATCGTTTCGTCGCGTAATGACGGGTCGGCCGCCGAAAAGTTTGCGGGGATTGCGTCGCCTGACACAGACATCGGAAAACACGGAATCACGCTGAAAGCATCAGGAGTCGGCGAGATAGACCTCTGTGATTCCCGGTATGCGTCTCGTTACCATGAACGCCATCATCACTGCGATATGGGGGTGCGTCAGGAGGTGAACGGCAACGGGCATCTGTTCTTCGTCAGCTACTCCCACTCGCCCACCGGTGGATCTTGGTCGTACGACGCGGACCAGAACGTCCGCGACTTCTTCGAGTTGCTCTCCTACAACCTCTCGCAGCTGGTTCCCCGCACGGTCGGCGCGGAAGACCCCGGGTTCATGGACGGTCTTCTGAATCCCGGCGGGGAATGGACCAACGAACTGCTCCAGGCCATCGGCACCTGCCAGGTCTTCGTCGCTCTGATCAATCCCCCGTACGTGACCAGCGAATGGTGCGGGATGGAGTGGTACGCGTTCGCCCGGCGCCAGGTCAGGCTCCAGTCGGGGGAGGACACGGCGAACCGGACCGCCTTCATGCCGGTGATCTGGGCGCCCTGGCAGCGAACCGAGGAACTGCCGAAGGCGATCCGCGACGTGCAGCGGTTCAACCCCGACAACCTCCCGCAGGACATCCTCGGTCACTACCGCCACGACGGTCTCCTCGGGCTCTACCAGACCGGAAGGCGCGACGCTTACGGAGCCGTGGTCTGGCGGCTCGCCCAGAAGATCGCGCTCTTCCTCGATTCCCACGTCGTCGAACCACGAGTCCTGAAGCGCGAAGATCTTCGCGATGCCTTCCAGGAGGCGCCGTGACCGGCGGTTACAGCTTCTTCCTCAGCTACGCGCACTCGACGCCGCTCACCGGCGAGCGGCCCGACCAGCTCGACCGCTGGGTCCGGCTCTTCTTCGAGGACCTGCGGGACGCCGTTCAGCGCCGTGCCGAAGCCGACGCCGCGGGCCGTCCCGGCCCCGACCTCGGTTCAAGCTCGGGCTCGGGGCGCCGTGATGGTTTCGCCGACTTCACCGTTCCGGTGAGCGCGGACTGGAACGACCGGCTCCTGACGGCGCTCGGCGCCGCCGACGTCTTCGTCCCCCTCTACTCGCCGAACTACTTCGCCCGGGCGCGGCCCCGGCGCGAGCTGGAGGCGTTCCGGCGGCGGATGGACGACGCTGGCGTTCCCCCCGACAACAGGGTCGTTCCGGTGCTGTGGACGCCGCCGCTCGGCACGGCGGGCTCGGACTGGGCTCGCGACGCGCTCGCGGTCACCGGCCCCGAGCCCGACTACGCCGACAACGGGCTCCAGGCGCTCCTGCGGCTCGACATCTACCGGTCGGTGTTCGACCGGATCGTGGACCGCCTGGCCGAACGGATCGTCGAGATCGGCGACACGGGGCGGCTGCGGCCCTCCCGCGTCGAGGACATCGACTCCATCGTGCTGCCGTCCCAGGACGAGTCGGCCGGCCGGCAGTTCGCCGTGACCGTCGTCGCCGACGACCTGGACTGGAAGCCGTTCCCCGACCAGGAGCTGTCCCTGGCCGAGTACGCCGAGGACGTCGCGAACCGCTTCGACTTCGTGGTCGACACCGTCGCGCTGCCCGCGACCGGCGGGCTGAGCGGCAGCCCGGGCGTCGTGCTCGTCGACGCCGAGCACCTCGCCCGGCCCGAACGGCGCGCCACGGTCGAGGAGGCGCTGCGCGACCGGCCGCCCTGGGTGCTCCCGGTCCTGGTCGGCGCGCCCGAGGCGACGCGGAAGGCTCTGACGAGCAGGTCCCTGCGCGATATTCTCGGCTTCGCCGAGACCGTGCGACGGGACGTGTCCTCCCGGGTCGACCACGGCGTCGGTTCCCTCAAAGAGTTCGTCGAGTTCATGCCGTTCCTGGTCACCGAGGCCGAGCGCCTCTACCTCCGGCATGGCCCCATGCCCCAGCCGGCGCCGGACAAGCCGGGCTCGATGCCCCGGCTGAACCGGCCCCCGACGCAGAGAGAAGACGACAGATGAACGGGCGCGAGGGTCAGATCATCACCTTTTACTCGTTCAAGGGGGGCACCGGCCGGACCATGGCGCTGGCCAACGTCGCCTGGATCCTCGCCGCCAACGGGCATCGCGTGCTGGTCGCCGACTGGGATCTGGAGTCGCCCGGCCTGCATCGGTTCTTCCATCCGTTCATGCCCGAGGGCTTCGACGTCGCCGACAGCAGCGGCATCATCGAGATGATCCGCGAGTACGAGTGGGCCGCGGCGGAGGAGAAGAACGACCTCACCAAGCTGCCGGAGGCCAGCGCACGCGTGCAGCGCTACGCCTTCTCGCTCGAATGGGACCACTTCGCCGAAGGCGGCTCGCTGCACTTCCTGTCGCCGGGCCGGCAGAACCTCGACTACGCCGCCACGGTCGGTGCGCTGGACTGGGAGAACTTCTACGAGCGGCTGAACGGCTCGGAGTTCTTCGAGGCGCTCCGCGCCGACATGAAGGCTCACTACGACTACGTCCTCATCGACAGCCGGACCGGGCTCAGCGACGTCGCGAGCATCTGCACCGTCCAGCTTCCCGACGTCCTGGTCGACTGCTTCACGCTCAGCACCCAGGGCATCGAGGGCGCGGCCCAGGTCGCCCGCACGATCGAGGGACGGCGGCGGCCGACGCCCGTACGGATCCTGCCGGTGCCGATGCGGATCGACCAGGCCGAGAAGGACCGGGTCGACACCGGGCTCGCGTTCGCGGCAAGGCTCTTCTCCGGGCTGCCGAGCGACATGACCGAGTCACAGCGACGCGCCTACTGGTCCTCGGTCGAGGTGCCCTACCAGGCCTTTTACGCCTACGAAGAGACGCTGGCGGTGTTCGCCGACACCCCGGGCTCGCCCAAGTCGCTGCTGTACTCGTTCGAGCAGCTCGCCGGCCACATCACCGGCGGCGCCGTGCCGGGCCTGCCGCGCATCGACGAGTCGCTGCGGCTCTCGACCCGGGCGCAGTTCACCCGCCGGGCGCCCGCCGAGATCAGGAGCGTGCTCCTCGACTACACGGCGGGCGACGAGAACTGGGCCGACTGGATCAAGACGATTCTGGGCCGGGTCGACCTGGAGGTGATCGACTCGCAGCGCGAGGACACATCGCGTCGTGCCGAGGACGCGCCCGCCCGCGTCCTGAAGATCGTGTCCAGCACGGAGTTCA
The DNA here is from genome assembly GCF_017573505.1 of Actinomadura barringtoniae. Classification (GTDB taxonomy): domain Bacteria; phylum Actinomycetota; class Actinomycetes; order Streptosporangiales; family Streptosporangiaceae; genus Spirillospora; species Spirillospora barringtoniae. Next base: position 404,372 of record NZ_JAGEOJ010000011.1, read on the forward strand.
CCGCGCCTCCTGTGGGGCAGCAGTTCTACGTCGTCAACATCGCCGACATCCCCTCCGTACCGCAGCAGCCGGGACTGCGCGGCCAGACCACGCTGGTCGGCCTGAACGAGCGGGAGGCCATCGGCAAGCTGGCCCGCATGCTCGAACTGCGCGTTCAGCGGCTGCCCGAGCCGGGCGCCGGGGGAGCGGACTATCCCGGCGCGCCGCCCAGGATCGTGCGCGTGCCCGCCCGCAACTTCCGGTTCACCGGCCGCGAGAGCGACCTGCGCGAGCTGCGGTCCAAGCTGCGCGAGGCGGGAACGGCCGTGCTGCTGCCGCGAACGGTCGCGCTGCACGGCCTCGGCGGGGTCGGCAAGACCCAGCTCGCGCTCGAATACGTCCACCGCTTCCAGAACGACTACGACGTCGTCTGGTGGGTCGACGCGAGCCAGAGCGCGTTCGTCGACATCTCCCTCGCCGACCTGGGCGGCCAGATCGGACGCGAGTTCGAGCCGATCGCACCGAGCGGCGCCAACGTCACCGAGATCGCCGCGCTGGTCCGCGAGACCCTGAACTCGGGCCGGCTGGTGAAGCGCTGGCTCCTGGTCTTCGACAACGCCGAGGACATCAAGACCGTCAGCAAGTGGCTTCCCGAGGGCAAGGGCCACGTGCTGCTCACCTCGCGCGACCCGGCCTGGGCGGCGCGCGCCACACCCCTGCCCGTCGAGGTCTTCACCCGCGAGGAGAGCGTCACCTACCTGACCCGCCGGGCGGAGTCGATCACCGAGGAGGAGGCGTTCCAGGTCGCCAAGAAGCTGGGCGACCTGCCGCTGGCGGTGGCGACCGCCGGTGCGTGGCTGGCCTCGACCGGCGTGAGCGTCGCCGACTACCTCGACCAGCTGGAGAGGCAGCCGTCGGTCGCGCTCTCGCTGGGACAGGACGAGAACTACTCCGAGTCGGTCATCAAGGCATGGACGCTGTCCCTGGACCGGCTCGCCGAGCAGTCACCAGCCGCGGCCCGGCTCTTCGACCTGTGCTCGCTGCTCGCGGGGCAGATCAGCCTCGACCTGCTCTACAGTCCGGCGATGGCCGAGGTGCTCACGCCGGTCGACCCGGCACTCGTGGAGCCGATGGTGATGCCGCGGCTGGTCCAGCAGATCAACAAGCTGGCCCTGATCAAGCTCGACAACGGCGCTCGGCAGATCCAGATCCACGGCCTGGTGCAGGCCGTGGTCAAGGACCGGATGAGCAAGGAGGACATGACCAAGGCCAGGACCGAGATCTACAAGGTCCTGGCCGCGGCGCGCCCTCGCCGTGAGGTGGACGACCCCGACACCTGGCCCCGCTACCGCATGCTCTGGCCGCACCTGGGGCCGTCCGGCGCGATGGACGCCCAGAACGAGACGGTCCGGCAGCTCTATCTCGACCGGGTCCGCTACCTCGGGCAACGCGGTGACCTGGAACGCGGCCGTGACATCGCGCGCGAGGCCGAGACCACGTGGCGGGAGATGCGGGACCAGATCACCGAGCCGGGCGAGCGGGCCACGCTCGACCGGCAGATCCTGCGGCTCCAGTTCAGCCTCTCCAACATCCTGCGCGACCTCAGCCAGTTCGAGGAGTCGCGTCTGCTGGACGAGGCCGTGCTGGAGGAACAGCGACGGCTGCTCGGCACCGACCACCCGCACACGCTGATGACCGCCAACGGCCTGGGCGGCAGCCTCCGGGCGCTCGGCCGCTACCGCAGCGCGCTCGAACTGGACAGGGAGACCTACGACGCCTGGCGGGACATCTTCGGCGACGAGGACTCCAGGACGCTCCTGTCGGGCAACAACCTGGCCGTCTCGTTCCGGCTGAACGGCGCGTTCGACGACGCCCTCGAACTCGACCGCAAGGTGCTCGACGCGCGCCGCAGCACGCTCGGGCCCAACCACCCGCGCACCATCGACTCCGCCGCCAACATGGCGCGTGACCTGCTGGAAAAGGGCAGCTACTTCGAGGCGGTGCGCGAGGCCGAGGACATCGTCGAAACGGCCACCGACCAGAAGGAACTCGGCCCCGAGGACCGTACGACCCTGCGGGCCCAGTGGCTGCTGGGCGTGGCGCTGCGCAGCGCAGGCCAGCCCGACGCCGCGCAGGAACGGTTCGAGGTGGCGCTGGACGGGCTGAAGCGCCGGTTCGGCGCCGACAGCCCCGACACGCTCGGGGCGCGGCTGAGCACGGCCGCCAACCTGCTCGGGCTGGACCGCACCGAGGAGGGCGAGGCGGAGATCCGCGCCGTCCTGGACGTCTACCGGGATCGGCTGGGCGACACCCATCCCCACACCCTGGCGTCCACGGTCAACCTCGCCAGCGCGATGCGCCTGCAGGGCCGTTTCGAGGACGCGCTCGCCCTGGTCGAGGAGACCGCGACCAAGTTGGACCGCTTCCTCGGCCCCGACCACCCCTACAGCCTGGCCGGTTCCATGGTCGTCGGCGTGCTGCTCGCCGACCTGAGGCGCCAGGACCAGGCGATCGAACGGGAGCGGGCGACGGCGCAGCTGATGGCAGCGACCCTCGGTCCCGATCACCCCGACACACTGCGCTGCCGGGCGAACCTGGAGCTCACCCGCATCGAGCTAGGCGAGACCGGCGCGATCGAGGAGCGGGAGGAGGTCATCGCCCGGTTCACCGCGCTGGTCGGTGACGAGCATCCGAACGTGAGCACCCTGCGCGGCCGCCGCCGTCTGGTCCGCGCGGTCGACCCGCAGCCCTTCTGATCGAAGCTCCGGGTCGGTGGTCTGCTAGACGCCGGCCCGGGCCAGCCGGTCTCCGGCGTAGAAGTCGACGTGCTGATCGGCGGGAGCGGAGAGCCAGCTCAGCACCTCGGGCAGCACCTCCATCGCGCTGAAATGGCCGCCGGCCGGTTCGAGTTCGAGCTGCGAGGTCGGAATGCGTTCGGCGAGCCAGCGCGTGTGCGGCGGCGGCGAGAACCGGTCGTCCAAGCCGTGCCAGAGCAGCGTCGGCACCTGGATCTCGCTCAGTTCGAAGCCCCAGTGCTTGCGAAACGCCAGCACATCGTCGATCCAGCCCCACGGACCGGCCTTCAGCGCCTCGCTGTAGGTGGCGACGAGCATTCTGCGCATGGCGACATCGTCGATGATCCGGCCGTCGTAGCGCGACAACTCGGGACGCAGCTTGCGGACCAGTTCCTCGGGATCCTCCTGGATCCGTTCGGCCAGCCGCGAGAGTTCGCGGTAGACCGCGTCCTCGTCGATGTCCGCGCGGCTGTACTCCTCGACGTTGGAGTCGGTCATGCCGCCGTACCAGTCGAGGTCGTTGGCGTCGAAGGGTGCGACGCTCACCAACGCCGCGACGCGGTCGACGCGGTGGCTGAGCCTGGCCGCGCACGCCAGTGCGTGCGGCCCCCCGCCCGAGCGGCCCACCACCGAGAACCGGTCGATACCGAGCTGGTCGGCGATCGCCTCGATGTCGGCGGCCGCGTCGACGACCTTTCTCCCGGGATCGCGGTCGGAGTCGCCATAACCCGCCCGGTCATAACTGATGAGCTTTATGCCTTGCATCCGGAGCGTCATGGAGCGGGGCTTCGGGCCATTCCGGCTGCCCGGCGTGCCGTGGAGGAGAAAAATGCTGACGCCGTCGGGATGTCCCGTCACGTCAGCGATCAGCCTGCGCCCATCGGAAGCGCGTGCTTCTTGCTCCAATTCGGCCTCCTCCGCCGCTGGGCACGTCGCCACGCCACCGCGTGAACACAAGTTTCTCATCGCCGGGTCGCGATGTGAACTCGCCCCCGCCTGCTTGTGATCCCGCCCTGCGGGTGGTGCGAAAGTTACCTTAACGCCTGGTCGCGATGACGTCGCGATGGCACAGCGCATGTCGATGGGGTGTCTATTCCGACGCACCGGGTTGAGGTTCAGTTTTCCGGTAGGCCATGATCGGCCAGAATTGACCCGGCGCGTGGTGAAAGTTGCAGCCGCAGCGCGATGACCTCACCTCCTCTGTCCACGACCCTTGCCCATCGCCCCCGCGGAGTCTCTCGCCCGGTGGGTCTGCCATGACCGAATCCCCGGGAATCCGTGACCGCATTGATGCAGAGCCCCATGGGCGGAGGGGACGGCCCGCGTCGCCGTGGGCGAGAGGTACTTCTGGGTAAGGGATTGCGGCTTGTGGCCTCGCGTTCACTCGACGCCGCCGCAATCGGGGCGGGGATCGCGGTCCGGACCGAGGCCGGGCCGTCGGTGAGCCGGGAGCGAGCCGGGACACGGCCGTCGGACGGCCGACCGCCGGCCGGCCACGGCCGAGGCGGGACGGGCCGCTGAGTTGGGGCGGGTGGCCTATTCACTTTGGTTATGACCTGTTGGCATTACCTCTCTTTTGTCGTGAATGAGACTGTTATTGCGTTCCTCCCCTCTCGGGCGGTGCTCCCCGCCCGGAATTCCCCCGGCACCGGAAGGGAATTGCTCGGCGCTGCCCGAGAGGTCCCCCTCGCAGGCCGGGAGAAAAGGCGGAAGCGAATGAGAACGCATGCCCGAGCGGCCGGTCGCCGCCGGCGTCTCGTGTGCGGGATCGCGCTGGCGGCAGGTGCCGTCGCCGTGGTCTCGCCCGGGGCGGCCTCGGCGGGTGAACTGTCCATCTCGCAGCAGGTCCAGCAGCAGAACCAATGGTGCTGGGCCGCCAGCGGGCTCACGATCGCCAAGTTCTTCGGTAAGGGCAACGTCAGCCAGAACGACTTCTGCAATCTCGCACGCGGCTACCCGCAGGGAAGCTACTGCCCGAACCAGGCGGGTCAGCTCGAATGGGACCAGCGCGCCTTCCAGGCGCTCGGCCTGTCGCCCGGACAGGTGACCGGGCCGCTGTCGTACCAGGGCGTCGTCGGTGAGATCGACGGTCGAAGGCCGATCCAGACAGGGATCTACTGGACGGCCGGCGGAGGCCACTCGCAGGTCATCTACGGATACCAGCCAGGGAGCCAGACGATCGCGTACGGCGACCCGTGGCCCTCCAGCCCCAGGTACTCGGAGATGTCCTACAGCAGCTATGTGCGCAACGGCCAGTTCCAGTGGGGACAGGCCCTCTCGCGGATCGGAGGCTGATGATGAGGACCACTGCGAGACTCGCGGCGGCAGGCCTCGGCGTGAGCGCGATCTTTGCCGGCGGTACGGCGATGGCCTCGACTCCGGCTCCTTCGGATGGGACGGCGGCGGCGAAGGTCGCGGCCCAGCCCGAAGTGAAGCAGCGGCTGGCGTCGTTCTTCGTGCACCTCGACCAGCATCAGCAGGGCAAGCTGACCGACCAGGCCGTGTCCGAGGCCGCAGGGGCGGCCAAGGCGCCACAGGTCGAGGCGACCGCGCGGCCCGTCTACTCGCTGAACCCCGCGTTCGTGAAGAGCGAGGCGAACGCGCCCGTCGCCACGTTCGCCTACATGGCGGTCGGCGCCGACTCGGCGTCGGGCCAGCACGCGTCGGTCTGGTTGACCAAGGCCGGTAAGAGCTGGACCGTCATGAACATCATCTCCGGTGCCGACGAGGCGTACTACCCCTCGCGCGCGGCGGGCGGCACGGTGTTCACCGAGCCGCAGATCCACGCCTGGTACCGGCTGGCGAACGGGCGGGTGACCGGCCTCAACGACACCGCGCTCACCTCGGTCGGCAAGGGCGGCGTCACCGTGGCCGCCTATCAGCGGCTCGTTCACACCCGTTACGCCGACAAGCTTCCGGGTTCGCCGTACGCGAAGTCCGGGAGGCTCGGAGGCTATTCGCCCAGCACCGGCGTGCACGGGCGCCGGCCAGATGGGGGCTCGCCCGTCCTGCTGGCCCTGGGCACCGGCGGAGCGCTCGTCGGCGCGGCCGGTGTCGCCGTGGCCATGCGCAGGCGCTGGCGCGTGCCGAGTTAGCCCCGAGCGGGCGGGTCCCGTCGTCCGCTGCGACGGGACCCGCCGTCCACTCGCTCAGGAGGTCGCGATGGGCAGGGCCGGGTGCGCCTCGGGGTGCTCGTCCCACCAGTCGCCGTAGACCCGCTGGGCGCGGACGAGCTCCATGTACTCGATGTTGAAGATGTCGCGGAGCCGTCCGGCCGAAGCCTCCACGTCGGGCCGCCACACCAGGACGAGCCGCTGCCCGAGCGGGTCGCCGGTGATGCGGCGGAACGTGACGCCGTCCCGGGGCGCCGCGGTCGGCTGGTAGATGCCGATCGCGCGCCCCGAACGGACGAGCGAGGACGAGATCTGCCAGTCGGTGGACCAGTAGCGCACGCGCGGCTGGAACCCGGCTCCGGCGCACGCCGCGCGGAAGTACGCGGGCCAGGGGCCGTCGTCGAGCGGGTCGTCCAGCCAGTCCTGGTCGGCCAGCTCGTCAAGGTCGACGGTGGGGCGGGCCGCCAGCGGGCTGGTGGTGGACATGCCGACCAGCACCGGCTCGCACTCCACGAGGACGAGCCGTTCCAGCCCTTCGAGCGCGGGCGGGGTGTGGCCGACCGGTTCCTGGAAGAGACCGATGTCCAGCGCGCCGGAGGCGAGCAGCGCGGGGATGCGCCCGCCGCCCGGATCGACGCGCAGCTGCAGCCGCGCGTCCGGCGCCAGCGTGTCCAGATGGTCGCTCAGCCGGGTCAGCGCCGGGCACGCCTGAACGCCGATCCGCAGCAGCGGCAGCGTCGCGGGGTCGCGCAGCCGCTGCGCCAGCGCGGTGTTGAGGTCGTCGATGCACGCCAGTGCCGCCCGTGCCCGGGTCGCGACCTCCGCGCCGACCGGCGTCGGCATGACGCCCTCGGAGGAACGCACGAACAGCTGGACGCCGAGATGGCCCTCCACGCGGCGCAGCATCGTGGAGACGGCGGGCTGGGTGAGGTTGAGGCGCGCGGCGGCCTTGCTGATGCTGCCGGTCGCGGCGATCGCCTCGATCATTCGCAGGTGATGGGGGCCGAGATCCACTCGAGAGCTCCTGACCGTAGTCTCTGCCCCGTGGACTCCAATCCGCGAAGATTGTAACTCTGAAAAACCGACCATCCCTAGTGGAACTGAGGGACGATCAAGTAGATCCCGTACGCGGTGATGAGGGCGCAGGCGAGGAAGCACAGGCCCGCGGCGACGGTGGGCAGTGTGATGCGGTTCGACGCCCGCCCGGTCTCGGTTTCCGGGCGGCCCGACAGCGCGAGTACGCCCACGGCGAAGACCACGACGATGCCGACGCCCACGACGAGGCTGACGGCCGACACCTCTGCCAGCGAGTTCCACTTGATGTGCATGGGGTGGCCCTTCAGGCGGCGGTGAGAACGGGGGCGGTCTCGGCGGTGGTGACGTTCGCGGCGTCGACCGGGTTGCGGCGCGACAGTGCGTAGGCGGCGACCGCGATCGCGATGGCGACCGCGCAGATGACGATGATGCCCGGCGTCCCCTGCTTGGCGACGGCGGCCGAGACCCCGCCCACCAGCGCGGCGGCGGGGAGCGTGAAGACCCACGCCAGCGCCATCCGCCCGGCGATGCTCCAGCGGACCTCGGCGAGGCGGCGGCCGAGCCCGGCGCCGAGGATCCCGCCCGAGGACACGTGCGTGGTGGACAGTGCGAAGCCCAGGTGGCTCGAGGCCAGGATGACGGTCGCCGCGGAGGTCCCGGCGGCGAAGCCCTGCGGCGACCGGATGTCGGTCAGGCCCTTGCCCATGGTCCGGATGATGCGCCAGCCGCCCACGTAGGTGCCGAGCGCGATCGCCAGGCCGGCGGAGGCGATGACCCAGACGGGCGGGCCCGAGCCGGGCTTCAGCACGCCCACCGAGATCAGCGTGAGCGTGATGACGCCCATGGTCTTCTGCGCGTCGTTGGTGCCGTGCGCGAGCGAGAGCAGGGACGCCGACGCCACCTGGCCGAGCCGGAAGCCGCGGTCGACCTCGCGCTCGCGTCCCCTCCTGGTGATCGTGTACGCGAGGAAGGTCGCGATGAGCGCCACCACGCCCGCGAGGACCGGCGAGGCGACCGCGGGCACCAGGATCTTCTCCACGACGGTGTCGAAGTTGACCGCGCCCGTGCCCGCACCGACGAGGACGGCGCCGATGAGGCCGCCGAACAGCGCGTGAGAGGAACTGGACGGCAGCCCGACCAGCCAGGTCAGCAGGTTCCAGGTGATGGCGCCCACCAGGCCCGCGAAGATCATGGTCGGGGTGACCAGGGAGTCGTCGACGATCCCACCGGAGATCGTCTTGGCGACCTCGGTGGACAGGAACGCGCCCACCAGGTTCAGCACGCCCGAGATGGTCACCGCCATCTTCGGCGAGAGGGCGCCCGTGGCGATCGGGGCGGCCATGGCGGTGGCGGTGTCGTGGAAGCCATTGGTGAAGTCGAAGGCCAGGGCCGTGATGACGACCGTCACGGCGAGGAATGTCCAATGCCCCATGGGGATCTCCTCGCTCAGCCGGTGCCCGACCGTGATCCCGGAGTCGACGGAAGGCGGCGGGAGCGGGTTCAGCAGCGTTCTCGTGGTGTCAGCCCTGCCGGGGAGGGGTGGCGGTCGGCGTATCGGTCATCGAGGAAGGAGATCAGTGCTTCGACGTCGGCGACGTTGGAGACCAGGCCGAGGGAGGCGCGGATCGCGCCGCCGCTCGGCAGGCCCAGGCGGTCAAGGTAGTCGTCCAGCGTGCGCATGCCGTGCCGGACGGAGCCGCGCAGCGCACGGCGCGGGATGTGGAACGCGCCCTCGCCCGCCCCGGGGTTGCAGAAACAGCCGGTGCGGACTGATATCGAGGCGGCGGCGGTGTCGCGCGCGACGATGCGCTCGTCGACGACGCCGCCTCGGGAGTCCAGGACGTTGAACGCGACCGTGCCGCCACGGCCGTGCCCGTCGGCCGGCCCGTACACCCTGATCAGGGGTGAGCCGTCGCGGTGCCTCAGGGACGCCAGGCGTTGGAGCAGGAGCGAGGTCAGGTAGGTCACGCGGTCGTGGATCATGTCCATGCCGATACCGCGGACCCAGGCCATGCCGACGCCCACGTCGGGGATGGACAGGAAGTTGAGGGTGCCGTCCTCGAAGGCGGTCTCGTCACCCACCAGCACATGCCAGCCACCGATCGCGCTCACGGCTTGGATCGTGCCACCAGAGAACCACGGGCGGCGCAGGCGGTCCAGAGCCTCGCGGCGAGCGATCAGGCAGCCCACGCCGGTCGGGAAGCCGAAGACCTTGTACCAGCTCACCGGCACGAAGTCGGGGCGCAGAACGCCCAGGTCGAGGCGGTTGGCGGGCGCGAAGGCCGCCGCGTCGAGCAGGACGTCGTAGCCGCGCTCGTGCGCGAGCGAGATCCAGCTCAGTGGGTGCTGCACGCCGGTGAAGTTGCTCTGCGCGGGGAACGCCAGCAGCCCGCCGCGGCGGCCCAGCGCGGCGGTGACGTCGTCGTCCCGAACGCGCAGGTCGGGCTCCCGGACGGGGATGGTGGTGACCCGCGCGCCGCCGGACCTGGCGTACACCCGGATGCCGTTCACCGAGTTGTGGTTGTCGGCCGTCAGGATCAGGCGGGTGCCGCGCCGGAACGGGTAGGCCTCTCCGACCAGCTTGCAGGCACCGGTCGCGTTCGGGGTGAAGATGACGGCGTACTCGTCGGGGGAGGCGTTGAAGAAGGCGAGGACCTCGGCGCGGGTCTGCTCGACGAGCAGCGTGGACGCGCTGGAGGTGGGGTTCTCCGAGTGCGGGTTGCCGTACAGGGCGCCCCGGAGGCGTTCGTGATGCGCCCGGAGCTGCGATCTCGCGGCCACTCCGGAGCCGGTGTAGTCGAGATAGACCTGGTCATCAAGGTGGGGATACTCGGTGGCGCGGAGGTCGTCGAGCCTCCGCGTGGCCGCGTACCCCGACGCGTGAAAAGCCGCAACCACACTATGAACGGTCCATAATCCGCTACACAGGTTTCAAGGGTGCACAGTGGCCTTTATTGGACGTTTCAGACACGTCTTCTCAGGATCAGCACTGTGAGCAGGAGGAACATCACGGCAAAGCCGCTCAGGACGGCCCAGTCGACACCGACGCCCCTGGAGAATGTGTCTTCGTAGGAGGCCAGCAACGGGGGGCCGAGAGGTGAGGCGCCCGTAGCCCACAGCCGGTCGACGGCGAGGCTGTGCCCGAGCCCCTCGAACGCCCAGCGGTTGGACATCGCGTAGCTCAGCCACCGGCCGGGCGCGGCCATCACCGGGACGGGCAGGATCGCTCCGACGAAGAGGACCTGCGGGAAGCACAGCATCGGCAGCGCCATCGTCGCCTGGGCCGGGTCGGTGACGGCCGCCGAGATCAGCAGACCCAGCGTGAGCGCGGCCAGCGAGCACAGCAGCAGGGTGGCCAGCAGCTGCCAGTACGTACTCCAGCTCATGGGCGGAAGCCGGTCCAGACCGCGCAGCACGCCGAGCATGGCCGCGTCCACCAGGGTGAGCAGCGGCAGCAGCACGGCGACCTTGGCCAGCACGTACGGGCCGAGCCGCAGGCCCGTCAGGCGTTCACGCCGCAGAACGGGCAGCTCGGTGCAGATCTGCAGCAGGCCATAGGTGAGGCCGAAGAAGAACCCGCCGAACGCGATCCAGAAGAGGATCATCACGGTTGCGCCGGGACTGGGCGAGGACGGCGAGAACGCTCCGGGCCGGAAGAGCACCGCGAACATCGCCAGGACCATCAGCGGCGAGCCGACCAGGATGGCCAGCGTCAGGCGGTTGCGTGTGAGGAGATCGAGGTTGCGGCGGGTCAGCAGCGCCCATTCCTTGAACGGCCCGGGTCTCTTCGCGGCCTCGCCGCGTGCCGGCCTGGTGTCCGGGGACTCGGCGAAACGCCCCGACCAGTCGTGGGATTCGGCCTCGACCAGACGGATGTAGATGTCCTCGATGCCGTCCGCGTCGAACGTCTCGCGCGCCTCGTCCGGGGTCCCGTAGAAGGCGAGGGCGCCCTCGGGTGTCAGCACGGCCACGCGATCGCACATCACAACGTCCGGGGGGTGGTGCGTGGTGAGGACGACGGTCGTTCCCGATTCGGCGAGGCTGCGCAGCAGGCGCATCAGATCCGCGGCCGTGGCCGGATCCAGGCCGGAGGTGGGCTCGTCCAGGAAGAAGAGGCCGGGCCTGGTGAGCAGCTCGACGGCGATGCTGGCCCGCTTGCGTTCGCCGCCGCTGAGCGCCCCCACGCGCTGCCCGGCACGCGGCGACAGCGCCAAGGCCTCCATGACGGCCTCGACCGCCCGGTCGATCTGCTCCGGCGTCGTACCGGCGGGGAGGCGTAGCGCGGCGGCGTAGCGCAACGTGCGGCGCAGCGGCAGTTCGAGATGAACGATGTCGTCCTGCGGCACATAGCCCAGCGCCGCCCGGCCGCCGTTGTAGTGGACCTCGCCCTCGGCCGGTGGCCGTACCCCGGCGATGGCGTCCAGCAGCGTGGTCTTGCCCGCCCCGCTGCCGCCGATGATCGCGACGAGCTGTCCCGACTCGATCGTCAGGGAGACGTCGCGCAGCGTCCGCCGCCCGCCATCGACCCGCTGCCCGACCCTGCGCACCTCGATAGCAGCCACGAAGGAACGATGACCCGGCTAGGCGCACCTCGTCCAGAGGGCACTGGCGTCCAGGCGGCACAGGGCGGCTTTAGGGGGCACAGGGCGGCTTTAGGGGGCACAGCGCGGCTCCAGAGGGCACTGGGCGGCTCCAGAACATAACGCGAACCTCCTGGGAGGGCGGCTGCACACCCGCCCCAGGAGGCTCGCGTTCACGCTGATCAGGCGTTAGGCGTTCTTGGTCGCGCCGATCGACTTCATCAGCGTCGGCCAGATGAACTGCGACTCGCGGATCCAGGCAGGCCAGTTGTGGCGGCCGTCGCCGTAGATGTGGGCGATGTAGGGCACGCCCGCCTTGTCCAGCGCCGCCTGGAAATCCTTGTTGTTGGCGCCGACGGCGATCTCGCTCAGCAGGCCGATGTCCCAGGGCGCCACGTTCGGGTCACCCGGACCGGGACGGCCGGTGGTGCCGGCGGAGAAGAAGAGGCCGGTGCCCTTGAGCTTGTCGGCCAGCGAGGCCGGGTCGTGGGCGATCCAGTTGGCGTCGTCCCAGCGCGGGATGCCCCAGATGGCGTACGGGTCCTGCCCGTTGCCCGCGTTGGTCAGCATCAGCATCGCCGGGATGCCGGGCGAACGCATTGACAGGATGCCGCTCAGCGACGCCGCGTACTTGAACATCCCGGGGTGGCGGGCGGCGTAGCTCATCGCGCCCTCACCACCGGAGGAGTTGCCGATCGCCGCGCGCACACCGCCGCCGTGGTAGTTGCGCTCGATGAGCTGGCGGACCTCCTGGGTGTGGAAGGTCTCCCACTTGGGGGTGCCGCCCTTGCCGTAGTTGTACCAGTCGGCGTACGAGCCGTTGGACGCCTCGGGCATGACGACGATGACGTTGTAGGCGGCGGCCCACGCCTCGATGTCGGTGTTCTTGGTCCACGAGGTGTAGTCGTCCTGGCCGCCGTGGTAGGCGTACAGCACCGGCCACGTCGCGGTGCTGTTCTCCGACCAGTTGGCCGGCAGCAGGATCCGGGTCTTCACGGTCTTGCCGAGCGCGGGGGAGTCGATGCTGATGTCGACCTCGCGGGCGCCGAGCCGGGTGGTCTTGGCGATACGGGCGCCGTCGGCGGCCGCACGGACTCCGGGGGCGGCCTGGGCCGTGCCGGTGGCGACGATTCCGACGCCGGCGATGGTCGCGGCGACCGAGCCGTAGGCGATGGCGTCGCGCCATCGCGACGCCCGGAGGGACCGGCGTGTCATCTGTCTCCTAGGACCGGTGCGCAGCCCCCATGACCACGCGGCTGCGGGAGATTGTCCTCAAGTGTGCACAGGTGTGGCAAGTGGGGCGAGTGACAATAAAGGGGGTGGAGCCTGTCGGAAGGTGAGTCCTTTGTGCAGGCCGGGGCCCGATTGCGGCGCGGCCGGATCCGGCCCGTGACACCCCCGCTACGACTCCCCGTGGCCCCGATTTTGTGTCTCTGGTGCGCTTCTGGCGGGCCCCGGGGCGGCCTTCTGGCCTTCTGGCGGCCTTCCGGTGGGCTCGCAAGGTGTGCGGCGGCCCTGCGTCAGGGCTCCTGGTGGCCGAGCATGCGGGCCACGTCGGCGAACATCCGTACGTCCACCAGGCCCGCGACCGAACGCAGCAGGACGCCGAACGGGGAGTCGGGCGGCTCGACGCTCACCCACCAGGTGAGCATCTCGGAGATCTGCGGATCGGTCGGCGCGGCCCCGATCAGCGTGCTGCCGAGCTGGCGCGCGAGGATCTGCTGCAGGTCGGCGCGGTCGGGCTCGCGGGTCTTCAGCCACTCGACCCCGGCCCACTCGACGCCCGCGATCCAGGAGCGCAGCACCATCTCCATGGTGCGGCTCGGCTTCTTCACGTTCAGCGTCGCGCAGGTGATCTTGACGATGTGGTCGCGGACGCGCTGGGCGGCGTGCCGAGCGGCCTCGGGGGCGCGGCCGGACCCGACCGCCAGCACCCCGCTGACGATGCCCTCGTACTCCTCGATGAAGTCGAAGTAGATGTGCAGCCGGATCATCAGGTCCCACGACGGGGAGTCGGCCACGACCTGGTCCAGACGTTCGATCACGGTGGAGGCGACCCGGTCGGCGACCGCCGCGTAGAGCTCCTGCTTGTTGTCGAAGTAGCGGTAGAGCGAGGACCGCGAGCTGCCCGCCGCGCCCGCGAGGTCGTCGATCGACACCTCGTCCTCGGGACGCGCGAGAAAGACCTCGATCGCCGTGGCGATGATCTCCTCGCGGCGTTTGTCGGACGACAGCCGCCGGAAAGGCGGGCGCTTGCGGCTGCGCGTCGACTGCCCCGCATCCTGGTCGGACATGCCGTCACCATAGCCGCATACCGGCCGTTCAGGGGCCGTCCGAACCCCTCGGGAATGATCGCAGAACGGTAATTCGCGTGACGCGAGACATTTGTCAGCCTTCTGATAACCGATCTCCTGAATAGGCGCGTCGAATCCGTCGTGAGCACACGCCGAACGGCCGTACGGTCGCGCGGCGGGCGGTCCGGGCCGCGGGCCCCGCTCCTGGTGACGGGCGGCCCCCGCTCCTGGTGACGGGCGGCCCCCGGCCCCCGGCCCCCCGGCGGTGCGAGGCCGCTCCTCCCTTGATCGGCGCAGGTGAGAGAAGATCAAGGGGTGACCGATCTCGTGGTGGACTCGTTCGAGGAGCACCGGCCGCTCCTGCTGGGCCTGGCGTACCGCCTGCTGGGCAGCATGTGGGACGCCGAGGACGTCGTGCAGGAGGCCTACCTGCGGTGGAGCGGGGGCGACCGTTCCGAGGTCGAGGAGCCGCGCGCCTTCCTGATCACGATCGTCTCCCGGCTCGCCCTCGACCAGCTGAGGTCGGCCCGCGTCACCCGCGAGGCCTATACCGGGCCGTGGCTGCCCGAGCCCGTCTCGGCCGAGGAGTTCGGCCCGATGGAACGCGCGGAACTGCGCGACACCCTCTCGTACGCCACCCTCCACATGATGGAACGGCTCTCGCCGCCGGAACGTGCGGTGTTCGTGCTGCGGGAGGCGTTCGATCTGCCGTACGACGCCATCGCGGAGATCATCGACGGCAATGCGGCGGGGGCACGCCAGCTCCACCACCGGGCCGTGCAGCGGATGGCCGGGGGCCGCGACCGGTTCGAACCGGCGCCCGCCGACCATTCGGAGCTGCTCGGCCGCTTTCTCGACGCCGCCACCAGCGGCGATCTCGACACGCTGAAGGACCTGCTGGCCGACGACGTCGTCGCCTGGAACGACGGTGGCGGCAAGGTCCGCGCGGCCCTGCGGCCGGTCGACGGGCGCGAGCACGTGTTCGCCTTCATCTCCGGCCTCCTCGCACGTTACGAGGTGGGCGAGCCGACGATCGTCGAGGCCAACGGCGCGCCGGCAATCTGGATCTCGGTCGACGGCGGCGAGCAGCTCGTCGCGTTCGACGTCCGGGACGGCCGCGTGCAGGGCATCTTCGCCGTCATGAACCCCGACAAGCTCGACCGCATCCGCCCCTGAGGCCGCGGACCGGTGCCGCACCGCTGCCGCCCTGGTGCCGCATCCGCCGGTGAGCCGGTAACGCGTTCTCGATGAGGCGCCAACAGCGGGTGAATCATCGAGAGGAGTGAGCGCATGGCCGAGCTTGACGGCGGCCTCGCCCGCGCCGGAGGCGATCTCGCCCGCGTCGGACGGGATCCGGACGCCTTCGAGGCGTTCTACCGGCGCCATGTCGAGGCGATCAGCCGGTTCGTGGCGCGTCGCGTCGCCGACCCGCACACCGCCGCGGACCTGACCGCCGAGGTGTTCGTGGCGGTGATCGAGTTCGCCCACACGTACCGGCCCGACCTCGGCAGCGAGATCGGCTGGCTGTACGGCGTGGCCCGCAACGTCCTGGCGGCGGAACGGCGGCGTGCCGCCCGGGAGCTGCGCGTCACAGGACGCGTCGCGGGCAGGCGGCTGGTGGACGCCGACGACATCGCCCGCCTGGAGGAACGCATCGACGCCGAGAGCGCCGCGCGCCACACCTACGAGGCGCTCGCCGGGCTCCCGGAGGGCGTCCGCGCGGTCCTGGAGCTGATCGCGGTGGACGGCCTGACGGTGACCGAGGCCGCGGGGGCCCTCGGCATCCGTCCCGTCACCGCCCGAGTCCGGCTGCACCGTGCCCGCAAGGTGCTGGCGCGCATCGTCCCCGAAGCCGCCCCGGCGCTCGCGTACGCGAAGGAGTGAAGTGAACATGCGGACGTTCGAAGACAGGCTCCTCGCCGAGCTGAAGGAAATGGTGGCCGACCGTGCCGCCTCGCAAGACGCGGCCGCCTCGCAGGATGCAGCCGCCGGGCCCGTGCAGCGCCGTCGAAGGCGTCGACACCGGCTGGTCCTGGCAGCCGGAGTCGTCGCCGCGTCCTGCGGCGCAGCGGTCGCGGTGCCCGTGTTCAGCGGAGACGACGGGACGCGGGCGAACGCGGTGGAGAAGCGCCCGGACGGTTCGGTGCTGGTCAAGTTCTACGAGCTCGCACACCCGGAGCGCGTCGAGGCCAAACTGCGCGGTCTCGACGTTCCGGCGGTGGTGACGTTCCTGCCGAGCGGAAAGAAGTGCGAGCCGCGGGCGCGCTACTTCGACGCCGGGGGACCGGACGCCGATTCCATCTACGGTTCGCCGCCCGAGGGAATGGAGGAGAACGGCGTCGTGATCTACCCCAAGAGGATCAGGAAGGGCGAGACCCTGGTGATCAATGTGTGGGGGGCCAAGGGCCGGAACGGCGAGCCGCTGCCCGACGCGGGCATGGTGATCGCCCCAGAGGTCACCCCGGACCGGGTGGGGCCCTGCGTGCTGACCGAACACGGCCCGGTGGTGACCAAGAACGGCGCCGGTGACGGACCCGACACCATCGACGACGACGTCAGAATCCCTCGCCCGGCGAGCCCGAAGCCCTGACCGCGGGCCCGGCGACGCGGGGATGAGACCCTGGCTGCGCAGTGGTGTCGCAGTCTCCGGAAAGGACCCGCCGAGATGACCGATCGCGTGACCGTGACCGTGGACGACGGAGTGGCCGACGTACGGCTGAACCGGCCCGACAAGCTGAACGCCCTCGACCTGGCCGCCTTCGAGGCGCTCGCCGAGACCGGCGGCCGGCTCGCGGCCGATCCGTCGGTACGGGTGGTCGTGCTGTCGGGGGAGGGCCGGGCGTTCTGCGCGGGGCTGGACTTCGCCAGCTTCGAGACGATGGCCCGTGACGCCTCCGGCGACGCGGGCGCGGATCCGGACACGCGGCTGCCCTCCGACATCACCGAACGGCTGCCCGGACGCATCACCAACCTCGGGCAGCAGGCCGTTCACGCGTGGCGCGAGATGCCGCAGCCGGTCATCGCGGCGGTCAGCGGTCACGCGCTCGGCGGCGGTCTGCAGATCGCGCTCGGCGCCGACATCCGCATCGTCGCGCCGGACGCGAAGCTGTCGGTGCTGGAGATCCGCTGGGGGATCATCCCCGACATGACCGGCACGGCCGCGCTCGTCCGCCTGGTCGGGGAGGACGTCGCGAAGGAGCTGGTGTTCACCGGGCGGATGGTGGCGGGTGAGGAGGCCGTGCGGATCGGCCTCGCCACCCGTACCGCCGACGACCCGCGCGCGGCGGCGACCGAGCTGGCCCGCGACATCGCCGGCCGCAACCCGCACGCGATCCGCCATGCCAAGGCCCTGATCAACCGTGCCTCGGACGCCGGCGCCGACCTGGCCGGGCAGTTCCTCGCCGAGTCGCGGGCGCTCGGGGAGCTGCGCGGCTCGCCCAACCAGGCCGAGGCGGTCCGCTCCTACTTCGAGAAGCGGCCCGCGGTCTTCACCGACCCGAGCTGATCTCCCGCTTCGCCGTTCACCTTGGGATCTACGCCGGTCAGCAGGGTCCGTCGTTCACCAGGGTTCGTCGTTCACCAGGGTCCGTCGTTCACCAGGGTTCGTCGTTCACCAGGGGACGGTGCCGTTGTCGTCGAAGAAGCCGCTGGTCGGTCCGTCTTCCTTGAGTGTCGCCATCTGCACGGCGATGACAGCGCCGTCGGCCGCCGTCCGCGTGATGTCGGTGCGGGCGAACGGCTTGGTGAAATCGGTGTCGCACGCGCCGGGCGTGACGGAGTTGACCAGGATTCCGTCCGGGCGGAGCGCCTTGGCGTACTGAACGGTCAGCATGTTCAGCGCGGCCTTGGAGGGCGCGTAGGCCGCCGATCCCTGCATCTTGGCGAAATAGTGGTCGGGGTCGGTGTTGGTGCCGAGCGAGCCGACCGCGCTGGAGACGTTGACGATGCGTGCCGCGCTGGAACGGCGCAGCAGCGGCAGCATCGCCTCCGTCACGGCGATGACGCCGAGGACGTTGGTCTCCAGTACGGACCGTACGACGTCGATCTCCACGTGGCCCGGCCGCTGGCCTGCCGGATCCCCGGAGATCCCGGCGTTGTTGATCAGGACGTCGAGGTGGCCGAACTCCTCGTCGATCCGCTCCGCCGCGTTCCGTACGGAGGCGGGGTCCGTCACGTCCAGGACGAGGGAACGGACGCCGAGCTCGGCCGCCGCCTTCTCGCCCAGTTCCTTGTTGCGTGCCGCCAGGAGAACGGTGAGGCCTCGTTCGGCGAGCTGCGCCGCGATCTCGCGGCCGATTCCCTTGTTGGCTCCGGTGACCAGTGCGATCGTCATGCCTTCGAGTCCACCATCGGGTGCCGTGGGCGGCCCAGGACCATCCCGGTCATGGGCAATACCCTGAAGGTATGGACCGAGTGGAGACGCGGGAGCTGGAGTACTTCCTGGCCGTCGCCGAAGAGCTGCACTTCGGGCGCGCGGCCGTCCGGCTCGGCATCGCCCAGCCGCCGCTGTCCCGCGCGATCAAGCAGCTGGAACGGCGTCTGGGCGTCCTGCTGCTGGAACGCGACAGCCGTGGCGTCGCGCTGACTCCGGCGGGCGAGGTGCTGGCCAAGGAGGCCGTGACGGCGCTGGACGCGGTCGCCGCCGCCGCTCGCCGTACGCGGCGGGCGGGCAACGCCGAGCCCACGCTGGTCGTGGTGACCAAGCCGAGCGGCGACGGGGGACTGCTGCCCGCCGTCCTGGAGGCGTACGCGCGCTGCCCGGACGCGGTCGAGGTGCAGATCATGCTGCGGGGCGTGGCCGCGCGAGCCCGGCCGCTGCGCGACGGCACCGCCGACGTCGCGTTCCTGCACAGCCCGTTCGAGGACCTGACCGGGCTCGACACCGAGCCGCTGCTGGTGGAGGGCCGCTGCGCCCTCGTCGCCGCCGATCATCGTCTCGCCGGTCGCGACAGCATCGTGATGGCCGACCTGGAGGGCGAGACGTTCCCGCGCTGGCGCGGCGTGCCCGGCTCAGGGCCGCCGGACGGTCTGGAGGTACGGGAGGGCTCGGAGCTGATGCAGCTCGTCGCTCTGGGGCGGGCGGTGGCGTTGGTGCCCGAGTCCGCCCGGAGCCAGATCCGTCGCGACCTGGTCTGCGTGCCGATCCTGGACGCCGAGCCGATGACGCTGCTGCTCGCCTGGCCGGAGAGCAGCCGTTCACCGGCGCTGGCCGCCTTCGTCCGAACCGCCACCGAGGTGGCCGCCGCCCGCGCCCCCAGACCCGTCAGCTGACCGCCGCGCTGGCGGGCTCGGTCTCAGGCCGCGTGCCAGAGCGCGGCGATCGTTGCGGCGGCCTTTTGACCCTGGGCGCGGCCGGCCTTGGCCGCCGGTACGCGGCTCGCCGGGTCGAGCGGATTGGTGCCGAACGTGGCGAGCGAGTCGTCGTCGGGCACGATCACCTCGACCTTGCTTCCACCGGAGATGAGGTTCGCGACGTCCTGGTCCAGCCACGGGTCGGGCAGCGGGGCGAGCACCAGAACGCGGTCCGAGCCCTCGGCCAGGTCCGCGTTGGCCGAGGTGCGCATGCCGCCGTCGATGTAGCGGACGCCGTCGATCGTGACGGGCGGCCACACCCCGGGGACCGCGCTGCTCGCCGCGACCGCGTCGACCAGGTCCACGCCGGAGGAACGGTCGAACAGCCGAGGCTTACCGGTCGTCGCCTCGACGACCGTGACGATCATCTTCCGTTCGGGCCATGCGTGCACCGGGAGCCTGGACTCGATCACGGCCCGCCGGGCGGACTCGGGAACCGTCTCGGTCGCCAGCGCCATCGCGCCCAGCTCGATCCGTACCTTCACCGGATCCTCGTTGCGGCCGAAGATCTCGGCCCAGATCTCCATGAGCTTCTCGAGCGCAACGCCCTCTGGAATCAGCTCCCGGCTCTGCAGGGCAGGGTCGATCTGGCGCTGATAGAGGTCGTTCGGCGGGAGGCCGCTGGCCAGCTGCGCCGCGACGTTCGAGCCCGCGGACGTTCCGATGAGCAGGTCGGCGTCCGTGACGTCCGTCCCGGCGTCGGCCAGGCCCGCCAGCACGCCGTTCGCCCACGCGATCCCGGCGACCCCGCCGCCGCCCAACACCAGAGTCCGTTCGGTCATCTGCCCTGCTCCTGCTGATCGTCGTACGGTACGTCGATCAGCAGCACGGCCGCCCGCAGATACATTCCCGCTCAGGCGGCGAGGAACGACCCGAACGGCAGGTTGCGTACCAGCCAGAAGATCATGATGGCCCCGAAGAGCACCCAGATCCAGCGCGGATCGGCCGCCTTGGTGCGGGTCGGCCTATTGCGGGCCCTGGCGATGGTCCAGCGGACCCAGAAGAAGGCCAGTAGCGGGATCATCGCGACGGCGAACACGTTCAGGCCGAACGCCTCGCGAACGTGCCCGTGGGCGAGCGCGTGAATCGTGCGCAGCGAGCCGCAGCCCGGGCACTGGTAGCCGGTCAGTGCGAGGAACGGACAGGTCGGGTAGTGCCCGCTCTCATTAGGGTCGATCGCCCCGACATACC
The DNA here is from genome assembly GCF_017573505.1 of Actinomadura barringtoniae. GTDB lineage: Bacteria > Actinomycetota > Actinomycetes > Streptosporangiales > Streptosporangiaceae > Spirillospora > Spirillospora barringtoniae. Next base: position 424,711 of record NZ_JAGEOJ010000011.1, read on the forward strand.
CGACGACCGTCACCGCCAGCAGCAACACCCCGGCCGGAGCCGCGAGCCTCCCGACCGTACTGCTCTGCAGCACCGCCAATCTGCCGCTGAGGCCGACCGCCTTGCGCCGTGACGCGTCGGGCCTGTCGAACGCGAGGTCCTGCTCACCCCCGCGATGATCGGCCCCCGCCGAGTCGGACGGAGCGCTCGTTCGCGTGGCACGCGCGGGCGCCCCATCTAGAGAAGAGGACGCGTCGACCGACGGCGACGCTTCCCCCGAACGAGGCGCGGGGGCCCAAGGCTGCACGTCCGCACCTTGCGACGCCGTCGCCGGAGTCGGGCAGCCCGTAGCGTGCGACGCGGTCTCCAGGGGCTGCGCGTGCGCAGTCGCCGGGGGCGAGACGCCCGCAGCTTGAGACGCCATCGCTGGAGACGGTACGTCCGTGGCGTGTGACGCGCTCGCCGGGGACGGTACGTCCGTGGTGTGCGACGCGGTTGTGGTGTGCGGCGCGGCCGCCATGGACCGTGCGTGCGGTGCGGTCGCCGGGGGAGAGGCGTTCGCGGCTTGTGACGCCGTCGCCGGAGTCGGGCCGCCGGTAACGCGCGAGGCGGTCTCAGTGGGTGGCGCGGTTGTAGCGTGCGGTGTGGTCGCCTGGGCTGCGGCGTCCGCCGCCTGGGACGCGGTCGCTGGAGACGGTACGTCCGTGGTGTGCGGCAGGGGCTGCGCGTTCGTGGTGTCCGGCTCGGTCGCCGGGGCCGAGGCGTCCGCGGCTGGCGACGCCGTCGCCGGAGACGGGCCGTCCGTGGCGCGCGATGCGGTTGCCGGGGGTGGCGCGTGCGCAGTTTGAGACCCGCTCGCTGGCGGCGAGGCGTCTGTTGAGGGTGTTACCGGTGCCGGACGTGAGGCGTCCGGAGGCCCGGCGGCCGGCCCGCCAGTCCGAGGCGGGGCGGGCCGGCGCAGGTTCGTCATGGGCTGGGTCCTAGGGAGCGGGCCGTCAGGAGGAGTTGCTGAGTGCCGCCGCGTACACGATGACCCACAGGACGGTCGCGATCGCGCCGAGGATCGTCGACACCATCGCCCACGTCTTGGCGCTGTTCGAGGCGCTTTGGGCACCCGCGTAGTCTCCGGCCGCGGCTTTGGAGTTGACCTGCGCTGCGAAGACGATCGCGACGACTCCGAGCGGCAGGCAGCAGAAGATCGTCGACAGGATCGCCCACACGAGGTGGTTAGGGGGCGGCGGCCCTTGAGGCGGCCCGTAGCCGCCGCCGTAGCCGGGCATGTTGTAGCTCATCGGGTGGAGCACCTCCGAAGCATGGGAATGCGTCAGTGATGTTGACGCTTCCCTGTCGCGCCTGGTTCTCCCAGCCTGCGATAAGGCCGCCTTTGGCCACCTCAAACAGGTGTCGTGTTAGCGTGAGGCCGCCTTGGACCAGCAGAAGATCCGCCTCGCCCGCCTGAGCCTTGCCGTTACGGCCGCTTTGGCCCTCGCGGCCTGCTCAGCGGGCGACAGTGACAAGGACGCCATCGCGGACACGATGAGCGATTTCCTCAAGGCGGCTCGTGCCGGAGACGCCGCCAAGGCGTGCGGGCACATGACCAAGGTCTACCGGGACGCCGACTGCGTGCGGAGCTGGTCGTCGGACAAGTCGCTCCTCGAGACTCTGGGCGGAGCCACGTTCAAGGTCGAACGGGTGGACAAGCGCGCGGGCGAGGCGACGGTCGAGGTGTCGCTCAAGTCAGGGGCCTCTGGCCATGCTGGCGAGTGGAAGCTGATCAAGGCCGACAAGCACTGGGAGATCGCGGAGATCGGCTCCGGTCCGGCCGGCTGATCGTGCGGGGCGCGTTCCCCTGGATGCCGTCGCCGTGCCTTCTGCGGCTGTAGGGGAGATGGGTGACGGTCGTCTCACCGCTGCTGAGCTGAGCGGGCGATATCGGGCCTGAGCATGGCATTCGCCGGCGGCGAGCCGCCGTCCAGAGGGCGGTGCGAAGTTTTCGTGCGGTGGATTCGCGAAACTGGTTTGACGTCCGCGCGAGGAGCACATAGATTCTCTCCTTGTCCCTGGAGGGGAGCGAGACGCCTGCGTGGCGGCCGTCCTGAGGGGAAACCACCAGCGATCTTGAGGTCTGACTCTCGTCATGCCCTCTATGTCGTGGTGCATGAGAAAA
>NZ_JAGEOJ010000012.1 GCF_017573505.1 Actinomadura barringtoniae
GCCTTGGCCCTGCGCACGTTGATCGGCGGCGCGTTGGTCGCCGTGGGGGTCGGTGCCTCGCCGGTCGGGTGGGGGCTGCTCGTGGAGGCGCTGCTCCGCGGCGGATGGGTCGGTGCCGGGGTCGGGGACTTGTTGGTCGGCCGGGAGTTGCCAGGCCTGCTGGGGGTCTTGGCCTGGCTGCCAGGGTGGGGCGGGCGGGGTGGGGGTACGGACGTAGGCCGCGGGGTCGGTGACGGTCTCGCCCATGGGGGGTTCGCGGCGGCGCGGTGCCGGGGGTGGCGGGGAGGCCCAGGCTTCGCCCAGGTGGGTGGTGACCTCGGCTTCGCCGGAGCCGCCCACCAGGCTCAGGAGGAGGCCTCGGGCGGTGGGGCGGAGCTCGGGTTCCTTGCTGAGGGCGGCGCGGACCAGGGAGGCCAACGGGTCGGTGAGGGCGCCCAGTTCGGGCTGGGCGTGCAGGGCCCGGCCGACCATGATCTGGAAGGAGCCCTGGCCGAAGGGGTTGCGGCCGTTGGCGGCGTAGGCGACCAGGCAGCCCCAGGCGAAGATGTCGACGGCGGGCGAGATGTCCTGGGTGAGGATCTGCTCGGGGGCGATGTAGCCGGGGGTGCCGACGACCTGGCCGGTCTTGGTGTGGGAGGTGGCGGCGTCCAGGGCGCGGGCGATGCCGAAGTCGATGACACGTGGGCCCGAGATGGACAGCAGGACGTTGCTGGGCTTCAGGTCGCGGTGCACCAGGCCGGCGGAGTGGATGGCGACCAGGGCGGCGGCGACGCCGACCGCGACGCCGTGCAGCATGCCCGGGGAGAGCGGGCCGGTCTCGGTGATGTGCTGCAGGAGGGACGGGCCGTCGATGTACTCGGTCACCATGTAGGCGAGGCCGAGGTCCTGGCCGTGGTCGATCACCTGGGCGGTGCAGAACGAGGCGACGCGTTCGGCGTTGGCCATCTCGTCGTGGAAGCGGGACAGGAACGCCCCGTCGCCGGCGAGCTCGGGCCGCACCATCTTGACGGCGACGAGCTGGCCGCCCGGGCCGCGGCCGAGGTAGACGGCGCCCATGCCGCCCTCGCCGATCTTGGCCTCGATCTCGTACGGGCCGACCCGCGTGGGGTCGTCGGGGCTCAGCTCACGCAGAGCCGCCGCGCCCGGCCGTGTACGCCGTTCAGCCAAGGAGATCACTCCAAGCCGCAAGGGGTCGCACCGGCCCGCCACCCGTTCGGCGGCGCGAGTCCCCACCCGTGAGAACACGATCCCAGAGCGGGGCGCGGACCACCAGATGCAAGACAAGGTCAACGTTGGGCCAAGACCCGTCCGATCCAAGGCAAAGGTCCGCCCCGTGTCCGGTTTTGGGCGTTTTAGTCGCCTCTGCGGGCATACGCTGACCAACCAGTCACATCGCTTGACCGTTCACTCACGGACATCGGGGGATGCTTTGGTGATCGCGCGTGTGAAGGGGGTGGCGGCGCTCGCCGCCGCCCTTGTGCTGGGCGCCTGCGCCGATCAGGGGGCGCGCCAGCTGCGGACCGTCGCCGACGTCACCATCGTGCACACGGTCAACCCGTCCACGGTACCGGGGCTCACCACGGTCACCCGAGCCGAGCAGAACGACCGGCGCCACGTGTACGCCTCCTACCCCGAGGTCCCCGGTGCCCGCCCGCTGTCCCGCGCGCTCGCCTCGGCCGTGAACGGCCGGGTGAAGCCGTTCGAGAGGGACGCCGGCCGTGTCCGCCGGCTGCCCGGCGGCGACGTCCCCGAGCTGAACGTCCAGTGGTCCCTCACCGCCGCCGCGCAGGAGGTCGTCGGCGTACGGCTGGTGACCTCGCAGTTCATGGGCGCCTCGGGCGGCGAGACCCGGGAGACCCTCTGGTACGACGGCGTGGCGGGCATGGTGCATCCGGCCGCCGATCTGCTCGACGGCCGGCGCGGGCTGGACGGGATGGTCCGCCAGGTCCGTTCCCGGATCGGGAACGAGGCCAACCCCGGCCAGGTGACCCCGGATCCGCGGATGTTCTCCTCCATCGCCTTCAACGAGGCGGGCGACATGGTCGTGGAGTTCAGCGACTACTCGGTCGCGCCGGGCTCGGCGGGGCGGGTCGCGGTCGCCGTGCCCGGCAGCGCCTATGAGCCGCTGCTGTCCTCGTTCGGCATGCGTGCACGCGACGCCGCCCTGGACACCCAGCCGGGCCTCTCGCTCGGCTCCCCCACCGCCACCCCGGCCCCACGCGGCGACGCGGCACGCCGCCCTCTCCCCCGCACCGACTGCGTCCGGGCCAAGTGCGTCGCGCTCACCTTCGACGACGGGCCGGGCCCCCACACCGGGCGCCTGCTCGACCTGCTCGCCGACGGCCGGGCCCGCGCCACCTTCTTCGTCGTCGGCGACAACGCGGCCGCCCGGACCGACCTGCTGCGCCGCGCCGCCGCCGCGGGACACGAGATCGGCAACCACACCCAGGACCACCGCGACCTCAGCCGCCTGCCCGCGATGCAGGTGACCTCCGACATCCAGCGCACCGAGGAGGTCGTCCGCGACGTCACCGGCCGCTCACCGAAGCTGCTGCGGCCCCCGTACGGCGCCACGAACGCGACCGTCGGCGCCGTCGCCAAGTCCCTCGGCCTCGCCCAGGTCATGTGGAACGTCGCCGTCGCGGACTGGCGCCAGAGCGACGCCCGCGTGATCGCCGACCGCGTCGTCTCGGCCAGCCGCCCCGGCTCGATCGTCGTGCTGCACGACAACCACAAGGTCACCGTGGACGCCGTTCCGCGGATCATCCAGCGGCTCCAGGCCAAGGGCTACACCCTCGCCACCGCCTCCGACCTGCTGGCCGCCCGGCACCCGCAGCCCGGCGGCGCCTACCGGAACGGCTGATCCGCCACCAGAACGGCTGACGCGGCCAGAACGGCCGACCAGGCCGATCCGCCTCAGGTGGTGATCATGTCCAGGCGGCGCAGGATGACGCCCTCGCGCAGCGCCCAGGGGCAGACCTCCAGTTCGGGAAGCTCGAACAGGTCCATGGCCGCGTCGGCGACGATGGCCCCGGCCGGGAGCTGGTGAACGCGGCGCTCGGACACGCCGGGGAGCTCGGCGCGTTCCTCGGCGGTCATCTGCGCCAGCCGCTCGGTCCACTCGGTGAGCGCCGAGTGCTTCAGCACCCGGCGCGCGAACGGGCCCTCCGACGACGGCGCGGCGCCGGCGATGCGGGCGAGCTGCTTGAACGTCTTGGAGGTGGCGACCGCGTGGTCGGGCGGGCCGTACCGCGAGATCTCGCCGACGTGCCGGGCGATCTCGGCCCGCACGTGGCGGCGGAGCTTGCGCACCTCGTCGGGCGAGGGCGGGTCGGAGGGGAACCAGTCGCGGGTGAGGCGCCCGGCGCCGAGGGGGAGCGAGATGGCCGCGTCCGGGTCCTCGTCGATGCCCGCCGCGATCTCCAGCGAGCCGCCGCCGATGTCGACCACCAGCAGCCGCCCCGACGACCAGCCGAACCAGCGCCGCACCGCCAGGAAGGTCAGCTTGGCCTCGTCCGGTCCCGACAGCACGGTGATGTCCGCCTGGGAGCGGCGGCGGATCCGGTCCAGGACCTCTTCACCGTTGGCGGCGTCCCGCACGGCCGAGGTGGCGAACGAGACGAGGTCCTCGACGCCCTTGTCCTCGGCTATCTGCAATGCCTCGTCGACGAAGCTCCCCAGGAGGTCCTCCCCTTCCTGGGAGAGCACGTCGCCGTCTTCCAAATGGGCGGCCAGCCGCAGCTCCGCCTTGTGAGAGAACGCCGGAAGCGGCCGCGCCCCCTGGTGGGCGTCCACCACCAGGAGATGCACCGTGTTCGATCCGACGTCCAGCACACCCAGTCGCATGCCCATGACGCTACCGAATCGCGGCCCGTACAAATGCCGCCGGATCGCCACCAAAGCGCAGCGTAGGCGTCCCAAACCCGGCCCTGCGGCGCCGCGTTCGTACGAAACCACAACCCCGGCGAGCCCTCCGGGAGCCATTCGCACGCCCGGAACACCGGCGAGGCGGGTGGAACGGGCCCTTTCTCCATTCGGATAGCGTGGCGATCGTGAACGAGGAGGAGCCGAACGCGGAGGACCGGGACACCGAGGACCGGGACGCGAAGGACCTGGCGGACCGGGAGGAGCGCCGGTGGCGCGTGCCCGCGCCGCAGATCGCGCTGAAGGTCGCCGCGACCGTGCTGCTGGCGGCGCTGACCGCGATGTCCACCGGTGACGTCCAGGCGCTCGTCCTCGCCGGGGCGGGCACGATCGCCTGCGCCGCGCTGGCGCTGCGCGACCTCCTGGCGCCGGTACGGCTGGCCGCCGATACCGAGGGCCTCACCGTGATCAGCGGGTACGCCGGGCGCCGCCGCATCCCGTGGTCGCAGATCACCGGGCTGCGCATCGACGAGCGCCGCCGCCTGTTCCTGCACACCCGGCTGCTGGAGATCGAGACCGAGGACGACCTCCACATGCTCAGCGCGTTCGACCTCGGGGCCGACGTCCACGACGTCCAGACCGAGCTCGACTCCATCCGCGCCGACGCCTGACCGGTCTGACCTGCCTGACCGGTCTGACCTGTCTGACCTGCCTGACCTGCCTGACCTGTCAGAGCGCGGGCAGGTCCTCCCCCACCGACGGGTAGGAGCTCTGCGCTCCCGGCTTGCGTACGGCCGCGGCGCCCACGCGAGCGGCGAAGCGGGCGGCGTCGGCCAAGGCGTCGCCGCGCGCCAGGCGCAGGCACAGGGCGGCGGTGAACGCGTCGCCCGCGCCAGTGGTGTCGACGGCCTCGACCTTGGGCGAGGGCACCTCGTGCACCCCCGACGAGTCGGCCACCAGCGCGCCCTGCGCCCCGAGCGTGATGACCACCGAACGCGGGCCACGGTCCAGAAGGTCCCGCGCCATCGCCTCCGGAACCCCCGGAGCGCCGTCATGACCGAGCAGGAAGGCGGCCTCGTGCTCGTTCACCACGAGCGGGTCGCACAGCGCCAGCACCTCGTCCGGCACGGCGGCGGCCGGGGACAGGTTGAGCACGACCCGTGCCCCGCCCTCGGCGGCGGCGCGGGCTGCGGCCTCCACGGTCGGCAGCGGGATCTCCAGCTGAAACGACACCACGGCGGCGCCCGCGAGCGCCTCCGCCGGGACGTCGCCGGGCTCCAGGCGGGCGTTGGCTCCGGGCGACACGATGATGCTGTTGTCGCCGTCCGGCCCGACCGTGATCAGCGCGACGCCGCTCGGCCCCCCGCTGACCAGCAGATGGGCGAGGTCGACCCCGGCCTCCTCCAGCGCGGAACGCAGCAGCTCGCCGTGGCCGTCGTCGCCGATCCGGGCCAGGATGCCGACCCGGCCGCCCAGCCGGGCGGCGGCGACGGCCTGGTTGGCGCCCTTGCCGCCCGGATAGGTCGCCAGGTCCGAGCCCAGCACGGTCTCCCCCGGCGCCGGCCGCCGGTCGACGGAGACCACCAGGTCCGCGTTGACCGACCCGACGACGACCACTTCGTGCCCCACGATGCTCCCCACGTCCCTCACGATGTCGCGAACTCGGCGGCGTTCTCCGGCGTCGCGACCTTCACCGGGACCGCGTAGTTCGCCTCGATCTTGTCACCCCGCGCGGCCTTGACCGCGTTCTGTACCGCGATCTGGCCGAGCAGCCGGGGCTGCTGGGCGACCGAGGCGTTCATCGTCCCGGCCTGCACGGCCTTGATCCCGTCGGGGGTCCCGTCGAAGCCGACGACCTTGACCTGCTTGCCCGACTTGCCGCCGAGCGCCTTGACCGCGCCGAGGGCCATCTCGTCGTTCTCGGCGAAGACGCCGGTGATGTCGGGGTGGGCCTGCATGATGTTGGTCGCCACGTCCAGGCCCTTGGTCCGGTCGAAGTCGGCGGGCTGCTTGGCCGCGACCTGGATGCCGGGGAACGCCTTCAGTCCCTCGGCGAACCCCTGGCCGCGCTCGCGCGACGCCGACGTTCCGGCCTGCCCCTGGATCCAGGCGATCTTGCCCTTGCCGCCCATCGCCTTGGCGAGCGCCTGGGCCGCGTCCTTGCCGCCGGCGATGTTGTCGGAGGCGACCAGCTGGGCGACCTGGGCCTTGTTCACGCCGCGGTCGGCGGCCACGACCGGGATCTTCTCCCGGTTGGCGGCCTGGACTGCGGGCGCCGCCGCGTCCGAGTCGACCGGGTTGATGATGATCGCCTTCATGCCCTGGCCCACGTAGTTCTGGACCTGGTTGGTCTGCTGCGAGGCGTCGTTCTGGGCGTCGCCGACGGTGAGGCTCACGCCCTGCCGCTTGGCCTCGGCCTGCGCGCCCTGGCGGAGCTGGACGAAGAACGGGTTGTTGAGCGTGGAGACCGACATCCCGATCTTGAGGTTGCCGCCGCCGCCCGTGCCGCCGGTGCCGTTCACCGCGACGGCGATCGCCAGCGCGGCCGCCGCGGCGACCACCACGCCGCCCCCGGCGTACAGCTGCCGGGGCGAGAACGAGGCGCCGCGCCGCCGCAGGGTGTCCAGGAGCACGGCGAGCGCGATCACGACGCCGATGACGACCTGCTGCCAGAACGCGTTGACCGACAGCAGGTTCAGGCCGTTGCGCAGCACCGCGAGGATGAGCGCGCCGATCAGGGTGCCGAACGCCTTGCCCTTGCCGCCCGACAGGCTCGCCCCGCCGATGACGACGGCGGCGATCGCGTCCAGCTCGTAGCCGGAGGCCGCCTGCGGCTGCGCTGAGGCGAGTCGCGAGGCCAGCACGATCCCGGCGACCGCGGCGAACGCGCCGGACAGCGCGTAGGTGACCAGCTTCTGCCGGGAGACCTTGATGCCCGACAGCCGCGCGGCCTCCTCGTTGCCGCCGATCGCGTACATCGCCCGGCCGCTGTAGGTGCGGGCGAGGATCAGCGCGGTGAGCAGGCCCATCACGATCATGACGATCACCGGGACCGGCAGGTACTCGCCGATGGTGTCGCCGAGGTGGGTGACCGCGTCCGGCAGCCCGATCGGGCTCCCGTCGGAGATCACCAGGGCGAGCCCGCGCGCCACACCGAGCATGGCGAGGGTGGCGATGAACGGCGGCAGTTTCCCGTACGTGATGAGCGCGCCGTTCACCAGGCCCGCGGCGATGCCGACCACGATCGCCAGGATCAGCGCGATCGGCCAGGGCACGCCGCCGTCGGAGGCCGTCCAGGCGAGCACGACCGCCGACAGCGCGGCGACCGCGCCGACCGACAGGTCGATGCCGCCGGTGACGATGACGAACGTGACGCCGAACGCCAGGATGGCGACCACGGCCGCCTGGACGCCGACGTTCAGCAGGTTGGTGACGGTCAGGAAGTCGCCCGACAGCAGCGACAGCGCCACCACCAGGACGACCAGGCCCGCCAGCGCGCCGTTCTCGCCGAGCAGCCGCGCCGCGGTCCGCGCCGCACCGCCCTTCTCGCCGCCGCTGCCGCCCGCGGGCCGCTTGCGCATCGTGTCAGTGCTGCCCGTGGGGGGACGACCCCCCACACCCCCCGAGCCGACTTCGTCGGAATTCGTGGACATCAGGATCCCTCCACCGCGGCCGTGCCGCCCTTCGCCTCGGAGACGGCCAGCGCCATCACCGAGTCCTGCGTCGCCTCGTCGGCACTGAGCTCGCCGGCGAGCCGCCCGCGCGCCATCACCAGCACCCGGTCGCTCATGCCCAGCACCTCGGGGAGGTCGCTGGAGATCATGAGGACGGCGTGCCCGGAGGCCGTGAGCGTGTTGATCAGCTGGTAGATCTCGACCTTGGCGCCGACGTCGATGCCGCGCGTCGGCTCGTCGAGGATGAGCACCTTCGCGTCGGCGAGCAGCCACTTGCCGATCACGATCTTCTGCTGGTTGCCGCCGGAGAGCGTCGCGACCTCCTGCCGCAGGCCGCTCATCCGGACGTTCAGCTTCCCGGCGATGTCGGCGGCGGCGCCGCGCTGCCCGGAACGGTCGACGAACCCGCCGTGGCTCGCCCGGCCGAGCGTGACCAGCCCAAGGTTCTCGCCGACGTCGGCCTCCAGCACCAGGCCCTGGCCCTTGCGGTCCTCGGGCACCAGCCCGACGCCCGCTTCCAGGGCCGCGTGCACGTCGCCCGAACGCAGCCGGCGACCCTCCACGAGCACCTCGCCGCCGTCGTAGCGGTCGGCGCCGAAGATCGCGCGGGCCACCTCGGTGCGGCCCGCGCCGACCAGGCCCGCAAGGCCCACGACCTCGCCCGCGCGGACCTCGAACGAGACGTCCGCGAACGCGCCGTCGCGGCCGAGCCCGCGCACCTGGAGCAGCGCCGCGCCGGCTTCGGAACGTTCCCGTGGGTACTGCTGCTCGATCGAACGCCCGACCATCAGCCGGACCAGTTCGTCCTCGGGGGTGCCCGCGGGCACCTCACCCACCGACCGGCCGTCCCGCAGCACGGTGACGCGGTCGCCGATCCGCGGGATCTCCTCCAGGTGGTGGGTAATGAAGACGATCGCCACGCCGCGCTCGCGCAGCCGCCGGACGATCTCGAAGAGCCTGTCGACCTCGCCGGTCGTGAGCACGGCGGTCGGCTCGTCCATGATGAGCACCCGCGCGTCCTGGCCGAGCGCCTTGGCGATCTCGACCATCTGGCTGCGCGCGATGCCGAGGTCGCCCATCCGCTGGCCGGGCTCGGCGTCCACGCCGGCCCGTTCCAGCAGCTCGCGGGCCTCGCGTTCCATCCGCCGCTTGTCGATCAGGCCGAACTTGCGGGGCTGGCGGCCGAGGAACAGGTTCTCGGCGACCGTCAGCTCGGGTACGAGGTTGAACTCCTGGTAGATGGTCGCGATGCCGAGCCGCTGGGCGTCCTGCGCGGAACGGATCTCGGTCTCCGCGCCGTCCACCACGATCCGGCCGGAGTCGGGGCGGTGCGCGCCCGACAGCGCCTTGATGAGGGTGCTCTTGCCCGCGCCGTTCTCGCCGAGCAGGACATGCACCTCGCCCGGCCGCAGGTCGAAGTCGACCCCGTCCAGGGCCACCACGCCCGGGAAGGTCTTGCGCAGGTCATGGACCCGCAGGATCTCCCGGCCCGCTGAGGACTCCGACTCGTCCGTCATGCCGGACCACTCCCTTCCTTGAACGGCGGTTCGCCGCACGAGCGGCGCACCACCAGCCGAGCCGACAGCACCACCGACCCGACGTCCTGCCCGGCCACCCGTTCGATCAGCGCGCGCACCGACCGCCGCCCGAGCGCCTGAACGGGCTGGGCGATCGCGGTGAGCGGCGGGTCGAGGTGGGTGAACCAGGGCAGGTCGTCGTAGGAGGCCAGGCCGACGTCCGCCGGGATCCGAAGCCCCCGTGCCCGGATCTCGTCGAGTGCGCCCAGCGCCATCAGGTTGTCCCCCGCGACGATCACCTCGGGTGGTTCCCCGAGGTCCAGCAGGCGGGCGGCGCTCGCGCGGCCGCTCGCCGCCTGGAAGTCCCCTGCCTCCAGGTAGTCCTCCCGTACGGCGAGACCGTGCTCGCCGAGCGCCGCGACGAACGCGGCGGTCCGTTCGCGCCCGGTGGACAGCAGCGCCGGGCCGGAGATGAAGGCGAGCCTGCGGTGCCCGAGTGTCCGCAGGTGCCCCACCAGCTCGTTGATCGCCTCGGCCCCGTCCGCGCGCACGGTCGGGACCTCCAGACCCGGAAGCGTGCGGTCGAGGAAGACCAGCGGCTCGCCGCCCGCCACCATGTCCCGCACGAGCGGCGTGATCTCGGCGGTGGGGCACAGCAGCAGGCCGTCCACGCGCTGCTCCAGCAGCGTGCGCACATAGTGGTCCTGGCGGTCGGGGCGTTCGTCGGCGTTGCCGATGACGACCGAATAGCCGAGCGTGCGCGCCTCGTCCTCGACGGCGCGGGCCAGCTCGGTGAAGAACGGGTTGAGGATGTCGCCGATGATCAGGCCGATGGTCCGGGTGGCGTCGGTGCGCAGCGAGCGCGCGACGGCGTTCGGCCGGTAGCCGAGCTCGGCCACGGCGGCCAGCACCCGGGCCCTGGTCGGCTCGGTGACCGCGGCGCTGTCGTTCAGCACGCGCGAGACCGTGGCGACCGACACCCCGGCCAGCCGCGCGACGTCCTTGACGCCGGCCATGGCCACCTCCGCGTTGTAATCGTTTACATCCGTGTGTTTGTAAACGATTACACGAGCCCGGGTAATCCCGCAACCAGCGATCTGTCGCTGCGGCTTAGCTCGGCGGCCTATCTCGGCAGACTCATCTCGGCGACAGCCCGGCCAGGTCCACGACCTCGGCCAGTTCCTCGACGGACGCGTAGTAGCCGCGCCCCACCAGGGCCCCGCCCTTCGTCACCACGAACGCCGTCGTGACGTCTCCCGGGATTCCCGCGAGGTCGGCCCAGACCCGCTGCGCGCCCTCCAGCAGTACCCCGGTGACCCGTAAGCCGCTCGGCCCGGCCCAGCGGACGATCTCCCCCCGATCACTCCCCATGAGATCAACATTACGCTGAGTGATCGTCACGGCTCGCGGGTGGACCCTCGGCATCGGGCCTCGCCCGTCGGTGGTGGCCGATACCGTTGCGCGCGTGAGTGAGGCGCACGAGTCCCGGCTGGCGCACCGGGTGGCCGAGGCCGCCGAGACGGTCCACAAGCGATCCAAGAGCGTGTCGGCGGTCGCCGTGTTCGGCCGCATGGGCTGGCTGACCTCGTCCCGCGTGGACGAGTGGCGCCAGGGCCGGCGCGACCATCTCGAGGCGGTCATGACGGTCCGCGACGACAAGATCGCCGCCGCGCTGCGGGCGCTGCGCGACTGGGCCGAACGACAAGGCCTGGAGCCCAGCGAGACCGCCTACCTGGCCGCGACCCGCGACCACCGCCCGCTGCGGTTCACCGCGCACGGTGACGAGGCGGTCGAACGCGCCTACCGCACGCACTGGATCTCGCCCGACCTCACGCCGGCCCAGCGCGAACGGCTCAACAAGGCCCCCGATCTGGTGGCGATCCTGCCCCTCACCGCCTGGACCTGCGCGAGCTGCCACGGCACCGGCGAGTTCTACGTGCTGGAGGAGGACGCGCCGATCTGCCTCACCTGCTCAGACATGGATCACCTGGTCTTCCTGCCCTCCGGCGACGCCGCGCTCAGCCGCCGAGCCAAGAAGGAGAGCGGCCTGTCGGCGGTGGTGAAGCAGCTCAACAAGCGGCGCAAGCGCTACGAGCGGCGCGGTGTGCTGGTCGAGGAGGCCGCGCTCGAACGCGCCGAGGAGCAGTGCCTGGCCGACGAGGACCTGCGGGCCCGCCGCCGCGAACGCGAGCGTGAACGCCGCGACCAGCAGGACGTGGAGTTCCAGAAGCGCATGGCGGCCGAAGTCCTGCGGCTGTTCCCCGGCTGCCCGCCCGAGCGCGCCGAGGAGATCGCCCACCACGCGGGGGTGCGCGGCAGCGGCCGGGTGGGCCGTTCGGCGGCCGGGCGCGACCTGGAGGCGAACGCCGTCACGCTGGCCGTCGCCGCCTCCGTCCGGCACCTGGACACCGACTACGACCAGCAGCTGATGTCCGGGGTGCCGCGCCGCCAGGCCCGCGACAACATCCGCGCCAGGATGGACGCCGTCCTCGCCTCCTGGCGTTCTGCGTGACCGGCCTCCTGGCGTTCTGCGCGAGAGCCTCCCGGCGTTCTCCTTGACGGCCGATGAGCCACCTGACGAAGATCTCGTCATGGCCCCAACACCCCGGCCCCTTCCGGCGGTCCGTCCGGTCGCCCGTCCCGACGTCGCCGATGTCGCCGCGGCACTGGCCCGCGCCTTCGAGGACGACCCCGTCATGATGTTCCTGCTGCCCGACGAGGTGTCCCGGCTGCGCAGGCTGACCGCGATGTTCTCGATCCTCACCAAGCACGTGCACCTGAAGCACGAGGGCAGCGAGGTCGGTCTCCGCGACGGCACGATCGCCGCCGGGGCGCTGTGGGATCCGCCCGGTCACTGGCGCGTGCCGCTGACCAGCCAGCTCCGGCAGGCCATCCCGCTGGTCCGCGCGTTCGGCACCCGGCTGCCGACCATCCTGCGCGCGCTGGGCACCATCGAGCAGGATCATCCCAAGGAGCACCACTGGTACCTGGCGACGCTCGGCACCGACCCGTCGGCGCAGGGTCTCGGCCTGGGCGGCGCGCTCCTGCGCTCCCGGCTCGATCGCTGCGACGAGGAGGGCGTGCCCGCCTACCTGGAGTCCTCCAAGGAGAGCAACATACCCTACTACGAGCGGTTCGGCTTCAAGGTGACGGGCGAGCTCCAGCTGCCCGGTGCCGGGGCCCCGCCGGTATGGCCGATGTGGCGGGACCCCGACCGCAAGCTCTGAAAGCCCTCAGCCTTACTTGCCGCCCTGGAACTCCTTGCGAGCGATGACGGCGGTGTCGGAGTTGTCGCTGAACACCGCGTCCAGGCCCGCCTTGAAGAAGATGCCGTACTCGGTGAGCGCCTGGCCGTAGTCGCCGTTGGCCGTGCCGTTCCTGAGGTCAGTCGGCAGGAACTGGTTCTCATTGCGGAACGTCCAGGAGATGACCTTCAGCCCGGCGGCGTGCGCGTCCTTCACCAGCGGGGTCGGTGTGCCCAGGCTGCCGTCGCTCTTCAGCGGGATGACGCGGGCCTTCTCCGGGCCGATCCAGTCGGCGTACTTGGCGATGTCCTTGAGCCCGGAGGGCTTCACCATGTCGTCGTAGGTCGGGCCCTTGCCGTTCGCGACGGTGTCGTAGGGCGAGCCGGTCGTGATGGCCTGCATGGCGGGCACGCACAGGCTCTTGTGCAGGATCTGCAGGCTGGTCGGCTCGAACGACTGCACGATGGCGCGGCCGTCGTGGTGGTCCAGGCCGTTGCGCTTGAGCGTCGCGATGAGGGTCGGCTCCAGCGGGTGCCCGATCGAGCGGAAGTACGTGGGGTGCTTGGTCTCGGGGAAGACGCCGATGCGGCGGTGGTAGGTCCGGCTCAGCTGCTTGGACAGGTCGATGACCTCCTGCAGCGTCGGGATCTGGTAGCGCCCGTTGTAGAGGGTGTTGTGCTGGCGGATGTCGGGCAGGCGCTCGACCGCGCGCAGCGTCTTCAGCTCGGCGAGCGTGAAGTCCTCGGTGAACCAGCCGGTGACCTTGGCGCCGTCGATGGTCTTGGTGGTCTTGCGGCCGGCGAACTCGGGGTGCTTGGAGACGTCGGTGGTGCCGCCGATCTCGTTCTCGTGCCGGGCGACGAGCTGGCCGTCCTTGGTCGGGACCAGGTCGGGCTCGATGTAGTCGGCGCCGAGTTGCGCGGCCAGTTCGTACGAGGCGATGGTGTGCTCGGGCCGGTAGCCGGCGGCGCCGCGGTGCCCGACGACGATGATGCCGTGCGAGGCGCGTTCGCCCGCGCTCCGCGCCGAGGCCTGTGCCGATCCCACAACGGCCATCATGGGCAGCAGCACGGCGCCGGCCGCCAGAATCGCCGCTTTCGCGCGGCCCTTCCCCGTGCGCGCTCGGGTGACCATGGTTGCTCCTCTCGACGCGGGTCCCGGGCGGACCACCGCAGCCCGGAAGCTATCGAGCGGCCGCTACCCCGGCCAGGACCCGGCCGATGACGGCCCGGTCAAGGTTGATCGGCGATCCGGTGAACGCGCGGGGCACGCGGCGGACTCGAACGCACCCTTAACTAGCCGTTGCATTCGTTGTCGTGCGCGGCTTCCACGGGCCTCAACCGCAGCGCCTGCACTTGAGGTGTGGACGTGACCCGCAGGAGCTTCCTCGCCACCTCCGGCCTCGCCGGCGTGGCTCCCCTGACGAACCGGACGGGCCGCGTGAGCGCCGCCCGGCCCGACCCCTTCGAACTCGGCGTCGCCTCCGGCGATCCGGCGCCCGACGGCGTGGTGCTGTGGACCCGGCTGGCGCCGCGGCCGCTTGCCGACGACGGGCTCGGCGGCATGCCGGGCGGCGACGTCACCGTCGAGTGGCAGGTCGCCGAGGACCAGCGCTTCGCCCGCGTGGTGCGGTCGGGCCGCAGCATCACCAGGCGCGCGGACGGCGGCAGCGTGCACGTCGAGGTGAATGGGCTGCGCCCCGGCGCGGAGTACTTCTACCGCTTCAAGGCCGCCGGCCACCTGTCCCCCATCGGCCGTACGCGCACGGCGCCCGCTCCCGGCGTGGCCGCTCCCTTCACCTTCGCGGCGGCCTCGTGCGCCTACTACGAGCACGGCTACTTCACCGCGTACCGGCGGATGGCCGACCAGCACCCCGACCTGATGATCCACGTCGGCGACTACATCTACGAGGACTCGGCGGGCGACGACGAGCCCGTCAAGATCGTTCGGCGGCACGCGGGCGGCACCTGCCTGACGCTCGCCGACTTCCGCCGCCGCCACGCGCAGTACCGCACCGACCCGGACCTTCAGGCCGCGCACGCGATGGCGCCCTGGGCGGTCACCCTCGACGACCACGAGGTGGAGAACAACTGGGCGGGCAGCCACTCCGGCAAGCCCGACATCCCTGGGTTCGCGGCGCGCAAGCGGGCCGCCTTCCGCGCGTACTACGAGAACATGCCCCTGCGGAGGCCGGCCCTGCAGCCGAACGGGCGGCTCCGGCTCACCCGGCGGATCCCCTGGGGCTCGCTGACCAACGTCCACATGCTCGACACCCGCCAGTTCCGCTCCGACCAGCCCTGCGAGGACGGGCTGCGCACCGGCTGCGACGAACGCATGGACAGCAAGCGGGTCATGGTCGGCGCGGCGGAACTGCGGTGGCTGAACGACGGGCTGCGCTCCTCGCGCGCGACATGGAACGTTCTCGCGCAGCAGGTCTTCCTCGCCCAGCGCGACCACCGGCTCGGCCCGGGCCTGGAGATGGCGCTGGACGGGTGGGACGGCTACGCGGCCGACCGCGCCAGGCTGATCAGCGGGCTCATGGCGTCCGGCGCGCGCAACCCGGTGGTGCTCACCGGTGACGTGCACGTCGCGCACGCCAACGACCTGCTGACCGACTTCGACGACCCGGACTCGGCGCGCGTCGGCGTCGAGCTGGTCACCACGTCGATCTCCAGCGACGGCGACGGCTACAACGACCCGGTGTCCAACGCGGCGATCCGCACGGAGAACCCGCACATCGCCTACATCGATCAGCGCCGCGGTTACGTGCTCTGCAAGGCCGACGCCACGCAGATGCGGGCGGAGTTCCACACGCTCCCGTACATCAGCCGCAAGGGCGCGCCCGACAGCGTGAGCGCCGTCTTCACCATCGCCGACGGCGCCCGCTCCCTGGGCCGCACGACCTGAGAGCCGATCGCACGACCTGACGGTCAGCCGATCGAGTAGCCGGTCAGGCCGCCACCCTGCAGGTTCAGGGTGCGGCCGACGGTCACGGCGCCGGTGAAGCCGAACGCGCCGGGCGACCCGATCAGCAGGTCGCTGGACCGCCCCTGCCCGAAGTGCCGGATCGCGACCGCCCAGCCGAACTGCACCTGCGAGCCGAACGGCGAGGTGAGCATCGACCCGCCCTTGGCCGCCAGGCCCTGGTGGCGGACGCCCTTCAACACCCGTACGGCGGCGCGTCCCGGGGCGCCGATCGCGATGTCGGGCACGTGGTCGCCGTTGAGGTCACCGGCGGCGATCGCTGCGCCGAAGTGGTCGTACTTGCCGCCGCTGCTCCAGGTGCGGCCGATCTGCCGCATCGACGGACCGGCGAGGATCTGCACCGCTCCCTGGCTGTAGGCGGCGGGCGCGTCGCCGGAGTTCTCGCCGGGCGAGCCGACCGCCACGTCCGCGCGGCCGTCCCCGTCGAAGTCGGCGACCGCGAGGGCCGCGCCGAACCGGTCGAGCCGTTCGGGCGTGCCGCCGACCCCGGCCTCGTCCTGCGACACGTAGTCGGCGGAGCGTTCCACCGGGTCCACGATCGTGATGGAGCCCTGCGTTTTCAGGCCGTCACCCGGCGCGCCGACCGCGAGCTCGGCCCGCTTGTCGCCGTCGAAGTCGCCCGCAGCCAGCACCGATCCGAAGGAGTCGGTCTCGGCCGCGTGCTGCCCGACCCAGCTCGTGCGCTCGGTGACCAGCGGCCCCGGGCGCAGCGTACGGCCGTGCAGCCCGAAGACGGCCACGCCGCCGCCACCGGTCAGCCCCGGCGCGCCCACGGCCAGCTCGGCGTCGCCGTCGTGGTCCAGGTCGGCCGCGACCAGCGCCGCACCGAACCGGTCCGTCCCGTACCCGCCCTTGAGCGCCTTCACGGTGAGCACCTGGCCGGGCCGCAGGCCGTTCGGCGAGCCCATGTAGATCTGCACCGCGCCGTTGCCCTCGGCACCGGGACGCCGCACGCCGAAGACCTGGTCCGGCACGCCGACGGCGAGGTCGGCGCAGTGGTCGCGGTTGAAGTCGCCGACGGCGAGCGAGGCCCCGAATCCGGCACCGGCCTGGCCACCGCCCGGCTGGTTGAGCCAGGTCACGGGTCCGGCGGGCGCCGCGTGCCGGTCGCCGTAGCGGACGGCGACCGCCCCGGCCCGCCTGCGGCCGTCGACGCGCGCGTACGGGGCGCCGACGGCGAGGTCGGCGAGCCCGTCGCCGTTGAAGTCGGACGGCGCCGAGCCATGGCAGGGCGCCTTGATGACGCCGGGCGCGGCCGCCTGCCGAACGGTCATCGGAGCGGGCGCGGCGTCCGGCGCTGCCGCGAGAAGCGGCGCGGACGGGCCGGGAATCGTGATGAGGGCTACGAGCGGGGACAGCCGCCATGCGGCGCGGGAGCTGCTCACACCCGCAAGGTCCCCGGCGCATGGAACCTCCGGAAACCGCCGGATTGACCGACGAGTGAATTTACGGCTTCCGTGCCCACGGCTTCCGTGCCCTACGGCTTCCGTGCCCTACGGCTTCCGTGCGACGGCGCCCCACATCGCCGTCGCCGTGCCCGGCTCGGGAACGTCAGGATCTGGCCGCCACTCCTGGGCCGGGACGACGCCGGGCTCGACCAGTTCCAGCCCGTCGCAGAACGCCTGGACCTGCTCGCGGCGGCGGAAGGTGACCTTCATTCCCATCGACTTGGTCAGCGACGCCTCCGCCTTGGCCGAGTACTCGGGGACCTGGTCGATCGCGGGATGGGAGATCGCGAGATGGCTGCCCGCCGGGACCGCGTCCAGCAGCGCGTCCACGATGCCCTTCGGGTCGTCCTCGTCGGGGATGCAGTGCAGGATCGCGATCAGCATGATCCCGACCGGCTTGCTCAGGTCGAGGGTCTTCGCGGCCGTCTCGAGGATCGCGCCGACCTCGCGCGCGTCGGCCTCCAGGTAGTCGACGGTCCCGGTGGCGCTGGTGAGCAGCGCGTGCGCGTGGGCCAGCACGATCGGGTCGTTGTCGACGTAGACGACGCGGGCGTCGGGGTCGATGGCCTGCGCGACCTCGTGGGTGTTGTTCGAGGCCGGGATGCCGGTCCCCAGATCGAGGAACTGCCGTACGCCCTGGTCGGCCATGTAACGCACCGCGCGGCCGAGGAAGCGGCGGTTGGCGCGCACCCCGGGCAGCACGGCGGGCGTGGCCTCGATGACCTTCTCCGCCGCCTCCCGGTCGGCGGCGAAGTTGTCCTTGCCGCCCAGCCAGTAGTCATAGATGCGCGCGATGTGCGGTGTGCTCGCGTCGATCCTGTCGGCCCGCTCCTCCGCCACGGCCGTTACCTCCCGTTCGCCCCGGTATCGACGCAAGCCTAAAGCGCACGCCCCCGTCCGGCGCAGGAAAACGATCAATCGGCCGCAGGGGCCGGTCACGGCCACCGGCATGGGCCCCGAACTGGGCGGTCTCGGCTCGGCTAGATCTCGATCTTCCGGGAAAGTAACGCGCCCGCGCCCGAAAAGGGCAGAATGACCCATGGGTCAGCCGGGAGGTGAACAGTGAGCGACGAACGCCGGGAGCCCAACTTCGACGTGTCCGTGCCCAACATCGCCCGGATGTACGACTACTGGCTGGGCGGCAAGGACAACTACGCGGCCGACCGCAAGGCCGCCGAGCAGATCGTCGAGATCTCGCACGGCTGGATCCGCCACGACGCGCGGCTCAACCGGGCCTTCCTGGGCCGGGCGGTGCGCACGATGGCGGCGGCGGGCGTACGGCAGTTCCTCGATCTCGGGTCGGGACTGCCCACCAAGGAGAACGTGCACGAGGTCGCCCGCGGCGTCGACCCGGGCGCGCGCGTGGTCTACGTCGACTACGACCCGATCGTGACCGCGCACGGGCAGGCGCTGCTCGCCCGGTCCGAGGGCGTCGGCTTCGTTCAGGCGGACGTGCGCGAGCCCGAGGCGATCCTGGCGCACGAGACCGTCAAGGAGCTCATCGATTTCAGCCGGCCCGTCGGCCTGCTCGCCGTGGCGGTCCTGCACTTCGTCTCCGACGAGGAGGACCCCTGGTCGATCCTGGAGCGGCTGCGGAGCCCGCTGGTCTCGGGCAGCTTCCTGGCCGTCTCGCACCTGGAGAAGGACTCCTACCCCAAGATCATCGACCAGTCCAAAGAGGTCTACAAGACCACCAGCTCCGGGTTCGCGGTCCGCGACCGGGACGAGATCGGGCGGATGTTCGAGGGGTTCGAGCTGCTGTCGCCCGGCCTCACCCACCCGGCCAAGTGGCGCCCCGACGACCCGATCGAGACCGCCGAGACGTTCGCCCGCCTGGTCGGCGTCGGCGTCATGCCCTAGCTTCCGATTCACGCCGGGTGAGCACCAGCGGCTCGTCCTCGGTGATGGCGACCGTGTGCTCGGAGTGGGCCGTACGCGAGCCGTCTGCCGACCGGATGGTCCAGCCGTCGGGGTCGTAGACGATCCGGTCGGTCGTCCGCGCGAACCAGGGTTCGATCGCCAGCGTCAGCCCCGGCCGCAGCTTCAGGCCGCGCCCCGCCCGGCCCCGGTTCGACACGTGCGGCGCCTCGTGCATGGTGCGGCCGATGCCGTGACCGCCGAACTCGTCGTTCACCGGGTAGCCATGGCCGCTGGCCACCGCCCAGATCGCCGCCGAGATGTCGCCCAGGCGATTGCCCGGACGCGCCGTGTCGATCGCGGCCTCCAGCGCCTCCTGGGTGGCACGGACGATCCGCAGGTCCTCCTCCTCGGCCGTTCCGACGATGACCGTGCGCGCCGAGTCGGCCGCCCAGCCGTCGATGCTGACCGCGATGTCCGTGCTGAGCACGTCCCCGTCGCGCAGCACGTAGTCATGGGGCAGGCCGTGCAGGACGGCGTCGTTGACCGACAGGCAGATGACGTTGCGGAACGGTCCACGCCCGAAGGACGGCGCGTAGTCCCAGTAACACGACTCCGCGCCCCGCTGTTTGATCATGCCGCGCGCGTGGTGCTCCAGCTCCAGCAGGTTGACGCCCACGTCGGCGAGCCGGCCGACCTCCGAGAGCACCTCGGCGACGAACCGCCCGGCCACGTGCATCCGCTCGACCTCGGCGGGCGTCTTCAGTTCGATCACGAGTACCTCACGTACGGGAAGTTGCTGGTATTTCTATACCGACTCTAGCACCTTGACGGTATAGAAATACCAGCCCTACCCTGAGGCCATGGTCCGCCACCCGCTCACGCCCGAGCAGATCGAAGCCGGCAGGCGCCTCGGCGCCCTGCTGCGCCACGCACGGGCGGAACGCGATCTCGCGGAGGTCGCGCAGGCGGCCGGCATCTCCCCCGAGACCCTGCGCAAGATCGAGACCGGCCGCCTCCCCTCCCCCGGCTTCGGCACGATCGTCCGCCTGGGCGAGGCACTTGACGTGCCGGTCCAAGACCTGGCAGCCACCTGGCGCGGCGGCGAGCTCCCCCTGGAAGCCGCCTCCTAGCCGCCCGTCCTTCGCCTCCCGCGGTCACGCCTGCTGAAGGCCGGGATTGTTGTTCTCGGTGATGAACGAAGCGCGGGTGCTCACCGGTGCTCCCGGGCGGGTGACGTACGGCAGGACGCGGAAGTCGGCTCGGCAGGTGTCCTTGGTCAGCGTGCAGCGGACGTAACCGCGCTGGTAGCTGGTGAACTTGATGTGCTCGTTGGCGTCCAGCAGGGCCTGACCACCGGGGTCGAGGTCCATGCCGTCCATCTTGGTGGAGATCGACGTCCCGACGAACTCGACCCCGATGGTGCGCGAGCGAGGGTCGTCGAAGTCGGCCTTCAGGTCCGCGGCCATGTGGCGGTGCATGTCGCCGGTGAGGACGACCGGGTTGCGCACCTGGGGGTCGGCGAGCGCCTGGAACAGGCGGTCGCGGGCCGGCTTGTAGCCGTCCCAGAAGTCCATCACGAACGCGCGGCCGTCGCCGGGGACGGTGTCGACCTGGGTGACCGGGACCTGCTGCGGGACGATGTTCCACCTGGCGGGCGACCGCTTCAGTCCGTCGAACAGCCACTTCTCCTGCGCGTCGCCGAGCACGGTCCGCCCGGGAAGGAGCCGGTCGGCGCAGTCGCTGGTCTTGTCGCCGCACGCCTGGTCGGCCCGGTATTGCCGGGTGTCGAGGAGATGGAAGCGCGCCATCCGGCCGTAGCCGAGACTCCGGTAAAGGCGGCCGCTCGGGCCGGAGGGCTTGTTGGCGAGCCGCAGCGGAAGGTTCTCGTAGTACGCCTGGAAGGCCGCCGCCTTGCGCTGCCTGAAGACGGCCGGGTCGGTGCCCGGGTCCTTGCCGTAGTCGCCGACCCAGTTGTCGTCGATCTCGTGGTCGTCCCAGATCAGCGCCCACGGATGCGCCTGATGCGCGGCGATGACGTCGGGGTCGTAGTGGTGCAGCGCGTGCCGCAGCCGGTATTGGGTGAGGTCGTACGGCTCGGCCCGGATCTCGGGGGCGAGCTGGACCTTGCGCACCCCTCCGGCCTCGTCGATCGGGTTCTCGTAGATGTAGTCGCCGAGATGGAAGATCAGGTCGACGTCCTCGTCGGCCAGGTGCCGGTAGGCGGTGTAGTAGCCCTCGAACCACGCCTGGCAGGAGGCGTAGGCGAACGTCAGCTCCCGCAGGGCCGCCCTGGGCGACGGTGCGGTCTTGGTGCGGCCGACGGGGCTGACTGCGCCGCGGACCCGGAACCGGTAGAAGTAGTCGCGGCCCGGCTGGAGGCCTCGTACCTCGACGTGCACCGAGTGGGCCAGCTCGGGAACGGCGAAGGTTCGGCCGCGCCGGACGATCTTCTTGAATCGTTCGTCGGCCGCGACCTCCCAGCCGACCTCGACCTTGTTCGGCGGCATCCCGCCGAGGCCGTCCAGGGCCAGCGGCTGCGGCGCGAGCCTGGTCCACAGGACGACGCCGTCCGGCCAAGGGTCTCCGGACGCGACGCCGAGCGAGAACGGGTCGTCTGTGAACGTGGGCGCCGCCCAGGCCTTGGCGGGTGAGAAGCCCGCGGCGGCGGCGCCGAGACCGAGGGCGCCTGCGCCGACGAGCAGCTCACGCCGCCCGAACGCCGGTCCAGAGGGAAGGGTCACGAGGGGCTCCTTAGGTGCACCGGGCCGAACAGGCCGGAAACGCGCTGGCCGGAGAAGACGAAGTGAGTCGGGCTGACGTCGTCGAGGTAGGGGGCGAGGGTGCCGTACACCAGGACTTCGATCTCGTTCGCGCCGGGCACGAGCGCCGCGCCGACGTCGAACCTGTAGGGGGCGCAGATCCGGACCCCGGCTGCATGTCCGTTCACCGTGACCTCGGCCGTGCCGCGCACCTTCCCGAGGTCGAGCGTGGCGGGGCCGGGCGTCTCAGGCAGGTCGAGGCGGCGCCGGTAACGCACGCCGCCGCTGTATCCGGACAGGCCCGCGGACTCCCAGTCGCCGAGCTCGATCGTTCCGGGACCGACGCCGAACCGCACCGGTCCGGCCAGTGCGGCGCCCGCTCGATGACCGGGCCGGGTCAACACCCGCAGGACCGCCGTGCGCGCTCCCGAACGGTTCCCCGGCAGCGTCACCTCGACGCGTCCCCGCTCTCCGTGGAACGAGCAGGGCCGGTCGTCCACGAGGACTCCGAGCAGCTGACCGTTCACCTCGAGGGTCATCTGGATCGCGCCCGGCGGGACCTCGCAGCGCAGCCACTCGACCCGCGAACCCTCGTCGGGCACCGCGAGCCTCGAAGGCAGGACGATGCCGGTGTCCGGGGCGTCCTCCAGCCAGGCTGCTCCGGGCAGCGGGTGCGGGCGCCGGTGCAGGTGGAGGGCGGCGGGATCGCCGTGCTGGCGGCGCCGTGGCACGACCGGCACTGCCACGCCATCGCGCGACGCGGTCCAGCCCGTTCCGGAGACCGCGACGCCGTCCACCAGCACGGCACCGCCGTCCACGACCAGGGTCAGCTCGCCTGCCGGGACCTCGTAGCGGCCCACGCGAGGGACGTCCAGTTCCTCGTACGGATCGAAGCCGCCCTGACGACCGGCCTCCGCTCCGTCCACGAGGATCCGGCAGGGCGCCGCCGACGCCACCTGGAGCGTTCCAGCCGAGCTCAGCGTGGTGGTGAACGCGACCGGCCCGGTTCCCTCGGCAGTCATCCATTCAGGCCGCCGGTAGCGCACCGGGTCGGTCACGACGGCCACGTGCGCGCGCAGCGTCAGGTCTTCATCCGGAACGAGGCGAAGCTCGACATCATGGTCGCCGGCGCCGAGCCGGTCAGCGGCGATGGCCAGGTAGCCGCGGTCGTCGAGCCGTAGCGCGACGCCGTCCACGAGCGCCTCTTTCGCGGCCGGTGCGCCGATCGCCAGATAGCCGGAGCCCGGCACGGTCAGGCGCGCGCGGAAGGTGACCCGCTCACCCGCCGCGACCTCCCCGAAGTCGAGGAACTCCTCGGGCACATGCCCCTTCGGGCCGAGGACGTCACGGTGGATCGGGTCCTTGCGAATGCCGCGCGAGTCGGAGTACTCGGCCGTCCGCCACCGCACGCCGTCACCGTCGCCGACCCGCCAGACCCCGTGCGGGCCGAACGTGGCGTGCGCCTCGCTCCACCGGCCCTTGTCCTTGAGGCGATGCCGCAAGCCCCAGCACTCCACGCCCACCGCCTCACCGATCGGCCGGGCGAAGTCGCCCCACGCGTTGTCGAGCGTCGGGACCAGCTCCATCTCCCACGCCGAGCCGAGGTCCACCGAACGCTCCGGCGCCGCAGCCGCAGGCGGCTCCGCGCGATCGCCTCCGGGGAAGACGACCAAGGCGGCCGGGCCTTCGTCGAACGGCACGAGCGTCGTTCCGTCGGGTGTGCTCGCCAGCGGCCGGGGCCGGCCGCCGAACGGGCTGAGCAGGTAGGCCGGTCCGCTGACGCCCTCCACCCGCAGCGGCATCTCGCGCACGTAGCGGTCGGGGTCGAAGTCGTAGGTCACGTCCAGCCAGCCCAGGTCGGCCCCGCGCTCGCCGGGACGTCCCACCGACACCCGGCTGGCCATGGAGGCCGACGCCGTGACGAAGACGACGGTCGTGCCGTCCACCTCGCGTACGAGCACGGGCAGCGGGGCGTGCACGCGGCGACCGGCCTCCAGCAGCGGCCCGAGGCCGTCCACGTCCGCGACGACCTCGATCAGCTCGGCGAGCCGGACCACGTCGCCGTCCCCGATCACTTCGCGCGGCGGGGAGCCGATCGCGATGACGCGGCCGCCCTGCTCGATCAGCTCGACGAGGCGTTGGACCGTGGCCCCTTCGAGGACCGTGCAGCCGGGCAGGAGCACGGTCGCGTACGACTCGTCCGCCACGGTCAACCGGCCATCGACCACGGCGGAACGCTGGACCGAGTCGTCGTCCACCACGTCGGCGTCGATGCGCAGCCGGTCGAGCTCGCCCGGCGCCATCGCGAACCACGCCATGTCGCCGACGAGCGCGCGGTAGATCTCCTGCGCGCGCGCCGCGTCCTCGTCCACGCCGTCGAGCCTCGATCCGGCCTGCGCGGTGGCGGTCGGGAAGAGCACCGCGACGTCGCAGACGTGCCGTCCGAGCGACAGCGCGGCGCAGAGCCGGGAGACGGCGTCCGCGAAGACCTTGTAGTGCGCCCAGTAGGGCTGGCGCCAGTCCGTCGAGGGCGGCGCCCACTCCCACCAGCCGGCCTTCGTCGTGTAGTAGGTGGCGTGCGGGTTGTAGAGGGTGGCGCCCGCGCGCAGCCAGGGCAGCAGCCAGTCGAAGGTCTCCTCCAGCGTCCCGCCCCAGCCGCTGGAGTGGAACGCCTCGATCCACGTGCGGTCCCGCCCGTACAGGTGCGCCAGCGAGGAGTGGATGCGCGCGTCGCCGTGATGGTCGGACCCCGGCGCGCCGAACCAGCGGTGCGTACGGGCGTAGTCGGCGTACAGCCGCACGCCGTCGACGGGCAGCCCGGCCCGCGCCGGGTCCTGCTGGTCGCATCCGTGCAGCAGGCCGTGCCGTTCGTGCCAGGCCGCCAGCGGCCGGAAGAACGCCTCCTCGGCCAGCTCCGACCGGGTCAGGTGGTAGTCACGGCGGACACCACGCGCCCCCTCGCCGTCCTCCCAGAGCAACCCCAGCCGGGGCCCCAGCTCATAGCCGCGACGCTGCTCGAACTCGGCGGCGAACGACGGCGTCCAGGTCGGCAGGGCGGGCAGCTCGTCCTGGAACGACCCGACGATCACCTTGCCGAACCGGTGCCCCAGCCGCCGTTCGAACTCGCCGTGCACCCGGTCCAGCAGCTCGGCGCACGCGTCCGCCGACAGGTAGTCGAAGCCGCGCACCTCCACGCCGCCGTCCCGGGTGAGCCACTGCCCCGCGTACTCGGGCACGTCGCGCACGAGCCGGGCCTGCAGCGCCGCGCCCGAGAAGCCGAGCTGGTCGTAGAACCACAGCGCCACGCCCAGTTCGGCGGCGTCGTCGCACACCCCGTCGAGCAGTTCCCACCATTCCTCGGAGAAGAACGCGGGCACGTCCGCGTCCGCGCCGAACATCGGCCCTGACGGCGCCAGGTTCAGTACGACCAGGTTGTGCACGCCGCCCTCGGCGAAGCGCTCCAGCTGGTCGCGCAGGCGCCGCCGATCGAGCCGTTCGCCGCTCCACCACCAGATCGGCGCAGGTGAGTACGCGCGGGGCGGTGACTCCAGCACCTCCCGCAGGATCGCAGGGATCATCCCTTCAGCCCGCTCGCGAAGCCCTTGATGACGTACCGCTGCAGCACCAGGAAGATCACGATGATCGGCAGCGCGCCGAGCACGAGCCCGGCGAAGACCAGGCCGTAGTCCGACACGTACTGCCCGACGAACGCGAAGATCCGCACCGGTACCGTCTCGCGCGCCGATCCGCCCAGGTAGAGCAGCGGCGTGAAGAAGTCGTTCCAGACGAAGACCGCGTTCAGGATCAGCACGGTGCCGGTGATCGGCCGCAGCAGCGGGAACACCACCCGGGTGAACGCCTGCAGATGCCCGGCGCCGTCGATCATCGCGGCGTTGGCGTAGTCGGCCGGCAGCGCCCGGATGAACCCGGTGTAGAGGAAGATCGTGAACGGCAGCTGGATGCCGGTGTAGAAGACGATCATCCCCTGGTAGGTACCGAGCAGCCCCATCGAGTCGACCAGCTTGAACAGCGGGATCATGCCGAGCTGGAACGGCAGCACGATGCCGAGCAGGAACAGCACGTACAGCCCGAAGCCGAGCCGCGAGCCGCACCGCGCCAGGAAGTAGGCGGCGAACGACCCGATCAGGATGAGCACCACCAGGCTCGCGATCGTGATCACCGTGCTGTTCAGCAGCGCCGAGCCGAGCGAGGCCCGCGACCACGCGTCGGAGAAGTTGCCGAACGTGGGCGAGGTCGGCGGCGACAGCGGCGCCGACGCGATCTGGTGCTTGTCCTTCAGCGACAGCGTGACCAGGGCGTACACCGGGAACAGGAACGCCAGCGCCACCGCGATCATCACCAGTTCCAGCAGGAACGTGCGGAACCCGTACCGCAGGCTCATGAGGTCACCTCCCGGCCGCGCAGGTAGTAGATCTGGACCATCGACACGGCCGCGACGAACAGCGCGAGCACCAGCGCGATCGCCGTGCTGTAGCCGTAGTTGCCGAACACGAACGCCTGCTTGTAGAGGACCGTCGACAGGGTCTCGCTGGCGTGCCCGGGGCCGCCGCTGGTCGCGGCGTACACCTGGTCGAACAGCTTCAGCCCGCCGATGCTCGACAGCATCACGTTGATCGTGACGGCGGGCGCCAGCAGCGGCCAGGTCACGTGCCGGAACCGCTGGAACCGCCCGGCGCCGTCGATCATCGCGGCCTCGTGCAGCTCGGCCGGGACGCCCTCCAGGCCCGCCAGGAAGATGACCATCGAGTAGCCGGCGAACTGCCAGACCACCATCCCCGCCACCGACCACAGAGCCAGCGACGGGTCGCCGAGCCAGTCCTGCCGCAGCCCGCCGAGCCCGACCGCGCCGAGGATGCCGTTCAGGCCGGCGTCCGGCGCGGGGTTGTAGACGTACTTCCAGAGGAAGGCGACCATGACCGGGCTGACGACGGCGGGCGCGAAGAAGATCACCCGCAGCACGGTCCTGGACTTGATGTGGGTGTGCACGCCGAGCGCGAGCAGCAGCCCGATCCCGTTCTGCACGACCACGATCGCGATGGTGAGCAGCAGCGTGTTGGTGAGCGAGCCGCGCGCGGCGTCGTCGTGCCACAGCTTCTGGAAGTTGTCGAACCCGTTGAACGACTTGTCGCCGATGCCGTTCCAGTCGGTGAAGGCGTACAGCACGCCGGACGCGCTCGGGTAGAGCACGACCAGCACGTACACCAGCAGGGCGGGCGCGGCGAACCACCACGGCGGCGTGAGCGGTCCGGCGCGCAGGCGGCGCCGGCGCCGGGGCGGTGCGGCGGGGCCGCCCGCGGTGGGGCGGCCCTTGCCACTCGTCGGCGGCGAGGCCGTGGCGCGAGAAGCGGTGGGGGTCACTGGCTACTTCTTCCGGTAGGTCTCATCCAGCTTCGCGAGCCCCTTGGCGATCGTGGTCTTCCCGCCGAGCAGCTCCTGCACGAGCGCGAAGTGGGCCGGCTGGATCTCGGCGTTCGGCCAGTTCTGGTCCATGAACGGGACCGCCTTGTTGCCGTCCATGAACGGCAGGAACGGGTTCAGCACCGGGTCGATCTTGGAGCCGGCGTCGCGGACCAGCGGGACGCAGGCGACGGCCTCGGCGTACTTGTTGATGTTCTGCTGATCGCCGAGGAACTCCAGGAACGCCTTGGCGTTGTCGGCCTTCTTGCTGCGGGCGCTCACGCCGAGCCCGACCACCACACCGGCCGGGATCCACACCTCGGCGGCGTTGTCGGCGCCGGGCAGCGGGAACATCGACAGGTCGTCGGGGCTGGAGGCGGCCTTGCGGAAGTCGGGCAGCACGGCCGAGACCTGGATCGCCATCGCGGCCTTGCCGGTCGCGACCATCGAGGTCTGCTGCTCGAAGGTCGTGCCGTTCGGGTTGTCGTTGAAGAAGCCGCGCTTCTGCAGCTCCAGGTACATCTCCAGCGCCTGCGTCCAGCCGGACTGGGCGAACGTCGCCGAGCCCGCCTTCATCTGCTGGTCGAACTGCGGGTTCTTGGCGTAGACGGTCGAGGGCACCAGAGCGTAGGTGATCAGCTGGGTGACCCACGGGGTCTGGGCGCCGAGCGCGATCGGCACCTTGCCCTTCTTCTTGATCTTGTCGCAGACCTGGAGGAACTCGGTCCAGGTCTTGGGCGGCTCGACCCCGGCCTCCTGGAAGACCTTCTTGTTGTAGATCGCGCCGATGACGCTGGCGCCGGCCGAGTAGATGAAGGTCTTGCCGTCGTTCTGGAACGCGGGTTTGAAGTTGGCCGGGATCTTCTGCGTCCACGCCTGGCCGCTGAGGTCGGCGAGCAGCCCGGCCTGGGAGATCTGCACCATGCTCATCGCGCTGCCGTTGCCCGGGTAGACCACGTGCACGTCGGGGGCGTTGCCCGCGCCGAGCTGGGTGCGCAGCGAGGTCTGCACCTGGTCGGTCGGGGCGTAGGAGGTGGTGAACTTGCTCTTGGTGTAGGCCTTGGTCAGCAGGTCGAGCGGCTTCTGCTGGTCGGCGACGCCGACCAGCTTCAGGGGGCCGCTGCTGCTGGACGACCCGCCGCAGGCCGCGGCCAGTGTCGCCGGCATCGCGGCCAGCGCGACCGCTCCGCCGGACGCGCGCAGGAAGCCGCGGCGGCTGAGGGCCGTCCTCTCGAACGACGATGTCATGTGTCCTCCTCGTTAAGGTCCGCCGTACGGCGGTAGTCCGCCGTGAAGCGGTAGTCCCCCGAAGTCACGTGGCAGCGGAGCGTTCCTGGCTCGCTGCCGAGAATCCGAACCCCGGCCGCCTCCGCCGCCGGGACACCGCCCTCGCGCACGGCGGCGGGATCGGCCGCCGGGATGTGCACGGTGGCGGTCGCGCCGGGCGGCACGGTCACCTCCAGCGCGAACCCGCCGTCCTCGCGGGTCCATGCGGTGGCGACGGTGCCGCGCACCGACTCGTAGGTGGCGCGAGCCCAGGTGAGCTCGCCGAGCCGGGGGCGGATCACCAGCTCGCGGTAGCCCGCCGAGCCGGGCGCCTGAGCGAGACCGGCGACGCCCTCGTAGAGCCATTCGCCGATCGAGCCGAGCGCGTAGTGGTTGAAGGAGTTCATGGCGGCGGCCTGGAACCCGCGCTCGTCGCTGTAGCCGTCCCAGCGTTCCCAGATCGTGGTGGCGCCGTGCCGCAGCGGGTAGAGCCACGACGGCGGGTCGGTCCGGCGCAGCAGCGCGTGCGCGAGATCGGCGTGGCCGTGCGCGTCGAGCACCGGCGCGATCAGACCGACACCGAGGAACCCGGTGGTCACGCCCGGCCCGGCCTGCTCGACCAGCTCCACGAGCCGTTCGACGGCGCGCGGGATCAGTGCGGCGGGCAGCAGGTCGAAGGCCAGGGCCAGCAGGTACGCGGTCTGGGTGTCGCCCTCGATCCGGCCGTCGGCGCCTACGAACCGTTCGGTGAACGTCTTGCGGATGTGGGCGGCCAGCGTCCCGTAGCGCTCGGCCTCTTCCGAACGGCCGAGGACCTCGGCGGCGCGTGCCGTCAGCTCCGTGCTGCGCGCGAAGTACGCGGTGGCGACGACGTCGCGCGGGGTCGGGGTGGGCGCGAGCCAGTCGGCGAAGTGCGGGCCGACGCGGCGGCTCCACACCAGGTCGGGGTTGTGCCGGTGAACGAAGTCGACCCACGCGCACATCGCGCCGAGGTTGTCGGCGAGGAAGCCCTCGTCCCCGTACACCCGGTAGAGGTGCCAGGGCACCAGGACCCCGGCGTCGCCCCAGCCGGGCGCGCCCTCGTCGGCGACGCCCGCCAGCCGCGGCGCGACGTTGGTGAAGGCGCCGTCGGGCGCCTGGGCGCCGCGCACCTCGCGCAGCCAGCCGCGGAAGAACGCGGCGACGTCGGCGTTCAGGCACGCGGTCGGCAGGAAGACCTGGGCGTCGGCGAGCCAGCCGAGCCGCTCGTCGCGCTGCGGGCAGTCGGTGGGGACGCTGACGAAGTTGCCCCGCTGGCCCCAGCCGATCGCGCGGTAGAGCCGTTCGACATCGGGGTCCGAGCAGGCGAAGTCGCCGGCCCACGGGGTGTCGCTGTGCAGGACCACACCGGTGAGGTCGGCGGCCTCCAGCTCGGCGAGGCCGCTCACCTCGGCGTAGCGGAAGCCGTGGTACGTGAAGCGCGGCTCGAAGATCACATCGGCGTCCTCGCCCGCGATGAGGACGTCCGTGGCAGCCGCCGTGCGCAGATTGTCGGTGTAGAGCAGGCCGCCGGAGTCCAGCGCCTCGCCGTGCCGGATCACGACTCGCGCGCCGCGCGTCAGCCCGCGCGCGGTCAGGCGTACGCGACCCGCGAAGTTCTGCCCGAAGTCGACCAGGTGCTTCCCATCGGCCTGCCGGGTCACCGACCGGGGCGCCAGCTCTTGAAGGGCGCGGACTGGCTCGGTGACCGACGCGGTGAGCAGCGAGTGGTCGGCGTCGATCACCTGCGCGGGCAGCCAGTCGCCGGGCGGCTCGCGCCGCAGGTCGTGGCACTCCCCCATCAGCAGGTCGGCGTAGCGGACGGGTGAACGGGCGGTCTGCCAGCCGTCATCGGTGGCGATGACCTCGGTGGTGCCGTCGGCGTGCTCGATGTGAAGTTCGGCGAGCAGCTGTGGGAACGTTCCGTAGTGCGCGCCGGAGCGGCGCGGATCGAAGCCCACGAAGCCGCTCCACCAGCCGTCGGCGATCGTCGCGGCGAGGACGTTCTCGCCCGGTCGCACCAGGGTGGTCACGTCGTAGACCTGGTAGTCGATGCGGTCGCGGTAGTCGGTCCAGCCGGGCGCGAGCTCGGCGTCGCCGACGCGGACGCCGCCCAGCTCCATCTCGTAGAGGCCCCGCGCGGTGACGTAGAGCCGGGCGCGCGTCGGCGCGGAGGCCGTGGTGAACGGGCGCCGCAGCCGGATCGCGGGCTCGAGGCCGTGGTCGGCGAGGGCCAGCTCCCCCTCCTCGGGGGCGTCGACCACGGTGAGCGCCGAGCGGTCGTGTGTGATCCAGGAGGCCGTCCAGCCGGACGGGCCGAGCATGCCGGTCTCGAACCAGGACTCGGCCTCGGCCACCTCACCGTCGGTGTCGGTGACCTCGACGTGCCAGTGGTAGCGGGTGCGGGGGCGCAGCGGCGTCCCGCCGTAGGTGACGGTGACGGCCGCGGGATCGGTGACCAGGCCGGAGTCCCAGACATGCGTTCCGTCCTGCGCGCGCACGCGGACGCGGTGAGCGGCCGGCGCCACGCCGCGCCGGCCGCCGCTCAGCCGCCATGACAGCGCGGGAGCGGGCTCGTCGACGCCCAGGGGTTCGACCCTGTGGCCGCAACGCAGTCCGTAAGGCTCCAGCACCACTATCACAACCAAACTGTGAAGATAACGCTCAATAATGTGAGATTGAGCGTAAGAGTGGGCTGTGACGAGTGTCAAGATGTTAACAACGCCACTTTTAAGGCGTTATGAGGATGGTAAGAGTGCAGTTCAGAGCGCGTTCTCAGCGCACGCCAAAGCCCGCCACCCCAAAGAAGGGCAGCGCGTTAAAAGAGATGTGATAAACGCACATCTCACATCTATGCGGTGACCCGGAACCTCACATCTCGGCCAGTTCGTAGGTCACCTTGTGCTCGTCGAACTCGCTCAGCGCCTGGGGGCCGGCCTCGTCATCGACAATCACGAGGTCGAACGCCGACAGCGGCACCACCCGGTGCAGCGCCACGCGGTTCAGCTTGGAATGGTCGATCAGCAGCACGCTGCGCACCGCGGCCTCGAGCATCGCCCGCTTCACCGAGACGATCCGCTGCTCCTGGTGGTAGGCGAACCCGCCCGACACCGCCGAGGTCGACACGAAGCACAGGTCCACGTTCAGCGCGCCGATCGCGTCCACGCACGAGACGCCGAGGAACGAGTCGTGCAGCGGGTCGTAGTCGCCGCCGAGCGCCATCAGCCGGATGTCGCGCTCGCGCGCGAGCAGGTTGATCGCCTCCAGGAAGTTGGTGATCACCGTCAGCGGGGTGATCCCGATCAGCCGGCGGGCCAGCGCGAGCGCCGTGGTGGAGTCGTCGAGCATGACCGCCATCCCCGGCTCGACCAGCGCGGCGGCCTTCTCGGCGATCGCGTCCTTGGCCGGGCCCATCGCGTTCATGCGGAACGCGACGTTGCTCTCGAACACCCCCGACGGCTGCGCGGTGACGCCGCCGCGGTGCTTGCGCACGATGCCCTGCCGCTCCAGCTCGTCCAGGTCGCGGTGGATCGTCATGAGGCTGACGTCGAACCGCTCGGCGAGGTCGGCTGCGGTGAGCGACCCCGCGTGCAGCACGAGGTCGGCGATGTCCTGCCTACGGCGCTCGGGCCCGCGGCGGCGGCTGGTGTCCTTGGTCATGGGTCAGATCCTCCCGCGAAGCCCCGCACGCGTGCGCCCTAGGCGCGCAGCAGCAGGCTGACCACCGAGACCGTGACCATCGACAGCAGGGTGGAGATCAGGATCGCGTCGCGGGGCAGCTCCGTCCCGCCGTTGTATCTGGTCGCGTACAGGAAGGTGTTCTGCGCGGTCGGCAACGCGGCGAACAGGACGACCGCGTACAGCGCGGCCTGGTTGAGGTGCAGCATCTCCCGGCCCACCACGAAGGCGATCAGCGGCTGCGCGACCAGCTTGAGCGACACCACGACCGAGATCACGCCGCGGTTGGCCGCGGTGTCCGAGCGCGGCACGTCCAGCGCCATGCCCAGCACGAACAGGGCCACCGGCACCGCCGCGCCGCCGAGCAGTTCCAGCGGCCGCATCACCTCCTTGGGCGGATGCCAGCTCAGCGCCGACACCACCAGCCCGGCGGAGGCGCCGAGCACCAGCGGGTTGCGCAGCGGCGCGAGCAGCGACCGCTTCCACGCCCCGGGCACCGCGTCGCCCTCCCGGCCGAGGTCGAGCCCCATGAAGATCAGCGGGGTCATGACCATGACCTGGAAGACCAGCACCGCCATCACGAACGAGGCGTCGTGCAGCACGTAGAGCGCGACCGGGATGCCGAGGTTGCCCGCGTTCACGTACCCGGCGGACATCGCGGCGATCACCTGCTCGGCGAGCTTGCCGTGGAACACCCACCGGACCAGCGCCAGCGCCGCCGCCGCGACCGTCAGCGTGCTCACCGCGAACGCGATCAGCGGCCGGAACGGCAGGTCGCCCAGCGCGACCTTGGTCAGCATCGTGAACAGCACCGCGGGCATCGCGAACGTGAAGGCGAAGGCCGTCAGCGCCTCGCGCCCCTGCCGCGCCACCACGCCGCTCCGGCTCGCCGCCCAGCCGAGACCAGCGATGATCCAGATGGGCAGGAACTCGGACAAGATCGATCTCACCCATGCACGCTACCCGCCTCCTGGTGGAAGGTGTGGTGGCCGGAGCCGACCTCGTGGATCGCGTAGCCGCCGGTGGAACCGTCCGGGACGTACACCTGCGCGCGCACGTTGACCGGCACGTCGACCGTGAGCGAGAAGCCCTTGCGCCCGCGCTCCCAGCTGACCCGGACGTCGCCGCGCTGGACGGGGACCGTGCCGGAGGCCCGGTCGAGCCCCGACAGCGGCGGCCTGACCCGGATCCGGGCCGCGGCCGGAGCGGTGACGGTCACGCCCAGAAGGGTCTGCTGGACGTCGACCAGCGAGGTGGACCCCCAGGGATGGGAGTGGCTCTGCCCGGTCTCCGGGGCGTCCCACGACTCCCAGGTGAACGTGCCGCCGCGCGCGAGGATGTTGCCCCAGCCCGGCCCCTTGGTGTCGGTGAGTCTGGCCACGACCTGATCGGGCCGGTCCGCGAGCGCGGCGAGAAGGCGGTGGGCGGTCATCGGGCCCATCTGCATGCCGAGCCCCGCGACGTAGGCTCCGACCCGTTCGCGTGCTTCGGCCGGGGCGACGCCGTACGCGAGGGCATAGGCGTTGGCGATCTGCGAGGCGTGCGTGCTCGCGGTCCCGTCGGTCTTGAGCCCGTCGATGTAGACGCCGTTGGGACGACGCAGCCTGGCGTTGATCGCCGCCGTGAGGGCTTGTGCGTCCTGCCGCGCGGCCGCCGCCTCGCCGGTCTTGCCGAGGGCGCCCGCGGTACGGGCGGCGGCGTTGAGGACGTCCACCCCGAGGACGTTGATCACGGTACGGGCGGCGGTGTCCATGTCGTGGCCGTACCGCATGGTGGCGGGCCAGTCGATGATCCCGCCCTTGTACGCGCCCGAGCCGCCGGTCAGGTCCGTCACCAGGCCCGTGTCCGGCGCGATGTGGCGGCGGACGTAGCCCGCCACCGCGTTCATCACCGGGTACGCCTCGGCGAGCGTGCGCGCGTCCCCGGACTGCTCGTAGTAGTCCCAGACCCAGCCGGGGAACATCTCGGTGTAGTCCGGGATGTCGCGCTTGCCGTCCCCGTTCGGGTAGACGGCGTTCAGGCGGCCGTCGGGCCAGTAGCGGGCCTGCGAGGCGATGAACTCGCCGATCGCCTGCCGGGTCAGGCGGCGCTCGCCGTAGGCGGCCATGGTCGCCAGCGAGGTGTCCGCCGAGTCGCCGAGGAACTGGCCCTTCTCGCGGGTGGGCGTGTCCAGGAACTGCGACTGCGATCCGTACAGAGCCGAGCGCCGCATGAGGTCGTACGCGGCGTCCACCCCGGCGCTGGAGGTACGGACGCGGGCGGTCCGGGACAGGTCCACGTCGGTGTGCTGGACGACCGCGCTGATGTCGGCGGCGCCGCCCGGCGCGATCTCCAGGTAGCGGAACCCCTCGAAGGTGAACGCCCGGAAGGTCTGATCACCGTCGCGCTGGGTGTAGCCGTAGCTGAGGTCGGTGTCCTGGTTGTCGTTCTTGGAGCGCGAGACCGATCCGTCGGAGGCGAGGACATAGCCGGCGTCCATGTCCACATGCCGGCCCGCGACCCCCTCCCGGAACCGCACGACCGGCACGGCCGGAATGACCTGGCCGAAGTCGGCGACCAGGGCCCCAGAGGCGAGCCGGGTGACCTTCCGCGGCCTGATCGTGGTGAAGGAGAGCCCGCTCTCCTGTCCCTTCAGATGCTTGAAGACGGCGGTCGGATGGGCCCCGACGACCTGGGCGGACTGCCAGCCGCCCTGCGCGGCGCCGGTACCGTCGATGTCCTCGACGTAGTCGCCGCCGTCGCCGTTGCGCCGCGGCGCCTGTTTCCACGGCGCCCGGGCGACCTGCCACGTCCCGTCGGTCACCACGACCTGACGGGTGCCGTCCGCGTGGTCGACGACGACCCGCATCAGCAGGCCCGGTTCGCTCTTGGGACGCCCCTGCCCGCCCCCGTACCAGTGGTAGGTCGCTCCCACGGTCGCCTGACGGCCCGCCCGCAGCCCTGAGGTGACGTCGACCGTGCGGTAGAAGCCGTCGTCGGCGTACTCGAACGCGGGCCCCCGGTCGATCACCTGGCCGTTCAGCTCCAGGGCGTACTGATGGCTCGCGGCGACGTACACGCGCGCCCGCACGACCGGTGACCTCCCGACCGTGAACTCCTTGCGGGCCAGCGTGTAGTCGTCGGCCTCGGTAGTGGTCCGCCGGATCCAGGAGGCCTGCCAGTCCTGGTCCCCGAGCCCGGTGTCGAACGAGGCGGGCCGCGACCAGGGCGACGCCTTGCCCGTGCGGTCCCAGGTGCGGACCGTCCAGGTGTAGGAGGTCCCAGGGCTGAGCTCGCGCCCTGCGTACGGGACGTACTCCTGGCTGCCGGAGCCGACCCGGCCGCTGTCCCAGGCCGCCGTCCGCCCGGACGCGCTCCTGACGACGATCTGGTAGGCGGTCTGGATCTCATCGGGATCGCGGTCCCTGGGGAGCCAGCCGAACAGCGGCGCGCCTTCCACGTCGAGCGGCCGGGCCCGGTCGCCCACGGTGAGGCCGACCGGTGACTGCGGGGCGTGCCCGCCGCGCGGCCCCGCCGCGGACGCCGTCCCGGGCAGGCCTGCAGCGGCCACCGCCAGAACCGCGACGGCGGCCCGGAGTGTCGTCGAACGCATCGAGAGGGTCATGACGCGTATGCCTCCAGTTCGATGACGCGGCTGTAGTTGTGGTCGTTGGTGTCGTGGACGACGAGCCTCAGGGCCGTCGCGGACACGGGGCCGAAGGTCCTCTCGACCATCCCCGCCGTGCTGCCCGACACCGTCGCGACCGTCGTCCACGCGCCGTCCACCTGTGCCTGGACGTCGTAGTCGCGCAACCCCGACTTGCCCGCGACGCCGCCGGGGCCGTCAAGGGTGTAGATCCGGACCCGGCCCATCCGCTCCGGCTCCTTCCAGGTGGCGGTGAGGGTGTCGGGGAACTGCCCGGGGGTGCCGTCGTTCCAGCCGCCGACGCCGTTCAGCCACACGGCGGAGTCGGTGCCGCCGTCGTTGGTCCAGTCCGGTGAGGAGCCGCTGTGCACGCTGGACGCCGACATCGTGGCGATGCGTGCCAGGTCGGTGGTGACCTCCACGGGGGCCTGCGCGCCGTCGTCGCCGAGCTTGAGCGACACGGTGCCCTTGGTGGCGGCCGGGTCGGTCCGTTCCACGGTGAGGGGCACCTCGGCCGAGCCGTGCGCGGGGATCGTGACGCTGCGGGTGGCGGAGGCGGTGAAGCCCGCCGAGGCCGATGCCTGCGGCCTCGCGGTGACCGCCCGGTCCTCCAGGTTGGTGACGCGGAACCGCCCGGATGAGGGTTGACCGGCCACCACCGGCACCGAGGTACCGAACGGCGGCTCGACCGTGAGCTGCTCGCGGTCCTGCGTGATCGAGGAGGGTGTGTTGACGGTGAACGTCCAGGCGCCGGAGCCGACCTCGTAGACCGCGCGGCCGTCCCGCGTACCGGCCGGCTTGGCTCCGGCGGGAGCCTGCGCGTGGTTCGCGCCGAGCAGCGGCACCTCGACCCGCGCGGGCGCGCCGGGCGGCACCGTCACGGCGAGCCGCAGCGTGCGGCCGTCCCTCCGCCACGAACTGGCGACCTTGCCGCGCGGGGTGTCGTACGAGGAGTTCGCGCGGGTGAGGTCGCCGACCACGGCCGGGCGGATGACCAGGTCCTGGAAGCCGACGGACCCGTCGGCCTGCCTGATCCCGGCGAGCCCGGAGCCGAACCACTCGTCGATGGCCCCGAGCATGAAGTGGTTCTGCGAGCCGTAGCCGGTCGGGCCGTCCCAGTACTCGGTGAGCGCGGTCGCGCCGTGCACGACCTGGTAGCCGTAGCTGGGCGCGGTGACCTGCTGCGCGACGTCGAGGATCACGTCGTCGCGCCCGGCGGCCGACAGCACCCGGAACACCGCGGGCAGCGCGATCTCACCGACGGTCAGGTGGTTCCCCTTGGCCTTGATGGACGCGACGAGGTGGTCGAGGACCCCCTGCCGCTGCCCTTCGGGGACGACGCCGAGGTCGAGCGCGAACGCGTCGCTCGCCTGGCTGCCCGATCCGTAGGTGTGCTCGGACTCCTTGAGGTACTTGGCGTTGAAGGCGCCGGTGATGTCCCCGGCGAGCTTCTCGTACCGGGTGACGTCATCGGCCTTGCCGAGAAGCTTGGCGATGCGGCCCATCATGGCCGCGTCACGCTGGTAGGCGTACGTGGCGGCGATGCCGGTCGGCGTGGACTTGTCGACCGTGGCCCAGTCGCCCAGGCCGTAGTCGAGCAGGTTCCCCTTGGCCTTGGACGTCAGGTAGTCCAGGTAGCGCTGCATGTTCGGGTAGTAGGTCCGCAGCGGCTGGTCGTCGCCGTAGGTCTGGTACTGCTGCCACGCCGACATGATGATCGCGCTGCCCCAGTTGGGGTCGTCGCGGACGCCGCCGGAGAACTGCACGTACTCGGGGGCGATGTCGGGCACCAGCCCGTCGGAGGTCTGTGCCTCGGCCATGTTGCGCAGCAGCGACCGGTAGTAGGCCTCGACGTCGTAGTTGCGGGTGATCGAGCCCTGGACGAGGTGGTCCTCCTCCAGCCAGCCGAGCTTCTCCCGGTCCGGGCAGTCGGTGAGGATGCTGAACATGTTGCCCTGGATCGACCGGTCGATGATCGTGTGGATCCCGTTCAGCAGCCGGTCCGAGCTGTCGAAGGAGCCGGCCGCGTCGTTGGCCGCGCGCAGCACCGTCGCCGAGACCGTGCCCTTGCCCGGTGCCGACTTCAGCCCGGTCACCTGGAGGTAGCGCAGGCCGTGGTAGACGAAGCGCGGGTGCCAGGTCTCGGTCCCGCCACCCTGCATCGTGTAGTGGTCGAGGATCGGCGGGGTCACGTTGCCGCCCGCGATCATCGTGCCCTGCTCGACCAGGCCGTCGGAGCCGAGCCGTTCCCCCGGCTTGAGCGTCAGCGTGGTGCCGCGTGCGCCGCGCACCCGCAGCACCGGCCAGCCCACGACGTTCTCGCCCAGGTCGAACAGATAGGTGCCCTTGACGGGCTCGGTGACCTTCACCGTGTCACGCGAGCCGACCGGAACGATGGGCGGGGACATCCGGGCGGTGAGCGCGATCCCCGGGTCCGGCGCCTGCGCCGCGGCCTTCCAGCCGGTGAGGTCGGCGCCGGGCCGGTCCCAGCCGTCCTGGGCCCGCCGTGCGTCCTCGTCCTCGCCGCCGTACCACTGCGAGAACGTGGTCGGCCCGAGGTCGGTGCGCCAGGAGGAGTCGGTGGCGATCCTGGTGGTGGTGCCGTCGGCGAGGGTCACCTCGAGCTGGGCGAGCAGCTTGGGCGGGCCCTGCGCGCCGGTGTACTTGGTGTAGCGGTCGTGGGTCGGGGTGACGTTGTAGGTGCCGTTGCCGAGCCGTACGCCGATCGCGTTGCCGCCTGCGCGCAGCAACCGCGTGACGTCGTAGGCCGCGTACTCGACCCTGGCCTTGTAGTTGGTGTTCGGCGGCTCCAGCACGGCCTTGCTGACCGGCCGTCCGTTGACGGTGGCGTCGTAGATGCCCAGCCCGGTGATGTAGAGCCGGGCCGAGCGCACCTTCTTCGCCAGCGAGAACTGGCGGGCCAGCAGCGGCAGCGCGGGCAGGTCGGTCTGGTAGGCGGGCGGGGGCTCCTGGCCGGTGACCGTCTTCTTGGTGGTGAACGGGCCGTCGGCGGCGTCGGCGGTCTGCAGGGTGTAGTCGACGGGGAAGTTGGGCGTCTTCCCCTCACTGGTCACAGCGTCGGTACGCGGGTAGAGCCGCACCTCGCCGATGTGCTTGACCGCGCCGAGGTCGAGCCGCAGCCAGATGTCATGACCGGGGTCCTGCGACTTGTAGGACGGGCTGGTGTAGCCGAACGGCGCCTGCTGGCTGGTCAGCGAACCGTCGGTCAGGAAGCGCGGCTCCCACTTGCCGGGGTACTTGCCCTCCTCGGAGGCGGTGACGGCGGCGCCCTTGCCCACATCGGCCCCGTCGGGATCGCGCACCTCGATCTCGGCCAGTTGCAGCCGGGAGACCGGTGAGCCGCCCTCGGTGAGGGGCAGCCCCAGCTTGGTCACGTCCAGCCGCAGATACCGGGCGTCGGTGGCCTCGGGCAGCTTGACGGTGACGGGCGTGGACTGCCGGTTGATCCAGCGCTCGTCGCCGATCCACTTGGCCGACCAGTCGCTCTTGCCGAGCAGCCCCATCTCGAACCGGGCGGGCCCGCTCCAGGCCGAGGCGTGCCCGCCGGCGTCCCAGACGCGCACCCGCCACCAGACCTGCTGCCGGGAGGTGAGCGCCTTACCCCGGTAGACGGCGTTCGGGGTGCCCGAGGCGACCTTGCCCGAGTCCCACAGGTCGGCCTCACCGAACTTGTCGCGGGTGGACGCGGCGACGACCTGGTAGGCGGTCTGCGCGGCGCCGGTGCGGCCCGAGACCGGCCGCCAGCTGAGGGTGGGCGCGGTGTCGTCGATGCCGAGCGCGGTGTCGAGGGCGTCGGTGCGCAGGCCGGCCGCGGTGAGGCCCGCCGGTCCGCGCGCGTCCGCGTGCGCAGCCGCGCCGGGCCCGGCGATCAGTAGGCCGAGTATCGCGGCGACCGTGACACCCCGACTGGGACGTTGTTTCATCAGGCATGCTCCGAGGGGGTGGGGGTCAGCTGCTGATCGTGGTGAAGAACTTCAGGCCCTGGTCGTTCTGGGCGACGCCGAAGCAGCCCTGCGGGGCGGCCGAGCTGAGCACGACGGTGTAGCGGTCGCCGCGGCGGACCCGGATCCGGGGATGCACGATCACGTTGCGGGCGGACCAGCCGATCTGGCCGGCCGGGATGGTGGTGGCGTAGACGGTCGTGGACGCGGCGTCCTTGAGCTCGATCCGCAGCGGTTCGGTCGGCGGATTGCGCAGGACTCGCCCTTCCTCGGTGCCGTCCTTGAACGTGGTCACCGCGAGCGAGGCGAGACGCCCGCGCCGGCCCGCGGTGAAGGTCTGCTCGCGCTGGTTCGCGCCCGCGATGTCGCAGGTCAGGTGGAAGCCGGTGACGCCGCCGCCCTGGTCCAGGCCGGGAATGGCGCGCTGCTTGCCCGGGTGGCCCGGGTCCAGCCGTACATGCGAGTTGGCGCAGGTGAGCGGGGCGATCGAGCCGTCGGCCCCGAAGCTCAGCGGCTGCCAGTAGAAGTTGGCCCGTGCCTCGTTGGTGTGGAAGTTCCACAGGTCGCTGAAGTAGAGGAAGATCGGTTCGCCGTGGCGCTGCCGCAGGGTCGCGACCTGCGCGGGCTGTCCCCCGCAGGAGCTGTCGCTGATCTTGACGCCCGGGGTCGGTGCGAGCCAGCGCGACAGGTCGCCGGAGAAGTCGTCGGAGAGCAGGTTCTGGCCCGAGGCTGAGATCACCCGCACGTTGTCGAACTTCGCCGACTCCAGGGCCGCGCCGTTCCACTCGCGGACGCCGACCTTGCCGACGGCGTAGGTGGCGTCGGTGTAGGAGTCGACCTGGACGCCGTCGATGGACGTCGTGAGGGTGGAGCCGGCCGCGGTGACCGACACGTGGTGCCACTCACCCGCGTTGATCGGCTTGTCGAGCGGCACGACGTGGCTGGCGGTGGTGGCCCCGGCCCGGCGCAGAACGCTCAGCTTGCCGTTCGCCGTCCCCGACCCGGTCAGCAGGAAGAGGTAGCCGTAGTCGTCGCGGTTCATCCGGACCGAGAAGCCCGCCTGCGCGCTGGTGCTCCCCACGGTCGTCTGCGGGGCGACGTCGAACGAGTAGGTGTAGTCGCTCCAGTCGGCGCCCTGCTGTGACAGGCCGTACAGCCCGCCCCGGGCGACCAGCGCGCCGTCCTCGATGGTCCAGGCGTCACGGCCGTGCCAGGGACCGAGGGGGCTCTTGGCGGTGAGGTAGGAGGTGCCGGTCCCGGTGCAATAGCCGCAGTTGGGGTCCGACATCGTCAGGTAGTAGGTGCCGTGGCGTTTGAAGATCGAGGGCGCTTCGACACGCGTCACCCCGGTGACCTCGTACGGTCCGGCCGCCCGCAGGTAGTCACGGGTGAGCTGGATGACCGCGATGTGCCAGCCCGCGTTGCTGCACACCAGATAGCCGGTGCCGTCGTCGTCGGTGAACACGTCGAGATCGGCGGTGCAGGAGGTGCCCGCGGGAAGGTCGGGTACCGGCTGCTCGGTGAACGGACCGGTCGGCCGGTCGGCGGTGTAGACGCGGAACTTGTCGGCCGCCTCCTGATCGTTCACCCACAGCACGTACGTGCGTGTGGCCCGGTCGTAGACCGCGTGCGGCCGGAAGCAGTACTTGCAGTCGCGGGCCCCGACCACGTGGCCGCGGTCGGTCCAGTGCGCCAGGTCGGGCGAGGAATAGACCTTGAAGCCGCAGAACGTGCTGTTGTTGTTCCACTGGTAGCCGCAGTCGTAGCTGGTCCCGTACAGGTAGTAGGTGTCGCCGAACCGCTGGATCGCGCCGTCGTGCGCGTCCACCGCGTTGCCGTCGGTGTCGAAGCGGACCACCTGCTCGCCGCCGGCGCCGAAGTTCGTGAGGTCGGTGCCGACCGACGCCCGGGCGGGCGACGACGGTGCCACCGCCGCCAGCAACGCCGCGATCAGGGCCAGGACCGTCAACAGGGCGACCGGCCGGGGGATTGTGCGCATGCCGAAGACACTCGTCACACCCGTCCTCCTTGCTGGTAAGTCCCCCGACTCACGATGAGATGGCCGGCTCCTGAGGCGGCGGCCGGCGGCCGGTGCTACGGGCGTACTTCGACCAGGTCGATCTCCATCAGGTCGGCCAGATCGCGCAGTTCGGCGACGCGGTGGCCGGTGCCGAGGGCCCAGTGGTGGGAGATCCCGGTGGCGCTCCAGGCGTCGGTCCACTCCCCCGGGTCGCAGCCGAAGTCGACCCGCGAGGTGGTGTTGCCGATCTTCAGGTGCGGGCCGTCCACGGTCTCGCCCTCGGACGCGACGAGCCCGTACCGGCCGTCGCGGCGCTGGACGATGCCGATCGCGGTGACCGGGCCGTGCTTGACGTCGAACTCGACCGACACCCCGTAGCCGCGCTTGCCGTGGTAGACGCCCAGGCCGCGCAGCAGCGGGCGGCGCGCGGAGA
Organism: Actinomadura barringtoniae; assembly: GCF_017573505.1. Classification (GTDB taxonomy): domain Bacteria; phylum Actinomycetota; class Actinomycetes; order Streptosporangiales; family Streptosporangiaceae; genus Spirillospora; species Spirillospora barringtoniae. Next base: position 41,773 of record NZ_JAGEOJ010000012.1, read on the forward strand.
TGGCCAGGTGGGCGGGGCCGTCGTGGCCCATCTCCACGTGGCCGCGCTGGAAGTCCAGCGCCTGCAGCTCGGTGAACGAGCCGCCCGCGCCGAGCCGGTCGGCGATCAGCATCGCGAGCGAGGTGCGCAGCTCGTACTCCCCGGCGGCCGGGATCCCGCGCGCGGTGAGCAGCGAGGCGCCGAGGATCATCCCGGCGCCGAGCCGCTCGTGGATCTCGCCGTCCAGCCCGCGGTGGTAGTAGGCGAGGCTGTCCAGCTCGAAGTCCTCGGCCAGCCGGTCCAGGCCGACCGCGACGCGGGCCGCCCAGGCGAAGTCGTCGTCGTTCACCGAGGGGTCGAGCTCGAAGATCTTCTCCGCCTCGGCGCGCTTGGCCTCGGCCTCGGCGCCCGTGACCTTCTCCACCCGCACCCGCAGGTCGTCGAACTCCAGGACCTCGACGTGCCCGCCGAAATTGGCGCTGACCAGGGTGAGGTCGGTGGAGACGTCCATCATCCCCGGGTAGAGGTGGCCCATGAGGCCATGCCGCCCGCGCCGCAGCGCCGCTCGCACCCCGGCGGCCCGCACCCAGCGGCCGATCTTGGTCCAGGCCCGTTCGTCCTCCAGGTAGCCCGACACCGATCGGAACGGGATGTCGCAGCGCATGAAGGCGTTGGCCATCTCGGGCAGCGGGCAGGCGCCGCAGTAGGCCAGCCACTGCCCGGTGTCGAAGGTCGCGTGGTCCATCGACTCGGTCGGCTGCAGGTTGATCAGCAGCACCGGCGCGTCGGCCCGCTGCGCGACCGGGACCAGCATCGTCGCGGTCATGTAGGTGGTGAGGAAGCCGACGATGATGTCGCAGCCGGCGGCGCGCAGCTTCTCGGCGGCGACCGCGCCCTCCTGCGCGTCGGAGATGAACCCGACGTCGATCACCTCGGCGCCGAGTTCGCGCATCCGCTCCGAGACCCGGTCGGCCGAGCGCTTCAGCTGCGGCAGCAGGTCGGGGAACTGCGGCCAGTACGCGCCGAGCCCGCCCGCGACCAGGCCGACCCGCACGGGCGGCGAAGGTGGCGAGGGTGTGCCGTTGGTGGTCATGTCCCTTTCAGTCCCTTCAGTCGTTCGCGGCCAGGACGTGCGAGCCGGAGCCCACGCCGTCGATCTGCACGTGGCCGCCGGTGATCGTCACGCCGTGGGCCGTGGCCTTGCCGTTCGCCCAGACCGTGCGGCCGTCGAGCGTCACCCGCCGGGTCGAGCCCGTCACCGGGACCGCGAGCCGGCCGCCCGTGCCGCGCGGGGCCCGGACGGTGAGGCGGAAGCCGTGCCGGTCCTTGCGCCAGGACGCCGCCAGCCCACCGCGCGGGGTCGGCACGGTGCCCTCCGCCCAGGTCAGGTCACCCGCGAACGGTACAACGGCCCAGGTGGAGTACCCGGCGGTGACCGGGCGGACGCCGAGCACGCGGGTGGTGAGGGTGATCGTCGGCCCGGCGGCCCAGCCGTGCGCGAGGCTGGAGAACTGCTTCAGGTTGGGCGTTCCGTCGGGCTGCATGTGCTCCCAGAACGTGGTGCCCGGCGCCTCGGCGAGCTGGTGGCCCCAGAACGTGCGGATGAGGTCGAGGCCGGAGGCGTCTCCCCCGGCCAGCCGGGCGTCGCTCTCGAAGCTACTCGGGAGCGGGGCGTAGAACGGCGGCAGCGAGGCGTTCGGCGTCTTCGGCGAGACCGTCAGCGACCCGTACTTGTCCCAGTTGTTGGCCCGCAGGTAGGCCATGGCCCGCTCGCCGCGCTCGGCGTCGGCGACCCCGGTGAGGACGGCGGTGGCGTTGCCGTCCTGCGGGTAGGCGCCGGGGATCTCGCGGGACAGCCGGTAGGCGCCCGCTTTGTCGTCCCAGAGCTGGTCGTTGATGGCGTTCTTCACCGACGTCGAACGGGCCGCGTAGGTGGAGGCGGCCTGCGCGTCGCCCCGTGCCTTCGCCAGCTCGGCCATCTGGGCGAGGTTGCGGACATAGAGGGCGTTGACGTAGGTCTCGTGGCCGCAGTCGGAGTAGCCGTAGTGGCCGCACGATCCGGCCTTGTCGAACGCGATGAGGCCCTTGTCGTCCTGCGCCCGTACCGACTCCAGCCAGGCGGTGGCCTTGGTGAGCGCGGGCCACCACTTGTCGAGGTAGGAGCGGTCGCCGGTGTAGAGCCAGTGGGCGTGCATGTTGTTGACGAACCACGTCACGTACTCGCCGTAGGTGCGCAGCTCGTCGCGGTTGTGCTGGCCGACCTGGCTCTCGGCGGGCATGTAGCCGTCGGGGAGCTGCTGCGCGGCCAGCGACGACAGGGAGTTCTCGACGGCCGGAACGTCGTTGGTGCTGAGGTAGGCGACGGGCGCCTGGACGGCCAGGTCGCCCTGCCAGACGATGCGGTCGCGCTTGCCGCCGTCGTAGATGACGTCCTTGCGCGGGTCGGCGAACGGGACCTGCGCGTCGGCGTGGTCGCCCTCGCCCTTGACGTACGGCCAGCTCTTGGCGGTGTCGGACGCGCCGGTGTTGATCTGGACGGTGTAGGCGCCCGCGTACCAGATCTTGTTGAGCAGGTTGTCGCTGGACAGGAACCGTCCCTGGTAGCCGTCCAGGTCCTTCTGCCCGGACGCGGCGGTGAAGTCGACCGAGACGCCGTCCACGTCCACCCAGCCCGGCCCGTCCAGGAAGAGGGTCACGTAGCGGAAGCCGCCGCGCAACTGCTTGTCGCGGACGGTCGCGGGGAGCTTGCCGTCGAGCGGGAGCGCGTGGCTGTCGGTGTCCTCGGTGTAGGGCTGGCCGGGGAAGCCGTTCCAGATGTTGGCGGTGTCGCAGCCGGGCGCGATCTTGCCCTGGCCGTCGTTGTCGCCCGGCTCGTCGGCCATGTAGCGAGTGGACTCGCTGAAGCAGGCGCGCAGGCCCGGGCGGGACGACGAGGCGCCCTTCACGCGCACCTTGACGTGCCCGGCGACCTCCTTGCCGAAGTCGATGACCAGCATCGGCGAGCCCGTCCGGTCGGCCGCGCCGGTGAGGCGGACCGAGCCGCCGCCGCCGCGAAGCACGGACTCGGGCCGCCCCTCGATCTTGCCCTGCCGCGGGTCGGCCTTGAGGATCGAGGCGGGCTTGACGTCACGGCTGGACGGGGCGAGGACGTAGGGCCGCCAGTCGCCCGGGTGGGGCGTGTACGAGGCGTCCTGCCAGGGTCTGCGCCGGGGAGCGGAGGCCGATGCCGGGGCGGCGACGATCGCTGATGCGGCGAGCGCGGTGATCACAGCGACCGCGGCGCCCTTGCGTGATCGTGTGTAAAAGACCATCGGGAAGTCCTCTCAGCCTCGGACGGCGGTCAGGGTCGCGGTGCCGGTGAGGCCGGGCACCTGGATCAGGCCGTCGCGGACGACCACGCCCGGCCGCAGCGCCTTGCCCGCGCGCCACACGGTCGTGCCGCCGAGCTCGACCTCGCGGACGCCGTCCGCCGGAACGCCGCCCATCGCCGACGTCGAACGCGGCGCGACGAGCTGGAGGGTGAAGGTGTGACCGCTGGTCTTCCAGGCCGCGGTGATGTCGCCGGCCGGGGTCGGCACCCGGCCCTGGGCCCAGCGCAGCCCGGACGACGGGTGCGGCAGCACGCTGAAGGTCGCGAATCCGCCGCTGGTGGGCGTGACACCGAGGACCTGGTTGGTGAGGAACGAGGTGGGCCCGGCGGCCCAGCCGTGCGCCATGCTCGTGTAGGAGCCAAGACGCGGGGCGCCGTCGGGGTTGACGTTCTCCCAGAGGGTGCCGGGCTTGCCACGTTCCAGCATGGGCGCCCAGGTGCGGCGCAGCAGCGACATCGCGCCGTTGGTGTCGCCCTGGGAGACGTGGGCGAGCAGGGCGCTGTTGGAGACGAACGGGCTGATGTAGCGCGGGACGACGCTGCCGTCCTTGTCGACGGTCAGGTCTCCGTACTTCCCGGCGAGCGAGCCGCCGAAGAACTTCAGGACCGCGTTCGCCCGGTCTCCGGTGGCGACTCCGGACAGGACGGCCATGGCGTTGCCGTCCTGCGGGTGCGCCGCGTCGGAGGGCCCGACCCGGTAGGCGCCGGCCGCCGCGTCCCAGAACTGCTTGTTGACTCCGGCGGCGGTACGGGTGGCCTGCCCGCGGTAGGTCTTGGCGAGCGCTGCGTCCCCCTTGGCCTCGGCCGCCTGCGCCGCCAGCCCGAGGATGCGGACGTAGAGGGAGCTGGTGTAGGTGCCCTTGCCCTCGTTGCCGTAGCCCCAGGTGCCGCCCGCACCCTTGAGGTCGAGGACTCCGTCGCCGTCGGCCTTGGACTCCAGCCACGCCACGTTCTTCTTCATGGCGTCGTACCAGCGGTCCAGGAAGGCCTTGTCGCCGGTGTAGAGGTAGTGCTCCCAGTAGTTCTGCACCCACCACTCGGCGTACTCGCCCCAGCCGAGGTTGTAGCCCTGCTTGTCGGTGAGGAAGAGCCCGGGGATCTGCCCGGAGGCGGCCTGCCCCTTGGCCATGAAGGCCACGGCGTTCTCCGCCGGTCCGGGACGCCCGGTGCTGAGGTAGGACACCACGTCGGAGACGGCGTTGTCGCCGCCCCAGATCATGCGGTCGCGCTTGCCGCCATCGGTGATGACGCTGTCGCCGTCACCGATGATCGCGTCGTTGGTGACCGGCCCCTCCTTGCCGGGGTACGGCCGCCCGGTCTTGGGGTCGATGGTGGCCAGCTGGACGGTGTAAGCGCCGGAGTACCAGAGCCGGTTGAGGGTGTCGTCGCTGGACAGGAACGCACCCTTGTAGCGGGCGGGCGCCGGGTTGGCGGGGTCGGCCGTGAAGTCCAGCCGCAGGTCCGACAGCTTCACCTCGCCCGGTTCGGCAAGGAAGACCATCAGGTAGCGGAAGCCGCCGCGGATCACCGGGTCTGCGACCGTGGAGCGGTCCTTGGCGGCCGTGACGTAGTGCGTCTCGGTCGCCAGCCCGACCGGGTCCTGGCTGTAGTCGGACGAGGTCGTCAGGTACTGCGTGCTCTCGCTGAAGGCCAGCCCGATCTTGGCGTCGCCCTTGAGCGAGTCGGCCCGGAACCGGACCTTCCCGCCGACCTCCTTGCCGAAGTCGTACACCACGTACGGGCGCCCGTAGGCGTCCGACCGCAGCGTCGTCGTCCCGCGCCCGAGTGCGCCGCGCGGGTCGGAGACCGTTCCGCCGTACGGCGCGGCGGTCCGCCCGCCGCCCGCGAGCGTCCAGACCGCGTGGACCCGCGCGCCGTGGCCGGGCGTGTCCATGTTGCGGAACGTCACGTTGATCGAGTCGGCGGACCCGGCCGGGAGCGCGACGTCGTAGTGGACGAGCCCCGACAGGTTGCTCCAGACCCCCGCCTGGGCGCTGTCGGGCTTGCGCTCGTAGACCACCCGGCCGTTGACGAGGACCTGGTAGTGCGAGGTCGGGCTGCCCGCCTCCTCCACGCGCAGCCGGACCTTCTGGCCGCGCGGGACCTTCAGCGTGTAGCCGAACGAGGCTCCCGCCGCGTTCTCCCCCGCCCGCCGCACCTGCACGCCGTCGACCTTGGCGACGGTCGACGATCCGGCGACGAGCGCGTGCCCGTCGGTCTCCGAGGAGGGCGAGGCGGCCGTGACGTAGTCGGCGTTCACGGCGTGCGACTCCGACACCGAGGCCGGCGCGACCACGCGCGACGCCGGGGTCATGACGTAGCGATCGGCGGCGGACAGCGGGGGCAGCCCGAAGCCTGCCGCTTCGGCGGGTGGGGTGAGGGCGGTCGCGGTGACCAGGCCGGTCACTCCGAGGGCGGCGAAGGGAAGCAGGCGGGAGCTCGAACGCATGAAGGTCCTTCCCAGAGGGGGTGGAGGGAGGTTCCGCGGGAGTTCTGGAGGGTCTGCGGGGTCAGCGGAGGAAGGCGGCGGCGACTCCTGCGTCGACGGGGACGTGAAGTCCGGTCGTGTGGGTGAGGTCGCCGCCGGTCAGGGCGAAGACGGCGGCGGCGACGTGCTCGGGCAGCACCTCGCGCTTCAGCAGGGTCCGCTGGGCGTAGAACTCGCCGAGCCTGTCCTCCTCCACGCCGTAGACGGCAGCGCGCTTGGCGCCCCATCCGCCGGCGAAGATGCCCGAGCCGCGCACGACCCCGTCGGGGTTGATGCCGTTGACGCGGATGCCGTGCCCGCCCAGTTCGGCCGCCAGCAGCCGCACCTGGTGGGCCTGGTCGGCCTTGGTGGCGCCGTAGGCGACGTTGTTGGGCCCGGCGAAGACGGCGTTCTTGGAGGAGATGTAGACGATGTCGCCGCCCATGTCCTGCTCGATCATGACGCGGGCGGTCTCGCGGGAGACCAGGAACGAGCCGCGCGCCATCACGTCGTGCTGCAGGTCCCAGTCGGCGACGGTCGTCTCCAGCAGCGGCTTGGAGATCGACAGTCCGGCGTTGTTGACCACCAGGTCGACGCCGCCGAAGGCCAGCACGCCCGCCCGCAGCGCGGCGGCGATCTGGTCCTCGTCGGTGACGTCCACGCCGACGGCGACCGCGACGTCCGCCGAGCCGATCTCGGCGACGACCTTCTCGGCGGCGGCCAGGTCGCGGTCGGCGACGATGACGCACGCGCCCTCGGCGGCCAGGCGGCGCGCGGTGGCCGCGCCGATCCCGGAGCCACCGCCGGTGACCAGCGCGACCCGGGTGGCCAGCGGCTTGGGCGCGGGCATCCGGCGGAGTTTGGCCTCCTCCAGCTCCCAGTACTCGATGCGGAACTTCTCCGACTCGTCGATCGGCGCGTAGGTCGACAGTGCCTCGGCGCCGCGCATCACGTTGATCGCGTTGACGTAGAACTCGCCCGCGACCCGCGCGGTCTGCTTGTTGGCGCCGAAGCTGAACATCCCGACGCCCGGGACCAGCACGATCGCCGGGTCGGCGCCGCGCATCGCCGGGGAGCCGGCGGTGGCGTGGCGCCCGTAGTAGGCCGCGTACTCCTCCCGGTAGGCGGTGTGCAGCTCGCGCAGCCGCGCCGCCGCGTCCTCCAGCGGCGCGTCCGGCGGCAGGTCGAGCACCATCGGCGCGACCTTGGTGCGCAGGAAGTGGTCCGGGCAGGACGTGCCGAGCGCGGCGAGCCGCGGGTGCTCGGCGCGCGAGACGAAGTCCAGGACCTCGTCGCTGTCGGTGTAGTGGCCGACCTGCGGGCGGTCGGTGGAGGCCAGCCCCCGGATCAGCGGGAACAGCTCCGCCGCCCGCGCGTGCCGTTCGGCCTCGGGCAGCGCCGGGTGGACGACCGGCCCGAACGGGTCGGCCTTGCCGTGCTCGGCGATGTAGGCCTCGGCGGCAGCGATGATGTCGAGCGCGTTGGCCTCGCACTCGTCGCTGGTCGCGCCCCAGGCGGTGATCCCGTGGCCGCCGAGGATGACGCCGATGGCCTGCGGGTTCGCCTCCTTGATGGCGGCGATGTCCAGGCCGAGCTGGAAGCCGGGCCGCCGCCACGGCACCCACACCACCCGGTCGCCGAAGATCCGGCGGGTCAGCTCGGGCCCGTCGGCGGCGGTCGCGATCGCGATGCCCGAGTCGGGGTGCAGGTGGTCGACGTGCGCGGAGTCGACCAGGCCGTGCATGGCGGTGTCGATGGACGGCGCGGCCCCGCCCTTGCCGTGCAGGCAGAAGTCGAAGGCCGCGACCATCTCGTCCTCGCGTTCGACGCCCGGGTAGACGCCGGTGAGCGCGCGCAGCCGGTCCAGCCGCAGCACGGCCAGGCCCTTCTCGGTGAGCGTGCCGAGGTCGCCGCCGGAGCCCTTCACCCACATCAGCTCGACGTCGTGGCCGGTCACGGGGTCGGTGACCGAGCCCTTGGCCGAGGCGTTGCCGCCCGCGTAGTTGGTGTTGCGCGGGTCCGCGCCCAGGGTGTGGGCGCGGGCCAGCAGCTGCTCCACCTCGGGTGGAGTGGGCGTCATCGGGTCTCTCCTCTATTTTCCTGGAAGGTGTACGAACCGGAGCCGACGTCATGCGCGGCTCCGCTCGGCAGCGTGACCTTGGCGGTGGCGCCGACCGGGACGTCGACCTTCACCTTCAGCGGGCCGGACGAACGGTCCCAGCGCACCCGCACCGGGCCGTGCGGCGTCTGCGTCGTCGCGTCCACCCACTTCAGGTCGCCGAGCGGGTGCGGGGTGATCGAGATGCGGTCGTAGCCGGGCGAGGCCTGCTGGATGCCGGCCAGGTCGTCGTAGAACCACTCGCCGATCGCGCCGCCCAGGAACACGTGGTCACGGGAGCGCGCGTCGGTGTCCCAGCGCTCCCACAGCGTGGTCGCGCCGTTGCCCAGCCAGTAGCCCCAGCTCGGGTAGGTGCGCTGGTCGGCGACCTTGTAGGCCAGCTCGCCCTGACCGCGCTTGGTCAGCTCGGTGAGCAGGTACTTGGTGCCGAGCGCGCCGGTGTTCAGGTGGTTGCCGCGGTCGGTGATGTCGCGGACGAGACGGGTGGTGAGGGCCTGCTCGGACTCCTTGGGCGCCAGGCCGAGGGCCAGCGAGATCAGCGTCGAGGTCTGGCGGTAGCCCGGGTCGGTCTTGGTGACGTAGGCGTCGCCGCGCAGGAAAGCCTTGTTGTAGGCGTCCCGCATCTTCGCCGCCTCGCCCCGGAACCGGGCCGCGTCGTCGGCGGCGCCGAGGACCTGCGCCACGTCGGCGATGATCATCGAGTTGGAGTAGGTGTAGGCCGTCCCGGCCAGCCGCATGTCCTCGGGGGTGTTGCCGCCGTACCCGGGCGCCAGATAGTCGTTCAGCGTGCTCGGGTACAGGCCCTCGGAGTCGGCCCGCTTCAGCCAGCCGTCCAGGTACTTCTTCATCGCCGGGTAGTTGTCGGCGAGAAGGTCCTTGTCCCCGTACCGCTGGTACATCAGCCACGGGATCACGGTGAACGAGGCGTGCCACGGCGGCGCGTGCCAGCCCGCTCCGAGGCCCCAGCCGTTGTCGGGCACGATCGCCGGGACGAGCCCGTCGGAGCCCTGGCTGTCGCGGTGGTCGGTCATCCACTTGGTGAACGGGCGGCGCAGGTCGAACTCCGACATCTGCATCTCGGCCATCAGCTGGGCGTCGCCGGTCCAGCCGTTCTTCTCGTACATCGGGGTGTCGGTCGGGATGCCGTGCCAGTTGTTGACCACGGTCTGCCGGGTGGCCGCGTTGATCTGGTCGAACATGGCGTTGGAGCTGCGGAACGTGCCGACCGAGCGCAGGTCGGTGTGCACCTCGCGGCCGTCCAGGTCGGCGGCGGTCGGGGCGTCGCCCGGCCAGCCGGTCACCTCGACGTACTGGAAGCCCTTGTAGCTGTAGCGCGACTCCCACGTCTCGGTGCCCGAGCGGCCGGCGAGGGTGTACTCGTCGGTCTGGAAGCGCCCGGTGACGTTGCCGTTGGAGTCCTGCACGGTCCCGTCGGCGTTCAGCTTCTCGCCGTACTTCAGCTTGATCGTGGCGCCCGCCGGGCCGTGCGTGCGGATGCGCGCCCAGCCCGCGATGTTGGTGGGGAGCTTGAAGACGTACGTGCCCGCCTTGGGGCTGGTCACCGCGGTCGGGCGGAGGGTGCCGGTGACCTTGATGGGCTCGTGCTCTTCGGGAACGACGTTGGAGGTGGGAGCGGTCAGGGCCGCGGCGGGCTTCCAGGAGCCGGAGTCGAAGCCGGGCTTGTCCCAGCCGGGCTTCTCCTCGCGGGCGTCGTAGCTCTCGCCGCCGTAGAGGGAGTCGTAGCGGACCGGGCCCTCGGCGTAGCGCCACTGACCGTCGGTGGCGATCGTCTGCGAGGAGCCGTCGGTGTAGGTGACGACGAGCTGGGCGAGCAGGCGCGGCTCAGCGGTCCAGGGCGTCTTGTTCCAGTTCCAGACGTTCTCCTGGGTCATGCCGTAGAAGCCGCGTCCGAGGCGGGCGCCGATGGCGTTGCCGCCGTTGCGGAGCATCTTGGTGACGTCGTGGGTGACGTACTCGACGCGCTTGTCGTAGCGGGTGAAGCCGGGGGCGAGGACCTCGTCGCCAACGCGCTTTCCGTTCAGGCTGAGCTCGGCGTAACCGGCGCCCGCCGCGTACAGGCGTGCCTTGGCGACCTTCTTGCCGGAGAGGGTGAAGTCGCGGCGCAGCAACGGCTCGGGCAGCGTGGGCTTCTCGGGGACGACCTTGCCCCAGGGGCCGCTCCCCCACGCCGCCAGCACCTTGGCCGCCGACCAGGCGGCGTCGTCGAAGTCGGCCGCCTTCCAGTCCCCGGCCGGTTCCTTGTCGGCGGCCTTCCACGAGCCGTCGGTGTCGACGTTCTTGCCGGACAGCTCCAGGCGGCCGAACATGCCCGCCGGGCTCTCCTTGCCGTTGGTGGCCTTGACCGCGATCACGTTGCGGCCCTGGCGGAGCGCGGAGGCGACGTCGACGACGATCGGGCGCCGCCAGTTCTCCTGCGCGGGGTCGGGTTCGCGGCCGCCGACCTCTCTGCCGTTCACCCAGGCGGTGAAGCCGTCGTCGGCGCTCATCGTCAGGCGGGCGGTCTGCGGCACCGTCGCCACGTCGAACGAGCCGCGGAAGTAGCGGTCGCCCGCCGGGGCGCTGCTGGTCGGGTCGCCCTCGGGGAACCAGATCCAGTTGGTCCCGTTCAGGTCGGGCGTGGAGGTCTGCGTGGGCGGGGCGCCGATCCACGAGCCCTTCCAGCCGCCCGTCGCGAGCGCGGTCTCGAACCACGCCTGGTCGGACCAGCCGGTCCAGCGCCCGTCGGCGCCCGCGACCTTGACCTTCCAGAAGTAGCGGGTGGCGGGGGTGAGGGCGGGCCCGGTGTAGCGGACGTCGTACGAGCGGTCGCTCTTCACCTCGCCCGAGTCCCACAGCGTGCGGCCGCCGGCCGACATCGTGATCCGGTAGGCGGTCTGGCGCTGCCCGCGTTCGGACGACCGGAGCACCCAGCCCAGGCGGGGCTTGGCCTCACCGATCGACAGCGGATCGGTGGCGTGCTCGGTCTCCAGGTCGGTGATGCGCAGGGCGTCCCGTGCCGCGGCGTGCGCCGGTACGGCGACCAGAGAGGCGACGACCACCCCGGAGGTGGCGGCGGCGACGGCCGCGCGAGGTCTCACGCGCCGGGGGCTCACGCGCCGGGGTCTCACGCGTCGGGGTCTCACGCGCCCCACCCCGCGGCCTGGCCGTCCTTGCGCTCGTCGATGACGCGCTCGAGGTAGCCAGAGGCCCGGTACGCGGCGATCGGATCGGCGTGCAGGCCCATCTCCTCGCGCAGCTCGGCCAGCAGCGGGCGCACGTCGGTGTTGTAGGCGTCCATGTAGACCGCGTTCGCGCCCAGCACGTCACCGGCGTTCTGCGCGGCGCGCAGCGCGTCCACGTCGACCAGCAGCGCCTTGGCGGTGGCCTCCTGCACGTTCATCACCGAGCGGATCTGGCCCTGGATCTTCGGCTCGATGTTGTGGCACTGGTCGAGCATGAACGCCACGCCCGTCGCCGGGTCGTACCCGCCGCCCCGCACCACCTCGTGCATGATCCGGAACAGCTGGAACGGGTCGGCCGCGCCCACCATCAGGTCGTCGTCGGCGTAGAAGCGGGAGTTGAAGTCGAAGCCGCCGAGCTTCCCCTCGCGCAGCAGGAACGCCACGATGAACTCGATGTTGGTGCCCGGCGCGTGGTGGCCGGTGTCGACGACGACCTGTGCCTTGGGGCCGAGCTTCAGGCAGTGGGCGTACGAGGTGCCCCAGTCCGGCAGGTCGGTGGCGTAGAACGCGGGCTCGAACAGCTTGTACTCCAGCAGGAACCGCTGGTCGTCGCCGAGCCGCTCGTACACCGCCGCCAGCGCCTCGGCCATCCGGTCCTGCCGGGCGCGCAGGTCGTCCTGGCCGGGGTAGTTGGTGCCGTCGGAGAACCACAGCTTCAGGTCGTTCGAGCCGACCTCGTCCATGATGTCGACGCACGCCAGCAGGTGCCCGAGTGCCTTCTTGCGGATCGCCGGGTCGGGGTTGGTGACGCTGCCCAGCATGTAGTCGTCGTCCTGGAAGACGTTGGTGTTGACCGCCCCGATGCGCACCCCCTTGTCGCGGGCGTGCGCGGCGAGCGCGGCGTAGTCGTCGACGGCGTCCCAGGGGATGTGGATCGCGACCGAGGGGGCGACGCCGGTGTAGCGGTGCACCTGGGCGGCATCGTCGATCTTCTCCTGCGGGGTGCGGGGCACGCCCGCCTGAGCGAAGACCTTGAACCGGGTGCCGGAGTTCCCGTACGCCCACGAGGGGGTCTCGATGTGCTGGCGGCGCAGGGCGTCCTTCACCGCGCTGATGTCTGTCACGGTCGTGCGTCTCCGATCTTCTAGTCCAGGTGGAAGATCTGCTGGTCGAAGTGGAAGACCTGCTAGTCGAGGTGGAAGACCTCGGTGAGCGGCCGCATCCCCTCGTCGGGGCGGCCGTCCAGGTCCTCGAAGAACGGCGCCATCTCCGCCTGCCAGCGGGCGTTGACGTCGGTACGGGCCATCCCGGCCTGAGCGGCCTCGAGGTCGTCGGTCTCGAAGTAACCGACCAGCAGGCCGTCGTCACGCAGGAAGAGCGAGTAGTTGTGCCATCCGGTGTCGCGGAGGGCGGCGAGCATGTCGGGCCAGACCGCCTGGTGGCGTCGCTTGTACTCCTCCAGGCGGTCCTGCCTGACCTTCAGCAGAAAACAGACCCGCTGCATGTTCCTCCCGAGGGGGGGACGACCCCCCACGCCCCCCCGACCGACTTCGTCGGCATTTAGAAGTGGAACTCGTCGATGTTCTTGGCATCGAAGACGGTCGGCGGGCCGAGGATCACCTCGCCGTCGGCGCCGATGGTGCGGTCACCGAGCTTGCCGGCCTTGAACGTCTGGCCCTGGGCGCCGGTGATCTGCCCGGACGAGAGCGCGGCGGCGGCGTAGGAGGCCAGGTAGCCGAGGTCCTTGGGGTTCCAGAGCGCGAACTGCTTGACCGTGCCGTCCTTGACGAACTTGCGCATCTGGTCGGGCGTGCCGAGGCCGGTCACCGCGACCTTGCCCTTGTACTTGGAGCCGGAGATGTAGCGGGCCGCGGCGGCGATGCCGACCGTGGTCGGGGCGATGATGCCCTTCAGGTTCGGGTAGGCCTGCAGCAGTCCCTGGGTCTGCTGGAACGACTTCTGGTCGTCGTCGTCACCGTAGGCGACCTTGACGAGCTTCAGCCCAGAGTACTCGGGCTTCTTCAGCTCGTCCTGCATGAACTTGATCCAGGTGTTCTGGTTGGTGGCGTTGGCCGTCGCGGACAGGATCGCGATGTCGCCCTTGCCGCCGAGCTGCTCGGACACCATCTTGATCTGACTGCGGCCGATCTCCTCCGAGCTCGCCTGGTTGATGAACAGGTTGCGGCAGTCCTTGGCGGTGTCGGAGTCGTACGCGACGATCTTGATCTTCTTGGCCATGGCCTGCTTGAGCGGGCCGCACACCGCGTTCTCGTCGTTGGCCGCGATGAGGATGGCGTCGTGCTGCTGCTGGATCAGGGTGTTGATGTAGGAGACCTGCGAGGAGGCCGAGGCGTCGGACGGGCCGACCTCCTTGGCCGACCCGCTGAACTCGCCGGCCGCGGCGATGCCCGCGTCGTCGACGATCTTCTCGTACGGGTTGTTGACCTGCTTGGGCAGGAACGCCAGCTTCAGGCCCTTCTTCAGGGGCGCGTTCGGGTCGGCCTTGGCGGTGGCGCCCGCGGGGGCCGCACCGCCGGAGTCTTCGGAGGACTTCTTGGTGGTGCCGCCGCACGCGGCGAGACCGAGGGCCAGCGCTGTGGCGGTGGCGAGGGCGCGTACGGGCATGCGCGATCGAACGGTCATCGTCGTTGCCTTTCAGGGGGTGGGAGAGGGAAGGTCAGGGGGTCGCGGCCGCGCCCGCGGCCAGCGCCTGTCTCCGGTCGCGGATCTCGCGGACTACGGCGATCAGGCGGGGCGTGAGCACGGACACGATGAGCAGCAGGCCGGTGACGATCGACTGGATCTCGGTCGAGACGTCGTTCAGCATGAGCAGGTTGCGGAGGATGCCGATCAGCAGCACGGCGGCGATGACGCCGCCGAGGGTGCCCTTGCCGCCGTCGAAGTCGACGCCGCCGAGCAGCACCGCCGCGATCACGGTGAGTTCGAGGCCGAGGCCGTTGTCGGCGCGGGCGCTGCCGTAGCGCAGCGTGAAGACGATGCCGGCGAACCCGGCGACCAGGCCCGACACCGCGAACAGCACGAGCTTGATCCGCTTGACCCGGATACCGGCGAAGTAGGCGGCGTCCTCCTGGGCGCCGATCGCGAACATCGCCCGGCCCGCGCCGGTCGCGTGCAGGGTGATGGCGGTGGCGATCGCGAGCACGGCGAAGAACGCGATCGGATAGGGGATGAAGGTGCCGGGGATCGACTTGGTGGCCAGGTCGGAGTACTGCTGCGGGAACTGCGAGACCGCCTCGGTCCCGAGCGTCACGTACGCCAGCCCCCGGTAGAGGGTCAGCGTGCCGATCGTCACCGCCAGCGACGGCAGTCCCAGCCTGGTGACCAGCAGGCCGTTCACCAGCCCGCAGACCAGCCCGACCAGCAGCACCAGCGGGATGATCGTCTCGATCGACATGCCGCCGTCCCACAGCTTGCCGGTGAGCGCGCTGCACAGGCCGAGCACCGAGGCGACCGACAGGTCCACCTGGCCGCAGACCACCAGCATCGTCATCGGCAGCGCGATCAGCGCGATCTCCGACAGGTCGCCGAGCGCGAACGAGAGGTTGTCGCTGTTGGCGAAGTCCGGGGAGAACCCGGCGCCGGAGGCGAAGACCAGGACCAGCAGCAGGGTGACCGCGGTCTCCCAGCGCACGAGGTTGCGGGCCTCAAGCCGCATCGCGCGTCCTCCTCATCTTGCGGCCGCGCGCTCTCAGCACGCGGGTGACGCGCAGCGCCAGCAGGCGGTCGACCGTGATGGCCAGCAGCAGGAGCACGCCGGTGATGGCGTCCTGCCAGAACGGGGTGACCTTCAGCACCACCAGCACGCTGCCGATGGTGGTGAGCAGCAGGGCGCCGAGCGCGGCGCCGTAGACCGTGCCGGTGCCGCCGACGATGGCGACGCCGCCGACCACGACCGCGCTGACGACCTTGAGCTCCCAGCCGTGCGCGGCGTCGGCGACGACCGTGCCGAACCGGGCCAGCCACAGCACTCCGGCGAGGCCCGCCAGGCCGCCGCTCACCAGGTAGGCGGTCAGCACGCGGCGGCGGATCGGGACGCCCGCCAGGCTCGCGGCCTCGGGACTCGACCCGATGGCGTAGAACTCGCGGCCGGAGGAGTAGGAGCGCAGGTAGAAGCCGATGACCAGCATCACGAGCACGGTGATGATCGGCAGGTAGGGGATGCCGAGCACCGCGTCGTTGCCGAGGCTGAGCAGCGCGGACGGCAGGTCGGCCGCGCCGATCTGCTCGCCGTGCGCGATGTAGTGGTCCAGGCCCTGGATCACGTACAGCGTGCCGAGCGTGACGACCAGCGCCGGGACCTTGCAGAAGCTGACGAGCAGGCCGTTCACCAGCCCGCACGCGAGCCCGATCGCGACGCCGACCAGCGCGATCAGCACCAGGTTGCGGTCGCCGGACGAGGCGTACTTGCCGCTGACGAACGCGACGAGCCCGACGACCGAGCCGACCGACAGATCGATGTTGCGGGTGACCACGACCATGGTCTGGCCGACGGCGAGCAGCGCCAGGATGGAGGCGTTCAGGAAGATGTCCTTGACGCCCTGCTCGGACAGGAAGCGCGGGTTGGCGATCGTGGTGGCGACCACCAGGACGATCAGGGCGCCGAGGATGCTGAGCTCGCGGGCGCGCAGCACCATGTCGACCAGGCGGCGGCCGCCTCCGGCGGGTCCGCCCGCGTCGCCCGGCTTGGCCGGGGACTGGGTGAGCACGGTCATGGGGCCTCCTGGCCTGGACTGAGGAGCGCAGGGAGCGCAGCGACCGGAGTGACGAGGGAAGGCCAGGAGTCGGCGCCCCATGACCCGGAGCGGCGGAGCCGCGACCATGAGCACGTCATGTCCTTCAGGCCGCCTTTCCGTTGCCGGTCCGGCCGGTCGCGGCGGCCATCACGCTCTCCTCGGTCGCGTCCGCGCGCGGGATCTCGGCGGTGAGCCGGCCCTCGTGCATGACCAGCACGCGGTCGGCCATGCCGATCACCTCGGGCAGGTCGGAGGAGATCATGAGGACGGCCAGGTCCTCGGCGGCCAGTTCCGACAGCAGCCGGTGGACCTCGGCCTTGGTGCCGACGTCGATGCCGCGGGTCGGCTCGTCCACGATGAGGACGGTCGGCTCGGTGGCCAGCCACTTGGCGAGCACGACCTTCTGCTGGTTGCCGCCCGACAGCACGCCGACGGTGTCGGTCAGCCGGGCGTACTTCAGCTGGAGGCGCAGCGCCCAGTCCTTGGCGCGGTCGCGTTCGACCGACTGCGAGATCAGCGGGCCGCGCCCGGTGGCGCGGCGCAGCGAGCGCAGCTGGGTGAGGCCGATGTTGCGTTCGATGGACATCTCCATCACCAGGCCCTGCTGGCGGCGGTCCTCGGGAACGAGCGCGAGCCCGGCCGCCATCGCGGCGGTGGGGCTGGCGGCGGGCAGGCGCCGTCCGGCGACCTCGACGTTCCCGGCGTCCCAGCGGTCCACGCCGAAGATCGCGCGGGCGACCTCGCTGCGGCCCGCGCCGACCAGCCCGGCCAGCGCGACGATCTCGCCGCGCCGGACCTCGAAGGAGATGTCGGTGAAGACGCCCTCGCGGGTGAGGCGGGAGACCTTGAGCGCGACCTCGCCTGGCGTGACGTCCTGCTTGGGGTAGAGCGCGTCCAGGTCGCGGCCGACCATGCGGCGGACCAGGTCGTCGGGGGTGAGCCCGTCGACGGGCTCGGTGGCGATGTGGGAGCCGTCGCGCAGGGTGGTGACCCGCTGGCAGAGCTCGAAGATCTCGTCCAGCCGGTGCGAGATGAACAGGATCGCGCAGCCCTGCTCCTGCAGCGTGCGCGTGACCGCGAAGAGGCGCGCGACCTCCTGGCCGGTCAGGGCGGCGGTCGGCTCGTCCATGATGAGCACCCGCGCGTCCCGGGAGATGGCCTTGGCGATCTCGACGACCTGCTGGTCGGCGATCGACAGGCCGCGTGCGGGCTGGCGCGGGTCGAGGGCGACGCCGAGCCGTTCGAACAGCTTGGCGGTCTCGGCGTGCACGGCCTTGCGGTCGATGCGGCCCAGCCCGGTGCGCGGCTGGCGGCCCATGAAGATGTTCTCGGCGACCGACAGGTCGGGGAAGAGCGTCGGCTCCTGGTAGATGACCGCGACGCCCGCGGCCTGGGCGTCGGCGGGCCCGTGGAAGTCGACCGGCTCGCCGTCCACGCGGACCTGACCGAGGTCGGGGCGGTGGACGCCTGCGAACGTTTTTACGACGGTGGACTTGCCGGCGCCGTTCTCTCCCGCCAGCGCGTGCACCTCGCCCGCGTGGAGCTCCAGCGTGACGTCCCGCAGGGCCTGCACGGCACCGAACGACTTGCTCACATTGACCAGTGCCAATGTCGGCGGCGCCGACGGGGCGGAGGCACTCATGGCGACCCTCCTCGCGGGGGGTGTCGAGGACACTTGGATGAAAAACGTTTTAACTCTGACGTTGCGATGGACGCTAGATGTGGGCCACGCCACTCGTCAAGACCCCCCTGATCGCAGGGTTTCTGTCTCTGGAGATCATCAAGTTGGGGTTGACACGTTTTAACCGGATGACTCAGAGTGAGCCGCGGAACCAGCGCATCGACCAGCGCATCGACCGGGGGCACAGAGTGAGCACAGACGACACCGGCCACCGCGGCGCGGTGGGCATCAAGCAGGTGGCGCGGCACGCCGGCGTCTCCCCCGGCACCGTCTCCAACGTGCTGAACCGCCCCGAGCGGGTGGCCGCCGCGACCCGGGAACGGGTGGAGGCCGCCATCCGCGAGCTCGGCTTCGTCCGCAACGGCTCGGCGTCCACGCTGCGCGCCGGGCACAGCAGCACGATCGGCCTGATGGTCCTGGACCTGGCCAACCCGTTCTTCACCGACCTGGCCCGCGGCGTCGAGGACGTCGCCAGCGAGCGCGGCTACGCGGTGATCCTGTCGTCCTCGGGCGAGTCCGACGAGCGCGAGCGCCGCAACATCCGCGTCTTCGCCGAGCAGCGCGTGCGCGGCGTCCTGGTCACGCCGGTCGGCGACGACGGCGAGAAGGCCGACCTGCTGCGCGAACGCAACGTCCCGGTCGTGCTGCTCGACCACCCGACGCCGCGCGCGAACCAGTGCTCGGTCGCCGTGGACGACGTGGCGGGCGGCGAGCTCGCCGTCGGCCACCTGCTCGCCTCCGGGGCCCGCACGCTGGCGTTCGTCACCGGGCCCGCCGCGCTGCGGCAGTGCGTCGACCGGCGCAAGGGCGCGCTCCGGGCGCTGCGCGCGGCGGGGCTGAACCGCGAGGCGATGCGCGAGCTGACCGTTCCGGCGATGAACGCGCGGGCCGGTCAGGAGGCCGCACGGCGGCTGCTGGACGACGACGGGCCGCTGCCCGACGCGATCTTCTGCGCGAACGACCTGCTGGCGCTCGGCGTGCTGCGGGTGCTGCTCCAGGCGGGCCTGAAGGTGCCGTCGGACGTCGCGCTGATCGGCTACGACGACATCGAGTTCTCGGCGGCGGCCGCGGTCCCGCTGAGCTCGGTGCGCCAGCCGACCTACCAGCTCGGCCGGATCGCCACCGAGCTGCTGCTGGAGGAGTGCGACGACGCCGAGGGCCACGCGCACCAGCAGGTCATGTTCCAGCCCGAGCTGGTCGTGCGCGAATCGAGCCGGGAGCTCGACGGAGCCCTCGGATGAAGATCGGGCTCTTCGTCACGTGCGTGAACGACACGATGTTCCCGCGTACGGGGATGGCGGTCGTCGCGCTGCTGCGGCGGCTCGGGCACGAGGTGGAGTTCCCGGTGGCACAGACGTGCTGCGGGCAGATGCACCTCAACACCGGCTACCGCGCCCAGGCCGTCCCGCTCGTCGAGGGCTTCGCGTCGGCGTTCGCCGGCTACGACGCGGTGGTGACCCCGTCGGCGTCGTGCGCGGCGATGGTGCGCGACTGGCATCCCCGGCTGGTCCCGGGTTCGGCGGAGGTCGCGTCGCGGGTGTACGAGTTGTCGGAGCTCCTCGTCGACGTGCTCGGGGTCACCGATGTCGGCGCGTACTTCCCGCACCGCGTGACCTACCACCCGACCTGCCACTCGCTGCGGATGCTGCGCATCGGCGACCGGCCGCTGAGGCTCCTGCGCGAGGTGCGCGGCATCGACCTGGTCGAGCTGCCCGACGCCGAGGAGTGCTGCGGGTTCGGCGGCACGTTCGCGCTCAAGAACTCCGACGTGTCCGCCGCGATGGCCGCGGACAAGGTCGCCGACGTCCGCGGCACCGGGGCGGACACGCTGTGCGCCGCCGACAACTCCTGCCTGATGCACATCGGCGGCACGCTGAGCCGCACCGGCGCGGGCGTACGGCCCGTTCATCTCGCCGAGATCCTCGCCGCCACCGAGGAGGACACGTCATGACCATGCCGACCTACCTCGGGATGCCCGCGTTCCCGCAGGCGGCGCGGGAGGCCGTGAACGACTCGCGGCTGCGCGCCAACCTCGCCCACGCCACGACCACCATCCGCGGCCGCCGCGCCGGGGCCGTCGCCGAGCTGGACGACTGGGCGGCGCTGCGCGAGTCCGGCAAGCAGATCAAGGACCACGTTCTGGCGAACCTCGGCCACTACCTGCGGCTGCTGGAGGAACGGGTCACCGAGGCGGGCGGCACCGTTCACTGGGCGCGCGACGCCGACGAGGCCAACCGCATCGTGACGGGCCTGGTGAAGGCCACCGGCGAGACCGAGGTCGTCAAGGTCAAGTCGATGGCCACCCAGGAGATCGGC
Organism: Actinomadura barringtoniae; assembly: GCF_017573505.1. Taxonomy (GTDB): domain Bacteria; phylum Actinomycetota; class Actinomycetes; order Streptosporangiales; family Streptosporangiaceae; genus Spirillospora; species Spirillospora barringtoniae. The sequence continues at coordinate 61,641 of NZ_JAGEOJ010000012.1, forward strand.
CTGAACGAGGCGCTCGCCGAGGCGGGCATCTCCGCCTACGAGACCGACCTCGCCGAGCTGATCGTGCAGCTCGGCGACGACCGGCCGTCGCACATCCTGGTCCCCGCCATCCACCGCAACCGGTCGGAGATCCGCGACATCTTCCTGGAGAAGATGCCGGACGTCCCCGAAGGCCTGACCGACTCCCCCGCCGAGCTGGCCGAGGCCGCCCGCCTCCACCTGCGGGCCCGGTTCCTGTCGGCCAAGGTCGGGATCTCCGGCGTCAACTTCGCCGTGGCCGACACCGGGACCCTCGTGGTGCTGGAGTCGGAGGGCAACGGCCGCATGTGCCTGACGCTCCCCGAGACGCTGATCTCGGTGATGGGCATCGAGAAGATCGTGCCGAGCTGGCGGGATCTCGAGGTCTTCCTCCAGCTGCTTCCCCGGTCGTCCACGGCCGAGCGGATGAACCCGTACACCTCGTCCTGGACGGGCCCGGCGGAGGGCGACGGGCCGCGCGACTTCCATCTGGTCCTGCTGGACAACGGCCGTACGGCGACGCTGGCCGACGAGGTGGGGCGGCAGGCGCTGCGCTGCATCCGCTGCTCGGCCTGCCTGAACGTGTGCCCGGTCTACCAGCGTGCGGGCGGCCACGCCTACGGGTCGCCCTACCCGGGACCGATCGGCGCGATCCTCTCACCGCAGATCCGGGGCATCGGATCGGAGGTGGACGCCTCGCTGCCGTACGCGTCGTCGCTGTGCGGCGCGTGCTTCGACGCCTGCCCGGTCGCCATCGACATCCCCGAGGTGCTGGTGCATCTGCGCGCCCGTGCCGTCGAGCAGGGGCCGCGACATCCGCTGGAGCGGACGGCGATGAAGGCGGCGGGCTGGACCCTGCGTTCGCCACGCCGGCTCGCGCTGGCGCAACGGGCGGCGTCGCTCGGCCGCCTGGTCGTCGGGCGCGGGCCGAACGGCCGGATCCGACGGCTGCCCGGGCCGCTGAAGGCCTGGACCAAGACCCGTGACGTGCCCGTTCCCCCGGCCGAGTCGTTCCGCGCCTGGTGGGCCAGGACGGACGGAGGCCGCAAGTGAGCGCCCGCGAAGAGATCCTGGCCCGGATCGAGCGAGTGGTCCCGACCCGGGACGCCGCCGAGATCTCCGCCTCCTACGACCGGATCGAACGCGCCTACCTGCGGCACCACCACGAGGACGGCATCGTCGACCTGTTCGTGGAACGCGCCGCCGACTACCGCGCGACCGTACGCCAGGTGAACGAAGCCGACCTCCCGCAAGCGATCGCCGAGGTGCTGGCGGGCTGGCCCGAGGGCCGCCTGTCCGTTCCCGACGATCTCCCGGCCGCCTGGCTCGGCCCCACCCCGCCGACCGTGGACGGAGCAGTCAGCGGCTGCGCCGTCGCGATCGCCGAGACCGGCACGATCGTGCTCGACCACGGCGCGGCCCAAGGTCGCCGGGCGCTCTCCCTCATCCCCGACCGCCACCTCGTGATCGTTTCCGCGGAGCAGATCGCGCCCGACGTCCCCGAGGCGCTGGAACGCCTGGACCCGCGCCGCCCGCTCACCTTCGTCTCCGGCCCGTCCGCCACCAGCGACATCGAGCTGTCGCGGGTCGAGGGCGTGCACGGCCCCCGCGTCCTGGAAGTCCTGGTCGTCCTCTCATGAGCATCGCCACGTTCGCCGCCGTCGACCTGGGCGCCTCCAGCGGGCGCGTCATGAGCGCGCGCGTCGGTCCCGGAACGCTCGACCTGACCGAGGTGCGGCGCTTCCCGAACCGCCCGGTCCGAGTCGCCGGAACGCTCCACTGGGACATCCTCGGCCTGTACGGCAACATCCTGGACGGCCTCCGCGCCGCCCCCCGCGACCTGGTCTCGGTGGGGATCGACTCGTGGGCCGTCGACTACGGCCTGCTGGACGAGACCGGCGCGCTGCTCGGCAACCCGGTCCACTACCGCGACTCCCGTACCGACGGCGTGATGGACCGCGTCCGGGCCGAGCTGGGCGACGAGATCCTCTACCAGACGTCCGGCCTGCAGTTCCTGCCGTTCAACACCGTCTACCAGCTGCTGGCCGCCGACCTGGACCAGGCCCGCACGCTCCTGCTCGTCCCCGACCTGCTGGCCTACTGGCTGACCGGCGAGATCGGCGCCGAGCGCACCAACGCCTCGACGACCGGCCTGCTGGACGTCCGCGAAGGCAACTGGTCCCGCACGCTCCTCGACCGCCTGGGCCTCCCCCGGGATCTCCTCCCCGACCTCCGCGAGCCCGGCGACGTCATCGGCACGCTGCGCCCCGACGTCGCGACCGAGACGGGCCTTTCGCTGCCCGTCACGGCCGTCGGCTCGCACGACACCGCCTCCGCCGTGGCCGCCGTCCCGGCCGCAGGCGACCGCTTCGGCTACATCTCGTGCGGAACGTGGTCGCTGGTCGGCGTCGAGCTGCCGCTTCCCGTTCTGACCGCCCAGAGCCGCGAGGCCAACTTCACCAACGAGCGCGGCATCGACGGAACGGTCCGCTACCTGCGCAACGTGATGGGGCTCTGGCTGCTCCAGGAGTGCTTGCGCGCCTGGGACTCCCCCGACCTGGGCGACCTGCTCGCTGCCGCCGCCGATGTTCCGCCCCTGCGTTCGGTCATCGACGCCGACGACCCCGCGTTCCTCCCGCCGGGCGACATGCCCGCCCGCATCGCCGAACACTGCAGACTTCGCGGAACCCCCATCCCCGAGACCCGCGCCGAGATCGTCCGCTGCGTCCTGGACAGCCTCGCGCTCGCCCACCGCGCCGCCCTGCGCCAGGCCGCCGAACTGTCCGGCCGCCCCGTCGAGGTGGTGCACCTGGTCGGCGGCGGCAGCCGCAACGAACTGCTCTGCCGCCTCACCGCCGACGCCTGCGGCCTCCCGGTCGTCGCCGGTCCCGTCGAGGCCACCGCCCTGGGCAACGTGCTGGTCCAGGCCCGTTCACACGGGTCCATCGGCTCGCTCGCCGACATGCGCTCCCTGATCGCCCGCACCCAGGAGCTCCGCCGCTACGAGCCGAGCGGCGACGAACGAGCCTGGTCAGAAGCGGCCGCTCGGGTCGGCCTGAGCTGACCGGCGCCGGGGTTAGTCTCGGACCGTGCATCTCCCACGCCCACGCTTGCGCGTTCTCGGCTGGATCATCCTGGCCGGTCTGACCGGCTACGCGCTCTCCTGGGCCGGAGTGAGCCTGAGCGTGCTGGCGATGACCACGTCGGCGCGGGCCTCCGAGCAGGGCCCCCGCCCCGCTCCCGTCCCCGGCATCCGCAACTTCGCCCAGGTAGACGCACACCTGTGGCGGGGCGGCGCGCCCACCGCCGAGGGCTACCGCGAACTGGCCGCACGCGGCGTTCGCACCGTCGTCGACCTACGCGCCGAGGATCTCCCTCCCGCCGTCCGCGAAATGCCGATCCGGGCAGGCCTGACCGTGGTCCACCTGCCGATCCGCGACGGCCAGGTCCCCACGTCCGCCCAGGTCAACGAATTCCTGGCGACCGTAGGAGACGCCCAGGGCCCGGTCTTCGTGCATTGCGGCGCCGGCGTAGGCCGTACAGGCTCAATGTCGGCCGCCTATCTAGTAGCGACCGGCCAGACCGACGCCGCCGAGGCCACACTGCGCAGCCTCGCCATCGGACCTCCCACCATGGAGCAGATCGCGTTCATGCGCGGCCTCAAGGGACACCAGATCCACCGCCCACCCTTGGCCGTGGTCGCGTTCAGCCGGATCGCCGACTCCCCCCGCCGCTCCTGGTCCCGCCTGGGGTTGTGACCAAAACCCGGGATTGAGCACTCCCAAAATCCCCCGCACGGAACCCTTACCTCCTCGCCAGCCGTCAGCACACCTCCCGACCTGCACCAACGCACACGTACACCCCCGAGACGCGCATATACGTGTCGCCCACGATGTCGCCGCATCGTCCTCACAGACATCGTTGTTTCTCCCAGGCCGCGTCAGGCGGGAGACCTCGATGTACGAACACGCGCCCCACGGACAGTCCGTGGTCGTCATCGACCTCCTGCCCGACTTCGAGTGCTCGGTGAACGAGCGCGCCATCCCGCTCTCCAGTACGCAGGAACTCCTCCTGATCAAACTGGCGATCGACGGCGAGCAGTCGCGCACCGAACTCGCGGCGAGCCTGTGGCCGGGCGCGGATCCGTTCCACGCGAGCAGGCAGCTGAGCAGGACCGTGTGCCGGATCCTGACCAAGACAGGGGCCTGCCTGCTCCGTTCCGACCTGGACCGGATCGCCCTGGCCGACGACGTGTCGGTCGACTATCAGGCCGCCACCACGGTCGCGCGCACCATCCTCGCCGCGGCCCGCCCGCCCGTCGACACCGATCCCTTGGTGGTGAAGCTCTTGGCGAAGGACCTGCTGCGAGGCGTCGGCCAAACCGACGTCGTGCGCGAACGCAAGCGTTGGGACCGCCTCCGCATGCTCACCCTGGAGAAGATGGCGCTCGCCCACCTGGACTCGGGCGACCTCGACAGGGCCGTCGAGATCTCCACGACGGCCGCGCGGATCACCCCCGAAGCCGAATGGCCGCACCTCGTCATCGCCGCCGCCAGCATCACCCGCGGCGACCTCGACCGCGCGCGCAGCGTCCACCGCCGCTTCGCCGACCAGTCCCACCACCCCAGCGACGCCTTCGACGACCTGATCTCGTTCGCCGGGCAGCTCAGGGCCTTCGCCCGCATGCCCTAGAGGAGGGCATGCCGCACTGACTCCCAAATCACGCTATCTCACTACCCTTGTCAGGAAAACGGTAGAACGTCCGCCCAGGCCGTGGCACGATGCCTGTCTGATCTTGCGCGCCTCAGGATGGAAGGGCATGTCTTCACCGAACGCATCGCACCGGCCCGCACGGCTGGTCGGCCGCCGCGATGTGCTGGACCTGCTGGACCGCGCGCTGAACGCCACCCGCACCGGCGGTTTCCTGCAGCTGTCGCTCATCGGTGAGCCGGGCGTCGGCAAGACCCGGCTCCTGCGCGAGCTGGCCACCCGGGCGGCCCCGGACCTGGCGGTGTTCGAGGGCCGCGCGACCGAGTTCGAGCAGGAGACCCCGTTCGGCCTGATCCTCGACGCCCTTGAGGATCACGTCGAGCGAGCCGACCTGGCCCTCACCACGGACGAGAAGTGCCTGCTCGCGCATCTGTTCCCCACGCTGTCCGAGGGAAGCGGCCTCACCGGCGATCTCTCCGGCCTCGCCCGCCACCACCTCCACCGGGCCACCCGCCGCCTCCTCGAACTGATCGCGGAAGAACGCGGCCTCGTTCTCATCCTCGACGACCTCCACTGGGCCGACACCCCGTCGCTCGACCTCCTGGACTACCTGGTCCGGCACCCGCCCCGGGCGAGGATCCTCGTCGCGATGGGTTACCGCCCGCAGCAGGCCTCGGCCCAGCTGGTCACCCTCAGCGAAGAAGAGGGCGGGCGAGCGATCCCGGTCCGGCCGTTCACCGAGGGCGAAGCCGACGAGTTCCTGACCCCGCGGATCAGCCGTTCGCGGCGCCGGGAACTGTTCCAGGAGAGCGGCGGCAACCCGTTCTATCTGGAGGCCCTCACCCAGATGGATCCGGGCGGGACCGCCGCCAAGCAGGCGGTCGATGCCGAGTTCTCCCCCGAGCTTCCGCTCGCCGTCCGCGCAGCCCTGCAGGCCGAGTTCGCCAACCTCGATCCGGCCGTCCGCACCGTCGCCCAGGGCGCCGCGGTGATCTCAGATGAATTCAACGCGACACTCACCGCCGCCGCCTCCGGGATGTCCGAGTCCATGGCGCTGTCCGGCCTGGACACGCTGGTCGCCCGCGACATCGTCCGCCCGGCCGCACCGGCCCACTTCCGCTTCCGGCATCCCCTCCTGCGGCAGGCCGCCTACGAGTCCGCCGGCGCGGGATGGCGGCTGGCGGCCCACGCCCGCCTCGCCGCCCACCTGGAGAGGCTGGGCGCACCGGCGGTCGTGCGCGCGCGGCACGTCGAGCACTCGGCCCAGTTCGGCGACGGCGCGGCGATCGCGACGTTGACCGAGGCCGCCCGCGCGGTCGCCGCCCACGCGCCGACCACCACCGCGCACTGGCTGCGGGCCGCGCTCGACCTGATGCCCGAGGACGCGGGGCATCCCGGGCTGCCCGACCGCGTCGACCTGCTCTTCGAGCTCTTCCACGTGCAGGCCGTGAGCGGGCGGGCGGACATGGCGCGCGGCACCGGCACCGAGCTGCTGCGCATCCTGCCCGCCGAGGACTACGCGCGGCGCGCCAAGGCCGTCCAGCTGTGCGGCGTCATCTACCGGCAGCTCGGCAGGCACGAGCTGGCGCGCGCGTTCGTACGCGACGAGCTGGCGAAGATCGCCGACCCCGAGTCGCCCGCCGCGGCGATCCTGCACGCACGGACCGCCGCCGACCGGTTGCTGGTCCTGGACATCGACGGCGCCCAGGCCGCGCTCGACCACATTCCCGAGCGCGCTCCGGAGTGGCCCCCGGGCCTGGAGGTCGCCGTCGAGGCCATGCGGGCGCTGCCCGCTTACGGGCACGGACGCGTCGCCGACGCGCTGCGGTATCTCGACGAGACGGGCTCGCTCATCGACGGGACCCCCGACGAGCATCTCCATCAGTTCATGGACAGCCTCGGCTGGTTCTGCTGGTCGACGGTCCTGCTCGGCCGGTACGAGCTCGCGCTGCACCACTTCGAACAGACGCGCGCGCTCGCCCTCAGGACGGGGCAGAACTACATGCTCGGCTACATCCTCGCCGGCCTCGCACGGCTCCACGTCCTCACCGGCCGCCTGCCGGAAGCCGCCAAGGCCGCGGACGAGGCGCTGGAGGAGGGGCGGCTGCTCCGCTCCGACGAGCTGCGCGTGTACGCGATCACGCAGCAGTGTCTGTGCGCCAGCGAGTTCGGCGAGCACGACCGCGCGCTGCGGCTGGGCGAGGAGGCGATGGCCGTCGATCCGCACGCGCGGGAGTGGTGGAGCGCCATGGCCCGCTACACCCATGCCGCCGCGCTGCTGGAGGCCGAGCGGATGGAGGAGGGCACGGCGGCGATGCTCGACCTGTGGAACGCGGGCCCGGCCGAGCACCTGGATCCGGGAACGCTCGTCTCGTCGGCCGAACGCATGAGTCATGCCGAGGCGACGGCCGGCCGGGCCGAGGACGCGCACCGCTGGGCCGGCCTCGCCGAATCGATGGCGAGCCCGGAGCTCGCGGGTGAGGTCGGGCTCGCCCGGCTCGCCCGCGCGCACGCGCTGCGGCTGAACGACCCGGGCGCCGCCGCGGCGCTCGCGGCGGAGGCCGCGGAACTGCTCGGCGCGGCGGGCCGCAGACCCGACTCCGGAAAGGCGGAGCTGGCCGCCGCCAAGGCCCACGGCGAGGCCGGCGAACGGACGCTCGCCAAGGCGCGGCTGCGGAACGCGCGGCAGATATTCGAGGATTGTTCGATGCGCGGGCTCAATGCCAAGGTCGTGCGCGAACAACGCCGCCTCGGCGTCTACGTCCCCACCTCGGCCGGCGGCCGGACGGGAAACGACCACGGCCTCTCCCGCCGCGAACTCGACGTCGTCGCGCTCATCATCGAGGGCGACTCCAACCAGCAGATCGCGGAGAGGCTCTTCATCAGCGTGCGCACGGTGGAGACGCACATCTCGCACATCTTCGCCAAGCTCGGCGTCTCATCACGCCTGGGAGTGGCGAGGGCGATGGCCGACCGGTCCGCGACCTGAGAACAGTTGCGCGCGGGGGATGGTGTCGGGTTCGGCACGGTTACATCCCAACGGTTGACATCGGCGTCGCCGCAACGCTTGATAGCACTGTCGGAGAATCCAATAACGGGCAGTCACCCCTGCGGGAGGTGGCGAGGGCTACAGCACATCGGCGCGACGGGTCGGTAGAGTGACCCACAATTCGTACGGATCGCCACTTGATGGACGCATTCGCACGGATCGTCATCAACGAGTCGGCTTGGTGTACCGACCGGCGCCTGGCACTTGGGGAGTGGACATGGAAGGTCGTGCGGACGAGCGCCGCGGGACCGGTCCTGGCAAGGTCCCGCTGATCGGGCGGCAAGACGTGCTCCAGGTCCTCACGGAGTCGCTCGAGGCGACCGCGACGGGCGCCTTCCAGCTCCTGGCCTTCGCCGGCGACCCGGGCGCGGGCAAGACCCGGCTGCTGACCGAGCTCGCCGCCGTCGCGAGCGCCGGCGAGATGCTCGTGCTGTCGGGACGCGCCGCCGAGTTCGAGCAGCAGATGCCGTTCGCCGCGCTGGTCGACGCCATCGACGACCACCTGGAGGGACACCGTCCCTCGCTCGCGCCCGAGGCGGTCCCGCTCCTCGCCGCGGTCTTCCCCGCGCTGACCCCCGCCGCCGCCGCGACCGGCGCCGCCGGGTTCGCGCCCCATGACGACGGCGCACCCGGCAGGGTCGCCCGCTACCAGCTTCACCGAGCGGTCCGTCATCTGCTCGAAGTACTCGCCTCCGACACGGGCCTCGTCCTGCTCCTGGACGACCTGCACTGGGCCGACGAGGCCTCCGTCGAACTGCTCGACTACCTCATGCGTCACCCTCCGCGCGCCCGCGTCCTGGTGGCCATGTCGTACCGGCCCGCCCAGGTGTCCCCCCGGCTGGCCACGCTGGTCAACTCCGCCAACGAGCACGGCAGCACCATCCCGGTGAACCCGCTCAGCGCGGCCGAGGTGGAGGAGTTCCTCGGCCCGCAGATCAGCCGGTCCCGGCGCCGGGCGCTGTACAAGGCGAGCGGCGGCAACCCGTTCTACCTCGAGGCACTCGCCCGCATGGAGCAGACCGGGACGCCCGGCGGCGAGGAGACCCCGGAGCTATGGGGCGCCGTCCCCGAGATGCGCGACCTCATGGAGCTGCCGCCCGCGGTCCGTTCGGCCCTGCAGATGGAACTCGGCTCCCTCGGGCAGACCGCTCTGCTGGTCGCACAGGCGGCGGCCGTCGCCGCGGACGAGTTCGAGCCGGGGATCGCCGCGGTCGGTGCCGAACTGCCCGAACAGGAAGCGCTTGCCGGTCTGGACGAGCTGGTCGCCCGTGACATCGTCCGGCCCGCGGCGGCCGGGCGGTTCCGCTTCCGGCATCCGCTCGTGCGGCATGTCGCGTACGGCTCGGCGGCCGCGGGCTGGCGGCTCGGCGCGCACACGAGAATCGCGCACCACCTGACGGCGCTCGGTGCTCCCGCGACCCTGCGGGCACACCATGTCGAACGGTCCGCCGGGTACGGCGACCAGGCGGCGGTCGCCACCCTGGTGGAGGCGGCCCGTGAGGTCGGTCCCCAGGCCCCCGGCACCGCGGCGCACTGGCTCGAGTCGGCTCTGCGGCTGCTACCCGAAGTCCCCGCCGCGGGCACCGCCGCCGACGGCGACGGTGCCTCTGACGACGGCGAGCAGATCTCGCGGCTCGGCCTCCTCATGGAACTGGTGCACGTGCAGACCGTGAGCGGCCGGCTGTCGGAGGGCCGCGAGACCGCCCGTGAGCTGGTCCGGCTGCTGCCCGCCGACGACCACGCGCGGCGGGCCCGCGCCGTCCAGCTGTGCGCCGTCATCGAACGCCAGCTGCACCGCCACCAGGAGGCGCGCGCCCTCGTCCTCGACGAGCTGCATCGCATGCCCGACCCGCAGGCCGCACCCGCCGTCCTGCTGCGGGTCCGCCTGGTCGCCGACCGCCTCATGCGCGTCGACATCCGCGGCGCTCAGGCCGTGCTCGACCACATCCCGGACGAGGGCGGCGACTGGCAACCGGGGCTGAAGGAGGCCGTGGCCTCGTTGCGCGTCCTCCCCGCCTACGCGGGCCTGCGCATCCCCGAGGCGATCCAGCACGCCGAGGCCGCGGACCGCGTGCTGACGGCCGCTCCGGACGGCAGCCTCGCCGAATGCCTGGACACCCTCCCCTGGCTGTGCTGGACCGAGGTGATGATGGGGCGCTACGACGACGCGCTCCGCCACCTGGACCGCATCATCGACATCGCGCGCGCCACCGGCCAGGCCTCGTTCATCACCTACATGCTGACCGCGCGGGCCCGTGCCTGCCGGGAGCTCGGCCGGCTGCCCGAGGCCGCCAGGGCGGCCGAAGAGGCCACCGAGGTGTCCCGCATGATGCGTTCCAGCGAGGGCCTGGTCTTCGGGCTGACCCAGCAGTCCCTCGCCGCCGGCCAAGCCGGTGACCTCGACCAGGCTCTGCTCTTCGGCGAGGAGGCGGTACGGGCCGACCCGGGGTCGGGAGAGTCCTGGGGAGCGAGCGCCCGGTACGCGCTCGGCGTCGCCATGGTCGCCTCCGGCCAGGTGGACGCGGGCGTCGACACCCTCATGGAGGCGTGCGGAGACCCCGCCGCCCCGATGCTGGACCCGGCCGTGCTGCTGGACTGTGCCGAGCTGATGGCCAAGATCAGCGCCGACCGCGGCCGGCAGAAGGAGGCCCACACCTGGGCCGAGATCGCCGACGGCATCGCCCACCCCATGCTTCAGTCCGCGACGGGCATCGCGCGGCTCGCCGGGGCGCACGCGGCCCGCGAGGAGGACTCCGAGCTGGCCGCCCGGCTGGCCGTCGAGGCCGCCGAGGCCCTGCGTTCGGTGGGGCGCCGGATCGACGCGGGCCGTGCCGACATGCTCGCCGGGATCACCCACCACGCCGCGGGCCGGTCGGAACAGGCGCGCGAGGCGCTCCGAGCGGCGGCCGCCACGTTCGAGGACTGCGGGGCCACCTCCCTCCACGCGCAGGCGCTCCGCGAGCAGCGCCGGGCCGGCATCCGGGTCAGCACCAGGCCGGGAACGGGATCGCGCGGCGAGACCCCCTTCGGCCTGTCGCCGCGCGAGTACGAGGTCGCCGTTCTCGTCGCCGACGGCTGCACCAACCAGCAGATCGCCGGGAAGCTGTTCCTCAGCGTCCGCACGGTCGAGACCCATCTGTCGCGGGTCTTCAGCAAGCTCGGTGTGGGCTCCCGGGTCGGGGTCGCCACGGTCATGAACCGCAACTCCGGCGACCAGGGTCCCTGACCCTCGCGAGCGACCGCGAAACGTCCGAGTCCGGACGGAACCGAACCTGAACGCCCTAACGGGACTCTCACCCCCATAAAGGCCCCCTGGCCTGCGGACCGGTCTACGTGGTCACCATGTACGGGTTTTCCACGATGCCGCGACAAGGCCCGGGAGTGACATCTTGTTGCCACATCGATCAGGAGGACAGAGACATGGTCGGCCGCATCCCGCGGTTCTCACTCGACGGAGTCACGGACGCGAAGGTGAGCACGCACCCCTTCGTCACCGATGACGACGTCCGCCTGTCGCTGACCCGCTACCACCGCGAGGACAGCGACGACGTCGTCCTGCTGATCCACGGCTTGACGTCCTCGAGCAACCTGTTCATCATGCCGGAGATCCGCAACATGGTGAGCTACCTGCACGACAACGGCTTCGGCGACGTGTGGGCGCTCGACTTCCGGATGAGCAACATCTTCCCCTACAACACCACCGGGCGTCAGTACTCCCTCGACGACATCGCCCTCTTCGACCACCCGGCGATGATCAAGGAACTGCGCCGGCACATCGGGGACCGCCGCGTCCACGTCTTCGCGCACTGCCTCGGCGCCCTGTCGTTCAGCATGAGCCTGTTCGGCGGTACGGTCAGGGACACCGACTTCGCCAGCGTCGTCGTCAACAGCGTCTCGCTGACCCCCCGGGTGCCCAAGTGGTCCAAGGTGAAGATGAACCTCGGACCGGTCTTCGCCGACTACGTGCTCGGCGTCCCCTACATCGACCCCAGGTTCGAACAGGCCCCGCGCTTCAGCGCCCGCTGGATGTTCGCCAAGGGCGTCTCGCTGTTCCATCCCGAGTGCAACGTGTCCTCGTGCCACATGCAGAGCTTCATGTGGGCCAGCGGGCGGCCGGGGTTCTTCATGCACGAGAACCTGGCGCCCGAGACCCATACCCACGACCGGCTGGCGGACCTCAACGGCGCCTCGACCTGCCACTACTACCGGCACATCCGCAAGATGGTGCGGGCCGGCAAGGCGGTGCGGTTCGACCCGCGTGACGAGCACCTGTCCGCGCTGCCGACCGACTTCTTCGCCCGCGCGGCGGAGATCCAGACGCCGATCCTGTTCACCACCGGCGACCACAACAGGATCTTCACCGACTCGAACGTCGTGTGCCACGAGCGACTGGAGAAGATCGCGCCAGGCCGGCACGAGCTGAAGATGCTTCCCGGCTACGGGCACATCGACCCGATCCTCGGAAAGGACGCGCACGTCGACGTGTACCCGGCGATCGCCGACTTCTTCAAGCGGCACAGCGCTTGAGCACAGCAGGACCAGGAACTTTGACGGAGCAGGAGCACACCATGGAGAAGGTCGACGCGGTCGTCGTCGGCTCGGGGTTCGGCGGTTCGGTCTCGGCGTACCGGCTCGCCGAGGCCGGGCAGCGCGTCGTGCTGATGGAGCGCGGCCAGCCGTACCCTCCGGGCAGCTTCCCCCGCTCCCCTGCCGAGATGAACAAGGCGTTCTGGGACCCGGCCGAGGGTCTGTACGGGATGTATGACGTCTGGGGATTCCACGGCTTCGACTCAGTGGTGTCCAGTGGGCTGGGCGGCGGCTCGCTGCTCTACGCCAACGTGATGCTGCGCAAGGACGAGCACTGGTTCGTCAAGGACGAGGAGATGCCGGGCGGCGGCTACGAGTCGTGGCCGGTGACCCGCGCGGACCTGGACCCGCACTACGACGTCGTCGAGAAGATGCTGGACGTCACGCCCTATCCGCTGGACCGGGCGCCCTTCGACGACACCCCCAAGACCCACGCGATGCAGGACGCGGCCGCGGAGCTCGGTCTCGCCTGGAGCCTCCCGCCACTCGCGGTGAGCTTCGCGCCCGAGCGCGGCGCCGAGCCCGGCGTCGGGCTGCCGATCGTGGACGCCGGGTACGGCAACGTACACGGGGTTCCGCGGCGGACGTGCCGGTTGTGCGGTGAGTGCGACATCGGCTGCAACGACGGGGCCAAGAACAGTCTCGACCACAACTACCTGTCGGCGGCCAAGCATCACGGCGCGGACATCCGGACCTCGCACGAGGTCAAGGCGATCCGGCCGCGGGACGGTGGCGGGTACGAGGTCGACTACGTCCACCACCTGGACCTGGAGAGCAAGGCGCGCAAGTCCAAGGTCCAGACGATCGCCTGCGACCGGCTGATCCTGGCCGCCGGCACGTACGGGACGACGTACCTACTGCTGAAGTCGCGGAAGAACCTGCCGGGGCTGAGCAAGGCGCTGGGCACGCGGTTCAGCGGCAACGGGGACCTGCTGACGTTCCTGCTCAAGGCCAAGGACCGCAACCGGGTGCGTCCGCTGGACGCCAGCCGGGGGCCGGTCATCACCAGCACGATCCGGCTTCCGGACGAGCTGGACGGGTTTCCTGGGGCGGGCCGTGGCGCCTACATCCAGGACGGCGGCTACCCGGGCTTCGTGGACTGGATGGTGCAGCCGCTGGAGTTCAACAAGCAGATCGAGCGGGCCGTCGAGTATCTGTGGCGGCGGTTCAAGGAGACGTTCAAGTACGCGCCGGACACCAACATCTCCAAGGAGCTGTCGGACCTGATCGGGGACGGGGCCCTGACGGTCAGCTCGCTCCCGCTGCTCGGGATGGGGCGCGACACCGCCGACGGCGTGCTGGAGCTGAAGGACGGCCGGCTGAACGCGGAGTGGACGACCAAGACCAGCGAGGAGCACTTCGAGCGGCTCCGCAAGACCATGCAGGGCATCGCCGACGTCCTTGGCGCCGACTATGCCGACAATCCGATGTGGTTCCGCAAGAGGATCATCACCGCGCATCCGCTCGGTGGCGCACCGATGGGCGACCACGTGGACGAAGGCGTCTGCGACGCCTTCGGTGAGGTGTTCGGGTTCCCGGGCCTCTACATCGCCGACGGGGCGGCGATGCCCGGTCCGGTGGGCCCGAACCCCTCGCTGACCATCGCCGCGCTCGCCGACCGGATGAGCACGCGGTTGTTGGAGGGCTCGCCTGTTACAGGGGCCGGGCCGGTTCGCGAGACCGGCCCGTTGGGCGAGCCGGAGGGCGAGACGACGTCTCTGTCCTTCACGGAGGAAATGAAGGGGTTCGTCACCTACGGGGTCACCGATCCGCGCGCCGGCGCGCTGAGTGAGAGCAAGGAGCGCATGTCGTTCCGCCTCACCATCACCGCCGACGACGTGGCGCGTTTCCTTGACGAGCCCGAGCACACCGCCCGGGCCGAAGGGTGGATCGACAACGCCGGCTGCGGGGGCAGGCGGGACGTCGAGCGGGGCTGGTTCAACCTCTTCGCGCCGGGGGGCGCGGAGGAACGGCGGCTGATGAAGTACAGGCTTCACTTCACCGACGCCGAGGGCCGGCTCCGCACCCTTGCCGGAGAGAAGAACGTCCTGCACGGTCCGCCGACGCGGATCTGGCCGGACACCTCCACCCTCTACTTCCACCTCTACGAGGGGCATGTCGAAGAGGGCGAGGAGGCTCCGGTGGCCGGGGCGGGTGTGCTCCACATCCAGCTGACCGACTTCGCGCGGCAGCTGACCACCTTCCGCACGCACGGGCCGGGGGGCCCGGGTGCGCTGATCAGGTTCGGCCGGTTCTTCGCGGGCGAGCTCTGGGAGGTCTACGGTCCCGACCTCACCTAACGGGACCCTCACGAACGCGTGGAGCGAGAGAACTGCGGGGTGCTCTCGCTCCACGCCTCATTTTCTGCGGGAGTGGTAGACGGCGCGGGCCTGGTCGAGAAGGGCCAGGTGGTCGGCGAGCTGGTCGGCGCCGGCCAGCCGGCCGTGGGTACGGATCTTGCTCTCCAGGCCGTCGAGGTAGTCCAGGCACCAGCGCAGGTCCTGGTCGCGGGCGACGGGGCGGCCGCCGAGGTTCAGGTAGACGGGGCTGGTGTGGGCGTACGAGCCGAAGTAGTGGTACGAGCGGGGGTTGCGGGGGCCGCGCGCGATGGCGAGCACGTAGGTGGCGTCGGTGACGGTCAGCTCGGTCGTGAGCTCGGGTGGCGGGCCCTCGGCGATGACTCCGTCGGCGGTGCGCAGTTGGAGGGTGACGACCTCGGGGCCGATCGAACGGGCGGTGACGGTGACGCGGTCGCCCGGGGCCAGGTCGAGGGTGTCGCCCGGGCCGCGGTCGCCGACCTCCAGTTCCAGCCACGGGCCGGTGGTGCCGAACGTGCGGCCGCGGCGGATCGCCTCGGCGAACGAGCCGGCCGTGAGGGGGCCCTCGACGCGCGCGTAGACGCGCTCCCAGCCGGGCGGGCTGGACTGGGTGCTGCGGCGGTTGAACGAGAACATCGTGTCGGTGCCGGCGGTGACCGCCAGCCTGTTCCCGGCGCCCAGGAGACGGTGGTACATGATCGCCGTGGTCTGGATCGATGAGTGGCTGAGCACGTCCAGGCTGTCGATCAGGCCGAGGGCGGCGTCGGCGACGAGCTCGCGGGCCGAGCAGTTGCGGCCGGCCGACAGGGCCTTGACGGGCGGGTCGTCCTCTTCGATCGGGAAGTGGAACGGGTGGCTGTAGCCCATGACGGCGCCGAGGCCGCGCAGCTCGACGCAGGCCGCGCTGTTGGGCGGCCAGTCCACGGTGCCCTCGAAGCCGGTGTGGTAGCGGTCGGGCGGGTCGTCGAGGCCGAACGCGTAGAAATGGCCTAGCAGGTCGTTGCGGTACTCCACGCCGAGGCGGGCGATGTGGGTGGCGTCCGACCAGGGCAGGTCCTGGCCCGCCCAGTGCTCCAGCGCCTCGCGGTCGTAGACGCGGGCCGAGGCGACGTTCCCGGCGACCAGGTTGAGGACGTGCAGGTCCTCGCCGTGCTGGAGCGCGGCGGCCTGGGCGGGGGTGCCGACGGTGTCGCCCGCCCAGTTCATGTGAACGTGCATGTCGCCGCCGTACCAGCCGCGCGCCGCCGCGTCGTAGATGCGGGTGGGCGTCAGCTCGACGAGGGTCTCGGCGCCGGGCTCGGGTGTGACGACGCGTTCGAGCGTCTCGTACTCCATGCCGCGGGTGACGCGGATCGTGAGCGGCTCGGCGGGGACGTCGAGGGTGAGGTCGTCGCCGTGGAAGTAGGGCATGTGGTCGGCGTCGCGGTTGAGCGAGGCGCCCTCGGGATACCAGCCCTGCTCGTTCTCCCCCACGACGGTCCAGCGGCACGGGAGGCCGGCGCGCAGGCGGAGCACGGCGGGCGCGGCGGAGCGGGTGAGCGGGGCCAGCGACACCGGTTCGCCGTCGACGCTGACCTCGTCGGTGGAGGCGATCGGGATGAGGTGCGCGCCGCCGGGTTCGATCTCGTGCGCGGTCCCGGCGGCTTGGACGACGGCCGGGCGGTCGAGCGTGGAGTCGACGAGGAGGTGGGTGCGCAGCGGGACGCCGTCCAGGACCGCCTGCGGGTTCGCCTCCACGGACGCGCCGCCGGGGGTCAGCCGGAGCGCCGCGAGGTTGTCGGAGACCTTGCCGCCGAGGGTGTCGCGGGCGAGGCGGACGAAGTCCTGCTCGACCATGCGCGCGGCGAGCTCCTCGTCACCGGCGCCGGGGTACCGGGCGGCCGCCTGCGCGATGAGGTTCAGGTAGAAGAGCGTCGTGTCCGGCACGAACGCGTTGATCCCCATCTCCTTGACGTACATGATCGGGTCCTCGCCCCAGCCGGGACCGTGCTCGGTGAGCAGGGCGCGGTACTCCTCGAGGGCCCGCCGGACGGTGGGCGGCAGCATCGGGTCGTCGCACATGCGGTGTCTCCCCGCGGTCGAGATCGCCGTCAGCGTGACACGAATGTGCGCGAAGGGAAACAGCCGGGAGACGGAACGTCACACCGGGGCGAATGATCCTCAGCCCGGAGATCAGGAATGCGGGCCGGTGGACCTCAGGACTGGCTGCGGGCGCGGAACGCCGCGGTCTTCACGCGGTTCTGGCAGGCGGTGGAGCAGAATCTGCGGGTGCCGTTGCGCGAGGAGTCGACGTAGACGCGGTCGCAGTGCGGCGCGGTGCACACGCCGAGCCGGTCGTACAGCTCGCTGCCCAGCACGACCGCCAGCCCGGTGGCCGACGGTCCGCCGCGGTCGGCCGCGACGCCGCCGGCCTCGCCGTGAAAGTGCACGTGCCAGGGCTCGCCGTCGTGGCGGGACAGGTGCGGCCTGGGCCGGGTCTCCTCGAGGATCGTGTTGACCTGCTCGGCGGCGGTGTCCACGTCGCCCGCGGCGATCGCCTCGAACACCACCCGCAGCTCGCGGGCGACACCGGCGAGGTCGTCGAGCTCGGACTCCTCGAACCGCTGCCCGTCGGAGATCTCCTTGGCCAGGGCGTCGATCAGCTCGGCGGGCGAGGGCAGCGGATAGCGCTTGCCGCGCCGCTCCCCCGGCGTGAGGACGTTGACCATGGCGACGGCGTTGGCCACCACGGTGTCCGCGTGACTGTTGAAGTTCACTTGACCAGTTACTACCTTCCGGGCTAGCGTGCTCTTGTCACTGCCAAGAGGCTACATGACAGTTACAGGAGGGTCCATGACCACGCTCACCCGCGACGTCGCCGACCGCTGGATCACGCGCTGGGACCGCCAGCAGGAGGGCTACCTGCCCGACCGCGAGGAGCGCTTCACCGCGATCATCGACGCCGTCGAGGCCGGCGCGGGCCGTCCCGACCCGCTCGTGCTGGACCTCGGCTGCGGCCCCGGCTCGCTGTCGGACCGCCTGCTGGAGCGGCTCCCCCAGGCCACCGTCATCGCGATCGACGCCGACCCCCTGCTGCTGTCGCTGGGCAAGGCGCTGCACGAGGGCCGCGGCAACCTCAGCTTCGTCGACCTGGACCTGCGGGTCCCCGGCTGGGCCGCGCGGCTCCGCCTGGACCGCCAGGTGGACGTGGCCGTCAGCACGACCGCGCTGCACTGGATCTCCGGGTCCGAGCTGCGCGTCACCTATGGCGAGCTCGCGACCGTGATGCGTTCGGGCGGCGTCTTCCTGAACGGCGACAACTTCTACGTCGAGGACGCCGCCCCGTCCATCCACGCGCTCGACCGGGCGCTCGGCGCGCGCGCCAAGGAGCGCCGCTTCGGCGGCAACCCGCCGGAGGAGTGGGGGCAGTGGTGGGACGCGGTCGCCGCCGACCCGGTGCTCGGCGAGCTCAAGGACGAGCGCGACGACTCGGCCGTCGCCCACCACGGCTCGGAGTCCGGGCTGCTCTCGACCCACATCGAGGTGCTGCGCGAGGCCGGGTTCGCCGAGGTCGGCACGCTCTGGCAGCGCGGCGACAACCGGCTGCTCTGTGGCGTGCGCTGAAGCGTCCGCTGATCCCGACGAAGTCGGCCGGGGGTGTGGGGGGTCGTCCCCCCTCGGGAGGAACTGACCTATGGCAGGTATCGGCGTCCCGATTGGCAGCCGCCCCTGGGCCGGGCATAGCGTCGATCACCTGAAGTGGTTCCTGGCGTAACTGAGGAGTTCGATGAGCACGGAACGTTCCGATGGGCCGGTCACGCTGATCACCGGGGGCGGCACCGGCATCGGCGCGGCGGCGACCCGGCGCCTGCTGGCCCGGGGGCACCGGGTCGCGGTCACCGGCCGCCGCAAGGAGCGGCTGGAGGAGTTCGCCACCGAGGCGGGCGCCGGGCCGGACCTGCTGACGCTGCCGGGCGACTCGGCCGATCCCGGCGCGGTGCGGGCGGCGGTCGAGGCGGCGGTACGGGAGTTCGGGCGGCTGGACGCGGTCGTGGCGAACGCCGGGCTGTCCACCCACGACACGTTGGAGAGCGGCGATCCCGAGCAGTGGCGGGACATGCTGAACGTCAACGTCCTGGGCCCGGCCGTCCTGATCAAGGAGGCGCTGCCCGCACTGAAGGAGAGCAAGGGCCGCATCGTGCTGGTGGGCAGCACGGCCGGGGTGAAGAACACGCCGGGCAACATGTACTCGGTGACCAAGTGGGCGGTGTCGGCGCTGGCCGAGAACGCGCGCGTGCTGGTCACCGGCTCGGGCGTCGGCGTCACGATGGTCGCGCCCGGACGGGTCGAGACGCCGTTCTGGGACAGCCGCGAGGGCGGCATCCCCGACGGGCCGTTCATGACGGCCGACACCGTCGCCGCGGCGATCGAGTACGCGCTGTCCCAGCCCGCCGGGGTCGAGATCAACTCGGTGGTCGTACGGCCGACCGGCCAGGTCCACTGACCGCTCACCGCTCACCGCTCACCGCCTGCCGGGCCGGGCCCATGGGGTCCGGCCCCACGGCTTGTAGATCGACAGCAGCGTCATCGTCACGTACATCGTCAGCGAGACGATCGGCGGGACGAGGTGCTGGGCGGTGCCGTGGTCGGCCGGGGTGGCCAGCGCCGCCCGGGCCGCCTCGTGCAGGCCCGGCCGCAACGAGAAGATCGTGAGGGTGCCGGCCGTGAGGGTCAGCCCCAGCTTGGCGAGCACCCACCAGTGGCGGGTGACGCCCCAGTGCGTACCCAGGCACAGCACGACGCCGGTCGCCAGGGTGAGCAGCGCGACCGGGATCAGCAGGATGTCGCCGAACAGGCGCATCGCCACGTAGGCCGCCCGCAGCGTCATCGTGTCGTCGGTGGTCAGGGCGACGATCGTCAGCGTCAGCAGGCCGATGTCCAGGCCCAGCCATGACACCGAGACGATCACGTGCAGGACCAGGTTCGCCTTGCGCACGCGCGGCGACATGCGCCCGCGTGCGGTCCGGGGCGCGGTGGCGGGGCTGCTCACTGTCGACGTCATGCAGCAGACGGTGACAGGGCTCAGCCGGCCGCCACATCGCATCGGCGGCGGCTTCGCCGCTACTCCGAGCGGGGTAGCTCGCGGCGGCCGTCTTCTCCGGCGGAGGTAGCCGCCCCCGAACCGCAGACCGGCCGAACCGCCGACCAGGCAAACCGCCGACCCGGCCGACGTCGGATCGGCTGAAGCCGGATCGGCCGACGTCGGATCAGCCGACGTCGGATCAGCCGAAGCCGGGGAAGCCGTAGAGGCGCTCGACGTGCAGCCGGACGACCACGCGGCGGTCGGCGACCATGGCGAGCCGGTAGTCGTCCCAGTCGGGGTGCTCGCCGCGGATGTCGCGGAAGACCTCGATCAGCTCCTCGACGGCGGCGTCGTGCGGATCGGCCGCGACGTCCGACAGTTCGGCCGTGCCCTCGGCGACCACGTACGCCTTGCCGTCGGGCCTGGTCACGTGCAGGCTGGCGCGCGAGTCACGGCGCAGGTTGCGCGCCTTGGCGCGGTCGTCGGTGATGGAGATCCGGATCAGCCGCCGGTCCTCGTCCCAGTGATAGTTGATGTTGGACAGCTGGGGCCGCCCGTCCTTCTTGATCGTGACCAGCACGCCGAGGTTGTGCTCCAGGAGTAGCTTGGCCAGACCAGCCTCGTCCACCGGTTCGTCCGCCATGCGCCCGCCTCTCTCCAGAGTTAACGAAGTCCTCCGCGACAACCGCGGAGGACTCCCCAACCTTCCCGGATCAGTCGGTCGCCGCGTCGAACGCCTCGCCGACCCAGCCGAGCAGTTCGTCGTCCACCTGCTCGACGCCCCGCAGCCGGATGCTGTGCCAGGTGCGCCCGCGGCCGATCGGAACGGCGCGCATGACCCGCTCGTTCACCAGCGGGTGCGGCAGGAACAGCTCGATCGACAGCGCGCGGGCCATGGGGCGGATCTCGGCGAACTTGCGGTCGCTCAGCAGGAAGACGCCGACCCGCACCGAGTCGGCGTGCACCGGCCCGAGGCCCCGCGCGTACGCGAGGAGGGCGTCGTAGATCTCGCGCTGGTACGGCGGGCGCCCGGCGAAGGTCTCCTCCACCGTGCAGCCCGGCGCACAGACGTGCGACTGCCGTACCAGCCCGAACTCCCGTTCACACTCAGGACACGTCCAGCGGCTCATCACCCCATCGTGCCTCGCGCCGCGGACTACCGGACGGCCAGGGCCGGAAAGTCGTACAGCGTCGCCTCGTCGCGGCGCCCTCCGTGCCGGCCGCCCGGACCGTCCCGCTCGCCGTCCTTAAAATCCCCGTGTGCCGCCTTCCCCGTGAAGATGTGGCCCCGGAACGCGGTGCCCTTCGCCATGACCTTGATCGGCTGGAACTGCTGCGGCGGCAGCGCGCAGAAGCCTGTCGCCACGACGTCCTCGAAGAGGGTGTCTGACACGACGTAGGCGACGTCGCGGTCCGGGTCGTCCACCAGGAGCCGGCGCAGCGGGCCGGCGTCCAGCAGGCGCTGGACCACGATCGGCGCGTCGCCCGCGGGGCCGAACGGTCCCTCGGTGAGCGTGCCGTGGTGCAGGGCGAGGCGCACGCGGAGCGGCAGCCGCGCCGCGCCGCTCCGGTTGACCTCGTCCAGCGCGGCGGCGAGCAGGATGACGAAGTCGCCCGCGACGGTCGCCGCGTCCACGCTTTCGGGCAGGGTGGCGAGCTCACCGTCGCCGCCGACCTGCTTGGCCCATGCCGTGCGGTCCAGGCCGACCCCCTTGGCGGCGCTGTCGAGTGCGTCGGACAGGTGCTGCTGCGCGAGCAGCTGCTCGCGGGTGTCCCGCTTGCTGTAGGCCTGGATGTCGACCGCCAGCAGCAGACGGTAGACCAGGTGTCCGTAGCTGTTCACTCCATCGCCTTCCGGTCCTCCGAGCAAATCGGGCCCGCTGCCCTCATTCGCTCCAACTGCGGAGTGAGCGTTGCGTGGCGGAGGACCACCGATGGTGTGGGAGGCACCTCCTCCGTTCTCGTGTGATGCGCTCATACATGAACTTGGACGTTCGCTAGAGGCCTTTGGCACCGTTAGGTAAGCCTTTCGTTCCAAACTCGCCACAGTCCCTCTGGCGAATGACAGGTGACCGGGTCCGGTGTCACTCCACAGAGCGACAGACCGTCATCCCGTTGAACCTCGGCCGCCGCCGCCTCCGTACTTCCTCGCGACATGACACTCAGGGCCACCACGGCTCACAGCGGAGGAAGCACACCATGAGGCTCCAGCGATCGGCCGCCGGGACGGGCGCCGCCGTGGCCGCGTGCGTGGCGCTGACTTCCTGTGCCGGCTACACCGGGCACTCCTCGCACGCCATCACCGGCGCCGGCGGCAAGTCGCCCGAGCCGGGCGCCGACGTCGTCATCACCGACGCACCGTCCAGCGCGCAGAGCATCCGCATCTCGGCCAACCCCCGGCTCGGCGGGATCCTCGCCGACGGCGGCGGCCGGACGCTCTACCGCTACGACAGGGACACCGCGCGTCCCTCGCGTTCCAACTGCGCGGGCGAGTGCACGCGGCTGTGGCCGCCGGAGCCCTGGTCCCCCGGCATGAAGCTCACCGGCATCAACCGTGCCGTGATCGGAAGGGTCGCGCGGCCCGGCGGGAGCTGGCAGCTCACCGTCGGCGGCTGGCCCATGTACCGCTACATCGGCGACGAGGGACCCGGCGACGCCCACGGTCAGGGCATCGCGGGCGCCTGGTTCGCCAGCACCCCCATCGGCACCCGGGCGCGGCTGCTGAACGGCGCGGGGATCGACCCCGGTGCCGCCGTCAAGCCCGGACCAGGCGCCGGCAGCGACACCGGCGGAACGAACGGAACCACGAACGGAACCAACGGCAACAGCGACGGAACCGGCAACGGTGCCACCGGCGGAGCCACCTCCGGCGGCGGCAGCGCCCCCAACGCCCCCAACACCGGCGGCACCACCGGTTACTGACCCCCGACCCCTCGGTCCTCACCCCGCCCGGAGAACCCCGATGGCCCACAGATCCCCCACCGCGGCGCCGCCCGACCGCGCCGGCACCGGCCCCTGGAGCTGGTTCCGCGGGTCCCGCGCGGACGCCGTGGACGACCAGGTGATCGTCACCGAGCTCTACCGCGTGTACGGCCGGCCGCTGCTGTCGTTCGTGCTGCGGCTCACCGGCGGCGACCGCCACTGGGCCGAGGACGTCGTCCAGGAGACGATGATCCGCGCCTGGCGCAGCGCGCACCAGCTCGACGCCAACGCGACCTCGCTGCTGCCCTGGCTCGCCACCGTGGCGCGGCGGATCGTCATCGACGACCAGCGCCGCAAGAACGCCCGGCCGCAGGAGGCCGGCGAGGGGCCGCTGGAGAACATGCGGGCCCCCGACGGGTTGGAGGACCTCCTGAGATCGGTCGTCGTCTCCGAGGCTCTCCTCGCGCTGTCCCCGGCGCACCGGGAGATCCTCAACGAGACCTTCTTCCGGGACCGCACCGTGAACGAGGCCGCCAAGCATCTGGGGATTCCGGTCGGAACGGTGAAGTCCCGTGTCTACTACGCGCTGAGAGCACTGCGCGTCGCCCTGGAGGAGAGGGGGGTCACGCCGTGAACGCGAGCATCCAGCACATCGACGTCGGAGCCTACGTCCTCGGTCTGCTCGAGGAGCCCGACCGGCGGGCCTTCGAGGCGCATCTGTCCACCTGCATGCAGTGCCACGAGGAGCTGGCGGTGCTGCGCGGGGTGGCGGCCACGCTGGACGGGCTGTCGCCCATCGAGGAGCCCGCGCCCGCGCCGCCCACGCCCGACCCGGCCGTGGTGACCGACATGCTGCGCTACCGGGAGCGGGCCGACAGGCGCCGCCGCAGGTCCGGCGCGCTGGTCGGCGCGGCGGCGGGCATCGTGCTCCTCGCCGGGGCCTTCGGCGCCGGGCTGACCATGACCGGCGACGACAAGAGCCCGAGCCCGGCGCCGCCGGCCGCCGCGCCTCCCGCGGCCCCGGCCGCCAGCGTCGAGGCCTTGCTGCAGAACGGCCACCACGTCTCGGCCACCGACGCCGCGACGGGCGTGTCCGGAACGGTGGCGATGGAGGGCAAGGGCTGGGGCAGCCGCGTCGGCCTCAAGCTGGGCAAGGTCAAGGGCCCGCTGGAGTGCACCCTGGTCGCGATCGACCGTGCGGGCAACGACCGGACGGTGTCGGGCTGGTCGGTGCCGCCCAAGGGCTACGGCTTCGCCGACTCGCCCGCTCCGGCGCTCACGCTGGAGGGCGGGACGGCACTCAAGCCGAACGAGATCACCAGGTTCGAAGTCCGCGATTCGGCCAGTGGCCGGATCCTGCTCAAGATACCGACAGTCTGACCCACGGGACCCCGGGTGTGTTTCACGACGACCCCGGCCACCGCGCAAACGCGTTACCTGAGTCGGGGAGTGACGCCGGAGGCGAGCTCCCCGGCTCAGATCGCGAAGCGATGTCGCGTTTGCCTGAGCCCGGTTAGGCCGAGCCGCCAGGCGAGGCCGTAGGCCGGGGTTGTGAAACACCGCCCGGCAGGAGAGAGGCGCGGTGGCGGGCGAGGGCGAGCGCCGGGTAACAGTCCTCCGGAAGGTCTCCGCCGTCCTGGAGCGCGCTCCGCAGCCGCGTCCCCACGAGCTCTGCGTCGTACGGCTGAACGACGCAGAGCTCGGCCTGCATCGCCTGCCGCGCGGCGGTCATCAGGGCCGGGACGTCGCCGACGATGACGATCTCGCTCGGCACCTCCCCGTGCGTCAGCCGTACGGCCAGCGCGTGCAGGCCGCCGTCCTCGTAGCGGAACTCGCAGACCAGGCGGTCGCCGTCCAGCGGGCCCTCCTGGATCAGCCAGACCTGGCTCGGCGTGACCCTGCCGAGGGCGCTCAGCCAGGACGGCTCGGCCGCGAGGTTGCGCACCCCGTCGGCTGCGCGGCCCGCGGTGCGGCGGGCCTCATCCGGGCCGATCGCCTCCAGCGCGCGCAGGAACGCGTACGCCCCGGGCGTCCCGGCAGCGCTCATGCTGGTGATCAGGTCGCCCAGCGCGGCGCGCCGCCCCTCGGCGTGGGGGGCGGCGGCCTCGAGAGCGCCGAGCTGGGAGGAGGTCCACACCTCCGCCTGGAGCGCGCCGGGCAGCGCGGGGAGCTCGCCCGCGGCCCGGACGAACGCCTCGTACACCTCGCGCAGTCCGGGAAGCATCAGCCGGGGGCTCTTGGCAGTCACGCGCTCCAGGTTATGGGATCGGATCAGTACTTCCCCGAGGGGGGCCGACCCCCCACACCCCCCGGCCGACTTCGTCGGGCTCAGGCGCCCAGACGCCGGTAGCGGCGTACCGCCAGCGGCAGGAACACCAGCATGATCACCAGCGGCCACGCCACCGCCAGCAGCACGCTGTGCTGGGCGGCCCAGGAGTCCCCCGCGACGTCGGGGTTGCCGAACAGGTCGCGGGCGGCGGTCGCGGTGGCCGACATCGGGTTCCACTCGGCGACCGCGCCCAGCCAGTCCGGCATGGTGGCGGGGGCGACCAGCGCGCTGGACAGGAAACTGATCGGCCAGACCAGGATCTGGACCGCCATCACCGACTCCGGTCCCCTGGCGATCAGGCCGAGGTAGGCGCCCATCCACAGCAGCGAGAAGCGGAACGCCAGCAGCAGCCCGAACGCCGCCAGCGCCTTGCCGATCCCCTCGTTCCACTGCCACCCGACCAGCAGCCCGCAGACGATCATGACCGCGAGGGAGACGACCGAGTTCAGCATGTCGGCGACGCAGCGCCCCGCGACCACGGCCGACGGCGACATCGGCAGCGAACGGAAGCGGTCGGTGACGCCCTTGGAGGCATCGGTCGCCACGGCGCTGAACGTCGCCTCGGTCCCGAAGACCATGGTCATGGCGAACATGCCCGGCATGATGAACTCCCGGTAGTCCCCGCCGCCGGGCACCTCCATCTGGCCGCCGAACAGGTAGCCCATCATCAGCACGACCATCACCGGGAACAGCAGCCCGATGATGATCTGGTCGGGGCGGCGCGCCCAGTGGGCCAGGGTCCGCAGCGTGATGGTCCAGGTGTCGGCGACCGCCCACCGCGCCGTCGTCACGTACCGGCTCGAGCGCCGGCTCGCGTACTGGCTCGCGTACTGGCTCATACGGTGACCTCCTGGTCGTCGGTGAGGCGCAGGAAGACCTCGTCGAGGGTGGGGCGGCGCAGGCCGATGTCCTCGACCGCGATCCCGGCCGAGTCCAGTGCCCGTACGGCCTCGGTCAGGGCGGCGACGCGGTCGGTGACGGCGGCGCCGACATGGCCGGTGTCGGCGTGCACGTCGGCTCCCCGGCCACCGATCCGCCCGATGATCTCGGCGGTGGCGGCGAGGTCGGCGGCGTCGCGGACGACGACGTCGATCCGGTCGCCGCCGATGCGGGCCTTCAGGCCGTCCGGGGTGTCCCCGGCGATGACCCGGCCGTGGTCGATCACCGAGATCCGGTCGGCGAGCTGGTCGGCCTCCTCCAGGTACTGGGTGGTGAGCAGCACGGTGGTCCCGCCGCCGACCAGCGTCCGCACCGACTCCCACACCTCGTTGCGTCCGCGCGGGTCCAGGCCGGTGGTCGGCTCGTCCAGGAACAGCACGGGCGGCGCGAGGATCATGCTGGCGGCCAGGTCGAGGCGCCGCCGCATACCGCCCGAGTACGCCCCGGCGGGCCGGTCCGCCGCGTCGGTCAGCCGGAACCGTTCGAGCAGCTCTTCGGCCCGGGTCCGCGCCGCGCGCACGCCGAGGTGGTGGAGCCGTCCGAACATCACCAGGTTCTGCCGCCCGCCGAGGATCTCGTCGACCGCCGCGTGCTGCCCGACGAGCCCGATCGCGGCCCGGACCCGCGCGGGCTCGCGCACCACGTCGAACCCGGCGACCCGGGCGGTGCCGCCGCCGGGCCGGGTGAGCGTGGTGAGGATGCGGACGGCGGTGGTCTTGCCCGCGCCGTTCGGGCCGAGAACGCCGTGCACCGTGCCCGGCTCGACGGTCAGGTCGAGCCCGGCCAGCGCGACCGTGTCGCCGTATCTCTTGGTCAGGCCCTCGGCGAGCACCGCGGGTGAGGGGGAATCCATGACGCCTCCAACTCTGTACGACGTACGGAATAAATATAACGTACACCATACAGAGTTTTATCCCGCGCGGCCTACGATGGTGATCGTGACGACGGAGTACACCGGGAGCGGCGACCCGCGGCGCAGCCTGGAGCTGCTGTGGGGCGTCGAGCCGCCGCCACGGCGCGGCCCGAAGCCCAAGCTGACCGCCGAACGGATCGCCACCACCGCGATCGAGCTCGCCGACGCGGTCGGCCTGGCCGCGCTGTCCATGCGGCGCATCGCCGAGGAGCTCGCGGTCTCGACGATGTCGATCTACACCTATGTGCCGGGCAAGGCCGAGCTGGTCGACCTCATGCTCGACCGCGTCATCGGCGAGCTGGTCCCGCCGCCGCAGGACGCGCCCTGGCGGGCGGCGCTGGAGCACATCGCCCACCAGAACTGGGACCTCTACCACCGCCACCCGTGGCTGCTGGAGATCTCGACCGGCCGCCCGCCGCTCGGCCCCAACCTGCTGGACAAGTACGAGTACGAACTGCGCGCGGTCGAGGGCCTGGGCCTCACCGACGTGGAGATGGACTCGGTCGTCGCCCTGGTCGACGGCCACGCCGAGAGCACCGCGCGGACCTCGGTCCACGTCGCCCAGGCGCCGCAGCGCACGGGCATGACCGAGCAGGAGTGGTGGGACAAGACCGGCCCGGTGCTGGCCGAGCTCATCGAACCCGGCGCCTACCCGCTGGGCAGCCGGGTCGGCACCGCGTCCTCGATCGAATACCAGGGGGCCGTCGGGCCGCGGCACGCCTTCGAGTTCGGCCTCGCCCGCATCCTGGACGGCATCGAGGCCCTGATCAGCTCCCGCCACTCCTGACTCCACGCCGATCTTGCTCTCAGCGCCCTTTCATCCCGGAATTGAGGGCGCTGAGAGCAAGATCGGCGCATTGGTCAGGGCCGCTTGGTGCGCTTGGTCGCGACCGCCTGCGCCGGGTCCTCCGGCCAGGGGTGCTTGGGATACCTGCCGCGCAGCTCGGCGCGTACGGCCTTGTAGCCCTCGCGCCAGAACGAGGCGAGATCGGCGGTCACCGCCGCGGGCCGCCCGGCGGGCGACAGCATGTGCACGACCAGTGGGACACCCGCGAGCCTGGGCGTGGCCTCCCAACCGAACAGCTCCTGCAGCTTCGCCGCCAGCACGGGCTGCTCGCCCGAGTAGTCGACGCGGATCTTCGAGCCCGAGGGCACCTCGATCCGTTCCGGCGCCACCTCGTCCAGCCGCGCGGCGCACTCCCAGGGCAGCAGCCCGCGCAGCGCGCCCGCGACGTCGATCTTCTTGAAGTCGCGCTGGATCCAGTCCTCGGCGTGCTCCAGCAGCGACGCGTCGTCCATCGCGGGCCATGGCTCCCCCAGCGCGCGGTGGGCGAACGCGAGGCGCTCCCGAAGCGCGACCGCGCCCGGCGTCCAGTTGAGCAGGGAGAGCCCCTGCGCCCGCAGCCCGTCGGCCTGTGCCTTGCGCACCAGCGCCGGATCCGGGTTCTTCAGCGGCCGGACGTTCAGCTCGATCGCGCCGAGCCGTTCCACCCGCCGTGCGCGGACGTCGCCGTCCCGCCAGACGACCTCGTCCTCCCACCCGGCCTCACCGGCCAGCCGCGCGATCTCCTCATCGATGACGACGCCGGCCCGGATCCTCGCCGACGCGGCCCCGGCGGG
The DNA here is from genome assembly GCF_017573505.1 of Actinomadura barringtoniae. Taxonomy (GTDB): domain Bacteria; phylum Actinomycetota; class Actinomycetes; order Streptosporangiales; family Streptosporangiaceae; genus Spirillospora; species Spirillospora barringtoniae. Next base: position 90,108 of record NZ_JAGEOJ010000012.1, read on the forward strand.
CCGGTCGGCCACGGCGATCGCCAGCCACTCCGCCTTCGCCGCCGCGAGCGCCGACCCCTCCCCCAGGAGTTCCGCGCCCGTCCCGGACGCCATCAGGTAGCCGCCGCCCCGGCGCCGGGCCACCCGTTCCGGAAACGCCAGCGCCACGATCCGCCCCGCCGTCGCGTCATCGCCGCGCCCGTGGTGGACGGCGAGGCCCCCGGCATCGCGGGCACCGTGGGCCTCGGCGGCGCCGTGGGCATCGGCGGCGCCGTGGGCATCGCGGGCACCGGGACCGGCGGCGGCCACACGACCGCGGGCAGCGCGATCGGCGGCGGCCGCGCGATCGCGGTCGGCGCGATCGGCGGCGGGCGTTCGGTCGCGGGAGTCTCGAGAGGCGGGCGTAATCGACGCGAGGGCGGTTTCGAGCCGGCGGGCCTCGTCGCGCCAGCGGGCGGCGTGCGCGTCGGTGGGCGGGCCGCCCCGGCGCAGCGAACGCCACGCGGCGGTCAGGTCGTCGCCGGCGGCGCGCGGCGGGGGCTCGGACAGCAGCGCCACGACCTGGGCGGCGGTACGGGCGCCGACGTCGGCCGAGCCGTCCACCAGGGCGCGCGCCAGGCGTGGGTGAACGCCGACGCGGGCGAGCAGGCGGCCACGATCGGTGGCGCGGCCGTCGTCGTCCACCGCCCCGATGGCCTGGAGCCCGGCGCGGGCGGCGCGCAGGGCCGCCTCGGGCGGCGGGTCGGGCAGGGCGAGACCGCTCGCGTCCGGCTCGCCCCAGCAGGCGATCTGCAACGCGAACGTCGTGAGGTCGGCCAGCTCGATCTCGGGGCGGGGACGGGCGGGCAGGCGGTCGTGTTCGGCCTCGCTCCAGCAGCGGTAGACCGTGCCCGGGGCCTCGCGCCCGGCGCGACCGGCGCGCTGGTCGGCGGCGGCGCGGGACGCCCGGACCGTGGTGAGCGCGCCGAGGCCGCGGGCGTGGTCGGTGCGCGGCTCGCGGGCGAGACCGGAATCGATCACGATCCGTACACCGGGGACGGTCAGGCTGGACTCGGCGACCGAGGTGGCCAGGATGACGCGGCGGCGGTCGCCGGGCGACAGCGCCGCGTCCTGGACGGACTGCGGGGCCTGGCCGTGGACCTGGAGCACCTCCACGCCGGCGCCGGACAGCTGCCCGGCGACGCGGGCGATCTCCCCCACACCCGGCAGGAAACAGAGGACATCGCCGTCCCGTTCGGCCAGCGCGCGGCGGACGGTGGCGGCGACGTGCGCCAGCAGCGCGGGGTCCACGCGCATGCCGTGCGGCGGCGGCAGGGGACGCTCGGGCGGCGCCCAGACGACCTCCACCGGATGCAGGGCGGCCTCGGTCTCGATGACCGGGGCACCGTCGCCGGTGCCATCGCCGGTGCCGTCGCCGAGCAGGCGCGCCCACGGGCCTGTGTCGGCGGTCGCCGACGCCGCGAGCAGGCGCAGGTCGGGGCGGAGCGTGGCGCGCACGTCCAGCAGGAACGCCAGCGCGGTGTCGGCGTCCAAATGCCGCTCGTGGCATTCGTCGAGCATGACCGTGCCGACGTCGGAGAGCTCGGGATCGTCCTGGAGCCGCTGGAGAACGACACCCGTTGTGACCACTTGAACGCGCGATCCGGGCCGATGCTCACCGCGAATGGTGAGCCCGACGCTCTGCCCGACCTTCTCGTTCAGCATCCACGCCATCCGGCGGGCCGCGGCGCGGGCGGCCAATCTCCGGGGCTCCAGAACGAGAATCCTCCCGCCTCTCCCTTCGGAGTCGGCGAGGGCGAGCGGGATAAGGGTCGTCTTGCCGGTTCCGGGCGGAGCCGCGAGCACGGCCGCACCGCGTTCGGCCAGGGCCGCCCGTAGTTCGGGGACGACGTGCCTGACCGGCAGATCCTCCTGTCGGGCGATGCGCATCGGACCAGTCTCCCATGGCCGTAATTACAGGAATCCGAAAGCGACGGCCGCGCTTGCAGTGAAACTTTCACCGCTCATTTCCCGCTTCAGCGTAGAACGTTCTAGGGAATCCCAAGGAACGTTCTAGCACTCACCCAGCAAAGGAGGTCGAAGGCAAGCCCTATCTCACTTCCTGTTGCTTTCCAGGTCGTCTTATCCCACCTTAGGATGGCTACGGGCAATGACCCGGGTATCCCGTTAATCGGGACGTATCCGCAGGTGCAGGAGGCAGGCGATGATCGGCAGCTCCATCTACCTCAGGGACAGGGCGGCATTCACCGGCGGCTCGCCACAGGCGGTCTACGAAGAACTGTGGCAGCGTGGCCAAAAGGGGAGATTGCGGACCCGCGCAATTATGGCCGGGGCGATGGGCATCATGTGCTCGTTGCTGGTCAACGCCGTTTTCGGGCTGGTCATGATGGCCTTGGTCGCGATCGCCGATACCTACTTTCATTGGCGCGGTCACAACCTCTCGAGCGTCTGGCGGCGAGGTTTGCGCGGCGATGAGCGGATGAACCGCATCCTGCGCTACACGCTGGAACGGCGCGGTCACCGCGTGGTCTACGCGCGCACCGTGCCGGGCCACGGCACCATCGACCAGCTGGTGGTGGGACCGGGCGGGGCGTTCCTGGTGCAGAACGACGCGTGGCACCCCGAGGCCGAGCTGTCGGTGCACGGCGGCAAGCTGTTCATCGACGGCCGCACCCAGACCGCCATGGTGAAGGCGGTCACCGGGGCCGCCGCGACGGCGGGCGCGCTGATCTCGCAGCAGACGGGGATGGACGTCAAGGTGACGCCGATCATGGCCGTGCACGGCGGCCGGCTCACCAAGGCGCCGTTCACCGCCGACGGGATCGTGTTCGCGACGCCGTTCAAGGCGCTGCGCTGGCTCCGCAAGCACCCGCACGCCGACTACTCGCCGGCGGAGGTCGAGATGATCGCGCAGGCTGCCATCCACCGGCTGCCGATCGGCGGCCGCACGATGACCTCCGCCCCGCCGACCGCCGCCTAGCGGCCGGTGGCCTCCGCGCGGGCGGCCCGTCCCGTGCGGCGCAGCCACCACAGCCCGATGATCGGCAGCACGAGCGGAACGAACCCGTACCCACGGCCGTACCCCGACCAGACCGTCGCATCGGGGAAGGCCTCGGAGTCGGCGAGGCTGAGCGTCCCGACGATCAGCACGCCGGCCAGCTCGACCGACAGCGCGGCGAACGCGATCCGCCGCGAGGTGCGCCCGCCCATGGCCAGCGCGACGGTGGCGAGGATGTAGATCACGGCGGCGACCGCCGACAGCACGTACGCGAGCGGCGCTTCGTCGAACTTGGTCGCGATCTGGACGGCGGCTCGGGCCCCTGCCGCCAGCGCGAAAATCGCGTAGACCGCGACCAGGAGCCTCCCCGGCCCGCTCCGCGTAGCGGCCGGGTCGGGGACGGTCTCAGTACCCGTGGTCTCGCCGCCTTCGGCGCTCTCGGTACCCGTGGTCTCGGTGTCGCGCTCAGCCATTGCCCGTCCAGATCTGGTTCATTCGCACGATCATCACGGCCACCGCCAGGCAGGCGACGACGATCACGCCGGGGCCCCAGCGGGTGCGCTCCAGCATCCCCCAGCCCGCACCCGCCGCCGGGATCAGCAGGATCGCCAGCAGGTAGCCGATGAACGTCGCGGGCTGCTTGGGGCCCTCGTCGCCCGCGAGCTTCACGAAGCCGAGCACCGCCTGGACGATCAGCAGCACCTCGACCACGCCGAGCGCGATCAGGTGGCCCCAGCCCATCGCGCGGTTGCGGAGGGCGGTCACCAGGGCGTAGGCGGCGGCCGCCAACGACACCACGATGATCACGGTGGCCAGCGCATTCGTCACGGCATCAGAGAGTACTACGCCGTGTAGAGCAAGCGGCGCGCAGGTGCGGCGTGACGCGGCGGGCGCGGCGAGCGGCACGCGCGAAGCCGTGACAGCGTGGAATCATGGGGGTTGTGGACGCGCTCGAATGGCTGAATCTGACCAGGCACGGTGAGAGCACCGGCAACGTCGCCTACGGGGCCGCCGTGGGCACCGAGGCCGAGGAATACGACATCCCCGAGCGCGACGCCGACGTCCCCCTCACCCCCACCGGACGCGAGCAGGCCAAGCGGCTGGGCCGCTGGCTGGCCGAGCTGCCGCCCGAGGAGCGCCCGACGCTCGCGGTGGCCTCCCCGTACCAGCGCACGCTCGACACGGCGCGGATCGCGCTCGCCGAGGCGCCGTACGAGGTGGAGCTGGAGGTGGACGAGCGCCTGCGCGACCGGGAGCAGGGCATCCTGCAGGGCCTCACCTGGCGGGGCGTGCTGCGCCGCCACCCCGAGGAGGCCGCCCGGATGAGGCATCTCGGGAAGTTCTACTACCGGCCGCCCGGCGGCGAGTCGTGGGCGGACCTGGCGCTGCGGCTGCGCAGCTTCTACCGCGACCTGGACATGAACGCGCCCGGTGGCCGCGCGCTCGTGGTGACCCACGACGCGATCATCGTGATGACGCGCTACCTGGTGGAACGGCTCTCCGAGAAGGAGATCATGGCGATCGAGAAGGAGCCGGTCGCCAACGCCTCGCTCACCCGCTGGAGTAACGACGGATCCCGTCTGCGACCAGTGACCTACAACGACAGGGCGCACCTGCTGGACTAGCGACCCGGCTGCCGTTGCCGAACCGGACGGTCGTCGCGGCGGCGTACAGGACGCTCTCGGGCGGGCCGTCCAGGGGCGGGAGCCCGCAGGCGGCCGCGAGCCCGGCGTCCTGCCAGTGCGTCAGCTCGGCCCGCCGCAGCGGCCAGGGCAGGTGGTTGACCGGCATCCGCAGGGTCTCGCCGTACCAGCGCTGGTGCAGGGCCCAGCGGGCGGTGAGGGCCGTCTCCAGCGCGGTCGGCTCCACGGTCTCGGCTGGGCGGACCTTCAGCCGTACGCCGACGCCGGACGGCGCGGGGACCCTCCGCCGCGTCGAGTAGCCGACCTCGCCCTCGCCGCCGCGGGTGAAGCGCATGTCCGACCAGGTGTACGGGAGGCGCAGCGCGGACCGGGACGCCGCCGCGAAGACCGGGTCGGTGGCCTCCATGGCGCGGAACACCACGCCGCGCCGCCCGTCCTCGTCCACGCTGTAGAGCCGCACGTTCAGCTCCAGGAACGAGGGGTAGGGCAGCGTGCCGAGCCGCAGGCCGGTCATTCGCAGGCCGATCACGCCGACCCAGGCCGAGCCGTCCTGGATCTCGGGTTCGGTGCCGCGCGGCAGCAGCGGGCGGACCGCGCCAGGGTCGACCCGCCAGTGCAGGAAGACCACGTCCCGCCACGACTGGAGGGTGAACGACCGGCGGATGACGTACGGCGACGTCGCCGAGATCGCCTCGATGGTCATGCCCGGATCCTAGGCGGCCCGGCGGGCGGCGCGGCGCCTGGCCAGCACCCAGCCCACCACCAGCCCGAAGGCGACGTGGTCGGCCACCTGCGGTACCTGCGGCAACGCCCTGATCCGCGGAACGCGCCGCCCGACGACGCCGAGGTCCAGCGCCGCGATCACCAGCCCCGCAGCAGCACCCGCCCCGGCAGCCCGGCGTGCGGGCAGGACCGCGCCGAGTACGCCCGCCCAGCCCAATGATAGCGCCGCGTGAACGGGAACGGCCGCCAGCGCCAGCGGCACCGACCGGCTCTCGCGGGGAAGCAGCATCGTCCCGGCCGCCAGCGTCGCCTCGATCGGCCTGCGCCGCGTCAGCAGGGCGTGCAGCGTCGAGGGCGCGCCCGACACCACTCCCGCCACGGCCGCCGCGACGACGACGTCTCGCGCTCGATCCCTGTCCACGCTCGCATCCTAAGGACCCGGGACCACCACTTGAGCCCTCAGAACTCGCGGATGCGCAGCCGCGAGGTGACGGTGGCGCGGCGCGGGTCGCCGGGCGGGAGCACGACGTCCAGGCGTTCCAGGGCCTCGTGGTCGGCCCGGCCCGGCTCGGTCTGCACGTAGTCCCACAGCACGCCGACGCCGCCCCGGTCGAGGATGAGGCTGCGCATGCGGACGGCGAGCTCGTCGCGTTCGGCGCGGACGCCCGGCGCGTCCGAGCGGGGCAGCAGCTCGCCGCGGCACAGCCGCACCGCGGTGAGGGCGTCGCCGTCGTCCAGCAGCCGCCGCACCGCCAGCAGGTCCGCGTCGACCTCGCACTCCAGCCGGTACGGCTTGGCCCGCAGGACGTCGCCGAGCTGGGAGCGCAGCCGGTGGATCTCGGCGCGGATGGTGACCGGGTTGCCCTCGTCGCCGTACAGGTGCAGGGCCAGCCGGTCGCCGGTGAGGCCGCGCGGGTTCACCGCGAGCAGGGCCAGGATCTCGGCGTGGCGGAGCGTCAGCGGGATGCGGCGGCCGTCCAGCAGCGCGTACGGCTGATCGGTGCCGAGCAGCGCGAGCGTGAGCAGCGGCCGCCGTTGACGCGCGGGCGGCGGCCCGTCCGCTCCGCCCTCGGGACCGGGAAGGCCGCTCGGCCGGACCAGGAACGCCTCGCCCGCGGGCTCGGCGATGGCGAGGCGGCCGTCGGGCAGCTCGATCTCGCCGCCGGGCACCGGGGCGGGCAGCCGGTGGCCGTGCCAGTCGGCCGGGTCCCCCGCGACGATCCGGCCGGTCGCGGTGACCAGCACGCCCGGCGCACCGTGCAGGGCTCTCAGGTGCCGCTGCGAACGCTCGCGCAGCTGGTCGTCGCGGCGGTGCATGTCGTTCTCCAGGCGCGCCTCGGCGAGCCGGGCCGCGACCGCGACCAGCGCGACGGTCGCCGGGTGCAGTGCGTCGACGGTGGCGCTGACGTCGATGCAGCCGATGATCTGGCCGCTGTCGGGGTCGATGATCGGGGCTCCGGCGCACGACCAGTTGTGCAGGACGCGGGCGACGTGCTCGGCGGAGTAGACGTACTCGGGGCGGCCCGAGGCGAGCGCGGTGCCGATCCCGTTGGTGCCGATCGACCCCTCCGACCAGCAGAAGCCGTCGGTCAGCCCGACCCGGTCGGCGAGCCGCCGCACCTTGGCTGGCCCCTCGGTCCACAGCGCGTGCCCGGCCGCGTCGGTGATCACCATCAGGTGCTCGGTCTCGTCGGCGGCGTTGCGCAGCAGCCCGCGCAGCATCGGCAGGTGCGGGGCGAGGGGGTGCGCCGAGCGGGCGTCGCCCAGCACGTCGCGGTCGTAGACCAGCGGCGCCGCCTCGACCGCGGTGTCGACGCCGGCCTCCCAGGACCGGCGCCACGACTCGGAGATCGGCGGCCGGACGCGCGGCGCGGCGGCGCGCGCGACCGCGGCGCCGCCGAACGTGGCGAGCGTGGCGCCGCCGGACGTGCCGCAGATCATGGTGTCGCCCGCGTCGTGGGCGAGCTCGTGCGCGGCGGCGAGGCGCCGGGCCGCGGCGGAGGGTTCGCGGCACGCGTGCGGCGCAGTGACGGCGGAGACCCGTCCCATCGGAACTCCCGCGATTGACAGAATCTCGGATCGGTTCCTGAGCATCGACCCATCCGTCAGGGCGCGCAACCGGTTCCGGTAAACACCGAGACCTCGGCGTTGCCACCCTTGGTGACGGTGCGACTGCAACGTGCGTGCAACGTTCCGATGGTTACCGTACGCCTCGCCGGTTGGGAGGCCGGCCTTCGTGTCGCGGCCCGTCGCTTCACGAGCCTCCGGGGAGGGAGGCCTGCGGGGCGGCGGGTCGTGGCCGTTGGTGGCCGGTGTGACCGAAGTGGCCGGAAGAGGCACTCATTCACTTAAAGAACACGCAGATGATCTGCCCCGTTTTCCTCCAGTTCGCCTAGAGTTTAGGGGGCGTCCACCGTCAAGATCCCCCAACTCCAGAGGAGCATCATGGCCGTGTTCTCGGTTATCGTCCGCCGCGTCGCCGTCGAGGCGGAGCGTCAGCTGCGCGAGGGTGTCAAGACCCTCGCCAAGCTCGTGGACGACCGGGAACGATCAGCCGAGCGCGAGCGCCTCCAAGCGTACGGCGAACGGCTGGCCCTCATGGAGGAAACCCTGAAAGGCCAGGACGCCGGCATGCGCGAGCTGCGCACCGAGCTCGACTCCCTGGTCACGCAGCTGAACGAGCGGCTGCTCCCCCGCCTGGACGAGCGGATGGACGACACCGAGCGCGACCTCACGGTGGTCGCGACCACTCTCGTGCGCACCGGCAAGGACACCGCCGGCAACAGCACCCGCCTGGAGACCGTCGAGCAGCGCCTGTCGGACCTGCGCGGCAAGCTGTCGCAGATGGAGCAGCGCTCCGGGCTGTGGCGCGAGCTGCAGGGCAACATGGCCCGGCTCGGCGACGACATCGACGCGCTGCGGGGCCGTCTGGACGTTCCCGAGGCCGAGCCGCTGAGCAGCCACGAGGCCCGTCACTGACCTCTGCCGCTCGTTCGGCGGTTCTCTGCCACCCGTTCGGCGGTTCTCTGCCACCCGTTCGGTGACCTCTCCTGCCCGTTCAACCGCCTCCGAGTCCGATTCGGGTCGCCACCTGTCAGAGGATGGTGGCATGACATCGAGTGCGGAGAGTTCCCATAACGCCGGCCGCGTCGTCGTGGTGGCCGGATCCGGCGGCGCGACCGGGCACGCCGTGGTGCGCCGGCTCGCCGCCGGCGGCGCCCGGGTCGTCGCGGCCGGCCGCAGCCCGCAGCAGTGGGACGACGAGCGGATCACCGGCGCGGTCGTCGACCTGCTGGACTCCGGCGCCACCCGCGCCTTCGCGGACGGCGTCATCGCCGAGCACGGGCGGGTGGACGGGCTGATCCAGCTCGTCGGCGGCTGGCGCGGCGGCAAGACCTTCGGCGACACCGACCTGGCCGACTGGGACTTCCTGCACGGCCAGATCGTCCGCACGCTGCAGCACACCACGCTGGCCTTCCACGAGGAGCTGCGGCGCAGCCCGGACGGCCGGTTCACGATCGTGTCGCAGCACGCGGCGCAGCACCCGGCGCAGGGCGTGGCGGCGTACGCGACCGCCAAGGCCGCGGCGGAGGCGTGGACGCTCGCGCTCGCCGACTCGTTCGCCGGCACGGACGCGGCCGCCGCCATCCTGGTGGTGAAGGCGCTGCTCACCGACGCCATGCGCGCCGAGCACCCGGACAAGGCCTACCCCGGCTTCACGCACGTCGACGATCTCGCCGAGGCCATCGCCGACCTCTGGAACCGACCCGCGCAAGAACTGAACGGAACCCGTCTTGACCTCTCCCAGCACTGAACCCGCCTCCCGCACGTTCGCCAGCGACAACCGTTCGGGCATCCACCCGGAGATCCTCGCCGCCATCGCCGCCGCCAACGAGGGCCACGCCACCGGCTACGGCGACGACGCCTGGACCGCGCGCCTGACCGAGGTCATGAGGCGGCACTTCGGCGAGCAGGCCGAGACGTTCCCGGTCTTCAACGGGTCGGGCGCGAACGTGGTGTCCCTGCAGGCGATGGCCGACCGCTGGAGCGCGGTCGTGTGCGCCGAGTCCGCGCACATCAACATGGACGAGGGCGGCGCGCCGGAGAAGGTCGCCGGCCTGAAGCTGATCACGGCGCCGGTGCCGGACGGCAAGCTGACGCCCGAGCTCGTGGACCGGCTCGCGTGGGGCATCGGCGACCAGCAGCACGCCCAGCCCAAGATCGTGTCGATCACGCAGAGCACCGAGATGGGGACCGTCTACACCGCCGCCGAGATCGCGGCGATCGCGGCGGCGGCGCATGAACGCGACCTCTACCTGCACGTGGACGGCGCTCGCCTGGCCAACGCCGCCGCCTCGCTCGGCGCGCCGCTGCGCGAGTTCACCACCGACGCGGGCGTGGACGTCCTGTCGTTCGGCGGCACCAAGAACGGGCTCATGCTCGGCGAGGCGGTCGTCGTGCTGAACCCCGACGCCGTCCGCGGCGTTCTCTACCTGCGCAAGGGAGCGATGCAGCTGGCGTCCAAGATGCGCTTCCTGTCGGCGCAGCTGATCGCGCTGCTCGAGGGCGACCTGTGGCTGCGGAACGCCACGCACTCCAACGCGATGGCGCGGCGGCTGGCGGACGCGGTGCGCGACCTGCCCGGCGTCCGGATCACCCAGCCGGTGGAGGCGAACGCGATCTTCGCGATCATCCCGAAGGACGTGGCCGAGCGGGTGCGCAAGCGCTACCCGTTCTACACCTGGGACGCGGGCGCGGGCGAAGTACGTTGGGTCTGCTCGTTCGACACCACCGAGGACGACGTCGCCGCCTTCGCCGCCACCCTGGCCGACGAGCTGACCGCCTGAGCCTCGGATGAAGGTTCGACACTCACCTAGATGCACACCCAAGCGATCGCTTGTTCAAACGGTGCGGCTATGGTGGGTGTCGAACTGGATTCGGTACTGGAGGCGAGCCTGATGGCCAACCGCACCTTCGTCGTCGGCGTGGGCATGACCAAGTTCGAGAAGCCGGGCTCCCGCGAGTGGGACTACCCCGACATGGCCAAGGAGGCCGTCGGCAAGGCCCTGGAGGACGCGGGCGTCGCCTACGACAAGGTCGAACAGGCCTACGCGGGCTCGATGTACGGGGCGATGGGCCAGCGCGCCCTCTACGAGACCGGGATGACCGGCATCCCGGTGATGACGGTCGCCAACGCGTGCGCCACCGGGTCGAGCGCGCTGTTCATGGCGCGGCAGTCGGTGAAGGGCGGCCTGGCCGACTGCGTGCTCGCGCTCGGCATGGAGAAGATGCAGAAGGGCTCGCTCGGCGCGGGCGTCGGCAAGTCGAAGGTCACCATCATCGACCACCACCTGAACTCGATGGTCGCCGGGCGCGAGTGGGAGATGGACAAGGCCCCGATGCCGCAGATGTTCGGCAACGCCGGCCGCGAGCACATGGAGAAGTACGGCTCGACGCCCGAGCACTACGCGTGGATCGGCTGGAAGAACCACAAGCACTCGGTGAACAACCCGTACGCGCAGTTCCAGCAGGAGTACTCGCTGGACGACGTCAAGAACGCCACGATGATCTTCGACCCGCTGACCAAGCTGCAGTGCTCCCCCACCTCCGACGGCGCCGCCGCGGCGCTGGTCGTGAGCGAGCGGTTCGTGGACGAGAACGACCTGTGGGGCCAGGCCATCGAGATCGCCGGTCACCACATCGCGACCGACACCCCCGACAGCTTCGAGGACCACTCCTCGATCCAGGTCGTCGGCTTCGGCGTCTCGCAGCGCGCCGCCAAGAAGGCGATGGACGAGGCGCAGATCTCGATCGACGACGTGGACGTGATCGAGCTGCACGACTGCTTCAGCGCGAACGAGCTCATCACCTACGAGGCGCTCGGGCTGGCCGAGGTCGGCGAGGGCCACAAGCTGGTCGACGAGCAGGCCACCACGTACGGCGGCAAGGTCGTGGTCAACCCGTCCGGCGGGCTCATCTCCAAGGGCCACCCGCTCGGCGCCACCGGCATCGCGCAGTGCGCGGAGCTGACCTGGCAGCTGCGCGGCAAGGCCGATGCCCGCCAGGTCGAGGGCGCGCGCGTAGCGCTCCAGCACAACATCGGCCTCGGCAGCGCGTGCGCGGTGGCCGTCTACAAGCCCGCGTCGTAGCCGGGTAGACCGTAAACCCATAGGTCGTAACCCCATAGGTCGTAACCCCATAGGCCGTAACCCCATAGGTCGTAGCCGCGTAGAAGGCTCCGGATCGCCGCGGCACGGCGGTGTCCGGGACGGACGGAGCGGGCATCACTGAGGACATGAGACAAAGATTGACTTTCGTCTCATGATCCCTACTCTGGTAAGCGACGGTTTACCTGGAGGTGCGATGTCCGCTCCGTCCGCACGCGCGGCCGCCACGGCGACGATCGAGCCCGGCTCCCTGCTCTGGCGCTACGCCAGTGACCTGCGCTCGCTGATGCCGGGCGCGGCCGCCGGGCTGATGCAGTTGCTGCACCCCGGCATCGGCGCGGGCGTGGCCGAGCACTCGGCGTTCTTCGACGCGCCGTTCGACCGCATCTACCGTTCGGTGCCGCAGATCTGGGCGACGATCCTGACGCCGGAGGCCGCCGCGGGCGACCGCGGTCGCGGCATCCGCGACCTGCACCGCGGCATCGGCGGCGTGGACGAGCACGACCGCCGCTACCACGCACTGGAGCCCGAGACGTTCTGGTGGGCGCACGCGACGTTCACCTGGGAGATCTTCAGGGCGGCCGAGCTGTTCCATCCGCGCCGCCTCACCGCCGAGGACCACGAGCTGCTGTACGCCGAGACCGTCACCTGGTACTCGCGCTACGGCGTCAGCATGCGCCCGGTCCCGGCCGACTACGCCGCGTTCCAGAGCAAGTTCTGGCACATCTGCACCAAGGAGCTGGAGCTGACCCCGGCGGCGGCGCGCGCCCTGGACATCGCCAAGAGCGGGTCGGACACGATCTCGATGATCCCGTTCCGCAGCGCCATGCTCGACAAGGCGAGCAAGTTCGTCGCCGAGAAGCCGATGCGCTTCATCACCTTCGGCTGCATGCCCGCGATCGTCCGCGAGCGGTTCGACATCCCCTGGTCGCCCGCCGACCAGGTGCGCTTCTCGGCGATGGCCATGGCGTACCGGCAGGGCTACCGCATGATGCCGACGCGCATCAACCACTGGACGCTGCGCAGCACGCTCCGCTACATCGGCTCGCAGACCCGCGACCAGCGTTTCCAGCCCGCCGCCTGAGCGGTCTCCTGTTCGACTGACGGGCCGGCCACAAGACCGTGACCCCGCCCTGAATCTGCTATGACCTGCATTGACTACGGAGAGTCACTCTCTGAAAATGGGTCGTAACAGCATCGAAGGAGGCTCCGATGACCATCTCCGTCGCGGCCTCTTCCATCTTCCTGGCTGGGCGCGATGCCGAGCCGGGGGCCCCGCCGCCGGCACCGGCACCGGCGTCCAGACCGGAGCCGGCGGCGGGCTCATGCCTCATCAGCGACCGGCTCCTGCTCTTTACTGGCCGGCTTGTCGGCAACCCCCTCGAACCGGCGACGGCGGCGTCGGCCCGCAATGGTGTGCTCGGGCACGACGCCGCCGTCGTCTCGGTGACGGCCGCCCCATGAAGCTCCACGTACGGGCATGGGGCGAGGGCGAGCGCGTGGTGGTCCTCATCCATGGAACGGCCACCGACTCGCGTACCTGGCACCGCGTCGCACCGCGCATCGCGTCATCGGGGCATCGCGTCGTAGCCGTGGACCTGCGCGGCCACGGCCTCAGCCCGCGCGGCGACTACAGCCTGCGCGCGCTGGCCGACGACCTCGTCGAGGCGCTGCCTTCGCGGCCGGAGGTCGTGCTCGGGCATTCGATGGGCGGCGCTCTGCTTGCCCTGGCGGTCGAGGCCCTGCGCCCGCAGCGCGCCGTCTACGCCGAGCCGTACTGGAACGTCAGAGCCGTCACGGCCCCACCGGCGATGGACGGCTTCCAGCGCTTCAAGCGGATGACCGCCGAGCAGATCGCCTCGCACAATCCGCGCTGGTCCGCCGACGACGTTCAGGCGGAACTGGCCGCGCGCGCCTGCTGGGACCCGCGCAGCCTCGCGGACCTACTGAAGTACGACATGCCCGCGCCGCCCACCCGGCGGGACGGCTCAGACGTCGTTCTCCTCGCAGAACGCCCGATGGTGCCGCTCGATGTCGATGCCCTGCGCGAGAACGGTTATGAGGTCACGACCATCCCTAACGCGGGGCACAACCTCTACCACGACAACCTGCCCTGCTTCCTGGACGCGCTCACCCCCGTACTGCGCGCCCTCTGAGCTGTACTGCCTGAGCTCTGAGATTTTCCGCCACTAGGGCCGGGCCCAGCTGTTGTGCCATCCCGTGTAGAGGTCGTGCAGCATGCCGTTCCAGTCGCGGCGCGTGCGGGAGGGCGGGTACGGCACGGGATGCAGAACGGTCTCGGACTCCCAGATGATGTCGACCTGCCCGTCCGCGCGGATCTGGCCGATGCGGGCGCGCTTCCAGGCGTGCAGGTTCTCCTCGTCCACCCAGATCCGCCCCTCGGGCGCGTCGAAACTCTGGCCGCGGATGGCTTTCAGCACTTCCGAAGGCTCGACGTTGTGCGCCCGCCTTACCGCCTGCGCCCACAGCTGCACGCTCTCGTACGCCGACTGCATCGGGTCGGAGATGACGCTGCCCGCCCCGAAGCGACGCTTGAACCGGCGTACGAAGTCTTCGTTGGAGGCGCCGCCGACGCTCTGGAAGTAGCTCATCGCGATGTAGTTGCCCGCCATCTCGGCGGGCCGCAGGAACTGCATCTCCGCCTCGGCCATGACGATCGACAGCACCGGCAGGCGCTGTGGCGTCGCCCCGGCCTCCCGCAGCGCCCGGTAGAAGGGAAGGTTCGTGTCGCCGACGATGGAGCTGATGATGACCTGCGGCCGCGCCTTGACGATTTTCCGGACCAGGCCGCGCACGTCGCTCGCGCCCAGGGGGACATAGGCCTCCCCCACGACCTGCCCGCCCAGCCGTGCCAACTGGTCCTTGATGATGGCGTTCGAGGAACGCGGATAGACGTAGTCCGAGCCGACCAGGTAGAAGCGCTTGCCGCGGTTGTCCAGGAACCACTTCACCGCCGGCGTGATGAACTGGTTCGGCGCCGATCCCGTGTAGACGACGTTGGGCGAGGACTCCATGCCCTCGTAGAACGTCGGGTAGAACAGCGCCCCGTGCAGCCTCTCAATGATCGGCTCGACGGTCCTGCGGCTGGCCGAGGTGTAGCAGCCGAAGATCGCCGCGGCCCGGTCGTGGGAGAGCAGCCGCCGGGCGAGCGCGGCGAACGTCGGCCAGTCCGATCTTCCGTCGACGACCACGGGCTGGATCTTGCGGCCGAGGAGCCCGCCGTGCGCGTTGATCTCCTCGATGGCCAGCAGGGTGGCGTCGTTGATGGGGCGTTCGGCGATCGCGACGCTGCCGGTCAGCGAGTGCAGCACGCCCACCTTGATCGGCGGGAGCGTCACCCGCTGCGCCCCCGCGTACCCGGCCTCCAGCAGCCCGGCGGCAAGAACGGCGGCGAGCGCGCAGGCGATGACCAGGACCGCCGCGCGCGGCACGTTCAGCACGCCCATCCGGCGGTACGCCCGATGGGCCCGCCGCATCATTTCTCCAGGTTCTGCATGTGGTCCATGACGAACTGGAAGGCGTCCGGTCTGACGTGGATGTCGCCGCCGCCGAACGGCGCCTCCAACGCGACCACCAGGAAGATGGAGAACATCAGGGTGCTGGAGAGCATGGCGATGACCAGCCGGTGGAACCAGTCGGTCGGCGACTCGAAGAAGTAGGCCAGCGCGACGGCGGCGAACGCGCCCGCGTACAGCATCATCCACATCAGCGACGGCAGCCCCTGCTTGCTCTGCGCGAGCCTGATGCGCCGCTGGTCGTCGACCTCGCCGAGCCGGTCGATCGAGTGGTCGTACAGCGGATCGCCGCGCTTGGCCTTGCCCACCTCGGTGTAGAGGCTCCACAGCTTGCTCAGCGCGGCATGGGCGCGTTCACTGGACCCGCCGGTGCGCATCGCCGGCCACTCCTCGTGGATCACCTGGTAGGCGTAGGTGTGCGCCGCCTCCTGGACCTGCCTGCGGAACTGCACGTCGAAGCCGCGCGACATGCCCTCCAGGTCGCCGAGCGCGTTCGCCTCGCGCGAGACGGTCGTGTCGGCGGTCGAGTAGTTCTCCCAGACCACGACGATGACGAACGCGGCGATCATCCCGTACACCGTGCCGACCACCGCGAAGATGGCCAGCTGCGCGGCGCTGTGCCGCTTGAGGACGCCGTACGGGATCAGGCGGCGCGCGACCTTCATGCCGAGGTCGCCGATCAGGACCGCGCAGACCAGCATCAGCGCGCCCTGCAGCTTGGTCGGCATCGACGCGGTGCGCAGCTCCCAGGTCGCGATCGTCAGCACGACGATGAGCACGGACCGGACGAGCGCCTTGACGCTGTTGCGAGTCACCGCGGACCACCTCGCGGACCGTACGCCCTGCCACTCGCGGCACGGCCCTTACCTGCGCGGACGCCGGACCTATACCGCAAACGAAAAGCAAGGAAACGTACAGTAGTCGATCAACTACTCAGAGCAAGTATGGTGACCCGGTGCGGCCGGACGCGCACCGGTCATGGTCAGTCCAATTCCGTGCAGCGTTCTCCTCTGATGAATCACGAGGTTGCATAACCTTCAGACGAAAAGCCGACAAATAAGGTGTGGAGACAATCGCCGCCGGCGCTGAATGCGCGGCGCCCGTCAGCCTCACGGCCCCTGACGCCGGCGCCGCACCCCGTACCACCGCTCCCCTGGCCCGACGGATCACCCCGCTGACCCACCGGCTCACACCCCTGGCCCACCGGCTCACGCCCCTGGCCCACCGCCTGGCTCCCCTGACCCGCCTCGCCACCGGCCCGTTCACCGCGTTCACCGCACTCGCCTCACTGGTGCGCGCGCGATCGCGATGGGCGCTCACCGCACTCATGCTCGTCATCGCCGTCGCGGTGACACTGGCGCTCACCGGTTCGGCGTCCCTGCGCGCCGCGACCGCCGCGTTCGGCACCATGCACTGGGAGTTCGTGCCGCTCCTGATGCTGCTCTCGGTGCTGCACTACGTCTTCGCCGCCATCACACTGCGCGGCGCCGCCGGGCGACGCCTTCCGCTGTACGAGGCGACGCTCACCCAGTTCACCGCCGCCGCAGCCAACCGCGTCACGCCGAGCGGCCTCGGCGCCGTCGCGGTCAACACCCGCTACCTGGTCTGCCAGGGCGTCCCGCTGTCCCGCGCGGCGATCGCCGTGACGGCCATGCAGGTCGCGGGCTTTCCCGCCGACCTCATGCTGATGGGAACGGTCCTGGGCATCGACGGCGGCAACAGCCGCATGCTCGACGCGCTCGGCGCCCACGCCGCGCAGGCCGCCGACCTCATGCCGCCCTGGCCGGTGTTCGCGATCGCGGGCGTCCTGCTGCCTTTGGCGTTGCTCTGGGGACGGCGCGCCATGCGTTCACCCGCGGTGGGACGCACCGTGTACGGGCTGACCGAGCTGTGCCGCAGGCCCCGAGACCTGGCCATCACCCTGGGCGCGTCCGCCGCCACCACGTTCATCATGGGCCTGGCGTTCGCGCTGAGCGTCCTGGCCGTCCCCGGCGCGGCAGGGCCCGGCGACATGGTCCCCCTGATCGGCGCCTACCTGGTAGGGGCCGCAGCCGGAGCGGCCATCCCCGCCCCGGGTGGGCTCGGCTCCACCGAAGCCGCATTGGTCGCCGCGTTGGCCGCCTTGGGCATCGGCGCAGGTCCTGCCGTTCAAGCGGTCATCATCTTCCGCGCGGTCACCTTCTGGGCCCCGGTCCCCGTAGGCCTCCTGGCCTGCCAAACCCTCAAGAAGCGCCCAGCCCTCAGCTTGGACCCCACCTCAACTACCCCAGCCGCCGCTACTGCCGCTACTGCCGCTCCGGAAGCCACCACTGCCGCCCCAGCTGTCCCGGTGGCCCCTGCTGCCGCTCCGGAAGCCGCCCCCGCCTAGGCGGGGAGGGCCGGGGTTCTAGAAGGAGTTGAGGAACTCCTTGA
This sequence comes from Actinomadura barringtoniae, assembly GCF_017573505.1. Taxonomy (GTDB): domain Bacteria; phylum Actinomycetota; class Actinomycetes; order Streptosporangiales; family Streptosporangiaceae; genus Spirillospora; species Spirillospora barringtoniae. The sequence goes on from NZ_JAGEOJ010000012.1 coordinate 107,566, forward strand.
AGGCGGGCGTGATGACGACGGCGAGGGCCCAGCCGTCCCCGTCCTTGTCGGGCTCGACCGTGGCCGCCACTTCCAGGCGGCCGTGGTGCCACCAGAAGACGTTGGGCGTGATCGAACGCGGGCCCTCGCTGAACCCGACCCAGCCGATCCGGACCATGGCGTTCATGACGTCGGGCAGCGGGTCGCCGTCGAGCCGCGCCGTGTACACCTGGCCCTGCGCCGGGATGACGACGAGCGCACCGTGCAGGCCCGTGACCGGGTAGTCATCGGTCCACAGTGCGTGGGCGGTCACGTACGCGGTCTCCCCGTACAGCTGCGCCGTGGGGACACCGTCCACGTCGTCGTGGACAACCTCGAGCGGGCCGTCGCCACGCACGTTGTTGTGCGCGACCTCGAACAGTTCACCCCAGGTGGCCGGCCACTCCCGTGCCGTCTCAGCCGGAACGATCATCAGTGACGAGATCCGGTCGATCACCAGGACCTCGATCAGGCCGGGCGCGACGGGCCGGGAGACGACCTCGTCGGTGCCGGTCTGGTAATCCTCGGCGTACACCCGCGACCGCAGCAGCGTCCGCACGAGCATGAAGTCGGTGACGTCGAGCGCGTCGCTCTCGTTCATCTCGGCGGTGGACACCAGGGTCCCCACGAAGTCGGCGACGAGGGCGGGCCACTGGTCCTCGGGCTCCTGAACGGCGAGTTGCCGCAGGTTGGTCAGCCAGACCGTGAACCTGCCCTCCTCCCCTGGCCGGCCCACTTCCAGCTGATCATCGTCGACCAGCGTGGCCGTGTAGCCCTGGTCCTCGGCCTCCAGGCGGAAGAGCGTGACCAGCGGGTCGTGGATGTCCAGCGACACATCGGGCCACCCGGCCACCAGCTCCTGCCCGCCCGTCGCTCGCGCGGCGCCGGACGGGCCGCGGCCACTGTCGCGGTCGCGGTCGCGGCCACTGTCGCGGTCGCGGTCGCGGCCACTGTCGCGGTCGCGGTCGCGGCCAAAGTCGCGGTCGCGGTCAGAGTCGCGGGAGCCTCCCGGCGCACGAGGGCCTTCGGGCGCGCGAGAGGCGGCTCGGCGGGAGGCCGCCTGGCGGCGGGACGCTTGCCGGGACGCCGATTCGGCCGCACGAAGCCGCTTGAGCCACTTCATGGCCGAACCCGGGGGGATTCGTTCGTCACGAAGGCCGAGGTTACGCGTTTCGGGCGTTCGTGCCGAACCGATCAACCCGATACCTTTACATTGTAGATCATTTACAGGCGGAAGACCCGGCGGGCGTTCCCTTCGAGGAAGGCCTCCCGCGCCTCGTCGCCGAGCCCCAGCTCATCGAGCCCCACGAGGGCCCGGTCCGCTGTGATCATCGGGTGGTTGGTCCCGAACATGACCTTGTGGTGCCGGTCCTGGGTCATGTAGCGGACCAGCTCGGGCGGGTACCGGCGAACGGTGTAGGCGGAGGTGTCGATGTAGACGTTGGGGTGCTTGCGGCAGACCGCGACCATCTCCTCCGTCCACGGGTAGCCGATGTGGCCGCCGACGATGACCAGCTCTGGAAAGTCCAGCGCTACCTGGTCGATGTAGGGGATGGGCCTGCCCGTCTCGCTCGGCCTCAGCGGACCCGTGTGTCCTACCTGCGTGCAGAACGGAATGCCCAGCTCGACGCACTCCGCGTACAGCGGGTAGTAGAGCCGGTCGGTGGGCGGGCGTTCCCACAGCCACGGAACGATCCGCAGCCCCTTGAAGCCGAGTTCGTTCACGCAGCGGCGCAGTTCCCGAACGGCCTCCATCGGCTTGCGCAGGTCGACCGAAGCGATGCCCTTCAGACGATCCGGGGCCGCGGCGACGAACGAGGCCACCTCGTCGTTACTGACCAGGGCGCCCTCCGGCCCGTACCAGGCGCTGATGAGGCCGACGTCCACTCCCCCGCCGTCCATGGCCTTCACGGTCTCCTGAACCGGGATCTCCTGCTCCGGGGGCTTCTTTCCGGTCCACCGCCACAGCGAGTCGAGCATCTCGTGCTGCAGGAACCGCACGGTCCCGTGCTGCATCCACGCGTCAACGACCACCGTTCACTCTCCTCCTTCAAGCGCCCGCCACGCAGCCCTGCCGAGGAGGGCGACCTGCTCGTCGGCAGGGGCGGGGATCTCGCCGTTCAGCCACAACCGGCACAGCTCCTGCGCCGGGCCCAGCCACAGAACGAACGCGGTGACCAGGTCCAGCTGAGGCAGCGCTCCGTGATGAACGTGGGTACGCCACCAGGCGAGCACCTCGCCGAAGAACGCCTTGTTGCGTTCGCCAAGGCCGGCCCCGCCCGGCGGCCGTTCGGTGAACAGGAAGCGTGCGCGGTCCGGATGCGCCAGGCACCAGCGCACGTGGAAAGCGACGACGGCCGAGACCCCTAGGGCGGGGTCCTCATGCGCGCGCAACTCCCGGACGAACTCGTCCTGGTAGAGCGCGATGCACTCGACGAAGAGCCCCGCCGCCACCTCCTCCTTGCCGGAGAAGTGGTGGTAGAAGCTCCCGACGCTCACCCCGGCCGCCTGCCGCAGCCGGCTGAGCGTCGTGCCCGCGACCCCGTCCCGCCCGAACAACTCCAACGCCGCCCGGAGGATCTTGTCCCGCCCCGCCTCGCTCACAGAACATTATTCTGGCCCTCTAGAACAATATTCTGCAAGCCCGAGGGGCGTCAGTTGCCCAGGAGGTGCCCCGCCGTACTGACGACGTGGTCCACGAAGCCGTAGTCCCTGGCCTGCTCGGCCGTGAAGTACCGGTCGCGGTCGGCGTCGGCCTCGATCCGTTCCACCGGCTGGCCGGTGTGGAAGGCGATCCGCTCGGTCATCAGGCGCTTGACGGCCCGCATCTGCTCGGCCTGGATCCTGATGTCGGACGCGGTGCCCGCGATGCCTCCGCTCGGCTGGTGCATGAGGATGCTCGCGTGCGGCAGGGCATAGCGCTTGCCGGGCGTTCCCGCGCACAGGAGGAACTGCCCCATGGACGCGGTGAAGCCCATCGACAGCGTGGCCACGTCGTTCGGGATGAACTGCATGATGTCGTAGATGGCGAGCCCCGCCGTCACCGATCCGCCGGGCGAGTTGATGTAGAGGTGGATGTCGCGCTGCCGGTCCTCGGCCGACAGGAGCAGCATCTCGGCGCAGATCCGGTTCGAGATCTCGTCGTCGACCTCCTGCCCGAGCACGATGATGCGCTCCCGCAGCAACCGCTGGAACACATGCTCGCCCTGGACCGGCGCAGGCGCTTCGGCCGTACGAGAGGTCGGCGTGAAAGGGTTCTTTGGCGCCAGCATCGTGAATGAGGTCATGCTTGTAAGGAAATCCGCAGGCCACCGCCCAAGTCCAACAACTTCCGCGGCACCCTTTGACAACCTCGGGTTGTTAATCTGGTTCCGTGGAACCCGACCTCCAGGGCATGCTCGCCTTCACGGTCGCCGCCGACGAACTGCACTTCGGCCGTGCCGCAGCGAAGCTGTTCCTGACCCAGCAGGCGCTCTCCAAGCGAATCCGCCGCCTGGAACAGGCCCTGGGCGTTCCCCTGTTCAAGCGCACTACGCGCAGGGTAGAGCTCACCCCTGACGGGCAGCGGTTTCTCCCCTTGGCCAAGCAGGCCCTGGCCGCGTACGACAAGGCGATCGCCTCCGTACAGACCCCAGAGCCACTGCGCATCGACGTCTACGCCGAACGCTTCACGCCCCTGAAGGTCCTGCGCGAAACGGCCCAGCGCATACCCGGCCTACGCATCGAGCCGAGCATGCGGCAGAGTCTGGCGAACTCCCTCCCCGCCATCCAGAACGGAGAGCTGGACGCCGCGTTCGGCCGCGTCCACGACCTGGGCCGGCCCTGGCCCGCCGAACTAACGCACCGCCCAGTCCTCCTCGTAGAACTCCACGCCTTCGTCCTGACAGGCCACCAATTCGCCGGCCGCACAACGCTCCCCCTGGCCGATCTACGCGAAGCAGGCATCTCGATGCCCGACCCCGCCGGCTCACACGAATGGCGCGCCTACCTGGAGCACCTGAGCCGCGACTTCGACATCCCGGTCCGTTTCACCGAGCCGGCCGTAGGCGTGCGTCACTACGGCGAGCAGATGGCCCGGGAGAACCACGCCATCGCGGTCGGCGAGGAGGGCACGGACCTGCCCCACGACATGCGCATCCACCGGATCCCCCTCGTGGACCCCACTCCCCTCCACGTCTGGTCCATCGTCTGGCACCGCGAGAACCGCAACCCCCACCTGGCCAGACTCCTCAAAGCACTCCCGACCCCAGCCCCACCCGCCCCGAACACCTGGCTCCCAGCCCCCGAGCGCTGATCAAGATCACCAGAGTTATCCACAATCTCCGGCACCTCTTTCCGAACCCCTTGCGCCTCGACGAGCATCGTCGACATGAGCCTCAACACCCGCGCCGCTCACCTGATCGAGCGCCACCCCCAAGCCGTGATCGGTCACCGATCCGCCGCATGGCTCTGGGGTCTGGACGTCCTGCCACCCGGATCACTCCAATCCGACTGGCGCATCGAGTTACTGGTCCCGCCCGGAACGGCCCTCTACGACCCCACCTGCGACGTCGTAGAGACCGACCTCCCCGAGCACCACACAACACAACGAGCCGGCATCCCCGTAACGTCGCTCTCCCGCACCGCACTCGACTGCGCCCGCTGGCTCCCCCGCCGAGAAGCCATCGCCGCCCTGGACCAGTTCGTCCGCCAAGGCGTGAACCCCGCCGACCTGGCCGCGATGGCAGCACCCTTAGCCCGCTACAAACGCTCCAAACGCCTGCACCAAGCATTGGACCTCACCGATCCAGGCGCGGAGTCCCCCAACGAAAGCCGAGCTCGCGTCACCATCATCGACGCCGGTTTCCCGCGCCCCCGCACCCAAATCCCCGTGATGGGCCCGCACGGCGACTGGGTCTACATCGACATGGGCTACGAAGACCTGCGCGTCGGCCTCGAATACGACGGCGAGAAACACCACTCGAGCACAGCCGCAAGAGCCCACGACGAACACCGCCGCCGCTGGCTGGCCTCCCACATGAACTGGCAGGTCATCCCCGTGGCCCGCGACTTCCTGACCTACCCGACCCCCTACCTGGAGGCCCTGCTCGCCGCCATGCTCGAGCACGGCTGGGACCCGCCCTCGGAAACCATCGACGACATAGCCACCCGCCTCTTCCGCCTGCAGAACCCCATCCGAGTGGCCTAAAGGAGCCGCAGAAACCGAGCAGACTCCCCGCACCGATCCCGGTACCCCATGCGCCCATAAAACCCATGCGCTTCAACCCGTTCACGCGCGCTGGTCAACTCAACCTCAACGCACCCGAGCCGTTCCGCATCCCCCTCAGCGGCCCGAAGCAACCGGCCGCCCAACCCACTCCCCCGCACGCGCTCATCAACCACCAGGCAGACAACCCGCCCACGCCTGCCGGCCCGCTCAAAGAAGGGAACCGCATGCAGCGCAACCACCCCGGCAACACCCTCATCAACCGCCACCAGAACACAACTCAACGCACAATCGCGCCACTCACCAATCCGTTCAGCAACCTCTCGCTCCTCAGCCGGATAACCAAGCTGCCCCAGCAGCAAAGCCACCCCAGCCGCATCCCCAGACTCAGCCCCACGTATCTCCATGACCGAAACCATGACACCCACCTGGAACGCCGCCCACCATGAACCAAGATCAGTTCTGGCTCCTCATAGCCGGCGCAAGAGCAGCCACCCCAGACATCGCCGAACCCGCCACAGCCCAACTACCGGCCGACGAGCCCACCAGAACCGCTACCTGCCCCTAACCCGCCGGCCAGCCCACCTCCTGGCAACCCGAGTCACGGCACACCGTCTCTCACGCCCATGCATGTAAGCTAGACGCAACGTTGCGTCTAGCTTCAAGGAAGTAGCCATGCCTGAACGCCAAGCCCTGATCATCGGTGCCTCTCGCGGACTCGGCCTGGTCCTCGCCACCGAGCTCGTTCAACGAGGCTGGCAAGTGATCGCCACAACCCGCCAGAACGCCGACGGGCTCCAGGCGATCGCGGAGACGTCACCCGGCCACCTGAAGATCGAATCATTGGAGATGACAAGCACCGAAGAGCTGACAGCCCTACGCGAGCGCCTGACCGGACACCAACTCGACCTGCTCTTCGTCAACGCCGCGATCGATCGGGGCAACCTGCCCATCGACAAGGTCCCGACGGACATGTTCACCGAGGTAATGATCACCAACGCGCTGAGCCCCCTGCGCGCCCTGGAAGCTCTCCGCGGCCTCGTCACACCCGGCGGAACCGTTGCCGTCATGTCCTCAGAGCAGGGCAGCATCTCCCTCAACACCGAGGACGGCTATGAGCTCTACAAGGCCAGCAAGGCCGCGCTCAACCAGTTGATGCGCAGCTACGCCACCCGCCACGCCAACGACGGCCACACCAAGCTGCTCATCGACCCCGGCCACAACCAAACTCAGCTCGGCGGCCCCAACGCGCCCCTCACCCCCAAGGAGAGCATCCCCGCAGTAGTCGACGTCCTCGAAGCACAAGCCGGCGCCCCCGGCCTCCAGTTCCTAGACCGCCACGCCAACCCCGTCCCCTGGTAACCGCTAGGTGGCTGAGTTCTGCGGGTCGCCGGCGATCACGCCAGCCCGGAACCTTCAGGCTCGCCACCACAATGCCCACCGGCACCGCAAGAAAGGCCAGCGGAACTCCAGCCCACCGCGCCGCAATGTAGGCGCCCACTCCGCCGCATAGCCGAGCGCCGTACCCGCTGCGAGGTCCTCAGCCAACACTCCCGATCGCCCCCCGCAGCAGCCGCCACAACAACACCCCGGGAAGGACGACCCCGACCCCCAAATAGGCGATGAACCCAGCCGTCTCCACCACCGGCACGCCGTACAAGCGCAGCACACCAATGGCTGGTCACCATCAGCAGCCCCGTCGGCACCCACCCCGACCGCCACCAGGTCCCAGACCCTGACCTCCTCACCCCTGAGGCGTCAGCCACCCGGTCGCTCGCAATAACCACAGACGCTGTCAACTCATGCCCAGCCCCAGCCAGGCAAGTGTGACAGAGAACCACGGACAACTACCGTGAGTGAACGAGACGAACTTGCCCGCCACACCATCTGGGCTCGCGTTCAGACAGCAAGCGCAGTCATGGCCAACAACCCTGAACGCAACGCTCCGCCCACCAGCACAGCCCCAGTAACGAACAGCCTCTCCCGGGGGCGGACACCGCGCCACTACACCCGCGCACCACTTCACGTTCAGGCGCAGCATCACGCGCAGACGCAATGCTGTGCGGGTGCGGCACGATTCAAGCGGTCGCAACGCCTCCCGAGCACGCCGTCGCGCTGTGAGAACGTCGCAGCACTATGCGGGTAGCCCCCACATGCGCGAGCGCAGAGGGCGCGAACGCAGCGGCGTTGTGTACGTGCCGCACCAGGAGTGTCAGCGCAACCATGAAAATGGACGCAGCACCGCAGGCCCGGACACAGCACCGAAGGTCCGGACGCAAGCGCTCGACGGCGCAGCATCACGCGCAGACGCAGTGCTGTGTGAGTGCAGCATGATGCGAGCGGCCGCAACGCCTCCCCGGCACGGCGTCGCACGCAGGTGCGGCGCTGTGAGCACGGTCGCAGCGCTTGTGCAGGCCCAACATCCCGCACATGCTCGGCGCCACGGACGCGGGCCCGGCACAGTGGATGCGGACGCAGCGGTAGGCGGACGCAGCGCCACGCCTACGGGGGCAGCGCCACGCGTGCGTGGTGCAGCGCCACGCTCGGACGCAGCATCACTCGCGTGCGGGCGCAGCCCAGTCGGCGAGAGCGCAGCATCGCAGGCAGGCGCAAGATCTCGCACGTGCTCAGCACCACGCACGCGGGCCCGGCACAGTGGATGCGGACGCAGCGGTGGGCGGGGGCAGCGACACGCGTGCGTGGTGCAGCGCCACGCTCGGACGCAGCATCACTCGCGTGCGGGCGCAGCGCAGTCGGCGAGAGCGCAGCATCGCACGCAGGCGCGGGCTGTCAGTACGGGCACACGTGCGGGTGCAGCGCCACGCGCGGTGCGGCGCAGTAGCGCAGTGGGCGCGGGCGCATCAAAGCACGCGGGCGGCAGCGCCACGCGCGCGAGCGCAACAGCGAGGTGCGAGCGCGCGCAGCGCTGTACGGCGCAGCATCCCGTGCGGGCGCAGCAGCATGCGGGCGTGCGTGGCACCCCGTGCGCGCCTACGCGACCATGCCAGCGGGCGCACGAGTCACAGCGCTGTGAGCACGGGTGCAACACCAAAGCACTGTGCGAGCAGGTGCAGCATCACATGCGAGCGCGGCACTACGCGCTCAGGCGGGGCGCCGAGCGGATGCAGCAGCGCGCGAGCAGCCTCAGCACCATGCCCACGGGCGCGCCACCACACGTGGCGGCGCGGCGATGCCAGCCGGCGCAGCCTCGCGTGGGGCGCAGGCCTGTTCTCGCGCGCGAGCGCAGCGCTGTACAAGTGCGCGCAACGCTGTATGGGCGCAGCATCACTGTGCAGGAACAGCACCATGTTTGGGCACAGCATCGTGCGTGGCCGTCGCAACCATGCGTTCAAGCGCTCTGCGTGGGGACACGGCATCACGAGCGCGAGGAGCAGCGCAGTGAGTACGGGCGCGGCACCACATGCGCGCAACCCTGTGGGAGTCGGTGCAGCACTGTACGACCAGGCGTGACGCTGTGCGGGTGCGGCATCACGGTCAGCCGCGCGCTATGCGTGGGGGCGGGCACGTGGGGGCGGGCACGTGAAGGTGGGCACGTGGAGGGGCACGTGAAGGTGGGCGCGTGGGGGCGGGCACGTGGGAGCGGGACCGTAGGTGGGGCGGTGGGGTGTGACTGGGCGGGATCGTGCGGGTGGGTTAGGGGTGGAGGGTGGTGGTTAGGCGGCGGAGGGCTTCGGGGACTTTGCTGGTTGGGATGGCGCCGTAACCGATTACTAGGCCGTTTTGTGGGGTGTCTGCGCAGTAGGGGGTCAGGGACTCTACGGCTACGCCGGTTTGGCGGGCGCGGGTTAGGACGTCGGTGGGGTTGAGGTGGGGGCTCAGGCGGGCGGATAGGTGGAGGCCTGCGGAGGAGGGGATTGGCTGTAGGAGGTCGGGGAGGCTTTCCAGGGTTGTGAGGATCTGCTCGTGGCGGGCTGCGTATTCGCGGGCGGCCTTGCGGATGTGGCGAGAGAGGAGGCCCTCGTTGATGAAGCGGGCCAGGGCGCCTTGGGTGGTCATGTCGCCGTGCCAGTCGGTTAGTTGCTTGGCAACGTGAAGGGCTTGGTGGAGGGAGGCGGGCGCTACCAGGAAGCCGACGCGGAGCATGGGGAGCAGGGTTTTGGAGAACGAGCCCACGTAGAGGACTCGGCCGGAGCGGTCGAGGCTTTGGAGGGGCTCCAGGGGGCGGTCGGAGAAGCGGAACTCGCTGTCGTAGTCGTCCTCGATGATGACGGCCTTGTTGCGTTCGGCCCAGGCCAGGAGGGCGGCGCGGCGGCTCAGGGACATGGGGGTTCCCAGGGGGAACTGGTGGGAGGGAGTCACGTAGACGAGGGGTGCCTTGGGCAGGGCGGCCACGTCTATGCCCTCGGCGTCCACGGGTACGCCTACGACGCGGGCGCCTTGGGATTCGAAGAGCCTTCGGGCCGGTGGATAGCCGGGCTCTTCCACGGCGACGATGTCTCCTGGCTCCAGGAGAACGCGGCCGATCAGGTCCAGGGCCTGCTGGGCGCCTTGAGTGACGACGATGTCCTCGGCCTCGGCGCGTACGGCGCGGGAGACGCCGATGTAGCGGGCTATCGCTTCGCGGAGGGCGGAGTGCCCTGCCGGGGAACTGTAGCTTCCGGCCGCGAGGTTGGCGGGCCTCAGCTCGCGAGACACCAGGCGCCGCCAGGTCTCCAGTGGGAACAGCGCGGCGTCGGGGGTTCCCACGCGGAGGTCGAAGGGGGGCGGCGGGTTGCCGGGCTCATCGGCCAGGAGATCGAGGTGCCTCCAGGTGCGGCGGGGGCGAATGCCACCGGCGGGGGCGTTGCGTGGGCGCCGGGTCGTCAGGGGCTCGTCGCGTACGAACGTTCCGGCGCCTGCGCGGCCGTTGAGGAACCCCTCGGCCGTGAGGCGTTCGTAGGCCGACGCCACCGTGTTGCGGGAGACGCTGAGGCGCTCGGCGAGCTCGCGGCTCGGGGGTACGCGCTCACCCGGCGGTAGACGCCCGTCCAGGATGGCGTCCAGAATCTGCCTGTAAATGCGTGCGGCCAGGTCACCCCGGTCGTCCAGGCTGATATGAAGATCCAATTTGGCCCCATTGGTTTGCCGGTATTTGGAGCTTACGCCGCGCCAAGTGTCCGCCTTATCGTTGCGGTGTGAAGCAGATCATCGGCAGGTTCGCGCCTCCCCCGGGGCCGGGACGGGTCCTCGCGTTCGCCCAGCTCGCCAGCTCCATCGGCTACGGCGGGTTCCTCGTGTGCTCCGCGCTGTTCTTCATCCGTGTCGTCGGCGTGTCGACCGCGCAGGTGGGCCTCGCCCTGACCTTCGCGTGGGCCGTGGGCGCGTTCGCGGGCGTGCCGCTCGGCGCCCTCGCCGACCGGCGGGGCCCCAAGGGGACGACCGTGCTGCTCGCGGTCGCGACGGCCGCGGCCGTGGCGATGTTCCTGGTCGTACGGTCGTTCGCGCCGTTCGTACTGGTCGCCACGGTGTGGGCGAGCTGCCACAGCGGGCTGTCGGCCGCGCAGCAGGCGCTGCTCGCCGGGCTGGTCGACAAGGGTCGGCGGACTGAGATCCGCGCGTTCATCCAGTCGATGACGAACGCCGGGCTGGCGGTCGGCGCGGCGCTGGGCGGCCTGGCGCTGCAGTTCGACACCGAGGGCGCCTACCTCACCGTCTTCGCGCTGGACGCGGCCAGCTTCCTGGTCACGGCCCTCGTCCTGATGCGGCTGCCGTCCGTTCCCCCGGTGCCCGAGGGACCGGCGGGCGAGCCGAAGCTGGCCGTGCTCCGGGACCGGCCGTACGCCCTGGTCTCGCTGGTCAACGCGGTCATGATGCTCTACATGCCGATGCTCAGCCTGATCATGCCGCTGTGGATCGTGCAGCGCACCGACGCGCCCCGCTGGATCGTCTCCGCCCTGCTGGTGATCAACATGCTGACCGTGGTGATGTTCCAGGTTCGGGTGGCCGGACGGGTGAACGGCCTGCGCACCGCGGCCCGCTTCGTCCGCCTGTCGGGCGCGGTGATGCTCGCCTCCTGCGCGGTCTTCGCCCTCTCGGCCCACGGCCGTTCCGCCTGGGGCGCCGCCCTCGTCCTGATCGCCGCCGCGCTCCTGCAGGTCGTCGGCGAGATGCTGCTCGCCTCGGGCGCCTGGGAGATCAGCTTCGGCCTGGCCCCCTCCCACCGCCAGGGCCAGTACCAGGGCTTCTTCGGAATGGGCGCCCCGGTCGCCCGTACGCTCGGCCCGCTCCTCCTCACCACCCTGATCCTCGGCTGGGGCACGCCGGGCTGGCTCATCCTGGGCGCCACGTTCCTGACCGCCGGCTTCGCCATGGCCCCGGCCGTCCGCTGGGCCGAACGCCAGCGCCACACCCCCGTCGGCCTCCCCCCGACGCCGGCCACGGACCTGACCGTCGACGGGATAACAAATCCGACGGCCGACCGCACCGCCGACCGCACCGCCGACCGCACCGCCGACCTGGCAACGACCTGACACCTGCACTGGCTCCAGGCCCGCCAGGCCCGGAGCCAGTTCTGGGTATATGGGTTGGCCTGCTACGGCGGGCCGTGGGTGAGGCGGGCTGCGATTGCTGGGCCTTCTTGCGCTATCCAGGCTTCGGCCCTTGGCATGCGGTCCTTAACGCCCTCGCTCCAGAAGCGCCGGAAGACCGGGTCGGCCTCGGCGGCCGCACGGCTCGTCAGGTGGAAGCGGTGAATCATCCGGATGGCCAGCGGCACCAGGGCGCGACGCTGCTGGGCAGACATCCCGTACGCCTCGGCGAATATTGCCGCGCGGTGTGGGATGTCGGCCTCGACCAGGGCTGGGGTTCGGTCCTCGGGATGCAGCAGCGGCGCCCACCAATAAAGGGCGTTGGCGATGTCGTAGATCCGGGTGGTCGGCCGGGCGAGGTCGAAGTCGATGAGGGCCGCGGGTAGCCCACCCCGGAACACCACGTTGCCGGGGCAGTAGTCGCGGTGGCTGACCAACTCGGCCTCGGTGTCGACGAACGGGATGTCCTGCGTTCCCGGCAATGTCGCCCACACCGCATCGCGGGGCGGCGTCCAGCCCTGCGCGGCGTCGTGGAGGCGCCGGATCAGGCGGGCCAGGGCGGCAAGCACGTTCTCGCCCGTCGCCTCGGGCGGGAGCGGCTCGCGCGGTACGTCGCCCGACACGAACGAGAGCACCTCACGCCCACGCTCATCGATACCCAGCGGCTCGGGGGCGCCGGAGAATCCAGCCCGGTGAAGGTGGGAAAGGTAGGCCTGGATCGTGGCAGTGAAGGGCCTGAACGGCCGGCGAACGGTGTCTCCGACGCGCGTGATGTTCGGCGTCACACCGTCTCCGACGAGCGGCTCCTCGTCCGGCACCCCTTGATCACTTGGCATACCAGGGATACTGACAGCAGCCGCGTTCACCATGAAGAGGCCGGATGACACGACCGAGAAGGCGCGTCGCCGCCTATGTGATCAGAGAGCGGGCCGTTCCGGAGCTCCTGGTCTTCGATCACGTCGGCATCCCCCGGGCCGGGACGCAGATCCCCGCGGGCGGCGTTGAGCCAGGCGAGGAGCTGGAACGGGCGGTCCTGCGCGAGGTAGCCGAGGAGACCGGGCTCACCACCGCACGGGTGGTCCGGGCGCTCACCGTGGAGGACAAGCCCCACCCCGACACCGGCGAGCCACGCCGGACCACCTACTTCCACCTCCAGGCGCCCGCGGACACGGCGGACGCGTGGCATCACGCGGTCAGCGGCGACGGCGGCGACGCCGGGATGACCTTCGCCTGCTACTTCCTCCCCCTGCCGCTCCAGCAACCCCTGGCAGACGACCAAGACGCCTGGCTGGGCCGCATAGACCACACCACTGACCCGTGATCATTGCTCGGTACACTCCGCTGGCATGAGCGAGCTGGATGAGTTCGGGCGGCCGGAACCGCCGGCGAACGGGGACGAGACGGCCACGCTGCTGGGGTTTCTCGACTACCAGCGCGCCACCTTGGCGTGGAAGTGCCGGGGTCTGGACGCGGCGGGGCTGCGGGTGACCGTGGCGGCCTCGACGATGACCCTTGGCGGGCTGCTCAAGCACATGGCGTACGTCGAGGACGACTGGTTCACCCATGATCTGCTGGGCCGGGAGAAGGCGTCGCCCTGGCGGGAGGTGGACTGGAAAGCGCAGCCCGACTGGGAGTGGGAGTCGGCCGCCGACGACTCGCCCGAGGAACTGTTCGCGCAGTGGCAGGAGTCGGTGGAACGCTCTCGCGCGGCGGTCGCTGAGGCGCTCGACAAGGGGGACCTGGGGCAGCTCGCCGCACGCGGCTGGCCCGACGGGCGGGCGCCGAGCCTGCGGTGGATCCTCTGCCACATGATCGAGGAGTACGCCCGGCACAACGGCCACGCCGATCTGATGCGCGAGGCGGTGGACGGGGAGACCGGCGAGTGAGACCGGTCAGGAGCCGGAGGTAGCCCAGGCTCCGATGCGTTCGATCAGGTCAGGGGTGGCGGCGACCTCGGCGTGGCCGAAGCCGGGCTCGACCCACAGCTCCCGCGGGTCGCGGGCCGCGTCGTAGAGCTGGTGGGCGTGCTCCAGCGGGAAGAACGGGTCCGCGTCGCCGTGCACGACCAGCAGCGGCGTGGGTGAGATCTCGCCGGCGATCTCGTGCGGCGCCTCCGGCACGGGGTTCCAGCCGTCCGGGGCGATGCGGGTGCCCCGGGCGAGGCGGACGGCCAGGCGGCCGACGCGGCGTTCGATCGCCCAGTGAACGCGGCGCATCGGAACCGTTCCGCGGTAGTACCAGCGGGCGGGCGCGCTGACCGAGACGACCGCGTCGACGCCGCCGTAGAGGGCGGCGTGGCGGACGGCGACCGCACCGCCCATGGAGAACCCGACCACGGCGATGCGCTCGTAGCCGCGGCGGCGGGCGGCGGATACGGCGGCCTCCAGGTCCAGGACCTCCCGGTCGCCGACCGTCGTACGGCCTCCGGAACGGCCATGCCCCCGGAAGTCGAACCCGATCACGCCGCCGCGCCGATGAAGGATCTCGGCGATCTCCTGGAGCGCGGGCTGCCGCCACGAGCAGGTGAACCCGTGGGCGATCACAAAGCACGTCCCGCCGGTCGGTCCCGGCAGGTGACCGGCGTCGATCCGTACGCCGTCACTGGCGAAGAGGGAGAGCGGTTCAGGGGTTGCCACACCCCTATGATCAGGCATTACTCCCCGTGCTCGACACCGGGGCGCCGCCCGCGACAACGCCGCGGCACCACGTACGGCGACACAGGGCCGCGCATGCGATGACACGGCGCGGCCCATGCAATAACGCCGGGGCCGCACGTCCGATGGACGCCGGGGCGGCACATGGACAACGCCGCCGCGCCACGTGCGATGACACCGGGCGGCTCATGTGATGACCGCCGGGGCGGTACGTCCCATGAAACCGGGGCGGCACGTGCAACGACGCCGCGGCACCACGTGCGTCGACACCAGCACTACGTGCGATGACGCCGAGGCTGCCGCCCGATGACACCGGGCGGCGCATGTGATGACACTGCGGCGGCATATGCGATGACGCAAGACAGCGCAGGCGATGACATGGGCGGCACGTGCGGGGTGGACGGCTTCGGTAGCGTACGGCGGGTGGATGATCGTGCGTTCACCAAGCTGCTCGACTACCTGGCGCGGGTGCCGGCGGTCGGGCCGTCCGTCGGGCACGGGGCCGACGATGAGGGGCGCTGGTGGGTGAAGTTCGAGATCGACACCGGCCACGCGCTGGCCTGGCACGTCGTGCAGGAGTTCGGCCACGTTCTGAACTACCTGTCCCTCAATGAACGGCTGCCGACGGTCTTCAAGCCGGTCTCTCCCCCGCCCTACCTGAACGGCGGCCCCGGCGACCACCTGTCCTGGGTCATCGAGACGCAGGACCCGGCCTTCCGTCCTGGAACGTGCGCGGGCTGGCTGGAGGGCAGGCTTCCGCAGCCGGTGGACGACCTTTCCAGGTGGACACGGGACGAGGACGGCTAGCGCGCCGCCTAGACCGAACGGCCTGGATGCCTACGATGAGGGCCGAGGCTCCGAGGTACGGCCTTCCTATGGGGAATGGGCTCAAGGCCCGCAGGGTTGGGGCGAGGACCCGAGTGCGGAGGATCGCGACATGGACACCGAATCGACGTTGGTCACCACCCGCCGCGCCCTTCACGGCGTAGCGGAACTGCTGCTCGCCGGGCCGCAGCACCGGCAGAGCGAGACCATCCGCCTGCGCCCCAAGCCCGGCGGCTTCGGCACGATCACCACACCCAGCCTGCACATCGAGGGCACCAACCTGATGGCCGGTGAGGTGGCGATTCCGCTGAACGGGACGACCTACCGCGAGGCCGCTTCGGCGGCAGGGGTAGAGCCCGGAGCGCCCGAAGGTCTCTATAAGGACGGCAGCGGAGCCCACGTGGACGCTGTCATCGACCTGGACGCCAAGGCGGCCGAGCAGATCGCGCAAGCGTTCGCCTGGGGAGACGAGGCGTTGCGCCGCCTGGCAGCCGACCTCACGCCCGTGCTCTGGCCCGAGCACTTCGACCTGGGTATCACGGTCGACGAGGTCAACTATGGGGTCTCCCCCGGCGATGACTACCTCGGCGAGCCGTACGCCTACGTCGGCCCCTGGCAGCCCCGCGTCGGCACGTTCTGGAACGCCCCGTTCGGCGCGACGCGCCCCCTGCACGCCATTCCGGGGTCGACCGCGCTCTACGATTTCTTCATGGAAGGCCAGACCCGCGTAACCAGCGACCCCCGCCGCGAGCCCTAGCCCCGGCGGGGCTAGGCGTCTGCTAGAGGGAGTGGCTTAGGACGCCTACTACCTGGGCGATGCGTTCTTCGTCCCTGCGGTAGTGGGTCCACTTGCCTACTCGGGTGGAACGGACGAGACCGGCTCGTTCCAGGGAGGCCATGTAGGCGGACACGGTCGACTGGGCGAGGCCGGTCTTGGCCTGGATGTGGCTCACGCAGACGCCGACCTCGTGGGGGTCGGCGATGGCCTCTTCGACCGGGAAGTGCTCCTCGGGGTTGCGGAGCCACTGGAGCAGTTGCAGCCGCACGGGGTTGGCCAGCGCCTTGAACACCTCGAGCAGCTCGGCCGAGGTGTCAGGGGACAGTTCATCGCGTGTCTTCATAGGTCGTCACCCCCGATCATAAAGGTCACGACGACGATTCGAGGAATCTCGATACCAGCGGCCCCTGCTAGGGGGTGGTCTCGCCGGCCGAGCGCAGGGCGGCGATGGTCGCGGTGAGCTGGGCTATGAGGGCCGGGAGGCTGGTCGGGTCGGCGGAGTCGCCGATGGCCACGGAACGGAGCTCGGTCGGCTTCGGGAGCTTCTCGACGATCTCCGGCAGGGAGGCGACCAGGGAGGCCTGGATGCTGGCCGGGGTCCGGTTGTTCTCCATCGCCGCCCGGGACAGCTCGCGTTCCAGCTCCAGCAGGGCCTGATCATGGCGGGACCGCGCCCGTGCGATCGACATGGCCAGCTCGGCGTCCAGTTCCAGCCGCTTGAGCTCGGCGCGCAGCCGCGCGGTCTCGGCCTCCTCGGCGTTGCGGTCGCGTTCCATCCGCAGCGCGTGCCGCGTGGTCTCGGTCTCCAGCTCGGCGACCTCGCGGGCGTCGTCGTGCTTGCGCTTGGCGCGGCGGAGCTGCTCGGCGGTCTCGGTGTCGAAGTGCTGCGCCTCGTTCCGCGCCCGCAGCTCGGCCAGCTCACGTTCGTGCTCCAGGCGCTGGGTCTCCTTGAGGCGTTCGGCGGCCATCTCGCGCTGGGCGACGATCTCCTCGGCCTGCAGCTCGGCCAGCCGGGCCACCTGGCCCTGCTCGGCGCGGTAGGGCTTCTGGAGGTTCTCCCAGAGCCGCGACGAGCTGACCACGGCCTCCTTGATCTGCACGGTGACGATCCGCAGCCCGAGGCCCTGGTCGCCGCTCTCCTCACCCTCGGCCACGGCGCGCAGACGGGCGGTCAGCTCCTCGATGATGGGCTGCTTGTCGCTCAGAACGTCCCGGACGCCCATCGTGGAGACCTTGTCCTTGATCGCGGCCTCGGCCTGCTCCTTGAGCTGGAGGTTGACCAGGCGCATCGGGTCCTCGGCGTCGCCGAAGTCGAGCTTGCGGTACGCGACGGCGAAGTCCTGGATGATCCACTGCACGTACCCCTGCACCAGGACGCCCTGCAGCTCCTGGCAGATGCAGTACGCGTTGATCAGGATGGTCTGCGTCGCGCCCGGCACGACCAGGAACGAGTCGGTCGACGGATTGAAGCGGAACGAGACGCCCAGCCCGATGTGCAGCGGCGCCTCCCGGCCGCGCCGCGTGTGGACGACGAACGCGTTCGGCGGCACGAGCACGTTCTTCCAGCGCCAGACGCCGCTGATCCGCACGTCCACCGGCCCCGTGCCCGATTTGTCGGGAGCCGCGGCGCCCAGAGACCGTTCACGCTTGGCCAGCGGCCCCGGCGACCGCGACCCGCCCGCGACGCCCGGCGCGCCCGCGGGCGCAGGCGCAGGCGGCATCGGAGGAGCCCCCGGCGCGACAGCCGCGGCACGTCGCGGCCGGGCCTTGAGGTCGTCCTCGAGCACCGCCTGCTGCGCGACGACCTGCTCCAGATAGGCGTTGCTCTTGTCGGCGGCGCTCATCGACTCCCCCAGCGGAAACGTGCGCAGCGAACGCGCGCAAATGCGAATTGTTGCGACCATATCGACGACTTCGCAGCCCAGTGGAGCGATCGCCGAGACCGGCCGGACGATCGCTCCGGCCGAGGCCGCCCCAGCCGTGATCGCGCTTGAACGCTGTGACAGGATCGACTGGGTACAGTCAGGCAACTCTGGAGGTAATGGTGCGTATCGGAGTGTCTCTCAGCGAGCGGAGCGGCCCGGACGCCCTGGTCAAGCTGACCGGCGACCTGAAGCGCGCGGCCGACGACGGGTTCTCCTCCGCGTGGCTGTCGAACATCTTCGGCCTGGACGCGCTCACCTCGCTCGCCGTCGCGGGCAGCCAGGTGCCGGGCATCGAAGTGGGCACCGCCGTCGTACCGACCTATCCGCGACACCCGGCCGTCCTGGCGCAGCAGGCGCGCACCACCGCCGCGGCGACCGGGCCCGGCCGCCTTACGCTCGGCATCGGCCTGTCCCACCAGATCGTCATCGAGGAGATGTACGGCTACTCGTTCAAGCGCCCGCTGCGGCACATGGACGAGTACCTGTCGGTCCTCCTCCCGCTCCTGGACAACCAGCCCGTGGCCTTCACCGGCGAGACCGTGAAGGGCCAGATCGGCCTGACCACCCCGAGCGAGGGCCGCGTCCCCGTCCTCCTCGCGGCGCTCGGCCCGAAGATGCTCCAGCTGGCCGCCGAACGCACCGACGGCACGATCCTCTGGATGACCGGGCCGACCACCGTGAAGGAGCACATCGCGCCCACGATCACGGCCGCCGCCGAGGCCGCCGGACGCGCCGCGCCGCGCATCGTGTGCGTGCTGCCGGTCGGCGTGACCGACGACGTCGAGGCCGCGCACGCCCGCGCGGGCAAGGCCTTCGCGGTGTACGGAACGCTGCCGTCCTACCGGGCGATGATGGACCGCGAGGGCGCCGCGGGCCCCGCCGACCTCGCGATCATCGGCGACGAGGACACCGTGGGCGCCAAGCTCGAAGAGCTCGCCAAGGCCGGCGTCACCGACTTCGTCGCCGGCGAGTTCCTCCCCCGCGACGAAGGCGTCCGCACCCGCACCTTCCTCAAAACCCTCACCGCCTAGCCGTCGGTGGCGATGACTTCGTAGAGGTTGCCGGTGGGGTCGGCGAAGTAGAGGGCGCGGGCGCCCAGCGGGTGGGGTTCGGCGATCTGGCCGTTCGCCGGGTGCGCGGGCTCGTCGCCGAACGGGATGCTGCGCTGCCACAGGCGCTCCACGACGTTCTCGAACGTGGCCGCGTCGACGTCGAACGCCAGGTGGTGGCCCTGCGCGTCCGGCACGGTCATGAAGTCGAGTGTGAGCTCGCCGTTCACGCGGATGGGCACGAAGTGGGTGGCGTGCGGGTGCGGGCCGGTGTAGTCCAGGCCCATCACCGTGGCGAAGAACCGTGCCGCCTCGTCGTTGTCGACGGCGGGAACGATGGTGTGGTTCAAGGTGATGGTCACGCGTTCTCCTCGGCCTTCAGCGCGCCGTGCAGGAACATGTCGATGGTGTCCTCCACCGAGACCCTGGTCTCGCTGACGGCGCGGGTGCGGCTGAACGTCAGGCCCATGAAGACCGCCGAGATCTGCTCGGGCGGCAGGCGCAGCGACTCCCGTTCGGGCTCGAAGAGCTCGGAGATCGCTTCGAGCGTCTGCTCCATGGCGGCGGTGCGGTCGAGCCCGGCGTCGGCCTGCTCGCCGCCGCCGTGGCTGCCGCGCCCTCGGCGCCCGCTCGCGTAGAGCGCGGAGATGACCATGCCCATGCGGGCCAGGTAGGCGTCGATCGCCGCGCCCGCCTCGGCGAGCCGCTCGGCCAGCGGCAGCTCCAGCGAGATGGAACGGATCTCGTTCAGCACGTGGTCGTTGCGCAGCACCTCGGCGACGCAGGCGTCCAGCAGTTCGTCCTTG
The DNA here is from genome assembly GCF_017573505.1 of Actinomadura barringtoniae. Lineage (GTDB taxonomy): Bacteria > Actinomycetota > Actinomycetes > Streptosporangiales > Streptosporangiaceae > Spirillospora > Spirillospora barringtoniae. The sequence continues at coordinate 127,354 of NZ_JAGEOJ010000012.1, forward strand.
TCGGCGAACACGCGGAAGATCGTCGCCTCGCCGATCCCGGCGGCGCGCGCGATCTGCCCGGTGGTGACGGCCGCGCCGTGTTCGGCGACCAGCGGCACGGCGGTACGGATGATCATCTCCCGGCGCTGGTCGGGGCTCATCCCCGGCGCACGGCGCCGGGTGGTCGGGGTGTCCATGCCTCCACGGTACGGAGTGAGCACTCACTCCGTCAAGACCGAAGTGAGTGCTCACTCCGATCCGGCCACCCGTGGCCCGGAGTCCCCCACAACGGCTGATAACGTGGCTGTTCACGCGCGCCCATGGAGCGAAGTCCGGTGTGATCCCGGCGCTGTCCCGCAACTGTGATGCCTCCGGAGTACGCATGCGACGCATGCACTCCGAGCGGTCGAGCCAGGTCGCCTCCCGGCGCGCCGACGACTCTCGACCCTCGCGGAAGGGCGATCCGTCCCCATGCGGGTCCGGGCCCCCTTCCCGGCAGCCATGGAGGCTCCTGTGAGACCCGTACGTGCCCTCGGTGCGTCCCTTCTGATCGGCGTCATGACGCTGGCGGCGGCCGCGTGCGGCTCCGACGACTCGTCCGACTCCGGATCCGGTTCCGGCTCGGGCGGCACGGGCAAGAACGAGGCGGTCACCGTTCAGGCCGCCAACGGCGCGGTCACCATCCCGGCGACGCCGAAGCGGATCGTCTCCCTCTCCCCCACCCACACCGAGTCCCTCTTCGCCATCGGTGCGGGCAAGCAGGTCGTCGCCGCGGACGAGTACTCCACCTACCCCGCCAACGCCCCCAAGACCAAGCTCTCGGGCTTCAAGCCCAACGCCGAGGCCATCATCGGCTACAAGCCCGACCTGGTCGTGCTCTCCGACGACATGGACGGCATCGTCAAGGCCCTCGCCAAGGTGAAGGTCCCCGTCCTGCTCGAACCGGCCGCGACCAAGCTCGACGAGGCCTACGACGAGATCAACGACCTGGGCCAGGCCACCGGGCACGCGGCCGAGGCCAAGAAGGTCACCGACGACATGCGCGCGAGCATCCAGCAGACCGTCGCCTCGGCCCCCAAGAACAAGCCGCTGTCGTACTACCACGAGCTGGACAACCAGCTTCACACGGTGACGTCCTCCACGTTCATCGGCCAGGTGTACGGCCTGTTCGGCCTGCGCAACATCGCGGACAAGGCCGAGAAGGCCTCCGGCGGCTACCCGCAGCTGTCCCGCGAGTACCTCCTCAAGAGCAACCCCGACCTGGTCTTCCTGGCCGACACCAAGTGCTGCGCCCAGAACGAGGCCGCCGTCGCCAAGCGCAGCGGCTGGCAAGACCTCACCGCCGTCAAGAACAAGAACATCGTTCCCCTGGACGACGACATCGCCTCCCGCTGGGGCCCGCGCCTGCCGGAGTTCGTGAAGACCATCGGCGCCGCGATCCAGAAGGCCGCCCCCACCAAGTGACCACCACGTGAAGGCGAACGGGCAGCCGGACGGAGAGGACACACCACCCCAGCCGTCCAAGTCGGCACCCCCGGCCGGGCCTGCTGCGGTCGCGCCTGCCGCGGCGCCGGCGCGGTTGCGGCCGGTGCAGTTGGGGGTCGCGCTGGCGGCGCTGCTGGTCACGTTGCTGGCGGGGCTACTGGTCGGGGCGGCCGACCTGCCCGTCGCCGGGGTCCTGAAGGCGCTGCTCGACCGGGTGCCGTACGTGCACCTCGACTCCGGCCTCAGCCCGATCGAGCAGAACGTGCTGTTCGAGCTGCGCCTCCCACGCGTGCTGCTCGGCGCGGCGGTCGGCGGGCTGCTCGCCATCGCGGGCGCGGGCTACCAGGGCGTCTTCCGCAACCCGCTCGCCGACCCCTACCTCCTCGGCGCCGCCGCGGGCGCCGGGGTGGGCGCCACGCTGGTGATCGTCCTGATCCCCGGCGATCCCAAGCTGGCCGTTCCGCTGGCCGCGTTCGTCGGCGCGATCAGCGGGGTGTTCCTGGCGTACGTGCTGGGCAGCACGGCCAGCCGCGGCGGCGGAGCGGCGACGCTCGTCCTCGCCGGGGTCGCGGTGTCGAACTTCCTCGCCGCCGTCCAGACGTTCCTCCAGCAGGCCAACGCCCAGGAGCTTCAGCGGATCTTCTCCTGGATCCTGGGCGGCCTGGGCCTGGCCGACTGGGCGACGCTCGGCATGATCGCCCCGTACGCGATCATCTCCACCGTCGTCCTGCTCCTGCACGGCCGCCTCCTGGACGTGCTGAGCGTCGGCGAGGAGGAGGCCGCCTCACTGGGTCTCTCGGCCGCCCGGGTACGTCTCACCGTCCTGGTCGCGGCGTCGCTCGCCACCGCCTGCGCGGTCGCGGTCAGCGGCCTGATCGGGTTCGTCGGGATCGTGATCCCGCACGTGGTCCGCCGCCTCGCGGGCGGCTCCTATCGCGTTGTGCTCCCCCTCTCCCTCCTTGGCGGCGCCGCGTTCCTGGAGGTCGCCGACCTGGTCGCCCGTACGGTCGTCTCCCCCGGCGAGCTGCCCCTCGGCGTGGTGACGGCGTTCGTCGGGGCGCCGTTCTTCGTCGTCATCCTGCGCGCCACCCGCAAGCAGGTGGATCCGTGACGGCGGACCCCATGACGGCGGACCCCATGACGCGGACGGCCCCCACGACGGTGGTGGACCCATGACGGTCAGGGTGCGCGACCTGGACGTGACGCTCGACGGGCGGCCGGTGCTCAAGGGCGTCACGCTCGACGCGCCGCCCGGTACGTGGACGGCGATCATCGGGCCGAACGGGGCGGGCAAGTCGACGCTCCTGCGCGCGATCCTCGGCCTGCGCCCTGGACGCGGCGAGATCGAGGTGGCGGGGACGGATCTGCGCGCGCTCAAGCCGCGACAGCGCGCCCGCGTCGTCGCGTACGCGCCCCAGTCGCCCAACCTCCCTCCGGGCATGACGGTCTTCGACTACACCCTGCTCGGCCGCTCCCCCTACATCCCTCATCTGGGCAGGGAGAGCACGCGCGACCGCGCGGTCGCGGGCGACGTCCTGCAACGCCTTGACCTCACCTCCCTCGCGACCCGCCCGCTCGACCACCTGTCCGGTGGCGAACGCCAGCGGGTCGTCCTGGCGCGTGCCCTCGCGCAGCAGACCTCCGTCCTCCTCCTCGACGAGCCGACGACGGCCCTGGACATCGGCCACCAGCAGCAGGTGATGGAGCTGATCGACCAGTTGCGGCTGGCGGACGAGCTGACCGTCGTGACGACGATCCACGACCTCACGCTGGCCGGTCAGTACGCCGACCGGCTGATCCTGCTGTCGGCGGGCGAGGTGGCCGCCGCCGGAACGCCCGCCGACGTCCTCACCCGCGACGCGATCGCCGAGCACTTCGACGCGCGCGTACGGGTCACGCCCGGCCCGGACGGCCGTCCCGTCCTCTCCCTGGAGCGCCCATGAAGATCGAGATGTACCGGCGGACCGAGAACGGGCGCCCGCTGACCTCCACCGTGTGGCGGCCCGGCCCCGGCCACCGCGCGATCTCCTCGGCGACGCTCGGCGGCGGCATCGGCTCCGCCGGTTGGGTACTGAACGCCCAGGTCCCCGGCACGTACGCGCGCATGGACCCGGCCGAGCACCTGCGCGAGCTCGCCGCCGCCTACGGCCTCCAAGGTCCCGGTGTCGGCATGCTCACCGCCGCCTCGGTGGACCGTACGGTCGAACGTTCCGACAGCGGCGTCGCCGTGTCCGCGACCGTCGGCCTGCGCGTCCCCACCTGGGCCGCCGCTCCCCCGGACGCCGTCGACCCCGAGCTGGCTCCCATCCAGGACATCCAGACCCCGGGCACCGTCAACATCGTCGTCTCCGTCCCCGTCCCCCTCACCGACGCCGCCCTGGTGAACGCCGTCATCACCGCCACCGAAGCCAAGACCCAGGCGCTCATGGAAGCGGGCTACCCCTGCACGGGCACCGCCTCCGACGCCATCTGCATCGTCACCCCCGAAACCCCTGGAGCCCCCGAAACCCTCAGCCCCAAAGCCGCGGACCCGTTCGCAGGCCCACGCTCGACCTGGGGTTCGCGGCTCGCGCGGGCCGTCCACGCCGCCGTACGGGACGGCGCCATCGACTACACCACGCACCTCTGACAGTGGAACGCACCGGCCGTCGCGCCACCCCGGTGCGGTGCGACGGCCGGTGCCGGGCCAGTGCTCTTCCGATAGGCGGACCCTCACCTCCTCATCAGTCAGCCGGCATGGGGTAGCTGGAAGCCGCTCAGCGAGTGCAGCCCAGTCGGTGGTTCCTGTTCGATGGCGGTCGCCGTGCGGCCGTCGGGGATGGTCGCCGGGCCCGTCTCGCCGCCGCGGGCGGCGGCCGGTCCCCTGGTGAGCGCGTCGATGTGACGGCGTGCCCGTTCGGCCTCCGACCGCGCGGCGTCCCGTTCGCCGGCCAGCGCCGCGAGCGTGGCGCGCAGTTCGTCGACGGTGTGGTTGAGCCGCCAGTTCTGCTGCTCGCAGTCGCGCACCCGCGCCTGCGCCTGGTCGAGGTCGGCGACCGCCTGGCCGCGCTTGGCCTCCGCGTCCCGTACGGCGGAACGCAGGTCCTCCGCCGCCCGCCGGGCGGCCGCCGCCTCTATCCGCTGTCCCTCGACCAACGTGTCCGACTCCGAGAGCCGCGAGTGCAAGGTGACGAGCTCGGCGCGCGCCGCCTCAAGGGCCGCGAGCAGCTCGCCCTCCCGTTCGGCGACGCGGCTGCGCTCGTTCTCGGCGGCCAGCCGGGCCGCCTTGCTCTCCTCGGCGGCGCGCCGCGCCTCCCGCATCTCCTGATCGGCCGCGTCTCTCGCGGCGCACGCCTGCTCTGCCTCTGTACGGGCCGCCGCGCAGTCCTTTTCCGCGACCTCGGCGCGGAGCCGGGCCGAGGCCGCCTCCTGCCAGGCCGACTTGGCCTGGCGCTGCGCCGCGTCGAGTTCCTCCTGCGCCGCCGCCACGTGCGAGGCCGCCTCGGCACGCGCCTCCGAGACCCGCCGTTCGACACCGGCGACGCTCAGCTCGGACGCCAGCGAACCGGCCAGCTGGTCGGCCGCGCCCTCCAGCCGTTGAACGATCTCCCACGCCCAGGCGACCTGCCCGGGCAGTCCCGGCGTCTCCTTCCCTCGCTCGCGCCGGCCCTGCGCCTCGTCCGCGCAGGCCCCGCCGTTGTCCGTGCAATACCGGAGGGTACGGGCGCCGCGCAGCGGCTGCGGAACGGGCCGTCCGCAGCTCGCGCACGGCCATACCGACCCCGCCGCGTCCACCGAGTCCGGCCGCGTCGCGTCCGAACCCCTGATCTCGTCCGGGCCCGGCACACCGGCCTTCACGCCAGTGTTCGCCGCGACCCCTGTCTGCCCCTGTCCCTGTCCCCCGACGTGCCCGCTCCTGGTCTCTCTCGTCGACCGAACGCGCTCGACCACTGCACCACCCTCGATGGGCGCCACCTTCTGGTCCGTCATGCAAGGTGATACGCAGCATCCCCCGGAAAGCGTTCGAAGCCCATCGGCCTAATTTTGCGCGCGAACATCACGAACGACCTGACACCACGCTTGGATCACCCTCGCTCCACATACTCATCAGTACGCGGTGGCTGAAGCGCCATCCGTCCCCGGTGCGGCGCAGCCGGTCGGCGTACCGCCCCGCTCCCAGATACTTCGCGCCATCGCTCCGAACGTGCTGCGCCTGTACGTAGCACGTATGCGTCGCCTCATCGCCGCCGCCCAGCGGGCCTACGACCAGGTTGGGTCAGGGGCGGACGCGACGCCGGAGGCCTAGGAAACCGGCTCGCCGTGGCTGCGCAGATAGGCCTCGCGGAGGCGGCGGCGGCTCAGCTTGCCGGAGGGGGTACGCGGCAGGGACGCGTGGAACTCGATGCGCCTCGGGTGCTTCAGGCGCGCCAGCCGGGGCTCGCAGTGCGCCCGCAGGTCAGCGACCAGTTCCTCACCCGGCCCGCCGGGCCAACCCGGTCCGCTCCCTACCGGACCGCCCTCCACCGAACCTCCCTGCACCGGGACGGTCTGCACTGGCTCGATCAGGGCTACGACCTGCTGGCCCCATTCGGGGTCGGGGACGCCGATGACGGCGACGTCGGCTACCGCCGGGTGTTGCAGGAGGACGGCCTCGATCTCGGCGGGGTAGATGTTCACGCCGCCGGAGATGATGAGGTCGGTGCGCCGGTCGCTCATGTAGAGCCAGCCGTCCTGGTCCAGGTGGCCGATGTCGCCGGGCGTGTAGAACTCGCCGCGCATCGCCGAGGCGGTCTTCGCCGGGTCGCCGTGGTACTCGAAGCCCGAGTAGCCGCGCGCGTAGATCATCCCGGCCTCGCCCACCGGGAGCTCGGCGCCGTCCTCGTCGAAGATCCTGATCTCGATGCCGTCGACGGCGCGTCCCACGGTCCCCGGGCGGCCGAGCCATTCCTGCGGTGTCGCGACGACGATGGCCCCGCATTCGGTGGAGCCGTAGTACTCGTAGAGCACCGGGCCCCACCAGTCCATCATGCGCTGCTTGGTCTCCACCGGGATCGGCGCGGCGCTGTGGAAGACCATGCCGAGCGACGACAGGTCGTAGGATCCGCGCACCTCGTCGGGCAGCCCGAGCATCCTGTGGAACATCGTCGGCACCATGAACGTGTTGGTGACGCCGTACCGCTGGATCAGCTCGAGGGCGCCCTCGGGTTCGAAGCGGCGGCAGACGACCACCGCGTGCCCGAGGTTGAGCGCCATCATCGCGTGCGCGCACGGAGCCGAGTGGTACAGCGGACCCACGGCCAGGTGCACCCCGTCCCCGGGCTCAAGCCCCAGGTTGCTCGCCAGTCCCCGCCGCATCGCCGAGAAGAGCTTCTCCGGCGAGATGTTCAGGATGGGGCGCTGAACGCCCTTGGGCCGCCCGGTGGTCCCCGAGGTGTAGAGCATCAGCGAGCCCATCAGCCGTTCCGCGGGCGGCTCCACGCTCCCCTCGACGTCGAGCAGATCCCGGAAGCCGTCCACCGGCTCGACGCTGATGCGCGCCTCGTCCGCGATCCCCGCGTCGCCGGCCGCCGTGACCACCACGTCCGCCAGTTCCGGCTCGGTCACGACGGCCTTGGCTCCGCTGTCGGCCAGCACGTACCCGATCTCGGGGGCGGTCAGGTGCCGGCTGACCGGCACCAGGTACAGACCCGTCTGCATCGCGGCCAGCAGCACGGTCAGGAACTCGGCGCGGTTGCCCAGCACGGTCGCGACGGTGTCGCGCGGGCCGAGCCCGAGGCCGCGCAGCGCGTGCGAGAGGCGGTTGACCTGGGCGTGCAGTTCGCCGTACGACACGGTTCCGTCCGGGCCGAGCACCGCAGGGCGGCCGGGGTCCGACGCGGCGATCTCGTAGAAGCTGCTGCCCTGGACACCCATGGGTGATCTCCTCGAAGCCGGGGGTCACTTCCCGTCCATAGGACAGAGGCCACGCGGGCGAAGTCAAGATCCGGCGACCGCCCGGCGAGACGAACGGTCGCGATCTCGCTTCGGGATGCACCTGCACAAAAGCAACCTCGTCCGTACAATCGAAGGCGATTTCGTTCGGGGGGCCGAGCGGCGACGGGGCCTGAATGGGTGAAGAGGATGAACGGCAGCAACCCGGCCACCAAGGATCACTCACCCGGCGGTTGACCGCTCTTCTGCGCAGCCTCAGCGTCGAGCTCACCGCGTCTCTGATCGTCTCGTCGCTGCTGGCCGCGTTCCCGCTGTTCGTCGTCGTGTGGCGGCGGATCGGGGTGGAGATCGCGCTGGCGGCCTGGGGGCTGCTGTCGCTGGGGCTGCTGGTCGCGGGCGGCGTCGTGCTCTACCGGCATCGCGACGGCAAGCTCGGCCAGGTCGTGGGCCGCGTCGGGATCGCGTCGGCCTGGGCGCTGGCAGGTGCGGCGATAGCGGGCCTGCTCCTGGGCGCCGGTTACGGGGTGAACGCGCTCGCACGATCGGGCGGGCCGTGCTCGTATCCGCTGGAGCTGCGCGTCCTCACCACGCCCGACGCGCTCACCGCCGTCCGCTACGCCGCCGCCGACTTCGTCGTCGGCACCCGTTCGCACGGATGCCCGGCCTACTCGGTGACGGTCACCTCCGAGAGCGGCGCGACGCCCGTACGGAACGGCCTGGCCCGCGGCTGGGAGGGCGACCAGACCAGCGTCGGCGCGCAGCTCCTGGGCCCGCAGCCCGACGTCTGGATCCCGTCCTCCCCCGCCGAGTACGCGTACGGCGCCGACCCGGCCAACCTCGCCACGTCCGACTCGCCGCCCAAGGTGACGGCCGACCCGTCGTCCCTCGGGCGTTCTCCGATGGTCCTGGGCCTGTTCGGCGACGACAACGGGCGCGTCTACAGCGAGTCGAGCCTTCCCGGGCGCGACTCCACCACAGAGCTGCTCACCAAGTTCAAGGCGGCGGGCATCAAGGGCATCGCCCGGCCCATCCCGGAGAGCTCCGCGGTCGCACTGGCCGTCACCCCGGTGCTGCACCGCTCCATCACCAACGCGGGCATGGCGCCCGACGGCGCGGCTGCGGAACGGCTGCTGAGCCCGGCCGACCCGCCCGAGCTCCTTGCGCCCGATGCCGTTTCCCTGCTCTGCCAGCTGCGAGCCACGGCGCAGCAGGGCGGGAACGCCCCCGGCAGCCGCCCGCCCTTCGGGTACGCGGTGGTCGTCTCCGAGCAGCTGCTGAACGACTACAACGCGGGCCGTCCCCTGGGCGACAGCTGCGGCGGCGTCAATTCAGGCGCCGACCCCTACGACCAGTGGAAGCTCTACCCCTACTACGCCAATGACCTGCCCAGCCTGGACTACCGCTTCGTGCAGCTGAAATGGCCCGGCCAGGACGACGCCGCGCGTGCCAACGCGGTCAACTCCTTCAAGAACTGGCTGACACGCCACCCGCTCACCTCCCAGGGTTTCCGCGGCCGCGACGGCTCGTACCGCCGTTCCCATACGGCCGACTCCGCGCATCCCTACCTGAGCGGCATCGACCGCCTGGGCAACAGCGCGATCCCCTCGGTCATCAAGGGCCCGGAGGCGCCCGGCGTACAGGACGCCCTGGACGCCATCAGCGCGGTCCGCAAGAAGGTGCTGATCTCCATCGTCCTGGACACGTCCGGTTCGATGGGCGCGCCCGCGTCCACTCCGCTGCGCGGATCCCGCCTCACCCATGCCGTGTCCCTGCTGCGCAGCCTGGTCGACCAGCTCAAGGGCGATGACGTCGCGGGCCTGCAGACCTTCGCCCGCCCCCGCCAACCCGCCGACCGCCCGGTGATGAGCGTTGCCCGCGCGGCCCTGATCTCGCCGACGCAGTCCAAGCTCCTGAACGACAAGCTCCAGGCCCAGAGCGTCGCCCGCCCTGACGTCTCGCTCACCGATGCCGTCACCGGCGCCGACCTCTCCTACGGGGAACGGGACGCCATCGTCGTCACCGACGGCCAGTCCCTCCAGACCAATCCCTCCATCGGCAAGGACCGCGCCCGCCTGGCCGACTACCACCACAAGCATCCGAACCTGCGGCTCACGCTCCTGCTCACCGGCCCGACCGGCTGCGACGTCTCCCCCGCCAAGGACGTCCGCCAGGCCATGGGCGGCAGGTGCGTGCTGCTGAACGACGACCCCGACGAGGCGCAGGCGGCGCGCCTGCTGTCGACACTGCGGTGACCCATGCCTGACCAGCAAACGCCCATGCCCAATCAGCAACCGCCCATGCCCGGCCGGCGACGAGGCTTCCTCACCAGAACCAAGACCCACCCCCTGATAGCCCTGATCTGCGCCATCGCCGGGGCGCTCGCCCTCCTCGCGGTCGTGGGAGCGTTCACGTTCCGCCCGTTCTACGACGGCCTCCCCGAGTCGTGCGGCGGCGAGGACCTGACCGTGGCCGGCGGCAACGACGTGAGCCTCAACAACCAGCGGCGCGCCCTCGTCGAGACCTGGAACCAGCAGGCCCGCGGCGACCATCGCCCGGCCCGCCTCATCGAGGTGTCGCCGTCGTCTGACCTGCAGTACAGCCAGCTCAAGGCGGCGGCCGAGTCCAAGAGCTGCGCCTACGACGTGTTCATCCTGGACGCCCCCTGGACCGCCGAGTTCGCCCGCGACGGCTACATCAAGGAGCTCGGCCACGGCGACGTCGACTCACCCGACGACTTCTTCCCGCCCGGCCTGCAGATGGGCGCCTACCAGGGCCGGCAGTACGCCCTGCCGTTCAACCTGGACGTCGGTCTCCTCTACTACCGCAGCGGCGCCCAGCCTCCGTCGTCCCCGTCGGCCTGGCCCGACTCGCGCTACATCGCCCAGCTCGGCGACTACGAAGGTCTCACCGTCAACGCACTCGAATACGCGTGGAACCACGGCGCGGCCGGTGTCCTGACCGGCGACACCGAGCCGAGCCGCGCCGCCCTGGCCACCAAGGTCTATCCCGCGCTCAAGGCGGTCGCCGCGCGGATCGCCCAGGGCGGTTCGCTGCAGACCTCGCTCATGCGCGGCTACCAGGAGCAGGACAGCATCCAGGCGTTCGCCCGCGGCGCCGACGACGGCCTGATGCGGCACTGGCCTTACGCCTACCGCGACCTGGCCAACGACCCCAAGCTCCGCGACGGCGCGAACCTCCGCTTCAACGTGATCGCCCCGCCCGGCGCCAACGCCCTGGGCGGCCAGACCCTGGCGATCTCGGCCCACTCGCGCCACGAGAAGGACGCGCTGGCCCTCATCCAGCACCTGACGAGCACCGCCAGCCAGCAGCGCCTGTTCTCCTGCGGTGGATTCGCACCCACCCGCTTCTCCGCGTTCGGGCTGAAACCCGGCCCGCTGCGCGACGCGGCCGTGCCGAGCCTGCCGACCTGCTCCCAGCTGCGTTCCGCCGAACGCGACAACGCCAACGGCGAGCCCGACAACGCCACGCCCCAGCGCCTCTCCGACCTGGCCAAGGCCATCGTCGCCAGCCTGGACCGCGCCCGCCCCCGCCCGGTCACCGACCACTACGAGACGTTCAGCGCCACCTTCCGGGGCTGCGCCCGCAAGATCCTCTCCGGCGCGTCGGTCGCCCCCGACACCTTCGCCCACGCCGTCCAGGACGCGCTCAAGGGCAAATCAGCGTCCTGCTGAACAGCGAGGCCCCTAAGCCGTCAGCGCCGCACGCGCCATGACCTTCAACAGGGAGGCCATCGCCTCCCGGTCCAGGCCGGTCGCGCTGTACGGGGTGGAGTTGAGCAGCCCGAAGCAGGCGTGCACAGCGGCCCGCAGCCGCTCTTCGGGAACGCCCGGCTGCAGGCGCCGGAGCACCGCCACCCATTCCTCCACGTAAGCGCGCTGCAACCGCCGGATCTCGTGCCGTTGCGGCTCGGGCACGTTGTCCAATTCCCGCTCGTGCACGGTGATCAACGCAGGATTGTCCAGCGAGAATGCGATGTGCCACTCCAGCAGCCCGTCCAGGGCCCGTCCCGCCTCCGGCTCGGCGGCGCGCACGAGCCCCTCGGCGTGCAGGCGCCGGCTGATGTCCAGCAGCATCTCGGCGAGCACGTCCTCCTTGCCGCGGAAGTGCCTGTACAGCGCGGGTCCGGTGAGTCCCACCGCGCGTCCCACGTCGCCGATGGAGGCACCATGGAAGCCGCGGCGCGCGAAGAGCTCGGCCGCCGCGCCGAGGATCTCGGCCCTGCGTGGGGAGACGCCCGCGGTCGCCGGGCCGCCCGAGCGAAGCGAGGGATGCCCGGCGGTTTTTGCCGGGGGGCCCTGGGGGGTCGTCCCCCCTGCGGAATGCGTCATGATGGAAGTCTAGACTAGGATGTTAATCGTCGTTAACATCTCCGTTGTTAACGGTCGTTAACTGTCAATGAGGACGGGTATGAGCGAGCTCAGCACGCGGGCCGATCCCGGCGACGAGACGTTCAAGCGCAGCGCCGAGGCCAACCAGGCGCTGGTGGACGAGCTGCGCGGCAACCTCGACCGGGCCGGGCGCGGCGGGTCCGAGCGGGCGCGCGAACGCCACGTCGCGCGCGGCAAGCTGCTCCCCCGCGACCGGGTCGACACCCTGCTCGACCCCGGCTCGCCGTTCCTGGAGCTGTCGCCGCTGGCCGCGCACGGGATGTACGACGGCGAGGCGCCGGGCGCGGGCATCATCACCGGCGTCGGCCGCGTGAACGGCCGCGAGTGCGTGGTCGTCGCCAACGACGCGACCGTCAAGGGCGGCACCTACTACCCGGTGACCGTCAAGAAGCACCTGCGGGCCCAGGAGGTCGCCCTCCACAACCGGCTCCCCTGCGTCTACCTGGTCGACTCCGGCGGCGCGTTCCTGCCCCGCCAGGACGAGGTGTTCCCCGACCGCGAGCACTTCGGCCGCATCTTCTACAACCAGGCCACGATGTCGGCCCAGGGCATCCCGCAGATCGCGGCGGTCCTCGGCTCGTGCACGGCGGGCGGCGCGTACGTCCCGGCGATGAGCGACGAGGCCGTGATCGTCCGCAACCAGGGCACGATCTTCCTGGGCGGCCCGCCGCTGGTGAAGGCGGCGACCGGCGAGGTCGTGTCGGCCGAGGAGCTGGGCGGCGGCGAGCTGCACTCGCGCACGTCCGGCGTCACCGACCACCTGGCCGAGGACGACGCGGACGCGCTGCGCATCGTGCGCGACATCGTCGGCACGCTCGGCCCGCGCGAGCCGCGCCCCTGGGACCTGGCCCCGCCCGAGCAGCCCGCGGCCGACCCGAACGAGCTGTACGGCGTCGTCCCGCCCGACTCGCGCACGCCCTACGACGTCCGCGAGGTCATCGCGCGCGTCGTCGACGGCAGCCGCTTCCAGGAGTTCAAGAAGGAGTACGGCGCGACGCTGGTCACCGGCTTCGCCCGCATCCACGGCCACCCGGTCGGGATCATCGCCAACAACGGCATCCTGTTCGGCGAGTCGGCGCAGAAGGGCGCGCACTTCATCGAGCTGTGCGACAAGCGCAGCGTCCCGCTGGTCTTCCTGCAGAACATCACCGGCTTCATGGTCGGCCGGGAGTACGAGGCGGGCGGCATCGCCAAGCACGGCGCCAAGATGGTCACCGCCGTCGCGTGCGCCCGCGTGCCCAAGTTCACCGTGGTGATCGGCGGCTCGTTCGGCGCGGGCAACTACGCGATGTGCGGCCGGGCCTACTCGCCCCGCTTCCTGTGGATGTGGCCGAACGCCCGCATCTCGGTCATGGGCGGCGAGCAGGCGGCCAGCGTCCTGGCGACGGTGCGCCGCGACCAGCTCGGCGACTCCTGGTCGGCCGAGGACGAGGAGGCGTTCAAGGCGCCGATCCGCGAGCAGTACGAGGATCAGGGCAACCCGTACTACTCCACGGCGCGGCTGTGGGACGACGGCGTGATCGACCCGCTCGACACCCGCCGCGTGCTCGGTCTCGGCCTGTCGGTGGCCGCCAACGCACCGCTGGAGCCGGTCGGCTACGGCGTCTTCCGGATGTGAGGACCTGATGACTCAGCAGCTCGAAAGCGTCCTCGTCGCCAACCGCGGGGAGATCGCGGTGCGGGTCTTCCGGACCCTGCGCCGCCTCGGCATCCGTTCGGTCGCGGTCTACACGGGCGCCGACGCGGGCGCGCGTCACGTGCGCGACGCCGACGAGGCGGTACGGATCGCGTCCTACCTCGACATCGACGCCGTGATCGGGGCCGCCCGCGCCACGAACGCTCAAGCGATCCACCCCGGCTACGGCTTCCTCGCCGAGAACACCGCGTTCGCCACAGCCTGCGCCGAGGCCGAGCTCGTCTTCATCGGCCCGCCCGCCGCCGCGATCGAGGCGATGGGCGACAAGATCCGCGCCAAGCAGACCGTGGCCGCCGCGGGCGTCCCGGTGGTGCCCGGCCGCGACGAGGCGGGCCTGTCCGACGAGCAGCTCGCCGAGGCCGCCCGCGAGGTCGGCCTGCCCGTGCTGCTGAAGCCGTCGGCGGGTGGCGGCGGCAAGGGCATGCGGCTGGTGCGCGACGCCGCCGAGCTGCCGGACGCGATCGCCTCGGCCCGCCGCGAGGCCGCCGCCTCGTTCGGCGACGACACGCTGCTGGTCGAGCGCTTCGTGGCGAACCCGCGCCACATCGAGATCCAGCTGTTCGCCGACGCGCACGGCCACGCCGTCCATCTGGGCGAACGCGAGTGCAGCCTGCAGCGCCGCCACCAGAAGATCATCGAGGAGGCGCCGTCACCGCTGCTGGACGAGGCCACCCGCGAGCGGATGGGCGCGAGCGCCGTCGCCGCGGCCAAGGCCGTCGGCTATGTGGGCGCCGGAACGGTCGAGTACATCGTCTCGGCCGACCGTCCCGGCGAGTTCTTCTTCATGGAGATGAACACCCGCCTCCAGGTCGAGCACCCGGTGACCGAGCTGGTCACGGGCCTGGACCTGGTCGAGCTGCAGGTACGCGTCGCCGCCGGCGAGCCGCTCCCGTTCGACCAGTCCGCCGTCCTGCTGAACGGCCACGCGGTCGAGGCGCGCGTCTACGCCGAGGACGCCGCGCGCGGTTTCCTGCCGACCGGCGGCCGCGTCCTGGCCCTGACCGAGCCGGCCGACGTGCGCGTCGACTCCGGCCTGGAGGTCGGCACCGAGGTCGGCGGCTCGTACGACCCGATGCTCGCCAAGGTGATCGCCTGGGGTGAGGACCGCGCCGAGGCCCTGCACCGCCTGGACCGCGGCCTGGCCGCCTACGGCCTGCTCGGCGTCACCACCAACGTCGGGTTCCTGCGCGCGCTCCTGCAGCACCCGCTGGTCAAGGCGGGCGACATCGACACCGGCCTGGTCGAACGCGCCCTCGATGAGCTGACCGCCGGCAGCGGCGTTCCGCCCGAGGCGCTGGCCGCCGCCGCGCTGGAACGCATGCAGTCGCTGGAGACCGCCGACGCCGACCCGTGGGCGATCCCCGACGGCTGGCGTCCCGGCACGCCCGCCTGGACGCCCTGGATCATCACGCCCGCCGGGTCCGACCCGGTCGAGGTCCGCGTGCAGGGCCGCGCCGCGTCCGCCATGGTCGCGGTCGGCGACGCCGTCCCCGTCCACGCCGCCCTCAACGGCACGACTCTCACCTACGGCGACCGCACGCTCGCCTACGCGTTCGCCCGCGACGGCCACACGCTGTGGGTCGGCCGGGACGGGAACGCCTGGTCGCTCACCGAGCACGAACGCGCCGAGGGCCCCGCCGACCAGGCCGCGTCCGGCGACGGCGTGCTGCGCAGCCCGATGCCCGGCACGGTCCTGGCGGTCAAGGCCGCCGAGGGCGACGCCGTGACGCAGGGCCAGCCGCTGGTCGTGGTCGAGGCGATGAAGATGGAGCACACCGTCACCGCGCCGATCTCCGGCACCGTGACGCAGCTGCCGGCCAGGACGGGCGCGCAGGTCGCGCTCGACGCCGTCCTGGCCGTGATCGAAGCCGCGCCCGAAGCCGCGGTCGAGGAGGCGTAGAGCGATGCGCGTACCACTGGACGGCCTGCCCGAGAAGGTCACGATCTACGAGGTCGGGCCGCGCGACGGGCTGCAGAACGAGGACGCCATCGTCCCGGTCGCCGACAAGGCCGAGTTCATCGTGCGGCTCGCCGACGCGGGCCTGCGCACGATCGAGACGACGAGCTTCGTGCATCCGAAGTGGATCCCGCAGCTCGCCGACGCCGCCGAGCTGCTCGGCGTGCTCACCCGCGACCCGGCGATCAGCCACCCGGTCCTGGTCCCGAACGAGAAGGGCCTGGATCGCGCGCTCGCCAACGGCGTCAAGCAGATCGCGATCTTCGGCAGCGCCACCGAGTCGTTCGCGCGCCGCAACCTCAACCGCACGGTCGAGGAGTCCCTGGCGATGTTCGAGCCGGTCGTCGAGCGCGCCCTCGCCGAGGGCCTGTGGGTGCGCGCCTACGTCTCCATGGCCTGCGGCGACCCGTGGGAGGGCGACGTCCCGATCGACCAGGTCGTCTCCGTCGCCAAGCGGATCATGGACATGGGCTGTTCGCAGCTCAGCCTCGGCGACACGATCGGCGTCGGCACGCCCGGCCAGGTCACCGCGCTCATCGAGTCGTGCGCGGCCGCCGGGATCGGCGTCGACCGCCTCGCCGTGCACTTCCATGACACCTACGGCCAGGCCCTGTCCAACACGCTCGCCGCCCTGCGCGCGGGCGTGACCACGGTCGACGCGTCCACCGGCGGCATCGGCGGCTGCCCGTACGCCGAGAGCGCGACCGGCAACCTCGCCACCGAGGACCTGGTCTGGATGCTGAACGGACTCGGCATCGAGACCGGCGTCGACCTCGACAAGCTCGTCTCAACGAGCCGCTGGATGGCCGAGCGTCTCGGCCGCCCCTCCCCCTCCCGCGTCGTCCAGGCCCTGTCACCCAAGGAGTAGAAAGAAATGATCGACTTCACGCTCAGCGAGGAGCAGGAGGAGCTGCGCGGCACGGTCGAGCGGTTCGCCCGCGAGACCGTCGCGCCGGTGATCGGCGACCTGTACGAGCGGGGCGAGTTCCCGTACGAGATCGTCGCCGCGATGGGCAAGATGGGGCTGTTCGGCCTGCCCTTCCCCGAGGAGCACGGCGGCATGGGCGGCGACTACTTCACACTCTGCCTCGCCCTGGAGGAACTGGCCCGCGTCGACTCCTCGGTCGCCATCACGCTCGAGGCGGGCGTGTCCCTCGGCGCGATGCCGATCTACCGCTTCGGCTCCGACGCGCAGAAGGCCGAGTGGCTGCCACGCCTCACCTCCGGCGAACGGCTCGCCGCGTTCGGCCTCACCGAGGCGGGCGGCGGCTCGGACGTGCCGGGCGGCATGCGCACGACCGCGCGGCTGGACGGCGACCACTGGGTGATCAACGGGTCCAAGTCGTTCATCACCAACTCCGGCACCGAGATCACCTCGTTCGTCACCGTCACCGCGCTCACCGGCGAGGGCTCCGAGCGCGAGATCTCCACGATCATCGTGCCGAACGGCACGCCCGGCTTCACCGTCGGCAAGAAGTACTCCAAGGTCGGCTGGTCGGCCTCCGACACCCGCGAGCTGAGCTTCGACGACGTCCGCGTACCGGCCGAGAACCTGGTCGGCGAGCGGGGCCGCGGCTACGCCCAGTTCCTGCGGATCCTGGACGAGGGCCGCATCGCGATCGCCGCCCTGTCGGTCGGTCTCGCCCAGGGCTGTGTGGACGAGTGCCTGCGCTACGTCCGCGAGCGCGAGGCGTTCGGCAAGGAGATCGGCCGCTACCAGGCGATCCAGTTCAAGGTCGCCGACATGGAGATCCGCGCGCACACCGCGCGGCTGGCCTACTACGCCGCCGCGGCCAAGATGCTGGCGGGCGAGCCGTTCAAGAAGGAGGCCGCGATCGCCAAGCTGGTCTCCTCCAACGCCGCGATGGACAACGCCCGCGACGCGACGCAGATCTTCGGCGGCTACGGCTTCATGAACGAGTACCCGGTGGGCCGGTTCTACCGCGACGCCAAGATCCTGGAGGTCGGCGAGGGGACGTCCGAGGTGCAGCGGATGCTCATCGCCCGCGCCCTCGGGCTCCCCTCCTCCTGATCACACCACGGCCTGATCACCACGGTCTGATCACACCGTCGTGGGAAGCGCGACGCCGGTGAGCCGTTCGGCCTCCGCCCACAGCCGGGCGTTGGCCGCGGCGTCGCGCGCCCGCCCGGTCACCCGGGCCTTGCCCGTCGGTCCGACCAGCCCGAACCGCTTGCTCGGCCCGTAGTAGCCGTCGGCGACCGCGTTCGGGTCGGCCGCCGCGTACAGCAGCGGCTCGGCGCCCTGCACGACGTCCTGCGACGGCAGGAAGTCGACCGCGTACATCAGCCGGCTCATCAGCGAAGGCCTGTCACGGCCGAGCGTCGCGCCCGCGCTCTGCAGGTTGGTGCGGGTGTAGCCGGGGTGGGCGCCGTTGCTCATCAGCTTCCAGTCGCGCGCCTTGGCGACGCGCGCGAGCTCCACCGCGAACATCAGGTCGGCGAGCTTGGACTGCGCGTACGCGCGGCCGGAGATGTAGCGCCGCCGCTCCCACTGCAGGTCGTCGAAGCCGATCCGCCCGAAGTTGGCGGCGCCGCTGCTCATCGTGCTGACGCGTGGCGCGGGCGCGGCCAGCAGCGCTGGCAGCAGCCGCAGCGTCAGCGCGAACGGGCCGAGGAAGTTGCTGCCCAGCTGCAGCTCGAACCCGTCGGCCGTGGTCATCCGCTCGGGCGGCATCATCACGCCGGCGTTGTTGGCGAGCAGGTCGATCGGGGTGCCGTCGGCGAGGATGCCGTCCGCGAACTCCCGCACCGAGGCCAGGTCGGCGAGGTCGACCCGCCGGATCTCCAGCCGGGCGTCCGGGTGCTCGGCGAGGATCTCCGCCCGTGCCGCCTCCCCCTTGGCGGGCGTGCGGACGGCCATGATCACCCGCATGCCGGCGGCGGCGAGCCGCTTGGCCGCCTCCTTGCCGGTGCCGCTGTTAGAGCCGGTGACGATGCCGATCTTGCCGCTCTGATCTGGGACGGCGTACATGACGCGCTCCTAAAAGACTGTTGGTCTGTTATTTGGAACGCTAACAGACCGCCGGTCCGTTCGCAAGAGACCGGCGGTCTGTAGGATGGGTCACATGGGTTTCCAACGCGCCCGCAGCGAGGAGCAGCGCGCCGAGCGCCGCCGCGCGATCCTGGACACCGCGGCCGCGATGCTGGCCGAGATGCCGGTGGCCGAGATCAGCCTGAACGAGCTCAGCCGCCGCGTCGGCCTGGCCAAGTCCAACGTGCTGCGCTACTTCGAGTCCCGCGAGGCCGTCCTGCTGGAGCTTCTCAGCGCCCAGTGGCAGGCGTGGACGAGCGAGCTCACCGGTGCCCTTCCCGCGGCCGTCGACAAGGACGCCGATCCGTACGAGCGCGGCACGCGGCTCGCAACGACGATCGCCGGCAGCCTCGCCGACCGGCCCGTCCTGTGCGACCTGATCGCCGCGCAGGCCGCCGTCCTGGAACGCAACATCTCCACCGAGGCCGTCGCGCAGTACAAGCGCACCGCCATCGCCGACGTCACCGCCCTCGCCGAGACCTTCCTCGGGCACATCCCCGAGCTCGGCGCCGAGGACGCCTTCAAGTTCACCGGCGGCCTGCTCATCATGACGGGGTCGCTGTGGGCGCACTCGCAGCCCTCACCCGCACTGCTGGCCGCCTACGAGTCCGACCCCGACCTCGCGGCCTTCCGCCTGGACTTCACCGCGACCCTCCAGGAGGTCCTGGAGGTCTTCCTCACCGGCCTGCTGGCCCGGGCGTCGCGGGCATCCCGGGCATCGTGACGGGCCGGTAGTGGGTCGTGAGCCGGTGGTCGTCGTGCAGCACGTGGAAGGCGAGCGACGGCGCGTGATCCAGATGGACGAGGTCGTTCTCGTCCGCCGTCTCCCAGGGCAGCCTGGTCGTTGACACGACGCCGGGCGCGACCAGCAGCGGCCGCCCGGCGAACGTCGTCGCGGCGGCGGTGTGCGCGTGGCCCGCGAGGAACGCGACCAGGTGCGGACTGCGCGCCGCGATCCCGGCCAGCCGCTCCTCGCCGTACTGCTTGATCCCGTCGACGTACGGGATGCCCAGCGTCACCGGCGGATGGTGGAAGCCGACCAGCACCGGCGCCGACGTCCCGGCCAGCACGTCCTCCAGCCAAGCCAGCGTCGTCTCCTCCATGCGCCCGTAGTCCTCGCCCGGCACCGAGGTGTCGCACAACGCGATCACGAAGCCGCCGGCCCGCAACACCTGGTCGATGGGCGCCACCGACGGCTCCTCCCCCAGCAGATGGCGGCGGAACGCGGCGCGCTCGTCATGGTTGCCGGGGCAGATCAGCGTCGGGTGTCTGGAGGTCAGGAGCTTGCGCGCCGCCTCGTACTCGGCGGGCAGGGCGTGGTCGGCGATGTCGCCGGTCACGAGGACGGCGTCCAGGTCGCAGGGGAGGGCGTCGAGGTGCTCCATGACGGCGCGCGTCCGGTCCATGCTGCGCCGGTCGTCGATGTGCACGTCACTGAGGTGGGCGATCACGTTCATGCCCCCGACGCTAGAACGCGACCGGACCAAGGTTAAGATCCGGTTCGATGCCCGATTCCTGGTCCAGTTCGCGAGTCGACCTCCACCTCGTGCCCGGCGAGGGCGGCCGGCGTTCCGGGCTGGAGTCGGCGCTGCGGGAGGCGGTCCGCGACGGCCGCCTCGCCGCCGGGTCACTGCTGCCGTCCACCCGCGGCCTGGCCGCCGACCTGGGCCTGTCGCGCGGAACGGTCACCGCCGCCTACGACCAGCTCGCGGCCGAGGGCTACCTCACGATCCGCCCCGGCTCGGGCACCCGCGTCGCCGACGTCCCTCCCCCGCCCATGGACGCCCCGGAGGTCGTCCTCCAGCCCCCGCCCCTGCACGATCTGCGCCCCGGGCGTCCCGACGTGAACGCGTTCCCACGCGGAGCCTGGCTGGCGGCCACCCGCCGCGTGCTCGCTGGCGCCGATCCCTCGGTCTTCGGCGCGGGCGACCCGCAGGGCCGGATCGAGCTGCGCGTCGCGCTGGCCGACTACCTGGGCCGGACGCGCGGCGTCCAGGCACGCCCCGAGCTGATCGTCGTCACGTCCGGCTACCACCAGGCCCTGAGCCTGCTCGGCCGCGTGCTCCACGACCAGGGCATTCGCCGTTCCGCCTACGAGGACCCCGGCCACAACCACTACCGCGGGGTCGTCGAACGCGCCGGGCTCACCACCGTCCCGCTGCCGGTCGACGAGCGCGGCGCCCAGCCCGAGGCGCTCACCAACCGGCTAGGCGCCGCGTTCCTGACGCCCTCGCACCAGTATCCGCTCGGCGTTCCCCTGCATCCGAGCCGCCGCCAGGTCGTCTGCGCCTGGGCGCGCCGCACGGGCGGCCTGGTGGTCGAGGACGACTACGACGGCGAGTTTCGTTACGACCGCCAGCCCGTCGGCGCCCTCCAGGGCATCGCGACTGAGCACGTCGTCTACGGCGGAACGGTCTCCAAGACGCTCGGCCCGGCGCTGCGCCTGGGCTGGATGGTCCTGCCGCCCGACCTGGTGAAGCCGTTCGTTCAGGCCAAGGAGGAGGCCGACCTCTACACCGAGACGCTGGGCCAGCTCGTTCTGGCCGACCTCATGGCCACGCACGCCTACGACCGCCACGTCCGGGCAGCCCGCCTGCGCTACCGCAAGCGCCGCATGCTCCTGAACGACCGTCTCCCCCTGCAGGGAGTCCCGGCGGGCCTCTCAGCCCTGGTCCTGCTCGACAACGAGGAAGCCCTCCTCGCCGCCTGCGCCGAACGCGGCCTGGCCCTGCGCGGCCTCACCGAACTCCACCACTCTCCAGAAAACCGGCCCCAGGGGCTTCTGATCGGATTCGCGGCTCCGTCCGACCGCGGCTATCCGCGTGCTCTGGACGTTCTGTGCGAGGTGCTTGCAGGCGCGCGCCCGCGATGAGGCAGGCGGCACCCGCCGCCACGACACCGGCCGCGACCAGCACGGTCGTCGCGGTGCCGAACGCGGTGCTCGCCGCCCCGAACGCGAACGGCGCGACCGCCGCACCGCCGAACAGCCCGATCTGAACGGTCGCCCCGGCCCTGGCTCCCTCGCCGGGCAGCAGCCGGATCACCGCGGCCAGCAGCAGCCCGGTCCAGCCCCAGCCGCCCGCGACGGCCAGCACCGCACCGGCCATGAACGCGGCCGGGACGCCGAGCGAGATCAGCGTCAGCCCGACCACGCCGCTGAGCATCATGACGGCCACGACAACAGGGTTCCGATGCGGAGCCCGGTCGGCCAGCCCACCGGCGACCAGCCGCACACCGATGGCGACGATCGAAGCCGCCGCCTGCATCAGCCCGGCGACCGCCGTGGACAGCCCCGAGTGAGTCCCGAGCTGGACGAAGTAAGACGCCACAGCATTTGAACCGACCGTCGCCAGCGCCGCCGCGAGCGCCCACAGCACCAGCACCCGCTGCACGGACGCCGACCGCGGAGCAGCCGCGGCCTCACCCCGGGCCGCGGCCTCACCCCGAGCCGCGACCTCGCCCCGCGCCGCCGCCTGATCCGCCCGCGCCAGCGGCACAGCGCACAGGAAGACCACCGGGAAGACCACCGCCACACCGAGCGCCACACGCCACCCGTACGGTCCGGCGACGAGCGCGGCCAGCAGACCGGGCAGCAGCGGAGCCGCCCCGAGTGCGGCACTGACGAGCCCGGTCGCCAGCGACAGCCGCCCCTGCGGCACCCGCGCGCTCACATACCGACCGGCCACGGGCTGGGTGAAGGCGTTCCCCACCCCGCCCACGACCATCGCGACCACCAGCGCCCCGGTGGTCGCCAGCAGCAGCGACATCCCCGCGACGACGTTCATGAAAGCCAGCAGCACCGGCACCGGGAACCGGCCGGCCAACCGCCGCGCGACGGGCGCCCCGAGCGCGCTGACGGCGAAGAAGGCGCTCAGCGCCAGGCCGAAGCCGGTGGCCGAAAGGCCGGTGCCGTGCTCGATCGGCGTGGCGAGCGCCGCGACGCCGAACACCGGCGTCATCGCCGCGATCGAGGTCGCGACCACCGCGCCCATCCCGGGCCACGGACTGATGTTCGTCATGAGGCTCACGATCACTCGCTCCGGCAGTCCCCCGCCAAGACCCTTCGTTATGCCTGTCAGGCATTACGATTCCGGCATGGATGTGCCCCTGCGGCTCCTGGAGTACTTCGTGGCGGTCGCCGAAGAGCTCCACTTCACTCGCGCCGCCGAACGCCTCTACATCGCCCAGCCCGCGCTGTCCAAGGCGATCCGGCGCCTGGAGACCGAGCTGAACGTCCAACTGTTCGTCCGCAACCGCCAGGGCGTCGCGCTCACCGACGCGGGCCGCAGGCTCCTGCCGGTCGCCCATCGCATGCTCGCCGACTTCGACACCTGGCTGCGCGACGCCCAGGCCGCCCGCAACGCCGCCGAACGGGTCATCCGCGTCGGCTACCACTCCATGGTCGACTCGACCCTGCTCTCGGCGATCAACAAGGAGTTCGCCCGCCTTCGCCCGGACCGCCACATCGACCTGCGCCTGGGCGACTGGACCGATCCCGCGGGCCGCGTTCTGCAGGGTCAGGTGAGCGCGGCCCTGCTCACGCTCCCGATCCCCGGCCTGGAACGGCTCGACTACGAGGTCCTCATCCGCTGGCGCCGCTTCGTCGGCCTCCCCGCGGGCCACCCCCTCGCCGCCCGCTCCTCGCTGCGCTTGGAAGACCTGCGCGGCGAGGACTTCATCGCCCTGCCGACCTCGTCCGGCCCGCTGCAGGACTTCTGGCTGTGCACCGAGCAGTTCGGCAGCCGCCCCCGCATCGCGGTCGAGGTCGACAACTCCGAGGACTGGCTCCAGGCGGTCGCCTCCGGCCTCGGCGTCGCCCTCATCAGCGAGTCCAGCGCCCGGATCTACCAGCGTCCCGGCATCGAGTACCGCCTCGTCGAGGACGCTCCGCCGAGCGAGTTCGCCGTCATCTGGCGCCGCGACGACACCGACCCGGTCCTGCGCGACTACATCCGCGCCTGCCTCGCCGCTGCGGAATCAACGGCGGAGTCCACGGCGGAGTCCACGGCCTGACCGCCGGAAGCGGACACATGACCGGCTCGGCAGGCTCATGGTCCCTTCTGGATCGGACGCTACGCTTCCCGGGCGACGGCATTTCCCCTCGGCCGACAGGGACGGTACCCGTTGGGCTCCCCTCCACAGCATCCGCTGTACTCATCGCAGACGTCAGCCGGGCAGGATCTGTTCGCGCTGTTCGATTGGCTGACCAGCAGGCTGCCGCTGCGCCGCAACGCGCGTTCGTTCCCGGTCATCGTGCTGGAGCCCGCACGCGATGAGGCGGGCGACCCCGAACAGGCCTTGGAGGCGCTGCGGCGGGTGGCCAACGAGCTGAACCTGCCGTCGTTGTCTCCCACGCTCCCCGCGGCCGGTACGGGCGGAGCGGGCGGCACGGGCGGAGCGGGAGTGGACGGCGTGGCCGAGGGGATCGCACTGGTCGATCTTCTGTCTCAACGGCTGACGTGGTCGCGTGCCGCCTCGTCGTACGGCCGGTACCGGTTCCCGCGGTCGGATCTGGTCCGCTCGATCCAGACCGCCGCGTCCGAACCGGGCCCTGACGGATCATCGTCGCCGGGACCGGTACGGCGTTCGCCCGCCGCGGCGGTGAAGGCCTGGAACGACAACGCCGGGCTGTTCCCCTGGCAGGGCGGCCCGTTCAAGGCGCCCGCGTGGTGGTCGACCCTGGGCGCCTCGGTGGTCGCCGTGATCGCCGTTCTGGCGGGCGGCATCGCCGAGCAGACGCCGCGCCGCCTGCTCATCACGGCGGCCGTGCTCCTGGCCGGGGTGCTGCTCATGCTGGCCGCGCTGACCGCCCGCAGGATCTGGTTGCCGGTCCTGTCCAGGCTCGGGTTCGGCAGCCGCTATCGGTGGCTGGCCAATTCTTCGTTCTTCGCGGTGCTCGGGGACGGCGACGACGACGGCGGTGAGGTGGGTTTCGAGGGCCGCCTGCACAGCGTTTTCGAACGGCTCGGCAAACCGGGCGCGATGCGGTTCCTGTTGCAGGTCAAGACATTCGCCCTGCTCGAGGACTTGCGCGACAACCACAACAAGCTCACGCCCAGCCTGCGCGGCTTCAAGCGACCGGCGCCGCCGGTGGTGTTCCTCTCCGACGTCCGCGAGGCCAACGGGGGCCTTGAGGTGATCTCGGCGATGAGCGACATCCGCTCCCGGCGCAGCGAGTTCCATCCCCTCCTGGCGGTCGCGTCCATCGGCGCCGACCAGCGCGACGTCCTGTCCGGGCTCACGCTGGAACCCGAGGAGAACCTGTCCGCGCAGGAACGATACGAGCAGTGGCGATCCTCGCTGAGCACCTCACAGGCCCCCAGCCAGGCCGTGCTGCTCCCCTGGCTGCTGCGGATCCCGGCTCCGAGCGCGGAGCACGCGCCCGAGACGCCCGCGAACCTGGTTCCGCGGCGGCGGCCGCGCTGGACGTGGCTGTGGTCGCGGCGGGGGCTGATCGCAGCGGTGCTGCTGTGCGGGATCGCGGCGACCTACGTGCAGGTCCAGCTGCGCTCCACCTACTGCCGGGTCGGCGTCCCGTTCAGCTGGAACGCCGACACCCGCCTGCAGACCAACCCCGACGGCAGCCGCGAGTGCGTCGGCGTGTCCACGCACGGCGTCCGCTTCGAGCGCAGCTCCGACAGCCTCGGGCTGGACGGCAAGCGGCGCCCCATCAGCGCGGGCAACCGTGGCGCGCAGCTCACCCTCGCCGACGTCGAGGCCAGGATCGAGGACGAGAACAAGCGGGTGGAGTCGGGCCCCGAACCGTACGTGACCCTCGTGTACGCGGGGATCTTCACCGCGGGCTCGGGGCAGAGCGACCTGACCGTCTCCAGCATCCGCGAGCTCGCCGGGGCCTACCTCGCGCAGATCCGCAACAACCAGTCCAGCAAGGCGGGAACGATCGGCAACCGGATGAAGGTGCGGCTGCTGCCCGCCAACACCGGCCAGGACATGGCGTTCTCCGAGCACACCGTGGACCGGATCCTGCACCTGGCCAGGCAGGACCCGACCATGGTCGGCGTGGTCGGGATGGGCCGCAACACCGAGCGCTCGCAGGCCGCGATCCGGCGCCTCGGGCAGGCGGGCCTGCCGGTCCTGGCCACCGTCAACTCCTCCGACGACAATCCGGGACTCCCGCACTACTACGGCCTCGCCGCCACCGACCACGAAGAGGCCCTGGCGTCGCGCGCGGCGATCAGCGCCGAGCTCGGCACCCGGTCCATCGGCCACATGATGATGGTGCACCGCGAGCCGGGGCCGTCCGGCGACATCTACAGCGGCGAGATCGCCCGCGATGTCGAGCGGGCGCTGGCGCCGAAGCGCACGAGCACGGTGCGCTACGTCGACGGCAACGACGTCGCCAGCAAGGTCCGGGCCGCCTGCCAGCAGGACGGCGGATCCCCCTACAGCCTGATCTACTACGCCGGCCGCGCCGAGGACCTGCGCGGGCTCATGTACGGCCTGACCCAGGGCGGCTGCACCACGCACAAGCTCGTGCTCATCTCCGGCGACGACATCACCAAGGCGCCTCTCGGCTCCGGCGAGGGCCAGGTCCCGCTCGACCCGCAGATCACGGTCTACTACACGGCCTTCGTCCACCTGCCGACGCTGATCGCCGGCAACGCCGACCAGAGCAACGACTTCTTCCTGCTGGCCCGCAACGAGCTCGGCATCGGCGCCCCGCGCGTCTCGGCGACCGAGCCGCTGCTGGTCGACGGCCAGATGGAGCTCACCTATGACGCGACCACGGCCCTCGCCCAGTCGGCCCAGAACGCCATGGACGATCTCGGCCTGAACCGCGACGACGGCGACTCCTCGCAGGTGGCCGGGAGCGCGTCCGTCGGCTCGGGCATGGTCCTGCTCGAACTGCGCCGCCTCTACGCCCGCAAGGGCGCCACCGGCGACATCGACTTCCGCGAAGATCTCCATCAGGCCGGTGCCCCCACCAACCGCGGCCTCACCCTGATCAAGGTCACGATGCGCGATGGCAAGGTCGTCTCGGACCCGATATGCGGCCGGCTCAACGGCGGCCGCCCGTTCCCGAACCTGAAACCTTGCCCGCAATGACGGAGTCGGCGGCCTGACCCCGGTGTGCACGGACAGATTCAAGCCGTGTTCTCGTGGTAATCACAGGTCGATCCGGGAGAGGAATTCACTGAATCGCCGCGGTCGGCCACTCCGCGGGCGGGCACACGATCGGCCTGCTGTCGGGCATGGGCGACGTGGACGCCGACGGAAACCCCACCAGCGACATCGAGGACCGCATCGGCGCGCGCGTGATGATCGGCGCTCCCGGGCTGGGCCGAGACCTGGCGGAGGGAGCGGCCGAGCACTACCCGGCCGTGGGCCACAGCACCTTCGACGCCATGACGCCGCCCGTCCTCGTGGTGATCGGCACGAACGACCACCACCCGTTCTTCAGCGCGCGCGACACCTGGCGCAGCGACGCCTACACCCAGAGCCCCTCCCCCAAGACCGCCCTCTACGTGGCCGAAGGCGAGCACACGCTGGGCGGTATCTCCGGCTTCGACTCCACCGAGACCTCCGACGAGAACCCCGAACGGGTCGCCGTCGTCCGCGCGATGATCTGGGCGTACCTGCGCAGCGAGCTCTACCCCGGCGACACCGCCTGGGCCGACTCCGTCGCCGCGCTCGCGGCCGCCGAGTGCCCGCTCGGCACCGTGGAAACGCGCTAAGCGGGGACGACCACCGGGACGCCGGGCAGAACGAGACGTACATCCACGTCGGGGGCGAGGCGCGCGACGGCGTCGGCGTAGTGGCGGGGGTCCTGGTCCCCCTTGGTGATCATCTGGTCGCCGAGGCGGCCGCTGTGGAACGCGTAGTGGTGCGCTACGGCGAGCGTCGGCCGCAGAACGGCGGTCAGCCTGGCCGCCTCCTCGGCGTCCATGACGACCTGCTTCATGTTCATCGGGCGGACGCACAGGCCGTTGGTCGGCAGGATCGCCAGGTCGATGCGGCCGAATCGTTCGGGGAGGGTGTCCAACTCCGGGACGCGCAGCGAGTCGCCACCGAAGAAGACGGTGCGGTCCCCGCCCTGGATCACGAACGTGACCTCGTGCACGCCGTGCAGACCGGGCGTCGCCGTCACGGTCAGATCGCCGACCGCGGTGCTCTCCCACGCCTCGACAGTGCGGACGTTGCGGAAGCCCTTGGCCTGGGCGAGGGCGGTGACCGTGCCGGGGCCGATGAGCGGCACGTCCAGGTCGAAGGCTCCGGCCAGCAGGGCGTCGAGGTCGCAGTGGTCGTAGTGCTCGTGGCTGATCACCAGGGCGGCGATGCGGCCGAGGGTCTGCACGGTCGCGGCGATCGGCTCGCCTTGGTAGTACGTCGCGGTCTGGGTGAACCACGGGTCGGTGAGGACGCGGTGGTCGCCGATCTCGATCAGCTGGCAGGCGTGCCCGATCCGGGTCACCTTCAGTGGCGTGGTCATGTCAGCGGCCTCCGAGGTCGAGCAGGGCTCCGAGCAGTTCCTCCGGCGTCTCGACCTGGGGCAGGTGGCCGGTACGGGGCAGCAGGGTGAACGTGGCCGTCGGGATGGCGGCAGCGTAGGCCTTGCCGTAGTCGGGGTCGACGATGCGGTCGCTTTCGCCCCACAGCACGTGAACGGGGATGTCGATGGCGGCGAGGCGGTCGAGCAACCCCGGGTCGGTCATCGCGGGGCCTGCGTAGCCGATGAGCGCCTGCACGTCCGGGCTCGGCCCGCTGCCGCCACCGGGCGGGACGGGCAGCTTGCTCGGGTCGTGGAACGAGAACGTGCGGATCTCGGCCGGGGACATGCCGCTGACGTCGGTCATCGGGTGGCCGCCGACGTCGATGCCGATCCCGTCGACGATGACGGCGCCGCTGACGCGCGGGCTGTGCTGGAGGGCGATCTCGGCGGCGAGCCAGCCGCCGAACGAGTTGCCGACCACGGTCACGTCGGTGAGGTCGAGCTCGTCGAGCAGCGCGACGTACGCGCGGGCCAGGGCCGTGACGTCGGTCAGGTCGGGGGCCTTGGGGGTGCCGCCGAAGCCGGGGTGGGTGGGGAGCAGCACGCGGGAGTGGGTGCGTTCGGCGAGGAGGTCGGCGAAGCCGGTCATGGTCGGCAGGCCGCCACCGCCGTGCAGCAGCAGGAACGGGCGGGTGCGATCGCGGTCCTGGACGGTCATGGGGCCGATCTGGAGCGTGCGCGTGGGCCGGAGCGTGCCGGCCGGAATGGAGGAGGTCATATAAGGAACCTTAGATAAGTATCCTTATATAAGCAAGCTGGGTAGGATCTCGGCCATGAAGTACCGCCCTGGAGACCTCGGCCTGGCCGTCAAGCGGCTGCAGTACCGCCACCACCGCGCACTCAGCGGTGCATTGGCGCCGCTCGGGCTCTCACTCGTTCAGTGGGACACCCTGCGCCACCTGCACCGGCAGCCGGACGCCTCGCTGCACGATCTGGCGGTGCTGACGTTCCAGACCGACCAGTCGTTCGGGTCGCTGGCGGTCCGGATGGCCGACCGCGGGTTGATCGAACGCGTCCCCGGGCCCGGCAGGGCGGTGAAGCACAAGCTCACCGACGAGGGCGAACGGCTGCGCGCCGAGGGGCAGGAGGCGGTCGACGCGGTCCTGGAGTCCTCGTTCCAGCACCTGTCGCCTGAGCAGCTCGACGCGCTCGGTGATCTGCTGAACGTCGCGCTCGGCCCCGACCCGACGGCCTAGCTCTCCGCCCAGCGGCGGAGCTTGGCGGGGTTGCGCACGACCCAGATGTGCGTGATCCGGCCGTCCGCGATCTCGAACGCGAACACCGACACGACGGCGCCGTCCTTCTCGGTCACCAGCCCCGGCTGGCCGTTGACCGTGCGTTCCACGAACCTCGACCCGTCCGACCGCCGCCCGGCGATCTCGATCCAGGCGCGCGCGATCTGCTCGCCGCCCTGGATGGGGTCGAGGAACGCCGTGACGAACCCGCCGCCGTCGGCGGTCGCCGTGGCGCCGGGGTCGAGGAGGCCGATGATGGCCTCGATGTCCTTGGCCTCCCACGCCTGTTTGAAGTCCCTGACGATCCCGGCGTGCTCGGCCGACTGGGCGGCCGACGGCCGCGAGGCCGCCCGGACGCGGCGGCGGGCCGAGGAGGCCAGTTGCCTGCACGCCGCCGGGGTACGGCCGACGATCTCGGCGACCTCCGCGAACGAGTGACAGAAGACGTCGTGAAGGATGAACGAGACCCGTTCGGCCGGGGTCATCGACTCCAGCACGACCAGGAACGCCAGGTTGACCGACTCGTCCAGCGTCACCCGGTCCACCGGATCGGCACCGCCGTCTGGAAGCGGCTCAGGCAGCCAGTCCCCCACATAGGTCTCGCGCCGCACCCGCGCCGACCCGAGCACATTGAGGCAGATGCGGCTGGCCACGGTCGTCAGCCAGGCGCCCGGCGAGTCGATGGCGTCCTGCTCCTGCTGCGACATCGCGTACCAGCGCGTGTAGGTCTCCTGAACGGCGTCCTCGGCCTCGGCCAGCGAGCCCAGCAGCCGGTACGCGAGATTGATCAGCTGGCGCCGCTCGCGCATGATCGCGTCCAGGTCTGTGGTCATGATGCCGCCGGCTCCCTAGCTCGTCTTCGCCTTCACCACTCCGACAAGACAGCGCCCCCGAATGTCAGGCCTCACATTCCGCGGGCCTGCGTTGTCGGACTGCTGAGACGAACACATCATCCAGCTAACGAGGAGCTCAGAGCCATCATGACCACCACCACCTTCACCGCCCCGGCCACCGAGCAGAGCCTGGAGCGGGCCGCCAAAGCCCTGGCCACCAACGGTTTCACCGTCGAGATCCTCGATGACGTCGCCGCCGCCCGCACCCGCATCAAGGAGCTGATCCCCGGGGGCGCCAGCGTCCTCACCGCGGCCAGCGAGACCCTCCGCCTGTCCGGCATCGACGACGACCTCAACGAGAGCGGGCGGTACGAGGGCGTCAAGCCGCGCACCCTGGCCATGGACCGCGCCACCCAGGCGAACGAGATCCGCAGGCTCCGTGCCAGCCCCGACGTCTCGGTGGGCAGTGTTCACGCGGTCACCGAGACCGGCTCCCTGGTGATCGCCTCGGGCAGCGGAAGCCAGTTGCCCGCCCACTCCGGCGGCGCCGCCCGCTCGATCTGGATCGTCGGCGCCCAGAAGATCGTCCCCGACCTGGAAACCGCGCTCCGCCGCGTCGAGGACCACTGCCTCCCGCTGGAGAACGTCCGGTCCGAGCAGGTCTACGGGATGCCCAGCGCCATCAACCGCCTCCTCATCCTCAACGCCGAGTACATCCCCGGCCGAGGCACAGTCCTCCTCCTCCGCGAGGCCATCGGCTTCTAGAGGCCGATGGCCACTAGCTGCGGAGGCCGGGACGGCCACCCCTTTCAGCTCTGCCTGAAAGCCGAATCCAGTGGCCACTTCGCCTCGATCTCGAACCAGGCCGCCTTGCCCGTCTCCGTCACGAACGAGCCGCAGGCCGTGACGACGTGCTCGACGAGGATCAGCCCCCGCCCCGACTCGTCGCACGGCGTCGGCCGCTGCCGTACGGGTAGCCGTACGGAACCGTCGTGCACCTCGCCCCGCAGCCGAGTCCCCGCCCGCGACACCACGACCCGGATCGTGCTCCCGCTCCCGTACCGGATGGCGTTGGTGGCCAGCTCGGCCGTGACGAGCCGAGCCCGATACTCGACGTCGCTCTCCAGCTGCCAGCTACGCGCCACCGCGGCCGCCAGATCGCGGGCGGCCTTCGCGCTCGTGTCCGTCGCAGGCAGCCGGATCATGCCGAGGACCACGCTTGGCACCAGATCACCTCTCTTCGTTCGATCTGGCGCCAAGCGTGGTCGCGGTAGTAATACTTAGAGTGACAAAGGCGTCACAGGCGTGCGCCCACTCGCCAGGCTTCGCGGCCGTTTGCGAGCGGTTGCCGCCAGTTGTGTGAGGAGTGGTGAACGATGACCCCCCGTCGTTCTGACGAGCAGACCCCGCTCAAGGCTTTCGGCAAGCAGGTCAAGCGCTTTCGCGACCTGACCGGCTTGTCGCAGGAACAACTTGGCCAGAAGACACACGTCACCGGCTCGTTCATCGGTGCCATTGAACGAGGCGAGTCCCGCTGCCAACGCGAACTCGCCGTCACCATGGACGATGTCCTCGACACCCGAGGCACGCTGCCGTCCCTTTGGGACGACTTCGTCATGCACGCCGCATTCCCTGTCTGGTTCAACTGGCCCAAGGTCGAATCCAAGGCCAACACCCTGATGACTTACCAGCCCCTAGCCGTTTGGGGGCTGCTACAAAACGAGGAGTACGCTGAAATCGTGCTGGGCGGTGACCGTGCTGCGGTCGAAGCGAGGATGGGGCGACAAGCACTCCTCACCCGCGAAGACCCGCCGCCTCCCGCCGTCACGGTCGTGCTCTCCGAACTCGCGTTGCTCAATCAAATCGGCGACGCACGCATCATGCGCGAGCAACTCGAACGACTGATCACTGCTGCGGAAACGGGGACTACGATCCAGATCGTGCCCAATGGAGCTCGACACCCCGGCAACACTGGCGGCTTCGTTCTGGCGACTCTGGAGAACAGGGCTGAGGTGGCGTATGTGGACACAGGCGCCCGCGGGATGACGCTGAGCAGCAACGAAGACATCCTCACGCTCAACACGTCTTTCAACGCCATTCGCGCGCAGGCCCTCCCAGTGGGCATGTCGATCGACCTCATCCGTAGAACGGTGGAACAACGATGGACCTGACCAACATGCAATGGCGCAAATCCAGCTACACCGGATCCAATGGCGGCGACTGCGTCGAGCTCGCAGGCTGGCGCAAGGCGTCGGCAAGCGGGTCAAACGGTGGCGCCTGCGTCGAGTTGGCCAACGAACTGAACATGGTGGCCGTGCGGGACTCGAAGGATCCGGATGGGCCGATGTTGTCGTTCGGCGTCGGCGCGTTCCGCAGCTTCGTGGCGGAGATCAAGCGGAGCTAGCGAGTCTCTCCAGACCGCTGGCGATCTGGGCGGTAGCGGTCCAGCCGTCCCCGGCGCCGGGGCGGCGGATGGGCGGGCTCATGCGTGCAGCGTGGGCCGGTAGATGAGCTCCTGGGTGTGGCCGTCGAGCGTGCGGCTCTCGATCAGTTCGAGGTCGAAGTCGGCCGCGTCCTGGAAGACCGGGTCCGCTCCCGTCCGGCCGCTGATCACGGGGAAGATCGTCAGCTGGACGCGGTCGACGAGACCGGCGGCCATCAGTGCCCGGTTCATCGACAGGCTGCCGTTCGAGCGCAGCGGCACCGTCGACTCCTTCTTGAGGCGGGCGACGACGTCAACGGCGTCCCCGCTCGCCAGGGTCGCGTCCGGCCAGTCGAGGGGACCTCGCAGGGTGGTCGACACCACCGTTGTCGGCAGGTTCCTCATCCGGGTGTTGACCGGGTCGGTCACCTTGGACTCCTCGGTGCTCGGGCCCAGCGCCTGCACGAACTGCCGGAAGGTGTTGGCCCCGAGGACCATCCGCTGCTCCTCGCCGTACAGGGCGAGGCGGCGGTCGAGGAACTCGGGGCCTTGCTTACCCCAGTAGCCGCCCCAGTCGCCGTCACTGTTGTACGAGGCGTAGCCGTCGAGGGTGGAGAAGATGTCGAAGGTGTACGTCGCGGTCACGATGTTCTCCTCGCGAGTGGGGACCGGCTCGTTGCCGGCCTCACTCTGACCACGAACGGGCTCGACGCCAACCGACACCACCGGGCGAAGAATCCGAGCCCGGCTCCCGGACTGGGCTACAAGGCCGGGCCGTAGCCGGTGCAGGTGGCCTTGAAGCCGGGAATGTCGGGGCCGAGGAGGTTCAGGACGTTCTGGTGCGCGGGGCTGTCGAAGGCCAGGCCGGCGTGGCCGACCGGGTCACCGGGGCACTGGTCCTGGAGCAGGACGTTGGTGACGTCGCCGCCATGGAGGAAGGCGTTGGTGTACGGGGTGACGACGATGTCATGCCGGGTCTCGATGACGGCGTACCGGACGCCTGGCACGGTGTCGCCGTCGGCGAACAGGGCCTTCTGGAAGTCCGACCCCGCCGTCTGCTGGATGAACGCGGGGAACCCGAGCAGGTTGTAGAAGCCGGCGATCCGGCCGAGGAGGCCTGCCGCCCGGACGAGGTCGATCAGGCCGTTGACCGTGGTGCCGTGGTTGCTGGGCGCCAGGCCGATCAGCGTGTGCACCTTGGCGGCGCCGCCGAGCCGCTTGATGTAGTAGTTGGGCATCATGCCGCCCTGCGAGTGCCCGACCACGTCGACCTTGGTGGTGCCGGTGGCGGCCAGGACCCGGTCGACGAACGCGCTCATGGTCTTGGCCGAGCCCGCGATGTCGCTGAGCCCGCCGATCAGGCCGCCCGACACCCAGGTCATGCCGTAGTCGAAGGCGAAGACGCAGTACCCCGCCTTGGCGAGCTCGGGCGACAGCGTGGCCCAGTTGAGCGCCGAGTTGGCGGTGGTGCCGTGGACCAGCACGACCGGGTAGGGGTGTGCCGCGGTGGGCTTGCAGTTCCAGTCGTTGGCGCCGGAAGGGGTGGTGTCGGCGTGTGCGGGGGCCGCGAGCGCGGCCCCGCTCAAACAGGTGGCCGCGGTGATCGTGGCCAGCCGGCGCTTCACGCGGGTGGGTTGCATGGGCGTCTCCGAGGGGGTGGGCCAGGTGGGTCCTGGCCATCGGGGACCACGCCGTAGGCCCTACGGGTGTGGCCTGGGACACACATGGAACACCTATGCGAAGTGTTACACAAGGGTCCCTCAGCCGCTCGTTCCCCCACCATCGGCGTTCGGGACCTGCAGTACACCCTCCACAAGCTTGCGGACCAGCGTGACCGCCGCCGGGAAGTTCGCGGTGTGACCAGCCAGGACATCGGAATACAGAACCGCCTCGTGCAGGCGCACGGCCGCGTACCCCAGCGTCTCCAGATCGACCAGCGGCATGAACCCGCCATCGGCGACGTCCCGCTCGAACAACGCCACGTGCGCGGCCGCCGCACGCGGCTGAACCCGCCCGTGCGGATCGGTCAGCACCCGCATCGCCACCACCGGCTCGTTCTCCAGCAGCCGTACGAATCCGGCGTCGTTGACCGCCGTCGCACCGTAGAACTCCAGAACCCGCAGGGACCGCAGCACGCCCTTCTCGTCGCGCACCGCGGTCCCGTACTGGTCGTCCCACCGCTCGGCCGCACGCGCCAACGCCCGCTCGGCCAGCCACCACAGCGCCTCGCCCATCAACTCCTCGCGATTGCCCACCCGCCTGAACAAGGTCGTCCGCGACATCCCGAACCGAGCGGCGATCTCCCTGGTGTCCAGCCGCACCCCCTCAACGATCAGCCCGGCGGCGTACTGGACGATCTCATCGCTCGAAGCGCGCATGACCGCACCTTAAAGGCAGTCCGCCCGGGAGAAGTTCTCCGGCGAGGAGCGGCTAGGGCGCCGGGCGTACGGCCAGGGACTGGTTCAGCGGTCGCTCCCCGCCCGTGAGGAACGGCGATCCCGGCGCCTCCTTCAGCCGGCCGCCGGCGCCGATCGCGAACGCCGACACCTGGTTGGTGTCGCGGATGGCGGCGAAGACGTCCTTGCCGTCCGGTGTGATCGCGACCGCCGCGGCCTCGGCTCCGTCGGGGGTGGGGGCGGGCGAGTCCGCGGTCGGTTCGAGCGAGCCGTCCGCGCGGATCGTGTAGCCGAGCAGGCCGCCGGGAGGCGAGTCTCCGTCGTTGGCGGCGACGTACAGATGCTGCCGGTCGGGCGTGACCTTCAGCCCCGTCGGGGACTCGGGCGCGGCGAACGGCGATCCGGGCACGGGCGTCAGCGAGCCGTCCGCGCCGCGCCGGAACCCCCAGACCTTGTCCGTGGCGTTCGAGCTCACGTACACCAGGCCGCCGTCGGGGCTGATCGCGATCCCGAAGTCGGCGGGCTCGACCTTGGCCACGTCCTGCGGCGGCCCGAGCGTGCCGTCCGCGCGTACGGCGTATCTGGTGATGACGCGCGTCGGGCTGTCGGCGGTCTCGTCCGCGTCGGCGTACGCGAGATACAGGAACCGGCCGTCGGGCGTCAGGACCGTCTGCTTGGGGTGATCCGAGGTGGTGCGGAAATCGCCCAGGCTGGTGGGGGTCCCGTCCGGGCCGATCCGGTACGCCCTGATCGTCGCGTCGGTGGTGTTGGTGACGTACAGGGTCCGGCCGTTCGGGGCGACGGTCGCTCCCCACGGCTCCTCGCCGGTCTTGACGATCTGCGGGTTCGGCTGGAGCGCGCCGCGCACTCCCACGCGGAACACCGACATCGTGCTCGAATCACTGTTGACGACGTAGGCGGTGGACCCGTTCGTGGCGAGTGCGATGCCGCGGGGGAACTGGCCGCCGGTGGACACGGGCTTGGCGAGCGTCGAGAGGGTGCCGCCTGGGCCGATCGCCAGGGATGACACGTCGCCGGAGACCGCGTTCGTGGCGTACAGCACGCCCCCGGACGGCGGCGGGATCGGCCCCGCGGCGGCCCGGGCATGTGCGGAATGGGGAACGGTCAGCAGCGCGACGGCCAGGACGGCGGCCCCGCCTGCACGCGTGGACGACCGGATGGACATCGATGGCACGAATGACTCCTCAATTCGCGGGATTGATGCCTGCACTTGATAGGCGTGCCATCCCGTTCCATCCGTTCAACCACGGCATCGAATGTGAGGTGCCGCCGGTCGCCCAGCGCTTGGTCGGACGCGCCGCCGCCTGACGCGGGGTCAGGCGGCGGCGCTGGTCAAGCCTCAGGCGGGGTCAGGCCTCGCGCGGGAGGAACTCGTCGAGCGCGTCGGCGACCAGCCCAGGCTGCTCCAGGGTCTGCATGTGCGGGGTGCCGGGGAGTTCGACGTAGGTCGATCCGGGGATGGCCTTGGCGATCCCGGACATGATCTCCGGCGTGGTGGAGGCGTCCAGCTCCCCCGCCAGAACGAGGACGGGGGCCTTGAAGTCGGCCAGGCGGCCTTGGACGTTCAGGTCCTTGAAGGCGTGCCAGGCCGCGGCCCAGTCCTGCGGCAGGAACCGCAGGATCCGCTCGCGGGCGTAGCGCACACCCCAGTCGTTGGTGGCCAGGGCAGGCCCGGTGAACCAGCGCGTTAGGGTCGGCACGACCTGGGCCCGCATCCCCTCCACCTCGCCCGAGCGGCCCCGAGCCTCGAACGCCTCGGTGAACGCGAAGTCGGTCGTGGCCTGAAGCGTGAGGGAAGCGAACCGTTCGGGGTGGGCGACGGCAGCGGTCTGCGCGATGCCTCCGCCGAACGACAACCCGGCCACATGCGCCTGGTCCAAGCCGAGCGCGTCCATCACGCCGATCAGGTCGTCACTGACCTGGTCCATGGTGAACGGGGTGGGCGACCCGGCGGCCGAGCCGTGCCCGCGGATGTCGTAGGCGAACACCCGGCGGCCGACCGCCAGCCGATCCATCACCGGCTCCCACATCCGCCAGTCCAGACCCAGCGAGTGCGACAGCAAGACGGCCGGGCCGGTGTCGCCCTTCTGCGCCACGACGGTCTCGTGGTCGGCGAGGCGAACGCGGTGCAGTGTGGCCGGTTGCGGGATTCCGGCGTCGGTGAGCACCTGGTCGATGACCTCAAGCGCGGTCAGGCCGCGCGGGAACCCCGCGTACAGCGCCACATGCTCGGCCAGCGCCCGCAACTCGTCCGGCCCGATGCCTTGGTGCAGCGCGCCGCGCACGTGCGTGGCCAGCTTGTCGTCGGCACCACCGAGCGCCGCGATCACCGCGACGCTCGCCAGCTCGCGGAACTGGCGGCTCAGCTCCGGGTGCGTCATCGGCCCCGCGAACGTCTCCAACATCGTCGCGTGCACATCCGGCGACGACGCCTTGATCCTGGCCAGGCCCGGCTCCGCCGGAACACCGATCAG
Source organism: Actinomadura barringtoniae (assembly GCF_017573505.1). Taxonomy (GTDB): domain Bacteria; phylum Actinomycetota; class Actinomycetes; order Streptosporangiales; family Streptosporangiaceae; genus Spirillospora; species Spirillospora barringtoniae. The sequence goes on from NZ_JAGEOJ010000012.1 coordinate 164,734, forward strand.
CTGCTCGAACTCGTGCTCGCCGCGCTCAAAGCGATCCATGATTGTCTCCTTCTCATCCGCTGTCTCGATCATGCCCCCGGCGCGAATGAGACGTCCAATATCTGATGAGCCTCACATTGAGATGTTCTTCTTATCGTTCAGGAAGCCGATGAACGCGGCGAGCGCGGGGGCCGGTCTGCGGCCGTTGGGCCAGGCCAGCGACCGTTCCCAGAACGGCTCGGGGTCCAGCCGTACGGTCCGGATCGGCGGGCCTGGCTCTGCGGCGACGGACGAGGGCATGAACGCGGCGGCCAGCCCCGCGCTCACCAGCGCTCGCGCCGTTCCGTAGTCGCGCGTCTCGAACCGGAACCGCGCCTGGACCCCCGCGTCCGTCAGCGCCTCGATGATGACGTCCCGGACCACCGAACCCGGCGGAAAGACGATCAGGTCGAGCCCGGCGAGGTCGGCCACGGCCGCCTCCCCGTGCGGCGCGAACGGGCTCTTCGGGCCGACCGCCAGCAGCAGCGGCTCGGTCCCGAGCGACCGGAGCGTGAGCCGAGGATCGTGCAGGCCCGGCCCGCGAGCCAGCGTCGCCGCGTCCAGGCGCCCGGCCGCCAGTTCCTCGACCATCTCCGCAGTGCTCATCTCGCGGAGCTGAAGCTCGATCCCCGGATACTCCGCGCCGAACTCCACCAGCAGCTTGGGCAGCCACGCGATCAGCCCGCGGGCGATGCCGAGCCGCAGCCGTCCCCGCGTCCCCTTGCCCCAGCCGCGCATCTCCTCCTCGACCGCGTTGAGGTCGGAGAGCACCCGTTCGGCATGGGCCAGGAGCGCCGTGCCCGCCTCGGTCAGCTCCACTCGCCGGTTGTCGCGTTCGAACAGCGTCACGCCGAGCTGGCGTTCGAGCTTGCGGATCTGCTGCGACAGCGCGGGCTGCGCGATCTGCAGCGCCTCGGCCGCCCGCGTGAAGTGCAGTTCGCGGGCGACGGCGCGGAAGTACTCCAGCTGGCGAGAGGTCATGGCCATGGTCAGCCAGATATTAGGCGGTCAGGAAGGGCACCAGAAGCTCCAGCAGGGCCTGTGGACGATCCAGCGGAATGATTTGCCCGCAGTCGTCGAGGTGATGCCCGACCAGGTCGTCGGCGATGGGGCGCAACTGCCGTTCCAGCGCCCTGCCGATCGGGTGAGCCCCGACCGCCATCGTCGGAACGGCGAGCCGGGAGCCCTCGGCCGCGTTCTGGATCTGCTCGGCGGTGGTGGGCATGGCGCGGTAGTGGGAGAAGGCCGCACGCAAAGCGTCCTGCCCGGAGTAGGCCTCCGCGAACACGTCCCTGACGTCATCGGGAATCCCGCGCCCCTGAGTGCCGATGCTCAGGAACCAGTCGACATACTCCCCCTCGTGCCCGGTCAGAACGTTCTCCGCCAGGCCCGGCACGGAGTGGAGGCCGAACCACCACGGCCGCTCGAATTCCCCAGCGCCCGGCAGGCCGCCGAGCAGCGACTCCATGAGGACGAGCCGTTCAACACGTTCGGGACGGCGCATGGCCAGCAGGAACGCCTTGCAGAACCTCGTCCGGGACGGCCTCGCCGAACGCCGCGTCGAGCCGACCGTGCCGCCCCGAGTGCACTACCGGCTCACCGAGCTGGGCGTGTCCCTGGACGGACCGCTGGCGGCCGTACGCGCCTGGGCCGAAGCGCACATGGCCGAGGTGGACCAGGCCAACGCCCGGCACGAGGCGTCCGCCGAAGATGCGCGCTAGCCGGATTAGGTCCGGGCTTCACGTCGTCCCCGTATCGTTCTCGGATCACCTCCTCCGCCCCGCCTCCCAAGGAGCCGTCCGTTGTTCGAGGACCTGCCTCGTCCCGAGAAGATCTGGGCCGAGGCCGCGGCTCATGCCGTGCTGTCGGCCGCCGCCCCGTCGCTCGCCGGCAGCGGGTTCACGCTGGACGGAGCGTTCCTGAGCAAGGTGGACACCGGGGACGGGTGGTACGCCATCGGCTGGATCGAGGGCGGGCGCGCGGTGCTGTACGGATTCCAGCCGTACAGCGGGACGCGCGATCAGGTGCCGCCGGTCGATCTGCTCGCGGGCGCCCCGGAGTGGCTGCCCTGGGAACGGCTCGTCGCGACGCCGATGCTGACGTCCCTGCGCTGGTGGGACGGGTCGTCCTGGTCGCACGCGCCCGTGCCGCACTGGATGGACGACGGCGTCGGCTACACCGACGGCACCGTGGAGGATCTCTATCTGGACCTGGGCGAGGACCTCGCCGGGCCGGCGAAGGCGTACGGGCGTCTGATCAAGGCCGCCGAGGAGGAGGCTCTGGAACGGCCGGTCGTCGAGGCTCTGCTGGAGGCCGTCGGCGAGGCGGTCGACGAGGCGGGCAACGTTGAGGCGGCCCTGCGCATCGCCGAACGCACGGGGCTGGCACCGGGCTCGCCCCGTCCCGAGGCGGCGGCGGGTACGGGCGAGCCGGCCGGGCGGCGCGTCCAGCTCCTGGACCATGTTCAGGTCGGCGGCGTCATCACGGCCGCCATGCGCGGGGCGGGAGGCGAGCTGCCCGACCGGCCGGAGACGAGCGAGGCGGGCGAGGCAGGCAAGGCGAGCGGGGCGGGCAAGGCGAGCGGGGCGGGCAAGGCGAACGAGGCGGGCAAGGCCGGGCCCGCGAGGGGGCCGCTGATCGCGCGGGTGCGTGCGAAGGGCGAGATCACCGCGGCCTACGTGGGTCACCCGCGGCCCGGTTTCACCTATCACGACTCGCGTGGCCACTGGCTCGACGCCGAGGTGTCCGACCTCCTGACCGCCTGGCGCGAGGAGGACGCCGACGCGGCACGCGGCCGGTGGCTGCTCGCGCGGCTCCGCCCGGCGAACGGGGACGAGGTAGCCGTCGAGGCCGTCTACGACCACATGCCTGCCTGGTGGGAGAGCGGGTCCATGCCCGACGCGCAGATCGAGGCTCTGCGCGAGGAGATGCGGCGACGCGAACCGCGCTGGCGCCCGGGCTGGGCGGAGCTGCTGGACGAGGACTTCCTGGCGAACGGAGCTCCGCCGGAACTGTGCTGGCGTCCGGACCTGCTCTGGTCCGGAAACGAGGACGACATCGAAGGCCTGCTGCGTTCCGGGGCGCTGGCGTCGGCGCCGCTGGAGGTGTGGCGGACGGCCCGTTCAGCCCTGGTCGACCTCGCGACGCGCGAGCAGCTTCTGCGTGAGCAACTGCTTGCGGCAGAGCCCGCGGGCGACGAGCGCGTACGGCAGGTGTGGCTCGCCGTGCTCGCCGACGCGGAGGCGGGGCGGGGGCTGCAAGCCGACTGGTTCGCAGGCAAGGGGGAACGCTGCCCGGAGCCGGTGCTGCGGCGGCTGATGAAGCAGGCGGAGCTGCCGCGCAGGGGGTCGTCCTCTTACGTTGCGCGGAACCTGCTGGATGTGGCGCAGACCCATGCCTGGCCACAGTCCAACCCGCGTCGAGACGGTGAGACCTGGTCCGGCGGCACCGACTTCGCCTCCATGGCCGCCCGCCCTCCCATCGACGCGATCAGCCGGTTCGTCCGCGACATCGGCCTGTACGCGAACGTCGACTACATGGACGTCCTGGACCGCGTCTGGGCGACGATGCCCGAGGCACTGCGGTCCCTGATCGACGGCTGGCGAACGCAGACCGAAGCCGGAGGGCTGCCCGCGCTGGAGACCGGGTTGGCCTACCTCGCTCCTCTGGCGTCCGCGCGTTTCGACCGTCTCGACGCGGACTTTCTCAGCGGCTGGAGGCCCGCCGACCCGGTGGAGGCGCTGGTCCTCGCGCTGCGTACGGGCATCCCGGGAGAGCTGGAGTTTCCGTTCACGGAGACGGCGCCGTCGCGGGGCGCCATGCCGGCCCTGGTCGTTCAGCACGGCGAGTACCTGACCGTCGTCACCCACCCGGCGCGGGTGTACGGGCCTTCCGGCGAGATCGAGACGCGCCGGGTGTCGATGCCGTCCTTGTTCCCCGACGTCGATCCGCCGTTCGTCCATTCGGGGTCGCTGTTCTGGTTCGACGGGACGGACCTGCGGATGGCCGACCGCCAAGGGATCTTCCGCGTGGAGGGCTACAGCGACGACCACGATCCGCTGCTGACCTTCGAAGCGGAGGCCGGCGGGCCCGACTTCCCCGAGACCGCCGAGGTGATCTTCCCGGGCGCGGACCAGGCCACGCGAATCGGCTGCGGCGGCGGGCGGCTGCGGTTCCACGCCCCGGACGGCGTCGAGACCGCGCAGGCGCCGTTCGGAATCGCGCAGAAGGTCGAGCCCGGAGACCAGCCCGTTCCGCCGCCCGGCTGGTGGCGGCACATGCGTCCGGCGGACCCGGCGGGCTCGGCGGCGCTGCGCCGGATCGACCATGCCACCGCGAACGCCCTGGCCGAGGCCGCCCTGCTCGGCCCGCGCGAGACCGCCCGGCGGCTCGACGAACTGCTCCCGGACGTCACCTCGCCGCGGCTCCGGGCCGGGGTCATCGAGCAGGCCGTCCTCGCCGCCCGCTGCATGCAGGGCCTGGCCCGACTGGGCACCGGCGGCCTGCCCCCGGTGCTGTCACCGCTGCCAGGCCTCCGGGTCCGGCGGAACGTCAAGGCGATGTCCCACGCCCGCCTGCTCGCCGACAAACTCAAGGACGCCCTGAACGCACCGCCGGGCCTGGTCGAGGTGACCGACATCGCCGACTTCGGTGCCCTGCGCCTCCCGTTCCTCCGGCTGGGAGGCGACGCGCTGAGCATCGTCTGGCCCTGGACGACGGCCTACGAGCGCACCAAGGTCCTCGACGAGCTGCACGCCTGGGCGTCCACGCCGTTCGGCGACGGCTCAGGGCACTGGCAGGGGGGTCGGTCTCACCGCGACCGAACGGTTCGAGGACCCCCGGGGCGAGATCTGGAGCCTCTCCGGATCGGCGCTCCTCATCCTCTACCCGACGACCGGAATCAGATACGCGCCGGACCCCGATTCCGGCTGGGACATCCCGCCCGGCTGGAAATGGGCCAACCAGTCCCGTCAAGGCTGGGGCTCCCCCGACGCCGTCCGGCGCCTCACCGAGCTCCTGGACGAACGCGGCCCGCTCCCCGCCGACCCCGCGCACGCGATCGACCTCGCCGACCGCACCGGCATGGCCCGCTGGGACGCCGCCCACGCCCTCTTCGGCGACACCGCACCGCCTGAGATCTCGGACCTCTATCTGGACCCGGCGACCGGCAAGGCGGCCAGGCCACAGCTCAGAGAGGGCACCAGGAACCGCCTGCGCGAGCTCATGATGCCCGCCGACCCGGCCGACCTGTGGACCACCGGCCCCGACATCGAACGCGCCGCGACCTGGCAGAACAGCCGCTAGGGCAGGATCGAGTCGACGTACCCGCCGTCGACCCGCACCGCTCCCCCGGTCGTCGCGGACGCGAACGGCGAGCTCAGATAGACCACCATGTTGGCGATCTCCTCAGGCTCGATCAGCCGCTGAAGCAGCGACTGCGGCCGGTGCAGCCGCATGAACTCCCGCTGCGCCTGCTCCCACGGCAGGCCCTTGTCGACCAGCTCGTAAACAAAATCCTCGACGCCCCCGGTATGCGTAGGCCCGGCGATAACGGAGTTGACCGTCACACCGCTCCCGGCCGCCTCCTTGGCGAACCCGCGCGAGACCGCCAGCAGCGCCGTCTTGGACATCCCGTAATGGATCATCTCGGCGGGCGTCACCACGGCCGAGTCGCTGGCGATGTACTGGATCCGCCCCCACCCGCGTTCGGTCATCCGGGGCAGGTAGGCGCGCGTGAGGCGGACCGCCGACAGCACGTTCACCTCGAAGTAGCGCCGCCACTCATCGTCGCTGATCTCCAGCGCGGGCACGGCCCCGAAGATCCCGAGGTTGTTGACCAGGATGTCGACGTCCGGCAGCTCCTCGACCACCCGCGCGCCGCCCGCCTCAGTGGCCAGGTCCGCCGCGACCGGCACCACGTCCGCGCCCGGTACGTCCACGGTCAGCCGCCCGGCCGCCTCCTCGGTGGTCTTCTCCGAACGCCCGTTCACCCCCACCCGAGCACCCGCCCGAGCCAGCCCAGTCGCGATGGCCAGCCCGATACCCTGCGTGGACCCGGTGACAAGAGCCGTACGCCCCGTGAGATCGATCAACACGAGCGATACCTTCCCAGCGCCCCTGACGGGTAATCCAGACACCGCCACGACGCGTCAGGCGGGCGCTTGAAGGTCCTGGCGGCTGAGCACCACGCAGCCGAGCATCTCCGCCAGGACCGCCCGACGACGCGACCGCCGAGGCTCTCTACCTCGTGCGTGAGGGCGTTCATGACCTCGGCATAGTCCTTCTGTTTCGCCGAAAAGAGCCCGGCGACCAGAACGCCCTCTCCCGCGATCACGCACCCCATGAACCGACAGCGTAGGGCCGGATCGTGGGCTGTGGCCTTTCCGGCATACTGGCGCGGTGTCGGTCGAAGTGGCGGTATTCGGCGTCGGTAGGTCGGTCGCTCAACTGGCCGTGCGGCGCTGGCTGGCCGGGCGTTCGGCCAAGGGGACGGCCGCCAAGGATCTCGCGGAGCTGGTGAAGGTCGGCTTCCCGGACGAGATCAAGCGGCGGCGGGCGACGCGGCAGTTCGAGGACATCGCCGACTCGGTGGGCGAACGGCTCCTGACGTTCGCGCGGCAGGAGTTCGGCGGGCTCGCCGACGGTGACCGCGAGGCGGTGCTGTTCGAGGTCGTACGGACGCTGGACGGCGCGGACCTTTCGGATGACGCGTTCTTCGCCGCTGATGCCGACCCGGTGAAGCTGTCGCGGAGTTTGCGTGCGCGGCTACCGGAGCGTGAGGCGCGGTTCCAGCTCGGCGAGGCCGGGGCGCGGTTGTACGAGGTCGTACTGGATGAGTGCTGCGACTGTCTGGCACGGATCATCGTTCACCTGCCGCAGTTCGAGCCGCGCGCGTCGGTGGAGACGCTCGGGCGGCTGAGCGGCCTGGCCGACCAGGTGGGCGCGGTGCTGGCGCGCCTGCCCGCGCGGACACTGGCGGCACCCGAGGGCCAGTCGCACGACGAGGAGTTCACGCGGCGGTATCTCGCGTCGATCAGCGAGAACCTCGACACGCTTGAGCTGTTCGGGGTGCGCTTCGAGCGGCTGACGCGACCGCAGACGACGCTGAGCGTCGCGTACATCAGCCTGAACGTGTCGGACGAGATCGTGCGGCGGCCGAAGGACTGGCGGTTCGAGGAGGAGCGGGAGAGCAGCTCGATCCGCGTGGAGGCCGCCTTGGGCGAGCATCGGCTGATGCTGCTGCGCGGCGAGGCGGGCGGCGGCAAGAGCACGCTGCTGCGGTGGCTGGCCGTGATGGCCGCGCGCGGGGCTTTCACTGATGAGCTCGCCGAGTGGAACGGGTGCACGCCGTTCCTCATCAAGCTGCGCAGCCACGCCACCGGTCCGCTGCCTCGCCCGGAGGAGTACCTGGACGACGTCGCCGGGAACCTCAGCGGGCTGATGCCGCGCGGCTGGGTGCACAGGCGGCTCACGTCCGGGCGCGCGCTCCTGCTGGTGGACGGCGTGGACGAGATCACCGGCGCGCGGCGGCAGCAGGTCCGGCAGTGGCTGAAGGAGATCGTCAACGAGTTCCGCGGCATTCGTGTCATCGTGACGTCGCGACCTGCGGCCGCCGATGCGAAGTGGCTGCGGGCGGAGGGGTTCGCGAGCGCCTTCCTTGAGCAACTGGGGCCTTCGGACATCCGCGCTCTCGTTCAGCAGTGGCACACCGCCGTGCTGGCGGGCGACGAACTGCCATGCGCCCCGGAACGGTTGCCGTCCTACGAGGCCAGGCTGCTGGCGCGGTTCGAGGCGGCGCCGCATCTGCGCATGCTCGCGTCCAGCCCGCTGCTGGCCGCTGTGCTGTGCGCACTGAACCTCGACCGTGAGGCGCTCCCCCGCGACCGCATGGGCCTGTACGCGGCGGCCCTCGACCTGCTGCTGGAGACACGGGACGCCAGGCGCGGCGTTCCCCAAGCCGCCCAGCTGGAACGCGACCAGAAGGTCCGCGTGCTGCAGGACATCGCCTGGCACCTGTCGACCAGCGGCCGGGTGGAACTGCCCAAGCCGATGGTCGAACGCGTCATCGCCACGCGGCTGGCCTCGATGCCACAGGTGGACGCGCGCGCTTCCGACGTGCTCGAAGCGCTGCTGCAGCGCAGCGGCATCATCCGCGAACCGGTCCTCGGCCGCATCGACTTCGTGCACCGGACCGTTCAGGAGTACCTGGCCGCCAAGCAGGCCGCCGACCTCGGCGACATGGACCTGCTCATCCAGAACGCCCACCGCGACCAGTGGCGCGAGACCGTCATCATGGCCGCCGGCCACGCCAACGAGCCCCTGCGGCGCGAGCTCGTCTCGGGCCTGCTGGCGCGCATCACGAACGAACCGAGCCGCGCGCGTGTGCTGAAACTGGTGGTCGTGGCGTGCCTGGAAACGTTGCCATCGGTTCCATCGGATCTGGCGCGCGAGATCGACCGCTGCCTGGACGACCTGGTTCCGCCGCGTTCGCTCGCGGCCGCCCGTTCGCTGGCCACGGCGGGCGAGGCGGTCCTGTCCCGCCTACCGCAGACCCTCGACGGCCTCTCCGACGCCGCCGCTCAAGCCGCCGTCCGGACCACCTGGATGATCAACGGACCGGCCTCGCTCGATGTCCTCGCCCGTTACGCCCGCGACCCACGTCACTCGGTCCAGTGGGAGGTGGGCGAGGCATGGCAGTACTTCGACACCGACGAGTATGCCGACCGTGTCCTCGCCGGGGCCGCCCACGCGGACCACACGCTGCGCCCCACCACCGCCAGGCAGGTGAAGGCGCTGGGCAGGCTCCGGCCGCGTCCCGAGATCACGGCCTACCCGGACGGCGTCTCCGGATTCGACTTCCTGAACGTGCACGCCGCGTCGCTACGCCAGCTGATGCTCTACTGGAACGAACCCGGCGCGGATCTCTCGCTGCTCCCCCGCATGCCGAACCTGCGCGACCTGACGATCAGGCTGCCGGGGATGCCGGACCTGGACTTCCTCAACGACATTCCGCCGCTCGACTACATCTGGCTGACCCGGTGCGAGAACATCGCGGACTTCTCGCCCCTGGACCGGCACATGCCGCTCGAAGGGCTCGTCCTCTTCCGGTCCCATCAGCTGACCAGCCTCGACATGCTCCCGCCGCTCACCACACTGGGCACCCTCGGCCTCGACGACAGCGCCCTGACCTGCGGCCTGCACGACGTCGTCGCCGCGGCCCCGAACCTGACCGTCCTTTACCTGTCCGGCTGCGGCTGGGTGACGGCCCTGGAGCCGCTGGAGGCTCTCCGGCCGACCGTCCTCAACCTGTCCGGCACGAGAATCGACTCCGTGGCGCCCCTCGCGAATCAGGACTCGCTGGTCTTCCTCAACCTGTCCGAAACCGACGTCGCCGATCTGGAACCCCTTCGCGGGGCCAAGGACCTGAACACTCTTCACCTCGTCAACTGCACTCGCGTCACGGACCTGAGCCCGCTGGCCGACCTCCCGAAGCTGGAGTTCCTCTACATCTCCGGCATGACACCGGGCATCGACGTCTCGCCGCTGGCGGGCAACCGCAAGGTCGAGATCTACTACGACGCAGGCCAGGAGATCCGCGGAGGCGAGCCGTTCAAGCGTCGCCTGAAGATCTTCTAGGCGGGCGCGGCGGTCAGGGTGTCCCAGGCGGCCATGGAGCAGGCGATGACGGTTTCCAGTTCGTCGCGGGTGGCGCCGTCGCGGGCCTGGATGGACAGGCCCTGCACGACGGTCGTGTAGTAGCGCGCGATGCCGTTGAGGCCGTCGGGCTGTTTGGCGAGGTCGCCTTCGGTGACGCCGCGGTCGAGCCGGTCCCTGATGGTGGTGAACATGTCGCGGCGGGCGTCGGCGAGGAACTCGCGTACCGAGTGGTTCTCCACGGCGCCGGTGGGGGCGGCGAGGATGAGCATGCAGTAGTGCGGGGTGTCGGGCCCGGTGATCTGGTCGGCGGTGGCGCGCAGCATGGCGTGGACCGCCTCCCGCGCGGTGGGCTCGTCGCTCAGCGCGTCCCGGGGCGGACCGCCTGAGGCCGTGCCGTACAGGGCCATGACCTGGCGGAACAGGTCCTCCTTGCTGCCGAAGCACGCGTAGATGCTGGCCGAGGCGATCCCCATGGCCCGGGCGAGGTCGTTGATCGATGTGCCCTCGTAACCCCGTTCCCAGAACACGTCCAGCGCCTGGTGAAGGGCGGTGTCCGGGTCGAACGTGCGGGGCCTGCCGCGAGTGGCCATCGAATACCTCTCGGTACTTGTTTGTCGTTCGATCAATTATACCTTGACCGGTGTCGTCCGTGCGTGGGACGGTTTGTTTGTCGTTCGATAAACAAATAGATAGGCGACCATCATGAGCGTTCCCCCGACCATGCGCGCCCTGCGGCAGCAATCCCTGAACGGCCCGCGCGGCCTGAGCCTGACCACCGAGGCGCCGGTGCCGAGCCCGGGCCCCGGCGAGGTCCTGATCCGCGTCACCGCCGCCGGCGTCAACTTCGTCGACCTCTCGCAGTCGCGCGGCACGTTCGCGGGCGGCCCGCATCCGCCGTACGTGGCGGGCATCGAGGGCGCCGGCGAGATCGTCGCCGTCGGCGAGGGGGTGAACGGCCTGGAGCCCGGCACACACGTCATCAGCGTCGACATCACGGGCGGCGCGTTCGCCGAGTACATGGCGCTGCCCGCAGCCGCCGCGCTCCCGACACCCGAGGGCTGGAACGACGAGCAGGCGCTGGGCCTGGTCGTCAACTGGCCGACCGCGCTGGCGGCGCTCAAGCCGCTGGGCGCCCTCGCCGCGGGCCAGACCGTCCTCATCCACGCCGCCGCCGGCGCGACCGGCCAGGCCGCCGTCAGGATGGCCAAGCACTACGGCGTTACGGTGATCGCCGCCGCCTCACCCAGCAAGCACGAGGTCGTACGAGCACTCGGCGCCGACCACGTCATCGACGCCTGGAGCCCCGACCTCGCCTCCGACGTCCTGCAACTGACCGACGGCGAAGGCGTCGACCTGGTGCTGGAATCGGTCGGCGGCCCGACCTTGGACGCCAGCCTGGCCGCCGCCAAGCGCGTCACCGGCCGCGTGGTCGTCTTCGGCCTGGCCGCCGGCGAAGCCCCGTTCACCAACTGGGATCTGGTCTACAAGCACCAGGTCCACGTCATCGGCCTGAACATCGGCATCCTCATCCAGTCCGCACCGCAGATCTTCGGCGAGGTCATGGGCGAGATGTTCGGCCTGCTCGCAGCCGGAGTCCTCACCCCCACCCAGCCCACCACCTACGACCTGGCAGAGGGTCCAAAGGCGCTCGCCGAACTGGAAGCGCGAGCCACCATAGGCAAGCTCGCCCTACTGCCCTAGCTCGGCGCGCCTCCACCGCCCGCGTTTCAACCACATCACCCTCCTCCTACAATCCCCCAATGGTGACCTTCCAGGTCGACGACGTCGCCCCAGCCGCCGAGCCCCTCCCCACCCAGCCGCTCGGCGGGCTCTTCCCCGAGGCACTCCTGGTGGGCGGCGACCCGGCCCTCCCCGTTCTGGAGCCGGACGGCGTTCACCCGCTGCTCAGTGCGGTCGGCCGCGCGTTCGCCGATCACCGCCCGCTCGTGCTCTCCCCCGACGCGGTGTGGCTGACCATCGCGCAGGGTGTGGCCCAGCACGTACGCCTGAACGCCGAAGAGCTCCGTTCACGCCTGGTCTCCCATGAGGTCCGCAAGCGCCTCACTGTCCTCCATGACGGCCCGATGCCCACCGACGCCGCCTCCTGGCAGCACGTCGCCGAATCGTTCAGCAAGCTCCTGGCCGCCGAGGTCGACGACACCGACCTCTTCGAGTGCGACTTCTCGACCAGCACGGACACCGACCGCATCGCCGGCCGCGTCACGATGCTCGACGCGTACTCCTCCTACTTCGCCCTCTGGATGGTCTGCGTCTGCGGCATCCCGAGCATCACCCTGACCGGCACCGTCGAGGACTGGCAGAAGATCCGCACCCGGGTGGACGCCCTGGAGTCCTTCGACCTGGCGACCTGGTGCCGTTCACTCAGACCCATCACCGACCACTTCGTCCGCGCCGCCTCCGGAGACGTGGACACCGCGTTCTGGCAGCGCATCTACAGCCCCGCCGACGCCTACGGCGGCGACGTCATCACCGGCTGGATCGCCCGCCTCTACCCGTACCTCACGAACTCCGGCGCGCAAGACCGCCCCAACCCGCTCCTCGACCTCCCCATCGACGAGCCGCGCAACGACACCAGTCCCGGCATCCGCAGCGACAGCGTGCCCGCGACGCTCTCCCAGGCGATCGTCAACATCAACGATCGAGTAACCGGCGCCAACAAGGCCGTAGCACTCCACGCAGGCGTGACCGGCATCGCCCAAGCCCCCGACGGAGCCCTCCGCCCCGTCTCCGGCTGGCACCTGACCCCCGCAACGATCCAGATCGACGAAGTGATCGACCGCATCATCCGCGACCACGAGACCACCCCGCCCGAGCCCGGCCACTCCTGGAGTTCGCCCGCCGATCTGGTGGCGATCTACCGCCGCATGGGCTCGGCGACCCTCTTCAACAACACCTGGCGCCTTCTGCCCGCCGCCGACCAAGGACGCGTCTTTCGCGGACCGGACCACTTCTCCCTCACCACGGTCATCGACCTGCCCGACGGCCGGAGCATCGCCGCCGCAGCCGACAACCGCACCCAGACCCACCACTGGATCACCTGCCGCATCCAGCGCTCGAACGAACCGTTCGGCGACGACCACCTGCTCGACGACCCCGCCGACATCCCCGTCTACGGCACATCCCTTGCGATGCTCCTCGACGCCGCCCTCGACGCCAACGGCGACATCTCCCACCTGGAAACCACCCGCCTAGCCCACCTAGAAACCCCCACCACCTAGGCGGTCCAGCTCGGAGCACACGGCGTCTGCGTCAGCGGTACGAATAGCGTTCACTCTCATTCCATTGCAAAGCTCCGCGCTCGGTCATTGCGTTGAATGCCAGGGACATTGCAATGATTCTCAGGTATCGACCTGCGCATATGCCTGTTTGACGCAACGGATTTGTTGCATAGATTTGGAATGCAACGTAGCGTTTGCGTTGTTCGAAACAACGAGGAACACGAACGCAGGAGACCACGATGCAGACCTTCGCCGCCACCGCCCCGATCACCACCGTCCTGGACATCCCCGCCGGCCAGATCCAGCTCATCGCCGCCGACCGCGCCGACGCCACCGTCGAGGTCCAGCCCGCGGACGCCTCCAAGGGCCGCGATGTGAAGGCCGCCGAGCAGACCAGCGTCGACTTCCGCGACGGGATCCTGCGGATCCAGACCGCGGTCAAGAACCAGCTGATGGGCCCGTCTGGCGCCGTTCAGGTCACCGTGCACCTGCCCGCCGGGTCGGCCGTCCAGGGCAAGGTTGCCAGCGCCGACGTCCACAGCACCGGGCCGCTCGGCGAGGTCAGCTTCGAGGCCGCACACGGGCAGCTCACCTTCGACGAGACCGGCGACGCCCAGCTGACCGTGCAGGCCGGAGACGTCCAGGTCGGCCGCCTCAACGGATCCGCCACGATCACCACCAGCAAGGGCGACATCCGCATCGCCGAGGCCACGGGTGGAGCGCTGGTGCTGACCACGCAGGCCGGTGAGATCTCGGTCGGCGCCGCCACCGGAGTCTCGGCCTCCCTGGACGCCAGCACCAGCAGCGGCCGCGTCCACAACACGCTCAAGAACGACGGCACCAGCCAGCTCACGATTCAGGCCACCACCTCGGTCGGCGACATCGTCGCCCGCAGCCTCTGACCGTGAACCGGCCGAACAGGGCCGTCAGACCACCAGGTCTGACGGCCCTGAGCCTTAGGGTTGAACGGCCTGGTGAGCGACGATGAGGCGGAGAGGGCCGTGCTGGAGGAACTGCCGGATGGTCTGTGGGCTACTCAATATGTCGGTGACCGTTTTCCGGGGTCGCCGAAGGTGGCCGAGAGGCCCGGGCTCGCCGACGGGGCCAACTGCCAGCTGTTCGCTTACGAAGTGCTCAGATGGTTCGGGCTCGACCCGCCCGATCTGCGGTCGAGTGAGCTTTGGGCTGATGTGGAGTGCACCCGGCGGGTGACGGAGGCACGCCCATTGGACCTGGTCCTGTTCAACGCCACCGAGGACGCGTGGGGCGCACACGTAGGCGTCTGCGTCGGCGACGATCAGATCCTGCACCTGTGCGCCGAGCTCGGCCGCCCCGCCGTGTGGAGCCGGCAGCAGTTCCATGAACGGGAGCGGTATCGGACTCTGATCGGCATCAAACGCGTCGTTCGGCGGGAAGGGAGGACAGCCAGCTGGTGAGGAGTTCGTTCACCTCGTCGCGGCGTTCCTGCTGGATCCAGTGGCCGCAGCCTTCGAGGATGTGCGAGGACACCAAGCCGGGCAGCGTCTCGGGGTAAGCCTTGATGGCGTCGGCCATCCAGGTGGTGGAGGCGTCCAGCTCGCCGCCGATGAAGAGGGACGGCTGGGTGATGGGGGCGCCGTCGTGGGCGGCGAGGTCCTCCCAGTCGCGGTCCATGTTGCGATAGCGGGCCAGTCCGCCGCTCAAGCCGGTTCGTTCGAACTCCGTTGCGTAGACGTCCAGGTCGTCGTTGGTCAGCCAGGTGGGCTGGCGGTCCGCAGGGAAGCGGTCGCGTAGCTTTCCGCCCGGGGAGACGAAGTGCGGGTCCGGGGCGTCGGCGGACGGCATGGTGTCGGCCGACAGGGCGGCGTAGAAGCCGGCCAGCCAGCCGCGGACGTCCGGCTCGATCTCGGCCTCGGCCCGGCCGGGTTCCTGGAAATAGCTGACGTAGAACTCCTGCTCGGGTCCACCGATCTGCGCGAAGATCTCGCTCGGTCGTGGGCCGCCGCGCGGGGCGTACGGAACGCTGAGCAGACCGACCGCGCTGAAGACGTCGGGCCGGAGGAGGGCGGAGTCGGCGGCGATGTTCGCGCCCCAGTCGTGGCCGATGATGACCGCCGTCTGCTCGCCCAGGGCCTGGACCACGGCGACGTTGTCCTCGACCAGGTTCAGCATCCGGTAGGCGGACAGGTCTCCTGGCTTGGATGAACGGCCGTAGCCCTGGACGTCAATGGCCGCGACCCGGTATCCGGCCGCGGCCAGGACCGGCAGCTGATGCCGCCAGGAATACCAGGATTCAGGGAACCCGTGCACCAAGAGGACCAGCGGCCCCTCCCCCTGCTCGACCAGGTGGATGCGGCCCGCGGACGTGGTGACCAAACGATGCTCTGCCATCAATCCCCCGAACGTGCGTGGCGGTCCATCCTCTTCATCATCTGTTGCGGGTGTGAGCAGTGATGAATCACCCCCCCGTTCAGCGGATTCGCCGCTAGCCGCGCGGGCGGGCGTAGCCGAGGTAGGTGACGATCGGCTTGCCGTCCGGCTCGAGAACGAAGCCGGTCATGCCCGGGATCGCGTCGTCGCCGATCTTCCCCTTCCGGCGCGCGACGGTGGCCCGGACCAGGTCGAGAACGTTCTTGGGCTTGAACGAGCAGACATCCTCGTTCCGCAGCCCATGTGCGGCGAGCGCGGCCGTGACCTCCTCCGGTGTCCGCAGGCGAGCCGCGCTGTAGCGGCCGGGAGGCATGATGCGGGTGAACGGCAGCGCCTGGAAGGCCCCGAGGTAGATCAGCCGGGAGACCGGCGTCCGATTGACGGTGTCGTAGAAGAGAACGCCGTCCGGCCGCAGCAGGCGAGCGGCATGCGAGACGACCCGCTCCAGATCTTCGGTGATCTCGAACGTGTCGGCGTAGAAGACGACGTCGAACGCCGCGTCGGCCTGCCCGGGTTCCTCGGCAGGCGCGGTCGCATACTCGACACCACCTCCGTCCGCCTCGCGTGCCATAGCAGTCGCTCCCGCAGACGGGTCGAGAGCCACCACGTTCATCCCCAGCCCGGCCAGCCCGCGAGCCAGCAACCCGCGCCCACTGCCGACCACCAGGGCCGAGCGCCCGTCCGGCTCGATCCCGAGCCTGCGCAGCACCGAGCTCACGTACTCCAGCCGTACGTCCTGGAAGGTGAGGGCGCGGATGTGGCGGCCGTCGATGGCGCTGGACGTACGCGAGTCGAGTTCGATCGCCGGTCCCATGATCCTCCTCAGCTTTGAGTTCCCTTAAGAAACCTAGACTAGTCCCCTAAGGGAACTCAAGTACACTCGGGGGCGTGACCAGGACCTCTCTCACCGACGTCGCGTGCTCGATCGCGCGCGCCACCGACCTGTTCGCGGACGCGTGGACGGCGCTGATCATGAGGGACGTCCTGGTGGGCGTGAACCGCTTCGACGACCTGGCCCGCGACCTCGGCATCTCCCGCAAGATCCTGGCCGCCCGCCTGGCCCGCCTCGTCGAGGAAGGCGTCCTGACCCGCGAGCGCTACCAAGAGCACCCTCCCCGCGAGCACTACCTGGCGACCGAGAAGGGCAAGGAGCTCTACCCCGTCCTCCTCGCGCTGATGCGATGGGGTGACCGCTGGTACGGCGAGTCCGGCCCGCCCGTACGCATCCATCACCTGGATTGCGGCCACGACACCGAGGCCGTCACAACGTGCGGCAATTGCGGACACGAACTGACCGCCGACAACACCACCCAACTGCCCGGCCCCGGCGGCCGCATCGGCCCCGGCACCCACGTGCTCGGCCCCCTCATCGCCTCCCGCGACACCTGACGACGCCACGCACCGCGTAACCCCCGGGCGTATTCATCATCGACACTCCAAACACAAGGGGGATCTTTGATGCGTACGCGTGTCTCGGCCGTGGTGCTCACGGGGGTGGCGGCGCTGCTGACCACGACGGCCCTCACCGGCATCGGCTCGGCGGCTCAGGCGAAGGACCGGCCGTGCGGCCGCCCGGTGTCGACGAGCGGCACGACCGCCCTCGGGACCACCTGGACGCTCAAGTCGATGTACGACGACGACGGCCCGGCGGCGCACCCGCTGGTGGCCGGTGAGGAGTTCGAGATCAACACCCAGGTCGCCGGCCAGCACTGGGCCGTGACCTTCTCCGACAACGGCACGATCTTCTTCAACAACCCCGACGACGTCTCCACCCCGACCGGGATCCGCGAGGTCCACCCGAACCCGGTCAACCGCGGCCAGTCCAACCACATGGCCGTCCACGCGGTCCGCAGCGACGGCGCCGAGGTCATCGACGCCGCCGTCGACCTCGCCCCGCCGCCGCCCCGCTGCGCGGCCTGACCGCACAAGACCGGCGCCCGGCAGAAACCTCCGCCGGGCGCCATCCACCCCACCGAACCACCCCGCCCCGCCGATCTCGAGCCGTTAGTGTCCGGCCATGGATCACCGAAGGATCATCACCCGCCTGGTCGACGGCCGGCTCTGCGCCTACGACCTGACGGATGAACGCCACGGGCTTCTCGCTCCGGCGGCCGTCTTTCGCCCGGCCCCCGGCGACGGCGACGGCGACGGCGACGGCGACGGCGACGGCGACGGCGACGAGGTCGTTGAGCACGCGGCGTTCGCCGATCTGAAGCGGGCGGTCTACACGACGTTGAACGCGGCCGTCTGCGTGACCGCGGAAGGCACCGAGCTGTGGCGGTCCCCGTTCGAACCCCGCTCAGCCAGCGTCTACGGCCACCGGCCAGGGTGCGCGCTCTCGATGGATGAACGCGTCGTGTGGCTCTACCGGCCCGACGCCATGGCCGGCCGGGATCGCCCCGACCAGTGGGTCGCCCTGGACGCCGCGACCGGGGACGTTCTCGCCCAGGCAGACCTGGCCACGGTCGGGCACGGCGGCCAGCAGCTCGCGCATCCGTCGGACGGGCACGTCCTGCTCGACGTCGGTGAAGGCCAGGACGGAGTGGTCATCCACCGCGCCGCCCTGTCGGGGAACGCGCTCGACCTCACGCGCTACCCGTGGAACGACCGATGTCTGCTCGGCCTCTCCCCCGACGGAACGCGCTTCATGACCGTCGATCACGGCCAGGAGGACGCCGCGTTCCACGCTTACCCGGGCGGCGAGGTGACCTTGCGCCTCACGGTCGACGACTTCCTGCCCGTTGACGGCATCGAGGACGAGACCCCTGAGTTCTCTATCGAGTGGACCGGCGGCTTCCTCACCTCCGACACGGCGATCGTCACACTGCAAGGCGAAATCGAGGACGACGAGGAATGGTTCCGCTACTACCTCGTCGACCTGCGCTCGGGCCGGATCGACGGCGAATTCGAGGGGCACGGCGAGAACGTCTACGACCTCCAGCCGCTCGGAGACGGAACGTGGCTCACCACCGACCCGGGCGGCCACCCTGTGCGGTGGCGAGGGTCGCGGGTCGGGTGAGCGATGAATTTTGCGGGGGCGGGTGGTCTGAACGGGCATGAGTGAGAACGAGAGTGGAGTGAGCGCGCCCATCCGGCTGTACATGTCGATGTCCCTCGACGGATTCATCGCCGGGCCGGACGATCGGGCGGGGCAGGAGCTGGGGCGGGACGGCGGGCGGCTGTTCAACTGGCTGGACGACCGGATGTCCGATGGGCCGAACGGTCAGGTGTACCGGGAGGCACTGGCGACGGGGGCGGTGATCTCGGGGCGGCGGACGTTCGAGCTGGCCGGGCGGTGGCAGGGCGACCATCACGACGGCGTGCCCATCTTCGTACTGACCAGCCACGTCGAGGAGGGGGACGTGCCGCCGGGGAGCGCGCGGTTCGTCACGGACGTTGAGGAGTGCGTGGCGCGGGCCAAGGAGGCGGCGGGCGACCGGCCTGTGATGGTGCACGGCGCCGGGGCCGCGCAGTCGCTGCTCCGGGCCGGGCTACTGGACGAGATGGAGATTCATCTTGTGCAGGTTCTGCTGGGCGGCGGACGCCCGCTGTTCGAGGCGCTCGGTCCCGGACATGTGGACCTTGAGTTGGTCCGGTCGATTCAGGGGCGCGACGTGACTCACATGCGCTATCGCGTCCTACCCCGTTGAGCGGCCGAAGAGCGGGAGGCAGGGAACCAGGCCGTCGATCTGGGCGGGGACCGTTCGGTGCTGCTTCCAGCGGTCGCGGTCCAGCTTGAAGCGCTGCTCGTAGCCGAGGGAGTCGCGTACGCGGGTGCGGACGAGGCCGTTGGACTCGTAGCCGAGCTTGCGCGAGACCGCGTTGGAGGCGGGGTTGTCGGTGATCGCCGCGGTGACCGCCGATTCGGCGCCAAGGCCGGTGAACGCGAGTTCGAGCGCTGCGGCGCGCATTTCCGTGCCGATGCCCTGGCCCTGGAAGCGCCGACCCAGCCATGAGCCGGTACTGACTTCATTGAGGAGGGCGAAGTCCCTGCCGATGATGTCCTGAACACCGACGACCTCGTTGTCGAGGAAGACCACGAGCTGGAGGTTCCAGTCGTGGGGCGTCCAGTCGGCCAGCAGGCGCCAGTGGAACTGCATGACGCTGCGGGCTCGTTCAGCGGGCGGCAGGTCGGTCCAGGGCACGGCGAACGGCATCTTGTCCGGGTCGTGCACGCCTTCGGTCGACAGCTGGGCGAGCGCGTCGAGCTCCGCGAGCGTCGGCAGCCGCAGTTCCAGCCGGGGTGTACGCAACGTCAGCTCGAACAAAGGCCAGTGCATGCTCCATCTTCGGTGGCCGGCCGGGTGAAGCCCAACAGGTTTTCGCGCCGGTCACGCCGGGACGTGCTCCGTTCCGGCGCACCAGACGCGGAGGATGTCGCGGGTGGCGCGGATGTCGGCGACCGGGTCCGAGCCGAGCAGGACCAGGTCGGCTCGGAGGCCCGGCTCGATGGCGCCGCGGTCGGTGGCCATCCGCCACTCCACCCCTCTTCCCGCGCTTAGGCCCACCCTCGCATCAACCTCGATCGGGGACGACGACCACCCGCGGGCCGGACTCGGCGGCTGCGGCCCATGCCTCGGCGACCTTCGACAGCGGGTAGGCGCGGGTCGGGACCTGGACACGGCCGTCGCAGATCATCTCCACGTAGGCGGGGATCTGGGAGAGGGCGTCGGCGGGCGAGACCGAGCCCGCGCCGCTGCCGCTGATCCGGAACTTGCGGCTGCGCAGCAACGACGCGGGAACGGCCGCCGACTCCCCCGCGCCCGAGCCGATCTGCACGAAGCTGATGTCTGTGGCGTCGCTCTTCTGCCGCGTCAGGGCGTGGAACGCGACCTCGGCGGGCCCGCCCCACACCAGGTCGAGGACGAGGCTTGGCGCCGTGTCGCCGAGAGCCGTCGTCAGCGCGTCCGCGTCGGTGCCTTGGTCTCCGGTGAACGCCACAGTGTCGGCGCCGGCGGCGATGGCGCGTTCCAGACCGGCGGGATTGCGGCCGACGCCGATCACCCTCGTCGCGCCGAGCAGGCGGGCGTTCTGAACGGCCAGGTAGCCGGCCGTTCCGGTCACGCCGAGGACCAGGACCGTGCCGAGCTCCTCGACCTCCGCGGACCGCGCGCGTAGCGGCAGCCAGGTGGACAGGCCCGGGTTGATGCCGCCCGCGACCGGCTCGGGCGCGGCGCCCTCGGCCAGCGGGAAGCGCGCCCGCAGCGGCGCCGCCATCCGTTCGGCGAGCGTGCCGTACGGGTCCTGAACGAAGCCGGTGTAGACGAGCCGGCCTTCCGGGGTGCGCGCCACCGCGTCCAGGCCGGGGACCAGCGGGTAGGCGCCGGCGCTCGAGTAGTGCGATCCACTGGCGATGGAACGGGTCGCCGGGTGGATGCCCGCGGCGACCATGTCGACCAGGCCGTGGCGCTCACCGACGACCGGCTCGTCGAAGTCGCCGTGTTCCGGTACGGCTCCGGCCGAGTGCATGATCGCTGCCTTCATCCCGGTCTCCTTGTCTGGGGCTGATCGAACGCTCCATCAGGATGGCCGAGCGGGCCCGCCCGGCGAGGGAAGATCGTTCGCGCGGCCAGCGTCGGCCAGGCTCGTGCTGAAGGCCCAGGTCGGTGGGCGGGTCAGTCCTCGCTTGCGGCTCGATCCTCGTCGTCGGCTCGGGTGAGGGAACGGATGACGGGTCGCATCAGCTCCACGACGCGTTCGGGATCGGCGGCGGCCAGGTGGTCGAGCCGGATCAGGTGGCGGCCGACGGCGACGCCGATCAGGACCGCGCTCACCACATCGGCACGCAGGTCGGCGTCCTCGCCGGCATCCGCGCCGCCCGCGTCCGCGTCCTCGCTCGCTTCAGCGGCTTCGGCGATGGCGCGACTGAGGGCCTCCTTGTGCATACGGGAGGACGTGTGGACCTCGCGGGCCGCTTCGGGGTGGGTGAGCATCGAGCGCAGGACGGCCAGCGACTCGACCGGCTGGTCGGCGAGCGAGCCGTAGAGGCGTTCGAGCAGTTGCTCGGCGACCTCCTCGGCGGTGCCGGCGGTCAGCGGTGGCGCGGGCGACCCGGCGGCCTGGGCGAAGAGGCGTTCCTTGCTGCCGAAGTAGTGCATGACCAGTCCGGGATCCACGTTCGCGGCGGTCGCCACCGCGCGGATCGTCGTGCGGTCGTAGCCGGACTCGGCGAACAGCCTGCGCGCCTGCTCCAGAATCCGGGCCTCGGTGTTGCGGCGCTGCTCGGCCCGCGACGGACGAAGATCACCCACGGGCTCATTCTACGGGTGTTGACCGGGGCCGCGATTTCGTTCTACGTTCGTTGAACCAGTCATTGAACGACCGTTGAACGAAGGGGCCCGCCAATGCACAACGACCCGATCGAAGTCCTGGAGCGGCGGCGCGCGGCACTCGTGGCCCGCGACATGGACGCGTTCGTCGACCTGTTCGTGGAGGACGCCGTCATCGAGATGCCGTTCCACGTCGAAGGGCAAGGCCTGCCCGACCGGCTCGAAGGCCGCGAGGCGATCCGCGCGTTCTCCGCCAGGACACGCGACATGCCGTTCGAGATCACCGACCTGGAGACCCGCGCCCTGCACCGGACCGCCGACCCCGAGGTGGTCGTCCTCGAACTCACCACGGTCGGACGCATGGCGACGACGGGCGAGGACTTCACGGTGCCCTGCATCCAGGTCTTCCGGATCCGCGACGGCCGGATCGTGCTCTTCCGCGACTACGTGGCCGCGCAGGCACTGCCGGCCGAGTTGAATTCCTCGCTGCACCGGCGATGAGTTTCGGGTGGTCCGCCGGTCTACCCCTGTGAAAGCGAACGAGCCGGCAGATAGAGGGAGCAGCCACCCGACGTACGATGTGGATCACCCCGCGCAGCGGCCGTCCGCGGCCCGACTGTCGGGTACGTCACACTCTCCCGGCCCGGGCCGCGGACCAGCCAGAACTGTCAGACCCCCCAGGAATACTCCGAAACCTGACGGGGTTTAATCGCTCGCAAAGTGTCAGTCGCTGCAGTAATTTTGCCGCGTACCCACCCAAGACCCCACTCGGTCCTTACTGCCCGCGTGCCCGGGCCCGACGATTGGAAGAGACTTTGACCGCCCCTGCGTCCCAACAGGTGACCGACGGGCCACCCGAGGCGACCGGCTCATCCGGAGGCCTCGATCGCGGCGTGCTCGCGGTGGCCATGGTCGTCGTGCTCGGCGCCATCATGTCCATCCTTGACGTGACGGTCGTCAACGTGGCGATCAACGACCTCGCCAAGGAGTTCCAGACCCCGCTGTCGACCATCCAGTGGGTGGCGACCGGTTACACCCTGGCGCTCGCCACCGTGATTCCGATCACAGGCTGGGCCTCGGCCCGTTTCGGCACCAAGCGCCTCTACATGATCTCGATCACGCTCTTCGTGCTCGGTTCGATGCTGGCGGGCCTCGCCTGGTCCGCCGAGTCGCTGATCGCCTTCCGCGTCCTGCAGGGCCTGGGCGGCGGCATGATCATGCCGGCCGGCATGACGATCCTGACCCAGGCCGCGGGCCCGAGCCGCGTCGGCCAGGTCATGAGCGTCGTCGGCATCCCGATGCTGCTCGGACCGATCCTCGGCCCGATCATCGGCGGCTACCTGGTCGACGACGTGTCCTGGCGCTGGATCTTCTTCATCAACCTGCCCATCGGCATCGTCGCGCTGTTCGCCTCGGCGAAGATCCTGAAGAAGGACAGCCCGCAGCGCGGTGAGCGGCTGGACATTCTCGGGTTGATCCTGCTGTCGCCGGGTCTGGCCTCACTGATCTACGGCCTGGCCAAGGGCGCCGAGCTGAAGAACTTCGGCAAGACCGAGGCGCTCCTGCCCACCGTGATCGGCGCCGTGCTGGTGATCGGCTTCGTGATCCGGGCACTGAACGCCAAGAGCCCGCTGATCGACCTGCGCCTGCTCAAGCGGCGTTCGGTGATGGCGGCCTCCGGCACGATGGTCCTGTTCATGGCCGCGTTCATGGGCGCCATGCTGCTCATGCCGCTCTACTACCAGACCGTCCGCGGCGAGGGCGCCCTCATGTCGGGCCTGCTCCTGGCCCCGCAGGGCCTCGGCGCCATGATCACCATGCCGGTCGGCGGCAAGCTCACCGACCGGATCGGTCCCGGACGGGTCGTCCTGGTCGGACTGACGGTCGTCGTGGCGTCCATGGCGGGCTTCGCCTCGCTGCTGCAGGCCGACACCTCCTACTGGGCGCTCGGCGCGGCCCTGTTCGTGATGGGTCTCGGCATGGGCATGACGATGATGCCCACCATGGCCGCGGCGATCCAGACCCTCGTCCACGACGAGGTGCCCCGCGCCAGCACCATGCTGAACATCATCCAGCAGGTCTCCGCCTCCATCGGTACCGCGATGATCTCCGTCCTCCTCGCCAACCAGCTGTCGAGCAAGCTCGGTGGCGGCGGTGGCGGCGGCGACATCGGCGGCAAGCTCCCGGAGGCCGTCCGGGACAAGATCGCCGGCCCGATGGCGGACGCGTTCCAGACCACCTACTGGTGGGCCGCGGCCCTGCTGCTCCTGGCCTTCCTGCCGGCGCTCCTGCTACCGCGCAAGAAGCCCGACACCCCGGCGGCGGACGCGCCAATGCCGATGCACTGAGCAACACCCACGCAGTACGAGCAAGACCCACGCACGACCCGAACGCCCCGGACCGGCACCCCCGGCCCGGGGCGTTCCCCGTTCCGAGCTATCGGGAGGCGGAGAGCTGGTGGTCGATCATCTCCAGCAGCGTGGCGTGCGTCTGCCGGTCGGCCGCCGCGACCAGGCCGCCGGCGCCGGTGTGCGGCGGCCGGCCGCGCAGATCGGTCACCACGCAGCCCGCGGCCTGGCACAAGGCGATCCCGCTGGCGAAATGCACGCTGTCGCGCAGCCGGCCGTCGGTGACGTAGGCCGCCCGCCGCCCGGCGGCGACCCAGGCCACCGCCAAGGTCGTGGAGACCACGCGCGGCCGGAATCGTGCGCCGAACGCGGGGTCGGCCAGCAGCTCGACGGCCCGGAAGTCCGGTGCGTTCGGGAACGGCGGATCAAGATTGACGTCCACCAGCCGCGACTCGGCTGACGGCGTGAGCTCAGCGTCCTCGCCGTCACGGCGGACGCGGGCCCGCTCGCCGTCGGTCCAGAAGACCTCGTCGTTGAACGGATCAGCGGATGCCGCCGCCGTGACCTCCGACCCCGTACGCAGGGCGACGTTCACCGCGACCAGCATGCTCCGGACCGCGTAGTTCAACGTGCCGCACAGCGGATCGACCAGCCACACGCGGCCGGTCTCCTCGGCACCCGTGCGTCCGCTCTCCTCGCCCACCAGGGCGTCACCGGGTCGAGCGGCCCGGATGACCTCACCGATGACCTTCTCCGCCTCCAGATCGGCGGCCGTGGCGAAGTCACCGCCGGACTTGTCGAAGCGGGCCAGCGGCGCCCCGTACATCTCGCGCACCACGGCGGCGCCCGCCTGCGCCGCCGTCACCGCCAAGGCCGCGTCGCTTCCCGCGTTCATGATCGCCACTCGCGCAGCATAGGCGGCGCGCCCGCCAGAGCTCGGTTCGCTGTGGTCAGAGCGTCGCGGCCGCCCGCTTGGTCCTGCGGAACGAACGGCGGCCGTCACGGATTGTCGATCGCGACGAACTTCGCGCCTGCGGTCTGACCTAACTTTCCGGGCTGAAGAGGGGCGGCCACGGCCTGCCCGACGCAGCGACCGAAAGAGGCGGCAGATGGCAAAGTGTGGAGCACGGACCGCGGCGACGATGGGACTGGTGGTGGCGGCGTTGACCGTCTCGTTCACCACACCGGCACGTGCGAGCGTGACGCATCCGCAGACGCAGGCGGCCATGGACGCGGCCGTGAAGGCCGGCGTACCCGGGGTCACCGGGCAGGTCACGGAGAAGTACTCGATCTGGACGGGCATGTCGGGCGTCGGGAACCTGACGACGAAGGTGCCGCGCTCGCCGGTCGACCGCTACCGGATCGGCAGCACGACCAAGACGTTCGTCGCGACCGTGCTGCTCCAGCTGGAGGCGGAGGGCAAGCTCAGCCTGAACGACACGCTCGACAAGTGGCTGCCCGGCGTGGTGCAGGGCAACGGGAACGACGGCAAGCAGATCACCGTGCGACAGGTACTCGACCACACCAGCGGGATCTTCAGCTACACCTCCGACCCGGTGTTCCTGGAGAACGGGTTCACCGAGAAGTTCCTGCAGCACCGCTACGACACCTACACGCCCGCGCAGCTGGTGGGCATCGCGATGAGCCACGCACCGCTCTTCGCACCGGGAGCGGGTTGGAGCTACTCCAACACCGACTACGTCCTGGCCGGGATGGTCGTCGAGAAGGTCACCGGCCGCTCGTACGGGAGCGAGATCGACCGGCGCATCCTCAAGCCGCTCGGCCTGTACGCCACCTCGGTGCCGACGACCGCGTCCTCGATGCCGCTGCCGAGCTCCCGCGCGTACTCCAAGCTCTCCCTGCAGCCGACGCCGGCGGGCAAGACCTACGACGTCACCGAGCTCAACCCGTCGGAGGCGGGCTCGGCGGGCGCGATGATCTCCGACTCCGACGACCTCAACAAGTTCTTCTCGGCGCTGCTGGGCGGCAGGCTGCTGCCCGCCGCGCAGCTCAAGGAGATGAAGACCACCGTCCCGGTCGGCGCGCCCTACCCGTTCAACGGCTACGGGCTGGGGCTCATGAGAACCGACCTGCCCTGCGGCGGTTCGGTGTGGGGCCACGCGGGCGGCATCCAGGGATCGGTGACCCAGGCCGTGACGACGGCGGACGGCGGCCACTCGTTCTCGTTCAACTTCAACGGCGACTGGGCCGGTGACAGCCAGGCCGTCACCAACGCGGAGTACTGCCCGAAGTAGACGAGCGGGGGCACCGCGATCGGACTCGCACAGTGGAAGACACCGTCCAGCTTGGAGACGCGGACGGGAGTCGAACCCGTGTCCAGCGGCTTTGCAAACCCTGGCCCGCCCCGGCGAACCGCGTCGTGGTGCCCCCGGCAGGATTCGAACCCGCATCGTCCGGCTTCGAAGGCCGGCGTCCTGTCCAGTTGGACCACAAGGGCACTGTCGGGCGATCGGAGGGAATCGAACCCTCACTTCCGGGACCACAACCCGGCGTGCATACCAATGACACTACGAACGCCATGCCCGCCGTCAGCGAAACTCGCTGAACGAGCGCGACTCGCTGAACGAGCGCGACTCACTGAACGAGCGGGACTAGTTGACCGAGCAGGATTCGAACCTGCGATCTTCCGCGTGTGAAGCGGCTGCTCTACCAGGCTGAGCCATCGGTCATCACGTACCCCCGGCAGGATTTGAACCTGCACCTCGACGCTTAAGAGGCGCCTGCTCTGCCATTGAGCTACGGAGGTGTGGAGGGAAAAGTCCCTCCATGTGGGTCGCTGCTGGAGCAGGGTTCGAACCTGCATGTCGTGATTCAGAGTCACGCATCCTGCCGTTGGATGATCCAGCATCGGGGAATCGATTCCCCGGAGTGCGGGAGGCGGGATTCGAACCCGCATAGGTCGGGTTTTGAAGCCGCCGCGTCTGCCTGTTGCGCCACTCCCGCTCGTGGTCGTCGCACGTTGTCGTCCCTCGTCGCGCAGTCGGAACGGCAGGATTCGAACCTGCGCATCTCCCGCATCCGAAGCGGGCGCCTTCCCCAAGCTTGGCCACGTTCCGTAGATTGCCTGTCTTCCACTGTGGAGTTTTCAATGAGCCCGCCCTCCAGCCCGAAGGCAGAGGCCCCGCATATATGCCAGAGGCCGCCCCCGGGGATCCTCCGGGGGCGGCCTCTGGTTGAGAACTGTTGTGCTCTAACCAGAGGCACTCATGGCCACGACGTCGCCACACGGATGCAACGCATGAGGGCGCTGCTTCGCGATGGCATTGAACTTTCGCACTGTCGTGGTCCCTTTCGTGTGTCTCTCAAGTCCAGCTACATATATTGAAGAGTGGATCGCCGTACTGGGCAACTGATTTTCCGGCGCCCCATCTGTGATGAGCGACGCGCCTCACGGCTCTGTGAACCGCGTCCACCCTCTGACGCGGTCTCTCCACGACCGGTTCCACCGGCACCGGCATATGCACGGAACGGCATAACAGACGTCCGTAGGCCACAGCGGTCAGTAGAGTCGGGGCGTGGTCACCGACAAGCGGCGCTGGGCCAAGCACGACCCGGAGAGCGGGATCGAGGACGTCGCGCTGCTCATCCTGGAGTGGCTGGCCGAGCACGGGGTCAACGCGATGATCAGAGTGGACCCCGAGCGGCTCGCCGAGGACAAGCCCGCCTGGACCTTCGTGGTCAGCGGCGGCGAGACGTGCGGCGGGATGCGGGTGGACGGTGCCAGCGCGGCCGAGTGCCTGTCGCGCGGGGTCGCCGAACTGCGCGACGCCGGCGTCGAGATCCCTTTCTAGGTCCCGTTCTGGATCCCGTTCTAAGTCCCGTTCTGGATCCCAGCCTCTGCCCTACACGCCCAAGACTCGGGCCAAGGCGGGGACGTCTTCGGCCACCAGGTCGACTCCTGCGGGTGCCTTGACCGGGGGCGCGTCCGGACCCCATTCGAGCGGGCGCGGGATGTAGGCCGTACGGAAGCCGACCCTGGCCGCCGCCTCCAGATCGTCGGGGTGGCAGGCCACCATGAGGATGCGGTGCGGCTCCAGCGCGAGCAGCCCGGCCGCGGTGAGGTAGACCTGCGGGTCGGTCTTGTACGACTTGGCCAGCTCGGCGGACAGGACACAGTCGAACCGCAGACCCGCGTGCTTGGTCAGCCGGGCGAGCAGGCCCACTCCCCCGTTCGACAGCGTGCCGGTGATCAGGCGGCTGTAGTGGAGGATCTCCAGGCCGGGGGCGGCGTCGGGCCAGGCCCGCAGGCGGTGCCAGGCCCCGACGAGGTCGACTCGTTCCGCCTCGCCGAGGGCGCCCAGGCCGTGCTGCGGCAGCACCTCGTCCAGCATCAGCCGGTGCAGGTCGTCGAGCGATCGCCAGGGCATCGCGCCGGTGACGACCTTGCCGAGGTACGGCCGGTAGAGGCGACGCCAGTCGTCGGTCACGGCCGCCCAGTCGGCGGTCAGGCCCGTACGGGCGCCGACGACGGCCAGCTCGGCGCTCACGCTGGACCGCCAGTCGGTCATCGTCCCGAAAACGTCGAACAGGGCCGCGTCAACATCCATGGCATCCATGCCGACGACCCTAATAGGTGATTTCTTGGGACGAATGAGGGGCAGCGGGCGATGAGTTTTTCAGGGGCCTCTGGTCTTAATGGGTGAACCGCCCGACTGGAGGATCACAGATGACCGAGCAGGACAACGCGCGCATCACCGGGATCGGCACGGTCGCCGTGCCCGTGACCGACCAGGACAAGGCCCTCGAGTTCTACGTGGGCGTCCTGGGGCTGGAGAAGCGGATGGACGTTCCGCTGGAGCAGATCGGCGGGCGCTGGATCACCGTCGCCCCGAACGGGGCCGTGACCAGCATCGCCTTGATCCCCGGGGAGTCGGCGGGCGTCGACACCGGGATCAGGCTGAACGCCGGCGACGTCCCGGCCGTCCACGCGCGCCTGAAGGAGCGCGGCGCGGATGTGGACGACCTGCTCCAGTGGCCCGGGGTGCCGCCCATGTTCACCTTCCGTGACCAGGACGGCAACGTCCTGGTGATCGTCGAATAGGAGCCGCCGCCATGACCACCCTCGACAAAGAGTTCACCGCGACGCTGCAGAAGAGCCCGAACAAGGGCGGCTGGACCTATGTCGTGATGCCGGGATCGGCCGAATACTTCGGCACGCGCGGGCTCGTGAAAATCCGCGGAACGATCGACGGTCATCCATTCCGCAGCTCGTTCATGGCGCTCGGCGACGGGACGCACAAGCTGCCCGTCAAGGCCGACGTGCGCGAGCTGCTCGGCAAGGGTCCCGGCGACAGCGTCACCGTCCACCTCGAGGAACGCGTCAAGTGATGCCGGAGGGCCTGGACGACCTCACCCGAGCCATATGTTCAGGCCCTCCGGGCGAAGTCCGCGGCGTGGTCCGCGGCCCATTCGGCGAAGCCGCGCGCCGGCCTGCCCGTCACCTCCCGTACGGTCTCGGTCGTCGGAGCGGGCCGGTCGACCATCGCGGCGACATGGGCGATCACCGAGTCCGCCACGCCCGGGCCGAACGCGTCCAGTGAACGCCGGTAGTCGTCCACGCTCCGCACCTCGAACCGCACCGGCCGTCCCCCGATCGCCGCGCCGATCAGCTCGGCCTGCCGCCGCTGCGTGAGCGACTCGGGCCCGGTCAGCTCGTACGTCCTGCCCTCGTGCCCGGGCTCGGTCAGCGCGTGGAACGCGACCGCCGCGATGTCGGTCTCGTGGATCAGGGCGGAGTGCGACTCGGGGAACGGGTCCCGTACGACGCGCTCCGCCCGGATCGACTCCGCCCAGATCAGCCGGTTGGTCGCGAACCCGCCGGGCCGCACCACCGTCCACGCGAGCCCGCTCTCCATGACCGCCCGTTCCGCCTGCCCGTGCATCCGCGCGATCGAGTCGTCCGAGCCCGGGTCGGCGCCGATGGCCGACAGCAGCACGATGTGCTCCACCCCGGCCGCCTTCGCCTGCGCGACCGCGCCGTCGAGCCCGGCCCGTTCGGCGTAGAAGAAGACCTTCCGAACGCCGCCCCCGCCGCCCCCGCCGCCCTCGCCGCCACCGTCGCCACCGTCGCCACGCAGAGCAGCCGCGAGCGTCTCGGGCTCGGCCAGATCGACGGCCATCACCTCAACATCCGAAGGCACCTGCGCCGCCTGCGGATCCCGCCCGGCCGCGCGCACCTTCTGCCCGGCGTCATGGAGCCGCTGAACGAGGTCACGCGCGACTCGGCCGCGTGCCCCGGTAACCAGAATCGTCATGCCGTTCAGCCTGGTCGGGCGGCGCCGACGCGGGGTAGGCACTCCGAGTACCACCCCTGCCCGCCGCGGCACGTTGACGTCGCGAACCTGCCAGCCCCCGACCAGGCGCCGCCTGTTGAGTGGAGCGCATGCCCGCACTCACCACTCCGGCCACAAGCGACACCGCACCGGCGACCCGGTCGCCGGTGACCGGCTGGCTCGCCGTCCTCACGGTGACGATGGGGATCTTCGCGATCGTCACCACCGAGATCCTGCCGATCGGGCTGCTGACCTCCATCGGTTCCAGCTTCACCGTGTCCGACGGGACGGCCGGGCTGATGATGACCATGCCGGGCTTCCTGGCCGCCGTCGCCGCGCCCGTCGTGACCGTCACGACGGCGCGGATCGACCGGCGGCTGATGCTGTGCGCGCTGGTGTTCCTGCTGGCGCTGGCGAACGCGATCGCCGCGGCCGCCCCCGCCTTCTGGGCGATGCTGGTCTCGCGCGTGCTCGTCGGGATCGTCATCGGCGGCTTCTGGTCGATCGGCGCGGGCCTGGCCGACCGGCTGGTCCCCGAACGTTCCGTACGGCGCGCGACGGCGGTCATCTTCTCGGCGGTCCCGCTGGGGTCGGTCCTGGGCGTTCCGCTGGGGACGCTGACCGGTGACCTGGCCGGATGGCGCGTCAGCTTCGTCGTCCTGGGCCTGCTCTCGGCGGCCGTGCTCCTCGCCCTGGCCGTCCTCCTGCCGCCGCTCCCCGCGCAGGGCCAGGTCACGCGCCTGAACGTGCTGCGCGGCATGCTCTCCACCACGAGCACCCGCTTCGCGCTGGCGACGACCATCCTGATCGTTCTGGCGCACTTCGGCACCTACACCTACGTGACGCCCTTCCTGGAACGGGTCACCCACGCGTCCTCGGGGATGATCACGCTGTTCCTGCTCGCGTACGGCGTGGCGGGCATCGCGGGCAACTTCCTGGCTGGCACGGCGGCCGCACGCAGCCCGCGCGCCACGTTCGCGATCGCCGCGAGCCTGATCGCCGTGGCCACGCTCCCGCTCCCGCTGCTGGGCCGCTGGGAGCCGGGCGCCCTCGCGCTCTTGATCGTCTGGGGCGTCGGCTACGGCGCGGTGCCGGTCTGCTCGCAGACCTGGTTCGTGCGGTCGGCCCCGCACGCTCCGGAGGCCGCCACGGTCCTGTTCACCGCGTCGTTCCAGGCGACCCTCTCGACCGGCGCGCTGGTCGGCGGCGTCCTGGTGGACGGCATGTCCCTCACAGCCGTCATGCTGCTGGGCGGCGCCGCCGCCACCCTCATGGTCGTGGTCGCGGCGGCGTCGCCCGTACGGCCTGACGGCGACGCGTTCAGCTAGACAGCACCACCGCGGTCGGGGGCGCCAGGCAGAACGGGTGACCGACCGGGTCCAGGAAGACCCGGAAGCGCTCGCCACCGGGCTGGAAGTCGGCCAGGGTCGCTCCCAGCGCGAGGACCTGCCGTTCGGCCTCCGGCACGTCGTCGACGGCGAAGTCCAGGTGCAGGCGCAGCGCCGCGGCGGGGTCGGGCCATGGCGCCGGTTCGGGGTTGGCCACGCGCTGGAAGTCCAGGCGGACCTCGCCGCCGATGACGAGCGCGACGAAGTCGTCGTTGGAGGCGTGCGTGGTCCCGCCGAGAAAGGCCTGGTAGAAGCGGGCGAGCTCGGCGGGAACGGGACAGTCGATGGTCACCGCGAACAGCTGTGGCATGCCGTCAAGGATTGATCATGAGGCGGCCGGTGTTCAATCAGGCGACACCACGGCTGGAGGCGAACAGTGGATCACGTCGATCATGCCGAGCTGGCGCGGCGGTTCGAGAACCTGACCACGGCGCACGTGGCGGACGCCTGCGTCCGTGCCCGCGTACCGGTGCGGTGCATGAGCTTGAACGCTGTTCAAGTGGGGGCCGGGGTCGCCGGGCGGGTGCTCCCGGCCCGGCACGTCGGCAGCGTCGACATCTTCCTGGAAGCGTACGAGAGGGCCGCGCCGGGCGACGTCCTCGTGGTCGACAACGGCGGACGGCTGGACGAGGCGTGCGTCGGCGACCTCGCCGTCC
Organism: Actinomadura barringtoniae; assembly: GCF_017573505.1. Taxonomy (GTDB): domain Bacteria; phylum Actinomycetota; class Actinomycetes; order Streptosporangiales; family Streptosporangiaceae; genus Spirillospora; species Spirillospora barringtoniae. Next base: position 197,011 of record NZ_JAGEOJ010000012.1, read on the forward strand.
TGGAGGCGCTGAACGCGGGGCTCTCGGGCGTGGTCATCTGGGGCCTGCACCGCGACACGGCCGACATCAAGGCGATCGGGCTCCCGGTGTACAGCCTGGGCTCGCTCCCCACAGGCCCTCAGCGGCTCGATGAGCGCCCTCAGGACGCCCTTGAGGCGGCGAGGGTCGGTGACTGGACCGTAAGCGCCGCAGACGTCGTTCTGGGCGACGAGGACGGCGTCGTGTTCGTTCCGGCCGCGCGCGCCGACGAGCTTCTCACGATCGCCGAGGGCATCCGCGACACCGAACGCCGCCAGGCCGACCGCGTCCGCGCGGGCGAGTCCCTCCGAAGCCAGCTCCGCTTCGCCGAATTCCTCGCCGCCCGCCGCGACCGCCCCTCCCTGACCCTCCGCGAACACCTACGAGCCATAGGCGGCGCCATCGAAGAATGACCCGCTGGCCGGTCGAGCCGGTCGCGTTCTGGCAGACACGTCCAGCCGGCCACGTCCCGGCGTCTGGGCGGGCGCGTCCAGACGGGCGCGTCTAGATGGGCGCGTCTAGATGGGCGCGTCTAGACAGGCGCGTCTAGGCGGTGGCGTTCTTCCAGTACTCGTCCTTGAGGAGACGCTTGTAGAGCTTGCCGGTGGGATGGCGCGGCAGGTCGGCGCGGAAGTCGATCGAGCGCGGGCACTTGTAGTGCGCCAGCTGGTCGCGGCAGTACGCGATGAGCTCGGCCTCCAGCTCCGGTCCGGCGTCCGCCATTGACTGCGGCTGTACGACCGCCTTGACCGCCTCGCCCATCTCGGGGTCGGGCACGCCGATCACCGCGACGTCGGCGACCTTGGGGTGGACGGCCAGGGCGTTCTCGGCCTCCTGCGGGTAGATGTTCACCCCACCGCTGATGATCATGTACGAGCGGCGGTCGGTGAGGTAGAGGAAGCCGTCCTCGTCCACGTAGCCGACGTCGCCCAGCGTGCTCCAGCCGTGCCCCCACGGGTCACGGGAGGCGTCGGTCTTGGCCTTGTCGCCGTGGTACTCGAAGACGGGCCCGTTGCCGAAGTAGAGCGTCCCGGGCGTCCCGGCGGGCAGCTCCTTCCCGTCCTCGCCGCACACGTGGACCTCGCCGAGGATCGGCCTGCCCACCGTGCCCTTGTGCGCGAGCCAGTCTGCCGAGTCGGTGTAGACGAAGCAGTTGCCCTCGGTGCCGGCGTAGTACTCGTGCAGCACCGGCCCCCACCACTCGATCATCTGCTCCTTCACGGGCGCCGGGCAGGGCGCGGCGGCGTGCACGGCGGCCCGCAGCGTCGAGGTGTCGTAGCGGGCCCGCGTCTCGGCCGGGAGCTTCAGCATGCGGATGAACATGGTCGGCACCCACTGGCTGTGCGTCACGCCGTGGGTCTGGATCGCCTCCAGCGCCTTCTCCGCGTCGAACTTCTCCATCACGATCACGGTCGCGCCGAACCGGTGGAGATTGAGGCAGTAGCGCAGCGGGGCGGCGTGGTAGAGCGGCGCCGGGGACAGGTAGACCGAGTCGGCGTCCGGCTGGAAGAGCAGCGATATCAGCTGGTAGAGCGGCCCAGGCGTGCCCATCTCCGTCAGCGGCAGCGCGGGCTTGATCCCCTTGGGACGGCCCGTGGTTCCGGAGGAGTAGAGCATGTCGGCGCCCTCGCGTTCCTCCGCGATAGGTTCCGCTGGCTGCCCGGCCACTTGTTCCTCGTACGAGAGGAAGCCCGGGGCGGTCCCGTCGAGCATCAGCCGCAGTCCGGCGCCCGGGGCGCGGTCGGCGATGGCCCCCGCGGCCGGCTCCAGGGTCTTGCTCGTGATGAAGACCTTGGCTTCGCAGTTGTCCACGATGTAGGCGAGCTCATCGGGCTGGAGCCGGGAACTGATGGCCGTGTAGTAGAGCCCGGAGCGTTGCGCGGCCCAGGCGATGGCCAGGAACAGCGGGTGGTTCTCGAGCATGAACGCGATGTGGTCCCCTGGGCGCAGCCCCTCGGCGTAGAGCAGCCGCGCCAGTCGGTTGGACTCCTCGTTCAGCTCCCTGAAAGTGATGACCCGGCCGGAGCCCGCCATGATCACGGCGGGCTTGTCGGGCGTCTGCTCAGCGATCTGCCCCAGGTGCATGAAATCGCACGCTACCGGCCTGGACCGCAAAATGGAACGAGATTCGGTTTACTGGTAGATCAGACGAGCATGTGATCGAAGTCGCCGTCCTTGGCTCCGCCGACGAAGGCCTCGACCTCCTCCCGGGTGTACACGAGGACAGGACCGTCCGGGTACCGGGAGTTGCGCACCGCGATCTCTCCGGTGGGAAGTTCGGCCATCTCCACGCAGTTTCCGCTGGGGTTGCTCCGGCGGCTCTTCAGCCAGACGAGTTCCCATCGCCAAAGATCCGACAGCTCGCCGTCCATCTGTTTGCCCCCTTTGAAGGCCGTCTCCGCCTCCCAAGCGGGAGGCTGCGATCTCGCCCACCCCGTGCCTACTGTACGAGATGCACGTGCATTCGTTCTTGCATACGTGCATGCAGACGGTCTTGCATCTGCACGACGTGGGGAGCAAGATAGCGAACGCCCGCCCTCGACCGACCAGCACGCCCCTGGGGTTTGACAATGATCGTTGACCAGGCAGACGTCGCAGCCGTCCCGACTGACAGCGGACGGCGCCCCTGGCGGCCACCGGCGCCGGCGCACGGCCACCGTCCGGTCGTCCGCCAGCCCGCACCGCCCACGGCCACCGCAGGCCTCGCAGGCCGCTGGCCCACTCCCCCCGCGGGCAGCAGCCCGCGGACCGCCCGGCGGGTGCTGCCCGCCGACGCCACCTCACCCAAGGCCGCCCGGGACTTCACCGTCGCCACCCTCACCGAGTGGGGGCTGGCCGACGCGTCCGACGACGTGGTGATCACGGTCTCCGAACTGGTGACCAACGCGCTGCGGCACGGCCTGCGCGAGCTGCCCCAGCCGGTGCCCGCGTGCCCGATCCAACTGGTGCTGCTCGGCCACCCCCGCAGGCTGGTCGTGGCGGTCACCGACCCGGGCGGAGGCACGCCCGAGCCCGTCGAGCAGGAGCCCGAGCGCTTCGGCGAAGGCGGCCGCGGCCTCCTGGTGGTCGGCGCCGTCAGCGGCGCCTGGGGCTGGGCCCCGCTCGCCACCGGCGGCAAGGCCGTCTGGGCCGCGTTCAACCTTGGCTCTCGCGGCCTCGGCCCGCTCGCCTAGGGCTCGCGGGCCGAACCGCAAGAGCGGCGAGAGCGACACGGCTTCGCCGTCTTCGCCCGGCGCTCGCTACGCTCGCGCCGGGCTCAGGTAGCGCACTCGCGTGCGCGGCTGAGGCCTGCGTTGAACCAGGCCCTCGCCGCCACCAAAGCACCCTGCGAGGGCGGGCGCCCACGCAGGGCTCGGGTCATGAGGTTCGGGTGGCGTGGGTCAGAGGTTGTGGGGCTGTTCCAGCTCGGCCAGGAAGTCGTGGGCCCAGCGGTCGACGTCGTGCTCGATCACGCGCTTGCGCATGGAGCGCATGCGGCGGGCCTGTTCCATCGGCTCGGCGTTGAGGGCGGTGAGCAGGGTCTCCTTGAGGCCGTCGATGTCGTACGGGTTGACCTGGTAGGCGCGCTTCAGCTCGGCGGCCGCGCCGGCGAACTCGCTGAGGACCAGCGTGCCGCGCATGTCGTCGCGGCAGGCGACGTACTCCTTGGCGACCAGGTTCATGCCGTCGCGCAGGGGCGTCACGACCATCACGTCGGCGGCCAGATAGAGGGCGGCCAGCTCGGCTCGGTCGTACGAGGTGTGCAGGTAGTGGATCACCGGGAAGCCGAGCTCGCCGTGCGTGCCATTGATGCGGCCGACCTGCTGCTCGATCTGCTCGCGCAGCAGCTGGTACTGCTCGACGCGCTCGCGGCTGGGGGTGGCGATCTGCACGAAGACGGCCTGCCCGGGCTTGAGGTTGCCGTCCTCGAAGAGCTCGCCGAACGCCTGGAGCCGCTGCGCGATGCCCTTGGTGTAGTCGAGCCGGTCCACGCCCAGGAAGATCGTCGCGTCGCCGAGGTCGGTGCGGATCTCCTCGGCCCGTTCGCGCACCTCGGGGCGTGCGACCAGCTTGCGCAGCTCGTGCACGTCCACCGAGATGGGGAACGCGCGGGCCCGCACGATGCGGTCGTCCCAGAAGACGTCCTGCTTGAGGTAGCGCGCGTCCAGCAGGCGCCTGCACAGCCGTACGAAGTTGGACGCGGCGCCCGGGAGCTGGAAGCCGACCAGGTCGGCGCCGAGCAGGCCCTCCAGAATCCGCCGCCGCCACGGCAGCTGCCAGAACAGCTCCAGCGGCGGGAACGGGATGTGCAGGAAGAAGCCGATCCGCACGTCGGGCCGCAGCTCGCGCAGCATCTTCGGAACGAGCTGTAGCTGGTAGTCCTGGATCCACACGATCGCGCCGTCGGCGGCGACCTCGGCAGCCGCCTCGGCGAAGCGCTGGTTCACGCGGACGTAGGCGTCCCACATCGCCCGGTCGTAGACGGGGGGCGCGATCACGTCGTGGTAGAGCGGCCACAGCGTGGCGTTGGAAAAGCCCTCGTAGTAGAGCTCGACCTCCTCGGCCGTCTGCTTCACCGGCACCAGATGCATGCCGTCCTCGTCGAACGGCTCCAGCACCTCGTCGGGCGCGCCGTGCCAGCCGATCCAGGTCCCCTTGCGGCTGCGCATCACCGGGGCGATCGCGCTGACCAGCCCTCCGGGGCTGCGCCGCCAGGAGGCGGTGCCGTCCTCGGCCACCACCCGGTCGACCGGGAGCCGGTTGGCCACCACCACGAACTCACTACGCGTCACGCGCGTCCCGCCTTCCCAGGAGCCCTTAATGATCACCATGCCCAGAAACGGTCATCTGGAACATCTTGTCACTGTGGCGTGAGCCTGGGGAGGAGCCCGGCGGGCGCCCGGCCGAAAAGGCGTCCGGGCGCCGGAAAGCGGGCCCCGGACGGTGGGAGACGGACCGGCGGCGCGCCCCGCGCATGGCGCGCCGCCGGCGTCACGGACCGTCAGACGCCGACGGTCTCCCGGTCGGGCGCCGCCGCGCCGCGTCCGCCGCGCCCGCCGAACAGCAGCGAGTCGAGGCTGAAGCGGCCGGCGCCGGCGAGCGCGAACATCAGCGAGGTCGCGCCGAGGATCAGCACGAACTCGTAGCCGCCCTTGTCGGAGAAGAACCCCTGGTCCATGTGCACGAACCAGAACGCGCCCGCCATGTCGAGCGCGAGCAGCAGCCCGGCGACCGGCACGAGCACGCCCGCGACGAGCGCGGCGCCGCCGATCAGCTCGACCCAGGTCGCGTACGCCGCCGACACCGACGGCAGTGGGATGTCCAGGCCCTTGAACATCTTGGTGACGCCCGCGTGCCCGGTGTCGGTGAGCTTCTGCCAGCCGTGCGCGATCATGATCACGCCCAGGGCGAGCCTGCCGACGAGCAGCCCGAGATCGGGCAGAACGGGGAAGCGGCGAGCGGGGAGCATCAGCCATTCTCCTTGGTTGAAGGTTCAAATATGAACCGAACGGTAGCAGCAGTTAGTTCAAATTCAAACCAACGATTACAATCTCTTCCGTGAACGACGACGCCCTCAGCCCAGGGGAAATGCGGGCCTGGGTCGGGTTCCTGGCGGCGACCCACCTGCTGGAACACGAGATCGAACGGCAGCTGAAAAGCGACGGCGGGATGTCGCACGGGGACTTCGAGGTCCTGGTCAAGCTGCACATGGCCGAGGGCCACCGGCTCCGCATGTCCGACCTGGCCCGGCAGGTGATGATCTCCAAGAGCCGGCTCACCTACCAGGTCACCCAGCTCGAGCGGGCGGGCCTGGTCCGCCGTACCGACTGCGACAGCGACCGCCGCGCCGTCTGGGCCGAGCTCACCGTCAAGGGCGCCGACGAACTGGCCAAGGTACGCCCGGGACACCGCCGTATCGTTCGCGAGAACCTCTTCGACGCGCTCACGCCCACAGAGATCGAGCAGCTCGGCGACCTGCTGAACCGGGTGGCCGACCGCCTCCGGCATGACTAGCGTCGGCATCATGCGTGACTTCGGCGGCGTCACCCGTACGCCGCGCCAGGTCCTGCGGCCCACGACCACCGCGGAGGTGGCCGCGCACTCCACCGCGGTCCCCCACGGCACCCGCCACTCCAACGACGGCCGCGCCCTCACCACCGAGACGGCCCTGGACACCCGCGGCCTGAACGCCGTTCACGACCTGGGCGAGGACCGCATCACCATCGGCGCCGGAGCCACCTGGCGCGAGGTCCTGGACGCCACGCTCCCCCGCGGCCTCACTCCCCCGGTCCTCACCGACTACCTTGACCTCACCGTAGGCGGCACGATCTCGGCCGCGGGCGTCGGCGGCACCTCCCACGTCCACGGCACGCAGGCGGCCAACGTCATCGACCTGGAAGTGGTCACTCCCACGGGCGAGGTCCTGGCCTGCTCCCCCGCCGAGCACGCCCACCTCTTCGACGCCGTACGAGCCGGAGCGGGCCGCCACGGCATCATCACCCGGGCCACGCTCCGCCTGATCCCCGCCCCCACCCACGTGACGTCGTTCGACCTCATCTACGCCAACGCGGCCGAACTCCTCGCCGCCCACCGCCACATCCACGCCGAGCACGTCTCCAGCCAGGCCAAGCCCACCGGCTACGAGCTGAAGGCCGTCTACTACCAGGACCCGCCCCCGGGCCTGGGCAAGGGCGAAGAGCTCTCCTACCAGGACTTCACCGACCGCCTCACGCCCGACGTCGAGACGTTCAAGACCATGGGCGAATGGGACCGCCCCCACCCCTGGGCGCAGGTCATCCTGCCCGCCGACGTGGCCGCCCCGTTCATCGAACGCACCGTCGCCGCCACCACCCCCGCCGACCTCGGCATCAGCGGCCTCATCCTCATCAAGCGCTTCACCCCCGGCTGGGTCCCCCAGCTCAAGGCACCCAGCGACGCAGTCCTCCTGTCCCTCCTCCGCACCGCCTCCCCCACGGCCACCTCCGAGGCCGACATGCGCAAGGCCAACCACGCCTTCCACACCGAAGCCGCCGCCCTGGGCGCCGTCCCCTACCCGCCGCCCAGCGACAACCCCACGCACTGACGAATCAGCACGGGCGTCAACGGCCCGCCCATCTCGCACGTGATGACGTCGCACAGCTCGGGAGAACGAGCCAGCTCCAGCAACGCCTCGGGGAAGTGCTCCTTAACCCAGACCGGCTGCACGACACCCCTCACGGCGTCAGGGTCGTCCTGCAGATGAGCGGCGATGGCGGGCCAGCGAACGACGAGGATCGTCCACAGAGCGAGGCTCTCGGGCCTGATGAGGTTGCCTTCGAGCCGCCGGATGGAGTGCAGGATGCTGTAGGTGTTGAGGAACCTCTTCACACTGCGCGGGTTGTTGCCGAGCAGATGCGAGAAGCGCCGCAGGACGTGCTCGGTGCGCCGCCGTTCCTCCGGCGTCTGGGAGACCTGCGCGACCTGCTCGGCCCGCCCCTCGGCGAAGGCGCGCAGCCGCGCCTGAAGCCCGCCGGGGTCGCCCTGTCCCCAGGCGCTCTCACCCGATGATCCGCTCTCGGAGACCTGCTCCAGATGCGGCCTGTCGATGCGCAGGATGGCGTCGAGGTAGAGGGCCTGCGCCGGCCCGGTGAGCACCGGCATGGGGATGGTCAGCTGGAACAGCTTGTCCAGGAACAGGTAGCCGACCGGCCGCCCGGGCCGTTCGAGCGACTCGGCGAAGTCGGAGTGCGCCTTCTCGTAACTGCGGCGCAGCCACGCGCCGTCGGCCGCGACCACGAAGTAGGCGGCGCGCTTCCGCGCGGTGTCCCGGATCAACGTCTGCGCGGTGTCGAGGAAGTCCACCACGTACGAAGGCCGGCACCGGTCCAGGTCGTCGACGAAGAACGCCACCGGCTTCTCGGAGTGCCTGAGCAACCAGCGGAAATGCTCCGTGATCTCCCGGATCGGATTGGTCTGCGTCTGCTCGAAGAGCCTGGCGCCCCGGACCGAGTCGAAGAGCAGGAACCGGCTCGCCACCAGCGCGCTGGTCACCAGCGTCCCGACCGCCGCGACGATGGCGATGAACGCCTTGACGTTCTCCGACCAGTTCCTCAGCGAGGGCTGCTGCGGCCAGAGCGCGTACGCGACCGCCGCCGCCACGGCCAGCACGAGCACCAGCGCCAGCGCGAACGGCGCGCCGGTCCGCCGCATCCGCGACGCCGTCTCCCGTACGCGCAGCCACGGCCGGCCGCGCAGTACCCGCCGCCGGGTCGCGGTGAGCAGCGACCACCACGGCGGCCCGAGCCGCGACTGCTGCCACGCGTCGAACTCGACGATGTCGAAGTCCTCGGCGAGCCGGTCGCGCAGCAGGTTGAGCATGGTGCTCTTGCCCGAGCCCCACGACCCGTCGATGTGGGTGAAGAACGACTGGTCCTGCGCGTTGCGGCGGGCCTCGACCAGCCGCATCGCGATCACCGTCGCGACCGGACCGCGCTCCAGCAGGTCCAGCGTGGCGGCCACGTCCGTCGTCAGCTCGACCTCCTCCTCTGGAGGCCTCTCATCCGGCTCCGCCGTCCGCTCCCCCGGCGTGCTCTCCCCCTCCGGCTCCGCCGCCTGGCTGCTCGAACCCGAGGAGTCGAACGCGGCGAAGGCGTCGAAGGCGGCGTTGCGCGCCAGCGCGATCTTCGTCGCGGACTGCTCCAGCTGAGAGAAGGCGGCAGGCGCCGGACGGCCGAGCGCCCTCAGTGAGCTGCGAAGGTGCTTGTGGATCGTGTCCAGGTCCAGTAGCTCCGGACCGCCGGAGACGCCCATGGTCAGCGTCCTGATGAGCTCGCCGGTGAAGAGGGTGTAGCCGGGGCCCGGGGGCGTGGAAACGTTTCCGCCTCCCGCCAGCAGGAAGTAGCCGGCGGCAAGTGGACGCAGCAGGTCGCCCGGGATGCCGGTCGTCCGCCGGAGCGTGCCGCCCTCGGGCGCCCTGTCGTAGAAGTCGCAGTCCAGGATCAGGATCTTGTAGCGGGCGGGACTGGCCTCAAGCACCCGCCGCACCGGCTGGGCTGCCAGCCAGCCCTGGCTCATGTCCTGCGGGGAGCTGTGGGGCAGCGCGAAATGGAGGCCGCCGCGGTCAACGACGGCGTGGCCCACGAAATACACGAACAGGACGTCCTCGGCGGCGGCCGCGTTCTCGCGCAGCACCCCCGAGATGGCCGAGGGCGAGGCACCGTCGTTGACGACCGTGCAGTGCTCCGGCGCGAACGACCCCTCCGACAGGAGGACGCCGAGATCGGTGAGGCAGTTGCCCACCGCGCCGATGTCCGGCAGGGCTTCGGAGTCGTATTTGCCGGTGCCGATGAGGACGGCCCGTGAGGTGGCTTTGTCCGGGAGGCGCACGTCCAGATCACACCAAGCGGCGGGGGATCCGTCCATTGACAAAATCTGTTTTTACGTACAAAGATGGTTTTGCGATGAGAGATGTCCTGTATCTGGAGCAGATCGAGCAGGCCGAGGCGCTGCTCAAGCCGCAGCGGATCGAGGTGCTGCGGCAGCTGGCCGAGCCCCGGTCGTGCACCGAGGTGGCCAGGGAGCTGAGGCAGACCCAGCAGCGGGTCTACTACCACGTGAAACGCCTGGTGGAGGCGGGCCTGGTCGACCAGGTGTCCGAACGCAAGGTGCGCGGGATCCACGAGGGCGTGTACCAGGCCTCGGCACGGTCGTACTGGCTGTCGCCGCGGCTGGTCGGCCGGATCGGGCCCGATCTGCACCGGGTGCGGGACGAGATGAGCCTGGGCTACCTGCTCGACCTCATGGAGGAGGTCCAGGCCGACGTCGCGGCGCTCGACCGGGCCGCGCCGGAGCTGCCCTCGGTCGGCGTCTCCGGGGAGATCCGCGTTCCGCCGGAGCAGCGCCAGGCCTTCCTGAACGACCTGCAGGACACCCTGCAGGAGCTCTTCACCCGTTACGGCGGCGCGGAAGGGGACGCCTTCAAGCTCGCCGTCGCCTGTTACCCGAATCCCACGAGGGAGGAGTCACCATGAACGCTCCGATGACGCTTCGCGCACGTGCCCAGGCCCCGGTGAAGGAGGTGCACCAGGCGCTGACCGACCCGGCGGCGATGAAGGTGTGGCTGGCCGAGCACGCCGAGGTCGAGCCGGGCCGCTATGTGTTCTGGGGCCGGTACACGCCCGAGGGCGAGACACCGCGCCAGCGCCTGTCCCACCTGGACGACACAAGCGTGCGGTTCGACTGGACGCTGGACGGCGAGGACACCACGGTCGAGCTCTCGCTCGCCGAGGACGGCGGCGCCACGATCGTCACGCTGACGCAGACGAACCTGCCCGACCACGGCGAGGCGATCGGCGGCGGCGGCAGCCGCCACGTGATGTCCACCTACTGGTCGATGGCGATCGCCAACCTGGTCGACCACGTCGAGGGGCGCGAGATCACCATGCTGTGCGACTTCACCGACCCCGCGATGCGGGTGGAGGTGCTGGTCGACGCGGCGCGCAGCGAGGTGTACCAGTCGCTGATCGACTCGGAGAAGTTCCGGCGCTGGTTCGGCGCGAACGTCGGCATCGAGCCGTTCGTCGGCGGCCGGTTCGCGATGGGCGGCTTCGACATGGACCCGTCCCCCGCGAAGGTCGTCGAGCTGGAGCCCGACAGCAAGTGCGTGCTGTCGTGGGGCGACGGCCAGATGACGGCCTCCTGGGAGCTGGCGGACTCGGGCGGCAAGACGCGCCTCACGTTCGTGCAGAGCGGCTTCGGCGACACCGACTACGGGGCCTGGCTCGGCTGGATGTCCGGCGTCGCCGAGCTCCGCCGGTTCCTTGAGCTGCCGAACTGGCGTCCGATCTGGGTGTCGGTCGACATCGAGGGCATGCCCGAGGGCATGCTCTACAGCGACCAAGGCTGAGCGGGCCGCTTCGGCACCAGGGGGTCAGGCCTGGGCGAGGGCGATCACTTCGGCGCCGGGGAGGGCGGTCAGCGCCTTGCCCGGCAGGAGGATCTTGGAACGGCGCAGGCCGCTGCCGATGACGACCTCGGCGGCGGCCGCGACCTTCTCGTCCACCAGGATCGGCCAGCCGGCCGGCAGCCCGACCGGGGTGATGCCGCCGTACTCCATGCCGGTCAGCGTGGTCGCCTCGGACATCGGGGCGAACGAGGCCTTGCGGGCGCCGAGGTGCTTGCGGACGACGCCGTTCACGTCGATGCGGTCGGTGGCCAGGATCATGCAGGCCGCGTAGGTGACCTCGCCGCCGCGCTTGGCGGCGATGACCACGCAGTTGGCGCTGATCTCCAGCGGGACGCCGTAGCGTTCGCAGAACGCCTCGGTGTCGGCCAGGTCGGGATCGATCTCGGCGGCACTGGCGTCGGGCTGGTCGCCGATGACCGCCGCGACCGGCTCGGCGAGCAGGTCGCGCCGCTCGTTCGCCGGGACCCACTCGAGACTGCCGACCATGTGCAACTCCCCTCCGTCGGGCAACCACAATGCCATGCGCACCGAAATCGGCTCGCGCCGGGTGCGCGTGTCTGCCTACGGTCTGGAACGTGGGAGATCTTGCGAAAGACGCGGCGGTGCGGGGAAGCGACGGCCGCTTTACGGCGGAGCTGTCGCCCGAGTGGGGCGCCTGGGGACCGAACGGCGGATTCGTGGCGGCAGTGCTGCGGAACGCCGCGCTCGCGCACGGGGACCTGCCCCGCGTGGCGTCGATGACGTGCCATTTCCTCTCGGTCGGTGCGTTCGCGCCGGTCGAGGTGGAGGCGACGACGCTGCGGCGGGCGCGGCGGGCGCAGTCGGTACGGGTCGCGATGCGCCAGGACGGGCGCGCGATCGCCGAGGCGCTGGTGTGGCTGGTGGCGGACGATCTGGACGGGCTCGAACACGACGTCGCGCGGCTGAACGGCGTGCCCGGCCCCGAGGGCCTGCCCTACCGGGAAGAGCTGGACACCGAGCAGGCCGACGACCCCGACACCGCCCCAGAGACCTCGATGTGGGCCAACATCCAGAGCAAACCGGTCGCCTGGGTCACCGACTGGCGGAACGCGACGCCGCGCGAGCCGTACGCCAGCGGCTGGTACCGCTTCCCCTCGCACACCACCGGCGACGCGGCGCGGCAGCTCATCCTGCTCGACGTGATGGCCTGGTCGGCGGCGTGGAGCGCGCACCTGACCGACCTCGACTACACCGCGCCCAACCTCGACCTCACCGTCCAGTTCCACCGCAGCGCGGTGAAGGACGAGTGGCTGTTCGCCGAGGGGTTCGCCGACGTCGCTGAGGACGGGCTGATCGGTTTCCGCAGCCGCGTCTGGTCCGGTGGCCGGAACCTGCTCGCGTCCGGTTCGGGCCAGCTCCTGTGCCGCCCGCCGAGAAGCTAGAGGCAGGCTAAGGGCGCGGCGGAAGCTTCGGAACGGACAGGCGCGGGCGGTCCTGCGGGTCCGGGGTGTGTGCGGGGTGTGACTCCAGTTCGTTCAGCGCCACCTCGACCGCCTTGCGCAGCTGGGTGTCGATGCCGCGCGCGTGGTCCTGCGGGGTGATGTCGACCTCGATGTCGGGGTCGGTGCCGTAGTTCTCCACGCGCCAGCCCACGTCGTCGAACGCGAACGAGAACTCCGGCTGCGTGGTGACCGTTCCGTCGGCGAGCACGTGCCTGGGCCAGATGCCGATGACGCCGCCCCACGTGCGCTTGCCGAGCAGCGGGCCGAGGCCGCTCAGCTTGAACGCGTGGCAGAACACGTCGCCGTCCGAGCCCGCCAGCTCGTTCGTCAGCGCCACCACCGGCCCGCGCGGCGACTCGTCCGGGTACGGAACGGGCACGCCCCAGCGCGGGTAGTCGTAGCCGATGCGGCGCCGCGACAGCTTCTCCAGCAGCAGCGCCGACACGTGCCCGCCGCCGTTGAAGCGCACGTCCACGATGAGCGCCTCGCGGTCGAACTCGTTGAGGAAGCCGCGGTGGAACTCGGCGTAGCCCTCAGGCCCCATGTCGGGTACGTGGATGTAGCCGACCCGGCCGGCGCTCAGCTCGTGCACCAGGCCGCGGTTGCCGTTCACCCAGTCGCGGTAGCGGGTCGGCTGCTCGTCGGAGACGGGCTGCACGGTCACGGTGTACGGCTCGCCGCCGTCGCGGACGATGGTGAGCTGGACCTCCTGGTCGGCCTGGTTCACCAGCCGCTGCCCCGGCCCCGCCGCTCCGGCCATGAGCCCGACCGGCTGCCCGTTGATGGCCACGACGGCGTCGCCGGGACGTACGTCCACGCCGGGACGGGTCAGCGGCGAGGTCTCCTTCGACGTCCAGCGGTCGCCCTGGGCGATCCCGGCGATCCGGTAGACGCCGTCCTCGACCGACCAGTCCACGCAGAGCTTGCCCTGGCTGTAGTGCGGGCGCTCGCGGTACTCGCCGCCGCTCTCGTACGCGTGCGAGGTTCCCAGCTCGCCGAGCAGCTCCCACAGCAGGTCGGAGAACTCGCCGCGGGTCGAGACGCGGTCGACGAGCGGCAGGTAGCGCCGGTAGACCTCATCCCAGTCGAGCCCGGACATGTCCTCGGCCCAGAAGTTCTCCTTCTGCAACCGCCACGCCTCGCGGAACATCTGCCGCCATTCGGCGTCCGGGCACACCGACACCTTCACCCTGCCGAGGTCGATCCAGCCGTCCTCGCGGTTGGTCTCGCGTTCCTCGGTCGGCTCCTCGCCCGCCTCGACCAGCCGCAGCCGGTCGCCGGAACGGTAGAGCAGCGTCTTGCCGTCCCGCCCGAGCCGGAAGTCGGTGACCTCCGAGACCAGCTCCTCCGCGCTGCCCTTGTCGAGGTCGTAGCAGTGCAGGGTGCCGGTCTCGCTCTCGTCGTCGTCCACCTCGGGGTCGTCCAGCGTGCCCTCGACGGGGAACGTGGTGTAGATGACCTTGCCCTTGAGCCCGGCGATCCGGTCGTAGCGGGCCTCGGGAACGGGGAACGCGACGACCCGGTCCGCCAGGCCCTCGGTCTCGATGACCAGCGGCCCCGGCTCCTCCTCGCCCCTGTCCCCTTTGTCCTTGTCGTCCTTCTCATCGGGCTTCACGACGGGACGCGGATCCTGCACGAACGGCGACCCGACGTCGGCGCGCAGTGCGATCGCGTGCGGCCGGGTGCCGAGCGGGAAGCCCAGGTCGAAGTGCAGCGAGTCGTAGACGGGATTGAAGACCCGTTCCCCGATGAAGTAGAGATAGCGTCCCTCCGGGTCGAACGCGGGCCGGTAGTCGCGCAGCACGGGACGGGTGGCGATGAAGACCTCGCCCGTCTCCACCCGGCACAGCCTGATCGAGGCGGTCCGTACGCCGTCCGGGCATGAGTACGCCAGCCACGCGCCGTCCGGCGACCACGCCAGATCCTCGATCGCGCCGTAACGGCTGGCGTCGATCCGCGTCACGCGCGCCGCCCGCGCCGCCTCGTTCGCGCCGGAAGGAAGCTCGACGAGCAGCAACTCCATCCGGTGGTTGGTGACCGCGACACGGTCGGCGCCCTCCCCCGGCGCACCCTCCCCCGGCGCGACCTCCAGCTCCAGCGCGCGCCCGGTGTCGGCGGAGTCCAGCCGCAGGGTCGCGTCCGTGCCGTCGCCCGACAGCACGACCAGCACCTCGCGGTCGCCGTCGTCGCTCGCCGCCGCGATCAGCCGCTTCTGGTCGTTCAGCCAGCTCAGCAGCCGGTAGCGGACCCCGTCGGGCTCGCCGTGCTGCCGCACCGGGCCCTCCCAGCCGGCGAACGAGTAGGCCTTGCCGCGCGTCGTGATCGCCACGCCGGTGCCGTCCGGGCTGGGCGTGGCGCCGTCCAGGTAGTCGGCGGCGGGCACGAACCGGCGGTTGCGCTGCGTGCGGGACGAGCCGAGCCGCACGTCCAGCCGCTGCGGCCCGTTCTCGGCCGGGTCGAGCAGGTAGAGGTCGCCGGCGCAGTGGTAGACCAGCCGGTTGCCGTCGCCCGACAGGTTGCGCGCGTAGTAGTCCTCGTGGTCGGTGTGGCGGCGCAGGTCCCGGCCCTCGGGCGTGCAGGAGTAGACGTTCCCGATGCCCTCGTGGTCGGACAGGAAGTAGATGCGGTCGCCGGTCCAGCGCGGCGAGGCCAGGTTGCCCGGCAGCGCGATGAGGCGGCGGAACTCCCCCGTGCCCTCGGTGTCGATCCACAGGTCGCCGACCGTTCCGCCGCGGTAGCGCTTCCAGCGGGCGGGGTCGGCGGTGTTGCGGCCTAGCACGACACCGCCGCGCGGCCCGTGCGAGACGGTGTTGGCGGGCCCGTACGGCAGCCGCACCGGGACGCCGTCGGCCGGGTCGATCCGGTGCAGCCAGCGCAGCCCGTAGAACGGCTGGACCTCGTCGCTGGCGTAGACGACACCGCCGCCGGCGTCCCAGCCGGTGACCGTGCAGAACGCGCCGTGGTAGGTCAGCCGCCGCGCCGCTCCCCCGGCGGCGGGCATGACGTAGACCTCCTCCGGGCCCTCCTCGCGGCCGACGAACGCCAGCCAGGAGCCGTCCGGCGACAGCCGCGGGTAGGTCGCCGCGGCGACGCCCGCGGTGAGGCGGAACGCGCGTCCGCCCACCGCGGGCACCATCCACAGATCGTCGTCGGAAACGAAGACGATCACATCGTGGAAGATCGTTGGGAACCTCAGATAGCCCGGCAACGACCCTCCATCAGAACCGGACGCTACGGATCATCGACCGATGGTCAGCGGCGGCTGGCGGCTGATCATTCGGCGGGCGGCTGGGCTGCGGTGGGCGGCACCGCCGCGACGGGCGACTGCCTGCCCGCCTGCTTCTTGGCCTGCTTGGCGCTCCGGTTGGCCTTGATGGCCGCCTTCTTGGCCTTGCCCGACTTCGGGGCCTTCTTCTGGCCCATGGTTCCCCCCTTGAAGGTCTGTGCCCAACTAAGGGCACATCACCTCCTGTAGTACCCCGAATCCCCTGAGTAACATCCTCGGGCTGCGGGTCCTACGATCCGAGGTAGCGGAGAACGGCCAGGACGCGGCGGCTGTAGCCGGTCGCGTGGGAGAGATCGAGCTTGTCGAAGATCGCGTTCACGTGCTTCTCGACCGCGCTCTGGGAAACGTGCAGGTGAGCGGCTATGGAGGCGTTGGTGTGGCCCTGGGCCATGTGGTCCAGCACGTCCCGCTCGCGCGGCGTGAGGCGGCTCAGCGGGTCGGCCTTGGAGCTGCGGACCAGGAGCTGGCGGACGACCTCGGGATCGAACGCGGCGCCGCCCTCCCCGACCCGGTCCAGGGCGTCCAGGAACTCGTCCACCTGCGCGACCCGGTCCTTCAGCAGGTAGCCGACCCCGGTCGTGTCGGCCGTGATCAGCTCGGTGGCGTAGCGCTTCTCCACGTACTGCGACAGCACCAGGACGCCCACGCCCGGCCAGCGTTCGCGGATCTTGAGCGCCGCGCGCAGCCCCTCGTCGGTGTTGGTCGGCGGCATCCGCACGTCCACGACCACCACGTCCGGCGGCTCCTCGGCGACCGCCGCCAGCAGCGCGTCGCCGTCGCCGACCGCCGCCGCGACCTCGTGCCCCTCCTCGGCCAGCAGCCGGACCAGCCCCTCGCGCAGCAGCGTCGAGTCCTCGGCCAGCATCACCCGCACGGCAGCCCCCGCATCGTCGCGGTCGTCATCGTCGTCGCGGTCGTCACGCGCTCGGGAACCGTCGTCACGCGCACGGGAGCCCCGCGGTGATCACGGTCGGCCCGCCGGGCGGGCTGTCCACGCCGAACGTGCCGTCCAGCGCCGCCACCCGGCGCGCCAGCCCCGCCAGCCCGCCGCCGGAGGGGTCGGCTCCCCCGGTCCCGTCGTCCTCGATCCGCACGTCGATCATCCTCTCGTCCCCGCCGATCCGTACGGTCACCAGGCGCGCCCCCGAGTGCTTGCCGGCGTTGTTGACCGCCTCGCAGACCACGAAGTAGGCGGCCGTCTCGACCGCGTGCGGCGGGCGGCCGTCCAGGTCGTACTCGATCTTCACCGGGACCGGCGAACGCTCGGCGACCGTCTCCAGCGCGGCCCGCAGCCCGTCGCCGTCCAGCGCGGCCGGGTAGACGCGCCAGGCCACCTCGCGCAGCTCCTCCAGGGCCCGCTGTGACTCCTCGTGCGCCTGCCGCAGCAGATCCCCGTTCCCGCTGCGCCGAGCCCGCCCGATCAGCATTCCCAGCGCCACCAGGCGCTGTTGCACGCCATCGTGCAGATCGCGTTCGATGCGCCGCCGTTCATCATCGACCGCCTCCACCACCTCGGCGCGGGTCACGCTCAGCTGGGCGATCCGGCGCTCGTACGCCTCCAGCGGGCTCGGCCCCAGGCAGCGGCGGGCGACCTTGCGTTCCAGCGCCACCACCCCCACCAGCCCCTGAACGGCCACGAACAGCAGGATCAGCCCGAAGACGATCATGTAGGCGGCGATGAACCACGAGAACTCGATGCCGTCGAGGTAGTCGCCGGTCATCCAGCCCACCAGCAACCGGATCCCCGACACCGCGCCGTAGGCGATCAGCAGCAGGATGACCCCGCCGAGCAGCCCGATCGGCGTCCGCAGCACCAGGTAGGCCAGCGACCGCACCGGCCCGTACTCCGCGGCCTCGGCGTGCCCGTGGAACCGCGCCAGCCGCCGCGTCTCCAGCCGGGTCATCGCCGTCGCGGCGTCCGCCACCCCGCGCGGAACGCTCCGCTGCCCCCGCGAGAACGCCACCGCGTACGCCATCAGGGGCGCCGCCACGGTGAGCAGCACGAGCTCGGCCGCGGCGGTGGCGGCGCCCAGCGCCAGCCCCACCGCCGCCAGCACCAAGCGCCTAGCCGAGTCGGTCACGTTCGAAGTCTCGCCTGTAGTCGATCCGGTGCGCCCCCTCCGGGGCGCCCTTCCGTGACCTCACGATACGTACGGCCAGGAAGGCCAGCACCGCCAGTACCGCGGCGACCAGCACCACCTTGGAGTAGACGCCGACGGTCTCCTCGACCGTCCGCCAGTTATCACCGAGCTGGTAGCCCGCCAGCACGAACGCCGCGTTCCAGAGGAAGCTGCCGAGCGTGGTGAACGCCAGGAACGTCGTCATCCGCATCCGTTCCACCCCGGCCGGGACCGAGATCAGGCTGCGAAAGATAGGAATCATCCTGCCGAAGAAGACCGCCTTGGCCCCGTGCCGGGCGAACCACGCCTCGGTCCGGTCCAGGTCCGACAGCTTCACCAGCGGCAGCCGCGCCACCAGCGCCCGGATCCGTTCCCGCCCGATAGCCGCCCCGATCCCGTACAGAGCGAGCGCCCCCACCACCGACCCGATCGTCGTCCACACCAGCGCCGCGATCAGGTTCATGTGCCCCTGCGCCGCCGTGAACCCGGCCAGCGGCAGGATCACCTCACTGGGCAGCGGCGGAAACAGGTTCTCCAGGGCGATCGCCAGCCCGGCCCCGGGCGCGCCGAGCTTGTCCATGAGATCGGTCGCCCATCCCGCGACCCCACCGATCTCCTCGCCACCGGCGGCGAGCGTCCGCGTCATTTCGATCATGCATATGACGCTAGAAATCCGCGGGCCCGGCCACCATGGAGTACACCGCCGAGCTGCCCTGCGGAAAACCGCAGGGTCAGGCGGGCTGGACCCGCCCGGTCAGGTAGGCGGCCCGCTCCTCCTCGTCCGCGAACGTCAGCACGGTGATCTCCCCGCCCTCGTGCGGCACCAGGATCAGGAACCGGACGCCACCTCGCTCGGCGAGGTAGGTGGTCCGCTCGGTGTCGCGCTCGTACGACCGGGCACCGGGGAAGCGTGCGAGCACATCCTGATCGCAGGGGAAGCTCTGAGCGTCCATGGGGATGCCTTCCGGCGCGGCGCGGCCTGTCACACGACATTTCCCCACGCACGCGTGTCTCCGCCGTGACAGCCCGATGAAGCGTCCGTCAAGGAACCCCCAACGACTGATCCACCCGTACGGAAAGCGACCGGTCAGGAGGAGACCGCTACTTGTGAAGTTACTTAGGAGTTGTAGTCGTGACGGGAGCGGCGGCCTTGGGGGAGGCGGTCCACGAAGCGGCCCAGGCGTTCGGCGGTGCCCTGGAGGGGGCTGACGGTGGCGTTGAGGGTTTCGATGGCGGCCTGCATCTGGGCGACGGTGTCAGCTAGGGGTTTGAGGCTTTCGACGGTCTCCGCGAGGGGGACGACGGATTCGCCCAGGGATTCCAGGGACGGGACCACCTTGGCGAGTTCGCGGAGATCGTCGATGGCCTCGGCCAGGTTCTCCAGGGCGGGCGCCACGGTGGCCAGGCGTTCCAGGTCGGCGGCGACGGTGGGCAGGGACTCGGCGGAGTCCGCGAGGCTCTCCAGGGAGCGCGAGAGGCGGGGAATGGCGACGACCGCTTCCGCGACGCTCGTGGCGGCGGCCACCGCGACGAGCGGACCGGTCACCGCAGCCCGTGTACCTGCCCGTATGCCCTGCTTGAGCAGGTTCAGCGGAGAGAGAAATTCCGCGGTGGCCATCACACCTCCGATGATCTGTGGACCGTCCCGATTCTGCAGGCAACAGGCGCCGCACACCATGGAAGGGGAGGTTTCGGACGCTGGATACGGCTTGATCAGGTCGAAGATTCTTTTCTGATCGACTTTTCCGTTAAGAGCCTTTCTTGTAGGTTCTCAGCGTTTTGTGAAGTGCATTCATGATCGGAACCCCCCGTACGAGATCATGAGAGGACGCCCCACCATGTCGACGGCGACAGGCTTGGCCACGGCCGTGCTCCTCGGCCTGCTGACGCTCACGGCCGGGGCACTGGCCTCCCTGCGGCTCGGATTCGCACGCTCGGGGGTGACGACGGCACCCGCCACCGGTGATTCGGGCGGCGGGCATCCCGAGTCGCTCACGGCGGTGCTGGAGCCGGGCGCGGAGGAGTATCTGGCGTGGCTCGCCGACCATCACTGGCCCACCGACGAATATCTGGACCTCGAACTCGAGTGGGCCAACGAGCTCGGCTCGCCTGAGGCGCCCGACCTGTCGGAGATCCCGCCCTGCCCCCAGTGCCACCGGCGCCGCGAGGACGTGTGGCCGTGCCCGCAGTGCGGCCGGCTGCTGCACTCCTCGTGCGGTCACGGCATGCGGCGACGCCGCGTGGACAAGCCGTACCGCACGCACGGCGCGAACTCCGAGGCGGTCATCGCGGAGTGGATCTGCACCGGCTGCACCTCGGTCGTCGGGCTGGACGTCGACCACGGCGACGAGGCGGGCGACGACCTGTTCCGCTGAGCTCCATGGAGCGGTCCTGACAAGGCAAGAAAAGTAAAGAATTCGTCATTGACTTGCCTATTTCGGTCGGGCGCGGGCAAGCTTCACTATGTCCTAAATCACAGGGCACCAGTGGAGGTATCCATGACCACCCGACCCAGCCCGCCCTGCAGTCACCAGCCGCCGTGCCCACAGGCCGGCGGGCACGACGGCGAGGCCGCCCGCGTGGTGGCCAGCCATCCTGAGCAGGGCTGGAGCCTCTTGTGCAACGGGATCGTGGTCTTTGACGACACCGGTGAGCTGCTTCCCGATGGCAAGATCGTGAACCCGCACCGGCCCACCGTGGCGCTCTGATCGCCGGCTTTCCCCTCGTTTCAGCGAACCGCCCTATCGAACGCCTTGCCCGACCGCAAAGATCTTCACCTGGACCCCGTTGAGATGGGCCATGCCCGCCAGCGGCTCCAGGTCCGCAGGATCGGCTGAGGCCAGCTCGTTCACGTTGGCCCCGCCCGCGGCGTTGGCCACGCGCCAGCCGCCCCGATGACCCCACCCGTGCGGAACCGCGACGGTGCCGGGCGTCATCTCATCGGTGACCTTCACGGGGAGCTCCACCGAGCCGTGCGCCGAGGCGATCCGGCAGCGCGACCCGTCCTCGATGCCGTACTCGGCCGCGTCCTTGGGGTTCAGCCGCGCGGCGTGCTCGCGCTTGCCGCGCATCAGGCCCGGCGCGTTGTGCATCCAGGAGTTGTGCGAGCGCAGCTCCCGCATGCCGATGAGCCGGAGGGGGTATTCGGGTGACGGCTCGGGCTCGGTGGCGAGCCGTTCGATCTCCGCACGTATCTCGGGCGGCGCGAGGTGCACCCGATGGTCCTTGTGCTGGATCCGGCGGCGCAACGTTCCGGTCCTGTGATGCTCGCCCAGCACGATGCCGTGCGGGTTCGCGCGGAGTTTGCGCAGGCTGAGGCCGCCGCGCCGGAGCCCGAACAGGTCGCCGTACGGGCCGGTGCGCAGCAGCAGGTCGATCAGGCGGCGCGGCGAGGGCCGTACGCCGAGGCGGTACGCCAGGCGCTGCGGCAGCAGTGACCCGATGCTGAGCCGCATCCGCCGGGCCAGCTCGTCGATGATCTCCCACTCCTGGCGCGCCTCGCCGCTCGGCGGCACGACCGCCTCGGTCCAGGTGACGAGCGGGGTGATGTGGTTCTGCAGGAACGGCAGCGGGAAGTCCTCGCGCTCCAGGAACGTGGTCGCGGGCAGGACGTAGTCGGCCTCGCGCCCGGTGTCGGTCACGTACAGGTCGATGCAGACCAGCAGGTCGAGCTCGCCCAGGGCCTCCTCCAGGACCGCGGTCCCGGGCACGCTGAGGATCGGGTTGCCGGCCGAGACCAGCAGCGCCCGTAGCCGCCCCGGGCCGGGCGTGGTGATCTCCTCGGCCATCACCCCGGCGGGGAACGTGCCGAGCACGTCCGGGTAGCCGCCGACGCGCGAGCGGGTCCTGCCGTACGTGGCGAGCCCGGACATCCGCGCGAGCTCCTCGACCCGTACCGGCGCCGCCCCGAAGATCGCGCCGCCGGGCCGGTCCAGGCCGCCGATCACCAGCGTCACCGCGTCGATGAGGAACGCGGTCAGCGTGCCGTACCGGCCCAGGCAGGTGCCGGTACGCCCGTAGACGACCGCTCGTTCGGCCGCCGCCAGCTCTCGCGCGAGCTCACGGGCCTTCTCAGCCGGAACGCCGCTCCGCGCCGCCGTGCTCTCCGGGGTGAAGTCCTTCGCGAGCGCCCGCAGGTCGGCGGCGCCTGACGCCTGCTTGGCGCACGCGGCCTTGTCCTCCAGCCCCTCCTCGAAGATCACGTTCAGCAGGGCCAGGAGCAGCCAGGCGTCGCCGTCGGGCGTGACCGGCAGGTGCTCGAAGGCCCGCGCGGTCTCGGTACGGCGCGGATCGGCGACCACCACCCGCCCGCCGCGCTTCACGATCGCGCTGAGGTCGTCCTTGATGCGCGGCGCGGAGATCAGGCTGCCGTGCGAGACCAGCGGGTTGGCGCCGAGCATCAGCAGCAGGTCGGTGCGCTTGAGGTCGGGGATCGGGACCAGGATCGGCGCCCCGTACAGCAGGGCGCTGGCGGCGAAGCGGTTGTTCACGTCCTGCGACCCGGCCGAGTAGACGTGCGGCGACTTCAGCGCGGCCATGAAGCCGTTCATCCAGAGCGGGTGGCTGTAGGAGAACGTGGACGGGTTGCCGAAGTACCACCCGATCGACTCGCCGCCGTGGGTCCTGCGGACCGCGTTCAGCTTCTCGGCGATCTCCGACAGCGCGACGTCCCAGCTCACCTCCTCGAACTCCCCGTCCGCGCGCCTCCGCAGTGGATGCAGCACGCGGTCGGGGTCGTTCTGGACCTCGGTCATCGCGATGCCCTTGGGGCACGCGAAGCCCTTGGAGAGCGGGTGGTCGCGGTCCGGCCGCAGCTGGATCAGCTCCCGCCCGTCGGCGAGCGTGGCCTCCAGCCCGCAGAGCGGCTCACAGATCCGGCAGTAAGTAATCGCTTGCATCGTCGCCATGGCTCGATTGTGCCCGATCCCGAGCTTGACAGCCTTGGCTAATCAGGTTAGCTTTATGGCTATCGAGAGTGCCCGTAAGGCGAATGAGGAGGACGAGATGACCGAGTACCTGGACGTTCCCGGCGGACGGATCGCTTACGACGTGACCGGCGAGGGCCCCCTGGTCGTGCTGTCGCACGGGATCGGCGACCACCGGCAGGCCTACCGTTTCCTGGTCCCGACTCTGGTCGAGGCCGGCTACCGGGTCGCCAACGCCGACATGCGCGGCCACGGCGAGTCGAGCATGGGCTGGGACTCCATCAGCCGCACGGACGTCGCAGGCGACCTGCTCGCGCTGATCCGCCACCTGGGCGGCCCGGCCGTCATCGTCGGCCACTCCCTGTCCGGCGGCGCGGCGACCATCGCCGCCGCCACCGAGCCCGAGCTGGTCAGCGCCGTCGTCGAGATCAACCCGTTCACCAAGACCCAGAAGCTGGACGTGGGCGCCTTCCTGAAGGTCGGCCGCTACCGCAAGGGCCTGACCCACCTCATGGCCACCCAGATGCTCGGCAGCCTGAGCCAGTGGGACAAGTACCTCGACGTCGCCTACCCGACCAAGCCCGCCGACTACCAGGAGTACGTGGCCGTCCTGCTGGCCAAGCTGCGCGAGCCCGGCCGCCAGGCCGAGTTCAAGAAGACCGGCAAGTCGACGCCCGCCGACGCCGAGGCCCAGCTGCCCAACCTCACCCGCCCCGCGCTGGTCATCATGGGCGCCCAGGACCCCGACTTCCCCGACCCCAAGGCCGAGGGCGACGCCGTCGTGGCGCTCATGCCCGCCGGTGTCGGCACCGTCGCCGTCGTCGAACGCGCCGGCCACTACCCGCACGCCGGCAACGCCGCTCAGGTCGCCGACCTGATCCTGCCCTTCCTCAAGTCCCACACCGCCGTCTGATCCCCCTCACGGGACTCAAGGGACACGCTGGGAGCCCCACGGGGCTCCCCCGCGCGGGACCGGCCCCCGAGGCGGCGGTCCCGCGACGCATGAACGGCGCGCGGCCCATGAACGGCTCCGGACCATGAACGGCTCCGGCGCGTGGAGGGCGACGGCGCGTCGTGAAGTCAGGCGGCGGCCAGATGGCAGGGGGCGTAGGAATGCGCGACGGTCTCCAGGGCCCAGCGCATGCGGGCGGCGTAGAGGTCGGGGTGGTCCCCCGCCTCCTGGGCGACGCGGGCGGCGCACCCGGCGGGGTCGGCGCACCTGAGCCGGTCGTGGATGGCGGCGCGCACACGTTCGGCCGTGGGACGGTCGGACGCCTGCAGCGGCGTGGTGAACAGGACCTGAGCCAGATCCGAGGCACTCATCGGAGCCATGATCTGCTCCTCTCCTCCAGCGGGAGGATGTCCCGCGTTGCCATCAACGCTACGACCCGCCTCTGACATTTTCGTGACGTCCGGGATGGCATCAGGCCCGCTTGGGTCCCCCTTCACCGCCCCTTAAGGTCAGAGATGACGTGGCGATCGAAGCCCATCCCGGCGAGCTCCTCGCAGGCCGCCCACGCCGACTCCTCCACCGGCATCGGGACCTGGAATCCGCGTTCGGCGTAGACCACCATCCGCTGCAGATCGCCGACCAGCAGTTCGATCAGCTGGCGTTCGTCGTCGTAGGCCTCGTACGCCAGATCCGGCGCCGCCGACAGCCACTCGACCTCGGGCCACTGGCGGCGGGCGGTGGCCAGCCCGCGCCGGGTCATGTACGGCTTGGTGACCAGGATGCCGCGCCGTACGGCGATCCCGCGATCGGCGAGGAGCGCGCGCGAGGCGGTGATGTTCTCGCCGGTGTTGGACGCGGTCTCCTCCAGCAGCAGCGCGTCCTCGGGAACGCCGTGCGCCACCGCGACCCGGGCGAACACCGCGGCCTCGGTCTCGGACCAGGCTGAGGTGATCTTGCCGCGGCCGCCGGAGAGAACGACGCGCGGCGCCCAGCCCTCGTGCCAGAGGCGCGCCGCGTGCTCGGCGACGCGGGTGTCGTGGCTGCCGAGAACGAGCAGGCAGTCGCTCGGGGCGAGCGGTGTGGTGAGGATCAGGTGGTCGTGCACGATCCGCGCCAGCCGGCGGGCCCGTTCGTCGATCATCGTCCGACTGTACGGAGTCGCCTCCGACCGAGCGCCGAGCGGGTCAGGACGCGAGGGGCGCTTGGCTGAGCTCGCCTGCGGTGATGTCCTCCAGCCGGCGGCTGCGGGTCTCGATGGCCACGGCGAACGCGAGGCCGACGGCCAGCGCCAGCGGGAGGGCGCCCAGCACGGCGGTGACCCGCAGCGACGGGACCGCGACCGCCGCGACGACCAGCGCGATGATGAGCACGCCGCCCGCCTTGGTCAGCCCGGCCACCAGTCCGCTGCCGCGCGAACGGATGCGGGTCGGGTAGACCTCCGCGCCGTACGCCGACAGCACCGCGACCACCGAGCTCGACCCCCAGATGGGGATCACCAGCAGCGCGCTCAGCAGCGGCCGGTCGCCGGCCACCGAGTCGCCGAGGACGACGAAGCCGAGCAGCGCCACGGCCACCAGCGCGGTCAGTCCGATCAGGGTCCAGCGGCTCGACCGGTGGTAGAGGTAGGCGATCAGGAAGTTGAGCGGGAAGCCGATCAGCGACGAGTCGCGCAGGACGCGGTCGGCGGTCACGCCCTCGTACCCGAGGTGCCGCAGGTTGGTCGGCAGCCACAGCTGGAAGCCGTACACCACCAGGCCGATCCCGCCGCCGACCAGCGCGAGCACTGCGGTCAGCCCGAGGAACGGCGGGCGCAGCAGCTGCCCGTAGCTGCTCCCGACCCGCTCCTCGGTCTCCAGCTCGGACCTGTCCATCGGCACGACCTCGGCCTTGTACCTGCGCAGGACCTGCCGCGCCTCGTCCTCCTTGCCGACCGCGAGCAGGTACCTCGGCGACTCGGGGATCCACCGGATGAGCAGGATGAACACCAGTCCGGTGGGCAGCCCGATGAGCCACAGGACGCGCCAGCTGTAGGTCGGCGTGAGCGTTTCGGAGGCCCAGCTGGTCAGCACGTACGCCCCGGCGATGTCGCCGCCGATCAGCACCATCAGCCACCCGCGGTGCCGGGCCGGGATCGTCTCCGAGAGCAGGGTGAACGCCACGGGCAGCATGCCGCCGGCGCCGAGTCCCATCACGAAGCACATCACCAGGTTCAGCTCGTAGCTCGGCATGGTGCCGCACACGGAGGTGCCGATGAAGATGACGCCCGCGAGCAGCATCGCGGCGCGCCGGCCCATCCGGTCGCCCAGCCATCCCCAGGCCAGCGACCCGAGCACGGTCCCGGTGATGCCCACGAGCGGAAGCAGCGCGGCGGGCGCGCCGCCGTGCGGGTTGAGCGCCGACCTCAGCCCGTACTCGCGGGCGAAGCCCGGGACGACGAATGCGAGCGCGGTCGGTTTCTGCACGTCGATCGTCACGGCGAGCGCCAGCACCACCAGCAGCCCGATGTGCGTCTGCCCGATGCGCGCGTCGTCGATCGCGCGGACCTTCAGATGCGCCGCCGACCCGAAGTCGGCGAAGCGCGAGAGCAGCCCGTAACAGCAGGCGGCCAGCCCCGCCAGGATGAGCACCATCCCGGCGATCATTCCCGCGTCCATGGGCATCCCGGCCATGTGATAGCCCATGTCACGGGCGTCGAAGTACATCGGCAGATGCAGAACGACACCGACGGTGACCATGGCCGCACCGATCCAGAAAACGGCCATGCGGCGTCCTTCGGATCGCGTCCTCACGTCGCCCAGGAGCTCACTACCGCCGGCTTCCGCTTCGTCATTCACCGTGACGGACCCTAATTGTTTCGAGGGAACAGTGCCTGGTCAAGGCGGGATGGCCGCGGTCAACGGGGGCTCGCGGCGGGCTCCGCGCACGTCCGGCGATCGCCGCCGCTCCCCCAGCTCAGGTAAACCCCGCGGCTCGATATCACCGGTGTGCCGCATGTCGAACTCCCGCCCGATTGATCCCTCTAGTAGCGTTCAGCTAGTTTGCCCCTTACGCAAGGTCCTTATCGAACTCACTCGCGGAGGGACGGCGTGGTGTGATCACGGCACTGGTGCTCTGCTCGTTGGCCGCTCTGCTGGCCATGAGCCTGCGGCGACTGCTCCGGCCCCCTGCCCGGCGAGAGCCGGTGGCGGCGGGCGAGGACGGCGACCATCTCGAGCCGAAGACGGCCGAGTATCCCGAGTCGATGACGGCCGAACTCGATCCGGGCGAGGAGGAGTACCTCGCCTGGCTGGCCGATGACCTGTGGCCCGAGGACGAGTACCTCGAGCCGGGCTTCAGCGACCGCGACGGCGAGGAGGAGGCGGGCGGCAGCAGCGTCTGCCGGTGACCGCCCGGCGGCGCCCGCACGGGCCTCCTGAGCGGCGTCCGGCGGGGCTCGCCGAGCGGCGTCCGCCGGTGATCGGCGAACCGGTTGACAGCGCGTCACGCGGCGGGCCAGAGTCGCGCGGTGGAGATCGCCGACCTGACGCCCGCCGAACGCCGTCTGCGGTGGGCGTTCCCCCGCGGTGAGACCGTCGACTTCCGGCAGTCGCCGGACGAGGACCCCGAGCAGGGCGGCGCCTGGGGCCCGGAGCGGACCGTACGGGCCGAGGTCCTGCGCACGCTCATGCTGAGCGGTCAGGCCGCGGAGGGCGAGGTCGCGGCGCTGCGCGTGGACGGCGCGCGGATCACCGGTCGCCTCAACATGCGGTACGGCGTCGTGTCCGGCCCCGTGCGGCTGATGGGCTGCCATTTCGAGGAGACGCCGAGCTTCTACGGCACCGAGGTCAGGCAGCTCAACCTGAGCGAGTCGTACCTGCCCGGCCTCGAGGCCATGACGATCCGCTGCTCGGGGGTGCTCCGCCTCACCGACTGCCGCATCCCCGGCCAGGTCCGCCTGGGCGGCGCCCGCATCTCAGGCGCCCTGTTCATGGAGCGCGCCCAGATCGGCTCGGACGGCGCAGCCGATCAACACGGCCAGATCCTCCACCTCAACCATTCGGTCATCGACGACGACGTGTGGGCGCCCGACCTGCGGGTCTCCCACGGCGCCGTGCGCATGCACGGCTCCAAGGTCTCCGGCATGGTCAACCTCCAGGGCGCCTCGCTCAGTCACCCTGGTGATACGGCGCTCGACCTCCAGACGCTCACCGTCGGCTCGGATCTGATCGCCAAGCGGCTGCACGCCGAGGGCATGGTGAATCTCCGGGGAGCACGGATCCCCGGCCAGATCGACCTCTCCCGCGCCCGGCTGTCCAATCCGGGCGGGACCGCGCTGCACGCCAGCAGCTGCACGGCGGCCGAGATCTGGTTCCGGGAAACGGAGCCGATCAAGGGCATCGTGAACCTCCGCCACTCGCAGTTCGACACCCTGTACGCGACACCGAAAGTCTGGCCCGACGTCGTCCGCCTGGAGAACCTCTCTTACGGCACGCTCACCCCGCCCCTTCCCGCGAGCCTGCGCCTGCCGCTGCTGGAACGCGAGCAGGAGGGCTACCTCCCGCATGGCTATGAGCAGCTGGCCGCCGCGTATCGGCGTATCGGCGACGACGCGGCGGCACGGACGGTGCAACTGGCCAAGCTTCGCCATCACCGCAGCTCACTCCCCTGGTACCTGAAGGTCTGGGGGTTCCTCCAGGACGGTCTGGTCGGCTACGGGTTCCGGCCGTTGCGGGCGGCGGCCTGGCTGGTCGCTCTGCTGGCGGTGGGCAGCATCGTGTTCGGGATCCAGCCGCCGCCCGAGCTGAAGAAGGGCGAGTCGCCCGGGTTCAATCCGTTCTTCTACACGCTGGACCTGCTGCTGCCGATCATCGACTTCGGCCAGGAGAAGGCGTACAAGCCCCAGCACGGCTACCAGTACCTGGCGTACACCCTGATCATCGCGGGCTGGATCCTGGCCACCACGATCGCCGCCGGGATCACGCGGGCCATCAGCCGCCAGTGATCGACTCCATCGCCGTGGCTCCTTGCGGCGACCTAAAACCTACTATATAGGTAGAGATAATAGGTTTTACCGGGAGGGGCACTGCTGGGATGAGCGCGGTACTGCTGCTGACCGACCATGGCCGTACGCCGCAGGAGGTCCTTCCTGCGCTCGGCGAGCTGCCGCACGCGGTGCGCGTGCTGCCCGCCTCGGCGGCGTGGACCGACCCGACGTGCGACGTGGTCCTGGTGGACGCGCGCAAGGACCTGCAGAGGGCCCGGAGCGTGTGTCACAGCCTCAAGGGCGGCCCGCCGCTGCTCGCCGTGTTCACCGACGGCGGGCTGATCACGCTCGACTCCGGCTGGGGCGTGGACGACATCCTGCTGGACTCCTCCCCCGCCGCCGAGGTCGCCGTACGGCTCCAGATGGCCGGGACCCGCCGGCCCCTGCTTCAGCGGCCGGCCGTGCGGCGGATGCCCTCAGGCCTGTCGTTCGACGACTCCGCCCGTACGGTCCGGCTGAACGACCGCGCGATCCCGCTGACGCACGCCGAGTACCAGATCCTGACCCGCCTGGCCGCCCGGCCCGGCCAGATCCTCACCTACCGCCAGCTCCTGGAGAGCTACAACAGCAGGAGGCCGCAGAGCACCCGTACGATCCACACCCACGTCCGCCGCCTGCGCGCCAAGCTGGGCCCCGACCACGCCGCGCTGATCCACACCAGCCACGGCCTCGGCTACCGCCTCCGCTCGGTCAACGCGTAGTCGATCTCAGCCGACAGGCCGGCTCGTCAACCGATGAGCTTCTCCGACAGCGTCCAGAGCCGTTCCGCGCGCTCGGGGTCGAGGATGCGCGCCAGGTAGTGGCCGAACGGCGGCTGGTCGTCGGCGGTCCATGGCGTGGCGATCGCGCAGTCGTCCAGGTAGTGGCCGCCGACGCCCTCGAGCTCCGGGGCGACGGCGGCCCAGATCGTGGTCGCCGCGCCCTGCTCGACGGTCTTCCACCCTTGCGGCGTGATCCGGTTGCCGTCGGCGTCGGCCCAGCCCATGTCCTGCAGCTCGCCGGTCGCGATGTGGCGCTGAAGGTCGGTCATGATGGCGCCGGGGTTCAGGGCGTTGGCCGTGATCCCGTCGGTGGCCCACCGCTCGGTCAGCTCGACCGCGAAGAGTGCGTTGGCGCTCTTGGACTGGCCGTAGGACTCCCACGGGTCGTACGGGCGGTGCCGGTAGTTCGGGTCGTCGAGATCGATGTCCCCGCGCCGGTGCGCCCGCGAGGACAGCGCCACTACCCGCGCTCCGCCTCCCGCGGCGGCGAGCGCCGGACGCAGTCCCGCCGTGAGCGCGAAGTGCCCCAGGTGGTTGGTGCCGAACTGCGACTCGAAACCGTCCTCGGTGTAGGTCAGCGGCGACGCCATGACGCCGGCGTTGTTGATCAGCAGGTGCAGGCTCCGGCCGGTGGCCGCGTAGCGTTCGGTGAACGCGCGGACCGACGCGAGCGACCCCAGATCGAGCTCGGAGAACTCCACGGCCCGGTTGCCGGTCTCCTCGCGCAGCCGCCGCACGGCTGCCTCTCCCCGGCCGGCGTCGCGTCCGGCGACCACGACCCGGGCGCCCGCGAGCGCCAGCACCCGTGCGGTCTCGGCGCCGAGCCCGGAGGCCCCGCCGGTGACGATCACCTCCTTGCCCGTCAGGTCGTGCCCGGCGACCACCTCGGCCGCGGTGGAGTTCTTGTCGAAAGCCATCGTCATCTCCGTTCGTCCCGCCCGCATCGACCGGGCAAGACGATCATCGCCGCACCGGGTACGCCCAGTGAAGACCGCGACGTTCCTGGCAGTGATACGGCCAGGAACGTCGCGGTGGGAGCGGCGGGGGGCACGCCACGCTCCGGGGTCAGCCTTGGGAGCTCCTGTCGACGGAGTTCAGCGCCGGGAGGTAGCCGCGGCTCTGGCCTCGCGCGGTCGGGTGGTACGAGTCGTCGATCGGAATCGACACCGAGTTCAGCCAGCCGTCACCCGAGCACAACTCATGGCCCGCGAATTCGTCGCGTACGTCGGAATAGGTGAACGAGGCGCGCGACACCGCGGCGGCGATGGTGGAGTCGAGCGCGTCGGCCGCCTGGTTCAGTGCGACCCGCTTGGTGTTGTTCAGTCCGGCGCAGTTGCTCACGATTTTGTAGAGGTGCGGGTAACCGAGGACGATGACCTTCGCCGCAGGCGCCTTGCCCTTCATCGCGGCGTACAGGCCGTCGAGCCGGTCGGGCAGTTTGGTGGTCATGTAGTCCTCCGCCGTCTTCACCGCGGCGGTGCAGTCGCCGGTCGATTCCAGCACGCAGGCCCGCATCACGTTGGTGAAGCCCGCGTCGTTCCCGCCGACGGTGATGGTGACCAGCGTGGTGTTCGGCGTAAGCGCGCTGAGCTGGCTGTTCAGGACGTTGTCGGTGCGCGCGCCCGAACAGGCCACGAACGTGAAACTGACCGGTGAACGGTCGTTCGCCCACAGTTTCGGATAGGCGTTGTCGCTGCGGCGGCACGAGCCGCTGTCGGACTCATAGGAGCCTGCGCCCACTCCGGCGGAGTAGGAATCGCCGAGGGCGACGTAGTTCACGGGACCGGCGACGGAGACGGCCGGCCCGGCGCAGGCAATGGATCCAGCGAGCACGCCCATGACGCCAATGGCGACAGAGCAGATACGGGGCACGCGCATCGGCACTCCGGCGGGAGAACGTTTCTCTAATTGTGCTGACCGACTTATACCCGGGTCCCGCGCGAAAGAAGCCTCGGCCGCGGAGCAGATATTTCATCATGTCCGGCCATTGATGCCCAGTAATGAGAAAGAGACCGCCGATACCAAGAAATGCGAAACACCCGTTTCGTGGGCACCAGGCACCACACGTCACGCGGGTCAGGAGGAGGGAGCGACCAGCCCGGCCTCGTAGGCGATGATCACCAGGTGGACGCGGTCGCGGGCGTCGAGCTTGGTGAACAGCCGGGCGACGTGGGCCTTGGCCGTGGCGACGCTGATGGACAGCTCGGCGGCGATCTCACCGTTCGACAGGCCCCGCCCGACGAGGACCAGCACCTCGCGTTCGCGCTCGGTCACGCCGCCCACCGCGCCGCGGGAGGCCGCCTCGGCGGCGGCAGCGGCGGTCCCGGCGGGCTCGGGGCGGGCGGCGAACTCGCCGATGAGCCGCCGCGTGACGCTGGGCGCGAGCAGCGCGTCGCCCCCGGCCACCACGCGGATCGCGCCGAGGATGTCGTCCAGTGCCATGTCCTTGACCAGGAAGCCGCTCGCCCCGGCGCGCAGCGCCCCGTAGACGTAGTCGTCATCGTCGAACGTGGTCAGGACGATCACGTGCGTCGCGGCGTCCGACGAGGTGATCAGCCGGGTCGCCTCGATGCCGTCCATGCCGGGCATCCGGATGTCCATCACGACGACGTCCGGGGAGGTCTCCTTCACCAGCCGTACCGCCTCGGCGCCGTCCCCGGCCTCGCCCACGATCCGCAGGTCGGGGGTGTCGGCGATGAGCACGCGCAGGCCGGCGCGGATCAGCGGCTGGTCGTCGACCAGCACGACCCGTACCGTCATCGGGCCTCCACCCGTACCGTCATCGGGCCTCCGCCGCGAGCCGGTGCGGCGCGGAAAGCGGCGGGGAGCGGCAGGCGCGCCTGGACGCGGAAGCCGCCTTCGGCGCGCGGCCCCGCCGTGAAGTGCCCGTGCAGGAGCCCGGCGCGCTCGCGCATCCCGATGATGCCGTAGCCACCGGCGGCCCCGACCTCGCAGCCGCGACCGTCGTCGACGATCTCGATGTCGATCTCGTCGTCCCGGTAGTCGATCGTGACCTGGCATCGGCCCGCGCCCGCGTGCCGGACGACGTTGGTGACCGCCTCCTGGATGATGCGGAACGCCGACAGGTCCAGCTCCGCGGGCAGTGCGCGGCCTTCGCCGAGGCGGCGGACGTCCACCCGTACGCCCGCGTCCATCGTCGCGTCGACCAGCCGTTCGAGATCGGCGAGGCCGGGCGCAGGATCCAGCGGCGCGCGCTCCTCGGCGCCGCCGCCCTGACCTCCCGCAGCGGGCTCGGCGCGGCGCAGCGCACCCAGCATGCGGCGAAGGCCCGCCAGGGTGTCCCGGCTGGTGGCCTCGATCGCCGACAGGGCGTTGCGGGCCTCGTCCGGCTGGGTGTCGATGACCCGGCTGCCGACCCCGGCCTGGATCGCGATGATGCCGATGCTGTGGGCGACCATGTCGTGCAGCTCGCGGGCGATCCGGAGCCGTTCGGCGGTGACGGCCTGCTCGGTCGCCCGCGCGGCCATCGCGACGGCGTGCTGGCGCCGTACGCGGACGGAGTTGCCCGCCATCCAGGCGACGACCCCTGCGAGGATCATGAACGCGATGGCCTGCGGGAGCGCGGTCCCGTGCGCGTAGACGAGCGCGCAGCCGGCCTGCACGAGGACCGCGACCGCCGCGGCGATGACCGAGGAACGGCGCGACCGTTCCATCGCGACGAGCGCGACCGCGAAGTCGGTGACCAGCACCTGCAGGCTGCCGACCACGCCGTTCTGGACGTTCGACAGCCCGGCCGCCGCGAACCACGCGAACACCAGCAACCCGAAGGCGGGCCACGGGCTGCGACGCAGCAGCAGGAGGACCAGGAGCGTGAGCAGCGCGGAGATCAGGACCGCGAGCGGGCTGAAGCCGCTGCGCCCGTCCTGCACCGTGGCGAACAGGACCACGGGATAGAGGACGGCTCCGGTCCAGGCCAGGACCGCCCGCAGGCGCGCCCAGCCGCCCGCCGGGGGGCTCACGGTCTCGGACATGGCCCGATCGTAACCGGCTGACCTGCGGCGACGCATCAGCCCGTGGGAGTAAGCCCGCGGGCTAACGCCGGTCCCGGCGAATGTGGCCGACGGCCCGATGCCGTGCGGGCACCGCCCGGGAGATCGTCCGGTGCCATGGGACTGGGGTCGAAGGCAGTGCGCGCCGTTTACGGCGTGCTCACCGTTCAGATCATCGGAGTCGTCGTATTCGCCATCTCTTACAACTCGCTGGACTTTCACATCTATTGGGAGGGTGGGCGGGTCGCCGGCGATGGTGTGCGGCTTTATCGGGAGCAACTTGTCGCACATTGGTTCACCAATACACCGTTTATGGCCTCGCTGTTCGTCCCCATTTCGTGGGTGCCGCTGGGCGTCGCGAGGGTGGCCTGGCAATTGGGGTCGGTGGCCGCGTTCGGCTGGGCGTGGGTGAGCACGCTGAAGCTGGGCGGATTCCGCTGTACGCGGGGACGGGTCGCCGCGGTCGTGGCCGCCGGGCTGTTCCTGCAGCCGATGTGGCAGTCGATTTTCCTGGGCCAGATCAATCCGCTGCTGCTGGCGATCGTGCTGGCCGACGTCCGGCTCGTGGCGGCGGGACGGCGTTCCGCGGGGATCGGGATCGGGGTGGCGGCGGCGATCAAGCTGACGCCGGCGATCTTCGTGGTGATGCTGCTGCTCGCGGGGCGGGTCCGGGCGGCGGTCGTCGCGGCCGGGACGTTCGCCGCGTGCGGGCTGGCGGCGTTCGCGATCGCTCCAGAGGCGTCGCGGGTCTACTGGGGCGGCGTCTTCCTCGACACCTCACGCGTCGGGGTCCCGTATGTCAGCAACCAGTCGCCGTTCGGCGCGGCGGCGCGGCTGCTGGGCGGGCCGGACCGGGTGGGCGGCTGGTATCCGGTCGTGCCGCTGGTGCTGGGGGCGATCGGGCTCGCGGTCGCCGTGGCGTGGGCACGACGGAACGACTGGCTGGCCGCGGCGGCGGTCACGGGCGCGACCGGGCTGCTGGTCTCGCCGATCTCGTGGGCGCACCACTGGGTGTGGGTGGTGCCCGCGCTGGTCGTGCTCGTACGTCACGGCCGGCGGTGGTGGGCGGCGGGCGCGTACGTGCTGTTCTGCCTGTCGCCGCTGTGGTGGATGCCGCGCGAGTACGGCTTCCACGGGCCGGCCACGATCGTCATCAACTGCTATCTACTGTCCGGCCTGGGCTTTGTCGGTTATCTGGCCTGGGCTCTGCGACGGACTGGCGCTGGGGTTGGTGCTGGGGTTGGTGCTGGGGTTGGGACTGGCGTTGGGGCCGGCGCCGGGGCCCAGGAACTTGAGCATCTGGTCGATCTCTCCCGTACGGGACTTGATGAACCGCTGGGCGAGGCCCTTGGACTGCGGGTCGATGCCGGTGGCCACCTCGCGGCGGGCCATCTGTAGGGCGTCGTCCTGGTGCGCGACCATCATGTCGAGAAAGCGGCGTTCGAAGTCCGGTCCGTTCTTGGTGGAGAGCTTGGTGATCTCGCTCTCGCGCGTCATCACCATGCCACCGTGCGCCGTGTGTGAGTGGGCGAGCGCGACCGGCGGCTTGTGCCAGCCGCGCAGCCGGCCCGCCATCGTCTTGACCTCCGCGACCTGCGTCGTGTCGATCGCGGCGGCCAGCGTCGTGACGTCCGGCCGTACGGCCCGCTTCTCGGCGAGGCGCGCGATGCGGATGCCCTGCCCGTTGTGCTGGATCATCATCTGCAGGAACATCACGTCGTCGTCGTTGAAGCTCCCGTTCGGCGTACTGCCAGAGCTCGCGCACCCTGTCAGCAGGAGCAGGGCCGCGACGACGATGCAGGTGAACGGGCCGTATCTCATGGAGTCCTTATCTCATGGAGTCCTCGAGCGCTGGTGGAACGTCCCGCGCCGGGCACCGCCTCGGGCGGTGGGGGACGGCGGCGCCGGCGGTCGCCCGGCGCGGGACGGAGGGGATCGGCCTTGTCGGTTTGTTGGGCGTTACACGCGCTGCCAGAGGGAGGGCGTGGTCGGCGGCTCCCAGCCGGCCAGCGCGGTGTGCGCCTGGAGGCACTTGTACGAGACGCCCTGGTAGGTCACCTGGTCACCGGCCTTGTAGGCGGTGCCCGCGGCCCAGCTGCCGCTCGGCTGCTGCGTGGGCGGAGGCGTGGTGGGCGGGGGCGTCTGCGTCGGCGGCGGGGTGGTGGGCGGCGGCGTCGGGGTGTTGCCGCCGCCGAAGTCCACGTCCGAGCAGGTGTAGAACGCCTCGTTGCTGCCGACGACCCGCTGCCAGATCGAGTAGAGGATGTGGCGGCCGGTCCGCTGCGGGATGTTGATCGTCCA
Organism: Actinomadura barringtoniae; assembly: GCF_017573505.1. Taxonomy (GTDB): domain Bacteria; phylum Actinomycetota; class Actinomycetes; order Streptosporangiales; family Streptosporangiaceae; genus Spirillospora; species Spirillospora barringtoniae. Next base: position 232,794 of record NZ_JAGEOJ010000012.1, read on the forward strand.
GTTGGTGTAGGTGGTCGGGTTCTGGTTGTTGAACGTCTGGATCGGCACCAGGTCCGCCCAGCGCAGCGGCTGCGAGGGGTCCCAGCCGTCGCGGGTGATGTAGAACTCGAAGTTGCTGTTCTGGTGCGGCGCGGTCGCGTAGTAGGTGATGGTGAGCGGCCCCGGGGAGATGCGCTTGGCGGGCCAGTCCGTACGGACCAGGTCGAGCCCGCGGTACTTCTCGCGGCCCGCGCTGCACAGCTTCCCGTCCGGGATCAGCTCGCGGTGCCGGCCGCCCGCGTCGAGGAGCGACACCTCGTTCCAGTCGTAGAACGCCTGGGTGCCGCCCGCGGCGACCGCCGCCTTGCAGGCATCGGACTTGGGACTCTCGGGGTTCTCCAGCTTGCAGACGTACACGCGGCTGGGCGGGTCGGACATGGTGCCGTGCGCGCTCGCCGGGCTCGCCTGGACGACGACGGAGAGCAGGGCCGCGGCCGGGACCGCCGCGGTCACGAAGGCGACCTTGGATCTCTTTCGCATGGGGGATCTGACCTCCCTTGTGGGGTGGAAACGTGTCAGGCCTTGTGGGGTGGAGACGTGTCAGGGCAGTGCGTTCAGGAATGGCTCGTGGCTGTTCATGAACTCCCAGTTGAAGTAGCGGTCCCAGTTGATGGACCACGTCATCAGGCCGCGGATGGCGGGTGAGGTGCCGCCGCGGAGCGTGTAGCCGCCGCAGTCCTGGCCCTTGGCCAGGCAGTTGAGCGCCTGCTGCACCTGGGCGGGCGAGGTGTAGCCGTTCCCCGCGCTGGTGGCGGCGGGCAGCCCGAACGCGATCTGGTCGGCACGCAGCCCCGGGAAACGGTGGCCGGTGCCGGCGACCGTGAAGCCCGCCTTCACCATGTCGGTCATCGCGATGTGGAAGTCCGCGTTGCCGACGTTGTGCCACTGCTCGTCCAGGCCTGTCACGGGACCGGAGTTGTAGTCCTGGACGTGCAGGACCGTGAGCGCGTCGCGAAGGGCGTGGATGACGGGCAGGTAGGCGCCGGTGCGGTTGTCACCGCCGCCCGCGCCGCCATAGAACTTGTAGCCGACCTGAACGAAGAAGGTCTCCGGCGCCATGGTCAGCACGAACTTGGACCCGTACTTGGCCTTGAGGGTCTTCAGCGCGGAGATGAGGTTGACGATGACCGGCGTCGTCGGGTTGGCGAAGTCGGTGTCGCCGGCGTCGAGGTAGAGGCTGTGGCCTTCGAAGTCGACGTCCAGGCCGTCCAGGCCGTACTTGTCGATGATGGCCGAGACCGAGCTGACGAACGTGTCGCGCGCGGCCGTGGTGGTGAGCTGCACCTGGCCGTTCTGGCCGCCGATGGAGATGAGGACCTTCTTGCCCTGTGCCTGCTTGGCGCGGATGGCGGCGATGAAGTCGGCGTCGCTCTCCACGTTCGGGCATTCCGACGCCGGGCAGCGGTTGAAGCGGACGTCGCCTGACGTGGGCGAGGTGGGCTCACCGAAGGCCAGGTCGATGATGTCCCACGCGGATGGCACGTCCGCCATGCGGATGTAGCCCGAACCGTTGGCGAAGCTGGCGTGCAGGTAGCCGATGAGGGCGTGCTTGGCCAGGCCGGTGTCGGTGCATCCGCCGGTGGTGCCGGTGACCGAGTCCGACTTGGGCGACTCCCCCGCGCTGTTGTACGCGGCGACCGTGTAGGTGTGCGTCGTGCAGGGAGTAAGGCCGCCGATCGTGGCCGACGTGCCTGTGGAGGTGGCGACGGCCGTGTTGCCCTCGTACACGCGGTAGCCGGTAACGGTCCCGGTGGGGGCGGTCCAGGAGAGGGCCATCGAGTTGCTGGTCACCGCGCCGAGTTGCGGTGCGGTCGGGGCGGCGGGCGCTCCGTCGCCGGGCGGGGTGCCACCGGGCCCGTCCAGTTCCACGTCATCGGCGTTGTAGGTGCCCGTTCCGTACCAGCCGTGCAGGAAGATCTGCGCCGACGTCTGGCTCGCGGTGGTCGTGAAGCTGACGCTGAGCTTGGTGTACGAGGTGGCCGAGGGCGTCCAGGTGGAGGCTCCGCCCGTTACGCCGAGGTAGACGTAGCTGCCGCGTACCCACGCCGAGAGCGTGTAGGCGGTGTTCGCCTTGACCGCGACCGTCTGCGTGCACTGCGCGGTGTCGGATCCGGAGGCTGCCCCTGCGAGGGCATACGACCCGGAGTGCACAGGGGTGGAGACCACCGATCCGGTGCCACCCGAGCACGCCCAGTTGGAGAGCGAGCCGGTCTCGAAACCGCTGTTGGAGAGGATGTTGGCGGCGAAGGCGGCCGGGGCCTGCGTGGCGTTCAGGCCGATGGTCACCAGGAGCGCGGCCATCAGGGCGGCGAGGTATTTCTTCATCGTCGGCGTCCTACGGCAGGGTGTCGAGGTGCGGGCGGACGGTCTTGGCGAAGCCGTTGCCGTTGGTGACGTCCCAGTTCACCGACCAGGTCATCGCGCCGCGGATGTCGGGATAGGTGTGCGGCGGTTTGAACGATCCGCAGTTGGTCGCCTTGGCCAGGCAGTCCAGGGCGTTGTTCACCGTGGAGGGTGACACCACCCCGCCCCCTGCCGCGCCGGAGCCGGCGGGGAGGCCGAGGGACACCTGGTCCGCGCGCAGGCCGTTCTCCAGCTGAATGCAGGCAAGAGCGGTGATGAAGTCTTCGGTTCCCTGGGAGTAGACCTTCTGGTCGCAGCCGAGCATCGAGCCGGAGTTGTAGTACTGCATGTGGACGACCGTGAGGATGTCCTTGATGTTCAGGGCCAGCTGGAAGTAGCTCCCGCCCGTGGACTGCATGTCGATGGTCTGCGGCGCCATCGTGACGATGAGGTTCGCGCCCGCCTTGGTGCGCAGCGAGTGAAGGGCCTGACCCATGTAGGTGGCGTTGAGGCCGTTCTCCAGGTCGATGTCCACGCCGTCGAAGCCGTAGCTCTGCATCAGGGAGTAGACGCTGTCGGCGAAGGCGTTCGCGGACGAGGAGTCACTTACCTGGACGGCGCCGTTCTGGCCGCCTACCGAGAGGATGACCTTCTTGCCGCGGCTGTGAAGTGTCTGCACGTCCGCCTTGAACTGCGCGTCGGTGTAACCGCCCAGCGAACTGGAAAGGCCCGGGTCCACGGCGAAGGTGACCTGCCCGCGCGTGGTCGTCGCCTCTCCGAAGGCCACCGCGACGAGGTCGTACTCAGAGGGAACGTCCGCGAGCTTCAGTTCCGCGGCCGCGTTGGCGAAGTCGTGCCAGTACCCGGTGAGGAAGTGCTTGGGCAGGGGCCCGCCCGTCGTGCACCCACCCGTAGTACCGCTGACCTCTGCGCTGGCTGCCGACTCCCCTGCCGAGTTGTACGCCTTGACCGTGTAGCTATGGGAGGTGCAGGCCGCGAGCCCTGAGAGAGTCGCACTCGTGGACGTCGTCGTCGCCCGTACGGTCGTCCCCTCATACACGCGATAGCCGGTGACGGTCCCACTGGAAGCGGTCCACGTGAGCGTGAGCGAAGAATCGCTGCGCCCGCTGACGCTCGGAGGGCCCGGCGTACCGGGTGCCCCTGGCGTGCCGGGCCCACTGTCACCCGTGCAGGCCGCGCCGTTGATCGTGCAGTTCTGCGGGGCACCCGAGCCGCTCGCCACGAAGCCGAACGACACCGACGCCCCGGCCGCCACGGTCCCGTTGTATTCGCGGTTCTTGAACGTCACATGCTGTCCGGAGCTGGTGAGCAGCGAGTCCCAGTAGGTGCCGACGCTCGTTCCCGCGGGGACGTCGGCGTCCACCTTCCACGAGCTGATGGCGGCGCTCGTGCCATTGGTGATCGTGTACTTGCCCTCATAGCCGGAGCCCCAGTCGGAGGACTTGGTGAACGTCGCGGTCACCGCCCCGGCGGCGAGCGCCTGCAACGGCACCAGCAGCGCGAGGAGCAGAGCGGAAAGGCCGAGGAACACGGCTCGGCGCACGAAGCGCATGGTCACTCCAGAGTCGGACGAAGGGAACAGCGGCCAATCCCCCGACCCCGAGACGAAGCACGTGCGCGATCACATTGGATAAGAAGGTTTCCTATAAATTTGAATGAACGGTAACCCCGCCGTCGGCGACCGGACAAGCCCCTTGCCGCCACCGCCGAAAAGCCCAGGAACCGCCCCCGCCAACCACCCCAGGTAGCGGACCAAGCCAGCTGGACGACCTTGAAAATCGGCACCCCTTGCCCACGGATCACCGCTTCGCCTGGCAGTACTTGTCACTTCCGCAGACCAGCCGCCGCGGGCTCCCCACCCCTCGCGTCCGAAGGGCTTCAGATTCCGAAGGATGGGATTTGCGCCACAGCGGTAGACACACTTCTACCGGTGGATGGATCTCAACCGCGTGACCGTTCGGCCCGGGGCCGAAAAGAGCCGGCGGCCGGTCTCCGTCGCCCCCGACCCGAGCGCACCGCCCTTACCTTGAAGGGCGTCCGGACCGCTCTGCCTTACCCGGAGAAATGGACCGGTCGGATGGTCGTGGCGCCGCTGCGCGAGCCGTAAGCCGGACGGTCCGAAATCGAAGAGACCCTTGCCCGCTACGCGGGTCGCCGTTAGGGCCGCAACACCTGGGCCACAAAGTCCCCCGAAACCTCCTTCACGACGCTCCGAATGGGGACAATGGCCCTCTGAAACCCCGGGCTTCGAAGGAGACCAGATGGGATCGCGGCACGCCCCCGTGCAGCCGCTGTCCCGGAACGACCCGTCACGCATCGGCGCGTACACGCTCCTCGGCAGGCTCGGCGCCGGTGCGATGGGACGGGTGTATCTGGGCAGATCCGCCGCGGGCCGCCTCGTCGCGGTCAAGACGATCAGGAGCGAGCTCGCCGGCGAAGGAGACTTCCGGGCCCGCTTCCGCCATGAGATCGACGCGGCCCGCCGGGTCAGCGGAGCGTTCACGGCCGCCGTCATCGAGGCCGATCCCGACGCGGAGGTCCCGTGGCTGGCGACCTCCTACGTCGCCGCTCCGTCCCTCGACCTCCTGGTCAAGTCCTGCGGCCCGCTGCCGCCCGCCGCCGTACGCTGGCTCGCCGCCGGGTGCGCCGAGGCCCTCGAGTCGATCCACCGCACCGGTCTCCTGCACCGCGACCTCAAACCCTCGAACGTCCTGGTCTCGGCCGACGGCCTGCGCGTCATCGACTTCGGCGTGGCCCGTGCCGCCGAACGCAGCACCCTCACCGCCACCCGCCAAGCCGTGGGCACCCCCGCCTACATGGCCCCCGAACAAGCCCGCAACGCCCGCAAGACCGTCCAGGCCAGCGACATCTTCTCCCTGGGCAGCACGCTCCTTTACGCCGCCACGGGCCACCCTCCCTACAAGGGCGACTCGGTCACCGAGATCCTCACCCGCCTGGCCACCGAGCCGCCCGACCTCACAGATCTCCCCGAAGCGCTCCACGAGGTCGTGACGCACTGCCTGGCTCGCGACCCGGCCGACCGTCCCACCGCGGCAACGCTCCTGGACACCCTGGGAAGCTCCTCCCCCTCGATGTCCCCCGCCCATCTCCCCGACTGCGCGCTGGAACTGATCGAGGAACACCGCCAGTGGCCCCGTTCGACCTCGCCCGAAGACCCCACCTTCGCCTCCGCGACCTCAACCCCTGAGATACGCGAACCCGCCCCCACCCAGGAGCCGCAGAAACAGCGAGCCCCTCACCTGCCGACCCTCCTGGCAGCCGCCATCGCCGTCGCCATGCTGCTCATCGGCGGAACCGCAGGCGCCCTGATCTTCCACCAGTCCAGCTCCAGCACGAATCCCCCACGAGGCGGTCCCCCCGCCGAACCCGATGCTCCCCTGTCAGGAGCCGCCCAGCGACCGGACGGCAATCCGCGCATATTGCTCAACCAGCCGCTGGGCGACGGAAACACGGTCTTCGTGGTGCACGGCCGAGGCTGGCCCCCCGGCGCCCAGATCACCATCCGGCTCGACAAGAGACCACCGTCCCCCAGCAAACCCACCGTCGACGCCCGCGGCACCTGGAACTACGCCATCAACCAGAGCCACGAGTTCATCGCCGGCAAGCTGCCCCCGGGCGTCCACGAGGTAACGGCATCCTCAAACGGGACCGTCACCCACACACGATTCACCGTGAACAACCTCTAGGACCGATCCCACCAAAGGTCTTCCTGCCGAGAACACCACGAAGGGTCGTCCAGCTTCGCGAGATCCCCCGCCGTGATGACGGCGTGGTCGATCAACGCCCCCACCACGACCTCATCGGACAAACGCGTCCCCGGCCGCGAAAGCCCCCGCGAAGCGATCTTCCTGCGAAGCACCCTCAGGTGCTCCCCCACCCGCGCCGCGATCCGCTCCCTGAACGCAGGGTCCTTGTCGAACCGCTCCAGCTCATGGTGCGCCTCGGTGACCGACAACGCTCCCCGCGCGATCTCCGGCACCCTCGGCAGAGGCGTGGACCGCCCCGGGTCCAACAGCCAAGGCCGGCACCAGAGCAACGCCACCAGAAACAGCTTCGTCTTCGGATCCAGATAAAGAGGCCTCAACGTGGCCTCCTCATCCGATGCACCCCTCTGCCCAGGCACGCTCCACGCCCCCTGACTGACTTCCACCCGTACCGCCTGCCCCTCGTCGAGCATCGCCCGCGACCCCACCAGCAGGACCCCAGCCCTGGTGAACCAACCCCCCATCGGCTCACTGCGCCCCTCCAGCGGAGGCAGCCGCACCTGATACCCATCGGTCTCGACGTACAACGCGTGCGTCCCGCTCAGATTGGCGACCCAAGCGCCCCCGGGGACTCCCACGACCACCCCCGCGCGCCGCGAGAGTCCCCGGTCAGCGGCGATGACGAGATCGACATCCGCCCCCCGCCCGAACTCCAACCGCCCGCCCTCCGGCACTTCCACCACTTCGCCGGAAGGTGCGGTCACCTGCGTCATATCGCCCACAGTCACGGAGTCTAGAACCGCCCCACATGCCCCACCATCCCGGAATTCAGGGATACCCAAGGCCCCCGATCCAAGCTTTCCTGGACCTCTCCCGAGGAACCATTCAAGGCGCCGATCTCGTCCAGCCCTATCGGGGGTGGCCTGGAAAGACCGGCTCCCGCCGGGCCCGGTCCGGGGCACCACCAGGAGGCCCCCGGCACCGGCCCGGCAAAGAGACCAGTCCCTCGACCGGAAAGCCCGACGTGCCTCCAGACCAAGCGGACGAAGAACTTCTGGCGATGACCATGATGACCATCTGGTCCCTCAGAACCGGCCGGCCCGTCCCCGGCTTCCCACCCAGCCGCCTGACCGAAGAAGAGCTCATCACCTTCTGGTCCGACGACGCCCTCCAGGCCACCCACAACGGCCGATCCCACTCGCTCGACCGTTGATCATCAGTGGGCTGATCGCTCTGAACGACATCGGCGTGCCCGCATCAGGCCAGTATCAACGCTCTGTAAACGCGCCGTCGCACCCGGCCGTCCCCAGAGTGACATCACCGATAGTCCTTGTCGTGGCCGATGAAAGCGGGACGCGATGACCGCCCAAGAAGACCAACACCAGCCCTATGTCGGCACCGGCATCGACGCGGCCGCGGCCAATCGGCTCGTCCGTCTGCTGGGCCTGTTCTGCCGCGGCGACGAGTCCGTTCTGGCCGTCGCCACCACTGTCAAAGCTCTGCCGACACTCACGCACGTCGCGCTCACCGATCACCGGCTGGTCGGTTTCTCGGAACCTGACCTGGCCAAGGAGGGCTTCCGGCAAGAGCTCGCAATCAGCGACGTCGCCGCAGTGGACACTCGGAAGTCGTACCAGCAGCGCTGGTTCCTGGCCTTGACCACGAGCGCGGGGGAGGAGACCGATTTCGGTGACATCCACGAGCACGACATCTCCCTCGTCGTCGACCTGCTCCGAGCCCTCACCACCCCACCGGCTGAGCCGAGCGGGTCCAACGCGCCTCGGCCCGTACCCGCACCGGAGTTCGCCGCGCCACAGCCGGTCGCCTCGCCGCCTCCCTTCACGGCCCTGGCTCCCTCGCTACCGGCCCAGCCTCCCGGCACGGCCTGGCAGTACAACCCGCCACCGACCTGGCCGATGCCACCTGCCGGATGGGCTCCCCCATTCGGATGGCAGCCGGATCCTTCTTGGCCACCCGCACCGCCGAACTGGCAGTTCTGGCTCCCGACTCTGCCCGTCGTACCCACGCCCCCCACGCCGGTCGCACCAGTCGCACCGCCCGAGCCCGCCCCGGCCTCCCGGCACCGCCCCTATTTGGGGATCAAGGTCAAGCAGGGGAAGGCGGACAAGCTCCTCCAGATCGTGGAGCGCTACATCGATCCAGATGAGTCGATCTGTGTCCTGGTGACAGCGACCAAGATGCGCCCGCTGCTCTCACACCTGGCCATCACCGATCGCCGGATCCTCGCCTTCGCCACCGCCGACATCGACCGCGCCGGAGTGAGGCACCAGGCCGCTCTGGGTGAGATCAGCAACGTCGACATCCGCTCATCTTTTGCCCGCCGCGGCTACCTGGCCATCACCTTCCTCAACGGCACAGAGCTGGATTTCGGTGACCTTCAAGAGAACGACGCTCCCGTCGTTCTGCAGAACGCGGATCGACTCGCCTCCCGGGGACACAGCGCCTCCCCGCAGCCGGAGCCCGCTCCACCCGCTCCACTCGTTCCGCAGCCAGAGCCGACCCCACCCGCCCCACAGCCCGTCTCAGCCCATCTGTCCCAGAGCCACGCCACTGCGGACAGGCGCCCGGTCTTCGGCGGCAAGAAGCATCGCATCGACGAACTCGAAGCCGAGAACGCCCACCTCCAAGAATGGGTGACGCGCCTGGGCGGCCTAGAGCCACGGCAGCTCACGGAGGAGATCGAGAGTCTCCGCGCGGATGCTGCCGCACTGCGGGACGAACTCAGCAAGAAGCGACGTGAGCTGGACGAGATCAGCAGCGGCATCGTCGAGACCCAGGACCTCGCACTGCTCCAGGAAGCCGGCATCTACGAGTACCAGCATCCACTCGCCGACACGGTCGCCTACAAGGCCAAGCTCGCGAGCATCAAGGATAAGATCAAATCAATGGCCCGTTCGGGCAAGGCCGTCGTCGGAGCCACCAACTGGACGGTCAATGGCTCGATCGCTCAGGGCAACAAGATGGTCCGTGACTTCTCCAAGCTGATGCTGCGCGCCTACAACGCCGAGGCTGACAACCTCGTCCGGACCATGCGTCCTTACAAGCTGGACTCAGCGATCGAGCGGTTGGACAAGACCGCCCAGGCCATCGAGCGCCTCGGTAAGACGATGGACATCCGGGTGAGCACTGAATATCGGCGGATCCGCGTCCAGGAACTCAAGCTGACCGCCGACTACCTGGCCAAGACCGAAGAAGAGAAGGAGCGCGTGCGGGCCGAGCGCGAGCGCCAGCGCGAGGATGAGAAGGCACGTAAGGAGTTCGAGCGGGAGAAGGCGCGGCTGCTCAAGGAACGCGCCCATGTCGAGTCGGCCCTAGGCCGTCTGGAGAGCAACGGCGACCACGAGGGCGCCGCCCAGCTCCGCGACAAGCTCACCGAGGTCGACTCGGCGATCACCGACGTCGAGGGACGCGCCGCCAACACCCGCGCGGGCTACGTCTACGTGATCTCCAACATCGGTGCCTTCGGCGAGCGCATGGTCAAGATCGGCATGACGCGCCGCCTCGAGCCCATGGACCGCGTCCGCGAACTGGGCGACGCGTCGGTCCCCTTCCGGTTCGACGTCCATGCTCTGATCTTCAGCGACGACGCCGTCGGGCTCGAGGCCAAGCTCCATCAAGCCTTCGCCGAGCAACGCGTCAACCAGGTGAATCTCCGCCGCGAGTTCTTCTACGCCACTCCGCCCGAAGTCCGCGAAACGCTGGAACGCCTCGCCGGCAACCACCTCCTCGAATACACCGAGACCCCCGAAGCTCTCGAATGGCGCGCGAGCCGCTCATCCGGCAACTGATCCTAGGACGGCAGCTCCTCCTATCCGGGTAGTTAGGGCTCCTGGGATTTCTCACGGTTCGCGCTTCAATGGAGGAACCCGGTTCCTGCCTACTGTGCGGAGGAAGGGAAGGCGGCATGCGCAACGAGGACATCAGGTCGAAGAGCTTCACTCTGAAAGAGCTCTTTCACGAGGTGTCCTACGAGATCGATTACTACCAGCGCGACTACGCCTGGGGGGAGGACGAGGTACGGATCCTCCTCAGAGATCTCTGCGGCTCATTCACCGAATGGTCGAGGAACGCCGAGTTCCGCAGGCGGCCGAGGAACGCACCCCAATACTTCCTCGGCCCGTTCGTCTATTACGAGCAGCGTCGTGGCCGTCGCTTCCTGGTCGACGGACAGCAGCGGTTCGTCACCCTTCACCTGATCTTCATGCATCTACGAGCGCTGATGAAGGATCTCAACGAAGATCACAGCGTCTACCGGCTCAACCAGGTCGTCATCAAGGACGACCGCAGCTTCTCCATGGGCATTCCCGATCACGAGCCGGTGCTGCGGGCCATCAGCGAGGGACACGATTACGAGCCCGGCTACGGCGACTCGCTGTCGAGGCGCAACCTGTGGGCTCGCAGCCAACAGATCGAACCCTTCCTCCGGGACGCCCTGGAGAGCGTTCAGTACGAGCCGTTCATCGACTGGCTCCTCGACCGCGTCGCCTTGGTGGGCATTCAGGCGACCAGTCGCGACAACGGCTTCCGCATGTTCGAGACCATGAACGATCGCGGAGCCCGCCTCACCGCCATCGACCTCCTCAAGAGCTATCTGCTTTCCAACGCCGGCGCGGACGAGGAACGACTCAACGACAGATGGCGGCGGATGCTGAGCGAGCTGACCCTCGATCGCGAGGGAACCGGCGCCCCCACGCGTTTCGTCAAGGCGATCCTCCGCGCCCGGTACGCCGACCCCGACAACCGTGGCGACCGTGATCAGATCGAGGGGAATCTCAACACCTGGGTGAGAAGGAACCACAGCGCGCTCGGACTGAGCACTCCGGCCGACTATCTCCGCTTCGTCGGGGACCTGGTGGACACGGCCAAGCTGTTCCGTACCTTCCTGGCGGCCAGCCGCGAACTGAACTCGGGCTTCGAGACGATCTTCTTCAACGAACGCAACGGTCTCGGCGACCAGATGGTGGCGATCTTGGCCGCCCTCAACTCCACGGACACCGCGACCGCGGCGAACGAGAAGGCCAGGCAGATCGCGGACTTCATCGACCGGTGGTACGTCATGCGGGTGCTGCAAGATCTCCCCGTTCAGCCTCCGGACATCGACGACCTCGTCTACGGCACGCTCGTTCCGGCGCTGCGCAAATGTCACAACGCTTCGGACGTCACGAGCACGCTTCGTGAGATGCCCGTACCGGGCGAGGTCAGCATCCTGGATGCCACCACGTACGGCCTCCGGGGCAACAACGCACACCACGTGCGCTACGTACTGGCCAGGGTCACGGCATACGTCGAACAGTCGGTCGGACGGGCCTGCGACATTCTCGACTTCCTCAACGGCGAGAAGTTCCACATCGAGCATCTGTGGCCGACGCATCACCGGCTGGTCATCGAGGAGATCCCCGACCCGGTGGTCTTCCGAACCCGCCGGAACCAGCTAGGGGCACTCGGGCTTCTCCCGGCACGCGAGAACTCGAGCCTCAACGACATGCCGTTCCGGGAGAAAATCAAGACATACGCACGGTTCAACACGCTGCTCGGCATTCTCGGCCCAGGCTTCAACACCCGGAACACGCCCCTGCGCGACTTCGTCAGGAACAACGAGCTGGGCGGCCTCCTGCATTCGTTCGGCGACAGAACCCCGATGACCGAGATCGTGGAGACGCGGCAGGAGCTCATCCTGCGGCTCTGCGCGATGATCTGGGACCCGAACGGACAGCCGCACGCGGCCGCGAGCAGGCCACCCCACCGACCCCGCGGTGGCGTGCCTGAGCCGAAACCCGCACGACACAAGGCCAAGCGCCGCACCGACGTAGCCCGCATGCTCAATGCCGGGGTGCTCGAGGCCGGTGCTCGTATCGTGCTCACTTACAAGGGCGTAGAGCACTGGGCGACGATCGACCAAGACGGCGGCATCATCCTCAACGCCACCGGCGGGACGCCGTACAACAAGGTCGACGACGCGGGAAGCGCAGTGCGAGGCACGCGCTGTCGCGGGATGGTCGAGTGGCATGCCGTACGCGAGGACGGAACTCGCATCAGCCTGAGCGACCTGAGAGCCCAGGCCATCGCCACTGGAAGACTCGGCCGCACCCGCCCCCAGTCCCGCTGAATCGGATCGGCCGGCACCTTTTCGACAGGCGAAGGCTCGTACTACACCGGGCGTAACCATCGGCCGGTCGCTACTCCGATGAGCGCAGATGAGATGCCGCCCGCCTGCCGACGACTTCCTTGAAGGCGCGTCAGAGCATGGGCTCAAGATCCGGCAACTCAAAGGGAGCTCGGCATGGACGAGGTATCAGAAGAGAAGATTCGACGGCCGAGGCGCGCCCTGACGTGGGCGCTGGCACCGGCCGCGATCGTTGGGGCGGTGGCCCTCGGCGCGACGGGCTGGGCAGCCGCATCCAGCGATTCGGCGACTCCAGCGGCGTCCGCCGCCTCACCGAGCCCGTCGAACAGCGCGCATCACGGTGCCTGGGGCAGATGGCAAGGCCATTGGAGAGGCTGGGGAGGAGGCATGGCCAACGGCTTCGGCAGCTTCCTCCACGGCGAATGCGTCACGGCCAAGGAGGGCGGCGGCACGCAGACGAACGTCTTCCAGCGCGGCACGGTGACCGAGGTGACCTCCAACAGCGTGACCGTCCGGAGCTCCGACGGCTTCACCCAGCACTACACCGCCAACAGTGATCTGCTGGTCAACGGCGACAAGAAGGGCCCGAGCGCCATCTCCAAGAACAAGGAGATCGTCATCATCGCTCTGAAGGAAGGCTCTACCTTCACCGCGCAACGAACGTTCGAAACCGATCACTGATTCGTCCCGTGGGTTGGTCCACAGATACCCGTTGTCATCATTGACATCCAGAGTTAGCGTCGCATCGGGGTCGGGTCAATCGAATGATCGGCGGTGCGGGGATGGCACGGGGTTCAGGGTCGTCGGGGTCCTATCGCGATTGGGAAGCGGCCCGCAAAGCCGAGCAACGGGCTCAGGAGCAGGCGGCCAAGCGGCGAGAACAGGAGCGCAAGGCCCAGGAACGCGAACAAGCGCAGGCAGAGGCGATCGCGCGTGACCAGGAGGCCGCCGCGCTCACGGCTCGGGTCGAACAGCGGGCCGGCGAGCTCGACGGTCTTCTGCGCTCCTCCCTCGCATGGGACCCGCGGATCCCGATCTCCTCGCTGCGCAGGCAGCCGAACGTTCCGCCGCTCGACCTGGGCCGGTTGGCAGGGCCGCTGCCCAGTCCTGACTGGGACGACTTCGCACCCCAGTTGCCCGGTGGGCTCGGCAGGCTGTTCGGCGGACGGCAACGCTACGAGAGCGAGCTTGAGGCCGCGGAGCACGCCTACGCTCAGGCGCTCGATGACCACAGACGCCGCGACTCCGAACGGCAGAAGAAGGTGGTGGACGCCCGTCGCGCCCATGAACGGGCGGTCCAGGAAGCCGGGCGGTCAGCGAGTGAGTTCAACGCCCACCTCGACGCGATGGCCGCCGGTCTCGAGGAGGGCGATCGTCACGCCGTCAGCGAGTACATGGAGATCGTTCTCCAGAACTCGCCCTACCCGGAGGGGTTCTCGGACGAGCGCAGGGCCGGCTTCGTGCCCGAGTCGTCGTTGCTGGCCGTCGAGTGGTACCTGCCTCCGGTCGAGATCGTTCCAGACGCCAAGGCGTACCGGCACATCAAGACCCGGAAGGCGGTCGAGCCGACGCCGCGCCCCATGCCCGAGATCCGGCAGATCTATCAACGGATCATCGCGCAGATCGCGCTGCGGACGCTGCGCGAGGTCTTCGGCTCCGCGCCGACCGAGCTGATCACCACGATCGTCTTCAACGGACGCGTACATGCCGTCGATCCGGTGACCGGCCAACGCATCCAGCCGTACCTCGTCACGCTCAGGGCGACGCGCGAACAGTTCGAGCGCCTGGTGCTGCACGAGCCGAAGTTCAACCCGGTCGAGTGCATCCGCAGACACTTCTTCGCCGACGTCTCACCTCATCCAGACGAATTGATCCCTGTCGAACCGGTCATGCCGTTCGAGATGGCCGACCCGCGCGCCGTGGACGCCATCGACGTCATCTCGGGGATCGACAAGCGTCCGAACCTCCTGGACCTGAAACCCAAAGAGTTCGAGGCGTTCGTCCAGAACCTCTTCACCAAGATGGGCTTCGACACCCAGCTCTTCCGGGCAAGCGGCGACGGCGGCGTCGATTGTGTCGCGTACGACCCGCACCCGATCAGCGGCGGCAAGTTCATCGTTCAGGCCAAGCTCTACACCAAGACCGTCGCGCCGACTCATGTGCGCGACCTGTGGGGCACCGTCCAGCACGAGGGCGCTACCAAAGGCATCATGATCACAACCTCGGGATACGGCCCGGACAGTTTCAAGTTCGCCAACGGCAAACCTCTCAACCTCATCGACGGCCACGGCCTGCTTTCCCTGTGTCACCAGCACGGCATCCCCGCACGCATCCTCGGCCTTCCGAAGAGGAGTCGCCCCGCATCCGCCCCGAAGCCGGGAACGGGCCACAGCCCGCCGTGAGATGACTCCGGCACCTCCTTGGGCCGTCGGCGACATCGCCACGGCATGGGAGGCCTGGAACGCGGGTCGTGAGCTGACCGATCCACTCGCAGTGGCGGAGCACCTGGAGCGGGCCGGAGCCGTCCTCAGCGAGGCGTGCGACGCGGCCCGGACCGAGGCGGCCGCGCGTCTCTCCGAGCTCGAGGACCAGTGGCGGCCCCTGGCCGTGCGTCTGGCCGCTTGGATTCCCCGAGCTCGCGCCGTCCTCGCCCAGGCGGACGCTCTGAAGTCTGTGAAGGCGGCCCGTACCTGGCTCACCAAGCAGGCGAACGCGCTTCGCACCGAGGAACTGCGCCCCATGGCGGACAGATCCACTGAGATCTGGAACCGGCTGCGTCAGGAGAGCAACGTTTCACTCGGGCCCATCACCCTCGCCGGTACGGGCAACATGAAGAGGGTCCTGCTCGACGTAGAGGTGGACGGCTCCGAAACATCCGCGCTCGGCGTCATGAGCCAAGGCGAATTGCACTCACTCGCCCTGGCGCTCTTCCTGCCGCGCGTACTGGCGGCACGGACCCCTTTCGGCTTCGTGGTGATCGACGACCCGGTGCAGTCGATGGACCCGGCGAAGGTCGACGGGCTCGCCCGCGTACTGGCCGACGTCGCCCGACATCGTCAGGTCGTCGTCTTCACCCATGACACCCGCCTCCGAGACGCGATCTCGCAGCTCCAGCTACCGGCGTCCGTCCTCGAAGTGACACGGCAGGAACGTTCGATCGTCTCGGTCCGTCCCGTCGAGGACGAGGTCAGCCGGGCGCTCGCAGACGCCCGCGCAGTGGCCGCGAGCATCGACCTTCCCGCTCAGGCCGCGTTCGTCGTCGCCGCCGGGCTCTGTCGCACCGCGTTGGAGGCCGCCTGCGTCGAGGTTCTGCGCCGCAAGCTGCTGGGCCACGGCGAGCCTTACGCGGAGGTGGAGTCTCTCCTACGGTCTACGCGTGCTCTCGGCGAGGTCGTAACTTTGGCAGCCTTCGGAGCGCCTCGCCCCCGCACTGACTTGAACGACCTCCTCGCCCAGCAGGGACCATGGGCCCGAGAGGCTTTCGCGCTGTGTAACAGGGGTGTCCACGGCGGGCCGCCGCCGGCCGATCTCGGCTCCGTGGTCGGCAAGGTCGAACGACTGATCCGGGTCGTGCGTCGTGACTGGTGACGACGACCTCATCACGCTGGCCGACCGGCTGCTTCGGGGTGAGGTTCAGGTGGCCCAGGGCAGCTCGGCGCGCACCACCGTCTTCTTGCTGCGGCTCGCACTCGAAAGGGAGCTGGACGCCTACTGGGACCGCATCGGCCTGCCGGTCCTGTCCCGCAACCCTATGCGCGCCCAGCTGCTCTGCCTCACCGAGTACGCCGACCTTGCGACGGCTACAAGCGCCCGCAGCCTCTGGGGCCAGCTCAGCCAGGCATGCCACTACCACTCATACGAGCTGTCCCCCGCCTCCCACGAACTGCGTCGCTGGCACACCGAGCTGAACCACCTCGTGGCCAGGCTACGTCGGCGACAAGGCCCGGACCGAGGATGAGTGTCGGAGCCTAATAGCTCGTGGACGGCCTCCCTGGGTGCCGCTACCGGTAGGGAGATGTATCTCCGGGGGGTGAACGACCGGCCCTTCGCGAGCGTCTTTACTGCATGAGAATCCCCAGTCTCACTGGTGATCGAAGACATCGGCCCACGCATTCCGTCACGGGTTTGCGGGACGGCGTCGGTAGGCGCGCGGTCGGGAACAGTACGAGGCAGGAGCTTCAGGCCCGGGGACCGGCCTGACTCCGGCATTTACGGGGAACGCGGGGAGCGCATGTGACAGGGGACGTCCGCGAGCGAGTCGGCCGGTTGTACGACTATCTCGGCGCGCTGGCTCAGGAGGTGTACGCCAAGCCCGTTCGTGAGATCGGCAAGCTGGACGGGGTGACGGGGCCAGAGGATCTTCTCCCGCATCCTTCGGTGCGGGTGGGCCCGGCCGCGGGTGAGGCCTGGCTCAGGGTCTCCAAGACCGACAGGCCTGACCCTCCGGTCCTCTCGGAGGCGATCGCGCCGCATGTGGGCCGGATCAAGATCGACGATCCGTTCCGGACGCCGAAGCTGCCGTTCGACCTCGGGAAACGGTTCGACGACTTCGGGGAGGAGCAGGCCTTCCGCCGCGACTTCGCGGACTGGGTGGCCGGGACGTGGACCCCGTGGGCGGAGTCCGCGCGTCCGGCCGCCGCGGCGCGGGCCCTCTACGACAACCTGTTCCGGCTCCGGCAGCGGCTCCGGACCGACGAGGCGACGCACGAGCTGGTGTGGGGTCACGGCCTGCTCGGCTGGCGCCTCGACGATCAGGCGATCTGCCATCCGCTCCTGATCACGAGGGCGCGGGTGGACTTCGACGACGAGTCCGGGGATCTGGCGGTGGTCCCCGAAGGGCTTCCGGCGCTGGAGCTCGACTGCGTGCAGGGGCTCGGCATCCCGAACCTGGGGCGGCTGAGCGAGCTGGCCGAGGAGATCGAGGACGACCCGGTCGACGTCTGGTCCTCCGACGACGTGCGGGCCGTCTACGGGCGCGTGCTCGCGCCGCTTGGTCTCGACGCCCGTGTCGACGAGGGCGACGGCCTGCCGCGGACGGGCCCGGCGCCGGTCATCGCCATGACCTGGCGGCTGTTCGTACGCAAGCGCCGGGTGATGTTCCTGAAGTTCTTCGATCGGCTGAAGGAGTCGATCGAGGCGGACGGAAGCCTGCCCGCCCCGATGGTCGCCCTCGCGGCCGACGAGGAGGGCGCCGAACGGCTGCCCGGCGCGGAGTCGCAGGAGTGGGCCAAGGTCGCCGAGCAGCTGCTGATGCCGCTGCCCGCGAACGCCGAGCAGGAGCAGATCGCCCGCAAGCTGGCCGCGCACAGCGGCGTGACCGTGCAGGGCCCGCCGGGGACCGGCAAGAGCCACACGATCGCCAACCTCGTCTCCCACCTGGTCGCCCACGGCAAGCGCGTGCTCGTCACGGCCCACAAGGACCAGGCGCTCGCGGTCCTGCGCGACAAGATCCCCGAGGAGCTGCGCGACCTGTCCCTCGCGGTGCTCGGTTCCTCGTCGGCGGACATCACGGCGCTGCAGCGTTCGGTGAACGCCATCGCGGCCGCCGCGGACCAGGTGGACGAACGGCGCGAGGCCGCACTCGTCGCGAGCCTGCGCGAGCGGCTGGACGCCGTCGAGCTCGAGGCCGCCCGGCTCGGCAAGCGGCTCAGGGAGGCGCTGGAGCACGAGGGCGATCAGTTCGACTTCGGAAACGTTCAGCGACGCGCGCCCGAGACCGCGGAGTGGCTCGCCGAGCATGAGGCCGGCCTGGCCCGGATCCCCGACGTCGTCGAGCCCGGCGTCGCGTGCCCGCTGAGCGTTCAGGAGCTGTCGGAGTTCTTCGCGCTGGCCCAGCGGACGGCGCCGGAGGACGCGGCGGCCGGGATGCTCGAGCTCCCGCAGGCCCAGAACCTGCCGAACGGCGAGTACTTGCGCAAGGGCCACGAGGAGATGCGGCGCCTGCGGGAGCTCCTCGCCCGCTACGCGATCACCGACTGGACCGTCGTCGACCAGGTCGGGGCCCAGTGGCTCGGCGACCTCAGCGAGGCGATCACCCAGGCCGCCGCGTTCCTCCGGCGGCTGGAGGCGGCCTGGCTCGTCGGCCTCCGCGCGCAGGTCGTGCAGTCGCCGCAGTGGCGGGACCTGTGGGCTGGCCATCGCGACCGCCTCCACTGGGAGGTCCGCCGGTGCGCCGCGTTCCGCGCGACGTCGGCGGGGGCGCGCATCGAGCTCCCCGAGGGCTCCTCCGACCGGGAGCTCCTGACGGCGCTCACTCAGCTCCTCGACCGCTACCGCGACGGCAAGAAGGCCGGTTCGGTCGTACGCCGATCGCTCGGTCACCTCGTCAAGAGCGTCCGCGTCGACGGCGAGCACCCCGAGACGCCGGAGGACGTCGAGAAGGTCATCGCGTTCATCGAACTGCGCCGGGTCCGCACCTCACTGATCCACCTCTGGAACGCCGAGCTGGCGGACGCCCTCGGCGCCCCTCGGGTGCCGCCAAACCTGCCGGCCGTCGAGATCTGGATCGACGCCCGCGTTCAGGAGATCGCGGACGCGCTCAGCTGGGAACAGGAGCACTGGCCGGCGCTCAGGCACCAGCTCGCCGCGCTCTTCCCGCCCGAGGCGCTCCCGCCGCACCCGACCGCGCCCGAGCTGAACGCGCTGGCCGTGACCGTCGACGGCCTCAGGTCGCGCCTGCGCCTTCGCGACCTGATCAATGAGGCTCAGCGGCTGAGCGAATACCTCGCCGCCAACCAGTCCCGCTCACGCGCCAGCAGTCTCTGGGCCGACCTGGCGCGTGCCCTTGCCGGCCAGGACTGGTCCCTCTGGGACGGCACACTCGCCAACGCCCAGCGCCTGCATTCGCTACGTCCCCAGTTCATGCGCCTGCGCGAGCTCCACTACCAACTCGCGACCGTGACTCCCCTGTGGGCGGAACGAATCCTGGACTCGCAAGGCGCAACCGACGCCTGCGGTGACCCAGGCCGCCTCGCCGAACTCTGGCAGTGGCGCCAAGCCGAAACGTGGCTGCGGAAGCTGACGGAAGCCGACGACCTGGCCGAAGTGCAGTGTCGCCTGGACCAGGTCCAGGAACAGCGCCGCCACCTGACCCTTGAGCTGACGCACCGTTCCGCCTGGCTCTCCGTCAAGCGCAACCTGGGGCAGACCCAGCGCCAAGCCCTCGTCGGCTGGCTCCAGACCCTGCGCAAGATCGGCCGCGGAACGGGGGTCAGCGCGAACAAGTGGCGTGCCGAGGCCCAGCGGCTGATGCCCCAGGCCATGGGGGCCGTCCCGGTCTGGATCATGCCGTACTACCGCGTCGCCGAGTCGTTCGACCCGGCCGCCGCCCCACCCTTCGACGTCGTCATCATCGACGAGAGCAGCCAGTGCGACGTCTTCGCCCTGGGCCTCCTGGGCCTGGGCCACAAGGTGGTCGTCGTAGGCGACGACAAGCAGATCAGCCCATCGTCCATAGGCGTGAGGCACGACCGCGTAGACGAACTGATCCGCGCCTACCTACGCGACTTCCCCAACCCCCTCCTTCTGGACCTGGAGTCGAGCCTCTACGACGCGTCCGCTCGCCTCTTCCCCGGAGTCGTACGCCTGCGCGAGCATTTCCGTTGCCTCCCCCAGATCATCGAGTTCTCCTCCCAGCGCTACTACAGCGGCGAGATCCAGCCCCTCCGCGAAGAGTCGACCGACCGCCTGCCAGGCCCCGCCGTCCAAGCAGTCCACGTCCCCGACGGCGTCCGCCGCGACACCACCATCGGCAACATCAACGAAGCCGAGGCCCACGCCCTGGTGGACCGCCTCGTCGAAGCCTGCGCCGACCCGGCCTACGACGGCCGCACGATGGGCGTGATCTCGCTCCTCAGCACGAGCCGCCAGGCCCAGTACATCGACAGGCTCCTCCTCGACAAGCTGGGCCCAGAGGAATACGAACGCCGCAACCTCCGCTGCGGCGACTCCTACAGCTTCCAAGGCGACGAACGCGACGTCATGTTCATCAGCGTCGTCGCCGACGACAACCGGGGCGCCTTCACCTCGAGGGCGTACGAGCAGCGCGTCAACGTGGCCGCCAGCCGTGCCCGCGACCAGCTGTGGGTCTTCCACAGCATCGCGCCCGAGTCCCTCAACGACCACGACCAGCGCGCCGCCCTCATCCGCTACGCCCGCGACGGCCAGCGTTCCGAAGACCTGGCAGCCGACCTCGAATCCCGCTGCGACTCGGACTTCGAGCGCAAGGTCCTCCGCATGCTCCTGGCCCGCGACTACCTCGTCACACCCCAGTACCCCGTAGGCAGCCTCCGCATCGACCTGGTCGTCCGCGGCAACGGCAGAAAGCTCGCCATCGAATGCGACGGCGACAAGTACCACGGCCCCGACCAGTGGGAAGACGACCTCCGCCGCCAGACCGTCCTGGAACGGCTCGGCTGGCGCTTCTGGCGCGTCCGCGGCAGCGTCTTCTACCGCGACCCCGAACGAGCCCTGTCCACCCTCTGGCCCCTCCTCGCCGAACAAGGAATCCACCCAGCCGAGAACCCGTCCCCCTCGACCGGTTTCACCTTCACCCCGGCCTAGGCCGCCCCGCCCCCTCTTGGAGTGTCAGGAACCGTTGACGGCCGCCGCGCCGTCCCCTTGCCTGCCGACTCCCCAGATGACACCGGACACCGTGGCGAGGTCGTGCACCTCGATCCCGGTCGGCACCGTCACCGCCTCCCACTTGCCTCCGCTGTAGCGGTACGGGGCCTTCAGCGGTGAAGCGGACTCCTCTGGCGCGACCCAGGGAATATCGGAGGAGTCCACGGTCAGGTCGGCGAAGTCGGCGTACCCGGCCGGGGGCGCGATCGGGCTCCAGGCGGAGCCGTTCCAGTGCATCAAGTACTTCTCCGTGATCGCCCAGACGTTGTTCGCGGCGACCGGAACGACCTTGAGGAACCGGTCATTGCCGGAGGCCGCCGGCAGCGGAACGCTCTTCCAGGCCACGCCGTCGAAGTGCGCGGCGGCGGGCACCGAGCCGACCTGCGGCTGTTCCCGATCGCCGACCGCCCACACGTCGGTGGCGGTGAGCCCCTGAAGATCGTTGATGTTCCCGAACCCAGGCACCTCGACGGCGGTCCAGGCGTCACCGGTGCGCTTGAGCACCCTGGCGTCCATGTCCCAGTAGCTGATGAAGGTGCCCGCCGGACCGGTGGCGAGCATATTGATCGAGCTGGTCGGAACCGTGACGTTCTGGAACGCCGAGCCGTCGAAGCGCGCCACGTACCTGCTCGAGCTCGTGCTGGCGCTTGGTCCGCCCGCGATCCATGTCTCGCCCCCGCTCGAGGCGATTCGCGCGATCTCGCCCTGGCCCGTCCAGCCGTTGATCGGGTACTCCTGCCAGGACGAGCCCACCCGGCGCCGTACGACCGGGTTCCCGTCGCTGTACACGGGACAGAGGTCGCCCCAGCGAACGCAGTACTTCCCCTGCATGCCGCCAGCCCAGACACCGCCCGCGCCGTCGGGCGTGACCTCGAACAGTTCGGACCGAGACCACAGGAAGGGCAGTGAGACCGTGCGCAGCTCAGGCGCGCCCGCGAAAGCCGGTGCGGGAAGAGACGCGAGGGTGGCGGCGGTGGCGACGACCGTGATCACACGTTTCATGCCAGCACTATTCAACGCTCGCCAAAAAAACGCCAGTGTCTACTGGGACAATCGCAGCGCCCACACCCAAGCAGTCGCAACGCCAGAGGCCACGACCTGGTCCGCAGCATCCAGAACCACCAGATGACCGCGTCCGGCCATACCGCCAGGGCGCTCAATCAGTCCATCGACCTCGCTCGCTCCACGGTGGACTATCGTGACGATCATGGAGTTTCGGCGGGTCGGGGCCAGCGGGCTGCGCATCAGCGAGATCGTCTTCGGCAACTGGCTCACCCTGGACGGCCAGATCGACCAGGACGCGCAGGTGGACTGCATCCGGGCCGCACTGGACAGCGGGATCACCACCTACGACACCGCCGACATCTATTCCGGCGGCCTCGCCGAACAGGTGCTCGGACGCGCCCTGAAAGGGGTGCGGCGATCATCGGTGGAGATCGCCACCAAGGTCTGCCTGCCGGTCGGAACGGGCCCCAACGACAAGGGTCTGTCCCGCAAGCACATCATGGAGAGCTGCAACAACTCTCTGCGGCGGCTCGGCACCGACTACGTGGACCTCTACCAGGCGCACCGCTTCGACGCGGACACCCCACTAGAGGAGTCCATGAAGGCCTTCGCCGACCTGGTGCGCCAAGGCAAGGTGCTGTACGTGGGCGTGTCCGAATGGACCGCCGAGCAGATCGAACGCGGCCACACACTGGCCACCGAGATGGGCGTCCCCCTGATCTCCAACCAGCCGCAGTACTCGATCCTGTGGCGCGTCATCGAAGCCGAAGTGAACCCGACATCCCGGCGGCTCGGCATGGGCCAGATCGTCTTCTCCCCCGTCGCACAGGGCGTCCTCACCGGCAAATACCAACCGGGCGGCTCCGCTCCCGAGGGTTCGCGAGCGACCGACGCCCGCGGCACCCGCTTCGTAGGCCGCTACATGTCGGACACCGTCCTGGAACGCGTCCAACGCCTCCGCCCGCTCGCCGAAGAGGCCAGCCTGACCATGGCGCAGCTCGCCGTCGCCTGGGTCCTGCAGAACCCCGGAGTGGCGGGCGCGATCATCGGCGCGTCCCGTCCCGAGCAGGTGGCCGAGAACACCGCCGCCGCCGGCGTCCGCCTGCCCGCCGACCTGCTCAAGCGCATCGACGACACCCTGGACGACCTCATCGAACGCGACCCCGCCAAAACCGCCGACCTCTTCAACGTGATGCCCACCTGGCGCCGCTAACCCCCACCCCCACCTTGCGGTTCCGTTCGTTGACCGTCGCCCGGCCGATGATCCCCCAGCAAGTCCACACAACGGCCCGATCAAATGTTCGAGAAACAGGCCCTGATCAGGAATCGAGCACCTAAGCTCACCTGCGTGGCGAGCACCGAACCAACCGAACCATGCCGGGGATTCTGGGCCGACACGGCCCGTATCCGTGCGGGCTTCCTTGCCGAAGTCCCGACACAAACACTCGTGCTGAAGGTCGCAGAGGAGGTCGGTGAAGTCGCCGAGGCCTACATCGGGATGACCGGCGGCAACCCCCGGAAGGGCGTGCACAAGACCGCGACCAACGTCCTCGACGAGCTGGCCGACGTGATGCTCGCCGCCGCTGTGCCGATGGTCGACATCGCAGGCGGCCCCTCCGAAGCCGAACGCCACCTGGCTCACCGCCTCGGCGTAGTCTCGGCCCGCAAGATCGCCGCCCCACCCACCACGACCGGCTGGCACGGCTCGTTCATCGCGCCCCACACCCTGCTCTGGCGCGAGGACGGCAAGGTCTTCATGCTCCGCCGCCACAACACCGGCTACCGCGACGGCTGGCTCTGCCCGCCCGCTGGCCGCATCGAACCCGGCGAAGACGTCCTGGCCGCCGCACTCCGCGAAGCCCACGAAGAGACCGGCGTCCAACTCCGCCGCGAAGACGCCGCGTTCTCCCACGTCATGCACCGCACCGCCCCCACTCTCCCCGGACCGTGCCACGCGATCAGCGACTACTGGTTCTCCTTCCGCACCTGGAACGGCGAGCCCCACGTAGCCGAACCCGACAAGGCCTCCGAAGCCATCTGGATCGACCCGGCCGCCCCACCCGACGACGTGATCCCCCACTGCGCCGAGGTACTCCAAGCCATCACCCGAGCCGAGCCCTTCAGCGTCCGCGACTGGGCGAACGAGGGTCAGACTTCGCCCCGGACGTAACACACACAGTGCTCGATCAAGCAGCGAAATCCGGCCAACGGCTCAGAGCCCCTGTGCGCCGGTCAACCAGCAGCAAGGCGCCCTCCACCTGCCGCGAGACCGGCCTAGCGATGAAGACTGCTCAGGCGGAATCACGCAGCCGAAACGAGGAGCTCGATCTCAATGGCCAGGACACCGAGGGCTTCCTTCTCAGGACCATAGATCCGCCGGATGTTGGCGAGCTGCTGGTCGCGGGGACTGTCAGGATTGACGTTGTCGGGACCTTCTCCGTCGAGCATCTCCTCGAACGATGCGTAACGAGTGACGCGTTTGACCCCGGTTAGGCAGTCGTCGCGGCCGCAGATGAAACGGATGTGGTCTCCAGCAGCGAGGTTCCGCAGGTTGGGATAGCAGACGCGGACCTCGATGGTCTTGCGGCCGGCGGCGACGAGGTCGAAGTAGCGACGGTAGAGGTTCATCTCACGAGCGCGGACGCCCGTGGTCGCCGCGGGGCGTGCGGTCATGATCCGGTCCAGTTCCTGTGTGGTGTAGCTGCGGTAGAAGTGCTTGGGGTCGGCGAGCATCCGGCTGACGAGCCAGACGAGCGCGTCGACGTAGGAGTCGGTATCACCATCCCAGGAGGTGACGTCGAGCATCCAGGGGCGCGCCCCTGGTGGCGGTGGAACTTTGCCCTCCCGAATCAGTGACTTGGAGAGCTTGGCTCCGGTGTCGGTGAGCACCATGGGAGTGAAGATGCGTGGCGGCGGTGGCAGGCCGGGCAGCAGAGCAAAGGCTTCGTCGACCAGTTGGCACCCGTACGCCCAATCACCACCCTTGACCATGACCGACAGCGTCACGTGATCGCGGGCGGCCATCCGCTCCTTGACGAGGTTCCTGTACAGGGTCGCCAAATCCAGGTAACCACCGCTGTCGGAGGTCACCGCCACCTCGTAGTCACCGTGGTCAGTGCACACTGCGGTGAAGTCGGCTCCGCCCGAGCCAGCACGTCGCAGTTGGGTCCGTTCGGCTCGTTTCTCCGCCCAGCCGCATTGTGGGCAGGGCAGGCGCAGATGAACCTGCCCGTGTGATGGCGCGAGCGGCCAGCGGATCGACTCCAGATGGCCGAGCGTGGCAAGGAACTCGTGTCTGAAGCCAGGGTCGTTCTGCTGAGTGGTGTAGGTCTCGACCTCGTAGTCGACACCGGTGGCATCAGCGAGCGAGTCGAACAAACCCCTGTAGTACTTGTCGATCAGATTGGTGACCGCATCCTGGCCGAGAGCGTGGAAGTAGGTCTGCTGATAAGCGTGATGGGTCTCCGGGTCCAGGCGGACGTCGTATGGCGCATTATCGAGCGCACCGAACCGGACGACGGCGTCGACGTTGAAAGTGCGCTTGGTGGCCTTGGCGAGCAGGAACGCCGCCGTCTGGACCAGCGAGGTGCCTAGGTGCGGAGCACCATTGATCTGGGTTCCGACACAGAACGCGACCCGTTCGGGATTGATGGCCTGCAGCCTGGGGCGAACCATGTCGACCGTACGCAGCATCGCGTTCGCAAGCACGTTGTTGGGGCTGATGATCTCCACGGGGTGGTCGCGTCCGCCCATGAGAGATGCTCCCGTCAGGTGGTGGGCACAGGCAGGTTTGCGATGATGAAGTCGACACGTCGGCCGGCCTCGTCTGCAGGCACGAAGATGGGCCTGTATCCAGCGTCGTAGTAGCCTTGAATGATCAGTTCGTGGACTCGTCTGATCTCGCGTTCCTTCGCCCACACCAGGTCGTCCTCGGAGTCGAAGTCGTCCAGCGGGTCCAACACGAACACGGCGTCGTAGCGGTAAACGCGGGAGGCTTCCTCCAACTCGGGGTAGGGACCGAGGCCGAAGAACGCGTCCCAGCCGTACCCGTCAGGAATGCCTCGGTTGTAGAAGCGCAGCCCGAACTTGTGGTCGCAGAACTCGGCGACAAAGGCCTCCAGCACGTCGCGAGAGTAGGCACGCCGATCGCCGACCTCCAAGTGCCGGCCGAGCCTGTCACGATGCTTGCGGTAGATCTCCCGAGCCGGTTCGCCCTCGGTACAAGGGATCCCTCGCGCGGCGATCTCGGCGAGCGCTGACTCCTTGCCTGCGGATGGCCCTCCAGTGACCACATAACGTCGTGGCGGGATCGCCGGGTCCAGGAACTGCTCGATGCTCACGAAGGTCGTCCTCTCGATCCCGCTGGAACGGTGCTGATCAGAGCCAGCCGCCACGTAGTCATGAGTTCATCTCCGCCTGCAGCCCGGAGGCGGTCGACGAACTCGGTGTGGGAGCCCTCAAGATCCATGCAGTGCACGACCAGCCGCTTCTGGTCCTCCGTCAGCGGCGGCGTCCACCCGGCGTAGGCGGCAATGTCAGTCGGGCCCAGCTCGGTAGCAGCATGCAACAGCACGCTGCCGTAGGCAGCCCGGTACTGCTCGGCCACAGCCAAGACCATCGCATGCCGCCACAAGGCCGCATCGGCCGCGGGCACCACCTCGCCCTGGTCGACGGCCATGCTTACCAGTCGGGCGACCCGCAGCAGTTCACCGCGGAGGCCGTACACCGCCGCCCACAGCCGCGCGATTGCCTCCTGATGCTCGGCTGCCTCCCATGCGAAGACATCCTCCGGCAGTTGCAGCGCATTCTGGCGAGCCCTCAGCCCAGGAGGCTCTGCATGCCGAACCGTGAAGTCCTCGCTGTCGCGCTGCAACTGCAAGGCGATGAGCTCCAACATCTTCGGTTCGATCCGCTTCCGGAAGTGATGGACCTCGAACCCCGCGGCCTTCGCGGCAGCATCCCTCCGGGCAGTGAGAGTCGCCCCTGACGTCGATACGTGAGCACCGAACAGCAAGGGCGCCGCGTCTGCCAACTCGGCGTTCTCCAACCGGTCCAATTGCTCACGCAAGAGTGCGTCCAACGCACGCGCCTGGCTGCCCGGATCATCGGGTTGCAGCGCACGCGCCCGCACGCCGCGCAAAGCAAGAACACTCGACCCGCACCGCTCCAGCCGAACAGGCAGACCAGCCTTCAGGAGCACACGAAGGTCACCAAACAGATCCTCCGGACGCAGGTACTCAGCTGGTGGCATGACTCAAGTGTCGCAGAGATGCCCAGAAAATGCCCAGTATCGATCCCGTAGCCCCGCCTCTGACCTCTCACAGCTCTCTTCGCAGGTAGCAGCGGTAGTGCTCGACAAGCTCGTCACGAGGAAGGTCCGGCCAGCGGCTCAGCGCACCGGTCCTACGATCGACCACCAGGAGCGGGCCGTCGGCGTCGGAGACTTGCCGGAAGGCGAAACCCTGTTCAAACTCGTCGACGGCGAGCGGGAACCGATGCGGGCCCTCGCCGAACCACTGCTCCGCCCGCCGCCATGCCTCCGCCCGGTCGACCTCGCCAGGTCTTACGGCATAGGCGGCGAAGACGTCCGTGATCAGTTTGATCAGACGGCAGTCGGCGATGCCGCAAGCGCGGCAGATCTCACGTCCGTAGGGATCGTCACCTGGCCGGTGCACGCCCAGGACCGTCGTGAGTGCGGCCGCAGAGGCGAGTACCAGGCGTCGCGCCTCCCTGACGAACTCGATGCTGTGGGGGTCGAGCCAGGGTCCGTCAGCCCGTTCGAGGAAGGCGTCGATCGCGGCCCCGTCGGCGCGCATCGCGGCGGTCATCATCGCATGCACCCGCTCACGAATAACGGCGTGCCGCCTCGCCGGCGACGGGATCACTCCGTCCACTCCCCTGAGAAGACGGCCGTGACGGTCCGGCCATCGCCGTTGCCATGCCAGCCCCAGCTGGAGGCGGTGAGCGACACCGTTCGCAGACCGCGCCCGGACTCGTCGAGTTCGCCGGCGTCCCGTACGACGAGCTCGGTCGGGCCGCCCTGGTCGGCGACCGAGACCGCCACCCGGCCGTCGCCCTTCAGCACCTCGACAGTGAACGTCCCACCGCACTGGCCCGACTTCGTGTGCCTGATCGCGTTGACGACCAGCTCATCGGCTGCCAGCAGGACGTCGTCGACGTAAGGACAGCCGTCCAGCAGGCACCCGACGAACCGCCGTACGGTGCGAGCCTGCTCAGGGGCGCCCATAAAGGTCCGTCGCCAGTAGAACGGACTGGTTTCTGCCGCGAAGAGCATCGCCGGGGACATGTGCACTCCTGATGTGCGGATCTGTTGATGGCCCTGCCTTTTCGCAGGCCATTCGCCAAACGATGCTGCCATTCAGACCCGATGAATCAAGGCGATCGGGTCCGATGACGCTTGATTCGCACGAGCGGCGAGGGCACGTCCCATCTCCGCACGTTCGAACGCCGCACGTGTCAGATTCGCACGTGCGGAAAAATCTTGGCCCCGTACTCTGACCTGCACATTCATCACATGGACGGCCGCATCCGGCCACGGCGTTGCCGATACCAGATCAGTTGCAGAAGGTTATTGATCCGTACGCAGTGTGATCGAGGCCTGTTCAAGGGAGAGCGGCCATGCCGAGCCCCTACGTCCGTCGCCGCCGGTTGGCGGCCGAACTCCGCCGGATCCGCGAGGACCGCGACCTGACCGCCGACGAGCTCGCCCGGCTCGTCTACCAGTCGCGCACGAAGATCACCCGGCTGGAGAACGGTCAGCTCCGACCGGATCTCGCCGATCTCATGAACATGCTGGACACCCTCGGCGTCACCGGCCGCGAGTACGAGAAGGTCATCCGCCTGGCCCGTGACGCCGCCCAGAAGGGTTGGTGGGACTCCTTCGGCGACTCGATGGGCCCGCGCCAGAAGCTCTATGCCGACCTGGAGTCGGGCGCCGACACCATCCGCAGCTACAACCAGACGGGATTCCCCGCCCTCCTGCAGATCCCCGATCTCATCAGCGCACTGGTCGATCTGGACGAACGGCAGGGGCCTCTCGAATACCGGCCGGAGCGCATGGCCGACGCACGCACACACCGCCAGCGCCGCCTGCTCCAGCCGGACGGCCCCACCTACGACGCCGTTCTCGACGAATCCATGATCCATCGCCTCGCCGTGCCACCCCTGGTGAAGGCCGCCCAGCTCCGGCACATGGTCGAGCTGGTCACGGAAGAGGAACGCATCACCTTCTGGGTCCTGCCCTCCGACCGTCCCATCCCCGGAGGGCTCCTCCCCAAGGCGTCGTTCTCCCTCTACACCTTCCCCGACCCGCCTGACCCAGCTCTCGCCGTCGTCGACACCGTCACTACGGATCTCGTTCTCTCCAAGCGCAGCGAGTTGGCGCGGTATATCGGGATGTACGACCGGCTCCGGGACGCCGCCCTATCCCCTGAGGACAGCCTCGCCTTTCTCGGACGGGTAGCCGATCGGCTGGCCGACGGGGCAGGATCGGAGACATGACCAAGCACTACACGGGCTGGCGCAAGTCGAGCCACAGCGACCCGAACGGCGACTGCGTCGAGGTGGCCCGGGCCGCCGACGGCACCATCGCCGTCCGCGACTCCAAGGCCACCGACAGCGTCCTGGAGTTTCACCAGGAAGAATGGGCCGCCCTCCTAGAGACGGTCCGAAGCCACCTGCACTGACTCGAAGCACAAAGCTCCACCACACGGCTGACTTCGGCGCTGATCGCTTGTAATCTGCCTACCGCAAAGGGAATGCGGACCGACGGGCTTCCGCTGATCGGCTGATCACGGACATGCCCCCACCGCACGAGTTTCTTCGTGCTGCCTGGGGGATGTCGGTGACCGCTGTTCGGGTGTCTGCCGAGAATCTGGTCGGATCTCCGATGGAACGGCAACTGGTCGGCATCCTCAACGACCACCTGAGGGCCACCACGGGACGCTCCGCTCCCGAAGGGGAGAAGAAATCCTGGCGCCGCAGCCTTCCCGTACTCGCCCGGGACCTTGTCGATGCTGGCCTCGGCAAGGTGGAACTGCTGATCGAATACCAGTTGCCACGGACGAGCAAGCGTGCCGACGTCATCCTGGCGGGAGTCGACCGGACGACGGGCAATGACCTGTACTTGGTCGTGGAACTGAAGCAGTGGAGCAAGGCCGCCCTCTACGAGGACAACGAGAACCTCGTTGTCGTGCCGGGATATGGTCGCGAGGTCGAGCACCCCCTCAATCAGGTGCAGGGGTACTGCGAGACGATCGTCGACTTCATCGGTGCCCTGAAAGGCGATCCGGAGGCCGTTCGCGGTGTCGCCTACCTCCACAACGCGCTCGACCAGGATGTGGACGATCTCTTCGACCTCGCGCAGAACGAGCGCACGCGGTTGTTCACCAAGTCCCGGCGCAGCGGATTCCTGGACTATCTCAGGGCCCAGTTCGCGCCAGAGCCCGGCGCCGAGGCAGCCGACCATCTGCTCAACAGCGCCGTCCGGCCGTCCAAGCAGCTGATGCGGCTCGCCGCAGCCGAGCTCGGCGACCGCGAGCAGTTCGTGCTCCTCGACCAGCAACGCGTGGCGTACGACCTGGTGCTGCACGCGGTGAAGCGGTCATACGCGTCGGACGCGAAGCGGGTCGTCATCGTCACGGGCGGACCGGGAAGCGGCAAGAGCGTGATCGCCCTCTCGCTCCTGGCCGAGTTGAACAGGCAGGGACGCACCGTTCTGCACGCGACCGGCTCCCGCTCCTTCACCCAGACGATGCGAAAGAACGCCGGCAGAGGAAACCGGCGGGTGCAGAACCTGTTCAAGTACTTCAACAGTTTCATGGAAGCGGGCAAGAACGAACTCGATGTCCTCATCTGCGATGAGGCGCATCGGATCCGCGAGAGCTCCGCCAACCGGTTCACCCGGGCGGCACAGCGCACGGGACGGCCACAGGTCGACGAACTCATCTCGGCCGCGCGGGTGCCCGTGTTCCTCCTCGACGAACACCAGGTGGTGAAGCCGGGCGAAACGGGCACCGTGGAAGCGATCAAGAACCATGCCACGAACCTCGGCTTTCGAGTTCACCACGTCGACCTGGACGGGCAGTGGCGCTGCGGCGGGAGCAAGAAATATGAGGAATGGGTCCTCAGCCTGCTCGGCCTGGACTCAGAGGACCCTCAGCCGTGGACGGGTGACGACCACTTCGAGGTGACACTGGCCGAATCACCGGCCGAGATGGACGCGATCCTGCGAGCGAAGACCGCTGAGGGCTATTCCGCGCGGATCGCCGCCGGTTACTGCTGGCCGTGGAGCAAGCCCCGTTCGGACAACACTCTGGTCAGGGACGTCCGGATCGGCGACTGGTCCCGGCCTTGGAACGTCAAGGACGATCGCGCGGTGGGCGACGCACCTCCCAGCCCGCTCTGGGCGACCGCCGACGGCGGCTTCGAACAGGTGGGCTGCGTGTACACCGCCCAGGGCTTCGAATACGACTGGGCAGGTGTGATCATCGGGCCCGACCTCATCGCCCGCCATGAACGACTCGTGCCCGTCCGCGCCGAGAACAGGGATCCGGAGCTCACTCGTAAGAACGTCACCGACCTGCAGGTCGACCGGCACATCAGGAACATCTACAAGGTCCTGCTCACCCGCGGCATGGCCGGCACTGTTCTGTACGCCGTGGACCCCGAGACCCAGGCCTTCCTCGCCCGCCTCATCGAGCACCAGACGTGATCACCCGGGACGGCGGAACCGACCCCGCGTCCCTACCCACTGGAGGCCTCCAGGTCATCCGCACGGTCCAGGAGTGCACCGATCTCCAGTGAGTGGCCGAATACCCTCGCTCGTTCCCGCAGCTCCCGCGATCCTTCCCTGATCAGTTCCGGATCCCGTTCGTCACCGAGATGCGCGAACTCCGCCCTGATGATCTCGTTGGCCACAGGACCGGCGATGCCCAGTTCGATCTCCAACTCCTCCGCGTACGCACCGTATTCAGAGGGATCGCCTGAGGCGCTCTCGGCGGGATGGTCGCGGCCGCGTATCCCTCCACCCCACACCACCGCGCACGCCGTGTGGCATAGACGGGCGCAGCAGGGACGAATGCGGCTGGTTTGTCGGTCATAGCGCGTACGGTTGTGAGGCGTGGAGGAGGATCACGACGCCACTGAGCTTGATCGGCTGACCGCTTACACGTATCTGACTGTGCATGACCGGGCGGTCTATCTGTCGGTCATGCGGGTGTTCACGTCGACCTTGCTGGCGGATCTGTCGGCGCACGACGTGGCCGAGCGGCTCGCGGGCGAGCTGACCGTCGAGACGCTGGCGGCCAGGCTTGAGCAGTTGAAGATCTGGGGGAATCTGATCCCCAGCTCCCGGCCGGTCAAGGCCGCGAGCATCCGCGAATATCACCGGGTCCGGTCGCGGTATCAGCTGTCGGCGCTGGGCGAGCGCATTCAGCGGCAGGCCGATGAGATCCTGGCGAGCGCCGACGCGGCGCGGGAGGTCAGCCGTGAACTACTGGCTCTCGTCGCGCGAGGGCTGCGAGAGCTTGAGGAGCTGAGCGCCGCGCCGGGCGGGATCGAGCCGCGGGAGGGGCTGGAGCGGATCTCGACGATGTTCGCTCAGTTCGGCCAGTTCGCCGACTCGGTGCGGGACTTCTATGCCTATCTGGGGCAGGTCATCTTCCGGTACGATCTGGACACCACGGAGTTCACCGGATTCAAGGAATTGCTGCTCGACTACGCCGAGACGATCACCGATGACGTTGCCCACTTCGCACCGCAGATCCAGGCCAGCCTTCGGGCGTTGTGGCCGGGGTTGCCGGAGCTGCTGAGGCGAATCGACGAAGCCGATCAGGGGCTGGCGGCGCTGGAGCAGGCCGAGATTCAGGTGCAGCGCAGCCGGGGGCGCGGGCTGGACGACTGGGCCGGTTTGCGAGCCTGGTTCTTTGACGAGACCGGGCAGGGCAGCCAGGTCGACCAGCTGCGCGACGCGACCCTGCGTGCGTTGCAGGCTCTGCTGGCCAACGCGAAACGCATGATCCGCTCCTCGACGGGCGGGCTGTCCCGGCAGCGGGATCTCCTCCGGTTGGCCGCATGGTTCGACGCCGCGGACGATGCCTCTGCGCATGATCTGTTCGTGGCCGCGTTCGGGCTTTACGGCGCGCGGCATCTGGCCTTGGCTCCGGATGCCGACCGTGATGTGCCGGCGACGACCAGTTGGTGGGACGGGCCGGTCATCGGCGTCCCGGTCGCGCTCCGGGAGCGGGGATCGCGGGCGCCCAAGGGACGCACGGCGGGGCCGGAGGACTACGCCGAGCAGCGTGCGAGATTGCGGCGGCACGCCGAGGAGGAGACGCGCCGGCAACGGGCGGCGGCCGCGGAGTTGCGCGCGGCGGGGCCGAGGCTGGACGGTGTGCGGCTGTCGGCGGCGGCCACCCGGCTATTGCTGGATCTGCTCGCCCGGTCGTTGGCGACGGCTCCGCCGGGGTTCGAACAGGTCGAAACCGTGGACGAAGATCTCGGCGTGGGCCTCCGGATCGTCCGGGCGCCCGGGCGGGGTTCGGTGGTCCATGGAGCCGATGGTGATCTGACACTGGACGATCTCGGTTTGGTGGTCGGCGCGGCAGGGCCCGACCTGTCGGTGGAGGAGGCTGGATGATCGGCGATTTCTCGGTCGATCTCGCGGCCGAGAGGCGTGCCGCGGCGCGGTTGCTGCTCAGACATCCACTGGTGACGTCGGAGTCGCACCCGGAGGACTTTCCGCTGATCCGGCGGCACGCGGACGAGCTGACGAGACAGTTCGGTCAACTGCTCGGCTACCGGCTGGTGGTCGAACCCGGCTTCGCGCGCCTGCTGAAGGCAGGTCTGGGATCGGGTGCCATGCGGAGGTTGGAACGGGCATCCGGTACACCGTTCACCCCTCGCACCTATGCGTATCTGGCCCTTGCGCTCTCCGTCCTCGTGACCGCCCCTGAGCAGTTGCTGCTCTCGGAGATCGTGACCCGTACCCGCGCCGCGGCCGCGGAGGCCGACATCGACCTCGGCGAGCCCAACAAGGCCGTCGAACGCCGTGCTTTGGTCGCGGCGCTCAAGCAGCTCATGGCTTGGCGGGTGCTGGCGGAGGACGAGGGGTCGGTCGAGTCGTATTCGGGCGACGGGGACGCGGAGGCACTCCTGACGGTGGACCGCGAGATCGCCCGCAGGATGGTGAGCGGCCCGATCGGCCGGGCCGCGTCTGCCGCCGAGCTGGTCCGGCTGGCGGCGGCGCCCGACCAGTCCGGACCTCGGCATGCCGTGCGGCGCAGGCTGGTGGAGACCCCGGTGGTCTACGTCGAGGATCTGACCGATGAGGAACGCGACTGGCTGCGCCGCAACCAGAGACGCGAGCAACGGATCTTCGAGGACGCGCTGGGGCTCGACGCGGAGATCAGGGCCGAGGGGGTGGCCCTGATCGATCCCGAGGGCGAGCTGAGCGACATCGGCTTCCCCGGCACGGGCACCGTGCCGTGGGCGGCATTGCTCCTGGTCGAGAGGCTCATCGCCGCGCTCGCCCCGGAGGGGGGCTCGCCCGAAATCCCGGATCGGCTGATCGGCGCAGTGCTCGCGGATCTCGCCGGGCGGCACGGTGGATCTTGGGCCGAGCATTACACCAAGTCGCCCGAACTTCTGCGCGAGGACGTTCTGGACCTGCTCCACCGGATGTGCCTGATCAAACCCTGCGCGAACGGAGGCTGGCGGCTGCTCGCCGCTGCCGCCCGCTATGCCCCCGAGGTGTCGACACGATGATCCCTCTGCCCGAGCACCCGCACAGGTTCCGGCTCGGCCGCGCCGGGATCCACCAGGTGTGGCAGTACGACGACGAGTTCCTGTTCGGCGGCGGCCGCCTGCTGCTGCGCGGCAAGAACGGTGCGGGCAAGTCCAAAGCCCTGGAGATGCTGCTGCCGTTCCTGCTCGACGGCGACACCCGGAGGCTGGACGCGGCCGGTGGCGGAAAGACGACGCTGAAGTGGCTGATGCTGGACGGCTGGACGCAGGGCACCAATCGGCTCGGTTACCTGTGGGTCGAGTTCGTCCGCACACCGCAGGAAGACGGGGAGCCGGAAAGGATCACGCTCGGCGCGGCGATCCGGGCGTCCACCTCAACAGGTGAGGCAAAGGCGTTCTACTTCGTCACGCCGCTCAAAGTGGGTGACGGCGAGGGCGAGCTTCCGCTGAGCGATCCCGCACGCCGGCCCACGCTCGTCCAACTGCGGGACCTGGTCGGGCAGGAGAACTACTACGACCGGCCCACCGAGTACCGGGCGCGAGTCTCCCGTGAACTGTTCGGGCTGACCGACCTGGCGCGCTATCGCAATCTGGTGCATCTGCTGTACGGCCTGCGCCGGCCGACCATCGGCGACCGGATCGAGTCGGGCGAGCTGGTGAAGGTGCTCAGCGACGCGCTGCCGCCGCTCGACGACGAGATCATCGACAAGGTCGCCCGCAATCTCGACGACCTCGACACCGTACGCGAGGAGCTGGCGCGCCTGGAGAAGACCGACGCCGCTCTCGGCACGTTCCTCGTCGCCTACCGCGGCTATCTACGCGGCGTGCTGCGGGGGCGCGTGGACGAAGTGCGCCATGCGCTCACCGAACTCAAAGACCGCCGGCGGCAGGCCGGGGACGCCGAGCGCGATCTCGCCGGCTTGAAAGACGACGAAGCCAAGGTCAAGGCCGCCGCCGACTCCCTGGAGGAGGCCAAGGACTCTGCCGAGGGCGACCTGCGGGCGCTGCGCGACAGCGCGGCGTACGGGGCGCTCAAGGATCTGCGGGACAAGCGTGAGACCGTCCGAGCACAGCATGGGGCCGCCGAGGCCGCGTGGGAGGCGGCGGAGCTGGCACGCCAAGGCGAGGGCGCCGCCGCGAACCGGTTGGACACCGAGGCCAACGAGATCGGCGCCGATCTCACCGCCCTGCGGGAATCGCTTCGCGACGCGCGGCGTGACGCGCGCGCGTGCGGACTCGACGAGGCGTTGCTGGGAGAGGCACCCGTCGCCAGAGCCTCCCCGCTGTCGTCGCCCCTGACCGAGACGCTCATCGACCCGGACGACCGGGAGCACGAGCTCGGACGCCCCGCCCCGCGTGCATTGGATGCGCGGACGGCCCCTGATCTGGCGGCATGGACCGAGCGGCTCGGCGAGAGCGACCGCGTGGTGAAGGCGCGGCAGCGCGCGGCCGCCGCGCTCACCGAGCGGTTGGAGAAGGTGACCGCCGCCGAGCGGAAGGCCACAGCCCTGCGGCAGGAGGCGGAACGGCTCGACGGACAGGTGGAGGAGGCACGCCAACGCGAGAAGGACCGCGGCGTCGAACTGGCCGCCGCGTCGGAGGACTATGCGGCGGCCGTGGTCCCCTGGGCCGAACGACTGCCCGAACCCGAGCCACTGCTGGACCTGATCGCCCTGCCCCGCGATCGGGCGGACGATGAACTGCCCGTCACAGAGCGGGCACTCCCCCGCGATGTTCCCGATGCCCTCGGACGTCTCGCGCACGACATCGCCGAGCCGGTCCTGGCGACCTATGATGCCGAAAGGGACGAGGTCCTCGCCCGCCAGCGCGATCTCGCGAGTGAGCTGGAGAAGGCACAGTCGGAGAAGCGGCACTGGGAACGACAGGCCGATCCCGAGCCGCCGCGTTCACGGTACGCGACGGCGGAACGCCGGCCGGGCACCGGAGCGCCCCTGTTCCTGCTGGTGGACTTCGCCGACCCGGTGACCGGCGCCGACCAGGCGGGGATCGAGGCCGCACTGGAGGCCGCCGGTCTCCTGTCCGCCTGGGTGGACGGCGACGGCCAAGTGATCGACAGGCGCCTCCAGGAGGTGCTGCTCCAGGCCGCTGCCACTCCCCTGACGGGTCCCACTCTGGCCGACGTTCTGCGCCCGGTCCCCGGGCAAGGCGTGGGCCAGGGGACGATCGAACGACTGCTCCGTTCGATCGGGCTGGTGGAGAACGGCGGGGACGCAGCCGGCGAAGAGCAGCCGCACAGCTGGGTCGCACCGGACGGACGATGGCGGCTCGGCGTGGCGAACGGCTCGTACGCCAAGGACGGCCCCGAGTACATCGGCGCGGGCGTGCGAATGGAGACACGGCGGCGCCGGATCGCCGAGCTGGCCGCCCGCATCGAGGCGCTGACGAGCGAGGCCGAGGTCGCGGGCGCGGAGCGGAAGCGAATTGAGCAGGCCCGCGACGAGCTTCGCCGCGCGTTGCGCGAGCCCCCGCGATCACGGCCTCTCACCGACGCGTGGACCGTGTACGAGGAATCCGTCGCGGAGACCGGGCGCCTGGCCGTTCAGCTGGTCCAGGCCCGGCGCGAGGCCGAGCAGGCGCGGGCGGCGGCGGTGACACTACGCACCCGGGCCGAAGCGCAGGCGACCGCCGATGGGCTTCCCACCGAGACTGGCGCCCTCGCCCGCCTGCTCAACGATCTGGGCGGGCTTCGGACCAGGCTCGGCACGCTCACCCGCGACGCCGGCCGCGTCCGTGGGCGATTGACCGGCCACGCCAAGGCCGGCGGCCTGTGGACGCAGGCCCGCGAGCGGCGTAGCGAGGCGGAAGGCCGCTACCGAGGCATCCGAGCCGATCTCGTGAAGATCCGCCACGAGCTGGTTCTCCTCGAGAATTCCGTGGGTGCGACCGAACAGGAGATCGTCGAACGCGAGGGTGAAGCCCAGCAGCGCTACAACGAGGCGCAGGCCGCCCTCCCGGGGCTGCGAACGCGGCACGAGGGAATCCGTGAGAAACGGATTGCCGCGCAGATCGAGCGGCAGCACGCCTTGGACGCACTTTCCGAGCACGAGCAGGAGGTCGTGTCCGGCGGCGTCCGGCTGCGACGTCCCCTCGGCCTACCCGGGCTCGCGCTCGCGGCCGAGCTCCGCGACGGCGTGGAGGCGGCTCTTGAGGCCTACGACGCCGCTCAGGAAGCCGAGGTGCGCGCCCGCATCACTGCTCTCCGCGCGCTGGCCGACGACATCGCCGGCCGGCTCGGTGCGCCCTCGGCCGACGTCAGCGACTCGCTCATCCTGCGTCGCGGCGAGGAACTGCGCGACGGGCTGGCCGGCGGCTACGACGCCGGTATCGATGAGGTCGACGGCATCAAGCGCTTCGCACTGCACGACGACACCGGCGTCCATGACGTCGCCGTGGTGGGCTCCCGGATACGCATGGCGGTGGCCGAAGCCAGGCTTCAGCTGTCCAGCCGGGAGCAGGAGGTCTTCGAGCGCTACCTGCTGGGCGAGCTCGGTGACCACCTGTCCCGGCAGGTGCTCGCTGCGCACAGTCTGGTCGCGGTGATGAACCAGACGCTGGACGACGTCCGGTCCTCGCATGGCATCGGGGCCCGGCTGGTGTGGGAGCTGGCGGCCGGCAGCCACGCCGACATCAAGGCAGCGGTGGCGCTGCTGCGCAGCCCCTCGGCGCTGCGCACACGTGACCAGTCGGCGCAACTGCGGGACGCCCTGCGGCGCCGGATCGAGGAGGCTCGGCTGGCCGATCCATCCGCCGGATACGCGCTGCACCTCCAGACCGCCCTCGACTACCGCTCGTGGTTCGCGTTCAGGGTGAAGGTGACCGATACCGCCAACCCGGACAAGGAGCGGGTGCTCAGCCATCGGACGGCGCTCAGTCAGGGTGAGCAGCGGGTGGTGTCCTACCTGGTGCTGTTCGCGACCGCCGCAGCCCACTTCTCGTCCCTGGGAGACGCGGCACCGGCAGCACCACGGCTGATTCTCCTGGACGACGCGTTCGCCAAGGTCGACGAGCCCACGCACGGGCGGCTGCTCGGTCTCCTGGTGGAGCTCGACCTCGACTTCGTCATCACCAGCGAACGGCTCTGGGGCTGTTTCCCCAGCGTGCCCAGTCTGCACATCTATGAATGCCTCCGCGATCCGCATGTGCGCGGCGTGGCGACCGTGCATTTCACCTGGGACGGCCAGCGCAAACACTTGGTGAGCGTATGACCGTGCGCTCTCCCTCCCAGGTATCCGGAGAGATGCCGGCGCACGCGCGGACCAGATCGTGAGGCCCGAGACCCGCGCGTGGCTCGGCCAGCCCGCGCTGGCCCGCCTCTGGGATCTGCTGCGAGATCGAGTGGAACGCAGCGGTCTCGAAGTGCGAGGTCGGATCCGTCTGGACATGCTCAGCGCCGATGAGGTTGAGGCCCTGGGACTCTTGATGGGGAGGTCGTATCCCGGCGGCACAGTGTCGATCGCGCTCGCCGACCTCGACGAGCGCCTTCGGCTGAGCGCGGCCGAAGTGGGGCTGATCGATGTAGTGGCGGAGCTTCGCGGGCCGCTGACCAACCGGCCCGCCCTGCGAAACGCCCGACGCGCCGCTGCGGAGGCGACCTGGGCGGAGGCCAGAAAGGCCTTGCGGCGTAATGATCTCGATCAGGCCGACTGGGCCGAATCCTGGCTCGCCGAACTGAAACGGAGTGGGGTCCTGGCCCGGCTGCCTTCAGAGCGAGCGGCGCAGCTGATGGTCCAAGCCGTGGATGTCCTGGCGGCGCTGCCTCATCAGCTGGAATCGGCGCCGTCCACGATGTCACCGCGACCCGAGCCCGGAGAGTTCCCGAGCGCAACCGATCTCTGGTCGACGGCCCGGGCCGTGCCCGCGATCCGACTGGCCAGGCTTGGCCGCGGAGAGCTCGCCGAACAGCTGACCGGCACCGCGCACGGCCTCGATGACGACACCCTCCTGTCCAAGGTCGTGATGCGAGCCCTGGCCCGTGCGCATGGGATCGATCCGCCGCCGGACGCGGCGGCGAGGCGCGCCCTCTGGGAGGCGGCGGGCGTCGCCACCGACCGGGTGTCGAGCACCGTGTTGACGTACGGGCTCGTGCCGCTCGGCGGCCACTGGCCTGAGCGGTCGCTCCGCGAGCGCACCGAGGCCTGCGCTGAGACACACCTGACTCTGCGCGACCTCCAACGCATCACATGGCGTTTGGCCGCCGACACAGAGATCTACATCTGCGAGAACCCTCGAATCATCGAGGCGGCCGTTGAAGCGCGCTGCAGCAGACCGGTGGTGTGTGCTTCCGGCAACCCCACCACCACAGTGCTCACCCTGCTGGACGCGCTCGACGACGCCGGGGCACGGCTGGCCTACCGCGGTGATTTCGATTGGCCGGGAATCGCCATGGCCAATCGAATGATCGCTCGCTATGACGCGCACCCGTGGCGGATGAGCTCCGCCGACTACGAGGAACACGTGGCGACCGCTCGTGACCGCGGCACGCCGCTGCTCCCTCTTGGAGGAAATGCGGTCGAAGCCGGGTGGGACCCCGAGTTGACCCCCACCATGTGTTCACTGGAGGTGGCCGTACAAGAAGAGTCGGCACTGGAACTCCTGCTCTCGGACCTGCGATGAGATCCCCCGCTAGCCGGCATCACCCCGAGGCATGACATCACTGAGTGCCCGTGCGTTGGCTGGGCAGTCGTCTAGCCAACATCGATCCTCAGACCCTGGGTCAGCGGGCGGTGACCGGCGGTCAAGCTTCAGGTGTCGGCGGCCGTACGGGAGGCGCTCGGCGATGCCTACTTCGCGAAGATGTCGGATCAGTACCCGAAGGAGACCAGGGCCAATGTCGTGGGTCCGACGAACGTCTTCTACGGGAAGGCCGGGAAGAGGTACTACGCGATCGGGGATGTTGGATTCAAGGACAACCCGATGTCCAGTCAGGACGGGCCGCACGTGTGGGATCGGGTGTGGCTGACTGGGAGTACGAGGGCGACACGGGTGGAGCTGACTGCTCCAAGGTGCCAGAGCAACTGGTGAAGGTCTGGGGTAAGGCCTGAGGCTGAGCGGGACTGGGGCTCTGTCGCTACGGCGGCAGAGCCGTCTTGATTGGAAAGGGTCAGAATCCACCACGACGCGAGCGGCGTTTCTACCTACGGTGGGAGTGCGCGCGTCGCCGACCTGCACTCTTCGGCGGCGTGGGGTCCGCAGCAGTCCCTTCCTTTGTGCCCGTTCGGGAGTGCAAGGTCGCTGTGCGGCGGATTCGAGTGTTGCTGGTTGTCGCTTGTGTGCTGATCACCATGGCGGGCGTGCCTGCTTCGGGTTCGGTGCTGCGCGGGATTGATGGTCGGCTTGTGTACGTGACCCACGCTCAGTCGGAGGACATCGCCGCGTTCAGGGTGGGGACGGACGGTCGTCCTCGGCGTGTGGGCGATTTGATCAAGACGGGTTCTGGTACGGGGCCCTCGCCTGTGATGTTCTCGCCGGACGGCCGTACTGCGTATGTGTTGAATCGGGGGAACAACACGGTCGCGGCTTACCGGGTTGGCTCGCAGGGTGAGTTGAGGTTGCTCGGGACGGCTCCGACCGGGGATGCCTTCGGGCTGGCGCTTGCTCCGGATGGCAGCTCGCTGTTCGCCGCCAATCAGTCTGGAACGGTCTCGGCGTTCACCATTGACGGTGCCGGGAGGCCGCGGTCGGCGGGCGACCCGGTGCCTACTGGTTTTGCCCTGCCGCAGGGGCTGGGTGTGAGCCCGGATGGACGTTTTCTGTATGTCGGGCATGGTGAGCCCGACAGTCCTGGCCCGCGCGACCCCGATGTCATCGTTCGGTTCGCGATCGGGCCGAAGGCCGCGTTGAGGAAGGTCGGCCGTCCGGTGCAGACCAACCCGTCCGGTGCGCAGATCGTCTTCACGCCTGACGGGCGGTTCGCTTACATCGCCACGACCTTCGACTCGGTGGTCGACGGGTTCCGGGTGGGGCGCGACGGGGAGCTGACTCCGGTGCCTGGCAGCCCGTTCAAGGCCGCGCTCTTCGCTGAGGGCGCCGTGGTCTCGCCTGACGGCAGGCACTTGTTCGTCGCCGGATCCGGCGACGAACCCGATCCGGGCGGAGTATCGGCGTACACGATCAACGGCGACGGCAGCCTTTCCGAGACCCCGGGCTCGCCGTTCTCAGCCGGGATGTTCCCGGTCGGGATCGACACCACCCCGGATGGACGACATCTGCTCGTATCGTCGGCCAACGGCGACCCCAGCCTGCTGTTCACGTTCGCCATCGCCGCCGACGGCCGTCTCAGCCAGGCCGGCCCGCCGCTGCTCACCGGCGGCACCTTCTCCATGTTCCAGTCGCTCGGCGTCCAGCCCGACCAGGGCCCGGTCGCTGAGTTGACCGTCCGGGTGCGGGCTGCCGGGGAGGCCACGCCATTCGACGCCTCGAGGTCCTCTGACCCCGATGGCACCGTGGCTCGGTTCGACTGGGACTTCGGCGACGGCGCCACCTTGAAAGACGGCGGCCCGGCGCCTGATCACATCTACCGGCGGGCCGGAACGTTCATTGCGACAGTGACCGTTACCGACGACGAGAACTGCTCCACTGCCCTGGTGTTCACAGGTACCAGCGCGCACTGCAACGGGTCGGCGCGGGCACGGGCGTCGCGGAGCGTCACCGTGCCGCGCTGATCACAGTTGATCGATGAAGGCGAAGACGGCGGCGGTGAACTGGGCTGGGTCGCCGTCCACGCCCAGGTGGGCTTGCCCGTGGAGGGTTGCCAGGTCGGCGTTCGGGAGGTGGGCGGCGATGGTTTCGGCGGCGGAACGGAAGTAGGGCGGGCTTTCAGTGCCCAGGAGCAGTCGGACGGGGACCGTGATCTGCCCCAGGCGGTCGAGGATGTCGAAGGTCTCCACGCCGTCCAGTTCGCGCATGACGGTCGGGGCGGTTGCGAGGCGGGCCAGCCAGGTGGGCGAGGCCTTCATGGCTTGGACGGCTGGCGGGGGTGTGCCCAGGGCCTCGCGGAAAAGGGCTTCCAGGGTGGCTTCGGCGTTGCCTGCTGCGGCGACCTTGCGGACCTTGTCGCGGGCTTCGGTTGAAACGATGGAACGGCCGTCGGTGGGTGGCTCGTAGAGGAACATCCGGGTGATGGAGCTGGTGAGCAAGGCCGCCTCTAGGGAGCAGAGGGCACCGTAGGAATGGCCGACCAGGTAGACGTCCTGGCCGATCGTTTCGGCCACGGCGGCTATGTCCTCGCCTTCGCGGCGCAGGGCGTAGGGCCCTTGCTCGGCTGTGCTCAGGCCTCGGCCTCGGCGGTCGACCACGTGGACTGTGAAACGGGCGGTGAGGGCGTCGAGGACCGGCGTCCAGCGGGTGCGGTCGGCGGTGGTGCCGTGGACCAGGAGGAGGGGCGAGCCCTGGCCCAGGGTCTCGAAACCGATCACGGTGCCGTCGCGGGACTCGACCGAGTGGAGGGTGCTCATGAAAGCACGATGGGGCAATAGTTGGATAACTGTCAAACCGTCGAACTATTGGTAGGCTGAGGCGTGCGCTTGTCATCCCAGCCTGAAGTGGACGAGATCGAGTTCGTCGCGGTCATGCATGCCCTGGCCGACCCGGTGCGGCTGCAGTTGCTGGCGGCGCTGGCCGATGACGGGGAGCACTCGTGCACGGCCGCCACCGCCGCGATCGCCGTGCACAAGTCGACGATGTCGCATCACTTTCGAGTGCTGCGGGAGGCCGGGCTGATCAGCGCGCGGCAGGAGGGCCGTACGCGGTTCATGCGGCTTCGCCGAGACGACATCGACTCGCGTTTCCCCGGAGTGCTCGACGCGGCTCTTGTCGCGGGACGTGATGCGGCCGGCGTCCGGCCTGAGGCGGCGGGCCGCTTCTAGCGGGTCAGGGAGAGATGGAAGATCTGGTCGGCGCTGTTGTCGGGGGTGCTGTCCTTGTCACCGCTACTGGTGGCGAGCCACAGGCCACCGTCGGGGCTGGGCTCTACCGTGCGGATACGGCCGTAGGTGCCGGTGAAGTAGGACTGCGGGGTTGTGGTGGTGCCGCCGGTGATCTTCATGCGCCAGAGGCGGAGGCCCCGGAGGGCTCCCATGTAGAGGTGGTCGTTGACGATCGCC
Organism: Actinomadura barringtoniae; assembly: GCF_017573505.1. Classification (GTDB taxonomy): domain Bacteria; phylum Actinomycetota; class Actinomycetes; order Streptosporangiales; family Streptosporangiaceae; genus Spirillospora; species Spirillospora barringtoniae. The sequence continues at coordinate 276,581 of NZ_JAGEOJ010000012.1, forward strand.
AGGCCGCTGGGTGAGGCGTCGGCCACGGGCCAGGTTTGGACCGGGTGAACGAAGGTGGGGTCGCCGCAGTCGCCGGACGTTCCTTCGCAGGCGGGCCAGCCGTGGTTGCCGCCGCGGTGGATGAGGTTGAGCTCGTCGGTGATGGAGTTGCCCAGCTCGGCCTCCCATAGGCGGCCGTGGGAGTCGAAGGCCAGGCCCTCGATGTTGCGGTGCCCGTAGCTCCATATGTATTTGCCGGGGAACGGGTTGTCGGCCGGGATGGAGCCGTCGGGGTTGAGGCGCAGAATCTTGCCGTTGAGGGAGTTGAGGTTCTGCGCATTGGAGCCGTTCTGGGCATCGCCGGTGGCCGCGTAGAGCTTGCCGTGGGGGCCGAAGCGGATACGGCCGCCGTTGTGGAACTTGCTACGGGCTATGCCGGAGAGCAGGACCTGTTCGGTGGTCAGGTCGAGGACATTGTTCTCGTATTTGATGCGGACGATGCGGTTGTCGGTGGGACTGGTGTGGAAGAGGTAGAGCCAGTGGTCGCTGCGGAAGTGCGGGGAGAGCTCCAGGCCCAGGAGGCCGCCTTCGCCATCGGTGCCGGCGACGTTGGGGACCGTGCCTACGGCGGTGCGCCGACCGGCGGGGGTTACGCCCTCGCGCATTCGCGGGACCCGCGAAGCGAGACGCGGGACACCGTCGAGATCGCGCCCAGGTCTACCGCGATCCACTGGTAGCGGCCGCGTCGTTCCGACCGCCAGCCCGTCCAAGGATCACCATCGACCGCACTCCCGGCCACCGACCCCGGCCCGGCCTCGCTCGACGCGGTCGCGGGCCGGTGATCGGACAGCAACACCTCGGCGTCGGCACGGGCATTGAGCACGGCGATCCGGTGAGCACGAGCGTTGCGGCGAGCAGGCATCGTCTCAGCAAGGCGACTCCTTCAGGACCCGGTCGTGATGAACTCGTCCGGCTTCATGACGACCGGCGACTCGACGTAGAGGCTCTTGTACTCGTCCTGAATTCCAGAGTTGTGAATCTGGATGGCGAGAGGTCCCTCGCGTGCGGCGGTCTTGTCCTTAAATCGCAGGACTTCGACCGCCTTGCAGGTCGAGGCCGTCGTGAGGGGGCAGCACGCCATGCGCGCGATGCCGGTCTCCTGGTTGGCGATGAGCTCGCACTGGCTCCACTTGTGAATGTCGATCTTGTCGTGCGGATACTGCGTGAAGAGGTCGCCGCCTCCGTTGTTGTGGCCGGGGCGGTAGTCCCAGTGGCCGCCGTTCGGCGGCTGGAACTGGATGCCGCCCAGCGCGTCCAGATAAGGCTGGGCGGTGGTGCCCCAGATCAGGACCGTCGGCGCATGGTTGCCGGTCACCTGACGGAGATTGAAGATCCAGCGGAACGAGCCGACCTGCCGCGGGCTGTAGTAGATCCAGCCGCGCCCGGCACCCGTTCCGTGGACGGCTCCGTCCTTGACGGTCCAGCCGTCGGATCTGGACTGCGTCCACCCGTCGAGCGTGCTGCCGTTGAACATCGAGACGAGGTTGGGGTCGCCGTACGGGTTGCCCGGGCCGCTTGGCGCGGTGTGAACGGTGAGGGAGCCGCCGGGCGCCGACGTGTTGCCCGACGCATCGCGCGCCACGACGGAGATGGCCGCGTCCGCGTCCGGGCTCAGGCCCGTGCAGGTTCCGGTCGTCGTCCGGCCCGGCACGGTCCCGCACGTACGGCCGTCCGCGACGAGGTCGTACGCGTCGACGCCGGCGTTGTCGGTCGCGGCCGCCCAGCTCACGGTGGCCGTCGTCGCGGTGACGCCTACCTTGCCCGGGGTTCCCGGAACGACACCCGGCGCCTGCGTGTCCGTGGTGCCCGTGACCGTGAGGCGATCGACGTTGGGCCCGCCGCTTGAGCCTGTCGCCGCCGCACGGATCTTGTTGACGCCCGCGCTCAGGGTGGCGGTGAACGTGCGGTCGGCCCAGGTGTCCCAGTTGGCGGTCACGTTGAACGCGGCCTTCGTCGCGACGGCCGTGCCGTTGACCGTGATGGTCATCGGACGATTCGCCTTGGTGCCGTTGGCGTAACGGAACGTCAGCGTCTGGCTGCCCGCGTCCGGGGCGTTCACGGTCCACTCGACGTAGCCGCCGGTCACGTTGGTGTAGTCGACGAAGCCCGTTCCGGAGAAGCCCGCATGGTTGGAGAAGACGCCTGCCTGCGACAGCGCGGCGTTCTCCGCCTGCCACTCCACCGGGGCCGAGGTCGCCACCGCCGGACCGCTCCCCCGCGCCGCCCCGGCGGATCCCACCGGCGGCAGACCGAGCAGCAGCAGACCCAGGATCGTTCCGAACGTCGTTACGCGCCGTCGCATCGTCCAGCCTCCTCCCCCAGACACCCAAACATCCGACATAAAAACACGAGACGCGGGCCGCTCCTAGACCCAGAGCCCGAAATCCGCCATATTCATCCGATGTTTGGGATGTCTCAGATGTGGAGGCTGCGGCCACCGTCCACGAGGATCCGCTGGCCGGTGATAAAGCCCGCCTCCGGCGAGGCCAGAACGCTCACCGCGTAGGCCACGTCGTCCGGAGTCCCCATGCGTCCCACGGGCACCGTGGCCAGATAGGCGCTCCTGGTCGCGTCATCGACGTCCGCGTGCCGCTCCACCGGGATGAAGCCCGGGGCGACCGTGTTCACGGTGATGCCGTAGCCGGCGAGCTCGTTCGCCCAGCTGCGCATCAGGCCGATCTGCGCGTTCTTGGCGGTCGCGTACGCCGACCGCCCCGCCGGTGGCCGATCGGCGATCTCCGAGTCGATGTGAACGATCCGGCCGAACCGCCGTTCACGCATCCCGGGCAGGACGGCCTGGCCCAGCAGCACCGGACTCCTCACGAAGAAGTCCAGCTGGTCGAGATGGTCACGCCAGGCCACATCCTCCAAAGGCGCCTCCGGTTGCGGGCCCGTCGCGTTCAGCACCAGCGCGCCGACGACACCGAGCGTTGCGGAGACAGCGGCCACCAGCTCCTCGGCCTGCTCCCTGTCGGTCACATCTGCCGCAAATCCCTCGGCGGTCCCTCCCTCGTCCCAGATCGCCGCGACGACCTCGGCCAGCCGGCCGTCGCCATGCAATCCGTTCACCGCGACCGTGTACCCGTCCCGCGCCAGCCGGCGGGCGACGGCCGCGCCCAGCCCACGCGAACTGCCCGTCACCAGGGCCACAAGCTGATCATTAGAAGGCATGCCGCAATCATCCATCGGGCAGCCCCCTGGAGCACGGACCCGCTCCTTCGCCTGCCCGTTCTGGCTGCCACGGCGCCGTACGCTGGGCGGGTGACGAGCATCGATCACCTGGCGGAACGGCTTCGGGAGTTCGCGACGGAACGGGACTGGGAGCAGTTCCACACGCCCAAGAACCTGGCGATGGCTCTTGCCGGCGAGGCGGGCGAGCTGCTGGCCGAGTTCCAGTGGCTCACGCCCGAGGAGTCCTGGCGGGTCATGGAGGACGACGACGCCGGCCCGCGAGTCGAGGCCGAGCTCGCGGATGTGATGCTCTACCTGATCCGGCTGGCGGACGTGCTGGGTGTGGATCTCCTCAAGGCGGCTGAGGGCAAGGTCGACAAGAACGCACGCCGCTACGACGCGGACTCCTATCGAGGCTCGGCCCGCAAGGCCCCGCCGCTCGCGTGACCGGCGACCGGGTCCGGAAGCTCGCCCAGTCCGGGGATCTCTGAAGACTCGACGTTCCAGCCGAACTCGCGAGCACGACGTTCAAGGATCGGGATCCGGTAGGCGAGCCCTTCAGGCTGCCCATGTCCGGAGTCCCGGGAGGACTCGTTCCACGCCTCCAAGGAACGCACCAGCGGCCAGCCATCCAGTGCCAGCCGCAGAGCGAAGGTGGCCCGACCGTCGAGAAGCATCGCCCTGCCGCTATCGCTCGCCTCCAACTCCTTGGAAAGCAGCGTCTCCTCCAGGCAAAGCCGGTCCCCCGACCTCGTCGCAACGAGCAGCGGCCTCATCTCCCCCTGATCCTCGATGAGGAAGGCGGATCCCTCCCCCTCCAGGCAGATTTGATACCGAGGCAGCTGACGCTGGCGAGCGAATCCGATGTTGAACTTCCACCCGCACACCCACATCCCACGTGCGAGGTAGTACCGAACGGTGTCCCTCCAGACCCAATCCGTATGGAGCTGAAACCCATCCAGACCTTCAGCCAGAGCCGCCTGATAAATAGCGTCCAGCCCTCCCCACGCCAGACCGTTCCGACGAAAAGCGGGGTGAATGTAGAGCGATGACACCGACAGGCATCGCCTGCCGGTGATGTGCCGCCCCACGCTCACAGTGCCGACCCTGCCCTGGTCCGTCGTAATCCAATAGCGATCGGCCCAGGGCTGCCCCTGCGTAGGCGGCAGCCAGGCGTGCCCCAGCCGGCCGCGCCAATACTCATAGTCGGATTCGGTGAGGCGGCCGGGATCCAGCGTCCCGCCAAAGGCGTTCTCCACCATCAGCGCGATCTCCCAGTAGGGGAACGGCGCGCCCTCACCGGCCACGATCGGGGTGAGCGCGAAAGCCGACCCGGACACTGGAGCGGACGCCAACCCGGGCACCGATCCGAACGCCGGCGCGGACGCCAACCCGGGCGCTGGTGCGGAGGCGGACCGCAGCCGCTCGCGAACGCCCACCAGCCGTTCGTCTTCCCGCATGCATCCCTCCGCTTCCGCGCGCGCAGCCGTCGCCGCTCGCACAGCCATGCGACCCTGCGCACGATTCCAAGCACGCTACGTAGCGGATACGACACTCAGAGACCGTTTCGACTCTCCATTCGCGGTGGAGAGGAACGAGACAAGACGTGCCTCTAGCCGACCAGGCCCTCGTTCACGCGCACCGACCCGAGCCACAGCAGGTCACGGGCTCGCGTCATCGCGACGAAGAGCTGGCGGCGGAGAATCTCGGCGCGTTCGCGTTCCGCGGCGCTCTCAACGGAAACCTCGCGCAACGCCACGTCGTGATGGGGCAGGAAGACGCACTTGAACTCCAGCCCCTTGGCGCGCCGGTACGACCCGAGTTTGACCGCCTCGACCTCGCGACCGTCGTAGTTCTCCAGACGCAGCACAGGCACTCCTGCGCCGGTCAGAAGCCGGTGGTAATGCGCGATCTCCCTCCGCGTCGCGCACAGCACCGCGGCATCACCGGCCGGAACGGCCTTGAGCGCCTCGACCAGCCGGCGATCGTGCGCAGCGTCGCTCGTCTCGTCCGCGCGGACCAGAGTGCCGTCGTGGTAGGTCAGCTCCAGATCGCGGCGTCCGCTGGAGGTGGTCCCGTCCAGGTCGTCGTACGGGTCGGCCGAGATCAGTTCCAGGGCCGCATCGAGAATCTGGGCCGCGTTGCGGTAGTTGGTCCGCAGCGTCACGCCGCGTCCTTTGATGTCGATACCTGCGTCCGATAGCCGAAAGCCTCCCGGGTAGACGGCCTGCTGCCCATCCCCAATGAGCAGAAGCCCGTTGCGGGCATCCCCTACCAACGCGTGGAGAAGCTTCACCCCGATAAGCGTGAGGTCCTGGACCTCGTCCACTATCACCGCGCCGTACGGAGGTTCCATCGGCTCGGCCTGGAGTTCGGCGAGCGCCCCTAGGAGAACGTCGTTGAAGTCCTGCACTCCCCGCTCTGAGAGAAGGAGCTCGTACTCCTCGTAAAGCAACCAGGCCGCCTCGCGGTGTTCGGTCTGCAGGGCCGTACGACGGCCATGCCGAGGAACGGTCCGGTACTCCTCTAGCGACGTCAGCCCGCGTCCCTTGATGACGTGGTCGATCTCCTCCCGCCAATAGAACGGGGAGGATTCGATGTCCACCAGCGCGCTGTCCAGGCCGGCTCGCATCCACGCAAGCGAAAAGGCTGTCTCGGCCCGTTCGCTGCTCAGGCAGACCTTTACTCCACGTTCCGCGAGAAAACGCTGAGCCCATCCATGCAGGCTGGTGAACTCGACCCGGTCCGTCGAGACCGGAGCGAGGCGGCTGAAGAGCTGGCCCTGCACGCGAGGCAGATTGTTGACGAACGTGACGTACAGAAGCTTCCCCGGGGTGCGCTCCGCCAGATAGGCGGCGCGGTGGAGGCCCACCACGGTCTTGCCGGTGCCGACCGGGCCGCTGATGCGCGCTGGCCCGTTCCACGTCCGCCTTGCCATGGCGACCTGGTCGGGGTGGAGGAACGTCATCCACTGCTCGATCGGAGCGGCGAGAGCAGATCGCAAAGCGGCCTCCTCCACCTCCTCGACCTCGAAGAGCGGACTCGCGTCCGCAGCGGCATCGCCATTGCCCTTGCCCAGAACCGGTGTCTCGTACGCGGGGAACGCCGTCTCAAGATGAGCGCTGACGGCCCGTACCATCGCCGGAGTCAGGCGCCTCGGCTCGGCGACGAGCATCTGGATCACCTCCTGGTCACCCAGGAGCCGGACGCGGCCGAGCGTCGTGTCAACGCGGTGACCTGCGAAGACCATCAGCGGCCGCAGCGCGACGGGCGACATGCCCAGGGTGGCCACTTGCCGTTCGGCCTCCTGGGTCATGGCGAGCAGCTTCTCGACCTCGCCATCACGCCGCTCGCCATCACGCCGCTCGCCCTCGCGTTGGTCGTCACCGGCGAGCAGGTGATCGCCCGCTACCACGGGCGCGTGGCGCCAGCGCTTGACGTCGATCACGAAGACGCCGCCGGGACCGACCAGGATCATGTCGACGTTGGCGGATCGCGTTCCCGGCCAGCGGCGGTCCACCAGCAGGCGCCACTTCCCGTCGCCCGTGAGCGTCAGGAGCGTCGCGGCGACCTTGCGTTCCGCCTCGGCCGCGACCTCGTATCTGCCGGCCAGTTCGTACGCGTCCCGGTAGCGGCGCCAGAGCTGCATCGCATATTCGCGTGCCTGCCGTGCGTGGGCACTCGCCGATCCGCCAGCAACCATTCGACGCCTTCCAGCCGACGACCACCTACGAACAACAACAGATAGCAACAATCGTCGTCGGCGAACAGGTCTTTTGACTCATCGGATCAACCCGGTCGAGTGTGCGGCAGTGCCCATCGATCCACGACACCGAAAATGTCGGACCCGGGTGCCACCATGGCTTTCGTCGTTCCGATCTCGGAGGTTCGCCTATGCGTTCTCGGCAAGCGATCGACCTGGCAGGCGAAGAGCTTCTCATCTTCTTCCCTTACAACCGAGAGAACAACCGCGCGCTCCGCGAGTACACCCGGGCCACCGACCTGCAATGGGACCGCAGGCGACATGCTTATTGCCTGAGCGCTACAGCGGCCGACTCACCCGAGGTGTGCCACAACCTCCGGGGCTTCGCGAGCCGCCGCGGGCTCCGCCTCAACCGCGCGGCCGCCGCCCGTCTCGGCGCGTTCGTCACGCGCACCACCATCGAGCGCGTACGCGCCGAGATCCACGCCATCGATCGCAAGCTGGAGCAGGACGTCCTGCCGAACCCGGGCGCGGACGGCGAGGAGGAACGCCGCGAAGGACTCCGCCTCCGGCGCGACGAGCTGAACTCCATGCTCATGTGGCCCGTGTTCCCCTACCGCCCGGGCGGCTGCCGCATCGCCTCTCCCGGAAGCCTCTTCCACTGCCGGTACGACGACGGCGAGGAAAGCGTCCTACTGATCTCCGCTGCCGACATCGACGGCTACGAGCGGATCTCCCCCATGAAGCCGATCGGCACGGCTCTCAGCACCGGCCACATCGGCGACAGCCTCCCCCTGGGCAAGGGCCGGGGCGCCCTCACCATCCTCGACATCACCGACTAGGTGTAGCAACCCGCAGGTTTGTTGACGCGGGTGATGGGTGGTTGGCCACCCGGGCGCCCTCGATCGAACGCGTTCGAGCGCATCTCCCCTGCGAAGCTTTGCTCGTGTGTAATCGGCGGGCCGCTGCCGGACATAGGAGGGCATCACGAGCCAAGACCAGAGGAGATGAGGGTGGGAGATGATCACGATCGTTTCTCCGAGCTCTACGCGGCCTGCTATCCGGATGTCCTGCGGTTCGCGGCCCGCAGGACCGACGCCGATCAGGCACGCGACGTGGCCGCGGAGACCTTTCTGATCGCTTGGCGGCGGTTCGCCGATGTGCCGGGCGAGGCGGAACGGCTGCCCTGGCTGTACGGCGTCGCGCGCAACGTCCCGGCCAACCAGCTGCGGGGCGAACGGCGCCGGGAGCGGTTGGGCGCGCAAATCCGATCGGCTCGACGCGAGACGCCCGCGCCGGACCACGCGGGTGGCGTCGCGGCCTCCCTGGACGTACGGGCCGCGCTCGACCGGCTGTCCGACCGCGATCGGGAGGTCCTGCAACTGGTCGCCTGGGAGGGCCTGGACGTCGCCGCGGCCGCCATGGTCGTCGGCTGCTCCCCCAGGACGTTGGCCGTACGGCTCCACCGGGCGCGCAAACGGCTGGAGAAGGCCTTGGCGGACGAAGGCCCGGGGATCCGACCACAGAGCTTCGAAATGAGGGGGGCGCAGTCATGACCAATGAGGCACAGGTTCGTCGACTCTTGAAGGGCACCGACCCGCTCGCCGCCGACCAGTACGCCCAGGCGGCCGACGACGCCGACGGACGCCGCACGCTGGCCCGCATCCTCACGGAGTCCCCGAGCCCCCGCTCCGCCTCCCGTCCCCGCTCCGCCTCCCGTCCCCGCTCCGCCTCCCGTCCCCGCTCCGCCTCCCGTCCCCGCTCCGCCTCCCGTCCCCGCTCCGCCTCCCGCGCCCGGTCCGTCCTCCGCCGCCCCCGGACTCATCGGCGCCGCTGGTTGGTGGTGGCGGGCGGGGCCGTGGCGCTCCTGTCGGCGGCCGGTGCGGCGAGCGCGGCGGGCTTCACCCCGGCGGGTGTCGTCCATGGGCTGCTGAGGGGTGAGGAGCCCGGCACCACGTGGGGCAAGCTCGACACCGCCAAGGCGCAGATGGTGATCGAAGCTCGCGGGCCGGGCGGCAGCAAGGCGCAGTGGTGGTTCGCACCCGGCGAGAAGGGCGGTGGCTGCACCTACCTGCGGAGCGTGACGTCCAAGGGCAGGTCCGACGGCTCCACGACGTGCGGCGGCCCTCCCGGCGTCCTGCCCACACGCACCGAGCAGCTCATGATCGACTACACCTCGCTGGCCGGAGGCTGGATGGGGGTGTACGGCCGGGCGGCACACCCGGCGAGCCAGATCCGCGTCCGCTTCAAGGACGGCGCTCAGGAGCTCGTTCCCGTACGGCAGGACGGCTACTTCATGCGGGTCTTCGATCGTCCCGACGATCCCCGGCCGAACTCCGTAGAGGTCGCGGCTTTGGACGCCAAGGGCCACGTCCTGACGTCCGAGCAGCTCGACCCCGGCGGGGCCTAGCGCACCCGGGCCGCTCGGGCCGCTCGGGCCCTCCACGACCGCGGTGTGGAGGGCCCGCGTTCCAGGCCACATCCGCGTTCCAGGCCACATCTGTCTTCTCATGGAAACTTCATGAGAGTTCTCTTCGTCCTAGCGATGTAGGGGTTCACTCGCGTCGAACGGCCAGCCCCGCGAACCTGGGATGGGGCGATCAACGATGAACATGGACAAGCCGCTGCGCCGGGTGGCGATCTTCGGCGGGCTGTTGTTCCTCGGGTTGCTGGCGCAGGTGAACTACGTACAGGGCACCCAGGCCGAGAACCTGCGCACGGACGACAAGAACACGCGCAAGTTCGCCGGCACGTTCAACGAACCGCGCGGCCGGATCATCGCGGGGCCCGAGGTCCTGGTCGAGGCGGTCGAGACCGGCAAGAGCTCCCCCAAGTACGGGCGTAAGTACAAGGACGGCGAGATCTTCGCTCCGATCACCGGGTACTTCACCGCCTCGGCCGGTGCCGGTGGTGTCGAGAAGGCCTACAACGACCTGCTGAGCGGCCAGGACAAGCGCCTGAAGAACCAGAAGTGGTTCGACATGCTGATCGGCAAGAAGGCCAAGGCCGCCGATGTCCAGACCACGATCGACCCCAACGCCCAGCGGGTGGCCTTCAACGCCCTGAAGGAGGGCACCGCGTCGGGCCGCAAGGCCGCCGCAGTGGTGATGGACATCAAGACCGGCGCGATCAAGGTGATGGCGTCCTTCCCGTCCTACGATCCGACCACCGTCGCCCCGCAGGCCGGTGAGGCGGGCGTCAAGCGCTTTGACGAGCTCAACAACTCGCGCACCAAGCCCACCGTCGACAAGGCGATGAGCGACACCAACTTCCCCGGATCCTCCTTCAAGTCGGTCGTCGCGGCTTCCGCGCTGGCGAACGGGCTCAACAAGAACAGCTCCGTCCCGGCACCCTCGACGTTCAACCTCCCCGGCACGAACACGGCGCTGCCGAACAGCCACGAGGGCGGCGCCTGCGGTGGCATCGGTCAGGCGCAGCTCATCCAGACGTTCGCCGAGTCCTGCAACACCACCTTCGGCATCCTCGGATCCCAGCAGCTCGGCAAGGACAAGGTGCTCGACACCGCCAGGAAGTTCGGTTACGACCAGGCGATCGAGATCGAGCCCGGCCTGCGTACGGCCAAGAGCAACTTCGTCAAGCCCGACGCTGACGGCGCACAGACGGCCCTCGCCTCCATCGGTCAGGGCAGCAACTCCGCCACCCCGCTCCACATGGCGATGGTCGCCGCGGCCGCCGCCAACAAGGGCAAGATCATGAAGCCGTATCTCGTGCAGAAGGTCACCGGCGAGGAGCAGAACACCCTCGATGAGGCCAAGCCCAAGGAGTTCGGCGAGGCGATGTCCGACGACGCCGCGGGCCAGCTGGCCGACATGATGCGCGAGGTCGTCACGACCGGCACCGGCAAGTCGCTGCGCCGGTTCAACATCGCGGGCAAGACCGGCACGGCCGACATCGACGGCGTCGAGTTCAACAACCGCTGGTTCGTGGGCTTCGCTCCCATCGACAGCCCGCGCTACGCCTTCGCCGTCTTCACCCAGGGCGACGGCTCCGGCGGCGAGGCCGCCGGCCCCATCGCCGGCAAGATCATGCAAGCCGTCCGCAAGGACTGACGCCCAACCTCCAGCCTGACCCGCGGCCGCCACGCACGGAATTCACCACCGGTCGGCTTGACCGGATGAGGTCAACGGATCGCAATTACTCAAATCCGAAGAGTTATCCTCCGCATTGAAGTCCGGATCCCCTTCGGTTCGAGTGGAGGATCATCGTGCCCGATCCACGAGCATGACCTAGCCGGGTTGGCGCGCGGCTTCGGCGTCGAGATCGAGGATTAATCTGCTGGCCCCGCGCCGGCGACTGCGGTGATCATGGGCGGATGAGCGGGTCCATCAGTCCTGATGAGGATGCGCAGGAGTGGCCTCGGGACAAGTTGAACGCTTTGCGGCTGGGACAGTCGCTGATCGCTGAAGTGCCCGGCTCGGGGCCCGGCCGTCAGGCGTTCGTGGTGCGAGAAGCCACTGCGATCGGAGAGGCGGCGCTGGGCGAGGTGGTCAGGGCTTGGGGGCTGCGAGCTGGGGACTTCGCCTATCCGTGGGATACCGAGGACCCGACGTGACGCGGGGGCGGGGTGAAGGGATTACTTGGGATACCGGGCCGGTTGCGGACCGGGGCTGGGATGCCCTTTTTGTGGTTCTAGGTGGGGAATGTCTCTAGCGTTGCGGCATGCGTTCACGGGTGATTGCGATGGGGGCCGCCGGGGTTGTCGCGGCGGCGGGGATGTTCGTGCCGGGGGTGGCTTGGGCCGCTTCGTCGGTGCAGATCTACCGGGTCTACTTCGACTCGCCGGGGAAGGACACGCGGTCCAATGCGAGTCTGAACGGGGAGTGGGTGCAGCTGATCAACCGATCGAAGAAGTCGGTGCAGCTGAAGGGGTACCGGCTGCGGGACAAGACCGGTTACACGTATGTGTTCGGGTCGTTCAAGCTCGGCGGGAAGAAGACCGTGAAGGTCCGCACGGGGAAGGGGCGGAACACCTCGGCCAATCGGTATTGGGGGCGGGGGTCGTATGTGTGGAACAACACCGGGGACACGGCCTATCTGAAGTACGCCAACGGGAAGACCGCGGACTCTTGCTCCTGGGGCAGCAAGGGTGACTGGAAGTACTGCTGAGTAGGGCGGCGGCGGGGGCATGAGTACGACTACTCATGCCCCCGCGGTCGTGTGGTGGTGAGGTTGGGGCATGGCGATTCAGGAGACCGGCAAGGTCAGCTGGCCGGGAGTGCTCACCATCGTTGGGACGTCGTTTGTGGGCGCCGTGATGGCGTTGTTCCACCTGGTGTGCTCGCTGTTGGTGAGCGCCGGGCCGGACTCTTGCGGGACCGCGTCTTGTCAGGGGGACCCGGGGGTTGGGCAGGGGTTTCTGTGGCTCGCGGCGGGTGGGGCCTTGCTGGTGGTGGCCAGTTGGTTCACGGTGAGGAGCTTGGTGGCGCGGGTTGTTGTTTGCGGGGCCGCGGTATTGGTTCCGGTCATTGGGAGCCTTGTGTTGTGGTCTATTGCGCCTGAATGGCTTTGAGGGTCGCCTGAGCCATGGCGGTGGCGCCGTTCAGGTTGGGGTGCGCGGGGGCGGCCCATTGGGTGGGGAGACCTTCGATCCAGCGCTTGGCGGGGTCCTGCTGACAGATGTCGTGGCCCGCCTCGGTCGTGTCCACGAGGGTGGAGGCGTTGGCGGAGGCCTGGTCCGCGAGCATCTGGTTGAGGTGGTGCTGAACGTCGCGGAGGTACGGGACGTCGCCCTTGGCTATGGGGAGGGTGGGGAAGCAGCCGGTGCCTGTCGCGGGGGTGATGAGGGGGTAGTTGAGGAGGAGGACGTGGGCGTTCGGGGACTTGGCGTGGATGCCCTTGAGGACGTCGGCCACTTTGGGGGCGGCGGCGTCGATTTTCTGGGCCAACTGGTCCACGCCGTCCACGACGTAGTTGTCCTTGCAGGGGGACGCGTCGGAGGCGCCGAAAGCGAGGGTGACGCACTTGGTGCCGATTCCGCCGAAGCCGATGTCGTTGCCGCCGATGGTGAGGGTGACGAGCGTTGTGTCGGGGGTCAGCGCGTCGAACTGGGGTGGATTGGGGGCGCTGAACGAGAGGTTCTGCGTCTCGGTCATGTGCTTGGTGCTGGCGCCGCCGCAGCTGACGTCCTTGAAGGACGTGGGGTGGATGGCTGCGGCTACTTGGGCGGGGTAGTCGCGGTCGGCTCTGAAGCAGCCCAACGGTGAGTTCTGCTGGTTGGGCGAGATCAGGGGCGCCGAGGTGTAGGAGTCGCCCAGAGCCACGTAGTTGACGGTGTCGGCGTGGGCTGGGGTCGCGAGGAGGGCGGATGACAGGGTGGCCAAAGCGGCGGTGGCCAGAGAGCGACGCGGCACGGGGACTCCCAGGAAATGAGGTGGCCGCATCATTAGTACGCCCACGTGACCTGGGTCACTAGGGATTTGGTGATGACCTTACGGAGAGGCTTTGTCATCAACCGCGTAGGGCGGATATGACCACGGGGGGAATCCAGAGGGCGCTGGGGTCGACGGCGTACTGGGTCACCCGGCGCGAGGTGCGGTGGGCCGTTTTGTTGTTCACGAACCACGGAGGCTTGGGCGAGAGCGTCCATTCGCCCTTGAGGAGGGCGCGGGGCATCGGGCGGAAGGGGCCTCGGATGATGGTCCGTTCGATGTCGTTCAGGAGGAAGGCGTTGTGGCTGGCGCCTATGCCGCTTCCCACGTCGTGAAGCTCATGGCCGGGGAAGGCACCCCAGTTCGCTCGGGGGGTGAGGTAGCCGACGGACGTCCAGGCGTTGACGGCGACCGTGCCGTAGCGGAGGGCTACGAGGGCTTCGTCGAACTGCTTGCCGAGGGCGGCGATGGTGCGGGGGTGAATGATGAGGTTCACGCCCAGGGTGCCGGCCAGGCCTTCGTTGCAGAACGCTATGGCGGACTCTAGGAAGTCTTGGGGTGAGTCGCCGGGGAGGGACGTGACTCCCTGGACGGGGGCGAAGCACTCGGTCTGGAAAAGGGGCTCGGTGGGGTTGAGGGGGTCCAGGTTGGGCGCGAAGAGACGGCCGCCTTCCAGGAGCTCCGCCTCGGGGTGCATGGTGGCGGCCTTCTGAACGCGGTCCTCGGCGCCTGGGTAGTAGGACGGGCGCTGGGGAGCGGACTGGAGGGCCTTACGGAGGGCGGCCAGGAAGGCGGCCGACTGGTTCCAGGAGTCGGGGAGAACGACTATCTGGGACGCGGTGCAGTTGAAGCCGCCGTTGTGGAGTTTCTGCGTCGCCACGTGCGCGGCCTGGAAGTTCAGGTCCGCTGACGACCACGGGCCGGGGACCACGACCGTCGCGCCTACACCGCCCAGTTCGCTGGTGATGGGCTTCTCGAGGATGGGCGTCCTGTTGAGCTTGCGGCGGGAGCCCTCCAGGCCGGGGCCGAAGACGATGGCGTCGTGGGCGGCGTTGCTGCCGGTGATGTGGATCGCCGAGACCAGGTCGTGCGAGGTGAGGTGCGCGCCGAGCTTGGCGTCGCCGGTGGTCAGCGCCACGAAGTGCTGCTTGATGAACGGCTCGAAGATGTGCTCGAGGATCGGCAGCATGTAGTCGTTGACCGGGTTCAGCTTGCACAGCACGACCGAGTTGGCGGCGTAGAGCTTGTAGAGAACGTCCAGGGGCGCGGTGGCGTTGATGTTGCCCGCGCCGAGCACCAGGTAGACGCCGTCGGCGGGTGTCTGCGAGAGGAGCTTGTGCGCCTGGCGTTCGCGGGCTTCGGCCTCAGTGACGCCGGGACGCAGCCAGAGTTCGGCGCTGAAGCCGCTCAGGAAGAGGCGGTCGGGCAGGTCGTGCGGCAGCGCGCGGATCGCCAGGCGGCCGTCGGGGCGGGTGCGGATCTTCACGCCTTTGAGGGGGTCTGCGCCGTCGGCGAGGTGGCCCACGGTCTCGGCGAGCGCGCCGAGGTAGGTGAGCATGGCGTACGGGCCGGTCAGCCATTCTTCACCGGCGAGCGGCGACTTGATCGAGATGCCCTTGGCATTGCAGGCCTCGTTCACCCAGTGCTCGGCGATCGGTCCCACGAGCTCTCGCGAACGGAGGAGTAGGTCGCGCTTCTCGGCAAGGGATGTCCTGGCCCAGGCGGCGGACTGGCCGTGCAGGGCCTCCAGCTGGCGGTCGACCTGCATCGTCGCGGTGCTCGTGGTCAACTGAGCATCCCTCCCCCAACCCGGACTTCTCACGGGTCTTGTCATTTTCACGCAGATTCTGCCTATCAGATCATCACAAAAAGCACATTGTTTGATACTGAGGCGAGTGACAAGTCGAAAAAGAGTCCTGTTAGGGCACTGACAAACGGCGCACACGGGCAGATCGCGCGTGCTAAGAGAAACGCATGAGCGAGGAGAGGGACTCCAGATATGCGGTCGGGAGGCTCACACCCGCGAGGATTCGCGGCGTGCTGTTCAGTACCACGCGCCTGCGGCCCGGCTACGACGCCCAGGAGGTCGACCGGTTCCTGGACCGGGCCGAGCACGAGCTCACGCGGCTGATCCGCGAGCGCGACGAGGCGCTCGCCGAGGCGGCCCGCAGGCGGGAGGACGCCGCCCGGCGGCGCGCGTATCGGCTCGAGGGGCGCGAGCGGCCGGCGCCCTAATCGCGCGGGCGTTTGTTGTCGACGTTGCCACTCAAGATCGAGAGGAGACCGGGCAGTTCCGCCACGGTGTGATCAGGTAGACCGGCCACGGTCTCCTCGGCGAGGTCGCACCACATTTCCTTGACCCGGCCCGCCAGCGCCACGCCGCTGTCGGTGAGTTCGACGATGCTGGCGCGCTTGTCGGACGGCGCCGGGCCGCGGCGTACGTGCCCGGACGCCTCGAGCTTGCGGGTCATGAGGGTGACGCTGGGCGGCTCGATGCTCAGCGCCTCGCTGAGCTTGGCCTGGATCATCGGGCCGGTACGAGCCAGCTCCAGCAGCAGCGCCTCCTGGCCGGGATGCAGGCCGAGCGGGGCCAGCAGCGCCGCCGCGCGGGCCCGATGGCGCAGGGTCAGCAGGCGAATGGCCTGGTTGAGGGTGTCCGCCTGGTCGAAGTCCACGAGATCCGCACTCCCTTGACAAATTGGTTACGCGCATAACATTATGCGGCTAACGTTATCCGCGTAACTAATCCTACGCAAGATCCAGGGAGCCCGCATGACCTCCACGCTCGCGACGGCCGCGAAGGTCGCCGTCATCTACTACAGCGCGACGGGCACCGTGCACGCCCTCGCCCAGGCCGTCGCCGAAGGCGCCGCCTCCGCGGGCGCCACCGTACGGCTGCGGCGGGTCGCCGAACTGGCGCCCGACAGCGCGATCGACGAGAACCCGCAGTGGCGGCAGCACGTGGACGGCGCCGCGGCCTCGGTCGCCGAGGCATCGCTTGCCGACCTCGCCTGGGCCGACGCGTTCGCGTTCGGAACGCCGACGCGCTTCGGCACGCCGGCCGCCCAGCTCAAGCAGTTCATCGACCAGGCGGGCGGGCTGTGGCGGGAGGGCAGGCTGGCCGACAAGCCGGTGACGGCCTTCACCTCCGCCTACAACAGGCACGGCGGCAACGAGGCCACGATCCTGTCACTGGGCAACGTCTTCTACCACTGGGGCTCGCTGATCGTCCCGCCCGGCTACACCGACCCGGCCGTGTACGCCGCGGGCGGCAACCCCTACGGCGCGTCCGCCAGCGGCGGCGGCTTCGACGACGCGGCACTCGACGCGGCGCGGCACCAGGGCCTGCGCCTCGCCGAGATCACCAACCGGCTGCTGGGAAACAACCGCGCCGCCGACGAGACCCTGGTCGGAGCCACCTCGCAGGTCGCGTCATGACGACCATCAGCACTACGCCCCGCCGCGCGCGAGCGAACGCGAGCCGCGCCTGGACGATCCTGGCGCTGGCGTGCGCCTGCCAGTTCATGGTGATCCTGGACTCGTCGATCGTGAACGTCGCGCTCCCCTCGGTCGACCGGGACCTCGGCTTCTCCGACACCGGCCTGGCCTGGGTGGTGAACGGCTACCTGCTCACGTTCGCCGGCTTCATGCTGCTCGGCGGGCGCGCGGCCGACCTGTTCGGTCCGCGCCGGATGCTGGCCGGCGGGCTGGCCGTCTTCTCCGCCGCGAGCCTGGTCGGCGGCCTGGCCAACACCGCGGAGATCCTGGTCGCCGCGCGCGTCGCGCAGGGCATGGGCGCCGCGATGATGGCCCCGGCGACACTGGTCGTGATCAACACCCACTTCACCGAGGAAAGCGCGCGAGCCCGGGCTTTCGGCGCCTGGTCGGCGGCGGGCGGCGTCGGCGGGATGGCGGGCGCGGTCGCGGGCGGCGCCATCACCACCGGCCTGTCCTGGCGCTGGGTCTTCCTCATCAACGTCCCGATCGGCGCGGTCCTGATCGTGATGGCGCTGGCGTACCTGGCGGCGACACGGACCGGCGAAAGGCAGTCGCTCGACGTCGTCGGCGCGGTCACCGGAACGGCGGGCCTGGCGGCGCTGATCTACGGGGTCATGCGGAGCGCCGACCACGGCTGGACGTCCGCGCAGGCCCTCGTGCCGGTCGCGGGCGGGCTGCTCCTGCTCGGCGTCTTCACCGCCGTCGAAGCGCGCGGCGCCCGCAACCCGATCCTGCCGCTCCGGCTGTTCCGGATCCGGGGTGTGGCGGTCGGCAGCGGCATGCTCCTGCTGTTCGGCGGTGTCGCCATCGCGATGTGGTACTTCACCTCGCTGTTCCTGCAGGACGTTCTGCACTACAGCGCGCTCAAGGCGGGACTCGGGCAGACACCGGCGGCGGTGACGTTCATGCTGGTCGCGCGCCAGGCCGCCGCGCTGCTGCCACGTGCCGGTGTACGGGCACTCGTGCTGGCGGGATGCGCCTGCTTCGTCGTCGGTTTCGGCTGGCTCGCCCAGGCGAGCGCCGGCAGCGGCTACGTGACCAGCGTGCTCGGGCCGACGCTCATCATCGCGGTCGGCATCGGACTGACGTTCCCGACCTTCATGGCCGCGGCGACCGCCGACGCTCCCGAGGGCGAGGTGGGCATCGTCGGCGGCGTCGCCGCCACCGCCAACCAGGTGGGCGGGTCGATCGGGCTGGCCGTTCTCGCGACGGTCGCCAGCGCGACGGCGGACGGGGACTCTCCCGCCGCGCTCGCCTCGGGCTACGACCGGGTCTTCCTGATGGCGGCCGGTCTCGCCGTGGCGATCGCGCTGGTCAGCCTGCTGCTGCCGCGACGCCAGAACGGCTGAAGGGTCTGGCGGGAGCAGAGCGACGACTGAGGTACGACGGCGGCCGGTGATGGCCAGTCGGGCATACGCGAGGGTTATTCACATTCGGGCGACTCCGGCCTACCTTCAGGCCACCCCCCGTTGTGGAAGGAGCGCAGACCGTGGCCTCCCACCCCCTCAGAACACTGGCCATCGCCGGCACGCTCGTCACCGGCCTGTTCGCCGCCGCCCCAGCCCACGCCAACACCAACGCCGCAGCCCAAGCCCGAGCAACGCAGGCGATCCAGCCCCTCCCCGCCGACCTCGAGCAGATCCGGGCCGCCGAAGCCCAGCAGCTCTACGGCAGCCCGGACATCCGCCCCATGCAGGACCGCAAGACCGGCGTCATCACCATGGGCGACAGCGAGATCTCCGGGGAGGGCGCCGGCAACTACGAGCCCGGCACCCACCAGGACAGCCCGCTCAACTACTGCGACCGCTCCAAGGACCAGGCCGTCTGGCGGCTGACGATCTCGGCGGACGTCCGCTACAACGTCGCCTGCTCCGGCGCGACGCCCGACAACCTCCGGTACGGCGGATCGCACCAGTGGACCGAGATCAACCAGGGTGACAACCTCGCGATCAAGGCCCGGAACACCCACCTGAAGCTGCTCTGGGTGGTCGTCGGTGCGAACGGTGACGGCACCATCCAGTTCGGCCCGGTCGCGACCGACTGCGCCAAGCGCCGCATTCTCCTCCAGGGCCCGTGCTGGCCGACGTACACCGACACCTGGGCCACCCGCGTCACCGGGAGCAGGCAGCAGGTCGCGGCCACGCTCACCAACATCAAGCAGACGATGGCCGACGCCGGTTACACCGCGAGCGACTACCAGCTGGCCGTCATGTCCTACCCCTCCCCCGGCGGCCCTGACGTCGAGGACAATCCCAACTTCCCCGGCTGGTACGCCGGAGGCTGCACGCTTTACCTGGCCGACGCGGCGTTCGCCCGCAACAAGGCCGTCCCCCTCTTCGAACGCGGCATTCGCGGCGCGGCGGCGGACGCGAACGTTCGCTACCTGGACGCGAGCCGTCTCTTCCACGGGCATGGCGTCTGCGATGACGTTCCCTGGGCACGCGGCGTCTACATCGAGAACGGCAACATCTTCGACGAGAACGCGGCACGCCAGTCCCTGCACCCGAACGCGAGCGGGCACGGCGCGTTCGCCCAGTGCATGTCGCAGTTCTACGCCTCCGGCTGGCAGCAGGCGACCTGCGTGGACCCGGCGAGCACGAACAACGCCAAGCTCTACAACGGCCTCATGAGCTTCAACCAGCTGCACTCCGAGTCCGGCAAGTGCGTGGACGCCCACGGCTACGACTCACGCAACGGAACGGCGCTGGCCGCGTGGAACTGCCACGGCGGGCGCAATCAGGGGTTCTTCTACGACTCCACCAACCAGACCCTCAACGTGGAGTTGTCCCAGGACCGCTGCATCGACGCCAACGGCGGAACGATCGCGGCGGGCACCAACGAGATCCTCTACAACTGCGCCGCGTCCGCCAACCAGAAATGGACGTTCGACGGGAAGCTCATCCATCCCAAGGGGCACACCGACCTCTGCCTGGGATTCACCTCGACCGCCGACAACGCGAGCCTCCAGCTCATGGCCTGCAACGCGGCGGACACCAAACAACGCTGGGCCTTCGAGACCCGCGCCTTCCCCAGCCCCGTCGGCTACAACCACGACGACTTCATAGGGTCACGGGTCTACTAAGACCACTGATCAAGCCACCCAAATCGCCGGTGTATCTTCCAGGCATGGCGAACGAGCCCAGGCGGGCGGAGCAGGTAGGAACGGCTGCCGCCATGGGCGCACTGGCCGGAGCCGCTCTCGGCGCCGGGCGCGGCCGAAAGGGCACCGCGCTCGGCGCCCTGGCGGGTGCGGTCGGTCTCGGCGCGGTCGAGGCCGTCGCCCGCGCCCGGCAGAAGCCGAACGAGATCCCGGCCATCTGGGCGCGGATCGCGGCCAGCGGGGCCGTCGCGGCCCCGCTCGGCTGGGTCGCCGGACGGCTCGGCGCCGGGCCGATGCTCACGAGCGTCGCCGCCGGATCGGCCGCCGGGGCCATGGGTCTGCGCCCGCAGAAGGTCGCGTTCGGCCCGCTGGTCGGCGCCGCCACCGGCCTGGCCCTCCGCAACCGAGGCGACAACCGAGGCAACGCCGCCGTGGCGGCCGCGACCGCGGTGGTCGCCTACCGCACGCTCGCCGCGCTGATCTTCCGCGACCCCCAGGTCAGCCTGCTGGCCGAACGGGTCGCCGCCGAGGACCTGCCGTTCGTCGTGCCGCTCGAGGCGCACGGACGCTACGTCGGAACCGGCTACGTGGCCCGCCTGGCCGAGGTGCTCGGCGGCACGTACACCAAGGAAGCACCCGACGTCGGCATCGTCGCCTCGATCGACGAGCTCGCGGGACCGGACTTCGACCCTGCCGACGTCGATCCGCTCGTCCGGGAGTTCTACGAGCACACGACCCGCTTCGCGCTCGACATCGTCCCCGAGTGGCGCCTTTGGGTCCGCCCCGGCTACCTGCTCTACCAGAACCTGGTGGCCAAGCCGCTCGGCCAGGCCAGCGTTCCGATGAACCAGCGCGAGGCCCAGCGCGGCGTGGTCGGCCGGATCGACACGATCACGCAGGAGGGCAAGGACGCCCCGACCCTCCGCGGCTGGATCCGTTCCTACAGCGACAACGACGAGCCGATCTACGTCGGCGTCTACACGACCTACCGGCACGAGGGCCGCGGCTACGTCAGCGTCGGCTTCCCGCTCCCCCAGGCCAGTTTCACCGCGACGCTCGCGCCGTACGCGCGGCCGGGCGGCGGGCTCGTCCTGACCAGCAAGAGCGACCTGGACCAGCCGGGCCACTACCTGACCTTCATCGACGCCGAGTCGCAGGAGCTCACCGCGGCCGCCGTGCACGGCTTCGCCGAGAGGCTCGACGTCTACGTGCAGGACGGGGAGCTGCGCGCCGAGCACGCCTTCTCGGTCTTCGGGCTGCCCTTCCTCGTCCTCCACTACACGATGGAACGCAAGTAGCCCGCCGAGCAGCCGCCAAGCAGCTCGCCAGGCAGCTCGTCGAGAAGCTCGCTCAGGCGGGGGTGGGGGACTCGAACTGGGCGGTCGGCAGGGCGCTGCGGGCGGCGCCGAGCAGTCCGGCGGATCGGCCGAGCTCGAACGGCACGACGGTCAGCCGGCGCACATAGCCAAGCGTCAGGAACCCGTCCAGGTGCTTGCGCAGCGGCGCGAACAGCACCTCGCCGGCGGCCGAGACGCCGCCGCCGATCACGACGCGGTCCAGGTCGCACAGCGCGGCCGTGGCGGCGATCCCGCGGGCCAGCGCCTGCGCGCCCCGATCGAACGCGGCCAGAGCGACCGCGTCCCCGCGCGCGGCATCAGCCGACAGCGCGCGAGCGTCAGGACCGGTCCACCCCTGCGACTGAGCCCACCGGACCATCGACGGACCGCTCGCATAGGCCTCGACGCACCCGGTGGCGCCGCACGAGCACAGCGGCCCGGCGGGGTCGGCGACGACGTGCCCGATGTGCCCGGCGTTCCCGCTCGGGCCGGCGTACGCCTCGCCGTTGAGAACGAGACCGCCCCCGACGCCCGTGGACACCACGATCCCGAGCATCGCCTCGACGCCACGGCCCGCGCCGAGCCAGTGCTCGCCGAGCGCCGCCGCGATGCCGTCGCCGACCAGCACGGACGGGACGCCGGGCATGATGGCGCCGACCAGATCGAGCAGCGGGAAGTCCCGCCAGGCGGTGATGTTGACCGGGCTGACGCGGCCGCGCGGCGGGTCGACCGGGCCTGCCGAGGCGAGCCCTATCGCGCGTGGTGACGCACCGTCGGCCACCGAGGTGAGCAGCCCGCGCATCGCCTCCTCCAGGAGAGGCCGGGTGGCGGGGGTGGCGACTTCGGACTGGCGGTGCACCTGCCCGTCGGCGCCCACCAGACCGGCGCTGATTTTGGTGCCGCCGATGTCCACGGCGAGCACGACGTCATGGTCCATGAACGATTCCTTGGTCTGTGAGCGGCGGGTGAGGGACGGGAGGCAACGCGACCGCTCCGGTCAGTCTTCGAGCAACGCCGACAGTTGCGGCGAGTAGGTGGCGTGCAGGACGAGGGAGGCGGCGCCGACCACGGCGGCGTCGGGGCCGAGGGGCGACACCGCGGCGTCGGCGACCCGGACGTGCCGTGACAGCGGCCGGGTCGCGAGCGCCTGGGTGACGGCGTCGAGGTAGAGGGCCTCGACGTGCCGGATGCCGTGGCCGCCGAGCACGAGGAGGTCGACGTCGGCGATGTTCACGACGTTGACGGCGACGGAGGCGACGCGTTCGGCGGCCTCGCGGATGACCGCGGCGGCCAGCGGGTCGCCCTCGGCGGCGGCGTGCCGGACCACGGCGTGGTCGACGCTGTCGGGGTCGCGCTGGAACGGGACGGTCAGCGCGCTGTCGGCGGTGCCCTCGGCGAGGCGGCGGTGCGTCTCGGCGACGATGGCGGCGGGGCTGACCAGGGTCTCCAGGCAGCCGCGGTTGCCGCAGTAGCAGGTCGGGCCGTCCGGCTCCACCGAGGTGTGGCCGAACTCGGCGGCGTTCAGGGAGCCGCCCCGGTGGACCTGGTGGTTGAGGATCAGGCCGCCGCCTATGCCGGTGCCGAAGAAGAAGTAGGCGAAGTTGGCGATCCCGCGCCCGGCGCCCGACCAGCGTTCGCCGATCGCGGCGGCGGTGGCGTCGTTGTCCAGCGTGACCGGCAGGCCGGTGGCCTCGCTCAGCAGCTGCTTCATCGGGACGCGCGACCAGTTCGCGAGCTTGGGCGGCGCGACGACCATGCCGCGGTTCTGGTCGATCGGGCCAGGACTGGCCACGCCGAGGCCGAGGACGCGTTCGCGCGGCACGGCCGCCTCGGCGAGCACGCTGGCGAACAGCTCGGACATGGCGGCGACGACCTCGTCGGGCTTGGCGCCGGCCGGGGTCGGGGTGCGCTTCAGGACGAGCGGCCGGCCCTCCAGGTCGACGACCACGCAGGCGAGCTCGACCGGGTCGAAGTGCAGGCCCACGGCGCTGCCGGCGTCGCCGTTGATGCGCAGCCTGGTGCGGGGTTTGCCCAGGCCGGCGACCCGGCTGGAGCCGTCCTCGCGGACGATGCCCTCGGCGAGCAGCTTCTTGACGATCCCGGAGACGGTCTGGGGGGTGAGGCCGGTCCGCTCGGCGATCTCGGCACGGCTGATCCCGTCGGCGAGCTGGATCTGGTCCAGCACCACCGCGCGGTTGTAGCGCCCCACCTTAGGAAGGTTCGTGCCTGCCTGCCGCAACGAAAGTCCTCTCTTCCGGCGCGGTCCCCTGCCCGTCGCCAAGAGTATTCTGACGCTTCCCTTTGACTTTGTAAAACAATTGGATTTAAAGTGCATCCGATGTAACGCGCGTCATACGCGTGCGCCATCACGGGTCACGCCCAACCCTCATGACCCACGCCCACAGGCAAAGCAAGATCATCGGAGATGTTGATGGCAGAGGCACCGGATTCGGGCCCCGGCACGGGCGCCAGCCCGGGCAGCGGCCCGGTCCTGCTGGAGATGCGGTCGATCACCAAGACGTTCCCGGGCGTCACCGCCCTGGCCGACGTCAACCTGTCGGTCCGCACCGGTGAGATCCACGCGATCGTCGGCGAGAACGGCGCCGGGAAGTCGACGCTCATGAAGGTGCTGAGCGGCGTTCACCCGCACGGCACCTACAGCGGCGAGATCGTCTACCGCGGCGACGAGGTGAAGTTCGGCGACATCCGCGCCAGCGAGAACGCCGGCATCGTGATCATCCACCAGGAGCTCGCGCTGGTCCCGGGGATGTCGATCACCGAGAACATCTTCCTGGGCAACGAGATGCGCCGGAACGGCGCGCTCGACTGGAAGGGCGCCCACCACCGCGCCCTGGCGCTGCTGAAGCAGGTCGGCCTCAAGGAGGACCCCGACACGCTCGTCAAGGACATCGGCGTCGGCAAGCAGCAGCTGGTGGAGATCGCCAAGGCGTTCGCCAAGGACGTGAAGCTGCTGATCCTCGACGAGCCGACCGCGGCGCTGAACGAGGGCGACTCCCAGCACCTGCTCGACCTGCTCCGCGAGTTCAAGGAGCAGGGCATCACCTCGATCATGATCTCGCACAAGCTGAACGAGATCGCTGCGGTCGCCGACTCGATCACGATCCTGCGCGACGGGCGGACCATCGAGACGCTGAACGTCAAGGCCGACGGCGTCGACGAGGACCGCATCGTGCGCGGCATGGTCGGCCGCGAGCTGAGCAGCCGCTACCCCGACCACACCCCCGACATCGGCGAGGTGTTCTTCGAGGTCCGCGACTGGACCGTGCGCCACCCCGTCTCCGCCGAGCGGCTGGTCGCCAAGCGCTCCAGCTTCAACGTCCGCCGCGGCGAGATCGTCGGCTTCGCGGGCCTGGTCGGCGCCGGCCGCACCGAGCTGGCGATGAGCCTGTTCGGCCACTCCTACGGGGTCTGGGAGGGCGGCCACGCCTACAAGGACGGCAAGGAGATCCAGCTGAAGACGGTCTCCGACGCCATCAAGCACGGCCTGGCCTACGTGAGCGAGGACCGCAAGGAGATCGGGCTCAACCTGCTCGACGACATCAAGACCTCGATCGTCGCCGCCAAGCTGAAGAAGATCACCAAGCGCGGCGTCATCGACCAGTACCGCGAGCACGAGGTCGCCGACGAGTACCGCCAGAGCCTGCGGATCAAGACGCCCACGGTCGACGTCGGCGTCACCACGCTGTCGGGCGGCAACCAGCAGAAGGTCGTGCTGGCCAAGTGGATGTTCACCGACCCGGACCTGCTGATCCTCGACGAGCCGACGCGCGGCATCGACGTGGGCGCCAAGTACGAGATCTACGGGATCATCCAGCGGCTCGCCGACCAGGGCAAGGGGGTCATCGTCATCTCCTCCGAGCTGCCCGAGCTGATCGGCCTGTGCGACCGGATCTACACCGTGTTCGAGGGGTCCATCACCGGCGAGGTGCCGCGAGGCGAGGCCGACCCCGAACTCCTCATGAAGCAGATGACCTCCAACAAGAAGCTGGCGACCTCATGAGCCGATACCAAGACCTGAAGAAGAACCTTTTCGGGGGCACCCAGTCCAACGCCCGGCAGTTCGGCATGATCTTCACGCTCGTGGCGATCGTGCTGCTGTTCCAGGTCCTGACCGACGGCCTCACGCTGTCGTCGGGCAACCTCATCGGCGTCGTCAGCCAGTACTCCTACATCCTGATCCTGTCCATCGGCATGCTGATGGTGATCGTCGCCGGGCACATCGACCTGTCGGTCGGCTCGGTCGCCGCGTTCACCGGCATCGTGGTCGCCAAATCGATGTCGGAGTGGAACCTGCCATGGCCGCTGGCGATCCTGTTCGGCCTGGTGGTCGGCGCGCTGATCGGCGCCTGGCAGGGCTTCTGGGTCGCCTACGTGGGGGTGCCCGCGTTCATCGTCACGCTGGCCGGCATGCTGCTGTTCCGCGGCGCCAACCAGTACATCGGCAACGCCGACACCGTCCCGGTGCCGGAGGGCTTCCGTAAGATCGGCGCCGGGTTCCTGCCCGAGGTCGGGCCGAACACCGGCTACAACAACCTGACGCTGCTGCTCGGCCTGCTCGCCTGCGCCGCGGTCGTGGTGCGCGAGCTGCGCGCCCGGCAGGTCCGCCAGCAGATGGACGCCGACCCGACCCCGATGTGGGTGTCGGGGATCCGGCTGGTCATCATGCTCGGCGTCATCATCTTCGCCACGCTGCGCTTCGCCGGCGGCCGGGTCGGCACGAGCCTGCCGATCTCCGGCATCATCCTGGCCGTCCTGGTGATCGCCTACTCGTTCTACACGCGCAACACCGCCGGTGGCCGCCACATCTACGCGGTCGGCGGTAACTCCCGCGCCGCGGAGCTGTCGGGCGTGAAGCTGCGCCGGGTCAACTTCTTCGTGATGACCAACATGGGCGTGCTCGCCGCGCTGGCAGGCATGATCTTCGTGGCCCGGTCGGCGGCGTCCGGCCCGCAGGACGGCCTGAACTGGGAGCTCGACGCGATCGCGGCCGTGTTCATCGGTGGCGCCGCGGTCTCCGGCGGTCTCGGCACCGTCAGCGGCTCCATCGTCGGTGGTCTGGTCATGGCGCTGCTGAACAACGGCCTCCAGCTGGAGGGCGTCGGCTCGGACCGGGTCCAGATGATCAAGGGCCTGGTGCTGCTGCTGGCCGCCGCGCTGGACGTCATCAACAAGAAGCAGGGCCGCTTCTCGATCATCGGCTCGCTGATGCGGCCCTTCCAACGCGGCGATGCGCCGCCCGCGGACTCGGCCTCGCCGCCGTCCACCGACACCTCGAAGGCCGACAAGGCCGCGACCACGACCTCATGACCCCGGCCGACGCGAACTCGACCGGCCACGCCACGGCCGACCGATCCACGGCCGACCAAGCCCCGGCTGACCTGCTCCTTACAGACAGGCTTCCGACCGCCGCTGCCGCGGCACTCACCACCCCGCAGTAATCGAGAAAGGTCATCCGACAATGCGCTCCATCTTCACCAAGACCCTCGCGGTCGGCGCGGCAGCCATGCTCGCGCTGACGGCCGCGTCCTGCTCGAACGACCGGGAGGGCTCCGACAGCAAGGGCGGCGGCGACTCCAAGGGCTTCGCCAAGGACTCCCTCATCGGGGTGGCGCTGCCCGCCAAGACCTCCGAGAACTGGGTCCTCGCCGGTGACCTGTTCACCAACGGCCTGAAGGAGGCCGG
The DNA here is from genome assembly GCF_017573505.1 of Actinomadura barringtoniae. Taxonomy (GTDB): domain Bacteria; phylum Actinomycetota; class Actinomycetes; order Streptosporangiales; family Streptosporangiaceae; genus Spirillospora; species Spirillospora barringtoniae. The sequence goes on from NZ_JAGEOJ010000012.1 coordinate 303,521, forward strand.
GTTCAAGGGCGACGTGCAGTACGCGGGCGCCTCGACCACGGTCGCCGACCAGCAGGCCCAGATCTCCTCGATGGTCACCAAGGGCGCGAAGGTGATCGTCATCGGCGCGACCGACGCCGCCCAGCTGTCCACTCAGGTGGCGCAGGCCAAGCAGTCCGGCGCGACCGTCATCGCCTACGACCGGCTCATCACCAACACCAAGGACGTCGACTACTACGTCGCGTTCGACAACTTCAAGGTCGGCGTGCTGCAGGGCCAGGCCCTGCTGGACGGGATGAAGAAGAAGAAGGCCAAGGGCCCGTACAACATCGAGCTGTTCTCCGGCTCGCCGGACGACAACAACTCGGCCGTCTTCTTCAACGGCGCGATGAGCGTCCTCAAGCCGGCCATCGACAAGGGCGAGGTGAAGGTCGGCTCCGGCCAGACCAACATCAAGCAGACCGCGATCCAGGGCTGGAAGGCCGAGGGCGCCCAGCAGCGCATGGACTCGCTGCTGACCTCGTCGTACAGCAAGAACACCCTCGACGGCGTGCTGTCGCCGAACGACACCCTGGCCCGCGCGATCCTGACCTCGGTGAAGGGCGCCGGCAAGCCGACCCCGATCGTCACCGGCCAGGACTCCGAGGTCGAGTCGGTCAAGTCGATCATGGCGGGCCAGCAGTACTCCACCATCAACAAGGACACCCGCAAGCTCGTCGCGGAGACCGTGAACATGGTGAAGGCCCTGCAGGCCGGCAACAAGCCGCAGATCAACGACACCAACACCTACAACAACGGGTCCAAGGTCGTCCCGGCGTACCTGCTCCCCCCGGTCATCGTGACCAAGGAGAACGCCGCCCAGGCGTACGCCACCGACCCCAAGCTGGCCCCGCTCACCAAGTAAGCGGCTGAACGGTCCGGCGGGTCTCACCAGGCCCGCCGGACCGTACGTCCGTTCCCCACCGCCCTCACCCCCCAGGAACCTCGAAGCCTGACGACATGAGCACTGGCACTGGCACGCAGCTTCAGCTCCACCGGCTGGACAACCCCATCCGCGACTACGCCTGGGGTTCACGGACGGCCATCGCGGACCTGCAGGGCAGGCCCTCGCCGGCGCCCGGCCCCGAGGCCGAGATCTGGATCGGGGCGCATCCGGCCGCGCCGTCCAGGATCCCCGGCGGCACCGACCTGCTGACGGCGATCGAGGCCGACCGCGCCGGCCTGCTGGGCCCGGGCAACGACCGGCTGCCCTTCCTGCTCAAGATCCTCGCGGTCGCCAAGCCGCTGTCGATCCAGGTGCATCCCGATCCCGAGCAGGCCCGACGCGGGTTCGCCCGCGAGGAGGCGCTCGGGATCCCGCTCGACTCCCCCACGCGCAACTACCGCGACGACTGGCCGAAGCCCGAGCTGGTCTACGCCGTCACCGCGTTCGAGGCGCTGTGCGGTTTCCGCGAGCCCGAGGTCTCCGCGCGCCTGCTGCGCGCCCTGGACGGGAGCCGCCTGCGGCGCCTCGCCGAGATCCTGGAGGAGGGCGGCCCCAAGGCGGCGCTGGACGCGCTGAACGCCTGGCCGGCCGCCGACCGTTCCGCCCTGGTCGCGGAGGTACGCGACGCCGAGGTGTCCGCGCCCGACCCCGCGCACCGCGCGGCGGCGTCGATCGCGGCGGACTACCCCGACGACCCGGGCGTCGTCGCCTCGCTGCTCTTCAACCTGATCGCGCTGCAGCCCGGCCAGGCCCTCTACACCGCGCCGCGCACCATCCACGCCTACCTGCGCGGAACGGCCGTGGAGATCATGGCCTCGTCCGACAACGTGCTGCGCGGCGGCCTCACCGGCAAGCACATCGACAAGGCCGAGCTCGCCGCCGTCACCGACTTCGCCCCGACGACGCCCGAGGTGCTGGAGCCGTCCACGCTCCCCACGGGCGAGGAGCTGTACGCCACTCCGGCCACGCAGTTCCAGCTGACCCGGCTGCGCCCGCGCCCGCCGATCAGCATCCCGGTCCCCGGTCCCAGCGCGATCCTCTGCCTTGAGGGCACGCTCAGCGTGGCGCGCGGCGGGACCACCGAGCTGCTCACTCCGGGCCAGGCCGTCTTCGTGCCGTACGAGGGGTCCGGGCCGTTGGTGATCGAGGGCGACGGCGTCGGTTTCCGCGCCTCCGTCCCCGAGTCCGCCTGAGCCTGTACGCCTCTACGACGGGGGCGACGAGGACATCGCGGAGATGATCCGTTCCTCGGTGACCTCGCGCCCCGTCAGCTCCTGGATCACGGCGCCGTCGCGCAGCACCACCACGCGGTCGCAGCCGTTCACCAGCTCCTCCAGGTCGGAGGAGATCAGCAGGATGGCCAGGCCGTTCACCGCCAGCTCGTCCAGGAGGTCGTGCAGCTCGGCCTTGGCGCCCACGTCGATCCCGCGCGTCGGCTCGTCCAGCAGCAGCACCTTGGGCTGAGTGGCCAGCCAGCGTGCCAGCAGCACCTTCTGCTGGTTGCCGCCCGACAGCTCCCCCGCCTTCTGGTGCGGCGAGGTCGCCTTGATCTGCAGCCGCCGCATGAACGTCTCGACCACGCGGTCGATGCGCGCGTTCGACAGCACGCCGAAGTGCGACAGGCGCGGCAGGGCGGCCAGGGCGATGTTGTCGCGCACCGACAGGCTCTGGATGATCCCCTCGGTCGCGCGGTTCTCCGGCAGCAGGCTGACGCCCGCGCGGATCGCCCCGGGGATCGAGCGGCGGCGCAGCGGCGCGCCCGCGACCGTCACCTGGCCCGAGTCCAGCGGCAGCGCCCCGGCGATGGCCCGCGCGGTCTCGGTACGGCCCGCGCCGTGCAGGCCGCCGAGGCCGACGACCTCGCCGGTCCGCAGCTCGATCGACACGTCGGTGATCGCGTGCCTGCGGGTCAGGCCGATGGCGCGCAGGTAGGGCGGCGGCGCGTACGCGGCGGCGCCGGCCGCCGACACCGGCTGCGGCGAGGGCAGCGAGAGGCGGCGGCCGAGCATGACCGAGACCAGCGTCCGGCGGTCGATCCGGTCGGAGCGGCCGGTGTAGGCGACGCGGCCCTCGCGGAGCACGGTGATCCGGTCGCACAGCTCGGTGAGCTCGTCGAGGCGGTGGCTGACGAACAGCACCGTGCCGCCGTCCTCGCGGAACGCGTCGATCGCGGTGAAGAGCGCCTCGATCTCGGCGGGCTCCATCGGCGCGGTCGGCTCGTCCATGATGACGATCCGCGCGCCGGCGGTGACGGCGCGGGCGACCGCGACCAGCTTGCGCGCGCCCGCCTCCAGCGAGCTGAGCCGGGTCCGTACGTCGGTGTGCACGCCGAAGCGCGGCAGGATCTCGGCCGCTCGCGCCCGCATCCGCGCCAGGTCGATCAGGCCGAACCGGGTCCGCGGCGGGAATCCCAGGAAGAGGTTGTGCGCGAGGCTCAGCGAGGAGACGAGGTCGTCCTCCTGGTAGACGGTCCGGATCCCGGCGGCCTGCGCGGCGGACGGATCGGGGAAGGACACCGGCTCGTCGTCGCGCCGCAGCCGCCCCGCCTCGGGTCGGTGAACGCCGGACAGGACCTTGACGAGCGTGGACTTGCCCGAGCCGTTCTCCCCGACCAGCGCGTGCACCTCGCCGCGGCCGAGCGTCAGCGACACGTGGTCGAGCGCGACGGTGCCGGCGAACGACTTGACGATTCCGGCCGCGTCCAGGGCTTTCTCCGTCACAGGCCCTCCCGGGGTTCGAGGCCAGATGACCGATTCGTCATATCACGAGTGCCGCGGCCGGGGCCACGGGCTAGGTGCGCGCCACGTGGATCCGGACCCCGCGGGTGCTGAGCTCGTGCAGTTCCTCGGGGGACGCTTCCTCGCCGGTGACCAGGTGGTCGATGCGCTCGGTCGGCACGGTCTGGACCATCGCGTCGACGCCGATCTTGGTGTGGTCGGCGAGGACCACGACCTCCTCGGCGGCCGCCGCGAGCGCCCGGTCGATGCCGGCCACCTGGACGTTGGGGGTGGACAGGCCGCGTTCGGCGGTCAGCCCGTTGCCGGAGATGAACGCGCGGCGGGCGCGCAGCTCCGACAGCGCGTGCTCGGCGGCGCTGCCGACCAGGGCCTGGATCGAGCCGCGCAGCGTGCCCCCGGTCATCACGACCTCGATGCGCGGCGAGTCGGCCAGCGTCTGGGCGACCAGCAGGGAGTTGGTGACGACGGCCAGCTCGCCGTGGCCCGTCAGGCGCTGGGCCAGGGCGTGCGCGGTGGTCCCGGGCCCGATGACGATCGCGTCGCCGTCCTCGACCAGGGCCGCCGCCAGGTCGGCGATCGCGGCCTTCTCGGCGGTCGCCACCAGCGTCTTCTGGACGAACGTGGGCTCACGCGAGGACAGCTCGCCGGGCAGCGAGGCGCCGCCGTGGTGGCGCTCCAGCAGCCCGTCGGCCTCCAGCGCCCGTACGTCGCGCCGCACGGTGACCTCGGACGACTGGACGGCCTCGGCCAGCTCGCGCAGCGACAGGGTGCCGCTGGCCTTCAGCAGCTCGAGGATCCGCTTGCGCCGCTCCGCCCCGAAGAGCGGCTTGCGGCCGTCGGCGGGCCCCAGCACGTCGCTCACGATTCCCCAACCCACAGATGCGATCCGAACAGATCCGATCGTAGTCGGTCACGACCGGACCCTCTCAGCGAAGCCGGTTCAAGCGGCTCAGCGTCGTCTGGAGCACCACGACCACCGCCAGGAAGGCCCCGCTCACCACCTGCTGGTACGAGGAGCTGAGGTTGCCGATCTGGTTGATGATGTTCTGGATCACGCCGAGCAGCAGGACGCCGCTGATCGTGCCGCTCACCGAGCCGATCCCGCCGGTCAGCAGGGTGCCGCCGATCACCACCGCGGCGATCGCGTCCAGCTCCATGCCCGTGCCGAGGATGGTCACGCCGGACGACAGCCGCGCCGCGTTCAGCGTCCCGGCCAGCCCGGCGAGCAGCCCGGACAGCGTGTAGACGGCGATCTTGGTCCGGTCGACCCGTACCCCCATCAGCCCTGCCGCGTCCTCGGCCCCGCCCACCGCGAAGATGGACTGCCCGAAGCCGGTCCGCTGCAGCACCAGCCCGCCGGCCGCGAACAGCGCGAGCGTGATGTAGACCGGGTAGCCGAGTCCCAGGAACTCGCCCTGCCCGACCTTGGCGAGCACGGTGTCGTGCGGGATCAGGTACGTCTTGGCGCCCTCGTTCGAGATCGACAGCAGCAGCCCGCGCGCGCCGAGCAGCCCGGCCAGCGTGACGATGAACGGCGCGAGCCGGGCCCGCGCGATCAGCAGTCCCTGCGCCAGCCCGATCGCCCCGCACACCACCAGCGGCAGCGCGACCCCGGCGAGCGAGCCCCATGTGGACCCGTAGGCCGCGAGCACTCCCCCGAGCGCGAACACCGACCCCACCGACAGGTCGATCCCGCCGGTGATGATCACAAACGTCATCCCGAGCGCCACGATCGCCAGGAACGCCGAGGTGATCGCGATGTTGCCGAGGTTCTCGGTGGTCGGGAAGTTCTCGTACGTCACCGACCCGAAGGCGACCAGCAGCACCAGCACGGCCGTCGCCCCGTGCCGCTGGACCAGCCCCGAGATCCGCTCCCGCCGGTCCCCGCCCGTCGAGGCGGTCACCGCGCCCGGAGCGTCCGCCACGGTCATGTTCATCGCCCACCTCGTCCCCGGGCGGCGTAGACGGCCACCAGGATGATCGCCGCCTGCACCATCTGGGCGGCGGAGTCCGGGATGTCGTGCTTGATCAACGTGGCGCGGACGAGCTGGATGAGCAGCGCGCCCGCGACGGTGCCGAGGACGCGGACCTGGCCGCCGCTCAGCGGGGTGCCGCCGACGACGACCGCGGTGATCGCCGACAGCTCCATCAGCAGGCCCAGCGAGGACGGGTCGCTGGCCTGCAGGCGCGCCGTCGCCAGGGTTCCGGCCACCGCGGCCAGGACGCCGCACGTGACGTAGACCAGCAGCAGGATGCGTTTCACCGGGAGGCCGGACAGCTCGCTGGCCGCCCGGTTGCCGCCGATCGCCACGACGCGGCGGCCGAACGTGGTGCGGCGGACCAGCGCCATCATGACCACTGTCAGGACCAGGGCGATGACCACCGGGACCGGCAGGCCGAGGATGGAGGACGAGCCCAGGTCCAGCAGGCCCGGGTTGTGGACGTCCTTCAGCTGGCCGCCGGCGATGACCAGCGCGAGCCCGCGCCCGCCCACGAAGAGCGCGAGCGTCGCGACGATGGGCTGGACCCCGGCGAACGCGACGAGCGAGCCGTTCACCAGGCCGACCAGCAGGCCGCCCACCAGTGCCGCCAGGATCGCGGGCACCAGGCCGTAGCCGAGGTAGAGCGGGATGAGCGCGGCGGCCAGGGCCATCACCGAGCCGACCGACAGGTCCACGCCCTCGGTGCCGATGACCAGCGCCATGCCGAGCGAGACGATGATGACCGGCGCGACCTGGACGAGCTGGGTGCGCAGGTTCTCGGTGGTCAGGAAGTGCGGGGTGATGGCCGCGTTCACGATGACCAGCAGGCCGATCGCGGCGTACACGCCGTAGTCCTGCAGCCAGGCCAGCAGCCGGTCGCGGTCGAACCCGCGCCGGGCCGGCGCGGCGGCGGCCTCAGCCATCGGAGTCCTCCTCGGTCTGGCCCGCGATGGCGCGCATCACGGCGTTCTCGGTGACGTCGTCGCCGTGCAGCTCGCCGACGACGGCGCCGTCGCGCAGCAGGACCACGCGGTCGGAGCCCTCGACCAGCTCCTCCAGGTCGGAGGAGATGAGCAGCACGCCGAGGCCCTCCTCGGCCAGCTCGTCGACCAGGGCCTGGACCTCGGCCTTGGCACCGACGTCGATGCCGCGGGTGGGCTCGTCCAGCAGGAGCACCTTGGGTTCGGTGGCCAGCCAGCGCGCGAGGAGGACCTTCTGCTGGTTGCCGCCCGACAGCTCCCCGACGCGCTGGCCGGGGCCGGTCGCCTTGATGCGGAGCCTCTTCATGAAGACGTCCACGATCCGGTCGATGCGCGATTCCGCGACGACGCCACCGCGCGACAGGCGCGGCAGGGCGGCGAGCGCGATGTTCTCCCGTACGGACAGGCCGGGGATGATGCCCTCGGACTTGCGGTCCTCGGGCAGCATGGCGACGCCCGCGCGGACCGCCGCGCCGGGCGAGCCGCGCCGGATGGGCGCCCCGGCGACGGTCACGCGACCGCCGTCCAGCTGCAGCGCGCCCGCGATCGCCTTGGCGGTCTCGGTACGGCCCGCTCCCAGCAGTCCGCCGAGGCCGACGACCTCGCCGGGGCGGATCGACACCGACACCTCGTCGAGCAGGTGGCGGCTGCTCAGGCCGCGCGCCTCCACGACCGGGGCGGTGTCGGCGTCGTGGCCGCCGGAGAACTTGGTGAGGCCCTCCTCCCGTACCTGCGACATCTCGCGGCCGAGCATGAGCGAGACGAGCTTCAAACGTTCCAGCTCGGCGAGCGGCCCGCGGTGCACCATGCGGCCGTCGCGCAGCACCGTGACGCGGTCGCAGATCCGGTAGAGCTCGTCGAGGCGGTGGCTCACGTACACCACCGCGATGCCGTCGCCGCGCAGCCGGTCGATCACCCCGAAGAGGGTGGCGACCTCGCGCGGCTCCAGCGAGGAGGTCGGCTCGTCCATCACGACCAGCCGCGCGTCCACCGACACCGCCCGGGCCAGCGCGACCATCTGCTGCGCGCCGACGCTGAGCGAACGCAGCGGGCGGCGCACGTCGATGTCCACGCCGTAGGACTCCAGGGCGGCGCCGGCCGCGCGGTTCATCTCGCTCTGGTCGATCAGGCCGAGGCGGGTGCGCGGCTCCCGCCCGAGCAGCAGGTTGCGCGCGACGCTCATGGACGGCACCAGGCCGATCTCCTGGTGGATGGCCTGGATGCCGGTCTGCTGCGCGTCCACCGCCGAGGCGAAGGCGACCGGGCGGCCCGCGAAGGCCAGCGAGCCCTCGTCGGGCCGGTAGACCCCGGTGATCACCTTGATCAGCGTCGACTTCCCGGCGCCGTTCTCGCCGACGAGCGCGTGCACCTCGCCGGCGCGCACGTCGAGGGAGACGCCGTCCAGCGCCACCACACCGGGGAAGCGCTTGACGACGTCTCGTACCTCGAGCAGCGGTCCGCTGTCTGACACGTCACCCCTCTCAGTACGCGCCGGACAGGGACTGCTTGGCGTTGCCGGAGTCGTACTCGCGGTCGGAGATGATGATCTTCTCGGGGATCGACTCGCCCGCCAGGAACTTCTGCAGGGTCTGGAAGGCCAGCGGGCCGAACCGGGGGTTGGACTCCACCACGGCGTAGATCCAGCCGTCAACGATGCCCTGCACCGCGTTCCGGGTGCCGTCCACCGACACGATCTTGATCTGGCCGGGCTTCTTGCCGGCGCCCTTCAGCGCGGTCACGGCGCCGAGCGCCATCTCGTCGTTCTCGGCGTAGATGGCGTTCACGTCCGGGTTGCTCTGGATCAGCTGCTCGGTGACCTGCTGGCCCTTCTCGCGGGCGAACTCGCCGGTCTGCTCGAAGGTGATCTTGATGTTCGGGGCCTTGGCCGCGATCTCCTTCTTGAAGCCGTCGGTCCGTTCGGTGGTCACGTTGTTGCCGGACGCGCCGAGCAGGATCGCGACCTTGCCCTTGCCGCCGAGCGCCTTGATCATCTGGTCGGCGGCGCGGCGGCCCTGCTCGGTGAAGTCCGAGCCGATGAAGGTCAGGTAGTCCTTGCAGGCGGTGGCGTTGATCTTCCGGTCCACCGTGATGATCGGGATCTTCTTGCCCGCGGCCTGCTGGAGCACCGGCTCCCAGCCGTCGGAGTTCAGGGGCGCGATGACCAGGGCCTTGGCGCCCTGGGCGATGAGCTGCTGGACGTCGCTGATCTGCTTGTTGAACAGCGACTGCCCGTTGGTGCTCTTCAGGCCGGAGACGCCCTGCTTGCCGGCCTCGTCCTTGATGGACTTGGTCTCGGCGATGCGGAACGGGTTGGCCTCCTTCTCCGACTGGGAGAAGCCGACGACCGCGGTCTTCGGATCGAACTTGGTCGCGCCGAACTTGGTCAGCGTGCACGACGGGCCGGTGCCCGCCGCCGGGGTCTGGGCCACCTGCTGCTGGCCCTGCGCGTTGCCGGAGTCGCCGCCCGAGGAGTCCTCGGACTTGGAACAACCGGTCAGGACGATGGACAGGGAGACGAGCGAGGCGAGCACGGTGGTGCGGCCGGCATGGCTGCCCTGAGGCACCTTCATCAGCAGTCCCTCCTCGGGGCGATGGGTGCGCCCATTGAGCCATCCCGGTCCATTTCTGTCAACAGCGATCTGAATATTGCAAAAGCGGTCAACCGTCCTCATGATGAGGCCACCCCCACCGGAGGGAGCCCATCCCGTGCAGAATCGAAGATCACAGGCGGCCACCGGACTTCTCGGCCTCGCGGTCCTCCTGGTCGCGCTCCTCGCACAGGCGCCCGCGCACGCCGCGGGCCCAGGGAAGGCACCATTGCTCATCACCACGCCGACCGACCTGACCACCCCGTGGACGGCCCAGGTCACACCGACGAACGCGCTCCCGGACTACCCGCGGCCGCAGCTCACCCGCGAGCGCTGGCAGAACCTGAACGGCACGTGGCAGTTCGCCGAGACCGCCGCCGGGCAGCCGCCGCCGATCGGCGTCGACCTCGGTGAGCGGGTCCTGGTGCCCTACCCGGTCGAGTCCAGGCTCTCGGGCATCCAGCGGCACGTGGACCGCATGTGGTACCGCCGCACGTTCACCCTCCCCCCGTCCTGGCGCCGCGACCGGCTGCTCCTGCACTTCGGGGCGGTCGATTACCAGGCCACGGTGTACGTGAACGGCCAGAAGCTCCTCACCCACACCGGCGGCTACGACCCGTTCAGCGTGGACGTGACCGACGCGCTGAAGAACAAGGGCAAGGGCGAGCAGGAGATCATCCTCGGCGTCACCGACACCACCGACATCGGCTCCCAGGCGGTCGGCAAGCAGCGCAAGCCCGGCGACGGGATCTTCTACACCCCGTCCTCGGGCATCTGGCAGACCGTCTGGATGGAACCGGTCGCCACCGCGCACATCGAGAACCTCCAGTCCACGCCAGACCTGGCCGCAGGCGCCCTGCGCCTCACCGTCAAGACGGCCGGAGGCCAGACCAGCGGCCAGACGGTCGAGGCGGTCGCGTACGCGGGCGACACCGAGGTCGGCCGCGTCACCGGCGCGCCCGGCACCGAGCTCAAGCTGCCCGTGCCGAAGGCCCATCTGTGGACGCCTGACGACCCGTTCCTCTACGACCTGCACGTCCGGCTGCGCGACGGCAACGGCAACCGGGTCGCCGACGAGGTCGGCTCCTACTTCGGCATGCGGTCCATCACCAACGCCAAGGGCCCCGACGGCAAGGTCCGGATGATGCTGAACGGCACGTTCGTGATGCAGGTCGGCACGCTCGACCAGGGGTTCTGGCCGGACGGGATCTACACCGCGCCGACCGACGCGGCCCTGCGCTTCGACCTTGAAGCCCACAAGAAGCTCGGCTTCAACATGGTCCGCAAGCACATCAAGGTCGAGCCCTCGCGCTGGTACTACTGGGCCGACCGGCTGGGCCTGCTGGTCTGGCAGGACATGCCCGCCACGTTCGGCGGCCACACGCCATCCGACGCCGTGAAGGCTCAGTACGAGACCGAGATGCGGGCGATGATGGCCCAGCTCCACAACCACCCCTCGATCGTGGTCTGGGTGCCGTTCAACGAGGGCTGGGGCGAGTACGAGCCCAAGCGCATCGCCGACGCCGTGAAGTCGTGGGACCCGAGCCGCCTGGTCGACGCCAACAGCGGCGTGAACTGCTGCGACTCGCTGCCCGACCAGGGCGAGGGCGAGATCTACGACGACCACACCTACGTCGGTCCCGGCGCACCCTCCGCCTCGACCACCCGTGCGGTCGTCGCCGGCGAGTACGGCGGGCTCGGGCTGCGCGTCGACGGCCACATGTACGACCCCGACCACGGCTTCGCCTACGAGATGACGCCCGACTCGGCGACGCTCACCAGGCGCTACACCGAGCTGCAGGACAAGATGCTCACGGTCGAGAAGCGCTGCGCGGTGTCGGCGTCGGTCTACACGCAGATCACCGATGTCGAGAACGAGATCAACGGGATCTACACCTACGACCGGCGCGTCCTGAAGGCCGACGCCGCCGCCGTCAAGGCCGCCAACGAGAAGCTGATCGCGGCGTCGGGCACCAGCAGCGAGCCGCCGACGTTCCCGCCGGGCAAGCCGGGGCTGGACGGCGTGAGCTTCTACCCGTTCGACGAAGGTAGCGGCACCACCGCCAAGGACGTCGCGGGCCCGCACGACGCGACGCTTGTGAACGGCCCGCAGTGGACCACCGGCCACAACGCCGGCGGCCTGCAGTTCAACGGCTCGGACCAGTACGCCGACGCGGGCGCGGCGATCCTGGACACCACCGGCAACTACAGCGTCTCGGCCTGGGTGAAGCTGGACAAGCTCAGGTCGTTCGGCACGGCGGTGAGCCAGGACGGCACCAACAACAGCGCCTTCTACCTGCAGTACTCCGGCCCCGACGACCGGTTCGCGTTCAGCTTCGCCGGGCTGCGCGCGCTGTCGTCCAGCCCGCCCGAGACCGGCCACTGGTATCACCTGACCGGCGTTCGCGACGCCGTGAACGGCACGCTGACGCTCTACGTCGACGGCAAGCAGTCGGGCGCGAGCGCGGCGGCGTGCCTGGGTGACCCCTCCACCGGCCACACCGTCATCGGCCGGGGCAAGTACGGCGGCAACCCCGTCGACTACTGGCCCGGCGCCCTCGACCAGGTCCACCTCTACGACCGCGCGCTCAGCGCCGCCGAGGTGTCCGCTCTCTACGAATCCGGCCGGTAGCCCGGCAGGAAGCCGTTCCGCAAAGGGAGAGACCGAATGGAACGCCGAGAGTTCCTCAAGCACGGCCTGGTGGCCGCGGGCGGCGTCGCCGTCGCCGGGACGGCCACCGGCACCGCCCAAGCCTCCCAGACCTCCTCAGCCTCCCAGACCTCCTCCGCAGCGACCGACGTCCAGGTGATGGCCACCGTTCAGACGACAACGGCGGGCGGCCACTACACACCCAACCGCGCCCCGCTCCAGCCCGAGCCGTTCCTGCGGCTCCCACCCGGCAGCGTCCGGCCGGGCGGCTGGCTGCGCGGCCGGCTCGACCTGCAGCTGAACGGCCTGAACGGGCGCATGACCGAGGTCTCCGACTACCTGGCCTACGACGACTGCGGCTGGGTGCATCCCGAGAAAGACGGCTGGGAGGAGCTGCCCTACTGGCTGCGCGGCTTCAGCGATCTGGCCCTGGTCACCGGCGACGATCGCACCCGTACGCTCGCGCGCCGCTGGATCGACGGCATCCTGGCGGCCGGGCAGCCCGACGGCTGGTTCGGCCCGGCCGCCAAGCGCACGTCCCTGGAGGGCGGGCCGGACTTCTGGCCGCACATGCCGGTGATGGACGCGCTGCGGTCGTACGCCGACGCGACCGGCGACGACCGGATCGTGCCGTTCCTGACCGCCTATCTGCGCTTCCAGAACGGCCAGCCGCCGGAGGTGTTCGCGCGCGGCTGGGGCGCGTTCCGGTGGGGCGACAACCTCGACAGCGTCTACTGGCTCTACAACCGGACGGCGACGGCTGGCTGCTCGACCTCGCCCACAAGATCCACGCCGGCTCGGCCGACTACGTGCACACCATCCCGACCTGGCACAACGTCAACCTCGCCCAGGGCTTCCGTGAACCGTCGCAGTACGGGGTCCTCGCCGCCGACCCGGCCCTGCGCGCGGCGACCTACCGCATTTACGACACGGTGATGGGAACGTACGGGCAGTTCGCGGGCGGCGGATTCGCCGGTGACGAGAACTGCCGGCCGCATTTCGGCGATCCGCGGCAGGGCTTCGAGACGTGCGGGTTCGTGGAGTACATGCACAGCTTCGAGCTGCTGACCCGGATGACCGGCGATCCGGTGTGGGCCGACCGCTGCGAGGACATCGCGTTCAACTCCCTTCCCGCCGCGTTCGATCCTGAGCAGAAAGGCACCCATTACGTCACCAGTGCCAACAGCGTTCAGCTGGACGACGTCGCCAAGACCGACGGGCAGTTCCAGAACCGTTTCGCCATGCAGGCCTATATGCCGGGCGTTCACAACTACCGCTGTTGCCCGCACAACTACGGCATGGGCTGGCCTTACTTCGCCGAGGAGCTGTGGCTGGCGACCTTCGACGCGGGACTGTGCGCCTCGATGTACGCCGCGTCCACGGTGAAGGCCAAGGTCGGCAAGGACGCCACGAACGTCACCATCACCGCCGACACCACCTATCCGTTCGACGAGAACGTCCAGTTCAAGGTCGCGCCCGACAAGGCCGTGTCGTTCCCGCTGTACCTGCGGGTGCCGCGCTGGTGCGCCGCCGCCCCAGAGCTGCGCGTCAACGGCTCACGGCTCACGCTGCCGGCGGCCAAGACACCCGGCTACATCAGGGTGGAGCGGGTCTGGCAGGCCGGCGACACGGTCCAGCTGCGCCTGCCGATGCGCGTCGCCACGCGGACCTGGCGTTCCAACCACTCCTCGGTCTCGGTGGACCGGGGCCCGCTCACCTACTCGCTGGAGATCCAGGAGAACTGGCGGCGGTCGGGCGGCAGCGACGCCTGGCCCGAGTACGAGGTCATCGCCGGATCGGCCTGGAACTACGGCCTGGACGGCGGCACGATCACCAGCCGCCGCCGCACGCCGTCGGGGTCCGACCCGTTCACCCGCGAGGGGGTGCCGCTGGAGCTGCGCGCCCGCGCCCGCCGGATCCCCAACTGGCGCGTGGACCGCCAGAACGTCGTCCGCACGCTCCAGGACGGCCCGGTCGCCTCCGCCGAGAAGGCCGAGACGGTCTCGCTCATCCCGATGGGCGCGGCGCGGCTGCGGATCACCTCGTTCCCGGTCATCGGGCACGGGCCGGACGCCCACCAGTGGATCCTGCCGCCGAACACCAGCGCGTCCCACGTGTGGCAGGGCGACACCACCGAGGCGCTGTGCGACGGCGTGGAGCCCTCCGGCTCGGGCGACCAGTCGATCCCCCGCTTCACCTGGTGGGACCACCAGGGCACGACCGAGTGGGTGCAGTACGAGTTCGACAAGCCGCTGCAGGCCGCGAGCGCGGCCGTGTACTGGTTCGACGACACCGGAGCCGGGGCGTGCCGGGTGCCGGTCTCCTGGCGGCTGCTGTACATCGACGGAACGGCCTGGAAACCGGTCCAGAACCCGTCCGGGTACGGCGTCGCCCGCGACACCTACAACAAGGTGACCTTCACCCCGGTCACCGCCACCGCCTTCCGAGTGGAGGTACAGCTCGCCGGCGGATTCTCCGGCGGCATCCTGGAATGGAGGATGAACCCCTGATGCGGCCTTCCCGCTACTTGGAGGGCTGGCAGAGGTAGGCGTTGCGGAGCTCGTCGCAGGGTCGGGGGCCGTGCGCCCGCACGATGTCCTTGCCCACGTCGTTGGTGAGGTAGCGGATGAAGCTGGCCGCGAGCGATCCCGACGGGAGCTCGCCGTAGGTGTAGGCGTACTCGGTCTCCCAGAACGGGTAGGCGCCGTGGTCGGCCTCTTCCAGCGTCGCCTTGTGGCCGCCGATCCGCACCAGTTGCAGATCGCCGCGGCTCGAGGCGGCGCCCTCCTCGGCGTAGCCCATCGCGCCCTGCGTATGGGCCACGACGTCCAGCAGGTCCTCGGTGGAGCTGCGCGCGCACCGCGGGACGCCACCCTGGGCTCCCGCGGCCGGCTCGCGGCAGTCGTCGGAGGTATCGCCCGGCTCGCGCCTGCCGCCGAGGACCCGCTGCTCGAACGTCTTGCGCGTACCGGAGTTGGAGTAGCGGCCGACCAGCCGGACCGGCTGGTCCTTGCCGCCGACGTCCTGCCAGTTGGACACCTGGCCGTTGTAGATCTTCCTGATCTGCTGGAGTGACAGGTCCTGCACGCCCGCGTCCTTGTTGACCACGACGCTGAACAGGGAGAACGCGACGGGCCGCTGGATCAGCTGCGGATAGCCGTCGGGCTTCACGCCGTCGCTGAACGCCAGCATGCCGCCACCCGGCTTGAGCCGCTGCAGTCCCTCGGCGCTGCCCTTGGTGTCGACGGTGAAGTGCGCGCCGCTGCAGGAGTGGGCGTAGGACCTGGTCGCCTCCTGCAGCACCGGGCTGAACGCCGTCGACCCGGTGATGATGAGCTTGCCCTTGGCGCAGTCCAGCGGCGTCTTGTCGTCGCCGAACGAGATGATCGACTGGGCGACGATGACGGCGACCAGGAACGCGACCAGCCAGACCGCGCGCAGCGACGTGCCCGCGTTGCTCTTGGTCTCCTGCAGCCCGCCGCGCCCCGCGCCGCCCTTGATGCCGCCGACGACCTCGGGGTCGGCGAACGCGACGCTCCGGCCGTTGTCGTTGTCGGGGTGGCGTTCCAGCGCGGCCAGCACCTTGTAGTGCGCGGCCCGGTTCATCGGGACCTTGGGCAGCTCGATGACGCCGTCCACCGCGTTCAGCCCGGAGGTCTCGCTGAAGGAGTGGCGCAGGAAGCCGTCGCTGAGCTCGGTCACCACCATGCCCGCGACGCGGCGGCCCGGGAAGCGGACCCGTACCCCCACCTTGTCGTCGTCCAGCACGGCGTAGTCGCTGGTGTCGATGTGGGTGGCGCCGTTGTTCTCGATGCGCAGCAGCACGAACGACGGGTCGACCAGCGGGTCCCCGCCGCTCTTGCGCAGTTGCTGGAGCGCCCCCGCGTACTCCGAATGCACCTCGTCGGTCGCGATCGTGTCCATCTGCACGCGGTAACCCAGCCGCTTGCGCCCGACGAGAACGAACTCGTACAGGAACGCGATGATCGGCACGACCACACCGAAGACCGCGAGAACGACCCCCCACGGAAAACTGTTCACGCAGGCCCAAGGTAGAAGTCGCGAGACCGTTTCATGACTGCCGGGACAAGGTTTCGGCGAGAGTTCACCGCTCGTTGAGCTCCGCGGCGCTCTCGGGCCTCAGCTCGTCTTGTTGCAGGGGGATCCGAGGCGGTAGGTCTGGGCGGTGCGGCCGGCGAAGAAGTCGGTGATGATCTTGATGCCGGTGAACTCCCGGTCGTCGGGGCGGCCGATCACCGACTGGCGGAACGCGGCGGAGTTGGGATCGCCGGAGAAGTTGCCCGCGGCCTTCGGGAGGATGCCCTCGTAGTCGACGAACGTGGTCTGCTTGAGCGCGTCCAGCACGCCCTCGCGGGTGAGCTTCTTGTCGTCGGCGGCCCGCTGCAGGACGGCCTTCAGCGGATAGGACTCCGTCCAGCCCGCGGTGAAGGAGTCGTTCGGGTCCACCTCGCCGAGCGCGGCGCGCATCGCGGTGTGGCCGGGGTCGTCGGTGGCGAACGGCTTCCACGGCGCGGCCAGCAGGTAGCGGGTCTTCAGCGCCTTGGCGGCCGGGCCCTTCAGCAGCGACTTGTCCCAGGAGGGGTTGGAGCCGACGAAGCTGCCCTTGAAGCCGCGCGCGACCGACTCGCCCACGATGACCGCCGCGTCGGCGGGACCTGTGGTGAGCATGACCAGGTCGGGCTTCTCGCGGACGATCGCGTCGACGGCGGCCTTGGAGGAGCCCTGCGCGGTCTTGACGTCCACGTGGGTGAGGCCGTGCGCGTCGGCGGCGACCTTGGCGCCCGCCGCGGCGTCGTCGCCGTAGTCGCCCGAGTAGTGGACGGCCATCGTCTTCTTGAGCGTGGAGTTCTGCGCCATGTAGTCGACGGCGTTCATCGACTCGAAGCAGTAGCTGGTGCCCGACTCCAGGATGGCGTCCTCGAACTCCCACTTGGACGTCCAGGAGGCCGGCACCGCGATCATCTTGGCGGCGTGCAGGCCCTCCAGGATCGCGTCGGTCTGGGGCGAGCCGAGGGTCTGGGCGAGCGCCAGCACCTTGCCCTGGATCTCCTCGAAGGCCTTGCGGTGCGTCGCCACGTCGTAGTGGTTGTCGCGGACGTAGGTGGTGACGTCCACGTCGTAGCCGCCGATGCCACCCTGCCGGTTGACGCGTTCCCAGAACGCCTGCTCGGCGCGCGTGGAGGCGACGCCCAGCGCCTTGAACGGGCCGCTGGTCAGGTCGGAGATCACGCCGAGGTAGATGCAGCCGTGCTTCTTGTTCACCGCGTGCGGGCAGGCCTTCTTGGTCACCCCGGGCGCGGGGCTGGCGTAGGCGTCCGATCCCCCGGCGCACGCCGCCGACGAGACCAGCATCGCGGCGGCGGTCAGCGTGCCGAGCACCCTAGAGCGCACGGAGTCCATCGATCACTTCCCTGAGTAGGCCGGCGTCGGGCGCGGCGGAGGGCGAGGCGGGGCGGCGCACGACGATGAGGCCGCGGTCGGACAGGTCGCCGAGCAGGACGCGCACCACGCCGACCGGCAGCGCGAGCGCGGCGGCGATGTCGGCCACGCTCTGCGGGCGGATGCACAGCTCCAGGATGGCCTCGTCCTCGGGGCCCAGGGTCAGCGGATCGGGCGCGGGCACCTCGGCCGTCAGCACGACCGCGATGAGGTCCAGCGCCTCGCCCGTCCGCCGCGTGCGGCCGCGGGCGACGGTGAACGGCCGGACGACAGGCCCGGCCTGGTCGTCGACCCACAGCTCGTCGTCGGCCTCGCTCATCCGGGCTCGGCTCCCGCGGGCTCGGACGCGGGCACCGCGCCGGACTCGGGCACCGCGCCGGGCGCGGCCCTGGGACCGGCGGGCAGGGCACCGGCCACGGCCTCGGCCAGCAGCTCGCCGGGGATCAGCACGATCGCCAGCACGCCGCCGTACGGCGAACCGCGCAGCGTGACCTTGATGCCGTGCCGTTGGGCGAGCCGGGTCACCACCGAGAAGCCCAGGCGCGAGCTGTCGAAGAAGTCGGTCTCGCTGGCGTGCGCGAGCCTGCTGTTGGCCGCGTCCAGCTCCTCGGGCGGCATGCCGAGCCCGCGGTCCTCGATCTCGATGGCGAAGCCGTGCGCGGCGCCCTGGCCGGTGACCCGCACCATCGTCTCCGACGGGGAGAAGCTCAGCGCGTTCTCCACCAGCTCGGCGAGCAGGTGGATGATGTCGGCGACCGCGCGGCCCTGCACCGCGACGCGCGGCATCGGCACGACCTCGACGCGGGTGTAGTCCTCCACCTCCGAGGTCGCGGCGCGCGCGACGTCCACCACGCGCACGGGCGTACGCCAGACGCGCCCTGCGGAACGGCCGGACAGGATGACCAGGCCCTCGGCGTGGCGGCGCATGCGGGTGGCGACGTGGTCCAGCTCGTACAGCTGCTCCAGCTCGCCCGGGTCGTCCACGCGGCGCTGCATCGCCTCCAGCATCGACAGCAGGCGCTGCAGCAGCGACTGGTTGCGCCGGGCCAGGTTGATGAGGATGTCGCCGAGCCGCCGGTGCGCGGCCGCCTCGCCCGAACTCGCCCGCACGACCGCGCGGCGCGCCTCCAGGAACGCCTCGTCGATCTGGTCGATCTCCCTGATGGTGTAGCCGGGCCTCGGCGGCTCGTCGGGGATCTCCTCGCCGGCGCGGGCCGCCTCGCCGATGCGCGGCAGCCGTTCGCCGGTGAAGGCGTTCATCGAGGCGGCGACGGCGCGGCTCTCGCGGACCAGCCGGCGCCCGACCCGGAACGCGACGGCCAGGGAGATGCCGACCGCGATCAGCCCGAGGCCGCCCGCCAGCGCGAGCCGCACCAGCACGGTCGTGGCGTTGTCCTTGGCGCGTGCCACCGTCGTCGCGCGCAGGCCCGAGGCCACGCCGGACAGCTGCCCGTTGACCGACTCGGTGGCGGTACGCCACGCGCCGCCGTCGACCGGCGGGCGGCCCGAGTCGCGGCCGCTCTGCATGAGGCGTTCTTCCAGGTCCTGGAAGCGCTGGTACTCGCGGCCCTTGAGGATCGCAGTGTACCGGGCCCGTTCGGCGGCCGGGAGCGCGCGGGCCGACTCCTGGTAGAGGAAGCGCTGCGCCCCGACCGTCCGGGTGAACTGCAGGTACTCCACGTCGCTGAGCTTGCCGGCGGCGAGCGCGCCGGTGACCAGCGCGTCCTCGCGGGACAGGTTCTCGCGGGCGCGTTCCATCGCGACCAGCGTGCGGGTGTCGCGGACCACGTCGCGGTCGTCGGGGTAGACCTCGTCGAAGATGCCCGCGGTCTGGTCGATCAGCTCGGTGTAGCGGGCGAGCGCCTGCGGCCGGTCGATCGACGCGCTGTCGGTGGTGTGCCGGTCGACCGCGCCACGCAGCGCGGTGAGTCCGCCGAGCGAGTTCACGACCAGCACCATCTGGCGGCGCGCCACGGGCCGGGTCGCGGCGCGCACGTCCGGGTCCCGGGTGGACCGGCGGAAGACCGCCGCCGCCTGGTCGGTGCGGGCGCGCTGGGCGTCCAGGCCGGTGCGGCCGATCGTGGCGTCGTCGCCGAGCTGGGCGAGCGACATCCGCCGCTCGTCCTGGAGCGCTCCGACCAGGGCGTTGGTCGGGTCGACGACCTTGGTGTTGAAGGTCTTGGCCCGGACCAGCCGCAGGCTGTCGCGCAGCGTCACGGTGGCCGCGAACGCCCAGAGCGCCACCAGCGCGGTGATCGGGGCGATCAGCAGAACGATGATCTTCGTCTTGATCGATTGCGCCTGGGTCGATCGCGCTCGTCCGGTCATCTGTCCTCGTGGCAGGCGTCAGTGGGGCGGGGTGACGCACGAGAGCCAGGTGACGGGCGTGTGACAAGGCTCACGCGAGTAGCCGGAAGCTACTCCCGTTTTCGGTGGGTCGATTGGACTTCGCGAATTTTGACCTCATTCGGACGACCGGGTGGTCAGCATGGACCACTACAGACGGTGAAAACCATCAGTGCGTTTGGATCCACTGGTCGATCCGGTCGAACGAGTCGCCCGCCGACGGATGCAACGTCAGATCGTGCCCGGTGTCCGCGATCGCGGCGGCGGACACGCTCGCGGCCGAGCTGTAGTAGGGCAGCTCGTTCGTGCGGACGTTGGAATCCTGCGAGCAGTCGAGCAGGACGCCGCAGTAGCTGGTGTCCTCGCGCCCGACGACGACGAGCGTGTGCGCGTGAACGGCGTTGGTGTCGTTCAGCCCGGCGGGCGTGGCCAGGCGGACGCCCGCGTCGGCCAGCTCCACGGCGGAGACCAGGTCCTTGTGCGCCTCGTCGTAGGCGATGACGGACGGGTCGGCGGTGCCCGTGTCGTAGAAGGCGCCGGCCCGCGTGCCCGGCCGGGTGGTGAGGTAGCCGGGGTCCAGGACCTGGCCGGCGAACGCGGGGTCCAGCGCGGCCGGGTAGAAGCTCCCGACGGTGATGACGGCGCCCTGCCCGAGCGCGGGCGGGTGGACGACGCCGGTGACGACCAGCCGGTCGGCGTCGCCGTAGGCGCCCACCTCCTTGATCGCCACCATCGAGCCCATCGAGTGGCCGACGACGGTGACCTGCGAGAAGCCCTGGCCGCGCAGGTTCTGGACGAGCTGGTGCAGCACGTAGGCGTCGGCCGCGACGCTCAGCGACGCGCTCGCCGGGCGGGTGCTCGCGCCGTCGCCGGGGCGGTCGTAGGCGAACGCGGCGCGGCCCGCGTCGGTCGTCTTCTTGACGTAGGAGTAGGTGCCCGGGTCCTGCGGCCAGTCCCAGTAGCGGTGGTCGTAGGTCGCGCCGTGGACCAGCACGTCGACGCGGTGAACGCCGCCGGCGTAGGTGGCGGGGGTGCAGAGCTCGCCCGAGATCGTCTGGTTCGCCGGGCCGCCCTCGGTCAGCGCGGCCGGGACGGTGACGGTCGAGCAGGTCTGCGTGGCGCGCGCGGGCGCGGCAGGCCCCGCGGCGAGGAGAGCGGTCGCGATCGTGGCCAGGCACATCGCGGGAATCCGGCGCATGAATTCTCTCCGGTATCTGAAATGAACGGGTTCCGGTCCAGGGGCCCGATCTTTAGGGAGTAAGAATGTAGCGCAGATAATTTCGATCTTAAGGTCGCTTCGCGGCCTTCGTGAAAATTGGTGGCCAACGTGAAGCTTGTACACGTAGGAACGGTCCATTCCCCGTAGTGCAATGTGTCGCCGATTGGGAGGACACGAGTGGACCGACCGTACTAACCTTGAGGTGTCTTCGGTGCGCGAACGCGCCGGGACACCACACGGGAGTGGTTCAGTTGGTCGACTATGCCAGGCCCCCGACCGGAAATCTTCCGGCCGAATTGTCGAGCTTTGTCGGACGACGGAAAGAACTGACCGAGATCGGCGCACTGCTGGGACCCTCCCGGCTGGTGACCGTGACCGGCGTCGGCGGCGTGGGCAAGAGCCGGGTCGCGCTGCGCGCGGCGGAGACGGCCGCGCGCGACTTTCCCGACGGCGTCTGGCTCGTCGAGCTGTCCGAGCTCCAGGACCCGGCGATGCTCACGCACGTGGTCGCGCACACGATCGGCCTGCAGGACCAGACCGTCCGCCCCCAGATCGACGTGCTGTCGGACTTCCTCGCCGAGCGGAACGTGCTGCTGCTCCTGGACACCTGCGAGCACCTGCTCGACGCCTGCGCGATGCTCGCCGAGGTGCTGCTGGCGGCCTCGCCCGGCTCCTGCGTGCTGGCCACCAGCCGCCGCCCGCTCGGCGTCGCGGTCGAACGGGTCTTCGCGGTGCCGCCGATGGCCGTGCCCGAGCCCGACTCCACCGACACCGACTCCCTCGCCGGCGCCCTCGACACCGGTTTCCTCGACGCCGGCCCGTCCGGCCTGGGCCTGCCCGGCGCGATCGACCCCGACCCGGGCTCGATGGACTCGCGGCGGGCGTGGTGCGACTCGATGATGCTGTTCGCCGAGCGCGCCAGGGCGGCCGACCCGGGCTTCCTGCTGACCCCGCGCAACCACGCAGAGGTGAGCCGGCTGTGCCGCCGCCTGGACGGGATCCCGCTGGCCATCGAGCTGGCCGCGGTGTGGGTGCAGACGCTGACGATCGAGCAGATGCTGGAGCAGCTCGACCACCGCTTCAAGCTGCTGTCGGGCGGGTACGGCGCGGTCGCGCGACACGAGACGCTGCGGGCCGCGGTCGGCTGGAGCCACCAGCTGTGCGAGCCGGTCGAGCGGCTGATGTGGGCGCGGCTGGCGGTGTTCGCCGGGCCGTTCGACGCCGCCGCGGTGACCGCGGTGTGCGCCGACGCGCAGATCCCGGTCGGCATGGTCCCCCGCCTGCTGAACCGCCTCACCGAGAAGTCGGTGCTGCTGGAGGAGCCGCCGCACGGCGGCCAGGGCACCCGCTACCGGCTGCTGGACACGCTGCGCGAGTACGGCTGGGAGTGGCTCACCGCGCTCGGCGAGCACATCGGCCTGCAGCGCCGCCACCGCGACCAGTACCTCGCGCTGGCCCGGCGGTGCGTGGCCGAATGGTGCGGGCCCGACCAGGTCGAGTGGTGCGAGCGGATGGGCCGCGAACGCTCCGACCTGCGCGCCGCGCTGGAGTTCAGCCTCACCGACCCGGCCGAGCACGAGGCCGGGCTGGAGCTGGCCGGCAGCCTCTACTTCTTCTGGGGCACCAGCGGCCTCATCCGCGAGGGCCGGTACTACCTGGACCGCTACCTCGCCCTGGACCTGCCGCCGAGCCCGGCGCTGACCAGAGCGCTCGGTGAGGGCGCCAGGATCGCCACGCTGCAGGGCGACCCCGCCACCGCGCGAGAGCTGATCGAACGATGCCGCCCGTTCGCCGAGGAGCAGCATCTGACCGCCACGTCCGCCCAGCTCTCCTACCTCGAGGGCGCGACCGCCACGCTCCGCGGCGACCACGAGTACGGCGGCGCCCGCCTGGACGAGGCGATCGCGCTGTACCGCCAGGGAGGCAGCTCGGGCACCGGGCTGCTCTTCACCATCGCGGTGCGCGGCATGGCGCACACGCTGGAGGGCGACGTCGACCTGGCCATCGTCCGGCTCGAGGAGTGCCGGACCCTGTGCGATGAGCACGGCGAGCGCTGGGTCCGCTCGTTCGCCGACTCCATGCGCGGCCTCGCCGAGCTGCGGCGCGGCGACGTCGAGTCCGCGACCTGGTACGCCCGGGAGTCCCTGCGGTTCAAGGAGCAGCTCCCCGACCGGACGAGCACCGCCCTGGCGCTGGACCTGCTCGCCACCATCGCGGCGTCGGGCGGCGAGGCGGAACGGGCGGCCCGGCTGCTCGGGTTCGCCGACAGGTTGTGGGCCTCCTTCGGCATGCCTCAGGGCGGCTACTCCGAGCTCAGGACGATGCGCGAGCCGAGCGAGCGCAAGGCCCGGCAGGCCCTCGGCGCGGACGCCTATGACAAGGCGTTCTGGCAAGGCCATGACCTTTCCTTCTCTACCGGCGTCGGGTACGCGCTCGACGCCGCGCCACCTCGGGCGAACGGAGCAGGCGAATCGGAGCCGGAGTAGGGATGCCCCGACAGATGTTCCGTCGCTCACGTCCCCCCGTTTCCTCGCCCCCGCCCGGCCGGGCGGGGCCGATGGAGCCCGCGGTGGCCGCGCTGCGGCTGGCGCGGGCGACGGTGCCGCGGTTCGCCGACTTCGTCGCCGTCCACCTGGTCGAGGACGGCGCGGCCGACTCCGGGGTGCGGCTCACGCTGCGCCGGATCGTGTCGGTGGACGCGACCGAGCGCAGCCGCCTCGCCGAGCTGCTGCCCGCGGGCGCGATCGCTCGCTGGGAGCCGGGCGGAACGGTCCCCGCCTCGCTGTCGCGCGGCGAGAACGTGCACGCCGTGAGCATGGACGCGCCGACCGCCGACCTGCTGTCGGTCCAGCTCGCCGCCCCGGCGCTGGCGCCGCTGCTGCGCGACCGGTCGATGTCGCTGATCCCGCTGACCGAGGACGGCCGCGTCCTCGGCAACGTGCTGATGGTCGCCGAGCCCGGGCGCGCGCGGCACACCGAGCTGGAGGCCGCCGCGCTGGAGGAGCTGGTCCGGTGGACCGCCCACGAGATCGCGCGCGGTCAGGCCGAGAGACGAGCCGGCGCCCCGGAGCAGGACGACGGCGACGGCGACGGCGACGGCGGTCGGCACGGCGAGCACTCGCTCGCGGAACGGCTGTGGCGTGAGGCCGGTCCAGAGCTTCCCACCCACATCCCGTTCGTCGAGCTCGGCTACCGCTACCTGCCGGGCAGCACGGACGGCCGGGACCCTTCGGCGTCGAACGACCAGCCGCCCGCCCGGATCGGCGGCGACTGGTTCGACGCGGTCAGGCTGCCGCACGGGCGGACCGGACTGGTCGTCGGCGACGTCGCCGGGCACGGGCCCGCGGTCGCGCTGCGGATGAGCCAGTGCAAGACGATCGTCCGCACGCTCGCCTCCCTGGATCTGCCGCCCGAGCAGGTCATGCACCGCTTCGACCTGATGGTGCGGCGGCTCGGCGAGGACTACGGCAGGGACGAGGACTTCCTGGCCACGTGCGTCTACGCGGTCTACGACCCGGCCGAGCGGCGCTGCCACATCGCCAGCGCCGGGCACGTGCCACCCGTCCTGATCCACCCCGACGGGCGCGGCGAGCTGCTGCGCCCCATCGCGGGCCTGCCGATCGGTGCGGGCGACGCGGGCTTCGAGACGAGCACGTTCAGCGTCGAAGAGGGCAGCGTGCTGGCGCTCTACTCCGACGGCCTGGTCGAGGCCGGGCGGCGCGACATCGAGGACGGCATCCGCGCGCTCGCCGACCGGCTCAGCAGGCCCCTGGACGGGCGCCCGCTGGACGCGGTCTGCGAGGACGCGATGGCCGTGCTGGGCGCGGACCGGCGCGAGGACGACGTGACGCTGCTGCTGGCCCGGCTGACCAGCCCGCAGCCGATCACTCCGGATGCCTCCGCCACGCGGCCCGCCGCCGTACCCGCCGGCGAGGTCGCGCGGACCGGCGGGCCCGAGGAGGCCGGGATGGTCGGGCGCGTCCGCGAACTCGGCGAGATCGGGCGGCTGCTGCGCTCGGCGCGACTGGTGACGCTGACCGGGATGGGCGGGGTCGGCAAGTCGCGGCTCGCCCGGGAGGCGGCCGAGCGGCTGCGGACCTCGTTCCCCGACGGCGTGCACACCGTCGACCTGGCGGAGCTGCACGACCCGGCCGAGCTCCCGGCGCTCGTCGCGACGACGCTCGGGTTCGCCGAGCCGGACGCCGACGAGGGCGCCGCCGTCCAGCGGCTCGTCGCGGGCCGCCGGATGCTGCTGATCCTGGACTCCTGCGAGCAGGCGCCCGGCACCTGCGCCGCGTTCGTCGCCGGGCTGCTGCGCGCGGCCCCCGGCGTCCACGTCCTGGCCACCGGCCGCTCGCCGCTGCGGGTGGCCGGCGAGCACGTGCTGCGGATCGAGGCGCTGTTCCCCGACGACGCCCTGGAGCTGTTCCTGGCCCAGGCGAAGGAGAGCGTCGCGGGCTTCTCGCTGTCCTCGCAGGACCTGCTGCGGGCCCGGCACCTCTGCCAGCGGCTGGACGGCATCCCGCTGGCCATCGAGCTGGCCGCCGGCCGGCTGCGGAAGCTGCCGTTCGAGGACCTGATGGGGCGGCTGGACGACCCGTTCGAGCTGCTGACCGGCGAGCCGGGGGCGCGGCCCGCGCGGCACCAGAGCATGCGGTCGGTGATCGACCACAGCCACGAGCTGTGCGAGCCGCTCGAGCGGCTGCTGTGGGCCCGGCTGTCGGTCTTCCCCGGCACCTTCGACCTGGCCGCCGCCCAGCACGCCTGCTCCGCCGACGGCCTCGGCCCCGAGGACGTGGTCGAGGTGCTCGGGCGGCTGGTGCGCATGTCGGTCGTCACGCCGCGGCCGACCCGCACGAGCCGCCGGTACGTGATGCTCGACGCGACGCGCCGCTACGGCGGCGAGCGGCTCGCCGAGCTGGACGAGGCGCTGGAGGTGCGGCGCAGGCACCGCGACTGGTACCGGCGGGCGACCGTGGACGCCTCGGAGCTGTGGTTCGAACGGGATCAGGTCGCCCGCGCCGACCTGATGCGCAGCGACCAGGCCAACCTGCGCGCCGCGATGGAGTTCAGCTTCACCCAGCCGGGCGAGGCGGGCGACGGGCTGGCCGTCGCCACCTCCCTGTGGCCGCGCTGGGGCATCGCGGGCAACATCACCGAGGGCCGCACCTGGCTGCGCCGCGGGCTCTCGCTGGAGACCACGCCGTCGCCGCTGCGCGCCAGGGCGCTGTGGATCCAGGGCTGGCTGGCGGGGCTGCAGAACGACCAGGTCTCCGCGCTGCACTCGCTGGAGGAGTGCTGCGAGCTGGCGTCGAGTCTGGGCGACGAGGCGGCCGAGACCACCGCGCTCCAGTTCTCCGCGGAGGTGGCGCTGCGGCGCGGCGACCGGGCGGTCGCCGTTCCGCTCTATCAGGAGGCCCTGGACCGGCACCGCAAGGTGGGCGCCCTGCACGGCGTCCTGATGTGCCTCTACCAGCTCGCCCTCTGCCATTCCCTGCACGAGGGCGCGGAGGCGCAGGACCTGCGCCGGTCCCTGGAGCTGTGCGAGGAGGGCCTGCACGCGGCCGAGGGCGGCGAGGACCAGTGGCGCCGGTCCTGCCTCCTGTACGCCTACGGGTTCGGCCGCTGGCGGCTCGGTGACCTGCGCGCCGCCGGTGAGGCGGCGCTGGACGGCCTCCGGCTGAAGCGGCCGCTGAACGACCGGCTCGGCGTCGGCCAGGATCTCGCGCTGCTGGCCTGGATCGCGGCCGAGGACGGCGGTACGGCGCAGGCCGAGCACGCCGCGCGGCTGATCGGCGCGGCCCAGCGGATCTGGCGCGAGACCGGGTCGCCGTTCGCCGGGTTCCGCCAGCAGGCGGGGCGGCGGGACCGCGCCTGGGCCTCGGTCACGGCGGCGCTGGGCGACACCGGCAAGGCCGAACGGCTGGCCCGCCAGGGAGCGATTTTGCCGCTCCCCCGCCTCCTGGACGAGCTGCTCGGCGAGACCGGCGGCGGTGACCGTCACGTCCGATCGGCCGGATAGGCCAGAATCGGCGTATGCAGTTCGGCATTCTCGGCCCGGTCGAGGCACTGGTCGACGGCCGCCCCGTGGCGGTCGGCGGTCCTCGCGTCCGTGCGCTCCTCGCCCTCCTTCTCCTCGACGCGGGCCGGCTGGTGTCCACGGAACGGCTCATCGACGGCCTGTACGGCGAGGACCCGCCGAGCGGCGCGGCCAACGCCCTCCAGTCGCAGGTGTCGCGGCTCCGGCGCGGACTGGGCGACGCCGAGCTGGTCGAGGGGCAGCCCGCCGGGTACCGGCTCGCCGTGGACCCCGCCGATGTGGACGTTCACCGGTTCGACCGGCTCGTGCGCGAGGGGCGGCAGGCGCTGCCCGCCGACCCGGCCAAGGCCGCGGCCCTGCTGCGGGAGGCGCTGGGCCTCTGGCGCGGGCCCGCCCTGGCCGACCTCACCGACGCCCCGTTCGCCAAGGCGCAGGCGGCCCGGCTGGAGGAGCAGCGCGTCGCGGCCGCCGAGGACCGCGCCGAGGCGGAGCTGGCGGTCGGCGAGCACGCCGCCGTCGTGGCTCCGCTGCAGGAATTGACCGCCGAACACCCGCTCAGAGAGCGGGCACAGGGCCTCCTCATGCGGGCGCTGTACGGCAGCGGGCGGCAGGCCGAGGCCCTCGCCGCCTACGAGAACGTGCGCCAGTTGCTGGCCGACGAGCTCGGCGCCGACCCGTCTGCCGAGCTGTCCGAGATCCACATGGCGATCCTGCGCGGCGACGAGTCGCTGCGCGCGGTCAAGGCCCCCGCCCCCGCCCCCGCGGCGGCGCCCGCGGTCTTCCAGTCCAACCTGCCCGCCCAGCTGACCAGCTTCGTCGGCCGCGAGGAGGAGCTCGCCCGGGTCGGCAAGATGCTCGAGGAGAGCCGCCTGGTCACGCTGCTCGGCCCCGGCGGCACGGGCAAGACGCGGCTGGCGGTCGAGGCCGGCGGCCGGGCCGAGGGAGAGGTCTGCTTCGCCGACCTCTCCCCCGTGATGAACGAGGACGATCTCCCGCAGGCCATGCTGACCGCCCTCGGCGTTCGCGAGGCGGGCCTGCACGACGACGCCACGCAGGGCGAGCGGCCGCAGCCCCTCGACCGGCTGATCATGGCGCTGGCCGATCGGCCGATGCTGCTGATCCTGGACAACCTGGAGCAGGTCGTCGCGGGCGCGGCGCGGCTCACCCACCGCCTGCTCAGCGCCTGCCCGAGCCTGCGCGTGCTGGCCACCAGCCGCGAGGCGCTCGGGGTGACCGGCGAGACGATCTGGCCGCTGCCGCCGCTGCGCGTACCCGAGCCGGGGACCGCCGCCGCCGAGGCGCTCGCCTATCCCGCCGTACGGCTGTTCGCCGACCGCGCCGCCGCCGTGCGCCCCGGGTTCGAGGTCGATGAGGGCAACGCCCGGACCGTTCTGCAGATCTGCGCGGCCCTCGACGGCCTGCCGCTGGCGATCGAGCTGGCCGCCGCGCGGCTCCGCTCGATGGCGATCGAGGACGTCGCGGCCCGCCTCGACGACCGCTTCCGGCTGCTCACGCGCGGCAACCGTTCCGCCGCACCGCGCCACCAGACGCTGCGCGCGGTGGTCGAGTGGAGCTGGGAGCTGCTGGACGAGGACGAGCAGCAGCTCGCCCGGCGCCTCACGGTCTTCGCGGGCGGCGCCACCTTGGAGGCGGCCGAACGGGTCTGCGGCCTGCCCGAGTACGAGACCGACGACCTGCTGGCGAGCCTCACCGACAAGTCGCTGATCCAGAACGACGGCGGCCGCTACCGGATGCTGGAGACCGTCCGGGCGTTCTGCGCCGAACGCCTCGCGGACACGGGCGAGGAGGACGAGCTGCGGCGGGCGCACACCGCCTACTTCGTCGACCTCGCCGAGACGGCCGACCCGAAGCTGCGCGGCCCCGATCAGCTGACCTGGATGGCCCGGCTCACCGCCGAGCACGCCAACACCCAGGCCGCCTTTCGCTGGGCCATCACCTCCGAGCCCGAGACCGCGCTGCGGTTGCTGGGCGCGCTGTCGTGGTACTGGTGGCTGCGCGGGATGCGCGGCGAGGTCGGCGCGCCCGCCGCCGAGCTGCTGGAGCACTTCGGCCCGCGGCCGCCCGAGGGTCTGGACGAGGAGTACGTGCTCTGCGTGGTGAACGCGGGGGCGGGCGGCATGCTCACCAAGGACGCCGACGCCCACATGTCCGCGGCCGCAAAGATCATGGACGCGATGCCCGGCGCGCCCAGGCGCATCAGCGTCCTGGTCCTGTGGGCGATGTCCAACCCGATCCCGAACGCCGACGACATGATGGAGCGGCGGCGGCGGATGCTGACGCTGGCGGGCGACCCCTGGCTCGACGCGCTTGACGACTTCAGCGCCTCCTACATGGCCATGTACAGCGGTGACCTGGACACCGCGCGACCGCACTTCGAGAAGGCGATCTCCTCGTTCCGGGCGCTCGGCGACCGCTGGGGCATCGCCAACACCCTCGACGGGTTCGCGATGCTGGCCGAGTTGCAGGGCGACCTGCCCCGCTGCCTGGAGCTGATCGACCAGGCCTACGCGCTGACCGAGGAGCTCGGCGTTCCCGAGGACATGGCCGACCTCCTGTGCCGCAAGGCCGAGACGTTCATCCGCTCGGGCGACCTGGACGCGGGACGCGCGGAGTACGAGCGGGCGCACGAGCTGGCCGTCCGCGCCGGCTCTCCTCAACGCGCGCAGATGGCGCGGCGGGGCCTGGCCGACATCGCGCGGATGACCGGCGACCTCGCCACGGCGCGGGCCCTCTACGAGGAGATCCTGAACAGCCGCACCCTCACCTGGGGCTGGACCGCCGAGACCGTCGCCCGCGCGCACCTGGGACTGGGCCTCATCGCGCTCGGCGACCGGGAGCTCTCGGTGGCGCGCGAGCATTTCCGCGAGGCCATCGGCATCTCGTGGGAACAGCCGTACGTCAGGACCGCCTCAGAAGCCGTGGCGGCGCTGGCGGAGGCCGCCCTCCTCCTGGACGACGCGCAGCAGGCCGCGACGCTGCTGGGCGCGATCGACGCGTTCCGGGAGATCGGCCCCCCTCTGAACTTCGAGCCGCTCGTCGCCCGCATCCGCGAGAGCCTCGGCGAGGACGCCTACGAGTCCGCCTATGCCCAAGGCGCAGCGATGCCCCGCCAGGAGGCGTTCGCCTTCGCCCGCTCCTGAGTTAGGTGAGGCCCTCCTCACCTCTCCGGACCCGG
The DNA here is from genome assembly GCF_017573505.1 of Actinomadura barringtoniae. Lineage (GTDB taxonomy): Bacteria > Actinomycetota > Actinomycetes > Streptosporangiales > Streptosporangiaceae > Spirillospora > Spirillospora barringtoniae. The sequence continues at coordinate 333,684 of NZ_JAGEOJ010000012.1, forward strand.
CTTGGAAAAGTGATATCACTTTGCTAGATTGGTGATAGAAGCCTACAAGGGGGAGATCATGACCAGTACGCCGGATCCGGACCCGAACCAGCCGGTCGACATGCCGACGCCGAAGATCAGCGAGCGGACCACCAACGGCGCCAACGGGTGGCCGATGCTGGGGGTCGTCGTGCTCCTGGTGATCGTGGGCGTCGCGCTCTTCCTGATCGGGGTCAACTCCGACGGCACCGGCAGCGTCGTCGCCGTCGTGGCCGGGGTGCTGGTCTTCCTGATCGGCCTGGCGCTCGGGTTCGGGCTGACCGCGGTCGCGCCGAACGAGGCGCGGGTGCTGCAGCTGGTCGGGGCGGGCTACACCGGCTCGATCCGTACGCCCGGACTGCGCTGGGTCAACCCGCTCACGCAGCGGCGCCGGGTGTCCACCCGGATCCGCAACCACGAGACCGGCCACGCCAAGGTGAACGACCTGGACGGCAACCCGATCGAGATCTCCGCGGTGGTCGTGTGGCAGGTCGAGGACACCGCACGGGCGATCTTCGAGGTCGACGACTTCGTGGAGTTCGTGGCGTTCCAGACCGAGGCCGCCGTCCGGCACATCGCGGGCAGCTTCCCCTACGACTCCAGCGAGCGGATCTCCCTGCGCGAGAACGCCGACGAGATCACCGGGAAGCTGTCGGAGGAGATCGCGGCGCGGGTGGCCTCGGCCGGGGTACGGATCGTCGAGTCGCGGATCACCCGGCTGGCGTACGCGCCGGAGATCGCCCAGGCGATGCTGCGCCGCCAGCAGGCGGGCGCGGTGGTCGCCGCCCGGCAGCGGATCGTCGAGGGCGCCGTCGGGATGGTGCAGTCCGCGCTGGCCAAGCTGGACGAGGAGGGCGTGGTGGAGCTCGACGAGGAGCGCAAGGCCACCATGGTCAGCAACCTGCTCGTGGTCCTGTGCGGCGACCGGGACGCGCAGCCCGTGGTCAACACGGGCTCGCTCTACCAGTGACCCGTGGCGACCGAGCGTAAGAAGATCCTCCTGCGGCTCGACCCCGCCGTCCACGACGCGCTGGCCCGCTGGGCCGGGGACGAGCTCCGCAGCACCAACGCCCAGATCGAGTTCCTGCTCCGCAAGGCCCTCGCCGACGCCGGGCGCCTGCCCGGCGGCGTGGGGCGGATGCGCCGGCCCGGGCGGCCATCCAAGACAGCCGAAACCGATGCCACGGACACCGTCGAGGAGTAGTCATGGTCGAGGTTCCCGAATCACTTCCGGCCAGGATGTTCCTGCTGGCGTACGACCTGAACAAGAAGCGCATGACCGGCCGCTCGCAGCTCGGCTACGTGCTGCGCGGCGCGGCCCTCACCGAGCTGTACCTGGACGGGCGGCTGGGCGAGCGCAACAACAAGCCCTGCACCGAGACCGACGGGGACGACCCGTACGGGCTGCTCGCCCAGATCGCCGCCTCCCGGCCGCACTCCTGGCAGTACTGGGTGCGCAAGGAGCACCGGGCGATCGTGCGGACCGTACGCGAGGAACTCGCCAAGGGCGGCTGGATCCGCGTGGAGCCACGCCGCGTGCTCGGCCTCTTCCCCGCGACGCGGATCACCGTCCGCGACCCGCGCGTGGTGAAGTCGCTGTGGGGCGGTGCCTCGTCGGCGCTGCGCGGCAAGCCGGTCGCGCACGTCAACAGCCTCGACGCCGCGGCCGTGGCGCTCGCCGCGGCCGGGGACCTGCGCACGGTGCTCCCGCGCGGCGACCGGCGCCGCCACAAGCAGCGCATCAAGGAGCTGACCGCCCGCACCGGGCCGGTTCCGAAGGCCGTTCGCAAAGTGATCTCGTCGCAGCACGCCGCGGAGACCTCCGCCGCGACCGGCGGCGGCTGACCGGCGGCGGCTCCCGATCCGCCCCGGCGGCTGACCGGCGGTTCCATCGCGCCTCGACCCGTGTTCGACGGCCCGGCATTGACACTTGTCACGACCACGGGCGAGGCTGGCGACTGTTCTAGAACGAACCTCTAAGAACTCGACGACCGTCGGCGAGGCGCGAACCCGGGAGAGCCCATGACGCGGCTGAGCGCGTCTCCCGGCGCGGCGCTGGGCAGGCCGCGCGAACCCGGACCCTGGCGGGTGCTGTCGGTCGTCACGCTCGGCACCCTGCTGCTCGTGGTCAACCTGACCACGCTCAACATCGCCCTCCCGGTCGTCGTCCGGCACTTCGGCGCGGGCGCGTTCGCCTCCAGCTGGCTGGTGCTCGGGTTCATGCTGGTGCAGACCTCGCTGCTGATGGTCGCCGGGCGGATGTCGGACGTGTTCGGGCGGCGCGGCATGTACCTGTGCGGGCTCGGGGTGTTCACGCTCTCCAGCCTGATGGCCGGGTTCGCGCCGACGATCGAGGCACTGATCGCGCTGCGCGTCGTGCAGGCGTGCGGCGGCGCGGTGCTGCTGGCGAACGGGACGGCGATCATCGCGCACGCGTTCCCGTCCGACCGGCTCAGCGAGGGCCTCGGCGTCTACTTCGGCTTCCTCACCGCGGCGCCGCTGGTCGGGCCGTCGGCGGGCGGGTTCCTGGCCGAGGCGGCGGGCTGGCAGTGGGTGTTCTGGTTCAACGTGCCGTTCGGGGTCATCGCCCTGGTCTGGGCCGCGGTCTCGCTTCCCCGCGTACCGCCGGGCGGCGACCGCGAGCCGATCGACGTGATCGGCGCGGTGCTGCTGTGCGGGTGGCTGAGCGGGCTGATCCTCACGCTGTCGGAGGGCGGGTCGCACGGGTGGGGCACGCCGGCGTCGCTGGCCGGGGCGGCCCTGTTCGCGGTGCTGCTGCCCGCGTTCGCGCTGCGGCAGGCGACGGCGCGGCATCCGCTGGTGGACGTCACGCTCTTCACCGACCGGCACTTCTCGCTCGCCAACCTCGCCGCGTTCTGCAACAACATCGGCCGGTTCGGCAGCGTTCTGCTGATGGCGCTGTTCCTGCAGGCCGTCAGCGGCATGACCCCGGCGCAGGCGGGCCTGGCCGTCCTGCCCGGCCCGATCGCGGGCATGGTCGCGACGCCGGTCGGGGGCTTCCTCGGCCGCCGCGTGAACGCCCGGACGATCGCGGTCGTCGGGTCGGCGACCGCGACGTCCGGGCTGCTGCTGGCGCTGCTGGTGCTGAACGAGGACACCCCGTACGCGCTGATCGCGGTGTGCCTCATCCTGGTCGCGGTCGGGAGCGGGGTGTTCACCACGGGCAACACCTCGGCGGTGCTGTCGGTCGTGCCGGACGGCCGCCTCGGCGTGGTCAACGGCCTGCGGATGACCCTGCTGAACGTGGGCAACGTGATGGGTGCCGCGCTGTGCCTCATGCTGGCCAGCTCGGCGCTGGCCGCCGATGACCGCCGCCTGCTCTACGGGGGCGCCGCGGCGGGCCTGTCCCCCGCCGAGCTGGGCGATCTGGTCACCGGCTACCACCGCGCCTACGCGCTGCTGCTGGCCGCGTCGGTGGTCGCGACGTTCGCCTCGCTCACCAACCGCCGTCTCGGGCGTCACGAGCCGCGGCCCGCCGACCACGGGTGAGCACGAACGCGCCGCCGGCGAGCGCGGCGAGGATCATCGCCGTGCCGAACACCGTCGCGCCGTTCGCCAGCCCGATCTCGTCGCTGAGGAAGCCCGCCGCCACCGGCAGCAGCCCCGCCGGGAGGTAACCGGCGGCGCTGAGGGCCGCGTTCGCCTCGGCGAGCCGGTGGCCGGGGACCCGCGCGCTCAGCAGCGACAGCCCGCCCAGCTGCCCGAGCCCCTGCCCGGGGCCCGCCAGGATCGCGGCGGCCACCAGCAGGACGGCCGACGAGGTCCGCACGGCGACGATCAGCGTCACCATGCTGAGGACGGTCGCGACGGCGCCGGTGGAGAGCACGGCCCGCACGCTCGCGCCGCGCATCGCGAACTGCGCGCCGGTCGCGGCGGCGAACATCACGAACACCATCGTGCCCGACACGATCCGGCTCTCGGTGCCGAGCAGGTCCGAGAGCAGCGACGGCCCGAGGGCCAGCACGAAACCGGTCGCGGTGATCCCGGGCGCGAAGACCGCGATCCCGGCGAGCAACTGCCCGCGGTTCGCCGCCGGAACCGAGGGCAGTCGTACGGCCCGGTGCTCGGAGGCGGATGCGGCGGGCCTCCGCAGCGGGAGCCGCAGGACCGTGACGAACGCGGTGATCAGGAGCGCGGCCTCCAGGACGAAGAACACCACCGTGGGGCCGGGGAGCCGTTCGGACAGCACGCCCGACACCAGCGGGCCCGAGCCCGCGCCGATCACGACGGCCGTGGAGGCCAGCAGCGCGGCCAGGCGCCTGCGGGGCGCGCATGTGCCGCCGAGGTCGGCGACGGCGGCCGTGCCGGTGGACAGCACCGTGCCGACCGCGACGCCGGTCAGCAGCCGGGCGACCGCCAGCGCGGCCACCGAGGTCGCCGTCGCGAAGATCGCGCACGCCGCCACCCCCAGCGCGAGCACCGGCAGCAGCACCGCGCGGCGCCCGATCCGGTCCGAGAGCGCCCCGGCGACCGGCAGCGCACCGAGCAGCCCGGCGATGTAGCAGGCGTACACGATGGTGATCACCCCCGCCGAGAAGCCGAGCCGTTCCTGCCACAGCACGAACAGCGGGGTCGCCGCCGTGGGCAGCATCATCACCGCCGTCACCGGCCACGCCGCCAGCCAGACCGCGCGCCGTTCCCGGACCGTCGCCGTCATCACGCCTCCCGCACCACACTCATGTACGAAAAAACTCGTACTTGTACGAATGGGGTCGAACTTAGCATCAGTTCGACTCGACTCGTACAATGGGCGGCATGGAGACCGAGACCAGCGCGCGGCCGGCGCCGCTCCCCCAGCCCGCCCGGGAGGACCTCCGGCTGGAGGTGGTGATGGGCGCGCTGAGCGACCCGCTGCGGATGACGATCGTGCGCAGGCTGCTGCTGGAGTCGGACGGCTACGACCACACGTGCGGCTGGTTCGAGCTGGACCGGCCCAAGTCCACGCTCACGCACCACTTCAAGGCGCTGCGGGAGGCGGGGCTCACCACGCAGCGCCAGTACGGCCTGGAGCGCCGGAGCAGGCTGCGGTCGGAGGACCTGAACGCCCGCTTCCCAGGCCTGCTGGACCTCGTCGCGGCCTGGGAGCCAGCTAAATAATTCCTGGTCAGACCATGTACTGGTCGTGCCGCAGGTAGAGCTCGGCCCACTCCTCGGGCGTGAGCTGCCTGCCGGTGCGCGCGATCTCGGCCGTTTCCTCGAAGTAGGCCTCGCGCGGGGCGCCCGGGGTGAACAGGATCAGCATCGAGGCGGGCTCGCCGCTCTCGTTGCGGAACGAGTGGATGCCGCCGGGCGGGACGTAGAGGAAGTCGCCCGGCTCGGCGTCGACGGTCTTGTCGCCGTCATACAGGCGGATCGTGCCGCTGAGAATGAAGAACGACTCGGAGATCGTCTTGTGGAAGTGCGGCGCGGGCCCGGCCGGTTTCGCCGACATGTCCCACCGGTAGAGCCCGAACTCCCCATCGGTGTTGGCGCCCGTACCGAGGTAGTGGACGCCGGAACCGTCGCCCCGGTCGATCTCCGGCGGGGACGCGGCGGGGCGGAACCGGCCGCTGACCTCGCCCTGGTCGGCGAAGTATCGGGGTTCGGGATACGTCATCGTGATCCTCCTCGACGGTATGAGCCAATTCTGCCCATACCGCCGGGAGCGCGATCACCGGGGCCGGGTCACTCGACGACGAGCTCCACCGGGATGTTGCCGCGGGTGGCGTTGGAGTACGGGCAGACCTGGTGGGCGCGCTCGATCAGCTCGCGGCCGCCCTCGAGGTCCTCGGGAAGCTCGACGCGCAGCACCACGCTGAGCCCGAAGCCCTTGTCCACGCTGCCGCCGATGCTGACCTCGGCGGTCACCGACACGTCGCGGACGTCCTTGCGCTCGGCGCGCGCCACGGCGCCCATGGCGCTGGCGAAGCAGGCCGCGTAACCGGCCGCGAAGAGCTGCTCGGGGTTGGTGCCCTCGCCGCTGCCGCCCATCTCGACCGGCGGGGCCATCTTCAGGTCCAGCTTTCCGTCCGAGCTGACGGCACGCCCGTCGCGCCCGTTCGCGGTGGCCACGGCGGTGTAGTGGGTGTCCATGAGAGCTCCTTCGGCGTTGAAGATCCGTACAAGAATCAATGTAGCACAACTTAGTTGTGCGCAATTGAATTGTAGGATGGAACACATGATGAGCTCACCGGACGAGGTGCTCCGCCTGGACAACCAGGTGTGCTTCGCCCTGCACGCCGCCTCGCGCGCCTTCGACGCCACCTACCGCCCGATGCTGCGCGACCTCGGCCTGACCTATCCGCAGTACCTGGCGATGCTGGCGCTCTGGGAGCACGGAACGCTGACCGTCAAGGAGCTCGGCCTCGCCCTGCGCCTGGACTCCGGCACGCTCTCCCCCCTGCTCAAGCGGCTCGAGACCGCCGACCTGGTCCGGCGCGAGCGCAGCAGCGAGGACGAGCGGTCGGTGACGGTCTCACTGACCGCCCCCGGCCTGGCCCTGAAGAGGAAGGCGGCGGCCATCCCGCACCGCATCCTCGGCGCCACGGGCCTGTCCGCACAGGAGCTGAAGGACCTGCGCCGTTCGCTGGACGAGCTGACCGCCGCCCTCGACGCCGCCCAGGTCTGAGACCTCTGGCCTCGGCCCCTGGTCTGGGGCACGGGGCTTTCGATCAATCGTCGGCGCCTACAAATTCTGGGTGTGGGGCTTTGTAATCGCCCGGCAGCGAGGGCGCGGACGAACCGCCCATAACCTTCGCTTATGGACCCCGAACGCCTGATCTATCCGCTGACGAAGCACGTTCTGCTGGGCCCCGCGATGAGGGTCGCCTTCCGGCCGGAGGTGACGGGCCTGGAGAACATCCCCCGCACCGGACCGGTGATCCTGGCCCCCAATCACCTGGCGTTCATCGACTCGTTCGTGGTCCCGCTCGTCGTTCCCCGGCAGGTGTTCTTCCTGGGCAAGCACGAGTACTTCAACCGGCCGGGCCTGCCGGGACGCGTCCAGGCGGCCTTCTTCCGCGGGGTCGGGGCCATCGCCGTCGACCGTTCGGGCGGCCGGGCCGCGGTGGCGGCGCTCGCGGCGTCGGCGGACGTCCTGGAGCGCGGCGAGATGTTCGCGATCCACCCCGAGGGCACCCGTTCGCCGGACGGGCGCCTCTACCGGGGCCGCACGGGCGTCGGGCGGCTGACATTGCGCACGGGCGCCCCGGTCGTGCCGGTGGCGCTGTCGGGCACCGAACGGGTCCAGCCGCGCGGTTCCAAGCTCCCCCACCCGGTCAAGATCGGGATCCGGTTCGGCGAGCCGCTCACGTTCAGCGGCGTCGAACGCGACCGTGAGGCGGTGCGCACCGCCACCGACGAAGTGATGCGGCAGATCCAGAAACTCTCTGGTCAGGAGTACGTCGACTCCTATGCTCCGATGCGCGGCGCATGACCGATCCCGGTCCGCCGACGTTTGCCGATCGTGGCACGGGCACAGGTTAAGGAGAGCAAGGGCCAGAAATAAGCGAAGCCGTATTACGGAGATGACGTGGAGATCAGCCTTACCCTCAGGCTTCCACGAGACGCGGCCAGTGTGCCCATGGTGCGGCAGGTGCTGGACTCGTCTCTGGAAACGCTCGGCGTCGAGGAGCCGGTCCGCGACGACCTGATGCTCATTCTCAGTGAGGCCTGCGGCAATGTGATCCGGCACGCGCAGGACTGCGACGACTACTCCGTGCTGGTGGCGATCGTCGACGACGACTGCCTGATCAAGGTGCTGGACTCGGGTGACGGGTTCGGCGAGGGCCTGGACGCGGCGGAGCGGCCGCCGAGCCTCATCGCCGAGCACGGGCGCGGGATGTTGATCATGAAGGCGCTGGCCGACCAGGTCGAGTTCCGGTCCTCCCCCGAGGAGGGCGTCCTGGTCGCCATGGAGAAGCGGCTGCGGTACGGCGAGGACACCCTCGGCCACCGCCTCACCGCGGGCGAGCCCAAGCCGGTCGATGACGCCGCGTTCATGGACGACGAGGACGACGAGGACGCCGATCCCGAGCTGGAGGAGTTCGCCACCAAGCTGTTCGATCTGGCGCGCGACGGCCAGACCGAACAGCTCGTGAGCTACGTGGACGCCGGGGTCCCGGTCAACCTGACCAACGACAAGGGCGACACGCTCCTGATGCTGGCCGCCTACCACGGCCACGCCGGGACCGTTCAGGCCCTCGCCGCGCGGGCCGCCGACATCGAGCGCCCGAACGACCGGGGACAGCGGCCGCTGGCCGGCGCGGTGTTCAAGAAGGAGCCCGAGGTCGTACGGGTCCTGCTCGACGCCGGCGCCGATCCCGAGGCCGGGGAGCCGTCGGCCGCCGACACCGCCCGGATGTTCGGCCACGCCGAGTTCCTCGAGTGGTTCGAGGAGCGGCGCCCGACCGCTTAGGCCTGCCTGGGATCGGCCTAAGCCCCTGCGGGCTGCTCCTGCTTGCGCTGGGGGCGCAGCGCGACCAGCACCACCAGCAGCGCCGCGAGGGCGAAGGCCGCCCCCGAGGCGAAGACGACGTCCAGGCCGTGCACCATCACGTGCGCCGGGTCGCCGGTGGTGTGGCGCGTGGCGGCGCCGAACACCGTGACCAGCACGGCCGACCCCAGCGAGGCGCCCAGCCAGATCACCGCCTGGGCCACGCCGGAGGCCGCCCCGGCGTCCTCGGCCGGGACCTTCGCCAGGACGGTCATGTTCAGCGGCATGATCGCGATGCCGCCGCCCGCGCCCATCATCAGGAACGGGCCGAGCATCCCGGTCACGTAGCCGCTGTCGGCCGACACCCGGCTGAGCCAGAGGAGGCCGAGCCCGACCAGGATAGCGCCGGTGACGACGAACGGCCGTGCGCCGAAGCGCGGCAGGACCCTCGGCAGGATGCGCAGCACCGTGAACTGCATGCCCACCATCGGCAGGAAGGCGACGCCCGCCCGCAGCGGCCCGTACCCGAGCACCTCCTGGAGGTACTGGGTGAGGAAGAAGAACGCGCCGAACATCCCCGAGACGTACAGCGGCATGGCGAGGTAGGCGCCCGAACGGTCGCGGTCCCGGAACAGCCGCAGCGGAACGATCGGCTGCCGTACGCGGGCCTCGACGGCGACGAACGCGGCCAGCAGCACGATCGAGGCGGCGAACGCCCCGATCGTCAGGCCGTCCCGCCAGCCGTCGGACCCGGCCCGGATGAAACCGAAGACCAGCGCGGTCATGCCGAGCACGGACGTGACCGTTCCGGCGATGTCGAACCGGCCCGGCCGCCTGGGCGTCTCGGTGATGAAGCGCGGGCCGAGCACGGCCAGCGCCAGGCCGACCGGCAGGTTGATGAAGAAGACCCACCGCCAGCTGGCCGCCTCGGTGAGCACCCCGCCGACCAGCATGCCGATCGCGGCTCCGGCGCCGGTCACGCCGGAGAAGATGCTGAGGGCGCGGACCCGTGCCGCCCCCTCGAAGTTGGCCGCGATCAGCGCCATCGCGCTCGGCGCGGCCACCGCCGCCGCGACGCCCTGCAGGGCGCGCGCCGCGATCAGCATCCCGCCCGAGGTCGCCACGCCGCCGAGGAGCGAGGCCAGCGTGAAGACCACCACGCCCGCCGCGAAGACGCGGCGGCGGCCGAAGATGTCGCCGGTCCGGCCGCCGAGCAGCAGCAGGCCGCCGAATGTCAGCATGTAGGAGTTCTGAACCCAGGTCAGTCCGCTGGTAGACAGGTGGAGGGCGTCTCTGATGCCCGGAAGGGCGATGGTGACGACGGAGGTGTCGACACCGATCATGAGCTGACAGCCCACGATGACGGCGAGGGTGATGCCGGGATGAGCGATGCGGGACGGTGCGGCGGGCGAGGCCGCCACCGTTCGCTGCGCCGATGGGGTCGATGGGGTCGACAAGACAGCCTCCGAAGAGCGATGATTTAAGGAACGGAAGCGTTCACTGCAGTGAGAATGTACCGCGCATGCAACCAAAAGGGAACGGTCGCGTTCACTATTTTCCGGAGGCTCCGGTGAGTCCCGGGATTCGACGACGCGGCAGCGAGCTCGAGTCGGCCATCTTCACGGCCGTCATCGGGCAGCTCGAGGCCGTGGGCTACCGCAAGTTCACGATGGAGGGCGTGGCCGCCGCCGCGCAGACCGGCAAGGCCGCGCTCTACCGCCGCTGGGACTCCAAGGAGGAGCTCATCCGGGACGCGTTCCTGCACGTCCTGCCCTCACCCGGGGACGTTCCGGCGCACGAGGACATCCGGTCGGACCTGGTCGAGATCCTCGGGTCCTACCGGGACATGATCAACGCCACCCACGGCACGATGATCGAGGCCATCAAGGGCGAGGGCAGCGACACCACCGGCCTGCTGCACACCACGATCAAGGAGCACGTCTCCGAGCCGCTCAAGGAGCTGCTCTACCAGGCGATCCTGCGCGGCGTGGAACGCGGCGACGTGCGGCCCGCGGCGGGCACCCGCGACGTCGCCATGGTGGGCCCGGCGATGTTCACCTACAGCTGCATGACCATCCGGCCGGACATCACCGAGGAGTACGTGACGATGGTCGTCGACGAGATCCTGATGCCGCTGCTGAGCCCTCGCTGAGCCCTCGCTGAGCCCTCGCCCGGCCCCCTGCGAAAGTCGGGGGTGGCCACCGTCGTTCGGCCATGACCCGGCCCGTCCCGCGCGGGCCAGGCTGTCGATCATGCGTTCACGAACCCTCGCCCTCGCGGCGCTCGCCGTACTCCCGCTCCCCCTCGCCGCCGCCTGCGGCTCGCACGCGTCCGCGCAGCCCGCCGCAGCGCAGTCCAGCGCCGCGCTGACCTCCGGCGTACAGCCCGCCGCCGGACAGCCCGCCGCCGGACGGGCCGCCGCCGGACGGGCCGGAGCTGCGGCTCCGGTGCGGCTCAGCCTGCCCGCGCCGACCGGACGCCAGCCGATCGGCACCACCGAGCTCCACCTGATCGACCAGGGTCGTCCCGACCCGTGGGTGAAGGGCAAGACCCGCGAGCTCATGGTCAGCGTCTGGTATCCGGCGCGGCGGAACGCCCTGCCCCGCGCGCCCTACCTGCGGCCCGGCGTGGCCAAGATCACCAATGGCGCCCGCGCGTTCGACCTCATCCCGCCCGGCACCGTCGACTGGGCGGGCGCCCGCACGCACGCCGCCGAGTCGGCGCCCGTCGACGCCCGGCTCGGCGCCCGGCCCGTCGTGCTCTACTCCCCCGGCTTCGGCGTGCCTCGCGGCGTGGGCACGGAGGCGGTCGAGGAACTGGTGAGCCACGGCTACGTGGTGGTGACCATCGACCACACCTACGAGGCGTCGCTGATCGAGTTCCCGGGCGGGCGGGTCGCGACGCAGACGCTGCCGCCGCAGAGCGCCCAGCGGACCAGGACCGCCATCGACACGCGCGTCGCCGACACCCGTTTCGTTCTGGACCGCCTGAAGGCGCTGCGCAGCGGCCGCAACCCCGACGCCGAGCACCGCGCACTCCCCCGCGGGCTCGGCCGGACGCTCGACCTGTCCCGGATCGGCATGTTCGGGCACTCGGCGGGCGGCATCCAGGCCGCCGAGGCGATGCGCGTCGACCGGCGGCTGGACGCGGGCATCGACTTCGACGGAACGATGGAGTACTCCGACGGCGCCCTTGTCCCGGTCGCGCGGACGGGCCTGAACCGGCCGTTCATGCTGATGGGCGCGGCCACCGGCGGTACACCGCAGACCCATCGCACCAGCCGTTCCTGGAAGGCGTTCTGGGACCACTCCTCAGGCTGGAAGCGCGACCTGAACGTTCCGGCGGGCAGCCACTACAGCTACACCGACCTGCAGACGATCCTGCCCGCCCTGAGCAAGCCGCTCGGCCTGCCCGCCGACAAGGTGCGCGACTTCGTTGGAACGGTCGACCCCGATCGCATGACCTCGGCCCTGCGCGCGTACGTCACGGCGTTCTTCGACCGGCACCTGCGCGGCAGGACCGAACCCCTGCTGAACGGCCCCTCGCCCGCGCATCCGGACGTGCGTTTCATCCGCTAGTCGAGCGCGAGGCGAGGGCGAGGGCGAGGGCAAGGCGAGGGCGGGGGCAAGGGCGTTCGAACGACTCTCGTTCAGTCGAGCGAGGCCAGGTCGAAGTCGCCGGCGGCGTGGCCGTTGCCGTTGCCGTCCGCCCGCACGATCTGGCGGACCGGGAACGGGATGTGGATGCCCTCGGCGCGGAAGCGGCGGTGCAGGCGCTTCACGAACTCGTGCTTGATGCGGAACTGCTCGCCGAACTCGTCGATCCGCAGGATCACGGTGAAGCGGATGGCCGAGTCGGCGAAGGTGTGGAACCGCACCAGGGTCTCGGAGTCCTTCACGCCGCCCTCGACCTCGTTCATGACCTCCTCGCCGACCTCGATCACGATCTTCTCGACCCGTTCCAGGTCGGCGTCGTAGGCCACCCCGGCCTGGATCAGCAGCGACATGTCCTGGGCCGGGCGGTGGAAGTTGGTGAGGATCGTCTTGGAGAAGCTGGCGTTCGGGATGACCTCGATGTTGTCCGACAGCGTCTTGATCGAGGTGTTGCGCCAGTTGATGTCGACGACGTAGCCCTCCTGGCCGCTGCTCAGCTTGATGTAGTCGCCGGGCTCCATGGTCTTGGACGCCAGCACGTGGACGCCCGCGAACAGGTTGGCCAGCGTGTCCTGGAGGGCGAGCGCGACGGCCAGGCCGCCGATGCCCAGGGCGCCGAGCAGCGGGCTGATCGAGACCCCGATGCTCTGCAGCATGATCAGGAACCCGATCCCGATCACGATCACGCGGGTGATGTTGGTGAAGATCGTCACAGACGAGGCCACGCCCTGCCGCGCCAGCGTGACCGAGGTGACGATGCCCGCGATGAGCCGGGCCAGCGCGAACGTGACGGCCATGATGATGACGGCGGTCAGGACCTTGTCGATGGCCCCGTGGATGCGCGTCTTGGGGTCCAGGATGCCCACCGCGATGGCGCCACCGCCGGTGATCGCGACCGGGATGGCGAGATCCTGCAGGAGCTTGGCGATCAGGTCGTCCCAGGCCCATCGCGTATCCCCGGCGCGCCGGGTCAACCGCCCCGCGCCGAGCCGCAGGGCCACCGCCAAGACCAGCGCGACCGCCAAAGTGGCGCTCGCGGCGATGATCTGTTCCCATGACGGCTGGTGCTGCATGTACTGACTCTCCCTCGGGGGCGGCTAGGTCTGCCAGACCGGTATCGCCCCTTTGGCGGCGATACTTCCGGCACCGCCCGATGGTAATGAACGAAGTGCGGTCAATTCCTCGCCAAGCCCACAATCTCCGCGCATCGGCTGGGAACCATGACCACATGACCACATGGAGCAACGACGACCTCGAGCGCCTCGGCGACGCCAACGAGATCCAGATCGCACCCGAGAACGGCAACGGCGAAACGCACCGTCCGATCACGATCTGGATCGTCCGCCACGACGACGACCTGTTCGTCCGTTCGGCGCGCGGTCCCGAGGGCCGCTGGTACCGCACCGCCGGCACCACCCACCGCGGCCGCATCCACGCCGCCGGGCTGACCAGGGACGTCACGTTCGCCGACGAGACCGACCCGGCCGTCAACGACCAGATCGACGCCGCCTACCTGGCCAAGTACGGCAGCACCCCGTGGGCCGAGCCGATGACCCGGCCGGGCCCGCGCGACACCACGCTGAGGCTCACTCCCGCCGAATAGGCGATCGGCTCACGGTGTGGCTTACACTCAAGACATGCCGCACCGCTAGGGACACCACCTCATCCTGGTCACCCGTGCCGACCTTCCTTCCGGCACGCAGGCCTGCCAGCTGGTTCACGCGGCCCTCTCGTTCGCCCTCGCGTACCCCGATCTCGTACGCGACTGGCACGACGCCTCCAACGCACTGCTGATCCTCGCGGCCTCCGACGAGCTCGACCTCGGATGGCTCCGCGACGACGCCTTGGGGGCGGGCCTGCGCGTCTCCGGGTTCCACGAACCCGATCTGGGCGGCGCCCTCACGGCCGCCGCCTTCGAACCGGCCGCGTTCCGCCTGCTCTCGCGCCTGCCCCGCGCACTCACCACCACCGAAGGGAAGGTCCTGCCGTGATCGACGCCGTCCAACCAGCCGATCTCCGTACCCGGCTCGTCGAGGTCACCGCGGAGCGCGACGCGCTCCGCGACCAGCTCGACGGGGAACTCCCCCGTGCCACCCGCTGGCTCCAGCGCAAGGTCTGGCGCCAGGCCGCCGCGCTCGACGCCCTAAACCGCCGGGTCGTCTCCCAGCGCTTCGTTCTGCGCACCCTGGGCGAGCTGGGCCGATCCCTCACCGCCGTGGAGTACCGCACGGCCAGGGACCGGATCGCCGACGCGGACCTCCGCCGCCGCATCGACGAGCCGGACGCCTGACCGTGCACCATGGGATGACCGGTGCGCCGCGGCCACCGGTCATCCCGCCCGCCCCGGGGGCCCGACGGCAGGGCGACCGCCTCTAAAGCGGACCGCAGCGGGTTCGACTCCCGCCTGGGGTACTTAAGGAGGTGGCTACCAGGTCTCGTCGGTGAACGGACGGACCTGGAAGCGCTGGTTGCCGCCCCCGTACCAGGGCCACTGGATCAGCAGCGCGCCGTTGGCAGTGCTCTCGTTGTCGATCGTCAGCACCTTGCCCGAGTGCTTGGCGACGACGCGGTAGTAGTCACCGCCGACCGGGTCGCCACTGGCGCCGTCGACGTTCAGGACCTTCTCCACGTGCGCGGTCACCAGGTGCGCCCGGCCCGGCAGGTCGGTGGCGTACGCCTGCTCGGCGTCGGGAACGTGGAACTCCCAGGTCGGTGTGGCGCCGATGTTGCTGCCCCAGCGGCCCAGCACGTCTTTCATCTGGATGCCGTAGTTACCGGTCACCGTCCAGGTCCCTGCCTGGTAGGGCTGGTTGTCGCTGTAGACGTCGATGGTCTGGGACGACTGGGCGCCGGGGAACTGCCCCTCGAACTTGGTGCCGTCGGGGAAAACGATGCTGTAGTAGCTGGTCTCCCACACCCGGGCACCGTTCGGCGGAGCCTGCCAGCCGATCCCGAGCAGCGCCTTCCACCCGGCCTCCATCCACAGGTGCACGCGGATGCTGCCGTCATCCTGGCCTTCGAGCGACAACTGGCTCTTGAGCCGGAAGTCCTCACGGCCGCGATGACCCTTTGCCTGGTGGCCGTACGTAGTCCCTAGTAACCGCGACCCCGGAGGTTCCTCTGCCGTGACCATCAGCACTGAGACAGAGCCGACCCGGGACGAGCAGCCGGACATCGACGCCCCCGAGCACGAGCGGGACGCCGAAAGCTCTCCGGCTGCGGGACGAGTGGACTCGCTCCTCGTTCTGATCATGTTGCTGATCCTGCTGATGGCCATGCAGGGGCCGATCCGGCGCGGGTTGTCGGCGCCGGTGATGCAGAGCTGGATGACCGTGTTCATCGCGGTGGTCGTCCAGGCGATGCCCTTCCTCGTCCTGGGCGTGGCGCTGTCTGCGGCCATCGCGACGTTCGTACCTCCGACCTTCTTCGCTCGCGCGCTTCCGAGCCGGCCCGCGCTGGCGGTCCCGGCCGCTGGGGTGGCCGGTGCGGTGCTGCCCGGCTGCGAGTGCGCCTCCGTTCCGGTGGCGGGGGCGCTCGTACGCAGGGGCGTCACTCCTTCGGCGGCGCTGGCGTTCCTGCTGTCGGCCCCGGCGATCAACCCAATCGTGCTGACCGCCACCGCCGTCGCGTTTCCTCGCAACCCGGAGATGGTCCTGGCCCGGTTCGCCGCGAGCCTGCTGGTGGCGTGCGCGATGGGCTGGCTGTGGCAGCGGCTGGGCCGTGCGGACTGGCTGCGCCCGCCCGCGCGCCCGTCCTTCGAGGGCCAGGGCAAGGCGGCGGCGTTCTGGGGATCGGTACGGCACGACGTCATGCACGCCGGGGGTTTCCTGGTCGTCGGCGCGATGGCGGCGGCCACGCTCAAGGCGGTCGTC
Organism: Actinomadura barringtoniae; assembly: GCF_017573505.1. Classification (GTDB taxonomy): domain Bacteria; phylum Actinomycetota; class Actinomycetes; order Streptosporangiales; family Streptosporangiaceae; genus Spirillospora; species Spirillospora barringtoniae. The sequence continues at coordinate 349,661 of NZ_JAGEOJ010000012.1, forward strand.
CCGGCGACCTGGCTGCGTACCGCGGCCGGTGATCCCGCGGCGTCGATCCTGGCGCTGGCCGTCCTGGCAGTCCTGTTGTCGATCTGCTCCGAGGCCGACGCCTTCGTCGCGGCGTCCCTGTCGCAGTTCTCGTTGACCGCGCGGCTGGCGTTCCTGGTGGTCGGGCCGATGATCGACCTCAAGCTGTTCGCCATGCAGGCCGCCACGTTCGGCCGAGGGTTCGCGCTGCGGTTCGCCCCGGCCACCTTCGCGCTCGGCGTCCTGGTCTCGGCGGCCGTCGGGGCGGTGCTCCTGTGAACCGCCAGGCGCAGGCCGTCCTGCTCTTCCTCGTCGGCGGGGTGCTGCTGCGCGCCGCCTCCAGCGGCCTCTACCTGCGGTACGTCAAGCCGGGCCTGCAGCCATTGCTAGTGGCGGCCGGTGTCGTCCTGATCGTCGCCGCCCTGGTCACCGTCTGGTACGAGACCCGCGCCCTGTGGCAAGCCCGCAAAGCCGGCCACGAGCATGGTCACGGTCACCGCGAGCCCCGAATCTCCTGGCTCCTGACGCTCCCGTTGCTAGCCATCATCCTGGTCGCCCCGCCCGCGCTCGGCTCGTACAGCGCCAACCGCGTCGGTACCGCGCTCCAACCCCCTCCAGGCTTCCCGCCCCTCCCCAGCGGCGACCCCCTCAAAATGACGGTCAACGATTACGCGGGCAGGGCGGCCTACGACCACGGACAATCGCTCGGCACCCGCCGGATCGAACTGACCGGCTTCGTCTCCCGCGACCCCAGCGGCGGCGCCTACCTGGTCCGCATGATGCTCAACTGCTGCGCCGCCGACGCCCTCCCGGTCAAGGTCCGCCTGACCGGGCAGGTTCCGCCCGTTCTACAGCCCGACACCTGGCTAGACGTCATCGGCACCTTCACCCCGGGGCAGACCAGGGACCCGGCCAACAACGGCGTCATCCCGTTCATCAACGTCACCCAGGCCCGCCCGATCTCGGCCCCGAAGGACCCCTACGAGGACTGAGACTCCGTCACGGCTTAGGCAACCAGGAGACCTTGCCCGCCAGCTCGACCGAACCGACGAACGCCACGATGTCGATGAGCGCGTGCGCGACCAGCAGCGGCATCACCCGCCCCCAGCGGCGGTACAACCGGCTGAAGATCAGCCCCATCACCATGTTGCCCGCCAGGCCGCCCAGCCCCTGGTAGAGGTGGTAGCTGCCGCGTACCGCCCCGCTCGTCACGTCAGCCCGCCAGTCGGGCCAGCCGAACTGACCAAGCCGATGCAGCAGATAACCAAGGACGATGACCTCCTCGAGCACCGCGTTCTGGATCGCCGACAGCACGAGCACCGGGATCCGCCACCACACGTTCCCCAACGTCGACGGCACAACGGTCAGGTTCGCGCCCACCCCGCGCGCCGCCAGGTAGAGCCCCAGCCCAGACCCGCCGATGACAGCCGCCACCCCCGCACCCCGCAGCAGATCCGAACGCCGCGGAACCCAATCGACCCCCAGCGTGCTCCGCATAGGCTCGCCGCCGCACCCCATCAAATGAGCGACCAGCGCCACCGGAACCAGCGCCTGAGCCAGATAGAACACCTGCCAGGAAAGCCCAAGCCACGGACGCCCCGGAGAAACATCGGTGACCAGCGCAGTCGCCTGATGACTCAGCGCCTTATGCGCAGTGGCAGAGCCGACGAACGAGATGAACGCCGACACCCCCGCCGCGCCCAGCGAGAGCGCGAAGACCAGCCAGACCTCACGGGTCAGCACATGCCGTGGTGCAAGCGTCGGAGCAGCCGCATCCTCAGTGGTCACGCCCCAGATCGTCGCACGACCACGGTCCCACCCCTAGGAGGCCCGTTCACCTCCCCGAACCAACCACCACAAAAGCCCGCACTTCCGTAAGCTCGCCAGTCAACCAAGGAGGGCGAATGCTCCGCTTGAACGTGGGATGGCCACGAGGACTCTGGATCTTCCAGCTAGGCTGCGCGTTCCCCGTGGTCATGCTCGCCGAACTGTTTCTGGTCTACGTCGCCACCATGTTCATCAGCTGGGACCAAGCCATCCTCGGCATCCTCGTCCTGGTATTCGCCGTAGCCAGCATCCCTACCTATATAGCGTTGCTGGCCTGGCGTTACGGCCAAGCGTTCTGGCTGGACGGCCGAGTCCTCATCCGCCGCTCCGTGACCGGCCGCAAGCACTACCACCTCCCAGAGGCCAAGGTGAGCGCCGAGAGCGTCGCACCCAATCTGTCGTCCAACCCGTTGCCACGCCTGGTCATCGACCAACCAGGCCGCCCGCGCGTGCGCCTATGGCTCCGAGAGCCAAACCGCAGAGGCGCCCTGCTACCCCCAGAGCAGCTGACGGCCCTAGCTCACGCGATCGACCCCACCCTCCAGCACCCCGTAGCCCGAAGACTCCACGACCTGGCCTCCGACCCCCTAGGCGGCATCTCCTAACGCGCGGAACTACCAGGGTGCCTGTCCAAACCCGGGGGTGGTCGAACGCTCTCAGTGGCGGAGGCCGAAGGGGTCGGCTGCCATCTCGCGCAGGCCTTCCGCGATGTCTCGGATTCCTTCGTCGGATCCGTCCGGACGGTTGCTGACGATGTCGGCGAGGGCGCGGAGATGATGAGCGGCGATGGGCTTGCCGTTCCGATACGGGTCACGTAGCGGAAGGACCATCGGGCGCGTGCCCGTCTCGCCGATGATGAGCCGTGGTGTCTCATCGGCGCGGATCGGCTCGGTCAGGAGGTCGCGGCGACGGTTGGAGCGAATCCGGCGCTCCACCACCGTCGTTCCATCGATCCAGTACTGGTTGCGCCCGAGATCGAGCAGCAATCCGACGATCATCACGAAATCGATGATCACACCACCGAACAAGAACACACCTACGAACGGTCCTTCACCCGAGACGATCAAACCGAGGCCGATCAGCGCGACGAAGGATCCACCCAGCAACAAGATCACCAGCAACGAGGCGATGTAGAGCATGCGTGCCCTAGTGGGGCCGGCCACGAGGAGAGCCGTTTCGCTCGTGTCGCGCTTGTCCGTCATGACCGGTCAGCGTAACCACTCTTGTCAATGGACACGGGCGCGAGCGTCAAGTTGGTGCGAAGCCGCTCAGTGGCGGCTCCGGTTGGGTGGAGCCGCCGCTGAGCGGTTAGAACTCCTGGTCGTCTTCGGGGGTCAGGGTGAAGGTGAAGGGGGTTGTTGTTGGGCGGCGTAGGGGGATGTCGCAGGTGATGTGGCGTAGGGCTTCGTTTCTGCTGAGGCCTAGGCCTTGGGCTATGAGCCAGTCGGGACGGAGGGGGACGGGGTCCTTGAAGAGGACTTGCACTGGGACCGCTTCGTCGGGGGGTGGGGAGTCGAGTTGCCAGGCTCCCGTCCAGTCCAGGGTGAAGCGGTTGCGGCGGGCTAGCTGCGGGTCGATCAGGGTGGACGCGATGAGGCCCGGGTCGTTGGCGTGGTAGCCGTCGAACGCGGGCCTGGCGACGGATCTGACCGGGGTTCGCTCGTGGACGGTGAGCTTGGTCGGGCGATCGCAGGACACGCAGTGGACGATGAGCCACACGGCCAGCCATTTGGGGTTGGCGCCTACGCGGAACCTGGCGTCGCTGGCGGTGGCCGACTCCGACTCGCAGTCTGGGCATCGCAAGGACAGGAGGGGGAGCCTGGTTCGGCGAACGACCCAGGTTGGGGTTTGTGACATGAGCTCTCTTGACCTGACGTTGGGGGCGCTCGGGGCAGCCCGACGGAGCCGATGGTTCGGCTGGAGGGTGATGTCAGGGTCAGAGAGCAGGCGGGGTCACGCGGGGTCCTTTGCGTTGGGGCTGCAGGCAATGTAGGGGAACGTGGGAGGCGGCTCAAACGGTTTTCCGGCGGTATGGGGGTGTCATGGGCTTTTGGGCGTGGCGGTTAAGATCTAGTACGTGGAAGGCCTGGGACTGGTGCGCCGGCTGGGGGTCACGGCGCTCGGACTGCAGAACGGCCCCCATCGCGTCACGGTGCGGCGCGATATCGAGGTACCCGCTGCCGACGGGGTGACGCTGCTGGCGGATCACTATGCGCCGGTGGATGTGGAACGGCCGCCGACGATCTTGGTGCGGTCGCCGTACGGGCGGCGGGGGCCGTTCGGGTTGATGTGCGGGCAGACGTTCGCGTCGCACGGTTTTCAGGCCGTGGTGCAGAGCGTCCGGGGCGGCTTCGGGTCCGGTGGGGTGTTCGAGCCGCTGGACGAGCGCGAGGACGGGCTGGCGACCGTTGAGTGGCTGAAGGCGCAGCCGTGGTTCGGTGGAACGTTCGCCATGCACGGGCCCAGCTATCTGGGGTACGTGCAGTGGGCGCTGGCCGCGGAGGCGGGGCCTGAGCTGAAGGCGTTGTCGATGCAGGTCACGGCGTCCACTTTTCGTGATGCGGTGAATGTGGGGGGCACGTTCGCCTTGGAGTCGGCGCTGATCTGGGTCGATGTCACCGCGCGGATGAAGCATCCGCTGTCGGGGCTGACGACCGGGATCATGTCACCGCGGCGGGCGCGGCGGGCGACGCTGTCGGGGCGGCCGCTGTCGGAGCTGGACTCGCTGGCGACCGGGGAGCCGCAGCGGTTCTTCCAGGAACTGCTCACCAATGGGCCGGACACGCCGTTCTGGGATCGGCGTGACTTCAGCCCGATGGTGTCGCAGGTGCAGGCGCCGGTGAACATGACCGGTGGCTGGTACGACATCTTCCTGCCTTGGCAGCTGAAGGACTACGCGGCGCTGAGGGCGGGCGGGCATCGGCCTTATCTGACGATCGGGCCGTGGTTCCACGCGGACGCGCGGATGATGCGGGGCTCGATCGGCGAGTCGCTGGCGTGGTTCCGCGCGCATCTGCAGGACGATCCGTCGGAGCTGAGAGAGCAGGCCGTACGGCTGTTCGTCACCGGGCTGGGCGAGTGGCGCGAGTTCCCCGACTGGCCGGTGCCGGGGATGCGGGAGCAGCGCTGGCATCTGCAGCCGGAGGGCGCGCTGTCGCCGGACGCGCCGCCCGAGTCCGAGCCGGACGTCTACCGGTACGACCCGGCGCATCCGACGCCGTTCCTCGGCGGGCCGACGCTGCTCGGCGACACCCATCCGCAGACCGACCAGCGGCGGCTGGAACGCCGGCGCGACGTGCTCACGTTCACCTCGGAGGAACTGACCGAGGATCTGGAGATCATCGGGCCGGTGTCGGCGGACCTGTTCGTGCGCTCGGACCGGCCGCACACCGACTTCGTCGTACGGCTGTGCGACGTCGCGCCGGACGGCGAGTCGCTCAACCTGTGCGAGGGCATGCGGCGGCTGGTCCCGGGCACGCCCGAGGAGGACGGCGACGGGGTACGGCGCGTGGCCGTGGAGCTCTGGCCCGCCGGGCACCGGTTCCTCAAGGGGCACCGGGTGCGCGTGCAGGTGTGCAGCGGCGCCTACCCGCGGATCGCGCGCAACACCGGCACCGGCGAACCGATCGGCACCGCGACCGAGATGGTGACCGCGGCGCAGGAGATCTTCCACGAGCCCGGCCGTGCATCGTCCATCGTGCTGCCCGTGATGGACGGCTGAGGGGTCAGCCTCGGTTGCGCAGGGCCTCCAGGGCCTTGTCGGCGTGCACGTTCATCCGGACCTCGCTCTTGATGATCTCCAGGACCGTGCGGTCGGTGTCGATCACGTACGTCTGCCGCTTGGTCGGAACGAGCGCGAAGCCGCGCTTCACGCCGAACTTCGCCCGCACCGCGCCGTCCTCATCCGACAGCAGCGGGTAACCGAAGTCGTGCTTGTCGGTGAACTTCTTCTGCTTGTCGACAGAGTCGGAGCTGATGCCGACGGGATGGGCTCCGAGCGCGGCCAGCTCGGTCTTCAGATCGCGGAAATGGCATGCCTCGGCAGTGCAGCCCGGGCTCAGTGCGGCCGGGTAGAAGAACAGGACGATCGGTCCGTCCTCCAACAGCGTGCTCAGCTTGCGGGGCGTCCCGGTCTCGTCGGGAAGCTCGAAGTCGTCAACCACGTCACCGACGTTCATGGAGGCGACGCTATCCGATCAGGCCCCCGATCGGCCGCGTGAGGACCGTCACTCCGCCGTCGCGTCAGCCCGGCGTCAGGCCGCCGTCGAGCCGCCGTCACCGCGCGCCCAGCAGGGCCGCGACCGAATCGGCCGTCCACGCACCCCGCGCACCTGGGCGTTCGCTCAGATAAAGGGCGGTCTGGGCCGCCGGCCAGCCGTGCGCCTCGCGGAGCCCGTTGCCGAGCATCATCAGATAAGGGGCGGTCGGCGCGTTCAATTCGGCGCGGTCGGCACCGTGCGGCGAGGTGAACGTGAGCATGGGGTGACCGCCCTCCTCCCCCACGTTGACGACCGTCTCGTAGCGTCCCGGCCCGAGTTGCCGGCGTCCGCCATGCCCGCCGTTCAGGACCTCCGACAGGTCCGGGTCCTCGCCCACCTCGCGGCGCATCTCCTGTGACATGACGTCGCAGAACTGTTCACGCGTCAGCAGGTAGGCGCGTGCGGCGGCGTGCCCCGGCAGGTCCGGGTCGTAGAACGCCATCCCGCCGCCCCACGTCAACGAGGTCAGCGCGAAGTAGATCCCGCCGGGCAGGGTGACGGCGCGTTCGGCCCGCGCCGGGCTGGCGTCCCGGCACCCGGTGTAGTGCCGCTGGCCGCCCTCGGGCGTGCCGCCGGCCAGGTAGCAGGCGAAACGCTCGGCGAACAGGTTCGACCCGTACGCCACGTACCAGAGAAGCCCGCCGCCCATGCGGGTCAGGATTTCACGCGCCCCTCACCCGCATGCGCCAGCCCTCCAAGGGTCAGGACTTCGACGGGTCGGCCACTCGGGCGGCGAAGAGCGGGACGCCGGTGGTGTTGTCACGGACGATCAGCACGTAGGGCCGGTCGAAGAAGACGTCGGTACGGGCGGGCGCGACCGCGCTGGTGGCCTCCATGCCGCTGCCCGTGGCGGCGGCGGCCTCGGTGCCCTTCTCGTCCACGCGCATCGTGGCGGCGTGCTGGACGAACTGGAGCTTGCCCGCGTCCGGCGAGATCCCGGTGAAGTCGGCCGGGCCGTTGAACGCCTTGCCCATGCCGAGGCTGGTCAGGAACGGCTTCATGTCGCCCTTGGACTTCAGGTCGACCTTGGGCAGGTGCACGTCGAGGAGCGAGGGCTGCAGCGCCCCGGTGACCTTCCGCAGGGTGGCCGCGTCCAGCGACGGGCAGCCCTGCGCCTTGCTGTCGGGCAGGAGCGCGGTGAGGCTCACCTTGTTGCCGGTGTACGGGAGGTCGACGGCGGTCCAGCCGCCGGTGTGGGCGTAGCCGATCTCGCCCGAACGGCTCATGGTGTCGGTCTTGATCTGCTTGCCGTCGCCGGTGGTGAACGGCTCGGGGTGGGTGCCGGTCTTCTTGAACTCGACGGCCCACTTGGCCTTGAGGTAGACGGCGTCGGTGAGGACCCAGCCGGTGTCGCCCTTGACCGAGCCCTGCGGCAGCAGGTCGCTGATCTTGCCCTGGGTGGACTTCTTGATCGCGTCGTTGATGGCCTTGCGGGCGCCCTCGGGGTCGCCCTGGATGTCGAGCGACTTCAGGCCCGCGTCGTAGGCGGTGGCGACCTTGTCGAGGTAGGCCGAATCGGGCTTGCGCTGCTTGTCGGCCCACACCTGGTCGCTGGTGCTGATGGTGACGTCCTTGCCGCCCAGGCCCTTCAGCGCCTGGTTGCGGGCGTGCAGCCCGGCGAGCGGGTCACCGGCGGGCAGCTTGAGCGTGCCCGCCATGGTCCTGGCCGTATCGCCCTTGGCGGCGAGGTAGACCATGCCGAGGCCGCTGGACAGGCTGCTCGGCGAGAGGACCACGTTGGACTCGGGGTCCTTGCCGCACCAGGCCTTCAGCATGTCGAGGCCGAACGCGGAGTCGGCCGCGGCATAGGGGCGGGGGTCCGCGGCGGGCACGTGCGCCACGGCGCCACGGAGCGTGACCGTCTCACCTCCCTGGGCCTTTCCCGATCCGCACGCGGTCGCGAGCGAGACGGCGGCGAGGCATCCCAGTGCAGTGCTCGTACGCAGGTAACCCATGGACTTACGACGGCATCGCCGGGGTTCCGGTTCCGAGGATCACCCGGGTTTTTTCGCGAACTTGGTTTTGACAAAGCTTGTTCTGGCTACACAATGGGACGAGCGGGTGTCTACGACGCAGATACCTCCAGGTCCCCCCTGTGCGTACCCGGAGGAGCGTCATGAACCGCCCCCTGAACATAGCCCTCGTTTCCGCGTCCACTCTGGACGGCGATGACGCCCACTCGATCCACGTCCGTGAGCTGGCCCGCGCGCTGGCCGCCCCGGACGGCGACGGGCACGAGGAGCGGCAGGTCACTCTCCACACCCGCCGCCAGGACGAGGCGGCCCGTTCGCGGACCCGCCTCGGCCCCGGCGCGACCCAGTACAACCTGAGCGCCGGCCCCGCCAGGCCGCTCTCGGAGAACGAGATGCTGCCGCACGTCAACGAACTCGCGAGCGGCCTGCGGCGCCGCTGGTCGGGCACGGCCAAGCCCGACCTCATCCACGCCCACGGCTGGATCGGCGGCCTGGCCGCCTGCGCCGCCGCCCGCGATCTCGATATCCCCCTGGTGCAGAGCTTCCACGGCCTCGGCACCGCCGACCGGCGCGCCGGCCGCCAGGTCCACCCGGCCCGGATCCGCCTGGAGACGGCCATCGGCCGCGACTCCGACGCGGTGCTGGCCGGGACGTCCGAGGAGGCCGAGAACCTGGTCCGGCTGGGCGTTCCCCGGCCGCGGATCAACATCACCCCCTACGGCGTGGACGGCGAGCAGTTCAGCCAGTCCGGCCCGGCGCTGCCGCGCGGCGACCGGGACCGCCTCGTGGTGGTCTGCCACGACCTGAACGACGACGGCGTGATCACCGCGATCCGCGCCCTGGAGCACATCCCCGGCGCCGAGCTGGCGGTCGCGGGCGGCCCGGCCCGCGAGGACCTGGAGAACGATCCGACCGTGCACCGGCTCCGAGTGCTGGCCAAGGAGCTGCACGTCGCGGACCGGGTGATCTTCCTCGGCGCGATGCCGCGCAAGACCGTTCCGCGCCTGCTGCGCACGGCCAAGCTGGCGCTGTGCCTGTCCCCGCACCACCCCTCGCCCACGGTCTCGCTCGAGGCGATGGCCTGCGGCGTGCCGGTGGTCGCGGTGCCGGCCGGCGGCAACGCCGACTGCGTGCTCGACAAGATCACCGGGATCCACGTGCCCGCCGACCGGCCGGTGGTGATCGGCCGCGCGATCCGGAACCTGCTGAACGAGGACACCACCCTGGCCGGTTACGCGATCGCCGCCGCCGACCGGGCCCACTCGCGCTATTCCTGGGACCGGATCGCGGCCGAGACCGCCCGCGCCTACGACAGGATCTTGGAGCGCGTCGCGCCGATGGAATACTCGGAGGCGTGGGAGACCGAAACGCACTGATCGGAAGGGCCGCGGAGCTGGCGCAGCTCACCGCGGCCCTCGACCGGGCCGCCGCGGGAGAGGCGGGCGTGGTTCTGGTCAGCGGCGACGCAGGGGTCGGCAAGAGCCGATTGGTCGCCGAGCTGGCCGCGAACGCCCGCGACCGCGGCGCCGCTGTTCTCATCGGACAGTGCGCCGAATTGGGCGAGGGCATGCCGTACCTGCCCCTCACCGACGCCCTGTGGACCGGCGCCCGCGATCCCGCGGCCTCCCCCGCCGAACGCGACGCCCTGCGCACCGCCCTGGACGCCCGGCCGGTGCTCGCTCGTCTCCTGCCGGACGGCGACGGAGCCCCGGCCGGGGCCGCACCCGACATCGTTCAGCAGCAGTTGCTCGGCGCGGCCCTGGGCCTGCTGGGCGAGCTGTCGGCCGAACGCCCCGTCCTGCTGGTCCTGGAGGACCTGCACTGGGCCGACCCGTCCACCCGGCACCTGCTGACCTTCCTCAGCCGCGTGCTGCAGCGCGAACGGGTCTGCCTGGTCGGCACCTACCGTTCCGACGACCTGCACCGGCGCCACCCGCTGCGGCCCGTCGTGGCCGAGCTGCTGCGGCTGCCGAACGTGACCGGGATCGAGCTGCGGCCGTTCGACGCCCGCGAGACCGCCGAATACCTGGCCGCTCTGGACGGCGCCCTCGACGGGGCGGCCCTGTCCCCCGAGGTCGCCGAACGGGTGCACGAGCGTTCGGAGGGCAACGCCTTCTACGCCGCCGAGCTCTACGCGGCCGCCCGCACCGGCGAGGAGCTGCCCGCCGGCCTCGCCGACCTGCTGCTGTCCCGGCTGGAAACGTTGTCCGAGCCCGCCCAGCGGGTGCTGCGGGTCGCGGCGGTCGCCGGGCGCCGGGTGAACGACGAGCGGGTCCGCCAGGTGTCGGGGCTGGACGAGGCGACCATCGAGCAGGCGCTGCGCGAGATCGTCTCCAACCGGCTGCTGGTCCCCGAGGGCACCGACGGCTACGTCTTCCGGCACGCCCTGCTCCGCGAGGCCGTGATCTCCGACCTGCTGCCGGGCGAGGCCGTACGGCTGCACGCCGCGTTCGCCGCGCTGCTGGCCCCCGAGGCGGCGGCCGGGCGGCCCGGGACCGCGGCCGAGCTCGCCCACCACAGCTCCATGGCCCACGACCTGCCCGCCGCGTTCGCCGCGTCGGTGCAGGCCGGGCGCGAGGCCGACGAGCTGGGCGCCCCGGCCGAGGCGCACGAGCACTACGACACCGCCCTGTCGCTCTGGGACGCGGTGCCCGACCCGGAGGCGGCGGCCGGGATCTCGCGGATCGACCTGTCGCTCGCGGCCGTCCGCGCCTCCGCCAACACCGGCGATGTCAGGCGCGCCATCTCCCGCCTGCGCCGGCTGATCGAGACGGTGCCGGAGGACGACCGCAGGGTCCAGGCCGTTCTGCACGAGCGGCTCGCCTACTACCTGGGCGACGCCGACCTGGACGAGGAGTCGGCGGAGACGGCCTGGTACGCGCTCGGGCTGGTGCCCGCCGACCCGCCCACCCGGGAACGGGCCGAGGCGCTGGCGACGCTGCTGCGCACCCTGCTGTTCGAGGAACGGTCGTCGGAGATCCCCGCGCTGGCCGAAGAGGCCCTCGCCACCGCCCGTGTCACCGGCGCCGCCGGGGCCGAGGCCAGCGCCCTGGTGTCGCTCGGCCTGCATCTGGAGCCGCGCGAGGCGGCGGCCGACGTCGAGCTGTTCGCGCAGGCCAAGGAGCTGGCCCTGAAGGCGCGTTCCTATCAGACGGCGCTGCGGGCCGCCTTCCACTACGCGCGCGCCAAGTTCGACCGGGGCGACCTGGCCGGTGCGATCGAGGCCATCGACGACGGCGTGCGGCTGACCCTCGTCAACGGGCTCGAGTGGAGCACCTACGGCATCAACAACCGCTTCATGCAGTACCTCATCCACTACACCAGCGGAGACTGGGAGACGGCCGGGCGGCTGGCGGGCGGCTTCGGCCTGCGCGTCGGGCGCACGGCCGAGGCCGAGATCTCCGCGTACGCGCTGTTCCTGGAGGTCGCCCAGGGCGCGGACCGGCTGGCCGAGCGGCTGCGCTGGCTCGAACCGCTCTGGAACGACACCCTGACGCTGACCTACATCGGGCGCGGGCTGGCCGCCGAGCGCGAACTGTGGCGGGGCGACATCGACGCGGCGATGACCCACATCATGGCCGTGCTGAAGATGCTGGTCACCAACGATCCCGGTGCGATCCGCGTCGCCGCGACGGCGTTGTGGGCGCAGGCGGACCGGGCGGTCGCGGCGCGCAACGCCGGCGACGAGGCGACCGCCGAGGCCGCCGCGCGCGGCACCGACTACTTCGTGGACCTGGCGCGCCGCGCGGCGGCCACGACGCAGGACGGGGACCGGCGCGCCTGGCTGGGCCTGGAGGGCCACGCCTGGCTCGCCCGCGCGGAGGCCGAACGCTCCCGCGCACGGGGCGACAACGATCCGGACCTGTGGCGGGCGACGGTCAAGGCGTTCGACTACGGCTTCGTCTACGAGGTGGCGCGGTCGCGCTGGCGGCTGGCCGAGGCGCTGGCGGAACGGGGTGAGCGCGAGGAGGCCGCCGCCGAATGGGAGGCCGCCGTCCGCGACGCCGAGCGTCTCGGCGCGGACCCCCTGCTCAAGGCCCTGCGCGACCTGGGCACGCGGGCGCGGCTGGGCGGCGCCGCGCCCGCGCGCCGTCCGTCCGGGCCGCTGGACGCGCTGACCGGCCGCGAACGCGAGGTGCTGCGGCTGGTCGCCGAGGGCCGCAACAACAAGGAGATCGCGGCGGTGCTGTTCATCTCGCCCAAGACGGCGAGCGTGCACGTGTCCAACATCCTCGCCAAGCTCGGCGTCACCAGCCGGACCCAGGCCGCGGCCGTCGCGCACCGCGAGGGCCTGCCCGAGTCATAGAGGCGATCAGTGCGTGGCCCGCCTGCGGCGGCGCCACTCGGGCTCGGAGTCCACGGCGCGCTGCGTGATGCCGCGCAGCGTGCGGATGAGATCGCCGTACAGCCCGCTGGCCAGCGTGGACACCTTGGCGCCCGCCGGTTCGTCCATGAACGGCATGAACCGGTCGGGGAAGCCGGGCATGGTGCACGCGATGCAGATGCCGCCGACGTTCGGGCAGCCGCCGATGCCGTTGATCCAGCCGCGCTTGGGCACGTTGCACTTGACCACCGGCCCCCAGCAGCCGACCTTCACCAGGCAGCGGGGCGAGCCGTACTCGGTGGTGAACTGCCCCTGCTCGTAGTAACCCGCCCGGTCGCAGCCCTCGTGCACGGTCTCGCCGAACAGCCAGGCGGGCCGCAGGTTGTCGTCGAGCGGGATCGCCGGGGTCTGGCCGGTGACCTGGTAGAGCAGGTAGAGGATCGTCTCCGACAGGTTGTCGGGCTGGACCGGGCAGCCGGGCACGCACACGATCGGCAGGCCCGCCTTGGACGTCCAGTCCCAGCCGAGGTAGTCGGGCACGCCCATGGCGCCGGTCGGGTTGCCCGCCATCGCGTGGATGCCGCCGTACGCCGAGCAGGTACCGGCGGCGATGATCACGGTCGCCTTGGGCGCGAGCCGGTCGAGCCACTCCCCCGTGGTGATCGGCTCGCCGGTCTCGGGGTCGTTGCCGAACGAGCACCAGTAGCCCTCGTCCTTGATGCTCTCGTCGGGGATCGAGCCCTCCACGACCAGCATGAACGGGTCGAGTTCGCCCCGGTCGGCGCGGTGGAACCATTCGATGAAGCTGTCGGGTCCGCCGTCCGGACCGCCCTCGCTCGCCAGGAACGGCCAGTGCATGTCCAGGCGAGGCAGCCCGGGCAGCCCGCCGAGCAGGATCTCCTCGATGCTCGGCTGGGTGGCCGCGGTGAGCGCGACCGAGTCCCCGTCGCAGCTCAGCCCGGCGTTGATCCAGAGAAGATGGACGACGGGTTCGTCCTCCGGTGGCGCGGTCATAGGTCGTCGTCCCCTTCGGTGACGTGCGCGACCATCAGGCATCCGGGTGCTTCGCCCACGTCCTGCCCGGCGCTCTCCAGGAGCGCGACGACGTCCTCGGCGGGCTCCTCGCCGCGGCAGGCCGCCGCGACGACCGGCAGGGCGAGGTCGCCGCCCAACGGGCCGCGCGTGCGGAACACGATGCGGTCGCCGGGCAGCAGGCGCGTCGCGGTGGTGCCGAACCTGGCGTCCAGTCCCGCGCCCAGCAGCGGTCCCTCGGCGACGCGCAGCTCGCGGGCCGTGCCGCCACGGACCAGGATCGGCTGCGGGTTGCCCGCACGCGCCCAGGCCAGCGTGCGCTCCTCGGGGTCGAAGCGGGCGATGACGGCGGTGGCCTTCGGGCCCTCGCCGTGGAAGGCGACCAGGTTGAGGCAGCCGAGTACGCCGGCCGGGTCGGCGCCGGTGAACGCGATGCCGACGAGGGCGTCGCGCAGCCGCAGCGCGCTCTGCGGCCGGTCGTCGCTGGCGTCGCCCGCCCCGAGCAGGACGCGTCCGCCCGGCAGCACCGTGGCCTCGCACCATTCGCCGCCGGTCGCGCGAAGATGGGCGGCGATGCGCAGGCCCGGCAGGTCGTAGGGCACCTGCGGCTCGGGCGCCTCCCAGCCCTCGGCGACCAGTCCGGCCGCCGCGGAGGTCACGTCCTGGACGGCGCCGCGCAGCGCGACGAGCCTTCCGCGGGCGTCCAGCACCGGCTCGGCGTGGACGCGCAGCCGGCACTCGTGCTCGCCGCCGAACGTGCGGAACTCGAACGTGGCGGGGCGGCGTTCCTCGCGCAGGACGGTGAAGGCCTCCGCGACCGCGGGCAGGTCCTCGGGCTGAACGGCGGAGGGCAGCGTCTCGAGCCGGAGCGGCCCCTCGCGGGGGTCGATCTCGAACATCTCGTAGACGCGCGGCGACCAGTAGACCTCGTCCTTGACCAGGTCCCACTCCGCCCAGCCCAGGTGCGCGAGTCGCTCGGTGTCGGCGAGCCGTCCCGCCAGCCGGGCCTGCTCGTCGTGGAACTGCCAGCTGACCAGCAGCCCGTCGCCGATCCGCTGCGCTCGTACGCTGAGGACGGCCGGGTGGATCTCGTCGCCGAGCGGTTCCTCGTAGGGCATCGGGTCGCGTTGCAGCGCCTCCCCGGTCTCCAGGACCTCAAGGTAGGCGTCGAAGATCCCCGAGGCCTCGAGCCCGGGGAAGGTGTGCAGGAGGCGGGTGCCGGTGATCTCGTCCGGCGTACGGCCGCGCAGGTCGGTGGCGAGCTCGTTGCAGCGGTCGATGGTGAACTCCAGCACCCGGCCGGAACGGTCGCGGATCGGGTAGAGCAGCGCCGCCGGGATCGGGATGGCCGCCAGGACCGCGTCGATCCAGGGCGCCCGCAGGTCGCCGGACTGCAGCCGCCTGCTGGACAACGCGCGCAGCCGCCGTCCCGCGTCGGTCACCAGGTCTTCGAGGTAGGTGCGGGCCCGGGCGTCGCAGGGCGGGTCGGCCTTGGACCAGACTGCGCTCACCACGGCGACCAGCCGGGTGTCGGGCTCGGCCTCGGGGGCGGCGGAGCCGAACCAGGCGAGCGTCTGCGGGCCCGGCTCGCTCAACTCGCCCGGCTCGCCCGCGTCGTGCCCCGGTTCGCCCTCGCCGCCGAGCCACCAGGACCGGTCGGCGACCGGGATGCGCACCAGCGGCAGCGCGTACTGCAGCGGGACCCGCGACCACTCCTTGACGGCCTCGCCCTCGGTTCCGGCGACGCCGCTCATCCGCATCGAGCCGTCCTCCTCGATGACCGCCAGCACGACCGCGCCCGCACCGAACGGGTAGAGCAGGGTGTGCAGCAACCGGGCGAGGTCGTCGGCGGTGGAGCAGACGGCGAGCTCGGCGGCGACGTCGAGCGGGTCGGGTTCGGCGAACGGGCCCTCGTGATCGTGCAGGTCGAGGGCGGGTTCCTCGGCCCAGGCGGGGGCGAGGCCTGGCGGCTCCTCGGTCACGAGGTAGCGGGCCGGGTCGAACGCATCGGGTCCCATCCCGAACGGGTCCGGCACCTCTCCGGTGTACCACCTTTGGTGCGCTCCGTTGAGGGTCAGACCGGTTTCGGTGATTTCAGCCCGGCAGTTCGCTCATTTCCGGTCACGACACCAGGCCGCGGCCCGTGATGAGCGGGAGATCGAGCGCCGTGAGCAGGCCCTTCGGCCCCTTGACCACGGCGGGAACGGCGTTCACCAGACGCATTGCGGTCGCCTTCAGCCCGGCGGTGTTGTGGTCACCGTCGCTGCCGAGCAACTGGAGGTCCACGGTGTAGTTGGGCTCGCCGCGCACCTCGACGCGGTAGCAGCCCGCCCCGGCGGGCTGCGGCCAGTCCGGGGCGAGGTCGTCGCGCAGCCGGGTGACGTGCTCCAGCACGATCACCGGGCGGCCGCCGACCATCCCGCGGACCTCGAAGCGCAGCGCCGCGACGGTGCCCTTCTCGATCGTGCCGGAGGCGACCTGGAAGGTCTCGGGCGCGGGCAGCCGGGTGTACCACTCGGCGACCTCGTCCAGCTCGACGTCCAGGCCCGCGGCGAGCTGGCGCACGACGCTGCCCCAGGCCATCGACAGCACGCCGGGCGTCAGCAGCATCGGCACGTCGTCCATCGAGCGGCCGAAGCCCATGATGTCGAACAGGACCGTGCCCTGGTCGTAGGTGGCGTAGTTGAGGATCTCCATGCAGCGCACCTCGTCGATGCGCTCGCTGATCCCGGTGACCGCCAGCGGAAACGCGTCGTTGGCGAAGCCGGGGTCGATGCCGTTGACGAAGATCGAGGCGTTGCCCGCCTCGGCCGCCTCCCGTACAGGCGCCGACATCTCCTCGGGCACCACGCCGTCGGGGAACTGCAGGAAGACCGGGCTGCTGGAGACCACGTTGGCGCCGCTGCGCAGGATGCGGCACAGGTCGTCGATGGCCTCCATGAGCCGTACGTCGGCCATCGCGGTGTAGACGACGCAGTCGGGCCGCAGCGCGAGCACCTCGTCCTCGTCGCCGCTCGCGGCCACGCCAAGGGTCTTGCCGAGCCCGGCGAGGTCGCCCGCGTCCTTGCCGACCTTGGCGGGGTTGGACACCCACACGCCCACCAGTTCCAGCTCGGGATGCGCGTCGATCCCGGCGATCGAGTGCCGCCCGACGTTGCCGGTGCTCCACTGAACGACGCGGTACGTCACAGATCCTCCAGGCCGAGGTCGAGGTTCGGGGTGTCGATGCCGCCGTCCACCTGCAGGATCGACCCTGTCACATAGGCGCCGGCGGGCGAGGACAGGTAGAGGACGGCGGAGGCGACGTCGTCGGGGTGGCCGATGCGGCGCAGCGGCGTGTTGTCCTCCATCTGGGTGCGCAGCTCGTCGTTGGTCATCACGATGTCGAGCGCGGAGGTCGCGACCGAGCCGACCGCGACGGCGTTCACCCTGATCTTGGGCGCCAGGTCGAGCGCGGCGAGGCGCGTGTAGTGCGCGAAGGACGCCTTGCCGCTGCCGTACGCGAGGAAGCCGCGACCCGCCACCCGGCCCATGACCGAGGAGATGTTGACGATCGCGCCGTCGCCGGTCTCCAGCAGGTGCGGGACGGCCGCCCGGTTGAGCGCGTGCGCGATCGCGACATTGAAGTGGAACGCGTTCTTGAGATCGCGCGGGCTGGTGTCCATGAACGCGGCCGGCATGGACCCGCCGACGTTGTTGACGACGATGTCCAGGCGGCCCAGCTCGGCCGCCGCGCGTTCGGCCAGACCGGCCGCCGCGTCCAGGTCGTTGAGGTCGGCCGGAACGACCAGGGCGCGGCGTCCCGCGGCCTCGATGTCCGCCGCGACCTTCTGCAACTGTTCCTCGGTGCGCGCCGAGACCACCACGTCCGCGCCCGCCTGCGCGAGTGCCACGGCGGTGGCCGCTCCGATCCCGCGCCCCGCGCCGGTGACCACCGCGACCTTGCCGTCGATACGAAACCTGTCCAGGATCACGCGGTCAGCCTGGCACGAAGTAGAACGTGTTTCAATGGGGCACTTTCGGTGGGAGACGCCGTCGCGGTCGCCATGGCCCCGGCACTGTCCGCGACGGCGTCTCCCGGCCCTCACCCCCGGAACCGGGGGATGACCTCGGTGCCCATCAGCTCGATCGTGCGCATGACGGACTCGTGCGGGATCTTGTACGGGTTGACCAGGCACAGCAGCAGATCGACGCCCGCCTCCTCGTAGCGGCGGCAGGCGTCCGCGCAGTCGTCGGGCGTACCGACGACGCAGGCGCCGGACTCGACCAGGTAGTCCATCGACAGCAGGTCGAGCAGTCCCTCGTCGTCGGTCTTCTTCAGGTCGGCCGCGTAGCCGTAGTTGCCCAGCTCCCGTTGCTGCTCGGCCATCATCTCGGCGACCGTGGCGATCTGGCGGGCGCCGGTCTTGGGGTACCACTCGAACGACTCGCGCGCGGTGTCGATCGCCCGCGTCCGGTCGGTGTCGCAGAGCGCCATCGTGAACGTCGCCGCGCTGTCGTGCACCGCCGCCCCGATCGGCGCCGCGCAGCCCGCGACCGACTCGCGGTAGAGGTCGATGCGCCGCTTGACCTCCTCGGGCGGGATGCCGACGGCGAACGAGCACAGCCCGAGCCCGAGCGCCCCCACCTCCCGGTGCCCGTCGTCGCTGGAGGTGGCGCCCCACATCGGCGGGTGCGGAGACTGGATCGGCTTGGGCAGCACGCGGCGCCGGGGCATCTGCCAGAACTCGCCGTCGTGCTCGTATTCGTCGTTGGTCCAGGCGCCGACGGTGAACGCGATGGCCTCGCGCCACATCGCCCGCGTCTCGCGCGGGTCGATCCCGAAGCCCTCCAGTTCGGCCCGCGTCGCCGACCGTCCGGTGGCGAAGTCGACGCGCCCGCCCGAGACCAGGTCCAGCACCGCCACCGACTCGGCCGTACGGACCGGATGGTTGTAGGGCTTGGGCATCAGGCGCACGCCGTAGCCCAGCCTGATCCGCTCGGTCTTCGCCGCGATCGCGCCGTACAGCACCTCGGGGTTGGAGCAGTGCGAGAACTCCTCCAGGAAGTGGTGTTCCACGGTCCAGAAGGCGTCCCAGCCGAACCGGTCGCCCGCGACGGCCTGCTCGATGACGTTCTCGTACGCGCGCCGCTCGCTGCCCGCGTCCCACGGCCGGGGCACCGGGATCTCGTAGAAGAGGGCGAACCTCATGCCAGCACTCCTCCCATATGAAGACGCACGAAAGCGCGGACTGCGGCCTCGTCGGAGAGGTCGAGCGCGACGGACGGCATGACGGCGAAGGTGAAGCAGAGCCGGACGATCCACTCGCCGACCTGCCGGTGGTCCAAGCCCGGACGCAGCTCGCCGCGACCGGCCGCCGCAGCCAGGCGCGGACCCCAGAAGTCCACCCAGGCCTCCAGCAGCGGCTCGATGTGAACCGACAGCAGCATCGCCAGCAGAGAGTCGGTGCCGGCGGGCAGCCGGAGCGTGAACTCGACGTCGTCGCGGTGCCCGTGAACGAACAGCACCGCCTCGGCGACCTGGTCGGCGAGGGTCTCCCCCACGTCCACCCGGGACTCGCTCGCCTCGACGAACGCGACCGCCGTGCGTTCCAGGACGGCCGCGACCAGGTCCTCGCGGACCGGGAAGTAGCGGTAGACGGTCCCGCGCGACACCCCCGCCTCGACGGCGACGTCGTTCATCGACACCCGCTGCAGCCCGAAGCGGCCCATGCACCGTTCGGCCGCGTCGAGGATCCGCGCGGCGGTGCGCTCCCCGAGCGGGTGCTTGGTCTCCACAATTGAACAACATCCGCCTAGTTGTTCAACCGGTCAACCCCTTCGGATCGATTGGCGGGACATCGCGGTCGACCTGGGGTACACCGGAGGCAGCACGTTCCGCGCCGGAGGTGGTCCGCCATGAGCCGAGGCCGAGCTTCACGTCCGCACCGCCCCTCCACGTGCCCCAGCGGCAAGGTCCGCTTCCGCGACCGCATCGCGGCCAACCTCGCCCTCGCGACCATCCAGCGGCGCGATCGCCCTGGCCGGGAGAAGCTCGAGGTGCGCGTCTACCGCTGCTCGGACTGCCGCGGCTTCCATCTCACGAGCCAGCGGAGCCGGGCCGCCCGCTAGCCACCCCGTCCTCCTGACCGGCCGGTATCCCGCCGGTCCGGTGAAGAACGCTCACGGCAGGCCGTTAATCCTTCACGGGTCAGTCATTATCTTCGCTACTGGAAATGGCGATTGGCGTCTGCAATCGTTTGTTTCGCACGAACGATGTCCAGGGAGAGGATTGGTCGGTGGACAAGCGATACGAGCTTTATTGCCTCACCGACAAGCTCTTTTACGACTCCCCGCCGGCCACGCTCGACACCGATTTCGACATTTCTCACCGGCCCCTCCCGGCGGACTGGGAGCAGGTGCGTGGGCAGGAGTGGACCGTCTACGTGCCACCTGGTCAGGACACCCCCACCCAGGGCTGGAAGGTGCACGCCTCGGGCAGCGTCGACAGCGCCGGGCAGATCCTGGAACGCTGCTGGGATTACTGCGTGCCGAACGGCATCGAATTCAAGCATCTGCGCGGCCCGGGAGCCCTGAAGCTACGCAATGCCAAATACGCTCCGCGCGGCGCCAGCGGCAAACTGGTGACCATCTATCCGGCGAACGACGAGCAGCTCGAACGCGTCCTGACCGAGCTCGGCGAACGGCTGAACGGTCTTCCCGGGCCGTACATCCTCAGCGACCTGCGCATCGGCGAGGGACCACTGTTCGTGCGCTACGGCGGCTTCGCCGAGCGCCGCTGCCTGGACGAACGCGGCGAGCTGGTGGCGGCGATCGAGACGCCCGCCGGTGACCTGGTGCCCGACAAGCGCGGCCCGGTCTTCGCCGTGCCGGACTGGGCGCCCGTCCCGGCCTTCCTCGAACCGCACATCGCGGCGCGCGGCGCGACCACCACGACGGACATGCCGTACCGGATCGAGAAGGCGCTG
Organism: Actinomadura barringtoniae; assembly: GCF_017573505.1. GTDB lineage: Bacteria > Actinomycetota > Actinomycetes > Streptosporangiales > Streptosporangiaceae > Spirillospora > Spirillospora barringtoniae. The sequence continues at coordinate 370,062 of NZ_JAGEOJ010000012.1, forward strand.
CACTTCTCCAACGGCGGCGGCGTCTACTCCGCCATCGACACCCGGACCGGCGAGAAGGTCGTGCTGAAGGAGGCCCGGCCGTACGCGGGGCTGGCCGCGGACGGCGCGGACGCGGTCGTCCGGCTGGAGCGCGAGCACGCGACGCTGCGGCGCCTGGAGGGGATCGACGGGGTCCCGCAGGCACGCGGGCTCTTCACGCTCGGCGAGCACCACTTCCTCGTGCAGGACTTCGTCGAGGGCCGCACGCTCAACACCTTCTTCGCCGAGCGCCATCCGCTGCTGGACCCCGAGCCCGAGCCGGGCAAGGTCGCCGCGTACACCGAGTGGGCGCTGAGGGTCTACGCGGGCGTGGAACGCCTCATCGACCAGATCCACGAGCGCGGCGTCGTCTTCAACGACCTGCACATGTTCAACATCATGGTCGCGCCGGACGACTCGGTCGCGCTGATCGACTTCGAGGTCGCGGCGCTCGCCGCCGACCAGGGCCGGCAGACGCTCGCCAACCCCGCGTTCCTGGCGCCGCCCGACCGGCGCGGGGCCGAGGTGGACCGCTACGGCCTGGCGTGCCTGCGGCTGGCGCTGTTCGCCCCGATGACGACGCTGTTCATGCTGGACCGCGGCAAGGCCGGCCACCTCGCCGACCTGATCGAGGGCTATTTCCCGGTGCCGCACGCCTTCCTCGACGAGGCGGTCACCGAGATCACCCGCGGCAAGCCGGTCGGCCCGGCCCCCGCGTTCACCCCCGACGAGCGCGGCTGGCTGCAGGCGCGCGAGCAGACCAGCCGGGCCATCCTGGCCAGCGCCACCCCGGGCCGCCGCGACCGGCTGTTCCCCGGCGACGTGGAGCAGTTCGGCGGGGCCTCGCTCGGCCTCGCGCACGGCGCCGCAGGCGTCCTGCTCGCGCTGGAGGCGACCGGCGCCGGACGGTGGCCCGAGCATGAGGAGTGGCTCGTGGGGCGGGCGATCAAGCCCGCGCGCGGCACCGGACTCGGCCTCTACGACGGGCTCCAGGGCGTCGCGTACACCCTGGCGCGGCTCGGTCACACCGACGCCGCCCTCGCCGCGGTGGAGCACTGCCTGGCGGAGAAGTGGGAACGGCTCGGCAGCGACCTGTACGGCGGCCTGCCCGGCTACGCCCTGGTGATGGCCCACCTCTCCGACGCCACCGGCGAGAAGACGCTGCTGGAGGCGGCGGGCCGCGCCGCGCAGATCGTGGCGAACCGCCCGTACGGCGAGGAGAGCCCCAGGCCGGGCCTGCTGTACGGCGGCGCGGGCACGGCGCTGATGTTCATCCGGCTCTTCGAGCGCACCGGTGACAAGACCCTGCTCGACCTGGCCGCCGCCGACCTGCGCAGGGACCTGCGTTCCTGCGTCAAGGACCACAACGGCGCGCTGCACGTCGACCAGGGCCACCGGGTCCTTCCCTACCTCGGCAGGGGCAGTGTGGGGATCGGCCTGGTCATCGACGACTACCTGCAGCACCGGCCCGACGAGGAGTTCAGCCGGGCCCGCGAGGCGATACGCGTCGCCGCGATGTCGCACTACTACGCGCAGCCCGGCCTGTTCAACGGGCGGGCGGGGATGCTGCTCTACCTGAGCCGGCAGGACAGGGCCGACCCGTGGGTGGCGCGCCATGTGCGCTCGCTCGCCTGGCACGCGCTGCGCTACGGCGGCGGCCTGGCGGTCCCCGGCGAGCACCTGTTCCGGCTCTCGATGGACCTGGCCACCGGGACCGCGGGCGTCCTGCTCGCCCTCGGCGCGGCCCTGCACGACCGTCCGGTCGGACTGCCGTTCCTCGGAACGGCCCATGGATCCTCCGTGGAGCCCTCCACGGTGGTCACCTCTATCCAGCCCGAGGGGAGGTAACAGCACAATGGCGCTTCTTGACCTTCAGGGAATGGTGAGCGAAAACGGCGGTGGCGGCGGTAACAGCAGCCTGAGCCTGCTCTGCCACAGCTCCCACAGCATCACGATCTGCCTGTAAAGGCACCCTGCCTCTAAGGCACCTGTTGGTGGCCATGGCCCACTCCCTGTGAGGGCCATGGCCACCTCCATAGGAGATCACAATGAGCGCGGACCGCCTCCTGATGCGCGCCGCCCTGCGGGGCGGCGGCTGGAGCGCGCTCCTGGCCGTCGCGACGCTGGCGGACGCGGCGGCCGTCACGATCCTGCCGATCACGCTGGCCCGCGCGATCGACGGCGTGCTGACCGGTTCGGGGACCGCCGCCGTGTGGGCCTGCGCCGCGCTGATCGCAGTCTCCGCGACGGCCGACATGCTCATTCAGCTCGCGGCCGGCGCGGGTGCCGCGCACGCCACGGCCTGGCTGCGCCATTCGCTCGTCCGGCACCTGCTCGCCGCCGGACCGAACCTCGACCTTCGCGCCGGCGACGTGACCAGCCGGGTGGTCGGCGGGGCCGCCGAGGCGGGCGTCGCGCCCGCCGCCGCGACGCAGGCCGTCGCCGCCCTCGTGCCGCCCGCCGGTGCGCTGATCGTGCTCGGCGTCGTCGACTGGCGCCTCGCCGCCACGGTCGCCGTCGCGCTCCCGGCGATCGCCGCCCTGCTGCACGTGCTGGTCCGCGACATCTCCGCGACCGTACGGCGCTACCTCGACGTTCAGGGCACGATCGCGGCGCGGCTGGCCGAGGCGCTGACCGGAGCCCGCACGATCGCCGCCGCCGGGACCGCCGAACGTGAGGTCGAACGGATCCTCGCGCCGCTGCCCGAGCTCCACGCCGAGGGGCAGGCGATGTGGCGGGTGCAGGGCAGCGTTGCGGCGCGCGGGCTGCTGTCGCTGACGCTGCTGCAGATCGCGGTGGTCGGCGCGGCCGGGATGGAGCTCATGGCGGGCCGGATCAGCCCGGGTGAGCTCGTCGCCGCCGTCCAGTACGCCGGGCTCGCGGCGGGCTTCGGACCCGTCGTCACCCAGGTCCTGCGACTCGGGAGGGCGCGCGCCGGAGCGACCCGCGCCGAGGAGGTCCTCGCCCGGCCCGTACGCCACCACGGCGCCGAGGCCCCTCCGCCCGGCCCGGGAACGCTGGAGTTCCGCGGCGTCACGGCGGGCGGCCTGCAGAACGTGGACCTGACCGTGCCGGGCGGCCAGGCCGTCGCCGTCGTCGGACGTTCGGGCGCCGGGAAGTCGCTGCTCGCCGCACTCGCGGGCAGGCTCACCGACCCGGACCGGGGCGAGGTCCTGCTGGACGGGGTGCCGCTCCCCCGGCTCAGCCACGCCGCCCTGCGCGACGCCATCGGCTACGCGTTCGCCCGCCCCGCCCTGTTCGGGGAGACCGTCGGCGACGCGATCGGCTTCGGCCGCGCCGCCGTTCCGGAGGGACGCGTCGAGCAGGCCGCCGTCACCGCGTGCGCGGACCGCTTCATCGAACGGCTACCGGGCGGCTACCGGACCCGGATCGAGGACGCGCCGATGTCGGGCGGCGAGCTGCAGCGCATCGGGCTGGCCAGGGCGTTCGCCCATCCGGGCCGGCTGCTGGTGCTCGACGACGCGACCTCCAGCCTGGACACCGCGACCGAGCTGCAGATCTCGCAGGTCCTGCTCGGGCCCTTGAGCGACCGGACCCGGCTGGTGATCGCGCACCGGGCCGGTACGGCCGCACGGGCGGACCTGGTCGTCTGGCTCGACGACGGCCGGGTTCGCGCGTGCGGTCACCACGCGGACCTGTGGCGCGACCCCGGCTACCGCGCCGTGTTCGGCGGCGGTTCCGGCGATCCGTCATGACCTGCCCATGGTCGGGGCTCCGCCGCTCCAGGTCATGGCGGCGCGACACCCTGCGGCTGCTGACGCGGACGTTCGCCCGGACCGCGCGGTCGCATCCGCGGCCGGTCGCCGCCCTGGTGTTCTGGTCGATGATCGAGGCGGCGCCGACACTGCTGTTCGGGCTGGCCGTGGCGCGCGCGGTGGACGCGTTCCGCGCCGACCATCCCTGGAACGCGGGCGCGTGGCTCGGCCTGCTTGCCGTGACGGCCCTCGCCGGGGCGGTCGGCAGCAAGCGGCTGTACGGCCCGCTCGCGGCGATCGTCGAGCCGTTCCGTGATGACCTGGTCCGCCTGGTGACGCGCGGCGCGCTGTACCGTTCGCTGAACGGGCGGCCCGACACCGGCGCGGTCGCCCGGCTCACGCACCAGGTGGAGATCGTCCGCGACACGTTCGGCGGGCTGCTGGTGGTGGTGCGCGGCTTCCTGTTCGCGGCGGCCGGGGCGGCGATCGGCCTGCTGGCGCTGATGCCGCAGGTCGCGCTGCTGGTGGTGGCGCCGCTGGTGCTGGGGCTCGGGCTGTTCACGCTGGCGTTCGGCGCCGCGGCGGCCCGTCAGCGCGACCTGGTGGTCGGCGAGGAGGAGATAGCCGAACGGACCGGTGCGCTGGCCGAAGGGCTGCGGGACGTGGTCGCGTGCGGCGGCGAAGAGCGCGTACGGGAGCGCCTCGCTCAGGTGGTGGACGGGCAGGCGGCGGCGGGACGAGCCGTGGCGCGCATGACGGCGGTGCGCGTGCTCACCATCGCGGTCGGCGGCTGGATCCCGCCGCTGCTGATCCTGATCTGCGCGCCGTGGCTGGTCCGGCACGGCGCCACGGCGGGCACGGTCGTCGGCGCGCTCACCTACGTTCTGCACGGCCTGCAGCCCGCGCTGCAGTCCCTTGTGCAGGGCATGGGCGGCAGTGGCCTGCGGCTGGCGGTGACGCTCGGCCGGATCCTCGAGACCGCCGCGGCCCCGCCTCCCCCGGTGCGGCCGTTCCCGGACGGCAGGCGCGCGCCGGTGAGCGGCACGGCGATCGAGCTGCGTGACGTCACCTTCGCGTACGGGCCGCACGCGCAGCCGGTCATCAGCGATCTGGACCTGTCCATCCCGGCGGGCGACCACGTGGCCGTGGTCGGGCCCAGCGGCATCGGCAAGTCCACGCTCGCCGCACTCGTCGCGGGCGTGCTGTCGCCGGACGCGGGCCGGGTCCGGGTGGGCGGCCGCCCGCCCGGCGACCCGCGACTGCGCGTGCTCATCCCGCAGGAGGCCTACGTCTTCACCGGCACCCTGCACGACAACGTCGCCTACCTGGCGCCCGGCGCCACCGACGACGCGGTCGTCGGAGCCGGGGACGCGGTCGGCCTCACCACGCTGGCGGCGCGGCTCGGCGGCTACGGCGGGCTGGTGGACCCCGCCGCGCTGTCGGCCGGCGAACGCCAGCTCATCGCGCTCGCCCGGGCCCATCTCGCGCCGGCGCCGGTGATCATGCTGGACGAGGCGGGCTGCCACCTCGATCCGGCCGCGGAGGCCCGGGCGGAACGGGCGCTGGCCCGCCGCCCGGGCACCCTGATCGTGATCGCGCACCGGATGAGCTCGGCACTGCGGGCGCGCCGCGTCCTGGTGCTGGACGGGACGCGGGCGCGCCTGGGGAGCCACGAGGAACTGCTGCGGTCCTCGCCCCTCTACCGCGACCTGGTCGGCCACTGGACCGGCTCGGGATCACAGCCACCCCGACTTCTCGGCGATGCGGATGGCGTGCACCCGGTTGCGCGCGCCGACCTTGCGGTTGATGCGCGAGAGGTGGTTGCGGACCGTTCCGATCGTGAGCACCAGGCTCTCGGCGATCTGCGCGGCCGTGAATCCCTGTGAGGCCAGCGTCAGCACCTCGAGCTCGCGGTCGGTGAGCGGGTTCTGCGCGGCGCCGAGCTCGGTGAAGGCCAGGTCGGGGTCGACGAAACGGCGGCCGCCGGCCACCCGGCGGATCGCCGCCACCAGGCCGTCCGGCGAGGTGTTCTTCATGACCAGTCCCGCGGCCCGAACTGCGACGGCCCGCCGCAGATCACCTGGTCTGCGACGGGCCGCCATCAGTACGGTCCGGCAATCGGGCAGGGCCTCCTGAAGGGCACGCGAAGCGGCGAAGCCGTCCACCCCCGGAAGGTCGACGTCGATCAGCCCCACCTCCGGCTGAAAGGCCAGCCCGACGGAAACGATCTTCTCCCCTGATCCGATCGAGGCGACCACCTCGACGTCGTTCAGTCCACCGAGAAAGGCGACCAGCCCGCTGCGCAAAAGGGGGGCCTCCTCGGCGATCAATACTCGAATCATTTCTGGTCTCCCGAGGCCCGCCATCCCGCAGGGCCGAGACTCGCCGTAGTTGACACATCTCCTGTGGAAGACGCGAGTACGGCGGGGGGCGGGAGAAGAAATCGGGGGCACGGCTGGGCAGGGCGTCCATGACCTCCACCTTGACGAGGGGCTGGGGCAGGCAGGGGGCGCACCACTGAGTGAAGTCAAAAGATTTCGCCGAGTCAACCTCATGTGGAGACAAATTTCAACAACCCCCGGATGTACTCCAGGCGTTTAAAGCCGGTGCCCTATCCACGCGAGCAAAACGGAAGCGCGCCGCCTCTTCCACTGACGGGTGAGGCGGCGCGCTGCCGGTACCGAACGGCTTCATCGGTGTCATGCGAGAGGCCGTTCCTCCTTTCGGCCGGAGGGATTTCCGGGAACGGTGGTCCGGAATCGGACGGTGATTTTCAGGCGACGCTCAGACCGTTCAGCCAGGACTGCCAGGCCTGCTCGGTCGACTCCGCGCCGGCGCCGCCGAACACGTGGTGGCCGAGGACCAGGACATTCCCGCGGTCGGCTCCGGAATGGATGAAGCGGTAGAGACCGTCGCCGGTGCGCACGCCCAGGAAGGTGGGCATGTCGACGTAGTCGACGATTCCCTCGGCCGGGGCGAGTCCCTCGATCTGGAAGCGCACGGCGTCTCCCACGGCGACCTTGTCACCCAAACCGAGTTCGGTCCTGACAGCCGCCCATGACTCCGAGGCGTCCGCTCCGGGGCGGAACGCGCTGACGACGTCGGCCGTCTGCCCGGCGAAATGGGAGAGGTATTCGCCGAGGGAGTGCAGGTACATGTCCCAGCCGGTCTTCATCGCCTCGTACTCGGTCTCCCAGTCCCCGGTGAGGACGCCGCTCTGCACGAGGCGGAGCACGGTGCTGCCGCCCTCGCGGCCCTCGATCAGGTACTCGAAGGCCATGAACGCGCCGTCGTCGCCGTCGGCGGTCCGGGAGCCGAAGCGCTTGCCGGGCTCGTAGTGGGTGACGGTCGCGGTCTCGGTCTGGCCGGCCATCGTGAGGCTGGTCGTGCCGCCCTCGCGGGCCTCGATCTCGTTGCGGCCCATGAACCAGGCGTCCATCCCCGGTCCGGTGGCGATGGCCTCCCAGACCTGCTCCGGGGTGGCGGCCAGTTCGATCTCCTTGTGCAACTCGAACGCGTGCGACATGGCTGTTGCTCCTCTGAGTCTCGTGTGGTCGGGCAATCGGCGATGAGGGAGTGAGCAGGGTGCGGGTCGTTCAGGAACGGCGCGCGGTGTGGCGCAGCATCGGCAGCAGCGCGGCGGCGACGACAACGTGGATCACGATCAGCGAGACGCGGGTCGCGGCGCCGGCCTGCTCCAGGAAGATCGGCGCGAACGACAGGGCCAGCACGGTGCCGGCGAGCGCGGTCCAGATGCCCTTGGCGTGCCGCGTGAAGCGCTCCAGCAGCGCCAGCGAGCCCCAGCCCAGCAGCGCGAACACCAGGGAGAAGACGGCGATCTCCGGCAGGATCAGGTGGTGGCCCTCGGGGCTCGCCGAGTCGGTCAGCATGAAGTCGACGCCGAGCGCCGAGGCGGCCAGGTAGATCGCGCCGTTGGCGGCGACGGCGACGCCGGCGGCCTTGGCGCGGGCGCGCCGGACGGCCTTGCGCGCGGCCGGAACGGTCTGGGGCTGGGCGTGGGTCTGGGACTCGGCCTGGGGCGGCTGGGTGATGGTGGTGGCGGTCATGTCAGTTCTCCTCGGTCTCGTTCTGGGGGGACGTCTCGGAAGAGGTCTCGTTCTTGACGCTGGGGTGCAGGGCGATCACCAGGCGGTGGTCGCGCCCCTGCGGCGCGTTCTCGGCGTGGTACTTGGACACCAGCGCGGTCACCGCGCCGGTGAGCTCCTCGGCGAAGGCGGCCCGGTCGGCCGCCGAGGCGAACCGGATCTCGCCGTCGACCGCGAGGGTCGCGACCCGCTGCCGGGCCCGGTCGGCGCCGGTGATGAGCGCGCCGACGTCCTTGACCAGCTGGGCCGCGACGGCGAGCAGCCAGCGCGCCGACAGCCGGTCGGGCGAGGCCGCGGGGTCGGGCTGGACGGCGGCCAGGGCCGCGGGTGAGATCACGTAGGACGCGGCGGTGGCCTGCATCACCCGCTCGGTGACGTTGCCCTTCCGGCGTTCCTCCACGACCTCGACGAGCCCGTGCCGCTCCAGCGCCTTCAGGTGGTAGTTCACCTTCTGCCGCGCCAGGCCGACGCGCGCCGCCAGCATCGTCGCCGACGCGGGCTCGGCGAGCTCGGCCAGCAGCCGGGCCCGCATCGGGTCCAGCGAGGCCTCGGCCGCCGCCGCGTCTTCGATCACCGCTACTTCGAACATGCCCTCACTCTCCCAGCCGACAAATCATCTTGTCAAGACAAAAAAAATTGTCGGTGAGTGGCAGGGCGACCCGAACCCTGGCTGACCAGGGGTTACGAGCCTGGAATCAGTGCAGGAAGTCGAACTCGGCGCCGAGACCCGCATCGCGGGCGGCGGCGTAGGCGGCCCAGGCGAGCGCGAGGTCCTGCCAGGGCAGGCCCACCGGGGCGTAGACGGTGATCTCGCTTTCCTTGACGCGTCCGGGGACCTCGCCGCACAACACGTCGCGCAGCGTTCCGGCGGCGTGCTTGACGCCCAGGCCCGCGCCCGCCAGCACGCCCATCTCGACCGCGAGCGGGATGTCGTCGACGACCACGCGGGCGTTCTCCAGCAGCTCGGGGCCGAGCTCGTTCTTGCCGGGCTCGTCCGCGCCGAGCGAGGTCACGTGCGCGCCCGCCGCCACGTCGCCGGCGTTCAGCAGGGGCCGCCGCGCCCACGTCGCGACGACGACCACCTCGGAGTCCTGGGCGGCGGTCGGCGCGTCGGCGGCGACGGAGGGCAGCACGCCGAGCCGCCGTCCGTGCCGTTCGGCGAAGTCGGTGGCGCGGCCCGCGTCCAGGTCGCAGACGGCCAGCGCGGTCACCGGGCGCAGCGCGGACAGGCCGTGCAGCACCAGGTCGGCCTGAGCACCCGCGCCGACCACCGCGACCGTTCCGGCGTCGCGGCGGGCCAGGGCGTGCGTGCCGAGCGCGGCGGCCAGGCCCGTACGCCAGGCCGTGATGGTGGCCGAGTCCAGCAGCGCGAGCAGCTCGCCGGTCTCCAGGTCGTGCAGGCACACCACGCCGCGCAGGGCCGGGCGCACGCCGGGGAACTTGGCGTTGACCTTCACCGTGTAGGCGGGGATGCCGGTGATCAGGCCCGGGATCAGCGCGGTGGCGCTGCCGGGCCCCGGGAGCGAGGTGACGATCCGCCGCGCCGTGAGTTCGGCGGCTTCGGCGGTGAAGCCCCGGCGCAGCGCGGCGAGGCAGTCGGCCGGGTCGAGCAGGCTCTCGAGGTCGGATCGGTTCAGCAGGAGCGTCACCCGCCCCATTCTCTCCACGGGTCCCTGGTCCGTCGAGACGGGGTATCAGGTGGCGGAAAGGCCCACCAGTGTGGCAGCGACGCCGAGTGCGGCCGCTCCGAGCAGCGTTCCGACCACGCCGCGCCGCAGCAGGACCAGCCACACCGTCGCGGCGGCCAGGACGCCGGCCTGCCAGGGATGGTCCAGCGCCATCGCCAGAGTCAGCGCGGAGCCGCCGATCGCGCCGATGGTCGCCGGTCCGGCGCCGTCCAGGAACGCCTGAACGGTCGCGCTGGCGCGCAGCCGGTCGAAGTGCGGCCCGCCGAGCAGCACGAAGGCGAACGAGGGCGCGAACGCCGTCAGCGCCGCCAGCAGCCCGCCGCCGATCCCGGCCGCCGCGTAGCCGACGACCGAGACCGTCTGCACGACCGGTCCCGGGGTGATCTGGCCGAGCGCGACGGCCGTGGTGAACTCCCCCGCCGTCATCCAGTGGTAGTGATCGACCGCCTCGGACTGCATGAGCGGGATGATGACGAACCCGCCGCCGTACGACAGCGCCCCGACCTTGAACGCGACCCACGCCAGCGCCCCGAGCCCGCCCGCCGCCGCCGGGGCCGCCATTACGAGGGGCACGGCCCTCGCTCTCCCCGCGCTGCGGCGCCGTAGCGTCACCTCGGCGAGGCCGCAGACCAGCAGCACCAGGACGAGGTACGGGCCGATGGTGATGGCGGACAGCGCCCCGATCACCAGGTAGGCGTACCAGCGGGCACGGTGCCGGGAACGCTCGTGGCTGGCCGGGATCAGCTCGGCCGCCGCGTGGACGGCGACGGCCGCCACGGCCGCTCCGGCGCCCGCCGCCGCGCCCCGAACCCAGGTCGGCGCGTCCTCGGAGAGGAAGAGCACCGAGAGCGCGAGGATCAGCAGCAGGCCGGGCACGATGAAGCAGAGCCCGCCGACGATCGCGCCCGCCGGGCCGCGCAGCCGCCACGCGCAAAAGATGGCCAGCTGTGTGGAGGCTGGGCCGGGCAGCAGGTTGGCCGCGGCGATCCCGTCCTCGAACTCGGCCGCGCCGAGCCACCGCCGGTCCCGTACGCACAGCCGCCGCAGCAGCGAGATGTGCGCGGGCGGCCCGCCGAAGCCGACGCACCCGATCCGCCCCCACTCGCGAGCGATCGTGAGCAGACCGGGAGCGTCGGCCGGAGCCGCCTCGGCCTCAGCGGCGTCAGGCGTTCCGTCGTCAGGCGTTCCGTCGTCGGGCTGGGCGTCGTCGGGCGAGGTCACGGGGTCATCCTGCCCCGAGATCACTTCCCGGTGGCGCCGCCGGAGCCGACTTCACCCGGCGTTCACTGGGGGCGTTCACCCGCCCGGGTCAGCTGGTCCCACTCGGTGAGCCAGTTGCGGCCGTTGTCGTCGATGAACGAGCCGGGCGGCGGCTTCACCTGGTGCTCGCGCAGCCACACGCCGGGGCGCTTCATCCCGGGGCGGAGGCTTCCGTTGGTCGGCATCAGCTGCGGCGGGATCGGGGCGGGCATCGCCTGCGGGGCGTCCCCCTCGCTCTCCACCTCGGCCTGGTCCTTCTCCTCCGCCATCCCGATCGGGCCCTGGCGCCGGGCGTTGAAGAACTGGTTCACCGCGGGATGTGTGCTGGACAGGATCATCTCGCGCGGCCCGAACATCACCAGGCCGCGCCGGAACAGCAGGCCGAGGTTGTCGGGCAGCACCCGGGCGGTGCCGATGTCGTGGGTGACGATGAGGAACGTGGCGCCCATCTCGGCGTTCAGGTCGACGAACAACTGGTTCAGATAAGAGGTGCGCACCGGGTCCAGACCCGAGTCGGGCTCGTCGGCCAGGATGATCTCGGGGTCCAGGACGAGCGCGCGGGCGAGGCCGGCGCGCTTCTTCATGCCGCCGGAGATCTCGCCGGGCAGCTTGGACTCGGCGCCGCCGAGCCCGACCATGTCCATCTTCTCCAGCACGATCCGGCGGATCTCCGCCTCGCCCTTGCGGGTGTGCTCGCGCAGCGGGAAGGCGATGTTGTCGTAGAGGTTCATGGAGCCGAACAGGGCGCCGTCCTGGAAGAGCACGCCGAACTTGCGGCGCATCGAGTAGAGCTCGTTCTCGCGCAGGTGCGGCACGTCGCCGTCGCCGACCCACACATGGCCGCGGTCGGGCCGCAGCAGGCCGACCAGGTTCTTGAGGAAGACCGACTTGCCGGTGCCCGACGGGCCCAGCAGCGCGGAGATCTCACCCGCGGGGATCGTGAACGACACGTCCTCCCAGATGACCTGCCGCCCGAACGACTTCTTGAGCCCTTCCACCCGGATCTCGACGCCCATGGCCACTCCCAGGCGGGGCGTCCGGGGGCGGGATGTCCGCAGCTTTCAGCCGGTCCCCCGCCGTTTTCGACGATACGTCGGGCGGGGCGCGGCGGGGAGACCCTGATCGCAATCGGCATTGGACATCACGTCGATAGAGCTCTGACGTGGCCTGGTCCGGCCAAAGGGGTCATCTTGCCCGATGTATCGAGGCCAATCCCCACCCATAGTGACAATTTCCCGAACGAACTTGGTCAAGATCTCGACTTACGGCCACATCCGAAACTCTTTCAACATTGCGGGTACCTCCGGCGTGCCGCACGGGCACGCCCAACCCCCACTGGAGGCAGTGTGAAGCTCCCACACGTCCGCGGTTACATCGCCGTAGGCGCGGCAACCGGTCTGACGGCGACCACCCTCATCGCCGCCGCGGCCGCCCAGGCGTCGACCGGCGCACACGCCGGTACCGCCACCCCCTCACCCGACCCGCAGGTGAAGCAGGCCGCCATGGCCCACTCGCTCGCCGGTCAGCTCGGCGGAAAGACCGCCGGGTCCTACATCCAGAACGGCAGGCTCGTGGTCACCGTGACCGACGCGTCCGCCGCCAAGGCCGTCACCGCGGCCGGTGCCCAGGCCAAGCTGGTCACCCGCAGCGGCAGCGACCTGAAGAAGGTCCAGAAGGCGCTGAAGCACGAGGTGACCACCCCGGGCACCGCGTACGCCGTCGACCCGAGGACCAACAAGGTGGTCCTCTCGTACGACGCCAGCGTCACCGGCAAGTCGCTCGCCAAGGTGAAGGCCGCCGCCAAGAGGCACGGTGCCTCGGTCAGCACCAAGAGGGTCGCCGGCACATTCCGCACGTTCACCATCGGCGGCGAGGCCATCTACTCGGGCGGCGGCCGCTGCTCGCTCGGCTTCAACGCCAAGAAGGGAAGCGACTACTACTTCATCACGGCAGGTCACTGCGCCGAGCTCGCGGGCAAGGACTGGTACGCCGACCAGGGCCAGACCCAGAAGCTCGGCACCGTCACCGTGGACAAGTTCCCCGGTGAGGACTACGCCGTCGTGAAGTACGACGCCGCTCCCGCCGACACCCAGGGCGCGGTCAAGGACACCGGGGGCGCCGTCGACATCACCGGTGCCGCCGACGCGACCGTCGGTCAGACGGTCAAGCGCAGCGGCAGCACGACCGGCGTGCACGACGGCACGGTCAAGGCGCTCGACCAGACGGTGAACTACTCCGAGGGCCAGGTCGACGGCCTGATCCAGACCGACGTCTGCGCCGAGCCCGGCGACAGCGGCGGTTCGCTGTTCGCCGGCGACAAGGCGCTCGGCATGACCTCCGGTGGCAGCGGCGACTGCACCAACGGCGGCGAGACGTTCTTCAACCCCGTGAGCGACGCCATCCAGGCGTCCGGGGTGGAGATCTACTAAGCCCGCCTGAGCAGGTGAACCGCTCAGCCGGATGACCCGGTGGCGGCCCGCGAACCCATCGCGGGCCGCTGCTGGGTCGCGCAGTGGATGCCACCGCCGCCCTCGGCGACCATGTCGATCGACACCTGCACGACCTCACGCTCAGGGTGCAGATCCCCGACGATCGACGCGGCGCGCATGTCGGCGGCGCGGTCTCCGAACTTCGGCAGGATCACCCCGCCGTTGAAGACGTAGTAGTTGATGTAGGTCCCCAGGAAGTCCTCGCCCCGATCCCCCACGTCCACCGGCTCTGGCAGCTCGACGACCTCCAGGCTCTTGCCGCGCGCGTCCGTCGCGTTCCGCAGGACGCCGCGGGCCTGGTCGTACACGCGCTGCCAGACCGGCGGCGTGCCCGGCGGCGGCTTGCTGATGACGACCGTGCCGGGTCCGGCGAACCTGGCCAGCGCGTCGACGTGACAGTCGGTGATGTCCTCGCCCTTGACCCCGTCGAACCAGATCACCTTCGTCACGCCGAGCAGGTTCTTCAGCACGCCCTCGATCTGGTCGCGGCTGCGGCCGGGGTTGCGGTTGGCGTTCACCAGCGAGCTCTCGGTCGCCATCAGCGTCCCGGCGCCGTCGATCTCCAGCGAGCCGCCCTCGGCGACGATCGGCGCCGCGATCCGGTGCACGCCGGCGGTTTCCAGCACCCGCCGCGCCACCAGCGCGTCCCGCTCGTGCCGCTGCTTGCCGCCCCAGCCGTTGAAGCCGAAGTCGATCCCGTCCTCGCGGACGAACGTCGGCCCGCTGTCGCGGATCCAGAGGTCGTCGACCGGGATGGGGATCACCTCGACCTCGGACCCGCACGCCTTCTGCGCCGCCGCGACGTCGGCGGGCCCGGCGAGCAGCGTCACGGGCTCGAAGTCGGCGATCGCCCGCGCGACGCCCGCGATGTCCGAGCGCGCCCCCTGGACGTCGCGGCCCCAGATCTCTTTGGACGGCCACGCCATGTAGGTCAACTTGTGCCGCGTCGACTCCGCGGGCATGCCGCGCGCCGGTTCCGGCGCGGGCGCCCTCCCGGTCCCCCCGGCCGGTGCGGCCTCGGGATCCGAGGTCGCGCACGCGGCGCCGGTGGCGCCCAGCAGCGCGACGCCACCGATCGTCGCGGCACCCGCACGCAGCGCGTCTCGCCTGCTCATCACGCTCATGTCCGCCCCCTCATGTCGCCAGCATACTAACTGAAATTTCAGTCAGGACAAGCGGAGGTGTGCGCCAGCTCACAACTAGGGCTCAGTGTGACGACTGACCTGTTCACTGCCCCGCGGTCGTGGTCATCTGTAACCCATCCCGGCGACGGGAAGGGGGAATTCATGATCGACACGGTGTCCCCGGATCGCCGGACCGCCCGTCCTCCGGGCGGCCGGGTCCGCGATCTGATCCGGGGATCGGGGCGGCGCGCGTTCGCCGTCCCGGACCTGTGCGCCCGCGCGTACGGGCTGCAGGTGATCGAGAGCCCGACCGGCCTGCTGCGCAGCTACCGCGACCCGCGCTTCGCCCACCTGGGCATCTGCGTGGACCTGGGCGAGCACCTCGGACCGCCGGTCACGGTGTGCGGAGGCTGCGGAGCCGCGTTCTTCGGCTGAACGACGCGGGCGTCACGGGCCGGCGGGGACCTCGAGGGTGCGCATGACGTCCGACAGCACCGCGGACTGGTTCGGGACCAGGTAGAAGTGGTCGCCCGGGAAGACCCGGTGCGCGAACGTCCCGTCGGTGACCTCGGCCCAGCGCACGGCCTGTTCCTCGTTCACGTGGTGGTCGGAGTCGCCGATCAGCGCGGTGATCGGAACGGTGAGGCGGGGCGCCGCCCGGTGCTCGTAGTTCTCGATCAGCTTGAAGTCGTTGCGCACGTACGGCAGGACCAGCTCGCGCAGTTCGGGGTCCTGGAGCGCCTCGGCGTCGGAGCCGCCGAGCTTCACCATCTCGGCGACCACGCCGTCGTCGTCCAGGTCGGAGACGCGCTCGGAGTCGCGGTCGTGCGGCGCGCGCGTGCCGGACGCGAACACGTGCGCCGGTGGCGCGCCGCGCTCCTGCAGCAGCCGCGCCACCTCGTAGGCCACCACCGCGCCCATGCTGTGCCCGAACAGCGCGGCGGGCCGGTCCAGCAGCGGCGCCATCGCGCCCGCGATGAGCCGGGCGAGCTGGTGGGCGTCGCCGATCATCGGGTCGGCGAGCCGGTCCGAGCGGCCGGGGTACTGGACCGCGTGCACCTCGACGGCGGGGCTGATCTCCTTGGCCCAGGTCCGGTAGAACACCGCGCTGCCGCCCGCGTGGGGCATGCAGAAGAGGCGCATGGAGGCCCAGGGGCGCGTCTCGGCGCAGCGGAACCAGGTCATGTGTTTCCTCCATAGGAGACTCCGGCCCTGATACCGGATCGGTCCGGCTCTGCCAGGAGGCCCGCCCCTGCCAGGGCGAAGCGACGCACAAGCCTGGAGCGCGGGTGAGCGGTCGGTTGTCGGTGGCTGTAGGTAGGTTGACGAACGTGTCGCGTTACCGACTGTTCCCCACGTCCGCACAGGAGGCGCGGCTGCTGAACCACTGCGCACATGCCCGGTTCGTCTGGAATATGGCCTGCGAGCAGCAGTCGTGGTGGCGACCCGGCCGAGGCAGCCCGCCGGGTTATGTCGCGCAGGCTCGCCAGCTGACCGAGGCCCGAGCGGAGTCCGGCTGGCTGGCGGCGGGCTCGGTGACGGTCCAGCAACAAGCGCTGCGGGACTTCGCTCAGGCCATGAAGAACTTCTTCGCCGGGACGCATCGTCGGCCCACATGGCGCAAGGCCGGTCGGCACGAGAGCTTCAGGCAGGTCGGCTTCAAGCCCGCCCATCTGCGGACGCTGTCGCGCAGATGGGCGGAGGTGTGGGTGCCGAAGGTGGGCTGGGTGCGGCTGCGGCTGTCGCGGCCGATCCCGCCTGGGGTCACGTCCTACCGGATCAAGCGCGACCGAGCGAGCCGTTGGCACGTCGCGTTCGCTCACGTTCCCGATGCCATTCCTTCTCCCGGCAATGGGGAAGTGGTCGGGATAGATCGGGGGGTTGCGGTATCGGCCGCGCTGTCGTCCGGTCGCTTGCTGCATGTGCCGGGTCTGACCGAGGGTGAGACCCGGCGCCTGGCGTTGCTGCGGCGCAGGCTGAGCCGGGCCGTCCGGGGTTCGAATCGACGAGCGCGGCTCAAGGCCCAGATCGCCCGAATGATGGCCCGCGTCGCCGATCGGCGGCGCGACTGGATCGAGCAGACCTCCACCCGGCTGGCACGCGACTTTGATCTGATCGGTGTCGAGGATCTGAACATCAAGGCCATGACCCGTTCGGCGCAGGGCACTCTCAATAAGCCCGGCCGTCACGTCCGTGGGAAAGCCCGCCTGAACCGCGGCATCCTGGCCAACGGCTGGGGCGGCCTGGTCCGCCGTCTGGAGGACAAGGCTCCCGGCCGCATCGTCAAAATCAACGCCGCGTACACATCGCAGACTTGCCATACCTGCGGGCACCGTGCACCCGAGAACCGCGAGAGCCAAGCGGCCTTTCGGTGCGTGGCCTGCGGGCTGAGAGTCAATGCGGACCTCAACGCCGCCCACAACATCGCACACCTCGCCCGGCTGACAGCCGGGTCGGCCGCCGGACGGGCGGTCGCTGCACCGGGAGGCCCCGGGCTGCCGGAGCCAGCGAACCGTGAACCTCGACAAGCGCGCCTCACTTCGGTCGCGTGAGTTGGAATCCCCGTCCACCAGGACGGGGAGGACGTCAAGAGATGAGCTCCTCTTCGTGGGCGGGCCGCATCATGCGGGGGTCCTCGGGGAGCGGCCAGGGGGCGATCCGCGGGTCGGGGACGGACTTGGGCTTGGTGATCTCCTCCGCCACCTTAAAGCCCCGGCGCCGGTAGTTGGCCATCGCGTTCGGATGGTCGAGCGTGCTGGTGCGCAGCCACACCCGAGTGGCGGGACCGGCGTGCTCGGCCCACAGGCTGCCGCGCTGCCAGGCGCGCCGGACGCACTGCTCGACGAGATAACCGCCGTAGCCCTTGCCGACGAACGCCGGGGTGAGGCCGACCAGGTGCACCTCGGTGGCACCGCCGGGCTGGGCCTCCAGCTCGAAGAAGCCCGCGATCGTTCCCTCGGCCATCGCGATCCAGGTGCTCAGCTCGGGCCGGTCCACCCAGGCTCGCCAGTCCTCGAACGACCAGGGGAAGCGGTCGGTCCAGCAGACCCGCGCGCCGACCGCCGCGTACAGGGCGCGGCTCACGTCCGGCGAGGGGACGCAGGACCGGGTGAAGGTCATCTCGACCCCGGGCAGCGGAGCGGGCCGCAGATCCTCCAGGTCGAGCATCTCCATGGCCCACTCGGTGACGGCGGCGACCTCGACTACGTCATTCACCCATGGCCTCGATGAGGCTCTTCGGCCGCATGTCGGTCCAGTTCTCGTTGATGTAGTCCAGGCAGGCCTGCCGGGTGTCCTCGTTCTTGGCCACCGTCCAGCCGGCCGGGACCTCGGCGAACGACGGCCACAGCGAGTGCTGGCCCTCGTCGTTGACGAGCACCAGGTAGGTGCCGTCGGCGTCCTCGAAGGGGTTGGTCATCGGGGGTTTCCTTTCAGCTTTGCCGCCAGGACGGCGCCTATCTCGGCGGCAGGTTCGGGTTCCATCAGCAGGTGATGGTCGACGTCGATGACGTGGTCTTCGATCTCGCCGGTCACGAGCGTGCTCCAGTTGGAGGCGGCCGAGGGCGAGCCTTCGGTGCGGCCCTGGAGCGCGGTGAAGAAGACCAGGTCGCCGCGGAAGGCGTGCGGCGTCCACTGCTCGGCCTGCCGCAGGCCGTTCTCGTAGTTGCGGTAGACGTTGACCAGGTCGTCCTCGCCGAGCGTGGACAGGGCGTCCTCGCGGTCGGCCAGCACCGCCATGATCTGGGTCATGTCCGGGTTGCCGTCGGGGGCGACCATGGTGGCGTCGATGCCGATGGCCTGGAGCAGCTCGGGGAGGATCTCGCGGCGCTCGGACTCCAGGTCCTGGCCGTGGTAGGCGTCCATGAGGGCGAGCAGGCCGACCTCTTCGCCCTCGGCTTGCAAGCGGCAGGCCATCTCGTACGCCACCAGCCCGCCCAGCGACCACCCGGCCAGGTTGTAGGGCCCGCTCGGCTGCACGGACCGGATCTGCTCCAGGTAGTCCTCGGCCATCTCGGCGACCGAGCCGGGCAGCTCAGAGCGGGTGAACGCCCGCGCCTGCAGCCCGTAGATCGGCTGGTCGGGGCCCAGGTGCCGCTGGAACTGGAGGTAGCCCCACGACAGCCCGCCCGCCGGGTGCACGAAGAACATCGGCGGCCTGGATCCGGAGGTGCGGATCGGCAGCAGCACCTCGAAGCCGAGCCGGTCCTCCTCGTCGCCCACCCTCGTCAGCGCCTCGACGGTCTGGTGGGTGAACACGTCGCGCGCGGTCAGCTCGATGCCCGCCTGCCGCGCCCGGCTGACCAGCTTGATCGCGGCGATGCTGTCGCCGCCGAGGTCGAAGAAGCTGACGTCGGCGCCGACCCGTTCCACCCCGAGGACCTGCGCGAACAGGTCGCACAGCGTCTCCTCCTCGGATGAACGCGGCGCCCGTCCACCGGCCGCCGCCTCGAAGTCGGGCGCGGGCAGCGCACGCCGATCCAGCTTGCCGTTCGGGTTCGTCGGGAAGGTGGCGAGGACGACGAACGCGGCCGGGACCATGTACTCGGGAAGGCGTTCGGCGACCCACCGCTTCAGCACGGCCGGGTCCAGCGCGTCCGGGGCGATTCCGCCGGTCGGGACGACGTAGGCGGCGATGCGCTTGGTGCCGGGGGTGTCCTCACGGGCGATGACGGCGACGTTGGCGACGCCGGGGTGGGCGGCGAGGGCCGCCTCGATCTCGCCCAGCTCGATCCGGAAGCCGCGCACCTTGACCTGGAAGTCGATCCGCTCGACGTACTCCAGGCAGCCGTCCGCGTTCCAGCGGACCAGGTCGCCGGTGCGGTACATGCGGTCGCCGGGCGCGCCGAACGGGTCGGCGACGTAGCGTTCGGCGGTGAGACCGGGCCGGTCGAGGTAGCCGCGGCCCAGGCCCGCCCCGGCGATGTAGGCCTCGCCGACGACGCCGGGCGCGACCGGCCGCAGCCCCGCGTCCAGGACGTACAGGAGCATGTCGTCGATCGGCCGGCCGAGCACCGCCGACCGCGCCCCGGCGTCCAGCGGGGCGCGCATGCCGACGATCGTGGTGTACGTGGTGGCCTCGGTCGGGCCGTAGACGTTGCCGACCTCGGTGTCCGGGCAGGCCGCCAGCACCTTGCGCATGGCCGCCGGAGACCCGGCCTCGCCGCCGGTGAGGACCTCCTTGGCGCGGGCGAACGCGCCCGGCCGTTCCTCGGCGACCAGGTTGAACAGCGTGGTGGTGAGGAAGAGGCCGGTGACGTCCTCGGCCTCGATGATCTTCTCGAACGCGGCGCCGTCGAGCTGGCCGGGCGGCGCGACCACGACCGAGCCGCCGTGCAGCAGCGGCGACCAGATCTCGTACAGGGAGGCGTCGAAGGCGTGCGCCGACTGCACCAGGACGCGCTCGTGCGCGCCGCTGCGCATGACGGCGTCGTGGCTGAGGTCCACGACGTCGCGGTGGCGGAGCATGACGCCCTTGGGCACCCCCGTGGAGCCGGAGGTGAACAGCACGCACGCGAGCTGCTCGGGGTGGTTGACGATCCCGGGGTCGGTGGTCGGCTGGGCGGCCAGATCCGGGTCGTCGTCCACCACGACGATGCGGGCGGAGGTGTTCAGCTCGGCGACCCGGTCCTTCATCGCCAGGTTGACCAGCAGCACGGGCGCGTCGACCTCGGCGACGGCCCAGGCCATGCGGTCCGGCGGGTAGCCGTGGTGGATCGGCGCGTACGCCCCGCCCGCCTTCAGCACCGCGAGCGAGGTGACCACCTGGTCGGCGGACCGTTCGAGCAGCACCGCCACCCGGGTCTCAGGCCGCACGCCGAGCCCGATGAGCCGGTGCGCGAGACGGTTGGCGCGGGCGTCCAGCTCGGCGTAGGTGTACGACTCGCCGCTCGCACGCATCGCCGGCGCATGGGGGCTTTCCGCTACGCGGTCGGCGAAGCGGCCCGTGATGGTCTCGGGGCCGGCCTGGCGTCCCGTGACCGTGCCCTGCCACTCCCCCATGACCTTGGCGCGCTCGTCGTCGGCGAGAACGTCGATGCGGCCGAGCGGGAGGTCGGGCTTGTGGGCGATCGCGGTGAGGATGCGGACGAGCCGGTCCATCATCCGCTGCGCGGTCTCGGCGTCGTAGACGTCGGTGCGGTAGTCGATGCGCAGCGACAGCTCCCGCCCCGGCACGGCGGCCAGGGTGATCGGGTAGTGGCTGGCATCGTGGCCGTCCACGTCGTGCAGTGTGAGCCCGCCGAGGTCGGTCCCGGCCGCGTCGGGGTCGAACGGGTAGTTCTCCAGCACCGTCATGGTGTCGAAGAGCGTCCCGATCCCGGTGAGCTTCTGGATGTCGGCCAGGCCCAGGTGATGATGGGCCATCAGGTCGGCCTGCTCGCCCTGCAGCCCCTTGAGCGCCTGGGCGACGGTGTCGGCGGGCCGCACCCGGACGCGGATCGGCAGCGTGTTGATGAACAGGCCGATCATCTGCTCGACGCCGGGCAGCTCGGGCGGGCGCCCGGAGACCGCCGCGCCGAACACCACGTCGGTGTTGCCGGTGATGCGGCCGAGCAGCGTTCCCCAGGCCAGCTGGAGAACGGTGTTGAACGTGACGCCCTGTGCGCGGGCGCGGGCGTTCAGCGCCGCCGTCAGGTCGGCCGACAGGCGGGTGCGGACGCGGTCGGCGACGCCGGACTTGGCCGCCTCGGGCGCGACCAGCGTCGGCTCCTCGATCCCGTTCAGGGCAGTGCGCCAGGCCTCCTCGGCGGCGCCGCGGTCCTGCTTGGCGAGCCAGGCCAGGTGGTTCTTGTACGGGGTGACGCGCGGCATCCCGGTGTCGTCGCCCTTGGCGAGATAGAGCGCGAACAGCTCGGTCTGCAGAACGGGCGTGGACCAGCCGTCCAGCAGGATGTGGTGGTTGGTGAACACCACCCGGTGCCGGTCATCCGCCAGCTTGATCAGCACGAAGCGCAGCAGCGGCGGGCGGGCCATGTCGAACGGCGTGGTCCGCTCGCGTTCAGCGACGGCGGCGGCCTCGGCGTCCTTGTCTGCGTCCGGGCGGCCGGACAGGTCCAGTTCCTCCCAGGGCAGTTTCACCTGGCGGTGCACGACCTGGACCGGCGAGCCCTCCTTGCGCTGCCGGAACCCGGCGCGCAGGTTGGCGTGGCGGCGCAGCAGCGTCCCCGCCGCGGCCTTGAACGCGGCGGCGTCGAACGGGCCGTCCATGTCGAAGACGATCTGCGCGGTGTAGACGTCCTGCCCGGTGTCGTACAGCGCGTGGAAGAACAACCCCTGCTGCAGCGGCGACAGCGGCAGGACGTCCTCAAGCTGAGACTGCTTCTGCTCGGTGGTCAATCGAGCTCCCATTCGCCGTCGAGTTCCGCGGCCAGCGCGTCGATCTCGTCCTGGTCGATCTCCACCAGGGACAGGTCGGAGGGGGTGAAGCCGCCGACCGGCCCGTCGCCCGGGCCCTCGACGACGTGCGCGACCAGCCCGCGCAGCGCCTCGAACCACTTGGTCGCCAGGTCCCCGATCTCGCCTTCGGTGAAGAGGCCGCCCGCCCACGTCCAGGTCGCCGACAGCTCGGGGCCGCCGGGGAGGTCGCGGGTGTGCGAGTTGACCTCGATGGCGTGCACGAGGGCGAGTTCGTCGCTCTGGCCGCCGCCGAGCGCGTCGCTGTCGGCCTGCGCGGCCGGTCCCCAGTCGGTGGCCTCGGGCACCGCCGAACGACCCAGATAGTTGAAGGCGAGCTGTGGGCATCCGGCCGGGGCGAGGTGGCGGAGCAGGCCGTAACCGATCCCGTTGTCGGGGATGTCGCGGAGCTGCTCCTTGATCAGCTTCAACGCGGTGCCGGTGCCCTGACCGCCCTCGCGCACCTCGGCCCAGTCGAGCGCGCCTGGGTCGAGGCGGACCGGGTAGATCGAGGTGAACCAGCCGACGGTGCGGGACAGGTCCACGCCCGGGACGATCTCCTCGCGGCCGTGGCCCTCGAGGTCGAGGAGAACGGCCGGCTCGTCGGTGGTGCCGCGTGCGCGCCGCCACTCGGCGACGGCGAGGGCCAGGCCCGTGAGCAGCACGTCGTTGACGCGGCCGTGGAACGCGGCGGGCACGTCGGTGAGCAGCGGCCCGGTCACGTCGGCGGGCAGGTCCAGGGTGAGGTGGCGTGCCGTGCCGAACGTGTCGGTGGCGGGGTCGAGGGAGCGTTCGCCGAGGACGGGATCGGGCGTGGTGAGGATGTCGGTCCACAGCGGCAGCTCGGCCGTGCGGGCGGGGTCGGACGCCTCGGCGTTCAGGCGCTGCGCCCAGCGGCGGAACGAGGTGGCGACCGGTTCCGGCTGCGCGCCGCCCCACGCGGCGACCAGGTCGGGAAGCAGGATGCGCCAGGAGACGCCGTCCACGACCAGGTGGTGGAGCGTGAGCAGCAGGCGGCCGGACCGCTCGGGGCCCGCGTCGAACCAGACGAGCTGGGCCATCGTGCCGGTGGCCGGGTCGAGACGCTCGCGGGCCGCGCGTGCTTCGGCGGCGAGGGTGGCGTGGAGGTCGTCCTGGCCGGTGACGTCCACGCGACGGAACAGCGGCGTGGCGTCGACCGTGCCGGGCTCGGTGACCTCGAAGTCGTCACCGTCGACGCGGAGCCGGAGCATGTGGTGGTGGTCCAGAACGGTCTGCAGTGCCTTGGTCAGCCGTTCGACGCCCAGGCCGGGCGGCACCTGGAGCAGCATCCGCTGGCTGTAGTCGCCGGTCGGGCCCCGCAGCTCCTGGAACCAGCGCATGATCGGCGTCGCCGGGACCGGGCCGACGCCCGCGCCCGGAGCCTCGACCTCGACCTGCTCGCCCTCACCGACCGGCTGGGCGATCGCGGCGAGCTCCTCGACCGTCTGGTGCTGGAACACGTCGCGGGGCGAGACGACCAGGCCGGACTGGCGGGCGCGGGAGACGAGCTGGATCGCGATGATCGAGTCGCCGCCCAGGTCGAAGAACCCGTCGTCGATCCCGACCCGTTCCAGGCCGAGCACCTCCGCGAAGAGCGCTGCGAGGGTCTCTTCGTTGGGCGTGCGGGGCGTACGGGAGGAGACCTTGGCCGCGTAGTCGGGGGCGGGCAGCGCCTTGCGGTCGAGCTTGCCGTTGACCGTGAGCGGGAGCGCGTCCAGCGTCATCACGACGGCCGGAACCATATAGTCGGGCAGGTCCTTGCCCACGTGGCGGCGGAGATCATCGTCGGTGGAGCCGACCACGTAGGCGACCAGGCGGTCGTCCCGGACGATCACGGCCGCGTCGCTGATGGCTTCGTGGCGCGTCAGGGCCGCCTCGATCTCGCCCAGCTCGATCCGGAAGCCGCGCAGCTGCACCTGCTGGTCGGCGCGGCCGAGGTATTCGAGCCGGCCGTCCTTGAGCCAGCGGCCCAGGTCGCCGGTGCGGTACATGCGGGTGCCGGGCTTGCCGTACGGGTCGGCGACGAACCGCTCGGCGGAGAGGGCCGGCCGGTTGAGGTAACCGCGCGCCAGGCCCGCGCCCGCCACGTACATCTCCCCCACCACACCGGGCGGAACGGGCTGGAGGCGATCGTCGAGCACGTAGACGCGCAGGTCGGGGATGCCGACACCGATGACACTGCCCACGTGCTCACGGTCGACCTCGACGTAGGAGACGTGCACCGTCGTCTCGGTGATCCCGTACATGTTGACCAGCCGCGCGTTCTCCCACCCGCGCAGCCGTGCGGGCTCCAGTGCCTCGCCGCCGAAGATCACGTAACGGACCGCGAGGTCGTCCCGTTCGTGCGGCATGAGCTGGTAGAACGCCGACGGCGTCTGGTTCAGGACCGTGACGCGCTCGGCCGCGAGCAGCTCGGCGAACTCCTCGGGAGAACGGCTCGTGAGGTACGGGACGACGACGAGACGGCCGCCGTACAGCAGCGAGCCCCACAGCTCCCACACCGTGAAGTCGAACGCGTAGGAGTGGAAGAGCGTCCACACGTCATCGGGGCCGAAGTCGAACCACTGCTCGGTCGAACGCAGTAGCCGGACGACGTTCTGATGCGGGATGACGACGCCCTTGGGACGACCGGTCGAGCCGGACGTGTAGATGACGTAGGCCGGGTGGTCCGGGGAGATCGTGATGCCCAGGTCGGAGTCGTCGTAGCCGTCCGGGATCTCGACACTCTCGATCGTCAGGACCGGGTTGGAGTCCTCGACCATGTAGGCGATGCGATCGGCCGGGTAGTCCGGATCCATCGGCACATACGCGGCGCCCGCCTTCAGCACCGCCAGGATCGCCACGACAAGGTCAGCCGAACGCGGCAGCTTCAGCGCCACGAACTGCTCAGGACCGACGCCCCGCGCGACAAGGTGACGAGCCAATCGGTTGGCCCGCGCGTTCACCTCACCGTACGACAGCGAGACGCCCTCGAACGTGACGGCCGGGGCTCCGGGACGGATCTCCGCCTGCTCCTCGAACAGTGCCGGGATCGTGGTCCGCTCCACCGGCTCGGCCGTGCCGCCCGCCCACGTGCGCAGGATGGCGCGGCGCTCGGCGCGGTCGAGGATCTCGGCGGTGCCGATCGGGGCGTCGGGCGCGTCGACCAACTCGTGCAGCAGCCGCTCGAAGCGGGTCGCGATCGACTCGGCCGTGGCCGGGTCGAAGAGGTCGAGCGCGTACTCCAGGCCGCCCTCGATTCCGGCGGGCGCGCCGTCCTCGCCGTGCCGTTCCTCCAGGTAGAGCGACAGGTCGTACTTGGCGACGCCGGAGGCGAGCGGCTCGGCTCCGCCGCTGAGCCCGTCGAGCTCCAGCTTGGCCTCGGGATTGTTCTGGAACGACAGCACGACCTGGAAGAGCGGGTGCCGCGCCATCGACCGGGCCGGGTTGAGCACCTCCACGAGCCGTTCGAACGGCAGGTCCTGGTGGGCGTAGGCGGCGAGGTCGGTCTCCTTGACCCGGGCGATCAGGTCGCGGAACGACGGGTCGCCGGAGGTGTCGGTGCGCAGCACCAGCATGTTGACGAACATGCCGACCAGGTCGTCCAGCACCTCGTCGGTACGGCCTGCGATCGGCGAACCGATCGGCACGTCCGTTCCCGCGCCCAGGCGCGTCAGCAGCGCTCCGTACGCCGCCTGCATGACCATGAACAGGCTCGCGCCGCTGTCGCGCGCGATCTTCAGCAGCGCGCCGTGCAGGTCGGCGTCCAGCTCGAAGGCCAGCGTCTTGCCGCGGTAGGTCGACTCGGCGGGGCGCGGCCGATCGGTCGGCAGCTCCAGCTGGTCGGGCAGCCCGGCGAGGGTGTCCTTCCAGTACGCGATCTGCCGCGAGACCAGGCTCTCCGGATCGTCCTCGGACCCGAACAGCTCCTGCTGCCACAGCGTGTAGTCCGCGTACTGCACCGGCAGCGGCGCCCACACCGGGGCGTGGCCCTCGCTGCGCGCCGCGTACGCCACGATCACGTCGCGGGCGAGCGGCGCCATCGACCAGCCGTCGGCGGCGATGTGGTGCAGGACGAGCAGCAGGACGTGCTCGTCCTCCTGCTCCTTCTCCTGCTCGTTCTCCCCGACCGTGAACAGCCGCACCCGCAGCGGCGGCTCGACCGACAGGTCGAAGCCCTGCCCGGCCGCCGCCGCCAGCGCCATCGGCAGTCCGGTCTCGGTCGCCTCGGAGACGACCAGGCGCGGCCGGGCGGCGGCGCCGTCCAGAACGAGCTGGCGGGCGGTCCCCGACCCGTCCGGGAAGATCGTGCGCAGCGACTCGTGCCGCGCGACGACGTCGCCGAGCGCGGCCTGCAGCGCCTCGTGGTCGAGGTGTCCGTTCAGGCGCAGCGCGATCGGCATGTTGAACGTGGCGGACTGGCGTTCGAAGCGGTTGAGAAACCAGAGCCGCTGCTGCGCGTACGACAGCGGGATCACGTCCGGCCGCTCGGCCCGCACCAGCGCGGGCCGGACGCTGCCCGACGCCTCGGCGATGCGTTCGGCCAGGCCCGCGACGGTCGGCGCCTCGAACAGCGCGCGGACCGGCAGTTCCGCGCCGAGCGCGGTCCGGATCTTGCCGACGAGCCGGGTGGCGGTGAGGGAGTCGCCGCCGAGCGCGAAGAAGCCGTCGTCCACGCCGACCCGCGCCACGCCGAGCACCTCGGCGAACAGGCCGCACAGGATCTCCTCCTGCGGCGAACGCGGCGCCCGTCCCGCCACAGCGCCGCCGCCGTCGGGGGCGGGCAGCGCGGCGCGGTCGAGCTTGCCGTTCACCGTGAGCGGCAGCGCGTCGAGCGCGGTGAAGGACGGGACCATGTAGTCGGGGAGGCTCTCGGCGGCGTGCCGGCGCAGCGCCGTGAGATCGACCGGCCCGACGACGTAGGCGGCGAGGCGCCTGTCGCCCGGTGCGTCCTCGCGGACGGCGACCGCGGCCTGGATCACGCCCTCGAAGGCGCCGACGACGTTCTCGATCTCGCCGAGCTCGACCCGGAACCCGCGGATCTTGACCTGGTCGTCGACGCGGCCGAGGTATTCGATCGTTCCCTCGGGCGTCCAGCGGACCAGGTCGCCGGTGCGGTACATCCGCTCCCCCGGCGCGCCGAACGGGTCGGCGACGAACCGCTCGGCGGTCAGGCCGGGACGGTCGAAGTAGCCGCGCGCGAGCTGCACACCGGCCAGGTAGAGCTCACCCGGAACCCCCACCGGGACCGGCTGCAGCGCCGCGTCCAGCACGTAGGAACGCGTGTTGCGCTGCGGGGCACCGACGACCGCCCGCTCACTGCGCTCGACGACCTGGTTCATCGTGTCGATCGTCGACTCGGTCGGCCCGTAGAAGTTGCGCGTGGTCAGCCCGGGGGCGGCGGCGCGCAGCTCGTCCCACAGCCCCTCGCCGATGCCCTCACCGCCCAGCAGGAGCTGCGACGGCCGGTGCCGCCCGTCGCCCTCCAGCAGCCCGGCCTCGCGCAGCGAACGGAAGTGCGACGGCGTGGTGTTGACCAGATCGATCCGGTGCTCGCCCACGTAGGCGACGTAGGCCTGCACGTCGCGCCGGGTCTCGTCGTCGATGAGGTGCAGCTCGTGGCCGTACATCATCCACAGCAGGCCCATCCACGAGGTGTCGAACGAGAACGACGCCAGGTGCGCGAACCGCATCCGCCGCCCGCCGACCGCCTCGATCGACGGGTCCATGAACCCGATCCGGTGCGACTCGAAGTAGTTGAGCACCCCGGTGTGCGGGACCGCCACGCCCTTCGGCCGCCCGGTCGACCCGGAGGTGTAGATGACGTACGCGGTGTTGCCCTGGACCAACCGCCGCTCCGGGTCGTGCGAGGGCCGGCCCGCGACCTCCAGCGGCCCGTCGATCGTGAGGGCGGGACGGCAGTCGTCGAGCATGTAGGCGATGCGGTCGGCCGGGTACTCGGGGTCGATCGGCACGTAGGCCGCGCCCGCCTTCAGCACGCCCAGCAGCGAGACCACGATCTCGGGCGTGCGCGGCAGCACGAGCGCGACGCGGTCCTCGGGCCCGATTCCGCGTGCGATCAGCTCGTGCGCGAGCCGGTTGGCCCGGCCGTTCAGCTCCGCGTACGTCAGCGACTCCTCGCCGCAGACCAGCGCCACATCATCCGGGGTCCGGGCGGCCTGCCGCTCGAAGAGATCGGGCAGGCATTCCGGGCGGAGCTCGGCGGCGGTGTCGTTCCAGCCGTCCAGCCGGGCCCGCTCATCCTCGCCCGCGAGCTCCACGGCGCCGATCGGCTGCTCGGAGTCGTTCGCGAACGCCTCCAGGAAGCGGCACACCCGCGCCAGCAGCGCCTCGACGACGTCCTGCTCGTAGACGTCGGGCCGGTAGTGCAGCCGCAGCGAAAGACCGTCCCCCGGCGCGGCGACGAACGACAGCGGGAAGTGCGTGGCGTCGTAGGAGTCGGCGGCGGCGATCCGGACGCCGTTCAGCGAGCCGTCCATCGAGGCCGGGTCGAACGGGTAGTTCTCCAGCACGGTCATCGTGTCGAACGCGCTGCCGTGCCCGGCGACCCGCTGGATGTCGGTGAGCCCGAGGTGATGGTGCGGGAGCAGCTCGGTCTGCTCGTCCTGGAGCCGTTCCATCAGCGCGGCGAGCGTCTCGTCCGGCCGGTACGACACCCGGATCGGGAGCGTGTTGATGAACAGCCCGATCATCTGCTCGATGCCCGGCAGCTCAGGCGGCCGTCCCGAGACGGTAGCGCCGAAGACGACGTCGTTGCTGCCGAGCAGGCGCCCCAGCACGAGCCCCCACGCGCCCTGCAGCACGGTGCTGAGCGTGACGCCGTGCCGCCGCGCCGCCCGCTGAAGCTTCTTGGTCAGCCGCTCGTCCAGCTCGGTGATCGTCCGCTCCGGCGGCGCGGGCGGGCGGCCCGCTGCCTCGGGGGCGACCAGGCTCGGCTCGTCCCGCCCGGCAAGGGCGTTCTGCCAGGCCTTCCCGGCGGCGTCGCGGTCCTGCTTGGTGAGCCAGGCCAGGTAGTTCTTGTACGGGGTGACGCGCGGGAAGCCCTGATCGTGTCCGCCCTGCACGTACAGCATGAACAGCTCGGTCGCCAGGATCGGCGTCGACCAGCCGTCCAGCAGGATGTGGTGGTTGGTGAACACCAGCCGGAAGCGTTCGGCGCCCAGTTTCACCAGCACGAAGCGCAGCAGCGGCGGCGCGGTCATGTCGAACGAGCGGATCCGTTCACGCGCCACGATCGCGTCGGCCTCGGCCGCGTCGGCGACCTCGACCTCCTCCCACGGCAGGTCGACGCTGCGCGGAATGACCTGGACCGGTTTGGAGACGCCCTCGTGCCAGAACGCGGCGCGCAGGTTGGGGTGGCGCCGCAGCAGCGTCTCGGCGGCGGCCCGCAGCGCACCCGCGTCCAGCGGCCCTTCCAGGTCGAGGACGAACTGCGCGGTGTAGACGTCGGTCGCGTCGGCGTCGTACAGCGCGTGGAAGAAGAAGCCCTGCTGAAGCGGCGAGAGCGGCAGGATGTCCTCGAGGTCGCCCCGGTTCAAGAGTTGTGCCTCCACGCGTCCTGCAGGTTGTCGATCTCGCTCTGGTCGAGGTCCACCAGGAGGTCGGACGGGGTGAACCCGCCGGCCGCCGTCTGCTGGTCGCCATCGCCGCCGACGTGCGCGACCAGGCCGCGCAGCGCCTCGAACCAGCCCTCGGCGAGCTCGCGTACGTCGTTCACCTCCAGCAGCCCGGCCGGCCACGTCCAGGTGACGCTCAGCTCGGGCCCGCCCGGCAGGTCCCGGGTGATCGCGTTGATCTCCAGGACGTGCGCCATCGGCATGCGCGGGTCCTCGCCGCCGGGCAGCGGCTCGGCGGCCAGGCTCCAGTCGCCGTCCGCGCCGCCGGGGTCGACGCGGCCGAGGTAGTTGAACGCGATCTGCGCGGGCGGCAGCTCGGCCAGCTCCTCGGCCGTGTCGGAGTTCAGGTGGCGCAGCAGGCCGTGGCCGATGCCGTTGTCGGGGATCTCGCGGAGCTGCTCCTTGACCTTCTTCAGCGCGGTCCCGGCGGCCAGGCCGCCGTCGCGGATCTCGGCCCAGTCGATCGCCCCCGCGTCCAGGCGCACCGGGTAGATCGAGGTGAACCAGCCCGCGGTGCGGGACAGGTCGACGCCCGGGACGATGTCCTCCCGGCCGTGGCCTTCGAGGTCGAGCAGCACGCTGGTGCCGCGGCCGCCGCGGTGCCTGCGCCACTGGGTGATCGCCAGGGTCAGCCCGGTGAGCAGCGCGTCGTTCACCCGGCCGTGGAACGCGGCGGGCACGTCGGTGAGCAGCGGCCCGGTGACGTCGGCGGGCAGGTCGAGGGTGACCGAGGTGGCGCGGGCCGCGATGTCGACGCGGGGGTCGAGCGCACGGAACGCCAGCCGCTGGTTCGGGCCGTCCACGATGTCGAGCCAGGTGTCCAGCTCGGCGGCGCGGGCCGGGTCGGTCGCGGCGGCGTTCAGGCGCTGCGCCCAGCGGCGGAACGAGGTGGCGACCGGCTGGAGCTCCCCGCCCGCCCACGCGGTGACCAGGTCCGGGAGGAGCACGCGCCAGGAGACGCCGTCCACGACCAGGTGGTGCAGGACGACCAGGAGGCGGCCCTGCGCCTGACCCGCGTCGAACCAGACCAGCTGCGCCATGACACCGGCGGCCGGGTCGAGCCGGTCGCGGGCGGCGGTGGCGTGCTCGGTCACGGCGTCGGCGAGCTTGTCGGCATCGAGGTCGGCGACGTCCACGCGAGTGACGACGGCGGGCGCGGCCCCCTGCGGCTGGACGATCGGCTGCCACCGGTCTCCGCCGGTGTCGAGGCGGAGCCGGAGCGCGTCGTGGTGGTCCAGAACGGTCTGGAACGCGGCGGTGAGCCGGTCCAGGCCGAGCCCGGCCGGGGCGCGCAGCAGCATCGCCTGGTGGAAGCCCTTGATCAGCTCGGCGTCGCCGTCCACGCGGTCGCGCAGCCACGCCACGATCGGGGTGATCGGGACCGGGCCGACGCCGGTGCCGGGGGCCTCGGCCTCGATCTGCTCACCTTCGCCGACCGGCTGGGCGATCGCGGCGAGCTCCTCGACGGTCTGGTGCTGGAAGACCTGGCGCGGGGAGATGACCAGGCCGGACTGGCGGGCGCGGGAGACGAGCTGGATCGCGATGATCGAGTCGCCGCCCAGGTCGAAGAACCCGTCGTCGATCCCGACCCGTTCCAGGCCCAGGACCTCGGCGAAGAGGGCGGCGAGGGTCTCTTCGTCGGGCGTGCTCGGCGTGCGGGTGGAGACCTTGGCGGCGAAGTCCGGCTCGGGGAGCGCCTTGCGATCGAGCTTGCCGTTCACGGTCAGCGGGAGCGCGTCCAGCTCGACCACGACGGCCGGGACCATGTAGTCGGGCAGGTCCTTGCCGACGAAACGGCGCAGGTCGTCCTCGGTGGAGCCGACCACGTAGGCGACCAGGCGGTCGTCGCGCACGATCACGGCCGCGTCGGCGATCGCCTCGTGGCGGGTCAGCGCGGTCTCGATCTCGCCGAGCTCGATGCGGAAGCCGCGGAGCTGGACCTGCTGGTCGGAACGCCCCAGGTATTCGAGGCGGCCGTCGTTCAGCCAGCGGCCGACGTCGCCGGTGCGGTACATGCGGGTGCCGGGCTTGCCGTACGGGTCGGCGGCGAACCGTTCGGCGGAGAGGGCGGGCCGGTTGAGGTAGCCGCGCGCCAGACCCGCGCCCGCCACGTACATCTCCCCGACGACTCCGGGGGCGACGGGCTGCAGCCGGTCGTCGAGCACGTAGATCTTGAGGTCCGGGATCGCGACGCCGATGACGCTGCCGGGGTAGTCGCGGTCGACCTCGACGTAGGAGACGTGGACGGTCGTCTCGGTGATCCCGTACATGTTGACCAGGCGGGCGTTCTGCCAGCCGCGCAGCCGTGCGGGCTCCAGCGCCTCGCCGCCGAAGATCACATAGCGGACGGCCAGGTCGTCCCGTTCGTGCGGCATGAGCTGGTAGAACGCCGACGGCGTCTGGTTGAGAACGGTCACGCGCTCCTCGGCGAGGAGTTGCGCGAAGTCCTCGGGCGAGCGGGACGTCAGGTAGGGAACGACGACCAAGCGGCCGCCGTAGAGGAGTGAGCCCCACAGCTCCCAGACGGTGAAGTCGAACGCGTAGGAGTGGAACAGCGTCCACACGTCATCCGGGCCGAAGTCGAACCACTGCTCGGTCGCACGCAACAGGCGCACCACGTTCTGGTGCGGGATGACGACACCCTTGGGACGACCCGTCGAGCCCGAGGTGTAGATGACGTAGGCCGGGTGGTCGGGCGAGATGGCGACGCCCAGGTTCGAGTCGTCGTAGCCGTCGGGGATCTCGACGCTCTCCAGCGTCAGGACCGGGTTGGAGTCCTCGACCATGTAGGCGATGCGATCGGCCGGGTAGTCGGGGTCCATCGGCACGTAGGCCGCGCCCGCCTTCAACACCGCCAGGATCGCGACCACCAGATCGGCCGAACGCGGCAGCTTCAGCGCCACGAACTGCTCAGGACCAACACCCTGCGCGACCAGATGACGGGCGAGACGGTTGGCGCGGGCGTTGACCTCGCCGTATGACAGCGAGACGCCCTCGAACGTGACCGCCAGAGCCTCGGGGTTGGCGGCGGCCTGCGCCTCGAAGAGGGCCGGGATCGTGGTCCGGTCCATCTCGGGCGCGGCTCCACCGGCCCACTCGGTGAGGATGGTGGCGCGTTCGGCCGGGTCGAGGACGTCGACGGCGCCGATGCGGGCGTCGGGGTCGGCGAGCAGCGCGGTGAGGTAGCGCTCGAAGCGGCCGATGAGCCGCTCCGCCGAGGCCGGGTCGTAGAGGTCGAGGGCGTACTCGAGCTCGCCCGCCAGCCCGTCCTCCCGCTCGGTGAGGATCATCAGCAGGTCGAACCGCGAGACGCCCGCGTGCAGCGGCTCCAGTTCGGCGCTGAAGCCCGGCATCTCGAGCCTGGCCTCGGGGTTGTTCTGGAACGTCAGGCCGACCTGGAACAGCGGGTGGCGGCCCAGGTGGCGCGGCGGGTTGAGGACCTCGACGAGCCGCTCGAACGGGACGTCCTGGTTGGCGTAGGCGCCCAGGTCGGTCTCGCGGACCCGCTCCACCAGGTCCCGGAACGTCGGGTCGCCGGAAGTGTCGGTGCGGAAGACGAGCATGTTGACGAACATGCCGACCAGGTCGTCCAGCGCCTCGTCGGTACGCCCCGCGATCGGCGAGCCGATCGGCACGTCCGTTCCGGCGCCGAGCCTGGTGAGCAGGGCGGCGAACGCGGACTGGGCGACCATGAACGGGCTGGCGCCGGTCTCGCGGGCGACCCTGAGCAGGCTCTCCTGGACGTCGGCCCCGAGGTGGAAGCGGGCCGTACCGCCCCGGTAGGAGGCCTCGGAAGGCCGCGGCCGGTCGGTCGGCAGCCGCAGTTCCTCAGGCAGCCCGGCCAGGGCGTCCTTCCAGTAGGCGATCTGCTGGGAGATCAGGCTCTCCGGGGCGTCCTCGGACCCGAACAGCTCCTGCTGCCAGAGCGTGTAGTCGGTGTACTGCACGGGCAGCGGCGCCCAGTCGGGCGCGTTGCCGCCGACGCGCGCGGCGTAGGCGGTGATGAGGTCGCGGGCGAGCGGCGCCATCGACCAGCCGTCGCCGCCGATGTGGTGCATGAGCAGCAGCGCGACGTGCTCGTCCGGGCCGACCCGGTAGAGGTGGGCGCGCAGCGGCGGCTCGGCGGAGATGTCGAACGCGTGGCCCGCGGCCATGGCGAGCCTGATCGGCAGCTCGGCGGCCGTGGTCTCGGCGAACTGCAGCTCGGGGCGGGCGGCGGCCGGGTCCAGGATGAGCTGCCGCGGAACGCCGGAAGCGCCGTCGGGCAGGATCGTGCGGAGCGTCTCGTGCCGTTCGACCAGGTCACCGATGGCGGCCTGGAGGGCGGCGGTGTCGAGCTCGCCGCGGATGCGCAGCGCGGTCGGCATGTTGTAGGTCGCCGACGGGCCCTCGAACCGGTTGAGGAACCAGAGCCGCTGCTGCGCGTACGACAGCGGGATCGGGTCGGGGCGTTCGCGCCGTTCCAGCGCGGGCCGCGTCGGCTCGGCGCCCGCGTCGCCCAGCATCGCGGCCAGTCCGGCGACGGTCGGCGCCTCGAACAGCGCCCGCACGGGCAGCTCGACGTTCAGCGCGCGCCGGATCCGGCTGACGACCCGCATCGCGATGAGCGAGTTGCCGCCCAGCTCGAAGAAGTCGTCGTCGATGCCGACCCTGGCGATGCCGACCAGCTCGGCGACGACGGCCGCGATGGTCTCCTCGCGGGCGTCGCGCGGGGCGCGGTAGGCGGCGCGCGGGGCGGACTCGGTGATCTCGGGCTTGGGCAGCGCCTTGGTGTCGACCTTGCCGTTCGGCGTGAGCGGCAGCTCGTCGAGGACGACCACGGCGGACGGCACCATCGACTCGGGGAGGTTCTCGCGGACGTAGGCCCGCAGCGCCTCGGCGTCGAGGGTCTGCCCGGGCGCGGCCACGACGTAGGCGACCAGCTTCTTGACGCCCGGCCGCTCCACCGCGGGGCTCGCCGCGCGTTCGTCCACGCCGGGGAGGTCCAGGCCGTTCACGGTGACGGCGGCGTCGGCGGCGACGGCCTCCAGCACCTGCCGGTACCAGCCCGCGAACCGCAGGACGGTCTCCTCGTCGAACAGGTCGCGCGCGTACTCGATCGTTCCGGCGAGGCCGCCGCTGCCGTCGTGGGGCTCTTCCAGCAGGAACTCCAGGTCGAACTTGGCGACCCCGGCGTCCACCGGCTCGACGCCGATGTGGAGGCCGGGCACCTCCACTGTCGGCGCCGGATTGTTCTGCAGGGTGAGCATCACCTGGAAGAGCGGGTGCCGCGCCAGCGACCGGGCCGGGTTGATCATCTCGACGAGGCGCTCGAACGGCACGTCCTGGTGGGCGTAGGCGGCGAGGTCGGTGTCGCGGACACGGGCGAGCAGCTCGGCGAACGCGGGGTCGCCGGAGGTGTCGGTGCGCAGCACGAGCGTGTTGATGAACACGCCGACCAGGTCGTCCAGCGCCTCGTCGGTGCGGCCCGCGACGGGCGAGCCGATCGGCACGTCCGTTCCCGCGCCGAGCCGGGTCAGCAGCGCGGCGAGCGAGGCCTGCAGGACCATGAACAGGCTGACCTGGTGGTCGCGGGCCAGCGCCGAGAGCCCCGCGTGCAGGTCCTCGTGCACCTCGAAGGCGACCTGGCCGCCGCGGTAGGAGGCGCGTTCGGGACGCGGCCGGTCGGTGGGCAGCACGGTCTGGTCGGGCAGCCCGGCGAGCCGCTCGGTCCAGTAGGCGAGCTGGCGGGCCTCCAGGGTGTCGGTCCCGTCGCCCGCGCCGAGGAGTTCGCGCTGCCAGAGGGCGTAGTCGGCGTACTGCACGCGCAGCGGCGCCCAGCCCGGCTCCTGCCCGTCGCGGCGCGCGAGGTAGGCGGTGATGACGTCGCGTGCGAGCGGCGCCATGGACCAGCCGTCGCCCGCGATGTGGTGCATGACGAGCAGCAGCACGTGCTCGTCGCCCGCGAGCCGGTAGAGGAACGCCCGCAGGGGCAGCTCGACGGCCAGGTCGAAGCCGCGCGTGGCGTCCACGAACAGCGCGCCGTGGAGGTCGTCGGCCTCGGCGTCGGCGATGACCAGCTCGGGGGCGATCTCGGAACCGCGAGGCGCGAGGATCCGCTGGTAGGCCTCGCCGTCGTGCTCGCCGAAGAGCGTGCGCAGCGACTCGTGCCGCCCGACGACGTCACCGAGCGCGGCGCGCATCGCGTCGTAGTCGAGGGCACCGGTCAGCCGCAGCGGGATCGGCATGTTGTACGTGGCGGTCGGGCCCTCGAGCCGGTTGAGGAACCAGAGCCGTTCCTGCGCGTACGACACCGGCAGCGGGTCGGGGCGCCGCGCCGGGACCAGCGCGGGCCGGGTCTCCTCCCCCGCCTCGGCGCCGGCGATGTGGGCGGCGAGCCCGGCGACCGTCGGCGCCTCGAACAGGATCCGCACGGGCAGCTCGACATGCAGCGCGGCGCGCGCCCGCGACACCACGCGGGTGGCCTTCAGCGAGTCGCCGCCGAAGTCGAAGAAGTCGTCGCCGATGCCGACGCTCGGCAGGCCGAGCACCTCGGCGAAGATCCCGCACAGGATCTCCTCGCGCGCGTCCCTGGGCTCGCGCCCGGCCAGCGCGCCCGCGAGGTCGGGGGTGGGGAGGGCGGCGCGGTCGAGCTTGCCGCTCGGCGTGCGCGGCAGCTCGTCCAGAGGCACGATCGCCGACGGGACCATGTACTCGGGGAGCCGGGACGCCAGGTGCATCCGCAGGTCCTCGGTGAGGTGCGGCGTCTCGTACGTCAGAACGACGTAGGCGGCGAGGACGGTGTCGCCGGTCGCGTCCTCGCGGGCGACGACGACGCTCTGCGCGACGGCGACGTGCTCCTCCAGCGCGGCCTCGATCTCGCCGGGCTCGATGCGGAACCCGCGGACCTTGACCTGATGGTCGAGGCGGCCGAGGTACTCCAGCTCGCCGTCGCGGTTCCAGCGGACGCGGTCGCCGGTGCGGTACATGCGCTCGCCGGGCGGGCCGAACGGGTCGGCGACGAACCGTTCGGCGGTGAGCGGCGAACGGTTGAGGTAGCCGCGCGCCAGGCCGTGCCCGCCGACGTACAGCTCGCCGGGAACGCCCGGCGGCACCGGGTGGAGCGTCTCGTCCAGGACGTAGGCGCGCATGTTGGCCATCGGGCGGCCGATCGGCGGGCTGATCGGAGCCTGGGCCGCCTCGTCGCCGCCGTCGTGCCAGCCGCTGGCCCACACGGTGGCCTCGGTCGGGCCGTAGATGTTGGAGATCCGGGCGTCCGGCACCACGCGGCGCACCTCGCGCAGCAGCGCGGGCGGCAGCGCCTCGCCGCCGAGGGTGATCTCGTCGGCGCGCAGCCGCGGTTCCCAGTCGGCGAGCAGCACGCTCACCGCGGACGGGACGCCGCTGACGAGCGTGCCCTCCCAGCCGCCGCGTTCACCGATCTCCAGCAGGTCGCGGACGACCTCGATCTCGCCGCCGACCGTGAGCGGCACGAACCACTCCAGCACCGAGGCGTCGAAGTTGAGCGAGGTGGAGAACAGGACGCGGGCGAGCCGCCGCTCGCCGTAGAAGTCGACGCACTGGGCGCGGAAGTCGGCCAGCCCGGCGTGCGAGATCACCACGCCCTTGGGGCGGCCGGTGGAGCCGGAGGTGTAGATGACGTACGCGGCGTCCTGCGGGTGCAGCGGCCGGACGCGCTCGGCGTCGGTGACGTCGTCTCCGGAGATGCCGGTCAGGTCGGTCCCGGCGAGCTCGCCCGCCGTGAGAACGACCGCCGGGGTGGCGTCGGCGAGCATGTAGTCGACGCGGTCGGCCGGGTAGGCGGGGTCGATCGGCAGGTAGGCGGCGCCGGTCTTCAGCACGCCCAGCAGCGCCACGACCAGGCCGGTGTCGCGGGGCAGGGACAGCGCGACGATGTCGCCCGGGCCCACACCGCGGCCGATGAGGTGGCGGGCGAGCCGGTTGGCGCGGCCGTTCAGGTCGGCGTAGGTGAGCGAGGCGCCGGTGAACGAGGTCCCGGTGAGCGAGGCGTCGCCCGCGATGACGGCGCGGGCCTCGGGGGTACGGGCGGCCTGCTCCTCGAACAGGGCGGGCGCGGTGGTCTCCGGCACCAGAACGGTGGCCTGGTTGCGTTCGCGCAGCAGCCGCACGCGCTCGCCCTCGTCCAGCAGCTCCACGGCGCTGAGCGGTATCGCGGGGTCGGCGGCGACCTGGAGCAGCATCCGCTCCAGGCGACCGGCCAGGGCGCGGATCGTCTCCTCGTCGAACAGGTCGAGCGCGTACTCCAGCGAGCAGTCGATCTCGCCGCCGGGACGTTCGTCGATGAACAGGACCAGGTCGAAGCGCGAGACGCCGGTGTCGACCGGCTCCAGCGCGATCGTGAGGCCGGGCAGGTCGACACGGCCGACCGGGTTGGTCTGCATCGAGATCATGGCCTGGAACAGCGGGTGCCTGGCCATCGAGCGGCGCGGGTTCAGCACCTCGACCAGACGCTCGAACGGCACGTCCTGGTGGGCGAACGCGGCCAGGTCGGTGCCGCGGACGCGGGCGAGCAGCTCGGCGAACGTCGGGTCGCCCGAGGTGTCGGTGCGCAGCACGAGCGTGTTGACGAAGACGCCGACCAGGTCGTTCAGCGCCTCGTCGGTGCGGCCCGCGATCGGCGAGCCGATCGGCACGTCGGTGCCCGCGCCGAGCCTGGTGAACAGCCCGGCGAGCGCGGCCTGCATGACCATGAACAGGCTCGCCTGGTGGTCGCGGGCGACCGCGGTGAGCGCCTCGTGCAGCTCGGCCGAGAGGGTGAACGGCACCTGTGCGCCGCGGCCGGAGGCGCGCGGCGGGCGGGGCCGGTCGGTCGGGAGCGCGAGCTCCTCGGGCAGGGCGGCGAGGGCCTCGGTCCAGTAGGCGAGCTGCTTGCTGATCAGGCTGTCCGGGTCGTCCTCGTCGCCGAGGACGGCGCGCTGCCAGAGCGCGTAGTCGGCGTACTGAACGGGCAGCGGCGACCACTGCGGCTCCTGCCCGGCGGCGCGGGCGGCGTAGGCGGCGATCAGGTCGGTGGCCAGCGGCTCCATCGACCAGCCGTCGCCGGCCACGTGGTGGATCACCAGGACCAGGAGGTGCTGGTCTTCGGTCTCGTTCAGCTCGTTCAGCTCGTTCAGCCGGAAGAGGTGGACGCGGACGGGCGGCGCGGCGGTCAGGTCGAAGCCGCGGGTGGCCGCCTCGAACACGGCCTCGGGGATCTCGCCCGGGCTGAGCACCGACACTTCCGGCTCGGGGTCGATCTCGTTCGCGCCGAGGATCCGCTGGTACGGCTCGCCCTCGATCTCGACGAAGACGGTCCGCAGGGCCTCGTGCCGCAGCAGCATGTCGCGCATGGCGGCGCGCATCGCCGACAGGTCCACGGCGCCGGTGAGGCGCAGCGGGATCGGGATGTTGTAGGTGGACGAGCCGCCCTCGAAGTCGTTGATGAACCACAGGCGGCGCTGCGCGTACGACACCGGGAGCGGGTCGGGCCGTTCCACCGGAACGAGCGCGGGCCGCGCCGGGGCGGTGTCGGTGAGACGGGCGGCGAGCGCGGCGACGGTCGGCGACTCGAACAGGGCGCGGACGGCCAGGTCCTGGTCGAGCGCGGCGCGGGCGCGGGTGACGACCCGGGTGGCCTTGAGGGAGTCGCCGCCCAGCTCGAAGAAGCCGTCGTTGATCCCGACCCGTTCGACGCCGAGCACCTCGGCGAAGATCCCGCAGAGGATCTTCTCCTTCTCGTTCCGCGGCTCCTGGCTGGTGGTCTGCACGCCGAAGTCGGGCGCGGGCAGCTGGGCGCGGTCGAGCTTGCCGTTCGGGTTGAGCGGCATCTCCGGCAGCACGACGACCGCGATCGGGACCATGTATTCGGGCAGCGTGCCGCGCACGAACGTGCGCAGAGCCGCCGGGTCGGGCGCGGCGGGCGGTGCCCCGGGCGTTCCGCCGGGCGTCGCGACGACGTAGCCGACCAGGACGGTGTCGCCCGCGGCGTCCTGGCGGGCGACGACGACGCTCTGGGAGACGTCGTCGTGCGCGGTGAGGGCGAGCTCGATCTCGCCGAGCTCGATGCGGAAGCCGCGGACCTTGACCTGATGGTCGAGGCGGCCCAGGTACTCGATCTGGCCGTGGTCGTCCCAGCGGACCAGGTCGCCGGTGCGGTACATCCGCTCCCCCGGCGCCCCGTACGGGCAGGCGACGAAGCGGTCGGCGGTGAGCTCGGGGCGGCGCAGGTAGCCGCGCGCCAGGCCGTCGCCGGCGATGTAGAGCTCGCCGGGCACGCCGACCGGGACCGGCTGCAACGCGGCGTCCAGCACGTAGGCGCGGGTGTTGGCCAGGGGCGCGCCGATCGGCGCGAAGCCCGCCGCGTTCCCGTCGTCGTACCAGGCGGTGACGTAGACGGTGGCCTCGGTCGGGCCGTAGATGTTGGAGATGCGGGCGTCCGGCATGAGCGCGCGCAGGTCCTTGACCAGCTGCGGCGGCAGCGCCTCACCGGCGAGGACGACGTCGCCCGCCGACAGGTCCAGGCGGCCGGTCGCCAGCAGCGCCGACATCGCCGACGGGACGCCGCTGATGAGCGAGCCGTGCCAGCCGCCGCGCTCGGCGACGTCCAGGAGGTCGCGGACGATCTCGATGTGGCCGCCCATGGTGAGCGGGGTCAGCCATTCGAAGACCGAGACGTCGAAGTTGAGCGAGGT
Source organism: Actinomadura barringtoniae (assembly GCF_017573505.1). GTDB lineage: Bacteria > Actinomycetota > Actinomycetes > Streptosporangiales > Streptosporangiaceae > Spirillospora > Spirillospora barringtoniae. Next base: position 410,183 of record NZ_JAGEOJ010000012.1, read on the forward strand.
GGACAGCAGGACGCGCGAGAGGCGTTCCGGGCCGAAGTCCTTACGGGCCCAGGCGCACAGGTCGACGGCGTTGGCGTGCGAGACGACGACGCCCTTGGGGCGGCCGGTCGAGCCCGAGGTGTAGATGACGTAGGCCGCGTTGTCCGGCGTGAGCGGGCGGACGCGGTCGGCGTCGGTGACGTTCTCCGGGCCGTACGAGGCCAGATCGAGCGCGTCGACCTCCACGCGCGGGGTGCCGCCCGGCAGATCGGCCTTGGTGGTGGTGACGACGCACTTGGGCGCGGCGTCCTCCAGCATGTAGGCGATGCGGTCGGCCGGGTAGGCCAGGTCGATCGGCTGGTACGCGGCGCCCGCCTTGATCACGGCTAGCGCGGCGACGATCAGGTCGGCGGTCCTGGGCAGGGCGAGCGCGACGAAGTCCTCGGTCCCGACGCCGCGTTCGATGAGGTGCCGGGCCAGGCGGTTGGCGCGGTCGTTCAACTCGGCGTAGGTGAGCGTCACGCCGTCGTGGCCGAGCGCGGGCGTGTGGCCGAGCGCCGGCGTGTGGGCGAGCGCGGGCGTGTGGGTGAGCGCGGGCGCGTCCGGCGTCGCGGCCGCCTGGGCCTCGACCAGCTCGGGAACGACGGCGGGCTCGACGGGCAGGGCGGTGTCGTTCCAGCCGTCCAGCACCAGGGCGCGCTCGGCGTCGTTCAGCAGCGGGACGTCGCGCAGCGGCGTGGCCGGGTCGACGTCGGCGAGCGCCTTGAAGAAGCGGACGTACCGCTCCTGGTGGGTGGCGACCTGATCCTCGGAATAGAGGTCGGGGTGCGCCTCGAAGTCGACGCGCAGGCCGTTGCCGTCGAAGTTGTCCCAGATGTTGATGGACAGGTCGTCGACCGGGCCGGTGGTGATGCCGTGCATCCGGGCCGGCATGCCCGCGAAGTCCATCCGGTAGTCGAAGGCCATGATGTTGATGACCGGCCCGTACAGGCGCCGCTGCTCGCCGAGCAGCTTCAGGTCGCGCAGCAGGTCCTCGCGGCGGTAGCGCTGGTGGCGCAGCGCGCGGGCGCTCGCGCGGGTGACGGTGCGGACCAGCTCCTCGACCGACATGCCCGGGGTGATCCGCACGCGCAGCGGCAGGATCGTGGCCAGCATCGCCGGGGTGTCCAGCCAGAGCTGGGAGGTGCGGCCCGTCACGGCGAGGCCGAGGATGACGTCCTCGCTGCCGGTCATCCGGGACACGTAGGCGGCGGTCGCGGCGATCGCCAGGCCCTGCGTCGCGGTGCGCAGGCGGCGCGAGCCGGTCGCCAGCGCCGCGGTCTCGTCCGGCGGGATCGTGGTGATGCGGCTCAGGTAGTCGGCGGTCGGCTCGGCCATCTCGTCGGACAGGCTGACCGCGACCGGCTTGTCGGCGAACCGCTCGGTCCAGTACGCGCGGTCCTTGGCGTACTTCTCCGACTCGCGGTAGGCGGTCTCCTCCGCCAGGACCGTGCGGTACGAGCCGCGCTCGGCGGGCACGTACTCCTCGCCGCGCGCGAGCGTCGTGTAGATCTCGGCGGCGCGGCGGCTCACGACCGAGCCGCTGTAGGCGTCCTCGATCACGTGGTGGACGCGGATGAACCAGTAGTGCAGCTCCGGCCCGAGGCGCAGCAGGCCCGTCGTGTAAAGGCGTTCGGAGTCCATTGGCAGCGGCTCGCGCATCCGCTGCCTCATCCACGCCTGCGCGGCCTCGCGCGGGTCATTCTCGGCGCTCAGGTCGACGAGCGGAATGGTGGCCCGCGCCTCCGGATCGAGGATCTGGTACGGAATGCCGTCGCGGACCGTCAGGCGCGCCGTCATCGACTCCGCTTCGTGCGCCGCAATGCGCGCCACACGGTCGAACAGATCGTGGTCGACCGGTCCCTCGATTTCGATGTACTGCGCAATATGAATCGGCGTTTCCGGCGCCAGTTGCTGCGCATACCAGACGCTCTGCTGAGCGGCGGAAAGAGGAACGTACTCAGACGACATCAGGAAGCACTTTCCCGGTCAGAGGGGCTTTTCTTGCGCGAAGTGTGACCAAAGAACACCAGGCAGTAACTCAAGTCCCCTTCCCCGAGTCCCTGCCGGCCTCGCGTCACCCGCGAACGATCCCCACCGCCCGCCGGTAGCCCCAACCAGTGCAGAGCGCCGCTGCTTTACCTGCCCCGGTGAGGGGCCCGCCCTCGACCACGTCTCTACTCAGGAGTAGCGGAGCCACAGTTAACCAGCCTGTCACATGCCTCGCAATCCCCCCGCAAGCAGAACTTAGCCGCTGAAATTGCTCACGCCCGTGACAAAACTTCCAGCTCGCGCAGGACGCGCGCGAGCACCCGACGCTCGTGAAGTGACAACGGTTGACGACCGAACTCGGTCAGTTCGATTACAGACGGTTAACAGAACCCTCACGGGTACTCGTGCACGACGACGGCCGCGGCGCCGACACCTGGGTGCCGCTGCAGGACGGCCTCGATCTCGCCGAGTTCCATCCGCACGCCGGAGATCTTCACCTGCCGGTCGACCCGCCCGAGGTACTGCAAGGTGGGGCGCGCGGAGCCGGACGCCGCGGGCGACAGAAGCTTGACGGCGTCGCCCGTTCGGTAGAGCCGCTGGGTGGGTGTCGCGCCGAACGGGTCCTTATAGAAGGCCTCGCTCGTGCGTTCCGGGTTGCCCAGGTAGCCGCGCCCGACGCAGACGCCCCCGACGAACAGCTCACCGGTCTCGTCCAGGTCGCAGGCCGTCCAGGTGTCGTCGTCCTCTTGCTTGAGGACGTAGAGCTGGGTGTTGATGATCGGCGTGCCGATCGGCAGGCGGAGAAGCTCCAGGTCAGAGCGCACGATCGTGTGGTGCGTGACGTCGTCGGAGCACTCGGTCGGCCCGTAGGCGTTCAGCAGCCGCGCGTGCGGCATGGTCTCCAGCCAGCGCCGCGACAACTCCGCCGGAAGCTCCTCCCCGGTCGCGATCATCCACCGCAACCCAGACAGCGACCCCGCCTGCGCGGCCGCGAGGTCGTCCAACAGGTGTCTGACCATGGTCGGAACGAGCTCGACGATGGTGATGCCCTGGTCGTCGACGGCCCGCGCGAACGCCACCGGGTCGTGCCCGACGTCGTCGCCGATCACGTCCACCCGGCCGCCGATCAGCAGCGGGCAGAGCATCTGCCAGACCGAGATGTCAAAGCCCAGCGGCGCGGTCTGCGCGAGCACGTCCGCCCCGGTCAGCTCCAGATCCACGATCTTGGCATAGAGGTGGTTGATCATCCCCTGGTGCTCGACGACCGCGCCCTTCGGCTTGCCCGTCGAGCCCGAAGTGAAGAGGACATAGCGCGGCTGGTCGAGCGACTCCAGGCGCGGTTGACCCTCCCAAGGCTCGCAGTCCAACGCGACACCTGGATTGTGGTCCGGGTCCTGAGCTTCGGTGGTACGGCCTGGAGTCGGAGGCGTGCGGACGACTCGTACCCCCGCCTCGGCGGCGCCGGCGATCAGCGCGGAAGCGGGCTCGCCGGTGTCGACGGTGAGCAGAACGTTCGCGCCGGCCTGGTCCAGGACGTCGCGCACGCGGGCGGCGGGCCAGGTCTCGTCGGCGGGCACGTACAGGGCTCCGACCAGCTCGATCGCCAGGAACGCCGAGATCACGGCGGCGCAGCGCGCGCCGCCGACGCCGACCACGTCGCCGGGCCGTACTCCCTCGCGTTCCAGCAGCGTGGCGAGGCGGCGCGCCTCGGCGGCCAGCTGCGCATAGGACAGGGTGCGGGCGGCGTCGGTCACGGCGGGCAGGTCCGGCCGTTCGGCGGCGGTCCGCTCCACCCGGGTGATGACGGGATCGGAGAGGTCGACGGCGTGCTCGCGCGTCATGCCGTGCCGGGCGGTGAGCGCGCGGGCCCGCTCGATCTCGGCGGCGGGAACCTCCAGCACGGGCAGCTCGGCGACCGTCATCAACCGTTTCATCTTAACTCTCCGTGATGTGATACTTCTCCACCGTCATCACTTAATCCGGCGGATGCCACAGCTTATGTCGGGACCCGGCCACCCGTTCCCTAGAATCTGCGTATTCGACACTACTGGCCGGTAAGTAGGGGGTTGCGACGTGACATGCCCGAAGGTACGGTGATGCTCCGCCATGGTCCGGTCAGAGCCTCGCGGCCGCACTTCGGGGGAAATGATGGGGGAACTCCAGAAATTGCTTTCTGGTTTTTCGATTCCAACTGCACCAAATCAACCAAATTGCGTGAAGTTGAGGGTGGCAGCGTGCCCATAATCACCTCGCCGCAGGACTTCAATGTCGAGGACCTCTATGTGGACCTGCGACCGGTACTGGGCTGTCCTGTCTTCCTCAAGTGCGAGGGCTTCAATTTCGCCGGTTCGGTGAAACTCAAGGCCGCCGCGGAGATGGTGGAGGCGGCGGAGCGTGACGGCGTCCTCACGCCAGATTCGATCATTGTCGAGTCGTCCTCGGGCAACCTCGGCATCGCGCTCAGCATCATCGCGGCGAGCAAGGGCTACCGCTTCATCTGCATCACCGACCCGCGCTGCAACCCCGCCTCGATGCGCCTCATGCGCGCGCTCGGCGCCGAGGTGCGGGTGATCTCCCAGCAGGACGACAACGGCGGCTTCCTGGAGAGCCGGATCCGGTACGTCCGGGAGCTGTGCGACCCGGCGCCCGGCGAGGAGCGCGGCCGGCACGTCTGGCTCAACCAGTACGCCAACCACAACAACTGGATGGCGCACTACCGCGGCACCGCGCCCGCCATCGACGCCGCGTTCCCCGAACTCGAGGTGCTGTTCGTCGGCGCCGGCACGACCGGGACGCTGATGGGCTGCGCCCGCTACTTCCGCGAGCGCCGCCGCCCGGTCACGATCGTCGCGATCGACGCGGTCGGGTCGGTCACATTCGGCGGCATCCCCGAGCGCCGCATGGTCCCCGGCCTCGGCACCAGCGCCCGCCCTCAGCTCGTCGACGAGTCCTACATCGACGACGTCGTGCACGTGCCCGAGACCGACACGATCCGGACCGTGCACCGGCTGTCGGCCCGCGGCTTCCTGTTCGGCGGCTCGACCGGCACCATCGTGTCCGGCGCCGAACGGTGGCTGGCCGAGAAGTACCCCGGCGAGTCGCCGGTGGCCGTGGCCATCGCCCCCGACCTGGGCGAGCGCTACCTCGACTCGATCTACGAGGAGAGCTGGCTGCGCGAGAATTTCGGCGACATCCTTCCCGAGCTCAACGTCCCGGGCGCCGATATCCTCGGCATCTGATCATCTATCCCCCTTTCGTGGAGTCCCAGATATGACGCAAGCACCCTCATTCGCCGTGATCTCCGGCGCCCAGGTCCACGAGGCCGTGTCCGGGCGCGAACGCGAGGTCACCGCGATGATCGAGGCGGCCTACCGCCTGCACGGCGAGGGGCAGACCGTCAACCCCGACTCCTACTTCCTGCGCTTCCCCGACCGCCCGTCCGACCGGATCATCGCGCTGCCGGCCTCGGTCAAGGGCGACGTGGACGTGCACGGGATCAAGTGGATCTCCTCGTTCCCCGGCAACGTGCAGGCCGGCATCCCCCGCGCCTCGGCCGTGCTGATCCTGAACGACACCCGGACCGGCTACCCGTTCGCCTGCCTGGAGAGCTCCATCATCAGCGCCGCGCGCACCGCCGCCTCCGCCGCGCTCGCCGCCGTCCAGCTGAGCGAACGCCGCGGCGTCACCCCCCGCCGCGTCGGCTTCTTCGGCGTCGGCCTGATCGCGCGCTACATCCACACCTACCTCGCGGGCAACGGCCTGGAGTTCGACGAACTGCACGTCCACGACCTCTCCCGCGAGCACGCCGAGGGCTTCAAGGGCTACCTGGAGCGCACCGAGAAGGGCACCGTCACGATCCACGACGACGCCGAGTCCCTCGTCCGCTCGTCCGACCTGATCGTCTTCGCCACCGTCGCCGGCGAGCCGCACGTCCACGACACCGCGTGGTTCGACCACAACCCCCTCGTCCTGCACGTCTCCCTGCGCGACCTCTCCCCCGAGATCATCCTGGGCTCCTACAACGTCGTCGACGACGTCGAGCACTGCATGAAGGCCAACACCTCCCCGCACCTGGCCGAGCAGAAGGTAGGCAACCGCGACTTCGTAGCCGGCACCCTCTACGACGTCCTCACCGGCACCACCACCCCGCCCGCCGACAAGCCGGTCGTCTTCTCCCCGTTCGGCCTGGGCGTCCTCGACCTAGCGGTAGCCCGCTACGTCTACGACCAGGTCACCGACTCCGGCGCCCTCCAGACCGTCCCCGACTTCTTCCACGAGATGAAGCGCTACGGCTAACCCCACCCGGCCCGGCTCTAGCACGTCCACACCCCTGCACCACTCCGCTCCACCACAGCTCAGCCCCGGCACGGCTGGATCCTCGTGGTTTGATCTCCCGTTGAGTATCGAGCGTCCATTCGGGCAGGGGTCCCTTATGGACGAGAAACGCGGAGACGTCCAGGAGCTGACCGACTTCGAGCTCTACGTCTACGAGACCGTCGCCGAGATCGACAAGGACGGCGGGACGGCCGACATGGAGACCATCAAGTCCCAGGTCGACCGCCCCGAAGAGGACATCTGGGCCGCCCTGAGCCATCTGATCTCGGCGAACCACCTGCGCTCGACCACCCACGGCTTCGCCCTGGGCTCCCACGACTGGGCTCCCTGACCGCCCTCCGCATTGGCGACCGCTCCTGCCCTGTGGCGGGCAGGGGCGCTCGTACGGCACAATCAACCAAGCAAGCGTCAGGTTGGGAGGCCGTGGGGATGAGACTGGTCGTCACCGAGGAGCAGGAGGAACTGCGCGAGGCGTTGCGGCGGTTCTTCGCCGACAAGTCGCCGAGCGCGGAGGTCCGCCGGCTGATGGGGACCGCCGAGGGGTACGACCCGGGCGTCTGGGCGCAGATGGCCGAGCAGCTGGGGCTGCAGGGCCTGGCGGTCCCCGAGGAGTACGACGGGGCCGGCTTCGGCGTCCGCGAGCTGGCCATCGTCCTGGAGGAGATGGGACGGGCCCTCGTCTGCGCCCCCTACCTCTCCACGGTCGTACTGGCGGGCACCGCCCTCCAGGCCGCGGCCGACAACGAGACCAAGCAAGAACTCCTGCCTGGCATAGCCGCCGGAAGCACACTGGCCACCCTCGCCTGGACAGAGGGCGAGAAGTGGGACTTGGCCTCTGTCGCCATGACCGCCCGCCCGAACGCGCTGCATTTTGAGGAGCATCCCAGCGAGCCCGGCGGCTGGATCCTGGACGGCACCAAGTCCTACGTGCTGGACGGCCACATCGCCGACTTGATCCTGGTAGCGGCACGCACCGACGCGGGCCTCTCCCTCTTCTCCGTCGACGCCTCAGCCCCCGGCCTCACCCGTACGCCCCTCCCAGTGGTCGACCAGACGCGCAAGCTGGCGCGCCTGGACTTCGCCGACGTCCCGGCTCGCCTCATCCGCAGCGACGCCGAAGAGGCGCTCACCCACACCCTGAACATCGCGGCCGTCGGCCTGGCAGCCGAGCAGTTGGGCGGCGCGCAGCGCACCTTGGAGATGACGGTCGAGTACGCCAAGGTCCGCAAGCAGTTCGGCCGCCCCATCGGCAGCTTCCAGGCCATCAAGCACCGCTGCGCGGACATGTTCGTCCAGGTCGAGTCCTCCCGTTCAGCCGTCCTGCAAGCAGCCGCAGCAGCAGACGAAGACCCCTCCCAACTCCCGGTCGCCGCCGCCCTCGCCAAAGCCTTCTGCTCCGACGCCTACTTCTTCACCGCGGGCGAGACCATCCAGATCCACGGCGGCATCGGCTTCACCTGGGAGCACGACGCGCACCTCTACTTCAAGCGCGCCAAGGCGTCCCAGGAGCTGTTCGGCCCGCCCGCCCACCACCGCGGCCACCTGGCGAAGCTGGCGGGGATCTAACCTTGGGCGAATGAGGCGAGCGAGCGGAAGCATCTTCGGACTGGCCTACGGCGACGCCCTCGGGGCGCCGACCGAGTTCCTCACGATGCACCAGATCCATCAGCGCTACGGCAAGGACGGTCCCCGCGAGCTCACCGGCTCCCCCGCCCTGGTCACCGACGACACCCAGATGGCCATAGCGGTGGCCACCGCCCTCCTGGACGCCCTGGAAAACCCTCCGTTCACCCCCGACCTCATCACGCCGATGTGGCGGCGCCGCTTCATCGACTGGCTGCACAGCCCCGACAACAACCGCGCCCCGGGAAACACCTGCCTGCGCGCCTGCCGAGGCATGGACAGCGGCCTCCCCTGGATCGAAGCCACCCAGCACAACTCCAAGGGCTGCGGCGCCAACATGCGCGTCACCCCCATCGGCCTGGTGCCCGGCTTCACCGACGAGACCCGTTCCGGCGCAGCCCAGCTCCAGGCCGCCCTCACCCACGGCCACCCCACGGGCTTGGCCGCCAGCGAGCTGACCGCCTTCGCCACCCACTGGCTTCTACAGGGCATGCCTCCCGCCGACCTGCCCTCAGCCCTCCGCGACCACTCCCACGCCCAGCGCACGACCTACCACCAACGCTGGCTGGGCGACCTGTGGAAGCACTCCAGCAGCGACTCCCCCGAGGCCTTCATCTCTCAAGGCTGGGACGAGTGCCTCCAAGCCCTCGACAACCTCGACACCGCCCTCACCCTCTCCAAGCGCGACTCCGACCCCTGCGAAATCACCGGCGCCGGCTGGGTCGCCGAAGAAGCCCTGGCCACCTCCCTCCTCTGCTTCCTCCTCTTCCCCGAAGACCCCGTCTCGGCCATCTCCCGCGGCGCCGCCAGCTCCGGCGACTCCGACTCGATCGCCTGCCTGGCCGGCGCCTACGCCGGCGCCCACCTGGGCATGGACGCCTGGCCCCCAACCTGGCGCACCCAAATCGAGTACGCCGACCGCCTAACCCGCATAGGCACCGCCTGGGACCGCCCCAACACCCCCTAATCCCCTCGGCCCCAGACCACCCCACCCAAGCGCCACCCCAAACCCAACCCACGCGCGCAGTCCTCGACCACCCCAACCTGGCCCGGCACACGCCGCTCCCCGACCACCACGCGCTGATCGTCAACCAGCACGGCCAGCCCCCAACCAGCCCAGGCCGACCCAACCGTCGCAGGCTGGCCCCGA
>NZ_JAGEOJ010000013.1 GCF_017573505.1 Actinomadura barringtoniae
GGTCGGGGCCTTGTCTCCGGCCTTCTGGGCCGCCTCGACCCGGGCCTTCCACCTCTCGTTGCCGAGCAGCCAGTCAAAGGAGTTGGTCTGCAGAGCAAGGAGGTCCGGGACTTCGAGCGGCTCCTTGATGCGCGCGAAGGAGACGCGGTTCGGACCGGTTGCGGTATTCGAGGCGTTGCGCGAGGCTGCCAAGAGTGGTCCTTCCGAGGGCTCGCGGCGTAACTGACGACACGCACGCCAGACGATCCACGTCCAAGACCGGCCGAAATCCCCTGAAAAAGGGGTCAGGCAGGAGTGCTCTCACACGTGGATAGTCAGAGGGCAGCGCAAAGGGGCAGTGTAGCCGACTGCCACACCGCTCGCAACTCTAGCGCCGCAGTATGCATCACAGTTGCCTTGGAGCATCGCCCCTAGAGGGCCCAGAGTCAAGAGCGGACTTGGACTTTTCGGGCTCTGACCTGCAGTGAGGAAGGCCATAGTTTAAGGTCAGGGCCCCTACTGGCCGGTAAGCCTCGCAAACCGGTCGAGCGATCACCCCGGGAAGGGTGATCGCTCGACGTGGGAACGAAGCGGGAACGATGTGCAGGAAGATCGCCTGCTCGAGGGTCGTGGCCAGGCCTAGGCGGAGATCACCTGGAGGTCGGAGGCGAGCCACTTGCCGTCGACCTTCACCATGGTCATCCGCATCCGGAGCGGCTCGGGGAGAGCCTTCTCCTTGTCGGTGTTCTTGGCGGTCGAACGGTTGGCGTAGACGAACACCACGACCTTCTTCGGCGAGGCGCTGACCGCGCCCACCTTGATCACCGTGGTGGTCGCGACGGCCTGCTGGGTCGTGGCCGTCGAACGCACCTGCGCGGCGAGCTTGTCGTAGTCGTTGCGGAGCTTGCCCGTCGTCTGGCCCGATGCGGTCTTGAAGTCGTCGTCCAGCGTCCGGTAGTCGAACGAGGACAGGTCCTGAGCCGCCCGCGAGGCCGCGAAGACCGCCTGCGAGGTGGCCTTTTCGGTCGCCTTCTGATCCCTCACCTTGAGTGCCAGGGTCACTACGCCGGCACCCAGCGCGATCACCAGGACCAGCAGCCCGGCCGTGAGGGGCGTGAGCACCCGCCGGACCCCGCCCAGCCGCCGCTTCGGGGCGTCCTGGACCGTGGCGGCGCCGAGTTCGGCCTCGTCGTCGGCCTGCTCCTCGTCCTCGTCGTCATCGGCCTTGGTGAGCGAGATCTTGCCGTCGCCGGTGCCGTCGGCGTCCGCGGAATCTTTTTCCTCGATCCCGGACTCGGGCGCGTCCGCCTCAAGATCGTCGATTTCGGCCTTTTCGGCCGTGCCGTCGGCGTCCTCGACCTCGACGGTCTCGTCCGTCGTGTCGGCCTCGCCGGCCTCCTCGGCTTCGGCGAGCTTGGCGTCCGCGTCCGCCTGGGCCTGAGCGGCCTCGGCCTCCGCTTCGGCGGCCTCGGCGTCCGCGGCGGCCGTCGCGGCCGCCTGAGCGAGCCGTGCGGCCTCTCGTGCGCGCTCTGCCGCCTCCTCGGCCAGCTTGGCGGCCCTCTCGGCCTCCAGGGCCTTCTCAGCCTGTGTCGCGGCCTTCGAGCCGTTGCCGTTGGCCGGCTTGCCCCCCTTGGCGGGGGTGTCGGCCTTCTCGGCGCCCTTCATCGTCACGACGGAACCATCTCCAACTTCGACACCAGCCAGCGGTCACCGCTCCGGGTGAGGTCCATGAGGTACCGGTACGGTCTCTTCACCCCTCCGGGCACCTTCGGATTGCTCACCATGCCGTTCAGCGACACCATCACCTCGGCCGAGTCGCCGTCGATCGAGACGACGGCCGCGTCCACCTGGTCGACGGTGGACTTGGTCTGGGCCTTGGTCACCGAGTCGACGAAGATCTTGGCCTGGGTGCCGAGCTGGTTCTTCAGATCGCCGGTCGCCCCGGAGAGGATCCGGTCGAGATCCTTCTGCGCGGAGTTGTAGTCGACCGTCATCAGGTTGACGCCCATCTGCTTGGCGGCCTGCATGGCCTTGGCCCGCTGATCGGCGTCGTCCTTCTTCTGGTAGAACACCACGCCGAGCCAGACGACGGCCACCGCGAGCCCGATCACCAGGACGCCGAGAACCAGCGCCGTGACCGTGGCCGCGCCAGTGCGGGGCTCCTCGTCCGAAACCTTCACAGAGTCGTCATCCTCACTGGGCAAGAGGCCCGAGAAGCAGCCATTTCCACGAGGATTCTTCTCCCAACTGGCGGTTTCCCGCTGTCGTGGGCAGGGCGTAACGCTTGCCGTCCGGGCCGTAGACCTGGCCGGTCGCTGGATCGTACCCGGCGAGTTCAACTGCCTTTGACGGAAGCGGGATGTACACCTTGCTCGCCATTTGCGTGGCGTTCGAGGCCGAGTCCTGCCCGTCGGACCCGGCGCCGGAGGCGGTCGTCTTGTCCTTGCCGCCCTTTCCCTTGTCCTTGCTCTTGCCGCCGGTCGCCTCGCCGGAGGCGGTGGAGCCGCCCTCGGGGAAGCCGGCGCCGTCGGTAGCGCCCGGCGGCAGCTTGGGAGCGGGCAGGAGCTCGTCGGTGGGGAAGTTGCGGGAGCCGCGGACGTCGGTCTGGGAGTTGTGCGGCAGCTTGCAGCCGCCGTCCAGGCGCGGCGTCTTGTGGCTGGTGTCCTGCGGCCAGCGGCGCTTGGTCTTCTCGTAGCCGCGGGTGCACGGGGGCGGGGCGTTGATGTTGAGCGCCAGGCCGAGGTGCTGGGTGCCGTCGCCGGGCGTCACGGTGAACGAGCCGGCGACCGCGACCGGATAGAGGATCATCAGCGAGCGCAGCCCCGCGTGGTGCGTGGTCATGATCTGGCCCGTGGTGGTCAGGTTGGCCAGCAGCACCGGCAGCGTCGGCGACAGGTCGTCGATGGTCTTGTCGATCTGGCCGACCGCGCCCGGGGTCGCGTCGATGTCGTTGCGCAGGGCCGGATCGTCGTCGCGCAGCGAGGTGGTCAGCTCGTTCAGGTTCCGCGCGAAGCCCTTGATGTTGGCGCCCTGCGACCGCTGCGTGTCCAGGACGATCTTGCTGTTGTCCAGCAGCTGCTTGGTGTCGGGGTAGGCCTGGTCGGCGGTCTTCAGGAGCCGGTCGGTGTCGTCGAGGATCTTCTGCAGGTCGGTGCCCGAGCCGGCGAACGCCTTGTCGAGCTCGTCCACGATCGTGCCGAGGTCCTGCGGGTTCACCGACGACACGAGCTTGTCCACGTTGCGCAGCAGCTCGGCGGTCGAGACCGGGAGCTTGGTCAGCGCGCGCGGGATCGTGTACGGCTTGCCCTCGTCCAGGTACGGGCCGGTGTTCCTGCTCGGCTGCAGGTCGATGTACTGCTCGCCGACCGCCGAACGGTTGGCCACGATGGCCGCGGTGCCCTCGCGCGGGATCCGCTTGCCCTTCTCCAGCTGGAGCTTGACCTTGATGCCGTCGCTCGTGAGCTGGATCGGCCCGACGCGGCCGACCGGCACGCCCCGGTAGGTCACCTCGGCGTTGGTGAACACGCCGCCGGAGTCGGTGAGGTCGACGTAGGCGGTGTACTGCCGCCCGAGCGGCCCGGCGCCGACCTTGAGGTACTTGACCAGCACGATCGCGATGCCCAGCACCGTGATGATGCCGAACACGATCAGCTGGAAGATGACGCCTCGCTTGAGGATCACGAGAGGCCCCCCGTCATGAGCTCCGGAAGGTCGGTCTGGCCGACCGCCCGTGGCTTGCCGTTGCCCGACCCGCCGGTGTCGCCTCCGCCGGTGTTGCCGTTCGACCCGCCACCGTTACCGCCGCCGTTCAGGCCCGGAAGCCCGCCGCCGGAGCCGGAGCCAGAGCCCGGCATCTGCGGCAGCACGCCGAGCGGCGACTGCTGGATCGTCATGTTCGGGACCTTCAGCATGCTGCGCATGCCCTTGCCGTCGCCCAGCAGGCCCTCGAGGTCGGTGCCGCCGAGCAGGTTGTGCAGGAGGCTCTGCATGTCCAGGTCGAGGGTGATGTTCACGTTGCCGTAGTCGCCGCGGATCACGTTGTCGAACGTGGCGGGGAACGGGTAGGTGACCAGGGCCTCGAGGTTCTTCGGCAGCGCGTCCCCGGCCTTGTTGAGGTTCTGAACGATCTTGTCGAGATCCTTCAGGTTGGCCAGCAGGTCGTCGCGCGACTGGTTGATCACGCCGGTCGTCGTCCGGCTCAGCTTGTCCAGCGCGACCAGCATCTTGGTGAGGTCGGCGCGGTTGCGGTTCAGCACGCCGATCGCCGGGCCGGTCTTGTCGATCGTGTCGGTGATCGTCTTACGTTCGGCCGACAGCTTGCCGGTCAGCCGGTCGATGCTGTCCAGCGCCCGGGTGATCGAGCCCCGGTTGCGGTCCAGCGTGCCGGCGAACGTGTCGACCTGGTGCAGCACCGACTTGATCGTCGACTCGCGGCCGCCCATCGCGGCCTCCAGCTCGTGCGTGATCGTGGAGACCTGCTCCAGGCCGCCGCCGTTCAGCAGCAGGGAGAACGCCGACAGCACCTCTTCGATCTCGGTGCTGCGGGTGGTCCGCGCCAGCGGGATGAGGTCGCCGGAGGACAGCGTGCCCTGGGGCGCCTCGTTCGCCGGCGGGGACAGCTCCACGAACTTCTCGCCGAGGAGGCTGGTCTGGCCGATCGTCGCGATCGCGTTGTCGGGCAGCTTGGTGTCGCGGCGCACCTTCATGGTGACCACGGCGTGCCAGCCGCTCTGCCCGCCGGCCAGATCGATCTTGTCGACCTTGCCGACCGACACGTCGTTGACCTTGACCACCGACTGCGGCACCAGGTCCAGCACGTTGGCGAACTCGACCTTGACCGTCAGCGGGTTGCTGCCGACGTCCGGCCCGCCCGGCAGCGGGACCGAGTCCACGCCGCGGAACGAGCAGCCCGACAGGGCCGCCACCCCGGCGAGCGCGGCCACCCCGAAGCGGGCCGCCGACCGCCGCATCGAACGCGGGGCGAGAGAGCGCTGGGCGAGCGAACGCCTCAGATACCGCCGGCTCACTGGCCACCTCCAGGCAGGAGCGCCTCGACGCCGCGGACGGGCTTACGGGCGTTGTTCTGGGTCTGCGCCTTGTTGCCCTTGGCCGTCTTGCCGTTCGGCGGGGTCTCCCCCGGCCCGTAGGCGTCCGGCGGGATCGGCACGACGTCGTAGTGCGTGGTCAGCGCGGTGATCCACGACAGGTCCAGGCTCAGCCCCGACAGCACCTTGCCGATGCCGTTGTAGGGCTTGACGAAGTCCAGGCACTGCTTGGCGGGCGTGCCCACCGAGTAGGCCAGCGAGCAGATCCAGTCCGCCAGGTCGTTGAACTGGCGCAGGTCCGCGCGGTTGTGGATGGTGCCGCTGATCGGGTCGTAGGCGCGGCCCAGGTTGTTGATGGCCAGCGGACCGGCCTCCAGCACCTGCTTGAACGACGCCTGCTCCTTCACCAGCACGCCGGTGATCTGCGCGAGCTGGCGGACGTTCTTGGACAGCGCGCCGCGGTTGTCCTTGATGAAGCGCTGGACGTTGCGCAGTGTCGGCCCGAGGGTCTCCAGGGCGGCGGAGAGCTCTTCCTTCTCCCCCGCCAGCTGGCCCGACACCCCGTTCAGGTGGCCGGTGAACTGCTTGATCTGCGCGTCGTTGTCCTTCATCGCCCCGGTGATGATCCGGAGGTTCTCGATGGTCTTGGCGACGTCCTCGCGGTCGGCGCTGAGCGTGCTGAGCGCCTGGGAGCTGTCGTGGATGGTCTGCCGGATGTCGGTGCCCTGGCCCTGGAGAACGTTCGCGCCGACGTCCAGCAGCTTGGACAGCGAGCCGTCCTTGTTGGCGCCCTCGGGCCCGAGGGCCTTGTTGAGGTCGTTCAGGCTGGAGCCGATCTCGTCGACCTCGACCGGCACCGCGGTGCGGTTCACCGGCAGCGTCGCGTCGTCCTTCAGGACCGGCTGGCCCTTCTTGTAGACCGGCGTCAGCTGCACGTAGCGGTCGGCGACCAGCGTCTGGTTGACGATCATGGCCTGGACGTTGTCGGGCACCTTGTACTTGGCGTCCCACCTCAGCTCGACCTTCACCGAGTCGCCGACCGGCTGGACGCTGGTCACGTTCCCGACCTTGATGCCGAGGATGCGCACCTCGGCGCCCTTGTAGAGGCCGACGGTCTTGGTGAAGTACGCCGTCATGTGCTGCTGCTTGGGCTCCCGCAGGGCGAGCACGAGCGCGGCGGCCAGGACCGCGACGGCGAGGATCGCGCCGCCGAGCCTGAGGATGGTTCCTGAGTTACGCACGGATACCTGCCTGCTCGCTTACGGGAGGAAGGGCAACGGGTTGCCCTTGTTGTTGCCGTTGCCGGACTGGCCGTTCTGACCGCCGTTCTGGTTCGGTCCGCGGGTGCCGTTGCCGCCGCCCTGGCTGGGCGGGTTCTTGATCGACGCCGGGATCGGGATGAGGTTCTGGATCCAGCTGTCGAACCAGCGGCCGGTGCCCGCCACGTCGTTGAACTGCGACACGAACGGGCCGAAGAGCTTCAGGGTCCGGTCGAGGTTGTCCTGGTTCTTCAGCAGGATCGAGCTCACCCCGCTGAGGCTGTCCAGCATCGGCTTCAGCTGCGCCTCGTTGTCCTTGATCAGCCCGTTCACCTGCTGGGAGAGCGTGACCGTGTTGACCAGCAGCTGGTGGATCACCGCGCGGCGGGCCTGCACGGCCTGCAGGACCTTGTCGCCGTCCTGGATCAGCTTGGCGAAGTCCTGGTTGCGGTCGGCCAGCAGCTGCGACACGTCCTTGGCCTTGCCGGCCAGCTCGTGCAGCTGGTCGTCGCGCGAGGCGATCGTGCCCGACAGCCGGCGCAGGCCCTGCAGCGAGGCCCGGATCTCCTCGGGCGAGTTCTTGAAGGTGTCCGACAGGGTGTCGAACGACTTGGCCACCTGCTGGTAGTCGATCTTCTCGATCCGCTGGCTCAGCTCGCTGATCGCCGGGACCACCTCGAACGGGGTGGCGGTCCGGTCGACCGGGATCTGGCCGTGCAGCTTGCCGCTGCCGTGCGGGTCGAGCGACAGGTAGTGCGAACCCAGCACCGTCTTGATCTTGATCTCGGCGCGGGTCATGTCGCCCAGCTTCACGCCGTCGTTCACCTGGAAGGTGACCTTGACGTGGTCGTCGTCGAGGCCCAGCGCGGTCACCTTGCCGACCTTGACGCCGGCGATCCGCACCTCCTCGCCCGACTTCAGCCCGGCGGCCTCCTTGAAGGCCGCGGTGTGCTTGGTCTGGCCGTTGATGAACGGGATGCCGCCGAGGTTCATCGCCACGACCAGCACCACGATGATGATCGCGAAGCCGACGAGGGCGATGGGGACGGGATTGCGCTCCCGGAAGGGGATCCTCATCTACTTGCACCTCGCGTTCTCGTTCACGATCGCGGGCGTCTGGTAGACGGGGCCACCGGGGAGCCGCACCTTGGCGTCCAGGCCGCAGATGTACATGTTGAACCAGCCGCCGTAGGAGGAGATGTTGATCAGCCCCTCCATCCGCTTCGGGGTCCGCTTCAGGCCCTTGTCGATCACGTCGCCGTTGCGGTTCAGCGTGTCGGACAGGGCCTTCAGGCCGGCCACGTCGTCCTTGATGCTCGGCCGGGCGTCATGCAGCAGGTCGGCGGTGGTGCCGGTCAGCCCGTTGATCGCGTCGACCGAGTCGAAGATCGCCTTGCGGTCGTCGGCGACCCCGCTGACGAAGCCGCGCAGGTCGGTGACCAGCCGGTCGACCTCCTGGTGGCGCTCGTCGATGGTGCCGAGAACGCTGTTCAGGTTGTCGATGACCTCGCCGATGACCTTGTCACGGTCGGCGAGCGTGTTGGTCAGCGAGGCGACGTGCGAGAGCAGGCTGTTGATCGTGCCGCCCTCGCCCTGGAGGGTCTGCACGATCTGGAACGCCAGCTTGTTGACGTCGTCGGGCTCCAGCGCCTTGAACAGCGGGCGGAACCCGTTGAACAGCACGGTGAGGTCGAGCGCGGGCTTGGTCTGCGCGACCGGGATGGTCCCGTTCGGCCGCAGGTAGTCGTTCGCCGCGCCCGGCCCCTCGGTCAGCGCCAGGTAGCGCTGGCCCATCAGGTTGCGGTAGCGGACCGAGACGTTGGTCGAGGCGGGCAGTCCGGCCTCGAAGACCCCGGACTTCTGGACGCTGAAGGTCACCTCGGCCTGGTTGCCGTTGTGGAGCTTGATGCTCTCCACCTGGCCGACCTGGACGCCGGCGACGCGCACGTCGTCCTTGTCCAGCAGCCCGGCGACGTCGGTGAAGATCGCCTTGTACTTGCGGGTCTCGCCGAACCGCAGGTTGGAGATCGTCATCGCCAGCACGCCGGTCGCCAGCGAGGTGAGCACGACGAAGATCAGCAGCTTGACCGCGGCGCTGGTCGTCTTCACTTGACCGTCACCACCGATCCCTGCAGGAGCGGACCGAACAGCAGCTGCCCGAGGTCGGGGACCTCATCGGCCGGGGTACGGGTCATCGGGCCGATCACGCTGTTGATGTTGTCCTTCTGGCTCATCGAACCCGGGTCCAGGAACACGCCCGAGGCGGCGCGGCCACGGTTCTGGCCGTTGGCGGGCGTCTTGCCGTTGGCGTTCGCGGGCGCGTTCGCCGGGTCGGGGTTCTTCCACCACAGGTCGTCCTCCAGGCCGTCGCGCGCGAGCGGCTCGGGGAAGGGGACCTTCGGGTTCGGCAGGCCCCAGCACCGCGGACCGCGCTGGTCCTTGGCCTCGGGCAGGTCCAGCGGGTACTTGTACGCCGGCCGCGGCTTGACGATCTCGATCGTCAGGTTGAACGTCGGGCCCTTGCCGCCGCCCGCCGCCTCGGCCGCGGCACGCCCCTTCTCCATGCCCTTGAACAGGCACGGGAACGAGGGCGCGTAGCGGGCGAACAGGTCCAGGCCGTCGCGGTTGGCGATGTTCACGCCGACGATCTTCGGACCGTTCTCCAGCATGAACCGCTCGCCCTTCTGGGCGGTGCCGGTGACCTGCGGGATGATGTCCTCGATCGTGGCCTGCTTGTCGGTGATCGTCTTGCTGGTGACGTTCAGGTTGCGCAGCGTCTGCAGCAGGTCGGGCGCCGCGTCGCTGTAGATGTCGGAGGTGTCCGACAGCGCGTTCAGGTCGTACACCAGCGTGCCGAGCTGCGGGTTGATCTTCTTCAGCAGCGCGTCGGCCTGCTCGATGTCGGACCCGATCTGGTCGCCGCGGCCCTGCAGTGCCGTCGCCAGCGCGTTCAGCGTGGCGTTCAGCTTCTCCGGCTTCACCGCCTGCAGCAGCGGCAGCAGGTTGTTCAGCACCTTGTCGATCTCGACCGCGGGCTGCGACTTGTCCTGCTGGATCACCTGGCCCTTGTGCAGCCCGACCGGGCCAGGCTGGGTCGGGATCTCCAGGTCGACGTACTTCTCACCGAAGAGCGTCTTCGGGATCAGCCGCGCCTGCACGTTGTTCGGGATCAGCTTGGCCTTGTCCGGGTCCAGCGCCAGGTTGATCGTGGCGCCGCTCTCGGTGGCCTTGGTGCTGCGGACCTCGCCCACGATCAGGCCGCGGACCTTCACGTCCGACCGCGGCAGCAGCTGCAGGCCGGCGCGCTCGGTCTGCACCTGAACCTTGGTGACCGGTGTGAGCGCCTTGTTGAACAGGGCGACCGTCAGCGCGAGCAGCAACGCGATCACGACCAGCATGGACAGGCCGAGCAGCCGGTAGCGCACGCGCTGCGACAGGCCGCTGGAGCCAGGGACGGCGGTTTGGGTCATCGCGCGGTCACCCTGCGATCCGGACGGTCGTGGTGGCTCCCCAGATCGCCATGCCGAGCATGAGGTCGGCGACGTTGATCACCACGATGCTGGTGCGGACCGCGCGGCCGACCGCGACGCCGACGCCCGCCGGGCCCCCGCTCGCGTGGTAGCCGTAATAGCAGTGGATCAGCATCACGAGCATCGCGAACACGATGACCTTGAGGAACGACCAGAGGATGTCTTCTGGCGGTAGGAACAGGTTGAAGTAGTGGTCGTAGGTGCCGGTCGACTGCCCGTAGAAGAGCGTCACGACCAGCCGCGTCGCGCCGTAAGAGGCCAGCAGGCCGACGATGTACAGCGGGATCACCGCGATCATTCCGGCGATCAGGCGGGTCGTCACCAGGAACGGCATCGACGGGACCGCCATGACCTCCAGCGCGTCGATCTCGTCGGAGATCCGCATCGCGCCGAGCTGGGCGGTGAACCCGCAGCCGACCGTCGCCGACAGCGCCAGCGCCGACACCAGTGGAGCGATCTCACGGGTGTTGAAGTAGGACGCCACGAAGCCGGTGAACGCCGCGGTGCCGATCTGGTTCAGGGAGTTGTAGCCCTGCAGGCCGACCTGGCTGCCGGTGAAGAACGTCATGAAGCCGACGATGACCACCGAGCCGCCGATCACCGCGAGGCCGCCGGTGCCGAGGCTGACCTCGGCGAGCAGCCGCAGCACCTCGGTGCGGTAGCGGCGCAGCACCCGGAAGAACCAGGCGAACGTGCGCGCGTAGAAGGACAGCTGGTGCCCGAAGTCGTCGAGCCGGTCCAGCGGTGCGTTGATCGCCTTGCGGGCGGCCTGGCCCGTCTTACCTGGGGCCGCCATCACATGCCCTTCGAAGGAACGAACTGGAAGTACAGGGTGGAGATGATGAAGTTCTCCAGGAAGAGCAGCATGAAGGTGATGACCACGGTCTGGTTGACCGCGTCGCCCACGCCCTTCGGGCCGCCCTTGGCGTTCAGGCCCTTGTAGGCCGCGACCAGGCCGGCGGTGATGCCGAACACGAACGCCTTGAACTCGGCTTGCAGCAGGTCGGGCAGCTGCGCGATCGCGTTGAACGAGGCCAGGTAGGCGCCCGGCGTACCGTCCTGCAGCACCACGTTGAAGAAGTAGCCGCCGAGCAGGCCGACCACCGAGACCAGGCCGTTCAGGAACAGCGCGACGAACGCGCACGCGAGCATGCGCGGCACGACCAGGCGGTGCAGGGGATTGATCCCCAGCACCTCCATCGCGTCGATCTCCTCGCGGATCTTGCGGGAGCCGATGTCGGCGCACATCGCCGAGCCCGCGGCGCCCGCGACCAGCAGCGAGGTGACCAGCGGGCTGGCCTCGCGGACGATCGCGACCACCGCGGTCGCGCCGGTGTAGGACTGCGCGCCGAGCTGCCGGATGAGCCCGCCGACCTGCAGCGACAGCACGCCGCCGAACGGGATGGCGACCAGCATGGTCGGGACGACGGTCACGCTGACGATGAACCAGGCCTGCTGGATGAACTCGCGCCATTGGAACGGCCAGACGAACATCGCCCGGAACGTGTCCAGGCAGAGCGCGAAGAAGCGACCAGGCTCCTTCACGAAGACGTTCGTCGCACCGTCCCCGACCTTGCGGAACGAGGCTCCGGACGAGCCGCCGTTCCTCCTGCCCCCTCGCTGGTCCGCGCCGATACCAGGAGTTGACATCAGTACCTTGCTCCCGGGGGTTGCGGCCGGCCGCCCTGCGGGCCGCCCATCGGCGGACCCGCCTGGGGACCTGGGCCCTGCGGGCCCGGGCCGGGAGGCGGACCGGCGTGCTGACCGGCGACCGCGCTCATGGACGCCACGTACCGCGGCCACTCCTCGACCCAGTTGCGGCCGAGCTCGTCGATGAACGAGCCGGGCGGCGGGGTCACGCCGTGCGCGGCGCACCAGGCGCCGGGGGCGTGCTGGGTCGGGCGGATCAGGCCGTTGCTCGGCATCTGCTGCGGCGGGATCGGCGGCAGCTTGCCCGCCTCGAGGCCCATGTTGGCCTCGGCCTCCAGCTCGGAGATGTCCTTCTCCTCGGACATGCCGATCGGGCCGATCTTGCTGGCGTTCAGGAACTGCCGGACGACCGGCTCCTCGCTGGACAGCAGCATCTCGCGCGGGCCGAACATCACCAGCTCGCGGCGGAACAGCAGGCCGATGTTGTCCGGCAGGGTCCGCGCGGTGTTGATGTCGTGGGTGACGATGAGGAACGTCGCGTTGATCTGCGCGTTCAGGTCGACGAAGACCTGGTTCAGGAACGAGGTGCGGACCGGGTCCAGGCCCGAGTCGGGCTCGTCGATCAGCAGGATCTCGGGGTCGAGCACGAGGGCGCGGGCGAGGCCGGCGCGCTTCTTCATGCCGCCGGAGATCTCACCGGGGAGCTTGCCCTCGGCGCCCACCAGGCCGACCAGGTCCATCTTCTCCATGACGATGCGCTTGATCTCGGACTCGGACTTCTTCGTGTGCTCGCGCAGTGGGAACGCGATGTTGTCGAAGAGGTTCATCGAGCCGAACAGCGCGCCATCCTGGAAGAGGACGCCGAACAGCTTGCGGGTCTCGTACAGCTGCCCTTCGGACAGGTACGGCAGGTCCCGGTCGCCGATCCAGATGTGACCCCGGTTGGGCTTCAGCAAGCCGACGAGGGACTTCAGGAACACCGACTTGCCCGTGCCGGACGGACCCAGGAGAACGGAGATCTCTCCTGAGGGGATCGTTAGGGATACGTCCTGCCAAATGGTCTGGCTGCCGAAGGCTTTGGTGAGTCCCTCGACTCGAATCTCGACGCCCACTCGTCACCTTTCGTCCAGGCCGGGGAATCCGGAACCAATGAGCGAGTAGCACGCAGGCTTGCTTGGGGGGCTTGCTCTGATCGTGCTTGCTCTGGCTGGGGGCTAGCTCAGGCTTGAAGTTGTCGTCACACCTCGTGTCCGTCCCGTTGCTACCGCTCGGTAGCCGTGACGGGTGCCACTACCGTAGCGGCCCGTTCTGGAAATGGAAGACGTTCGGGCCCAGATCAGCGGCGAAATGCGACGTCGTAAGACAATCGTTACTTACTCGGCTGTGAGACTACTCGTCCAAGAAGATGCACCTCAAGCCGGGGGTGGGGGTTACGGCCGAGACCGGCCGAGGCCTCAGTGCTTCAGGGGGTGCGAGTGACGCTACGCGCCGCGTCGGTGCGGGCACAACTAGCTCTCCAAAGTAGGTTCACGCCCGACTTTGTCACTCTCGGACAAATCACCCCACCCGCCTCCACCCCCTCATCACCCCCGCCCGCGCACCACGCCGATCTTGCTCTCAGCGCCCTCCCGAGGGCCGGATAGGGGCGCTGAGAGCAAGATCGGCGTATTGGTGGGTTGGTGGGTTGGTGGTGGGGACGCGAAGAGGCGGCCACCCCGATGGGGTGACCGCCTCTTGGAGAGCGGTGGGGCGTTCGCGGCCCCGGAGCTCAGGAGTGCTGGAGCGCCTTACTTGACGGTGACCGTCGCGCCGGCCTTCTCCAGGGCCTCCTTGGCCTTGTCGGCCGCTTCCTTGTTGACCTTCTCGAGCAGCGGCTTCGGAGCGCCGTCGACCAGGTCCTTGGCCTCCTTGAGGCCCAGGCTCGTGAGGCCGCGGACCTCCTTGATGACCTGGATCTTCTTGTCGCCGGCGGCCTCGAGGATGACGTCGAACTCGTCCTGCGCGGCGGCCTCTTCGGCCGGAGCGGCACCGGCGCCCGGGGCGGCGGCGACGGCGGCGACCGGAGCGGCGGCCTTGACGTCGAAGACTTCCTCGA
This sequence comes from Actinomadura barringtoniae, assembly GCF_017573505.1. Lineage (GTDB taxonomy): Bacteria > Actinomycetota > Actinomycetes > Streptosporangiales > Streptosporangiaceae > Spirillospora > Spirillospora barringtoniae. Next base: position 13,559 of record NZ_JAGEOJ010000013.1, read on the forward strand.
ACTGCTTCACGAACTCCGACAGCTCAAGGAGGGTCATCTCCTTGAAGGCGTCGAGCAGGTCGTCCTGGCTGAGCTTCGCCATGATGTGTTCCTCCGCAAATGCTTAGAGCTTGGGGTCTTACGTGGACCGCGGGGTCCTGGTCCTGACGGACCGATTACTCGGCGGGCGCCTCGTCCGCGGCGGCCTCGGCGGCAGGAGCCGCGTCGACAGCCGGGGCGTCGTCGGCGGGGGCCGCGGCCGGAGCCTCGGCGGTCTCGCCGGCGGCCTCGCGCTTGGCGCGAAGCGCCTCGGCGAGCTGAGCCGTCTGCGTGGGCAGCGCGGCGAAGACGGCAGCGGCCTTGGCCATGTTGCCCTTCATCGCACCCGCGAGCTTGGCGAGGAGCACCTCGCGCGACTCGAGGTCTGCCAGCTTGGCGATCTCGGCCGAGTCCATCGACTTGCCGTCGATGAAGCCACCCTTGATCACCAGGTGCTCGTTGGCCTTGGCGAAGTCACGCAGGCCCTTGGCGGCCTCGACCACGTCACCGTTCACGAACGCGATCGCCGAGGGACCCTCGAGCAGCGACTTGAACTGCTCGTCGACCCCGGCGCCGTCCGCGGCGATCTTGGTCAGCGTGTTCTTCACCACGGCGAACTTCGCGTTCTCGCCGAGGTTGGTGCGCAGCTCCTTGAGCTGCGCCACCGTGAGCCCGCGGTACTCGGTCAGCACGGCGCCGTTGGAGCTCTCGAACGCGGTCTTGAGCTCGGCGATCGCCGCAGCCTTTTCGGCCTTTGCCATGGGCCTCCTTCCGATTACCTGGGTGGAAGCCGCCGGGGCGAAAAGCACCAGAAAAACAGTGAACGCCCCGGCGCAGGTGCACGGGGCGTCAAGCACGACGCGGAGTCATGCGGAAGCTCTCGTCTCACCTACGCGGGCCGCCCGATGTCGAATCGGGTCCTTCGGCCACCCGTGAGGGTGGCGACCGGCGGTCTTCGGCAGACAACAGAGTACGTGGTCGTCGCGCGGGACGCCAAATCGGTTTCGGAAGCTTCCTTGGGAACGGCCGCGGGACCAGAGGCGGCGTGCGCCTCTGGTCCCGCTGATCACGTTCCTACGGCTCGTTCCTACGGCTCGTGGGCCCGTTCGGTCAGGCGCCCGGGATGCCGGAACCGGCGCCCGCGCCCGCACCGGGCATGTTCTTCAGAAGCTCGGACATGTCCGTGACCTGGTCGGCCGGCGGCGCGGTGATGTCCACCGGCTTGCCGTAGTCCTTGTAGGTCATGGTCATGTTCATCTTCTCGGTGGCCGTCATGGCCATGCTCATGGTCATCTTCTTGGGGAGCTGCTGCCCGTCGACCCAGAGGTCGAACGGCATCGCCTGGGAGCCCGCGCCGCCGGCCTTGGCCATCAGCTTCTCGTAGGCCTGGCGCTGCTCGGGAGAGAGCTTGGAGATCGCGTCGGCCATCCGGTAGGTGCCCCGGTAGTGCGTGGTCGAGACGCCGTCGATCGTCTCCTTGCCGACCTCCTTCACGTCCTTGGACGAGGTCAGCAGCTTGGTGTTCTGCGCCGGGTCGGCCTGCCGCGCCTGCTCCATGAGCTGGTCGAAGTTGAGGCCGGCCTTCTGGCCGAGCTGGGCGAGGGAGATCTTCAGCCACGGCTTCATCTGGGCCTTGTTGCCGCCCATCTGCGAGAGCTGCTGCAGCATCGGCATCTTCATGTACATGGTCTTGTCGACCAGGATCTCCTGCATCCCGCCCATGCTCTTGCCGCCCATGGACATGGTGCTGAAGTTCATGCTCATGGCCAGGTCGGGCTTGGTGCGGTACTGCATGGTGCCGGACATGTTCATGGAGCCCTGAGCGGTGGTCCCCTGCATGGACATGTCGGCCTTGACCGAGTCGGTCGAGCTGGTCTTCTGCGCGGCCTTGTCGAGGACCTGGGCGGCGGTCAGCTGGATGGCGTCGCCGCCACCGCCGCCGCCGGCCTTGTCGCCACCCGAGCCAAGGCAGCCCGTGAGCGACATGGCGAGGCCGGTGGCCACCGCCGTGCCCGCTGCGAAACGACGAATCATCTGATCTCCTCTTTGGCGCTGGGATGCGTCCGGGCTGCGCTGTCCGGACAGTTATTCAGACGCACAGGAGGTTAGACGGGTTCATACCTGTTTACGCACCCGACGCCGGAAAGGGCGCCGGGTGCGACAGGTCGGCGCAGGTCAGCGAGCACGCCGGTCACGACGCACCGGTCGGCCGGGGGCCCGACGGTTCAGGCGCCGGTCGGTCGTGCCGGTCGGTCGTGCCGGTCGGCCGCGCCGGTCGGTCCTCCCGGTCGGCCGCGCCGGTCGGTCCTCCCGGTCGGCCGCGCCGGTCGGTCGTGCCGGTCAGTTGTGCTGGCCGCCGTTCAGGAGGCCGTTCAGCGACAGCTCGCCGGTCTGGTCGGACGGCGGCGGGTTCACGCTGAAGCTCTTGCCGTAGTCGCTGTAGAGCACGGTCACCGAGCCGGTCTTGCCGCCCTGCCCGCCCTTGGACTCCAGCTTGCGCGGCAGCCCGGCCTTGTCGGTCCAGAGATCGAAGTTGATCTTCTGGCTCGCGGCGTCGTTCTGCGGGAACCAGGCCTGCACCCGCTGGCGCACCGACGGGTCGAGCCGGTTCAGCGCGTCCTGAACGGTGACCGTTCCGGCGTAGTGCGTGGTCGAGGTGCCGTCCACGCTCTCCTGGCCGACCCGGTGGACGTCCTTGGAGCCGGTGAACATCTTGGTCTGCTCGGCGGGGTTCACCTTCTGGACCTGGTCGATGAGGCCCTTGACGTCGAAGCCCGTGGTCTGGCTCATCTTGTTGACGTCGATCTTCACCCAGGGCTTGCCGTTCGCCACGAACCTGGCCAGCTGCGGGACCTTGGCGTACAGCACGTCACCGGTGAAGATGGCCTGCCCCTTGGCGCCCGGCACCGACTGGCCGCCGGTGGCGAAGTCGTCGAGCTGCGCGCTGAAGGTGAGGGTCGGACGGAGCCGGAACTGCCCGGTCGCGTGGACCTTGCCGCCGCCGTTCCCCGTGCCGCTCACGGTCAGGTCGGCCTTGAACGAGTCGGCCTCTCCGGTCTTCTGCGACGTCTGAGTCAGCGCCTGCGCGGCGGTGAGCTTCATGTTGTCTGTCGTGGCGCCCTTGTCGTCCCCGGAGCCCGTGCATCCGGAGACGAGCAGCGCGGCACCCACGGCGGTGCCGCCGGCCACCACGGCGTATCGGCGCTTCATGAGGTATGTGCCTCCTTCGTTGCCCTGCCCGATGGACTTCAGTCTCGTCGGGCGTTCACCGGGCCACATCCCCCGTGGGTACCAATGGACCCTGAGTCGCTACGACCCGGGGCGTACCCCATGAGGTCGCTCTGGAACGTACGCCATAGGGCCTGTGGACCGGTTCGGGCGGATCCGCGGGGAGCGGCGGAGGAGGGTCAGCGGTAGGAACGGAAGGTCATCGAGCCGCCGAACTGCGTGCCCGGGGCCTGCGCGTTCAGCCCGATCCAGCTCGGCCGGTCGATCTTGTCCGACCACAGCTCGATGCCCACGCCGGTGCTGTCGGGCAGCACCTTGCGGCCCTCGGCGGCGATGTTCTCGGGCAGCATCCCGTAGACGTCACCGAGGACAAGCTTCGCCGTGAAATGCGTCGAACCGAACTTGTCCGGGCCGGTCTTGCCGATGCCCGGCACGGTGCGGATCAACCAGGTGAACTGGCGCGGGTCGGAGTCGGTGCGCAGCTTGGACAGCTGGCTGGACGTCAGCTTGGAGCTGGTCCAGCGCTTGCCGTCGTACGACCGCATCGTGCGGCCGCTGATGATCACCTTCTGGGTGAGCGTGGTGAGCTTGCCCTCGACCATGTTCTGCCGGACGCCGGTGGCGCTCAGCGCGAAGTTCGGGATGAGCGTCAGGTGCGCCGTCTCGGTGAGGTGCTGGTAGTCGCCGTTCGGGTTGCCCGACAGCTTCACGTCGGTGACGCGGACGAACGACTTGAGCTTCGGTGCGCCGGGCGGCGGCTTGCGCGGGCCGCGCTTGCCGGGTGGCGGCGTCGGGTGGCCCGGGCCGCCGTTCGGCTTGGTGCCCGCGCCCGAGGCGGTCGGGGTCGGTGTCGGCGACTTGCCCACCGGCTTCAGCGCGTCGCCCTGCGCCGCCGCTGCGGCCGAGGGGACCTCACCGGCGGGCTTCGGGGACGCCGCCCCCGTCTTCACCGCTACCAGGATCGCGGTGGGCACGACGACCACGGCGGTGATGGCGGAAATCGCGATGGCCCGGTCCGTTCGACGGTCCACGGTCCTCCGTCCTGATGCGGGGAGAGTCAGAGGGCGACAAAGTCACTCGATAGACGTCGATCTAACACCAAATTCCCCACCGGTAACAAAGCCAACAGAGTCACGATCTGACCTCTTTTGGACGCCGCCGGGCCAGGAGGAACGGAGAGGAACACGAAAGGGACGCCCCGTCGCCGGAGCGTCCCTTTCCGTGTCGATCAAGCCCGGCCGGCAGGCGACCGGACCCTCAGGCCGTGGGTCAGGCCTCGTCGAGCTCGGCGGTCAGGTTGCGGACCGCGTTGGGGTCGACCGGGATGCTCGGCCCCATGGAGGTCGCGATGACGGCCTTCTTCACGTACCGGCCCTTGGCGGCCGACGGCTTCAGACGCTGGATCTCGTCCACCGCGGCGGCGTAGTTCTCCACCAGCTGACGCTGGCTGAAGGAGGCCTTGCCGATGATGAAGTGCAGGTTCGCGTGCCGGTCGACACGGAACTCGATCTTGCCGCCCTTGATGTCGGACACGGCCTTGGCCACGTCCATGGTGACCGTGCCGGTCTTCGGGTTCGGCATGAGGCCGCGCGGGCCGAGCACGCGGCCCAGGCGGCCGACCTTGCCCATCTGGTCGGGGGTCGCGACGACCGCGTCGAAGTCCAGGAAGCCGCCCTGGATCTTCTCGATCATGTCGTCGGAGCCGACCAGGTCGGCGCCGGCCTCGCGGGCCTCGTCGGCCTTGGCACCACCGGCGAAGACCAGCACGCGGGCGGTCTTACCGGTGCCGTGCGGCAGGTTGACGGTGCCGCGGACCATCTGGTCGGCCTTGCGCGGGTCGACGCCCAGCCGCAGGGCGACCTCGACGGTCGCGTCGAACTTGGTGACCGTGGTCTCCTTGGCCAGCTGAACGGCCTCTGCCGGGGTGTAGAGCCGGTCCCGGTCGATCTTCTCGGCCGAGCTGCGGTAGCCCTTGCTGCGCTGCATCTCTGCTCCTTGATTGTGCGGAGTTCGTGGTGTGGGCCGCGCAGGCCCTCCCACATGGGGTGGTGCTTGAGGTCGCAGGTGACCTCGGGGTGCTACTTGACCTCGATGCCCATCGACCGCGCGGTGCCGGCGACGATCTTCTCGGCGGCGTCGAGGTCGTTGGCGTTCAGGTCGGGCATCTTGGTGGTGGCGATCTCGCGAACCTGGTCGCGGGTGACCGAGCCGACCTTGGTCTTGTGCGGCTCGCCGCTGCCCTTCTCCACGCCCGCGGCCTTCAGGATGAGCTGCGCGGCCGGCGGGGTCTTGGTGATGAAGGTGAACGAGCGGTCCTCGTAGATGGTGATCTCTACGGGGATGACGTTGCCGCGCTGGGACTCGGTGGCAGCGTTGTACTGCTTGCAGAAGTCCATGATGTTGACGCCGTGCGGACCGAGCGCGGTACCGACGGGCGGCGCGGGCGTGGCCTGGCCAGCCTGCAGCTGCACCTTGACGAGCGCGGCGATCTTCTTCTTCTTGGGAGGCATGCCTCACCCCTAGCGTTCCGTTTCATGGTGATCCCGACTCCCGCATGAACGGGCAACACCCACGGCCGGAACGTGAGCCCGGGTGTTGGGATCCTTGGTGCCCCCGCGCGAGGCGGGGAAGAAGGTGGGCCGTGACACCGCGGTCACGGCTGTCGGCCGCCCGAAGGACGGCCGACAGACAAGAATACCCGAAGGTGAGACTAGATCTTGGAGACCTGGTTGAAGCTCAGCTCGACCGGGGTCTCGCGGCCGAAGATCGACACCAGCACCTTGAGCTTCTGCTGCTCGGCGTTGATCTCGTTGACCGTGGCTGGCAGGGTCGCGAACGGGCCGTCCATGACGGTGACCGACTCGCCGACCTCGAAGTCGACGGTGGCGGCGACCTTGGCCTGCTCCTTGGCCTTGGCCGGGCTGCCCTCCTCCGGCTCGGGCGCCAGCAGGTTGGCGACCTCGTCCAGGCTGAGCGGCGACGGCTTGTTGGACAGGCCCACGAAGCCCGTCACGCCCGGGGTGTTGCGGACCGCGGCCCAGGACTCGTCGGTCAGCTCCATGCGGACCAGGATGTAGCCCGGCAGGACCTTCTCGTTGACCTTCTGCCGCTTGCCGCCCTTGATCTCGGTGACCTCGTGCTGAGGCACCTCGATCTGGAAGATGAAGTCCTCCATGTTCAGGGTCTGGGTCCGGGTCTCGATGTTGGTCTTGACCCGGTTCTCGTACCCCGCGTAGGAGTGCACGACGTACCAGTCGCCCGGCTGCAGCCGCAGCTGCATCTTGAAGTCGGCGTACGGGTCGGACGGCGGCTCGGCCGGCGCGTCCTCGTCGTCCGCGGCCTCGTCCCCGGCGACCTCGGCGGCCTCGGCGGCCTCGGCGTCGTCCGCCACCTCCGCGTCGTCCACGTCGGCGGACCCGGCGGGCGCGGCGTCGGCGTCGGCGGCCTCATCGGCGGACGCGGCGAGCGTGTCCACCGGGCCGGCGAGCTCGTCCGCCGGATCGGCCGCAGCAGCCGCAGCAGACTGGGCCTCTTCGATGGCCTCGTCGTGGGGCTGTGAGGACTCGGACACGGTGACTCTTTCTCTCGAACGGTTTTCCGGTGATGGACTTGCTGGTGATGCGCTGATGCTGGTGAGAACGGAACTACTGAGAGTGGGCTACCCGGAAGGGATCAGCCGAACACCCAGAAGACGCCCTTGTGCAGGGCCCAGTCCAGGCCCGCGACCAGGGCGACCATGACCAGCACGAACACCAGCGAGACACTGGTGTAGGTGATCAGCTCGCGCCGCGTGGGCCAGATGACCTTGCGCAGCTCGGCGATCACCTGGCGCACGAAGAGAGCGGGAGAGGTCCGCTTGCGCGTGCCCTTTCCCTTGCCTTCGTCCTTGGCAGCGGCCTCGCCGCCGCGCGTCTCAGTCGCCATTTGCCGCCGTTCACCTCATAGGTCGTTTTCAACCACCATGTGGTTGTGGCGCCTGCCCGCCTCCTGCTCACGCCATGACGGCGTGCCATGGCGTGGCCGGGCACGGGTGCGCGCACCGCACCTCGCAGGGCAGGAGGGACTCGAACCCCCAACCGCCGGTTTTGGAGACCGGAGCTCTACCAATTGAGCCACTGCCCTATTCCCCCCGAAGGGGAAAACACTGCTCCCCGGGTGATCCCGGTTAGCACCGCATAGCTTACGGCCTCGTGGAGACATGCGCGTATGCCATTAGCGCGACGCTAGGTAGGTGAGTCTACGGTGCGGACGGCCCGCTCGTCGAACCAGACGACGAGATGATCGCCTCGGGGCCGGTCAGACGATCTGGCCACGAGGGGGAATAGGGACGTGAGCACGGCCGGTCCTCTGTAACGATAGGGACATGAGCACTGAGCGTCCTCGCATCTCCAAGCGCATCGCCGCGATCTCCGAATCCGCCACGCTGGCCGTCGACGCCAAGGCCAAGGCGCTGAAGGCGGCGGGCCGCCCGGTCATCGGGTTCGGCGCGGGCGAGCCCGACTTCCCGACGCCCGACTACATCGTCGAGGCGGCGGTCACCGCGGCCCGGGTGCCGCGCTTCCACAAGTACACGCCGGCCGGCGGGCTGCCGGAGCTGAAGACGGCCATCGCGGAGAAGACCGAGCGCGACTCGGGCTTCAGGGTCGAGCCGTCGCAGGTCCTGGTGACCAACGGCGGCAAGCAGGCGGTGTACGAGGCGTTCGCGGCGCTGCTGGACCCGGGCGACGAGGTGCTCGTGCCGACGCCGTACTGGACCACCTACCCCGAGTCGATCAAGCTCGCGGGCGGCGTGGCGGTCGACGTGGTCGCCGACGAGACCACCGGCTACCGGGTGAGCGTCGAGCAGCTGGAGGCGGCCCGCACGGGCCGCACCAAGGTGCTGCTGTTCGTCTCCCCCTCGAACCCGACCGGCGCGATCTACTCGCGGGACGAGATCGAGGCGATCGGCCGCTGGGCCGACGAGCACGGCCTCTGGGTCATCACCGACGAGATCTACGAGCACCTGGTCTACGGCGACGCCGAGTTCCACTCGATGCCGGTCGTCGTGCCCGAGCTGGCCGACCGGACCCTGGTGCTGAACGGCGTCGCCAAGACGTACGCGATGACCGGCTGGCGGGTGGGCTGGCTGATCGGCCCGCAGGACGTGGTGAAGGCCGCGACCAACATGCAGTCGCACGCCACCTCCAACGTCGCCAACGTGTCGCAGGCGGCCGCGCTCGCCGCGGTGACCGGCGACCTGTCGGCCGTGGCCGAGATGCGCAAGGCCTTCGACCGGCGGCGCCAGACCATGCTGCGGATGCTGAACGACATCCCCGGCGTGTTCTGCCCCGAGCCGCAGGGCGCCTTCTACTGCTACCCCACGGTCAAGGACCTGCTCGGCAAGGAGCTGCGCGGCAAGCGCCCGCAGACCTCGGTCGAGCTGGCCTCGCTGATCCTGGAGGAGGCCGAGGTCGCGCTGGTCCCGGGCGAGGCGTTCGGTACCCCCGGCTACTTCCGTCTCTCGTACGCGCTGGGCGACGACGACCTCATCGAGGGCGTCTCCCGCGTGGCCAAGCTGCTCTCCGAGGCGAGCTGAGCTTTAGGCCTGAAAGGCAAGCCTGAGTCCTGGAAAACAAAGGGGCGTCCCGGCGGATCCGCGCGAACCGCCGGGACGCCCCTTTTCCATGGGTGCCACCCCGGGCTTTTCATGGCCCGGTCGGGGCCCGTCCCAGTCCCCCTCTCTATGGGCGTACGCCCTCGGCTATGCGCAGCAGGTCGTCGCGTACGGAACCGGCGGCCGTGACGATGACGCCCACGCCCGGCCGGTCGATCCAGGCGATCTGCCTGGCCGCGCCGGGCCGGTCCGAGACGAACGCCTTGTGCCCCCGCACTGATGCGGGCTTCGGCATCGCGGGCAGCACGCCCAGTCCCTCGGGCGCGGTCAGCCCGGCGTTCCGTACGACCCGGATCTCCACCGTTCCCGCCGCTCCGGTCCACCGGCAGGTGGTCGTGGTGCCCTGGTCCGCGCACGGCTGGGCGGCGCCCAGGCCCGACGGCAGGTAGGTCACCCAGCCCGGCAGCGGGTTCGACCCCGTTCCGGGTGCGGCCGAGCCGTGCCCGCCGCCGGGGCCGAGCCGCGGCGACGGGTGCTGGGAGGCTCCCGCCCCGGGGTTCTCCGAGGTGCGGGGCGACCGAGATTCGCCCGGGGCGGGAGGCTGCGCCGGTCCGTTCGAACCGGGAGCCGGGGGCGCGGCGGCGGTGGGCGTCTTGCTCGCGCTCACCGGGTCGGCGCGGAACGAGTGGTACGTCGTCGGCACCAGGGCCGTCAGCACGGCCAGGGCGGTGGCCGCCCCGACGGTCGTGCGGATGCGGGTCACGCGGCGGCGGTACCGGTGCCGCACGTCCTCGGCGAGCGAGGACGGAGCGGACGCGTCGGCGGTGTGCTCCGCCATCGCCCGTCTCAGTTCACTCTCCAGGTCCATCGCTCATCTCTCCATCGGTGCCAGATTGGTGCCGAGCCGCTCCCGGAGCCTGGCGAGGCCCCGGGACGCCTGGCTCTTGACCGTGCCGACCGAGCAGCCGAGCGCCTGGGCGGTCTCGGCCTCCGACAGGTCCTCCCAGAAGCGCAGCACGAGGACCGCGCGCTGGCGGGAACCGAGCCGGCGAAGCTCGTCCATCAGCGTTCCGCGCAGCTCGACGGCGTGGTGCCCGGAGTCGGCGGCCACCTCGGGCGGGCTCGCCATGTGGATCTCCCGCAGCACCTTCCACCGCCGGGACCGGCTGATCGCCAGGTTGACCAGGATCCGGCGGACGTACGGCTCGGGGTCGGACTCGGGATCGAGCCTCCCCCAGTGCCGGTACGCCTTCTCCAGCGCGGCCTGGAGGAGATCCTCCGCGTCCTGGCGGGCACCGCACAGCAGCGCGGCGGTCCGGGTCAGGGCGGTGCCACGCGCCGCAACGAACTCGGTGAACGACTCGTCGTCTCGACGACCCATGCTCTCCGTCCGGAGGGGGGTGTGAATTTGTGACCGGTGACAGGTGGCCTCTCACGCGCCAAGAGGCCACCCGTCCCGGGTTCTTACCTGGCCTGCTGGACGGCGGAGGCCAGTTCCGGCAGATCGCTCGTCAAAAGAGAGCTGGCGTTCGTTAGCAGCGAAGACCCGTTCGGGTCGAACATCAGGACGCCGCCGCCGGGCAGCGGTCCGGTGGCGGGCAGCGCGAGCGCCTGCCGGAGCTGACGTTCGGTGGTCCCGGCGGGGGCCATCAGGCGTTCGATCGTGATGTAGCGGCCCGCGGCGCCGACCCACTTCTGCGTGATCGCGCAGATCTTACGGACCTTGACGTCCTTGGTCGCGCCCGGGAGAACGGACGGGCCCTGGACGCCGGTGAAGTTCAGGCCCTTGGTGAGGATGAGCGCCTTCTCGACCGTTCCGCCGACCTGGACGGGCGCGGGGAGCTTGGAGCAGTCGACGTTCTTCGGGAGCTTCGGCGCGCCGGGAACGCCGGGGACACCGGGCTTGGGCAGCTTGTCGGCGGGGTTGCCGGGGAGCTTGTCGGCGGGGGGCTTGGGCAGCCGCGAGGCGTCCGGCAGGCAGGTGGGCTGCGGCATGGGAGCCGGAGCGCCGGGGGCGGGAATGCCGGGGGCGGGGGTGCCGGGCGTGCCGGGGTTACCGGGCTGCGTGGGGTTCGGGAGCTTGTCGGTGGGGAGCTTCGGCAGCTTGTCGGCCGGCGGCTTGGGGAGCTTGTCGGCCGGGACCTTCGGGAGTTTGTCCGTCGGCACCTTCGGCAGCTTGTCGGTGGGGACCTTCGGGAGCCGGTCCTTCGGCAGCTTGTCAGTCGGGACCTTCGGGAGCTTGTCGGTCGGGAGGCAGGTCGGGAGCGTGGCGGGGGCCGGCGGTACGGCGTCCTTGACCTGCTGCACGGCGGCCGGCGCCTTGTCGTGCGCACCGGTCAGCCCGGCGACCGGCGACCCGGTGGCCGCCCAGGTGACGCCGCTGATGGCACCGACCGCGCCAATCGCCGCCGCCGCGATCGTGGCCGCCTTCATCGTGATCATCTGTGTCCCTCTCCTGGCTTCCTTGCCTCAACTCTCTTGCGCCCCTCGTATACGCACGACCACGCAGCGAGGTTGCACGGCTTCCCAAAGTTTTTTCCGGGCCATGTCCCGGCTGGTCGTTCCGTGCCATGAGCACTGACCGTCACGGGTGGTCTACGGGCTCCAACAGGGCGTATGCGCGCATCACCGGGAAAGATCGGGCAGCATTGGTTCATGGAGGCCCGTTCCACGTCAGCGCCCCGAGATCTCGCCGCGCTCCCCAAGGCACATCTGCACCTGCACTTCACCGGCTCGATGCGGCATTCCACGCTCGTGGAGCTCGCCGCCGAGCACGGCGTGCACCTGCCGGACGCCCTGGTCGAAGACTGGCCCCCGCGATTGCAGGCCACCGACGAACGCGGCTGGTTCCGCTTCCAGCGCCTGTACGACATCGCCAGGTCCGTTCTGAAGACGCCCGACGACATGCGGCGCCTGATCCGGGAGACCGCAGAGGACGAGGCGGCCGAGGGGTCGGGCTGGCTGGAGATCCAGGTCGACCCGAGCGGGTACGCGGCGCGCTTCGGCGGGCTGACCCCGACCGTCGAGCTGGTCCTGGACGCCGTGCGGCAGGCCGAGGACGCGACGGGCGTCGGGATCGGCGTCGTGATCGCGGCCAACCGGACCCGGCATCCGCTCGACGCCAAGACGCTGGCCCGGCTGGCGCTGCGCTACACCGACCGCGGCGTGGTCGGGTTCGGGCTGTCCAACGACGAGCGGCGCGGGCGCGCGTACGACTTCGAGGGCGCGTTCCGCATCGCGCGGCGGGGCGGGCTGCTGTCGGCCCCGCACGGCGGCGAGCTGCTCGGCCCGCAGAGCATCCGCGAGTGCCTGGAGACGCTCGGCGCGGACCGGATCGGGCACGGGGTGCGCGCCGTGGAGGACCCGCGGCTGCTGGAGAAGATCGTGGAACGCGAGGTGACGCTGGAGGTCTGCCCGGCGTCCAACGTCGGGCTCGGCGTGGCCCGTTCGGCCGCCGACGTGCCCGTACGGCAGCTGTTCGAGGCGGGGGCGCGGATGGCGCTCGGCGCCGACGACCCGCTGCTGTTCGGGTCGCGGCTGGTGCGGCAGTACGAGCTGGCGCGCTCCGACCACGGGTTCACCGACGGCGAGCTCGCCGAGCTGGCCCGGCAGTCGATCCACGGCTCGGCCGCCCCCGAGACGGTCCGCAAGCGCCTGCTGGGCGACATCGACAACTGGCTCAAGCGCCACTGAACGGCGCTGAACGGCGCTGACCGCCACTGAACGCGCTTGAGCGGTGGCGGTCCTGCCGCCACCGCTCAAGAAGGTCGTTCCGTCAGGCCGCTTCGACGGGGACCGGGGTGGTCTCGTCGGTGGGCTCACCGGCCTCGACCGGGGCGGTCGCGGGGGCCGGCAGGCGGGACGGGATCACCAGGGCGATGACGACCGCCACGCCCAGGACCACGGCGCCCGTCCAGACCGAGGCGGTGAGGCCGTCGGTGAAGCGCTGCGGGCTGGTGAAGTCGCCGTTCGCCGAGAACACCGCGCCCAGGACCGCGATGCCGAGGACCGTGCCGAGCTGGCGCAGCGCGTTGCTCACGCCGGACGCCAGGCCGGTGAACTCGTGCGGCGCGAACGCCAGCACCAGGCGGGCCTGCGGCGAGAAGAACAGGCCCATGCCGATCCCGGCGAGAACGAAGGCGGGCAGCAGCGTTCCGTAGGAGACGTCGGCCGCGGTCACGGCGCCGAGCCAGGCGATGCCGGCGGTCTGGAAGACCAGGGCGAGCGCCAGCACGTTGCGCGGGCCGACGCGGGCCATCAGCGGCGCGGTCAGCGGGGCGACGACCACCGGCATCGCGGTCCACGGCAGGGTGCGGACGCCGGCCTCCAGCGGGGACATGCCCTGGACGCCCTGCAGGAACTGCGCGAGCAGGAAGACCGCGCCGAACATCCCGAACGACATGACCAGCGCGACGGCGTTCACGGCGCTGAAGCCGCGGCTCTTGAAGATCGCCATGGGCAGCATCGGGTTTACGGCGCGCAGCTCGTACGCCAGGAAGCCGGTCAGCACGGCCGCGCCGGCGATCAGAGCGGTCAGGACGAGCGGGCTGGTCCAGCCGCGGCCGTTGCCCTCGACCAGGCCGAGCACGATGCCGAGCAGACCGGCGCTGACCAGGAACGTGCCGACCAGGTCCAGCGGCTTGCGCGGGCCGTGGCTCTCGGTCAGGAAGGCGCGGGCGAGGCCCAGCAGGACGATGCCGATCGGGACGTTGATCCAGAAGATCCACTGCCAGGTGGCGTACTCGGTGAGCGCGCCGCCGACCACCGGGCCGAGCGCGACGCCGAGCCCGCTCATCGCACCCCAGGCGGCCAGCGCCTGGCCGCGCCGGTTGGCGGGGGTCGCGGCGGCGAGCATGGTCAGCGTGAGCGGCGTGACGATCGCGGCGCCGGCGCCCTGGACGGCGCGGGCGGCGATGAGGGCGCCGATCCCGGGGGCCAGCGCCGCGGCGGCGGAGGACGCGGTGAAGAGGGTCAGGCCGATGAGGAAGAGCCTGCGGCGGCCGAACCGGTCGGCGACGGCGGCGCCGGTCAGCAGCAGGACGGCGAACGTGAGCGTGTAGGCGTTGACCGTCCACTCGAGCGCTTCGAGGCCGGTGCCGAGGTCCTTGCGGATCGAGGGCAGGGCGTTGGTGACGATGAGGTTGTCCAGGGAGACCATGAACAACGCGATTCCGGTGACGATGAAGGTTTTGAGTGCGTGGTGCCTCATGGCCCGCTCCTCGGGATCTCGTTCAGGGGGATTAGTTATCAGTCACTAACTTTGATGTCGAAAAAAAAGATCATGCGTCGGCGGACCAGTCGCGCAGCGACTGGGCGAGCTTCTCTCCGGGGGTGTAGGGGATGCCGAACGCGACCAGGACGTTCAGCAGCATGCCGGTCGAGACGAACCGCAGGACCTCCTGGGGCGGCTCACCGGAGAGCTCGGCCACGGTGCGCCAGAGCCGCGCCCACCGGGCGTTGCCCATGATCTGGATCTCCTCGTCGTCGACCGCGGCCGCGAAGATCTGGAGCTGGAACTGCAGGACGGTCGAGTTGGCCAGCAGTTCCCGGTAGCGGGCGCCCATCGCGGAGATCGCCTCGCTGCCGTACAGGCCGCCGGCGGCGTCGCGCATGGCGTCCTCGATCGTGTCGAAGCAGCGCTCGACGGCGGCGAGGAACAGGGCCCGCTTGGACGGGAACAGGCGGAACAGATAGGGCTGCGAGACCCCGACCTGCTGGGCGATCTGGGCGGTCGAGGTGCCCTCGTAACCACCCTTGGCGAACGCGCAGACCGCGGCGCGGAGGGTCTCCTCGCGCCTGTCCTCGGCGCTCATCCGTGGGCTCATGGGAGAAAGTTAGTACTCAATCACTAACTTCGTCAAGGGGTGGGCGCGGCCGGGGCGGCAGGAGCCGTCGGGCCCCACATCTCCTGCCGCTCAAGGTGCGCGATCAGCAGCTCGCCCGCTCGCATGATGTGCAGCCGCATCGCGCCGCTCGCCGCGTGCGGGTCACCGCTCCGCAGGGCCTCGAGGATGCGCAGATGGTCGCGTTCGACGGCGGCGGGCCAGTCCGGCAGCCGCCCGTACAGCCCGCGCGGCACGTACCGCGACACCGAGCCGAGCGACCAGGCGAGCTTCTCCGAATCCGCCGCCAGGTTGATCGCCCGGTGGAACGCGTGGTTGTGGTCCTCCACCAGATCGGCCCGGCCGGCGGCGACCGCCTGCTCCAGCGACCGCTGGATGCCGGTGAGGTCGCGCATCGTCTCCGGCTCCATGCGCCGGGCCGCCCGTACGGTCAGCTCGGCCGCGATGGTCGCCTGCACCCAGAACAGGTCGTTCACGTCCTGCTTGGACAGCGGCGCCACCACGAACCCGCGGCGCGGTTCGAGCTGTACGAAGCCCTCACTGCGCAATGACTGCAGCGCCTCTCGTACGGGAGTCACGCTGATGCCGAAATCCAGCGCCAGCCGCTCCAGCCGGAGGAACTCGCCGGGTCTCACCTGCCCGTCCATGATGAGCTCACGGATGCGCGCGGCGACCTCGTCGCACAATTGAGGCCGCGGTCCTAGACCCCGCCGGGGTCGCGGAATGGCCACGTCGTACTCCGCCCCACTGAAGGCCCTCCCACGGGAACCCGCGGGGGTGAAGGGCCTTGCCTCAATGATGCTCGCCGGGCGGCACATGTGAACGCACCCGACCCCGGAAAACAATTCCTGACGTAATAGCGGAAATGCAGATAAAAACATTCGCCGCCATTCGGTACGGCCGGGTGGGCGGCCGGCATGCGGGGCCAGGCGCGGGGTCAGGCGAAGGCGGCTTCGAGGAGCAGGATGACGCCGAAGATCGCGAAGCCGGCCGCGGCGCCGTAGCGGATCACCTTCTCGGGGAGGCGGCGGCCGAGGATCCGGCCGACGACGATGGCGAGCGCGTCGGCGGCGACCATGCCGACCGTGCTGCCCAGCCAGATCCCGGCCAGGCCCCAGAAGCCACCGTGGTCGGCGGCCAGGGTGACGGTCGCGAGCATGGTCTTGTCGCCCAGCTCGGCCAGGAAGAACGCGCCGCCGACCGCCAGGATGGCCGAGCCGGTGGCCTTGTCGGCCTTGGCCTGTTCGTCGTCGGTGAGCTCGTCGCCGCGCAGCGTCCAGGCGGCGAAGCCGAGGAACGCCAGCCCGGCGAGGATCGAGATGGGCCTGGTGGGGATCGCCGCCCCGAGCGCCGCGCCCAGCACCACGCTCGCCAGGTGGACCAGGGCGGTCGCGGCGGTGATGCCGATGAGGACGGGGAGCGCGCGGAACCGCGTCGCGAAGGTCATGGCCATCAGCTGGCTCTTGTCGCCCAGCTCGGCGACGAAGATGACGACCAGGCTGATGATGAATGCGGAGATCAAACCGCTGTGCCTCTCGCTCGGTGCCGAGCTGAGGGCGGGGGATTTCGCGCACGACCTCGGCCCGGCATGACTGCCAGGCCGAAGGTCTCGTCCGCCTGCGGGCCGACCGGCCCGAGGCCCGCGCGACCGGGCGCTCTCGGGAACGCCAGTGTGTCGATCACGCGATTGGGACTACTCCCCCTCGACGAAGATCAGGCTATCAGGACCGGGCGAACAGCCTTGGCGCCGGACCGCGTCAGAGAGTCACGCCGATGAAGACGGGCTCGTTGACCAGCACGACCCCGAACGCCTCCCGTACACCGTCGCGCACGTGGCGGGCGAGGGCCAGCAGGTCCTCGGTGCTGCCGCCGCCGGGGTTGGTGAGGGCGAGCGTGTGCTTGCCGGAGATGCGGACCGGGCCGAGCGCCTCCCCCTTGGCGAAACCGGCCCTGTCGATCAGCCAGGCCGCCGAGGTCTTCGTTCGGCCGCCGCTCTCGGGGTAGCGCGGGAACGTCGCGTCCGGGCCGAGGCGTTCGGCCACCCGGCGCTCAAGATCCGCGAGCTGCGCGGCGTCCAGGATCGGATTGGTGAAGAACGACCCGGCGCTGCGGGTGTCGGGGTCGTCCGGGTCCAGGACCATGCCCTTGCCGCGGCGCAGCTCCAGGACGGCGTCGCGCGCCTCCTTGAGGGGCACGCGCGCGCCGGGCTCCACGCCGAGCCTGCGGGCCAGTTCGGCGTACGCGATCGGCTGCGACTCCTCCGACTGGCCCAGCTCGTAGGTCACGTCCAGGATCACGAAGCGGTCCGAGCCCTTGAAGACGCTGTGCCGGTAGGTGAAGCGGCAGTCCTCGCGGCCGAGCGTGACGCACTTGCGCTCCTGCCGGTCGTACGCCTGGACCTCGACGATCGTCTCGCTGACGTCCTGGCCGTACGCGCCGACGTTCTGGATCGGGGTGGCGCCGACCCGGCCGGGGATGCCCGCCAGGCACTCGACGCCCGCCAGCCCGTCCGCCACGCAGCGCGCCACGAACGGGTCCCACTCCTCGCCGGCCTGGACGCGCACCCGCACGCGGCCCTGCTCGTCGGTGGCGCTCTCGGTGCCGCGCGTACCGATGTGGATCACCGTTCCGGGGAAGCCCGCGTCGGCGACCACCAGGTTGCTGCCGCCGCCGAGGATCAGCACCGGCTCGCCGGCCTCGTCCGCCCGGCGCACGGCCGCGACCAGCTCGTCCTCGGTCGTCGCCTCCACGAAGCGGCGAGCCGGGCCGCCGAGGCGGAGCGTGGTGTAGCCGGCCAGCCTCACGTCCTCAGCGAACACTGCCACGCGGTCTTCCTCTCCCGTACGTTCCCCGGTCGTGCGGGCCGCAGCGCGCTCGGCGTTCCGGCCCGCACACCAGGATGGCGCACCCGTGCACGGCGCGTGCACGCAGGCACGCGCCAGGGCACGTTCACACGCGAGGCGCACGCATGAGGCCCGCGCACGAGGCGCGCGGGCACGCACGGCGCGTGCGTGCGCGGTCTCAGGCGAGCCGGACGACGGCCTTGGCGCGCGTGAGGACCTTCTGCTCGTTGGACCGGGCGGTGAGCGCGACGACGACCTTGTTGTCGTCCAGCTTCTCCTCCACCTTGCCGCTGATCTCCAGGGTCGCGCCGCCCTCGTCGGGCACCACGACCGGCGCGGAGAAGCGCACGCCGTAGTCGACCACGGCGCCCGGGTCGCCGGCCCAGTCGGTCACGTACCGGCCGCCCTGGGCCATCGTGAACATGCCGTGCGCGATCACGTCCGGCAGGCCGACCTTCTTGGTGAACGACTCGCGCCAGTGGATCGGGTTGAAGTCGCCGGACGCGCCCGCGTACATCACCAGGTTGAGGCGGTCCACCGGGTAGGACTGCGCGGGGATCTCGGTGCCGACCTCGACCTCGTCGTACTTCACCTGTGCGGCCATCAGGCACCCCGCTCCACGATCGTGTTGAAGGCCTTGCAGAGCAGTTCGCCCTCGGTGGTCTTGATCTCGGTCTCCAGGACCAGCTTCTCGTTGTTGCCGATCGACTTGATCTCGGTGACCGTCGACTCGCAGACCACGGTGTCGCCGGCCCGCAGCGGGCGGGTGTACTCGAAGCGCTGCTCGCCGTGCACGACCATCGCGAAGTTCAGGCCGAGCTCGGGGTCGGCCAGCGAGCCGCCACCGCCCATCGAGACCACGATGGGGAAGGTCGGCGGGGCGATCACGTCGGCGTGCCCGGCGGCCTTGGCCGCCTCCTGGTCGCGGTAGATCGGGTTCTTGTCGCCGATCGCGTCCGCGAACTCCCGGATCTTCAGCCGGGTGACCTCGTAAGGCGCGCTGGGCGGGAACGCCCGCCCGATGAAATCACGGTTGAGTGCCATGCAATCGTCCCTCCAAGGTCGTACGGGGGCAGGCGGTCGCCACCGGCCCCGCGTGCCCGCGCCCGGCACGTGTCTGCGCTCTCGGACGGACCGTAACAGAACGACGTTCAGCCCGCCCTCGCGGGTGTCCGCGGGGACGGGCTGCACACGTCAGAGCAAGCCAGGCAAGCCTGCCGCCGAGCGAAACCGCTGGTCGAGCCGCCGCCGCGCCGGGGCGCGGTGAATGCGGAATGGTGCGCCGTTCGCGGACGCCGAGGCATCGGACGCCGAGGCATCGGGCGCCGAGGCATCGAACGCCGAGGTGTCGAGCGTCGAAGCGCCGGCTGGAGCGCACGCCGCGCGTCCGATCGGAGCGCGGCCGGCCCGTGGGCCGCCGAACGATCCGGGACCGGGAACGGCCCGAGGCCGACGAACGGCCCGAGCCCGTGAACGGCTCGAGCCCGTGAACGGCTCGTGGGCCGGAACGGTCCGGGGGACGCCGACCGGCTCGTGGGCCGGGAACGGTCCGGGACCAGAACGGTCCGGGGCCGGTCGGCCCGGGGAGTCCTAGCGGGTCTCGCGGTGCGGACGGTGGGTCCGGCAGTTGGGGCAGTACTTCTTGATCTCCAGGCGGTCCGGGTCGTTGCGCCGGTTCTTCCTGGTGATGTAGTTGCGGTGCTTGCACTCCTGGCAGGCCAGCGTGATCTTCGGCCTAACGTCGGTGGCAGCCACGATGGAGTGCCTTTCTGACTAGGGACTTAGGACATGCGACGCAGTCATCGGCCGCCCCGGGAGGGCGGCCGGTGATACGAGCACCCGCCTCCGGTCCCAGAGGGGAACGGGAGGACGGGTAGTAGCGAGGGCCGGACTTGAACCGGCGACACAGCGATTATGAGCCGCTTGCTCTGCCTGACTGAGCTACCCCGCCGTGATGGTCGGTGTGGACCGATAGGTCAGAATACCCGACGACCTCAACACCTCGGAAACCGAAGAACCCCGGCCCGCTCCGAGCGAACCGGGGGTGCGGACTTCCTTGAGCCCCTTTACGGAATCGAACCGTAGACCTTCTCCTTACCATGGAGACGCTCTGCCGACTGAGCTAAAGGGGCCTTGTCGCCTGCGCGACGGGTGTAACCATACACGCCCCGAGCACCGGATACGAAATCAAATCCGGGCGGCGACCACCGGCACCCGAGGCGCCGGTCACGGAGGTCTCACAGGGCTCCCATCGGCCCTGATTTCACCCCGTATGCCAGGGTGATCTTCATGAGTCAGGCCCTCCAGCACGTCTGCGACGAGATCGTCCGGGCGGCGGTCGCCGAGGACCAGGTCTTCGGCGAGCTCCTCCCCCGGCTGATGCAGGAATCGCAGAACGAGCCCCCCGCAGAACTGAACGCCGCGCTCCCGCGCCTCGCCGAGGGCATCGCCGAGGCGCCGCCCAACCTGGGCGGATGGCTCGCCGTCGTCGCGGGCTCCTGGGTCGAGAACGGCGCCGACGCCGGCCGGGCAGGGACGGCCGTGGTGGAGCGGCTCGTCGAGGTGACCGCGGCCGCCCTGGCGTTCGGCGACGCCTGGGAGAAGGCCGGCGCGGGCGACCCGCCCGACATGGAGCAGGACCAGCCCTCCCAGCAGGCGCTGGACGTCGTGCTGCCCGAGCTCGGTGAGGGCGGCGTCACCGCGATGATGTCGTGGTTCTCGCTGCACCAGTTCGCGATGGCCGCCTGCACGATGCTGTCCCGGTCGCCGATGGTGCGGGCGTCGGTGGAGGAACGCGAGTTCCGCGTGTTCGCCGCCGGCCAGGCCGCCAAGTACCTCGGGCAGATGGCGTACGTGCGCGACCTGCTGCAGGTCCTGGACGGCGAGCGCCTGCTCGTCCTGGACCGGGCGAGCCGCCAGGGCTGGACCGTCACGATCAGCGGGATCGGCGACAACTTCCAGCTGCACACCCTCCTCGCCGGGGCCCTGCAGGGCCGTCCCGGCGGGATGCCCGGGGAGCCGCCCGCGCCCGAGATCGTGGCGAGCTTCCTGGACACCGACCTGCCGAGTAAGCAGATTGTCACCAGCCCGTGGAACCTGGTCGACGCCAAGGGCGAGTGGATCTACAACGAGGGCGTGCCCGCCGACATCCCGGCCCTGAACGGCACCCGCGTCGTCGTCCTGGACCCGCCCTCGTACTCGCGTTCCTTCCCCGCCGGGCGGCGCTTCCCGCTGATGCCCGCGACCCTCACGATCGAGGGCATGCACCTGGCGGAGGACCTGACCGAGTGGTGGCCGCACATCGCCCCTGCCAACAACCCCAACACCGGCTGAGGGCCGCTGGCGCGCGGGCCAGGGCTAGCTGGACGCGCGGGCCAGGGCTAGCTGGACGCCCGGGCCAGGGCCGCGGGCTAGGCGGGGTGGACGAGGACGGCGGTCGCGTCGTCGTACTGCTTGCCCCGCCGTGCGGCCGCCTCCGGTTCGGCCTCCGCCTCGCGCGTACGCCTGATGACCTCCCTCGGCCCGGCCTGGTCGAGCAGCTCGAGGAGTTCGGCCCAGTCGATCCGCCCGAACCGTTCGACCAGCCGGGCCGCACCGTCGCTGAACAGTGCGGCGCGGCGGACGCTCGCCACCGGGGCCTCGCCGGTCAGCGCCTCGTAGGCCGCCTCGGGCCGGGTGCTGGCGACCCAGAACCCGCCCGGGCTGTTGCGCGCGGCCCGTACCGCCTCCCGGGTGTAGCTCGGCAGCCGGTCCACGCGGTCGTCCCGTACGACGCGCACCTCGCCGTCCACGTCGAGCAGCACCGGCGAGTCGGCCAGCACCAGCCAGTCCAGCACCTCGTCCCGCCGCCGCATGATCGCGACCGTCGCCGAGGGGCTGTCGGGGTTGCCCAGGTCACAGGTGTCGCAGTGGGCCTCACCCACGTCCTTGATCGCGCCCGCGAGCACGTCGGGCAGCGGCGTCCCGTCCTCCACCGCGAGCCGCGCCGCCAGGCCCCCCGCCAGCTGCCGCACCAGCCAGCCCGGATCGTGAACGCAGCCGCTCCGTACCCCCGGAGGCTCGGTCGCACCGTCGAGCAGCGCCACCCATCCCGGCCCCGCCACGACGTAGTCCTCGTTCTCCAGCCCCGGCGTCGCCTGAGTCTCATACGAAATGTGCACGTCAGGGAGTCTCCCCGACCCGGCACCGGAACCGCGATCGAAAGGTCCCGACTGGCATCACCGCCGGCCAGAAGTTGGCGGACCCCGGGTAAGTCCGCGGCCCCTCGCCCAGGGATACCTGGTGAGGGGCTTGGCGGTGGTTTTGGGGCTGAGTCGGGCCTTGATGAGGCCGGGTCAGGCCTTGATGAACTCGAGGAGGTCGGCGTTGAACTCGGCCGCGTGGCTTGTGTAGATGCCGTGCCCGCCGGTCGGGTACTCCTTGTAGGCGGCCCCCGGCAGCAGTTCGGCCGTGCGCCGGCCGGTGATGTCGACCGGGGCGGAGAAGTCCAGGGCACCGTGCACGACCAGCGCCGGAACGGCGATCCGTCGCACCGCGTCGCGGTTGTCGGCGTGGTAGACCGACTGCTGGATCTTGAGCGTCGCCCACGGCGCGGTCGACATGCACTGGCGGTATGTGGTGTCGACCTGCTCGGGCGAGACGTCGTTCAGATGGGTGTTGAAGTAGACCTGCGCCTGCCGGCTCATCCACTTGCCGCGGTCGGTACGGATCTGGCGGAACAGCTCCTCCGCCATCGCCTCGGGAATCCCCACCGGGTTGTCGTCGGTCTGCTTGAGGAACGGAAGGATCGCCGCCACGAGCGCCACCTTCGCCACGCGGTCATCGCCGTGGCGAAGCAGGTAACGGGCTATCTCCGCCCCACCGGTGGAGTGGCCGACCAGGATGGCGCCCCGCAAATCCAGGTGCTCGATCAGGGCGGCCAGGTCGTCGGCTGTGGTGTCGATGTCGTAGCCGCTCGCGGGGCGGTCGGAACGCCCGTGCCCCCGCCGGTCTATGAGAACGCAGCGGTAGCCCTGCTCGACGAAGTAAGGGACCTGGTGCTCCCACATGTCCGTGGGAAGCATGGCGCCCGCGA
The DNA here is from genome assembly GCF_017573505.1 of Actinomadura barringtoniae. Taxonomy (GTDB): domain Bacteria; phylum Actinomycetota; class Actinomycetes; order Streptosporangiales; family Streptosporangiaceae; genus Spirillospora; species Spirillospora barringtoniae. The sequence goes on from NZ_JAGEOJ010000013.1 coordinate 36,158, forward strand.
TGAAGACGATCGGCCGGCCCGTTCCGTAGTCCTCGTAGGCGAGGCGGGTTCCGTCGTGGCTGTCGAAGAACATGGTCGCTCCTTGGCGTTGAAGGCCTGTCTGTCGTTCGTTAGGCGTGCGGGATCAGTCGGCGGCGCGGCGGCGCGCGGCGCGGCGGAGGCCGGAGGCGGATCAGCCGGCGGAGGCGGATCAGCAGGCAGTGGCGCGGCGGAGGCCTGCGGCCATCTCGGCCGAGTCGTGATCGGGCTCGACGCCCTCGACGATGACCAGCTCACCCATGAGGTGGTTGGCGCGCAGCGGCTGGATCTCCTGGTACGCGGCCGAGTTGTAGAAGTTCCGCGCGTGGTCCATGGACGGGAACTCCAGCATCACGATGTCGCCCGGCCACTCCCCTTCGAAGACCTCGATGGGGCCACCGTGCACGAGGAACCGGCCGCCGAAGGGATCCATCGTGGACTGAATCCTTTCCAAGTACTCCAGTACCTCGGGGTGGAGCTCTTCGGCCTTGCGGAGGTGGGCGAGCATGTAGGCAGGCATGACTTTTCCTTCCGGGAGGGCGATGGGGGCGGGGCCGGGGGCTTGGGGGGCGGGGGCCGGGCGGGAGCGGTCAGGCTCCGGAGGGGACCTCGTCGAGGAAGCCGAGAACCTGGCTGATCCGGCCGTCGTCACCGATCACGGCTACGTCGAAGCCGACCGCCACCGGCTTGGCTCCTGGGCGGCCCAGGTGCCAGGTGAAGCGGGCCAGGCTGTGGTGGGCGTCGATCGGACCCGCCAGGCTGAACTGCAGGCCCTCGAACTGCCCCTGAACGGCGGCCATCGCGGCGTCCAGCCCGTCCCGGCCCTCCACTGAGACCAGCGGGTCGGTGTACTCGACGTCCTCGGTCATGACCTCGGCGATCCGGGCCTGCCGTACGGCGGGGTCGGTCTCGTTCCAGGCTGCGAGGTAGGTCGTGACCAGTTCGGTGATGTCGCTCATCGCTTTCTCCTTCTTGATCGCTCCGTTGACGACAACGCTATGGAGCAGGCGAAAGCGAGGAATCCGTCGTGCTTAGGTACTTTTTTCGTTGGCCCGGCGAACCGGTCGCGTTCTACTATCCGGGCTCGTGAGCAGACTCCGGGGGATCGCGGCCGACAACGCGCGGATCATCGCCGACGGCGAGTACACGACCGACGATGGGGGCAAGGCGGTCGTGGGCCCTGCCCTGCGGGCGGCGATCTCCGGCACGGTGAGCCACCCGCCGGAGGGTCCTGCCTTCACGCCGAACGCGGCGGCAGCGGACCGGCGGACGTCGTACGAGGTGACCGCCGAAGGCAGCCTCGACGCCGCGCGGAGGCTGCACCTTGCGGGGGCCGAACGGATCGCCGTTCTGAACTTCGCCTCGGCCCGCAACCCGGGAGGCGGTTACCTGGGCGGCGCCAAGGCCCAGGAAGAGGACCTGTGCCGCCAGGCCCTGCTCTACCCGTGTCTGCTTGAGGCCCCTGACTACTACGAGGCTCACCGGGTCTCGCCCGACCTGCTCTACAGCGACCGGGTGATCTGGTCCCCCGACGTTCCCGTGCATCGCGGCCAAGACGGCCGGTTGCTCGCCGAGCCGTATCTCATCTCGTTCCTCACCTCCCCGGCGCCCAACGCCGGGGAGGTACTGCGGCGGGACCCGGAAGCGCGCCCTCGGATCAGGCAGGCGCTCCAGCAGAGGTCGGAACGCGTCCTGACCGTGGCGGCCCACCACGGCGCACGCAATCTGGTCCTGGGCGCGTGGGGCTGCGGGGTCTTCCGCAACGACCCGCGTGAGGTCGCCGAGGCGTTCCACACCCACCTCACCGGCGCCTTCGCGGGAGAGTTCGAAAGGGTGGTCTTCGCCGTCTGGGACCGTTCGGCCAACTCTGCCAACCGGGCCGCGTTCGCAGACCGCTTCCCCGCGTAGGTGGCCGACCGCTTCCCCGCGTAGGTGAGGGCTACCGGCTAGCCGCTACCGGGGGGTGAGGCGGACCACCGGGTACTTGCGGTCGGACTTGCTCTGATACTTGGCGATGCGGGGCTGGGCGGTGGCGATGAGGTGCCAGCCCTCCTCACGTTCATCCCCCTGAAGCGCGACCGGCTTCACCGGCTGGGTCTCCCCGTTGGGGAGTTCGATGGACGCCTCGTCGGGATGCGCCATCAGGTTCATGTACCAGTCCGGGTTCTGGGTGCCGCCCCCCGAGGCGACGATGAGCCGGGAGTCCTCACCATCGGCGAACCACGCGAGGGGCGTCTCCCGCTGCTGCCCGCTCTGGCGCCCCTTCGTGCTGAGGATGAGCACGTCCATGCCCATGAACTCGCCGCGGCCCTTACGGACCTTGCGGGCCATGCGCGCGTTCATCCTGTGCTGCATCCACCGCGAGAACGCGCCGGGCGTACCGGGCTTGCGCTTGGTGTCCTTAGTCATCGCTACCTCCAGGTCCGTTGGCCCGCACTGTGCGGAAGAGCCAGGTGAACGGCTATGTCGGCAACGCTAGGCGCGGCCCATGGGCCGGCGCTTCTCCATTCCTGATCGGTCGCCTTCAGGCCCCGGGCAACGCCCGTACAGGTGCTGAAAAGTGGGCCGACCGGAGGCCGACCGGCTGTGGCTGACCCGCCCGGGACTAGTCGACCGGAGGCGGGTCGTTCGACGGCTGATCAACCGGCGGCTCATCGGTCGACGGCTGATCGACCGGCAACTGGTCGGCCGAGGGATGATCAACCGAGGCCTGGCCGACGTGCGGCTGAGGCCGTCCCGTCTGAGGTTGCTCGCCGTCCTCGCTCTGGACCGCCGCGAGGTCCTCTTCGGCGGCCTGCGCCCGGGTCCGGCTCAGCAGCTGCTCGGATTCGAGGATGACCTGATGGGAACGCGCGATCGTCTCGCGGGTCTGGGTGCGCACCGTCTGCCCGTGCGAGATCACCTGGTTGACGCGGGCGAGGGCCTCGTCCCGGTCGATCCGTGCGGCCTCCCGGTCGGACCTCGCGTACGCCCGGTCGGCCTGCGCCGCCGCCCGGTCCTCGCGGGCGACGCGCCGGTCCTCACGGAAGGCGAGCCGCTCGTGCCGCGCCCTCGCCCGATCCCGCGTCAGCACGATCATGAACTCCCGCAGCACCCTGCGGTCGGCGGCGTTGTGAACGCGGTCCTCCGCCGCCAGCTGTTCCAGCCATCCCTCGGCGTGCGAGTCGCGGTGATCGGAACGTTCGGCCGCCGCCTGGTCGCGCTCCTCGGCGGCCTTCAGCAAACCCTCGATCTGGTCGGCGATCCGCGCGGCGGCCACGGCCGCCTCCGTCGCCACCACGGACCGCTGGGCCCCGAGGTCGTCGCGTTCGGCGGCGTCATCGTCGCGTTGCCCGGCCTCGTCGTCGCGGACCTCGGCCTGCTCGTCGCGGTCATCACCGAGATCACGCCGCGAGACCGCGGCGGCGGCGGCGGCGGCGAAAGCATCGTGCTCGTCCTGCCGGCTCGGGGCCTCCAGGCGTTCGCGCAACGCCTCCGCCAGCGGCACCGCGGCCGTGCGCAAAGGCTCGCTGGGTTGCTGCGCGATGAGCACGTCCAGCAGTGTCACCACCGCGTTGAGCTCGTCTCGATCCAGCATCGCCCATCCAGCCGCCGGAGGCCTATGACAACGGTAAACCCACTCGCGCGGGCCCGACTAGTCAACGACGAGTTCGGTTGGAGAGGACGCCGCCGGCCGATCGTTCCCACCGAAGCAGGCGTACCCGCCGACTGCGAACATTGCAGCTTCACAGCAGAACTGAACGACAAGGAACGGAATGAGCGTCTCCATCTACTACACGGCCATCCGCGCGCAGTCCCTCACCGAGGCAGAGCAAGCGACCATCGCGGCCCTGATCGCCAACCACGATCCCGACCGCTTCGCGGATTCAGGCGAATCGTTCTGCGTCTACGACAACCCCCAGCCCGGCGAGGTCTTCGCAGGCTCCACCGCACTCCCCCTCAGCGAAGAAGCCGCCGAAGCCCTCTTCCACTGGACCGACCTCCTCAGCGCGATCCGCCGTGCTCTCCCCGACGCCGAGTGGAACGTTCACGTAGAAGACCAGGACCTCCCTTGGGACGAAGGCCAACAGGCCTACACAATGGAGTGATGACTGAGCGAAAGCCCCCAGGGCTCAGCTTCGAGTCCTGGATCGACGGCCAGATCCGCGAGGCGGAAGGCCGAGGCGAGTTCGCCGACCTCCCCGGCGCCGGCAAGCCCCTGCCCGACGCGGGCAAGCCGCTGGAAGAGAACTGGTGGATCAAGCAGAAGCTGGCCAGCGAAGGCCTTGCCGCGATCCCCCACCCCACCCTCGCCCTCCGCAAGGAGATCGAGGACGCCCTGGCCGCCGCGCCCGACGCCCCCACCGAACACCACGTACGCCGCCTGCTGGAGCCCATCAACGAGAAGATCGCCGTCTACCAGCGCATGCCCCCGCCAGGCCCGCTGCTCGGCCGCCGCCAGATAGACATCGACCAGGTCCTAGAAGACTGGCGCCAGTCCCACCGGCAGCCCCCGCCCAAGCCCGAGCCCCGCCCCAAACGAAGGTTCCGCCTCTTCCGCCGCCGCTAACCACCCAGGTGAAGGGTCTTGTCGATCACGTCGACGGTCGCGGCGGAGATCTGCTCGTGCCCGGCGGCGTTGGGATGATCGCCGTCATCGGACAGATAGCGCGTCTCGTCGTAGGCGTAGTCCGGCCCCTTGAAGGCCGCGCGCAGATCCACGTACGCCGAACCGGTGTCGTTCGCGGTCTTCTTGATGATCCCGTTCACCTGATCGGTCATCTCGTCCGCCGCACCGACGTACGCCGCCCCCTGCTCCTTGGCGTACTGACCGCCCAGCCACACGCTCCAGTAATCCAGCAGAACCACCAAAACCTGGTGCCCCGCCGTCAGCTCATGCACCCGCCGAACGATCTCGGCGAGGTTCTGCTCCAGCTTGGGGATCTGCCCCTCATAACAAGCAGTCGAATTGCCGCACGACTTGTCGTACGACACATCGTTGGCGCCCACCTCGACATCCACGGCATCGGCCCCCGCCACGTTCGCGGCCACCTTGGACTTGGAGCGCAACTGCGCGAGCACGTCAGCGCTGGTATATCCCCCAACGGCATCATTGGTCGCCGTCACCTGCCGGGTCCCAGGCACGCTCAGGGCCGTGGCGCTCAACTGCGGATAGGGCTCGCAGTTGCAGTTGGCCCCCTCCGGCACCGAATCCCCCAGGGCCACAACAGTTCGAGCCGCCTCGTGGCCGGTCCCACCGGACCCGGTCGAGCAGCCGGCAACCAAGATCGCGCACGCGACCACCCAGGCACGCGCACTAGCGCCCATGCCCGAATTCTAAGCACAACGCCAGAACTACCATCAGCCGATGCCCGCACCCACCTTGTCCACCGAACGCCTAACACTCCGCCGCTGGCAACCAAGCGACCGCACCCCGTTCGCCGCCCTCAACGCCGACCCCGAGGTCACACAGCATTTCCCGAACGTACTGACCCGCACAGAAAGCGACGCGTTGATCGACCGCGTCGATGCGGCCATCGAAGACCGCGGTTTCGGTTTCTGGGCGCTAGAGGTCACCGCGACCGGCGAGTTCATCGGCTTCACCGGCCTGAACGTCCCGACCTTCCAAGCCCACTTCACCCCCTGCGTCGAGATCGGCTGGCGCCTCGCCCGCTCCACCTGGGGCCACGGCTACGCCACCGAAGCCGCCCACCGCGCCCTCGACTTCGGCTTCCACGACCTGGACCTCCCCGAGATCGTGGCGTTCACCACCACGACCAACCTCCGCTCCCAGGCCGTCATGAACCGCATAGGCATGACCCACAACCCAGCCGACGACTTCGACAACCCCGCACTAGAGGAAGGCCACCCCCTCAAACCCCACGTCCTCTACCGCCGCAAACACCCCGAGATCAGTCGGGTGTACGAGACGTGATCAAGGCCGCTGCCGATGACCGGCGCGTCATGATCCCTCCGAACGTCCCGCGAACCGGCACGTTCTCCGACGCGGTGTGCGAGCAGGACGGCCTGCACTGAAGCGCCGACACCAGATCGAGTCCCCGTTCCCCGGCCCTGGTGCGGATACCGCTAAGCCACAGGTGGATAGATGACGCGCTGGGCGACTGGCGTGATGAGGGCTCCGGTTTTGGCCGGGGCCTTCGCCTTTTGCTGGGGCGACCTGCGGAATGCTCTCAGTCTCATCCCGCGAATATCCGCGACCCGTGGGGACGATCTTCCGAACGAGGACGGCCCCTGACCGTTTGCACAGGTCAGGGGCCGTTCTGCGTGGTGTGGCGGGTGCAGGGTTCGAACCTGCGTAGGCTAAGCCGACGGATTTACAGTCCGCTCCCATTGGCCACTCGGGCAACCCGCCGTGGCGTCGCTCTCGCGACGGCACTGGAAAGAATAGCGGACGGCGGTAGTGGTTGTGACATCGGCTTGGGGGCGTCTGGTCGCTACGCTGATCCGACACCGTGGCAAGAAGGACTGTGATGGCTGACTCATCGTTCGACATCGTGAGCAAGCTCGACCGGCAGGAGGTCGACAACGCGCTCAACCAGGCGACCAAGGAGGTCGCCAACCGGTTCGACTTCCGGAACGTGGACGCGGGGATCAAGTGGTCCGGGGAGACCATCGAGATCCAGGCGAACACCGAGGAGCGGGCCAACGCCGTTCTGGACGTACTGAGGGACAAGCTCGTCAAGCGGAGCATCTCGCTGAAGGCCATCGACGCCGGAGAGCCCAGGCTGTCGGGGAAGGTCTACAAGATCGGCGTCTCGCTGAAGGAGGGCATCTCCCAGGAGGACGCCAAGAAGATCGGGAAGATGATCCGGGACGAGGGGCCGAAGGGGATCAAGGCCCAGATCCAGGGTGACGAGCTGCGGGTGAGCTCGAAGAAGAAGGACGACCTTCAGGACGTCATCGCGCTGCTCAAGGGCAAGGACCTGGACGTCGCGCTGCAGTTCGTGAACTACCGGTGACGAGTAGGCCGGCGCGCCAGGGGGGTTTGGCGCGCCGGCCCGGTCTCAGCAAAGGGCGCGCCGGCCATCTTCCCCCGCAGAAGGCGCCCGGCGCGCCCGCACTTTGTATGACGGGGCAAGTGCCCAAGAGGTTCGGAAAGTTTTCAGTCGGCTCGGCGAGCGTGTTCGGCGCCCTATCTCGCCCCTGGTGCCCGGGGCGTGGGCTTGCCTGCTCAGCGGTGGCCGGCCATGCGCTCGAGGCGGGCGATGCGCTCGGCGGTGGGCGGGTGGGTGGAGAAGAGCTTGCCCATGCCGGCGCCGCGGAACGGGTTGGCGATCATGAGGGAGCTCGTCGTGGCGAGCTCGGGGTCCTGGGGCAGGGGCATGGCCTGGGTGCCGGCCTCGATCTTGCGGAGGGCGCTGGCGAGGGCGAGCGGGTCGCCGGTCAGCTGGGCGCCGGACGCGTCGGCCTGGAACTCGCGGGTGCGGCTGATGGCCATCTGGACGACCGCGGCGGCGATGGGGCCGAGGACCAGCATGAGGAGCGCGCCGATGATGCCGGGGCCGTCGTCGTCCTCGGAACGGCCGATCGGCAGGAAGATCGCCAGGTGGGACAGGTAGGTGATCACCGTCGCGATCGCGGCCGCGACGGAGGAGATGAGGATGTCGCGGTTATAGACGTGCGACAGCTCGTGGCCGAGGACGGCGCGCAGCTCGCGTTCGTCCAGCATGCGCAGGATGCCGCGCGTGCAGCAGACCGCGGCGTTGCGCGGGTTGCGGCCGGTGGCGAACGCGTTGGGCTGCATCGTCTCGGAGATGTAGAGCCGCGGCATCGGCTGGCGTGAGGAGGTCGCGAGCTCGCGGACCAGCCGGTAGAGCACGGGGGCCTCGACCTCGCCGACCGGGTGGGCGCGCATCGACCGCAGTGCGATCTTGTCGCTGAAGAAGTAGGCGACACCGTTGGTGCCGAGCGCGATGACCAGGGCGATGAACAGCCCGGCGCTACCGCCGAGCACCCAGCCCACCGCGAGCATCAATGCCGACAGCGCCGCTATCAGAGCCGCCGTCTTGACGCCGTTGAACTGCACTTGCGCCTGCCTCCCGTCGCCCCTATTGACACACTGCACAACGGGTTGACCTGGCGATATGTTCCCTCTTAGGTGACCGACGAGACGGCCTGCAGTACGAGCTGGGGCGCGACCGACAGCACCACCGCACCGGCGGCCGTGGCGGCGATGGCCGAACGTACCGCGAGACCTGGCGGGAGTTCGGCCGCCCTTCCGGCGGACCGCAGACCGGTTGCTCCGGCGGGAGCGGTGAAGAGGCGGGCGGCCCAGGCCAGGTAGTAGTAGAGGCCGATGACGGTGTTGACGGCCATGATGACGGCCAGCCAGGTGACGTCGCCGGCGACGGTCGCGCGGAACACCACGACCTTGGCGAACAGGCCCATCACGCCGGGCGGCAGCCCGGCGAGGCAGATGAGGAAGAACGCGAGGGCGGCGGCGGTGAGCGGGCTCGTACGGGCGAGGCCGCGAAAGTCGTCGAGGGTGTCCCAGCGCCGCCCCGACTCGTACTCCGCGAAGCCGCGCGCCATCCGCTGGCTGACGGCGATGACCACGGCGAACGCGCCCAGGTTCATCACCGCGTACAGCGCGACGTACGCCGTGGTGGCGGCGACCGCCTCGGGGAGGCGCTTCTCGCCGACCGCCAGCGGCGCGAGCATGTAGCCCGACTGCGCGATCGACGACCAGGCCAGCAGCCTGATCGCGGTGCGCTGGCGGAGTGCCATCAGGTTGCCGAGCGTCATCGTGACGGCGGCGAGGATACCGATCAGCGGGCCCCAGACGTCGCCGTACGCGGGGAACCCGAGCGCCAGGACGATCGCCAGGCCCGCGAACCCGGCCGCCTTCGACACGACCGACAGGAACGCGGCGACCGGCAGCGGCGCGCCCTGGTAGACGTCCGGCGCCCAGAAGTGGAACGGCACCGCGGCCACCTTGAACCCGAACCCGACCAGGACGAGGACGATCCCGGCGGCGGCGACCGGCTTCAGGTCCGACGGCAGCCGCCCGTCCTGAAGCGCGAGCGCGATCCTGTCCAGGTGCATCGCGCCGGTCGCGCCGTACACCAGGCTGATCCCGAACAGCATGATGGCGGCCGACACGACCGAGACCAGGAAGAGCTTCAGCGACGCCTCGGACGCGACCCCGTCGTACCGCCGCAGCGCGACCAGCGCGAAGACCGGCAGCGACAGCGTCTCCAGCGCCACGACCAGCAGGATCAGGTCGCGCGCGGCCACGAGCGTCAGCGCGCCGATGATCGCCGACAGCAGGAGGAAGTGGTACTCCCCGACCGGCATCGAGGAGTCGGCGATCTCCTTGACCGACAGCAGCACGACGACCACGGCCGCCGCGAGCACGATCCCCTGGAAGAGCAGCGTGAAGTCGTCGGCGACGTAGGAGCAGGAGCGCGGGCCGTTGCCGCGCAGCTGTCCGGGCAGGCAGAACGTGGCGCGCCGGTCGCCGGTCGCGAGCAGCACGACGCTGAGCAGCGCGATCGCGAGCGAGCCGCCGCTGAGCAGGCCGATGATCCGGCGCGGGACGTCGAACGCGTCGGCCAGCAGCACGCCGAGCGCGGCCACGGCCAGGATCAGCGGCGGCGCGATCGCCGCGTAGTCGATGCCTTGGATCATCGCGGTCGTCGCAGCGGTGGCGGTCGCGGTCATCATGGTCGCGGCGGTCATCATGGCGTCAGCCACCTCCCAGGAGCGCTCGCACGGGGGCGGTGGTCACTTCGAGGAGGGTCTTGGGCCATAGGCCGACCAGCAGCGTCAGCGCGATGAGCGGCACCCACGCCATGTACTCGTACACCGAGATCCCCGCCACCCGGCCGGGGGCGCTCAGCTCGACGCCGCTCACCGGCCCGTGCGTGAGCTTGGCCAGCATGCGCAGGAAGTACGCCGCCGTGAGCACCGCGCCGAGGCCGCCTACGACCATGAACGTGACGAACGTCTCGCGGGGCAGGTCGGCATGCGGCTTGTACGCGCCGAGGAGGGCGAGCATCTCGCCCCAGAAACCGGCGAGCCCGGGAAGGCCGAGGCTGGCGATGGCGGCGAACGTGAGGATGGAGGCAAGGTGCGGCGCCTTGGTGAGCATGCCGCCGCCCAGCTTCTCCATGTCTCCCGTTCCGTAGCGTTCCTTGACCCCGCCCGCGAGGAAGAAGAGAAGCCCTGTAATTAGGCCGTGGGCGATGTTGCCGAAGAGCGCGGCGTTGATGCCTACCGGGGTGAGGGTCGCTATGCCGAGCAGGACGAAGCCCATGTGGCCCACGGACGAGTACGCGATCATCCGCTTGAGGTCGGTCTGGGCAAGGCAAGCCAGCGCCCCGTAGACGATTCCCACGACCGCGAGGAACCCGAGGTACGGCGCCCAGAACTGCGCGCCCTCAGGGGCGGCGGGGACCGCGACGCGCACGAAACCGTACGTGCCCATCTTCAGCAGTACGCCGGCCAGCAGGACAGACCCGACCGTAGGCGCCTCGGTGTGGGCGTCCGGCAGCCAGGTGTGCAACGGCCACATCGGAGCCTTGACCGCGAAGCCGAGGCCCATCAGAACGAACGCCGTGATCTGGAGATTGCGGCCGATGCCTTCGCCGTGCCGGCGGGCGAGCAGGGTCATGTCGAGCGTGTCGGCGTTCACCGCTATCAGCAGCATGCCGACCAGGAGCAGGCCTGAGCCGAGCAGGGTGTAGAGGATGAACTTGTAGGCGGCCGCGCGCCGTCCGGGGCCTCCCCAGAGCGCGATGACCACGTACATCGGGATGAGGACGACCTCGAAGAAGACGAAGAACAGGATGAGGTCGAGGGAGACGAACGTTCCGAGGAGCCCTACCTCCAGGACCAGCAGCAACCCGGTGAGCAGGCGTGCGGAGCCTCCTGTCGGCGCGGAGCCTCCTGCCGGAGCGGTCGGCGGGTGCTTGATCGTGTAGAGGAAGCACAGGAATGTCAGCAGCGCCGTCAGCACAACCAGCGGCAGCGAGATGCCGTCCAGCCCGAGGTGGAAGCGCAGGCCGATCGAGGACGCCCACGGCTTGTTGAGGCCGAGCTGCATCCGCGACGGCTCGTCGAAGTCGAAGCGGGCGAGCGCGAAGAGGGCGACGGCGAACGTCAGCCCCGAGACCACCGCCCCGTACGCGCGCACCGCCGCGTCGCCCGGCATCAGGCGTTCGGCGGGAACGAGCAGCAGCAACGCGCCCAGCAGCGGCAGTCCGACCAGCACCAGCAGCGTCACAGGAAGATCACCACCCCGGCGACGATGACGACCACGCCCGCGATGAGCCCGGTGAGATAGCCCTGCGCGTTGCCGTTCTGCGGAACGCGCAGCACCCCGCCGAGCCGCCGCGCGGCGCGGGCCGTGCCGACGACCGCCGCGTCGATGCCCTTGTCGTCGAACGCGACGACGTAGCGGGCGAGCGCCTGAACGGGCCGCACGATCCCCGCCGCGTAGACCTCGTCCACGTAGAAGGCGCGGAGGAAGAGCGGACGGGCGGGGCCGAGCGCGCGTGCCGGGTCGAGCGCGGGATCGCGGTTCCAGACGAGGAACGCGGCGCCGCCGCCGACGACCAGGAAGATCACGCCGATGACGGCGGAGGTGAAGTGCGGGCGAAGCTCCTCGGCTCCCCCGCCGAAGAACCCGAGCAGCGCGGACGGTACGGCCAGCACCGCCACCGTTCCGGTCATCAGCCAAGGCGCGTCGTGGGTGTCGTACGATCCGCGCGGCTCACCGAAGAACGTCATCAGCCACAGCCGCATCGCATAGGCGGCCGTAAGAGCGACGGTGACCAGCAGGCCGATGTAGATCAGCCAGGCCACACCCGTGGGGATGTGCGCGATACCGCTGCCTGGGCTGCCGATTGTGTTGAACGTGAGGTTCTGGCCCTCTTGCAGAGGCGCATACGAGAACCATCCGTGCTCACCGGCTGCCTGTGCGGAGATCTCGCCGCTGTGGGTGGCGCTGTGCTGGGCGGCCTCGATGATGGAGTCCTTGCTGAACCAGCCGCTTACGGGAGGCACGCCTGCCAGGGCGGCCAGGCCGATCGTCATCGACCAGAAGGCGATCGGCATGCCCTGCCGGAGTCCGCCGTAGTTGCGCAGGAGGTTCGAGCCGCTGACGACGATGACGCATCCCGCGCCAAGGAACAGCAGCGCCTTGAAGGCGCCGTGCGTCAGCAGGTGGAAGATGGCCGCGCTCTTCCCGCCCACCGCCAGCCCGGCCGCCATGACCGCGAGCTGGCTGATGGTGGAGTACGCGAGGACGCGTTTGATGTCGTCCTGTGCGAGGGCGGCGAGTGCCGAGCCCAGCATGGAGATGACCGCCAGGATCCCCAGCACGGTGAGCGAGGCGGGAGCGGAGACGAACACGCCGTAGACGCGCGCCACCACGTAGATCCCGGCCGCGACCATCGTCGCGGCGTGGATGAGGGCGCTGATCGGCGTCGGGCCCGCCATCGCGTCCGGCAGCCAGGTGTGCAGCGGGAACTGCGCGCTCTTGCCCGCGACCCCGGCGAGCAGCAGCAGCGCCGCCGCCGTGACGGTCGAGTGCGGCATCGCCGGCACCGCACGCAGGACGCCCTCGATGGCGAACGTCTTGGCGCCCGTACCGAGGACGAGGATGCCGAGCAGGAAGCCGACGTCGCCCAGCCTGGTCACCAGGAAGGCCTTCACGGCGGCGCGCGAGTTGCCGCGGTCCTCCCAGTGGTGGCCGATCAGGAAGTAGGAGCAGACGCCCATGACTTCCCAGCCCACGTACAGGACCATCAGGTCGCCCGCGTAGACGACCAGCAGCATCGCGGCGGTGAAGAGCGAGATGAAGGCGGCGTAGGACGAGTAGCGCGGGTCCTTGGCCATGTAGGTGACCGAGTAGATCTGCACCGCCAGCGCCACGCAGCAGACCATCAGGCCGACCACGGCGGCCAGGCCGTCCACCTGGAGCGCGACCAGGATCTCCACGCCGCCGGTCGGGATGCGGGTGAACACCCTGATGCGTTCGCCGGGGTCGCGCCAGACCTGGAACGCGACGATCGCCGCGAGCACCAGCGAGGCGGCCATGGGCACGCACGCGATGAGCGCCGGGCCGTTCCGCAGCAGCGGGAGCGGAGCCCCTTCGCCGCCTTCGCCGCCCTCGCCTCGCCCACCGCGACCGCCGCGACCGCCGAGCAGCTTGGTGAGGCGCGGGCCGAGCAGCATGCCCGCGAACGCCGCGACGAACGGCAGCAGGACGATGGCGGCGGCGAGTCCGGTCACGAGGCGCCTCCCTCAACGCGCTCGGGGGTCTCGGTCTCGCGTTCTTCTGTACGGGCTTCGGTACGGGTGACCTCGCCGTTCGGGCCGGGAGATGTGCCCTCCTCGGCGAGCGCGCGGAGCCGGTCGACGTCGACGTTCTGCCGGTTGCGGTAGACCAGCAGCACGATCGCCAGGCCGAGCCCGACCTCGGCGGCGGCGATGACGATGGTGAACAGCGTCAGGACCTGGCCGCCGTGCAGGCGGTCGCGCCACCAGACGTCGAACGTGACGAGGTTGAGGTTGACCGCGTTCAGCATCAGCTCGACCGACATCAGCACGAGGATGGCGTTGCGCCGGGCCAGCACCCCATAGACGCCCACCGAGAACAGCAGTGCGGCCACCACCAGCGGATAGGCGAGGTGCATCAGCCGTCACCCTCCTCGGAACCAGCGCCAGGACCGGGGCCGGGAGCGGGGCGTGAGCCGTTGCCGGAACGGGCCGGGCGGCGTTCGCCGATGTCGGAACGGGACAGCACGATCGCGCCGACCAGCGAGGCGAGCAGCAGCACCGACAGCACCTCGAACGGCAGCACCCACGTGCGGAAGACGCTGGCGCCCAGCTCGTCCGCCGAGCCGCCGCCCGCCTTGAGCGGCGTGTGCGCGTCCCGGAAGCCCATCAGCAGCACGGTGATCAGCAGCGCGGCGGTGGCGACCGCGACCGCCGCCGCGATCCAGCGGTTGCCCGAGTCCAGGTCGGCGGACTCGCCGATCGGCGCCCGCGTCAGCATGATCCCGAACAGCAGCAGCACGACGACCGCGCCGACGTAGATGAGCACCTGCACCCACGCGACGAACTCCGCGGTGAGCACCAGGTAGCCGCCCGCCAGCGCGCCGAACGACACGACCAGCCACAGCGCGGCGTGCACGAGCTGCCGCGTCGTCACGACCATCAGCGCCGACCCGACCGCGACGATCCCGAGCAGGGTGAAGAGGACCTCTTGGCCGCTCATGAGCTCGGCCCTCCCTGCTCCGGAGGCGTCTCGCGGGCCGTCCGTGGGGTGGGCCCGTCCGCACGGGCGGCAGGCCCGGCCGCGTCGGCGTCGGACGTGGCCGTACGGGCGGCAGGCCCGGCCGTGCGGGCGGCAGGCCCTGTCGCACGAGCGGCGGATCCGGCGCGGGCGGCGGATCCGGCGGCGCGGGCGGCGGCCTTCTCGGCGGTGGCGACTTCCTTGGGCGGCTCGGCCAGCGCGTCGTTGGCCTGGGGCGGCGGGACCGTCCACATCCACTCGCGCAGCCGGTCCTTCTCGTGGGTCAGCTCGTTGATGTCGTACTCGGCGTACTCGAACTCCGGTGTCCAGAAGAGCGCGTCGAACGGGCAGACCTCGATGCAGATGCCGCAGTACATGCACAGCGCGAAGTCGATGGCGAAGCGGTCGAGGACGTTGCGCGTACGGGCCCTGCCGCCGGTGGTCTCCGCGGCAAGGGTCTCCTTGTGGGAGTCGATGTAGATGCACCAGTCGGGGCACTCGCGGGCGCACAGCATGCAGACCGTGCAGTTCTCTTCCAGGAGCGCGATGACCCCCCGGCTGCGCGGGGGCAGGTCCGGCTGCACCTCGGGGTATTGGCGCGTGATGGTGCGCCGCGTCATCGTCCTCAACGTGACGGCCAGCCCCTTGGCCAGCCCGCCTCCCGGTAGCCGTCCCACAGGCCACCATGATTCCTTACTCAGAGCCGCTGGGGAACGCAACGCGGGCCGCGTTCGTCGAACCAGACGTGAGAGACGGCGTCGACGACCCGTTCGAGCCCGGCGAGAACGACCCGCGGGGACCGCGTCCACGGCCCTACGGCGGGCGTCCGCACGGGGGCCGTCCGCACGCGGGAAGGCCATATCCTCCGCCTCCGCCGGGTTGGTACCCGCATCAACCGCCCCCGCTGCCCGTTCCGCCGATCCAGCCCGTTCCGCCGCCTCCGGGCGTGCCGCCCGAGCCGCAGGGCATCCTCTGGGCTTTTGTTCCGTTCCTCACGTTCGGTTTCGGAACGCCCTTTTCCTTCCTCTACGCGGCGCTGCGGCGCGGTTCGTGGAACTACGGAGCGACCGCGGCCGGTTACGCGATCGCCTCGACGGCCGTGCTGGCGCTGATGAACGCCGGCGAGGCGGCGGTCGGCGCGCTCGCCGGGCTGATGATGGTGATGCTGTGGGTCGCCGGTACGGTCCACGCGTTCGCGGTACGGAGCGCCGTGTTCCCGCGCACCGGCCCGCGCAGCCAGTACAACCAGCACGCCGTCCAGGTCGCCAAGTACCGCCGCATGCTCCGCGAGGACGCGCGCGGGCTCATCGCGGAGGACCCGGCGCTCGCTCATGAGCTGCGCATCGGCCGCCCCGACCTGCCCCGCGCGTACGACGACGGCGGCCTGGTGGACGTCAACCACGCGTCCCCCGCGGCCCTGGCCGCCTTGCCCGGCCTTACGCCCGAGCTCATCGACCGCATCGTCCGCCGCCGCGACGACCAGGGCGGCTTCATCTCTCCCGAGGAGATGGCCGTGGACACCGACCTGCCGCCGGGCATCCTGCCCAAGCTCTCCGAATACGCGATCTTCCTGCCCTAGGGCGACTCAGCCAGAACGCGGGCCTAGGAGAACGCGACCTTCAGTACGCCGGTCAGCGCCAGCTGGCCCAGCGACAGCGGCACCAGGTAGGCCCAGGCGAGCTTCTGCAGCTGGTCCTCGCGCATCCGCGGGTAGCTGACGCGCAGCCAGATCACCAGGAACGCCAGCACGGACACCTTGATCATGGTCCACAGCCAGCCGAGCTGCTCGTTCAGGAACGGACCCTTCCAGCCGCCCAGGAACAGCACCGTCGTCAGCGCGCACAGCACGACGATCCCCGCGTACTCGGCGAGAATGAACAGCGCGAACCGCAGCCCGCCGTACTCGGTGTACGGGCCGAAGATGATCTCCGAGTCGGCGACCGGCATGTCGAACGGCGGCCGCCGCAGCTCCGCCAGCCCCGCCACGAAGAAGACCACGGCGCCGATCGCCTGCCAGGGCAGCCAGAACCAGCGCCACTCCTCGACGATCCCGGTCAGCGACAGCGTGCCCGCCGCCATCGCGACCGACGAGGCCGCGAACACCATCGGCAGCTCGTACGACATCAGCTGCGCCGCGACCCGCATGCCGCCCAGCAGCGAGTACTTGTTGGCGCTGGCCCAGCCCGCCATGATCGCGCCGATGACGCCGACGCCCATCACGGCCAGGGCGAAGAAGAGCCCCAGGTCCAGGTCCAGCGCGACCTGGTCGCCCGGCCCCACCGGGATGACGATCAGCACCAGCAGGTACGGCACCAGCGCGACGCCCGGCGCGAGCTTGAACACCCAGCGGTCCGCGTCGCGCGGGACGACGTCCTCCTTCTGGGCGAACTTCACGCCGTCGGCGACCAGCTGAGCCCAGCCGTGGAAGCCGCCCGCGTACATCGGGCCCAGCCGGCCCTGCATGTGCGCCATCACCTTGTGCTCGGCCTGCCCGACCAGCAGCGGCAGCACGGCGAAGGCCGCCGCGACCAGTACGAGCTTGACGATGACCTCAAGCATTGGGCCCCCAGCCGTCCGGCACACCCGGCGGCCTGACCCGCCGCCGGCTGGGCGCCCCATGTCCCGACTCGCCGGGTTCCTTGGCTCCCGGCCAAGGCTTGGCGACCCGCGCGGCGAGCACGAATTCCTTCCTCAACGGGTGGCCTTCGAACCCGTCGGGCAGCAGCAGCGGGATCAGGTTCGGATGCCCTTCGAAGACCACGCCGAACATCTCGTGCGTCTCACGCTCGTGCCAATTGGCCCCGCGAAAGACCCCGACGGCGCTCGGCAGGACCGGCGCCTCCCTGGGCACCCGCGTCCGGATCAGCAGGTGATGGCGGCGTTCCAGCGAGTAGACGTGTGCCACGATCGCGAAGCCCTCGTCGACCTCGTCCACGCCGGTCAGCCAGTCGAAGAAGTCGCAGCCGAGCTCGTCCCGGGCGAACTCCAGCGCCTCGACCCACATCTCGACCGGCACCCCGACCGAGATGCCGCCGAAGCTCTCCTCGGTGGTGACCTCCTCGCCGAAGCGCCCCGTCCAGGCCTCGGCCAGATCCGCTGCGTTCACTCCTCGTCCTCATCCGTCAGCCCCGGAATGATCGACGGGTCGTGCTCCGCCGGCTTCCGCCGCCGCAACCGCCCGACCGCGTCCCCGGAGTGCTCACCGTGCTCACCGCCGCGCGCCTCGTCTGATTCCAACGGCCGCGTCGCGTCGGGCGTGTCGTCGGGAAGCGCCTCGACGGGCCGGGTGACGTCCTCGGCACCCGCGCTCGGAGAATCCGGCGGCGGCGCTGGTTCAGGGGCGGGCGTTTCCTCAGGGATCGCAGAAACCGGCAAGGTCACGTCCTGCGGACCGCCCTTCGGCTCGGCGGGCTCGGCGGCGGGGGCAGGCGCCGCTTCTTCGGGGAGCGCGGTGACCGGCATGGTGACGTCCTGCGGTCCGCCCGTCGGCTCCGCGACCTCCGCGACCTCCGGGGCCTCGGGGGCGGGCTCGGCCGGTGGAGCAGCGGGCTCGGCCTCGTCCGCGGCGACGTTCTCCTCGGGCAGGGCCTCAACGGGACGGGTCTCGTCCTCGGGTCCTGCGGGCGGTACGTCGGGCGGCGGCTGGATGGGGCGCCGGAGAACGGTGGCCGAAAGCGGCCTCGGGGGCGGAGGCGGCGCCACGGGCTCGCCGCCGTTGCCGTAGCGGTCCCCCAGCGACTCGGCGGCGATCTTCTCCTGGAGGCGGATGATGCCGTGCAGGAGGGCCTCGGGCCGGGGCGGGCAGCCGGGGACGTAGACGTCGACGGGAATGATCTGGTCGACGCCCTTGGTGACGCAGTAGGAGTCCCAGTACGGGCCGCCGCAGTTGGAGCAGGCGCCGAACGAGATGACGTACTTGGGCTCGGGCATCTGCTCGTACAGCCGCTTGACGGCGGGGGCCATCTTGTCGCTGACCGTGCCCGAGACGACCATGAGGTCGGCCTGGCGCGGGCCGGGGGCGAACGGGATGACGCCCAGCCGGATGAAGTCGTGCCGGCTCATCGAGGTCGCGATGAACTCGATCGCGCAGCAGGCCAGGCCGAAGTTGAAGACCCAGAGGGAGTAGCGGCGGCCCCAGTTGAGCACGAACTTGACCGGCTTGGGCGCCAGCCGCGACAGCGGGCCGATGGCGGGCGGAGGCAGATCGACTGTGCTCACAGAAGCATTCTTACGCCTCTGGGGCCTGTCGATCGAGATCCGGCGGGATGAGCCGCTTGCCTTCTATCTTGAATCCCTGGCCCAGCAGGTGCGGGCGGGCCTGCTCGAAGATGCCCTCGACCAGGAACGCGATGCGCAGGCAGAAGAGCGCGGCGGGGATCTCGGCGAACGCGGCGAGGCAGATCGCGACGATCCGTTCGGTGCCCGATGCGGCGGTCATCACGTCGAACCACGCGTCCACGATCAGCAGCGTGCCGGTGACGGTCGAGACGATGATCAGCTTGGGCGAGCGCATCAGGATGCGGATGGCGGTGCCGACGGCCGTCCAGGCGAGCAGGAGGTCGAAGCCGACCCACGCCCAGCGCCAGTGTGCGGCGGTGGTCTCGTCCGGCAGGCTGCGCATCAGGTAGTACGTCCACGGCAGCAGGCAGAGTGCCGCTCCGATGAAGACGATGGCCAGTTTCGGCGATACGGGGGGCTTGATGACCGTGCCCTCGGGCATTCGAGGGATGCGGCCGAAGCCGGGGATGCTTCGCGGCGGGTTGTTCAATCTGGGTCTCCTGGAGGGGTTATACCCAGGAAAGCACGCCCTTCTTACCTGCATAGGCGAGACCCACGGCCAGGAATCCCAGGAAGACGAACATCTCGCCCAGCGTCGTCATCCCGTAGCCCGGGGCGGAGAAGACGGTCGCCCAGGGAAACAGGAAGACCGCGTCCACGGCGAAGACGACGTAGAGGAACGCGAAGACGTAGTAGCGGACGTACGACTGGGCCCAGCCGTCGCCGACCGGATCGACGCCGCACTCGTAGGTGGTGAGTTTCTCCTGCGTGGGGCGGTTCGGACGCAGCAACCGGTTGGCGGCCAGGCCGCCGCCGACGATGCCGCCGCCGACCAGGATCAGTGCCACCACGAGCAGATAGTCACGCACCGCAGACCTCCTTCTACGCGCTCCGTCAAGTATCCCCGACCGAGGTCTTTTGCACAGAACCGGCCTGGCGTAAATCGCGCGCTCGAAATGTCCTAGATTTCATACACACTGGAGGTGACGTTGGGGTCGCCTGACCTGGAGGGACGTGACCGGATGAGCAATCCCCCTTCGGAGCCGAACTGGTCTCCACCGGGCGGTTCGGACTGGCCGCCGCCGTCCGACGACGGCGGACCGGGTTCGGGCGGCTCCGATGGACCGCCTCCGGGGCCGCCCGGAGGTTATGGGCCTCCTCCGGGACAGGGCGGCGGACCAGGCGTTCCGCCGCCACCGCCGCCTGGGGCCGGCCCGCCGCTGCCGCCGCCCGGCGGCGCACCTGGCGGGCCCGGCGGACCTGGCGGGCCCGGCGGACCTGGCGGGCCCGGCGCACCTGGCGGATCGCCGGGGCCTGGTTCCGGCGGCTACCCGATCTATCAGCCCGGGCAGCAGGGCCCGCCCGGCGGACCTCCCGGAGGTCCGCCCGGAGGGTACGGCGGGCCGGGGACTCCGCCGCCGTTCTATCCGCCGCCCGGCGGGTTCCAGCAGGGACCGCCGCCGCCCGGCGGCTTCCCGCAGGGGCCGCCGCCACCCGGCGGGTTTCCGCCGCCGCAGCAGAAGCGCTCCGGCAAGGGACTGATGATCGCGCTCATCGCGGGCGGCGGTCTGGTCGTGCTGGTCGTGGTCGCGGTCGTGCTGGCGACGACGGTCTTCAAGCCCGACAAGGTGACGCCGTCCGAACGGCTCGCGGCCACCGCCACCTCGGTCTCGGGCGCCCGCACGCTCGCGCTCAAGGGAACGTTCACCAGCGGCTCGGACGTCCTGCAGGGCGAGCTGAAGGTGACCAGGGGCGGGCGCGCCGGCGGCCAGGTGACCTGGGGCAGCGACAACGTGACCATCCTGTCGGCGGACGAGAAGCTCTACGTCAAGGCGCCCAAGTCGTACTGGACCGACAAGATCACCTCGGCCAACGCGCTGGTGAAGGACGGGGACCAGTGGGGGAAGGTCGACCCGACCGACCTCAGCCTGGACTTCCAGAAGGACCTGTCGCCGAGCGCCCTGGCCGGCGCGCTGCGGCAGGCCGCCACGTACAAGAACGCGCTCCGCGAGACCAAGACGACCGCCCAGGGGCGCAAGGCGCTGCGGATCAGCACGCCCTCGGCCGTGTTCTACGTCACCGACGCCAAGAGCCCTGAGCTGCTGCGCTACGAGAGCAACATCCTGCGCACCCAGGTGGACGTCACCGCGCAGAACGCGAGCGGCGGCGCGGCCGCCATCAGCCAGCTGCGCGGCTACGCGGGCGAGCTGAAGGACTCCTTCGACGCCGTCGGCAGGGTCGATCTCGTCGAGTTCGACAAGAAGCAGCTCTGCTACGAGAACAGCGGCAGCTGCCGGGTGCGGGCCAAGTTCCAGCCGCCGACCGGCACGAACAGCCCCACCAAGATCGAGATCAAGTTCTGGCTCACGGCGGGCTCGGCCACCGGGTCCAACCTCGGCGACTGCTCCACCTCGTTCACCGCCAAGTCGACGTCGGCGACCTGGGTCGAGTGCTCGGTGAAGAGCAGCGCCTGGTCGAAGTTCTCGCACGGCAGCCAGAGCCGCTACTCCCAGCACCACCAGTACTGGGTCTCGGGCGCCGCGGACTCCGACGTCCAGGCGTTGCAGAGCGGCTTCGACAAGGAGTGACGCCGGGGCTCCACCCGCCCTGCCGAACGGTGCGGAGTGCCGGACGATGCACGGTCCTGCTGCGCGGGCCCGGAACGTCCGGCACTCTATGACTCGGATCGGCAGTCGTGAGCGGAGTGGTCGCCCAAGTGAACGTTGAGCAGGAGGGGTCGTCGGTGACGGACCCCGCCACCCCCTCCAAGGACGGTGGCGTCGAACGCCATGCCCCCGAAGAGGCCACCGAACGGCCCGGAGATGCCGCCCGGCCGGGTGGGGACGACGTCCCACCGCCCCGCGATGGCGAGCCCGCCGACGGCGGGCCCACCAACGGCGGGCCCACCAACGGCGGGCCCACCAACGGCAGCGAGCCGCCCAGCGGTGGCGGGCCGCGGCCTGAGGTGGAGCCGTTGCCGCGGCCGCGGCGGCGGGTGCCGCGGAGTGTGATCGCTGCCGGTGCGGCGGTGGCGCTGGTGGCGGCCGGAGCGGCGGCGTACGCGGCGTTCGGCGGCGATGACGGCGGCGACGGGGCGAGCGCCAAGAAGGGTTCGTCCGCCTGGGTCGACCAGGCCGCGCAGCGGCTGCGGGCGACGCCGGGCTTCCAGTTCAGCGGGACGCTGTCGCAGGACGGGCAGCCGGTCAAGGTCGCGCTCAAGGTCGGCCGTACGGGCCTGGCCTCCGGGTCCATGACCGTCTCCGGCCGGCGGGTCGACGTGATCGCGATCGACGACGGCACGTTCATCAAGGCCGGGACGGCGTTCTGGCGCGCGTCCGGTGGCGAGAGCGCGCATCCGGAGAACTACGCGGGCCGCTGGACCAAGGCGCCCGCCTCCATGCCACTGCTGGACATCGACGACGTGCTCGCGCCGCAGGCCATCGCCAAGCAGCTGGTCAAGGCGCGGGCCAAGGCGGCGCAGGCCAAGCCCGACACCTACGGCGGCGCGCCCGCCTACCGGGTGCGGACCCCGCAGGCGGACTACTACCTGTCCACGGCCGCGCCCTACAAGCTGCTGAGCGTGCACGCGGCCGGGCAGGGCGATCCGGAGTTCGCCGCGGCGGAGCTGACCGACCCGGCCCCGCTGTTCGCCGAGCTCAGGCCGCGGGTGGCGCGGCTGGCCGGGGCGCCCGATCCGCGGCTGCGCTTCCAGCCGGGCAAGCTGACGTTCATCAACTGCGACGAGAACACCAACGGCTGCACGGTCAGCGTCCCGGCGACGCTCACCTCGCCCGACGGCGCCGTCCCGTCCGGCGCGCGGGCCGCGCTGCGGGCGACGGTCACCTCGGGGAACCGGTCGCTCGGGACCTGCAAGGGCTCGGGGCCGGTGCCCGACAACCGCTCGCTGGTGCTGCGCTGCACGGTCACCGGGCGTGCCTGGCGTACGTGGATGAAGGCGGCGCTGGACAACCCCGGCTCGCATCCGTACGGGGCGACGGCGCGGATCGTGGGTGAGGCCGTCGCGGCCGACGAGGTGTCCGGCCTGCTCGCGGAGATCGACCGCCAGCGCTGACCAGCGGGCGGGCCGACCGCGACGCTGACGCGGACCGGCGCGAGCGGACCTCGAGCGGGCCTCGGGCGGGCCTCGAGCGGGCCGGTGTGACGCTGACCAGCGATCTTGCTTGCCGGAGGGCCGGGGCCGCGTGGGCGGGGGCCGGTGATACCGAACAAAATTCGGCCTGTCTATAGTGCGGGGCGTGAAACCCGTGCCCGCGGGGAGCAGCCTCCGCTCCCCGTCGACCCCTCCGCGGCTCTTTCGGCGCCTGCACGTCGACCTGTGCCGCCTGTCAAGCTGCCTGTGTCGACGATGAACCCCTAGCCGCCCTGGGTCGTACCACCTGATAGGACCTGCCCGAATCTCGCGGAGTCAAGTGAACTCCTGGCCGAAGTGATACGTCTTGTGTTACGGGGCTAGGACTCCCTGGAAGAGGGATGTCACATGACGGGCGGAACAGCACTTCGGCTCGACCTGGCCATCAGCGTCGCTTTATAGGGACCTGAGTGGCCGATGTCACAGTGGCGGCCACAAACGGCCCGATTCGTTCTCCCCGGTCTCACGACCCTCGAAACAAGCAGTTCACCTCGGACATACCATGAAGGTAAGCCTAAGTAGCATCACGGTCCCGGGAGCCTCCCCCGGGCCCAGTGCTGCGCGTCGAGGAGGTCTTCCTCTGTGACCAAACAGGTCCAGCAACTCGACCGCGTCATCATCCGCTTCGCCGGGGACTCCGGTGACGGCATGCAGTTGACCGGCGATCGCTTCACCCAGGAGACGGCGGCGTTCGGCAACGACTTGTCGACGCTGCCGAACTTTCCCGCCGAAATCCGCGCCCCGGCAGGGACCCTCCCCGGCGTGTCCAGCTTCCAGCTGCACTTCGCCGACCACGACATCCTGACCCCGGGCGACGCCCCGAACGTCCTGGTCGCGATGAACCCTGCGGCCCTCAAGGCCAACATCGGCGACCTGCCCAGGGGCGCCGACCTCATCGTCAACACCGACGAGTTCACCAAGCGCGCCCTGGCCAAGGTCGGCTACGCCGCCGACCCGGTGCAGGACGGCTCGCTCGACGAGTACCACGTGCACGCGCTGCCGCTCACCTCGATGACGGTGACCGCGCTGGCCGACTTCGACCTGTCGAAGAAGGACGCCGAGCGCGCCAAGAACATGTTCGCCCTCGGCCTGCTGTCGTGGCTCTACCACCGGCCCACCGAGGGAACGATCTCGTTCCTGGAGAAGAAGTTCGGCAAGAAGCCCGACATCATGAAGGCCAACATCGCGGCCTTCCAGGCGGGCTGGAGCTTCGGCGAGACCACCGAGGCGTTCTCGGTCTCCTACGAGATCAAGCCGGCCGAGCAGCAGCCCGGGCTCTACCGCAACATCACCGGCAACGTCGCGCTGTCGTACGGGCTGGTCGCGGCGGGCGTGCAGAGCGGGCTGCCGATCTACCTCGGCTCCTACCCGATCACGCCGGCGTCCGACATCCTGCACGAGCTGTCCAAGCACAAGCGGTTCGGCGTGCGGACGTTCCAGGCCGAGGACGAGATCGCCGCGGTCGGCGCCGCGCTGGGCGCCTCGTTCGGCGGTTCGCTGGGCGTCACCACCACCTCCGGGCCCGGCCTGGCGCTGAAGAGCGAGACGATCGGTCTCGGCGTGGCGACCGAGCTGCCGCTGCTGGTGATCGACGTGCAGCGGGCGGGCCCGTCCACCGGGCTGCCGACCAAGACCGAGCAGGCCGACCTGCTGCAGGCGATGCACGGCCGCAACGGCGAGGCGCCGGTGCCGGTGATCGCGCCGCAGTCCCCCTCGGACTGCTTCGACGCCGCGCTGGAGGCCGCCCGCATCGCGGTCACCTACCGCACCCCGGTGATCCTGCTCTCGGACGGCTACCTGGCCAACGGCTCCGAGCCGTGGCAGCTCCCCGACGTGGACGCGCTCCCGAAGATCGACCCGAACTTCGCGGCCGCCGACGACGAGGACTTCCAGCCGTTCAGGCGCGACCCGGAGACCCTGGCGCGGCCGTGGGCCGTCCCCGGCACCCCCGGGCTCGAGCACCGCATCGGCGGCCTGGAGAAGGCCGACGGGTCGGGCAACATCTCCTACGATCCGGCCAACCACGACAAGATGGTCCGGCTCCGCCAGGCCAAGATCGACGGCATCGCGAACGACATCGCGCCGCTGGCGGTCGACGACCCGTCCGGCGAGGCGAAGGTCCTCATCCTGGGCTGGGGCGGCACGTACGGCGCGATCTCCGCGGCCGTACGGCGCGTCCGCAAGGCCGGGCACACCGTGGCGCAGGCCCACCTGCGGCACCTGAACCCGTTCCCGGCCAACATCGCCGAGGTGCTGCGCTCGTACGACAAGGTGATCGTGCCCGAGATCAACCTGGGTCAGCTGGCGCTGCTGCTGCGCGGCCGCTACCTCGTCGACGTGATCAGCTACAACCAGGTCCGCGGCCTGCCCTTCAAGGCCGAGGAGCTCGCGGGCGTCATCCAGGATGTGATCGACAGTGAGTGAGAACGGCCTGAACGGCACCAACGGCAACGGTCATGGCAACGGCAACGGCAACGGCAACGGTCTGGTGAACGGCGTCGGCCGTACGGCGCTGTCGCTGGTGCCCAAGACCGACCAGAAGCAGACCATGAAGGACTTCAAGACCGACCAGGAGGTGCGCTGGTGCCCGGGCTGCGGGGACTACGCGATCCTGGCGGCCGTCCAGTCCTTCCTGCCCGAGCTCGGCCTGCGCCGCGAGAACATCACGTTCGTCTCCGGCATCGGCTGCTCGTCGCGGTTCCCGTACTACATGAACACCTACGGGTTCCACTCGATCCACGGCCGCGCGCCGGCGATCGCGACGGGCCTGGCCACCTCGCGCCCCGACCTGTCGGTCTGGGTCGTGACCGGTGACGGCGACGCCCTGTCGATCGGCGGCAACCACCTGATCCACGCGCTGCGCCGCAACGTCAACCTGAAGATCCTCCTTTTCAATAACCGGATCTACGGGCTGACCAAGGGGCAGTACTCGCCCACCTCGGAGATCGGGAAGATCACCAAGTCGACGCCGATGGGGTCGCTGGACAGCCCGTTCAACCCGATCTCGCTGGCGATCGGCGCGGAGGGCACGTTCGTCGCCCGGACGATCGACTCCGACCGCAAGCACCTGCAGTCGGTGCTGCGCGCGGCGGCCGAGCACGAGGGCACGGCGCTGGTGGAGATCTACCAGAACTGCAACATCTTCAACGACAACGCGTTCGAGCCGCTGAAGGACGCCGACGTCCGCGACGACATCACCGTCCGGCTTGAGCACGGCGAGCCGATCATCTTCGGCGCCGACCGGCAGAAGGCGCTGCGCCGCGCGGCGAACGGCTCGTTCGAGGTCGTGAACGTGGCCGACGTCGACCCGTCGGAGATCGTGGTGCACGACGCGGCCAACCCGGACCCGTCGCAGGCGTTCGCGCTCTCGCGGCTGGACTCGCCGGCGTTCGAGCACACGCCGATCGGCATCTTCCGCAACGTCGACCGGCCGTCCTACGACCGGGAGATGCGCGAGCAGGTCGCCGAGGCCGTCGATAAGCAGGGCAAGGGCGATCTCGCCGCCCTTCTGGGCAGCGGGGACACCTGGCGCATCGACTGATCGTTCTTACGCCGGAGTACTCACGAGTTGACAATCCGGCGGACTGAACGCGCTGGACAGCCGCATGATCACATATGGTCGTGCGGTTGTTCGCGTTCCGGGCTGGTGGCACGGCCGGGAGCGGGCTAAGTTGCGGTGAGTTAGCACCATCGCGGATCACGCAGACGGGGAGATGAAGGATGCGGGTCGTTCCGCGCCGGGACAAGGAACGCCGGCGCCCGCGGGCGGCCGAGGCCGCAGCGGAGCCACCGGCCACCGACGGCCGCACTCTCGTCGACCCGGGCGACGCCCCGCCGCAACCGGATCCCGAACCCGAAGAGGCCTCTGAGCCCGAGGTCGAGGCCGCATCCGAGCCTGAGCCGGAGCCCGTTCCCCCCGCGCCCGAGCCACCGAAGCGCAAGCCGACGCGTGCCGAACGTAAGGCCGCCAAGAAGGCCGACAAGGCGGCGAAGAAGGCTGCCAAGAAGGGCGGGCCGCCTCCGGAGAGCGCGGCGGCCCCCGTCGAGCCCGCGCCTCCTGTGGACCCCGACACCAAGCGGCGCGCCCGGGTGTCGGAACGGCAGCGCCGCGCGGCCGAGGTCAAGCGCGCCCGCGCCTCGCAGAACCGCGTCCAGGAGACCGCCTTCCGCGAGCACCGCTCGGCGCTGGTGGCGATGATCCTGACGCTCGGCCTCCTCATCGCGGCGGTCGCGGTCACCGGCGGACTGATCGCCGGCTCCATGCGCACCCGCCCCGTGACGCTCGCGGCGCCGCTGAACGTCTACCCGATCTCGTCCACGCTCCCCGGCCAGTGCCAGGCGGGCACGCAGGGCATCTCCAGCTCGTCCTCGACGGGCCCGACGTGCTACCAGCTGACCCCCGGGATCGCGATCCGCAAGGTCGCCGAGCTGAAGATCCAGAAGGCCCGTACGAAGGGCGCCTACGACGTCGCCGTCACGCTGCGCAAGAACGACCGCAAGGCGTTCGCCGACCTGACCCGCGCGATGCAGGGCCGCGACCTGGCGCTGGTGGTCAAGAACAACCTGGTGACCGTGTCCCGGGTCGAGATGGCCATCACCGACGGCAAGATCGCCATCACCGGGCCGCCCAACCGCGCCGAGGCCGACAAACTCCTGCACGAGCTCAGGGGGAAGTGAGCGTCAGCACGGCGTTGCCGGTGATGCGGCGCTCGCGCAGGTCGTTGAGGACGGTCGCGGTGTCGGCCCAGTCGGTGATGCGGCCGATCTCGGGGTGCAGGCGGCCGTCGCCGGTGAGCTGGACGAGGGTGGCCAGGTCCGGGCCGAACGGGCGGGCCTCGAACGCATCGTCGTAGTGGAAGTGCCGCAGCGTGGCGCCCTCCGGACCGGCGAAGAAGTCGAAGAAGTCGAGCGTGACCGGCTCGCGGCTGGCCTGCCCGAACCACAGGAGCGTCCCGTGCGGCGCGAGCTTGGCCAGCGCGGCGGGCAGCGAACGCCCGCCGACCGACTCCAGCACGACGTCGAACGGTCCCGAGGCCGCGCCCGGGTCGGACACCACGGCCTCGGCGCCGAGCTCCATCAGGCGGTGGCCGCGTTCCGGCGTGGCGGAGACCGCGGTGATCTCGGCGCCCGCGGCGGCCGCGAGCTCGACGAAGTAGTGGCCGACGCCGCCCGAGGCGCCGGTGATCAGCACCCGGCGGCCCGCGATGGATCCGGCCGCCCGCAGCAGCCTCAGCGCGGTGATCCCGGCCAGCGGAAGCGCGGCGGCCGTGACGGCGTCGACGTGAGCGGGGAGGGCGGCGATCGAGCCGGTGCCGGCGACCGCGTACTCGGCCCAGCCGGCGGCCGGCACGTGCGCGACGACGCGCTGCCCCTCGCGCGGCCCGGAACCGTCGGCGGCGGCCCGGACGACCGTTCCGGCGATGTCCTTGCCCGGCAGCCAGCCCGTGCCGCCCGCCAGCTTGAAGATCTCGCCCCGGTTGATCGAGAACGCCTCGACCTTGATCAGCGCTTGGCCGCCCGCCGGCTCGGGCACCTCCGCCGTGCCGAACGCGACCAGCTCGCCCGCCTGTCCCGTGGGAATGAGCGCCTTCATGACCCCTCCTCGCTTCGTCGTCTGAGAACAAGGAAAGCCGCAGGTCAGAGGGCACGTCCAACAGCCTTTCGCCGGGTTTGACAACCGCCGGTTGTCGGGCAAGGTGGAGGGCGTGGATCTGGACCTGGCGCAGGTGAGGGCGTTCGTCGTCACCGCCGAGCACCTGCACTTCGGGCAGGCCGCGGGCGAGCTGTTCCTCACCCAGCAGGCGCTGTCCAAGCGGATCGCGCGGCTCGAGGAGACGATCGGCGTGCGGCTGTTCGACCGCACGGGCCACTCGGTGCGGCTCACCCCCGCCGGGGAGCGGTTCCTGGAGCCCGCGCGGCGCACGCTCACGGCCGCCGAGACGGCCGTGGCGGCGGCACGGCACGACGACCGG
This sequence comes from Actinomadura barringtoniae, assembly GCF_017573505.1. Classification (GTDB taxonomy): domain Bacteria; phylum Actinomycetota; class Actinomycetes; order Streptosporangiales; family Streptosporangiaceae; genus Spirillospora; species Spirillospora barringtoniae. The sequence goes on from NZ_JAGEOJ010000013.1 coordinate 64,821, forward strand.
CCGCTGCGGCTGGACGTCTGGGGCCACATGTTCGCGCCGATGCAGACGATCCGCGAAGTCGTCGACCGCAGGCCCGACCTCGACATCGAGCTGAGCCTGCGCCGCGGGCTGGCCGCCGCGACCTCCGCGCTGCTGCGCGAGGAGACCGATGTCGGCTTCGGCCGCGTTCACGCGCAGGGCGAGGGCCTGCCGGAGGCGTTGACGCACCGGCTCGTGCGGCTGCAGCCGATGGCCGCCGTGCTGAACGCCCAGCACCCGCTGGCGGGCGAGGCGGAGCTGCGCCCGGCCGACCTGCGCGAGGTCACGGTGTGGTTCCCGGTCCAGCTCGAGAAGCTGGACTTCCTGCAGCGGCTCTGCGACGACTTCGGTCTCACCGGCGAGTTCGGCGGGGTCAACCTGGGCCTGGACTACTTCCTCGACCACCTGCGTTCGACGCCCGAGCACGTGTCGCTTCTGCCGCTCGGCCTGCCGCTGCCCGAGGACGCGGGCGTACGGGCGATCCCGCTGGTCGACCCGGTGCCGCTCTACTCGTGGTCGCTGATCTGGCGGGCGAACGACCAGCACCCGCTGCTCCAGCCGCTCCTCGGCGAGTTCGCCAGGGCGGGCCGGGAGCAGGGCTGGACGCGGTACGACCCCGAACGGCACTGGCTCCCCGCCTCCGAAGTCGGACAGGCAGGAAAGGCAGTGCCGCCGGGGTCGTCCTGAACAGACCGGCCGGTCAGCCTCCGAGGACCTTGCCGAGCAGGTCACCGAAACCGCCGAGGCCGCCCTGCTTCTCGTTCTGCAACTCCTGGGCCACTCCGCCCGCGTCGGCCTTCTGGCCGCCGCCGCTGATGAACCGCTTGGCGAGATAGGCCATCACGATCGGCGCGACGATCGCGAGGACCTTCTTGACCTGGTCGGCGGGCAACCCGGTCTTCTCGCTGACGGCCCCCGACACCGAGTCCATCTTTCCGCCGAGCACATGGCCGAGGATCGCCCCGCCCATGCCGCCGCTGGACAGCGCGGCGATGTCGGTGGCCGGGCTCTCCTGCGTGTGGTCGCCGAGCGCCTTCGCCAGGTCGTCGGCGCCCTGCGGATCTTCGGTGTTCTTCGCCATCCCGCCGACGATGCTCGCCAGGGCCCCGTCCACGGCCTGCCTGGCGGTCGTGGTGTCGGTGCCGAGCTGGTTCGCGATCTCCTGAACGCCGGAGTCGCCCAGCTCGTTCAGCACGCCTTGCTGCAAGGTTTCAGTCATGCGTTTACCCCCCGTTCGAGCCATATCTGCCCGTAATCGGGGAACGCCACACCGTAACGGTCGATAAACGCCCAGGTCAGCTCGGGTCGGCTCGGGTCAGATCTGGGGAAGGGCGTCGCCCTGGACGGCCTGGATCTCCAGCTCGACCCGCAGGGTCTCGCCCACGGCGACGATCCCGGCCTCCAGGATCTGGTTGAACTTGATCGCGAAGTCGGAGCGGCGCAGCTCGGTGGTCGCGCGGAAGGCGGCCCGGCTGCCGCCCCACGGGTCGGGGCCGGTGCCCAGGTAGGACATGTCCAGGTCGACCGGCTGGGTCTGCCCGTTCAGGGTCAGCTTGCCGTGCACGGTCCAGCGGTCGGGCCCGGCGGCGGTGAGGCCGGTGCTCTGGAACTCGATCACCGGGTGCTGGTCGGCGCTCAGGAAGTCGGCGGAACGCAGGTGGTCGTCGCGCATCCGGTTGCCGGTGTCGATCGAGGCCGCCTCGATGCGGGCGGTCACGCTCGACTCCTCGACCCGTTCGGCCACGTCGATCCGGCCCTCGAACGCGGCGAAGCGGCCGCGCACGCTGGACAGCCCGAGGTGCCGGGCGACCGCGCCGACCGTCGAGTGCGCCGGGTCGATCGTCCAGGGGCCGGGCGGCGGCAGTTCGGTGCCGCCAGCGCGGGCCAGCACGACCGTGCCGAGGGCCGCCGTGCCGGACGCGGGAACGATCATCGTCGAGGCGGCGGGCGCGTAGCCGACGGCCGTCACGATCAGCGTGTAGGTCCCGGCGGGCAGCGGGCCGGCCGCCAGCACGCCGTCCTCGTCCGCCTGGACGCGGGCGACCTGGGCGCCCGTCAGGTCGGTCACCGTGGCGATCGCGTGCCGGACCGCCCAGCCGTCCTTGGTCCGCACCGAGCCGCGCAGGCCCTGGCTCTCATCCATGAAGCGCCGACACTCCAGACATCATCGTTCAGGTGTTCAGTCGCGGCCGTTCAGCCGTCCAGCCGTTCATCGGTCACAGGTCATCGTTCACAGGTCTGAACCCGAGGGCGGGGCCCGCCGAACACCACCACGAGAAGGCGGGCCCCGGGTCTCTCATTCCTCGGGGAATCCGAGCTGCAGGTCGTGGCCGTCCAGGCCACCGCCGCCCAGGGAAAGGGCCGTGGCCACCGGCGGGTAGCCGGAGGCGATCACGGTGTACTGGCCGCCGGTCAGGTCGGCGAAGGCGTACTCGCCGTCCGGCGCGGTGATCACCATCGCGACCACGTTGCCCGCGCCGTCGACCAGCGTGACGCGCGCGTCTCCGAGCGGCTCGCCGGCCGCGTTGCGGACCGTGCCGCGCACGCTGGCGCCGGGCAGCAGCTCGACGTCGTGCCGGGTCTGGCCGGTGCCCGCGATCTGCACGGGCGCGGCCGCCGGCCGGTGCCCGGCGGCGCTCACCGCGATGGTGTAAGCGCCGGAGACCACGTCCTTGAGGGAGTAGCTCCCGTCGGCGCCGGTACGGACCGTGCCCACGACCTCGCCGCGCACGTCGGTGACGACGACCATCGCGCCCTCGATCGGGGCGCCCTCCTTGCCGCGGACCCGGCCAGCCAGCCCGCCGTTCCCGGCGAGCAGCAGGTCGAACTCCAGCGGCTTGTCGCCGACGACGAGCGTGGCGGCCTGCGGCTCGTGGTCACCGGCGGCGGCGATCAGCACGTACGTGCCGGAGCCGGGCGCGGGCATCGCGTACGAGCCGTCGTCGCCGGTGAACGCGCGGCCGAGCTGGTGCCCGGTCACGTCGATCAGGGTGAGCGCGGCCGCCTGGACCGGCGACCCGTCGCCGCCGCGCACGAAGCCGCGGATCCGGCCGCCGCCGGGGGCGGGTTCCGGCGGCGGCTGGTCGAAGAGCTGCGTGTGGATCGGCGCGGCCAGGCCGTTCGGGGCGGGAGCCGTCGTCGCCACCCTGATCGGCACCGCCTGGTCGGCCGTCGGCAGCGGCTCCATGTGGTTGGCCGCGGCGACACCGACGAGCTCCTGCTCGACGGGGTGCCCGTTCGTGCGGGCCGCGTGCCGTCCCGCCACGGGCGCGTCGGGGACCGTCGCCGTCTCCGCCGCGGCAGCCGGGGTGGGCGTAGCGGGCTCGTCGGCGTCCTTCTTGGTCTTGCCGGAACCGCGCAGCGGCAGCTCCTTGAGGGCCAGAACGGCGATGAAGCCGAGCACGGCCACGGGGATGCCGACCAGGAAGACCGACTCCAGCGCCTTGGTGAACGACTCCAGCACGAGGTGCTTGAACGGCTCGGGCAGGTGATGGACCTGCTCGGGCGAGCCGAGGCTCGCCCCTCCGGCCGGCGGCCGTACGTGCGCCGAGGCCAGGGAGTCCTTCAGCTCCGCGGTGAGGCGGTTGCTGAGGATCGCCCCGAACGCGGCGACGCCCATCGCGCCGCCGAGGTTACGGAAGAACGAGACGCCGGCGGTGGTCGCGGCGAGGTCTTCGATCCGGGCGGCGTTCTGCGCGGCCAGGATGAGGATCTGGAGCGTCAGGCCGAGCCCGACGCCGAGCACGGCGCCGTCCGCGCCGATGATCACCTTGCTGGTGTCGCTGTGCATCTGCGACAGCAGGAACATCGCCGCGGCGACGAACACCAGGCCGAGCACCGGGAAGATCTTGTAGCGGCCGGTCCGGGTGACGAACTGGCCCGACCCGGTCGAGGTGACGAACATCCCGATGACCAGCGGCAGCGTCATCAGCCCCGAGGCCGTCGGGCTCATCCCCTTGACGATCTGCAGGTACTGCGGCAGGTAGATCATCGCGCCGAACATCGCGACGCCGACGCAGAGCGAGGCGATCGCGGCCAGCACGAAGGTCCGGTTGCGGAACAGCCGCGGCGGCAGGATCGGGTCGCGCGCGACCCGTTCGGCGACGATCGACAGCAGGACCAGGAGGACGCTGACCCCGGCGAGCGCGTAGGTCCAGGGCGAGTTCCAGTCGAACTCCTTGCCGCCGAGCGACAGCAGCAGCATCAGCGCGGTCGCCGAGCCGGTGATGGTGAACGCGCCGAACACGTCGATCCTGGTGTCGCGCTTCACCTTGGGGAGCTTCAGCACCCGCTGGATGACCAGGAAGGCGATCACGGCGAGCGGGATGCAGACGTAGAAGCACCAGCGCCAGCCGAGGCCGTCGGTGTCCACGATGAACCCGCCGAGCAGCGGGCCCGCGACGGTCGCGACGCCGAACACCGCGCCCATGAAGCCGGCGTACCGGCCGCGCTGGCGGGGGTCGACCACGTCGCCCAGGATCACCTGGGCGAGCGCGGACAGGCCGCCGACGCCGAGGCCCTGGAACGCGCGGGCCGCGATCAGCTGGCCGATGCTCTGCGAGAGGCCCGCGCCGACCGACGCGAGCACGAAGAGCGTGAGCGCGCCCTGGAACATGAGCTTGCGCCCGAAGATGTCCGACAGCTTGCCCCAGAGCGGGGTCGAGGCGGTCATGGTCAGCAGCGACGCACTGGCCACCCAGGAGAGCTGGTCCTGGCCGCCGAGATCCCCCACGATCGTCGGCAGGGCCGTGCTGACGACCGACGTCGAGATCATCGCCGTCAGCATCGCCATCATCAGCCCGGCCATGATCTCCAGGATCTGGCGGTGCGTGTAATGCGGACGGGATTGGTCGAGGGCGACCGGACTCTGGGTCGTCACAGCGGCTTGAGCCACTCCCTGCCCTCCCAACAAGACGAGTCTGTTACCTGTGTTTTGCATATATCTTATGTATGCACTTGTTTACATGCAACCGGGAGATACTGGGGAGGTGCTGGAGCAAGTGGAGAGCCCCGAGAGTCACGAGAGCGGCGAACGGCGCAAGCGGAACCGCGAGGCGACCCGGCAGCGCCTGCTGGAGGCCGCCCGCGCACTGTTCGGCGAACACGGATACGACCACGTCAGCGTGCGGATGATCGCCGCGACGGCGGACGCCAACGTCGCGCTCGTCAACCGTTACTTCGGCTCCAAGGCCGAGCTCTTCGGCGAGGTCCTCGCGGGCGAGTCGTCACTTGAGACGGTCATCACAGGCGAGCCCGAGGGCCTCGCCCGGCGCCTGGCCGAGCACTACGTCCGCCAGGTGCACCGCGGCCCGTCCAGCCCGATCTTCCGCATGCTCGACCGTTCCGTGGGCAACCCCGAGATCCGGCCGATCCTCACCCAGCACCTGGAGAGCGTGGTCGTGAAGGCCCTGGTCGACCGGCTGGAGGGCCCCAACCCACGCGCCCGCGCCCTGCTCGCCGCCACCGTGATCATGGGCACCAACCCCGTCCGGCGCCTGCTCGGCCTCCAGGACCTCAAGGAGATCGACTCGGACGCGCTCACCGAGCGGCTGACCACGATCTTCGAGACCGCCCTCGCCCCGATCGACTGAATCCCCTGCCCTACGCGTAATCCCCCGGCCCACGTGTACTCCAGCGGGCGCAGACGGGATCCTCACAGGGGCGGAGAAGGTCGTTCATCAGCGCCGCATAGGCTTCTGCACATGAGGCTGGGGGGAGCGCGCGGGCTCCGCGAGCGCTGGAGTGCGGCCCGCAGGCGAACGCGCTGGGCGGCGGCGACGGGGGCGGTGGTCCTGGTCGCGGCGGGCGGCGCGGCATGGGGCGTGGCCGCGGACAGCGAGCCCGCCGTACGGACGCAGGCGCAGCGCGTCCCGGTCGTCGACGGGCCCGCCAACGACCAGCATGTGACGTTGGACACCACCTTCTACGAGCCCGTCGGGCGGTCGAAGGCGCCGGTGGTCATGATCGGTCACGGCTTCGGCGGGTCCAAGGACGAGGTCAAGGATGACGCCGAGAAGCTGGCGCGCGCCGGCTACGGCGTCATGGCGTGGTCGGCTCGGGGCTTCGGGAAGTCCACCGGGCAGATCGCGCTCAACTCCCCCGACTACGAGGTCAAGGACGTTCGGCAGCTGATCGACTGGCTGGCCGAGCGGCCCGACGTGCAGCTGGACGGGCCCGGCGACCCGCGGCTCGGCATGACCGGCGAGTCGTACGGCGGCGCCATCGCCCTGATGACCGCCGCGTACGACAAGCGCGTGGACGCGATCGCCCCGCGCATCACCTGGAACGACCTGGCCGTCTCGCTCTTCCCCAACGGCACCGAGGGCGGGACCGCGAACGCCGGGGTCTTCAAGAAGCTCTGGGCCGGGCTCTTCTTCACCAGCGGCTCGGACGGCTCGTCGTGCGGGCGCTTCATGCCGTCGGTCTGCTCGATGTACCAGAAGGTCGCCGAGACGGGCGCGCCGACGAAGGAGGCCGTGGACACCCTCCACCGGTCCAGCCCGGCGTCGGTCGCCGACCAGATCAAGGTGCCGTCGCTGCTGATCCAGGGGCAGACCGACTCGCTCTTCCCGCTCGACCAGGCCGATGCCAACGCCAAGGCGATCGAAAAGAACGGCGCCCCGGTGTCGGTCGTCTGGTTCCAGGGCGGCCACGACGGCGGCGACCCCGAGACCGGGCGGCTACAGGGCCTGGTGGGCGGCTGGTTCGACCGCTACCTGAAGAAGAAGAGCGGTGCGGGCGATTCGAGCGGCAAGGACGGCTTCACGGTCACGCGGGCGGGCGGCATCGACTCCTCCACCCAGCGCGTGGTCGTCGAGGCGGCGAGCGCCCGTTCGTACCCCGGGCTGAACGCCGGGACCCACCAGCTCGCCCTCACCGGCCGCGAGCAGACGATCAACAACCCGGCGGGCGGCTCCCCCGCCTCGATCTCCGCGCTCCCGGGCCTCGGCGCGCTCGGCAGCCTCGGTGATCTCGGCGGCGCGGGCGCGCTGACCGGCCGGCTGCCGGTCGACATGCCCGGTCAATCCGCCACGTTCGACACCGCGCCGCTCGACTCCGCGCTGCGCCTCACCGGCGCCGCGAGCGTGCGGATCAAGGTGACGGGCAAGGGCGACGTTCCATTGTTCGCCAAGCTGTACGACGTCGCGCCCGGCAAGGGCGGCGATGGCGCCAACGCCTCACCGGCTCGGCGGCTGGCCGCTCCCCTGCGCGTGGAGAAGGCCGACGACGGGCGCGAGGCCACGGTGACACTGCCCGCCATGGACTACCGCTTCGACCGAGGCCACCGGCTGCGGGTCGTCATCGCCACGACCGACATGGGCTTCGCCACGCCGCCGCAGCCCGCCACCTACAAGGTCGCGATCGCGTCCGGGCTGACCGTGCCGACCGTTCCCGCGCTGACCGCACCCGCCGCGCCGCTGCCCGCCTGGGTCTGGGTGCTGCCCGCGGTCGCGCTGGCGATCGCCGCCGGGATCCTGGTCACCGGGCGCAAGGGCCGGCGCGAACGCGGCGCCGAGGCCTACGACGCCTCGCTCGCGGACGTTCCACTGCAGATCAAGGGCCTGACCAAGGCGTACAAGAACGGCCACCTCGCCGTCGACGACCTGACGTTCACCGTCGAGAAGGGCCAGGTGCTCGGCCTGCTCGGCCCGAACGGCGCCGGCAAGACCACGACGCTGCGCATGCTGATGGGGCTGATCCACCCCGACTCCGGCGAGATCCGGATCTTCGGGCGGCACGTCACGCCGGGCGCGCCCGTGCTGTCGCGGCTCGGCTCGTTCGTCGAGGGCCCGGGGTTCCTGCCGCACCTGTCCGGGCGCGACAACCTCGACCTCTACTGGCGCGCGACCGGGCGGCCCGCCGCCGACGCGCACCTGGAGGAGGCGCTGGAGATCGCCGACCTCGGCTCGGCGCTGGACCGCGCGGTCCGCACGTACTCCCAGGGCATGCGGCAGCGGCTCGCGATCGCCCAGGCCATGCTCGGCCTGCCCGATCTGCTCGTCCTCGACGAGCCCACCAACGGCCTGGACCCGCCGCAGATCCGCGAGATGCGCGACGTGCTGATCCGGTACGCGGAGGCGGGACGGACCGTGATCGTGTCCAGCCACCTGCTGTCGGAGGTCGAGATGACCTGCACGCACGCGGTGGTCATGGCGCAGGGCCGCCGGGTCGCCGCGGGCCCGGTCGCCGAGATCGTCGGTTCCGGGCGGCGGCTCGAGGACGCCTTCCTAGAGATCATCGGCACGGGGAACGGGGAGGCTTCACCGTGAGCGCGACCGCATCGCTGAACGGGCGGACCGACGGCGGCGGCGACGGGGACGCCGCCGGGACCGAGACGAGCCACGGCTACGACGTGCGGCACACCCTGCCGCTGCGGGTCGAGGTCGTACGGCAGTTCCGGCGGCGCCGGACGCTGTTCGCGTTCGGGATCCTGCTGGTCCTGCCGTGGATCCTGGTCGCCGCGTTCAAGATCGGCGGCGATCCCGGGCAGGACGGCGTGCCGGGCCTGGTGGACGTCGCGACCTCCAGCGCCCTCAACTTCGCGCTCTTCGCCTTGTTCGTATCGGTCGGGTTCCTGCTGGTGGTCGCGGTGGCGCTGTTCTGCGGCGACACCGTGGCGAGCGAGGCCGGCTGGTCGTCGCTGCGCTACCTGCTCGCGGCGCCCGTGCCACGCGCCCGGCTGCTGCGGCAGAAGCTGATCGTCGCACTCGGGTACGCGGCGGTCGCCGTCGTGAGCCTGCCCGCGATGGCGCTGGTCGCGGGCACGGTCGGGTTCGGCTGGGGCTCGGTCGAGCTGCCGACCGGCGGCCAGGTCCCGGTCGGCACCGCGCTCGGCCGGATGGGCATCATCGTCGCGTACGCGCTGATCGGGCAGCTGGTGGTGGCGGCCCTGGCGTTCCTGCTCTCGGTCACCACCGACTCGCCGCTCGGCGCCGTCGGCGGCGCGGTCGGGCTGGTGATCGTGAGCAACATCCTGGACGCGGTGACGGCTCTCGGCAGCTGGCGCGACTTCCTGCCCACGCACTGGATGTACTCGTGGATGGACGCCCTCCAGCCGCAGATCCAATGGACCGGCATGGCCAAGGGCGCCTCGATCTCCATCGCGTACGCCGCCGTGCTGTTCGCCCTCGCGTTCCGCCGCTTCCGGACCCGCGACGTCGTTTCCTGAGCTCGGCCCGGCTCAGTCACCGGCGCGCGTCGCGGCGATCACCTCGTCGGTGGTGCAGACCGTGCCGAGCAGCGGGAAGATCTTCGCGACCGCGAACTCGTGCATCTCGGTGGTGAACGAGGACATCGCGTCGTGCGGCAGCAGCAGCTCATAGCCGTGGTCGCTCGCGACGCGCGCGGTCGACTCGACGCCGGCGCTGGTCGCGATGCCGGTCAGCACCATCGCGCCGATGCCCTGGCCGCGCAGCTTGTCGTGCAGGCCGGTCTCGTGGAAGGCGTTCCACGCCTGCTTGGTGATCAGCAGGTCGCCGGGGCGCGGCGCCATCTCCTCGACGAGCTCGCTGCCGGGCGGCTGCTCGGGCACGCCGGGCCGTTCCGCCTGAACGATCACGACGAGCCCGCCGGTCTCCCGGAAGGCGTCCGCGAGCCGCATCGACCGGCGGACGACGTCGGCGCCGGTGTGCGGCCCGATCTCCATGCCGACGATGCGTACCTGCAGGTCGATGATGACGAGCGCCGTACGGGGCGCGTCGAGGGTGAGTGCGGTCATGAGGCCGCATTCTAGAGAGCGTTCCGCCCGACTCCACCCCATCCAGGAGACACGGTGCGTACCCGTAACGACACGCATTGCGATATCGGCTTCCCCAAAATCGGTCGAAGAGGTCGAGGTTGTCGCATAAGCTCAGCGAACCTCACCGATCTCGGGTCCGTCCAAGTGAAGTGAGAGCGACATCGGCTCGATCTGCGGATTAACCACAGCCGCAACGGGGGAGATGATCACCATGGCACGGCAGCAGCTCATCAAGCGCCCGAGACCTCCACGTCAACCGAGCCCGTTCGATCTCCGGACGCCGTCCGGCCGACTCCTGCCGTACTGACACAAGCTTCCTCCGCCTCCCGCGGAGTCGATACAAGGACGCGGGGCCTCCACGTGACGCAGATCACGTGGAGGCCCCGCGGCGTTTCCGGTGCTCATACCCTGGGCGAATGGAACTCCGGCAGCTTCGCTACTTCGTGGCGGTCGCCGAGGCCCTGCACTTCGGGCGCGCGGCCGAGCGGCTGCACATCTCCACGCCCACGCTCAGCCAGCAGATCAAGGCGGTCGAACGCGAGATCGGCGCGCCGCTGCTGATCAGGCACAGCCGCGGCGTGCGGCTGACCCCCGCGGGCGAGGTTCTGCTCCGTACCGCCAAGGAGGCACTGCGGGCCGCCGACGACGCGCTGCGCGAGACGCGGCGGGCGGCCGGGGTCGCGGACCCGGTGCTGCGCTTCGGGCTGCTGAACGGGGTGCCGCCGTGGCTGCCGGGGCGCGTCGAGGACCTGCTGGCCGAGCACGTGCCCGGCTGCCGGATGACCATGCTCGGTGGCTCGACCGCGCAGCAGCTGGCGATGCTGGAGAGCGGCGAGGTCGATCTCGCGCTGCTGCGCATGCCGTCGGCGACGCCCGCCGGCCTGCGGCAGGTGCGGCTGGCCGACGAGGAGTTCGGTGTGCTGATGGCGGCGGCCCACCCGCTGGCCGCACGGGAGATCGTCGAACCGGCCGAGCTGTCGGGCCGCGAGCTGATCCTTTTCGCGCGGGAGTTCGCGCCGGACGTGCACGACTCGATGGTGGAACGGCTGCGCGCGCTCGGCGCCGACGTCGTGCTGAGCGAGAGCGCGATGCCGCACGCGCAGCTGCGCGCCGTACTGCCGCTGCGGCCGGACGCGTTCAGCCTGAGCTCCGCACGCGCCGCCGCGCCGCCCGACCTGGTCTGGCGGCCGTTCCGGGACGCACCGCTGTCGATCTCGTACGCGGCGGCCTGGCGGACCGACGCGCGCAACCCCGCGCTCCAGGCCATCGTCCCCGCGCTGACCAGGAACGTTAGCCCGCGCCGAACGAGCCTTCGCTAACGCGACGTGGACGCGCGATCACGCTCGATGATCTCGTGGTCGGCATGACCACAGAACATGTAGTGATCGTTGGCGGCAGCTCGGGCATGGGCCTGGCCTTGGCCGGAGCCGTGCTCGCCGAGGGCGCCGACGTCACCGTCGCGTCCCGTTCCGCCGAACGCCTGGAGGAGGCCGCGCGCTCGCTCGGCTCCTCGCCTCGGCTTCGGACCGTACAGGCCGACATCACACGGGAGGACGACGTCGCGCGGCTCTTCAAGGAGCCCGTCGATCACGTCGTGACGACCGCCGTCGACGCCACCGGCGCGTACGGTCCCGTCGCCGAGCTCGACCTTTCGACAGCGCGGGGCGTGGTCGAGGCGAAGCTGATCGGCGCGCTCGCGGTGGCCAAGTACGCCGCTCCTGTCATCCGTGCCGGGGGGTCGATCACGTTCACCTCGGGCGTGGCCTCGGAACGGCCCGCTCGGGGCGGCACCGTCATCGCGGCGGCGAACGGTGGACTCGACGCTTTGGTGCGCGGCCTCGCCATGGACCTGGCGCCGATCCGGGTGAACGCGATCTCGCCGGGTTGGGTGGACACCCCCATGTGGGAGGCGATCGCCGGTGACGGCAAGGCCGCCGCGCTCGCCGCCAAGGCTGAGGCGCTCCCGGTGGGACGGGTCGGCCGGGTCGAGGACATCGCGCAGGCCACGCTGGCGTTGATGCGCAACGGCTACGTCACCGGGACCGTCCTGCACGCCGACGGCGGCCACCGATTGGTGTGACGGCATGTGTGTTTCCGGGGTCCCGATCTGACGGTATCCGTCAGGTGGGACGCTGTGGCTGGTGGCGAGTTGTCGGGTGGGGCGACCTTCTGGGGGTCAGATCCTTCTCACGACAAGGACCACCCTCATGCGCAAGTGGTTGCCGCTGGCGGCGGCCTGCCTCGGCTCGTTCATGTTCCTGGTGGACACGACCGTGGTGACGGTCGCGCTGCCCGGCATGGCGCGCGACCTGCCCGCCTCGCTCGAGAGCCTCCAGTGGGTCGCCAACGTCTACACGCTCGTGCTGGCCGTGCTGATGCTCACGGCGGGCTCGATCGCCGACATCTACGGGCACCGCGACACCTATGTCGGCGGGCTGATCGCCTTCGGCGCCGCGTCGCTGCTGTGCGGGCTCGCCCCGGACGCCGCGACGCTGATCGCCGCCCGCGCGCTGCAGGGCATCGGCGGCGCGGCGCTCGCGGTGACGACGTTCGCGCTCGTGGCGGGCTCGTACGACGGCAAGGACCGGGGCACCGCGATGGGCGTCTTCTTCGCGGTCACCGGCCTGGCCGCCGCCGTCGGGCCGATGCTCGGCGGCGTCCTCACGGCGGGCTTCGGCTGGCGTGCGATCTTCTTCGTGAACCTGCCGATCGTCGCGTTCACCGTCGTGCTCGCCCTCCGCTCGCTCACCAACGTCCGGCGGGGGCAGAGCGGGGCGCGGCTGGGGAAGGACGGGGCGCGGCTCGATCCGTTCGGCATGATCACGTTCGCGGTGGCGGCGGGGGCGCTGACGTACGCGCTGACGGCCGGCGAACGCGGCTGGTACTTCGTCGCGGCGGCCGGGCTCGTGGCGTTCGTCGCGGTCGAACGGCGTCGCGGCGGCGGGGGCGGTCCGTTGCTGGATCTGCGGCTGTTCGCGCGGCCGGCGTTCTCGACCGTGATGCTGTGCGCGATGGCGGGATCGGTGTCGTTCGCGTGCCTCGTCTACACCTCGATCCACCTGCAGTCGGGCGAGGGTTTGGGGCCCGTACGCGCCGGCCTCGCGATGACGCCGCTCGCCCTCGCCTCGTTCCTCACCTCGACGGTCGCCGGGCGCTTTCTGCACGGCGCCTCACCGCGGTTCACGGTCGGCATCGGCCTGCTGGCGGGCGGGCTCGGCTGCGCGCTGCAGGCGTGGTCGCTCACGCCCGGCCTGGTGGTGACCGGCATCGGCGTCGGGATCGCCGGGCCTTCGATGGGCGCGGCGGTGATGGCGTCCGCGCCGAAGGAACGCGGCGGGATGGCGGCGGGCGCGATGACCACGTTCCGGCAACTCGGCCAGACCCTCGGCGTGGCCGTGCTCGGCGTCGTCTACCAGTCGGAGTCCGGGCTGGACGGCGTCTACCTGACCGCCGGGGCCATCGGCCTGGTCACGGGCGGGCTCGCCGTCGCGGTGATCCGCCGGGCACCCGCGCCCGGCGTCGCCTGACGCAACCCCGGATCGCGGCGCCGGCACGCCTGGATCGCGCCGCCGCCATGATCACATACTGGGGATCATGACCACCCTCGAGACGGAACGACTGATCCTGCGGCCCCTCACCGGTGACGACTTCGAGGACTACGCCGCGATGATGTCCGACCCCGAGGTGGCGAACGGCCTCGCCGAGCCGTCCGTCACCTCGCGCGAGGACGCCTGGCGCAGCCTCGCCAAGTTCATCGGGCACCGCGAGATCCGCGGCTTCTCGCACTGGGCCCTGGTGGAGAAGGACACCGGCCGCTTCGCCGGCCGCGCCGGGCCGTGGCAGCCGTACGGCTTCCCGGGCCTCGGCGTCGGCTGGTGCCTGGCCCGGCCGATGTGGGGCAAGGGCTACGCCACCGAGGCCGCCCGCGCCGCCCTCGCGTACTGCTTCGACGAGCTGGACGCCGAGGAGGTCGTCTCGCTGATCCTGCCGGGCAACGAGCGTTCGGTCTCGGTCGCCGAACGCATCGGCCACCGCTACCTGCGGGACGTGGAGTACCTGGGGCGCACCGCCCGGATGTACGGCCAGCAACGCCCACGCTAGGGGTGGTGGTCGGCTTCGGGTCGGCTTCGGGCCGGCTTCAGGTCAGCTCGGGAGGCGGGAGAGGAAGCGCTCGCGGTCGACCACCACGCGTTCGACGCGCCCCTCGCCCACGACCGTTCCGCGCGCGTCGGTCGCCGAGACCGCGAACGCCAGGCGCCGGCCGTCCACCTCGACGAGCTCGGCCACGATCGTGACCCGCATGCCCACGGGACTGGCCGCGCGATGGTCGAGCTCGACCCTGGTGCCCACCGAGGTCTCGGTGTCCGCCAGCGCGGCCACGATCGCCTGAACGGTCGCGGCCTCGGCGAGCTCGACCAGCCGGGGCGTGCCGAGCACGGGCACGTCCCCGCTCTCCATCCGTTCGGCGGTGTCGTCGGCCTCGACGACGATGACCCTCTCCGCCCGCAGGCCCGGCTTCATCGCGATCGCCATCAGCGCAACAGTCCCTTGGTCGTGAGGTCGTCGAAGATGATCTGGTCGACCGGCGAGACCCTGTCGCGGTCGGCGTACGAGAGCCAGACGACCTCCTCGATCTCGCTGCTGGGCGCGAGCGTTCCCTCGTAGTCGGCGGTGTAGCAGGTCATGCGCACGACGACCCCGGCTCCGTGCCCGTGCGCCTGCGCCTCGTACACCCCGAGCGGCTCGACCGTCGCGGGCAGGACCGCCACGGTCAGCTCCTCGCGGATCTCCCTGACCAGCGTCTCCTGATCGCTCTCCCCCGCCTCGCGCTTCCCGCCGGGCAGGTAGTAGGTGTCCTTGCCCTTCGACCGGGTGCTGAGGATCTTGCCGTCCTCCACCCGGACCCAGGCCACCTTGTCGATCACTTGGACACCTCCCTGAACTCCACCGTTCCAGCCACCGTAACGGCCGCGATCAACGGAAATGTCACCGAGCCGCTACCGTTGGTCCTTCCCAGCGGCCGGAGCATGCCATGCAGCAGACCCGAGGCCAGGGCGCCCCAGGCGCCGACTCCCCCTGGAACGAGATCGTGCCCAACTTGTGGATGGGCGGGCACTTCTACCAGGACGCCGCCGGTCGCCTCCCCGCCATCGTCGACGGCGAGTTCGACGTCGTCGTCAGCCTCCACCACCAGGACGGGTACGGCCCGGCGCCGCACGTGGAGCACCACTACGCCCGGATCCCGGACGGCCCGCTGGCCCCGGACGAGATCGCCGAGGTCAGCCGCCTGGCGGCCGTGACCGCCGCCGCGGTGACCGCCGAACGCCGCGTCCTGGTCCGCTGCCATTTCGGCTACAACCGTTCAGGCCTGGTCGTCGCGCAGGCCCTGATCACGATGGGGCACGACACGGACGACGCGATCTCGCTGATCCGGCGCCGGCGGTCCGAGTGGGCCCTGCACAACCATCTCTTCGTCGCCTACCTCGGGAACGGCCTCACCAGGTGACGATGTCAACGATTCCTTGACATCTGGGCGAACGTCAAGGAATCGTTGACACCATGAGCCGCCGCGCCCCCGGTCTGCTGATCATCTCCGTACTGCTGCCGCTGATGGGCATGCTCCTGGTACTCCAGGCCGCGTATGACAGCCTGATCTTGTGGATCCTCTTCATCGTCGTCGCGCTCGCCGTGTTCGTCGTCGGAGTGACGTCGGCCGCCACGGCCTCCCGCCGGCCCTCTCCTTCCGATGAGGCCCGGCTCGACGAACTCGAACCGCTCCGCCCCGAAGAGGGGAACGAGCGTTGAAGCTCACCGAGGACCAGGCGAACGCCATCCGCGAAGCCGTCGCCGAAGCCGTACTGACCGTGTCAGCCGAGCAGAGCCCGGCCGACCAGGGCCCTGGCGACGACGCGGACTCCCAGCTGCTCGTGGTCGCCGCGTCGGCCGTGGCCGCCGAAGAGTCCAGCAGGCTGCTGCGCCAGTCCATCACCGGCGCCCGCGCGGCCGGCAACAGCTGGGAGGCGCTCGGACGCCTGCTGGGCATCAGCCGCCAGGCCGCACAGCAGCGCTTCGGCACACCCAGCCCGTCTGCTTCTGTTCCCGCGGAGTCCCCGACCCGGCGCGTCCTGAAGCCTCTCCACGCGTTCAACGAAATGGACGCGCTGGCAAAGGAAGGCCTTCGCGGGTGGCACGCGGTCGACTACGGCTACCTCTTCCACCTGGTCGAGTCCTCGTCCCAGCAGTGGGAGCACCGTCGCCTCTGGTGGCCGTCGCGCCGCCGTCGCCGTGCGATGGAGGAGCAGGGCTGGCAGCTCATCGAGCCGTCCGACTTCGACTCTCCGTGGGCCTACTACAAGCGCCCCCTGGACAGCCCTGCCGCTCCATAGACATCGGCCATTCAGCGCTCAGGCGGCGCAGATGGCCTTCTGAGTCGCGTCGTACAGGTGCTTCTGCGCGTTAGTCGGGCCGTAGCCGCTGTAGACGTTGACGGCGTAGGAGACCTGCTTCTCGCCGTTCTCCCGGTTGAGGACCCCGGTGATGAAGCCGTTGATGTCGCCGCCCTTGGCCCAGATGCGCCCGCAGGGCAGGTCGAACCATTCGAGGCCCGCGCTGAAGCCGTTGGTCGCGCCACTGGCCGGGACCGGGGTCGTGACCTCGCGCTGCTGCGCCGGCTGCAGCAGCTTCCCGCCCAGCAGCGCGCGCTGGAACTTCGCGAGGTCCTGCAGGGTGGACACCATGCCGCCCGCCGCCCCGTACGACTGAACGTTCAGCGTGGTGACGTCGTTGTACGGCGGCGTACCGATCCAGATCGACGGGATCGAGTAGCCGTGCAGGAAGTTCCCGTGCATCTGCGGGTCGGACGTCGGGTAGGTGGTGCCCTTGAGGTCGAGCGGCCCGATGATCCGCGTCTGCACCTCGTCCCCCGGCTCCTTGCCCGTGACCGCCTTGATGATCATCCCGGCGAGGATGTAGTTGGTGTTGCAGTACGTGGGCCCGCTGCCCGGCGCGCCGGTCGGCTTCTTCGTCATCGCCCGCTTCACCAGCTGCTCGGGTGTCCACTGCGTGTTCGGGTGCACCGGGGCGTCGTCGAACATCGCCTTGTCGAGATAGTCCGGCAGGCCCGAGGTGTGGTTCAGCAGCTGCCGGATGGAGATCTTCGTTCCGTCGTTCCCATTGCCCGTGACCAGGCCGGGCAGCCAGTGGTCCACGGTGTCGTCGAGCGACAGCTTGCCCTCGCCCGCCAGCTGCAGGATCACGGTCGCGATGAACGGCTTGGTGTTGCTCCCGGTCCGGACCTGCGCGTCCGCGGTCGCGGGCACCTTGGTCGCCCGGTCGGCGACGCCGCCCGCCAGGTCCGTCACCCCACTGGCGTCCCTGACCTCCGCGAGGACCGCCGGGTAGCCGTCGGTCACCCCCTGCTCGAGCTCGGCCCGCATGATGTCGGCCGCCGTCTCCGCATGCGCCGGAACGGCCGACGCCGTCAGGGCAACCACCACGGCCGCCGCCGCTCCGGCGACCGACCTCGCACGCATGAAGTCCATGGCTTCTCCTCAGGACACTGTTGATCAGGCGGCGATCATACAAACATCAATGTATGTATGAACGCCACTCCGTCCCCGGAGAGGCCCACCCATAAGCGCTATAAGGCCCCGACCGCATACGCGAGCAGATCCGCGAACCGCACCCAGGGATACACCGGCACGTTCACAGGGCGATGGCCGTTGCGCACAAGCTCGCGAAGGTCACCCCTGACCGCCCCGACCCGTTCAGCCAGCGAGTCCGAGGCGCCGACCCGCGCGAGGTACTCCACCGCAAGCGCATCCAGCACCCCGCGCAACGTCACACACCGCTCAAGCCACTCACCAGGCACCACCCCTGCGTCGGGCAGTGGCAGCCCTGCTGCGAGCGGAGGCATGTGCAACGCCGGCGGCGACGAGGCCGCATCAGACCGTCCCGGTCCCGCCAACCCCGCGTTGGGCGGGGGCAGGGTTCGGAAGTAGCGATGGCGGTCAGCTACGGCCGCCACCAGTCCCAGCCTCGAGGGGGCATCGCGGCCGGGCCACCTGGGAACGGCGAAGAAGTCCAGGTCCGCCGCACGTGGAGAACGGCGACCCGCCGCCTTCTCCGTTCGCCGTATGGCCGCGAAGACGTCCACCTCGTCCAGCCAGACCGAACGGCTCTCCTCCAGCACGTTCAGCGCCCGGGCCATGGCGGGGGCATCCCGCCGAAGGTCGTGCAGCGGGCGCGCAAGCGTCGTCGCGTACGCCCAGGTCGCGTGGAAGCCGAGCGGGCAGTAGCGCTCGACCGCACAACGCAGCGCCCCGTACCGCAGCCTGTCGTTCAGGTCCTCATCCCGCACACGCCGTGCGTACGTACCGAAACTCAACCCTCAACACCCACCTCAGCCGTCACTTCGACTTTAGGATCGGTGCGGTGAACGAGCGATCCCCCGCCGAACCTCCCTCCGAGCCCCCCGCCGAGCTTCCTGCCGAGCTTCCTGCCGAGCCTCCTGCCGAGCCTCCTGCCGAGCCTCCTGCCCAGCGGCTCTCCCCAGGACGCCACGGACTGTCGCGCGAGGAGGTGCTGGCCTCGCAGCGGGGCCGGATGCTGGCGGCGATGATCGATGTAACCGCCGAGAAGGGGTACGGGGCGACCTCGGTCGCCGACGTCCTCAAGCGGGCGGGCGTCTCCCGGCTGACCTTCTACCAGAACTTCTCGTGCAAGGAGGAGTGCTTCGCCGCCGCCTACGACCTGGTGGCCGAGGCGGTCCTGAGCAAGTTGCTCCCCGGCATAGCCGCCTCCGGAACGGCCGCCTCCGGAACGGCCGCCTCCGGAACGGCCGGCGCCGGAACAGACAGCCCCGGACCAGCCGGCTCTGGAACGTCCCAGACTGCCATGGACTCGGTCGTGGCGGCCGTGGGCGCCTATCTCGAAGCGCTGGCCGACGAGCCCGCCGTGGCCAAGGTCTTCCTGGTCGAGGCGTACGCCGCCGGTCCCCAACTCCTGGCGCGCCGCAGCGCCGTACAGAAGTCCGTGGTCCAGGTGGTCGCCGACCTCCTGTCCGCCAAGACCCCCGCCCAGCAACTGGCCTGCGAGGCGATGGTCGGCGCGATCGTCTCCCTGGCCACCAACCGGGTCGCCGACGGCGACTTCGACGCGCTCCGCTCCCTGCACGCCCCGCTGTCCGAGCTGATCCGTGGCCTGGCCGTTCATATATAGCCATCGATGTCTATAAGTGATACCGTCCCGGCACATGACGAGGCTGGGAAATAAGACGTGCCTGATAACGGGCGCCGCCAGCGGGCTGGGCCGCAGCCTGGCCCTGGCGGCGGCGGCCCGTGGCTCAGCGCTCGTGCTCACCGATATCGCCGCCGAGGGGCTCGAACGCACGGCGCAGGAGATCCGCGAGCTCGGCGGCGAGGTCCGCCTCGCCCAGCCCGTGGACGTGACCGACTACGAGGCCGTTCAGGCCCTGGCGGGCGCCGTCCACACCGAGCTGGGCAGCGTCGACCTCCTGATGAACGTCGCCGGAGTGTCCGCCTGGGGCCCGGTGGACCGCCTCACCCACGAGCACTGGCGGCGCATGGTCGACGTCAACCTCATGGGCCCGATCCACATGATCGAGGCGTTCGTTCCCCCCATGATCAAGGCGGGCCGCGGCGGCCACCTGGTCAACGTGTCCTCGGCCGCCGGCCTCTTCGGCCTCCCCTGGCACGCCGCGTACAGCGCGAGCAAGTTCGGCCTCCGCGGCGTCTCCGAAGTCCTGCGCTTCGACCTGCGACAGCACCGCATCGGCGTCAGCCTCGTCTGCCCGGGCGCGATCGACACGCCCCTGGTCGGTACGGTCGACATCGTGGGCATCGATCGTTCAAGCCCCCGCGCGCAACGGGTCGTCGAGGCGTTCACCCGCCATGCGGTCTCCCCCGACCGCGCCGCGCGACTGATCCTCCACGGCGTCGAACGGAACCGCTACATGATCTACACGTCCCGCGACATCCAGGTCGGCCACTGGGTCCAACGCGTCTTCCCGCCCCCGTACGACTTCACCATGCGCGCCCTCAACTGGACCTGGACGCGTTTCGCGGACCGTCATGCCTGAGCCGCGCATCCGCCCCGGAAGCCTCCGCGAGGTAGGCCTGCTCACCTGGAGCATCAGCCAGGTCTCGGGCCGCGCCACCGGCACGACGCCGCCCAACCTCTTCCTCACCCTGGGCCTGAACCGCGGTCTTTTCCGCGGCTGGCTGCGCTTCGCGTCCAAGCTCATGCCCCGCGGAACGCTTCCCCGCCGCGAGACCGAACTCGTCATCCTCCGCGTGGCCCACCTGTGCGACTGCGCCTACGAGTTCGAGCACCACGTTCGCCTGGGCCGCCGCGCAGGCGTCTCCGCCACCGACGTGGACCGAGTCACCGCCGGCCCCTCCGCCGAAGGCTGGAACACCCGCGAGCACGCCATCCTCCTGGCCGTGGACCAGCTCCACACCACCCGCGACCTGGACGACACCACCTGGTCCCGCCTGCGCAGCCAGCTGACCGAGCCCGAGTGCATCGAGCTCATGCTCCTGGCCGGCCACTACGAGATGCTCGCGACCACCATCATCGCCCTCCGCATCCAGCCCGACAGAAAGCGAGAGCACCGCTCTTGACAAAGACCACCGTTCTCTAGACACTGCTCTCAAGAGAGAGCAGTGCTCACCATTGGAGGACGGTCATGAAGCTTCACGTTCCCGGCGGCCACATCGCCTACGACCTCACCGGTCCCGAGGACGGCCCGCTCGTCGTGTGCGTGCACGGCATGGGCGACAACCGTTCCACCTACCGCCTGCTGGCCCCCGAACTGGCCGCGGCCGGCTACCGCGTCGCGACCATGGACACCCGTGGCTACGGCGAGTCGAGCACCGGCTGGCCCACCCACTCCCACGAAGCCGTGGCAGGCGACCTGCTGGCCCTGATCAACGCCCTGGGTCGCCCCGCCACAGTCATCGGTCACTCGATCGGCTGCGCCGCCGCGGTCTCGGCCGCCGCGACGGACCCCGACTCGATCTCGGCACTGGTCCTCATCGGCACGTTCGCCGGCGGCAACAAGCCCAAGGCCTGGATGCGGGCGGCGTCCTGGCTGGTGACCCGCACCCCCGCCCTCTGGACCACGTTCTACAAGACGCTCTTCCCGGCGGCCAAGCCCGCGGACTTCCCCGAAGCGGCCGCCGCCCTGAAGTCCAACCTCGCCGAGCCGGGCCGCATGTCCGCGCTGCGCGCCCAGACCGCCGCCATCCTCGCGGGCCTCGACCTCCGCTACAGCGAGGTCCGCTGCCCCACCCTCCTCATCACCGGCACGAAGGACCCCGACATGGCCGACCCGGCCGCCGAGGCCACCCGAGCCGCCGAGCAGCTCTCAGCCACCGACGCCACCATCGCCATGATCGAGGAGTCCGGCCACTACCCCCACCTCGACCAGCCGCAGCGAACCCGGCAGGCGATCCTCAAAGCCCTCCCCGCCATGGCCCTCACCGCAGAGACCCCAGCTCCTTGAGGACGTCCTCCCACCGCGGCATCGGCGCACCGACCTCGAACATCACGCGCACCCCCATGGACCGCAGCACCTCAAGGTTCGGCTGGAACGCCGCATGCCGGGCCAATTCCTCTTTGACCTGCGGAACCGCAACGGTCGGGACCCCCATCCCGACGTGCTCGCACAGCATCCCCACGGCCACGGTGTCGGTGATCCCCAGCGCCCACTTGTTGACCGAGTTGAACGTCACCGGCACCGCCACGACCGCATCCGCGGGCGGCAGCCCG
This sequence comes from Actinomadura barringtoniae, assembly GCF_017573505.1. GTDB lineage: Bacteria > Actinomycetota > Actinomycetes > Streptosporangiales > Streptosporangiaceae > Spirillospora > Spirillospora barringtoniae. The sequence continues at coordinate 86,371 of NZ_JAGEOJ010000013.1, forward strand.
TTCGAGGTCTCATGCGGCTCCCGAAACGAAGTCCGCACAGGCGCCCCCGTCAACGTCTCCAACCGTTCAACATCCAGGAACTTGGCCCCCATAGGCGTAGCGATCACCCGAACAACCCACCCCGCCCCCTGAGCCATCTCCACAAACGTCCCCAGTTCACCAGCCGTCGGAGCCCCACAAGCAACCACATACACAACCCTCAACTCACCCACCCTCCCCCTGCCGCTCAGCACCCGTATCAAAGAAGCGGCTCAAATAGGCGTCCGCCCCAAGCTCGCTGTCACGCACCAACGAGAAGACCTCCGCGCCCTCGCCGAGCGCTTCCTCGCCACCAATCCAATACGCCTGAGCGAACGCCAGATACTCGACCCCCACAGCCGCCGCATACTCGGCCGCTTCCCCTTCCGCGCGGGCTATGGCCTCATCAAGGGAACCCGCACGCCACACGGTGACGCGCTCCTCATAGGACTGCTCACCGACCCCACGAAACAAGCAGCGAACCCCGTACCACCCAGCCCGCGAAGGCTGTTGAGCCGAGGTGTTCGGCCCACAGATGGGCCGCGTGGAGAGTGGAAATGGGTCGCGGGCTCGGGTAGGCGAAAGTAATGGTCGTCAACGGGCGCCGATCGGAGGGACGGCTGTCGGCGGGAAGCCGAAGACGACGACCAGGCCGGGCTGGTGGAACGAGAAGATCTGACTGATGCCTCCACTGGTGACGCTGAGGACCACTATCCCGTACGCCTCGTAGGCGCCGTGTCGATCCTTGGTGTAGGCCACCGCGGCGGGCTGCCCGTTGGCCCTCGTCGGCAGCATGAGCCAATCGCCGGGCGATCCCAGCACGCGGGTACGGAGATAAGCCACGCAGGTCTCGTAGCCGGTGAACCAGGTCGTGAAGGGGGTCGCCTCCAGGGTGGCATCCCGGCACAGCAGCCGTTCCAGGGCCGACGCGTCGGCGTTCTGGAAAGCCGCGATGTACTGCTCGAGGAACTCATGAGCTTCCGGCTCCGTGGGCTGAATGATCTCGTCAGCCGCAGGGGCCAGCTCCCGGAGCCTGGCGCGGGCACGTTGCAGCGTGCTCTTGACCGCCGTTGTGGTGGTGCCGAGCATGACGGCGACTTCGGTGGCCGGGAAGGACAACACCTCCCGCAATATGAGCACGGCCCGTTGTACGCCGGACAGGTACTGCAGGCTGGCGACAAGCGCCACCCGCAGGTCCTCGCGCGCAAGGATGATGGAGGCGGGATCGGCCGCGCCCTCGGCGAAGAGCACGTCAGGCGCCGGCTGAAGCCAACGTACAGCCGGTTCTGCCGCCACCGGGACGGCCTCCGGGTCTGGTTCCGGACCGCCGAGGCCCGAGGGCAGCACACGCCGGCTGTGATGCGCCAGCGCGGTCAGGCAGGCGTTGGTGGCGATCTGGTAGAGCCAGGTGCGCACCGATGACCGGCCCTCGAACGTGCCGTAGGAACGCCAGGCACGCAGATAGGTCTCCTGCACCACATCCGTGGCGTCGTCCACCGAACCGAGCATGCGATAGCAGTGCGCCAGCAGCTCCCGCCGGAACGGCTCGGTGTCCCTGACGAACGCCTCGCTGTCGGGAACGACGGTCTCCTCGTCAGATCCGCCCAAGGTCAAAACTGCTCTCCGGTCATAGGGAGCGGCCGAGGAAGGCGGCCAGCCGATCGGCCAGGCAAGCGCTGTCAGGAGCCTCGACGATGGGCCCGAAGATGGCCTCTCCTTCAGGTCCACGGTAGGCGTCGAGGATCTCGACCCGGGCTTGGGCGAGGAGCTCTTCGGCGAGTTCGGGATCCAGGTCGGTGTGGTGCCCGATGGCGCGGGCGAGGTCCCACCCATGGGTGAACTGGTCTCTGGCGAGCATGCCCATCAGGTCCGCACCGGAGAACTCACCGAACGCCAGCTCGATCGTCTTCTCCAGAACGCCGGCAGCCCCGAAGGCCTCCATCGCGACCTTGATGCTGTCGTCGTAACTGGCGAGGAAGTCGCCAGACCCATGGTCCTCGCCGGTGTCCGCATAACCCGCGCCCATGACGGCTGAGGCCCCCCACCGGGCCGAGCCGACGAAATGGTTGATCAGGGCCCGCACGTCCCACGACGCGCACGGCGTCGCAGCGTCCAACTGGCCGGGTTCGACCTTCGCCAGCACGACCCGGGTACTGGCGAAGGCCCGGCTCAGCTGCCGGATGCCCATGGAGTCTTGCTTGCTCTCCATCGTTGACGATCCTCTCGTAGCCGATGCGGCCTCACCCCCGCAGTCGCGGCGGGTCCTCGGCCCACAACAGGTAGACCTTCCGGCATCAGAAAAGGAATCGCGGCATCGGCCGCCGGGCTAACCCCCGGCTGAGAGGCGCCAAGCACTGGTCGTGAACTCGGGCGGGACTTCACCGTCCCAGGGATCTATCCCGCGACGTTCCATCTCATCGAACCAGGCGTCCCGCTGCGAGGGCGGCAGTCGCGTTCCGCACCAAGGGCAGAACTCGATGCAAAGCGTCGAACTCCCGCCGTCGTGAATGATGAGCCCGTACTCGTCGAACTTGGCGCTGTAGAAGACCACCGCGTCGCCGCAGTCGAACGGGTCCTCATGGAGATCGCAGTCGTACTCGAGGTTGCGAGTCATCGTCTCGCAACAGTGCCGCACATCGGCCATCCGCAGGACGGTGCGCCGATCGGGCGGCTGAGCATCGCGCCCGATCTGGCTCATTCGATGACCTGGTGAGCCTCGACGATGAACTCGCCATACCCCTCGTCATTGACCGAGCGATGATCGATGGCGACGCGGATACGGTCTCCGGGGAGATCACGCTCAAGGACCACCGCGTACAGGTACAGCGGGACCGGGAACTCGGCATCCGCCTCCGGCACGTCCTCGTCATCCCAGAACAGAGGCGTCTTGTCGATGATCGAGTGTCGTACACCTCCCGCATCAGTGAAGACGACCTCGGCGACCCATGGGTAGTGATCGCGATCGACCCACCGAGTGGCCTCGGCGACCAGCTGGGCAGTAGGCCAGGAATCGTCTTCGGCGGCATCTGCCGAGTGTGAGTCCATCGGTGTCGTCTCCTACGCGCGTCCTTCTTCGGATCAAGAATGAGACGAGCATGGCATCCAGCACCGGGTCAACGGTGGTCACATGCCGGTGTTCACGGCTCGGTTCGCCTCGCGCCCTTTGTCCTCGGCCCGGCGGCAGTGTGCGGCTGAGGACAACCACACCCACGCCATCGCCTCGGTCTCTTTGGCCGTGACCTCGACCGGAGTGAAGCGGGCGGGATCCATGATCGCGCGATAGGAGGCGACGTCGTCGAACATCCGGTGAGAGACGATCACTCCGAGCTCGGTTCCCGACTCCGCCACCGCGTTCCTCAGGCAGGCCGAATCCAGCAGCCGGTACAGATGGGTGACCGCCCTGCCGACGACCCCGTACTCGTCGTACTGCACGTGTCCGGCGTGCACGGCCATCCGCAGCCGCATCCGCGCCGCGCTGCCGTACAGCCTGTTTCCTCGCCTCAGCACGGCGTCCACGTGGTAGAGCAGCGGCTCCACGACGAGGTAGTCGGGGGTGTCCGGAGGCAGAACGATCAGAACGCCGTCCCCTCGGTCCTCCGCATGGCAGACCTCCCAGGGCAGGCAGGTCATGGCGAACGCTTCACACAGGTAGGCGTACAGCCGGCGGCGCAGCTCCCGCTGGACGACCTCGTCCCGGCCCGGCGCGTTGAAGGAGACGATGTCGAGCCCGACGAGCGACGTATATCTCCGCGGTTGGATGGCTCGGTGAATGCGCGCGGAAAATCCATTCAGCGTCGTCTGGGGCAGGAGCTCTGCCGGTTCTCTCACTGTCACCCGCTGAACCGGCCGTCTTACTCTCATGACACCTACGGGCCTTTCTACGCATCGGGCCCGGGCTTCCTGGCCCCGGCGCCGCGGGAGCGGCACCTCGGGCTTCATGCAGGTGACCTGCATCTCTCACCCGTTCCCGCCATTATTAACCATCCGGCGAGAGGCTCCTGATTTTAGCTAACTGCATGCTGTAGGTATGCCGCGAGCAGATGCATGCCTGCCTTACAAGAACCTTCCTACCGGAAACCTCGCGCCTCGAAGGAATCCTTCTCGCCATCCGGCGCTCCGTGACGTTGCAATGCGCAATCACGCAGGTATTACGGATCAGCAGCCTCTGCCACCACACCATGCACAGCCGTCGATCTCACGATCTAGCAGCACCTGCATACTGCACTTGGTAAACCGCCACCTCGCTGATTTAATCTGTGCATCCCGACGGACCGCCAACAGCAATGTGGCGGTCCGACCGTGGACGCCACAACTCGATCTTTGCTCCCCCAGTAAGGACTCGGTATGGGCATGCCGTCCGGTCCCGGCCCTGTCGTCCAGCGGGCCATCCTGAGCAGTGAGCTGCAGCGCCTCCGCCGCGAGGGAGGGCAGACACAAGATCAGGTCGCCGCCGTCCTGGATTGGTCGGTGTCCAAACTGATCCGCATCGAGGGCGGCACCGTCGGAGTCACGACCACCGACCTCCAGGCCCTGCTACGCCTCTACGGCATGGATGACGGCGATCCCCACGTGAACAGGCTGACCGGCATCGCCCGGGACACGCGGCAGCGGGGCTGGTGGGCGCTGTATCGAAAGGATGTCAACCCCGACTATCTCGAATACATCGGGTACGAGGCGGGGGCGACGACAATTCGCAATTGCGCACCGCTACAGATTCCAGGCCTCCTCCAAACTGAGGATTACGCGAACGCCCTCACCGTGGAGTTCGTCACGGAGCCTGGCCAGCGGGATGTCGTAGTGGAAGTTCGCATGCAGCGCCAAGAGACGATCCTGGAGAAGTCCAACCCACCCGAGATCTACATCATCCTGGACGAGGGAGCGCTGCGGCGCCGGGTCGGAGGGCAGCGCGATCCAGACATCATGCCGGAACAACTTCGGCACATCCTGGACATGGCCGCTCGACCCAACATCACCATCGAGGTCATTCCCTTCTCACAGGGCGCCCACTTCGGCGTTATGGGCGAGTTCACATTGCTCGAGTTCAAGGATTCCAGACTCGAGGATGTGCTGTTCCTGGAGAACGCACGCGCATCAGACCTGACGATCACCGACCGCGACTCCCGCATCACCGACTACAAGGTCGCTTTCGAGAATCTCCGCCAGCTGGTCCTGCCGCCAGAGGAAACCGACGCCCTTATAGAAGGCATCATCAGATCGATGCTCTAGCGCGGTCGAGTGCATCCACGGCTGGAAAAGCCGCTCATCAACCCCCGTGACGAACGGCTCTTCTCAGCTCAAGAGTGATCCGCGTCGCGCTGATCACTCTCCTTCACGTACTACCGGCAAGTCCAGCCGTCCAGTCCGCACCAGGTCGACCAAGCAGGACCAGGCCGTCGTCGGCAGCGCGATGACCGCGCCACCGTCGGCAACCTTCGAGTCTTGGACGAATATGGCGGAGCCGGCCGAGGCCACTTCGACACAGCCACCGGACCCGCTGGCCGAAGCTTTGTGCCAGACAACCTGGTGAGACGTCCCTTCGATGCTCAGCGTGCCTGCACGGCTGATCGCGCGACGTTGCGACTGGCTCATCGACCCATATCCTTCCAGGCAGGCTGATATGCCCGCACGAGCGCTGATGCTGTCTGGACCGCAACCTCCGCATGCGCGGATGATCACAGAGCGCAATCTACCTCTCTGCAGCGGGAGCACCATCTTGGCCCTGCCAGAGGCCGCGCGGGCCGCGTTTTCCCCATAGGTGTAGACCACCCGCGACTACTGACCGCTGCAGCACCGCGGCTAGTGCCACCGCCCACCCAGGGCAGCGAATCACCATCAGAAGACCATGGCTGCGGTCAGGGTGGTTCAGGCAGAGGGATGTGCCACCACCGACGTGGGATACGACCGGACGACGGCCTACAAGGCCGCCCGAGCATTGCGCGAGGACATGGCTTACCTGTGGCCATCCCTGGAGCAGGGCCCGACGCAAGCGGGGACTTCACCCAGAGCTGATCGCATTGCATGACACCCGTTCAGACGCCCCGTTCGAGCTCCGGCGGACGCTCTTCACCCAGGCGCGCGAGCGGATCGAGATCCTGGTGTACGCAGCCGTCTTCCTGCACGAGCAGTGGCCCGACTTCAACGACCTCTTGGAAGCGAAGGCCGCCGCTGGTTGCCGCGTGCGCATCCTCCTGGGCGACGCCGACGCGGCAGCCGTCAGCCAGCGAGGCGAAGAGGAGAGGTACGGCCACGGGATCGAGAGCCGGTGCCGGGTTGCGCTCCTGCACTACGCGCCGCTGATCGAGACGCCCGGCATCGAGGTGCATGTTCACGCGACGACGCTCTACAACTCGATCTATCGCGGCGACGATCAGATGCTCGTCAACGCCCACGTGTTCGGGATGAACGCCTACGGCGCCCCACTTTGGCACCTCAGGCGAGAGACCGAGGGCGGTGTGTTCGATGGCTACGCCGAGAGCTTCGAGGGTGGCCCGCCGAGCGGGACCAATGACCCTAGTAGCGCTATGACATACCGGCGAGGTTGGCAGCATGGCGTCTGAACCGATAGCGGCTGGTCGCGGCAGCGCCACGCGTTGGGTGGGCAAGGATGTTGAACGTGTGCGGACGCGCGTGATGCAGGCCAAGCGGGATGCAGTGGCAGCGCAGCTGCGCCAAGCACGGATAGCGGCCGATGCGAAGGAGTGCCAGCGACGGCTAGCTGAGTTGACAGACATGGTTGCGTGGCGAACGGCCCCCCGCCAGGGACGGCGTTCCGCTGAAAGGACCGGGCAGCGGCTTCTAGCTGGGATGACGCTTGAGACGGAATTGCCGACACGGCGCCGGCCGGACTCGCCTTAACGGCTGCCCCTACGGGGTGGCCTACGGCCATACCGGCAGGCCCCGACCCTGTCAGCGCGAAGGGAAGCCGCGGCCCTCAGGTTGAGTACCGCCCCGCTCATAGAAGCAGCCCCTACCCGAAGCCGGGGAGGGGCTGTCCTGCTATCTACGGACCGTTCTGGGCAGCGCTAGGGGATCTGTTCCGACACAGCGCAGAGCACGTCATGGATCTGATCGGCTACCCGATCCACATCGTCCAGCGGCCCGAGCGGGAGCCCTGCCTTGGGGCACGTCGAGCTATTGGGGTCCCAGCCGAACGTGGCCGCGTCCGCGTCCCACACCACTCGCCATGGACCCGCCTTGCAGCACGAAACCCGGACGTACCGATCCGGTTCGTCTTCATTCACCCGTAGCCACTCGGTAGTGCGGACGACGGCCGAGTCCACCCCCGGATGCCGACTCTCCAGCATCGCGAGCAGGGCATACAGCGGACTCGGGGCGGACCGTTCGGCGGTATCGGGCATGACGAACTCCTCTCTTCCATCACCGGACATGGAGCGGGCCCCGGGGAGGCACGATGGCGATCTCCCGGAGCCCGCGCACCCGCGTGTCAGGGACCGGACCGACACGCGAGCGGGTCTACTGCTTAGGTGGCTTGCCCGCGATGCGGTTCACGTTCGCTTCCGCGTCGGCAAGCACGTCCGCGATCGATCCCGGCAGGAACCCGTGCGCGGTCAGCAGCCGCTCATAGATCAAGCGCAGCCTCGCCCACGCAGTGCAGAGCGCCTCAGGGGCCGCCCGATCGCCCAGGTCCTTCAGGAACGTCCTCGCTTCCTCGGCCGCGAACTTGTTCAACACCTTGAGCAGAGTCGGGGAGTGGTTCCTCGCGGTCCACGCCTCCCCGAACGCGCCGACCCCGAGGGGCACGAGTTCGGCCGGAGGCGCGAACAGTTGTTCCGCTCGTGCCGCTTCGTCGTAGATCTTCGGCCAGTCACTCACGCCGCCATCGCCTCCCGCAGGACGCGGGCCGCGCGTGCAGGGTCCGACACATGCGCGAGCATCGCGCCCGACTGCGACACGATCCAGCAGTTCCCCTGTGCGTATGCCAGCCCCAGGACCGCCTTGCGCTGCTTGTCTCGCCGCACCACAGCGAGCCACGAGACCCCGTTCGCCCGGATGAACTCGGTCCCCCCGCAGAGCTACGTTCGGAAGATTCCGGCAGCAATGGCAACAAGCCCGGAGGGCGATCACCGTGAGCAACTCCCTTGACCCGGATCGTTCGCTCTGGCACGTCATCGCTATTGAGGTGCGGAGACAACGCGAACTGCATGGGCTCTCCGAGACGGCCCTTGCGAGGGCACTCGACTGCAACCGCTCCACTGTTTCCAGGATCGAAAACGGGCTCCGGAGGCTGTCGGCCAAGTACGCGGCAACGCTGGACGAGCTGTGGCAGACGCGGCTCCTGTTCACGCGACTGGTCGCGTTCGCGAACGCGACAGATGACGGCGACTGGTTCACCGGGCTCAAGGACTATGAGGCGCGGGCAACACGCATCAAGATGTGGGAACTCTCCGTCGTGCCCGGACTCCTCCAGACGCCCGACTATGCACGGGCAGTTCTGTCCGCAGGACTCGTCAGCGACGTTGACCGCGAGCTTGAGAAACGGCTCTCGCGCCAGGCCGCCGTGTTCGAGAAGCCCAAGCCCCCGCACATCTCGGTGATCCTCAACTGGGTGGTCCTGGAGCAGCCGTTCGGCGGTCCTGACGTCATGCGCGGCCAACTCGCCAGGTTGCTCGAAGTAGCCGATCTATCCAACGTGAGCGTCCGTGTGCTGGAGAAAGGCGCAGGCGATCACATGGGAGTCGAGGGACCTTTCAAGCTGTTGACGGTGGATGATAGGGATATCGCCTACACCGATGCCCCCACCCGAGGCCGCCTGATCCTGGAACCTCCGGACGTCCAGTACCTCTCTGTGGGGTTCGATCGCATAGGCGACATCGCCGCCACAGTGCGCCCCTCACGGGCGCTGATCGAAGGAACGATGGAGACCTATCAATGACGGAGTGGCGCAAGTCCAGCCGCAGCACAAGCGCTGAGAACTCGGACTGTGTGGAGGTTGCCAACCTCGCCGGAACCATCGGCGTGCGTGACTCCAAGGACCCGGACGGCCCCAAGCTCACTCTCTCCCCCAGCGCGTGGCGCTCCCTCGTGCACCGCGTCAAGGCGGACGACGAGACCGCCTGACCAAACGCCAAAGCCCCGACCGAAGCGTGCGGTCGGGGCTTCGTGCTGAACGACTAGGTCACCCGTCAGCAGGGGCTACGCCGATCGGACAACTGAGTCCTGTGCCGCCTAGGCCGCAGTAGCCTCCGGGGTTTTTATTGTCCGAGAGGTACTGCTGGTGGTAGTCCTCGGCGAAGTAGAACTCGGGGGCCTGGGTGATCTCGGTGGTGATCTTGCCGTAGCCGGCCTTTTCGAGGACCTTTTGGTAGGCGTCTCGGGAGGCTTCGGCCTGGGCCTTCTGGGCTTCGGTGCGGTAGAAGATCGCGGAACGGTACTGGCTGCCCACGTCGTTGCCCTGGCGCATGCCCTGAGTGGGGTCGTGGGCCTCCCAGAAGACGCGGAGGAGGTCTTCGTAGGTGACCTTGGCGGGGTCGTAGACGACGCGGACCGCTTCGGTGTGGCCGGTACGGCCGCTGCAGACCTCTTCGTAGGTGGGGTTGGGCGTGTAGCCGCCCTGGTAGCCGACGGAGGTGGAGACGACGCCCGGGGTCTGCCAGAACTTGCGTTCGGCACCCCAGAAGCAGCCGAGGGCGAACTCGGCGATCTCGGTGCCCTCTGGATAGGGCGGTGCGAGGGGAGCGTCCAGCACCTCGTGGCGCGGTGGGACGGGCAGGGGCTCCTCACGGCCGGGGAGCGCCTTGTCCGGCGTGATCATCTCGGTCTTCGCGAATCCGAACACACTTAGAGGCTACTCAACGATGGGCCATGAGATAGGCACGGGTGGTCTCGGCCTCGTGGGCGTAAGGCTTTCGTTCGATGTATGCGTCGACGGTGAAGCCGGCGTCGGTGAGAGCGGTCTCGATCTCGGGGCGCAGATAGAACTGGAAGTCGAGCGAGACCTGGTGGCCCCACCACTCGTCCATGTGGCGGACCTCGTCGCCCAGGTGGAACGCGAGCAGCAGGACGCCGGAGGGCTTGAGGACGCGGTAGAACTCGGCGAACGCCCGGGGCAGGTCCGCCGGCGGGATGTGGATGATCGAGTAGAGCGCGACGATGCCGCTCCAGGCCTGGTCCGGTACGTGCAGCTCACGCATGTCGCCGGTGTGGAAGCCGATGCCGGGGTGGCTCGCCGAGGCGATCTCGATCATCCGGGGTGACAGGTCGATGCCGAGCACGGGCGTACCGAGGCCGTGCAGGTGGGCGGCCACGTGGCCGGGACCGCAGCCGATGTCGGCGATCGGGCCGCTGACCGAGTCGGCGAGCAGCTTGAGCAGCGCGCGGTCGAGCGGCTTGGCGGCGAGCTCGTCCTGGAGCCGCTCGGCGTACTCGCCGGCCACCTCGTCATAACTGTCGCGCGTGCTCATCCGTCTCCCGTCATCACTGTGACCCTTTTGGCTCATTACCGACTGATATTGTGCACGTTTGTGGTGAACCGTCGCGGAATGGTATTCGGGGTTGCGGCCTACGTGCTCTGGGGCCTGTTCCCCCTGTACTGGCCCCTGCTGAAGCCCGCGGGCGCGCTGGAGATCCTCGCCCACCGGATCATGTGGTCGCTCGTGGCGGTCGGAGTGATCCTCGGCGCGACCCGCAACTGGGCCTGGATCAGGACGCTCGGCCTCCGCAAGCTCGGCCTGCTGGCCCTCGCCGCGGTGGTCATCACGATCAACTGGGGCACGTACATCTACGCGGTCAACTCCGGCCACACGATCGAGGCGGCGCTCGGCTACTTCATCAACCCCCTCATCAGCGTGATCTTCGGCGTGCTGATCTTCCGTGAACGGCTGCGGATCTGGCAGTGGCTCGCGGTCGCGCTCGGCACGTCGGCCGTCGTCCTGCTGACCGCCGACTACGGGCGACTGCCCTGGATCGCGCTCACGCTCGCCTTCTCGTTCGGTACGTACGGGCTGCTCAAGAAGTTCGCCGACATGCCCTCGGCCGAGAGCCTCGCCGTCGAGACCGCCGTGCTCTTCCTGCCCGCTCTGGGCTTCGCGACGGCCCTGGAGTTTCAGGGGAACGCCGCGTTCGCCCACCACGGCACCGGCCACGCGGTGCTCCTCGCAGGCGCCGGAATCGTGACCGCCCTCCCCCTCATGCTCTTCAACGCGGCGGCGGTCCGGCTCCCGATGAGCGCGATCGGCATGCTCCAGTACCTCGCGCCCGTACTGCAGTTCCTCATCGGCCTCCTCGTGCAGCACGAGGACATGCCGCCGAGCCGCTGGGCCGGGTTCCTGCTGGTCTGGGCCGCGCTGATCGTTCTGACGACCGACGGCCTGAGGTCCGGCCGCCGCCTCCGTCTCCAGGCCCGCGCGGCCGAAACCGCCTGACGACCCCAAAAGCCCAACTTTTCCGGCTTTCTAGGCGTCTCTTGAGTCAACGCGCCTGAAAGGCACTAGAGTGCCGGACGTCACACGCACGGCACATTGACCCGAGGAGTACGGTTGCGCCTGCTCAGCATCAGCGCTCTCGGAGCGGCGCTCGTCGCGGGCGCCCTGGTCGCGCCTGCCACCGGCGAGGCCACCTCCTCCGGCTCGAACGGCATCAAGGTCTCCCCCAAGACCGCCCACCCCGGGCAGCACGTCGAGATCACCGTGCGCGCGTGCTCGGTCGGCCCCGACCGCCACTGGGCCCAGTCCACCGCCTTCGCCAAGGACGTGACGCTGGCGGGCAAGGGCTACAACGGTCAGGGCAAGGCGACCATCAAGGGAAACATCGGCTCCGGCACCTACGACATCGTCGCCCACTGCGGCACCAAGCAGGTCACCGGCCGAGTCAAGATCTCCTCCCGCCGCTCGCTGCCGTTCCCGCTCCCGAACGCCCTGAACCCCCAAGCCGCCCGCTTCACCAAGTAGCTCCCAGCCCAACGGCCGGCCCCGAAGCGAGGCCCGGCTGTGTCACCGAGCCTCGCCACGGAGCTTCAGAGCCGGAACGCCAGGCCGCTCAGCCGCGTTCACCGGGCCGGGGGAAGACGACGGGCACGCTCGCGATACCGATCACACCGGTCGGCCACACCACCTGAGGACGCGCGCCGGGCGCCAGTTCGTACTCCGGGATGCGCCGGTGCCACTCCTCCAGCACGACCCTCAGCTCCGTCCGCGCGAGATGGACGCCCAGGCATCGATGAGGCCCGCCGCCCCAGGTGAGGTGGTTGTAGTCGCGCCCGGGATCGAAGGTGTCGGGATCGTCGAGCTCGGCGAAGTCCCGGTTGGCGGCGCCGACCGCGACGCCCACGGCGGCTCCGGCCGGGATGTGCACGCCCGCGAGCTCAACGTCCTGAGTGGCGACCCGCGGGACCACCGCGTTGGCCGGATCGACCCTCAGCATCTCCTCGACCGCCGACGGGATCAGTGACGGATCGGCGGCGAGGGCGCGCCTGAGCTCCGGGCGGCTCGCCAGCTTGGCGAACATCAGGCTCAGCGCGTTGGTCACCGAGTCCACCCCGGCGAGCACGAACAGGAAGCACAGCCCGACGGCGTCCTGGTCGGTGAACGAGGGGTCGCCCTCGACCAGGTCCCGGAGAAGTCCCTCCGCGCGCCCCGCACGGCACTCGGCGACGTGTGCGCTCACATAGCCGAACAGCTCGGCCGCCGATGCCATCGCCTCGGCCGAGGGCTCGCCGCCACCGGAAAGGTCGGCCATTTGAATGATCACGTCTCGCCAGCTCAGCAGCCGTTCCAGGTCGGCCGAGGGCAGCCCGAACAGTGCGAGGAAAACCTGCGCAGGAACGGGTCGGGAAAGATCCGCCACGGCGTCACAGGAACCGCGCTCGATGATCACGTCGATGAGCGCCGAGGTGTTCTCGCGGACGGAACTCTCGAGCGCCGCGGCGGCCCTCGGTGTGAAGAACGGCTGCAGTAGCCGCCGGTAACGAGTGTGGTCAGGCGGGTCGAACGCGATGGGCACGAGCGGCACCGGACTGCCCAAAGTATCGAACGCGCGTTTGGACGAGAAGAGCTCCGGATTCTTGAAGACGTGATCGGCGAGCTCGCGGGTCGTCACGAGGTACCCCGCGTCAGAACGCACCACAGGCCCGGCCTCACGGAGGATCGCGTATCCCTCGCCGCGGTCGTCGGCCATGGGCAGTTCGGCCATCGAAAGGGTGGCCTGGCCTTGGGTTTCAGCCGTCATGACCATCCCCCTGAAGCGCCCGTTCCCCAAAGATCTCGACAATTGGTAAAGGCCGCGAGAAAGGATTCGTTCACCTGTTTAGAACCCATTACACCCCTTGTTGGCAAGAGCCTGCGAAGGGTGATCTCTCTCACCTTCGCGCGCCTAACGATCTGACCGACCTCACCTTGAAGGAAGAATGAGCAGCATGCAATACTCTGGGGTCAATTGACCCTACTTCTCCCCCGTTGGCCCAATCCGTCCCAAATACTGAAACGTTCGCGGAATGGCCCTCAGCGAACGTCGGACACCCGGCCGCACGGTGTGCGGCGCGGTGGCTGAAGCGCGCCAAAATTCCACATGGGGTACAGCAAGGGGCAGTGAGCGATGTCCATCGACGCCGAGACGACCGGCGCCCGCAAACCCAGAACCTTTCCGCTCTACAAAACCCTCCCCGGCTTCCTCCGCAATCCTCTGAAGGAGATCGAACGCATAGGCCGCGAGGCCGACGGCGAACTCCTTCGACTGGATCTGGGCGCCTCGAAGCCCCTGGTAGTGACACATCCGGACCATGTCCAGTCCGTGTTGCGCCATTCCGACACCTACGTTCGCGACGGCGTCTTCTGGCGCCCGCTGCACGGCCTGATGGGCGACGGGATCCTCGGCGAAGGAGACCTCTGGGCGTTCAGCCGCAAGATCCTGCAGCCCGTCTTCACGACCCGGAACGTCAACGCGCTCACCGGCCGGATGGCCGAGACCATCAACGAGGCCGTCGACGACCTGGCCGGGCGCGCCGGCGGCGGGCAGGCGCTCTCGGCCGGCGCCGAGATGGTCCAGATCGTCAACCGCACGGTCATCCGGATCTTCTTCGGCGAGAAGATCCTCCCGGCCGAGATCGACCGGCTGCTCCCGGCCTTCGAGGCGGTCGCCACCAAGCTCGTCTTCCGGTTCCTGCTGCCGTTCGTCCCCGAGGCGATCCCGATGCCCGGCGACCGCGCGTACCGCGAGGGCGTGCGGATCATGGACGAGGTGATGTACGGCCTGGTCGAGCGCTACCGCGACGATCCCGGCGAGGGCGACGACATCTTCACCGCCCTGTGCCGGGCCCGTACGGCGGACGGCGGCGAGCCCTCCGACACATGGGTGCGCGACAACCTCGTCGCGATGTTCGCGACCAGCACCGAGACGACCTCGACCGCGCTGACCTGGCTCTGGCCCACGATCTGCAACAACCCTGAGGTGGCGCTGCGGCTGTACGACGAGGTCGAACGGGTGGTGGGCGCCGACCCCGTCGGCCCGGAGCACCTCCCGGATCTGACCTATACCAAGCAGGTGGTGCAGGAGCTGCTGCGCCTCTACCCCGTCGGCTGGTTGTTCCCCCGCATGGCGACGCAGCCGGGCGAGATCGGCGGGACGCCCATCAAGCCAGGGCAGACGATTCTCATCAGCCCCTATCTGACCCATCGGCTCACCGCGTTCTGGGAGAGGCCGCTCGCCTTCGATCCAGACCGCTTCAGCCCGGAGCGGAGTGCGGACAGGCATCGGTACGCGTACTTCCCCTTCGGGGGCGGGCCGCACCAGTGCATCGGCATGCACGTCTTCAACGTCGAGGCACAGCTCATCATCGCGAGCATGCTCAGCCGCTTCCGGCCCGAACTACTGGAGACGAGCGCCGCCATCGAGCCCCGCATCGGCGCCACGATCAGGCCGGACCAGGACCTCCAGCTGATCCTGCACCCGTTGGACCGTTCCTCATGACGTCCTCGGCCCTCGAATCGGGGGCGACCTGTGCCGTCGCGGGCCAGGGCCAGCGCCAGATGCGCGAGTGGGCGGCGGCGTACCCCGGCCTGTACGGCGCGAAGGCGTTCGATCCGGCCCTCTTCAGCACGCTCGCGCTGGCGGCCGCCTTCAGCGGCCCCGGTCTCAGCGCCCGGCGGCTGCGCATGGCCAACCGGGTCTGCCTGTGGTGCTTCGGGCTCGACTGGCTGATCGACTACGCGGCGACGCGGGCGGACGAGGTCAGCGACCTCGTCCGCCGCTGCAAGGACGTCGCCGCCTCGCCGCGCCCGGCGGCCATGCCCGCCCCGCCGCGCCCGGCGGCCATGCCCGCCCCGCCGCGCCCGGCTGCCATCCCCGCCCCGCCGGGCCTGGACGGGTCGGCGTCGACCCCGGCGGTCGCGGATCTCATGGCGTTCCTCGCCGACATCACGACCGAACTGGCGGCGGCTCCCGCGTTCGCTCGCCTGGGTGAGGTCTGGTTCAGCGAGCTGTCCCTGATGCTGGACGCGATGGCGCGCGAGTGGACCTGGAAGGCCGACCGCAAGATCGGCACCACGGACGGCACCACGGACGCCCCTACCTTCGACGCCTATCTGGCCAACGCCGACAACCTCGGTTTCTCGTTCGTCCTCACCTCGCACTGGATCGCCGAGGGCGGGCACGGTGAGGCCGAGGCCGTACGGGCGGCGTCCCAGGCCGTACAGCGGGTCATCCGGCTGCTCAACGACCTCGGCACCTACGAGCGCGATCTGCAGTGGGGCGATCTCAACGCACTCCTCCTCGACCTCACCCGCGGCGAGGTCGAGGCGCGGATCGCCGATCTCACCGCCGAGGCGCGTACCGCGATCCACGACATGCGAGACGGACATCGGGGACTGGCCACGTACATGGAGCGGCAGATGGACTTCTGCGCCGGTTTCTACGGTGTCACCGACTTCTGGGGTGCGTTGTGAGCAGCCTCGACTGCAGGGATCCCTCGGACATCACCGTCGGCGTCGCCGACATCGAGGCCGCGGCCCGCGATCTGGTGGAAGGCCTCCAGCGGCGTCCGTGGGGCCAGACGTCCACCTCGGTCTACGAGACCGGCCGCCTGGTGACCCTGTCTCCATGGCTGACCGGCCATGCCGAACGTGTGACCTACCTCCTGACGGGCCAGCGCCCCGACGGAGGGTGGGGTGCACCGAACAACGGTTATGCGCTGGTGCCCACCCTCAGCGCGGCCGAGGCGCTCCTTTCGGAGCTCTCCCGCCCGGCACCCCGGGACCCGCAGACGACGGCGACGGCGGTGGACCGCGCCCTGTGTTTCCTGACCGAACGGCTCTTCCCCGCGCTGACCACGCTGGACGCGCTGCCCGACATGCCGGCGATCGAGTTGATCGCGCCGGCGCTCATCGAGCGGATCAACGAACACCTCGCCGCGCTCCCCAGCGCTCCGGCTCCGCCCGCCGCCCTCGCACGCTGGGCGGGCGTTCGGCTGACTCCGCCCGCGGGCATGGACGGCGCACGCCTCCCCCTCGTTCGAGAGCTGCTGAATTCGGGGGCGGAGCCGCCGCAGAAGCTCCTTCACGCGCTGGAGATCGCCGGGGACGCCGCCGTCGGGCTCCCGCAGATCCGGCACGAGCCGACCGGCACGATCGGCGCCTCTCCCGCGGCCACCGCGGCCTGGCTCGGCGACAGCCATCCGGCCGAGCCCAGCAATCCGGCCCGCTGGTACCTGGAGACCGTGACGTCCCTTCACGACGGCCCGGTCCCCTGCGGGTTCCCGCTCACCGTGTTCGAACGCGGCTGGGTGCTGGCGTGGCTGACCCGCGCGGGCGTCCCGCTGAGCGTCCCCCCTGCGCTGGTACTGAGCCTGACCGCACCGCTCGGGCCGAACGGGACGTCGGCCGCGGCGGGCCTGCCGGCGGACGCCGACACAACGGCCGGGGCACTGTACGCCCTGGCACTGCTCGACGTGCCCCACCCGCCCGACTCGTTGTGGGCGTACGAGACGGAATCGCATTTCTGCACCTGGCAAGGCGAGGACGGATACTCCACCACGACCAACGCCCATGTTTTGGAAGCCTTTGGGCAATTTCTGGTAAAGGTGCCCGCTCATCGCATCGAGGGAACTCTCGCGAAGCGCTATTCGGAAACCGTTGCCAAGATCACCAACTGGCTCCGTGACCGGCAGCGCACCGACGGCTGTTGGACCGACCGCTGGCACGCCTCCCCCTATTACGCGACCGCCTGCTGCTCCATCGCACTGGCGAGGTTCGGCGACGACGCGGCGGCCGCGCCGGTCGAGGCGGCGCGACGCTGGATCCTGGCGAACCAGCGTGCGGACGGCTCATGGGGCCGGTGGCAGGGAACGGCCGAGGAGACGGCCTACGCCGTCCAGACGCTCTTGCTGACCGAGTCCGAACCGTCGCATGCATCGCTACGAGCGGTCGCCCGCGCGGAAGCGAAACTCCTCGGCCACCTCGCCTCGCCGGTGAGCGGCTCCACGGGCCCGGACATCGAGGACGAGCCCGCCCTTTGGCACGACAAGGACCTCTATCACCCGGGAGCCATCGTTCGGGCCGCCGTACTGTCAGCTCTCCTGCTCATCCGCAAGTCCGCGAATGCACGGGAGAGGTGAAATGGAACACACCCGGCCATAGCGCAACCAGAACTTCATGCGGGTTGTTAGTGATTCACTTGAGACGGAATGTCGCTGTTGCTAGTGTTCTTCCGCGTACGGAGCGGTGACTCCCCCGTTTCTCACTACCACCGACCCGCATCGATGTTTCGCGCCGTTCATTGAGTTCACAGCGGTTTGCGGACGAATCTACAAATTGTTGAGGCGATATTAATGCGCTTCCGCAACTCACGTCTGCGGACCAAGGTCACGGCTCTCCTGCTCTCCCTCATCGCACTCTGGGGGTTCGCCGCCTGGGTGACGCTGCGCGAGGGGATCAACCTCCTCGGGGTGCAGACGCTCGACAGCAACGTGGCCCAGCCCTCCGACCCCCTCCTGGTGGAGCTGCAGCGAGAGCGCAGGCTCTCCATGGTCGAGATGGCGACGCCGGGCCAGCAGCAGCGCTCCGCGCTCCAGGCTCAGCGGGCCCGTACCGACCAGACCGCGAGCGAACTGGTCAGCAAGGCGCGCAGCGGCGCGGTGAAGCGCACCGCCGGCGACGACCTCGAGCACCGCATCAACCTGATGATCTCCCGGTTGCGCACGGTGAACGCCGCCCGTCACACCGTCGACTCCGGGGGCACCGACCGCGCCCAGGTCAGCGATGCCTACACGGGCATCATCGACGCGGTGTTCCGCACCTACGACGCCCTGGCGACCCTGGACGACAAGGACTTCGCCCGCGACACGCGTTCCCTGGTCGCGATCAACCGCACCTGGGAGCTCCTGTCCCAGGAGGACGCCCTGGCCGCCGGCGCCCTCGCGACCGGCCGCGTCTCGGCCACCGAGCAGGCGCAGTTCACCGAGCTGGTCGGCGCCCGCCGGATCACCCTCGCCCGCGCCCTGGCGGATGTGGAGAACTCCGACCCGACACTCCACGACAACCTGCAGTCGAGCCCCAAGCTCGCCCGCGTGCGCGCCTTCGAAGACCAGATCATCCAGGCGCGGCGCGCCGTGACGTCGCCGCAGAGCGCCAAGCAGCAGCGTCCCGTCGTGTCCGCCGAGCAGTGGAGCTCGGCGGCGGCGCCCGCGCTGGCGGACGTACGCGATCAGGTGCAGGGCGCCGGTGACCGCCTGGTCGACCGTGCCAAGCCCATCGCCATCGGTGTTGTTGTGCGGTTGTTGCTGGCCGGTGGTCTGGGGCTGCTGGCGGTCATCGCCTCGATCGTTGTGTCGATCACCACGGCGCGGGCGTTGGTGCGGCAGTTGGAACGGCTGCGGGGGGCGGCTTGGGAGCTGGCCGAGCAGCGGCTGCCCGGGGTGGTCGAACGGCTGGGGCACGGGGAGAGCGTGGACGTGGCCACCGAGGCTCCGCCGCTGGAGTTCGGGGCGGACGAGATCGGGCAGGTCGGTAAGGCGTTCAACGCCGTTCAGGAGACCGCGATCCGGACCGCCGTCGAGCAGGCGGAGCTGCGGCGCGGGATCCGGGACGTGCTGCTCAGCCTGGCGCGGCGCACGCAGACGCTCGTGCACCGGCAGCTGAGCATGCTGGACACGATGGAGCGGCGGCAGGACATCGATCCGAAGGAACTGCAGGACCTGTTCCGGATCGACCACCTGGCGACTCGTATGCGGCGGAACGCGGAGAACCTCATCGTGCTCTCCGGCGCCATCCCGGCTCGTGGGTGGCGGCGGTCGGTGCCGATGGTGGACGTCGTACGCGCGGCCGTCGGTGAGGTCGAGGACTACACGCGGGTCCAGGTCATGCCGATCGGGGCCGTGGAACTCACCGGGCGGGCCGTCGGTGACGTGACCCACCTGCTGGCCGAGCTGATCGAGAACGCGGTGTCGTTCTCCCCGCCGGACACGGTGGTGCAGATCGGCGGGCAGAAGGTGGCGAGCGGGTTCGCGATCGACATCGAGGACCGCGGGCTCGGGATGAGCGACGAGCGGCTGAACGAGATCAACGAGCGGATCGCCGACCCGCCCGAGTTCAACCTGCAGAGCTCGGTGCAGCTGGGCCTGTTCGTGGTCGGCCGCCTGGCCGAACGGTACGGGCTCCAGGTGTCCCTCAAGCGTTCGGCGTACGGGGGGACGACGGCGGTCGTGGTCATCCCGACCGAGCTGGTGACCGACGAGGGCGACCGGCCGCCGGGGCTCCCGGCCACCACGGAGAACGGGCTGGCCGTACGGCAGCCGGCGACGGCCGGGGCGCGGGCCCTGGCGGCGGTGCCGAGCACCTCGCGGGACTCCAGCGGCAGCGGCGGGCTCAAGACCGTTCCGCAGCCGCGGCCGGAGACCGAGGACGAGGAGCCCGAGGTTCTCGCCGGCACCGTCCTGCCCGCCGAGTCGACGCCAACGCTGACGCCGACGCCGGTCGAGTCGGCCCTGGCCGAGTCGGCGCCGGTCGAGTCGGCCCTGGCCGAGCCGGCCCCGGTCGAGCCGGTCGAACAGCCCGACACAACCGTGGAGGAGCCGGAAGTGAGCAGTACGCCCTCGGGCCTGCCGGTCCGGGTGCCGCAGGCCAGCCTCGCGCCGCCGTTGCGGACCGAGGAACCGGTCGTGGCGGAGGAGCCGGACGAGGAGGAGGCCGTGAGGTCTCCCGAGGAGATCCAGCGGATCATGGGCTCCTACCAGGCCGGAACGCGGCGCGGACGGGATGAGGCCCAGGCTCGGGCAGAAGGCGAGGACGAGCAGTGACGCAGAAGCCGGTGGACCTGAGCTGGCTGCTGGACGATCTGGTGGGGCGCCTGCCGCATGCCAGGCATGCGGTGGTGCTGTCGGCGGACGGGCTGCTCATGGCCTCCTCGAAGGCCATGAGCCTGGACGACGGCGAACACCTGTCGGCGGTGGCGGCCGGGATCCAGAGCCTGGCCAAGGGCGCGGGCACCCGGTTCGGCGGCGGCCCCGTCCGGCAGACGATCGTCGAGATGCAGTCGGCGTTCATGCTGGTGACCGTGGCGGGCAAGGGCGCCTGCCTGGCGGTGCTGAGCGACGAGGAGGCCGACGTCGGGCTCATCGCGTACGAGATGGCGATGCTGGCGACCAGCATGGCCGACCACCTCACCTCGCCGTCGCGGACCGAGGAGCAACCGGCCCAATGAACCCGCCCGAGGAAGAACCCGACGAGCGGTGGCTCGACGAGCATGCCGGGCCGATGGTCCGGCCGTACGTCATGACGAGCGGGCGGATCGAGCCCAGCCGGGGGAAGTTCGACCTCATCACGCTGGTGGTCGCGATCGGGCCGGAGCCCGAGAGCGAGATCGGGCTGGGGCCCGAGCACATGGCGATCATGCGGATCTGCCAGTCGGTGCTGTCGGTGGCCGAGCTCACCGCGCATCTGGACCTGCCCGTCGCGACCGTGCGGGTGCTGCTGGGCGACCTGCTCGACAAGGGCTTCATCACCCTCCAGGAACCCGAACCGGAGGCGGACATGCACGACATCAGGCTCTACAAGGCGGTGATCGATGGTCTCCGGGCTCTCTAGACGCGAGGTGAACGGCCGCCTGCTGCCCACCGCGGTCAAGATCGTGATCGCGGGCGGTTTCGGGGTCGGCAAGACCACCATGGTGGGCACGGTCTCCGAGACCCAGCCGCTGCGGACCGAGGAGATCCTCACCGACCAGGGCGTCGGCGTGGACGACGTCTCGGGCGTGGAGCGCAAGACCACCACGACCGTCGCCATGGACTTCGGCCGGATCACGATGGGCGAGGACTATGTCCTCTACCTGTTCGGGACGCCCGGCCAGGAGCGCTTCTGGTTCATGTGGGACGAGGTGGCGCTCGGCGCACTCGGTGCGGTGGTGCTGGCCGACACCCGGCGCCTGTCGGACTGCTTCCCGTCGGTGGACTACTTCGAGCGCCGCGGCACGCCGTTCCTGGTCGCGGTCAACTGCTTCGAGGGCTCCCGCCGGTACGACCTGGAAGAGATCCAGATGGCGCTCAACCTGGGCCCGAACGTCCCGGTCATGCTCTGCGACGCCCGCAAGCTCGACTCCTGCAAGAAGGTCCTCATCGACCTCGTCCTGCACGCCATGAAGGTCCGCGGCGTCGGCGACGAAGAGCCCGTCAACGCCTGATGCCGATCGGACGCACGTGCCCGACGGCCGGTCGGGGCTTGGAGCCTGCGGTCGTACGGGCTGGTCAGCCCGTACGGGAGACGACTCGGCCCGTGCGAGAGACGCCTCAGCCCGTGCGGGAGACCACGTAGTCGCAGAGGCCGGTGAAGGCGGCGCGGGCCGGGATGTCGGGGAGGGTCTCCAGCTCGGCGCGGGCGTCTTCGGCCCAACGGCGCAGGTCGGCGCGGGAGCGGTCCATGGCCGGGTGGGCGCGGAGCAGGGTGAGGGCCTCGGCGTGCAGGGCGTCGTCGGTGAGGTCCTGCTTGAGGAGCTCGCGCAGGCGGGCGTCGTCGGGGCCGGAGCCCGCGCCCGCCATGACCAGGTGCATGGGGAGGGTGAAGATGCCCTCGCGCAGGTCGGTGCCGGGGGTCTTGCCGGACTGCTCGGCCTCGGAGGAGATGTCCAGGATGTCGTCGGACAGCTGGAACGCGACGCCGATCTTCTCGCAGGCGGAGGTGATGGTGTCGACCACGTGCGAGGGGGCACCCGAGAGCAGGGCGCCGAACTGGCCGGAGACGGCGATCAGCGAGCCGGTCTTGTCGGCCACGACCTGCAGGTAGTGCTTCAGCGGGTCGGCGTCGGGGGCGACGCCGACGGTCTCCTGGATCTGGCCGCGGACCAGGCGGGCGAACGCGCGGGCCTGGATGCGGACGGCCTCGGGGCCGAGGTCGGCGAGGAGGTCGGAGGCGCGGGCGAACAGGTAGTCGCCGGTGAGGATGGCGACGGTGTTGGTCCAGCGGGCGTTCGCCGAAGGGGTACCGCGCCGAACGGTCGCCTCGTCCATCACGTCGTCGTGGTAGAGCGTCGCCAGGTGGGTCAGCTCGACCACCACCGCGGCCGGCACAACGCCGGCCGCGGCGGGGTCGCCGAAGTGTGCGGCGAGGAGCACCAGCATCGGGCGGAAGCGCTTGCCTCCGGCCTCGACCAGGTGCTTGGAGGCCTGGGCGAGCAGCGGATCCTCGCTGTGCACCGACTCGAGCAGCAGCGACTCGACCGCCGCGAGCCGCTCCTGGACGTCGGCGGCGAGCCCGTCGTCCACAGGCAGGCCAAATGGAACGGCGCTGCTACTCACCCAAACCCCCTACAGGAGCACTACCTGACGAACATCTGTGTCGCGGCGTGCCCGGCAAGATCCAGCATGGGCTGGGGGAGCACGCCGAGTACCACAGTAGCCGTCAGCCCGAGCGCCACCGCAGCCGCGGTGGCCGGTGCGGCCACCACGGTCGGGCCGTCGGCCTCCGGCTCGCTGAAGAACATCACCACGATGACCCGGACGTAGAAGAACGCGGCGATCGCCGAGGAGATCACGCCGACCACCACCAGGGGGGTCGCGCCGCCCTCGATGGCGGCCTTGAACACCGCGAACTTGCCGGTGAAGCCGCTGGTCAGCGGGATGCCGGCGAACGCCAGGAGGAAGAAGGCGAACACGCCGGCGACCACCGGGGAACGCTTGCCGAGGCCCGCCCAGCGCGACAGGTGCGCCGCCTCGCCCGCTCCGTCCTGCACCATCGTGATCACCGCGAACGCGCCGATCGTGGTGAAGCCGTAGGCCGCCAGGTAGAACAGCGTGCCCGACAGGCCGTCGCGCGAGGTGGCGACGACGCCGGTCAGCAGGAAGCCCGCGTGCGCGATGGAGGAGTAGGCCAGCATCCGCTTGATGTCGGTCTGCGTGATCGCCACGATCGCGCCGACGACCATTGTGAGAATGGCCACACCCCACATGAAGGGGCGCCAGTCCCACTTCATGGTCTCCAGGCCCACGTAGTAGACCCGCAGCACCGCGCCGAACGCGGCGACCAGCGTGCAGGAGGCCATCAGCGCGGTGATCGGGGTCGGGGCGCCCTGGTAGACGTCCGGCTTCCACATCTGGAACGGCACCGCGCCGACCTTGAACAGCAGGCCGACCGACAGCATCGCGACGCCGACCAGCAGCAGCGTCTCGTTGCCGGCGTCCCGGCTGAGCTGGTCGGCGATCACCGACAGCCGCACCGAGCCGGAGTAGCCGTACAGCAGCGCCGCCCCGTACAGGAAGAACGCCGAGGAGAACGCGCCCAGCAGGAAGTACTTGACCGCGGCCTCCTGCGAGAGCAGGCGGCGGCGCCGCGCCAGCCCGCACAGCAGGTAGAGCGGCAGCGACATGACCTCAAGGGCCACGAACATCGTCAGCAGGTCGTTCGACGCGGGGAACATCAGCATGCCGCCGACCGCGAACAGCATCAGCGGGAAGACCTCGGTCTGGGCGATGCCCGCCGCCGTGGTCTCCTGCTCGGCCTCGCTGCCCGGCAGCGCGGACGCCTGCGCGGCGAAGTGCTGCGGGGCGCGGCCGCCGCGCTCGGAGATCAGCAGCAGCGACACCAGTGCCAGCACCAGGATCGTGCCCTGCAGGAACAGCGTCGGTCCGTCCACGCCGAGCGCGCCTTCGGCGGCGACGTGGTGCGGCTTGTCCTTGGCCGCCAGGACGCAGGTCCAGACGAGGCCGATGATCAGGCCGACGGCCGTGACGGTGACCTGCGCCGGGTAGCGCTGCTTGCGTCCGAGGAACGCCTCGACCAGCACGCCCACGATGGCGGCGCCGAACACCACCAGCATGGGCGCGAGCTGCCCGTATTCGATGTGCGGCGCGGGGATGTCCCCCTGCGCCAGGACAGCGCCCGTGGTCATGGACGTGCTCCGTTCTCAGCGACGTTGCCGGAGATCTTCGGGGCCGGATCGTGCTTGTCGACCCTGACCAGCGTCTGCTTCACCGACGGGTTGATCACGTCGAGCACCGGCTGGGGGAAGAAGCCCATCACCAGGATGATCGCGATGATCGGCCCGACCGCCCACTTCTCTCGAAGCGACAGGTCCTTCATCCCGGTGACCTGCTCCTTGGGCTGCCCGCCCATCGTCCGCTGGTACATCCACAGGATGTAGATCGCGGCGAGGACGATGCCGGTGAGCGCGAACAGCGCGGGCACCTTGTAGCGGGTGAACGTGCCGGTGAGCACCAGGAACTCCGACACGAACGTGGACATCCCCGGCAGCGACAGCCCGGACAGGCCGGAGATGAGGAACAGCCCGGCCAGCATCGGCGCGACCTTCTGGACGCCGCCGAACGCGTCGATCCGCGCGGACTTGCGCCGGGCGATCATGAAGCCGACCAGCAGGAACAGCGCGCCGGTCGAGAAGCCGTGGTTCACCATGTAGAGCGCGGCGCCCGACTGGCCCTGCGAGGTCATCGCGAAGATGCCGAGCACGATGAACCCGAAGTGCGACACCGAGGTGTAGGCGACCAGGCGCTTCAGGTCGACCTGCCCGATCGCCAGCACCGCGCCATAGATGACGCTGATGACGGCGAGCGTGAGCACCACCGGCGTGGCCCACTTGGACGCGCCGGGGAACAGCTCCAGGCAGAAGCGCATCATCCCGTACGTGCCGACCTTGTCCAGCACGCCGACGATCAGCACCAGCGCGCCCGCCGGTGACTGCGCCGCCGCGTCCGGCAGCCAGGTGTGCACCGGCACCATCGGCGCCTTGATGGCGAACGCGATGAAGAAGCCGACGAACAGCCACTTGGCGGTGGTCGGGTCGACGTTCATCTTGTTCAGCTCTTGGAACATGAACGTGCCGTGGCCGAGGCCGCCGTCACTGACCGACTTGGCCGACAGCGGGTACAGCCAGATCACCGCGACGAGCATGACCAGCCCGCCGAACAGCGAGTACAGCAGGAACTTGACCGCCGCGTACGACCGCTGCGCGCCGCCGTAGGACCCGATGATGAAGTACACCGGGATCAGCATCGCCTCGAAGAAGACGTAGAAGAGGAAGACGTCGGTCGCCGCGAAGACGCCGATCATCATCGCTTCCAGGCCCAGGATCAGCGCGAAGTAGGTCTTCACAGAGCGCTTCGGCGGAGTGTCGACTCCGCCAGAGCGGCCCGACTCGTCCCAGGAGGCCAGGATGACCAGCGGGACCAGGATGACCGACAGCAGGATCAGCACCAGCGCGACGCCGTCGACGCCGACCGCCCAGTGCACTCCGAACGCCTTGATCCACCAGTACTTCTCGGTGAACTGGAACCGGTCGCCACTGGTGTCGAAACCCGTCGCCATCACCGCGGCCACGACGGCCACGACGAGCGAGACGCCGAACGCGACCTGCTTGACCAGCGCGTCGCGTCCGCGCGGCAGCAGGCCCACCACCAGCGCGCCCACGAGGGGCAGCGCGATGAGGACGCTCAGCCAGGGAAAGTCTTCCATCAGACGTTCACCACCAGCAGCGCCGCCACAACGAGTGCCGCGCCAAAGAACATTGATAGGGCATAAGAACGGACGAAGCCGGTCTGGATCCGGCGCAGCCGGCCGGACGTACCGCCGACGCCGGCCGCCAGGCCGTTCACCGCGCCGTCGACGCCGCGGTTGTCGAACCAGACCGCGAGCCGGGTCAGCCACTGGCCGGGCCGCATGAGCAGCGACTCGTTCAGCGCGTCGCCGTAGAGGTCCTTGCGGGCCGCGACGGTGACGAACGAACCCTTGGGAGCCTCACGCGGCACCTGCCGCGCCGCGTACTGCCGCCACGCGATCGCGACACCGACGACCATCAGGGCGAGGGTGGCGAGACCCGGAGTGGTGATCCACTTGAAGTGGTGCTTCTCCCCTCCCACGACGGGGTCGAGGAAGTCGGAGAATCCGCCGAGGATCAGGAAGCCTCCGGCGAAGACGGATCCGACCGCCAGCAGCATCAGCGGAACGACCATGACCATGGGCGACTCGTGCGGGTGGACGTCCTCGTCCCAGCGCTTCTCGCCGAAGAACGTCATGAACATCACGCGCGACATGTAGTACGCCGTGATGCCCGCGCCGACCAGGGCACACGTGCCGAGGATCGCGCCGGAGGTGCCGCCCTTGTCGAACGCCGCCTCGATGATGGCGTCCTTGGTGAACCACCCGGACAGGAACGGGAATCCGATGATCGCCAGGTAGCCGAGCCCGAACGTGACGAACGTGAAGACCATGACCGCCCGCAGCGCCCCGTAGAAGCGCATGTTGACGTTGTCCTTCATGCCGTGCATGACCGAACCGGCGCCGAGGAAGAGGCCCGCCTTGAAGAAGCCGTGCGCGATGAGGTGCGCGATGGCGAACACGTAGCCCGGCTTGCCGAGACCGGCGGCCAGGTGCATGTAGCCGATCTGCGACATGGTCGAGCCGGCCAGCGCCTTCTTGATGTCGTCCTTGCCGCAACCGATGATCGCACCGGCGAGCAGCGTGGCCGCGCCGACGATCGTGACGACCAGCTGCGCGGTGTCGGACATCTCGAAGATCGGCGCGGAGCGCACGATCAGGTAGACGCCCGCGGTCACCATCGTCGCCGCGTGGATCAGGGCCGAGACCGGGGTCGGGCCCTCCATCGCGTCCAGGAGCCAGGACTGCAGCGGGAGCTGTGCCGACTTTCCGCAGGCGCCGAGCAGGAGCAGCAGGCCGATCGCGGTCGCGGTGCCCGTGCCGAGCTTGGAGGCCAGGCCCACGTGCTCGGCGCCGGTGCCCAGGATCTGGGTGAAGCCGACGCTGCCGAACGTGCCGAACATCAGGAAGATCGCGGCGAGGAGCCCGAAGTCACCGACCCGGTTCACCACGAACGCCTTCTTGGCTGCCGTCGCCGCGGTCGGCTTGTACTGCCAGAAGCCGATCAGCAGGTACGAGGCGAGACCGACGCCCTCCCAGCCGAGGAACATCGTCACGTAGTTGTCGCCGAGGACCAGCAGGAGCATCGCCGCGACGAACAGGTTCAGGTAGGCGAAGAACCGGCGCCGCTCGGGGTCCTCGGCCATGTAGCCGATGGAGTAGATGTGGATCAGCGAGCCCACGCCGGTGATCAGGAGCACGAAGCTGATGGACAGCGGGTCCACCAGCAGCCCCATGTCGACCTTGAACGAGCCGACGCTGATGAAGTCCCACAGGTGCAGGGTCCGGCGCCGCTCCTCGGCGTCGTACCCGAGCATCTGGATGAACATGGCCGCGCCGACGACGAACGCGCCGAGCGACATGGTCACGCCGAGCAGATGACCGAACTTGTCGGTGCGCTTCCCGCCGAGCAGCAGGATCGCCGCACCCGCCAGTGGCAGGGCGATGAGTAGCCAGGCGACCGCCTGGATGCCTTCAGCCTTCACCAGCGCACCTCAGTACTTCAGCAGGTTCGCGTCGTCCACGGACGACGACCTGCGGGTTCGGAAGATCGTCATGATGATCGCGAGGCCCACGACGACCTCCGCGGCGGCGACCACCATCACGAAGAACGCGATGATCTGGCCGTCGAGGTTGCCGTGCATGCGGGAGAACGAGACGAACGCCAGGTTGGTCGCGTTCAGCATGAGCTCGACGCACATGAACACCACGATCGCGTTGCGGCGCACGAGCACGCCGACGGCGCCGATGGTGAACAGGATCGCCGAGAGCGCCAGGTAGTGCCCTGGACTCATTTGCCTGCCTCCTTGACCTCACGCCGCCCGGCGCTCGCGTCCTTGGCCTCTTCTGCCACGGCCTTCACGGCCTCGACATCCGCTTCGAGCGCCTCGGTCTCGGTGCCGCCGTACAGGTCGGCGTGCCGGGAGGCGGTGTCGGTACGGGCCGCGATGACCGGGTTGACCGACAGCTCGGAGGGGGTGCCGTCCGGCAGCAGCGCGGGCATGTCGACCGCGTTGTGCCGGGCATAGGTGCCGGGACCGGGGAGCGGGCCGGGGTGCACGCCCGCGGCGCCCGCGAGGAACCGCCGTGTGGACAGGTCCTTCTGGGTCGGCTTCGGGGTGGTGCGCTCGCGATGCGCCAGCACCATCGCGCCCAGCGCCGCGGTGATCAGCAGCGCGCTGGTCGCCTCGAACGCGAACACGTACTTGCTGAACAGCAGCCGGGCGAGGCCCATGACGTTGCCCTCGGAGTTGGCCTGCTTCAGGCCCGCCGAGTTGCCGATCGTGGCGTTGCCGAGCCCGACGGCCAGGAGCACCAGGAAGCCGATGCCGGCGATCGCGGCCCAGAACCGCTGCCCGCGGATCGTCTCCACCAGGGAGTCGGTCGAGCTCACGCCGACGAGCATCAGCACGAACAGGAAGAGCATCAGCACCGCGCCGGTGTAGACGATCACCTGGACGAACGCCAGGAACGGCGCGCCCTCGATCGCGTACAGCGCGGCGAGGCAGAGCATCACGACCGCCAGCAGCAGCGCCGAGTGCACCGCCTTGCGCATGAAGATCATGCCGAGCCCGGCGAACGTCGACACGATCGCCAGCAGCCAGAAGAAGAACGGCTCCCCCGACTGCTTGTCGGCGACCTGCGCGAGCACGTGCGCGTGGTCGGCGGTCAGGCCGGCGGCCATATGTGCGGCGGTCACTTCTTCTCACCCTCTTCGGGCTGCAGACCGAGGCGGTAGTAGTCCTCCTCGGTCTCGCCGAGCCGCATCGCGTGCGGTGGCTGCTCCATGCCCTCGCGGAGCGGGGCGAGCAGCATCTCCTTGGTGTAGATCAGGCTTTCCCGGCTGTCGTCGGCGAGCTCGTACTCGTTGGTCATCGTGAGCGCCCGGGTGGGGCACGCCTCGATGCAGAGCCCGCAGAGGATGCAGCGCAGGTAGTTGATCTGGTACGTCCGGCCGTAGCGCTCGCCCGGGGAGTACCGCTCGTCCTCGTGGTTGTCGGCGCCCTCGACGAAGATGGCGTCGGCGGGACAGGCCCAGGCGCACAGCTCGCAGCCGACGCACTTCTCCAGCCCGTCCGGCCACCGGTTGAGCTGGTGCCGGCCGTGGAAGCGTGGCGCGGTCGGCTTCTTCACCTCGGGGTACTGGACGGTCTCGCTCTTCATGACCATCTGATGGAACGAGACCCCGAACCCCTTGACCGGGTTGAGCCAGTCACTGAATCCCACTGCCGACCTCCTTTCGGGTGGTCGTCTGCCGACCGTGGTAGTGGGGCGCGTCCATCGGCGGCACCGGGAACCCGCCCGCCGCGGCGTCCGGCGCGGCCTCGCCCGCACCCAGGTCCGGAACGATCTGCTTCTCCTTGTCGCCGCCGCGCATCAGCTCCCAGACCAGCGTGATCGCGAACAGCACGGCGATCACGATGATGGAGTAGACGGTCAGCTGCGTGGTGTCGTAGCCCTCGTTCCGCATGGCGCGGATCGCGGCGACCAGGATGATCCAGCCGAGCGAGAAGGGCATGAGCACCTTCCAGCCGAGCTTCATGAGCTGGTCGTAGCGGACCCGCGGCAGCGTGCCGCGCAGCCAGATGAAGAAGAAGATGAACAGCACGAGCTTGATGACGAACCAGAGGATCGGCCACCAGCCCTCGTTCGCGCCCGCCCACACCGTGGAGATCGGTGCCGGTGCGCGCCAGCCGCCCAGGAAGAGCGTGGTGCACAGCGCCGACAGCGTCGCCAGGTTGATGTACTCGGCGAGGAAGAACATCGCGAACTTCAGCGAGGAGTACTCGGTGTGGAAGCCGCCGACCAGCTCGCCCTCGCCCTCGGGGAGGTCGAACGGGATGCGGTTGGACTCGCCCATCATCGTGATCACGTAGACCACGAACGACGGGAAGAGCAGCACCACGTACCAGATGTGGCTCTGCTGCTCCACGATCCGGCTGGTCGACATCGAGCCGGAGAACAGGAAGACCGCCACGAACGACAGGCCCATCGCGATCTCGTACGAGATGACCTGCGCCGAGGAGCGCAGCCCGCCGAGCAGCGAGTAGGGCGACATCGACGACCAGCCCGCCAGCACGATCCCGTAGACGCCCATCGAGGACATCGCCAGCACCAGCAGGACCGCGACCGGGAGGTCGGTGCCCTGCAGCGCCGTCTGGTGGCCGAAGATCGAGACCGTCGGGCCGAACGGGATGATGATGAACGAGATGAACGCCGGCACCGCCGACAGCACCGGCGCCAGGATGAAGACGAACTTGTCGACCTGGCGGGGGACGATGTCCTCCTTCAGCGCCAGCTTGACGCCGTCCGCCAGGCCCTGCAGCAGCCCGAACGGGCCGCAGCGGTTAGGGCCGACGCGCAGCTGCATCCGCCCGATGATCCGGCGCTCGAACCACATGGACATCAGCACGGTCACGACGAGGAAGACGAAGATCGCCAGCACCTTGCCGCCGATCAGCCACCACGGGTCGTCGCCGAAGCCCTTCATCGTGGGGTCGCTCGTCGCCGCGTCGGCGAGGACCGCCCCGGCGGGGACGCTCTGCAGCATCATCGGGAACCTCCAGTGGCTCCGGCTCCGGTTCCGCCGCGGGCCACGGTGCCGACCCCGGTGGAGATCTTGACGACGCCGCCGGCCCCGACGCCGAGGTCACGGTAGAGCGCGCAGCCGGCCGAGTTGGTCGGCAGCCACACGACCCGGTCCGGCAGGTCCGGGGTGATCTCGAGCGGCAGCGTCACCTCGCCGCGTCCCGCGGTCACCGTGACCACGCCGTCCGCGCCGATCTCGGTGGCGGTCGCCGGGGACAGCCGCGCCACCGCGGGCTTGGCCGTTCCGGCGAGGTAGGGCTCGCCGTCCTGCATGCGGCCCCGGTCCAGCAGCATCCGCCAGGTCGCCAGCAGCGCCTCGCCGTGCCCCGGCTCGGGCCGCACGCCCTGCGAGACGTTCGGCGCGTCGGGCCGCTCGCCCCGGTGGCCGCCGAGCTCGGTCAGCTCGCGGCGGGCCGCCTCCGGCCCCGGCAGTCCGAGGTGGACGTCCATCTCACCGGCGAGCATGTCCAGCACCCGCAGGTCCGACATACGGCCCGAGCTCTTCAGCACCACTTCGAAGGGACGGCCGCGGCCCTCCCAGTCGACGAACGTGCCGGCCTTCTCGGCGACCGCGGCGACCGGCAGCACCACGTCGGCGCGATCGGTGACCGCGCTGACCCGCTGCTCCAGGCTGACCACGAACCGGGTCGACTCGATGGCCTTCAGCGCGGCCTGCGGGTCGGGCAGGTCGTAGGGGTCGAAGCCGCCGATCAGCAGCGCGTCCCGTTCGCCCGCCGCGGCCGCGGCCAGGATCCCGTCGGTGTCGCGGCCCGGCGTCGAGGGCAGCTCGGCCACCGACCAGGTGCGGGCCACCTCGGCGCGCGCCTCGGGGTCGGTCACCGGGCGGCCGATCGGCAGCAGCCCGGGCAGCGCCCCGGCCTCGATCGCGCCGCGTTCACCGGCCCGGCGCGGCACCCAGGCGAGCCGGGCGCCGGTGATCTGGGCGAGCCGCACGACGCTGGACAGCGCGCCGGGGCTGGTCGCCAGCCGCTCGCCGACCAGGATGACCGACGCGGCCGGCAGCCGGGTGTCGCTCGCCAGGTCGCCGAGGACCTCGGCCTCCGAGCCCGGCAGCGCCGGGATCAGCTCGCCGCCGACCTTGGCCAGGCCGCGGGTGGCGAACGGCGCCACCGCGAAGACCTTGAGGCCCTTCTTGCGGAACGCCTTGCGGAGCCGCAGGAAGACGATCGGTGACTCCTCCTCCGGCTCGAAGCCGGCCAGCAGGACCGCCGGGGCGTTCTCCAGCTCGTCGTAGGTGACGTCGATGTGCCTGCCCGCGACCGCGGAGGCCAGGAAGTCGGCCTCCTCGGCGGTGTGCGGCCGGGCACGGAAGTCGACGTCGTTGGTGCCGAGCGCGACCCGTGCGAACTTGGCGTAGGCGTAGGCGTCCTCGAGCGTGACGCGCCCGCCGGTCAGCACGCCCGCCTTGCCGCGGGCGGCGGCCAGGCCGCGGGCCGCGACGGTGAGCGCCTCGGGCCAGGACGCCGGCTCCAGCACGCCGTCCTCGTTGCGGATCAGCGGGTGGGTGAGGCGGTCGGGCTGGGTGGCGTAGGTGAACGCCCACCGGCCCTTGTCGCAGTTCCACTCCTCGTTCACCTGCGGGTCGTCACCGGCGAGCCGCCGGGTGACCTTGCCGCGCCGGAAGTCGGTGCGCATCGCGCAGCCGGAGGCGCAGTGCTCGCAGGTGCTCGGCGCCGACACCAGGTCGAACGGCCGGGACCTGAACCGGTAGGCCGCGCCGGTGAGCGCGCCGACCGGGCAGATCTGCACCGTGTTGCCGGAGAAGTAGGACTGGAACGGCTTGCCGTCGGCGGCGCCGACCTGTTCCTTGGCGCCGCGCTCGAACAGGTCGATGAACGCGTCGCCCGCGATCTGGTCGGAGAAGCGCGTGCACCGGGCGCACTGGATGCAGCGCTCCCGGTCCAGCAGCACCTCGGTCGACAGCGGGATCGGCTTCGGGAAGGTCCGCTTGGCCTCGACGAACCGCGTCTCGCCACGCCCGTTCGACATCGCCTGGTTCTGCAGGGGGCACTCGCCGCCCTTGTCGCAGATCGGGCAGTCGAGCGGGTGGTTGATGAGCAGCATCTCCATCACGCCGTGCTGCGCCTTGTCGGCCACCGGCGAGGTGAGCTGGGTCTTGATGACCATGCCCGGCATCACGGTGGTGGTGCAGGACGCCTGCGGCTTCGGCATCCCGCGCCCGTTGCCCGCGTCGGGGATCTCCACCAGGCACTGGCGGCAGGCCCCGACCGGGTCGAGCAGCGGGTGGTCGCAGAAGCGCGGGATCTGGATGCCGAGCAGTTCGGCGGCCCGGATGATCAGGGTGCCCTTGGGCACCTCGATCTCGAAGCCGTCGATGGTGACGGCCACCATCTCCTCGGCCTTCTGGACCGCGGCGTCGCCCTTGGTCACGGTCACTTGCTCACACCTCCCCAGAGGGTGGACTTGGCCGGGTCGAACGGGCAGCCGCCCTGCTCGAAGTGCTTCAGGTACTCGTCGCGGAAGAGCTTGATGGAGGAGACCACCGGGCTCGTCGCGCCGTCGCCGAGCGCGCAGAACGAGCGGCCGAGGATGTTGTCGGAGAGGTCCAGGAGCGTCTCCAGGTCCTCTTCCTTGCCATCGCCGGCCTCGAGGCGCTTCAGCATCTGCTTGTACCAGTAGGTGCCTTCGCGGCAGGGGGTGCACTTGCCGCAGGACTCGTGCGCGTAGAACTCCGACCAGCGCAGCACGGCCCGCACGACGCAGGTCGTCTCGTCGAAGATCTGCAGCGCCCTGGTGCCGAGCATGGACCCGGCCGCCCCCACGGACTCGAAGTCCAACGGAACGTCCAGGTGCTGATCGGTGAAGATCGGGGTCGAGGACCCGCCGGGCGTCCAGAACTTCAGCTGATGACCCTCACGGACCCCGCCGGCCATGTCGAGGAGCTCGCGCAGCGTGATGCCGAGCGGCGCCTCGTACTGCCCCGGCCGGGTCACGTGGCCCGACAGCGAGAAGATCCCGAAGCCCTGCGACTTCTCGGTCCCCATCGAGGCGAACCAGTCCGCGCCGTTCTCCACGATCGAGGGAACGGACGCGATGGACTCGACGTTGTTGATGACAGTGGGGCCGCCGTAGAGTCCCGCGACCGCCGGGAAGGGGGGCTTCAGCCTGGGCTGACCGCGGAATCCCTCCAGGGAGTCGAGCAGGGCCGTCTCCTCGCCGCAGATGTACGCCCCGGCGCCGGTGTGCACCACCACGTCCAGGTCGTAGCCGGAGCCGAGGATGTCCTTGCCGATGTAGCCCTTCTCGTACGCCTCCGCGACCGCGGCCTGCAGGCGGCGGATGACGTGGAGCACTTCACCGCGCACGTAGATGAACGCCTGGCTGGAGCGGATCGCGTAGGAGCTGATGATCACGCCCTCCACGAGGACGTGCGGGTTGGCCATCATCAGCGGGATGTCCTTGCACGTGCCCGGCTCGGACTCGTCCGCGTTGACGACCAGGTAACGCGGGTTGGGGCTGGTCGGCGGCAGGAAGCCCCACTTCATGCCGGTGGGGAAGCCCGCGCCGCCGCGGCCGCGCAGACCCGAGTCCTTGACGGCCTGCACGATCGCGTCCGGCTCCATGCCGAACGCGGTGCGCAGTGCCTTGTACCCGCCTTCGCGCTCGTACCCCTCAAGGGTGAACGAGTCGGCCTGGTCCCAGTTCTTGGTGAGAACGGGAGTCAGCGTTGTCACTTGTTCTCACCCTCCTGGCTGCCTGGCTTCACCGTTCCGCCGATGGGCTTGCCCGGCTCGTTCGGCGGCGGATCGGAGATCTCGCTCGGCTTCACCGGCTCGTCCGGCTGGGGACGGTCCACGTCGGTGCGCGGCGCGGTCCAGCCGCGCTCCTTGGCCAGCGCCAGGCCGACCAGCGACTCGGCGCCGGCCTGCAGGCCCTCGCCCGCCTTGCCGTCGGGGAATCCGGCCAGCACGCGGGAGGCCTCCTTCCAGGTGCACAGGCTCTTCGGCCCGCGAGAAGGAAGCACTTCCTTACCCGTGCGCAGGTCGTCGACCAGGTCCTTGGCCTTCTCGGGAGTCATGTTGTCGAAGAACTCCCAGTTGACCGTCATCACCGGCGCGAAGTCGCAGGCGGCGTTGCACTCGATCCGTTCGATCGACACCCTGCCGTCCGGGGTGGCCTCGTCGTGGCCGACTCCCAGATGATCGCTGACCTCTGACCAGATCTGGTCGCCGCCCATCACCGCGCACAGCGTGTTGATGCAGACGCCCACGTGGTAGTCGCCGACCGGGTTCCGCTTGTACTGCGTGTAGAACGTGCTGACGCCCGTCACCTGGGCAGGAGTGATGTCGAGCTGCTCGGCGCAGAACTCGATGCCGTCCTGCGTGATGTGCCCGTCCACCGACTGCACCAGGTGGAGCAGGGGCAGCAGCGCGGAGCGGGTCTTCGGGTAGCGCGCGATGATCTCCTTCGCGTCCCGCTCCAGCTGCGCACGCGTTTCGGGTTCGTATGCCATGTCTAGCGGTCCACTCCCCCCATGACGGGGTCGATCGATGCGACGGCCGCGATGACGTCGGCGACCATTCCGCCCTCGGCCATCGCCGGCGCGGCCTGCAGGTTGGTGAACGACGGGTCGCGGAAGTGCACGCGGTAGGGGCGGGTGCCGCCGTCGCTCACCACGTGCGCGCCGAGCTCGCCGCGCGGCGACTCGATCGCCGCGTACGCCTGGCCCGCCGGAACGCGGAAGCCCTCGGTCACCAGCTTGAAGTGGTGGATGAGGGCCTCCATCGAGGTGCCCATGATGTGCGCGATGTGGCGGGGCGAGTTGCCCATCCCGTCGGCGCCGATGGCCAGCTGCGCCGGCCAGCCGATCTTCTTGTCCTCGACCATCACCGGGCCCTTGACCGTCTGCAGCCGCTCCACGCACTGCTCGACGATCTTCAGGGACTCCTCCATCTCGGCCATCCGGACGAGGTAACGGCCGTAGACGTCGCAGGTGTCCTGCGTGTGCACGTCGAAGTCGTAGGTCTCGTAACCGCAGTAGGGCTGCGACTTGCGCAGGTCCCACGGGATGCCGGTGGCGCGCAGGACCGGGCCGGTGATGCCCAGGGCCATGCAGCCGGTGAGGTCCAGGTGCGCGATCTCCTGCGTGCGCAGCTTGTAGACCTTGTTGTCGTCCATCAGCTTGCGGAGCGCCTGGAAGCGCTTCGGCATCCGGTCGAGGTAGTCGCGCAGCTTGCTCATCGCGCCGCTCGGCAGGTCCTGCGCGACGCCGCCCGGACGGACGTAGGCCATGTTCATCCGCAGGCCGGCGATCTCCTCGAACAGGTCGAGGGTGTACTCGCGCTCGATGAAGCCGTTCAGCATGACCGTGGTCGCGCCGAGCTCCAGGCCGAACGTGGCGATCGCCACCAGATGCGAGGAGATCCGGTTGAGCTCCATCATCATCACGCGGATGATCTCGGCCCGCTCGGGGATCTGGTCGGTGATGCCGAGCAGCTTCTCCACGCCGAGGCAGTACGCCGTCTCGTTGAAGATCGGCGCCAGGTAGTCCATCCGGGTGCAGAACGTGGTGCCCTGCGTCCAGGTGCGGAACTCCATGTTCTTCTCGATGCCGGTGTGCAGGTAGCCGATGCCGACCCGGCACTCGGTGACCGTCTCGCCGTCCAGCGTCAGGATGAGGCGGAGCACGCCGTGCGTGGACGGGTGCTGCGGCCCCATGTTGACGACCAGGCGCTCGTCGCCGTTGTCGCGCGCCTCGGCGACGACCCGGTCCCAGTCCTGCCCGCCGACGTCGAAGACCTTGCCCTCGGCCGCCTCTTCGGCGGCGTACGCGTCGTACTCGGTGTACTTGGCACTGCTCATTGGCTCGCTCCGCTCGCCGGCTCGCCGCCGTCTTCTCGCGACGGCTTCCCTCGTCGCAGGCTCCTCAGTCCAGCCGCCGCGCGGCGGCTCGCGGGGCTCACGTGTACGACCTCCGCTCGTCCGGCGGCGGAACCTCTGCGCCGCGGTACTCGACGGGGATGCCGCCGAGGGGGTAGTCCTTGCGCTGCGGATGGCCGACCCAGTCGTCGGGCATCTCGATCCGGGTGAGGGCCGGGTGGCCGTCGAACACGATCCCGAAGAAGTCGAAGGTCTCGCGCTCGTGCCAGTCGTTGGTCGGGTAGACCGAGACCACCGACGGGATGTGCGGGTCGGCGTCCGGCGCCGTCACCTCGAGCCGGACGCGCCGGTTGTGGGTGATCGACAGCAGGTGGTAGACGGCGTGCAGCTCGGCGCCCTCGTCCTGGAGGTAGTGCACGCCGGACACGCCGGTGCACATCTCGAAGCGCAGCGTCGGCTCGTCGCGCATCTTGGTGGCGACCTCGACCAGCCGCTCGCGCTTGACGTAGAACGTCAGCTCGCCGCGGTGCACGACCACGCGCTCGATGGCGTCGTCGAAGCCCGGCAGCGTGCGCTCGAGCTCGTCGGCGATCTCGTCGTAGGCGCCGGCCTCGGCCGCGCCGTCGGGACCGCCGTACGGGCGCGGCGCCGACACCTTGGGCGACTGCCGGACGATCAGCCCGCCGTAGCCGGAGGTGTCGCCGGTGGTCTTGGCGCCGAACATGCCCATGCGGGCGACCGGCTGCTCCTGGCGCTCCTCTTCCGAGTGCGCCGGCAGCTGATCCGCGGCCTGTTCGGCCTTCTGCTCAGGGTGCTGGGACGACATGCGTTCAGGCCCCCTGTCCGAGCAGCGGGAGCTGGCGGCGCTTGGCCTCTTCGAGCTCGGCGATCTGCTTCTTGCGCTGCGGGCCGAGCTTGGTGTTCTGGATCTTGTCGTGCAGCTTCAGGATCGCGTCCAGCAGCATCTCCGGCCGCGGCGGGCAGCCGGGCAGGTAGATGTCCACCGGAACGATGTGGTCCACGCCCTGCACGATCGCGTAGTTGTTGAACATGCCGCCCGACGAGGCGCACACGCCCATCGCGATGACCCACTTGGGCTCGGTCATCTGGTCGTAGATCTGGCGCAGCACCGGGGCCATCTTCTGGCTCACCCGGCCCGCGACGATCATCAGGTCGGCCTGGCGCGGCGTCGCCGAGGCACGCTCCATCCCCCACCGGGAGAAGTCGTGCCGCGGGTCGCCCGCGGCCATCATCTCGATGGCGCAGCACGCGAGGCCGAACGTCGCCGGCCACACCGAACTCTTACGCGCCCACCCCGCGACCTGCTCGACCGTCGTCAGCAGGAAGCCGCTGGGGAGTTTCTCTTCAAGTCCCATTTAGTCCCACTCCAGACCACCGCGACGCCAGATGTAGGCGTACGCAACGAGCACGGTCAGGATGAAGATGACCATCTCCACCAAACCGAAAATCCCCAGGTGGTCGAAGGCGACCGCCCAGGGGTACAGAAAGATGATCTCAATGTCGAAGACGATGAACAGCATCGCCGTCAGGTAGTACTTCACAGGGAAGCGGCCACCGCCCACGGGCTGCGGCGTCGGCTCGATGCCGCACTCGTAGGCGTCCAGCCGCGCACGGTTCCACCGCTTCGGGCCCGTCATCGAGGCCATCGCCACCGAGCCCGCCGCGAACGCGAAGGCGAGCACCCCTAGCACGATGATCGGAATATAGAGATCCATCGTCTCTAAAGCCTCTCCTCGGTTCGTACGACGTTGTACGGGGCGCGCCCCGGCCCCCGTCCGGGGGCCGTCACGGAACGCGCCTCGGTGGCTTGACCACTCTCGTGACGTCCATCACGAATACGGGTCGCCACCTTAGCCAAGGTGATCAATAGCACTCCCCTCGGGGGGTCGGATCTAAGCGGCGGGAGCCACCTTCTGCATGGCGTTGATAACGCGGTCCATCGCGTCACCGCCCTTGGGATCGGTGAGATTCGCCAAAAGCTTGAGCGTGAAACGCATCAACGTGGGGTGCGGCAGGCCGTGCGTGGTGAGGAACTTCATCACCCGTGGGTCGCCGATGGCCTGAACGAAGACGCGCGCGAGGGTGAAGTAGCCCCCGTGCTCGTCCTTCAGGATGCGCGGGTACTCGTACAGGGTCCGCTCGCGCTGGGCGGGGGTCCGCCGCGCGAGGGCCTGAACGATGATGTCGGCGGCCAGGTGGCCCGACTCGAGGGCGTAGTCGATGCCCTCGCCGTTGAACGGGTTGACCATGCCGCCGGCGTCGCCGACCAGGAGCATGCCGCGGGTGTAGTGGGGCTGCCGGTTGAAGCCCATGGGCAGCGCCGCGCCGCGGATCGGGCTGGTCGCGTGCTCCTCGTCGAACTGCCAGTCCTCGGGCATGTTGGCGCACCAGCGCTTCAGCATGCCGCGGTAGTCGACGTCCTTGAACGCCTTGCTGGTGTTGAGCAGCCCCAGCCCGACGTTGCAGGTGCCGTCGGCCACGGGGAAGACCCACCCGTAACCGGGCAGAAGCCGTTCGCCGTCCCACAGCTCCAGCCAGGCTTCCATGTAGTCGTCGGTGTAGCGCGGCGACTCGAAGTAGCGCCGGACGGCCACGCCCATCGGCCGGTCCTCGCGCCGCCGTACGTCCATCGCCGTGGAGAGCCGGGAGGAGACTCCGTCGCAGGCCACCGTCAGCGGCGCACGGAACTCCACCTCCTCGCCCTCGAACTTGGCGGTGACCCCAGTGATGCGATCCGTCCGCTCATCAAGGATCGGCCCCTGCACGTTGCAGCCCTGCAAAAGCTTGGCGCCCGCCTTCACGGCGTGCTCCGCAAGGAGCCCATCGAAGTCCATGCGCGTGCGCACGAGCCCGAAGTCGGGGAAGCTCGCCAGCTCGGGCCAGGGCAGCTCGATCTTC
Organism: Actinomadura barringtoniae; assembly: GCF_017573505.1. Classification (GTDB taxonomy): domain Bacteria; phylum Actinomycetota; class Actinomycetes; order Streptosporangiales; family Streptosporangiaceae; genus Spirillospora; species Spirillospora barringtoniae. The sequence continues at coordinate 126,075 of NZ_JAGEOJ010000013.1, forward strand.
ACGCCGCCGCCGTAGATGCGCAGGCCCTTGTTGCGGGCCCACCCCTCGCCGTCGATGTCGACGCCCATGCTGACCAGCGCCCGGACGGCCCGAGGCGTGAGTCCGTCGCCGCAGATCTTATCCCGCGGGAACGTCGCCTTCTCCAAAAGCAGCACGTCCAGGCCGGCCTGGGCCAGCCAGTAGGCGGTCGCCGACCCGGCAGGGCCGGCCCCGACGACGATCACGTCCGCGTGTCGGGTGGAGTCGGTCACAGCGTTCCTCGCTAGTTCGTTCGCTTGTGAAGTACTTCACAAGGATCCGGGTGGAGTCTATTCCTTCTGGGCGGCCTGTGGGTACCTCTCCGACACCCCTGATTTGGACCGGTCCCAATCGAACCGACCGGCAGGCCCGCTTCTTGATTTATCCGGGATTGACCGCATGGTGCATCGCGACCACCCCGAAGGTCAGGTTGCGCCAGCGCACCTTGCCCCAGCCGGCGCGCTGAATCCGCCCCGCCAATTCCTCCTGCCCAGGCCAAGCCAGCGTCGACTCGGCCAGGTAGCGATAAGAATCAGGGTTGGAACTGACCCGCGCCAGCATCGGCAGCCCGTACCGCAGATGGGCCTTGTGCCCCATCGCGAGCAGGCCGTTCGGCGGATGGCTGACCTCGCACACCAGAAGCCGCCCGCCCGGAGCCGTGACCCGCCGCAGCTCCCGCAGCGCCAGATCCGTATCCGCAACGTTACGAAGCCCGAACGAAATGGTCACCGCATCAAACGAACCGTCCCCAAACGGCAGCTTCAACGCATCCCCGGCAACGAACCGCAAGCCCGCCACACCGGCCTGCCGCTTCACCCCGACACGCAACATCCCCAAGGAGAAGTCGCACGCCACGGTCTCCGCGCCCGCCTCCGCGAACGGCACCGACGACGTCCCCGTACCCGCCGCCAGATCCAGCACCCGCTCACCCGGCTTGGCGTCCACGGCCTTCACGACCTCGTGCCGCCACCGCCGGTCCTGCGCGCCGGTCATCAGCGTGTTGAGCAGGTCATAACGCTCGGCGGTGCGGTCGAACATCGCAGCGACGTCCGCGGGCTGCTTGTCCAGTGAGGCGCGAGTCATGCCCCCAGCCTAAAAGCACCCGCCAAGGCCGCTAACCACCGCCCACACCAAAGGCGGACGGCGTTACAGCGACTGAACGTTCAGCCCGCAGGCGCAGCGCTCACAATTGCCTACGGACAGTGAGATCGTGGGCGGATGGGTTCAGCGATCCCCTCCGTCCGCTGGCGCCGGATCGGCTCGGCGCTTCGTTCCCTCCGAGAGGCCCGCGGGCTGACCATCAGCACGGTCGCCCGCCGGTACGGCCGGTCCACCGGCTGGTTCAGCACGTTGGAGAACGGCCTGCACACCATCGACACGTGGGAGCTCACCGACCTGCTCGATTTCTACGAAGTCCCCACCGACGACCCACTTCACGAAAGCCTGGTCTACCTCTCAGCCCGCGGCCGAGGTGGTCGATGGCAACGCCCCTGGGAAGGTCGCGTCTCAGCCGCCGCGCTCGACCTACTGAGCCTGGAGCAAGACACCAATCTCATTCGTGACTTCCACGCGAGCATCATCCCTGGCCTCCTTCAGGACGAGCCGTATGTCAAGGCGCTCATGGAAGGCGGATTGGACAGTCCAGGGCGCGACAATGATGCCCTGGTGAGCTTTCGCCTGGAGAGACAGAAGATCCTCGCCAAAGCTGAGGCGCCTCGATACGAGGCGGTCATTGGCGAATCCGCACTCCGTCAGCACATCGGAGGAGTCAGCGTGCTGCGCGCACAGCTCCGCAGCCTGTCTGACAAGATTCAGGCCCCTCACACAAGTATTCGCGTTCTCCCGCACACGGCCAGCATCGACTTGGGGCTGTCAGCCCCCTTCCACATGCTCCAACTTCGGCCGCCGGGACGACTGACGGTTGTTTTGGCTGACGCTTACACCCAGGGCACGTTCATAGAGAGCGAATCTGACGTAGCCAGGTTCAACAGAATCTTCGACCACCTCCGTCGTGCGACGCTGGATGAATCAGCCTCGCTGGAGTTCGTCGAAGGGATACTGTCGGGCGCATGAGCACACCCGACCTGACCGGTGCAAAGTGGCGCAAGAGCAGCCACAGCGGCTCCAATGAAGGCGACTGCGTAGAGGTCACATCCTGGCGTAAGAGCAGCCACAGCGGTCCCTACGAGGACGAGTGCGTCGAGGTGGCCAGCACGGATCAGCTGATCCTGTTCCGTGACTCCAAGGACCCCGACGGGCCCGTGCTGTCCGTGGGGTCGGACTCGTGGCGTCGGCTTCTTAACAGCATCAAGCGGGCCGACCGCTAGGGCCGACCCGCCTGAGGTGCTTGGTTCTACTTGGTGATGCTGCGCTTGATGCGCGCCACGTTGTTGCTGGTGACCGGGTCCTTGGTCGCCGACCGGGCGATCACGACGAAGGTCCGGGAGCCGCTCTTGGCGCCCTTCACCACGGTCACGTTCATCGTGATGGTGACCTTGCCGCCCGCCTTGAGGTTCGGGATCGTGCACTTGATCCCGTTCTTGAAGCGCTTGCAGCCACGGACCGACTTGAACGTCATGCCCTTGGGCAGCGCGCCCGTCACGACCACGTTCTTAGCGGCGTTCGGGCCCTTGTTGGTGACGACCAGCGCATAGGTGCCGGTCCGGCCCTTCCGCAGCGCACTCGCCTTCCCCGTGATCGCCACATTCGCCTTCGGCGGAGCGGGCGGCGGGGTGGGCTGGGCGACGGTCGCGCTCGAGACGACGGTGTTGTCGGCCGGAACCGCGTCGTAAAGGTCGGACTTGGCGTGAGCCTGGGCGTCCAAGCGCCGCCCGAACGGGACGTCGGCGTCGACCCTGGCGTCGACCTTGAACGACTTGGCGCCGTTGACGGCCAGGTCGCCGAGGTCGCATGTCACGTCGGAGCCCTGGACGGCGCAGCCGATCGGCGCGTCCTTGAAGCTCACACCGCCGGGCAACCTGAGCGCGACCTTGCCGTTCGTGGCGGCAAGACCACCGCGGTTGGCGGCCTTGACCTCGTAGCTGATCCAATTGTTCCGCTTCACGCTCTGCGGACCGCTCAACGTGACGCCGAGGTCCGCGGCCGACCCGACGGTGAACTGGGCCTGGGCGCTGTTGCCCGCCTGGTCCGGATCCGATGCCTGCCTGCCGGACACCTTGGTGGTCAGGCCGACCGTGCCCGGCAGGGCGTGCGGATCGACCCGGGCCTGGATCTTGATGACCTTGGTGGCTCCAGACGGGAGCGCATCGTTGGTGAGGCATGCCGTACGCCCGGGGAGCTGGGTGCAGAAACCACCGAAGCCGTTCATGTCCAGCATGGACAGCTTGGGTCCCGTGAACGCCGTGCTGATCTCGATGCTGGGAGCGGCATCAGGGCCGGCGTTGTGGACCGTCGCCTGGTAGGTCACGGTCTCGCCGGGCAGGGCCGTGGAGGTGGGCCCGGCGAGCGTGACGCCGAGGTCGGAGACCGGGTCGGCCTCGGTGTGGGCCAGCGCGTAGGCGGTGGGGGTCAAGACGGTGGCCGCGAGGACGGCGCTCGCAATGACGGCAGACCTCTTCACAAGGGTCCCTCTCAACAATGATCTAGGGCCCTGGAGTCAGGGCCGGCGAGTGATCATATTGAGCGGGACGTCCAGTAGGCACTGGTCAGGGTGAGTTTGTCCCCATGCGGACGATCAACATCGACATGACAACCTGACGATGATCTCGCGCGTCAGGCGTCTTCCTTGGTGCGCATCTGCTCGAACTTCTTGCGGCGGGACGTCCAGCCCTTGGTGACGGCGGAGGACATGGCGTCCCGCTGGCCGGAGAGGAGGACGAAGCTGATGATGCCGCTGATGAGCAGCGCGAGCAGGAGCAGCAGCACGCCGCGCGCACCGAAGAGCGCGAGGAGGGCGCCGGTGGCGATGAAGATGCCCACCCGCGCGGCGGTGTAGAAGAAAACGGATCGCATGACAGGACCGAGACTACCCCTGCCCTCGCGATGCGACAGGCCGCCCCCGTTTGGGAACGTGTGTGTTCATCTGAGGCCCTATGATCACGTGGATCCGCTTGAGATCGGAGGCCGTGCATGGAGGCCTTGCTGGCCACGGATCCGAGTGAGGTCGGGCCGTACCGGCTTGAGGGCAGGCTTGGCATCGGCGGGCAGGGGACGGTTTATCTGGGGCGTTCTGGGACCCAGAAGGTCGCCGTCAAAGTGCTGCATCCGCATCTGATCGCTCATGCGGAGGCGCGGGCCCGGTTCCTGGCCGAGGTCGAGGTCGCCAAGCAGGTTGTTCCGTTCTGTACGGCGCAGGTGCTCGACAGCGGGGTCGCGGATGAGCAGCCCTATCTGGTGAGCGAATTTGTGGACGGGCCTTCGTTGCACGCGTCGGTGAAGAAGTCTGGGCCGCGCGGGTCGGCTGCGTTGCAGCGGCTGGCCATTAATACGGCGGTGGCGCTGGCCGGGATTCACCAGGCCGGTGTCGTGCATCGGGACTTCAAGCCGGGCAACGTGCTGCTCGGTCCTGATGGTCCGGTGGTCATCGACTTCGGGATCGCAAAGGCCTTGGACGAGAGCAGGTCGTTCGGGACCAGCCAGCCGGTGGGGACGCCTGCATATATGGCGCCTGAGCAGTTTTCTCGGGAGGACATCAGTCCGGCCGCTGATCTGTTCGCGTGGGCAGCGACGATGGTCTACGCCGCGACAGGGAAGCGGGCGTTCGGAGGTAAGTCGGAGTCGGCGATCATGCACGGGATCCTGCATGACGAGCCCGATCTGGACGCTCTGGAGGAGCCGCTTCGGTCGGTGGTGCGGGATTGCCTGGCCAAGAATCCGGCAGAACGTCCTGCCGCGGCGGAGGTCGTGGAGAGGCTGCGCGGGTCATCGGCCGAGCCGGCGGTCGTGGTGGCTGAGAAGACCACATCCCTGCGTCGCAGGGGTGGTCTGTTGGCGGCCGGGTTCCTCGCGCTGGTCGTGGGGATCGGCTACGCCATTGGCACGTCGGGCGATGAGGGAGGGCACTCGGCGAGTGCGCAGAGTCCGTCACCCTCGGGCACGACTAGTTCTGCGGTGCAAACGACATCATCGCCCGGCCACCCTTCGGCTCCGAAGGGTGATCAGAACTCGTCGAGTCCCGCGAGTGGGGCGAATCCGGTTGAATCGCCGAGCGGCGGATCTGAGCCGAAGCACAAACCCTCCCCGAAGGCATCGGGCGGTGGGAGCAAGCCCGCGTCGCGCACAAAGACGCTTGGAACGTTCACATTCTTCGACGTGAACAACTACTGCAGGGCGAACGGCTATCAGCAGGTCATGGAAGAGAGTGACCACTATTCCTGCATCAACGCCGACCAGCGCACCACCCGCGTCGACAACTCCTCGGTCTGCCGCTGGAAGTACCCGGGGCACAGCGGCACCTATGCGGACGGGGAGACCTGCAAGTCGCGTTAGCGGAGCGCGTCGAGGAAGAGCGCCGGGTCGACGTTCCCGCCAGAAAGGACCGAGACGTAGGTGCGACCCTCGGGGAGCTCGTTCCGGCGGTAAAGGTAGGCGGCCGTGGCGGCGGCCCCGCTCGGCTCGGCGATGAGGCGGGTCTCGCGGGCCAGGCGGCGCATGGACAGGAGGATCTCGTCCTCGCTGACGGTGACGATGTCGTCCACGTACTCCTGGATGTGGGCGAACGGCAGGTCGCCGACGCGCTGGACGCGCAGGCCGTCGGCGATCGTCCGGCCGGTCCGTTCGGCCGACCAGGCGACCGGCTCGCCGGCGCGCAGCGACTCGCGGGCGTCGGCGGCGAGCTCGGGCTCCACGCCGATGACCTTGGCCTCCGGGCGCAGGGCCTTGACCGCGGTCGCGACGCCGGAGATCAGGCCGCCGCCGCTGATCGGGACCAGGACCACGTCCACGTCGGGGCGGTCCTGGACGATCTCGAGACCGACCGTGCCCTGCCCGGCGATGATCGCGGGGTCGTCGAACGGCGGGACGATGGTGAAGCCGTGCGCCGCCGCGAGTTTCTCCGCGGTCTCGACGCGCGCCTCCATCGTGGGCTCCACGTACACGATCTCGGCGCCGAGCGCGATGCACGCGTCGACCTTCACTCCGGGGGTCGTATGCGGGATGACGAGCACCACGGGAATGCCGAGCGCGCGTGCCGTATAGGCGACCGCCTGTGCGTGATTACCGCTCGAATGCGCGACGACACCGCGCTTACGCCGTTCCTCGGGCAAGGCCGAGATGGCGGCGTACGCGCCGCGCACTTTGAACGCCCCGATGGGCTGCAGCGACTCGGCCTTCACCAGCAGCGGCGGATCGCTCAACGGAAAGGGCACCAAGGGGGTCCGCACGGCGACTCCGGTCAGTCGCTCGGCGGCTCGCTCGATGTCACCGAGTGGCACAAGATCCGTCATCCTCCCAACCTATGGCTTGTCCACTCGGGCTGATAACGGGCGGTACCGACCGGTACGCAGTGCGACCTCAGAGATCCACGTGACGCAAGTGTCCAATGCCACGTTTACTTCCCGTTATTTCGCCAGTTCGCTTGATTACTTAGCGTGATGTTTTGCGAAAACAAGGGAGAAATCGGTCTTGACCCGCCACACTAGGAAACAGTCCACCCGCAACCAGAGCGGGACAAAGGGGGAGAGAAAACGTGGAGAGCACGAGCGAGCGCCTGCTGACCCCCGGAGAGGTCGCCGCCCTCTTCCGGGTCGATCCGAAGACCGTGACGCGCTGGGCCGCGGCCGGACGGATCAGCAGCATCCGCACTCCCGGAGGCCACCGGCGCTTCCGCGAGTCCGAAGTGCACGCACTGCTGCGCGGGGAAGAGCCTGTCGCCGAGCACGTTCGCTGACCGGCACCAAGCTTCCCCGCCGGCAGGCGGTTTCCTCCACCGCCTCACCGGCCTGAACCTGGACTGAGCCCCGGCTGAACGCCCAGGGCCCACATCGCAAGACCCGCGGGTCGCCTGCACACGGATCATTCTTCGGTCCTGCCGGCCTTCCATTCCTCGAACTGCCTGAGCAGGTCCTCGTCTCCGTCACGCCAGCCCTGGCGCTTCTCCTCGAGCTCCTCCTCGGTCAGCGACTGCTCGTAGAGCCGGTCGTAGTCGGGATCGCCGGGCCGGACCTCCACGTACGCCTGGGCGATGATCCGTCCCTCGTCCGTGCCCTCGTCGGGGTCGAGCAGGACGCTCTGGGGCACCCGGAGCGTTCCGTCCGGTAGCCGGATCACGTACATCGTCGATCACCTTCGGTGCGTCAGATTCCGTACCTGCGGTTGAAGAAGAGCATGACATCGAGTGCGGCGCGAATGTTGCCGGCGAGCATATCGACCAAAGCGGGGCGTTGCCGGGCGGAAATGGCCGCGAACGCGTCCGCGAAGAACTCCCGGCGGCCCAGATCGTGCGGCTGCCGGTGGAAGTCGCTGGCCAGATAGGGCAGGCACTGCTCGTACAGCGCCCGGAACGCCGGGCTGTCGGACTGCCAGCCGTTGCCCTCGCCGTCGATGTCGTCGAGCGCGTGCCCGACCTCGTGCATCATCACGTCGGGCGTCGGCGACGGCCGGTCGCCCACCACGATCTTGCGGTCGCCGTACGCGCCCGCGCAGATGTCCCAGGTGGCGCGGCCGGACGGCAGCGGCCGGTCGCGCAGGTGGCCCATGTCGTCGAGCTGCGGTACGCCGCCGGGCCCGACGTAGATGCCGTCGAGGCCGGTCGCCAGCTTCTCCTTGAGCCGCGGGGGCAGGGCGGCCAGGCTGTCGACGGCGCGGACGACCTCGGCGCTCGGCGGGCCGAGGCGCGCGTCCCACTGCCGGTGAAGGATGTTCTCCAGCAACCCGCAGTGCCGCCGCCCGTCGATCGAGCGGACGTCGGGCGGATGCGGCTCGGCGCGCAGCGGCGGCTCCTCCTCGAGCTCGAAGTCGCGCCAGGAGTAGCCGGCAGGCCTGGTGTCGGTCCGGCGCCCACCGGGACGCCTCGGGGCCGGAGCCGCGTCCACGGCCTGCCCGGCGCCCGCGTCCGCCCGTACCGCGAAGTCGTCGTCCCGGCCGGCCTTGCGGAACCTGCCGAACCGGTCGCGCGGTTGGTTGCTGCGGGGACGCACGTGCCGGGTCTCCGGCCGCTGCTGCCCGGACTCGGGCGGAGAGGACGCGTAGGAGGACGCGTCCCTCAGCTCCCGGGGCTTGCGATGGATGCCTTTGAAGCGCATCAGGCTCCTCTGTCAGCGGGCCCCCCGAGTGCATCAAGCGACAGGGCCCCCGAGGCAGAGTAAGCCGCGACACGACTTCCCGTCATCCCCGTGCGTCACGGTCCGGCCTCAGGCGCGACAGTTCTCCCTGGCCTAGGCGTAAGAGTGCAGCCCCGAGAACATGTAGTTCACGCCGAAGAAGTTGAAGAGGAGCGCGGCGAAGGCGAGCAGCGACAGGATCGCGGCCTTGCGGCCCTTCCAGCCGGCCGTGGCCCGCGCGTGCAGGTAGGCGGCGTAGATGATCCAGGTGACGAACGACCAGATCTCCTTGGGGTCCCAGCCCCAGTAGCGGCCCCAGGCCTCGTCGGCCCAGATGGCGCCCATGATGATGGCGGCCGTCCAGATCGGGAACGCGAACATCGTGACGCGCAGCGCCAGCTTGTCGAGGTCCTCGGAGGAGGGGATGCGGGACAGGACGCCGGTGCCGGTCTCGTTGGCGGCCTCGTAGCGGGCCTTGAGGAAGTAGAGGATCGTGGCCGAGCCCGCGACGGTGAACGCGCCGGTCGCGATGATGGCGGCGGTCACGTGGATGGCGATCCAGTACGAGTTGAGCGCGGCGGTCACCGGGCCGCCGGCCGCCTCGTACAGCCAGATGTTGGCCACGCCGAGCGCGATCACCGCGGCGATCATCACGAAGGCGCCGAGGAAGCGGGCCTTGTAGCGGAACATCACGATCAGGAAGGCGGTCACCGCGGCGAACGAGATCGCGTTGAGGAACTCGTACATGTTCCCCCACGGCCAGCGGTGGGCGGAGAGCCCGCGGGTCAGCAGCACACCGAGCTGCGCGCCCCAGCCGAGCACGTTCAGCACGATCGCCAGCCGCGCCCAGTCGATCTCGCGGCGACCGGAGTACGCGAAGTCGGACTCCTCGGAGTCGTCCGCGACGGCCGCTGCGGCCGCGGCCTCGTCCTTGACGACGCCGGCGTCCGACCCGTCCGAGGCCACCAGGACCTTGGCCTCGGCCTCAACGGACTCCGTGGCCGTGGCCCCGGCTTCGGCCGTGGCCGCGCGGCGGCGCTGCCCGAAGCCCAGGTCCGCCGCGTACGCGACCATGGCGACGATGTAGAGCACGACGGTGCTCAGCATGAGCTTGTCGCTCAGTTCGGCGAGGTCGGCAGTGCTCACCCTCGTCACTCCTCAGCTTTGGCAGGTTCGGCCGGGCTTTCGGGCCCGTCGTGCTCCGGGTCGTCGGACCCGTTCTCATCGGGCTTCTCGTCGGACGGGCTTGCGGGCCCGTCCGCGTCCGGGCCGCGCAGGTCGGCCACGATGTCGTCGAACTCTGAGGTCGCGTTGCCCAGGGTCAGCCCGCCGACCTCCACCACGGTACGCCCGCCCTTTCCGGCGCTCGCACGGACCCACACCCTACGGCGGCGGATCATGAACGAGGTGGCCACGCCCAGCACCGCCAGGATGGCCGCGAACAGGGCGGGGAAGCGTCCGGGGTCGTGGTTGACCGACAGGCTCGTCCACTGCTTGAGCCCGTCGAAGGTGATGGAGCCCTCGCCGTCGGGGAGCTTCAGCGTCTCGCCCTGCATGAGGACCTTCTGGCCCTTCTTGCCGAGCGGCTGGACGGTCTTGCCGATGCCCTCGATCTTGTAGACCGACTGCGGCTGACCCGAGTCCAGGCCGAGGTCGCCCTTGAACGAGGCGATGGTGATGGCGGGCCGGAGCGCCCCCGGGAACGCCGAGGCGAGCCTGCCGTCCTGGGTGGTCACCGCCGTCGGGAAGAGGATCCCGTAGAAGGCCAGCTGGTCCGGCTCGGCGTCGGGGACCTTGATGACGCCCTCGGAGGTGAGGTTGCGCGGCTCCATCGTCAGGAACGGCACCGAGCCCTTGAAGGCGATGTCGCCCTTGCCGTCGCGGACGGTGAACTGCGGCGAGTAGCCGTGCCCCAGCAGGTAGACCTTGGCGCCGCCGACCTTGAGCGGGTGGTTGACCTTGAGGTCGGCCGTCTTCTCCGGCCCGGACGGGGAGTCGCGGTAGTGCACTCGGGCGCCGAAGTCGGTGGCCAGGCCGCGCTTCTCGCCGCCGGTCTCGTACTTCACGGTGAACTTGTCGATCTTGACCGAGAACGGCGCGAGGTCGCCGGAGTTGAAGGACCGGCCCGGGTTGAACTGGTCGTAGCGCGAGAGCGAGTTCACGAACGTGTCGCCCTCGGTGACCAGCACGTTCCCCCGGTAACCGAACAGGGAGCCGGAGCCGAGCGCGAACAGCAGCGCCAGCAGGGCCAGGTGGAAGAGCAGGTTGCCGGTCTCCCCCAGGTAGCCCTTCTCCGCGGCGACCGCCGTACCGCCGGTGTCGACGCGGAAGCGGCGTCCCTTGAGGAGCTTGCGGGCCTCCTCCAGCACCGTGTCAGGGGCCTCGTCGGTCTCGTACGACGCGGACTGCGGCAGGCGGCCCAGGTTGCGCGGCGCGGCCGGGGGCCGGGCCCGCATCGCCTGGTAGTGCTTGCCCGCGCGCGGGATGACGCACCCCGCCAGCGACACGAACAGCAGGATGTAGATGGCCGCGAACCAGGGCGCGCCGAACACGTCGAACAGCGAGAACTTGTCCAGCCAGGGCGCCGCCGTCTTGTGGTCGACGTAGTACTGGGCGACCTTCTCCGGCGCCTGCCCGCGCTGCGGCAGGATCGACCCCGGTACGGCACCGAGCGCCGTCAGGAACAGCAGGATCAGCGCCGTGCGCATGGTCGTGAGCTGCCGCCAGCCCCAGCGCAGCCAGCCGATGGGGCCGATGCCCTTGGGCCGGGGCGCGTCCAGGAGTGCCTGCCGTTCGGGCGGCGCGGCGGTGCCCGGCTCGACTTCGGGCTCCACACCCTCGCCGTCGGCCTCGGCGGACGTGCCGGGTTCGACGCCCGTGTCGGTGTCGCTCATCTCAAATCACCGTCTCGAAGCCGCCGATCCACGACTTCAGCTCGATCGTCAGGTCGCCCCAGAGGCCGGTCACCAGCAGCACGCCGATCGCGACGAGCATGCCCCCGCCGATCCGCATGACCAGCGCGTAGTGGCGCTTGACCGCGCCGAAGGCCCCCAGCGCCCGCCGGTAGGCCAGCGCCGTCACCACGAACGGCAGCCCGAGGCCGAGGCAGTACACAAGGGACAATAGTGCGCCCCGGCCGGCGCTCGCCTCGCTCACCGACATCGCCTGGACGGCACCGAGCGTCGGGCCGATGCAGGGCGTCCAGCCGAGCCCGAACAGCACGCCGAGCAGCGGCGCCCCGGCGAGGCCGGCGGCGGGCAGCCGCCCGGACTTCATGGTGCGCTGCAGGCCCGGGATGAAGCCCATGAACGCGAGCCCGAACACGATGGTGATCGCGCCCAGCGTCCGCGTGATGGGGTCCTGGTACTCCAGCAGCCACCGGCCGAGCCCGCCGAAGACGACACCCATGCTGACGAAGACCACGGTGAAGCCCGCGATGAACAGCACCGCGCCGAGCAGCAGCCGTCCCCGCCGTTCCTCGGCCAGGTCGGCGCCGCTCATGCCGGTCACGTACGACAGGTAGCCGGGCACCAGCGGCAGCACGCACGGTGAGACGAACGACACCAGCCCCGCCAGGGCGGCCAGCGGCGCCGCCATCAGCAGGGATCCGCTGGTGACGGTCTGGTCGACACTGGCCAGGACGATCACGACTGCGCCGCTACGCCTTCTCGGCCGCGATCTTGGCGACCAGCGGGCTGAGCTTGGAGTAGGTCGTGGAGCCCACGATGCGCGCCGCGACCCGGCCCTGCCGGTCGAGGATCAGCGTGCTCGGGATGGCGTTCGGCGGAACGTCGCGGAAGGCCAGCGTGATCTGGCCGTCGTCGTCGAACAGGCTCGGGTAGGTGATCTTGAACTTGCGCTCGAACGCCCTGAGCCCGTCCTTGTTGTCCTTGAACCCGACGCCGACGAGCTCCACGCCCTTGGCCTTGTTCTCGGTGTAGACCTGCTCCAGGGACGGGGCCTCGCCGCGGCAGGGCGCGCACCACGACGCCCAGAAGTTCACGATGGTGACCTTGCCCTTGAGGTCGGAGAGCTTCAGCTGCTTGCCGTCCAGGGTCTCGCCGCCGGCCTGCGGGGCGGCCTTGCGCTCCCCGGCCTTGACCTCCTGGATGTTCCCGTCGCCCGCGATGAACCGGTTGTCGCTGCCCGCCGGACCGCCCGCCGAGGACGTTCCCGCGCAGCCTGCGGCCAGCCCGGCGACCACGAAGGCGCCCACGGCGATCGCGCCGGTTTTCCCTGGGGAGACACGGGGGCTCAACGGACCCTCCTACAACTACAGCTTGTAGTACTCAATCTAGTGGCAGGGTCAGGCACCGGCGACACTGGGCCCCTTGGCGATGCCCTCGGCGGGCTCGTTGTAGGAGACCTCGACCAGCCTGCTGCCCTCGAACGTGAGGCTGGTGACGCTGGCCAGCCCGCACTCGCGCTTCACCGGATGGTGCCACAGCCTGCGGTGTTCGGCCCGCAGCCGGAGGATCCAGATCGGCAGCTGGTGGCTCACGCAGACCGCCTCGTGCCCGGTGGCCGCGTCGCGGGCCCGGATCACCGCGGACCGCATCCGGTCGGCGATCTGCTTGTAGGGCTCACCCCAGGAGGGCCGGAACGGGTTGACCAGGTAACGCCAGTGCTCGGGTCGCTTGAGCGAACCCTTCCCGACCCCGAAGGTCATGCCCTCGAAGTGGTTGTCGGCCTCGATCAGCCGATCGTCCACCGTCACGGGCAGGTCGAACTGGTCGGCCAAGGGGGCCGCCGTCTCCAGGGCCCGCTGCATCGGCGAGGAGAACAGCGCGGTCACATCCCGTTCGGCGAACCATCTGGCCGCCGCCTTGGCCATGAGGACCCCGTCCTCACTCAGCCGGTAGCCGGGCAGCCGCCCGTACAGAACGCCCTCGGGATTGTGCACCTCACCGTGCCGCAGCAGGTGAACGATCGTTTTGTCAGCAGTCATGGCGTCGTCAGGTTACCCGCGTCCCTTAACCGTTCCGGCCGCGCCCCTCCCGGCTCTGTCGGCCATGCCGGGTCCGGCTCAGGTCCAGGCGAAGCGGTCGAGGAACGCCCGGGAGCCGGTGGCGTACTCCTCGAAGGCCTGCTGGACCTCGGGTAGCGCGGAGACGTCCGTTCTGGAGAGCGTGCCCGCGACGCTGTCCTTGTACTCCAGCTCGTATCCCCCGGCCTCGGGCGATACCTGGATGAAGTGCTGCCCGAAGACCACCAGCGCGGCGAACGGGTTCTGAGGCGAGATCCGTTCCAGGGCGTCCCGTACGAGCCCAAGGTCGGGATCAACGACCTGCATCCCGTCCCCCGTATGCAGCTGCATCTCCCTGGAGGCCCCCAGCGGCCCCAGGTTGAGAACCAGCTCCCGGTCCACGTCGTAGCAGGTCAGCTCGTACGCCCGCGCCAGCCCATAAACCAGCGCCGAGACCTCATCGGCCTGCTCGTCCGCCATCCGCACCACAGCACGCCCATTGACGCTCACGTCCAAGCCCGGGGCCCGTTCAGCCAGATCCTTGGCGAACGCAGCCACACCCGCATGCGGAGCAGCCTTCTCGGACGCCGCGAGGGCCTCCTCCCGCGTCACCGGGACGGCCTCATGCCAGACGACCAGCTCGTACGTCATGCCCCCATGAAATCAGTGCCGCGCCGAAATCAACGCCCCCGCGAGATCAGTGCCCCCGCGAGATCAGTGCCGCGCCGCGGCCACGCCAGCGGCGATCCGCTGCGCGGCCACGTCCAACGCGGCCTTGGTGATGTGGGTGTCGCTCATCGCCTCGACGTACCAGTAGGTGAGCGCGGCCGTGCACGTCGACGCCCGGGCCCACGGCATCACGCACGAGATCGAGGAGGGCACGCCCTTGGCGTCCATGGTCGCCACGGTGACCGCCACATAGGGGGAAGGCGGCATCGGCGTCGGCTTGTCAGCCGCCTCCCCAGCGACCATCGCCCGTACTCCGGGTACACCGCTCGGGAAGCTCTGCCTCCTCGGCAGCGCGTCGGCCTTCACACACTCCCGGGTCTGAGGGGCCTCCGGAAAGTAGTAGCAGGTCCCGGTGGCGATGCTCCCCAGCGTGAACGGGAACGACCTGCGGACATAGCGTCCGGAGCCGCCGATCTCCGAGCCTCCGCCGCCGTTGCCGCTCGACTGCGAACACCGCTGGCCGGCCGGCCCGATCAGGTGCTCGCCCTTCCCGAACTGGTAGACCGCGGCCCCCTGCGGCAGCTTCACCTGGGACGGCAGCCGGACGGGGACCGGCGTCCCCTTCGGCGTCTGGTTCTCCCCGGTGGGCCCGGTCACGGGGCACTGGCTCACGGCCGCCGCCAAGACCACCGACCGGGTGGGTGTCGGCCGCGGTTTCGGCTCGGCCTTCACCGTCTGCTGAACGGCCACGGCGCCGCCCGTCACCACGACCACCGCCGCACCGCCCACGACGATCTTCCCGGCCGTGGTGGCCAGCAACGCCTTGGCCCCGCCGGCCGCCGCGGTCTCCCCCGCCGCGCCCGCCGCACCCGCGACCCCGGCCGCACCCGGTACGGCGAGCCCGGCCAGCGGGAAGAGCGCCGCCAGGGCGACCGCCGCACCGGCCAGCCGGCGGATCCCGCGCGTCTCCCAGTCCGGCCCATAGGTCTCCCGGGCGACCTGTTCCAGCCCCTGGACGAAGGCCGCCGCCCCTGCGGGACGCTCGGCGGGATCCTTGGCCAAGCCGGCGGCCACCAGCTCCCGCAGGGGCTCGGGAACGCCGTCCGTCGGCACGGGCGCGTTCAGATGCGCGTTCATCAAGGCGGCCTGGCCGTCACCCTGGAACGGCCGCCTGCCCGTGACGCACTCGACGAAGACGCATGTGGCCGCGTAGACGTCCGTGGCCGGAGTCGCGGGCTGCCGAGACCACTGTTCGGGGGCCATGTAGACCGGCGTCCCGGCCCCGCCGGCCTCCCCGGTCGGCGTCGCGATCCCGAAGTCGATGAGCTTGCTGCACCCGTTCGCGGGCACGACCACGTTCGCGGGCTTGTAGTCGCGATGAACGACCCCGAGCGCGTGCGCGGCGGCCAGCCCGAGCAGGGACCCCTTCAGAACGGCCAGCGAGGCCTCGGGCCCCAACGCTCCGTACCGTTCCAGGATCTCCTTGAGCGAGACCCCGTCGACCGCCTCCATGACGATCGCGGCACCCTCGGGCACCTCCACGAGCCGGAACAGCCGTGCGATGTGCGGGCTGTCGGCCTGCCCCAGCATGCGGGCCTCATGCCGCAGCCGCTCACGGTCGCGTTCGTCGGCCCCGAGCAGGTACTTGATCGCGACCGGCGTCCCGGATTCCCGGTGGCGTGCAAGCACCACTCGCCCCTGTGCGCCCGAGCCCAGGGAGCGAACCTCCTGGAATTCAGGGATCCGCCATTCCGCCACAAGACCCCCTATATCCGATGATCTGGACGAAGGTAGCCGATCTCCGTCTCCGAGGGCCGATCACTCCGCAGGGCGCACTTCAGGCAGGAGAGACGTACATCAGGCAGGAGAGGCGTACATCAGGCGGAGGCTGCCTCTGCAGCGGCGGGCGCGGCCTTTGCGGGAGCGGGGGCGCCCCCGGGAGCAGCGCCCCCTGCGGGGGCGGCTTCGGCGGGGGCGGCGTTGCGGAAGGCTTCCAGGGCGGCGCGGATGGCTGGGCGGCGGGCGGCTTCTTCGCGCCAGACGGCGTAGACCCTGCGGGCCAGGGGGGTCTTCAGGCTGACGACGCGGACGCCTTCGGGGACGTCGCAGCGGCCCAGGCGGGGAAGGATCGTGTTGCCGAGGCCGGCGGCCACCAGGGCCAGCTGGGTGGCGAACTCGTAGGCCATGTGGTCGATGCGGGGTTCGGCATCGATGGAACGCAGGGTGTGGGTCAGCCAGTCACAGCAGATGCTGCCCGGAGTGGAGCTGATCCAGGGGTCCCCGGCGAGTTCCTTGAGTTCTACCTCGCTGGATGCGGCGAGGGGATGGGCGGCGGGAAGGGCCACGTCCGCTACGTCGAAGCCGATGGTGCCCTTGAGGAGGCCGTCGGGGATGGGCAGGGGCTCGTTGTTCCAGTCCTGCACGATGGCCATGTCCAGGTCGCCCCGCAGCACGCGGGGGATGCTCTGCAGGGGGTCCTCTTCCTGTGTGAGGACCCGGAGCTCGGGATGGAGCTCGCGGAGTTGGCTGAGGGAGGCGGGCAGGAGGCCTCGGATGGCGGTGGGGAACGCGGCGACGGTGAGTTCGCCCACTACCGCGCCCTTGTGGGCCTCCAGGTCGGCCTGCGCGCGTTCGACCAGCGACAGGATGCGGTCGGCGTGGGTGACCAGGAGTTCGGCGGCGTCGGTGAGGCGGACGCCGCGGCCGTTGCGCTCGAGGAGCTTCTGGCCGGTCTCGCGTTCCAGCTTGGCCAGCTGCTGGGAGACCGCCGAGGTGGTCACGTGGAGGACGTCGGCGGCCGCGCTGACCGAGCCGTACGTGGAGACCGCGTGCAGGGCCCGCAGGCGTTCCAAATCGAGCATGAAGCAACTCTAAAGCGAGCTGTCAACTAATTCTAGATTGTCCTTAATCGAGCGGGCGGTGACCATGGTCCCATGTCACCGCGCCACGTGCTCCTGGCCGTTCTCATCGCCGCCATCTGGGGATTCAACTTCGTTCCGATCAAGGTGGGGCTGGAGGCCTTCCCGCCGCTGCTGTTCGCCTCCCTGCGGTTCGTGGTCTCGGCGCTGCCCGCGGTGTTCTTCATCCGCCGTCCGCCGGTCGCCTGGAAATGGATCCTGATGATCGGGCTGGCGATCGGCGTCGGCCAGTTCGGGCTGCTGTTCATCGGGATGCGGCAGGGCATGCCCGCCGGCCTGTCCTCGGTGGTCCTGCAGACCTCGGCGCTGTTCACCGTCCTGATCGCCGCCGGGCTGCTGCGCGAACGGCCGCGACCGGCGCAGCTGGCCGGGATGGCCGTCGCGTTCACCGGCGTGACCCTGATCGGCGTGGACTTCGGGCACGGCAGCCCGATCCTGGCGTTCCTGCTGTGCATCGGCGCCGCCGCCTCGTGGGGGCTCGGCAACGTGCTCATGCGCAAGATGAACCAGTCGACCGACGAGCCCGTGGACGCGTTCGGCTTCATGGTCTGGATGTCGCTGGTGCCGCCGATCCCGATGCTGGCACTGTCGCTGATCTTCGAGGGCCCCTCGCAGGACTGGCACGCGGTCACCCACATCCCGCTGTCCGGCGCCACGTCGCTCCTCTACATCGCCTACCTGTCCACGCTGGTCGGCTTCGGCACCTGGGGCTGGCTCATGCGGCGCTACGAGGCGGGCACGGTCGCCATGTACTCGCTGCTCGTCCCGCCGTTCGGGATCGTGGCGGCGGTCGTGGTGCTGAACGAGCACGTCAGCGCGCTGCGGCTCTTCGCGGCCGCGCTCATCGTCGGCGGGGTCGCCCTCGGCAGCCTGCGCCGCCGCGCCGTCACGGCGCCCGACCCCCTGGTGCCCGCTCCGGCACCGGCACCGGCCAAGTGATCAAGGTGAGAAGCATGCACGGCATCCACGCGTCCCTGGTGACACCGTTCGACCGTTCGGGCGAACTCGACGCCAAGTCCCTCGAACGCCTCGCCCGGCACTGCCTGGCGCACGGCGCGGCCGGGCTGGTCGCGCTCGGCACCACCGGCGAGGCCGCCCTGCTCAGCGCGGCCGAGCAGCGAACGGTCCTGGAGGTCGCCCGCGGCGTCTCGATCGAGCACGGCACGCCGCTCATCGTCGGCGCCGGAACGATCGGCACCGACGCCTCGATCGCCGAGGCCCGCGAACGCCAGTGCCTGGCCGACGCGCTCCTGGTCGTCGTTCCCTACTACCTGCGACCTTCGGACCAGGGCGTCATCGACCACTTCGCAGCCCTCGGGGCGGCCGTGGACGTTCCCCTGCTCCCGTACAACATCCCCTACCGGACCGGGAAGCACCTCTCCGCGGACACACTTCTGCGAATCCTGGACCTTGACTCGGTCGCGGGCATGAAGCACTGCCCAGGCGCGCTTGACCAGGACACCCTCACCCTCCTTGCCTCGACCGGCAAGGACGTCCTCTGCGGCGACGACGCCTACGTCTACCCCATGCTCCAGCTAGGCGCGGCAGGCGGAATCACCGCGTCGGCGTGCCTGGCCCCTGCCGCGTACGCCGCCATGGCCGAGGCCACCCGCAACGGCAACGCGGCCCGTGCCCGCGCGCTCCACAACGCCCTGCTGCCCATGGTGAACGCGCTCTTCGCAGAGCCCTCCCCGGCCGTCCTCAAGGCGGCCCTTGCCGAGGAGGGCATCATCGATCACCCCGATGTCCGTGCACCTCTGCACGCACCAAGCCCGGAGCCCGTGATGGCAGCCCTGAAGGCCCTGCGGAACCTCTAACGCGCTTCAGCAGCCGCCCGCGCCGCATAGGGCAACGCATCCGCGATCCGTTCCAAGGCCGCGTCATCATGCGCGGCCGACAGGAACCACACCTCGTACGACGACGGCGGCAGGTACACACCCCTGTCCAGCGCCGCGTGGAAGAACGCCGCGTAGGCCTTGGTGTCCTGCCGCTGCGCGCCCTCGAAGTCCTCGACCGCCCCATCGGCGAAGAAGATCGAGAACAGGTTGCCCGCCGTCTGCAGCCGGTGCGGCACGCCCTCCTTGGCCAGCGCCTCGGTAGCGGTCTGGGCGACCAGAGCGGCGGCCCGATCGATGGCCGCGTACACCTCGGGCGTGGCGTTCCGCAGCGTGGCCAGCCCCGCCGCCGTCGCCAGCGGGTTACCCGACAGCGTCCCGGCCTGGTAGACGGGCCCGGACGGCGCCAGGTGATCCATGATGTCCGCGCGCCCGCCGAAGGCCGCCGCCGGCAGCCCACCGCCCATCACCTTGCCGAACGTCGTCAGGTCGCCGGGAACGCCCTCGATCCCGTACCACCCCGACCGCGAGGCGCGAAAGCCCGTCAGCACCTCGTCCATGATCAGGAGAGCACCGTTCGAGTGGCACAGCGCCCGCAGCAGCGCGTTGAAGTCCCGGGTCGGCGGAACGACGCCCATGTTGCACGGCACCGCCTCGGTGATCACACAGGCGATGTCCTCGCCATGCCTGGTGAACGTCTCCTCCAGCGCCACCACGTCGTTGTACGGGAGCACGATCGTGTCGGCCGTCGTGGCCCCGGTCACCCCGGGCGTGTCCGGCAACGCGAGCGTCGCCACACCCGACCCCGCCGCCGCCAGCAGCGAGTCCACATGCCCGTGATAGCACCCGGCGAACTTGACGATCTTCGACCGCCCGGTGAACCCCCGGGCCAGCCGGATCGCCGACATCGTCGCCTCGGTGCCCGAGTTCACCAGCCGGACCTTCTCCGCCGGCGTACGCCCCACGAGTTCCTCGGCCAGGTCGACCTCACCCCGCGTCGGGGCCCCATAGGAGGTCCCGTGCGCCGCCGCCTCCTGAACCGCCTCCACCACCGCCGGATGGGCGTGCCCGAGGATCATCGGTCCCCACGAGCAGATCAGATCGACGTACTCGTTCCCGTCCGCGTCGGTGAGATAAGGCCCCTTCGCGGAGGCAATGAACCGGGGCGTCCCTCCCACCGCGCGGAAGGCCCGCACCGGGGAGTTCACGCCTCCCGGAACCACTCGGTTCGCTCGCTCGAAAAGCCGCTGAGAGTCTTGAAAGTCACTCACCCGCCCAGTCTCTCAGTTGCAATATGGCGACGCCCCTTGACCTCGGCAGTAACCGGCCGATATTCCACCAAGTACACCGGCGTCACGAGTGGTGCCAGATGCCCCAAGCGCTCCCACGTCGGCCAATCGGAGGGATGAGCCGCCACGTGACCGAGAAAGTCAACGGCTGGACGGTCCCGGGCTTCACTCATGTCCGGGAGCTGGGGAACGGCGCTGCGGGACGTGTCGTCCTCGCGGTCGACGACCTCACCCAGACCAAGGTCGCGATCAGATATCTGGACAGGCGGCTACGGGCGGACGAGAACTTCCTGGCGGGATTCAGGGACACGGCCCGGAAGCTGTCGCAGCTCGAGGATCCGAACGTCGTGGACTTCTACGACTTCGTGGAGTCCTCTGAGGGCGCCGCGGTCGTGATGGAGCGGATCGACGGCGTCGCGTTGCGGAGGATGCTCGCCGCGCAGGGGCCTACGGGGCCTCTGGCTGCTCTCGCGCTCCTGGGCGGGCTTCTGGCGGGTCTTGCGGCCGCGCATGAGCGTGGAGTGGTTCACGGGGCTGTACGGCCTTCTAACGTCCTTGTGGACGGTGAGGGCAATGGGCGCCTGGCGGACTTCGGGCTTACTCCGGCAGAGGGTTCGGCTCAGGCGGCGCCCGTTTATGCGGCGCCGGAGCTGTGGGACGGGGCGTCCCCCGGGGTCGCCTCTGACCTTTATGCGGCGACGGTCATTTTCTTTGAGTGCCTAACGGGACGGCCTCCGTTCAGCGCCCGTGGCCAGTCCGGCTTCGCCAAGGCGCACCGAGAGGCGCCCATCCCGGTCGAGGAGGTCCCTGGACCGCTCCGCGACCTCATTGCCGCGGGCATGGCCAAGGAGCCTGAGAAGCGGCCTCAGTCGGCTGCGGATCTGCTGGTGACGGTCGAGGAAGCCGCGATCGCCGCGTACGGGCTGTCCTGGGAGGCGCAGGGGCGCGGGCGGCTGACCGAGCTGGCTGCGCAGGCCGCGACCCTGCCCGAGCCCAAGCCCTCGCGGGCCACCACGCCCAAGGGCAACCCGATCACGCCGCGGTCCGGCGCCTCGCGGGGACGCCTGGTGGTGGCGATCGTCGCGATGCTGGTGATCGTGGGCGGTGTCGTGGGCGCCGCGTCGCTGTACGAGAAGAAGGACGACGCACCCGAGCCGACCCCGGCGAACAGCGGCCAGCCGAGCCCGGCGGGCCCCTCGGGACAGAACTCCGCCCTGGCGGCGACGCTGGCCGACAAGGTCGGCAAGGCCGTGGCACGGACGCCGAACGGGTCCTTCACGTTCCAGCGGACGGGCGGCGGTGCCGCCAAGGCGCGCGGCACCTTCCGGCTCGCGCAGGGGACCGTTCCGTCGTACTCGATGACCGTGTCGGGCGGGACCAAGCCGCTGCGCAAGTCGGTGCGGGCCGTGCTGGTCGGCAACTCGGCGTACGTGCAGGCGGGCAAGAAGTGGCAGAGCTCGTCGGCGAGCGGGGGGCGCGGTTACGCGGCGCTGGCGCAGCAGGTGCGCGGGGGCTCGGCGGCCGACAACGTGACGGCCCTGCTGAAGGCGAGCACGGCGTTCAACCAGGCAGGGCAGATCTACCGCGGGTTCGCCGAGGCGGCGACGCTGGAGCAGTACGGCGTGCCGATGGTCGCGCAGATGGCCTCGGCGGCGCACGTCAAGCGGGTGGCGTTCTCGCTGCAGCTGGACGGCGCGGGCCTGCCGGTGCAGCTGCGGATCAGGATCGGCAACGGGCCCCGGGCACCGATGCTCCACACGACCTATGCGGGCTGGGGCCGCGCCGGCGCCATCACCGCCCCGCGCTAGGCGCCTGAACGCGTCGCTCCACGTTAGGCAGCTGAACGTGCTGGCCCGCGTTAAACGGCTGAACGCCTCGCCCCGCGTTAGGCCGCTGAACGTGCTGGTCCGTGTTAGGCCGCTGGGACGCCTCGCCTCGTGTTAGGCGGCTGAACGGGCCCGCTCCGCGTTGGCGGCTGAACGGGCCGCTCCGCGTTGGCGGCTGGACGTGCTGGCGCGTCAGGCGGCTGAACGAGTCGCCCCCGCGTCAGGCGGGCTGAACGGGCTGGCCTGCGTCAGGCGGCTGAACGCCTGGCCAGAGCCAGCGCTACTCGGCGGCTTCGCAGCTGTCGGCTAGGACTTCGAGGAGCCGGAGCGGGTCGGGGAGCGGGCCGGTCTCGGGAGGCCTGAGCCAGGTGACGGCGCGGCCGTACGGGAGGACGGACGGCGGCGCGGCCACGTAGCTCTCGCGGCAGTGCCAGCGCATGCCCGGGGTCTCGGTGACGTTCTCGGGCGAGCAGTCCAGGTGGCAGGACCACCATTCGTCCTCGTCGGCGGGGGCGCCTCGGGTGGCGACGAAGAACAGGTGGCGGTCGGCGCCGACCGCGGCGACCGGACCGACCGGGAGGCCGTCGCGGGCGATGCGATCCAGGGCCATGTTCCCGGCGCTCGCCGGGATGTCGAAGACGTCGAAGACGCGGCCTGTGGGAAGGATCACGTTGGCTTCGGGCCGTTTGGCCCACCAGCCGGTCAGAATCTCGGGGTCGGTGGTGGCCTGGATCGCCCAGGCCGCGGATACCGGATGGGCGCCGGGGTCCGGACAGCCGATGCGGTCACAGGAGCACGCGCGGTCGCCGCCGACGGGTGAGTGAGTGCCCGGAAAGCACGGCCAGCCAAGGGCCGCATAGGCCAGTGCGGCGTCCAGCCCGGCCGGGCTGAGCCGCTCCCCGGCCTTCTGCCGCCTGCTCCCCGAGACCGCCAGCATCATCCCGCCCCCCAAGGTCGAACGTTGCTCCTTGCTATCGATGATGCAGGCAGCGCGGAATGCCGGACACGCCAACCCCCAAGAAACGGCCCTAATTGACTAGCTGACGGTGATCATCAGCACAAAATCACATCACCACAGAGTGACAGCACCATCACCTTGTGGAACCTCATCGCCCTGTGAGACCTCCTTACCTTGCGAGACCTCATCACCCTGCGGGACGGAGAGCACCTTGGATCTTCGGTAGTAGCGCACGGCACCCGGATGCAGCGGCACCGGGAACGTGACCAGCGCCGTGCGCTGGTCGATGCGGCGAGCCTCGGTGTGCGCCCCGATCAGCGTCCGCTTCTCGTCGAACAGCAGCTCGGTGAGCGCCTCGGCCTCCGCCGGGTCCATGTCGGCCCGGACCGCGAGCACGTTCACGATGCCGATCGTGGTGACCTCCTCGCCGAGCGCGTAGGTGTTCCCCGGGATCGTCCGGGCGAGGTAGACGTCGCCGTAGCGGCGTTGCAGCTCACCGACGAGACGGCCCAGCGACAGGATGCGGATCTTGTGGGTGGCGGCCAGTTCGGCGATGGCGGGGGTGGGCAGTCCGCCGGTGAAGAAGAACGCGTCGATCTCGCCGTCCGCGAGCCCCGCCGAGGACCGGGCGGCGGCCCAGCGGCGCCGCTGGACGCCCTTGTCGATGTCAATCCCCGCGGCGCCGAGCACCCGTTCCGCGACGATCTCCGTTCCGGAGCCGGGCGCGCCGGTCGACACACGGCGGCCGCGCAGATCGCCGACGCTCCGCAACGGGCCGTCGGCCGGCACGACGATCTGCAGGTAGTCGTCGTAGAGCCCGGCCAGCGCGGCGACGGGCACCTTGCCGGTGAACGGGGGGTCGCCGCGCAGCGCGAGGGCCGCCGTGTCCACCGTGGCGAAGCCGACGTCCGCGCGCCGATCGGCCAGCATGCGCAGGTTCTCGGCGGAGGCGGCGGTGGTCAGTACCCGGACGTCCGCCCGCCACCGGCGCGTGGCGGTCACGCCGAACGCGGTGCCAAGGGCGTGATAAACGCCACCCTCGCCCCCGGACGCGACGATCAGCCGCCGCACGGGCGGCTCGGAGTCGCACCCGACGAGGACCGCCGCCACGGTGACCGCCAGCGCGAGCACGGCCACGGATCGACGCGCCCACCCCCTCATCACACCGCGCCCAAGTCGCGTTCAGCCACGACGTCCGCAGCGTCCGTGGCGACCACGGCGTCCGTGGCATCGGTGGCGACCACGGCGTCTGCGGCGTCTGCGGCGACCACAGCGTCGGTGGCGACCGCGGCAGCCGCGGCGTCGGCGACCGTGACGCAGGTGGCGACCGTGGCGTCGGTGATGGCGCCGTTCGGGGCGTTGGTGGCGTTGGTCGCGTCGCCGGCGTCGGCGGCGTCGCCGTCCGTGGCGACCGCGCCGACCGCAGCGTCGGTGGCGACCGCGGCGTCGGTGATGGCGCCGTTCGGGGCGTTGGTCGCGTCGCCGGCGTCGGCGTCCGTGGCGACCGCGCCGACCGTGACGTAGGTGGCGACCGCGGCGTCGGTGATGGCGCCGTTCGGGGCGTTGGTCGCGTCGCCGGCCGCGGCGTCGGCGGCGTCGGCGGCGGCGTCGCCGTCCGTGGCGACCGCGCCGACCGCAGCGTGGGTGGCGACCGTGGCGTCGGCGGCGACCGTGGCGTCGGCGGCCATGGCGGCCGCGGCGTCGGCGGCGGCTGGGGCGGCCGCGAGGCGGATCATGGCGTCCACGCCGCCGGAGGCGGCGCGCAGCAGGTCGAGGGTCCCGCCGGACGCGTTCACCAGGGCCTTGGCGATGCTGACGCCGAGCCCCGACCCGTCGACGTTCTGGTCGCGCGGATGCCGCCAGAACGGCTCGGCGGCGCGGGCGAGGTCCTCGGGCTCCATGCCGGGGCCGTCGTCGACGACGTGGACCTCCACCCAGCCCGGTTCCGGCTCCGCCACGGCCACGGTGACCGAGCCGCCGGCGCCGCTGAACTTGATCGCGTTGTCGATCAGTGCGTCGAGGACCTGGTCGACGGTGTCGGCGGCGGCGATCGCCAGGCAGTGCGACGGGCCCTCACCGGCGAGGGTGACGCCGTTGCTCTCGGCCGCGGCGGTCCAGGTGCCGACCCGCGAGGCGGCGATCCGCGCCACGTCCACCGGGCCGGTCTCCATCGAGGCAGCGTCGGCGTGCGCGTAGGCGAGCAGCGCGTCGTAGAACCGCGACATGCGCTCGATCTCCTCGACCACCAGCTGATGGTCCTCGTGCGCCTCGGGCGGTGTGTGCATGGCCATGTTGTCCATCGCGAGCCGGAGCCTGGCCAGGGGAGTGCGCAGCTGGTGACCGGCGTACGAGACGAACCCCCGCTGCCGTTCGATGAGGGCGGAGATCTGCTCGGCCATGCCGTTGAACGATCCGGCCAGCCGCCGGAGCTCGGGCGGACCGGAGGGCATGACGACCCGTTCACCGAAGCGCCCGTCGGTCAGCGCGTGCGCGGTCGCGTCGAGCTGATGAACGGGCCGCAGGAGCCAGCGCGTGAGCCAGGCAGCCGCGAGGGCGCCGACCAGCAGGACCAGCAGCCCCTGGAAGAGGAGCACCGCCCAGTTGCGCACGGTCGCGTCCCGCAGGGCGGCGGTCGGCGACACGGTGAGCGCGGCGCCGATCACCTCACCGCCGCGGCCGATCGGCTCGGCCACGATCAAAGGGACCGACTGCCAGGGCCAGACGACCCCGGCGGTCGCCGAACGGTTCCCCGACAGCGCCGTGTCTATCTTGGCCCGGACGCGCGGCGCGGCGGTGTCGACGGCGCCGCCGGACACGATCACCGGCTCCCCGGCGCGGCCGACGACGAACGCGGCGATCCCGTAGAGGGTCTCGTAGCGGTGCAACTCGGCGGCGAGCGCCGAGGTGTGCCCGGTGCGCAGCGCGGTGTCGGCGAGCGAGGCGAACCGCACGGTGTCGTTCACCCGGTCCAGGAACATCGTCTGGGTGTTGCGCGAGGCCGCCGAGGCCGCGGCCGGACCCGACAGCACGCCCAGCACGACCACCAGCAGCGTGAGATAGGTCCCGAGCAGCCGCCGGCGCACTAGAGGGCCTGCACCGCCGCGACGCCCGGCGCCGCCTTGAGCCTCGTTGCCTCGACCCGCGCCACCTCGACCGCCGCATCGGCCCGCGCCGCCTCAGCCCGTACCGCCCCGGCCTGCGCCACCTCAGCCTGCGCTGCCCCGGCTCGCACCACCTCAGTCCGTGCCGCCTCGACCGCCGCCTCGACCGCCGCCTCAGCCCGTACCGCCTCAGCCCGTACCGCCTCAGCCCGTACCGCCCCGGCCTGCGCCACCTCAGCCCGCACCGACCCGGCCCGCGCTGCTCCGGGCTGCGGTGCCTCGGGTTGTGGCGGCGCTCCGGCCTCGGATGGTACGAGGCGGTAGCCGACGGCGTGGACGACCTCGACACGCGCCCCGTCACGGATCTTGGTGCGGAGGGTCGAGACGTGCACGTCTAGGGTGCGGGAGGTGCCGTGCCAGGCGGTCCCCCAGACCTCCCGCTGCAGGCGTTCTCGCATGATGACCGAGCCCTGCTCGCGGGCGAGGGCCGCTAGCAGGGTGAACTCCTTGGGGGTCAGCCTGACGGCGACGCCGTTCACCGAAGCGGTCCGGCAGTCGAGGTTCACGTCCAGGCCGCCGACGGTGAGCACGCCGCCCGTACGCGGCCGGACTCGCCGCAGGACGGCCTCCATCCGGGCCTGGAGCTCGGCGACGCTGAACGGCTTGACCAGGTAGTCGTCCGCGCCGCCGCGCAGGCCCGCGACGCGGTCCCGTTCGGTGCCGCGAGCGGACAGGATGATGATCGCGACCTCGCTGTCGCGGCGGAGCCGCCGGCACACCTCCAGGCCGTCGCCGTCGGCCAGGCCGAGGTCCAGCAGGACCAGGTCGCTCTCGGGGGCGGCCAGCGCGTCGGCGCCGTTCACCACGTGCTCGATCTCGTATCCGCACGGGCCCAGCGATCTGATCAACGCGGCCGCGAAGCGCCGGTCGTCCTCAACGAGCAGAACCCTCATCGTCGCCACCAGATCCCTCATCCGTACCGCGTTCAACAGCGTGAACGAGCGGTAGCGAGCGGGTTTGCCTGCGATTGCGGACTCTAGAACGGCGCACGGCCGCGGCCTAGACCCAGCAAGATCACAAAATGATCCCGACGGTGAACGGGGCCGGGACCGCTCGCCGTCGAGCGGCCCCGGCGGGGGGTACGGGACTCAGCTCACCTTGGGCGATCCGGTCAGGGAGGCGGACTTATCGCCCAGCCCGTCGAGGTTGTAGTTGTAGACGTAGTAACCGTCGCCGGTCCAGCCGCCGGTGGTGCCCGAGATGTACCAGTCGGTGTAGCACTTCTGGTTCAGCGTCTTGTAGTTGTTCATGTCGCTGGTCCAGTCGCAGGACCCGTACTCCTTGTCGGCGTCGTTGCGCTCCAGACGCACGTGGACAACGAACTTGTCCCAGTCCTTGCCGCCGTAGGTGCGTGCGTACTGCAGCTGGATGTAGGCCCTGCGCTGGTTGCCGTCCTTCTGGATGCAGGCCCTCAACAGGGCGTGCCCGCCGACGGGAGCCGTCTGCTCCTTGTTGGGACCACACTCGGTCTGGGCGAGGGCGGGCGCCGCGGTCACGGCGAGGATGGCACCGGCGGCCACCACCGGGACGGTGCCCACGGTGACGATCCTGCGGAGGGTGCGGGGCGAGAGTCGGGTCATGGCGATGGTTCCTCTCGGAGCGATGGAGCCAGATCCAGAGCCGTGCCGCCTCCCCCGGTGATCGGCACGGCACCACTGAAACCCGCGTCCATACGGCCGTTCCAGAACCTGCCGCCTCTTTTGAAACTTCCCTAACAAATGACCACGCACTGATCCACTACTGCTACGGATCGTTCACCCGCCGGGAAGCCGAACGCCCGCCACCAGCAGAGGGTGACGGGCGTTCAGAGAGGGTCGGAGCGCTAGCGGTTGTTCAGGCGCTGGGCGACCTCGGTGGCCCAGTAGGTGAGGATGATGTCGGCGCCGGCCCGGCGGATCGCGATCAGCGACTCGTTGATGACCCGGTCGCGGTCGACCCAGCCCTTCTCGGCGGCGGCCTCGATCATCGCGTACTCGCCGCTGACCTGGTACGCGGCGACCGGGACGTCCACGGCGTCGCGGACGCGCCGGATGACGTCCAGGTAGGCGCCGGCGGGCTTGACCATGACCATGTCGGCGCCCTCCTCCAGGTCCATGAAGACCTCGCGGAGCGACTCGTCGGCGTTGGCCGGGTCCTGCTGGTGGGTGGAACGGTCACCGAACTGCGGGGCGCCTTCGGCGGCCTCGCGGAACGGCCCGTAGAAGGCCGAGGCGTACTTGGCGGAGTAGCCGAGCACGGTCGTCTCGCTGTAGCCAGCCTGGTCCAGCGCGGCGCGGATGACGCCCACCTGGCCGTCCATCATGCCGCTGGGGGCGACGACGGCGGCCCCGGCGGCGGCCTGGGCGCCGGCGATGGAGGCGTAGCGCTCCAGCGTCGCGTCGTTGTCGACCTCGCCGGCCGGGGTGACGATGCCGCAGTGGCCATGGTCGGTGTACTCGCACATGCACAGGTCGGCCATGAGCACGATCGCGTCGCCCACGTCGGAGTGCAGGTCGCGCAGGGCCACCTGGACGATGCCGTTCGGGTCGTCGGCGCCCGCGCCGGTGCCGTCCTTGACCTCGGGGATGCCGAACAGGATGATGCCGCCGACCCCGGCCTCGGCGGCCTCGTGGACGGCCTTGCGCAGGCTGTCGCGGGTGTGCTGGTAGACGCCCGGCATGGAGCTCACCGGGTTGGCCTCGGCGATGCCCTCCTTGACGAACATCGGCAGGACCAGTTCGGCCGGGCTGATCCGGGTCTCGGCGACCATGCGGCGCAGCGCGGGCGTGCGCCGCAGCCGCCGCGGCCTGGCGACGGGAAACGAAGACATGACCCCTACTCCCCCGCGATCATGGACCTCGTCGTCGATCACGGTGATCTGGTTGCTTGCGGCGGCGCATCACCTGCGGCGCGTCACCCTCCACGCGTCCCGGCGTCACTCTCGGCGCGTCCCGGCGCGTCGTTCACGGCGCGTCAGCTGTGGCGCGTCATTTGCGGCGACGGGCTCCGCGGCGCATCTGGCTCGGCTTGCGCAGCGGATCTCCGGCCTCGATCTGAGCCGCCCTCCGATTGGCACCGTACTCCGCCAGCGCCTCGGCGAGGGCCGAGACGGAAGGCTTCTCAGCCATAACGTCGACGCGCAGACCGTATTCCTCCGCGGTCTTGGCCGTCTGCGGACCGATCACGGCGATCACCGTGACGTTGTGCGGCTTGCCCGCGATGCCGATGAGGTTCTTCACCGTCGAGGACGAGGTGAACAGCACCGCGTCGAAGCCGCCACCCTTGATCGCCTCGCGGATCGGCGCGGGCGGCGGCGCGGCCCGTACGGTCCGGTAGGCGGTGACGTCCTCGCACTCCCAGCCGAGCTCGGTCAGCTTGGCGATGAGGGTGTCGGTGGCGATGTCGGCGCGCGGCAGCAGCACCCGGTTGATCGGGTCCAGGTCCTCGTCGTAGGGCGGCCAGACCTCGGCCAGGCCCTCGCTGGACTGCTGGCCGGTCGGGACCAGGTCCGGGTGGATGCCGAACTCGACCAGCGCCGCGGCGGTCTGCTCGCCGACCGCGGCGACCTTGAGCCCGGCGAACGCGCGAGCGTCCAGGCCGTAGTCGACGAACTTCTCCCGTACGGCGCGGACGGCGTTGGTCGAGGTGAACACGACCCACTCGTACCGGCCGGTGACCAGGCCCTTGACGGCGCGTTCCATCTGCTGCGGCGTGCGCGGCGGCTCGACCGAGATGGTCGGCACCTCGTCGGGCACGGCGCCGTACGAGCGGAGCTGGTCCGACAGCGAGGCGGCCTGCTCCTTGGTCCGCGGCACGAGCACGCGCCAGCCGAACAGCGGCTTGGTCTCGAACCAGGCCAGCTTGTCGTGGTGGTTCACCACGTCCCCGACGATGATCATCGCCGGGGCCTCCATGCCCTTGGTGTCGGCGGCCAGCCGCTGGAGCGTGGAGACCACGGTCTCCTGCTCGGTCGTGGTGCCCAGGCTGATCATGGCGGCGGGCGTGCCGTCGGCCCGGCCGACCGCGATGAGGCCCTTGGCGACCTCGCCGACCGTCGACTCGGCGCCGTAGATCACCAGCGTGGCGTCGGCGTCGGCGAACCGCTCCCAGTCGACCCCGCCCTCGGCGGCGTCGATGAATCGCAGCTCGCGGTGCTTGTGGTCGGTCAGCGGGATCCCGGCGTACGCGGGCACGCCGGTCAGCGCGGACACGCCCGGCACGACCTCGAAGGGGACGCCGGCCTTGGTCAGCGAGCCCGCCTCACCGGACAGGTCGCAGCCGAGCGCCGGGTCGCCCTGGAAGAGCCGGACGACGCGCTTGCCCGCCTTGGCGGCCTTGGCCGCCAGCTTGGGCGGGTCGCCCTCGGCGGAGTCGAGGATCTCGGCGTCGGTACGGCAGTGCGACAGGAACTCCGGGTGCACCGCGTCCCGGCGAACGATCACCACGTCGGCGCGTTCCAGCACGGCGGCGGCGCGCAGCGTCAGCAGGCCCGGGTCGCCGGGCCCGAGCCCGACGAACGTGACCGTCTCGGCGGCCGCCCTGACGGCGGCGGCCTTGGCCGCGGCGGCATTGCCAGCGGCCGAGGCGGCGGGCGCCTTCGCCGCGGACGCCTTGGCGGCGGGCGTCTTCGCGGCGGACTTGCGCTCGGGGCTCTTGCTAGCGGGGCTCAAGGGCGCTCCCCCATCAACTGGTCGGCCCCCTGGTCGAGCAGCCGGCTCGCGAGTTCGCGACCGAGCTCCTCGGCCCTGTTCGGGTGGCCGCTTACGGACAGCCGCAACTGCCGCGAGCCGTCGTGGGCGACGACGGCCGCGGTGAGACGCAGCTTTTGTTCTACTTCGGCAGCGTACGCCCCCACCGGTGCCGAACATCCCGCCTCGAGCACGGCCAGAACCGTGCGCTCGGCGGTGACGGCAGCCCTGGTGGCGGGATCATCGACCGTTCCAAGCACCTCGATCAGGTCCGGCTTGTCGGCTCGGCATTCGAGCGCGAGCGAACCCTGCCCGGGTGAGGGCAGCATGTGCTCGGGCTCGAAGACCTCGGCCACCTCGCCGGTCCGGCCGATCCGGTTGAGACCGGCGTACGCCAGCACGACCGCGTCCAGCTCGCCGTCGGTCACCTTGCGCAGGCGCGTGTCGGCGTTGCCGCGGATCGGCACGACGTCCAGGTCCGGACGGAGTGCGAGCAGCTGCGCGACGCGGCGCGGCGAGCCGGTGCCGACGCGTGCGCCGCCCGGCAGGTCGGCCAGCTTGGCCGGACCGCACAGGGCGTCGCGCGGGTCGTCGCGGCGGGGGGTCGCGGCGAGCGCGATCCCCTCGGCCGGGCCGGTCGGCAGATCCTTCAGTGAGTGCACCGCGAAGTCCACCTCACCGGAGAGCAGCCGGTCCCGCAGAGCGTTGACGAACACCCCGGTCCCGCCGATCTGTGCGAGCAGTGCTTTGGAGACATCACCCTCGGTCGTTACCCCGACCAGCTCCACCGCATGCCCCGTAGCCTGCGACAATGCGTCCGCCACCAGCTGCGACTGGGTCGTCGCCATGAGGCTCTTGCGGGTCCCGAGCTTGAGGGTGGTCACGTGTCGGATCCTTCGATGTCAGCTATGTCGGCCCGCTGAACGGCCTCGGGGGCCTTCGGGTCGAGGTCGAAGAGCTCGCGCAGGGCGTCGGCGTAGGTGTCCCCGCCGGGCGCCGCGGCCAGCTCCTTCACCCGTACGGTCGGCGCGTGGAGCAGCTTGTCCACGACGCGGCGCACGGTCTGGGAGATCTCCTTGCGGGCCTTGTCGTCGAGCTCGGGCAGCCGGCCGGTCAGGCGGGCCAGCTCGGCGTCGACGACCTCGGCCGCCTTGCTGCGCAGCGCGACCACGGTCGGCGCCACCGCGGCGGCGCGGGCGGCGCCCAGGTAGGTGGCCACCTCGTCGCACACGATCGTCCGTACGGCCTCGACGGCCTCGGGACCGATCGCGTGCGCGGCCTCCTCGGCGGTCCGCAGCTCGTCCAGGCCGGCCAGCGCCACGCCGGGCAGCCCGGCCACGGCGCGGTCGATGTCGTGCGGCAGCGCCAGGTCGAGGAAGAACCGCCTGCGGTCGCCGGTCCCCTCCAGCTGCTCGGCCCGTACGACCAGGCCGGTCGCCCCGGTGCAGGAGACGACCAGGTCGGCCGTGGGCAGCTCGGCCTCAAGGTCGGCCAGCTCGATCGCCCGCGCGGGGACGGTGGACTCGGCCGCCAGCCGCTCCGCCTTGCCCGCCGTACGGTTGGCGATCACGATCTCTCGCGCGCCCGCGCGCGAGAGAGTCGCCACGGCCAGGCCGCTCATCGCCCCGGCGCCGACGACCAGCGCCCGGACCTCGTTCAGCGGCCCGAGGTGCTCGGTCGCGATCTGGAGCCCGACGCTGACCAGCGACGCGCCCGCCTGGTCGATGCCGGTCTCGTGATGGGCGCGCTTGCCGACCCGCAGCGCCCGCTGCAGGACGTCGTGCAGGGTGCGCCCGATGGTCTGCTCGTCCTGGGCCAGCCGGAACGCCTGCCGGATCTGGCCGAGGATCTGCCCCTCGCCGACGACCATCGACTCCAGGCCGCACGCCACCGAGAACGCGTGCTGGATGGCCCGGTCCTCGTAGTGGACGTACAGGTGCCGGGACAGGTCGTCGAGCGGGATGCCCGAATGCAGCGACAGCGCCTCGGAGACCGTCGAGACGCCGCCGTGGAACTTCTCCACCACCGCGTAGACCTCGACCCGGTTGCAGGTCGAGACGATCGCGGTCTCGGCCACGTACGCCGAGTCGTTGATCGCGTGCAGCAGCTTGGTCAGGTCGTCCCCGGTCACCGACGCCCGCTCGAGCATCGACACCGGGGCACTGCGATGGCTTAGCCCCACCACCAGGACACTCATGCCTCTAGAGCCTCCACGTACTGCTGCGCGGCACCGGGAGGAGGCGCGCCGTTCTTGGACGCCAGCGCGTCGAGATCACCTGGGCCGCCCGCCTTCCGCTGCTCGTGGAAGGCGAGGATCTGCAGCTCGATAGACAGGTCGACCTTACGCACATCCACCCCCTCAGGCACGGAAAGCACCACAGGAGCGAAGTTAAGGACGGAGGTCACGCCGGAGGCGACCACCCGGTCGGCCACGCCCTGCGCGGCGGCCGCGGGCGTGGCGATCACGGCGATGGACACCGAGCGCTCGGTGATGACGTCCTCCAGCCGGTCGATGTGCTCCACGGTCATCCCGGAGATCTCCTGGCCGACGATGTCCTCGTCGGCGTCCAGGAGCCCCGCGACCCGGAAGCCACGGGAGGCGAACCCGCCGTAACCGGCCAGCGCCCGGCCCAGGTTACCGACCCCGATGATTGCCACGACCCAATCCTGGGTCAGGCCTAGTTCACGAGAGATCTGGTAAACGAGGTACTCGACCTCGTAGCCGACGCCGCGGGTGCCGTACGAGCCCAGGTGCGACAGGTCCTTGCGGAGCTTGGCGGAGTTCACGCCGGCCGCGGTGGCCAGCTCCTCCGACGACACGGTTGCCACCCCGCGATCCTGCAGGCTGTGCAACGCGCGAAGGTACACGGGCAGTCGAGCCACGGTGGCTTCGGGAATGCCGCGGTCGGCACGAGTGCGGTTCTGACGAGGTGTCACGGCCTGCTCTTCGGGGGCTCGACGCTAGGGCGGGGCCCGAGAACCCCTGGCCCAGGTCAATCCGCGACCGGTCCTCGGCTACCCAGGGCCGGCCGCCCAGGGCTCCATCCAGGTTAAGCCTTTGTGAATACGCGCACAAAGTCACCCCCCTCTTGGCGAAGCCGGAGGGTTCGCCCGCCATCCACCGATTCCGCCTGGCCCATAGGGGTTGAGCAGGCCCGCGACTACCCCCGGGAGCCGCCCGATCACCCACCCGGGTGTGACTGAAGAGACACGCCTCCACACCGAAATTAAGCCCGCAGGGCCCACCCCACGACAACTCCGCAAATGCCGCAAACCGGCCACCGGTCTCAGACAAAGGCAGCAGGAACGGGTCGAACCGGGCAGGCGATCAGGCCCTGGCGGCGCCGGCGTCCTTGAGTGCCTTGCGGAGGCGGGTCTCGTCCACTCGCCAGAAGTCGTGCTGGACGCCGTTGATCAGCGTGACGGGGATGTGCTCCCAGTACTCGCGGGTGTCGGCCTCGGACCGGGTGATGTCGCGTTCCTCCCAGCGGACGCCGAGGTCGGCGGCGACCCGGGCGATCACCTCCCGGGCGTCGTCGCACAGGTGGCAGCCCGGCTTGCCGAGCAGGGTGATCACTGGGTCCATGGCCGTCTCACAGGCTGGGGAAGTCGCTGGCGGAGGCGTTGAACGAGTTGCTCCGCGGCGCCTGGCCGTGGCCGGGGCCCGCCTGGACCGGTCCGGGCTTGGCGGGGGCCGCCTGAGGCAGGTTGGCCGTGCCGAGCTTCAACTCGATCACGTTGGTCGCCAGCACGTGGCTGCGCGACTCGCTCGTGAAGCGCTGCAGGTGGGGCTGCTGCCGGTGGGAGGCGAACGCGTTCTCGTCCTTGAACAGCTGGTAGAAGATCCGCTGCGTCGGAGCGTTCACCACCTCGTGGCACGCGAAGATCAGCGTGTCCGGCTCGGCCGTACGGGCCGCGCGGACCAGGTCCTCGGCCAGCCGGTCGAACTGCTCCTCGCGCCCGTCCAGCAGCGTGTAGACGGTGATCTGCCCGCAGGCGCGGGACAGGTCGAACCCGGTCGGAACGGCGGGCACGGCGGGCACGGGAGCGGCGGCGGGCAGCGGAGACCCGCCGGTCGCGGGCCGCATGCCGTCGATCGAGGTCGGCGGCGCGGGCGCGGGGAAGTTCAGCTCCTCGGCCGAAGGCTCGGGGAAGCGCAATTCGCCCCGCTTGGTGGCGGGCTTGGGCGGCGGCGGGGCCGGCTGCGACATCTGCGCCTGGGGACCGGCCACCGGCGTCGCCGGGGCCTGCGGGGCGGGCGCAGGGGCGGGCTGCTGGGCCGCGTACGCCGCATCGGCGTAGCCGCCCGAGTCGTCGCCGTACTCGTCGCCCGCGTAGCCGTCGTCGTCGGCGTACACCGGCAGCGTGCGCATCGCGCCGTACCAGGTCAGGCCAGCCGCGCCGCCGAGGGCGATCACGGCGAGGGCGCCGGGCAGGAAGCCGCGCGAGCCCGCGACGACCAGGACCCCGGCGAGCGCCACCAGCGCGATCGGGATCAGCAGCTCGTAGGCCTCGCGGTCCTGGCGGCTGGCGAGGACGGCGGTGACCGCCGCGCACACGACCAGCGCGATGACCGCGACGACGTGCGCGCCGTTGATCAGCAGCGGCGGCAGCGCGTCGTAGATGTCGTTCGGCTTCGGCAGCTTCTTGCTGAACGAGCCGCGCAGCGGGTCGAGCAGCAGGATGACCGTCGCCACGACCGTGTAGGAGATCGCGAACAGCCAGGCGGCGAAGCGCACCTGCACGACCCTGGCGATGAGCTCGACCATGCCGAGCGCCAGCCAGATCGGCGCGAGCAGCGCGCCGCCCAGCTCCATGACCCGGAAGAGCGGCTCGTTGAATCCGAGCAGGAAACCCAAGGTCATCGCGATGAGCGCGACCGAGACTCCCACCAGCGTGATCGACCATGCGATCAGGTAGAGGAGCCGGTCCTTGTAGGCGCGCGAGATCAGCAACCCGGTGGCGACTAAAGCGCCAAGGGTCGCTACGAGCGCGAGAAGAGCTTCGACCATCGCGCCCCATGGTGCCCGATTCGGAGCGATGACGGGTAACCGCGGTGGCAGGTGGTGCCCTCACGGCCATGCGAATGATGTTGCGCGGGACACACCATTGCCCCGCGTACCCCTCGGTATCTACAGTGGCAATTCACGCCGAAGGTCGCGTACGCCCCGAGGAGATCTGCATGTGCAGCCTGACCCTCGATGCCCGAGTGACGTTGTTTCGCCATCTCTCCGTCCAGCCGGGCGGCGCCGCCACCACCGAGGCGCCCGAGCGCGCCGTGGAGGCCGAATCCGGCCGCGGCGAGATGATCAAAAACCTCGTGCTGAGGGCCAGGGACGGCGACGCCGAGGCGTTCGGGAGCCTCTACGACCACTACGTCGAGCTCGTCTACAAGTACGTCTTCTACAGGGTCGGCACGCATTCGCTCGCCGAGGACCTGACCAGCGAGACGTTCCTGCGGGCGCTGCGCCGGATGAGGGACTTCAACTGGCAGGGCAAGGATTTCGGCGCCTGGCTGGTGACGATCGCCCGCAACCTGGTCGCCGACCACTTCAAGTCCAGCCGCTACCGGCTGGAGGTCTGCACGGCCGAGCTCCTGGAGCCCGACCGGCCTCAGGAGGGTCCAGAACGGGCCGTACTGGACTCCATGACCAACCGGACGCTGCTGATCGCCGTTCGCCGGCTCGGCTCCGAGCAGCAGGAGTGCGTGGTCCTGCGGTTCCTGCACGGGCTCACGGTCGCCGAGACCGCCCTGGTCATGGGGAAGAAGAGCGGCGCGATCAAGGCCCTGCAGTACCGGGCGGTCCGTTCGCTCGCCCGCATGCTGCCCGCGGACCTGCGTTCCTGACTCCCGGCCGCACTCCCGGCCGCCCGCCCGTAACCCGCCGCGCCTCCCGATCGTTTTGCGGTACGGGGGGATGATGCGAACCAGGAGAGTCAGGACAGAGAACAACCCGCTGTCGGATCTGCGCGTCCGGCCCGAGGGGCCGGATCCGGACTTCCGGGCCGTTCTGCGGGAACGGCTCGTCGCCGCGGCCGAGGGTGACCGTGTGCCCGAAAGTGACCGTACGGCCGGGAATGATCGTGAGGACGGTCGCAATTCCGGGCGAACCGAGGGGCGGGCCGACCCCGTTGACTAGGCTGCGGGCATGCGGCGATTCTGGCAGCGCGACAAGGACGAGGACCACGTGAGCGCGGGCGAGGCGGCGGCCGCCGCGGCCACGAACGGCCCGCTGCCCGAGCCCGACCCGACGGCCGCGGCCTTCTTCGACGTCGACAACACGATGATGCGCGGCGCGTCGATCTACTACTTCGCCCGCGGCCTGGCCTCGCGCAAGCTGTTCACCATGCGCGACCTGGCCATGTTCGCCTGGGGGCAGGCCGCGTTCCGGCTACGCGGCACCGAGAACGCCGAGCACATCCACAGCGCCCGCGAGATGGCGCTCTCGTTCGTGGCCGGGCAGAAGGTCAGCGACCTGGTCCGGATGAGCGAGGAGATCTACGACGAGGTCATGGCCGACCGGATCTGGCACGGCACCCGGACGCTGGCCCTCCAGCACCTGGACGCCGGCCAGCAGGTGTGGCTGGTCACGGCCACGCCCGTCGAGGTCGCCCGGACGATCGCGCACCGCCTGGGCCTCACCGGCGCGCTCGGCACGGTCGCCGAGACGTCCGGCGGGCTCTACACCGGCCGCCTGGTCGGCAACCTGCTGCACGGCCCCGCCAAGGCCGAGGCCGTCCGCGCCCTCGCCCAGCGCGAGGGCCTGGACCTGTCGCGCTGCTCGGCCTACAGCGACTCGATCAACGACCTGCCGATGCTGACGGTCGTGGGCAACCCCCACGCGGTGAACCCCGACGCGGCGCTGCGCGATCACGCGCGCGAGCACGGCTGGCCGATCCACGACTTCCGTACGGGCCGCAAGGTCACCATGGTCGCCCTGCCCGCCGCCGCGGGCGTCGGAGCCCTGGCGGGCGGCGTCGTCGCCGGAGTGGCCCTCCGCAAGCACTACGCGCGTTCTTAATTGCTTTTGCGGCCTCGGACCCCTCGCCTAGCGGCCCGGGGCCCGAACCGCCAAAGCGGCGAGTGCGACATCGCTTCGC
This sequence comes from Actinomadura barringtoniae, assembly GCF_017573505.1. GTDB lineage: Bacteria > Actinomycetota > Actinomycetes > Streptosporangiales > Streptosporangiaceae > Spirillospora > Spirillospora barringtoniae. Next base: position 163,702 of record NZ_JAGEOJ010000013.1, read on the forward strand.
GATCTGCCGCCGGGGGGCTCGCCTTCGGCTTCGTCCCCCGGCGGCAGGTAGCGCACTCGCGTGCAGGCCGGGGTCCGTTCGCGAGTGGTCAGAAGAACGCCGGGCCGCGGCGCAGGAGCGTGTCGTAGAGCATCTGCTGGACGCTCTCGCGCACGTGGTCGGTGAGGTTGAAGACCGTCATCGGGTCGTCGGCGGCCGTCGCGTCGTAGTCGTCCATCGGAATCGGCTCACCGAACTGGATCATCCACTTGGACGGCAGCGGCAGCAGGCCGCCGAGGCCGAGCAGCGGGAACGTCGGGGTGACCGGGAAGTACGGGAGGCCGAGCAGCCGGGCCAGCGGCTTCAGGTCTGCGAGCTTCGGATAGATCTCCTCGGCGCCGACGATCGCGCACGGGATGATCGGCACGTTCGCGCGCAGTGCCGTCTCCACGAAGCCGCCGCGGCCGAACCGCTGCAGCTTGTAGCGGTCGGCGAACGGCTTGCCGACGCCCTTGAAGCCCTCCGGGAACACCCCGACGAGCTCGTCCTTGGCCAGCAGCCGCGCCGCGTCGGCCTGGCAGGCCAGCGTGTGGCCGGCCTTGCGCGACAGGTGGCCGAGCACCGGCACCTGGTAGACCAGGTCGGCGCCGAGCAGCCGCAGGTCTCGCTGGAGGTGGTCGTGCACGGCGACCGACAGCATGATCCCGTCGATCGGCAGCGTGCCCGAGTGGTTGGCGACGATCAGCGCCCCGCCCTGCTCGGGCACGTTCTCCAGCCCGAACAGCTCCACCCGGAACCAGCGCTCGTAGAACGCGCGGGCGAACGGCAGCAGCAGCGTCCGGTTGAACTCGGGGTCGAAGCCGAACTCGTCGACGTCGTACTCGCCCGCCAGCCGGCGCCGCAGGAACGCAAGCCCGGACGCCACGCGCCGCTCGATCGGGTTGCGCCGCGACTCGCCCGCCTCGTCGTCGTGGCGGGGAGCGTGCAGGGGGATCACCTGTGCGCCCTCACCGGAGTCCAACGGCCCGTCCTCGTGGTGCGCGTTCATCGACTACCTCCGTCGGATCGGGCGTCAGCCGCGGCCGAAGGCCGAGGCCAGGCGGTCGAACAGCTCCAGCGGCACGCTGCGCCCCATCCCGTGCGCCGAGACGAAGTCGGCGAACGCGGCCTCCGAGCTGTACTTGGGCCGCCAGGACAGCTCGTTCACCAGCCGGGACGTGTCGATCACCCGCCCGTACATCAGCCAGCGCAGCAGCTCTGGCGAGAAGCCCGACAGGCCGCCGAAGCGCTTGCCGAGGTCGCCGAGCGCCGACACCGACTGGGACGGCATCGGCACGTACGAGCGCCCGGCGCGGCGCAGCGCCTGCGAGAGCAGCAGCACCCCGTCGCCGGCGACGTTGAACGTGCCCGGGTGGTCCTCGACCGTCATCCGGCGCAGCACCTCGACGCCGTCGTCCTCGTGGACGAACTGCAGCCGCGGGTCGAAGCCCAGCACGGTCGGGGCCACGGGCATGCTGAGGTACCGGGTCAGCGGAGAGTCCACGCCCGGGCCCAGGAAGTTGGCGAACCGCAGCACCGAGACCGTGAGGTCCGAGCGCCGCCGCCGCAACCCCCGCACATATCCCTCGACCTCGACGGCGTCCTTGGCGTAGCCCGAGTGCGGAGCCTCCACGGGCTCATCGCGCTCGGCGAACACCGCCGGGTCCATCGGCGAGGAGCCGTAGACCGCGGCCGAGGAACGCACGACGAGCTTTCGCATGTCCGGCGAGCGCTGGCACGCGGCCAGCAGCTGCATGGTGCCGATGACGTTGAATTCCTTCATCTTCGAGCGCGGGCCGACGGGGGCGGTCACCAGGTTCAGGTGGACCACCGTGTCGACCTCGGCCGTCGAGATGACCTTGGCGATGCTCGGCGTGCGTATGTCGACGCGCACGAACTCTGTTCGTCCGAGCGACGTCGAAGGGGGGACCGTGTCCACGCCGATGACCCGCTCGATGCCGGGGTCGGCCTGGAGGGTGTTCGCGACCCGCGCCCCCAGGAAACGGGAGACGCCCGTGACGAGGACGACACGGGCCGCGGCGGAGGGCATAGAGGACACTGTGCGCCCCACCCCTTACGGCTGAGTAGCCTGCCTGTTTACTTCTTGTTACGGCGCTGAATACGCGTCTTCTTCAGCAGCTTGCGGTGCTTCTTCTTCGCCATACGCTTACGGCGCTTCTTGATGACAGAGCCCACGAGACCTCGCTCGGCAAATCAGGTGTTGTGCAGGAGATGGTCCGTGCCGGCGCGAGCTTCGCTCGGCGATCGCGGCACGGTCCGCTGCCCAAGGGTACCGCTGTGCCGACGGCGTTCAGGCCGCCGGTGGTCCGGCGGCGTCCCGGGGTGTCTCCTGCGGGCACCCGGCGGGGACTCGCGGTCGCCCCCACCTCTTCCCTGGCCGAGGTTCCTAAACCTCCCCGATCGGGGAGGTGCCTTCCCCTGGCAAACAGAAACCGGTGCCCGGTCTCATCGCAGGCATCGTCCGACGCCCCCGACTCCTCCAGGCACCGGCCCCAACTCGGTTCGGTGTCCCTCTCCCTCTACTGCCCCCGCTCAATAGCCCCCTGCACGAGCCGGACGTCGGGTGCGTCGCGAGGGCGTGGGTGGCGCCCCCGGCCGCATCCGGATCATCCGGCTTCGATGAACGCGTCGCGCAGATAGTCGTGAACGGCCTGCTCGGGCACACGGAACGAACGGCCCACACGGATGGCGGGCAGCTCGCCTGAATGCACCAGGCGGTAGACGGTCATCTTGGACACCCGCATCACCGATGCCACTTCGGCAACGGTCAGGAACCTGACCTCACTCAGAGGTCGCTCGCCTGAGCTCATCGGACGCCCTCTTCCACACGTGCCGCGCACCGGCCCTTTGGGTGACTTTGATCACGCACGTGTACTTCCTCCAGCGTAAATCGTGTATCGGCAGTCGCAAGAGGGGAGTTCCACCCTTTTCCGTATCCCGGCCTGACCGGGTGGCCACACTCTGCTATCGCACGGAGCGTGGAGATGACGGCACCGCGCGTAGCCCGGCGAGCGGATGTGAGCCGAGACCAGGCGATGACCTGCGACTCAGGCGTTCACGAGGGCGTGTCGCCTGCTCATCAGCCACGGCACGATCGTCACGTCACACCCAGTGACACCTCGCGGCGCGGAACGTGACGGCGGGCGGACCCTAGGCGAGCCCCGCGCGGTCGAGGAGGTAGGCCGTCATAGGGGCGTAATGCTGGGCCGATACGCCGTCGTCCAGGGGAACCGCGACGTCGATCTTGCCCTCCTCGGCCCCGACGAACAGTGCTGGATCGTTACAGTCAGCGAATCCGACGGTGTCGATCCCCGCCTGACCGGCGGCGCCCGCCCAGCCATGATCGGCGATGGCCAGATCCGGCCAAGATTCCGAATCCCTTGCGAGTTCGGCCAGCATCGCCTCCATCGGGGCGGCGTCGTGGGTGTGGTGCGTCCTCCCCTGACCCTCCAGCATCGCCACCCCCTCCGGTGCGTAGACGATCTCCCGATCCTCGTAGCCGTAGCCGGTCTCGGTCTCGTACGACCAGCCCGCCGCGGGCGTCAGGACCGTGCAGCCGCGCGCGGTGAGGGCCCGCGAGATCGCCTGGTAGACCGGTGTCAGCGTGGCCGGGTGCCCGGTCGCCAGCACGACCCGCTCCCGCCGCCGCGCCGCCAGCCCGATCCGCTCGCCCATCGCCTCGATCGCGTCGATCGTGAGGTCGGGGTCGATCGTGTCATCGCCGTACAGGTGCATCGGGTCCGGGTTCACCCCGACCCGCTCGACCATCACGCGCAGGATCTCCCGCTCGTTCCAGGTCGGCTTCAGGTCCATGCCGAGCAGGTAGTACGGGTTGCGCATCGCCATCCGCCGGTAGTGCAGCAGGTTGTTCTGCCGCGGCGTGGCGATCTCGCCGGAGATCATCGTGCGGACCAGGTGGGCGCGCAGCTCGGCGCGGGTCGGCACGGTCATCAGTCTTCCCCCAAGCTCGCGCCGCCGCCCGGCGACGCGGGTGTGATCAAAGCGTACGGAATCCGGGCACAGGAAGGCGTCAAGGCGTCCGGCGGCGTAGCGGCATGCAGGAGCGTCAAGGCGTGCGGCGGGGGCGAGGGGGCGCGGGGATCGGTCACGCGGTCACTCGTCGGTCAGGGGGTCGAGGCCGTGCTCGGGGAACACGGCGCGCCGGGTCGCCAGGACGGCCTGGTCGATGGGGTTGGCCGGGTCGAAGCCGCCGCCCCACCGGTGCACCTCCACGACCTCGGTGCCGTCGGTCATCCGGCGCGGCGCGATCTCCTGCGTCCGCCGCCGGACGAAGTCGCGCCAGGGCTCGGGCGTCGCGGCGCCGGGGTCGATCGGGCGGCCCGCGGCCTCGGCGAGCAGGTGCGTCCACGCCCGCGGTACGACCTGGACCAGCTCGTAGCCCCCGCCGCCGGTGGCGAGCCAGCGGCCGCCCGCGGTCTCGTGCGCCAGCCGGTGCAGCTGCTCGTACGCGGTGCGCTGGCCGTCCACGCTGAGGGACAGATGGGCCAGCGGGTCGAGCGAATGCGCGTCGGCGCCGTGCTGGGTCACCAGGATCTGCGGCCGGAACTCGCGCAGCAGCGGCGGCACGATCGCGTCGAAGGCCCGTAGCCACAGGGCGTCGCCGGTGCCGGGCGGCAGCGCGACGTTGACGGCGGTGCCCTCGGCACCGGGCGCGCCGGTCTCGTTCGGGAAGCCGGTGCCGGGGAAGAGCGTGCGCGGCGTCTCGTGGAGGCTGATCGTCATGACCCGCGGGTCGTCGTAGAAGGCCGCCTGCACGCCGTCGCCGTGGTGGACGTCCACGTCGACGTAGGCGATCCGCTCGGCGCCGTTCCGCAGGAGCCAGGCGATCGCGATCGCCGGGTCGTTGTAGACACAGAAGCCGCTGGCGGCGCCGGCGAGGGCGTGGTGGAGCCCGCCGGAGATGTTGGCGGCGTGCTCGCTCTGCCCCGTCCAGACCGCCTCCGCGCCGGCGACCGAGGCGCCCACGACGAGCGAGGTCGCCTCGTGCATGCCGAGGAAGACCGGATTGTCGGGCGTGCCGAGGCCGTACTTGATCTCGGGGAGGCCGGTCTCGCCCGCGCTCTTCACCGCCGCGATGTAGGCCTCTTCGTGAACGAGGCGGAGCAGCTCTTCGGGGGCGGGGGCGAACTCTTCGACGTCGACATTGCCGCTGTCGAGAAGGGCGAATTCGCGCGCGAGCTCCATGGTCAACTCGACGCGAACGGGATTCATGGGGTGAGTGGGGCCGAAGTCGTACGAGATGAGCCTGTCGTCCCAGAAGACCTTGAGCCCGCAGTTCCGGGGATTCTGGGGCGAGTCGGCGCTGCTCATGCACTCACGGTATCGCCTTGCCGACTCGCCGCTGGCCGTGGCCCATGTCACGACTCAGGGCGACCGAATGGATACACCGGGGTGGCCGTCAAGCCCCCAAACCCCTATCGATGACACAAAGTTGTGACGTGAACTACCGGGAAATAGCGGGCATCTATGAAACACAGATGAAACAGAGCGAGCGGGGTTCCGGAGATGGATTCGATCACTCCCTCCGAACTGCCGGCAGAGGTGACCCCTCTGCCGGGTGTCAGCGCGAGCGCCGCCACGGCGGGCGCCGCGACCACGTCCTCCGCTTCTCCCCGCAAGCGACGGCGTCCCTATGAACGCAAGCCGACCGTGCGCAGCCGAGCCATCTCCCAGGCCCTGCGCATCGGCGTCCGGCCGTTCGTGCACTACGCCCCCAACCTTTCGGTGGGGATCCGTACCGCCCGTTCAACGGTGGACGCCGCGTCCCTGCTGATGCGGCCCACCCAGCGCGTCCGGATCGAGCCGCTGATCGACCCGCAGGTCGAGAAGGGCAGGGGCGCCGCGGCCGAACGGCGCCCGATCGTCGGCGAGTGGGTCACCTCCCGCGGCGACGGCTCCGACGGGGTGAACGGCGCGATCCTCTACCTGCACGGCGGCGCCTACATCGTCTGCTCCCCCCGCACGCACCGGCCGATCACCTCCCGCCTGGCGGTCGACACGGGCCTGCCGGTACTGGTCCCCCGGTACCGGCTGGCCCCCGAGCACCCGTTCCCCGCGCCGCTCGAGGACGCCCTGGCCGCGTACAAGTGGCTGATGGCCCGCGGCGTCCCCGGCTCCCGCATCGTGATCGCGGGCGACTCGGCCGGCGGTCACCTCGCGGCGTGCCTGACCGGGGAGATCTGCCGTACGGGCCTGCCGGGGCCGGCCGGGACGGTCCTGTTCTCGCCGTGGGTGGATCTCACCTGCGAACTGTCCACCGCGGAGCACCGGAACGTCCGGGATCCGTACATCAGCGCCTTCGCGGCCCGCCGGGTCGCGCGGCTCGTAGTGGGGCCAGCCGGATTCGACGACCCGCGGCTGGCCCTGCTTACGCGCGCCTGGACGAACACGCCGCCGTTCCTCATCCAGGTGGGCGGCTCCGAGGTCCTGCGGCCCGAGGCCGAGGCGTTCGCGAACGCCCTGGTCAGGGCGGGCGGCCAGTGCGAGCTTCAGGTGTGGAACGGGCAGATGCACGTCTTCCAGATCCTCAACCGCGTCCTGCCCGAGGCGAGTTCGGCGATGCGGGAGACGGCCAGGTTCATTCGCGACGCTCTGGCGGCGGCTCCGGCGCAGGCCGAGGCGGTCGCCTGACGTCAGGCCCCCCGCCAGGCCCCTCACCCGCGGGCCCCTCAGTTCCGGGCCGCCTGGCGTCCGAGCCGACCAGAAGCACCTCCGCCCGGCCGCCGGGTACGCGAACCGCGGCCGCGCGGAGGTGCTTCGCCAAACGTGGCCCCGAACGGGACTGTGCCCGCAGTGCGGCGAGCAGCGCCGCCGAATAGGACGCCATGAACGCCGGAACCCGAAGCCGCGCCAGCGTGCTTTCGAGCCGATCGGCCGCATCGTCATCGAACTGTGAGGTCATGGTGGCCTCCCCCGGTTTTTGATCATGGTATTCGGAGCCGGGGGGAGTTGTAACGATCTTGATGAAAAAGCATGAATCGGGTTTGGGCGACGCCCGATTCATTCGGTGCGAAGTGCTATCACCGGGTCCAGGCGCCCGGCCCTGCGCGCCGGCACGACGCCGAAGAAGATCCCCACCCCGGCCGACACCACGAACGCCACGGCCGGGGACCACCACGCGATGGCGGCGGGCACCGGGGAGTACGCGCCGATGAGCAGCGAGACCCCGGCCCCGATCGCGATGCCCACGATCCCGCCGATCGAGGTCAGCAGCACCGCCTCGACCAGGAACTGGGCAAGGATGTCCCGCTGACGCGCGCCGAGCGCCTTGCGCAGGCCGATCTCGCGGGTCCGTTCGCGCACGCTGACCAGCATGATGTTGGAGACGCCGACCCCGCCGACCAGCAGCGAGATGGCGGCGATCGCGGCCAGCACCCCGGTCAGCGCCCCGAGGACCTTGCCGATCGTTCCGAGCAGCTGAGTCTGCGTGATCGCCGAGAACTGCTGCCCCTGGTACTTGCGCTGCAGCGCGTCCACGACCTGCTTCTGCAGGCGCGGAATGTCGCCGCTGCTCGGCGCGCGGATGGCGATGAAGTCGACCCGGGTGACCCCGAACATCCGCTGCGCGGTCGTGACCGGCACGTGGATCTCCGAGTCCCTGGTCTGCCCGAACGTCTGGCCGACCTCCTCGAACACCCCGATCACCCGGAAGCGCGTCCCGCCCGCGATCGCGACCTGCCGTCCGACCGGATCGACGTCGCCGAACAGCTTGCGCGCGATGTCCGAGCCGAGGACGACGACGCGGCGCCGCGTCTCCACGTCCGTACGGCTGAGGTAGCGGCCGCGGCGCAGCGGCCGGTTGAAGACGTTCTGCAGGTTCTCGTTGGAGCCGACGATGCTGGAGAACGTCTGGTTGCGCCCGGCCCGGACGACCTCCCCGGAGTTCAGGGCGACCGCGATGTCCTTCTCGTCCCCGGTGATCCGTCCCAGGTAGGCGACGTCGTCCAGCTGCATCCGGCTGATCGAGGGCGCCGAGCCGAGGCTCAGCTGGCCGGGCGCGACGAAGATGATGTTGGAGCCGAGCCCCTCGATCTCGTTCTGCACCAGGTCGCGCGCGCCGGTGCCGATCGCCACCAGCACCACGACGGCCGCGACCCCGATCACCACACCGAACATGGTCAGCGCGCTGCGCAGCCGGTTGACCCGCAGCGCCTCCAGCGCGACCCGGAACGACTCCCCGACCCTCATGGTCGTCTTCGGGTGCCGGGCCCGCCGCCGGTGTCGCGTTCGATGAGGCCGTCGCGGATGTGGATCTGGCGGCGGGCGCGTTCGGCCACGTCGGGCTCGTGGGTGACCAGGACGACCGCGACGCCCTGCTCGGCGTTGAGGCGTTCCAGCAGGTCCATCACCTCGTGGCCGGTACGGGTGTCGAGGTTGCCCGTGGGCTCGTCCGCCAGCACCACGCCGGGGTCGCCCACCAGGGCGCGGGCGATCGCGACGCGCTGCTGCTCGCCTCCCGACAGCTGGGAGGGCCGGTGGCCGAGGCGGTGGTCCAGCCCGACCTTGGCGAGGGCTGCGGTGGCGCGGCGGCGCCGCTCCGCACGCCCGATCCCCCTGTAGACCAGCGGCAGCGCGACGTTCTCGCGGGCGCTCGTACGGGGCAGGAGGTGGAACGACTGGAACACGAAGCCGATCTGGGAGTTGCGCAGCTCGGCCAGCGCGTTCGGGGAGAGCTTGGCGACGTCCTGCCCGCCGATCCGCAGGACCCCGCTGGTCGGGCGGTCAAGGCAGCCGAGCAGATGCATGAGCGTGGACTTGCCAGAGCCGGAAGGCCCGAGGATGGCCGCGAAATCGCCTTCGTTGATGCGGAGGCTTACGCCGCGCAGGGCATCTACCTGGACGCCCTCCATTTTGTAGGTGCGGGTGACGTCCACTACTTCCAGCGCGGGCGCAGGCGCTGCCTCTAGCGCTTCCGGCGCGGGAGGGGCCGGCTCGTTCACGTGCTGAGCTCCTGGCCCTGCTTGACCGAGTCGGCGCCGCGCACGACGACCTGCTCGCCCTCGTCCAGGCCCCGCGTCACCTCGACCGTGGTGTCGCCCTGGGCACCGAGCTTGACCACGCGCCGCTCGGCCTTCCCGCCCACGACCGCCCAGACGACCGAGTCACGGCCGCTGCTGACGATCGCGGCGGACGGCACCGACAGCACGTCACGCGACTCGCGTACGCGCAGGTCGACCACGGCGCTCATGCCGGGCTTCGGCCAGGGCGCACGGCCGCCGCCGGACATGGTGCCGTTCTTGAGCGCGAGGGTGACCTTGTAGGTGACGCCGCCGCCCGTGGACTCCTTCGGCGTGACGCCGATCCCGGTGACCTCCGCCTCGTACGACCCGCCCGGCACCGCGTCGAACTCCACGTCCGCCGCCACGCCGTCCTTGATCTGGAGAACGTCGGTCTCGTCCACGTCGGCGGCCAGCGAGAGCCGGGAGGCGTCGGTGACCGTCACTACGGCGTCGCCGCCGGAGACGGGCGCGCCCGTGGCGATCGACGAGGCGTCCTTGGCCGCGCCGCCGGTGTAGCCGCCCAGGCCCGCGAGGGCAGAGGCGGAGCCGGAGCCGCCGGCCTGCGACTGGAGCTGCTGCGGCAGCTTCGAGGCGAGGTCACCGAGGTTGCCGCCGCCCGCCGGGCCGCCGAGGCCGGCCACGCCGTCGAACGGTGCCTTGATCGTGAGGCCCTGAACGGTGCGTTCGGCCGCCCGTACCGCCGCCCTGGTCTGCACGCGCTGGGCGTTGGTGATCGAGGAGAACGCCGAGCCGACGCTGCCCAGGCCCGCGTTCAGCCGTACGACCGCCTCACGCGCGGCCAGCGCGGCCGACCGGTACTCGCCCTCGGCCTTGGTGATCCCCGCCAGGACGACCGCGCGCTGCTTCAGATCGGGGATCTTCATCGCGTACTTGCGGGCGTCCGCGAAACCGCGCTGCGCGCTGCGGTCGGTACGGCGCTGGAACGCGGACATGTTGAGGGCGGACGGGATGGACGCGCCGCCCCCGGCCAGCGACTGGTCCGCCTCGCGCGCCTGGTCGAGCTGTTCCTTGGCCGTCGGCGAGTCGATCTTGGCGAGCACGTCGCCCTCGCGGACGCGGTCGCCGTCCCCGACGTACAGGCGCTTGATCGTGCCCTCGGCCGCGGCGCGCACGGTCGCGGTGGCGCGCGCGGAGACCGTGGCCGGGGCCTCCACGACCTCGGCCACATCGGACCTGGCGACCCGGCCGAGCCGGACCCGGTCCCCCTTCGTACCGCCACTGCACGCGCTGACCTGGCCGGCCAGCACCACGGCGACCAGAACCGGGGGCAACCACCGCCGCGCGGACATGCGCGACATCGTAAAGCCGCGCCCACGCCCCGTCAGCGCTTCCCGAACGATCTTCGGTCCGCTGTCCTATCCCGGCCGGACACCTGAGACGTCCGTCACACCCGCCGCCACATCGGCCGCCACATCGGCCGTCACGGGGTCGTTCAGACGCGGGCGGAATGGATCGGGGTGCGCTGCCGCGATGGCTTGACCGTGGCGAAGCCGATCAGGGCCGCCAGGGCAGCGACGCCCTCACCGACCGCGCTGATCGTCTTCTGCGAGTACCAGACCGGTTCGTGCATGTTGGGCAGCGGGCCGAGGGCACCGACGTCGACGTAGTAGTAGAGGATCACGGCGCCGAGGGCGCTGGCCGCGACAAGGAAGGCGATGGCGTACGTCCAGCGGTTCGCCAGGACCAGCACCAGGACGCCGACCACCGCCGCCAGGATCGCCTGAGCGTAGAAGAGGACGTCGCCGTGGATGCTGCCGCCCTCGACGTACTTCATGTCGGGCGCGTACTGCCAGTGCACCACCGCGTCGACCGCCAGTCCGGCGGCCACAAGAAGCCGGAGAACAATTCCCATGTCTTCTACACGTCCCCAGGGCGGTACTTGGATCAATAGCCGAGCGTGATTGCCTGAAAACAGTCTAAGTCGGGTGATCGCCACGTCACCGGGCCGCCCTGGCCGCGCCCCCGACCGGGATCAGCCGCCGGCCAGCTCGCGGCCCCGGTTGCGGGCGGCCTCGATGGCCTCCAGGACGGCTGCGCGGACGCCGTGCTTCTCCAGCTCGCGGATGGCGGCGATCGTCGTTCCGCCGGGCGAGGTCACCGCCTCGCGCAGCAGCACGGGGTGCTCGCCCGAGTCGCGCAGCATGACGGCGGCCCCGACAGCCGACTGGATCACCATCTCCAGGGCGGCGGCGCGCGGCATCCCGAGCAGGATCCCGGCGTCCACCATCGCCTCGACCAGGTAGTAAAAGTAGGCGGGACCGCTGCCCGACAGCGCGGTCGCGCCGTCCTGGAGCGACTCGGGGATGCGCAGCACCTTGCCGACCGGGCTCAGCAGCTCCTCGGCCTGCTTGAGGTGCTCCTCACCCGCGTGCGAACCGGCCGAGATCACGCTCATCGCCTCGTCCACGTGGACGGGGGTGTTGGACATGACCCGGACCACCGGGACGCCCTCGCCGAGCCGGTCCTCGATGAAGCCGGTCGGGATGCCCGCCGCCATCGAGATCACCAGGCGGCCGGCGGGCACGTGCGCGGCCAGCTCGTCCAGCAGGGCGCCCATGTCCTGCGGCTTCACGGCCAGCACGAGCGTGTCGGCGGTGCGCGCGGCCTCGGCGTTGGTGACGATCTCGATCCCGTACCGCTCGCGCAGCAGCGCGCCGCGCTCCTCGCGGCGGGCGGTGGCCATCAGCTCGGACGGGCGGCGGCCGGCCCGGAGAACCCCGGACAGCAGGGCCTCGCCCATCTTCCCGGCACCCAGAATCGCGATCATTTCCACACCTCAGACGGGGGATCAGGGACCGCCCCAGCCTATAGCGGTGCGGCGCTACGACTTGCTGACCAGGGACCGCATGAAGAAGCCGAGGTTGGCCGGGCGCTCGGCGAGGCGGCGCATGAAGTAGCCGTACCACTCCTGGCCGTACGCGACGTAGACGCGCATCTGCGCGCCCTGGGCCGCCAGCCGCCGCTGCTCGGCGGGGCGGATGCCGTAGAGCATCTGGTACTCGAAGGTGTCGGCCTCGCGCTCGTTGAGCACGGCGAGCGCGCCCGCGATGTCGATGAGGCGGGGGTCGTGGGTGGCCAGCATGGGGTAGCCCTTGCCTGCCATGAGGACCTTCATACAGCGCACATAGGACTTGTCGACCTCGTCCTTGTCGGTGAAGGAGACCTCCTCGGGGGCCGCGTAGGCGCCCTTGCACAGCCGTACGCGCGATCCCTCGTAGGCCAGCTCCGCGCAGTGCTCCTCGGCGCGGCGCAGGTAGGCCTGGATCACCGCGCCGGTGCCGGGGAAGTCGCGGCGCAGCTCGTGCAGGATCTTGAGCGTGGAGTCGACCGTGGTGTGGTCCTCCATGTCCAGCGTCACCGTGGTGCCGGCCTGCTTGGCGGCGGTGCAGATCCGCCGGGCGTTCTCCAGGGCGAGGTCCTCGTCGAACGACTGGCCGAGCGCGGTCAGCTTCACCGAGACCTCGGCCCGCCTGCCGAGCTCGGCGCCGTTCAGCCGGTTCAGCAGCTCCACGTACGCCTTGACGGTCGACTCGGCCTGCCCGGCCTCCAGGGTGTCCTCGCCCAGCACGTCGAGCGTGACCAGCAGCCCCTCGGCGGTGAGCGCCTCGATGGCTCGCATCGCGTCGTCGACGCCCTCGCCCGCGACGAACCGCTTGACGACGTCACGGGTGAAGGGGGCGGTCTCCACGAGTTTGCGCACGCCGCCACTGCGCGACGCGATCAGCAGGGCCTGACGTAGCACTTCGATCCCCTTGTCCTGGAGGACGACTCTGTCCTTCCTTCTCCAGGTTATGCCCGGAAGGGAACCGACGATCACCCGCTGTCGAGGACCAGGTCAGAAGCCTGTTCAGGAGACCGTTCAGGAGACCGTGCCGAGCTTGTTGCCCCCGTGCTGCTTCACGTAGTCGGCCATCTGCGCGGTCCGCACGGCCTCGAACAGGCTCTTTGCCTTGGTTTGGTCCAGCAGGACGACGCTCTGCTTGCCGCGCTGGGCGCTGCCCTTGTTGGGAGCCGTCATGAACGTGATGTCCGAGGCGCGGATGCCCCGCATGCTGAGCGCGAGCGAGCGCAGCTTCCCGCCGGAGACCGAGTCGTCCACGCTGATCGACTTGGTGAACGCGGACAGGAACCGGTCCAGCTTGAACGGGTTGGAGATCGTTCCGCCGTCCGCGGCCTTCTTGGCCAGCGCGCCGAGGAAGGCCTGCTGCCGCTTGATCCGGTCGAAGTCGCCGTTCGGCAGGTTGTAGCGCTGCCGGACGAACAGCAGCGCCTTCTCGCCGTCCAGCTTCTGCCGCCCGGCCTCCCAGCTGACCTTGCGCGCCGGGTCGTACACGCTCTGGGCGATGTCGACCTCGACGCCGCCGAGCGCGTCGGTCATGGACTTGAACCCGGCGAAGTCGATCGCGCCGAAGTGGTCGATCCTGATGCCGGTGAGCTTCTCCACGGTCTCGATCAGCAGCGGCGGGCCGCCGTAGGAGAACGCCGCGTTGATCTTCTGGTTGCCGTAGCCGGGGATGGCGACCCACGAGTCGCGCGGGAAGGAGATGACGTAGGCCTTCTTACGGTCCGACGGCAGGTGCAGCAGCATGATCGTGTCGGACCGCTGCTGACCGGGCTTCCAGACCTTGCCGCCCTCGCCGGTGGTGCCGATGTCGGCCCGGGTGTCGGAGCCGACCAGCAGCCAGTTGTCGGTGCCGACGGCGCCCGCGCCCGGCCGCTCGCCCTTCGGCATGACCCCGTGGATGCGGTCGATGTTGCCGTTGTAGGACGACTCGCGCTGCCAGATCAGCCCGCCGAGCCCGACCACGACCAGCAGCAGGAAGACCCCGACGGCCGCCACGACGCGCGGCCAGCGCCGCTTGCGCTTGCGGAGCCCGTCACCGCCGTCGCCGCCGTCCTCGCCGTCCTCGCCGTCGCCGAAACCGCCTGCGCCATTGCCCGGGTTATCTTGGCCGCCTTGGTCCGCGGTGTCGCCGCCCGCGCCGCCCGCGCCGCCCGCGCCGCCCGCGCCGCCCGCGCCGACAGCGCCGACAGCACCGCTGCCAGGGGTTCTCGCGGCGTTCGGCTCGAAGAGATCGGCCACGTGCGAGCGTGACGGCTGGGCGGACTGAGGCTCCTGCGGCTCCGGCGGGTCAAGGGGGCTCATGGCGCCGGAGATTATCAGCCGTTTACCGCCTCTTAGGCCGTTTTCACGGCAGAAGTTCCGAGGTCAGAGCGTACGGCGAACGTTTCGACGGCGATCATGCGGTCCGGCGGCGCAGCGTGGCGGCGCCGAGGACCAGCGCCAGCAGCGCGAACCCGCCGATGACCAGGACGTCCCGCAGCAGGTCGGAGGTGAAGTCGGGCTGCGACGTCACCTCCTTCATGGCGTCCACCGCGTACGACAGCGGCAGTACGTTGGAGATCGCCTCCAGCCACGACGCCATCTGGTTGCGCGGGATGAACAGTCCGCAGAGCAGCAACTGCGGCAGCACGAACGCGGGCATCAGCTGGACGGCCTGGAACTCGGTCCGGGCGAACGCGCTGGAGAACAGCCCGAGCGCCACGCCCAGCAGCGAGTCCAGGATCGCGACCAGGACCAGCGACCCGATCGAGCCGGACAGGTCGAGGCCGAGCCAGGTGAGCGAGATCGTCAGGACGACCCCGACCTGGACCAAGGCGACCAGCCCGAAGGCCAGCGCGTAGCCGAGGAGCAGGTCCAGCTTGCCGGTCGGCATGGTCATCAGGCGTTCCAGCGTGCCGCCGGTCCGCTCGCGCAGCGTGGCCACGCTGGTGACGACGAACATGATGACGAACGGGAAGATCCCGAGCAGCATCGGCCCGAGCCGGTCGAACAGGATCGGCTGGTCGAAGACGTAGCGGAGAAGGATCATCAGCAGGGTCGGGACCCCGATGATCAAGCCGATCGTGCGGTGGTCGTGCCGCAGCTGGGCGAGGATCCGCCGCATCGTGGCCAGCGTGATGGCGACGCTCATGTCGTGGCCCCTTCCCGTTCGCTGATCAGCTGGAGGAACGCCTTCTCCAGGTCCTGGGTGCCGGTGCGGGCGCGGAGACCGTCCGGGGTGTCGTCGGCGAGGACGTCGCCCTCGCGCATCAGCAGGAGGCGGTCGGTGCGGCCCGCCTCGTCCATGACGTGGCTGGAGACCAGCAGCGTGGTCCCGCGTTCGGCCAAGGCGTGGAAGAGCCGCCAGAGCTCCTCGCGCAGCACCGGGTCGAGGCCGACCGTCGGCTCGTCCAGCACCAGCACCTCGGGACTGCCCAGCAGGGCGACGGCGAGGTTGGCCCGGCTGTGCTGGCCGCCGGAGAGAGTGGCGACGACCTGGTCGCGCTGCTTGGCGAGGCCGACCTCGTCCACGACGCGGTCGACGTCCTTGTGGGGGGCTCCGATGACCGCGGCGAAGTAGCGGAGGTTCTCGGCGATGGTGAGGTCGGCGTAGACGGCGGGCTGCTGGGTGGCATACCCGACGCGCCTGCGCAGCCCCGGGCTCCCGGCCGGCTCCCCGAGGACCTCGACCGTGCCGCCCTTGACGATCTGAACGCCGACGACGGCGCGCATGAGCGTCGTCTTGCCGCAGCCGCTCGGGCCGAGCAGCCCCAGGACCGATCCGCGCGGCACGTCGAAGGCCAGCCCGTGGAGCACCTCGCGCCCGCCGCGCACCACATGCAGATCGTTCACACTCACTGCGGGAGATGAACTCATCATGTGTTGAATTTATGCTCACGCGGCGGCCTGGTCAAGCCTCAGAGGGGTTGATCAGCCCAGGTGACCCTGGACGGCGGGCGCGATGAGCCCGACCAGCTCCTCGGTGGTGGCCGAGGAGATCGGCTCGACCTTGAGCACGTGCCGGAGGATCATGACGCCGATCAGCTGCCCGGCCGCCGCCTGGACCCTGATCAGCGGAATGTCGCGGAGACCGGCGGCGCGGGCGAGAAGCGCGGAGGTCACGAACTCGCGCATCATCACGGCCGCCCGTTCGTTGGTCATCGCCGAGCGCAGCATGGCCAGGATCGGCGCGCGCCGTTCGGGGTCGTCCCAGACGAACAGGAACGTGCGCACCATCGCCTCCCCGAGCTCCGCCTTGGGTGTCTCGAGGATCATCGGCAGCAGCTCGCTCGGCTCGACCGGGAACCGCATCGCCGCGACGAAGACCCCCTCTTTGTTGCCGAAGTAGTGGTGCACCAGGGCAGGGTCCACGTCCGCGGCGCGAGCGATCGCCCGCAGCGAGGCGCCGTCATAGCCCTTCTCGGCGAACAGCTCGCGCGCCGCCGTCAGGATCTCCTCGCGCGTCTCGGTCGGCCCGGGCCGCCGCCCGGGCGGTCGCCCCTGCGCCCGTCCCTGCGTTCGGCGGACCGGCTCGTTCACAGGCTCGTTCACCGGCTCGACCTCCGGCGCGTTCACCGACTCCGCCGGATCGCCCACTTGCTCGGCCGGATCGCTCGCAGGCCCGCCCACTTGCTCGGCCGGATCGCTCGCACGCCCGTCCACTTGCTCGGCCGCTTGCTCGGCCGCTTGCTCGGCCGCTTGCTCGGCCGGATCGCTCACTGAGGGCCTCGGCGGGAGACTTCGCCGCCCGAGGTGACCTCCCAGGTGCGGTCGGCCGCGGCGAGGTGGAGGCGGGCGAACGCCAGCGCCTCGGCCAGGTCCTCCATCCGCTCGGCGCGCCCGGTGGCGCGGCGGGTGTTGACCTCCAGCACGATGTGACCCCGGTAGCCGGTGTCGGCGAGGCTCTCCAGCATCGCGCCGCACGGCTGGTTGCCGCGACCGGGGACCAGGTGCTCGTCCTTGTTGGTGATGCCGATGCCGTCGGCCAGGTGCACGTGGCTCAGCCGGTCACCCAGGTCGTCGGCCATCTCCAGGGCGTCCGAACCGGAGCAGGCGGTGTGCGACAGGTCGAGGGTGACGAACGGGTAGTCCTGGTCGATCGGGTTCCAGTCCGGCAGGTACATGCCCGCCTCGGCCCCGCGCGCCTTGAGCGGGAACATGTTCTCGACCGCGAAGAGGACGTCGGTCTCCTCCTGCATGCGGGCGAGGCCCTCGACGAACTCCCGGGCGTACTCCCGCTGCCAGCGGAACGGCGGGTGGACCACGACCACCTCGGCGCCGAGCTCCTCGGCGACCTCCTTGGAGCGAACGAGCTTGCCCCACGGCTCGCGGCCCCAGACCCGCTGGGTGAGCAGCAGGCAGGGCGCGTGGATCGACTTGATCGGCACCTGGTGGTAGTCGGAGAGGCGCCGCAGCACGTTCAGGTCCTGGGACGAGGCGTCGGTCGACACCATGACCTCGATCCCGTCGTACCCCAGCAGCGCGGCGATCTCGAAGGCGCTCGGCACCTTCTCGGGATACACCGACGCCGTCGAGAGCGTGATCGGCGCGTCCGGCACGCGGATGGCCGGAGTGAATGCGCCGTTGTGCTGCGGGGTCAAGGCTCCCTCGCCAGATGGTCGCTCGGCAGTGGCTCCGATGAGCCACGCAACGGAAAGCCTATGCGCTTAAAGCCATGGCGAAACCCTCGGCCCTACGTGACGCTCATTTCCTGACGGCGCAAGTCACTACCCTCTGTTGGCGTGGTCGAGATCGCTCCTGGCGCAGTCCCCAGCCCGAATATCTGGAACTCCCCTCGGGTCTATGAGATCGAGAACCGGGCCGTGGACCCGGACGGCGTTCTGGCGCCCACGATGCGCGCCATCAGGCCCTGGGCGGGGGCGACGTTGCTCGACCTCGGCTGCGGTACGGGATTCCACCTTCCGTTCTTCGCCGAGGAGGCCGCGAAGGTCGTCGGTATCGAGCCGCACGCAGGTCTTGCGGCGGCCGCCCGGCGGCGCGTGGCCGATATACCAAATGTGACCGTCCGTGTCGGGGCGGCGCAGGCGCTGCCCCTTCCGGACGCCTCTATAGACGTCGTCCATGTTCGCTGGGCTTATTTCTTCGGCCCTGGGTGCGAACCGGGGCTGGCGGAACTCGAGCGCGTGGTGAGGCGCGGCGGGGCGGCCTTCATCATCGACAACGACGCGACCCGGTCGACGTTCGGCGGGTGGTTCCGGCGCGGGCTGCCGTCGTACGACCCGGACGCGGTCGAACGCTTCTGGACCAGGCGGGGCTTCTCGCGCGAGCCGCTCATGATCCGCTGGTCGTTCGACAGCCGCGAGGATCTGGCGGCCGTGCTGCGCATCGAGTTCCCCGAAGACCTCGCCGCGACGTTCCTCCGCGAGCACCAGGGGCTCGATGTGGACTACGCCGTCAATCTATGGTGGCGTTGTTACTGACGAGTCGGTCACATCCCCTGGCAGCTACTGACTCGTTGTACAACAATGGCGCCGTTACCCCCCGGCGATCGCCACCCCCCAGGAGGTCGGACATGGGCCGAGCCGTCAGGACCAGCCGCAACGTTCTCGCCGCGACCGCGCTCGGCGCGGGCGCCGCCGGGGCCGGGTTCACCGCCCAGCGCCGCGCCGTGCGGCGCCTGCAGCTGCGCCCCGACCCGTACGCCGGCGAGCCGTTCGGTTCGCTACGCGGGCGCCCGGTCCCGGTCCGGGCCGAGGACGGGACCCGGCTGTACGCCGAGATCGACGGCGACGACCGCACCGACCTCGCGATCGTCTTCTCGCACGGCTGGACGCTCACCCAGGACTCCTGGCACTTCCAGCGCAAGGCCCTGCGCGGCCTCGGCCGTCTGGTCTTCTGGGACCAACGCGGGCACGGCCGTTCCGACGGCGGCGACCGCCTGCAGAACGACATCTCCCAGCTCAGCGGCGACCTCGCCGCCGTCATCGAGCAGACCGTCCCCGAGGGCACCCCGGTCGTCCTGGTCGGCCACTCCATGGGCGGCATGACCATCCAGCGCTACGCCGACGCCTACCCCGAGACCCTCGGCGACCGGGTCGTCGCGGCCGCGCTTCTCAACACCTCGTCGGGCTCGCTGGCCGAGGTCACCCTCGGCCTGCCCGCCATCCTGGCCCGTTCGACCCAGCGCTTCCTGCCGCGCATCCTGCGCGCCGCCGGCGCGGGCTCGCCGCTGATCGAGAAGGTCCGCCACCTCAGCCGGGACGGCTCGCTGCTCTTCCTCGACCAGTACGTCTTCGGCCCCGAAGCCAGCCCCGCCGAGATCGCCTTCACCGAGGAGATGCTCGCCGACACCCGCATGGACGCGCTGTTCGACTTCTTCCACTCGATGCTCTCCTACGACGTGATCAGCGAGTGCGCCGAGCTGGCCCGGATCGACACCCTGGTCATCGGCGCCGAGAACGACAAGCTCACCCCCGTCGAGCACAGCCTCAAGATCGCCTCCGTCGTCCCCAGCGCCCGCCTCGAGGTCGTCCCCACCTCCGGCCACATGGCCATGCTCGAACGCCCCAGCCTCGTCAGCGACCACCTGGGCGACCTCATCGAACGCACCCGAACCGCCGTGGCCGCCGCCTGACCCCAGCCCCGGCCGCCCACCCAGCGCACCGGCTGCCAACCGGACGGGCACCCGACCAGCACGGCGGCACCTTGGCGAGCGGGCACCCAACCACGCAACGCCACCGACCAGCGCAGCAACAGGTCGGCGGCCACCCGGCCAGCGCGACAACAGGTCGGCGGGCACCCGACCAGCACGGCGGCACCTTGGCGAGCGGGCACCTGACCAGCGCGACAACGGGTCGGCGGGGGCCTGACCCAGCACGACAACAGGTCCGCGGGGGCCTGACCAGCGCGGCGCCACGTTCTGTCACTCCTGACCTCTACTGTGTCGGGCCATGGCGAAGGCGAAGACGGCTAAGGCGGCGTACCGCTGCTCGGAGTGCGGCTGGCAGACCTCCAAGTGGGTCGGGCGCTGCGGCGAATGCCAGGCGTGGGGCACCGTCACCGAGGCGGGTACGGCCACCCCGGCGCGCGTGGTGGCGGCCGGGCCGGTCAGCAACCCGGCGCGTCCGATCGGGCAGGTGGACGTCCGTTCGGCGCAGACCAAGGCCACCGGCCTGGACGAGCTCGACCGGGTGCTGGGCGGGGGCCTGGTGCCGGGCGCGGTCGTCCTGTTGGCGGGCGAGCCGGGCATCGGCAAGTCCACGCTGCTGCTGGAGGTCGCGGCCCTGGCCTCCGAGCCCCCGGTTCCACAGCAGCGTTCCGGCAGCTCAGGCAACGGGACTGACAGCGCGGGCAACGGCACGGGCGGCTCAGGCAACGGCGGTGGCGCGGGCGGCGGTGGCGCGGCGGGCAAGCCGGTGCTGTACATCACGGGTGAGGAGTCGGCCGAGCAGGTGCGGCTGCGGGCGGACCGGGTCGGGGCGGTCACCGACGGGCTTTACCTGGCCGCCGAGACCGAGCTGTCGGCCGTGCTGGGCCACATCGACACGGTGGAGCCCGCGCTGGTGGTGGTCGACTCCATCCAGACCATCGGGACGTCGGAGGTCGAGGGCGCGCCGGGCGGCGTCACGCAGATCCGCGAGGTCGCCGCCAACCTGATCCGTGTGGCCAAGGAACGCGGCATCACCGTCGTTCTGGTCGGGCACGTGACCAAGGAGGGCGCGATCGCGGGCCCGCGGTTGCTGGAGCATCTGGTCGATGTCGTGCTGTATTTCGAGGGCGACCGGCACAGCCGCCTCCGCATGATCCGCGCGGTGAAGAACCGCTACGGCCCGACCGACGAGCTGGGCTGCTTCGATCTGTCCGAGATGGGGATCGTCGGGCTGCCCGACCCGAGCGGCCTGTTCCTGACCCGCCGTGAGGAGCCCGTGCCGGGCACCTGCGTCACCGTCACTTTGGAGGGCCGCCGTCCCCTGGTCGCCGAGGTCCAGTCCCTGGTGGCCAAGTCCCAGCTGCCCTCGCCGCGCCGCGCGACGTCCGGCCTGGACACCTCGCGGGTCGCGATGGTCCTGGCCGTTCTGGCCCAGCGCTGCAAGATCTCCATGCACGAGCAGGACGTCTACGTCTCGACCGTCGGGGGCGTACGGCTGTCCGAGACCTCCGTCGACCTGGCGCTGGCCCTGGCCGTCGCGGGTTCCACGGCCGAGCAGGCCCTGTCCAGCACGCTGATCGCGGTCGGCGAGGTCGGCCTGGCGGGTGAGGTACGGGTGGTCCCCGGCGTTCAGCGGCGCCTCGCGGAGGCGGCCAGGCTCGGGTTCAAGCACGCGGTGATCCCACGCGGGTCCCTGGAGCTGGCCGACGGCACCCCGCTCAAGAAGGCGGATCCCCAGCTCACGAGCTATGAGGG
Source organism: Actinomadura barringtoniae (assembly GCF_017573505.1). Taxonomy (GTDB): domain Bacteria; phylum Actinomycetota; class Actinomycetes; order Streptosporangiales; family Streptosporangiaceae; genus Spirillospora; species Spirillospora barringtoniae. The sequence goes on from NZ_JAGEOJ010000013.1 coordinate 184,970, forward strand.
TATGAAGGTGATGGAGGTGGACAGCCTCCAGCAGGCGCTTCGGGTGGCTTTTACGGCACCATGACAGGGGTCCCGCCACAGTATTACGGCTCATGTTTAGCGCTTGCTACCAGGGGATGAACCGGTCAACGGGCCTCCCCGATAAACTGACGCCGTCCAAGCGACCTCCGGGGGCCAGGTGCCAACTTACGACAAGGCTCATGACGACAGACGCCGGGGCACACTCGCCGCGGTGGCCCCGGGCACCCAGATCCGCGATGGGCTCGAGCGCATCCTGCGGGGGCGCACGGGTGCGCTGATCGTGCTCGGCTACGACGACCTGGTCGCCGAGCTGTGCAGCGGCGGGTTCGAGCTCGACGTCGAGTTCTCGGCCACCCGCCTGCGCGAGCTGGCCAAGATGGACGGCGCGATCGTGCTCGACAGCACCCACAACAAGATCGTGCGGGCGGCCGTCCACCTGGTCCCCGACTCCACGATCCCGACCGAGGAGTCGGGCACCCGGCACCGTACGGCCGAACGGGTCGCGCGGCAGACCGGCCTCCCGGTCGTCTCGGTGAGCCAGTCGATGCACATCATCGCCCTCTACCTGGACGGGATCCGCTACGTCCTGGAGGACTCGGCGGCGATCCTGTCCAAGGCCAACCAGGCCCTGGCGACCCTTGAGCGCTACAAGCTCCGCCTGGACGAGGTGTCCGGCACCCTGTCCGCCCTGGAGATCGAGGACCTGGTCACCGTCCGCGACGTGAGCGCGGTCGTCCAGCGCCTGGAGATGGTCCGCCGCATCGCCGACGAGATCGAGGGCTACGTCGTCGAGCTCGGCACCGACGGCCGCCTCCTGTCCCTCCAGCTCGACGAGCTGGTGTCGGGCGTGGACGTCGACCGCGAGCTGATCGTCCGCGACTACCCCACGGGCGACGCCCGCGGCCGCAGCGTAGGCGACGTCCTCGCCGCCCTCGACCTACTCTCCGCCAACGAACTCCTGGACCTGTCCACGGTCGCCGAGGTCATGGGCTTCGCCGGCCCCGACGCCCTGGACCTCCCGGTCAGCCCCAAGGGCTACCGTCTGCTGGCCAAGGTCCCGCGCCTGCCCGGCCTGGTGGTGGAACGCCTGGTCGAGCACTTCGGCGGCCTCCAGAAACTCCTGGCCGCCAGCATCGACGACCTTCAGGCCGTGGGCGGCGTGGGCGAGTCCCGCGCCCGCAGCGTCCGCGAAGGCCTCTCCCGCCTGGCCGAGTCCTCAATCCTGGAACGCTACGTCTAGAGAAGTTACCCGCCAGTAAACTTAGGGCTCTGACTCCCAGCCAGTGAGATATCCGCCATGCGCATCACCATCTCCTGGCGGTCGTAGACCTCGGGACCGTCGGCTTCTGGCTGGCCGGTTCGCCCCTGGCCCTCCCGTACGGCCCGCCTAAGAACCACAGGCAGCCAACAACACCGCCACACCCGGCACCCGCCACCCGGCGCGACAACACATGCGGCGCGACTGACACCGAGGCACCGCCGCCAGGGCGCCAACATCACTGCTGCCAACCGACTCGGCGGCGTGCGGCGAGCAGGGGTCAGCGGAGGCGGAAGACCTGCTTTTTCACCTTGACGTGGTCGGCCTTCACCTGGGCGACGTAGGTTCCCGGGCGGACCGTGTCGCGTTTGCCGCGGCACTGGCCGTTCGCGCGCCTGCGGTCCCAGGTCACGGTTCCGGCGAACGGGATGCCGCGCTTCAGCATCTGGATCGAGGAACCGGTGCCGGTGTCGCACTGCGAGCGGGACCAGACGCGATCCGAGCCCGAGGTGATGCGCAGGTCCAGGGACTTGGCGCCCACGTCGAACGTGCAGGCGCGACCGCCCGTGTTCACGGCCGTGAGCTGGAACTGCGGCATCTGGCCCTTGGTGTAGGTCTCCGCCGAGGAAGTCATGTTGACCACGACGGCGCCCGGCTCGCAGGCGTCTCCGTCCTTCTTGGCGGCGGTGGCGGGCTGCGTCACCTTGGCCGTCGCGGTCACCGTCACGGTCGGCGTCGCCGCGGGAACGCTCGGCACCCCAGGACTGGAGCTGCCGACCGCCGCGGCGTTCTTCAGCGGCTGCTGCTGTTTCTTGTCCTCGCCACCACCCGCGGTGCACGCCCAGGCGACCAGGCCGACGGTGCCGATCACCCCGCCGAGCGCGACGACCCTGCGCCGCCAGTACTGGTCCAGCCCAAAGCTCTCGGGATCACGTCCAGTATCCGAACCCATACCGAGAGTATGCATTCTTTGATCTTCGTTGAGGTGGCGACCCGCCGTGCCAGAATGGTCGCTCATCATGAGCACCGCTTATACGGACCCGATCCTCGCCTGGTACGAGTCGAACGCCCGGGATCTCCCCTGGCGCTCACCGTCGGCCACCCCGTGGGGAGTCCTGGTCAGCGAGATCATGCTTCAGCAGACGCCGGTCAACCGCGTCATGCCCGTCTGGCACGAGTGGATGAAGCGCTGGCCCACCCCGCCCGACCTGGCCGCCGAGCCCTCCGGCGAGGCCGTACGCGCCTGGGGCCGCCTCGGCTACCCCCGCCGCGCGCTCCGCCTGCACGCCACCGCCAAGGCGATCACCGAACGCCACGACGGCGAGGTCCCGTCCTCCCACGCCGAGCTCCTGGACCTCCCCGGCATCGGCTCGTACACCGCCGCCGCCGTCGCCAGCTTCGCCTATCGCCAGCGCCACGCCGTCCTGGACACCAACGTCCGCCGCGTCCTGTCCCGCCTGATCTCCGGCGACGAGTACCCGCCCAAGTCCCAGACCAAGGCCGAGGTCGCCACCGCCGAGGCGCTCCTCCCCCTCGATCCCCCGACCGCCGCTCTCTGGTCCGTCGCGGTCATGGAGCTGGGCGCCCTGGTCTGTACGGCCCGTACGCCCCGCTGCGTCGATTGCCCCGTCCTCGACAAGTGCACCTGGCAACTGGAAGGCCGCCCCGCGTACGACGGCCCACCCCGCCGAGGCCAGACCTACGCCGGCACCGACCGCCAATGCCGAGGCCGCCTCATGGCCGTCCTCCGCGACGCCGAAGGCCCCGTAGAGAAGCCCGCCCTCGACATCGTCTGGTCCGACCCCATCCAGCGCGAACGAGCCCTCGACACCCTCATAGCCGACGGCCTGGTAGACCCCCTAGACGACGGCCGCTACGCCCTGCCCTCCTAACGGCCACAAAGCGCATCGACGGGGCCGGAAGCAAGGTCTTCCACACCCTCTGACGCGGCTCGCCGCCAGAGTCACCGTTTCTGCCCAGGCCATGCGATCACCTCGAACCAGACGGTCTTGCCTGCCCTGGTGCGGTACGCGCCATGGCCGTCGGACTGGTGCGCCACGATGAACAGCCCGCGGCCGGTCTCCTGACACAGATCGGGATCGGACGAGACCGGCATCGACGCGCTGGAATCGTTCACCTCCACGCGAAGCCGTTCGGCCGTACGCGTGAAACACATCGTCAGCAGGGAGCAGTCCGCGTGCTGGATCACGTTCGTGACGATCTCGCTCGTGCACAGCTCCAGCCGATCGACAACGTCGGCCGCGAGCCCGAGCGCTCTAGCCGTCAGCAGAAGCTCGTGCCGCGCCTGCGCTGCCGACTCGGGCCGGTTGCCGAGCCACACCTTCTTCAGCGGAGCCGGAAGCGCACTGGACATGCCGGGTTCCTTTCGCGGGCCGATCACTGGATTTCCCAATTCCCGATCAGCGTGTCATCGCCCGATTACGCTGAGGGACCGAACGGCCCGTACAACGGAGTTGTCCAATGCCAGCACCACGCGAGCTCGACCCCCACGCCTCCCTGGCCTCCTACTTCGGCGCCGAGATCCGCCGCCTCCGCGAGCGCCTCGGCTGGACGCAGGAACGGCTCGCCGAAGAACTCGGCTGGTCCCTGTCCACAGTCGCCAGCGTGGAGACCGCCCGGCGCAGCCCGCCCGCAGGCTTCCCGGAAAAGGCCGACCTGGTCTACGGCCTACCAGAGGTCCTCGCTCACCTTGCAGAGCTCGTTCGCTCTCAACCTCGATGGTTCGAGCGCTACCTGGATCTGGAGCGCCAGGCACGTCGAATCAACATGTGGTCGATGCACCTGGTCCCGGGCCTGTTTCAGATCGAGGAGTACGCACGCGCCATCCTGAAGGCGGGGCGGCCCATGGATCCTCCGGAAGTAATCGAAGAACGTCTCGCCGAACGGATGAAGCGGCAACAAATCCTGGAGCGTGCGGAGCCACCCCAGCTTTCGGTCATATTGCACGAGGCCGCCGTGAAACAGCCCGTCAAGAGCGTCGATGTCACCCGTGCTCAACTCCAGCGACTGCGCGACCTTGGGCGCCGACCCAACATCCGTATTCAGGTACTCCCGTTCGCTGCTGGAGAGCATGCCGGAATCGACGGAGCGTTCACGATCTTCGAGTTCAGTGACGAGCCACCCGTCGGATACGCGCTCTGCCGCGACAGCGGCCGACTGATCGATCAAGCTGATGAGTTCGAATGGGCCACGCTCAACTACGATCAGCTCAAGGCCGAAGCTCTCTCCCCCGAGGCCTCGATCGGCATGATCACAGGAGCAATGAGCCACATATGGATCGACCGGAACCCCTGACGCTCCAATGGCGTAAGGCAAGTCGGAGCGGCTCCACAGGAGAGTGCATCGAGACCGCGCGCAGCTCTGACATCGTTCTCGTCCGGGACAGCAAGGATCCGGACGGGCCCAGGCTGGGCTTTGACCGGGCCGCTTGGAGAGCGTTCACTCAGCGGATCAAGGGCACCGAATAACCGGGTGACCTTGATGTATGCGGCCTCTTAGGGTGGTCGCATGCGTGATCTTGTGGCGCTGCCGAAGGCGCATCTGCATGTCCATCTGGAGAGCGCCGTTCGGTGGTCGACGCTCCGGGAGATCGCAGCGGCGAACGGTGTGGAGGTTCCCGCGCATCTGGGCGACGGCACCTACGCGTTCGGTGGATTCGCTGACTTCTTCCTGCAGAACGAGCTGGTGCGCAGTTGCCTGCGCACGGCGGCCGACTTCCAGAGGGTGGCGTACGAGTTCTGCCAGGACGAGGCGGCGCAGGGCACCCGCTATGCCGAGGTGTCGTTCACCGCTGCCGCGCATGGCGAGCGCCTAGGCGACCTGGAAATGCCGCTGATCGCCGTACTGGAAGGCTTCCGCAAGGGTCAGGCCGAGTTCGGGATCGAGGTCCGGCTCCTCCTCGATCACTCCCGCCGCCGCTCGGTCGAACGGGCCTGGAACACCCTGGAGCTCGCCCGAGGTCACGAGGAGGTCGTGGCCATCGGCCTGGCCGGCGATGAGGCGCACCCTGGCGATCCGTTCGTGGATGTCTTCTCGGCGGCACGTGAGGCCGGGCTCCACGTCGTCCACCACGCGGGCGAGGCGGAGGGTCCTGCGAGCATCAGGCAAGCGCTCGGCCCTGGCCGTACCGAACGCCTGGGACACGGCATACGCGTTCTCGACGACCCTGACCTGGTCGCGGAGGTCCGTGACCGGCGAATCCCGCTGGAGGTCTGCCCCACCTCCAACGTCGCTCTCGGCTTCGCACCATCGTTCGAGGAGCACCCGTTCCCACGCTTGGTGGAAGCCGGCCTGGTCGTCACCATCAACACCGACATCCCCGCGATGACCGGCACTCCCCTCGCCGCCGAGTACGGCCACGTCCGCGATGCCCTCGGCTACGACGACGCGGCCCTGGCCGCCTTCGCCCGCAACGGCATCCAAGCCTCGTTCGCCCCTGAGCCCACCAAGGCCCGCCTCCAAAAAGAGGTAACCGCCTGGCTCGTCCGCTGACCAGGCCCGGACGGCGTGAGCCGTCGCGGCAGGGGCACGCTGAGCTCACCCGGTGTAGACCAGCGTGAGTACCTGGAACTCGCGCTCCATCGCGCGACCGGCGATCCCGGCGAGTTCTCCCGTTCCGGAGTTCGGGACGATGCTTCCGTCGCTGCTCTGGTCGGTCCCGTCGGCCAGCCCCCAGTGCTGGATGACGAAGGTGCCCTGGCGACCGTCGAGCGTGCCCTCAATGCGTTCGGAGGCGACGTAACCGCCTCCTGCGCCGCCCTGGGCCGTGAGCACCTCGGCGACACCCGTTCCCTCGATCACGCCCTGGTAGCGCTTTCGGATCGTGACCCGGGTCAGCTTGGGGCCCTCGGCGCCCTCGTCGTACTGGCTCTCGTTGACATCAACGATCTCGAACTTGGCTTCAACAGTGCGCTCTACCTGCGGATCACTCATGACCGCCGAGGCTAGCCTCTCCCCCGGACCTCCCTGACCCGCAGGGGTGCGTGATTTGGGGGCCGGGCGGGGTGGGAGGGACCCCGCCCGGCCTGCTGGTCAAGCGCGTGTTAGGTGACCAGCACGGATCTCGCGGAGGAACGGGTCGTCGTCCTCGCGCCACTCGGCGGGGGTGCGGACGACGGGGTGGACGGGGAGGCCCAGGCGGGCGGCGGCCTCTTGGGCGGCATCGAAGGCGCGGTCGGGGCGGAGAGTGCCGATGACCAGGACCTCGACGTCGCCGGGTGGTTCGTCGCCGAGGCCGTCGTAGTGGGCGGCCCAGGCTCCGAAGAGGTAGATCTCCTGGACGCCGGGGATCAGGAACTCCTCGGCGACGACGGCCTTCGGGCCGAAGGTGAGCATGACCAGCCGGGCGAGCGACTCGTACAGCGGGCTGGAGGTGTCGCGGGCGACCGTACGGCCGGCGAGGGTGCGGCGGCGGGTCACCAGGCCGGCGCGGGCCAGGCGCTCGACCTCGCGGATGACCGAGCCCAGGTCGGTACGGAGCATGACGGCGAGGTCGAGCATGGTCGTCTCGCGGTCGGGGCCGAGCAGGAGGCGGGCCAGCAGCTCACCCTGCAGGTTCGATCGGAAGATCGGTAGCTGGGAAGGTGCGGCGGCCCTCATGTCCCGCATGAAGAGTTGCGCCACGTGGGCGTCGAGGGCCGGGCCGCGCCTCCGGGGGTGCCGGAAGTCGGCCGCCGAACCGAGCAGATTCGAACGCATATTCGAATGCTAGGTCGTGGGTCTGACATTTCCGGGCGAGGCGTTTCGGGTCAGCGGAGGTAGGCGGCCATTCCGGCGGCTAGGGAGTTCGCGGCCTTCTGGCGCCAGGCGGCGCTCTTCATGTGCGCGGCGTCGGTGCGGTTGCGCATGTTGCCGCATTCGATGAAGACCTTGGGGACCTTCGAGAGGTTCAGGCCGCCGAGGTCGGTGCGGGTGTCGAGTCCGTCGCCGCCGACGTAGTTCGCGTACGGCTGGAGCCTGTGGAACGCGGCGCGGATGTCGAGGCCGAGGCGCTTGGACGGCTTGACGATCGGCCCCGTGTAGCCCTTCACGTAGCCCGGCAGGATCACGTGGAACCCGCGGCGGGAGGAGGGGGCGCCGTCGGCGTGGATGGAGATCGCGGCGTCCGCGTGCATCTTGTTGCCGATCGCGGCGCGGTCGTTGACGCAGGGGCCGACGCCACGGTCGTTCGGGCGCGTGAGGCGTACGGTCGCGCCCTGGGCCCGCAGGATCTTGGCGAGGCGGGTGGCGACGTCGAAGGTGTAGGCGTGCTCGGCGTAACCGGACGTGGTGGCGGTTCCGGTGGTGTCGCAGGGCTTCTTGAATCCGCCGGCGGGCACCTTGCGGTTGATCACCTTGGGGTGGAGGTGGTTGTGACCGTTGTGGCCCGGGTCGATGACGATCACCTTGCCGGACAGCGGCTTGGCGGCGAGCGGGCGCGCCTGCGCGACCGTGGCCGTACGGGCGGCATGCGACCCGTCGGCGAGCGCCACCCCCGTCACCGCGACACCGGCGGCGGACGCCGCGACCATACCGACCCAGAGACCACGACGAGGCTTCATGGTCGCGAACGCTACCGGTAATCGCGATCTCAGCCCATACCGATCCATGAATGCGCATCGGCCGTTCGTCCGACGCGCCCCGGGAACGCGAAAGGGCCCGCACCGGTGTGGTGCGGGCCCTCTCGTTCAGCCTTGGCGGCCGGCCGCTGCGATCAGCCTCAGCGGCTCATGCGTCCGGCCTTGGCGGCTCACACGGTCGGCCTTGGCGGCTTGGTCAGTCCTTGTTGAAGTTGACCGCGCCCTCGATCGGCGGCGGGCTGTCCGGCACGCCGTTCGGCTTCGGCACGCCCTTGAACGTGAACTTGGCTTCCTCGCCGGTGCCCTCGGTGCCGACGATCACGATCTGGCCGGCCTTGAGCTCGTTGTAGAGGATCTTCTCGGACAGGTTGTCCTCGATCTCCCGCTGGATCGTCCGGCGCAGCGGCCGGGCGCCGAGGACGGGGTCGTAGCCCCGCTCGGCCAGCAGGTCCTTGGCGTCCTGCTTGAGCTCCAGACCCATGTCGCGGTCCTTCAGCCGGTCGTCCACCTTGGCGATCATGAGATCCACGATCTCGATGATCTCCTTCGGAGTGAGCTGGTGGAAGACGACCGTGTCGTCGACGCGGTTCAGGAACTCGGGGCGGAAGTGCTGCTTCAGCTCCTCGCCCACCTTGGCCTTCATCCGCTCGTACGAGCCCTGCTCGTCGTTGGAGCGGGCGAAGCCCATCGAGACGCCCTTGGAGATGTCCTTGGACCCCAGGTTGGTCGTCATGATGATGACCGTGTTCTTGAAGTCCACGACGCGGCCCTGGGCGTCGGTCAGGCGACCGTCCTCCAGGATCTGCAGGAGCGAGTTGAAGATGTCCTGGTGCGCCTTCTCGATCTCGTCGAAGAGCACGACCGAGAACGGCTTGCGGCGCACCTTCTCGGTGAGCTGGCCGCCCTCTTCGTAACCGACATATCCGGGCGGAGAACCGAACAGCCGGGAGACGGTGTGCTTCTCCATGAACTCGGACATGTCGAGCTGGATCAGCGCGTCCTCGTCACCGAAGAGGAACTCGGCGAGCGTCTTGGACAGCTCGGTCTTTCCGACGCCGGACGGGCCGGCGAAGATGAACGAGCCGCCGGGACGCTTCGGGTCCTTCAGGCCGGCGCGGGTACGGCGAATGGACTGCGAGAGCGCCTTGATGGCGTCCTCCTGCCCGATGACCCGCTTGTGCAGCTCGTCCTCCATGCGCAGGAGGCGGGTCTGCTCTTCCTCGGTCAGCTTGAAGACCGGAATGCCGGTGGCGGTGGCGAGGACTTCGGCGATCAGTTCGTCGGTGACCTCGGCCACGACGTCCATGTCGCCGGCCTTCCATTCCTTCTCGCGCTGCGCCTTCTGGGTGAGCAGCTGCTTTTCCGAGTCGCGCAGCGCGGCGGCCTTCTCGAAGTCCTGCGCGTCGATCGCGGACTCCTTCTCGCGCCGCACGTCCGCGATCTTCTCGTCGTACTCGCGCAGGTCCGGCGGCGCGGTCATCCGGCGGATGCGCATCCGCGAACCGGCCTCGTCGATGAGGTCGATCGCCTTGTCCGGCAGGAACCGGTCGCTGATGTAGCGGTCGGCCAGCTGCGCGGCGGCGACCAGCGCGCTGTCGGTGATCGACACGCGGTGGTGCGCCTCGTAGCGGTCGCGCAGACCCTTGAGGATCTCGATCGTGTGCGACAGGGACGGCTCGGCGACCTGGATCGGCTGGAAGCGGCGCTCGAGCGCGGCGTCCTTCTCCAGGTACTTGCGGTACTCGTCCAGCGTCGTCGCGCCGATGGTCTGCAGCTCGCCGCGCGCCAGCATCGGCTTCAGGATGCTCGCGGCGTCTATGGCACCCTCGGCCGCGCCCGCTCCGACGAGCGTGTGGAGCTCGTCGATGAACAGGATGATGTCGCCGCGGGTGCGGATCTCCTTCAGCACCTTCTTCAGGCGCTCCTCGAAGTCACCGCGGTAGCGGGAGCCGGCGACCAGCGCGCCGAGGTCGAGGGTGTAGAGCTGCTTGTCCTTGAGCGTCTCGGGCACCTCGCCCTTGACGATCTTCTGCGCCAGGCCCTCGACGACGGCGGTCTTGCCGACGCCGGGCTCGCCGATCAGCACCGGGTTGTTCTTGGTGCGGCGGGACAGCACCTGCATGACCCGCTCGATCTCCTTGTCCCGGCCGATGACCGGGTCGAGCTTCCCCTCACGGGCGGCCTGTGTGAGGTTGCGGCCGAACTGGTCGAGCACGAGTGACGTCGACGGCGCGGCCTCGGAGGGCCCGCCGGAGGCGGCCGGCTCCTTGCCCTGGTAGCCGTGGAGCAACTGGATGACCTGCTGCCGGACGCGGTTCAAGTCCGCGCCGAGCTTCACAAGGACCTGGGCTGCGACGCCCTCGCCCTCACGGATCAATCCCAGCAGAATGTGCTCGGTGCCGATGTAGTTGTGGCCGAGCTGCAGCGCCTCGCGCAGCGAAAGCTCGAGCACCTTCTTGGCACGCGGAGTGAACGGGATGTGCCCCGACGGCGCCTGCTGACCCTGGCCGATGATCTCCTCGACCTGCTGGCGCACCGCCTCAAGGCTGATCCCCAGGCTCTCCAATGCCTTGGCAGCCACACCCTCACCCTCGTGGATCAGACCCAGGAGGATGTGCTCGGTGCCGATGTAGTTGTGGTTGAGCATCCTGGCCTCTTCTTGAGCCAGGACGACAACCCGCCGCGCGCGGTCGGTGAACCTTTCGAACATCTCGTCGCTCCTCACAGAGCGGTTGGGCAGAGTCCGGAACGTCCGAACCTGTCCTTCCGCATGCTAGCCCGCCCCGAGGAGGCCGCCCGGTGCACTCCCACCAGGAGACGTTCCCCAGCTATGCGCTGTTCATCCTCATCCAACTACCGCGTCGGTGCGTCATGTTCCCGCTACGCCCCAAGCGAACGAGAGCTTTCCGCAGGTCGTTCAACAGGGGGAGCGGAGACCTGTGCACAGCTCGGATTGGCTGTTTGTTGCCTGTCTACCTCACGTGCGGCGGAACAACCCACAGAACGCTACGCCACAAGCGAACGGCCCGCCCCAGCATTGGTGGGGCGGGCCGCCGAAGCGAGGTGCGTCAGTGGGCCGCTTCGTACTGCTCGACCACCTGCTGCGGGATACGGCCGCGCTCGTTGACCTTGATGCCGCGCTGCTTGGCCCAGGCCCTGATGTCGGCGCTCCGCTCGCGACTGGAGGCGCCACGCGGACGGCGACGACGGACGGTACCGGCCTTACGCGACTTCTCCACGAACGGCTGCAGAGAATCCCGCAGCTTCTTTGCGTTGGCGCTACTGAGATCGATCTCGTAGGAGGCGCCGTCGAGCGAGAACGCCACGGTCTCGTCCGCCTCGCCACCGTCGAGGTCGTCGACGAGAAGCACCTGAACCTTCTGTGCCATGGGGACAGACCTTTCGCTGGAGCAAACTGCATTCGGTTGACAAAGATATACTGGGATGTGCGGCGATGACAATTCAACACTCGCGATGAAGTTTCCTTCCCCGGCGGTAACTCCACGTAATCAAGGTCAACGAATCAGCCATCCCGGCGATACGTACTGGCCGAGAGCGAGGGGCCGGTGCGCATGAATTGTCCGGCACCGCAACCGGGCGCCCGGATTTCGACGTGACGGGCGTCACCGAAGACGCTCCTGACCAGGCATCCTGATCTTGCATTGGATCGGGTATCGAAGACGCGGGGCTTTCCCCGGCGGGTACCAGGCGGGAGAGAAAAGGGCCCGGCCGCACCTTAACGGGCAGGGCATCACCCATCCCGGGACCATCGTTTAACCCTGACGTAACGGTACTAACCACGCCACGGACGGCAAGGAAAGAGTCGCCCCGGGCGTTGTGGACCGGTCCGCCGGTGATGTCGATAGATTTCGGCAGTGGCTGCCATGGCGAAAGCCGTTGACGATGAGAGATGGATGAGGGTTGGCCGCAGCTCATCATGGTGGCCGCACCTCATCATCGGCGGCCTATATCAGCGCAAAATCCCGCATTCTCGTCACGCCCGTGATGCCGTTACGTGGCTCGTACGTGGCTCGCCGCACACCAGTGGTGGTCAAGAACCGGACCGGCCGGGCCGTTTGACGACGACCGTGCCCGCGAGCCGATCGTGTCCCGCCTGGCGCCTGTCGCCTTCGTACAAGGCGCCGGCGTTCGCCACCCACAAAAGGCCGCCGATGATCCCGAGGATCGGAACGGGCCGTACCGCGATCGGGGCCGCGTACACACCGGCGCGCAGCAACGCCCGAAATACCCCGACACGCCCCTCAGAACGTTCAGAACGATCGCCGGACCCGCCGGGCGACTCGTCAGGCGCGGGCGGGGCCGCCGCACCCTCTCGCACGACCTGAACGCCCGCGAAGCGCTTCCCCAGCGTCCGCCCCCACAGCGCGAGCTGAGGCCACTCATAGAGAAATAGGGCACCGGCCACGATGGGCGTGGCGATCACTTCGGCGTGATGTCCGTGAACGACCTCGCGGATCACCATCACGACCGGCAATCCGACGATGAGCGTGTCGACGATCCGGGCGAGCAGACGCTGCCCCGGATCGGCGAGCACTTCCTGCGGCGGCCTAGGCCCGGCTACTTCCGCAGGGCTTTGGTCGTCCTCTTCTATGGGCCCGCGTTCCGTAGGCGTCTCGGCCATCGGGCGGCTAGCCCTCGTATTCGCTGTACTGGGACTCGTCGTACTCCGAGTACCCCTCCTCGTCGTACACGCCGCGCTCGTCGATCACCACGGTGCCGGCGAAACGGTCGTGCAGGGCCTGATGCAGGGGCTGGTCCCAGACGGCCCAGAAATAGGCCATGAGTGCGCCCGCCCAGCCGAGGAGCATGCCGTACGCGAAGTACTCCCACGCGCTGACGGCCAGGATCAGGAAGAAGAAGACGACGACCTGGTAGGCCAGGTTGTTGATGGCCGCGCGCCAGACGGCCTGGGTGGTCGTGATGGCCTCCCCTGCCGGGCGCATCTGAACGACGCCGAGCCCGAGGACGCGCTTGCCGAGCGTTCGGCCCCACAGGGAGAGCTGGACCGCCTCGTACACGAAAGGCAGCACTGCCAGTACGGAGAACATCGTGAAGAAGATGGGCCAGTTCCAGATGGCGCCATCGTCGGTTCCCTTTTTCCCCGGCGTATCGAGCCCGATCAGTCCGAGAGTGATCGGCAGGATCAGCGCGAAACCGAAGACCGAGACCAGCAGGTAGTCCATGAGCCTGGCCCCGGCGCGGCGAGAGATCGGCGCCAGCGGCAGCTGCGCGGCCTCGGCGACCTCGTCGAAACTCTGCCGCTGCCACTGCTGCTCAGGCTGTCCCTGCCACTGGCCTTGGCCGCCGCCTTGGCCGCCGCCCTGGGGCTGCTGCCACTGCTGCTGGGGCGGGGGCTGCTGCCATTGCTGCTGCTGAGGCGGCGGCTGGCCGCCCTGCCACTGCGACGGGGCCTGCCCGCCCTGCCAGTGCTGTCCGGGGCCGGGCTGCTGCTGGGGGTACGGCGGCCGTCCACGGTGGGGGGAGTCGCTCATCGGTCAGTCCTCCAGGCGAAGCAACATCCGGGTATTTCCCAACGTATTCGGCTTGACCCGGTCCAGGTCCAGGAACTCCGCCACACCTTCGTCATATGAACGAAGAAGCTCTTCGTACACCTCGGGCGACACCGGCGTCCCCAAGATCGGCTGAAAGCCGTGACGGGCGAAGAAGTCCACCTCGAAGGTAAGACAGAACACTCGTTCAACGCCCAGTTCCCGCGCGGTCTCCAGCAACCGGCTCACGATGCGGTGGCCGATCCCGCGGCCGCCGTATCCCTTCTGCACGGCCACGGAACGGACCTCGGCCAGGTCGTCCCACATCACGTGCAGGGCACCGCAGCCGACAATGCGGCCACCGCCTGCCGTCCGGCCCTGCTCAGGCCCCTCAGGACTTCCTGGCTCCTCAGGGGATTCCTGGAGGTTCTCGGCGACCCAGAACTCCTGAAGGTCCTCATAGAGGTTGACGTTGGTCTTGTTGAGCAGCCGACGACCGGGACCCTGGTACAGATCGACCAAACCACGAATCCCCGGCACGTCGGCGGTGCGAGCCCGCCGGATCACGACTTCCACAAACAGGCGAGATTATCGAACGTGGCGCCTTTACCTGTGGTTGTTGGACCCTTACCGTTGGTAACGACGGCCGGGTGACTAGACAAAAAAGACTACGCCCCGCCGTGCGCTTGCCCCGGAAGGTGATGGAACGCACATCTCGTACGAGCGTCACCTGCCAATTCGCATGTTCTGGTTGGCATCCAACGCCGACTCCGTTAGTGTCCTGCGCTGACATCGGCCACGCCTCGCAGTGGCCGAACCGCCGAAGTCCACGGGCCGCAGCCAGCGTTCCGGGGAGCCGGGGACCCACTTTCGGAGAGGTCCGGACACACCGGAACCGACACCGACTGGGGTGAATCCGTAGCCACGTGACCCTGTTCACGCATGCGCGCGGACGGGCTTCTCCAGCCCGAACCCGTCAGCTAACTCGGTAGGCGGACGAGGAGAGGAGAATTAGTGGAGCCATTGCGCCCTGCATCCTTTTCGCACTCTGCCGGTGTTTCACGCCGCGGACGGGTCACTCGATTCCGTCTTCGTTCCGTGGCATTGGCCGGTGCGCTCGCCGCCGCTTCTTTGACCGTTCCCGCGACCGCCGCACACGCCGATCCGGACCCGTCCACCAAGGACCTGAAGTCCCAGGCCACCAAGCTCGCTGATCAACTCGAGCAGATGACCGAGCAGTTCAACGGTCTCAAGGTGAAGCTGCAGCAGTCCCAGCGCGCCGCACAGGTCGCCAAGGACAACGCGGAGCGCCAGGAGAAGTCCCTGGACGGCGTACGCGGCAAGGTCGGCAGCCTGGCCGCCACGAGCTACATGCAGGGCGGAGCGGACCCCACGGTCTCGTTCGTCGCCTCACAGGACCCCCAGGCGCTCCTCGACCAGGCCGCCACGCTGCACTACTTCGCGGCGCAGGACGGCACCAAGGTCCAGGGCCTGATGCAGGCCATGCAGGCCGCCCAGCGCGCCCGTAAGGCCGCCGAGGAGCGCGCCCAGCAGGTCGGCCAGCTCCAGAAGCAGCTGAAGTCGCAGCAGAAGAAGGTCACCGACCTTTACGAGAAGGTCCGCGGCAAGCTGGTCAAGAAGGACCCGACCCAGCTCGGCAAGCTCCCGGTCGTCGGCAACGGCAAGGGCGCCCAGGCGCTCCGCTACGCCATGTCCAAGATCGGCCGCCCGTACGTCTGGGGCGCCGCCGGCCCGACCACGTTCGACTGCTCCGGCCTCACCATGTGGGCCTACAAGCAGGTCGGCATCAGCCTGCCGCACTACACCGGCAGCCAGTGGAACGCCGGCACGCACGTCTCCCAGGGCGACCTGCAGCCGGGCGACCTGGTCTTCTTCTACTCCGACCTGCACCACATGGGCATGTACGTCGGCGACGGCAAGATGCTGCACGCCCCCCACACGGGCGACGTCGTCAAGATCGCCCCCATGGCCGGCCGCCCCTTCGCCGGCGCGGTCCGAGTCGCCTGACCCCAAACTGTCCCGGCACGCAGCTCCGCTCCGCAGTTCAGGCCCCCGGTTCCGACGCGTTCCGGCTAGAAGTTATCCACAGAACGCCGTTCCACTACCGCGTCCTGACCTGCGCGTTCGACAATGGAATTGGGGTCGCCCCCTGGGAGGGCGGGGCTCGTTCGCCAAGAAAGAATGTGCGCGGCAGAAAATGTGCGCGCCGCGCACGACTCCAGAGCGGCGAGGGCGCTCCCCTGGGAACGAGAGCGCTCCCCTGGGAACGAGAGCGCTCCCCTGGGAACGAGAGCGCTCCCCTGGGAACGAGGGCGCTCCTCTGGGAATGCGCGCGCCGCGCACCTGGCCTCGGGTGGCGGGCCTTGGGGCGCGGCGGGCGTGAGGGGATCGCGAGGGGCCGCGGGTGAGCGGGACCCGCGGCGGGTGTCCGCGCCCGGAGGCGCGAACGGTGAGGGGATGTTCCTGGGGGGCGGAACCGCGTCCGCGGCGACGCTGTCTGCAGGGACCTACCTGCCAGGACGAGGGCGTCGCCGCTGCGGGGGCGGACGGAGTTCGTCGCTCGGTTGCCGGGCTAGATCAGCTGCCTTCGGGCCGCCCACACCACGGCCTCGATAGGGGTGTTGACCTCGAGCCTGTCGCAGATGGTGCGCAGACGGCGCCGCAAAGTCCGCGCACTCAGCTCGAGCTTGCGTGCCGCCACATCGGCTGTGACACCGCTGGCGATCTGCGCGAGCAGCTTGATCTCCTCCTCGTTCAGCCGCAGATCGTCGGTGGTACGACGTGCGAGTGTGGCCTGTTCCACTCCGTCCTCCCTCGTCCGTGGTTGATGACCGCGGGGATGCAGCCGTTCGCTACACAGGCACGGATAGGCCTCGATCTGTTCGCGTTAGGTTGCCGGTGTCCGGAGTCTCCGGACCTAGATCATCGGTTTCCTTCTGTTCGTCGCGTGCTTGGCCGGAGGTGGCCGATGGGTCGATTGCGGGGCGCCGTACGGGAACTCCAGGTAACGATTCACTCGTTGGCCAACCGGACGACGACGCCTCTCCGTCTGCGCCGGACGCGCCCACGAAGTTGTGGACGGTCCCCCGCCGTCGAGGAGCGACGTCTTTGTCCGGGACGGGTCATGATCGCCAGCCACTCGTGCCCATCCCTTCTCGTCCGGTTCTCCGAACCACCGCGCGGGCGATGATCGTGAATCGTTTCAAGCTACGCTTCGGCTCGGAACGCTAGGCGGCCGGATCCGGCCCGTCAAGCGGTGATTCGGCACTTTGTGTGCTTCCATGTTCACCATCCGTGAGGGACGGAACGGGGGCTCGTGGGGGAAATCTCGATAACCTGCGAAAACAGATCCGGGGTCGACGAGGAGTGAGTTGCCACCCAGCAGTATTCGGGAAGTCGCGAGGCGTGCCGGCGTCTCAGTTGGGACCGTTTCGAATGTCCTAAACCGGCCAGACCTCGTGGCCGAAGCTACCCGTAACCGTGTTCAAGCGGCGATCGAGGAACTTGGATTCGTCCGGAACGAGTCCGCCCGCCGCCTTCGTCAGGGTCCCGAACAAGGTCCCGAACGACCCGATTCGGGCCGCGCCCGCGCGTACGGGATCGTGGTCGAGGACCTCACCAACCCGTACGCGACCGACGTCGCCCGCGGCGCCGAACGCGCGCTCAACGCGGCGGGCCATGACGCGCTGTGGCTCACCAGCGATCACTCGGCCGACAAGGAGCGCCGCATCCTCGACCTGCTCGAGGAGCAGCGCGCCACCGGCGTCCTGATCATTCCGGTCGGGCTCGGCCCGGCGGGCATCGACCGGCTGCGCGAGTCCGGCATGACGGTCGTGCTGCTCGACCACGCGGGCCCCGACGTGTGCTCGGCCCAGGTGGACCACGTGGCAGGCGGGGACATCGCCGCCGGTCACCTGCTCGGTCTCGGCCGCGAACGGCTGGCGTTCGTGACCGGCCTGCCCGAGCCGCTGCCGTGCGTCGAACGCCGCGACGGTGCCGCACGGACGCTCGCCAAGGCGGGCGGCGACGAGCTGATCCTGCTGACGCAGGAGGCGCTCTCCCCGACCGAGGGGCGCGCCGCCGCGCAGCGGCTGCTGGAGCTGAAGCCGGTGCCGACCGGGGTGTTCTGCGCGAACGATCTGCTCGCCATCGGGATGATCAACGAGCTGCTCCGGCTCGGCGTCCGGGTCCCCGAGGACATCGCGGTGATCGGCTACGACGACATCGAGCTCGCGACGAGCGCCGCCGTTCCGCTCACCACGATCCGGCAGCCGCGCATGGAGCTCGGCCGCGAGGCCGCCGAACTCGCCCTGGCCGAAACCGCCGAGGGCGAGCGCCACAAACACCGCCAGGTCGTCCTCACCCCCGAGCTGGTCATCCGCGAATCGGCTTAGCGGCCGCCGGCGATCAGACGACGAGCGATCAGCTCGGCGGGCTGAGGGCCGATCAGCCCGGCGGACTGAGGGGCGATCAGCGCGGCGAGGTGAGGGGCGATCAGCGCGGCGAGGTGAGGGGCGATCAGCGCGGCGAGGTGAGGGGCGATCAGCTCCTCGATCTGTGGCGTACGGCATTGACATGGCGTCCAGGATCGGAATGACTGGGCGTCATGGATCACACGACCGGGGCGGCGACGACGGCGACCGCTGCCGAGACGGCGACACCCGGCTCGGCGGCACCTGATGCGAGCGCCATCCTGGGGTTCGATCCGTTCGACCCCGCCTTCCGCGCCGATCCGTACACGCACTACCGGCGGCTGGCGGCGGGCGGGCCGCTGCAGCGCACCGAGGTCGGGCTGTGGGTCACGACGTCGTACGAGGTGTGCGAGAGCGTGCTGCGCGACCCGCGGTTCGGGCATCGGCCGGAGAACGGCGGGATCTGGCGCGAGTCACCGATGCGGCGCCGGTCGTTCCTGACGATGGACCCGCCGGACCACACGCGGCTGCGCAAGCTGGTGAGTAAGGCGTTCACCGCCCGGCTCATCGAACGGCTGCGGCCGCGCATCGAGGTGCTGGTCGACGAGCTGCTGAACGGGGTCGAGGGCGACGTCGACCTGCTGGCGACGCTCGCCTACCCGCTCCCGGTGATCCTGATCAGTGAGCTCCTGGGCGTTCCGCCCGAGGACAGGGACCGGTTCAAGGCGTGGTCGGACACGCTCGCCCGCGGCCTGGACCCCGACTTCATGCTCGCCGCGTCCGAGCTGGACAGGCGGGCGGAGGCGCGTGAGGAGTTCGCCGCCTACTTCCGCGAGCTGGCCGAACGTCGCCGGGCCGAGCCGCGCGAGGACCTGCTGAGCGCGCTGGTCGCCGTGTCCGACGAGGGCGACGTCCTGTCCGAGGAAGACCTCATCGCCACCTGCGTTCTGCTACTGGTCGCGGGGCACGAGACGACCGTCAACCTGATCGGCAACGGCGCGCTCGCGCTGCTGCGCCATCCGGATCAGCTGGAGTGGTTCCGGGCCCATCCGGAACGGGTGGGCATCGCGGTCGAGGAGCTCCTGCGCTACGACCCGCCGGTCCAGCTCACGCTGCGCGCGGCGCTGGAGGACGTCGAGCTGAACGGGACGCTCATCAAGCAGGGCCAGCCGCTCCTGCTGCTCACAGGGGCGGCCAACCGTGACCCGGCGGTGTTCGCCGACCCCGACCGGCTGGACCTGGCGCGGTACGGGCGTGACGACGCGTCACGGCACCTGGCGTTCGGGCTCGGCATCCATTTCTGCCTGGGCGCGCCACTCGCACGCCTGGAGGGGCAGATCGCGCTCGGCAAGCTCTTCCAACACGACGTCGGCGACCTACGCGAAGTCGCCCTGAAGACCGGGGAGCTCGCCTACCGCGACAACCTGGTGCTGCGCGGCCTGGACGAACTCCCCGTCCACATCACTCGGGCTTGACCAGCGGGAAGAGGATGGTCTCGCGGATGTTCTTACCGGTGAACGCCATGATCATCCGGTCGATGCCCGCGCCCATGCCGCCCGTCGGGGGCATCGCGTACTCCAGCGCCCGCAGGAAGTCCTCGTCGAGCTGCATCGCCTCGGGGTCGCCGCCCGCGGCCAGCAGCGACTGCTCGGTCAGCCGCCGGCGCTGCTCGATCGGGTCGACCAGCTCGGAGTAGGCGGTGCCGAGCTCGGTGCCGAACCCGATCAGGTCCCACTTCTCGGTGAGCAGCGGCTCCTCGCGGTGCTGGCGGGTGAGCGGCGAGGTCTCCAGCGGGTAGTCCATGACGAACGTCGGCTGGACGAGCGTGTGCTCGATCAGCTCCTCGAAGATCTCCTGAACGACCTTGCCCTGGCCCCACTTGGCGTCCCAGTGGATCTCGCGCGCGTCGGCGTACTTGCGCACGGTCTCCAGCGGCGTGTGCGGCGTGATCTCCTCGCCGACGGCCTCCGACACCGAGCCGTACAGCGTGATCCGCGGCCACCGCTCCAGCCCGAGGTCGATCTCCTGGCCCTCGTGCACGACGACGGAGGTGCCGAGCGCGGCGACGACCGCCTGCTGGTACATCCGCTGGGTGAGGTCGGCCATGTCGTTGTAGTCGAGGTAGGTGCCGTACGCCTCGAGCATCGTGAACTCGGGGTTGTGCGTGGAGTCCGCGCCCTCGTTCCGGAAGTTGCGGTTGATCTCGAAGACCTTCTCGATCCCGCCGACGACGAGCCGCTTCAGGTACAGCTCGATCGCGATCCGCAGGTAGAGGTCCATGTCGTAGGCGTTGATGTGGGTCTTGAACGGACGCGCCGCCGCCCCGCCGTGGATCGGCTGGAGCATCGGGGTCTCGACCTCGAGGTAGCCCTCGTCGTGCCAGAAGTCGCGGACCGCGCGCACGGTGGCGCTGCGGATGTGCGCCATCTTGCGCGCCTCGTCGTTCACGATCAGGTCGACGTAGCGCTGCCGCACCCGCGCCTCGGGGTCGGTCAGCCCGGCGTGCTTCTCCGGCAGCGGCCGCAGGCACTTGGAGGTGATCGCGAACGAGTCGGCCATGATCGACAGCTCGCCGCGCCGGGAGGTGATGACCTCGCCCTCGACGCCGATGTGGTCGCCGAGGTCGACCTCGCGCTTCCAGAACTCCAGCTGCTCCTCGCCGACCTTGGCCAGCGACAGCATGACCTGGAGGTCGCCGCTGCCGTCCCGGATGGTCGCGAAGCAGAGCTTGCCGGTGTTGCGGACCAGCATGACGCGCCCGGTGACGCCGACCTTGTCGCCGGTCTCGGTGCCCGGCTCCAGCTCGGGATATTTCGCCCGGACCTCGGCGATGGTGGTGGTGCGCGGGAAGCTCACCGGGTACGGGTCGATCCCGTTCTCACGCAGCCGGTCGAGCTTCTCCCGGCGCACGCGCATCTGCTCCGGAAGGTCGTCGTAGGTCTCGTCACTCACGACTCAAGGCTATCGACCCCGCCCGATGCCCCGCGAACGACTTCCGGTAACGCGGCGATCATGAATCGCCGAGGGGCGCGGCGACAAGGACGCCCAGGCGGCGAGGAGACGGGCCGCAGCGAGGGATCAGCGTCGGCGGATCAGGGGATCAGCGT
This sequence comes from Actinomadura barringtoniae, assembly GCF_017573505.1. Lineage (GTDB taxonomy): Bacteria > Actinomycetota > Actinomycetes > Streptosporangiales > Streptosporangiaceae > Spirillospora > Spirillospora barringtoniae. Next base: position 205,877 of record NZ_JAGEOJ010000013.1, read on the forward strand.
CGGCGGATCAGGCGGCGGGGAGGACCGGGGGCGGGACCAGGACGGGGCCGAGGTCGCGGGCCAGGGAGCGGGCGACGTTGCGGAACGTCTGGATCGCGGGGCGCAGGTCGTCGCGGCGGCTGACCAGGACGCTGTCGTCCCAGGGCGCGTCGACGACCGGGAGGTACTTCACGCCCGGCCAGGGGTGGAAGCGCATGAACGAGTAGAGCGCCGAGCCGACACCGCGGCCCGCCGCCGCGCTGGTCAGGCATTCCTGCGGGTTGCGGGTGGTGTCCGGGCCGCGCCGCGGCCACTCGCCGCCCCGCGCGTCCATGAAGTACAGGTAGTTGGTGAACGCCTGGGGCGTGCAGACCGGGACGTTGAGGTACGGGAGGTCGAGCACGTCGGCCAGCGTGACGTGGTCGGCGGCGGCCAGCGGTGAACGGGCCGAGACGAGCACGATCCGGGGCTCGGTGGTCATGACGTCGGCCACGATCCGCTCGTCGCCGGGCTCGGGCCGTACGAACGCGACGTCGACCTTGCGCTCCAGCAGGGCGGACACGTGCTCGTCGTAGTTGAGGCCCTCGACCGAGACGCGGGTCTGCGGCCGGGCCCGGTAGAACGCCTGGAGGATGGCGGGGGTCAGCTCGGCCGAGCCATGGCCCATGATCCCGACCCGCAGGACCGAGTCGTCGCCGCCGAGGTCGGCCACCGCGTCGGTCGCCGCGTTCACCGCCTCGAGCGCGGCCCGCGCGTGCGGCACGAACCGTTCACCGGCGGCGGTCAGGCGCAGCGGCGAGCGCTCCAGGAGCTGGACGCCGAGCTCGCGTTCGAGCTGCCGCACGTGCCCGGTCACCGCGGGCGGCGACAGGAACAGCCGCGCGGCCGCGCGGGCGAACTGGCCCTCCTCCACGACGGCCAGGAACGAGGCCAGCTGACGTAGCTCCATGTCCTTCACGGTATCCGCCCGATATTCCGCCTTCACCCCGGGATTCACGATTCCTGAAGCGACCGCCGCGTCCGGACGTGCAGGGGCTAAACCGGTTGGCATGGTTACGGCCGTTCGCCCCGCAAGCACCCCCGCCCGCTCCCGCGTCGCCGACTGGCGCCCCGTCGCGCTGATCATGTTCGGCGTCGGCTGGGGCGCCAACCAGTTCGGTTCCCTGCTCGGGCTCTACACGCACCGCCTCCACCTGGGCGAAGGCAGCGTTCAGGCCATGTTCGGGATCTACGCGCTCGGGCTCGTCCCGGGCCTCGCGCTCGGCGGCCCGGCCTCGGACCGCTACGGCAGGCGGCGCCTCGCGCTCCCCTTCGCCGCCTGTTCGGCACTGGTCACGATGGTCCTGATGGCGGGCGCCGCCGAGCCCGCGCTGCTGTACGCAGGCCGGTTCCTGGCGGGCATCGTCACGGGCGCCGTCCTGGCCGCCGGAACGGCCTGGGTCAAGGAGCTCTCGCCCGCCGCCGGGACACGCCTCACGGCCCTGGCCGTGTCGGCCGGCTTCGGGGCGGGCCCGCTCACCGCCGCTCTGGTCGCCCAGTGGAGCCCCGATCCGCTGGTCACCGCGTACCTCCCCCACCTGGTGATCATGGCGATCGCGGTCCCGCTCGCCTTCCGCGTCATCGAGACCCGCCCCGCCGCGGCGAACGCGGGCGGCGGCCGGAGAGGGTTCCGGCTGGCCGGGGTGCGGCGGCCCGGGTTCCGGCGGTGGGTGCTGCCGGTGGCGACGTGGGTGTTCGCGGCGCCGGTCTGCGCGTTCACGCTGCTTCCGGCGCAGGTGCCGGTCCATCACCTGCCCACCGCGTACGCGGGCCTCATGACCGCGCTGACGCTGGCCGCCGGAATGGCGGCCCAGCCGGTGGCGCGGCGGCTGGAGACCCGGCACCCGCGGCTGCTCGCCCGCGTGGGGATGGCCGGCACCGGCGCCGGACTCCTCCTGGCCGCGCTGATGGTCCAGCTGGGACAGCCGGTCCTGAACGCGGCCGTGGCGATCCTGCTCGGCGCCTCGTACGGCCTCCTGCTCACCTACAGCCTCGGCGAGGTGGCGCGGATGGCCGAGCCGGGCGAGCTGGCGGGCCTCACCGCGATGGCGTACGCGCTGGTGTACGCCGGGATGTTCGCCCCGGTGATCATGACCGAGCTGGGCAGGCTCGTGAGCATCCCGATCCTGCTCACCGCCGCCGCCGGTCTGGCCCTGGCGTCGCTGGCGCTGGTCAGCAGGAGCGATTGAGGGACTTAGGGCCCGAAGCTCTCGGGACCTCCGCCCGAAGCCGCAGAGCTTCCCCTGGGACACGCTGGGTGACATGGGACTCACGGGGAAGGACGCCACCGCCACGCTGGTCACGGCGGTGAGCGCGGGCCTGTACGCGGCGTACGCGCGGGGAACGGACCTGCCGCTGATCGATGGGGCGCGCGGCACGGCCGCCGTGCTTCTCATCGTCGGCGTGTTCGGGGGCTGCGCGATGGGGCGGACGGCCGGGCAGGACGAACGGATGCCCGGCTACACCGCCGTCATGTGCCTGCTCGGCGTCACCTCTTTGGTGGCCGCCGTGGCGGGGCTGTTCACCGGGAACGGGACGGCCGTCGGCGCCCTGTTCGCCACGATCGCCGTGATGTGGCTGCTCGCCACGGTCCGGCACGCCTTCCTGCCCCGCCCAGCACTGGTCGTCGGCAACGCACCCGTCCACCGCGACGTGCCGCCGGACCTCCTGGTCGCCGGACGCGGCACAGGCATGGACACGGACGGCGACACCGGCGCGGACACCCTCCCCGGCATCGGCCGCCCCATCCCCGACCTCGGCACGGCAGAGCTCAGCATCGCCGGCCTCGGCACGGCAGGCTTCAGCGCGGCGACCGCGACCAACTCGGCGAACGCGGGCGGCGCAGCGGAACTCGACGCCGCCGGCCTCGACGCGACGGCGTTCAAGCACCGGGTGGAGGTGTCGGACCTGCGCGGCTACGGAACGAGCAAGCGCCGCGTTCCCGCCACCCGCACTCGACGGAACGACCAGAACGGCCGGAACGGGCTCCCGCCCTGGTGACCGGCGCGCCGCGCGGTCGAGACGGCAATCCCCCCCGCCGTCCTGGCGCCCTCCGGCCTCCGCGCGGCGCCGCCTCACCGGCGGCACAGGCCGTTCAGGCGCAGCTCCCTGGTCAGGGGGTGTTGCGCTCGTAGATGAGGCGGAGGCCGACGAGGGTGAGCCAGGGCTCGAACTCGTCGATCGAACGGGCCTCGTCCAGGACCAGCGGGGCGAGGCCGCCGGTGGCGATCACGGTGACCTCTTCGGGGTCCTCGGTCAGTTCCTCGGTCATGCGCTCGACGATGCCGTCGACCTGGCCCGCGAAGCCGAAGATGATGCCGGACTGAAGGGCCTCGACGGTGTTCTTGGCGATCACGTTCCGGGGCCGCTGCAGCTCGATCTTGTGGAGCTGGGCGCCGCGTGAGGAGAGCGCGTCGATGGAGATCTCGATGCCGGGGGCGATCGCGCCGCCGACGTACTCACCCTTGCTCGACACCGCGTCGAACGTGGTGGCGGTGCCGAAGTCGACCACGATCGCGGGGCCGCCGTGCAGGTGCACGGCGGCCAGCGCGTTGACGATGCGGTCGGCCCCGACCTCCTTGGGGTTGTCCATCCGGACGGGCACCCCGGTCTTCACCCCGGGCTCGACGATCACCGCGGGAACGTCGCCGTAGTAGCGGCGGCACATCTCGCGCATCTCGTGCAGAACGGACGGGACGGTCGAGCACAGTGCGATGCCGCTGATGTCGGTGTCGGCCAGCAACGGGCTCTGCTGGACGAGCCCCTGCAGGACCACCGCGATCTCGTCGGCGGTACGCCGCGGATCGGTGTTGATCCTCCAGTGCTCGATCACCTCCTCGCCCTCGAACAGGCCGAGGACGGTGTTGGTGTTACCGACGTCGATCGTGAGCAGCATTCGGTCCCCGCTGGTCAGGAGAAGTCAAGGCCGATGTCCAAAACGCGCGCCGAGTGCGTCAGCGCACCTACTGAAAGGTAGTCGACGCCGGTCACGGCGACGTCTCGGGCCCTGGCCAAAGCGAGACCGCCGCTGGCCTCAAGCTCGGCGCGGCCCGCGACAAGCCTTACGGCATCGGCCATCTCGGCGTCCGACATGTTGTCCAGCAAGATCGACTCGGCGCCGACCGCGAGCGCCTCCTCGACCTGGGCCAGGGTGTCGCACTCCACCTGAACGTGCAGCGCCGGATACACCCGCCGGATCGCCTCGTAGGCTTTGGTGACCGACCCGGCAGCGGCCACGTGGTTGTCCTTAATCAGGGCCGAGTCATGAAGGCCCATGCGGTGGTTGACCCCGCCGCCGGACCGTACGGCGTACTTCTGCAGGGCCCGCAGGCCGGGCAGCGTCTTGCGGCTGTCGCGGACCTTGGCGTTGGTGCCCTCCATGGCGTCCATCCACTGGCGGGTCGCGGTCGCGATGCCCGACAGGTGGGTCATGAAGTTGAGCGCGATCCGCTCGGCGCGCAGCACGGCCCGCGTCGGCCCGTTCACCGTGATCAGCACCTGGCCGGCCGTGACCCGGTCGCCGTCGGCGGCCTTGGCGGCGTAAGCGATGCCGAGCTCCTCGAAGACGACCTCGGCCACCGGGATGCCCGCGACCACGCCGTCCTCACGCGCGGTGAAGTCCCCGCTCGCCACGTCGTCCGGTGCGAAGATCGGCGTGCTGGTCACGTCGACCTCGCCGTCCTCGGCCAGTGCGACCCGGACCAGGTTTTCCACAGCCTGTGGATCGAGTCCGGCGGCGGTCAGCCGCTCCTGCAGTTCCGGCGTCATGCCAGCTCCTCGTAGGTGGTGGTGTACGTACCGTCGGCCATGCGGCCGACCAGGTGACCGCGCCAGCGGGCGTCGTCCCGTTCCGGGAAGTCCTCCCGCCAGTGGCTCCCCCGCGTCTCCTCGCGCCGCCGCGCCGCCGCCACGATCGCACTGGCGACCGTGTGGAGATTGGTGACCTCCCAAGCCTCCACCCCCGGCGCCACGCTCACACTGCCAAGGGCGCTCAGGGCCTGGTCGGCGGCGGCCAGACCCTCGGCCGAGCGCAGGACGCTGACCTGGCTGGTCATGATGTGCTGGATCTCCGTACGCAGGGCGGGGTCCAGGAGCCCGCCGACGGGCGTGGCCTGCGGCACGACGGCACTGGACGGCCCGGCCACGGCCAGATCGCCGGGGATGGCCTCGGCGATGCGACCGGCGAAGACCAGGCCCTCCAGCAGGGAGTTGGAGGCGAGCCGGTTGGCGCCGTGCACTCCCGTGCAGGCGACCTCGCCGCACGCGTACAGGCCGGGGACGCTCGTACGGCCGTACAGGTCGGTGCGGACGCCGCCGCTCGCGTAGTGGGCGGCCGGAACGATCGGGATCGGCTCGGTGACCGGGTCGATGCCGTGGTGGCGGCAGGCGGCCATGATGGTCGGGAAGCGGCGTTCCCACGTCCGTTCGCCCAAGTGGCGGCCGTCCAGGAACATGCAGGACTCGCCGGTCTCCAGCATCCGGTTCATGATGCCCTTGGCGACCACGTCGCGCGGGGCAAGCTCGGCCAGCTCGTGCCGGCCGACCATGAACCGCTCGCCGTCGTGGTCGATCACGTAGGCGCCCTCGCCGCGTACCGCCTCGGAGATCAGCGGCTGCTGCCCGCGCGCGCCGTCGCCCAGCCACAGCACGGTCGGGTGGAACTGGACGAACTCCAGGTCGGCGACCTCCGCACCGGCGCGCAGCGCGAGCGCTACGCCGTCGCCGGTCGAGACGCCGGGATTGGTGGTGGCCGAGAAGACCTGGCCGAGGCCGCCGGTGGCCAGGACGACCACGCGGGCCCGTACGGCGCCGACGCCGCCGGGCTGGCCCTCGCCCATGACGTGCAGCGTGACGCCCGCGGCGCGCCCGTTCTCGTCCTTCAGCAGGTCGATGACCAGGGCGTGCTCGATGACCTGGACGTCGGCGTCCTTGAGCGCGGCCAGCAGCGCCCGGCTGATCTCGGCCCCGGAGGCGTCGCCGCCGGCGTGCGCGATGCGGAGCCGGTGGTGGCCGCCCTCGCGGGTCAGGTCCAGCTCGCCATCGGCCGTACGGTCGAACTCGGTGCCCAGCGCGATCAGCCGCCGTACGGCGTCCGGCCCCTCGGTGACCAGCGTGCGGACCGCGTCCTCGGAGCAGATGCCGACCCCGGCGACGAGCGTGTCGGCCAGGTGCTCGTCCGGGGAGTCGTCGGGGGCGAGGGCCGCGGCGATGCCGCCCTGGGCCCAGCGGGTGGAGCCCTCGTCGAGAAGCGCCTTGGTGACGAGCAGCACCCGGCCGTGGTCGCGGCAGCGGAGCGCCGTCACGAGGCCCGCGATGCCGGATCCGATCACGACGATGTCGGTGTCACGGGTCCAGCCGGGCTCGGGGGCGGCCAGCAGTTGAGGGGTCATGTGCCCTCCTCCAGGGGTTTGTTCTCGTCATTGTGACACTAACCCCTGGATCCCTCTGCGACCGGGATCACCCCAAGACAAGAAACCGCAGGCCAACGGCCCGAAAACGGGACGAGAACCTGCGGTTTCCTGGCGCGATCAGGGTCAGTGCACGGGCACGGAGAAGGCGCTTCGGAGCTGGTCGCTGCCGGGGACGGGCTCGCCCGGGTCGCCGCCCAGCGAGATGATCTTGTTGTCGCGGTCCACGTGCACCACGCGGGGCTCGAACGCGCGGGCGTCGGCGTCGCTCATCTGCGCGTAGCTGATGATGATCACCAGGTCGCCGGGCGACACCAGCCGGGCCGCGGCGCCGTTGATGCCGATCACGCCGGAGCCGCGCTCGCCCGCGATCAGATAGGTCTCCAGGCGGGAGCCGTTGTCGATGTCGACGACGTGCACCTGCTCGCCCGGCAGCAGGTCGGCGGCGTCCATCAGGTCCTGGTCGATCGTCAGCGAGCCCACGTAGTGCAGGTCGGCCTGCGTCACCGTGGCGCGGTGGATCTTCGACTTGAACATCGTCCGGAACATCAGGACTCCTTGGGGGTGCCGGCGAAGTGCACTGGAACGTTGTCGATGAGGTGGGTGGTGCCGACCCGGCCCGCCACGGCCAGGACGGCGTCGCCGGTGTGTCCGGCCTCGACCTCGGTGAAGGTCGAGGGGTCGACCAGCACGAGGTAGTCGAGCTTCAGCGGCGGATCGGCGCCCACCGCCTTGTCGAGCACGGCCTTGGCCGCCGCGACCACCGCCGCGGGACCGCCGGGCGCCGCGTCCTCCCCCGCCTGCAGCGCCTGCGAGAGCGACAGCGCGGTCCGCCGTTCGGCCTCCGACAGGTAGCGGTTGCGGCTGGACAGGGCCAGCCCGCCGAGCTCCCGTACGGTCGGCCCGCCCACGATCCGCACCGGCACCTCGAGGTCGGCGACCATCCGGCGGATCATGGCCAGCTGCTGGGCGTCCTTCTCGCCGAAGATCGCGACGTCCGGGCGCACCACGTTCAACAACTTCATGACGACCGTGAGCATTCCGTCGAAGTGCCCGGGCCGGGTGATCCCCTCCACCACGCGCCCCATGGGCCCGGAGTCGATCGTCACCACGGGCGGCGTGGGATACATCACGTCCTGGGTGGGGGCGAAGACGATGTCCACGCCCTCGGCCGCGCACGCCTCGATGTCGGCGGCGAACGTACGGGGATAACGGTCCAGGTCCTCGCCCGGCCCGAACTGCAGCGGGTTGACGAAGATGCTGACCGCGACCACGTCGGCCACCTGATGTGCCTTGCGGATCAGCGACCGGTGCCCCTCGTGCAGCGCGCCCATCGTCGGTACGAGCGCCAGCGTGCCCGTCACCCCGGAACGTACCGAGGCCAGCTCCTCACGGGTCTTCGCGATGACCGGAGTCACGGTGCCCTCCCTCAGTCGGCCAGGACTTCGAGGAGCCGCTCGGCGTCCTCGGGCTTCAGCATTCCGGCGTCGAGCGCGCGGTCGGCGGTGAGGCGTGCCAGCGCCACGTACGCGCGCAGACCGGCGGGCGAGACGCGGCCGAGCTCGGCGACGTGGTCGGCGACCGTGCCCGAGTCGCCGCGGGCGACCGGGCCGGTGAGGCCGCCGATGCCGAGCCGCAGCGCGTTGTCGAGCGCGGCGCCGAGCAGCGGGCCGAGCATCCGGCCGGGCTCGGCGACGCCGGCCTCGCGGAGCAGGTCCATCGACTCCACGACCAGCGTGACCAGGTGGTTCGCACCGCCCGCCAGCGCCGCGTGGTAGAGCGGGCGGGCCTCCTCGGTGATCCAGGCGGGCTCGCCGCCCATCTCCAGGACCAGTGCCTCAGCGACCGGGCGGAGCGGGTCGGGGGCGGTGACGCCGAACGAGATGCCGCTGAGGCGGCTGACGTCGTCCTCGCGTCCGGTGAACGTCATGACCGGGTGCAGCGCCAGCGGCAGCGCGCCGGCCCGGGTGACCGGGTCGAGCACGGCGGTGCCGTAGCGGCCACTCGTGTGGGCGAACAGCTTGCCGGCCACCGCGACGTCGGTGGCGACCAGGCCCGCGGCCAGCTCGGGCAGCGCGTCGTCGGGAACGGTCAGCAGGATCAGGTCGGCCGCGGCGACGACCTCCTGCGGGGTGCCGATGGCCGCGCCGGGCAGCCGTTCACCGGCCCGCCGCCGGGACTCCTCCGACACCGCGGACGCCGCCACGAGCCGGTGACCGGCGCGTGCGAGCGCGGCCCCGAGCGCGGTGCCGACGCGGCCCGCGCCGACGACGCCGACCGAGAGCCGGGCCGGCCGATCCTCGGGCGTGCCGGAGGCGGGCGTGACCGATGAGTCCATGTTCTTCGTTCCAGTCCTCGGGTGGGTACCGGACGTGCGCGGTCCAGCGTACCTGCGGCCCCGGAGAGGCACAGCACCCACGCACGCCCTGCCGTCACGGTGACTGCTTGACTACTGAACGTGATACCAGAACCGACCGGGTGGTCACACTTGGACCGCGACAGAGGTCCAATCCTTGCTGACGATCTCGAATGCGAGGTAACTCTGAGTTGTGACGGCCGTCACGCAAGGTGAAGAAAGGGCGCTCCGCCCGACGACGAGATGGAGCACACCGTGATCAAGACAGCCCTCAAGACCGGTGCGGTCACCGCGACCATCGCCGGAGCCACCTTCATGGCCGGACCGGCGATGGCCTCCCCCCACAACCACAACCACGGCAACGCGATCGGCAACACCGTGAACGTCACGATCGTCGGCGGCTACGGCGTCACCTGCGGCTCGGTGTCGGTGGCCGGTCAGGCCGGCACCAACTGCAACCACAACGGCGTCAAGAACCACTCCAACGCGAGCGACGCCGGCGGCAACTCCGGCTGACCACCGCAAGGAACGAGGCCACCACCAGGAACCAGGCCCATCGTAAGGAACGACTCCGCCCCACCGCTCATCCTCACAGCGGTGGGGCGGAGTCGTACCGATGGAGCTGACCGGCCGACTCAGCCCGCACGCGAGCGCGTTACCTGAGCCCGGCGCGAGCGGAGCGAGCGCCGGGCGAAGACGGCGAAGCCGTGTCGCGCTCGCACTCTTTTGCGGTTCGGGCCCCGAGCCGCAAGGCGAGGGGCCCGAGGCCGCGAAAGCTAGGCAGACAGGGACTCCACGATCGAGGTCTTGGCGGCGCGGCGGGCGGGCAGCACGGCGGCGAGCATGCCCGCGGCCCCGGCCAGCACCATGAAGCCCACGATCTGCAGGTAGGGCAGCGCGAAGACCGAACTCTTGGACATCGAGTTGGTGACGGCCCAGCCGAACACCACCCCGAGCGCGCAGCCGGTGAACGCGCCGATCACGGCCATGACCAGTGCCTCGACCGAGAGCATCCGGCGCAACTGGCGCTTGGTGATGCCGAGCGCGCGCAGCAGCGCCGACTCCCGGGTCCGTTCCACCACCGACAGCGTCAGGGTGTTGGCGATGCCGAACAGCGCGATGATGATCGCCAGGCCGAGCAGCCCGCCGAAGATCATCAGCACCATGTCCAGCGCCTTGGTGTACTCGGCCTTGATGTCGGCCGACGAGGTCAGCTTGACGGCCGGGTACGGCTTGGCCGCGGCCTCGATCGCCTTGCGCGCCTGGTCGCTCTGGCCGTCCTTGGCGTTCAGGTAGACCGACTCGGGGTCCTTGGCGCCGAAGTACCGCGTGAAGTCGGCCTCGGTCATCAGGAACGTCGGCAGCGGCATGTCACCGCTCACGGTCGCGACGAGCTTCAACGGGACCGAGCCGTGCGGCGTGGCGACCCGGACCGTCTGGCCGACGCGCATGCCGCGGCTCTTGGCCACGTTCTCATCGGCCGCCATCGTTCCGGGGCGCAGGTCCGCGATGGTGCCGCCCTTGAACTCGGGCTTCACCACGGTGCCGAGCGAGGACTGGGTGACCGATCCGACGTGGCTGTCGGAGTCGCCGACCCTGACCTCCTGCTCCTGCATGGTGGTGACGGCCGACAGCTGCGGCAGCTTGCGCAGGGCGCCGACGAGCGCGCCCGGCACCGGCTTCTGCTCGTCGCCGAGGTGGGTCTCCAGCTGGAAGTCGACCGGGAACTGCTTCTCCAGCTGCGCGGTCGAGGTGGCCTTGCCGCTGGCCGCGACCACGGCGAACAGGCTCATCAGCCCGACGCCGATGGTGAGCGCGATGGTCGTGGTGGCGGTGCGCCGCGGCGAGCGCCGCGCGTTCTCCACCGCGAGGCGCCCGGGCACGCCGCCGAGCCGCGCCGGGATCGCCCCGGCGAGGCCGCCGAGCGGCCGGACGAGCGCGGGCATCAGCGCGATCACCGCGAGGAAGATCAGACCACCGGCGAACGCGACCAGGAACATCGCGGTCTCGCCCTTCTCCATGCCCAGCGAGCCGTACGCCGCCGCCAGCAGCCCGAGGCCGCCCAGCAGGACCGTCAGCGTCGTCCGCATCCAGCCGAGCCTGAACCGGCCGCTGCCGGGCTCCATGTCCGAGCGCAGGGCCGCGATGGGCGCGACCCGCGTCGCCGCGCGTGCGGGCAGCAGGGCCGACACCACGGTCACCAGGACGCCCACCACCATGCCGATCACGGCGGTACGGGGCGCGAACGACAGCCCCTCGTTCGGCATGTCGGCGCCGAGCCAGTTGATCACCGCGAGCGCGCCGCCGCCGAGCGCGGCTCCGGCCGCCAGCCCGAACAGCGAGCCGACGATGCCGACGACCACGGACTCGACCAGCACGCCGTTGAAGATCTGCCGGCGGGTGGCGCCGACGCAGCGCAGCAGCGCCATCTCGCGCATCCGCTGGGCGATCAGGATGGAGAAGGTGTTGTAGATGACCAGCGCCGACACCAGCAGCGACACCAGCCCGAACAGCAGCAGCCCGGTCCGGATGATCTTCATGTCGGCGCCGGCCGACTTGGCCAGCCGGTCGCCGAGCTGCTTGCCGTTGACCACGTCGAACGTGCCGCCGACCACCTTGGAGATGTCGCCGAGGCCCCCGCCCGCGACGTCGATCTCCTCGTAGGTCTTCTGGCCGGTCATCTGGAGCGCGGTCGCCGGGTCGAAGCCGACCGCGCCGCGGTAGCCCGCGTCCTGGTCGATGCCGAAGTCGGCGATGCCGGAGAGCTTGAACGTGTGCGGCCGCACCTTCTGGTCGAAGACCGTCACGGTGTCGCCGACGTGAAAGCCCTGGCGCTTGGCGGTCTTCTCGTCCACCACCGCCTCGCCGGGACCGGCGGGCGCCTTGCCGGTGGTGATGTCGTAGCGCAGCAGCTTCCCGGACGGGACCGACAGGCCCGCGGTCGGCACGTCGCCGATGACCTTGCCGTCCTTGCCGACCAGGGCCGCGTCGCCGCGCACCATGCCCTGCGCGTCCGTCACACCCGGCACCTTGCGGATCTTGGCGAGCAGGTCGGCCGGGATCTGGCCCTCGGCCGCGCCCTGCTTGTGCACCACGGCCGCGTCGACCCTGTCGGCCGAACGGGCGAACCTGGTGTCGACGCCGTTCTGCATGGTGTCGGTCAGCACGAACGTGCCGGCGATGAAGCCGACCCCGAGCGTGATCGCGATCCCGGTGAGCAGGAGGCGCAGCTTGTGGGCCGCCAGGCCCGCGAGCGTCGTCTTCAGCACGTCAGCCCCCGAGGCTCTTCAGGACGTCCAGCACGGTGCCGGGCGTGGGCTGGTAGGTCTCGGTGACGATCTGGCCGTCGCGCAGGAACACCACGCGGTCGGCATAGGAGGCGGCGACCGGGTCGTGTGTGACCATCACGATCGTCTGGCCCATCTCGCGGACCGACGAGCGCAGGAAGCTCAGCACCTCGGCGCTCGACCGCGAGTCCAGGTTGCCGGTCGGCTCGTCGGCGAAGATGACCTGCGGCCGGCAGACCAGCGCGCGGGCGCACGCCACCCGCTGCTGCTGGCCGCCCGACAGCTCGTTCGGCCGGTGCGAGAGCCGGTCGCGGAGCCCGACGACGTCCACGACCTGGTCGAACCACTGCCGGTCGGGCTTGCGGCCCGCCAGCTCCAGCGGCAGCAGGATGTTCTGCTCGGCGTTCAGCGTCGGCAGCAGGTTGAACGCCTGGAAGATGAACCCGACCCGGTCGCGGCGCAGCAGCGTGAGCTGCTTGTCGCCGAGCTGCGTGATCTCGGCGTCGCCGAGCTGGACCCGGCCGGCGCTCACGGTGTCCAGGCCCGCGAGGCAGTGCATGAGGGTGGACTTGCCCGACCCGGACGGGCCCATGATCGCGGTGAAGGCGCCGCGGGCGAACCCGACGCTCACCCCGCGCAGCGCGTGCACGGCGGCGTCGCCCGACCCGTACACCTTGGTCACCTCGGTGGCCACGACGGCCGGTACGGCTGTGGCGGTGCCCGCTGGGGGGCCTGCGTAGGTGCTGGTCACGGCGGTTCTCCTTCGTGGTGTGAACGTCGTGATCAACGCTAGGGATCGGCCCTCCCGCTGCCATCGACCATGCGGCCACGCTTGGCGTCAGCACATGAGCCGACCCGCCCGCCCCCGTACGACCTGAGACGTACGCTGTATTGCTTAGCTTTCGCGGCCTCGGGCCCCTCGCCTGGCGGCTCGGGGCCCGAACCGCAAAAGCGTGCGAGCGCGACATCGCTTCGCGATCTGGCGCCGGGCCCTCGCCTTCGGCGTTGGGCCCGGCGCCAGGTGACGCGCTCGCGGCGCGGGCTGAGCTGGTCCGGGAACGGCGAACGCCGGAGACCTGGCGTTGGTCTCCGGCGTTCTCGCGCTTGAGTGTTCCTGCTGTCTTACACCTCGTGCCGCCGCGCCTCAGGGGCGCGGCTCGGCGCGGGTCCTAGCTGTGGTGGCCGTGGCCGCCTACGGACGCGCCGCCCTTGCAGCCGGCGCCGGCGATGCCGAGCACGGCCACGGCGTTGCCGCAGACGCTGATCGGGATGGAGATCGGGGCGACGACCTGGTTGCCGCTGAGGACACCGCCGGCGCCGCTGGTGTGAATGTCGGCGTTCGCGGGGGCGGCGGCGAGCACCGAGCCGGTGACGGCGAAGGCGAGAACGCCGGTGGCGGCGAGCTTCTTGAGCACGTGGATCCTCCCGTACGTGGGGGCCGTTGGGGGCCCGACCTGACTTCCAGGTGCCGCGGTCTCGCCCTTGAGACCACGTCACGTACAGTAGTTATCCAGTTACCGATGGGAAAGGCAAACACCAACCCAAGGTCGAAGGCAAAAAGTCACCTCGGAGTAATCACTTCGTGACGGAGAGTTGTCAGCTTTGACCGCTCTTGACCAGACCTGTCTCGTAGGCGAACACGACCGCCTGGACCCGGTCCCGGAGCTCCAGTTTCATCAGGATCCGGCCCATGTGGGTCTTCACGGTCGCCTCGGAGACGAAGAGCCGCTCGGCGATCTCGCCGTTCGACATGCCCCTGGCCACCAGGTGCAGGACCTCGGTCTCGCGCTCGGTCAGTGACTTCAGCGCCGCACCGCTCGCCTGCTGCTCCTTGTCGGGCAGGTGCAGCGCGAACCGGTCCAGCAGCCGCTTGGTCGTGCTGGGCGCGACCACCGCGTCGCCCGAGTGCACGGCCCGGATCGCCTCGATCAGCTGGGCCGGCCCGGCGTCCTTGAGAAGGAAGCCGCCCGCGCCCGCCTTGATCGCGGCGAAGGCGTACTCGTCGAGGTCGAACGTGGTGAGGATGACGACCTTGGGCACCTCGCCGCCCGCGGTGATCCGCCGGGTCGCCTCGATCCCGTCCATCCGCGGCATGCGCACGTCCATGAGGACCACGTCGGCGGTGGTCGCGCGCAGCTGCTCGAGCGCCTGCGCGCCGTCGGCGGCCTCGCCGACCACGTCGATGTCCTGCTGGGCGTCCAGCACCATCTTGAAGCCCGCCCGCACCAGCTCCTGGTCGTCGACCAGCATCACCCTGATCGGGCCGGCGTCGTCCTCGTCCGGGACCACCTGGCTCACGTTCCGCCCGCCTCGCTCACACTGCCCGCCTCGCTCACGCTGCCCGCCTCGCTCACGTTCTGACCTCCTCGCGCACGGGGACCCGCGCGATCACCTCGAAGCCGCCGCCGGCCCGCGGCCCGGTCCGCACCGTGCCGCCGTACATCTCGGCGCGTTCGCGCATGCCAGCCAGGCCGTGCCCGCGGCCGTCGTCATGGGCGGCGGCGCCGCGGCCGTCGTCCACGACGCTGATCTCGACCGCATCGTCACCGTAGTCCAGCCGGACCTTCGCGGTGACTGTGGGACCGCCGTGCTTGAGGGTATTGGTGAGCGCCTCCTGGACGATGCGGAAGACCGTCAGCTGGCGGCCCTCGGGCATCTCGGGCGGCCGCCCGTGGCTCTCGAACTCCAGCTGCAGCCCCGATCCGCGGCAGGCCTCGATCAGGTCGGCGAGCTGGCCGACGCCGGGCTGCGGCGCGTACTCCTGCTCGGTCTCGTCCTCGCGCAGCACGCCGAGCAGCCGCCGCATCTCGGTCAGCGCCTGCCGGCCGGTCGCCGAGATCGCCTCCAGTGCCTGCTTGGCGCGGGCGGTGTCGGTCTCGATGGCGTACGAGGCGCCGTCGGCCTGGACGACGATCACGCTGACGTTGTGCGCGACGACGTCGTGCAGCTCTCGGGCGATCCGGGCGCGCTCGGCGGCCATGGCGATCTGCACGTCCTGCTCGCGCTCGAGTTCGAGCCGTTCGGCCCGCTCCTCCAGCGAGGTCATGTAGGCGCGGCGGGTGCGCATGTAGAGCCCGAGGATCCACACGCCGACGACGACGATGGTCAGCGCGATGAACGTGCCGCGCCGCGCCTCCCAGCCGCCGTGCGTGTAGGTGCCGCTGATCACGATCAGGACGACGCCGAACTCGGCGACCAGGGCCGCGGCGACCCCCCATCTGCGCGGCTGGTAGGCGGCCACGGCGTAGAGCGCCATGAGGACCGCGATGTCGGCCGCCATGATGTCGACCTGGTTGAGCCACTGGGCGAACGCCACCAGGGCGATGAACGCGAAGACCGTCCGGGGAAAGGTCCGCCGGAGCACCAGCGGCGCGATCAGCACCAGGCTCAGCAGCAAGTAGACAGGGGTGCGGATGCTGTCGCCGCTGTTGAAGAACTCCGGCACGGACAGCAGCACCAGCGGCGCCGCGAAAAAGGCGTCGATGAGGGGCGTTTTGGCACGCCACCAGTCCCAGAGTCTGCCGAGCATAGAGCCAGCGTACGTTCGCCGTGGTCAGCGCAGTATCAACCGCAAGGCGGACTCGGCTACGACTCAAGTCGGGCGCCGGGCCGCGATAACGTCGAGGGTGTGGCGGCCTGGGTGACGTGGCGCACTGCGATGGAGCAGGCCCTGTACGGCGAGAACGGCTTCTACCGCAGGGAGAGTCCTGCCGAGCACTTCCGCACGTCCGTGCACGCCTCGGAGCGCTTCGCCGGCGCCCTGGCGCGGGTGCTGAGCGAGGTGGACGCGGCGCTCGGCCATCCGCCGCGCCTGGACCTGGTCGACATCGGCGCGGGCACCGGCCGGCTCCTGATCAACATCGTGCGGGCCGCCGAGCCGGGACTGGCCGCGCGGCTGGCCCCGGCCGCCGTGGAGATCGCCGCCCGGCCGCCGGAGATCCCCGAGGAGATCGAGTGGCGGTCCGTGCTGCCCACCGAGATCACCGGCCTGGTGATCGCGAACGAGTGGCTGGACAACGTACCGCTGGACGTGGTCGAGCAGACCCCCGCCGGGCCGCGCCTGCTGGAGGTCTGGGCCGCGACCGGCGCCGAACGGCCCGGGCCCGAGCCGTCCGCCGAGGACCTGGACTGGCTGCGGCAGTGGTGGCCGCTGCACGAGCCCGGCGACCGCGCCGAACTCGGCCATCCGCGCTGCGGCGCCTGGGCGTCGGTGATCGAACGGCTGCGCGGCGGCCTGGCCGTCGCCGTCGACTACTCCCACACCCTGGCGGCCCGTCCGGTGTACGGGACGCTCGCCGGTTACCGCGACGGCGCCCTCGTGCCCGCCGTACCGGACGGCTCGTGCGACGTGACCGCGCATGTCGCGCTGGACGCCTGCATGACCGCGGGTGAACGGGCCGGGGCGACGGCCACGCTCCTCACCACCCAGCGGACCGCCCTGCGCGGCCTGGGCCTGACGGGCTCCCGACCGCCGATCACGATGGCCCACCAGGACCCGCGCGGCTACGTCGCCGCCCTGTGCGCGGCGGGCGAGGACGCCGAGCTGACCGACCCGGCCGGGCTGGGCGGCTTCGGCTGGCTCGCCCAGTCCGTCGGCATCCCGATCCCGAAGATCCTCGCGGTCTGAGCCGCGGTTAGACCTCGACCTGCAGGGATTCCAGGCCGCGCAGCACGAATCCCGGCTTCCACTCGGGCTCGACGGCGAGCTTCAGGGCGGGCGCGGCACGCAGGATCGCACCGTACGACTCGTTCAGCTCGATGCGGGCCAGCGGCGCGCCGAGGCAGTAGTGGATGCCCAGGCCGAACGTGATGTGGGGGTTCGGGTCGCGGGCCAGGTCGAGGCGGTCGGGGTCGGCGAAGACGGCCGGGTCGCGGTTGGCGGAGGCGAACTGCAGCGCCACCTCGGCGCCGCGCGGGATGTCGACCCCGCCGATCCGGATGTCCTCCAGCACCCACCGCTCGAACATCGGCGCCGACGTGTCGTACCGCATCAGTTCCTCGACCGCCGTCGGGATCAGCCCGTGGTCGGCGCGCAGCCGGGCGAGCTCGCCGGGGTTGCGGAACAGCGACCACCAGCCGTTGGCGGTGGTGTTGACGGTCGCCTCGTGCCCCGCGTTCAGCAGCAGGACGCAGGTGCCGATCAGCTCGTCCTCGCTGAGCCGGTCGCCCTCGTCGACGACCTGCGCGAGCGCGCTGATCAGGTCGTCGCGCGGCTCGGCCCGCCGGGACCGTGCCAGCTCGCGCAGGTAGCCGGAGAACTCCACGGCCGCGCGGACGGCGATCCGCTGGTTCTCCTCGGACGGGTTCAGCTCGTACATCCCGCAGATGTCGGCCGACCAGGGCCGCAGCAGGTCCCGGTCGGAGGCGGGGACGCCGAGCATCTCGGCGATCACGTTCACCGGCAGCGGCTCGGCGATCTCGGCCACCAGGTCGCCGCCGCCCTTGGCGGCCAAGCCCGCGGCGAGCTCCTCGGCGAGCGCGCGGACCATCGGCCGCAGGCCCTCGACCATGCGGGCGGTGAACGCCTTGGACACCAGGCGCCGCAGCCGCGTGTGGGTGGGCGGTTCGACGTCGAGCATGCCCGCGCGGATCAGATCCCAGAACGGCTTCAGGAACTCGGCCTCGGGCTGCTGCCCGAACTCCTCGTGGCCTCCGACGTGCAGGTACGACCGGCCGAGGCGACGGTCGCGCAGCAGCGCGTCCACGTCCTCGTAGCGGGTGATCACCCACTGCCCGGTCGGCTCGTGGAAGAACACCGGCCGCTCGTTCCGCAGCCGCTCGAACGCCGGGTAGGGGTCGGCCACGAAGCCCGGCGACCAGGGGTCATAAGCCACATCGCTGAGCTTATTGCTTTTGGGGCCTTGCCTCCTCGCCTGGCGGCTCGGAGGCAAACCCCAAAAGGGCGGGCGCGACATCGCTTCGCGATCTGAGCGTGGAACTTCGCCTCCGGCTCGTTCCACGCTCAGGTAGCGCGCCCGCGCGCGGGCTGAGGTAGTTGCTCAGCGGGTGGCCCAGCGGCCGGGGTCGCCGCCTGCGCGGCGGGCGGCCTGGGCGCGGCGAGCGGTCGACTCGACGATGGCGCGCGCCTCACCGAGGTCGCGATCACCGGCAGCCACCTGGACGGGTCCGGGCGGGGCGTCGACGTGGACCGTGGCGAGGCCCAGCATGCGCTGGATCGGCGACGAGGTCAGCCGGACGCTCTGGGCTCGTGCGTGCGCGATCACGTCGGTGCGGCGGCAGCCCCAGCCGTGCCGGGAGACGAACACCGCGTCGTCGGTGCCCGCGCCGTCGGCCTTGTCGAACGAGACGCCCTTGGACGAGGCCGGGACCAGCGGCACCGCGTCCACGTTCGTGCCGGGGAAGACCTGGGAGATCAGGTGCAGCGCGACCGCACGCGGCGCGACCGGCAGCAGGATCGAGGAGAGCGCCTGGCGCTCGCCCGCGTAACCCGCGACCGTGACCTCCAGGCGCGCCCAGCCGTTCCCCCGCCAGATCATCGGTTCGACCAGGCTGATCGCCTGCACCCGGCCCGGTGGAACGGTCTGCATCCGGGTCTCCAGCAGGCCGTACCGCAGCCGGACGCCGTCGGGTGACAGCGCGACCGTGAAGTTGGCGTACATCACCAGCGGCGCCACGACCGCGCGGATCAGGCCGAGCAGCGCCGCGCTCGCGACCACGAGCATGCCGAGCTCGGCGTAGACGATCATGAAGACCAGCGAGCCGAGGAACAGCAGCCCGGTCCCGACCACCGGCAGCCGGAAGATCAGCGAGCCGAAGAGGGAGCCGAACGGGACCCGCCACAGCGGCCGTTCCGGCGCCTCGGGCGTGTGGCCGGGCAGCCCGGCGGCGCGCGCGAGCAGCTCGGCGCGCAGCTGCTGGGCGGCGTTCTTGCCCAGGTAGCGCAGCACGATCTCGCTCTTGTCGCCGCCGGCGAGCTCCACCCGCACCTCGGCGAGCGCGAACACCCGCGTCACGAGCGGGCGGACCAGGTCGATGGCCTGGATGCGCGACAGCGGGATGCGGCGCTTGCGCTTGCGCAGCAGGCCGGTCTCCACGACCAGGTCGTCGCCGTCGATCGTGAAGCGCAGCGCCAGCCAGCCCCACAGGCCCGCGCCGACCGCGACCGCCGCCACCGGGACGGTGATGATCAGGAAGCGCGCCAGCACCTCGGGAGTGAGCTGGATGGCCGCGCCGCTGTCGGTCCTGGTGAACAGCAGCGGGAAGCCCAGCAGGACGAAGTAGATGATCAGGATCGTGAACGCGCGGAGCGGCGCGGTGGCCCAGTGGAGCCGGTGCATCCCCTCCGAGAACCGCACGGGAGGGGGCGCGGGAGGTCCGTAGTGGCCCGGAGGCATGCCGTAGCCGGGCGGGCCGCCGTATGGGGGCCTGCCGTACGGAGGCTGGGGAGGGCCATAGGGCGGCCCCTGCGGCTGAGGGGGCTGTCCAGGAGGTTGCCCTGGCTGTCCTTGAGGGCCGTACGGGCCATAGGGGCCTGAGGGGCCCTGCGGGCCGTACGGAGGCCGAGGGCCATACCCGCCAGGGGGTCCGCCTGGCGGGCCCTGCGGAGGGCCTCCCGGCGGACCTTGAGGGGGGCCTTGCGGCGGGCCTTGGGGAGGACCGCCGTAGGGCGGGCCTTGTGGGCCTTGCGGGCCGTAGGGGCCGCTCACAGTCCCATGCTCCGTTCCTCGCCCTTCTGGGCGAGACGGTCGCGCAACTGCTGGGCCTGGGCGGCCGGAAGCCCGGGGATCACGGCGTCGGTCGCGGCGGCCGCAGTGTGCATCCGGACGGTCGCGATGCCCATCCACTGCTCCAGCAGGCCCGCGGTGACGTCCACGAACTGCATCCGCCCGTACGGCACGACGATCAGCCGCTTGACGAACACGCCGTTCATCACGATCAGGTCGTCGGCGCGTTCGGCGTACCCGAGGGCCCGATAACCGAGCTCGGCCACGATCCAGGCGAGCCCGACCGACAGCAGCACGGCGACGAGCCAGAGCACAGCGCCGATCGTTCCGCCGCTCTGGGCGACCAGGAACGCGCCGATCGCCGCGACCGGAATCGCCCAGAGCACCGCCACGAGCCGCCGGTGCCAGGTGAAACGCTTCGAGATCCCCGCCCACGGCAGGCCGCCACCGGGCTGGAACGCCTGGTCGGCGGGGTACTGCGGAGGAGCCTGAACGGGCACGCCGCCGGTCTGCCCGGGCGGCCCTTGGGGCATGGGCGGCTGCAGCTGCGGCGGTCCCGCCGGGGGCCGGCCCTGCTGGGGTTGCTGCCCCTGCTGCGCCTGTCCCGGAGGCGGATCCTCATGGGTGGGATTCATCGGCACTAGTCAACCCGAAATGGCCTCGTTACCGCGAGCCCTGCCCGTGGCACGATGGCAACCGTGACCACCGAGCGGATCGTCGGGATCGGTGCGGGCGCCAAGGAGCTCGCCACCGAGGACATGACCCTCAACATCGGGCCGCAACATCCGTCCACGCACGGGGTGCTGCGGCTGCGCCTCACCTTGGACGGCGAGCGCATCGCCTCGGCCGAGCCGATCGTCGGCTACATGCACCGGGGCGCCGAGAAGCTGTTCGAGGTGCGCGACTTCCGGCAGATCGTGGTGCTGGCCAACCGCCACGACTGGCTGTCGGCGTTCTCCAACGAGCTCGGCGTGGTGCTGGCGGTCGAGCGCATGCTCGGCATGGAGGTGCCCGAACGGGCGGTCTGGGCGCGCACGCTGCTCGCCGAGCTCAACCGGGTCCTGAACCACCTGATGTTCCTCGGCTCGTACCCGCTCGAGGTCGGCGCGATCACCCCGATCTTCTACGCGTTCCGCGAGCGCGAGCAGCTCCAGCGCGTCATGGAGGAGATCTCCGGCGGCCGCATGCACTACATGTTCAACCGCGTCGGCGGCCTCAAGGAGGACCTGCCCGCCGGCTGGACGACCCGCGCCCGCGACGCGATCTCCGTCGTCCGCTCCCGGATGAGCGACATCGACGACCTGATCATGGGCAACGAGATCTTCCGCGCCCGCACCCGCGACGTCGGCGTGATCACCCGCGAGCAGATCCTGCAGTACGGCGTGTCGGGTCCCATCGCCCGTTCCGCCGGGGTGGACTTCGACCTGCGCCGCGACGAGCCGTACCTGGCCTACGGCGACCTGGACGTCCGCGTGGTCACCCGTTCCGAAGGCGACTGCCTGGCGCGCTTCGAGTGCCTCCTCGACCAGGTGCACGCCTCGCTCGACCTGGCCGACGCCTGCCTGGACCGCCTCGCCGGCCTCCCGCCCGGCCCGATCAACCAGCGGCTGCCCAAGGTGCTCAAGGTCCCCGAGGGACACACCTACGCCTGGACCGAGAACCCCCTCGGCATCAACGGCTACTACCTGGTCTCCCGAGGCGAGAAGACGCCGTGGCGCTTGAAGCTGCGCTCCGCCTCGTACAACAACATCCAGGTGCTGTCGGAGCTGCTGCCCGGCAACCTGGTCGCCGACATGATCGCCATCCTCGGTTCGATGTTCTTCGTCGTGGGCGACATCGACAAGTGAAATGAACCACCGGGGCGCCCGCCGCGTCCGAATGGTCATGAATCAGCAGATGGAGTGGACGACCTGGGGGCAGTCTCCACAGCGTCCAGGTGGCCGCGGTGTGAAGATCGCCGTGATCGCGACCGTGCTGGTGGCCTTCGCGTTCGTGGCGGCAGTCGTGCTCGCCCTGTTCGCCGGCGACGCGAGCGCCGCCGGCGGGTGCGGCGGCGGCTGACCCCTCCCGTCATGACCGTTCAGGCAGAGACCCAGGCGGGTGCGCCGCTGCAGACCTTCAGGCTGCTGCGGCGCACCTGGCTGGTGGGAACGATCGTGCTGTCACTGGGCGCGTTCGCGGCGGCCATAGCCCTCGCTCCTCCCACGGGCGCAGGCGCAAGCGCAGGCACGGGTGCGGACGCGGCGGGTGCGGGCGCGGGCGCGGGCCGAGCGCTCGGGGCCCTGCTCTTTCTGGGCTCGTCCGTTCACGTGGCCGCGACCGCGTGGTTCTACACGCTTCCCGAGATCCGCGCGCACGCGTTGACCCACCGCGGCCGCTACATCGTCGCGCCGACCGCCCTGATCGTCGGCACGGCCGTGACCGCGGTCTTCGTTCCGTACGACCGCCTTCAATGGGCGCTCCTGGCCTACTTCGCCTGGCAGTTCTTCCACTTCCAGAAGCAGAACCTCGGCATGGCCGCCCTCGCCGGCGTGTCCCAAGGCAGCGGCTCGCTCGCCCGGCTGGAACGCCAGGCCATCGTGATCTCGGGCGTCGGCGGAATCGCCGGTCTGATCTGCCACCCCGACCTGCTCCAGCTGGGCGTGGACCCGCACCTGCGGGCGTTCTTCCCGTTCACCCTCGCGGTCTTCGCCGCCGGCGTCGCGCTCGGGCTCTACGCCCTGGTGCGCAGGCAACGCCGCCCGGCCGGATTCATGGTCGTCTACCTGACGTCGCTGCTCTTCTTCACGCCGGTCTTCGTCTTCACATCCCCGTACGCCGCCGTGGCCGGCCTCACCGTCGCGCACGGCTACCAGTACCTGCTGATCGTCGGCCTGGTGTCCGGTGCCCCGCGTCCGGGCCGTACGCCCGCCATCGGCCTCGCCGTCATGGCGGCGATCGCGATCGCGGGCGGAGTGGCGCTCAACTACGCGTCCCACCTGCACGGCGCGTCGTCGGCGCTGGAACGGGCTCTCTACGGCGCCTACCTGGGCGCGGTCATGGCCCACTTCGTGATCGACGCCGGGCTGTGGCGGATGCGCGACGAGTTCCCGCGCCGCTTCCTCAACGCCAGCGTCCCGTACCTGCTCCGCCCCTAGACGCCCCACACGCGCGGAAGGCGTTCCTCACGCGCGGAAGGCGTTCCTCACGCGCGGGAGGCGTTCCTTACGCGCGGGAGGCGTTCCTCACGCGCGGGAGGCGTTCCTCACGCGCGAGAGGCGCCGCGGTCCTGCTGGTTCTCCTCATCCGGATCCTTGGGGACCCGGCAGGCGAACTCCAGGAAGAACGCGGCGCCGACCAGCACGAGCGCGGCCAGGAACGTACCGCCGCTCACGAAGAAGTCGTGGCGCGGCGTCGGCTTGTCCAGCGCGTCGGCGAGGCTGGCGGCGAAGCCGGCGAAGACCCCGGCCAGCACGGCCGAGGCCAGCGCCGTCGCCTTGCCGAGCGCGGCCAGGCGGGCGACGACCAGCGGCTCGACCGGCCTGGTGCCCTTCTTGCGGCGGATCCGGCGCAGCGTGCTGAAGCCGGTGAACGCCTCGCCGAGGGCGAGGAGGAGCAGCGTCGGCACCGCCGTCCACGGCAGCGGCGGCAGCGACACGTAGGCGGTCCGCAGCACCGCCCAGGTGATCAGTCCGATGACGACCACCAGGGCGGTGAGGAACGTGAGGCGGGTCGGTTTCATGCAGGCGGCTGCAGGGTCAGGTCTTCGCGGCGGCGGACGGCCGAGGGGCCTCCCTCCGCCTGCTTGGCGTTCGCGAGGTCACCGACGCGGCCGTGGCCGGGCAGCAGCACGTCCGGCTCGATGTCGGCCCAGGGGACGAGCACGAACGCGCGCTCGTGCGCGCGCGGGTGCGGGAGCGTCAGGTCCGGGTCGTCCATGCTCACGTTGCCGAACACGACGATGTCGATGTCCAGCGTGCGCGGCCCCCAGCGGACCTCACGGACGCGCTGCATCGCGTTCTCGATGTTGAGGACGCGTTCGAGCAGGTTCTCCGGGGGCAGCCGGGTGTCGGCGACCAGCACGATGTTGAGGAAGTCGCCCTGCTCGGGGATGTCCTGCCCGGGCGGCGCGAAGGGGGGCGTCTCGTACACCGGCGACAGCGCGACGAACGACAGGCCGGGAGCGTCGAACAGCGCGTCGACGGCCTCCTGGATGTTGTCCAGCCGATCGCCGAGGTTGCTGCCGAGTGAGAAGACGACGCGGTGGTGGACCAGCATGTGGCCGCCGGTCGCGGTGCGGTCGGGACGGTGGATCGGGTCGGACGCTGTCATGGGCGACTCCTCCTGATCTTCACGGCCACGTCCGTGAAGGGGTGCGGCACAGGGGCGCTCGGCTTGTGGACGGTGACCTCGACCTGCGCCACCGTCTCCTGTTCCAGGCAGACCGCGGCCAGCCTGTCGGCCAGCGTCTCGATGAGGTTCACGGGGTCCCCTTCGACGACGGCGACCAGGCGGCCGGCGAGCGATCCGTAGTCGACGGTACGCGACAGATCATCGCCCGCCGCGGCCGGGCGGGTGTCGAGCCCCAGCGCCACGTCGACCACGAACTCCTGTCCCAGCTCACGCTCGGCGGGCAGGCATCCGTGCCGTCCCCGGGCGCGCAGCCCGCGGAGTTCGATCGTGTCGAGAGTGTCGGCGCTCATTCTTCCTCTGCGGTGTTCAGGATGGGCGAACCGTGGTGGAGCAGCAGCCGCCACTCCCCCTCGGTGTGGACGAAGACGTTGGTCGCCACGACTTCGCCGCCCGCGAGGAAACCGGCCTCGGTGTCCTCGTCGGCGGTCAGGATGTTCTCCGAGCAGGTCACCACGGCGTGGTCGCCGTTGATGTCCGCCTCGACCCCCGTCAGGACGAACTGGATGTAGCTGGTGTTCGCCATGATCAACGCCCAGGAGCGCAGTACCTCTTCCCGGCCGCGCAACCTCGGCCAGCCCGGGTGCACGCACGTCACGCGCTCGGCGTACTTCCCCTCCGCCCAGATCGCCGACATCCGGTCCAGGTCCCCGGCCTCGAACGCGGCGTAGTACTCGGCGTTTGCTTCGTCGAGGGCGGCCAGATCGGCTGGACTCACTGGTCGATGCTCCCGGGGTCGTCGGAACGGTCTAGGTCGGTATGCGCGCGGTCTTCGATAGGCGAGCGGTCGTCGGTGTGCGCGCGATAGGCGCGGTCGTCGGAGTGAGCGCGGATCGCCGCCGCCACCCGCACGGCGTCCGCGTTCGGCCGTACCCGGTGCACCCGCACGCACCAGGCGCCCGCGGCGGCGACCAGGGACGTGATGGCCACCGTCGCGTCGTCGCAGTCGATGAACGAGCGGGGGATCCCGTCGGTCCCCGCCAGCAGCTTGCCAAGGAAACGCTTGCGGGAGGCGCCCACCAGGACCGCGTATCCGGTGTCCAGGAACGCATCCAGATGTGCGATGAGACTCCAGTTGTGACCGGCCTCGGGGCTCTTGGCGAAGCCCAGGCCCGGATCGAGCACGATCATCGACGGGTCGACGCCCGCGGCCAGGATCGCGTCCACCCGTACGAGCAGCTCGTCGCGCACCTCGCGGACCACGTCCCGGTAGACGGCGCGGGTGTACATGTCGTGACTGTGCCCGCGCCAGTGCATGACCACGTACGGCACCCGGGCGGCCGCGACCACCCGCGCCATGTCGGGGTCGGCCACCCCGCCGCTCACGTCGTTGACCAGCCGCGCGCCCGCCGCCACGGCGGCCTCGGCCACCTCGGCGCGCATCGTGTCGACCGAGACCGGCACGCCCTCGGCGGCCAGCGCCTCGATCACCGGCACGACCCGGCGCAGCTCCTCCTCCTGGGAGACCCGCTGGGCGCCGGGACGGGTGGACTCGCCGCCCACGTCGACCACGTCCGCGCCCTCGGCCACCAGGTCGATCCCGTGCCGGATCGCCTTGTCCGGATCGAACCACGCTCCCCCGTCGGAGAACGAGTCCGGAGTCACGTTGACCACGCCCATGACGAGGCAGCGCCCCGGCGAGGGCAGCCCTGGAACTCCGGCTGTGGTCATGCAATCAAGCCTATGCCTTGATCGACAGTGTTCACTGCCTCTGAGGCCCCGGGCCCTCCCCCGGCTGCGCGGACCCTGGAGTTGGTGGAAACGTTTCCAAACCCCCGGCGAATGTTCACCCGCGCGTCGGCGACCGGGACCGCCCCGGATCAGCCGAGGATGAGGCCCATGGCTTCGGCGCGGGTCTCGGGGTGCTCGCGGAAGTCTCCGCGCACGGCCGAGGTGACGGTCTTGGCGCCGGGCTTGCGAACGCCGCGCATCGTCATGCACAGGTGCTCGGCCTCGATCACCACGATGACGCCGCGCGGCTCCAGGATGCGCATGATCGCGTCGGCGACCTGGCTGGTCAGGCGTTCCTGCACCTGCGGTCGGCGCGCGTAGACGTCGACCAGGCGGGCGAGCTTGGACAGGCCCGTGATCTGGCCGCTCTTGTTGGGCGTGTAGCCCACGTGCGCGACGCCGTGGAACGGGACCAGGTGGTGTTCGCAGACGCTGTAGACCTCGATGTCCTTGACCAGGACCATCTCGTCGTGGTCGGCCTCGAAGACCTTGTTGAGCGCGTCCTCGGGCTCCTGGCGGAGACCGGCGAACTGCTCGGCGTAGGCGCGCGCCACCCGGGAGGGCGTGTCGCGGAGACCGTCGCGGTCGGGGTCCTCCCCGATCGCGAACAGGATCTCGCGGACGGCCTTTTCGATGCGGGCATGGTCGAACCCCGGGGGCTCGGCCCCCGGGGTCTGATCCTCGTCGTACGGAAGAGCCAAAGGAGATCAGCTCTCGCTCGGCGGCGTGTCGACCGGAGCGTCGACGGACTCGGTGGCGCCCTGGCCGTTGTTCTTGGTCAGGTCGGTGACGTCCTGCGGGCCCATCAGCGCCAGCTCCTTCGGAGTCAGCACGGGCGGGCGGTCGGACGGCAGCCGCTTGCCGTAGCCGGTGTAGGAGTTCTGGTGCGGGCGCTTGGTGATCGGCGCGAAGATCTGGAGCACCATGTCCTTGGACAGGGTCTCCTTCTCCATCAGGTTGACCACCAGGTCGTCCAGGACGTCCCGGTACTCGACCAGGATCTCCCACGCGGTGTCGTGCGCGCCCTCGATGTAGCGGCGGACCTCGTCGTCGATCGCCGAGGCGATGTCCTCGGAGTAGTCGCGCTCGTGGCCCATGTCGCGGCCGAGGAAGACCTCGCCCTGGCCGGTGCCGAACTTGCGGGCGCCGAGGCGCTCGCTCATCCCGTACTCGGTCACCATGTTGCGCGCGATCGAGGTGGCCTTCTCGATGTCGTTGGCCGCGCCGGTCGTCGGCTCGTGGAACACCAGCTCCTCGGCCGTACGGCCGCCCAGCAGCATCGCCAGCTGGTCGGTCATCTCCGAGCGGGTGGTGAGGAACTTGTCCTCCATCGGCAGGGTCATCGTGTAACCGAGGGCCCGGCCGCGGGGCAGGATCGTCACCTTGTGCACGGGGTCGGCGTTCGGCAGCGCGTGCGCCACCAGTGCGTGACCGCCCTCGTGGTAGGCGATGATCTTCTTTTCCTTCTCCGACATGACGCGGGTCTTGCGCTCGGGCCCGGCCATCACGCGGTCGATGGACTCCTCGAGGGTGTCCATGTCGATCAGCTTGCGGTCGAAGCGCGCGGTGAGCAGCGCCGCCTCGTTGATCACGTTCGCCAGGTCGGCGCCGGTGAAGCCGGGGGTACGCCGCGCGATGACGTCGAGGTCGACGTCCGGGGCGAACGGCTTGCCGCGGCCGTGCACCCGGAGGATGCCCTTGCGGCCCTCAAGGTCGGGCCGGTCGACGGTGACCTGGCGGTCGAAGCGGCCCGGGCGCAGCAGCGCCGGGTCGAGGATGTCGGGCCGGTTGGTGGCCGCGATCAGGATGACGCCGCCCTTGACGTCGAAGCCGTCCATCTCGACCAGCAGCTGGTTGAGGGTCTGCTCGCGCTCGTCGTGGCCGCCGCCGAGGCCCGCGCCGCGGTGCCGGCCGACGGCGTCGATCTCGTCGATGAAGATGATGGACGGCGCGTTCGCCTTGGCCTGCTCGAACAGGTCGCGGACGCGGGAGGCGCCGACGCCGACGAACATCTCGACGAAGTCCGAACCGGAGATCGAGTAGAACGGCACGCCCGCCTCGCCGGCCACCGCACGGGCCAGCAGCGTCTTGCCGGTGCCGGGCGGGCCGTACAGCAGCACACCCTTGGGGATCTTGGCGCCGATGGACTGGAACTTGGCCGGGTTCTGGAGGAAGTCCTTGATCTCCTCCAGCTCCTCCAGGGCCTCGTCCGCGCCCGCCACGTCGGCGAACGTGGTCTTCGGCGTGTCCTTGGTGATGAGCTTGGCCTTGGACTTGCCGAAGTTCATGACCCGAGAGCCGCCGCCCTGCATCTGGTTCATGATGAACAGGAAGATCAGCACTATCACCACGATGGGCAACAGGCTGAACAGCAGGTTCAGGAAGAAGCTCTGCTTCGGAACCTCGACGTTGTAGCCGCCGGGCAGCTTGCCCGCGTTGGCCTGCTGCTGCAGCTGGTTCTGCAGTTGGAGACCCTGACCGTCAACCCAGGAGGCCTGCTGCTGCTTGCCGTTTTGGAGCGTGACCTCGATCCGCTGATCCTTGTCGATGATCTTTGCGGACTTCACCTCGCCCTTGGCGATCTCCTGGACCACCGTCGAAGTGTCGGTCTTCTCGTAGGAACGGCCGGGGTTGACGCCCCACATGACGAGGGCGACCAAGAGGCCGAACAGCAGGATCCACAGCAGCGGCCCGCGAAAGTAGCGCTTCACGTCCATTTATCCGGTTACCCCTTCGGGGCCCGTCCCTCCTGACCAACGTCTGTGAACCGGCACCCTGCACGTCAGGCCCTGGAAAACCGGGACCCATCGTCCGCCGGGGCGGCCTCCATAATGCGGTACCCCGGCATAGACCCGGGATACCGACGGTACACCGGTAAGCACAGGGGACGCAGCCAGCGCCGATCCCCTGATCCATTCGGTATACCCGTCAACGACCCTTGCAACGATCCGCCGGGGCCTCTTGTTCCCCAGCGCATCGTGCGGTAGGCGTCTAGGCTCCGTCGCCACCGTACACATGCGGGGCGAGCGTGCCCACGAACGGCAGGTTGCGATATTTCTCGGCGTAGTCCAGGCCGTAGCCGACGACGAACTCGTTCGGGATGTCGAAGCCGAGGTATTTACAGTCGATCTCGGTCTTGACCGCCTCGGGCTTGCGCAGCAGCGCGCAGATCTCCAGGGAGGCGGGACCGCGCGAGCGCAGGTTGCTGACCAGCCAGGACAGCGTGAGGCCCGAGTCGATGATGTCCTCGACGATCAGCACGTGCCGGTCGAGGATGTCGGTGTCGAGGTCCTTGAGGATCCGCACCACGCCCGACGACTTGGTGCCCGAGCCGTACGACGAGACCGCCATCCAGTCCATCGAGGCGGGCGAGTGCAGCGCCCGCGCCAGATCGGCCATGATCATGACGGCGCCCTTGAGGACGCCGACCAGCAACAGGTCCTTGCCCGCGTAGTCGGCGTCGATCTGCGCCGCCAGCTCGCGAACCTTGGCCTGCAGCTGGTCCTCCGGGATGAGCACCTTCGACAGGTCAGCGCCCAGGTCCTTCTCGTCCACAACCCCACCCTCATCGCGACGGCACGCACGGCATTTCAGGCCGGTCCGAACAGCAGCCTCCCACACCGCCGGAACGCGCGTACGCCCCCGGGCAGATCGACGTGCCGCTGCCCTCGCCAGTCCGTGACCAGGCGATCCACTTCTTCGACATGAACGGCCGCGAGCGTACCCGGTGGGCTTCCCGCCGCCACCGCCGCCATCCGCAGCACCCGCGTCCGCACGGCCCGCGGCAGCCCCTCCAGCACCTCCACCCGCAACCCGCCGCCCTCACCGGTTCGCCCGTCCCCGCCATCGCCGCCGCCCGCTGCGCCCGCACCATCCGAGCCGTCCGCGCCGCCTTGGCCGTCGGTCCCGCCGCCAGCGCCGCCCTCGCCGTCCGCTTCGCCGTCCGCTTCGGCGTCCGCGAGCGCGCGCTGCGCGAGCCCGTCGAGTGCCTCCGCGTCGTCCCGCAGCATCCGCGCCGTACGGGCCAGCGCCTCGGCCACGCCCGGCCCCAGCGCCTTCTCCAGCGCGGGCAGCGCCTCACGCCTGACCCGCACCCGCGCGAACCCCGGATCGAGGTTGTGCGGGTCGTCCCAAGGCTCCAGCCCCATCGCCAGACACGCCTTCCGAGCCGTCCCCCGATCAACCCCCAGCAACGGCCGCAAGTAACGAACCTCACCCTCAGGACGGGTGAAGGCGGGGGGCATGCCGGCGAGGGAGCGGGCGCCGGAGCCTCGGGCGAGGCCTAGGAGGACGGTTTCGGCCTGGTCGTCGCGGGTGTGGCCGAGCATGACGGCGGCGGCGTTCCAGCGGGCGGCGGCCTGGTCGAGGGCGGCGTAGCGGGCCTCGCGGGCGGCGTTCTCGGGGCCGCCCTCGGTGCCGACGGTGACGGCGATGGAGCCGGCCGGGTCGAGGCCCAGGTCGGCGAGGAGGCGGACGAGCTGGGCCGCGCGGTCGGCCGAGCCCTCCTGGAGGCCGTGGTCGACCGTCACGGCGCCCGCGTGCAGGCCGGCGCGGGGGGCCTCGAACGCCAGGGCGCCGGCCAGCGCGAGGGAGTCGGCTCCGCCGCTGCAGGCGGCCAGGACCAGCGCGCCCGGAGGCAGGCCGGTGAGCGCGCGGCGCACCGCCACGCGCACGGCGGCCACCGCCGGATCAGGCCCCATGGTCAACGCCTACCACGGGGGTGTGACACTCAGCCCTCCAGCGCGTCCGGGGGCGAGTCGATCACGCGCGGGCCGATGACCCGGTTCATCCAGGTCGTGGGCTCCTTGATCTCGTCGTGGGTGGGCAGCGTCTCCGGGGACTGCCAGACCTTGTTGAAGCCGTCCATGCCCGCCTCGGTGACCACCTGGCGGACGAAGCGCGAGCCCTCGGCGTACTGCTTCATCTTGAGGTCGATGCCGAGCAGGCGGCGGATCGTCTTGTCCATGCGCGAACCGCCGTCGCGGCGGCCCTGGAAGCGGTCGCGGATCTGCTGAACGGACGGGACGACCTCGGGCCCGACGGCGTCCATCACGAAGTCGCCGTGGCCCTCGACCAGCGTCATCACCGCGGTGAGGCGGTCGAGGATCTCGCGCTGCTCGGGCGACTGGATCGCGTCGATGAGGCTGGACTCGCCGCCGCGTACGGCGTCGGCCACGGCCTCGGCGGCGTCGCGCATCCGGTCCAGCATCGCGCCCGGGTCCAGGTCGGACGCCAGCAGGAACTTGGTCATCTGGTCCTGCACGTACTCGCGCAGCCAGGGAACGCCGGTGAACTGCGTGCGGTGAGTCTCCTCGTGCAGGCAGACCCACAGGCGGAAGTCGCGCGTGTCGACGCCGAGTTCCTGCTCCACCTGCACGATGTTGGGCGCGACGAGCGTGAGGCGGCCGGTCGGGGCGCGGCCGGACGGGTCGGGCGGCAGGAACAGCTCGTACTGCCCCAGCACGCGGCCCGCCATGTACGCCAGGATCGCGCCGACCTGCATGCCGGTGACGCGGGAGCCGACGGCCTGCACCATCACGCCGGCGCCGCCGCCGAGCAGGCTCGGGCCCTTGCGTTCGTTCATCTGCTCCATGAGCGGCTCGAGCACCACCCGGAAGCCGTCCACGTTGGCCCGGATCCAGCCGGGACGGTCCACGATCGTGGCGGGCGCGGGGTCCTGTTCGGCCTGGATGCCCGTGAAGTCGCGAACGTGCCCCTGGGCGATCCTGGACAGCTCGCGGAGCTCGTTCACCACCTGCCTGGCCTCGTCCTGGCTGACCTGCGGGCCGGGGCGCACGAGCCGGGTCCCGGTCTGGACCGCCACGTTCCAGTCGATCATTGAGGCGCTCATACACTCCACCGTACGTTCCGAGACGGCGCCGGGGCGCCCCTGCACGATCGTTCAACGAACAACCGTTCTGGTTATCTCCCGTACGGGGTTTTCCACACCGGCCGGTAACTACGGGTTTCGGCGAGTTCCGGGGCGAGTTGAAAACCGGTTCGGCAGCCGGGTCAGCAGCCGCAGGAGGCCACGGCACCGGCCAGCTGGTCGAGCTTCGCGGGGTCGGCGGGGCCCTTGCCGTCACCGGCCATGAATGCGAAGGCCAGCAGCCGCCCGTCGGCGTCGATGGCCACCCCGGCGAGGGTGCTGACGCCCGCCAGCGTGCCGGTCTTGGCCCGGACGACCCCGGCCCCGGCCTGGCTGGCCGCCACGGCGTAGCGGGTCTTGAGCGTTCCAGAGAACCCGGCCACCGGCATGCCGGTGATCGCCGCCCGCAGTTCGGGGTGCTCGGGAGAGGCGGCCAGCGCGGCGATGCGGGCCAGGGCGAGCGGCGTGATCTGGTTGCGCGGCGACAGGCCGCTGCCGTCGCCCGTGGACACGCCCTCGGCGACACCGAGCGAGCCGAGGACCTCCCGTACGGCCTCGGCACCGCCGGTGAACGTCACGGGCTTGCCGCGCTTGATCGCGACCTGGCGGAGCATGGCCTCGGCCACGTCGTTGTCGCTGTGGGTCATGAGGTGCTCGATGAGCTCGGAGATCGGGGGCGACTGGACCGCGCCCAGGCGCGCCGCTCCGGAGGCCGCGGTGGTGCGACGGCCCGGCTTGGCGCGCACGCCGTACTTGCCGAGCAGGTGGGCGAACGAGCTGACGGCGGCGGCGGGCGGGTCGCTCACGCGGCCCTTCTCGGCCGGGTTGGACGGGGCGACGCGCCCTTCGTCGACCGTCAGGGCCGTGACCGGGGCGATCTCACCGTCCGGCAGGTAGTTGGACTTCCAGCCCGCGGCCGTACGAGGCCCCTGATAGGCGTTGACGTCGTAGTCGACCCGGACCTGCTTGACCCCGGACGCCTTGAGCGCCGTGGCGGTCTGCCGCGCCAGGTCGATCAGCGAGGCGAACGCGGGCTCGCCCTCGGCCGTGCCCGACTCCGTACCGGACGGCGTGGTCAGGGCCGTCAATGTGGGGTCACCGCCGCCCACGAGCACCACGCCCCCCGCGTTCCCCTGAACGACCTGGGTGGTCATGCGATGCTGGGGGCCGAGGGCGGCGAGCGCGGCCACCGAGGTGGTCAGCTTGGTCGTTGACGCCGGGGTGGCGGGCCGGTCGCCGCGCTGCTGATAGAGCGTTCGCCGGGTGGCGGCGTCGATCACCACCGCGTTGATCTTCGCCGCGGAGCCGCCGATCAGCCCGTTCAGCCGCGCCGCCAGCGTGCCCGGCTGCGGCACCCGGGCGGTGGCGCTCGCCGCCGAAGGCGCCGCCGACGTGCGGAAAGGGTCGCGGACGGCGACCTGCGGCGGCTGCGGCGACAGGTGCCGTTCGGGTGTGAGTTTCGCCACTGCGGCGCCCGCGCCGGCGGTGAAAACATTAAGGAGGGACAGCGTGATCAATGCGAGGGCCCGCGCCCTGCCGGGCACGAGACCGCCCCTCTCCCACTCAGCACTCACCAACGTGCGACATCCTTATATATGGGAACACCCACCCTGTGGGGGTCGGCTTCGCCCGCACAGACTCCCGAAAGACTAGACACTGCGACCACGCGGGGAGCGGAGGACATCTTGGATTTCGACGTCGTCATTGAGATCCCGAGGGGCAGCCGGAACAAGTACGAGGTGGACCACGAGACCGGCCGCATCCGGCTGGACCGGATGCTGTTCACCTCCACCCAGTATCCGGCCGACTACGGCTTCATCGAGGACACCCTGGGCGAGGACGGCGACCCGCTCGACGCCCTGGTGATCCTCCAGGAGCCGACGTTCCCCGGCTGTCTGATCAAGTGCCGCGCCGTCGGCATGTTCCGGATGACCGACGAGGCGGGGGGCGACGACAAGGTCCTGTGCGTCCCCTCGACCGACCCGCGCAGCGAGCACCTGCGCGACATCCACCACGTGCCGGAGTTCGACCGGCTGGAGATCCAGCACTTCTTCGAGGTCTACAAGGACCTCGAGCCCGGCAAGTCCGTCGAGGGCGCCAACTGGGTCGGCCGCGTCGAGGCCGAGGCCGAGATCGAGCGGTCGCGCAAGCGCGAGGCCGAGCGCATCGCGCAGCACGGCGGGCACTGACGCGGGCAGGCGGCGCCGGCACACCGCTCCCCGGCGCCGTCCGCGGGCGAGCACACGCGGAACGCTTCCGTACGAGGTCTTCGTACGGAAGCGTTCCGTCGTCCTGGGCCTGTGCGCTCTCGGCGCGCCGAGCCTGACCGTCACCCTGCGGGGCGGGTCGCGCCGATGAGACCGTTCCGGTAGATGCTGGAGATGCGGACGCTGGCCCCGGTGTAGGGCGCCTCGATCATCCGGCCCTGCCCGAGGTAGATGCCCACGTGGTGGATCGTGTCGGGGTCGCCGGTGTCGCTGGCGAAGAACACCAGATCGCCCGCGCGCAGCTGGCTGACCGGGACGTGCGGTCCGGACGTCCACTGCGTGCCGGTCCAGTGGTCGAGCCGTACGCCCGCCTTGTTCCAGGCGTAGAGCGCGAGCCCCGAGCAGTCGAAGCCGAGGATCCCGGCGCCCTGCGCGACGCCGTAGCTCGGGCCGCTCGCCGTGCCGCCGCCCCACGAGTAGGGCGTGCCGATGAACTTCAGCGCGGCGCGCACGACGAGCGAGCCGCGGGCCGAGCCGCGCGCCAGGTTGATGGCGGTACGTCCCGAACCGGAGAACGACTGCGTGGCCATGCGGTTCATCGCGGCCTCGCGCCGGCGCTGCAGCTCCTCGGTGTGCGCCTGGGCGGATCCGAGCCGTGCCTCCAGGCGCCGCTTGCTGGCGGCGAGGCGCCGTACGGCGGCCTGCTGGTCGGCCACGGCGGCCTCTGCCTGGCGTTTGGCCTCGGCGGAACGCTTCGTCGCGGCGGCCTGCTCGTCGAGCGCCTCCTGGGCCTGGCGCTTGAAGACGTCGGCGACGTTCCGCGCGGCCTCGACCTTCTGCACCATGCCGGTGCGCTGCCGGGCCATCACGTCGACCATCCCGGCGCGGTCCATGAAGCCCTGCGGCCCGCCGTGCCCGCCCAGCGCGGCCATCCACGGGTTGGCCCCGGTGTTGATCTGGTAGGCGTTCACCGCGAACTTGGCCAGGTCCTGCTGCGCCGCGGTCAGCTTCACGTTCGCCTGCGCGAGCCGCTGCTCGGCGACCTTGTGCTCGTCGCGGGCGCGCTGGAGCTTCACGATCTCGCCGTTGTAACGCTCCACTGCGGTGGCGGACGCGATCGCGAGCCGTTCCAGCTCGCCGTTGGCCTCCGCGAGCTGCGCCTTGGTACGGCCGACGTCGGCGGCCCGTGCGCGCTCCGCGCTCTTGCTGCGCGCGATGTCGCGCGCGCTCGGGGTGGGATCCGCCGCGGCGGGCCGGGTCATGGGCGCCGGTACGGTCAGCGCCGTCATGGCGATGGCCACGCCCGAGGACAGGGCGATCAGGCGGAGCGCCGCACCCCTGGCAGCAGGGGACGGCCGGCGCGGGAACGCTGCTGTGCTCGGTGACGGAAACACGGTCCTCCCCTACCGTTAGTCACACAGTGCAGGCAAGTCTTCACTGAGAGTAATTCACATGGGCAACATGGTGAACTCTCGTCACGCGATTCGCACGAGTAACTACCCTCGATGATCAGACCGCACACCCAGCAACCGTTCGATCCACGGACGAACGGTCGTGCGCGGCGGGACGGGGAGCCGCGGGTAGCTGAAGATCGGCACCGCCGCGCCGTAGGAGGCGTGCAGCTCGGCGGCCTTGCACCAGTCGGCGGGCGTACGCGTCGCGGCCCAGGCGGCGGCGAGCGCGGAACGGTATTCGGGCCGCCGCTCCCACAGCCGCAGCAGCGCGACGGTCGCGTGCGCGGCCGAATAACCGTCGTCGGGGTAGGCGCCCGCGGCGAGGAAGGACGCCGTCGCCTGGCCGCCGTGCGGGCTGGCCAGCGCCCACGTCCAGTTGGCGACGACGACGTCGCGTACCGGCTGCGGCAGCTCGCCCGCCGCCGCGTACATGCGGTCGCGGCGCACGCCCGCCAGCCGGTTGGTGGCCAGCAGCCATCCGAGGTCGTCGTCCTGCGGTGAGACGCCCGAACGCGACAGCCACGACAGCACGGTCAGGCCGCGCGCGGTCTGGAGGCGGCACAGCTCGGCCACCTCGCGCCGGGTGCGCGCGGCGGGCTCACTCCACAGCGGCCACCCGACGCGCCGTACGTCCGCGGCGAGGCGTACCAGCGCCGACTCGACGGGCAGCGGGCTGACCCGCGAGTCCGGCCGCTGCGCGTAACCGGGCTTAGTTCCTTGAGTTCCCAATCCTCGTTGCCGCCGTCATCCGGAGCTCTGCGGGCTGGGCCCGGACGCGGAGGGCGACTGCGGCTCCGACGACGACGAAGAGGGCGGCGGAGGCGGCGGCGGGGCGGACGAAGATGTCGGCGGATCCTCATGGGTCGGCGGCGGCGGGTCGGAGTGGGAAGGCGGCTCGGACGAGCTGGGCGGCGGGGGCTCCGACGAGGAGGCCGGAGGCTTGGACGGCTCGGAGGGCGACGTCGAGCCCGGCTGGGAGGGCGTCGGCGACGGCGTCGTCGGGCCCGGGCTCGTCGGAGTGGGCGTCGGGGTCGGCGTGGGCGTCGGGTCCGGGCCGGGGTCGGGCCGCCAGGTGACGTGCACCTGCTGGCCGCCGGGCTGGAACGTGATGCCGCCCTCGCCGTTCGAGGAGGCCCGCCGGAACACGTGCACGGCCAGGTTGACCGACTGTCCGTCCTCCAGGCGTCCCGCCGACTGGCTCGGCCGGACCGGACCCCAGGTCGTTGCGCGCCAGCTGATCGGACCGCCCGTGGCCTCAAGGGTCACGGTCCCGTCGGACGAGCCCGCGAGGTCGAGGTAGAGCGGCGAGATCAGCAGCACCCCGGAGCCGCCCGGCGGCGACGGCGGAACGTCATGCCCGTCGGGAGCCGTCTGGTAGTCGCGGCGCGGCGACGGTGACGGCAGCACCGCCGAGGGCGGCGCCGACGACGCCTGCGCGCCCAACGGGAACGTGGCCGACACGGGTGCGCCGGTGGCGCCCTGGGGCCCGTGCCCGTTCACCGGCTCCGGCGCGTCGTCCACCGGCGGAACGGACGGTACCCGCGGATGGGCCGCCCCACTCGCGGCATCACGACCCGAGCCGCGCCCACCGTCGATCAGGTAACCGGCCAGACCCGCGGCCGCGCCGAGCACGATCAACGCGATCGCGGTAGCCGCGACCGCCCGCACCAGCCCAGCCCCGAACCGCCCGTCCCGATCCGCAACTCGCCCCGCAGAGGCAGAGGCAGAGGCGGGAGCGGGAGCGGGAGCGGGGGTCGTCGCTCGACTTTCGGTCTCGGCGGCTTTGTCGTCGCCGCTGGAACTGCGGGCGGCGACCGCTGCCAGGCCCACGCCGCCCGCAGTGTCGGCTTCGCTCGCGCGGTCTCTTCGGTCTCTTCGGTCTTTGCGGTCTTTGCGGGATTTGCGGTCCTTGCGGGGGCGGTCGGTGTCGCCGGGACGGCGGGAGCCGCCCCGGCGCATGCCGTTGCGCCAGGGCAGCGCGCTGCCTCGCGACGAGCCGGCGCGGCGCGGGAGCACCGAACGGCGGGGCTGCACGGGGAAGCCGCCCGGGGTGAACTCGCTGACCCGGGTGGCGACGAAAAGCCGGTAGCCGACCAGCTCGGGGTCGAGGAAGCAGCTCATCACGCGCAGGCGCAGGGCGTCGGGCGGCTCGGCCTGCGGGAGCAGGCCGTAGACCTTGGCAGCCGACACCGTTCGCGGGCGGAACGTTCCGCAGGCCGTGCACTCGTCCGCATGGCTCAGCAGGCGGGCGCGCAGCCCGTGGTTCATCTCGCCGCGCCGCTCGCGGAGCAGCCGGCCACGCTCGGCGCAGCCGTACGGGCCCTGGTGGGCGAGGATCTCGGCGGTCAGCGCCACCTCGAGCTCGGCGTGCGCGCGGTCGAGGGCGGCCTGGGCCTCCTTGACCGGCAGGTCGAAGACCGCCGCGAGGTCGGGCACCGAGAGCTGGTGGCGGACCCGCAGCTCCAGGATCTCCCGGCTGAGCGGCGCGAGCCCGAGGACGGCCTGCCAGGCCATGATCCGCTGGTCGACGTCCTCCTGGTCGTGGCTGGCGACGGGCAGGTCCGGCGGCTGGCCGCCGTAGGGCATGCGGCGCCCGCACTCCAGGCGGGCGATCGCGTACAGCCACGGCCCGAAGCGGTCCGGATCGCGCAGCTTGTCGATGTGGGCCTCGGCGACGATGAACGTGTCGCGCAGGGCGACCTGCGCGGCGTCACGGCCGCGCAGCTGGAACCAGCAGTAGGCGTAGAGCCGGTCCGCGTAGGCCTCGTACACCGCCGCGGGTGCACCCGAGTCCCGCGAACGCAGCGCCTCGACCAGGAGGTGGTCGTTCATCCTTAAAAGGTAAAGGTTCTACAGACTCTTTACCGTCAATTTCAAAGGAACGAACTCCTTTAGCCACAATGTTCCGTCCCGCGCGACAGATCTATTACCCATTCCATCCGAGAGTGCCGCAATTGAAGGCTTTGAATGGCGATTGTCCGTCATGTCCGACTGATTCGATCTTAGGCCTTCACCTGGATCACCTTCCTCCACGCTTCCGAGCGAACACTCTGCGTGAAGGGCGTTAGGGAACCGTGATCAGTCCGGAAAAAGGGTCTCCAGCATGGGCGGGAGAACGCGTTCCGCCGCCGCGGCGACGGTCGCGACCTGCGCACTGGTAAAGATCACGGGACGCGTGGAAATGAGATGGGGCAATGGCCCCGCCGCACAGAAGAGCACGCCGCCGTGCCGCAGCCCGGCCCGGCCTACGCGCGCTCCGTGCACGGCCACGAGCGGGGCGACCGGGATGTCGTGGTCGAGTTCGGCGCCGAGGAGTTCGGAGACCGTGTGCGCGCCGCGCGCTGCCGCGCCGGCCACGTCGCCCGCGGGCCGACCGCCCGCCCACAGCCGCCGCCCCTCCGAGCGCAGCCGGGCGCCCCAGCGCCAGCGGCGGCTCGCGATCGCGTACACGCCGGTGATGCCGACGACCAGATGGTCGAGGTTGGTCGCGGGCAGGCCGGGGACGGCGCGGTCGTGCAGCACGTGGAAGCCCGCCGGGTCGAGCCTGGCCAGCCGCCGCCCGGTACGCCGTTCGGCCAGCGCGCCCCGGCGCCAGCTCGTCGCCGCGCCCGGGCGGTTCCGTTCATAGACCGCATGCATGGTGAACGCCGCCACGGCCACGATCGGCCCGGCCCACCAGAAGCTCAGACCGGAGACGACGACCCCGAGCCCGCCCGCGAGGACGGCCCGGAGCACGACCCGTTCCGGCCGGTGCTCGGCGGCCAGCAACCGATACCGCGACCAGGCGGAGGCCCCGGCATCCGTCGTGCCGAACCCGCTGCTCCGCACCGAACGCCCTTTCTCCTCGGCATTCAGCGCAAGCGTGGGGCCAGTCGCGCCGGGAGTTCAAGGACTTTGACCTTCTTGTGGCCGCCGACCGGGCATCTCGGTGATCATTAAGCGTTTTGTTGACAGTGTCATGATGACAGTGTCACTATCAAGCCATGGACGGCACCTGGACCATCACCGAGCTGGCGGACCGCGCCACGGCGGCGCTGGCCGCCGGCGACGCCGTGCGCGTGAACGGCCGGGTGCGCGATCTGCCGAACGAGCGCCTGATCCGCTGGTACACCACGATCGGCCTGGTCGACCCCCCGCTGGGACGTCGCGGCCGCACCGCCCTGTACGGCCCGCGGCACCTGCTCCAGCTCGTCGCCGTGAAGCGCCGGCAGGCCGCCGGCCGCACCATCGCCGAGATCCAGACCGAGCTCACCGGCGCCACCGACTCGACGCTCACCGAGATCGCCCGCATCCCCGCCCACTCGCCCGACGACACCGACACCCCCGAAGCCGCGGCCACCGACACGACCACCCCGGCCAGAGAACGCTTCTGGCTCACCCGCGCCACCGCTGCCGACGCGGCTTCCGACAACGCGGCCCCAGGCAGCGCAGCCCCAGGCAGCACGACCCCGGCCAACTCGGCCCCAGGCAGCGCGACCCCGGCCAACTCGGCCCCAGGCAACGCGGCCCCAGGCAGCGCGGCTGCTGGCAGCGCGGCCTCGGACGGCACCGGCTCGCACGATGTCGTCTGGGATCGCCCGGTTTCGGCAAGGCCTGCGACGGCCGGCGAACGGCGGGAGCCGCTCTCGGTCGTTCAAGGGGTCCGGCTGGCCGCGGGCCTGACCCTCATGCTCGACGTCCCCGCCCTCACCGGGGACGACCTCGCCGCGATCGAGATCGCGGCCCGGCCGCTGGTGGACGAGCTCGCGCGCCGCGGTCTCATCGGCTCCATCGACTCTCCCGGGAGGTCCTCGTGACCGTGCACATCACACCGTTGCCCGAGCCCATCGCGCCGGAGGCTCCCGGCGGGGGGCTGGGGGCGCTCAGCACCGACAAGGGCAACCTGCCGCTCGACTCCGTCGACGTGCACGCCTCGATCACCGGGCTCGCCGCGGGCATCGAGGTCGTCCAGGGGTTCCGCAACCCGTTCGACGTGCCGCTGGAGGCCACCTACGTCTTCCCGCTGCCGAACCGCGCGGCGGTCACGCGGCTGCGCATGGAGGCGGGCGACCGGGTCATCGAGGGCAGGCTCAAGGAGCGCGGCCAGGCCCGCGAGGACTACGACAACGCCATCGCCGCCGGTCAGCGCGCCGCGATCGCCGAGGAGGAACGCCCGGACGTCTTCACGATGCGCGTCGGCAACATCCTGCCCGGCGAGCGCGTGACGATCCGGCTCACGCTCAACCAGCCGCTGCCGTACGAGGACGGCGGCGCCACGTTCCGCTTCCCGCTGGTGGTCGCGCCCCGCTACATCCCGGGCGACCCGCTCGACGACGCGCAGGCGGGTGACGGCGTTCAGTCCGACACCGACGCGGTGCCGGACGCGTCGCGGATCAGCCCGCCGGTGCTGCTTCCCGGGTTCCCGAATCCGGTACGCCTGTCGATCGGCGTCGACATCGACCCGGCCGGGCTGCCGCTCAGCGAGATCAAGTCCGCGCTGCACGTGGTCGCGGAGGAGTCCGCCGAAGCGGGCGGGAAGACGACCGTACGGCTGCAGCCGGGCGAGCGCCTGAACCGCGACTTCATCCTGCGTCTCGCGTACGCGCCGCAGGAGACGGCGGCGCTCGCCCTCACGCCGGACGCGCAGGGCGAAGAGGAGGGCGAAGGCACGTTCACGCTGACCGTGCTGCCGGCGGGCGAGACCCGGCCGCAGCCGCGCGACGTCGTGCTGATCCTCGACCGTTCGGGCAGCATGCACGGCTGGAAGATGGTCGCCGCGCGCCGTGCCGCCGCCCGCATCATCGACACGCTCACCGCCGACGACCGGTTCGCGGTGCTCGCGTTCGACAACACCATCGAGCGGCCGCGCGACCTCGGCACGGGCCTGGTCGCCGGAACGGACCGCAACCGGTTCCGCGCGGTCGAGCACCTCGCCGCGATGGACGCGCGCGGCGGTACGGAGATGCTGTCGCCGCTCACCGAGGCCGCGGCGCTGCTGGCCGACTCGACCGCCGACCGTGTTCTCGTTCTCATCACCGATGGTCAGGTGGGCAACGAGGACCAGATCCTCGCGCACCTCGTTCCGCGGCTTCAGGGCGTGCGCGTCCACACGGTCGGGATCGACCGGGCGGTGAACGCGGGCTTCCTGCGGCGGCTGGCCGCCGACGGGCAGGGACGCTGCGAGCTGGTGGAGTCCGAGGACCGGCTGGACGAGGCCATGGACAACATCCACCACCGCATCGGTTCGCCCATCGCGACCAACCTGTCGCTGCACCCGGAGGGCCTGGAGATCGTTCCGGACACGGTCGCGCCGCGGCGGCTCGGGGCGCTGTTCCCGGGCGTGCCGCTGGTCATCTCGGGTCGCTTCCGTGGCGCGCCGTCCGCCGGTGCCGCGGCCGCGGCCGTGGTCGTACGGGGCGACGAGAGCTGGGAGCAGCGCGCCGCCGGCGTCGCGGCCGAGGACCGGGCGAACGCGGCGGTCTGGGCGCGCGCGCATCTGCGGGACCTGGAGGACCAGTACGCGGTGGACGGCGGCGAGGAGTTGGAGCGCCGCATCGTCGCCACCTCGCTGAAGTTCGGCGTGCTGTGCCGCTTCACCTCGTTCGTGGCCGTGGACACCCGGGTCGTGACCGAGGGCGGGACGTCGCACAAGGTCGTCCAGCCGGTCGAGATGCCGCAGGGCTGGGGCGACGCTCCCGTGGACGCCGCCAGGCCGATGATGGCGACCCAGCAGATGGGCTACGACACGTTCTCGGTCAAGTCGGTGCGCGGACGTTCGCGCGCGGCGATGCCGCCGCCGGGAGGCGGCTACGGGATGGCCCCTCGGCCCGCGCCCGCACCGCCGTCCGCACCGCCGCCGCCTGCCGCGCCCTCAGCGCCCTCCGCGCAGTCCGGCCCGCCGCCTGCCGCGCCGTCCGGTCCGCCGCCCTCGACGCCGACCGGTCCGCCGAGCCCGCCGCGGCCTGGGCCGAGGCCTGCTTCGCGTCCACCGCTGCAGCCGGACGCCGACGAGCTGGACGTGCCCGACTTCCTGCGCGGGGATTCGGCGTCGGCCGAGTCGGCCGAGTCGGCCGAGCCCGAGTCGTACAAGATCCTGCCCGCGCCGGGGATCGAGACGGCGGCCGAGACGCTGGCGCAGGTACGCCGTGAACTGGGGCAGGAGTTCCAGCGGCTGACCCAGTTCGCCGCAGGCGACACCTTGCAGGCGCGGGCGCAGAAGCTGCGCGATCTGCTCGACAAGCTGGAGCCGATGGTCATGCGGCTGGAGCGGGTCGGCGCGGACGCGGCGCTGGTGGCTCCGCTGCGCGGCCTGGTGACCGAGCTTCAGGCCGTACGTTCCGGAGAGGGAGGCGAGCCGCCCAACCTCGAACGGCTGTGGGGCCAGACCACGCAGGTCCTCGCCGACTTCGTGGGCGCGGGCGGTCAGTCACAGCGCGGAAGCAAGCGGGCCTTCTGGAAGCGCGGCTCCTAGAAAGCAGAGAAACGGTCGCCGGTGGGCTTCACCCACCGGCGACCGCTTTCTGTCTTGTCAACAGATGCCTCATGCGCGGGCCACGCGGGCGTGGGTCAGGCGCTCCAGGGCGAAGAGCACGACCGTTCCGGCGGCGAGGGTGGCGCCGAGGATGCTGACGGCGGTCCAGCCGCCGTGCACCCAGATCACCGAGGTCAGTGCGGAGCCGACCGCGCCGCCGACGAAGAACGTCGTCATGAACGCCGCGTTGACGCGGTTGCGAGCCTCGGGCCGCAGCGCGTACACCACGTTCTGGTTGCTGTTGAGGAGCGCCTGCTGCGCCATGTCCAGCGCGAGAACGCCGATGACCAGCAGCACGATGTGCCGTCCGCCGAGGCCGAGCGCGAGCCAGGACGCGAGGAGCAGCACGGTGGCCCCGCCGGTCACCAGCTGCACGCGCCCGCGATCGGCCAGCCTTCCGGCGACGTTCGCCGCCAGCGCGCCCGCGACCCCCAGCAGCCCGAACAAGCCGATCGACGCCTCGGACCAGCCGTACGGCGGCTCGGCGAGCAGGAAGGTCAGCGACGTCCACAGCACGGTGAAGGCGCCGAGTGACAGCGCGGCGATCGCGGACCGCCAGCGCAGCAGCGGCTCGGAGCGGAGCAACGTGAACGTGGACTTCAGCAGCGTGCCGTACGACATGCCCCCGCTCTCGGCGTCCAGGCGCGGCAGGAAGCGGCGCAGCAGGAACGCCATCGTGATCATCGCGGCGGCGTGGAACCAGTAGACCGTGCGCCAGCCGCCGAGCTCCGACAGCACGCCGGAGAACGTGCGCGCCATCAGCATGCCCATCAGCAGACCGGTCATCACCGTGCCGACGACCTTGCCGCGTTCCGCGGGGGCGGCGAGCGAGACGGCGATCGGCACGACCACCTGGGCGCCGACGGAAGTGACCGCGGCGAGCACGGCGCCGGTGAGCAGCATCGCACCGTTCACCGCCGTGGCCATCAGCAGGACGAACAGTGCGGTCGCGCCGTACAACATCATCGCCAGGCGGCGGCGCTCCATCCGGTCGCCGAGCGGCACCAGGAGGAAGAGGCCGAGGCCGTAGCCGACCTGGGCCGCGGTCACGATCAACGCCGAGGTGGTGGTGCCGAGGCGGAGGTCCCGGCCGATCACGTCGAGGAGGGGGTGGGCGTAGTAGTTGCCCGCGACCGAAAGGCCGGTCGCGACG
The DNA here is from genome assembly GCF_017573505.1 of Actinomadura barringtoniae. Classification (GTDB taxonomy): domain Bacteria; phylum Actinomycetota; class Actinomycetes; order Streptosporangiales; family Streptosporangiaceae; genus Spirillospora; species Spirillospora barringtoniae. The sequence goes on from NZ_JAGEOJ010000013.1 coordinate 249,943, forward strand.
GACATCAAGGTGAGCAGGCCCTTGCCGAGCCTGCGTTCTTCCACCGGCGCGGCCGGCTTGGCCGTCGCGGCGGAACGGGCCGCGGAAGGGGCCGCGGAAGGGGCCGCGGAAGGGGCCGCGGAAGGGGCCGCGGTCGAGGGGTTAAAGGTCGTCGTCATGGTCATAGCCTCGCGTGGCGACGATCAATGAGTCCAACACATTGTTGTCATCCGATCGATCGTGAATCACGATGGATCCCGTGGAGCTTCAGCAGATGCGGTACGTGGTCGCGGTGGCCGAGACGGCCAACTTCACGCGCGCGGCCGAGCGCTGTCACGTCGTCCAGTCCGCGCTGAGCCACCAGATCGCGCGGCTGGAGCGGGAGCTCGGGGCGCGGCTGTTCGACCGTACGAGCCGGAGGGTGCACCTCACCCCGGCCGGGGAGGCGTTCCTGCCCGCCGCGCGACAAGCGCTGGAGGCGGCGGAACGGGCGCGGGCGGAGGTCGCGGCGGCGGCCGGGGAGATTCGCGGGCGGCTCGCGATCGGCGCCATCCCGACCGTCTCGTCGGTCGATTTGCCACGGCTCCTCGTGAACTACCGGACGCGTTACCCGCGCGTGCACATCAGCCTGCGTTCGGCCATCAGCGAGGAGATGATCGAGCAGGTCAAGGAGGGCACGCTGGACGTCGCCGTCCTCGGCCTGCCACCGGCGGGGCGGGTGGTCGGCCTGCGCGGGCACGAGCTGGCGCGCGGCGGGCTGGTCGCGATCGTCGCGCCCGGACATCGGCTGGCGGACGCGGGCGAGGTCGCGCTGGCGGAGCTGGCGGACGAGGAGTTCGTGGACTTCCCGACGGGCACGGGCGCGCGCGTTCAGTCCGACGACGCGTTCGAGGCGGCGGGCGTGCGGCGCGAGGTGGCGTTCGAGGTGAACGCCATCGAGTTCATGACGCGGTTCGTACGGCACGGGCTGGGGGTCGGGATGGTGCCCACCGCGTTCGCCGACGAGCTGGCGGGCGTACGGGTGCTGCGGATCACGGACGCGACGGCCCGGGTGGAGGTCCTCGTGTGGAGCCGTTCGCGGCCCTCTCCCCCGGCCGCCGCGCTGCTGGAGCTGTTCGACATCGATCCCGAGTCGTACAGCTAGTCGTTAGAACGCGGCAGAGCGCCCTCCCGGGGAGGGAGGACGCTCTGCGCCATACGGCTGTTCGCTAGGTCAGGCGGTGACGTGCTTGGCCTTGTAGCGGTTGAACAGCGGGATCAGGTTGAACAGCAGGCCCGCGATCGCGACACCGGTGACCAGGTTGACCCCGGGGTGGAACTGCCCGAAGTCCGCCTTGCCGCCGGAGCCTCCGTCGCCGGCGACCAGGGCGGTCACCACGGCCAGCACCAGCGCGGCACCGACCTGCATGGCGGTCTGCACCAGGCCGGAGGCCAGCCCCTGCTCGTGGTCCTCGATGCCCTCGGTGGCCTGCGCCATGATCGAGCTGAAGCCGAACGCGAACCCGCCGCCCAGGAACAGCATGGTCGGGAAGATCGTGACGGCGTAGTGCGGGGTGTTGCCGGCCGTGGCCAGGAACCACACGTACCCGATCGTCAGCGAGCTCATCGCGGTCAGGATCAGCGGGGCCGTTCCGAAGCGGTCGATCAGCTTGCCCATGAACGGCGAGCCGAACGCCACGAGCAGACCGGCCGGCAGCAGCGCCATCGCCATCTTCAGCGGCGACCAGTGCAGAACGTCCTGCAGGTAGAGGGTCATCATGAACTGGAAGCTGAGGTAGGAGCCCATCAGCGCCATGACGCTCAGGTTGGCGCGGATGATGGACGGGACCTTCAGGATGCCGAGCCGCACCAGCGGGTGGGCGACCTTCTTCTCGGTGTAGACGAACGCGGCCAGCAGGACCGCCGCAGCGGCGAAGGCACCGAGAGTCTTAGGAGCGAGCCATCCCCACGCGGGGGCCGAGACAACGGTGTAAACGGCCAGCAACATGCCCGCGGTGAGAGTCACGGCGCCGACCAGGTCGTGGCCGCCCTCCTCGGCGGGCTTGTCCTTGGGGATGAGCGCAATGCCGGCGATGAGCGCCGCGATGGCGATCGGCACCGGGATCAGGAACGTCCAGCGCCAGCCGACGCTGGTCAGCAGGCCGCCGAGGATGAGGCCGGACGAGTAGCCGCTGGCCCCGAAGACCGAGAAGACCGAGAGCGCCCGGTTGCGCGCCGGTCCCTCGTGGAAGCTGGTGGTCAAGATGGACAGGGCGGTCGGCGCCGTGAACGCGGCGGCCAGGCCCTTCACGAAACGGGTGACGATCAGGGTCGTTCCATCGTCGACAAGGCCGCCCACGAGCGAGGCCAGGGCGAACACCCCGAGCGCGATGAGGAAGACCCGCCGCCGCCCGAGCAGGTCGGCGGTGCGGCCGCCCAGAAGCAGCAGGCCGCCGTATCCGAGGACGTAGCCGTTGACGATCCACTGCAGGGAGGTCGTCGACAGGCCGAGCTCGGTCCCGATGGACGGGAGCGCGACGCCGACCATGGAGACGTCGAGTCCGTCCAGGAACAACACGGCGCACAGCACCGCCAGAACACCCCACAGCCGAGGGGTCCAGCGCTGCTCCGCAGGAGCGGTGGTGGTCGCTGAGTCAGTCGTGATGACTGGGGATGTGTCGGTGAGAGTCACGAGGGAGAACATTACATGCACACGCATCAAATGTCCAAGCATAAATTTCTGCAGAATTTAATGCGTTTGCATGCGGTCGGGGTGCGGACTAAGATGCGGCCATGAACGCGGAGACGGGCTTGGTGGAGCGCTGGCGCAGTCTCGCGACCTGCTACAACGAGGTCGCCTGTCATCTCGACAGGGAGCTCCAGGCCAAGCACGGCCTGAGCATGAGCGAGTACGAGGCGCTCGACCGCCTGGTCGGCAGCGATGGCCCCGCCTGTGAGCAGCGTCGCATGCAGGACCTCGCCGCCGAGATGTACCTCAGCCAGAGCGCCCTCTCCCGCACGGTCGCCCGCCTGGAGAAGCACGGCCTGGTCACCCGGGGCCTCTGCGAGTCCGACCGCCGCGGCGTCTTCGTCAACGTCACCGAAGCCGGCCTCCAGCTCCACACCGAGGCCCGCGAGACCCACCTGGCCATACTCGCCGAGCACCTCACCCCGGCCCCCGCTCCGGCCACGGCCTGACCCGCCGCACCCCAGGCGCACCCCGGGCCCACACCGGACCCACACCGGGCGCACCTCGGTCGCAGCCCGGGCGCACACCGGGCGCACACCGGGCGCAGCCAAGGCTCGCTCAGCCCGGTTGCCTGGCCCACGCCGCCAACCCAGCCCGTGCTGCGGTTTAGCGCGCGGCGGGCGTTCTTGCTGCGGTTTCTGGGCGTACGTCCGCATGCGGTCAGGGCTCATCCGGGGCATGGCCCCCGCGCGAATCCACCGCGGTGGACGCGAGCGGCGTCCGTTCACAAGGGGGCAAGCGCATGTCGGACAACGTTTCCGTAGTGCAGGAGCTGTACGAGGCGTTCGGCAAGGGGGACGTCACCGGGGTGCTCGACCGGCTGTCGCCCGCCATCCGGTGGAACGACGCGCAGGGAAACATGGCGCAGCGCGCCGGGGTGCCGTGGATGCAGTCCCGGCACGGGATCGCCGAGGTCGCGGAGTTCTTCAAGGTGGTCGGCGAGCTGGAGTTCCACCGCTTCGACGTCGTGACCATGGTCGCGTCCGGCGATCACGTCGTGGCGCGGGTGCTGCTCGACTACACCGCACCGTCGGGGGCCCGAATCCAGGACGACTCGCTGCATTTCTGGACGTTCGACGAGCTCGGCGCCCCGATCGCCTTCCAGGAGTACCTCGACACCGCCAAGGCCATCACCGCGTACCGCCCGACCTGACCACCTGGGCGGACATCGGCTGACCTGCTCGGCCTCCCCTGCTCTTCGCGGCGGAACGTCCCTCTCAACGGCGAGGGGCGCGTTCCGCCGTGAAGATTTTTCTGCGCTTCACGGCGGGCGACGTCGATATCGCGTCCGCGACTCCGACCTCTGCCGTGAAGCGCCCACCCGGGGCGCACGGACGACAGGAGCGGACATGGGACAGCCGGTGGTGCACTTCGAGATCGTCGGCCGGGATCCGGCGGCGCTGCGCGAGTACTACGGCGACCTGTTCGGCTGGGAGTACGAGGTGGGCGACGCGACCTCCGACCAGGTCTCCGAGCAGGGGCAGTACGGGTTCATGCCGCCCGGGGAGGGCATCGCGGGCGGCGTCGCCGGAGGTGCTAGCTTCAAACCGCGCGTCCTCTTCTACGTGGCGGTTCCGGACGTCGGGGCCGCGCTCGCGGAGGCCGAACGGCTCGGCGGGACCCGCGTCATGGGCCCCGAGCCCAAGAACGGGGGCGACTTCGCGGTCGGTCACTTCACCGACCCTGAGGGCAACCTGATCGGCGTCGCAGGACCGTCGGCACCGGTCGAGTGACTCGTCGAGTGGCTCAAGGAAGCCGAGGCCGCCGAGGCCGCCGAAGGAGTCGAGGAGGAGTGCAGCCGTGAAGTACCTGATCCTGGTCTACGGCAATCCGGAGAACTGGGAGCACCCGATGTTCCTGCGCAACCCGGAGTTCCTGGCGCTGCCTGAGGAGGAACGCGCCGAGCTGACCCGCCAGGCCGAGGATCTCCACAAGGAGATCACCGAGTCGGGCGAACTGCTGGTGGGCGCCGCACTGGCCGATCCGGTCACGGCGACGACGTTCCGCGGCAGCGGCGGGCTCCCGGTGGCGACCGACGGGCCCTACCTGGAGGCCAAGGAGCAGCTGGCCGGCTACTTCGTGGTCGACTGCGAGTCGCCCGAACGCGCCGCCGAGATCGCGTCCCGCTTCCCCGACGCGCGCCTGGCCGCCGTGGAGGTACGCCCGATCATGGACATGTCCGGCCAGGAGATGTGAAGAGCGCCGCCGATGACGGCATCGAGGACCTGCTGCGCCGGCTGGCGCCGCAGGTCCTCGCCGCCGTCGTACGGCAGTACGGCAACTTCGAGACCGCCGAGGACGCCGTTCAGGAGGCCCTGCTCGCGGCCGCGACGCAGTGGCCCGAGGACGGCCTGCCCGACCGCCCGGACGCCTGGCTGATCAGGGTCGCGTCGCGGCGGCTGACCGATCTGCTGCGCAGCGAAGAGGCCGGTCGGCGGCGCGAGGAGAAGCTCGCCGCCCTGCGCGAGCCTGAGGCCGCAGCTTCCTCTCAGGACGACACCCTCACCCTGCTGATGCTGTGCTGTCACCCGAGCCTCACCCCCGGCACCCAGGTGGCGCTAACGCTCCGCGCGGTCGGCGGCCTGACCACCGCTGAGATCGCACGCGCGTTCCTCGTTCCCGAGACGACGATGGCGCAGCGAATCAGCCGTGCGAAGCAGCGCATCAAGTCGGCCGGCGCGACGTTCGGCATGCCGCCGGAGGCCGAACGCCCTGAACGCACGCGTTCGGTCCTTCAGGTCCTCTACCTCATCTTCAACGAGGGCTACACCGCCACGTCCGGCCCTGACCTGCATCGCACCGACCTCACCGCCGAGGCCATCCGGCTGGCGCGGCAACTCCCGGAGGATGGTGAGACCAGCGGCCTGCTGGCGCTCATGCTCCTCACGGACTCGCGCCGCCCGGCCCGTACAACCCCCTCTGACGGAGCGCTGGTCCCCCTGGCCGAGCAGGACCGCGCGTTGTGGAATCAAGAATCCATCAACGAGGGACTGACCCTCATCGCCCACGCTTTGGCGAACTATCGCGTGGGTCCGTACCAACTCCAGGCCGCAATCGCTGCCGTGCATGCGGAAGCCAAGACCGCGGCCGATACCGACTGGCCGCAGATCCTCGCGCTGTACGAGCTGCTCACGGACCTGGACCCCAACCCCATCGTCACGCTCAACAAGGCCGTCGCCCTAGCGATGGTCGAAGGCCCGCGCCCAGGCCTGAGCCTTCTAGAGTCGCTCGATTCAGAACTCGGCCAGCATCACCGCTTGCACGCCGTACGAGCGCACCTACTGGAGATGGCCGGTGAACGCGACGCCGCCCGCGATGCCTACCGAACGGCCGCCCGACTAACGACGAGCATCCCCGAGCAGCGTTATCTCCGCGCCCGCGCCGACAAGCTATGAGTTGATGGAAATCGGGGCCTTCCCCAGACGAACAGGCCCTCCGGGCCCACCAACAGGCGGTCCACCCGGCCAGAGGGCTGCAAGATCTGCCGGAGTGAGCGGATCCCGGTACGCGGCATGCAACACCTCACGAACCACCTCCGGCGGAGCCTCCGCGAGCGCAGCGAACCAGTCGATCCCCGCCGGGTAAGACCACATATAGGAACGGTGAGCCGGATCCGTTCCCCTGTCCTTGAGATACCCCGCGATCGCCCTATCGGTCCACCACGGAACACACGCCCGCAGGTAGTCCGCGCACTCGATGGCAGAAGTCCCCGCGTTCAGGGAACGGTGCACCTGCGCAAGGACAAGCTGCGTATAGTGCCCGAGCCGTACGCGCGCGATGAGCACCTTGTCGTCGGGAAGCACGAACAGCGGCCAGGCCTGCGCAAGCCCCTCGAGCATCACCTGGTGTTGAGCGTGGATGGAAAGCAGCCGTACCCAGGGAACGTCCTCACGCGCCGCACGATCCGCCATGCTCGCGCTCTGCAACCCGTGCCCGAGCACCTCGTGCAATGCGAACTGCCGAGCACCCGTCTGCGTGAACTCGACGTTAGGAAGATTCAGCCGCAGCCGCACGTTCTGAGCGGCGCCGTCCAGCCAGTAGGCCCAGTAAGCCTCAACCTCGGCGGTCTCAACGGTCAGCGTGTAAGGCGCGGCACTCCCGGTCATCTCCCGGATCACCGGCTCAAGCTCCCGAGTAGCCTCACGGATCGCCTCCGGCGCCTCCGCGACGTCCATCAGCCCCTCGGCCCGCCTGAGCTCGGCGTTGGCCTCGGCACCCCACCGAATCCCGAGCTCGCCAAGCGCGTCCCGAGCAACCCGAGCCCGCTCGGCCAGATACTCCTCCGGCCATCCCGCGGCCCCGCACCCCTGCGTAGCCCGCAGGTAGTCATCCAGCTCAGGCCGTTCACCCAGCAAGGCACCCAGATAAGCGAGATCCGCATCAAGCCGAATCGCGAGCACCCCATCCGCCCGCTCCCGCAACTGCCGCAGCGCGCGATAGACACTCAACCGATCGACAGCCTCAGCGCTGTCCCCCGGGTAGCAGTCAAAGTCAATGATCGGCGACCCGCGTTCGGCCTCGTAGGCGTCCCACGACCGCAGTACCGCCTCGATCTCATCCCGCGGCGAAGAACTCATAGCGGCCTGATGAGCGCCTGGGCCACGATCACGCGCTCGCCGTCGAACGTCACGGCAGGCGAACCGTGCAGCTCGTACCCCAGGTCGAGCGCCTGGCTGACCCGCCGGCAGAACTCCGCGTCGTCCGGCCCGGTGAGCACGCGGTAGCGAGGAAGATCTTCAGCTTCGACCATGCACGCAGACTAACCCGCGCTGGCTAGGCTCATGATCCATGGGGCGATGGGTCAGTTGGCTACTGGTCATACCGTTCGCCGTATTCGCCGCCCTGCGCCTCTCAAGCTGGACCCCCACCTGGCGTTGGGCCTCGATCGTCGCCTTCACCCCCTACGTGGCAGCGGCCTCCCTCATCCCACTCCTCGTAGCCCTCATCCTCCAGCGCTGGCCCGCAGCCCTGGCCGCCCTGGCCACCACGGCCGTCTTCGCCCTCATCGTCATGCCCCGCGCCATCCCCAACGGCAACCCACCTGCCCACGGCATGCGCCTGCGCGTTCTAGCGTCGAACGTCTCCGGCGGCCAGGCCGATGCCGTCTCCCTCGTAAAGCTCGTACGCGAACTCCACCCCGACGTCCTCACGATCCAAGAACTCACCCGCGAAGAAGCCCAACGCCTGGACCAAGCAGGCCTCCGCTCGTTCCTCCCCCACTCGGTAGACCGTTCCGCCCCCGCCCAGGGCTCGGGCATCTACTCGCGCCTCCCGCTCACCGAGCAGCCCATGATCGAGCTAGGCGGCTTCCGCCAGGCCCGTGCCACCATCAACGGCGTGGAAATCGTCTCCGTCCACCCCTGCTCCCCCAGCGACGTCCACGACACCCCCTGCTGGTCACAAGGCCTGCGAGCCCTCCCCCGAGCAGGAGGCCCCCTGCGCGTCCTAGCGGGCGACTTCAACTCGACCCTCGACCACCCACCCCTCCGGCACCTCCTGAGCAGCGGCTACCGCGACGCCGCCGACGTCAAAGGCCAGGGACTACGCCCCACCTGGCCCCAGCGCTTCTGGAACGTCCCCCCGTTCACCCTCGACCACGTCCTGGCCGACCACCGCATAGCCGTCGAAGACTTCAAGGTCCTGCCCCTGACCGGCACCGACCACCACCCCGTCTTCGCCGCCCTCCGCCTCCCCTAGGAGCGCGTCCGGGTGACCGCTTCAACGACCCGCCCGTCCGGATCCTCCAGAACACGCCGCCCGGGTCCGGGCCCTTCCACCGCGAACCCAAGCCGCAGCGCCCCGGTCTCACCCCGCCGTCCAGCCGGATAGAGCTCGAGCACCGTCCCGTCCTCAAGCTCCGCGGCATAGTGCTCCGGCCCCTGACCATGCCTTTCCAGCACCAGCGGCAAGCCAAGCCCCGCATAGAAGGCCCGGCATTCCTCAAGCCTCGCCGTGTAGATCACGACCAGCCCCACCCGCATCAATCAACCTCATAGGTCAGATGAGTGACCGTCGACGTGGCGACAACACTCCTCTGCACCAACGTCCGCCGCGTACCACCGGTGAACAACGGCGTCCCAGCCCCCAGCACCACCGGCGCAAGGTGCAGCGTCAGCACATCGACGAGCCCGGCCTCGAACGCCGAGCCGATCGTGGCACCCCCGCCCATGAGCACCACGTCACGATCCCCCGCACGTTCACGCGCAGCGGCGACCGCGTCGGCCACCCCGGTCGTCACGAACGTCCAGTCAAGCCCGGTGAGCCGCACCGACTCCGGCGGCGAACCGGTCACCACCACGAAGGCAGGCTTGCCGACCTCGCCCGCCCCGTAACCGACCGTGTCGTCCCAGCCGCCCGGCCCATCGACCACGTCGAAGAGCCGCCGCCCAAGCACGACCGCCCCCGACCCGGCGGTCGCCTCCCTCAGCACCCGCTGGTCGTCCGGGTCATCGGAGAACGCCCACGTATGCAACGCCTCGCCCCCGGTGCCCAGCCCGTTCTCCGGCCCGGCATCAGGCCCGGTCACAAAGCCATCCAGCGAAACAGAAATATCAGCGATGATCCGAGTCATACCCAAGCAGACCAGCCGGCCCCCCAAAAACTCATCGCTCAGGCCCCCATCGACGGTCCTCGGCCAGGAGGCGCCTTCGGCTCACTTGGCTTGGTGATCGCAAGGCCCCGGTCCTGGCTGTCGACGATCAGGGTGTACGCCTCCCGCTCATCGGCGTCCGGATGCGAGCCGCTGACACCTGGTCCGCAGGAAGATCACTGGCTCGCCATACCGGCCTCAGAGGTGAGCGCCGCGCCCTAGGGGAAGTTGGCGGTCATGGCGATCGTGCCGGAGGTACGGAACTCGATGGTGCGGATGTCACGGATGTGGACGGGAGCCTGGATTCGGCTGCCCCAGCCGTGGGTGTCGCCCTCTGAGTCGAAGGGGTTCAGGGCGTAGCGTCGGCCGTCTTTGACGATCATGGTGACGGTGTAATGGCCGGAGCGGGGTGGCTGGCGGAATATGGCGTACACCCAGGAGGGGACGCCCTCGTAGGCGAATATCGTCGCTATCTCGGATGAGCCGGTGGGGACCAGGGGCGCAGCGCGGAAGTCCTTGCCGTGTGCGACGTGCAGAGTGTGCCGGTAATTGGCGGCCAACTCCCGGTCGGGGGCCGTACGCCACCACACGGCGCCTGCTGCGGCAGCGGCGACCGCGGCGGCGGTGATCAGGGCGGCGGCCCAGCGGACCGTCCGGCTGACACGGCGCGGCCGTTGGTGGGCACGCCGCGAGAACGTCCTGGATCTGAAGGCGGACGACCTTCGCTTCTCCAGGGCGAGCCGTTCCAGCGTTCTGGATTCGAATCCGGGCGGAGTCTGCTTCTCAGGCGTGAGCAGCATCAGCCCATCGAAAAGGTCGGCGATCTCGGCCAGTTCGCGGCGGCAATCGGCGCACGCGGTCAGGTGCTCCAAGGCCCGCGCCCGCTCGTCGCCGGTCGCCGCCCCGGCGGCGATCTCCGGGATCAGCTCGCGCACCTGTGCGCAGGGCCACCGCTCATTCATCGGTCACCTCCAGAACCTTGCGCAGACGGGCCAGACCCCGGCGGATCCTCGTCTTGGCCGTGCCGAGCGGGATGCCCTGGTGCTGGGCGATCTCTTTGACCGTCATGCCGTGTAAGGCGAACAGCACGATCAGCCGGCCCTGCTCGATGGGCAGCGCGCGCAGAGCGTCCCGCAGCCGCTCTCGTTCCTCAAAGCCGGGTCCTGGTCGTTCTTCGCGGGCCGCCAGCGTTCGCAACAGGAGGTCCGGGTCGGTCGGGCTCTCGCCGCGCAGGCGCACAGCGTCGATGGCGAGGTTGCGGGTGATCGTGAGGATCCACGTCGCGGCACGGCCCTTGCGCGGATCGTACGCGGCGGCGTGCCGCCACACTCGCAGGAACGTCTCCTGGGCGACTTCCTCAGCGGTGGCGGGCGACCTCACGATCGTGACGGCCAGGCCGAACACCCGCGCCTGGTAGCGGCGTACGAGAGCGGCGGCCGCCTCGGCATCTCCTGCCGCCATCCCGGCGAGGAGCGACTCATCGGTGAGGGCCCACAGATCGGGCACGATGGGATAGCCCTCGTCGGTCACCGGATTCTCACAGGGTCCGGTGCCGGCACCGGCGACCTGACCACGACCGGCGCTGAGGCTCGCGCGCGACCGGAACCGTTGCAGAGCGCCGATGTACCGGTGAAGACCAGATCGGTCGAGCAGCCCTCGTCGTCGGTGACCGTGACCTTGACCGTGTAGGTGCCCGGCCCCGGAAAACGATGCGCCGGCCGTGGCCCTCCGTCGCTCACCCCCGTGCCGTCGCCGAAGTCCCAGTCGTACCGAACGACACGCCCGTCACGATCGGACGAACCCGACGCATCGAACCTCACCAGGACACGCTCGGGCAGCACGGTGAACGAGGCCACGGGCCCCTGATCGGGGAGCACCGAGACCGACTGGAACGAGGCGCTCTGGCCGCCGGTAGGGAACGGGGAGCCTGGAACGGTCCGCAGCACACCGGTCGGCCCGACGTCGAATCCCGAGACATCGCCGGAGTCGAAATTGCTCACGTACAGATGGCGGCCGTCCGGCGTGGCGGCGACGCCCACCGGTCCACTACCGGCCTGGAACGGAGAGCCCGCGACAGGCTGCGGCACCCCGTTCTGCCCGACCGTATAGGCCGACACCGCGCGGGCGTCGTCGGGCCTCTCCACCCCAGGGCTGCTGACGAACAGGAGCCTTCCATCGGGGCTCAGCGCGATCCCCTCAGGAAAATCGGTGGCCGCGAAAGGCGACCCGGACAACGACCCCAAACTGCCATCTCGGCCTATGGCGAAGCCGAACACTTGGTCCGACCCGGTCGAGACGACGTACAGGAAACGCCCATCGGGAGACACCGCGACACCGTTGCCACCGGAACCGACCCGGGCGGGCGTCCCGACGCGGGTCAGCGTACGGTCCGCATTGACGGCGAAGGTGACGACGACGTCGTCACGCCCCTCCTCGGGCACCCCGTGACTGACGAAGACCCACCGCCCATCCGGAGACACCCCGACGCCCCGCGGACTGTCGAACCCCGTGGTCACAGGTTCGCCGAGCCGCGCCACCCCGCCATCCGGCCTGATCGCGAACGCCGTCACGGTGCCGGAGTCGATGTTGGTGACGTACAGCGCCTTGCCCGCCGGGTCGATGGCGATTCCGAAGGAGGTGTCCCCGCCGGTCCCCACGGGACCTCCGAGCGGATCGAGACCACCCCCGGACACCCTGTACACGGAGACGGTTCCCTGGTCCGAGACGACGTCGTCGCCGTTCACCCCGTACGCGTAGCGAGCGTCAGGCGAGAAGACCAGCCCGCGAGGCTCGTCGCCGGTACGAGCCCGCCCAGCCTCGGCCAGCCGCCCGCCGGGCCCGATCTTGAAGACGGTGACATCATCGGTCGCCCGGTCGGTGACGTACACCGTGCGCCCCACCGGAGGTCCGGCGTAGGACGGCGCCGTCGTGACCGGCAACAGAGCCGCCGCGACTCCCACCGCCACCAGCGGCTTCATGACTCCGAGCGTGCGAGGGATCATCCCGATTACCACCTTCGCTGTCAAAGACAGGTCCAGCGGTAGTACGGCGAACCCCCGCACCCGGATTCACCCAAAGCCCTCCACATGGGGGCAAGCACGCAAAAGGGCCCTTGCAGATGATCGCAAGGGCCCTTCTAAGTGGAGCCGCCTATCGGAATCGAACCGATGACCTATTCATTACGAGTGAATCGCTCTGCCGACTGAGCTAAGGCGGCTTGCCGCACGGGTGCGGCCGGGGAGCAGTCTACCGGGTCCGGGGAGTGTTGCGCGCATCAGCGGCAGAGGGTGCCGTCCTTGGGGGGCTCGCCGGTGGTGAGGTAGCGGTCGGTGGCCTCGGTGATGCAGGAGTTGCCTTGGAGGTAGGCGGTGTGGCCATCGCCGTCCAGGGAGAGGAGGCGGCCGTTCTGCAGTTGGGAGGCGAGGCTTTGGGCCCACTTGTAGGGGGTGGCGGGGTCTCGGAGGGTGCCGATCACCAGGATGGGGGCGCTGCCCTTGGCGGTGACGGGGGCTGGTTGTGTGTGGGTTTGGACGGGCCAGTAGACGCAGGGGAGGCCGCCCCAGACTACGAAGGGGCCGAAGTGGGGGGACTGCTTGGCTGCCTCGTTGACTGACTTCTCGTAGGTCGCCAAGTTGGGGTTGGGCTTGTCCACGCAGTTGACGGCCATGTTGGCGTCGGTCTGGTTGGAGTAGGTGCCGTCGGCTTCGCGCTCGACCAGCTGGTCTGCGAGGAAGAGCAGTTGGGTGCCGTCGTGGTCGTTGATGGCCTTGGAGAGGGCCTGGCGGAGAGTCGGCCAGAGGGTCTTCACGTAGAGGGGTAGAGCGATGCCCATGGTTGCCCAGGACTCGGTGACCTTGCGGTTGTCGCGGGTGTTGGAGAGGGGGTGGGCGTCTACTTCCTTTTGGAAGGTGGAGACCTTGGCTAGGGCTTCGTCGGTTGACTTGCCTAGGGGGCAGTCGGGGCGTTGGACGCAGTCGGCGGCGAAGGACTTGAGGGCGGTCTCGAAGCCCTTGGCCTGTTCGACCAGGGTTTCGGTGGAGCTTTCCTTGGGGTCGACCGCGCCGTCCAGGACGAAGGCCCTGATGTTCTGGGGGAACTGCTCGGCATAGGAGGCGCCCAGGTAGGTGCCGTAGGAGGCGCCGTAGTAGGTGATCTTCTTGTCGCCCAGGGCGGCCCGGAGGACGTCCATGTCGTGAGCGGCGTTGGTGGTGCCTACGTAGGGCAGTGTTTTTGATTTGGCCTTGCAGGTGTCGGCGAAGTTCTTGCTCGCGGTGACGAGGGTGTTGACCTCTTGGGGGTCGTCGGGCGAGGCGTCGGTGGCGAAGAAGTTGTCCAGCTGGGCGGGGGTGTTGCAGCGGACGGGGTCGCTCTTGCCGACGCCTCGGGGGTCGAAGCCGACGATGTCGAAGCGGCTGCGGATGTCGTTGCCGAACGCGCGGGCGGAGCTGCGGACGAACTCCACGCCGGAGCCGCCGGGGCCTCCCGGGTTGGTGAGGAGGGAGCCGATGCGGTGGGCCTGGTCGGTGGCGGGCAGGCGGATCAGGGAGAGAGTGAACGTCCCCGCTGAGGGTTTTGTGTAGTCGACGGGGACCTTCGCCGTGGAGCACTGGAAGCCGCCGCCGCAGTCCGACCAGTTGAGCTTCTGGGCGTTGACGTCGGTCGGATTGGCGGACTGCGCGGGCTTGGCGGACTGCGCGGGCTTGTCGTCACCGCTGCTACAGGCGGACGCCAAGGCCAGCGTTACGACGACCGCACCTACGAGCCTTGCGTGCACGCTGTACATGCGTGCCTACGCTACTCGGGGTCGCCGCCGAACTCGCGTTCAATGCCGTCGAGCAACCACTTGAGGCCCTCTTCGAAGGATTCGCGGGGGGCGACGCCGGCGTCGATGGCGCGTTTGAGGGTCGGGAACTCGCCGCTGGCGAGGAGTTCCTGGACGTAGGGCTGGTCGAGGGCCCCCTCTTGGGCGGTCTGGGTCTGCTCGCGTACGACGTAGCCGGTCATGTAGTGGTCGACGGCGGTCACGATCTTCCCGGCGGTGGCGATGTCGACACCGAGGCCGGTGAGGGCGGCCAGGGACTGCTCGCCGTGGCGGAGGCCGTTCGGGCCGATCTTGGGTTGGCGGCGGCCGACCAGTTCGATCACCCAGGGGTGGTTGAGCAGGAACTCCCGTTCGCGGCGGGCCACGGAGGTGATCGCCTCGCGCCAGTCGGCGGCGAGCTCGCCCTCGACGAGGATCTCGCCGCTGAGCTCGTCGAACATCAGGTCGAAGAGGTCTTCCTTGCGTTCGACGTGGGTGTAGAGGCTCATGGGGCGCACGCCGAGCTCGCTCGCGATGCGGCGGATCGTGACGGCGTCCAGGCCCTCGGCGTCGGCGAGCCTGATCGCGGTCTCGACGATCGCCTCGCGGGAGAGCTTGGGGCGCCGGCCGGCCCGCGGGCGGTCCCACACGGAGTTCTCTGCCATGTCCCGATCCTATCCGTACACCGTACGCCGTACGGCTGAAACGATACGTTGTACGTTTCGGCGATACGTTGTACGGTATCGACGATACAGCGTACGGAAAGGAGGGCTTGAGATGACGACGCAGACCAAGAGTCCGGCTCAGGAGGCCGGGATCGATCGAGGGCTGATCCAGCTCGCGGTCGTGGTGGTGCTCGGGGCGATCATGACGATCCTCGACACCACGATCGTCAACGTCGCCCTGCCCACGCTCGGCAAGGACTTCGACGCCTCGCTCTCGTCCATCCAGTGGGTCGCGACCGGCTACCTGCTCGCGCTCTCCATGGCTATCCCGCTGACCGGCTGGGCGGTCCAGCGCTTCGGCTCGCGAACGATGTGGCTCATCTCGCTGGGCCTGTTCATCGGCGGCTCGCTGCTGTGCGGCATGGCCTGGGACGTCACGTCGCTGGTCGCGTTCCGGATCGTCCAGGGGCTCGGCGGCGGCATGATCATGCCGGTCGGGCAGACGATGCTGGCCCGGGCGGCCGGGCCGGACCGGATGGGCCGGGTGATGAGCATCGTCTCGATCCCCGCGATGCTCGGGCCGGTGCTCGGACCGCTGCTCGGCGGCGTGATCGTGGACAACCTCAGCTGGCGCTGGATGTTCTATGTGAACGTGCCGCTCTGTGCGGTGGCGCTGATCGCCGCCGTACGCCTGCTGCCGCGCGACACCGAGCGCAACGCCGAGGCCAGGCTGGACTTCGTGGGAATGGCGCTGCTCTGCCCCGGCCTCGCGGCGCTGGTGTACGGGCTGTCGGAGGCGGGCGAGGGCGGCGACCTGAGCAACCCGCGCTTCCTGGCGGGCTCGATCGCGGGCGCGGTGCTGGTCGCGGCGTTCGTGGTGCACGCGCTGCGCAGGCGGGAGAACGCGCTGATCGACATCCGCCTCGTGCGCAGTCGCGCCTGGACGACCTCGACCGCGGGCCTCTTCTTCTACAGCGGCGCGATGTTCGGCCTGATGATGCTGGTGCCGCTGTACGGATCGGTCGTACGAGGCGACAGCGCGCTCAGGGCCGGGATGCTGCTGTCCCCGCTGGGCGTGGGCGCGGCCATCGCGATGTCGCTGGCGGGCAAGCTGTCCGACCGGTACGGCGCGCGGCGGCTCGCTCCGATCGGACTGGTGGTGATCCTGGCGGGGATCCTCCTGCTCACCACGATCGACGCCGGCACCGGGCGGACACTCGTCATGGGCGCGATGTTCCTCATCGGGATCGGTCACGGCGTGATGGCGCCGTCCCTGATGGCGGCCTCCTACCAGGGCCTGCCGCGCGCCTCGATCCCGTCCGCGACGACCGGATCGAACGTCCTGCTCCGCGTCGGCGGCTCGTTCGGCGTCGCCGCGATCGCGGTCATTCTCCAGCTGGCCATCCAGGACCACGTGCCGGGCGCGAGCGGCAACCTCAAGGAGGCCGCGGCGCAGCAGACCGCGCAGACTCCCGCGCAGCTCACCGCCGCCGTCACCGACACCGTGTGGTGGGCGGCCGCGATCGCGGCGCTCGCGCTGATCCCGCTCCTGCTGTTGCCGAGCAAGATTCGTCCAAAGAACGAAGATCAATGAAATCCCGGGAAACGGTCGATTCCGGGGCCGACTCGTACCACACTGGCGTGCCGAAACGCTTGATCATCGCGCCTGCGATGGTCACTCCCCGTTCCTGAGGAGAGACGTCAAGTGCTGACAAGGAAAGCCCCCATAGCCGTCGCCGCCCTCGCGCTCGCCCTCACCGGGTGCACCTCGCAGGGGGCGGCGGGCCTGAAGTCCGCCAACGGCCCCGAGGCCCGGAGCGGCACCCAGGCGCAGAACGACGCGGCGATCGCGGCGGCCCAGGCGGCCAGCCCGTTCTACATCGACCCGACCTCCAATCCGGCGGTCTGGGCCAAGAAGAACCCGCGCGACTCCCGTGCCGCCGCCATCAAGAAGTCCATCGCGACCAAGCCGATGGCCAAGTGGTTCGGCAACTGGAACGCCAACATCGGCAAGGACGTGTCGTCCTACGTGGGCGCCGCGGCCAAGGCGAAGAAGACCCCGATCCTGGTCGCGTACAACATCACCGACCGCGACTGCAAGGGCGCTTCGCAGGGCGGTGCCGGCAGCGCCGCCGCGTACCGCACGTGGATCTCCAAGTTCGCCACCGCGATCGGCAAGCGCAGCGCCGTCGTGGTGATCGAGCCGGACGCCGTCGCGCAGCTCGACTGCCTGCCGAAGGCCGCGCAGAAGACCCGCACCGCGCTGCTGAAGTACGCGACGCAGCAGCTCAAGGCCAAGGCGCCGAAGGCCAAGGCCTACCTCGACGGCGGCAACGCCAAGTGGATCGCCCCGGCGACCATGGCGTCACGGCTGAACGCGGCGGGCCTGAAGAACGTCCGCGGCTTCGCCGTGAACGTGTCGAACTTCTACACGACGGCCCAGTCCGTCGCGTACGCCAAGAAGGTCAACAGCAGCCTCAAGGCCAAGAGCGGCTACGCGCGGCGCTACATCGTCGACACCTCGCGCAACGGCAAGGGCGCCATCGCGGGTCAGTGGTGCAACCCGGCAGGCCGCAAGCTCGGCACGACCTCCCGCACGGGCGGCACGTCCGGCGCCGAGTACCTGCTGTGGATCAAGGTGCCCGGCGACTCCGACGGCCCGTGCGGCGTCGGCGCCGGCATCCCCGCCGGAACGTTCAGCCCGGCGCTGGCCGGCCGCCTGATCAAGGGCAGCTGACCCTCCGTACAAGCTTCGGATAGGTTCCGGACGCGCCCGCTACTCCCTTTTCGCGTCCGGAACCCGCCCGTGTGCACGGCCCGGCCCGTTCGGGGGCTCAGCGGCCGGGCCGTGCCTCAGGGGTGGCGCTGCGGATCACCGCCCCTGGCCCTCCTGCCCCCGCTGGCCCCGCTGCGGGGCCAGCGACGAGCACGCCTTCATCGCCTTCTGCTGCTCGGCCGACATCGACCGCATGGGACCCGGCGCACCGCTCGGACGCCCGCTGGGACGCCCGCTCGGCCAGTTGCTCGGCCGCCCCGAGGGCATCCCGGACGGCCGGCCCGAGGGCGCACCCGAAGGAGCACCCGAGGGCGCACCCGAAGGAGCGCCGGACGGCGCGCCTGAGGGCTGCCCGCCACGACGGCCGCCCCGGTCGGGCATCTTCACGCCCTGCTTCTCCATGCAGCTGCGGAACGCGGCCATCGGATCGGCTCCGCCCGAAGGCCTGCCGGACGCCGGCGACGCCGCGTTGCCGTTCCCGCCGCACGCGGCTGTCGCGAGCAGCACGCCGCCCGCCGCGGCCACGAGTCCCATACGCCCTAGCTTCATCGTCGCTCCTGCTGGTTGACCGAGGTCGCGGTGACCGTGCCGTCCTTGCCCGCCGAGCCCCGTACGACGACGGTGGCGCCGGCCTTCAGGTCCTTGGCGGTGCCGGACGCGGAGATCTGGACGCGGGTGGATCCGCTGGTCGAGACCTTGACCGTCTTGCCGTCGGCCGTCTTCAGATAGATCGTTCCGCCGACGACCTTGCTGACGGTGCCCATGGTCACGTCGCCGCCGCCGAAGCCGCCGAACCCGCCCCCGAAGCCTCCGCTCGGGCGCTGACCCGAGCCCTGGCCCGTGCCCTGACCCGGGGCCTGACCCGGGGCCTGACCCGGGGCGCCGCCGCCGGGCCCGCCATAGCCACCGAAGCCGCCATAGCCACCGCCCGAACGACCTGCGCCCGGCGCGCCGCCGCCCGCCACGTTCGGCGAGTTGTTGTCGTCCTTCGACCAGGCCTTCTGCGCCTGGACGCCGCCCAGGAACCCGGCGACGATCAGGACGCCGGCGCCCAGGTAGACGGTCACGCCGGGCAGCGCGCGCGGCCGGGGCCGCGCCTCCGCCAGCTCGGTATCGAGGTCGTCCTTGAACGGCGACGTCGACAGCAGCTCGCTCTCACCGAACCCGCCGCTCTCACCTGACGCACCGTCGTCACCGGACGCACCGCCGCCGGACGCCCCGCCACTGCCGGACGCCCCGCCACCACCGGACGCTCGGCCATCGTCGGACGTCCTGCCCTCGCCGGACGCCCTGCCGTTGCCGGACCTCCCGGGCCATCCGGACGCCCCGGGCGGCTCAGGCACCCCGGAAGCCCCGGACATGCCGGACGCGCCGGGCGGTGGCCCGGGCTCGCCGCTTCTGCCGCCCTCGCCGTAGTCGCCGGCCTCGCCGATTCCGTGTGGGGACACGTTCGTTTCTCCTCGCGAACGACGCCTGGATTCACTCATGACGCCTCACTCATGACGCAGCGCCTCGATGGGACGCAGGTTGGCGGCGCGGCTCGCCGGCAGGCTGCCGAAGAACAGGCCGATGGCGACCGACACCCCGAGCGCCAGCACGATCGAGGACGGGACGATGACGGGTTGCACGCCGACGATGGTGAACAGGCTCCCGATCACCCCGGCGACGACGCCGAGGATGCCGCCGACCAGGCTGAGCAGCGTCGCCTCGGCCATGAACTGGCCGAGGATCGCGCCGCGCGGCGCGCCGATCGCCTTGCGGATGCCGATCTCCCTGGTCCGTTCGGTGACCGTGACCAGCATGATGTTGGTGATCCCGATGCCGCCGACCAGCAGGCTGATCGCGGCGACCGCGCCGAGCAGGACGGTGAACGTCTTGTTCGACTCGCTCACCGCCGACTGGATGCTCGCCTGGTTGGTCACCTGGAAGTCGGCGCTGGCGGTGCCGGTGATGTCGTGCCGCTGGTCCAGGATGTCGGTGACCTCGGCCTGCGCGGCGTCGACGACGCCCGAGTCCTTGGCCTCCACGACGATCTGGTCGACGCCGCCGTAGCCGGTGAGCGTCTCCCGTACGGTGCTGATCGGGGCGATCACGACGCTGTCGGCGTCCATGAAGCTGGACGAGGACGAGCCGCTCTCCTTCAGCACGCCGACCACGGTGAACTCGGCGCCGGACACCGTCATCTTCTTGCCGACGGCGCCGGTCTGCCCGAACAGGTCCTCGGCGACGGTGTTGCCGATCACCGCGACCTTGTTGCCCGCGGTCACGTCGGCGTCGGTGAACCCGCTGCCGAGCCGCACGGTCTTGTTGGCGGCCGAGAAGTAGGTCGGCGTCGTGCCGATGAACTGGTTCACGGTCGCGCTGCCGCTGAGGTACGTCGCGGTGACCTGCGAGGAGTTGACGACGGGCGACGCGCTCTTCACCGAGGGCGCGTTCACCTTGTCGACGAGCGCCGCCGCGTCCGCCATGGTCAGGTCGTGCGCCTGCGTACGCGGCCCGCTGCTCTGCGACGAGCCACCGGCACCGGCTCCCGCTCCCCCGGGACCGCCGCCACCGCCCGGACCGCCGCCACCGCCGAAGCCTCCGAACCCGCCACGCCCGCCGAAGCCACCACCCGTGGTGGACTTCGTGACCGTGAGCGAGTTCGCGCCCAGCCGCTGGATGCTCTTCTTGATGGCCTCGGACGAGCCGTTGCCGACAGCGACCAGCACGATCACGGCCGCGACGCCGATCAGGATGCCGAGCGTCGTCAGCCCGCTGCGCATCTTGTTCGCGTTCAGCCCGCGCACCGCGAACCGCAGGATCTCCGCCGCGTTCATCGCGCGCCCTCCCGCGTCCAGGCGAGGCGCGGCGGCGGGGCGGCCACCGCGGACTCGCGCCGGTCGTCGGCGATCCGCCCGTCCACCAGCCGGATGATCCGCTTGGCGTGCGCGGCCACCTCGGCCTCGTGTGTGATGACGACGAGCGTGCGTCCCGACAGGCTGAGCCGGTCGAAGATGGCGAGCACCTCGGCGGTGGAACGGCTGTCCAGCGCGCCCGTCGGCTCGTCGGCCAGCAGCAGCGTCGGCGCCGTGACCAGCGCCCGCGCGACCGCGACGCGCTGCTGCTGCCCGCCCGACAGCTCGTTCGGCTCGTGCCCGAGCCGGTCCGACAGACCGACCTCGGCGAGCGCCGCGAGGGCGCGCCTGCGCCGCTCGTCCTTCTTCACGCCGCCGTACGCGAGGGGCAGCTCGACGTTGGCCAGCGCGGTCATCCGCGGGATGAGGTTGAACGACTGGAAGATGAAGCCGAGCTTGCGGTTGCGCAGGATCGACAGCCGCCGTTCGTCCAGGCCGCCGACGTCCAGGCCGTCCAGCCGGTAGCGGCCGTCGCTCGGCACGTCCAGGCACCCGATGATGTTCATCAGCGTGGACTTGCCGGACCCGGAGGCGCCCATGATCGCCACGTAGTCGCCGCGTTCGACCGACAGCGTCAGGCCGCGCAGCGCGTGCACGGCCGTGTCGCCCTCGCCGTAGACCTTGGTGACGGCCTGCAGATCGAGAACGGGCGCGCCGGGCTCCAGGGACCCCGCGACCGGAACGCCCCGAGCGCCCAGGGCGGTCATCGGCGCGTCCCGCCGCCGCGAGCCCCGCCGCCGGCGCCGCCCGCGCCGCCGCCGAAGCCGCCGCCCGGAGCACCGCCGCCCGGGAAACGCAGGTTGGTCGTCCCTGTGCCGGTGGTCGTGCTGGTGATGACGATCTGGTCGCCCTCCTCCAGCCCGGACTTGATCTCGGTGCCCTGGTCGCCCTTGATCCCGGTCTCGACGGTCTTCACGACCTGCTTGCCGTTCACCATCACGGTCACGGTGCTCTGCCCGCCCGCGGTCTTGATCGCAGCGGTCGGCACGTAGAGGACGTCGCTGGCGCTGCCGGTGACGATCTCCACGGTGGACGTCTGGCCGACCCGCACGCCGGACGGAACCTCGGTCAGCTTGATCGTGACCGGGTAGGTGACCACGTTGTTGGTCGTGGTCGGCGAGACCGCGATCTCGCTGATCTTCCCGGTCGCGGTCTTGCCGGTGAGCGCGTCGAACGTGACGGTCGCCTTCTGCCCGACCTTCAGCTTGGTCGTGTCGGACTCGGTGAAGTTCCCCTGGATCTCCAGCGACTTGGTGTCGACGAGCTCGAAGAAGCCCGAGGACGACCCGCTCCCGGACGACGACGAGGACGAGGACGAACCCGAGCCACCCGATCCGGAGCCCGATCCCGTTCCAGAGCCCGAGCCCCCACTGCCCGAGGACGACGAGGAACTGGACGAGGAGGACGCCGACGACGACCCGCTGGAGGAGTCCCCGACGTCGCCGTTGACCGCCGTGATCGTTCCGCCGAACGGCGCCTTGAGCACGGTGTCCGACAGCGTCTGCTCCGCGGAACGGTAGGCGTTCTTGGCCTGCACGTAGCTCGAGTAGGCCTTCGCGTAGGCGTCGGCCTTGGAGCTGCTGGTGCCGCTGAGCGTGTCGGCGGCCGCGTCGTAGGTGAGCCGCGCCGCCTCCAGGCTGTCCTGGGCCGAGCTCTGGTCGAGGCTGCCGAGCACGTCTCCCTTGGAGACCTTGTCGCCGGCCTTGACGTAGATCTTCTTGACCGTGCCGGACGTGCCGAAGCTCAGCGAGCGGCTGCGGGCGCTGGCGACCGAGCCGGAGGCCGACACCGACGACTGGACCGTCCCGCGCGCGACCTGGGAGACGCGCTGGCGCCCCTGTTGCGCTTGCGCGCCGTCATCGGCGAGCGTGAAGTAGGCGGCGCCGACCCCGGCGACCAGCAGCACGCCGAGCGCGCCGTTGACCAGCAGAGTCCTGCGCTTGAGGGGCGATTTCATATGCCGCAGGCTCGTAGCGTGATCTTGTCGGATTCTGATCTGAACCTAAGAAATCCATGAAATCGCGTCGCGCCCCCTTGCCAAATCTTGCGAACCCCCGCGAAATAGACATCTCGCACGGGCTGTTGCCCAGGTCATGGGCACACAACAGGGCAGTCCCTCGGCCAAGACCCGCGTCCGTGTCGAACAGGGCGTCAAGCGGGTCCGTGCTTACCTCGGCGGCCGGGTGGTGGTCGATTCCCTCAGGTCGCACTTCGTCTGGGAGAACCCGAGCTACCCCACCTACTACTTCCCGCTGGAAGACGTACGGGCCGAGCTCGTACATGACGGTCCGGGCAAGCGTTCACCCAGCCGCGGCGACTCGACCGCCTACACGGTGAAGGTCGACGGCGCTGATGCGCCGGGCGCGGCACTGCGGTACGAGGACTCGCCGGTCGAGGAGTTGCGCGGCCTGGTGCGCCTGGACTGGAACGCGATGGATTCCTGGTTCGAGGAGGACGAGGAGGTCTTCGTCCACCCGCGCAGCCCGTACACCCGCGTCGACATCCTGCCGAGTTCGCGCCACATCCGCGTCGAGGTGGCGGGCGTGACGGTCGCCGAGTCCTCCAACGCCCGGTTGCTCTTCGAGACCGGGCTGCCGGTGCGCTACTACCTGCCCAAGCCCGATGTACGGATGGACCTGCTGGAGGCCACCGAGACCACCACCGGCTGCCCCTACAAGGGCTGGGCGCACTACTGGGCCATCCGCGCGGGCGGCGACGTCCACCCCGATCTCGCCTGGGGCTACAGTTCGCCGCTCCCTGAGGGTGAGCGCGTGGGCGGCATGGTCTGCTTCTACAACGAGAAGGTCGACATCTACGTCGACGGCGTGCGCGAGGAGCGTCCCAAGACGAAGTTCTCCTGATGACTTCCTGAGGTCAGCACAGGGTTTCTGCGCTAGGCGCGCACTCTGACCGAACAACTTATCAACGGGCATTACACCACTCGATGTCACATTTTGGGATGGTGTGATGCCCGTCCCATTTGTCATAGAAGCCTTGCCCATAAACCTTCGCCTACGTAACCGTAGGTTACGCAAGCGTAAGTTAGCGCCCCGGGGGAGGCCCCATGACGACCGCTCCGCACGCGACACCGCCCCGCACACCACTACGACGCCGGCTGGGCGACGCCGCCCGCTGGCTCACCACGCCACTGCTGCCCGAGGACTACCTCGCACTGGTCAACCCGCTCTGGTCGACCGCCGAGCTGCGCGGCCGGATCGAGGCCGTGCGGCACGAGGCGCCGGGCGCGGCCACGCTGGTCATCCGGCCCGGCCGCGTCTGGCCGGGACACCGCCCCGGCCAGTGGCTGAAGATCGGCGTCGACATCGACGGCGTCCGGCACTGGCGGACGTTCTCGCTGTCGTCCCCGCCGCGTTCCGACGGCCGCCTCACCATCACGGTCAAGGCCGCGGCCGACGGCGTCGTGTCCAAGCACCTGGTGCACGCCGTACGCCCCGGAACGATCATCCGGCTCGCCGAGGCCGAGGGCGAGTTCACGCTCCCCTCGCCCGCGCCCGGCCGGATCCTCTTCGTCACGGCGGGCAGCGGCGTCACCCCGGTCATGGCGATGCTCCGCCAGCTGGCCGAGCACCAGGCCGGGGACACCGCGCAGACTCCCGACGCCGCGTCTCGGGGGCGCGGCGCCGGGCCCGACATCGTGCTGATCCACTCGGCCCGTACCCCCGACGACGTCATCTTCGGGGCGGAGCTGCGGGCGCTCGCCCGGCGGCTGCCGTGGCTGACGCTGCACGAGCGGCACACCGCCACCGACGGGCGGCTGAAGCTCGCCGACCTGGGCGACGCGTGCCCCGACTGGGCCGAGCGCGAGACCTGGGCCTGCGGCCCCGGCGACCTCCTCGACGAGATCGCCCGGCACTGGGCGGACGCGGGCGCCGCCGAACGACTGCACATCGAACGATTTCGGCCCGTGCTGGCGGTCACCGACGGCGAGGGCGGGCGCGTGACGTTCGCCAAGAGCGGCATCGAGACCGACGCCGACGGCGCCACCCCGCTTCTGGACGCGGGCGAGCAAGCCGGGGCCATGCTGCCCAGCGGCTGCCGGATGGGGATCTGTTACAGCTGCGTCGGCCGCCTCTGCTCCGGACAGGTCCGCGACCTGCGCACCGGCGAGGTCCACGGCGAAGAGGGCCACCTCATCCAGACCTGCGTCTCCGCGGCCGCCGGCCCGGTCGAAATCGACCTCTGAACACGTCTCCGAACGCGTCCTGAGCGCGTCCCTGAGCGCGTCTACGAACGCGTTTCTGAACGAGCCTCCGAACCGAGGAGTACGACGACATGACTGCCGAGCACCTGACCGAGGCCGACTACGAGACGATCGCGCGGGAGCTGGACTCCCTGCGCGACGAGATCACCGCCGACCTCGGCGACCGCGACTCCGCGTACATCCACAACGTCATCCGCCTGCAGCGCGCCCTGGAGATCGGCGGCCGGGCGATGCTGTTCGCCTCCGCGCTGCCGCCCGCCTGGATCGCCGGGACCGCGACGCTCACCGTCGCCAAGATCCTGGAGAACATGGAGATCGGGCACAACGTCATGCACGGCCAGTGGGACTGGATGCGCGACCCCAAGATCCACTCGACCACGTGGGAGTGGGACAACGTCTCCCCCGCCGAGCAGTGGAAGCACTCGCACAACTTCGTGCACCACACCTTCACCAACGTGATCGGCAAGGACAACGACGTCGGGTACGGCATCCTGCGCGTCACGCCCGAGCAGCCGTGGCACTGGGCGAACGTGCCGCAGCCGATCTACAACGCGCTGCTGGCGATGTTCTTCGAGTACGGCGTCGCCCTGCACGACCTGGACATCGACAGCATCCGGGCCGGGGAGAACGACCCCGAGGAGACCAAGGAGAAGCTGCGCGCCATCGGCCGCAAGATCGCGCGCCAGTGGGCCAAGGACTACGTGGCGTTCCCGCTGCTCACCGGCCCGCAGTTCCTCTCCACGCTCGCCGCGAACTTCACCGCGAACGTCGCCCGCAACGTCTGGGCGCACACGATCATCTTCTGCGGGCACTTCCCCGGCGACGTCGAGGTCTTCGAGGAGGAGCAGCTCGAGGGCGAGACCAGGGGCGAGTGGTACGTCCGCCAGCTCCTCGGCTCGGCCAACATCACCGGCAGCAGGCTCTTCCACCTGATGACCGGCAACCTCAGCCACCAGATCGAGCACCATCTGTTCCCCGACCTGCCGAGCAACCGCTACGCCGAGATCGCGCCGCGCGTGAGGGCCCTCTGCGACAAGTACGACCTGCCGTACCACACGGGCTCGCTGCGCAAGCAGATCGGCAGCACGTGGGGCAAGATCTTCCGCTACGCGTTCCCGGGCGGCTCCCGCCCCACGGCCTCCGACCCGGGACCGGCCCCCGAGGCGCTCCCCGCTCCCGAGCCCGTCCCGGTCGCCTAGCCGTCCCGGTCACCTAGCCGTCCCGGTCACCTAGCCGTCCCGGTCGCCTAGCCGCCGTAGAGCGAGTCGAGCAGGCCCGCGTGGTTCGCGTTGACGACCGCGCGACGGATCTTGAGTGACGGGGTGAGCTCGCCACTCTCCGGCGTGAAGTCGCGCGGCAGAACGGCGAAGCGCCTGATCTGCTCGGGCCGCGAATAACGGACGTTGACCTCGTCGACCGCCCCTTGGAGGAGTGCGATCACCTCCGGGTGGTCGGCGAGGTCGCTCACGTTCTCGGGCAGGCCGCGTTCCACCGCCCAGGGCCGGATCTCCTCGGCGTCCAGCGTGAGCAGCGCGACCAGGTACGGGCGGCGGTCGCCGTGCACGACCGCCCCGGCGATCCAGCGGGAGCGCTGCAGGTCGTTCTCGAGGTTGGACGGGCTGATGTTCTTGCCGCTCGCCGGGATGATCAGGTCCTTCTTGCGGCCGGTGATGCGCAGGTAGCCGTCCTCGTCCAGCTCGCCCAGGTCACCGGTGTGCAGCCAGCCGCCCTCCAGCACCTCGGCGGTCGCGGCCTCGTCGCCGTGATACCCGGCGAAGACGTTCCCGCCGGACGCGAGGACCTCGCCGTCGTCGGCGATCCGTACCCGCACGCCCGGGATCGGCCGACCCACGGTCCCGAAGCGGCGCCGCCCGCGCGCGTTGAGGCTGATCACGGCGGTGGACTCGGTCATGCCGTAGCCCTCGTTCAGCGGAACGCCGCACGCGTGGAAGAACTCCAGGATCTCGACGGCGATCGGCGCGGCCCCGGTCAGCGCCTCCCGCACCCGGCCGCCGAACACGCCCCGCACCATCGACAGCCAGCGTTCGTCGGCCTCCTCGAAGGCCGCGCGGACGTCGCCCGCCACCGGCTCGCCGCGTTCGTCCGCGTCGCGCACCTGGCGCCCGAGGTCCAGCGCCCGCCCGAACGCCGCGCGGTCCTCCTCCGGCGCCGCGTCCAGCAACGCGGTCACCCGCGCGTACACCTTCTCGAACATGCGCGGCACGGACGGCAGGAAGTCCGGCCGCACCTCCGCGAGCTCGTCAACCACCTTGGTGATGTCGCCGCCGAAGTAGTGCAGCACGCCGCCGAGCGCGAAGACCTGCAGCTGAACGGCCTGCGCGAGCATGTGCGCGAGCGGCAGGTAGAGGTAGACGACCTCGCCGACGCCGACCGGGATGAGCCCCGCGAGCCCGTCGGCCGTCGCGTTCCACCCGGCGTGCGTGAGCGGGCAGCCCTTCGGGTTGCCGGTGGTGCCGGAGGTGTAGACGATCGTGTACGCGGAGTCCTCCGGGACCGCCGCCGCCCGCCGGTCGAGCTCCGCCGGATCGACCTTGCGGCCCCACGCCAGCAGGTCGTCCAGCGACGCCGGCCGCCCCTGGTCCGGCTCGATCGACACCACGTCCCGGAGCCGCGGCAGCCCGGCGCGCAGCGGCCCGACCTTCGCGGCCTGCGCGGCGTCCTCGCAGATCAGAACGGACGCGCCGGAGTCGGCGAGCACCCACTCGCACTCCTCCGGCGAGTTGGTCGGGTAGACCGGCACGCACACCGCGCCCGCCGCCGCGATCGCCAGCGAGCACACCGTCCACTCGGGCCTGGTCTCGGCCAGCACCGCGACCCGTTCACCAGGCGTGACGCCAAGCGCCACCAGGCCGCGGGCGAGCTCGTCGGTCAGCTCGGCGAGCCGCGCGTAGCTCAGCTCCGGCCAGCGGCACGGCCGGCTCGACCGGATCGCGACGGCCTCGCCGAAGCGGTCCGCCGCCGCGCGGGCGAACGTGGCCAGGGTCGGTGTGCGCACGGGATCGCGTCGGAGATCGGGCGGCTCGGGCAGCTCGGGCATGCATGGAAACGTAGAGATCCGCCTGGCCTGCCGAGATGGCCTTAACGCTCAATCTGAGTGGCATTTTCGACCACGTCGTGGGTGATCAGGGCGGCGGCCAGCACGCGCGAGCCCACCGGATCGGCCGGATCGATGCCGGTCAGCGTCTCGACCCGCCGCAGCCGGTAGTTGAGCGTGTTGCGGTGAACGTGGATGTGCGCGGCGGCCTGGTGCCGGTTGTAGCCGCACTCCACGTACGCCCGTACGGCCTCCAGCAGGTGCGGATGCCCGGCGAGCGGCGCCAGCAGCCCGGCCAGCCGTTCGCGCGCCGGGCCGGGCAGCGACAGCTGGTGCTCCAGCAGAACGTCGTCGAGCCGGTACGGGCCGGACGGGCGGCCGAGGCGTTCGGCCAGCTCCGCGACCTCCGCCGCCTCGCGCGCCGCCGCCGGAACTGACTGGAGCCCGTCCCCGACCGCGTTGCCCGCGATGACCTTCGCGCCGGTCGCGGCGGCGATCCGTTCGACCAGCTCGGGCAGCGCGGCGAGCTCGGCCTCGACCGTGCCCGGGGACGCCGCCAGCAGCACGGTCCCGCCGCTGCCGTCGAGCGCCGACAGCACGTGCCCCGGCACCGGCAGCGCCCGCCGGAACCCCACCCTTTGATCTCCAGCCCGCCGATCCCCGGCCCGCTGGTCGAGGCCGCGCTGGTCGAGTTCGCGCTGGATCAGCCGTACGGTCCGGCGCGCCCAGACCCCGCGCCCCGCCGGCTCCCCCGCAGACTCCCCCGCCGGGTCCTTCACCGGCGCGACGCGCAGCACGAGCACGACGTAGCAGGCGGCCAGGTCGAGGTCGACGCGTTCGGCCAGCGGCTCGGCGGGCTCACCGGCCAGCAGCGCCTCCACCAGGGCGCGCCGCGCCTCGCGGTCCTCACCGTGGATCGCCTGCTGTTCCTGCAGGTAGGCGTCCGCGACCACCGGGATCATGGCCTGCAGATAGCGGACGGCCCGCGGCGCCGCGGCCACCAGGTCGTCGGTGTCCTCGGGCCCGGCCAGCTCGCCGAGCATCTCCAGCCCGACCCGGGCGCCGATGTGGCAGACGGCGAGCAGCGCGTCCAGCGGGAACCGCTCCTGCGCCCGCCGCGCCGCCGACTCGGCCTGCTCGGCGAGCTCCTGCGGCGTCGGCACGCGGTCCTCGCGCAGGCTGCGATGGAAGATCCGCAGGTTGCTCATCGCGATGTCGGCGACCTCGCCGTCCAGCAGTTCCCGGGGCAGCGCCGCGTAAAACGGCACCTCGACGACGAACGCGTCGATCATGCGGCGGGCCATCCGCGGCACCTGCGCGGCCGCCCGGCGGTACAGCGGGGAGTCCATCGGGCGATTGTCGGTCTGCACAACCCCCGAGCGCAAAGATTGCCCGGATTGCGAGCAGACACCGCACTATTGGACGGCCAGTATGTGCAGTCGGAACAACTTGCCCCCGCAGAGCCTGGAGCACGGATGACCGAGGTGCGGCAGTCCACCCCTCACTGGCCGGGCGAACTGGTCGGCATCGACGACCGGCGGCGGCTGTTCGTCCGTACCGCCGCACCGCGCGACGGATCGGCCGAGCCCGGGCTCTTCCTGCACGGCTTCGCCAGCACGTCCGTCGACTTCACCGACTTCCTGCACGAGGTGCGCGACGTCGTGGCGGGCGACGCGGTGGACCTGCCCGGTTACGGCTTCTCGCCCCCGCCGCCCGACGGCGACTACTCGATCGGCGCGCACGCCCGGTCGGTCGCCGGCCTCATCGAGGAGTGCGGGCGCGGCCCGGTGCACCTGGGCGGCAACTCGCTCGGCGGGATGATCGCGATCCGGGTGGCCGCGAACCGGCCCGAACTCGTGCGTTCGCTGACGCTCTTCGCCCCCGCCCTGCCCGACCTGCGCGCGTACGTGCGGGCCGGGCTGCTCGCGCTGCCGAGCGTGCCGTTCGCCGGGGAACGCCTGCTCGGGCCGCTGCTGCGGCGCGTACCCGCCGAGCGGCGCGTCAAGATCCGGTACGAGCACGACTTCCACGACCTGTCCTCGCTCACCCGGGACCGGTGGGCCGAGGCCGTCGCCGAGCAGGAACGCCACGACGCCCTCCCGCACGCCGACGAGCAGTTCTTCCGGACCATGCGCGGCGCCGTCGCGGACTGGGTCCGCCAGGGCAGAGGGTCGCTGTGGCGTGACGCCGAGCGCCTCACGGTCCCGACGCTGGTGGTGTGGGGGCTTGGAGACAAGGTGCTGGACCCGAGGCTCGCCGTCACCGCCGCCCGCCGCATCCCGGGCGCGCGGCTCGCCCTGATCCCCGATTGCGGGCACATGCCGCAGGTCGAGAAGCCCGCCGAGAGTGCCCGCGAGTTCCGCGCGCTGCTGACGCCCCCGGTATAGTCCAGAAAACCCCGCGAATCGGAGCCTCACCCATTACCGGGAGATTCGCGTGACCCGTCCCCCCGAGTCACCATTGACACCACCTTCTCCGCCACCGCCCTCGCCACCTCCGGGACCGGAGGGCGCATCGTCGTGGCCGGAGTTCACCGCGCGCCTGCGTGAGCTGTACGAGTGGGCCGGGACGCCGAAGTACCGCGCGCTGTGCAGCCGGGTCACGGGCCTGTCACCGGCGGCCGTCTCGACGTTGATCGGCAAGAACCCGCTGTCCCAGCCGCCCGAGACCGGGACGCGGCGGTTCGTGTTCGGCTGCCTCACGTACGGCGGCCACCCCGATCCCGAGTCCGAACTCCCGCGCTGGACCGACCACTGGCGGCACCTCGCCGACGCGCAGCAGGCCCCCGAACCCGAGATCACGCCGCCCGCGCCCGTCGCCGCGCCACCCACGCCCGTCGCCGCGCCACCCGCACCCGTCGCCGCGCCACCCGCACCCGCTGCGGCCGCGGCACCGGAGGCCGTACTCACACCGCCACCGCCCCTTGAAGCGGTTCCCGAAGCGATCGCGGCCCAGAACGGGTCGCCCGTACGGCATGATCCCTTGGACCGATCCACCCAGCCCGTCCGGCGCAGGCGGAGGTCATGGCGACCAGGGCGGACGGAGGTCGGCCTCGCCTCGTCGGTCCTCACCGCCACCGTGATGGCGATCGTCGGGTTCACCATCCAGGAGTCCTCACCCGACCCGACCAAGAACTGCGTCTACGTTCGCGGGACCATCCCCGACTCCAACCTCAACATTTCCTGGAGCGGGTTCTACCAGTGCCCGAACCGGGTGAGCGCCGCCGTCTACCAGGAGCGCAGCCTCAACGTCGTCGTCGGCTACGCCGAGACCGACCCGGGCCGTTTCATGTGCTGGGCGCGCGGCCGGCAGCATTGGGGCGGCAACGACATCTGGTACTACACCAAGGCCGACAAGGGTCATAAGCCGTCCGACAAGGGCGGCTGGGGCTTCATGCCCGCCTCGGACGTCCAGACCGAGGAGCACCCCGACCCGACCGTCGCCCGGCAGTGCCACTTCATCTGAACCGCCCCTGATCTGCCGCCGACCTGCTGCCGACCTGCTGCCGACCTGCTGCCGACCTGCTGCTGACCTGCGAAAACGGACGGTTCTGAACTGATCTGAACCGGCGACCCCATCAAGATCCTTACCTTCGCATGCCGTCGGCTGCCTTACTTGAACGGCGGGGGTTCGGTACGGCGGCCGGTTCCGCGGGGGATCCGGCCGCCGGCCGAGAAGGAGTGCGGACGGGTGGAGTTTCGAATATTGGGGCCGCTGCAGGGGACCGTCGGGGGACGGCCGCTGCGGCTGAGCGGGCGGCAGTCGCGGCTGGTGCTGGCGTCGCTGCTGCTGGCGCCCGGACGGGTCGTGCCGGTCGAGCGGCTGATCGAGGCGGTGTGGGGCGTCGCGTCACCGGTCTCGGCGCGCACGCAGATAGCGATCGCGGTGTCGAACGTGCGCCGCGCCATCGGAGACACGGCGGGCAGCGTGATCGAGACGGTCGCGCCCGGCTACCGGCTGCGCGGGGACGCGTCGTGGATCGACACCCGTACGGTCGAGGAGCGGGTGGCCGAGGGGCGCGCGGCAGCGGCGGTGGGACGCCTGGACGAGGCGGTCCTGTTCTACCGGGGCGCGCTGCTGCAATGGCGGGGCCCGGTCCTGCACGGCTTGGATCGCTCCAACCTCGCCCCGGCCGTTCTCCCCTGGGAAGAGCTGAGGCTGTCCCTGCACGAGGAGGCCGCCGAGATCGACCTGGCCCGCGGCCGTCACCGGACACTGGCCGGGGCGCTCATGCCGGTCGTCGCCGAGGAGCCCTACCGCGAGCGGCTGCGCTACCTGCTGATGATGGCGCTCGTACGGTCCGGGCGGCTGAACGAGGCGCTGGCGGTCTACCGCGAGGGAAGGCGGCTCCTCGCCGGCGAGCTCGGGCTGGAGCCGGGCCCGGGCCTGCGCGGCCTGAACGAGTCGATCCTGCGGAACGCCCGAGACGCACGAGACGCGCAAGACGCCGGAGACGCACGGAGCACACGGAGCACACGGAACGCGCGCATGGCGCGCGGACCAGCCCGATCCGCGCGCCATGCGTGCTGCTGAGACCTGCCGTCGGGAGGGAGTCAGGTCACTCGCAGCGGAGAGAGGTCACTTGCAGACGGGAATCGTCTTGCCGTTCAGGTCCTTGGGCTGCGCGCCGCCCTTACCGAGGTAGGCGGCGGACACGTACTTGTTGACCTGGCCGGTGTCGAGGTCGGTCTTCAGCCACCAGCTCGACTTGTTCTTCGACCACGTGACCGAACGGCCCTTGGCGGAGCAGAACACGTAGTTCTTCTGCGCGTTCAGCCAGCCGACGCGGGTCTTGCCGGTCGGGCTGTTGTAACCGCCCGCCTTGGCCTTGGTCTTCACGTAGTACTTCTTCGGCGGCTTCGGGGCGCACTTGTTCTTGCTCTTGATCTTGTGCCAGGTCTTGCCCGCGCCGGTGTAGGTCTTGCCGTCGAACGAGGCCTTGATGCGCTCGCGGGTGACGTAGCCCCACTCGACCTTGCCGTCGTGGTTGTAGTCGTAGCCCTGCTCGAAGTGCAGGTGCGGAACGCCGTTGGAGGTCGGCCCGGTGTGCCCGACGTAGCCGATCCTGGTGCCGAGGCTCACCTTCTGCCCGACCTTCACCGTCCGCGACTTCAGGTGCAGGTAGGTGGTGAAGTAGCCGCCGCCGTGGTTGATCTGGATGACGTTGCCGGCGTTCTGGTGCCAGAACGACATGTTCACCTTGCCCGCGGCGGGCGCGAGGACCGTGGAGCCCTCGGTGGCGGGCTTGTTGGGCTCGCGCGTCATGTCGAGCGCCGGGTTGTGGTCGCTCGCCCAGGTGTCGAGCCGCCAGCTCTGCCCGCACGAGAACGGCAGCTGGTACCTGGGCGCCGCCTGAACGGAGGCGTTCGCGCCGACCGTCGAGGCGCTGCGACCGTTCGAGCCGTGCGCGGTGGCGGCGATGGCGATGCCGGAACCGGCGACCGCTGCGGTCGCGACTCCGGCGATGAGAAGTCGATTCACATGGGGGGTCGTCTTCATGGCGATCACCGTAGAGAGAGGCGTTATGCATTCGCTTGTGTTCGGCTATGCACGGCATGAACCGGGGCGAACCACCAGGATGATCAATCCGTCACAATAACCGGAAACCAGCCCACGTTCCCCTGGAGCGTCCCTTTGTCCACCCCCAGCACACCGCCCCCACCGTCGCCGGGCAGACCCGGGACCTGGGCGGAGTTCACCGATGCCCTGCGCGCGCTCTACGAGTGGTGCGGAGCGCCGAAGTACCGGACCCTGACCGGCCGCGTCACCGGCCTCTCCCCCGCCGCGATCTCCAACCTCATCGGCCGCAACCCCCTCAGCCGGCCGCCCGAGACCGCCGCGCTGCGCTTCGTCGAGGCGTGCCTGATCTACCGCCTGTGGCCGCAGATCGAGACCGAGCTCAGCGCCTGGAAGGTGCAGTGGGACCGGCTCGCGTCCCAGCCACAGCCGTTCGCCGACGCGCCCCAAGCCTTCCGCCAGCCGCCCGTGGCCACCGCCCCTCAGGCCTCACGACCTCCGCTCCCTCCCGCGCCTCACGGCGGGTCCAGGCTGCCGTCGAACGGGCGTGACCGCGCGCTGCTGATCGGCGTGGGCGCGCTGGTCGTCGCGGCGGCGGTCGCGGTGGTCGTGGTCGTCACCTCACGCCACGGCGACGGCACGAACTCGCCGGGCGACGCGAAGGGCTCCAAGAACCCGTCCGCGGCCCCCGTCAACAACCCCGGCTCCCAGGACGCCTGCCAGAAGCTCACCGGCCGCGGCCACACCGACGTCCGGACCAAGACCACCTGGCCGTTCGTCTTCCAGTGCGCGAACCTGACCAACTCGACGGTCTACGAGCACGCGAACAGCGGTGTGCGGATCGGCTTCATGTACACCGAGGAGAGCTGGTTCGTGTGCTGGACGCACGGCCAGCAGCACGCGGGCGGCAACGACATCTGGTACTACACGCAGGCCGACAAGTCGGCGGGGAAGCCGGAGCTGGAGGGCTGGGGCTTCATGCCCGCCGACCGGCTCACCGGCAAGCAACACCCGAACCCCGGCGTCACCCGCCAGTGCACCTTCAGCTGACTCAGCCGGCTTCGACCGGCGATTTGTCCAGCGGCTCAACCGTTCCACCTGCGTGAACGCGATTCTGAATGGAGCTGAACGGCCTTGCCCACCGTTCGGCGGCGCCCAGGTGCGGAACATGTTTGTCTTCCTTCCGCCCCGCTACGGGGGTAGCGACGTTCCGATGGAGAGGAAGGCGGCTCCAGTGGAGTTCCGCATCTTGGGTCCGATGCAGGCGGCCGGCAGGGGCGGCCGGCCCGTTCATCTGAAGGGATACCGGCCGCGGCTGCTGCTGGCCACGCTCGTGCTGGAGGCCGGCCGGGTGGTGTCGACCGAACGGCTGGGCGAGGCGGTCTGGGACGACCGGCCGCCCACCTCGATGCGCACGCAGGTCGCGATCGCCGTCTCGGGGCTGCGGCGCGCGTTCCGTACGGCGGGCGTCGAGGCCGATGTGATCGAGACCGTACGGCCCGGCTACCGCCTCAACATCGGGGCCGTGCGCATCGACGCGGAGGCCGCCGAGGAGGCCGTGGCGCTGGCACGCGATGCGGCGGGCGCGGGGCGTCCGGACGAGGCGGCGGAACGGTACCGGGCGGCGCTGGCGCACTGGCGCGGGCCGGTGCTCGCCGGGCTGGACAGCCCGATCGTGGCGGCGGGCGGGCTCCGCTGGACCGAGCTGCGGCTGACCGTCGCCGAGGAGCTGGCCGAGCTGGAGCTGGCGCGCGGGCACCACCACGAGGTCACCGGGGAGCTGATGGCGCTGGTCGCCGAGAACCCGTTGCGGGAACGGCTGCGTGCCCAGCTCATGACGGCCCTGGCGCGGGCGGGACGCCAGGCGGAGTCGCTGAACGCCTATCAGGAGGGCCGCCGCATCCTGGACGAGGAGCTGGGCCTTGAGCCCGGCCGTACGCTCCGGGATCTGCAGGAGGCGATCCTGCGCGAGGACCCGTCCGTTCAGCAGCAGCCTGTGGCCTGGAGGGGCAGGAGCGGATCGTGCACGCGCCTGAGGAACGGACCCCACGCGCGCCGGACCAGGCACCGCCGCGCCGCAGGCCTTCGCCGCGCGACCCGACTGTACGGCTAGGCCTCGGGGTTGCTCTCTTCGGGGGCCTCGGGGTCGGCGGTGGCGACCGCGTCGCCGTCTCCGTAGTAGGACTCGTGCTGCTGCCGGGGCGAGCACACCGAGGCGGACGGGCACGCACAACGCCGGGAGCCGACCTTCACCGTCACGGTGTCGCCCGGGACGTTGTAGCCGATGACCGCGCCCTCGCCCTCGGGCGTCTGGACCTTGGAGCCCAGGCGCGGGGCCTTCTCCTTGAACTCCATGTAGAGCGGGTGCTCGTACTTCAGGCAGCACATCAGGCGGCCGCAGGCGCCCGCGATGCGCAGCGGGTTGACCGGCAGGTCCTGTTCCTTGGCCATGCGGACCGAGACCGGCTCGAAGTCCTTGAGGAACGTGGCGCAGCACAGGTCGCGCCCGCAGGGGCCGATGCCGCCCTGGAGGCGCGCCTCGTCGCGCGGGCCGACCTGGCGGAGCTCCACGCGGGCCTTCACGTTGCGCGCCAGGTCGCGGACCAGTGCGCGGAAGTCGACCCGGTGGGGCGCGGAGAAGTAGACCTTGAAGACGTTGTCGGAGTCGAGGTAGTCGACGCCGATGACCTTCATCGGGAGCTCGTGCTTGCGGATCAGGCGCTTGGCGATGCTGCGCCCCTCCGCTCGGCGCCGCCGGTTGGTCTCGTCCCGGGACAGGTGCTCGTCGGTGGCGGGCCCGCCGCAGAGCGGGAGACCGTCGATGTCCTCCGACACCCACTGCGGCGCCCAGACGCACTCGGCGACCTCGGGTCCGGAGTCGGTCGGAACCAGTACCTTGTCGCCGACCTTGGGCAAGTGCGAGCCCGGGTCCAGGTAGTAGAGCCGGCCGTACCGGGTGAAGCTGACGGCCATCACCATGCCCACGGTTCGCTCCGTTCGCCCGGGTTCGTCTCCTTCGCCAACCCTACGTCGTCCCGGCCGGATGAGGCCAAGATCACCAGGCGGCGTCGCTGAGATCGGCGGCCGGAACAGCCCCGACGCTCTCGGAGAACAGCCGCCCGTCGCCGCCGGTGGCCAGGTAGTGGTCGCCCGTCGGGTCGGGGTCCAGGCGCGCCACCTCGGGACCCTCGTGGTGGGCGACCGTGGCCTCGGCCTTCTGCTCCCAGAGCACCTCGGCCGGCTTGCCGCTCGTCACGTAATAGGACTTGACCAGCACCTGCCGGCCGTCGGTGACGGTCGTCACGATCCTCATGCCGTCCGGGCTGAGCACGGCGGCCCGGCTGCCCTCGGGCAGCTTGAGTATCGGCCTGCTCACCTTCAGGTCGCCGGCGGCGCCCGAGGTGTCGAGCGTCCGCACCTGGTGGGCCTTCTCGACCTGCTTGCCCGCGACCGTGCGCAGCGGGTTCCACACGAACGAGAGGGTGTCACCGGCCCACGACAGGCTGCTGATGCGGGCGGGCGCCTTGGTGGTCCAGGTCTTGCGCGCGCCGGTCTCGACCGACACCACGCTCATGCGGCTGCGGGTGCCGCTGTACGTCACGTACGCGATCTTGTCGCCGTCGGAGCCGACGGCGAGGTCGGACCACTCGGTGGAGGCGCCGGGAACGCTGACGCGCGGAATGGCCTCAAGGTCCTTCGGATGGCCGTCCTCTTCAAGGGTGAGCCGCTGGAAGGTCACCTTGCTCGAACCCGACCCCGGGGTCGCGGCGGCCACCACGTACGAGCCGTCGCCCTCGGAGGCGACCCGCTGGAAGCGTCTGCCCTGCGGGGCGGCGACGGGAAGGCCCACGTCGTGGCCGGTACGCAGGTCACGGACGACCAGGGAGCCACCCGTCCGGCGCACTCCGACGACGTAACGGGGCTCGGCGCCCTTCGGCCCGGCGGTCTTGGTCCCCTTGCCCGCCTTGACCGGCTTGGAGGCCGACTGGGGCTCGGGATCGGGCCGCTGAACGTGGTGAACGAGGTCGACCCCGCCACCGACGCCGACCGCCACGACCACCGCGAGACCGAGCGGCACGACGGCCCGTACGGCGACGCCGAGCCGTGAGCCGCGCTCAGGACCCTTGTGCTTGCCTTCGCTCTTGCCGTCCATGGGGTTGCGCCGTCGCCCGCCTTCCGAGATCCCGCCCCGTACCCCCGCCGTTCCTACCAGGTCGTTTCTATCTCATCAATCTCACGGCAAACAGCCGTCTTCGCGGACTTTGACCCACTTGATGCGAATCCGGTTCCACTCCGCTCAGCCGCGCACCGCGGCCCTCGCCGCCGCCACGACCTGTGAACGGTACGAGGCGCCGTACAGCTCCAGGTGAACGAGCAGCGGATGGAGCTGGTGCAGGGGGATCCGGTCACGCCAGCCGTCCGCGAGCGGGGAGACCTCATCGTAGGCGGCCAGGACGCGTTCCAGGTGCGGAGCGCCGAAGAGGCCGAGCATGGCCAGATCGGTCTCGCGGTGCCCGCCGTGGGCCGCCGGGTCGATGAGCCATCCGCGTCCGCCCGACCACAGCACGTTACCGCCCCACAGGTCGCCGTGGATCCGTGCGGGCGGCTCGGGCGGGCCCGCGAGGCCGTCGATCTCCTCGATCACGCGCTCGACCAGCTGCTTCTCGGAGTCGGCGAGATGGTGCCCGGCTCGTTCCAGAAACGGGGCGAGGCGCCGGTCCGCGTACCAGCGCGACCACGGCTCATCACTGAGCGTGTTGTCCAGCGGAAGGTCGGCGATGAAGCCCGTCCAGGGCGCGCCGTAGGAGTCCGGGCCGCGCGCGTGCAGGGCGGCGAGCTCGCGTCCGAGGCGTTCGGCCGCAGCGGGCTCCGGGCTCTCGGCGGGCAGCCACGGCAGCACCAGATGGTGATCGTCGGCGGCGAGCACCTCGGCCACCGGCGCCCCGCCACCGTCGCCATCGCCATCGCTACCGTCGCCATCGCCATCGCCATCGCCATCGCCGAGCCAGCGCAGGCCCGCCGTCTCGGCTGCGAACACCCCCGCCTGGTCGGCTGCGGCCTTCACGAACGCTTCACGGCCGTCGGCGAGCGTCACCTGATGAAGCGTCCAGGAGTGGCTGGACCCGCGGTCCACGACCCGCTCGACGCGCACGCCCAGCAGATCGCCCACGCGACCGCGGTCCAGCCCCGCCATCGGCTCAGCGCTCCTTCAGCGCCGTACGGACCTCGTCGAGCAGGCCCGGCACCGCCGCCTCGATCAGCTCGCGAACGTGTTCGAAATCACTCTGGCCGCCGTAGTACGGGTCGGGCACGTCCAGGTCGTCCCCGGCGTCCGGGTCGAACTCCCGCAGCAGCCTGATCTTGTCGCGGGACTCGGCGTCCGGCGCCATCGACGCCAGCTCCCGCAGATGCCCCTCGTCCAGCGCGATGATCAGGTCGTAGCCGTCGAACCAGTCGCGTTCGAACCGCCTCGCCGTGTGCGCCGACCGGTAGCCGTTCCGCCGCAGCGTCTGGACCGTACGGTGATCGGCGTCGTCGCCCGCGTGCCAGCCGCCGGTGCCGGAGCTGTCGACCTCGACGTCCAGCCCCTCCTCCTCGACGTGGTGGCGGAAGATCCACTCGGCCATCGGGGAGCGGCAGATGTTGCCCGTGCA
This sequence comes from Actinomadura barringtoniae, assembly GCF_017573505.1. GTDB lineage: Bacteria > Actinomycetota > Actinomycetes > Streptosporangiales > Streptosporangiaceae > Spirillospora > Spirillospora barringtoniae. The sequence continues at coordinate 288,826 of NZ_JAGEOJ010000013.1, forward strand.
GACGAACGTGACGCGATACGGCATGCCTCCATCTTGCCCGAGCCCCCCTGGCGCCCCGATCAGCGGTCGATGACCACCCGGTCGACCCCGGGCCGCCCGAGGACCGCGTCCATGATCGTGCGCGCGTCCTCGGCCCGCCGCGGAACGACCCAGAACGAGTCCGGGATGTCACCCGGCTTGGTGCTCTGAGCGTGCTCCGGTGTCCCGACGAACCGATCCTTGAACCGGCCGAAGGCCTGCTGCCGCGACTCGTAGTCGACCTTCTTCACCTGAGGCATGTGCTCGAGGGACGCCTTCAGACTGCGCCTCTGCTCGGCCGAGGCGTCGCTTCTCAGGCACGAGGGATTGCTGGAGGTCTTCGTGCAGAGGTACACGACGACCTGGAGGCCCGGCATCTCCCCAGCCCGGCCCTGCCCGAGCGGCCGTACGTGCTTGGTGTCGTCCCCCTGCGCCAGGTAGGTCCCGCCGACGGCGGCCACGGCGGTCACCACGGCGGCTGCCGCGATGATCAGCGCCGGGCGCCCGAACGCGGAGCGGCGGCGAGGCGCGGCGGACAGGTTCAGCTCGGGAATGTCCTCGGGGCCGAGCGTGTCCCCGGTGGTCTTCAGCGCGTCGGCGAGACGCTCCTCGGTCGTGTTCACCGCTCCCCCTCCAGGATCTTGCCCAGCGCGGCCACGCCGCGCGACGTCGTCGACTTCACCGTGCCCTGACTGATCCGCATCGCCGCCGCGATCTCCGCCTCGCTGAGGTCGCAGAAGAAGCGCAGGATCAGGGCCTCGCGCTGGCGGAGCGGCAGCCGCCGCAGCGCCTCCATGACCGCCCGCTGTTCCTCTCCGACCATCGCCGCGGCCTCGGCCGACCAGACCGGCGGCTCGTGCACGGTGCGGAACGGGCGGCGCCGGCGGCGCAGCGCCGTGCGGCAGCCGTTCAGCACGGCCGACCGCGCGTACGTGAGCGCCTTGTCGCGGTCCTGGACGTGCGACCACCGCCGGTACAGGCCGAGGAACGCCTCCTGAACGACGTCCTCGGCCGTTCCGCGATCTCCGACCATCACCAGGGCCAGCCGCGTGAGGCCCAGCGCATGCCCTCGATAGAGCTCGCTCACGGCGGCCGTCGCGTCGTCGTGCGCTCGTCCTTCGAGCAACGCTTCAGCTTTCATGTACCAGAGACGCCAAGGTGCCCCTCCGGTTGCTCGCGTCGCCGAACGAATTACGGATGACCGCCTACTGCTCGCCGGGCGTCGACGATACCGGCGCCATAGAAGCCGTTGCGGGCCTTGGTCCCCTTGCAGATCTGGGTGGAGAGCGTTTCGGTCCACGTGCCCTTGACCTGCACCGACCAGGCGTACCTGACCGTGCGGTGGTCCGGGCACGGGGTCGGGGTGGCCGAGCCGATCAGCCTGCGTTCGACGAACGCGGGGTCCAGGGTCAGACCGCCGTGCACGGGATCGGGCGTTCCGTACCGGCTGACGATCAGCGCGGCGACGCCCGCGACGTGCGGCGCGGCCATCGAGGTGCCCTGCAGCGACTGGTAGTAGCCGCAGACGCCGCCCGCGCAGCTGCGGACGATGTTGGGCGTCTTCGGCGTGCCGTCGGCGTTCAGCTCGTGGCGGGCGCGGGCCAGCGACTCGGGGTAGGCGGCCCAGGTGCCGAGTCGTTCGTCGGGATGGCCGGTGGCGTTGTCGGCCTTGTCGCCGCCGGGCGCGGCCAGCGCGACGTAGCCGTTGCCGTAGCTGGAGTAGGACGCCTTGCGCTTGCTGATGCCGGTCGCGGAGACCGGGATGACATGGTCGCCCTCGGACGGCATCGACGTGCAGGACGCCGGGACGGTCCGGCGGCGGGGCTTCTCGCCGGGCTCGGTCGCCAGGTCGGGGCTGGTCTCGTCGGTGTTGGTCCCGGTGTAGTCGGCCCGTTCGTTGCCCGCCGAGGCGATCATCGTGACGCCGTGCGCGTGCGCGAAGTCCAGCGCGCGCTGGGCCGCGGCGACGACCGTGCGCTGCTCCAGCCGGTCCGCGGCCGAGTCGGCGGCGTTGTCGGGGCAGTTCCACAGCCACGGGTCGATGTAGAAGCTCATGTTGACGACGTCGATGCCGTTGCGCGCCGCGTACGTCAGCGCGTCGACGACCGGCCGCAGCAGGAACAGGCCCGAGTCCTGCCCGGCCCGCAGGTTGACCAGCGAGACGCCGGGCGCGACGCCCGACATGCCGATGCCGTTCAGCGGGGCGCCGATCGCGGACGCGGTGTGCGTGCCGTGCTCGTTCTCGTCCACGTCGGCGGGGTCGTCGCAGGAGCGGTCGGGCTCGGCGGCGCACGGCCCGTCGATCTCGGTGCCGTTCGCGTCGGCCGGAAGGTCGCGGGTGAAGTTGCGGCTGAGCGCCCGGTCGAAGTTCGGCGCGATGTCGGGGTGGCCCGCGTCCATGCCGGTGTCGATGACCCCGACCTTCACGCGGTGGTCGCCGCGGGTCACGGCGTACGAGCCCTTCGGCGTCGCGTGGATCTGCTTCATGTCCCACATGAGGTCGGACAGCGGCTCGTCCCCGGCGCGACCGGCGGGGTGCGGCCCGACCCGTACGGCCGCTCCGACATCCGCGCGGAGCTGAGGCTCGGGGGCTGGCTCGGGAGCCGGTTTGGAGGCTGGCTTGGGATCCGGCTTGGATGCGGTGCCTACGACGCGATCGCGGGCGACGCCCTCGATCGGCTGCTGCCGCATGATCGCAGCGGGGAAGCGCGCCTTGTCGCCGCGAACGGTCGCGAGGCCGACGTCGAGGTTCTCGCTGACGATGCTGCCGCCGGCCGCTCGTACGGCCTCGTGGGCGCTCTTCAGCGACGCGTCCTTCTTATAGAGGACGACGTAGTCCTCTCGTGCGCGCGGTCCCGGCCTCGCGGCGACGGGCGAGGCCATGGCGGTCGTGGCCACGGCTGAGACGGCGATGGACAGCGCGGCGCGCCGCAATGCGTACCCCCTGAGAAGACGGCCGCCTGAGCCGCCCGCGTCAGTTGGTGCGCAGGGCGAGAGCCATGGCCTCGACGGCCAGCAACGGATTGACGTTCAGCTCCAGCCGCTCCCGGCACTCCATGATCGCATCCAGGCGGCGGAGAGTGTCTTCGGCGCGCCCGGCCGCCGCGGCACTCCTGATCTCGGCGCTGAGATCGTCGTTGACCAGCGGCGTTCCAGCGCCGAGCTGGATCGTGAGCACGTCGCGGTAGTACGAGGCGAGGTCGAGGAGCGCGATGTCGAGGGAGTCGCGCTTGACCCGTGTCGCGCGGGACTTCTGCCGGTCCTCCAGCTCCTTGAGCGCCCCGGCCGTGCCGCGCGGCATGCGTCCCTTGGCGCTCTCGCCGAGCGCCTGGCGCAGCGCGCTGGTCTCGGACTCGTTCAGCTCCTCGGTGGTGACCTTGGCCTCGGCCTCGGCGGCCTTCACCAGCGCCTCGGCGGCCGTCACCGCGGGCCCGACGGAGGTGAGGCGCCGGGGCAGCGACAGCACGTCGCCGCGCCGCTTGCGCGCCTCCGGGTCGGTGGCCAGGCGCTTGGCCCGGCCGATGTGGCCCTGCGCGGCGCGCGCCGCCTGGTCGGCGATCACCTGGTCGATGCCGTCCCTGCGGACGAGCACGTCGGCCACGGCGGCGACCGGCGGCGTGCGCAGCGTCACCATCCGGCAGCGGGACCTGATCGTCACCAGCATGTCCTCGGGCGAGGGCGTGCACAGCAGCCAGACCGTGCGCGGCGGCGGCTCCTCGATGGCCTTCAGCAGCGCGTTGGAGGCGGCCTCGGTGGCGCGGTCGGCGTCCTCGAACAGCACGATCTGCCAGCGCCCGCCGCTCGGCGAGGACGAGGCGCGCAGCACCAGCTCGCGGGTCTCCTTCACGCTGTAGGACAGCCCGGACGGTCGTACGACCTCGACGTCGGCGTGCGTGCCCTGGAGCACCTGGTGGCAGGACGCGCAGTGCCCGCAGCCGCGCGGCTTCTCGGTGCACTGCAGCGCCGCGGCGAACGCGCGCGCCGCCGTGGAACGCCCCGAGCCGGGCGGCCCGGTGAACAGCCAGGCGTGCGCCATCTTGCCGTTCGCGCCGGCGTCCCCGGCCGAGGACGCGACGGCGGAGCTCAGCTGCTCGACGACCGGCTCCTGGCCCACCAGGTCATCCCACACGCTCATGCCGAAAGCCTATGGCCTGCCGGCGACCTCACGCGTCCGTGATGGCGGGGAACGTGCTGGTGATGTCCTCGGTGGAGGCCGGGATCGGGTCGGGCAGGATGGCCCGGATCCGGTCCTGGATCTCGCGGCTGATCTCCGCCTGCGGGCGGCTCGCGTCCAGGATCAGGTAGCGGTCCGGGTCGGCCTCGGCGAGGGCGCGGAAGCCGCGCAGCACCCGGTCGTGGAAGTCGTACGGCTCGGACTCGATCCGGTCGGCCTGCCCGGTGATCCGGCCCAGGCCGTCCTCGGGCGGCAGCTCCAGCAGCACGGTGAGGTCGGGAACGAGCCCGGCGGTGGCCCAGGAGTTCACCTGGGCGATCTCGCCGACCGGCTGCCGGCGCCCGTAGCCCTGGTAGGCCAGCGAGGAGTCGACGAAGCGGTCGCTGACGACGATGGCGCCGCGGTCCATCGCGGGCCTGATCACGTTCGCGACGTGGTCGGCGCGGTCGGCGGCGTACAGCAGCGTCTCGGCGCGGTCGGACAGGCCCGTCGTCTCCTTGTCGAGCAGGAGCGCGCGCAGCCGCATGCCGGTCTTGGTGGCGCCGGGCTCGCGGGTGGTGACGACCTCGAAGCCGTGGTCGCGCAGCCAGATCGCGGCGAGGCGCGACTGGGTGGTCTTGCCCGCGCCCTCGCCGCCCTCGAACGCGATGAAGACGCCCCGGCCCAGGACCGCTCGGGACGCGGTGGCGGTCTCGGCCTCGACCTGCTCGGGGAGGGTGTAGGTGTTGCCGTGCAGCGCAGCGGCCAGGTCGGGCAGCAGCGGGATGCCGCGGCGGTCGTCGAGGCGGCGGTAGGAGACCAGGCCGGCCACCAGGCCGAGCACGGCGATGATCAGCAGCGCCAGCCCGGCGCCGTCCAGGTCGTACGCCGAGTCGCCGCCGAGCTTGATGTGGTGGTCGCCGAGGACGCCCGCGAGCGGCGGCACGGCGGCGGCCGCCAGCAGGCCGGTGATCAGCGCGACGGCGCCCAGGTAGCGGTACGAGCGCTCGCGGTCGCCGGTCGCCTCGCTCGCCACCGCGTTGCCGGTCGACCAGGCGACCCCGGCGGCCAGGCCGAGCAGGCCGCTGACGAAGACGACCACGACGAGGTTCTGGATCAGGGAGATCGCGACCAGCGCGAGCGCCGCGACGAGCACGGACAGGCCGAGCAGCCGGCGGCGGCTGAACGGGCCGAAGATCCGCGGGCCGAGGAAGGCGCCGAACGCCAGCCCGATCGACAGCCCTGCCGCGATCGAGCCGTAGCCCGCGTCGCCGCCGCCGAGCACGTGCGCGTAGACCTTGGCGACGGCGACGACCGCGCCGCCCGCCAGCGAGACGCCGACCAGCGCCAGCGCGAGGCCGTGCAGGCCCGGGCGCGCGGCCTGTCCCTCGCGCTGTCCCTCACCCTGTCCCGCGGCCTGGCCCGCGCCCGTGCGTTCGGGCTGCAGGCCCTGGAAGACCAGCTTCACGGCCGACTGCGCGGAGAAGCCCGCCTCGTCGCGGGTGGGCAGTTCGCGGAGCGCCGCGACGGCGGCGGCCGCGCCCAGGAACACCACGGCGGTCACGTACAGCGGCAGGTCGGCGCGTTCGGCGGCCTTGAACGAGCCGCTGGCGATCAGCGCCAGGATCGAGAACAGCACGGCCGCCAGCGGCGCCGTACCGTACGCCGCCAGCCGGCCGGCGCGGCGCGCGTCGTCGCGCAGCTCCTCGGGGACCATGCCGGGGCCGCACGCCCCGACGACCGGGATCCACAGCAGCGTCACACACGCCACCAGGAACGCCGACGCCAGCGTCCACGGCACCGAGTCGACCAGCGGGACCGACACCAGCAGCGCGAACCGCAGCACGTCCGCGCCGATCATCGTCAGCCGGCGGTCGAGCCGCGCCGCCAGGGCCCCCGCGAGCGGCGCGAGCAGCACCGCCGGGAGCAGCATCGCCACCAGGACCGCGCCGATGACCTGCGCCTGCCCCTGGAAGTCGCGATCTCGAGTAAGGGCGCCTGCCATGGCGGTCAGCGCCAGGACGCTCAGCCAGTGGCCGAGACTGGACAGCGAGAGCGCGATCATCAGCCGCCGGAACGGCGTGATCGACGAGACGCCCGAAGGCGGGGCGGCGGCGTGCGGGTGGCTGGCGCCCGATCTGGTCATGTCGGTCAGGGTATCGGCGTCGATGTCCTCAGGAGCGAGACTTTGCGTCCTGAGGACCTCGACTTCAACCCGTCGCCGAATCGTCACCCGGCGGTAAGGCGCGCCGGGAGCGGCCGGTCAAGGTCCGGTCGCGCCCGGCGGTCAGGATCATGCTCCCTGATCAGAGCGGACGATCTCCCGTTTCGGGACGATTCGACCGCCCCGCCGGGAGATCGTCGATCTCCCGGTCAGGACGTGGCCGGGCTCCCGGTCCAGGACGTGATCGGGCTTCCGGTCAGGACTTGCTCGGGGCCTTGCGGCGGGGTGCCGCCTTCTTCTTCGGCCCGCCGCCGGCGGCCACCTTCTCACGCCGTTCGGCGAGCAGCTCGGCGGCGCGCTGGATCGTGATCGACTCCACCTCGTCGCCCTTGCGCAGGCTGGCGTTGGTCTCGCCGTCGGTGACGTACGGGCCGAACCGGCCCTCCTTCACCACGACCGGCTTCTCGCTCGCCGGGTCGTTGCCGAGCTCGCGCAGCGGCGGCGCGGCCGCGGCCCGGCCCCGCCCGCGCTGCTTCGGCTGGGCGAGGATCTCCTTGGCCTGCTCGAGGGTGACGGTGAAGAGCTCGTCCTCCGAGCCGAGCGAACGGCTGTCGGTGCCCTTCTTGATGTACGGGCCGAACCGGCCGTTCTGCGCGGTCACCGGCTCGCCGTCGATCTCGCCGAGCGTGCGCGGCAGCGACAGCAGCTTCAGCGCGTCGTCCAGCGTGATCGTGTCCAGCGACATCGACTTGAAGAGCGACCCCGTGCGCGGCTTGACCGCGTCGGCCTTCTTCGTGCGCTTCTTCTTCTCGCCCTCGGCGGGCGCCGGCGGCTCGGGCAGGATCTCGGTGACGTACGGCCCGAACCGGCCCGACTTGGCCACGATCGTGTGACCGGTCGCCGGGTCGGCGCCGAGCTCGCGGTCGCCGGACGGCTGCGCGAACAGCTCCTCGGCCTTCTCACCGGTGAGCTCGTCGGGCGCCAGGTCCTCGGGGATGTTGACCCGCTCGCCGTCGCGGTCCAGGTAGGGGCCGTAGCGGCCGACCCGGATCATGATGTCGGTCCCCTTGATGGGGAACGAGCTGATCTCCTTGGCGTCGATGTCACCGATGTCGCCGGTGAGCTCCTTCAGCCCGTCCTCGCCGTCGTCGCCGAAGTAGAACCGGGTCAGCCAGCCGATCCGCTCGGCCTCACCGCGGGCGATCTCGTCGAGACCGTCCTCCATGTGCGCGGTGAACTCGTAGTCGACCAGGTTGCCGAAGTGCTGCTCCAGCAGGTTGACCACGGCGAACGCCAGGAACGACGGGACCAGCGCGGTGCCCTTCTTGAACACGTAGCCGCGGTCCTGGATCGTCCCGACGATCGCCGGATACGTGGACGGGCGGCCGATCTCGCGCTCTTCCAGCTCCTTGACCAGGCTGGCCTCGGTGTAGCGGGCCGGCGGCCGGGTCGAGTGGCCCTCGGCCGCCATCGCCAGCGCGGTGAGCGGGTCGTTCTCGTCCAGGTTCGGCAGCCGCCGCTCCTGGTCGTCCCGGTCGGCCGACGGGTCGTCGGCGCTCTCCACGTAGGCCTTGAGGAAGCCGTAGAAGGTGATCGTCTTGCCGGACGCGCCGAACTCGGCGGTCTCGCCCTGAGTCGAGTCGCCGACCACGCGGACCGACACCGACTGACCGGCGGCGTCCTTCATCTGGCAGGCGACGGTGCGCTTCCAGATCAGCTCGTACAGCCGGAACTGGTCGCCCGACAGGCCCGTCTCGCCCGGCGTGCGGAAGGACTCACCGGCGGGCCGGATCGCCTCGTGCGCCTCCTGGGCGTTCTTGACCTTGCTGGTGTAGACGCGCGGCTTGTCCGGCACGTACTCGGCGCCGTACAGCGCCGCGGCCTGGCGGCGCGCGGCGGTGATCGCGGTCTCCGAGAGCTGGATGCTGTCGGTACGCATGTAGGTGATGAAGCCGTTCTCGTACAGCTTCTGGGCCACCTGCATCGTGTACTTCACCGAGAAGCCCAGCTTGCGGCTGGCCTCCTGCTGCAGCGTCGTCGTGCGGAACGGCGGGTACGGCTTGCGGGTGTAGGGCTTGCGCTCGACCGACTTCACCGCGTACGGACGGCCCGTCAGCCGGTCGGCCAGGCCGCGCGCGGCGGCCTCGTCCAGGTGCAGGGCGTCGCGGGTCTTCAGCGTGCCGTCGGAGGAGAAGTCACGGCCCTGCGCGACGCGCTTGCCGTCGACCGAGACCAGCCCGGCCTTGAACGCCTTGGGCTCGTCCTCCTTGCCGGTGTCGAACTCGGCCTGGATGTCCCAGTAGTGGGACGGGACGAACGCGATGCGCTCGCGCTCCCGCTCGACCACCAGGCGGGTCGCCACCGACTGGACGCGGCCCGCCGACAGCTTCGGCATGACCTTCTTCCACAGGACCGGGCTGACCTCGTAGCCGTAGAGGCGGTCGAGGATGCGCCGGGTCTCCTGGGCGTCCACCAGGCGCAGGTTCAGCTCGCGCGGGTTGGCCGCGGCGGCACGGATCGCGTCCGGGGTGATCTCGTTGAAGACCATCCGGTGCGTCGGCACCTTGGGCTTCAAGACCTCCTGGAGGTGCCAGGCGATCGCCTCGCCCTCCCGGTCCTCGTCCGTCGCGAGGAGAAGTTCGTCGGCCTCGGCCAGCGCCTTCTTCAGCTTGGCGACCTGCTGCCTCTTGTCGGCGTTCACCACATAGAGCGGCTCGAACTCCTCGTCGACGTTCACGCCGAGTTTCGCCCAGGCCTCGCCCTTGTACTTCGCCGGCACCTCGGAGGCGCTGCCGGGCAGGTCCCGGATGTGGCCGATACTGGACTCCACGATGTAGCCGCCGCCCAGGTATCCGGCGATCGTCTTCGCCTTGGCAGGCGACTCGACGATCACCAGGCGGGTGCCGGCGTCGCCGCCGCCCCGGCCGCTCTTCGCAGTGCCGTTCTTGGCTGGCACAGTCGCTCCAACCTCACTGTCTGGTCTCTTACACGGGCTTCCTACAACGTTCAACGACGAGAGGTTCATGCCCGCGAGTTCCCACCGCTGCAAACCTCCGACAGGATGACACGTCCCCGGCGGGGTTGCGGACCAAGCCCGCCACCAACGCGTTCCCCACCACGTTCCACTCCGTACACGAGCGGGTCATAATGGACCGCAATGGTGGAGTACACCTACCTCGTCCTGCGACTGCCGCGCGGCACCACCCGTGACACCGCCCGGCAGGTCATGACCGAGCACGCCGAACACGGCGGCTGGGAACTCGACAGATTGCGCCTCTACCCCGACGGTAGCCGCCGAATCCAACTCCGCCGGAAGATCATTCGTCAGGTCCGTACGTTTTGACCGCTCAGGACCACTCACGACCGCTCTCGTCCGGAGAGTAGCACTATGTGCGGCGGCTAAGACGTACGGTAATCATTATGCCCGACCCCGGACAGGGCTTTGCCCGCCCCGGACCGCGCCTCCGGGACGGGCAAAGCGTCCATGAAGCTTCACCTGGAAGGTGCCTTGCGGTCCGAGGACCGCGGCAGCACCGACACGGGCAAAGCGTCCTTGCGACTTCACCAGCGAGGCAGGCTTTCGGGAAACCTCGCAAGTAAAGCGTCTGTGTTCTTTTACGGATTGCCCGCCGAGCTTGATCAATTGGGGATGATCAAAAGATCTGATCAAGCCCGGCGGTCTCGCTTGGGTCGAGCTCTAGGCGAACTCGGGTCGAACTCGGTCGTACGCGATCAGCGGCGGCCGATGCGGACGCGGCGGGTCAGCGCCACGGCGGCGGACATGGCCGTCAGCATCGCGGCGGCGGCCAGCACCCAGATCGAACCGTCCTGGGTGTTGGACCCCAGCGGCTCGGAGGCGGCCATCGGCTTGACGTTGCCGAGGGCGCCGGTGGCCGTGCCGGCCTGGTCGGTCAGGCCGCCGACCTGCGGCAGCTTGATGTCACCGGAGACGGGCAGCTTGGGCAGCCCCGGCAGCTGGGGGGTGCCGGGCGTGGCGGGCACCGGGAGCGGCGCGGCGGTACGGGCGTTCGCCGGGGTCAGCGGGGTCGCCGGCAGCTGGACGGGCAGGGCCGCCAGCGGCGCGGTCGGGTTGACCGGGAGCGAGGACGCCGGGTTGACCGGCAGCGCCGAGGCCGGGTTCACCGGCAGGGCGGTGGTCGGGTCGACGGGCAGCAGCGTCGTCGGGTTGACCGGCAGGCTCCCGACCATCGGCAGCGCCGGAACGGTCCGGGCCTCACGGGCGCCGGAGACGTTCACCGGGAGCTGCTTGGTGACGGTCCCGGGCGAGACCGGCAGGGCGGGCAGCCCGGCCGGGGGCGTGACGGGCAGGCCGCCGGCCTGGCGGCCGGTGGGCAGCTGCGCCGGAGCAGCGGGCAGGGCGGGCATCGCGGGCATCGCCGAGGTCAGGCCCATCGGCAGGGCCTTGGTCACGCCGGCGAGCCCGGGCAGGCCCAGGGGCAGCCCGGGGGCGGCGGGCATCCGCTTGCCACCCCGCATGTAGGAGTTGTAGCCGCCCCAGCTGGGGCCGCCGTCGCACTGCGGCTGCGGGTGACCGGCCACCGCGACGTCGTTGCCGCAGACCTCCACCGGAGCCTTCACGGGAGCGTTGACCTGGTTGCCGGAACCGACCCCGGACTCCCCGGAGGTGGTGGCGCCCGAGCCGTTCGGCCCCACGACGGCCGCGGTGCCGTTGCACCCGGCGGCCGCGTCGCCCAGCACGGCCACGGCGTTGCCGCAGGCCTCGACCGGGATGTTGACCGGGGCGTTCACCTGGTTGCCGCCGGCCACACTGGACTTGCCGGAGGTGGTCTGCGCGCCGCCGGAGCTGCTGCGCACGTGCGCGCCGCCCTCGCAGAACGCGCCGGCCTCGCCGAGCACCGCCACCGCGTTGCCGCAGGCGCTGACCGGGATCGAGACGGGGGCGTTCACCTGGTTGCCGCCCGCGACGCTGGAGTCGCCGTTGGTGCTCTGGCCGCCGGAGCCGTGCCCGCCGTTGCGGACCGAGGCGCCGCCGTCGCAGTCGGCGACCGCGTTGCCGATCGCGTTGCCGCAGACGTCGACGGGGGCCGAGACCGGGGCGTTCACCTGGTTGCCGCCGATGACACTGGACTTGCCCGAGGTGCTCTGGCCGGCGCCGGTGTGGCCGCCGTTCTTGACCTTCGCGCCGCCCTCGCAGCCCGCGACGGCGTCGCCGAGGATCGCCGCGGAGTTGCCGCAGACGTTGACCGGTGCCGAGATGGGCGCGTTCACCTGGTTGCCCGCGACCACGCCGCTGGCGCCGCTGGTCTGCTGGCCGCCCGAGCTCTTGTTCAGTACGTCCGCGCCGCCCTCGCAGCCGGCCTCGGACGAGCCGAAGACCGCGACCGCGTTGCCGCAGGCGTTGACCGGTGCGGAGATGGGGGCGTTCACCTGGTTGCCGGACCCGACGCCGGACTGGCCCGAGGTCTTCTGGCCGCCGCCGCCCTGGTTGTTGACGGTCGCGCCGCCCTTACAACCGGCGTCCGCGGTGCCGAAGATCGCCACGGCGTTGCCGCAGGCGTTGACGGGCGCGGAGATGGGGGCGTTCACCTGGTTGCCCGACCCGACGCCGGACTTGCCGGAGGTGGTCTGGCCTGATCCGCCGCCGTTGGTGGCCGACGCGCCGCCCTTGGAGGCGGCCTTGGCGTGGCCCGCCGCCGCCACGGCGTTGCCGCTGGCGTCGATCGGCGCGGAGACCGGCAGGTTGATCTGATTACCGCCGAGCACGCTGGAGTCGCCGCTGGTGGTGTCGGCGAAGGCGCCGCTGGGGAAAGCGGTGCCCGCACCGAGAGCGACGAAGCTCGCAGTGAGCAGGGCGGCACGAGCAGTGCCCTTGGCCCACGATCGCATGATGCTCCGTTTCGGGGGAGATGATGATGAATGGAGATGGACAGATCGAGCTGGGTGGAGCTAGGTCGAGCTGATGTGAGATGTGCGGGCGCGGCCGTATGCGCGCTGTCACACCGCCGACCGGCGTCGCCTCGCGGGCGTCGTCGCGTCAGAGCGGGTTTGCGCTTCGCAGGTGGATTGCGCCGCCGTCATCTCGGGGGATGACGAGCCGCCAGGGGACGGCACGTCCCGGCCTGAAGACCCGAAGCCGCACGGGCCCAGTCCGGAGCCTGTGGGTTCCTAGTCGGGTGCGAAGGACGGCTCGTCCGCGGCGGAGCGGACGGCCGGGGGGACCGCGCCGAGCGCGGTCATGAGGATCGGCTGGGGCCGGGCGCCTGCCCAGGACCAGCGGGAGATCGGGCCACCGAAGCCGGTGAGCAGGACGACCCCGGAGGCCGGAGCCGAACTCACGGCCTGGGACGGGTCCTGGAACGGAGCGGCGGGCGCGGGAACCGGACGCGGCGAGCCCACCCGTGCGGGGGCCTGGCCGGCGTGCCGGTGCGCCTTGTGCGCCCGCTTGGCCGCCGTGGCGCCGTGCTGCTGGGCGCGTGCGCCCTGAGCCATCTTGGCGGTACGGGGCCGGACCCAGGAGACGCCGTTCGGCGTACGGGGGGCAGGGGTGTCGACCCCGGCCACGGCACCGTCCACCTTGTGCGCCAACGCGGGCAGCGGCGCCGGCAGGACCTTCTTGGCGGTCCCGGCCGTCGTGGTCGTCCCGACCTTGGCGGCGGCGCCGCGTACGGCCGAGGCGGTCGCGCGGAGCAGCGACCGCGGCCCGTTCGAGGCCTGGCCCTGCACCGGCGCAACGATGCCGGGGGCGCCGGTCGCCGGCACCTCATCGGCGTGGGCCTGCGCACCCCCGATCAGCCAGCCGGTGATAGCGATCCCGACGAGAACCAGCAGCCGCCGCACGATGCGGCTGTGCACGACGCGGCGCACACGGACGGATACCGTCCGCGTCTGCTCCGGGTCGTACGCCACTGGTCCTCCTCACACCAAGAGCGGGTCGATCGCTCCCTACGGATGGTGACCGTAGCACCACGGTTCGCACTCGCGGCGGTAATTCGGAGAACCTTTTTTGACCGTCCCTTAAGCGCGATCAAGGAATTGGTCGAGAACCCGCACGCCGAAGCGCAGGCCGTCCACCGGGACCCGTTCGTCGATGCCGTGGAACATTCCCGAAAAGTCCAGTTCCGGCGGCAGCCTGAGCGGCGCGAAACCGAAGCAGCGCATCCCCAACCTGGCGAACGCCTTGGCGTCCGTCCCCCCGCTCAGGCAGTAGGGAACGGGCAAAGCCCCCGGGTCCTCCGAGGTCAGAGCGGCCTCCATCGCCGCCACGAGGGCACCTTTATAGTCCGTCTCGACCGCCCAGTCGTAATGCACGAAATCCCGCCGTACGTCCGGACCGAGCAGTTCATCCACGGTCGCGAAGAACTCCTCTTCATGACCGGGAAGAAAGCGCCCGTCGACCTGAGCGGTCGCCTCCTGCGGAATGACATTCGTCTTATATCCGGCATCCAGCCGCGTCGGATTGAGCGTGTTCTTGAGCGTCGCCCCGATCATCCGCGCCAGCGGCCCGATCTCCTCCAGCGCCGCCTCCGGCCGCTCCGGGTCGAACTCCACCCCGTACGCCATGCAGGCCCGCTCGAGGAAGGCCCGCACCGTCTTGGTCAGCCGTACCGGGAACTCATGCGACCCCAGACGCCCCACGGCCTCCGCCAAAGCGGTCACCGCGTTGTCCGGATGCACCATCGACCCGTGCCCGGCGGTCCCCCTCGCCGTGAGCTCCATCCAGCCGATGCCCTTCTCGGCCGTCTCGATCAAATACATCCGCCGATCGCCCGGCACGGTCAGGCTGAACCCCCCGACCTCCCCCACGGCCTCGGTGCACCCCTCGAACAGCTCCGGATGCTCCTGCACAAGCCACTGCGCGCCCCACTTGCCCCCGGCCTCCTCATCGGCCAGGAAAGCGAGCACGACATCCCTGGGGGGCTTCCGCCCCTCCCTCAGCCGCTGCCGCATGACCGCCAAGATCATGGCGTCCATGTCCTTCATGTCCACGGCCCCGCGACCCCAGACGCACCCGTCGGCGATCTCGCCCCCGAACGGGTCCCGCGTCCAGTCCTCGGCCCGCGCCGGCACCACGTCCAGATGCCCATGCAGCAATAGGGCGTCCCGCTCGCGGTCCTCCCCCTCGACCCGCACCACCAGGCTGGCCCGCCCCGGATGCGACTCGTAGATCTCCGGCCGCAGCCCCACCTCTTCGAGCAGCCCCGCCACATACTCCGCGGCGACCCGCTCACCCGGCCCCGAGTGATCACCCGGGTTACTGGTGTCGATCCTGATCAGCTCCTGGCAGAGCCGAACGACCTCGTCCTCAGCGGCCGACATCCCCACAATGATCACCTTCGCGCCTAGGGTTCCCTCCCCGCCATGGTGCCCCGCGATCGACTTCGCCGCGAGTCGGGACCTTTGGTATGGTGAAGCCCGCCGCGCAGCGCTGCTGCGTGCACCCCGGTCCGGGTGGCGGAATAGGCAGACGCGCTAGCTTGAGGTGCTAGTGCCCTTTACGGGGCATGGGGGTTCAAGTCCCCCCTCGGACACGTACCGTTACCCCATGGTAGGGATCATCGGTGGATAGCCCGATGTGATCCGGGTCGAGGTTCGCCTCGACCCGGATTTCTTGTTTGTCGGGCTGATACGTGAGCCGTACGCCGAGCTGCTGATAGACGTTCTGCTGGTCCTGCGGCTTGGCATTCGTGAGGATGCACACCAGTCCGCCGAGTCGGATGATGAACTGCTCGATCTCTTCCTCGGTCATGGTCTGTTGCTGCCCAGACTCGGCCTCGCGTAGTTCGGCCTCGGCGGCCGTGCGTTCGCTGTTGGTCTCGGCGATCCACTTGGTGATCGTGACCGGATCGGCCCCAGCCTCAAGGGCGGCGCGATGACGGTTGAGCTTGTTGTCGCAGTCGGCGATCTTCGCTCGGGCGCGGATGGCCACGGTGTTGGCTGGTTGCTTCTGCGCTCCGTAGAGGTCGGCGATGGTCTGCTTGATGCGGTGTGGGGCCAGGACCTTGGCGAGCCAGGGGTCCAGGAGCTCGGTCACCTGCTTCTCGCGTACGAACACGTTGCGGGGATGCTGCACCTTGTTGGCCAGCGCGTACTCCTGCGGATAACGGCACCGGAAGTAGGTGTAATCGCTGTAGGCGTGCGCCTGCATCTTCCGGTGGCACAACCCGCAGTAGATCACCCCGCGCAAGGCGTACTGGCGTTTGGTCCGCTCGCGCGCCTTAGTACCACCCTTCTGCCGACGGCGGGCTGCGAGCTTGCCCTCGATTCGACTGAAGGTCCGTTTCGGGATGATGACGGGATGGACGACCTTCTTGGAGTAGACCCACTGGTCCCGGTCGTTCCACTTGAGCTTGGTGATGTGCCCGAGGGAGACGTCATCGACATCGATGAGGACCTCGTCCCTGTGCTGGCGGTTCCAGACCTGGTAGCCGGTGTAGCGCGGGTTGGTGAGAATGGCCCGCACTGCTCCCTTAGACCAGGCCAGTCCTTCCCTGTGCCGGTTGCGGGCCCGATCATGTGCGGATGGGCAAGGGATGCCGTCACGAGTCAGGCCCTCGGCGATGGCGAACAGGCCCTTCTCGATTGATCCCTTGAGCCCGAGGAACTCACGGAAGATTCGCTTGACCACCGGCTTGGCATCAGGGTCGATGGCGAGCTTGTACAGGCGTTTCCCGTCTGCGGCCTTGCCTGGGTGTGGGTGAGGTCCGGCATCCACCAGTTTGTAGCCGTAGGGCGGGCGCCCGCCGAGGTAGCGGCCTTCGGTGACGGCGATGGCGGCCATGCTGCTGCGGACTCGGGTCCTGATGCGGTTCCGTTCGCCTTTGGACAGGCCTCCGAACACCGACATGATCATGTCGTGGGCTTCGTTCTCGGGGTCGATCCGCCCGCCCACCTCGGGCACCCAGAGCGGTACGCCGTAGTGGTCGAAGATCGGGAACGTGAGGCCGTACTGTCCGCCGTAGAAGGCCCGATGTGGTTCACCGATCACGACGGCGTCGAAGCCCCGGTTGGGGTTCTTCAGTGCGTTCAGCAGCGCGCTGGCCTGCGGGCGTCGCACCCACGGGATCGACCGGGACTTGTCGACGTCAAAGTACTCAGTGACGATCTGGCCGCCGCATGCTTCGATGAGCGCCAGCGCGCGGCGTAGCTGCCACGCCTTGGACGCGGCCGGGTCCTGCTTGTCCTCGGTGGACACTCGGCCGTAGAAGGCGAACCGGATGGTCATCGGGTGCCTCCGTTGTATCGGGTGCCAAAGGAATCCAAGGGGCCTCGGCCGTCTCGTGCGGAGAATGGATCGGCGGCGATGCGCATGATCAGGTCGTGTTCCTCGTTGTGGGGGTCGGCGGGCCCGCCGATCTCGGGAATCCACATCGACACCCCGCACTGCTCCAGCAGAGCCGGAAGCAGCCAGTGCGGCACATGTGGCTCGCCATGGAAGACATGGCTTGTACGGCCGATCACTACGGCATCGAAGCACCCTGGCTTCTGGTGAGCATCGGCAACAAGTGCGCGAGCCTGCGGGCGGCGGTGCCACGGAGTCGACCGGGACGTGCCCAGGTCGAAGTACTCGATGACGATCTGTCCGCCGTGCGGCTCGATCAGGTGGCGGGCAGGGCGAAGCTGGCGGTCGCGCGTCGCCTCGGCTTCGCTGATGCTCGTGGCGCCTGACCGGCCGTAGAAGGCGAACCGCAACGGCTCACCCTCGCCGACCTCTTGCGCGCCGGTGACCTGGGAAGTTGTTGCGTGCCGGTCTCCTGGTCCGGACCGGTGGCTCTGACCGCCCAGGAGGCCAAGCAACGCGCAGTGTTGAGCTTCGCTGGGTTCACGGTCCTCGGCGCTTGAGTCATGTGAAAGGCGCACGTAGATCGTGGCTTTGATCTGTCGAGCTTTCACCGTCGGTCTCCCTGGTCGGTGTCGGTGAGGTGCTGTCGGAGTCGGCCTTGAGCAGGAGTTGCAGCAGGGCGCGGGCCGCGCCGGGGGTGAGCCGTGGGGGCTCGACCGGCGCGACCAGACGCAACGTCCTGTTGTGATCCGTGCTCCCAGTCCGGCCTGGGCCGGTCATCGCTCCCCCATAGGCGAGCCGCTGTCCGGACCAGTGCCGTGCCACCACCGTTCAACCGGCCGGGCCCCATGCCCGACCGCGTGGCGACGGCCCATGTATGAGCGCTCGCCTCCATCGCCAAGGGCAAGGCCGGTCTCTAATGCCGACGGACTTGTTGACGGTGATGCGCAGACGATGGCCGGAGAGCCGATGTACTGCGGATGGCCGGCGAGGGCGGACAGATGCCAGGACTGGCCGCACCTGTAGGCGCGCAGCCTGACCCCAGGAGCGGCGATCCGTGCGGCCCGGCGTGCTTCGCGGCGAGTCAGGTAGCTGGTCCGCCCGCACGCCCCGCAGGTGCCGAGTTGGAGCCAGCCCAGCAGTTCGGCGATTCGATCGCGCCCCTGGCGGACTGGAGTCCGCCGCCTCATGGGCTCGGTAATCGGCCCGGTCATCGGGAGCCCTCGTTCAGGTCGCGTGCCGCCTGGAAGACCAGGAGGTCTTCGTGGGCGGTGGCGCAGGCCGGGATGTTCTTGTTGCGGGCGCGGCGAGTTTCGAGCATCTGGAAGAAGGACGCCCGGTTCACCAGCTCCCCATCCCGCAGCCCGCAAAGCAGGGCGGCGAGACGGTTGGTCAGCGCCAGCCCGGACCGCTCGGCGACCTCGGTCACCCGGCCGGGCAGATCGATCAGCTCGCCCCTGACGCGGATCGGGCGGACAGTGACAGCGACCACCCCGTACGGAGTGAGCAGCTCCGCGCAGCCGTGCAGGATCTTGCCGAACCCTTCCAGGAGGTCGTCCATGCGCTGGTGGGCGAGGTTGCCGGGGTCGGTGGAGTAGCGGTGGTTGCTCTTTTCGACCTTCCCGTCGCCGGTCTTGGTGCCGGATTTGATGTGTCCGTGGGTGTAGGAGCCGTACGGCGGTGAGGTCAGTACCAGTGCCACCTCGCCGCGTAGTGAGGCGTAGGCGGTGGTGATGTTGCGGGAGTCGCCGCACACCACCCGCCCGGTTCCGGTCGCGCCTTGGCTTTGGGCGTGCCGGACGTTGCGGGCGGTCATCGCGGCGAAGTCGCTCTCGTACTCCATCCCCGCGGCGTCACGGCCGAGGTGGATCGCCTCCACCAGGGTCGTGCCCACCCCGCACATCGGATCGAGCACCAGCTCCCCCGGCCGGGTGAACGCCTCGACCACGCGCGAGGCGATCGCCGGGAGCATCTTGCCCGGGTGCCGCATCGACTCCTCGGTGTAGCGGCCCTTGCGCTGGATCCGGGACGGCTGCTGCCCGGTCGCCAGCACCGAAGCCAGCTCCGCGCCCTTCTTGTTGTCGGGTGTGTTCATCGGGCCTCGCCCCCCTTGGGCTGGGTGCGGCGGGGTTTGGTGAACAGGCACACGTCGGCATGCACCGACACCGCAGGCGGCAACGCCTGCGACTGCGTGTCCCGCAGTTCGGCGATCTCAGTCGGGCTGGCCTGCACCACCAGCGCGTCACCCTCGATCGGGACGCGCAGAGCGATGACGTGCTGGACGTAGCGGAACCCCAGCAGGCTGGCCTGCCGCACGATCCGTGGCGCGGGATCGACGAGCCGGTTGCCCTCGTGTCGCGCAGTGGTGATGACCGCGAGATGCCCTCCGGGCCGCAGAACTTGCCACGCCGAGACCAGGAACGCGCCGAGTTGCTGCTCGGTCAGCATCCGCAGATCCGCCCGGCACGCTGGGCACGTCCTACTCCCCGCGAGCTTGGGGACGCGGCCGCTGACCTCGTACGGCGGTGGCGCGGCCACGATCAGACCGACCCGGCCCGCCTGATCGGCCAGCCCCCGGTTCATCTGATCCGGGCGGCAGGGCCGCATCGCGACCGTGGCGAGCTGGTCCTTGGTGAGGGCGGCGCGTAGCCGGGTGCCGATGTGCTGGGCGAGCGGGAAGTGGGGCACCAAGGCCACCCCTCGCCGGCCCGCCGAAGCTGCGGCTACGAGGGTGGCGTCGCTGGAGGTGAACGCCTCGGCGACCACATCGCCCTCCCGTGTGCAGGAGGAGATGAGGTGACGGGCCAGCTCGCGTCCGACCGCTCCGCGGTGGTGCGCGCAGAGGTCGGCCTTGGTGGCGGCGCGGTTCTTGCTGTTGGTGTTCAGTTCAGTAGGTGCGCCGGTCTGGTCGGTGGCGGTGTCCTGGCGGTGCCCGGTTTCGGTGTCGGAGCACAGCCATACCGTCAGCGGCAAGAGCCGCCGGATCTTGTTGTCGGCGCCGGGCTGGCCCGCGCCGGAGGCTTCCGGGTTGGAAGGCGTGTTGTTCATTGATGGGTGACCCGTAGCGGTCTCCCGGTCCCCTTACAGAGGTGAAGCACCCCCAGACGCCCCTCAGTTCAGACAGCCGCCATCGTCAAGGATCACCAAAGGCGTTCTTTGCAGTCTTGGCCCGACTGGCACGTATCAGCAGGTCAGATGGCAGGTAAGAGACTTTAAGGGGGCGGCTGGATATGGCTCTGTGCCGGTTAGAGCCGCCCTGGGGCCCTGCCTGTGCGCCCTGGGCGAGCCCACGGTGGATGAGAGTGCGTCAGGGCCGGAACCGATGTGTCGTGGTCGGCGCGGGCTGACACGACACGGCCTCTGGCGCGTGTCGGCAGTGTTGACCGACTCCATACCGTCCCCTTTTCGCGGTGCTGCGCCAAGGCCGATTCCGTCGAGGGATTCAGCGGCTGAGCGGCGTTGACCACTTCTTGGGGCACCGTCCGGCCGCCCCGATGTTTCTGCAGGTGAACGACTCTTTAGAGCGCGGGTGAAGGTGCGGCGGCCCCTCGGTGAGCCCCTTGATGCCCCCTCTGTTCGCCCTCTGCCGGGGTGGACACCTGGTGGCGACCGATCCAGCGACACCTCAGCGGGGGACGCCATGACCACCAACTCGACGGGTGAGGCCACCGGGACACCGACGCGTTCCGGTTACACCGACAACGCACTCGATGTCGCCGAGACCACCTTCAACCTGCTGATCACTGGACCAGCACCGCTGGCTCTGGACGGAACCGGCATCGGGCACGGGCTCCCTGCGCGGATGATCGACCTGGGCGAACTCCGCGCTATCGTGCTCGGCCCCGACACCAACGACGCGCTCAAGGACGCGGTGTGGAGAGAGCTGGTCACATGCGCCCGCGCTGGTGAGCCGTCCTGGGTCATCGGGTGCGTCGGCATGGCCCTGCCAGGGTTGAAAAACGCCGCCGCCGGTGTGATCGCCACCTCGCCGCGTGGTCTGGCCGACGACATCGTCTCGGAGCTACTGACCGAGTTTCTGGCCCAGCTCCCCAAGATCGATATCGATCGGGGGCACATCGGGGCCCGGCTGGTGTGCTGGGCGCGCAAGGGTGCGTTTCGCGCCCGGGGCCACAACGCACGGCACACCCTGCTGGACGCCCGCCGCGTGCCGTGGCTCATGCAATCACCCGAGCGGATCGAACCGGAACTGGCCGCGCTCCTGGCCGAGGCAGTCCACCAAGAGGTCATCAGCGCATCGGCTGCCGACCTGATCAACGCGACCCGGCTCCAGGGGATGTCGGTCACCGACTACGCCCGCACCCACGGACTCCCGGCCGCGCGGCTCTTGAAGAGGCGCGCCCGCGCCGAAGCCCGCCTGGCGGCCGCCATCACCGAAGGTCAAGTTCAGGCAATCACCGCCGAGCTGGTGTCCGATCCCGGGTGCTGAAGCGGGTGCTTCACCTGTGAAAGCAGTTCCCGAAGCCGAGGGGCGGCCGGGGCCAGGTGGTCTTTCCGGTCCCCACCACATCCACCGCTCCACCGAGTGCCTTCAAAGGAGGACACCCAGTGGCCCGGCCGCCCCTCCACTTCGGAGCCGCACCCACGCGCTCCTGAACGTGCCAACACAACTCGGAGGCCCGCCATGAACACCCACCACGAATCTCAGCAGCCAGCGCGCTGCACCTGCGCCGGTCAGCGGCGCGGGGTGAGCTGGATCCGGCTCACCCTCGCCATCGTCATCTGGACGGCCGGATGTGTGACCGCCGCGCTCACCGTTCCGGGGATCGCGGACGCGACGACGCATCTGGCGGCGGCGACTCAGCTCAGCCAGGTCATCACCAACATTCGCAACGTCATCGTCGGTCTCCTGGTCGGTTTGGCCACGCTGTTCGCCACGATCGGCGGAGTCCGCTACATCCTGGGCGGCGGTGACCCGAGCGAGATCGAGTCGGCCAAGCGCACCTTGCGGTATGCGGCGATCGGTTACGGCGTCGCGGTGCTGGCCCCGGCTCTGGTGGAGATCCTCAAGGGCATCGTGGGGACCAAGTGACACCCCCGCTCAAGCGTCCACGCGGGCCCGCGCTCACACCCTGGCAACTCCTCACCGTCGTGGCCCTGGCAGCCGCGATCGCGGCTGGACTTGTCGTCGCCGACATCGCCCAGGCACACGCCAACCCCAGCACGGCGGGCGCGACCCAGCAACCGGTCTCGAGTCCGGCCGTGCATCCAGCCGAGCCGCCCCCGCCCCCGCCGTTGCCCTCACAACAGCCATGGATCGAGGCACCCGGCGGTCAGGACGGAGCGCCGGTGAATCCGGCGCCCTCCAAGCCGCCACCCGGGACGTTGTCGGGGCCGGGGAAGGTGTGCCAGGGCAAGACCAAGATGAAGACCCACGGCCTGAACCCCAACCCGGAAATGTGGTGCGAGGTCTCGCCCGGCAACTGGGAGAAGGTCGACCCCAACGACGTCGAGGCCACCCCGGGTCAGAAGGCGTGCGCGGGCAAGCAAAAGCAGCTCATCAACCCGGCCGCACCGCTCCCCGACACCCTCTGTGAGTCCTCGCCGGGCAAGTGGGAGCAGGATCCGACCTCGCCCTACAAGGCGCAGGGCGCGGCGAAGAAGGACCAGTCGTGCGGGTTCGGTGACGTCGCGTGTTACGCCAAGCAGGCGATCAATGGCTGGTTCACGGACCTGATCGCCTCGGCGAAGAAGCCGATCCTGGATTTCGTCGCCCGGTCGTTGATGGGCACCCCGGAGATCAGCTCGGCGAGCATGCAGCGCGTGCGGGAGATGTGGGGCGTGACCCGCACGATCGCCAACACCTGCTTTGTTCTCCTGGTCACCGTCGCCGGCGTTCTTCTCATGGCGGGACAGTCGCTGCCCGGGCAGATGTCAGCGAGGGATCTGCTGCCCCGGGTGGTGCTGGCGTTCCTGGCGGTCAACCTGTCGCTGATCTTCCTCAGCTACGCCATCGAGTTCGCCAACGGGCTAGCGGAGGCGTTTCTGCGCGACGGTCCGCAGAAGATCAACCCGAGCGTGCTGGCCGATGTGATCGGCGGCAGCATGACGGCCAACATCGCCTCCGGCGGAACCTTCTTCGCCATCATCGCCCTTGTCGTCCTGATCCTGGCGCTGTGCCTGGCGTTCATCTACATCATCCGCATCGCGCTCACGATGGTGCTGGTGTCGGCCGCGCCGCTGGCGTTGATGTTCCACGCGCTGCCGCAGACCGACGGGGTCGCCCGGTTCTGGTGGCGCAGCACCTTCGGCGTCGGCGTCATCCCCGTGCTGCAGGCCCTCACCGCCGCGACCGCCGCGCACCTGTTGTTCACCGAGACCAAGGACACCAGCAGTGACTTCGCCGGAGTCCCCACCGGCAACGACCACTGGGACCTGCTCCTGGCCGTGGCGCTGCTGTACGTGATGGTCCGCATCCCGTCCTGGACCGCCCGCACCATCTGGCGTGCCGCCACACCCCGCATGCTCGCCCAGCTCGCCAAGACCTTCATCCTCTACCGCGGAATCGGAGCCCTCATGAACCGCGCCGGACAAGCCACCCACACCCGCGCAGCCGGACGAGGCACCGGCGGCACGGGCCAAGCCACTCACGGCCAACCGCCACCGAACCGGCCCCAACCCGATCCCCGGCCTCAGCGCAGACCAGTTTTCCAGCCCAGGCGGCCCGGTCGTGGGCGAGAGGGTTACTGGGACAACCCGGCGCCGTTCACGCCCAGAATGCCTCCCCTGCCGCCCGAACCAGCTGACCCCGAGCCGCCCGGCAACGGGCAAGGCAGGCGGCCGGTGCAACTCCCACTGTTCCCCACCCCGACCCGGCCCGCAGGGGCTCCCGCCGGGCCGATGCAGCTGGCGCTCCCGATCCCGATCTCGCGCGTCCCGCGCCCGACACCACCACCAATCCAGCCTGCGCCTCGGCCGGTCCGGCCGCCTCAGGCCCGGCAGTTGATGTTGCCCGGCATGCCAAAACGCCCGGTCCCGCACCGGCAGATGGTGCTGTTCCGCGACCCGCCCAGGCGCACCCGGAGGAACCGATGACCCACAACCACCTCGACGAGACACCGCTGACGGCCAAGATCCCCGCCGACGTCGACCAGCCCGACAAACTCATGTATGGGCTCACCGGACGCCAACTGGCCGTGCTCGCCGCCACCGCCCTCGCCAGCTTCGGAGCCTTCACGGCGGTCCGCGCCTGGCTGCCGCTACCGATGGTGATCGCGGTGGTCTTCCCCGTGGTCGCGGCAGGGGTCGTGGTGGCGGTCGCACGGCGCGACGGGATGGGCCTGGACCGATTCGCCCTCGCCGCCCTCGCCCACGGACGCACTCCCAAGGAGCGAGTGACGGCCACCGATGGTGTCGCGCAGCCGCCTGGATGGTGCCGGATGCGCGGACAACTTCCGGCGCCAATGCGGCTACCGGTACGGGCGGTCCGCGAGGACGGCGTGCTGGAGCTGGCCGAGGGCGGCACGGCGGTCCTGGTGCGGGCGGGAACCGTGGCGTTCGCGCTGCGCACCGCCAGCGAGCAGGCCGCACTGGTGGCAATGTTCGGCCGCTGGCTCAACTCCCTCGACACACCCGTCCAAATCCTCGTGCGCGCCCGGCCCATGGACCTGTCCGGGCTGGCCTGGCACCTGACCGACACCGCAGCCGAACTGCCCGACCCCGCTTTGGAGCGGGCGGCGCTCGACCATGCCACGTTCCTGACTGACCTGCACCGCTCACGCGCCCTGCTGGTCCGCGAGGTCCTCATCGTGATCCGCGACCACACACCCACCCAACCCGCGCCATGGCTACCAGGCCGCAAGAGACAGGCGGCGCGCGAAGCCGGAGCCGCCGTGGTGCTGCGACGGGCCGCCGAGACCGAACGCGCCTTGGCAGCGCTTGGGATCACCGCCGAGGTCCTGGACGCCGACGCCTGCACCACCGCGCTCGCTGAAGCGCTGTCTCCAGGCGAGCCGCGCCTTTCCGCGCTCGTCGGCCCTGACGAGGTCATCACCGCCAGCACCCAGGACGAGGAGGCGAGCCGATGAAGCTCACGTTTCCACAGCTACGCAAGGTCGACCGGCCCGCGGACCTCACCGAAGACCCGGCTAGCGTGCCTAGCCCTTCCGCTCTGCAGGTGAACGCGCGGTCGGTGGAGTTGCCCGGAGGAGTGTGTACCTCCTTCGCGGTGGCCGGCTACCCGCGAGAAGTCACCGCAGGCTGGCTCGAACCTCTGCTCACCTACCCCGGCCGCCTGGACGTGTCCTTGCATGTGGAGCCGATCCCGCCCTTGGTTGCGGCGCAGCGGCTGCGGCGCCAGCTCGCCCGGCTGGAGTCCTCCTCACGCGCCAACACCGAGCACGGACGCCTCGCCGACTTCAGTGCCGAAGCCGCAGCCGACGACGCCGCCGAACTCGCCGCATCCCTAGCCCGGGGCCACGGTCGTCTGTTCCGCCTCGGCCTCTACCTGACCGTCCACGCCACCGACTCCACCGAGCTGCGCGCCGAGGTCGAACGCGTCCGGGCGCTGGCGGCCTCGCTGCTGCTGGACGCGCAGCCGACCACCTTCCGCGCCTTGCAGGGCTGGACGTCCACGCTCCCGCTGGGCACCGACACGATCAGGATGCGGCGAGCGTTCGACACCAGCGCGCTCGCGGCCGCATTCCCGTTCACCTCACCCGATCTGCACCCCCAGCTTGGGGAGACGCCGGTGGTGTACGGCCTCAACGCCTACTCCTCGGGAGTGGTGTTGTGGGACCGGTTCACCCAGGACAACTACAACTCGGTGACCATCGCCCGCTCGGGTGCGGGGAAGTCCTACTTCACCAAGCTCGAAGCAGCCCGGCTGATGTATCACGGCGTGCACGTCGCGGTGATCGACCCCGAAGACGAATACGCCCGCCTCGCCGACGCCGTCGGCGGAACCCGCATCGCCCTCGGCGCCCCCGAAGTCCGCTTCAACCCCTTCGACCTGCCACACGGGCAAGGCGAAGACACCCTCATCCGGCGAGCCCTGTTCATCCAAACCCTGATCGCCACCATGCTCGGCGAACTCATCGCGCCGCGAACGCGGGCAGTGCTGGACCGGGCGGTGATCGCCACCTACGCCCAGGCAGGGATCACCGCCGATCCCCGCACCTGGAAACGCGCCGCGCCCTTGCTGGACGACCTGGCCGCCCAGCTCGACTACACCGCACAGGCCGAGGACGGCACCGAGACCGAGCGGGCGGCGGCGGCCGAGCTGGCCGCACGGCTCGCCCCCTTCGTATCCGGGTCCTATCGCAGCCTGTTCTCCGGCGCGACCACCACCCGGCCCGAGGGGCACCTGATCGTGTTCTCCCTTCGGAACCTGGCCGACGAAGTACGCCCGGTCGGAATGCTGCTGGCCTTGGATGCCATCTGGCGGCAGGTCGTCAACCCATCGGATCGGCGCCGCCGCCTGGTCGTCGTCGACGAAGCCTGGACGCTCATGCAACAGAGCGAGGGCGCCAAATTCCTCTACCGCCTCGCCAAATCCGCCCGCAAACACTGGACCGGACTCGCCGTCGTCACCCAGGACGCCGCCGACCTTCTCTCCTCCGACCTAGGGCGGGCGGTCATCGCCAACGCCGCCACCCAACTCCTCCTCAGACAGGCACCCCAGGTCATCGACCAGATCACCGACACCTTCGGACTCACCGAAGGAGAGCGGGCATTCCTGCTGGCCGCCGACCGAGGCGAAGGGCTGCTGTGCGGCGGCGGCACCGCCGCAGAACGAGCCGCGTTCACTGGCCACGCCAGCCCCTTCGAACACCACCTGGCCACCACCGACCCCGCCGAACTCACCGCCACCACAACCGACAACGGCATTCAGGTCGACAAGGACGGAGACCCGCTGTGAACCACCTCGCGCACACGCCGCCCGGTCTCCTCCACGATGCCGGCGGCTGGCAAGACACTCTCGTGCACTGGATCAACCAGGCCATGAAGGACCCCGGCCACCTCACCGAACTCGCCACCAAATACGGGCTGGCGTTCGCGGCGACCACCTGTACCGGTGCCGCACTGCTGGCCGGGGCACGGGCGCTGGTGTGGCGGTGGCGCAACCAGCGCCTCCCCCAGGGGGCTCGGCTGATCGAGATCGCACTCCCGCCCAACGTCGAGGAGTCCAGTGCTGCCGCGTGGTGGCGGCACCTGATGGGCCTGACCGCGCCCGCTTGGAAGCGCGCCGTCTTCGGTCAGCCGCACCTGGCGTTCGAGCTGGTGGCCGGTGCACACGGCCTGCGGGTGCAGATCTGGGTTCCCGGCACCGTCCCGCCGATCCTGATCGAGAAAGCGATCCGGTCCGCCTGGCCCGGCGCCACCCTCACCACAAAGCCCGCCACCGCACCCATTCCACTGGAGGCGGCCTGCGCGGGCGGGCGCCTGGTACTGGCGCGTCCCGACCACTACCCACTGGCAACCGACCACAAGACCGATCCACTTCGGGCCTTGCTCGGTGTGTTCTCCGGCCTGCGCGACGGCGAGTACGCCGCCGTCCAGGTCCTGGCCCGGCCCATCGTCGGACGTCGCCTAACCCGCGCACACAGGGCAGCCGCCGCGCTGCGTGGTGGACGCTCCACCGCACCGCAAGCCGCGCTATTCGACCTGATCACCCCTGGCATGTCCGCCCAACCCAACCCAGACGACCTCACCCGGCTGTATCCAGAGCGCACCGAGGAAGTAAGGGCGATCCTCGACAAGGCGGCCCAACCGCGGTTCGAAGTCCAGGTCACCTACGCCGCGGCCGCCACCCGCCCCAACCTCACCAAGCGCCACGCCAAGAGCCAGGGCAGAGACACCTCCGTTCGGGGATGGCTCCGCGGCAACGCTCACCAGATCGCCTCCACCTACGCCCTGTACACACGCGGCCAACAATTCCTTCGCCGCAAACGCCTCGCCCACCCTGCCGTCCAGATGGCCAACCGCCGCCTGGGGCGCGGCTACCTGCTATCGGTCGACGAGCTGGCCGCGCTCGCGCACCTGCCCTACGACCTGGCCGCGCCCGGAGTGATTCGCGCCGGAGCCGCCCCAGTCGCACCCTCACCCGCCGTACCCGCCAGCCACCTCGACGGCGCCGGACCCGTCCGCATCCTCGGCGACGCCGAAGCCGGACCCGCACGCCCGGTCGCGATGCCAGTCACCGGAGGCAGAGAGCACACCCACCTGCTAGGGCAGACCGGCGTCGGCAAGTCCACCCTGCTGGCCAGCATGATTCTCGACGACGCGCACGCCGGACGCGGCGCACTGGTCATCGACCCCAAAGGCGACCTGATCGCCGACATCCTGGACCGGCTCCCCGAACGCGCGATCGGGAAGACCGTGGTGTTCGACCCGCTCGCCTCCGGACCGCCGCCGTGCATCAACGTGCTCGCCGGACCAGACCCGGCGTTCGCGGTGGAGTCGGTTGTCACCACCTTCCGCCGCTGCTTCTCCTCGGCCTGGGGTCCCCGGCTCGATGACCTGTTGCGTTCGGCGTGCCTGACCCTGACCCGCGCAGAAGGCGCCGATGCCACGCTCGACAAGATCCCCAAGCTGCTCACCAACGACGCCTACCGCATCAAAACTGTGAACCAGCTACGCGACGAGGACGCCCTACTGAAGGGGTTCTGGAAGACCTATGACGACCAAGGGCCCGGTGGTCGGGCCGCGTTGATCAGCCCGGTCATGAACAAGCTCCGCGCGGTGCTGCTGCGCCCGTTCGTTCGCAACGCGCTGTCTGGAGCAACTTCCAGCGTCGACCTTGGCCAGACCCTGGACAGCGGCGGGCTGATTCTGGCCCGGCTCCCCAAGGGCGTGCTGGGCGAGGATGCGACCCGGCTGTGCGGATCACTGCTGCTCGCGCACACCTGGCAGGCCATCACCCCACGCGCGAACCTCCCCGAAGCGCAGCGACGCGACGCCGCCGCCTACGTCGACGAGGCACATAACTTTCTCAATCTGCCCGGCTCGATCTCCGACATCCTCGCCGAGGCCCGCGGCTACCACTTCGGCCTCACCCTCGCCCACCAGCACCTCACCCAACTACCCACCGACCTACGCGAAGCACTGTCGGCCGACGCCCGCAACAAGCTGTACTTCGCCGTCTCACCCGAAGACGCCGACCGCCTCGCCAAACCCCTAGAACCACTGGTCACCGCGCACGACCTGTCCCACCTCGGCGGCTTTCAGGCGGTCGGCCGGATCATGAACGGCAGCACACCGACACCGGCGTTCACCTTCCGCACCCGGCCACTACCCGAGCCCATCCCCGGCCGCGCGCAAGCCGTCCGCGCAGCCTCCCACGATCGGTACGGCACCCGGCCCGGTCGCAACCTGCCGACCTACGCGCAGCGTGACCCCGCAAGCGACCTTGCCGAGGAGCTGTGATGACCTCACCCGGCAGAACAGCCAACCGCCTGCGCGCAGGCACAGTCCGACCGCCCAGGTTGACCCCGGAACTGATCGCCGAACTGGCCTACCGCCTCACCGAACGAGATCGGAACGTCATGAAGCTGGTGTGGGAGCACCGTGTTCTCACCACCGAGCAACTCAACGCCGTCTACTTCACCCATCCCCGCATCGCCCAACGACGGCTCCAGGCCCTGCATTGCCGCCTGGCCCTGCTCCGATTCCAGCCCTGGGTACCCGTCGGCCGAACGCCCTGGCACTGGGTTCTCGGCCCGGCGGGCGCTCACATCCTCGCCGCCGAGCAAGGCATCACCGGCAGAGAGTTCGGGTACCGGCACGACACCGCGATGGACATCGCGACCTCGCGGCACCTGGGCCATCACATCGGCCTGAACGACTTCTTCGTCCGCCTCCTCGCCCACGCCAGACAACACCCTGACCAGGCGAAGCTGATCGAATGGCAGTCCGAGCGCCAATGCGCCTCGCTGCACGGAGACCACGTTCGGCCCGACGCCTTCGCGCGGTGGAGCGAGACGCCTCCTGGCCGCCCGCCGGCACTGTTGAAGTTCTTCCTCGAGCACGACACCGGAACCGAAACCCTCGCCCGCGTCGCGGCCAAACTCAACGGCTACACCGCCCAAGCCGCAGCCGCAGGTCACCTGACCCCGGTCTTGTTCTGGCTTCCCAGCCCCACAAGAGAAGCCAATCTTCGTCGGCTCATCGGGACACCACCCGTACCGGTAGCCACCGCCGTTCACACCCCGGCCAGCATGCCCGAAGGCCCGGCCGGGGCCGTGTGGCTCCCGGCCGGAGTGCGCGGCCCCCGCCGTAGGCTAGCCGCGCTCGCCGACGCCTGGGAGTTCACCAGCCCACCCCAGCCCGACACCGAACCTGACGCCGAGCCTGACGCCGAGGCCGACTGATGCCGGTGATCGTCGCCGGAGTCGCCGTGCTCGTGCTGGCCATGGTGCTGTTCGCCGGTGCCCTGGGCGGCGTGCTCGGCGCCACCTTCAGCAACGGCCCTGGCGAAGGGCTGATGTGTCAGACCACGCCCGGCGAGGCCGCCGCGCAGATCCCGGCGAGCTACCTGGCGGCGTATGTGAGGGCGGGCGCCGCCTACGGGATCCCGTGGAATGTGCTGGCGGCGGTTGGGGCGGTGGAGTCCGATCACGGCCGGGGCAAGGGCTCGGGGATCAGGTCGGGCCGTAACTCGGCGGGGGCGGCCGGGCCGATGCAGTTCGTCTCGGGTACCTGGGACGGCTACGGCGTGGACGGCGATCACGACGGCAAGACGGATGTGTACGACCCGGCGGACGCGATCCCCGCCGCCGCGCGCCTGCTGAAGGCCAACGGTGCGCCCGCACACATGGAGCGGGCGCTGTTCGCCTACAACCACGCCGACTGGTACGTGAAGAAGGTCCTGGCCCAGGCCGCCGCCTACGGCAAGGACGCGGGCGCGGCCTCATGCCCGGTCGTGCCGGTGGCGGCGTCGGGGCGGGCGGCTGTCGCGGTGCGCGCTGCGCTGCAACGGATCGGCACCCCGTACTCGTGGGGCGGCGGCGGACCCAACGGCCCGACCTCGGGTATTGCGCAAGGCGCGGGGATCGTCGGGTTCGACTGCTCCAGCCTCACCCTCTACGCCTGGCACCAGGCCGGGATCTCCATCCCGCGGACCTCACAAGACCAGTGGTCGACCTTGCCGCACGTGCCGGCCGGACGCGAGGCTCCCGGCGATCTGGTGTTCTTCCAAGGCGCCCTCGGCTCGATGAGCAGACCCGGACACGTCGGCCTCGTCCTAGGCGGCGGAAAGATGATCGAAGCGCCGCACACCGGCGCCCGCGTCCGGATCAGCTCCATCCGGACCCGATCGGACCTGGTCGGCTATGCCCGCCCCGGAGCCGGGTCTGATACGGCTTGATCGCATCGTTTTGCCCACATGGCCTAGCGCTCTCCTGTCGAGAATCCCGAATGCACTGCCAGCCGGAGGTTGATGCCGTGCCGACTGGTCAGCTACTCGCCGTGCTGCGCCGCCTCGTGTGCGGCGGCCTCCAACTCGGCCAGCGCCACCGGGTCGGTGTCGACGTCGAGATCGATCAAGCCCAGATGCTCGGCCCGCTCGATGATCCGCATGAGGTTGATGATGTTCTGTCTGGTCCAGTGGAGCCGCTCAGCCAGTGCTTCGACATCGATGAGCGTCTGGTCGCGGTCGCCTTCCGCCGCCTTCCGGTCGGCATGTGCCGCTGTCCGGTCCCGGCGTGAGGCGAACCGGTTCTGTGCGTCGGCGTGCCGGGTGTGCCGCTCCGTCGCGCGGTCCACCTGCAGTGACAGCAGGAAGGCCCGCAGTGCTGCGCGGTCGACGCGGTTGGAGGCCCGGTCCTCCTCGTCCGCGCGCTGCTGCTGCTCTGGTGTGCGTTGGCCCAGGGGCTGACGGGCGGCGACGTCATCACGCAACTCGGCAAGGCGAAACAGCTCCGATATCCGCGCCGCGCCCGCTTCGGCCGTCCGCGCGGATTCGACGGCCCGTGCGGCCCGCGCCGCAGCCTGCTCGTCCCGGATCTCAGCGGCGTCGTCTCGGGCGTCGGCGTGAAGGTCACGCTTCTGGCCTGCCTCGCGGCGCTCCTCGGCCGCAGTAACCTGCGCCGTGCGAGGTCCAGGGCGTACCTCTGCATCGAGACCGGGGGCGGGTGGTGTGCCCGCCTCACCGGCCGTGATCCGCGCGTGCAAAGCCGCCGCGACTCGTACCGCCAGAACACTCAACGGCTCGTCTGGGTGTTGGGCCGCCATCCCTTCCAGCAGCACCACCACAGCGCCGACCTCGCCCCGGTCCAACATCGTCCCCACTCCTCAGCCGGAGAAGACCTCACTGCATAAGGCTAGCTCGCCGCTCTCGACCACCGAAGCCGTGTTCACCCGTGAACCTCACTTCGGAGCGTGACATTCATCCTCGGGTGCCTGCGCCCTCCGCACCACGCCCCTAGTAGCGCGCATCACGCGGTTCTTCCGGCCACAGGCCACAGGCATGGGATGGCTACCGGATGTTGATGAACGGGCCACTGAGCACGGCACCGAGCCCCAGCGTGGTCTGCCATGCACCCGGAGCTGAACCCGCTTGACCGCATCAACGGTCTGGTGAAACGCCAACTGTTTGCCATCCGCTAGCGGGCCATTCAGCGTTTTCTGCCGTGGGCAACCTGTGCGCGTGGGTCGATGGTGTGTCCTACCCGCTCCCATCACCGAAAGGTGTGCCCATGCGAACGACGATGGCCGCCCTGGCCACCGCCACGCTGCTCGCCCTCCCGCCAATCTCCCTCGCGCAGTCGGCCGCCGCGTCGACCACTCCGGCGCCCGCCGCAGCATCGTGCTCGCAGTCCTATTTGCCGTTGCCGGACCCGGCCTGCCAGCCAGGCGCGACCAACCCGGACGTGACGCAGGCGACGATCCACCAGACGATCTGCGTAGGCGGCTACAGCTCCAGCATCCGCCCGCCCAGCTCCTACACCACGGCGCTGAAGAAGCAGCAGATCGCCGAGTACGGCTACAGCGATACCGACCTGGCCGATTACGAAGAAGACCACATGATCAACCTGTCTCTCGGGGGCGCCCCGAGGGACCCTAAGAACCTGTGGCCTGAGCCTCGCTACGAGGCCGGCGGCTCGACTGCCGCCGACAAGGACGACGTCGAGTTCAAGCTCTACCGCGCAGTCTGCGACGACAAGGTCCAACTCGTGCCCGCGCAGCTGGCGATCGCCAAGAACTGGCGCACCGCACTGCACGACCTCGGTCTCGAATAGCCGAGCGTGATCCTCACCGCGGGTCCTCGCCCTGGGTGAGGCAGGTCTGCGGTGTGCGGCCGAGCCCCCCGGTCTTGGCCGCACACCGCACCCACAATGATCGGTCGGGTTCAACGACGTTGAGTGTGCCTTAAAGCCCCCCAGCTCAGGCGCCCCCTGAACGTCGGATCCAGCGACCGATGCGACGACATTAGAGGCCCGGTCCTGCACGCCTCCACCGCTCAAACTGGTGCTGCGATCAGCGGTCGAACCTACGCGGCCAACGGTGAGTCCCACGCCCATGCCGCCGTGGCGAACACGGTGATCAGGAGCTCGCGTCGTTGGCGCGAGGGGGCTCGTTGGAGGGCGTCGGGGTGGTGGGTGGGGCGATGATGCCGCGTAGCAGGTCGCTGGTGATGGTGGCGCGCTGCTCTGGTTCCAGCCGGTCGATGCCATTGAGGAGGCGTTCGGCGGCCAGGTAGCGAGAGAACTCCAGCGGCTGGTCGAAGTAGGAGCGCAGGTGCGTCGCGGCGGTCTCCTGGGAGCGGACGAAGGTACGGCCGATGTAGGCGGCGAATGCCGCAGCGGTCGCGCCGAGGGCGCCGGTGACCGCGCTGGCCGCCGTGGTCTTGGCGTTGAAGGCGAGCACGGCGAACACGACCAGGAGCACGAATCCGATGCCCATCGCGGCCTGGGCGTTGCGGAAGGACTGGCGGGCCTGGCTGGTGGCGATCTGGTGGTAGTAGTCCAGCCGTTTGTGGGTGACACCCCACAAGGTGGGCAGCGCCAGATCTTCCTGGGCGGTCAGCTCGCTCTCGGCCTCCTGCAGATCACGCTGCACCTCCCGCAATCGCTCATCCTCGACGCGGGTCCTGCGGCGCAGCACCACGGTAGCCATGAGGCCCGACAAGGCCAGACCCGCCGAGGCCAGAACATAACCGGTCTCGGCGTCGTCCCACCACAGGGCGGTTGCCGCAACGGCCGCCGCGAGACCGAACGCGATGATCGCGTCGATCTGCCCCGCGATCCAGCGTCTCAACGAGGGCGGAGAAGGCGAAGAGGGCTGAGGAGGAGCCACGGCTCCATGCTTGCACGCGCTCCCAACGGCCTCAGGGCGAACATCCCCGGAAACTGCGACACCTCATGCGACGACATGGTTTGGGTGTGGGACTTTGACCGTCACCTTCCAGCCAGCGGTGGCCCCACCCTTTTGGAGTCTGTCTTCGACAATCTGTGGATGCGGCGCGGCCGCGCGGGGATGCTGAGAGTGTGAACGCGGCACACCACAGCTACCGGATGTCCTCTCATCAAGACCGGGCAGTTCGAGGCCGCGCCGGTGAGGCGGCGACTCGTGTCATCGAGCTGAACCAGCCAGGCGTGGACGGTACTGCCGAACACCTGCGGCGCGCTCGCCGCAGGGTCGCTGATGCACGTCGCCAGCTCGAGGCGATCCAACAAGGTGCCGCTGAGGCTTTGATGGGTGTCGCCCGCGCGCACGAACGAACGGCAGAGGCGATGGAACGTCATGCCGCGCGCCGACCCGAGAAGGCCGATCTCTACACGGAGAGGGCGGCCTATCACCGCATCCAGGCCACCATCGCGCGGACTCTGGCTCTCCCAGAGCCGGGAGAGGGCTGAGGTCGCGTTCGCACGTGCCCGGTCTGGCGGATGCTCTCTTCATCTGTGGAGGGAAAGGGGCCAGATCACCTCGCACCCGGCTGGCCCGGCAGCGGGCGGGAGGCGCACCTGGCCCCTCCCCCTCACGACAGATTCAACGTGCGCCCGACTGCGAATGGGCGGGGACGAATGTCCTGTCTCGCGCCGACTCGGTGTTCGGCTGCCTGGGTCAGGTGTCCCCGGGCGCGTGGGCGTGGTCGAGGGGTACCGTGCCGAGCGCGGTGGCCGCCTCAAGGTCGGGATAGGCGTCGTGGATGGTCAAGTCGCGCCGCTCAGAGGTTGTCTCGGATCTCCGGCCGTCGTTGACGATCTTGTTTCTGGGGTCTGGTGATCTTCCGGGCCGTGGGAGCAGGCTGGAGTATGGCCTGGAGCAGGAGGCGCAGGGCTGGCAGCAGGGTGAAGTTTGTGCTGGCGGAGGCAAAGAGAAGGTCGCTCGCTGCTGAACTGGGCTAATGCGTGGTCGACGCTTCGTACGATCCGCTCGTCGGCGTGGATCTCCGGGGCGGATGAGGCCCCATCGTGCGCCGGGCGAGAGGGGTTGTGTGATGCGTACAGCTGCGGTGTTGGCCGCCGGGATCATCGTGTCCGGCGGGGCGGTTGTGGGGTCGGCGGGTCCGGCGTTGGCGGGCGATAGCAGTTTGAAGGTGCTGCTGCCGGTCGCGGTGGCGGGCAAGCGGGGGTTGTTCGAGGCCTACTGCGGTGATGGTTCTAAGACCGCGACGGTGTCGTCCAAGGCCTTTCCGACCCAGCATCTCGCGCATGCCGGCGAGCCTCTGGACATCTTCTATCCGCTCATCAACCTGGTGAACCCCGGCCGCTACACGGTCTTTCTCAGGTGCGAGAAGGGCACCACGGTCGCCACGCGTTTCAAGGTGATCCGCGCGACCGGGCTCCGCCCAGGCACTCCGCCGACCCTCATCATCGAGCCCAACCGCGTCAAGCCCGGCGGGAAGGTCTCGCTGACCGTCATCAACTCGCGCCTGTCCTCGGGCACGGTCACCTCGCCGGGCTTCACCGGGTCGGTCGCCTTGGCTTCGGCCGGTAAGTCGAAGCTGAGCGGAACCGCAACCGCGGCCTCCGCGCCCGGCACCTACACCGTGACGGCCAGGCTCGGTAGTAACGCCAGGATCGCGGCAACGGCTGCGTCACTGCTGGGCCCCACAATCACCGGGAAGATCACCGTGCTCAAGCCCGGTGGCGGCGGAGCCAAGCCCGGCGGCACCGGCGTCCACCATGCCAAGCGCCCAGGCGTCTGCCGCACGCGATCGGCCCCCAGCGCCTGCTGAACCCGGGCCGGGTCGCGGCATGGGGCTGTGGCTGCGCGGCCGGGTGGACGCGGGCATCCCGCGGACCCGCAATGTGCTGCACGAAGGGTGGTGAAGGGATCTTTGGACAGGCGATCCACGTCGGGCGGCATCGCGCGATCGGCGCTTGCGGGGGTGGCGCTTGCGGGGCCGGTGGCCGGGTTGGTCTTGCTGGTGGGGACCCAGCCGGTGCAGGCGCATGAACGGCGCAAGACGACAGTGGTGATCGATCTGAGTGCGCAGCGGCTCAGGGTGTTCCGGTCTGGGCAGGTCGTTCTCGCGACCCGGGTGTCGGCAGGTTCAGGCCGGCGCTACTGCGTCGGCGGCCGCTGCGCGACCGCGACGACGCCGGTGGGGCATTTTCGCGTGTGGCGCAAGGTGAAGGCTTGGCATGAGAGCCTCCTCGGCTTGATGTACAAGCCGATCTACTTCTACCGGGGCTATTCGATCCATGGTTCGCTGAGCGTCCCGCACCACCCGGACTCCCATGGCTGCGTTCGGGTCCCCATCGAGGTCGGGGAGAAGCTGAGTGCTCTCTTGCACGTCGGTGATCGTGTCATCGTGCGCCGCTAAGGCCATCGCAAAGAACTGATCTTGATATCGGCGCCGGGCGGTTGGGTGCTCGGATCGCTGGTCAAAACCCCCTTCGGTGTGTCATTAGCTGATGGGGAGCTTGACGTGGTGACTGTCGGCCGTCTGGCGATTTCGGTGACCGGTTGTGCGTTGCTTGGCGGCCTTGTCGGCGGCCTGGTTATCGGGGCCCCGGCTCAGGCTTCGGCGTCTGCCGGGCCGTGCCGGGGCAAGTTCTACACCGGCAAGGTGTACGTCAAAAAGCTCAAGGACAGCGGCACCGTGGTCATCATGCCCGGCTGCCGTGGCCCCAAGGGCCGGGACGGCAGGGACGGCAAGAGTGCCAGCAGCATCGCCGACCTGGAAAAACTCAAGGGATTCGCCAAGCTCAAGGCCGAGTTGAAGGGCGAGCCCGGCCCGCCTGGCCCCGCTGGCGCGCCTGGAG
Organism: Actinomadura barringtoniae; assembly: GCF_017573505.1. GTDB lineage: Bacteria > Actinomycetota > Actinomycetes > Streptosporangiales > Streptosporangiaceae > Spirillospora > Spirillospora barringtoniae. The sequence goes on from NZ_JAGEOJ010000013.1 coordinate 325,593, forward strand.
GCCCGCAAGGCGCCCCCGGCGTGGTCGGTCCTAAGGGCATCGCAGGTGACGAGGGTCCCAAGGGCGACACCGGTCCTGCGGGCCCCGCCGGGCCCGAAGGCCCAGCAGGCCCCAAGGGCGCCGCCGGTCCGCAAGGGCCCAAGGGCGACACCGGCGCCACCGGGGGCAAGGGCGCTACCGGCGCCACCGGACCACAGGGCGACCCGGGCCCGGCCGGGCCGAAGGGCGCCAAGGGCGACGCTGGACCAAAGGGCGACGCTGGGCTCAAGGGTGACACCGGCGCCAAGGGCGACACCGGCGCGACCGGACCCACCGGGCCTAAGGGCGCGGCCGGGCCCAAGGGCGAAACAGGAGATCAGGGAGACCCCGGCCCGGCCGGTCCAGCGGGCCCGGCAGGCGCTCAAGGTGCGACCGGGCCCAAGGGCGACCAGGGCGACGCAGGGCCTGCCGGACCCGCCGGACCTGCCGGTCCTCAAGGCAGCGCCGGACCCAAGGGCGACCCCGGCCCGGCCGGACCCGAAGGACCGGCAGGCCCGCCCGGAACCCCCGGAGGACCTCCCGGCCCCGCAGGCCCCGCGGGCCCAGCAGGGCCACTGCCCAAGGTGTCCTACGTCAGAGTCCGGGGCACCAACGTCACCGTCGACGCCGAGGGCAGGGCCAAACCCTCGGCCAAATGCCCCACCGGAACAACACTGACCGGAGGCGGGTTCGAGATGTACCAGTCGCCCCAAGCAGACAAGACCACCGTCGGCAAGGCAGTCGTCATCGACAGCTACCCCGGCGCCAGCGACAACACCTGGTACGTACTGTTCAGCTCATCGCAGACCACCGCCAACGGCGCCGCCTACGCAGTGTGCCTCAAGGTCGAAGCACCCTGACCCTCGACCACCAGCCGGGCAGGCAGCTGCGATGGTGTGTTGGCGGGCCGGGCAGGTAGGGCCTGCCAGCCGTGCGCTGTGGCTCAGCTGGGCCCCTTCCGATGCCGGAAGGGGCCCCCGGGGCCGGTTACTTGACCTTGCTGGTGTTGTTCGCGGTGTTGTTGCGGAGGTTGGGATCGGCGGTGGTAGAGGTTGCTGTCGCCCGTACCGTGATGGCGGTCTTGGCCTTGGTGGCGGGCTTAACGGTCGCCGTGCCGGTGACCTTCCGGTGAGCGCCGGCGGCCAGGGCCGGCCAGTTGCAGCGGACCTGGGCGCCGCGCACCAGGCAGCCGGCGACCCGTGAGGTGCCGGTCGTCTGCACGGGCAGGGTCAGGGTGAGCACCACCCCGGTGGCGTCGGAGGGGCCGGTGTTGGTGACCGTCGCGGTGTAGGTGACGCGTTTGCGGCGCACCGGTGCGGTCGAGGTCACGGTGGCGCGCAGATCGGTGCTGGCGGTCACGATGTTGACGATTCGGGTGCCGGTGGCGTTGCCGCTGGTATCGGCGACGGCGACGCTGGCCTGGATCCCGCCGGTCGCACGGGCGGCGATCTTGCCGGTCACGGTGACCTTTCGGCTATCACCGGCGGGCAGGTCGCCCAGCGGGCACATGATCTTGGCGTCGTTGATCGTGCATCCGGTCGCCCCGGACACGGTCAGACCACTCAGCTGGGCAGGCATGCCCGCCTGCAGGACGGTGCCAGTCGCGGTGGCTGTCGCGGTCGAGCCGTTGTCCACGGTGAAGGTGTAGGCCAGGTGTTTCCCAGCCGTCGCCTCCCCGCTCTTGCCGATGACGAACAGGTCGGTCTTGCCCTTATCGAGCTCGGGGCGCTGGCGGAAGGCGACCCACTGGTCGGCGGCACGCTGGGCCTGGCCAGGGGTGAACCGGTCCCGGCAGCCCGAGGCCGCGTCGTTCATGAAGTTGTGGATCGGGTCCTCGCCCGGGGCAGGGCAACTGTCCAGACCCTCGGGGCATTTCCCGCTGGTCGGGTCGGCCTGGTACGGGGTGTCGTCGACCTCGTCACCAGGGGCATCGCAGCCGCCCTGGAAGGTGTGGTAGAGCCCGAGCCAGTGGCCGACCTGGTGCGGCAGCGTGCCGGTGTTGGCCGGGGTGGAGAGCATGAAGTCGGTCTGCATGACGACGCCGTCGTTGGTATCCGAGGTCCGGTACCACTGCGGTAGCGTCGCGTACCCGGCGATGTTCCCGCTCTTGCCGTGCTCATCCAAGACGTTGGGCACGACATAGATGTTGAGGGTGGCTGCGTCGGAGTCCTCGGCCCGCAGCGCCGTCATCGTCGGGCGCTGCTGGGCATTGGCCTGCTCGCCGTCCGGCGCGGTGATCGACGCCAGTGCGGCGTCGTCGATGGTGCCGAAGCCCTTCAACGTGAAGGTGAAGGCGGTCGCCGCGCCGGCCTGGCTCCCGGCGTATGCCTTGTTCAGCCGGTCCATCGAGTCGGCGACGTCCTGCTTGGTCAGCTCACCCTTGGCACCATCGGTCACCACGTGGACATACACCGGCACGTTCACCGACCCAGCGGCGAGATCGGCATGGCCCCCCTTGGCGGCCAGGCCCGCCTCCGACTCGGCGTCGTAGACGGCCTGGTCCGACGGGGTGGGGCTATCGGGGTCATTGTCCCCGGGATCGTCGGCCCGGGCGGCGTGGCGCGCCACGCAGGACGGGCCCTGGGGCGCCATGGCATTCGCGACGGGCGCCGAGACCAGCACGCCGCCCAACAGTGCCCCGCAGGTCAGCAATACGGTCGAGACCTTCTCGTGCATGAAGCCTCCATGATCATGATCTTGGAGGCTTCAGCTTCGTTCCTGGCTGATCCGCCGTCAGCGCGCCGGGCAGCGGGCCCGGCCGAAAGCCGGTCGGGATTTTCCCAAGTCCAGGTGCGGGCCTGCAGCCACCTTGTCGGTGCCCAGTGGCCGGTCAATGGCCCTACGTCATGTCCCGGTTCCTTGGCGAGCGAGGCGGCGTGTCAGACGAGTCGACGATCCAGCCTTGAGGGAGTTCTCGAACAGCTTCTCAGGCTCCGCGGACCTCGCAAGACCAACCCAGCCTTGCCGCAGCGGCCGGCCGGGTGAGAGGCTCCCGGCGATCTGGCGTTCTTCAGCTGTCAACGGCCAGTAGCACCTCCCCACCTGTGTGGTCCGGGGACATGCTTGACGCAGTGTTCCTAGGACGTGCTTGACGGTGTCTCGCGTGATGCTTGTCGGTCCCAGGTGATGCTTGGCGGTTAGAAGGTGTCTTCAATTCCCGCGCAGAGTACGCGCGCGTACGGCGTGCCCCGAAACTCGCGAAAAGGCGCGGCGGTCCCATACTGTACGGCGCCGGATCGGCGGACCGTACGCCGCCGGGCTGGTTCGAACTGCGCATATGCTCCAGCCGATACTCTCGCGGAGACTGCTCGAAGATGAGCTATAAGCGACGCATGCCGCCACGCGAGCCACAGGAAATCCCTGCCGCCTCTTTGTTTACGTCCTTTTATGGCCGTTTAGTTGTCGACACGATCGCAGGGTGTTCCGATCTTGTCTGTACGGCATCGGTCGATGCCGTCCGGCAGCGACAGGCGGTGGCGATCCATGGCGAAGATCAAGAACAATGCGATCAAGTACCACAGGAGCGACCCGGCACACGAGAACGAATACGGTGTCGATTCCGAGTGCATGTGCCCTGCTCCGACCGACGACATGATCGCCGCCGGAACCGACGCGCCGATCTCCGGCCTGGCGATGGCCTGGGCGGACCACGGGACCGGCTCGCAGCCCTCAGTACACGATTCCAGTCAGACCGCCTACTGGTGGGCCACCGGGGACGGCGAAGCGCTGCGCTCATTCGTGCAGACGAGCTGGGGCATCAACAAGGGCGCCCACGCGGGCACCGTCGCCCATGTCATCGAGACCGACGTCCAATGGGACTACCAGGTACAGGTACAAATCGGTGACGTCAACGGCGCCGGAACCGACGCCGACGTCTACGTCTCCCTGACCGGCGAGAACGGAACCGTCAACAATTACCTGCTGGACCAGGCGCACACCAACGACTTCGAACAGGGCGGCACATACACCTATCCACTACGCCTGATCAACAGCGTCGGCAAGCTCAGCGGCCTCAGCATCCACCACGAGGGCGGCGCCGCCTCCAGCGAGATGTTCCTGGAATGGATCAAGGTCACCGACCACACCCTGAACGAGGAATTCGACTTCTATTACCACGGCTGGATCGACGACGACCAGACCGTCACCCTCACACCCGCCGGAGCGATCACCGACTACCAGATCGCCACCCACACTGGCACCGAGAACAAATCCGGCACCAACGCCAACGTCCACATCACCCTGCACGGCACCGCCGGCGACAGCGGTTCGCTGCTGCTCGACAGCGACGACAACAACTTTGAGTCCGGGCAGACCGACACCTTCAACGTCTCCATCCCCGGCGTCGGCAACCTCAACACCGTCACGATCAGCTCCGACAACTCCGGCTCAGCCGCAGGCTGGTACCTCGACTGGATCAAAGTCACCCAGCAATCGACAGGCGCCTGGTGGCAGTTCGACTGCTACCGCTGGCTCGACTCCGACGAGGGCAACTCTCTCAGCTACACCCTCTCCGTCACCGACTCATCCGCCTCCAGCGAACCCACGTAGAACAGAGGCTGAACCGACGAACGTGACCTGGGATCGCTCCCCGCGCGTTGCGACGATGACTGGCTCGTGGGCTTTAGCGAGAGTCGGCGATGTAGCGGGTGACGGGGCCGCCTTTGCGCGGGTGGGTAGAGATCTCGACGTCCCCGTCGAGGACGCGGAAGCAGGTCTCCTCGATGATCACAGTGACGGTCTTGCCTGCGTGGGCGATCCCTGGCCGGAGTTTCTGGCGGGCGATGGAGAAGGTTCCGTCGGCTCCGATGCGTCGGATGGCCTGCCGGGGTTGGGACGGGGGCGGAGGCAGCGGCGCGGTGGAGGTCCGTGCTCCGGTGAGTTTGGCGCGTTGTTCGTGCGGGATCGGGGCGGGCAGGGTCTTGACCAGGAGCCCGGCGTGGATGACATACATGATGCTGCCGTCCATGCGCAGGGTGACGTTCTTGCCGATCAGGTCTCTGCCCAGGGCGACGGGGGTGCGTCCGAGTGAGACGACGCCGTCCTTGGTGGCCTTGCGGTCGATCTCGACGACGGCCGTGGGCGCCAGCGGGCTGTCGGCGCTGATGCCGCCCTGCGGTTCGGCCCCGGCGGGGCGTCCGCCTCGCAGGAGCAGCGTGTGCAGGTCGGCGTCGGTGAAGGACATCGTCCGAGTCCGGATCAGCTGCCCGTCGAGCAGGACGTCGACAGTGCGGTGACTCAACCAGACGGTGACGGTGCGGCCGACCAGCTTCGGGCTGAACTTCAGGCTCTGGTTCTGCGGAAGCATCACATGCCGGCCCCTCCCGGGGGGCGCGGGACGAGTCCGCGCCTCCACCCCCTCGCCGGGACCTACGCGGTAGGCGTCCATGACACTACCGGTCACTAGGAGTCGGCGACCCCTGACCGACCGTGATTGGCGTTCTCCGGGGCCGCAGCCCACCGGCCTGGCCTCGGGTCCGGGTGCGGCGGTGGTCGGGCCGCAGAGCGCGTCACCGCGCCCCCTAGACGGGACGCGGTGACGATGAGCTGGGCCCGACGCCCGCCCGTTGGTAGCGCGGGCGGGGTCGAGCGGCTATGGGGTGTTCGTGACGGGGCCGGAGCGGCGGCAGGTGTCGCACCGGCCCTCTCCGTCACACACCGACGTGTCGTAGTTGCGGGGTTGTGCCTGCTGGATGGCTTCGCGGGCGAGGGCGTCGCGGACGGTGGCCGCCATGGTGCACGGGGAGGCGAACAACACCTGCGCGGCCGCGACCGCCGTGCGCGCCGCGTCGATCAGATGATCGGTCGCCTGGTCGAAGGCGATCGAGTCGGTATCGGGATCGATGGCATCCAGCTCGATCAGCGCCATGCGGACTCCCACCAGGCCGCCCACCACCGACACACCCTCGGTCCGCCATTGGCCCGCGTCGGTGGCGGGGGTGCGGGGGGTCATGAGTTGTCCAGTGAGGTAGCGCGGGACCGGGGCCCGGCGGGTCTGGTGGTGGCGTGAACGGCGTTACCCGTCTCGGTTGCCGGATTGCCGGTGGTGGGGTGGCCAGGGGTGGGGTTGCCGGTGGCGAGGTTGAGGACGGTGAGGGCGTCTACGTGCGCGGTGGCGCGGTAGAAGTCGCGGGCGGCCTCGATCCGGACCCGGGCGAACTCTTGCTCGATCGGGCACGCGTGGCGCGGTACCCGCTGGTCCATCAGGATCGTGCGGGCCGCGTCGCGGACCTTCACCAGCGCGTCGGCCGGGTCCACACACTCCCCATCGACCATGTCCACCACGTACTGCCACCGGCGCGCGGTCGCACGCATCGCCACGACCGCGACAAGGGCGGCCGGGTCGATCGAGTCGCCGTTCTCCAGATCGTGGATCATCTTGCCTTCGGCGGAACCGAGCTCGTCCAGGGCCTCGTCACGGCACGCGCGAATGTAATCGTCAAACACAGGCATGGACCTACCTCCTGAGGATCTGCGGGTGGTGTGATGCGGGCGCCTCGTCCGGCCGGGCCTTCCGGCCGGACGAGGCCGGTAGGGGCGGAACCGGGCTGACCGGTCCCGCCCCCGGGCCTGTCAGGCCGCCGCGTCGGTGGCGGGCGCCTCGCCGGTGGCCGCGTCGGTTACGGACGCGTCGCTGGCGTCCGTAGCGTCCGGGGCGTCCGGGATGGTGGCGGGGGTGGTGTCCGGGCCGGTGGCCTCGTCAGTGGCGGGCGCGGTGGCGGTGGCGCCGGTGGCGAGGGTGTAGCGGGCGGGCTTTTCGGTGGTCAGGGTCGCGTCGCCGAGTTCGACGAGCTTGTCGAGGGCGTTGGCGACCGCGCCGGACGATCGATCCAGGACCTTGCCGATCTCGCCGGGGGTGAAGTCCTTACCGGGGTGGGCCTGCAGGTGCGCGATCACCTCGGGGCGCAGCGGACGCGGCGCCGCGCGGCCCGTACGCGGCCCGCCACCGGTTCCGGCGGTGCGGGGCTTGCCGGGCCGTGCGGGCACGGCACCGATGGCCTGGGCTACGCCGTGGGTTGCGGCGAACACGCACTGCAACCCTGCGTCGGCTTCCAACTCGTCCTCGGCGACCACCGCCGCGTAGGCGGTGGTGACCGCCGCGAGGAGATCGGTCAGCGCGCGGCGGGTCGCCTCGGTGCGCTGCGCGGACGCCAGCTCGGCGTCGATCTTCGCGCGGCGGGCTTCTTCCTCGGCCAGCCGGGCCTTGATCTCCGCGTCGGCGACCGCGCGGCGTTCGGCCTCTTCGGTCATGACCCGCATGGCGTCCGCGAGGGTGTCCGCGTCCACCACCGGCGCCACCGGCACCTCGTCGTCGTCCTCGTCGTCCTCGTCATGGTCCGCGTCCGCGTCGGGGGCGTCAGCGGTGGTGTCGGCCGGGGCGCCGGTGGGCTCGGCTGCCGAGTCCGGCCCGTCGTCGGTCGCGGGCGCCTCGTCGGTCCCCGCGTCCGCCGCCGGGACGGCCTCAGGGTCGGTGGCGGGGGCGGGCGCGTCGGTGGGGGCGGGGGTCCACGTGTCAGGCTTGGTGCGCCCGCCCCGGCCCTTCTCACCCGGCGCTGATACCGCGTGCCCGGACTCGGCGAACGCGGCGAGTTCGGTGCGGGCGTCCGCCGCATTCAGGCCCGCCGCCTTGGCGATCACCGCGACGGTTGCGCCGGGGTTGGCGGTCAGCGCGTCCCACACCGCCCCGGACGGGGCGCTGGCGGTAGCGGTCGCGTCGGGTACGGCCGGGGCGGTAGCGGGGACGTCAGCCGGGTTGGCGGGGTTCGGGGTGTTGGTGGTGGCGGGGGTGGTGTTCGCGGCCATTTCATGACTCCTATTTCCGGGGCGCCGGGACCATTTCCCGTCCGCCGTATTTCGTTCGTTCCACCACCACCATTTCTCGATGGACACCCAACCTCAAGTCCACCCGGCCATTTCCTATGCCGCCAAAACGGCTGGAGAGGCTTACCTCACAAAAACCACCCCGCCATACCAATTAACGACACCCCGCCGAACCGCTTGACTTCCGGGAATCGACGAGCCTTCGCGGGCGGAAAAGAGAAACGCGCGCCGCATCAAATGCGGCGCGCGTTCCGGGCGCGGTTCATAGGGCGGGGGTGACCGTGTCAGCCCCCGCGATGGGGGCGGGTCACCATGGGTACATTCCGGCCTCGGCGGCGGCTTCGTCGGTCATCCACAGGAACCGGACTCGGGCGATCACCCCGGGGGTGTCGATGTCTTCGGCGACGTCGACGATGGCGTGCCATCCGTGGCCGGGGGTGTTGATGGTCCGGTCCATGACCTCAGTCAACGCGCTGAGCCGCTCCTCGGTGATCTCGTCGGCCCCGTGCACGTCCGGGGCCACCGGGTCGGGGTCGCCCTCGAACCGGATCACTTCGGCGGTCTTGTCGAAGTTGTACGCGGCGACCAGCCCGGCCTCCGCGTCGTCCGCGCTGATCTCGGCGCGGTGCGCGTCCCACCGGAACGCGTAGTCGGCGCCGACGAGTGCGCACCCGGCCGCGTCCAACACCGTCACGACCGGGTCGGCCGCGACGTTCATGACGGGGGCGGTGGTGGTGGCGTTGTTCGCGGCCATTTCGATCTCCCTATATCGCGACCCGGCGGATTCTTTTCCGCCCGTGTTTTTTCTTGCGTATTAATTGTCACTCGGTCACGGGGTGTAATCAAGCAATTGGCCGTGGACTTTACCAACCGTGAGGGCTGAACCGTCTTACCTTCACCACCGCCGTGCGGGAAAGGTCATGGAAAAGGCCCCGGGGCGGGCACCGGGACTTTCCGGAGAAAGATCCGGTGCGGACGACCGGGAGAACCACAGCGGGCGTGCGACAGATCGGGCCTCGCCGCCGGGGCCGGCGAGGCGGCCTTGAGAGAGGGAGAGAGGGCGAGAAGGGGGAGGGACAAGACTTGAGAAGAAGGCATCGGACAAGGACAACCACACTCGACGCACACATTGGACTCACCTGTATAGGTGAGTCGGGCCCGCCAAGCGACCACCCATCAGGGCCCTGACCTGGGATCACCTGATAGCGAGAGGGGTCGCTTGATAAGGCGACCCCCGAAACGAGCACCGAAGCGACCCCGGTAGCGACCCCCGAAACGACTCGCAGCACGCGACACAAGCCGCTAAGCAACGGAAGGCCCTGCCCGGTTCCCCAAGGGGAACATCAGCAGGGCCTTCCGGGAAGCGCCTCGGGGGCAGCCGTCCTCTACTCTGGCCTGCGAGGGGCCAGCCTGTTACGAGCAGGCTGGGCCCTCTTCTATGAGGCTGGTACCACCGTCAGGTCTGGTCTGGGGACGGTGGGATTGTCGCGGGCGCGTAGGTCGACGTCGGCCCAGACAGTGTGTCCTCCGTCGGGGTGGCCGTGTACGCCCATCGATGTGGCCAGGTTCTGGACGATGCGCAGGCCGCGTCCGTTCTCTTCGAGGGACTGTGGGGGCGGGGCGGGCTGGACGGTGGGTGTGCCGCCTCCGCCGAGGTCGGTGACGCCGATGTAGGACAGGTCGGCGTATTCGAGTTCGAGGCCGAACCAGCCGTTGGGCTGGCCGGATCGGGTATGGAGCAGCGCGTTGCTCACCAGCTCGGTGACGATCGACGCCACGTCATCCTCACGAGCTGTCCCTGCGAACAGGGCACGCGCGAAGTCTCTGGCGGCTGCGATTTGTTCCCGCTCGCCGATGTAGGCGCGGCGCCAAACCATCGGTTCCGGGCTGCTGAGCCATTCAAATGGGGAACCATAGGTCCATTGTTGTCTTTGCATTTTCTGGTCTTCCTCCTTGACGTTGCCGTTCGCGAACGGAGCGTCCCGCCCCGTGGAATGCGGGCGGGCCGACGGGTATCACCGCTCGCCTCGGTGGTGAAGGTCAAGGCCCGCCGGCCCCGCGGACCTCACGCCGCCGAAGACGGCGACGCCTCAGCTAGCAGAAGTGTGCGGAGTTACCGGAGGGTGCCGATACCAGTTGGCGGTGTGCAGGGAGAGCTCCCTACGGGCCACGGCTGGTTCCGTCAAAAGCGCGTGACCTAGCAGGACCGGTTCTGCGTTGGCCGCGCCTCACCGAGCGACGCCGAAGAGCTCGTGTGTGGCGCTACTCAGCGCGCTGAAGAGGAGCTGATGGCCTCGGAGGCACACCTCGCCTCCGAGGGGACCTCCGAGCGGCGTACTTTCGCGCACGTCTCCCACGGGGACCAGAGAGCAGGAGATGAGCGCCTTCCGCCGCCCGGAGGGGCTAGGCGCTCCCGTTCTCGGACTCCGGGTCGTTGCGACTTGCAGCTTCCACAAGCCCGACCAGCTCAGCGGTCTGCCAGGAGGGGTAACGAAGGTTGGCAAAGCCCACCAGTCGGCCCGACAGAATCGGAACCGTGGCCTCCCAACCGTTGCCAGCCACGATTGGCGCAGCGAGGTCCATCAGGCGTTCCATATGCCCCGTGAGCATCTTCAGCCAGGCGAATCCGTCCCAGTAGGCCGCGTAGCGTTCCCGGCGCTCAACTGGATACATGCAGCCGCCGCCAGCAATGCCTGCGCCCACGTCCTGACAGCACTGGAGCGTGGTGAAGCCCTTCCGCCATAGTGCGGTCACCAGGTCGACCATGCCCGTATCGACCTGGACGTGCTCACCAGCGGGTGTCACGAGTTCCGCGGTGGGATGGACCTGCACGGGCTCGGTGTACTCAGTGGTCATTCGAGCACTCCTCGGTAGTTCGCCCAGCGCTTCACCAGCTCCAGATAGGGCGGGATCCATTTCTGATCAGGGAAAAGGCCCTTGCGACGCTCCCAGACAGCGGTGTGAAGTCGGGCGTAGTGATCGATCGAGCCGGAGTCGGTTTGGGTCCACGCGGGGAACTGCCCCAGCCAGCTTTCAACGGACTCGGGAGTGTGGCCGGCGTCCAGCATCCAGGGGATCATCTGCGCCAGCTCCACCCATGGAGCGCCCCGGGAGACGAAGGCCCAGTCCACGATGTAGACGGACTCGTCTGGGGTGACGAGGATGTTGCTGGCGTTCAGGTCGGTGTGGAGGAGCGCCTCGCCTGCCATCGGCGACACGTCTTCTCCTGGCAGTGCCCAGCGGTTGGTCACAGGGCGCTGAACCACATCCGGTCGTGGCGTCTTCTGGAGCCGGTTGACCGTCGCCGCGACGAGTTCCAGATCCGGGGAGTCTGGCGAGTAGCTCGGATGGCGCCCTGTCACGTACTCGAAGGCCAGTACGAGCCACCCCCCGACCTCCTCAGTCCACAGGAGCCGGGGAGTGAACTCGCGGACGAAGGGATTCACCTCCGCTTCTGTACGAAGCGACACGACTTCCGGGCCGTCTTTCTCGGGCAGCTTGCGCGCAGCCTTGACGAACACCTTCCTGCGGTCGTCGCCAATGATCGCCGAGGCGATGTCCGCGTGATTGCCGACGGCCGCTGGCTTGATGCAGCAGATTGTCCCGGTGTGTTGGGTGATCGCGTCCCGCACGGTTGCGGGTAGCTCATCCCAGTCGCTTCGTGTCATGTGTCCTCGTGGTTCAGATGGTTGCGACTCGGCCCTGGCAGATGTCGGTGCAGCAGCTCACGCCGGTTGCCCAGAACCGTTCGTCGACCGGCCAGCCTGCGTTACGCATGGCCGCGACAGTGAGCGCGACCGATCGGCCGCTGACGATGTCGGAGTTAGAGACCGGGACGTGATCGATGAACCGGCCGCCGGTCAGCCCTTCGCAGGTTTCCCGATAGTCCTTGGTCAGGTCCAGGAAGGCGTGGTACGCATCGTCGATCTCCTCGGACGGGGTGAGATGCATAAACACCATGCCGTCCGGCGCGATGCCTGCGGGCGGGCTGCTCGGGTCATAGGACGCGGTCGTTGCCAGGAAGCAGAGCATCTGCTCGACCATCAGCTCGGCGTACCACCGGGCGACCTTCACGTACTCCTTACGGACCCGCTCCACCAGGGTGTTGAACAGGTCGGGACTGATCAGTTCACGGGGATTACGGACGGCGGTTTCGGCCGTCTCCGTGATGGTGGTCATGGCGACCTCCTTCGATTGGGAACCAGGGGATTCATGCGATCAACCGCGTCAGGTCGTCGAGCTGGGCTTCAGGGAACTGGACCTCAACCCAATCCATGACCGCGAACGTGCCGCCGTCGTTCGGGCGGACCGGGGAGTGGACATGCCAGGCCCCAGGATCCATCGCGCCCTTGAGCCTTGGAGCGAAGGCAGGTGAGGCGGATACGACCTGAAGGAATTCCAGGGCTGACGGGGTTGGCATCCTCAGCCAGACGTAGCCCAGGTGCAGCTCGCGCCAGCAGTCCCAATGCGGACCGGACTTTTCGAGCCCCTCGTAGGACTCACCGAGGTTCTGGCAAGACATGGTCGTCGACCATCCCCTGAACCACAGGGCACGGATCAAGGCCACCAGGCCCTCGTCCACTTCAACCTCCTCGCCTTGATGAATGAGGCTGACCGTTCGGTGGAACGGCATGAGCCCTCCTCTTCGCATCCCGCTCAACCAGGACCATCCGGCGTTCTAGCTCCATCGGTTCCCGAGCCACCACGAAGCTTCCGCCGCGGCCGGGCCACAGAGGAAACCCAAGAAACTGCCGACTCCAGGACCCATATGCCACGAGCCAGTCACCCTCATGAGCCTCTTGAAGGCGGCGGGCGATTTCGGCCGGGTTCTCGGGAGTCACAGCTGGTAGCCCTCCCACAGCCGGTCCTGCTCAGCCTTGAGTTCCTCCAACTCCTCCTTGGACGCGGCTGATATCCATGGCTTGACGCCGAATCGTTCTTGCCGCTTGGTGATTGTCTGGCGGCGCCTGCAGTGCCACAGATCGTGTTCGTCCTGGTAGTTCTCGTACCAGGGACTCGGATCGACGGTGCCAGCCGGAAGCGGATCAGTGTGCGAGACGTGCGGGACCTTCTCGCTCTTGCGAGACCGGTCGAACCTCATCGCGTCGCCTGGTCGCTCTTGACAGGCACGGGGAAGGGACTGGGCCCCAGGGAAGACATCCACCGTTGCAAGTCGTCCTGGTCGCGCATCTTGAATTCCAGCCATAGCCGGGCCGGCGCCTTAAGCACCTCCCTCAGCCCTCCAAGGGCCTCGGACGCCGTGACTGGGTTCCTGCGCTCCACGACCCACTCGCCGTTGGCCGGATAGGGCTCGCCCCAGTTGCCTGGGTCTTCCGGGGGCGTCGGGACAGGTACTGAGAATCCGCGCAGCTCAACGGGGGTAGCTGGCGTCGAGTTGTCCTGGCGGCCCCCTCGTCGGGGGGTATCGAAGGTCATCGGTCACGACACCTCGTCGGCCGCCTGCTCCTGGTTTCCCGAGACCTGGGCCGTGTCATGGTCGGGCAGATCGACCGCCTTCATCGGAACGGCCGGGGTCGCTGACGCGTGGTGGTTGCCAGGAGGGTCCTCGTCCTTGGGCCGGTGGGTCCCGTTCTGCTGGCTTGACATCGTCTTCTCCTTCTCGTCAGGAGGCTGGTGTCCTGTGACACAGACGATGCACCCGGTTACCCACCCGGTTCCACGACCGCGCTGTATGAGAAACGAGCTTCGGTCATACAGCGATGTATAAGGGGATGCCCACGACAGGGGAAAGCCGCATCATGGACACCAAGAGCACGACTTACTTCGATCCGCCATCTTGCTTGAGGTGTCATCAGCCGCTCAGCCGGTACACCACAGGCGACCTTTGCAACATCTGCGCAACCACCGCCCCGGCAGTGGCCCTTCCCTTGGAGTTCTGGTTTGACCCCGAAGTGTCGGCAGCGCTCGAGACCTGGAAGTGGTCAACCGTGCTGCGTGCAGTCTGGAAAGCCACCGGCGCCACACAAGACGCCATTGCCGATCAGACAAAGCTCACGCAAGCGACCATCTCGCGGCTCATGTCAGGCCGATCAGGTGGGCAGACCATCGAGACCGCGCTCAAGCTGGTCGATGGCCTCGGCGCTCCTCGGATCCTCGCCGGGCTCGCCCCGCAGGGCCTCAGACACTTGGCGCAGACTGCACATGGTGAGCCAGAGCCCGGAGGAGAGCCTGACACGGCGTTTGGCGGGGAGGAGCCCGCTGTGAAGCGTCGCGAGTTCGGGTCTACCGTGCTGCTCGTCGGGTTGTCGGCCGCGATTCCAGACACTGGCGATACGGGCAAGCCCCCGCAGGTGAATGACGTCCTGGCCCGTCTGAACCGCCCCAGCGAGATCGCCGCTGATCTGTACAAACTCGATGACACCTACGGCGGCGCCTCGCTCGTGGAGCTGGCAACGGCCCGGTTGGCCAGTCTGAAAGCACAGGTTCGGCGCGCCAGCCTCGCTCCGTCGCGTGAGCGCCTTGCGGTGTCGGTGGCCGGCGAGTTGGAGGTCTGCGCGGGCTGGTTCAGTTTCGAGGCGGGGAACCATAAGCAGGCTGCCCAGCACTACAGCCAGGCGCTATACGCCGCACACGAATCCGGCAATGACGCGGTTAGGCTCCACGTGCTGAACCTGATGGCGATGCTTGCGATCAATGGACGCAGCCCGGACAAGGCTCACCAAATAGCGGCGACGGCACTCGACACCGCCCCTCACGGGGACCCTCGGCTGCGATCGCTACTGACCATGCGCAAGGCACACGCGGCAGCCAAGGTGGCCAGGGCGGCGGGCCAGGGCCGCAGCCCGGACTTCGAACGGCACCTCGGCGCCGCGTGGGACGAGCTGGGTGGCAACGGCCCGATCGAGCAGGAGCCCTGGTTCGCGTTCTTCTCCGAGCGAGAGCTGCGCGGCCTGGAAGCCCTCGGCCGAGGATGGCTCGGACAGCATGAACGGTCCGCCGAGATACTCGCCGACGCGATCCCCGGCATGTTGCCACGCAACAGCGCGTACTACTCCCTGGATCATGCAAGTGCCCTGGTATCGCTTGGAGAGGTCGAACAGGGTGTAGCGAAGTTCCACGAGATCTTGCCGATGTTGATGGAGCTCTCCTCGGTCCGCGTGCGCAACGGAATCGGCGAATTCGCTCAGACACTCACCCCACATGCACGCCACGACGCGGACGCCGCAGAGACCCGAAGGATCGCGCTCCACCTCGCAGGCCAGGGAAGGACCCCGACATGACGTACAGCATCACCCGGCACACCTCTGACGAAGCCATCGCGATGGAAGGCGAGCTGACCGAGCTGTACGTCAAGACCTATGCCGAACCGCCCTACAACGGCGGTGGGGTGTACACGGAGGACGGCTTCCACACCCGCAACCAGCGCCAGTTCCGTTCGCCTGGTTTCTCGCTCATCACGGCCCGCTCCAGCGAAGGCGACCTTGTGGGCTTCGCGTTCGGGTTCACGATGGGCCCCGGACGATGGTGGGGCGGCGCCACCGAACCCGATGGGCCCGTGATGGGACAGGACAAGTTCGCTCTCATCGAGTTGGTCGTTGACGCTGCGCATCGGGGGCAAGGCCTCGGCCGCCGCATGCACGATGAGATCCTCGCCAACCGCCCCGAGAGGTATTCGACCTTGTGCGCGCACCCAGGAGCGCAACCCGCCCGCGATGCCTACGACCGGTGGGGATGGGTGAAAGCCGGAACGGTGGGGCTGGCTGATGACCAAGCTGACGTCATGGTGCTCGATCTAAAGAAGGACGGACGCCAGCCCGTGGAAATCGCCTAGCCCCTTCGAGCGACCCTGTCCCCGACAGCCTTCTCCGACGCACGGAGGGCAAGCGAAGGAAGAGAGGCGAGGCCCCGCCCTTGTTGGGGCAAGTGACCGTCAGCTCTTGTCGGTGAGTCTCGTGTACAGCTCTACCGTCTGAGGGTCTGGTCTCTGCTTGATCCCTCTCAAGCCTTCGTGTAGTTCCTCGTAGCAGTGGTGGATGCGGGTGGTCTGGCCGAGTTCGGCGTAGTAGCGCATCCGTTGCTGATAGAGGTGTTGGGCGGTGGGTTCGAGTTCGGTCGCGCGTTCCAGGTGGAGGGCGGCCCGAGCAGCCCCGGCCTCCAACGTGGCGAGTTCGGTCAGCGCCGCGACGACCTTGCGCCGTATAGTCCGATCGGTTTCCAGCGCCCATCGCTGCTCGCCATGCAGTTGAGGCAGGTAGGAGCCGGTGTAAAGGGTTACCGCCGCGGACAGCGTCGCTGCCTTCGCGTCGTCGGTCTCAGTGACGGCTCGGGCGATCAGGTCCTGGAAGAGGTGGAGGTCGCAGGCCAACAGCTCGCCGTTGATCTGATAGCCGAGCGCAGCCGAGTGCGTGATGACGACCTTGCCCTGGTTCGTCGGTCGCTCCAGTGCGGTGCACAGGAGAGCACGGGCATCGCGCAGTGCGGTGGAAAACCGTTCCGGGCTGCCATTCCACGCGCCCCATCCCAGTCTGTTTTCGAGGATCTCGCGGGTGAGCTTGCTACGGGAGCGATGTTCGGCGAGCTGCCCGATCAATGCCCACAGGTGATCGCTGCGGCTCTCTTCCCGCCGCGCTGGCCCTTCGACAACGCTGCCCCCGAACAAGCGGATCATCCCCGGCTGGCCCTGCGTGGCGCTCAGCTGTCGATTAGCCGATGGCGCGCCATGCAGCCCCAGCGGATCCTTGGCGGTGAGTCCAAGCGCGACCAGTCTCTCCTGGCATTGGGCCTCATCCAGCAACATGACCTGCGTTCCGGTGAGGTTCCCTGCGGCCTTGCCGGTGGCATCAGTGATCACGCCGCCGCTGTCAACCGCCAGGGTCGTGCCGTGCGGCCAGTCCCCAAGCAGGAGGCCACCTATTCCTAGGCATGCCCCTATCTGCAGCTCGTAGCCTGCTCGGGCCGTGTCCTCGGCTGGGTCTATCGCGCACACCAGCGGGACCACCGGTGCGGCCCCAACCGCGCGCCCAGCAGAATCAGGCTCGGCGTCTCGCAAGGCGGTCCGGCCGACGGTCTGGCCGCCGAGGTCGTTCAGAGCATCCGAAGCTGTCGCGGCCACCCTCACCCCCGACACGGCGGTCTCGGCCATCCGCCGAGCAGCTTCCTCGCCTAGCAACCTGCGCAAGTCAGGCCCGGTGGTCACCACCTGGCGGTCTCCGTGAACGGCGGCACCCAGCATCTGGACCAGCAGGGCTCGCTCGGCCTGGTCCGCGCCGGGCCCGATTAGGCGAAGGCCACCGGTGCGCGTCAGATCAATCTCAACCCGAGCCCCATCCCTGGTTCCCAGCACGGCCATGACTGGTCCCAGGCCTAGCTCCGCTGGCTCACTGGCGGGGAGGGGACGTGCGGACGGAGCCGCTGATGCTTCGCCCCGGCGCCGTCGCACGGCGCTTCCAAAGGCGCCGCCGACAGCCGCAAAGCTGGCGCGGCGCTGGAACAGAATCCAAGCACCGGCGATGCCCACCAGGGTGACCGCTGCAGCACCGCCCAGCCACGCCGAAGGCGATCCCAACGACCTCTCACCCGAGGAATCATCCGAGACGGCCTGCGTCCTCGGGAAGGGGGGCGCGGCGGCCGGCACGGGCGCCGAGAGGCGCGAGGTAGGCGCGGCCTTGGGCGCCAGGGAGGGTTTGTGGGTGGTCTTCTTCTGTCCACCAGGCTGCTGCCCGCGGCTCGGTTCTTGCCCAACTGCAGGTGTGTCGGCGGAGGATGACCGGGGGTGACGGGATGCTCCTGGCTGTCTGTGCTTGGCGGCCGTATTCGACTTGTGTGGCGCGCGCGTTCCGCTCCGGTCAGGCGAGCTCTGCGGCCTGCGCACCGAGTTCTTCAGGGCCGTGCCCATGTCCGGATTACGGGAACCGAGCTGCTGGCCGAGGTTCTGACACAGCTTGTTCTGGTCGAACATGTTGGCCGCTGCGCCCTTCAAGTCCACGCAGTCACCTCGCGTGGACGCCTCGGCTGGGGCGGTACTCAAAGCGGCAAGACCGGCGGCCGCGACGGGAAGGATCGCTCTGGCCACCCACGAAACACCACTGGCCCCCCTGAGCTGCGCTGGCGTGAACTCCGTCATCACGTCCCCCGTTGCCGTCATCACACCCGACCAGGCCCCGGGGGGAGGACCCAAGATCACCTTCCCAGCATCGGCGGGACCTGCCACCCAGATCACGATGACACGCTTCAGGGATGATCACGGCTGGGCAAATCTCGTGTGCACCGGAGTGAGCCGCGCCAAGGCGTTGCCAGTGCGCACTGCCGAACAGCACAACGGCATGCCCCGGCGACACAGACCATCGCACATGCCCCGAGCCCTAGGTAGCAGCCAGGAACGACAGCGTTCCGGACAACATGATCATGTTTGGGGTTACGGTCTCAGTCCCCCCTCGGACACAACCCGACCGCACATGTGGAGGCTCTGGGATTACCCGGGCCTCCACTAGTTGTTTCTGCGGATAGTAGGTCATCTTCAGCCCGAGCTGCTGGTAGAGATCGGCCTTTTCGAGCGGATCGGCCTTGATCACGGTCTGGGCGAGGTCCGCGCTCCGTTCGAGCAACTCGATGATCTCTTCCTTGGCGATGCGGTCTCCCCGTCGCCCCGAGCGAAGCTGACCCTCGATCCGGGCACGCTTCTCCTTGACTTCGTTGATCCACTGGGTGACCTCCATCGGGTCCGCTCCAGCGTCGAGAGCTCCGCGATACTGCTTGAGCTGGCGATCGCACGTTGCGAGCTGCTTGCGAATCTCGGCCGCCGCCGCTTCCGCAGGGTCGGTTTCCTGTTCGGCCAAGGCGTCGATGGTCGCCGCGATGCGGCTCGGCGCGAACGCGGTGGCGAGCCATCCATCGAGGTCATCAAGCACCTCAGCTTCGCGCAGGTAGACCACCTTGGGGTGATCGATCTCGTTGACCAGGGCGTACTCCTGGGGGAAGCGGCATCGGTAATACGCCTGCTTGTTGTTCCAGTTCCCTTGGAGCTTGCGGTCGCAGTACCCGCAGCGGATGCAGCCTCGGAACGCGTACGGGCGACGAGTCGGATTGCCCTTCTTGGAGTACTTTCCACGAGCACGGGAGGCGCGGATCTCTTGGGCGCGCTCGTAGTCGGCCAGACTGACCAGCTCATCGTGGGCTTGTTCCTCAGACCAGATCCATTCGTCACGGCTGTTCCAGCTCATCTTGGTGGTGTAACCGAGCGCGACGTCGTTGACGTCGATGAGGACCTCGTCCTTCCGCTGCCGATTCCACACCTGGTAGCCGGTGTAGCGCGGGTTCTCAAGGATGACCTTGACCGCGGACTTGGACCAGGCGATCTGGTTGCGGTGGCGATTGCGTCCAGGGTCGCTGGCGGACGGGGACGGTATGCCCTGCCGGGTGAGCTCCTCGGCGATGTCCTTCCGCCCCTTACCAGCCAGGTACTGGGCGAAGATCCACTTCACGACCCGTGAGAAGACGGGGTGCGCGACCAGCCGCTTGAGCCTCTTACCTTCAGCCGCCTTCGCAGGATTCGGGTGTGGACCGACGTCCTCGAGTTCATACCCGTACGGCGGCCGTCCACCAAGCCAACGCCCCTCCGTTGCGGTGATAGCCCTCATGGCGGCTCTGACCCGGATCTTGATCCGGTTGCGCTCGCCCTTGGACAACCCGCCGAAGACACCCATGATCATGTCGTGCGCCTCGTTGGCGCCGTCGATGGGCCCGCCAACCTCCGGCACCCAGAGGGCGATGCGGAAGTGTTCGAACAGCGGGAATGTCAGGCTGTACTGGTTGCCGTAGAAGGCCCGGTGGGGCTCCCCGATCACGACGGCATCGAACGCACGGGCTGAGTCCTTCAACTCCTCGATGAGGGCGGCGGCGTAGGGACGTCGTGGCCAAGGCATGGACCGGGACTTGTCCACGTCGAAGAACTGCATGACGATCTCGCCGCCATGTGGCTCGATCAGGGCGCGAGCTCGGCTGAGCTGCCATGCCCGGGACGCTTCGGGGTCCTGGTTGTCCTCAGTTGATACTCGGCCGTAGAAGGCGAATCGGGTGGTCACTGGACGCATCCATCCTGCTCGGAGCCAAAGGAGCGGTAGGGGCTCGGGCCCGGCCGATCTCCGAAGGGGTCGACGAAGGCGCGCATGATCAGGTCGTGTTCCTCGTTGTAGGGATCGATGGGCCCGCCGACCTCGGGAATCCACACTGCCGCCCCAAGTTCGGCGAGCACGGCCAGCAGCAGCCAGTACGGCACGTACGGCTCGGTGTCGAAGACCGGAGCTGGCCGACCGATGACCACGGCGTCGATCTGACCCGGATTGGTCTTCAATGCCTCCAGCAGCGCGCGCATCTGCGGCCGCCGATGCCAGGGAACCGTCCGGGTCGCGCCTAGGTCGAAGTACTCGGCGACGATCTGGCCGCCATGGGGTTCGATTAGCGCCAGGGCGCAGCGTCGCTGCCGTTCGTACGGAGTATGCGCGCTGGTGAGGCTGTAGGCCCGGCCTCCGCCGTAGAACGCGAACCGCAACGGTTGGGGCTCTGGCTCCCCTTCCAGCTGGCCTTGCACGTGCATTTCAGCGCAGGCTCGCATCCGCGTAAACGTTCGCTCGCGGACCTGGAACTCGTCGAGGGCGCGGCGACGGTGAGTGCCGTTGGCGGGCGGGGTCTCGGTCTTGGGGGCACGTGCAAGCCAGTTGTAGAGGGATGTTTTGGGTCGGTCCTTCACTGTCGGCCTCCTCGATTGCTGGTGTCGCGCTGGTCCGCGCGGGCGTCGGCCTTGAGCAGGATTCGCAGCAGGGCGCGGGCCGCGCCGGGGGTGAGCCGTGGAGGCTCGTCCGGCACGACCACACGCAACTTCCGCTCCTCGCTCCGGCCTTGGCCGGTCACCCCTCACCCCGTGACGAGGCGATGACCGGGCCGGTCACCCACCGCCGCCGGTCACACGGTCGGGCCCGGTGCCCGTCCGCACGGCGACGGCCCATGCATGAGCGCTCGACTTCACCGCCAAGGGCAAGGCCGGTCTTTGGTCCCGCCGGAGGCGTGGACGGTGATGCGCAGACCGTGACTGGTGAGCCGATGTACTGCTGGTGGCCGGCGAGCGTGGACAGGTGCCAGGACTGGCCGCACGGATAGGCACGCAACCTGATTCCGGGAGCGGCGATCCGTGCGGCTCGGCGTGCTTCGCGGCGGGTCAGGTAGCTGGCCCGCCCGCACGCCCCACAGGTACCGAGCTGGAGCCAACCCAGCAGCTCGGCGACCCGTTCGCGCCCCTGACGGGCCGGAGTCCGTTGCCTCATGGGTACGGTTTCCGGCCGGTTCATCGGCGTCCCCCGTTCAGGTCGCGTGCCGCCTGGAAGACCAGGAGATCTTCGTGGGCAGTGGCGCAGGCGGGGACGCCCTTCTCGCGGGCGCGGCGGGTTTCGAGCATCTGGAAGAACGAGGCCCGGTTCACCAGGTCCCCATCACGCACACCACACAGCAGGGCTGCGAGACGGTTGGTCAGCGCCAGCCCGGATCGTTCGGCAACTTCGGTCACGCGGCCGGGCAGATCGATCAGCTCACCCTTGACCCGGATCGGGCGGACGGTGACCGCGACCACCCCGTACGGAGTGAGTAGCTCCGCGCACCCGCGCAGGATCTGGCCGAACCCGTCCAGGAGTTCGTCCATGTGCTGGTGGGCGAGGTTGCCGGGGTCGGTGGAGTAGCGGTGGTTGCTCTTTTCGACCTTGCCGCCGCTGCTCTTGGCGCCGGATTTGATGTGGCCGTGGGTGTAGGAGCCGTACGGCGGTGAGGTCAGTACCAGCGCCACCTCGCCGCGTAGGGAGGCGTAGGCGGTGGTGATGTTGCGGGAGTCCCCGCACACCACCCGCGCGGTTCCGGTCGCTCCCTGGCTTTGGGCGTGCAGGACGTTGCGGGCGGTCATCGCGGCGAAGTCGCTCTCGTACTCCATGCCCGCGGCGTCACGGCCGAGGTGGATCGCCTCCACCAAGGTCGTGCCCACCCCGCACATCGGATCGAGCACCAGCTCACCCGGCCGGGTGAACGCCTCGATCACACGCGCGGCGATCGCGGGCAGCATCTTGCCCGGGTGCCGCATCGACTCCTCGGTGTAGCGGCCCTTGCGCTGGATCCGGGACGGCTTCTGCCCGGTCGCCAGCACCGACGCCATCGCCTCGCGGGTGTTGTTGTCGGGTGCGTTCATCGAGCCTCACCGTCCTTGCTCTGGGTGCGGCGGGGCTTGGTGAACAGGCACACATCGGCGTGCACCGACACCGCAGGCGGGAGCGCCCGCGACTGGATGTCGCGAAGTTCGGCGATCTCTCCCGGCGCTGCCTGGACCATCAAGGAGTCACCGTCGACCGGGACACGCAGCGCGATGACGTGCTGGATGTAGCGGAACCCGAGCAGGCTGGCCTGCCGGACTATGCGCGGCGCGGGATCGTGCAAGCGACCGCCCTCGTGCCGGGCGGTGGTGACGATGGCCAAGGTTCCGCCCGGACGCAGCACCTGCCACGCGGCGACCAGGAATGCCCCGAGCTGCTGCTCGGTGAGCATCCACAAGTCTGCCCGGCATGCCGGGCAGTCCCGGCTGCCCGGCAGCTTGGGCATGCGTCCCCCGACCTCGTACGGCGGGGGCGCGGCGACTACCAGGCCGACCCTGCCCGCGTGGTCGGCCAGGGCCCGGTTCATCTGGTCGGGGCGGCACGGCCGCATCGCAAGGAGGCCGAGTTGCTCGGTGGTGAGCGCAGCCGACTGGAGCCGGAGGCGGATGTGCTGGGCGAGTGGGAAGTGCGGCACCAAGGCCACACCGCGCCGGCCCGCCGAGACCGCCGCCACCAGAGTGGCCTCGCTGGTCGTGAACGCCTCCGCGACCAGGTCCCCCTCCCGTGTGCAGGAGGAGATCAAGTGGCGGGCCAGTTCCCGCCCGACCCTTCCACGGTGGGTGGCGCACAGCTCACCCTTGCCGGTGAGGCGGGTCTTGCTGGTTGTGCTCTGTCCGGCCGGTACGCCGGTGGAGCTAGGCGCGGTGTCCGCGCCTGTGGTGGGTGTGGTGTCGGAGCACAGCCACACGGTCAGCGG
The DNA here is from genome assembly GCF_017573505.1 of Actinomadura barringtoniae. Lineage (GTDB taxonomy): Bacteria > Actinomycetota > Actinomycetes > Streptosporangiales > Streptosporangiaceae > Spirillospora > Spirillospora barringtoniae. Next base: position 348,489 of record NZ_JAGEOJ010000013.1, read on the forward strand.
TAGCAGCCGCCGGACCTTGGTCCCGGCGCCCGGACCGGACTGGTCAGCGCCGGAGCTTTCCGAGTTGGAAGGCGTGTTGTTCATTCGCTGGGTGACCCGAGACGGTCACCCGATCGCCGATGCACCTATGAAGAACCGCGAATTGGCCCGGTCCTCTGCACGCCGATGAGTAAAGAGTCACTCAACCCCACAACCCCAACCCTGCCTCGACTCAACGTTTGCGCAGGTCAACACGCAAATAGAGGATCGATGGAGTGCCCTCATGGGTTTGGCGTGCCCATCGCTGCCGTCTCATCGACGCCCAGCTCGCAGCCCACACAAAGGCCCCGTTCCGTCAGGTAGCCGATCTTGCGGCTTCTACGGACAGTCCAGGGCGATTGGATTCGCCGAAGATTTCCGAGACGCGTGTCGTGCCGGTTGACCAGAACCTTGCCGATCCGTTTCGGCGAACGAGCGGCAAGCTGTCTGGCGCTGAGGGTTCCCAGCCCCTTTACCGATTTTGCTCACACGTACTCCCGGCCGCGCCTCGCAGATGCGTTCTCGCTGGTCGGTAGCTGGTTAGTGCATCTGGGTCCCGAATCGGGGTCTTCCACGAGGGCTCTACGGGCCCTCCATGAGTTCTCTCTGGGTTCTCCATCCGGTGGTGGCAGATGGCCTCAACCGATCCGGCCACCACCTTCCGGGGGACACCATGACCGCCCACCAACACCTCCCACGGCCCAGCCGCCACAACACCGCACCCGCCGCCGCACTCGACAGCTGCAGCCGTGGCCGCCGACGCAACCCAGGGCTTGCACTGACCATCGCGGAGAAGAGCTTCCAGCTCCTCGTCACCGGGCCGCGCCCGCTGGCCCTCGACGGTCAGGCGGTCGGCCACGGGTTGCCCGCCCGGTCTGTTGACCTGGGTGAACTTCGCACGCTGCTGCTCAGCCGGAACGCCTCCGACGAGCTCAAGGACGCCGCGTGGGCTGAGCTGCTTCGGCAGGCGCGCACTGGCGACCCGGCCTGGGTGGTCGGCTGCGTCGGGGTGGCCATGCCCGGGCTGAAGAGTGTCGCGGGCCGGGCGATCCGCACCAGCCCCGAGCGGTTCGCCGAGGACATCGTGTCGGAGATCCTCACCGAGTTCGTCGCGCAACTCCAGCGCATCGACATCACCCGTTCGCACATCGCCGCTCGGCTGCTGGTCTGGGCGGACCGTAAAGGCGCCGTTCGTGCCCGTGCCGGTGCCCTTCAGCAGGTCCCGACCGACCCGGTCGAGCTGAACACCACGGCGCCGCATCCGGTGAGTGAACCAGCCAGCCTGCTCGCCGACGCGGTACGCCAGCAGATCATCACTGCGGCCGAGGCCAAGCTGATCAACACCACGCGGCTGGAGAGCGTTCCTCTGGCCGAGTACGCACGGGTCTGCGGGGAGCCCGAAAAGAAGCTCTACAGCAGGCGGGAACGCGCCGAGGCCCGGCTCGTCACAGCGATCGGTGAAGGTCAAGTCTCGGCAATCTCTGCCAGCGACGTGCAGAGGAACGGCCCTTTTCCCGGTGCTTCATAGGTGCCAGACGAGAACAGCGGGCCCGGGGGCGGCTCGGGCGGACGGTTCACCCGGTCGCCGCCGCATCCACCTTCCATCTGAGTTCCTCGAAGGAGGACACCCAGAGCCCCGCCGCTCCCGGCCCGCATCATTCGTCCGGCATCCGAACTCATCCGAACCTCGCGTTCATTCGGAGGCCTTCCTATGAACACCAGGCACCACTCCTCGCAACCGCCCCGCTGCACCTGCGCCGGTCAGCGGCGCGGGGTGAGCTGGATCCGGCTCACCCTCGCCGTCGTCGTCTGGACGGCGGGGTGTGTGATCGCCGCGCTCACCGTTCCGGGGATCGCGGACGCGACGACGCATCTTGCGGCGGCGACTCAGCTCAGCCAGGTCATCACCAACATCCGCAACGTCATCGTCGGTCTGCTGGTCGGCTTGGCCACGTTGTTCGCCACGATCGGCGGGGTCCGTTACATCCTGGGCGGCGGTGACCCGAGTGAGATCGAGTCGGCCAAGCGCACGTTGCGGTATGCGGCGATCGGTTATGGCGTCGCGGTGCTGGCCCCGGCCCTGGTGGAGATCCTCAAGGGCATTGTGGGGACCAAGTGACACCCCCGCTCAAGTTTCCACGCGGGCCCGCTCTCACACCCTGGCGACTCCTCACCGTGGTGGCTCTGGCAGCCGCGATCGCGGCTGGGCTGGTCGTCGCCAACATCGCCCAGGCACACGCCGCCCCCAGTGAGGCGGGCGCGGCCCTGCTCTCGGTCTCGAGTCCGGCCGAGCCGACCCCGCCAGCGCCGTTGCCCTCGCAGCAGCCGTGGATCGAGGCGCCCGGCGGTCAGGACGGAGCGCCGGTGAATCCGGCGCCGTCCAAGCCGCCGCCCGGGACGATGTCGGGGCCGGGGAAGGTGTGCCAGGGCAAGACCAAGATGAAGACCCACGGGCTGAACCCCAACCCGGAAATGTGGTGCGAGGTCTCACCCGGCAACTGGGAGAAGGTCGACCCGAACGACGTCGAGGCCGTCCCGGGTCAGAAGGCGTGCGCGGGCAAGCAGAAGCAGCTCATGAACCCGGCTGCGCCGCTCCCCGACACCCTCTGTGAGACCGCGCCGGGCAAGTGGGAGCAGGATCCGACCTCGCCCTACAAGCCGCAAGGCACGGCCCACAAGGACCAGTCGTGCGGCTTCGGCGACGTCGCCTGTTACGCCAAACAGGCGATCAATGGCTGGTTCACCGACCTGATCGCCTCGGCGAAGAAGCCGATCCTGGACTTCGTCGCCCGGTCGCTGATGGGCACCCCGGAGATCAAGTCCACGAGCATGCAGCGCGTGCGGGAGATGTGGGGAGTCACCCGCACGATCGCCAACACCTGCTTCGTCCTTCTCGTCACCGTGGCCGGCGTCTTGCTCATGGCCGGACAGTCCCTGCCCGGGCAGATGTCGGCCAAGGACCTACTGCCCCGGGTAGTGCTGGCCTTCCTGGCAGTGAACCTGTCGCTGATCTTCCTCAGCTACGGCATCGAGTTCGCCAACGGGCTGGCCGAGGCGTTCCTGCGCGACGGCCCGCAGAAGATCAACCCGAGCGTGCTGGCCGATGTGATCGGCGGCAGCATGACGGCCAACATCGCCTCCGGCGGAACCTTCTTCGCCATCATCGCCCTGGTCGTCCTGATCCTCGCGCTGTGCCTGGCGTTCATCTACATCATCCGCATCGCCTTGACGATGGTGCTGGTCTCGGCCGCACCGCTGGCGTTGATGTTCCACGCATTGCCGCAGACCGACGGGGTCGCCCGGTTCTGGTGGCGCAGCACCTTCGGCGTCGGCGTCATCCCCGTGTTGCAGGCCCTCACCGCCGCCACGGCCGCGCATCTGTTGTTCACCGAGACCAAGGACAGCAGTAGTGACTTCGCCGGAGTCCCTACCGGCAACGACCACTGGGACCTGCTGCTGGCGGTGGCGCTGCTGTACGTGATGGTCCGCATCCCGTCCTGGACCGCCCGCACCATCTGGCGCGCCGCCACACCCCGCATGCTCACCCAGCTCGCCAAGACCTTCATCCTCTACCGCGGAATCGGAGCCCTCATGAACCGCGCCGGACAAGCCAACAGCACCCGCACAGCCGGACGAGCCACCGGCGGCACGGGCCGCGCTCCTCGCAACCAACCACTACCGGATCGGCGCCAGCCCGGCCCCCGCCCTCAGCGGGAACAGGCTTTCCGACCCAGGCGGCCCGGACGTGGGCGAGGGGGTTACTGGGACAACCCGGCGCCGTTCACGCCCAGAATGCCTCCCCTGCCGCCCGAACCGGGTGACCCCGAGCCGCCCAGCAACGGGCGAGGCGGGCGGCCGGTGCAGCTCCCGCTGTTCCCCAGCCCGGTCCGGCCCTCGGGGGCTCCTGCCGGGCCGGTGCAGCTGGCGCTGCCGATCCCGGTCTCGCGCGTCCCGCGCCCGACACCACCACTGGCCGCGCCGCCTGCGCCTCGGCCGGTCCGGCCGCCTCAGGCTCGGCAGTTGATGTTGCCCGGCATGCCCAAACGGCCCGTCCCGCACCGGCAGATGGTGCTGTTCCGCGACCCGCCCCGGCGCACCCGGAGGAACCGATGACCCGCCAACTGGACGAGGCACCGTTGACGGCCAAGATCCCCGCCGACGTCGACCAGCCCGACAAACTCATGTACGGGCTCACCGGACGGCAACTGGCCGTCCTGGCCGTCACCGCCCTCGCCAGCTTCGGGATCTTCACGGCGGTCCGCGCATGGCTGCCGCTGCCCATGGTGATCGCGGCGGTCTTCCCCGTGGTCGCGGCCGGGGTCGTGGTGGCGGTCGCGCGGCGCGACGGGATGGGCCTGGACCGGTTCGCCCTCGCCGCCCTCAACCACCTGCGCATGCCCAAGGAGAGGGTAACGGCCTCCGAGCCGATCGCACCGCCGCCCGCATGGTGCCGGATGCGCGGACAGCTTCCCTCGCCCTTGCAGCTACCAGTGCGTGCCGTGCGCGAGGACGGCGTCATGGAGTTGACGGAGGGCGGCACGGCGGTCTTGGTCCGGGCAGGCACGGTGGCGTTCGCGCTGCGCACCGCCAGCGAGCAGACCGCGCTGGTGGCAATGTTCGGCCGCTGGCTCAACTCCCTCGACACACCCGTCCAAATCCTCGTGCGCGCCCGGCCCATGGACCTGTCCGGGCTGGCCTGGCACCTGACCGACACCGCACCCGCGCTGCCCGACCCAGCCTTGGAGCGGGCGGCACTCGACTACGCCGCGTTCCTCACCGACCTGCACCACTCCCGCAACCTGCTGATCCGCGAAGTCCTCATCGTGATCGGTGACCACACACCCACCCAAGCCACGCCATGGCTACCAGGCCGCAAGCGCCAAGCAGCTCGGGAGGTGGGAGCCGCCGTGGTGCTGCGTCGCGCGGCTGAGACCGAGCGCGCCCTGGCCGCCCTCGGGGTCACCGCCGAAGTGCTGGACGCCGACGCCTGCACCGCCGCGCTCGCCGAAGCGCTGTCCCCGGGCGAGACGCACATTCTCAACGCTGCCGACCCCGACGAGGTCATCACCGCCAGCGCACACGATCAGGAGGCGAGTCGATGAAGCTCACGTTTCCACAGCTCCGATCGCAAACGCGCCGAGCCGACGACGCCGCGGACCTCACGCAAGACCCGGCGAGCATGCCCGGCCCTTCCGCGCTGCGGACAACGGCGCGGTCGGTGGAGTTGCCCGGAGGTGTGTGTGCCTCCTTCGCAGTGGCCGGCTACCCGCGAGAAGTCGCCGCGGGCTGGCTAGAACCTCTGCTCACCTATCCCGGCCGACTGGACGTGTCCTTGCATGTGGAGCCGATCCCGCCTCTGATCGCGGCGCAGCGGCTGCGGCGCCAGCTCGCCCGGCTGGAGTCCTCCTCACGCGCCAACACCGAACACGGACGCCTCGCCGACTTCGGCGCCGAAGCCGCAGCCGACGACGCCGCCGAACTCGCCGCATCCCTAGCCCGAGGCCACGGGCGGCTGTTTCGCCTCGGCCTCTACCTGACCGTGCACGCCACCGACTCCACCGAGCTGGGCGCCGAGCTCGAACGAGTGCGGGCGTTGGCCGCGTCCCTGCTCTTGGACGCGCAGCCGACCACCTTCCGCGCATTGCAAGGCTGGACCAGCACGCTGCCGCTCGGCACCGACACGATCAGGATGCGCCGGGCCTTCGACACCAGCGCACTCGCCGCCGCGTTCCCCTTCACCTCACCCGACCTACACCCCCACCTTGGCCAAACGCCGGTGATGTACGGCCTCAACGCCTACTCCTCCGGGGTGGTGTTGTGGGACCGGTTCGAGCAGGACAACTACAACTCGGTCACCATCGCCCGCTCCGGCGCCGGGAAGTCCTACTTCACCAAACTCGAAGCCGCCCGGCTGATGTACCACGGCGTACACGTCGCAGTGATCGACCCCGAAGACGAATACGCCCGCCTCGCCGACGCCGTCGGCGGAACCCGCATCGCCCTCGGCGCCCCCGAAGTCCGCTTCAACCCCTTCGACCTGCCGCACGGGCAAGGCGAAGACACCCTCATCCGGCGGGCGCTGTTCATCCAGACCCTGATCGCGACCATGCTCGGTGAACCGCTCGCCCCCACAGTGCGGGCCGTGCTGGACCGGGCGGTCATCGCTACTTACGCCAAGGCCGGAGTGACCGCCGACCCGCGCACCTGGAAACGCCCCGCCCCTCTGCTATCCGACCTGGCCGCCCAGCTCGACCACACCGCACAGGCCGAGGACGGCACCGAAGCCGACCGGGAAGCGGCGGCCGAGCTGGCCGCACGGCTTGCCCCGTACGTGTCCGGGTCCTATCGCGGCCTATTCTCCGGCGCGACCACGACCCGGCCCGAGGGGCATCTGATCGTGTTCTCGCTGCGGGACCTGGCCGACGAGGTCCGCCCGGTCGGGATGCTGCTGGCCTTGGACGCGATCTGGCGACAGGTCACCAACCCCGCCGATCGGCGCCGTCGCCTGGTCGTGGTCGACGAGGCATGGACGCTCATGCAACAGACCGAAGGCGCCAAGTTCCTCTACCGCCTCGCCAAATCCGCCCGCAAACACTGGACCGGACTCGCCGTCGTCACCCAGGACGCCGCAGACCTTCTCGCCTCCGACCTGGGCCGGGCGGTCATCGCCAACGCCACCACCCAGCTCCTCCTCAGACAGGCACCCCAGGTCATCGACCAGATCGCCGACGCCTTCGGGCTCACCGAGGGCGAGCGGGCGTTCCTGCTAGCCGCCGACCGAGGCGAAGGGCTGCTCTGCGGCGGCGGCACCGCCGCAGAACGAGCCGCATTCAGCGGCCACGCCAGCCCCTTCGAACACCACCTGGCCACCACCGACCCCGCCGAGATCGCCGCTGACCGTCACCACCAGGCAGGAGACCCGCTGTGAACAACCTCGCGCACACCCCAGTCGGCCTCCTCGCCGATGCCGGCGGCTGGCAAGCCTCTCTCGTTCACTGGATCAACCAGGCGATGAAGGATCCTGGCCACCTCACCAGCCTGGCCACCGAGTACGGGCTGGCGTTCGCGGCGACCGCCTGCACCGGTGCCGCACTGCTTGCCGGGGCACGGGCTGCGGTGTGGCGGTGGCGCAGTCAGCGCCTCACCGACGGGGCCCGGCTGATCGAGATCGCGCTCCCACCGGGCGTCGAGGAGACCAGTGCCGCCACCTGGTGGCGGCACCTGATGGGCCTGACCGCTCCCGCGTGGAAGCGGGCCGTCTTCGGTCAGCCGCACTTGGCGTTTGAGTTGGTGGCTGGTGCGCACGGGCTGCGGGTGCAGATCTGGGTTCCTGGCACCGTCCCACCGATCCTGATCGAGAAAGCGATCCGGTCCGCCTGGCCCGGCGCCACCCTCACCACAAAGCCCGCCACCGCACCCATTCCACTGGAGGCGGCCTGCGCGGGCGGGCGCCTGGTACTGGCGCGTCCCGACCACTACCCACTGGCCACCGACCACAAGACCGACCCATTGCGGGCCTTGCTCGGTGTGTTCTCCGGCCTGCGCGACGGCGAGTACGCCGCCGTCCAGGTCCTGGCCCGGCCCGTCGTCGGACGTCGCCTGACCCGCGCGCACAAGGCTGCCGCCGCGCTGCGTGGCGGCCGCTCCACCGCGCCCCAAGGCGCGCTGTTCGATCTGATCACGCCCGGCATGTCCGCCCACCGCAACCCGGGCGACCTCACCTGGCTGTATCCAGAGCGCACCGAGGAAGTGCGAGCTGTCCTCGGCAAGGCGGCCCAACCGCGGTTCGAAGTCCAAGTCACCTACGCCGCAGCCACCACCCGCCCCGACCTCACCAAGCGCCACACCGAGAGCCCGGGGCGAGACACCTCCGCTAAGGGATGGCTCCGCGGCAACGCGCACCAGATCGCCTCCACCTACGCCCTGTACACGCGCGGCCAGCAGTTCCTTCGCCGCAAACGTCTCGCCCATCCCGCTGTTCAGATGGCCAGCCGCCGCTTGGGGCGCGGCTACCTGTTGTCGGTGGACGAGCTGGCCGCGCTGGCGCACCTGCCCTACGACCTGGCCGCGCCCGGCGTGGTCCGCGCCGGTGCCGCCCCAGTAGCGCCCTCACCCGCCGTACCTTCCAGCCACCTGGACGGCGCCGGACCCGTCCGCATCCTCGGCGACGCCGAAGCCGGACCCACACGCCCGGTCGCAATGCCAGTCACCGGCGGCAGAGAGCACACCCACCTGCTAGGGCAGACCGGCGTCGGCAAGTCCACCCTCCTGGCCAGCATGATCCTGGCCGACGCGCACGCCGGACGCGGCGCCCTGGTCATCGACCCCAAGGGCGACCTGATCGCCGACATCCTGGACCGGCTCCCCGAACGAGCCGTCGGCAACACGGTGGTGTTCGATCCGCTCAGCTCCGACCCACCGCCCTGCATTAACGTGCTCGCCGGACCCGACCCGGCCTTCGCGGTCGAGTCGATCGTCACCACCTTCCGCCGCTGCTTCTCCTCGGCCTGGGGACCCCGGCTCGATGATCTGTTGCGGTCGGCGTGCCTGACCCTCACCCGTACGCAAGGCCCGACCGCCACCTTGGCCGAGGTTCCCCGGTTGCTGACCGATGCCGAGTTCCGCGCCCGGCTGGTCGGCAAGCTCGGCCCCGACAATGCGCTCCTGCGGGGGTTCTGGGACACCTACGAAGACCAGGGGCCGGGCGGGCGAGCGGCGATGATCAGTCCGGTCATGAACAAGCTCCGGGCGGTGCTGCTGCGGCCCTTCGTCCGCCAAGCCCTGTCCGGGTCGTCCTCGACCGTGGATCTGCGGCGGATGCTGGATGGCGGCGGGCTGGTGCTGGCCCGGCTGCCCAAGGGGGTCCTGGGCGAGGACGCGACCCGGCTGTGCGGGTCACTGTTGCTCGCGCACACCTGGCAGGCCATCACCCCACGCGCTCTCCTTCCCGAGGCGCAGCGCCGCGACGCCGCCGCCTACGTGGACGAGGCACACAACTTCCTCAACCTGCCCGGCTCGATCTCCGACATCCTCGCCGAGGCCCGCGGCTACCGCTTCGGCCTGACCCTCGCCCACCAGCACCTCACCCAACTACCCACCGACCTACGCGAGGCCTTGTCGGCCGACGCCCGCAACAAGCTGTACTTTGCTGTCTCGCCCGAAGACGCCGACCGCCTCGCCAAACCCCTGGAGCCGCTGGTCACCGCGCACGACCTGTCGCACCTGGGCGGCTTCCAGGCGGTCGGCCGGGTCATGAACGGGAGCACGCCGACACCGGCGTTCACCTTCCGCACCCGGCCACTGCCCGAACCCGTCCCAGGCCGCGCGCAAGCCGTGCGCGCCGCCTCCCAACAGCGCTACGGAGCCAAGACCGGTCCGGATGCGCGGCGCTTCCGCGCCCGTGACCCGTTCAGCCAGCCCGGTGAGGATGTGTCATGACGCCGCGCACCAGGCCCACCCGCCGCAGCCGTTCCGGGGGTGCGCGTGCGCCGAGGACGAGTCCGGAGCTCATCGCCGAGCTGGCGTTCCGACTCACCGACCGCGACCGGCAGATCCTCCGGCTGGTGTGGGAACACCGTGTCCTCACTACTCAGCAGCTCGCTGACTTGAGGTTCCCGAGCCTCGTCCGCGCGCAACAGCGGCTGCGGGTGTTGCATCTGTGGCAGGCATTGCTGCGCTTCCAGCCATGGGTTCCGGTCGGCACCGCCGCCCTTCACTGGGTGCTCGGACCCGCCGGTGCGCACGTCCTGGCCGTCGAAGACGGCACCAGCGTCCGCGAACTGGGCTACCGGCAAGACACCGCCCTGGATATCGCAGTGTCATCCAAGCTCAGCCATCAAGTCGGAGTGAATGAGTTCTTCACCCGCTTGCACGCCTACGCCCGCCACCGCGACGACGGCACCCAGCTCCAGCAGTGGACGCCCGAGCGGCGCTGCGCCTCGCTGGACGGCGGCCGGGTCAGACCCGATGCGTACGGCCGATGGAGCGAGACGGTCTCGCGACAGGGGCCGGCGAGCGTGGAGTTCTTCCTCGAGCACGACACCGGCACCGAAACCCTCACCCGCGTCGCAGCCAAACTCCACGGCTACGCCGCCCACGCCCGCACCACCGGCCACCTCACCCCGGTCTTGTTCTGGCTGCCCAGCACGGCTCGCGAAGCCAACCTCCGCCGGCTCCTGACCGATCCACCCGTACCAGTCGCCACCGCCGTCCACACACCAGACACGGCACGGGAGGGACCAGCCGGAGCGGTGTGGCTCCCGGCCGGGGTCACCGCGCCTCGTCGCCGGTTGGCCGACCTCGCCAACGCATGGGAGTTCACCGACCCAGAGCCTGCACCCGGCAGCGACCTGTTCACCAGGGGCCCCTAATGCCGGTGATCGTCGCCGGAGTCGCCGTCCTCGTGCTGGCTGTGGTCCTGTTCGCCGGTGCCCTGGGCGGCGTGCTCGGCGCTGCCCTCCCCGGCGGTGGAGATGCCGCTTGCCAGACGGGTCCGGGCCGGGCTGCGATTGCGCAGATCCCGGCCGCCTACCTGCAGGCGTACGTGAAGGCGGGGGCTGAGTACGGGATCCCGTGGAACGTGCTGGCTGCGGTCGGGGCGATGGAGTCCGACCACGGCCGGGGTAATGGCTCGGGAGTCAGGTCGGGCCGTAACTCGGCGGGTGCGGCCGGGCCGATGCAGTTCGTGTCCGGTACCTGGGACGGCTACGGCGTGGACGGTGATCACGACGGCAAGAAGGATGTGTACGACTCGGCGGACGCGATTCCCGCCGCCGCGCGTCTGCTGAAGGCCAACGGTGCGCCCGAGCACATGGAGCGGGCGCTGTTCGCCTACAACCACTCCGACATCTACGTGAAGAAGGTCCTGGCCCAGGCCGCCGCCTACGGCAAGGACGCGGGCGCGGCCTCATGCCCGGTGGTGCCGGTGGCGGCATCTGGGCGGGCGGCGGTCGCAGTGCGTGCCGCGCTGCGCTATCTGGGCACCCCGTACTCGTGGGGCGGCGGCGGGCCGAACGGTCCCAGCACTGGTATCGCGCAAGGTGCGGGGATCGTCGGGTTCGACTGCTCCGGCCTCACCCTCTATGCGTGGCATCAGGCGGGGATCTCCATCCCGCGGACCTCGCAAGACCAGTGGTCGACCTTGCCGCACGTGCCGGCGGGGCGCGAGGCTCCCGGCGATCTGGTGTTCTTCAAGGGCGCCCTCGGCTCGATGAGCCGCCCCGGACACGTCGGCCTGGTGCTGGGCGGCGGAAAGATGATTGAGGCGCCACACACCGGCGCCCGCGTACGGATCAGCTCCATCCGGACCCGATCGGACCTGGTCGGCTACGCCCGCCCCGGAACCGGGTCTGGCACGGCTTGATCGCATCATGCTGCCCATATGACCTAGCGCTCCCCTCTCCCTCCGCTCAACGCCCTGGTGAGCGCGCATCAGGCGGTGATTCCGGCGCAGGCCACAGGCTTAGACGACGCGGAGGTCAGGCTGTACCGCGCGGTGTGCGGTGGGAAAGGTCCAACTCGACTTTGCGGAGCAGACGATCGTCAAGGACTGGCGCACTGCACGACCTCGGCCTGGAATAGGCGAGCACGATCGTCCACGAAGCGATGCAGGCTGGCGGCGGCCGAGTCCCCCACGGTCTCGGCCGCACGCCGCACCCACAACAAATCGGCCGGGCTCAACGACGCCTAGCGTGCCCTAAACCCCCCAGCTCAGGCGCCCCCTGAACGTCGGATCCAGCGGCCGATGCGCACGAGATTAGGGGCGCGATCCCCCGCACCTCCACCGCTCATTCCACCGATGCGATGAGCGGCCGGTCCTGCGCGGCCAACGGCCACAAGCTGCCGGGGCAGGTACGGGCTCGGATGTGCGCTAATCGGGCCGCAACCACCGGCATGGGATCGGGCTCCGGACGCGCGCGACGCTCGGGCCGTAGAGCGTGTCACCGCGCCCCTGGCGGGACGCGGTGACCTCCCGGTGCCTGCGGCGGCGGGCGCGCGGGCGGACCGGTTTAGGGGGCGGTGGTGCCGCATCTGGGCGGGTCCAGGAAGCGGCATAGGCTGCACCCGCCCGCACCGTCGCAGCCATTCACCTCGGAAGCGGGCACGATGCCGTGGCTGAGG
>NZ_JAGEOJ010000014.1 GCF_017573505.1 Actinomadura barringtoniae
GTCCCGCAGTCGGGCATCAGCCGCAGCGGAAGGTGACGCTGCCGCTTCCCGCGCGGGGGCGCGCCCGCGCCTGGGGCTTCACCCCCAACATGGCGCTGACCACGCGCCCGGACAGCCGCCCTTGCCATGCCACCGGACGCCTCTTTCGTCGCTGAGTCCTCTGGCCTTCAGCGGCTCGAAGTCGGGCCACAGACCTAATGGAGGGGTGACCGCTGCCGCATCCCGCTCAGAGCGCGGCAGGGCTCGAGCCCAGCCCAGTGATCGCCTGAAGCCGATCACCAGCCCAGCAGAAGCGGTAACCGTCGGCGCCGTCCGCGCGAAGCGCGCCGAGGTCTGAGACTCCAACGACGCGCACCCCGCAGTCGAACGACGACCTCAGCCATTCGCCCAACCTTCTTCGTCGCTGAGCTTTCCGGCCTTAGCCATCACAGGCCCGCAGCCGGGCAGCAACCGCAGCGGAAGGGGTGACCGCTGCCGCTTTCCGCGCGAAGCGCGCCAAGGCTCGGGGCCCAGCCATGCACGAACCCGCCTTTGAAGGACAGCCTCAGCCAGCCACCCACCCAACCTTCCTCCTCGCCGAGTTTTCGGCCTTCAGCTACCACTGACCGGTAGTCAGGCGGCGACTGTAACGGAAGGGGTGACCGTTGCCGCTGTTCGCGCGGAGCGCCAAGGTCTGAGACCCCCGCCGGGCGCAACCCGCACCCGAACAGCAACCCCCGGCCCCGCGCCCGCCCCGCCGCCTCCGAACAGCAACCCGAGCCATTCGCTCACCTTCTTCGTCGCCGAGTTTTTCGGCCTTTAGCCATCGCTGACCTGCAGTCGGGCAGCGACCGCAACGGAAGGGGTGACCGTTGCCGGCACCCGCGCGAAGCGCGCTCTGGTCTGAGCCTCAGCCATGCGCCAGCCCGCGCTCGAGCGACGACCCCAGCTATCTGCCCACCTTCTTCGTCGCTGAGCTTTTCGGCCTTTAGCCATCGCCTACCCGGAGTCGGGCAGCAGCCTGAGCGGAAGGGGTGACCGCTGCCGCATCCCGCGCGAAGCGCGCTGCAAGTCTGAACCTCAGCCACGTGCTTGCCCGCACTGGAGCAGCACAGCCCAGGCTCTCACCGGCGCTTTTCGTCGCTGAGTTCTTAGGCCTTCAGCCATCGCTCAATCCGCAGTCGGGCAACAGGCCCCGGCGGAAGGAGCGACCGGTGCCGCCACCTGCGCGAAGCGCGCCATGGTCTGAGACCTGGCCACGCGTGATCCGCGCCCGAACAGCACGCTCAACCCCTGCCCGCCCTTCATCGGTGCTGGACTTTCTGTCTTTAGACACCGCCAACCCGCACTCGGGCGCTGGCCAGGGGGAGGGGAGACCGTTACCGCACTCCGCGCGAAGCGTGCCTAAGAAAGAACCCGCCTCGCGCCTGCCCGCACACGAACAGCAGCCCGAGTTGCTCGCTCTTCCTTCACTGTCGCTGCGGTTCGGCCTTTCAGCCATCACTGGACCGCAGCTGGCTGGCCAAGCGGCGGACGGGCGGGCGATGGGCGTGGGGACGGGCGGGTGATGGGCGTGGGGACGGGCGGGGGTGGTGGGAGACTCGCGGGGTGGAACAGGAGATCACTGAGGGCGTTGAGCTTTGTCTGGCTGATGGGCGGCTTAATCCGGGGGCGGTGGGCTGGACTCGGCGGCCGTTGCATCGGGCTAATTTGCGGGGGTGGGGGCGGGTTAAGCGGTGGGAGTACTGGGGGATCGTCACGCCTACGCACATTGTGGGGCTGGTGGCTTCGTCGCTGGATTATGCGGGGGTTTATGGGGTGTACGTGCTGGACCGGGAGTCCGGCGTAGAGACGAGCAAGGATGTTGCCGTGCCGTTTGCACGGGGGGTGGTGATGCCGGATCGGAGTGGGGTCGGGACGGCGGCGGTGCGGGGTGGGGGTGTGCGGATTGAGATTCGGAATGGGGACGGGGGTACGCGGATTCGGGCGGTGGCGCCTGGGGTGATGGTGGACGTGGAGGTGGCTTTGCCGGAGGGGCATGAGTCGCTGGGAGTGGTGGTTCCGTGGGGAACGAAGAGGTTTCAATACACGGTTAAGGACTTGGGCCGGCCGGTGACGGGGCGGTTGAAGGTGCATGGGCGGGAGTTCGTGGTCGAGGACGCGTTCGCGGTGCTGGATCACGGGCGGGGGAAATGGCCGTACTCGGTCAGGTGGAATTGGGCCGCGGGGAGCGAACCTGGTGGGGGACGGGCGATTCAGCTGGGTGGGCAGTGGACCGACGGCACGGGCATGACGGAGAACGGGCTGTTCGTGGACGGGCGGCTGCACAAGATCCATGACGAGCTGACGTGGGAGCAGCCGTGGCGGATCAGCGGGGCTCGGGTGGAGGTCGAGTTCAGGCCGTTCCATGTGCGGCGGGCGCGGACGGAACTGGGGCTGGTCGGCAATCGGACCGAACAGTGTTTCGGCCATTTCATCGGACGGGCCCAAACGGATGAGGGCGCCTGGATTGATCTCGATGGGCTGACGGGTTGGGCCGAAGAGGTGCACAACCGCTGGTGATCCCCTATGGCCGTTAAAGGGGTGTGGTGGGTGGTGAACCAGAGGTGGGGTGCGACGCTCGTCTGTATCGGAGTACAGGGAACCGGAAGAAGGCCTGATCCGGCCGGGTGGCGCCGAATCCTCGAGGGGTGAGGGGCATGGTCAGGGGGGATAGGGTTGGGTTTGCGCTGACCTAAATGGCGGGGGATTTGGCGCCGATGATCTGTGGGGGCGGGTTTCGGCGGACGCAATTTGTGAACGGAATTCATTTCGGCTGTCGGCCGGTTCCGGTTGTACGAGCGCCAGGTAACGATGAGGCACCTTTGAGTGCTTGGAGGCCCTGGTGCTGCGAGACGAGTCTTCCCCTGCCTACGCGGAGCTCTTCGGTGAACTGGACTTCAGGGGGGACGACGACGCACGCTCGGTGTACTCGCCGGCCGCCTACTTCGTGGACCTGCTGGCGCTGCTGGAGGGCACGTTCGACCGGCCGGAACTGCTGGAGCGGCGACCAGGGCTGAAGAAGGTGCTGCTCGACCACGACAACACCTACGTCGAGACGCCGTACCTCGACATCGTCAACGAGGTGCTCGAGGCGATCGTCGGGGCGACGTCGCCGCCGTACCAGGTGCTAAGGACGCGGACGCATCCGCTCGGCCTCCCGTTCTCGCTGCAGAACGCGCGTCTCCAGCAGTACCTCGACCTGCTGCAGGTCACGCCCGAGGAGCTCTACCGGCTGTTCGCCGCGACGGTGGACCACGATCTGCTGGCGCGCGAGTACCTGCGGATGTCCTGGGACGACGTCAAGGTCGTCACGAGTGCCGTGACGAGCGCCAAGGATCTGGCGGCGGCGTACGGCGCGGGCTCGCTGGACGAGCTGGAGGGGACCGAGCGGCTGGCGGAGGCGCTGGGGCTGAACGGCGACGAGCTGCGCGAGCTGGTCACCGCCAGCCCGCCGGTGACGGTCTCGGCGGACGGGACGAAGCTCGCGTGGCCCACCGGGGTCAAGGCGGCGGACAAGATCACATGGTTCGATCGGGCGAACCGGCTGATCAGGCTGACGCGGATGACCGGGCTCAGCATCACCGATCTCGATCTGACGGTGGACACCTACTGCGGCGGCGGGATCGACAAGCCCGCCGTGCGGGCGCTGGCGGCGGTGGTGCGGCTGCGGCGCGAGCACGATCTGACGGTGACCGACGTCTGCCGGCTGGTCGTGCCGATCGAGGCCGACGAGGTGCAGGGGTGCGCGGGCGACATCCTCGCCGACCGCAACAAGGACTACCGGTTCCGGCTCGCCGGGCAGATCAACGTGGCGGAGAGCGAGATCGTCGCGATCGTGCGCAGGTACCGGGAGCGGTACGCGGACGCGGAGTTCAGCCCGTTCGACCGCGGTGACACGGGGCTGCCGGCGATCGGGCTGCTGCACCGGGCGGGGCAGCTGGCGAGCGCGCTCGGCATCATGGCGGACGAGCTGTTCGACGTGCTCGTGGCGCTGGAGAGCGACCCGTCGCAGCGCAGGTACACCACCTTCCCGGTGATCGGGGCGCCGCCGGACGGCGTCGCGGACTGCTTCAAGATCCTGGAGGGCGGGCAGCCCGCCGAGAGCCTATGGCTGGCACAGACGCTG
The DNA here is from genome assembly GCF_017573505.1 of Actinomadura barringtoniae. Lineage (GTDB taxonomy): Bacteria > Actinomycetota > Actinomycetes > Streptosporangiales > Streptosporangiaceae > Spirillospora > Spirillospora barringtoniae. Next base: position 4,148 of record NZ_JAGEOJ010000014.1, read on the forward strand.
TTCGCGGCCGTCGCCTGGATGCAGCGCGACGGGTTCAGCGGCGAGGACCTGACCTCGATTCTCGGCGGACGACCCGAAGCCACTGCCGACGACAGCCTCGACGCGCTCGCTCAGGGGGTTGAGGACGCGTTCGACGGCGTGGCGTTCGCGCCGGCCCTGCTGACCTCGGACCGGTTCGGTGAACGGGCCGCCAAGGTCGTGCACGACGTTCTCACCGCGTACAAGAACGGCGTGGTGTCGCCGGCCGACGACCGGCTGCTGCGGATCGAGGCGGACGTCGCCGCCGCGGCCGCCTACGACGGCGTCACCGACCTCGGCGTCGTGGTCCCGGAGGACTTCTACGGGCTGGGGCTCGGCGACCGGCTGCAGACGAAGATCTACGGCAATCTCGTACGGCTCGGGGTGCTCCAGGCCGACGGCCTGCTCGCCATCGACACGACCGACGACCTGCGGCTGGCGAACGACTTCAGCGGCCTGCAGGAGATCCTGTTCAAGATGATCGGCGCGGTCGTCAACGGCACCGCCGCGTTCTACCCGTCCGACCTCGCCGACCTCGGCCTCGCGCCGGACCTGCAGACCGAGCTGTACGACAACCTGGTCTTCAACGGCTACCTGGCCGAAGAGGGCGACCTCATCGACCCCGACTTCTTCCTGGAGCCGGACAACCAGGCGTTGTTCGAGGTCAACGCGCGCCTGGACGACGCCGCCGGGCCCGTGCAGGACCTGCTGGACGCGCGGCTCACGGCGTTCGACGAGAACACCGTGCCACTGGACACCGACATCTTCGCCGACCTGCGGTTCACCGACGCGCGGCTCGAGGCGCTCACGTCGAGCCTGATGTTCAACGGCTACCTGGACGACGAGGGCTACTTCACCGACATGGCCGCGTTCCTGGACCTGTCCGTGCAGGAGTTCTCGGTCGCGCTGGAGTTCTATCCGCAGCGTGCGGCGATCCTGGACGCGATCCAGAGCCAGATCGCCGCGTACCGGACCGAGCTCAGCACCCTCACCCTGGACGACTTCGCCGAGCTCGCCGACGAGGTCATGGCGGCGCGCGTGATGACCGCGCTGGACGGCGTCTACACCGACGGCGGCCGGGTCGCCGACGAGGAGCTGTTCGCCGACCCGGCCGGAACGGTCGAGCTCGGCCAGGGCTTCACCGACGTCGAGGAGGCGACGGTCTTCGCGCAGATCGGCGTGGTGCTGGAGGACGAGAAGCCCTACCGCCTCGACCCCGCGGCGATCATGGACCTCGGGTTCGATGAGGACGAGCGCGACGCGCTGCTCACGCTGCTGGTGGAGGCGGGCGACCTCACCGCAGGGCTGGCCGTCGCCGAGGACCGGCTGGCCTACTTCCGGAACGTCAACAACGCGCTCGCCTACGACCTGCCGGGCTTCGAGGACTTCACGCAGGACGTGTTCTTCCTGCTCCACGCGGTCGCGGGCGAGACGGCGGGCGCCGTCAACGAGATCGTCGGCCTGCTCGACCAGCGCGCCGAGGAGCAGCACCAGGCGCTGTACGGCGTGGCCGCCGACGTGTACGGCGTGCCCACCGCCACGGCCGCGGCGATCTGCGAGGCCATCACCGGCGGCGCCGAGGAAGCGCTGGACGTCCTCGTCGCGCCCGTACTGACGGACGACCTCACCGACCCGCACCTCAAGCTGTGCCACCGCCGGATCCGCCGCTTCGCGCTGCTGGCCGCCAAGCTCGGCCTGGACCCGGTCGAGACCGCCGCCGTCTTCGCCGACCAGGACCTGGTCGGCAAGTTCCCCGAGAACCTGGCCATGCCGCCCGGCATGCAGCGCTTCGACGCCCTGCTCGAAGGCTGGGACGACAAGGTCTACCTCTTCGCGGGCACGAGCTACTGGACCTACGACGCGCACAGCTATGCCCTGGCGAGCCGTACGCCCAAGCAGCTGAACGAGCTGTCGCCGCGTTTCGCCGGCCTGACCGAGATCGACGCCGCGTTCACCCTGCCGTCCGGCGTCGAGTGGATCATCGGGCACGGGTCGGACGGCGTCTCGCGCGCGTTCACCCGCGACCACGGCGCGACCCGCTGGGCGCCCAAGGAGCAGATCTGGGGCCAGGTGCGCAACGCCTTCACCGACCCGGCACGGATCGACGGCGCCTTCGCCGACTCCGACGGGCGCACGTTCCTGTTCGCCGGGGACCAGTACGTCCGCTACTCGGCGTCCGGCCAGACGCCGCCCGACTACAGCGAGGTGGACGAGGGCTACCCGCGCCCGATCTCCGAGTGGCGCGAACGCGAGGGCCTCGACCAGGCGCTCGCCGGCCCGACCGACGCGTTCCAGGCGCCCGACGGCACGATCTACGTGATCTCCGGTGACGCGGCGGGCTGGGGCCTGGTCCGCTCCGCCTTCGACGATCTGGAACGGCTCGACGCGGCCTACGCCTCGCCGTCCGCCGTGCACCTGTTCGCCGGCGGCCAGACCGTCCAGTACTCCGACAGCGTCGAGAACGCCGAGGTGCACGTGGACGAGGGCTACCCGCGCAAGATCGAGGACGTGCCGCCGCGGTTCGAGAGCGGCATCGACGCGGGCTTCACCGACGCGCAGGGCCGCCGCCACCTGTTCCGGAACGGCCGGACGATCACGCTGCCCGACGACGGCCTCATCGACGTCGCCACCGAATCCCGCTGGGGCATCCTCAGCGGCGTCCTCCCGTCCGGGAAGGTCGACTCGGCGCTCGCGGGCCTCGACGGCTCCACCTACCTGTTCAGCGGTACGACCTACCTGCGCTACTCGACCGACGACTACTCGGCCGTCGACCCCGGGTACCCGCAGTCGATCGCCAAGGACTGGGCGGGCCTCACCAGCGTGGACGCCTCGTTCGTCATGGACGGTGCCACCTACCTGTTCGGTGCGGGCGGCATGCTGTTCGAGCTGCCCGAGGAGCTGTACGACGACGTCACGGGAAGCACCAACGGCACCCTCACCCCGGCGCTGGTCAACCGGTTCGCCGAGCACGGCCTGACCCTCACGGGTCTCACGGGCAAGACTCCCGAGTGGACCCTGACCACGGTCGAGGGGATCACCGTCAAGGTCAGGGCCGAGGGCCTGCGCATGAAGGCCTACGGCGACGGTTCGCGCTTCTACGTCCGCTACTCGAGCAACGACTACCGCACGCCCGATCGCGGCTTCCCCAAGCCGCTGTCGGACAACTGGTGGAACATGCCCGCGGGCATGCAGCTCGGCCCGGTCGACGCGGTCTTCACCGCACGCGACGAGCACACCTACCTGTTCGCGGGCGGCACGTTCGTGCGCTTCGACGCGCGGCACCGCTGGTGGTCGGAGCCGATGTCGCTGGCCCAGCACTGGGACAGCATCCCGTTCGACGCGGTGGACGCCGCGTTCGTCGGCCATGACGGCGCGACCTACCTGTTCTACCGCGACCGGTTCGTCCGCTACTCGACGCGCGACTACACCGAGGTCGACGACGGGTTCCCCGAGAACGTCGCGGGCCACTGGGACAACGTCCGCAACGACATCCAGCGCACCGGGACCGTCGACGCCGCCCTGATCAGGGAGATCATCGAGAAGATCGACGGCGTCGACGTGCTGAACTCCTACACCTACCTGTTCTCAGGGGACCAGTACGTCCGCTACACCGGCGCGAACCACGCCCATGTCGATCCCGGCTACCCGCGCCTGATCGACGATCTCGACTCCGAGCCCGGCATGGCCGCGATCGACGACCTGGACCTGTTCGCGGACTCGGACGCTTCTGGCAACACCGCGCCTGAACGGATCGACGCGGCGTTCGCCGACCGGCGCACGGTCTACCTGTTCACGGGCGGCAGCATGCACGCCGTCTCCGCGAGCACCTACCGCAAGTACGACGACCTCGGGCTCGACCAGGTGAACTGCGCGTTCATCGAGGACGGCACCGTGGTCGTCGAGGGCGCCTACTTCGAGGGCGACAACGGCTGGACGAAGCGTTCCGCCCTCGAAGGCGGCATCGTGGGAGGCGCTGTGGCGGCGTCCGGCTTCCGCCCGCGCACGCTCCGCACCGTTCCCGAGAACTACCGCACCGACCTCGACTCGGTCCTGATGGGCGCCGACGGAAACGTCTACATCTTCAAGGGCGCGCAGTGCTTCAACACCCAGCTGAACCGCGCCTACCCGCTGGCCGAGGAGTGGGGCAGGCCGCGCAACACCGTCTACCAGGAGAACGCGGTGGACGCCGCGTTCGTCGGGCGTGACGGCAAGACCTACCTGTTCGCGGGGGACCAGTTCATCTCGTACACAGCACCGACCAGCACAGCACCGACCAGCACAGCACCGACCAGCACAGCACCGACCAGCGCCGGAACGCCCACGCTCGACACCACCATCGAGGGCGATCCGAAGCCGATCGCCGACAGCTGGGGCGGGCTCACCAGCGTCCGGCTCGCCTACGTCCAGGACGGCGTGACCTACCTGTTCGAGCGGCCCGACGAGACCGGCACGATGCGCTACGTCGCCTACTCGGGCGCCGACTACACCACACCCGACGAGGACTACCCGGCCATCACCGACGACGCGCACTTCGACGCCCCGGGCGGCTTCCCGTTCCCCGACGCGGTGCTGTTCGAGGGCCAGACGATGATCCTGCTCAGCGGGGAGGAGTGCGTCTCCTACAACCCGCCGACCGATCACTGGTCGATGGTCCGGCCGATCGAACGGCTCTGGCCGGGCTTCGGTGCGGGCCTGGACGACCCTGACCACCTCCACACGGCCTTTACCTCGCTCGACGGCGCCACCTACTTCTTCTACGGCGACACCTACGCGCGCTTCGCCGACCACGCGTTCGGTCCGCGCGAGGCCATCCGCGAGCGGTGGGGCCTGTCCAAGAACCCGTTCGTGACCGGCGACGCCGGCATCGACGCCGCGTTCGTGTGGATGGGGGAGCAGACCTACCTGTTCTCCGGCGACCACTACGTGCGCTACAGCGGCGACGACTACACGGCGATCGACCCGGGCTATCCGAAGAAGACGGCCGTCAACCTCCGCCAGGAGGACCCGTTCCGCAACCTGCCCGAGACGTTCGAGGACGCGCTGGACGGGCCGCCCGACGCGGTCATCGGCAACGACCGGACGATCCTCATCCTGATCGGCGGTTCCTGCCACGCGGTGTCGCCCGACGCGGCCACGACCTATCCGCTCACCGCCCTCGGCCGGGTCCGCAACACGATCCTGGCGGGCAACAAGATCGACGCGGCGCTGGTCGCAGACCGGAAGGTCCTCCTCTTCGCGGGGGACCAGTACGTCCGCTACTCGACGAGCGACTACTCCTACGTCGACGACGGCTACCCCAAGTCCCTGGACGACCTGCGGACCGACCTGGACGTCCCGTCGCCGCTGCCGCCGCCGTTCTACGACGGCATCGACGCGGCGTTCCGGGGCCCCGACCACAAGGCCTACCTGTTCAAGGACAAGCAGTACCTCACCGACTCGGGGGCGCAGCCGATCACCGCGCTCTGGGGCAAGGTCCGCAACGCGTTCACGGCCACACCCGGGCGCCTGGACGCCGCGCTGGTGTCGGCGGACGGCGACCTCTACGCCTTCGCCGGTGGCCAGTACGTCCGCTACTCCGCAGGAAGCAGTTCCTCAAGCAGCACAAGCGAGAACATGCCTGAGGGCGCGTTCGGGTACGTCGACCCCGGCTTCCCGCGCACGGTCGAGGACGACTGGGGCGACCTGCCGCAGGACTTCGAGGACGGCCCGGACGGCGCGTTCTCCTTCGAGGGCCGCACCTACCTCTCCAAGGGCGGCGAGTACGTCCGCTACTCCGGCGACGACCTCACCGAGGTGGACGAGACGTTCCCGCAGGACTTCCGGCACCGCTGGGCCGGGGTGTCCGACTACCGGATCAGCGACCTGCACACGATCGTCCGCTTCGTCGACCTCGTCCGTTCCAAGCCCGAGGGCCTCGCGGACCTGTTCGTCACCGGCACCGACGACCCGTACCAGTACCTGGGCGACACGTTCGGCTGGGACGTCGGCGAGATCCGCTGGGCGCGCCGCAACAGCGGCCTGATCACCGTGGGCACCGCCGAGGAGGAAGAGGTCGAGATCGAGTTCCTGCTCGCCCTCGTCGACCTTTTCGCGACCGTCCGGAAGTTCGGAACGGGCCCGTCGGAGATCTACGACGCCGTCTGGAGCAAGCTCTACCTGCCGCCGCCGACCCCACCCGGGCCGACCGACCTGCCCGACATCACCGCGCCGGCCGACGAGCTGTACGCACTCCTGGAGAGGAACAACAGCCCGGCCGACTGGGCGAAGATCAAGGTCCAGCTGCAGAACGACCTGAACGTGGCCAGGCGCGACGCGCTGCTCGCCGCGCTCATGCCGCACGACACCACCTCGCGGCAGCTGTTCGAGCAGTACCTGATCGACGTCGACATGGGCAAGGAGGGCACGACCTCGCGGGTGCGCGAGGCGATCGCCGCCACGCAGCTCTACATCCACCGCTACCTGCTCGACCTGGAGGACGTCCGGCTCCGCGACGGCGCCGACCCCGACGAGGTCAGGGCCCAGGTGAAGACCTGGTGGGCGTGGATGAAGAACTACCGGATCTGGGAGGCCAACCGGAAGGTCTTCCTCTACCCCGAGAACTACATCCGGCCGGAGCTGCGCCCGCAGAAGACCCCCGCGTTCAAGTCGCTGGAGGACGACCTCCTGCAGAACGAGATCACCCAGGACGCGGTCCAGGCGGCCTACAAGCGCTACCTCGACGAGTACACCGAGGTCTCGCGGCTGGCCATCGCGGGCGGCTACGTCTACACCGAGGACGGCGCGCCCGCCAACCACCGCAAGCTCGTGCTGTTCGGCCGTACGCGGACCGAGCCGCGCCGCTACTACTTCCGTTCCGCCGAGTTCCGTGACGGCGAGCGGCTGTCGGCCACCTGGGAGCCGTGGCAGAAGGTGGACGCCCAGATCGACGCCGAGCGCGTGGACCCCGTGCACGCGTTCGGCCGGGTGTTCGTGTTCTGGCCGGTCGTCCAGGTCGTGCCGCAGGCGGACCTGTCCACCACCTCGATCACGACCAAGGCGCAGGACGGCGGCCAGAAGGTCACCGCGCCGCCGCCGCAGTACCGGGTGCGGGTCATGTACTCCTTCCGCAACCTGAACGGGGAGTGGGTGGCCGCGCAGGAGCTCGCGAGCGGCCCGGCCCAGATCGGGCAGATCACCGACGTCGGCCTCTACGTGCAGGCGTCGCGGAACCTGCCCGGCGGGTCCGTGCACGACTCGATCGTCGTGCAGCTCGGCTACAAGGTCGGGCTGCCCGGCCTCGTCGGGGTCGACGTGCCGCCGGTCGCCTACACGCTCACGCCCGAGCTGTACACGCTGCCCGCGACGAGCGTCACCGTCCCGCCGGCCCGGTCCGCCGAGCTGAAGAGGATCTTCGACGAGCCCACCGAGACGCCCGTGGACCCGGCCGGCGTCGTGCGGTTCAACGCGCCCGCCGACAGCACCGACGGCCCGTGGCAGAGCATCGACCACAAGGGCGGCAGCTTCCTGTGCAGGCCCGCCGCCGGGCCGACGGCGACGCCGCCCCTGATCGACCTGCCGGGCAACCCCTACAACCTGCCCACCAACTGGAGCCGGATCGACGCGGCCTTCCAGCTGCCGGCCAGGAACGGCATCTCCACGACCTACTTCTTCGACAACAGCGTCGACAACGGTACCCAGGTCAAGGGCCCGACGTTCATCTCGGTCGGGTCGGACAAGGTCGCCAACCAGCAGCAGCGCAAGCCGACCGCCGAGACGTTCGGCATCATCGCCAACAACCTGACCAGGACCGGGGTCGTCGACGCCGCCCTCGTGCGCGGCGACCAGATCTTCCTGTTCTCCGGCGACGAGTACTACCTCTACTCCAAGAGCAGCTTCGGCGTCCTCGCCAAGGACTATCCGAAGAAGCTCGCGGGCAACCGCGACAACCTGCCGGGCTGGCCCAAGATCGACCTGGCGATCTCGCTGGCCCCGAACCTGGAGGTCTTCTACTCCAGGGACCAGAACGCCTACGCGATCAGCGGCACGCTCGGCACGCTACGGCAGATCACCGACTGGTCGGTGCCGACCGCCACGACCAAGATCGACGGGGTGGTGTTCCGCAGCGGCAAGGCGAACATCATCTTCGGCGGCAAGTACATCCGGCTCGGTACCGACGGCAAGCTCGACCCCAAGTCCGACGGCAAGCCCGACACCTGGCCGAAGAACGTGAGCGACAACCCCGACCTCCCGCAGAACGGCATCCTGGGCCCGTCCTTCCCCTTGGGGCAGAGCACCGTCGCGTTCAACAACACCGCCGGGACGTACACGATCGACAGTGGAACGCCGATTCAGAGCAGGCTGCTCGGCAGGAGCCAGAACGAGATCGTCTCGACCGGCATCGTCAACGCCGCCTACCTCGACGGCAACAGCCTGTTCCTGATCTCCTCGACCGAGTACGTCCGGTACACGCTGAACGCCGACAAGACGGTCCCCGACTTCATCGACGCCAACTACCCGAAGGCGCTCGGGCAGTCGCTGGACATGGTCTTCGCGCGCGAGGACGCCTTCTACGTCTTCAGCGGCAGCAACTACGGGACCCTGGAGAAGGGCAAGGAACCGGACACCAAGGTCGCGATGGAGTCCATCGGCGGCGACTGGCGCTGCCTGCCCGCCGGGTTCCCGACCGAACCGGGCGGCGCGCTCGACGGCACCGACACGCTGTTCATCTTCCAGGGCGCCAAGTACGTGGCCTACTCGAAGAGCGACGGGGTCCTGCAGCCCTACGAGTCCGCCGCGCGGCCGAACGAGATCATCCGGCTCACCTCCAGTACCGCCTCCGAGCTCAACCGGCGGCTGCTGGTCGGCGGCGTGGACGCGCTGCTCGACCCGTCCACCCAGGAGTGGGACGAGGTGCCCAAGTTCAGCGCGACCGTCACCGACGGGACCACGATCAAGGTCCGGCAGAGCGTGGCGAACGCGGGCGTGCCGGTCGGCTCGCACCTGGACTTCGACAGTTCCAACGGCCTCTACTACTGGGAGATCTTCTTCCACGCGCCGCTGCTGATCGCCCAGGCGCTGAACGACGCGCAGCGGTTCGACGACGCGCGCGGCTGGTACGAGTACGTCTTCGACCCGACCGAACGGCGGCAGTACTGGCGGTTCCTGCCGTTCCTGGCGGTGGACGTCGGCGCGCTCGTCACCGCCTGCCGCGCCGACCTCGCCGAGATCGGGAACGCCACGCTCACCACGCAGGTGAACCTGGTCCTGGCCGCGATCGAGCCGATGGCGCCCGCGTTCCTGCAGGCGCGGACGCTGACCAAGGCGGAGGAGACCACGCTCGCCGGGTACGCGGGCACCGGGCTGAAGGGCGTCAGGGACGCCGTCGCCGCGCTGCCCGCCACGCCGGCCAAGGTGCGGCTCGCGGAGCGGGTCGAGATGATCGGGCAGCTGCTGCGGCAGTACCGCCTGATGGGCGACCGCGACACCCAGCTGGACACCTACCTGAACGACCCGTTCGACCCGCACGCGATCGCCGCGCTGCGCCCGGCGGCGTACCGGCGCTCGACCGTCATGGCCTACATCGACAACCTGCTGGACTGGGGCGACATGCTCTTCCGGCAGTACACGATGGAGAGCATCGACGAGGCGCGGATGCTCTACATCACCGCCTACGACCTGCTCGGCGAGCGGCCCTACAACCTCGGCCCGCGCGCGCTCGCCCCGGCCGCCACCTACGACCAGCTCGAGGACGCGGTCCCGACCGACACCGATGGTGACGGCGACGTCGACTCTGCCGATACGCCCCCGACCGGCGGAACGGTCGTGGAGCACCTGACCGCCAGGGGCGCGCTGCTGGAGGGCGCGGGCGAGGTGCACGCCGGGGTCGCCAACCCCTACTTCTACGTGCCGGACAACACCGCGTTCCTGGAGTACTGGGACCGCGTCGAGGACCGCCTGCGCAAGATCAGGGCGTCGCTCGACATCATGGGCATCAGCCGTCCCGTGCCGCTGTTCGAGCCGCCCGCGGACGTGATGGCGCTGGTCGCCGGAGCGGCCAAGGGCGCGGCGATCGACCAGATCACCGCGGGTGCGGCGCTGCCCGTCCCGGCCTACAAGTTCGCGTTCCTGCAGCGCCGCGCGGCCGACCTCGCCGACCGGCTGAAGGGCCTGGCCGGCGACCTGCTCGGCGCGTTCGAACGCCGCGACGCCGAGCAGCTGTCGCTGCTGCAGAACCGCCAGGAGTCGGAGATCCTGACCATGACCCGGGATCTGCGGACCACCGCGCTGCAGATCGCCAGGGAGGAGCTGGGCCAGGCGCAGGCCGCGCTCGACGCGGCGAACGGCCGGGTCGCCTACTACCAGCAGCAGATCGCCAACGGGCTGTCCGCGCTGCAGGAGGCCCAGATCGCGATGATGTCGACCGCGATCGCGGCGCACTTCACCTCCGGCATCCTCAAGATCGGCGCGGCCGTCGCGTCGGCGGCGCCGCAGACCCACATCGGCCCGTTCATCCTCGGCATCTCCGAGGGCGGCGACGAGATCGGCGAGTCGCTGCGGACCGGCGCCGAGGTGTCGGAGTCGTTCGGCGAGGGGTTCGGCATGCTCGGCGAGCTGCTCGGCATCCGCGCCGACCAGCAGAGCCAGCAGCAGGACTGGCAGCTGCAGCTGGCCATGGCGCAGGGCGACGTCAAGCAGATCACCCACCAGGTACAGACCGCCGAGCTCCAGGTCGTCGTCGCGCAGCGGGAGCTGGACATCCTGGAACGGCAGATCAAGCAGGGCGCCGAGGTCACCGCGTTCCTCACCGGCAAGTTCGCCGGCGCCGAGCTGTACGGGTGGATGGTCGGGCGGCTGTCCGGCCTGTACTTCCAGACCTACGGGCTGGCGTACGGGACGGCACGGGCGGCCGAGCGCGCCTACCAGTTCGAGAGCGGCGACACCAGGTCGTTCATCCAGCCGACGTACTGGGACAGCAAGCGCAACGGCCTGATGGCCGCCGAGTCCCTGTCGCTGGACCTGGACCGGCTCGCGCAGGCCCAGTCCGACGGCGCCGTCCGCGACCTGGAGATCACCAAGCACGTCTCGCTGCTGGCGCTCGACCCGCTGGCGGCACTGGCGCTGCGCAACGACGGCAAGTGCGAGTTCGCGCTGCCCGAGGAGCTGTTCGACCGGGACTTCCCGGGCCACTTCAGGCGGCAGATCAGGACGGTCAGCGTCTCGTTCGACACCGCCGACGGGCCGGTCGGGGTGAACGCGACCCTGACCCAGCTCGACAGCAAGACCGTCATGGAGGCCGACGCCAAGGCCGTGAAGTACCTGCTCGACCCGAAGGGCGACATGCCGGCGTCGCTGCGCGGCGACTGGCGGTCCAGCCAGCAGATCGCGCTGTCGGACCTGGTGGACGGGCAGGACAACAACGGCCTGTTCGAACTGCGCTACGACGACGACCGGTTCGTGCCGTTCGAGGGAACGGGCGCGGTGTCGCGGTGGCGGCTGGAGGCACGCCGCGCGCCCCGCGACCTGGTGGACGTCACCATCACGGTGAAGTACACGGCCCAGCAGGGCGGCGACGCCTTCGCCACGGCGGTGAAGGGCATGCTCAAGCCGTACGCGACCGCCGCCTACTTCGACGTCGCGACCGAGTTCGCCGACGCGTGGAACGAGTTCCTCACCGGCGACTCCGCGGAGCTGTACCTGCCGATCACCGAGGACGAGCTGCCCGGCATCACCGGCCGCCAGATCACCGGGATCTACGCCCGCTACGACCTTCAGGACGCCTCTGCGCAGGCGCGGTTCCTGGTGAACGGGGACCAGCAGCTGGCACTGGAGAACGGCAAGCAGCTCCGCACGCCCGGCCTCACCGTCGGGGGCTGGATGCTCACGTTCGAGGGGGACAAGTCGGTGCTCGCCGACCTCGGACTGATCCTTTCCTACCGGGCCGCGGCCCAGTAACCCGGCGCCCAGAGACGGAGTCGAGCGATGAGCAACGGCACCAAGAAGAACAAGACCAAGACCAAGACCAAGAAGAAGCCGGCCCCGAAGCCGACCGCGACCAAGACGAAGACGACCAAGACGAAGACCACCCAGACGAAGACCACCCAGACGAAGACCGCGGGCAAGACCCCGACCAGCAGCGCCGTCAAGTCCACGACGACCGCGGCCAAGAAGCCCGTGGCGACGCGCGTGGCCGAGCGGGCGGACCGTCCCGGGGTCATCAAGGTCGGCCGGACGGGAGACCGCACCGGAGCCCGTACGGGCCGGGTGCCCGCGACCGCCACCTCGACCACGGCGACGCGCGCGCGGTCCGGCGCGCCGACAGGGGAGGTCCTCACGCGGCCGAGGGCGCAAGGCCAGGCGGAGCCGCCCCAGGCGTTCGAACGTGCCGCGCCGCGCGGGCCGCGGATGCCGCCCGAGGGACTGACCGACCAGGCCAAGACGTTCCTCGCCCGCCAGCGCGCCCTGAAGGCGCTGCGCGACTCGGCCAGGCAGCAGGCCCAGGCGATCCCGGTGCCGGACACCATCCCCGACACCGTGCCCGACATCGCGCCGCCGCCTCCACCGTCGCCGCCGGACGACACCACGGCCGAGCCGGTACGGCCCGTCCAGACGGTCGACACCATCGAGGACGTGGTGCCGCCGCCCCCGCCGCCGGAGACGATCGACACGATCGTGCCGCCACCTCCGCCGCCACTTCCCCCGCAGGAGGAGCTCGACCTGACCGGGGTCCGGCCGGTGCCGATCACGGGGGACGGGGTCAAGACCAAGCGGCAGCTGATGTCGGTGACGGCCTCGCGGACCGACGAGGTGCTCATCAAGCAGGGCCTGGACGCCAACAAGGCCGCGCTACAGAAGATCTACGACGCGTTCTACAAGGACGGCCGCAAGCAGAGCGGCGCCGAACGCCTCAACAACATCTACAACATGATGGGCGAGGGCACCGCCGAGTACGTCCAGACCAAGGTCACCGCCGAGCAGTTCGACAAGTTCATCAAGACGCGCAATGACGTGTTCATCAAGCCGCAGGGCGTCGAGACGCCGAGCCCGTTCAAGGACCGCGCCAAGTACGAGGAGTCGCTCACCGACGAACTGGAGGGCGACAGCCACTACTTCCACGTGAACAACTACAGCAAGAAGTTCCAGGACGCCCACAAGAAGGGCCGCTACGAAGGCCTGGGCAAGCTGGCCAGGCGCATCATCGTCAACGTCAAGACGCAGGAGGCGGGGCTGCGCGTCGCCGACAAGCTGTACGGCCTGATGGACGACGACCTGGTCTCGCCCAACATGCGCGAGTTCAAGATCTTCCTGTCCGACCAGGACCCGCCGCCGAAGGGCGTCAAGAACGACAAGCTGGTCGTCTACTACCAGCTGCCGCCGGGCACGACCGACGACACCGTCGACACGGTCGGCGACAAGATCGTGGCGACGATCGGCGACGCGGTCACCGACGACGACCTGGCCTCCGACCTGTCGCCGTTCTACGCCCGGGTCGGCAACGGCGTCGCCTACGCCGAGGAGCCCAAGTATTTCGTCGGCGAGCTCGACAACAGCTTCACCGAGACCCGCGCCCAGGTCATCTCGGACGTCATCAAGTCCAACGACGAGATCCCCGACCTGGCGACGTTCACCGCCAAGCTGTCCACCGCGCTGCGCGACAAGTTCATCGACCCCGACCAGCCGCACCGCCACCTGCCGGGCGCCAAGAGCCTGGAGCAGGTGCGCGCGGAGAAGGAGGCGGCGGTCAAGCCGCAGCTGGACGCCGGGACCAAGCTCCTTCGCCAGAAGTACCTGCCGCGCTACAACGAGGCGCTCAAGAAGCAGCAGGAGGTCAAGGACCGGGCCGAGGAGCGCCGGCAACGGCTGGCCGCGACCATGTCGGAGGCTCAGCTGAAGAACCCCGCGTTCCTGCGGCAGGAAGAAGTGATCAAGAAGCGGGAGGACTTCCTGATCAAGCAGTACCAGGACCAGATGGACGGCTACAACAGGGACTTCGGCAAGGACATCACGGCGCTGCGCCGCAAGCTCGGCCTCAAGTGACGGGCGGCGTCCGATGCCCAGGGACAAGAAGAAGTCGGCCTTCCTCTCCAAGAAGAAGAAGCCCACGCGCAAGCCGCCGACGCGCGTGGTCGTGCGCGGCGCACAGACCGGCCGCAAGGCCGCCCCGGCCGACACCGCGACACGGCCTGCCGAACGAGCCCCGGCGCAACGGGCTCCGGCGCAGCGGACCCCGGCACAGCGGACCCCGGCGCGGGCTCAGGCACTGACCCCGGCGCTGACCCGTGCCTTCAGCCCCGCCGTGCCGAGCCGGGCGCGGACGCCTGCCGAAGACCTGACCGGCCAGGCCAAGTCGTTCCTCGCCCACCAGCGCGCACTCAAGACGGCGGAGGAACCGGCGCGGCAGGTCGTTCCGGCTCGCGACGCCCCGCCCGTGCTGGTGGAGCCGGTGCTCGCGCCGGTGCTGCCGCCGGTCCCGGGGGACGGGGTCAAGACCAAGCGGCAGATGTTGACCATCTCCGCCGCCGGCACCGACGAGGCCCTGGTGAGGCAGGGCGTGGAGGCCAACAAGGCCGCCCTGAAGCGGATCTACGAGGCGTTCTACGACCAGGCGGACGGCAGCCGGCTGAGCGGCCAGGACCGCCTGGACCGGATCTACAACATGATGGGCGAGGGCACGGCGGAGTACGTCCAGACCCCCGTGACCGATGAGGAGTTCGGCGACTTCCTCAAACTGCGGCCCGACATCTTCATCCAGGCCCAGGAATCCGATTTCCCGAAGAACGCCACACGGGAGCAGCGCGAGCAGGTGCTCCGGGAGGCGGTCCAGGAGGGTGACTACTTCCACGTTCACAACGTGAGCAAGCTGTACACCAAGGCCCATCCGAGCGGCGACCGCGCCGCGGGCCTGGGCAAGCTGGCCAGGCGCATCGTCGTCAACGTCAAGACGCAGGAGGCGGGGCTCAAGGTGGCCGGGAAGATGGCCGCCCTGATGGACGATCCGCTCGTCTCGCCGAACATGCGCCAGTTCAAGATCTATCTCAGCAAGGAGGTGCCGACCGGCGAGACCACGGTCAAGCACGACAAGCTGGTGATCTACTACCAGCTGCCGCCGGGGACGGGGGACACCACCAGCGACCCCGTCGGCGACAAGATCGTGGCGGCGGTCGGCGAGGCGGTCGGCGAGGAGGAGATGGGCTCCGATCTCGCGCCGTACTACGCCCGGCTGGGCCCGGGGGTCGCCTGGGCCGAGGAGCCGAAGTACTTCGTCGGGGAGCTCGACAACAGCTTCACCGAGTCCCGGGCGGAGGTCATCTCGAACGTCATCAACGACAACGACACCGTCCCCACCCTCGCGGGCTTCCTGGACAAGGTCACCGCGGCGCTCAGGGGCAAGTTCATCGACCCCGCCCAGCCGCACCGTCACCTCCCGGGCGCGAAGTCCCTCGAACAGGTCAGGGCGGAGAAGGAGGCGGCCAGGCTGGAGGCGGAGCGGGTCGCGCAGGAGGCCGCCGCCAGGGAGGCCGAGCGGGTCAAGGTGGCCACCGCCCAGTTCGAAGTGGCGGAGGCGCAGATCGCGCAACGCTTCCAACCGAGCTACCAGAGCGCCCTCTCGAGGTACCAGCAAGCCGTCGAGCAGGCCGACCGGCGCAGGCAGGCGGCGATCGAGAACTCCACGGTGAGCCAGCGGCAACGGAGCCTCTGGCAGCAGCGGGAGGAGACGATGCAGGAACTGGAGGATTCGCAGATCAGTCGGTACGAGGCCGATGTTCGGTCGATCGCCGACCGTTACCAGCGCGAGCTCGCCGCCGTGCGGCAGCAGCTGAACATCTGAGCCGAGCATCTGAGCCGACCCTTTGACCTCAACCTTGGTCGAGTTCCCAGCGTGATTCATTGATCGACTTCGCGGCCGGCGGGTCGATGGGCGCGCGCTATCTGCACGGGCAGATCATGACGATTCCCGAATTCACCTTTCCCTGGTGACCAAGGCGGTGGAGGAGGGGGACGGCGACAAGGGTTATTCGAGTCTCGTCGAGCATTTCACCCCGACTGACTAGAGTGTGGCGTCGCCGATGGGGGGATTTGTGAGGAGCTCGACAGGCCTGGTCGTCCTTGTGGGCGGTGCGGTGCTGCTGCTCGCCGGGGCCGGGGACGCCGCCACGGCGCCGCGCCCGGCCGCCGCCGCGCCGATGATCCAGGCCGCGGTGGGCGCGTGCGGGACCGGCTGGGCCCAGCCGCACGCGGGCCCGCAGACCCTCGTTGTGCACAACGGCGGCAGCACGGTCGCCGAGATCAGCCTGCTGAACGCCTCGGGCGGCGTGCTCGGGGAGCTCGAGGGGATCGGCCCGGGCACGTCCAGGTCCCTGCGGGTGACGCTGGGCGCCGGAACGTACTCCTTCCGCTGCGCGGACGAGGGCGCGGGCGACCCGGTCACCGGGCCGCGCACCCGGATCGGCGGCACGGAGGCGAGCGGCCCCGCGATCGTCCCGGTGACGGAGAACGAGCTCTACGGGCCGACCCAGAAGTACCGCGCGTACGTGGAGGACGGGCTCAAGCGGCTCATCGCGCAGACCGGCACCCTGACCAGCGCGATCGACGGCGGCGACCTCGGGGCCGCGCGCGCCGCGTGGACGCCCGCGCACATGTCCTATGAACGGCTGGGCGCCGCGTACGGCACGTTCGGCGACCTGGACGAGGCGATCAACGGGTCCGACAGCGGCTTCCACCGGCTGGAGCGCGGGCTGTGGCACGGCGAGGACGCCGCCGCGCTCAAGGGGCCCGCCGACCAGCTGGGCAAGGACGTGCGGGCGCTCAGGGGCCAGTTCGCCGACGAACGTACCGACCCCGCCGACCTGCCGCTGCGCGCGCACGAGATCCTCGAGGACACGCTGCGGTTCCAGCTGACCGGCAAGGTCGACTTCGGCAGCCACACCGACCTGCGATCGGTCGCCGCCAACCTGGAGGGCACGCGTGAGGCGGTGGACGTGCTGCGGCCCGTGCTGAAGAACCGGTTCGCCGGCCTCGCCGAGGTGGACGACTGGATGGACCGGCTGGACAAGCAGCTGAAGGGACGCTCGTCGCTCGGCGACCTGTCCCGTGAGGAGCGCGAACGGTTGGACGGAACGGTCGGGAAGCTGGTCGAGCTGCTGGCCTCGGTGGCCACCATCGCCGAGCCGAGGCGGACGTCATGACCGACCGCCGATCGTTCCTGCGCGGCGCGCTCGTGGCCGGGGCCGCCGGGGTCGTCGCCGGACCCGGAGCGGCGGGTGCGGCCGGCGCGGCCGGAGCCGTGGGCGAGGCTCAGGCCGAAGGGGTCAAGGCGCGGGCGTTCCATGGCGCGCACCAGGCCGGAATCCTGGAGCAGCCGGGGCGGCGGACGCTCGTCGCCTCGTTCGACGTCCTCGCCTCGGGCCGCTCCGAGCTGGTCGAGATGTTCCGTACGCTCACCGCCCGGGGCCGCGCGCTGACCAGCGGGGGAGCACCCCAGGAGGCCGGGATCGCGGCGCCGCCGGCAGACTCCGGCGTGCTCGGCCCCGACATCCCGGGCGGCGGCCTGACGCTCACGGCCGGTGTCGGCGCCTCGCTGTTCGACGGCCGGTACGGGCTGGCCGGGCGTAAGCCGCCGGGGCTGACGCAGATGCGCACGTTCCCCAACGACGACCTCGACCCGGACTGGTGTCACGGCGACCTCAGCGTCCAGCTGACCGCCGACAACGAGGACACCGTCGTGCACGCGCTGCGCGACCTGACGCGCCACCTGCGCGGCGCCGCGCAGCCCAGGTGGCGGATCAGCGGCTTCTCCAGCCCGCCCCGCCCGGGCGGCACGCCCCGCAACCTCATGGGCTTCAGGGACGGCATCTCCAACCCCGACGCGGCCGACGCCGCCGCGATGAACAAGCTGGTCTGGCTGGACGGGAGCGGCGGGCAGGACTGGACGGCCGGCGGCTCGTACCAGGTGATCCGGCTGATCAGGATGCTGGTGGAGTTCTGGGACCGGGTCGGCCTGCCCGAGCAGGAGCAGATGTTCGGCCGCAGCCGCGACACCGGCGCGCCGCTCGACGGCGCCCACGAGCAGGACGTGCCGCGCTACGCCGAGGACCCGGTCGGCAAGGTCATCCCGTTGACCAGCCACATCAGGCGCGCCAACCCGCGCACCCCGCAGAGCGAGGGCGGCCGGATCCTGCGCCGCGCGTTCAACTACGACCGGGGCATGGACGAGGCGGGCAACCTCGACATGGGCCTCATCTTCAGCTGCTACCAGCGGGATGTGCGCGGCCAGTTCGAGGCGATCCAGGACCGGCTGAAGGACGAGCCGCTCGTCGACTACATCAGCCCGTTCGGCGGCGGTTACTTCCTGGTGCTGCCGGGGGTACGCGACGACCAGGACTTCTTTGGGAAGGCTCTCCTAACTTAATTAGAGGTGCTAAAGAGTGTTCACCTTCCCGTCACTTTTCGCCGTGGTCGTCGTTTACCCCTTCCGGTTGGATCTTTCCGGACGCGCCCTAAGGGGCGATGAGGGGGGAACGTGGAGAGGCGCAGTATGAAGTGGACAACGCCGTTGAAGTGGACGGGGCGGAGCCGCGCGATCGCGGCGGCCTCGGTGGTGGCGGCCGGAGCGCTCGCCGCAGCGGCCATCCCGAGCTGGGGCGGCGGCGGTAGCGAGGGCGTCTCGCTCATCGCCGCGTACACGCCGACCTCGACCGCGACGCCCATCAAGCACGTCGTGGTCATCTTCGGCGAGAACATCTCCTACGACCACTACTTCGCGACCTACCCGAAGGCCGCCAACACCGACGGGACCACGTTCAAGGCGGCGCACCACACGCCGCGCGCGAACGGGCTCAGCAAGAAGCTGCTGAAGCACAACCCGAACCAGTACAACCCGGCGCGGCTGACCCACGAGCAGGCCCTCACCTGCGACCAGGACCACTCGTACGCGCACGAGCAGAAGGCCGTCAACGCCGGCAAGATGGACAAGTTCGTCGAGAACACCGGGCGCGACAAGTGCACGGGCCAGCCGGTCATCTACGGGGCCCCCGGCCTCGTCATGGACTACTACGACGGCAACACCGTCACCGGCATGTGGAACTACGCCCAGCACTACGCGATGAGCGACAACTCCTGGGACACCATCTTCGGCCCGTCCTCGCCCGGCGCCATCAACCTGGTGTCCGGCCAGACGCACGGCATCTACGCGGTCGACCCGGTCACCCACAAGAAGGTCACCGACCCGACGGTGGTGCAGTCGCCCGACAAGGACGGCGTCGGGACGATGATCAACGACCCGCAGCCGGCCTTCGACGACTGCTCGGCGCAGAACCACACCGCCAAGAACAACCTCGGCGTGCTCACCGGCAAGAACGTCGGTGACCTGCTGAACGCCAAGCGCGTCACGTGGGGCTGGTTCCAGGGCGGCTTCCGGCCGACCGGGCAGCAGAACGGCTACGCGGTCTGCGGCGCGGCCCACACCAACGTCGGCGGGAACTCGGTCACCGACTACATCCCGCACCACGAGCCGTTCCAGTACTACAAGTCGACGGCGAACGAGAAGCACCTGCCGCCGTCCTCGACCGCCGCGATCGGCTCGACCGACCAGGCCAACCACCAGTACGACCTGACCGACTTCGACTCGGCGCTGTCGGCGGGCAGGCTGCCCGCGGTCAGCTTCCTCAAGGCCGGCGCGTATCAGGACGGCCACGCGGGCTACTCCGACCCGCTGGACGAGCAGGCGTTCGTCGCGAACTACGTGAACAAGCTGCAGAAGTCGCCGGAGTGGAAGTCGACCGCGGTCGTCCTCGCCTACGACGACTCCGACGGCTGGTACGACCACGCCAAGCCCAAGATCACCAACGGCTCGGCGGACGCGGCCGTGGACGACTCGGCGCTGTGCGGCAAGGCCAAGGCGGCGGGCGGCTACCAGGACCGCTGCGGTCCGAGCCAGCGGCTGCCGATGATCGTCATCTCGCCGTACTCCAAGGTCAACCACGTCGACCACCACTACCAGGAGCAGACCTCGGTGCTGTCGTTCATCGAGAGCAACTGGCGGCTCGGCCGGATCGGCGACGCCTCGTTCGACGTGCGCGGCGGCGACCTGTCCCGGCTGTTCGACTTCCGGCGCCCGCGCGCGGGCAAGCTGATCCTCGACCCGAAGACCGGCGCCCCTTCCTCCTAGAGAGGCGCCTCAGTCCTGGAGCGGCGCGTTCCTGGAACGGGCGCTCCTAGAACCGGGCGCTCCTAGACCGGCGCGCTCCTTGGACGGGGCGCTCCTAGAACGGCGCGCTCCTAGGACGGGGCGCTCCTAGAACGGCGCGCTCCTAGAACGGCGTGCTCCTAGGACGGCGCGCTTTCCCAGAGCGGTCAGAAACCGTACCCGGGCCATCGGCCCGGGTACGGTTTTCGTATGGGAATGGTGGACACCGTCGGGCTGATCCTGCACCCGCAGCGCGACTCCAAGGTCGCCGTCGAGACGATCGTCGGCTGGGCGGCCGGGCGGGGCGGCCAGGTGCTCGGGCTGCCCGAGGAGATCGGCCGGATCGACTGCAGCGCCGTGGCCGTCGGGCCCGAGGTGCTGGCCTCCAAGTCCGACCTGCTGGTCAGCCTGGGCGGCGACGGAACGATGCTGCGCTGCATGCGGATGGCGCGCGGCCGGACCACGCCGGTGCTCGGCGTCAACCTCGGCCGCCTGGGCTTCCTCGCCGAGATCGACGTGGACCAGCTGCAGGGCGCGCTGACCAGCATCGACCAGCACCGCTACCAGGTCGAGCCGCGGATGGCGGTCACGGCCAGGCTGCCCGACGGGCGGGAGCTCACCGCGTTCAACGACATCTCGGTGGTGCGCATCCCCGGCGACGGCCTCGCCGCCATCGAGGTCCTGGTCGAGGGCTGCCCGTTCGTGCGCTACACCGCCGACGCGGTCATCGTGGCGACCTCGACCGGCTCGACCGCCTACAGCTTCTCGGCGGGCGGGCCGATCGTGTCGCCGACGGTCGAGGGCTACCTGGTCGTCCCGGCCGCCGCGCACTCCTCGTTCAACCGGGCCATCATGCTGTCGGCGAGCGAGGCCGTGACGCTGTCGCTGCTGCCGACCTGCGGCGAGCTGGCCGTCGAGGTGGACGGCATCGTCGAGGCCCGGCTGACCTCCGGCGACCGCCTGGAGGTCACCGCGAGCCGCGCGGCGGCCCAGGTCGTCCGGCTCGGCGAGACCACCTTCTACGAACGGGCCCGCCGCAAGCTGCGCGTCAGCGGCAGCGCCGAAGCCGACGGCATGCCGTGATCGCTTGATCGGGAGTGACCGCTTGATCAGGCGTGTCAGGCGTGATCAGGCGACGGTGAAGCCGCCGTCCACGGGCAGGATCGTGCCGGTCACGTACGAGGCGTTCACCAGGTAGGAGATCGCCTCCGCCACGTCTTCGGCCTGCCCGACCCGCTTCACCGGCAGGGTCTCGGCCGTTCCGGTGAACTGGGCCTGCCTCTGGTCCTCGGGCAGGAACGACCACCACGGGGTGTCCACGACGCCGGGGGACACCACGTTCACCCGTACGGGCGACAGCTCGGCGGCCAGCGGCGACGCCATCCGCTCCAGTGCGCCGTTGGCGCCCGCGAGCGCGGCCGTGCCGGGCAGCGCCGCCCGCGCGGTGGCCGCCGAGATCATCGTGATCGAGCCGGTCACCCGCGCGTGCCTGATCGCCACGAGGTAGCCGAAGACCTTGCCGAACGCGGTGCGGACGCCCTCGGAGGGCGTGTCCTTCACCGGCCCCATCCCGGCCGGGCCGGGGCTGAACGCCAGCACCAGGTGGTCGAACTCGCCGAGGCCGTCGAAGAACTCCTTCACCTGCGCCTCGTCCGTGCCGTCCACGATTTCGGAGGGCACCTTCACGGTCGCCGGGCGCCGGCCGGTCACCACGACGTCGGCGCCCTCGGCGGCCAGCCGCTCGGCCGCCGCCAGCCCGATCCCGGACGTGCCGCCCATCACTACAACGCGCATGTCGCGCTCCTCTGGGGTTCGTTTCTCGGCAGATCTTTTCTAGACGCTGCGTCTCGATATTAATTCGAGACTCGACGTCTTGTAAAGTGGCGGCATGGGACCTGGACGGCCGCGCAGCGAGAAGGCCCGGCAAGCGATTCTCACCGCCGCCCTGGAGGAGCTGGAGGAGCACGGCTACGCCGCGCTCACCATGCAGGGCATCGCCGCGCGCGCCGGCGCGGGCAAGCAGACGATCTACCGGTGGTGGCCGTCCAAGGCCGACGTCGTGCTGGACGCGCTGGTCGACCTCGCCGCGGCGCGCATCACCGTCCCGGACGAGGGTTCGCTGCCCGCCGACCTGGACGCGTTCCTGGCCGCGACGTTCCGCGAACGGGGCCAGCGCAAGATCCTGGTCGGGCTGATGGCCGAAGCGCTGCTGGACCCGGCGTTCGCCGCGGCCTTCCGGGAGCGCTTCCTGTTCGCCCGCCGCGCCGCGCTGCGTGAGATCCTGGGGCGCGCCGTCGAACGCGGCGAGATCGCCGACGGCATCGACCCGGAGTTGCTGATCGACGTCGTCTACGGCGTCGTCTGGTACCGGCTGATGATCGGGCACGCGCCGCTGGACGAGGCCGCGGGCCGCGAGCTGACCGCCCTGCTGCTGCGCGCCGTCACGCCCCGCTGAACGGCAGGCTGAACGGGAGCAGAGCCCCGGCTCGCTTCACCGTCCGGATGATCGGCGCGGTCTCCATCTCGCGGATCGCGTCGAGGGCGGAGACCCGTTCGGTCAGGTAACGGGCCAGATCGGCGGTGTCGCGGCAGTTGACCGCCGCCAGCAGGTTGGTCGGTCCGGTGGTGAGCGCGGCGAACGAGACCTCGGGATGGTCGGCCAGCGCCTTGGCCGTCGGGACCACCTGCGACGGCCGAGCGGTGATCCACAGCCTGGCCTGCGAGGTGAAGCCGAGGACGGCGGGCGGGATATCCACCTGGTAGTGCAGGACGCCGTTCGAACGGAGGGACTCCATCCGGCGCCTGACCGTGGACTCGGACCAGCCGGTCGCCGAGGTCAGGTCGGAGTAGGGCGCACGGCCGTCGCGGGACAGGGCGTCGAGCAGGGCGCGGTCGCCGTCGTCGAGCGTGATGGGGGAGTCGCCGGGGGCGGGCTGCGGCGGCTGGAGGCGTTCCACCTGGTCGGGGGACAGGTGCGCGACGCCCGGCCAGGTCGTGGGGAGCGCGTAACTGCCCAGCAGGAGATGCGCGGACACCGACACGAGGCGGCGTGTGCGGGGGAGCTTGTGCAGGAGCAGCGCGTCCTGGTCCTCGGAGCTGCGGGTCTGGACGTTGCAGGACACCTCCGTACCGCCGGACAGGAGGTAGACCCACGAGGTGTCGTCGCGGGCGGCGAGGGCGTCGGCCACGGCCGCGGCGGCATCGGGCGTACAGCGCAGCCGGACCGTCCAGGGCGTGTAGCCGAGGCGCGCGCCGTTCACGGTGCCGACCACGCGGAGCAGTCCCGCCGAGCGCAGCCGGCGGTAGCGGCGGGCCACGGTGTTCTCGCTGACCTCCAGGACCTCGGCGATCGTACGGAACGGTGCGCGCCCGTCGAGGTGCAGCGCGTGGATCAGCCCGCGGTCGACCGAGTCCAGATCCATGTTCACCCGCGGGCGTAGGCGGTCAGGAAGACGTCGACGCCGGAGGAGACCAGCTCCTCCAGTTCGCCTTCGTCGAACTCGTAGGCGGGCCGGAAGGTCCGGATGAGCTGCGCGGCGTCCACGGTCATCGCGGTCAGCTGGCGGACGGCCTGCCTCGGCCGGGGAACGTCGAGCGCGCCCTTCTTGTGGAGGGCCGCGAACGCGCGGACGAGCGCCTCGTCGTTGGTCGCGTTCACCTGCGCCCAGACCTGGCCGAGCTGGGGGAACCGGTCGATCTCGCCGATCACCAGGCGGCGCAGCGTCATGACGTCCTCCCGGAGCACGACCTCGACCCACGAGCCGAGGAAGTCGATCAGCGCGGCGCGCGGGTCGGGCGCCTCGGCGATCCGGTCGGCCAGCGGGCCGAGGTCGGTGTAGCCGTCGCGCAGGTAGCCGCCGATCACCGTGAGGAACAGCCGCTCCTTGTTGCCGAAGTGGCTGTAGACCGTCGGTTTGGACACCCGCGCCCGCGCGGCGATTGCGTCCACGGACGCGCCCGCGTAGCCGCGCTCCACGAACTCGCCGATCGCGGCCTCGGTGATCGCCGCACGCTTGCGCTCGGAGGCGCTCATCGCATCACCCTACATCACACTAAACGGTGTAGTTCGATCTTGCCGAAGGCCGCTGTGACGCGAGTCACCTGGAAAACCGTCACATCGAGGGGTGGTCGCCCGTCCAGATGGCGTCCGTGCACACAGAGTCCGTGCACACAGAGTCCGGACACACGGAGTCCGGACGAACACTGAGGAGTCATCATGCGAGTTCTCGTCGCAGGCGCCACCGGAGTCGTCGGCCGTCAGCTGGTCCCGCTGCTCACCGCCACCGGGCACGAGGTGATCGCCTTGTCCCGCGGCGGACGGAGGCAGGAGGACCCGGCCGCGGGCGTCGAGACGGTGACCGCCGACGCGCTCGACCGCGAGGCGCTGGAGGCGGCCGTTCAGAAGGCACGCCCCGACGCGGTCGTCCACCTGCTCACCGCCATCCCCGCCGAGCTCGACCCGCGCAAGATGGAGGAGCAGTTCGCCCTCACCAACCGGCTGCGCACCGAGGGCACCCGCAACCTGATCGCCGCGGCGCAGGCCGCCGGTGCGACCCGGATCATCACGCAGGGCCTGGCGTACGCCTACGACCCCGATGGCGGTGTTGGATCTCACAGCGCGGGTGCGGCCAACGAGGACGCGCCGTTCTGGAACGAGCCGCCCAAGCAGTGGCGGACCTCCCTGGAGGCGCTGAAGGACCTGGAGCGGCAGACCGCCGAGGCCGGCGGCCTGGTGCTGCGGTTCGGTCACCTGTACGGCCCCGGAACGGCCTTCGCCGCCGACGGGTCGACCATCCGGCAGATCAAGGCCCACAAGATGCCGATCGTGGGCAAGGGCTCGGCGACCTTCTCCTTCACCCACACCCACGACGCGGCGACCGCCGTCGTCGCGGCGCTCACTCGTACTTCGGGAGCGGGGCCGGTCACCGGCGCGCTGAACATCGTCGACGACGAGCCGGTGCTGCTGCGCGACTGGCTGCCCGCGGTCGCCGAGATGGCCGGTGCCAAGAAGCCGGGAAAGGCGCCGGCGGCGCTGGCGCGGCTGGCGGTCGGCGGCTGGGGCGTGGCGTTCATGACCAGGCTGCGCGGCGCCGACAACGCGCGGGCGCGGCTGGAGCTGAACTGGCGGCCCCGGTACGGCTCGTGGCGGGAAGGCTTCGCGGCCGAGCTCGGTCAGTAGTTGTCGCAGACCTTGAACCTGACGGTCTTCACATCGTGGCTCGGGCTGCTCAGCACGACCTTGAACGTGTGGTAACCCGGCTCGCTGATGACGCGGCCGAACCCGCTGGAGTACGAGGGCTTGGCGGTCGGGGTGGCGTCCGGGCCGAGGTAGAGGGCGTAGTCGTCGTCGTAGATGGCGATCTTCAGCTGGGTCGTCTTGCTCGCCGTGATGGAGTAGTTGGCGTCGATACCGGCTCGCTTGCCCACCCCGTCGTCGTAGCGGTAGTAGCAGTCGCCCTTCTTGCCCTGCGAGGAGAGGGTGAAGCTCGAGATGTAGGCAGTGGTCCCGCTGCCGCTGCCGCCGCCGCCCGATTTCGGGGGAGAGCTCCCGTCGCCGCCTCCGTCTCCGCCCCTGTCGTCGGGTGCGCCGCCCGACTTGCCGTGGGGCTTGGGCGAGCCGGACGCACCGGGGCTCTGGCTGGAGCCGGGGCTGGGGGAGCCGCTGCCGTTGGGGTTGGGCTTGCCCGACTGGCCGTTCGCCTGGTTGGAGCCCGCCGAACCCTGGCCGTTCGCGCCCGCCCCTTCCTCTCCGTTGCGCAGGCCCATCGCGCCGTTCCCGCCGTTGTTCCTGGAGCCGGAACCCCCGCCGGGCAGGAACGTGAACAGGAGCGCGACGGCGGCGGCCGCGGCGATCAGGACGCCGATCCCGCCGAGGCCCAGCACGAGGATCTTGCGCTGGCCGGGAGCCGGTTGCTGGCGGCCCTGGCGCCCGGGCCTGGGCGCACCGTCCAAGGAGGTCACCATCGGCGCGGGCGGGATCGTGGGCGGCGCCGTCGGCGGCGCGGGCTGCTGGTTGGCCGCCGGTACGGCCTGCGCGGGCTGCGGATCCGTCGGAGGTGCCGGGGGCGGAGGTGCCGGGGGCGGCGGTCCGGGCATCGGCGGCATCGCGGCCGCTTGGATTCCGGCTGCGGCTGCGGCGGCCTGGGCCGCGTTGGTCTGGGGGCCGGTGGCGGACGGCGAGCCGAGCAGGCTCAGCAGCACGGTCTCCATCGTCGGCCGTTGCGCCGGGTCCTTCACCAGGCAGCCGGCGACGATCGAGCGGAGCGGCTCGTGCAGGCCCCTGAGGTCGGGCTCGCCGGTCAGGACGCGCTTCATGATGGCCGGGAACGAGTCCGCGCCGTACGGCGGCAGGCCGGACGCGGCGAACGCCATCACCGAGGCCCAGGCGAAGACGTCGGCGGGCGGGCCGACCACGTCGCCCTCGAACTGCTCGGGCGCCATGTAGGCGGGCGTGCCGATGATGCTGCTGGTCAGCGTGAGCGGCGACTCGGTGTCGCGCGCGATGCCGAAGTCGATGACGCGGGGCCCGTCCGGGCCGAGCAGCACGTTCGACGGCTTGAAGTCGCGGTGCACGACGCCCGCCTGGTGGATCGCCGCCAGCGCCGTGGCCGTCGCGACCGCGAGCCGCTGCAGCGTCGCGCCGTTGCGCGCACCCGCCTCCTGCAGCGACGGGCCCTCGACGTACTCGGTGACGATGTAGGGCCGCGGGCCGTCGAGCGAGGCGTCCAGCACCTGCGCGATGCAGAACGGGTCGACGCGGCGGGCGGCGGCGATCTCCTTGATGAAGCGTTCCTGCACGCGCGGGTCGGCGGCGATCTCCTCGCGCAGCACCTTGACCGCAACGGGCGTCCCGTCGGCGTTCCGGCCCAGGTAGACGACGCCCTGGCCGCCCATGCCGAGCCTGCCCGTCAGCCGGTAGGGGCCGAGCTGGGCGGGGTCGTCGGGGCGCAGCGGGGTGGCTTCCGGCATGGGACGTGACTCCTGGCGGGGCGGTGCACTAGGCGGGGCGAAGCGTGCGGCGTAATGACAAGATCACTAAGGGGAGCGTACGCACTTTACCGGAGCACGACCGGAACCTGCGCCGCCTTCATGACAAGTCGTGGTTCGCCCGTTCCGTCCGCCGGGACCTCGTATTGGTCCGATTCGTACTCGGCGGGGATCGCGTACAGCAGGGTCCGGTCGTCGAGCCAGGTGACCTGGTCGTCGAGCGGGCGGCGTTCGGCCGTCGCGGTCTCCTTCATGGTCCGCAGGTCCAGGACGTGCAGCCGCCACGGCAGCGCCGAGGTGTCGCCCGCGATCCGGTGCTTGAACGCGACGCGCGTGCCGTCCGGCGACACCGAAGGGCACTCGGCGTTCCGCATCAGCGTCCGGACGGTTCGGGACTTCATGTCGCCACGCACCAGGTAGGTCTTACCCTTGGTCGCCATCGTCGCGTAGAAGGTGTCGTCGTCGGCGAACGTCACGCCCCAGAAGTTGACGTCGGCGGCACGGTAGGGCTTGCCGTCCTTGACGACGCGGAACTCCTCCAGGTTCTTCACACGCTGCCAGGTGCGAGTGTCGACGATCGAGGTGCGCGTGGAGAAGTTCACCCCGGCATAGGAGTCGCCGCTGACGAAGACCGTCCAGGCGACCCTCCGGCCGCTCGGCGAGACCCGCGTCCGGCTCGGCCCGCCGCCCGCCGCATAGCGGCGCAGCTCGCGGAAGCGGGAGTCCATGATGACGACGGAGAACGAGTTGACCGGCCCGCGCTTGGCCTCGACACAGACCGCCGTTCCGCCCGCCGCGTTGAACTTGTAGCAGGTCAGCGGCATCGCGGTCCGTACGCCGCCGGTGCCGTTCAGTGCGACTGAGGCCAGGTGGTCGCGCTGCGGTCCCCACGCCATGTTGCGGAAGAGGATCCGGCCCTTGCCAGTCAGGTCGAACTGCCCTGTCTGGACCGGCGGGCCACCGGCGCGCGGCTTGTCGCGTTCGTCCGTACGGCCCGCCGCGTGCAGGGTGTACGCGATGGCGACAGCGGCGAGGAGCGCGAGGGCCACGACCAGGACGCGCACTCGTGCGGCGGTGCTCACGCGGGAGACTCCTGGGGTCGATCGGGCGTGGTCGGGGAGCCGGGGCGGAGGAAGGCCGCGGCGACGGCGGTGAGGGCGAGCGCGACCGCCGCCGTGCCGACCGAGGGGCCGATGCCCCAGGCGGTCCAGGCGGCGCCGAACGCCAGCGACGACACGAACCGGGTGGTCGCCTGGCCGGTCTGTACGAGCGCCATCCCGCTGGCGCGCAGCTCGGCGGGCAGGTGCGGCCCGGCCGCCGCCATCAGCACCCCGTCGGTCGCGGCGTAGAACGTGCCGTGCAGGAACAGCACGCCGATGATCGGCGTGATCCCTCCGTACGGCAGGAGCAGTAGTGCGTAGGCGCCGAGCAGCGCGGCGTGCCCGCCGACGAACACCGGCCAGCGGCCGATCCGGTCGGCGACCAGGCCCAGTGGCATCGCCAGCGCCAGGAACCCGGCGGCGGTGCCGAGCGGCAGCAGCGGGAACCACTGCGGGTCCAGGTCGAGCCGCTTCTGGATCAGCAGGAAGACGAACGCGTCGCTGATCGTGACCAGGCCCAGCAGCGCGGCGGCGACGCAGATCCGCCGTACCGCCGCGAGCCGGAGCAGCCCCAGCGCGGCCCGCAGCTGTGTCTTCTCCTTGGCTTCGCCGGGTCCATCGCTGGCTGCCTCGCCGGTTGCCTCGCCGGTTGCCTCGCCGGGCGGTCGTTGAACGAACAGGACGAGGACCAGCACGCCGGCCGCCGCCACGCAGCCGCTGACCACGAAGACCGCGTCGTAGGCGTCGGCGGCGTACCAGAGCAGCCCGAACGCGACCGCCGGGCCGAGCAGCGCCCCGGCCGTGTCCATCGCCCGGTGCACGCCGAACGCGCGGCCCTGGTCGCGGGCACCGGTCGAGAGCGAGATCAGCGCGTCGCGCGGCGCGGTCCGCAGCCCCTTGCCGGACCGGTCGACCGCCAGCACGGCGGCGATCGTCGGCACGGTCGAGACGACGAGCAGCGCGGGCTTGGCGGCGGCCGACAGCCCGTACCCGAGCCCGGCGACCAGCTTGTGGCGGCGTCCCCGGTCGGCCGCGTGCCCGCCGAGCAGCCGCACGAGCGCGCTCACCCCGCCGTACACCCCGTCCAGCAGCCCGAACGCCAGTGGCGTCAGGCCGAGCTGGACCACGATGTAGATCGGCAGCACCGCCGTGACCATCTCCGAGGACACGTCGGTCAGGAGGCTCACCGTGCCGAGCGCGAAGACGGTCGCGGGCACGCCGCGCACGCGGCCGCCCACGTGCCCGCGCTCGACCCCCGACGCGGCGTCGGCGGTGCGTGCCGTCGACAGGTACACGGTGAGCCTCCTCCGCTGTGCTCTTCAGAAGCGATCAGGACTGGGTCAGAACCAGTTGACCACGATCTTGAAGTCGGCCTTGCCGGTGGCGCCCGCGCCGTCCTTGACCGTCACGGTCACCGGGTAGGTGCCCGGCTGGTAGACGGTCCCCGACAGAGTGTCGCCCGACGCGAGCAGCACGTACGGCAGCTTGCCACTGACGGTGTAGGCGACGGTGCCGGAACAACCGGTGGAGGTGAACTTGATGTTCACCTTCCCGCCGACCTTGACGGTCTGGTCACCGGGATTGGCGACCTTGCAGGACCCGCCCGGATCGGGGTCACCGCCGCCTCCCGTACCGAACGGAGCGGTGATCGGCGTCGCGTCGACCGACCCCTCGTTGTGCCCGAGCCCGTACATGTCCTCCAGGGTCCGCAGCACGTTGTAGTGGTTGTCCTTGCCGACGGCGGGGTTGGACGGCCCGTACTCGCCGGGCTTGACGTTCGCGCCGTAGAAGACGGTCTCGATGTCGTTGACGGAGTTGAAGACCTGCGACTCGTCCCAGGTGACGATCAGCAGGCTGTTGTGGGTCTTGGCCCACTCGGCGTACGCGCCCAGCCTGTTCTTGAGGTAGGTGTCGCCGTCGGTCACCGACGCGCTGTGCATGTTGTGCTTGTTGTCCGGGATCACGTACGAGACGGTCGGCAGCCGCGCGAAGTCGGCCGGGAACTCGGCGTCGGTGTGGAACGTGCTCGCCGGCACATTGGTGAAGTTGAGCCACGGTGCGTGCCGCTGGACGTAGTCGCCGCTGGAGCACGTCGACGGGCTGCCCGGGTAGCCCTGCATGTAGGCGCCGAACGTCTTGCCCGCCCCGATCAGCTTGGAGGCGAGGTTCGGCCGGTCGAACGGGGCGCCCGGCACCGGGCACTGGTCGAGCTGCCCCTCGACCTTCCCGTGGAACTGCGCGAAGTAGTTGCCCTGGCTCGGATGGACGATGCCGTACATCTCGGTGAGCGACGCGCCGCCCTTGCGGATCTGGTCGATGTACGGCGCGGCCGCCGCGGTGATCTCGCCGTCGTCGCGGTTCTCCTCCATGACGATGACGACGTGGTCGAACGCGGGCGGTGCGGCCAGGCGGGACTGCGCGGCGGTGTCCCGCGCCGCCATGGGATGCGCGGAACCACTGCGCATCGCGACCAGGGCGAGGGCCGCGGCGAGCACGGCGGCGCACAGCAGCGCGATGCCGGGAGGCCGGCGGAGAGCGGACGGTTTCGGCACGATTTCCCTTCTTTCCGCGCCCTTCGTGAGTGGGGAGCTGCGCCAGGAGTAGATATCGGGCCGGTAAGGGCCGACAAGAAAGCTCGGGCAGCCCGTTGCAGATGGAAGGCATGCCGCCCCGGCATACGGCCAGGCAGCCGGACGGGCGGGCATGGACGCGGTGACAGCGCAGTGGTATGCCCGATCTGTGCGGCGCCGGTGGGGAGTCGCAGCGCTTGGAGAACGGCAGGAGGGCAGCGATGGACTTCGACTACATCGTCATCGGGGCCGGTTCCGCGGGTTGCGCGCTGGCGGCGCGCCTCTCGGAGGACACCGCGGTCAGGGTCGCGCTCCTGGAGGCGGGCGGCCCGGACAAGAAGAACGAGATCCACATCCCGGCGGCGTTCCCCAAGCTCTTCAAGACCGACTACGACTGGAACTTCTCCACCACCAAGCAGCCCGAGCTGGAGAACCGCGAGCTCTACTGGCCGCGCGGCCGGATGCTCGGCGGCTCCTCGTCCATCAACGCGATGATGTGGGTGCGCGGCCACCAGGCCGACTACGACGGCTGGGACGTGCCCGGCTGGTCGTACGACGAGGTCCTGCCGTACTTCAAGCGCTGCGAGGGCCGCGTCGGCAGCAACGCGGGCGCGGTCTACGGCACCGAGGGCCCGCTGGTCGTCTCCGAGCAGCGCAGCCCGAACCCGACCACGCTGGCGTTCCTGGAGGCCTGCGCGACCGCCGGGCTCACCAGGCTCCCCGAGCTGAACGGCCCGTCGAACGAGGGTTACGCGCAGACCCCGGTCAGCCAGAAGCGCGGCCGCCGCTGGAGCACCGCCGACGCGTACCTGCGGCCCGCGCGCAAGCGCGCCAACCTCAAGGTCGTCACCGGCGTCCAGGTCTCCCGGATCCTCATCGAGAACGGCCGCGCGGTCGGCGTCGAGTCGTCCGGCCGGACCATGCGCGCCCGCAAGGAGGTCATCGTCGCCGCCGGCGCGATCGGCTCGCCGCACCTGCTCATGCTGTCGGGCATCGGCGACCCCGACCACCTGCGCGAACGCGGCGTCACCCCGGTCGTCGAACGCCCCGCGGTCGGCCGCCACCTCCAGGACCACCTGTCGGTCGCCGTCATGCGGCACTGCACCGAGCCGATCACGCTCGCGAACGCCGACTCGGTCCCCAACCTGGCCCGCTACCTCCTGCAGCGCCGCGGCCCGTTCACCTCCAACGTCGGCGAGGCGGTCATCTTCACCAAGAGCGACCCCGCCCTCCCGGCGCCCGACCTGGAGCTGATCTTCGCGCCCGCGCCGTACGTGGAGCACGGCCTGACCCCGCCGACCGAACACGGCATCACGCTCGGCGTCGTCCTCCTCCAGCCCGAGTCGCAGGGCCGCATCACGCTGGCGACCGCCGAGGCCTCCGCGGCCCCCGCCATCGACCCCGGCTACCTGACCGCCGAGAGCGACCTGAAGCGCCTGGTCCATGGCATGCACTTCGCCGAGAAGCTCATGGAGACCGAGCCTCTCAAGCGCTACGCGGGCCCGCCCATGGCCCCGTACGAGGGCGCCACCGACGACGCCGCGCTGACCCGCCACATCAGGGCCAGCTCCGAGACGCTCTACCACCCGACCGGCACCTGCCGGATGGGCACCGACGACGACGCCGTCGTGGACCCCGACCTGCGCGTCCGGGGCGTCGAGGGCCTCCGAGTGGCCGACGTCTCCGTTCTCCCGCAGATCACCCGGGGCCACACCAACGCCCCGGCGATCATGATCGGTGAGAAGGCCGCCGACCTGATCCGCTAGAAGCCCTGATCCGCTAGAGGCCCTGATCCGCTCGAAGCCCTGATCCGCTAGAGGAGCCGATCCACGATCAGCCAGGCCCCGATCCCGACCATCGCGATCCCCGACAGCCGGCTGATCAGCTTCGCGCTGCCCGGCCGCCCCACCAGCGCGCTCCGGGTGAACGTCCCCAACCCCAAATAGAAGACCCCGCAGGTCGCCATAAAGGCGCAGCCCAGGACCCCGATCTGCCAGGCCACCGGCCAGGCGTACCCCGGATCGGTGAACTGCGGCAGCAACGCCAGAAAGATCAAGAGCCCCTTCGGATTGAGCCCGCTGACCCCGACCCCTCTCGCGAAGGTCCGCCACCCACTGCCGTCGGTCTCTCCTCCGGAGATCTCTCCTGGCCGGGCGAACGTGCTCGCCCCGTGCCACACCAGATAGAGCCCCCCGACCAAGGTCAGCCCCGTCAGAAACGTCGGCGACTCCGCGACGAGCGCGCCCACCCCCGCAGCGACCACGGCCGTGATGATCGCGTACCCCATCACCAGCCCGCCCACCGCAGGCAGCACCGCGCGCCGCAGCCCCGCCCCGATCGTGAACGCCCAGTCCGCGCCCGGAACCACGATGAGCAGCAGCGCGACCGTCCAGAACGCCAGCACCGATCCAGCATCCATGCCCAGAAAACTACGTCTGATCTGCCGAAAAGTGCTTCCAATATCTCCCGCTGGAAGCCTGCTCCGTAGAAGAATCGACCCCATGGACGCGATCGACCGCAAAATCCTTGCTCTCCTCCAAGAAGAGGGCCGCCTCACCATCACCGAACTGGCGGCCCGCGTCGGCCTGAGCGTCTCCCCGTGCCACCGCCGCCTCCGCGATCTGGAACGCACCAAGGCCATCCAGGGCTACCGGGCCGTCGTCGACCCCGCTGCCCTGGGCCTCACGTTCCAGGCCCTCGTCTTCGTCACCATGCGCCAGGAGGACCGCGAGACCCTCCTCGGCTTCGAAGCCGCCATCGCCCGCGTTCCCGAGGTCCTCCAGGCCCAGCGCCTCTTCGGCGACCCCGACTACCTCCTGCGCATCGTCACCGCGGACCTCACCGCCTACCAGGAGCTGGAAGACGACGTCCTCTCGGCCCTCCCAGGCGTCCAGCGCCTCAACTCGACCCTCGTCATGAAGCACGTGGTCAACGACCGCCCGCTTCCTACCGCGGGGCGGTGAAGCTGCGGACGGCCTCCACCATCGCTTCGCGATGCTCGCGGAGTCTTGCGGGGGTGTCTTCGGCCAGGGCCTTGAGGCCGGGGGCGCCGCTGAGCCAGCTTTCGCTGATGCGCAGGACCATGGCGAACAGGTCGATCGCGGGGATGGTGCCGTTGACCTTGCCCGCGCGCTGGGCCTCGGCGATGGCCTGGACCTTGATCTCGTAGCTCTCGCGTTCGGCCTCGCTCGGGGTGGCGCGTTCGAAGGTGCGCCAGGCGTTCAGGCGGGCGGTCTCGGGGTTGGCGAGGACGTAGTCGAAGCGGGCGCCGGCGAAGGCGGCCAGGTCGTCGGGGGTGAGCGGCACGTTCTCGGCGACGGCGTCGATCTGGCGCTGGAGGACGGCGTCGAAGAGCTTGTCCTTGTCGCCGAAGTAGACGTAGATCAGGCGCTTGTTGGCCCCGGCGCGTTCGGCGATGCGGTCGATGCGGGCGCCGGCCAGGCCGTACTCGGCGAACTCCGCCGTCGCGGCCTTGAGCAGGAGTGCCTTGGTCGCCTGGGCGTCGCGAGGACGGCGGATGCTCTCGGGCATGACCCCAGGCTAGCAAAGTAACTAACTGTTGATTTACATGCGGCCATGGGCTAGATTGTAACTATCCAGTTAGATACTTTAGGGAGTGGACATGGCGTTGGAGACGCTGGCGGGCGACCTCGCGATCACGCGGATGGGGTACGGCGCCATGCAGCTGGCGGGGCCGAACGTGTTCGGGCCGCCGCGCGATCGGGAGGAGGCCCTGGCCGTTCTGCGGGAGGCCGTCGAGCTCGGGGTGACCCACATCGACACGGCCGACTTCTACGGGCCGGAGGTCGTGAACGGGCTCATCAAGGAGGCTCTGCACCCGTACGAAGGAATCACGATCGCCACCAAGGTGGGCGCTCGCCGGGGCGACGATGGGGCGTGGATTCAGACGCAGGAGCCCGCGGATCTCAGGGATCAGGTCTACGACAACCTGAAGCGCCTGGACGTGGAGACGCTGGACCTGGTCTACGCGCGGCTCGGCACGCATGAGGGCACGACCGATGAGTCGATCGCGGCGCAGGTCGCCGCGCTGGCCGAGCTGCGGGAGAAGGGGCTCATCCGGCAGCTGGGGCTGAGCGGGGTCTCGTCGGCGCAGCTCACCGAGGCCCAGACGATCGCGCCGATCGTGGCCGTGCAGAACTTCTACAACCTGGTCAACCGGCAGGACGACGAGCTGGTGGCGCGGACGGCGCGGGAGGGGATCGCGTACGTGTCGTTCTTCCCGCTGGGCGGGTTCAGCCCGCTCCAGTCGGACGTGCTGGCGCGGGTCGCCGGCCGGTTGGACGCTACGCCGCAGCAGGTCGCTCTGGCGTGGCTCCTGCAGCGTTCGTCCACGTCGGTGGTCATCCCGGGAACGTCCTCGCGAGGGCATCTGCGGGAGAACGTGGCCGCCGCGGAGCTGGTGCTGCCGGAGAACGCGATCTCGGAGCTGGACGCGATCGGGATGTCGTAATCCGCGAAGCGGATCCACGTCCCCATGACCTGGCAGGTCCGCCGGGAAGGCGATCTCGCCGCCTATCCGAAGGCGTAGGCGCGCGTAGTATTGAGAGCGTGCTCGAAGTCGACAGGACGATTCCGGATGAAGGGCTGAGCATCGCGGAGGCGGCTCAGCGGAGCGGCGTCAGCGTGCACACGCTGCGGTATTACGAGCGGGCCGGGCTGGTGGTGACGGCCATCGACCGC
Source organism: Actinomadura barringtoniae (assembly GCF_017573505.1). Classification (GTDB taxonomy): domain Bacteria; phylum Actinomycetota; class Actinomycetes; order Streptosporangiales; family Streptosporangiaceae; genus Spirillospora; species Spirillospora barringtoniae. Next base: position 39,685 of record NZ_JAGEOJ010000014.1, read on the forward strand.
ACGTCGGGCGGGCGGCGCCGGTATCACTCGCTGGACCTCAACTGGATCAAGGTGTGCACGCGGCTGCGGGCGACGGGCATGCCGATCCGGGACGTTCGGCGGTACGCGGAGCTGGTCGCGGCGGGCAGCGGGAACGAGAAGGAACGCCTCGCCCTGCTCGAGGAGCATCGGGCCGAGGTGCGCGCCAAGCTCGCCGAGATCCAGACCAGCCTCGAGCTCATCGACCACAAGATCGACGTGTACCGGGGACGGCTGGAGGCCGGTGACGCCGACCAGTTGTGGGCCGGCGTCACCAAGCCGGGCGAGGGCCGTGGTTAGAGGGCACGGTCAGCGGCGGGGCTAGAGGGCGGGGTCAGCGGCGGGGCTAGAGGCGGGACCAGGCCTCGGTGAGGACCGAGCGCAGGATCTGCTCGATCTCGTCGAAGTGCGACTGGTCGCAGATGAGCGGCGGGGCGAGCTGCACGACGGGGTCGCCGCGGTCGTCGGCGCGGCAGTAGAGGCCCGCCTCGAAGAGCGCCTTGTCCAGGAAGCCGCGCAGGAGTCGTTCGGACTCGTCGTCGTTGAACGTCTCGCGGGTGTCCTTGTCCTTCACGAGCTCGATGCCGTAGAAGTAGCCGTCGCCGCGGACGTCGCCGACGATCGGAAGGTCGTACAGCTTCTCGAGCGTGGCGCGGAAGGCGTTCTGGTTGCGCAGGACGTGGCCGAGGAGGTCCTCGCGTTCGAACAGGTCGAGGTTGGCGAGGGCCACGGCGGACGACACCGGGTGGCCGCCGAAGGTGTAGCCGTGCGCGAACATGGCGGTGCCGTGGCGGAACGGCTCGAAGAGGCGGTCGCTCACCAGCATCCCGCCGAGCGGCGAGTAGCCGGACGTCAGGCCCTTGGCGAAGGTGATGATGTCGGGCTGGTAGTCGAACTTCTGCGAGCCGAACATCGTGCCGAGCCGCCCGAACGCGCAGATCACCTCGTCGGATACCAGCAGGACGTCGTGGCGGTCGCAGATCTCGCGGACGCGCTGGAAGTAGCCGGGCGGGGGCGGGAAGCAGCCGCCGGCGTTCTGCACGGGTTCGAGGAAGACGGCGGCGACGGTGTCGGCGCCCTCGAAGAGGATGGCCTCCTCGATCCGGTCGGCGGCCCAGCGGCCGAACGCCTCGGGGTCGTCGCGATGTTCGTTCGCGCGGTAGATGTTGGTGTTCGGCACGCGGAAGCCGCTCGGCACGAGCGGCTCGTACGGCGCCTTGATGCCGGGCAGGCCGGTCAGCGACAGCGCGCCGTGCGGGGTGCCGTGATAGGCGACCGAACGGCTGATCACCTTGTGCTTGGTCGGCTTGCCGGTGAGCTTGAAGAAGTGCTTGGCGAGCTTCCAGGCGCTCTCGACGGCCTCGCCGCCACCGGTCGTGAAGAAGACCCGGTTGAGGTCGCCGGGGGCCAGGTCGGTGAGGCGTTCGCTCAGCTCGACGGCCTTCGGGTGCGCGTACGACCAGAGCGGGAAGAACGCCAGCTCGGCGGCCTGCTTGGCGGCGGCCTGGGCGAGCTCCTCGCGGCCGTGCCCGGCCTGGACGACGAACAGACCGGCGAGCCCGTCGAGGTAGCGGCGACCCTGGGTGTCGTAGATGTAGGCGCCGTCGCCGCGGGCGATCATCGGCACCTCGCCGCCGTTCTCGTACGAGGAGTGCCGGGCGAAGTGCATCCAGAGATGGTCGCGGGCGGCGCTCTGCAGGGCGTCCTGCGTCGGGTCCGTCATGGCATCTGCTCCCAGCCGGTCTTCCAAGCGAGTGATCCAGTCGTCTTGATGCTAGATCAGTGCGGAATCAGCTGTAAACACGTATATGGGCTTCGATATCCGAAGGAGTCAGTGTGATCTAGCTTGCACCCGTGCCGATCCGGCGCGAATCCGACACGACCCGGCGCGGTAACGTCGCGGCGAGGCCTGTGAAAGGGAGTACTTACATGGACGTGGTGCGGTCGGTGAAGGCGAACGGGCTGGAGTTCGGCTACCTGGAGGCGGGGCCTGCGGACGGGCCGCTCGCGCTGTGCCTGCACGGCTTCCCGGACTCGGCGTACACCTGGCGACACCTGATGCCCGAGTTGGCGGCGGCCGGCTACCACGCGGTCGCGCCGTTCATGCGGGGGTACGCGCCGACCGGCGTGCCCGAGGACGGCGCCTACCAGGTCGGCGCGCTCGCGTCCGACGCGAACGCGCTGCACGAGGCGTTCGGCGGCGGCTCGGACGCGGTCATCATCGGCCACGACTGGGGCGCCGCGACCACCTACGGCGCCGCGGCGGCCGAGCCGCGGCGCTGGCGGAAGGCCGTCACGATGGCGCTGCCGCCGATCAACTCGCTGATGGCCGGGTTCTTCACCTACGAGCAGCTGAAGCGGTCGTTCTACATCTACCTCTTCCAGACCCAGCTCGCCGAGATGGCGCTGAACGCCACGTTCGTCGAGGGCCTGTGGCGCGACTGGTCGCCCGGCTACGACGCCGCCGAGGACGTCGCCCACGTCATGAACTCGCTCGGCACGCCCGCCAACATCGGCGCGGCGATCGGCTACTACCGCGCGATGCTCGACCCGTCCCGGCACGTCGAGCGGTACGCGATCGAGCAGGCCGCCACCGCGACCAAGGGTGAACGCCCGGTGCTCTACCTGCACGGCGCGGCGGACGGATGCCTCGGCGCCGACACGTTCGTGCCGGGCGGCGACTTCACCGGCGTGCTGGGGGAACTGCCGGACGGTTCGCGGGCAGAGCTTGTCGCGGACGCCGGGCACTTCCTGCAGCTCGAACGCCCGGACGAGGTCGACCGGCTGGTCCTGGAGTGGCTCGCGACCTGACGCCGGCCTGTCGGCGATCTTGACCCGGAGACGGCTCGTTTCCTGACGACGGGTAAACAGTGGATGGCGGGTCGCTATGAGACGGTTTGACTAGTAGGTCGGACCTCTACCGTGACCCTGTGACCGACGCAGACGGCGGGCGTGCGGACCGGCTCGCGGCCGAGAACCAGGCCGTACGGCAGCGCGTGGCCGAGCTCCAGCAGGAGAAGGACGAGCGGGACCGGCAGATCGAGGCGCTGACGCGCCGCCTCACCGAGGCCACGCGCGGGCTCGGCGACCTCGGCCTGAAGGTCGCCGAGGAGGCGCTCAAGGCCGAGCACGCCGAGTGGCAGGCCGAGGTCATGCGCCGCCGCCGCTGGTGGCGGCTCGGCGAGGCGCTCACCGCTTTCCGCCGCAAGCCGCTCGCCGTTCGGTCCTACCGGCGCCTGCGCGGCGCGCTCGCCGTCAAGGAGCTCCCCGCCGAGCCCGCCGCCGAGGCGGTCGCGCCGCCGCGGCCCGAGCTCACGATCAACGAGCTGGAGACGCTCGACTTCCCGGCGGCGATCTTCCCCGCCGGGCCGGTCGCGCGCGGCGACGTCACGGCGGCCGTGGTCGCCTCGCCGGTGACGACGGCCGCGCTGCGGTACGAGTGGCGCCAGATCGACGGGCTCGGCGCGGACGACTGGCGGCAGTCGCTGGAGCAGTCTCCGGAGGCGCAGCCGCTCGGCCTGCTGTTCGTCGAGTCCGGCGCCGGTGCTGATCTGCCGCTCGCGGAGCTGGTCGCCTGGTGCCGCGAACGCGGCATTCCGACCGTCTACTGGGACACCGGCGACGGAACCGCTGACGGGACCGGCGACGGAGCCGCTGACGGGACCGGCGACGGGACCACCGACGGGACCGTCGAGGCGGCCGAGGCGTTCGACCACGTCTTCGCCGTCGACGAGGCGGCCGCCGCCCGGCACGAGGACGCCGGGCTGCTCCCGTTCGCCGCCCAGCCGCGCCTGCACAACCCGATCCGCGGCGCCGACCACGGCCGGTTCCCGCTGGTGTACGAGGGTTCCTACGACGAGCGGGACGAGCCGCTGCTGGCCCCGGCGCCCAAGCTCGGCGCGCACTTCTTCGGCGACGGCTTCCCGCGCATCTACCGCCAGCGGGTCGCGCCGCCGCTCGCGTACGAGAAGGCGCTGACGGCCCGCAAGCACTACCGCGTGCTGCTCGCCGCGGGCGAACGCCAGGTGTACGAGGCCGCGGCCGCCGGCGTGCCGGTCGTCCGCACGAGCCAGGCCGAGGGACGCGACGTTCCGTGGCGTGCGGGCGCGGTGGCCGAGGCGCCTGGCGTCGGCCTCGGGCCGGGCGGTCCGCTCGGGCCCGTCGTCACCGACGAGGTCGAGGGCCGGGCGGTGCTGCGCGCGCTGCTGCTCGGCGACGAACTGCGGGACCGCCAGGCGCACCTCGCGCTGCGCGAGATCCACGCCGCCCACACCTACCGGCACCGCGTCGCCGAGATCCTCGACTCCGTCGGTCAGGGCATTGGGCGGGGCGGCGGGCAGGGCGGCGGGGCGTGGACGGAGCCGCCGGTCTCGATGATCCTGCCGACCTGCCGTCCCGAGCAGATCACCGAGGCGCTGCGCCAGGTCGCGCGCCAGCAGTGGCGGCCGCTCCAGCTCGTCCTGGTGCTGCACGGGCTGGACATCGACACCTCGCTGGTCGAGAAGCGGGCCCGCGAGGCCGGGGTCGACGAGATCGTCGTGCTCGCCGCCGACTCGGCGCTCACGCTCGGCGGCTGCCTGAACCTCGGCATCGAGGCCGCCGACGGCACCTACATCGGCAAGATGGACGACGACGAGGTGTACGGCCCGCACTACGTGTCCGACCTGATCCCCGCGTTCGCCTACACCGACGCGGGCGTGGTCGGGAAGCTCGCGCACTACTCCCACCTCGCCTCGATCGGCGCCACGCTGCTGCGGCTGCCTGAGCACGAGCACAAGTACGTGAACTACCTGCGCGGCGGCGCGCTGCTGGCCGAGGGCGACCTCATGCGCACCTACCGGTTCGCCGACCTCGGGCAGGGCGAGGACACCGACCTGTTCAAGCGGCTCCGGGCCGACGGCGTGCTGGTGTACGCGTCCGACCGGTTCTCGTTCATCACGATCCGGCACGCCGACCCGGCCCGGCACACCTGGCGCCCGGACGACCTGGAACTGATGGCCAACGCCACGCTCGCGTTCTACGGCCTGCCCGAGGAGCACATCCTCTTCTGACGCGCGACCGCGGAGTCCCTGGCCTTGACGTTATTGCGTCGTTTGTCAATATGGTGGCCAGGAGGCGATGCCAGTGACGACCGACGTGCTCCGGCCCGACGACGTCGACCTGTCCGACCTGCGATTCTGGGCGCGCCCGCTGCACGAGCGCGAGCAGGTGTTCGCCCGGCTCCGCACGCTGGAGCGACCGCCGTTCTTCGACGAACCCGACTTCAGCCATCTCGGGTTCCCGCCCGGCGACGGCTACTTCGGGCTCGTCCGGCACGCCGACATCATCGAGGCCAGCCGCAACCCGCAGGTCTTCTGCTCCTCGCGCGGCAGCGTCGCCAACACCCTGGACCCGCCGCCGGAGATCCTCGAGTACATCGCCTCGATGATCAACATGGACGATCCGCGGCACGCCCGGCTGCGCCGCATCGTGTCCCGCGCGTTCACCCCGAAGATGATCAGCAAGATCAGGGACGACGTGGACCGCGCCGCCGCGCGGATCGTCGAGGAGATCCGCCCGGCCGGCGGGGGCGACTTCGTCACCGAGGTCGCCGCCCGGCTGCCCTTGAAGATCATCTGCGATCTGATGGGCATCCCCGAGTCGGAGTACCAGGGCGTCTTCGACCGCTCGAACATCATCATCGGCGCGTTCGACCCCGAGTACGTGCCCGACTTCGCCGCCGTCCAGCTCGCGATCATGACGGCCGCCGAGGAGCTCCGGCAGCTGGTCATCGGCCTGGCCGAGGAACGCGAGGCCGACCCGACCGACGACCTCACCTCCGTCCTCGTGCACGCCGACGTCGAGGGCGAGCGCCTGACCCGCGAGGAGCTCGGCTCGTTCTTCATCCTGCTCGTCGTCGCGGGCAACGAGACCACCCGCAACGCCATCGCGCACGGCCTGAAGCTGCTCACCCTGAACCCTGACCAGAAGGCGCTGTGGATGTCGGACTTCGACCGCCACGCGCCCGGCGCCGTCGAGGAGATCGTGCGCTGCGCGTCGCCGGTCACGTTCATGCGCCGCACTGTCACCCGCGACTACCAGATGGCCAACGGGCAGCGCTTCAAGGACGGCGACAAGGTCCTCATGTACTACTGGTCGGCGAACCGGGACGAGGCAATCTTCACCGACCCGTACACCTTCGACATCACCCGGAACCCCAATCCCCACCTGGGCTTCGGCGCCGCCGGACCGCACTTCTGCCTCGGCGCCCATCTGGCCCGCATGGAGATCACCGTGATGTTCCGCGAGCTGCTCCGGCAGGTGCCGGACATCCGTTCCACCGCGCCGCCCGAACGCCTCGCGTCCAGCTTCATCAACGGCATCAAGCACCTGCCGTACGAGATCTGAGCCTCAGGCCACGAGATCCGGGGCTCAGGCTGGGATCGGCGGTACCACCCTCGAACCGCCGGGCATCCCCGATCGTGGGGGATGCTGGGTGCGTGGACAGACAGGAGCTGGCCGGGTTCCTGCGGTCGCGGCGGGCCGGGATCCAGCCGTCGGACGTGGGGATCGAGGGCGGGGCGCGCAGGCGCACGCCGGGGCTGCGGCGCGAGGAGGTCGCGCAGCTGGCCGGGATGTCGGTCGACTACTACATCCGGCTGGAGCAGGCCCGCGGGCCCAAGCCGTCCCGCCAGATCCTCGCGGCGCTGGCCCGCGCGCTGCGGCTGACCGACGACGAGCGCTCCTACCTCTACAACCTGGCGGGTGAGGCGGCGGAGACGCCGGCCGGGCCGCCGCAGGACGTGCCGGCCGGGATCCTGCACCTGCTCGAGCGGATGGACGACACCCCGGCGTTCGTCATCGACGCGCGCTCGACCGTGCTGGCGTGGAACGCGCTGGCCGCCGCGCTGATGACCGACTTCTCCAAGCTCTCGCCGCGCGAGCGCTGCACGATCCGGTGGTTCTTCGACGCCTCGACCGACTGCCGGCTGGAGGCCGACGAGGGGTACCTGGCGTTCGCCCGCGACAGCGTCGCCGACCTGCGCGCGGCGGCCGGGCGCTACCCCGACGACCCGGGCATCAAGGAGATCGTCGCCGACCTGAGCGGCAGGAGCCCGCTGTTCCGGCGGCTGTGGGAGGAGCGCACGGTCGCGGTCCGGCGCGGCAATGCGAAGCGGGTCAACCATCCGGTCGTCGGGCCGATCGATCTGCACTGCGACGTGCTGATCGTTCCGGAGAAGGACCAGAGGGTCGTGCTCTACACCGCCGCGCCGGGCACGCCCGCCTACGAGGCGCTCAAGCTGCTGCGCGTGGTCGGAACGCAGGACCTCAGCGAAGCTCGCGCCTGACTCAGCGAAGCTCGCGCTTGAGGATCTTGCCGGTCGCGGTCATCGGCAGCTCCTCCCGGAACTCCACGATGCGCGGGTACTTGTAGTTGGCGAAGTTCTCCTTGCCCCAGGCGATCAGCTCGTCCTCGGTCAGCGCGGAGCCGGGCGTCTTGATGATGTACGCCTTGACCTCCTCGCCGTGCGAGTCGTGCGGGACCCCGACGACCGCGGCGAGCGAGACGCCCGGGTGGGTCATGAGGACCTCTTCGAGCTCGCGCGGGTAGACGTTGTACCCGCCGCGGATGATCATGTCCTTGGAGCGGTCGACGATGTAGTAGTAGCCGTCGTCGTCGCGGCGGCCGATGTCGCCGGTACGGAACCAGCCGTCCTTGATCGAGTCGGCGGTGGCCTCGGGGCGCTTGTAGTACCCCTTCATGATGTTGTGGCCGCGGACCGCGATCTCGCCGGGCCCCTCGCCCTCGACCTCGTTCCACTCGTCGTCGATCAGCTTCATCTCCACGCCCCAGATCGGCAGGCCGATCGAGCCCGGCTTGGTGGGCCGGTCGGGCCGGTTGAAGGAGGCGACCGGAGAGGTCTCCGACAGCCCGTAGCCCTCCAGCACGTCGACGTCGAACTTCTCCTTGATCCCCTTCAGGACCTCCATCGGCAGCGCCGCGCCGCCCGACACCGCGACCGTGAGGTTCTCGCGGATCGCCTTCACGTCCTCGCCCGAAGTGTCGTCGGTCAGCAGGCCCCAGTACATCGTCGGCACGCCCGCGAAGATCTTCACGTTCTCCTTGACCATCAGCTCGATCGCCTGCTTGGCGTCGAACCGGGGCAGCAGGACCTGGGTCGCGCGCCGGTAGAGGCTGACGTTCATCACGCAGGTCTGGCCGAAGATGTGGAACAGCGGCAGCACCACCAGCGTGGTGTCGTGCAGGGACTTGGCGAACAGCGAGTCGTCCAGCATCGCGTTCGTCAGCAGGTTCATGTGCGACAGCTCGGCGCCCTTGGGCTGGCCCGTGGTGCCGCTGGTGTAGATGATCACGGCCGTGTCGGTCGGCTCGGTGAGCACCGTGTCGAAGGTGTTCGGCTGCCCGTTCAGCGCCGCCCAGAACAGCTCGGCGCCCTCGATCGGCGACTCGGTCGTCGCCAGCGACGCGGGCAGCAGGAAGAAGTGCTCGCACTCGGGCGCGTTCTGGAAACCGGCGTGCCCCGCCTCGCCCAGCGGCAGCTCCGGCGTGCCCTCGAAGCAGAAGAACGCCTTGGCGTCGGAGTCGCCCAGGTGGTAGGCGATCTCGCGCGGCTTGAGCAGCACGTTCAGGGGCACGACCACCGCGCCCGCCTTGAGCGCCCCGAAGTAGATCATCGGGAAGTACGGCAGGTTCGGGCTGGAGAGCGCCACCTTGTCGCCCGGCTTGATCCCGCGCGCCACCAGCAGGTTGGCGACCTGGTTGGCGACCTGGTCGACGAACGCGAACGAGAGCCGCATGTCCCCGAAGACCAGGGCGTCCCGATCGGGCGTCTCGCGGGCGGCGTCTTCGAGCAGGACGGAGAGGTTGAGCATGGCACTCCTCAGGCGCGTCAGGCGGTTCGCGCGCGTCAGGCGGTTCGGGCGGATCGCCGGGCGGGCGGTTGTTACCGACGAGTCTACGAGCGCGCGGGCCACTCTTGACCAGCCGGTCACCTCTGGGGTGGCCGAGGTCACACGCCCCCTTGTGACCCCGATGAGCTGCGCGGTCACGGAACTGTGCAGCGTCACAACAGGCCCGATCGGGTCCGTGGGGTCTGGGACGGCCGGTCGATCGTCCGAAGATCGTCCAAGCTTTGTCCGAAGACCGCCTTGGACGGGGGCGAGGCCCGTTCTGGTTGGTAGCGTCCGATCTGGCCGTCAGGTGATCTTCGTAGCGGTGCCGGGCACCCCGAACTACGGCGTCGCCGCGCAGATCACCTCCCTCGGCGGCCCCCGAAGGGACTCAACGACCGGAGGTATCTCCGTCTCATGAAGCGCATTGCGAAGTCGCTGGTCGCCGCCGCCGTCACCGGCGTCGCCCTCACCGGCACGGTCGTCGCCACGACCGCCCCCGCCCAGGCCGTCTCGGACCTGTGCGGTCCCGGCTACGGCTACAAGCAGATCGGCACCAAGAAGATCCACCGCGGCAAGGCGGTCGCCGGGACGCTGTACATCTACGGAAAGAAGTACGCCAAGGGCAAGTACAAGACCAAGCACTGGTGGAACACCTGCATCATCGCCAAGCCGAACGCGAGCCTGCGCGGCAAGGTGAGCCACCTGCAGGCCGAGATGTTCAAGATGGACAACGCCGGGACCATCAAGCACTACCGCGCGGACGGCCCCGGCAAGAACTACCACTACGTCGCCGGCCCGGTTTACATGAACACCTACGGCTACGCGCAGTCGGCCGTGGTCAAGAACGCCTCCCTGACCTACAAGGGCAAGCGCTACAGCACCTGATCCAGGGCTGAAAGCGCGGACGCGCCCGCCGTCCCGTACCTCGCGTACGGGCGGCGGGCGCCGTCGTTCCGGGGGCCGGGGTCGTGCGTCCCCGGACGGCACCGGGCCCGTGGCGGGGACGGGCCCGGTGCCGGGTGGTGTCCGTACGGGCCGCCGGACGGGGCAGGGGTCCGGCGGCCCGTACGGGCGCGTGGCGGCCGAGTGGGGCTGAGCGGCCGCGGGCCGCGGGGCTCAGCCGAAGTCGACGTCCGAGCACTGGTAAAAGGCGTTGCCGGTGTCGGCGATGTCCCAGACGGCCAGGATCATGTGGCGGCCGGACTTGGTGGGCAGCGTGCCCTCGTGGGAGACGGTGGTGGGCGGCTGCTGGCCGTTGTAGTCCTTCTCCAGGAACGGCTGCGGGTCGAGCTGCGCGCGGGTGAGGGGCTGGCTCGGGTTCCAGCCGTCCTTGGTGACGAAGTAGCGGAACGACGTGGTGGAGTGGGCGGCGGTGAGCGTCCAGGTGAAGGTGTAGGACTGGCCGGCGTGCACGCTGGTGGCGGGCCATGCGCCGCCGCGCGGGTCGTCGAGCGGCGCCCAGCGGCTGTCGCCGCCGGCGCAGATGGTGCCGTCGGCGGGGCCCGCGCCGGGGAACCCCTTGGGGCCTTCGACACTCTGGGGCTCCCATTGGATATCGCCGCAGTCCTTGACCGTGCCCTGCTTGCAGTTGAACGCGCGGCTGGCGGGGGACGTGGTGTAGCCGTGCGCGAACGCGGGGGCGGCGGCGATGAGGGGGAGCCCGGCGGCGACGGCCGCTGCGATGGCGATGGAACTCTTCCTGGGCATGAGAGTCCTCCTGGAAGGTGGCGTCCTGGAGGGGTAGCGGACGCCTACTTGTAGGAAACCTTCCAGTTGGATCCGCGACTAAACGATCGCCCGGAGCCATGATCACCGGCGTTCAAGTTGGGCCGGGCGGGATCCGGTGGCTGCGCAGGAGCGATGCCCAGGGCGCAACGGGGATTTGTGAAAATTCAATCGCATCGAACGGGCGCCGCGAAGGATCGGGCGGGGGATGGGCGGCGATCGTATTAACCCGGAAGCCGGGGCCCTTGCCGCTGCGCTAGTCTTGTTGTATGCGAACCAGGCTGCTCCTTAGCCCGCCGCGTTGACGCACTGGCGTTGACGCGGTGACCCCTCCTGTGTGAGGGGTCTCTTCATGTGCAGGGACCGGCGCTGTGCAGGATCAATGCCACCGTGCAGGATCAGTGCCAGGCGCCGGGGGAGAGCAGCCGGACGACTTCACGTACATAAGGACCGGAGTAGCGACCGTGAGCGACGAGCAGTACGACCCCCGGGCGGTTCAGGACAAGTGGCAGGCCGTCTGGGCCGAGCTCGAGCCGTTCAAGGCCGTCGAGGAGGACGACGGCCGGGAGCGTCGCTACGCGCTGGACATGTTCCCCTACCCCTCGGGTGACCTGCACATGGGACACGCCGAGGCGTTCGCCATCGGGGACGTGCCGGCCCGCTACTGGCTGCAGAAGGGCTTCAACGTCCTGCACCCGATCGGCTGGGACTCCTTCGGCCTGCCCGCCGAGAACGCCGCCATCAAGCGCAACTCGCACCCGGCGGAGTGGACGTACGCCAACATCGACACCCAGGCGGGCTCCTTCAAGCGCTACGCCGCCTCGTTCGACTGGTCCCGGCGCCTGCACACCAGCGACCCGGAGTACTACCGCTGGACGCAGTGGCTGTTCCTGCGCTTCTACGAGCGCGGGCTGGCCTACCGCAAGGGCGGCCACGTCAACTGGTGCCCGAACGACCAGACCGTGCTGGCCAACGAGCAGGTCGTCGGCGGGCACTGCGAGCGCTGCGGCGCGCTGGTCGAGAAGCGCGTGCTGACCCAGTGGTACTTCAAGATCACCGAGTACGCGGACCGGCTGCTGGACGACATGGCGCAGCTGGAGGGCAAGTGGCCCGAGCGCGTCCTGCTGATGCAGCGCAACTGGATCGGCCGTTCCACCGGCGCCGACGTCGACTTCGTGATCGAGGGCCGGGACGCCCCGGTCACGGTCTACACGACCCGCCCCGACACGCTGTACGGCGCCACGTTCATGGTGGTCGCCGCCGACGCCGAACTGGCCGAGGAGATCTGCGCGCCCGAGCAGCGCACCGCGTTCGAGGCCTACCGCGAGGAGGTCTCGCGGGAGAGCGAGATCGAGCGGCTGTCCACCGAGCGCGACAAGACCGGCGTGTTCCTGGGCCGGCACGCGATCAACCCGGTGAACGGCGAGCGGATCCCGGTCTGGGCCTCGGACTACGTGCTGGCCGAGTACGGCCACGGCGCGATCATGGCGGTGCCCGCGCACGACCAGCGCGACCTGGACTTCGCGCTGAAGTTCGGCCTGCCGGTCCGTACCGTCGTCGACACCGGCGAGCCCGACCCGGGCCAGACCGGCGTCGCCACCGCGGGCGACGGCCGCATCGTCAACTCCGGCCCGATCAACGACCTGAGCAAGGCCGACGGCATCGCCACGATCATCGAGATCCTGGCGCGGCAGGGCAACGGCAAGGCCTCGGTCAACTTCCGGCTGCGCGACTGGCTGGTCTCCCGGCAGCGCTTCTGGGGCTGCCCGATCCCGATCATCCACTGCGACGCGTGCGGTGAGGTCCCCGTACCCGACGACCAGCTGCCCGTCCGGCTGCCGGAGAACCTGCGCGGCGCCGACCTGTCCCCGAAGGGCACCTCGCCGCTGGCCGCCGCCGCGGACTGGGTGAACGTCGAGTGCCCCAAGTGCGGCGGCGCCGCCAAGCGCGACACCGACACCATGGACACCTTCGTCGACTCGTCCTGGTACTACTACCGCTACTGCTCGCCGGACTACACCGACGGTCCGTTCGACGTCGAGGCCGTCCGCAAGTGGGGCCCGGTCGACCAGTACACCGGCGGCGTCGAGCACGCCATCCTGCACCTGCTGTACAGCCGGTTCTTCACCAAGGTCCTGCACGACATGGGGATGGTGGACTTCACCGAGCCGTTCACCCGGCTGCTGAACCAGGGCCAGGTGATCCTGAACGCCAAGGCCATGTCCAAGACCACCGGCAACCTGGTCGACCTGGGCCAGCAGATCGACGAGTTCGGCGTGGACGTCGTCCGGCTGGCGATGCTGTTCTCCGGCCCGCCCGAGGACGACATCGACTGGGCGGACGTGTCGCCGCACGGCATGTCCAAGTTCCTGTCGCGCGTCCACCGGATCGCCTCCGAGGTCGCCTCCGACGCGGGCGTCGACCCGTCCGCGGGCTCGGTGGACCTGCGCCGCGTCACGCACCGCACCATCTCCGAGGCCACGATGCTGGTCGAGGCGGAGCGGTTCAACGTGGCGATCTCCCGGATCATGGAGCTGGTCAACGCGACCCGCAAGGCCATCGACTCCGGCCCCGGCGCCGCCGACCCGGCCGTACGCGAGGCCGCCGAGACCATCACGATCCTGCTGTCGCTGTTCGCGCCCTACACGGCCGAGGACGCCTGGTCGCTGCTGTCGCGTACCGCACCGGTGATCAAGGCGGGCTGGCCGACGGCCGACCCGGCGCTGCTGGTGCAGGAGTCGGTCACCTGCGTCGTCCAGGTCGCGGGCAAGGTCAAGGACCGGCTGGAGATCCCGCCGGACATCAGTGACGCGGACCTGGAGGCGCAGGCGCTGGCCTCGCCCAAGGTCCAGGAGGCGCTGAACGGCGCCGGGATCGCCAAGGTCATCGTCCGCGCCCCCAAGATCGTCAACATCGTTCCGCAGCGCTAGCCGCGCGGCCGCGCGGCTCGTGATCAATCTGGGTCTGTACGGCCGCGCGGTCGTGGCGTTGACTTCCAGGTGTGCAGGACATCGTCAGCAGCGGCCCTGAACGCCCGCCTGGCCGTACGCCGCGCTGGGTGATCGTGGCGGGCGGGCTCGTCCTGGCCGGAACGGTGCTGTCGGCCGCGGTGGCCCTGCACTCGGGGGATCACAAAGCGAAGCCAGCGCCGACGCCGACACCGTCGTCCACAGGGCCGGTCGTGCCGGACGGCCCGGACGTGCACGCAGAGCCGGGTGACATGCCGGCACTCGTCCTGAAGAACGGGCACGTCAGCGCGATGGACCGGATCGACTCGGCGGCGGAGTACGGCCCGTGGACGGTGACACTCCGTGCGCGGAACGGCTCGCTGGTGTCGGGCGGCGCCGTGGTGACCTTCCCGGTGCACCAGCCCGCACTGAGCCGCCGCGTCACGATCGCGGGCGCGGACGGACGCGGCTGGGCGGCCGAGGACGAGGTCGCGTGGCGGACGTCGGGCTCGTACGCCCTGGTCCGCGGGCGCCTGCCCGAACGCGACCTGATCAGGATCGCCGAGGCGACCACGATCAAGGACCAGCGCCCCGCCGTACGGGCACCGACCGGCCTCAAGGTCATCGCCACCGGCCCGTACCGGTCGCCCGTGCAACGCGAGGCCCGCTACGGCACGGTCGACGTGGGCGTCGGCGCGAACGGCCTCGCCTACGCGGGCGTGGTCCGCTGCGGCGGCCTCGAGGACGAGCTGTACGCGGCGAACGCCCAGCCCATCGCGCTCGACCGGCACCCGAACGCCGTCGTCACCACCTCCCTCGGCGGCAACGGCCTGCTCGCCTGGGAGGTCGAGCCGGGCCTGCTGGCCTACGTCGGCTACAGCGGCGTCGCGATGAACGCCACCGACGTGCTGCGCAACCTGGCCACCCGCACCCGCCTGATCAGCGCGGCACAGTGGCAGACCCTGCGCCCGACCCGAATCGAGGGACTCAACAACCCCGCGTAAGGCCCGCCCCCCCGCGCCAGGCCGCCCCTGGCGCAGGGTCACACCTAGCGCCACACCTAGCGCCAGGTCACACCCTGCGCCAGGTCACACCTAGCGCAGGATCACCCTGCGCAGGATCACCCTGCGCAGGGTCACACCTCGCGCAGGGCCGCACTTGGCGCGCCGTCGCATCTAGCGCAAGATTAATCTGCACAGGGCCGCACCTTGAGCCAGGCCGCACCTCGCGCAACGGCACACCTCGCGCAACGTCACACCCTGCGCCAGGCCGCAACTCGCGCAGCGTCACATCTTGCGCAGGGCCCACACCCCGCGCAGAGTTACACCTCGCGCCGAGTCAGGGCTTGCGGAGTCAGATCTTGCGCGAAGTCAGGGCTTGCGCAGCGTCACATCTTGCGCAGGACCGCGACCACACGTCCGAGCACCGAGGCCTCGTCGCCGGGGATCGGCTCGTAGGCGGCGTTGGCCGGCATGAGCCAGATGTGGCCGTCCTTGCGCTTGAACGTCTTGACCGTCGCCTCGCCGTCGATCATCGCGGCCACGATGTCGCCCTGCTCGGCCACGGGCTGCTGGCGCACGACGACCCAGTCGCCGTCGGCGATCGCGGCCTCGATCATCGAGTCACCCGACACCTTCAGCAGGAAGTGGGTGCCCTCGCCGACCAGCTGCTTGGGAAGCGTGAAAACGTCCTCGACGGCCTCCTCGGCGAGGATCGGACCACCGGCGGCGATCCGTCCGACCAGGGGCACGTACGCCGGCGCGGGCCGCGTCGAGGTCTCCTGGCCGCCCACCGTCTCGTACGAGTCGGGTTCGGTGAGCACCGGCGTGGTGCCCGGCACCCGTACCTCCACCGCGCGAGGGCGGTTCGGGTCGCGCCGCAGGAAGCCCTTGCGCTGCAAGGCGCGCAGCTGGTGGGACACGCTGGACGTGCTGGTCAGCCCGACCGCCTCACCGATCTCGCGCATCGACGGGGGGTAGCCCCGGCGCTGGACCGAGTCGCGGATCACCTCGAGCACCATGCGCTGCCGCTGGGTGAGGCCGCTCTCGTCCATCGGCCCATCGGGCAACTCCCGGACCTTGCTCATCGCTCGTCGCCTCCCGGCGCCTCGATCCGTCACTCCTTGTCATGGAACGTTAGCGCGTTTCGGCTTGATGATCAAACAATTGTTCGAAGAAAGTGCTCGCGTTTTGTCGGTGCCCTCCTGTAGAACTTCGTACAGGCGTTCGATCGAAAATTCATTCGAAGATCACGGAGGGCTCCCATGGCCACGACGATGCCCAGCCCAGGTGTGCGGCTCACCCGGCGCGGCCGCGCCGTGCTCACCGGCGGCGCCGCGACCGTCCTCCTGGTCGGGTTCTGGCTCACCGCGGGCCACGGAGCCCAGGCCGGTTCGGGCCGCGTCGAACGCCCCGCCAACGCGCAGACCGTGACCGTCGGCCCCGGTGACACCCTGTGGTCGATCGCCGCCGCCTCCCGCCCCTCCGCCGACCCCCGCGTCACCGTCCAGCGCATCATCGACCTCAACGGCCTGGGCGGCTCCATCGTCCAGCCCGGCCAGCGCATCACCCTCCCGCGCTGACCCGTCCGGCCTCGGACGCCCTGGATTGGACGCCGCCGATCGCAGGTATGACCTCAGGGCCAGGTCCCGACGCCCGGAAGGCCCAGCCGATGATCTTCATCACCGCCCGTTTCCGCATCCGGCCCGAGGACGCCGATCGCTGGCCGGAGATCGCCCGCCCGTTCACCGAGGCCACCCGCGCCGAGCCCGGCTGCCTCTGGTTCGACTGGTCCCGCAGCCTCGACGACCCCGCCGAGTACGTCCTGGTAGAGGCCTTCGTAGACGGCGACGCCGGCGCGGCACACGTAGGCTCCGCCCACTTCAAGGCCGCCCAGCAGGAGCTCCCACCCCACCTGGCCGAAACCCCGCGCATCATCAACTTCGAAGTCCCCGGCACCACATGGTCCGAACTAGGCGAACTAGCCGTAGACCGCTGACCAGCCCCCGAGTAATCACGCTCCGCGCCCCCGCCCCGCGCGCCCATCCGCGCCAGCGGGCGACCAAGGAGTCCGCTCGCTGGGATCGTTCAGCCTGCCTCGGCGGCGGGCGATCGAGGCCGGCGCGGCCGCTGGATGCAGCCGCGCGCTGTCCTGGGACGCGTGAGCGATCACGCTCGTGCAGGCCCGGCACCGCAGGCCCGCGCGGCCGTCGCGGTAGCGGGTGACCATGAAGGCTGCTGGCTGTGAACGGTCAGCCCGTCCTCGGAAGCGTGTGATCGCAGTCGGCGTGGCCGTGGGATGCCAGCCGCGTGCTTGTCTCGGGACGCGAGAGCGACCACGGCCCGTACAGGGTCCACCGCAAGGCCGCGGGCCCGCCTGCGGCGGGTGATCGTGTGAGGTGGTCGTGGGACGTCGGCCGCCACGGCCCCGTACAGGGTCCACCGCAAGGTCGCGGGCCCGCCTGCGGCGGGTGATCGTGTGAGGTGGTCGTGGGACGTCGGCCGCCACGGCCCCGTGCGACTCCGCACGGCACGCCAGCGCGACCGTCGGCGGCGGCTGGCGGGGCGGTTGGACGCCGACCGCGCGCTTTCCCAGGACGCGAGAGTGACCACGGCCCGTGCAGGCCCTACGCGGCAAGCCCGCGCGCTTGTCTTGGGGCTCGCTAGCGATCACGGCCTCATGCAGCTCAGCACGATAAGCCTGCGCGCCCGTTCGTGGCGGCGGGGGTGATGGCGGTTGGACGCGCCGGCCGGGCGTTTGTCTTGGGGCTCGAGAGCGATCGCGGCCTGCCTTGTGGCGGAGGTGGGCATCGTTCGTGTGGTTGTAGGGCGGGCGGTCAGGGGGTGGGCCAGGTCTTCCAGCCGGCGTCGCCGGAGATGACCACGGTGCCGTCACGGAGGTTGTGTTTGTGGGCGAGGGTGAGGGCGGCAGCGACCACGGCGCCGGTTTGGAGGCCGCAGGAGAGGCCGTGGTCGACTAACGCGCGCTGCCAGTGGGTCGCTTCGTGTGTTGTGACCTGCTCGCAGGCGCTGAACAGGCGTTCCTCCTCGGCCTGGGTGATGAAGGGCGACACGCGGTCGCCGTCGGCGAACGAGCCCAGGCCCGGCATGCGGCTGCCCGGGGCGGCGGTCACGGCCGCGACCATCACGCGGAGGCGGCGTACGGCGCGGCCGACGCCGAGCATCGTGCCGCCCGTGCCCAGGGAGCCGACGATCAGCCGGACGCCGGGCAGGCCACGCAGGATCTCGGGGCCGGTCTCGGTCTCGTGCGCGCGGGGGTTGTTGGGGTTGTGGAGCTGGTCCAGGTAGCAGTACGGCTGGTCGCGGCGGTTGACGAGCTCTAGGCATTTGCGGTGGCCGTCATGGAGGTGTGGGCCGAGGTCGTTCTCGATCAGTGTGGCGCCGAAGAGGTCGATCATCTGGCGTTCGGTGGCCGTGGGCGCCGTGCAGACGATGTGGGTCTCCAGGCCCAGCGCGCGGCCGTAGCAGGCGAGTGCGCTCGCCATGTTGCCGTTCGACGCGTCGAGAATGATGCTCTCAGGGTGCAGTTCGCCGCTGCGAATCCTGCCCCTGAGCATGGCGACGGCGGCGCGGTCCTTCACGCTGCCGGTGGGGTTCTGGCCCTCCAGTTTCAGCCAGATGCGGATGCCGTCAATCCAGATCGGCACAAGTGGCGTTCGGCCGACCGCAGCGAAAGGACCGGGCAACGCGGTCAGGTCCCACGTCACGAGAACGGCTTCATGTTCAGCAAGGTGGGAGACCTCCCTTGCCAAGGGCGGGGAGCAGGGAATGCCGACGCTACGGCCGCTGGAATCCCGCGTCTGCGTCAGACGCCACGGTGCGCGAATTCTCTGCGGTGACAAGGACCTGTGCGACGGTGGAGAGGAGATCTCGCACCGGACATGGGGCGGCCGTGTACACCTTGCTGGTCCTGGCCATATTCATGGGAGCGTCGTTCCAGCGCGTCACGGGCCTTGGGTTCGCTTTGACGGTCGGTCCCCTCGCGGTGATCCTGGTCGGGCCCTATCAAGGGGTCCTCCTGGCCAACCTTTTGTCGATCATCGTGGCCGCCGTAGTTCTCATGGCGAACTGGCGGGCGGTGGAGATGAACAAGGCCTTGTTGCTGGTTCCGGCGGGATTGGCCGGAGTCGTTCCCGGAACGATCGCGGCGCGCGGAATGTCGCCGGCGCTTCTCCAGGTGCTGATGGGCTCGTTCGTCGTGCTCGGGCTGGGCGCCACCGCGTTCGGAGAACGGATCCGTTTCGCGCCCACCGTTCCGCGCACGCTCGGTTTGGGAATGGCGTCCGGCGTGATGACCGCGACCGCCGGCATCGGCGGACCGGCCCTCACGGTCTTCGCGCTCGCCACCAGCTGGGAGCAGAGCGCGTTCATCGCCACCACCCAGCTCGCGTTCGGCAGCCAGAGCGCCGCGGCCGTCGCCGTGAAGGGGCTGCCGCAGCTCACCGTCATGCGGACCGGAGTCCTGGTCCTCGCCCTGATCATGGGGCTGGCCCTCGGCGGCCGCCTGGCCGCACGGGCCTCGCCCGACCAGATCCGCGTCGCCATGATCTCGGTCGCGATCCTCGGCGCCCTGGTCACCACGGTCCGCGGCCTGACCGTGTTGACGGGAGTCTGATCACCCACTCGACTGGGGACGCGGTCGCGGCTGATCGGGGTGTGGGTGCGGCTGGCTGGGGTGGGCGCGGTCGGCTGGGGTGTGAGTGCGGGCGATGGGGGTGGGGGCTGCAAACGCGTGGGGCGATGATCGTGACCTTATCGTGACCCGGGGGCGGGAGGCCCTGATTCTGCGAGGGTCTGGCGGGTGGGGGCACCGGGGCGTACGGGGTGTGGCGGGTGTGGTGCGGTGTTCGATTTCGCAGGTGGGCGGCGCGACACGCCGGTGGGCTCTGTGTGAGCAGGGGCTCCGGGAGAGGTGCGTGTTCCAGGTTGCGAAGGGCTTGGGGGAGGCCTACGGTTGACCACAACATCTAGTAGTTACACGGATGTGATTAACCACAAGTTGTGGTCTTGTGGTGGTTGTTTTTCTGTGTGTCGGAGGAGGAGGGAACGCGGTGCACTGCCCGTTCTGCCGTAACCCCGACAGCAGGGTGATCGACAGCCGTTCGACGGACGACGGCGCGGCCATCAGGCGGCGCCGGGCGTGCCCGGAGTGCGGCAAGAGGTTCACGACACAGGAGAACGTGCTCCAAATGGTGGCCAAGCGCAGCGGGGTCACCGAGCCGTTCTCCCGGGACAAGATCATCGCCGGGGTGCGCAGGGCCTGCCAGGGCCGCCCGGTGGACGAGGATGCGCTCGCCAAGCTGGGCCAGCGGGTCGAAGAGGCGATCAGGGCGACCGGGGTGGCAGAGATCCCGTCGCACGAGATCGGCCTGGCGATCCTGGGGCCACTCGGCGAACTGGACGAGGTCGCCTACCTGCGATTCGCCTCGGTGTACCGGGGCTTTGAGTCGCTGGAGGACTTCGCCAAGGAGATCGATTCCCTGCGGAAGGCGGGTCCCTCGGGGGAACCCCACCGGCCTGGTTAGGGGCCGGTCCGGCAGGGCTTGTTTCAGCACAGATTCACGCACGGATAGAGCGCCCAGGGCGGATGAAACGCCTGGTGGGCGGGGTTATTCCTGGACAGGGCCCAGCGGGAGGGCCCGAGAGGGGGAGTGTCATGACGGAGACGGTGAGCGGCACGGCTCGGCGCGGCAAGGGGGGCCGCAAGGGGCTGAAGATCGACCGCATTTTCACCACGCCCGGCGTGCATCCGTACGACGAGATCCGCTGGGAACGTCGTGACGTGGTCATGACCAACTGGCGCGACGGTTCGGTCAACTTCGAGCAGCGCGGCGTCGAGTTCCCCGACTTCTGGTCGCTGAACGCCGCCAACATCGTGACCTCCAAGTACTTCCGGGGCGCCGTGGGGACGCCGCAGCGGGAGTGGAGCCTGAAGCAGCTGGTCGACCGGGTCGTGAAGGCCTATGTGGACACCGGCGTCGCCAACGGCTACTTCGCCTCCGAGACGGACGCGGAGATCTTCGACCACGAGCTGAAGTACGCGCTGGTCCACCAGTTGTTCAGCTTCAACTCCCCGGTGTGGTTCAACGTCGGCACCAAGTCGCCGCAGCAGGTGTCGGCCTGTTTCATCCTCTCCGTCGACGACTCCATGGAGTCGATCCTGGAGTGGTACAAGGAGGAGGGGACCATCTTCAAGGGTGGTTCCGGCTCCGGCGTGAACCTGTCGCGGATCCGTTCCAGCAAGGAGCTGCTGTCCTCGGGCGGCACGGCGTCCGGCCCGGTGTCGTTCATGCGCGGCGCCGACGCGTCCGCCGGAACGATCAAGTCGGGCGGCGCGACGCGGCGTGCGGCCAAGATGGTCGTGCTGGACGTCGACCACCCGGACGTGGCCGAGTTCATCGAGACCAAGGCGCGCGAGGAGGACAAGATCCGCGCGCTGCGGGACGCCGGGTTCGACATGGACCTGGGCGGCAAGGACATCGTCAGCGTCCAGTACCAGAACGCCAACAACTCGATCCGCGTCTCGGACGAGTTCATGCGCGCCTACGAGGCCGACGCCGAGTTCGGCCTGCGCGGGCGGCTGAACGGCGAGGTCGTCGAGACCATCCAGGCGCGTGACCTGTTCCGGCTGCTGGCCAAGGCGGCGTGGGAGTGCGCCGACCCCGGCATCCAGTACGACGACACGATCAACGACTGGCACACCAACCCCGAGTCGGGCCGGATCACCGCGTCCAACCCGTGCTCGGAGTACATGTCGCTGGACAACTCCTCGTGCAACCTGGCCAGCATCAACCTGCTGAAGTTCCTCGGCGCGGACGGCACGTTCGACACCGAGCGGTTCGTCAAGCTGACCGAGCTGATCATCACCGCGATGGACGCCTCGATCACCTTCGCCGACTTCCCGACCGAGAAGATCGGCGCCACCACGCGCGACTACCGCCAGCTCGGCATCGGGTACGCCAACCTCGGCGCGCTGCTGATGGCGACCGGCCACGCCTACGACTCCGAGGGCGGCCGTTCGCTCGCCGCGGCGATCACCTCGCTGATGACCGGCGTCGCCTACCGCCGTTCCGCCGAGCTCGCCGGCGTCGTCGGCGCGTACGAGGGCTACGCCCGCAACGCCGAGGCGCACAAGCGGGTCATGCGCAAGCACGCCGCCGCCAACGACGAGGTCCGCACCCTCGACGAGATGGACAAGGCGATCCACGCCGTCGCGACCAAGCAGTGGCAGGAGTGCCTGAAGGCCGGTGAGAAGCACGGCTACCGCAACGCGCAGGCCTCGCTGCTCGCGCCGACCGGCACCATCGGCCTGATGATGGACTGCGACACCACCGGCATCGAGCCGGACCTGGCGCTGATGAAGTTCAAGAAGCTCGTCGGCGGCGGCTCCATGCAGATCGTCAACCACACGGTGCCGCGCGCCCTGGAGATGCTCGGCTACCAGCAGGAGCAGATCGAGGCGATCGTCGAGTACATCTCCGAGAACGGCCACGTCGTGGACGCGCCCGGGCTGCGCCTGGAGCACTACGAGGTGTTCGACTGCGCGATGGGCGAGCGGGCGATCAGCCCGATGGGCCACGTCCGGATGATGGCCGCGACGCAGCCGTTCCTGTCCGGCGCGATCTCCAAGACCGTGAACATGCCCGAGCAGGCCACCATCGAGGACATCGAGAAGGTCTACTACGAGGGCTGGAAGCTCGGCCTGAAGGCCCTGGCGATCTACCGCGACAACTGCAAGGTCGGCCAGCCGCTGTCGGCCGCGGGCAGCAAGACCGAGGCCAAGGAGGAGCCGGCCGCCGTCACGGTGACCGAGGTCCGCCCCGTTCGCAAGCGTCTGCCGAAGCAGCGCCCGGCCACCGTCACCCGCTTCTCCGTCGCGGGCGCCGAGGGCTACATGACCGCCTCGTCCTACCCCGACGACGGCCTGGGCGAGGTCTTCCTCAAGCTGGGCAAGCAGGGCTCCACCCTGGCCGGCGTGATGGACGCGTTCTCCATGGCGATCTCCATCAGCCTCCAGTACGGGGTGCCGCTGGAGACCTGGGTCGAGAAGTTCACCAACATGCGCTTCGAGCCCGCCGGCATGACCGACGACCCGGACATCCGCATGGCCACCTCGGTGATGGACTACATCTTCCGCCGCCTGGCCCTGGACCACCTGCCCTACGACGAGCGCGCCGAGCTCGGCATCTTCACCGCCGGCGAGCGCGCGATGCAGGCGAACGGGGAGGACCCCGCGACCCTGCACGTCGAGGACGTCGTGGACCACGACACCCTGGCCCAGACCGCGGAGATCACCCGTCCGGCCCCGGCCCAGTCCGCCCCGGCGGCCCCCGAGGCGCACTCCTCGATGGAGGTCATCGAGAGCCGCCAGGGCCGTACCGCCGACGCGCCGCTCTGCCTCACCTGCGGCACCAAGATGCGCCCGGCGGGCAGCTGCTACGTCTGCGAGGGCTGCGGCTCCACCAGCGGCTGCAGCTGAACGTAGTTGCATAGCTGAGTGAGAAGGGGTTCGGCCTTGGAGGCCGAACCCCTTCTTCGTTGTGGTCTCTTCTGCGTCTTGGTCTTTCGGCTTGGTCTTTCAGTCCGTTGCGGGAAGCGTTCGGGGCAGCCCGAACCGTGGCATCACGCTCGCCGGGAAGCCTGTGAGCACGGTGATGCGGTCGCCAGCGATCGTGGCGACGAGCAGTCCGTACGCTCGGAAGAGGCCCGTGTGAGGGTCGGCCACGTACATGCCGAACGCCGGCTGGCCGTTGGCCCGAGTCGGCACCGCCCGGTACGTCCGGTCGGGCTGGAACGCGGCCGCCGCGAGGAACCGGCGTGCCGCCTCGACTCCCCGGTACTCCAGCATCGCGGGCGGCATGGAGAGCCGGACGTCGTCGACGAGCAGCCCCACCAGGGCGTCGAGGTCGGCCCGTTCGAGCGCGTCGGTCAGCTCGGCCACGAGCCGGTGTTCGGCGGCGGTGTCGGGTCGGCGCGCGGGCCTGCCGCTCCCTGAGTCCGCCAGGTGGCCGTCGATCGTGGCCCGCGCTCGTTTGAGCGCGCTTTGAACCGATTCCTGGGTGGCGTCGAGCATCCCGGCCACCTCGACCGCGCGGTAGCCGAGCACATCGCGCAGCACGAGCACGGCACGCTGCCTCGGCGGCAGCAGCTGCAAGGCGGTGATGAACGCGAGCGAGATCGCCTCGGTCGTCTCGTAGCGGGTCTCCGGACCGGGCGCCTGGTCTACGAGACCGCCCAGCAGCACGTCGGGGTACGGCTCCAGCCACGGCGGAACGTCGCCGGCGCCGGTCGGCTCGGGCAGGGCCACGTCGGGGAGCGGGCTCGTGGTCGTGGTGCGCGGCCGCCTGTTGCCCGCGCGCAGCATGCTCAGGCACCGGTTGGTCGCGATCTGATACAGCCAGGTCCGCACCGAGGACCGCTGATGGAAGTCGCCCAGGTTGCGCCATGCGGACACGAGGGTCTCCTGGAGCGCGTCCTCGGCGTCCTGCAGTGACCCGAGAATGCGGTAGCAGTGCACCTGCAGTTCGTGGGAGTGCACCTCGACCAGTTCGCGAAACGCGTTGTGGTCGCCGGCACTGGCCCTGGCGATCAGGTCCGATGTCTCCATACGTCCTCGCTCTTCTTCTTCCGGTTCCGGCAGGCGCGTCCGCTCGTCTAGAAGTACCGACGCCGCCGGGCCCGCGAATTGGGCGGTGGCGGCGAGCCCAATTCGCGAACGTGCCGGCGTCTACCCGATTGGAGGCGGTCCCGGCCCGGGGCGCGCCCCGGAGACGGAACAGGACCGCAGATCATGACCAAGTACGTTTTCTCCTTCCGTGTGCCCGCCGACTACGCGCCCGACGCCGGGGCGACGGCCGAGTGGCAGGCCTGGTTCGGCGGGCTGGGCTCGGCGCTGGTGGACATCGGCAACGCGGTGACCGATCACGCCTCGCTCGGCGAGGTCGGCGGCGCCGACTCCAGGATGATCGCCTACTCGGTGGTGGCCGCCGAGGACATGGACGCCGCGCTGGCGCTGGCCAAGGACTGCCCGGTGATGCGGGTCGGCGGCGGGGTCGAGGTCGGCCCCGTGATGGAAGTCGCCGGGTCGTGACCGACGCGATGAACGAAGCCATGACCGACGCCACGACGGACGCCACGACCGCATCGACGGCCGCATCGGCGGGCGCATCGACGGCGCCGCCACCGGGGTCGTTCCTGGCGACCGGGCGCGGCAAGATCACACTGGCGCTGCTGTGCGCGGTGACGTTCCTGGACGTCATGGACGGCGCGATCGTGAACGTCGCGCTGCCGACCATCCGCACGCACCTGGGGTTCTCGGTGCAGAACCTGCAGTGGGTGGTCAGCGGCTATCTGATCACCTACGGCGGGTTCCTGCTGCTCGGCGGCCGCGCCGCGGACCTGCTGGGCCGGCGACGGCTGCTGGTCGCCGGCACCGTGCTGTTCGCGGCGTCCTCGCTGGCGTGCGGGCTGGCCGGCAGCCAGGGGCTGCTGGTCGGCGCCCGGCTGTCCCAGGGCTTGGGCGCGGCGATGATGTCCCCGGCCGCGCTGTCCATCCTGACCACCACCTTCCAGGACTCCGACCGGCACAAGGCGCTGGGGGTGTGGGCCGGGATCAGCGGGATGGCCTCGGCGGCCGGGCTGCTCTTCGGCGGGCTGCTCACCCAGGACTTCGGCTGGCAGTGGGTGTTCCTGGTGAACCTCCCGCTGTGCGCGCTGGTGCTGGCCGGGGCGTTCCGCATCCTGAAGGCCGACCACGGCCGGTCCGCGCCGGGCGGGTTCGACGCGGTCGGCGCGGTGCTGGTCACCGCCGGCATGCTGCTGCTGATCTTCACGCTGGTGAACGCGCCGGACCAGGGCTGGGGCGCGGGACGCACCATCGGCGGGCTGGCCGCCTCGGCGGTGCTGATGGTCGCGTTCGTGCTCAACGAGCAGCGGCGCGCCCGTCCGCTGGTCCCGCTGTCGATCTTCCGGATCAGGGGCCTGGCCGCGGCCGACGCCACCCAGGTGATCGCCTGGGCCGGGTTCTACTCGATGTTCTTCTTCGTCACGCTGTACATGCAGAACGTTCTGGGCTACTCGCAGCTGGAGGCCGGACTCTCGTACGTGCCGGTGAGCGTCGGCATCGGGTTCGGCTCGACCGTGGCGACGAAGATGTTCGTCCGGACCGGCACCCGCCCGATCATCGTCTCCGGCGCGCTGCTCGCCGCCGGTGGCATCTTCTGGCTGTCCCGCATCCCGGTGGACGGCACCTATCTCGGAAACCTGGTCACCCCGCTGGTGATCATGGGGACCGGGCTGGGGCTGCTGTACGCCGGTGTGCAGACGGCCGCGAACGCGGGGGTGCCGGAAGACCAGGCCGGATTGGCGGCAGCCCTGATCACCGCCTCGTTCCAGCTCGGGTCGGCGCTCGGCCTGGCAGTCTTCAGCGGGATCGCGACCAGCCGCACCAGCCACCTGCTGGCCGCCCACGCCCCGCTCCCGGAAGCACTCACCGGCGGATTCCAGCGGGCTCTGCTCGTCAGTGCCCTCTGCCTCGTGGCGGCCGGAGCCATCGCACTGCGCGCCCCCAACACCCGCGGCCTGCCGGCCGCCACACCAGACACACCAGGCACACCAGAACCCCACCGAAATGAGGAGCCCTCCTACGACCCCGCATGACACAACCTGAAGGGGGAACCGGCGCCGGCCGGTTCCCCCTTCGCCTTGTCCGGCCCCGGACCTGGGCGTAAACCGGTGTCGATCTCCGGACGTCTCTTCATCGAACTAATCGATCTTGAGAGATCGCCGTGCGTAAACGTCCTTTGGTGGCGGTCGCCGCCACCTCCGCGTTGACCCTCGCCACCCGGCGCCGTGACCGCCTTGGCCATGACCGGCGAACCGAAGCACGCCGCCGCCGTGGCAGCGTCCTCGTCATCGGCGCCGCACAAGCCCGCCAAGCGTTCGACCCCGGCATGCCGATGGCGGCTTCGGACGCGATCGGCGACTCGGTGGCCGCCGGGGACATCGACGGGGACCACAAGGCCGACGTCGCGATCGGCTCGTCGTTCGAGACCGTACGGGACGCCGACGACGCGGGCGGCGTCACCGTCCTGCGGGGATCCGCCCGCGGTCTCACGACCAAGGGCGTTCAGTGGATCACTCAGAACGCGAAGGGCTTCCCGGGCAAGGCCGACCTCACCATCGGCGCTTCCGGCGAGGACAACGGCGACGGGTGGCTCTACCTCCTTCGTGGCACCCGTACCGGCGTCCAGATCAAGGGCGCCCGCAACTTCGGCCCTCCGGCCCTGGGCATCGGCAAGCGCTACGCCCGACTCGGCAAGTGGCTGCTGCCCTGAGTCCCGTCGGTGGCGGTGGCGGTGACGGTGGCGGTGACGGCGGCGGTGACGAGGGCGTCGAGGAGGCCGGGGAAGGCCTTGTCGAACTCGTCGCGGCGCAGGGTGTTCATGCGTGAGGTGCCCACGTAGTGCTGGCGGATGAGACCCGCCTCGCGCAGGACGTTGAAGTGGTGGGTGGCCGTCGAGTTGCTCACGGTCAGGCCGAAGCCGCCGCAGCGGATGTCGGCGTCCGCCTCGTACAGCTGCGTGACGATGCTGCGCCGGACGGGGTCGACGAGCGCGTCGAGCACCTGCTGGAGCGTGATCGTCTGCGGGTCGGGGTGTTCCGGAACGCGGGCCATGGGGCCATAGTACGACGGCTGTCAAAGTTTGACAGCCGTCGAACTTTGGCGTTGAGTGGCATCGCGGATTTCCGATGTGACTGTGAGGACGCGATGAGCAAGACGGTGCTGTTCCATGAGCTCGGCGGGCCCGAGGTGATGCGGCTCGAGGACGTGGCGGTCGGCGAGCCGGGGCCGGGCGAGGCGCGGATCAAGGTGGAGGCGATCGGCCTCAACCGGGCCGAGGTGCTGTTCCGTACCGGCCGTTACATCGAGCCGGTGCGCGGCTTCCCGGCGCGGCTGGGGACCGAGGCCGCCGGAGTGATCGAAGCAGTCGGCGAAGGCGTGACGCAATTCAGGCCTGGGCAGCCGGTGAGCATCCTGCCCGGCCTGTTCTCCCAGAACGACTATGGGGTCTACGCCGAGCGGGCGATCGTTCCGGCGTCCGCGGTAGTGGATCGCGGGGAGATCGGGCCGGTCGAGGGTGCGGCGGTGTGGATGCCGTACGTGACGGCCTACGGGGCGTTGGTGCAGGTCGGCGGCATGCGGCCGGGTGACACGGTCGTGCTGAACGCGGCGTCCAGCAGCGTGGGGCTGGCCGCCATCCAGGTCGCCGAACGCATCGGCGCCAGGCCCATCGCGCTCACTCGTTCCGCGGACAAGAAGGCGGCGCTGCTCAAGGAGGGCGCCGCCGAGGTGATCGTCACCGAGTCCGAGGACGTGGCCGAACGGGTCATGGCGGTGACCGGCGGGCGCGGCGCCGAGTTCGTCTTCGACGCCATCGCGGGACCGGGCGTGACGGAGCTGGCCAAGGTGATCGCCGACGGGGGCACGCACCTGGTGTACGGCTGGCTGAGCGGTGAGCCGACCCCGTTCCCCCTGCTGGACCTCGGCATGCCCCCGGTGAACATGCGCACGTACACCATCCGCGAGACGAACCGTTCGCCCGAACGGCTGCGCCAGGCCCACGCGTTCGTCACCTCCGGCCTGCGCACGGGCGTGCTCCGGCCGGTCGTGGACCGCGTCTTCGACCTCGCCGACATCGTCGCGGCGCACCGCCACCTGGAGTCCAACACCCAGATCGGCAAGATCGTCGCCACCGTCTGACGGACGATCACCCGTTCCCCCGCGCGGGGGAACGGGTTCCCTCCCGGGCGGGTGCCCCGGCCCGGCCGCCCTGGCGAGGCTGACAGTGTGGATCAAACGAACACGCTCGGGGCCCGCTGGAGCGGGCTAAGAGTCCTGGCCGGGTACGGCGCAGCGCTCTGCATGGGTCTCTACCTGCTGGTCAAGGTGATCTGGGTCGTCGCAGCCCTGTTCGGGCACGCGCCAGACGACTTCGGCTCCACGGACTGGATAGCCCTGAACGCCACCACCGTCGTCATGTCCGGCACCGGCGTAGCCCTGGGCCTGGCCATGGCCCAACGCTGGGGATTCAGACTCCCTGCCGCCCCAGTCCTTTTCTTCTCCTGGGTAGGTGCGGGCTTCCTCGTACCCCTCATCCCGTTCATGCTCCTAAGAACCGTCATCGGAGACGGGGGAAACAGCGACGACGGCGGATCGTCCACCCCCTCCTGGGAGACCCTCTTCATCACCATCGGCTTCGCCGGCATGGCCATAGGCCTGGCCATCGCGCTCCCCATCTACCTCAGGCAGCGCTGGCCCCAAGCCTTCGTCGGCAAGGTCGGAGACCTCACCCGTACCCGCGCGACCCTGCCCGCCCTAGGCGCAGGCCTGCTCGGCATAACCCAGCTCTACTGGGCGTTCGGCGGAACGCTGGGCATCAACCCCGCGCACCGCGCCGACCTCGACACCAACGGCCGGATGCTCTGCGCCAGCTGGGGAATCTGGGCCCTGATAGGCCTGGCGAGCCTCTACCCCCTCACCACCCGCCGCCCCACCCGCCTGAGCCTGTGGATCCCCACATCCCTGGCCTTCGGCGCCTCCGGCTCCATGTTCGCCTGGAGCGCCTGGAAACTCCCCATGACCCTCCTCCACCCAGGCGGCTTCACCGCCGTCGAATACCTCCCAGTAGCCATCGCCGAGCACCTCCTAGCCATGGCCGTCGGCCTGACCACCATGAACGCCGTCATCCGTGTCACCCGCCAGGCGGACCCTGGGTAGGGTTCTTTGGGATGGGTGATTCGGGTACCGGTTCTGGGCCGGAGCTGCTGCTTGCGCTGTCGCGTGGTGGGGGCGTTCCGTTGCATGTTCAGCTTGAGGGCGCGTTGCGGGAGGCGGTGCGGTCGGGGCGGCTGGCGCCGGGGGAGCGGCTTCCGGCTAGCCGGGTGCTGGCCAACGATCTCGGCGTGTCGCGGCGGATGGTGGTCGAGGCGTACGCGCAGCTTGCGGCGGAGGGGTATCTGTCGGCTCGGCCGGGGTCGGCCACGCGGGTTTCTGATGTGGTCGTTCCGGCGGCGGCGCAGGTGGCGGTGGTGCGAGGACCTGCGGAGTCCCAGCCGCGGTGGGATCTGCGGCCGGGGTTGCCCTCGTTCGCCCACTTTCCGCGTCGGGAGTGGCGGCGGGCCTTGCAGGGGGCGTTGGCGGAGGCGGAGAACGCGGAGTTCGGCTATCCCGAGCATGCGGGGCATTGGCGGTTGCGTGAGGTGCTCGCCGGCTACCTGAATCGGGTGCGCGGAGTGGCGGCCGAGCCGGGGGATGTGCTGGTCTGCAACGGATTCACGCAGGCCTTGGATCTGGTGTGTCGGGCCTTGAGGGAGGCGGGGGCTCGGGCGGTCGCGCTGGAGGATCGGGGGTTGCCGCATCGGATCCCGATCATTGAACGCGCTGGGCTGATCGCCGTGCCGGTCGGGGTTGATGCCGAGGGGCTGCGGGTGGACGAGCTGCCGGATGGGGTCGGGGCCGTTCTGACTACTCCGGCGCACCAGTTTCCCAGTGGGTGGGTGCTGGCGCCGCGGAGGAGAGAGGCCTTGATGGCCTGGGCGGCGCGCACGGGGGCCGTTGTGGTCGAGGACGACTATGACGGGGAGTTCCGGTTTGATCGGCGCGCGGTGGGCTCGTTGCAGGGGCGGGCGCCGGAATCGGTGATCTATGTGGGGACGGCCAGCAAGACGCTCGCGCCCGCTCTGCGGCTGGGGTGGATGGTCGCGCCCGGGTACTTGATGGAGCGGCTGGTCAGGGGGAAGTTCTACGCCGATGCGGGTAATGCGCTGCTGGATCAGCTGGCGTTGGCGGAGATGATCACTAGCGGGGCGTACGACCGGCATGTGCGGCAGAGCCGGGCGCGGTATCGAGACAACCGGCAGGCGCTTCAGGAGGCCATCACGCGGCACGGGGTGCCGCTGGAGCTGGCCGGGGTGCCTGCGGGGCTGCAGACGCTGGCCACGCTTCCGGACGGGCTGGATGCCGAGGCCTTGGTCGAGCGGGCGGGGGCGGAGGGCGTCGGGCTCATGTCGGTGGCGCGGTTCGAGGCGGTCGCCAGGCCGAGGGCGGATGCGCTGGTGCTGGGGTACGGCAACATCACGCCTGCCGGGATCGACCAGGCGGTGGAGATTCTGGGGCAGATCGTGAGTGGAAAGCGGTACCCATAAGCGGGGGGTAAGCGGATCCTGTGGTGGTGCCGGTCGGCGCCTAACGTAGGGGTCATGACGACTACACCGACCGGATCCAAGACCGTTCTGACCACCTTGCTGCACGAGGTCCCGCCGTTCATCCCGGACGGGGCCGAGGTGATGACCATGACGATCGAGCTGCAGCCCGGCGACCCCGGCACGCCCCCGCACCGGCATTCCGGACCGGTCTTCGGTTACATGCTGAGCGGCGAGATGCTGTTCGAGCTGGAGGGCGAGGCGCCGCGTGTGATCCGCGAGGGCGAGGCGTTCTGGGAGCCGGGCGGAGACGTGATCCACTACCAGGCGGCCAACAACCTGGCCGACCGCAAGAGCGGCTTCGTCGTGGTGATGATCGGCGTCCCCGGCGAGCCGATGCTGACGTACGTGGACGCCGAGGAGCTCGAGGCCCGCAAGGACCGCCGCCGGGGGAGCAGCGACGCGTAGCGCAGCGTGGGGACGTCGAGTGATCCGTCCGGGCGCAGGCCGAGCTTGAGTACCGGCGTCGTCAGGCCGATCGCGGGGATCTCGATGCGGATGTGCGGCGACGGCGCGAGCGGTGCGCCTCGGCCTCCTGGGTCTTAGGTTCGGGGGAACGGGGTGGCCCAGGGCTCGTCGTCGAGTTCCAGGGAGTTGGCCAGCTGGCCGATCGTGCGGTACCAGCCGGCCAGGACGACGAACTCCAGCAGTTGAGCCTGGTCGTAGTGCTCGGCCAGCGCCTTCCAGGTCTCCTGCGATATCGCGGCGTGCTCGTGGAGCTCGTCGACCGCGCGGATCACCGTGCGCTGGCCGGCCGACCAGGGGGCGGGGTCGCCGGTCACGGTGGCGCGGATCTGCTCGCCGGTGAGCCCGACGGCCCCGGCGAACGTCGCGGCGTGGACGCCCCACTCGTACGCGCAGCCACTGAGCGCGCAGGCGCGGGCGATGACGATCTCGCGGTCCAGGTCGGGGATCTTGCCGTGCGCCAGCAGCCCGGCGCCGAGGACGCGCATCCGTGACGCCAGCTCCGGATTGCGGTGCAGGACCCGGAAGAGCTGCAGCGGATCGTGAGCCACGCCGGGCGGCATCCACGTGCGCAGTGCCTCGCCGATCTCGGGCTCGTACGGGGGGTTCAGGGGTTCGATGCGCGGCATGGACGGCCCTCCGAGTGCTTCGATTTCCGAATCACTATCTCGCTTCGAATACAGAAGCGCAAGGGCCTCTTCCTTGAGGATTCCTAACTTGGGATATGATGTCTCAAGTTTCAAATCTCACGTCCTTGATGGGGCGGGGCGAGATCGCTGGAGTGGGCGGACCCGGGCGGGAGATGTTGGGAGTGACCCAAAACCGGGCTGCTGACCGTATTTAGGTCAGGGGAGAAGGAGAACAGATGCGTCACCACGACATCGATCCGACCGATCTGGCCGAGTCCGCCCTGGTCACCCGCCGCGGAACGTTCCGTGCCATCGCGTTCCGCGATCCGGACGACGGGCAGGGGCACGAGCACATGGCTCTGGTCTACGGGTCGCCACGCCTGGGCGAGGACGTGCTCGCCCGGGTCCATTCCGAATGCATGACCGGAGACATCTTCGGCGCGATGCGCTGCGAGTGCGGCGACCAGCTGAACGCCGCGCTGGACTCCATCGTGCGCGAGGGGAGCGGAGTCCTGATCTATCTGCGAGGCCACGAGGGACGCGGGATCGGCCTGGTCGCCAAGGTCCGCACGCACGTGCTCCAGGACGACCACGGCCTGGACACCATCGACTCGGCCACCCGCCTCGGGCTGCCGGTGGATGTCCGCGACTACGCGCCGGCCGCCCGCGTGCTGCACCACCTGGGCGTACGGTCCGTGCGGCTGATGTCCAACAACCCCGACAAGGTCCGCGCGCTGGAGTCGTACGGCATCCACGTCGCCGCCCGCGTGCCGCTCCTGGCGCCCGCGCACGACGACAACATCCGCTACCTCAAGGCCAAGCGCGACCGGCTGGGTCACGACCTGCCCCAGCTCGACCGCCCCGCCGCTCCCGGTCGCCCCGCGGGCGCCGCCGCCGACCGTCCGGCCGCCCTCGACCGCCCTGCCGCTCCTGACAAGTCCGCTGCTCCCGAACGGTCCGCCGCCGGTTGTCCCGCCTGCCCGGCCGGTCATGAACATGCCGATGTAGGAGGTGCCCATGGCTGATGCCATCGAGCTGCTGCTCGTCGCCCGCGAGGCCGTCGCGATCGCCCACCGGATCGTTCACGCGCGAACACCGGGCTCGGTGACCGCCAAGGGAGACCGCGACCTGGTCACCGACGTGGACCTGGCCGTCGAGGAGGCCATACGCGCGTTCCTGACCCGCGAGACGCCCGAGATCGCGATCGTGGGGGAGGAACACGGGCGCAGCGGCCCGTCCGGCGACGAGCTGTGGTGGGCGCTCGACCCGGTCGACGGAACGGCCAACTTCGCGCGCGGCATCCCGCTCTGCGCGGTGTCGCTCGGCCTGGTCGCCGGGAACCGCAGCGTCGTGGCGGCGATCGACCTGCCGTTCATGAACGTCGTTTACACCGGCGCCGACGGGCACGGGGCCTACGTGGGCAGAACGGGGGACGGCGGCGGCCAAGGCGAGCGCATCCATGTCTCGGGCGTGCACGACATCGCCGGGGCCATCGTCTCGATCGGTGACTTCGCCATCGGCGACAGCGGCGAGGCCCTCACCAAGAACCGGATCCGGCTGGCGCTGATGAGCCGCCTCGGCGCCCGCGCCGAACGGATCCGGATGATCGGCGCCGCCGCGATCGACCTGGCCTGGGTCGCGCACGGCAGGCTCGACGCCACGGTCATCCTGTCCAACCATCCGTGGGACACGGCGGCCGGAGTGCTGCTGGTCCGCGAGGCGGGCGGCCTGATGCTGGACGACGAGGGCGCCGACCACAGCGCCGACTCCGCGGCGACGATCGCGGTCGCGCCGGGCATCAGGGACGAGATCATGTCGACCCTCGGGTGGGCCCATGCCGCCGCTTAGCTGGGTGGCGGGCGCGGTCTACGCCGCCGGGCTGCTGACCGTCCTCGCCGCCACCCTCCGCCGTTCGCGCCACGTCCTCGGCCCCGCGGACCGGATCACGCTGGCGCGGGCGGCGCTGGTCGGAGTCGTCCTCGCCCTGGTCGCTGGGCGCACCACCGCCGGGCCCACCCTCGTCGCGGTCGCGTCCGTGGCGCTCGTCCTGGACGGGGTGGACGGCAAGGTCGCGCGCCGCACCCGCACGTCGTCGTCGTACGGGGCGCGCTTCGACATGGAGGTCGACGCGTTCCTGATCCTGGTGCTGAGCGTGCACGCCGCGTACTCGCTCGGCGCGTGGACGCTGGTGATCGGCGGCATGCGGTACGCGTTCGTGGCCGCGTCCTGGGCGGCGCCGTGGCTGCGCGGCGCGCTGCCGCCGAGCCTGGCGCGCAAGACGGTGGCGGCGTCCCAAGGGATCTTCCTCGTGGCGGCCGGTTCGGGCCTTCTCCCGTACGTGCTCAGCGCGGCGAGCGTGGCCACGGCGCTGACCCTGCTGACATGGTCCTTCGGCCGGGACATCGCCTGGCTGTGGCTGAACGGAGAGGAACGTCAACGGCATGCGGCAGGACGCGGGACGGCAGCGGGAGCCACGGCGGCAGGAGGCGCGACAGCAGGAGGCACGGCGGTCGGCGGCACGACAGGCGCGGGCGTTCTGGCTCGGCTCGCCCGGCAAGGGCGAGATCAGATCCGTGGACTTGCCCGAGCCCGACCCCGGCGACGTGCTGGTACGGGCGTTGTACTCGGGGGTGAGCCGGGGCACCGAGACGCTGGTGTTCCGCGGCGGCGTGCCACAGAGCCAGTACCAGGCGATGCGAGCCCCGTTCCAGGAGGGCGATTTCCCCGGGCCGCTTAAGTACGGCTACCTGAGCGTGGGCGTGGTCGAGCAGGGCCCGTCCGCTCTCCTGGGCCGTACGGTCTTCTGCCTCTACCCGCACCAGGACCGCTACGTCGTGCCCGCGGACGCGGTACGGCTCGTTCCCGAGGACGTACCGGCCGAGCGCGCGATCCTGGCCGGGACCGTCGAGACGGCGGTGAACGCGCTGTGGGACGCGGCGCCGCTCGTCGGCGACCGCATCGCCGTCATCGGCGCCGGGATGGTCGGCTCCAGCATCGCCGCGATCGCCGCCGGGATCCCCGGCATCCGGCTGCAGCTCCTGGACGTCGACCCGTCGCGCGGCGCCATCGCCGACGCGCTCGGCGTCGAGTTCGCGCGCCCGGACGAGGCGGCGGGCGACTGCGACCTGGTCTTCCACGCCAGCGCGTCGCAGGAGGGGCTCGCGCGTGCCTTGGAACTGCTCGGGCAAGAGGGCGAGGTGATCGAGCTGAGCTGGTACGGCGACCGGCGCGTGTCGGTCCCGCTCGGCGAGGCCTTCCACTCCCGCCGCCTGACCGTGCGCAGCAGCCAGGTCGGCGCGGTGTCCCCGGCCCGCCGTGCGCGCCGTACGTTCGGCGACCGGGTCGGGCTGGCCCTCGGCCTGCTCGCCGACCGTCGCTACGACGCGCTGATCACCGGCGAGAGCGCGTTCGACGACCTGCCCGCCGTCATGCCCCGCCTGGCCGCCGGTGACCTGCCCGCCCTCTGCCACCGCATCACCTACACCGACGCTTCCGCCTAGGAGGAACGCCCGTGTTCAGCATCACCGTCCGCGACCACATCATGGTCGCCCACAGTTTCCGCGGCGAGGTCTTCGGACCGGCGCAGCGGCTTCACGGCGCGACGTTCCTGGTGGACGCCACGTTCCGCCGCCCCGAGCTGGACGCCGACAACATCGTCGTGGACATCGGCCTGGCCACCCAGGAGCTCGGCGCGGTCATGGCCGCGCTCAACTACCGCAACCTCGACGACGAGCCCGCGTTCGCCGGGATCAACACCTCCACCGAGTTCTTGGCCAAGCACATCGCCGACCGTCTCGCCGACCGCGTCCACGAAGGCGCGCTGGGCGAGGGCGCACGCGGCCTCACCCAGATCGCCGTGACCCTCCACGAGTCCCACGTGGCCTGGGCGACCTACGAGCGCGACCTATGACGCCGGCCGAGGCGCTTCACTTCGTGGTGCCCGACGATCCCGCGCCGAGCGGCGGCAACGCCTACAACCGGCGGATCGCGGATGGCCTGGGCGTACGGGAGATCGCCGTTCCCGGGACGTGGCCGCGACCCGACGACGCCGCCAAGACAGGCCTCGCCCAGGCGCTGGCCGGTCTCCCGGACGGGGCCGCGGTCCTGATCGACGGGCTGGTCGCCTGCGGCGTGCCGGACGTGATCGTTCCGGCGGCGCGGCGGCTGCGGATCGCCGTGCTGGTGCATCTGCCGCTCGCCGACGAGATCGGCGTGGCCGGCGCCGCCGACCTGGACGTGCTCGAACGCAAGACGCTGCGTGCCGTCAGCACGGTCGTGACGACCAGCGACTGGGCGGCGCGGCGGCTGGCGTACGTGGGGCAGGTCCACGTCGTCCGCCCCGGAACGGACCCGGCGCCGCTGACCCCCGGCACCGACGGCTTCTCCCGCCTGCTGTGCGTCGCCTCGGTCACGCCGCGCAAGGGACAGGACCTGCTGGTCAAGGCCCTCGCGACCCTCGCCGACCTGCCCTGGACCTGCGACTGCGTCGGCCCCCTCGACCGCGACCCCGCGTACGCCGAACGCATCGCCGCGCTGATCGCCGAGCACGGCCTCGGCGACCGCCTCAGCCTCCGCGGCCCCCAGACCGGCGCGGCCCTCGCCGCCACCTACGCCGCCGCCGACCTGATGGTCCTGCCGTCGCGCGCCGAGACGTTCGGCATGGTCGTGACCGAGGCGCTCGCGCGCGGCGTCCCGGTCGTCGCCTCGGCCGTCGGCGGCGTGCCCGAGGCGCTCGGCGCGCTGCCCGGGATTCTCGTACCGCCGGATGACGCGTCCGCGCTGGCAGCGGGCCTGCGCCGCTGGCTGACCGAGCCGGAGCTGCGGGACGAACTGAGGAACTCAGCGTGGCTGCGCCGCGACGAATTGAACCCTTGGGAAGAGTCCGTGCGTGCAATGGGTGTCGTGATGAAGCAGTTGATCGAGGAGCCTTGTTGAGCGTCGTGACCGCCTTCAGTCCGGACTGGCTGGCCCTCCGCGAGAGCGCCGACGCCGCCGCCCGTTCCACCGAGCTGCTCGCGCCCCTGCGGAGGGACGAGCGGCGCCGGGTCATCCGCGACCTCGGCTGCGGCACGGGCTCGATGGGGCGCTGGCTGGCCGGACGGCTGAACGGCCCGCAGCACTGGATCCTGCATGACCGCGACCCCCTGCTGCTGGCCCGAGCCGTCGAGGGCATGAACGGCCTGACCGCCGCCGACGGCAGTCCCGTCACGACCGAGGTCCACGAGGGCGACCTCACGGACCTGCGCGGCGCCGACCTGGCGGGCGCCGACCTCATCACCGCATCCGCGCTCCTGGACCTGCTGACGTTCGAGCAGGTGGAGGGGCTCGCCGAGGCCTGCGTGCAGGCCGGGTGCCCGAGCCTGCTGACCTTGTCGGTCGTGGGGCGCGTCGAGCTCACGCCGTCCGACCCGTTCGACACCGACTTCGCCGCCGCGTTCAACGACCATCAGCGGCGCGGCCTGCTGCTCGGCCCGGACGCCCCGGACACCGCGGCCCAGGCGTTCGAACGCCGTGGAGCCGTCGTCCGCACCCGCCCCAGCCCGTGGCGGCTCGGCCCCGACCAGGCCGAGCTGGTCCGCGAATGGCTGCGCGGCTGGGTGGACGCGGCCGTCGAACGCCGCCCCGACCTGGACGGCGACGCCTACTTCCAGCGCCGCCTGGACAGCCTCGAGTCCGCCGTGGTCCACCACAGCGATCTCCTCGCCCTGCCTGAGGCCGCCCTGTTCGAGAACGCGCGGTCTGAGACCGTGCGGTCTGAGACCGTGCGGTCTGAGACCGTGCGGTCTGAGACCGTGCGGTCTGAGAACGTGCGGTCTGAGAACGTGCGGTCGGAGGGCGGCCGATGAAGGCGCTGCGGCTGCTCGCGGGCGCGGGCATTCTCCTCGTGCTGGCCTGGCGGCTCGGTACCGGCGCGTTCGTCGACGGCCTCCGCGTCATCGACCTGCCGTCGATCGCCGCCGCGCTCGGCGTCGGCCTGTTCACCACCGTGATGAGCGCGATGCGCTGGTGCCTGGTGGCGCGGCGGCTGGGCGACCCGCTGCCGCTCCGCACGGCGATCTCCGACTACTACCGCGCGCTGTTCCTGAACGCGGTGCTGCCCGCAGGCGTGCTCGGTGACGTCCACCGCGCCGTCACCAGGGGAGTGCGTGCCGTCGTGCTGGAACGCATGGCCGGGCAGGTGGTCCTCATCGTCGTGGGCCTTGCGGTCCTGTTCACCCGGCCCGCGCTCCTGTCGGCCGTCGCGCACGACCTGATGGTGGTCCTGGTGGCGGTCAGCGCTCTCCTTGCCGCGGTGGTGCTCGCCCTGGCCGCGTCCCGGTGGCGGCGCGCCCTCACGGTTTTCACGGCCGACGTACGGAAGGGCCTGCTGGCGCGCAACACCTGGCCGGGCGTCCTGGTCTTCTCGGCCGCCGCCCTCGCGGGCCACATCGGCCTCTTCGTCGTCGCGGCCCGTCAAGCGGGAGCCACCGCGCCCGTTGCTACCCTGGCCCCGCTCCTGCTGCTGGCCCTGCTGGTGATGGCCCTGCCTGTGAACGTCGGCGGCTGGGGCCCTCGCGAGGCGGTCACGGCCCTTGCGTTCGGTACGGCGGGCCTGGGCGCGCACCAGGGACTCACCGCGGCCGTGGTGTACGGCATCCTCGCGATGGTGGCGAGCCTGCCCGGCGTGGCCTTCCTCTTCGTGCGGCGGACTTTGCCCGCTTCGGCCGGTTCGGACGCTTCCGCTGCTTCAGCCGTCCAGGAGCGAGAAGTAGTCACCGAACGACTTGACGAGGCTGGCGAGAAGGTCCCGGCCCTTGTCGGGCGTGGCTAGCGATGGCCGTCCGACAACTCCGGTCGGGCTGTAGGCCTGAAGCCCCTTGGTGAGCATGTGCCTGCGGTCGTCGGCCAGGAAGTCGCTCGTCTCGTACCCGGACCGTACGACCTCCGGGTGCGCGTGCAGCAGGATGGACGTTTCGAGCTCCCCGGCATGCATGTCGCTGTCGAGCGAGGTCTCCAGCCGCGCCGCGCTATGGGCCGCCTGCCAGTCCTCGACTCCGGGGAACAGCGCGAGCCGACCCCCTGCCTCCTGAACGATATTGCCCAGCACGTAGTTGCCGCCGTGCCCGTTCACCAGCACCAGCCTGCCGTCGAACGACTCCGCGATGTCGCTCACGACCGCGTACAACGTCCGGGCAGAGATGCTGACCGTCCCAGGCCAGGCCGCATGCTCGTGCGAGCAGGAAATCGTGATCGGAGGCAGATGCAGCACCCGATACGAATCCGCGATCTCCTTGGCGATCGTGCACGCGATAATGGTGTCCGTGGCCAGCGGCAGGTAAGGCCCATGCTGCTCAAAGCTGCCGACCGGCAGCACCGCCACCGAAGCGCCCTGCTCCTTGACGACATCGGTGGTGTTCAACGGCAGCAGGTTCATGTCGTCCCCTCAAGGCTCGTGGCCCAGCGGTCCGACCACCGCGCAAGCGGCCGCAACGCCTCTTGCGCCTCCTGCCCGAGCTCGGTCAGCTCGTACCGGCCGTCCCCGTTCTGCGCGACGAGCCCCGCTTCGCCCAGCTCGACAAGCCGCTGCCGCAGCACGCTCGAGGACATGTTGTCGCAACGCTGCTGGAGCGGCCGGAACCCGATGGCCTCGTCACGCAGCTCCCAGAGGATCCGCAGCGCCCACTTGCGCCCGAACAGATCGAGCGCAGCCATCAACGGCCGCCCGGTCGACGACCCGCGTACCGGACGCCCCGGCGCTGGTGCGGCCACGATGCCTCCCTTCCGGAGGCACCGTCTCACCCCAGCTCATCGGGCACCACGCCAACCTCCGCCGCACCCCCACCCTAGAGCGTCCTCCACGACCCCCTAAGAACGGAGCCGGTCCTTGAGCCAGCCGACAAGCGCCGGAGTGTCGTAGTTGATGGTGGCGAAGTGCACTCCCAGCGGCTTTTCCTTGGGGACGCGCCCTGCCGGGATCAGCTCGTACTCCAGCGGCGTTTTCGGGTTGGTGTCCCCGAGCTCGTCCACCAGATCCGTCGTGCCCTTGAGGTCTCCGGGCGGATCGGCCTTGACCCGGTCGTCGTCGGCCGCCTGGGTGATCCTGATGGGAACGTCGATCTCCACGTCAGGATTCATCGCCGCCAGCTGCTCCTCGAACGCCCGCTGATGATCGTTGGGACTGTCCGGATAGTCGCCTTTGAACTGCAGGGTTCCGAGCACCCCTCCCCAGGAGTTCCTCTCGCTCAGACCCGCGCGGCATCGTTCGAAGACGTGCCCCCACCGGTTGTTGAACACGCCCTGGGCGAGCACCTCCCCGGGCTCGATCGAGGGGTCGCCGCCCATCGCGCCGCACAAGAACAGGGGCGTGAACGCGAGGCCCTCGTCGACCACCGGCAGCTTGGCGCCGACCCGCACAAGCCCCAGCGGATGGTTGGCCGGAGCGATCGCCGCGACGCCGGCCAGCTGCAACTCAGGCGCCCACCCCGAGGCGTAGTGCGCGGCGAACAGAGCCGCCTGCCCACCCTGTGAATGCCCCACGATGGCGAACGTCTGTGAGACCCGTTCCCCGAACATCACCCTGGCCGCGCGCACACTGTCCAGCACCCCGTACGCCTCGCTCTGCCCGAGCAGGTAAGGATGGACGCGATCGGTGGTCCCGAGCCCCTCGTAGTCGGTCATCACGACCGCCCATTTCTCGCGCAGGAACCGGTTGAGCATCGCCTGCGGATAGGCGTTCATCGGATGCGCCAGCGACCCCTCGGTGTCCCGCGACGGCGCGCACCCGTCCGCGACGCCCACGGTCCCGTGCGCCCAGGCGATCACCGGGAACCCGCCCGTCGGCGCCTCACCCCGCGGCAGAACGACGATCCCCGACACGGCGATCGGCTCCCCGCGCACGTTCTCCGACAGATAGAGGACCAGCCAGTTCTCGCCCTCCGACAGCTCGGCCACCGGATTGTCGAGGGGCCTGCTGTAGATCACGTCACCGGGCCGGCCGTCCGGCAGCGGTACGGGAGGTGTGTAGAAGAGATCGTCACGGGGTGCGTCGGTCATGGCTTTACTGAAGCTCTCAACTCCGGACTTGACTAGATGTAACCCGGCGGCCGGGACCGGCCGAGGGCTAGGGTGCGCGGATGGAGCCGGAGCCCCCGCTCGTTCGCGAACTCTTCCCTGACCTGGTCGCCGAACTCGTCACCCTCCTCGAGGAAGAGGGCGAACCCGGTCTCGCCATCGCCGCCCACGACCTCCGTCTGGTGGCCGAATGCGGCTGCGGCGACGACGTCTGCCAGAGCTTCTACTCCGCGCCCCGGCCGCCCGGCCAGAAGTACGGCCCCGGCCACCGCACCATCGCCCTCTCCCCGTCCACCGGCATGCTCCTCCTGGACGTCGTCAACGAACGCATCGTCTACGTAGAAGTCCTCAACCGCCCCAAACCCGAATCACCCTGACGAGAACGGTGCGCCGAGGAGGTCGGCGCACCACGTTTTTCCCGGGGGTTACTTGGCGGGGGGTACTACGAGGGTGGGGCGGTGGGCGTGGTGGAGGACGTGGTTGGAGACGCTGCCCAGGAGGACGGAGCGGATGCCGGCCAGGCCTCGGGAGCCGGTGACGATGACGGAGGCGTCGATCTCTTCGGCGGTCTCGACGATGGTGGCCCAGATGGACTGCTTGTCGGCCACGGAGCGGTAGGTGACCTCGGAGAAGCCGGCGGCCTTGGCGAGCTCGGCGCCCTCCTTGGCGGCGGACTCGGCGTAGGACTGGGCTTCGCCCTCGACGTCGGAGGGGAGCACGCTCAGGCCGATGGCGCCCTTGGCCAGTTGGACGAACAGGGGCTCCCAGACGCTGAGGATCACCGTGGGCTCCGGCGTCAGATGCTTGGCCGCGAACTCGATGGCGGTCTTGGCGTCTTCGGACCCGTCGTAGGCAATGAGGATGGCCATGGCCTTGCTCCCTTCACGTTTTTCTTGATCAGTAGAGCGTCGGGGAGCGGGGTGGCATTCCGGTTCGGAGTGTCTCGGGGGTCACATTCCCAGGAGGTCGGGGTGGGTCGCTCGGGATCGCCATTCGGTGGCGGGGGAGGCGACCAGGCGGCGGGCCTTGAGGTCCAGGAGGCCGCTGGTGTGGGCTACCTCGGCGGCCAGGCGGCCGTCGGCGTGGCGGAGCTCGTGGAGTACGCGGTAGGTCTTGCCGGTGCCCCACTCCCAGCGGCAGGAGACGTCCACCTGGTCGCCGCCGCGGAGCTCGCTGAGGTACTTGATCGAGGTCTCCAGGTTGACCGGGCCGAGGTTGTGGGTGAGCAGGTCGTCGACGTCGACGCCGGCCGCGCGCAGGCAGGCGTAGCGGCTCTGGTCGGCGTACTGGATGTACGAGGCGCCGCCCAGGTGCAGTTGCGGGTCGATCTCGTAGATGCGGACTTCGAGGCGGACGCTGAACTCAGTCATCGGTCGACTCCAGCCAGGTGCGTGAACGGTCGGTGAGGTAGCGGCGGCCGTCGTCGCGGACCTCCAGCCAGTCGCCGCGGGCCCAGCCGCCGGCGACCTGGGGGGAGAAGCCGTGCTTGCGGAACAGGGCGCTGGCCTCCGATCGCGTGAGGCCCCGGTCGCCCCATTCGGAGATGACCGCGCGGTAGCGGGCGTCCTCGGGGCGTTCGGCGGGGTCGGCGGTGATCGCGTCGGCCAGTTCGGCGAAGCCTGCGCTGATCTTGCGGAGGGCGGCGGCGATCCGGTCTTGCTCCATGGGAATAGGTTAGCAATTGCTAGCGATTGCTATGTGATTCAGGCCAGGGGGCGGAGCGTTCGGGTGAGGCCGTCGGGGGAGTCGGCTCGTTCGACGATGGTGATCAGGGCCTTGCGGAGGGCGGCGGCGGCCTCGGGGCCGATCTCGGTTGCCAGGTCGGCCTCGAACGCGTTGTGGAACTGGCTGCCGGAGGCCATGAGGGCGCGGGCCTGGTCGGTGAGGACGACGCGCTTGACCCGGCCGTCGGCGGGGTCGGGGCGGCGTTCGGCGTAACCGGCGTTCACCATCTCGTCGACCAGCTTGGCGGCGCCCTGGTGGGTCATGTCGAGGTGCTCGGCGAGCCGGCCGATCGTCAGGTCGTTCCGGGCGAGCACCTTGAACGCGTAGCCGAACGCGGACCGCAGGCCCGTGAAGCCCGCGGCGTCCAGGTGCTCGTGCAGCTCGCCGACGAACTGCTGGTAGGCGAGTCCGAGCAGGATGCCGAAGTCGATGTCGTGATCCATGCCGCCTCCGGGGTTGACTATTCTTCTACCTCAGT
Source organism: Actinomadura barringtoniae (assembly GCF_017573505.1). Taxonomy (GTDB): domain Bacteria; phylum Actinomycetota; class Actinomycetes; order Streptosporangiales; family Streptosporangiaceae; genus Spirillospora; species Spirillospora barringtoniae. Next base: position 82,901 of record NZ_JAGEOJ010000014.1, read on the forward strand.
TGTACAACTGTGCTTGTACAACTTCGAGAGAGGAAGTTCTCGTGCCGATCATCCTAGGATCCACCGCCCCGACCTTCGACATGCCGAACGCCACGTTCACCGGGCTCGCCTCGCCGAGCCGCGGCTCCAAGGAGACCTGCGTGTGGAAGACGCGGGTCCACCCGGGGGGCGCGGGAGCGCCGCACTCGTTCGACCACGAGGAGGTGCTCGTCGTGGTGCGCGGGGCGGCCGTCGCCTCGCTGGACGGCGTCGAGCATCAGGTCGCGGTGGGCGACGCGATCGTCGTTCCGGCGGGCGTGATGTTCAGCATGGCCAACCCGCATGAGGAGCCGTTCGAGGCGGTCGTCTCGCTGCCGGTGGGCGCGATGGCGTTCATGAACGGTCAGTCGTTCGTTCCCGATCCCGCGAAGTGAGGTCCGGCATGCCGATCATTTCTGGAGCCGCGGCTCCGACGTTCAACGCGCCGCAGGCCACCTGCGTCGGGCTCGCCTCGCCGAGCCGGGGCGCGAAGGAGACCTGCGCCTGGCGCGCCACCATCGCGCCGGGCGCGGCCGGTCACGAGCACTCGGTCGAACGCGAGGAGATCTTCGTCGCGTTGGCGGGGGCGGGCCGCGTCACGATCGAGGGTGAAGTGCTGGCCTTGGGTGCCGGGGACGCGCTGGTCGTGCCTGCGCACACGCCGTTCAAGCTCGCCAACCCGGGGGACGAGCCGCTGGAGCTGGTGTGCGTGCTGCCGGTCGGGGCCCGGGCTTACGTGGCCGGCGAGGAGCCGTTCACTCCGCCCTGGGCTGAGTGAGAGTCGCGTCGGGTCCGGTGAGCGACGCGTCTGACCCGGTGAGAGTCGCGTCTGACTCGGTGAGAGTCGCGATGGTCTGGCGGAGGAGCCCGCGTGCCTCCGCCAGTTCGTCGGCGCGCTGATCGAGGGTGCGGAGGCGGTCGCGCAGGCTGTTCACCACACCCGGGCACGCGCTCAGGCCCTCGGGCGAGGCGCACGGCAGGACGTGCTTGATCGTCTTGGTGGTCAGGCCCGCCGCGAGCAGCCCCCGAACGCGCCGTACGGTCTCCACGGCGTCGTCGTCATAGTCGCGGTAGCCGTTCGGCCTGCGCCGGGAGCTGATCAGCTCCGCGCCCTCGTAGTAGCGGAGCAGGCGCTCGCTGACCCCGGTGCGGCGCGACAGTTCACCGATCAGCATGCGGGTCTCTCCAGCCTGAACGTCTTGACCTTCCAACGATGTCAACCGGCAACCCTGGCGGGACAGGAGACATTCCCGGAGGGGGAGAACGTTGATCATCGATGCGCACGCCCACGTGCACGACCCGGTCGAGGCGCACCTGGCGCTGCTGGACGAGGCGGGCGTGGACCGCGCGGTGCTGTTCGGCACGCGGCCGCATCCCGAACGGGCGACCGACCTGGAATCGCTGCGCAAGGAGATGGCGGCGCTGGACGCCGCCCTCAGCGGACGGGCCAGGGGATATGAGGACGCGTGGCGGGAGCTGGACGCCGCGCTGGAGAACGATCGCTTCATCGGGTTCCTGTCCGTTCCCCTGGACGCCGACGACGTCGAGGGCCTGGTCGAACGCGAGGTCGTCGCCCGGGGCATGCACGGGATCGGGGAGCTGACGCCGCCGCCCGGCGGCGCGGGCCTGATCGAGCCGGTGCTGCGCGCGGCCGCCGATCACCGGCTGCCCGTTGTCGTGCACGGCTTCGCGCCCACGACCGCGGACGACCTGAACACCCTCGCCGAGCTGTCGCGCCGGTACCCGCGGGCGCCGCTGGTCGTCAGCCAGCTGGGCGGCCTCAACTGGATGCGGGCCATCGAGCTCGTACGGGACACGCCCAGCATGTACCTGGAGCTGTCGACCGCGAACATCGTCTTCTCGGTCCGGCTGGCGATCCAGGAGATCCCCGACCGGACCCTGTTCGGCTCGGACGCCCCGTACGGCGATCCCGTCCTCGCCCGCGCCACCGTGGAACGGGTGACCCGGCCCGGCGAGGTACGGGATCGCGTGCTGGGCGGCACCGCCGCCGAGCTGCTCGGCCTCGGCTGAGCCGCTCGGCCTCGGCTGACCGGCTAAGAGCCCTGGACGGGGCGGCGGGTGCCGGTGGCGGCGGACTCGCGCACGGCGTCCAGGACGCGGTGGACGCGGACGCCGGCCTCGAAGTCGGGCACGGAGTGCACGCCCTGCTCGATGTCGTCGCCCAGGTGGCGGTAGAAGCGCGCGACGTTGGCGACCTCCGTGGCCTCGGCGCCCTCCGGGACCCACAGATGGCGCTCGGGGATGGCGATCTCCGTACGCGTGCCGTCCGCGAGCCCGCCGCCCAGCAGCCGCAGCTCACCGAGCTGCAGGCCCATCGCCGCGCCCGGTCCCGAGGAGACGATCGTGAGGTCGCCCTCGGTGCCGGAGATCTCGATGCGGGTCTGCGGGTCGGTCGTCTTGGCGTAGTGCACGTGCGCCGACAGAACGGCGCCGGAGGAGAGCGCGCCGGTGAGGGCGACCTGGTCGGGGCTGGTGACGGTGATCTGCTCGCCCGTCTCCTCGACCGTGTAGGACGGGCGCTGGATCGACAGCCGGGCCGACACCTCGGCGATCGGCGAGGTCATGAACTCGACGGCGTCCAGGTGGTGGCCGCCAGCGACCTCCAGAGTCCCGGCGCCGTTGTCCTTGTCCAGGGTGTACGTGGTCCAGCCCGGCAGGCTCGTCCCGGCGCCCTTGGTCAGGGCCGCGTAGACGTTCACGGAGGTCACCCGGCCGATGTCGCCGTTCGCGATCAGCTCGCGGGCGTGGGCGACGGCGGGGGCGTAGCGGGCCTGCAAGCCGACGAAGTTCCGCACGTTCTTCGACAGCGCGACCAGAGCCTCGGCCTCAGCCGTCGTACGGGTCAGCGGCCACTCGGAGAAGACGTGCTTGCCCGCGTCCAGCGCTGCGCGCACGAGCGTGTCGTGCGCCGGGACCTTCACCGTGATGACGACGAGGTCGACGTCGGGGTGCGCGGCCAGCTCGCCCGGGTCGGTGAACGCGTGCGGGACGTCGAAGAGGCGCGCGGCCTTCTGGGCGCTCTCGGTACGGCTCGTGCCGACGGCCGTGATCTCGAACGCGTCGAGCGCCCGCAGAGCGGGGATGTGGGCGCGGGCGGCCCAGCCGCGGTCGGGGCTGGCGCCGATGATTCCAACGCGGATCGTCATTGGTCTTTCTCCTGTCCGACTTCTGACTGCTCTGACTGAGTGCTCAGGCCGCGTGCGCGTGAGTGCGGGTGGGGACGGTGGCGGGCTTGGCGGCGCGGTCGCGGATGAGGCGCCAGGCGATCAGCGCACCGGCCAGGTAGGCGGCGCCGACCAGGAGGAACGAGACGGTCGCCCCGGTGCCCCAGCTCGGCGTGACGGCGAGGACGACGCCCATCGACGCGATGCCGACGAGCGAGCCGACCTGGCGGTTGGCGTTCAGGACCGACCCGGCGACGCCTGCGTGCTCGGTGCCGGCGGCGTTCACCATGGCGGCCGTCATGGCGGGGGAGATGATGCCGCCCGCGATGCTGGTCAGGGCGAGGCCGGCGGCCAGCATCCAGTACGGGGTGGACGGCGACAGTGCGGCCAGGAAGAGCGACGCGGCCCCGGCCACCAGGAGCGACACGGCCAGCAGCGGGCCCGCCGGGAGGCGGCCGGAGACGCGGGCGAAGACGATGTTGCTGATCGGGATGAACAGCGTCAGCGGCAGGATCTCCAGCCCGGCCTGCAGCGGGCTCGCGCCGCGGGCGTGCTGCACGTACAGGCCGACCATGAACAGCGCGCCGTAGAACGCGGCGTTGAAGAGGAAACCGACCGCGTTGGAGCCGGTGAAGCTCGGGCGGCGGAACAGCGCCCACGGCAAGACGGGGTTGGCGGTACGGCGTTCACGGGCGACGAGCAGCGCGGCGGCCACCAGCGCGGCGGCGACCGACGCGACGACCGGGACGGCGGTCCAGCCGAGCTGCGGGCCCTCGATCAGCGCGAAGCTCAGCCCGGCCAGGATGACGATGACCGCGCCGTGGCCGGGTGCCGCGAGCGGCTTGGTGCCCGGGGCGGTGGCGGCGATGTGGCGGCGGGTGAGGAGCATCCCGGCGACGCCGACCGGCAGGTTGATCAGGAAGATGCTGGGCCAGCCGAACGCGCCGACCATGACGCCGCCGACCGTCGGGCCGAGCGCCATGGACGAGGACACGATCGCCGACCAGATGCCGAGGACCTTGGTGCGTTCACGGGCGTCGGGGAAGGCACGCACCAGGAGCGCGAGGCTGCTCGGCATGAACAGCGCCGCCCCGGCGCCCTGCAGGAGCCGCGCGCCGATCAGGGCCTCGACGGTCGGCGCGAGCGCGGAGGCCAGCGAGGCGACCACGAAGATCGCCATGCCCCACAGGTAGACGCGCCGGGTGCCGATCCGGTCGCCGAGGCCGCCCGCGAGCATGAGCAGGGCCGCGAACGTCAGCACGTAGCCGTCGACCGCCCAGGTCAGCTGGGACAGCGAGGCGTGCAGGTCCTTCTGGATGGTGGCGCCGGCGACCTGCATCACGGTGGCGTCCAGGCTCGCCATCACGAACCCGGCGGCCAGCGCCGTGATCTTCATTGCGGACATGGGGGACCTCGCGATTCAGGGAAGCTAACCGGACAACTCGCGTCCGGTTCGAGTCACGCTAACGGAAGCGGACGCGATCTGTCCACTTAAATCGGACTGGTCGCGTCCGCTTTTGCTAGCCTGGCCGCATGAGCCCGTCCCCGACCCCGCCCGCGCCGCCCGCGCCGCCCGCTCCGACCGCCGTGGACAGCCTGCTGGACGACGGTTCCGGCCGCCTGCCGCGCGCCGACGCGCGGCGCAACGTGGAACGGCTGGTCGCCGCCGCCCGCGAGGCCGCCCAAGAGGGCGGGGAGATCACCGCGCACGAGATCGCCCGGCGCGCGGGGGTCGGCGTGGGCACGTTCTACCGCCGGGTCGGCTCGCTGGAGGAGCTGCTCAAGGCCGTCCTGAACGAGGTGCTCGCCGAGATCATCGGCATCGGCGACCGCGGGCTGGCCGACCCCGACCCCTGGGCGGGCTTCGGCACGTTCGCCGCCAGCTACACGCGCCTGCGGAACGAGCTCTGCGACGTCAACAAGGCCCTCGGGAACGTGCTCGACCACTCGCGCGCCGAGCTCCGCGACCGCATCCAGGCGCTCGTCGAACGCGCCCAGGCGGCCGGCGTGATGCGGCGCGACATCGCCTGGGAGGACGTGGCGTTCCTGATGATCTCGGTCTCGACCGGCGACCACACGCTCGGCCTGCGTGCCGGGGAACGCCAGTGGGACCGCAACCTCCAGGTGATCCTGGACGGCCTGCGCACCCCCGAGCCGACCGAGCTCCCGGGAAAGCCCCCGACGCTGGGCTAAGCGGAAGGGCGGGTGCCGATCACGACCGTGGCGCCCATCTCGTCGTCCTCTGCCACCCGCGCGTTCAGGCCCGATCGTTCGACGGCCTCGATCGCGGACGGCACCTGGCGTTCGCTGGTCTCGAAGAGCAGGTGGCCGCCGGGCGCCAGCCACAGCGGCGCCGCCCCGGTCACGCGGCGCAGCACGTCCAGCCCGTCGGCGCCGCCGTCGAGCGCCACCCGGTGCTCATGGTCACGCGCCTCGGACGGCAGCAGCTCCACGTCACCGGTCGGCACGTACGGAACGTTGCACAGCAGCACGTCCACGCGGCCCATCAGCGACGGCGGCAGCGCCTCATAAAGATCACCCTCATAGACGTGGCCGTCAGCGGCGCTGTCGGCGACGTTGCGGCGCGCGCACGCCACGGCCGCCGGATCGACGTCGGCGGCGTGCAGCTCGGCGACCTCCACCATCGAGGCCAGTGCGAGCCCCAGCGCGCCCGTTCCGCAGCACAGGTCCACCACCACGGGCCGTTCGACCGCCAAGCCCGCGGCCTGCCGGACCAGGAACTCCGTACGGCGGCGCGGGACGAAGACACCCGGCGCCACCGCGACGCGCAGCCCGCAGAACTCCGCCCACCCGAGGACGTACTCCAGCGGCTCGCCCGCGGCCCGCCGCTCGACCATGGCGTCCAGCTCTTTCGAGGCCGAGGCGGCGCCGATCAGCAGGTCGGCCTCTTCCTCGGCGAACACGCAACCGGCCGCCCGCAGGCGGGACACGATGGAAGAGGCGGATGTCAGCATGAGGCGCCCACACTATCTGGGGGAATCCGGCTGATCTCAACGCGGTTGGGGTGGACGTGGCACACGGTGAACATCACGGTGAATACAAGGCTCCCGGCGGCAAGCTCGTCGCGGTGGATCTCGACGTGCAGGACGGCCTGCTGCGCGACGTCGGGGTGAGCGGGGACTTCTTCCTGGAGCCCGACGACGCGCTGGACGCCATCAACCGCGCCGTCGAGGGCGCTCCGGCCGCCGCCGAGGCGCGCGACATCACGGCGCGGATCACCGCCGCGCTGCCCGAGGGCACGGTCATGCTGGGCCTGTCCGCCGAGGCCGTGGCCATCGCCGTACGCCGCGCCTTGACCAGCGCCTCGGACTGGCGCGACCACGACTGGCGGCTGATCCACGAGGCGCCGCAGGAGCCCGCCCTCCACATGGCGCTGGACCAGGTCCTCGCCGAGGAGGTCGGCGCGGGCCGCCGCCCGCCGACGCTGCGGGTCTGGGAGTGGGCGTCCAACTCGGTGATCATCGGCAGCTTCCAGTCGCTCCGGAACGAGGTGGACGCCGAGCAGGCCGCCCGCCACGACGTCACGGTCGTGCGCCGGATCAGCGGCGGCGGCGCGATGTTCGTCGAGCCCGGCAACACCATCACCTACTCGCTGTACGCGCCCGCGTCGCTGGTCGCCGGCATGTCGTTCGCCGAGAGCTACGCCTACCTCGACGACTGGGTGCTGGGCGCGCTCGGCGACCTCGGCATCAAGGCCTGGTACCAGCCGCTGAACGACATCGCCTCCGCCAAGGGCAAGATCGCCGGGGCCGCGCAGAAGCGCCTGGCCTCCGGCGCCGTGCTGCACCACGTGACCATGGCGTACGACATCGACGCCGACAAGATGACCCAGGTCCTGCGGATCGGCCGGGAGAAGATCTCGGACAAGGGGATCGCCAGCGCCAACAAGCGCGTGGACCCGCTGCGCAGCCAGACCGGGCTGCCCCGCGAGGAGATCATCGAGCGGATGATCGCCCACTTCCGCGCCCGCTACGGCCTGACCGGCGACCGGCTCACCGAGGGTGAGCTGACCCGGGCCGCCAAGCTGGCCGCGGAGAAGTTCGACGACCGGAACTGGACGGCGCGTATCCCCTGATCAGGCCGTTTTTCCATCGGCTCGGGCAAACGAATGGCAACGACCGCATTCGGCGCGAACCGCCCGGGGTAGTTCGTCGGCATGCCACTGCATCAGGTCTCGGGCAAGGACGCGGCCGGCGCCGGCGATCTCTACACGTCCGCGCTGAGCGAGAACGTCCTGCCGAAGCGGCGGATGCCCGACGAGCACTCGGACTCCCGCGCCGCGTACGAGGTGATCCACAACGAGCTGCTGCTGGACGGGAACGCGGCCCAGAACCTCGCCACGTTCTGCACCACCTGGAGCAGCGAGGAGGTCCGGCTGCTGATGGCCGAGTGCCTCGACAAGAACATGATCGACAAGGACGAGTACCCGCAGACCGCCGAGATCGAGTCGCGCTGCGTGCACATCCTCGCCGACCTGTGGAACGCGCCCGCCGACACCGGCACGATGGGCTGCTCCACCACCGGGTCCAGCGAGGCCGCCATGCTCGGCGGGCTCGCGCTCAAGTGGCGGTGGCGGCAGCGGCGGCAGGCCGAGGGCAAGCCCGCCGACCGGCCGAACCTCGTCTGCGGTCCCGTCCAGATCTGCTGGGAGAAGTTCGCCCGCTACTTCGACGTGGAACTGCGGCAGGTGCCGCTGGAGAAGGGCGCGACCGGGCTGCGGCCGCACCAGCTGCGCGAGTACGTGGACGAGAACACCATCGGCGTGGTCGCGATCCTCGGCGTCACCTTCACCTGCGACTACGAGCCGGTCGAGGAGCTCTCCAAGGAACTGGACGCCATCCAGGCAACCACGGGCCTGGACGTTCCGATCCACGTGGACGCGGCCAGCGGCGGCTTCATCGCCCCGTTCCTCCACCAGAACCTGGTCTGGGACTTTCGGCTGCCACGTGTCGCGTCCATCAACGCCTCCGGGCACAAGTACGGGCTCGCGCCGCTCGGCGTGGGCTGGGTGGTGTGGCGGACGGCCGACCTGCTGCCCGAGGACCTGATCTTCCGGGTGAACTACCTCGGCGGCGACATGCCGACGTTCGCGCTCAACTTCTCCCGGCCCGGCGGCGAGATCATCGCCCAGTACTTCCAGTTCGTACGGCTCGGCCGCGAGGGCTACACCAAGGTGCAGCAGGCCTGCGCGGACTCCGCGCAGTACCTGGCCGGGCGCATCGCGGACATGGGCCCGTTCGAGCTGCTCTACGACGGGCAGGGCGCGCTGCCCGCGATCTCCTACACGCTGCGCGAGGGCGCCGCGTTCACGCTGTACGACCTGACCGAGCAGCTGCGCACGCGCGGCTGGCAGGTCCCCGCGTACCCGCTGCCGCCCGACCGGGACGACACCACGATCCAGCGGGTGCTGGTCCGGCACGGCATCGGCCGCGACGAGATCTCGCTGCTCGCCGACGACATCGAACGGTGTCTCAAGCGGCTCAGCACAGGCTCCACAGGCGCGCCCGCCCAGCCGGGATTCCACCACTGACGGCCGGCCGGCCGTCTCGGAGGATCACTGTGAGGAGTCGTCCTTCTCGGGCTTCCCGCCGTGGTCGCGCTTGATCGGCTGGGTCGTGGAGGAGGGGGAACGGCGCTTGCGGCGGCGGCCCGCGACCAGCTTGTCGTCGTCGAGGATCTCCGCCGCCGTCCGGGGCTCGGTGGCGGTCGCGGCCTCCGCGACCGTACGGCCCTCGGGTGCCGAACGGGGCGGGGGCGGCGGGGCGGCCGGCGCCTTCTTGGGAGCGGCGGGGAGTTCGGGGGCGGGGGACACCGGGACGGTCTCGGCACGTTCGGCGGCCTGGATCGCCTCGATGACCGTCTGTTCCCCGGGTTCGAAGAAGTCATCGCGGTCGCGGTCGCCGCGGCGCCGGCGGCCGGACAGCCAGGTGTCCAGGGTCAGGCGGCCGCCGCCGCCCAGGGCGAACACCAGGCTCGCCAGGCCGAGGACCAGGACCAGCTCGTAGCCGTTCTTGACCTTGGTCCCGTCCACCAGGAACAGGCCGTTGTCGGCGTGCACGAAGACCAGCGCGCCCGCCATATCGAGGAAAAGGAGCGTTCCCGCAACGGGGAGGCCGATCCCGGCGATCAGGGCCGCACCGCCCAGGAGCTCGGCGAACGCGGCATAGGCGGCCGAGAAGGTGGGCGCCGGAACGCCCATGTCGTCGAAGCTGCGGCCCGTGGCGGTGATGCCCGCCTCGAGCTTCTGCCAGCCGTGGGCGATGAAGACGACCCCGACCCCGAGCCGGGCCAGGAACGCTGCGACGTCGTACGTCCGTTCACGCATGGAGGTCAGAGTAGGTTGGGGACGTTGGACGAGGAAGAGGTGCGGAGATGTCGATGCAGAAGGGCGCCAACACGCCGGTGCCGGTTCCGTCGGTACGGGTCGAGCTTGGCTGGCAGAGCGGCATGGGGGTGCCCGACGCCGATGCCTCGGCCCTCCTGCTCACCGACATGGGCAAGGTGCGCTCGGACGATGACTTCGTCTTCTACAACCAGCCCGCTCACGGCTCCGGTTCGGTGCGCCACGAGGGCAAGCAGCGCGGCGCGACCGTGACGGACGTGCTCGCGGTCGACCTCGGCCGGGTCGAGCCCGGCATCGACAAGATCGTGATCGCGGCCTCGTCGGACGGCGGCACGTTCGGCCAGTTCCAGGGCCTGTACGTGCGCGTCCTGGACGCGGCCGGCGGCAGCGAGGTCGCCCGCTTCGACAGCCCGGGCGCGACCACCGAGACCGCGTTCGTGCTGGGCGAGCTCTACCGCAGGCAGGGCGCCTGGAAGTTCCGGGCCGTCGGGCAGGGCTACGACTCGGGTCTGGCGGGTCTGGCCACCGACTTCGGCATCACGGTCGACGACCCGGGCGAGGCCGCACCCCCGCCGCCGCCCGCTCAGCCTGCGCAGCCCGTTCAGCCTCCGGCGCCTGCCCAGGCCGCGCCGCCCGCGCCGCCCGCGCCCGGCCAGTTCGCGCCGCCGCCTCCGCCGCCCGGGGGCCAGTACATGCCGCCTCCGCCACCGCCGGGAGGCCAGTACCAGCCGCCGCCCCCGCCGCCTGGAGGGCAGTACGCGCCGCCGCCTCCGCCCGGGGGTCAGTTCCAGCCGCCTCCGCCCGGGGGTCAGTTCCAGCCGCCTCCGCCGCCCGGCGGTCAGTACCAGCCGCCCCCGCCGCCCGCCGCGCCAGCGCAACCCGCGCAGCCGGCGCCCGCGGGCGGGAAGATCTCGCTGACCAAGAACTCGCCGTCGGTGTCGCTGACCAAGCAGGGCGCGACGTCCGGGCACATGCGGGTGAACCTCAACTGGCAGGCCCGGGAGGGCGTGGCCAAGGGGATGTTCGGCAAGCGCCGCCGCGGCTACGACCTCGACCTTGACCTGTGCTGCCTGTGGGAGCTGCAGGACGGGCGCAAGGGCATCATCCACGCGGTGGGCGACATGGGCGCCCTCGACCGGCCCCCGTTCATCCAGCTGGACAAGGACGACCGCACGGGCGCGGTCGAGTCCGGCGAGAACATGACGATCAACCTGGACTTCACCGACAAGTTCAAGCGGATCCTGGTGTTCGCCGAGATCTACGACGGCGCCGACGACTTCCGCGGGCTGGACGCGGTCGCCACGCTGTACCCGATCGGGGCGCCGCCGATCGAGATGCGCACCGACGACTGCGTGGACGCCTCCCGCGACGTCGTGCTCGCGCTGATCGAGAACGTCGGCGGCGAGCTGGTCGTGCACCGCGAGGGCCGCTATGTGCTGCCGCCGCCCGGCCGGCCGCGCTGGGGCAAGATGAGCGTCGACCAGGCCTACAACTGGAACCTGGAGTGGGTCGCCTCCCGCGGCAAGGGCTGAGCCTCCTGCGGCACGGCCGGGGCGACGCGGCACGGGCCGAGCCGACGCTGGTTGTCGGGGGAGGCCGGGCGCGGTAGGAAATGATCTATGAGCAGCTCACCGGAGTACCCGGTCGTCCCCGCGCCGCGCTTCGACGTGCCGCACGACGAGGCGACCAGGCGCGTGGAGGCCTTCGCCGACACGATGAACCTGCGGCGGACGGTCCGTGACTTCGCCGGGCGGACGATCCCGGACGGCGTGATCGAGGACGCGGTCCGGGCGGCGGCCACGGCGCCGAGCGGGGCCAACATCCAGCCGTGGCGGTTCGTGGTCATCACCGACCCCGACCGCAAGCGGCGGCTGCGCGAGGCCGCCGAGGTCGCCGAACGCGAGTTCTACGAACGGCGCGCCTCCCCGGAATGGCTGGCGGCGCTGGCGCCGATCGGCACCGACTGGCGCAAGCCGTTCCTGGAGGAGGCGCCCGCCGTCATCGTGGTGTTCGAGGTGCACAAGGGCCCGCACACGCCGCGGCCTTACTACGTCAAGGAATCGGTCGGGATCGCGGTCGGGTTCCTGCTGGCCGCGCTGCACCAGGCCGGGCTGGCCACGCTGACGCACACCCCGAGCCCCATGAAGTTCCTGAACGAGGTGTGCGAGCGCCCGCAGGAGGAACGGGCCTACGTGGTGATCCCGGTCGGCTATCCGGCCGACGACGCGATGGTGCCCGACATCACCCGCAAGCCCGTCGACGAGGTCCTCATACGGCTGTGATGTAAGAAGACGGAAGAAGTACGAGCGCGGGCCGTCAGCGGTGGCCGCCCTTGCCGATCTCATCGGCGAGCTTCTTGTCGCGCGCGACGCGGACGAGGGCGGCGGCGAAGCGGGCCAGGTCCTTGTCGGTGACCAGCCCGGCGAGCGCGTCCGGCTCGGTCGGCAGGCCGAGCCGTTCGGCGCCCTTCTGGCAGAGCGCGTCGAAGTAGGGGCGCAGCCACGGCCAGATGGCCTGCGCCTCGCGGCAGAAGATGTCCACGCCGGTCGGGCCGATGCCGGGGAACTCCTTGAGGAGCTTGGCGACGCGCTGGGTGTCGCGTTCGGCCTCCATGGCGAGGCGCCGCAGGTCGCCGCCGTAGCGGTCCTGGACCTGTTCGGCCATGTCGCCGAGCCGTTCCGCGGTGCTCTCGTCGTACCGCACATAGTGGCCGCGGCCGAGGGCGTCGACGCGTTCCTGCCAGGTCAGCTTGGCCATGCCGCGCGGCGTCCCCCCGCCCGCCGCGAACAGCTCCTTGGCGGCGTCAAGGGCGATCTCCGAGGAGATGCGGGTGCTCAGCAGATTGGTCATGACCAGCAGCTTGAAGAGCGTCGCCGGTTGATCCTTCAACGGGAACCCGGCCTCTTCGGCGAAGGTGGTACCGGCCTCGTGCAGCAGTTTGCGTACGACAGCGTCCATGACCTCGTCCTCCCGTCTTCACCGGCGATTTACCCCGGACGACCGGATTGACTCAAAGGACTGGTTCGCCTGTCTTTAAAGCAGGCTGAGCTGGCCTTCTCCGGCCAACGGGTCGCGATGCCGCTTGAGATGCCGCCACTGGGGGAGATCGTCGAGATACGACCAGGACATCCGGTGGCGCGGCGTCGGCCCGTGCGCCTTCAGCGCCTCCTGATGAACGGGTGACGGGTAGCCCGCGCTCTCGCCGAACCCGTACGCCGGGTGCTCGCGTCCGAGCTCGGCCATCAGCCGGTCGCGGTGGACCTTGGCCAGCACCGACGCCGCCGCGACCGTCACCGAACGCTGGTCGGCCTTGATCTCGCACCGCACGGGCCAGCGCCGCTTCAGGAAGTCCTTGTCGCCGTCGAGGATGACCATGTCGGGCCGCTGCGGTAGCCCTTCCAACGCGCGGACGGCCGCGCGCCGCAGCGCCTCGGTCATGCCGACCTCGTCGATCTCCTCGGGGCCGGCCGCTCCGATCGCGTGCGCGATCAGCCAGTCCGGCAGCACCTCGGCGAACGCCTCGCGGTGCGCGGCGGTGAGCAGCTTGGAGTCGGTCAGCTTGACCGTCTTCTTCCCGCGCCCCGGCAGCTCCGGCGGCTCGCTCAGGTCCGTGACGGCCGCGCAGACCACGACCGGGCCCGCCCAGGCGCCGCGCCCGACCTCGTCCACCCCGGCGATCCGCCCCGCGACCGGCACCGCGCCGGTCTCGCACAGGTGCCGCTCGATCTCGTACCCGGCCGCCTTGGGCGGCCTGCGCCGCGCGGCCGCCTCGAACCCCGGAAGGGCGTCATCGGTCGTGTCGGTCAAGGAGTCCCCCGGACGAAAGTGACGATCTCGCGGCCGAGGCGTTCCCCCTCGTCCTCCTGGAGGAAGTGCCCCGCGCCCTCGATCGTAGGGTGCGCGAGCCCGGCCTGCGGCAGGGACGCGGCGCCCGGTACGAGCTGGAGGAACAGCGGCGCCATCGGGCCGGTGATCGGGTCCTGGTCGCTGAAGGCCACCAGGAACGGCTTGTCCCAGCCGCGCAGGACGTCCCAGGCGTCCCGGTTGGGCTGGGCCTCCGGGTCGTCGGGCTCGGCGGGCACCAGGCCGGGCATGGCGCGCGGCCCCGCCTTGAACGACTCGTCGGGGAACGGCGCGTCGTAGGCGGCCCGGACCGCCTCCGGCAGCTCGGTGCGGCAACCGGACTGGATCCCGCGCGCGACGTCGAACTCCGGGGACGTACGAACGGCCTGGCGGAACCGCATCCAGGTCTCGGGCATCGGGAAGTCCCCGGTCGGCAGCCCCGTGTTGGCCGCCACGATCCGCGCGAACCGTCCGGGATGCGCCACCGCCAGCCGCAGCCCGATCAACCCGCCCCAGTCCTGCCCGACGAGCGTCACGTCCCGAAGATCAAGGGCGTCGAAGACGAGCGACCGCGTCCACTCGATGTGCCGCGCGTACGAATGATCGTTGATCTCCGTGGGCTTGTCGGAACGTCCAAAACCGACGAGATCGGGAGCGATCACCCGCAGTCCCTCGGCCGCCATGACACGGATCACATGCCGGTACAGAAACGACCAACTCGGCTCGCCGTGGAGGCACAGGACCACCGGCCCGTCGGCCGGTCCGGCCTCGACATAGGCCATCCGCAAAGTCCCCCCGACCTGGTCGGGGATCTCGGCGTACCGGGGCTCGAAGGGGAAGTCGGGCAGGTCGGCGAAACGGTCATCAGGGGTACGCAGCATCCGCATGGCGCCCACTATGTCAGTGAACGCTTGCACGGTAACGTGCGGCTTCGTGCCGGAAATGTGTCCTACCTGCGGTTGGGCCGGGTTGTACGGTAGGCGCGCTGCACGGTAGGCGGGCACGCACACGGGGTGAGGGGAAGAGATGGAGGCTCTGCGGCCGACGGATCCACGCCGGCTGGGGGAGTACGAGGTCGAGGGGCGCCTTGGCGTCGGCGGCCAGGGGGTCGTCTACCTGGGCCGGACGCCCGAGGGCACACCGGTCGCGATCAAGCTGCTGCACCCGGGCCTGACCGAGGACGCCGAGGTCAAGTCGCGGTTCGTGCGCGAGGCAGGGGCGGCCCAGCAGGTCGCCCGCTTCTGCACCGCCCAGATCCTCGACGTGAACGTCGACGACGATCAGCCGTACGTGGTCAGCGAGTACGTCCCGGGCCCCTCCCTGCGCCATCTGGTCTCCGAGCAGGGGCCGATCACGGGCGCCGACCTGGAGCGCCTGGCGATCGGCATGGCGACGGCGCTGACAGCGATCCACCGGGCCGGCATCGTGCACCGCGACTTCAAGCCCGCCAACGTCCTGATCGGCCCCGACGGCCCCCGGGTGATCGACTTCGGCATCGCCCGCGCGCTGGACGTCACCGCCACCCAGACCGGCGGGCAGCCGGTCGGCACGCCCTCCTACATGTCGCCCGAGCAGCTGGACGGCAGGGCCGCCGACCCGGCCATGGACGTCTTCGCGTTCGCCGCCACGCTGGTCTTCGCGGCCAACGGCACGCCGCCGTTCGGCCAGGACACCATCCCGGCCGTGGTCGCCCGCATCCTGCACCGCGATCCCGAGCTGGGCGATCTCTCCGGAACGCTCCGCGAGGCCGCGGCGGCCTGCCTGGCCAAGGACCCGGCCGACCGGCCCACCTCCCAGGAGCTCCTGCTCGTCCTGCTGGGCCAGGGACCGGCGCCGGCCCGTACCGAGAACGCCCTGAGCATGCTCAACGCGGGCAAGGCCGCCGCCGGCGACGCGGGCCGTACCCGCGCCGAGCCCGCCGCCACCGCCGCCCAGGCCGCCGGGCACGCCTCAGCCTCCGAGACCTCTCCGTCCCTCCGTGACGCGCGCGAGGCCCGCAACGCCCGCGCCGCCGTCGATCCCACCGGCTCCCGCGCCGCGGCGGCGGGTGCGGCGTCCGCGGTGGCGGCCCGGCCGAGGGCCGCGGCCGCGCATTCCGCCGGACCTCCGCCCGACCTGACCTCGCCCCGCGATCCGGCCGGCGACACCCAGGCGCCCCGCCCGAGGAGCGGCGCCCGCAAGCGCGCCGTCATCCTCGGCGCCGCAGTGATCATCGCGTTGCTCGCGATCGGGATCCCGCTGGGCATCCGCACCCAGGACCAGCACCAGCCGATGTCCAAGGCGAGCGCCGGCCAGCCCGGCGACGTCCCGTCGGTCCCGGCGGACGGCAGCGATCCCTCGGCGCGTCCCACGTCGTCGAAGTCCTCCCGTCCCGCCGGGACGTCCAGCTCGCCCACGCCGACCTCCAGCAGCCCGCGTCCCACCCGCTCCACGCCGACCACCCCGGGCAAGCCCACCGGGGAGCCCGTCTACGGCACGCTGGAAACCCAGCACTACGGGGTCGATCTCGGGCCGGGCCACTGGGGCAGCCACTCGTTCTCCATCAGGGCCACGGGCGGCCCGGTGAAGTGGACGTCGTCCACTTCGGGTCCGGTCAGCGCGCCGGCGAGCGGGTCGGTGGCCGCCGACAGCCAGTCGGAGGTCACCGTGACACAGGACCCGGACGCCCCGACCACCGGTGACGCGACGCTCACGCTTCAGGGCGAGAAGAACACCATCACGATCACCATTCACTGGACTCCGTGATCCCACCTCGGGTCCCACCTCGGATCCCACCGCGCCGGGCCCGTCAGAGCCAGCCGTTCTGGCGGGCGGTGCCGACGGCCTCGATGCGGTTGCGGGCGCCGGTCTTGCCGATCGCGGCGGACAGGTAGTTGCGGACGGTGCTCTCCGACAGGTGCAGGGTGGTCGCGATGTCGGCGACCGTGGCGCCGTCGGCCGCCGCCGCGAGCACGTCGCGTTCGCGCTCGGTGAGCGGGTTCGGGCCGACCGAGAGCGCGGCGGTGGCGAGGGTGGGGTCGACGACCTGCTCGCCCGCCAGAACGCGGCGGATGGCGCCGACGAGCTCCTCGATGGGCCCGTCCTTGACCAGGAAGCCGCTCGCCCCGGCCTCCATCGCGCGGCGCAGGTAGCCGGGGCGGCCGAACGTGGTGACGATCAGGACCTTGCAGACGGGGAGGTCGCGGCGCAGGTCGGCGGCGACGTCCAGGCCGCTGCGGCCGGGCATCTCGATGTCCAGGACGGCGACGTCGGGCCGGGTCTCCAGGGCCGTCGCCAGGACCTCGGCGCCGCTCGCCACCTGGGCGACGACCTCGACGTCCTCCTCGAGGCCGAGCAGGAGCGCGAGGGCGCCGCGCATCATGCCCTGGTCCTCGGCGAGCAGAACTTTGATCAACGTGATTCCTCCCGGCCCTATTCTGGCGGCTCGGCCGGGACGCTCACGCGCAGGGTGAAGCCTCCGGCGGGGGAGGGCGCGGCGGTGACCGTGCCGCCCGCGGCCGCCATCCGCTCCTTGAGGCCGTTCAGACCGTGCCCGCCAGGGCCGATCGACAGCCCGCCGGGCACGTCCGGCGGCCCGCCCGTGCCGTCGTCGCGGACCTCCAGCACGATCTCGTCGTCGGCGCGGCGCAGGGTGATCTCGCAGTGCGCGGCGCCGCTGTGCCTGATCACGTTGGTGACGCCCTCGCGGACCGCCCAGCCGAGGGCGGCGTCCGGGCCGGGCAGGAGCGCGAGGTTGTCGCGGCGGACCGAGACCTCGATCCCGGCGTCGGCGAGCGCGGTGCGGGCCGCGTCCAGCTCGCCCGGCAGGCCCCGGCCCCGGTAGCCGGTCACGGCCAGGCGGACCTCGCCGAGCGCCTCGCGGCCGATGTTCTCGATGTCGGCGGCCTGCTCGGCGGCCACCTTGGGGTCGCGTTCGGCGATCAGCCGTACGGCCTGGGACTTCACCACCATGATCGACAGGGTGTGGCCGAGGAGGTCGTGCAGGTCGCGGGAGAAGCGCAGGCGTTCCTGCTCCACGGCGGCCTCGGCCAGCTCCTCGCGCGCCTCCCTGAGCATCCCGATCACGCCGAACAGCCGGATCACGATCGAGGTCACCAGGGCGGCGGTCGCGGTTCCCGAGGCGTAGCCGAAGACGCTGCTGCCCTCCTCGCCGTTCAGGAGCGGGACCAGGACCGACAGGACGGTCGGGGTGCCGACGAGCGCGAGCAGGGGGAAGTCTGGGCCGTCGACGCGGGCGCCGACATGCCCGGACACCACCCCGGAGGCGAGCCCGAGCAGCGGGAAGATCGCGTACCCGCCGCGGAACCCGACGGTGAAGGCCACGACCGCCGCGCCCATCGCCAGGAACAGGCCGATCGCCACGCGCAGCGGGACGCGGGCGTCGAACGAGGTGATCACCGTCGCGCAGTAGAGCACCGCGATCACCACCAGGGGCGGGACGGCCACCCAGACCGGGTAGCGGCCGTGGTTCTGGGCGAGCGGTATGAGCAGCAGGAACGTCCAGAAGCACAGGGCCCCCGAGTGCGGGCCGCTCCGGTCGATCCGCTCCAGATCGACGTTCGGGCGCCGGGGAACGCCGTTCCCCTTCATGCTCTCCACCAGCGGCCGCACGCCGTCCACCGGCGGCCGCACGCGTCGCCTCACCGGCTGATCGTTCTGTTCACGCACGTCAGCGTATGCCTCCGTCACCATGGCTAGGCCGTACGGGTGGAACGGCGGTAGGCGTAGACCGCGAAGGCGGTGAACGCCGCCGCCCAGGCGGCCAGGACCAGCACCGCCGCGGGCGCCGGGGCGCTGCCGTCGATCACCCGCCAGGACAGCTGCCCGTACCGGTTGATCGGGGTCGCGGTAGCGACGTGCGCCAGCCAGCCGGGGAACTTGGAGATCGGGAACCACAGGCCGCCGAGCAGCGACAGGCCCATGTAGCAGACCAGGCCCGCCATCTGCGCCTTCTGCGCGGTGAGCAGGTAGCCGAAGCCGGTCGCGAGCACGGCCATCGGCGCGATGCCCAGCCACAGGAGCGCGAACACCGCCGCCCACCGGCCCGCCGGCAGCGACACCCCGTTCACCAGCCCGCCCGCCAGGCACACCGCGACGATCGGCGGCAGCGCGACCGCCATCGCGCACAGCGTCCGGCCCAGCACGACGTCGACCGGGCGCATCGGCAGGAGGCGCAGCTGCCGGATCCAGCCGAGCGGCTTGTCCTCGGAGATCGCCACGCCGTTGGTCATCACCGCGCCGACCGCGCCGAACGCCGCCATCCCGACCATCGAGTACAGGCCCGCGTCGTCGCCCTGCCCGGTCAGGTCGAGGTTGGTGAAGACCAGGTACATGGTCAGCGGGCTGATCAGGCTCATCACCAGGTAGCCGGGGTCGCGCAGGATCCGGATCATCTCCAGCCGCACGTAGTGCAGGATCATCATCGGGTCGCTCCCGTGGGGGTGGTCGTGGTGGCTTTGGACGAGCCGGTGAGGGTGAGGAACGCCTCCTCCAGGCCGGCGCCCTTCACCTCCAGGTTCCGCAGCAGGCCCGCCTGCGCGAGCGCCATCACGGTCGCGTCGGAGTCGGTGGTGTGCAGGTGGGCGCGGGTGCCGCGGACCTCGCTGCTGACCACGTGCGGGAGCGCGTCCAGGTCGGTGAACGAGCCGGTGAAGTCGACGCTGACCGTACGGCCGGGAACGCGGCGCTTGATGTCCTCGCCCGTCCCGTCGGCGATCACCTTGCCGCGGTCCACGACCACGATCCGGTCGGCCTCGGCGTCGGCCTCCTCCAGGTAATGGGTCGAGAACAGCACCGTGCTGCCGCGCCCGGCGTACGCGCGGATGGCGGCCCACAGCTCGCGCCGCGCCTCGATGTCCAGCCCGGTCGTCGGCTCGTCCAGCACGATCAGGTCGGGCGCGCCCGCCACCGCGATCGCGAACCTGACCCGCTGCGCCTGCCCGCCCGACAGCCGGTCCGCGCGCCGCCCGGCCAGGTCGGCGATCATCGCGGTCTCCATCAGCTCGCCGGCCGGCGGTACCGGCCGGCCCTTGCCGGTGTAGGTGCGGTGGACGAACGTCACGAGCTCGCGCACGGTCACGCCGGGGATGAGGCGCCCGGTCTGCGGCATCGCGCCGATGCGCCCGCTGCGCACGGCCCGCTCCGGCGTCTCGCCGAACACCGCGACGCGGCCGGAGTCGGGCGGGATCAGGCCGAGCATGAGGCCGATGGCGGTCGACTTGCCCGCGCCGTTCGGGCCGAGCAGTGCCACCGTCCGGCCGCACGCCAGATCGAGCGTCAGGCCGTCAACAGCCCGGACGCCGGTTCCGCCCTTGCCGGGGTAGCTCTTGGTGACCTCGCGGAGGCTCACCGCGGTCGTGCCGAGCTCCGTGTCGTGTCCGCTTTCGTTTGTCACATGTGAGACGTTACGAACGGGCGGAACCGCTTCGGCAGAGCCGCAAATCCGCTCTTGGGCAGTACAAATGTCCCTGGTTCCGCCGGGGGCCGACGCGCGACACTTACGGCAGGAGTCAACGAACCACATGCGAGGAGTCCCGTTCGGGCGAGTCCTGCGCTTTACTCACCTGTGATGGCTCAGTTCTGGAGATCCCGCTCCCGCTCGGCGGTGGGCACCGCGACGCGGGATCTTTTCGAGCGCCTCCGGATGCGGTACTTCCAGATCCAGCCGGGGCTGCGCTTCCTCGGCGGCGTGCTGCTGCTGGTCCTGGTGGTCGCGCTCGCCGTGCTGTGGAACGCACCGGTGCTCAGCGTCGCCGTGTTCGCGCTGATCCTGCTGATCGTCGTGCACCTGA
The DNA here is from genome assembly GCF_017573505.1 of Actinomadura barringtoniae. GTDB lineage: Bacteria > Actinomycetota > Actinomycetes > Streptosporangiales > Streptosporangiaceae > Spirillospora > Spirillospora barringtoniae. The sequence goes on from NZ_JAGEOJ010000014.1 coordinate 103,102, forward strand.
TCCTGCGGTCGCCGTCGGGGATGGCGGTGGTGTCGGTCCTCGTCGGCTGGATGGTGTTGTCGGTGCCGCTGGGGCATCTGTTCCCCGGTCACGAGGACGGCCCGCCCTACCTGAACCCGGCGTTGCTGCTGGCGCTGCTCGCCCTGCCGGTCGCGTTCGTGGCGCTGCGGTTGCGCGGGTACGCGCCGTGGCGCACCGCGATCCTCGCGCTCGGCGCGGCCGGGTTGGCGACGGCGGCGCTCGCGCACGTGCTGCCGATGCTGAACGTCGCGCCCGCCTGGATCGCCGCGCTGGCCGTTCTCGGCTACCGCTGGGACCAGGCCCGGCGCGCGGTGCCCGCCGAGGCCTACGACACCGGCTGGGTCCAGGAGCAGTCCAACCAGAAGGGTGACGGGATGACGGTTCCCGGGAAGCCCCGTTCCGACCGGCGCTCGGACAAACGCGGTGGATCCTCCGACAAGCGGGGCGGGGCGTCGGACAAGCGAGGCGGGCCGTCCGCGTCCGACAAGCGCGGCTCGTCCGACAAGCGAGGCGGCTCCTCGGACAGGCGCTCGGGATCGGGCTCCGGCTCCGGGTCGGGTTCCGGGGCGGATGAAGGCGTGCCCGTCTCCACGCAGGCGGCCTACGACCAGCGTGCCGCTGCGCAGGCGAGGGACGCGGGCGGGCCCGGCGACTTCGACGACGAGGAGCTGGGCACCGCCGACGAGCCGCCGGAGATCTCGGTCGCCGACGCGCTCGCCGAACTCACCGAGATGATCGGGCTGGAGCCGGTGAAGCGGCAGGTCAGGTCGATCGCCGCCTCGATAGAGGCCGCGCACCTGCGGGCCGCCGCCGGGGTCCCGACCGAGAAGCCGATGCGGCACTTCGTGTTCGTCGGCCCGTCCGGCACCGGCAAGACCACCGTCGCCCGCGTCCTCGCCAAGATCTTCTACGCGTTCGGGCTGCTGCCCTCGCCGGCCGTCGTCGAGGCGCACCGCGCCGACCTGGTCGGCGAGTTCCTCGGCGCGACCGCCATCAAGACCAACCAGCTCGTCGACTCCGCGCTCGGCGGCGTGCTGTTCGTGGACGAGGCGTACGGGCTGGTCAACGCGGGCGAGGGCCAGCCGGACCGGTTCGGGAACGAGGCCGTCCAGACGCTGCTGAAGCGCGCCGAGGACGACCGCGACAACCTGGTCATCATCCTGGCGGGCTACGAGGCGCAGATGACCGAGTTCCTGGACTCCAACCCGGGCCTGGCCTCCCGCTTCGGCACGCGCGTGCACTTCCCGTCCTACAGCCCGGCCGAGCTGCTGCGCATCGCCGAGTACCACACCGGCCTGCGCGACGACCGGCTCGACGACGACGCGCGGCGGCTGCTCACCACGCGCTTCGAGGAGGTGCGGCGGCGCGGCATCGTCGACGAGCTCGGCAACGGCCGGTTCGTCCGGTCGCTGACCGAGGCGGCGGCGCGCGCCCGCGACGTGCGGGTGATGGAGGGCGCGGCGCACGCCAAGCCGACCGCCGACGAACTGGTCACGCTGCGGGCCGAGGACGTCGAGAGCGCGTTCGCCGAGCTGACCGAGCGCTACCGCGGCTACGCCGAGACGCCGACGATCGACGAGGCGCTCAGCGGCCTGGACGCGATGATCGGCCTGTCGGCGGTCAAGCGGCAGGTCCGCGAGATCGCCGCGCAGCTGCAGGTCGCGCAGATGCGGGCCGAGCAGGGCCTGGCCACGCGCCCGCCGACCCGGCACTTCGTCTTCACCGGCCCGCCCGGCACCGGCAAGACGACCGTGGCGCGCGTGCTCGGCGGCATCTTCTCGGCGCTCGGGCTGCTCGCGCGGCCCGCGGTGGTCGAGGCGCAACGGGCCGACCTGGTGGGCGAGCACCTGGGCGCGACCGCGCTCAAGACCAACAAGGTCATCGACTCCGCGCTCGGCGGCGTGCTGTTCGTGGACGAGGCGTACGCGCTGACCAACCCCGGTTACACCGGCGGCGACGCGTTCGGCGCGGAGGCCGTCCAGACGCTGCTGAAGCGCGCCGAGGACGACCGGGACCGGCTCGTGGTGGTCCTGGCCGGCTACGAGGGCGACATGGACCGCTTCCTGTCCTCCAACCCCGGCCTGGCGTCCCGCTTCGACGCGCGCGTCGCGTTCCCCTCGTACGGGCCGGACGAGCTGCTGCAGATCGCGCAGCTGCTCGCCGAGCAGGAGGGCGACCGGTGGGAGGAGAGCGCGCTGGACGACCTGGCGATGGCCTTCCAGCGCGTCGTCGGGCTCGGCCGGATCGACGAGATGGGCAACGGCCGGTTCGCCCGTTCCCTGTACGAGAAGGCGTGCGCGTCGCGCGCGATGCGGGCGGCGCAGCTGGGCGCGGCGGCGACCCCGGCGGACCTGACCGTGCTGACGCCGGACGACGTGCACGCGGCCTTCGCCGAACTGTCGGCGCGGCTGCACTGACGTGCCCGTTCGCGATGTAATCGGATCATGCGGTCGCTGACGTGGGCACAGGTGCTGGGCTGGCGCACGCGCCGGCAGTTCGTCGAGACATCCGTCGATGCCGGCGCGGTCGAGATCGCGCGGCGGCTGGCGGGCGTACAGGCTCAGGTCGCGTCGGCGGCGGAGCTCGCGGTGGCGCTGCGGCAGGCCGAGCCCGCGGGCGACGTCCCGCGCTCGCTGGAGGAACGTTCACTGGTCAAGACGTGGGCGATGCGCGGCACGCTGCACCACCTCCCGGCGGACGAGCTCGGCGCCTACCTGACGTTGTGCGCGCTGGTCCGCAACTGGGAGAAGCCCATCTGGCAGCGCAACTTCGGCGCGACCCCGGCCGACCTGGAGGCGATCGCGGGCGCGACCCGTACGGCCCTGGCCGGGGGAGCGGTGCTGACCCGCGAGGAGCTCACCAAGGCCGTCGTGGAGGAGACCGGCTCGGACCACCTGGCCGAGGTGCTCGGCTCGGGCTGGGGAACGCTGCTGAAGCCGCTGGCCTGGTGGGGCGTTCTCTGCTTCGGGCCGTCACAGGGCAACCGGGTGACCTTCACCGCGCTCGATCCCGCGTGGCGCATGCCTGAGGTGGACGAGGCCGCGCGCGTGGTCGTCCGCGCGTTCCTGGGCGCGCACGGGCCCGCGACGATGGACATGTTCGACAACTGGCTGATGCGCAAGACCAACCGCAGGAAGGACGTCAAGGCGTGGTTCGCCGCCGTCGAGGACGAGCTGGCGACCGTCGAGGTCGAGGGCGTGCCGATGTACGTCCGGTCCGAGGACCTCGACGAGCTTGCGGGCGCCGAGCCGAGCCGTTCGGTGCGGCTGCTGGGCGGGTTCGACCAGTACGTGCTGGGCGCGGGAACGAGCGCGACGTACCTCATCCCGGAGGAGCGTCGCCGCGAGGTCAGCCGGTCGGGCGGCTGGATCTCGCCGGTCGTGGTGTACGAGGGGCGCGTCGCCGGGGTGTGGGACGCCAAGGACGGAGACATCGCGGTGACGACCTTCGAGGACGTTCCCAAGGGCCTGCTGGCCGACGAGGTCGATCGGGTGCGGGCGCTCGTTTAGTCGCTGGCGAGGCTAGTCGCTCGTGGGCGGTGGCTGGCTGCTCGTGGGCGGGGGCCAGGTGGCCAGGGTGAGGTCTACGGCGCGGTGCAGCTGGTCGGCGGTCGCTCCGCCGGCGGCCTGGACCGAGAGGCCGTACGCCGCCATCCAGGTGTAGCGGGCCAGGGCGTCGGTGTCGGTGTCCGGCGGGAGATCGCCCTCGGTCGCCGCGCGGTCGAAGCGTTCGCGCAGCCGGTCGTGGGCGGCCTGGCGGCGGGCGGCCATCTCGCGCTGGATGCCGCCGCCCTGCTCGCTGGTGGCCAGGGCGCCCTGCACGAACAGGCACCCGATCGGCCCCGACTCGGTCGTGGTGGTGACCGCGCCGCGCAGGATCGTCTCGGCGGTGGCGCGCGCCGTGGGCTGCTCGAACGCCGTCTGGACGTAGCTGGCGGGCCCGTCGGTGTAGCGGTCGAGGGCCTTGAGGAAGATCGCCTCCTTGTTGCCGTACGCGGCGTACAGGCTCGGCCGGTTGATGCCCATCGCCGCGGTGAGGTCCGACAGCGCGGTGCCGTCGTAGCCGTGCCGCCAGAAGACCTCCATCGCGCGGTCGAGGCGTTCGTCGAGATCGAACTCGCGCGGCCGTCCGGTCTGCGCCATCGAGATCCCCCCTTGCTTCTTCAGTACCGATCGGTATAGTACTCCACGACTTCAATACCGTTCGGTACACAAGTGGAGGATCCGACATGAGCAAGGTGCTGGACGGCAAGGTCGCGCTGGTCACGGGCGGGTCGCGGGGGATCGGCGCGGCGATCGCGCGGGCGCTGGCGGCGGCCGGGGCGGACGTGGCCATCGGCTTCGCCGCGTCCGCCGACCGGGCCGCCGCCGTCGCGCGCGACCTGGAGGCCGAGGGCGTACGGGCCTCGGCCTACAAGGCGGACCAGGCAGACCCGGCGCAGGTCGCGGCACTGGTCGACGCCGTGGTCGCCGACTTCGGCCGGCTGGACATCCTGGTCAACAACGCCGGCGTGCTCGCGCCCGGCGGCGTCGGCGACGGGGAGATCGACGCGGCGGCGATCGCCCGCATGTACGCGGTCAACGTCGAGGGCGTGGTGAGCGGCATCCGCGCGGCCGCCAAGGTGATCGGCGACGGGGGCCGGATCATCACGATCGGCTCCAACCTGTCGACCCGCGCCGCGTTCCCCGGCCTCGCGGACTACTCGGCGACCAAGGCGGCGGTGATCGGGTTCTCCAAGGGCGCGGCGCGCGACCTGGCGCCGCGCGGCATCACCGTGAACGTGCTGCAGTCCGGGTCGGTCGACACCGACATGAACCCCGCCGACGGCCCGTCCGCCGACGCGCAGCGCGCGCAGAACGCGATGGGGCGCTATGGGCGGCCGGAGGAGATCGCCGCCGGGGTGCTGTTCCTGGCGAGCCCGGGCGCCTCGTTCGTCACCGGGACCGAGCTGATCGTCGACGGCGGCGCCCTGGCATGATCCACCGGTCGTCTAGGGTCGCCCTGTGACGACCGCAGAACAGACGGAATACAAGCAGGAGCCGTACGAGCCACCGCCCGGCGCGGTCGAGTTGCTGCTCGTCCGGCACGGAGCCTCCGAACCCGCGCGACCTGACGCGCCGTTCCCGCTGGTGGACGGCCATGGCGACCCGGCCCTCGCGCCCGAGGGCCTGCAGCAGGCGCGGCAGGTGGGCGAACGACTGGCCGGGATACGGCTCGACGCCGTCTACGTGACCAACCTGCGGCGCACCGCGCAGACCGCCGAGCCGCTGCTGAGCCGGAACGGCCTGAAGGCGCGCGTCGAGCCCGGCCTGCGCGAGGTCCACCTCGGCGAGTGGGAGGGCGGGCTGCTCCGCAAGATGGTCGCCGAGAACGGGCCGCTCGCGCAGCGCGTCTGGGCGGAGGAGCGCTGGGACGTGATCCCGGGCGCCGAACCGGCCGAGGCGTTCGCCGCGCGGGTGCGCGACGCGATCGACCGGCTGGCCGCCGCGCACCCGGGCGAGCGGATCGCGGCGTTCACCCACGGCGGCGTGATCGCGCAGGCGCTCGCGCTGGCCAGCGGGTCGCGGCCGTTCGCCTTCATCGGCGCCGACAACGCCTCGATCTCCTCGCTGGTGGTGATCGACGGAACCTGGGTCCTGCGGCGCTTCAACGACATCGCCCACCTGGAGACCTCGGGCGCGGGCTTCAGCCCGATGGGCTAAGGCGCATCACTGACGTCGGCGATGAACATGCGGCCTGGGGAGTGGGTGATGGCGAACTCCGGCTTGCTGGCCATGACGACTGCCTGCGGTGTTACGCCGCAGGCCCAGAAGACCGGGACGTCGCCGGGGGCGAACTCGACGGCGTCGCCGAAGTCGGGGCGGTCCAGGTCTTGAATGCCGATCTCGGCCGGGTCGCCCACGTGAACGGGCGGGCCGTGCATCTCGGGGTGGCGGCCGCTGACCTCGATGGCCGTCGGCACCATCGCCTCGGGGATCGGGCGCATGGAGACCACGAGCGGGCCGCTCAACCGGCCCGCCGGCTCGCACGGGCGGTCCGTCACGTACATCGAGACGTTGCGGCCCTGGCCGATGTGGCGGACCGGCACCCCGGCCGCGGCCAGGGCTGCCTCGAAGCTGAAGCTGCACCCGAACAGGAACGCGACCAGGTCCGGCCGCCAGAGTTCGAGGGCGTCGCCGACCTCGCCCGTCAGGACGCCGTTCTCGTAGATCCGGTAGGCGGGCAGTTCTGTTCGGAGGTCGGCCTCCGGGGCGACCGCTCGCGGATGCGGGTCGCCGGGGTCGGTGACGTCCAGCAGCGGGCACGGCGCGGGGTTGCGGTGGGCGAAGAGCAGCGCGTCGAACGCCAGGTCCTTCGGCACCACGAGGAGGTTGGCCTGCGCGTACCCCCGGCACCAGCCGCTGGTCGTCGCGGGGGACACGCCCGTGCGGAACAGCGCCCGTGCCTGGGAAGGGGTCAGCACCGACGGTTGATCGGGGAAGCTCATGCGCGGGGTTATACCCCGACTTAGACCGTTTCCTCGCGGAGGTTCTCGACCTCGCTCCGCGGCGCCCACGCCTGGTAGACGCCCCGGTCGAACGGCTCCAGCCCCAGCCGTTCCGCGATCGGCGCCTTGCCGCCGGTGTACTCCACCCGCAGCCACGCCTCATGCTCGCCCAGCACCACGAACGGCTCGCCCTGCCACGTGCACAGCGTGTTGACGTACGACAGATGCTCGACCTCGGCCGCGGGCACCACGCGCACGAACCGTTCCGGTGTGACCTGCGCGAACCCGTCCTCGGGCCGGGCCGAATACAGCCGCACCTGCGGCCCGTCCGGACTGGCCTCCCACTCCGTGCCGCGCCAGCCCGCGAAATACCCGTGCCGGATCATCGGCCCACCCGCCGCCAGGTGTCGCGGTCCGCGTCGAACCCGGCGATCAGGATCTCCCGGCCCGAGGCGTCGAGCCGGTACATCTCCGCCCCGTGCGGAAGCCGCTGGCTGTCCACCTTGAACTCCGGAATCGCCGACCCCTCACCCGGCGCGTACCCCGAACCGGGGAACGGCGCCTTCTCGATCACCCAGCCGCCCGGAATGATCCCCATGCTCCACTCATCGATCCCCCCGAACGGCCGCCGGAACAGCGCAGGCTTCAACGCGGGCCACCGGATCACGTAGATCTCGTCATCCCTCGCCGAGAACGGCGACCCCTCATAGACCAGACCCAACCCCCGCACGAGCAGGGCCGGCGTGCTCAACTCGGCCACATCCTGCAGCCGATGCACATACCCCGCGATCCGGTCGTACCCGCCGTCCAGGTAGTGCGTCACATGCTCGGGCCGCACCACCTTCTGCATGACGACGAGCGCGGTCCCGTCATAAGGCTCACCCGCAGGAGAGTCCTGCGCACCCGGATGAGCCCCATCGCGCGCCGCGTTCGCCACTTGCGAGGTCGCCCCACCCGCCCGGTCGTTCGCGCCACTGCCGGAGGGTGTCTCTCTGCTCGGCCGGGCAGCCGTCTCGTCGAACGCGCTACTGGAGGGCGCACCTGCGGTCGGTGCGGTCCCTGGTTGGTCGTGCGCGCCAGGGCTGGAGGGCGCGCCCGCGCGTGGGCCGGGGCTCCCTTGGCCGTACACGCCAGGGGTCCTGCCCTCCTGGTCCTGCCCGCCCGCGCCAGAAGGTGCCCCCGCGTGCGGAGCGGCGCCTGCCTGGTCGTATGCGCCGCTGGAGGGTGTGCCCCTGCTCTGCCTGGCGGCCGTGTCGTCGAACACGCTGGGCCCCGAGGAAGCGCCCGCGCGCGGGGCGGCGCCTGGTTGCTCGTACGCGCCTGGACTTGAGGGCGCGCCGCTCGGCGTGGCGCCTGGTTGGTCGTTCGCGCCCGTGCCAGGGCCCGTCTGCGCGGGAGCGCCGGTCTGGTCGTACGGGCTGGGAACGATGGGCGTGCCCATGGGCGGGGTGGAACTCGCTTGGTCGTACGCGCCGGGAGTGGTGCCGCCATGGTCCTGGCCGCCCGGGCCGGAAGGAGCGTCCGCGTGCGGAGTCGCGCCCGCTGGGGCGTACGGGCCGGCTGCGGAGGGTGCGCCTCTGCTCGGTGTGGCGCCAGCCTGGTCGTACGTGCCGGGGCTGGATGGTGCGCCCGCGCGTGAAGCGGCGCCCGGTTGGTCGTACCCGCCGGAGCCGGCGGGCGCGCCCGCATGTGGGGTGGCGCCCACGCGGCCATGATCGCTCGGGCCGGCAGGCGTGCCCGCGCGCGAAGGTGCGCCTGATTGGTCGTACGCGCTGGGACTGGAAGATGCGCCCGCGCGTGGGGTGGCGCCCGCCTGGTCGTGCCTGCCCGGGCCGGAGGGCGCGGCTGCGTGTGGTGCGGCGTCTGCTGGGGCGTTCGCACCGGGACGGGAGGGCGCGCCCGCGCGTGGGGTGGCGCCCGCCGGGTCGTGCGCGCCCGGGCTCGCCGGCACGCCTGCGCGCGGGGTGGCGCCTGCCGGGTCGTATGCGCCAGGCGGCGAGGACGCGCTCGAACGCGGGGATGCGCCTGCGCGGGGCTTGGTGCGGATGTCGTCGCGGGTGCTCGGCGTGGGGCCGGCGACGCGGACGTCGCCCTCGCTTGGGACCGGGCGTTGCTGGTCGTGGGTGCTCGGGACGATGGGGGTGCCCGCGGGCGGGGTGGCGTCTGCGGGGGGAGACTGCGCGGCGGCGGGTGGTCTGGCGGGGGTGTCGTCGCGGGTGGCGACTGGGTCTGGGGCGGTGTCGCTGGGGCCGCCGGTCTGGTCGTAGGTGCCGCGGTCGGGGGTGAAGGGGTTCGCGGGGGCTTGGGTGCCCGGGACCAGGTGGGCGGCGTCCAGGTAGGCGGCGCTGGGGAGGCCCGGGTTGATGGCCAGCTGCCAGTCGGGATGGGGCCAGTCGCGGGCCAGCTCGGGGAGGCGGGCCGGGCGGTGGTGGACGGCCTGGCCGCGCAGGGAGTGGTCCATGGCCTCGGGGGAGGTGAACGCCAGGACGAACGTTCCGTCGCCGAACTGTGCGGTGGCGTAATGGTGCTGGGCGGTGGGGTTGCCCGGGATGGGGAGGTAGAGCACCACGTCCGCGAGGAGGTCCAGGTAGGCCTGCTGGTCGCCGCGTTCGCGGGCGGAGGTCAGGGCGGACTCCAGTTCGGCGCCGGTGACCTTTTCGGGTTCGTCCACCACCTCGGGGATGGCCAGGGGGATGCCCAGGCCGGGGAGCGCGAGGGGGCCGCCCTGGTGGCTTGCCTGGTAGACCAGCTCCAGAGGCGAACGTACGGCGTAGACGTCGCGGAAGGCGGCGGCCATGCGCAGGGCCATGTTCTCGCAGGCGATGGCCTGTTCGTCCACGGCGCTGCGGTCGGTCATGGAGATGCGGTGCCACCAGTTGCGGCGGTCGCGTTCGTCCGGCGGGTGCCAGCCGAGCTCGGTGAGGCGCTTCTCCTGGCGGGCCACGAGGGGGTAGGGCAGGAACGCGCTGCCGACGGCCTCGGCGTCCAGGGAGTTCCGGCTGCGCATGGCCTGGACGTAGGGGATGCCGCCGGGTCCCTGCACGATGAGGAACGACTGCACCGGGAGCCTTGACAGCTCGGCGGTCAGCCGGTCGGCGAAGTCCTTCCAGTCCAAGGGCCCGTCTCTCGCGTGGTGGTTACCCGTGACCGTACCCGTTGGTCACTCGCCCCAGGGAGCCGGGATCGCAACGGGTGTCCAGACGCCGCCGATGGCGTCGTAGACGGCGACCGGGGTCTCCTCGCCCTCGCCGGGCCAGTACCAGAGGCGGGTGCCCTGGGGGGCTCGGATCGGGATGGGGGCCTTGTCCGGAACGGGGGCGGCCATGACGGGCTGCTGGGGGGCGGGGATCAGGCGGGCCACCGCGGCCTGGTCCAGATGGACCTCGCTGGGCAGGCCCGCGTTGATGGCCAGCTGCCAGGCGGGGTCCGGCCAGGCCTGCGCCAGGGCGGCGAACGTGGTGCGGCGGTAGAGACCCTGCCCGAGCGACTCGGGGGAGGTGAAGACCATCACGTACGTGCTGCCGCCGATGGAGGTGGTGGGGAACTTGGCCGAGTCGGGGTCCTCGACGTCCTGCGCGGTCGCGGGCATGACCAGGTCGGCGGTGAGCAGCAGCTGGAAGTAGGTGGTGTGGTCGCCGCGCTGCTTGGCGTCGGCCAGGCGGGTCTCCAGGTCGTCAGGCGCCGAACGCCGCTGGGAGCTGATGCGGGACGGGTCGGCGGTGTCCAGGCCGAAGTCCAGCAGCTCGATCAGGCCGGTGCCGTGCCGGTGGAACGACTCGTACACCAGGTCCGAGGGGCGCCGCACGCCCTGGACGTCGCGCAGGGCGGTGACCATCACGTCCGCCAGCCGCGAGTGGTCCTCGACCGACGACACGGCGGGCAGCTCGGTCCACCAGTTCCGCGGGGAGGGCTCGGCGGGCGGCCGCCAGCCGGACTCGCTCATGACCTCTTCGTCGGCGAGCGTGAGCAGCAGGGGACCGTCCAGGAAGTTGTTGCTGACGGCCTCGGCGTACAGCCGGTCCGGCTCCCGCATCGCCTGGACGTAGTGGCGGCTCTCATCGCGTTCGCGCACGATGAGGATGGTGTCCCTCTCAAGACCCGCCAGCTCGCGCCCCAGACGCCGGGCGAACTCGGACCACTCCAACAAGATCACTCCCTACCCCACCGGGTGCTGCCCCCGAGATCGATGATTGTCGTCCCGGCCGCCGCTGGCAAACCAGAGTTCACTCCGGAGGCGGTTCGTGACGGAGGACACGCAGGGCCTCGCGTAGATCTTCGCCGGTCAGGTCGCGATCGAGGACGCCGATCAGTTTGTGCAGGATCTCGTGCCGCTCGTACCCCACGTCGAGCAGGGCCTGCGCGGTCTCCCACAGCTGCGGTGGATCACCCTCCCACAGCCGTACGGTGAGCCGCTCGTGCGAGTCCAGGTGGTCGGGCGGCGCGCCGGGGTGCTCGAACTCCAGCATCACGCGGCGGTCTCCCGTGTCGGACGGATCGAGGGTGGCCAGGTCGATCACGCCGTGCCGGCCGGACAGGCGGTGCCTGCCCGACAGGAAGGGCAGGGCGAACGCTCGGCGGGGGAGGGCCTCCAGGTCTCCGTCGGGCAGCAGCCGGTCGACGAGCTCGCGTTCCAGCCCGAACGCCGACGGGTCGCGGTAGGACTCGGCGAAGGCGTTGGTGGCGCCCCAGACCGCGTCGAGGGTGGCGCGGATCCCCTCCTCGGGGAGGCCGGAGATCCGCCCGGCCCAGCGGACCCAGGCCGCCAGAACGTGGGGGACGGCCTCCTGCTCTGCGGGGGAGAGCAGGACCTTGCGGGGCAGCCAGTCGAGCAGGAACATCTCGCACTTGATCGGGCTGACCCGCAGCGGGCGGCCGTAGTCGTACGCGCAGCCGTAGTCGATGATCCGGTCGACGCAGCGGCTCGCGGCCGACACGTCCGACAGCTCCTCGGCCTCGTCGGAGGCCAGGAACCGGACGGCGAGCGCGGCGCGGCGGTCGGCGCTGTAGGACTGTGCCTGCGGCGTGCGGCCGCCGGGCGGCAGCGCGCGGATCCGGGCGCGCACGAACGCGTGGTAGGAGCCGAAGTTCTCGTTCACCGGCGGCCGGTCGGTCGCGTCGGTGAAGTCCAGCGCGCTCTGCAGCAGCGCCCGCGTGTCGCGCGGGTCGATCTGCTCGAACCGCATCAGCGGGTTGACCCGGCCCTCGTGGCGGCAGTGGTCCAGCAGCTTGTCGACCTGGGACGACACCCACGCGTCCCGGACCATCCCGGCGGCCGGGTCGGCGGCGGGCTCGGCGGACGTGCCGACCGGCTCGGCCTTGTTGCGGTCGACCAGCACGACCAGGGCGTGCCGTTCGGTGCCCCCGTAGGTGTAGGTGCAGACGATCGACTCCTGGTCGCCATAGGCGTCCTTGGAGGTGTAGCACTCCTCGTGCGCGACCATCCCGACCCGGTCGGCCCAGCCGGGGCGGGCGACGCCGCGGTCCATCAGCTCCAGCGCGGTCTGCTCGGCCTTGGCGGCCTGCCGGGTGGTGCCCAGGTAGCCGATCCCGGTGAGGAGCGCGAGGGCGGCGGGCGTCCCGGCCCGGCCGGCGTAGTCGATCAAGGCCTCGCCGATGACCTCCTCGACCCCGCCGGTCTCGCTGAGATCGACCCGGTGGCCCCACCAGGACCCGAGGATCTCGCTGACGATCAGCTCGGCGTCCAGCGGGCTGCGCACGGCCAGGAGCTCCCGGGCATGGCGCAGCATGTCGTCGAAGATCGCGGAGACCTCGTCGGACGGCGGCGGCCGGTCCCGCGCGGGATCCCCGGAGGGACGGCGGTGGCTGCGGGGACTCACGTTCCCTAGCTTCTCAGATCTGCTGCCGGACGGTGTCCAGGACTCGGGCCCCGGGCGTTCGGGCCCGGCTCCCCGAGGCCGTTCCGCGGCTCCGCGGGGCCGGGTCGCAGAGCGTTCATCGGTCGGGGGTGGGCGGGATCGACTTGACCATGCCCACCAGGTGCTCGCGGGCCATCCGCTCCACGCTGTCGGGGCTGGCGACCAGCCCCAGATGGGTCATGCACGCCCGTACGTCGGCGACGCAGCGCTCGACCGTGTCGGGGGTGAAGACTCCGAACTCCCTGGCGAGACGCTGCGCCAGCAGGTCGCGGGTCTCGCTCCGGTGATCGGCAAGTGCGGGCATCTGCGAACCACACCCTCCGCGGCGAGAGTCCCGGCGGGCGGGATCTCCGCCGGGGAGGCGAGACGCGGAACGGGACAGGAGGAGCACCGCCGCGCAACCTCGCCTCGATGTCACATTCCATATCGAGGGCGGGCGGTGTCAAGGGCCTGGCGGGGTGGTATTCAGACTTCCGCACCTTCGTTCCCGCCGCGTTCACGGGAACGGTCCACAACGTCCACCCAGCCCGCGTGGTGGCGCTTCGCCCACGACCTGTTCACCCGGCCCGTGAGCATGCCCGTGAGCGCGCCCGGGTCACGGAACGCGTACCAGAGGTGCCCAAGTGTCACCACGGCGATCGCCAAGAACAGCCAGTCGTGCACAAAGGTCGCACCGGTCCGCCAGTTGTCCGGCCACGGGCCGGGGAAGGTCAGCATCGTTCCGGTCGCGAGCATCACCAGGATGGCGCCGGCGGTGAACGAGGCGTTCAGCTTCTGCCCGGCGTTGAACTTGCCCACCGGGACGATGCCCCGCCCGTCCATCACGTACCGGCGGTCGCGCCGCTTCAGCCACTCCCGGTCGTGCGGCCCGAAACGGTTCAGCCTCCGCACATCACTGCGGAACGCCCGCGAGACGAGCCCGAGGATCACCGGCACCGGCAGCGCGAACCCGCACCACACGTGGATCGTCTTGATCAGCTCGCGCCGCCCGACCGCGGTGGCCAGCGACGGAACGTACAGCAGCGCCGCCGTGACCAGGCACGTCAGCATCAGCAGCGCCGTCACGTGATGGATCGCCCGCTCCGCCCGCGAGAACCGCGCCAGCCACGCGCGGGCGGCCGGCCGGTCGGCGTCGGGCCGGTCCGCGGCGGATCGATCGGCGTCAGGTGGGTTCATCGTCGCGTCCGTTCGATCGGCCGACCCAGGCGTCCACGTCGTAGCCGCGGCGTTCCCAGTAGCCGGAGCGGACCCGGTCGACCACCTCGATGCCGCCCAGCCACTTGAGCGACTTGTAGCCGTACATGGGGGCGACGTAGAGCCGGACGGGGCCGCCGTGGTCGTGGGTGACGGGGCCGCCGAGCATCTCGGTGGCGACCAGCACGTCGCGGCGGCGGGCCTGGTCCATGGTCAGCGACTCGGTGTAGACGCCGTCGAACGAGGTGAACCGGATCGCCTTGGCGCCCTCGCCCACGCCGACCGCCTCCAGCAGGTCGGGCAGGGCGACCCCTGCCCAGCCGACGTCGGGGACGCGCCAGCCGGTCACGCACTGGAAATCGCGGGTCATCCGCGTCTGGGGGAGCTTCGCCAGGTCGGCCATGCCGAACGAGCGCGGCTCGCGCACCATCCCCTTGACGGTGATGCGGAACGTCTGGGGATCGGGTTTCTTCACGCCGCCGGTCACCGAGTAGAAGCGGAAGCCGCCGCCCGCCGCGGGCAGGACGCCCTCCAGCCCCCGTACGGGAGCCAGCGTGCGGTTCACCTGCCGCTGCACCGAGGCGCCGACCACCACCCCGGCCGCGCCGAGGCCCAGCATCCCGAGCACGATCCGCCGTCCCACCGGCGGACCGCCCACCTCGGGTTCGTCGTAGTCGTTCACCTCTCCATTCGAGCACCGCGCGACCCGCACCGCCATGGCTCGGCGCCGGACGTAAGAGATACGTCAGATCTAAGCTTGGGGCCATGGCGACCACGGTTCACCTCGCGCAACAGCCCGAAGCGGACGAGCTGCTCGGACGCAGCCCGCTCGCGGCCCTCGTCGGAATGCTGCTGGACCAGCAGTTCCCGATGGAGCGCGCCTTCGCGGGCCCGTACGTGATCACGCAGCGGGCGGGGTGGAAGGACCTGGACGCGCACGAGATCGCCGGCTACGACCCCGAGGCGTTCGAGGCCCTGATGGCCGAGCCGCCGGTCGTGCACCGCTACCCGCGGTCGATGGGCAAGCGGGTGCAGCAGCTGTGCCAGTACCTGGTGGAGCACTACGACGGCGACGCCGAGGCGATCTGGCGGGACGTCGAGGACGGGCATGAACTGTTCAAGCGGCTCAATGCTCTGCCCGGCTACGGGAAGCAGAAGGCGCAGATCTTCACCGCGCTGCTCGGCAAGCAGTACGGCGTGACGCCCGAGGGCTGGCGGGACGCCGCCGGGGCGTACGGCGAGGAGGGATCGCGACGGTCCGTGGCCGACATCACCGGCCCCGACTCGCTGGCCGAGGTCCGCGCGTTCAAGCAGGAAATGAAGAAGGCCGCCAAAGCGAAGGGCTGAGCCAAGCCCGAAGCGGCCGATCGGTGAGGCCGGATTAAGTGCATGTCCGCGGTACGGGTGCGCACAAAGCCGCGCATGTGCGGATGCACGTGCGGAAATGGCACTTTACCTTCTTTTTGCTTGGAGATCCGGGCCAGGTCACGCACGATTTGGCATGTCCGGAACCCGCCAGGTCCCGAGACTTGGCAGCCTTGAGGGGCCTCTCCGTCGTAACATCTCGTCCTTGTCGTCCGTTCGAACGACTCCGGAACCCGCGGGGGCGTTCGTCTGGGCGGCGTCCGAATTCCGACGTCGTTCTTGGGGGTCGTGTGGCAAGGATGCCGAACAGGGCTTCCGTCGGCGCCGAACGATCGGGATGATGAGAACCTGACTCCGACCGGTGTTGTGATGGAGGCGGGAGCGCTAGCCTGCTCCCATTCACTCATAGTGATGAAGACTTGCCTCGCGGTACGGGACCCCCTGGGGCGGAGGTGGTGTCCATGAGCGCCGACACGTCCGTTCCGCGACCCCGGAGAGCCCGGGTGGAGGGCCAGCCGATGGATGCGTCCGATTCCGCGCTGTACGCGACGTTGATGAGGGAGGCCCCGGCAGGGTTCGCGTTCTTCGACACCGGCCAGCGCTGCCGCCGGGCCAACGACGCGCTGGCCAGCCTGTTCGGCGTCGCCCCCGGCGACCTGGCCGGGCGGCGCCCGGCCGAGGTGCTGCCGGAGGACGTCGCGACGGCCTTCGAGGCCGCGCTGCGCAAGGTCCTCGCCGAGGACCAGCCGCTCGAGGTCGACCTGACCGTTCTGCTGCGGGTCGAGGACGTTCCGCCGCCCGCCGAGAGCGGCGACGGGACGAGCGCGGTGCCGCGCCAGGCCGACCCGGCCGACCCGGGGTCCGGTCAGACCTCCCTGGAGACCGGCCAGACGGCCGGACAGGCCGTACCGCCGCCCGGTGGGCCCGCGGGCTCCCCGAGCGCCGCTGACGGCGGCTCAAGCGCCTCTGGTGCCGGTTCCGGCTCGCCCGACGGCGGATCCGGCGGCTCCGGCTCGTCCGGCGGCTCCGCGGTGGCGGCGAACGCGGGCGCCCCCGGACGCAACGCAGGGGCCGGGACGGCGAACGGCGAGCGCGAGGAGACCGCCGCGGGCGGCCGCGTGCTCGGCGGCGACACGCCCGGGGTGCACGGCACCGAAAGTCTCGAGGAACGCACCCTCGCCTGCACCTGGCTGCCCTCCCACGCGGCCGACGGAAAGCTGCTCGGCGTGGTGCTGACCGCGCTGGACGTGACCGAACGCCGCCGCGCCGAGGAGGTCATCCGGCGCAAGGAGCAGCGCTACCGCTCGCTCGTGGAGGCCAGCTCCCAGGTCGTGTGGGTCGCCTCGCCGTCCGGCGGCGTGATCGACGACGCGCCCGAGTGGCGGTCGATCACCGGCCAGACGCCCGGCGACTACGCGGTCGGCGGCTGGCTCGCGGTCGTGCACCCCGAGGACCGGCCCCGGATCGAGGCCATCTGGCGCGAGTCGGTCGAGGACAACCGGGTCTTCGAGACCGGCTACCGGATCCGTACCAAGAGCGGGACCTACCGCCACTTCGACGTGCGCGCCGTGCCGATCTGGCAGGGCGACACGGTGATCGAGTGGGTCGGCGCCAACACCGACGTGACCGGCCAGCGCGAGGCCGAGGAGATGCGCGGCAGGCTGACCGAGCAGCTGTCGGCCGCCGCGCTGCGCACCGCGCGCCTCCAGCAGGCGACCTCGATGCTCGCCGAGGCGCTGACGGTCAGCCAGGTCGTCCAGGTGATCACCGAGGTCGGCCGGTCGGCGATCGGCGCCGACTACTCGGCCGTCGCGCTGCTGGACGACGACAAGCTCCGGCTCAGCATCGTGGCCCCGTCCGCGCCCGTCGACGCGCCGGACCGTGATGCGCCGGGCCGCCCCACATCACGAGATGACATCAAAGTCAGTGACCAAACCGTGATGTCGGTGGCCGTACGGGAGAGCCGGCCGTTCCTCGCCGAGCACCCCGACAGCCTCCGGCTGCAGCTCGGCCGCGACGAGACGGGCCTGTTCACCCAGCACACCGAGGAACGGGCCTGGGTCGGCCTGCCCCTGCTGGCGGCGGGCGCGCCCATAGGAGCGCTGCGCTTCTCGTTCACCCGGCCGCGCGAGATCACCGAGGAGGAACGGGTCTTCCTCGAGGCGCTCGCGGGCCAGTGCGCGCTGGCCGTGGAGCGTGCCCTGCTGTTCGAGCGCGAGCACAAGACCGCCGAGGAACTGCAGCGCAGCCTGCTCCCGAGCGACCTGCCGCAGCTCCCGGGCATGCAGCTGGCGGCCCGCTACAACCCCGCGACCAGGCACGTTCAGGTCGGCGGCGACTGGTACGACGTGTTCCGGCTGCCCGACGACCGGCTGGCCGTCGCGGTCGGCGACGTCATGGGCAAGGGTGTGCTCGCCGCGGCCGGAATGGGCCGCGTCCGCAACGCGCTGCGGGCCCTGGCGCTGAACGACCCGCGCCCGGCGGCGGTGCTGGCGGGCCTGGACCGGCTGTTCAGCGCGACCGAGGACGAGGAGCAGTTCACCACGGTCGCCTACGCCGTCATCGACCCCGAGACCGGCCGCGGAGCCTTCAGTAACGCAGGTCATCCGCCGCCTCTGCTCATCTCGCCCGACACGCCCGCGCGCGTGAGCAACCTGGAGCCAGGCACCCCGCTCGGGTGGCCGAGCCAGAGGCAACAGACAAGTTTTTCCATCGAGACGAGCAACACTGTGGTGTTCTATTCCGATGGACTTGTGGAGAACCGTAGGCGTGGGGTGGACGCCGGGCTGGAGGAGCTGGTCTCCCATGCGGCCGACGCCCCACCTGAAGTGGTAGGAGATCCCGAGAGACTCGTCGACTTCCTGGTCGATCGGATGCTTGCCGGCTACGAGCAAGTGGACGATGTGACCGTACTTGCCCTGCACGTCCCACCGAAGTCAGCCTGATCACCGCCCATGGACCCGCGAGAAGACGGCGTAGTACGTACGAAGGACCGCTCCGGGCCCTCTAAGGTGGAGTGTTAACCGGGCAGGACGTTCATGCGGAATGCGCAGCCGTGCCAGAATGCTTGACCCTAGTGAGAGCGGGTACGCTGCGGTCCCGCACAGGGTGGCCCCGCCCAGTGTGTGGTCTCACCCCGTGTGAGGCCGGGCCCGTCAGGGCACTTGGGTCAACCAAGCCACACGTTCGTTCGAGAGGTATTTGTGTCGCCTGCTAGCTCGACCTCGAAAGCGTCAGATCTGCACGAGCACGTCATCGCGCAACTGATCGAGCGTGGACGGTCCCAGGGTTACCTCGAAGCCGACGACGTACGCCGTACGTTCGAGGAGGCCGACATCCCCGTGTCGAAGGCCTCCAGCATCTTGCGGAGCCTCAGCAAGGAGGGTGTGACCGTCATGGTGAGCGCTGCCGACTCCGCAGCGCCGAAGCGGCCCTCGCGCAAGCGCGCGACGCCGCCGACGGCGCGCAGGCCCAAGACAGCCGCTGCAGCCAAAGAGCAGCCCGACACGGTGACCGCCGTCGTGGACGACGACGACACCGAGGCCACCCCGGCGGCTCCGTCGCCGGCCACGGTGGCCAAGGCCAAGAAGGCCCCGGCCAAGGGCAAGAAGGCCGCCCCGGCCAAGGCCGCCGGTGCCGCCGGCGCCAAGGCCGACGCCGCCGGGCCCGCCAAGAAGGGCGCCAAGGGGGACGACCCCGAGCTCGAGGACGACGTCGACGTCGACGACCTCGAGGCCGGCGACCTGGAGGACCTCGAGCCCGACCTGTCGGAGGTCTCCGAGACCGAAGACCAGGTCGAGGAGGCCGACGGCGACGACGAGACCGAGGAGCCGGCGGCCGCCACCACCGCCGCCAAGGGTGCCAAGGCCGCCGCCGCTCCCGCCGGGAAGCCCGGCGCCGAGGGCGCCGCGCCGACCTCGGAGGAGGAGTCGTTCACGCTCAGTGACGACGAGGACGACGCCCCGGCGCAGCAGATCGCCGCGGCGGGCGCCACCGCCGACCCGGTCAAGGACTACCTGAAGCAGATCGGCAAGGTCCCCCTGCTCAACGCCGAGCAGGAGGTCGAGCTCGCCAAGCGCATCGAGGCGGGCCTGTTCGCCGAGGAGCGCCTGGCGACCGACGGTCCGACGATGTCCGAGGAGGACCTCGAGGACTTCGAGTGGATCGCCGAGGACGGCCGCAGGGCCAAGAACCACCTGCTGGAGGCCAACCTCCGCCTGGTGGTCTCGCTGGCCAAGCGCTACACCGGCCGCGGCATGCTGTTCCTGGACCTGATCCAGGAGGGCAACCTCGGTCTGATCCGCGCGGTCGAGAAGTTCGACTACACCAAGGGCTACAAGTTCTCCACGTACGCCACCTGGTGGATCCGGCAGGCGATCACCCGCGCGATGGCCGACCAGGCCCGCACCATCCGCATCCCGGTGCACATGGTCGAGGTCATCAACAAGCTGGCCCGCGTGCAGCGCCAGATGCTCCAGGACCTGGGCCGCGAGCCCACCCCGGAGGAGCTGGCCAAGGAGCTCGACATGACCCCGGAGAAGGTCGTCGAGGTCCAGAAGTACGGCCGCGAGCCGATCTCGCTGCACACCCCGCTCGGCGAGGACGGCGACAGCGAGTTCGGCGACCTGATCGAGGACTCCGAGGCGATCGTCCCGGCCGACGCGGTCAGCTTCACGCTCCTGCAGGAGCAGCTGCACTCGGTGCTCGACACGCTGAGCGAGCGCGAGGCGGGCGTGGTGTCGATGCGGTTCGGCCTGACCGACGGCCAGCCGAAGACGCTGGACGAGATCGGCAAGGTCTACGGGGTCACCCGTGAGCGGATCCGCCAGATCGAGTCCAAGACCATGTCCAAGCTGCGTCACCCGAGCCGCAGCCAGGTCCTGCGCGACTACCTGGACTGACCCGGCGGCGCTGCACACGCGCAGCGCTTCATCAACGCAGAGATCGTCCGTACCCGGGAGGGTGCGGACGATCTCTGCGTAGTGGGCGTAACACACTGTTTACACCGAAGTAGCGCACGCCGACTCGCCTCTTCCTACGCTTCGGCGCTATGGGACTGATGGAGCTTGACCGGGCACCTGGAGGTTCGGTGGAGCGGCAAAGGCGCGCGCCGCACGTGATCGGCGGACGTCCCTGGACGGACCCCCTCCTGGACCGCGTGGTGGACGCCGTCCGCCAGCGCCACGTGCGCGCCGGCGCGCACGTGCTGGCCGAGGCCCGCGCGGACCCGGAGCTGCGTTCGCTCCGCGTGGAGGCGCTCGCCAAGGCCGTCGCCGGGTGGAGCCAGGGCGTCGAACTGCTGCTGTCGGAGGATCCGGGGAACCCCGACCTGTGGCTCTGGCTGGGGCGGACCCGCATAGAGGAGGCCTGGCGGATACGCCCCGACGCCCGTGCCCGCGCGATGCAGACGGACGGGTACACCACGTACACCAGGATGATGCGTGCGGCGCGTGAGCCGCTGATGAGGGCCGCCGCGATGCGCCCGGACGACCCCGTTCCCTGGGAGGGGATGCTCTGGCTCGCGCTGGGCCTCGACCTGGAACGCGAGGACAAGGACGCTCTCTGGGCGGAGGCCGTCGCCCGCCATCCCACGCTGTACGGCGCCCACGTGGCGCGTGTGGTGAGCCTGTCCCCGCAGTGGGGCGGGCTGCCGCAGGAGATGTTCGACTTCGCGAGGTTCGCGATGAGCATGGCCGGGCGGGACGATCCGCGTGCCGCCCTGCTCCCGCTGGCCTACTTCGAGTACTTCGTGCAGGAACGGTCCGGGATCATCCGCGGATCATCGTCGTGGTTCTCGGCGGAGGAGATCAGGGACGTCGAGGTCGCGGCGCGGGGCTGGTTCGAGGGCCCCCGGCCCCACCCGCGCACGATCGAGGCCCACAACATCTTCGGCGCCGCGTTCCACGTGGCCCACGCGCGGCGCCCGGCGCGCCAGCATCTGTCCCGCACCTGGGGCCGTCCGAGCAGCCTGCCGTGGTCCTACCTGGGAGGTGACGAGGTCGGCCAGTACCTGAAGGCGTGCCGCCACCTGAACGTCCCGCACGCCGCCTGACCCCCACCTCTTTCCACCCACCCAACCACGCCGATCTTGCTCTGAGCGCCCTTTCACCCCCCGCCAAAGGGCGCTGAGAGCAAGATCGGCGCGTGGTGGGGAGTCAGGCGTGGAGGATGACGTCCAGGTTGGTGCCGTTCAGCTCCACGGTGTGGCCGAGGCCCTTGACGGCCTTCAGGAGATCCTCGGGCGTCCGGGGCTCGGCGCCGGCCTTGATCAGGTCGTGCGCCACCTTGCCGCGGGTGGCCTTGGCCATGTGGCTGACCACGGTCCGCTTCGGCACGCCGCCGAGGATCCGCTCGCGGAACACCCGGACCGCCACCGCGGGCTGAGGCGCCTTCCAGGCCGCGGCGTACGGGCCCGAGCGCATGTCCACGATCAGCTGCCCGCCGAACTCCAGGGACTCCTTCAGCGCGGGCCGCCACACCGACGCCAGCCGCCCGTCCGAGGGCAGCGTCACGCCCATCGCCAGCCGGTACGAGGGGATCCGGTCGGTGAGCCGCAGCGCGCCCCACAGCCCCGAGAAGACCACGATGTCGCGGGCGGCGTGCCCGGGGTCCAGGCTCGGCAGGTCGAGGTTGTCGTACAGAACGCCCGTGTAGAGCTTGGCCACCGGCAGCGTCGGCGCCTGGAACAGCGCGCGGTTGCGGGCCAGCGCCTCCTCGGCCTGACCGGCGGGGAAGCCGAGCAGCTCGGAGGCTCCCTCGCCGCAGCACACCTCGGCGAGCGCGGCGAGCACCCGCTCGCGGGTCGGGTTCAGGCCCGGGAAGCTGAGCCCCGCCAGGTCCAGCGGCGGCCCGTCCCCGCCGGTCGCCTTCCGCTCCGACGGTGGCAGCAGGATGAGCACTTCTCTCTTCTTTCTTGCCTTTACGGCCTCGACAGCCTCGCCTGGCGGCTCGGCTGCCGAACCGCAAAGGGGCGAGCGCGACATCGCTTCGCGATCTTCGCGGGCAGCTTCGCCTACGGCTCGCTACCCCCTCAGGTAGCGCGCTCGCGTGCGTGGCTAAGGTTTCGGATCATGGCCGGAACGAACTTCGATGACTTGGTGGCGGCAGCTTGGCCGGCGCCGTACTCCCAGGATATTGGTGGTTGGCGCCTCCGGCACGCTGCCGGGGTGACCAAGCGTGCCAACTCGGTACTGCCTGTAGGCGCCCCCGGGGCGCCGATCGATCGGGCGATTGAGCGTGTCGAGGGCGCGTATGGCGAGCTGGGTCTCCCCGCGGCCTTCCAGCTGAGCGCTGCGTCGCGGCCCGAAGGGCTGGACGAAGTCCTGGCGGGCCGGGGTTATGACGTGGTCGACCCGACGCTGGCGATGGCCGCCGAGCTCGACGATCCGGGTCCGCAGGACGATGTAATGATCACCACACGGCCGTCCCAGGAATGGAAGGACGTCTGGTGGTCGGTGGACGGGCGCGGCGACGACGCCGCGCTGGCCATGGCCGAACGGATCCTCACGGGCGTCCCGGCCGGCTATGCGGTCCTGGACGGCGTGGCGGTGGGGCGGGGCGTGCCGCAGGGGGAGTGGCTCGGCGTCTACGCGATGGCCGTGCTGCCCGAGGCGCGGCGGCGCGGGCTGGCGCGGCAGGTGTTGCGGGCGCTCATGGCCTGGGGGTACGAGCAGGGTTGCCGGAAGGCCTATCTGGTCGTCGTCGAGGCGAATGCGGCGGCACGCGCTCTGTACGAATCGGCGGGTTTCCGTAACGCCGGGGGATATCACTATCGCGTTCGCCGACAGTGATTTCCCAATACCGTGGGTGATTGTGTCGTCACTGTGTGAAACTTGGCATATCCGTCCGGGGTCGGACGGGGGTCTTGAGAAGGAATGCGAACGGCGGTCACCGGTGCCGGTGACCGCCGTTCGTTGATTCTTTTATGTAGGGGCTTACCGCTCGTCGTTGGGGGCGGTGGCCGGGGTTTCGTTCAGCCTGTCGGTCTCGTCCTGAATGTCGGCCCCGTTGGCACGGAGCGCCTCTGCGTACTTGCGTCCGTGGTGGGCGCAGAACAGAAGGTCGCCGCCGCCTACAAGGACTGCACGAACGTAGGCCTGGGCGCCGCAGCGGTCGCAGCGGTCTGCGACGGACAACGGCTTGGTCGGGGCAAGGGCTCCAGTCACGGCACCTTCCTCATGCTCGGGGTCGGTACTTAGGAGAACATCTAACCCGACGCTGGCGTTCCCAACCTGCTTCCGAGTACGCCGAGAGCAGAATGCCGTCTTAAGTGACCGACGTCACATCTACGTGAACCGTATCTTTCGGCAATCGGTCGTCACGCGTCATCCCATCGGAACAAGCGCTGGGCAATGACCGCCGCTACGAGCGCGATGGCCAGCAGGACACCGATCTGAGGCAGTACGGACGCCGGTCCCTGGCCCCTGCCGATGACGTTCAGCATGCCCTCGTTCAGATAACGGAGCGGAACCACGTAGGAGATCGTCCGGAGCCAGGCGGGAGCGGCGTCCAGGGGGAAGAACGACCCGCCGAGGAAGACCATCGGGAACACGATGGCCTGGATCGCCGTCTGCGCGCTGTCCTGGGTCTTGGCCCAGGCCCCCACCAGCATCCCGATCGACAGGAACGCCAGGACGCCGGACAGGATCACCGGGAAGGCCATCCACCAGGAGTGCTCCAGCTTCAGCCCGAACATGGGCAGCTGGGCGACGGCCAGGAACACCACCGTCTGCACGATCGCCACGCCGAGGCTCACCGCCACGCGGGCGCTGAAAACGTTCCGGATCGGCACGGGCGACAGCCGCAGCCGCCGCAGGATGCCCTTGGTGCGCCAGGTCACCAGCGTCTGCGCGGCGCCGAACATGGCCGCCGACGACAGCGCCCAGCCGAGCATGCCCGGGGTGATGTACTGGATCGCCTTGATCGAGTCGTCCTCGACCGCCTGCTTGGACAGCGTGTACTTCGGCGGCTGGCCGGTCGCGGCCTGGTTGCTCGCCTGGACGATCGCGTCCAGTGTCCCCTGGACCTGGCCGGCCTTGACCTGGTCGGCGTTGGAGTAGTGGACGATGAGCTGGTCGCCCTGCTGCTGGACGGCGGCGTCGGAGTCGCCCTTCTCGACGTCCTTGGTCGCCTTGGACAGGTCGTCGGTCTTGGTGATCTTGACGCTCTTGCCGAGGCTCGGGTCGTGCGCCGCGGCCTGGTCCAGCAGCGGCACCGCGCCGACCTCGGTGACCTTGATCTTCGAGGTCGTCTGGTGGCTGAAGATCCCACCGAAGATGATCAGGAACATCAGCGGGAACAGGATCGTGAAGAACATCGCCCGGCCGTCGCGGCGGAAGCTCAGCCACATCGCCAGCGCCAGGCTCTTGAAGGACGCGAAGCCGCTCATGCCTGCCTCCCGTGGGGGGACGACCCCCCACACCCCCCGGATCGTTCGCTTCGCTCACTCATGCCCGGTACTCCCGTCCAGTCAGTTCGAGGAACACGTCCTCGAGGGTCGCCCCGTGCACCTGGAGCCCTTCCAGCGCCCGCCGTTCGGCCAGCGCCGAGATCACCGGGCTGGCGTCGTGCGTGGTGACGGTCAGCGACACGCCGTCGTCGGCGGCCGCCTCGGCGGCCGGCAGGGCGCGCGCCTCGTCCTCGGTGAGCGCGCCGCTCGGCAGCGAGATCCGCACGGCCGCGTCCAGCTCGCGCACCAGTTTGGCGGGCGGCCCCATCTTGAGGATCGTGCCGCGGTCCATGATCGCGACCCGGTCGCAGAGGATCTCGGCCTCGTCCATGTAGTGCGTGGTCAGCACGATGGTCCGGCCGCCGGTGTTGATATCGCGCAGCACGTCCCAGAGATTGCGGCGGGCCTGCGGGTCGAGCGCGGCGCTTGGCTCGTCCAGGAACACCAGCTCCGGGTCGTGCACCAGCGCACACGCGATCGACAGCCGCTGCGCCTGGCCGCCCGACAGCTGCTCGACGCGGGTGTCGGCCTTGTCGGTCAGCCCGACCGTCTCCAGCATCGCGTCGATGCGCCGCCCGCTCACCCCGTACAGCGAGCTGAACGTCTGGAGCTGCTCGCGCGCGGTCAGCCGTTCGAAGAACGACGACGCCTGGAGCTGCACACCGATGCGGGGGAGAAGCTTCTTGTTGCGGGGCCAGGGCGGCTGCCCCAGCACGGTGACCTCACCGCCGTCGGCCTCGCGCAGACCCTCGATGATCTCGAGGGTGGTGGTCTTGCCCGCCCCGTTCGGACCCAGGATGCCGAAGAACTCGCCCTGGTCCACTTCGAAGGAGACGCCGTCCACGGCCTGGACGTCTCCGTACTGTTTCCGCAGGCCGCGGACGCTGATCGTCTGTGCCATGATCCGAACAGTAGAGAGGGCGGTGGCCGCGGGGCACCCGCCCAGGGGTGGAGGTCGGATTCTCCACCCGGACGTGATCTCGCCGTGCTCGAGGCCCAGGACCACCGGTTCATGTGCGGGAACGGCGAGCCTGTAGGTGGAATGTCGGTAGCCGGGGGTACCCTGCTGCCGACTATCAATCCCCCGAGGAGTGCACGCACTTGACCGCCGCGACAGCTGAAGCGACCGCCGCCGACGATCCGCACGGCTACTCCGCCCGGCACCTCTCGGTGCTGGAAGGCCTGGAGGCCGTGCGGAAGCGACCCGGCATGTACATCGGGTCCACCGACAGCCGCGGGCTGGCGCACTGCCTCTGGGAGATCGTCGACAACTCCGTCGACGAGGCCATCGCCGGGTTCTGCACACATATCGGTGTGACCCTCGGCGCCGACGGCTCCTACGAGGTGGTCGACAACGGCCGCGGCATCCCCGTCGACATCGAGCCCAAGACCGGCCTGCCCGGCGTCGAGGTCGTCATGACCCGGCTGCACGCGGGCGGCAAGTTCGGTGGGGTGTCCTACACCGCCTCCGGCGGCCTGCACGGCGTCGGCGCCTCGGTGGTGAACGCCCTGTCGGCCCGCGTCGACGTCGAGGTCGACCGCGACGGCGCCACCCACGCGATCAGCTTCAAGCGCGGCCTGCCCGGCGAGTTCGCGACGCCGGGCCCCGAGGGCCGCTTCAAGAAGAAGTCGGGCGTCCGCAAGATCCGCAAGGTCGCCAAGAAGACCATCGGCACGCGCGTGAAGTTCTGGCCGGACCTGCAGATCTTCCTCAAGGACGCCCAGGTCGAGACCGGCCTGGTCCTGGACCGGATGCGCCAGACCGCGTTCCTCATCCCCGGCCTCACGATCGACGTCCGCGACGAGCGCGGCGAGGAGGTCGTCGAGCAGACCTTCCGCTTCGACGGCGGCATCAGCGAGTTCTGCTCGTACCTGGCCAAGGACGCCGAGGTCGTCGACGTGCTGCGGCTGCAGGGCAACGGTCACTTCACCGAGACGGTTCCGGTACTGGACGACCAGGGCCACCTCACCCCGACCGACGTCGAGCGCGACCTTCAGGTCGACGTGGCGCTGCGCTGGGGCACCGGCTACGACACCATCACCAAGTCGTTCGTCAACGTGATCGCCACCCCCAAGGGCGGCACCCACGTGCAGGGCTTCGACCGCGCGCTGGTCAAGGTGCTGAACGACCAGCTGCGCGCCACCAAGCTGCTGAAGAACGGCGACGATCCGGTCATCAAGGAGGACATCCTCGAGGGGATGACCGCGGTCGTGACGGTGCGGCTGCCCGAGCCGCAGTTCGAGGGCCAGACCAAGGAGATCCTCGGCACCTCGGCCGCCACCCGGATCGTCAACCAGGTCGTGTCGCGCGAGCTCAAGGCCGTCTTCGACAACCCGCCGCGCGGGCAGAAGCAGCCGCTGCGCGCCGTACTGGAGAAGGTCGTCGGCGCGGCCCGCACCCGCATCGCCGCCCGCACCCAGCGCGACAACCAGCGCCGCAAGAACGCCCTGGAGAACTCCGCGCTCCCGGCCAAGCTGGTCGACTGCCGCACGACCGACGACCGCAGCGAGCTGTTCATCGTCGAGGGCGACTCCGCGCTCGGCACCGCCAAGCTCGCCCGCAATTCGGAGTTCCAGGCGCTGCTGCCGATCCGCGGCAAGATCCTGAACGTGCAGAAGGCGTCCGTCGCCGACATGCTGAAGAACACCGAGTGCGCCGCGATCATCCAGGTCATCGGGGCCGGCTCGGGCCGCACGTTCGACCTCGACGCGGCCCGCTACGGCCGCATCATCCTGATGGCCGACGCCGACGTCGACGGCAGCCACATCCGCACACTGCTGCTGACCCTGCTCTACCGCTACATGCGCCCGATGCTGGAGGCCGGCCGCGTCTTCGCCGCCGTGCCGCCGCTGCACCGCATCGAGCTCATCAAGCCGAAGAAGGGCCAGGAGAAGTACATCTACTGCTACTCCGACGGCGAGCTGCGCAAGAAGCTGGTCGAGTTCGAGCGCAAGGGCATGCGCTGGAAGGAGCCGGTCCAGCGCTACAAGGGCCTCGGTGAGATGGACGCCGACCAGCTGGCCGAGACCACCATGGACCCGCGCCACCGCATCCTGCGGCGCATCCGCGTCGAGGACAGCGAGGAGGCCGCCAAGATCTTCGAGCTGCTGATGGGCAGCGAGGTGGCGCCGCGCCGCGAGTTCATCACCGCCGGAGCCTCCGAGCTGGACGCCGAACGCATCGACATGTGACGCCGGCCCGCCGCAGCGATCTGACGGCCCGCTACCGCGCCGACCTGCGGCCTTCCCCGCGTGGTCACTGTGCGTGAGGTGATCGAGCCCCGACGATGAGTGATCTACGGATCGCGATCGGAGTCGGGGGCGGGGCATGACGGAGGTGACGGCCGAGCCGGCATCGGCCGGTGGCGGTGGCGGCGAGAGCGGCGGGCTGCGGCGGGTCATCGGGCGCAAGGTGCTGATGCTGTTCGTGGTCGGGGACATCCTCGGCGCGGGCATCTACGCGCTGGTCGGCCAGGTGGCGGGCAAGGTCGGCGGGGCGGTGTGGCTGCCGTTCCTGGTCGCGTTCGTGCTGGCGACGCTGACGGCGGCCTCGTACGCCGAGCTGGTCGGCAAGTACCCGCAGGCGGCGGGCGCGGCGCTCTACACCAACAAGGCGTTCGGGATCCCGTTCGTGACGTTCATCGTCGCGTTCGCGGTGATGATGAGCGGGATCACCTCGGCGAGCGCGGCGGCGCGCGCGTTCGGCGGCGACTATCTGGGCGAGTTCGTGTCGATGCCGACGCTGGTCGGGGCGCTGATCTTCCTGGCGCTGATCACGCTGGTGAACTTCGCGGGAATCTCCGAGTCCATCAAGGTCAACGTCGTTCTCACCATCATCGAGGCGTCCGGGCTGCTGGTGGTCATGGCGATCGGGCTGTTCGCGCTGATCGGCGGCGACGGCGACCCGGCGCGGGCGCTGCAGTTCCATCCGGCGAACGGCGCGTTCCTCGGCGTGCTCGGCGGCACGGCGCTGGCGTTCTACGCGCTGCTGGGGTTCGAGGACTCGGTCAACCTGGCCGAGGAGGCGCGGGAGCCGCAGAAGGACTTCCCGATCGCGCTGTTCGCGGGCCTGGGCACCGCGGTGGTGATCTACATGGCGGTGGCGTTCACCGCGACGATGCTGGTCGACACCAAGACGCTGGAGACCTCGACCGGGCCGCTGCTGGAGGTCGTGAAGGTGGCGGGGTTCAGCTTCCCGCCCAAGCTGTTCGCGATCATCGCGCTGCTGGCGGTCGGCAACACCGCGCTGATCAACATGATCATGGCGTCCCGGCTGGTGTACGGGATGGCGCGGGAACGGATCGTGCCGCACGTGTTCGCGACCGTTCACCCGAGCCGCGCGACGCCGTGGCTGGCGATCCTGTTCACGGTCGCGATCGCGATCGTGCTGGTCTGCACCGGCGACATCGGCGGCCTGGCCAGCACGACCGTGCTGTTGCTGCTGTTCGTCTTCGCGCTGGTGAACGTGTGCGTACTGATCCTGCGGCGGTCGCCGGTCGAGCACGCGCACTTCCGCGCGCCCACCTGGATGCCCGTGATCGGCGCGGCGAGCTGCCTGTTCCTGACGCTGCCGATCACCGGCCGCGAGGGCGCGGTCTACCTGCGCGCGGCCGTGCTGGTCGGCATCGGCGTCGTGCTGTGGTTCGTCAACCGGCTGATCGTCGGCAAGGTCGACGACTTCGACGTGAGCAACATCGAATAGGTGAACCTAGTACCACCCCCGAGTCGGAAAGCCGCGTTACCGACTTCGGCCGCCGTTCCCGAGATCGTTGTGATCAACGGTTGAGAGTGCGGAAGGCGGGGCGGCGATGGAGCTCGGGTGGGTCGAGGACGCGGGCGGCGCGGTCCAGGAATGGCTGTCGCTGCCGCCGGTCGCCGTCGGGCTCTGGGGCTGGCGGATCTGCGGCTACGTCTCGACGTTCACCTACGGGTGGGGCGGCGTGCGGCGGCACGACGTGCTGACCGTGCTGCTGGCGCTCGGCTGCCTCGTCCCCTGGTACCGCGTGGTGCGCGAGGGCGCGGTGTACGTGCTGATGCGCTGGCCGGCGAGCGAGGGCGCGCTGGCGGCCGCGGGGCTGATCGTTCAGGCCCCGCGGCCGGAGCGGGCGCGCGGCGCGGCGCTGGGCGCGGAGGGCTCAGCGCCGCGCCGGCAGAGCTCAGTGCTGGACGGGGAGAGCTCAGCGTTGGACGGGGAGGGCGACCCAGGACGGGTGGGCGGCGTCGTGCCAGATCTTCAGGCCCGCGCCGACCGAGTCGATGAGCTGCGGGATCGGCGCGATGAGGTGCGGGAAGTCGGCGGTCTGGACGGAGACGC
Source organism: Actinomadura barringtoniae (assembly GCF_017573505.1). GTDB lineage: Bacteria > Actinomycetota > Actinomycetes > Streptosporangiales > Streptosporangiaceae > Spirillospora > Spirillospora barringtoniae. The sequence continues at coordinate 132,807 of NZ_JAGEOJ010000014.1, forward strand.
GCAGCGTGTGCCCGGGCTGCACGACCCCCGCGACGGGGAAGATCTCCACGTCCACCGGCACCGGCCTGTTGCGCGGCATGGGCGCGGTCGACGCCTTGGTGTACGGGTGCCACGGCTGCACGATCAGGCCGTTCTTGGTGACCGACCGCTTCTTGTCCAGCTTGCGCAGGGATAGGACCTGCCAGCCGGCCGTCAGCTGGGTGGTCTTGCCGTTCGGCGCGACGTCCTCCAGCCGTACGGTCAGCTGGCCGTCCTTGGCGGCGCTGGACACGTTGAGGTGCGCGCTGACCGGTCCGGCCAGGCGGAGCGGTGCCTTGACCGGGACGTCGTAGACCAGGCCGTTCCTGTCGTTCGCCGACTGGTCGTCGCCGCACGGCGTCGTGCTGAACAGCCCGGCGATGCCGGCCGTCCACTGGCTGGTGGAACGTGTGCACAGGCCTGACAGCGGGGTCCAGGGGGCGTGGTCGGGGCCGCCCGAGGAGGCGCCGCCGAGCGTTCCGGCGCTGCGGCCCGCGACGGCGTTCCCGCCCAGGCGCAGCGCCCGGTAGGTGGTGCCGGTCGGGGGCCACTGCGTCGCGGTGGGCCACTTGCCCGAGCCGTTCTCGTAGTAGGTGACGGGGGCACGGCGGTCCATCGCAGGGTCCGCGGTGCCGCGCAGGTAGCGGTCGTACCAGCGCAGCATCAGCTCCGGCAGTTGCGGTCCGGGCTGGGTGACCGTGCCGGGCACTCCCATGCCGAGCGCCCCGCCTCCGGCCTGGAGGTGGGTCCACGGGCCGTACAGGAACTTGGCCGGGACGCCGCGCCTGGCGAGGCGCTGGTAGAGCATCGGCTCGCCGCGCTGGAAGATGTCGAACTCGCCGCCGACGACGAACGTCGGGACGTTCACCTTGTCGACCACGTTGATCGGCGAGCGCTGCCGGTAGAACGGCCCGTCGAAGGCCTTGTCGCCGCCCGACAGCGCGTTGACGAGCATCGAGATCTGGAATTCGCCGATGTTGCCGAGGTGCTCGCGGATGACCCTGGCCGCCGCGGACGGGTCGGAGCCGCTGTAGGTCGGCGGAACGATGCTGAGCCCGGCGACGCCGCCGAGCCACAGCGGCATGAAGCCGAGGTCGACCTGCCCGCCGCTGCCGACGACGTCGCGGTAGGCGTCGCCGAGCGGGACGACCGGGAAGATGGCCTTGAGCCCCTTGGGGTGCTGCGCGGCGGTGAGGATCTGGTTGAGCCCGCCGTAGGAGGCGCCGTAGAGCCCGACCTTGCCGTTGCTCCACGGGCGACTGTGCGAGGAGGCCCACTCGACGAGGTTCTTGCCGTCGCGTTGCTCGCGCGGGCTCATCGCCTGCCACTTGCCGGGGGAGCCGCCCGTGCCGCGCACGTCCATGACGACCTGGACGTAGCCGCGCTTGACCAGGTATTCGCTGGACATGCTGGCCCCGGGCACGGCCTTGTTGTACGGGGTCTGGCTGACGATGACCGGGAAGCGCCCGGGAGCGGCCTTGCCGCCGTGGGCGGGCCGGTAGACGTCGGCGTAGAGCGTGACGCCGTCGTCCATCCGTACCTTGACGTCGCGCTGGACCACGACGTCGAACGTCTCGGGGCGGACTTCGGCGGCGTGAGCGGCCGGGGCCGAGAGTGCGGCGGCGGCCGAGGGAGCTGCGGGGGCCGAGAGTGCGGCGGCGTGGGCGGGGAGTGCGGTCACGCCCGTCGCGCTGATCGCGGCGGCGGCGAGGGGAGCGGTCCAGCGCGGGGCGGGGCGCATGGCGGTACCTCCGGGATCTCTGGTTACCGCTCAGTAAAGTAATGATCTGCTTACTCAAGTGCAAGTATTGACTTACAGCCAACAAGATGCAGCAGTGCCGACCGGAGTCAATGGGGCGCGAGAGAACGGAAACTTCGGCAGAATTCAGCCTCGTGCGTGCAACACGGGGGAAGTACGGCTGGATCGTCGTCGGTGTTCTGCTAACGGTCGCGGGATGCCAGTTCAGCGACGGGGACAAGGGCCACGAGACGGGCGCGCTCAAGCCGCCGCCACCGCCCGCCTCCGCCGGCACGGCCGCCGAGAACGCCAAGCCCGGCACGCCCGACTGGAAGCTTCACAGGAAGGGCAAGCCGGAGGAGATCGAGGGCTACGCCGACCGCGTGAGCGTGCTGCCGGGGGAGACCTTCCGGCTGTTCGTCTCCACGACCACGCCGGGCTTCTCAGTGGAGGCGTTCCGCATGGGCTGGTACGGCGGGGCCCAGGCGCGCAAGGTGTGGAGCGCCCCTCGGCAGGCGGGCGCCAGGCAACCCGAGGCCACGTTCGCCCCCGACACCGAGACCGTCAGCGCGGCCGACTGGAAACCGTCGATGACCGTTCCGACCAAGGACTGGCCTGAGGGCTCCTACCTGCTGAGGCTCACCGCCGACTCCGGCGCCCAGCGGTACGTCCCGATCACGGTCCGGTCGGCCGACACCTCCGGGCGCCTGGTGATCCTGAACGCCACCACGACGTGGCAGGCGTACAACCTGTGGGGCGGCCGCGACCTCTACCAGGGGCCGAGCGGCTACTCCGACCGGTCCCGCGCGGTCAGCTTCGACCGGCCGTACGACAAGGACGGCGCCGGCAAGTTCATGGCGTACGAGCAGCCCGCGATCGCGCTGGCCGAGAAGACCGGCGTGAAGCTCGCCTACGCCACCGACAACGACCTGCACGGCGAGCCCGGCCTGCTGGACGGCGCCACCGGCCTGGTGACGCTCGGCCATGACGAGTACTGGTCGTCGGCCATGCGGACGCGGGTCACGCAGGCACGCGATCGCGGCCTCAACATCGCCTTCCTCGGCGCGAACGCCGTCAACCGGCACATCCGCTTCGGCGACACCAAGCTCGGCAAGAACCGCCTGGTCACGTGCTACAAGGACGCCGCCGAGGACCCGGTGGCGCGGACCGACCCGGCCGAGTCGACCCAGGACTGGCGGCTGGACCCCAAGCCGCGTCCCGAGAGCGACCTGATCGGCGTGATGTACAACTGCTTCCCGGCCGAGGGCGCCTACACGGTCAGGCGGCCCGACCATTGGCTGTTCGCCGGGACCAAGGTCAAGAAGGGCACCTCGTTCCCCGGCATGATCGGGCCCGAGAGCGACGCGCTCAACATCGGCGGGCCCACGCCCCGGCCTCTCGAAGTGCTGGCCCATTCGCCGATCGACTGCGGTGGGGTGCCCAAGACCGCCGACTCCTCGTACTACACGGTCAAGAGCGGCGCCGGGGTCTTCGCCAGCGGGACGATGCGCTGGGTCTGCGCCATGCGCGGCAAGCTGTGCGGGCACGGGGTGACCGACGCCGCCAAGCGCTTCACCCAGAAGGTGACCGACACGCTGCTGCGGGCCATGACGGCGGGCCCGCTCGGCCGCGCCCACCCCGCCAAGGACGAGTACGGCAAGATCAGCCAGAGCGGCTTCTAGGCCTCAAAGCCTGTGTGCCTGGGCTTTGTGAGGCCCTCCACCCGGGGGTGGAGGGCCTGGAATCAAGCCGCGCGCCGATCTCTGGCGGCCCCGCGTTCCTTAGCGTCGAGGGCATGGATCAGATACAGACCGCCCTCATCGTCGTGGCCCTGGTCGGCTTCGTCCTCTACCGGCAGCTCCAGGCCCGTCAGATCACCGAGAAGGCCTACACGCTGCCCGCCATCATGGTGATCATCGGCGTCGTCCAGGGCGGAATCTACGACAAGGTCCACCCGGCGGTCAGCGTCGCCATCCTGATCGCCGGGGTGGTGTCGGCCGTGGCTCTCGGGGGCGTACGGGCGGTCACCATGAAGATCTGGCAGGACGAGCGGGGCACGAGGTGGCGGCGCGGGACACCGCTGACGCTGGGCGCCTGGGTCCTGTCGGTCGGTGTCCGCGTGGGTCTCATCGCGATCGGCTACTGGGCCGGGATGAAGTCCGAGACCGGCGGGCTGCTGCTCTTCCTCGGCCTGACGCTCCTCGCCCAGAACGCCGTCGTGGCGTGGCGTGCCCAGCGACTGGACGGGGCTGGAACGGTTAGCGTCGTCGCGTGAGTACGGAAGCGAGCTCGTGAAGGTCTCCGACATGGTGGCCGCACTCCAGGTCCGGGTCTCCCGGATCTCGCGGACGCACGTCCGCGGGCTCATCATCGTCCTGATCCTGACGTACGCGTTCGGCGCCTACGTCCGCGGCCTGTTCAACCAGCATCCGGCGCCGGCGCTGCACGGCGCCGGGCTCGCCGTGGTGATCCTCAACATCGTCACCGTCGGCGCCCTCGCCTACGGGATCTGGCTCCTGCGGCCCGCGCGGATCGCCTCGTGGCGGCGCACCGGCATCGGCGTGCTCCTCGGCGCCATCGTCTGCGCGCTCGCCCTGTACGCGGTGATCCCGCACGGCGGCTCGAGCTTCGTCTTCGCGATGATCGCGCTCTGGATCCTGATGAACAACCTGCCGCTGCCCTGGGGCATCGCCACGGCGGTGGCGACCATGGCGGGCGTCGCGGGCGTCGAGGTCGCCGTCGACGGGCAGGTGGTCGACGCCGGGCTGATGGTCGCGTTCATCGGGGTCGCGCTCGGCGCCACCGCCAACCTGCAGCGCAAGGCGGCCCAGCAGGAGACCGCGGTGGCCGAGGCGAACTCGGTCATCCTGGCCGAACGCTCGCACCTGGCCCGCGAGATCCACGACATCCTGGCGCACTCGCTGTCGGCGCAGATCGTTCACCTGGAGGGCGCGCGGATGCTGCTGTCGCGCGACGGCGACCGCGTTCAGGCGCTGGACCGGGTGGAACGGGCGCAGCAGCTCGCGCGGGCCGGCCTGGAGGAGACCCGGCGCGCGCTGGCGACGCTGCGCGGCGAGTCGCCGCCGCCGGACGAGGCGCTGGCCGAGCTCGCCGAGGAGTTCCACGTGCTGACCGGGCGGCAGTGCGAGGTGGAGGTGACCGGGACGCCGCGCGAGCTGACCCCGGCCGCCGGGCTCGCGGTCATCCGCACCGGCCAGGAGGCGCTCACCAACGTCCGCAAGCACGCGCCGGGCGCGCAGGTGCACGTGCGGCTGGCCTACGAGGACGACCACGTGGAGCTCGACGTCACCGACACCGGCGGCACCGAGCCGGCGCTGGAGGACATGGGCAGCGGGTACGGCCTGGTGGGCATGCGTGAGCGGGCCGAGCTGATCGGTGGGACCCTGGAGACCGGACCCGACGGAAAGGGATTTCGAGTGTCCTTGCGAGTGCCCGCGTGACCGCCTCCGCCACGCCGACGCGGATCCTGATCGTCGACGACCAGACCGTCGTCCGGGAGGGGCTGATCCTGCTCCTGGAGCTGCTGCCCGGCCTGGAGGTCGTCGGCTCGGCCGGCGACGGCGAGTCCGCCGTGGACCTGGTCGGCGAGCTGCGCCCCGACGTCGTGCTGATGGACCTGCGGATGCCGCGGGTGGACGGGGTGGAGGCGACCCGGCGGATCAAGGCCGAGCATCCCGAGGTCGAGATCGTGGTGCTCACCACCTACGCCGACGACGAGTCGATCTTCGCGGCGCTGCGGGCCGGGGCGCGCGGCTACCTGACCAAGGACGCCGGGGGCGAGGAGATCGCCCGCGCCGTCGAGACCGTGCGGAGCGGCTCGTCCCTGCTGGACCCGGCCGTGCAGCGCCGCCTGGTCGAGGCCGTGGCCGCCGGCGAACGGCCGCCGCAGCGGGGCGGGCTCCCCGACGGCCTCACCCGGCGCGAGGCCGAGGTGCTCGCGCTGATCGCGCAGGGCCGGTCGAACGCCGAGATCGCCGAAGACCTCTTCATCACCGAGGCGACGGTGAAGACCCACATCAACAATCTCTTCGCCAAGGCGGGCCTGCGCGACCGCGCCCAGGCCGTCACCTACGCGTTCCGCCACGGCCTCGCCACCTGAAGCCATCTACCTGAGTCATCTGAAGTCATCTGAAGCCTCCCTGGGCACCGTTGAACCGATCACCGGTCGCGGGCGTCGGATATTGGCAGTTGCAAATCACTGCACCGACGACGTGATGAGAGGTTCTCCCGACATGGAGAGTGGTATTTGCATCCGCGAATGCCATGGCGGGGCGGGGTGGTGGGAATGATGCGTTTCCGGCTCCTGGGCCCGCTGGAGGTGGCGACCGCCGCGGGATGGCACGGCATCGGCGCGGCCAAGCAGCGCGCGATCCTGGCCGAGCTGCTCCTGCGGCCGGGCCAGGTCGTGCCCGCCGACGCGCTCGCGGAGCGGGTGTGGGGCGAATGCTGCCCGCCGAGCGCGCGAAGTCTCGTCCGCAAGTACGTGATGGAGCTGCGCCGGCTGATCGGCGACACCGAGGCGGCCGTGCTGGCGCGCCGCGACCCCGGCTACCTGCTGCGGGTCGAGCCCGGTGAGCTGGACGCCGAGCGCTTCGAGCAACTGGCGCGCGAGGGCCGCCGCGAGCTGCGGAACGGCGCGCACGAACGCGCGGAGTCCACGCTGCGGGACGCGCTGGCGCTGTGGCGCGGCGAGCCGTTCGTGGACGTTCCCGGCTCGGCGCTGACCGAGTCGGAGGCCGTCCGGCTGCGGGAGCTGCGGCTGGACGCGCTGGAGGCGCGGATCGAGGCGGACCTGCGGTGCGGCGCCGGGGCCGGCGCGGTCGCCGAGCTGCGACCGCTGGTCGCCCAGCACCGGCTGCGCGAGTCGCTGTGGCACCTGCTGATGCGGGCGCTGTGCTCCTGTGACCGGACGGCGGAGGCGCTGGCCACGTACGCGCAGGTAAGCCGGATCCTCGACGAGGAGCTCGGGACGCGCCCGGGCGAGCTGCTCTGGCGCCTGCACCGGGACATCCTCGACGGCCGGGCGAACTGAAGAAGGAGCCCGCCCGGGAACCGAATCCCGGGCGGGCGTGCGGACTCAGGGGGCGGCCTGGATCACCAGGCCTTGTGCTCGCACTTCATCGGGCGGCCCCTGGCGCTGGTGCTGCTACCGCCGGCCATGCCGTAATAGGCCTCCTCTGCACCGCACCAGACCTGATTGCCCTTCTTGTTCCGGGTGGACGCCTTCGCGTGGCAGGCCTTCACCTGGGTTTTGCAGGACGCCTCCGGCGGGCATCCGGATGTCCGCGTTGCCCGAGTGGGCGTCCGTGCCTGCGGGGGCGAGTCCGGGGTGGGTCGCCACGAGATCGTGGGCGTCCTCGGGGGCCACGGCGAGGGAGTAGCGGCCGTCCGGGCCCGAGCGTGCCGAGTAGCCGGGGCCACTGGAGGTGAGCATGGACCACTGGGCCGCGCGTTCGGTCGCGGGCGTGTCGCGGGGCGCGACGGCCGCGTCGGCGACGCCGCGTCCGGACGGGTCGGTGACGCGGCCCGACACGGTGACCGTGACGCGGACCGCCGCGCGCAGCGGGGTCGTCGCGCCGGACCGTAGGTCACCGCGAAGGGAGCGGCCGGGACGACACCGTCGCCGCCGATGGCGAGCGCGGCCGGGCCCGGTGGCAGCCCGCCGATGTGGAAGGCGCCGCGCGCGTCGGCGACGGTCGGCGGCGTGTCCAGAACGTCCCGCGCGACGGGCTCCCCGGCCAGGACGCCGGCGGGCACCACGCGTACGAGCGCCCCGGCGACCGGGCGGCCGCTCGCCGCGTCCACCACCGAGCCGGAGACCGTGCCGGTGCCGGCCAGCGCGACGGCGATGTCGGACGACCCGCCCGGAGCGACCGTCGTGGTCGTACCGCCAATGACGCCTGTACCGCCAATGACGCCTGGACCGGACACCCGGACATCGACGGCCCCGGGAGACACTCCGCGCAGCACGAACCGCCCGCTGCCGTCCGATGAGGTCCGGGCGTCCGGAGAACTGACCGTGGCGTGGGCCGCCGGTCCTCCGCTCGGCAGCGTGATCCGGCCGGTGACGGTCGCGGCGCGCTGCAGGACGAGTGCCGCGTCGCCCTCGCCGGCGTCGTCCAGCCGCGCCGGGGCGTAGCCGGTCGCCCGGACGGTCACGGTGGGGGCGTTGGAGGGAGCGTCCGGGACGACGAACGTTCCGTCGCGGCCGACGCTCGCCCTGGCCTCGCTCCGCGTGACCTCCGAGTCGTCCTGCCCCGTCACCGTGACCGAGCCGCCGCCCACCGGGGCGCCGGACGCGTCGACGACATGCCCCCGGAGCACGCGTGCCTTCTGCAGCAGCAGGGGAGGCAGCGAGGGCACCCGGGTGCCGTTGAGCTCGAAGACTCCGGGCGCGTAGCCGGGCGCCGTACCGTCACGTCGTAGCGAGCGTCGCGCAGGCGTGCGCCGAAGCGGCCGTCCGGCCCGGTGCGCAGCCGCACCGCGCGGACCCTGTCACGCGACCCTGCCGGGACGAACGCGACCTCGGCCGCTCGCAGGGGCCCGCAGTCGGCGGCCTGCACCACCCCGCTCAGCTCGTGTTCGGGCACGTTCCGGCCCGCCGCGATCAGCGCCGCCGCCAGGCACACCACGCCGATCAGAACCGCGGCGAGCCAATGCCTCCGCCACATCGCGCACACCATCCCTCGCGTCCTGGAACCGGGCCGCCCGAGGAGGGCGCCCGTGCAGGGACGAGGCTGGCAACGCGATGTGGAGGCGGTGTTCCGCGAACGTGCAGCCGCCGTTCCGTGACCGAGGGGTCAGCGACTATGCGGTGCTAGGCGGAGTGTTCGGCGGAGTGCTAGGCGGAGGGTGAGGCTCCTTGCCCGGCCAGCCATTCGGCGCCGTACCGCTGCGCCTCCCCGGCGGTCGGGAGCAGGTGGTCCAGGCCGATGAAGCCGTGGAACATCCCGTCGTAGCGGCGGGTCGTGACCGGTACGCCCGCGCTCGCGAGCCGGGCCGCGTAGGCCTCGCCCTCGTCGCGCAACGGGTCGCACTCGACGGTGATGACGCACGCGGGCGGCAGGCCCGCGAGGCTCTCGGCCCGGATCGGTGAGCCGTACGGGTCGTCGGCGGGGGCCGCGTACAGCTCCCAGAACCAGCCCATGGCCGCTGAGGTCAGGAAGCCGCCCTCCGCGTGCTCGCGGTAGGAGGCGGTGTTCTGGCGGGCGTCGATCACCGGGTAGATGAGCAGCTGGCCGCTGATGGGCGGGCCGCCGTTGTCGCGGGCGTACAGGCACACGCTCGCCGCCAGGTTGCCGCCCGCGCTGTCCCCGGCGACCATCAAGCGATTCGGGTCGCCGCCCAGCTCGGCCGCGTTGTCGTACGCCCATCGCAGCGCAGCCCTGGCATCCTCTGCAGCGGCCGGAAACGGGTGCTCGGGCGCCAGCCGATAATCGACGGCGACCACGACGGCACCCGCCTGCCGACACAGCGACCGGCAAAGCCGGTCATGACTGTCGAGCCCGCCGATCGTGAATCCACCCCCGTGAAAGAACACCACCACCGGCACCCCACCACCGGAATCCCCACACCTGGAAAGGTCTCCACCCCCACCCGCACCCGCGTCTGTGCTCGCGCCCGCATCGCCCGCGCCTGCATCCGTGCCCGCGCCTGCATCCGTGCCCGCGGCTGCATCCGTGCCCGCGGCTGCGGCTGGGGCTGGGGGTTCGGGGGCGGGCGGGGTGTAGATGCGGATGGAAACGTTTCCAATGCGGCGGTCTTCGACGTGGGCGACCGGGATCTCGGGGAGGTCGGGCTTGGGGGCGGCGGCCATGAGGCGGCGCATCTCGTGCGGCGGGGTGCCCTTCGGCGGCCAGGCGGCCAGGAGGGCGGCGACGACGCGTTCCGCGGTGGGGTCGAGGGGCACGGCGATCAGCTCCCGGCGAAGTGCGGGATGACCTTGTCGCCCCACTGGCGGATTGTTTCCAAACAGGCGTTTTGTGGCACGGTGCCCATTTGGATCAGGCACATTACCTCGTCGGCTCCGGCCTCGGCCAGCCGCTCCACGTAGGCGATCGCGTCGTCGGCGCTGCCGTAGGCGTGGTCGGCGTTGAAGGTGGAGGTGGTGTTCGGGCCGATCGGGATCGCGGCCTCGTGCAGGTAGGCGACCTGCTGCTCGGCCGCCTTGCGGATCGCCTCCACCTCGTCCTGGCCGGGGACGACGGCCTCGTCGGGCGGGGGAGCGCTGCCGTACCAGTGCGCGATCGACTGGGCGAAGAAGCGCTGCCCGCGGGCGCCGATCCGGACCGCCTCGGCGCGGTCGTCCAGCACGATCGTCGGGCAGAGGGCGGCGAAGTGGTCGTTCACGACGGTCGAGACCAGGCGGTCAGCGGTCCGGGCCGCGATCGCCTCGTCGTACGCCCGGCGCATGTCCGCGACCTGGTCGGGGCCTGCGAAGCCCAGCACCAGCGCGCCGATCCCGTAGTCGGCGGCGAGCTTCAGGGTGTCGCGCTTGGAGCAGGCGAGGAAGAGCGGCGGGTGCGGGGCCTGGATGGGCCGGGGGAGGATCGGGTGCGGCGGGATGTCCAGGAGGTCGCCGTGCCATTCGAGCTCGTCGTTCCGCCAGGCCGAACCGATGATCCGCAGGGCCTCGTCGAGCTCGGCGTACGTGCGGCCCGGGTCGACGCCGCACAGGGACGTCTCCTGGCGGGTCGCGCCGCGGCCCGCGCCGAGGTCGAGGCGGCCGCCCGACAGCACGTCCAGCATCGCGGCGCGTTCGGCCACGCGGGCGGGGTGGTTGAAGCCGAACGGCATGCAGACCACGCCGTGGCCGAGCCGGATGCGGCCGGTGCGCGCGGCGACGTAGGCCAGGAAGATCTCGGGCGCGCTCATGTGGGCGTACCAGCGCAGCGAGTGGTGCTCGACCGCCCAGACGCGGTCGAAGCCGGCCTGCTCGGCCAGTACGGCCTGCTCGACGCAGTCGTGGATGACCTGTCGTTCGTGCTCGGCGGTCGGGTCGGCGAGCTGGGCCTCGAAGATCATGGAGAACTTCACGGTGCCGTCCTCGGGGGTGGGTGCTCCTGGTTGGCGTATTCCAATTTGGAATATCTCGCGGAAACAATCAAGACCCGGCGGCGAGATGGTTACGCTTGCGCCATGCCGCCTACCGCTGACCCGGCCGACGCCCGCGACACCCGCGACACTCGCGGCGCCAGGGCCGACGCCACGGCCGACGCCGCCGCCTCGCCCGCTGAGGACGACGTCTCCGCCGGGGTCGACGCCACGGCCGCCGGGGTCGACGTCGCGTCCGCCGGGGTCGACGTCGCGTCCGCCGGGGCCGACGCCACGGCCGCCGGGGTCGACGCCACGGCCGCCGGGGTCGACGTCGCGTCCGCCGGGGCCGACACCTCCGGCGCGCCCGCGCGGCTGCCGGCGACGGCCTGGGCGGTGCTCGGGATCCTGTCGTTCGGCAAGGAGCTGACCGGCTACGAGGTGCGGCAGTGGGCCGAGCACAGCCTGCGGTTCTTCTACTGGAGCCCGGCGATGAGCCAGATCTACTCCGAGCTGAAGCGCCTGGAGCAGGTCGGCTACGCCACGTCCCGTACGACCACCGGCGAGGACACCCGCACCAAGCGGGTCTACGGCATCACCGGCGCCGGGCGCGCCGCCCTCACCCGGTGGATGCAGGAGACGCCGGTCGAGCCGCCCGTTCTGAAGCACGGCGCGGCCCTGCGGGTGTGGCTCGGCCACCTCGGCACGCCCGAACGGCTCCGCGAGATCGTTGCGCAGCACCGCGACAACGCCCAGCGCCTGCACGACGAGGCCGAGTACTCCCGGCGCGCCGCGGCCGAGGTGCCCGGCTGGGCCTACCCGGAGCTCGTGGCGCGCTGGGCGACCCGCTACTACGAGGCCGAACGCGACCTCGCCGAACAGATGCTCGCCGACCTCGACGAGCTGGCCGGGCCGCCTCCTGGACCCTAGCCTTCTCTGCGCCCTAGCTTTCGGACTTGTCGAAGGCCTTGCGGACGGTGTCCATCGCCGAGGTGAGCTCGCTCGGGATCACCCAGGTGGTGTTGCCGTCGCGCGCGAGCAGCGGCAGCGTCTGCAGGTAGGAGTAGGCCAGCACGGACGCGTCGGCGTTGCCCGCGTGCACGGCGGCGAAGACGGTCTCGATCGCGGACGCCTGGCCCTGCGCGGTGAGGACGCGCGACTCCTTGTCGCCCTCGGCGCGCAGGATGGAGCTCTGCTTCTCGCCCTCGGCCGTGAGGATCGCCGACTGCCGCGCGCCCTCGGCGGTGAGGATCGCGGCGCGCTTGTCCCGTTCGGCCCGCATCTGCTTCTCCATCGCCTCCTTGATGGTCGGCGGCGGGTCGATGCTCTTGATCTCCACCCGGTTGACGCGGATGCCCCATTTGCCGGTGGCCTCGTCCAGCACCCCGCGCAGCCCGGCGTTGATGGTGTCGCGCGAGGTCAGCGTCTCCTCCAGCGCCATCCCGCCGATCACGTTCCGCAGTGTGGTCACGGTCAGCTGCTCGATCGCCTGGATGAAGCTGGCGATCTCGTACTCGGCCGCCTTCGGGTCGGTGACCTGGAAGTAGATCACCGTGTCGATGTAGACGACCAGGTTGTCCTCGGTGATCACCGACTGCGGGTCGAACGACACGACCTGCTCGCGCAGGTCGATGCGCGGCCGCACCTTGTCGGCGAACGGGATCACCACGTGCAGCCCCGCGTCCAGCGTCCGCAGGTAGCGCCCCAGCCGCTCGACGTTCGCCGCGTGCGACTGCGGCACGATCCGCACCGCCCGCGTCACCAGCACGACCACCAGTACCGCGATCACCACGCCCACGATGAGCGCCGTCATGTCAGTTCCCCCCTCGGATGCACCAGCGCCGTGGCGCCCTCGATGGCCAGCACGTCCACCACGGCGCCCGCCGCGATGACGGCGTCCGGGTCGTACGGCCTGGCGGTCCACTCCTCGCCGCCGATGCGCACCAGCCCCTGGTCGCGGTTCACCTCGTCGAGCACGAGCGCCTCACGCCCGACCAGACCCGCGGTGCCCGACCGCAGCACCGGACCGCGCCGCAGCCGCCGCTTGGCGTACGGCCGTACGAGCAGCAGCCCGAGCCCCGCGACCACCGCGAACGCACCGAACTGCCAGCCCATGCCGAGCCCCACGCCGGCCGCGCCCGCCCCGGCGAGCGCGGCGACCGCGATCAGCCCGAGGTCGATCGTCACCGTGAGGAGCTCGGCTATCCCGAGCACCACGGCGACCACCAGCCACACCAGCCACGCGTAGTCCATCGTCCCTGGTTTGTTTCCGTGGCCTCACCTGCGAAAACGATGCTCGGTCAAGGACGGGCAAGCGATGGGTCAAATCACCCGGCCCGGCGGTGGCGGGTCCCCACCATGGGTAACGACTCCCCGTCTGCCGAAAGGACGTGGCCGTGCCGAAGACATGGATGATCGCCGATTATCTGCGGCCCTACGCGCAATGGCGCATCAACCGGGCCGAGGCGCGCGACGACGGGCGCAACGCCCGCGCCGCCATCGCCCTCATCGACGCGGCCGCCTACGCCACGCAGATGGACGACAGCGAACGCGTCGTCGTCCGCATGGCCATCGCGGGCTGCTTCGCGCTCGGCCGCTTCAACCCGGGCGTCGAGGGGGAGCGGATCATCCGCTTCTGGCACTACGACGACGCCGAGGGCGGCCCCGCGGACCTGCTCGAGGCGCTCGCCTCGGCCGCCGAACGGGGACTGGCGGGAGCGGGCGCGGGAGCACCGCGCCCCCGCGCCCACTCAGCCTGACCAGGTCACTTGGCTTTGCCGGACTGATCGGCGTGATCGCACTGATTCGGCATGATCACGCCGGCTCGTTGCCGGCCTTCCACTTGATCCCGCACCCGAGACTCGCCGGGTGCGGTTCGGGCACGCCCTCACCCGCGAGCACCCGTTCCAGCGCACCGGTCAGCGACGACCCGTCCGCCGGAACCTCGTTGCGCGGCCTGGCCCCGTCGAACTCGCCCCGGTACGCCAGCCGCCGCTCCCCGTCGTACAGGAAGAAGTCGGGCGTACAGGCGGCCCGGTAGGCCTTGGCCACGTCCTGCGACTCGTCCACCAGGTAAGGGAACTCGAACCCGGCCCGCTTGGCCTGCTCGCGCAGGTGGGCCGCGTCGTCGTCCGGGTAGTTGACCACGTCGTTACTGCAGATCGCGACGGTCGCGAGCCCCCGCTCGCGATACCTCTCGGTCACACTCCCCAGCGCGTCCTCGATTCTCCGTACGTACGGGCAGTGGTTGGACAGGAAGATCACCAGCAGGGCCGGCGACTCCGCGAACTCCTCGATCGAGACCGTGCCCCCGTCGACCGACGGCAACTCGAACTCCGGCGCGGGCGTCCCCAGCGGAACCATGAACGATGAAATCGCCATGGCCCCCATTCTCCCGGTCCTCAGCCCGTTCGACGAAACGCGTGATCAGCGCGCGGACGTCACAGGGCCTTGGCCTTCACGTTGTAGCCGGTCGAGGTCCAGTAGTGTCCGTGGTCGCCGGGCCGCGCCCGGAACTTCTTGACCTTGCCCACGCCGCACGCCTTGATGATGTCGGTGTCCTTCACCACGCCGTTCTTCCACCACGCGATCCCGACGGCGGCGCACTTGCCGTCCTTCTTGGTGTCCTTCACCCAGCCGGTGGCGAGCTTGTAGTTGATCGACCCCTTGGTGCGCCAGCCCTTGCCCGACGCATTCCAGTGGTCGGTCTTCTTGGCGGCGTGCGTGGACGCCGCGACGACGGTGTCGGTCGCGGCCGGCCGCGGCGTCTGCGGCGTCTGCGGTGTGGTCTGGCTGGCGAACGCGGCGCCGCCCGCGGTGAGCACGGCGCCGCCGACGCTCGCGCCCACCAGCAGGGCGGCCGGGAACTTCGCGATACGCATGATGATCTACTCCTGTCCCCCGAGAGAACCGTTCCCCCGGTAATGCAGTAGAGATCGTGCCTCGCGTCGCATTCGTCCGTTAGATGCCTTTCAGCCAGGGCTGAAAGGCGGGCCGGATCCTGTCACTCACGAGCGGGTGGAACGTGGTGGTCAGGGGGCGAGGAACTGGGCCGCCAGCTCGGCGCCGACCTTGGTGGCGTGGTCGACGATCCGGTCGGGGCGGCGGGGATGACGCCCGCGTGCCAGGCGGTGATGAGCTCGACGAAGCCCCCGAAGCCCCCGAAGCCCCCGAGGCCCATGAGGGCGCTCATGCGCAGGGCGGGCTCGTCGGCGTCCGGGCGGAAGCAGGGCCCGTTGCGCTGGACACCATCAAATATCCGTATGCGCCGCTGACTGACGCGAACGGGAGAACGATGAACCCGTTCTCCCGGTTTCCTACCTCGTTCGCCGAACTCGTGACATCGTCACTCGTTGACCAGGCGTCACATTCGGGAGGTGGTGCCGGTGTCCGTGCCGTTCCCGCCGGGCTTCAGCGGCATCGACCCCGAGCTGATGGGCGGCATGATCGCCGAGTTCCGCCGCGGCCGCGCCGACATCGCCGGAGCGCTCGCCCCGTACCGCACCGGGCTCGCCGCCCACGGCGTCGACACCTCAGGCCTCACCGAAGCCGACCGCGTCTGCGCCTGGATCGACGAACAGCTCCCCATGCTGACCCGCCGTCGCGACCTGGCCATCGCCCTCGACGACAGCTCCGAGCCCGGCATGGCCTCCGTCGACGAGTCGCTCATCCTCACCCCGGCCCAGGCCCGCCGCATGGGCGTCGACCTGGCCGCCCGTTTCCGCGCCATCAAGCATGGCAGCTACCACGACATCCTGAACGAGCTCGGCGTGCACCGCTTCGACGCCGACTACGCCGCCGCGTTCTTCGCGGGCATCGGCGCCGACGCCACCCGCCGCCTGCCCGCCCTCATCAACGAGTACGGCCGCCACGGCCACGTCGCGCGCCAACTCCAAGAGAGCGGCGAGGCGTTCGGCAGCGCCGTCTCCGGAGGCATGGACGTCCCCGGCTTCAGCGCCATCGCCAAGTCCCTGTTCGACCCGAACCTGTCACCCGACGACCGCCGCGGCGTCGCCACCCTGGTCTCGTACGGATCGTTCCCGCCTGAGTGGCTGGCCTCCCTCGCCCGCGTCCAGGCGCTCGACCCGCTCTACAAGCAAGGCACGGCCCGCCCGGACTTCCATCACGGCGACCTGAACGCCACCGACTGGGAGACCGTTCAGCGCATGATGCAGGCCCTGGCCCACAACCCCGCCGCCGCCCGCCTCGCCTTCCAAGGGGTGGCCGGCGCGTTCCCGACCTCGCCCACCTCAGTCGGCGGAGTCCAGAACCACCCCGCCAGCCTCTCCGCGACCCTGCAGAACCTCACCACCCTCACCGGCCTGGACCCCGGCGCCGCCGAACAGTTCGGCCACGCCCTGGCCGCAGGCTCCGGCGCGTACGACGAACAGCACGGCCACAGCCAGGACGCCGCCCGCTTCGCCTTCACCGTCATGACCGCCCTCCCCAAGGTCCAGATCGCCGCCCAGACCCGCATCTCCCTCTCCCAGATCGCAGGCTCGTACGCTCCCGAGATCGCTGAGGGCGCGAACATCGACGACCGCAACCAGGACACCGCGTTCGGCAAGGTGCAGACCTTCACCCCAGGCCTGAAACCCCTCTTCAGCCTGAGCCCCGAGGACACCTACGCCTTCCTGAAGACCTTCGCGGACTCGCCCGCCGACATGCGCCCCTTCGAGCAGGGCATGGGCGAACTCACCCGCCGCTTGTTCAATGAGAGCGTCCGGATCGAGGTCGCGAAACAACATGGCCGCCTGCCTGCCGACGCGCCGGGCCTGGAGCGCGTGATGCAGGCGCTCGGCTACGTCAGCGGGCTCCAGACGCAGGCGGAACACACGGTTCAAGGTGCTCTGGACGAACGGGATGCCGAGCGCCGCGACAAGCTGCGCGACCTGGCCGACCTCGGCTTCAAAGTCGGCGACGTCTTCGTTCCGACGGCCGGTGAGGCCGCCGAAGAGGTCTGGGGCTACCTGACCGAGTACGGCGGTAAGGCGTTGGACCAGGTCAAGGACGCAGCGGACGAGAACACCCGTATCGGCCGCCTGGAAGACCGGGACCTGCAGATGTCACTCGGCCTGCAGCACGCCATGATCCTGCGCCTCATCCAGGGCGGCTACGCCATGAAGGTCAAGCCGCTGGACTTCAAGGACCCTCACCCTGGTTGGCCCTTCCATGACGACAAGGGCCGCCTTCTGCCGTACGAGGATCTCGCCAAGGACCCCGAACGCCTGGCCAACTACGTCGCCTGGCTAGAAGCCAACGGCCGCGGCGGCGAGCATGAGACCGACTTCGGGCAGGTCGGCGTCAACGCGTCCGGAGCGTTCTCGGGCAAGTCGAAGGAGGCCGGTGACGCAGCCAAGAGCTGGGAGAAGGGCTAACGCGTCCGGAGGCAGTCTGTGGACCCGAACAGTTCGAGCTTTCTGTTCGGGTATGCCTTGATGAGGATGTTCGTTCTGGTGGCTGGGTTGTGGGTGTTGAGGGTGGGCTGACCACCCTTGATGTCAACCGTGTCGTACTTGGCCACCTGCGTGATCAGCACTCCGAACATATGACTGCGTAGATCAACTGGCGTCAGGCTCAGATCATCCTTCTTTGGATCATTCTTGTCGCCTGTGACCGCGTAGGTGCGTTTGGCCTTGTTCTTGCCGCAGGGGATGTCCTTGCCGCCAGGGTCGGTCACCTTCACATGGCGGACGTTGCCGACACCGACGCCGACCAGCTTGTTGATGTGGGCCTTGAGGGTCTGCTCCGCCTCGGCGGCCGTCGGGCCCTTGGGCTTGTCGTCGCCGCAGGCTGACAGGAGCAAGGCTGTCGCCAGGGTCAGGCCGACGATGCGGAGTATCTGCATCCGGCCTCCCCAGAATCGCGGTCCGCACCTAGAATGCCGTCGTTCACGCGCTCTCGCCACCGAGTCAAGGATGTGGTCAATGACTCCCGGTAAGGTGCCCAACCCGAAGTATCAGGAGTTGGAGCAACTGCTGCGGCGGCTCAAGCGTGACGCTGACATCGTGGAGCGGGCGCTCGACAAACCCGTTCGGCGGATGGACAGCCGCCAGGTCTGGGTGAGCGACAAGGGTGGCGCGGCGACGGTCTTTGAACGCGAACTCATCGATCAGCGCCGCCGTCTCCGCGCGGCCATGCGCAAGCTCGTCGAGAGCACGGAGCAGACCCTGCACCGCACGCCCAAGGAAGTCGACCCGATCGAGGCGGGCCTCAACGGGTGACCGTCCTACGCCGGTAGGTCGTAGCGGTCGGACTTGATCGTGCTGAGGAACCCGGCCCACTCCTTGCGCGTGAAGCTGAGGACGGGACCGTCAGGGTCCTTGGAATCACGCACGCCGCACGCCTCGGCAAGGTCGGCCACCTCGACGCAATCTGTGCCGCCCCCCTGGGAGGAGGTGCTCTTCCGCCAGACGGGGTGGGCTGATTTCATCCTGTGATCTCCAACTGTTGAGCCAGATAGGCCTTCGTTGCACCTGGAGCGAGTGCAATCGTACACAGTTGGGCGAATCGTTCCCTGTATGCGCGAAGCTCGTCCTTCTCTTCGAGTAGGCGATTGTCGATGGTGGTCTCAAGGAAGACGATGTCTCGTTCGCCGGGGTCGGCAAAGCCCAGACAGGTGAACGCCTCGCCTGCGCCGCGGTATGGCCCGATGCCGGTCCTGATCACCTGCAACTCCACATTGGGACGGGTCGCCATGTCCAGGAGGTGGCGCAGCTGTGCCTCGCCGACCGGCAACTGCCTGACGCGGGCGATGACGTTTTCGTCTATCACCGCACGCAGCCGGCTTGCGCCGTCCACCTGTGTGAGGATCTTCTGGCGCTCAAGGCGCGCTGCCACGTGGCGCTTCACCTCGGCGGGGTCCTCGATCCCGGCGGCGATCGTGACCACCTCGATGTAGCCCGCGATCTGCAGGAGTCCCGGCAGGAAGGTGTGCTGAAACGTGTCGACTGACGAAGCCGCGGCTTCGAAACCGGGGAACTCATTGTCGAACACGTCGTTGTACTTGCTCCACCAGCCGCGTTGGCGAGCCTCTCGTGTGAGGCGGATGAGGGCGTCGCGCTCGTCGCCTTCGATGCCGTAGACCTCGCACAGGTCCGTGACGGCGTCACTGCTGGGCTCGATCCACTTCGCCTTTTCGATGTAGTTGAGCTTGCTCGGGCTCCATCGAAGCTGCTTGCACACGTCGGTCGTGGTGAGCCCGATCTCCTTGCGGGCGGCGAGGAGCTTCCTGCTCAGGGCGCGCTTCTTGATGGTCGGGCTGTAGCCGGCCGCGTGGATCTCAGGCATGTGGTCACTCTCTCACCCGGAGTGATCACCTGCCTGTCATTCGCAAACTTCAGATTCTCTTCGAATTTCTAAGACGTGGGATTCGCCTGCATGCAACTCTGGGCGACGATGCCGATACGTCCGGCGACGATGCCGGAGGTTGGGTGGGTGATGGTCATGCAAGTCCCCCCGTCGACCGTTCACGCGGGTGGGTGCGCGGTGTGGGCCCTGCCTCCGGACGGGACGTGCGCGCGGATGGCGCGGGCCCTGGTCCGCGAGATGCTCTGCGGATTGCGGCTGCCGGACGTGCTGGTGCACGACGCCGTCACGATGGTCTCCGAGCTGGCGACCAACGCGTTGACGCACGCGGGGGACGCTCCCGAGCTCTACCTCTACCGGCGCGGACGATGGCCGGAGATCGTGGTGAAGGTCTTCGACACGGGCCCCTGGAAGGGTGCGCTCGCGGCGTTGCGCCCGGAGCCGAGCTGCGAGAGCGGGCGGGGGCTTGAGGTCGTCGCAGGGCTGAGCGGGGAGCACGGCGGGACGTGGGGCGTTCATCGGACGAGGTCATGGCTTCGGCCCGCATCCGGCAAGGCCACCTTCTTCACCGTTCGGGTGCCGCATGGCTCGGCGGGGTGGGGACTGCCGCGGCGCGACTGCCGTACGGCGATACGGGAACTGGCCGAGGTGCTCCGCGCGCGAGGAGTCGGCCCGCTGCACTGCAGTGAAGGGTGGGGGATCGCCACGCTGTCGGTGCGTGCCGGCATGACGGCCTGGATACGCGAGGAGACGCTCTCGGTCAGCCTGCCGCCGCGGGGCACGGTCCGGTTTCCCACCTGGGACCTGGCCGAGGCCGCCGAGGCCATCGTGCGGTGCGGCGAGGATCTCGATGCCCGATGATGCGGCGCCCGAACTGCTCACCGCCAAGGAGGTCGCGAAGATCTTCCGCGTCTCGCCGTCGGCGGTGGTGCTGTGGGCGAACCAAGGTCTCCTGCCGCACGTCCGGACACCTGGAGGGCGCCTGCGTTTCCGGCGGGAGGACGTCGAGCGTCTCCTGCGATGAACAGGCTCAGGCCGGGGGCACCAGGGCCAGGGCGGCCCACTGATGGCCGTCGAGGTCGGCGAAGCCGCGCTGGTAGCGGCCGTCTTCGTTGACCGCCTCGCCGACCGGTGCGGCGCCGGCCGCCAGGGCCTTGTCCACCAGTGCGTCGACTTCCGCGGCGGTGTCCAGGCCGAGGACCAGGATGACCTGGGTGCCGCTGTTCGGGTCGGTGACCTGGGTTTTGGCGTACTGCGCGAACGCGGGCTCGGCCAGCAACATCACCTGTGTGCGTTCGCTGATGACGACCGACGCCATGTCCTCGGTCGCCCCGAAGAAGCCGAAGCCGAGCTCTCCGAAGAACTTCGTCGCTCGCCCGAGGTCCTTGACCGGGAGGTTCACGAACAGGGTGTTCGACATTTCCTGATCCCTTCGTCGCTGCGGGGCGTTCCCCGATCATCGAAGGCGACCGGGAACCGCGCCAGAGCAAACTCCTCGCCAGCGAAGGCATCACCAGCAGCGCCATTGCTAGCAATGCCATTGCCGGTTCGTGAAGGCCGCGATTACGCTCGGCCGATGGGCTCGTCCGCGCAGAACATGCTGGGCCGGTTCCTGCGCGAGTGGCGCGGCAGGGTCACCTTGGAGGACGCCGGGTTGCCTGGCCGCCGCGGCAATCGCAACTCGACGCTGACCCAGGAGGACCTCGCCCGGCTCAGCGGCTACTCCGTTCGTACGATCAGCGCGCTGGAACAGGGCAGCGAACACCGGCCGACACCCGGCCTGCTGACCGCCATCGCCCAGGCCCTGCGGCTTTCCGAGGAGGAACGGCGCGCGCTTTGGCAGCTCACCGGCAACGCCCGGCCGCCCGAAACCGACTTCGCCGCGGACGGCGACCCCTCGCTCACCAGGATCATCGACCTGCTCGAACCCAACCCCGCGTATCTCTGCGACGCCGCCTACAACGTCCAGTACCACAACCGGGCCTTCGCCAACTGGGTCTTCGATTTCGGCAGTGTGCCGCCGGACCAGCGCAACCTCGCCAAATGGCTCTTCCGCGACGACCATGCCGAGCACATCGTCGTCGACGGCAAGGGGCATTGGGAGGCGCTGGTCGCACGCATGCGCGGTGTGCTGGCCGGACAGCCTCATGACAGGGAGTTCGCGGGCCTGGTCGAAGAGCTCTGCGATACCAGCCCCAGGTTCAAGGAACTCTGGGATCGCGATGCCCGTGTGGCCAGCTACCGGCCGGGCGGCGAGATCCTCACCCTCAGAGAGCCCGGCCACACCGACCCCGGGCAGGCCGACGACCTGGAGCACCACGTAGCGGTGACCCAGTCGAACCTGAGTCCGATGACCCCCAACGACGAACGCAGGTTCTCCACCTTCCTCCTGCCCGAGGGCTACACAGCGCCCCCGTACGGCCCCTGCGCCGCCTGCGCCAGGTCGTGATCGCCCGGGTCTATAGGCTGACCTGGTGGATCTTGTGGACGCGGTGAAGCTGTGGGACGTGGAGCCGGGCTGGCTGAACACCGCGAGCTATGGAGTGCCGCCACGGCTTGCCGTTGAGGCGCTGGAGGCCCCGCTCGACGAGTGGCGCCGCGGGGCACGGGGGTGGGACGGATGGGACGCCAACACCGATCGTGCCCGGGCCGCCTTCGCCCGCCTGGTCAACGCCCCACCACAGGACATCACCGTTGGAGCCGCCGCATCCCAGATCCTCGCGCCGGTGGCCGCCTCCCTCCCGAAGGGGGCGCGCGTCCTGGCCCCCGATATCGAGCACACCTCGACGCTGTTCCCCTGGCTGGCGAACGACCTCGATGTGTGTACGGCGCCACCCGCCCAGCTCCCCGACGCCATCAACGATCGTACGGATGCCGTCGCCTTCAGTCTCGTCCAATCCGCCACAGGCGAGGTCGCCCCCATCGACGACATCGTCGCCGCGGCCCGCGCGCACAATGCGCTCCTGGTCGCCGACGCCACCCAGGCCGCGGGCTGGCTACCTGTGAACGCAACCCTCTTCGACGTCGTCGTGGTCTCCGCCTACAAATGGCTCATGTGCCCCCGCGGCACGGCTTTCGGCTACATGGACCCGTCCGTCCGTGACCGGATCCGCCCGATCGCGGCCAACTGGTACGCGGGCGACGGCAACGCCTCGTACGGCCCGCCCCTCCGCCTCGCCAAGGACGCCCGCCGCTTCGACATCGCGGTCCCGTGGTTCTCCTACGTCGCCGCAGCCCCCACCCTCGACCTGCTTCTGGAGATCGGCGTCGACCAGATCCACGACCACAACGTACGCCTGGCCAACCGCTTCCGCGCCGGGCTCGGCATGCCCGCAAGCGACAGCGCCTTCACCACCGTCACCACGCCACACGCGTCCGAGCTCCTGACCGCGGCCGGCATCCGAATGTCCCCCCGCAACGGCGGAGCCCGGGTCGCCTTCCACCTCTACACCACCGAAGCCGAAGTAGACGCCGCCCTCACCGCCCTCACCCCTCCCACCCCCCTCACCCCCCACACCCCTCCCACCCCTCCCACCCCTCCCACCTGAGGCCCCAACCTCGCCGATCTTGCTCTCAGCGCCCCTAAACCGGCACTCAGAGGGCGCTCAGAGCAAGATCGGCGGGTCTGTGTGCCCCCCAACTGCGCCGATCTTGCTCTCAGCGCCCTTTCCGCGCCGGGTTGAGGGCGGTGAGAGCAAGATCGGCGCTGTTGGGTGCGGGTGGTTGCGGAATGTGCCTGGTATGAGGCCGTTCTGTGACACAGGGTGAGCAGATATGCGGGTGTGACACGAGCACATGAACCACCTCAGGAACTGTGTCGCTGGCCGTTCAAAGGGACGTGGGCGGTCGCGAAGGGCCATGTGACGGCGAAGGAGCTCAGGGGGCCGACCTGGGTTCGAATGAGATATGACGTCTATCGGTGGTCCGGGCTGAAGCTCGACCGTCATGGCCGGGCCGAAGCGGTCGTGCTCGGGGCTCCGCCTGGTGCTGTGGTCAGCGGGCGCTGGGCGGCCTGGTTCCACGATGTCGATGTCCTCCGCCGGACCGACGACCGAGTGGAGGTCACTGTTCCACGGACGCTTCACCTGAAGTCCGACTCCGAACGCAGGGTTCGGCACGCAGAGGTGCCCGGCGAGGACATCGCCATCGTCAACGACATCCCGGTCACCAGTGTCTTCCGAACGGCCTTCGACCTGTCGCGGCTGCGCCCGCCGAAGAGCGGATATGAGTTCGTCGAGGCGGTCGTGGCCGTGGATGCCCTGGCCCACAGGCACCGGATCGATTCGGACGCCTTTCTGGCGTACGCGTTGGCGCATCGCGGATGGCCCGGCGTACGGCTGGTCGAACCAGTGCTCGAGCTGAGCGACGCGCGGGCTGAATCTCCTATGGAGACGCGGCTGCGGATGCTGCTGGTGTCGGGAGGGCTCCCCGTCCCGGAGGTGCAGTACGAGGTCGCGGTCGGTGGCCGGAGCTATCGGCTCGATCTCGCCTATCCGGACAAGTGGCTGGCGATCGAGTACGACGGGGAGGACAGTCACCGCGGCTACCTCGGTGCCGACGCCAGACGGCAGAACGCGCTGGAGTCCGCTGGCTGGACGTTCCGCCGCTACACCGCTGACGCCTACTACCGCCGCCCAGCCGAGATCCTCTCCGATATCCGAGCCGCCCTCGCTCGCACCTGACGCCGATCTTGCTCTCATGGCCCTCTCTAGGGCGGATTGAGGGCGGTGAGAGCAAGATCGGCGTTGGTGGGGGCGGGGGGGTTAGGGGGGCGGGGGGTCAGGGGGTTAGGTAGCGGGCGGCGAGGTCGGCGGCGACGGCGGTGGTGTGGTCGATGATCTGGGTGGGAGCGGCGGGGACCACGCCGGCGTGCCAGGCGGTGATGAGCTCGACGAAGCCGCCCAGGCCCATGAGGGTGCTCATGCGCAACGAGGTTTCGTCGATGTCCGGGCGGAAGTAGGGGCGGCCGGCCTCGACGATCAGGTCGGTGAACAGCTGGAGGGTGTCGCGGCGGCGCTGCTCCAGGACGGGGCTGCCGGTGTGCTCGCCGAAGCCGATGCGGGCACGGCGGGGATCGTCGACCATCACCTGGACCAGGCCGGCGATGGCCGCGTGGAGCTGGTCGATCGGGTCCTTCTGGTCGTCGATGGCCTGGGTGAGCAGGGTGACGGTCTCGTCGCGGACCTGGTCCCAGACGGCCGCGAGGAGGGCGTCGCGGTCGGGGAAGCTCTCGTAGAAGTAGCGGTCGATGAGGCCCGCGCGGGCGCAGACGCCGCGCATGGTCACGGCCGCCCAGCCCTGGTCGCCCCAGATCTCCAGCGCCGCGTCCACCAGGCGGCGGCGCCGGTCGGCCCGGCGCTCGTCGGTGGTCTGGCCCCCGTAGGTGCGTGGTCTGGATCTCACCTGACCCATCTTGACGGCAGATGCCCTCAGACCGCTAATTGAGGGCATGCGCCATCAGAGAAGGCATGTGCCCTCAGATCGGGGTTCGTGGAGGTCGCGGCTCGCCGGGCGGTGTGCGGCGGTGACCGTGCGGCCTTTGAGCGCGGTCGTTCCGGTCTCCGGGGCGGGGGTGTGGGTGTCTCGGCAGATCGTTGCCCGGTCGCTCGCCGTTCTGGGTCCTGCGTTGCCGGGGGTTGAGGTGCGGAGGGTTCCCGGGAGGGGGGAGTGGATGGGACGCGGTGAGGGCGGGGTCGTGCTTTATCTGCACGGCAGCGCCTACATGCTGGCGTCGGCCCGTACGCATCGGGGGCTGACCTCGCGGCTGTCGGTGATGACGGGGCTGCCGGTGTTCGCCGTTGACTATCGGCTGGCGCCCGAGCATGTGTTTCCGGCGGCTGCTGATGATGTGCGGGCGGCGTACGAGTGGCTGGTGCGGCAGGGATTCGAGCGGATCGTGGTGGCCGGCGACTCGGCGGGCGGGCATCTCGCGGTGGATCTGGCGCTGCAGCTGAGGCGGGAGGGCCGGCCTGGTCCGGCGGCGCTGGTGTTGTTCTCGCCGCTGGTCGACCTCACGTTGCGGCAGGCGATGCGGCGCGAACGGGAGCGGCGGGATCCGATGATCTCGGCCGTACGGGCTCGGCGGCTCGTTGAGCTCTACACGTCGGCGGCCGATCCGGGCGATCCGCGGCTGGCGTTCACGTTCGGGCCGGACGATCTGCTTCCGCCGACGCTGATCCAGGCGGGCGGCGCGGAGATGCTCGCGGCCGACGCCGAGTACCTGGCCGGGCTCATCAGGTCCTCGGGCGGGGAGTGCGAGCTGGAGATCTGGCCCGATCAGATGCACGTCTTCCAGGCGATGCCGGTGCTGGTGCCCGAGGCCGGGCCGGCGTTGGCGCGGGCGGCTTCGTTCGTACGCACGCATCTCGGTTCTTCCAGGCTTGAGGAGGTCTCATGAACGACGCGGTGGTCACGGGAGCGGGAAGCGGGATCGGGCGGGCGTTCGCGCTTGAGATCGCGCGGCGGGGAGGGCGGGTGGTCTGCGCGGACATTGGTCTCGCCGGTGCCAAAGAGACGGTGCAGGTGATCGAGGAGTGTGGGGGCGCGGCGCTTGCGGTCGAGTGCGACGTCTCCGTGGAGGCGCAGGTCGTGGCGCTGGCCGAACGGGCGGAGGAGTGGCTCGGCGGGGCGGTGGGGCTGGTCGTCAACAACGCCGGGATCGGGGCCGGCGGCCAGGTGGTCGGGGAGACGCCGCTGGAGGACTGGCGGCGGACGCTGGGGGTCAACCTCTGGGGCGTCGTGCACGGGTGCCATGTCTTCGCGCCGCGGCTGGGGGAAGGCGGCGGGATCATCAACGTCGCCTCGGCCGCGAGCTTCGCGGCAGCGCCCCGGATGGCTCCCTACAACGTGAGCAAGGCGGGGGTGCTGGCGCTGTCGGAGACGCTGGCGGCCGAAGGCGTGCGGGTGACCGTGCTGTGCCCCACGTTCGTCAAGACCAACATCGTCGCCGCCGGGCTGATCGACGAGCGGACGGCGCGGCTCGGGGAGCGCGTCATGAAGTGGACGGGGTTCTCGCCCGGGCGGGTCGCCCGGATCGCGCTGGACGCGCATGAGAAGGGGCGGCTGTACGTGCTGCCGCAGCTCGACGCGCGTGTTCTCTGGCGGCTCAAGCGGGCCGCGCCCGTCGCCTACACCAGGGCGCTCGGGCTCATCGCACGGATAGGAGGCTGACGTGGACGACTTCGACGCGATGCTCCAGAAGATCAAGGACCGGCAGTGGGCGCTCGCGGAGGTGGACTGGGACGCGCCGGGCGCGGAGGAGATCACCGAGGAGCAGCGGCCCCGGCTCCGGGCGTTCATGGCCGACCTGGTGTGGATCGAGAACATCGGGGCGCGGGGCTTCGCGGCCATGGCCAAGAAGGCGCCGACCGAGACGCTCCGGCAGATCTACGTGTACTTCCACGCCGAGGAGCAGCGGCACGCCAACGCCGAACTGGCCCTGATGCGGCGGTGGGGGATGCTCGACGACGGCGAGGTGCCCGAGCCGAACGTCAACGTGCGCCTCGCCATCGAGTGGCTGGACCGGTACTCCGACGACATGCCGCTGTCGATCCTCGGCACCGTGATCCCGATGCTCGAGGTCGCGCTGGACGGGGCGCTGGTGAAGTTCCTGCTGGACGAGGTGCACGACCCGGTGTGCCATGAGGTCTTCCAGAAGATCAACGCGGACGAGTCGCGGCACCTGGCCGTCGACTTCCAGGTCCTGGACCTGATCGGGCACGCTCCGGCGCGGCGGCTGCTGATCCAGGCCGTGGGGTCGGCCGCGAGCCCGGGGGTGCTGCTCGGGGCGCTCATGTACATCCCGTTGCTCAACAAGATGCGCGACAACATCGTCGCGATGGGGTTGAAGGAGGAGCGGCTGTACGCGGCGATGCGGCGCTTCACCTCCGTGGGCGAACGAGGTGAGGGGACGCGACGCCTGGTCACCTACCAGGTGCTCAAGCGGCACGCGGCGATGGTGATCGACCGCGGGCATCCCTACCACCGCCTCGCCGACTTCATGGTCCGGGCGACCGACCACTATCCGAGGCGTTTGCTGCGCCGTACGCCTGCCTGGGCGAAGGAGCTCACGCACGAGCCGGTGGCCCGATGACCGCGCCGAACGACGCGGGCCGTGCGACCGCGCCGGCTGAGGCGACCGCGGCGGGCGGGGTGGTCGCGGTCGTGATCGTCGGCGCGGGCTTCGCCGGGCTGGGGGCCGCCGTGCGGCTCAAGCAGGCGGGCATCGACGACTTCGTGGTGCTGGAACGGGGACGGGAGGTGGGCGGCACCTGGCGCGACAACACCTATCCGGGCGCGGCCTGCGACATTCCGTCGCTGCTCTACTCCTACTCGTTCGCCCCGAATCCCGGCTGGTCGCGGGCCTACTCGGGCAGCGAGGAGATCCTCGGCTACATCCGGGGGATCGTCGAACGCTTCGACCTGGAGCCGCACGTCCGGTTCGGCGCCGACGTCGAGGACCTGGCGTTCGACGAGAAGGAAGGGACGTGGACGGCCCGCACTGCCGGCGGTGGCTCGTTCATCGCGCGGAGCGTCGTGATGGCGGCCGGGCCGCTGGCCAACGCCGGGCTGCCCGACATCCCCGGGATCGGCGACTACACGGGCCGGATCATGCACAGCGCCCGATGGGACCACGACTACGACGCCGCCGGTAAACGCGTGGCGGTGATCGGGACCGGTGCGAGCGCCGTGCAGATCATTCCCGAGCTCGTACGGGAGGCCGCGAGCGTCAAGGTCTTCCAGCGCACGCCCGGATGGGTGCTGCCACGCCTGGACTACCGGCGGCCGGACTGGAGCAAGAGGCTGCTCCGCCGCGTTCCGGCCGCCCAGACCGCCGCGCGACGCGCCTGGTATCTGGGGCACGAGGCCGTGGCCCTCGGGCTGGTGTGGGACACGGCCTTCACCTCCCTGGTCGAACGGGCCTCGAAGGCCTACCTGCGCGCGTCGGTCAAGGACCCGTGGCTGCGGCGGCAGCTGACGCCCGACTTCCGGCCCGGCTGCAAACGCATGCTGATGACCAGCGACTACTATCCCGCGCTCCAGCGGGACAACTGCAAGCTCATCACCTGGCCCATCGCGACGCTGTCACCGGCCGGGATCCGTACCGCCGACGGCATCGAGCACGAGGTCGACTGCATCGTCTTCGCCACCGGCTTCGACGTCTGCAAGACCGGGACGCCGTTCCCGATCCGAGGAAGAGCCGGACGCGAGCTGGCCGCCGAATGGTCGCGCGGTGCCCAGGCGTACAAGAGCGTCAACGTGTCGGGCTATCCGAACCTGTTCTTCACGTTCGGGCCGAACTCCGGGCCGGGCCACAACTCGGCGCTGGTCTACATGGAGGCCCAGATCGACTACGCCGTGAAGGGCATCAGGCTGATCCTCGACCGCGACCTGTCCGCGCTCGACGTGAAGGCCGGCAGCCAGGAGCGCTACAACCGCCGGATGCAACAACGCCTACGCCGTACGACCTGGAACTCCGGCTGCAAGAGCTGGTATCTGACCGAGGACGGCTACAACGCCACCATGTATCCGGGCTTCGCGACGCAGTACGCCCGGCAGATGGCCAGGCTCGACCTCGCCGACTACAGCGCGGACTGACGTTCAGTAGCCGTAGTAGGCGGGCGGCGGCTGGGACGGCGGCGGGGGCTGCCCGGTGGCGTCGAAGGCGGCCTTCACCTCGGGCTTGCTGAGCACCACGAGCGCCCAGATGCCGATCGGGATGCCCGCGATGAAGCAGCAGGACGTGACCGGGACCATCGCCAGCACCGCCGCCGTGAGGGCCAGGCCCCGGGACCTGACGCGGAGCATGTTGATCCCGCCGACGATGACGAGCGGCGCGATCACCAGGCTGATGAGCACGGATACCTCGGTCATGAGGTAGCCCGCCACGTAGGCGGCGTCGCGCCCGGAATCGGGTACGACCCGTTCACCGTTGCCGATCCGCGCGAGTGTGGACAGAAGCGAGAGCACGCCGGCCAGGACGTTGATCGAGCCGACGACGATCAGGGCGGTCGCCGGCCCGCGGACCCCTGGTGACGCCGGGGGGTACTGATACATGGCGGGAGCGTACGCGCCGGGCGTCTCCGCGGTGGTCAACCAAGCGATCGCTTGTTAGGGTCGCGGCATGCCGACTCAGGACCACATGAAGGCCGCGCTCCAGGCGTACATCGACGGGTTCGCCGCCGGCGACGCCGCCGCGGTCTCCGCCCTGTTCGCCGACGACGCCGAGATCGAGGACCCCGTCGGCCACGCGCCCGTCCAAGGACGCGCGGCGATCGACGAGTTCTACAAGAACGCCATCGACATCGGGACCAAGCTCCTCCTCGACGGCCCCATCCGCGGCTCCCACGGCGCCCGCGCCGCCATGGCCTTCACCGTCGACGTCCCCGCCATGAACATGCGCATCCGAGCCATCGACGTCATGACCTTCAACGACGACGGCGAGATCATCAAGATGGAGGCCTTCTGGGGCCCCGACGACATCGAATCCTGACCCCTAGACAGGCCCAAGGTCCCCTTCGACGGTCGTCCGAGTGATGAGCGGCCGCCCCCAGAGCCCAAGAATCTCGTTCGCCACCTCGGCGACCGGGACCGGATGCCGCACCCCGGGCGTCTCGATGGCAGCGGCCTTCAGGCTTGGCGGGACCGCCTCGGCGTCGAGGAGGACGCGCCAGTCCTCCGGACTGATCTCCAGGAACTCCAGTCCGGTGAGGTCGGCGATCTCCAGCGGGTCGGCGAGTGTGCCGGGGTAGGCGGACAGCGTGCGAAGCCGGGGCGACCCGGTGAGGGGCGCGAGGCTGAACGGCTCGCCTTCCCAGACGCCGATGGACAGGACCTCCAGGGCCGGGTCGGCGGCCGCCTCGATGCTCGTCAGGCTGCCGTCGTTGACGTGGGCCACGGCCGGGCCCAGGTCGTTCGGATCGGCCAGGGATTCTCTGCGCGGGTGCGTCACGTAGTCGGTCAGGGAGTCGGCGAGCAGGTAGGCGCCGGTGTCCCGCAGGCGAGCGAGCATGATGATCTGTCCGAGGTGCCCGCGCGGGCCCGGCGTCAGGTCGATCGCGATCCGTTCGCCGCCGCCGTCGTGGCCGAACGCGATCCAGCCGGGTGACCCGACCACACCCTGCACGGCGGCGTCGGCCGGGGTGACCACGGCTTCGCGTGCCGCGTACCGCCACGAGCGCCGACGGCGGGACGGGGTGATGATGTGCACCTCGTCCAGCGGGAACAGTTCGCACCCGAACGCGTCATAGAAATGCTCGGACCAACCGTTCTGCACCCGGTAGAGGGTCTTGAGCTCGTCGGGCAGCGCGATGCCCAGACGTGCCTCCGCTGCGGCGATCTCGGCCTCGGTGACGCCACCGGCATCAGGTAGTCGGCTGCGGAGGGTCCGCTCGAGTAGCGCCAGATCCGCGGACGGGGACGGAGCCGCTTCGGGGGTCGGGTCGGGCAGGCGGCGCCAGGGTTCAGGAACCGAGCCCTCGACCAGGATGAGTGCGCTCGGATGGGGTCCGTTCCTCATCTCTGTGGCGGTGCCGGGCAAGTGCAGATGGAGGACGGCCCGCCCGCTCGGTGAGATCTCGGCGGCGAACGAGATGACGTCGAGGTCGGCGTCCAAGAGCGCACGCTGAACGATTCCCGCTGGCTCGTACTCGGCCGGCCTGCCCCCGGCCAACAAGGTGGCCATGCTGGGTATCGGCCGCCGCGGCGGTGCCTCGATGGTCCACCCGCCGCGACGGTCGATCCGTCCTCCCACGTGGCCTCCTGGAACGGCCAGAGTCTCGGCGTTGTCTTCCCAGAGCACCCGCAGCAGCGGCTCCCAGGTCGCGAAGGAATGAATCGATGACAACGGTGTCCTCCGGTCGTCCCGATGGTCGTGATGAGGAGTATCACGAGGTGGGGACATTCCTCCGCGGGTCAGGGGCGGAGGAGGAGTTTGCCTGTGGGGGTGCGGGCCTCGATGCGGCGGTGAGCTTCGGCGGCTTCGGCCAGGGGGAGGGTCTCGTCGATGCGGGGCTTGAGGCGGCCTTCGGCGACCAGTTTGAGGGCCTCGGGCTTGGCTGCTTCGACTGTGTCCAGCCAGGGGCCTTCGGAGGAGCACGCGGTGAGGGTCAGGCCTCGGGGGATGAGGTCGGCCGCGGTGATGGCGGGCGGGCCGTTCAGGACGCCGTACTGGAGGATGCGGCCGGTGCCTCGGGCCAGAGCGGGGAGCAGGGTTTTGGTGGAGTCGCCGCCGATCGAGTCGAAGACCAGGTCCACCTCGCCCTCCTTGAGCTGCTCGGGCCAGGTGGGGTCGGTGTGGTCCAGGACGGTGTCGGCGCCCAGGTCGCGCACAGCGGCGGCCTTGGCAGGGCCTCCGGCGGTGGCGATGATGCGGCCGGCGCCGTACGCGCGGGCCAGTTGGGTGAGGTAGCCGCCGACGCCGCCTGAGGCGACCTCGATGAGCACGGTCTCGTTGCCGGTGAGGGCTGCCTTTTGGAGGAGGCCTAGGGTGACCGCGCCCTGGACCGTGATGGCGGCGGCGTCTTCGCTGGAGACGTTTTCGGGGATCGGGGTGAGGTTCTCGGGGGACGTGGCGACGTGTTCGGCGTACGTGCCGCTGGAGTTGAGGTCCATCAGGAAGACGCGTTGGCCGTTCAGGGTGCCTACTGCTTCGAAGCCGAATGTGGTGGGGAGCGGGCGGGGGAAGGGGAACGTGCCCGAGCGCAGGAGGGTCTCGTAGAAGGCGACGGGGACGATCTCGGTGTGGACGAGCACCTGGCCGGGGCTGGGGGTGGGCGCCTCGACCTCTTCGGGGACCAGGACTTCGGGGGTGCCGGTTTCGTGCATGACGATCGCTCGCACTGGAGCTCCTTGGTAAGTGGACCTCAGGTCAAGTTACTATATGGACCGGTGGTCAAGTTCGTCCAGTGGGAGGTCCGTGCGGGATCATTCGGAGATGGAGACCGAGCGCCGCCCTGAGCGGGCCGACGCGGCGCGTAACCGGCGTGCGATCCTGCGCGCGACCGAGGAGCTGCTGCGCGACAACCCGCCCGAGCAGGTTTCGGTCGAACGGGTCGCGGCGGCGGCGGGCGTTGGTAAGGGGACGGTCTTTCATCGGTTCGGCAGCCGGATCGGGCTCATCCAGGAGCTGCTGATCGAACGGGCGCAGGCGTTCACCGACTCGCTGGAGACGGGGCCGCCGCCGCTCGGGCCGGGCGCTCCGGCGGGGGAACGGCTCCTGGCGTTCGTCGACGCGGCGATCGAGCTGATCGAGCGCAACATCGGGCTGATGGTCGCGCTGGAGCACGCGGCGGCGACCTCGCGGCAGGAGGACCGGGACTCACATCCGGTCTACGGCGCGTGGCATCGGCATGTGAGCGCGCTGCTCGCCGAGGCCGCGCCGGGCGTGGACGCGGAGGTCACGGCACATCTGCTGCTCGGCGCGCTGCACAGCGACCCGGTGGTGCTGGCCTTCCGCGAGGGAGAGGGCGAGCGGGTCGCCGCCGCGCTGCGGGTGATGGTGAACGGGCTGATCGACCGTTGATCAGCCCAGCCGGGCCCGATCGATCGTGAACTCCTGGCTGGCGAAGTAGCCGCCCTGCGGTTCGTCGCTCGGGCCGTAGTCCGCGGCGCCCGGGATCTGACTGGCGTAGGTCTCGGCGTCGTCCTGCGGCGTGTAGCCGAGCTCCCGGCTGATCTCCCAGAAGCCGCGAGTGTTGGCCGACACGGCGTAGGCGGCGATGAAGCCGGGGTGTGGGACGGTGATCGCCGCCTCGGTGAAGCCCGCCAGGTCGCGCGGGCTCAGCCAGGTCGCCAGGTGCCGAGGCTCGGACGGCTCGTGCTCGAAGCTGCCGATGCGCAGGCAGACGACGTCCAGGCCGAACTTGTCCACGTACAGCCGGGCCAGCGCCTCGACCGCCACCTTGCTCACCCCGTACAGGCCGTCGGGGCGCGGCGGCATCTCGGGGTTGAGGCGCTCGGAGGTCGAGTAGTGGCCGGTCAGGCGGTTGCTGCTGGCCAGGACCACGCGCCGCACGCCGGTGCGGCGGGCCGCCTCCAGGATGTCGTACGTGCCGAGGATGTTGCCCTCGACCAGGTCGGGGAAGGGGGCCTCGTCGGAGACTCCGGCCAGGTGGACCACCGCGTCGGCGCCGTCGATGAGCTCGATGGCGTCCTCGATCGAGGCCAGCTTCGTCTGCCGTACCTCCTCGTTCGGCGCCTCGGCCTTCAGGGGGACCCGGTCGACCAGGATCAGGCGGTCGGCCGCCTCCCGCAGCGGTGCGCGCAGCGCCGAGCCGACCCGCCCGGCGGCGCCGGTCATCACGATCGTTCCTAGAGACACGATCACGAGTGTCGCATGAACGCGGCGGAACCGGCGGTCGCGACGAGGACGGCGGCGGCGACCCAGACGGCGTTCTGCGGGCCGTGGAAGAAGACCGTTCCAAGGGCCGCGATGCCGAGCGTTCCGCCGAGCTGCTGAACGGAGTTGAGCAGGCCGGCGGCCGATCCGGTCTCGTGCGGGCGCACGCGGGCGAGGGCCGTGCTGAAGAACGGCGTCGTGAACATGCCGAGGCCGAGCCCGCCGATCGCCAGCGCGGGCAGCAGTGTCCAGTGGTGGCCGGAGTAGGCGGCGACCAGGCCCAGGCAACCGGCGAACAGCGTGGCCAGGCCCGCGAACATCAGACGCGAGCCGTAGCGCGGGTAGAGGTACGCGCCGGACGTCCAGGACGAGATCGCCATGCCGCACGACCAGGGCAGGAGCGTCAGGCCGGACCGCAGGACGCTGTGGTGCTCGTTCAGCTGCGACTGCAGGACGACGACGAGCATCAGCCCGTTCATCACCGAGAAGAACAGCACCGAGCTGACCAGCGCGGCCGGGAAGCCGCGGTTGTGGAACAGGCTCGGCTCGACCAGAACGGGGCGGTTGGTACGGGTTGGGGCGATGCGGAGGGCCAGGAGCAGCAGGACCGCGACGCCTGCTGCGAGGGCGATCCAGGTCCACGCGGGCCAGCCGGCGGTGTTGCCCTGGACGAGCGGGTAGACGATCAGGCCCGTGCCGAGCGTCGCCAGTCCCGTTCCGGCGAGGTCGAGGCGCGGGCGGTGTTCGGCACGGTCCTCCAGCAGCCACCGGGACGCGACGAGCACCGCGACGCCGAGCGGCACGTTCACCAGGAACACCGAGCGCCACGACGAGATCTCGGTCAGCGTGCCGCCGAGCACCGGGCCGGTCACCGCCGCCAGGCCCATCACCGGGCCGATCGTGCCGAGCGCCTTCGGCAGTTCGGGGCCGTCGAACATCGCGCGGATCAGGCCGATCGTCTGCGGGATCACGAACGCCGCCGCCGCGCCCTGCACGGCCCGCGCGCCGATCAGCACCGCCGGCGCCGGAGCGCACGCGCACGCCAGGGACGCCAGCACGAAGACCGAGACGCCCAGCCGGAACGCCCGCGCCCGCCCGGCGATGTCGCCGATCCGGCCGCCGGTGATCAGCAGCACGGCGAACGGCAGCGTGTACGCCGCGCCGTACCACTGGAGGTCGGAGGTCGATCCGCCCAGGTCTTGGTGGATCACCGGCGCGGCCACCTGGACGATCGTGGTGTCGAGCAGGTTCATGGCCTCGGCGAGCAGCAGCGTCGCCAGGGCGAGCCAGCGCCACCGATAGGGGGTGGCGGTCGCCGCCGTCGGAGTCGTCGTCAACATGCGACCAAGCGTGCGGGCCGGGCCTGGTCTGTTTCCATTCCCGGCGTACGGATGGTCGATATCTTCCAGATAGCCTTGGATCATGAACGATCGTCACGCGCTGGACGACGTCGATCGCGGCCTGATCCACGCCCTCACCATCGACGGCAGGGCGCCGTTCAGCAGGATCGCCGCCGCGCTCGGCACCTCCACGCAGACCGTGGCGCGCCGCTACCGCCGCCTGGTCGCGGACGCCGCGCTGCGCGTGGTCGGCCTCGCCGACGCCGGCCACGCGGGACGCCCGCGATGGATGATCAGGCTCACCGCCGGGCCGCCCACCGCCCAGGACGTCGCGCAGGCCCTGGCACGCCGTTCCGACACGTCCTGGGTGAAGCTCACCTCGGGCGGTACGGAGATCTTCGCCATCATCGACCCGCCGCCCGGTGCGGAGGGCGACCGCTCGTTGCTGCTCCAGGACATCCCGCGCACGGCCGGAATCACCGCCGTCTCCGCGCACAACGTCCTGCACACCTACTTCGGTGGCCCCACCGGCTGGCGCGGCCGCCCCAACGTCCTCACGACCGACCAGCAAGCCCTCCTCGCCCCCGCCCACGACGTTCCAGCGCAAGACGCACAGAGCGAGGACGACGTACAGGCCGGGGGCGGCGCGCTGACCGGGCGAGGGGTGCAGACCGGGCGGAGCGCGCTGGCCGGGCGAGGTGCGCAGACCGTGCGCGGTGTGCCGAGTGAGCGA
This sequence comes from Actinomadura barringtoniae, assembly GCF_017573505.1. Lineage (GTDB taxonomy): Bacteria > Actinomycetota > Actinomycetes > Streptosporangiales > Streptosporangiaceae > Spirillospora > Spirillospora barringtoniae. The sequence continues at coordinate 168,335 of NZ_JAGEOJ010000014.1, forward strand.
AGCGTGCTGACCTCGGACGATGCGGCGTTGATGGCGGCGTTGCGGCGGGATGGGAGGACGAGCCTGACCGATCTCGCCACCGCCACCGGCTGGTCGGCGGCAACGGTGGCGCGGCGGCTGGCGGGGCTGCGGGCGAGCGGCGCGATCTTCTACGACGTGGAGATCGATCCGGAGGTGTTCGGGGCGACGATGCAGGCGCTGCTGTGGATGTCGGTCGCCCCGGCGCACCTGGACGAGGTGGGGGCGACGCTGGCGGGCCATGAGGAACTGGCGTTCGTCGCCGCGACCACCGGGCCCACCAATCTCGTCGCGAACGCGCTTTGCTCGGGTCCGGAGGCCCTGCACCGTTACCTCACACAACACCTCGGCGCCCTGGAGTCGATCCGTTCGCTGGAGACCGCTCCGGTGCTTCGAACCGTCAAGGCTGTGGGGCCCATCACACGAAACCGGGATCGATCGGCGGCGCCCGGACGTCTGAACACGTAGGAAGCCCGCTCCCTCGGGGGTGGAGCGGGCCTCCTCTTCGTTCTAGAGAGCCGAGCGGATCACTCCTCGGCGGGCTCCGCGCCCTCCGAGGACTCCGCGCCCGCCTCGACGAGCGGGCCGAGCGGCCCGCCGACCGCGGCGACGGGCTTGCTGAGCTTCTCGCCCGAGCCGTCCCGGCGGCCGAGCTCCTCGGGCAGGTCGATCGGCTTGCCATTGGACGCGGCGCCGCGTACCGGCGTCACGCCCGCCCAGGCCAGCAGCAGGGTGTCCTCGCCCTTCAGGAAGCGATGCGAGCGGACGCCGCCCGTCGCGCGCCCCTTGGCCGGGTATTCGGCGTAGTCGGCGACCTTGATGGCCCCGGTCTGCGTGCCCGGCAGCGCCGAGGACGACCCGGAGATCGTGACGACCCGCGCGTCCCATTCCGGATCCACCGAGCCGAACCAGACGACGCGGGCGCCCGCCGACAGCTTGATGCCCGCCATGCCGCCCGCCGGACGGCCCTGCGGCCGGACCAGCGAGGCCGAGTAGCGCAGCAGCTGCGCGTCGGTGGTGATGAAGACCAGGTCCTCGTCCTCGGAACGCAACTGCACCGCGCCGACGACCTTGTCGCCGTCCTTGAGCCCGATCACCTCGAACTCGTCCCGGTTGCCCGGGAAGTCGGGCAGCACCCGTTTGACCACGCCCTGTTCGGTGCCGAGCGCCAGGCCCGCCCCCGACTCCTCCAGCGCGCCGATGCCGACGACCTTCTCGCCGGACTCCAAATCGACGAACTCACTCACCGGGGCCCCGCCCGCCAGTGACGGCGGCGTGGCCGACGGCGGCAGCGACGGCAGGTCCAGCACGTCCACCCGGATCATCCGGCCCGCCGAGGTCACCGCGCCGATCTGGCCCCGCGCGGTCGTCTGGACCACCGACACCAGCACGTCGTGCGGCGAACGCGAGCCCTCCACCGGCAGCGGGTCGGCCGTGCCCGTACGGGCCAGCAGGCCCGTCGAGGACATCAGCACCAGGCACGGGTCGTCGGCGATCTCCAGCGGCATCGTGGCCGTCTTGGTTCGCGCGACGCCGTTGGACTCCAGCAGCACGGTCCGGCGCGGCGTCGCGTACTCGGCGGCCACGTCGGCGAGCTCGCCCGACACGACCGCGCGCAGCTTGGTCTCCGACTCCAGGATCGCGGTCAGCTCCGCGATCTCCCGCGCCAGCTGCTCCTTCTCCTTCTCCAGCTCCAGCCGGTCGTACCGGGTGAGGCGCCGCAGCGGCGTGTCCAGGATGTACTGCGCCTGGATCTCCGACAGCTCGAAGATCTGCATGAGGCGCTGCTTGGCCTGGGAGGCGTCATCGCTCTGCCGGATGACCTGGATGACCTCGTCGATGTTCAGCAGGGCCACGAGGAGGCCGTCCACCAGGTGGAGCCGGTCCTCGCGCTTCTTGCGCCGGAACATCGACCTGCGCCGGACCACGTTGATCCGGTGGTCCACGTACACCTGCAGCATCTCGCGCAGGCCCAGCGTGCGCGGCTGGCCGTCGACCAGCGCCACGTTGTTGATGCCGAACGTCTCCTCCAGCGGCGTCAGCCGGTAGAGCTCCTCCAGCACGCTCTCGGGGATGAACCCGTTCTTGATCTCGATGACCAGCCGCAACCCCACGTTGCGGTCGGTCAGGTCCTTCAGGTCCGAGATCCCCTGGATCTTCTTGGCGTTGACCAGGTCCTTGATCTTGGAGACGACCCGTTCCGGGCCCACCGTGTACGGCAGCTCGGTGACCACGATGCCCTTGCGCCGCGGCGTCACGCTCTCGATGTGCGCCGTCGCCCGGGTCCGGAACGTCCCGCGCCCGCTCTCGTACGCGTCGCGGATCCCCTCCAGCCCGACGATCTTGCCGCCCGTCGGCAGGTCGGGCCCCGGCACGAAGCGCATCAGATCGTCCAGAGAGGCCTCCGGATTGTCGATCAGATGCCGCGCCGCCGCGATGACCTCGCCCAGATTGTGGGGCGCCATGTTGGTGGCCATGCCGACCGCGATCCCGGCCGACCCGTTCACCAGCAGGTTGGGGAACGCCGCCGGCAGGACCTCCGGCTCCATCTCCTGCCCGTCGTAGTTGGGCCGGAAATCAACGGTGTCCTCGTCGATCGACTCCACCATCAGCATGGCGGCGCGCGACAGCCGGGCCTCGGTGTACCGCATGGCGGCGGGCATGTCGTCGCCGCCGAGCGACCCGAAGTTGCCGTGCCCGTCGACGAGCGGCATCCGCATCGCCCACGGCTGCGCCAGGCGCACCATCGCGTCATAGATCGCACTGTCGCCGTGCGGGTGCAGCTTGCCCATCACCTCGCCGACGACCCGCGCGCACTTGACGTGCCCGCGGTCGGGGCGCAGCCCCATGTCGTTCATCGAGTAGAGGATGCGCCGCTGCACGGGCTTCAGCCCGTCGCGCGCGTCCGGCAACGCCCGCTGGTAGATGACCGAGTAGGCGTACTCAAGGAAGCTGCCGCGCATCTCCTCGGAGACATCGACGTCGACGATGTTCTCTTCGAAGTCCGGCGGCGGGGGAGGGGCTTGGGATCCGCGTCGTGCCATGTGGGACATTGTTGCCGAGTCCAAGGACAGATTCGCACCAGCTGCCCCGGCGCGCCGCGCGACATAGCGGTTTTCCAGGAGGTTTCGCATGAGCTCGTTGGCCGATTTCCAGAATGAGATCTACCTCAGCGGGCTCGCCGACGTGGTTCCTGACCTGCCGACCGACCTGACGAAGCTGGAAGAACTGGCCGAGCAGAAGCTATCGGCGGCGTCGTACGGATATGTCGCGGGCGCGGCGGGGAGCGAGACGACGGCGCGGGCGAATCTCGAGGCGTTCGAGCGGTGGCGGATCGTTCCGCGGATGTTGCGGGACGTGGCGGAGCGGGATCTGTCGGTCGAGGTGCTCGGAACGGCGATGCCGGCTCCGGTCGTGCTGGCGCCGGTGGGGGTGCAGTCGATCTTCCATCCGGAGGGGGAGCTGGCGACGGCGCGGGCGGCGGCTTCCACGGGTGTGACGATGGTGCTGAGCACGGCGGCGTCGAACACGATGGAGGACGTGGCCGAGGCCAATGGGAGTGGGCCGCGTTGGTATCAGTTGTATTGGCCCAAGGACCGGGAGATGGCGGTCAGCTTCCTGGAGCGGGCCAAGGCGTCGGGGTACACGGCATTGGTCGTCACGCTTGATACGTTCACGCTGGCGTGGCGGCCTCGGGACCTGGACCAGGCTTATCTGCCGTTTCTGAGGGGGATCGGGGTCGCTAACTTCTACAGCGACCCGGTCTTCCAGAAGGCCGTGGGCGGGCCGGTGACCGAGGCCAACAAGGACGCGGCGCTCATGCACTGGGTGGCCAACTTCGGGAATCCTTCGCTGACCTGGGACGACCTGGCGTTCTTGAGGGAGCACTGGGACGGGCCGATCGCGCTCAAGGGCATCCAGCACCCCGATGACGCGCGGAAGGCCGTCGACGCGGGGATGGACGGTGTGATCGTCTCCAACCACGGCGGGCGGCAGGTCGATGGGGCCGTGGCCTCGTTGGACGCGCTGCCGGGGATCGTTGAGGCGGTGGGCGATCGGGCTGAGGTTCTGTTCGACAGCGGGATTCGGACTGGGGCGGATGCCGCCAAGGCGCTGGCCCTGGGGGCCAAGGCCGTGCTGGTGGGGCGCGCTTACACGTATGGGCTGGCGCTGGGCGGCGAGGCGGGCGTACGGCACGTGCTGCGGTGCCTGCAGGCCGAGCTGGAGCTGACCCTGATGCTGGCCGGAGTGACCCGGCCTTCGGAGCTGGGCGCGGAGTTCCTCACGCGGGTCTGACATTTGTCATGGGTGACCCGTGGAAACCTCAGCGGTGGCTTCTGACGGGCGTGACTGCACGTTCGGCCTGATGATCGGCAGCATTGAGGTCATGAAGGCGAATGTGATCGAGGTGCGGGAGATCAGGGTCCGTTTCGGCGCTGACGACGCCGTCCGGGGGGTCTCGTTCCGCGTCGCCGAAGGGGAGATCTACGCGCTGCTCGGGGCGCGCGGGGCCGGGAAGACCACGCTGCTGGAGGTGGCCGCCGGGACCCGCAGGCCCACGATCGGGTCGGTACGTGTGCGGGGGCTCGACCCGTACGAGCGGCGGGACGCCGTGGGGGCCGTGTGGCGGGACGGTGGCCTCTTCCCGGGGCTGACCGTCGCCGAGGTGGTCGACACCTGGCGGCGGTGGACGATGGACCCGCTGACCAGGGATGAGGCCCTGCGGCTGACGGGACTGTCCGGGCTGGCGGATGTGCCCTTCGAACGGCTGACCGATGGGCAGCGGCGCCTGCTGGATCTGGCCTTGGTGCTGGTCGGGCGTTCGGACGTGCTGTTCCTGGACGAACCGACGGCCGGGCTGGACGAGGCCGCGGCGCGGACCGTCTGGGCGGTGCTCAGGGTGCTGGCGAGGGCCGGGGTCACGATCCTGGTCGCCACCCATGATGTGGACGAGGCCTGCCGCGCCGATCGGATCGGCGTACTGGACCACGGCGTCCTGGTCGTCGGCGACATGACCGGCGACCGAAACGCGGTCCAGGCGGCCTGAGTCCTGTTCACAGTGGACCTCGACCACGCACCGCGAGCGCGCTACCTGACCGGCGGGCCCGATGCCGGAGGCGAGGGCCCGCTGGTCAGATCGCGAAGCGATATCGCGCTCGCCGCTTTTGTGGTTCGGCCCGTCAGCCGCCAGGCGAGCGGGCCGAGGCCACGAAAGCCTTCAAAAAGGAAGGGCTTGGTCCCGTTCCTCCTCGGGGCGGGGGCCGAAGATGCGGCGGTCGGCCTCGGCGATCTCCACGTCGTTGATGCCGGCCTCGCGCCGCCGCATCAGGCCCTCGTCGTCGAACTCCCAGAGCTCGTTGCCGTAGCTGCGCCACCAGCGGCCGTCCGCGTCGTGCCACTCGTACTGGAAGCGGACGGCCATGCGGTTGCCGCGGAAGCCCCACAGTTCCTTGCGCAGCGCGTAGTCCTGCTCGCGCTTCCACTTGTCGGTGAGGAACGCGACGATCTCGTCCCGGCCGGTGACCCAGCGGTCGCGGTTCCGCCAGACCGAGTCGGGGGTGTAGGCGAGCGCCACGCGTTCGGGATCGCGGGTGTTCCAGGCGTCCTCGGCCGCCTGCACCTTGGCGCGGGCCTGCTCGACGGTGGTGAACGGGGGGACTGGCGGTCGTGTCGTCATGGTTCGAGCCTCGCCGAACGGGTGATCTTCCTCCATGTCCATCTGGCCACGTATGCCACACATGTGGACATCGATGATCGCTACCCTGGGGCCCATGCCGATCAGGAGCGCCAGGAGCGGGCGGAGTGGGCGGAGCGTGGCCGTGCTGGCCTACGAGGGCGTGCGGCTGCTGGACGTGACCGCGCCGCTGGAGGTGTTCAGTACTGCGGCGTCCCTGAGCGGCGGGGCGTACGAGCCGATCCTGTGCACGCCGGACGGGGAGCCCGTCACGACCGCGTCGGGCGTACGGCTGATGCCCGCGGCCTCGGCCGCGGACGCCTGCGGCAGCCACACGTTCATGATCCCCGGAGCGCCGGACCTGCCCCGATCGCCGTCACCCGAAGGCGTGCCCAAGGCGGTGGAGGCCTTGGCGGGGACCGCCCGGCGCGTCACCTCGGTCTGCACGGGCGCGTTCGCCCTGGCACGGGCCGGGCTGCTGGACGGGAAGCGCGCCACCACGCACTGGCGGCACGCCGCGACCCTCGCCCGCGCCCACCCCAAGATCACCGTCGAGCCGGACGCGATCTTCGTACGGGACGGGGCGGTGCTCACCTCGGCCGGGGTCTCGGCGGGCATCGACCTGGCGCTGGCGATGGTGGAGGAGGACGAGGGGGCGGGCCTGGCCAGGGAGGTGGCTCGCGACCTGGTGGTCTTCCTGCAACGGCCCGGCGGCCAGTCCCAGTTCTCGGTCGCCTCACGTACCCCGCGCCCGCGCCGCGACGTGCTGCGGGCGCTGCTGGACGAGATCATCGCCGACCCGGCGGCCGATCATTCGCTGCCCGCCATGGCCGCGCGGGCCGGGGTCAGCGTCCGGCACCTGACCAGGCTCTTCCACGAGGACGTCGGCACCACCCCCGCCGCGTTCGTGGAGTCGGTACGCCTGGAGGCCGCCCAGTCGCTGCTGGAGGGCGGGGAGCCGGTCACCGCCGCCGCGCGGCGTTCGGGCCTGGGCAGCGACGAGTCGCTGCGCCGGGCGTTCCTGCGGCATCTGGGCGTCACCCCGTCGGCCTACCGGGCACGGTTCCGTACCTCCGCCCGCGCGGCTTCGGGGGACGACACGGCGGCCTGAGGGTCGCATACGCTGGGCATCTCCTGTGACCGGAGAGGGACGCGTGCAGCCGAGGATCCCCCGACCGACCGTGATCGCCGCGAGCTTCGTGGCCGTCACGCTGGTGTCGCTCGCGGGCCTGCTGATGCCGGCGCTCTGGTACGAGGCGTTCGTGCGCCCCGATCTCGGCCGCTTCACCGTCGGGCTGCTGAGCGTGGCGGCGATCTTCGCGCTGTACGGGCGGCTGCTCTGGCTCAACCTGATGCGGCGCACGGCCCCGTCCCACCGGCTGGGGCTGGCGGCGATCGCGGCGGCCTGCTGGGCGCTGCCGCCGGTCCTGGGCGCGGACAACGGCTGGGGCAACGCGCTGGTCGTCCCGGCGGGGCTGATCCCGGTGGTGCTGCCGCTGCGCGAGGCGGTGGCGACGACCGCGGTGGCGACGGTCCTCACCCCGGCGTACGGGCTGGTCCTGGGCCTGCCCGCGCTGAACGTGCTGTACGAGTTCTTCGGCGTCCCGGTCGCGGCGTTCTCGGGTTACGTGACCATCTGGCTGTTCCACGTCGCTCACGAACTGCGGGAGGCCCGGGCCGAGCTGGCGCAGTCGGCGGTAGGGGAAGAACGGCTGCGCTTCGCCCGCGACCTGCACGACGTCCTGGGTCACAGCCTTCAGGCGGTCGCGCTGCGGGCCGAGGTCGCCGACCGCTTCCTGGACCGCGATCCCGGCCGGGTCCGCAAGGAGCTCACCGAGATCCAGACGATGGCGCGCGACTCCGTACGGGACGTGCGGGAGATCGTTCGCGGCTACCGGGCGACGTCGCTGCGGTCCGAGCTGGACGGCATGTCGGCGGTGCTGCAGGCCGCCGGGATCTCCTGCGAACGCCCCGAGGTCGCCGACCTGCCCGCCCACGTGCACGAACCGCTCGGCTGGGTGGCCCGCGAGGCCGCCACCAACCTGCTGCGCCACAGCGGCGCGGGCTGGTGCCGCATCGAGGTCTGGACCGACGACGCCGTGCACCTGGAGATCACCAACGACGGCGCCCCTCGGCGAAGCCGCCACCATGCCGCAGGGGGCGTGGGGGGTCGTCCCCCCTCGGAAGACGGAGGCGGCGCCTCTTGGGGCTCGCACGACGCGGGCAGCGGGCTGGCGGGCCTGGCGGAACGGATCGCGGCCGCCGGCGGCGAGTTCACCGCCGGACCCGGCGGGGACGGCACGTTCCGGGTGCACGCCAGCGTGCCGCTGAAGGGAGAGGCATGATCCGTGTCCTGCTGGCCGACGACCACGCGCTGATCAGGGAGGCGCTGGTCCTGCTGCTGGAGACCGAGGACGGCATCGAGGTCGTCGCCGACGTCGGCCGCGGAGACGAGGCGGTCGAGCAGGCGCTCAAGCTCGCGCCCGACATCGCCGTGCTCGACATCGACATGCCGGGCCTCGACGGCCTGGCGGCGGCCGAACGCCTCTCCCGCGAACTCCCGTCCTGCAAGCTCGTGATCGTCACCGCGCACGGCCGCCCCGGCAACCTCCGCCGTGCCATGGGCGCCGGAGTCCGCGGCTTCCTCGGCAAGGACGCGCCGGGCGCCCAGCTCGCCAAGGTCATCCGCCAGGTCTCCGAAGGCGCCCGCTACATCGACCCGCAGCTGGCCGCCGACGCCCTCGCCGCCGAGGAGTGCCCGCTCACCCCCCGCGAGCTCGACACCCTCCGCGCCGCCGCCGACGGCGCCCCCATCTCCCGCATCGCCCGTTCACTGGGCCTGTCCGAGGGGACCGTCCGCAACTACCTGTCGGCCGCCGTCACCAAGCTGGGCGTCGACAACCGCCACGCCGCCGTCCGCGCCGCCCGCGATCTCGGCTGGCTCTGACCCACCGGCTCTGACGCCCCCGCTCTGACGCGCCTGGCTCGAACGGACGAACGGACGAACGGACGAACGCTCAGGCCGTGGAGCGGAGCGGTCCAACGGCGTGCCCGAGGTCGAGGGACGCGAGGGTCGATCCGTCCTCCGCCAGGGCCTCGACGATCGGGGCGCGGCGGGCGCCCCAGACGATCACGACGTGGCCGTGGGCGGGGATCTCCATCGCGCGGCGGCCGACGCGCATGTGGGTGGTCTCGGCCGAGACCCGCAGGCGGGCCTGGCTCACCCACTTGGCGCCCCACGGCAGGAGCCGGTCGGCGTTGCGCACCGACTTGCTCGTGCCGTAGCGGACGAGGTGGCCGCCGAGCTCCCCGGCGGTGCGGCGGGCGAGGGGCTCCTCGGGCGCCGAGCCACCGCCGCCGCCCAGCTCCATCCACTCGCCGTTGCGCCGGTGGAACGTGGTGCCCTCGATGAAGAGCGAGGCGGGGTCGAAGGGGGAGCGGCTCAGGAAGGTCACGACGCCGACCTCGCCGTCCTGGTCGACGCCGAGCGGCATGAAGCCGAGGCTCTCGTCGAACACGGTGGGGGCGGGATCGGGCATCCCCTCGCGCAGCAGCCGCAGGAGCTCCTCGTGCAGCTCGTGGTCGTTCATGCTCCTGGACCTCTGATCGTTCGGACAACGGAAAGGGTCCCTTCCGCAACCGGAAAGGACCCGATAACGCCGTGACAAGACTAAGGGCGGAGGTCGTCTGATTTCACCTAGATCATGCGGTCGCTCCGCCGTCGATGACGAGGTCGTGGCCGACGACGAAAGTGGACTCGGGGGAGGCCAGCCAGAGGACGGCGGCGGCGACCTCGGCCGGGTCGCCGACGCGGCCCGCCGGGACCGCCCCGCGCACGCGGGCGTCGCGGTCCTCGCGGGTCTCGCCGGGGCGGTACGACATGGGGGTGTCGCTGGCGCCGGGGCTGACGGCGTTGATCCGGATGCCGTCGGCGGCGTACTCACGGGCGGCGGTCTGGGTGAGAACGCTCACGGCGGCCTTGGAGGCGGCATAGGCGGACAGGCCGGGGCGGCGGCCGTGCGCGCCGATGTTGGACGCCATGTTGACGATCACGCCGCCGCCGTTGGCCTTCATGTGGGCGATCTCGTGCTTCATGGACAGGAAGACGCCGGTCAGGTTGACGTCCATGACGGCCGCCCAGGTCTGCTCGTCGAGGTCGGCGACCGGGGCGGCGCCGCCGAAGATGCCCGCACTGTTGAACGCGATGTCCAGGCGGCCGTGCCGTTGGACGGTGGTGGCGACCATGCGGGCGACGTCGGTGGCGGAGGTCACGTCGGCCACGACCGTGTCGGCGCGGTCGATCTCCTTGGCCGCGGCGGTCAGGTCGGCCTCGTTCCGGCCCGCGAGGACGACGGTGGCGCCCTCGGCGGCGAAGGCCTTCGCGGTCGCGCGCGCCAGCGCCCCGGCGCCCCCGGTGATCAGGACGACCTTGTCAGCGAAACGGGCGGTCATGGCGTTCTTCCCATCGGTTGGCTGAGTCCGGCTCAGATATGTAGATCGTTCGGTCTTGAATGGGGCTTAGGTGAGGAGGGTCTGGGCTTGGCGGGCTGCGTCGCGGAGGCGGGCGGGCTCGGTTCCGGCGCGGCCCATGACGCGCATGCCCTGGAAGAGCGTCATCAGGAGGCGGGCCAGGGCGCGAGGGTCCTTGTCGGGGGCCAGCTCGCCCTGCGCCTGGGCCCTGGTGAGCGCCGAGGTGAGGGAGGTTTCGAGCGTGGTCCAGCTCGTCTCGACGGCGCGGGCGGCCGCGGGGTCGCGGGCGGCCAGCTCGACGGCGGTGTTCACCACCATGCAGCCGTGGTCGGTGGTGATCGACTCCTCGGCGTAGCGCTCGATCAGCGCGCGGACCGCCGGCAGAACCCGGCCGGGCTGGGAGAGTGCCTGGACGATCGCGGGGTCCTTGACCTGCAGATAGCGCTCCAGGGCCTTGAGGTAGAGCTCGTGCTTGCCGCCGAACGTGCCGTAGATGCTCGCGCGGGCGATCCCGAGGTGCTCCACGAGGTCGGCCATCGAGGTCGCTTCGTAGCCGCGCTCCCAGAACAGCTCCAGCGCGCGCTCCAGGGCGGCGTCCGGATCGAACTCCTTGGTCCTTGCCATGGGTGTGACTCTAGGGCTTTCGAGAACGATCGGTCAAATATGGGCGAACGGGATGGTTGGTCGGTGTGCACAAACCGGCGAGAAGGAAATTGCCGTCTTTGTCAGCGGCGCGGCCGCGAAGCGTGAGTCAGGATGACCGACCATGAAGCGCACACGTGCGGCCGTGTCGATCGGCACCGCCCTGATCGCCGCCGCGGGCGTGACCCTCGCGGCCCTGCCCGCCGGGGCCGCCGGTCCCGCCGGGGCCGTCCACGCCGGGGCCGTTCCCGCGCAGGCGTCCGAACGGACCGAGACCGATCTCGGGAGCGCGGACGGGCTGCGGCTCAGCACCGTACGGCTGCACGTGCCGCTCCCGGCGGACGTGGGGCCGCATCCGGAGGCGTGCGACTACATCGGCTACGACCGCTACCGCACGGCCGACGGGCCCGCTGATCCGCAGCGGGCCGACGCCGTCTGGGTCATGCAGCCGGGCGCGTGGGGGAGCGCGGGCAACCAGGACAGCGTGGCGCGCAACACCGTGCGGGCCGCCGCGGCCAAGGGCCGGCACATCGAGATCTGGAACCTTGGCCGGCGCGGCAACTGCGTAACCGACAACACCGGCATCGAGGCGGGCTGGAAGGCCAAGGACCCGCATGTCGCGCTCGACTACTACTACGGCGGCAAGATGGTCGGCGGTAAGCGCTTCGAGGGCTTCAAGACCGACCGGGACCTGGCGTTCCTCAGCCGCATCGGCGTCAAGCAGGTCGTCACCGACCAGTACGAGCTGATGCGGCGCGAGCTGCCCGACGCCGCGTTCCGCCGGACCAGGACCTTCTGCGGCGGGCCGTCCATGGCCGGGATCATCACCGGGATCTTCGGCGCCTGGGACTTCGACGGGAACCCGAAGACCACCGATGACGCGGGCTACAACCAGTGCGCGGGCTTCATCGCCCTCGACACGCTGATCACCAGCGACCCGGTCGGGCTGCGCACCAACCCGCTCTTCAAGATCGTCACGGACAAGACCCTCGGCGTCGCCTACCCCGAGGTCGTCAAGCGGATCGAGGACGGGACGCTGCCGCGCACGTTCGGCTTCCTGCCGCTGATCAACCCACAGGCGCTCAACCTCTACAAGATGGCGGGCATCGGCGCCTACCACGCGCCGAACGCCGAGACCGACCTCAACAAGCGCCTGCCCGCGAGCCTCGATCCGACGCTGCGGCTGGGGTTCTCGCGGACCTACGGCGACTTCCTCAGCGGGCAGAACGGGATCCGCGACTTTCGGTTCACCAATGCGGCGCTGCTGGGCGTGCTCACCGACAACAACACCACCAACCTGGGGCTGCTGCAGGTCAGCCAGGGTGCTCTGGGCGGCGGGAAGGTCGGCGCCAAGACCTTCCCGCTGCCCGGTCAGGCCGCCTCGATCCCGTTCGCGGGCGACCTGCTGGGCGTCGCGTCCGGGGTCAGCGAACGCGTCGGGCCGACCGACCCCAAGGCCCTCTACACCTGGCGTAACTACGACGACGTCAAGGGCGTCCCGTACACCGGCCCGGCCGACGAGGTCAGCGACCAGCGCGACCTGGCCCGCCAGCTCGGCGACGCCGGCTCCAGCTCCGGCACGAACGGCGCGAACGGCTCGAACGGCCCGATCGGCTACTGGGAGGACTACTTCCCGTTCCGCGTGATCGTCGACTTCGGTGCCGCGCTGGCCGGGACCCGTACCGGCGACCTGGCCGCCATCCAGCACGCCGACGCGGTGAAGGCCAAGCCGACCATCACGTTCGGCGCCGACTCCAGCGCCATCCGCATCATGCGGCCCTTCCTGCCCAAGGACACCATCCGCGTCCCCGGCTACACCCACATCGACACCGTCAACGCCGCCTGGCGCCAGAACAACGGCCGCCCAGAGCCCATCAGCGCCGCCCTCGCCGACTTCCTGATCAAGAACGCCTCCTGACCACCCCTGATCGCCCCTGATCACCGCGCCTCCTGACTCCTGACCACCTGGCCTCCTGCCACCCCCCTTAGAGGAGCCCCCATGCAGGCGAAGAGACGACTGTTGCTCGGCCTCGGCACGTTGACCGGACTGGGCGCGCTCGCGCTTGGAAACGTCTCCACCGCCGCGGCGGCTGTACGTGCGGCCCCGGCCCCGAACTCCGCGCCCGTGTCCGCGTTGCCGCAGGCCGACCAGCGGGTCGAGACGCCGGTGAACGATCCCAACAATCCGGCGGACGTCGAGGAGACGTTCGTCAAGCTGCACTACCCGCTGCCCGCCTCGGCCGGGCCGCGTCCGGCCGAGTGCGACTGGGTCGGGTACATGCGGTTCCGGCTGAAGGACGGGCCCAGGGACTCCAAGGACGCCGACGGCGTGGTCACGTCCATGCCGGGCTTCGGTGGCGGGGCGGGCGAGCTGTCGATGCACGCCGCGCAGACCGTGCACAGTGCGGCGGCCAAGGGCAAGAAGATCGAGTTCTGGGCCCTGGAACGCCGTTCCGCCTGCCTGGAGGACCACACCGGCCTGGACGCCGCCAACCAGGCGAAGAACGCCGACGTCGCGCTCGGCTACTACTTCGGCGGCAAGGAGGTCAACGGGCACAGGTTCGGCGGCTTCAAGACCGACAAGGACGTCGCGTTCCTCGCCCACGTCGGCCTCGCGCAGACCCTCGACGACTGGCGGGTCTCCATCCAGCAGGCGCTGCCCGACCCGGCCTCGCACAAGAAGGTCTTCTGCGGCGGCCACTCGCTCGGCGGCCCGATCACCGGGCTGATGTCGTCCTGGGACTTCGACGGCGACCCGAAGACCACCGACGACGCGGGCTACAACCTGTGCGGCGGAGGGTACGTCGCGATCGACACCGGCATCATCGCCGACCCGATCGGGCTCACCGCGTTCCCGATCATCAAGGACGTCATCAACAAGGTCGGCGGCGCCACGCTCGACGGCGTCAACAAGGTCATCGCGGCCGGGCCACGGACGCTGCAGTTCCTGCAGTTCTACTCGCCGAAGATCCTGACGTCGGTCGGCATCATCGGCCAGGAGGCCCGCTACCGCGGCGACCAGGAGAGCACGCTGCTGAAGCGGATGCCGAACGCCCCGATCCTCGACATCGTGCTCCGCCTGGCCTACTCCCGCACGTGGACGCAGCTCCTGACCGGCATGCCGAGCGTCCGCGACTACCGCTTCACCGGCCAGGCGCTGTTCGGCTCGTTCGTCGACGACAACTCGATGCCGCTCAACATCCTTCAGGTCAGCCAGGGCGCCCTGGACGGCGGCCCGGTCGCGCCCAAGACGTTCCCGCTGCCCGGCCAGGACCTCGGCAAGATCCCGTTCTTCGGCGAGATCCTGAACGACACCATCGGCCTGACCAACACCTGGGCGCCGACCAGCACCAAGACGCTCTACCACTGGCGCCAGTACGACCGGATCGCCGGCTCCGACGCCGCCAGGTACACCTCGCCCGACAGGGAGGTCACCGACCTGCGCACGCTCGCGGTCACGGCGTCCAGCCCCGGCCCCTCCGACCTCACCGAGTGGTACTTCCCGACCCGCCTGATCACCGACATCGGCTTCGCGCTCGTCGGTACCCGCACCGGCGACCTCGCCCACCTGATGTACGACGGCCCGTCCAAGCGCCCCCAGGTCGGCGCGCTGGGCGGCGACAGCCCGTTCCAGTACGTGGCGAAGACGGGCCTGTTCTTCCCGAAGGACTCGATCGTCGCGCCCAACTACTCCCACATCGACATGACCATCGCCTCGCCGAAGCAGAACAACGGCAAGCCCGAACCGGTCACCGAGAAGGTCGCCGGCTTCGTGGTCAAGCAGCTCGGCTGACGGCAGCTCGGCTGACGGCGGCTCAGCTGACCAGAGCGACCGTGGGCGAGAGCCGTGCGGCGCGGACGGCGGGGTAGATCCCGGCGACCGCGCCCACGGCGATCGTCGCCGCGAGCGCCCCGCCGAGGGCCCACGGCGGAACAACCGGCGGCCAGCCACGGGCCAGGGCGTACGCGGCGGTGACGAGCGCGCCGGATTCGGCCAGTTCCCGTCGGAGCCGGTCGGCGAGGGCGCCGCGCCGCGTCGTCGGGGGAGTCGGTGCGGCGCCGGACGTAGGCGAGCACGGCCGGGTAGTGGGTCTCGTAGATCGCCTCGAACCGCCGCTGAGGTTCTGGTGGACTCACGCTGCCCCGCTCCTCCGGATGTCGCCTTCACTGCGGAAGATGTCCAGTTGAACGGGAGTGTTTCACCCTGGGATCACGAATTCTCGGTGGGCTGTGCGGGCTGAGCGGGCTTGAGGCCACGGTAGGCGAGCGCGGCGCAGAGGGCGGCCAGCGGGATCTCCACGCCGGCCATGGCGATGGCGGTCGCCTTTTCGGTGCCCTGGGCGGCGGTGTTGACGTCGAACCAGGCGTCCACGCTCAGGAGGGCGGCGGTCGCGGCGGCGGTGAGGGCGTGGCGGGGGTCGTTGCGGGTGTAGAGGACGCCCGTGCTCAGCAGGCCGAGCGCCAGGGCCGCGTCCAGGCCGACCCAGGCGGTGGACCAGTTGGAGACCGTGGTCGTCGCCGGGAGCTGCTTGGCCAGCGCGTACATCCAGGGGATCATCGCCGCGCCCGCGGCGGTCAGGCCCAGGCCGAGCCAGGCGGCACGGCTCCGCTTCACGCGGGTGGGGACGGGCGGCGCCAGGACGGGGCGCATGCGGCGCGGCGAGCGGACCGGGCTCACGCTGGCAACCATGGTCGATCTCCTTGATAGCGACGAACGATGGCTCCAGCCTGTCGGGACGGCGCGTCACCTTCAGTAGCGCCGATATCCGACTTGGGGTGGCACTAGGTTCACCATCGATCCTCACCTTCGCTGGATGGCGATGGTCTAGCTGGGCCAATACGGTTGCCCCATGGCATCCACATTTGAGCTGCGGCGTGCCGTCGAGCACGCTCCGTGGTCGGCGACTGCGTGGCGGGACACCACGTTCGTCGCCTCCGGGGTGCCGCTCCACTTCGTCGGCTGGACGGTCCTGACCGCGATCTGGTGGGTCTGGCAGCCGGTGAACGCGACGCCGATCATGATCGCGGTGCTGGTGCCGTGCGCCGCGTTCCTGGGGCTGATCCGGCCGCTCACCCGGGCGCAGCGGGAACGGTGCTGGGCGATGCTCGGCATCGACATCCCGCCGCTGCGGTTCGACGGCCGTTCCCTGCCGGACCTGCGTTCGGTGGCCCTGTGGCGGCAGGTCCGCTACCACCTGGTCTCCGGGCCGCTGGTGGCGTGCGGCGGCCTGCTGCTGATCGGGCTGTGGGCGGGCGGTCTCGCGCTGGCCCTCAACACCACCTATGCCTGGGCACTGCCGCAGTCGAGCGTGCTGAGCCTCACCGCGCACGCGATACGGGCGGGCTTCCTCACCGTGATCGGCGTCCTGTTCCTGGTGGCGGCGCCGTGGGCGGCGACGGGCCTGCGCAAGTGGGACGCGCGTTCGGCGCGGGCGCTGCTCGGCCCCGACCGTGCCGACGAGCTGGAACGGCGGGTCGAGGACCTGGCCGAGAAGCGCGCCAGTGTGGTGGACGCCGCCGACCTGGAACGCCGCCGGATCGAGCGGGACCTGCACGACGGCGCCCAGCAGCGGCTCGTCTCGCTCGCCATGAACCTGGGGCTGGCCCGCGAGACCCTCAAGGACGTTCCCGATGACGCGATGCAGGTGATCGTCGAGGCGCACGAGGAGGCCAAGGAGGCCCTCACCGAGCTGCGCGACCTGATCCGGGGCCTGCACCCGGCGGTGCTGGAGGACCGCGGCCTGGACGCGGCCCTGTCGGGCATCGCCGCGCGGGTCCCGCTGCCCGTACGGCTGCACGTGGACGTGCCGCGCCGCGCCTCCTCCACGGTCGAGGCGGTCGCCTACTTCGTGGTCTCCGAGGCCCTCACCAACGTCGTCAAGCACGCCCGCGCCTCCAAGGTGGACGTCACCGTGGACCGCGTGGGCGACGTCCTCAAGGTGGTCGTCTGCGACGACGGCGCCGGCGGCGCCGACCCGGCGGGCGGCTCGGGACTGGCGGGGCTGACGCGCCGCGTCTCCTCGGTGGACGGTACGTTCCGGATCACCAGCCCCGCCGGGGGCCCGACCACCATCACCGTGGAGTTGCCGTGCGCATTGTGATCGCCGAGGACTCGGTCCTGCTGCGAGCCGGGCTGATCAAGCTGCTGGAGACCTCGGGGTTCGAGGTCGCCGCGGCGGTCGGCGAGGCGGACGGCCTGCTCGCCGCGGTGGAGGAGCACCGGCCGGACGCGGCGATCGTGGACGTGCGGATGCCGCCGGGCTTCACCGACGAGGGCGTCCGGGCGGCCCTGGTGATCCGCCGCGAGCACCCTGAGGTGGCGGTGCTGCTGCTCTCGCAGTTCGTCGAGGAGCGCTACGCCGCCGACCTGCTGTCGGCCAACACCAGCGGCGTCGGCTACCTGCTCAAGGACCGCGTCGCCGACGTGTCGGTCTTCCTGGACTCCCTGCGCCGCGTCGCCACCGGCGGCACGGCCCTGGACCCCGAGGTGGTGTCACAGCTCTTGCTGCGCCGCAACCAGACCCCGCTCGACCGGCTGACCCCGCGCGAACGCGAGGTCCTGGGGCTGATGGCCGAGGGCCGCTCCAACGCCGGCATCGCCGAGAAGCTCGTCGTCAGCGACAGCGCGGTGGCCAAGCACATCAACAACATCTTCGCCAAGCTCGACCTCCCGGACGCGGGCGGCGACCACCGCCGCGTGCTGGCGGTGCTGCGATTCCTGAACGGGGAGACCTGACATGGTCACCACGACCCAACCCGGCACGTACATCGGGCCGCCGCCCGGCCCCCGGCCCCGCCGCCGCGGCCCCTGGATCGCGCTCGCGGTGCTGACCGCGCTGATGGTCGTCGTGCCGACCGCGACCGGCCTGACGGGCAAGCTGATCCGCCGCACCTACGTGCACAGCCAGTCCTTCTCGTTCCCGATCAAGACGCTGCAGGTGAACTCGGGCGACTCGACGGTGACCGTCGTCGGCGGCGGGCGGCCCGGGCAGGTCACGGTGAAGCAGTCGCTGCACTGGGCCCTCAACAAGCCGCAGCTCAGGCTCGACCCGGTCGGCGACAGCTTCCGCGTGTGGGTGGTGTGCTCCGACGGCGGCAGCCTGTTCACCGGGCTGGACTGCGGCGCCGACATCCAGGTGACCGTGCCGTCCGGCGTCGCGGTCCAGTCGGAGGCGAGCTCCGGGAGCACCGACATCAGCGACATCAGCGGTGCGGTGAAGGTCAAGAGCGCCTCGGGCGAGCTGAACCTGAGCGGCCTCAGCGGCCCGGTCACGGCGTCGGTGGCGTCGGGCTCGATCGAGGGCCGGGGACTGCGATCGCCGCAGGTGGACGCGCGCAGCCACTCGGGCGCGATCGAGCTGGCCTTCGCCCAGGCGCCGCTGAACGTGACCGCCCGAGCCAACTCCGGTGGCGTTACGGTCAAGGTCCCGCCCGGTTCGCGCTACCGGGTGAACACCAAGGCGGCCTCGGGCGGCGTGGACGTCGTCCCGCCGGAGATCGCCGACGACGCGGCCCCGGGACAGATCCACGTGACCACCACGTCGGGCGGCATCTCGATCGGCTATCCCTGAATCGGCTATCCCTGAGCCGTCGGCTCGGGCCGCCGCCGCAGGTAGGCCAGCACGGCCAGCACGCGGCGGTGGTCCTCGGCGGTACGCGGCAGGTCCAGCTTGGTGAGGATGTTGCCGATGTGCTTGGCCACGGCCGCCTCGGTCACCGTGAGGGCGGCGGCGATCGCGGCGTTCGTGCGCCCCTCGGCCATCAGCGCCAGCACCTCGAGCTCGCGGCCCGTCAGCTTGTCCAGCGGGTCGCGGCGCCGCCGCAGCAGCCGCCGTACGACCTCCGGGTCGACGACCATGCCGCCCGACGCCACCTGGTCGAGCGCGTCGCGGAAGTCGTCGATGTCGCCGATGCGGTCCTTCAGCAGGTAGCCGGCCCCGCGGCCGCCGACCGAGTCGAACAGCTCGGCGGCATAGCTCTGCGCCACGTACTGGCTGAGCACCAGCACCGCCAGCTCGGGCCGGGCCGAACGCAGCTCCACCGCGGCCCGCAGTCCCTCGTCGGTGAAGCCCGGCGGCATCCGTACGTCGGTCACGACCAGGTCGGGTGCGTGCTCGGCGACCGCCGCCTTCAGCGCCTCCGCGTCGCCGACCGCCGCCACGACCTCGTGGCCGAACCGCGCGATCAGACCGACCAGGCCCTCCCGCAGCAGGACGCCGTCCTCGGCGAGCACTACGCGGAGGGGACGGCCTGCGCACACGGGATCTCCAGACGAAGCAGGGTGGGCCCGCCGGGCGGGCTTGACAGGGTAACGGTGCCGTCCAGGACGGAGACGCGGTCGGCGAGCCCCGAGAGTCCCGTTCCGATGCCGGGCCGCGCGCCGCCGACGCCGTCGTCGCGGACGATCACCGCGACGCGGCCCTCGCGGTGTTCGGCGGTGACCCAGGCGCAGTCGGCGTCGCTGTGCTTGGCGACGTTGGTGAGGGCCTCGCAGATCGCGAAGTAGATCGCGGCCTCGACGGGATCCGGGAGGCGGCCGGGCAGCTCGATCCGGGTCTCGACCGGAACGGGGAAGCGGTCGGCGAGCTCGTCCACGGCGGCGGCCAGGCCCCGGTCGGTGAGCACCTTCGGGTGGATGCCCTGGATCAGCTCGCGCAGCTCGCCGAGGGCGAGCTTGGCCTCCTCGTGCGCCTTGGTGACGAGTGCGGCGGTCTCGCTGTCGTTGCTGCTCTTGCTGCTTGCACGGGCGAGGCCGAGTGTCATGGTGAGGGCGACGAGACGCTGCTGGGCGCCGTCGTGCAGGTCGCGTTCGATCCGGCGGCGTTCGGCGTCGAACGCGTCCACCAGCCGCACCCGGGAGCGGGTCAGCTCGTTCACCCGCTCGTGCAGTTCGGGCGCGGACCCGGGCCGCGCCGCCAGCAGCGCCCTGGCGAGCGAGGCGCGCGCGGCCGCGACCAGCGTCATCAGGTAGAGGCTCACCGCGAGCGCGACCAGGCCGATCGGGACCATGGCCCACGCCTGCCAGTCATGGGTCACCATCCAGGTCTTCAGCACGCGCGTCTCGTGGTCGGGGCCGGAGGCCGCCAGGAGGAGCGGCGTGGTCAGGAGCCCGCCGGGGATGCTCAGCCCGGCGACGAGCACGGTCAGCTCCAGCGGCCAGAGCAGCGTGACCTTCAGCAGGGTGAACGCCAGTTCCCGCCAGGTGGTCTGCTCGCGGTACCGGGTCGTCAGCCAGGGCCGGACGCCGGGACGGTCGGGGTCGCGGTGCGGGGATTCGGCGGGATCGCGGTCGACGATGCGCAGCCGGCGGCGTTCCAGCGCGGCGATGGGAAGGCCGGACAGGCCCAGCCCGATCAGCAGCGGGATGCCCACCAGCAGGACGGATGATGCGATCCCGACGGTCAGCGTCACGACCAGCAGGAGGAGTTCGACGGCACCGGAGGCGACCCCGCCCGCCAGGTAGAGGACCGAACGCCATGGCCACGAGGAGACCAGCAGCCTCCGGGTGGTGAGCGCCTGCCAGGCCGTGCGCGATCGCATGGAACGAACCGTACTGAGCGGATCTTGAGGCTGACCAGCACGCTGCTTCTACCGCCGAGGTAGAGACAGTTCTACCTCGAAGACTCCCGGCAGTGTCAGTGCGTGCGGCGGGGTGCGGGCGGTTGTCTTGGCCGCATGGACGAGCAGACGATTCGGCTGGTTTCGGTCTCCAGGACGTTCGGGTCCGGAGACGGCGCGGTGAGAGCGCTGGCGGGGGTGTCGCTGGGGTTCGCCGCCGGGTCGTTCACGGCCATCATGGGCCCGTCGGGGTCGGGGAAGTCGACGCTGCTGCAGTGCGCGGCCGGGCTCGACCGTCCCGACGAGGGCCAGGTGATCGTGGCGGGCGTCGACCTGGCCGGGCTCAGCGAGACCAAGGTGACGTTGCTGCGCCGCGACCGGATCGGGTTCGTGTTCCAGTCGTTCAACCTGCTGCCGTCGCTGACCGCCGAGCAGAACGTCGGGCTGCCGCTGCACCTGGCCGGTCGGCGCCCGAAGCGGGCCGAGGTCGGCGCCGTGCTCGCGGACGTGGGCCTGGCCGAACGCGCGAGACATCGGCCCAGCCGGCTGTCGGGCGGGCAGCAGCAGCGGGTGGCGATCGCGCGGGCGCTGGTCACCCGCCCGGACGTGCTGTTCGCCGACGAACCGACCGGCGCGCTGGACACCGGCGGTTCGCGTGACGTGCTGGCCATGCTGCGCGACCTGGTCGACCGGCGAGGGCAGACGATCGTGATGGTGACGCACGATCCGGTCGCCGCCGCGTACGCCGATCGCGTGGTGTTCCTGACCGATGGACGTCTCGCGGGCGATCTGGCGCGGCCGACCGCCGAGTCGGTCGCGGCTCGCATGGCCTCGCTGGAGTCGGAGTCGGAGTCGGCGGCGTGCTGAGGATCGCGCTGTGGACCGTCCGCGCCCGGTGGGTCGCGTTCGTCGGGTCGTTCGTCTCGCTCACCCTCGGCGTCGGCCTGGTGGCCACGATGGGGCTCGCTCTGGCGGCGGCCTTCCACACGCCGGGGGCGGCGCGGCCGGGACTGTACGGCGCGGCGCCCACAGTCGTGCGGGCGGGCGATGTGCCGAACGTGAAGGGGCGCAAGCTGACGGCACCGCGAGGACTGGACCCGGCGGCCGCGGCCAGGGCTCTCGCGCTGGGCGGTGGCGCCGTTCGGGACCGCGTCTTCTACGCCCAGGTCTTGGGCGGCAGGAGCGAGGCGGAGATCGGCAGGCCTTGGTCGATCGCACCGTTCGCGCCGTACAGGCTGGTGGCGGGCAAGCCGCCAGTACGGCAGGGCGAGGTCGTGGTGCCGGTGGGGGACGGGCGGCCGGGGGCGACGGTACGGGTGATGACCGCGCAAGGGCCGTCGGTATATCGGGTGTCGGGTGTGGTCGCGGCGGTCGGGAGCCGTCCTGCGCTGCTCTTCGCGGACACCGAGGCGGCGCGGCTGTCACCCCGGATCGATGCCGTCGTCAGCCGTGGTCCGGGCGGCAAGGCAGGGGATATGGGAGCGGACGCGGACACGACCCTCGACGGCACGAAGATCATGTTGGGGACGGCGGGCGGGATCTGCGGGTTCGTCGCGGTGTTCGTCGTGGCCTCCACGTTCGCGCTCGCCGTCGCCCAGCGGCGCCGCGAGCTGGCGCTGCTGCGCGCGCTCGGCGCGACGCCACGGCAGGTGCGCCGGATGCTGTTCGCCGAGGCCTTGGTCGTGGGAGTGATCGCGGCCTTGCTCGGCTGCGCGCTCGGCCCGGTGTGCGCGCCGCTGCTGGGGGACTGGCTGGTCGGCAAGAACCTGGCGCCCGCTTCGTACGAGGTGCCGGTGACCGTGTGGCCGCTGCTCGTGGCATTCGGCACCGGGCCGGCGGTCTCGCTGCTCGGTGTGCGGACGGCCTCCCGCCGCGCCGGGCGGATCCGGCCCGCCGAGGCGCTGGGCGACGCGGCGGTGGAGACCGGGTCCATGACGCCGGGCCGCTGGGTGGTGGGGGTCGGTGCCGTCGCGTCCGGCCTCTGGATGATGAACGACCCGGATGGCGCGACCAGCCGCAAGCAGTACATCCCGGTGGCGATGATGCTGATCGCGGGCTTCGCGATGCTGGCCCCGATCATCGTTCCGCCGCTGGCGCGGCTGGTCACCTGGCCGCTGTCGGCGCTGCGGGGCGCCGGGGCCATGGTCGTACGGGAGAGCACCCTGACCGCCGCCCGGCGCACCGCCTCGACCGCCGCGCCGGTCCTGGTCACCGTCGGGCTGGCGGCGTCGCTGCTCGGCGCGACCGCCACCATCGACGGCGCCAGGCGGGCCGAGCTGCGTGACCAGCACCGGAGCGACTTCGTCGTCGCGCCGGACGGGACGCCGGGCCTCAGCCGAGCCGTGGTCGACAAGATCAGGGCGGTGCCGGGCGTGGACACCTTGGCCCGCACCTCGACCACCCTCCTCGCGACGGAGGAAGGGGACCAGGTCGTGATCAAGTATCCGGCGCAGGGCGTCACGCCCGAGGCCCTCGGGAAGATCGCGCGGCTGCCCGTGGTGGCGGGTGATCCCGCGCGCCTGGCCGACGACTCGATCGTGGTGTCGCAGGAGTGGCGACGGAAGGTCGGGGAGCGCGTCGAGGTGTGGCGCGCGGACGGATCGAAGACCGCGCTGCGGGTGGTCGCCGTCCTGAGAACGGGCACGGGCGACAACGGCGTCTTCGTCACGCCTCGGAACGCGGTCGCGGAGACGAGCGGTCTCGCCGATCTCGTGGACGTGAAGCTGCGGCCGGGCACCGATCGTGACACCGTGCGGGCCGCGCTGGAGGCGGCGACCGGCGGCCTGGGCGCCCGGGTGGTCGCCACCGGCGACTGGATCGCGGCGGCCAAGTCAGCGAGCGGGCGGCAGAGCCGGCTGGGCATGTACGTGGTGCTCGGCGTGGCGCTGCTCTACTGCGCGATCGCGATCGCCAACACGCTGGTGATGGCGGCCGCCGCCCGGGTACGGGACCAGGCCGTGCTGCGCCTGGCGGGCGCGACCCGGCGGCAGGTGCTGCGGGTCGTGGCGGCCGAGGCGCTGCTGGTGGTGGCGATCGGCGTGGTGCTCGCCACCCAGGTGTCGGCACTGTGCGTCGGCGGGGTCGTCGCTGGGCTGGCCGGGCTCACGGGGCGTTTCTCGGTCGCGGTGCCGTGGTCGCCGGTGGGCGGGGTCGTGGCCGCCTGCGCGGTGATCGCGCTGGCAGCGTCGGTGCTTCCGGCGCGCGCCGCGATGCGTGCGCGGGCGGTCGATGCCCTCGGCACGCGCGAGTGAGATCGGTCACTACCTGGGCTTTTATCCCTGGTGGCGGGGGTTTCGCGATTTGCGTCATCTGCGTCGAACGGGTTTACTCATGACCATGACCGCCGTACGCCCGTGCCCGACGCGCAGCCCGCAGACCATGCGGGCCATGGGGTGTACGTGCTGCCGTCGAATGTGTGACCGCTGAGGGCCCCTGTATGTGCCTCGCGCCCCGAAGCGAGCCGGTTCCGACCCCCTTTCACACATGAGCTTTGAACTCCACCTGCTGAGCCACGCGCCGTATCCGCCCGGGCGTTCCTGAGCCGAGCGCGCTCGCAGAACCGCAACGGCTCCACCCTGTCCTGATCACCCGCACCGCCGCGCGCGGTCGCACGCCTGGATGATTTCCTTTGATTCAGATCGAAAAACTCCGGAAAACCTATCGCTCCCGCGGGCGCGAGGTCACCGCCGTGGACGGCGTCGACCTCCAGGTCCGCGAGGGCGAGGTCTTCGGCGTCCTCGGGCGCAGCGGTGCCGGCAAGAGCACCCTGCTGCGCTGCGTCAACCTCCTGGAGCGCCCCGACTCCGGCCGGGTGAGCATCGACGGCCAGGACCTGCTCTCCCTCAAGGGCGGGGCGCTGCGCAGGGCGCGCCAGGGCATCGGCATGATCCACCAGCACTTCGGCCTGCTGAGCAGCCGGACGGCCGCCGGGAACATCGCGTTCCAGCTGGAGGTCATGGGCGTGCCCCGGGCCGAGCGCGCCGCGCGGGTGGACGAGCTGCTGGAGCTGGTCGGGCTGGCCGAGCAGGCCAAGGCCTACCCGGCGCAGCTGTCGGGCGGCCAGAAGCAGCGCGTCGGTATCGCCCGCGCGCTCGCCGGGCGCCCCAAGGTGCTGCTGTCGGACGAGGCCACCTCGGCGCTCGACCCCGAGACCACCGCCTCGATCCTCGAACTGCTTCGCGACCTGAAGCTGCGCCTCGGCCTCACCGTGCTGCTGATCACGCACGAGATGGACGTGGTCAAGCGGATCTGCGACTCGGCGGCCATCATGCGCGACGGGCGGCTGGTCGAGTCCGGCCCGGTCCGCGACCTGCTGCTGCGGCCCGGCTCCGAGCTGGCCCGCGGCCTGTTCCCGCTCCCGGCGCCGAACGTGCGGCCCGGCACGACCGTCGTGGACGTCACGTTCGAGGACGACAGCGCCGACCAGCCGTTCGTGTCCACGATCGCGCGTACTTATTCCATCGACGTCAACATCCTCGGCGGCGCCGTCGAGGAGATCGGCGGGTCCCGCATCGGCCGGCTGCGCATCGAGCTGCCCGGCGACCCCGACATCAACGCCGCCCAGCTGGCGCACCTGCGCGAGTCCGGGCTCACCGTCGAGGTCCACGGAGCTGCCGGGGTAGTGGCGGCCGAAGCCCGTACGGAGACGGAGGTGCTGTCATGACGTGGCACGAGGTCTGGCCGCTGCTGTGGCCCGCCACCCGCGACACCCTCTACATGACGCTCGTGGCGACGGCGTTCACCGCCGTGCTCGGCACGCTCGTCGGGGTGCTGCTGCTCCTCACCGAACGCGGCGGCCTGATGCCGGTGCCGCCGGTCAACAAGGGGCTCGGGTTCGTGGTGAACGTCGGCCGCTCGCTGCCGTTCATCATCCTGATGATCGCGATCATCCCGTTCACCAAGCTGCTGGTCGGCACCAGCATCGGCAACGCGGCCGTGATCGTGCCGCTGACGGTCGGCGCGATCCCGTTCTACGCCCGCCTCGTCGAGATCGCCGTACGCGAGGTCGACCCCGGCGTCGTGTCGGCGGCCCTGGCGATGGGCGCGTCCCGCCGCGAGATCGTCACCAAGGTGCTGCTGCGCGAGGCGCGGCCCGGCCTGGTCTCCGGCCTGACCGTCACCGTGATCGCCCTCATCGGCTACACCGCGATGGCCGGGACGATCGGCGGCACCGGCCTCGGCCAGCTCGCCATCACCTACGGCTACGAGCGCTTCGAGGGCAAGGTCATGCTCGCCTCCGTCGTGCTGCTCACCCTCATCGTGCTGATCGTGCAGCTGATCGGTGACGTCGCGTCCCGCCGCCTGGCGCACAAATAGCGCGCACAGACCTTCCTGAGAGAGATCCCACCCAAGAGAAAGGCACTCTTCGTGCTTCGCAAGATGACGATCGCGCTGGCCTCCGTCGGACTGCTCGCGGGCCTCACCGCCTGCGGCTCGTCCGACGCCTCGGAGGACAAGGACGCGCCGCTGAAGGTCGCCGTCAACCCCGTCCCGCACGGCGACATCCTCACGTACGTCAAGGACAACCTGGCGGCCAAGGCCGGGCTGAAGCTCGACATCGTGACCTTCGACGACTACGTGCAGCCCAACACCGCTCTCAAGGAGAAGCAGGTGACGGCCAACTACTTCCAGCACGTTCCGTTCATGCAGGAGTTCGAGAAGAAGTCCGGCACCAAGCTGAGCTTCGTGGCGCCGGTGCACCTCGAGCCCCTGGGGGTCTACTCCAAGAAGGTCACCGACCTGAAGGCGACGCCGCAGGGCGCCACCGTCGCGGTCCCGAACGACCCGGCGAACGAGGGCCGTTCGCTGAAGCTGCTCGCCGACAACGGCCTGCTCACCCTCAAGCCGAACGCGCCGACCAGCGCCACCGAGAAGGACATCGCGTCCAACCCGAAGGGCCTGAAGTTCAAGCCGCTGAAGGCCGCGCAGCTGCCGCGCTCGCGTGACGACGTGGACCTGGCCGTCATCAACGGCAACTACGCCATCGAGGCGGGCCTGAACCCGGCCAAGGACGCGCTGGCCGCCGAGAAGCCCGAGGGCAACCCGTACGCCAACGGCATCGTCACCCTGCCGGAGAACAAGGACGACCCGCGCGTGAAGAAGCTGGTCACCCTGCTGCAGGGCCCCGAGGTCAAGCAGTACGTCGAGCAGAAGTACAAGGGCTCGGTGCTCATCGCCACCTCCTGATCCCGCTGTCTCCTGATCCCGCTGTCGCGCGGCGAGGCCCCCGGACATTCTCCGTCCGGGGGCCTCGCTCGTCATGCGCTCATCGTGGCGGCGGAAAACGTTCGCGCGGCGGCGGCGCGTCTGCCTACGCTGATCGCGGGCGGCCGGACGAAACGGGGTGAACGGTGACCGAGACCGACGATGAGCTGGATCCCGCGTCGGCGCGTTCTCTGGCCGCAGTGCTGCAGCGCCTGCTGAGGTCGGCGGGCGAGCAGGTGGCCGCCGACAACGAGAAGTCCCCGCTGGTGGCCAGGATCGGGGAACATCTCGGCTGCTCGTACACCGACGTGCTGACGATCGAAGAGACCTACCTGGACTGGGAGCACGCCAGCCTGCAGCGCGGGGTCGAGGCCTACCTGGCGGCCCATTCGCCGGACGCCGAGTGGTTCGGCATCGCGGGCGCCGACCGCCATTTCGAGAGCCTGGACGCCCTGCTGACCCGGGCGCTGGAGTACGGCATGTTCCGCCTGGGCCGGGCCGACTACGGCACCACGGGCGTCGGCCCCGACGAGACCATGGAGGTCGTGCAGCTCGGCATGGTGCCCAGCAGCGCGCCGGACGGCACCCCGGTCGTGCTCGGGATCCAGACCACCGAGGACTACAACAAGCGGGTCGTCCTCACGGTCTTCGCGCGCGAGCAGGACACCGCCAAGGCCGTACGGAACGAGATCCGCGGGCTCAAGGAGGAGCGCGACGTGCTGCGCGGGCAGTTCGTCAGCTTCGGCGTCAGCGAGCACATGGACAACCAGCTCGTCACGTTCCTGCCCCGCCCGCAGCTCACCAAGGACGACGTGATCCTGCCCGCCGGGCGCCTGGACGGCGTCGAGGAGCACGTCATCGGCGTCGCCCGGCACGCGGAGGGCCTGCTCGCGGCCGGCCAGCACCTCAAGCGCGGCGTGCTGCTGTACGGCCCGCCCGGCACCGGCAAGACCCACACCGTCCGCTACCTGATCGGGCGGCTCGAGGGCTACACCGTCGTCCAGCTGACCGGCGCCGCGATGCGCTTCCTCGACTCGGCCGTCGCGCTCGCCCGGCGGATGCGGCCCGCCGTGATCGTGCTGGAGGACGTGGACCTGGTCGCCGAGGACCGCGAGATGTACGAGAGCACGCCGCTGCTCTTCTCGCTGCTGGACGCGATGGACGGGCTCGCCGAGGACGCCGACGTGGTCTTCCTCCTCACCACCAACCGCATCGAGGTGCTGGAACGCGCCCTCATCGAACGGCCGGGCCGCGTGGACCTGGCCGTCGAGATCCCGCGCCCCGACGCCGACGGCCGCCGGGCCCTGCTGCGCCTGTACGCCCGGCACCTGCGCCTGGACGCCGACCTGGACGCGGTGGTCGAACGGACGGCGGGCGTCACCGCGTCCTACATCAAGGAGCTCATCCGCCGTGCCGTTCTGGCGGGGCTGCGCGACGCGCCGAGGGTCGAGGTCCTCACCGACGCGCACTTCGAGGCGGCGCTGGAGGGCATGGCGGCGCCCGGCCAGGCCCTCACACCGGGGTTGCTCGGCGCCCCTCCCCAGCCGTCCTCGGACGATGACGAGGACGACTTCGATCCGCCGGACGACGACGAGGACCTGTCGGACGGCGGCTTCCAGGGCACGTTCGAGGAGGCCTACGAACTGCCGCCGTCCCCGGACCTGGGTCCGCGGCCCCGCCCCCGTCCGCGCCGTTTCCGTCCGCCGCGCCCCGGACGCGCCTAGCGCTCAGAGGGTCTGGAGCGGGCCTAGAGGGCGAGCGTTTCGCCCGGGGCCAAGATGCGTACGTCGGTGTCGGGCGCGACGTCGGCGGCCGCGTCCCGGTAGAGGTCGGGCCGGTCGCGCTGGAGCTTGAGGAACAGCGCGTCGCGTACCGGCCCGGCGGTGAACGCGTAGTGGATCGGCACCGCCAGCCTCGGGCGCAGGGCCCTGGTGAGGTCGGCGGCGTCCTCGGCGTCCATCACGACCTTGCGGTTGAACATCGGCCGGATGCTGAGGCCGTTGATCGGCAGCAGGGCGAGGTCGATCTCGGGGAAGCGCGCGGCGACCTCGTCCAGCTCGGGGACGCGCAGGGTGTCGGCGCCGAAGAACACCGAGCTGCCGCCCTCTTGGAGCATGAACGTGGCCTCGGGCACCGAGTGGCGCGCGGGTGTCGCCGTCACGCGGACCGGTCCGAGCTCGGTGCTCTGCCAGTCGGCCAGCTCAGTGACGTTCGTGAACCCGGCCGCGCGCAGCCTGTCCGCCACTCCCGGCGCCGTGGCCATGGGCACATCCTTGTCCGGGTAGGCGGCCAGCGCGGCGACGTCGCAGTGGTCGTAGTGACCGTGGCTGATCACGATCCCGGCCAGCTCGGGCAGGCCGGCCGCCGACTCCACGGAACGCGACTCGCCCTGCCGGTATCCGGGCCGTTCGGAGAACCAGGGGTCGGTCAGGATCCGCGCCCCGTCGAAATCGATCAGCGTGCAGGCGTGAACGACGCGCTCGACCGTGGTGGGCATGAGGGGCTCCAGATGAGTGGACGTGAGTAGACGCCTGTCTGCTTACAGCTGTCAGTAGACAGGCGTCTGCTAATGTTCGTCAACCATGAGGACGCGCAATCCACGAGGTCACGGCGAACGCCTGCGCGCCGAGCTGCTCGCGGCCGCCGGCGAGTTGCTGGAGGAGGCGGCCGAGGTCGACGGGCCGTCCCTGCGCGCGGTCGCGCGGGCCGCCGGGGTAGCGCCGCAGAGCGTCTACCTGCAGTTCGCCGACATGAACGAGCTGTTGGGCGCGCTGTTCGAGGAGCGCTTCGCCGAGCTGGCAGCGGAGCTGTCGGCCGCAGCCTCGGGTGCTGCATCGGCCGCAGCCTCGGGTGACGCGCCGGGCGCTGCTGCGCCTCGGGCCCGGGTCCGCGCGGTCTGCCTGGCCTACTGCTCGTTCGCCGAACGCCGCCCCGGCCTTTACCGCCTGCTCTTCAGCTCGCCCGCCCTGCCGCGCCGCGAGCCGGGCGGGCCCGCGCCGCAGCGAGGCATGCCCGCCCTCAAGGTCCTCGACGACGCCGTACGGGAGTGCCTGCCCTCGGTCGGAGCCGCCGTTCCCTCATCGACCACCCTGTGCCTATGGGCGGCCATGCACGGGCTCGTACTGCTCCGCGGGGACCGGCCCAACGTCGGATGGCCCGATCTGGAATCCCTGATCGACGAGCAGTTGGCGGCTCACCTTTCTGCCTGATCAAAGAGGGCACTCGCCGTGGTGGGTGGGGCCGGTCATGTAGAGCAGCTTCTTGGCCAGCACCTCGGCCGCCAGGTCGCGTCCCATGGTCAGGCCGGCCTGGTTGCTGAACTCGAAATGAACCCCGCCGACGACCCGGGACCGCCCGGCGTCCGCCGCCGCCTGCGAGAAGCTCGAGTAGCTCCGCCGCATCGGGAGGCCCGTGGCGGGATCGATCGGCGCCGAGTCGGTCACGTGCGTGAACGCGACGCGATCGGCGCAGAAGAACCCGGCGAGCACCGCCGATCCGGCCCCGCTGAACGAGCTGTGCCCGGACACGTACTCGGGCGTGCCTCCCGGGCTGCCCGCGCGCGCCTTCCAGCCCGCGTCCTTGTCGGTGTAGGGGTTACCGTCGGTGTCGGCCTGCTGGATCGCCGTCTCCGGCCGCCAATGCCGGTAGACGAACTTGGCGCGGGCGGTCGAAATGGACACATCGGAGAGCGCCACGCCCAGCAGCGCCAGCAACCGGGACCTGTCGGGGAGCGAGCGCCGAGCGCTCACCTCCAGTGCGATCTTCACCCATTCACCCGGCGGCTGGTCGGTTCCCGCGGCCAGCGACCAGTACTGGAACTGCGCGAGCTTGGCCGGGTCGTCGATCCTGGCGTCGCCCACCAGCTTGATCTCGGCGACGGCCCCCGCGTAGTCGAGGCTGGTCAGCGCGGGCGGCCCGGACCCGACGTAGCGGCCCGTGTCCGCGACCGCGAACGGGGTCATGTTGCGGTACTGGGCGCCCGGCCACGCCAGGGGGAACACCCCGGGCCCGGATCCGGCGGGCTGGGTCTCGACGGGGCGGGACCCGTCCGCCGCCCGGGCGTCGAAGACGTCGTCGCCGACGGTCCGGCCCCACGCGCGGCCCGCGGTGACGCGCGGGCCGTTCCCCAGCTTGGCCAGGTCGGCGGCCAGCTGCTGGTCGAAGCGGGCGGCGCCGTCCGGGTAGAGCAGGCTCAGCACCGCGTGCGCCGCGGACACCGCCGCGGCCTGCTCGTCGCCCTGTGGCGGGGCGCCTTCGGGCGACTTCAGCAGGTACGCGCGATGCCGGCCGCCGTGCCGTGCCGCGATCCCGTTCACCGCGTCGTAGATGGCGGCGTTCACCATCGCGTACGAGCGGGCGGCGTCGGAGTCGCTCGCACGGGCCACCCGGACCGCGTCCAAGGCCAGCCCGTTCCAGGTGGCCACCGGGTCCAGGGCCGGAGCGCGCTGGGCCGCCGACACCGGCCGGACGGCACCCGCGACCATCATCAATGCGACCAGAAGCATCACGAGTCTCTTCACGGCGCACCTCGTCTCGCATCGCCGGCTCGGCTCTTCGCCGGAACCGCCCAAAAGAGGACCACGACCCACGGCGTGCGACCAGATCAGCGACCGCCTCCGGACTGGCCGAGATCGGCAATGCGGGCCGCGAGTCGGGCGTTGAACGCGACCAGGGCGGTGGTGAGGGCGACGAGGACGAGGAAGAGAACGGACACCCAGCCCATCGCCCGCCCGTGAGCCGTCGCCGTCGAGCCTGTGTCGAGCACGGCGAAGAAGACCGCGCCGCTGACCGCCACTCCGGCTGCACCGGCGAACTGCTGTGCGGTGGTCAGGACCGCCGAACCCACTCCGGCGCGTTCGGCGTTCACGCGTGTGAGGGCTAGCCGGATGAGCTGGGGGAGGATCAGGCCGTTGCCCGCGCCGACCAGGACCATCCCGGTCATGACGCAGGGGAGCCCGGGGTCGGCGGAGGCGGTGAGGAGACGTGCCGCCAGGACGATCAGGCCTGCCCCGGACAGGGCACAGCCCGCGAGCGGAACGAGCGTTCCGTGGCGTGCGGCCAGCTTGGAGCCGCCCAGCGACGTCGCCGAGTAGAGCACTCCCATCGGGGCGAACGCGAGTCCGGCCTGGAACGCGGTGAGGCCGAGGCCCGCCTGCAACAGGAGCGCCAGGGTGAACATGAAGCCCACGAAGTAGGCCATGAACGCGGCGATCGCCACAACGCCCGCCACGTACGACGGAACCCGGAACAGCGACAGGTCCAGGACGGGCCGGCCGCCCCGGGCCGTGAGCGTTCGCTGCCACCAGAGAGTCAGCGCGGCCATGGGGATCGCGGACGCCATCGAGATCCATGTCCACACAGGCCATCCCTCCTGCTGGCCGAGTGTGAGGGGAGCCAGCAGGAGACCGAGGGCCAGTGCGACTCCTGCGGCGCCGAGCGGGTCGAGCTTGGCTGCGTCTCCGCCCGTACGAGGGAGGAGGCGCCAGGCCAGGATCGCGGCGGGCACGCCGACCGGCAGGTTGACCAGGAAGATGACCCGCCAGCCCAAGCCGAAGACGTCGGCCTGCAGCAGCAGCCCGCCGAGCACCTGACCGGCGATGGAGCCGAGACCGGCGGCCACCCCGTACCAGCCCAGCGCGCGGGCGCGACCTTCCTCAGGAAACGCGGCGGTGACCACGGCGAGCACCTGCGGGACCATCAGCGCCCCGGTCAGCCCTTGCAGCAGCCGTGCCGCCACCAGCGTGCCGGGAGTGGGCGCCATGCCGCAGAGGAGGGAGGCGGTTGTGAAGGCGGCCATCCCGACGACGAAGATCCGGCGATGGCCGAACAGGTCGCCGAGCCGCCCGCCGGTGATCATCCCGGCGGCGTAGGCGAACCCGTAGCCGCCGACGACCAGTTCCAGGGCGACGGGCCCGGCGTGCAGATCGTGGCCGATCGAGGGCGCCGCCACGTTCACCACGAAGAAGTCGTACTGGGCCATGAACAGCGCCGACAGCAGCACCGCCAGCGCCGCTCCGGGGCGGGTTCTGGCGGATCTCTCACTGGTCTGGGACGGGAGGGAGTGAGTTTCTGGTTGCACGTCTTGGTTGACGCCGCGCGTCCGCGAGAGGTGACCGGGCGTTCGCGTGAACCCGGAACGTGGCGAGTGGCGAGACATGGGCATGGATCTCACCAAGCTGCTCCGGGAGCTCGGCGCCGAGCTCGAGCACGCGCCGCCGCCCGCGCTCGCCCGCCAGCGTGACCGTCTCCGCCGGGCTATCGCGGTGGCCCGATGAACGTGCTGAGGGCGATGAGCAGGCCGCGCCTGCTGGCCGTCGTGGCGGCGGCGCTCGCGGTGGTGATGAGCCTGTCCGCGTACGGCTACTACTGGAAGCTGGAGAGCAGCATCCATCACCTCGACCCCGACCGGTTGATCGAGGGCGGCCGCCCAGCGAAGCTGAACGGGGCGCAGAACATCCTGATGATGGGCTCCGACTCCCGTCAGGGCGCGAACGCCCAGTTCGGGCGCGGTCTGCGGAACAAGGCCCCGGCGTCGGACACGATGATCCTGCTGCACCTGTCGCCGGGCGGCGGCCAGGCGGTCGGCATCAGCTTCGCGCGCGACCTGATGGTGCCGATCCCCTCCTGCAAGCGCGAGGACGGCACCCGCACCCAGCCGTCCTCCCTGGCGATGCTGAACGAGGCCATCGGCCGCGGGGGCCCCGCCTGCACGATCTCCACCCTGGAGAAGCTGACCCGCATCAAGATCGACCATTTCGTCCAGGTCGACTTCGTCGGCTTCGAGAAGATCACCAAGGCGGTGGGCGGCGTCCCGGTCTGCCTGCCGTACGACGTGAACGACCCGCGTTCCGGCCTGCGCCTGGCCAAGGGGCCGCACAACGTTCAGGGCAAGGAGGCGCTCGCCTACGTCCGGGCGCGGCACGGCTTCCGGGACGGCTCCGACACCCAGCGGATCAAGCGGCAGCAGCGCTTTCTGGCCTCGCTCGCCAAGAAAGGCATGAACGCCGGGCTGCTCGCCGACCCGGGCCGTCTGAACGCCCTGCTCACGTCCTCGCTGTCGTCGCTCACCAGCGATCTCAGGCTCACCGGCATGCTCAAGATCGCCCAGAGCATGCGCGGGCTGACCACCGGCAAGATCCGCTTCGTGACCGTTCCGGACGAGCTGTATCCGCCGAACCACAACCGCATGCAACTCGCCCAGCCCGCCGCCTCGCGGTTCCTGGACGCGGTCCGCGACGACCGGAAGATCGAGGCCGCGCCGGCGACGCCGGCGAGCCCGCCCGCCCGTACCAAGGTGCGGATCTTCAACGCCTCCGGTGTCGAGGGGCAGGCCGCGACGGTGGCGTCCTTCCTCAAGGACCGCGGCTACACGGTCGGCAAGCCGGGCAACCTCACCCGCCCGTCCGCGACCACCGAGATCCGCGCCGCCGCGTCGGACGCCGCGCAGGCCAAGGCCCTCGCCGCCCTGATCCCCGGCGCCAAGGTCCGCACCGTCTCGTCCTCGCCCTCGTCGAAGGGGCGCGTGGACGTGGTCCTCGGCTCGGGCTTCACGGGCCTGAAGTCGGCGGGCATCCCGAACCTGACCGGGGAGGCCCGCGCCGACGACGACCTGTGCGAGAGCTCGGAGGCGGCCTGAGCCGAGTGGTTCAGAGGCGGCCTGAGTACAGGACCGACAGGAAGCGGACGAGCAGCGCCTCCCGCGTCTCCACCGGCAGCCCGTCCATGATCGCGTTCACCATGGCCATCTCCGGCTCGGCGCCGCCCAGCTCCACGCCGACCGCCGCGAGCAGCCCGGCGAACCCGGCGTCGTCGATGGCATCCAGGTCGAGCGACTCCAGTGCCTCGGTCAGTTCGGCCGGAACGTCGGGCGGCCCGGCCTCGCGCGCCGCCTTGGCCGACTCGTTCAACGTCGCCAGCATCGCCTCGACCCGGCCCGCGCTCACGCCGGTCAGCGTGAAGTGCAGGTTCGGCGGGCTGTGCCCGTGCGACAGCTGGACCTGGAAGAACCAGCCGCGGGAACGGGCCTCGTCGGCGAGCGCGAAGACGCTCAGCTCCGGATCGTCGGACGTCACCGCCACCAGCGGTGCCTCCGGCGACCCCAGCACGCGCAGCCCCGGAATCTCCGCGACGCCCGCGATCAGCCGTTCGGCGGAACGCATCGCCTCCGCGGCCAGGCTGCGATAGCCGTCCGCGCCCAGCGCCTGGAACGTCGCCCAGGCCGCGCCCAGCGGGCCACCGCTGCGGCTGCTCTGCACGGTCGTGTTGATCACCGGGTAGCCCGGCCATCCGGCGGCGGCGAAGTAGGCCCGGCGCCGCATCGCCTCGTCCGCGAACAGCACCACCGAGGCGCCCTTGGGCGCGTAGCCGTACTTGTGGAGGTCGCATGAGATCGACGTGACCCCGTCCACCGACAGATCGAACGGCGGCACGTCCCGGCCGTTCTCGCGCAGCCAGGGCAGCACCCATCCGCCGACGCAAGCGTCCACGTGACACGGCACGCCCGCCTCGGCCGCGATCGCCGCCACCTCCGCGACCGGATCGATGACCCCGTGCGCGTACGAGGGCGCCGACACCACGACCAGCACGGTGTTCGGCGTCAGCGCGGCCGTGATCGCCTCGGGCGAGACCCTGAAGGTGACCGGGTCGACGGCCACCGAAACGAGCTCCATGCCCAGGTAGTGAACGGCCTTGGCGAACGCGGGATGAGCCGTGGAAGGGGCGACGACCTGCGGCCGGTCAACGGCCCGCGCATCCCGGGCCGCCTTCACCGCCAGCATGATCGACTCGGTCCCTCCGCTGGTGAAGATCCCCGAAGAGGTGCCGCCGCCCAGCCGTTCCGCCACGGCGTCCACGAGCTGCCGCTCCAACGCCACGATGCTGGGGAACGCCGTCGGATCCAGGCAGTTGACCTCGAGCATCTCCAGGTGCGCCCGCGCCGCGGCCTCGTGCACCTCCGGACGCCCGGTGTCGTAGACATACGCGGTCACGTTCCCGCCCCGTACGGGCAGGTCGTCCTCCCGCAGCCGCGCCAACTCGCCGAGCAGTTCGTCGACCGGCCGCCCGGCCTCCGGGAGTCCGTTCATCGGTCGAGCCCCAGCAGGCCGCCGACGACCCGCCGCAGATGCAGGCGGAACCGCGCGAGCTCCTTGGGGTCGTCGATGCCGACGCGCTGCCCGTGCTCGTCCAGCACACCGCCGCGCCCGAAGCCGTGCGTGCACCATATGACCGTCATGACCACGTACTCGATGTCCACCTCGGGCCCGACCAGCTCGCGGACGGCCTTCCCGGCCATGTCGAGCATCGGCCGCACGTACTGGTTCTCCAGGTGAGCCACGTCCGCCGCGTCCGACAGCCACCGGTGCATCCACAGCGCGGGGACCTCGGGGTGCTCGACGCAGAAGTCCAGATAGCGATCAAGGACCCGGTAGACCCCCTCGGCATCGGGCGTGAACTCCCCGAACGCCGCCTCCAAAGCGGCGCTCTCGGTGTTCGCGGCCCGTTCCATCACCGCCAGGTACAGATCGCGCTTGCCGCCCACGTGGTACGAGACGGTGGCGATGTTGAGCCCCGCCGCCTCGGCGATCAACCGGGTCGACGTAGCGTCGTACCCGAGCTCCGCGAAGAGCCGGGTGGCCACGTCGATGATCCGTTCCCGCCCCGAGTCGTTGGTCATTTTCCCACGTTAGAAGCCCAATGGTTGCTCCGTCAATCGCTTGATGGGGAGGCGGTGTCCCATCCCCAGCCCGTGATGGCGGTCCGCATCAGCCGTGCCGCGGGCGAAAGGTGACTCTCAGCCCCCCAGTGCAACGTGAGCGTGCGGCGGCAGCCCGGGTGGTCGACGTCGATCCAGGTGACCGGATAACTCGCCAGCGCGTGCCGGGCGAACGCGGGGTTGAACCCGATTCCGAGCCCGGCCCGGATCAGCTCCTGGATGGCGACCGCCTCGTCCCCTTCGCACACGATCCTTGGCGTCAGCCCCTTCTCGGCGAAGAGCCGATCAAGCAACCGCCGCTGCCAATGCCCCTTCCGCGCGGTGACGAACGGCTGATCGGCCAGATCCTCGACGCTCACCAGCGCCCTTCCGGCCAGCGGATGATCCAGCGGTGTGATCACCCCCACCGCCTCATCCAGCAACTGAGCCGACTCCAGCCCCTCCGTGGGAATCGGCTGCGAAGCCACGCACAGATCGATGTCCTGCGCCCTCAACTTCCGCGCCATCTCCTCCGCCGACATCTGCTGAAGCTCCACCTCCACAGACGGATGGGCTCGCTTGTACTCGGCCAGCACCTCCGTCAGCGCCAGAAAGGTCTCGGCCGCCAACCTGACAGAGCCGACCCCCGACGCCTCGACAAGCGCCCGACGCCCCGCGTCGAGCTCACCCAGCGAGCGTTCGACGTGCTCACGAAAAAGCGCTCCCGCGGCGTTCAACCGCAGCCGCCCGCCCCGATCGAACAGCGGCACCCCCAGCTCGCCCTCCAGCCGGGCGATCGTCCGGCTCAGCGAAGGCTGAGCCACCCGCAGCTCATCGGCGGCCCGGCTCAAGTGCTCCAGCCGAGCCACCACCAAGAACTGCCGAAGCGAATTCAGCTCCACCATGGCTCCGTCCACATAACTCAATAGCAATTCTGATCTTAGACAGGATAACTCCCACGACATATCGTTCCCGTATGGACAACGACTCGGAAATCCGCAGCCACATCCAGAAGATCATCGAAGGCCTCCGAGCCAAGGACCTCGAAAGCCTCAGAGCGCTCTACGCACCCGACGTCGTGTCCTTCGACGTCGAGCCGCCCCTCCAGCACGTGGGCATCGAGGCGAAGCTCAAGAACTGGGCGAACGTCTTCGCGTTCTTTGAGACCGTCGACTACGAGGTCCGCGACCTGACCCTCACCATCGGCGGCGACGTGGCGTTCGGCCACGCCTTCGCCCGCCTCAGCGGCACCCTCGAGAACGGCACCCCGGTCGGCGGCATGTGGGTCCGCATCACTTACGGCCTTCGCAAGATCGGCGGCGCCTGGACGATCACCCATGACCAGGTCTCGGTCCCGCTGGACATCCCCACCGGCAAGGGAGTGACCGACCTTCAGCCCTGACCTTGTCCGCTAAAGGACCACTCGCCCATCGTGCTCACGGACGGCCAGGGCGACGATGCCTCGCGCCATGTTCTTGTAGACGCCGGTCAGCCGCTCGGGCTCGACCTCCAGGCCGGTCTCCTGTGGTGTCGTAGGCCGTGCGGACGAGATGGAACACCGGAACGCCCGGTGGGGAGCCCGCGTGCGCCAAGGAGCGGGGCCGGAAGCCCGTCGCGGGCGGCGGGAGGGCGGTCTGGGCGGTTGTGGGGTGACCTGCTAGAAGCCGCGGGTTCGGCGGGCGGCGGGGCGGGAGCGGCGGGAGGAGATGCCCAGGCCTACGCGCTGGAAGGCGCGGACGAGTTCGCCGCCCATGTT
The DNA here is from genome assembly GCF_017573505.1 of Actinomadura barringtoniae. Lineage (GTDB taxonomy): Bacteria > Actinomycetota > Actinomycetes > Streptosporangiales > Streptosporangiaceae > Spirillospora > Spirillospora barringtoniae. Next base: position 206,348 of record NZ_JAGEOJ010000014.1, read on the forward strand.
GACGCCGGCGCCTAGGGCGAGGGCTACGGAGAGGGCGCCTACGAGGCTGAGCATGCCGGCCTCGGGGGAGTGGGTGTTGAGCTCGACCATGCCCCGGTAAAGGAGCGTTCCAGGGAGGAGGGGGCAGATCGCGGGGACGACGTAGGGGAGGGAGGGGGAGTGGCGGCGGCGGGCGTACCAGTCGCCGAGGGTTCCTACGGCTAGGGCGGCGATCGCCGAGGCCAGGAGGGGGAAGGTGTCGTTGGCCAGGAGGATCACGTAGATGATCCAGCTGACCGCGCCTCCGATGGCGGCGATGGGCAGGACGTTGCGGGGGCAGGCGAGGGAGACGGCGAAGGTCACCGAGACGGCGGCGGCGGCCAGGACCGGGATGGGCAGGAGCTCGGCGGGGCTGTTGGGCAGGTGGCTGACGTCGACCGGGACCTTGAGCTGGACGGCGGTGTAGACGACGACGCCGAGGCCCGCGACCAGGGCCGTGATCATGAAGAAGACCTCGAGGAGGCGGGCGCCGGCGCTGACCAGGTCGCCGGTGATGCCGTCTTGGATGCTGGCCACGAGCGGGCGGCCTGGCAGGAGGGCGAGGATCGCCCCGGTGACGATGGTGGAGGCGCGGTTGGGGTTGCCCATGGCGATCACGATGGCGGCGGCCGTGGCGGCGATGGCGGCGGCCGCGAAGATCTGGAAGAACTCGGCCACGCCCCGGCGGGCCAGGTAGGCGGCCGTACGGTCGCCGAGGAGCGTCGCGAAGAACGCGGTCGCGGCGACGAGCGGGCCACCGCCGGTGAGGACCGAGGCGGAGGACGCGATCAGCGCGAAGCTGACCACCAGCAGCCAGGCCGGGTACGGGCCGCGGCCGGTCTTGATCTCCCTGAGCTGCTTGTGGGCCTCGTCCAGGTCCAGCATGCCGATGGAGGCCTGCTGGACGAGCGAGTGCAGGGCGTGCAGCCGCCAGAACGCGGGGGACCGGCGGCGGATGGCGCGGGACGCGGTGACCGGGAGCGCGCCGTTGCCCGGGTGAGCCGAGACCAGGAGGCTGGTGAAGGTCACCTCGACCTCGCAGCGCGGGAGCTCGTAGGCGACGGCGAGGCTCAGCATGGCCTCGTTGACGCGTTCGGTGGATTCGCCGCTGGCCAGGAGGAGCTCGCCTACGCGGAGGACGAGATCTATGGCTCGGGGATCGACCACCTCGCCGGGTTCGTCTTCGGGCACCTCCACCGGTGCCCCGTCCATGAGAACCTGCCACGTGCGCCTCAGGCGCTCCGCTGCTCGCCCCATAGCGAACGTGCCCTCCCCGGCCTCCTTAGGTGATCTTCAAGAGGCAGGTTACCTCGCGTGACGAAAGGTGCCACACGGTGGGCGTGAGGTGTCGGTCACGGTAGTTGCCAAACCACCGGAAGTCCGGCGGCGGCGCCCTCGGACGAGTAGTCGTGGACGACGTCCAGATAGCCCGCCATGCGGGCCTGCCAGGTGACGTTCACCGGCAGCTTCTCCAGGGCGAAGAGCAGGTCGCCGTAGTCGTCGCAGTCGATGACGTGGAAGAGGTCCAGGCCGCTGCGCCAGATCGTCCAGTCCTTGGCGCCGGCGGCGCGGATGGCCTCGACCAGCTCGGTGGGGACCTCCCGATGGGCCTGCTCGTAGGCCTCCTCGGTGCCCTCCTTCAGCCGGGTGTGCAGCGCTACGCGCATCAGTCCTCCTCCTGTCCGGGAGCGCCGGTCCGTGCGGGAGCGTCGGGGGCCTGGGGGTCCGCCGGTTGGGCGGCCTGGTGGCGGGCCCAGTGTTCCACCGCGCCGATGTGGATGGCGGCGGCGATGCGGGCGCCCTCGGGGTCGCGGTCGACCAGCGCGCGGTAGATCTCCTCGTGCTCGTCGAACGTGCGGGTGAAGACGTCGTCCTCCTGGTAGCCGCGCCAGACGCGGGCGCGGAACGTGCGGCTGTTCAGGCCGCCGAGGATCGCGGCGAGCACGGGGTTGCCGGCCGCCCCGGTGATGATCCGGTGGAACTCCAGGTCGTGCCCGACGATCTCCTCCGAGGTCGTGCCGCGTTCCATCGCGCGCATCTCGGCGCGCAGCAGCGCCAGGCCTTCGTCGGTGATGCGCGCGGCGGCGGTGGCCGCGGCGGCGGGCTCCAGGATCTTGCGGACCTGAACGAGGTGCAGGAGCGTCTCGCCGCGCGAGATCTCGGCGACCGCGCCGAACGTCTCGAGCAGGTCGCTCGGCTCCAGCTGCGTCACGTACACGCCCGCGCCGTGCCGGGCCTCCAGGACGCCGAGCACGGTGAGTGCGCGGATCGCCTCGCGCATGGAGCTGCGGGACAGGCCGAGCTCGGCGGCCAGGTCCCGTTCGGTCGGCAGGCGCTGACCGGGGACCAGCTCGCCGGAGGCCAGCTTGGCCTTGATCTGTTCTATCGCCCGGTCGGTGACGGTCGTCCGGATCGCGTTGTCCTCGGTCACCCCGATGTCTCCTTTTCGTCGAGGCTCATCCTGACATCCTTCCGAGTGGTCTGACCAATCCACGCAAGTAACGACTTTGTTACGGGGTATTGCCAGGACATATGGGGCAAGTGGTCTGATGTCTTCCTAGGTGGTCCGATCACTTGGGGGTTCTTACGCATGAAGATCGTCTCGTTGGAGGCGCACGACGTCCGGTTCCCGACCTCGCGCGAGCTGGACGGCTCGGACGCCATGAACCCCGACCCCGACTACTCGGCCGCCTACGTGGTGCTGCGGACCGACGAGAGTCGTGACGGCCGCCCCCTGGAGGGGCATGGCTTCTGCTTCACCATCGGCCGCGGCAACGAGGTCTGCGTCGCCGCCATCAACGCCTACGCGCCGCTGGTCGAGGGCGCCGAGCTGGACCCGGGCGACCTCGGCGGCTTCTCCCGGCGCCTGCTGCACGACTCGCAGCTGCGCTGGCTCGGCCCCGAGAAGGGCGCCGTCCACATGGCCGCCGCCGCGATCATCAACGCGGCGTTCGACCTGGCCGGGAAGGCCGCGGGCCTGCCGGTGTGGCGGCTGCTGGCGGAGATGGCGCCCGAGCAGATCGTCGACCTGGCCGACTGGCGCTACCTCACCGACGCCCTCACCCCGGAACGCGCGCTGGAGCTCCTGCGCGACGCGGCCCCTGGCCGTGCCGCACGGACCGAGACCCTGCTGGCCCGCGGCTACCCCGCGTACACCACCACGCCCGGCTGGCTCGGCTACACCGACGACAAGCTGGTGCGGCTCAGCCGCGAGGCGGTCGCCGACGGCTTCACCCAGATCAAGCTCAAGGTCGGCGCCGACCTGGACGACGACGTGCGGCGGCTGCGGCTGGCGCGCGACGCGGTCGGCCCCGGTGTACGGATCGCCGTCGACGCCAACCAGCGCTGGGACGTCGCGCCGGCGATCGAGTGGATGCGCGCCCTGGAGCCGTTCGCGCCGTACTGGATCGAGGAGCCGACCAGCCCCGACGACGTCCTCGGCCACGCCGCCATCCGGCGCGGCGTGGCGCCGGTCAAGGTCGCCACCGGCGAGCACATCGCCAACCGGGTGCTGGTCAAGCAGATGCTCCAGGCCGGCGCGATCGACGTGCTGCAGATCGACGCGTGCCGGGTCGCGGGCGTGACCGAGAACGTGGCGATCCTGCTGCTGGCGGCGGCGTACGGCGTGCCGGTCTGCCCGCACGCGGGCGGCGTCGGGCTGTGCGAGGCGGTCCAGCACCTGTCGATGTTCGACTTCGTCGCGGTGAGCGGCAGCACCGAGGACCGGGTGATCGAGTACGTCGACCACCTGCACGAGCACTTCGAGGACCCGGTCCGCATCGTTCAGGGCCATTACGTGGCGCCCGGCGCGCCCGGGATGTCCACCCAGATGAAGGCCACGAGCCTGGCGGCCTATGCCCACCCCGACGGCGAGATCTGGAGGAACCACTGATGGATCGCGGCATGGAGTTCGACGGTATTAAAGCTCTGGTCACCGGCGGTGCGTCCGGGATCGGCCTGGCCGCGGCGCGGTTGCTGGCCGAACGCGGCGCGGCGGTGGCCTGCCTGGACCTGAACGCGGCGCCCGACCCGTTCCACACCGTCAAGGCCGACGTCACCGACGACGCCGCCGTGCGCACCGCGGTGAACGAGGCGGCCCAGCACCTCGGCGGCCTGGACGTCGTCGTCAACAACGCCGGCATCGGCGCGCAGGGCACCGTCGAGGACAACGACGACGTCGAATGGCACCGCGTCTACGACATCAACGTCGTCGGCATGGTCCGCGTCAGCCGCGCCGCCCTCCCGTACCTGCGCGAGTCGAGCCACGCCGCGATCGTCAACACGTGCTCGATCGCCGCGACCGCCGGCCTTCCCGACCGCGCGCTCTACTCGGCGACCAAGGGCGCGGTCCTGTCGCTGACGCTCGCCATGGCCGCCGACCACCTGCGCGAGGGCATCCGGGTCAACTGCGTGAACCCCGGCACGGCCGACACCCCGTGGATCGGCCGCCTGCTGGCCAAGGCCGCCGACCCCGAGGCCGAACGCGCCGCCCTGGAGGCCCGCCAGCCGAGCGGCCGGCTGGTCTCCCCGGAGGAGGTCGCCGCGGCGATCGCCTACCTCGCCGGCCCGCTCGCCTCCGCCACCACCGGCATCGACCTCGCGGTGGACGGCGGCATGCAAGGACTCAGGCTGCGGCCCCGCAGCTGACCACCCCCTGATCACGTTCGATCCATGCGTTCCGAGGAGGAACCAACGATGATCCACACCAAGATCCTGGCCGGGGCCGCGGCGGCGCTGTCGGCGGTCCTCATCGCGGGCTGCGGCAGCACCTCCGACTCCGGGGGCAACTCCGGCGGCTCCGGCGGCAACAAGAGCGGCAAGGTCGGCGTCGGACTGCCGCTGCTGACCTCGCCGTTCTGGCAGTCCTACAACAACTACGTGCCGCAGATGGCCAAGCAACTCGGCGTCGACACGCTGCCGACGGTCAACTCCAACTCCGACCCGACGCAGCAGATCACCGACATCAACAACCTGCTGAACCAGAACGTGCGCGGCCTGGTCATCGCCCCGCTCGACAGCGCCGCCATCGTCGCCGGCCTGAACCAGGCCGACCGCAAGGGCGTCCCGGTCGTCGCGGTCGACGTCGCGCCCGACAAGGGCAAGGTCGCGATGGTCGTACGGGCCGACAACGTCGCGTACGGCGAGAAGGCCTGCAAGTACCTCGGCGACAAGATCAAGTCGGGCAAGGTCGTGCAGATCCAGGGCGACCTGGCCTCGGTCAACGGCCGCGACCGCTCCCAGGCGTTCCGCGACTGCATGAAGAAGGGCTACCCCGGCATCAAGGTGCTGGAGATCCCCGCCGAATGGAAGGCGGAGAAGGCCGCGTCCGGGCTGGACAGCCTCCTGAACGCCAACCCCGACGTCAAGGGCATCTACATGCAGGCGGGCGGCGTCTACCTGGCCCCGACCCTGCAGGCCCTGAAGAGCAAGAACATGCTCGTGAAGGCGGGCGACCCCAAGCACATCCAGATCGTGTCCAACGACGGCATCCCGCAGGAGTACGCGGCGATCCGCGAGGGGCAGATCGACGCGACCGTGTCGCAGCCCGCCGACGCCTACGCCAAGTGGGGCATGTACTACATCAAGGCCGCCATGGAAGGTAAGACGTTCCAGCCCGGCCCGACCGACCACGGCAGCGTGATCGTCAAGCTGCCCAGCGGCATCCTGGAGGACCAGCTCCCGGCGCCGCTCGTCACCAAGGACAACGTCGACGACAAGTCCCTGTGGGGCAACACGGTAGGCAAGTGATGGCACCAGTTCCCCTGGCCGAGGCGGTTCCCCTCGTTGAGGCGACGGGCGTCAGCAAGCGGTTCGGGTCGACCGTCGCGCTCGCGGACGCGCGCCTCACCGTTCTGCCCGGCGAGTCCCACGCGCTCGTCGGGCGGAACGGGGCGGGCAAGTCGACGCTGGTCAACGTGCTCACCGGGATCTTCCCGCCCGACACCGGCGAGGTGTGGTTCGACGGCGAACCCGCCCCGAAGGCCGGTGACCGGGACGGCTGGCGTGCCAAGGTCGCCTGCGTTTACCAGAAGTCGACGATCATCCCCGAGCTGACCGTCGCGGAGAACCTGTTCATCAACCGGCAGCCCGCCACCCGTGGCGTGATCGGCTGGAAGCGGATGCGCCGCGAGGCCGCCGAACTGCTGTCCACCTGGGACGTTCAGGTCGACCCATCGGTCGCGGCGGGCGAGCTGAACGTTCAGGACCGGCAGTTCGTGGAGATCGCGCGGGCGCTGTCGTTCGGCGCGCGGTTCATCATCCTGGACGAGCCGACCGCGCAGCTGGACAACGCCGAGATCGAGCGGCTGTTCACGAGGATGCGTTCGCTGCAGGACTCGGGCGTGACGTTCCTGTTCATCTCGCACCACCTCCAGGAGGTGTACGAGGTGTGCCAGACCGTCACGGTCTTCCGTGACGCCCGCTGGATCGCCACCGAGCCGGTCGCCGACCTGCCGCGCGGCGCGCTGGTCGAGGCGATGACCGGTGAGGCGGCCGACCTGGGACGTACGACCGGGCACCGCGAGCCCGTCACCGCCGACGTGCGCCTGGCGGTCACGGGTTTGTCCGACGGCGCGTATGAGGACGTGTCGCTGGACGTGCGGCGCGGCGAGGTCGTGGGCCTGGCCGGATCGTCGGCCAGCGGCAAGATCGAGCTGGCCGAGGCGCTGGTCGGGCTGCGCAGGCCCGGCGGCGGAACGGCCACGCTCGACGGCAGGCCCGTGCCGTTCGGCGACGTGCGCAAGGCGATGTCGGCCGGGATCGGGTTCGTGCCGCGCGACCGGCACGGCCAGGGCCTGGTCGCGGGCCTGTCGGTCGGCGAGAACGCCACCATGACGATCGCCGACCGGCTCGGCCCGTTCGGCATCATCAGCCCGCGGCGGCTGCGCGAGGCCGCGCGCACGTCGATCAAGGGCCTGGACATCAAGACCCAGGGCCCCGAGCAGCCGGTGAACGGCCTGTCGGGCGGCAACCAGCAGAAGGTCGTCATGGCCCGCGCGCTCGCCGTCGAGCCCCGGCTGCTGGTCCTGATCAACCCGACCGCCGGGGTGGACGTGAAGTCCAAGGAGGCGCTGCTGGCCGTCGTCGACGAGATCCGTCAGGGCGGCACCTCCGTGATCATCATCTCCGACGAGCTGGACGACCTGCGGCCCTGCGACCGGGTGCTGGTCTTCTTCCACGGCCGGATCACCGCCGAGCATGCCGCCGGCTGGAACGACCACGACCTGGTCGCATCGATCGAGGGGGTCTCCTCATGACGCAAACGGTGGCAGAACCCCGGACCAAGGCCGCTCCGGCGGCCGGGGCCCTGTCCGCGCTCGGCCGGATGCGCGAGTTCGCGCTGGTGCCCGCGCTGATCGCGCTGGTCGTCCTCGGCGCGATCGTGAACGACAGCTTCCTCACCGAACGCAACATCATCAGCATCCTGGGCGCCTCGGCGGCGCTGGCGCTGGTCGTGCTCGCCGAGTCGCTGATCCTGATCACCGGCAAGATCGACCTGTCGCTGGAGTCGACGGTCGGGATCGCACCCGGGCTCGGCGCGCTGCTGGTCATCCCGGCGGCGTCGGCGGGCTTCGGCACCGAATGGCCCACCTGGCTGGGGATCCTGGCCATCTTCGTGGTGGGCGGCGCGATCGGCGCGTTCAACGGCTTCCTGTCGGTGAAGCTGCGCCTGAACGCCTTCATCGTGTCGCTGGCCATGCTGATCGTGCTGCGCGGCCTGCTCACCGGCGCGACCGAGGGCAAGACGCTGTTCGACATGCCCGAGGCGTTCTTCTCCATCGCGACGACGACGTTCCTGAAGCTGCCGATGTCGGTGTGGCTGGCTGCCGTGTGCTTCGCGGTGGCCGGGTTCGCGCTGCGCTACCACCGGCTCGGGCGCGCGCTGTACGCGATCGGCGGCAACCCGGAGGCGGCGCGGGCCGCGGGCATCCGGGTGGAGCGGGTCACCTGGGCGGTGTATGTGATCAGCGGCGTGCTGGCCGCCGCGGCGGGCCTCTGCCTCACCGGGTACGTCGGCGCCATCAACGCCAACCAGGGCCAGAACATGATCTTCACCGTGATGGCCGCGGCCGTCATCGGCGGGATCTCCATGAACGGCGGCAAGGGCACGATGACCGGCGCCATCACCGGCGTGCTGCTGCTCGGCGTGGTCGACAATCTGCTCACGCTCGCGCAGGTCGCCTCGTTCTGGAAGCAGGCCATCTACGGTGCGATCATCCTGTTCGCGCTGGTCGTCTCGCGCGTCACCTCCGGCCAGGCGCAGGAGTAGCCCGGCCGGGCACAGGAGTAGCCGGGCCAGGCGCAGGCGGGCCAGGCGCAGGCGGGCCAGGCGCAGGAGTAGCCCATCGGGGCGGGTCTTGGAGAGGGGTGGTCTTCAGATGGCACTCGGGCTGAGCGCCCTGTCGTTCGGCAGCGCGCCCATCGGCGGGCTGTACGCGCCGGTGGACGGCGGCGTGGACGGGGGCGTGGACGTCGTGCGGCGGGCCCTGGAGGTCGGCATGACCTACCTCGACACCGCGCCGCACTACGGGGCGGGCACCGCCGAACGGGTCATCGGCGAGGCGCTCAAGGACGTGCCGCGCGAGTCGTTCACCATCTCGACGAAGGTCGGGCGGCTGCTGCGGCCCCGGCGTGATGGCGAGGCGCCGGACGACGAGGGCTTCCCAGGGGAACCTGCCCTCAAGAGGGAGTGGGACTTCAGCGGCGACGGAATCCGGCGTTCGCTGGAGTCCTCCCTTGAACGGTTGGGGCTCGACCGGGTCGACGCGGTCTACCTGCATGACCCGGATGACCACGAGGAGCAGGTCTACACCGAGGCTTACCCGGCCTTGGCACGACTCAGGGACGAGGGGGTGATCGCGGCCATCGGTGCGGGCATGAACCAGGCCGAGATGCTGGCCCGCTTCGTACGGAGGCTGGACCTTGACCTCGTCCTCTGCGCCGGCCGTTACACGCTGCTCGACCGCACCGCCGAGGCCGAGCTCCTGCCAGCGTGCGTGGAACGTGGGACCAAGGTGGTGATCGGGGGAGTCTTCAACTCCGGGCTCCTGGCAGGGGGAACCACCTACAACTACGCGCCCGCCCCTGCGGAGATGCTGGAACGCGTGGAACGGCTGGAGCAGGTGTGCGCGCGGCATGGCGTTCCCCTGCGCGCGGCGGCGATGCGCTTTCCGTTCCGGCACCCTGCGGTGGTGAGCGTCCTGACAGGCTGTCGTACGCCTGCCGAGGCGGACGACAACGCCCGGCTCTTCGAATGGGACATTCCCGAGGCGCTGTGGGGGGACCTGGGATGATCGACGCGCACCAGCACCTGTGGGACACCGCCGTCCGCGACTACGCGTGGATGGACGGCCCCTGGGCCGACCCGCTGCGCGGCAGGTTCGACGTGACGCGGTACGCCGAGGCCGCCGAGCCGTTCGGCGTCGAGGGTTCCATCGTCGTACAGGCGCTGCACAGCGCGGAGGAGACCCGCGAACTGCTGGCCATCGCCGACGCGCGGCCGATCGAGGGCGTGGTCGGCTGGATCGACCTCACCGCCGCCGACGTCGCGGACGTGATCGCGGGCCTGTCCGGGCCGCTGGTGGGCATCCGGCACCAGGTGCAGGACGAGCCGGACCCGGGGTGGCTGTGCCGCGAGGACGTGCGGCGCGGGCTGCGGGCCGTGGGGGAGGCCGGGCTGGTGTACGACCTGCTGGTCAAGCCCCCGCAGGCGGACGCGGCGCTGGAGACGGTGCGGGCGCTGCCGGAGGTGTCGTTCGTGCTCGACCATGCGGGCAAGCCGGACATCGCGGGCGGCGTGTGGGAACCGTGGGCGTCATGGATCGCGTCGCTGGCCGCGCTGCCGAACGTGGCCGTGAAGGTGTCCGGCCTGGTCACCGAGGCCGCGGCCGACTGGAAGCCGGCCGACATCCTGCCCTACGCGGCGCATGTGCTGGAGGCGTTCAGGCCGGAGCGGGTGATGTTCGGCTCGGACTGGCCGGTCTGCACGCTGGCCGCGCCTTACGGGACCGTCGTCGATCTGGCCGCTGCGGCGGTGGACGGGCTCAGCAACGATGAGCGGAGCGAGGTCTTCGGGGGTACGGCCTGCCGCGTCTATGGAATCGGTGGATAGGAGGGTCGGTTGCCGTGCGCGTCGCATTGTTCGTCACCTGCGTGAACGACACGCTCTTCCCGGGCACGGGCCGGGCCACGGTGCGCCTGCTGGAACGCCTGGGCTGCACGGTGGACTTCCCGTCCGCTCAGACCTGCTGCGGGCAGATGCACTTCAACACCGGCTACAGGGACGACGCCCGGCCCATGGCTCAGCGCTTCGGTGAGGTGTTTTCGGGCTACGAGGCAGTGGTCGTGCCTTCAGGGTCGTGCGCCGCCATGGTCCGCGAGTGGTACCCCACGCTGGGCGTCGAACCTCCTGGCGGGGTGTACGAGCTGTCTGAATTCCTGGTCGATGTGCTGGGCGTGGTGGACGTTGGGGCCTACTTCCCGCACACGGTCACCTATCACCCGACCTGCCATTCGCTGCGTTCATTGCGGGTGGGGTCACGGCCTGAACGGCTTCTGTCGGAGGTACGCGGGCTGAAGCTGCTGCCCTTGGGCGGTGCGGAGGAGTGCTGCGGCTTCGGCGGCACGTTCTCGGTGAAGAACCCGGCCGTGTCGGCGGCCATGTGCACCGACAAGGTGCGCAACGTCCTGGACACCGGGGCCGAGGTGCTCTGCGCGGCCGACAACTCCTGCCTGATGCACATAGGCGGCACGATGCGGCGGCAGCGGGCCGGTGTACGAACCATGCACCTGGCGCAGATCCTCGCCTCGACCGAGGAGAACCCCTCATGAGCGGCACGTTTGTCGGGATGCCCGCCTTCCCCATTGCTTCGGAAAAGGCTGTTGGGGACGCGCAGCTGCGGCACAACCTGCATAAGGCCACCCACACGATCCGGGGCAAGCGGGCTCTGGTGGTGGGGGAGCAGCCGGACTGGATGGAGCTCCGTTCGGCGGGAGCGGCCATCAAGGATCGCGTGCTGCGGCACCTGGACGTCTACCTGGAGCAGCTGGAGGCGGCCGTCACGCTCGCCGGTGGGCACGTGCACTGGGCGAAGGACGCGGCCGAGGCCAACCGGATCGTGACATCGCTGGTGAAGGCGACCGGCCAGACCGAGGTCGTCAAGGTCAAGTCGATGGCCACCCAGGAGATCGAGCTCAACGAGGCGCTGGCCAAGGCCGGGATCACGGCCTACGAGACCGACCTCGCCGAACTCATCGTGCAGCTGGGCGACGACCGGCCGTCCCACATCCTCGTCCCGGCCATCCACCGGAACCGGTCCGAGATCCGGGAGATCTTCCGGCGCGCGATGTCGGAGTGGGGCCGACCCGCTCCCGATGACCTCGCCGATGACCCGCCCGCGCTGGCGGAGGCGGCTCGCCTGCATTTGAGGGAACGGTTCCTGTCGGCCAAGGTCGGCATCTCCGGGGCCAACTTCGCGGTCGCCGAGACCGGGACTCTTGTCGTTCTGGAGTCGGAGGGCAACGGGCGGATGTGCCTGACCCTGCCCGAGACCCTCATTTCGGTGGTGGGCATCGAAAAGCTCGTGCCGACCTGGCAGGACCTTGAAGTCTTCATGCAGCTCCTGCCGAGGTCGTCCACAGGGGAGCGGATGAACCCGTACACCTCGATGTGGACGGGTGGAGTGGAAGGACAGGACTTCCACCTGGTGCTGCTGGACAACGGGCGTACCGACGTCCTTGCCGACCAGGTGGGACGACAGGCGTTGCGGTGCATCCGCTGCTCGGCATGCCTGAACGTCTGCCCTGTGTATGAACGGGCCGGAGGGCATGCCTATGGGTCCGTCTACCCGGGGCCCATCGGGGCGATCCTCACGCCGCAGTTGAGGGGGTTCTCCTCGGAGTTGGAGGAGTCCCTGCCGTACGCCTCCACGCTGTGCGGCGCCTGCTACGACGTCTGCCCGGTCGAAATCAACATTCCCGAGGTGCTGCTGGACCTGCGGGCCAAGGTCGCCTCGTCCGGCCACCATCGTGGGGAGCGTGCCGTCATGGCCGCCGCGCGGCGGGTGCTGTCGTCGCCTGCGTTGCTGTCTGCCACGCAGAGGACGGCCGGTCGTTTCCGGCGGTTGACTCCGCGTCGCCTGCCGGGCCCCTTGTCGGCCTGGACCGACACCCGGGACGTCCCGGCGCCGCCCCGCGAATCGTTCCGCCAGTGGTGGGAGCGCAGGGAGGGCACCAACCGATGAGCTCGCGCGACCTGATTCTGGGCAAGGTGCGCGCCGCGCTGGCCGATGTCCCTGCCGACGAGGACGTTGCCATCCCGCGCCGGTATGAACGCTCGCGCACCGGGCCCGACATCATCGAGCTACTCGTCGACCGCCTGGTCGACTACAAGGCCGTCGTCCACCGGGACGTCGCCGTGGCGGAGGTAGTGCCGGGCGGCCGCATCGGAGCCCCTCCCGGCGTTCCAGACTCGTGGCTGCCGGGCGACGGTGCCGTGCGGGACACCGGCCTGTCCGCTCTGGAGCTGGACGGGCTGGACGCCGTCGTCACCGGGTGCGCCGTCGCCATCGCCGAGACCGGGACGATCGTCCTGGACGGCTCTCCTGACCAAGGCAGGCGTGCCCTGACCCTCGTTCCCGACCATCACGTCTGCGTGGTCCGCGCCGACCAGATCGTCCGTACCGTTCCCGAGGCGCTCGAACGCCTCGATCCCACCCGTCCGCTCACCTGGATCAGCGGCCCGTCGGCGACCAGCGACATCGAGCTGAACCGCGTCGAGGGCGTACACGGACCCCGAACCCTCCAAGTCGTCATCCTCTAGCCCCCCGTAGTCAGAAGAGGAGCCCATGCGTCATCCCTACCTGGGCGCGAGCCTGCTCTCAATCGCCCTCGCAACCCCTGCCTTCGCGTTCGCAACCCCCGCCCTCGCGGCCGTACCCGCCCACGCCTACGCACCCGCTCACGCCGCCGCACCCGCTCATGCGGAGGCTGTCGGCTGTACCGACCCCATCAAGCCCGCCTCGGTGATGAAGATCGAGGCGTGCGACACCCCTGAACGGATCGTCGAGAAGGCCGCCCACATCGTTCCGCGCAAGGGCCAGCTCGACTGGCAGCGCAAGGAACTCACCACGTTCACCCACTTCGGCATGAACACCTTCACCAACCGGGAATGGGGCTCGGGCGCCGAGGACGAGGCCACGTTCGCCCCCAAGAGCCTCGACGTGGACCAGTGGATGCGCGCCTATAAGGCCGCCGGTGCCAAGCAGGCGATGTTCACGGTCAAGCACCACGACGGCTTCGTCCTCTACCCGACCCGCTACAGCAACCACTCGGTCATCGCCAGCCCCTGGTGGGTCCGTACGCAGCAGTGCAGTCCGCAGCAGGCGGCCAAGGTCAAGGCCGCCCGTTCCAAGGCAGCCTCCTCCAGGGGAACGGACGCCTCGGCCTATTGGCAGTCCCGTGCCGCAGGGTGCGAGAACCAGGCGGGCGACATCCTGGGCGACTACGTGCGTGCCGCTCGCAAGGCGGGCCTCAGGGTCGGCGTCTACATTTCACCCGCCGACGGCTCCGAACTGCCGCACGCCTGGCATCGCGACTGGGTGAAGAAGGTCGTGGCCAAGCACGACGCGGGCAAGCCCCTCAGCATCGAGGAACAGGCCACCTACGACGACCGCGACCGTGACCCGGGCGGCATGGGCCGCTACGGGAGCGGCAGCGCCATCGTCGACCGTACGATCCCGACGCTGGTGAAGAACGACGACCGTGCGCGGGCCGTGGCCAAGGGCAAGCTTCCGTCCTTCAAGGTGAAGACCGACGACTACAACGCCTACTACCTCAACCAGATCTACGAGCTCTTCACCCAATACGGGCCGATCGACGAGCTCTGGCTGGACGGCGCCAACCCCTGGTCGGGAGAGGGAATCACCGAGAAGTACGACTTCACCGCCTGGTTCGACCTGATCCACAAGCTGTCCCCGAACACGGTCGTCTTCGGCGGCCCGCAGGGCATCCGCTGGATCGGCAACGAGCGCGGCGTCGCCCGCCCGACCGAGTGGAGCGTCACGCCCGCGACCGCCGACCCGAACAGCTACCACAACGAGTGGCTGCTGCCCGAGGGCGCGTCCGTGGACGACATCGGCTCGCGAGCCAAGATCACCGCCCCGGCCGCCAAGTACCTGCAGTGGTTCCCGGGCGAGGCGGACGTGTCGCAGCGCCCCGGCTGGTTCTTCCACCCCGACGAGAAGCCCAAGACCCCTGCTCAGCTGGTCAGCCTGTACGACCAGTCCGTCGGCCGGAACGCCTCCCTGCTGCTGAACGTTCCGCCCGCGACCGACGGCCGGGTCGCCGACGAGGACGTGGCGAGCCTGACCTCGTTCGGCACGGCCATCCGGGAGACCTACCGCCGCGACCTGGCCGCCGGCGCGCGCCAGAAGCCGGGCGGGGTGTACGAGCTGAGCAAGGCACGTACGTTCGACCGCATCCGCCTCGGCGAGGACATCAGCCGAGGCCAGCACGTCGAGGGCTTCACGATCGAGGCCTGGGACGGCACGTCCTGGAAGCAGATCACGCAGGGCACGACCATCGGCCACAGCCGCATCCTCGCCCTGCCCGCGCCGGTCACCGCCGACAAGCTCCGCGTCACGGTCACGCAGACCCGCGCCACCCCGTACATCAGCACGTTCGGCCTCTACAGAACCGCCGACCCGCGCTGACGGGACGGTGCCGCGGGTGCCGTGGTGACGGCGCTCTGACGACGGCGCTCTGATGAGGGCGCTCTAATGAGGGCGGCCGTCCGACTGCCGAACCGGTGTTGGACGGCCGCCCGCGGGGTCAGGTTCGACCCCCGCGGGGTGGTGGCGCAACGTGGCCAACCGGCTCTCGATCGCGAACAACCGCAGGTCAACGGGCCTCTAATCCGTACGTAACAGCACGGAGCAAGGACAGAGACCCGAGACCTGAAGGAGCACGATGAACCTCAAGAGGATCGCGATCGCCGGTCTGGCCACAGCGGGGATCGTGGCGGGCGGAGCGATGCTGAGCTCCTCGCCCGCGTCCGCCGACACCGTCCCCGCCGACCCGGCCTACGGGTCCTGGCCCGTGCTGAAGCAGGGCCAGACGAGCGAGAACGTGCGGGCGCTGCAATGGTTCCTCAACTGCGAGACCTTCAAGGTCAAGACTCCGTCGCACTTCGGCCCCGCCACCTACGCCCAGGTGAAGAACTTCCAGGCGCACGCCGAGATGAGCGACGTGCCGGACGGCAACGTCGGCGCCCACACCTGGCTCGCGCTCGTGGAGAAGTTCCCCAAGCCCATGGACTACGGCAACCGCAACGACTGCGTGAAGGCCGTCCAGGTCCTGCTCAACAAGTGGCGCTACAACGATGACCTGCCCATCACCGGCTACCACGGCGACCGCACGAAGAACAAGATGCTCCGATTCCAGGACGCGCACGGCCTGCCCGCCACCGGCAAGGTCGACACCCGGACGCTCCACAAGCTGATCTCAACGCCCGCCGGAAAGTAGCCCGAACGAGCAATGGCCAGAAGGGCTATAGCCAAAAGGGCAGTAGCCGAAAGAGCAATAGCCGAACGGGCAATAGCCGAAAGTGTCATAGGCCAACGAGCAATTGCCGATCCGAAGCGATCTGAATTAGTATCCGGCGTTCCGAGACCAGCGGCTCCACCTCAACGGCGAGGCGGGGCCGCTCCGCATTTTCTGGACGAACGCAAGCGGGACCCATGGCCGGAAGGCGCCATGGGTCCCGCGGTTTTCCAGGAGTATTGGTATTTACACGCCGTCGGCGTAGTTGTAGAGGTTCCATACGTCGTTACTGAAGTACGGGCTCCAGAGCGTGGTCCGGCCGTTGTTGGTCGTACTGGAGGTGCCGTTGATGTAGCCGAGCAGGGTCGAATTGCTGTATCCGAAGAGCCACGGGCCGCCGCTCACGCCTCGCGTGAGGGGGCAGGCCATGGCGATGCGGCTGCCCGAGGCGTAGGTCGTTCCCTGGCAGTAGTACTGCCAGTCGCCCGGGTAGGGCGCCTCGGCCGGGTAGCCGATGATGGTCATCGCGCGGGACGTGGACTGGCCGGTCTGGATGCCGTTCCCGCCCACACGGTTGACGATGTGGACGCCGCTGAGGTCGTTGGCCTTCACGAAGCCGACGTCATAGTTGAGGTCGCTGCTGTTGGCCCAGCCGTTGAACGTGACCAGGCGGTAGGCGCTCCACGTTCCGTAGGGCCGGTTGCCGTGGTCGTAGTAGGGGACGAACGTCCAATTCTGGTGCCAGGTGCCGCCCGACCCGTGGTGCACGCAGTGCCCTGCGGTGCTGATCAGGCGCTTGGAGTTGCTGTTGACCGTGCCCGCCGAGCAGACGTAGTTGAGGCCGTCGGTGGCGTCGCGGAAGAACACCTTGCCCACGGTGGGGCTTGCGGTGACGGCCGCGGCGGTGCTGGCGGTACCGGTCCGCTGCCTGGTCGCGGCCTTGCGCGGCTTGGCCGTACCGGCGGAGGGCGCGACCTTGTGCAGCGCGCCGGTCAGGGCGTTCGTGCGCGCACGAGGCGCGGCCGCGCCCTTGGCGGCGTCGTCGAGCGGGATCGCCGCCCGCATCCGCGCCGGCGTCCAGTACGCCTTCATCGCGGCGTCCCGCGAAATGTGCTTGGTATTGATCGCCTTTTGAACGTCGGCGCTCACCGGCGCGGACACCGTGATCGTGGCACCGGGATTCGCCGGTGCCGCTGCGGGTGAGGAGGCGGCAGAGGTGGCGGCGGAGGCCTGGGAAATGCCGCCGGTAAGCGTCGCGGCGGCCATTGATCCGGCGGCGAACCCACCGATCAAAAGCCGCCGCAGTGCGCCATGTTCGAGACGCATGTCACAACCTTTCCGTTGTGCGGGGGGAGTGTGTGCGTCGCCAAGCATGTGCTGATTTGCCGGAATTAATCCATAGCCCCGTCCGGCCTCGGCCTCATGCGATCTGGTTCTGGCCGCAAAACAAGACGTAGGCGCGCCTATCGCTCACTTGAACGCGACAGATCGCCGGAAATCCGGTCTCTTCAGGCCTTGACCGCGCCGGATTCCCAGTGCCATTCATGATCCGTTCATGGAGTTATCCACAGAATGTGGTTCTGGTGCGGGGTGTCGGTGGGGGCTGATAGCAAGGAGGCATGGACACGAGCCTGAGGAACGAGGCCGAGGGGTGCCTGCGGGCGCTCGCCGGCGACCACGCGCGGCTGCGCGACGACCAGTGGACCGCCATCCACGCCCTGGTCGTCGACCGCCGCCGCGCCCTGGTCGTCCAGCGCACCGGCTGGGGCAAGTCGGCCGTCTACTTCGTCGCCACCCGGCTGCTGCGCGAGCGCGGCGCAGGCCCGACGGTCATCGTGTCCCCGCTGCTGGCCCTCATGCGCAACCAGATCGCGGCCGCCGAGCGCGCCGGCATCCACGCCCGCACGATCAACTCGGCCAACACCGAGGACTGGGAGCGGGTGTTCACCGAGGTCGAGGCGGGCGAGGTCGACGTCCTGCTGGTCAGCCCCGAGCGTCTCAACAACCCCGACTTCCGCGACCTGGTGCTGCCCAAGCTGGCCGCCGGCGCGGGCCTGGTGGTCGTCGACGAGGCCCACTGCATCTCCGACTGGGGCCACGACTTCCGCCCCGACTACCGCCGCCTGCGCACGCTCCTCGCCGACCTGCCGCCCGGCATCCCCGTGCTGGCCACCACCGCCACCGCCAACGCCCGCGTCACCAAGGACGTGGCCGAGCAGCTCAACGCCGGCGATTCAGAAACCCTCGTGCTCCGAGGCCCCCTGGAACGCGAGTCCCTACGCCTGGCCGTCGTGAGCCTCCCCGCCGCCGAGATGCGCATCGCCTGGCTGGGAGAGCACCTCGCCGATCTCCCGGGCTCGGGCATCATCTACACGCTCACCGTCGCCGCCGCCCACGAGATCGCCGCCTACCTGCGCGAACGCGGCTTCGAGGTCGCGGCGTACTCCGGCCAGACCGACCCCACCGAACGCCTCCAGGCCGAGCAGGACCTCCAGGACAACAAGCTCAAGGCCCTGGTCGCCACCAGCGCCCTCGGCATGGGCTTCGACAAGCCCGACCTCGGCTTCATCGTCCACGTGGGCGCGCCCCAGTCCCCGGTGGCCTACTACCAGCAGATCGGCCGCGCCGGCCGAGGCGTCGAACGCGCCGAAGTGATCCTCCTGCCCGGCCTGGAGGACCGCGACATCTGGGCCTACTTCGCCGGCCTGGCCTTCCCGCCCGAGCACACCGTCCGCACCACCCTCGACGTCCTGGAGATGGCCGGCCGCACCCTGTCCACCGCCGCCCTGGAGCCCCAGGTCGACCTCAGCCGCAACCGCCTGGAGATGATGCTGAAGGTCCTGGACGTGGACGGCGCCGTCAAGCGCGTCAAAGGCGGCTGGACCGCCACCGGCCAGCCCTGGACGTACGACCGTGACCGCTACGAACGCGTCTCGGCCGAACGGACCCGCGAGCAGCAGGCCATGCTCGACTACCTCGACACACAGACCTGCCGCGAGGAATACCTCCGCCGCCAGCTCGACGACCCCGACGCCGAGCCCTGCGGCCGCTGCGACAACTGCACCGGCACCCACTGGCCCACCACGGTCTCCGAGGCCGGCACCACCCAGGCCCGCGACCGCCTCCGCCGCCCCGGCGTCGACGTGACCCCCCGCCGCATGTGGCCCACCGCCGTCAAGGACGACCTGGGCGTCTCCGGCAAGATCGGCCCCGAGTCCATCGCCGAGACGGGCCGCGCTCTGGGCCGCCTCACCGACATCGGCTGGGGCAACCGCCTCCGCGAGATCCTCGCCGACCACGCCCCCGACACCGAGATGCCCGACGAGATGTTCCAGGCCGTCGTCAAGGTCCTCTCATCCTGGGACTGGACCGACCGCCCCACCGGCGTCGTCGCGATCGGCTCCCGCACCCGCCCCGCCCTGGTCGGCAGCCTCGCCCACCGCATAGCCGAGATCGGCCGCCTGCCCTACCTGGGCGAGTTCGTCCCCCTCGGCGACCCCACCCCCCGCCGCCACAACAGCGCCCAGCGCCTCCGCTCCGTCTGGCACGCCCTCACCCTCCCCGACGACGTGGCCCAGAACGCCCGCGAAGCCAACGGCCCGATCCTCCTCATCGACGACCGCATCGACACCGGCTGGACCATGACGGTCGCCGCCCGTCACCTACGCCAAGCCGGAGTCCCCGCCGTCCTCCCCCTAGTCCTGGCGGTCACCAACTAGCAAGGCCCCAGCACCCAAACCCGTTGATCCACATGACCCACACCGAAACCGAGATCACCGCAGACCTGGTACGAGACCTGCTGCGCGACCAGCACCCCGATTTGGCCGACCGCCCCGTCAGACTCGGCGCCCGCGGCTGGGACAACCAGCTATGGCGACTCGGTGACGACCTGGCCGTCCGGCTGCCCTGGGCAACCCAGTCCGCGGACGAGCTCCTGCTCAAAGAACACACCTGGCTGCCCACCCTCGCCCCGCGCCTCCCGCTCCCGATCCCCGTCCCGCAACGCCTGGGCGAGCCCTCCCCACGATTCCCGCGCCCCTGGCTGATCACCACCTGGGTCCCCGGAGACCCCGCAGACCAAGTCCCCTCCAGCCACCCCAACTCGGCGACCGTCCTGGCCGCCTTCCTCACCGCACTCCACCAACCCGCCCCCGACCAAGCCCCCGCCAGCCACGACCGCGGAGGCCCGCTAGCCGCCCACTCCCACGGCTTCGCCATGCAACTAGCCGAGGCCACCGACCGAGGCCTCATCCCCGACCTACCCGCCGTCCGCGCAGTCTGGGAGGACGCCGTAGCCGCCCCCACCTGGACCGGCCCACCCCTCTGGGTCCACGGCGATCTGCACCCCGCCAACGTCCTCACCACCAACGGCACCATCTCCGGCGTAGTCGACTTCGGCGCCCTCTTCGCCGGCGACCCGTCCATCGACCTGGCCGCCGCCTGGACCCTCCTCCCAGACGAGACCCGAGAAGCCTTCCACGCCGCCTACCAGCCACCCCCAGACCCCGCTATCCTGCGCCGAGCCCGAGGCTGGGCAGCAGGCCGAGCCCTAGCCGGCATCCTCATCGGCGAAGCCGGCCGCCAAGGCCGCCCCGGCGGCAAACCCACCTGGGGCCCACCCGCCCAAGCCGCCCTCCACCGCCTCACCACAACCAACCCCTAACCCACTCGCCCCCTCCACCCCACCCCCTCCACCCCGCCCAAACCGCGCCGGCCCCTGACCGTCCCGGGCCCTGATCGTCCCGGGCCCCGACCGCGCCGGGCCCTGATCGTCCCGGGCCCCGACCGCGCCGGGCCCTGATCGTCCCGGGCCCCGACCGCGCCGGGCCCTGATCGTCCCGGGCCTCGACCGCGCCGGGCCCTGATCGTCCCGGGCCTCGACCGCGCCGGGCCCTGATCGTCCCGGGCCTCGACCACGCCGGGCCCTGATCGTCCCGGGCCTCGACCACGCCGGGCCCTGATCGTCCCGGGCCTCGACCACGCCGGGCCCTGATCGTCCCGGGCCTCGACCGCGTCGGGTCCTGATCGTCCCGGGCCTCGACCACTTCGGGCGGTGTGTGCTTCACCACGGGTGGTCAGGAGCGCAAGGCGCGCAACCTTGAGCGCAATCCGCGCTGTGTGCTGGCGACGGGCACCAACGCCCTGCATCGCCGGTCAGGCAAGGGTGGTTATTGGTGGTTCTGGTCTTGGTCGGCCTGGGGTGTGTTGGCCTCTATGAAGGCTTGGACCATGGGGTTGCGGTTGGCGGTGCGCCAGATGGGGGCGACGATCATGGGGGCCATGCCGGTGAGCGGGACGATGGTGATGTCTTGATGCTGGTAGACGTCGGTCAGGCCGTGGAAGGTGATGTGGGCTAGGCGGCCTTCGGCGACGATGGCGATGAGTTCTTCCACGTAGGGGTCGTGCAGGCGGCGTATCCGGTGCAGGGGGCTGCCCTGGGGCGTGTGCGGCGGGGTCCAGGCGTCGAGGTAGCGGGACATGCGGTCGGTGGCGGATCCCGTGCCCGGGAAGAGCAGGGGGTGCTCGGCGAGCTCTTCGATGTCGACGGAGGCTCGGCCCGCGAGAGGGTGTTGCGTTCCGATCAGGATGGCTCTGGGGACGCTGCGCAACGCGGGGCCGACGGTACAGCCCGGGGCGCGCAGGACGTTCGGATCGCCTGGCGCCCAGGTGACGAAGACGTCCAGGTCTCCTAGGGCGGGGGTCTGCTGGTCGTGGACGGCCCATGCCGGGCGTACGGACCGGACGACCTGGCAGTGCGGGTGGTGCTGCTGGAACGCTTCGACGAGCTCGGTGCAGATGGGGCGTGACATGGAGGTGGCGAAGGCCAGCCGCAGCCATGCTGAACGTTGCCGGGCGATCTCGGCCGCCGTGCTCAGGGCGGTCTCCATGCTCAGGTAGGCCGGTCGCAGGTCGGCGAGCAGCCGTTCACCGAGTGGGGTGAGGTTGACGCGGCGGGTGGAGCGTTCGAACAACGGGGCGCCTATGCGGCGTTCGAGGCTGCGGACGTTCTGGCTCACCCGGGTCGTGGTCACGTGCAGGCGGGCGGCGGCGCGGCCGAAATGCAGTTCGTCGGCCACTGCCAGGAACGCCTCGACCTCCCTGATTTCCACTCAGGCAGGCTATCGGCCGTGGCCTTGATTGTGTCGCCTGGCTTCATAATGGCGGCGCCAGTTCGTCGTTGATCGGCTGTCTCGGCTCGGACCAGTCTTGTGGGCGTCGCCGCTGGCGGCGCAGGGACTGGAGTTCGGAAGAGAAGGCGGGTGTCGTCGGTGGCCGACGTACGGGACCTCGAGGGCAAGGTGGCGTTGGTGGTCGGCGGCAGCCGCAACCAGGGGGCGGCGTTCGCGCGGCTGATCGCCTCGCGCGGTGCGACCACGGTGATCAGCTATGCGAACGGGGAGGAGGCCGCCCAGCGGACGCTGGTGGCGTTGAGCAAGCACGATGTGAACGCCGAGGCCGTACGGTCCGACGCCCGGGTGTCGGCGGAGGTGGACACGCTGTTCGAGGGGGTGGTGGCCCGGCACGGAAGGCTGGACATCGTCGTTCACACGCCGGGTGCGGTCATCAAGAAGCCGCTGGTCGACTTCACCGACGAGGACTTCGACCACCTGATCGACCTCAACACCCGGTCGGCGTTCAACACGCTGCGCGCCACCGCCCGGCACATCGCCGACGGCGGCCGGTACGTGGTGCTGTCCACGACGCTCACCGCGATCATGACCGGCCCGTACGGGCTGTACTCGGGGTCCAAAGCCGCGGTGGAGCGCATGGTGCTGGCCGCCGGCAAGGAGCTGGGGGCGCGTGGCATCACGGTCAACGCCGTCGCGCCCGGGCCGGTAGACGACGACTTCTACCGAGCGGCCGAGACGCCGGAGTCCATCGCGGCCGCCACGCACCACAGCCCGCGCGACCGGCTCGGTCACCCGGGCGACATCGCCCCCGTGGTCGGCTGGCTGATCAGCGACGAGGCCGGCTGGGTCTCCGGTCAGACCGTACGCGCCAACGGCGCCATGTTCTGAGCTCGTTCTCCAGCCCGTTCTGCGACGGAGTGCCGACCGTCCGCACGAGCCTCAGGTAGCGCATCGGCGGGGGAGATGCTGCCGCGCGTGACGCTATCTCGTTGATCGTCCGGGGGTGGCCAGGCTGTGGAGTTCCAGGCCTCTGCCCTGCGACATTTGCGACTGAGGGGCACGGGTTGCGGGAGGCGCAGTTGATCCTTCGCATGCGGCGGCTGGTCGCGTCGGGGCTGGTGTGCGTTTGCGTCTCCACGGGATGTGCGGGTCGGGAGAGCACCTCGCTCCTCGACAAGGGGACGCTGGTGGCCGGAGTACGCCCGGACCTGCCCGGGATCGGGTCCGTCGCAGCGGGCGGCGGGCTCGAAGGGCTGGACGCGGACGTCACCCGGGAGATCGCCAGGCGGCTGCGGATGAAGGCGCGGATCGTTCCGGCGCGGGCGGCGGACCGGGAGCCGATGCTGAACGAACGGCGCGCCGACCTGGTCCTGACGTTCTGGATCCGGCCCGACTGGAAGCAGCGCCTGGCGTTCGCGGGCCCGTATTACCCCTCGTACCAGGACATCCTCGTCCGCGCCGGCGAGCGCCGGGTGCGGAACGTACGCGACCTGAAGGGCCGCAAGATCTGTGCGGTCACCGGTGCGGGCGCCGCCGACCAGGTCACCAAGGAACGCCAGGTGGCCGCGGTGCAGGTGCCCGCGAGCAGCTATGACGAGTGCACGGCCATGCTGAGGTCCGGCCGGATCGACGCGATCACGACCAACGACACGATCCTGGCGGGCCTCAAGCTGCGCAACGGCGCGGCGTTCCGGCTGGTGAACGCCCGGTTCGGGGAGCAGCGCACCGGCATCGGCATGCGCCGCGACGACCCCGACGGCTGCGAAGCGGTCAACAAGGCGATCACGCAGATGTACCAGGACGGCACGATGGCCCGCCTGATGAACAGATGGTTCAGCGGCTCGGGACTGGACCTCTCCTCCCTGAACGTCCCGGAGTTCGAGGGCTGCCCCACGCAGTGAGCCGGCCGGCGAGAAGCGGCGCCCCGCGCGGACGAAGAGTGGCTCCTCGCCAATGAGAGGCACCTCGCCGGTGTGGCTCAGCTGCTGACGCTGACCTGACCGACCGCCCCGAGAACGGCCATCCCCCCGAGTGCATGGATCAGCTGACCGTGCTGGGTTTGCGGGCTAGGACTAGGCGGTAGTGCGGGGTGCCGTCCTTGCGGTGGCCTAGGGATGGCAAGGGGGCCGTTGTCACGGTGAATCCGGCGGCTGTGAGGTCGTCGCGGACTGTGGAGAGCGGGCATGTGCGGTAGTACATGACGAAGGGGGGACGCCACACGGCGTTGCGGGCTCGCATGGCGAGGTCGAAGCCGAGGAGCGCCCAGTACAGGCCCGAGGTGATGGAGGGCGGGGCGCCGATCGGGAAGGCGAACAGGCCGCCCGGGCGTAGGGCGCGGTGTACGCCGGTGAAGAGCGCGGGGCGTTCGGCGGGCAGGAAGTGTCCTAGCGCTCCGAAGCTGACCGCCAAGTCGAAGCCTGAGGAGAAGGGCAGGGCGCGGACGTCGGCCCGTACCCACTCGGCATCGGGGTGTGCTGTGCGCGCTTGGGCGAGCATGCCGGCGCTGAAGTCGACGCCGGTGATCTGTTCGCGGCACAGGGGCGTGAGGACCTGCATGCCCGCGCCCGTGCCGCAGCACACGTCCAGTCCGTGATCGAACGGGCCGAGGGGGCGCAGGGCCTTGGCGGTCGCGTCGAGGATGCCCTCGGGGGTACGGAACGGCGTGTGGTCGAACTTCGGAGCGAGCAGGTCGTAGCCGTCCTCGACCGAGGACAGCGCCTGGATCGCCAGTTCACGAAGGGACGGACCTTGAGGCGAGAACACCGGGCAAGGCTACTTGCCGGGGGCGGCTCGGAGCCTTCGGGCGATCAGGTCATGCGTCATGTTGTGCGTATCGGGGTTGTTGTGTGAGGCGGCGCTGGCGTTCGGTGGTGGCCAGGTAGAACGCCCAGGCGAACGCGAAGCTGGTGAACAGGCTGGAGACGAAGTACAGCCACGGGCGGTTGATGCCGCGGCGGCGGCCGTCGACGATCGTCATGAGCGGGAGCAGGATCACGTTGCCGATCGTGTAGTCCTGACCGGCCGAGCTCGCGGCGGGGTTGGCGTACATCAGCTTGATGTACTGCGCCCAGCTGCCGTCGCCCCAGATCGGGTTGGTGTTGCCGTCGGCGTACTCGATCACGAAGCGGATGTTGAAGTACCAGCCCACCGCGATGGACGCGACGCCGACGACGTAGTAGACGCACTCGAGGCTTGAGAGCAGGGGGCCCGTCTCCGTACGGCGGAAGATCGCGGGGTTGGAGGCGACCAGGAACCACACGACTGCCACGCCCAGGACGGCGTGCACGAGGAGCGACACCATTTCGCCAGCGTCGGCTCGGTGGCGAGTTTTGTCAATATTGTCGAAACAGATAGCTTGGGGTCCATGGTCCGGTCGGCGCAGACGGCGCGCAGTGAACGCACCCGCGAGGCCCTGCGGCGTGCCGCCGTGGTCCGCTTCCTCGCCCAGGGCGTCGAGGACACCTCGGCCGAGCAGATCGCCGCCGATGCCGGGGTGTCGTTGCGGACCTTCTATCGTCACTTCACCTCCAAGCACGACCTGCTCTTCGCCGACTACGACGCCGGCCTGCACTGGTTCCGCAGGGCGTTGGCGGCACGTCCGGACGACGAGTCGATCGTCGAGTCGGTGCGTACCGCCATCTTCGCCTTCCCCTACGACGTGCAGGCGGTCACGCAGATCGCGGTGCTGCGGTCCGAGGCGCTCGACTCGGAACGGATCGTCCGCCACATCCGGCAGGTCGAGTCGGACTTCGCCGAGGCCGTCGCCGAGCGGCTGGCGCGGATCGCCGCCGAGCGCCCGGCGCGGACCACCGCCGGGCGGCCGGCGCGCAGGACGGCCGCGGAGGGCGAGGCGTCGCTGGACGAACGGCTCGCCGTCGCGGTGACCGCGCGGTGCATCACCGCCGCAGTCTTCGGCGCGATGGAGGTCTGGATGCTGCGGGAGGAACGGTCGCTGGCCGAGTTGGCCGAGCTGTGCCACTCCGCGCTCACCTCGATCGAACGTGGGATGGTCGACGGCATGTTTCGTCACTATTGACGAAACGTGCGGCTCGTGTCAGCTTTCCCAGGAAGCCAAGAGAAGCGGGAGGCGGCACGATGCGAGGCTGCGACGCGATCGTCATCGGCGCCGGACACAACGGGCTCGCGGCGGCGACCCTGTTGCAGCGCGCGGGCCTGAACACGATCTGCCTGGAGGCCAAGCGGTACGCCGGCGGGATGGCCTCCACCGTGGAACTGTTCGACGGCTACAAGTTCGAGATCGCGGGCTCGCTGCAGTTCCCGACCTCGGCGACGGTCAGCCGCGAGCTCGGCCTGGACACGCTGCCCACCATCGACCTGGACGTCATGTCGGTGTCGTTGCGGGGCGTCGGCGACGACCCCGTCGTGTACTACACCGACCTGATGCGGCTGATGACCCACCTGGACGAGGTGCACGGCACCGAGGTGGTCACCGGCATGGCCGACCTGATGGCGTGGAGCCAGGCGCCGGCCCGTGCGCTCGGGCGCTTCGACGCCGGGCGGCCGCCCAGGACGCTGGACGAGATGTACGCCTGCGCGACCACTGAGGCCGAACGGTCCAGCATCACCGACCTGCTGTTCGGATCGGTCACCGACGTACTCGACCGCTACCTCCCGGACAAGGAGAAGCACGGCGCGCTGCGGGGGATGCTCGCGTTCCTGGCGGTCAACACCACCTACCGCGGCCCGGCGACGCCGGGCAGCGCGGCTGCCCTGGCCTTCGGCCTGGCCGTTCCCGACGAGAACGCGCTGCTGATGAAGAAGCCGCGGGGCGGCATCGGAGCGCTCACCGCGCATCTGCAGGAGCTGTTCACCTCGGCCGGGGGAGAGCTACGGCTGCGTACGGAGGTCGAGGAGATCCGCGTGACCGGCGAGCGCGTGGCGGGCGAGGGCTTGACCGGCGGACGCGTGCCGGGCGGGCGCGTGCCGGGCGGGCGCGTGCCGGGCGGGCGCGTGCCGGGCGGGCGTGTGCCGGGCGGGCGCGTGCCGGGTGTACGGACCCGCGACGGCGAGGAGTTCGACGCTCCGATCGTGGTCTCCTGCGTCGCCCCCGACCTGACGATCACCCGGCTCGTATCGCCCGGCGCGGTCGCCGCCGACGTACGCGAACGGTTCTCCCGCGTCGACCATCGCGGCAGCTACGTACAGATGCACTTCGCCCTGGACGGAGCGCCGGAGTTCGCGGCACCGTACGAGCTGCTCAACGACCCGGCGATGCAGGCGGCCATCGGCTTGTTCAGCACGCCGGAGGAACTCCAGCAGCAGTGGGAGGACTGCCGACGCGGGATCGTCCCGGCCGACCCGGCCATCGCGTTCCAGATCCCGTCGGCGCACGACCCCGACCTCGCGCCGCCCGGCAAGCACGCGGCGTCGGCGTTCTCCCTGTGGTTCCCGGTCGAGACCGACCACGCCGACTACGCCCGGCTGAAGAACGAGATGGGCCAGCGTGTGATCGACAAGATCGGCCGGCTCGCCCCCGGCTTCGCCGACCTCATCACCAAGCACACCACGTTCACCCCGCGCCACATGGGCACCATGTTCGGAGCGCCCGGCGGCGACTACTGCCATGGCCTGCTGCACCCCGAGCAGCTGGGCCCCAACCGCCCCGGGCCGAACGGATACGCCGACCAGCCGCTCGGCATCGACGGGCTCTACCTGGGCAGCGCCGGGTGTCACGGCGGCCCGGGCATCACGTTCATCCCCGGCTACAACGCCGCACAAGCCGCCCTCGGCAGGACCTGACGGCGCGGGGTCGGTTGCGCGTAATCGGGTGGCTTTGGGGTGGGCGGGCGTGTGAGGCTTCTGGTGTGGCGCTCCCAGACGATCAAGGTCGTTCCAAGTCCGTGCGGTTCGTCGCCTTGCCGGAACGGGTGATGGCCGCGTTGGCGGAGGGGGATCTGACGGGGGCCAACACGGTGGCCGG
This sequence comes from Actinomadura barringtoniae, assembly GCF_017573505.1. Classification (GTDB taxonomy): domain Bacteria; phylum Actinomycetota; class Actinomycetes; order Streptosporangiales; family Streptosporangiaceae; genus Spirillospora; species Spirillospora barringtoniae. Next base: position 233,978 of record NZ_JAGEOJ010000014.1, read on the forward strand.
GGTCGTTCTCAGCGACTACTTCGTCACCGAGGACGCGCGGTCGCTGTGGAGGCTTCGGCTCCATCAGATCGCCGGTGACCCGAGCGCGTCGGGCTGGATCGCGCGGGCCGCGGTCGCCGAGCCTGAGGGCGTCGTCGTCGGGCACGCGGGGTTCCATGGCCCGCCTGACGGGGCGGGGATGGTGGAGGTCGCCTACTCGGTCGCCCCTTCGTACCGCCGCCAGGGGTATGCGCGGGCGATGCTCCTCGCGTTGCTGGAACGGGCCGTACGCGAGCCTGAGGTCCGGGTCGTCCGGGCGTCGATCCGGCCGGACAACGTCGCCTCGCTCGCCACGCTCGCCGGGCACGGGTTCGTCGAGATCGGCCAGCAGTGGGACGCGGTGGACGGCCTGGAGGTCGTCTTCGAACGTCCCGCCGACTAGCCCAGCCGCTCGGCGTAGCTCGGCGCTCGCCTTAGCCCGGCCGCATGGCTCAGCTGAGCCGCTCAGTCCGGCAGCCCGCCTTAGCCCGGCCGCATGGCTTAGCTGAGCCGCTCAGTCCGGCAGCCCGGCAGCCCGGCGCAGCTCGGCCGCATGGCTTAGCTGAGCCGCATGGCTTGGCTGAGCTGCTCGGCTCACTTCCGCTGGAGGGCCATGCCTTGAGCATCGGGGCGGGCGATCAGCTAAGGCGGCCACCACCTGCGTAAACGGGCGGCTGGTGGGTGCGGCCAGGGCCCGTCGGGAGGGGTATTGGCGGGTGGCTTAGGGCGGCCTAGGGGTGCCGGCGCGGCCTAAGGCGTTCTAAGCCCCATAGATAGGGCTTCGTCCCGATGCCCGAGGTGCCGCCTTAGGGCGAATCTTAAACATGTCGGGCCGGGGAGGCCGGCCCGCAGCAGAAGGAGAAAGTCATGATGCACCCGGACGTAGCCAAGGTCATCGCCGACGACCGCGCCCGCCAGCTGCGGAACGAGGCCAAGCTTCGCCGCCAGGCCGCCAAGGCCAGGGCCCGCAAGCGCTGACGGTAGTCCGAAGACATCCCCCATCCGACACGAGCCCAAGGAGAACGACAATGATGCACTACGACGTAACCAAGACCATCGCCAACGACCGCATCAACCACCTGCGCGCCGAGGCCAAGGCCGCCCGCCGCGCCGCGAAGGCCCGCCGCCGGTGACCCGGCAGGGTCCTGGTGCCGGTCCGGGAACGCGTCCGGACACGCGACCACCCGACCTGCCCGGCTGTCGCGTCGAACAGATCAGACGCCCCCGTCCATCTCCCGCCAGGGAAAGGGACGGGGGCGTTTTAGCGTCTTGTCCGGAGCTGGATGGCGCGACGAATACTTCAAGGTGAAAGTGATCAGGTCAGCCGATGGGAGAAGCGCGGCTGGGCCGAGCGTTCACCGATGCCGCTCTAGCCGGCCTCCGTCTGCCTCCGTCTGCCCTCGGCTGACCTGGACCATCTGCGCCCCCCGGCCTGGATCGTTCCGAAGCACCCCTCGATCAGCTTCGGGTTCGTGGTGTTCTAGCGAACAGGATCTTCATGGCAGATGTTTGTGGGAGCATTTTGGGATGGAGTGGGGCGGAACGCGCGGGGTTTTCGTCTCAGATGTGGTCTCGGGGGCGTCTGATGAGAGGAGCAGTGAAGTGTCTTCCGCCTACGTGACAGCGAAGCGGACCCTGGACGAGCTGCTCGACGCCTCGCCGGCGTTGTTGGACACCACGTTCGACCAGCTCCGGACGCTGCTCGTGGTGTACGAGACAGGGTCGGCACTGCGGGCCGCGCGCGCCCTCGGCCGGGAGCAGTCGAGCGTTCAGAAGCAGCTCGACACGCTCAATCGCACCTCGCAGGCGCTGTGCGGCGAGATGCTCACGTTGCGGCAGGGGAGGGGACGGGACTTCCTGTTCACGCCCACCGGCGAGGAGACCGTCGAGCTCGCCCACCTCACGATGTCGCAGTGGATCGGCGCCATCACGTGGGGGCGCCGGAGGCTCGGGCGGATGCTCTCGGTCGGGACGACCGAGTTCACGCTGCCGATCATCTCCAGGTCCTGGGACCGGGTGCAGCGGGAGTTCGAGCAGGACGAGGTCGAGTTCAAGGTCACGCACGTTCGGACCAAGGACCTGTGGCAGCGCCTGGAGACGCGGCAGGTCGACCTCATCTGCGGCAGCGTCCTCAGCACGCCCGAGACGGACGAACGGCTGCGCGACTATGAGGTCGTGGAGTTCATCCGCGGGCAGCCGGTCATCCTGACCAACCTGCCCGAGGAACGCCTGCCCAGCGGTCCGATCAACGCCAGCCGGTTGGACGAGCTGCCGCTGGTCGTGCCACCCGCGGGCCTCGTCGCCGACCTGCTCAACTGCTGGTACGGGCCCGTCTTCCGCGACCGGCTCGATGTCGTGGCCGACATAGACGACATCCACTACGGGCTGTCGCTGCTGCGGTCCGGCTTCGTGCGCGGCTGCATGATCGTCACCGGCTCGATCGGTGAACGGGTCGCCGCGCAAGGCGGGCCCGACGACATGCCGCTGCGCGCGCTCCCGCTCGAGGGAGACCTGGAGCCGCGAGCCGAGATCATGACCGGCGCGTTCGTACGCCGCGCCGACCTGGAACGCTACGCCGACGGCCATCCGCTCAACCGCCTATGGATCGCCGTTCAGGAAGACGCCAAGACCTTCGCCGCCAACCGCCCCGCCCCCGACTACCTCCCCCGCTAACCCACCCCCCGCTAACCCACCCCGCCGTGAGGCGGCTTGAGGGTGTTGTTAGAGGCCTAGGAGGCGGAGGACCGGGGCTAGGAGGTGGACGACCGGGCCCAGGAGGCCGTCGATGCCGCCGATCTTGATGCTGATGTCGGGCTCGGGGTCGGCGTCGGCCCAGGCGGTGGCCGGGGCCGTGACGAGCAGGGCTGTCGTGGCCAGGACGGTCCAGGCTCTCATCGGATCCTCCAGAGGTCGGATGGATCCGATCTTTCATCACCGAGAGTGAGCACGCACGGACGTGCGCGAGTTTTCGACCGTGTGTCGGGGTCGGTTCGCGGCCTGGTCGTCAGTTCTTGATCTGGTTGTCGACCACGTCGAGGCTCGGGCGGGCGCCGAGGTGCTGCATGGCCTGAACGGCCAGGCGGTTACCGGCGGTGAGGGCCTCGGCCGGGGGCTTGCCCTCCAGCCACGCGGGCAGGAAGCCCGCCACGAACGCGTCGCCGGCGCCGGTGCCATCGATGATCTTGTCGATGGGCTCGGCGGGAACGGAGATCGGCTCGGGGCGGCCGTTGGTGTACCAGAGCGAGCCGTCGGCGCCGGACTTGATGACCACCTGCGGGTACCAGGCGGTGAGCACCTTGGCGGCCTGCGCGGGGGTGTCGCGGCCGGTCAGGACCTCGGCCTCGTCGGCGTTCACCACCAGGAGGCGGGCGCCCTGCGTCCATTCCAGGTAGGGCTCGGCGCCCATCCGCTTGAGCGGGGAGGACGAGCCGCCGTCGACCGAGATCGACATCTGCGCCTGGCGGGCCAGCTCGAACGCGTGGGTCGCGGCCTTGCGCGACCCCTCGTTGATCAGCGAGTAGCCGGACAGGTGCAGGTGCGTTCCCTGGTTGAACAGGTCCTTGCAGCGCTCGATGTCCTCGGGCAGCAGCGCCGCGTTGGCGCCGGGGTCCGACAGCATCGTCCGGTCGCCCTTGTGCGTGATCAGCACGACGCAGGTTCCGGTGGGGCGCTCCTGGTCCATCACGAGGCGGGCGTCCACGCCGTACCCCATGAGTTCCATGTCCCTGTTGCGGCCCGCGATGTCGGAGCCGCGGCGGCCGACGAACGCCACCTCGATGCCCTCGAGGGCCAGCCAGGACGCCACGTTCGCACCCGAGCCACCCCCGTGCGAGGTCACGGCGGCAGGCGTGTCGCTCCCCTTTGCCAGGGGGAACGCAGCACGGGCAACGGTGTCAGTCATCAAATCGCCGACCACGACCACGCGCGTCATGGAGTCATCACCTCGATCAACACGGCCCGCGCGAGCGGCTTCTGGGGCGTGTGCTTGACCGTAACAGTTCTTGGACCCCGAATAGGTCTCGAACGCGCAGCGAAAGCTCAGAACACGGCTTTTTGCGTGCTGGTCCAGGCCGTTCCGGCCGTTCCGGAGCCAAGACCGAACCGGATTCGGCCTGGCGGTGCGCGCCGTTCCACAGCCGTCCCGCAGTCCGTCCCGCGGCCCGTGCCGCAGTCGTGCCTCGGCCCGTGCCGCAGTCGTGCCTCGGCCCGTCCCGCGGCCCGTGCCGCACTCGTGCCTCGGCCCGTGCCGCGGCCGTGCCGCAGGGGAGGCCCAAACGGGGGTGCGGGTGGGGTGGTGGCCTACTCTCGGGTACGTGACGGAGAGGTATCCGGATCATTGGGAGGCCGACGTCGTCCTCACCGATGGCGGGACCGCGCATCTGCGGCCCATCCGGAGTGACGACGCCGAACTGCTGCGCGCCTTCTACGCCCGGCTCTCGTCCGAGTCGATCTACTACCGGTTCTTCTCGCCGCGACCGACGCTGACCGATCGCGAGATCGAGCACTTCACGACCGTCGACTACGACAAGCGCGTCGCGCTGATCGCCACGATCGCGGGCGAGATGGTGGCGGTCGTTCGCTACGACAGCCTGACGGATCGGCCCCTCACCGCCGAGGTGGCGTTCCTGGTGGAGGACGCTCATCAGGGCCGCGGGCTGGGCGCCGTTCTGCTGGAGCACATCGCGGCGGCGGCCAGGGAACGCGGCCTGGAGCGGTTCGTGGCCAGCGTTCTGCCCGACAACCGGCGCATGACGCGGGTGTTCCGCGAGGTGGGCTACCGGGCCGAGCAGCGCTTCGAGGACGGCGTGATCGAGCTCGTCCTGGACCTGGAGCCGACCGACACCTCGGTGGAGGTCATGGCGGCGCGCGAGCACCGGGCCGAGCACCGGTCGATCCAGCGGCTGCTGTTCCCCGCGTCGGTGGCCGTGGTCGGGGCCAGCCGCGCCGAGCACAGCGTCGGCCAGACCGTGCTGCGGAACCTGCTGGGCGGCGACTTCACCGGGCCGGTCTACCCCGTTCACCCGACCGCGACCGCCGTTGCGGGCGTACGGGCCTACGCCACGGTCCTGGACATACCGGACGACGTGGATCTGGCTGTGGTCGCCGTACGCGCCGACTCGGTGCACGAGGTCGTCGAGCAGTGCGCGGGCAAGGGCGTGCGCGGGCTGGTCGTGGTGTCGTCGGGCTTCGGCGAGACCGGCGCGGAGGGGCGGGCGCGCCAGGAGGAGCTCGTACGCCTCGCCCGCGCGTACGGCATGCGCGTGGTCGGTCCCAACTGCCTCGGCATCGCCAACACCGACCCCGCCGTACGGCTGAACGCGACCCTGGCGCCGACCATGCCGGGCCGCGGCCCGGTCGGCTTCTTCTCGCAGTCCGGCGCGCTCGGCATCGCGATCCTGCAGCGTACGGCCGAACGGGGACTGGGCCTCTCGTCGTTCGTGTCGGCGGGCAACCGGGCGGACGTGTCCGGCAACGACCTGATGCAGTACTGGGAAGAGGACCCGGCGACCAAGGCCGTTCTGCTGTATCTGGAGTCGCTGGGCAACCCGCGCAAGTTCGCCCGGCTGGCCCGGCGCCTCAGCCGCCGCAAGCCGATCGTGGCGGTGAAGAGCGGCCGCAGCACGCAGGGCGTGCCGATCGGGCATGCGGCTCAGGCGCTCAGCCTGCCTGACCACGCGGTGAGCGCGCTCTTCGCGCAGGCCGGCGTGATCCGTGTGGAGGACCTCTCCGAGCTGTTCGACGTCGCCCAGCTGCTGGCCTACCAGCCGCTCCCGGGCGGCGACCGCATCGCGATCATCGACAACTCCGACTCGCTGGGCCTGCTCGCCCAGGACGCCGCCGTCGCGCTCGGCCTGGACGCCCGGCCGCCGGTCAACCTCGGGCCGCTCGCCAAGGCCGAGGAGTACGAGGCCGCGCTCGCCGAGGTACTCGCCGACGACACCGTCGACGCCGTCGTGGCGCTGTTCACCCCGCCCACGATCGGCGGCTACGACCTGCGCGTGCCGGAGAAGATCCTGCGCCTGGCCGCCGGAAGCACCAAGCCGATCGTCGCCACGTACCTGGGCTCCAAGGGCATGCCCGCCGACCTGCGGGTCGTCGCCCCCGACGGCTCGGCCGCCGAGGGCTCGGTGCCCTCCTACCCCGCGCCGGAGGACGCCGTACGGGCCCTCGCGTACGCCATCCGCTACGCCCAATGGCGACGCCGCCCGCCTGGCCGCATGCCCGAATTCGCCGGGACCGACCGCAAGCGAGCACGTGGGCTGGTGGAGGAGTGGCTGGGCGCCGGAGACCCTGGTCCCGGCGCTGGCCCCGGTCCCGTCCAGGCCACCGCCGCTCAGGCCGCTGAACTCCTGGCCTGCTACGGCATCCAGGTCGCCCCTCGTACGGCAGACGACCAGGTTGGCGGCCCGGATGCCGTTGCCACCGCCGTTGCTGGTGCTGGTGGCGGCGCCGCTGGTGCTGGCGGCGTTCCGGCCCGGATCGTGACGATGGAGGACCCCTCGTTCGGGGCCGTGATCTCGTTCGGCCTGGCCGACGAGACCGCCGCGCTGCTGGACGATCGCGCCTACCGCCTGGCCCCGCTGACCGATGTGGAGTCCGCCGAGCTCGTCCGCGCCATCCGTACGGCCCCCTTGCTCCTCGGCCATCGCGGCGCCGACCCGGTGGACGTGACCGCGCTGGAAGAACTCCTCCAACGCGTCGCCCGCCTCGGCTACGACCTCCCGGAGGTCGCGAGGCTGGAGCTCAACCCGGTCCTGGTGAGCACCACAGGCGCTTCCGTACGCGAGGTAAAACTTCGCCTAGCGCGCCCCCTGGGTCCGCGCCCCGAACTGGGCCCCCGTCGCCTCCCTTAAACAGCAGCCACACGTTCGCCGCGATCAGCGCCGCGTATCTGGTCGCGCCAATCGGCATCGTCATCGCCGTACGACCGCCTGGCATGCCCGTATGGACCAGCGCCTGCCCGCCGGCCCTAAGCCCCGGCAGAGCAGCGCGAAACGCCTGTCCGGCAGGGCGGAACAGCGCTCGCACGGCCGTCCTAGGTCCTGGCTGAACGACAGCCCGCTCGCCAGTCTTGAACCTGGCGCCCGCCCGGCCAGTCTTGAGCCCTGGCGCGGCGCGGCGGCCGGCGCCCGGCGCCCGGCGTCAGTTCTGACCATGGCTGAGAACCACCGCGCCCAACCGTCCACGCGCCGTATGCGCAGGCGTGGCACGTGTACTGGCGGGTTGGGTGACCGCGGCCGTGGCCCAACCGGGTGGTTGGTCAGGTGGTCAGCCCGGTGGGGTGGGGGGGAGTGGGCTCCGGGGTCGGCGGGACCGGGTCCGGGATGGGACCTGGCGGGCTCGGCTCGGCCGGCGGGCCCGGTGGGACCGGGCTCGGCTCCGGGCTGGGCGGGATCGGATCGGGCGCAGGCCCCGGCGGGATGGGGCCAGGCGGGCTCGGCGCAGGGCCGGGCGTAGGCGGGCCAGGTGCGGGCGGGCCAGGCGAGGGCGGACCGGGTGCGGGCGGGCCCGGGGAAGGGGCAGGCGCGGGCGGGCCCGGGGCCGGTTCGGGCGGCGGAACGGGCGGTTCCGGCGCTGGGATGGGCGGTTGCGGGCCTGGCGGAGGTCCCGGGGTGGGCGGTGGTACGGGGCGTGGCGAGGGCATCGGATCGTTGTATTCCATGGAATGTCCCCTACCCCGGGGGCGGGATGATGACCATGTTCGGGGCGGCGTCATGTGCGCGGGCGGGGCGGGACAGGGCAGGATGGACCCCATGAGGGAAACCCGAGCGACGGCTCACGGGTTGCGTACCGCCATCGAACGCAGCGGTTACTACCCGGCCCTGGTCGCCGACGCGGTCGAGTCCGCCGTGGGCGGCGAGCAGGTGAACGCCTACGTCGTACATCATGAGGCGACCTTCGATCCCGCGATGGAGGTGCGGCGGCACGTGACCGTGCTGGTGCTGTCGCCGTCCAGGCTGCTGGTGTGCCACACCGACGAGCACCCGCCGGGCGACGGGATGGCCCAGCCGCACGCTTCCACGACGACGGAGGCCGTACGGGTGGACCGCGTCCAGTCGGTCGCGGTGACCCGCGTGGTCCCAGATCCGGCTTCGTACGTTCCGGGCGTTCCGCCCACCGAGGTGGTGCTCACCATCGGCTGGGGCGCCATCGCCCACATCGATCTCGAGCCCGCCACCTGCGGTGACGAGAACTGCGAGGCCGACCACGGCTACACCGGGAGCGTGACCGCCGACGACCTGTCGCTGCGGGTCAGCGAGGCCGCCGACGGGGCGGACGCGGTCGGACAGGTCCTGGCGTTCGCCGAGGCCCTCTCCGCCGCCACGGCCCGGTGACCGCCCGGTGACCGCCGCGCCGCCACCCGCGCAGCCCGCGCAACCGTCACCCGAGCAGCAGCCGTCCGCGGAGCGGCAGCCTGCGCAGCAGCCGCTCACGCAGCCGTCACCCGCGCAGCCGTCACCCGCGCAGCCGTCACCCGAGCAACCGTCACCCGGGCAGTCGCCACCTGCGCAGCCCACGGTCCCGGTGCCCCGGTACGGAACGGGGGCGCTCGCGGATCTGCCGGTATCGGTGCTCGCGGCGCTGGGCGTTCCGGGCGGCCAGAACGTGCTGGACCTGCCCACCCTGCCCCGCCAGTGCGTGCTGATCATCGACGGGCTCGGCTGGGAGCAACTGCGCGCCCATCCCGAGGACGCCCCGTTCCTCGCCTCACTCGAGGGCGGCCCGCTGACCGCGGGCTTCCCGGCCACGACCGTCGCCAGCCTCGGCTCGCTGGCGACCGGCCTGCCGCCCGGTGGGCACGGTCTGCTGGGCGTTCAGGTGGCCGTACCGGGCGCCGGGCGGCTGATCAACTGCCTGCGCTGGGGAGACCCGGAGATCGAACCTGAGACCTTCCAGCCCGCCCCGACCGTCTACCAGCGCGCCGCCGACGACGGCGTCTCCGTCTCGTACGTCGCGCTGGGCTTCTACAAGGGCACCGGCCTCAGCCGCGCCACCACGCGCGGCGCCTCGTACCGGCCCGCCGAGGACCTGGGCGAGCTCGTCGGCCGCACCGAACGCGCGCTGCGCGAGGGCGACCGGGCGTACGTGACCGTCTACCACTCCGACCTCGACTCGACCGGCCACCGCTACGGAACGGGTTCGCGGGACTGGCGCTTCCAGCTCCGCTTCGTCGACCTGCTGGCCGAACGCATCGCCTCCGTCCTGCCTGACGGCGCCGCGCTGTACGTCACGGCCGACCACGGCATGGTCGACCCCACCGACCGCGTCGACTTCGACGAGACACCCGCGCTGCAGGCCGGTGTCGCCATGCTGGGCGGCGACGCCCGCTGCCGCTACGTCTACACCGCGCCTGGGGCCGAGGTGGACGTTCTGGCGTCGTGGCGCGAGACCCTCGGCGACCGCGCCTGGGTCGTCTCGCGCGACGAGGCCGTACGAGCTGGATGGTTCGGCCAGGTCGACCCGGAGATGGCCCCCCGCATCGGCGACGTGATCGCCGTCCCGTTCACCGACATGGCCATCATCGCCTCGCAGCGAGAGCGCATGGCCTCCTTGATGGTCGGCATGCACGGCTCCATGGTCTCCGCCGAGCAGCTAGTCCCCCTCCTCAAGGTAATCCGCCCCTAACCCCAGCTCGACCGCCTCCAGGGCTCGCCGGCCGTTGAGAGCTACTAGCTCGGGCAGACCACGACCGACGCGAGGCAGTTCACGGGGACAGCGCGGGCTGACCACGGGGACCAGGGCGGGCTGACCACTGGGGGACTGTCGCGGGGCCGACCACGGGGACTGGCCGACCGTACGCGCCTGAGCGCGCTGCGATCGGTCGCTGACTACGCTGGGGCGATGTGACGAACGATGCCGCGCCTCTCCCTAATCCGGGCGCCGACGGTCAGACTGGCGATGTGCAGCCTCTCATCGACGTGTCCGCACTGGCCCCACTGCTGCGGCGGGAGCCGCCGCCGATCCTCCTTGACGTTCGATGGCATCTGGGCGGCCCGCCCGGGATCGAGGCCTACCGCCACGGCCACCTGCCCGGCGCCGTCTTCGTCGACCTGGACGACGACGTCGCGGGCCCGCCCGGCCCGGCGGGACGGCATCCGCTCCCCAAACCCGCCGACTTCGAGGCCGCGATGCGCCGCGCCGGGGTGACCGGCGACCGCCTCGTGGTGGTCTACGACGACGCCGACTCGACCGCGGCCGCCCGCGTGTGGTGGACGCTGCGTTACTTCGGGCACGAACGTGTCCGGGTGCTGGACGGCGGTTACAGGGCCTGGACCGAGGCCAAGCGCCCCGTGACGACCGAGGACCCGACGGTCAAGCCCGGCGACTTCATCGCTCGTCCTGGCCGCCTGCCGCTGCTGGACGCCGAAGGTGCGGGCGACCTGGCCCACGGCGGCGTTCTGCTCGACGCCCGAGCGGCCGAACGGTACCGAGGCGAGGTCGAGCCGGTTGACCCGGTCGCGGGCCACATCCCGGGCGCGGTCAGCGCCCCCACGATGGGCAACGTCGGCGTGGACGGCCGCTTCCTGCCAGCTGGCCTGCTGCGCGAGCGCTTCGCCAAGCTAGGCGCCACGGACGCGGTCGACGTCGGTACGTACTGCGGCTCAGGCGTCACCGCCGCCCACGAGATCCTCGCGCTCACCGTGGCGGGCGTCCCGGCCGCGTTGTACGTGGGCTCATGGTCCAACTGGGTAGCCGACCCCGACAACCCAGTAGCCACAGGCGACTCCTGACCCCATCCCGCAGTCACCCACCCTCCGCGGCCGTGCCGCGGCCTTTGCGGCTGCGGATCGCGTATTGCTCAGCCGGCGGTGCCGCCCGCACATGTCCGCTGGCGTGGATGCGGAGGCTGCTGCGGACGCGGATCGCATGCCGCTGCGGCTGGCAGCATGCGATCCCGTACGCGGGTCGTCGGCCAGCGGTCCGCGTCGCCCCTTAGCCTGCGCCGAAGCAGAGGAAGCCGGCGGTGCCCGGTGTGCGCGGGGTGGCTGCCAACGCTTGGCGTGGCGACAGGCCGGCCGCCAGCCCGCGGTGGAAGGCGAGCATGAACGCGGGCGCGTCCTCGTCCCGTACGGGCGTGACGCTCGCGATGACCGTGGCGGTACCGAGGCCGAGCAGGACCCCGACCATGCCGATGACCGCATCGTCCGCTGCCGCGCGCCCGACGTCACATGCTGATAGGACGATGATCTCGGGTGGCGTGGTGAGCTCCTCCAGGTCGTACGCCATCAGCGGCCCGTCCTCTAGGCGCAGCCGCGAGAAGAGCGCATTGTCCGCGCGGAACTCCCCATGAGCCGCAATATGCACGAGCGACGCACCCTCCATCGCCTCGTGCACGTCTTTGGCCGTTCGGGGCATGTGCGCCTTCGGATAGAGACCTTGTAGCCCGGACAGCTCGCGCTCTGCGTGGCTAAGGTCAGGGCCCGCGGCCAGTACGACATGCCCTGGTCGTCCGCTCTTAGCCGCGCGCAACCAAGAGGCAGCCGAGGGAACGATCGTGAACGGCCGTTCCGCCAAGCAGGGCAACACGGACCAGGGCAGCGCGTGCAGCACCCCAGTTGGTGCTATCACCAGTTCCCGCTCGCCCAGGTCTTCCAGCAGAGGCCCAAACAGAAGCCCGTCCAGCTGGTCGGCCCCACACTCTCCACGCCCCAGCCCGAACCTGACCGTGCCGACCTCCCGCTTCACGTCGTCGTATGAACCAAGGCAGTGCCGCCGCATGCGCCCGTCCGCAGCGGTCACCGCATGAAGCTCAGAACCGATGCGAATCATCTCGACCAGCGCCCGGCACTCAAGAGCACTTGCCAGCTCCCGACTTCCACCCGCCGCATCCCGAACTCCCGGCTGCCGAAGCGCGCTGGCCCGGATCGCCGACTCGAGCCGTTCCACGTCTACAGCCGACACATCGCCGCGCGCCGTCGCGTGCGCGTGGTTGCTGCTGAGCATGCGGAGTTCGGTCAGGGCTGCGGCGCGTTCTGGATCGGCAGGAGGCCGTACTGACGTAGGACGCCGTACGATCGCGCGCCGACGTTCCTCTGTGGTGAGAAGCTCCCGAGCCGACCGCGCCAGACTCAGGCCCAGGTCCGCCAGCTCCTCGCCCATCCCGGCCGAGCGCGCCCGCAGTTCCAGGGCTCCGAAGACCTCCGCGTGCTCCTCAAGCACCCGCAGCCCGGCCCAAACGGCCGAAACCGCCCCCCGCTTGTCTCCGCGCGTGTGGTATTCGAGGGCCTCCGCATGCCACGCGGCCACCTTGAGCCGTGCAGAGCCCCGAACATCCCTTACCGGCTCCAAGAGATGACCTGCCGGTCGCCTAAGGTGCAGCGCCACGCGTGCAGCAATGATGCGGGCCTCGACGGAAGCCTCTGCCCATCCACCTCGCTCCATCCGTTCAGCCGCCGCGACCGCCGTACGAAGGAAAACCCCTGAGCGTTCCCCAGAAGACCATCGGGCCCTAAGGAGGACATGCTCGGCGACAAGCATCCACCCGGCGCGCTCCTGTTCGGCGAACACGGCTCGCGCTTGCTCAGCAGTGGCCGCCGCCTGTTCGCAGTCCCCATCCGCCAGTTCCGCGTACGCGAGCAACAGGAGCCCATCAGCCACGTCACACGCGTACCCCTGCGCCCTTGCGGCCCCCAACGCAACCGCCAGCAAAGCCCGAGCCTCGCCCGTAAGGCCGACCCCCATGAGCGCCTCGGCCTGGTCGAACCGACACTGCACCAGTCGCTCCTCCGTAAGCCCCGCCTCACTATCAACGAAAAGCCCCAGCGCCCTCGGAACGTCCCCGCGCCGTGCGACCACAAAGGCCAGATTCCCCCTGGCCATCGCGGTCAGATAGCGCAGCCCCGCCTCTTCCCCCGCCGCGACCGCCTCCGCAAGGAAGCCCTCTGCCACCTTCAAGTCGCCGCACATGGCCCGCGCCAGGCCGAGGTTGATGAGCAACCCCATCAACGCAGCCGGATCACCACCTCGCCGAAGCCTCCGCATGGCCGGCGCCGCGACCTGGTGGGCGTCCGTGATCTGCCCCGCCCGAGCCATTGCACAAGCCACGTTGGCAGCGAGCCGATCCGCATCCACCCCCGTCAGTTCGCCCGCCAGCCCAGCCGCCGCGAACGCCCCAGGAAGGTCCCCACTCGCTGCGAGCAGCCCCACAAGGTTCATCTGAACGAGGGCCTTCGCATAGGAAGACCCCGCAACAGCCAGGGCCTGCTGCAGATGCGCGATCCCTTCCTCGAGACGCCCCAGTTCCTTGGCTGCCAGCCCCGCCGCCCGCAACTCCTCAACGAGCTCCGCGCCCTGCGCCTCCTCCGCCCGTTCCACGGCCCGCTCGTAAGCAGCCACCGGATCGTCCGACACCAGCCACAACAACCCACCCGGCTCCAGGCCCATCCCACTTGCCGCATCAGCAGCGGTGTGTACGCCGCTGTATGAGCCGCCTCCGGCGCCGCCCGCACCTGCACCGGCGCCGCCCGCACCTGCACCGGCGCCGCCCGCACCTGTACCGGCGCCGCCCGTAGTGGTGCTGCTCGGTACAACGCCGCCCGGAGCTATGGCCTCCACGCCGCCCGGAGCTATGGCCTCCACTGGAGCAGCGCAAGAGGCGCCATCGCCCAGCTCGCCGGGCGAGCCGCCTTCGTGGCCGCCCGGAAGGGGGTAGCCGCTGGCGCACGCAGTTGCGCTGGCGGGAGGACTCCCGTACGTACCGACGGAACGGCCAGCCACACAGTCGCGTTCGGTCGGACTCATGCCGCGCATTGCATCGTCCTCAGCCGCTTGACCAGAGTCACCAACACCAGGCGTGCAGAAGTTGCAAGGCTCCCCGCCGCCCTCGAACGGATTGTCGGAGGCTCCTGTTACGTTCCGCATGTGGTTGGTCACCGATATTGCTCCGATCTGTGGGATGGGGGGAGGAAGGTCAGAGACGAATCCAGCTGGTCACGATCGCCGTGCCGTCGGGGAGTGAGAAGACAAGGCTGATCAGCCCCTGCGGGATGGAGAGCAGCGCGAACTGCCCGGCGGGGTCGGCTCGGGTAGCGATCTCCTCGTGCGCGTGACCGAGGTGCCGTACGCGCACGTGGGCGGTCGTCGCAGGCACCAGGCGGCCGATGAGCTCGACGTCCCGGCCGTCGGCGGTCACCTCGACCTCGACCGCCAGATCGGCCCCGGCGAACGTCAGGGCCCGCGTGGACTCGCCGCGCATGCCATGGGCGGCCTGCCCCTGATCCTGAATGAGCTCGGCGAGCCCGGCGCCCGGCTCGCGCCAGGCAATGGCCGAACGCCCGGCAGCAAGCACATGCCCGGGCACCGGATCTACGCCATGGAACGCCGCCCGGACCTGGGAGAGGAGATCGTCTTCGTTCATGCCGCGGGCCTCCGTCGTGGGCCGGTCGACCCGGTCGTTCGTCGGGTGAGTCGCCCACCGTTCCGCGTGGGCTGAGCAAAAGAGAGAAGGTGGTTCACTGGCCGAGCTTTCGGCGGAGGTTGTCCAAACATCGAGCACGCGTCGGGCCGATGCTGCCGATCGGCATGTCGAGCGCTGCCGCCAGATCGGCGTACGTGGGAGCCAAGGCGAACATCCGCAACAAGGCCTGGCAGCGTTGCGGGAGCGTGTGAATGGCCGCGGCGACGCGCCCGAGCCGTTCACGAGCCACAGCGACCTGTTCCGGCCCTGGCGAGCTGGAGTCGGGGATCTCGCTCGGCAGTTCACGGCCGCGACGCTGAGCCACGCGCAGGCTCTCGCGCCGCGCCGTCACGGCGAGCCAGCCTCCGACCGCTGCCGGTTCGGCGATCTGGTCGATCCGTTCGACCAAGCGCAGCCAGGTCGTCTGCACGACGTCCCCGCTGTCGGCGTCGTTCAGTGAGAACGACCGGGCGATCGACCACAGCAGGCCGCTGTAGCGATCGACGAGCTTGGCCCAGGCCGCGCCGTCTCCGTCGCGTGCCCTGGCCACGAGATAGGCATTGTCATCTTGCAGGGCCATACGAGTCTCCTCGCGAGGCCCCCCGCTGCCGATGACATTAGGCCCGCCCCGACGCGCGCACGGCCCGACACAGCCCGCGGTTACCTCTTCGCCGCCATGCCGTGTTCAAGGCCTGATGATTACCTCGCCCACCACCGGGGTAACCGCCGCCTGCCCAGCCAAGCCCCACCCCGACAAATGCCCCCCGACCCCACTGAACCGGCCGTGCTGAGTCCTGGTCGCGCTGGGCGGTGGGTGGTGGGGTGTTAGTCGGTGGTGAGGATGGTTTTGGTGGTGTCGCTGGTCATGTGGTCGGCGAGGACCTTGGGGGCGTCGTCCAGGTCGGCCAGGCGGGTGGTTACGGCCTCGGGGTGGAGGGTTGTGGCGGTGACCAGTTCGAGGACTTGAGGAATGAGCGTACGGGTGTGGGCTCGGCCGATGTGGACGGTCACGTTGCGGACGAAGAGGAGGCTCGCGGGGATGCGGGCCGCGTGGCTCAGGGTGCCTACGCTGCTGCACACTCCGTCGGGAGCGGTCTTGGTCAGTGCGGTCCGTACTCCTCGCGGGGATCCGCTGATGTCCACCACGAGTGGGGTGAGGGGGTGGCGGCGCAGTTCGGAGGGGGTGATTGTCTCCAGGCCTAGTCCGGCGGCCTCCTCGCGCACCTGGCTGCGGGCCTCGCAGAAGGTGATCCGGCGGGCTCCCAGGGCTTGGGCCGTCAGGGCGGCGTAGAGGGCGGTGCTGACGCTGAAGGGATAGCGGGACGCGAGGGAGCCGATGATCAGGACTTCGGTGCCGGGGTCGCGTTCGAGGAGTCGCGGCAGGTGTGGGGCCACGTGCCGGAACCCGTCGCAGACCGTGTCGGCCAGGCTTGCCACGGCGGCGGGGTCTACGCCGTCGGGCAGCGGTACGAGCATGGCGTCGGCGTACGGTACGCCGACCAGGTCGGCGTAGGTGCCGCCCCAGTGGCCGCCGATCAGTCCGAAGCCGTACATCGATACTGGGGGTACGGCGCGGCAGCTGCCTGTCAGGCCGGCTTGGCAGGCGCTGCACTTGCCGCAGCTGATCTCGAAGGGGACCACTACGCGGTCGCCCACTTGAACGGTCTGCACCTGGGATCCGACGGCGACCACCTCGGCCACGCATTCGTGACCTAGCTGCAGCGGCCGGGGGAAGGGCGTACGGCCGAGGACGAGCGGCCGGTCCAGGTCGCAGGTGGCCATGGCGATCGGGTGGACCGTGGCTCCCAGCGGGCCTGGTGGGGGAGGCGCGGGTACTTGCCGCCACGAGAGGCGGCCGCTTGGTGAGACGACCAGCGCTCGCATTCGCTCGCGTCCGGGACTGAATCGCTCACGTGTTGCTTTGGCGACCGCTGTGCGTAGCCGGGAGAATCGTTGGTCGGCGTTCCAGCCGAACATCCCCTTCGACGCGGCGGCCATGTCGCGCGGGTCTGTCGTGGCCAACTGCCGCACCGTGCCATACGGCCGAAATCGAGTCGCTGCCATATCGCCCCCTCCGCTCTTTCACCGTAAACCCGGGACTCCCAAGGTCCCCGGCGACCCCCGTTCACGACAAAGCGCCTGGGCTAGGTGCTTGTCTCGGTCTGGTCGAGCGCGCACGGTCAGAGCGCGGCGACGTTGCTGAGGGCCTTGCAACGTGACCCCTGAGCGGCGATGGAGCTTGCGATGGTCGTTTGCGTGTTTCGGTGCGGGGTTGGACGGGGCGGCTGGGGCCGATCCCGTTTTTGGGCTTGTCGGGTTCAGGGGCTGTTAGCCGAGGGGGGTTAGGTTGACGGCCTCTTTGAGGAAGAGGACGGCGTCGATGGTGGTGATGTGGGTCGGGTCTAGGGGGAAGTAGGCGAAGTCGTTGGAAACGCGTGGGGTCGGGGTGGGGACGGCCTCGGCTAGGTGGCGGGCGTTGATTAGGGAGTGGTCCCAGGGGAGCTTGGAAAGGGCGCCTTCGAGGGTTTCTGGGGGTGGGGTGTCGTTGGCAATGGTGCCGAAGGCTGAGGCTATGAAGGCGTAGCGGTCGCCTAGGTGGGTTTCGGTGATGGCGCCGGCGCTCCACCAGTCGATGCGGTGGTCGCCGAACGACATGACGCTCTTGTGGCGCTGCAGGTGGAGGTTGCTGGCGAAGACGAGCGTGGGGTTTTCGGCAGCGATGGCTCGGAGGTTGGCGGCCATCATGGTGTCGCGTAGGGCGGATAGGCGGCCCCAACGTTCTGGGGTGTCCTCGGCCATGTAGCGGTGGTAGCGGAGCAGGCCGACGGCGGTACGGGCGTAGAGGTGTGCTCGTTCTCGGGTCTGGGCGTCTAGGCGGGGTGTCTGAGTGTCGAGGAGTGCGACCATGTCGTCGGCGATCAGGCGGAGGCGCTGGGCGTTGGGGGACTGGCCGATCGATTTGGACGCGTCCATGGCCGTGGCCTCGTTCGACCAGGGGTCGTCCGGGCCCAGGAGGGCGTCGAGGGTTTCCCGGGCGCAGGGGAGCGGGCCCTCTAGGAGGTCGTAGAGGCCGGTGAGCGCTTGGCGCGGGCTTGCGGCCCAGTATTCGAGCGGGCCGTCGAATCCGTGGAAGCGGAGCTTCTCGTCGTGCTGCCGGTTGTACGCGTGCATCCAGCGCACCAGCTCGCGGTTGGCGGGTGAGGTGCCGAAGCTGTGGCTGAAGCCGCGTTCCATGACGTCGTCGAGCGTGCCTTCGCCTGTCGCCAGGTAGTCATCGACGATGAGGCCCATGAGGCAGTCGCTCTCGATGGCGAACGAGCGGTAGCCCTCGTGCTCGACCAGGTGCCGGAAGAGCTCGTTGCGTACTTCGCCGAGTTCGCCTACGAAGTGCCGGGCCTCGCCCAGGCCGAGGAGGCTGGGCTTGGCGGGAAGCGACTGGAGGAACGCCGAGATGGCCGCGCCATCGAGTGGCCGGGCTGTGTTCTTGAGGTCCATTCCTTCAACGGTATCGTTGAACCTTCGGTGGAAACTTTGGCGCGGATATGGCGAGTTGACAGGGGCTGAGCTTCAAACGATGGTGCATTCGTGAGGCCGGTCGATCTGGCGCGTGAGCATGGGCTGTCCACTCAGGCGATCCGGAACTATGAGGACGCGGGGATCCTGCCTGCGGCCGAACGCACCGAGCATGGCTATCGCACTTACAGGGCGTTGCATGCGCAGGCTTTGCGCGCGTTCCTCGCGCTGGTGCCCGGGCACGGTCACCAGACGGCGACGTCGATCATGCAGGCGGTCAATCGAGGGGCCGCGGAGGAGGCGTTGCGGGTCATCGATGAGAGTCATGGGCAGCTGCTCGATGACCGTCGTGTGCTGCAGGCCGTTGAGGCTGCGCTTGTGGATCTGGCGCCGGTGCCGTCCGTGCCGTCCGTGCCGTCCGTGCCGTCCGTGCCGTCCGTGCCGGAGGAACGTGGTGAGGTGTTCATCGGGCCGCTGGCCAGGCGGCTCGGGCTGCGTCCCGCCACGTTGCGCAAGTGGGAGAACGCCGGGCTCGTTCGGCCGCGTCGTGATCCGCAGACGGGTTACCGGGTCTACAGCGCGGCCGACGTACGGGACGTTCGGCTGGCTCATCAGCTGAGGCGGGGCGGCTATCTGCTGGAGCAGATCGCTCCGCTGATCGATCAGGTTCGGAACGCGGGAGGGATCGCTCCGCTGGAGTCGACCTTGCGTGATTGGCAGGGGCGGCTGTCGGCTCGGGGGCGCGCGATGCTCACGGGCGCTGCTGAGCTGGACGAGTATCTGCGGCTCTGCGATAGGTGATGGTCAGGTCGTCTTCCCAGTTCGTTCCGTCGTGCGACAGCTGGCTTTGGCCCTCGATGGTGTCGCCGTTCTGGCTCAGCTTGCCGGTGAAGCGCTGGTGGAAAGGACCCACGTCGCCCCAGAACCGCCACTGGCGTTCGTTGATGCTGACGGCCAGCACCCGGTGTACGCCGCGTACATCGAAATAGTGCATCGACAAGCGGCCGTCGGTGACGCCGGTGATCGCGATCGCGTCCGGGATCTCCGGATGGTCGTACCGCGAACGTTGGATCAGGAACGTGCGGCCCTCAAGCCACTCGAACGTCACCTGCCCCTTGATGAACGCCCCGGGAAGCCCCACGTGCGTCGCCTCGATCTCCCACGCGCCGATCAAGCGCTCCGCGGCCTTGAGCTCGGGCGGTTGGGGTTGGCTGTCTGACATCGTCCGGTCCTCCATCCGGGAGCCTGACCGCGCAGCGAAGGGGCCGAGCGCGGGCGGTGCTGAACGTGAACGCGAACGTCCAGCGATCTAACCCGTTCAGCTAACCAGGCTCGGGATCTTCGCTCCACCTGTCCTCTGGACGCCCCTCACCTCAGAGGATGATCACGCCCAGGTCGGGGAGCGTGGGGGAGGAGTGCGGGTCCAGGACCTGGTCGGCGGCTTCTACTGCGGAGAGGTCCTGTGAAGCGGCCAAAGCGGCTATCCGCCCGGCTACCGCGGGAGTGGCGAAGGATGTGCCGCTCCAGGTGGCGTAGCCGTTGAACGCGTCCGGATCCAGCCCGTTCACCCGAGGTTTGGGGCCGTCGAAGCGAACGTACGCGCTGGGAACGGAAACCCCTGGCGCGCAAGCGTCCACCCACCACCCGTAGTTGGAGAACCAAGCGCGATCGCCGCTGTCCAGAGCCGCCACCGCGATGACCGCCTTGAGCGCCGCAGGAAAGAAAGGACGGTCCGACCCCGAGTTCCCCGCGCAAGCGACGACCACCGTACGACGCCCCAGAGCAGAGATGGCCCGGGACATCACGGGCGAAGGCCGGTCGTCGAACGTGTAGCAGCCGATGGAGAGGTTGACGATGTCGGCGCCGCCCTGGTGCTTGAGCCACGACAGGGCGCGGATGACGTCGACCTCGTCGCCCACACCGTCGCCGCCGATGACGCGGCGGGCGAGGATGCGGGCGGTGGGGCAGTGCTGGAGGAGGACCCCGGCGATGAACGTGCCGTGGCCGGCCTGGGCGTCGAGTTCGAAGTCGAGGTCGGCGTCCAGGACCTCGGCGACCTCCTCGCGCTGCTCCATGTACCAGTCGGTGCCCTCGTACCAAGGATGAGGCGACAGGCCGGTGTCCAGGACGGCGATGGAGACGTCGCGGTGGGCGGTGGCTTCGGGGGCGGGGATAGGGGCCGAGGGGCGCGGAAGGTCGGCGGGGCCGGACCACCACATGGGCTGGCCGTGCACGATGTGGTTGGGGGAGACGCTCAGGCGGCGGTGACGTCCTTCGCCCGCGAGGGTCGCGGAGAGTTCGCAGACGTCGACCTTGGCGGGGGCGCGCAGCCGCAGGCGGGTGACGCCGTGCTCATCGTGCCGCGAGTCGTACCAGCGGCGAACCAGTTCCTCGGCGGCCGACGCGTCGTGGTCGGCGACGAGGATCTGGTCGCGGCGGATGAGCGCGGGGCGGCCGGGGAGGGCTTCCACGATCTGGGCGTCGCGGTGGCGTGCCAGGAGCCGTTCCAGCCGTACTTCTTGGTCGAACATCGACACCAGCCTTAACCGTATGTGACTGAGGGTGACTGCATCATGCCGCATCGTGTCCGCGTTGAAACGGGGTGGCGGGCGGCGTGGCGCGGGTGCGTTACTGGAGTTGTGATCGGACGCCTCGCGCTTCCCCGGTCGGTACGGCTGCCGTGGGAGCGCGTCGGGAGCCTGGCGGCCGGTGTGATGCCGCTGCTGGCGTTCCCGCGCGCCGATTTCGGGTGGCTGGCGTGGGTGGTGCTGGTGCCCGGGATGCTGCTGATGCTGAACGCGCGGGACGTGCGCGAGGCCGCACTGCGCGGGTGGTGGTTCGGCGCCGGGTTCCTGCTCGCGGCGCTGTACTGGACGTTGCCCGACATCGGCCCCGGGCTGCCGCTGCTGGCGATCGTGTTCGGCGTGCCGTGGGCGGCGTGGGGCGCGGCGGTGCGGTGGCTGATGCCGGAGCGGCCGCTGGCGGCCCTGGTCGTTCTGCCGAACGGGTGGCTGGCGATCGAGCTGATCCGTTCCTGGCCACGCCTGGGCGGGCCGTGGGCGCTGCTCGGCGCGACGCAGTGGCGGTACCCGGCGGTGCTGAGCCTCGCGTCGGTGGGCGGCGTATGGCTGATCTCAGTCGCGATCGTCGCGGTCAACACCCTCGTCGTGCTGTTCATCGTCCGGCGCCGGGTCTGGCCGGTCGCCGCAGCGGCCGCGATCCTCCTGGCCGGCCCCCTGACGTACACGCTGACCCCCGCGCCCCCCGCTCCCACGTCCGCGACGCCCGGGCTGACGGGTGGGGGTGGGGGCGGGGATGGGCGGATGTTGCGGGTGGCGTTGGTTCAGCCGGGGATTGTGCATGACCCGGCGGAACGGCTCGCGGCCAGTGAAGGGATCACTGCCGGTCTGCCTGCCGTGGATCTGGTCGTGTGGGGTGAGAGCAGCGTTGGGTACGACCTGGATCGGCGCACCGACATCGTGGACCGCCTGACCGCCCTCAACTCGCGCGGTGACCTGCTGGTGAACGAGGACGCTCGGGACGCCAGGGGGCGCATCTCCAAGAGCTCGATCCTGGTCGGGCGGAACGGCCCACGCGACCGGTACGTGAAGACGCGGCTGGTGCCGTTCGGCGAGTACATCCCGTTCCGTTCGAGCATCGGCTGGCTCAGCCGGATCAGCGCGGCGGCGAGTGAGGACCGGGTGCCCGGGACCGGCCCTGAGGTCATGTCGGCGGGAGGTACGACGATCGGGCCGCTGATCTGCTTCGAGTCGACGTTCCCCGACCTCGCCCGTACGGTCGTGAACCGTGGCGCGCAGGTCATCGTCTACCAGTCGTCGACGTCCTCGTTCCAGGACAGCTGGGCTCCGCGGCAGCACGCGGCGCTCGGCGCCGTTCGCGCCGCCGAGACCGGACGGCCCGTCGTTCAGGCGGCGCTCACCGGAGTCTCGGCCGCTTACGATTCACGTGGCCGACGCCTCACGCACCTCGATACCGACGGCCGTGGTGCGACCTTGGTCACGTTGCGATTGCCGAACGCCTCGTCCCGCACGCTGTACGACCGCTGGGGCAACTACGTTCCCTGCCTTGCGCTCGCCGTCACCTTCGGTGCCGCAGCCGCCGCCGCGTACACCCTCCGCCGCGGCTCACGCGCCACCGGTGCCCGGCGCGACCGCCCCCTGTGAGATCCACGCAGCCCCCCGCCCGACCGCTGGTTCGCCGCCTCTGCGTGCCCTGCGCGCGCTCGTCGTCCCGGCGTTTGCGGGCGGGAGTGTTTTCGCAGGTGAACGGAGGGCCCGGCAGGGCAGGGACAGGTGTCCCTGGTAGGCGGGACGCGTCTGTCCTTACTGTCAGTATTGCGACGGCCACCTGACCACCGCTCGCAGCCACCGCGGATGGGGGTTTCCGCGAGAAGTGCGAGCGGGGTCGTCGCTTTTTCTGCGTTCACCACCGGTCCGATGCGGACCTCCGCGAGCGGGCGTGCGAGCTCAGCCGTCGCCCGGACGCGATGTTGGACCGCGCGAGGCGCGCGGTCAAGCGTTCGGCAAACAATGGTCGTGCGGTGGTGTGTCCGGTTCCGATGATGCACAATGAGGGACGCGGACGCCGTCTTGGGACGTACGAGGCCGTAGGGGAAGACGAGCCTCAGTACAGATCCAGGAGGTCCGGTGACCGCACGTGGCGTTTTTTACGTCCACTCCGCGCCACCTGCGCTGAGCCCGCATGTCGAGTGGGCCGCCGCAGGTGTTGTTGGCGTGCCCGTTTCCCTTGAATGGGCTGATCAACCCGCAGCGCCCGGGACGCTGCGCGCTGAGCTCCATTGGGAGGCGGCGCCGGGAACGGCCGCCGGCATCACCTCGGCGTTGCGCAACTGGAAGTTGCTGAGGTTCGAGGTCACCGAGGACCCGACCCCCGGCTCCGATGGCGTGCGCTATAGCTTCACGCCCTCGCTGGGCGTCTTCACCGGCGTCATCGGAGCCAGCGGCGACATCATGGTCCCCGAGGACCGCCTCCGCTCGGTGATGGCGAACGCCGCCGTGGGCAAGACGACCCTTGAGCACGAGCTGGACCGTTTGCTCGGCACCCCATGGGACAACGAGCTTGAGCCCTTCCGCCGCGCCGGAGACGGAGCCCCCGTCCGCTGGCTTCACGCTGCTGTTTAATCCTTTTCCGGCCTCGGGGCCCTCGCCTGGCGGCTCGGGGCCCTCGCTGGCGCCTCGGGACCCGAACCGCAAAAGCGGCGGGCGCGGCATCGCTTCGCGATCTGAGCGGGGAGCCTCGCCTTCGGCGTTGGCTCCCCGCTCAGGTAACGCGCCCGCGTGCGGGTCGGCGTTGATGGGCGGAGAAAAGAAAGTGGCAGGCGCGTTAGGAACGCGTATTGGTGGGGAAGCTTGGGGCGTCCGGGGGGACAGAGAACGGCCCGGCAGCCGGTGGGGCTGCCGGGCCGTCTCTTGTGCGGCGTAGGTGCGCTTCTGAGCGCTAGATGCGGTCCTGAGCGCTCGCTGCGCGACTGAAGCCTAGAGCGCTCGCTGGAAGGCGACGGAGACGTTGTGGCCGCCGAAGCCGAACGAGTTGTTGAGCGCGGCGAGGGGGCCGTCGGGGAGCTTGCGGGGCTCGCCGCGGACGATGTCGAGGTCGACCTCGTCGTCGAGGTCCTCGAGGTTGGCGGTGGGGGGGATCAGGCCGTCCCGCAGCGCCAGGATGGTGAAGACCGACTCCAGGGCCCCGGCGCCGCCGAGGAGGTGGCCCGTCATCGACTTGGTGGCGGTGACGATCACCTTGGCGCAGACGTCTTCGCCGAGCGCGGCCTTCATGGAGGCGAGCTCGGCGACGTCGCCGGCCGGGGTCGAGGTCGCGTGCGCGTTGATGTGCGCGATGTCCTCGGGCTTCAGGCCCGCGTTGTCCAGGGCGCGGCGCATGGCCTTGGCCTGGCCGGCGCCGGACGGGTCGGGCAGCACGATGTCATAGGCGTCGCCGGAGTAGCCGCAGCCGGCGGCGATGCCGTGGATGCGGGCGCCGCGGGCGCGCGCGTGCTCCTCCGACTCCAGGATCATGACGGCCGAGCCCTCGCCGAGGACGAAGCCGTCACGGTTCTTGTCGTACGGGCGGGACGCGCGCTCGGGCTCGTCGTTGCGCGTGGACATCGCGCGCATGGCGCCGAACGAGGCCATCTGCAGCGGGTGGATGCAGGCCTCGGTGCCGCCGCAGATCACCACGTCGGCGCGGCCGGTGCGGATCATGTCGATGGCGTAGCCGACGGCCTCGGCGGACGAGGCGCAGGCGCTGACCAGCGCGTGCGAGCCGGCCATCGCGCCGTACTCGATGCCGACGTGGCCGGACGAGCCGTTCGGCATCAGCATCGGGACGGTGAACGGTGAGACGCGGGTCCAGCCCTTGTCGCGCCACACGTCGTAGCTGTTGAGGGCGGTGTGCAGGCCGCCGATGCCGCTGGAGACGACGACGCCGAGCCGGTCGCCGTCCACCTCGAAGCCCTCGGCGTCCTCCTCGTAGCCCTTCTTGGTGCGCGCCTTGAAACCGGCGCTGCCCCAGGCCTCCTTGGCCGCGATCAGCGCGATCGCCTGGCTGCGGTCCAACCGGCGCAGCGCCTGCTTCGGCATGACCTCGGAAGGGTCGACCGCGAGCTGCGCGGCGAACTGAACCGGGAGTTCCTCGACGTTCTCCCACTCAAGGGTCCGCACTCCGGATTTCCCGGCGAGCAACGCGGCCCAGGTCGACGGCAGGTCGCCGCCGAGCGGGGTCGTTGCACCAAGGCCGGTGACGACGACTTTGGTGGTGCTGGTGCTCATAGCGAGTACTCCTCAAGAAGACTGGGGGATGGAACGCGACGCGCCGCCCGATGCCGGGGGCCCAGTGGAATGGAAGTAGCGGATCCGTACGACGCTGGACGGATCCGTACGACGGTGTACGGGGCCGCGACGGCGCGTCGCGCCGGCGACCTTAGGCCTGCAGGTTCTGGACGAAGTTGATGACGTCCTTGACCGTCTTGAGGTTGCGAAGCTCGTCGTCGGGGATCTCGACGCCGAACTTGTCCTGCGCGGCCACCGCGATCTCTACCATCGACAGCGAGTCGATGTCGAGGTCGTCGATGAAGTTCTTCTCCGGCGTCACCTCGGCCTTGTCGATGCCGACGATCTCGTCGATGATCTCGGCGAGGCCGTCCAGGATCTGCTGCTCGGTGGCTTCTGCCATGTTGGTGCTTCTCCTCCTTGGTTGGTCCAGAGCACTGTGCGCAGGACGGATGCCTACGGGATCTGGATGACTTGGGCAGCGTAGGCCAGTCCGGCACCGAACCCGATGAGCAGGGCCGGGGCTCCGGACTGGACGTCGCCGCGTTCGATCATGTGGGCCAGCGCCAATGGGATGGACGCGGCCATGGTGTTTCCCGAGGTGACGATGTCGTCCGCCACCACGGCGTTGGTAGCGCCCACCTTGCGGGCGATCGAGTCGATGATGCGCAGGTTCGCCTGGTGCGGCACGATGGCGGCCAGCTGCTCGGGGGCGATCCCGGCGCGTTCGCAGGCCTCCAGCGCGACCGGGGCGATCGCGGTGGTCGCCCACCGGAACACCGCCTGGCCCTCCTGGGTGATGAACGAGGACCGGTCGGCGATGGAGATCATGTGGGAGCTGTCGCCGGCGCTGCCCCACACGACCGGGCCGATGCCGGGCTCGTCGCTGCCGGTCACCACCGCGGCGCCGGCGCCGTCGGCGAAGATGATGCAGGTCGAACGGTCGGTCCAGTCGATCCACTGCGAGGTCTTCTCGGCGCCGATCACCAGCACGTTGCGGGCGCCGCCGCCGCGTACCGCCGCGCTGGCGGTGGCGAGGGCGTAGCAGAAGCCCGAGCAGGCGGCGTTCAGGTCGAACGCGCCGGGGGCGTTGATGCCGAGCCGGTAGGCGGTGGGCGCGGACACGTTCGGCATCGGCACGTCGTGCGAGGCGGTCGCGACGATGACCAGGTCGATGTCCTCGGGGGCCAGGCCGCTGGCGGCCAGGGCCTTCCCGCCGGCGTGCACCGACATGTCCACGAGGGTCTCGTCGGGCTCGGCGATGCGCCGTTCCCGGATGCCGACGCGGGTGCGGATCCACTCGTCGTTGGTGTCGACGGTCTTGGCCAGGTCGTCGTTGGTGACGACCTTGGCGGGCTGGTAGTCGCCGAGCGCCAGGATGCGGGCACCCGCGGTGACGTTCGGTACGCGCAGAGGCGTCCTCTGGCTGGAAGAGGTCATGATGAATGCGCCTCGATCAGGTCACGGGCCTTGTCGAGGTCCTCGGGGGTCTTCAGGGCGAGCAGCTCGACGCCGGTGTCCTTCAGCTCGCGCTTGGCGAGCCCGATCAGGGTGCCGGCCGGGGGCAGCTCGATGATGGCGGTGACGCCCAGCTCGCGGATGGTCTGCATGCAGGCGTCCCAGCGCACGGGCGAGCTGACCTGCTCGACCAGGCGGGCGACGTAGTCGGCGCCGTCGGCGACGACCGCGCCGTCGCGGTTGGACAACAGCGTGATCGCCGGGTCGTTCACGGGGGCTCCGGCGGCGACGCGCCGGAGGGTGTCGACGGCGGGGGCCATGTGCTCGGTGTGGAACGCGCCGGCGACCGACAGCTTGCGCAGCCGCGCCTTGGCCGGGGGCTCCTCGTCGAACGCGGCGAGCTGCTCCAGCGTCCCGGCGGCCACGATCTGGCCGGCGCCGTTGACGTTGGCGGGGGTGAGGCCGTGCTTGTCGATCGCGGCCAGGACCTCCTCGGGCTCGCCGCCGAGCACGGCGCTCATGCCGGTCTCGGTGATCGCGGCGGCCTCGGCCATCGCCTTGCCCCGCTCGCGGACCAGGACCATCGCCGACTCGGGGGACAGCACGCCCGCCATCGCGGCCGCGGCCAGCTCGCCGACGCTGTGCCCGGCGGCCGCGTCGGGGCGGCGGCCGGCGCCGCCGTATCGTCGCTCGCTCCTCAACTCCGTAGACTCCGGATACAGGGCCTCGTAGGCCGCCAGGGCGGCGGAGACCAGCAGCGGCTGGGCGACGGCGGTGTCTCGGATCTCCTCGGCGTCGGCGGTCGTCCCGTAGCGCACCAGGTCCAGGCCGGTGACCGCGGACCACCAGGCAAGGCGGTCGGCGACACCGGGAACCTCAAGCCATGGCTGCAGGAATCCGGGGGTCTGGGCGCCCTGGCCGGGCGATGCGAGCAGAATCACAGAGCCCAGCCTGCCGTCTGCCGGTCTATGGTGCCGATGCGGAACAGCACGAACTTTCGTCGCAGGGGTTTGTACGACACCTACAAGGGCCCTAATCGGGACAATACGCGATGGGCCTCTCGGCGGGCTGAAGCCGAGCTTGAACGACGCCCCGCGCGAGGCGGTCGCCGAGGGTCAGACCCGGGCCGGGCGGGCGCCGAATCGTCCCAGTACAAGGGCGATCCGGAGGGTGAAGGCGTTGCGGCCGTCGGTCGGGGACAGGCCCGTCAGCTCGGCGACCCGGCGGAGCCGGTAGCGCACGGTGTTGGGGTGCACGAACAGGAGCCGGGCCGTGGCCTCCAGCGACGACCCCTGTTCCAAATAGGTGGTCAAGGTATCGAGAAGTGGTGCGCCGGCCGCGCACATCGGCTCGAACACCTGGTCGACCAGGTAGCGCCGGGCGTCGGCGTCGCCGTCCAGGGCCCGTTCGGGCAGCAGCTCGGACGCCAGCACGGGCCGGGGCGCGTCCGGCCAGCCCGCGGCGGCCTTGAGGCCCGCGAGGGCGGCCTGGGCCGACACGGTCGAGTCGTAGAGATCGTCCACGGGCGGCCCGATGACGACCGGGCCGGGCCCGAGCTTGGCGGCGATCGGCCGGGCCGCCTCCAGCTGGTCCTCGGCGCCGCCCACGATCACGATCACCCGGTGGCCCTGGACCCCGGCCAGCACGTCCACCCGCGCGCGGCGGGCGGCCAGCTGCATCTGGTCGATGGTGACCTCGGGCTCCTCGTCCTCGGGCGTCATCCCGGCGATCACCACGACCGGCTTGGACGTCCACCCGAGGGCGGCCGCCCACGAGTGCATGCCGTCGTCCACCTCGCCGCGCAGCACGGCGTTCACGACCAGCGCCTCCAGGCGCGCGTCCCAGGCGGCGCGGGTCTCGGCGGCCTGCGCGTAGACCTGGGCGGCGCCGAACGCCACGTCCCGGGTGTAGCGCAGGATCGCCTCCCGCAGCTGGGCCTCGCCGCCGGGCGCGGCCAGCTCGTCCAGCCGGGTCTCCACCACGTCGATGATCACCCGGACCATGTCGATGGTGTGCTTCAGCTTGATCGAACGCAGCAGCTCGCGCGGGGCGGTCCCGAAGACCTCCCCGGCGATGGCGGGACGGCTCTCCTCCGCGCTCTTGAACCATTCGACGAACGCGGCGATGCCGGCCTGCGCGACCAGGCCGATCCAGGAGCGCTGGTCGGCGGGCATCCGCCGGAACCAGGGGAGCTGCTCCTCCATGCTGGCCAGAGCCGCCGTCCCGAACGTCCCCATGGCCTTCTCAAGGCGCTCGGTGGTCTTCTCGCGGATGGCGGCCTCGCTCGTGGTGTCCACCCTCCAAGAGTGCCATCTCGCCCGTCATGTCCCGTACCAGCCGCCTCGACGAGCGCTGTCCGGCCCGGCCAGACATCGCTCACCCAGACTCGCCTGCCCCGGTGCCCTGGGGCAGGCTGATGCGTTCGGGGCCGGCTGATGCGTTCGGGGTCGCCGGGGCGGGCCGGGCGCCCGATCGCCGCCCGCCGGCCGGGCGGGTCAGGCCTGGGGTGAGGGGGTCACCTGGGAGGGGCGGCCGAGCGCGATGTAGGTGAGATTGCGCAGCGAACGCGAGCCGGGAGTGAAGTAGTCGCTGTGCCCGCCGGGCCCCGCGTCGAAGATCCGCGCGCCGAACGACGGGGAGACCGGATCCGGCCCGAGGCCCAGGCCGAAGATCCGTACGTGCGGCACGTCCTCCATCCAGTCGGTCGCGCCGCGGCCCGCCCACACGCGGGTGTCGCCGAGCCGGGCGGCCGACCAGGCGGTCGTGCCCGGGCTGCCGAACAGGGCGATGTCGGTGACCTGCTTCCAGGCGTCCCCGCCGGGGCCGTGGCCCTCCAGCGCGGCGCGGCCGCAGACGACCGAGCCGTAGCTGTGGCAGAGCAGGCCGACCTTGGCGTCCTGGTTGACCCGGTGGAGCCCGACCAGGAACTTGCGCAGCTCCACGGCACCCTCGCCGGCGCGCTCGTCGGTGAGGACGTCGCTGCTGAACGTCTTGGGCGCCGCGTAGCCGAGCCAGGCGACGACGGCCAGGTCGTCGTGCGCGCCGGACTTGCGGGCCTGGTCGTAGACCGCGCGGGCCGCGCCGCCGGGGGCGGCCCAGGTCTTGCCGGCCTTGTGGTCGAAGTCGGTGATCGTGGTGTCGGCGCCCGGCACGAGCACCGCCACCCGGCGGGCCCGGGTCAGGTCGCCCACGACCTCGATGGCCCGTCCCCGCCCGCGCGGATCAAAATACAGAAACCGCCTCCCCGGCTGCTGGAGGGCCTCCAGGGCCCGCACCCGAGGCTGGTCGCCCACGTTGCGCGCGGTCGCCAGCGCGTCCCCGATCTCGTGCTGCTCCGCCGCGTAGCGGAGGTTCAGCGTGGCGGGCGACATCGACGGCATCGGCCCCGGCTTGGCGTACGGGTCGGCGTGGCCGGTCCCGGCGGTCGTCAGCAGGACGCCTGCGATCGTCGTGACGTACAACAGCGCACGTCGAAGCCGTCGTCTGGCGCGTCGGGGGGGATGCGTACGAGGCGGCATGGTGAGTCTTTTTACCTCATTGGTGGGTGTGGTCTGGGTATCCGGGGGTAGTCCTGCGTGTTTTGAAGCTCCCTTGAGGAGCCTCTAAGTGAGATGTACGAAGCGGTCCAGGAGTTTGGTCAAGAATCTGCGGGTTGGGGCGGCTCGGTGCCTGCGTGGGTGTTTTCCGAGGCGCGTGCGGGGCGTTGGCGGGAGCGCTGACCAGAGCGCTGACCAGAGCGCTGACGAGGGCGTTCGAAACCGCGGAAGACCGCCCAGAGGACCGCCAGGGCGGCGGCGAAAACGGGGAGCCAGGCGAGCCGGTCCAGGATCCATACCGGCCTGTCCGCCACGGTGTGGAGCCCTGGCAGCGTACCGACCGACAGGGCCGCGCCGACGGTGATCGCCATCATCGCCGTCTGATGCCACAGGAAGACCGTCATGGCCGAGAGGTTGGCCAGGGCCACCCCAGCCCAGACCCGCGGGCGCCGCATCAGGCGCGCCAGAGGCCGCCTGAGCAGCAGCGCGAGACCCACCTGGGCGAGGCCGAACGCCACGGCCGCCAGGGTCGGCGGGTTGAGATTGGAGATCGCCGAACCCGGCACCCCGACCATGCTCGCCGGGTACCCCGCGTACACGATCAGCGCCGCCGCGGCCGCCGCGCCGCCCACCATGAGGCCCGCGGCGGTACGGCGTGACTCCAGTTTCCCGTTCGCCCAGGCCACGCCGAGGTAGAACGGGACCAGCCAGCCGGTCAGGACGGTCACCCAGCCCACCCAGGCCGGGCCGCCCAGCCCGAACCGGACCAGGTCGACCGCCGCCGTCACGCCGATCGGGACGGCCGCGCCCCAGACGCCGAGGCGGTTCCAGAGCCGTACGACCAGCGGCGTGAGGGCCGTGAGCGTCCCGTACACCCCGAGGAACCACAGCGGGCTCAGCACGAGCTTGACCAGCGACTGGACGGTGCCGGGGGAGTAGCCCGCCCAGAGCAGGGCGCCCACCGCCGGGACCCAGGCCAGCAGGAGGAAGGGCACGGGCCGCAGCAGCCGCCCCATCCGCCGCCGCAGCCAGGGCAGGGAGGCCTCACCCGCCCGATAGCCCTTCGCCGCCGTGTAGCCACCGACGAGGAAGAAGATCGCGAGGGTCTGGAGCACCCAGCTGATCGGCGCCAGCATCGGCATCGACGCCAGCGGGCTGCTCACGGCCAGCCGCCCGTTCCCGGTCGTCACGATCGCGGTGACCAGCCAGTGCCCGAGCACCACCCCGAGGATCGCGATCGCCCGCAGCGCGTCCACCGCCCGATCCCGCTGCGGCGGCGTCGCCGCGACGATCCGGGCCACCAGCCCCGGCCGGTGACGGGGCTCCCCGTGGCCCGGCTGACGCGGTCGCGGCGGGGTCTGGACCGGCGGGGTCCCGACGGGCGGGTTCTGGAGCGCCGGGGTCTGGACGGGCCTTGGTGTGCGCGTTCTGGTGTCAAGCATGGGTGACCTCCGAGTTCAGGCCGAGGGCGATGAGCGTGAGGTTGCGGAGCGAGGCGGAGCCGGGCTTGAGGTACTCGCTGTGGGTGCCGGAGCCGGCGGCGAAGCGCTGGGCGCCGAACGCGCGGGAGATCGGGTCCTTGCCGAAGCCGATCCCGGCGAAGCGGATCTTGGGGACGTACTGCATCCAGTCGCCGGCGGCGCGGCCCGCCCACACGTGCGCGGGCGTCTTCAGGTCGGTGACCGAGCCGCGGGTGACGCCGGGGCTGCCGAACAGGGCGATCTCGTCCACCGGGAGCCCGGTGAGGTGCGGGATCGCGCGGCCCAGGACGACCGAGCCGTAGCTGTGGCCCAGCAGCGCGATCCGGGCCTTGCCGTTCACCCGGTGCAGGTCGCCCAGGAAGCCGCGCAGGGTCGTGGCGGCGTGGTCGGCGGTGTCGTCGGACAGGACGTCGGTGCTGAGCGTGGACGGCGAGTCGTAGCCCAGCCAGGCGATCACCGCGAGCCGGGAGTTCGGCGCGGCGTGAACGGCCTGCTGGGCCAGGGCGCGGGCGCCGCCGCCCGCCCACTTCCAGGAGTCGAAGTTGGTCAGCTCGCCGTCCGCGCCGGGGACCACGACGGCGATCCGGTCGGCGCGGGCGAGGTCGCCGTGGACCTCGACGACGTGGCCGGTGCCGCGCGCGTCGAACGCCAGGAAGCGGCGGCCGGGCTGGAGGAAGGCGTTCAGTGCCTTCACGCGGCCGGAGTCCTTCAGCCGCACCGCCATGTCGCGGGCGGTCACGATGTCGGCGTGGACCGCGTCGTAGCGGGCCTGGAGGGAGCCGGGCGAGGCGAGCGCGGCGGCGGTGGTGGCGGCGGCCGGAGCCGCGTACGGCTCGGGACGGCTCGCCCCCGCGGCCGTCAGGGTGGCCGCGGAGCAGAGAGCGGTGGTGGCGGCGATCCGACGCAGTCGCTGGCGGCGCAATTTCGGTGTCCTTCCTGCTCAGCGGGTGTTTCCCACTGATCAGAAAGGTAGAAATCGCGGCCTGTAACAGGCATCGGCCTGGGGATCACACTTGCCCGTAGGACCCCGGTATGACGAGGTCTACCGGGGGCCGATGCGGGCCGGCCGCGGTCAGTCCCCGGGGCGTACGAGGCCCACGTCGTAGGCGTAGACGATCGCCTGCGGGCGGTCGCGCAGGCCGAGCTTCATCAGGATGCGGCCGAAGTGGGTCTTCACGGTCTGCTCGGCGACCACCAGTTCGGCCGCGATCTCGCCGTTCGACAGGCCCCTGGCGACCAGGGCCAGCACCTCGGTCTCGCGCTCGGTCAGGTCGTCGAGCTGCTTGCGTGACGGGCCCTTCGGGCCGCCGAGCCGCGAGAACTCCCCGATCAGCCGCTTGGTGATCGAGGGGGACAGCAGGGCGTCCCCGGCCGCGACGACCCGTACGGCGTCGGAGAGCTCGGTCGCCGAGGCGTCCTTCAGCAGGAAGCCGCTGGCTCCGGCCCGCAGCGCCTCGTAGACGTAGTCGTCCAGGTCGAAGGTGGTCAGCATCAGCACCTTCGGGACCTCGCCGTCGCCCGCCAGCAGCCGCCGGGTGGCCTCCAGCCCGTCCATGACCGGCATCCGGACGTCCATCAGCACCACGTCGGGCCGCAGCTCGGCGATCGTGCGCAGGCCCTCCGCCCCGTCCACGGCCTCGCCGACCACCTCGATGTCCGGCTGGGCGTTCAGCAGGACCCCGAAACCGGTCCGCACCATGCCCTGGTCATCGACGATCACGACCTTGATCGTCACGGCGTCCCCTTCTCGACCGGCGGCTTCTCCACGGGCAGCGTCACCCGTACCGCGTATCCGCCCTCGGGCGTAGGCCCGGCGTCCAGTTCCCCGCCCAGCATGGCAGCCCGTTCCCGCATGCCGATCAGCCCGTGCCCCCCGCCCGCGCCGTCCGGCGGGTCCACGCCGTCCGGCTCGTCCGCGCGGTCCGGTGCGTCCACACCGGGCGGGGGAGCGGGCGGCGGGTCGTTGATCACCGCGATCCGTACGGCGTCGTCGGCGTAGGAGACGGCGACCGCGACCTCCGCCCCCGGCGCGTGGCGCATGGCGTTGCTCAGGCCCTCCTGAACGATCCGGTAGATCGTCAGGCCGTAGCCCGGCGGCACCCGGCCGCGCTCGCCCTTCTCCTCGAACGTCACGGTCAGCCCGGCCTGGCGGGCCCCGGAGACCAGCTCGTCGAGGCGGTCCAGGCTCGGCTGCGGGGCGGTCTCGGCGCCGTCCTCCGAACGCAGCACGCCCAGGATCCGGCGCAGCTCGTTGAGGGCGTCCAGCGCGGTGCCGCGGATCTCGGCGAGGTCCTTGCGGGTCTCCTCGGGCACGTCGTCGACCTTGTACGGGGCGGCCTCCGCCTGGATCGCGATCATCGACATGTGATGGGCGACCACGTCGTGCAGCTCGCGGGCGATGCGCTGGCGTTCGGTCAGCACGGCCTCGGCGTCGCGGTGGCGCCGCTCCTGCTCGGCGAGCTCGCGCCGGGTGGACTCCTCGCGTTCCAGCAGGTCGCGCCGGGCCGTCTCGCGCTGCCGTACGACGAACCCGACCAGGAGCGGCAGCAGGATCAGCGCGCCCGCGCCCGCCCCGGACCGCGGCGACAGCGCGATGGCGCCGCCGATCGAGATCAGGGCGACCCCGACCGTGATGTCGCGCGAGCAGCGCACGGCCACCGAATAGAGGATCATGACCGCCGCGACGGCCGCGCCCGGCAGGTAGGGGGTGGTCATCCACCGGTGCACCTCGGGTGTGCCGAGCGCGATGGCCAGGGCGATGATCCGCCAGGCGGCCAGCGGATGGCGCTGCCGCAGGGCCAGCGGCACGGCGGCGCCGAGCGCGATCAGGAAGAACAGGAAGGCCTGGCCGGGGCTGCCGGTGTGCGGGCCCATCCGCTTGGACTCGTTCTGCAGCACCGCGAACGAGCCGAACAGCACCGCGGTCGCGATGCCGAGGTCGACCAGCTGCATGACGGCGCCGAAGCGCAGCCTGCCGATCCCGAGGTACCGGGTCCAGCGCAGGCCCGCCGGCCACGGGCGGTCGGCGGGCGGCGGGTCCGCCCGGCCGGTCAGCGCGGCGGCGGCGACCGGCCGGACGATCATCCGGACGGTCTCGCCGAAGCCGGTGGTCTCGCTGGCCATACGCCCAGGCTAGAGCGCCCGCGCCCGCCCCGAATGCCACCGTGGTGCGACACGTCTCGTCATACCTGGGTACGGTGCGGAGCGTGGAGCCCGTCGAAGCGTTGCGCCGGATCGCCTTCCTGCTGGAGCGCGCGCACGAGCCGACCTACCGGGTGCGCGCCTTCCGCAAGGCCGCCGACCTCGTGGCGGAGACGCCACCGGACGAGCTGGCGGCCCGCGCGGCCGCCGGGACGCTGACCGACCTCGCCGGGATCGGCAAGGTCACGGCGCTGGTCATCGAGGAGGCCCTGCGCGGTGAGACCCCGGTCTACCTGCGGCGGATGGAGGCGACCGAGGGCGAGCCGGTGGACGAGGCCGCCGCGGCGCTGCGTTCGGCGCTCAAGGGCGACCTGCACACCCACAGCGACTGGTCCGACGGCGGCTCGCCGATCCGGGAGATGGCCGAGGCGGCGCGCGGCATCGGCCACGAGTACCTCGCGCTGACCGACCACTCGCCGCGGCTGAAGGTGGCCAACGGGCTGTCGGCCGACCGGCTCCGGCGGCAGCTGGACGTGGTGGCCGAGCTGAACTCCGAGCTCGCCCCGTTCCGCATCCTCACCGGCATCGAGGTCGACATCCTGGAGGACGGCACGCTGGACCAGGAGCCCGACCTCCTCGACCGGCTCGACGTGGTCGTGGCGAGCGTGCACTCCAAGCTGCGCATGGACAAGGTCGCGATGACCAAGCGGATGGTCGCGGCGATCGCGAACCCGCGGGTGAACGTCCTCGGCCACTGCACCGGCCGCATCGTCAAGGCGGGCGGGAAACGGGGCGGGCTGCGGCCGGAGTCGGAGTTCGACGCGCAGCTGGTCTTCGACGCCTGCGCGGCCTACGACGTCGCCGTGGAGATCAACTCGCGGCCGGAACGGCTCGACCCGCCCAAGCGTCTGCTGCGCCTGGCCGTCGAGGCGGGCTGCCGGTTCTCCATCGACTCCGACGCGCACGCGCCGGGCCAGCTCGACTGGCAGCCGTACGGCTGCGACCGGGCCGCGCGCTGCGGCGTCACCGCCGAGCAGATCGTCAACACCCGTTCCGCCGCCGACCTGCTCGCCTGGACGCGCGGCGACGGCGCCTGACCGTTTCATCAAGCAACCAGTGACCAAGACGGGCATTCCCGGTCACCCATATTTCATCGGGGCCGGATAGCGTCGAGATCAACCGACTCTAAGGACGGCAGTGGGATGACCGAGATCAACCACCGTTTCGTGAAGTCCACCAGCGGCCTGAACATGCACATCGCCGAGGCCGGCGAAGGCCCCCTCGTCCTCCTCCTGCACGGCTTCCCCGAGTGCTGGTACTCCTGGCGCCACCAGCTCGTCGCCCTCGCCGAGGCCGGCTACCACGCCGTGGCCCCCGACCAGCGCGGCTACGCCCGTACGGGCGGCCCCGACCAGGTCGACCAGTACACGCTGCTGCACCTGGTGGGCGACGCGATCGGCCTGATCGAGCCGCTCGGCGAGGAGGACGCCGTGGTCGTCGGCCACGACTGGGGCTCCCCGGTCGCGTGGGGCGCCGCCCAGCTGCGCCCCGACCTCATCCGCGGCGTCGCCTCCCTCTCGGTCCCGCACCGCCCCCGCGGCTCGATGCCGCCCATCCCGATCATGCGCAGGATGTTCGGGGACGGCTTCTACATGGTCTTCTTCCAGCAGCCGGACCTCCCCGAAGAGGGCTTCGAGCGCGACCTCACCGACACGTTCCGCCGCATGCTGTACGCGGCCTCCGGCGACTCGCCCGGCATCGTCCCGATCATCCCCGAGGGCGGCAGCATGGTCGACGTCTGCCCGGCCCCCGACGAGCTGCCCTCCTGGCTCACCGAAGAGGACATCGCCGCCTTCGTCCGCGAGTACGACGGCAAGGGCTTCTTCGGCCCGGTCAACTGGTACCGCAACATGGACCGCAACTGGGAGCTCACCGCAGCCTGGCACCGCGCCCCCATCCTCCCGCCCGCGCTCTACATCGTGGGCGACCGGGACATGGTGGTGGCCGCCCCCAACGCGCGCGAGGGCATCGCCAAGCTCACCGACTTCATCCCCAACCTCCAGGAGCCCATCTGGCTCCCCGGCTGCGGCCACTGGACCCAGCAGGAGCGCCCCAAGGAAGTCAACGAAGCCCTGATCTCCTTCCTCGACTCCCTCTGACACCTACCTGCGTCAGTAGGTGGGAAGGGCGAGCATGTTCGTCAGGAGGCTCGCCAGGAAGACGGTCTGCGTGTGCATGAGGTCGGGGTCGATCCTGTCCAGATGGCCGTTGGGAGCCACTTGGACCAGGTAGGCAGGGCCGCTGATGAGCGTGGCGGTGGGGATGCCTAGTCGGTAGGGGTAGGTGGCCTCGCCGTAGAGGCCGTCGTTGAACGGCTTGAGGACGGCGGTACGGGCCAGGTCGTGCTCCTTCACCTGGTCGATGACCAGGGCGGTGAGGGCGTCGCTGTTGCCGGTGCCCAGGACGGCCGGTTCGGAACGGTCTGTGGGGCCGTTCTCGGTCCAGCCCTGGGCGCCCAGGTGTTCGGGGACCAGGCAGGCGACGATGCGGTCGCGGAGGGCCGGGTTCTGCTCCAGCCACGTGCGCAGGTCCGGTGTGTGGTTGTGCGCGGTCATGTGGTTGGGCGAGAGCACGAAGAGGACGTCGCGCGGACGCGAGGCTTGGGGCAGGGCGGCGAAGTAACGGGCGAGCGCTAGGACGGCGGGTACGCCGTTCTCCTCTATGGCGTTCTGGCCGTCGGTGTGGGTGCCGACCATGACGGCGCCGGGGAGCGAGCCGTTGCCCTTCAACTCCGCGGTCAGGTAGTCGATCGTGGTGCGTTGGGTTGCCGCGGTGAGCGTCACGGTGGCCTTGGCCGGGGCTCTCATCAGGTCGCGTAGGAGACGGCCCTCGACGCGGTCCAGATGCAGGGCGGGCAGGCCGGACTGTGGCTGCTGATGCGGTGAGTACTGCAGCCGGGTGTGGTCGGGCGGGAGGTCGATGATGTCGACCATCGCGATGGCGCCGTGCTGCCGGGCCAGGTCCAGAGACAGCTGGGC
This sequence comes from Actinomadura barringtoniae, assembly GCF_017573505.1. Taxonomy (GTDB): domain Bacteria; phylum Actinomycetota; class Actinomycetes; order Streptosporangiales; family Streptosporangiaceae; genus Spirillospora; species Spirillospora barringtoniae. The sequence goes on from NZ_JAGEOJ010000014.1 coordinate 271,367, forward strand.
GGGAACGGTCTGCCAGAGGCGCGTGTAGTCCTCGTTCCGCAGGTCCTCGGGCTGGTGAATGTAGTCGGCCAGTGGGAAGACGGCGCCGAACGGCATGCGCGGCAGGGGATAGTCCGCGACGACCACACGGCCTCGGACGTCCTTGCCCTCGTAGTCGGCGGGCTGGCCGGCGCCGACCTCGATGAGTTCGCCCCGCACGCCGTCACTGGAGGTCTGGCCTGAGTACGGGCGGTACGACGACGGGAGACGGTGCGTTCGTCCGCCCACGTCTTCGACCGTCAGGGACCACGCGCCGGCTTCCCAGGCGTTGATGGGGACGGGATGGCGGCCCACGGTCAGGCCGCAGGACCGCAGTTGCGCCTCGACCAGGTCCACATAGCGGCGATGAGCATGGCCGCCGGTGAAGCGCGGGCCCAGGTCCGACATCGCCTTTACCCAGCTCATGAGCGTGCCTGAGTCGACCAGGTCCATGGGCCGACGGTAGCGGCTCGGGAATGTCGGTGGCGGGGCGTACGGTCGCCGGGTGAACCGGACCGACCGGCTGTACGCATTGGTAGAGGAACTTCGCGCGTGCGCGCCCCGGCGGGTCAGCGCGCGGGAGCTCGCGGCGCGGTACGAGGTGAGCGTGCGCACCATCGAGCGCGACATCGGCGCGCTGCAGCAGGGCGGTGTGCCGATCTACGCCGACGTGGGCCGCGGGGGCGGCTACACGCTGGACAAGAGCCGTACGCTGCCGCCGCTGAACTTCACGCCGGCCGAGGCGGTGGCGCTGGCGATCACGCTGGGACGGGCCGAGGGCTCGCCGTTCTCCCGTTCCGCGCGGACGGCGCTGCACAAGATCGTGGCGGCGATGTCGGCGGCCGACGGCGACTCGGCGCGGGAGCTGGCCGGGCGGATCCGGTTCCTGACGCGCGAGGACTGCGAGGAGCCGGTCTCGGTGCCCGCGGTGCTGGAGGAGGCGATGTCCGCCCGGCGCGTGGTGCGGATCAGCTACGTCGACGGCGCGGGGGCCGAGACCGAACGCGACGTCGAGCCCGTCGCCTTCACCGGCGGCGAGCGGGGCTGGTACCTCATCGGCTGGTGCCGGCTGAGGGGCGGCACGCGGGTGTTCCGGATCGACCGTGTGCGCCGGGCGGGACTGCTGGAGGAGACCTCGCCCGACCACCGGTTCGAGGACATCACCGACAGCCCCGACGGGATCGTGGTGAGAGCGCTCGAGTTCGTCTGAGAAACACCGACACAGGGTTGTCGCGGCCGTCCCGGATCGTGGGTCTCACCTCAAGGAGACGAAGGAGACACCCATGTCAGGACCGGCTTTCGACAGCGTCGCGTGGTTCCAGGTGGGCACCACCGACCCCGACGCGGCACGCACGTTCTACGGGCGGCTGTTCGGCTGGTCGTTCCAGGCGGACCCGAACGTCGGCGGCGGCTACGACCTCGTCACGGCCAAGGGCTCGGAGGGTCCGTCGGGCGGCCTCGCCACCGTGGCCGACCCCGCGCAGAACCACGCCATCTTCATGGTGGTCGTGCGGGACGTGGCGACCGCGGTCAAGCAGACCGAGGAGCTGGGCGGCAAGGTCGTGGTGCCGCCCAAGACCACCGACGACGGGCTGGTGTTCGCCCACCTGCTCGACCCGGCGGGCAACGAGTTCGGCGTCTTCACGCCGCCGGCCACCGACGGGACCAAGCCTGTAGAGGCCTGATTCGCCGTGGGCCGGGGCCCTGCGGCGGGTCCCGGCCTCGCTGCCTCAGCGGAAGCGCACCCACCTCAGCGTGAGTGCACCACCTCAGCGGAAGCGCATCCACCTCAGCGTGAGTGCACCACCTCAGCGGAAGAGCCCCGCGTAGCGGTCCAGGTAAAGGGGCCAGCCGCCGTCGCCGCCGATGCCGTCGGCGACGTTCTGCCAGCCGGGGCCGTGCCTGTCGATGTTGCGGTGTTCCAGTTCGACCCGGGTGCGCTCGGGGGTTTCGGCGATGAACCGGACCTCGACCTCGCTGGCGTTCTCCAGGTCGGATTCCAGCTGCCATTGGGGGCCGATGTCCCAGCTGAACACCACCCGGTCCGGCGGCTCGAAGGCCAGGACGCGCGCCCAGTGGCACTCGGTGCCGTCCTCGGCGCGGTCGTAGATGTGGCCGCCGACGCGGCCCTCGAACACGGTCTCGGCGATGGGCGCGCCGAGCAGGTTGTGCTCGGGCGGCTTGAAGTCGCCGAACCGCTCGGTGAAGGTCTTGAACGCCTGCTCGGCCGGTGCGCCGATGACGATCTGCCGACGCACCACCGCGTTCGCCGCCTGGGTCATGACTCCTCCTGCGCTCGATCTTCGGTGATCTCCTGGAAACCCGCCAGGGTCCGGTTCCAGAACGTCTCCAGCTGGTCCCGCAGGGCGGCCACGCCCTCGGGGTTGAGCCGGTAGATGCGCCGGGTGCCGGCGGTGCGCTCGGAGACCAGGCCGGCGTTCTTGAGCACCTTCAGATGCTGGGATACCGCAGGTCTGCTGACCGGCAGTTCGTCGGCGAGCTCTCCGACGGCGCGCGGCCGTTCGGCGAGGCATTCGACGATGGCCCGCCGGGTGGGATCGCCCAGGGCGTTCCACACCTCGTCTTCGGATCCGTTAGTCGCCACGAACGGTTAGTCTACACTTACCGATAGGCCTCGGGAAGGCTAGTCCTCGAAGAGGTGGAGGCCGTGGGCCTTGGCGGCGGCCTCGCCCCGGCTGGAGACGCCCAGCTTGGCGAGGATGTTGGAGACGTGCACGCTGGCCGTCTTCACGGAGATGAAGAGGCCTTCGGCGATCTCGCGGTTGCTGCGCCCGGCGGCCACCAGGCGCAGGACCTCTTCCTCGCGCGGCGTGAGGCCCAGGCGGGGCGCCTCGGCGGTGATGTCGGAGCCGCCCAGGCTGACGCGGGTACGCCGGGCCAGGTCGTTGATCCGGTCCAGCAGCGGCGTGACGCCCAGCCCATCGGCCAGCTGCGCGGCCCGCTGCAGGGCGGGTGCCACCGAGTCGCGGTCGCCGCCCGCCGCGGTGGCCTCGGCCTGCCGGTAGAGGGCCTGGGCCAGGTCGTACGGCCGGTTGAGCGCGTCCCAGGCGCGGGCCGCGGCCTCCCAGGCGGGCTTGTCGAGCCGGCCCTCGGCACGGGCGGCCTCGGCCTCGAAGGTGAGGTGATGGGCCTCTTCGACAGGGCCGTAGACGCGCAGCTGGGAGGTCCGGGTGCGGACGGCCTCCAGCGCCTCGGTGTCACCGGTCTCCGAGCAGGCCGTGGCGGCGACGATGAGGGCGGGCAGGCCGTAGCGGGAGGAGTTGCGCAGGCCGCGCTCCTCCAGAACGGGCCGCAGGGTCTCGAACGCCTCGGCGGGCTTGCCCCGGGCCAGCAGGATCAGCGCCTCGACACGGCAGACGGGGAAGAGGTCCTGGGCCTTGGCCACCGTTCCGTGCCCGATGAGGCCGCGGGCGGCGGTGGCGTAGTCGGCCGCGAGGGAGAGGTCGCCGCGCGCCACCGCCAGGTCACCGGCCAGGAAGCACAGGCCGCCCCGGTACACCGAGGGCTGCAGATGGCGTAGCGACTGCTCCAGCAGCGTGAGCGCCTCGTCCCAGCGGCCGAGCGAGATCAGCGGCTCGACGAGGTTGAAGGTGAGGACGGAGCCGCTGGTCCTGGACAGCCCGACCTCCTCGGCCCGCGCCAGCCCCCGGCGGGCGGCGTCGGCGGCCTCCTCGTGCATGCCGTACGCCTCCATGACGTCCGACTTGTTGATCATCGCGCGCAGGACGGCGCGGTAGGCCTTGGCCTCCTCCGCCTGCACCCGGGCCGTCTCCAGGAGGGCGAGCGCCGCGTCGACGTCGTCGTCGCGGAACATGTTGAGCCAGGACCGGCGCAGGTTGATCTGTATGAGGACGGAGGGCTCGCCCACCTCCTCGGCGATCGCGAGCGCCTCCTCGGCGGCGGCGTCGGACTCGGCGTCGGTGGCCGGGTCGGCGTAGTGGTCCAGGTGCATAGCGAGGGTGGCGAGCACCCGGGCACGCGTCGCGTTCGGCGGGTCGGCGGGGGCGATCCGGGCCGCCTCCCGCAGGTCGACGAGCGACTCCGGGCGGGCGATCTGCATGGCGAGCTGGCCGCGCAGCTCCAGCAGCCGGGCCACCCGGAGCGGGTCGGAGACCTCCTTGAGCGCGGCCGTCGCCAGCTTGATGCCGAGCTCGGAGTCGGCGCTGTCGGAGGCGAGCTTGACGGCCCGTTCCAGCACCTCGGCGTGCGTCGCGCCGATGCGTTCGGCGGCGCCCGGCACCTCGTCCCACAGCTCCAGGACGCGCGAGGCCATCTGGAGGGACTCGGCGTAGGCGAGGGAACGTTCGGTCGCGCCGATCGCGTCCCACGCGCTGACCAGCGCCTTCACCGTGCTGTGCGCCATGAACCAGTGGTGCGCGACCTCCACGGCGCGCGCCTCGCCCGGCACCTCGTCCGACAGGCACTCGGCGTAGCGGGCGTGCAGGCGGGTGCGCTCGCCCGGCAGCAGGTCGTCGTGGATCGCCTCGCGGATCAGGGCGTGCCGGAACGAGTAGCCGTCGCCCTCGACGACCAGGACGTTGGCCGCGACGGCGGGCCGCAGCCCGCGGGTCAGGGTCATCTCGTCCAGGCCCGCGATGGCCGAGAGCAGGTCGTGCTCGATGCGCGCGCCGCCCGCGCTCGCGACCCGCAGGATCTCCTGGGTGTCCTCGGGCAGCCGCTGAACGGCGGCGAGCAGCAGGTCGCGGAGCGAGCCGGGCAGCTCGGCGCCCGACCCGGCGTCCAGCAGCGCCTCGACGAACAGCGGGTTGCCCTCGCTGCGGGCGAAGATCTCGTCGACGATCTGCGGCGGGCCCTCCTCGCCGAGGATGCTCGCGACGAGCTCGGTGACCTCGTCCCGGCGCAGGCGCGCCAGCTCGATCCGGTGCACGTGCTCGGCCCGGTCGAGCTCGGTGAGCAGCGGGCGCAGCGGGTGTGAGCGGGTCAGCTCGTCGGTGCGGAACGTGATGACGATCAGCAGCCGGGTGCTGCCGCCGAGGTTGCGGATCAGGAACGTGACCAGTTCGCGGGTCGACTGGTCGGCCCAGTGCGCGTCCTCGATCACCAGGACGACGGGCGAGGCCTCGGAGAGCCGTTCGAGCAGGGTCAGCACCAGCTCGAAGAGCCGGGCGCGCGCCTGCCCGCTGGAGATGTCGCCGTCCGGCTCGCCGAACTCGGGCAGCAGCCGGGACAGGCCGCTCGCCGAGCCGCCGGGGAGCAGCTCGGCCACCCCTTCGACCGAGATCTCCCGGACCAGCTCGCGCAGCGCCGCGGTGAACGGGGCGAACGGCAGGCCGTCGGCGCCGAGCTCCAGGCAGCCGCCGACCAGGACGCGCGCCTGACCGGCCCGGGCGCGGGCGCCGAACTCCTTGGTCAGCCTGGTCTTGCCGACGCCGGCCTCGCCGCCGACCAGCACGGCGCCCGGTGTTCCCTGCTCGGCGGCGCGCAGCGCGTCCTCGAGCAGGGCGAGCTCGGTGGGCCGGCCCACCAGGACGGGGGAGATCGTTCGTGCGCTCACCGCCTAAGGATGCCATCCGGGCGCGGTCGTACGTCCAGATCGTCGGGTTTACGGGGTCTTGACCTGCACGGGAAGCCGCTGCTAGCTTTGCCGCAATCCGGAATAGCATTCCGTATCGTGGAAAACAGAGTCTCGACGGAGGAGTCCCGTTGAAGAAACTCGTCCCGATCCTCACCGCGGTGCTCCTCGGCACCGCCACCGCCTGTTCCTCGTCCTCCGGCGGCGGGGACGCGGGCGGGCCCGTCGAACTGACGATCTGGCACGGCCAGGACGACATGGCCGCCCGGTCGATCGAGAAGCTGATCGCCTCGTTCAACAAGACCCACCCCGGCATCAGGGTGAAGAGCGACTCCGGCGGCGCCACCGCCGACACGATGCTGCCCAAGGTCACCGCCGCGTTCGCCGCCGGCACCTACCCCGACATCGCCTACATGTACGGGTCGTGGGGCGCCGCGCTCGCCCGCAGCCCCAAGGTCCCCAACCTGAAGAAGTACCTCGGCGGCCCGGCGGTCGGCTGGGACGACTTCTGGCCCAACACCCGGCAGACCGCGACCGTGAGCGGCAAGGTGATCGGCTTCCCGGCCGTCGTCGACGACCTCACCGTCCTCTACAACAAGAAGATGCTGGCCAAGGCGGGCCTGAAGCCGCCCCCGCCCGACTGGACCTGGGACGACTTCAGGTCGTACGCGGCCAGGCTCACCGACGCCAAGACCAAGATGTACGGCACCACCTGGGCCGTCAGCGGCGGCGAGGAGACGACCTGGGCGCTGTGGCCGCTGGTGTGGCAGCGCGGCGGCGCGATCCTGTCGCCCGACAACAAGAAGGCCGCCTTCAACGCGGCGCCGGGCGTGCAGGCCCTCACGCTCCTCCAGCAGATGGCCGTGCAGGACAAGTCGGTCTACCTGGACTCCAGCCCCGCCGAGAAGGGGCAGAAGCTCTTCGAGTCGGGCCGCCTCGGGCTCTTCCTGTCCGGACCGTGGGTGCTGCCCGACGTCCAGGCCGCGAAGATCGACTACGGCATCGCCCGGCTGCCCGGCACGAACGGCGACCATCAGACGGTCTCGGGCCCCGACAACTGGGCCGTCTTCGACCACGGGACGCGCCGCGTGAAGGCCGCCGCCGAGTTCCTCACCTGGCTGACGCAGCCGCAGCAGCAACTGGTCTGGATGATGGACACCGGCTCGCTGCCGACCCGCCGGTCGATCGTCAAGCTGCCCGGCTACCGGGACTTCGTCAAGAAGTATCCGGGCATCGGCATCGTCACCGACAACCTCGCCGACGCCAAGCAGATCAGGCCGGTCACCTCGAAGTATCCGCGGGTCTCGGCGTTCGTCGCCGACGCCATGGCCTCGGTCATGCTCGGCAAGTCCGACCCGCAGAGCGCGCTGAACGACGCCGCCCGCAAGTCCGACGCGCTGCTCGCGGTGCCCGGCCAATGAGCGCCGCGATCGTCACCAAGGGAGACCGCAGGGACCGCCGCAGGACCTCGACACGGCCTGACCGCAAGCAGGGTGGCGGAGGCGGCAGGCGGCGCCGGCGGCTGGCCGACCAGGCCGCCGGCTGGTCGTTCGCCGGGCCCTCCACACTGCTGGTCCTCGGCTTCTCGCTGCTGCCGATGGGCTGGGCGTTCCGGCTGTCGCTCACCGACTCCGACCTGGTCACGAGCGGGCAGAACGTCGGAACCGCCAACTACAAGGCGCTCGCGCACGACCCGGTGTTCTGGAAGTCGATCCGCAACACCGCGGAGCTGATCGCGCTCTACATCCCGATCTCGCTGCTGCTCGGGCTCGCGGTCGCGCTGCTGCTGAACAAGCCGATCAGGGGCATCGGGTTCTACCGCGCGTGCTTCCTCGTCCCGTTCGTCGCCTCGGCCGCCGCCGAGGGACTGCTGATGGCGTTCGTCTTCGACAAGGACTTCGGCGTGGTGAACGGGCTGCTGTCGCAGGCCGGGCTGCCCACGCAGGGATTCCTGGACGACCCGTCGCAGGCGATGCTCGTCATCACCGGGATCTTCATCTGGACCCAGTTCGGGTTCAACGTGGTCATCTACCTGGCCGCGCTGCAGGAGATCCCGCAGGAGGTGCTGGAGGCCGCGGCGATCGACGGCGCGGGCGCGTTCCGCACGTTCCGGCACATCATCATCCCGGGCGTACGGCCCATCTCGCTGTTCCTGGCGGTCTGGGGACTGATCGACTGCCTGCAGTTCTTCGACCTGCTGCTCACCACCACCAAGGGCGGGCCGGTCAACTCCACGATCACGATCGTCTATTACGTCTGGCAGCTGGCCTTCGAGTACTTCACCGCCGGCTACGGCGCCGCGGTCGCCTACACGCTGTTCGTGGCGAGCCTGGTGGCCATCGTCGTCGGCCTGGTCTTCGGCCGCCGGAAGGGGTTCCTGCTGTGACCACCGCCGACGTGACCATCGCCGAACCGACACCTCGGCGGCGGCTGCCGAGCCCGCGTCACCTGGTGCTGCTGCCGCTGTCGCTGCTCATGGTGATCCCGTTCGTCTACATGCTGGGCGCGTCGGTGATGACCAAGGCGCAGCTGAACCGGTTCCCGCCGCCGCTGATCCCGCCGGGCGTGAACCTCACCGGCTACCGGCAGCTGCTGTCGGACTCGGAGTTCCCGCGCTGGTTCCTCAACAGCGTGATCGTGTCGCTGGCGATCGTGGTGTCGCAGGTCGTGCTGTGCAGCATGGCGGGGTACGCGTTCGCGCGGCTGCGCTTCGTGGGCCGCCGGGCCGCGCTGGTGCTGGTCATCGCCACCACGCTGATCCCGTTCCAGCTGACCGTGATCCCGACGTTCCTGATCTTCCACAAGCTGCATCTCATCAACACGCTCGGTGCGCTGATCGCTCCGCAGCTGGCGTCCGCGCTCGGCGTCTACCTGATGACCTCGTTCTTCCAGAACTTCCCGCGCGAGCTGGAGGAGGCGGCGCGGATGGACGGCTGCTCCCGCTGGGGCGTGTTCTTCCGCGTCGTGCTGCCGGTCGCCCGCCCCGCGCTGTCGGCGCTCGCGGTCATCACGTTCATCTACGCGTGGAACGACCTGTTCTGGCCGATGGTCGCGATCTCCTCCAAGGAGAACTACACCGTGCAGGCGGGCCTGGCCACCTTCCAGGGGCAACATCGTGCGGACTGGCCGCAGATCATGGCCGGGACGGTGCTGACCACCGTCCCGGTCCTGCTGGTGTTCCTCATCGGCCAGCGCCGCTTCGTTCAGGCCCTGGCAGGCGCGGTCAAGGGCTGAGGGTCACAGGTTGAGAAGACGGTTGGCGTTGGCGGCGTAGACCTTCTCCAGAACGTTCGGGGGGAGGTCTAGGCCGCTGATGTGCCAGCGCCCCATCAGCGGCGGGTCCTCCGTCGAATGCGGGAAGTACTCGTCGGCCGTCTCCAGGAAGCGGAAGTGGATGCCGTAGACGTCGGCGTCCGGCGGGATCTCGTCCGTGCCGAACAGCACCCGGTCCGGGAAGCGCAGGATCAGCTCGCGGGTCGCGCGCGGCTGGCGGCCGAGCTCGGCGATGCGCGCGGCGATGTCGATGTGCAGGTTCGGGTAGTCGGCGAGCATGCGCCCGACGCGGCCGAGGTCCTCGGCCTGGCAGCCGCCGTGCACGGCGATGAACGTCGTATCGGGATGCCGCGCGACGAGGGTCTCCAGGGCGTCCATCAGCTGCTCGAAACGCGGGAAGCGGTCGGTGTCGGCGAACGACCAGTCCGGGTGCGCGAGCAACTGCTCGTAGCGTTCGTTGCGCTCGTCGACCGGATCGAAGAACGCGATCGGGTCGGCGGTGTGTATCGCGACCGGGATGCCGAGCTCGGCCGCGGTGTCCCACAGCTCGCCCAGCCGTTCGTCGTCGGGCAGCACGAGCCGCCCGGAGTCGTCCCGCACGTGCAGCCCGAGGTCCTTCCAGACCTTCAGCCCGCGCGCGCCCTCGATCACCGAATGGCACAGGCTCGTCGCCGCGCCGCCCAGGTCGTTCCAGTCGACGTGGCAGAACGTCACGAACCGGCCGGGGTGAGCGCGGTCGTAGCGGTCGAGGTTGTCGCGCAGCTCCGGACCCCACCGCCCGTCCAGGTTGATGATCTTCTGTACGCCGCACGCGTCCATCAGGGCCAGCAGCCGCCCGACGTCCGGCACGGCCCAGTCACCGGTCAGCCAGCGGCCGAGGTGGTTGTGCGCGTCGATCGCCGGGACGGCCGCGCGCGGAACGCGAGACCCCGGCACGCGCAGCCGCGGCCGGGGCCTGTAGTCGCTCAGCTCCATCGGCGGGCTCAGCGGACGCCCTCGGGGAGCGCGTCCCCGTGAGCCTTGATCATGTCCTCGACCAGGTCGTGGATCTGGGCGAGGGTGAGCGTGGCGGCGGCGTTCGGGTCGAGCATCGCCGCGTGGTGAACATGGTCGCGCCGCCCCTCCAGCGCCGCCCGCACGGTCAGGTCGCTCACGTTCAGGAACGTGCGGTTCAGCGCGGCGAGCTGCGGCGGCATCGCGCCGACGCGGGTCGGTTGCACGCCGGCCCGGTCCACCACGCACGGCACCTCGACGAACGCGTCGCCGGGCAGGTTGGTGATGAGCCCCTCGTTGTGCACGTTGCCGTGGACGATCCGGCGCGTGCCGGTCTCGATCGAGTGGATGATCTCCGAGGCCAGCTCCGACATCGGCTCGACCGTCACGCCCTCACCGGCGGCGAGGCGGCGGCGGGTCCCCTCGTAGGTGTCCAGGTTCTCCCGTGACCATTCCAGGTAGGCGCCGACCTGGATGCGGAACAGCTCGACCTGGTCGTCGTGGTGCAGGAACCACGGCAGGTACTCCGAGCCGTGCACGCTGGACTCGGTCGGGAAGTGCCCGAACCGCGTGAAGACCTCGGCGCGCACGGTGCGCCGCAGCGCCGGGTCGGCGTCGACCGCCGCGGCGAGCCGCGGGTAGAGGTCCTGCCCGTGGTGCTCGAACTTCAGCACGAACGCCTGATGGTTGACCCCGGCGGTGACGAACGAGACCTCGTCCTCGGGGACGCCGACCAGTCCCGCCAGCCGCGCCTGGGTGTCGCGGACCGAGTGGCAGATGCCCACGACGTTGCGGAACGGCGTCCCGTCGTAGACCGCGCGGGGGACCATCGACATCGGGTTGGTGTAGTTGAGCAGCAGCGCGTGCGGGGCGAGCTCGGCGAGGTCGTGCCCGAGCGCCACCATCACCGGGATGGTGCGCAGCGCCCGGAAGATCCCGCCGATGCCGAGCGTGTCGGCGATCGTCTGGCGCAGCCCGTACCGGGCTGGGATCTCGAAGTCGATCCGCGTCGCCGCGAACCCGCCGACCGCGATCTCGTTGATGACGTAGTCGGCGCCGTCGACGGCGGCCCGCCGGTCGGTGTGCGCCTCGACCCTGGCGGGCAGCCCGAGGTGGCCCACCATCCAGCGCGCCATGGCCTCGGCGGTCGCGAGGCGGTCGGCGTCGATGTCGTGCAGGACGAGCGTGGAGGTCTCGAGGCCGGGGAGGGTGAGGAGGTCGGACAGGACGTTCTTGGTGAACTCGACGCTGCCGGCGCCGATGAAGACGATGCGTGCCATGGGGGTCTCCGCGTTCCCTTACATGATGGCGAGCTGGCCACCGTCGATGACCAGCTCGGCTCCGTGGACGAAGGAGGCGTCGTCGGAGGCCAGGAAGGCGTACGCGGAGGCGACCTCCGCGGCCTGCCCGGCCCGGCCCAGGGGGATGTGGTCGCGCTGGTACGCCGCGACGAAGTCGGGGTCGAGGGTCGCCTCGATGGATGCGTTCAGCGGGGTCCTGATGTAGCCGGGGCACACGGCGTTGACCCGGATGCCGTGCCTGCCGAGCTCGACCGCCATGGTCTTGGTCAGCAGCAGCACGCCGCCCTTGGAGGCGTTGTAGTGCGCGTAGTCCTCCTCGCCGCCGAGCGCGTTCGTGGAGGCCATGTTGACGATCGCGCCGCCGGTGCCGCGCTCGACCATCAGCCGGCTCACCGCCTGGCCGACGAGGAACATGCCGCGCAGGTTGACCGCGATGATCTTGTCCCAGTGCTCCGGGGCGATCTCCAGGAACGCGTCGCGGCGCGACGTCCCGGCGTTGTTGATGAGGACGTCGACGGAGCCGAGCGCGGCCCGCGCCTCGGCGACCAGGCGGGCGACGTCGTCCTCCCTGCTGACGTCGCAGACCGTTCCGGCGATCTCGCCGAGGGCCGACAGCTCGTCCACGACCTCCTTGACGCGGTCCAGCCCGCAGATGAAGACTCGCGCGCCCTCCTCCAGGAACCGGCGGGCCGCGGCCTCGCCGATCCCGCTGCTGCCGCCCGTGATCAGGACGGTCCTTCCGGTCAGCCCGCGCATCACCGCACCTTCCCCCGGGCCGCGACGGCGAGCTCGTGGTCGAGCCGCCCGCCGCGCACCCCGTACGCCGTGTCGAAGAGGTTGGAGACCGGGCAGGCGTGGCTCGGGATGAGCTCCAGCCGTTCCCCGATCTCGGGTCCGGCGGTCTCGGCGGCGCAGCGGCCGATGCCGTGCTCCTCGCTGAGGAACCGCATCGACAGCTCCGGCCGACCGGCGACCATGATCCAGCCGGGCGTGCCGGCGCCGTCGGAGGTCAGCGACTTGCTGCCCGCGTCCACCACGAACCGGTCGGGCGCCGGGCGCGCGATCACCGTCGTCAGCACCCGCGCGGCGGCCGTGGCCTCGGTGGCGACGCCGAGCCGGATCATGGTGGCGTCGTTGAACACGTAGGTGCCGGGGCGGATCTCGGTGACGCCCGGCACGGCCGCGCCGAAACGGGACGTGGGCGTGGAGCCGACGCTGATCTCCAGCTCGCCGCCGCACAGCTCGGCCGTCTCGGTGAGGTCGGTGACCTCGCGTTCGGCGACCGCGCGCAGCTCGTCCAGCGAGGTCGAACGGTAGGAGTGGCCCGCGTGTGTGAGCAGCCCGGCGACGCTTACGCCCGGCACCTTCCGTACGGCCGCGACCAGCTCGGCCGTCGGGACGCCCGGTGGCCGGCCGAGCCGGTGCAGGCCGGTGTCGACCTCCACGAACACCTCGATCGGATCGTCCGGCGACGCGCCGCCGACGCCGCCGAGGCCCTCGGCGACCTCGACCGAGTCGAGGCTGACCCGCACCCGGGCCCGTTCGCGCAGTGCGGCGATGCGCTCCAGCTTGGGCCGCCCCCACAGCGGGAACGCGAGCAGGATGTCGTCGCAGCCCGCGTCCGCCATCACCTCCGCCTCGCCGAGCTTGGCGCAGGTGATCCCGGCCGCGCCGGCCTCCAGCTGAAGGCGCGCGATCTCGGGCATCTTGTGCGTCTTGATGTGCGGGCGCAGCCGTACGCCGTTCCGGGCCATGACGCCGGCCATCTCGGCGATGTTGGCCGCCACGGTGTCCAGGTCGACGATCAGCGCCGGGGTGTCGATCTCCTCATAGGGGACGGACACGGTTCTCCTCTCAGACGCCCAGGACGACCGGGCGGCCGACCTTGGGAACGAGGTACTCCTGGTCGGGGAACTGCCGGTCGAGCGTGTCGACGAACGTCGTGACCGACTCGGCGTTCACGGCGAACAGGTCGTGGTGGCTCGGCATCAGCCAGCGCGCGCCCGCCTGGGCCGCCAGGTGCGCGGCCTCCCGTACGGTCAGGTTGCCGACGATCCCCATCTCCTCGCGGATGCGGTCGCGGCCGTTCACCGGCAGCAGCGCCACGCGCGGCCGCAGGCCCGCCAGCGCCCGGTCGATCTCGGGATGCAGGACGGTGTCGCCCGCGTGGTAGACGGTCACGCCGTCCTCGACCTCGATGACATAGCCGAGGAAGCGGTGCGCGCCGTCCTGCACCATCACGTCGTAGCAGGCGGGCCCGGTGTATTCGGGGGAGTGGGCGGCCGGGACCGGGTGCACGAGGACGCCGCCCACCTCCAGCGGCTCGCCCGCGTGCGCCGGTCGGAACGCGGCGCCGAGCCTGGTGGCGTCGTCCGCCAGGACGGGCGGGGCGACGAGCTGGAACGGGTGACGCTCGAAGGCGGGTCCGAGCGTCACCGGGTCGAAGTGGTCGGCGTGCTCGTGGGTGATCACGACCACGTCGGCGTCGAGCTCGCCGGGGCCGAACGGTGGCGGGAAGCGCCGCGCCCAGCGTCCGGGCGGCCCGAACTCCGAGTCGGTCGCGAGCCGGTCCGACAGGTAGGGGTCGACGGCCACGACCGTTCCGCCCGACCCCTTGATCAGGAATCCGGCCTGGCCGAGCGCGCAGACGCCCACCATCCCGGGCGGCACGGCCAGCTCGCGGAAGCCCTCGCTGACGTTCATGAGCCGTCTCCTTCCGTGCTCACGGGCCTCAAGGCGCCTCAGTGGCCTCAAAGCGCCTCAGAGGCCTCAAGGGGCCTCAAGGGGTCTCAGGGGGCGAGGAGCGCCTTGACGGGCTCGGTCCCGCCGTTCATCAGGTCGGTGAACACCCGCGCCCCGTCGCTGAGGGGGAAGGTGTTCACCCAGCTGAGGTCCCACTCTGCCGCGAGATCCACGGCGGCGGCGAACTCCGCGTCGGTGTAGCCGAACGAGCCGAGCACGCGTTTCTCGGCGCGGACCAGGTCGGCGCCGTCGAACCCGGACTCGGCCGACAGCAGCCCCAGCCAGACGGCCGTCCCGCCGGGCGCGAGGTGGGCGAGGGCGGCGGCGCGGGTGCCGGGGGAGCCCACCGCGTCGAAGATCACGTCGAACTCGCCGCTCAGCGCCGGGCCCGCGACGTCGGCGCCGAGGCGGGCGGCGACGGCGGCGCGGCGGTCGGACAGGTCGGCCGCGGCGACGGTCGCCGCGCCCCGGCCGCGCGCGAGCTGCATGCACAGCAGCCCGATCGTGCCGCAGCCGATCACGCCGACCCGCGCGCCCTCGGGCACCTGTGCAACGTTCCAGGTGTGGACGGCGTAGGCGATCGGCTCCACCAGCCCGGCCGCCGTCCAGGACATGCCGGCTGGCAGGACGTGCACGGCCGACGCGGGCACGGCCACCCGTTCGGCGAACCCGCCGGGGCGGTGCACGCCGATCAGGGCCCGGTGGCGGCACAGCTGGCTGCGGCCCCGGACGCACAGGTCGCAGGTGCCGCAGGAAAGAATGGGGTTGACCGCCACCCTGCGGCCGTCGATCGTCGTTCCGGCGAACTCGTGCCCCATCACCAGCGGCGGGGTACGAAAGCCCGGGGTGCGCACGCCGTGCAGCTCGCTGCCGCAGATGCCGGCGGCGGCCACCTCGACCAGGATCTCATCGGATTTCACGGACGGTTCGTCGATGTCATGCAGTTCCACCACACTCGGTGCGGTGAACACCAGTGCCTTCATCACGCGGCGAATGTAGCAGGGCATCCGTATCGTGGGCTAGCATTCCGTATGGCGGAAAGATCTGAGAGAGGGCCTCATGTCGAAGAGTGAGTCGCCGGTGGGCAGCGTCGACCGTGCGCTGCGCATCCTCCAGCTGCTGTCCGAGCACGGGCGGGGAGTGACGCTGGAGGACCTGGCGGTCCGCTCCGGCATCCCGCGCAGCTCGCTGCACCGCCTGCTCGGGGCCCTGCGCCACCGCGGCTTCGCGGCCCAGCCCGAGCCGAACGGCCCCTACTTCCTCGGTACCGAGATGCTGGCCGCGGCGTTCCGCTTCTACGACCGGATCGACCTGCGCGCGCTGGTGCACCCCGTGCTGCTGCGGCTGCGCGAGGAGCTGAACGAGACCACCCACATGGCCGTGCTGGAGGGCGCGGAGATCATCTACGTGGACAAGGTCGAGGCGATCCACCCGCTCACCATGACCTCGGTGATCGGCGGCCGCAACCCCGCGCACTGCACCGGCGTCGGCAAGGCCCTGCTGGCCTGGACCTACCCGACCGACGAGGCGATCAAGCTGTGGGCCTCCGCGCACGAGCTGCGCGCCGTCACCCGCCACTCGATCACCTCGCCGGCCCGGCTGGCCGAGGAGATGGCGGCCATCCGGGAGCGCGGCTACGCCCTTGACCTGGAGGAGAACGAGGAGGGCGTGCGCTGCGCGGCCGTCCCGGTCTTCCTGGGCAAGGCCACGCCGTCGGCCGGGGTGAGCGTCACCGCGCCCAAGGACCGGTTCCCGAAGGCGAAGCTGACCGAGGTCGCCACGCGCCTGCGCGCCATCCTCTCCGAGGAGCTCGACCAGCCGGTGGTCTAGGTGCCGGGCCGGACGGTTGACGCGCCCGGCGATCTGCTGGTTGCCTGTAATGCGGAAATACGTTCCGCTATCCGGAATATTGTGGGCGTTTCTAGCTGATACGAAGGTGGATGTGAGCCAGCCCCCCGTTGAGACGCTGGGCGCACTGCTCCCGGCAGGCCGCCTGATCACCGACCCCGACGCCATGGACGCCTACGCCCGCGACCAGACCTACGCGGCCCCGGGCAAGCCCGCCGCGGTCGTGCTCGCCCGCGACACCGCCGACGTCGTCACGGTCATGAAGTGGGCGCGGCAGCACCTCGTCCCGGTCGTACCGCGCGGCGCCGGCACGGGCCTGGCCGGGGGAGCGACCGCCACCGACGGCTGCGTCGTGCTGTCCCTGGCGAGGATGACCGCGATCCAGGAGATCGTGCCGCAGGACCAGCTCGCCGTGGTCGAGCCCGGCGTGATCACCGCCGACCTGGACCGGGCGGCGCGCGAGCACGGGCTGATGTACGCGCCCGACCCGTCCAGCCACGAGATCTCCACGATCGGCGGCAACCTGGCGACCAACGCGGGCGGGCTGCGCTGTGTGAAGTACGGCGTGACCCGCGACTCCGCGCTCGGCCTGGAGGTCGTGCTCGCGGGCGGCCGGGTGATCCGCACCGGCGGGCGCACGGTCAAGGGCGTCACCGGCTACGACCTGACCGGCCTGTTCGTCGGGTCCGAGGGCACGCTGGGCGTGATCACCGCCGCGACCGTGCGGCTGCGCCCGGCGCCCGCCGATGCCCCGGTGACCGTGCTGGCCTCGTTCGGGTCGCTCACGGCGGCCGGCGCCGCCGCGGCCGCGATCATGGGCGCCGGGCTGCGGCCCAGCCTGCTGGAGCTGATCGACAGGGCGACGCTGCGCGCCATCGACGACTATCGCCGGATCGACCTCGACGCCGACACCGCCGCCGTGATCATCGCGCAGACCGACGGGCCCGAGTGCCCCGCCGCCGAGCTCGTCCGGCACTGCGAGGAGGCGGGCGCGGAGTTCGCGGCGGCCTCTACCGACGAGGCCGAGGCCGCCGCGCTGCTCGAGGTGCGGCGGATGGCCTATCCCGCCGCCGAACGCCTCGGGAACTGCCTGGTCGAGGACGTGTGCGTGCCCCGCTCCCGGCTGCCCGAGATGATGGAACGGATCGAACGCGCCGCCGCCCGGCACGACGTGCGGGTCATGACCGTCGCGCACGCCGGGGACGGCAACCTGCACCCGCTGTTCGTCTTCGACCGCGGCCTGACCGGCCCGCCGCCGCCCGTCCAGGCCGCCGCCGACGAGATCTTCACCGCCGCGATCGAGCTGGGCGGCACGCTCACCGGCGAGCACGGCGTCGGCGTGCTGAAGCGGCCCTGGCTGGACGGCGAGTTCGACCCCGACACCCTGGCCGTCCATCGCCAGATCAAGCAGGCCCTCGATCCCGACGGCCTGCTCAATCCGGGAAAGGCGATCTAGGTCACGGGTCGGCCCGGCGCGCGGGTCAGCCCAGCGCGCGGGTCATGGCCATGACGGCCTCGATCTGCTTGCCGCCGTGCTGGGCGTAGCGGGTGTCGCCACCGTAGCCCCACCAGTTCCAGCAGCCGTTCGGGTTGCCCGTCGCGGTGGTGGCCTGCGGGTAGAGGACGATCGTGTCGTTGGTGTCGGCGTACTCGTTCAGGTAGGCCTTCTTGATGAACGCGTCGCCGACCGTTCCGTAGTACTGCTGGCAGCCGTGCAGCGCGACGATCAGGCGGCAGGCCGTGCCGGACGCGCAGGTGCTCGGCACGTAGACGAAGCCGCGCGAGTCCATGCTGATCGCGCTCGCGCTGCCGCCGGGGGCGTAGGCGTTCTGGTCGAACTGCACGAGCTGCCCGCCGGGCGTCGAGGCGGGCGCGTTGACCGACCCGAAGAGCTTGCCGAGCATCTCGCGCTCCGGGTCGTTGCCGCACTTGTTGATGTACGGGGACGCGGTGAGCGAGCAGGAGTTGGGCCCGAGCGGGCTCACCCACGCGTGCCCGGCCGCGGTCGTCTTGTTATAGACGACGGAGGCGCCGAGGTCGCTGTAGTAGGTGGCGAGGTCGTCGTTGACCGCCTGCTTCACGGTGTTGTCGCTGGTGCCGTGGTAGAGGTACACCGGGTCGCCCGAGAGGTTGGAGACCGGGTCGACGGTCCCGGCCGTGGCGCGGTCGCGGGTCTCCTGCTCCAGGTAGGCGGGGGTCTTGCGAGGCTGGAGAGTGTTCATACAGGCGAGCTGCGCGGTGATTGTCGTGGTGTCACCCTGCGCGCAGTCGTAGGCCCCGGCGGTGAAGATGCCCGCCCCGGCGAACGTGCCCGAGTAGGCGACGTGCAGCTGGTTGGCCATGTAGCCGCCAGACGAGACACCCGCGACGTACCGAGTGCTGATGTTGTACGAGGGCAGGGTGGCCGCGGCGGGGGCGGTCAGTTGGCTTGCGGTGAGCAGGGACGCGAGCAGGGACTTCATCCGGTGCCTCCGAGGGAGCATTCGTTGGCGAGGTCGCCCGAGGCCGGGCGGGGGAGTGTTTTGTCCGGTGGCGGGGTCTTGCCCTTGGTGGTCCAGCCTTCGAGCGCGGTGAAGGCGGTGCGGAAGCAGGGCAGGATCGGCCGAAGCTTGTCGGGGTAGGTGCCGTAGAGGCCGTCGACGTGGTTGCCTCCCTCAATGCGGTAGTAGCGGTGCAGGCGATCGCGGCCCTGGGCCTTGATGAGGCGGTCGTAGACGTCGGAGTCCTGCGAGATGGGCAGCAGGGAGTCGAGCGTGCCGTGCAGGGTGATGAGGGGACGGCCGATGCGCCCGTTCAGCGAGATCCTCCGTACGGCCTTGTGCACGGAGTGGGGGCGGGACGCGTAGTCGTAGGCGGTTTCCGCGCCCGTATAGGCCGGGTCGACCTCTTGGCGGTAGATGCGCTGGGTGAGGTCCCAGTAGACCTTGTAGTGGTAGTCCCACAGGAACGACGAGGCGGCGGGGTAACCGGCGGCCTCGATCTCGGCAGTGTCGCCCTTGGTGTAGCCGTCCAGGGCCTTCGGCAGGAACGTGAAGAGGTTGGGCCCGTCCTCCCGCCAGAGCGTGCCCTCCCAGTCCACGCCGCCGGTGTAGAGCTCCGGGTTGTGCTCCAGCTGCCAACGGACCAGATAACCGCCGTTGGAGACGCCCGCCGCGTACGTGTGGCGTGGGGTGCGGCCGTAGTAGCGGGCGACCGTGCGTTTGGCCGCCTTGGTCAGCTGGGTGACGCGGTCGTTCCACTCGGCCAGGGCGTCCCCGGGCTTCCTGCCGTCCTCATAGAACGTGGCGCCGACGTTGCCCTTGTCGGTCGCCGCGAACGCATAGCCCTTGGCCAGCACCCAGTCGGAGATGACGAAGTCGTTGGCGTACTGGCCCCGGACGCCCGGCGACCCGGCCACGACCAGGCCGCCGTTCCAGTGCTCGGGCAGCCGGATGACGAACTGGGAGTCGTGGTTCCAGCCGTGCGCGGTGTTGAACGTCGAGGTGTCGGGGAAGTAGCCGTCGATCTGCGTGCCGGGCACGCCGCTCGGGTTGCGCGCACCGGGCGGGTGCAGCCCGGCCCAGTCGCCGGGGATCGTGTGGCCGGACGCGACCGTGCCGGCCGTGGTGAGGTCGTCCAGGCACGCGGTGACCTGCTTCTCCGCGCCCGGAACGGCGACCGGCGAGCAGGCCTTGGCCTGGGCGGACGCGGAGGGGACGGCCGAGGCGGAAGCGGCCGAGGCCGAGCCGACGGCCGAGGCGGAGGCGGCCGAGGCGGAGGCGGAGGCGGAGGCGGAGGCGGCCGAGGCGGAGGGGGCGGCCTGGGCGGAGGGGGCTGCCACGAGGGACGCGCCGATCGCGAGTCCGGCGGCGGCCACGAGGGGGTGGGTGGCTCTCATGGGCCCATCGTGATGATGCGCTGTGACCCGGACCACGTGCCGCCGCCCCACATTGCGCCGCGGTCAGGTGTCGGCGATCACCAGGGGCGCGGCGGTGGCCTCGCGCACCTCGTCCGCGGTGACGCCGGGGGCGGTCTCGCGCAGCATGAGACCGTCCGCCGTCACGTCGATGACGGCCAGGTCGGTGATGATCCGGTCGACCACGCCGCGCCCGGTCAGCGGCAGCGTGCAGGACCGCACGATCTTGGACGAGCCGTCGCGGGCGCGGTGCTCCATCAGCGCGATGACGCGGCGGGCGCCGTGCACCAGGTCCATCGCGCCGCCCATCCCCTTGATCATCTTGCCGGGGATGGTCCAGTTGGCGAGGTCGCCCGACGCCGACACCTGCATGCCGCCGAGGATCGCCGCGTCCAGCCGTCCGCCTCGGATGACGCCGAACGAGAGCGCCGAGTCGAAGTAGGACGCGCCCGGCAGGACCGTCACGGTCTCCTTGCCCGCGTTGATGAGGTCGGGGTCCACCTCGTCCGCGCGCGGGTAGGGGCCGACGCCGAGGATCCCGTTCTCGCTGTGCAGCACCACCTCGACGCCCGGCGGCAGGTAGTTGGGGACCAGCGTCGGCAGCCCGATGCCGAGGTTGACGTACGAGCCGTCGGTGAGCTCGCGGGCGGCGCGGGCCGCCATCTGCTCGCGGGTGAGCGGTGTGGGGGTCATCGGCTGGTCGTCTCCTTCTCGATCCTCTTCTCGGCGAGGCCGGCCGGCACGACGCGGTGCACGAAGATCCCGGGCAGGTGGATCTCGTCGGGGGCGAAGTCGGTGACCTCCTCGACCTGCGCGATCGTGATCCGTCCCGCCATCGCGGCGAGCGGGTTGAAGTTGCGGGCGGAGGCGTGGAACGCCAGGTTCCCGAACCGGTCGCCGCGGGCCGCGTGCACCAGCGCGAAGTCGGTGGTGATCGCCTCCTCCAGCACGTACGTGCGCCCGTCGAAGTCGCGCGTCTCCCGGCCGCCCGCGATCGGGGTGCCGACCCCCGCCGGGGTGTAGAACGCCGGGATCCCGCAGCCGCCCGCGCGCAGCCGTTCGGCGAGCGTGCCCTGCGGCACCAGCTCGACCTCCAGCTCGCCGCCCATGTACTGCCGGGCGAACTCCTTGTTCTCGCCGACGTACGACGCGGTCATGTGCGCGATGCGGCCCTCGGCCAGCAGCACGCCGAGACCCCAGTCGTCGACGCCGCAGTTGTTGGACACCACGCGCAGCCCGGTCGTGCCCCGGTCCAGCAGCGCAGTGATCACGTTCATCGGAATGCCGCACAGCCCGAACCCGCCGACGGCCACCGACGCCCCGTCCGGGACGTCGGCCACCGCCGCGGCGGCCGAGCTCACCACCTTGTCCATGCCGGTGACCGTACGGAGATGGTCTTCGCGGTTCCTACATGGCCGATCCACATATCCGGACCAGGGGAAATGTGGAAACGCGCCTGACCTGTGAGTGATGTGGATCACATCACTATCGGCCGCCCCAATTGTGTGGCGGCCCCACATGGTTCCCCTTACCGGGCCGACTTAGTGTCCTGCGTCACACACCCCGCAAACCCACGCACACCCCCCCGAGGAGGCCGCATGGACGGTCCTGTTCTGCGTGCGCAGGGCCTGGTCAAGGAGTTCCGCGGGTTCCGCGCCGTGGACGGCGTGGACCTCGACGTCGCCGACGGCAGCGTGCACGCGCTCGTCGGGCCGAACGGAGCAGGCAAGACCACCCTGTTCAACCTGCTCACCGGCTTCCTCAAGCCGAGCGCGGGCCGGATCAGGCTGCACGAGCGCGACCTCACCGGCCGCCGCCCCGAGCACGTGGCGCGGCTCGGCGTGGCCCGCTCGTTCCAGATCACCAGCCTGTTCGCGCAGCTCACCCCGCGCGAGCACCTGCAGCTGGCGCTCGCGGGCGGCACCGGCGTGACCTGGCGGTTCTGGCGCTCGGACCGGTCGCTCGAACGGTTCACCGAGCGCGCCGCACAGTTGCTGGAGGAGGTCGGCCTCACCGCTCAAGCGGACGTACCGGCGGGCACTCTCTCCTACGGCCGCAAGCGCGCCCTGGAGCTGGCGCTCGCCCTCGCGCTCGATCCCAAGGTGCTGCTCCTGGACGAGCCGACCGCCGGGATGGGCGTCGAGGACATCGACCGGACCGTCGACCTGGTCCACCGCGTGCGGCGCGGCCGGACCGTCGTGATGGTCGAGCACAACATGAGCGTCGTCTCCCGGCTCGCGGACCGGGTCACGGTCCTGCAGAGCGGCCGCGTACTGGCCGAGGGCCCGTACGAGGAGATCCGCGACGACCCGCGCGTCGTCGCCGCCTACCTGGGAGACGCGAATGCCGAGCACTGAGCCGATGCTGCGCATCGAGGGCCTGTCGGCCTGGTACGGCGAGGCGCAGGCCCTCCGCTCCGTGGACATCGAGGTGCAGGAAGGCGAGATCGTCACGCTCGTCGGCCGGAACGGAGCCGGGAAGACCACGCTCCTGCGCTGCGTCACGGGTCTGCACATTGGACGGAACGAAGGGCGTGTTTCGTTCCTCTCTCAAGATGTGACCAAACAGGCCGTGCACAAACGAACACGGCGCGGGCTCGGCTACGTGCCGGACGACCGCGGCATCTACGCCACGCTCTCGGTCGAGGAGAACCTCACGCTCCCGCCGCGCGTCGGCCCCGAGCCCTGGTCGCTGGACCGGGTGTACGAGACGTTCCCCCGCCTGAAGGAGCGGCGGCGCTTCCCCGGCACCAAGCTCTCGGGCGGTGAGCAGCAGATGCTCGCGCTCGCCCGCGTGCTGCGCATGGGCGCGCGCCTGCTGCTCTGCGACGAGCCCACCGAGGGCCTGTCCCCGCTGATCGTCCAGCAGATCGGCGACATCCTCCGCGAGGTCAAGCGGCAGGGGGTGACCGTCCTGCTCATCGAGCAGAACGTGCACTTCGCCGCCACCGTCGCCGACCGGCACTACCTGCTCGCCGAAGGGCGCGTCGTCGAGTCCCTCGACAACGACGCGATGAAGGCCCGCGAGGGCGAGCTTCTCCAGCACCTGGGCATTTAGTTAAGGAGTAAGACGATGACAGCTCGTTCGCGTACGGCCGCACTGGCCGCGGTGGGGGCGATCCTGGCGAGCGCGGCGGCCGGCTGCAACGGCGGCCCCGGCGGCGGTGGCGGCAAGATCTCCGACGGCAAGATCGTGCTCGCCGTCCTGAACGACCAGTCGGCGACCTACGCCGACCTGTCCGGCAAGAACAGCATCGAGGCGGTCAGGATGGCCGTCGCCGACTACAAGGCCAAGTACGGCGACAAGGCCGTCGCCAAGAAGATCGACGTGGTCTCGGCCGACCACCAGAACAAGCCCGACATCGCCAACTCCAAGGCGCAGGAGCTCTACGACCGGCAGAAGGCCGACATCATCCTGGACGTGCCGACCTCGTCGGCGGCGCTCGCGGTCGCCAACATCGCCAAGGCCAAGAAGAAGCTCTTCATGGACATCGGCGCCGCGACCACCGCGCTGGAGGGCGCGAACTGCAACAAGTACACCTTCCACTACGGCTACAACACCTACATGCTGGCGCACGGCACCGGCGACACGGTGACCAAGGACGGCGCCAAGAACTGGTACGTCGTCTACCCGGACTACGCGTTCGGGCAGGACATGAACAAGAGCTTCAACACCGCCGTCACGGGCGCGGGCGGCAAGGTCGTGAAGGCCGACCCGGCGCCGTTCCCGAACGACAACTTCTCCACGTTCATGCTCAAGGCCCCGGGCCTCAGCCCGAAGCCGCAGGTGCTCGGCACCATGCAGGCGGGCGGCGACCTGGTCAACTTCGTGAAGCAGTACAACGAGTACAAGCTGCGCGACAAGGGCATCGGGCTGGCGGTCGGGCTGATGTTCCTCACCGACATCCACTCGCTCGGCTCGGACGCGCTCGCCGGGACCAAGTTCACCGACGCCTGGTATTGGAACGCCGACCCGCAGAACCGCGCCTGGGCCGACAAGTTCATGGCCAAGACCGGCAAGCGCCCGACGTTCGCGCACGCCGCCAACTACTCCGCGGCCCTGCAGTACCTGGACGCGGTGCAGCGCGGCGGCACCGACAAGTCCGACGACGTGGTGAAGCAGCTCGAGGGCCACACCTTCCAGGACGTCTTCGCCAAGAACGCCTCCATCCGCGCCGCCGACCACCTGCTGCTGCACGACGTCGCGCTCGCTCAGGTCAAGCCGTCCAGTGAGGTCAAGGAGCCCTGGGACTACGAGAAGGTCCTGAAGACCATCCCGGCGAACCAGGCGTTCCAGCAGCCCGACCCGTCCTGCAAGCTCTAGGGAGGCCAGGCACATGCTCGAACAGGCCTTCAACGGCCTGGTGGGCGGGGCGTTCTTCGCCCTGCTCGCCCTGGGCCTCTCGGTCATCTTCGGGATGCTCGGCGTGGTCAACTTCGCCCACGGGGCGTTCTACATGCTCGGCGCGTTCGGCGCCTTCGTGCTGCTCGACTCGTTCGGCGTGAACTTCTGGGTCGCGCTCGTCGCGGTCCCGATCGTGCTGGGCGTGGCCGGGATCGTGCTGGAACGGCTGTTCATCCGGCGGCTGGCGCCGCTGGACCCGCTCTACAACTTCCTGTTCACCTTCGGCCTCACGCTGATCCTTCAGGACCTGGTGAAGAGCAAGTACGGCGTGCAGTCGCAGCCTTATCCGCGGCCGTCGGCCCTGGACGGCTCGATCGACCTTGGCCTCTTCAGCTACCCGACGTACCAGGTGTTCGTGCTGGCCCTCTCGGTCGTCGTCTGCGTGCTGGTGTGGGTGGCGCTCACCCGGACCCGCGTCGGGATGATCGTCCGGGCGTCGACCGAGAAGCCCGAGCTCACCCGGGCGCTCGGCATCGACGTCGGCCGCTGGGTCACGCCGGTGTTCGGCTTCGGGATCGCGCTGGCGGGCCTGGCCGGAGTGCTCGCCGCCCCGATGCGCGCGGTCAACCCGCTGATGGGCTCCGATCTCATCATCACCGTGTTCGCGGTGGTCGTGATCGGCGGCCTCGGTTCGATCTTCGGGTCGGTGACGGCGGGCTTCGCGATCGGGCTGGTGACGGCGCTCGGCAACTACTACGTGCCGTCGCTGTCGCAGACGCTGGTGTTCATCGTGATGGCGGCCGTGCTGCTGTGGCGGCCGGCCGGGCTGTTCGGCCGCGAGGAGGCGATGTCGTGATCTTGTCCAGGCTGGCCGCAAGGCCCGCGCTGCTCGCGGTGGGCCTCGTCGTGGCGCTCGGGCTGCCGTGGTTCGTCTATCCGCCGGTGGCGATGGACATGCTGTGCTGGGCGCTGTTCGCCGCCGCGCTCGACCTGCTGCTCGGCTACACCGGGCTGCTGTCGTTCGGGCACGCCGCGTTCTGGGGCGGGTCGGCGTACGCCGCGGGGCTGATGGCGGTGCACTGGGGCGTCCCGTTCCCGGTCGCCGTGCTCGGCGGCGCGCTGTTCGCGGCGCTGCTGGCGGTGCCGATCGGCTACCTGTCGGTGCGGCTGCGCGGCATCTACTTCGCGATGGTCACGCTGGCGTTCGCGCAGATGGTCTACTTCGTCGCCAACCAGTGGCGGGACGTGACGGGCGGGGAGAACGGCCTGCAGGGCGTGCCGCGCGAGTTCTTCGGCGTGGACCTGTCCGACCCGTTCTTCTTCTACTACGCGGGCCTGCCGTTCATCCTGCTCGGCATGCTGGCGGTCTGGAGGGTCGTACGGTCGCCGTTCGGCCGCGTGCTGATGTCCATCCGCGACAACCCGGCGCGTGCGCAGGCACTCGGCTACCCGGTCGAGCGCTACAAGCTGCTGGCGTTCGTGCTGTCGGCGGGGCTGTCCGGCCTCGCGGGCGGGCTGTACGCGATCAGCCACGGCTTCGCGTCCCTGCACGAGGTCTACTGGACGACGTCCGGGCAGGCCGTGATGGCGGTCGTCCTCGGCGGCATCGGCACGCTGTGGGGCGGCGCGATCGGCGCCGGGCTCATCGTCGAGCTGAACGACTACCTGGCCACCGCCGGGTTCACCGAGACGGGCCTGGTCACCGGCGGGATCTTCGTGGTCATCGTGCTGGTCTTCCGGCGCGGCATCTGGGGAACGGCCCGCCACCTGCTCGCGTCCCGCCGTACGCGGGCCGCGGGCGCCGGCGCCGAGAAGGAATCCGAGCCGTCCACCCGTCAGGAGGCCGTCGCCCGATGACCGCTACGAGCACGGCCCGCCCATCGGAGGGCCTGGACCTGTCCGGGCGGCGGGCCCTGGTGACCGGCGGCGCGAGCGGGATCGGCCGGGCCTGCGCCCGCCGCCTCGCCGCCGCCGGCGCCGAGGTCACCATCGTGGACCTGCGGCCCGACGTGGCCCGCCGGGCCGCCGACGAGATCGGCGCGGCGGGCGCGCTCGCCGCCGATCTGACCGACATGGCGGCGGTGGACGCGCTGGACTGCGACGGCATCGACATCCTGGTCAACAACGCCGGGTTCCAGCACGTCGCGCCGGTGACCGAGTTCCCGCCCGACGCCTTCGCCGAGATCCTCCGGATCATGGTGGAGACCCCGTTCCGGCTGGGGCGGCGTGCGCTGCCGGGCATGTACGCGCGGGGATGGGGCCGGATCGTCAACATCTCGTCGATCCACGGCCTGCGGGCCTCGCCGTACAAGGCCGCCTATGTGGCCGCCAAGCATGCCCTGGAGGGCCTGTCCAAGGTGGTGGCGCTGGAGGGTGCGGCGCACGGCGTGACCTCCAACTGCGTCAACCCCGCCTATGTCCGCACGCCGCTGGTGGAGTCCCAGGTGACCGACCAGGCCAGGGCGCACGGCATGGCCGAGGACGAGGTCCTGGACAAGATCATGCTGGCGCGGGCGGCGATCCGGCGGCTGATCGAGCCCGACGAGGTGGCCGAGATGGTGGCCTACCTGTGCTCCCCGCACGCCTCCATGGTCACCGGCGCCTCGTTCGCCATAGACGGCGGATGGACGGCGCACTGACAATGGGTGGGTCATGACCTGCACAATCTTCCTCGAACTGCTCGCCCGGGAGGCCTCCCCGGTCGAGTTCGAGGCACCCCTGCTGGAGGCCCGCGCCGCCGGCGCGCCCCCAGAAGAGCTGGCCGAGCTCGAACGCACCAAGCTCGCGGCCCTGCGGGTGCGGACGCTCCTGGAGCGCCGCGCCCGCCGGGAGGCCGAGCTGTCGGCGCTGTTCGACACCGCCGGCGACCTGGCGGGCCTGCGCGACGTCGACGCCGTCCTGGAGGCGATCGTGCGCCGCGCGCGCCGCCTCCTGCACGCCGACATCTCGTACATGACGCTGCACGACGACGAGCGCGGCGACACCTACATGCGGGTCACCGACGGGTCGGTGTCGGCGGCGTTCCGGGCGCTGCGGCTGCCCCCGGGCGCCGGGCTGGGCGGCCTCGTGGCCCAGACCGCGACCCCCTACACCAGCGCCGACTACCCCGCCGACGAGCGGTTCCGCCACATGCGCCACATCGACTCCGCCGTCGGCGAAGAGGGCCTGGTGTCGATCCTGGGCGTTCCCATGCGCCTGGGCACCCGCGTCATCGGTGTGCTGATGGCCGCCAACCGCAGCGAACGCCCGTTCGCCCAGGAGGAGGTGACCCTACTGGCTTCCTTGGCGGCCCACGCCGCAGTGGCCATCGACAACGCGCGGCTGCTGGAGGAGACCCGGGCGGCGCTGGACGAGCTCAGTGCGGCGAGCGAGCTGATCAAGGCCCGTTCCGCCGCCGTGGAACGCGCCGCGCAGGCCCACGACCGCATGACGGCGCTGGTCGTGCGCGGCGGGGGCGTGGAGGACGTCGCCGCCGTGGTGGTCGACGTGCTCGGCGGGGCGCTGGCCGTCCGGGACTCGGGCGACCGGCGGCTCGCCGCGGTCGGCGACATCGGCGACGCGGACGAGGCCGAGATCGCCGCGGCCGCCGAGGCGTCCCGATCGCTGGGCCGTACGGTGCAGCGCGGCGACCTGTGGGTGACCTCCATGGCCGCCGGGGCCGAAGCGCTGGGCATCCTCGTCTGGCGCGGCGACGACCCCGACCAGCGCATCCTGGAACGCGCCGCCCTCGTAACAGCCCTCCTCCTGCTCTTCCGCCGCAGTGTCGCCGACGCCGAAGGCCGCGTACGGGGCGAACTCCTGGACGACCTGCTGACAGGACGCGTCACCGACGCGACCGCCTTGCAGGACCGGGCCAAGCTCATCGGCGTCGATCTGGACACGCCCCACGTCCTGGTCGTGGCCCGGCACGGGGGAGACCGTCAGCGCGCCGCCTTCTGGGCCACCTCCCATGCCGCCGTACGGCACGGCCTGGCAGCGGCCAAGGGCGACGAGGTGATCCTCCTTCTACCGGGCTCCACACCCGGTCCCGAAGCCCGCGCAGCTGCCCGCGAACTGGGCGCCTGCCTGGGGGAGAAGGCCACCGCCGGAGCCGCAGGCCCGCTCACCGTCCTCCAACCCCCGCCCACCACAGTCAATGGACGAGCTTCGCTCGACAGCCCTCCCGCAGGGGTGGCCGATGCCTACCAGGAGGCCGAACGCTGCGCGGACTCCCTGCTCTCCCTGGGACGCCAAGGCGATGGGGCCAGCTCCGACGAGCTGGGCTTCGTAGGCCTGCTCATCGGGGAGGGCCGGGACGTTCCGGCCTTCCTGGAGTCGGCGTTGGGCCCGGTCCTGGCGTACGACAAACGCCGGGGCACGGCCCTCGTCCAGACCCTGGAGGTCTACTTCAGCTCAGGAGGCAGCCTCTCCCGCGCCGCCGAACGCCTCCACATCCACGTCAACACCGTCACTCAGCGCCTGGACCGCGTCTCCCAACTCCTCGGCAACGACTGGCAGTCCCCGTACCGCGCCCTGGAAATCCAGCTGGCCCTGCGCCTGCACCACCTCCGCACGGTGGTCTAGAGGCGCTCCCCGGAACTGTCCGGAGGCCCGTACTCGACTCCTCACAGGAGGGGGCAGCATGACCGAGCAGCTGGGCGGGTCCATCACTTGGGAGCGGACCATTCCTCGGCCAGGAGCGCGTAGGAGAGACCGTCGAGCCATCCCTTGGTGCGGTGGAGAGAGTCTCTTACCGTGTGCTGTTCGCGGCGCATCCCAACCCGCTCCATCAGCCGCCACGAAGGTTCGTTGTCGTAGAAACACTCCGCGTGCAGGCGGCGCAGGCCAAGCCTCCCGAAGGAGACGTCGATGAGCGCGCGCACCGCTTCGGTGGCGTAGCCCTTGCCTCCGTAGGAGGGGTCCAACGTCCACCCGAGCTCAGCCTGCACGCTTTTCGCCTGGTCAGCGACCTCCTCCTGGGCCCAAGCGTCCTGGACCTGCAGCATCAGATCGCCGATGACCCGGCCGTCCAGTTCGATGATGAGCAGGTCGGCGAGCCGCTCCTTGCTGAGAAAACGCTCACGGTAGTCGTCATACGTCACCGTGGCGGCCCCGACCCATTCGTGAGTCTCCGGCAACTGCCGGAAGACCCAGGTCGAGTCCAGGTCGTCGGGGGCAGCCCGGCGCAACAACAGCCGGTCGGTGGAAATCGGCCAGTCCAACGTGTCAAGAGGGTGGCGCATGGGCTACATGCTGGCAGAGAGCCGCGGTCACACAGATCAGGCCCCGCCGGAATGGTGGGGGCCTGACTGAGATGCCGAGGTCTACTTCAGGTCGAGGTCGCGTGCTTTGATGCGGGTCGCGAGGGTGGCGAACGCGGAGCGGTCGATGTGCAGGTGTCCGGTGTCGGGGCGCGGGCTCAACATTGTGGAGGCGCTGGCGGAGGAATGGGGATGCGAGCCCGCGGAGGCGCTCGGGGGGGAAGTACGTGTGGGCCCGGCTCGGGCCGAAGCCGAAGGATGAGCGAGTGGTCATGGGCGGCTGCTGAGGCGGAAGGCGAACAGGTCGGCGCCGTGCAGGGCCACCAGGAGCGGGCCGACGTTGGTGAGGATCCATGGCTCGGTGTCGCCCACCGCGACGTCGCGGTAGCTCCAGACCAGGCGTCCGGTGGTCGCGTCCCAGCCGTAGAGGCCCGGGCCCGTGGAGCCTGCCACGGCCGTGAGGACGAGGCCGCCCAGGGCGAGCAGAGGCGCCTTGTCGTCCCCTGGGGTGCTCGCCGACCAGAGCCGGCGGCCGGTCCGGGCGTCGAGCGCGAGCAGGGTCCGGTTGTCGAGGGTGTAGGCGAACCTGCCGCTCGCGAGGAACGTCCGGTAGTTCGTGCTGGGCACGGCCGGTACGTGGGACCACTTCTCCTGGCCGGTGGCCAGGTCCAGCGCGTGCAGCGTGGAACCGGCGACGTAGGCCATGCCGTTCGCGACCGTGATCTCGCCGTCCTGGATGTTCGCCGTCCAGAGCGTGCGGCCGGTGGACGCCGAGAGGGCGTCGAGCGCGCTGCCGGACTGGTTGTTGAAGATCACGTCCCCGCTGCCCGGCATGGTCATGTCCGAGTTGGCGTACTGGCGGGTCCAGCGGGGCTCGCCGGTGGCGGTGGCGAGCGCGAAGAGGGTGCCGAACGTCTTTCCGTCGTCGCCCTTGCCGGACTTGGCGATGAGGCTGCCGCCCTGCACTCCCTGGAGCTCGGTCCCCGGAGGAGCCCGGTGGGCCCACAACTGTGCGCCGCTGCGGGCGTCGTAACCGATGACCGTCCCCGTGCCGTCGACCACGCCGATGACGGTCCCGTCCTTGGGGCCGCGGATGCCGCGCAGGTCGTAGCCGACCGGCAGCGGCGCCCGCCAGCGCTGGGCGCGGGTGGCGGGATCCAGCGCGACCAGGGCCGTGCTCTGCGGCACGTACATCAGGGCCGAGTCGGTGGTGCCGTCCAGCTTGGCCGACCACAGCTCGCGGCCGGTGGCGGTGTCGTAGGCCGTGGACTTGGTGAGGTAGGCGTTGACGACGACCGCGTGCTCGAAGGCCAGAGGCGACAGGAAGTCGCCGCCGGTGGGCAGCCTGGCCTTCCAGCGGAGAGCGGGCGTGGGGAGGCCGGGCTCGCCGTCGTCCGTCCCTGCCAGCGCCATGGCCGTGCCGCCGCCGACCGCCGCGAGACCGGCGACCGCGGCCCCGCCCAGCAGGAGCCGCCGCCGGGTCCTGGCGCGGGAGATGGCCTTCAGGTCCAGGACGAGGGTGTGCTCGCGGTCGTCGAGCTCGCGGCCGATGGCGTCGGGCAGCCAGCCGTTCGCCAGTGGCTGGGCGGCGAGGAGCTGGGGGAGCAGCGCGACACGCGGGCGATCGGCGGGGTCGCGGCTCAGGCAGGCGGCGACCATCGCGGACAGGGCTCGCGGCACGCCGTCCAGGTCGGGCGGCTCGTGCAGGGTCCGGTGGATCACGGTGTGGACCGGGCCGAGGCCGAACGGCGGGCGGCCGGTGGCGGCGTAGGCCAGCACGGCGCCGAAGGCGAAGACATCGGCGGCAGAGGTGAGTTCCTCGCCGCGGATCTGCTCGGGCGGCATGTAGCCGGGCGTGCCCATGAACTGGCCCTCGGAGGTGAGCCTCGTCCCGTCGGCGGCCCTGCTGATGCCGAAGTCGATGACGCGCGGGCCGTCCTTGGCCAGCAGGATGTTCGCCGGTTTGAGGTCGCGATGCAGCAGTCCGTTCTGCTGGATGGCGATCAAGGCCTCGCCCAGGCCTGCGCCGAGCGTGCGCAGGAGCGGCTCGGGCATCGGGCCGTGTCGCGCGACGGCGTCCTTGAGGTTGAGGCCGTTCACGTACGCCGTCGCGAGCCAGGGGACCGTGCCGTCCGGGTCGGCGTCCACCACCGGGCTGGTGAACGCGCCGCTGACCCTGCGCGCGGCCTCCACCTCGGCGCGGAACCGGGCCCGGAAGGTGTGGTCGTCCGCCAGTTCCGGGCGTACCACCTTGATCGCCACCGCCCGGCCCGCGGGCGACGCGCCGAGGTAGACGCGGCCCATGCCGCCCTCGCCCAGGCGGCTCAGCAGCCGGTAGCGGCCCACATGACCGGGGTCGTCCGGCTCCAGCGCGGCCATCAGGCCTCAGCCCGGAAGCAGTAGAGCCGCCTGTTGTCGGTGGCGTAGACGTTCGTCCCGGACACGGCCACGCTCCACTCGTCACGGCCGTAGGACGGCCCCCAGTGTGCCCAGGCCGTCCCGCCGCCGAAGGGAACGACGAAGATTCCGCCGCCGTCGTGCCTGTCGTCCGAGGACGTCCCGTTGTCGTCGATCGCGGCCGCGAGCAAGCGCGAGGAGCCACCGGCGTCGTTGCGAGGAGAGGAGAGGCCCAATTCGACCGGATCGGTCGGCCGCTTCCAGCGCGGAGCACCGGTGGCCCGGTCATAGGCCTGGAAACTCGTCAGGTCGGCCGTGACCACCATGCCGTTCACCACGAGCACGGGGCGCCCGACGGTGGGCGCCGTCCACTTCACGGC
This sequence comes from Actinomadura barringtoniae, assembly GCF_017573505.1. Classification (GTDB taxonomy): domain Bacteria; phylum Actinomycetota; class Actinomycetes; order Streptosporangiales; family Streptosporangiaceae; genus Spirillospora; species Spirillospora barringtoniae. The sequence goes on from NZ_JAGEOJ010000014.1 coordinate 303,352, forward strand.
CCCCGTGGCGGTGTCGACGGCACGAAGGCTGCCGTATCCGGTCTCGCTGACGAACAGCAGGCCGTCGCCGAGCATGAGCGGGTGCGCCACCTCCTTGCTCGCGTCGCCGGGGACGAGGGTGCGGGTCCACCGCTGGGCGCCGGTGGCGCCGTCGAGGGCGATGACCTTGGACGGGGTGTTGATGTAGAGGGTGGTGCCTCCGGTGACCCCGTAGACGTAGACGGAGCGCGCCGGGAAACGCCACAGGATCCGGCCGCTGTTCATGTCGACGGCCAGGACGACGACATCCCTGCTGCCCTGGGAGGGTTTCGCGCTCACGTAGGCCGTGCTGCCGATGAGCCCGAACAGGTCCTGGAGGTCGAGGTCGTGCCCGGGAATCTCGACCGTCCTGGCGGCCCCCGTGGTCGCCTCGATCGTGTGGATCGTCTTGGTGGGGAAGAGGTTGGTGCCGTCCGCCTGGACGAGCTGCATCGCGCCCAGCGCGACGATCGTGCTCCCGAAGACCTGGAACACGCACTCGTCGAGCGAGTCGATCTTGGTCGGGCGGCCGGCCGACCAGAGCAGGCGGCCCGAGGCGGCGTCGACCCCGCAGAACCCCTTCTGTCCTCGCCACACCACCGTGCCGCCCGCCATCACGACGTTCAGGCGCGAATCATCCCGGAGATCGCTGGGCCAGGACTGGGCCCAGACGGGCGGGGGAGCGGCCACGAGACCGGTCGCGCGCGGCGCCGGCTTGACGGGCTTGGCGTCCTTGCGGGTCAGCGCCCAGGCCGTGGCGCCGCCGCCCGCGCCCACCACGCCGACGGCCGCGGCGGCGGCGAGGCGCAGGACGCGCCGCCTGCTCGGGGTGACCGGGGCCGTCTCGTCGATGCTCGGCAGCGGGGGAGGCGGGGCGACGGGCGCCGTGGAGGCCGCGGTGGCCGCCGCTTCGAGGGCCGCGATCTCCTCGCGGAGGCCGGGGGAGATCAGCGCGGCCGGGTCGGCGGGCGCGAACGCGTCGAGCATGGCGGGGAGTTCGGGCCGTTCGGCCGGATCCTTGGCCAGGCAGGCGGCGAGGAGTTCACGGAGCGAGGCGGGCACGCCGTCGAGCCGCGGGTCCTCGTACAGCACGCGGTAGAGCAGGGAGGACGGGTCGGCCGTGGCGAACGGCCCGGACCCGGTGGCGGCGAACACCAGCACGCCCGCCAGCGAGAAGACGTCGGACGGCGGGCCCGCGTCCTTGCCCCGGGAGATCTGCTCGGGCGCCATGAACGCCGGTGTCCCGACCAGGACGCCGGTGCCGGTGAGCGCCGAGGCGTCGGCGGACTTGGTGATGCCGAAGTCGATGACCTTCGGGCCGTCCTCGGCCAGCAGGATGTTGGTCGGCTTGAGGTCGCGATGGACCAGGCCCGCCGCGTGAATGGCCTGCAGCGCCTCGACCAGCCCGGCTCCCAGCGCGCGCAGCGGCGGCTCGGGCAGCGGACCTGCGGTGCGGACGGCCTCGCTCAGTGTCGGGCCCGGCACGTAGCTGACGGCGAGCCAGGGGCGGGACGCGTCGGCGTCGCCGTCCAGCACGGGGGCGGTGTAGAGGCCGCTGACCTGGCGTGCGGCGGCGATCTCACGCCGGAACCGTTCCCGGAAGCCCTCGTCGTTGGCGAACTCCTGCCGTACGAGCTTGAGGGCCGCGAGCCTGGCGCCGGGCGACTTGGCCAAATAGACCGTTCCCATGCCGCCCGCGCCGAGGCGGGCGAGCATCTGGTAATGGCCGACCCACGCCGGGTCTCCCGCCTGAAGCGGCTGCACTCGCGTCCTCTCGGCGAAGGTCTGACCTTTCCGCAGGCTACCGCAAAGAGATGCTGCTGTTCATCAGAGAACTCGCGTTTACCGGGATACTGAATGGTCCAATCAACTGATACGTGGAGACCACTGTGCTGGCACAAGAGGATCTGGCGCGCGTCGTCGGCGGCAACGTGCGCCGGCTGCGCGCCGCCGCCAAGATCTCCCTGGCCGACCTCGCCGAGGCGGGCGGCGTGAGCAAGACGACGTTGCACGGCATCGAGCAGGGCGCGGGCAACCCGACGCTGGGCACGCTGTGGGCGCTGTCGGCGGCGCTGCGGGTGCCGCTCGGCGACCTGCTGGAGGCCCCGGAGTCGGCCAAGCTGCAGGTCGTACGGGCGGGCGACGATGTTCCGCGCGCCGCGGGCGACTCGGTGGACGGCCGGTTGCTGCATCGCGTGAAGCTGTCCGGCACGGTCGAGGTGTACGGCCTGGAGATCGCGGACCGGCTGCAGGAGTCCCCGGCCCACCTGCCGGGCGTGCAGGAGTGCCTTGTGGTGACTGATGGGCAGGTCACGGCTGGTCCCGTGGAGGAGCCTGTCGAGTTGGCGGCGGGCGACTCGATGTTGCACCGGGCCGAATCGCCGCACATCTATCGAGGTGAGGGGCGGGCCGTGCTGGTCATGCTCTATCCCGATTCCTGACGCCTTGCCGGGCTCCTGGCGTATCACTATCTTGGGATGCACGTACCAGTAAACTGGAGGTGCCATGCCGGTCTCACGCCTGCGCGACATCCCGGGCATCGGAGTGGACGTCGTCGGCGACGCGGCCGACGCCCTGCACGACCCGGACATCCTGCGCCTGGAGAACCTCGACACCGACGTGCGCCCCCCGGCCGCCGCCCTCGCCGCGACCCGGGAGGCCGTCGACGACGACTCCGCCAACAGCTACCTGCCGTTCCAGGGCCGCCGTTCCCTGCTGGAGGCCGTCGCGTCCCATGTCGGCCGCATCGCGGGCCGTACCTACGATCCGGTGACCCAGTGCGTCAGCGTGGCCGGCGGCCTGAACGGCATCCTCAACGCCCTGCTCGCCACCGTCGAGCCCGGCCAAGAGGTTGTGTTGTGCGACCCCGTGTACGCGGGCCTGGTCAACCGCGTTCGGCTCGCGGGCGGCGTGACCCGCTTCGTGCCGACCGTCCCGACCGGCAAGGGCTGGACCGTCGATCCCGAACAACTGGCCGCCGCAGTAGGACCCAACACCGCCGCCGTCCTGATGATGGGCCCCCTCATGCCGACCGGCCTCGTGCTGGACGACTCGCACTGGACCGCCTTGGCCGAGGCCTGCGAACGCCACGACGCCTGGCTCATCTACGACGCCGCCATGGAACGCATCCGCTTCGACGGCCGGCCGCCGTCCCACCCTGCGCGCCTGGACGCCCTGGCCGAACGCACCATCACCGTCGGCGCGGCCTCCAAGGAACTGCGCATGATCGGCTGGCGCGTCGGCTGGGTCGTGGGACCGGCGGACATCCTCAACGACATTCGCCTGGTCGGCCTCACCAACGTCGTCTGCCAGGTCGGCATCGCCCAGGAGGCCGTCGCCGCTGCCCTTTCCGCCCCCGACGCCGACGCCGACATGGCCGCCGCCACCGCCGAATGGCAGCGCCGCTGCGAGGCGATCCTCCACGAACTCGCCGACTTCCCCCTCGTACGCCCCCACGGCGGCTGGTCTCTCCTGCTCGACACCGCCGAGCTGGGCCTCACCCCGGCCGAGCTGTCCGACCGCCTGCTGACCCACGGCAAGGTGGCCGCCACCCCCATGAACGGCTGGGGCCCCAGCGGCGACCGCTACCTGCGCTTCGTCTTCGCCAACGAGCCAGTGGACCGCCTCACCGGCCTAGGCCACCGCTTCCGCGAAGCCCTCAGCCATTGAGGCGCTCAGTGGTTGAGGCGCTCAGTGGTTGAGGCGCTCAGTGGTTGAGGCGCTCAACCACTGACGCCCTCATCGTTGAGGCCCTCAAGCGTTCTGGCACCTGATCTGGGCCACGCGTTCGCGGTGCTCGCATCCCCACGCGCCCAGGGGGCCGAGCGCCTGGACCAGCGACTCGCCGAACGGGGTCAGCGAATACTCCACCTTGGGCGGCACGACGTGGTGCACCTCGCGATGCACGATCTCGTCGCGTTCCAGCTCGCGCAGATGCTGGATCAGCATCTTCTCGCTGACCCCGTCGACGGCCCTTTTCAGCTCACCGAAGCGCTTGGTGCTCTCACCGAGGGACCAGAGGATCAGGACCTTCCACTTGCCGCCCATGACGTCGATGGCGGTGTCGAGACCCGAGACGAAGACCTGCCTCTGATCTGCCATACATACCTCCAGGTGAGTACCTGACTAAATAGTCGGTACTTGTCCGTCGGTAACCATGCTGGCGAGGATCGGCCCTGTTCACAACCCCTGAGCATTGGACAGGCAGTGCCGCTCTTCGTCTTCGCCCTCATGCTGGTCGTCTTCAGCTTCACGACCGGGGAGTTCGTCATCGCGGGGATCCTCCCCGACGTCGCCGGGGGCCTCTCGGTGACCGTCGCCTCGGCGGGTCACCTGGTCACCGCGTACGCCCTCGGAATGATCGTCGGCGGCCCGGTGGTCACGGTCCTCACCTCGAAACTCCCGCGCAAGCCGCTCATCATCGGCCTGATGGCCGTCTCCATAGCGGGCAACCTCGCCTCGGCGGCGGCCCCGAACTACCCGACCCTCCTCCTGGCCCGCTTCCTGTCGGGGCTGGTGGTCGCCACGTTCTTCGCCGTGGCCATCGCCACCGCCGTCTCGCACGCGGCGGAGGGCAAGCAGGCCTCGACCGTCGCCAAGATCGCCCTGGGCCTGAACCTGGGCATCATCCTCGGCGCCCCGATCGGCACGTTCGTCGGCCAGCATGTCGGCTGGCGCGCCACGTTCGTCACGGTCGCGGCGTTCGCGCTGGTGGCCCTGCCGCTGGTCCTGCGCTACGTCCCCGCTCAGCCCGCCGCGACGACCTCGGCGCTGGGGGAGCTCCGCGTCTTCACCGGCAGGAACGTCCAGCTGGCGATCGCCCTCACGATCTTGGGCAACGTGGGCGTCGTCACGGTCTTCACGTTCATCTCGCCGCTGCTCACCGACGTCGGCGGCTTCAGCGAGGGAGCGGTCCCGATCTTGCTTCTGCTTTACGGAGCGGGGGCCGTCGTGGGCAACTTCCTGGGCGGCTATCTGGCCGACAGGTCGCTTCTGCCCTCCGTGGCGATCCTTCTGGCCGTTCTGGCGGGCACCCTCGCGGCCTTCTGGCAGCTAGGCGACCACAAGGTCCCGGCCGCCGCCCTGACCTTCGCCATCGGGCTCCTGGCGTTCGCCGTGATCCCCGGCATGCAGACCCGCGTCCTCACCACCGCCAGCGCCGCCCCCACCCTCGCCGTGGCGGTGAACGCCTCCGGCTACCAGGTGGCGGCGGCGTTCGCGGGCTGGCTCGGCGGGTGGCTCATCACCGGGTCCGGCCTCCGCTCCATTTACCTGGTGGCCGCCGTCCTCACCCTCGCGGGCCTGGCCGTGGCCGCCTACTCGATCCGCCAGGCCCCGACCTCCTGATAGGCCGAGTCATAGATGACCGAGGCGTCCCCGGGCTTCACCTCGTAGTGCTTCAGGTTGCCGCCCCAGTACCGCAGGATCCGCTGCAGCTCATCGACGGCGTTCTCTTCCGGCACTTCGACTTCGAGTACGAATTTCATACCTTCAATCGTGTCATTGACCTGCCCAGCGAGACTTTTGCCGTGCATAGCAGGGATGGGTGGGTCAAACCTTCAAACGCTGGATGAAGGCAGCGGGATGAAGGCATGAAGAAGGGCGGGATCCGCGGCCTACACCTCCGCGGGTCCCGCCCTGTGAACTACGTGCTCAGGCGTCGCCGCCGGTGTTGCTCTCGGGGCTGCCCACGCCGCCCGCGAAGACCGTGCTGACGTCGGCGTTGAGCTGGTACTTCTCGATGGCCTGCTGCAGCGTCTCGGGCTTCACCTCGCCGTTGCGGGCCAGGCGGGTGAGGACGGCCAGGGTGATGCTCGCCGCGTCCACGTGGAAGAAGCGGCGGGCGGCGGCCCTGGTGTCGGAGAAGCCGAAACCGTCGGTGCCCAGGGACGAGTAGTCGCCCGGGACCCACTCGGCGATCTGGTCCGGCACGGCGCGCATGAAGTCCGAGACGGCGACGATCGGGCCCGCCGCGTCCTGGAGCTTGGTCGTGACGTACGGGACGCGCTGCTCCTGGTCGGGGTGGAGGAGGTTCCACTCGTCGCAGGCGCGGGCCTCGCGGGCCAGCTCGTTCCAGGACGTGGCCGACCAGACGTCGGCGGACACGCCCCAGTCCTCGGCCAGCATGCGCTGGGCCGCCAGGGCCCAGCGGCCGCCGACGCCGGAGGCCATGATGTTGGCCTTGGGCGCCTCGCCGTTCACATCCGACGGACGGTGCAGGTAGAGGCCCTTGAGGAGGCCCTCGACGTCGAGGTTCTCCGGCTCGACCTCCTGCTGGTAGGGCTCGTTGTAGACGGTGAGGTAGTAGAAGACGTCCTCGCCGTGCGGGTGCTCCTCGGTCGAGCCGTACATCCGCCGCAGCGCGTCCTGGGTGATGTGCGCGATCTCGAACGCCCAGGTCGGGTCGTAGTGGACGCAGGCCGGGTTGGTCGCGGCGATCAGCGGCGAGTGGCCGTCGGCGTGCTGCAGGCCCTCACCGGTCAGCGTCGTGCGGCCCGCGGTGGCGCCGAGCAGGAAGCCGCGGCCCATCTGGTCGCCGAACGCCCACATCTGGTCGCCGGTGCGCTGGAACCCGAACATCGAATAGAAGATGTAGACCGGGATCATGTGCTCGCCGTGCGTGGCGTACGCGGTGCCGGCGGCGATCGTGGAGGCCATCGAGCCGGCCTCGCTGATGCCCTCGTGCAGCATCTGGCCCTGCTCGGACTCCTTGTAGGTGAGCAGGAGCTTGCGGTCCACCGCGTCGTAGGTCTGGCCGTGCGGCGAGTAGATCTTGGACGTGGGGAACATCGCGTCCATGCCGAACGTGCGGTACTCGTCCGGGGCGATCGGCACGAAGCGGGCGCCGATGTTCTCGTCCTTGATGAGGTCCTTGAGCAGGCGGACGAACGCCATGGTGGTGGCGACGTTCTGCTTGCCCGAGCCCTTCTTCAGCTCGCCGTAGACCGGGTCGCCGGGCAGCTTGAGCGGCTTGGCCCGTACTACCCGCTTGGGCAGGAAGCCGCCGAGGGCCGCGCGGCGCTCGCGCATGTACTGGATCTCGTCGGAGTCCTCACCCGGGTGGTAGTACGGCGGGAGCTCGGCCTCCAGCGCCGAGTCCGGAATGTCCAGGTAAAGGCGGTCCCGGAACTCCTTCAGCTCGGCCTTGGTGAGCTTCTTCATCTGGTGCGTGGCGTTGCGGGCCTCGAAGTCGGTGCCGAGCGTCCAGCCCTTGATGGTGTGGGCGAGGATCACGGTCGGCTGGCCCACGTGCTCGCGCGCGCTCTTGAACGCCGCGTAGACCTTGCGGTAGTCGTGCCCGCCGCGCGACAGCTTGCGCAGCTCGTCGTCCGAGAGATGCTGAACGATCTTGCGGAGCCGCGGGTCGTCGCCGAAGAACTTCTCCCGGATGTACTCACCGGACTCGACGGAGAAGGTCTGGAACTGGCCGTCGGGCGTGGTGTTCATCTGGTTGACCAGCACGCCGTCGACGTCCTGCGCGAGGAGCGGGTCCCAGTCGCGGCCCCAGATCACCTTGATGACGTTCCAGCCGGCGCCGCGGAAGTACGACTCCAGCTCCTGGATGATCTTGCCGTTGCCGCGGACCGGGCCGTCCAGCTGCTGCAGGTTGCAGTTGATCACGAAGGTGAGGTTGTCCAGCTCCTCGCGCGCGGCCAGGCCGATCGCGCCGAGCGACTCCGGCTCGCCCATCTCGCCGTCGCCGAGGAACGCCCAGACGTGCGAACGCGAGGTGTCCTTGATCTTCCGGTTGTAGAGGTACCGGTTGAAACGGGCCTGGTAGATCGAGTCGATCGCCGTCAGGCCCATGGACACCGTGGGGAACTCCCAGAAGTCCGGCATGAGGCGCGGGTGCGGGTAGGACGACAGGCCGCCGCCCGGATGCGACTTCTCCTGCCGGAACCCGTCCAGCTGGTGCTCGCTGAGGCGGCCCTCCAGGAACGCGCGGGCGTAGATGCCCGGCGCGGCATGGCCCTGGATGAAGACCTGGTCGCCCGACTCGCCGTGGTCCTTGCCGCGGAAGAAGTGGTTGAACCCGACCTCGTAGAGGGAGGCCGCCGAGGCGTAGGTGGCGATGTGGCCGCCGACACCGAGGCCCGGGCGGTTGGCGCGCGACACCGCGATCGCCGCGTTCCAGCGGATGTAGGCGCGGATCCGCCGCTCGACGTGCTCGTCGCCGGGGAACCAGGGTTCCGACTCGGGCGGGATCGTGTTGATGAAGTCGGTGCTCCGCAGTCCCGGCACGCCGACCTGCTGCTCACGGGCCCGTTCCAGCAGCCTGAGCATCACGTAGCGGGCCCTGCTGCGGCCCTCGGTCTTGATGACCGTGTCGAGCGATTCCAGCCACTCCCGGGTCTCATCCGGGTTGATGTCCGGGAGCTGGCTCGGCAGGCCGTCGCTGATGATCGAAAAGCGTTGACGTCCGGAAGCCACGGGGTCCCCTCTGTGCTTACCGTCTCTTTTTCCTAACGACTGTTCGCCGTCGTTTCTGTGATCCATCGTCGTCGGTAACGACGGCTAACGCATCTCTACTTGCCAGTAACTATTTGCGCCGGTCAGCGGGCGTGTCGGGGCCTCGCGGGGTGAGGCCGGTCCCGGCCACTCGACGGCGCGCGCATCTCGTACGAAGCTAATACCCAGACCACGACCCGCCGCCGACTGCAGGGGGTGTGATGGAGGCAACCGTCGGAGACCGGCTGCACATGCACGGCAACATCGTCGGCCAGCCGGACCGGACCTGCGAGATCATCGAGGTGCGCGGCCCGGAGGGCGCGCCGCCGTACGTCGTACGTTTCCCCGATGGCCACGAGACCCTCGTCTACCCGGGCCCCGACACGGTGATCGAGCCCGCCGGATCCTGAGCTCGTACGCCCGGAATCCAGGGCTCGCCCGGATCCAGGGGCCGTTCGCCCGGATCTCGGCCCGCCGGATCCTGACTTCGCGCGTTCCCGTGGCCGGATCGGGTAAACCGGTGATCATGAAGAGTTCCGTGATCCAGGTGAGCACCGGCACCCGGGAGGCCGTGCACGACATCACGGCCGAGTGCGAGCGCTTCGCCGCCGCGGCCGGCGGCGACGGGCTGCTGCACGTCTTCGTGCCGCACGCGACCGCCGGCGTGGCGCTGATCGAGCTGGGTGCGGGCAGCGACACCGACCTGCTGGCCGCGCTCGCGGACCTGCTGCCCGCCGACGACCGGTGGCGCCACGCCCACGGCTCGCGCGGGCACGGACGCTCGCACGTGATGCCGGCGCTCGTTCCGCCGTACGCCACGATCCCCGTGGTGGGCGGCAGGATGGCCCTGGGGACATGGCAATCGGTGGCGATCGTCGATCTGAACATCGACAACCCGGATCGCCAGGTGCGATTGTCCTTCCTTGCGGGATGAGGGCCTCTTGTTACGCTCTGCGTGTGTCCTGTAACGAGCACCGCCGTATTCGGGCCAATGAGGCCACCAAAAGGCGGGAAGACACTTGCGCTAGGGGCCCTCACTTGTGTGGACTGTCCCGCAAACGCCGACGAGGTGTCGTCGGCGAACTACCGACCATGGGAGGACTTTCGTGAGCGCGACCGCGGGCCAGGCGCAGTCTGAGCGCAGCCTGGCCGAACGGCTCGGTTTCAAATCGGGTCAGGTGGTGCAGGAGATCGGCTTCGACGAGGACGTCAGCGAAGAGCTGCGCGAGTCCATCGAGGCGATCATCGGCGGGGAACTGGTCGACGAGGACTACGAGGACGTGGTCGACGTCGTGCTGCTGTGGTGGCGCGAGGACGACGGCGACCTCTTCGACGAGCTCTCCGAGTGGCTGGCCGCGCTCGACGACGGCGGCCAGATCTGGCTGCTCACGCCCAAGGCGGGCCGCGACGGCCACGTCGAACCGAGCGACATCGGCGAGGCCGCCACGCTGGCAGGCCTGTCCCAGACCAAGAGCGTGAGTGCCGCAGGGGAGTGGTCGGGCACGCTGCTGGTCGCGCCGAAGACTCGAAAGTAGCCCTCCTTGGGGGAGGCGGGGCTGATCGCCATGGGGGCGGTACCGGCCGTTTCTCGTCGTGCGGGTGGTGGCAGACTGGGCTCCGAGGCGGACCCGTCCGCCTCGCGCGCACGGTCGCGCACGCCCTCCACGACCGTGGAGGGCGATCGTTGCTCCCGCCCACTCAGGGGCGGGGATGATCCGCGGGAGAGGCATGTCGGTTGAAGTAGGCACTGCGGCACCGGACTTCGAGCTGAAGGACCAGCACGGCACCCCGGTGAAGCTGTCGGACTTCCGTGGAAAGAAGAACGTCGTTCTGGTCTTCTACCCGCTGGCCTTCAGCGGGGTCTGCACCGGTGAGCTCTGCACCATCCGCGACGAGCTGCCGACCCTGGGCGGCGACGACACCGTCCAGGTCCTGGCGGTCTCGGTCGACTCGGTGTGGGCGCTGCGTACGTGGGCCGAGCAGGAGAAGTACCAGTTCCCGCTGCTGTCGGACTTCTGGCCGCACGGTGGTGTGGCGCGGGAGTACGGCGTCTTCGATGACGAGAAGGGCATCGCGATCCGCGGCACCTTCGTCATCGACACCGAGGGCGTCGTCCGCTGGAAGGTCGTGCACGGCCCCGCGGAGGCGCGCGACTTCGACGAGTACCGCAAGGCGCTCGCCGAACTCTGATTCCTAGAGATCGGGTCCGTCCGGCACGCAGGGACGGGCCCGGTCCCCGCACCCATGGAGGTGTGATGCCCTGCTTCCGATGCGGGGCGCGGCAGACCGACCCGAGCCGTGGCGCCAGTCCCTGGCGGCGCGGCGTACGGGCCGAGCATCAGGTGCTGATCTGTCCCCGATGCCAGACCGAGCATGATTGGGCGGCCGACCTGGACCGCTGCTCGGCCTGCGCCTCGGTGGCCCTGGTCTGCCGCCTCGGCGAGGTGGAGTGCCGCGACTGCGGCCACACCCGCGAGGCTCAGCGCGAGATCGACGCTCCCGCGGCGCTGGTCGGCTCCGGCGCGCCGCCGGGCGACTCCGGCCTGTCCGAGGAGGTCGCCGCCGCCCTGACCCGGGTCCTGGGCCGCGGCCCGGCGCACTGACCGGCACCGGCCCGCCCCGCGCGGCTCCCGCGCTCCCACCTGAGTGAACGGGCGGCGAACGCGTTCTGAACAACCCCATGTGACCGGATGGTCTCAATGGGGGTTGACGTCCTTTTTACGGGCTGACACGCTGCGGGACCAGCATCAGCGTGGGGACGGGACGGGGAAGCCGCGATGCCGATCATCTTCATGCGCCTGTACCACCGGGTCGCGGAACGGGCCTGGCGGGCACCGGCCCTGGCGCTGCTGGCGGCGGCGCTGTTCGGCTGGGCGCTGATCGCGATCTTCGAGCCGGACGGCGCGAAGATCAAGCAGCCGCAGAACTTCGTCTGGTACTTCTTCGTCAGCGGCACCACGGTCGGCTACGGCGACCTGTTCCCGACCACCTCGGGCGGCCGGATCGGCGGCGTGATCATCGTCGTGGCCGGGCTGAGCGCGGGGCTGATGCTGTTCGCGGAGCTCACGCTCTTTATGGCGAAGGGCAGGACATTGAAGGCCAACGGGCAGGCCCAGCTGCACCACCGCAAGCACCTGGTGGTCATCGGGTACGAGCGGGACGGGCTGCGCGCGATCATCGAGCAGCTGCGCGCCGACTCCGAGTTCGTGAAGACCCCGGTCGTCACGATCTTCTGGGAGGGCCAGCTCACCGGCGAGAACCCCGATCCCGACCTCTACGACGTCATCACCTGGGACTCCACCGCGTTCCAGCGCGCCTGCCTGGAGGACGCCAGGACCGTGCTGGTCGCCGGCCGTACCGACGACGAGACCGTACGGGTCATGCTCGGCGTGAGCGCCTACCTGCGCGGTCACGACCGCCCGCGCATCCACAAGCTCGCCGGCGTCCACGACGGCGGCCGCCGCGCCGAGATCAACGACGCGCTCAGCCTGATCAGCCGGGACGTGGAGCCGGTCGACATCGACGACCCCGCCGTGGTCGCCGTCGCGATCCGCAACCCCGGCGTCGCCTCGATCTACCACAACCTGGCCAGCACGCTCGACGCCGACTCGTCCCTGTTCCGGGTGGACATCCCCGACGACGCGGGGGAGTGGCCCCGCCTGGACATGGCCGTCTTCCTGCTCCGCCGCGGCAGCACGCTGCTGGCCGTCGGCGAGTCGCACCTGCCGAACGCCCGCTTCCGCCTTGCCGCCCAGCCCGGCGAGATCGTCCGCGGCGGCCAGTCCCTGGCCGTCGTCTCACCCGACCGCCCAGACATCCCCTGGCACGAGCTCCAAGCCACCACCTCAGGCTCCACCGAACCCGCCCCCGCCTGACGCCAACAAATACGCCGATCTTGCTCTGAGCGCCCTTTGGCATGCCTTTTAAGGGCGCTGAGAGCAAGATCGGCGAATTAGAGGAGCCGGGAGGGCACATAAGCGCCCAGGAGGTGCCCTCCCGGCTATGCCGCGATGCGCGCGGCCCGGTGGATGGTCCGGGGCCTCCCCGCGCGCTCGCGGGATCTGGCGACCTCAGCCGACGCGAGCGCGGCCGCAGGTCTGGTCGAGGGACGAGGCCAGATCGCGAAGCGATGCAGCGCTCGCCCAAGCCCGGTTAGGGCGAGCCGCTAGGCGAGCCCGTGGGCCGGGGTTGTTGGAGACAGAGCGGCTAGGCCGCTTGTCGTTGGTCGGCGTCCAGCAGGTGGTAGAGCAGGAGGAGCTGGGTGATGGCCAGCGGGTCGCTGGTGCCGGCCTCGCCGAAGCGGCCCAGAACGTCCTGTTCCAGGTGGCCTGCGCGGGCGCCGAGGCGTTCCCACAGGGCCTTCTTGACGACCTGTGACTCGTCGGGCGAGACGTAGCCGTGCACGTGCAGGGCGTCGACCGGGCGGCCGTCGGTGTCGCGGTGCAGGCGCAGGTGCATGGCGGTGCCGCCGGAGGCGGCCTGCTCGATCACCGGGCCCAGCTCGGGGTGGTCGATCGTGGGGCGCAGGAGCAGCTCTGCTGAGAGCGGCGTGTCGGGCGGGTCGGTGCGGCCCGCGACGGGGGCGAAGCGGACCACGATGTCGGCCGAACGGCGCTGCGGGCGGATGTAGGCGGCGCTCTCGGCCTCGCGGCGGGCCAGCTCGGCCCTGACCTGGTCGGGGGTGTAGCCGCGCTTCTCGCAGTCGCGGCGGATCTTCCACGCGTGCCGCAGGATCTCGGGCGGGTCCAGGTAGACGGTGATGTCGAAGCAGGCGCGGGCCAGGCGGGTGTGCAGCGGCAGGAGGCCCTCCACGATCACGAAGTCGCGAGGCTCCACCAGCTCCGGCCGCACCAGCTCCCCGGTGGCGTGGTCGTAGACCGGCTTGAGGATCGGCTCGCCCATCGACAGCAGCTGCAGGTGCTGCTCCATGATGTCGATGTGGTTGCAGTCGGGGTGCAACGCCGTGAACGGCTTGCCCTTGCGTTCGGCGCGGTCGTAGCGGTGGTAGTCGTCAACGCAGACCGCTGTCATCCGGTCCGCCCCCAGACACTGCACGAGCCCCCTGGTCAGTGTCGTCTTGCCCGCGGCGCTGTCCCCCGCGATGGCGAGCATGACGGGGCGGCGGCCCGTTCCACGCGCCCGGAGCATATGCACGATCCGATGGGGCACTCTGGTCCTCCGTCCGGGGGGCCTGCACTGGTCACCGTGGACGTTAAGGCGAGTTACCCGGCGGTACGTCCCCCGTTCGGGGGAGAGCGCGGGGGAAGTGTCGGAAAGCCTGACCCGGAGGGGGCTACTGGCGAGTAGCTTCCGGTTGTTATCGTGCCGGAATGGGCGCCCCCGTGCGTGTCGTCCTCGTCGACGACCACGAAATGATCCTTGCCGGCCTGCAGGCGATGCTGGCCGGTTTCGCGGGACGCGTGCGCGTGGTGGGCCAGGCGGGAAGCTCGGCGGAGGCGACCCGGCTGGTGACCATGCTGAAGCCCGACGTCGTCCTGCTGGACGTGCGGCTCGGGCCCGAGAGCGGCCTGGACCTGTGCCGGGCGCTGTCGGGCACGGCCCCGGAGTCGCGGGTGGTCTTCCTGTCGGTCTACGACGACGAGCAGTACGTCTTCGAGGCGCTGCGCGCCGGGGCCGGCGGCTACCTGCTGAAACGCGTGGACGGGCCCGAGCTCGTCCGGCGGTTGGAGGAGGTCACTCAGGGAGAGACGGTGGTCGATCCGACGCTGGCGGGACGGATGGCCGTCACCGCGGCCCGGCTGACCCGTGGAGAGTTCTGGCCCGGCGCCAATCGCGGGCTGACACAGCGGGAGAGTGAGGTCCTGTCGCTGCTGGTCGGTGGCCTGTCCAACAAGGCGATCGCCGCCCGGCTCGTCCTCGGCGAGGAGACGGTGAAGAGCCATCTGCGCGCGCTCTACCGCAAGCTGGAGGTCGCCGACCGTTCGGCCGCGATCGCGGTGGCCCTGCGCGAGGGACTGTTCCGGTGATCGCGGAAGAGGACGCCGTGTCGTCCCGTACCGAAGGGCGGGCGCTCGGCGCGCTGGAGTTGCTCGCCGAGCGCGGCCAGGACCTGCTGCTGCGGATCGTGGCGGTCGCCTGCTCGGACCGTGAGCTGCCGGAGATGGCCGACGAGCTGGCCGGGCTGGTGGTCCGCTCGGCCAAGTCGCTGACCTTCTGCGACGTCTACGTGCTGGACGAGGACGAGCGCGCGCTGGAGTGCTCGGGCGGCCCGGCCGTACGGCTCGGCGAGGGCGACGTCGGCTGGGTCGCGGCGCACGGCCGCCCGCGCGACCACGCCGACGGGCGCGGCGCGGCGATCCCGCTGAGCAGCGGCCACGCGACCATCGCCGTCGTCGACGTCCGTTCGGCGGCGCTGGTCCTGGCCGACGACGTCGCGCTGGTCACCGAGCTGGCGGGCCTGTTCGCGCCGGTGCTGTGCTCGTGCCGCCGGTTGCGCGGCGCGCAGGAACGCGAGCACGCCGCCGAACGGTTCGCCGAACGTGCGGTCGAGGCGCAGGAGGCCGAACGGACCCGCCTCAGCCGCGACATTCACGACGGCATCGCGCAGCGCCTGGCCAGCCTCGGGTTCCACCTGTCGGCGGCCCAGGCGGCGCTGCCCGAGCACCATCCCGAGGCGGCCGAGCAGATCCGGGTGGCCCGCGACCTGTGCGACCTGACGGCCGCCGAGACGCGTGCCGCGATCGGCGGCCTGCGCCCGCCCGTACTGGACGACCTGGGCCTGTCGGCCGCGCTCGCGACGCTGGCGCGCGAGGCCGACGGCCCCGGCGGATCGCTCGACATCATCGTCACCGTGGAGGGGGAGCTGGAGGACGAGCTCCCCGACCACGTGCAGACCGCGCTCTACCGCATCGCCCAGGAGGCGGTCGGCAACTGCCTTCAGCACGCGCGGGCGTCCTGCGTGGACCTGCTGCTGGAGCACGAGAAGGACCGGGTCCGCCTCACCATCACCGACGACGGCATCGGCTTCTCCATGCAGGACGTCTTCGCGCCCGGACGCCATCTCGACTCCTACGGGCTGCGCGGCATGGCCGAACGCGCCGAACTGCTCGGCGGGCGCGTCACGGTGAGCAGCCGCCCGGGGGTCGGCACGACGATCGAGGTCGCCGTGCCGCTCCCGCGCTACACCTAGGCCTGCTGCCGTTCGAGGACGCGGAAGGTGATCCCGGCCTTGTCGAGGCGGTCGATCAGCGCGTCGCCCATCGCGGTGGCCGTGGTGACCTGGCCGGAGGTCTCCGGCAGGTCGTCGAACGCCAGGCACAGCGCCGACTCCGACAGCATCTTGGCCGTCTCGCCGTAGCCGGGGTCGCCGCCCGCCACCTCGGTGACGACGCGCTTCCCGCCGCCCTCGCCGACGAACTTCACGCTGAACCAGTGCGTGGCGCGCTTCTCGGCGGACGGCCCGTCGCCGGGCTTGCGCAGCCGGCCGATGGCGGATCGTACGGGCGGGATCTGGGCCGCGACCGTGAGCGCTCCGGCGCCCGCGGCCAGGCCCACGGCGGCGGGCAGGCGCTTGACGGCCAGGTAGTGGCCGTAGGAGAAGTCCGGCCCGTAGCGCTCCAGCGCGGCGGCGGAACGGGTGATGATGCGCGGGTCGATCGTCGGCATCGGCAGCGTCCAGCCGACGCGGGCCTTCGGCACCGGGCGCTGGGAGATCCGGATCCGGCGGCCCTCGGGGCGGCCCTCCAGCCGGTTGCGCTCGCGCTCGGCGCGGATCATGCCGGGCAGGTCGCCGAAGATCCCGAGCGCCGACTCCAGCGTGCCCCCGGAGAAGTCGGCGTTGGCGCGGACGAAGCCCTCGACGTGCAGCGGGACGCCCTCGGGGAGCTGCTTGACGGTGAAGTAGGCGCCCAGGTCGTGCGGGATCGAGTCGAAGCCGCAGGCGTGCACGATCCGCGCGCCGCTGCGCACGGCCTCGGCGTGGTACTTGACGAACATCCGGTCCACGAACGTCGGCTCGCCGGTGAGGTCCACGTAGTCGGTACCCGCACGCGCGCACGCGGCGACCAGGGGCTCGCCGAGCCTGACGTACGGGCCGACCGTGGTGATCACGACCTTGGCGGCGGCCGCTACGGCGTCGATCGAGGCGGTGTCGCCGGTGTCGGCGTGCAGCAGCGGCAGGTCCTTGCAGGCGGGGTTCAGCTCGGCGAGCCGGTCCCGTACGGCCTCCAGCTTGGCCTGGCTGCGGCCCGCCAGCGCCCAGCGGGTCTCGGGCGGTGCGTGCTCGGCCAGGTACTCGGCGGTGAGCTCGCCGGTGAAGCCGGTCGCGCCGAACAGGACGATGTCCAAACGCCGCTTTTCACGGGGGGTGTGGGGGGTCGTCCCCCCACCGGAACTCGAGCGCTCGCTGGCGGCCATGCGGGGTTGCCCTTCAGATCGAGGTCCTCGTCGAGGTCTTCAGAATCCGATTCTGTCGCGACTCGCCCGCGCTGTCACTAGACGCCACGTCCAATAGCGCGTGAGACCGCTCATATCCGGGTCCATCCGGGCGCCTCCAGCAGGTGGTCCACGAAGAGCCGGGTGGTCGCTGTGGGTGCGGCGCCCGAGGTCGCGTGCCAGGGGCGGTGCAGGGGCGTGCCGGGCGAGTCGATGATCACCAGGCGTCCGGCCGACAGCTCGGCGGGGATCGCGTCCCGCGAGACCAGCGCGGCGCCCAGCCCGGCGGCGGCGCCCGCGATGACCGCGCCGTTCGAGCCGAGGACCAGCTGCGGCGGCGTGGCGTCCTGATCGGCCAGGTAGGCCTCGGCGGTCGCGCGCGTGCCCGACCCCGGCTCGCGCATCACCCACGGCGTCGTCCCGAGGACGAACGACTCGGCGACCTTGGGCGCGGCCACGACGACCAGGTCGTTCGCGCGCGTGGCCAGCACGCTGGAGGTGAGCTCGGCGGGCGGGCGGCCGCCCAGGACGAGGTCGGCGTCGTGATCGGCCAGGCGCCGCCACACGTGCCGGCTCGGCCCGACCTCCAGCGACAGGTCCACGTCCGGGAAGCGCGCACGGAACCCGGCGAGCAGCTCCGGCAGCACCTGGTCGGCGGCCGTCGTCACCGCGGCCAGCCGCAGCGGCCCGCGCGCCGGGTCGGCCTCGCCGCGCGCCGCCGCCCGGCCCTGCTCCAGCAGCCCGAGCACCTGCCGCGCGTACTCCTCGTACGCCAGTCCGGCGGGCGTCAGCTCGACACCGCGCCCGATCCGTTGAACCAGCTGAACGCCCAGGTCACGGGCCAGTGCCGCGACCGCCGCCGACACCGCCGACTCGGTCACGTACAGCCGTCCGGCCGCCGCGCGCACCGAGCCGGTGTCGGCGAGCGCGACGAACGACCGCAACCTGGATTCAGTCATCGCTCAAGTATGGGCCCGAAACACTTGATGGACAACAAAAGTGTCGGCGGGCGATGCTCGACCCGTTCCACTGGGCGAAGAGGAGTGGCGATGAGCGCGGGCAGATGGTCGGCGGGCGTGATCCCGTATGCGGAAATGGGTTACTGGCGGCCCGACTACCAGCCGAAGGACAGCGACATCCTCGCCGCCTTCCGGATCACGCCGCAGCCCGGCGTGCCGCCGGAGGAGGCGGGCGCGGCGGTGGCGGGTGAGTCCTCGACCGCGACATGGACCGTCGTGTGGACCGACCGGCTGACCTCGTACGAGAACTACCAGGCCAAGTGCTATCGCGTTGAGCCGGTGCCCGGTCAGGAAGGGCAGTTCATCGCCTACATCGCCTACGACCTCGACCTGTTCGAGGAGGGGTCGATCGCGAACCTGACGTCGTCCATCATCGGCAACGTCTTCGGGTTCAAGGCGCTGAAGGCCCTGCGGCTGGAGGACATGCGCATCCCGCCGCACTACGTGAAGACGTTCCAGGGCCCGGCGCACGGCATCGTCATGGAACGCGAGTACCTCAGCAAGTTCGGCCGCCCGCTGCTCGGCGCCACGGTCAAGCCCAAGCTCGGCCTCAGCGCGCGCAACTACGGGCGCGTGGTGTACGAGGCCCTGCGCGGCGGCCTCGACTTCACCAAAGATGACGAGAACATCAACTCCCAGCCGTTCATGCGCTGGCGCGACCGCTTCCTCTACTGCATGGAGGGCGTCAACAAGGCGCAGGCGGCCAGCGGTGAGACCAAGGGGCACTACCTCAACGTCACCGCCGGGACGATGGAGGCCATGTACGAGCGGGCGGAGTTCGCCCAGGAGCTCGGCAGCGTCATCATCATGATCGACCTGACCATCGGCTACACGGCGATCCAGTCGATGGCCAAGTGGGCGCGCGCCAACGGCATGCTGCTGCACCTGCACCGCGCCGGGCACTCCACCTACACCCGGCAGAAGAACCACGGCGTGAACTTCCGCGTGATCGCCCAGTGGATGCGCCTGGCGGGCGTCGACCACATCCATGCCGGGACGGTCGTCGGCAAGCTGGAGGGCGACCCCAACAGCGTCGCCGGGTACTACGACACGCTGCGCCTGGACAAGGTCGCGGCCGACCCGGTGAAGGGCCTGTACTTCGACCAGGACTGGGCGTCGATGCCGGGCTGCATGCCGGTCGCGTCCGGCGGCATCCACGCCGGCCAGATGCACCAGCTGCTGCACTACCTGGGCGAGGACGTGATCCTGCAGTTCGGCGGCGGCACGATCGGCCACCCGATGGGCATCGCCGCGGGCGCCGCCGCCAACCGCGTCGCGCTCGAGGCCATGATCAAGGCGCGGAACGAGGGGCGCGACTACTTCAAGGAGGGCCCCGACATCCTGCGCGCCGCGGCCAAGCACAGCCGCGAGCTGGACGTCGCGCTGTCCACGTGGGGCGACATCACCTTCACCTACGCCTCCACCGACACCCCCGACGTCGTCGAGACCCCTGTGAGCGTGTGACATGCGGATCACCCAAGGCACCTTCTCGTTCCTGCCCGAGCTGACCGACGACGAGATCGCGAGCCAGGTCGCGTACGCGCTCGGCAACGGCTGGCCGTGCTCGGTGGAGTTCACCGACGATCCGCACCCGCGCAACACCTACTGGGAGATGTGGGGGTTGCCGATGTTCGACCTCACCGATCCCGCGGGCGTGGTGTACGAGATCAACGAGTGCCGCCGCGCCTACCCCGAGCACTACATCCGCCTGAACGCCTACGACGCGAGCTACGGGCGCCAGACGACCGCGCTCTCGTTCATCGTCCAGCGGCCGACGAACGAGCCGGGCTTCCGGCTCGACCGTGAGGAGACCTCCGACCGGCGGGTGCGCGTGCGGATGCATCCGTACGCGCTGGACCGGCCGCAGGGCGAGCGTTACAACGGGGACGCGCCTTGACCGAGCGTCCCGGATTCGGGATGCGCCCGCAGGCGCGTCCCGCCACGAATGGCGGTTCCCCGGCTGGCCCTCCCTCTTCCCTCCATGCCGGGGAACCCCTCGATCCCGACGATCCGGCGCTGACGTCAGACGCGGCGCCGGGGCCGGATTCTGGGGTGGGGCCGGCGCCGCTGCCGTCGGACGCTCGCGTCGACCTGGCCAAGGAGCGGGCAGAGTCGCAGGTGGACGGCGTTCTGGACGCGCTCGACGCCGAGCTGGTCGGGCTGGCGCCGGTCAAGACCCGCATCCGGGAGATCGCGGCGCTGCTGCTGGTCGACCGGGTGCGGGCGCGCTTCGGCATCGACTCGGGGCGGCCGAACCTGCACATGTGCTTCACCGGCAGCCCCGGCACGGGCAAGACGTCGGTCGCCGTACGGCTGGCCGAGCTGCTGCACCGGCTCGGCTACATCCGGCGCGGCCACCTGGTTTCGGTGACGCGCGACGACCTGGTGGGGCAGTACGTGGGCCACACCGCGCCCAAGACCAAGGAGGTCCTGAAGCGGGCGATGGGCGGCGTGCTGTTCATCGACGAGGCCTACTACCTCTACCGGGCCGAGAACGAGCGCGACTACGGGCAGGAGGCCATCGAGATCCTGCTCCAGGTCATGGAGAACCAGCGCGACGACCTGGTGGTGGTGCTGGCCGGTTACAAGGACCGGATGGACTCGTTCTTCACCTCCAACCCGGGCATGAGCTCGCGCATCGCGCATCACATCGACTTCCCCGACTACGAGTTGGGGGAGCTGGAGGCGATCGGGCATCTGATGCTCGAACGGGAGGGCTATCGGCTGGGGGAGGAGTCGGTCGGGGTCTTCCGCGACTACCTGGAGCGGCGCCGGGAGCAGCCGCGCTTCGCCAACGCCCGTTCCGTGCGCAACGCCATCGAACGGGCCAGGCTGCGGCACGCCAACCGGCTGCTGGCCGAGAGCTCCGAGGTGGGACGCGATGAGCTGACGACGCTGTTCCCCGAGGATTTTCTGGCCAGCCGCGTCTTCACCGGGGTCAAATGATCGTTCCGTGTGGGATTCTCCGGTCGAACGATCTTCGTTCGGAAGATCGGAAACTCCCCGCACAGGAGGTGGGCCCATGCGGGCTCGGCTCATCGGTCTCGTCGCCGCCGTCCTGCTGGTGGTCACCGGCACGGCGGCGGCCGACTCCTCCGGCCACGGGCGGCTGCGGTTCGCCGTCTCGATCTCGCCGGCGCTGCAGAAGGCGGCGGTCGACGGCCGCGCGTACGTCATCGTCACCCGCGACGGCTCGTCCGAGCCGCGGCAGCAGATCGACATCACCGGCGGCGTCCCGTTCTGGGGCCGTAACGTCGACGGCCTGAAGCCCGGTCGCGCCGTGACGCTCGGCGGAGGCGGCGACACCTACGGCTACCCGCTGCCGACCCTGGCGTCGCTGCCCAGCGGGCGCTACACGGTCCAGGCGTTCTTCAACACCTACGACACGTTCCGGCGGTCGGACGGCTCCACGGTGAAGATGCACATGCCGTGCGGCGACGGGATGGACCTGTTCGGCTCGCCGGGCAACATGTACGGCGCGCCTCAGCAGATCAGCATCGACCAGCGCAGCTCGGGCACGATCCCGCTCCAGGTCGACAAGCTGATCACGCCGGCCGACCCCGTTCCGGCGGGCGGAACATGCCAGCAGGGCAACCCGACCGACACCGACCACGTGAAGCACGTCAAGATCCAGAGCCCGGTGCTGTCGAAGTTCTGGGGACGGCCCATCTACATCGGCGCCAACATCCTGCTGCCCGCGGGCTACGACCCGGCCGCCTCGACCCGCTACCCGGTCGAGTACCACTTCGGCCACTTCACGCGGAACGCGCCGCGCGGCTTCCGTGAGGACGGCGGCAACGACTTCTCCAAGTGGTGGCTGTCGGACGCCGCGCCGCGCTTCATCGTGGTCGAGCTGCGCGAGGAGAACCCGTTCTACGACACCTCCTACGCCGTCGACACCCCGAACCTCGGGCCGTACGGGCAGGCGACCACCAAGGAGCTCATCCCGGAGATCGACAAGCGGTTCCACACGATCGCCGAGCCGTGGGGCCGCATCACCAGCGGCGGCTCGACCGGCGGCTGGATGGCGCTGGCGAGCCAGGTCTTCTACCCCGATGTGTACGGCGGGACGTTCGCCGGGTACCCCGACCCGGTCGACCTGCGGCGCGAGCAGATCGTGAACGTCTATGACGACGGCAACGCCTACGACACCGTCCGCGAGTGGGACCGCACGCCGCGCCCCGACAGCCGCGCGGTCTCCGGCGACACCCAGTACGTGAACGCGCAGGAGAACCTCTGGGAGCTGGCGCGCGGCGACCGCGACCGTTCCGGCGGCGCCTGGGCGATGTGGGAGGCGCTGTTCAGCCCGCAGGGCAAGGACGGCTATCCCGCGCAGGCCTGGGACAAGCCCACCGGCGCGATCGACAAGTCCGTCACCGCCCGCTGGAAGCCGATGGACCTGTCGGCGAAGATCTCCTCTGAGTGGTCCACGCTCGGGCCCAAGCTCAAGGGCAGGCTCTTCGTCTACGTCGGCGACACCGACACCTACTTCCTCAACACCGCCGTGGAACTGCTTCAGCAGCGCGTCCAGGGGCTGACCGACCCGGCGGCCGACGCCACGTTCGTCTACGGGCGGGCCAAGCCGCACGGCTGGTCGCCCTACACCGTTCAGCAGTGGTTCCAGATCTACGCCGACTACATCTCCAAGAACGCGCCGAAGGGCACCGATGTGTCGGCCTGGCGCGGGCCTGAGATCGCGCCGCGCCTGAACGTCTCGGAAGGGGAGATCGTCAAGGCTCAGCCGCAGGTCGGCCTGCCGCGCTGAAACCCCGCGCTGAAACCCCGCGCTGAAACCCCGGGCGGGAGCGGCCCTGCGGGTCGCTCCCGCCCCACCCGTTACGCAATGCGACGGCGATCACATCCGAACGAGGGGAAGGGCCCGGCATGTCCTAGGGTTGTTAATACCGACCTGGAGATGTGGGGGAGACGGTGCTGAACCCTGAGGACCTGTACGAGCTGGACTCCGACCGGCCTGAGCTGACCGGAACGGTGCTCCTGCACAGCCTTGACGGCTTCGTGGACGCGGGGTCGACTGGGCAGCTCGTACGCGAGCACCTCCTGGACTCCCTGGAACACCGAGTGATCGCCCGTTTCGACGTGGATTCGTTGATCGACTACCGGGCCCGCCGCCCGATGATGACCTACGACCGCGATCACTGGGCCTCCTATGACGCCCCGGAGCTGGCCGTTCATCTGATGGTGGACGAGAACGGGACCGAGTTCCTGTTGCTGACCGGGCCCGAGCCCGACCGGCTGTGGGAGGGCTTCACGGCCTCGGTACGTTCGCTGGTGGAACAGCTCGGGGTGCGCCTGGTCGTCGGTTTCCACGGCATTCCGATGGGCGTTCCGCACACCCGCCCGGTCGGCATGACCCCGCACGCCACCCGGCCCGAGTTGATCACCGGGTCGTCGTGGTTCGACAAGGTGCAGGTGCCCGGGAGCGTGGCGGGCCTGCTGGAGTTGCGGCTGGGCGAGGCCGGGCACGACGCCGTCGGCTACGCCGTGCACGTGCCCCACTACCTGGCCCAGTCGGCCTACCCGGCCGCCGCCGTCGCCGCGATCGAGTCCGTGGTCGGCGTGACCGGCCTCGCGCTGCCGACGAGCAAGCTCCGCGAGGAGGCCGTCAAGACCGACGCCGAGATCGCCGAGCAGGTCACCGGCAACGACGAGGTCGAGAAGGTCGTGCGCGCCCTGGAGCAGCAGTACGACGCGTTCGCCGGGGCCACCGAGCGGGACAACCTGCTGGCCGAGGACCAGGACATGCCGACCGCCGAGGAGCTGGGCGCCCAGTTCGAGCGCTTCCTGGCCGAGCAGGACGGCCCCGACCCCCAGCAGCCCTAGGCCATTTCCGGCTTATCGGATCGCAGTCACGAGGGTCCGGAGATCGTCTTCGGCGATCTCCGGATGCGCCTCGAGCAGCTCGCGCACCGACCGCAGGACGGGCCCGCCGCCCGCCAGCGCCATGTCCTTGGCGGCCAGGCGGATCGGGAAGTCCGAATCCTCGGAGAACGCTCGCTTGACCGCGCCGCCCAGCGGCCCGGCCTCCAGTGCGCGGATCGCGAGCTGCTCGTCCAGCCCGAGGCGTTCGGCCACTGCCAGCGCCTCGGCGACCACGGCCACGCCCGCGATCGCCGTGCTGATCAGCACCAGCTTGAGCGCGGCCCCCGCCCCGGGGCCACCGGCCCGGACGACGCGCCCCAGCACGTTCAGGATGGGCAGGACCCTCTCGACGGCCTCGTCCTCGCCGCCCACCAGCAGGATCAGGCCGCCCGACGCCGCGGGGCCGACGCTGCCCATCACCGGGGCGTCGATCACCTGAACCCCGTCCGGAACGGCCTTGGCCGAGGCGGCCACCGAGTCGGGGCCAACCGACGACATGTCGATCCAGACGGTCCCGGGCGCGAGTGTCCCGGCGAACCGGGCCGCCACGTTCTCGACCGCCGCGGGGTCGGCCAGCATCGTGATGACGACCTCGGCCCCGGCCACAGCCTCGGCGGGGCTGGGCGCCGCGTCCAGGCCCTCCGCCTTCTTCGGGTCGCGGTTCCACACGGTCACGGGATGGCCCTCGGAGACGAGGCGGCGAGCGATCGGCTGGCCCATGCGGCCCAGGCCCAGGAAAGCAATCTTGTTCATGCCCATGACGCTAGGGAGCGCCGACCCATCTGACAAACGATGGTATGTCATGGTATCCATGCGAAATGGACATGGCTTGGCTGGCGGTCTTCCGTGAGGCGGCACGCCACGGGACGTTCACCGGCGCCGGGGAGAGCCTCGGCTACACCCAGTCCGCGATCTCCCGGCAGATCGCGCTGCTGGAGAACGAACTGGGCGCCGTCCTCTTCGAGCGGCTGCCGCGCGGGGTCCGGCTCAGCGAGCACGGCGAGGCGTTCCTCCCGCACGCCCAGGCGCTCCTCGACCGCATGAGCGGCGCGCGCAAGGACCTCACCGCCCTGACCGACCTGTCGGCCGGGCGCCTGCGCCTGGGGGCGTTCGCCTCGGTGGACGCGGTCCTGGTCCCTCGCGCGCTGGCCACGTTCCGCGCCGCGCATCCCGACGTCTCGATCTCCTTGATCGAGGGGCTGTCGCTGCAGCTCCTGGGCCGTCTGCTGGCGGGCGAGCTGGACGTGGCGCTGGTCGCCGCCTACCCCGACGCGCCGTTCGACACTGGCCTCTACGACCTGCGCCTTCTCATCGCTGACCCCGTTCTGGTGGCCCTGCACCCCGACCACCCGCTGGCCGAACGGGATGAGATCCGCCTCAAGGAGCTGTCAGGCGAGAAATGGATCGCCGGTCATGGCCGGGCCGAGGACACCCTGCTGAGCGCCTGCCTGTCCAGCGGCTTCCGTCCCGACATCGAATATGTGGTGCAGGAATGGACGGCCAAGCTGGGCCTGGTCGCCGCGGGCCTAGGCCCGACCCTCGTTCCGTCGCTGGCCGCCCAGGCGGCGCCTCCCGGCGTGGCGCTCCGTTCCATCCACCCGGCCGACCGCCCGACCCGCCACGTTCACATCGCGACGCGCCGCACCCAGCGGCCGAGCCCCGCCCTCCAGGCCTTCACCGCCCACCTGGAAGAGGCCACCACGACCCTCGTTCAGCACTAGACGGCGCCCGTCGAGAAGACGGGCCAGCCGATCTCGGTGCGCCACCGCGAGGTGTCCGGGGTGTCGTGCGGGCCGACCAGGTAGTACTCGCGAACGGGCCCGTCGACCGCCAGCGCGTGGCGGGCGACGTGGGAGGCCAGGGCGCCGTACGCGCGGTCGTTGTCGATCGTCGGGCCCGCGTTCTCGATGACCGCCAGCTCCGCCGCCGGCACCGTCAGGGACGTCACCCGCCCGATCGGCCTCACCGGGCCCGAGCACGGAACGAAGATCGTCGACTGCCCGCGATGGTGGGTGAACATGTCGTCGGCGAAGATGCCGCCCGCCGCCCCGCCGGCGATCAGGCCCTGGGCGTCGAGGGTCGCGTACAGCTCACCGAGCGCGCCCCGGTACCAGGAACGGACGTCGTCCCCACCGATGACCTCGGTGATCGCGGCGGCGGGCGTCGCGGGGACGCTGCGCAACTCGATGCCGTCGGGCGCGCCGGGGGAGGGGTCGAGCAGGTCGCGCAGCGAGGCGACGGCGCTCTGCGTACGGCCGAGCTCCTCCTCCAGGCGGGCCAGGTGCGCGCCGATCCGCTCGTTGCGGGTGGGCAGGTCGGGCGCGGACAGCACGGCCTGGATCTCCTCCAGCGGCATGCCGAGCGCGCGGAACCGGCGGATCACCTGAGCGGTCGGGATCTGGTCGGTGGTGTAGCGCCGGTAGCCGGTGTGCGGGTCCACGTCGGCGGGCTCCAGGAGCCCGATCCGGTGGTAGTGGCGCAGCGTCTTCACCGTCATGTGGGTGGCGCGCGAGAAGTCCCCGATGGCCAGGTACGTCGGCATGCGGTCCATTGTGCGGCCTCCCGTAGGGGGAGAGTCCGCCCGGGCAGACCGGGTTGACCCGTCCCGTGCGGCAGCGCCGAGCGTGGTCCCACCGACACGAAGGGACGCACCCATGATGGATCTTCACCTCACCGCCGCCACCGCCGAGCGGATCGCCGAGCGCTACTTGGCGGTCTGGAGCGAGCCCGACGCCGCCCGCCGCCTCGCGACGATCAAGGAGCTGTGGGCCGAGGACGGCGTGGAGTACGTGGAGGAGGCCGAGTTCCGCGGCCACGCGGAGCTGGACGCGCGGATCGCCCAGGCGTACGAGGCGTTCGTCGGCAGCGGGCGGTTCACCGTCACGCCCGCGGGCGACGTGCGCTGGCACCACGACGTCATCACCATGACCGTTCACCTGACCACGCCGTCCGGCGAGAGCGCCTGGGCGGCCCGCGCCGTCCTCATCATCGGCGCCGACGACCTGATCCGCCAGGACTACCAGTTCGTCGTCCAAGAACTCGCCGAATGACCTGAGGCCCTCGCCGAGCCTCGTGATCCGGATCTGGTCGGGAAGTCGGCTTCGCGTCCGTTCGCTGGAATGATGCGGGTGGGCGAAGGGAGCGGCGGTGTACGAGGGGCGTGTGCTGGGCGGGCGTTACCGGCTGGAGAGCCGGATCGGCCGGGGCGGCATGGGTGAGGTCTGGCGGACGATCGACGAGCGCCTCGACCGGCCCGTGGCGGTGAAGCTGCTGCCCACGGCGGCGGACGCCGATCCCGACCTGGTCGCCAGGTTCCGCCGGGAGGCGCAGCTCGCGGCCGTTCTCCAGCATCCGGGCGTCACGGTCGTGCACGACATCGACGAGGACGACGGCCTGCTCTACCTGGTGATGGAGCTGCTGGACGGCGAGGACCTGGCCAAGGTCCTCGCCCGCCGGCCCGACGGGATGCCCGTGGAGCAGGCCGTCTCGTACGCCATGCAGATCTGCGGCGCGCTCGCCGCCGCCCACGCGCGCGGCATCGTGCACCGCGACATCAAGCCCGCCAACCTGATTCTGACGGCGAGCGGCTGGGTGAAGATCTGCGACTTCGGCATCGCCCGGTTCGTTCAGTCGGCGACCGGTCTGACGGGCTCCGCGGTCATCGGCAGCCCGATCTTCATGGCGCCCGAGCAGATCGGCACCGGCGAGATCGACGGCCGCACCGACCTGTACGCGCTGGGCTGCCTGCTCCACCAGATGCTGTGCGGCCTGCCGCCGTTCCTCACCGAGAAGGGCATCCCGGCCCTCATCAACGCCCACCTCAGCCTCGCCCCGCCCGGCCCGCGCAGCATCAACCCGCAGGTCCCGGAGGAGGTGGACCGGCTGGTCCTGGAACTGCTCGCCAAGGACCCGGCCGAACGCCCGGCGGACGCCGACACCGTCCTGCAGCGACTCCAGGCCCTGGCCTCCGGCGGCCCCTCGCAGCCCAGTCCCAGTCCCGTTTCCGCGGCCAAGCCCGTCGCTCCGGCCGATCCCGTTCCTGTGCCCGACGACGTTCCGATGAGCCAGGAAGAACGGGTGGCCACCGAGCATCTGGACCGCGACCGGCCTGACCTGGCGTTCCCGCTGGCCGATCACGTGGCCCGCGAACGCGAGCGGCTGCTCGGCGCCGATCACCCGGCCAGCCTCGCCGCGCGCCACCTGGTCGGGCGGACGCTGTTCGCGCTGGACCGGGAGCAGGACGCGGCGCCCGTTCTGCACGCCGTCGCCCTGTCCAGAAGCCGGGTGCTCGGCCGGCGCCACGCCGACACGCTCGACAGCTGGCACCTGCTGGCCGGCTCTCTCTACGTGCTCGGCCGGTACGCGGAGGCGCTGCCCATCGCGGGAGGCGTCGCCGCCGACCGCGAGGCGCTCCTCGGCCCGCATGACCCCCTCACCCTGGAGAGCCGTCTCACCCTCGGCTGGACCCTGCACATGCTCGACCGCAACGACGAGGCCCTGGCGCTCGCCCAGGACCTCGTCGCCACGCAGTCGAGGGTCCTCGGAAACGATCATGAGGACACCTACGACACGCTCCAGCTCGTCGGCTGGATCCTGCTCACCCGGGGGCAGAAGAGCGAGGCGGAGGCGGTCGCCGCCCAGGTGCACCAGGGCCTGCTGCGCAAGCTCGGCCCCACGTCCGAAGCCACCGTTCAGGCCCAGGCCCTGCTGAGCGCCTGCCAGTCCCAGCCCCGCCGTCGCCGCCGCTAACGGCCCGGTCCGCGCCGTTAGCGGCCCGGGCCGTGCCGCTAACGGCTCGCTCCGCTGCCGCTAGCTCTCCAGACCGAAGTGCCGGCGGAAGAACCGGATCGAGCTGGCGACCTCGAACGCGGGCACGTCGCCGTGCCCGCCGGAGTTGGCGTGCATCGTCTTCTCCTTCGAGCCGAACGCGTCGAAGAACGCGAGGGCCGACTGGCGGTCGACGTGCTCGTCGTCCCACTGGAGCAGGTAGCGGACCGGAACGGTGACCCGGCGCGCCGCCTCGACCAGAGCGCCGTGCACGACGAACCCGCCGCCGAACAGCGCGGCGGTGATCCTGGAGTCGGCCGCCGTCAGCGGGACCCCGATCGCGGTGCCGAGGGTGATGCCGCCGCCGTAGCCGACCGGCCCGTCCGTGCCGATCTCCGGCAGTTCCTGGAGGGCGTCCAGGGTGGCCTGCCACTCCGGTACGGCGCGCAGTGCGAGCGAGGCGCCGTAGCGTGAGCTGATCTCGCCGATCGGCGCGCCGGTCTGCCAGGCGTGCCGGAGGTCGGCGCGGGCCTGCTCGTCCTCCGCCGAACGGGGCCGGTCGCCGTGCCCGGGCGCGTCGATGGCGGCGACGGCGAAGCCGCGGGTCACGAACTCGCGGGCACGGGCCAGCTGAGCCGGGGTCTTCTTGTCCTGCCCGCCGCCGTGCCCCATCAGGATCAGGGGCGTCCGGCCGGTCTCCGATGCGGGCGTCCAGAGAACGCCGGGGATCTCGCCCAGGGTGAAGTCGCGTTCGATGATGACGCCGTCCGCCGACGTCTCCGCAGTGAAACGCAGTGAATTCATGGTGTTGCCTTTCGGGAGTGCCTGTTGCGGGGCGCTCCCGGCGACACCTATGTCAGTCGCCCGCCCGTGACCAGGAGAGTGGGAGCACCCACCTCGATGTGTGGTTCATGGGGGCTCACCTCCTCGCGTTGTGTCACGGCAGGCTGGACGTTAACAGGCCGTCGCACGCCCTGCCAACCCCATTTCCGCCGCCCCGCCACCTGCGGGTTCGTGAACGGCCAATCGGACAGAACGCCAACGGTCCATCGGCCCCACGTCCTGACCAGCATGGAAACCAATCGTCCGTACTCGGTTTTCTTAATTGGTCAGACAACAATTTAGAGATCAACCTCTGACCGAATCAGGACGATCATCTCCCTTGAAGCACTTCCGTCGCCCACTTAACGTCAAGGGCCGGAAGCGGTCGCGAATTCGCTCCGCTTTCCGGTGTGACGCACCACACAATTCGCGTCGCACCGTGCCGAACGCCGCAGATCGCGGCGCTCGACAAAGGAGGAGAAATGCGCAAGAGACGAGCCGAATGGCTCATCACCACGCTGGCCGTGGCGCTGCCCCTGGCGGCCGCGACCGCGCCGGCCCGCGCCCAGGTGATCCCCGGCGAACCCGAGGGAGCCTACGTCCTCATGGTCATCCTCGGAAACTCCGCCCCCACCAGGACGAACACGCTCCTGTGCGACCCCGACGGCGGCACCCACGTCACGCCTGTCCTCACCTGCGACCAGCTACGCGACGCCGACGGCGAGGTGGGTTCGATCCCTGCCGACCCGGGACCCTGCACGAAGGTCTACGATCCCGTCAGAGTGAGCGTCCACGGCATCTGGCGCGGTCATTCCCGCCATTTCACCAAGGTCTACGGCAATCAATGCGAGGCCATCCGCTCGACCGGCGGTTCGCTCTTCTCGTTCTGACCCACTGCACGACAACGACGTCACGCAAAGGGAGCCACCTTGCTCACCAAGGCCCTCATTCTCGGCATTTCCGTCCTGCCTCCGCTGCCGCCCACAACCGCAGCCCACGACGCCTCGCTCGTCGTCTACGAACGCACCGGAGGATTCGCCGGACGCAATGACAAGGTCATCGTCGACCGGGACGGCACCGCCACGGTCCTGAGCGCCGGGCACCTCACCCTCACCAGCACCGAGCTCCGCGGCCTCACCACCGACCTGGCTCGCATCACGACCACCTGGAGCTCCTCGGCGGGCTGCCAGGTCGCCGACCACTTCACCTACACGATCTCGTACGAGAACTGGCGCGCCACCCGCTGTCACGAGATCCCCGCGGACTGGCGACCCGCGGTCGACCGGCTGGACGCACTGATCGACCGCTGATCGCCTCGCCGCCCTCCGGGATCGGGGTCCCGGAGGGCGGCGTCCCCGTCCTCCCCCTCGAGCGTGGCGAGGGGGAGGACCCCGCGTTCAGGCCAGCGAGTACGCCCGCACGGTCACCGGCACGTCCTCACCGTCGACGCCCGGAACCAGCGCCGTGACCGGCTGCTCCTCCACCTCGCCCAGCGCGACCAGCCCCGGAAGCACCTTCTCGATCTCCATCCCGATCACCCGCACCGCCGACCCCGTCCGGGCCCGCATCGGGCAGGCGTCCAGGGCGATCGCGGGCAGGTCGCGCGGCGCACCATCGGCCAGCACGCCCAGGACCAGGGCCCGGGCCAGCGCCACCCCATCGACGTCTTCACTCATCGACCCACCCTCGCAGACCCACCCGCCCACCCCCGGGACGACCCGCCGTCCCCATGCTGCGGCGAAGACGATGAGGCGTGTCGCGGATGGGCAGCCAGGCACCCGCGTGGCCAGGCACAACACGGCTACGTACAGGGCGGGGCGTAGGCGCGGCCGGGCACGTACTGCGCCCACTCCCGCTTGGTGATCGCCAGTCCGCTCTCGTCGCAGGCCAGGCGGATGGCCTTGACGGCGTCGATCGTCCAGAACCGCACGGTCCGGTCATGGCCGCCGGCCGCGACCACGTCGCCGTTCGGCCGGAACGCGACCACCAGCAGCCCTTTCGCCGGTCCGGTCAGCGTGGCGAGCCGTCTCGGGTCGTCGGGCCGGGACAGATTCCAGAGCCAGGCGGTGCCGTCGGTGCTGGCGGCGGCGAGTGTCTCGCCGTGAGGCGCGAAGGCGAGCGAGTAGACGTAACCGGCCGGTCCGCTCAGGGGCGGCCCGCGTACGACGGGATGGGCCGGGTCCGCGATGGACCACAGCCTGATGGTGCCGTCGGCGCCGCCGGCGGCCAGGAACTGCCCGCCGGGGTCGAACGCGGTGGAGTAGACGGTGTCGTCGAATCCGCCGAGGACCGCCCGTACGGCCGGCTTGGTCGGATCGCGCACGTCCAGGAGATAGGCGTGATGGTCCTCGCTGCCGACGGCCAGCAGCCTGCCGTCGCGGCTGAACGAGGTCTGGAAGACGTAGCCGCCCGTCTGCTTCGTGGCGAGCACCGCGGGCCGCCGGGGATCGGCGATCGAGACCAGCCGCACGGTGTGGTCGTCGGAGCCGATGGCCAGGAGTCTCCCGTCGGGGCTCGGGGTGATGGCCTCGATGAGGTCGTTCGCCGCCGTGACGGCGCCGAGGCGGCGTGGCCGGCCCGGATCGGCGACGCTCCACAGCTCGACGGATCCGCCGACGGTGCCGACCGCGATCATCTTGCCGTCGGGCGTCAGCGTTCCCGAGCCGGAGAACGCGTCCGCGCCCTCACCACCACGGATCGAGGTGCCGAGGCGGCCGGGCGCGTGAGGATCCGCCGTGTTCCAGAGACCGATCGAGTCGTCTCCGGCGCCGGGTGCGACCGCCATGCGGGTTCCGGTGGCATCGAAGGTCACCGCCCAGACGCTGTCCTTGGCTCCGCCGACGAGTGGCCCAGGGAGCGTCCAGGCGATCAGCGAGTTGTCATCGCTCCTGGTCAGCAGGGTGGTGCCGGACGCGAAGACGGTCTGGCCTATCGGATGCGCGTGCGGCAGCCGCTGGATCTGCCGCCTCGTCGCCAGGTCGTACAACCACAGGAGGTTGTCGGCGGCGCCGGCCGCGAGCGTCCGCCCGTCGGGGCTGAACGCCACCGTCGTCACCCAGCTGTCGGGGCCGGTCAGCAGGGGCCCGTCGGGCCGTGGCCGGTCGACCTTCCAGAGCAGGACCGAATGCTGTTTCCCCAGCCCGGCCGCGAGGCGTTGCCCGTCAGGGCTGAAGGCGACGGAGAAGATGCGGCTCGCCGACCCGGTCAGCGGAGCCAGTGCCAGCGGACCGCCGGTGACGTTCCACAGATGAACGAGGTGGTCGTTCCCACCCGCGGCGGCGAGGGTGCGGCCGTCGGGGGCGAACGCGAGGGTGTCGATCGTCGTGGCGTGCCCTGGCAGCCGCACCGTCGTGGTGGAGCCCACGTCCCAGAGTGAGACCGCGCCCGCGTCGCTGCCCGCTGCGATCTTCCGGCCGTCCGGTGACACGGCGACGGCGGTGACGGCCGTGCCGGGAAGGCCGCTGATCGTACGCACCGCGACCTGCCGGCCAGAGGGGGCCAGGGACCAGACCCGCACGTTCCGGCCGTACGCCGCCGCCAGAAGGTGTCCGTCGCGGCTCGCCGCCATGCCCTTGGCGGGGCCACCGGCTCCGGTCAGCGGCGGTACGGGCAGCGGGTCGAATGATCCCGCCGCGTCGGCCCACAACCGAACTGTCCCGTCCTTCTCGCCCTCGGCCAGACGTCTGCCGTCGGCGCTGAGGGCCATCACCGCCGTGCTGGTCGAGAGGCGGCGTGCGGGTGGGACGGCGGTCGAGTCGAGCACGCTCTCCAGCGCCTCGGTGGTGGGCGAGATCTTGTACGCGGCCACCGCGAGCTGCGCGGCCAGCCCGACGTTCGTGGCGCGCATCCGCTTCGATTCACCGGCGACGAACTGGGAGAGGGCGACCGCCTGGGACCGGCGCTCGTTCTTGCGCGCCTGGGAGGCGTAGCCCGCGCCGACGCCGACCACCAGGGCCGTCAGGGTGAGAAGCGCGATCAGGGCCCGTTGCATGCGGACGCGGCGCCGGCGGAGGGCCTGGCGCGCCGCGGTCTCGGAGTCGCGGAGCTCGAGGCTGAGCCGCAGGAACGCGCGAACCGACTCGTCCACGCCGTGACTGTCCAACCGGCTCTCGGCTTGCTGCAGCAGCGTTCCGCGGAGCAGCGACCCCTCGTCGTGCCCGCTCTTTTCCCAGGTCCGGGCGGCGGTGACGATCGTGCCGCGCAATCGGCGGTCCTCGGCGTCCTCGGCCAGCCACGCGATGAGCCGCGGCCATTTCCGCAGCAGGACCTCGTGGGCGAGTTGGGCGCCGGCCCGGTCCACGGTGATCAGCCTGGCGTCGACGAAGCGGTCGAACGTCTCGCGGGACGACGGCCCCTCGAAGAGATCCTCGACCGGGAGCGTGCGGCGGGTGGGCCCGGTTTCGTCCTGCTCCTCGGAGAGGTTGAGGAACAGCAGGCGTGCCGTCTCCTTCTGCTCGTCGGTGAGCCCGGTGTAGACCTCCTCTGCAGTCTGGGCGATCGCCCCGTGGATCCCGCCGGTGTCCTGGTAGTTCCGCAGTGTCAGCTCGTCGCCTTCCGCTCTTTCGGTGGTCTGGAGCAGCGCGTGGGAGAGCAGGGGGAGCGCGCCGGCGTCGAACGTGGTCCGCCCGGACCGGGGGAAGCCGAGGTCGCGTAGCAGGATCTCGACGAGTTCGGGATGCGGCCTGATGCCCGCCGCCCTGGCCGGTGCCTCGATCGCCTGCCGGATCCCGTTCTCGTCCATCGGGCCGACGGCGAGGAGCGCGCTGTTGATCAGCGGGATGAGCGCGGGGATCCGGACCGCGTGCTCGTAGAAGTCGGCCCGCATGCCGATCACCACCATGATCCCGCGGGCGGCGTGCGCGCGGAGGCGCTCGACGAATTCCTGCTGTTCCTGCGGGTCGGCGCCGCCGGTGAACAATTGCTCGAACTGGTCGACGAGGATGAGCCGCGCGTTTCCCGGGTCCGGAACGGAGCCGGAGGCGGGATTCACGCGTAGGTATCCGTCCGTTCGTTCAGCCGGCAACGAGGCGAGCAACCCTGCCTGGATGAGGGATGTCTTTCCCACACCCGAAGCTCCGGTCACAATGATAGGCCGGTCTAGATCGCAGTTCTCGAGAGCGAACTTGACCAGTTCCTCTGTGATGCTCGTACGGCCGAAGAAAAGCCCTGCGTCCTCCTCGCGATAGGGCTCTAGACCGCGATAAGGGGACGGTCCGGAGGTGCGCCCCGAGTTGGAGCGTCCGCGCCGGAGGCGCTCGAGACTCTCCAGCCACGCCTCCCGGCCACTCTCGTCCACGCCGGCGACACCGAGCAGTGCCCGGAGGCCCGGACTGCTCGACGGCCCGGGCAGATGGTGGCCGTTGCACCAGGCGGAGATCGTTCCGGTGGGCACGCCGATCCCTGGAAGATCGAGATTCTTGATCTCTCTTTCAAGGGTCCGATACGACTTTCCGGTTGCCGCAATAAGCGCCTTAAGGGAGGCGGCAAAATCGGTCGCGGTTCTCATCTCGGGAGGGCCGGGCGGCAGCTCTCTGGAGGTCCCCATGGCTTCCAGGATGCACTTCTGTAAGCGAACGATTGTGTCAGGTGACCGTTGTCACGGACCGTGGTGATCGAAATTCGGGCCGGATGCATGGTCTGTACGGCTTTGTATGGCCATACGGGAATGCCTTGTCGATATCCAAGATCATGGGATCTTCTGTGCGTGTCGGACCAAGTCCCGGGGTGTGCTGTGCCTGAACGCCCCGGGCGTGGCGGTCGAAACGACGGGGGTGTGGGCATGGAGCAACGACCGGCCGCCGCCTACTTTCACGGACCGGTGAACGTCGGCGGGAACATCGTCATCGGCGGGAGCGCGGCGCGCAGTCCCGCAATGCCCATCTGGCAACTGCCGATGGAGCCCGAGCCCTTCGTCGGGCGGGAGTACGAGCTCCAGGTGATGGACGCGGCCCTGGGGTCCCAGTCCCTCGTAGAGATTCACGGTATGTCCGGGACGGGCAAGACGGCGCTCGCCGTCCATTGGGGCCACCGGAGGATCGGCGATTTCCCCGGTGGGCAGATTTTCCTGGACCTGCATGACGCCGGCGGGCGAATCCTGGCGCCGAGCAGAATCCTCTTCGGTCTGTTGCGGGGACTTGGATTGGCCGCCTCTGAGATACCGAAGGGCGAGGGGCCGAGAGCGGCGCTTTTCCGCTCGGTCCTCGCCACTCGAAGAGTCCTGGTGGTGCTGGACAACGCCGCCGATGCCGGCCAGGTCATGCCGTTGCTTCCGGGAAGCCGGAACTGCTTCGTCGTGGTCACCAGCCGGACCCGTCTCGACGGTCTGGTCGCGCGCTATGGCGGGAACTCGCTGCCCCTCGGTCCGTTGTCGGTGGAGGACTCCGAGGAACTCGCCACCCGAATGCTGTCCGCGGGACATGCCGAGGCGGACGGCGAGGCCGGGGCGCTCTCCGAAGAAGCCGCCCGTCTCGCCAAGTCGTGCGCGCGGATGCCGCTGGCGATCAGGGTCGTGGCCGCCGGGCTGGCCAACTCGCCGAACAGTGCGGCCGCCGAACTGCCGGGGCCGGAGGACACGCTCCGGGCGGCGTTCGACGTCTCCTATCAGGCCCTCGACGCGCGGTTGCGCCGGGTGTTCCGGATGCTCAGCCTCATTCCGGGACCGGATTTCGGTATCGGGAGCGTGGCCGTGCTGTTGGGAGTCCCTGTCCCGGTGGCACGGCGCTTCGTGGACGAGCTGGTTCGGCGCGACCTGGTCGAGGCGCGACGCGCGGACCGATTCCGGTTGCACGAGCTGGCCCGCGCCTATGCCGAAGTCAGGCTCGGTAACGGCGAGCAGCCCGGTGGCGTCGATGACGTCGACGCGGCACTGCGTCGTCTCTGGGAGTCGTATCTCCTGGCCTTGCGCCGTGCGGCGGGGAGGCTGCCCACAGGCCCGGCCGGCGCGGGGACGGGGAACCACCCGACCTGGTTCGAGGTGGAGCGTGCCGGTCTGGTCGCGGCCGTCCGGCAGGCCGCGGCGATGGGGCAGTGGGAGATCGCCTGGGAGCTTGCCGCCGCCCTGTTCACGTTCCTGCGCCGTGGCAGGCACCGTAGCGACAACGTCGAGGTCCACCGCCTGGGGCTCGCGGGGGCTCGGACGATGGGAGACCGATGGGCCGAGGCTCTGATGCTCGATCACCTGGCGGTCATCCACTGCGACCAAGGAGGCTACGGCGCCGCGGCGAGAGACGCGGAGTCGGCTCACCGCATCTTCGTCGAGCTGGATGAGGAGCGCCTGGCGGCATGGGCGCTCAACACGATGTCGCGGGTGGAACGCTCGCGCTCCGAACACGGCAAGGCGCTCGAGTACGGCATCCGTGCCCTGAGGACGTTCGAGGCCGTGGGCGATCGGCACGGCGTCGCGGAAGGGCTGGAGAAGATCGCGCAGGTCTACTGGAGACTGGCGCGCTACCGCCTGGCACTGCGCTACGCGCGCCGGTCGCTGAGCATCCATCGTGAGCTCGGCAACGAGTCAGGCGAGGCCGACGCGCTGGAGACGGTGTCGCGCGTGCTGCGCCGCATGGGCCACTGCACCACCGCGCGCCGGTTCGCCGAGCACGCGCTCGCCGTGCGCGAGCGGCTGAGCGACCGGCGCGGACAGGCGGAGGCACTGGACAACCTGTCACGGATCCTGCGGCGGACGGGCCGTTCGGTGGAGGCGCTCCGCCATGCCGACCAGGCGCTGAGCATTCGCCGGGACATCGGCGACCTGGCCGGGGTCGTCGAGAGCCTGAACAGTCGTGCGCACATCCTGCGCAAGCTGGGCGACTACTCCGCGGCGCTGCGGAGCACCGCCGAAGCCCGGCAGATCTGCCAGGAGATCGGCGACCGCCATGGCGAAGCCGAGTCCCTGGCGGCCGCCGCCACGATCCAGCATGATCGCGGGGAGTACGACGCCGCCATGCGGCACGCCCGGCAGGCCAAGGCGGCACGGGCGCAGATCGGTGACACGTGCGGGGTGGCGTCGGCGATGAACATCATCGCCATGGTCGAGCGCCGCCTCGGGCGCCACGCCGACGCCCGCCGGGACGCCGAGACCGCCCGGGCACTGCAGGTCCGGATGAGGGACCGGTACAGCCTCGCCGAGTCGCTCAACAACCTCGCGGAGATCGAGCGGAGCGCCGGAGAGTACGGGGCGGCGATCGCGCACGCCGAGAACGCGCTGGAGGTCCGCAGGCAGATCGGCGACCGGGTCGGGACCGGCGAGAGCCACGCGACCATCGCCCGCGTCCTCTGCCGGACCGGCGATCACCGCCAGGCCCTCGTACACGCCACGAAGGCGCTCCGCCTGCAGTTGGAGGCCGGTGACCGGCGAGGCCAGGGAGCGACCCTGGACGTTCTGGCGCGCATGGACATCCGGGCCGCGGACTTCGCCTCGGCCGCCGCTCACATCGAGGAGTCGCTCAAGATCCGCCGCGAGACCGAGGATCGGCAGGGCTGCGCGGAGAGCATGTCGCTGAGCGCGCTGGCGCTCTGGCACCAGGGGGCGTACGAGGACGCGCGATCCCAGGCGGAGGCGGCTCTGGCCGTCCAACGCGAGATCGGTGACGCGTCGGGCGCGAGCCACACGCTGTACATCCTGGCCCGGATCCACTCGCGGACGGCTCAGTACGACCTGGCCCGGGCCCAGGCGTACGAGTCGATCCAGATGTGCCGTCGCGCCGGCGACCAGCACGGTGTCAGCGACGACCTGCTGACCCTCGCCCACATCGACCGCAGGCAGGGCAGGTACGCCGAGGCCGCACGGACGGGGCGCGCGGTGCTGCGCATGAAGCGGCAGATCGGCGACCGGACGGGGGAGGCCGACTGCCTGACGCTCATCGGACGCGTCCAGACGTCCATGGGCCTGCCTACCGCGGCCCTTGACGACCTGGCCGGGGCGCTCGCGATCCAGCGGGACGTCGGCGACCGTTACGGCGAGGCCGAGACGCTGCTCGCCATCGGCCTCGTTCACAGCGCGTCCGCCCACTATCGCGAGGCGGCGGCCTGTCTCAAGGAGGCCCGGGGCATCGGCCGGGAGATCGGTGATCGCGCCATGGAGGGCAGAACGCTGAACGCCCTCGCCACCGTGTGCCGGTATCGCGGGGCGTATCGATCCGCCGTGCGGAACGCGCGCAAGGCGATCCGGATCCAGCAGGAGATCGGCGACCTCAAGGCCGAGAGCGACGCGCGGGACGACCTGGCCCGGATCTACCGCTCGCTCGCCCGCTACGACCGGGCGCTGCGCTGCGCCGAACGGGCCCTGCGGATCCGGGTCGACCTCGGCGACCGTCATGGCGAGGCGCAGACGCTGGACACCCTGTCGCATGTCCGCCGGCAACTGGGCGGCAACGAGCATGCGCGGGAACTCGCCGACCGGGCGCTGGCCCTGCACCGCGAGATCGGCGACCGGCGGGGCGAGGCCGAGAGCCTGTTCACGCTCGCGTACGCGTGGTGGCGGCTTGGCAACGAGGAAACGGCGCTCGCTTCGGCCGAGGAATCGTTGCGCATCCGACGGGAGACGAGCGACCTGCGCGGAAAGGCGCAGACTCTGAACCTCCTGGCCCGCATCCACCGCTATTACGGCCGGTACCGCGAATCCCTCGTCCTCGTCACCAAGGCGCTGGCCCTGTGCCGTGAGATCGGCGACCGGAACGGCGAGGGAGGCTGCCTCAGCACCATGGCCCGGTTGATGCGCAGGATCGGCGACCTCGACCAGGCCTTGGACTACGGGCGTCAGGCGCTCGCCGTGCACCGCGAGGTCGGTGACCGTCGGGGCACGGCCGAGACCCTCGACAACATCGCCCGGGTCCACGCGCTGGCGGGAGACCACGAGGAGGCCCTGTGCCGGGCGCACGCCGCGCTGGAGATCCAGAGCTCGATCGGAGATCAGTGGGGCCGGGGGCGCTCGCTGCTCTCGCTCGGCGAGATCAACCTCGCCCTCGGCCGTTCCGGCCGGGCCAGCGAGTGCTTCGCCCAGTCCGCGACGTGTTGCGAACGGACCGGTGACAGCGCGAGCGCCGCGACGGCGCGCGCCCGGCTCGACGAAATGCAGGACCGCACTCTGGTAGGTGAATCATGAACGGGACGATCGCCCATCGTCAGGACCTGTCGCCGCAGGCGTGGTCCTCGCGCAACTGCACGATCCTTTACACGGACGTGGCCGGATTCAGCATGCCCCACAGGACCGCGTCGGATCGGGAGGCGGTCCGCCTCAGCCTGTACGAGCTTCTCCGCGACGCACTCGAGGAGTCAGGCGTCTCCTGGGCGGCTTGTTACCACGAGGACCGCGGTGACGGCGTTCTGGTGATCGTTCCACCCGAGATCCCGACCCTGGCCGTCGCCGATCCCTTCCTCACGATCTTGGCCGCCGCGCTGCGCCGGTACAACCGGCGAGCCGGCGCGGCCGTCGCGATCAGGATGCGCGTCGCGCTCCACGCGGGCCTGGTGAGCCGGGACGCCGAGGGGCTCAACGGCGATGCGATCATCCACACGGCCCGCATGCTCGATGCTCCGCCGCTGCGGGAGGCGCTGAACTCCACCGACGCCCACCTGGCCTTCATGACCTCGGCGCACGTCTTCGACACGGCCATCAGCGGCGACTTCGGTCTCCTCGATCCCGGGTCGTTCACCGAGGTCGACTTCCAGGTCAAGGAGTCGCGGATCACCGCCTGGATGTGCCTGCCGAACTCCAAGGCGTTCGTCCCCGAACCCCCGCCGCCCAGCCCACCCGGCGACGGAGGCACCCACTTCCACGGGCAGGTCCACGTTTCCGGCGACCTGGTGGTCGGCACGAAGGCCGCACCCGGCACGTGACACCCCCCTGGGCCAGGCGCGCGCCGGAATCCGTTTCGCGGTGGGTCCCCTGGACCGGGTACGCTTGCCCGGTCGCCG
Source organism: Actinomadura barringtoniae (assembly GCF_017573505.1). Lineage (GTDB taxonomy): Bacteria > Actinomycetota > Actinomycetes > Streptosporangiales > Streptosporangiaceae > Spirillospora > Spirillospora barringtoniae. Next base: position 343,611 of record NZ_JAGEOJ010000014.1, read on the forward strand.
GGGACACTTCCTGGCAGCGGGCGCGTAGCTCAGGGGTAGAGCTCTCGGCTTACAACCGAGCGGTCGGCGGTTCGAAACCGTCCGCGCCCACCGTGGTTTCTCTGGGCCGACGATTGTCGGCCAGTGAGTGTTTTCTGCCGTGTGTCGTCATGGGCGGACAGCGGGCGAACAAGATCGTTCTGGGGTCTGGACTTTCATGATCACTGGGGTGACCATGTGGTCAGCCGAAGATCAATTAGGCTCTCCGCCCACCCCGCAGAGGTCGTCGCATGCGCTCTTCGTTCCATACCGTCGTGTCCGCCGCCGCCCTGAGTCTGGTGTTCGTCGGGACCGCTCAGGCCGCCACCACCACCTGGACCGTCACCAATCCCGGGCCCGGCGCCGCGATCTCCATGACCGCCCCGTCGGTCAAGGTCCGCAACGCCTCCGGAAGTCTCGACCTCACCTGCCCCAGCGTGACCATCACGGGCACGATGGCCAGTGCCAAGAACACCACCGGTGCCCTCGGGCGGCTGGAGAACAGCAACCCGGTCAAGTGCGCAGACCCCGCCGGGGGTGTCTGGCAGGTCTTCCTGCCCAGGTCGGGCTGGTACAGCCCACTGTCGGGCACCGCATACGACGCGGCGACCGGGACGACCACCATCAGGCCCAATCTGTGGCAGTTCATGGTGCTGGGGCCGGACCCCAAGTGCATGTTCGTCACGCAGCAGACCGCGATGACCTACACCAACGCGACCTCGACGCTGAAGACCACGACGGCGCGGATCTCGCCCAACTACATGCCCGCGGACGGCAGCCTGCCCTGTGGTGACCTGGTCAAGGCCAACGATCAGATCACCTTCGCCGGCGCGTTCAAGACGACGCCCGCGGTCACCATCAAGGCCGCGACCTCCTGACCCTCGGGATCCCCAAGGCCCTCGGCGTTGCCGGGGGCCTTCGTCTATCTTGTCCCGTTTTTCGCTGTGTTTGGGAACCCCCCGAATCGCTCGATGAATCGGTAAACGGATTTTGCCGCTGTCTGGTTTGGGAACTATCGCGGTTGTTTCTGTTTGTAGTCACTTGGTCGCGCCGAGTAACCGATGGTGGTGAAGGGGTGTCTTGACCGGTGGCTTCGAGGAAGACGAAAGGACGTGGCCCATGGGGAAATGGGGCACTTCGTGTCGCCGTGCGGCGCTGGTCGCCGGGGCGGTGGCGGTCTGCGCGGCGGGGCTGGTCGCGCCGGCGTCCGCCGATGACGGGGTCGACCTTCCGCCGGATTCGGACGACTGGGGAACGGTCGTTCCCGGCAACAAGTCGTGCGTGCAGGCGGACTCGTGGATCGCACGGGTCACGGGGCTCGGGCGCATGGTCAACACCGCGATGTTCGAGACGCACTACCCGACGATGGGCGAGGCCCCCGAGGAGCAGGGCGGCGGCCGTGACATCGTCGACCTGACCGCGGGCGGCTTCGGCATCGGCAAGGTCTCCGCGCTCTACACCCGGTCCCTGGGGCACAAGATCCCCGTGGACGTCGGGGGAGGGAGCACCCGGGACGTGCCGTGCGGCGCGTACGCCGAGGCGGGCGGCGGGAGCGTCGACGTCGGCATCCCGTACGTCGCCAACCCGCTCGGGTCGACGCCGATGTCGCCGTTCGGCGTCCACGTGGACGCGGTCGACGTGAGCGCGACCGCCGAGCCGGGCCAGCCGGTGAAGTTCCGCGGCGGCGCGGCCTCCGGGTACTTCTCGATGTTCGGGCAGCGGATCATCGACATCCCGAAGATCTGGCCGGTCAACTTCGGCGCCCGCATCCCGGAGGACCGCTCGCAGGCCGCGCTCGCGCTGGCCGAGACGAACGAGCAGGTCACCACGGACAAGCTGGGCCGGCCGACGCTCGACTCCAGCGGTCACTACTTCACCGACCCCTCGGCGACGAGCGGGTACGTGAACGCGATCCACGCCAGCGTGCTGGGCAGCAACGCCGCCGACGTCACCGTCGGGCACGCCGCGGTCCTGCGCGACCCGGCCAACTCCGAGGCGCCGCCGTGCGCCGTTCCGTCCGCGCGGTGCGCGCGGCCGGGCAAGTGATTCCGTCAAACGCTTCTTTCATGAGAAAGGTGGTGCTCTCCATGGGGGGATGGAGCACCGGACGCCGCGCGGCCGTGGTCGCGGCGGCGCTGATCGCCGGGGCCGTGGTGCCCGCGGCGGCGCACGCGGCCGATGGGCCGGATTCCGACGACTGGGGAACGATCGTCAAGGGTGACCACTGCGCCCAGGCCAACGCGTGGATCGCGCGGGTCCAGGGGCTGCAGCGGACCGTGGACACGGCGCTGTTCGAGTCGCACTCGCCCGCGACGCCGACCGCGCCCGAGGCGCAGAACGGCGGCCAGAACCTGGTCAACCTGACCGTGCCGCCCGGCGTCGGCCTCGGCGTGGTGTCCGCGCTCTACAGCAGGGCGCTCACCGACCGGCTGCCGACCAACTCCGGCGGCTCGGGCACCGTGCCCGCGCCGTGCGCGGCGCACGCCCGCGCCGGCGGCGGCAGCGTCGACGTCGGGGTGCCGTACGTGGCCGCGCCGGTCGCCGGGGGCACGCAGCTCTCGCCGATCGGGGTGCACGTCGACGCGATCGATGTCGAGGCGACCTCGCGGCCCGGCCACCCGGTCGCCTTCAAGGGCGGCGCGGTGTCGGGCTACCTGTCGTCGTTCGGCCACCGGATCATCAACATCCCGAAGATCTGGCCGGTGAACTTCGGGGTGCGCATCCCCGAAGATCGCTCGCAGCCGGCGTTCGCGCTGGCGACCACGAACGAGCAGGTCACGACCGACTCGATGGGCAAGCCGACGCTGGACGCCAAGGGCCACTACAAGTACGACCCGACGGCCTCCAGCGGCTACATCAACGGCATCCACGCCACCGTGCTCGGCACGACCGCCGCGGACGCCACCGTGGCGCACGCCGCGGTGCTCCAGAAGGGCGGCGGCCCGGGCGCGGTCGAGTCGGCCGAGCCGAAGGCTCCGTCGGCCGGGCTGCAGGCGCCGGCGATGCCCGCCATGCCCAAGGCTCCGTAGGACGAACGGCCGGGGGAGACAGTGAAGAGAGGACCTCTGACTGTGGTGGTGCCGGCCGTCGCGCTGGCCGTGGGCGGGACGCTGGTCTCCGCCTGCGGCCAGATGGAGTCGGCGGCGGGCATGGCCGCGATGCCCGAGGTGATGGGTGAGCCCGGGGCCAAGCCCCAGGTGAAGCCGCCCAGGAGTGCTCCGGGCGGCGGTCCGCGCGTACGGGTGCTCGACCGTGGTTCGGGTGCGCCGACGCGTCCCGGCCAGGTGGTCGTGGCGAACGTGGACATGCGGATCTGGCAGGGCGACAAGCCCTACCTCAGCACCTGGGACACCCGCCAGCCCACCACGGTGGTGCTGGATGGGCAGCACGTCGGCAAGACCTGGGAACGGTCGCTGCTGGGCCGGCGGCCGGGCGCCCGCGTGATGCTGGTCAGCCCGGCGCCGCAGGCGTTCGGCCCGCTCGGCCAGGCGCCGTCGCGGGTCTCGCCGAGCGACTCGCTGATCGAGGTGTTCGACGTGATCGGCGGGTACGCACCGGACGCCCAGGCGAACGGCGTGCCGGTGGCGTCCACGGGCGGCGGGCTGCCGGAGGTGACCGTGCCAGGCGGCAGGGAGCCGCGGATCGCGGTGCCGTCCGGGCACGCGCCCGCGGCGCTGACCACGCGCACGCTGGTCGCCGGGTCCGGTCCGGCCGTACGTCCCGGGTCGACGGTCGTCACCAACTTCGTGGCGGCCACCTGGGACAAGGCGCGGGTGTACGACTCGTCGTACCGGCGCGGCGGCCCGAACGGGTTCGTGATGGCCAAGGGCGCCGTCCCGCCGGGCTGGCTCCAGGGCCTCACCGGGGTCCGCGCGGGCAGCCGGGTCCTCATGGTGGTGCCCGAACGGGACGGCCGCGGCTTCACGATGACGCCGGGCGGCGTCGGGGCGCCGCCCGGGCACTCGATCGTCTACGTCTTCGACATCCTCGACGTGCGCTGACCCGCGCAACCGAGGACGAGTTTTACGACTGGGTTTCAGACCGGGGCGGCGCGCTGGGCGCCGCCCCGGATTCGGGGGAGAAACATGAGACTTGTGAACACTGGCGCGCGCAGACGCGTGCGCCGCCGCGCGCGCCGCGGGGCGGCGGCGGGGCTGGCCGCGACCTTGGCGGCCTTCACCGGCCTGACGGTCGTCGCGGTGCCGCCCGCGTCGGCCGGCCCGCTGCTTTCGGAGACCTTCGCGGGCACCCGCACGCCCTCGGGGGTCTGGACGATGGTGAGCCCGAAGGGCGCCCACACGCCGTGTCTGACGGCGGCGACCAAGATGGTCGAGGGGTCCCTGCCCGCCTGCAACGACGTCCTGTCGGCCAGGCGCAAGGCCGATGCCGCGGGCAAGGGCGCGTACCAGCTCACCGACTCGTCCAAGCAGGACGCGGGCGGCGTGGTGCTGAACGAGCCCATCGACTCGACGGCGGGCCTGCACCTGGAGTTCGACCAGTTCCAGTACAAGACCACCACCAAGCGCGGCGCCGACGGCATCTCGTTCTTCCTGATCGACGGCGCGTCGGAGAAGAACGACATCGGCGACTCGGGCGGCTGGCTCGGTTACCGCAACCTCGACGACGCGTTCGTCGGGGTGGGCTTCGACCAGTACGGCAACTTCTCCAACCCCAAGATCTGGGGCAAGGGCGACAAGGGGCCGGGTGCCAAGCCCAACAGCGTGGTCGTCCGCGGCTCGGAGGCGTCGCACTTCCAGTACGTGAAGGGCGTTCCCTCGCCCGGCCCGCTCGGGGTGGACAAGGCGACCTCGCGCGACAAGGCCCGCCGTACGGTCTCGATCGACCTCAGCACCGCCGGGTTCATGAACGTCGGGATCGACTTCCACGACGGCAAGGGCTCGCAGCGCGTGCTGTCGGCCATCAACCTGAACAAGATCGAAGGCCAGGGCAGCCTGCCCAGCAAGATCAAGCTCGGGTTCGCCGCGTCGACCGGTGACTCCACCAACGTTCACGAGATCCAGAACTTCAAGGCCACGACCCTGGACCCGGATCTCAGCGTGGCGCTGTCGCCGGTCAAGGGCGGCAAGGCGACCGCGACGGTCAGCAACGCGCCGGCCGCCGGGCCCACGAACGGGCCGGTGACCGTGGACGTCCCGGTCCCGCCGGGCATGAAGGTCACCGACGTGGCCGGGGACGGCTGGAGCTGCAAGCCGGCCGACACCAAGGTCACCTGCACGCGGCCTGGCACCGGCAAGGACCAGCTCAAGCCGGGTGCCGCCTACCCGCCGATCGACCTGACGTTTCAGGCGACGGGCGACAAGGAGACCACCGGGCCGGTGACGGCGACGGTCGGGACGCCCGGCGACTCCAACCCGGGCAACAACACCTCGCCGCCGGTGAACATCACCGCCCCGGCGGGGGAGAACCCGCTGCCCAAGGGGCCGGACCTGTCGACCGTGGTCACGCCCGGGGACAACGAGATCACCGCGACGGTGTCCAACCGCGAGGGCGCGGCTCCGACCACCGGGCCGACCACCGTGGACGTGCCGATCCCCAGCGGGGTCAAGGTGACCTCGGTGACCGGTGAGGGCTGGAAGTGCACCACCGGAACGACCAAGGTCAGCTGCGTCCGGGCGGACCCGCTGCAGCCGGGTGACGCGTTCCAGCCGGTGATCGTGGGCCTGGAGTCCGCCACCGGCAAGCCCGTCACGGTGCCGGTCAAGGCGACCGCGACCACGCCGGGCGACACCGACCCGTCCAACAACACCAGCGAGCCGACCGACTTGACCGTCGCGCCGCCCGCGGCCAAGGGCCCGGACCTCAGCATGGCGCTCACGCCGCACGGCGACCAGGTGACGGCCGTGGTCTCGAACGCGCCGACCGCGGGCGCCACCGACAACACCGTGACCGCCAAGGTCACCCTGCCGAACGGCGCCAAGGTCACCTCGGCGAGCGGGCAGGGCTGGGAGTGCGGCATCACCGGCGACACGGCGGTCTGCACGCGTTCCGGCACCGGTGACGACGCGCTCCAGCCGGGCGCCTCGTACCCGCCGGTCACCGTGGTCGGCGAGTCGGCGAACGGCACGCCCGTCAGCGGCAAGGCCGAGGGTTCGACGGCGACGCCGAACGACGTCGACAACGGCAACGACACCGCGAAGCCGGTGGACCTGACGTTCCCCGGCCTGCCGCCGAATCTGAACGTCAAGCTCGACGGCCAGGGCAACTTCGTGCCGGGCGGCACCGGAACGGTCACCGCGACCGTCTCCAACGCCGACAACGCCGGCCCGACCGACAAGCAGGTCTCGGTGACGGTCCCGGTGCCCGCGGGCATGACGGTCGTCGGCACCACCGGCCAGGGCTGGGCCTGCAAGACCGGGCAGGACGCGGTGACCTGCGTCCGGCCGGGCACCGGCGCCGACGCGCTGAAGCCGGGCGCCTCGTACCCGCCGGTCACGGTGAAGCTCAAGGGCGACGCCAACATGCCCGGTACGACGCGGGCCACCGCCTCGGTGACCACGCCGGACGAGGGCGACCCCAGCGACAACACGGCGCCGCCGCTGACGCTGCCCAAGCCCGGGCTGCAGGTGGAGATGGCCATCAACCCGAACCCGTACCAGCCGGGCGGCCACCTCACCTACACGATCAAGGTGACCAACTCCGGTCCCGACACCGTGACCGACGCCCAGGTGGGCGCGGCCGTGGCGCAGGTCTGGAAGGACGTCCCCTGGACGTGCAAGGCGACCGCGGGCAGCTCCTGCCCGGGCGAGAAGGGCAAGGGCGACATCGACGCCACCGTCACGGTGGGCCCGGGCGGTTCGGTGGTCTTCACCGCCGACTGCGTCCTGCCCGCCGGGGTGAAGGTGCCGCTGAAGGGCTCGGCGACCGTCACGGCGGCGTCCGACGCCAACTGCGCCGGCGGCTGCACGGTCGAGGCGACGGCCCTGCCGGGCGCGGAGCTCACCGTGCACGAGCCGACCCTGGAGATCGAGGAGACGCCGACCGACGAGGCGACTCCGGGCGATGACCCGGCCCTGACGCCGGTCGACGAGCCCACGCCGGGGGAACGCCGGCCATAGCCGAGCGTTCGTGACGAGACGGCCGTGACGAAGGGACGGCCGTAAGGAAGGGATGGACATCACACCAGGTGGGGCGGGGGCCGCGGGCCCCCGCCCCACCTGTCGCTCCTTGGCCGGCGAGGGCCGATCGGGGCCGGAAAAGGTCCGGTGTGACCGGTCTCTCATCGATATCAGGCCAGGTCAGGCCCCGTTTAACATGGCGTTCACATTTGGGCAACAGGTCCGAAATGGCCGGTTGCGAGTCTCATGGAGGCCGAAACCCACCCGGAACGGCTGCGATGGAAGGGACAGACGTTGACCTACAAGGCCGAGTACATCTGGATCGACGGCACCGAGCCCAGCGCGCGACTCCGCTCCAAGACCAGGGTCCTGGCGGACGGCGCGGAGCTCCCGGACTGGGGTTTCGACGGTTCCAGCACCAACCAGGCGCCCGGTGACAACTCCGACTGCGTGCTCAAGCCGGTCTTCTCCTGTCCCGACCCGATCCGCGGCGGCGACAACAAGCTGGTGCTCTGCGAGGTCTACCTCGTCGACGGCACCCCGCACCCGACCAACAACCGGGCCAGGCTGCTGCCGATCGCCGAGCAGTTCGCCGACCAGGACTCCTGGTTCGGCATCGAGCAGGAGTACACCTTCTTCCAGGAGGGCCGCCCGCTCGGCTTCCCGGCCGTGGGCTTCCCCGCCCCGCAGGGCCCGTACTACTGCGGCGTCGGCGCCGACGAGGTGTTCGGCCGCGACATCGTCGAGAAGCACCTGGACGCCTGTATCGACGCCGGCCTGAAGATCTCCGGCATCAACGCCGAGGTCATGCCCGGCCAGTGGGAGTTCCAGATCGGCCCGGCCGGGCCGATCGAGGTCGCCGACCACCTGTGGGTGGCCCGCTGGCTGCTCTACCGCATCGCCGAGGACTTCGAGGTCGCCGCCACCCTGGACGCCAAGCCGGCCAAGGGCGACTGGAACGGCGCGGGCGCGCACACCAACTTCTCCACCAAGGCCATGCGCGAGAGCTACGACGCCATCATCACCGCCTGCGAGGCGCTCGGCGGCGAGGGCAAGGTCGACGAGCACATCGCCGGTTACGGGCACGGCATCGAGGAGCGCCTCACCGGCGACCACGAGACCGCCCCGCACGACGTCTACAGCTACGGCGTGTCCGACCGCGGCGCCTCGGTGCGCATCCCGTGGCAGGTCGAGGTCGAGAAGAAGGGCTACATCGAGGACCGTCGCCCGAACGCCAACATCGACCCCTACAACGTCACCCGCCTGCTGGTGAACACCTGCTGCACGGCGCTGGAGAAGGCCGGCCAGGTCTGACCGGGCGCGGCCAGGGGTTCATCGAGCCCGGCCGAGGGTCTCGTACGGCCGCATGAGACAGAGGGGATGCCCGGGGCGGGGCGCTTCCGGGGATCCCCTCTTCCATTGCTTTGCTCGTCACGGTGTGTAATCACAGGATTGCGCGGAGACATCTCACGCCGTGACGGGAGATGTCGTACTCAATCTCGGGGGATGAGCATGGCCGTCAAGGGATGGCAGAAGGCCGCGATCGTCGCGGGCATGGGCGTCGGATCCATCGTGGGCGTGGGAGTCACGTCCATGTCCATGGCCGGCGCCACCGTCGTACAGGCGCACGGCTCGTACGGGCAGGCTTCGTACGGGCAGGCCTCGTACGCGCAGGCCTCGCACGCGCAGGCCGCCCGGCCCGCGCAGGACCTGCCGGTGGGCTATTACATCGATGGAAGCACGCTCTACAACTACGAGAAGAAGCCGGTCAAGCTCCCGCCGGGATGGATGATCAAGGCGGGCGTCATCCTCGACCCGCACGGCGTGGAGGCCAAGGTCGTCCTCAAGACCAGCAAGGCGACCACCACGAGCCCGATCCCGATCACCAAGGTCAAGAACCCGCAGTGCATGGGGCTGCACAACAAGGGCGGGCTGGACGGGATGATCAACACGATCGTCGCCAGCGCCCTCTGCCTGGGCGACAAGGTCACCAAGGACTCGCTGCACTTCGCCGCGACCGCCACGGACGCGGTCGTCGGCCCGAACGGCCTGCTGATGCTCGGCTAGCCGGGCGGTCCGGCGCCTAACCGGACGTGCTCCGGCGCGCCTCGGTGACGTCGAACGCGGCGCTGGTCAGGGCCAGCACGGGGAAGATGACCCGTGGGGGCATCCGGTAGACGGCACGTTCCGTCTGCTCGATCAGCCCGGCCCCGGCCAGCGCCTTCAGATGGTGGTAGAGCTGCCCGGTCGAGTTGAGGCCCAGCTCCGACTGCAGCTCGGTCACCGTACGCGGGCCGGTCAGCAGCAGCCGCAGCACCTCGAACCGCGCGGGGTGCCCAGCGGCCTGCAGTACGGCGGTCAGCGGCGCCGCGGGCACGGCGAGCAGGGCGGCGGGCGTGCGGGCCACGTCCCAGGCCCATTCGTAACCGCCCAGCCGGGCCTCACCGCCGTACCGTACGAGCCCCGAATCGTCCTCGCCCTGCTCGGGCGCGGACGTGTCCTGGGAGTCGGGAAGACGCGCCTCGAGCTCGGCCACGCGGGACTCGAGCGCCTTCAGGCGTTCCTCGGTACTGGCCACCGGCCGAGCCTATCGGGAATTCCGTAATTGCAGAATCCGAGCTCAGCGCTCAGTGATCAAATGACCGCAAATTGTTGAGCTCGGTGGAGTCCGCCCGGACATCACCGGGTACGACAGACATGATCGCTTCGGGGGAGGGGGTGTCGCGAGCATGGCATTCGAGTCGTTCGAACCGTTCTCTGAGGGTCTGCCCGGAAGGGGACAGGACGAGCAGCGGGTCTCGCGGCCGAGGACGAGGCCGTACCAGCGGTCCTTCCGCTGCCGCTCGACCCTGGTCCAGCGCCGCCCCGCCGCGGCCCCGATGACCCGGTTCGAGGAGTTCATGACGCTCCACGAGTCGATGTCGGGACGGCCCGAGGTCGACCTGCGGCGGCTGTGGTGGTCCGGTCTCGGCGCCGCCCTGGTCGCGGCCGCGATGACGTTCACCGGGGTCATGGTGATGCGCGGCGTGTTCGGCATCCAGGTCCCGATCGGCGGCGGGGATCTCGCCCCGCACGTGGCCGGCGCCACCTACGCGGTGTGCGCGGTCGCGGCGACGCTCCAGGCCACCGCGCTGCTGCACGTCCTGATAGCCGTGGCCGCACGGCCCGTACGCGCCTTCGCCTGGATCGGCGGGATGGCCGTGCTGATCGTGACGCTGCTGCCGCTGACCCTGCAGGGCCCGATCGACGCGGCGCTCGCCACGGCGGCGATCAACCTGGCGGGCGGAGCCGTGATCGTCGGGCTCCTCAGCTCGGTGGCGAACTCGGCGCTGCGCTGGCCGCCCGACGACGCCTTCCCGTTCTGACCAAAGCTCTACGAGTGCCCGACCGTGATGGTGAGCGGCGCCGGGGCCTTGCTGGAGCTGACCTTCACGTGCCGGAGCCGCCGCCAGACCTGCGTCTCGGCGGGGCGGTCGGGGGCCATGAGCCGCAGCTCTCGGTGCAGGCCCGAGAAGCCGAGGATGAGGAACGCGTCCCAGGCGCCGCGCGGCAGCGGATCGTCGATGAGCGCCCGCGTCATGGGGATGTCGGCCTTGTAGGCGAGGCCGGTCTGCTTCGACTCCAGCATGGCGATCACCTCGTACACCCTGCCGGTGGCCTGCTCACGCAGCGTCAGCGTCGCCGAGACCGGCATCGCCGAGTCGTGGAAGTCCAGGTGGCCGGTGATCTCCAGCTCCTCGTCGCTCTCCTTCCAGACGACCGCGTCGGCGCCGGTGGACCCGGCGGTGTGCGGCTCCCCGCCGACGTCGATCGCCAGGGTGCCGTGCACGCTGAAGTAGACGGTCACGGTGGTGGAGTCGCGCAGGAAGTGCCGCTGAGGGGACACGTCGATGGACGTGGAGCGGTCCCGGCCCAGCGGGACCAGCACGCTCTCGCCCTCGTACCGTACGGCCAGGTCGAGGTCCCACAGGCCGCGCGGCAGCGGGCCGCCGTCGGCGACCGAGTTCACCTTGATGTGCGCGTCGAACCACAGGTCGAGCGGGTCGTCGCCCGGTTCCAGTTGCTTGGTCGGGGCGGCGAACTCGCGATCGCCGTCCCGCTCGCGCAGTAGCACCTCCAGCGACGGTTCGCCGGGCAGTGCGGGATCGCGCTTGATCCAGCCGATGACCCGTACGGCCGACTCGGCCCAGGCGACCTCGGCGAGGAAAGGTTCACGCACGGCTGCCCCCGAAATCGTCGCACGCGGTCTGTTGCTCGCGGTCTGTCACTTCGAGGGTTCCCCCGTTCCGCCCTTACGGAACGTCAAGGGACAGGCTCAGGGGACAGGCTCAGGGGACAGGCTCAGGGGACTACGGTGACCGGCCAGCGCCCGGCGCGGACCAGCCGGACCGCGACCGAGCCGATCAGCCGGTGCCCGGCCTGTGCCGAGGCGCCCACGACGACCGCGTCGGCACGGTTCTCGTCGGCGACCCGGCTCAGCACCGAGTAGGCGTCGCCGACCTCGCTGACGAACTCGTACCGGACGGCCTCCATCCCGGATGCCCGCTGCTCGATCTCGGCCCGCAGCTCCGCCGCGACCTCCTCGCCGGCCTCGCGCATGACCGCGGCCCCGCCCGGGGTGAGGGTGGAGATCGCCGCGACCGGGGACACGTAGACCACGATGAGCCGCGCATCGCTGCGGCGGGCCAGCCCCCAGGCGTACGCGCCCGCGTGCAGGGACGTCTCCGAGCCGTCCACCCCGACCACGATCACCTTCGGACCGTCGATGCCGTACTCGAACGGTTCGCCGCTCATCTGATCACCACCCGGGACCAGGGTAAGGCCCCGGGCCGGGCCGCGCGGGCGGCGGGTGCTAGCGTGATCAATTGATTGCGATACGTGATGATTCGGGGGTTCACGTGCGTACACTCGGCCGTTTCCTGGCGCTCGCCGCGGGGGTGGCGATGATGATGAGCGCCTTCCTGCCGTGGCTCGGCGGGATGAAGCCGTACCGGCTGCCGGTGCGGTTCCTGTTCACCGGCATGCCGTCGGGGGAGCTCGCCCGGCTCGCCGACCAGTCCAGCCCGTTCATCCGCTCGGCGGGGTTCGCGCTGGTGGTCCTCGGCGGGATCGTCGTGCTCGGCGCCCTGGCGGGCAGCCGGGGCCTGGTGTGGCTGGGCTCGATCGTCGGCGTGGCCGGCATCGCCCTGCTCTACATCCAGGTCCTGGTGGCCTACGACCGGGTCCCGGGCAACCAGTACGGCGCCTCGATCGGGCAGGCCGGCGTCCTGGTCGGCGTGGTCGCGGGCTTCCTGATCCGCAAGAGGTCCGCCGACCGCAAGCCCCTGCCCCCGCCCACCCCGCCCCCCCCCCCCCCCCCCCCCCCCCCCCCCCCCCCCCCCCCCCCCCCCCCCCCCCCACCCCCCCCCCCCCCCCCCCCCCCCCCCCCCCCCCCCCCCCCCCCCCCCCCCCCCCCCCCCCC
>NZ_JAGEOJ010000015.1 GCF_017573505.1 Actinomadura barringtoniae
AGGTCCCGAACGCCGGTGCCGACCTGGCCGAGGCCCTGAAGGGCGCCGACCTGGCGATCGTGCTGGCGAACCACTCGGCCTACGACCCCGAGACGCTGGCCGAGCACGCGTCCCTGCTCTTCGATACGCGGGGCACCACCAGGGACGTCACCCTCGAGACCGTCGAGCTCCTGTGATCGATGCTCCCCACAGCCCGACGGAGCGAGGACACCTTCCGGTCTCGCGGAATTCACCTGCAATTTCCGCGGCTGGCAAAGACTCAACCGTGGGCGATTATCGGCACCATCCCGGAGTGAGTGGAATGCGGGTCTGCGTATGCACGATTGTGCACCATCCCGAGGATGCTCGGATCTTGCACCGGCAGATCCGCGCGCTGCTCGACGCCGGCCATGAAATCACTTATATAGCGCCGTTCCGGGCCACTAATGTGACGCCCTGGCGCGATATCAGCCCGGTGGACGTGCCGCGCGCGACCGGCCGCAAGCGGCTGCAGGCGCTGCGCGCCGCGCACAAGGCGCTGGCCGAGCACGCGGTCTACGCCGACATCGTGCTGCTGCACGACCCGGAGCTGCTGATCTCGCTGCCGCGTTCGGTCCGCCGCCGCACGGTCGTGTGGGACGTCCACGAGGACACCGCCGCCGCGCTGATCTCCAAGGGCTGGCTGCCGAAGCCGATCCGGCCGCTGCTGCGCCCGTTCGTGCGCAGGCTGGAGAAGCGCAGCGAACGGCAGTACCGGCTGCTGCTGGCCGAGGAGGGCTACCGCGACCGGTTCAGCGAGCCGCACCCGGTCGTGCCGAACACCACCTACGTGGCCGAGCTGCCGCCCGGGCCGCCGGACGACCGGCGCGCGGTCTACGTCGGGCACCTGTCCAAGGCGCGCGGCGCGCTCGACATGATCGAGATGGCCCGGATGCTGGCGCCCGAGGGCATCACGGTCGAGCTCATCGGCTCCGCCGACCCCGACATCCGCCCGGCGCTGCGCGACGCCCAGCGCGAGGGGATCCTGCGCTGGTACGGCTTCGTGCCGAACGACCGGGCGCTGCGGATCGCCGAGGGCGCGATGGCGGGCCTGGCGCTGCTGCACGACGAGCCGAACTACCGGCACTCGATGCCGACCAAGGTCGTGGAGTACATGGCCCACGGCATCCCGGTCGTCACCACGCCGAACCCGCCCGCGGTCGACCTGGTCACCCCGGCCGGGTCCGGGATCGTCGTGCCGTTCAACGACCCGGGAGCCGCGGCGGACGCGATCCGCAAGCTGCGCCGCGACACCGAGATGCGCACGGACATGGGCAAGCGCGGCTACGAGGCCGCACGCGCCCGCTACCACTGGCCGACCCAGGCCAAGCCGTTCGTCGAGCAGCTGGAGAACTGGGCCGGGCGTACCCCGTCACGACCGCTTCGCGAGGCCGTGGAGGCTGTGGAGACCGTGGACGCCGCCGACCAGACTTCCTGAGGCCCGGGGCCTCGGTGAAGCTCCGCGGATAACCTGCCGACATGGAGATCTACACCTCCTGGCGGACGTGGGACCAGGCACGCGCGGACCTGGTCGGCCTTCCGGTCGACCTGGACGCGCTGGAGAAGGCCGCCGTCGCGGCCCAGCGCTGGCACGGCGACCAGCAGCGCCCGACCGGGGTGCCGTACGTGGAGCACCTGCTCGAAGCCCTCGAGGTGCTCGTGCGCGGCGCCGGGGTCACCGGCCCGGAGATCCTCGCGGCGGTGCTGCTGCACGACGTCGTCGAGGACACCTCCGCCACCACGGCCGACGTCGAGGCCGAATTCGGTCCGGTTGTGGCCGAGCTGGTCGACTGGGTCACCAAGCCGCCCGCCGGAGGCCAGGGACGGCAGGCCAAGCGCGCGGCCAAGTCGGCGTACCTGCGCCGCCTGGGCGAGGCGCCGCCCGAGGCCGTCACCGTCAAACTGGCCGACAGGGCCAGCAACGTGCAACGACTCGACCAGATGCCGCCCGACTTCCAGCGCCGCTACTACGCCGAGACCGTGACCTACATCCTCCCGCTCGCCGCGTCCGACCCGTTCTTCTCCCGGTGGTACGCGGAGTGGCGCGAGCAGTTCGCCCATCTCCGCTGACGAAAGCGGAACCATCACCCCCTTCCGGGCATCCGATACCTTGAGCCCGTCGAGTCACAGGAGCGACCGGCCGACCCCCGGAGGGCCCGTGCACGATCAGTTCGGAAGCGGGTCCCTGCCACGAGGGGCGGTGCCCCTCGGGTCCGGCGATCCGGTCGCCGTGGGCCGCTACGGCCTGCTCGGCAAGCTCGGCGAGGGCGGCATGGGGGCGGTCTACCTCGCCCAGGCGCCGGACGGGCGCCAGGTCGCGATCAAGGTCATCCAGCCGGAGCTGGCGGCCGACCAGGGCTACCGAGCGCGGTTCCGCGACGAGGTCGCGCACGCGCGGCGGGTCGCCTCGTTCTGCACGGCGGCGGTGCTCGACCACGGCGAGGACGGCGGCCGCCTGTTCCTGGTCACCGAGTACGTCGACGGCGCCCCGCTGTCGGAGCACATCAAGCGGAACGGCGCGCTGCCGTCGGCGACCCTGCACGGCGTGGCGGTCGGCGTCGCGGCGGCGCTCACCGCGATCCACGCGGCCGGCCTCGTTCACCGCGACCTGAAGCCCGCCAACGTGCTGCTGTCCATCTCGGGGCCGCGCGTGATCGACTTCGGTATCGCCCGCGCGACCGGTGAACGTTCGGGCCACACCAAGGCCGGGTTCGTCGTGGGCTCGCCGGGCTGGATCGCCCCCGAACAAGTCCAGACCGGCGAGGTCTCCCCCGCCAGCGACGTGTTCGCGTGGGGCTGCCTGGTGGGCTTCGCCGGGATGGGCCGCCACCCGTTCGCCGGCGTCGACCCGCGCGCGGCGAGCGACCCGCTGGTGATGGCGTTCCGCGCCCAGCAGCATCAGTACGACGTGAGCGCGATCGCCGAACCCCTCCGCGGCCTGCTCGCTCAGGCCCTGCACCCCGACCCCCGCATGCGCCCCACCGCCCAGCAGCTCCTGCTGGCCCTGGTGGGCGGCACGGAGGCCGTTCCGGCAGGGCAGAGCGTCCCGGCCGAGCCCGACATCCTCGCGGCGGCCAGCCAGGTCATCGACCAGCGCTGGCAGGAGGACAACCTCCCCCTCTGGACCCCGCCGAACGAGCCGCTGCCGCCGGTGTCCCCGCCGCCGCCCATCGACCCCAAGGCGGCCCGCCGCGCCCGGATCAACACCTGGGCCCGCCGCGCCGCCACCCTCGCCGTCATCGCCGGCCTGATCGCCGGCGGCATCGCGTTCTACGACTACAAGCACAAACCCTCCGCGGGCGCCTTCGGCAAGCCCGTGAAGGACGGCGAGTTCAGCTTCGAGGCCTCCCCACCCGAGTGCGACCGCAAGATCAAGGGCGTCGCCTCCCGCCAGGGCAAGCTCTGCCAGGTGCGCTTCACGGTCACCAACACCGGCCTGGCCGCCCACGTGCTCGACCCCGCCTACCAGCGCCTGCGCGGCCCCGCCGACGCCGACGAGAGCGCCGTCATGCTCTTCAAGGGCAGCGCCCCCAGCGCCAAGACCAAGGTGAACGTCCAGTCCGTCGCGACCGCCACCTCCTTCACCGGCACCCTCCTCTGGGACGTCTCCCCCGGTTTCGCCCCCGAAGCCGTAGAACTCCACACAGACGGCACCAGCAAGGGGATCCGCCTCCCCCTCTCCTAAGGACTCGCCATGTCCCCGAGCCCCGACACCCGGCCCGACATCCCGATCAGGCCCGTAGCCCCGCCGCTCGCGGCGCCCTCCTCCGGAGCGCGCCTCGCCCGAGCGATCCGCTCCGTCCTCGGTCTGCAGTTCCTCCTCGCCTGCGTCGTCGCGCTGGTCCTCACCTCCTACCGCCGGAGCGCGGCGGGCTGGCTGCTCCCGGCGCTCGGTGTCATCGACGCGGTGGTCACCTTCCAGATCGTGCGGAACGCGATCCGCGAGAGGCTGAAATGATCGGGCCCATGGATCGTGAGTGGGTGGTGGAGGAGAGCGCCTCGATCAAGGCGACTCCTACCGAGGTGTACGCGGCGGTGGCCAATCTGCGCCGCATGGGCGAGTGGAGCCCCGAGGTCTTCTCCATCTGGGTGCGGGGCAAGGCCGTGAAGCCAGGGACCAGGTTCGTCGGGTTCAACCGGCTGGGATGGCGGGTGTGGTTCACCAACTGCGAGGTGAGCGCGGCCGTGCCCGGTGAGGTCTTCGCGTTCCGGGTGTCGAGCTTCCGCATGCCGGTCGCGTTGTGGGGCTACCGGATCGAGGGCGTCGGCGAGGACGTGACGAGGCTCACCGAATACTGGGAGGACCTGCGGCGCGACAACCGCGGCGCGAAGCTGGTCTCGCTGCTCGGGAAGGTCTTCACGGGCGTTCCGGCGGAGAAGCGGGCCGAGCTCAACCGGCGTGGCATGCGCGCGACCCTGGACCGCATCAAGACCGGGGTCGAGAACCGGTAGTGACAGGGTAGGTAGAACCTGTTCTACTTGTGGGCCGTGGGTACTCATTTGATCCAGGGTGAACGGGTCGCCATGCCCGTGCGGATCCGGGACGCGGCGGTGGCCTCGGCGATGTTCGTGGTTCCGGCGCGGGCGGCGCAGGCGGTCATCGGCTACTCGGGCCTCGAGGTGGCGACGCCGGTGCCGGGGCGGGCGATCTGCTCGCTGGCGTTCATCCGGTACGCCGACGGTGACCTGGGGCCGTATCACGAGTTCGCGGTGGCCTTTCTGGTCCGGCCTGCGGTCAAGGGCGGGAAGGTCGGGGCGTTCATTCACTGGCTCCCGGTCAACCAGGAGTTCACCTTGGACGCCGGGCGGTCGATCTGGGGGTTCCCCAAGGAGATCGCCGACATCCCCATGGACCTCACGAGCCGGATCCAGCGGTGCGCGGTCCGGTTCGGCGGCCGTACGGCGCTGGAGTTGGCGGTCAGGCCAGGCGTGCCGATGCCGGGGGGTGGGGGAACACCCAAGGTCGACGCGTATTCGTGTCTGGACGGCGTCACGCGGCGTACCCCGTGGACGATGGCGCCTTCTGGTGTCCGCGCCCGGCCCGGTGGTGCCAGGTTGAAGCTGGGCGATCATCGCGTGGCCGACGAGCTGCGGGGGCTGGGCATGGACGGAAAGCGGGCTTTGAGCAGCAGCACGGTCGCCCATCTGTCGATGGAATTCGCGGAAGCCGAGGAGGTCTGGTGAGGCGTACCGGCCTGGTCACCGGAGCGGGCAGCGGCCTGGGCGCGCTCGCCGCACAGCGGCTGGCCGCCGCGGGGTGGGACGTGGTGGCGCTGGACCTGGACGAGGTGGCGCTCGCCCGTACGGCGCTGCGCTCCCCCAACATGCACACGCGTGTCTGCGACATCACCGACCCGAAGGCGCTGGAGGCCGTGGTGGCCGAGACCGGCGCGCCGCACCGGGTGGTGCACGCGGCCGGGATCGGCCCGATGGAGCCCGCGCTGGAGCAGTCCATCGACGAGGTCGAACGGATCTTGCGGATCAACTACCTGGGCACCGTCCACGTCGTGAAGGCGACGATGCCCGGCATGCTGGAACGCGGCGGCGGTGAGCTGGTGCTGTTCTCGTCGCTGGCCAGCTGGGTCTGCACGCGCAAGACGGCGGCGTACGCGGCGTCCAAGGCGGCGATCAACGCCTACGCCGAGGTGCTCGTCAACGAGCACAGCGGATCGGGGGTCAAGATCCGCGTGGTCTGCCCGCGCCAGGTCGACACCCCCGGCTTCCGCAAGGCCGCCGAGGCCGACCCCGCCTCGACCGCCGGCATGAAGGGGATGCCGCCCGGCGTCGTGCTGGACGCCGTCGACCGGTCGCTGGCGCGGCCCGCCGACGACCTGTACGTCTTCCCCGGCGCGCTGGCCCAGATCACCGCCGGGCTGAAGCGCCACGCGCCCGGCCTGCTGCGCCGGGTCATCGCCAAGGCCACCACACCGCACTGATTCCGACGAAGTCGGCGGGGGGCGTGGGGGTCGTCCCCCCTCGGGGTGGCACTGAGGCTTCGCCCCGACCGAATAAGCTGTCTCTTTCGTCCCCCGTGCGGGGCGCGGGGGTCACCTCGGTGTCCCCCGATGGAACACGTGACGAGGGAGCAGCCTGCAATGACGTCCCCGGTCAAGGGCCGGCCGTCGGACCAGCAGACCACGGTCAAGGACCAAGAGATCGCCGCCGAGCAGCGGTATGTGGACCTGGCGTACGAGCGCCTCGAGCAGATGCGCGAGGACGCCCAGGCGATGCTGCGCGAGGGCTTCCGGCAGTCCCTCGCGGGCACCAAGGCGTCGCTGGTGGACCGCGACGCGATGGTCCACCAGGCGTCCCTGCGCGCCCAGGCGCTCGACGTGGCCGACGACGGGCTGGTGTTCGGCCGCCTGGACCTGTCCAGCGAGGAGATCCGCTACATCGGGCGGATCGGCGTCCGTACCGGCGAGCACGACTCGCTGGTGATCGACTGGCGCGCGCCGGCCGCCGAGGACTTCTACCGCGCCACCCCCGAGGACCCGCGCGGCGTCGTACGCCGCCGGGTGCTGCACTCGCGCGGCCACGCGGTCGTGGATCTCGAGGACGACCTGCTGGACCCCGAGGCCGCCGACGGCCTCACGATCGTCGGCGACGGCGCGTTCCTGGCCTCGCTCGCCCGTACGCGCGAGGGCGCGATGCGCGACATCGTGGCGACGATCCAGCGCGAGCAGGACGAGGTGATCCGCGCGCCCGCCGACGGCACCGTGCTGGTACGCGGCGCCCCCGGCACCGGCAAGACGGCGGTCGCCCTGCACCGCGTGGCCTACCTGCTGTTCCGGCACCGGCGGCGGTTCGGCTCGCGCGGCGTGCTGGTGGTCGGGCCGAACCGGCGCTTCACCGCCTACATCGAACGCGTCCTGCCGTCCCTCGGCGAGGGCTCGGCGACGCTGCGCTCGCTCGGCGACCTGGTGGAGGGCGCCACGGCGGTCGTGCACGACGCGCCCGAGCCCGCCCGCCTGAAGGGCTCCGAGGCGATGGTCCGGATCCTGCGCCGCGCGATCTCCGACCAGGTCCCCGGCGCGCCCGAGGAGCTGCGGGTCGTGCACAAGGGCGTGGTCGTACGGCTGGATCGCGCGCGGCTCGACAAGATTCGCAACGAGGTCCACCGGCGCAGCCGCGGCAGCGTCAACGCCGCCCGCGCCCGCGCCGCCGACCTGCTGCTGGACGCGCTGTGGTCGCGGTACTCCGACATCGGCGGGCCCGAGGCGGCCGCGTCCGCACCCGGCGGCGCCGAGCTCCAACTCTGGAACGACCTGCTCGCCGCCGACGGTCTCGGCGACCTCGACGAGGGTGGCGACGGCGCGGGCGGCGGTCAGGGCGGCGGCCGTACGAAGCCCGCGGGCAAGCGCGAGGAGTTCATCGCGCGCGTACGTGAGCAGCGCGAGTTCACCGGCTTCCTGGTTGCGTGGTGGCCGATCCGTACGCCGATGGAGGTGCTGCGGTCGCTCTCCGACCCGGCCCGCCTGCGGCACGCGGCCGGCCGTGACCTGGAACGCGAGGAGGTCGCCCTGCTGTCGGTCTCGTGGGAGGAGGGCAACCCGCTGACCTACCAGGACGTGGCGCTGCTCGACGAGCTCGACTCGCTGCTCGGCTCGCCGCCGCGGCCCCCACGCCGCCGCCCCAAGGCCTCCGACGACGACCCGTACGTGGTGGACGGCGTCAACATCCTCACCGGCGAGGAGGTCGCGGACGACGACTGGGAGCCGGAGATGCGCGAGCTCACGACCTCGATGGAACGCGTCGAGCAGTCGCGCCGCGTCGACGACGGGGTGGTCGAGGAACGGCCCGAGTACGCGCACATCGTGGTGGACGAGGCCCAGGACCTGTCGCCCATGCAGTGGCGCATGCTCGGCCGGCGCGGCCGCCAGGCCAGCTGGACGATCGTGGAGGACCCCGCGCAGAGCGCCTGGGAGGACCTCGACGCCGCCCGCGAGGCCATGGACATCGCCCTCGGCGCCGAACGCCCGTCGTCGGGTCGTTCCTCCTCAGGCCGTTCGCGCCGCCGCCCCAAGAAGACGACCCCGCGCGCCCGGCACGAGTACGAGCTGACCACCAACTACCGCAACTCGACCGAGATCGCGGCGGTGTCGGCCCGGGTCCTGGCCCGCGCGCTGCCCGACGCCCGCCCGGCCCGCGCCGTGCGCACGTCCGGCATCGATCCCGTCGTGAACGTCGTACCGGAGAAGGACCTGGAGTCCGCCGCCCGCGACGCGGTGGAGGAGTTGCTCGGGCAGGTCGAGGGCACGATCGGGCTCATCGTCCCGCTCGCCATGCACCTCGGCCAGCAGTCGCTGGACGCCGAGGAGCCGACGTCCATCGACCGGGTCCGGCTCGCCGAGGGCCTCCCGGAGCGGGTGCAGGTGCTGGACGTTCTGGAGGCCAAGGGGCTGGAGTTCGACGCCGCGGTGATCGTCGCGCCCGAGACGGTCGCGGCCCAGTCGCCGCGCGGCCTGCGGGTGCTGTACGTGGCGGTTTCGCGGGCGACGCAGCGGCTGACCGTGCTGACCGCCGATCCCGCCTGGCGCCAGACCCTGCTCGGCCAGGAGCGGAGCGGTTAGGCTGATAAGAGTCCTTACCGCTTTGTGTCAGGCGAAGACGGAGATATATGAGCGGCCGAAACCCCGCCCCCCGGCGCAGCTACGGAGGCCGTTCGGCGGAGGAACGCCGCGCTGAGCGTCGCGAACGCCTGATGGACGCCGGCCTGGAGCTGTTCGGCACCCAGGGCTACGCGACCACCTCGATCGAACGGCTGTGCTCCACGGCCGGGGTCTCGACCCGCAACTTCTACGAGGAGTTCAAGGGCCGCGAGGAGCTGCTCGCGGCCCTGCACCTGCGCCTGAACGAGCGGGCCTCCGGCGCCATGGCCGAGGCGTACGCCGAGGCCGTGGCCGACGACCTGCCCGTCCGGGTGGAGAAGGCCGTCCGCGCCTACGTCTCGGTCGCCGCCGCCGACCCCCGGCTCGCCCGGATCAGTTTCGTCGAGGTGATCGGCGTCAGCCCCGAGCTGGAAGCGCTCCGCCTGGAGTGGCGCGAACGCTGGGCCGAAATGATCGTCGGCCTGGCGGAGGACGCCGTCGCGCGCGGCGAGGCGTCCCCGCGCGACTACCGGCTGACCGCGATCGCCATCATCGGCGCGGTCAACAACCTGGTGCACCACTGGTCCGCCCGCGGCGAGAACATCCCGCTGGACGCCGTCACCGCCGAGCTCACCTACCTGATCCTCGCCGCCGTCACCCCGACCCCACCCGAATAACATGCCGATCTTGCTCTGAGCGCCCTTTGGAAGTGCCGCGAAGGGCGCTCAGAGCAAGATCGGCGAAGTTGGGGGCGAAAGTGGTCAGAGGTCTTGTCTAATTGGGCCGCGCCTCGTTACTTTCGGGTAACCCAAGTCGCGAAGGGCTTACTCATGATCAGAAGGACGTGGCGGAGCCTGGCCGCCGGACTCGCCCTCACCACCGCCGTCGGCCTCACGGCCGCCGCGCCCGCCCAGGCCGCCCCGCAGCAGACCGCCCCGCAGCAGACCGCCCCGCAGCAGGCCTCCCCGCAGCAGGCCTCCGCCGCCGCTCCCACGCCGGACAAGGACCCCTTCTACCAACCGCCGGCCGGTTACGAGACCAAGGCGCCCGGCACGGTCCTGCGCTCCCGCCCCGGCTCGCTCGCCCTCTTCAGCCTCTTCAAGGAGAAGGTGAAGGCCTGGCAGGTGCTCTACCGGAGCACCGACGCCCAGGGCGACGCCATGGCCACCGCCGCGCTCGTCCTCGTACCGGAGAACGTCCCGTCGCCCGCCAAGGACCGCCCGCTGGTCTCCTACCAGGTGGCCGAGGACAGCCTCGCGCTCAAGTGCGCCCCGTCCTACCAGATGCAGTCCGGCGTCTTCCCCGACAACCCCGTCGTCCAGGCCGAGGTCCTCCTCGTGAACGGCCTGCTGAAGAACGGCTGGGCCGTCGTGGTCCCCGACCACGAAGGCCCCAAATCCGCCTACGCGGCAGGGATCCTCGCCGGCCACGCGACGCTCGACTCCATCCGTGCGGCCGAAAGCCTCCCCGAAGCAGGCCTCACCAAGAACGCTCCGGTCGGCATGATGGGCTACTCCGGCGGCTCCATCGCCACCGGCTGGGCCGCCGAGCTCCAGCCCTCCTACGCGCCCGACCTGAACATCAAGGCGGTCGCCGAAGGGGGCGTCGGCGCCGACCTGGACGCCGCCGTCCGCAACATCAACGGCGGCCCGTTCGGCGGCTACGCGCTCGGCGGCGCCCTCGGCGTCGGCCGCGCCCACCCCGAGCTCGGCAACTACATCGACTCGATCCTGAACGACGAGGGCAAGGACCTGGCCAAGCGCCTCGGCGACTCCTGCAACTCGATGATCGTGCTGCAGGGCCTCTTCAAGGACATCAACAAGCTCAGCACCAAGCCGAACCCGTTCGACGACCCGATCCCCCGCAAGGTGATGGCCCTCAACAAGATGGGCCACCAGACCCCCACCGCGCCGATGTTCATCTTCCACTCGGTCAACGACGAACTCCTCCCCGTGAAGCCCGTCGACGACCTGGTGAAGACCTACTGCGCGAACGGCGCCTCGGTCTCCTACAACCGCGACCAACTGAGCGAGCACATCACCCTCGTGGCCACCGGCGCCCCGCTGGAGCTCGCCTGGATGCAGGACCGCCTGAGCGGCAAGCCCGCCCAGCAGGGCTGCACCACCAAGACCTACACCTCAATGGCCCTGGACCCCTCCGTCCCGAAAATCCTCCAGGACTACCTCCAGGGAATCTCCAAGCTCTTCTATTCCTTCTGCTCCTCCTCGGTGCCCCGGTCGTCCCCGCCTTCCTGGCGGGTGACCTCCGGGGCTCCGTGGGCCTCAGGGGTCCCGTGCACTTCAGTGGCTCCGTGGCCGGAGTCGTGGTGATGGTCGTGCCGCGTGCGCGCCAGACCGTTCAGCAGCCGTCCGTTGAGCGGACGGGCGTTGAGCGGACGGGCGTTGTGCCGGGGCTCGCCCCCGTCCGGCTCCTCCTTGCCGTAGGCCTCGGTCCACTCGCCGTCCCCTGCCGCGTCCTCCCAGGACGGGCCGGACGGGACGGGCGGGCCGGCGGGGGTCTCGCGCGTGTAGGCCGGCGGCCACAGATGACACATATCTCCGGCCGCAGCTACAACGAACACCGGTTGCATGACGAACGGCGTTCGTTGTAGCGTGGGGATCACTCTGAACGAGGCCCTCCCCGGAAGTACGCCGCAGATGGGAGCGCCCCACCTCGATCGAGGTGCAGGAGGGGCGGCAACGTCTTCACGCGTCCCTTCACGGAGGTCTCTCTCATGGACATCGGTATCGGCCTGCCCGTCACCGACCCCGAATCGCTGCTGGACTGGGCTCGGCGCGCCGACGCCGGGCCGTTCTCCACGCTCGGCCTGCTCGACCGGCTCGTGTACGGCAATCCCGAGCCCCTCGTCACCCTCGCGATGATCGCCGGTGCCACCGAGGGCATCCGCGTTCAGACCGAGGTGCTGCTCGCGCCGCTGCGCGACACCGCCTTGCTGGCCAAGCAGGCCGCGACGCTCGATCGGCTGACCGGTGGTCGCTTCGTGCTCGGCCTCGGCGTCGGCGGTCGCGATGACGACCATGCCGCGTCCGGCACCGACATCCGCACTCGTGGCCGTCGTCTCGACGAGCAGATGGACGTCATGCGCCGTCTGTGGGCGGGCGAGCCGTTCAGCGACGAAGCCGGGCCCATCGGGCCCGCACCCGCCACTTCTGGCGGCCCCGAGGTGCTCTTCGGCGGCTTCCACCCGCGGGCTCTCGAACGCGTCGCGCGGTGGGGTGACGGCTTCCTGATGGCCGCGGCCCCGTCATGGGGCGCCGGTCTCGTCGACCAGGTCCGCACGTTCTGGAAGGAGCACGGCCGCGACGGTGAGCCGCGCATCGTCGCCCAGGCGAACGTGGCGCTCGGCCCGGACTACGTCGTGGACAAAGCCCGGAATGCCTGCCGGGCCTACTACGAGTTCTCCGGACGCGCCGACTTCATGGTCGACGGCATCCTCACCACGCCCGAGGCGATCCGCGACACCATCGCCCAGTTCGCCGAGCTCGGCGCCGACGAGGTCATGCTGTACTGCCACGGCGACGACGTCGGCCAGGTCGATCGCCTCGCCGACGCCGTCACCTGAGCGTTCCGGATGAGCTGAACGTTCTAGATGATCGGAGGGCGGCCTGTGCGCGTCATGCGCCAGGCCGTTCCCCAGGAGATGGGGCGGCGGGGGCCGGCGGGCTTCCGCCAGCCTTCGAAGAAGCCCTTGAACCAGGGGCCCAGCGCGCTCGGCTTGCGCTCGCGCAGGACGGTCATGCCGATCCAGATCAGCAGGTACGGCAGCGCCAGCAGCCAGGGGAGGTTGCGGCGGGCCAGCCACACGCGGTTGCGCGCGTTGTAGCGGTAGAACATCGCGTGCCGGGTCGGCAGCACCGCCGGGTGGAACATGACCGCCGAGGCGTCGTAGACGATCCGGTAGCCGGCGTTGAGCGCCTGCCAGGCCAGATCGGTCTCCTCGTGGGCGTAGAAGAAGTCCTCGGGGAGACCGCCCGCGGCGTCCCAGGCGGCCCGGCGGATCGCGCAGGCGCCGCCGAGGAACGTGGTGACCTCGGAGGAGCGCTCCGGGTCGCCCGCGCGCAGCCGGGGCACGTGGCGGCGCTCGCCGCGGCCGCCCTCGGGGTCGCGCACGCGGAACGAGATGACGCCGAGCGTGGGGTCGGCGGCGAAGCGGTCCCGCAGGTGCACGCCGAGGCGGTTCGAGCGGTACCAGCCGTCGTCGTCCAGGAAGAGGATGACGTCGCCGCAGGAGGCCTCGACGCCGCGGTTGCGGCCCGCGGGGATGCCGACGTTCTTGGGGAGCTGGAGGGTCTTCACGCGCTCATCGTCGAAGGGCGCCGCCGTGACGCCGCCGACCGGGTCGACGCCGTTGCCCACCAGGACCACCTCGACGTCCACGTGCTCCTGCTCGAGGGCGCTGCGCACCGCGCGGGCCAGCTCCTCGGGCCGGTTACCCATCGTCAGCACGACGACCGACAGTTTCACCGAGCCGACTCCCAACCATTGATCTTGCACAAGTCTGTCACCTTCACGACACCTTTGTGCAAGATCGCCGTCGTCGGCGGGTGATCTCCCCGTTGTTCACCATCACTTGAGCCTCCGCGAAGCCAGGATGCTCACCAGGTGGAGCAGGGTCTGCAGGACGGCGACGGCCGCGACGGCCACGGTGAGTACACGGACCGCGATCGGGTCGTCGTTGCCGAGGACGGTGTCCAGGCCCGCGGCGACCAGGATCAGCAGCGACAGCTCGACGGCGCCGATGATGCGGTGCAGGCGCAGCATGGAGGCCGCCTGGCGGGCCAGCGCGATGCCGGTGGAACGGGGCCGCAGCGCGCGGTCGCCGCCCGCCGGGTCGGCGGTCAGGCCGGACTTGGCGCGGGCCACGACCACGTTGTCGGTCTCGGCCTTGATGAGCGCGGCGCCGAGCGCGGCGAGCAGGCCGAGTTCGACGTAGCCGCCGTTCTGCCAGCCGCCCTGGGCCATGAAGCCCAGCCCGACCAGCAGCGAGACCTCCGACAGGTAGTGGCCGATGCGGTCGAGGTAGACCCCGGCCACCGAGGTCTGCCGCAGGTAGCGGGCCACCTCGCCGTCCACGCAGTCGAGCAGCAGGTAGAGCTGGATGAGGACGGCGCCGCCGAGGGCCGTCCAGAGGGAGTTGACCGGCAGCGACACCACGACGCCCGCCACGACCCCGCTCAGCATCATCAGGTAGGTGAGCTGGTTGGGGCTGAGGCCCAGGCGCAGGAAGAACCAGTCGAAGTACGGGGACAGGTCGCGCATGTAGAGGCGACCGGCCCAATGCTCCTCGTTGCGGCGGTCCTTCAGTCCGGGCGGCTGCCCGTAGCGCCGGATATCGGCGATCCTGGCCTTGCGGCGCGGCGGCCGGGCGTCATCCTCCACCGGGGCCGTCGGCACCTCAGCCTCCATGGGCTTCGACAAACTCATCCACCGCCTTGAGGGTCGCGCCCTGTTCCAGGCCGAGATGCTCCAAGATCGTATAGCGGCCCGGCCTGGTCCGCGGGGCGAACGCGACAGCCTCGGCGAACTGCCCGCCGGTCAGCCCCACGTCCCCGGGAACGACCGGCAGACCGTGCCGGCGCAGGCAGGAAACGATCTCTGTGAGCCGTTCCGCGCCGATGCCCAGGTGGGTCGCGCGCAGGTGATAGCAGAACGCCGCGCCGATGCCGGCGAGTTCCCCGTGGTTGGCCGTGCCGGGGAACAGCTGGTCGACGGCGTGCAGGATCTCGTGGTCGCCGCCGCTGGCGGGCCGGGAGTCACCGGCGAACGACATCGCCATCCCCGACAGCACCAGGCTCTCGGCCAGCACGGTGAGGAAGCGGTCGGACTCGATCGACTCGGGCTGGTGCAGCAGCGCCTCGGCGGCCGTACGGGCGACCGTCAGCGCCATCCGGTCGACCTTCTCGCCGGTCTCCTCGGAGGCCAGCAGCCAGTCGTCGACCGCGGAGAAGTTGCTCACCACGTCGCCGATCCCGGCGCGCACGAGGCGTTCGGGCGCGGCCCGGACGTAGTCCAGGTCGACCACCATCGCCAGCGGCATCACGACGCCGAACGAGCCCTTGCCCTTGTCGTGGGTGAGGGAGGCGACCGGGGAGCAGATCCCGTCGTGGGACAGGTTGGTGGCGACCGAGACCATCGGGATGCCCGACAGCGTGGCCGCGTACTTGGTCGCGTCGATCGTGCGGCCGCCGCCGATGCCGACGACGGCCTCGTACGATCCGGCGCGCAGTTTGGAGCCGAGGCTCACCGCCGCGTCGACCGTGCCGCCGTCCACCTGGAACACCTCGCAGGCGGTGAGCGACGGCCGGACGTGCTCGGCGATCTGGTCGCCCTGGCCCGGGCCGACCGCGATGGCCACCCGGCCCTCGGTGGCGATCCGCTTGTCGGCCAGCAGCTCGCCGAGCGCCGCGATGGCGCCGCGGCGTACGTCGATGGACAGCGGTGCGTTCAGCATCCGCGTCAGCAGGGGCATGTGCCTTCCTTATCGGTCGCCGTCCGGGAGGGGGTGCCGGGCGGCCGGGCCGTGGCGCGGGCCGCCGCGGGCGGCGGCCCCGAGCGCCGCCGTGGCGGGCCCGAGCGCGCCGCGGGCGACCGGCTCAGTACGTCTTGGCGATCCGGCGGGCCTTCTCCAGATCGTCGTGGTTGTCGACCTCCACCCAGTCGACGGCGCCGATGGGTGCCACGGCGATGCGGCCGCCGCGGTTCACCAGCTCCTGGTAGCCGTCCTCGTAGTAGAGGTCGGGGTCGCGCTCCCAGGTCGCCTTCAGCGCGTCGGCGAGCGGCTCGGCCGCGGCCGGCTCGATCAGGGTGGCGCCGATGTACTCGCCCGCCGCGGTCGCGGGGTCCATGAGCTTGGTGATCGTGGCGATGGCGCCGCCCTCGTCGAGGGTGACCTTCATCTCCTCGTCGGCCAGAGTTTTCACGTTGTCCACGGCCAGCAGGATGTCGGCGCCGCGGTTGCTGAGTAGCGTCTTCTCCACGCTCACCGGATGCACGGTGTCACCGTTCACCATGAGGACGCCCTTGGAGAAGTGCTCGCGCGCCAGCCACATGGAGTAGGCGTTGTTCCACTCCTCGGCCTTGTCGTTGTGGACGAGGGTGATCGACACGCCGTACTCGGACTCGAGGGCGGCCTTGCGCTCCTCGACCGCGCCCGCGCAGTAGCCGACGACGATCACGACGTCGGTCAGCCCGACCGCGGCGAGATTGCGCAGGGCGATGTCGAGGATGGTCGTCTCACCGTCGACCGGCACCAGGGCCTTGGGCAGGGTGTCGGTGTAGGGCCGGAGCCTTCTGCCTGCGCCCGCGGCGAGCACCATCCCGATCATGCTTCCTCTTCCTCCAGGTCGACGATCACGCCACTACCGCGTCCGGTCCGCGCCCACGTCGTGACGCTCTCGCAGCCGAACAACACGCCAAGGTAGGCGGCCAGCGCCGCGTACGCGAACGGCAGAAGCCCGGAGAGGCCGACGAACGCGACGATCAGCATGCGGCCCTCCCAGCCGAGGCCGGCCCGGAAGACCCAGTCCTGTGGCCAGAGCCGCTGGCGGGTGCGGTAGACGGTGTCGTAGTGGTGGTAGGCCAGGACACCGATCAGCACGTAGATCAACGGTGCCGACACGCCCTGTGCGAACCCCAGTACGGCCAGGTAACCATACTCGATCCCGCGGATGATGGGCGGGACAAGCCAGTCAAGCCTGCCGTTATGGGGATGCGTGGCGGCGGGCCCGGTCAGCAGCAGCGCGACGACCGGCGCGAACAGCGCCGGGGTGTTCTGCTCGCCGAGCCCGGCGACCAGCAGCACGCCGGTGATCACCAGCGCGACGACCGCGCCCGGCAGCGGCGGCAGCATGCCGCGCGCCAGCGTCCCGAGCGCCGTGCAGATCGGCCCGTCGTCGCGGAACGCGCGGAGCTGGTCGGTGGCGTAGGCGATCGCGTCGCGGCGCTCCTCGGCCGTCGCGTCCGCGGTCAGGGCGGTCATCGGGCGATCGACCTCATCACTCGTCCGGTCAGCGTGTACATGGCGGCGACCCATCCCCACAGCAGCAGTGCGGCGAACGTCACCCGGGCGTTGAACAGCGCGGCGGTGATCGCGATCAGCGCGAACCGCTCGCCGATGGGCAGCACGATGATCTTCTTGGCCCAATGCAGGGCCCGTACCTGCGACGTCGACCGCGAGAGGCGCGCGACCAGGCTTCCCCGGTCGCTCGCCTTCTTCTCGGACACCGCCTCGGGCTCGGCCTTCCGGGCCGCCGGGGCGACACCGTCGGCCGCCTCGTCCCGCGCCGGGGGCGCGAAGACCACGGCGCCCTCGGAGACCAGCCCGTCGTGGGCGGCGGCGACCCGTTCAGGCTCCTTGGCCGCGACGGGCTCGACCTCGGCGACCTCGGCGGCTCCCGCTGCTTCCGCCTCGTCCCTGGCGAGGGCTCGCGCGAGGGTCCGGCAGCGCCGGCTGGTGCCGAACGAGAAGTCGATCATGTGGCGGACGGTCTGCAGGGCGAGCGCGGCGACCGCCAGCGCCCAGACGTTGCCCGCGTGGACCGAGCTGTCGAACGCGGCGACCGAGGACCCGATCGCCAGCCCGGCGAAGACCACGTACTCCTTGCCCCGGTCGAACACCGCGTCCAGCCAGGCCCCGAGCGTGCTGAACTGCCGGGTGTAGCGGGCCAGCTGGCCGTCCACGCAGTCGAAGACGAACGACAGGTAGAACAGCACCGCGCCGATGATCATCCCGGTGCGGGTCCCCGCCGCGAACCACACGGCCGCGACCAGGGCGATGCCCATCGAGATCGAGGTGACCATGTTGGGCGTGAGGCCGCGGCCCGCCGCCCAGCGGGCGATGTAGCGGGAGTACGTGCTGACCGCGAACGTCGTGAAGAAGCCGTCGTCGCCCTTGACCGCGTTGTGCAGCCGGACCTTGTCCTCGTCGACCGCCTCGACGGCCGTGCGCGCCGCGTGCGCTGCCGGGCCGCCGTCGGCGCGCAGGCACGCCAGGCGCGGGTCCAAGCAGTCGGCGACCGGCGTTCCGAGGTCCGAGCCGAGGCGCGCGACCACGTCGTCGTCGGGGCCGAGCTCCAGGACGAGCCGTCCGGCGGTGTCGGCGAGCGCGCCGACGCGGGCGGCCGGGACGCGCAGGGCGCCGGGGAAGCCCGTGGCGGGCCCGCGCGCGTCCAGGATCAGCCGGGCCAGGAGCTCGGTGCTGACGACCAGGTCGCCGTGCAGGACCACGACGGGCTCGCGCAGCCCCCGCACCAGCCAGGCGATCTCGTTCAGGTCGCCGGCCGCGTCCTCGGTCTCGATCACGTCGTGGTCGTCCTTGCGCAGCAGGGGCGCGAGATCGGGCCGGGTGACGACGCGGTGGTCCGGTACGTTGAGCGTGGCCAGCTGGTCGCACAGGCGCGACAGGAGCGTGGGCGCCTCCGGGTCGTCACCGTAGGACAGACCGGCCGTCGGGCCCGGATCGAGGGCCTCCTCGGTCCGCCCGGTCGCGATGATGATCGCTACGGTCATCGGCGCCTCCGGTCGCTCGGGACATGCGGGACAAGGGTGCGCACGCGTGCGGAACGTGCGGATCGTTGCTCAGCGTAGCGGCTTGAACACGTTATGAAGGGGAAAGGGACCACGACGATGCGGACGGTCGCGGTGGTACTGGCGGGCGGCGTCGGGACGCGGATGGGCTCGGAACTGCCCAAACAGCTGATCGAGGTGGGGGGCCGGCCGATCCTGGCGCACGCGGTCGCCGCGTTCGACGCGCATCCGGCGATCGACGAGGTGCTGGTCGTCATGGCCGGGGCGCACCTGCGCACGGCGGCGGCGATCACGGCGCCGTTCCGCAAGGTCTCCGGCGTGGTCGAGGGCGGCGTGACGCGCACCGCGTCGACGGTCGCCGCGCTCACCGCGATGGCGGAACGTCCCGACGACACGCGCGTGCTCTTCCACGACGCGGCCCGCCCGTTCGTGGACGCCGGGGTGATCGACCGGGTGCTGAACGGGCTGACGGCGCACGAGGCGGTCGCGGTGGGCCTGCCCACCTCCGACACGGTCGTCGCGGTCGCGGACGGCCTGGTCGCCTCGATGCCGCCGCGGGCGACGCTCTTCCGCTTCCAGACCCCGCAGGGCTTCCGGCTCGGCACGCTCCGCAAGGCGTACGAACTGGCCCTCGCCGACCCGGCGCTGACCGCCACCGACGACTGCGGGATCGTGCACCGCTACCTGCCGGACGTGCCCATCCGGGTCGTGGAGGGCAGCGAGCGCAACCTCAAGGTCACCCACCCCCTGGACATCGTCGTCGCCGAGCACCTGGCGGCCGGCGCCCCCGACACTGCGGAGAACATGTGATCTTCGACGACAGGCCCGCCGTCATCGGCCACCGCGGCTCGGGATCGGGCGAGATCGCCCTCCCCGGCTCCACCGAGGAGGACCCTCGGACGGTCACCGAGAACACCGTCGACTCGATGCTCGCGGCCGTCGCGGCGGGCGCGTCCTGGGTCGAGATCGACGTGACCCGTACGGCCGACGACGCGCTGGTGCTGCGGCACGACCCGACCACCCCCGACGGCGCGTTCCTCATCGACCGGCCCGCCGGGGGCACCGGCCTGCACCGGCTGGAGGAGGTCTTCGAGGTGCTGCCGCCCGAGGTCGCGGTGGACGTGGACGTGAAGACGATCCTGGAGGACGCGGTCGACGACCCGTCCCGGCGTACGGGGGCGCTGCTGGCGCCGATCCTGCGCCGCGAGGCCGAACGCCGCCGGCTGCTGGTCACCTCGTTCGACCCGTCGCTGCTGCTCGGGCTTCAGGACGAGCTGCCGGGCGTGCCGCTCGGGCTGCTGACCTGGCTGCGCTTCCCGCTGTGGCACGGAGTTCCCGCGGCCGCGGGCATGGGCTTCCAGGTGATCGCCGTGCACACGGGCTCATGCGGCTTCGACCACCCCGACACGCGGCTCCGGCCCCTGGAGCAGTGCGTGGACGTCGCCCACAAGGCCGGACTGGAGTTCGTCGCCTGGTGCCCGACGCCCGAGGCCGCCCCGGACTACGTGGCGGCGGGCGTGGACGCCATGGTCGTCAACGACGTCCCCGGCGTCGTGAGCGCGCTCAGCGACCTCTCCTGAGCGCGTCCGGCGCTCGCCCAGGCGCCCTCAGCGATCTCCCTTGAGGTCGTCCCCGCCGTACATCTGGGTCCACTCTCCGGGCTCGCCGGCGTCGCTCTGAGAGGGCTTCGGCTTGGCGCCACCGGCCGGCGGCGGCGAGTCCGACGGGCTGCCGTCGCTGAACGGGACGGCGCCCGAACGCGGCTGCTGCGAGCCACCCGGCTGCCCCGGCGAACCGCCCGGAGACTCGTACGGCCTGGGCGGCTCGTAGGGCTGGGACGGCCCGTAAGGAGGCGGCGCCGCCGAGCCCGGCGCGTTGCCGTACGAACGGGGCGGAGCGCCTTGGCCGGCCGCGTAGGGCGGCTGCGGCATCTGGTCCCGGCCGTACATCGGCGCGGGCGCGGGCGGACCGGCGGGCGCGGGCGGCGGCGACGCGGAGACGCCGTAGCGCGCGGCCTGTGCCGCCACGGGCGCGCCCGAGGGGCGCCAGCGCGACGGGATCACCGAGGCCAGCAGGAGGATCAGCCCGATCAGCAGCGGGATCCCCATCGGCGACAGGGTCAGGTTGGCCAGGTCGTACTTGTCCGGCAGGTCGGGCATCTTGTCCGCGGTCCACACCGGCTTGATCAGCCAGGGCAGCCCGTACAGCGTGAGCGCCAGGCCCGGGATCAGCGAGGCGACCGGCGAGATCCGCGAGCCCACCAGGATCGCGATCACCGCGGCCACCACGAAGAAGACCACGATCGCGACGATCCCCTCGGACCCGATCTTGTCGCGGAACTGGACCAGCGTGATCTGCCGGTTCCTCAGCACCCGTTCGGTCCCGAAGAGCAACCCGGCGTAGATCACCGCCGTCGCGATCAGCCCGACGACCACGCCGAGGCCGTGACGTGCACCGTTGGACATGACCACCTCCTACCCTGGCCGGCGGCATGATCCACCGACCTCATCCTGAGACGTGCCCAGGACCAGCAGGGTTCAAGAGGATTGTTCAGGATTTGGCCGGTGTCGGCTGGCCGAGCCCGGGCGGGCTGGTCAGGAACCCGACACCCCAGGAGACGTGCATGGTCGCGAAAACGAACGGCAGCCGGATCCAGGCCGACACCGGCAGACCGCGGCCCTCCATGGCCGCGCCGCCCACCATGGCCAGCAGGTAGCCGCCCGGCAGGATCCACCCCGGCCAGAAGCCGAACGCCCCGGCCACGATCCCGGCGGCCATCGCCAGCACCGCCAGCGGCGGCGCCAGGTAGCGCAGGTTGAGCGTGCCCTGGTGCTCGCGGCCGACGACCCGGCGCCAGCGGCCGGTGTGGAAGTACTGCTTGGCGAGGGCGCGCAGCGTCGGGCGGGGCCGGTAGGTGACCCGCATCCGGGGCGTGAAGAACACCTTGCCGCCGCTCTGGCGGATCCGGTGGTTCATCTCCCAGTCCTGGGCGCGCACGAACGTCTCGTCGTAGCCGCCGACCCGTTCCAGCGCGCTGCGCCGGAACGTGCCGAGGTAGACGGTCTCGACCTCGCCCGCCTCGCCGCCGGTGTGGAAGCGGGCGTTGCCGACGCCGAGCTTGGAGGTCATCGCGCGCGCCACGGCCTGCTCGAACGGGGTGATCCCCTCGGCGGCCATGATCCCGCCGACGTTGTCGGCGCCGGTCTCCTCCATCGTCTCGACCGCGGCCCGGACATAGTCGGCGGGCAGCAGCGAGTGGCCGTCCACCCGCACGATGATCGAGTACTGCGAGGACTTGATCGCGATGTTGAGGCCCTGCGGGGTACGGCCCGTCGGGTTGGCCACCACGACGATGCGCGGATCGTCGGCGGCCATCTTCTGGGCGATCTCGTCGGTGTGGTCGCGGGACGGGCCGAGGGCCAGCACCAGCTCCATCTCGCCCGGATAGTCCTGGCTCAGGATGCGCCGCACGGCGTCGGTCAGATGCCGTTCCTCGTTGAGGACGGGCATCACGACGGAGACCGCGGGCCAGGTGCGGTCGGACTCGGGCTGCTGGGCGCCTGTCATCGGGCTCTGCGCATGGGGAGACGATTTCATTCCGGTGCTCGCGGACCGGCCGGACCGTCGCCGACCTGCCACTTCCTTCCTCTCGCCGCCAAGTCTGTGACGCAGCTCACCACGCCCGGAGAGGGCGTGCCCGCCGGGGAGGAGGTCAAGACGGCGCCACGTTACTCCAAGGACACGAGTCCGAGGTAGCGAACAGACGGGTGTCCCCCACTTTATGGTGGTGGGAATGCGCGCCGGACGCCGCGCGATCGACGGGACTCGGGAGGGGCGACCGCCAGGATGGCTGACGACGGGCACGGCACCGGCGGGGACGCCGATCCGTTCGAGCGTTACTTCCGCCCGCGCCCCGGCGGGGCGGGCGGCGAGCCCGGCTCGGCCGGTCCCGGCGGCTCGGGCTCGGGCTCGGGCGGTTCCGGCGCCGACGACGACATCGAGGGCGTGACCGTCGACGGCGTCCCGTCACCGCGGGTGACGGTCGACACGCCGCGCGGGCCCCGGCGTCCCGGCCGCGAGCTCAGCCCGCGGGCGGCGATGAGCGCCCGGCGCCAGCGCCGCTTCCTCATGATCACCGGAACGGTGTCGGCGTTCGTGCTGCTGACCTCCGGCGGCGCCTGGGCGTTCCAGAACTACGTGACCGGCGCCATCGACAAGGTCAAGGTCGGCGGCCTGGGCAAGGACAAGGAGGCGCCGAAGGGCGCCATGACCATCCTGGTCGCTGGCGTGGACCGCCGCGAGGGGCTCACCAGGGCCCAGCAGAAGGCCGCCAAGCTCGGCCACGACCCGGGCGAGCGCTCCGACACGATGATGCTGGTGCACGTGTCGCGCAACCACGACAAGGTCACGGTGGTCAACCTTCCCCGCGACTCGTACGTGACGATCCCCGCTCACAAGTCCAACGGCTCGGAGCCCGGCGGCAAGGGCGCCTCGATCCCGTCCCGCTACGGCAAGCTGACCTGGGCCTACCAGTTCGGCGGCCGCGACCTCATGGTCGACACGATCAAGCGCGCCACCGGCGTGTCCATCGACCACCTGATCGAGGTCAACTTCTACGGCTTCGTCAACATGGTCGACTCGCTCGGCGGCGTGGACGTCTGCTCCGAGCAGCCCGTCGACGACCCGAAGAGCGGCCTCAAGCTGCCGCCGGGCAAGTCCCACCTCGACGGTCTGAAGGCCCTGGCGTTCGCCCGCGCCCGCTACACCCTCACCGGCGGCAGCGACCTCGGCCGCATCGACCGGCAGCAGCAGTTCATGTCCGCGATGATGAAGCAGGCCCTCAGCAGCAAGACGCTGAGCGACCCGGTGAAGTCGACCAAGTTCCTGAACGCCGCGCTGAAGTCGCTGACCGTCGACGAGAAGCTCGGCAAGGACCTGCCCAAACTGGCCGACCAGATGAAGGACCTGTCGACCGACAACGTCACCTTCGCCAAGGTCCCGCTCTCCAACCCCGGCTACAACGCGATGCTGTGGAACGGCTCGACGCCGCAGTCCACCGTTCTGTGGGACCAGAGCAAGGCGCACGACCTCTTCGGCAAGATCAGGCGCGACCAGTCCGTCACCGACGCGCCCAAGCCGAGCGCCAGCCCGACCCAGCCGGACAAGAACGCCCCGACCGTCGCCCCGTCCGACATCACGGTCTCGGTCCGCAACGCCGTCGGCACGCCCCGCCTGGCCGCCAAGGCCGCCGGCGACCTCAGCGACGCCGGCTTCCGCGCCTCGGTGATCCCGGGTACGGCCCGCCGCGGGCTGAAGACCACCACCATCCAGTACGGCCCGGGCCGCGAGGACTCCGCCAAGACCCTCGCCGCCGCCCTGCCCGGCGCCAAGCTGAAGGAGGTCGACTCCCTCGGCTCGCGCGTCCAGGTCCTGGTCGGCAGCGACTGGAACGGCGCCAAGAAGGTCAAGGTCCACAAGCCCGCCGGCTCCGACTCGGGCTCCGGTTCGTCCGGCAGCAAGATCGAGACCGGTACCGCCACCCAGAAGCTCTGCAAGTAACGGAGCTCCGCACGTGACTCCGCACGTGACCCCGCAAGCGACTCCGTAAGCGACCCGTCGCGGGAAAGCCTTCCGGGGCTGGTGCGAAGTGTCGGTGTAAGCCGATCATTTCCCCCACCCCCAGGAGGCTGACCGCATGACGGAGAAACGGCCTTGAGCGCCGGTGTGGACGAGCGGGCGACCGACACCGAGCTCGCCTGCCGCTTCAAGCGGGATCCCGAGGAGTTCCACGCCGTCTACGACCGGTACCACCGGGCGGTCTACCTGTACGTGGCCGGGCGCCTGGACGTGCAGGCCGCCGACGACCTCGCCGCCGAGACGTTCCTCATCGCGTTCGGGCGGCGCGACCGCTTCGACCCCGAGCGCGGCGAGCTGCGGCCCTGGCTGTTCGGCATCGCCACCAACCTGGTCGCCAGGCACCGCCGCAAGGAGGCCCAGCACTACCGGGCGCTGGCCCGCCGCCCGCGCGAGCAGGAGATCGACAGCCACGAGAACCGCGTCGTCACCTCGGTGGCCGCCCAGCGCATGCAGCCGCAGCTCGCACTCGCCCTGACCAGGCTCACCCGTGGCGAACGCGACGTCGTCCTGCTCATGGCCCTCGCGCAGCTGACGCACGAGGAGATCGCCGAGGCGCTCGGCATCTCGTACGGAACGGTCGGCTCCCGGCTCAGCCGCGCCCGCAAGAAGCTCAGGCCCGCCATCGACAAGGAGGCATTCCATGGATGAGTACGACGAGTTCACCGGCATCGCCACGCTGCTCGCCAAGCCCGGCCCGTCCCAGGAGACGGTGGACGAGGGCCGTCACCGCCTGCACAACGCCATGCTCGACCCCGCCAAGCCCCGAACGCGCCGTACCGGCTGGCTGGCGGGCGGCCTCGGCCTCACCGCGACCGCCGCCGCGGCGGCCGCGGCCATAGCGATCACGTCGAGCGGCACGTCCCCCGCCCACAACCCCAACAGCCCCCCGCAAGCCGCACCCATGACCGCCCGCCAGGTCCTGCTCTCGGCCGCGACCGCCGCCGAGAAGGTCCCAGACAAGGGCGCCTACTGGTACGTCAAGGAGCTGGACATCGATGGCCCCGGGGCCGCACCGGTCACGACCGAGCAC
Organism: Actinomadura barringtoniae; assembly: GCF_017573505.1. Taxonomy (GTDB): domain Bacteria; phylum Actinomycetota; class Actinomycetes; order Streptosporangiales; family Streptosporangiaceae; genus Spirillospora; species Spirillospora barringtoniae. Next base: position 24,820 of record NZ_JAGEOJ010000015.1, read on the forward strand.
TGGACCGCGCGTGACGGCAAGGTCTGGGTCCGGGGCCTGAAGACCGAGGGCAAGGTGGAGAAGCTCACGCTCGACCGGCGCTGGTCGCTCGGCGGTCCCGACGTGACCTTCGCCCAGCTCCAGCACCTGCCGGTCGACCCGGACCGGCTGAAGGCCTGGATCGCCGACAACATCAAGCACAGCGACGTCCGGACGGGCGCCGGCCGCCCGGACGCGGCCATGCGCAGGTCCATGACCTTCGAGGGGCTCTACTCGCTGATCTGCACCCTGCCGACCACGTCCAAGACCCGCGCCGCCGCCTTCCGGGCGATCGCCGCGTACCCGGGCGTCAAGAACAGCGGCAGGACACCGGGCGGCCAGCGGCTGGAGATGCGCAGCCCGCAGGGCGACGACATCTGGCTCGTCGTGGACCCGGCGACCTCGAAGGTGGTCGAGACCAACTGGCAGATCCCGCCCGACGGCGGCACCTACATGACCCCCGGCTCGTTCAAGCTCGTCAGCCAGTGGACCGACGTGCTCCCCAAGTAGGTCCCGCTCATCAGCAGGCCGCCGTCCGACGAGCGGGCGGCGGCCTTCGTCACGCATACCCGCGTACCCGCATGTCCGCATACCCGCATGTCCGCATACCCGCATGCCCTGAGGAGCCCCTCGTGGAGATCAAGAAAGCCGTGGCCTCGCTCGGCGCCACCGGACTGTTCCTGCCCCTGTTCATGCCGCTGTCCCTGTCGCCCGCGGCGGCCGAGCCCGCGCCGTACCGCCGCCCTGCCTTCGAACGCGGCCCCATGATCCATGGCGAGCGGACGAGGCCGCTCGCGAAGCCACGGCGGGCGGGCGCCGACCAGCCGGTGAAGCTCGACCTGATCGACCGTGCGGGGCGGGCGCCCACGACCGAGCGGGCCGCCCGCGTGTACATGTGGCCGCTGAACGGCGACCAGCCGCTCGGCGCCGACATCCAGAACGGCCACGGCGAGGAGACGATCCCGGACGGCGACTATGCGATGTACGCCTACGTGTCCACTCCTGAGCCGGACGGTAGGACGTCCAGCACGCTGGTCTATCTGCCCAAGGTCCACGTGGGCGGGCCGACTTCCTTGGTCATGGACGCTCGCACGGCCAAGCCGATCCGGGTGAACGTGGACCGCGCCGACGCCCGTGCGAACGACACCGCCGTTCTCATCAGCCAGGAGCTCGGCGGCCGCGACCAGGTGACCTCGCTCAACCTGAGCGGCACGGACCTTTACGTCACGCCGGTCGCCAAGGGGCTCGGCGTCACGTTCCACGTGCAGTCCATCGTCACCCGGTCGGGCGCCGCGAGCGGCAGCCCGTACGTGTACAACCTGGCGGGCTCGGCCGAGGGAATCCCGTCCGATCCGGGTCTGAGCGCCCGGACCCGCGACCTGGCCGCGGTCCGGACCCGCTACGACGGCGAGGGCGGACCGGGCTGTGCCGGGACGCACGCGGCCCCGGACTTCGGGACCAGTGCCGCGATCGGCCTGTACTCGGAGGTGGGCGCCCTGCCCACCACGCGCACCGAGTACTACTCGCCCGGGCTCCCCTGGCAGCTCGACGAGGGCGTCACCTCGGCGGACTGCGCGTTCGAGGACGTCGACGTCAGTGCCCGCGAGGAGCGGTTCCCGCGCGCGGGCTCCTACACCCGCCAGTGGAACGGCGCTCCCTTCGGGCCGGCCGGGGGCGTGCTTGATCTCAGCGGCACGAATGACGTCTGGTTCGACGCCCAGATGCTGGCCGCCGCCGACGTGAGCGCCTCGTCCGGCACGCTGCGGGGAACCTCGACGTTGCGGGACGCCGGCGGCTCGGTGGTCGGGACCAGCGGCATCCCTGGCTCGGGCGGGCCGTGGCCGAGTCCCGCTCCGGGCAGGCACACGCTCACGGTCGACGCCGAACGTTCGGTGCCATGGTCCGACCTGGCCACGCGGCAGCACGTCGTGTGGGACCTCGACATCAAGGGCAGCGAGGTGGTGAACCTCCCCGACGTTCGGTACCGGACGGCGCTGGACGCCCGCAACCGTGCCCGGCCGGGGTCACGCCAGATGGTGACCCTCGTTCCCGAGAAGCTTCCGGCGGGCGCCCAGCCTGTGTTGTCGGTGTCGTACGACGACGGCGGGACGTGGACGCGGGTCCCGGCCGGCGCTGACGGGGTGGCAACGTTCACCAACCCGGGGTCGGGCTATGTGTCGCTGCGCACGCAGGTGCCAGGGGTCGTCGACCAGACGGTCGTCCGGGCCTACGGGATCGGGTGAACGCGCGACGCCCCGGGCCGCGGCGCGCGCGGTCCGGGGCGTCGGGCACTGGTCAGCGGCCTACGCGCTTGAACCACCAGTCGGCGACGGTGGTGTAGCCGCCCTTGGCCTTCTTGGCCTGGTGGAGGTGAAGCGCCTTGGGCGTGCAGGTGTAGGAGACCGCCAGCGGCAGGAGCGCCTGGTCGGTCTTGCCCTTCTTGATGAGCGGCGCGAGGGCCTGCTTCTTGAGGGGGAACGGGGCGGGACGCACGATCCGGCCGTTCACCGTGGCCGTGCCGGAGGCGGTCTTGGTCTGCAGGCCGAGGGTGCCCTTGGCGTTGCCGGAGTAGCCCGACTTCAGGCGCAGGGTCTTGTCGTACTTCAGCCACATGCCGAACTGCGCCTTGCCCTTCTTGCCGTTCTCGGTCATGCGGCCCGAGCGGCGGAAGTCGTAGGTCGAGACGCCCTTGGACACGTGCAGCCGGGTGCCCTGGCCGCCGGCGAACGTGACCAGCGAGTCCGGGCCCTTCACGCGGCCCGCGGTCTTGGTCAGCTGCCAGGTGCCCGCGATGCACCTCGGCTTGGGCTTCGGCTTGGAGGCGGCGGCCACCGACTGGGCGGACACCCGCGATCCGTCCGCATGGGCACCGCAGCCCGCCGTCATCAGCGTGGTCGCCGCCGCGAGGACGGCCACGGCCGCCCCCGTCGCCTTTCGGGTCACCGTTTCTCCCCTGTCGCCAGAGCGCCGCGGGATGCGGGCGCGACGGAAGATTCTTCGCGTGACGGGAGGGGCGCGCCATGGGTCTGGGGACGAAAAACCGGCGGGCGAACGTGCGTCCGGGACGCAAACGTGGAACGGGAACGGGCGTCGCGGCGGCGCGGGAACGGGCGTCGGCGCCGTCCGTGCCCCGGACATGCCTGTGCCGCCGGCCCGGGGAAGAGGGTCGACGCCACAGACGCTCGCGAAGGCTCGCGGAGGTCAGACCTCCAGGTTCTCCTCGATGCTCTTCAGCTGGTGCCTGGCCAGCGCGAGGTTGCCGCGGTTGCGGTCCAGGGCGAGGTAGAGGAACAGGCCCTTGCCCTTCCGCCCGGTGACCGGCCGGATGACGTGGTACTGGCCGGAGAGGGTGATGAGGATGTCCTCGATCTCGTCCTTCAGGTTGAGCTGCTCCATGGTCCGCATCTTGGCCCGGACGACCTCGGTGTTGCCGGCCGCCGCGACCTGGAGATCGAGGGTTTTCGAACTCCCCAGATGCCCCAGCGCCATGCCGCTGTTGTAGTCGACGACGGCGACGCCGATCGCCCCGTCGATCGACATCATGTCCTTGAGCGCGAGCTCCAGATTGCTCATGCCTTCTCCTTTCCATTGCGGTGATCGGCCCGCGCGCCGGGCGCGACGGCGGTGAACGCCAGCCGCTCGGCGATTCTGCGGGCCACCGGCCGCGACTCCAGGTGGAGCCGGCCGACGTTGACGTCGGGAGCCGCCAGCACGGTGAGAGAGGCGGTGATGCCGGCGGAGTAGATGACCACGTAGCCGTCCACCCCCCGGATCACCACCTCGTGGAAGGCGCCACCGTGGGCCGTGTTGGTGATGCGGTGCGACAGGGCGAGCCCCGACGCGGTGAGGGCCGCCATGCCCGCCGGTTCGATCGAGACGGGCAGGTCGTGCGCGATGAGCAGGCCGTCGGACGAGGCGACCAGGCTCCCGACCAGCCCGGCGACGCGTTCGCGCAGCGTCGCGAGCTCGGCCACGACCGCCGAGTCGGGCGGGTGCGCCCCCTCGTCCTCGGGTTGGTCCGAGACGGTCACCTTGGTCAACCTTTCGATCAGCTCCCCCAGCCGCCGCCGCTGCGCGGTCACGACATCTCCTCGAGCGCCGCGTGCAGCCTCTTGAGCAGGTCGAGATCGGGTGGCTCCCATGCGGGGACCGTCGCCGCCCCGGCGGCCGGTTCCGCGGCCGCGCCGCGCGCGGACGACCGCCGGGGCAACGCCGGCCCACCGCCCGCCCCACCGGTTCCGGCGTTCGCACCAGGGGTGGCGATCGCGCCGGTTCCGGCGAAAGGGCCGGACCCGCCGGCCCCGGCGACCAAGCCGGGAACGGCGGCCGTGCCGAGACCGGTGGCCGGACCGGTCTCGGTCGCACCGCCGCCCGCGAGCATCCCCGGCAGGGCGGGGCGCCCGGGCTCGGCGGATCTTCCATGCCCGTCGTCGGACGGGCCTGGGGCGGCGGGCGGGTCGAGGGCGCCGGCGTCCGCCTCCACCAGGGAGGCGGCCGCCAGCTCGTGCACGGCCAGCAGGCAGGCGAACGCCGACCGGCCGAGGTGGTGGGCCAGCTCGACGGGCGTGCGGCGCCCGTCGGCGTTGATCAGGATCTCGGCCTCCAGGCCGGTCAGGATGACCCGCTGGCGGCGGACCCTGCGTACGGGGACGACCGGCGCGCGGCACAGCTGCGGGTGCGGCCAGCGCGCCTCCAGCAGGGCGCGGCGGCGCTCGTACTCGTGCACCAGGGTCGCCACGGCCAGGTTGCAGTGCGGTCCCGAGTGCAGCCGCAGGCCGTCGATGAACTCGGGCTCGGCGGCGGCGTCCAGCAGGAAGTAGGCGGCGTCGAAGACCGAGATCAGCGCGAGCGTCTCCAGGCCGGTCGGGCCGGCCACCAGGCGTTCGGGTCCGGGCGCGTGCGGGCTCGCCGCGACCGTGACGATCCCGTTCACCAGCTCGAAGGCCCCGTCCGTGCCGATCTGGAGGACGCCCGTGCTGCGTTCGCGCGCCAGCGTCCGCAGCCGCGCCGCGGTGGTCGTGTCGGTGGCGGGGGCGGTGGCTGCGGCCCCGGCCATCTCACGGCCCCACCATTTCGTGAACGAGGTTCTGGACCCTCAGTCGCGCCAGGCCCAGGTTGCCCTTGTCGCGATCAAGCCACAAATGGACGAACAAAGGTCCGTCGAATTCCTCTTCGACCAGAGCCAGTAGATGATATCCGTAGGTTCCGCAAACAATGATCTCCTCGATGTCGTCACCGGTCCGGGTCGCGCTCAGCGCGGAACTGGCGAGTACCGCGCGGACCACGTCGGTCGAGCCGGCGGCGTCCTCATGCTGATCAACGACGTCGCCGCGTCCCGCCGCCGCCACGGCGAGACCGCTCGCACAGTCCACCAACGTCACGCTCTGGGCACCGGGAATAGTCATCATCCGAGCCAGGCAACCATCAATGCCGAGCACCCTTTCCCTCCCCCAGGAAGCGAACTCCAGAGGCCCTGAAACTACAGCGGTGCACAGCAACCCGTGGCCAAATGTCGGAAAATATGGCCACATCAGGAATTGCAAATAAGAATACCTATCGGTATTTATTCACCGCGCGGGTTCGGGCCGGAGGCGCCGGTCCTTCCTGAGGTCGTACAGGGCGACGGCGAGGGCCAGGACGACGAAGGCGAGGAGGACGGTCAGGCCGTGGCGGAACGCGGCGGCCCAGTCGCCGCCCGAGCCGGCGACGGTGGCGAAGAAGGTGGCGCCGACCGCGGCGATCCCGACCGCGGTGCCGATCCGCTGGCCGGTCTGGAGCACGCCCGCCGCCGCGCCGCCCTCGGTGTAGGGCACCTCCGAGAGCGTGACGGTCTGGTTGGGGGCGATCACCAGACCGCTGCCTATCCCCGCGACCAGCAGCGGCAGCGCGGTCAGCCAGGCGACGCCGCTGCCCGGGCGGACCTCGACGACCGCCCACGCCGCCCCGAGCCCGGCCAGCACGAGGCACAGACCCGCCACGACCAGATGCCTGCCGTACCGCGAGACGGCGCGGCCGCCGATCGCCGACGCGGTGCCCGAGCCGAGCGCGAACGGCGTGACGGCCAGGCCCGCGCCGAGCGCGCTGTAGGACAGGCCGTTCTGCAGGTAGAGGGTGAAGATGAAGAAGATCGCGGTGAAGCCCGCGAAATAGCACAGCGCGATCAGCGAACCGTTCGCGTACGAGCGGTGCCGGAACAGCGCGAGGTCGACCAGCGGCGACGCGTGCCGCCGTTCCCAGGCGACGAACACCGCGAGGAACGCCGCGCCGAGCGGGATGAGCAGCCACTTGCCGGGGCCGTGCCACTGCCGCTCCTGGAGGAACGGCAGCATGATCGCGAGCACGCCCACGCCCAGCAGGGTCACGCCGACCGGGTCCAGCCCCTGCTGTTCGCCGCGTACGGGCGCGGGCAGCAGCCGCCACGCCAGGACCAGCGCGACCAGGCCGACCGGGATGTTGATGTAGAAGATCCAGCGCCAGCCCTCCGCCGGTCCGGCCAGGGCGATCAGCGCGCCGCCCGCCAGCGGACCCGCGGCGGTGGCGATGCCGATCGTGGCGCCGAGCGCGCCGAAGGCACGGCCGCGTTCACCACCCTGGAAGAGCTGCTGGATCAGCCCCGCGATCTGCGGGTTGAGCACGCCGCCCGCCATCCCCTGCACCAGGCGGGCGATCACCAGCCAGAGGATGGTCGGCGCGAGCCCGGCCGCGGCACTGGACGCCGTGAACAGCACGAGTCCCGCCATGAACACCGCGCGCCGGCTGCGGGCGTCGCCGAGCCGCCCGGCCGGGACCAGGGTCAGCCCGAACGTGAGCGCGTAGCCCGACAGGATCCACTGCAGCTCCCCCTCGGAGGCGTGCAGCGCGTTCTTGATCGAGGGCAGCGCGACGTTCACGATGCTGACGTCCAGCAGGGTCATGAAGGCCGCGAGCAGGCAGACGCTCAGCGCCCGCCAGCTCGATCGGTCGGCCGTCCGGCCCGGCATGCTCACATCCTTCCCCGTCCCCGTCCCCGTCCCCGTCAGGCGGGCCATCCCCGCGCGGCCGGGCGGAAAACTCGGATGACGAGGGCTTGACCTCGCGAAAAGGCGCCATTGGCAAAGAAACGCATGATTTTGGGACAGTCCTCTCCCCGCGTCCGGCCGTACGACTCAGCTGCTCGCGAGGGGGGTAGGGGCAGCTCATGGAGAGCGCCACAAACCCGGCCGAACCTCCGGTCCTCGCCGAGGTCACGATGACCGTCAACGGCGGCAAGCACCGGATCACCGTCGACACCCGCGCGTCGCTGCTGGACGTGCTGCGCGAGAACCTGGGGCTGACCGGGACCAAGAAGGGCTGTGACCACGGGCAGTGCGGTGCGTGCACGGTTCTGCTGGACGGCCGCCGGGCCAACGCGTGCCTCGCGCTCGCCGTCGCCCACGACGCCGCCGACGTGACGACCGTCGAAGGGCTCGCGGACGAGGAGGAGCTGAGCCCGCTGCAGGAGTCGTTCATCGAGCAGGACGCCTTTCAATGCGGCTACTGCACGCCCGGCCAGCTCTGCTCGGCCACGGGCATGCTGCGGGAGGCGGCCGAGGGCCGGCCCAGCGCGGTCACGCCCGATGTGGCCGCCGCACCCGAGCTGAGCGACGACGAGATCCGCGAACGCATGAGCGGCAACCTGTGCCGCTGCGGCGCCTACGTCAACATCGTCGCCGCCATCAGGGAGGCGGCGGGCATCCGAGGGGCGGGCGCCCAAGACTCCACGGGGGTTCGCGAGGCGGGCGTCGGGGACGCCGCAGGCGTTCGGGGGGTGGCGGGATGAGGCCGTTCGCGTATGAGAGCGCGGTGACCGCGGACGAGGCGCTGGCGCTGCACCATGGCGAGGCGGCCTATCTGGGCGGCGGCACCAACCTGGTCGACCTGCTGCGGCTCGGCGTGGAGCGGCCCGCGCGGCTGATCGACGTCACGCGGCTGCCGTACGACCGGATCGAGGACGACGGGCGCGGCGGGCTGGTCATCGGCGCGGCGGTGCGCAACAGCGACCTCGCCGCCGAGCCGGTCGTACGGGAGCGCTGGCCGGTCCTCGCGCAGGCCGTGCTGGCGGGCGCGTCCGGGCAGGTGCGCAACCAGGCGACGGTCGGCGGCAACCTGCTGCAGCGCACGCGCTGCTCCTACTTCCAGAACGTCGCCAAGCCGTGCAACAAGCGCGAGCCGGGGAGCGGCTGCCCGGCGGTCGAGGGCGAGCACCACAACCTCGCGATCCTCGGCCACACCGAGGCGTGCGTCGCCACCCACCCGTCCGACATGGCCGTGGCGCTGGCCGCCCTGGACGCGGCGGTCCGCATCCGCGGCCGCTCGGGTGAACGCGTCGTGCCGCTTCAGGACTTCTACCGGCTGCCCGGGAACGATCCGGCCCGCGACACGACGCTGGAGCCGGGCGAGCTCATCACGGCGGTCGAGGTGCCCGCGCTCGGCATGCCGTCCAGCTACCGCAAGGTGCGGGAGCGGGCGTCGTTCGCGTTCGCGCTGGTGTCGATCGCCGCCGCGCTGGACGTCGCCGACGGGGTCGTACGGGACTGCCGCCTGGCGCTCGGCGGCGTCGCGCACATGCCCTGGCGTGCGAGCCGCGCCGAAGACCTGCTGCGCGGCCTCCCCGCGACCGGAGAGAACTTCCGCCGCGCCGCCCAGGCCGAGCTGGAGGCCGCCCGCCCGCTGCGCGACAACGGCTTCAAGATCCCGCTGGCGACCAACCTGATCGTGGCCGCGCTGACCGATCTCGGGGAGGGATCATGAGGTCGATGAACCGGGTCGAGGGCCGCGACAAGGTCACCGGCAAGGCCCGCTACGCCGTCGAGTATCCGGTCGAGGGCGCCGCGTACGCCATGGCCGTGCAGGCGACCGTCGCCCGCGGCGAGGTCGAGTCCATCGGCGCCGACGAGGTCCTGGCCATGCCCGGCGTCCTCGCCGTTCTGTCGTGCGAGAACGCGCCCAAGCTCACGCCTGTCCCCGACGGTGAGCTGGCCGTCTTCCAGTCTCGTACGGTCTCCTACCGGGGCCAGCTGGTCGCCGCCGTGGTGGCCGAGACGCTGGACATCGCGCGCGAGGCCGCCGCCCGGCTGGAGATCCGCTACCGGGCCGAGCCGCCCGACCTGCGCATGACGGCCGACCACCCGGGCCTGTACGACCCCGGCAAGGTCAACCCGGCCTTCCCGTCCGACACCGGGCGCGGCGACCCGGACACCGCGTTCGGCCAGGCGGGCGTGCAGATCGACGAGACCTACACGACGCCCGCCGAGCACAACAACCCGATGGAGCCGCACGCCACGATCGCGTCCTGGCAGGGCGACGTGCTCACCCTCCACGACTCCAACCAGGGCGTCTCGGCCGTCCGCGACACCCTCGCGAAGATCTTCGACCTGGACGCGTCGAACGTGCGCGTCATCTCGCCGCACGTCGGCGGCGGCTTCGGCTCCAAGGGGACGCCGCGCCCGAACGCCGTCCTCACCGCGATGCTGGCGCGCGCCGCCGGACGCCCGGTCAAGCTGGCGCTCACCCGCCAGCAGATGTTCGCGCTGACCGGCTACCGCACGCCGACGATCCAGCGGCTGCGGCTCGGGGCGGACGCCACCGGCCGGCTCACCTCGATCTCGCACGACGTCGTCGAGCAGACGTCGATGGTCCGCGAGTTCGCCGAGCAGACCGCGACGCCGACCCGGGTGATGTACCAGGCCCCGAACCGCCGGACGGCGCACCGCCTGTTGCGGCTGAACGTTCCGTCGCCGTCGTGGATGCGGGCTCCGGGTGAGACGCCGGGCATGTGGGGCCTGGAGTCGGCGCTGGACGAGCTGGCCGTCGCCACCGGGGTCGATCCGGTCGAGCTGCGCATCCTGAACGAGCCTGAGCAGGATCCCGAGCGCGACATCCCGTTCAGCTCACGCAACCTGGTCGCCTGCCTGCGCGAGGGCGCGGCGCGTTTCGGCTGGGCCGGCCGCGATCCGGCGCCCGGTGTCCGGCGGCGGGGCCGCAAGCTGATCGGCACCGGCGTCGCGTCGGCCACCTACCCGGCCTACCGTTCGCCCAACAAGGCCATCGCCCGCCGCCATCCGGACGGCCGCTTCAGCGTCGAGATCGCCGCCGCCGACATCGGCACCGGCGCCCGCACCACGCTCACGCTGATCGCCGCCGAGGCGCTGGGGACCGACCCGTCGAAGGTCTCGGTCGAGATCGGCGACAGCGAACTGCCCAAGGCTTCGCTGGCGGGCGGTTCGTCGGGCACGGCGGGCTGGGGTACGGCCGTTCACCGTGCCTGCGAGGCGCTGCGCTCGTCGCCCGCCGACGAGGCCTCGGCCGACACCACCGATGAGGTGAAGTCGCAGCAGAAGCTGTCGCGGCACGCGTTCGGCGCGCAGTTCTCCGAGGTCGAGGTCGACGTCGACACCGGCGAGGTCCGCGTCACCCGCATGCTCGGCGTCTTCGCGGCGGGCCGCATCATCAACCCCAAGACGGCGCGTTCGCAGTTCATCGGCGGCATGACCATGGGGCTCGGCATGGCTCTGATGGAGGAGACCGTCCTCGACGAGGAGTTCGGCGACTTCCTCAACCACGACCTCGCGCAGTACCACGTGCCCGCGTGCGCCGACGTCCGCGACATCGACGCCGTGTGGATCGAGGAGGACGACCCGCACCTCAACCCGATGGGATCCAAAGGCATCGGTGAGATCGGCATCGTCGGGGCCGCCGCCTCGATCGCCAACGCCGTTCACCACGCCACCGGGATCCGCGTACGCGACCTGCCCATCACCCCGCCCCGCCTGCTCGACGCGTTCTGAGCAGGCGGGGCGGAGCAGGCGGGGGTCGGGCATGGGCGAAGGGCTCGGTCAGCCGCCGATGCCGGAGTCCTGCGCCGCAGTGACGATCGCCGCGGCGTCCTCCGGCAGCAGGTAGCCGCCGTCGACCGAGGTCTGCGCGGCGGTCTTCACCTTGGCCACGTAGTCGTCGTGCGTCGGGTAGAGCTTGCTGAGAACGGGCTCGGCGTCGCGCGGGGAGGCCGGGTCGGACGGGTCGCCCGCGTCGTGCCGGTCCCACGCGTCGGCGTCGGCGTTCCACGGGTCACGGGCGCCGTACAGGCCGCAGAAGATGCCGCTGCCACTGGTGTCGCGCAGGCCGGTGAGCGTGCGGGTCGGAACGGCGACGTCCGGGAGCCGGATGCCCCCGGCGGCGAGGCCCGTGGCCGCGTCGCGCTTGCTGGTGTCGATCGCGCCGCCGCCCGCCGGGCGCGCACCGCCCTGCGCCCACGTGGTCAGATGGCGCAGCGCTGCGTTCATCGAATAGTGGCCCGGGCCGTCGTTGAACGGGGCGGACCCGGCCGCACAGTCCGGCGCGGGCGCGGCGTCACCCGCCGACTTCTGCACGGTCGGGTCGCCGATGTCGTACGCCCACTGGTCGCCGTGCGAGGTCCCGGTGAGCTCCCAGTGCACGACCGAGTCGGTGTCGGGCTGCCGGGCGGCGGACGCGAGCGGAACGTCGGTCTCGGTCAGCACGACGAACGTCGGCACGGGCAGGTCGGTCCGGATCTTGGAGGGGTTGGGCATGAACGCCGTGTCGATCAGGCTTCCGCTGATCGGCGCCCCGACCGCACTGTTGCTGTGGATCATGAGGCCGTCGTAGACCTTCGCGACGGGCTGGACGGCGTTGGCGTAGGTGGTCATGAAGCCCGCCGACTGCGACTCCCCGTCCGCGAGCACGGTCTTGACCTGCAGCCCGGCCAGCGGGTCCGGCCCGTTCGGGCTCCGCAGCGCTCGCCCGGCCTGGGTGAAGATGTCGTAGGCGAACGCGTCGCCGGGATGCAGCAGGCTCCCGTACCGGGCCGGATCCCAGCCCTTCAGCCCGTGGATCTGGCCGAGCCCGCCGTTCACCCCGACCGCCTGCGCTGAGACGCCGACCCACGCGTAGCCCTTGCGCAGCAGTTCCTCGCGCTGGAACCAGTAGTCGGGCGACAGTTCGATCTGTCCGCTGACGTTGAGCCACTCCACGACGACGGTCCCGTTGAACTTGGCCGGATCGCTGGGCCGCCGTACGAGGATGCGGGTCTTGTAGGGCGCCCGAACGGTGGGGATGACGGGCCAGCGGCCGTCCGATCCCCAGAGGCCGAGCTTGGCGTAGGCGGTCGCGGTGCCGCCGATGAAGTACTCGTTCTCGCTGTATCCCAGCGACTTCAGATCCTCGGCCGCCGCAAGGAACGGGAACCCATGGCCACCGGCCGAGGGAGTCGTGATCACCGGGTCGGCTGCGGCGGGAGCGGTGGTCGCTGCGGCGGCGTGAACGGGAGCGACGGTCATGAACCCGGCGAGCGCACCGACGGCCAGCGCTACGGCACCGGCCCGCAATCGGACGAACGAACGCACGGTCACCTCCATGAACGGGAGTCAGGGAGGCTCAGTGTCGATCGGCCCCCGCGTCCGCGAATCGGCGAAATCACCCGCCATCACGCGCGAGCCCCGGGACCCCCCGCCGTCGCCTGGCGACGCCCGCCTTCGCGCGCAGCGCCCGCGATTCCCGCGACGCCCGCCTTCGCATGGCAGCTCCCGCCATCGACTTTCGTCAGGGGTAGGACCTGGCGTTCGCACACTGTGTCGCGGGGCCCTCGCTTCCTAGCGTCGAGATCGACACCAGGAGAAGGGCCGGAGAGACGCTGATGATCACATTGCGGGGACTGACGAAGCGTTACGGGGACAAGGTCGCGGTCGACGGCCTCACCCTGGAGATCGCGCCGGGCAAGGTGACGGGATTCCTGGGGCCGAACGGGGCCGGCAAATCGACCACGATGCGCATGATCCTGGGCCTGGACCGCCCGACCGCCGGGACCGCGCTCATAGGCGGCCGCGCCTACGCGTCCCTCCGGCATCCGCTCCGCGAGGTCGGCGCGCTCCTGGACGCCAAGGCCGTTCACCCAGGCCGCCCGGCCCGCGCCCACCTGCTGGCCATGGCTCGCAGCAACGGCATCCCGACGACCCGCGTGGACGACGTCCTGGAGACCGTCGGCCTGACCCAGGTGGCCCGCAAGCGAGCAGGCTCGTTCTCCCTCGGCATGGGGCAGCGGCTGGGCATCGCGGGCGCGCTGCTGGGCGATCCGCAGGTGCTGATGTTCGACGAGCCGGTGAACGGCCTGGACCCCGACGGCGTTCTCTGGGTGCGCCGCCTCATGAGGTCGCTCGCCGCCGAGGGCCGCACCGTCTTCGTGTCCAGCCACCTGATGAGCGAGATGCAGCTGACCGCCGACCGCCTCGTCGTCATCGGCAAGGGCCGCCTGCTGGCCGACGCGCCCGTCGCCGAGGTCATCTCGTCCAGCTCACGCAACGCCGTACGCGTACGCACCCCGCAGCCGGATGCCCTGATCAAGCACCTGTCCGCCGAGGCGGGACCACCCCACCTGACCCCCACCGGCCAGGACGAGCTGATGATCTCCGGCCTGCCGATCGAACGCATCGGGTCGCTGTGCTTCGAGCACGGCATCCCCCTCTACGAACTGAGCCCGCAGCAGGCGTCCCTGGAAGAGGCCTACATGGAGTTGACCGGAGCGAGCGTCGAGTACGAGGCGGGAGTCCGATGAGGAACGCGATCGCCTCCGAGTGGACGAAGATCTGGTCGCTCCGATCGACCTGGTGGACGCTCCTGGCCGCGCTCGGCCTGATGGGCCTGATGAGCGCCGTCCTGGCGACCTCGACGGCCGCCAACAACGACAGCGGCGACCCCGCCCTCCATCAGGGCGTCGTCCAGGACAGCGACATGGCGATCGGCGCGATCGACCTGGTCCAGTTCGTGCTGATCACCCTGGCGATCCTGATGATCACGAGCGAGTACGCGACCGGGAGCATCCGGACCACCCTCCAGTGGGTGCCCGTCCGCGCCCGCATGCTGGCCGCCAAGGCCACCGTCGCGACCGCCGTGATCCTGCCCGCCGGACTGATCCTCGGAACGATCGGCACCGCCGTGTCCGACCCCCTCCTCGCCCACTGGGGCCGCTTCTCCCCCGCCCAGGCCACCGCCGACGTCGCCGCGATCGGCGTCTACCTGGCCCTGATCAGCGTCTTCATCCTGAGCGTCGGCGCCATGCTCCGCAGTACGGCCGGGACCCTCACCACCGCGTTCCTGTTCCTGATGGCCCTCCCGATGCTGCTGGCCAACAGCAAGATGGGCCTCCTCAAGCACATCGCGGACGCCCTCCCGTCCACCGCAGGACGCCACTTCATGTCCGGCGACGCGACCCCCTACCCGCCCACGATCGGCCTCCTGATCATGGTCGGCTGGGCGACCGCCGCAGCCGCCCTCGCCACGTACCTCCTACGCCACCGCGACGCCTGACCGCCGGACCGCGACGCCTGACCACCTCGCATCACGATCCCCGGCGGTCAGGCGCTGCGGCTCTAGTGATGGGTCAGGCGAAGCGTTCGATGAAGGGGATGGTGCCCTGGTCGGCGGTGCCGACGGCCAGGACCTGCCCGGTGCGGCCGAGCGGGGCGAGGTCGTACGCCTCGACCCACGAGTCGGCGCCGGCCCGCGGCCGGCCGCTCACCGTGGACCACGCCGAGCCGTCCCAGTTGAGGTAGGAGGCACGGCCCTTGGGCGTATTGCCCGTGGTGTCGCCGAGCTGCGGGATCCACACGCCGCCGTGCCCGTCCGGCGCCAGCGAGCCGTAGTACGCGTTGGGCAGGAAGCCGGTGCGCGGCACCTGGGCGACGCGCGTCCAGGCCGTGCCGTCCCAGTGCCAGAGGTACTGGGAGCCGCCGCCCGCGCCGACGTAGGCCCAGACGTCCGTGGACGACAGCGGAAGGATGTCGAACCCCTCGATGTAGCTGGGGACGAGGTCGGAGGGCATGTCGTACCGCTGCCAGGTGCGCCCGTTCCACCGCAGCGTGAACACCGGGCCGTAGTCGCCCGCCGAACGGTCCTTCCCTGCGATCCAGATGTCGGCGGCCGACCGCGCGGCGATGGCGTTCACGGCTGATGTGGCGGGGACCGGCACGTTCTTGGGCACCCAGGCCCCTCGCTCGAACCGCATCACGACCGCCGCGTCGTTCTGGAAGACCGACGACCAGGCCGTGCCGCCGGGCACGGCGCCCAGGGCGGGGATGCCGCCCTGATCGCTGGACGGGAAGGCCACCGATCTCCACGACCGGCCGTTCCAGTACAGCGACTGCGGCGCTCCCGTGGTCAGCGCCATGCCGGTGACCCAGGCCGCGGCGGGCGACGCGGCGGCCATCTTGCTGAACCAGTTCCACTGCATCGCCGGCGCGGGCTCCTGCCGCCATCTCGCACCGTTCCAGTGGAGCACCGACGTGACGTCCTTCTGGTTCCAGGAGTACTGGCCGAACACGAACGCGGTCCGCGGCGTCGGCGCGGCGACCGCCCACAGATGAGGCGGGGTGCCGTCGGGAACGGGCACGTCCTGCCACGTCCCCGAGGGCGAGGCGGCCCGTGCGGTGCCGCCTCCGATGATCGCGGCGGCTCCGGCTCCGAGGCCGACCGCCAGTACCTGGCGTCTGGAAGGGTGCATGACACGTTCTCCCTCGACAGAGATGATCGTGCCACCAGATACTGGCATCAATGGTCAGTCAAGATCCACTCAGTCCCTCACAATTCGTGTGAATCCTTTGGCCACTCCAGGCCCTCTTATGAGGTGAGGGAAGGAGGTGGGACGTGGCTGACCGTTCATGGGCCAGCGCGCAGCTCATCAGGTCCGCGCAGGCCGGTGATCGCGATTCGATCGCCGCCGTGCTCGACGGTGCTCACGTGCATGTACGGCGCTTCGCCGAGCATCTGTGCGCGTCCCCGCAGGACGCCGAGGACGCCGCGCAGGAGGCGCTGATCATCCTCTACCGGAAGATCGGCACGCTGCGCGCGACCGGGGCGCTGGCCTCGTGGATGTTCCGCATCGTCCGGAACGAGTGCCTGCGCCGCGCCCGAGTGCTGGTCGAACGCCACGAGACCGAGCCCCTGGCGTCCTCCGCCGAGGACGAGGCGATCCGCCGCCTGGAGGCCGACCTGGTCGCGCACGCCATCCAGGACCTCCCGGAGGTGCAGCGCCGGGTGCTGATCATGCGGGACGTCCTGGGCTACCCGGGCCGTACGACGGCGGAGGCGCTCGGCCTGAGCACCGCCGCCATGAAGTCCAACCTGCACCGCGCCCGCAACACCCTCCGCACCAACCTGAACGCCCAGCCCCCCAAAGCCTGACCACCAGGCCCGAACCATCACCCGAGTGAAAGGGGAAGTTCGTCATGCTCGAAATCGGCTCGTCCGCGCCCGACATCACGCTCGAGGACACCGAAGGCAAGACCGTCCGCCTGTCCGGCTACCAGGGCCAAGGACCCGTGCTGATCTACTTCATGCGGTCGGCCACCTGCCCGGTCTGCAACAGGCACGTCCAGGACCTCGTCCGATCCGAGCTCGACGGCGTTCGCGTCCTCATCGCGGTCCCCGCCGACCGCCAAGAGGCGGCGCGGTGGAAGGCCAAGCGGCGGGTCCCGTTCACCGTCCTCGTGGGCCGCCCGCACGACGAGGTCGGCCTGGCCAGGAAGGTCTTCGGCTCGATGCAGCAGTCGGGCAGCATCCTGATCGACGCCCAGGGCATCGTCCGCCACGCCCACGGCGCCACCATGCCCACCGCCGGCTACGACAAGAAGGGCATCACCGCAGCCGTCCAAGCCCTCCGAACCGGAGTCTGACCACCCGCGCCCACAGCTGACCATCGCCGACAAGCGTCTTGCGCCCGTACCGAATCCGGGCAGGGGAAAGCACCACGCCTCGGGCCGAGTCCGGGCGAGGGAGGCATCAGCGCCCGCGCCGAATCCGGCTGCGCGAGGGCGCCCGGGTCCCGTACGGAATCCAGGCGGGCGAAGGCACGCGCGCCCCCACCTGATCACCGGCGGCAAGTGCCCTGCGCCCGTGGATGTTGGTCTGCGTTGCGGGGGATTGGTCGGCGGTGGGGAGGCTCCATTGGCTGTGGAAGGGGGAGACTGGTCGTGCCGGGGTGCTTGGGTCGGGTGCCGCCCGGCGCAAGCGGGTCGGCGGTTTCGCGTGAGGCGGGACCGCGGTCCGAGGGCGACCTCACCTCGGTGGGAGGTGCTTGGCGATGGCACCGGACGGACACGACGACGCCCGGGTCCGGATGGGTCAGGGTGCCGTCGACGTCGTGGCGATGGTCGCGTCGGCCGGCGGGCTCGGGGCGCTGCTCAGCGTCCTGCGGGACCTGCCCGGGGAGCTGCCGGTGGCGGTGGTGATCCAGCAGCATCTGAGCGGCCAGGGCAGCGCCCTGGCGCAGGTCCTGCGACAGCGCACCGGCCGCAGCGTGGCGTGGGCCGTCGACGGGGAGCCGCTGATCGCGGGACGGGTGATGGTGAGCCCGCCGAACACGCGGATGGAGGTGCTCCCCGACGGCACGTGCACGCTGATCGACAGGCACGGCGGTATACGGGACTCCCCGCACGACTCGTTGCTGCGATCGCTGGCCGAATCGTTCAGCACCCGGGCGATGGCGGTCGTGCTGACCGGGATGGGCCGCGACGGCGCGATCGGCGCCGCGGCGGTACGGGAGGCGGGCGGGTTCGTCATCGCGCAGAGCTCCGAGACGGCCGAGCACCAGTCGATGCCCGCCGCCGCGGCGGCGAGCGCGCATCTGGTGCTGCCGCTGGGTGAGATCGGCCCGGTGATCGCCGACGCGGTGACCGGCCGGCCGCTGCCGCGGCCGCGTTCGGAGGTCGAGGCCGCCGAACGGCTGTTCCCCGGGGACGGGGAGATCGAGCGGCTGCTGCGGGCCAAGGACTGGTTCGCCTCTCCGCTGGGGCCGGTGACCGCGTGGCCGCCGGTGCTGCGGGCGATGGTGCGCACGACGCTGGACTCGGGTTATCCGATGGCGGTCTGGTGGGGTCCGCGGCTCATCCAGATCTACAACGAGCTGTGGCGGCAGTTCCTCGGCACCGTCAAGCACCCGCGGGCGCTGGTGGGCCGAGCCGAGGAGACGTGGCCGGAGCTGTGGTGGTTCGTCGGCCCCATGACCGAGTACGTCATGTCGGAGGGGCGGGCCACCGGCGGCGAGAACATGCCGATGCTGATGGACCGCGACGGGTTGCTGGAGGAGGTGTACGCCACCTTCACCTACTCGCCGATCACCGATGACCGCGGCGCGGTCGTCGGCATCCACAACACCGCGCTGGACACCACCGCCACGATGGTGAGCGAGCGGCGGATGCGGACCCTGCGGGCGGTGGCGACGGAGACGACCGGGGCCGAGACGCCCGAGCGCGCCTGCGCGCTGGCGGCGGCGGCGCTGGCGGCCGAGCCCGCCGACGTGCCGTTCGCGCTGATCTACCTGCTTGACCACGTGCGCAAGCAGGCGCAGCTCGCGGGCACGGCGGGCCTCGAACCCGGCTCGTTCCCCGCGCCGCGCCTGATCGACCTGTCCCTCGGCGGCGCCGTCTGGCCGCTGCCGCGCCTGCTCGCCGAGCCCGCCGTCACCGCGCCCGGCGACCGCGGCGGAATGATGATCGACGACCTGGACGAACGGTTCAAGGGGCTGCTCCCGCCGCCCCTCACGCCCCCAGGGGCGGTGCCGCCGCACTCGGCGTTCCTGCTGCCCATGCACGGTGACGCCGAGGGCGACGTCCCGGGCGTCCTGGTCGTCGGGATGAACCCGCACCGGCCGTTCGACGACGGCTACCGGGGCTTCCTCGACCTGCTCACCGGGCAGATCACCGCCGCCGTCGCGCAGGCGCGCGCCCGCCGGCGCGAGCAGCAGCGGCTGGAGCGGCTGGCCGAGCTGGACCGGGTCAAGACCGAGTTCTTCTCCAACGTCTCCCACGAGTTCCGTACGCCGCTGACGCTGATGCTGGCGCCGCTGGAGGACATGCTCGGCCGGGCCGACCTGCTGCCCGAGGGGATGGCGACCGAGATCGAGCTCGTGCACCGCAACACCCGGCGGCTGCTGCGGCTGGTCGGCACGCTGCTGGACTTCTCCGCCATCGGGGCCGGACGGCTGCGGGCCCGGTTCGAGCCGACCGATCTGGCGGCGTTGACCGAGGAGATCGCCTCGATGTTCCGCAGCGCCGCCGAGATCGCCGGGCTGGAGCTGACCGTACGGGCCGCGCCGCTGCCCGAGCCGGTCTGGGTCGATCCGGAGATGTGGGAGAAGATCGTCTCCAACCTGGTCTCGAACGCGCTGAAGTTCACCTGGTCCGGCTCGGTGCAGGTCATGCTGAACGCCCTGCCCCGGCACGCCGAGCTGGTGGTGCGCGACACCGGCGTCGGCATCCCCGCCGACGAGCTGCCGCACGTCTTCAAGCGGTTCCACCGGGCCATGGAGACCCGCGGCCGCACCCACGAGGGCGCCGGGATCGGCCTGGCGCTGGTGAACGAGCTGGTCCAGCGGCACTACGGCCGCGTACGGGTGACCAGCGAACCGGGCCGGGGCACCACCGTCACCGTGTGGCTGCCGCTCAGCCGGCGACTCGAGGCCGGCGCCGAACGGGCCGCCCCGCCGCGCACGGGGTCGGTCGCCGCCGCGATGGCCGAGGAGGCCAGGCACTGGGACGCCGGCCGCGAGCAGACCCTCGCCGCGTCCGGCCTGGACGGCGAGATCCCGGCCGGCGGCCGGCCGTCGGCGGACCTGGGGCACGTCCTGGTCGTCGACGACAACGCCGACATGCGCGACTACCTCGAACGGCTGCTGGCCGCCACCTGGACCGTCACCGTGGCGGGCGACGGCGAGGAGGCGCTCCGGCTGGCCGGCGGCGACCCTCCCGACCTGGTCCTGGCCGACGTGATGATGCCGCGCATGGACGGTTTCACCCTGCTGCGGCGGATTCGCGGCGACGAGAAGCTGGCCACCGTCCCGGTCGTCCTGGTGACCGCGCGCGCCGGCGAGGAGACCGCGATCGAGGGGCTGCTGGCCGGGGCCGACGACTACATCGTCAAGCCGTTCTCCGCCCGCGAGCTCACGGCGAGGGTCGAGGCCCAGCTGCAGCTCGCCGGGATGCGCCGCCGTGTCGCGGCCACCGACGCCTACCGGCTCACGCTCACCGACGCGCTGCGTTCCCTGGAGGACCCCAACGTGATCCAGCAGCGCGCCGTGGAGATCCTCGGCCGCCGGCTCGGGGTGCAGAACGCCCACTACGCCGAGGTCGACCCCGCCACCGGGCTCATCCACGTGTGCGGCGACTACAGCCCCGGCACTCCCCCGCTGCACGGCACCTACCCCCTGGCCGGCTGGGGCGGCGACCTCCTCCAGGAGACGCTCGGCAACGGCGAGACGCTGATCATCCATGACGTCATGGCGGCCGACCTGGACGACGAGGCCCGGGCCCGCTGGCTGTCGGCGGGCGCCCACGCCGTCGTCGAGGCGCCGCTGATCAGCGACGGCCGCCGGGTGGGGCACCTCGCCGTTCTGCAGAGCCACCCCCGCACGTGGACCCCCGACGAGATCGCCCTGGTGGAGGAGACGGCCGCCCGCACCTGGGCCTTCGTGCACCGCGCGAGGGCCGAGCAGGAGCTACGGGAGTCCCAGGAACGCTTCCGCGCCCTGGCCGACGCCGCCCCCGCGCTCATCTGGCACATCGACGCCCACGACTCCATCAGCTACGCCAACCGGCGCTACCTCGACTACACCGGCCTGCCACTTGAGGCCGCCTGGCAGAACGTCCTCCACCCCGACGACGCCGACGCCTGCATGGCCGCCCTCCGCACCGGCACCGCCGAACGCCACGCCTGGCACAGCCACGCCAGGTTCCGCCGCCACGACGGCCAGTACCAGCGCTTCGAGACCCACGCCTCTCCCCTCTTCGACCACGACGGCACCTACTTGGGCCAGGTAGGCATCTCCTTCGACACCCCGACCGACCGCACCGGCTGACCAGCGAAAAGATTGTTGATCAAGGGTTGACGGGGCGCCCGGGGGCTGCCTTAATTTCATGATCACTCTCAAGGAGCGTCCCCCCATGAACTGGCTCACCCGTACGGCCGCGGCATGCACCGTGGTCGGCACCGTCTTCGCCGGGACCGCCACCGCGGCCCACGCCGACGACATCAAGCTCTCCTTCGGCTACGGCTCGGTCTTCTACGACGACAGCGTGGACGTGTTCACCGTCTGCGACACCCGCGCCGACGGTGAGGGGGTCACCGCGAGCCTCTGGTACACGCCGAACTCGGGCACGAGCTACCACCAGCTCTGGGCCGAGCAGGACGGCGGCGACAGCGGCTGCGACAACCATCCCTACGACGTCGGCAAGACCGGGCTGTACTTCATGAAGATCTGCTGGAACCTCTCGGTCAACCCGCCCATCTGCAAGAAGTCCAGCGCCTTCAACGAGAACAACTGAGCGCGCAGCCGGCCGCCGAAGACCATGGCCTGACCCATCACCAGAACGCGAACGCGGCCTCGCCCGGGTGCAGGGGAGGCCGCGTTTTCGCAGGTGAACGGCCTACTTGAGGAGCTGGCGAGCCATGACCATGCGCTGGATCTGGTTGGTGCCCTCGTAGATCTGGGTGATCTTGGCGTCGCGCATCATGCGCTCGACGGGGAACTCGCGGGTGTAGCCGTAGCCGCCGAGGAGCTGGACGGCGTCGGTGGTGACGTCCATCGCCACGTCGGAGGCCAGGCACTTGCAGGCCGAGGAGACGAAGGTCAGGTCGGGGATCTTCTCGCCGAGCATGGCGCGCTCGGACTTGATGGCGGCGTGGTAGGTCAGCTGGCGAGCGCCCTCCAGGCGCATCGCCATGTCGGCCAGCATGAACTGGACGCCCTGGAAGTCGCCGATCGCGGTGCCGAACTGCTTGCGCTCCTTGACGTAGCCGACGGCGTAGTCGAGGGCGCCCTGGGCGATGCCGAGGGCCTGCGCGGCGATGGTGATGCGGGTGTGGTCGAGGGTGGCGAGGGCGGTCTTGAAGCCCGTCCCCTCGGCGCCGATGATGCGGTCCGCGGGGATGCGGACGTTCTCCAGGATGACCTGGCGGGTGGGCGAGCCCTTGATGCCCAGCTTCTTCTCCTTCGGGCCGAAGGAGACGCCCTCGTCGGCCTTCTCCACGACGAAGGCCGAGATCCCGCGAGCCCCAGCCTCGGGATCGGTGACGGCCATCACCGTGTAGTAGTCCGACACGCCCGCGTTGGTGATCCACATCTTGGCGCCGTTCAGCACGTAGTGGTCGCCATCGCGTACCGCGCGGGTCTTCATGCCCGCCGCGTCCGAGCCCGCCTCGGCCTCGGAGAGGGCGTAGGAGAACATGGCCTCGCCCCGGGCCATCGGAGTCAGATACTTTTTCTTCAGCTCTTCAGAACCGGAGAGCAGTACCGGTACGGAGCCGAGCTTGTTCACCGCCGGGATCAGGGACGACGAGGCGCACGCGCGGGCGACCTCCTCGATCACGATCACGGTGGCGAGGGCGTCGGCCCCTGCTCCCCCGTACGACTCCGGAACGTGGACGGCCTGCAGCTCGTTCTGCACCAGCGCGTCCAGGGCCTCCTGAGGGAAGCGGGACTCCTCGTCGACCTCCGCGGCGAACGGGGCGATCTTGGCGTCGGCTAGCTCGCGGACCGTCTGACGGAGGAGATCGTGCTCCTCAGACGGGGCGTACGCGGGAAATTCGGGACTCATACCCGCATGCTACCGGCCGGTACACTGCGCCAGTCATGCCTGGTCGCGACGATGAAGTCGGGAGGACTCGCCTTGACTCACCGCCTGACGGTGATCGGCACCGGTTACCTGGGTGCCACCCATGCCGCGTGCATGGCCGACCTCGGTTACGAGGTGCTCGGCCTCGACGTGGACAAGAACAAGATCGACCGGCTGGCCGGCGGCGAGGTCCCGTTCTACGAGCCGGGCCTGGAGCCCGTGCTGCGGCGGAACCTGGAGAACGGGCGGCTGCGGTTCACCACCTCCTACGACGAGGCCGCCGAGTTCGGCGACGTGCACTTCGTCTGCGTCGGCACCCCGCAGAAGTCCGGCGAGTACGCGGCCGACATGACCTATGTGGACGAGGCGGTCTCGGCGCTGGCCTCGCGGCTGCGGCGGCCCTGCGTGATCGTCGGCAAGTCGACCGTACCGGTGGGCACCGCGGCGCGCCTGGAGCAGGCGATCGCGCGTCTGTCCCCCGCCGACGGTGACGCCGTGCTGGCCTGGAATCCGGAGTTCCTGCGGGAGGGCTTCGCGGTCCAGGACACCCTGCACCCCGACCGGATCGTGGTGGGCGTGCCGGGCGACCAGGCCGCCGCCGAACGGGCCGAGAAGACGCTGCGGGAGATCTACGCGCCGATGCTGTCGGAGGGCACGCCGTTCATCGTGGCCGACTACCCGACCGCCGAGCTGGTCAAGGTCTCCGCGAACGCCTTCCTCGCCACCAAGATCTCGTTCATCAACGCGATGGCCGAGGTGTGCGAGGCGGCCCACGCCGACGTGACCAAGCTCTCGGAGGCGCTGTCCTACGACGACCGGATCGGCGGCAAGTTCCTCGGCCCGGGCCTCGGCTTCGGCGGCGGCTGCCTGCCCAAGGACATCCGGGCGTTCATGGCCCGCGCGGGCGAGCTCGG
Source organism: Actinomadura barringtoniae (assembly GCF_017573505.1). Taxonomy (GTDB): domain Bacteria; phylum Actinomycetota; class Actinomycetes; order Streptosporangiales; family Streptosporangiaceae; genus Spirillospora; species Spirillospora barringtoniae. Next base: position 48,386 of record NZ_JAGEOJ010000015.1, read on the forward strand.
CGCCGACCAGGCGCTGACCTTCCTGCGCGAGGTGGACGAGATCAACATCCGCCGCCGGACCCGCATGGTGGACCTGGCCCGGCACCTGCTGGGCGGCTCGTTCATCGGCCGTACGGTCGGCGTGCTCGGCGCCGCGTTCAAGCCCAACTCCGACGACATCCGCGACTCGCCCGCCCTCGACGTGGCCGCGACCATCCGCGCCCAGGGCGCCCGCGTCACGGTGTACGACCCGCAGGCGATGGGCAACGCCCGCCGCGCCCAGCCGGACCTGGAATTCGCCGGATCGGCCCTGGAGGCCGCCACCGGCGCCCACGTCGTGCTGCTGCTGACCGAGTGGAACGAGTTCCGCGAGATGGACCCGGGCGAGCTGGGCGACGTCGTCGCCGAACGCAACATCGTCGACGGCCGCAACGCCCTGGACCCCGACCACTGGCGCGCCGCGGGCTGGCACTACCGCGCCCTGGGCCGCCCCGGCCCCCGCTGAATTCATTGCTTTGGCGGCCTCGGCGCCCTCGCCTGGCGGCTCGGCCGCCGAACCGCGAAAGCGGCGAGCGCGACATCGCTTCGCGATCCGTCGCCGGGCCCTGGCCTTCGGCTTCGGGCCCGGCGACGGGTAGCGCGCTCGCGTGCGTGCTGAGGTCGTTGAACGGGGGAACGATCGAGCGGGGCCTGCTGTTGTTGTGAGCATGGCTGACGCGTACGCAGAGCTGGGCGTGATCCGGCACCTCCTGAACGACTCCACGACCTGGGCCTTCGTCGGGCTGGGCGACAATCCCGACCGCGAGGTCTACAACCAGGCGCGGCTGCTGCAGGAGCGTGGCAAGCGGATCATTCCGGTGCATCCGAAGGCCCAGCGCGTGCTGGACGAGCCGGGCTACGCGTCGCTGGCCGACATCCCCGCCGAGGCGGGCACCATCGACGTCGTCGGCGTCTACCGGCGGGCCGAGCACGCCGGGTCCGTGGTGGACGAGGCGATCGCCGCGGGCGCCAAGGCCGTCTGGCTGCCGCTCGAGGTGATCGACGAGGCCGCCGCCAAGCGGGCCCAGGACGCCGGCCTGGACGTGGTCATGGACCGCTGCCCCGCCGTCGAATGGGCCCTGCGCAGGAAGTAGGCCCCCGCGCAGGACTAAGCCCCGCAGGAAGGGGGCCTGCCGTCAGGCTAGAGAGTCTTGCGGAGGCGGGCGCCCTTGGCTTTGGCCTGCTCGTAGAGGTCTTGCTGGAAGTCCTTCATTCGGGTCTGGAGCTCTGTGTCGGACGCGGCCAGGATCCGTACGGCCAGCAGGCCGGCGTTGCGGGCGGCGCCCACGGCGACGGTGGCGACCGGGACGCCGGCGGGCATCTGGACGATCGACAGCAGCGAGTCCATGCCGTCCAGGTACTTCAGGGGCACCGGGACGCCGATCACCGGGAGCGGGGTCACCGAGGCGAGCATGCCGGGCAGGTGGGCGGCGCCGCCCGCGCCCGCGATGATCACGCGGAGGCCGCGGCCGGCGGCGTTCTCGCCGTAGGCGATCATGTCGTGCGGCATGCGGTGCGCGGAGACCACGTCGGCCTCGAACGGCACCTCGAACTCCTCGAGCGCCTCGGCGGCGGCCTTCATCACCGGCCAGTCCGAGTCGCTGCCCATCACCAGGCCGACCTGCGGCGTCGTCATCGCGTTTCCTTCGTCTGAGGGCCGTAGCGCAGGTAGTCGGCGGCGTGCCGGGCGCGCTCGCGGACCTCGTCGAGGTCGTCGCCGAGGGCCGTCACGTGGCCGATCTTGCGGCCGGGCCGGACGTCCTTGCCGTACATGTTGATCTTGACCGCCGGGTCGTGCGCCATCACGTGGATGTAGCGGGCGTACAGGTCGGGGTCGTCGCCGCCCAGCACGTTCGCCATCACCACGTACGGCGCGGTCGGGCGGGTGTCGCCGAGCGGCAGGTCCAGCACGGCGCGCAGGTGCTGCTCGAACTGGGAGGTACGGGAGCCCTCGATCGTCCAGTGCCCGGAGTTGTGCGGGCGCATGGCCAGCTCGTTCACCATCAGCCCGCGGCCGGTCTCGAACAGCTCCACCGCCAGCAGCCCGGTGACGCCGAGCTTGTCGGCGATGTCGAGCGCGAGCCGCTGGGCCTCCTCGGCGGTCTCCTCGTCCAGGCCGGGCGCGGGCGCGATCACCTCGACGCAGATGCCGCTCTCCTGGACGGTCTCCACGATCGGGTAGGCGGCGCCCTGCCCGTACGGCGAACGCGCCACCAGGGCGGCCAGCTCGCGGCGGAACGAGACGTGCTCCTCGGCCATCAGGTCCACGCCCTCGGCCACCAGTCGGCGCACCAGGTCCGTCCCGGCCTCGTCGAGGCGGTCCAGGACCCACACGCCCTTGCCGTCGTAGCCGCCGCGGGTGGCCTTCAGCACGACCGGCCAGCCTGCCTCGGCGCCGAACGCCTCGACGGCCGCCACCGCGTCGTCCGCGTCGATCTTGGCGAAGCGCGGGCACGGCGCCCCGAGGGCGCTCAGCCGCTCGCGCATCACCATCTTGTCCTGGGCGTGCAGCAGGGCCTCAGACCCCGGCCTGCACGGGATCCGGGCCTCCTCGACGGCCCGGATGTGGTCGCCGGGAACATGCTCGTGATCGAAGGTGATCACGTCGCATCCCTTGGCGAACGCCCGCAGATCGTCCAGCGAACGGTCGTCGCCGACCTGGACGTCCGCGACGACCTTGGCCGCCGAGTCCTGCGGGGAGCCCGCCAGGACCCGCAGCGGCACACCGAGCGCGATCGCCGCCTGCTGGGTCATGCGGGCCAGCTGACCGCCGCCGACCATCCCGACGACGGGCTGTGTCCGCTGGGGGACGCCCCCCAGACCCCCGTCTCCCCAAGATTCCTCGCTCCGCTGCGGATCTCGGGGCCCCTGAGCTGGATCCTTCACGTGCGAAAGGTTATCGGCAGCGGACGTGTGAACGAACGCGCGCTCCCGGACGTCGGAATGGGTGTGGCGTTCTCGATCGTGGGGCAGGGAACAACGCAGGTAATGTGAAACGTTCATGTTCTGGCGCCGCGGGGGCACCGTGCGTCTATTCTCTTTGTGCCCTCCACAGCGGTATCAACGGGCGCCGCTTCCCAAATAGTCGCGTCGTCGTCGCAGTCCGGAAGGACCTCTTTGTGAGCCTGGTCGCCAACCTCTACCGCCGTTTCGCGCACCTCGTGCACGAGCTCGCGAAGTTCGGCAGCGTCGGCGCGATCGCGTTCGTGATCACCTTCGGACTCGGGAACGGGCTGCACACCGGCCTCGGCATGGGCCCGCTGTCCTCCAACGGCATCGCGACCGTCGTGGCGACCACGTTCGCCTATGTGGCCAACCGCTACTGGACGTTCCGGCATCGCGACCGGACCGGCCTCGGCCGCGAGTACGTGCTGTTCTTCGCGCTGAACGGCGTGGGCCTGGTGATCACCGAGATCTTCATCGGCTTCACCCACTACGTGCTCGGCCTGCACGGCGCGCTCGCCTACAACGCCGCGCTGATCGTCGGTACCGGCGTCGCCACGCTCTTCCGCTTCTGGTCGTACAAGAAGTGGGTGTTCCTGCCGGCCGAGGCGCCGCAGGTCGACCCCGCCTCCGGCCTTCCCGAGGCGGCCCCGGAGCCCGAGCACGCTCCGGCCGACGAGGCGCCCGCCCGCGACACCGGCGGCCACCCGCTCCCGTCCCACAAGCTCAGCCGCCCGATCGACTCGCGCCCCCAGGCCGAGGGCCTCGCCGAGTACACGCAGACGCCATAGTTTTGAAGCCCGGCCTACGGCCCTCGCCTGGCGGCTCGGCCCTACCCGTGCTTCGGCGAGGGCTGCATCGCTTCGCGATCTGGCCTCGTTCCTCGGCCAGACCTTCGGACGCGCTCGCGCGGTGGCCGAGCTCCCATGTGAGGCCGATGACGCCTACGTGGGGCCGATGACGACGCGTTCCTCGGCGAGCTTGGCGTCGGAGGCCTGGCGCAGGAACACGCCGAAGACCGCGGGGCGGGCCGAGATCAGCTCGAGCCGCCCGCCGTCCACCACCGCCAGCGAACGGGCCAGGTAGAGCCCGAGGCCCGTGCCCTTGCCGCTGCTCACGCTGCGTTCGAAGATCCGCGGCTCCAGGTCCGGCGGGATCCCGGCGCCCTGGTCGCCGACCTCCACCACGACCGAGCCGACGCCCGGCTTGGTGGTGATGGTGACGGTGCCGCGGCCGTGCACGAGCGAGTTGTCCAGCAGCGTGGCGAGGATCTGGGAGAGCCCCTCGGGGCTGGTCATGCCGATCAGGCCGCGTTCGCCCGAGATCTTGATGTCCCGGCCGTCCCGGCGGAAGATCGGCTGCCACTCCTCGACCTGCTGGGCGATGATCTCGTCGATGCGCGCGGCCACCGCGGCGCCCGTACGGTCGTGCCGGGCCCTGGCCAGCAGCTGTTCGACGACCGCGACCAGGCGTTCGGTCTGGGCCACCGCGGCCGCGCCCTCCTCCCGTACGACGTCGGGATACTCGGCGGCCTCGATCATCTCCTCCAGCCGCATCGACAGCGCGGTCAGCGGCGTGCGCAGCTGGTGGCTGGCGTCGGAGGCGAACTCGCGGCTGGCGGCCAGCAGGTCGGCGATCCGTACGGCGCTGCGGTCCAGCACCTCGGCCACCCGGTCCACCTCGGGGATCCCGTACCGGCGCCGGCGCGGGCGGGCGTTGCCGCTGCCCAGCCGGTCGGCGGTCTCGGCGAGGTCCACCAGCGGCAGCGTGAGCTTGCGCGCCTGGAACATCGCCAGGCCCACCGTGACGGCCACGCCCAGCGCGGCCAGGCTGCCGATCAGCAGCATCTGGCGCAACGCCTCGTCCTGGACCTCCGAGGCCTCCTGCGAGACCTGCACGTGCACGCCTGACTGGGTGCGCGAGTCGGTGATCAGCGCGGCCCCGCCGGGCGGCTTGCTCCCCGCGGTCACGACCTTGTTGTCGGGCAGGGTGATCACGATGTACCGGTGCGGGTACTCCTGCGCGATCTTCTGGCCGTTGATCGACTGGTCGGACTCGAGGCTGAACAGCACGCCGCCCAGCACCGCCGAGGTCTCCCGCTCCAGCGACTGCTGCGCCTCTTCGTAGATCAGCTTGTGCGTGGCGTAGGCCAGGGGGATGCCGAGCAGCAGGATCGCGACGATCGCCACCGCGAGCGTCGACAGCAGCAGTCGGCGCCTCATCAGCGCTCCTTAGGTAATGAAGCCATGATCATGCTCGGCCCGCGCACGCGAGCGCGCTACCTGAGCCTGGGGGCGAAGCCGGAGGCGAGCCCCCAGGCTCAGATCGCGAAGCGATGTCACGCTCGCACGCTTTCGCGGTTCGGCCCCGAGCCGCCAGGCTCTGGGCCGAGGCCGCGAAAGCCGAGTCAGTCGCCGCGCTCGAACCGGAAACCGACGCCCCGCACCGTGGTGATGTAGCGGGGACTTCCGGCGTCGTCGCCGAGCTTGCGGCGCAGCCAGGAAATGTGCATGTCGAGGGTCTTGGTCGAGCCCCACCAGTTGGTGTCCCAGACCTCCCGCATGATCTGTTCGCGAGTCACCACCTTTCCCGCGTCGCGCACGAGGACGCGCAGCAGGTCGAACTCCTTGGTGGTCAGCTGGAGCTCCTGGTCGCCCATCCAGGCGCGGCGCGACTCGGCGTCGATCCGCACGCCCTGCACGATCGGGGTCTCGGTGCTGCCCCGGCGCAGCAGGGCGCGGACGCGGGCCAGCAGTTCGGCCAGCCGGAACGGCTTGGTGACGTAGTCGTCGGCGCCCGCGTCGAGCCCGACCACCGTGTCCACCTCGTCGGCACGGGCGGTCAGGATCAGGATCGGCACCCCGTGCCCCTCGGAGCGGACCCGGCGCGCCACCTCGAGCCCGTCAAGCTCGGGCAGTCCAAGGTCGAGGACGATCAGGTCCACACCACCGCCGAGCGCCCGCTCAAGGGCCTGCGGCCCGTCCGGGCTCACTTCGACGGTGTAGCCCTCGCGCCGCAGTGCGCGGGCGAGTGGCTCAGAGATGGACGTGTCGTCCTCGGCGAGCAGTACTGAGGTCATGAACCGATCGTATGGCCATTCATGAACGTTTCCTGGCTACCGCCGCGCTCTTGACCTGCGGTTTGCCACTCGTAGTACATCCTCGAATACGGACATTTCCCTGCCGACCCGGAGGTAACCGCACGTGGCGACGCCCGAGCCACACGTCGCGCGCCCAGTTGGGGCCATGTTCTTCCTGGGAATCGCCATGGTTCACTTCCTGACGCTCCCGGACGGATTTCACATCGAGCCCTATATCGGCGTGTCGCTCATCATCGCGCTGATGATGGCCCTCTTCGGTGCAGGAGCCCTGCTCGTCGAGGACCGTGATCGGGTCTGGTGGTACGCGCTCGCCGAGGGTCTTCTCAACGGATTCGGTTACGTTCTGTCCCGGGTTCAGGGCCTTCCGCTCACTTCGGGGCAAGGTGTCTCCGGGGGCTGGTTCCGCGCCACCGGAATGGCTCTGGCGTTCTTCGGATTCCTGCTCGCGGCGCTGGCCGGGTGGATTCTGATCTCGCGCCGCCTTCGGCGCCGGAACCGCTATTTCCCGATCACTTCGGCGTTCCAGCGTCGTCTCGCGCCACCACCGCGAGCGAAGCACCCGGCAGAGTGACGGCGGGCGGCGCGGTCGTTCCGGCCCGCACGCCCGGGTTGGAGGCCAGCACGAGCCGTCCGGGGATCGGCAGCCGCACCGAGGTCGGCCCGAGGTTGGCCGCGACGCTCAGCCGGCCGCGCCGCAGTACGAGCCATCGCCCCTGCTCGTCGTAGTCGGCGCTCACCTCGGTCAGGCGCGGGTCGGTCAGCTCGGGCCAGGCGCGGCGGAGCGAGATCAGGGCGCGATGCCATTCCAGCAGCTCACGGTTCTGGACCTTGTCCGGCTCGGCCCAGTCCAGGACCGAACGCCGGAAAGTATCCACAGCCTGTGGATCGGGAACCTCGCCCGGCCACTCGTGGCTCGAGAACTCCCGCCGCCGCCCCTCGCGGATGGCCTGGGCCAGCTCGGGCTCGGCGTGGTCGGTGAAGTAGCAGAACGGCGTCGTGGCGCCCCACTCCTCGCCCATGAACAGCATTGGCGTGAACGGCGCCGTCATCACCAGCGCCGCGCCGACCTTGAGCATCCCCGTCCCCAAGGTCCCCGACAGGCGGTCCCCTGCGGCCCGGTTCCCGACCTGGTCGTGGTTCTGGAGGAAGCCCAGGAAGCGGTAGCCGGGCGTTGTGAGCAGGTCGACCGGGCGGCCGTGGCGCCGCTCCCGATAGGCCGACCACGTCCCGTCGTGAACGAAGACCCTGGTCAGCGACTTGGCGAGCGTCTCCAGCGACCCGAAGTCGCAGTAATAGCCCTGCCGCTCCCCGGTGAGGGCCGAGTGCAGGGCGTGGTGGAAGTCGTCGTTCCACTGCGCGTCCAGGCCGTACCCGCCCGCCTCGCGCGCGGTGACCAGCCGGGGGTCGTTCAGGCCCGACTCGGCGATCAGGAAGAGCGTCCGGCCGAGCCGCGTCTGGAGCCCGTCGACGGCCACTTCCATGTGCTCCAGGATGTGCACGGCCTGGCCGTCGTTGATCGCGTGAACGGCGTCCAGCCGCAGCCCGTCGATGTGGAAGTCGCGCATCCACATCAGCGCGTTGTCCACGACGAAGGCGCGGACCTCGTCCGCGCCTTCCTGGTCGTAGTTGACCGCCTCGCCCCAGGGGGTGGCGTAGGTGGAGGTGAAGTACGGGCCGAAGCTCTTGAGGCGGTTGCCGCTCGGCCCGAGGTGGTTGTAGACGACGTCCAGGACGACCGCCAGCCCTCGTGCGTGCGCGGCGTCCACGAAGCGCTTCAGGCCGTCCGGCCCGCCGTACGGTTCGTGCGGTGCCCACAGGTGTACGCCGTCATAACCCCAGCCCTGCCGGCCGGGGAAACTCGCCACCGGCATGACCTCGACCATGTCGATGCCCAGAGAGACCAGGTGGTCGAGGCGTTCTATCGCGGAGTCGAAGGTGCCCTCAGGGGTGAACGTGCCGATGTGCAGCTCGTACACCACTCCACCGGCGAGGGGCCTGCCGCGCCAGCGATGGTCGGTCCAGACGAAGCGGTCGTGCTCGTAGACCCGGCTGATGCCGTGCGCGCCGTACGGCTGCCAGGGGGACCTGGGATCGGGCAGCACCTCGTCCCCGCCATCGAGCACGAAACCGTAGTCGCTCCCATGCCCGGCAGCCGGAACCTCTGCCTCCCAGCGCCCACGCCCTGCCCGGCGCATCGAATACCTGACCAGCTCTTGCTCATCGCCATCGCCGTGGCCGTGACCGTGACCGTGGCCGACGGCGACCTGCAGGGTCGTGGCGTACGGCGCCCACACCTCGAACCGAGTCATGCCGATCACTCCCGCGACGAGCCGTCGGAACCGTTGTCGAGTTGAAGCAGCGCCACCGGCAGGGAGCCCAGCACATCCCCGAGCCGGAGCCGCGATCCCTGCCAGAGCCGTCCGGTCAGCACGTCGCGCCAGGCTCCGCCGCCGACCTCCATCCGCGTGTCGCGCCAGCCGCCCCGGCGTTCCAGCCCGACCGGGAGCCGGGTCGCGACCGCCACCAGCCGCGGGCCGCGCCCGAACGCCACGACGTGCTCGGCGGCGTGCCCGGACGCGCGGACGGGCCGGTACGCGGCGGCCGACACGTCGGGCCAGGCCCGCAGGAGCCGCAGCACCCGCGCGGTCACCAGGAGCTTCTCGTCGTCGAGATCCTGCGGGGCGCCGCCGTCGTCCATCCTGGCCAGGCGAGCGCGACGCTGCTCGTAGTCCACAGGCCGCCGGTTGTCGGGGTCCACGAGGGAAAGGCCGGTCAGCTCGCAGCCCTGATACACGTCCGGAACGCCCGGCATCGTCAGCTGGACGAGCTTCTGCCCGAGCGAGTTGACCCGTGCGTACGGCTCCAGCAGGGACACGAACCCGGTCAGGTCGGTGATCAGCTCGTCGTCGGCCAGGATCCGCCGCGCGTACCCCAGCACCGCCTCCTCGTAGACCGGGTCGCAGTCGGCCCAGGACGTGCTGGTCTTGGCCTCCCGCATGGCCTTGCTGAGGAACTCGCTCAGCCGTTCCCCGGTGACCGGCCAGGCCCCGGCGAGCGTCTGCCACAGCATGTACTCGAGGTCGGGCTCGATCGGAGGCCGCGCCGCGCCCGGCAGGCCGGGCGGTGCGGCCCGGTAGTGCCAGCGGTTCACGGCCCGCGTCCACGGCCCCGGCATCTCCGCCAGAACGGCCAGCCTGGCCCGCACGTCCTCGCCCCGCTTGGTGTCGTGCGTGGACAGCGTCGTCATCGTCCCCGGCCAGTCGCGGGCCAGCCGTACGCAGTGAGCGTGGAACCGGTCCGGGCTCACCGCCAGATGCCCGGGGTCGCCGCCCACCTCGTTCAGCGAGATCAGCCGCGACCAGCGGTAGAACGCGGTGTCCTCGACGCCGCGCGCCGCGACGGGCGCGCTGGTCTGCTGGAAGCGGACGACGAACTCCGGGCTCGGCGGATCGCCTCGCCCGAGCGCCAGCGCGACGACGGCGTCCAGGTCGTCGTGCGTCTCGGCCGGGAGGCGGCTGCGCGCCCACCGCGCCGCGTCCTCCAGGACGGCGACGGCCTCGGGCGGCGCGTCCTCGCCGGGCACGACGTACGTCCGGTAGACGGGCATGGCCGCGAGCAGCTCGGTCAGCGCGTTCTCCAGCCGTTCCGGGCGGCGGTCGGGCATCGCCCGCGCCAGCACGTCCTGGAGCCGTTCGAGCTCCGGCCGCAGCCCCTGATCGAGGACGTAGCGGCGGGCCGCGTACTCGACGCCGGCGAAGTCCACGACCCCGCCCGTGAACGACAGGTAGGTCTCGGTCAGCGGCTTCTCGCCCTCGGGGTCGACGAACAGGCCGCCGACCATGCCGAGCGAGTCGTAGCCGGTGGTGCCCGCGCAGTGCCAGTCCACCGGCAGCGTCTCGGCCCCCGTGGTGATCTTCTCGACGACGGTCCAGACCCCGCCCGACCCCATGGCCAGCTCGTCCAGGTAGCCGCGCGGGTCGGCCAGCCCGTCGGGATGGTCGATGCGCAGCCCGTTCACCAGGCCCTCGGAGACCAGCCGCAGCACCAGCTCGTGGGTCTGCTCGAAGACGGTGCGGTCCTCCTGGCGGAGGCCGATGAGCCCGGAGATGTCGAAGAAGCGCCGGTAGTTGGGGGTGCCCTCGCCCGGCAGCACGAGCTTGCCGTCCCCGGCGGCCCAGTCGACGTCGAACCACCTCGCGTACGGCGAGGCCGGCCCCTCCCGCACCACCGAGTCCACCGCGGGGCTGAGCGAGGTCGGCGACGGGACCGCCATGTGGTTCGGAACGATGTCGAGCAGCACCCGCAGGCCCACGGCGTGGAAGCTCGCCACCATCGCGCGGAAGCCGTCCTCGCCGCCGAGCTCGGCGGAGATCCGCGAGTGGTCGGTGACGTCGTAGCCGTGCGTCGAGCCGGGCGCCGCCTGGAGGATCGGCGGCAGGTAGACGTGCGAGACGCCCAGCGACGCCAGGTAGGGGGCCAGCTCGCCCGCCTCGGCGAACCCGAAGCCGTCCCGGCCCAGCTGCAGCCGATAGGTCCCCGTGGGCGTGGCGTTCGAGAGATCGGACACGACGCTCCTGAGGTCAGACACGGCGCAGCACCTGCACGGAACGGTTCTCGACCTGGACCGACTCGCCGCTCTTGATCGCGACGACGCCCTCGTCGGCCAGCATCGGGTCGGCCGTGTCCAGCACCCGCACCCACATCCCGCCGTACCGGCCCGGCGGCATCTTGAACTTCAGGTCCTCGCTGTGGGCGTTCACGAACACGATGAACGAGTCGTCGCGGACCTGCTCGCCGCGCCGGTCCGGCTCGCTGATCTCGTCGCCGTTCAGGAACATCTGGAACGACTTGGCGAACCCGGCCGACCAGTCCTCGTCGGCCATCTCACGGCCGCCCGGCGTGAACCACACCAGGTCCGGCAGCTCCTTGCCCTTGATGTCGGCGTCCGATCCCCGGAAGAAGCGCCTGCGGCGGAAGACCGGATGCTCGGCGCGCAGCTTGGCCAGCCGCTGGATGAAGTCCAGCAGCGGGAAGTGGTCGCGCAACGTGTCCCAGTCGACCCAGGCCAGCTCGCTGTCCTGGCAGTAGGCGTTGTTGTTGCCGAGCTGCGTCCGGCCGAGCTCGTCGCCATGGGAGATCATCGGCACGCCCTGGGAGACCAGCAGCGTGGCCAGCATGTTGCGCTTTTGCCGTTCGCGCAGCGCCAGCACGTCCAGGTCCTCGACCGGGCCCTCGTAGCCGCAGTTCCAGGACCGGTTGTCGTCGGTGCCGTCCCGGTTGGCCTCGCCGTTGGCGTCGTTGTGCTTGACGTTGTAGGAGACCAGGTCGGTCAGCGTGAAGCCGTCGTGGCAGGTCACGAAGTTGATCGAGGCGTAGGGGCGGCGGCCGTCGTCGGCGTACAGGTCGCTGGAGCCGGCCAGCCGGGAGGCGAACTCGGGCAGCGTGTCCGGATGCCCCCGCCAGAAGTCGCGGACGGTGTCGCGGTACTTGCCGTTCCACTCGGTCCACAGCGGCGGGAAGTTGCCGACCTGGTAGCCGCCCTCGCCGACGTCCCAGGGCTCGGCGATCAGCTTGACCTGCGAGACCACCGGGTCCTGCTGGACCAGGTCGAAGAACGCCGACAGCCGGTCCACCTCGTGGAACTGCCGGGCCAGGGTGGCCGCCAGGTCGAAGCGGAACCCGTCCACGTGCATCTCGGTCACCCAGTACCGCAGCGAGTCCATGATCATCTGCAGCACGTGCGGGCTGCGCATCAGCAGGCTGTTGCCGGTGCCGGTCGTGTCCATGTAGTACTGCGGGTCGTCGTCGGTCAGCCGGTAGTACGAGAGGTTGTCGATGCCGCGGAACGACAGCGTCGGGCCCAGGTGGTTGCCCTCGGCGGTGTGGTTGTAGACCACGTCGAGGATGACCTCGATGTTCGCTTCGTGCAGGGCCTTCACCATCGCCTTGAACTCCAGCACCTGCTGGCCGCGCTGCCCGGACGAGGAGTACTCGTTGTGCGGGGCGAAGAAGCCGATCGTGTTGTAACCCCAGTAGTTGCGCAGGTGCCGCTTGAGCAGAGCGTCGTCCTGGACGAACTGGTGGACCGGCATGAGCTCCAGTGCGGTGACCCCCAACTGCTTGAGGTGGTCGATCACCGCCGGATGCCCCAGCGCCGCGTACGTGCCGCGCATCTCGGCCGGGATCTCGGGATGGCGGTAGGTGAGGCCCTTGACGTGCGCCTCGTAGATCAGCGTCTGGTGGTAGGGCGTGCGCGGCGGCCGGTCGTCCCCCCAGTCGAAGTACGGGCTGACGACGACCGAGCGCATCGTGTGGGGCGCGGAGTCCTGGTCGTTGTAGGACGAGGGGTCGCCGAAGTTGTAGCCGAACGTGGCCTGGTCCCAGTCCATCTGCCCGTCGATGGCCTGCGCGTACGGGTCCAGGAGCAGGTTGCTGGGGTTGCAGCGGTACCCGGCCCCGGGGTCGTATGGGCCGTGGACCCGGTAGCCGTACAGCTGGCCGGGCATGATCCCCGGCAGGTAGCCGTGCCAGACGAAGCCCTCCACCTCCGGGAGTGTGATCCGGGTCTCACCGGGCCCTCCGGGGCCGTCGAACAGGCACAGCTCCACCCGTTCGGCCGCCTCGGAGAAGATCGCGAAATTGGTGCCCGCGCCATCGAAATGAGCCCCTAGCGGATAGGCGTCTCCTGGCCAGACATTCGCCACATTCCCGCCCTTCTGCCGTCGTCGCCAGGGTGCTTCCCCGTGAGGGGTGACTCACACCGACCGGGACGCCACTGGCCAGAACGGACATCCCTCGGCTACGGTTAGGGGAGCCTAACCTCAATAAGGCCGTCCTAAGAGAGAGGTCCCCCGTCCATGTACGTCTGCGTCTGCAACGCCGTCACCGAAGATGACGTGCGTGGATGTATGGCAGAAGGCGGCTGCAGGACCACTCGCGAAGTGAAGTCGGCCTGCGGGATGAAGCCCGGCTGCGGCTCCTGCACCAAGCGCCTGTCCGCGATGGTCAGCGAGTACCGCACCGCCAGCGAGCTGGTGGACGCCCTGACCGGCGGCCCGCTGCCGCTGGAGATCGTCGACCCGGCCTCCGAGCCCGTCACGGTCACCGAGGCCGCCGAACTCCCCCTCGCCGTCGCCGAGGCCGCCGGACTACCTGTCGCCGTCGCCGAGGCCGCCGGACTGCCGCTCGCCGCCGCTCAGCCCGCCGCCCAGGACCGGGCCACCACGGCCGCCTGAGCCTCCCCAGGGGTCAGGTCTCTCTTACGCCTCGTGAGACTCATCTCACACCGGCATGCTCGTCCGCGGCTTCTAAAGGACACGCCCCCAGGCGGGGTTTGTGCTGTCCCATGGGGCCTCGCCGTGGAAGCATGGGCCGATATGGAAGGCGACAAGGACATCATCGCGCTGCTGAACGAGCAGCTCACCGCGGAGCTCACCGCGATCAACCAGTACTTCCTGCACGCGAAGATGCAGGACAACTGGGGCTTCACCCGGCTGGCCCGGCACACCCGGAGCGAGTCGATCGAAGAGATGCAGCACGCGGAGCGGCTGACCGACCGCATCCTGTTCCTGGAAGGCCTGCCGAACTATCAGAAGATCGGCACCCTGCGGATCGGGCAGACGGTCGTCGAGCAGCTGAAGGCCGACCTCGAGGTCGAGCACGAGGCCGTCAACCGGCTCCGCCCGGGCATCGACCTCATGCGCTCGCGCGGCGACGTCACCTCCGCCCGGATCTTCGAGGACATCCTCGCCGACGAGGAGAAGCACATCGACTACCTCGAGACCGAGCTGAGCCTCTACCAGTCGCTGGGCGAGCACAACTACCTGCAGCGCCTGACGATCTCGCCCGAGGACGACGGCATCTCCGACGCCGCCGGAGGCGTGTAACACCTTCGTACGCACGGCCCTGGCCCCCTCGCCGCCGGCGAGGGGGTCAGGCCTGTGAACGCCTCAGCACGAACGGCTGGATGATCCCCAGGCCGCGGACCGGGCGCCGCACGATGCGGGTGATCTCGAAGCCGTTGACGTCCTCCAGCTCGGCCGCCAGGTCGGCGTCGATCACGACCGAGCCGGGCCGGGCCAGCGAGGTCAGGCGGGCGGCGAGGTTGACCGTGGTGCCGAAGACGTCGCCCATCAGCGGCAGGACCGGGCCGTAGGCGACGCCGACGCGGACGTCGGGCACCTCGGTCTCGTCCTTGATCGCCTCGGCGATGGTGAGGGCGATCTCGCCGCCGAGCACCGGGGAGTCGGCGCAGAACAGCACCTCGTCGCCGAGGGTCTTGACCAGCCGGCCGCCGCTCGCGGCGACGATGTCGGCGGCGGTCTCCTCGAACCGCTCGACGACCCGGGCGAGCTCCAGCTCCTCCAGCTCCCGGCTCATCTGGGTGAACGAGACCATGTCCGCGAAGCCCACGGTGGTCTGCTGGCGGGCGGGCGTGGCGCCGTTCTGGGCCGCCGCGGCCGCCACGGCGCGGGTCCCGGCGGCGGCCAGCTGGCGCCGCCAGGCGTGCACGACCAGGGGCTCGAAGTCGTCGATGTGCTTCTCGGCGATCCCCACGATCTGCTGGACGGCCTCGGCCGTCGGGGACTCGCGCTGGTCGCGGGTCAGCATGCTGCTGAGCAGGTTGACCTGCCACTCGGCGAGCCTGGTCATCGTCTGCCCGAACGCGCGGACGAGCCGGATCACGCCGTCCTCGTCGAGCACGCCGTCGTCCATGAGGCGCCGGATGCGGCAGAGCGCCGCGACGTCGCCCTCGGTGTAGGCGACCGCCTCGTCGGGCATCGTGGGGTAGCCGAACGCCCTCCAGAGGCGCCCTGAGAACTCCCTGGTGACCCCGGAGAGCCGCACGGCGTCCACGCGCGTGTAGCGGAGCTCGCCGCCGAGCAGCAGCTCCTCGATCTCCTTCGGGTCCGGCAGGTCGGCCATCGATCTACCTCCTCCCCCGCGACATATCGTGGCAGACGCGGCACCCGGTGGGCGATCGGTGCCGAAATACCCGCGTGCCGTTCATCAAATGTGAACCGCCGCGTCAGGCGGGCGTGCGCCACATCTCAGCGGGCGTGCGCCACATCTCAGGCGCCACATCTCAGCGGACGTGCACCACGTCGCCCGCACTGACCGCCCGGTCACCGACCACCAGGCGGCCCGCCCGGTCGATGTCCGAAGCCGTGCCATTGACGGTCTCGTCGCCCGGCATGTCCACCCGCACGGTACGGCCGAGCGTGGCGCACAGGTCCTTGTAGGCGGTACGCAGGCCGCTGGTCTCGGGATCACCCTTCAGGGCGGTCCACTCCAGGTACCAGTCCTCGAAGTCGCGCAGGATCGCGCGCAGCAGCGGCGCGCGGTCGCTCTGCGGGGCGCCCTCGAGCGCCAGCGAGGTCGCCGTCGGCACCGGCAGCTCGGACTCCTTGAGGCTCACGTTGAGGCCCACGCCGACGATCACGGCGTCGTCCACCCGTTCGGCGAGGATCCCGGCCAGCTTCCGCTCGCCGACGAGCAGGTCGTTCGGCCACTTCAGCCGCACGTCCACGGCCACGTCGCCGCGCGCGTCGCCGAAGTCGCCCGCCTCCACGCGGCTGGTCATCCGCCGTACGGCCTTGGCGACCGCGACGCCCGTCAGCAGCGGCACCCAGCCGAGCTCGGCGACCGGCACGGTGGGCCGCAGCAGCATCGAGAACATCAGCCCGGAACGAGCCGGAGCCGTCCACTGCCGGCCGAGGCGCCCGCGTCCGGCGGTCTGCGCCTCGGTCGTCAGCACGACGCCCTCGGGCGCGCCGTTCCGGGCCTCCTCGGCCAGGTCGGCGTTGGTGGACCCGGTCTCCGCGACCACCCGTACGTCCCGCCAGAGCCCGCCCTCGCGGACCAACGAACGCCGGAGCGCCGCCTCGTGCAGGGGCGGCCTTTCGAGATCACCGTATGCGGAGTCGCTCATCCGTCCCATCCAACCTCACGAGACGGCCCTCCGGAGATCCAGGACCGAGATCGGCGGGTCTAGGGTGCGGGGTGTGGATGGAGTGACGCTGCGCAGGGACGACGACAACGAGCACATCGCGGAGATCGTGCTGGACCGGCCGGAGGCGCTGAACGCGCTCTCCACGGCCATGGCGCGGCGCATGGCGGCCGCCTGCGCCGAGGTGGCGACCGATGCCTCCGTACGGGCGGTGGTGCTGAGCGCGGCGGGCGAACGGGCCTTCTGCGTGGGCGCCGACCTCAAGGAGCGCAACGCCATGAGCGACGCGGAGATCCTGGCCCAGCGCCCGGTGTTCCGGGCGGCGTTCGGCGGCGTGCTGGACCTGCCGCAGCCGGTGATCGCGGCGGTGCACGGCTTCGCGCTCGGCGGCGGCTGCGAGTTCGCGCTGTCCTGCGACATGATCATCGCCGACGGCACCGCGGTGCTGGGCCTGCCCGAGGTGAGCGTGGGCCTGGTGCCCGGTGGCGGCGGCACCCAGCTGGCGCTGCGCCGCCTGGGCCCCGGCCGCGCCGCCGATCTGGTGCTGACCGGCCGCCGCGTGAAGGCCGACGAGGCGCTGGAGCTCGGCCTGATCGACCGGGTGGTGCCCGAGGGAACGGCCCGCGAGGCCGCCCTCACCCTGGCCGGCATGATCACCGGGAACTCCCCGACCGCCGTACGGGCCGCCAAGCGCGCGATGCGGCTCGGCGCGGGCAAGGACCTGCCGTCGGCCATGGACCTGGAGGAGAACGCCTGGCGCACGGTCGCCTTCTCCGCCGACCGCAGCGAGGGCATCGCCGCGTTCAACGAGAAGCGCAAGCCCAACTGGCCCAGCTAGCCGTTGCCGCCCGGGGTCTCCAAGTCCTTGGCCATGTGGACGACGGACCGGCCGTTGATCAGTTCGCGGCCGGTCTCGCGGTAGCCGAGGCGCTCGTAGAGGGCGATGTTGGTGGTCATCCGCTCGTTGGTGATCAGGCGCGTGCCCGGCTTGCCGAGGGCACGCGCCCGGTCCTCGGCGAACGCCAGGAGCCGCCGCCCGACGCCCTGGCCGTGCAGTTCGGGCCGTACGGCGACGTTGTCGACCAGCAGGCGCTCGTCCTCGGGGATCAGCACGATCAGGGCGCGGGCGGGCGCCGGGCCTGCGACGAAGACGTGCCCGGCCTCGATCAGCGCCGCGTAGTCGCCCTCCAGCGGCATCGGCCGCATCCCGATGATCTCGATCCACGGGGTGTACGCGGCCCCGACGATCTCCTCGACGGCGGCCAGGTCGGCCGGGCCCGCGAGCCTGATCTCCGCTTCCATGGTCACCCCGTGTTCTGGAGGCCTGCGGCGACTCCGTTGACGGACAGGAGGAGCAGTTCCTCCAGGTGGGCGCGTTCGTCGTCGGCGACCTGGCCGGAGCGCAGGGCGGTCAGGGCGCGCAGCTGGAGGTGCGAAAGGGCGTCCACGTAGGGGTTCCGGAGCTCCACGGCGCGGGAGAGGACCTTGCGGTTCTCCAGAAGGCGCTCGTGGCCGGTGACCGCGAGGACGAGGGAACGGGTCCGGTCGTACTCCGCCAGGACGGTGTCGGCCAGCTCAGGGCGTCCGCCCAGGGCCAGGTAGCGCTCGGCGATGGCGCGGTCGGACTTGGCCAGGCTCATCTCGGCGTTGTCGAGCAGCGCCGAGAACAGCGGCCAGGCCTCGTAGGCCTCCTTGAGCTCGGTCAGGTCGCCGCCGTCGCCGGAGACGGCCGCGAGGCCGCTGCCCAGGCCGTACCAGCCGGGGAGGTTGACGCGGGTCTGCGTCCAGGCGAACACCCACGGGATCGCGCGCAGGTCCTCCAGGCCGCGGGCGGCCTTGCGGCGGGACGGGCGCGAGCCGATGCGCAGCTCGGCGATCTCCTCCAGCGGGCTGACCCGGGCGAACCACTCCGCGAAGCCCTCGGTCTCGATCAGCGACCGGAACGCGGCGCGGGCGGCGTCGCTGATCTTGTCGGCCAGCGGCCGGAAGCGCGCGGCGGCGGCGCGGGCGCGCTCCTCGACGGCCGGCGTGGAGGCCAGCAGGACGGCGTTGGTCACCTGTTCCACGTGGCGGCGGGCGATCTGCGGGTGGCCGTAGCGGGCGAAGATGACCTCGCCCTGCTCGGTGACCTTGAACCGGCCCGCGACCGACCCGGGCGCCTGGGCCAGGATCGCGCGGTTGGCCGGGCCGCCGCCGCGGCCGAGCGAGCCGCCCCGGCCGTGGAACATGGTCAGCTTGATGTCGTTGCGGGCCGCCCACTCGGTGAGGGCCTCCTGCGTGTCGTACAGCCGCAGGGTCGCGCTGGCCGGGCCGAGCTGCTTGGCCGAGTCGGAGTAGCCGAGCATGACCTCCATGCGCCGCCCGGTCTGCGACAGCCGCTTCTGAACGGCCGGGATCGCCAGCATGCCCTCCAGGACGGCCGGGGCGCGCTCCAGGTCCTCGCCGGTCTCGAAGAGCGGGATCACGTCCAGGACGGGCGCGTTCTCCCCGAGGGAGGCGCCCAGCTCGTGCACGTTGGCCATGTCCTCGGCGGAACGGGTGAACGAGACGACGTAGCGGGAGCAGGCCCGCACGCCGAACCGCTTCTGGATCCAGGAGACCACACGGAGCGTCTCGAGGATCTCGTCGGTCATCTCGCTGCGCTCGCCGCCGGCGCGGATCTCGGCGAGTGCCTTCTCGTGCAGCTCGCTGTGCTGGCGGATCTCCAGCTCGGCCAGGTGGAAGCCGAACGTCTCGACCTGCCAGATCAGGTCCTGGAGCCGCCCGTAGGCCTGGCGGTCGGCGCCCGCCTCGACCAGGGACTCCTGAACGAGGCGCAGGTCGGCGAGCAGCTCGTCCGGCGAGCCGTAGGCCAGGTCGGCGTCGCGGCGGCGGGTCGCGGCGATCCGGTCCGCCGCGTACAGCAGGAACTGGCGGTGCGGCTCCTCCGGCGAGCGCTTGGAGATCCCGCCGATCAGCTCGGGCTGCCCGGTCCGTGCGGCGGCGAGGGCGCCCGCCAGGGCCGTCGAGGCGGGCGTGGTCGACTCGTGCACGGTCAGCTCGCGGCCGATCCGGGTGCAGGCGTTCTCCAGGCCGAGCAGCACGTGGTCGGCCTGGATCATGACGGCTTCGCGGGTGACCTTCGCGGTCACGTACGGGTTGCCGTCCCGGTCGCCGCCGATCCAGCTGCCGAAGCGCAGGTACGGGCGGACCTGCGGCGGCTTGACGCCCGTTCCCTCAGGATCGAGGGCGGCGTCGAGGGAACGGTAGATCTGCGGGACGACCCGGAAGATCGTCTCGTCGAACGCCGCCATCGCGGTGCGGACCTCGTCCAGCGGGTCCATCTGGGCGTGGCGGCGCAGGGCGGTGCGCCAGAGCAGGTCGATCTCCTCGCGGAGCCGCCGTTCCAGCTCCTCGCGCTCGCTCACGCCCGGCTCGGCGTTCAGGCGCGTCAGCAGGTCGCTGATCCGCTGGATAGCGGTGACGACCGCGCGGCGGCGGGCCTCGGTGGGGTGCGCGGTGAAGACCGGCCGGAACTCCAGGCCGTCGATGGCCTCCGCGAGCCGGTCACCCCCGGCGGCGCGGACCTCCTCCACGGCCGCCGCGACCGAGCTCGGCACCGACTCGCCGTTGTCGCGCTCGCGCAGCGTGCGGATGCGGTGGTGCTCCTCGGCCAGGTTCGTGAGGTGGAAGTACACGGTGAAGGCCCGGGCGACCTGCTCGGCCCGTTCCAGGGACCAGCCGTCGACCAGCGCGGCCACGTCCTCGATGCCGATCTCCTCGCGGCGGGCCGCGATCACGGCATGGCGGAGCCGCTCGACGTCGTCCAGCAGCTCCTGGCCGCCGAACTCGACCAGGCCGTCGCCCAGCATGGCGCCGAGCAGCCGGACGTCGTTGCGGAGCGGTTCGGGCATGTCCTGCCTGAGGGCATTGCGCGTGTTCTCAACCACGACGCCCAGCGTAGTGAGCCGCGAAAAGCGACTCGAAGGCGCGGTCGGCGGGACCCGGCGAGCGGCCCGGAATCAGTGTGCGGTTACCCTGACCGGCATGGCGATGGAAGCACCCGAACCTCCTGTCGACTTCGACATCCATACGACCGCGGGCAAGATCGCGGACCTGGAGCGGCGCCGGTACGAGGCGGTGCACGCCGGATCCGCACGCGCGGTGGAGAAGCAGCACGCCAAGGGCAAGATGACCGCCCGGGAGCGGATCGACGCGCTGCTGGACCCCGGCTCGTTCGTCGAGTTCGACGAGCTGGCCCGGCACCGCTCGACCAACTTCGGCATGGAGAAGAACCGCCCGTACGGCGACGGCGTGGTGACCGGGTACGGCACCGTCGACGGCCGGCCGGTCGCGGTCTTCAGCCAGGACTTCACGGTCTCGGGCGGCTCGCTCGGCGAGGTCTTCGGCGAGAAGATCTGCAAGGTCATGGACCACGCGGTGAAGACCGGCTGCCCGGTGATCGGCATCAACGACTCCGGCGGCGCGCGGATCCAGGAGGGTGTGGTCGCCCTCGGCCTCTACGCCGAGATCTTCAAGCGGAACGTGCACGCCTCCGGTGTGATCCCGCAGATCTCCCTGGTCATGGGCCCGTGCGCGGGCGGCGCGGTGTACTCCCCCGCGATCACCGACTTCATCGTCATGGTCGACCAGACCTCGCACATGTTCATCACCGGGCCGGACGTCATCAAGACGGTCACCGGCGAAGAGGTGACCATGGAGGAGCTGGGCGGCGCGCACTCGCACAACTCCAAGTCGGGCGTGGCCCACTACCAGGGTTCCGATGAGGACGACGCGATCGACTACGTCAAGGCGCTGCTGTCCTACCTGCCGTCCAACAACCTCGGCGACGCGCCCGCCTTCGAGGCCGCCGCCGACCCGGACGAGGTGGTGGAGGAGCTGGACACGCTCATCCCCGACTCGCCGAACCAGCCGTACGACATGCACACCGCGATCGAGGGCGTGCTGGACGACGGCGAGTTCCTCGAGGTGCAGGAGCTGTTCGCGCCCAACATCATCGTCGGCTTCGGCCGGGTGGAGGGCCACTCGGTCGGCGTTGTCGCCAACCAGCCGATGCAGTTCGCGGGCACGCTGGACATCGATGCGTCCGAGAAGGCGGCGCGATTCGTTCGCACCTGCGACGCTTTCAACATTCCTGTTCTGACATTTGTGGACGTTCCAGGATTCCTTCCGGGGACCGATCAAGAATGGAACGGAATCATCCGCCGCGGCGCCAAGCTGCTGTACGCCTATGCCGAGGCGACCGTCCCGCTGGTCACCGTGATCACGCGTAAGGCGTACGGCGGCGCCTACGACGTCATGGGCTCCAAGCACCTCGGCGCCGACGTCAACCTGGCCTGGCCGACCGCCCAGATCGCGGTCATGGGCGCGCAGGGCGCGGTCAACATCCTCTACCGGCGCGAGCTGGCCGCCGCCGACGCGCCCGACGCCCGCCGCGCCGAGCTGATCACCGAGTACGAGGACACCCTGGCCAACCCCTACATCGCCGCCGAGCGCGGCTATGTGGACGCGGTGATCAAGCCGTCGGAGACGCGCGGCCAGGTCATCAAGGCGCTGCGGTCGCTGCGCGAGAAGCGCAAGAACCTGCCGCCCAAGAAGCACGGGAACATCCCGCTGTGAGCGCCACCGAGGGCAACGAGGAGAGCGCCGCCGAGAGCGCGGCCGGAAGGCCGTTCCTGCAGATCGTGCGGGGTGAGCCGACCGCCGAGGAGGTCGCCGCGCTGGTGGCGGTGCTCACCGCACGCGCGCAGGCGGCGGCCGCCGCACGACAGGCGGCCGAGGGCGCGGGCCGCAAGGTCTCGCGCTGGTCGGACCGGTCGCGTTCGCTGCGCGGGCCGGTGGTGGAGGGCGTACGGCCGCGCGGTCCGGGTGCGTGGCGGGCCAGCGGCCTCCCTAGGTAGCCGCACCGCCGCCGCACGGTCGCCGCGCCGTGACCGAGGGCGTTTCCGAGGTAGCGTCTAGATGGCAATGAGGAACGCGAACCCGGTGCGAGGGATCCGTGAGCGGTAATCCCCGAGGCAGATGTAACCGTGGTTCGCGCCCTCGAAAGGCCTCTGCACGAATAAGGTGAAAGGCCATGGCCACCTCGGAGTTCGTTCCTCAGCCCGCCCGCTTTGCAATCTTCGTCGATGCGGGGTACCTCTACGCGGCCTCCGGTGCGCTGCTGCTCGAGTGCAGCTCCCGGCGTGAATATAGGGTCGCGGCGGAGAAACTGATCAAAGCGTTGACGACCCATGCCGACGACCAGTTGCTAGGTGAGCTGCTACGGGTCTACTGGTTCGACGCGGCGCCGAAACGGCAGCCGACGGTGGACCAACGAGTGATCGCCAACCTTCCGCTGGTGAAGCTGCGCCTGGGCAACCTGAACGCGCAGGGCCAGCAGAAGGGCGTGGACGCCCAGTTGCGCGCGGACCTGGAGGCGCTGGCCCGGCACCGTGCGATCACCGACGCGGTGCTGCTGGCGGGCGACGAGGACATGCTGCCCGCCGTGGAGGCCGCGCAGCGGTACGGGGTGCGCGTCCATCTGTGGGGCGTGGAACCGACCCACGGCTCCAACCAGGCCGAGTGGCTGGTCTGGGAGTCCGACACCGTCGAGGTCCTGCCCGCCGATTTTCTTCGCCCGTACTTCACTAAAGCCAAGGTGCTGCCCGTTCCGACCGCCGCTGCCGCCGCCGCTGCCGTCCGCGATGCCGCCGCCGTGCACGCGGGCACGCGCGCCCCGTCGGTGCCGTCCCCTTCGCAGGTCTTCGCCGGGCGTGCCCCGGCCGTCAAGCCGTCGCCCGTCGCGGTGAAGAACACCGTGCACACGACCGTGGGCCATGGCCCGTCACCGGCCTCGATGCCCGCCGTCGCCGACGGCAAGCTCGGGCCCGACCGCGACCACATGCTGGAGATCGGCGAGCACGTCGCCCAGAAGTGGATCTTCGAGCGGGGCCGCGACAACATCCGCGACCTGCTGCCCGGCCCGATCCTGCCGCCCGTCATCGACAAGGAACTGCTGATCGAGGCGGAGAAGGAGCTCGGCGGATCGCTGCGCCCCTATCAGGAGGCGCGGACCTGGCTGCGCGACGGCTTCTGGGAACGCGTCTACCGCGAGTTCGGCATCGGCATCGGCAAGTCCGACTGACCGGCGCCGGGAAGTCCGACTGACCGTTTCCGCCCCATCACGCACCGCGTTCTTCAAACGCGTTTTGTGATTAGTCCGACACGAAACGTGTCGGTGCCGGTACAGTCCGGCGCGTGATGGGGGGACATCGCACACCACAACGGGCCGCCGCGCTGCTGGCGGCCGTCATCGCGCTGTCGGCCTGCCGGTCGCCGGCGCCGTTCTACCGAACGGGCCACGGCTCGCCGGACGCCCCGGTCGTGGGCCTCGGCGGCGCCGCCCCGTACGTGCGGACGCCGTCGCCGACGCCACTGGCTCCGGCGGGCGACTCACCGGCCGTGCCGTCGCCGAGCGCCACGCATCCGCCGGTCGACGTCTACTCGGCCGCCGGTCCGGGCATGCTGGCGCCCGCCGCCCGTGGCCTTCCGGCGCGCCTGTACGTTCCGAACATCCAGGGCAAGGCCGGGATCGTCGACGTCATCGACCAGCGCACGATGCGCCGTCTCGGCCGCCTCAAGGTCGGCAAGGCCCCGCAATGGATCGTTCCGTCGTGGGACTTCCGGACGCTGTGGGCGGCCGACCCGAGCCTCCAGGCGGCCGCTCCGGTCAGCCCGCACGCCGTCACCCGCGGGCGCGGCGTGGCCCTCACCGACCCCGGCGCGCTCTACTACACTCCCGACGGTACGAGCGCGCTCGTCATGGCGCCCGGCCTGGGCCGCATCGACGCCCGCGACCCGCGCACGATGCGCATGATCGGCTCGATCGAGCTGCCCTGCCACGGCGCCGCCCACGCCGACTTCACCGCCGACGGCAAGGCCCTGGTCGCGAGCTGCCCCTCGACCGGCTGGCTGGTCCGCGTCGATCCGGCCGTCCGTACGGTCACCGGCACCCTCCGCCTGCCCGCCGGGTCCAAGCCCGGCGACCTGCGCCTCTCCCCGGACGGCCGGACGTTCTACGTCGCCGACACCGCCCGGGGCGGCGTCTGGCTGGTCGACGCGTACGACCTCCAGCGCGGCGGCTTCATCCCGACCGGGGCCGGCGCGCACGGCCTCGTCCTCACCCGCGACTCCCGCCGCCTCCTGGCCGTGGGCGAGGGCTCGATCGCGGTGATCGACCTCGCCGCCCGCCAGGTGACGGCCCGCTGGCCGCTGTCGGCGCCCGGCCCCCTGGCCGTGGGCGGCCTGAACGCCGACGGCACCGCCCTCTGGCTGTCGGACACCGGATCCGGTTGGCTCTACCAACTGGCCACCCGGAACGGAAAAGTCCTGCACAAGGTCAAGGTCGGCGGCCACCCCCACGCCGTGTGCGTCTACCCGCAGCCCGGCCGCCACTCCCTAGGCGGTCCCGGCCTCTACAGATGACTTTCGCGACTCCCCCTGGTCTATATCTGAGCAGAGACATCCGAGCCCGGGAGGAATCGTGACCGATCACAAGGCCGGCGCCCTGCCCCCAATCGTCGATCAGAAGACCTGGCAGGCCGCGCTCGACGAGCTGCGCGCACGGGAGAAGGCCGCCACCCGCGAACTCGACGCCATCGCCGCGCAGCGCCGCAGACTGCCCATGGTCGAGCTCCCCGACTACACGTTGAACGGCCCCGGCGGCCCGATCCGGCTGGTCGACGTCTTCGAAGGACGCTCCCAGCTCATCGTCTACAACCACATGTGGTTCGACGACGAGGAGTGGCAGTGCGGCGGCTGTACGAGCCTGACCTCGCAGTACGTCCGGCTGGGCGCCCTCGACAACTACGACGCCCGCTTCGTCATCGTCACCAACGGCCCCATCGACCAGGCGCTGGCCTACAAGGAGAAGGTCGGCAACACGATGGACTGGTACTCCTCGTCGGAGAGCCCGTTCGGCGCCGACGTGGACGCGCCGCCCGGCGGGGGCTTCGCGGTGAACGTCTTCCTCCGTGACGGCGACAAGGTCTACCGCACCTGGCACACCAGCGGCCGCGGCACCGAGCAGCTCAGCTACACCTTCGCGCTGGTCGACGTCCTGCCGTGGGGCCGCCAGGAGGAGTGGCAGGACTCACCCGAGGGCTGGCCGAAGTCCCCGACCTACTCCAAGTGGCTCGACTCCCCGGACGTAGCCCGCCTCTACGGCCCGACCGCAGGGCACGAGACGTGAGAGCGACAGCATGAATCCGGCGCTGGTGAACTGGGGGTTCACCAGCGCCGGGTTTCGCTCTCTAGACGGCGGGTGTTGTCGCTTCGCGGGTCGGGGCGGACGGGGTTTGTTGCTTGGGGGCGCGCTTGAGGTTGAGGGCTACTAGCGCGGTGAGGGCGATTCCGGCGGCGGCGATCAGCGTGGCGGTGCGCAGGCCGTCGGTGGTGGCGGCGCGGAGAGCGTCGCCCGTGAGGCCCTCCGTACCGGAGTTGGCGATCGCGACCAGGACGGCCAGGCCGACCGCGCCGCCGACCTGCTGGGTGGTGGAGGCCAGGCCGGACGCGACGCCCTGCTCGTCTTGGCCCGCTCCTGCGGCGGCCGCGCCGAACATCAGGGTGTAGGTCGCGCCCTGGCCGAGCCCCATGACGGCCAGGCCCGGGATCAGCGCGGCGTACGAGGCCGTGGTGGTCATGGTCAGGCCGAGGATCACGGTGCCGACGACGCCGACGGCGAGCGCGGCCGAGATCGTGAAGCGCATGCCGTACCGGGTGGCGAGGCGTCCGCCCGACTGGGACCCGACGGCGATCGCGATCATCGGGACGAGGAACGCGATGCCGGTGCGGAACGGGCTGTAGCCGTGCACGCCCTGGAAGTAGACGGTCAGGAAGTACTGCAGCGTGCCGAAGCTGCCCATGAACAGGAACGTGATCGCCGCGCCCGTGGTCAGGTCACGGCTGCGCAGCAGGCGCAACGGCAGCAGCGGGTCGGCGCCGCGCTTCTCGATCGCGACGAACGCGGCGAGGAGAAGGATGCCCGCGGCCGCGCTCCCGAGGACGACGGCCGACGCCCATCCGCTGTCCGGGCCTTGGACCAGGGCGAAGACGATGAGGGTGGTGCCGACGGTCGCGGTCAGCGCACCCGCGAGGTCGAAGTGGCGGCGGACCGCGTTGGCGGCACGGGCCGTGTCGGGGGCGATCAGCGGGAACGCCAGGATTGCCGCGGCGACGGCGAGCGGGACGTTCACGTAGAAGACCGCCGACCAGTCGAACGCGTCGGTGAGGACGCCGCCGAGCAGCGAGCCGAGGATCATGCCGCTGCCGCCCGCCGTTCCCCAGATGGCGTACGCGCGGTTGCGCTCGCGGCCCGCGGCGAAGCTCGTGCTGACGAGGGTGAGGGTGGCGGGGAAGAGGAACGCGCCGCCGACGCCCTGCACCGCGCGGGCGGCGATGAGCGTGCCGGGGTCGGCCGCGAGCCCGCCCGCCAGCGACGCCACCGCGTACAGCGACAGGCCGAGGACGAACATCCGGCGCGGCCCGAACAGGTCGCAGGCCCGCCCGCCGAGCAGCAGGAACCCGCCGAACGCCACGGCGTACGCGCTGACCACCCACTGCAGGCTCTGCGGCGAGAAGCCCAGCGCGTCGCCGATCTCCGGCAGCGCGACGTACACGATGTTGTAGTCGATCGCCTCGATGAGCTGGGCGAACGCCAGCAGCGCCAGCAGCAGTGCCGAGCGGCGCCGATTCACGATGGTGGACATGGCGGACCTCAGACGGCCGGGTTGCGGACGGTGACGTTGATGCGGTTCCAGGCGTTGATGGCGGCGATCACCATGACCAGCGCGGCGAGGGACTCCTCGTCGTAGTGGTCGGCCGCGGTGTCCCAGATGTCGTCGGGCACGCCATCGGGATTGTCGGAGATGCGGGTCGCGGCCTCCGCGAGCGCCAGGGCGGCCCGTTCCTCGTCGGTGAAGAGGGGCGACTCGCGCCAGGCGGCGACCGACCAGAGGCGCTCGTCGGTCTCGCCCAGCTTCTTGGCGTCCCTGGCGTGCATGTTCACGCAGTAGGCGCAGCCGTTGATCTGGCTGACGCGCAGCCGCAGCAGATCCAGCAGGCCGTGCGGGACCGGGCTGCCGTTGATGTAGGTCTCCAGGGCCAGCAGGGCCTTGTAGCCGTCGGCGGCGGGCTTGATGACGTTCATCCGGGGCTGCATGGTGGTTCTCATTTCTCGATGTTCTGGATATTTGATAGCTAGAATTAGGAGCGAAGAGAGGCCCGCCGGGCGACGGGCTTGGTCGTAGCTCGGGCTCGGAGCTCAGGTCCGCAGGTTGGCGAACCGGTTGCGGACGCCGCCGGGGGTGCCGGGGAAGCGCTTCTCGACGGTCTCGGCGATCTCGGCGATGGTCTGGCCCGCCAGCTCCTTGCGCCAGGCGAGATCGGCCTTGCGCATCGACTGCGAGATGACGCAGTGCTTGCGGTAGTCGACGTCCTCCCGCCCGTTCGGCCCCTTGCTGAGGATGCCCTCGCAGCGGAACGCCTCCTCGGGACCCTCGATGGCGGTCACCACGTCCAGCACACTGATGTCCTTGGGCGCGCGGGCGAGCCGGAACCCGCCGCGCGGACCCGAGGTCGAGGTCAGGATCCCCGCGCGGGCGAGCGCCTGCAGCTGCTTGTTCAGGTAGGCGGTCGGCAGCTCGTAGAACGCCGCCAGCCGCGCCGCCGTCACGGCCTCGCCCGAGTCCATCCAGGTGAGGTTGACGCAACTGTGGAGCGCCCACTCGACGCCCTCGTTCATCCGCATAACCTGGACATTACACATCCAGAAATAGCCGCGCAACCTCCGCCACGTTCACCACACCTGACACCTAGCGGGCCGACACCCGCTGCCACTCCGGCATGAGCTCCTCGACCAGCGCCTCGGTCTCGGGCTGGAGCTGGTCGAAGTACGGGTCGCGGCCCATCCGGCCGCGCAGCTCGTCCACGACCACCTTGACCTGGGCCTCGTCGCCGCCCGCGTGCGTGGCCCGCAGCAGGTCGCGCCACAGCCCCTCGTCCTCGGGCGCCAGCCGCAGCCCCGCACGCGCCGCGCCGATCGCGCCCCGCGCGTCGCCCTCCTCCAGGCGCAGCACGACCAGCCGGTGCGCGACGTCCACGACCCGCGCGGTCGCCTCGTACTCCAGGTCCTCGGAGGCCAGCCAGCCGTACCGTCCGCGCGGCCGGTCCGCCAGCGCGGGCCCGCGCACCAGGTCCAGGGCGTACGACATGTACGCGGTCTCCGATGCGGGCTCGGCGGCCGACCGCCACACCAGCCACCGGAACACCGCCCAGTCGACCTTGACCTCCGAGCCGAGCCTGATCCGCCCGCGGTCGTCGTAGTAGAGGTTCGGGCGGCCCCGGACGTCGCGTCCGAGCCAGTCCGACACCCGCGCGATGCACGCGTCCCGTACGCCCGCCGCGACGCCGCGCGGCCAGATCGCGCCGCTCAGCACGGTCGGGTGCACGCCGCCCGGATGCGTCGCCAGATAGAGCAGCACCTCGGTGCACAGCGCGCGGCGGCTCTCGTCCATCGGCCCCGGCGCCTCGACCTCGATCGGGCCGAGCAGCCGGATGTCCACCGACGACTGCCGGGGCGGCTCGGTCGCGCCCGCCGGCTGCTCCGCCATCGGAACGGACTCGAGCCGGTCGGCCGTACGGAAGAGCTCGAAGACCCCGCGGTAGTGCTCCTCGGGGATCAGCTGCGCGTCGACCTGGAAGCCGAGCACGCCCGCGTGCAGCCGCCCGCCCTCGTCCACGTCCCACGTCCAGGTGGCGCCCTGCACCTCGCCCGGAACGAGGTAGCCCGCCGCCATCCGCGTGCCCGTACGGGCCAGCGCGACCAGCCGGTCCGCCTCCCGCTCGGTCGGCTGGTCGGCCATGATCAGGTAGTGCGGCATCCAGGCCTCACCGAAGACACCGCGCGAGCGCCCCGTCAATACCGAGTCCACACCCGAGGCCGCCAGCGCCTGCCGTACTTCCTCACTGCGCGCTTCCAGCTCGGGAAGCGCCTCGTCCAGCGACGACACGGTCCGCACCCGGTCCGGCGCGATGTCGCCCAGGCCCTCGCCCAGCTCCGCGCCGAAGCCCACCAGCGTGATGCGCATGTGGTCGGACCAGCGGTTGGTCGCCAGCTCCAAGGCCAGCGCCGCCAGCACCTCGCGCCGCGTCTGCTCGGGCCCCTGCAAGGCGATCAGCCCGTGCGCGGCCTCAAGGTCGACGAGAATGCGCCCGTTCTCATTGGTCCCGATCGAAACAAGCCCCGGATAAGGCGCGAGCACCTCACCGAGCTCCGCGGCCCTCAGCCCGGGCAGCGCATCCCCGCGCAGCCGCCACACCTGGCCGTCGTCGTAGGCCTGCCACGGCTCGGGCGGGTTCCGGTCCGCCGGTGCGATCCACAGGTCCAGGCTCTCCTTGCCCAGGTGCACTCCGTACACCGTCGGCAGGGCACGCCCCTCGCCCATCGACCGCGACAGCTGCCGCAGCCCCAGGTCGAGCAGCTCGACCGCCGCCCCGTCGGCCCCCATCCGCAGGGCCCGCTCGGCCTGCGCCGCCTCGCCCCGCGGCCGTACGACCATCTGCCCGAACGTCCGATGCCACAACTGCGCCCGACGCCGCCGCCCCAGCGCGACCAGCAGCCCGGCGGCCAGCAGCGAAGCGCCCGCCAGCCCCTCCGGCCAGGTCAGCTCGAACGACGACTCCTGGCGCTGCCCCGGAACCGAGACCCCACCGGTCTCCTTGCCACCGTTCAACTCACCCGAAGGCGCCTTGGACCCGCTCCCCTGAGGAACCGGAACCGGCGCGGCAGTCGAGGGCGCCTCATGCTTGGGCGGAGCGGGCGCCTCATGCTGAGGCGGGGCGGCATGCTTGGGCGGCGTAGGAGCTTCCTGCTCGGGCGGGGCGGGCTTCTCAGGAGCGGGCTTGGCGTGATGCCCCGCATGCCCCGTACGGAAGTAGTTCTCCAGCTCCCCAGCAGGAATCACCTGGGAGTGCTTGGCGTCCGACGGCATCTCCAGGATCCACCCGGGCCGGATCAGACTGGCGATGCTCAACTTGCTGCCGTCCGGCTGCACGTGCCCCTTGTTGAGGTTGTAGATCTCCTTGTACCTACGCCCCTCCCCCAGGCACTTGTCGGCGATCTCCCACAGGCTCTCGTGGTGCCGCCCCTCCGGAGGCTGAACGCGGTAGATCTTCGTCGTCTCGGCCTTCTGAACGGGCTGCGCCGCCGGTTCACTGATCTTCTCGACCGCCGCCACCGGCACCGGCCGGATCTCCTGCGCCTGTGTCTGCGCCGGCCGCTGATGCAGCTCCCGCCCGCTGAACGCCGGCATCACCGCAGTGGTCGCCGTGAAAATCAACAACGCCGCCACAACGAGCCGATGCACCAGCGACTGCGTCCCGCCCGCAAGCGGCACCCGCGCCGGAACCCCCACCCCGCGGATCCCCGCGTACAGCTCCACAAGCACACACAGGGCGAGCTGCAACCAGGCCAGCCACACAAAGAAGACCAGCACCCCGATGAGAGCACTCGGCCCGACCTTCTCGGTCAGCTCGCTCGCCGCGGGCACATGATCCGGCACCGGCGACCCGAAGACCGTCAGCAGCACCACCGGCACCCCGACGACCAGCGCCAGCAGGGCCGCGATCGCCCCAAGCCCGCTGATGACATCCCCGAAGCTGCGATGCCCTCGTACCCGCACCGGAGGCTTCGGACCCCGCCCGGTACCCGTACCAGGATCTCTCGTCAGCATCGCGCCCCTAGTGACCTCGCACAGACGTCGCCTTAGCCATCGTAGGCACGCATGACCTGCGCGCAATGCCCTGGCGATAACTATCTCGCGCCTCCGTTGCCACCAACTGTGCCCCACAAGCCCCTGCCTTGACACTCGTTCTCCACACCTGGAAACCTCCCAGTCGAGTTTCGCCGCAAGGACACCCCGCATCGCAGGCATCCCCTCCGACACAAGGACCGTGAAGCCCGATGACCGTCCACAAAGCCGCGCTGACCGCGCTCCTCTTGGCGACCACCCCGCTCATGACGGCGACCCCTGCCCACGCCGCCACTGCTTCACCAGAAAGGGCGGGGTGCTGTGAGGCACTCGCGATGTGGCTTGGTGCCGTGCATCAGACCGTCGTGCTTCCGGGCAGAGGGCATCTCAAGAGGACTGTGCCTCCCGGTTGGGTGACCACCGACAAGGACCCGCACTATTTCCTGCCCAAGAACGCGAAACTGCCGCTGATGACGACGTTCGCAGCGCTCGACATCAGCAAGCCCAGCCGGGCGCGCTACCGCTGGAACCAGCGCTGTATGAGCCCGGTCACCAACCCCAAGAGCTCGGCGTGGACGTGGACCAAGGTTCCGGGCCACGCGCCGAGCCCCACTTGGTATCCGGTGAAGAACGTGTACGGAAGCGTGAACATCGGCTCTTGCCCGAACGGCCTGGTCTGGGTCGAGCACGATCAGGGCGACCATCGGTATGCGCACGGAACGGGTTTCTCCTTTAGTCCCGGACGCTTTCACCCCACGCCCAAGAACGTGAAGGTGTGGCGGTGGGTGACCGCGGCGCAGGCGAAGACCGTCCGCCGCACCGGGAAGTACCCCGTCGCCAAGGGCACCCTCATCGGCCAGTACTTCTTCACGAACCGCGCGTACGCGGGCAAGGTGGCCGGGCAGTTCCGCGGCTACCGGCTCGTCCAGGGCACGCTCTCGGGGTCCGACCTCCTCTTCTACTTCACGGAGAACAAGCGTGCGGACACCGGCATCATGGGCGCCTTCTTCGACAAGTCCCTCAAGCAGCCGAAGAAGACGTTCAAGGTGGTGAAGTAGCGCCTGCCGGGCAACTACTGCTGGCCGTCGGCGGTGATGGGGTGGGCTGAGGCGGACGAACGCAGCGTGAACGAGCCGAATCCCGGGATCACGCCGAGGATCTGCGGCTTCACGGTGAGAGTGACGTCGCAGTCCACCTCCTCGGCGGTGGCCTGGCAGCCGCGCTGGGTGAGGTCGTCCCCATAGTTGTCGAGGAGGTCTTCCCCGGCTTGAACGGCCCTGCCCGGGTCGATCACGGGCTTGCCGGTCGCGCGCAGTTGCGCCTCGTCGATCTGGTTGGCGCCGGCCCGGGCGCCCTGTTCGGCCATGTCGGCGGCGCGCTGGCGCGCGTGGATCGCCAGGCCGCCGTCGACGAGCAGGCCCGCGAGCAGGAAGACCACGGGGGTGAAGAGGACGACGTACATCGAGATCGTCCCGCGGTCGTCCCTGCGGAGCCTCATCCCGCGTCCCCGCCCCGGTAGGTGTAGGTGTCGATGGGAGCCAGCGCTCTGCCCTTGAGCGTCTTGGTGCCGGGCAGGCCGATGAACGTGAGGTCGCCCAGGTCGACATCGCAGGTGACCGTGACGGCGACCTTGCCGCCCGGTCCCCAGTCGCTGGTGTCGGTGTTCACCTGGGGCCCGCCCGAACACCAGGTGTGGCTGCCGAAGCTGCTGGTCGCGGCGCTCTGCGCCAGGTCCACCGCGCCGCCCTCGCTTCGAGCCACGGAGGCGGCACGTACGGCGTCACGGGCCGCGCCGTCGATCTGGCTCTGGGCGTCGACCATGCGCCCGGCTCCGGCGAGGAACAGCAGGAACGCCACGCACAGGGGAGTGACCAGGACCAGCTCCAGTGACATCGAGCCACGGTCGTCCTGCAGCCTCGGTTTCACTGCGCCCCCTGGCAGGCCGTTCCCGTCCCTTCGTCCGGGCGGAAGCACTCGATCGGCCCCTCGGAACGCTGGGTCACGTGGAAGGTCATGAAGGGGATCACCCGGACGGCGGTGCCGGTCACCTCGATGCCGCGCTGGTCTCCGTTGTCGAGCGGCTTCACCTGCCGCCCTTCGAGGAGGTCGGACCCGATCTTGTCGATGTCGCCGCTGGCCTTGTCCACCGCAGCGCCCTGCCAGTCGCCCTGGACCTGGGTGCGGGCGACGCGCGCGCCCGACTGTGCGGCCGCGAGGGCGACGTGCCGTGCGTGGTAGACCATCGCGAACTGGACCACGGCCAGGAGCACGAGGATGAGCACCGGGGTCAGGATGGCCAGTTCCATCGCGGAGGCGCCGCGATCACGGGTCTCGCTCAGCCGGTGTTGATGCTGTTGGCCTTGTCCTTGATCTTCTTCAGAATGATCGCGCCGACGGCGATGGCGATCCCGGCGAGGATGGCCGTGATGATCGCCCATTCGATCGCGGACGCACCGCGACCGCGGTCGTCCTCGTTCCGCAGGCGGTCCAGCCGGACGCCGAGCACCGCCCTCAGATAGGTGATGACCGGGTCGTTGAGCGGGTTCATCCTGTCTCCATCTCGGGGGGTCGGGAGTCGTCGTGGTCATGAGACCATCACCCGGATCATTGCGGGATAGGCCAGGAAGACCAGGAAGCCCGCGCAGAGGAAGAGCTGCGCGACCAGCATCGATTGGGAGCGTTCTCCGGCCTTGCCCTCAAGCTCCGAGAGCTCTCTGCTGCGCATCGAGGCGGCTCGGGCCGACAACGACTTGCGCACCTGGGCGCCGTCGTCGGCGACCAGTGCCAGGGCGCCGGACAGGTCGCGCAGCTCGCCGATGTCCAGGTCGTCGCCCAGCCCGCCCAGCGCCTGCCACGGGGTCTGCCCGGTGATGCGCGCGTTGGCGAGCGCGTCGCGGATCCGGAGCATCGCCCAGCCCTCACCGATGTTCGCGGCGGTCATCAGGGCCTCGGGAACGCCCCGGCCGCCGGCGAGGTTCATCGACACCAGGTCGAGGAACGCCCCGACCACGTGCCTGAAGTCCTGGCGCCGCGCCGCGGCCTCCTGGCGGAGCTGCATGTCGGGGAAGAAAAAGAAGAGGGCGGCGAAGATCAGGCAGATCCACGCGGGGACCTGGAGCGAGTCGCCGACGCCGAGCAGCGCGAAGTAGGCGACCACGATCGGGATGCAGATCACCGCCGCGGCGGGCAGCAGGAACTTGGTGGCGAGGAACGCCTCAAGGGAACGATCGGTGATCGCGAGATCGGCGCGGATCGACCGCAGCTGCCATCCGCGGGTCTCGCAGAACTTCACGAGCTCACGGCCGACCTTGGCGCGGATCCCCCCGACCCGTTCGAGCGCGGGCGAGGTCCTGCGGTTGCGCGCGTCCTCGTCGCGGCGCCGTGCGGCGTCGAAGCTCGCCAGCCTGGCGGCCAGGCCGGGCCTGGGCGGGAACACGGCTCGGGCGAGTGCGTAGAGGCCGAGGCCGACGAGCGCGCCGGCCAGCATCGCGCCGGTCATGGCGTACCACCGCCTCCCGCGTCCATGGTGTGGCGGCCGCGCAGCGTCGAGGGACCTGTCTTGGAATTCTTGGAGCCCTTGCCGTCCTCCTGCCATCCGGCGACCGTCCGCGGCACCTCGCCGGGAACGCCCGGTCCCCTGGAGCCGCTCAGGAAGCGGTCCGGGAGCTCATGGCGGGAGAGCCTCTTCAGCCACATGAACCCGGCCGCGAACAGCGCGATCACCAGGCAGAGGACGAGCTGGCCGAGGACGTCGTCGTACGGCTCGACGTACGAGTGGTTGAAGATGGCGAGCAGCAGCGCCGTACCCACCGAGACGCCGATCACGATGCGCACGCTCCGTCGCGTCGCGCGGCGGTCGGCCTCGACACGGCGGCGCATGTCCAGTTCGGCGCGGGCGGAGGTGGACAGCGCGCCGAGCATGTCGCGCAAACCGGGGCCGCGCAGCTTCGCGTTGAGCATCAGGGCGGCGACCACCAGGTCGGCGGACGGGTCGTCGAGGTCGTCGGCGAACCGACGCAGCGCCTCGGGCAACGGCACGCGCGTGTGCATGCGGTCGATGAGCGTCCGCAGCGGCTGCTGGAGGGCCGGGGCGGCCGCCCGCATCGACGCGGGGATGGCCTGCTCCAGGCCGACCGCACCGGCGATGGTGTCGCGCAGGGACTCCGTCCACGCCGCGAGCGCCTCGAGCCGGGCCATGGCCTTGCGTTCTTCGGCGGCGCCGCCCGCGAGCCCGTTCCAGACCAGGACGAGGACACCGGTGCCGATCGCGGCTACGACCCATTGGGTGACCACCAGGACGAGCAGGCCGACTATCACGGCTACGGCCGTACGGGTGGAGAGGGTTTTGATGATGTCTTCGCGGCTGCGGCCTCGGGTGGGGCCGGGGCGGACGGGCATGCCTCGCAGGGCCATGACCAGGAGGAGGATGCCGCCGCCTACGGCGGCGCCGGTGAGGATGGCGAGGAGGACGTCGGGGGCGTAGCTCACCAGACGCCTCCCAGGGAGGTGTCGTAGCCGAACTCGGCGAGTTCGTCGGCGCAGGCGATGGGGGCGCTGGGAATGGCGTAGCCGTCCGGCCCCAGGGCGAAGACCTCGGAGGACAGGACGCGGCCGTCGCTGCCGTTGACCTCGCGGACGCTGGCGACGTAGCGGCGGAGGCGGCCGCCGGAGGCGTAGTCGTTGCGCTTCTCGATGAAGACGACGAAGTCGATGGCGCCGGCGATGAGCATGTGGGTGGCCTCGACGGGGAGGCGTTCCTCGGACTGGATCGCGTAGGTGGCGATGCGGTTGAAGACCTCGGCCGAGGAGTTGGCGTGGATGGTCGAGAGGGAGCCGTCGTTGCCCTGGGTCATCGCGTTCAGCATGGTGACGATCTCGTCGCCGAGGACCTCGCCGACGATGACGCGGGAGGGGTTCATGCGCAGGGAGCGGCGGACGAGCTCGGCCATGGTGATCGCGCCCTGGCCCTCGGAGTTGGGGAGGCGCTGCTCGAACGCGACGCAGTTGGGATGCAGTTCGGGGAACGCGTCAAGGCCGAGTTCGAGGGCACGTTCCACGGTGATGAGGCGTTCGTGGGTCTGGATCTCGTTGGCGACGGCGCGGAGGAGCGTGGTCTTTCCGGCGTTGGTGGCGCCGGCGATCATGATGTTCTTGCGGGCCAGGACGGCGGCCTTGAAGAAGGTGCCCAGCTCGGGGGTGAAGGTTCCGTTGCCGACCAGGTCGGTGAGGAAGACCTTGCCGAGGCGGGCGCGGCGGATCGACAGGGCGGGGCGGACGGTGACGTCCATGACCGCCGAGAGGCGCGAGCCGTCGGGCAGGCGCAGGTCGAGCTGGGGGTTGGCGGTGTCGAACGGGCGGGACGACAGGCCGCTGTAGGCGGCGAGGATCTGGATGAGCTCGACCAGTTCCTCGTCGGACTCGGCGACGGGCTCGCCCATGACCTCGCGGCCGTCGGCGTAGCCGATGAAGACGCGGTCGCAGCCGTTGACGTCGATGTTCTCGATCTCGGGGTCTTCGAGGAGGGGCTGGAGGCGGCCGACGCCGAAGAGCGCGGCGTGGACGCCGGCGGCGAGGGCCTCTTCCTCCTCGGCGTTCGGCGGGCGGCGGCCCGCGGTGAGCTCGACGCGGGCGAACTCCTCCAGGACCTGGCCGATCAGCGCGCGGGCGAACTGCCGTTCGTCCTCCCCCGACATCGGGGGGAGGCCGCTCGCGCCGTCCAGGCGGCGCTGCTGGGCGAGGCGGTCGCCGACCTCCTGCCGGAGGCGCTTGACGAGGCCGTGGTCCACCTAGATCCCCTCCTTCGCCGGAACGCGCGGCTGCTCCTCGCCGGCGCGGGGGGCGCGGGCGGAGAGCCGGGAGACCAGTTCGCCGGCGACCTCGCGGGCGGAACGGATGAGCAGCGAGCGGTCGAGCCTGCCGCCCCAGCTGCCGCCGAGCAGTTCGGCGCCCTTGGGGTCGAGGGCGAGGCCTCCGAGTACCTGTACGGGCGGCGGGGGCGGTCCGGTTTCGACGGCGGAACGGCGTTGCTGCGCGCCGGCGGCGACGATGCGGTCGACCTCGGCGATGGAGGCGCGGAAGTCGCGGGGGTCGGCGAGCACGATGACGCCGATGGGCGGGCCGCCGCGCAGGTCGTCGGTCAGGGCGGCGACACGTTCGCGCAGGTGGGCGACCTGTTCGAGGGTGGCGCGGGTGAACAGCACGACCATGTCGGCCTCGCGCAGCAGGTCGTTCAGCGGGCTGCCCGCGCCGAGGCGGCCGCAGTCGGCGAGGACGTCGACCGGGGAGAGCCCGGCGAACGCGCGGCCGAGCGGGCTCCACAGCCAGGTCATGCCCTGGGCCTGTTCGGCGCCGGTGATGCCGACGAGCACGTCCAGGCCGCCGACCAGGCGCTGGCAGTGCTCGGCGATCTGGTCGGGGCGCAGGCCGCGGCGGGCGGTGGCGGCGAGGCTGAGCAGTCCGCGGGACGGATTGAGCATGCCGCCGCTGCCGCCCTGGTCGCCGGGGGCAGCGGCGGGCAGCCGGTAGACCAGGTCGCCGCCTGCCTGGTCGCATTCGGCGACCAGGACCGGGCGGGGCCAGACCGCGCCGAGCGCGACGGCCGCCGTGGTGACGCCGGGCGCTCCCTTGTCGGCCGCGAGAGCGATGAGTGCCACGGTCAATTACCGCCCGTGTTCGGCGTGCCCGCGCCTGGGCCTGGGTTGTTGTTGCCGGTGCCGGTGCCGTTCTGGTTGCCGGTGCCGTTGCCCGGCTCGGGCGATCCGGACTGCTTCTCGGGTGCCTGCGGGGCGCCGGTAAGGCGCGTTCCCTCCGGTACGAGGGCGAGCGCTACGCCGCCCGCGGAGGCGGCCTGGGTGAGCTGCGGTGCCTCGGCGGGCAGAACGGCGACGTCGACGGAGGTCTGGTCACCGCGCAGCCGGTCGCTGTTGCCGCCGCCGCTGACGCCGATCACGATCGCGTCGGCCGACAGGACGGTGCCGGGGCGCGGCCCGCCCGAGTTGGTGGTGCCCGTGCCGCCGACGGCGTAGAGGCCGACGTGCTTGCCGGTGGTGAGGCCCTTGGCGGGGTACTGGCCGGGCTTCAGCGCCAGGCCGATGACGACGCGTCCCTTGGAGGCGTCGTTGGCGCGGCTGACCATCGCGTTCGTGAGCAGCGCGCCGGGCACGAGCGGCACGGCCGCGTAGGTACGGGTGACGTCGCCGCGCGCCGACCACCGGATGTACTCGATGCCGGTGTCGCCGATCTGCACTTCCTGCAGGGCGTTCGGCGGGATCTGCTGCCCGGCCGCGACGGGCTGGACGACGCGGATCGCCGAGACCCGCTGCCCGCTGGCCATCACCAGGTACGCGCTGGTCAGCGCGCCGCCGAGGATGAGCAGCACGGCGAGTGCGGCGAGCGCGGGCTTGCGTTCGCGCGGGGCGGTCGGCAGCCGCTGGCCGCCCGCGGAGCCGAGCCCGGAGCGTCCCAGTCCGGCGTTGCCGCCGCCGGTGGTGGAGACGCCGCCCGCGACGGCCGACTGGTTGGACTTCATCGCTCTGGCCACGCGCTCCTTCCGGACCCATGCCTGCCCGTTGAGGTCGACACGGTCTCCCGCGTCCCGCGGGTCGCCGCATCATCGGGCGATCCATGCTTGCGGGGGTCGCGACTCCGCGTCAATGGATTCGGGGAGGTGAAGCATTCCCGTAACCCTGCGGGTCCGGTGACCAGCACTTTCGCCGGTCACATCAGTTCTTACCTCCTGTCACACGCGTCACTGACTCCTCACCAAACGGTCAGGCCGTTAATCGGTAAAGGGTCACGACTTGAAGCCGATGAGCCGGCCGAGTGAACGCATGCCGAAGTCGAAATAGTCGTCCCGGTTCCCGATCACGTTCTCGAACTGGCCGAACAGTTCGAAGCTGACCGTTCCGTACAGGCCGGCCCAGGCGACGAGCGCGCGGGCGGCGACGTCGTCGGACGCCGTCATCGCGACGGCGACGCGGGCGCGGTCCACGTCGGCGACGAGCGAGGACGGGAGCGGCGGCAAGTCCTCGACCGGCTCGAGCGCGCCCGCGGCCTCGGCGTCGCTGACCACGCGCGCGAGCACGATCGTGTCGCGCAGCGCGGCGGGAACGGTCTCCTCGGGCGCCTGGTAGCCGGGCACCGGCGAGCCGTAGATCAGCGCGTACTCGTGCGGATGGGCCAGCGCCCACTCCCGTACGGCCCGGCAGACCGCGAGCCAGCGACCCAGATGGTCACCGGCCGGACACGCCTCGACCGCACGTTCCACGGCCTCGCCGACCGCGTTGTAGCCGTCGATGATCAGCGCGGTCAGCAGGTCGTCGCGGCTCGGGAAGTAGCGGTAGATCGCCGACGAGACCATCCCCATCTCGCGCGCGACCGCGCGCAGGGACAGGCCCGTCGCGCCCTCGGTCGCCAGCTGCTTGCGGGCGATCTCGGTCATCTCGCGGATCAGCTCCGCCCTTACCCGTTCGCGTGCCGTACGTCCTGCGCTCATGGTCCGAGGCTAGCAGGAGAGAGAGCGCCGCACAAAAAAGTGAGCACCGCTCTTGACGAACGATAGTCTCAAGAGAGAGCATTGCTCTCGTAAGCGAGCAATGCACACAGTTTGAGGGAGAAGGAACCATGGGCAAGCACGTGATCGTCGGAGCGGGCCAGGTCGGCAGCCACCTCGCGGGCCTCCTCGTCGGCAAGGGCCACGACGTCACCGTCGTCACCCGGTCGGGCTCGGGCCCCGACGGCGTCCGCAAGGTCGCCGCGAACGCCGCCGACCGCGCCACGCTGATCGAGGTCACCCAGGGCGCCGACACGCTCTACAACTGCATGAACCCGCGCTACCACGAGTGGGCCACGGTGTGGCCGCCGGTCGCGGACGCGCTGCTCGGCACCGCCGAGGAGACCGGCGCCGCGCTGGTGACGCTCGGCTGCCTGTACGGCTACGGCCCCTTCGACGGGCCGATGACCGAGGACACCCCCATGGCCGCGACCGGCACCAAGGGCAAGGTCCGGGCCAAGATGTGGCACGACATGCTCGCCGCGCACGAGGCCGGCCGGGCCCGCGTCACCGAGGTCCGCGGCTCCGACTACTACGGCCCCGGCAGCACCGACCAGGCCTACATCGGCACCACCCGCTTCGTCCGGCCGCTGCTCGCGGGCAAGCGCGTCTGGTACTTCAGCAACCCCGACATCACGCACAGCTGGACCTACCTGCCCGACGTCGCGCGCGCCCTGGCCATCGCGGGCACCGACGAGCGCGCCCTCGGCCGCGCCTGGCACATCCCGAGCGCCGACCCGTTCACCACCAGGGAGTTCGGCGAACGGCTGTGCGAGCTGGCCGGCGCCCGCAGGCCGCGCATCACCGAGGTGCCCCGCCCGATCTTCAATGCCGTCGGCGCCGCCGTGCCGATGGTGCGCGAGATGCGCGAGACCCGCTACCAGTTCGACAAGCCCTACATCCTGGACTCCTCGGCGTTCCAGACCACCTTCGGGATGGCGCCGACCTCGATGGAGGACGCTCTCAAGGCGGTCCTCGCGGCCGCGTGACAGCCGGCCGTGTCGTGACCGGGTCCCTGAAGGAGACGAGTAATTAAGCTGACCCTGCGGCAACGCCGATCGGCACCCGACGAAGCCGATCGGCGCACGATGGAGGGGCTCTGCATGCGAATCTCGTTCACGGCGCTGACCGGCCAGGGGCCCCGGGACGTCGTGCTGGACGCCGAGCCCGACGTGACCGTCGACAGCGTGGCCCAGTCGATCTTCGCGTCGCTGAACGGGGATCCGAACGGGGCTCCGAAGAACGCGCCGCTGACGCCCCGCTTCGCCAAGCAGCCGCAGCCCAAGGCCGCGGGGCACCGGAGCCTGTGGCTGGACGGGCGGATGCTCGACCCGCAGGCCCCGGCCGTACGGGAGCTGCGCGACGGGGCGGTCGTCGCCGTCGAGCAGCGCACCGCCGCCGCCACCGTCCAGGCCGAACCGACCGGGCTGATCGAGGTCCGGGTGGTCGGCGGACCGGCCGCCGGGTCCGTGCACCGGCTCGGCCTCGGCACCGCCACTCTCGGCTCGGGCACCACCGGCGAGGACGTGGACATCGCACTCGATGACCCCGCCGTCCCGGCCCGTTCCCTCCGTATCACCGTCGAGCCTGGCGGCGTCCACGTCGAGGCGTCGTCCCAGACCCTGTCCCGCGGGATCGTCCTGGACGGTCAGCCGCTGGCCGGCAAGTCGGTCTGGCCCGAGGGCGGCATGCTCGCCGTCGGCGCCAGCATCCTGACGCTCGCGACGAGCTCGGTCCCCGACACCCACTTGGAACCGTTGCCCGAGGGTGGCCTGGCGTTCAACCGGCCGCCCCGGCTCATCCCGCCGCACCGCGCCCGCCGCATCGAGGTGCCACGCCGGCCCGAACGCAATCCGAAGGAACGGCTCCGGCTCTTCGGCGCGCTGCTGTTCTCGGCGTTCGGCCTGGTGATGGCGTTCGCGCTGGGCCAGTGGTGGTGGGCGCTGTTCGCGCTCGCCTGGCCGGTGATGACGCTCGGCGAGTGGATCGGCGACCGCATGCACGGCCGCAAGTCGTACAAGAAGTCGCTCAAGGAGTACCAGCAGAAGGCGGCCGAGTTCGGCGGCGACGTCGACCGTTTGCGCCGCGATGACCAGGAGGAACGGCGCGCGCTGCACCCCGACCCGGCCGAGGTCCTGCTCACCGCGACCGGCCCGCGCCGCCGCCTGTGGGAACGCCGCCTCGGCGACCCCGACGTCCTGCACCTGCGCCTCGGCGTCGCCGACCTGCCCGCCCGTATCGAGCTCGCCGGAGCCGAGTACGCGGGCCCCGAGGCAGGCGATGTCTCCGTACCGGCCGCCCGTCTGGTCCCGGTCGCGCTGCCGCTCGCCGACCTGGGCGTGATCGGGCTGACCGGCGCCTCCGCCGAGTCGCGTCCCGCCTCGCGCGCGCTGGCCCGCTGGCTGGTCGCGCAGGCCGCCGCGCTGCACAGCCCGCGCGACCTGGCGATCGTCGTGCTCTGCGCCGACCAGCAGGCCGAGCGCGAGTGGAACTGGGTCCGCTGGCTGCCGCACGCCGCCCCGCGCGAGGGCGAGGAGTGCATGGCGCTGGTCGGCACCGACCCCGAGTCGGTCGCGCACCGCATCACCGAGCTGGCGATCCGCGTCACCGAACGCCGCCGCACCTCCCAGGCCACCTCCAGTTTCTTCGGGCAGGAACGGCCTGCCGACGCCGTCCCGTACAACATCCTCATCGTGCTGGACGGGGCGCGGGCGCTGCGCCGCGTGCCGGGCATGCCGATGCTGCTCCAGCGCGGTCCGGAGTACGGCCTGCACGCGATCTGCATCGACGACGAGGAACGCCTCCTGCCCGAGGAGTGCACCGCCGTCGCCGCATGGGATCCGCATCGCCCCGAGGCACTTCGCCTGAACGGCCAAGGCCTCGACCAGCTCGGCCCCGTTCTGGCCGACCAGGTCTCCACTGCCTGGACCGACCGGGTCGCCCGCGCCCTTGCCCCCGTACGGGACGTGTCGCGTGAGGATGCCGACGAGGCGATTCCGTCCGAGGCACGGCTTCTGGACCTGCTCGCGATGCCCGATCCCACGCCCGACCAGATTCAGCAGTTCTGGACGCGCACCGGCGGCCGTGCGACCCGCGTTCCCATCGGCATCAGCGCTGAGGGCACGTACGCGGTGGACCTGCGCACCGACGGCCCGCACGGCCTCATCGCGGGAACGACGGGCGCGGGCAAGTCCGAACTGCTGCAGACCCTCATCGCCTCCCTCGCCGTGGCCAACCGCCCGGACGAGATGACGTTCGTCCTCATCGACTACAAGGGCGGCGCCGCGTTCAAGGACTGCGCCCGGCTGCCGCACACCGTCGGCATGGTCACCGACCTCGACGGCCACGCCACCGAACGCGCCCTGGAGTCGCTGGCGGCCGAGCTTCGCCGCCGCGAGGAGATCCTGCTGGAGGCGGGCGCCAAGGACATCGAGGACTACAACGACCTGCGCACCA
Source organism: Actinomadura barringtoniae (assembly GCF_017573505.1). Taxonomy (GTDB): domain Bacteria; phylum Actinomycetota; class Actinomycetes; order Streptosporangiales; family Streptosporangiaceae; genus Spirillospora; species Spirillospora barringtoniae. The sequence goes on from NZ_JAGEOJ010000015.1 coordinate 91,192, forward strand.
TGAAGGCCCATCCGGAGCAAGGGCATTCCTTCCAGCGCACCGACCTCATCGCGATGCCGCGCTTGGTCCTGGTCATCGACGAGTTCGCCGCGATGGTCACCGAGCTGCCCGACTTCGTCACCGGCCTGGTCGACATCGGCCGCCGGGGCCGGTCTCTCGGCGTTCACCTGATCCTCGCGACGCAGCGCCCGGCGGGCGTCGTGACCGGCGACATCCGCGCCAACACCAACCTGCGGATCGCGCTGCGCGTCACCGACCCCGACGAGTCCACCGACGTGATCGACGACGCCGGGGCCGCGCAGATCTCCAAGTCGACTCCGGGCCGCTGCTACGTGCGTTCCGGCTCGTCGTCGCTGCACGCCGTGCAGTCCGCGCGCATCGGCGGCCGCCGCCCGGGCACCGGCCCGGCGACGGTCGCCCCGGCCACCGTGCTGCCCGTTCCGTGGCAGGGTCTCGGCCGCCCGCTGCCCGCGCCGCGCGAGGCGCTCGACGACGCCGACCCGGCGATGATCACCGACCTGTCGGTGCTGGTGCTGGCGATCGAGGAGGCGGCGCGCCGCGCCGGGATCGACCGCCAGCCGTCGCCCTGGCTGACGCCGCTGCCGCAGAAGGTCCGCCTGTCGCCGCGTACGGCCGCCGGAGGGTCGGTCGTGGGCGTGCCGCCGATCTCGTTCGGCATCACCGACCTGCCCGCGATCCAGTCGCGCGAGCCGCTCACCCTCGACCTCGCCGGCGGCGGCCACCTCTACCTCGCGGGCGCCGCGCAGTCCGGGCGTTCGACGGCGCTGCGGACGATCGCCGGGTCGCTGGCGGGCGCCTGCTCGCCGTACGACGCGCACCTCTACGCGATCGACTGCGGCGCCAACGCGCTGCTGCCGCTGGTGTCGCTGCCGCACTGCGGCGCGGTCGTCGGCCGCGAGCGGCTCGACCGGGTCGAACGCCTGCTCACCGCGCTCGCCGCCGAGGTCGCCCGCCGCCAGCAACTGCTCGCCGAGGCGGGGTTCGCGTCGCTGAGCGAGCAGCGCGCCGCCGTCGCCGCGCCCGACCGGCTGCCGTGGATGGTGCTGATGCTCGACCGCTGGGAGGGGTTCGTCGGCGCGTTCGAGCACTATGACTACGGCCGCCTGGTGGACGCCGTGCTGCGGCTGCTGCGCGAGGGCGCGGCGGTCGGGCTGCGCGCCGTCTTCACCGGCGACCGGACCGGCCTGAGCGGCCAGGTCTCGACGGTGTTCGACCGGCGTCTGGTGCTGCGGATGTCCGACCCGAACGACTACGGCTACGCGGGCCTGCAGGAGAAGCAGGTGCCCGCCGAGATGCCGCCCGGCCGCGCGCTGGAGCAGCTGTCCCCAGGGCAGCCGCCGCGCGAGTCGCAGATCGGGCTGCTCGGCGACGACCCGTCCGGCACCGCCCAGGTCACCGCGCTGCAGGAGATCGCCCGCGTCTGCGTCACCCGCTACGGCCGCCTGCCGCGCAAGCAGCGGCCCCTGCACGTCGACGAGCTGCCCGTACGGGTGACCTACCGCGAGGCGATGTCACTCGAACCCGACCACATGGCGCCGTCGGCGCTGTGGGCCCTGGTCGGCGTCGGTGGCGACACGCTCGCGCCGGTCGGCATCGACCTGCAGAACGAGGGGCCCGGCTTCGTCATCGCCGGTCCCCCGCGTTCGGGCCGGTCCACCGCGCTGCGCACGATCGTGCAGTCACTACTGGACCCGGCGGTCGGCGGCGGGCTGGTCCCGGTCGTGCTGATCACGCCTCGCCGGTCGCCGCTGCGGCTGCTCGCGGGGCGTCCCGGCGTGCTCGGGCTGCTGTCGGCCGACTCCGAGGAGGAGGACCTGGCGGCGGCGATCGGCGACGAGCACCGCTACGTGGTCGTGGTCGACGACGCCGAACTGCTGGACGAGACCGAGCTCGACGACGCGCTGCGCGGCGTGCTGCGGACCGCGCGCGACGCCGAGCACGCGGTCGTGATCGGCGGCACGACCGAGGACCTCGGGCGCGGCTACCGCGGTTTCCTGAACGACACGCGCCGGTCGCGTTCCGGGCTGCTGCTGGCGATCGACTCCCCCGACGACGGCGAGATGTTCGGCCTGCGGCTGCCGCGGAACGCGCCGCTCGGCGGGCCCACCGGGCGCGGTCTGTTCATCGCGCTCGGCGCCACCACGCAGATCCAGGTCGCGCTGCCGCCGCCGGTCGGGGGCGACCGCGGCGAGTGATCAGGTCGGCAGGAGCTCGGCGAAGCTGATCGCGGTGTCGTCCTCGTACCGCGGCCCGATGATCTGCGCGCCGATCGGCGGCCCATCGCCGGTCAGGGGCGCCGTGACCGCGGGCAGTCCGGCGTACGAGGCGTGGGAGGCCCAGAACGGCAGGCTCGGGTCGGGCTCTTCGTCGATCGGGAACGGCAGCGTGGTGGTCGCCGGGCACAGGAAGACGTCGACGTCCTCGAAGTAGCGGCCCCAGGCGGCGCGGGCGGCCTGACGGCGGCTCTCGTGCTCGATGACCTGCGCGAGCGTCGCGTACTGCGAGCCCGGCTCCATGAACGCGAAGAACAACCCCACGTGGAAGCCGAACGACTCGGCGTCCGCACCCGGATCCACGCCGTCCGGCCAGCCCTCGACCAGCGTCGCGCCCGCGCGACCGAGCGCCTCGACCGTGGCGGCCAGGCGGTCCGCGATCTCGTCGGAGACTGGGCCGTCGAGCGTGAAGCCCACCCGGAACTCGTTCAGGCGTGCGTGCCGCGAGGGCGGGAGCGACCAGCCGAGCGCCTTGGCCGCCGCGCCCTCGGGTCCCGCGGTGACCTTCAGCGCCGTACGGAGGTCGGCGGCGGAGCGGGCCAGCGGGCCGAGCGCCGACAGGTAGGTCATCTCGCTCGGCGGCGGTGGCGGGCCGGGCGGCGCGAAGCCGGTCAGCGGAACGATCCCGCTGGTCGGTTTGAGCCCGTACACCCCGCAGAAGGCGGCGGGGATGCGGATCGAGCCCGTGAGGTCCGAGCCGTAGTCCAGGAACGTCATCTCCGCCGCGAGCGCGGCCGCCGCGCCGCCGCTGGAGCCGCCGGGCGTCAGCCCGGGATCGCGCGGGTTGGCGGTCGCGCCGTAGAGCTCGTTGGCCGTACGGCCGAAGTCCGCGAGCATGAACGCGACGTTGCTGGTGCCGACGATGATCGCCCCGGCCTCCCTGAGCCGCCGTACGACCGTCGCGTCGGCGGGTGCCACGAAGTCGCGCGCGGCCGGATCGCCCCAGGTGGAACGCAGCCCGGCGACGTGGATCGCCTCCTTGACCGTGATCGGCACGCCGTGCAACGGCCCGAGCGTCTCGCCGCGCGCCACCGCCTCGTCGGCCGCCGCGGCGTCCGCGCGCGCTCCGGGCCGCACCTCGACGATCGCGTTCACGTCGGGGTTGGCGGCCTCGATGCGCTCCAGAACGCGTTCGGTCAGCTCCTTCGAGCCGACGTCGCCGCGCGCCACCCGCCGCGCGGCCTCGGTGGCGCTGAAGAGCCCGCTCATCGCAGGGGCTCCTGCAGCTCGGTCGTCCACGTGGACGGATCGCCGGTCCCGTACTCGATGTAGAGCTCGCGGTTGTAGCCGGCCGACCGGAACCCGCTGTCGTCGATCCACCGCGCGAGCCGCTGAACGGACGGCATCACGCCGTCCATCGGACCCTTGTGAACGATCGTCGCCGCCCGTTCGACCTCCGGCAGATCGACGACCTCGAAGTCGTGGCCGCCGGCCTCCACGTTCACCGGCAGGGCGGCGTGCACGACCACACCCCCGTCCGGTGCGTCCTCGTAGTAGGCGATCCCCTCGCCCGCGATCGCGACGCCCGCCCGGTCGAGCCGCGCGCACAGCTCCTCGTACAGCGGCCCGATCACCGGGGTGATCGACCGGGGTTCGAAGCTCTCCGCGACCGCGGTCAGCTCGGCGACCCGTACCGCCGGAAGCCGCTTGATCACGATGTCGTCGGACGGCATGGCGCCCTCCTCCTCGATGCTCTGGAGCCTCGCCCCGACCTGGGCCAGCCGCGCCGTGTCGTCCTCGATCCGCGCCCGCAGCTCGGCCCGGCGCAGCCGCAGCATTCCCTGCAGCTCATCGAGGTCGATCTTGTCGACCCGCCGCACCTGGTCGAGGGTGAAGCCGAGGTCCTTGAGCGCGACGATCCGGTTGAGGTCCGACAGCTGCCGCGCCTCGTACGACCGGTACCCGGAGGCCGGATCGACGTGCGCCGGCCGCAGCAGCCCGATCGAGTCGTAGTGCCGCAGCATGCGCACCGAGACCCGGCCGTGCCTGGCGAACTCTCCGATGCTGAACATGACGCCCCCGGTCTACGGCCTCACACGGTGTCAGGGTCAAGCGGTGTCATCGTCGATCCGCTCCACCGCGTCCACTACGTCTCCCACGGCGATGCGGCCGAACGAGCGCGCCGCGCCGAGGCGGCCGAACATGATCGCGCGCTGCCCGCCGTGGATCTGGACGCGGTACCCGCCGAGGGCGCGGAGCGGCTCGGGGCGTCGCTCGCCGGTGTCCTGGTCGGTGTTGATGATCACGCACCGGCCGGACGGCCTGATCACCTCGATCTCGACCGCCGCGCCGATGCGGAGCCGCGAGACCCGGTCCTCGCCGTACGGGCCGAGGCCCTCCAGCACGATGTTGGGCCGGAAGCGCCGCATCTCCAGTCTGGTGGTCAGGCGCTCGTTCAGGTCGGCGAGCGACTCGACCGACAGCACCGAGATCGGGTCGCCGTCGTCGTAGGTCAGGGTGTCGCCGCGCGGCGTCCTGCGCGTTCCGGTGAAGCGGACCAGGCGGCACGGCAGCCCGAGGACCGTGCTGAACCACTCGGCGACGTCGTCGCCCTGGTCCACGCCCTCGCAGTCGGTCCCGTGCACGTTCACCCGCCTGGCCGGGCCGTCGAACGGCTCGTACGCCAGCGCAGCCGAGTCACCCGGCGCCTCGACCTCGACCCGCAGCTTGCCGTCCTCGACGATGGGCCGCAGCCGTGCGAGCCCGGGCACCTCGCGCTGCGACAGATGGCGGCCGTCCGGCCGGATCACCAGGAACTCGCGGTCCCCGCGCAGCCCCACCGCCGTGATCTCGGCCGACGGCACGGCGATGCCGCCCGCGCTCTTGATCGGATGAACGTTCAGCCCCCGCACCACAGCTCTCACACAGCGGAAACTACGGCCGCCTCAGCATGCGGCACCAGAGAAAAGCCCGGTATCTGACACACATGCGTAAAAAAGTGCGGGTCCCGGCCTCGGGGGGATGGGCCGGGACCCGCGGTCCTTGGGAGCGTTCGCCTCAGCGCGTGGCGGACTCGATGTTCTGCTGGGAACGCTTGATGTCCTGGCTGCCCTGCTCCAGCGCGAGCGCCATCTTGTCGAAGGCGGTCTTGGCCTCGGTCCAGGCGCTGCGGAAGCGGTCGGCGCCCGGTCCCCACCAGACCTCCGTGCTGGAGACGGTGCGTCCGTTCAGGTCCTTGATCAGGGCGTCGAGGTTCTTGGAGTGCTTACTGAACATCCGGGACAGATCTTCCAGCGCCCCGATGCTGGCGCCGCGCTTGTCACCGCTCATTGCATCGACCCTTTCGCCGCACGGAAGAAGAATGGCCAGCCTACGCCCCACCGTTCACAGGAATCCAGCCGCACAACGGAAGCGTGGCATCGATTCCACCCCATTCTCACCACCGCCCGCTGGCCGACAGTGGCCAGGCAGACGGGCGCCGGGAGCGGCGAATGCTCACGCTCCGCAGTCGACTTACGGATTGAATAACTGTCCGTCAATACCCGAGCGGGATCGATCACTTTCCGCGCAACAATTGGTGATTCCCAGAATTCAGTGAGAAGGAACGTCCGAGCCGGGATCGGCATCGTTCAGCGGATGCGCGGACGGATCCACGACGCGTTCACCGACGAGCGTGATCTGCTCGTCGCGGGTGGTGAACTCGAAACGGCGCCGCACCGACTGGCTGAGACGGCCGTTCTCGTACTCGACCTCGGTGCGCTCGATGGCCTCCAGCGTGATCCGGTCGCCCTTTCGGACCGCACGCCCGGACTCGAGCCGCGTGTGCGCGCCGAGCAGCGCCGGCCCGCCCTCGACCGGCGCCCGGTTGCGGTTCTCCAGCTCGTGAACGGCCCGGTCCTGCGCCTGCACCAGCTTCGGCGAGAACCGCACCCCCAGCACCTCCCGGGGCGACGAACGATCATGCCGTTCCTTCTGGACCAACGCCGCGGAACGCTGCTGAACGAGCGAACTGGCGGCCACGGTGAGCTGCTGCGTCGTCTCGCTGTCCATCACCGGATGGTGGCTGGGCACGTCCGACGCCTGCAGCGCCGCACCGCAGACGGCCAGCGCCGCGACCAGACCGAGAGAACGGACCACGCGCACCAAGCGCCCTCCTCAGGACCCTCAGGGATCAATCGGAAGATACACCGTCCAAGTCGGGGAATGAAAACCGTTGTCACCCTGTTGACACGGCTGAGCGACCTACGGGAGGAACGATGAAGAAGAACATTCACCCCGGCTACCAGCCCGTCGTGTTCCGGGACCGCGGCTCGGACTTCGCCTTCCTGACCCGTTCCACGGTCGAGAGCGACCAGACGGTGGAGTGGACGGACGGCAACACCTATCCGGTCGTGGACGTCGACGTCTCGTCGGCGAGCCACCCGTTCTACACCGGCAAGAGCCGCGTGATGGACAGCACCGGAGCGGTCGAGAAGTTCAACCGCCGCTACGCCCGCAAGACCGCCTGATCCAGAGCCCTGCCGGGCAAAGCCGCCGGGTACCAGACTCCCGCGTGCGCCGAGAGAACCTTGCGTTCCGTCAACCTCGGCGCACGCGGGCTTCTCTTTGCCCGCCCACCTCACAGATCCCGCCTCCGCACCGCGACCACGGCGAGGCCGAACGCGATCAGCGGCCACAATGCGAAGGCGATCCAAGAGCCGGTGAACGTGGGGAGCGCCGAGGCGGCGCGGGGATGCCGCAACGACAGGCAGTGCAGCCAGTCGTAGAAGGGGAACCACGCGTAGAGGTCGTTGGCCCATTGGTGAACGGTCGGCCGGAAGGCCATCGGGGCGATGACGAGCACGGCGCAGACGGCCGCGACGGTCCCGGCGGAATGGCGTAGCAACGCCCCCAGCCCCATCCCGGTCAGCGCGGACACCGGCGCCAGCGATCCGTTCGCCACCAGAACGTGCGCCACGCCCGGATCGCCGGGCGTGAGCGCGATCCCCCGCCCGGACAGGATCATCTGGCCGACGGCGAACGTGCCCAGCGACAGGGCGGCCCCGACGACCAGCATGACGGTGGCCAGGACGGCCGCCTTGGCCGCGATGACGCGATGCCGGGACGGGACGGCCGTCATGGTCGTGCGGATGAGCCCGGTGGAGTACTCGCCGACGATCACCAACGCGCCGAGGACGCCTGACCCGATCATCACGATGATGGCGGTGAGCCCGCTGAACGCCGTGGTCATCGGGTCGAAGTGGGCTCGTTCGAGAGGACGGTAGACCGGCCATTCCTGGTAGGCCTCCGTACTCTTCTGCACCGCGATCGCCATCACCAGGAGCAGGCCGGCCCCGAGCACCCAGCGGGTGGAGCGCAGCGACCACAGCTTGATCCATTCGGCGGCGAGCAGGTCACCGAACCGGACGCGGGGATCGGCCGCCGCAGGAGTGATCATCGGCCCTCCTCGGCGCGGTAGCCGGCGCGGTAGCCGGCGCGGTAGTCGGCACTGCCCGCGGTGAGCTCCATGAACGCCTCCTCCAGCGACGCGGTGCGCGCCGTCAGCTCGTGCAGAACGATCCGTTGGTGGTGGGCCAGCTCGCCGATCCGGGCGGCGGTCAACCCGGTGACGGCGAGCACGGCGGATCCCCCGTCGCCCACGGCCGCCACGGCCGCGCCCGCGTCGGTCAGCACGGCCGCGAGCCGGTCGGGCTGGGGCGAACCGACCATGACGCGGGTACGGCCGCCGCGGGCCGCGAACTCGGCGACGGTCTCCTCGGCGATCAGCTCGCCCCGGCCCACGACCACGAGCCGGTCGGCGGTGTTCTGCATCTCGCTCATCAGGTGACTGGAGACCAGGACCGTGCGGCCCTCGGCGGCCAGCCGACGGAACAGCCGGCGCACCCAGCGCACGCCTTCGGGGTCCAGCCCGTTGACCGGCTCGTCGAACAGCAGCACCGGCGGATCGCCCAGCAGGGCCGTCGCGATGCCGAGCCGCTGCCGCATGCCCAGAGAGAATCCGCCGACGCGGCGCCGCGCGACTGCCGCCAGCCCCACTTCGTCCAGTACCTCCCGTACCCGGCGCCGGGGCAGCCCGTTGCCGCGGGCCAGCGCCGCCAGGTGCGCGGCGGCGCTGCGGCCGGGATGCACGTCGCCCGCGTCCAGCAGGGCACCGACGTGGTGCAGTCCTGCCTGCCGTTGAGTGAACGGGCGGCCGTCGACGGTCGTGGTTCCGGCGGTGGGCCGGGTCAGCCCCAGGATCATCCGCAAGGTGGTGCTCTTCCCTGCGCCGTTGGGGCCGAGGAATCCCGTGACCTGCCCGGGCGGCACGGTGAAGGTCAGATCGCTGACCGCCAGGACGTCCCCATAGCGCTTGGTCAATCCGTTGACTTCGATCACACCGTTCACGCTGCCGACCGGCGGGCCCCGGCGGCATCGGCCCGGCGGCGGGAATCGGCCACCGGAGATCTGCCGGGAGGCATAGGCCCACGGGCATACGACCCGAGGCTGACGCTTTCGCGGCGGCACGGCTCTTACGATCCGCCCGTGGATCCCCTCGCGTCCCCTCCGTCCCCCCGCCTTCCGCGCGTTCTGCGACCTGCGCTCCCCGCATGCGCGGTCACCGGGCTGGCTCTGGTGCTGTGCGCCGCGATCACCAGCGGCGACGTGCCCTCCCGGTGGGAGAACGCGCCCATCCCCGGACTGCTGGGGGTGGCCGCGGTGATGGCCATGCCGGTCGGGTGGACGTGGCGCAGGCCGTGGCCGGTCCTGACGGCGCTGCTGGCCGAAGTGGCGATCGTCGCGGCGCTGCGGCTGGAGATGGAGCAGGTCTGGCCGTTGTTCGTGGCCGCCGACCTGGTGGTGGTGTTCCTGACGGCCGTTCGGACGCCCAGGGCGGGTCTCGCCGGCGCCGCCGGGACGTTGCTGGTCCAGCAGGCGGCATGGCAGGGCGGGCTGGTCCGCGATGGCGGGTGGAGCCGTCTGCTCGTGCCGGGTTTCATCGGCCTGTCGGTGCTGCTGGCGTTGAGCGTGGTGGCGGCCTGGCTGTCCGGGACGGCGCTCCGGCAGCGCCGTGAGCACGGCGAGGCCTCGCGCGCACATGCCGCCGCGCAGGCCGTCACCGCCGAACGTCTGCGGATCGCCCGCGAGTTGCACGACATGGTCGCCCACAGCATCGGCGTCATCGCGATCCAGGCAGGAGCGGGCGGCCGCGTACTGCATGACGCGCCCGACCGGGCGCAGGAGGCACTGACCGCCATCGAGGCGACCAGCAGGCAGACCCTGTACGGGCTGCGGCACATGCTCGGCGTTCTGCGCGAGACCGATCCGGCACCGGCGGCGCCCGCCGTGCCCGATCCTCTCGCCGGGCTGGCCGAGCTGGACCGGCTCGTCGCGGCCACCGAGGCGGCCGGCGTCACGGTGGAGGTCCGGCGCCCCACGCAGGACCGGGCGCTGCCGCCGACGGTCGACCACGCGGCGTTCCGCATCGTCCAGGAATCGCTCACCAACGTGATCCGCCATGCCCGCGCCCGCCGCTGCCAGGTGACGATCGACCGGGAGCCGGACGAGCTGCGCCTGGAGATCGTCGACGACGGGACCGGGGAGATCGGCGGGTGCGGCTACGGCATCTCCGGGATGCGCGAACGGGTCGCGTTGCTGGACGGGCACTTCAACGCGGGGCCGGGCCCCGGAGGCGGCTTCCGGGTCCGCGCGCGGCTGCCGCTGTCCGCCCGGGATGGACGGCGCCGATGACCCGGATCCGCGTTCTGCTCGCCGACGACCAGGAGCTCGTCCGCGCCGGGTTGCGCATGGCGCTGGACGCCGCGTCCGGCATCGAGGTCGTCGGCGAGGCGGGGACCGGAGCGCAGGCGGTCCGGTTGGCGAGGGAACTCCGCCCGGACGTCGCCGTCATGGACATCCGCATGCCCGGGATGGACGGCATCGAGGCCACCCAGATGATCACCACCGAGCGGCCGGCGGCTCGCGTGATCATGCTCACCACCTACGACGAGGACGCCAACGTCTACGCCTCGCTCCGCGCCGGGGCCGGCGGCTTCCTGGTCAAGGACATGCCCCTCGACGACATGATCGCCGCCGTCCGGGTGGTGGCGGCCGGCGACGCGCTCATCGCGCCCGGCGTCACCCGCCGCCTGATCGCCGAGTTCGCCGCGCGCCCGGAACCGGCCCCACCCGCCGCCGGTCTCGACGGGATCACCGGCCGGGAACGCGAGGTCCTCACCCTGGTCGGACGCGGTCTGTCCAACGCCGAGCTGGCCGCGGACTTGCACATCAGCCCCGGCACCGCCAAGACCCACGTCGCCAGCCTGCTGGCCAAGCTCGGCGCCCGCGACCGTGTCCAGCTGGTCATCCTCGCCTACGAGCGAGGACTCGTCTCATCCGGCCGGTCGCGGGCTTCTTCGTGACTGATCGGCTGGGCCGCCCGGCTGGGCCGCTCGGCTGGGCTGCTCGGCTCGATCGCCCGGCTGTGATGGGCCCGGCCCTACTGGGCTTCCAGGGCGGCTATCCGGGAGCGGGCCGTGGCCATGGCCTCGTGGTAGCGCGCCTCCCAGTCGGGGTCGGCGTCGGGGATCTCGGCGACGATCTGGCGGCCCAGCTCGGCCAGCAGCTCGCCGTCGGGCATCCGGGTGACCTGGCGGACGAGGACGGCGGTGGTGCCGCCTGCCGACTCGGTGTGGGTCTCCCAGCGGGCCGGGGCCGCCGAACGGGTCTTACCGCCCCGGACGCCGTACGCGATCAGGATCACGACCACGGCCAGCAGGGCGATCGCGACGAGGATGATCACCAGTCGCACGGTCGTCTCCGATCACTTCTGCGGCAGCAGCGGCCCGTTGCCGTTGCCGGGCGCGTAGACCGTGATGCCCTGCGGCAGCGCCTTCAGCTCCTCGATCCTGGCGCAGGTCGGGCACTTGTTGTAGCCGTCCTGGCGGGCCTTGTTGGCGGCCGCCTCGGCCTTGGCGGTCGCGACCCGCGCCTGGGCCTCACTGACCTGGGCGAACGCGGCCTGGGCGCGGTCGACGGCGTCCTGCACCTTCTCCGGCAGCGTCACCCGGACCAGGTTGAAGTGGATGCCGGTGACGAACTTGCCGCCGAGCGTCTGCTCCAGGTCGGTCGCCAGGCTGGTGTTGATCGCGTTCTGGACCTTGGCGATGTTGCCGTTGTTGCTCTGCGCCTGGACGCCGCCCTGGGGCTTGCCGGGCTGCGGCGCGGAGGTGTTCTGCACCAGGGCGCAGGAGGAGACCAGCTCGGCGCAGCGGAAGCTGTTGACCTGGGTGCGCAGGTCGTTGTCTATCACCGGCCGGACGACCTGGTCGAGGAACGCCGACCAGCCCTTGTCGCCGTCCCAGGCGTTGCGCGAGCCGCCGTCGGCGCCGCGGAACTTGCGGGTGCCGTACTTGTCGTCGAACGCCTTGATCGAGGCGTGGTCCAGGTTGAGGGTGAAGTAGAGCGTTCCCTCGATGCCCATGTTGACGCCGTCGGCGCTCGGCACGGTGACCACGTCCACGCCGCTGCGGTCCCCGTCGCCCTGCGAGGTGATCGTGTAGAAGCGCTGCTGGGCCGGGTACTTGTGCGCGGTCGAGTACATGCCGATCCAGGTACGGCCCGAGCCCGGGTCCAGCACCTGGCGGATCCTGTTGTTGTCGAAGAAGCCGCCGTTGCGGACCACGGCGATCTCGCCGCCCGCCGTACGCTCGAAACCGCCGAGCAGACCTATCAGCAGTGGGCCGCCGATCAGGACCAGCGCCACCGCGACGATGATCGCGGTCCGCCTCTGCATCAGCTCCATCGCGGGCACTCCTCTCGCGCCCGTGCCGGGCGCCGCATCCGGTGATCCGTCGAGGGATCACCACATCTGACGGCGCCGGGGCCCGCTTGGATCCGCCGGGATCGAGCCCGATCCGAGACCTCAGGAAGCCCTTTGTCACTTGGGTCGATACTCGATAAGGAGGGGCTTACGTAAACGCTCAAGACCGGGCTATCTAGACTGCGTGCGAGGTTGAGGGAGGAGACCCAACGTGCGCAAGGTCCTGATCGCCAACCGCGGTGAGATCGCGGTACGTATTGCCCGCGCCTGCCGCGACGCCGGGCTCAGCAGTGTCGCGGTGTACGCCGAGCCGGATCTGGACGCCCTGCACGTGCGGGTCGCCGACGAGGCCCACGCGCTGGGCGGCTCCACGGCGGCCGAGTCCTACCTGGACATCGACAAGCTGCTGAAGGTGGCCGCCGAGGCGGGCGCCGACGCCGTGCACCCGGGCTACGGGTTCCTGGCCGAGAACGCCGACTTCGCGGCCGCGGTGATCGCCGCGGGCCTGACGTGGATCGGGCCGCCGCCGGCCGCGATCACCGCGCTGGGCGACAAGGTGCAGGCCCGGCACATCGCCGACAAGGTCGGCGCCCCGCTGGTCGCGGGCACCAAGGACCCGGTGTCGGGCGCGGACGAGGTCGTCGCGTTCGCGCAGGAACACGGCCTGCCGATCGCGATCAAGGCCGCGTACGGCGGTGGCGGGCGCGGCCTGAAGGTCGCCCGCACCATCGAGGAGGTCCCCGAGCTGTACGAGTCGGCGGTACGCGAGGCCATCGGCGCGTTCGGGCGCGGCGAGTGCTTCGTCGAGCGCTACCTGGACAAGCCGCGGCACGTGGAGACCCAGTGCCTGGCCGACCAGCACGGCAACGTCGTGGTCGTGTCCACCCGCGACTGCTCCCTGCAGCGCCGCCACCAGAAGCTGGTGGAGGAAGCTCCCGCGCCGTACCTGAGCGACGCGCAGATGGAACTGCTGTACACCTCCTCCAAGGCCATCCTGCGCGAGGCCGGCTACGTCGGCGCCGGGACGTGTGAGTTCCTGGTCGGGCAGGACGGCACGATCTCGTTCCTGGAGGTCAACACCCGCCTGCAGGTCGAGCACCCGGTCACCGAGGAGGTCGCCGGGATCGACCTGGTCCGCGAGATGTTCCGCGTCGCCGACGGCGAGGAGCTCGGCTACGGCGACCCCGAGCTGCGCGGCCACTCCATCGAGTTCCGCTTCAACGCCGAGGACGCAGGCCGCGGCTTCCTCCCGGCCGTCGGCACGCTCACCAAGTGGGAGCCGCCGTCCGGTCCGGGCGTCCGGCTGGACGCCGGTTACGTCGAGGGCGACACCGTTCCGCAGGCGTTCGACTCGCTGATCGCCAAGCTGATCGTCACCGGCGCCACCCGCCGCCAGGCCGTCGAACGGTCCCGGCGGGCGCTGGCCGAGTTCCGGATCGAGGGCATGCCGACCGTGCTGCCCTTCCACCGGGCCGTGCTGGAGGACGAGGCGTTCGTCCCGGCCGACGACAGCGCCCCGTTCACCGTGCACACGCGGTGGATCGAGACCGAGTTCGACAACCAGATCCCGCCGCACGAGGCCGTCCCCGCCGACGGCGAGGACGAGGCGGGCGAACGCGAGCGGGTGACCGTCGAGGTCGGCGGCAAGCGCATCGAGGTCGTGCTGCCCGCCGGGCTCGGCGCCTCGGCCGCCCCCGCCGCGGCGGGCAAGGGCGCCCCGGCCAAGCGGCGCGCCGGCAAGAAGGGCGGCGCCGCCCAGGCCTCCGGCGACTCCCTGGTCAGCCCCATGCAGGGCACCATCGTCAAGATCGTCGCTACCGACGGCGCCACCGTCGCGGCCGGCGACACCATCGTGGTCCTGGAGGCCATGAAGATGGAGCAGCCCCTCACCGCCCACAAGGCCGGGACGATCACCGGCCTGGGGGCCGAGGTCGGCCAGACCGTCTCCAGCGGCGCCGTCATCTGCGAGATCAAGGACTCCTGACCGCCCCTACGGCCCGTTCCGAAGCCCCTGCATACGGCCGAAAGCAGCGTTCCGAGGCCCCCGCCACCTTCCGGCGGGGGCCTCGGGCGTTTTCGGGCACGGAACGCCGCGGGCCGTGCGCACGTCAATAAAGGTGAGGAGGCAGACTAGTCATCATGAGTTCCAAGCTGTCGACGAGGCCCTGGACGCGCCGTTTCGCCGTCCCTGCGGCCCTCGCCGCCGTTCTGCTGCTGCTTTTCGGGTTCGCCGCGCCCGCCCAGGCCGACAACGTCTCGCAGATCGCCCAGGGTCTGATGAACTCCCGGGTGTACGTGACGACCGACTCCGGCGCTTCGCTGTCGGCGGCCGACCAGAGCAAGATCAGCAACTCGTTCGCCGGCGACGCCGACGTGCGCGCGGTGGTCGTGAACCCCGGCCACTCCCAGCGCGAGCTGGGCGGCATGCTGAAGTCCGTCGCCAACCGGGTCGACAAGGGCAAGACCTACGTGGCGATCGACTCCCAGGGCAAGGAGATGGTCGGCATCTCCAAGGACCTGTCCAGCAAGGACCTCAACAAGCTCATCGCCCAGACCTCGGGGGGCGACGTCACCTCGCGGCTCACCCAGTTCGGGTCGCTGGCCGAGAAGAAGGCCGACGACAAGGCCAAGAGCGGCATGATCGGCGGATTCGTCGTCCTCGGCGTCGTGATCCTGCTGATCGCCGGCGCGCTGGGCGCGTTCCTGGTCGTCCGCAAGCGGCGCCGCGAGAAGCAGGCCCGCGAGATGGCCGAGCTGAAGCGGGGCGTCGAGGAGGACGTGACGCTGCTCGGCGAGGACATCGCCAAGCTGGACCTGAACGTCATGGACCAGGGCCTGGATCCCGAGACCCGTTCCGACTACGAGCGGGCCATGAACTCCTACGACACGGCCAAGTCCGCGACCGAGCGCGCGGCGAGGCCCGAGGACATGCGGGCGGTCACCACGGCGCTGGAGGACGGCCGCTACTACATGACGGCCACCCGCGCCCGCCTCGCCGGTGAGCCCGTGCCAGAGAAGCGCGCGCCCTGCTTCTTCAACCCCAACCACGGCCCGTCCGTCCAGGACGTCATGTGGGCACCGCCCGGCGGCCAGCCGCGTTCCGTCCCGGCCTGCGCCGCCGACGCCCACGCGATCCTGAACGGCGGCCAGCCCGACGTGCGGATGGTCCCGTACGGCGACGGGCGGCGCCCCTACTGGGACGCCGGGCCCGCCTACGCGCCCTACGCGGGCGGCTACTACGCCGGTTACGGCGGCGTCGACCTGCTCAGCGGCGTCCTGATCGGCACCGCGCTCGGCTCGATGATGGGCGGCGGCTGGGGCGGCGGCTACGGCGGCGGCTTCGGTGACGGTGACGGTGGCATGGGCGGCGGTTTCGGCGGCGACGGCGGCGATGTCGGCGGCGGCTGGGACTTCGGCTCCGGCGACTTCGGCGGCGGCGGAGACTTCGGCGGCGGGGGCGACTTCTAACCCGCCCGGCCCCTGACCTGCGAACCCCGGTGGAAACGTTTCCACCGGGGTTCGCTCGTTGTGCGGTGGTCGTTTTGTGGGTATCTCCTTGCCACCATGACCCGCCTGGCTGGTGACCCTGGACTGTGGCGGCGTGCCCGCTACGCGCTGGGGTTCCGGCTGCCCGCCGAGAACCGCGACTGGGTCCGGCACGATCTCACCGACGCCGGCTGGCGGGTGCGGCTCCTGGCCCGGCACCTGCTGATCATGATCCCGGTCTGCGCGGCGCTGATGCTGCTGCCCGGAGAGTGGTGGCTGCGTGTGATGGTGGCGCTGCTGGCCCTGCTGACCAGCACGTTCACCGTGGCGATCAGCTCCGACGACCTGCGCCGCTCACGCCTGCGCCGCCACGGCCTGCCCATCCCCAACCGCCGCCCCGGCGCCTAGCCCGCGGCTCCGGACTGCTTCAGCCACCACGCGAGGGGCCCGAGGCCGCTGAAGCCTTCAGTACGCGTGCTCGGTCATGAGGCGGCGGGCGGCTTCGGTGATGCTGCCGGACAAGGAGGGGTAGACGGCGAAGGTGTGCGCCACCTGGTCGACCGTGAGGTGCTGCTGAACGGCGATCGACAGGCCGAGGATCAGCTCGCTGGCGCGGGGGGCGACGACCACGCCGCCGAGGACGATGCCGGTCGAGGGGCGGCAGAACAGCTTCACGAAGCCGTCCTCGAAGCCCTGCATCTTGGCCCGCGCGTTGCTGAACAGGGGGAGCATGACCGTACGGGCGTTGACCTCGCCCGCGTCGACCATCTTCTGGGAGACGCCGACCGAGGCGACCTCGGGGTCGGTGAAGATGTTGGAGGAGACCCAGCCCAGCTTGAGCGGCTGGACGGCCTCGCCCAGGGCGTGCCACATGGCGATCCGGCCCTGCATCCCGGCGACCGAGGCCAGCATCAGGATGCCGGTGCAGTCGCCCGCCGCGTAGATGTGCGGGACGCTGCTGCGGGAGACCTTGTCGACCTCGACGAAGCCGTTCGAGTTCAGCTTGACGCCGGCCTTCTCCAGGCCGATCCCGCGGGTGTTGGGGACCATGCCGACGGTCATCAGGCAGTGCGAGCCCTCGACCTTGGTGCCGTCCTCCAGCGTGACGATCACGCCCTCGCCGGACCGCTCCACGGCGCCCGCCCTGGACCGGGACATGACGTTCATCCCGCGGCGCATGAACACGTCCTGCAGCACGGCGGCGGCGTCGGCGTCCTCGGTCGGCAGGATGCGGTCGCGCGAGGAGACCAGGGTGACCTTGGCACCGAGGGACAGGTAGGCGCCGGCGAGCTCCACGCCGGTCACACCTGACCCGACCACGATCAGGTGCTCGGGGAGCTCTTCCAGGTCGTACAGCTGGCGCCAGTTGAGGATGCGCTCGCCGTCCGGCTCGGCGCCGGGGAGCACGCGCGGGGTGGCGCCGGTCGCGATCAGGATGATGTCGGCCCGCAGCTGCCGGGAGCCCACCGCGACGACGTGCGGCTCGACCAGCCGCGCCTCACCCCGGACGATCTTGACTTCCTCGTAGGCCAGCCGTTCGGCGACGTCGAAGGACTGCGCTCGCGCCAGGTCCTTCACGCGCTTGTTCACGGTGGGCATGTCGGCCTCGAGACCGCCGACGATGCCGTCCGGGCCGCCGCTGAAGCGGACCCC
The DNA here is from genome assembly GCF_017573505.1 of Actinomadura barringtoniae. Taxonomy (GTDB): domain Bacteria; phylum Actinomycetota; class Actinomycetes; order Streptosporangiales; family Streptosporangiaceae; genus Spirillospora; species Spirillospora barringtoniae. Next base: position 108,367 of record NZ_JAGEOJ010000015.1, read on the forward strand.
CAGCGCGGCCGACTCCGACAGGACCGCCATCCGGGTGGAGGTGGCGATCAAGGTCTTGGAGGGCACGCAGTCGGTCAGCACGCACGCCCCGCCGGGGCCGTCGCGTTCCACCACGGTCACGTCGGCGCCGAGCTGCGCCGCGACGAGAGCGGCCTCGTAGCCGCCGGGGCCTCCTCCGATGATCACGATGCGGGTAGTCACACTTCCATTGTTTCCTACTCGAGGGAGTGACCCGAACGGGGTGCCGTACCCTGGACCATCGTGGCACTGTACGCGGCGTACGCCTCCAACATGGACCCCGAGCAGATGAGCTCGCGGGCCCCGCACTCGCCCCTGCGCGGCACCGGCTGGCTGTCGGGGTGGCGGCTCACCTTCGGCGGCCAGGACGTCGGCTGGGACGGCGCTCTGGCGACCGTGGTCGAGGAGTCCGGCGAGCAGGTCTTCGTCGTTCTGTACGACGTCCCCGACTTCGACGAGAAGCAGCTGGACGGCTGGGAGGGCGCCGCGCTGGGCGTCTACCGCAAGATCCGCGTCCGGGTGCAGACGCTGGACGGCGACGCGCTCTGCTGGCTGTACGTCCTGGACGACTACGAGGGCGGGCTGCCCTCGGCCCGCTACCTGGGCATTCTGGCCGACGCGGCCGAGGCCGCCGGGGCCCCCGACGACTACGTCAAGGACCTGCGCAGCCGCCCCTGCAAGTCCCTGGGCGACTGATCGCGCCTGTAGTGTCGGCCAGGTGAGCAATGATGCTTTTGTGCTGGCCCAGGAGGCCGCGGCGCGGCTGCGCGCCCGCACGTCCTTCGAGTCCTTCGACGTCGCCCTGGTGATGGGCTCCGGCTGGGTCCCGGCCGCCGACGCGCTGGGCCACCCGATCGCCGAGCTGCCCGTGACCGACCTGCCGGGGTTCGCCCCGCCCGCCGTCGAGGGCCACGCGGGCCGGATCCGGGTCGTGGAGGTCGGCGGCCGCCGTGCGCTGGTGTTCCTCGGCCGTACGCACCTGTACGAGGGCCTCGGCGTCGACCCGGTCGTCCATGGCATCCGTACCGCCGCGGCGGCGGGCGTCCGCACGGTCGTGCTCACCAACGCCGCCGGCGGGCTGCGGCCCGAGCACCAGCGGGTCGGCGACCCGGTGCTGATCTCCGACCACCTCAACCTGACCGGCGGGAACCCGCTCACCGGCGCCACGTTCCTCGACCTCACCGAGGCCTACTCGGCCCGCCTGCGCCGCCTGGCGCACGAGATCGACCCGACGCTGGCCGAGGGCGTCTACGCCGCGTTCAGGGGCCCGACGTACGAGACCCCGGCCGAGATCCGCATGCTGCGCACCATGGGCGCCGACATGATCGGGATGTCGACCGTCCTGGAGACGATCGCGGCCCGCGAGGCGGGTTGTGAGGTCCTCGGGATCTCCCTGGTCACCAACATCGCCGCGGGCCTGTCGGACGCGCCGCTGGACCACGAGGAGGTCCTGGCCGCGGGCCGCGCCGCCGCCACCCGCATGGGCACTCTCCTCCACACGGTCATCTCGAAGCTATGAGCGGCCTCCAGGACGCCGCGCCTCAGGACGCCGCGCTCCAGGATGCCGCGCGCGCCTGGCTGGCGCAGGACCCGGATCCCGAGACGCGGGCCGAACTGCAGGCGGTCCTCGACTCAGGCGACTCCGAGGCGCTCGCCGACCGGTTCAGCGCCAAGCTGGAGTTCGGCACGGCGGGCCTGCGCGGCGAACTGGGCGCGGGCCCCAACCGCATGAACCGGGTCACGGTCATGCGGGCCGCCGCCGGCCTGGCCGCCCGCCTGCCCTCGGGCGGCGGCGTGGTGATCGGCTACGACGCCCGCTACGGCTCGGCGCGGTTCGCCCGCGACACCGCCGCCGTGGTCACCGGCGCCGGTCTGCGCGCCTGGCTGATGCCCGGCCCCCTCCCCACGCCCGTCCTCGCGTACGCCGTGGGCCAGCTCGGCGCCTCCGCCGGGGTCATGGTCACCGCGAGCCACAACCCGCCCCGCGACAACGGCTACAAGGTCTACTGGGACGACGGAGCCCAGATCGTCCCGCCGCTCGACACGGAGATCTCCACGGCCATCGACGCCGTGGGCCCCGTGAACGAGCTCCCGCTCGGCGACTCGTGGGAGACCCTCGGCGACGAGATCGTCCAGGACTACCTGCGCGCCCTCTCCCACCTGCCGCTCGGCACGGCCCGCGACATCTCGATCGCCTACACGCCCCTGCACGGCGTCGGCCGCGACGTCCTGCTGCGCGCCTTCGAGTGGAACGGCTTCCCCGCCCCGATCCCCGTACCCGAGCAGGAAGACCCCGACCCGGACTTCCCGACGGTCTCGTTCCCCAACCCCGAAGAGCCCGGCGCGATGGACCTCGCGCTCGCCCTGGCGGCCTCGTCCGGCGTCGACATCGTGATCGCCAACGACCCGGACGCCGACCGCTGCGCCGTGGCCATCCCCGCCCCGGGCGGCTGGCGGATGCTCACCGGCGACGAGGTGGGCGCCCTCCTCGCCGAGCACGTCCTGCGCCACACCAAGGGCCCTGACCGCCTCGTGGTCACCACGATCGTCTCCTCGTCCCTCCTCGGCGAGATCGCCCGCGCCCACGGCGTCCGCTTCGCCGAGTCCCTGACCGGCTTCAAGTGGATCATGAAGGCCGGCAGGCCCGGCGACCGCCAGGTCTTCGGCTACGAGGAGGCGATCGGCTATAGCGTCGGCGGCGACGACGGCCTGGTGGTCCGCGACAAGGACGGCATCGGCGCGGCCCTCACGGTCGCCGCCCTCGCCGCCGAGGCCAAGCGCGACGGCCGAACCGTTCAGGACCTCCTCGACGACCAGGCCCGCGCCTACGGCCTGCACACCACGTCCCAGCTGTCCTACCGCGTCGACGACCTGTCGCTGATCACCGACGCGATGGCCCGCCTCCGCGCCGCACCCCCCACCCACCTGGGCGGCCGGGCCGTCGAACGCCTCGACGACCTGGCCGACGGCGCCGACGGCCTGCCGCCCACCGACGGCCTCCGCTTCACGCTGGCCGCGGGCCCCTCAGGCGGCTCGGCCCGTGTCGTCGTCCGCCCGTCGGGCACCGAGCCCAAGCTCAAGTGCTACCTCCAGGTCGTCCTCCCGGCCGCCACCGGTGACCTGTCCTCCATCCGCGATCAGGCCGAGGCGGACCTCGACGCTCTCCGCGCCGACATCGCCGTCACCCTCGCCCTCCCCTAATCGGCCCCACCAATACGCCGATCTTGCTCTGAGCGCCCCTCACCCACCGCGGAAGGGGCGCTCAGAGCAAGATCGGCGCAGTCAGGCCGTCAGGGCGATGATGACGGTGGCCAGGAGGAAGGCGCCGGGGATGCCCAGGGCCAGGACTGCGGCCGGGGACCAGGCGACGGTGCCGGAGGTCTTGCCCAGCTGGGCTTCGGCGGTCTTCTGGGCGTCCTTCTCGGCGGCCGCGGCGGGGTTGCCGGGCTTGCCCTTGGTGGGGCGCTGGCGGTCGCCCATCTCGGTGAGCTGCTGGGCCGCGTACTGCGTGGGGGTACGGCCCGCCAGGTGGTCGGCGGCGGAGCCGGGGACCTTCTTGGCGTCGGCGCGAGCGCGGGCCTCGGCCTTGGCCCGTGCGCGGGGCGAGGTCTGCAGCACCCAGGCGCGCGAGGCACGTTCGGCGCCGTCCGTCCCGCGGTAGCGCACGACGATCGCGTCCTTGTCCTCGATCTTGCGCACGGCGGCCCAGGGCACCCGCACGTCCCGCAGCGGGTTGCGCAGGGTCACGCCGGAGTCGTCGCCGAGGATGATCGGGCGCAGCCCCAGCACGAACGCCAGGCCGCAGCCGAAGATCAGGAGCGCGGCCATCACCAGCGCGGTGGTGTCGCGCCCGCGCACGACGATGTCGACGAGGTTGAGCGCGGCGAACACCATCCACGTCCAGGCCCCCACCCGCGCGGCGGTGGAACGGAACTTCAGCATGACCCGATCATGCCAGTGCCGGGGCCGAGGTCAGACCAGGTCGCCATAGCCGGGTTTGATCACCTTGTTGATGAATTCGAGGCGTTCGTCGAAGCCGATGAAGGCCGACTTCATCGCGTTCACCGTGAACCAGCGCAGGTCCGACCAGTCGTAGCCGAACGCGTCCACGAGCTTGGCGAACTCCTCGGAGAGGGTCGTGCCGCTCATCAGGCGGTTGTCGGTGTTGACGGTGACGCGGAAGCTCAGGCGGCGCAGCAGGCCGATCGGGTGCTCGGCGATCGACTTGGCCGCGCCGGTCTGGATGTTGGACGTCGGGCACATCTCCAGCGGGATCCGCTTGTCGCGCACGTACGCGGCCAGGCGGCCGAGTTCGGGCTCGGGCGCGTCGGCGCCGGTGATGTCGTCGATGATGCGGACGCCGTGGCCGAGCCGGTCGGCGCCGCACCACTGGATCGCCTGCCAGATCGACGGGAGCCCGAAGCCCTCGCCCGCGTGGATGGTGAAGTGGGCGTTCTCGCGCTGCAGGTATTCGAACGCGTCCAGGTGGCGGGTGGGCGGGTAGCCCGCCTCGGCTCCCGCGATGTCGAAGCCCACGACGCCCTGGTCGCGGTAGCGGACGGCGAGCTCGGCGATCTCCATGCTGCGGGCCTGGTGGCGCATCGCCGTGACCAGCGTGCCGACGCGGATGCCGTGGTCGCGGCCGCCCGCCGCGAAGCCCGCCAGAACGGCCTCGACGACCTGCTCCAGCGGCATCCCGGTCTGGGTGTGCAGCTCGGGCGCGTAGCGGACCTCGGCGTACACCACGCCGTCCTTGGCCAGGTCCTCGGCGCACTCGTAGGCGACGCGGGTGAGCGCGTCGGCCGACTGCATCACGCCGACGGTGTGGGAGAACGTCTCCAGGTAGCGTTCGAGCGAGCCGGAGTTGGACGCCTCCGCGAACCAGGCACCGAGCTCGTCCGCGTCGGTGCTCGGGAGCTCGGTGTAGCCGCCCTCGCGGGCGAGGTCGACGATGGTCGCGGGCCGCAGCCCGCCGTCGAGGTGGTCGTGCAGCAGGACCTTCGGCGCACGCCGGATGGCGTCAAGGGTCGGGCGATCGCTCATCTCTGGACCTTACCGCCGGAAAGGTGCCCCTATCGCCGTCAACATCTGCCAACGGCGAGGGCCCGCCGTTCATCAGTGAGATGAACGGCGGGCCCCCTGCTGACCTGGGGTGGAGGTCAGGTCAGCCGTTGGTGATGGGCAGCGTGAGGCTGCTGCCGCCGAGCTGCACCTGGACCTTGGTCCCGGCCGGGTAGCGCAGCGTGTACGCGTGGTCGGTGGCCAGGATCAGCAGGCCGATCCGGTGGCCGGCCTTGAACACGTGGTCGTACGGCTGCATCGGCCAGCTGAAGGTGTAGTCCTTGCCCGGCTTGACCGGCGTCTGCGACCAGATGGAGTTCCGGTTGCGGATGTCGGTCCAGCCCCGCGTCACGATCTCGTACGGGGTGCTCTGCGTGACGTACGAGCGGGACGTGCGGCAGCCCTCGTTGCCGGGGATGCTGTCGCCGTAGCACCACTGGGGCTTGCCGTCGGGCTTGAAGTCGGCGAAGCGGGTGTCGGTGCCGTAGTCGACCAGCAGGCCCGTCAGGTACGGGGACTTGCCGTCGACCGAGGCGCGCACCTTGACCTTGGTGGTGCCCGACAGGCGGACGTTCTTCTTCAGCGCGGGCGTGAGGTAGATCAGCCGGTTCGGGTCGGCCGAGTCGGGCTTGGCCGTGAGCTCCTCGGCCGTACGGGCCGGGGCGTCGACCAGGCCCTGGGTGCCCTTGCCACGAGCGGTGGCGAGGACGCCGGGCTGCTGGGCGGCGGCGCCTCCACCCAGCCCGAAGGTGACCGGGTGGGCGGACGGCTCGGGCCAGTCGCCGTGGGTCTCCCAGGTGCCGGGGGTCCGCTCGATGTCGACCTTGGGCTGCTTCATGATGTCGTTGTTCACGCCGTACAACTCGTGCGCGAACCACTGGTCGAGGGTGTCGAGCCAGACCTGCTTGCGGATGTCGATCGGCTCGTCGTGGCGGGCCTGGTGAATCCACAGCTTGCGGTTGACGCCGGCCTTCTTCAGGCCGTTCCACAGCCCGGCGAACTGGATCGGCTTGACGTTCCAGTCGTGCAGGCCGCCGACCTCCAGGACGCTGGCCTTGAAGTGCGCGGCCTGCTTGGCGAAGTTCCGCTCGTCCCAGGTTGCGTTGTAGTCGCCGGTGACCCGGTCCATCTTCTTCTCGAGGTCGTGCATCACCGGCGCGCAGACCGCGAGGTTCTTGCGGGTCAGCACCGCCTTGGCGTGCAGGTCGAGGTCCTCGCCCTCCCAGCCGTCGGGGGCGACGACGCCGCCGTTGGCGCGGTACTCGTCGTACCAGTTGGAGACGCCGGAGATGGACACGACCGTCTTCAGGCCGTCCACGCGGGTGCCGGCGGTGGCGAGGGGCAGCGTGCCGTCGTACGACTTGCCGGCCATGCCGACCTTCTTGGTCGACCAGTTCGCCTCGACCTTGTTGCCCTTGGCGTCGTAGGCCTTGGCCTTGCCGGTCAGCCACTCGATGACCGACTTCATGCCGGACGCCTCGTTGCGGCCGACGGCGGTCGGGCAGCCGTCGGAGTCGCCGGTGCCGAGCGTGTCGGCGGCCAGCACGGCGTAACCCCGCGAGACGAAGTAGTTGTCGTAGTAGGAGAAGCCGTAGTCCGGCGGGACCCAGGCGCCGGTCGGCGGGTCCCAGGGGGCCAGGCGCGGGTAGTCGGTCACGTCGGCGGGGTGGTACTTGGGGTCCTGCGTACCGGAGAAGTACGGGCTGGCCTCGATGATCGAGGCGACCTTCAGGCTCCCGTCGGTCTCCTTGGGCCGCGTGACGTAGACGGACACGCGGTCGCGCTTGCCGTCGTGGTCGCTGTCGACCGTGGTCTCGACGTAGACCTTCTCCCGGACGGCGTCCTTGTAGGAGAAGGCCGGCTGGGTCTTACCGTCCTTGATGACGACCTGAGGGGCCGCCGGGGCGGCGCTGGCGGGCAGGGCGCCGACCGTCAGGCCGGCCATCCCCGCCGCCGCCACCACGGGCAGAAGTCGTGAGAGAAGCACCGTCGCTCCTTGAGGCTGATAAAGATCGTTGATCAGCCTGCCGAGCGTTGATCATGCGCGTCAAGACCGTTCGCACCTGTTGGCCCGGTCCGGCCCCGGCTCACCCGACTCGCCGCCGGCTCAGGAGATGCGGTCGATGATCAGCGGAAGCTGGTCGGGAACGCCGTCCGGAACGACCTCGTAGGCGCCCTCAAGAGACTCCAGACCGCGTTCGAAACGGTCCGCGTCGTCGGCGTACAGGGTCAGCAGCGGCTGCCCGGCGGTGACCGTGTCGCCCGGCTTGGCGTGGCAGATGACGCCCGCGCCGAACGAGACCGGGTCCTCCTTGCGGGCGCGGCCCGCGCCGAGCCGCCAGGCCGCGACGCCGACGCCGAACGCGTCCAGCCGGGTCAGCACGCCGCTGGACGGCGCGACGACCTCGTGCGACTCGCTCGCGACCGGCAGCTTGGCGTCCGGGTCGCCGCCCTGCGCGGAGATCATCGTGCGCCAGACGTCCATCGCCGAACCGTCGCGGAGCGCCTCCGCCGGGTCCTTGCCGCCCGCCAGGCCCGCCGCGTCCAGCATCTCCCGCGCGAGCCGCACGGTGAGCTCGACGATGTCCCCGGGGCCTCCCCCGGCCAGCACCTCGACCGACTCGGCGACCTCGACGGCGTTGCCGACGGCGCGGCCGAGCGGCCGGTCCATGGCGGTGAGCAGCGCGACCGTGCGCAGCCCGTTGTCGGTGCCGATCCCGACCATGGTCTCGGCGAGCTCGCGGGCGTTCTCGACGGTCTTCATGAACGCGCCGGAGCCGACCTTGACGTCCAGCACCAGCGCGCCGGTGCCCTCGGCGATCTTCTTGGACATGATCGAGGAGGCGATCAGCGGGATCGACTCGACGGTGCCGGTGACGTCGCGCAGCGCGTAGAGCTTGCGGTCGGCCGGGGCCAGCCCGGTCCCGGCCGCGCAGATCACCGCGCCCGCCGAACGCAGCACGTCCATCATCTCGTCGTTGCTCAGCGAGGCGCGCCAGCCGGGGATCGACTCCAGCTTGTCCAGCGTGCCGCCGGTGTGGCCGAGGCCGCGCCCCGACAGCTGCGGAACGGCCGCGCCGCACGCCGCCACCAGCGGGGCCAGCGGCAGCGTGATCTTGTCGCCGACGCCGCCGGTCGAGTGCTTGTCGGTGGTCGGCCGGTCCAGCGCCGACCACTCCATCCGCTCGCCCGAGGCGATCATCGCCTCGGTCCAGCGGGCCACCTCGGCCCGGTTCATCCCGTTCAGCAGGATCGCCATCGCCAGCGCCGACATCTGCTCCTCGGCGATGGCGCCGCGCGTGTAGGCGTCCACTGCCCAGTCGATCTGCTCCGGCGTGAGCTCCCCGCCGTCCCGCTTGGCCCGGATCACATCAATGGCGTCCACTACTCACTCCTCGCAGGGATCACAAACTCGCCGATCTTGCTCTGAGCGCCCTTATGAGGGGGCTCAAAGGGCGCTCAGAGCAAGATCGGCGTACTTGGTCGTCAGGTTGCTCGTTCGATCAGGTCTTCTGGGCCGAAGGCGTCGGGGAGGACTTCGGACATGGGGAGGACGCCTCGGGTGGTCTCCAGCAGCATCGCCGGGCCGCCGTGCTCCCAGAGCAGCTGGCGGCAGCGCCCGCAGGGCATCAGCGGCTCGCCGTGGCCGTCGACCACGGCGACGGCCAGCAGGCGCGGGCGGTCTCCGTCGGACGTCACCGGCTTGCCGGGGCCGTGCAGCGCGCAGACCAGGCTGCACTCGGCGCACAGCCCGAGGCCGTACGAGGCGTTCTCGACGTTGCAGCCGGTCAGCACCCTGCCGTCGGCGGTGAGGCCCGCGGCGCCGACCGGGAAGCGGGAGTACGGCGCGTACGCGCGCCGCATCGCCTCCTGGGCGGCCGACCGCAGGGCCTTCCAATCGATCTCGTTCATCCCCCGATTGTCACCCACGCGCTAACGTGCCTCGCCGCGCCGGTAGCGCAGGCCGTCGGCGGCGGGCATCCGCAGCCGCTGGCTCGCCAGCGCCAGCACCAGCAGCGTGGTGACGTGCGGGAAGAACGAGACGAGCTCGCCGGGCACGGCGTCGGTGGTCAGGTACCAGACCAGCAGGCCGCCGGCCGCGACGACCGCCAGCACGACGCCGATGTAGGTGTTGCGCAGGACGCGGCGGTCCAGGTCGGTCTCGATGGACGAGCGCATCCGCGGGGTGCGCGACAGCTGGTAGCCGGCCACCGCGATCAGGATGACCGTGACGAACAGCAGCAGCGCGTGCACCGAGTCGCCGCCGCCGCGCGCGTTCATCGCGTCGGTGTAGCCGAACAGCAGCGAGCCCGCGGCGAGCCCGACGGGACGCCAGTTACCGAAGATCATCGCGGCCAGGCCGATGTAGCCGCGGCCGCCGGTCTGCCCGTCCTGGTAGAGCGGCGCGGCCACGGTGACCAGGAACGCGCCCGCCAGCCCGGCGAACCCGCCCGAGATCATCACGGCGACGTACTTCATCCGGTAGACCGAGACGCCGAGCGACTCGGCCGCGTACGGGTCCTCGCCGCAGGAACGGATCCGCAGGCCGAACGCGGTCTTCCACAGCACCACGTACGTCGCCGGGATCAGCAGGATCGCGACCAGCGTGAGCAGCGACATCCCGGCCGTCACGCCGCGCACGATCCCCGCCAGGTCCGACACCAGGAACCAGTGGTGCTTCTCCAGCGAGCCCAGCCAGTCGGGGCTCTGCCAGCTCCCGATCTTGCCGCCGGACAGCACCGGCAGCGTCAGCGTCTTGATCGGATCGATCGGCGGCGACTGGCGCGGGCCGCCGCCGAGGGCCTTGGCCTTGCCGGTGTCGAAGATCAGCCCGGCCAGGAACTGGGTGAGCCCCAGGCCCAGGATGTTGATCGCGACACCGGAGATGATGTGGTCCACGCCGAACGTGACGGTGGCGATCGCGTGCAGCAGGCCGCCGAGCATGCCGCCGATGATCCCGGCGAGCACGCCCACCCACGGACCCCACTGGTAGCCCGCCCAGGCGCCGGTCCAGGTCCCGAGGATCATCATGCCCTCGAGGCCGATGTTGATCACGCCGGAGCGTTCGGACCAGAGGCCGCCGAGGCCCGCCAGCAGGATCGGCACGGCCAGGCGCAGCATCGCGCCGACGGTGCCGCTGGAGGTGACGTCGTTGGCGTCGTCGACCACCCGGACCAGCGACAGCAGCAGGAGCAGCCCGCCGATGATCAGCAGGTAGTGCGGCCAGCGCAGGTTGAGCCTGCCGTTCACGGACTTGACCTTCTCCGCCACGGTCGCCGTGCTCATGCCGTCTCCTTGGCCAGGTCGTGCCCGGTGGCCAGCTCGGTCGCCACCGACCGCTGCTGCAGCCTGATCTCCCAGCGCCGGACGAGCTCGTAGACGATCGCGACGGTCAGGACCACGACGCCCTGCATCACGCCGACGATCTCCTTCGGCACCCCGACGTCCTGGAGGACGTCCGAGCTCTGGTCGAGGAAGGCGAACAGCAGCGCGGCGAGCGCGATGCCGAGCGGATGGTTGCGGCCGAGCAGCGCGACCGTGATGCCGGTGAAGCCGAGCCCCGCCGGGAAGTTCAGCGAGTATTCGTACGAGGCGCCGAGCAGCTCGGGCATGCCGATCAGGCCGGCCACCGCGCCGGACAGGACCATCGTGATGACGATCATGCGCTTGGCGCTGACGCCGCTCGCCTGCGCGGCCGAGGCCGACAGGCCCGACACCTTCAGGTCGAAGCCGAACCGGGTGAAGTTGATGACCACCCAGAAGACGATGCCGACCACGATCGCCAGCGGCAGCAGGCCGTAGACGTCGCCCGGCAGGTTGATCCCGATCGAGGACAGGAAGCCGTTCAGCGGGCCGACCCTGCCCTCGCCGGGGATCTTCGGGGTCGCCACGTTGTTGCTGCCCGGCCGCACCTCGGCGAGGCGCTTGTCGTTCAGCAGGTAGGCGATCACGCCGGTCGCGATCGCGTTCAGCATGATCGTCGACAGCACCTCGCTGACGCCGCGGGTGACCTTGAGGATGCCCGCGATCGCGGCCCACAGGCCGCCGATCAGCATCGCCGCCACGATCACCAGTAGCTGCCCGAACGGGGCGGGCAGGGTGAGCGCGCCGCCGAGCGCCGCCGACAGCATCGCGGCGAGCCGGTACTGGCCGTCCACGCCGATGTTCAGCAGCGCCATCCGGAAGCCGATCGCCACCGCGACCGCCGACAGGTAGTAGCGGGTCGCCCGGTTGACGATGTCGACCAGCGACGACTGCTGCGTGCCGTAGTCGATCATGCTCTGGATCGAGCTGACCGGGTCGGCGCCCGACAGCCGCATCAGCAGCGCCGCGATCAGCACCGAGATCAGCAACGCCAGCAGCGGCGCGCCGATCTTGAACGCCAGCCCGCGCGGCCCGAGGCCCTGCAGCATCGCCTTCCACGCCGGGATGGTCTCCGGCGTGTCGCCCGCCGGAGCCGCCGTGGCGGCCTTGGCCCTGGCCTCGGCCTCCGCCGGAGTCTCCTCGGGCGGAGTCTCCTCGGGCGGAATGTCCTTGGGCGGAGTGTCCTTGGGCTCGTTGTCCCTGGAGCCGGGCTCGTTGTCGCTTCGCTCGCTCATGCGGCGTCCCCGGCCCCGGTCATGGCGGAGCCGAGCTCCTCGGGGGTGACGGTCCCCGGATCGACCTCCGCGACCAGGCGGCCGCGCAGGATCACGTGCAGCGTGTCGGACATTCCGATGAGTTCCTCGAGATCGGCGCTGATCAGCAGCACGGCGAGGCCCGCGGCGCGGGCCTGCCGCAGGTACTCCCAGATCGCGGCCTGCGCGCCGACGTCGATGCCGCGGGTCGGATGCGCGGCGATCAGCAGCCGCGGCTCGCCCGACATCTCACGGCCGACGATCAGCTTCTGCTGGTTGCCGCCCGACAGCGCCGCCGCCGGCACCTCGATGCCCGGCGTACGGACGTCGTAGGCCCGCACGATCCGGGTGGTGTCGCGGCGCGCGCCGCGGCGGGCGATCCAGGGGCCGCGCACGTTGGGCTTCTGGGTCTGGTGGCCGAGCATCCGGTTCTCCCAGAGCGTCCCCTCCAGGATCAGCCCGTGCCGGTGCCGGTCCTCGGGGATGTAGGAGATGCCCGCCTCGCGGCGGCGCCGGGTCGGCCAGTGGGTGATGTCGTCGCCGCCGTAGGTGATGACGCCGGTGCCCGCCGGGCGGATGCCCATCAGGGCCTCGATCAGCTCGCTCTGGCCGTTGCCCTCGACCCCGGCCAGCCCGACGATCTCACCGCGGCGGATGCGCAGCGACAGGTCGTTCACGACCGGGCGCCCGTCCTCGGTCACCACGGTGAGGCCCGCCACGTCCAGCTGCACCTCGTCGGTGACCGTGGACTCGCGCAGCTCGGGCGTCGGCAGCTCCGAGCCGACCATCATCTCGGCGAGCTGCCGGGACGTGGTCTCGCGCGGGTCGACGCAGTCGGCGACGGTGGTGCCGCGCCGGATCACCGTGATGGTGTCGGCGACCGCGAGCACCTCGTCGAGCTTGTGCGAGATGAACAGCACGGTGAGGCCCTCGGCCTTCAGCTCCCGCAGGTTGGCGAACAGCTCGTCGACCTCCTGCGGGACCAGCACCGCGGTGGGCTCATCCAGGATGAGCACCCGCGCGCCCCGGTAGAGGACCTTGAGGATCTCCACCCGCTGCCGGTCGCCGACGCCGAGCTTCTCGACGAGCGAGTCGGGGTCCACCCGCAGCCCGTACGCCTTGCCCATCTCGGTGATCTTCTTGCGCGCTGCGGCGAAGTCGATCCCGCCGCGGCGCTTCGGCTCGGCGCCGAGGATCACGTTCTCCAGCACGGTCAGGTTGTCGGCCAGCTTGAAGTGCTGGTGGACCATGCCGATGCCGCGCGCGATCGCGTCGGCCGGGGTACGGAAGGAGACCTGCTCGCCGTCGATCTCGATGGTCCCCTCGTCCGGCTTCTGCATGCCGTAGAGGATCTTCATCAGGGTCGACTTGCCGGCCCCGTTCTCGCCGCACAGCGCGTGGACCTCACCGCGGTTGATGGTGAGGTCGATGTCGCGGTTGGCCACCACGCCGGGAAAGCGCTTGGTGATCGATGTCAGCCGTACGGCCGGCACCTCGTCAGGCACGAGTGCCCCCCTGACTCAGAGTGCGTCCAGATCAACTGCGTGCGGATCCTGCGGGTCAACGACCCGCGCCGCGCGCCTCCCGCCGGTGGTCGGCGGGGTGCGCGCGGCGGATGGTCCGTCCCCTATGCCCGGGAACGAACGTGGATCACTTGGTGGGCACCTGGATCTTGCCGCTGATGATGTCGGCCTTGTACGCGTCCAGCTTGGCCTTGATGTCGTCGACCTTGCCGCCGGAGGCGGAGTAGCCCACGCCGTCGTTGGCCAGGTCGTACTTCTTGGTGCCGGCCTGGAAGGTGCCCTTGGAGACGGCCTCGACGAAGTCGTACACCGACACGTCCACGTGCTTCACCATCGAGGTGAGGATGTAGTCCTTCACCGTGGAGACGGCGGGCAGGTTGTACTGGTCGGAGTCGACGCCGATGACCATCTTCTTGGCCGCGCCGACGGTCTTGATCACGCCGATGCCGGCGCCGCCGGCCGCGTGGTAGATCACGTCCGCGCCCTTGTCGAGCTGGCCCTTGGCGGCCTCGTTGCCGAGCGCCGGGTTCTTGAACCCGTCGAAGTTCGGCGGCTCGGTGAGGTACTTGGCCGGCAGGATCTTGATCGACGGCTTGGCCGCCTTGGCGCCCGCCTCGTACCCGGCCTGGAACTTGTGGATCAGCGGCACGTTGACGCCGCCGATGAAGCCGATCGTGCCGGACTTGGACTTCAGCGCGGCGGCCGCGCCGACCAGGAAGGAGCCCTGCTCCTCGGAGAAGCAGGCGCCCTCGACGTTGGCGCCCTCGACCTTGCACTGGTCGGCGTCGACGACCAGGAACTTGGTGTTCGGGTAAGCCTTCGCCACCTTGATCACCGAGGCGGTGTAGGCGAAGCCGACGCCGATGACCGGGTTGTAGCCCTTGCCGGCCAGCAGCTTCAGCCGGGCCTCCTTGTCGGCGTCGGGCTCGTCCGGCTTGGCGGAGATCTCCTCGGTCTTGATGTCGAGGTCCTGCTTGGCCTTGTCGAGACCGGCCGCGGCCGAGTCGTTGAACGACTGGTCGCCGCGCCCGCCGATGTCGAACGCCAGGCCGACCTTGACGACCTTCTTGCTGTCCCCGCCGCTGGAGCCCCCAGTGTCGGCCTTCTTGCCACCGCACGCGGAGGCGCTCAGCGCGAGCGCTGCGCCCGTCACGCTGACGAGCGAGATCTTGTATCCACGGCGCAAGGTAGCGCTCCTTCCATTCCCCACCCAGTCATAGCGGCCAAAACAGGCCACCGAAATCGTGAGGAAACTACCTCGCGCCGAACGCGAAACGCCCGCCGTGCACCGTTTCGCAACGCGTCCGTTACCAACGCGTACGCATATCGCCACAGGTCAAAGCCCGGACGGGGCGTGAGATGTGGAAGGGATGCGGTGGTCTCAGGCGATCGCGGCGCCCTCCATGGGCTCTTGATCACCGGGACGGTTGCCGTCCCACAGGGCGGTGAGCGCCGTGGCCGCGAGCACCCGGACGCCGGCCGCGATGCAGCTCTCGTCGACGTCGAAGTCGCCGCGGTGAAGGTCGTACTCGCCGGACGAGCCGGGCTCGCGCACGCCGAGGCGGGCGAGGGCGCCGGGGATCGACTCCAGGTACCAGCCGAAGTCCTCGCCGCCCAGGCTCTGCGGGGTCGGCACGGCGGCCTCCTCGCCGAGCACCTGCGCCGAGGCGTCCCGGAACATCTGCACGCTGGTCGCCTCGTTCACGGTGGGCGGCACGCCGCGGACGTACTCCAGCGAGGCCTCCACGTCGTAGGCGGCGGCGACCGACTGGAGCAGCGACTTCATCATCTCCGGCGCGCGGTGCCAGGCCTCGTCGTCCAGGCAGCGCACGGTGCCCTCGGCGATCCCGTCGTCGGGGATCGCGTTGGCGACCGAGCCGGCCGAGACGCGGCCCCACACCAGCGACAGGCTGGAGCGCGGGTCGACCCGGCGCGACAGCGCGGCGGGGAGCTCGGTGACGATCTTGGCCAGGGCGTACACCAGGTCGGCGGTCAGGTGCGGCCGGGCGGTGTGCCCGCCGGGGCCGGTGACCTTGACGTAGACCTTGTCGCAGGCCGCGGTGATCGGCCCGGTGCGCAGGCCCAGCTGGCCGACCTCGATGCGCGGGTCGCAGTGCAGCGCGAACGCGCGGTCCACGCCGCAGATGCCGCCGGCGGCCATCACGTCCAGCGCCCCGCCCGGGGTCTCCTCGGCGGGCTGGAACAGCAGCCGGACGCGGCCCGGGAGCAGCCCCGCCGCGGCCTGCTGGGCCAGGAAGAGCCCGGCGCCCAGCACCATGGTGGTGTGCACGTCGTGGCCGCAGGCGTGCGCGACGCCGGGGACCGTCGACTTGTACGGCACGTCCTTCTCGTCCTGCAGCGGCAGCGCGTCGATGTCCGCGCGCAGCGCCACCGTGGGGCCGTCCTCAGGGCCGATGTCGCAGAACAGCCCGGTGCCGCGGGGCAGCACCTGCGGCCGCAGCCCGGCCTCGGTCAGCCGTTCCACGATCCGCTGGGTGGTGCGGTGCTCGGCGTAGCCCAGTTCCGGGTGCATGTGGAGGTCGCGCCGGAAGAGCTTGAGGGCGTCCTCGTGGCGCGCAAGGAAGGAGTCGAGCTGCAGTTGCAGCTGCTCGCCGCCGAGCGCGGCCACAGGTCCGCCGCCTGATGGTTCAAGGCCGGGCATCACCCCGGGTCCCGGTGTGGTCATGTGCGCCCCCTGCGCCATGGCGGAGCCGAAAGGCGTCCGCCCCGTGGTCTGTTCCGAACCGGAGGGGCTGGCCGATTCGCCGTCGGTGTCCTCACGTTCCGACATGGGCAACCTCCCCCAGGGTGACGAATCTGTCCTCTGCGAACTCGGCGATCGCCGCCTGTACGACGTTCTCCAAGGTTCCGCCCTCGGCGCGGATCGCGCGCTGGCGTTCGTACGGCGCCCCGTGTTCCAGGACCTCGCCGGCGACCTTCAGCTCCTCCGCGCAGCCGAGCCGGTCGGCGACCGGCTCCAGCTCGCGGATCAGCTCGTAGAGATCGTCGCGGAGCGGCGCCGTGTTCCCAGTGTCATCGGTAATGACGATGGCGTCGAGGCCGTATCTGGTAGCGCGCCACTTGTTGTCGCGCACCACCCAGGCGGCCGGCCGCGGCAGCGTGTAGCCGCGGTCCAGCTGCTGGTCGAAGAGCGTGACCAGGCTCTGGCAGAGTGCGGCCGCCATGCCCACCTCACGCAGGGTGGGAATCCCGTCGAACATCCGGATCTCGATCGTGCCGAAGTCGGGATGCGGGCGGATGTCCCACCAGACCTCCTTGATGCTCCGGATGGTACCGGCGCGCAGGAGGGTGTCCATGTAGTCCTCGAAGGCGGCCCAGTCGTCCAGCAGGTGCGGCGGGCCGGCCGTCGGGAGCTGGCCGAACACGACGGCGCGGCTGGAGGCCAGCCCGGTGTCGCTGCCGCTCCAGAACGGGCTGGAGGCCGTCAGGGCCAGGAAGTGCGGCAGGTAGGCCGAGAGCGCGTTCACGATCGGGATCGCCTTGTCGACGTTGCGCACACCTACATGAACGTGCACGCCGAAGGTTTGGATCCGCCGCGCGAGCCACTGCATCTGCTCGATCAGCTCGGCGTAGCGCTGGATCGGCGCCATCACCGCGTCCCGCCAGTCGCTGATCGGATGGGTCCCGGTGCAGGCCAGGGCCAGTCCGCGGGCGGCGGTCGCCGCGCGCAGCTCCTTGACGGTGGCCGCCAGGTCGGCCTTGGCCTCCCCGACGGTGTGACTGATATCGGTCACTATCTCGACCGTGGACTCCATGAGCTCATGCCGGATCTTGGGGTTGTCCCCGCCCTCGCTGAGCGACGGCAGGGCGGCGAGCACCTCGCGTGCGTCCTGCCGAAGGTGCATGGTCTCGGTGTCGATGAGCTGGAGCTCCCACTCCACGCCCAACGTCGCGCCACGGGATGGGTTGAAGTCAATGGCCACGGCCAACCTCCGTCCACAATCCTTGCAGGTCGATGCGTGGCACGTGGCGCAATTCAGCCAGCGGGTCACTAAGCCTGGACAAACGCCGGACCAGATCGCCGTCTCACCCCATGATGGCGCCCGGTGCCCGTCACCTGCAGGGGTCCATGCCCTTCGCAGATCAATTGACTCGTACGGGCGACCGGTGAACACGGTCCGTCACCCATTTCGGTCATCGATCATCGGGACGGCACCACCCGAACGAACTAGTCCACCTGCCCCAAATTCGCACCGTTCACTCCGCGTGACTGTTCGGTCCGGTGATGCACGTCACACCCGTCACTTTGGCCCCAGTAGCCCGACACGTCCCGGGCGGGTACCGAACGCGCGGGGTGGTCGCCTAGTCTTCGATGGGTCATGACGAGAACACGCCGCGCCGCCGCCGCCCTCGCCCTGCCGCTCGTCGCGGCGTCCCTGACCGTCGCCCCGTGCGCCGCCGCGCGCGCCGGCACGCATACCGGGACACATGGGCGCACCGACCCGATCGGTGGCGCGCAGCTGGCGAGCAGGGGCGTGGTGCTGAACCCCGCGGCGGGCGTGCCGGGCGCACCGAAGATCAACGCCGCGTCGTGGGTCATCGCCGACATGGACACCGGCGACGTGCTGGCCGCCAAGGACCCGCACGGCCAGTACCTCCCGGCCAGCACGCTGAAGACGCTCACCGCGCTCACGCTCGTGCCCAAGCTCGACGCCAACCGCCTGATCAGGCCGAGCCAGCACGCCTGTGACGTCGAGGGCACCAAGGTCGGCATGACGCACTCGATGCAGTACAAGGTCTCGGACCTGTTCTACGCGCTGATGATGATGTCGGCCAACGACTCGGCGGTGACGCTCGCCGAGGCCAACGGCGGCATGAAGAAGACCATCGCCGACATGAACACCGAGGCCCGCCGCATCCACGCCGGCGACACCCTCGCCGCGTCCCCGAACGGCCTGGACGTCGACTACGGCCTGAACGTCCACACCCAGCACACCTCGTCGTACGACCTGGCGCTCATCCTGCGCGAGGGGCTGAAGAACACCGACTACCGCCGGTACGTCGAGACGATCGACCACCACTTCCCCGCGCCGCTCACCAAGGCCGAGCGCAAGAAGCACAAGAAGACCGGCGGCTACCCGATCCACACCCACAACCGGATGCTGCCGGGCCAGCCGTCGGCGTACCGCGGGATGATCGGCGGCAAGAACGGCTACACCATCGCGGCCGAGCAGACGTTCGTCGCCGCCGCGCGGCGCGACGGCCACACGATCCTCATCTCGCTGATGAAGGCCGACATCCCGCCGTCCAAGTACGCGACCCAGCTGCTGAACTGGGGGTTCCAGGCGCGCGGCAAGGTCAAGCCGGTGGGCTCGCTGGTCTCGCCCGGCGACGACGACCAGCCCAAGAAGACCAACACCCACTCCAACACCCTGCTGCCGCCGAACCCGCTGACCGGCGACGACTCCGGCGCCAACTGGGGCCTGCTGGCCGGCGGCACCGCGGGCGCGGTGCTCGCCGTCGGGGTGCTGTTCTGGATGATCCGGCGGCGCCGCGGCGGTGGCGGCGACCGTCCCGGCACCCCCGCCACCAGCTCGGCGAACGGCGCGCCCGGATCGTTCGGCTCGGACGACTCCTACGGCTCGTCCGCCCCCTACCGATCCCCCGACTCCACGGGCCCGATCGACCCGTCCGGGCACCTCCCGTCGCCGCGGCTCGACGAGCACCCGTCCTACGACGACCAGCGCCACGAGCGGTAACGACCGATAAGGCTTACCCCGCCGGTCTCCGGCGGGTCTCCTTCTGGTCTCGGCGAGGCGACGGGCTTACGCTCGCGATGACGCCGGCCCGCAGCGCCGCGGCTGGACGGACGGCGGACCGGCGTGCCTATGGGAGGAAGCGCCGTGTCATACCGCCGTTCCTATGCGCCACCGACCTCCGAGCACCCGAACGTGACCCTGCTGCGCGACGGGTACACCGCCTTCGCCAAGGGCGACATCGACTTCATCCGCACCCTGCTGGCCGACCACGTCGTGCACCGCGTCCCGGGCCACGGGCCGCTCTGCGGCGACTACAGCACTCCCGAGGAGGTCCTCGGCTTCTACGTCCGGCTCTTCGAGCTGTCCGGCGGGACGTTCCGAACCGAGCCGTACGCGGTCCTGGCCGACGACGACCACGGCGTCGCGCTCGTGCAGACCTACGCCGAACGGCCCGGCAAGGTGCTGGACGGCCGCGCGGTCGACATCTTCGCGCTCTCCGGCGGCCGGATCACCGAGATCCGCACGCTCGCCGAGGACCAGTACGCCGACGACGCCTTCTGGTCCTAACCCCGCGCTTCCTCGGTCTCCTGTTCCTGCCGCTCGGCGGGCCGCTCCGCCTGCTGCTCGGCCTGCTGCTCGGCAGGCCGCTCCGCCTGCTGCTCGGCCTGCTGCTCGGCAGGCCGCTCCGCCTGCTGCTCGGCCTGCTGCTCGGCAGGCCGCTCCGCCTGCTGCTCGGCCTGCTGGTCTGACTGGTGCTCGGCCCTTAGGTCCGCGTCCTCCTGGGCCTGTGCCTGCGCATCTTGTTCCTGCTGCTCCTGTTCCTTCTCCTGCGCCTTCTCGTCGGCGCGCATGATGACGCGGCGGGTGGCGGTCCAGGCCGCCGTGAAGAGCAGGAACCGGGACACGATGTTGATCCACACCATCAGCCCGACGAGGACGGCGAACGAGGCGTACACCGGGTTGGAGGTCGTGCGGGACAGCAGCAGGGTCGCGATCTGCTTGAGGATCTCGAAGCCGATCGCGCCGAAGACCGCACCCCTGATGATCTTGCGCCACGGCGCCCTGGTGCCCGACAGCCGCGAGAACAGCACCAGGAAGATCAGGGTGTCGAACGAGATCGCGACGGCCAGCGACAGCAGCCGCAGCGCCGTGCCCGCGCCCGCCACCTCGTCCAGGCCCAGCGTCGTCAGCACGGTGTGGGTGGCCTGCGAGGTGACCGTGGAGACCGCCACGGACACGATCAGGACGACGCCCAGGAAGGCCAGCAGCCCCGCGTCCAGGACCTTCTTGAGGAAGAAGTTGGCGCCGCCGGTCGGCTCGTACCCCCAGATGTCGCGCAGGGACTCGCGGAGGACGTTCACCCAGCCGAGGCCGGTGAACATCAGGCCGACCAGGCCGACCAGCCCGACGGCGGTCTTGGACTCCACGATCTGCTGCACGTTCAACTGGTCCGCGAGGCCCGGCAGCAGCTGGTTGATCGCGTCGACGAAATAGTCACGCGCCTTGCCGCTGAACTTCACCAGATAGCCGAGCAGCGCGTACGCCAACGCCAGCAGCGGGAAGAACGACAGGAAGCCGTAGCAGGTCAGCGCCGCGGCGAGCCGGTCTCCGCGCCGGTCCTGGTAGCGCCGGTACGCCCGGACGAGATGGTCGAACCAGGGCCAGCGGGCCCGGAAACCCCGCAGCAGGTCCATTCCGGTGTCCTGCAACGCCCCGAATCGGCGCTGGGCCCGCGCGATCACCTGCCGCATGTACGGGAGGTACCCAGCGGGATCGATTCGATGCGCGACCACGTGATCACGTGCCGTGGATCACCCGCGAGGTCACCCGGGGCCTCACCCGTCGCGCACCGGATCCGCGGTTCAGCCCGCACCGAAGGCGAATTCGCGCCTCGGCCGCCATACCGCATCGTCGCCGTGCTCGTACAGCGCGAAGCCGCGCACGCCGAACGCCGCCTCGTAGCCGGTCAGCTCCTTGAACGCGCGGTCCATGGCCTCCTCCGGGAGGTGGTGGGCCACGGTCACGTGCGGGTGGTACGGGAAGAGCAGCTCCCGGTCCAGCGGCCCCGACTGCACGCGCCGCTGGAGCCGTTCGCAGCCCGCGATCCCGTCGGCCACGGCCACGAACACCACGGGAGATACCGGGCGGAACGTTCCCGTGCCCCGCAGCAGGATGCGGAACGGCTCCTCGGTCGCGGCGACGGCGCGCAGGTGCTCCTCCACCGCCGGGATGGACCTGATGTCCATCTCGGTCGGCGGCAGCAGCGTGATGTGCGTCGGGATGGCCAGGGCGAGCGGGTCGCCGAACGAGGCGCGCCTGCGCTGCAGGTCGCCGCCGAACGGTTCGGGGATGGGGATCGCCACCCCGATGGTGCGCACCCCGCTCGGACCCCCCGGGGTCGGGCGGGGCAGCTCTGAGCGCGGCCTACTCTGCGCGACCACGTCCCACGAATCCCACCCGGTCGCGCACGACGTCCATCGTCACGGAGGCGACCGCCCCCGCCCGCTCGGCGCCGCGCGCGAGGATGCGGTCCAGCTCGGCCTCGTCGGCCAGCAGCTTCTGGGTGCGCTCGCGGATCGGCTCGAAGGTGTCCAGGACGACCTGGGCCAGGTCCTTCTTGAACTGGCCGTAGCCCTGGCCCTCGTACCGCTTCTCGAGGTCCTTGATCGTGACGCCGCCGCCGAGCGCGGCGTAGATCCGCAGCAGGTTGGAGACGCCGGCCTTGTTCTCGGGGTCGAAGAGCACCTCGCTGCCGGTGTCGGTGACCGCGCGCATGATCTTCTTGCGCATCGGGCCGGACTCCTCCAGCACGTCGATGATGCCCTGCGGCGACGAGGCCGACTTGCTCATCTTGACGGTCGGCTCCTGCAGGTCGGTGATCTTGGCGGAGGCCTCCGGGATGTAGGCCTCGGGGATCACGAACGTCTCGCCGAACCGGTGGTTGAAGCGCTGCGCGAGCGTCCTGGTGAGCTCCAGGTGCTGCCGCTGGTCCTCGCCGACCGGGACCTGCAGGTCCTGGCCGCCCGCGACCGGGTCGGGCGTGTAGAGCAGGATGTCGGCGGCCATCAGCACCGGGTAGGTGAACAGGCCGACCGAGGTCGAGTCGCTGCCCTGCTTGGCCGACTTGTCCTTGAACTGCGTCATCCGGCCGGCCTCGCCGAAGCCGGTGATGCAGCCGAGGACCCAGGCCAGCTCGGCGTGCTCGTGCACCTGGCTCTGCACGAACAGCGTGCAGCGCTCGGGGTCCAGGCCGACGGCCAGCAGCTGGGCGGCGGCGACCTTGGTGCGGCGGCGCAGCGCCGCCGGGTCGGTCTGGACGGTGATCGCGTGCATGTCGACGACCATGTAGAACGCGTCGAAGGTGTCCTGCATCGCGACCCACTGGCGGACCGCGCCCAGGTAGTTGCCGAGGTGGAACGAGTCGGCGGTGGGCTGGATTCCCGACAGCACGCGCGGTGCCGCGGTGCCGCCGGAGGTCTGCTGTGGCGCTTCGGACATCTGCACGGACCGATTCTCTCAGGCCTCGCTCGAGGCGGTGTCATCGGTGGACGGAGCGGCCTCACCCGGCCCTGTCCGTCCTCCCTCCGATGAGACGCCCCCGCGGGCAGGGGTGTTCGGACTGACGCGCACGCGTTCCACCCGCCGGCCGTCCATCCGGGCGACCGCGAGACGGCGGCCGGCGACCTCCACCCGGTCGCCCTCGGCGGGCACCCGGCCGAGGGCCGCCATGATGTGCCCGGCGACCGTCTCGTACGGGCCCGCGGGCAGCCGGATGCCGGTCTCGGCGGCGAAGTCGTCCAGGTTGAGGAGCCCGTCGACCTCGACCACCCCGTCGTGCAGGCGGCGCGCTTGCGCGTCCTTCACATCATATTCATCGCGAATGTCGCCGATGAGCTCCTCGACCAGGTCTTCGAGTGTGACGATCCCCGCCGTTCCGCCGTACTCGTCCACGACGATGGCCAGGTGGCAGCCCTCGCGGCGCATCTCCGACAGGACCGGCAGGACCCGCTGGGACGCCAGGAGGTACTTCACCGGCCGGACCAGGTCACCGACCGGCACGGACCGGTCGGCCACCTCGGGCACCAGAAGATCACGGATGTGCACGAAGCCGATCACCTCGTCGTGGGAGTCCCGGCAGACCGGGAACCGGCTGTGCGGGCTCCCGGCGGCGATCCGCGCGGCGGTGGCCAGCTCCAGCGCGGCGTCCAGGAACTCCACCTCGGTACGCGGGAGCAGCACCTCGCGCACGGGCCGTTCCCCCGCCGCGAAGACCTCCTCGATCAGCTCCCGTTCCTCGGCCGTGAGCTGGGTGTTCTCGGCGATCAGCGCCCGCATCCGATCGGCGGTGATCTCCTCGCGGAGCGTCTCGGGATCGCCGCCCGCCACGCGGACCAGGACGTTCGTGCACCTGGTCAGCAGCCAGACCAGCGGGCGCACCAGCCGCCGCGGCGGCTGCGGATGATGATGCGCCTGGACGGCCCCTCGCGTTCCGCCACCCGTGAACCGGTCCATTCGTTCAACCTTTCCGGGTTCCCCTTCCGGATAGCCTGAGCAAAGTCCAGCCGCCCCGCCAGTCCCGTCCAGGAGGTCTTTCCGTGAAGCTGCTCGTCACCGGAGGCGCCGGTTACATCGGCAGCGTGGTCACCGCGCTGCTGCTCGAAGCCGGGCACGAGGTCGTCGTGCTCGACGACCTGTCGACCGGCCACGAGAACGCGGTGCCCGAGGGTGCCGTGCTGGTGCGGGGCACGCTGCGGGACAAGGCCCTGGAGGTCCTGTCGGGCGGTGGCTTCGAGGCCGTGCTGCACTTCGCCGCCAAGTCGCTGGTCGGCGAGTCGGTGGAGAAGCCGGGCCTCTACTGGGACAAGAACCTGGGCGAGTCGCTGGCGCTGCTGGACGCCATGCGGCAGGCCGGGGTGGCCAAGATCGTGTTCTCCTCGACGGCGGCGACGTACGGCGAGCCGGAGTCCACGCCGATCCTGGAGACCGGCCCGACCCGGCCGACCAACCCCTACGGCGCGTCCAAGCTGGCGATCGACACCTCGCTCGCCGAGTACGCGCGGCTGTTCGGGCTCGGCGGCGTCTCGCTGCGCTACTTCAACGTGGCCGGGGCGTACGGGAAGTACGGCGAGCGGCACACGGTCGAGACCCACCTGATCCCCAACGTGCTCAAGGTCGCGCTGGGCGAGCGCGAGTCGGTCAACGTGTTCGGCGAGGACTACCCGACCGCCGACGGGACGTGCGTCCGCGACTATGTGCACGTGGTCGACCTGGGCGCGGCGCACCTGCTGGCGCTGGACGCCTGCTCCCCCGGCACCCACCAGATCTTCAACCTGGGCAGCGGCTCGGGCTTCTCGGTCCGCGAGGTGATCGACGCCTGCCGCGCGGTCACCGGCCACCCGATCCCGGCCGTGGTCAGCCCGCGCCGCCCCGGCGACCCCGCCGTCCTGGTGGCCTCCTCGGACAAGATCCAGTCGGCGCTGGGCTGGAAGCCCGAGCGCGACCTGCGCTCCCAGGTGGCGGACGCCTGGGCGTTCATCCAGTCCCGGTGACGC
Organism: Actinomadura barringtoniae; assembly: GCF_017573505.1. GTDB lineage: Bacteria > Actinomycetota > Actinomycetes > Streptosporangiales > Streptosporangiaceae > Spirillospora > Spirillospora barringtoniae. Next base: position 132,858 of record NZ_JAGEOJ010000015.1, read on the forward strand.
GCCGGTGACCCTGGAGACGGCCTTCGCCGAGGCCTACGGGCGTCCACCGGAGGGCGTGTGGCGCGCCCCCGGCCGGATCAACCTGATCGGCGAGCACACCGACTACAACGACGGCTTCGTCCTGCCGTTCGCCCTGGCCCAGGGCGTCTCGGCGGCCGCCGCGCGCCGCGACGACGGCGTGCTGGAGCTGCGTTCGCTTCAGGCCCCGGACGCCGTGGTGACCGTACGGCCCGGCGAGGGCAAGCCCGAGGGCTGGGCCGCCTACCCGGCGGGCGTGGCCTGGGCGCTCTCGGAGTATCCGATCCGCGGCGCGTCCCTGCTGTTCGACGCCGACCTGCCTCAGGGCGCCGGGCTGTCGTCGTCGGCCGCGCTGGAGTGCGCGACCGCGCTGGCCCTGTGCGAGCTGTACGGGGTGGAGATCGACCGGCGCGAGCTGGCGCTGCTGTGCCAGAAGGCGGAGAACGACTACGTCGGCGTGCCCTGCGGGATCATGGACCAGTCGGCCTCGCTGCTGTGCACCGAGGGCCACGCGCTCATGCTCGACTGCCGCAGCGGCCTGTCGTCGCAGGTCCCGTTCGACCCCGCCGCGGCCGGGCTCACCCTCCTGTCCGTCGACACCCGCGCCCACCACGCCCTCACCGGCGGCGACTACGGCAACCGCCGCGCCGAATGCGAGCGCGCCGCCGAACTCCTCAACGTCCCGGCACTCCGCGACGTCAAGGACCTGCCCGGCGCCCTGGCCGCGCTCTCCGACCCCGTGCTGCGCCGCCGCGTTCAGCACGTCGTCACCGAGAACCACCGTGTCGAGGCGGCCGTCGGCCTGCTGCGCGCCGGGGCCGTGGCCGAGCTGGGAGCCATGCTGACGGCCTCGCACCTTTCGCTGCGGGATCAGTTCGAGATCTCCTGGCCGGAGGCCGACGTGGCCGTCGAGGAGGCCCTGCGCGCCGGTGCGCGCGGCGGCCGGATGGTCGGCGGCGGCTTCGGCGGCTCGGTGATCGTTCTCACCGCCACCGACCGCGTCGACCGCGTCCGCGACGCGATCACCAGCGCCTACGCCACCCGAGGCTGGACCGAGCCGAGCATCATCGAGGCCCGCCCCGCCCCCGGCGCCAACCGCCTCACCTAAACGCCGATCTTGCTCTCAGCGCCCTTTCAGCCCACCGCCAAGGGCGCTGAGAGCAAGATCGGCGCATGGAAACGTTTCCAAGTTTCTGACAGCGCGGCGGTCAGGTCCGGGCGTGCGGGCGGGCTAGCGGGCGGGCTAGCGGGCGGGTTAGCGGGCTGGGCGGACTCGGGCGGTGGCGGTGTTGTTGCCTGGACGGCGGTCGCCGAGCTCGGGCGACGCGGACGCCGCGAAGTCCTGCACCAGGACGCGGCCGCCCGACGACGGACGCACCCGCACGTACAGCGTGTGGCCGGCCCCGGAAGCCATCCAGCCCAGCGCGCAGTGCAGGAAGCGGCCCCCGGCGCCATCGCCGGTGATCTTGCAGTGGTGGCCTGCGGGGGCGGCGAGGCGGGCGCCGTGGGCGCCCACGTGGAGGGTCACGCGGCGTGACGGGTTCGGGCCCCGGTTGACGACGGTGACGGCGAGTGCGGCCCATCCCATGCGCGGCATGTGACGCGGCGCGGACAGGCGTACCGCCACGTCGGTGCTCGGCGCGACCCGGGCGGCCAGCGCGGCGTGGTTGTTGCCCGGGATGGGGTCGCGCGCCCACAGGGCCTTGGCGCGGACGCGGAACGCGCCGGTCGCGGCCGGCTTCACTATCCCCAGGATGTGGACGGTCCGGGTCTCACCCGAGGCCAGGGAGACGGGACAGCGCAGGGTCGCGGCACGTTCATGGCAGCGGCCGTCGTCGTAGGAGATGACGGCGATCTGGGCGGGCAGCCAGGCCACAGCGGTGGCGGAGCCGACGGCGGCGGGCCCGGCGTTGTGGACCTGGACGGCGTAGTCCAGGACGTCGCCGGTCTTGACCCGGGCGGACGGGCCGGTGACCCGCACCCGCAGGTCGGCGCCGTTCATCGGCCGGCTCGCGGCCCGCGCCGGGCCGATGGTGATCAACAGGACGGCGACGGCTGAGCCGTGCGCGACCAGAACGCGACGCATGGAAGACCTTCACCCCGGACGAGCAACCCGTGTACGCGGAGCGATCCTATTGGACACACCGTGTGACCGGCGTGCCCTGACACGCAGAGATCCGCAGGTCAAGGTCATTTCATGGAACGAGGCCTCTCACGGAACGCCCCCGGCATGGAACGAGCCCCGGGCCGTTTCCGGCGCGGGGCTCGTCCTCGGTACGGGGAGGGCTCAGATGAGGCCCAGGCCGCGAACGGCCTCGCGCTCCTCGGCGAGCTCGCCGACGGAGGCGTCGATGCGGGCGCGCGAGAAGTCGTCGATCTCCAGGCCCTGGACGATCTCCCACTTGCCGCCCGAGGTGGTGACCGGGAACGAGGAGATGATGCCCTCGGGAACGCCGTAGGAGCCGTCGGAGACGACCGCCATGGAGGTCCAGTCGCCGGCCGCGGTGCCGTTCACCCAGGTGTGCACGTGGTCGATGGCGGCGGACGCGGCGGACGCGGCCGAGGACGCGCCCCGGGCCTCGATGATCGCGGCGCCGCGCTTGGCCACGGTCGGGATGAAGTCGTTCTCCAGCCAGGACTGGTCGTTCACCGTCTCGGCGGCGTTCTTGCCGGCGATCTCGGCGTGGAAGATGTCGGGGTACTGGGTGGCGGAGTGGTTGCCCCAGATCGTCATCTTCTTGATGTCGGAGACCGAGACGCCGGCCTTCTTCGACAGCTGCGCGAGGGCGCGGTTGTGGTCGAGGCGGGTCATCGCGGTGAAGCGCTCGGCCGGGACGTCCGGCGCGTGCTGCTGGGCGATGAGGGCGTTGGTGTTGGCCGGGTTGCCGACCACCAGGACCTTGATGTCGTCGGCGGCGCCGGCGTTGATGGCCTCGCCCTGCGGCTTGAAGATGCCGCCGTTGGCCTCCAGCAGGTCGCCGCGCTCCATGCCCTTGGTGCGGGGACGGGCGCCGACCAGCAGCGCGACGTTGGTGCCCGCGAAGGCCTTGGTGGCGTCGTCGAAGATGTCGACGCCGTCCAGCAGGGGGAACGCGCAGTCGTCCAGCTCCATCGCCGTTCCTTCGGCGGCCTTCACCGCCTGCGGAATCTCCAGCAGCCGCAGGCGTACGGGTACGTCCGCCCCGAGCAGCTGCCCCGAGGCGATGCGGAACAGCAGCGCGTAGCCGATCTGGCCTGCCGCGCCGGTGACGGTGACGTTGACTGGGGTGCTGGTCATGGCCTTCTTCATCTCCTGCGGAACGACCGGTCGGGGCGGGTGAGATCTCGACGGCGCATGGTAGGTCTCTCGTCATCGAGATAATCCAAGGTCAGGCTATCGCGCGGTCCGCGTGCCGCATCCGCCAGGTGCGCCGATCGGCATGAACGTGTCCCAGAACACAGCGAAGGCCGCCCCCGGTCGCCGGGGACGGCCTTCAGCGCGCGGCTGTCAGGCGCAGCCTGTGGTTCAGCCCGTGGTTCAGCCCGTGGTTCAGCCCGTGGTTCAGCCCGTGGCCACGAGGATCAGCCGAGGATCTCGAGGGCCTTGTTGAAGGTCGCCGAGGGGCGCATGACCGCGGCCGCCTTGGCCGGGTCCGGCTGGTAGTAGCCGCCGAGGTCGACCGGGTTGCCCTGGACGGCCAGGAGCTCGTCCACGATGGTCTGCTCCTGCTCGGCCAGGGTCTTGGCCAGCGGCGCCAGGGCGGCGGCCAGCTCGGCGTCCTCGGTCTGCGCGGCCAGCTCCTGCGCCCAGTAGAGGGCGAGGAAGAAGTGGCTGCCGCGGTTGTCGATGCCGCCGAGGCGGCGCGTCGGCGACTTGTTCTCGTTCAGGAACGTCGCGGTGGCACGATCCAGGGTGTCCGCCAGGATCTGGGCGCGCGCGTTGCCCGTCGAGGTGGCCAGGTGCTCGAAGCTCGCGGCGAGCGCGAAGAACTCGCCCAGGCTGTCCCAGCGGAGGTAGTCCTCCTTGACCAGCTGCTGGACGTGCTTGGGCGCCGAGCCGCCGGCGCCGGTCTCGAACAGGCCGCCGCCCGCCATCAGCGGGACGATCGACAGCATCTTGGCGCTGGTGCCGAGCTCGAGGATCGGGAACAGGTCGGTCAGGTAGTCGCGCAGCACGTTGCCGGTGACCGAGATGGCGTTCTCGCCGCGGCGGATGCGCTCCAGGGAGAACTTCGTCGCCTCGACCGGCGCCAGGATCTCGATCTGCAGGCCCTCGGTGTCGTGCTCGGGCAGGTACGCCTTGATCTTCTCGATCAGCTGCGCGTCGTGCGCGCGGGTCTCGTCGAGCCAGAACACGATCGGGTCGCCGGTGGCGCGGCCGCGGGTGACGGCGAGCTTCACCCAGTCACGGATCGGCAGGTCCTTGGTCTGGCACATCCGGAAGATGTCGCCCGCCGCGACCTGCTGCTCCAGGACGACGTTCCCGGCACCGTCCACGACGCGCACGGTGCCCGCGGCGGCGACCTCGAAGGTCTTGTCGTGGCTGCCGTACTCCTCGGCCTTCTGCGCCATCAGGCCGACGTTCGGGACCGAGCCCATGGTGGCCGGGTCGAACGCGCCGTGCGCGCGGCAGTCGTCGATGACGGCCTGGTAGACGCCGGAGTAGCTGGAGTCGGGCAGGACGGCCAGGGTGTCGGCCTCCTCGCCGTCCGGGCCCCACATGTGGCCGGAGGTACGGATCATCGCCGGCATGGAGGCGTCGACGATGACGTCGCTCGGCACGTGCAGGTTGGTGATGCCGCGGTCGGAGTCGACCATCGCCAGCTCGGGGCCGCCCGCGATCTCGGCCTCGAAGGACGCCTTGATCGCATCGCCGTCGGGCAGCGCGGCCAGGCCGTTCAGGATGCCGCCGAGGCCGTCGTTCGGGGACAGGCCGGCGGCGGCGAGGGTCTCGCCGTACGCGGCGAAGGTCTTGGGGAAGAACGCGCGGACCACGTGGCCGAAGATGATCGGGTCGGAGACCTTCATCATGGTGGCCTTGAGGTGCACGGAGAAGAGAACGCCGTCGGCCTTGGCCTGGGCGACCTGCGCGGTGAGGAACTCGCGCAGCGGGGCTACTCGCATCACCGAGGCGTCCACCACCTCGCCCGCGAGCACCGGTACGGACTCGCGCAGCACGGTGGTCGCGCCGTCGTCGGCGGCGAGCTCGATGCGCAGCGAGCCGTCGGCGGCCACGACGGCGGACTTCTCGGTGGAACGGAAGTCGTCGACGCCCATCGTCGCCACGTTGGTCTTGGACTCCGGCGTCCAGGCGCCCATGCGGTGCGGGTGCGTACGGGCGTAGGCCTTGACCGAGGCGGGGGCGCGGCGGTCGGAGTTGCCCTGGCGCAGCACCGGGTTGACCGCGCTGCCCTTGACCTTGTCGTAGCGCGCCTGAACGTCGCGCTCCTCGTCGGTCTTCGGGTCGTCGGGGTAGTCCGGCAGCGCGTAGCCCTGCGCCTGGAGCTCGGCGACGGCGGCCTTCAGCTGCGGCATCGAGGCCGACACGTTCGGCAGCTTGATGATGTTGGCGCCGGGCGACTCGGTCAGCTCGCCGAGCTCGGCGAGGGCGTCGCCGATGCGCTGGCTCTCGTCCAGGTATTCGGGGAAGACGGCGATGATCCGGCCGGCGAGGGAGATGTCGCGGGTCTCGACCGCGACCCCCGCCGTGGAGGCGTAGGCCTGGATCACGGGAAGGAACGAATATGTGGCGAGGGCCGGGGCCTCGTCGGTGTGGGTATAGATGATCGTCGAGTCAGTCACCCGGGCTCCCTCAATTCACGGCGGCGTCATTGCTCGACATCAAGATATCCGGTGTGAGAGCCGCTCATGACAGCCAGGGGTGGGCCAAGACACCCTACGCGGAAGTAACAAACCGCACCAAAAACCGTACGCTTTGGTAACAAAACCGTCCGCCGATGAGCAGCCGGGCCGCTCGGACCCGCTCGGACCCGCTCAGTCCGGGACGACCCAGGCCACGACCGCGATCGCGACCGCGAACCCCGTCATCGTCACCACGTCGAGCCATTTCTTGCGCGTTTCGAGCATGCCGACCTGACTCGGCGGTAGCACCATCCGCGCCAGCGCGCCGAACAGCACCGCGGCGGCCATCAGGCCCGAGCCCTTGCGGAAGTAGTTGAGCGCGCAGAGCGCGAGCCCGCCCCCGACGCCGCACAGCACGAGCACGTACGGCAACTGGCCCAGCCAGTGCGGGGTGGCGCCGCGGCCCTTGGGCGCCTTGCGCCTCCGCCGGCGCAGCTCCGTGCTCATGATCGCTCCCGACTGCTCGATCCGGTCTCCACGGTAGCGGCAACCGGTGACCGGCTCGACACACCGGACGGAGCATCTCGACAAAACAGACGGTGCATCCCGGCAATCTCGCGAGTCGCGAGACCCTCCGGAACGGCGCCTCGGCGACGGCATTTCCTCCCGACTCCGAGGCCACCGGCGGGAAAGACTCACGAAGAATGCGATACGGGTGGGGCGCAACGAGCCTCGATGGGCGAAGAATGCCTTGTGTCGTCGGTCCTACTCGCCAGTAGGAGGGTGTGGGGGCCACGCGCCCGGGTAACCCGGCAGACAGGGGTCGCTAACTAGCTGGGAGGACTGCCGTGGAGGGGCCGTTCATGCGGATCGAGGACAGCGGGCTGGTGGTGCCGCTGCGCCCCGACGTCACGACGGTCGGAAGAGGGCGAGGAGTCGACATTCGCCTCGACGACCCGAGTGTGTCCCGATTGCACGCAGAGATCGTTCGGCGCGGCCCGTACGTGTACGTCGTCGACATGGGGCTGTCGCGTAACGGCACCCGTGTCAACGGCAGGCCGATCGCCCGCCGGGTACTGGAGGACGGCGACGTCGTGAGCTTCGGCACGGCACGCGTCCGCATGGGGGGCATCCCCCGCGAGGAGGTCGATCCCGACGTCGAGCTGCGGCGCGCCGTGGCACCCGAGCTCACCCGCCGCGAGGTCGACGTACTGACCTCGCTCTGTCGCCCCGCCCTCTCGGACGAGGCCTTCGTGGCGCCCGCCACCGCACGCGAGATCGCCGGCGATCTCGTCGTGACCGAGGCGGCCGTCAAGCAGCATCTGCTGAGGCTGTACCAGAAGTTCCGGATCCCCGAGGGCGCCAACCGCCGTACCCGCCTGGCCAACGAGGTCATCGCCATGGGCCTCGTCAGGCCGCTTCCCCCTGTCCATGTGCCCCAACAGAACCGCCCGATGGACGGCCAGGCACCGCCCGGTGTCCGCCGTCCAGGCACGCCCGGAGCCACCCACGCGACGGCTCCCCGAGGCCACGCGGCGGCCGGCCGTAGGGCGAGCTAGCAGCGCCGGCCGGAGGCACCAACCGATGTGATCTTGCGTCCGCCCTCATATGGCAGCGCACCAGAGGGCGGTCGCAGGTCCGTCCCGTCGTGATCGTGCGGCCGTCCTGCACGGCCGCACGATCACGACGGGGACCGAACAGAGCCGATCGGAATCAGACGCCTGATCAGGCGCGAGCGGCGGCTTCCGCCGCTTCCACCACGTTCGCGAGCAGCATCGCGCGGGTCATCGGGCCGACGCCGCCCGGGTTCGGCGCCACCCAGCCGGCCACCTCGCGCACGTCCGCGGCGACGTCGCCGGCGAGCTTGCCGTCCACCCGCGAGACGCCCACGTCCAGCACGGCCGCGCCGGGCTTGACCATGTCGCCGGTGATCAGGCCGGGGACGCCGGCCGCCGCCACGACGATGTCGGCGTTGCGCACGTGCGCGGCCAGGTCGCGGGTGCCGGTGTGGCAGAGCGTCACGGTCGCGTTCTCGCTGCGGCGGGTCAGCAGCAGCCCGAGCGGGCGGCCGACGGTGATGCCACGGCCGATCACGGTGACCTCGGCGCCGCGCAGCGGCACGTCGAACCGGCGCAGCAGCGCGACGATGCCCTTCGGGGTGCACGGGAGCGGGGCGTCCTGCATCAGCACCAGGCGCCCGAGGTTGACCGGCTGGAGGCCGTCGGCGTCCTTGACCGGGTCGATCATCTCCAGCACGCGCTCCTCGTTCAGGCCCTTCGGCAGGGGCAGCTGAACGATGTAGCCGGTGCAGGCGGGGTCGGCGTTCAGCTCGGCGACGACCCGCTCGACCTCCTCCTGCGTGGCGGTCGCCGGCAGGTCGCGGCGGATGCTCTCGATGCCGACCTCGGCGCAGTCGCGGTGCTTCATGTTGACGTAGGAGTGGCTGCCGGGGTCGTCGCCCACCAGCACCGTGCCGAGGCCGACGGCGACGCCGTGGCCGCGCAGCTCCTCGACGCGCTTCTTCAGATCGGTCCTGATCTCGGCCGCCGTCGCCTTGCCGTCCAGAATCTGTGCGGTCAACGCACTACCTCCGCGCTGCTAGGGGTCATCGCCCCGTACACCCAGGCGCGCGGTGTGCGGACTGTCCTTCGCTCCCCGGTGGTCGAATCCACCTTGACTGCGCCAGTCGCGTTGACTCCATGTTATCGGCCGATGGAACGGACGGCCTCGACGCGGGCGACGGCCTCGCGCAGGCCGTCGCCGGCGGGCAGGACGTCGGCGGCGGGCAGGACGTAGGTGCAGCCGCGTGTCACCCGGAGCGGCGGCGGGCCTACTGGTTCCCAGGAATCGCCTCTAAGTGGCTATTAAAGACGTCCACATTTGCCGCATAGCGTGGACGGCATGAGTGGAGCCTGGTTCGAACGCCCCGTCCTGTCCGGCCGTTACGTACGGCTGGAGCCCCTGTCCCTGGACCACGTGGAGGGGCTCTTCGAGGCGGGCAAGGACCCGGACATCTGGACCTGGCTCAGCGACGTCCAGCCCACCGGCGTCAACGGAATGAAGGAGATCGTCGAACGGGCCCTGGAGGCCTGCGAACAACGCGTACGCCTGCCCTGGGTGCAGATCGACGCGGTCACCGGGGAGGTGGCGGGGACGACCTCGTTCTACGACATCGACCCGGGCCACCGCGGCCTGGCCATCGGCCACACCTGGATCGGCCCGCGCTGGCACCGCACCGGCATCAACACCGAGTCCAAGCTGATGCTGCTGGAGCGCGCCTTCGGCGACCTCGGCGCGGTCCGGGTCGTCTGGCACACCCACAGCCGCAACGAGCGGTCCCGCCGCGCGATCCAGCGGCTCGGCGCCGAGTTCGAGGGGATCCACCGCAACCACAGGATCCTGAAGGACGGCTCCCTCCGGGACACCGCCACCTTCTCGATGATCGACTCCGAGTGGCCGGCGGCCTGGGAGGCCCTGCGCGCCAGGCTCGACCGTTAGCCGCCGGCGGCGAGGTCTCAGTCCTCGTCGGGACGGCCGCGCCAGGCGATGATCCGGTCGGTGCCGTGCCAGCCCAGCTGGGCGGCGAGCATGGCGGCCAGGATGGCGGCGACGAATCCGACCAGGTGGCGCGACTCGAGCAGCAGCCCCGTCGTCTGCACCGTGTTGCCCATGATCAGAGTGGTCAGCCAGTCCATCGCGCCTCCTCCAGCGAACGTTCGCGCCGAGGTCAAGTGGGGGTAACGGGGGGCGCGACCTGGTCGAGGCTACCTTCCGGAAAACGTAAAACCCCCCGAGAGGTCCTCTCGGGGGGTCAGACGATCTTCAGATCAGTGGAAGAAGTGGCGGACGCCGGTGAAGTAGAGGGCGATCCCGGCCTTCTCGGCGGCCTCGATCACCTGCTCGTCGCGGATCGAGCCGCCCGGCTCGACGATGGCCTTCACGCCCGCCTCGGCCAGCACCTCGAGGCCGTCGGGGAACGGGAAGAACGCGTCGGAGGCGCCGACGGAGGCGGCGGCGCGCTCGGCGCCCGCCCGCATCACGGCCAGCTTGGCCGAGTCGACCCGGTTGACCTGGCCCATGCCGACGCCGGTGGTGGCGCCGCCGGAGGCCAGCAGGATCGCGTTCGACTTGACCGAGCGGCAGGCCTTCCAGGCGAACGCCAGGTCGCGCAGCGTCGCCTCGTCGGCGGCCGTGCCGGTCTTCAGCTCCCAGTTCGCCGGGTCGTCGCCGGGGGCGTCCACCCTGTCGACGGTCTGCAGGAGCAGGCCGCCGTCGATGCGGCGGGACTCGACGGCACCCGCCGGGCCCTCCGGGCAGACCAGCAGGCGGACGTTCTTGAAGCGCTCGGTGAGGACGGTCACGGCCTCGTCGTCGAACGCGGGTGCGACGACCACCTCGGCGAAACTCTCGGTGATCTGGCGGGCCATCGCGGCGGAGACCGGGCGGTTGGCCGCGATCACGCCGCCGTAGGCGGACGCCGGGTCGCACTCGTGCGCCTTGCGGTGCGCCTCGGCGATGTCGGCGCCGACCGCGATGCCGCACGGGTTGGCGTGCTTGATGATCGCGACGCAGGCGTCGTCGAAGTCGTAGGCGGCGCGGTGGGCGGCGTCGGTGTCCACGTAGTTGTTGTAGGACATCTCCTTGCCGTACAGCTGCTCCGCGCGGGCCAGGCCGCCGCCGTCCGGGGTGAGGTAGAGCGCGGCGCGCTGGTGCGGGTTCTCGCCGTAGCGCAGGGCGTTCGAACGGTCCCAGGTCCCGCCGAGGAACGCCGGCCACTGCGTCTCGGCGGCCGTCTCGTCCGGCGCGTACGAGCTGGCGAACCAGGACGCGACCGCCACGTCGTAGGCGGCGGTGTGCGCGAACGCCTGGGCGGCGAGGGCGCGCCGCTGCTCCAGCGTGAAGCCGCCCTCGGACGCCGCGGCGAGCACCTGCGCGTAGCCGGACGGGTCGACGACGACCGCGACGCTGGCGTGGTTCTTGGCGGCGGCGCGGACCATGGTCGGGCCGCCGATGTCGATCTGCTCCACGCACTCGTCCGGCTTGGCGCCCGAGGCGACCGTGTCGGCGAACGGGTAGAGGTTGACCACGGCCAGGTCGAACGGCTCGACGCCGAGGTCCTCGAGCTGCTGGATGTGGTCGTCCTTGCGCCGGTCGGCCAGCAGGCCCGCGTGCACCTTCGGGTGCAGCGTCTTCACCCGGCCGTCCAGGCACTCGGGGAACCCGGTGAGCTTCTCGACCTTCATCACCGGCACGCCCGCGGCGGCGATCTTCGCCGCCGTGGAGCCGGTGGAGACGATCTCGACCCCGGCCTTGTGCAGGCCCTGGGCCAGTTCCTCCAGGCCCGTCTTGTCATAAACGCTGATCAGCGCTCGCTTAATCGCGACCCGACTCACCGGCCGAGCTCCCCTCATCGTCTGCGGACGTGTCGTTGCAGGTACTGCACTTCATGGAGACCCGCCTGCCCCGCGTGGTCCAGCCATCGCGGGCCAGCCGCCCGACGACGTCGACCAGAAGCCGGCGCTCCACCTGCTTGATGCGCTCGTGCAGGGAGTCTTCGTCGTCGTGCCAGCCCACGGGAACGGTCTCCTGGGCGATCACGGGTCCGGTGTCCACGCCTTCGTCGACGAAGTGCACCGTACAGCCCGTCACCTTCACGCCGTACGCCAGGGCTTCCCGCACCGCGTGCGCGCCGGGGAACGAGGGCAGCAGCGCCGGGTGGGTGTTCACCGTGCGGCCGCCGAAGCGCTCCAGGAAGCTCTTGCCGAGGATCTTCATGAACCCGGCCGAGATCACCAGGTCGGGCTCGTGCGCGGCGACGGCCTCGGCGAGGGCCGAGTCCCACGCGTCCCGGTCGGGGAAGTCGGGGATCGCCGCGGTGAACGTGGGCAGCCCGGCGGCCTGCGCCCGTTCCACCCCTCCCGTTCCCCGACGGTCCGCGCCGACGGCCACGACGTGCGCCCCATAAGCTGGATCCGAACACGCGTCGAGAAGCGCCTGTAGGTTGGTCCCCGCGCCGGAGACGAGGACGACGAGCCGGGCGGACACCATGACTCCCTGAGGACGACGGTGGGGTTGGTAGGAACACACGAAGCCTACCGGCCCTTTGACGGCGCTTTTCATTCGACACCACAGGTCAGACAGCACAGGTCACAGCGGCCAGGAGGACGGGCAACGTGAGCGAGCAGCCGGGGCAGGGCGACGGCGGGAACGGTTCCACCGAGACCCCCGGCCGGCCGAACATCCCCGAGCCCGGCGCGCGCCGGGCCGGGCCCGCCTGGCGGCCGCCGTCGCGCGGCGACGGCCCGACCCCGCCGCGGCCCGACGACGCGGCCGTGGCGCGGCTCGGCCGCCGGTCGCTGTGGCTGGGGCTCGGCGCGACCGTGATCAGCCTGTTCTTCTTCCCGGCGGGGCTGCTGCTCGGCATCCCGGCGCTGGTGATCGGGATCAGGGCGCGCAAGGCGGCCAAGGCCGGGCTGACGGCGGCGCCGGGCGCGGTCCCGGGGATCGTCTTCGGCACGATCGGCCTGGTGCTGGCGCTGATGGTGCTGGCCATGACGATCTTCATCTGGCCGGAGCAGAGCGACTACACCAAGTGCACCGACAAGGCGAACACCCAGCAGGACGAGAAGGCCTGCAAGGACGCCTTCGTCAGGTCGCTGGAGAAGAAGTTCAACATGCCCGAGGGCAAGCTGGACGACCTGGAGAAGTTCCTCCCCGGATAAGCCTGACGCGTTCTCAGGCGTACTGAGGTCCCTCCGTCGTGCTGAACGCGTTCTCAGTCCTGCTGGGGATCCTCGCGCAGGACGTAGATCGCCCCGCCCCGGTTCTCGGTGCGGCCGGGGTCCTCGCGCGGCGGCGGAACGGCCTCATCGTCGCGTTCCGACTGCGGCTCGGGCTCACGGACGGGCCGCGTCTCGCGTGCCGGCTCGGGTGCCGGTGCGGGCTCGGGATCCTCGATGAGGATGTCCTCGTGCTTGACCCATCGGGTGTCCGGCTGGGGTTCGGGCTCCGGTTCCGGCCTTGGCTCGGGCTTCGGCTTGGGCCTGGACTCGGCCTTGGGCCGCCGGGTGGGCTCTGCGATCTCCTCGGCCAGGTCGGGCAGCGGCTCGCCGGGCCTGAGCTTGGCCCGGTTCGGCTTGCGCGGCGCCAGTACGGGCTCCGCCTCCTCGAACTCCAGCGGGTCTCCCCCGTGCGCCGGTGACTTGTGCGGGGCGGGAGCGGGCTTCGGCGGCGGCGCGGCCTCGGCCTGGCTGCTCGTCGCGGCGGTCGCGGCGGCTGCGCTCGCGGCGCCCGCTGCGGTCGTCGCCGTACGAGCCGCGGGGCGCGGGGTCGACGGGCTGGAACGCCGCCAACGCCGCTTGCGTGCGGGGACCTTCTGGTTGGCGGGCTTGGCCGGACGCCGCAGGATCAGCCAGTTGGCCGCCCAGGCCGCGATCGCGGCGGAGATCCCGACCTCCAGGGCCGCCAGGAGGCCGACCTGCCAGGCCGAGGGGCCCATGGTCGCCATCCGCCCGCCGCCGAGCGGGCCGCCCGACAGCGCCGCCAGCAGAGCGGCAACCGCGCCGGTCATGGCCCCCGAGACGAAGCCCCACAGCGGCGCCGCCTCGTACACCGGGCTCGGCATGGCGCGAACGGTCAGCACCCCGCCGACCGCGCCCGCGACGAACGGCGCCGCCATCGCGAACAGCGAGATCAGCGGGGCCGGGCCGGGCTCGGGCAGCGCGGCGAGCGGCGGGAACGCGGGCACGATGTCCAGGAACACCCCGGTCGGCGAGACGCTCGTGTGCGCGCCCACCGAGAAGCCGGGGCCGATCGCGTACGCCATCCCCCAGATGATCGCGTTCGGCAGGAAGGCCAGCTCGACCAGGATCAGCAGCACGCCGCCGACGATCCCGGGGGCCAGCTCGTCGTACAGCCGCCCGGCCTCCGACATGTGCACCACGAGCGAGCCGCCGACCAGCAGCGCACCGGCCGCCAGCAGTACGGCCAGCGAGCCCGCGACGCCGACCACCAGCGAGCGGGCACGGTCGGGAAGCAGCTTCAGCAGCGCGCCGAGTCCCGAGCGGACCCGGCCGTTCGGCCCGGAGGCGACCACGGCGCGCGCCGCGCCCAGCCCGCCGGCCAAGACCGCGACGACGAAGCAGGCGATCAGCGCCTGCCAGACCGACGCCTTCACTACCTTGGAGGCGGCGGCGAGCGCCAGCAGCGAGGACAGGATGGCGTACGGCGCGGCCAGCGCGACCGCGACGTGCACGACGCCGACCCGCTGCCTGCGCGGCAGGCTGGACACCCCGGTCACCCGCATCATCCAGCCGCCGCTGCGGTAGAGCAGCGCGCCCGGCAGGACGATCACGCCCAGCGGCAGCAGGCCCACCCGGCCGTGCGCCACCGAGAACCCGGCGTGGTGCGCCACCAGCCAGAAGTTGACCGCCGTACGGAAGACCCCGGGCAGGCCGTGCCCGAGCGCCGTCCGCGGCGCCGCGATCCAGCCGATCAGCGTGATGGTCGTGAACACCGCGAGCCCGATGCCGATGCACCAGAGCGCGCCCACCAGGCCCGCCACGTACAGCGGCCGGGGCGCCACACCCCCGCCCCCGCCCGCGCTCGCGGGTGCCGTCCGCGGCGGGGTCCCGGACCCGGACGCACGGCCCCGGCCTTGCGCGGGCCTGGACCCCTCGGGTCGCTCAGGTCGCACGCGCTGTCCAGGGGTCGGTTCGCTCACGGCGTCCATGCTGGCACCCTGGGCACCCGCCCGTGGCCCGCTCGTCCGGCGTGTCGCCTTTGCGAACGAAGCACCACACGCCGATCTTGCTCTCAGCGCCCTTTCGAGCGGCGAATAAGGGCGCTGAGAGCAAGATCGGCGTGTGGTGGGGGTGGGGTGGCTGAAGGGGCGGGGAACGAAAGACGCCCGAGCCGCTCCACGCGGCCGGGCGTCTTTCGTCGGATCCCTGCTGAGGGTGGAACCTCAGAGGTTCTTCATGATGTCGCGCATGAGGCGGGCGGTCTCGCTCGGGGTCTTGCCGACGCGGACGCCGACCTTCTCCAGGGCCTCCTTCTTCGCCTGCGCGGTGCCGGCGGAGCCGGACACGATGGCGCCTGCGTGGCCCATGGTCTTGCCCTCGGGAGCGGTGAACCCGGCGACGTAGCCGACGACCGGCTTGGTCACGTTCTGCTCGATGAACGCGGCCGCGCGCTCCTCGGCGTCGCCGCCGATCTCGCCGATCATGACGATCGCGTCGGTGTTCGGGTCGTCCTGGAACGCCTTCAGCGCGTCGATGTGGGTGGTGCCGATGATCGGGTCACCGCCGATGCCGACGCAGGTGGAGAAGCCGATGTCGCGCAGCTCGTACATCATCTGGTAGGTCAGCGTGCCCGACTTGGACACCAGGCCGATGCGGCCGGGCGTGGTGATGTCGGCCGGGATGATGCCGGCGTTGGACGCGCCGGGCGAGGCGATGCCGGGGCAGTTCGGCCCGACGATGCGGGTCCCCGTGCTTCCAGGAGACGCAGCGCGCTTGGACTCGGCGTACGCCCAGAAGTAGGCGCTGTCGTGCACCGGGATGCCCTCGGTGATCACCACGCAGAGCGGGATCTCGGCGTCGATCGCCTCGACCACGGCGTCCTTGGTGAACTTCGGCGGCACGAAGACCACCGACACGTCGGCGCCGGTCTCGGCCATCGCCTCGGCGACGGTGCCGTAGACCTTCAGCTCGGTGCCGTCGAAGTCGACGCTCTGGCCGGCCTTGCGGGCGTTCACGCCGCCGACGACCTTGGCGCCGGCCTTCAGCATCCGGCGGCCGTGCTTGGTGCCCTCGGAGCCGGTGATGCCCTGCACGATGATCTTGCTGTTCTCAGTGAGCCAGATGGCCATGCTCATGCACCTGCCGCAGCGAGTTCGGCGGCACGCTTGGCCGCGTCGTCCATCGTCTCGACCTGCTCGACACCCGGCAGCGCCGCGTCGGTCAGGATCTTGCGCCCGAGTTCGGCGTTGTTGCCGTCCAGCCGGACGACCAGGGGCCGGTCGACGGCCTCGCCGCGGTCCGACAGCAGCTTGTAGGCGGACACGATGCCGTTGGCGACCGCGTCGCAGGCGGTGATGCCGCCGAAGACGTTCACGAACACCGACTTCACGGCGCCGTCGGAGAGCACGATCTCCAGGCCGTTCGCCATGACCTCGGCCGAGGCGCCGCCGCCGATGTCGAGGAAGTTGGCCGGCTTCTGCCCGCCGAACTCCTCGCCCGCGTAGGCGACCACGTCCAGGGTGGACATGACCAGGCCCGCACCGTTGCCGATGATGCCGACGCTGCCCTCGAGCTTGACGTAGTTGAGGTCCTTCTCCTTGGCCGCCGCCTCCAGCGGGTCGGCCGAGGCCTTGTCCTCGAGCTTGTCGTGCTCCTGGCGGAACGAGGCGTTGTCGTCCAGGGAGACCTTGCCGTCGAGCGCCTTGACCTCACCGCTCGCGGTCAGGATGAGCGGGTTCACCTCGACGAGGGTCGCGTCCTCGTCGGTGAAGACCGCCCAGAGCCGCTCGATGATCTCGGTGGCGCCGTCCAGCGCGGCGGCGGGCAGCCGGCCGGCCTCGGCGATCTCGCGGGCCCTGGCCTTGTCGACGCCGGTGAGCGGCGAGATCTCGGTGAGCGCCAGCTTGTCGTGCGGCACGTCTTCGATCTCCACGCCGCCCTCGACGGTGCAGATGGAGAGGAAGGTGCGGTTGGCGCGGTCGAGCAGGAACGAGAAGTAGAACTCCTGCGCGATGGCGGAGCCCTCCTCGACCAGGACCTTGTGGACCGTGTGGCCCTTGATGTCCATGCCGAGGATCTGCTCGGCCAGGGCCTGGGCCTCGTCGGCGTTGTCGGCGAGCTTGACGCCGCCCGCCTTCCCGCGGCCCCCGGTCTTCACCTGGGCCTTGACCACGACCTTCTTGCTGCCCGCGGCGAAGAGCTCTTCCGCGTGCGTGCGGGCTTCCTGGGGAGTATGGGCGACCTTGCCGGTGGGCACCGGTACCCCGTACTCGGCGAAGAGTTCCTTCGCCTGATGTTCGAACAGGTCCACGAGGGCGTCCTTTATACGGATCGACAGCCAATGACCACTCGAGTGTGCGTTGCACGGGAATGTGCCGTACGGCCGCCACTCTGCGGTCCGCTCCGTCGATGCAGCCTAGTCAACCCGGGTCCATGGTCATGCCTCCGGGTCCGGTCACCCACCTTCCCATGGCTCGCATGCCCTTCCACCGGGACTTCCGAGACCGATAGATCGCCGTTGTGAAGGGGTATGCCTCCTGGGGAGGATGCCGCGTTTGGACCCTGAGGAGGATGTTCCACTTGTCGGGGTTTGATGTACTTATCTTCCGCCTCGCGTAAATGCGCGGTGACCTGGGGGAGATAGACCGGTGACCATTGACCGGGCGCGGCCGATCGAGGCCGCCGGCCCGGCGGGGTCGGTGCGTTCGGCACGGATCCCGCGGGCAGGGGCTTGGAGCAAGGTGCGACGTACCGTCGCCCTGCTCCTCGTCGCCGCGCTCGTGGCCACCTGCGGAGCCAACCTCGACCCCAACTCCGCCGGCCCTGGCTGGGCGAGCCCCGGGCTGGTCGGCGGGGGCGGCTGGCCGTTCAACGGCTCGCCGCTCAGCCCGGCGGACGCGCGCGGCGCCGCCTACGTGCCCGACAGCTCGGTCGTACGGCTCGGCGACGGCCGGATCAGGTTCATCCCGTTCGGCTCCGACACCCCGATGACGGTGGCGGCGAACGACCCGCGCGCCAAGGCCGCGATCCGTTCCGACAGCGCCTGGCTGGCCCGCGGCACGGTCCCCGGCGAGAAGATCACGCTCCCGCCCCGCGACACCTCCCCCGGCACGCTCAGCCAGGACCTGTCGAACTCGCCCAACCCGCTGTCGGACCGGCGCAAGGCCTACCGCGACATGGCCGCCCGCGCCCTGCTCGACCTGCGGCTGCTCACCCGGCCGAACGGCGCCTCGCTGGCCTCCTGGTACGGCGACTGGCGCTACACCTGGCCACGCGACTCGGCGTTCACCATCGCCGCGTTCACCATCACCGACCATCCGGCCGAGGCCCGCCGCGTGCTGCGCTTCCTGGCCCGCGTGCAGAACGACAACGGCCTGTGGGCCGCGCGCTACAACCCCGACGGCAGCGCGGTCGCCGACGGCCGGCCGCCGCAGCTGGACTCGCTCGGCTGGGTGCTGTGGGCCGCCTGGTTCTACCGCACGCAGAACCCGGACGCCGCGCAGGAGCTGCCCGAGCTGTGGCCGATGGTCCAGCGCGCCGCCGACCGGCTGGCCCGTTCGCTGGACGCCGAGGGCCTCCCGCCGCCCTCCTCCGACTACTGGGAGCGCAGTCACGCCGGCGAGCAGGACCCGCGCCGCCCCACCCTGGGCGTCGTCGCGCCGGTCCTCGCGGGGCTGCGTTCGGCCGCCGAGCTGGCCCGCGATCTCGGCAAGACCCGGCAGGCCGGCCGCTGGCAGGTCGCCTCGCACCGCCTGTCGGACGCGGTGGCGCGCCAGTTCACGCCGTACGGCTACCCGCGCTCGCCGATCCAGGGCGGCCGGATGGACACCTCGGTGACGTTCCTGGCCCCGCCGTTCGCGCCGTCCGACCCGGGCGTGAACGCGGCCGTGGACCAGGCGTTCGCCCGCCAGCGCCTGTCCAACGGCGGCGTGCTGCCGGGCGAGAAGTGGGCGGGCGACAAGCACACCGCGTGGACCCCCGAGATGGCGATGTTCACGCTGGCCGCGGCCGCGTCCGGCCAGGGCGTCCAGGCGCGCGAACGCCTCGACTGGCTGACCGAGCACCGCACCTCGCTGGGCGCGCTGCCCGAGAAGATCGACGACCACGGCCGCCCCGCCGGCGTCGCTCCGCTCGGCTGGACGGCCTCCGCCGTCATCCTCAGCCTCGCCGCCCTGGAGCACCCCCTCCCCGTCCCCACCCCCGGCTGACGACGCGTTCGGGCTCAGGCGAAGAACTGCTCGTAGCCGAGCTTGATCACCAGCGCGGTGACCACGCACAGCAGGACGCCGCGGACGAACCCGGCGCCGCGGTTGATGGCCATGCGGGCGCCGAGCTGGGCGCCGACGATGTTGCAGACGGCCATGGCGAGCCCGATCGCCCAGAGCACCTTGCCCTCGGCGGCGAACACGATCAGTGCGCCGAGGTTGGTGCCGGTGTTGATGATCTTGGCGTTGGCCGAGGCGTTCACGAAGTCGGTGCCGAGCAGCGTGGTGAACGCCACGACCAGGAACGTTCCGGTGCCGGGCCCGACCAGGCCGTCGTAGAACGCGATCGCCAGCCCCGGGATCAGGATCGCCGCGGCCAGCCTGCGGCGCGTCCGCAGCACGAGCCTCGGCACCCGTCCCAGGTCGGGCTTCAGCACGACGATCGCGGCCACCGACAGCAGCACGACCATGATCAAGGGCTTGAGCACGCTCGACGAGATGGCCGCCGCGCACACCGCCCCGCCCGCCGCCGCGCAGATCGCCAGGCCGGCCGCCGGAACGGCGACCTGAAGATCGGGCTTGGCCTTCCGCAGGTACGCGACGGCCGCCGACGAGGTGCCCGCGATCGAGGCGAGCTTGTTGGTGGCCAGGGCGGCGGCGACGGGCTGGCCGGGATTCAGCACCATGAGCGCCGGAAGCTGGATCAGCCCGCCGCCGCCCACGACCGCGTCGACCCAGCCGGCGCCGAGGGCGGCGACCAGCAGCAAGCAGACATGCTCGATCTGCAAAGGGGGCTCCAGGGGGTAAGGAGTCACTGAGCTCAGGCGAATGACCCTACTTTGGGCGGATCCTCGCTCGGTCCATTGGTCCGCCGGAGTCAGCCCGAAAAGCCCCGGGAGTCAGAAAAATGGGGCGATCTCGAAGCTTGTCGGGCCCAGAACCACACCAAAAAGTGTGGATATGCCTGTTGTGGTACTTATTGGCACTCTCGACACTAAAGGCGTTGAATATTCATGGTTGAGAGCGCGTCTGCAGACGCTCGGGATCGATGTCGTGCTCGTGGACACCGGAATCCTTGCTCCGCCCCCGATGACGCCTGACGTTCCACGCGAGGAGGTCGCCCGCGCGGCCGGGATCGACCTGGCCTGGCTCGTTTCCCAGGGCGACCGGGGCGTGGCGGTGGCCGCGATGGCCCGCGGCGCCGCCGAGATCGTGGGCGCCATGCACCGCGAGGGCGTGCTGCACGGCATCCTCTCGGTCGGCGGCAGCGGCAACTCGGCGATCTCCACCACCGCCATGCGCGCGCTGCCGGTCGGCGTCCCCAAGCTGATGGTGTCCAGCATGACCTCGGGCGACGTCTCGCCCTACATCGGCGGCACCGACCTCACCATGATGTACAGCGTCGTCGACATCGCCGGCATGAACCGCATCTCGATCCGCGTCCTGGCGAACGCCGCCGACGCGATCGCGGGCATGGCCGCCGGCTACGCCGCAGGCACCCTCCTGCCCGCCGACCGCCCCCTCATCGGCGCCACCATGGCAGGCGTCACCACCCCGGGTGTGGACGCCGCCCGCCAGCTGCTCGACGTTCTCGGCTACGAGGTGCTCGTCTTCCACACGACAGGCTCAGGAGGCCGTTCCGTAGAGGCCATGGCCGCCAGTGGCCTCCTCTCCGGCATCCTCGACCCCACCCTCCTGGAGCTCTCGAACGAACTCGTCGGCGGAGTAGGCACAGCAGGCCCCGACCGCCTGGAAACAGCAGGCCGCCTGGGCCTCCCCCAAGTAGTGAGCCTGGGCGCCCTGGACATGGCCAAGTTCGGCCCCGAGATCCCGCACCGCTTCCGTCACCGCCACGTCCACGTCCACAACCCCTCGGTGACGGTCATCCGCACCAACGCCGGCGAATGCGCGGAGCTGGGCCGCCGAGTGGCCACCAAGCTCCGCAAGGCCACCGGCCCGACGGCCCTCTACATCCCCCTCCGCGGCCTCTCCACCCTCGGCGCCCCCGGCGGCCCCTACCACGACCCCTCCCTGGACGCCGTCCTCTTCAACTCCGTCCGCAACGGCCTGGCCGGCTCCTCCGTAGAGATCGTCGAGATGGACACCCACTTCAACGACCCCGTCTTCGGCCGAGCCATGGCCGACCACCTCCACACCCTCCTAGTTCCTGCCCGAGCCGCCTCCTGAGAGTTGTCAGCTCTCGCGGGTCCAGGCGGGGGTGATCCGCACCTCGCTGAGCCGCCAGCCCGCCGGCGTCCGCACCACGCTGCAGGCCTGCCGCAGGCCGCCCGTGAAGTGGGGCGCCTGGCCGTCGCGGTAGTAGTAGACGAGCGAGTTCGACGAGGCTGCGGCCTTGTCGCCGTCGAGCTCCACCAGCAGGTCGGTGGTCGTGTGCTGGGTGCGCTGCCCCTCGACCTCGCCTTGGCGCATGAAGGCGGCGACCTTGTCGATGCCGCGCAGTTCGCCACCCCGCGGTGAGTGCACCGCGACGTCGTCGGCGAAGACGGTGTCCGCGTCGTCCCACCGGCCCTCGTCGAGCAGCAAGGCGAAGCGCGTGAACAGGTCCGCGATCTCGATCCGGTCGGCGATCAGAGCATCGGTCATGGCATCCCTTTCGTTAGTGGCGCCAACGTTGGCAAGACCAACTGTATGGGAGTTTTATTGGCTTGACCAACAAAAATTCGCAGGCCCCCGCGTGGACGGGGTGGGGAGCTGCGATGATCTCTGGGTGGCGGATGTGTTCGAGGAGCTCGGTGGGGTGTTGGTGCTGGTGTGCTCGGCCGATGGGGAGACCGTTGGCGAACGGGACGCCACGCAGTTGATCGCGGACGCCTCCTATCCGGAGCCGGCTCGGTGGGTGGCGGTGCCGGTCGAACGGCTGGACCAGGCGTTCTTCCAGTTGAGCAGCCGGGTCGCCGGGGAGATCGTGCAGAAGTTCGTGACGTACCGCATGGGGCTGGCGATCGTCGGCGACATCTCGCGGTACGCCGAGGGGAGCAAGGCGCTTCGCGACTTCGTGCGGGAGTGCAACCGGGGGACGCAGACGTGGTTCGTGGACGACCTGGATGCTCTTAAGGCGCGGCTAGCGGTCTAGCCACTCGTCGGCGAGGATCGCCCAGACCTCCACGTCGCGGCGGTCGCCTTCCAGGACGAAGGCGGAGCGGTGGGTGGCCTCGTGGGTGAAGCCGATCCGGGTGGCGGCCTTGCGGCTGTTGGCGTTCTCGGGGTCGCACAGCCACTCGACGCGGGCCATGCCACGGTCGCGGACGGCCCAGTCGATCATGTGGTTCACGGCCTGGGTGATCAGGCCGCGGCCTCGGGCCTGGGAGGCGAGCCAGACGCCCACTTCGCAGACGCCGATGGTGGGGTTGAAGACCCGGAAGAGGGTGCCGCCGATCAGCTCGCCGTCCAGCCAGATGCCGTAGAGGCGGCCCGAGTCGGCGGCCTGCTTGTCGGCGTAGGCCTGGACGAAGTCCCTGGCCGTGGCGGTGTCCTTGACCTTGGTCGCCCAGGGGATCCACGGCAGGATCTCGTCGCGCACGCGGTCGGCGTGGGCGGCGAACTCCTCGGCCTGCCACGGCTCCAGCGGCCGGAGCTCGGCGCCCTCACCCAGTGAAACAGCGAACATGACGACCCTCCAGGTGCGTACCCAACGTTTGTTACGTACCCTAGCCGCATGCCGGCACGAGGTGACCACGAGGCCCGCCGACGCGATGTCTCCGAGGCCGTCTGGCGCGTTCTGGCCGCGCGCGGCTTCGGCGGCCTGACGCTGCGCGCGGTGGCCGCGGAGATGAACGCGTCGACCGGGCTCCTGACGCACTACTTCCCGAGCAAGAAGGCACTCGTGGCTTATGCCTTGGACGTGGCGGACGAACGGACTGCGTCATGGGACCGTGCCGTCGCGCCCGCGCCGGGCATGGCCGCGCTGCGGACGGCACTGATGGACGTCCTGCCGCTGACGCCTGAGGCGGCGGTCATGAACCGGGTCTGGGTCAGTTCGTGGGACGGGTCCCTGGGCGATCAGGATCTGGGCGTTCGGGAGACGGAACGCTATGAGCGGTGGCGGTCGCGCTTGCGTCCGCACGTTCAGGACGCACTGGATCGAGGTGAGCTGCCAGCCGGGGGCGACGTGGAGAGCCTGACGGTGACCGTCGCCGCTTTCACGCACGGGCTGGTCGTGCAGGCGCTGTTCGACCCGGATCGCTTCCCGGCCGAACGGCAGGTCGCCGTACTGGACGATCTACTGCGGTCGCTGGCGGGAGGATCGGCGGACTGACGTCACTTTGAGTGATTAGCGGAGCGTGCAGAGTGGCTGCGGAGTGACATCCGTCTGCGTGAGCGACTACTGAGCGTGTTCGGCGGGCATCTGGGTGAACGTGCCGTCCCCCCTGCGTGCTGCCTGTTTCGCGGTCGCCGTTCTGCTGCTGGCCTGCGGTTGTGCCCGGCCGGCGGTGAAGCCTCCGTCCGACGATCTCATCAGGGCCGCCCAGCGTGTCTTGGTGACCAAGTGCATGTCCAAGCGCGGCCTCGCCATGCCGAGCGCTGCCGACGCGCGGAATCCACGGGCCGACGACGCGCTGTTCGGGACGGGGGCGCGGGAGCTGTCGGTGACGCTGCCGACGGGCTACACGGTGACGGCCAACTCCGATGGTTGCCTGGCCTCCGCGCAGCAGCAGCTGTACGGCGACCTGCGCTCCTGGTTCCGGGCGCAGACGATCACGAACAACCTGCGGGCCGAGGCCGAGTCGCGGATGAGCCGGGACCCGGCGTACCGCGCCGCCGTGGACCGCTGGGATCGCTGCGGCACCGGCCGGCTCCCGGACGCCGAACGCTGCCATCAGCAGAGCGGCCTGGTCGTGCTTCGGGCCCTCCTGGAGGCGGGCCAGCTCCGGCAGGTTCGCGCGCTGCACCGCGGCGACCTGGCCCTTTACCGCGAGCTGCGCATCCGAGCGGCAGAGCGCTCGGCGGAGGTTCTCGCCCACGCGCCCCCACGCTGACGATCTCGTTCCCCCTAGGCCGACGGCGCGTCGGCAGAACGGACACTGCCCATGAACAAGAACGGAATCATCGCCGCCGTTCTCGTCGGCCTCATCGCGGCCGCCGGGAGCCCGCTCGCCACGCCCGCCCGCGCGGCGGACTGCCCGTCCGGCGAGTTCTGCGTGTGGACGGACGCCGGCTTCAGGGGCCAGCGCGCCAACTGGTCGGGCGACGACCACTGGTGGGAGAGCTGGATCTCCGACAAGGACTCGTCGTGGGCCAACCACGGGATCTCCGGCCCGGGCATCAAGGACCACGTCCAGGTCTTCAGCAGCGGTGAGCTCGGCGGGCACGTGACGATCTGCCTCGGCCCGGGCCAGGAGGTCAACGCCAACGCGGCGGCGAACGACGACGGCGACTCCCACACCTGGACCATGGGCTGCTGACGAACACGGCGGGGGTAAGGACCGTCCGGCGCTCGCAGGTCGCCCGGATCGCAGGTCGCCCGGCCCTCGCAGGTCGCCCGGCTCTCACCCCTGGCGTTTCAACTGGAACACGTTCTAGTATTTGCCCCGTCCGTCGCCGACGTCTGGAGCGGTTCCATGAGGTTCACCTACGCCGAGGCCATGACCGACCCGTCGTACTACGCGCCCCTCGCGAAGGCGGCCGAGGCGGCCGGGTACACGAGCTTCTCGGTCGCGGACTCCCTGATCTATCCCAAGGAGTCCGACACCACCTATCCCTACACCGACGACGGCAACCGCGAGTTTCTCGAGGACAAGGAGTTCATCGAGATCTTCACGCTGATCGCGGCGCTGGGCGCGGTGACCGAGCGGATCAGGTTCACGCCGTTCGTGCTGAAGCTCCCGGTACGGCCGCCGGCGCTGGTCGCCAAGCAGGCGATGTCGATCGCCGCGCTGAACGGCGGCCGCCTGGGTCTCGGCGTCGGCCTCAGCCCGTGGCCGGAGGACTTCGCCACGATGGGCGTCCCGTGGGCGCGGCGCGGCAAGCGGATGGACGAGGCCATGGACATCCTGCGCGGCCTGTTCACCGGCGAGTACTTCGAGTACCACGGCGAGTTCTACGACATGCCCGCGATCAAGATGTGCCCGGCGCCGCCTGAGCCGATCCCGCTGCTGGTCGGCGGGCACAGCGACGCGGCGCTGCGCCGTTCGGTCGTACGCGGGGACGGCTGGATGCACGCGGGCGGCGACCCGGAGGAGCTCGACGCGATGCTCGCCAAGCTGACCGCCATCCGCGAGCAGGAGGGCAAGGCGGGCGAGCCGTTCGAGGTGCACGTGATCTCGCTGGACGCCTACACCCCCGACGGCGTGAAGCGCCTTGAGGACAAGGGCGTCACGGACGCGATCGTCGGCTTCCGCTGGCCCTACATCAAGGGCAGCGACACCGAGCCGCTCCAGACCAAGATCGACAACCTGGAGCGCTTCGCCGAGGACGTCATCGCGAAGGCCGGATCGTGAAACAAGAACACGTTTCAGTCAGCTGGGACGCTCCGGACGGCGAGCACCCCGCCCGCCGCGCCGCGCAGGCCTCGATGGCCGCGGTGTCGGAGGGACGCAAGGACGACTGGATCAAGCTGTTCCGGCCGGACGCACTGGTCGAGGACCCGGTCGGCCCGTCGATGCTCGACCCCGAGGGCAAGGGCCACCGTGGCCACGAGGGCATCCGCACCTTCTGGGACACCTTCGTCGGCACGGTGAAGGCCTACCGCTTCGAGGTGCGCGACTCGTTCGCCAACGGGCCGAGCTGCGCCAACGTCGCCACGATCACCACGACGCTGGACGACGCGGGCACCACGATGACGGTCGACTGCGTGCTCATCTACAGCGTCGACGACGACGGGCTGATCACCTCGCTGCGGGCCCACTGGGAGCCCGACCGCGCGATGGCCACCGTCACCAAGCCGTGAGAACGAGCCGCTAGAGCTTCTCGACCGGGGCGTAGCGCAGGACGAGGCGCTTGACGCCGTACTCCCCGCCGAAGTCGACGCTGGCGGCGGCCTTGTCGCCCGCGCCGTCGACCGTGACGACCGTGCCGAGCCCGAACGAGTCGTGGGTGACCTTGTCGCCCGGCGACAGGGCCGGCACGGCACGGTTGCCCGGTGAACGCACGCCCGGCCGCGCCGCCATCCGCGACATCGCCGGGGAGGACGACAGCGGGCCCTCGCGTTCCCAGTCGACCAGGTGCGACGGCACCTCGCCCAGGAAGCGCGACGGCGGGTTGACCTGCGGCGCGCCCCACGAGCTGCGCATGGTCGCGCGGCTCAGGTAGAGGCGCTGGCGGGCACGCGTGATGCCGACGTAGGCGAGGCGGCGCTCCTCTTCGAGCTCCTTGGGGTTGCTCATGGCGCGCAGGTGCGGGAAGACCCCGTCCTCCATGCCGGTGAGGAACACCACCGGGAACTCCAGGCCCTTGGCCGTGTGCAGGGTCATCAGGGTGACGACGCCCTGCTCGGTCTCCTCCGGCTGCTCCCCCGGCGGAACGGGGTTGCCCTTGGCGCCGCCCGGGATCGAGTCGGCGTCGGCGACCAGCGAGACCTGCTCCAGGAAGTCGACGAGCCGCCCCTCGGCGGTCTCGCCCTCCAGCCGTTCCTCGAACTCGCGAGCGACGGCCTCGAACTCCTGGAGGTTCTCGATGCGGGTCTCGTCCTGCGGGTCCTTGGAGGCCTGCAGCTCGGCCAGGTAGCCGGACTTGATGAGCACCTGCTCGACCAGCTCGCCCGGCGTCGCCGACTCGGCGGCGGCGCCCAGCTCGTCCAGCAGCGCGACGAACTCGCGGACCGCGTTGATCGAACGCGTCGCCATGCCCGGCACGTCCTCGGGCACGCGCAGCGCCTGCCAGAACGTCATCCGCTCGCGCGAGGCGTAGGCCTCCACGCAGGCCTCGGCGCGGTCGCCGATGCCACGCTTCGGCACGTTCAGGATCCGGCGCAGCGAGACGGTGTCCTCGGGGTTGGCCAGCACGCGCAGGTACGCGAGCAGGTCGCGCACCTCCTTGCGCTCGTAGAACCGCACGCCGCCGACGACCTTGTAGGGCAGGCCGACACGGATGAACACTTCTTCGAAGACACGGGACTGAGCGTTGGTGCGGTAGAAGACCGCGACGTCGCCGGGCCGGAAGTCGCCGGCGTCGGTGAGCTTGTCGACCTCCTGCGCGACGAACGCGGCCTCGTCGTGCTCGTTGTCGGCCACATAACCGGTGATCTTGTGGCCCTCGCCCTGGTCGGACCAGAGCTTCTTGGGCTTGCGGTCGGCGTTGCGCTCGATGACCGCGTTCGCCGCCGACAGGATCGTCTGGGTGGAGCGGTAGTTCTGCTCCAGCAGGATCGTGGTGGCGTCGGGGTAGTCGCGCTCGAACTCCAGGATGTTGCGGATCGTC
Source organism: Actinomadura barringtoniae (assembly GCF_017573505.1). Lineage (GTDB taxonomy): Bacteria > Actinomycetota > Actinomycetes > Streptosporangiales > Streptosporangiaceae > Spirillospora > Spirillospora barringtoniae. The sequence goes on from NZ_JAGEOJ010000015.1 coordinate 159,979, forward strand.
GCGCCACGGAACGCGTAGATCGACTGGTCGGCGTCACCGACGACGCACAGCTCGGCCGCGCCGATGCCCTCGACCTGCCCCTCCTGGGAGGACGACCCCCCAGACCCCCCGGGAACCGCGATGGGAGCGGTCAGCTCGCGGACCAGCTCGTACTGCGCGTGGTTGGTGTCCTGGTACTCGTCGACCATCACGTGCCGGAAGCGGCGCCGGTAGTGCTCGGCGGCCTCCGGGAAGATCTGCAGCAGGTTGACCGTCATCATGATGAGGTCGTCGAAGTCCATCGCGCCGGCCTGCTGGAGCCGCGCCTGGTACATCTCGTAGGCCTCGGCGAGCGTCTGCTCCATGTGCGTGGTCGCGCGCGCCTTGAACGTCTCGTAGTCGATGAGCTCGTTCTTGAGGTTGCTGACCTGGTTGCTGAACGCCTTAGGCGGATAGCGCTTGGGGTCCAGGTCGAGCTCGCGGCAGACCAGCGCCATCAGCCGCTGCGCGTCGGCCTGGTCGTAGATCGAGAAGCTCGTCGGGAAGCCCAGCCGCTTGGCCTCGCGGCGCAGGATGCGCACGCACGCCGAGTGGAAGGTCATCACCCACATCGCCCGGGACCGCGGGCCGACGAGCGCGTCGACGCGTTCCTTCATCTCGGCGGCGGCCTTGTTGGTGAAGGTGATCGCCAGGATCTGGCCGGGGTGCACGTCGCGTTCGCCCAGCAGGTGGGCGATGCGGTGCGTGAGCACCCGGGTCTTGCCCGAGCCGGCGCCGGCGACGATCAGCAGGGGGCCGCCGGAATGCACGACGGCGGCGCGCTGCTGCGGGTTCAGGCCCTCGAGCAGGGGGTGAGCTTCGGTCTTCGACATCACGAGCGAGTCTAAAGCCAGCGACCGACAAACATGGTGCGAGCGACCGACACCGGGGCGGCGCCCGGACCGAACGGCGCCGGTCCGGCACCGGACCGGCGATCACTTTGGGTGGATCCATGGTCCACAGTCCGAAACCGGCCACGGGGTGTTTTGGGTGCTCGGGCCCGCTTGACTGACCTTTCTGACTAGCGGAGCGTAGTTCGGGCAGGGCGGCGCAGACCGACATCGGATCCGGCCGAGGGGGCAAGACCGGCGCGCGCTGTCATTGATCTGGCGCGCGCATCCATGTCTCTCTTATGCGCTTCCGCGTCCCGTCATGCCCGCCCGCAGCCGCGCAGGGCCAGCAGGGGCCCACGCCAGGTGACGGGAAGGTGGAACGAGGATGATCCACCAGCAGGACCTCCAACAGCAGCAGGAACTCCAACAGCAGGAATCGGGCGTGCGAGTGCCTCTCGCGCGCGTGGAACAGCTTCCGCCCCAGCTGCGCGTTGAGGGCGCAGCACCTCCCCTGCCCCAGCCGATCCCCCGGCCGATCCCGATCCCCGTCCCCGTGGTGACCGGCCATCGCGTGCTCATCTACAAGCAGGACCCGACGGTCACCGAGCTCGGCGCCCGGCTGACCTTCATCCCGACGGTCATCCTGAACGGCCCGATGGACGCGCGCGTCCAGGTCGAGCTGCCCGGGACCACGCCGGTGGCGCGCAACGCCAACGGCGACTTCATCTTCACGCCGAACACGCCGCAGTTCGACTGCGCGCACACCTTCGCGGTCGTGCGCGAGACCATGGCGATGTACGAGCGCCTGAACGGCGGCAACCCGATCCCGTTCGCCTGGAACGTGGGCGGCAACACCGACCGCATCACGGTGTTCCCGCACGCCGGGCCGGGCGCCAACGCGTTCTACAGCCGTACCGCCAAGGCGCTGAAGTTCCTGAGCTTCGTGCCGCAGGGCCAGCCGCCGACGGCCGAGGTCTTCACGTGCCGCTCGCTCGACATCGTGTCGCACGAGTGCGGGCACTCGGTCCTGGACGGCCTGAAGCCCGGCTGGCTGTCGGCGGCCGGGCCGCCGCAGACCGGCGGCCTGCACGAGGCGTTCGGCGACCTCACCGCCGTCTTCCTCGCGCTCGCGCAGCCCGACCAGGCCGAGGCGCTGGTCTCGCTGACCCGGGCCAACCTGCACGACAGGTCGTTCCTGCCCGCGCTCGCCGAGGAGTTCGGCAAGGCGATCGGCCAGCAGTTCGGCCTGCGGAACGCCGACAACGACCTCAAGCTGAGCGAGGTCAGCAACGAGGTGCACGCGATCTCGCAGGTGTTCACCGGCGCGATCTACGACGTGCTCGCCGACATCTACGTCTTCGAGCGGAACCGCCAGCGGCGCACCAAGGACCCGACGATCGTCCTCATCGAGGTGGCCGACAAGCTGCACAAGCTGCTGTTCGACGCGATCGTGGCGGCACCGGCGTCGGCGGCGACCTATGTCGACATCGCCAACAAGATGCTGCAGATCTCCGCCGGCCAGAGCGACCCGGCCAACTACCGGACGTTCATCCGCAACCGGTTCGCGGTGCGGGAGATCGTGACCTCGCCGACGCCGCTGACCGACCTGATGAGCGGCCGGCTGAACATGACCGACGCCGACTACACCGGCGAGGGCGGCGACGTGACCGAGGTGGCCGTGCACGACGAGCACTCGGCGAGCCTGCGCGCCGAGCAGGACCGGTCGCGCTGCTGCGGCACCATGCAGATGCCCGAGTACGCGGTGATCGACAGCGAGAAGCTGAGCAAGCGCGGCCCGCTCGACAACGACGACATCCTGCGGAACGAGCTGGACGAGCTCCGCCGGGCCTTCAACAAGTAGGCCGAAGAAGCAAGCAGGCCAAAGAAGTCGGACAACGAGAAGGAAAGACCTCCCTCGGTGACCGGTCGTCGTGTCCAATGGCGGGCACGACGACCGGAAGGAGGTTCCGCATGCGCGTGAAGATCGAGAGCACCGGCGGGTTCGCCGGCCGCGACGTCATGGTCGCGCAGTACGACACCGACGAGCTGACCGCCGCTCAGGCCGACCGCATTCACCGGGCCGTGGACGAGCTCGCCGGCTCCAAGGAGCGCGGCGAGCCCGACGAGATCGGCGCCGACCTGCCCGCCTACCGGATCACGGTCGGCGGACCGGACGATCCGGACGCGCGGGTCTTCGAGGTGAAGGGCGACCCGGGCGAGGCTCTGAACGCACCTCTCAACGCCCTCCTCCAGGGCCCCTAACTCTTGCGGTGGTTGTAGGCGTCCTCGGCCGCGCTGACGACCGTGGCCAGGTCCATGTCGGCCGCGGCCATCGACGCGGCCGCGACCGCGCCCTCGACCAGCGGCGCGTCGGCGAGCACGACCTTGCCGCTCTCGTCGTCCTCGATGAACAGCCGCGCGGTCAGCACCGAGCTGCCCAGGTCGGCGAGCAGTACGACGCCGTCGCCCTCGTCCACCGCCGCGACGGCCTCCTCGACGAGCTCGATGCTGGTGCCGAGCCCGCCGTCGGCGGCGCCGCCGGCGGGCTCCACGCGTGCCTTGCCGACGCCGAGCGTGCGGGCGAGCTCGGCCACGCCCGCCGCCAGCGTGCGGCTGTGCGAGACCACCACGATCCCGACCACGGTCAGTCCCCCTCGACGACGTCGGCGAGCGCGCGCAGGATCAGCACGGTGGAGGCCGCTCCCGGATCGAGATGGTCGACGCTGCGCGCACCCAGGTAACTGGCCCGGCCCTTGCGCGCCTGCATCGGCACGGTCGCCTCCGCCCCCTTCCCGGCCGCCTCGACCGCCGCACGCGCGCAGGCCGCGAGGTCGCCGCCGGGCAGTGCCCCCTCGCACGCCGCCTCGTACGCGGCGACGGCGGGCACGAGCGCGTCCACCATCGTCTTGTCCCCCTCGACCGCCTGCCCGAGCTCCTGTACGCCCTCCAGCGCGGCCCGCAGTGCGGCGCCGAGCGCGGCGGCGTCCACGTCCTCGGCGTCCCCGAGCGCCTTGCCCGCACGCCGCAACGCCGTGCCGTACAGCGGCCCGGACGCGCCGCCGGTCTTGGACACGATCGCCCGGCCGGCCGCGATCAGCACCTTGCCCGGGACCGCCCCCTCGGGCAGCGCCGCGACCGCGGCCGTGAAGCCGCGGTCGAGGTTCAGCCCGTGGTCGCCGTCGCCGATCGCCGCGTCCAGCCGGGTCAGCCGTTCCGCGTCCGCGGCGACCAGCTCGGCGGCGCGGCGGATCCATGCCGCGGCGTCCTCACCGTTCATCGGCCCGCTCACCGGCCCCACCGCAGCGCCGGGGTCTCGACGGGCGCGTCCCACAGCCGGGTCAGCTCGGGCGTGAGGCGGCAGACCGAGATCATGACCCCGGCCATCTCCAGGCTCGTCACGTACGGCCCGACGACCGGGCGGACGACGGTCGCGCCGTGGTCCGACAGCCAGGCCGACGCCGCCGCGTACGCGATGTACTGCTCGATCAGCGGCGTGCCGCCCATCCCGTTCACCAGCACGAGCAGCTCACCGCCCGCCAGCGACATGTCGGTGTCGATGGCGGTGAGCGAGGCCTCGACGATCTCGTTGGCGGGCATCGTCTTGACCCGCTCGCGCCCCGGCTCGCCGTGGATGCCGATGCCGAGCTCGATCTCGTCCTCGCCGAGCTCGAAGGTCGGCTGCCCGGCGGCGGGCACCGTGCAGGGCGACAGGGCCACGCCGAACGAGCGCGACCGCTCGTTCACCTCGCGCGCGACCGCGGCCACAGCGTCCAATTCTGCGCCCTCCTCGGCCAGCGCCCCGGCGATCTTCTCCACGAACAGCGTCGCGCCGGTGCCGCGCCGGCCCGCGGTGTAGGTGCTGTCCTCGACCGCCACGTCGTCGTTCACCACGACCGAGGCGACCTCGATGTCCTCGTCCTCGGCCAGTTCGGCGGCCATCCGGAAGTTGAGGACGTCACCGGTGTAGTTCTTCACGATGTGCAGGACGCCCGCGCCCCCGTCCACGGCGGTGGTGGCGGCGAGGATCTGATCGGGGACCGGCGAGGTGAAGACCTCGCCGGGGCAGGCGGCGTCGAGCATCCCGTAGCCGACGAACCCGCCGTGCAGGGGTTCGTGGCCGGAACCGCCGCCCGACACCAGGCCCACCTTCCCGCTGCGCGGCGCGTCGGCGCGCACCACGATTCCGGCGTCCGGATCGACTCGCAGGGACGGGTGCGCCGCGGCCAGGCCGCGCAGCGCGTCGGCGACGACGTCAGCTGGGGCGTTGATGAGTTTGCGCATGTCTCTGCTCTACCCCCGTCGGCGTGCCCGTCCAAGCCCTCAAGGCCACCAAATCCCCCTGATCGTCGCCCGCCGCACCCCCAATCGGCATACCGGAGCGCATAAAGTTGAAATCGTGACTACCAAGGTGATGGACGACGGCGACGTACAGCGGATCCTCGTGGTGATGGCGCACCCCGACGACGTCGACTTCGGCGCCGCCGGGACGGTCATCGGGTGGACCGAGCGCGGCATCGAGGTCGTGTACGCGATGGTCACCGACGGTGACGCGGGCGGCTTCGACGACGCCATCACCCGCGAGGAGATGGCCGAGCTGCGCCGCGAGGAGCAGCGCGCGGCGGCCAAGTGCGCCGGGGTCGAGGACGTCCGGTTCCTCGGCTACTCCGACGGCCGGGTGGAGGCGACGCTCGGCCTGCGTCGCGACATCGCCCGCGTGATCAGGCAGGTACGGCCGGACCGGGTCGTCATGCCGAGCCCCGAGCGCAACTACGAGCGGATCTACCCCAGCCACCCCGACCACCGCGCGGTCGGCTCGGCGGCGCTGGACGCGGTCTACCCGGACGCGCGCAACCCCTACGCCTTCCCCGAACTGCTCGCCGACGAGGACCTGGAGGCCTGGACGGCCCGCGAGGTCTGGATCGTCGGCGGCCCCACGCCCAACCACTATGTGGACGTGACGGCCAACTTCGACCGCAAGCTGGCCGCGCTCAAGTCCCACGCCAGCCAGACCGCCCACATGGGCGACGGGCTGGAGGAGATGCTCCGCGGCTGGATGGGCTTCAGCGCCACCTCCGGAGGCCTCCCCGAGGGCAGCCTCGCCGAGGTCTTCCAGGTCGTCGACACGGCCTGAGGTCCTGGCCCCCCTGTGATCGAACTACTCTTTGCCGGTCATGTCCTGATTCGGTGAAGAGGAGCCATGCCGAAGATCCTGTTCGACTGCGACACCGGCATCGACGATGCGATGACGCTGCTCTACCTGGCCTCGCTGATCAAGGCGGGCGAGGCCGAGCTCCTCGGCGTGGGCACCGTGCACGGCAACGTCGACCCGCGCAGCGGCGCGCTCAACACGCTGCGCGTGCTGGAGATGGCGGGGATCAGCGGCGTTCCGGTGGCGGTCGGGACCGCGCAGCCGATGGCCCAGCCGGTGCACTACGCGCACTCGTTCCACGGCGCGGACGGGCTCGGCGAGACCGGCCTGCCCGTGCCCACGGGTGATCTCTCCGACGAGCTCGCGCCCGCCCAGATCGTACGGCTGGCCAGGGCGAACCCCGGCGAGCTGACACTGCTGGCGACCGGGCCGCTGACCAACCTGGGCACAGCGCTGCTGCTCGACCCCGAGCTGCCCACGCTGGTACGCGAGGTGGTCGTGATGGGCGGCGCGTTCGACCACCCGGGCAACGTCACCACGCACGCCGAGGCCAACGTCTGGCACGACCCCGAGGCCGCCGAGCTGGTCTTCGGCTCGGACTGGCCGGTGGTCCTGGTGCCGCTGGACGCCACCCACCCGACCGCCGTGGACGGGGACTGGCTGGACCGGCTGGCCGCGCACGACTCCGAGACCGCCCGGTTCGCCAGCCGGATGCTGGAGTTCTACATCGCCGCCTACGCCCCGACGCTGAAGCGCCGCGGCTGCGTCATCCACGACGCGCTCGCCGCGATGCTGGCGGTGGACCCGGCCATCGGGAGGTACGTCGAGCGGCCCGTACGGGTCGAGCTGCGCGGCGAGTTCACGCGCGGCACGACCGTCTGGGACGCCCGCGCCCATCCCGACGACGACGAGCGCCGCCCGGTCAAGGTGGCCGTCGGCAGCGACATCAAGGCCTTCCAGGAGACGCTCCTGGCCGCCGTACTGGGGCTCTAGCCCGGCCGTCAGGGGCTGTAACGCCGCTCACACCCGCGCGCGCACGTCTTGTGGCGGCGTACGGGCCTGACTACCGTTCGCTGATCACCTCACGGGAGGCCCCGCCATGCCGTACGAGATCGAAGCGACCGCCGTCTCCACCGCCCCGGCCGAAGTGATCTTCAAGCATCTGGCGGTGGCGGAGGCCTGGAGCCAGTGGGGCGCGTTCCCGACCAAGGCGACCCGCGAGCGCGCGGGCGACGAGGTGCCGAACGGCGTAGGCGCCATCCGCAAGATCCCGCCCGCGCGCGAGCAGGTGGTGGCGTACGACCCGCCCAAGCACTACGCCTACATCGCGGTGGCCGGGCTTCCGGTGCGGCACTACCGGGCGGACGTGACCATGGAGCCCAAGGGCGACAACACGCTGATCCGCTGGCGGGCCGAGTTCGAGCCGAAGATCCCGGGCACCGGCCCGTTCATCCGGCTCTTCCTGGGCCGGGCGATCGCCTCGTTCGCCCGGCGCGTGGCGCGGCACTCCGAGCGCTGCGAGCCCGGCTGCCCGGCCCGCCTCCCCGACGAGCCCTGAGCACGGGCCCGCACGCGTTCATGATCCCGGCGCGCGGGTACACCCGATCATGATCATGGCGGCCGGACGGCCGCCGGTCGCATGAATCGGGGGATCAATGCGACGCAGCGTGGCCTTTCTCGCCGCGGCCGGAGCCGCCATCGTGGGGATCGTGGCCTTCAACGACTCTGACCGGCGACCCGACGACGGCAAGGCCCGGCCCTTCGCCGCGGACCAGGCTCCGGCGGCCGCCAACGCACCGGCCGACCCACCGGCCGACCCACCGGCCGACGCGTCTGCCGAGGTCGCGTCGGGCGCCGCCCCGGCCAGCCGGGATGCCGACTCGGCCGTCGCGTTCGACGCCGCGAGCCTGCGCCGCAAGGTGGGCGGCTACCTGGCGCACCGTCCAGGGCGCGCGGGCCTGATGGTCTTCGACACCAAGACGGGCGCCTCGTTCGGCTGGGGCGAACGGTCGACGTTCGTCACCGCGAGCATCATGAAGGTGGACATCCTGACCGGCCTGCTGCTGCAACGGCAGCGCGCGCACGACGGCCTCTCGTCCGGTGAACGGGCCCTGGCCGCCCGCATGATCCGCTACAGCGACAACTCCGCAGCCGACGCGCTCTACGCCAAGGCCGGTCGCGGCGCGGGGATCTCCCGGACCAACCGGCTGCTCGGGCTCCGGCAGACCGTCCCGTACCCCACCCGCTGGGGCGCCTCCAGCACCAGCCCGGCCGACCAGGTCAGGCTGCTGCGCAAGATCGCCACCGGCGACGGGCCGCTGAACGCGGCCAACCGCCACTACATCCTCGGCCTGATGGGCTCGGTCAGCGCCGGGCAGGACTGGGGCGTGCCCGCGGCCGCCCGCCCCGGCGACCGGGTCGCGGTCAAGAACGGCTGGGTGCAGCTGCACTACCAGGGCACCGGCTGGGCGGTGAACACGATCGGCCGCGTCACCGGGCACGGCCACGACTTCCTGGTCGCGGTGTGCAGCGTCGGCCATCCGAGCATGGAGACCGGGGTCGCGACGGTCGAGCACCTGGCGAGCATGGTCGTCGGCGGCCTGCGACGATTGCCCGCATGACCACGCGACCCACGCTGAGCATCAGGTCTTCCCTGTGAATCGGTGGTGACCGGCCGCGGAAGACGGTGGCAAGTAGTGGTCGCGCACGCGCCCATCGTGGTCGAGCCGGGTGACAATGCGGATGATTCAGGCACCGCCCTCGTCCCCCCGGAAGGCAGGCCATGGAGATCACCCCGTTCCTCGACCGCAAGCTGGCCCGGCGTTTCAAGACCTTCGACAGCAACGGCAACGGATTCGTGGAACGGGCGGACTTCGTCGAGGCGGCCGCCCGCATGGGCGAGGAGTTCGGGCACGGCGGCGACTCGGCGGCCAGGCGGCGGCTTGAGGAGCTGTCGGTCGCGCTGTGGGACCACCTCGTTTCCGTCGCCGACAGCAACGGCGACGGGCGGATCACCGAGGAGGAGTACAAGGCCGCCTTCGCCGCCGGGCTGCTGGAGACCCCCGAGTCGTTCGACGCGAGCTACGTCCCGTTCCTCGAGGCGATCATGGCGATCGCCGACGCCGACCACGACGGCAAGCTCACGGTGAGCGAGCAGATCCGCTGGACCGGCTCGCTCATGCGCCTGCCCGAGGACGACGCGCGCGAGGTCTTCCACCGCCTCGACCAGGACAAGGACGGCTACATCACCACGCGCGAGATGCTCGAGGCCATCCGCGAGTACTACTTCGACGAGCGCCCCGGCTCGGCCGGTGCCTGGCTCCTCGGGCCTCTCGACTGAACGCTCGGCCGGACCGTCAGACGAGGTAGACCTGGCCGGTCTGGTGGCCCTCGATGGAACGGACGTACGCCAGCGCCGCCAGCCGCACCGGCACGGGCTCGAAGCCCGCGAACAGATCGCCGTAGGCCTCGATCGACTCGGTGAAGACGGTCGGGCTGACCACGTTCACACGCTGGCGGTGCGGCAGCTCGATCGCGGCGGCGCGCGCGAACGCCTCCACCGCGCCGTTGGCGAGCGAGGCGACCGAGCCGGTCAGGATCGGGTCGCGCGTGGTCACGCCGGTGATCAGGGTGAACGACGCCTCGTCGGTGCCGTACGCGCTGCCCTGGCGGACCAGCTCGACCTGGCTGGCCGCCTTGCCCGCGAGCCCCGCCAGCACGTCCGCGTGGCTCAGCTCGGCGAACGGCTTCCAGGGCACCCACCCGGCCGCGTTGGCGAGCGCGTCGAACCGGCCGGCCTTCTCGTACATCGCGCGGATCGACTCGGGGTCGGTGATGTCGACTGTGATGTCGGCGTTCTTGCGGGCCGCGGTGACGACCTCGTGCCCGCGCTCGGCCAGCAGGGCGTGGACGGCGCGGCCGAGGGTCCCGGTGGCTCCGGTCAGCAGAGTCTTCATGGCTGGAAGCCTCACCTTCCCACCGCTGTTAAGTCCAGCTACCTGTTCTTCAGTACGTGTTAAGTTGCTCTAATGCTGGACGTGAAGAGGCTGGTACTGCTGCGTGATCTCGCCGAATACGGCACCGTCACCGCCGTCGCCGAAATCCATCGGGTGACCACGTCGGCCGTCTCCCAGCAGCTGCGCGCGCTGGAGGTGGAGGCCAAGGCCGACCTGCTGGTCCGTGAGGGCCGGACCGTACGGCTGACCGCCGCCGGCGCGGCGCTCGCCCGGCAGAGCGAGGACGTGCTGGAGGCACTGGAACGAGCGCAGAGCGCCGTGCGCGCCCTGGACGCGCAGATCACCGGCGAGCTGCGGATCGGCTGTTTCCCCAGCGTGCTCGGAACGATCGCCGCGCCGCTGGTCGCCGCCCTGGCCGAACGGCATCCCAGACTGCGGCCGCAGATCGTCGAGGCCGAGCCCGGCGAGGCGATGCCGATGCTGAAGCGCCGCGACCTCGACATCGCCCTGCACTACCGCTACCAGCACCTCGGCATGCGCCTGCCGGACGGCCTGACCGCACACCGGCTCTTCGACGACCAGCTCATCCTGGCCGTGCCCGAGAAGGACCGGGACGCGGCGGAACGCGAGGGCCTGCGGGCGTTCCGCCGGGCCCGCTGGATCACCACGCCCGCGCCGAGCGCCTGCCGCGACGTCACGCTGCACGCCTGCCACAGCGCCGGGTTCACGCCGACGATCGAGCACGGCTACAACGACCTGCGGGCGTCGCTGTCCCTGGTGGCGACGGGTCACGCCGTGACGATCCTGCCGGACGTGCTCTGCACCGATCCCCCGCCCGGCGTGGCACTGCTCGCGCTGCCCGGCAAGAAGCGGACCATCGAAGCCGTGGCGCGCGCCGGTGCCGAGAACGACCCGGCCATCGGCGCCGCCCTGCACGCGCTGGACGTGCTGGCCGAGACGCGCTCGGTCAGCTCTGGCGATGGGCCCGGACGATGAACGCGGCCCTGGTGTGGGCGCCGTTCTCCACCTCGTCGATCAGCGCGATCGCGAAGTCGGGATAGGTGATCCGGTCGGCCGCGTCGCCGTGCGCGGCGACGGCGTAGGCCCCGCCGCGTTCACCCTCGTGGTCGAAGTCCCCGGCGGGCGCGACGTAGGTCCAGTCCAGCCCGGACTCCTTCAGCACGTCCAGCCCGGCGGCATGGGCCAGGTAGAACGAGCGGTACTCGTTCGGGTAGCCGGGCTCGTCCATCATCAGCCCGCCCGAGGGACCGGGCATGACCGAGGCGAGCCCGACCGCCACGACCCGCCGTACGCCCGCCTTGCCCAGGCCCTCGACCAGGGCGCGGCTCGCGGCGGTGAAGAACTCCCCGTTCGTGAGGTCGACGGCGGCGTGGATCACGGCATCATGGCCCGCCACGATCGCCCCGACCGCCGCCGCGTCCGTGATGTCCCCCGCCACCGCCCCGGCCAGGTCCGGATGGGCGGAGGGGTCACGGACGACGGCGGTGACCCGATGGCCGCGGCGGGCGGCCTCGGCCACCGCGCGGCGGCCGGCCCTGCCGCCCGCGCCGAAGATCACGATCTTGGCCATGGAGACCACCTCTCACCGGGGCCGGGACTGCCTCCCGGCCGGTGCCCGGACGCTATCCGTGGAGGTGGTTACCGAAGGGGTACCGGTTATCGTGACGCCATGAGGGAACCCCTGGACCCCGACATGTTCGACGAGCTGTGCCCGTCCTCGCTGACGCCGATCCGGTTCGGCGACAAGTGGGCGGGGATGATCATCCGCTGCCTCGAGGACGGGCCACGGCGGTTCTCCGAGCTTCGGGTGCCGCTGCGCCGGGTCACTCCCAAGATGCTGACCCAGTCGCTGCGCGGGCTGGAACGTGACGGGCTCGTCCGGCGGACCGTTCAGGCGCCGCAGACCCATACCGACGAAGTCGGCCCGGGGGGAGCGGGGGGTCGTCCCCCCTCGGGAAGGATCGAGTACGCGCTGACGCCGCTCGGACGCAGCCTCCTCGGGCCGATGGCCGTCGCGTGCGCGTGGGCTGACGAGCACTGGGAGGAACTGCTCGACGCGCGCGAGTCCGCGGCCGGAACGGCCGAGTCGGCCAGGCCGGCCGGGTGACCGGACCGGCCGAGCAGACCAGGGGCACGGCTATGCGTGGATCTTCCGGCTGAGCTTCTTGCCGTCGGTGGCGTTCACGCCGACGCAGGTGACCATGTGGTCGCCCGCGCGCCAGTTCTCGGCGTCGGGGTAGTACCAGGACAGCGCGAGGGCGTTGGCCGCCGGGTCGCGGTTCAGGCGCGCGTCGGCGAGCCTGTGGCAGCCGGCCTTGGCCTGGGCCTGCACCTGAGCCTCGCTCGGCAGGATCATCCCGCGGATCTTGAAGTTGGCCAGCACCTCGCCGTCGTGCGGCACGGTGCACGGGACGACCTTGACGCTCTCGACCTCCTCGTCGGCGGCCGCGCTGTCGTTGATGCAGTCCCCGACCTTCATCTTGGTGACGCCGACGTCCTTCGGCTTGGTCGAGGTGGGGGTGGGCTTGGCGCCACCGGTGGAGCCCGAGTCCGAGCCCTTGGACATCACGACGCCGATGATGGACAGAACGGACCAGACGACGAAGAGCACGATGCCGGCGATGGCCATGCCCTTGCCCTTCTCGCCGCGCTCGTTGATCTGGCGGAGGGCGATCACGCCGAGCACCGCGCCGACCAGCGAGATGCAGCCGATCAGGCCGGTGACCAGGGCGGCGATGGCGAGCGGGTTGGTGCGGCCGCTGCCGTCGCCGCGGTGCGAGGAGGGGCCTGGCATGGCGGGGCCGGGATAGGCCGAGTAGGGCTGCTGCGGCCCCGGCGCTATGTCATGCGGCGCGTTGCCGGGATTGGGTGGGTACGTCATGGCCGACGACGATTCCACAGCACATGGGGTCCGCCGATCACGAACCAGGGAAAACGGACATTACAATTCGAAATGTCATTCGGATCGCTTGAAGTGTCATTCGGATCGTTGAATTCTTCAGACGAGGCGCCTGGCCGCGGCCCATCGGGACAGCTCGTGGCGGTTGGACAGCTGGAGCTTGCGGAGCACCGAGCTCACGTGAGTCTCGACGGTCTTCACCGAGATGAAAAGCTCCTTGGCGATCTCCTTGTAGGCGTACCCGCGGGCGATCAGCCGCAGCACCTCGCGTTCGCGCTGGGTGAGCTGGTCGAGCTCGGGGTCCACCGCGGGCACGTCGGTCGCCGCGAACGCGTCCAGCACGAAGCCCGCCAGGCGCGGCGAGAAGACCGCGTCGCCCTCGGCCACCCGGCCGACCGCGTCGGTCAGCTCGGGCCCGGAGATGGTCTTGGTGACGTAGCCGCGCGCGCCGCCGCGGACGACCCCGATCACGTCCTCGGCGGCGTCGGAGACCGAGAGCGCGAGGAAGCGGGACTGGACGACGCCCTGCAGCCGGCGCAGCACCTCGATGCCGCCGCCCCCGGGCAGGTGCACGTCGAGCAGGACCACGTCGGGCTGGGTCGCCTTGATCACGGTGACCGCCTCGTCGACGTCCCCGGCCTCCCCGACGATCTCGATGCTCGGGCCCAGCTCGGCCTTCACGCCCGTACGGAACATCTGGTGGTCGTCGACCAGCACGACCCGCCGGGCACCCGGCACACCCGGCACACCCGGCACACCTGGCACACCTGGCCCGTCCGGCCCGCCGGCACCGACCGGCCCGCCTGCCTGCGGAGACTCGCTCATGACTTCTTGATCTCCAAACGCACCTCGGTGCCCTCCCCCGGGGCCGTGCGCACGGTGGCCTTGCCTCCGTTGCGCTCCATACGTCCGATGATGGACCCTCGAACGCCCATACGGTCCTCCGGGATCGACTCCATGTCGAATCCCTTCCCACGATCGCGCACGAAGATCGCGACTTCGTCTCCCTCGACCTCGGCGTAGACCGAGACCGACGGTGCCTGCGCGTACTTGGCCGCGTTCACCATCGCCTCGCGGGCCGCCTGCAGCGCGGCGGCGAGCGGCTCGTCGAGCGGGGTGTCGCCCACGCACACGACCTCGATCGGCACGCCGTGGTCGTCCTCCACCTCGCCGGCGATCTCCCGTACGGCCGCCGCGAACGTCTGGTCGGGGTCCGAACGCGGCTGGTAGAGCCAGCTGCGCAGCGTGCGCTCCTGGGAACGGGCCAGCCGCTGGACCTCGAACTGGTCGCCGGCGTTCCGCTGGATCAGGGTCAGCGTGTGCAGGACCGAGTCGTGCACGTGCGCGGCGAGCTCGGCGCGTTCCTGGGAACGGATGCGCTCGTGCCGTTCGGCCTCCAGGTCCTGCCAGAGCCGGACCACCCAGGGCGTGACGATCACCGCGACGCCGGTCAGCACGACCAGCGTGGCGATCAGGACGGAACGGGCCTGCGTCGGGTCGACCTTCTGCGCGACGAACCCGCCGATGCCGCCGACCACCAGGACCAGGCCGAGCAGGCTGCGCCACCACATCTGACGGAGCGGCAGGGTGGTGATGCCGACCCAGCGCTGCCGCTGGTCGCGGTCGGCCTGCTGCCAGAGGATCGCGGCGCCGATGCCGCCCGCGATGAACGGCCAGAGCGCGGCCTCGGCGAGCCCGGCGCCCCAGGTGAGCAGCGACAGGCCGACGCCGACGGCGCCGTAGGCCAGCAGCTGCGTCCAGTCGCGGCGGCCCTGCACGCGGCGCGGAACCGTGCCGTCCGGCGCCGCCTCCGGCTGCTCGCGCGGGACCAGCAGCCAGAACGCGAAGTAGGCGGCCACCCCGAGCCCGCTGGCCACGGTGAGCAGGACGAACGCCCCGCGCACGATGAAGACGTCGACACCGAGATGGGAGGCCAGACCCCGGGCCACGCCCGCGACCAGACGCCCGTCGCGGCGGCGTTGCAGCCGCCGTGGCAGGGCGGGCGCCGTCGGCACGGCGTCGTCGGTCATGTCGGGTCCTCCGGTCGGTGTTCTTCCACTTCAACGATCGTCACACGCCGCGACCCGGATCGCATCAGGGCAGGCCCCTGATCGGCCGAGGATTTCCTCAGGGTCGGCTCAGGGGTGTCCCGGATTCCTTACGCGCGGGTCATTCGCCACGATGGGGACCATGGTCGAGGACCGCACCGCAAGCAGCCCGCCCGCATCAGCGGCCGGTGAGACGTACGAACGCATGGCCCGCGTGCACGAGGGGCGCGTGATCGCCGGGGTGTGCACGGGCATGTCCCGCTACACCGGCATCGACACGGTCGTGTTCCGCGTCGGGTTCGCCCTCCTCACGCTCGCGCACGGGCAGGGGATCTTCCTCTACATCGCGGCGGCGCTGTTCATGCCCGCCGACCCGTACTCGATGTCCCAGCTGGAGCGGCTGTTCCGGCGCCGGTTCGACGCCGCCGCGGTGATGTCGATCATGGGCGCGCTGCTGTGCGTCGGCGTGCTGCTGAGCATGGTCGGCGGCGGGGTCTCCACCGACTCGCTGGCCGTGCTGACCATGTTCGGGCTGGTGATGCTGATCGCGCACGCCCGCGGCGTGGACCTGGTCGCCGCCGCCCGCACGTTCCCCGAACGGCTGCAAGGTCACTCGCCCGACTCCTACGGCACCGCGGCGCGACCGCCGGCGGCCGGCCCCGTCTCCCTCGACGAGCCCGGCCTCGGCACCGGCCCGGGCGGGCTGCGCGAGGGGATGGTCGACCTGGCCAAGCTGGGCTCCGCGCCTCCCCCGACCGACTCGCCCCCCGCGGCCGACACGCCTCCCTCGGACGACGAGCCCGTCTCGACCGACGTGCCCGGCCGCGCCGACCTGCCGACCGCGCCCCGCTCCTCCTGCTGGGGCGCGCCCCCCAGGCCGTACGGGGTGGACACGCCGGTGCGCGCCGCCCGCCAGGCCAGCCCGCTCACCCAGTTCACGCTGCTGGCGGCGCTGGTGGCCGGGGTCGCGACGGTCCCCGTGCTGCACGGCTACACCGGCCCGCAGACCACGATGATCGCTCTGTCGGTCGCGCTCGCCGTGGTCGGCGCCGGGCTGATCATGGGCAGCTGGTTCCGTGCGCGCGGCCTGGCGACGGTCGGCGCGCTGCTCACGCTGGCGCTGCTCACCACCTCGGTGGTCGCCGAGGCGCCCCGCGACGCCAAGTACGGCGACGTCGAGTGGCGTCCGACCGACGCCGTCGGCACCGAGCAGGACTACAAGCTCGGCGTCGGCTCGGCCACGCTCGACCTCACCGCGCTCCCGCTGGCCGCCGGGCAGCGCGTCACGATCAACGCCTCGGTCATCCTGGGCGGGATCAGGGTCAAGGTGCCGCGTACGGCGCGCATCGAGCTGGACGCGCAGGTCGCGCTCGGCGACGTGTCGGTGGACCTGCGCACGCAGAGCGGCCCGCGCGCCAAGATGGTCGAGGTGCTGCAGCCCGACGGCATGCCCAAGAACCCACCGGTGATAGAGCTGCAGATACGGGGCAAGGTCGGCGATGTGCAGGTGAACCGTGTCTGAGCCGCTGACGCCCGAACGAGCCGGGGATCGGCGCCCGCGGCGGCGCTTCGACCCGGGCGCGCTGATCGCCGGGGTGTTCTTCGTCGGCGTCGCCCTGCTGTTCCTGGTGAACGGGATGTCGGACGACACGGTCGCCGGTCCCGAGGTGCTCATCCCGGCACTGCTGATCGGCCTCGGCGTGGTGGGCATGATCCGGGTGCTCACCCGTTCGCGCCGCCGCGACCGCCACTGACCCGCCGGCTTGCCGGCCTGCTGAGCCATCGGCCTGCTGAGCCATCGGCCTGCTGAGGCGCTGACCTGCTGAGCCGCTGACCTGCTGGCCTTAGGGTTAGATGATCATTACCGTCCGGTTTGATTTCCTACCAACGTGATAGAAAACACACAATGGTACGGGAACAACCAATCCGGACATTGGGGTTAACTATGCCCGTGAGGTTCTCCGAGAAGAGCATTCTGCTCGTCGCCCGGCTGCACGTGGATCTGTGCCGCCTGGCCAGCGTGCTGTGTCACGCCTGAGCCGCTCCCTCACCCCCTCTTCTCTTCCTTCTTCCTCTCTTCACTGACTCAGCCCCGGGCCGCGCCCTGCCTTGCGCGCATGCCCGCAGGGCGCTCCCACCCCTGGAGAACCTTCCGTGAACCTTCGTGTCTGGAAATGGCAGTTCTGGCAGCAGATCGTGCTCGCCCTCGTCCTGGGCGTGGCCGTCGGCGCGGTGATGAACAACGCCGGCGACGGCGAGAAGCTGGCCGAGGACTGGACCGATCCATTCGGCACCGTCTACACCAGCCTGCTCAAGGTCGTCGTCGTCCCGCTGGTCTTCGCCGCGATCGTGGTGAGCATCGGGCGGCTCCGCAACGTCGGCAACGTCGCGCGCCTCACCGGCAAGACGCTCGGCTGGTTCGTCGCCACCTCGGCGATCGCCACCGCGGTCGGCCTGGTCGTGGCGCTGATCATCAACCCGGGCGAGGGTCTCGGCAAGCTCTCCAACGAGAGCACCCCGACCGACCCGGTCACCTGGACGCAGATCCTGAAGAACCTGTTCCCGTCCAACATCGTCAAGGCGATGGCCGACGGCAACGTGCTCGGCGTCGTCACGTTCGCCGTCCTGTTCGGCGCGGCCCTGGTCGCGATCGGCGAGCGCGGCGAGCGCCTCACCTCGATCATCGACGACCTCTACCAGGTCATGCAGAAGGTCGTCTGGTGGGTCGTGCGGCTCACCCCGATCGGCTCGTTCTTCCTGATCGCCTCGGTCGTCGCCACCTACGGCCCGAGCTCGCTGGAGCCGCTGGCCAAGTTCACCGGCGCCATCTACCTGGCCGTCGCGGTGATGCTGTTCGTCGGCTACCCGGTCCTGCTGCGCTTCGTCGGCCGTGTCTCGCCGCTGAAGTTCTTCCGCAACTCCTGGCCGGCGCTGGAGTTCGCGTTCGTCTCCTCGTCCTCGCTCGCCACCCTGCCGATCGCGCAGAAGGTGTCGATCGAGCGGAACGGCGTGCAGCGCGAGTACGCCAGCTTCGCCCAGCCGCTCGGCGCGACCATCAAGTTCGACGGCTGCGGCGCGATCTACCCGGCGGTCGCCGCGGTCTT
This sequence comes from Actinomadura barringtoniae, assembly GCF_017573505.1. Classification (GTDB taxonomy): domain Bacteria; phylum Actinomycetota; class Actinomycetes; order Streptosporangiales; family Streptosporangiaceae; genus Spirillospora; species Spirillospora barringtoniae. The sequence goes on from NZ_JAGEOJ010000015.1 coordinate 178,007, forward strand.
CGTCGCGCAGTACACCGGCGCGCACCTGGGCATCGGCGAGTACGCCCTGATCGCGCTCGCCGCGATCATCGGCCAGCTCGGCACCGGCGGCACGCCGGGACCGGCGCTGGTGGCGCTCACGCTGACGCTCACCACGATCGGCCTGCCGCTGTCGGCGATCGGCTACCTGATCGCGATCGACAAGATCATCGACATGGCCCGCACCACGCTGAACGTGGCCGGCCAGCTCACCATCCCGGTGCTGGTCGCCCGCTCGGAGGGCCTGCTGGACGAGGACGTCTTCAACGGCACCCCGCCCGACATCACCAGCGAGCCGGCCGACCGGCCCGAGGTGGAGTCCAAGCCCGAGCCGAAGCCGGACACCGTCACGGCCCCCGCTCCCGCCTGACGCGTCCGCCCGACGCACCCGTTCCAGAACGAGGGTGGCCCCGCCGCACCGGCGGGGTCACCGTCGTTCTCCGCCACTTCCTGGCATACGAGGATTGTTACGCGAAATAGTATTCGCTAATATTACTTCGCGGGCTACCGCCAAGCCCGTATGAGCCGCGTGACACGGAGGGGGTGTTCCCGGTGGAGTCCGACGACGGCAAGCCGTGGACGTTCCTCACCAACCACGCCCGGGTCCTCATCAGCATCGCCAGGGACCCGGAGATCCGGATGCGCGACATCGCCGAGGAGATCGGCATCACCGAGCGCGCGGCCCAGCTCATCATCGCCGATCTCGAAGAGGCCAAGTACCTCACCAGGACCAGGATCGGCCGCCGCAACACCTACGAGATCGATCTCGGCCGCCCGTTCCGGCATCCCGCCGAAGCGGGCAGCGACCTCGACATCGAGGTGCTGATCGACCTTTTCGTCGACCATGACCACCGGCACCGCGCTCCCACGGTGACCGGTGTGGACGACGGATCACAGACCCCGGCCGCGGCCGGGCCCATGGATGAGGACGCAGACTAGGGAGGGTCCGCGGATGTCCGTTCAGGACGGGCTGACCGTACAGGTGACCAAGCTCGCGGTGTACGCGCTGGTGACGGCGGTCGGATCGATCGACTTCGGGAGCCACAGGACGATGTCGGATCGGCTTCACGATGCCCTGGACATGACCAGGGTGGCCGTGATCGTGGATCTCAGCGGCGTCGACTTCTGCGACTCCAGCGGGCTGAACTCGCTGGCGCGCGGCGCGAGCCAGGCCAGGGCCCGCGGCCTGACCCTGGTGGCGGTCGGGCTCCAGGGCCGTGTCGAACGCCTCTTCGCCGTCACGCATCTGGACCGTGCCCTGTTCGCGCACCCCACGCTGGAGGACGCGGTCCGGTGGCTGGAGGACGGCAGCCAGAACCCCGGCGTCTCCTGACCGGCGTCTCCTAAGCGGCGCGCGCCGGCCAGACCTCAAAGATAGGAACCGCCCATGCGCCGGGCGTCACCGTCTGGGGGGCGCAAACAGGTGATCAAGCGCTGGGCGGCGCGCGGAGTGTCGGTTGGGCGGCGACCCCCTCAAGATCGTTTTCTCAAGATCGTCCCCTGGATCGAGGAGGAAACGTTGCCACGCGCGTCTTTGATGGTCGTCATGCTCGGCGCCGGTCTGGCCGCCACGTGCGGCACCTGCGGCACGGCGTTCGCCGACGGTCCCACGCTGCCGGCGAACGCCCGGGGCACCACGCTCACGATCTCCCCGGCGAGGGTGAGGCCCGGGGCGCCGCTCGCGCTCCGGGTCCGCTGCATGACGCACGTCGGCGGTACGACGTCCATCCGGGTCGTCTCCCCCTCGTTCCCCACGCTGACCGGCGGCGGGCAGCAGCGCGCCTTCAAGCCGCAGGTCGACCCGGCGGCCAAGCCCGGCACCTACACCGTGCGGGCCGTGTGCCGCACGAAGGGCGCGTACGTCGCCAAGAGCCCCGCCGCAGACCTGGCCACCTTCGTCGTCGAGGCGCCCCCGGCGCCGCCCGCGCCGAAGCGGCGTTCCGGACCGCCGCTGGCCAAGGCCGGGCCGGCACAGCGGGCGGGCATGGCGCAGACCCGCGCGGGCCTCGCGAGCAAGGCCGCCGGCAGGCACGCCGCCAAGCCCGGCAAGGCGACGCAGACCAGCAAGGTGCCGGTGGGCGCGGCGGCGACGGGCGGCGGCCCTGTCGACGACCACAGCGGGCTTCTCCTGGGCGGACTGGCGCTGACGCTGGCGGGCCTCGGCACGGGCGCCGGGCTCGGGATCGCCCGGCGCCGTGCATGAAGGCGACCTCTCGCGGGATCGCCGTCGGCGCCGCCGTTCTGGCCACGTTCACCGGCCTGTGCATGACCGGCTGGGCGATGGCGCACTCCCCCGGGTCCATCCCGCCACCCCCGGCCCAGGAGCAGAAGCAGGAGCAGAAGCACTCCGCGTCCGCGGCTCCTAGCCCGTCCAAGCCCGCCGCCAAGGCGGAACCGGCCCGCCTGGTCATCGGCAAGATCGGCGTCGACGCCCCGGTGTCGCCGGTCGGCCTGCAGCGCGACGGCAGCGTCCAGGTGCCGCCGCTCGCCCACCTGGGCCGGGTCGGCTGGTACCGCTACGGCCCCGCCCCCGGCGAACGCGGGCCCGCCGTCCTGCTCGGCCACGTCGACTCGGGGCGCGGCGGACCCGGGGTCTTCTTCCGGCTCCACGCCCTCAAGCCCGGCGATCCCATCCGCGTGACCCGTTCCGACCGTACGGCCGTGCGCTTCCAGGTCACCTCGGTCGAGGACGTTCCGAAGCAGCGCTTCCCGACCGCCCGCGTCTACGGCGACCTCGACCACGCGGGCCTGCGGCTCATCACGTGCGGCGGAACGTTCGACCGGGCCCGCGCCTCCTACACCCGCAACATCATCGTGTGGGCGAGGCGTTCGGCCTGATCAAGCCCCTGAACGGGCCTGACCGGTGGGCCTGAGCGGCCTGAGCGGCCTGATCAGACCGCCAGGTTGGCGTGCAGGGTGATGGCGTACGCCGGGCCCGGATTGGTGAGCTCGTGCGTGTGCCCGCCCCCGTGAACGCGCACCCGGTTGGCCCGCGACGCTCTCCACTCGGTGACGCCGTCGGCGGCGATCCGCACCTCGGCCATCTCGCCCGCGATCACCGTGCTGACCTCCGTTCCGGCGTGGTCGTGCACGTCGGTGCGGTGGCCGGGCGGCCAGGTGGTCAGCCACAACTGGATGCCGTCCACCGAGTCCAGCGGCACCCGCACCGGGCCGCCGGGCTCGAACCGCACCAGGTGCCACCACTCGCCCGGCCGCGCGGCCAGGGCGTGGATGCGCGAGGCGAGCTGCCCCACGGTCGGCGGACGGCGCACGGCGGCACCCCCGTGAAGGGCGTCCTGACCACGCATAGTGATATCGGGAACCATGTCCAGGTTCACAGAGAGGTCCTTCGAAAGCTCAGAGATCAAAAGAGAGGTCGAGCAGACCCGGGGAAGCCGTCACCCGGTCAGAGTGCGCGCTGAGGGGAAAAGTTCAGCGACGACACGAAGGACAAGCAAGACACAGCGCGCTGGCCGCGCGGCGAAGGGCCACGGGGCTGCTGAGAGAGATACGCGCTGGCACGAGCACAAGGAGACACTCCGCTACGCAGAGTTGTCAAGTCGAACACTGAAGATCACTGGACGCCCCCCGTTAACGGCCCGGCCACATTGGGGCCTGGCCAGGGACGCCGCACGGAGAGAGCATGCGGCCGGAACCTGTGTGGAACGTGTGATCGGAGTCGTCCATGGAGCTGGACCGTCGGAATCTCTTGCGCGGCGGGCTGATCGCGGGCGGTGGCGCCGCGCTCGGCCTCTTCGGCGAAGGAGGCGCGGCATCGGCGAGCGCCCGTACGAGCGCGCCGGGCCTGATCCGTACGGGACGCCCGGGATTCACCAGCGGCGTCCAGAGCGGCGACGCGACCGCCCACGAGGCGGTCATCTGGGCGCGCGCCGACCGGCCCGCCCGGATGCTGGTGGACGTGAGCCGCCGCCCGGACTTCAAGCACGCCGCCCAGGTCCGCGGCCCGGTCCTCACCCCGGACACCGACCTCACCGGCAAGACGTTCCTCCGCGGCCTGCCCGCCGGCGAGGAGCTGCACTACCGCGTGCGCCTCGCCGACCTGGACCGCCACTCGGTGGTCTCCGCGCCCACCACGGGCCGCCTGCGCACCGCGCCCCGGCACCGCGCCGACATCGGCTTCGTCTGGTCGGGCGACCTGGCCGGGCAGGGCTGGGGCATCAACCCCGACATCGGCGGCTACCGCATCTTCACGTCCATGGCGGCCCTCGACCCGGACTTCTTCCTGTGCAGCGGCGACCTGGTCTACTCCGACGGCCCGCTCACCGAAACGGTGAAGCTCCCCGACGGCAGCACGTACCGCAACCTCGTCACGGCCGAGAAGACCAAGGTCGCCGAGACCCTCGCCGAGTACCGCGGCCAGTTCCGTTACAACCTCCAGGACGTCAACCTCCGGGCGTTCAACGCCAAGGTCCCCTGGATCTACCAGTGGGACGACCACGAGGTGCTGAACAACTGGTACCCGGGCGAGGTCATCGACCGCCCCGGCTACACCGAGAAGAACGTCGACGTCCTCGCCGCCCGCGCCCGCCGCGCGATGTTCGAGTACACCCCCATCGCCGTCCAGGCCGCCAAGGGCGGACGCGTCTACCGCAAGATCTCCTACGGCCCGCTCCTGGACGTCTTCGTCCTCGACATGCGCACCTACAAGAGCCCCAACAACGCGGGCACCGACCCCAACCAGGTCGACGGCCTACTGGGCTCCGAACAGCTCGCGTGGCTCAAGAAGGAACTGCGCCGTTCCAAGGCCACCTGGAAGGTCATCGCCAACGACCTGCCCATCGGCCTGGTCGTCCCCGACACCACCGAGGGCAAGCCCAACCAGGAGTCCTCCTCCCAGGGCGACAACGGCCTCCCCCTCGGCCGCGAGCGCGAGATCGCCGACCTGCTCTCGTACGCCAAGAAGAACCACGTCAAGAACATGGTCTGGCTGACCGCCGACGTCCACTACACCGCGGCCCACTACTACGACCCCTCCAAGGCCGCCTTCAAGGACTTCGACCCCTTCTGGGAGTTCGTCTCCGGCCCCCTGAACGCCGGCGCCTTCGGCCCCAACAACCTCGACGGCACGTTCGGGCCGCAGCTGAAGTTCCAGCAGGCGCCGCCGCACGCCAACACCTCCCCCGCCGAGGGCTTCCAGTTCTTCGGCGAGGTGGCCATCGACGCCCACGACGAGTCCCTGACCGTCCGCCTCCACGACATGGACGGCAAGACGCTCTACACCCAGTCCCTCGACCCGAGGTAGCGCGAGGGGGGCTGGGGTGTGCGCGGGGGGGTCAGGCCCGTGCAACGTGGTTGCAACGTTCGGTGGGAGAACATCCCCTTGCGGACCCCGGAGGGGAATGCGGGAACTCGCGTCCGCGTCAGCGCCGTACTGCACACCCCGTGCATCCCCACGGCGCGGACGTGGACGTCCCCGCGTCCACCGGGCGATGAGTCGTGCGCACGGGCCGTCCACGGCCGCGTTCCAGGCGCGAACTCGCAGGAAAACGGCCGCTTCGAGGGCTAGTACAGGATTCAACCTAGGCATACGTTCAGAAGGTCGCCCTCCTTCGGCCGGAGGTGGCCCCGATGCCGCGGCCCGCCCAGCGCGCTCCTCCCACAGAGACGTCTCTCCCCAGCACCAGACCCACCCCGAGACGTCCCTGGGAGAACGAATGCCACGTATCCGCGTCGAGGTCGACGGTGTGACGTATGAGGACGACGTCGAACCGCGCCTCCTTCTCGTGCACTATCTGCGTGACCGACTGGGGAAGGTCGGCACCCCCATCGGCTGCGACACCACCAACTGCGGCGCCTGCACCGTTCTCCTCGACGGGATGAGCGTCAAGAGCTGCTCGGTGTTCGCCGTCCAGGCCGACGAACGCGCCGTCACCACCGTCGAGGGGCTGGGCATCAACGGCCAGAACCATCCGATGCAGCAGGCCTTCCATGAGGAGCACGCGCTGCAGTGCGGGTTCTGCACCCCGGGCATGATCATGGCCTCGATCGACCTGCTCCGCGAGAACGCCGACCCCTCCGAGGACGAGGTCCGCGAGGGGCTCGAAGGCAACCTGTGCCGGTGCACCGGCTACCAGAACATCGTGCGCGCCGTGCGCAAGGCGGCGAGCGACATGCGGCAGGCCGAGCGCCCTGTTTCGCCCCCACGGCTACGCCCCGCCACCCCCGAGGTGACGCCATGACCGCCCAGCAAGAGGAACGGGAGATCGGCAAGGCGCGGCGGCGCAGCGAGGACGCGCGGCTGATCACCGGGCGCACCCAGTGGACCGACAACATCCAGCTCGCCGGGATGCTGCACGTGGCGTTCCTGCGCAGCCCGCACGCGCACGCGCGCATCACCCGCGTGGACACCTCGGCCGCACGCGGACGGCCGGGCGTGGTCGCCGTGTTCAGCGGCCAGGACTTCGCCGAGGAGCAGGGCAGCCTGCCGTGCGCGTGGCCGGTCACCGAGGACATCCTCATCCCCGACCACCCGCCGATGGCGGTCTCGGAGGTGCGGTACGCGGGCGAGCCGGTGGCGTGCGTGGTGGCCAGGGACCGGTACGCGGCGATGGACGCGCTGGAGGACATCGACGTCGACTACACGCCGCTGCCCGCCGTCACCGACATGGAGCAGGCGCTGCGGCAGTCCAGCGACGTCGTGCACGAGGAGCTCGGCACCAACCAGTGCTACCGGATGGTCGTCGAGTCCGGGGACGTGGACGCGGCGTTCCGCGACGCGCCGGTCACGATCGAACGGCGCTTCATCCAGCAGCGGCTGATCCCGACGGCCATGGAGCCGCGGGCGGTCGTGTGCCGGCCCGACGGCGACGAGTTCACGATGTGGTCGGCCACGCAGGTGCCGCACATCCTGCGGCTCATGCTGTCGGCCGTCACCGGCGTCGACGAGCACCGGATCCGGGTCATCGCCCCCGACGTCGGCGGCGGCTTCGGCTCCAAGCTGCAGGTGTACGGCGAGGAGGTGCTCCTCCTGCTGCTGGCGCGGCGGCTGGGCCGCCCGGTCAAGTGGACCGAGTCGCGCAGCGAGGGCAACATGACCGTCCACCACGGCCGCGACCAGATCCAGCGCCTGACGATGGCGGCGGAGCAGGACGGGAAGATCCGCGGGTTCAAGGTGGACCTCCTGTCCGACATGGGCGCCTACCTGATGCTGCTCACGCCGGGCATCGCCACGCTCGGCGCGGGGATGTTCAACAGCATCTACAAGATGGACGCCTACTCGTTCACCTGCACGGGCGTCTTCACCACCAAGATGTCGACCGACGCCTACCGCGGCGCGGGCCGGCCGGAGGCCACGTTCGGCATCGAGCGGATGATGGACGAGCTGGCCGCCGAGCTGAACCTGGACCCGCTGGAGGTACGGCGGCGCAACTGGATCAGGCACGAGGAGTTCCCGTTCACCACGATCACGGGGATGACCTACGACTCGGGCAACTACGAGGCCGCGACCGACAAGGCCCTCGCGCTGTTCGAGTACGACAAGCTGCGGGCCGAGCAGAACGACCGCCGCGACCGGCGTGACACCGTCCAGCTGGGCCTCGGCGTCTCGACGTTCACCGAGATGTGCGGCCTGGCGCCGTCCCGCGCGCTCGCGCAGGTGCGGTCGGCGGCGGGCGGCTGGGAGCACGCGACCGTACGGGTGCTCGGCACCGGCAAGGTCGAGGTCGTCACCGGGACCTCGCCGCACGGCCAGGGCCACGCGACCGCGTGGGCGCAGATCACCGCGGACGCGCTCGGTGTGCCGTTCGAGCACGTGAAGGTGCTGGCCGGCGACACCCTGATCGCGCCGCGCGGCTGGGACACCTACGGCTCGCGTTCGCTCACGATCGGCGGCATCGCGATCCACAACGCGTGCCAGAAGGTCGTGGACAAGGCGCGCAAGGTCGCGGCGCACATGCTGGAGGCGGCCGAGGCCGACCTGGACTACGCGGGCGGCTCGTTCAGCGTCCGCGGCGTGAGCGGTGAGGGTTCGTCGGTGTCGCTCGCCGAGGTGGCGGGCGCGACGCTGGCCGCGCACGACCTGCCCGACGGCCTGGAGCCCTCGCTGGACTCCGACGCGACTTTCGACCCGGAGAACTTCTCCTTCCCGCACGGCACCCACCTGTGCGCGGTCGAGGTGGACACCGAGACCGGCTTCGTGAAGATCCGCTCGTACGTGGCGGTCGACGACATCGGCTCGGTGGTCAACCCGCTGATCGTGGAGGGCCAGGTGCACGGCGGGCTGGCGCAGGGCATCGCGCAGGCGCTGTACGAGGAGGCGGTCTACGACGCCGACGGCAACCTCACGACCTCGACGATGGCCGACTACACGGTCCCGTCGGCGGCCGACCTGCCGACGTTCGTCACCGACCGGACCGAGACCCCGGCGACCTCCAACCCGCTCGGCGTGAAGGGCGTCGGTGAGGCCGGCACGATCGCCTCCACCCCGGCGGTCGTGAACGCGGTCGTCGACGCGCTCCGCCAGTTCGGCGTGAAGGACGTGCAGATGCCCTGCACCCCCGAACGCGTCTGGCGTGCGCTGCGCGAGGCGGCGGGCGAGGCGCCGCAGCGGCCCGGCACCGAACCCGGCGCGGGCGGCGGCCTCGGCTCCGTCCAGGGCGGCGCGGCCGAAGGAGGAGACCGATGATCCCGGCGGCATTCGACTACGTCCGGCCGACCTCGATCGAGGAGGCGGTCACCGCGCTGGCCGAGGCGGGCGAGGACGCCAAGGTGCTGGCGGGCGGGCAGAGCCTGATGCCGCTGCTGCGGCTCCGGCTGGCCTACCCCGACGCGCTGATCGACCTCGACCGGGTCGACTCGCTGCGGCAGATCCGTTCGGAGAACGGCGACCTGTTCATCGGCGCGATGGCCACGCACCACCAGGTGATGCGCGACCCGCTCGTGCTGGAGCACGTGCCGCTGATCGCCAAGGCGACGGCGACCGTGGCCGACCCGGCCGTACGGCATCGCGGCACGTTCGGCGGGTCGCTCGCGCACGCCGACCCGGCCGGCGACCTGCCCGCGGTGGCGCTCGCGCTGGACGCGGTGTTCGTCGTGCGCTCGGCCGAACGCGGCGACCGGGAGATCCCGGCGGCGGAGTTCTTCGTCGACTGGATGACCTCGGCGATGGAGCCCGACGAGCTGCTCATCGGGGTGCGGGTGCCCAAGCTCGGCCCGGCCTGGGGCGTGCACTACGAGAAGTTCCACCGGACGGCGCAGGCCTGGGCGATCGTCGGCGTCGCGTGCGCGGTGCGGCGTGAACGCGGCGCCATCGAGGACGCGCGGGTCGCGCTCACCAACATGGGCCCGACGCCGTACCGCGCCACCGAGGTCGAGCGCTTCATCGAGGGGCGCACGGTCTCGGAGAACTCCTTCACGGCGGCGGCCGAACGCGCCGCCGAGGGAGCCTCGCCGCCCGACGACCTGAACGGGTCCGCGGAGTACCGGCGCCACCTGGCCCGGGTGCTCACCGCGCGGGCGCTCACCACGGCCGCCACGGTGTGACGAACGGGATCGGGCGGCCGGACCCACAAGCCCCCGGGGGTTCCGGCCGCCCGATCTTTTCGCGCGGCCCGCCCCGCCACCGCCGGATGTGATCCTCACCAGGCGGTCTGGCGGCCGGGCCGGTGACGGTCGTAGGGTCTCGGCAAGCCCCCTCCGAGGAAGAGGACCCCCACCATGGAGCTCGACCACGATTTCACCGTCCCGGTACCGGTGGATCAAGCCTGGTCGGTGCTGCTCGACGTGGAGCGCGTCGCGCTGTGCGTGCCGGGTGCGACGCTGGACGCGGCCGACGGCGAGGAGTACACGGGCCGCCTCAAGGTGAAGGTCGGCGCGATGACCATCACCTACCGCGGCACGGCCCGCATCGCCGTGGCCGACGAGTCCTCCCGTACGGTCTCGATCGAGGCCTCCGGCAAGGAGGCCCGCGGCTCGGGCACCGCCAACGCGACCGTTCAGGCGCGGCTGGTCGACGAGGGCGACACGACCCGCGTCACCGTGCACACCAAGCTGAACGTGACCGGCCGCCCGGCCCAGTTCGGCCGCAACATCCTCGCCGAGGTCGGCGCCAAGCTCATCGCCCGTTTCGCCAAGGCGCTCGCCAAGGAACTGGAGTCCCCCGCCGAGGCCGAGGCCGAGGCGAAGGCCGTGGCCCCGGCCGAGCCCGAGGCCCCTGAGCCGAAAGCGGTCGTCACGCCCATCAGGCCCGAGGTGCACGAGGCGGACGAGGACTCGACCGACACCCGGCCCGACATTCCGGTGGTGTCGGAGGAGGTCCAGCCCGCCGAGGCTCCGGCCGTTCCGGCGCAGCGACCGGCGAGCGAGGCCGAGTCGGCGGACGCCGCCGTACGGCCGCTCAAGGCCGTTCCGGAACGGCGCGAGGCCGAGGCGATCGACCTGCTGGAGGTCGCGGGCCCGTCGCTGGCCAAGCGGGCGATCCCGGCGATGGCCGCGGTCTTCGCGTTCCTGCTGAGCGTTCGCTTCCTGGTGAAGTGGCGGCGCGGCCGCCGTTCCTGATCCCGACGAAGCCGGCCGGGGGGTGTGGGGGGTCGTCCCCACTCGGGCGGTACTGACGCACCCAAGAACTGATCAACGATCCTCCCAATTGACCGCGCCGGTGATGGCGCCGTCCGCGAGGATCGCGTCGGCTGGTGCCGTGGACACCATCGAGATCCAGCGCGTCGTCGAGATCGAGGACGACAACTGGTGGTACCGCGAGCGCCGCGAGATCGTCGCGCGCGAACTCCGCCGCACCGGGGCCACCGGCCGGGCCGTCGACATCGGCGCGGCGGGCGGCGGCAACACCCGCGTCCTGCTCGACCACGGCTGGAAGGCCACCGCGGTCGACAACACCGAGGCAGCGGTCGACCTGTGCCTCTCCCAGGGCCTGGACGCCTGCTACGCCGACGCGCGCTTCCTGCCGCTGCCGTCCGCCGAGTTCGATCTCGCGCTGGCGCTGAACGTCTTGGAACACATCGAGGACGACGCGGCCGCCGCGGCCGAGATCGCGCGCGTGCTCCGGCCCGGCGGCGCCGTGCTGGTCTCGGTCCCGTGCGACATGCGGCTGTGGTCCACCCACGACGTCGCGCTCGGCCGCGTCCGCCGCTACACGCGCGCCTCGCTGGCCGAGACGCTGACGGACGCGGGCCTGGTCGTCGACCGGATCTGGAGCTGGAACGTGCTGGTCCGCCCGTTCGTCAGGCTCCGGCGCCATCGCATCGCGCACTGCGAGGACATGGCCCACCTGCATCCGGCGCTGAACGAGTCGCTGAGCCTGCTCGCCTCGCTGGAGCGCCGCCTGCCGCTGAAGTCGTGGCCGGGTGTGTCCCTTTTCGCCCGGGCGTACCAACCGGCCGAGTGACCGCTGGTGATCCTCGTCCCACAGTGGGTATTGAGGAGTGATGGAGAGCATCCACCTGCAGCGCGTATACGACCACGAGGCGGCCCCCGAGGGGGCGGTGTTCCTGGTCGATCGGATCTGGCCGCGCGGCGTTCGCAAGGAGGACCTCAAGCTCGACGGCTGGCTTCAGGACGCCGCGCCGTCCAACGAACTGCGCGTCTGGTTCGGGCACATTCCCGAGCGTTTCGGCGAATTCTCCCAGCGCTACCGCGCCCAGCTGAAGGCCCATCCGGAGGCCGTCCAGCCGATCCGCGAGGCGATGGAGAAGGGCCCGGTGACGCTGCTGTACGCGGCCAAGGACACCGAGCACAACCAGGCCGTCGTGCTGCGCGACTACCTGACCCAGACCGCCGGCTAGCCCGGCGGCGGGACGCCTCGCGCCGGCGTGCACGCGCACGAGCACGGGCCCGAGGGGCACGACCACGCCCACACCCACGTTCACGAGGCCGGGCTGGAGCAGGAGCACGACCACCAGCACTGAGTGCGGCAAGCTAGGGGAATGCGCCTCGCGACCTGGAACGTCAATTCGGTGAAGGCACGCCTGCCTCGGCTGCTGGAGTGGCTGGCCGAGGCAGGGCCGGACGTGCTCTGCCTGCAGGAGACCAAGTGCCCGGCCGACGGCTTCCCGGCGGCCGAGGTGGGCGAGCTCGGCTACGAGACCGCCGCCCACGGCGACGGCCGCTGGAACGGCGTCGCGATCCTGTCCAAGGTCGGCCTGGAGGACGTCACCCGCGGCTTCCCCGGCGAGCCCGGCTATCGCGGTGAGTCCGAGGAGCCGACGCTTCTGGACGACGCCGGCGCGCTGCCGCCTCCGCCGCCGGAGCCGCGCGCGATCGGTGCGACATGCGGCGGTGTCCGGATCTGGTCGCTTTACGTGCCGAACGGCCGTACGCCCGACTCGGCGCACTACGCGTACAAGCTCGACTGGTTCGCCGCGCTGAGGACGGCCCTCACCGACGAGCTCGCCGAGCATCCGTCCCTCGTGGCGACCGGCGACTTCAACGTCGCCCCGACCGACTCCGACGTGTGGGACCCGGCCGTCTTCGTCGGCTCCACGCACGTGACGCCCGCCGAACGCAAGGCCCTGACCGACCTGCTCAGCGTCGGTTTCCACGACGTGGTCCCCAAGCCGATGAAGGGCCCCAATCCGTTCACCTACTGGGACTATCGCGCCGGAATGTTCCACAAGGACCAGGGCATGCGCATCGATCTGTTCTACGCCAGCACCCCCGTGGCCGAACGCGTCGAGTCCGCCTACATCGATCGCGAGGCACGCAAGGGCAAGGGCCCGTCCGATCACGCCCCGGTGGTCGTCGATCTTTCTTAGGACGCCTTCCGTGTCTCTCCTGGTACGGGTGTGCTGACATTGGCCGATGCCGTCCGGGTTCGCACCGCGATCATGGTGTCACGATCGGTAGAATCGGCTGGTCCGAACTCCGCCGCGCCGCGACCCGACTCCGCGAGGTGTCTGTGGCTTCTTCAGCGACCTCTCCCTCGGTCTCCACGCGGGGCGGCAACCTGCCTGCCGAGCTGACCCGGTTCATCGGGCGCAGGCGGGAGCTCGCCGAGGTGCGGCAGGAGTTGGAACGCGCCCGCCTGGTGACCCTGTGCGGCGCGGGCGGCGTCGGCAAGACACGGCTCGCGGTGAAGGTGGCCGAGGAGATCCGCCGCCACTTCGCGGACGGCTGCTGGCTGGTCGAGCTGTCGTCGGAGACGGGCGTGCAGGCGATCCCGCGCGCGGTGGTCGCAGCCCTGGAGATCCCCGACCGCAGCGGCGCCGACCCGGTCGACCTGCTCGCCGCGTACCTGTCCGGCAAGCGGGTCCTGCTCGTGCTCGACACGTGCGAGCACGTCGCCGACGCGTGCGCGATGCTCGTCGAGGTGCTGCTGCGCGCCGCGCCCGGCCTGCAGATCATCGCCACGTCGCGGCGGCCGCTGACGATCCTGGGCGAGCACACCTACCAGGTCCACCCGTTCCCGGTCGGCGAGAACGAGGCGGACTCGGGCGAGGCCGTCGAGCTGTTCGTGGAGCGGGTGCGCGCCGTCCTGCCCGACTTCGAGGTCTCCGGCGCCAACCTGCCCGAGGTGATCGAGCTGTGCCGGCGGCTGGACGGCATCCCGCTCGCGCTGGAGCTGGCCGCGATGCGGCTGCGCGTGATGGCGCTGTCGCAGCTGGTCGAGCGGCTCGACGACCGGTTCCGCGTGCTCGGCGGGGTGCGCATCGGCGGCGGGCGCCAGCAGACGCTGCTCACGACGGTGCGCTGGAGCTACGAGCTGTGTGAGGAGGCCGAACGGCTGCTGTGGGCGCGGCTCGCGGTGTTCCCCGGCTCGTTCGACCTGGCCGCCGCCGAGTCGGTGTGCGGCGCGAAGGAGCCCGACGACGAGATCCTGGACACGCTGGCCGGGCTCGTGGAGAAGTCGATCGTCACCTACGACCCGCACACCGGCCGCTACCGCATGCTGGACTCGATCCGCGAGTACGCGGGCGATCTGCTGGACGGGCTGGGCGAACGCCAGGAGCTGCGGCGCCGCCACCGCGACTCCTACCGCGCCTTCGTCGAACGCGCCGTCGAGCGCTGGTGCGGGGGCGGGCAGGTCGGGCTGTTCGACGCGATCCGGCAGGCCATGCCCAACCTGCGGGCCGCGTTCGACTACTGCCTCAGCACGGCCGGTGAGGAACGCACCGGCCTGGAGATGATCTCCGCGCTGAGCTTCTTCTGGTTCGAGGGCCTGGAGCTCGGAACGGGCGGCGAGTGGCTCGAGCAGGCGCTCGACCTCGTTCCCGAGGCCTGCCTCGAACGCGGCTGGGGGCTGCGCGCCCTCGCCAACGTGGAGATGCTGCGCGGCGACTTCGAACGTTCCCAGGCCAGCCTCGCCGAGGCGATGCTGATCGCCGAGACCGAGCCCGGCTCGACGCTGCTCGGGCACGTTCTGCACACCCGGGGCACCGCACTGGTGCTGTCGGGGAAGGTCGCCGACGGCCTGGACTCGTTCAAGAAGGCGATGAGCGTCTTCGAGGAGCGCGGCTTCGACGACCCGCACGCGCTGTGCACGATGGTCGTTCAGGCCGGCGCCCACACGCTGCGCGGCGAGACCGGCGAGGCGCTCGCGCTGCTGACGCGCTGCCTGCCGCTGTGCGCCGAACGCGAGGACCTGTGGAGCGAGGGCTTCGCGCGGTGGATGCGCGCCCTCACCCGCTGGCGCGCGGGCGAGCCCGCGGCCGCCGTCTCCGATCTGCGACGCAGCATGGAGATGAAGGAGTCGGTCGGCGACATCTACCAGGTCGCGCTTGCCTTCGACCTCTACGCGTTCTGCCTGACCGACCTGGGTGAGGTGGGCACGGCGGCGCTGCTGCTCGGCGCGGGCGACGCGCTCTGGATCCGGATGAAGGGCGAGGCGGGACCGGCGTGGGACGCCCTGCGCCAGCGGTGCGTGGACAAGCTGACCGCGAAGATGGGCGAGGCCCGCCTGGCCGACGACCGCGCGCGAGGCACGGCCCTGTCCGCCGCCGACGCGCTCCTGGTCATGAAGGGCAAGCGTGCGCTGCCCGAGGCGCCCGCGGGCCCGGGCCCGCTGACCGGACCGAGCCCGCTGACCAGGCGCGAGACGCAGGTCGCCAAGCTGGTCGCCGAGGGCCTGTCGAACCGGCAGATCGCCGAGAGGCTCGTCATCTCCAAGCGGACGGCCGACTCGCATCTGGAGCACATCCTCACCAAGCTCGGCTTCATCTCCCGAGCCCAGATCGCCGCCTGGGTCGCCACGACCGAGCAGCGACAGACCGAAACCCAGGGTCCTAGGGACTCCCCATCGGCCGGGTAGGGATGCCACCTCCGCTCGCCGCGCTCTATACGTATGGCACATAGGTACGCGTGCCGATGTGTTCACCCCCCGCCTGGACGAATCTGTCTCCATGCAGTTGCAGGCAGGGGGTCCGGCGAGGGCGGGCATGCTCTTCGGCCGGGCCGGCGAACGCAAGAGGATCGCGAACCTGCTGGCCGACGTGCCGCTCGTCACCATCACGGGCTTTCCCGGTGTGGGCAAGACCGCGATGGCGCTGGACGTCGCCGCGTTCACGCTGGCGAGCTTCCCGGACTGCGTGCGGCCGGTCTCCCTCAGCGAGCTCGCGGATCCAGGCCTGGTCCCGCACGCGATCGGGCTGGCGCTCGACCTGCCCGAACGCCTCGACCGCACCCGGCTGGCCTCGCTGATCGACCAGCTCCGCGACCGGCGCGCGCTGCTGGTCCTGGACAACTGCGAGCACCTGACGCTGCCCTGCGCGGACGCGGCGGGCGCGCTGCTGGCGAGCTGCCCCGGCCTGCGCATCATCGCGACCAGCCGGCGCCCGCTCAACATGGTCGGCGAGCACGTCATGACGTTGCAGCCGCTGCGGGACGGCGACGCCGTGAACCTCTTCTTCGCGCGGGCGCGCGCCGCCGTGCCAGGCCTGCGCGTCACCTCCGCCGACCTCAAGGAGGCGACGGTCCTGTGCCGGAAGCTGGACGGCATTCCGCTGGCCATCGAGCTGGCCGCCGAGCGCCTGGCGTTCAGCACCGTCGCCCGGCTGTCGGCCGACCTCGACCGCATCACGCTGCACGACCTGGGCAACGGAGGCCCCGAGCGGCACGACTCGCTCGTTCACGCGATCGGCTGGAGCCACCAGATCGCCACCCCGGCCCAGAGACTCCTCTGGGCGCGCCTGTCGGTCTTCCCGGGCACCTTTGGAACGTCGGACGCCGCGTCGGTCTGCGCCGGCCACGCCCTGCCCGAGGACCAGATCGAGGAGACGCTCCTCGACCTGGCCGACTCGGCGCTCCTGCGCGTCGACCACGCCCCCGAAGGCGGGATCTCCTATCGCATGCCCCGTGTGGTCAGCGCGTACGGCGCCCACATGCTCCAGCTGCTCGGCGAGGAGGCCGAGTTCCGCGACCGCTACGTCCAATGGCGGTCCGGTACCGCCAACGGCGGTACCGGCGGAACGGCCGACCTCGGCTGAGAACCCGCCACCGGGCCCCCGACACCGGTGGCGGGTCCGTCCTCAGTTGGTGCAGTCCTGGTTCTTCAGAGCGATGTTCAGCTCGTAGACCTTGCCGTGCCGCACCAGGAAGTTGTACGTGGCCTTCCGGTTGCCCGGCACGGTCACGTAGTAGTAGTCGCCGAGCCTGACCCCCGGGTAAGCCCGCTTGACCTGCTTGAGCGTGGAGCCGATGTGGATTCCCCGCGGCGTGCTGACCCCCTTCGGCGCGCTGATCAGCGCCACCCCGTGCTTCTTGGAGATGTACAGCCCCACCGAGTCGCGCCCGGTCCGGTGGGCCTTCAGGTCCCACCCGCTGCACGCGCCCCCGCGGAACTTGCGGACGATCTTGTGGCTGGCCTGCGCCCGCTTGGCGGACCAGCCCAGCTTGACGCCGCCGTACCCGTACGGACCGAACGTCCCCCGCTTGGCGGCGACCGCCGTGGTGTCGGCCGAGGCCGCGGGCGCCGTGGCCCCCGCCACCAGCGCGCCACCGATCAGCGTCGTCGCCATCATCAGGCCCGTCTTACGCGTCATCTTCCGTCCCCTCGATCAAGTGGATGATCACGTTGCGCCCTCTATGACCCCCACCCGAGCCGGAAAGTTCGCGCCCCAGAGGACCAATTTTGGGGCCCCTCCCGACCCTCTTGACGCAATGACAAGAGCAGGCCTAGCCTCTTGTCACAACGTCAAGAGATGAGGCCTCATGGAGATCGAAGGCAAGCGCGTTCTGGTGACCGGCGCCTCCAGCGGCATCGGCTGGGAGACGGCCACCGCGTTCGGCAAGGCCGGTGCCGAGGTGGTCGCGGTCGCCCGCCGAGCCGAACGACTGGCCCGGCTGGAAGGGGCCGCCGAGATCATCCCGGCCGACCTGAGCGAACCCGGCGCCGCCGCCCGCGTCGCCGATCAGGCGGGCGACATCGACATCCTGGTCAACAACGCCGGAAGCGAGGCCGCCGGATCGGTCTGGGCCGTGGGCGACCGCCCCGAGGCCAGGCGCATGTTCGAGGTCGACTGGTGGACGCCGCTGGCCCTCATGTCCGCTCTGGTCCCCGGCATGCGCGAACGCGGCGAAGGCGCTGTCGTCAACGTGACGTCGATCCGCCAAGTGCTCGCCTGGCCGTCCCTGGGCCACAGCGCCGCGGCCAAGGCGGCCCTCTCCCAGCTGACGGAAACCCTCCGCCTGGAACTCCTGGACACCGGCATCAACGTCATCGAGGTGATCCCCGGCCCGGTGGACACCCCCGCCCTGGGCGCCAGCCGCCTCCTCACAGGCTTCGTTGAACGCCTGGACGAAACCTTCGGCACCGGCACGGCCTCCGAGCTGGCCGCCCAGATCCTCCACGCCGTTCAAGCCGCCCAGAGCCGCATCTACTACCCGCCCAAGGTCGAGCAGGCCGCCCAGCTCCCCACCGACCTCAGAAACCTGGTCACCGACTGGGTCCGCCAGACCGAGCCTCTCCCCGACGAAGTCCTGGACACCCTCGTCGTCGGCCCGGGCCATCCCCTGGTGGCCGAAGCCAAGGCGACCTGGGAGAACACCCGCTGAGGTACCGTCCTGGGCATGCCGCGCAACCGACAGGACGTCGACCGGGAGGCCAAGGTCACCGAGATCCGCGAGGCGGCCCTGCGCATCCTGCGCGAAGGCGGCCCAGCGGCCCTGTCGCACAGCGCCGTGGCCAAGGACCTGGGGCTGGCCCGCACCGCGATCTACTGGTACTTCCCCACCAAGGACGACCTGTTCGTCGCCGCGCTCACGGACGCCTACGCCGAGGACCTGGGCGATCCCCCCGAGACCGACGACATCATGCCCCGCCTCGCCTGGGCCCTGGAACGCCTGACCGCCCTCCAGCCCCTCACCCACGCCCTGCACGAGCGAGCGCGTCACTCCCCCGCCGCAGCCGAACTAGAGACAGCCCTACTCCAAGGCTTGACGACCCGCCTCCACGCACTCCTGGCGTCCAAAGTCCCACCCGAAAAGCTGGCCCCGATCACCACGACCATCGTCGTCTTCTTCGAGGGCCTGCTCGTCCAGCCCAGACCCCCCGAGGAACGTCTGCGCCTCCTGGAGTTCCTCATTTCAGAACTCACCTGAGAGAGCCATGTACGAACCCAGCGTCTTCCCCGCGATTCGCGACCAGGTAGCCCTCTACGAGAAGACGGACGGAGCCGAGGGCGGCTCCCTCAACGGCCACCCGCTCATCATCCTCACCACCACCGGCGCCCGCACCGGCAAGCTCCGCAAGACCCCGCTCCTGAAGCTCAAGCACCAGGACGCCTACATCGTCGTCGCCTCGTACGGAGGCGCCCCCAACGACCCCGACTGGTACCGCAACCTCAAGGCCGACCCCACGGCCCAGGTCCAAGACGGCCCAGCCAAACGAACCCTCCGCGCCCGCGAAGCAACAGCCGCCGAGAAGCAAACGCTCTGGCGCATAGCCGACGCCTCCTGGCCCGACTTCCCCGCTTACAGAGCGGCCGCCGCCCCGCGCGAAATCCCCATCCTCATCCTCGAACCCCCGCAGCCTGGCGCCTCTCCCGAGGCATAGCCGCCCGCGCCACCCGTACCGCAGCCCGAGCCTCACTCAGGGCCCGCACGGTCTGAGGCCCGGCGACCCCATCCGCCTTCAGCCCCACATTCGCCTGAAACTCCCGCAGCACGCCGTTCACCTCGTCCATCGGCACGACGTACCCGAGCCCCACCAGAATCTCCCGCACCACCACCGGATCCGCCGCGGGCAACTCTTCCGCCCCCACGACCACACGCGCCACAGAACCCAGCGCGTCAAAAACCCTACGCATCCCCTCTCCCCCTCTCGCTCCGGGTAATTCATCACCCCCATACCGGCATTTTTATTACCCTTTGCATCGAAAAATCCCCTCACCCGAATTAACGAAGAGAGAGCCCGAAACTGTTCCAGCCGATGAGCTCAGCTCGCGCCCCGGGGCCCGATCTCGTAGACGGCGCAGTGCCCGGAGCGGAAGCGAAGCGCCGCGTGGAGGCCGAGCTCGGGCGAGATGTCCGCCGGTCGGTCGTCGACGAACAGCCACCGCACGCCGTACCGCTCCCGAAGTGCCCCGATCGTGGCGGCTGAAGGCGTCTCGAAGGCCATGTCGTTGTCGGTCAGCCGCCCGGAATCGTCGAACGGGACGTAGGCCATGCTGGGAGAGCCATAGAGCTCGGCACGGGTATTGACGCCGTTGGCATAGCCCCAGCCCTCGACGAGGACCCGGCGTTCCGCGTACGCGGA
This sequence comes from Actinomadura barringtoniae, assembly GCF_017573505.1. Classification (GTDB taxonomy): domain Bacteria; phylum Actinomycetota; class Actinomycetes; order Streptosporangiales; family Streptosporangiaceae; genus Spirillospora; species Spirillospora barringtoniae. The sequence goes on from NZ_JAGEOJ010000015.1 coordinate 197,685, forward strand.
GATCCAGAAATGCCGGTTGTCGCATTGCCGCGCGACCGACCACCGGCAGTGCACGTTCGTCGCGAGCAGGTCGTCGGGCGACGAGTGGGCGCGCAGCCATCGCGCGGCCTTGATTCCTCCACGCGGTACGTCCGCCCGAGCCGTCGACGCGAGACGTTTCACCCGCCATCCGGCCTCCGCGGCTCGTCCGAACGGATCGAGCGCGGTGGTCTGGAGAGAGGTGAGCCCGAAGCCCGAGACCAAGGCCAGCGTGATCAGCGGGATGAGCCCGGCCGGCCACCGGACGCGGCGCAGCGCCAGGAGCAGACCCGCGACCAAGGCGACCACGAGGCCGAGCACCGCGTAGGGCGTCAGGTGGAGAACGATCCGTGCCCCGAGGGCGTCGCCGGGAATAGCGCGCCGCGCCCAGGTCCCGAGCGGGCCGCCGACCCAGGCGGCCGTCGCCGCTCCGGCCCCGAGCGCGATCAGCGCCGCCGGAAGCGCTCGCCCGCGGCGCACCCATGACGGGACGGCAACCGCGAACCCGCAGGCGGCGAGGATGCTCAGGTACGGCGCGGACGACCGCAGGAAGTAGGTCTCGCTGAGCCCGGGATGTCCGAACACCACGACCGCCCCGAGGCCCGCCGTGCCGATGCCGGCCAGCAGGAGAACGGCGGGGTCAAGGAGCCAGGCGGGCCGCCGGAAGAAGCCGAACGTCCCCGCCCAGATCACGCCCCATCCGCACAGGAAGATCACCGTCACCACGGCGACGGGCAACCAGGGGGTCGCGGCCGTCAGCCTCAGAAGCGACGCCGCACCGGACTGCTCATTGTCGAGCCGCTTCATGAGGTGGAACGGCGCCAGTCGCAGCCCCTGGTCCTCACCGCGGTAAAGGAAGACCTGCGCGCAGACGAGGAAGCACGCGGTCATCGCCGCCGTCACCAGGCCCGTCCGGTGCACCGCGCGATGCGTGACGCCATGGACCAGGACCACGAGCACGAGCCCCGCGAGCAGCAGGGGCAGGAACGTCGCCTTGGCTCCCATCAACGCGGCCAGCAGCACGATCACCAGAATCCAGCGACCGGCACCGTGCCGCCGGCGGCGGAACATGTCGATCAACACGAGCACGAGCGGTGCGAACAGCAGCATCCCGAAGGACTGGGTGGGGCTCAGCCAGGGCAGGCCCGCGCCCAGGCCACTGGGTGCGGGCGGCGCGGGCCAGCCCGCGAGCCTCGGCGCGGCCGCGAACCAGATGGTCCCGACGGCGACGGCTCCCGGCCACCAGCGGCCGATGAGGCGGCGGGCGACGAGTCCGAGGAGGACGGTGTACGCGCCGATCATGGGGAGCAGCGAGAACCGGAAGAGGAGCGTCTGCAGCTCGATCCGGGTCACCCAGCTCGTCGCCGCCATGTCCGCGTAGACGAACCAGTGATAGAGCAGCGGCTCGCCCGCGACGTAGGGGAACTGCGCGGGCATGTGGTGCTTGGCGTCCGCGGCCATGGACAGGTGCCACGGGATGTCCACGTATGGAGCGGCGTTCCCCGGCCAGGTCAGCCCGTGGAGCCGGAAGAACGTCACCGCGCTGAGCGCCACGGCGAACGTCACCAGCCCGGACATCGTCCACGCCCACCACAACGGAACGCGAACGCCCGCCCCCGCCCACAGGCCTCGCAACCTCGGCACGGCCAAGAACGCGACGACCGTTCCGGCCGGCATGGCAAGGACGGCGAGCGGCAGTCCCAAGGCGCGGGCTGGAATGTAGGCCAGCACCTCCAGCGCGTAGCCCAGAGCCGTCCCGGCCGCAAGCTCTTCGACAAGGCATCGCGGTCCGCCTCGCAGAGCCCGCCACCAGAGCATCCCGGGCAGCGTCACGCCCAGGCCGACGTAGGCGAAGAAGACGACGGTCTGCAGTAGCGGAACCTCGTACAGGCTCAGAACCGCCACCGTGAAGACCGCCGTCAGAGCCGCCGGGATCCATCCCGACCGTGCCACGGCCGACAGCCCGCGAGGCCTCTGCGGTCGCGTGGCCGGGGTGCCTTGGCGGGGTGGGGCGGGCGACTCGGTGACGGCCACGGATCCTGCTTTCTGGTCAGGAAGGGATCAGGGGAGGTAGACCGCCAGGGCCAGCGCGCATGCCCAGCTGACGCCGAGGGCCAGCAGCATGCGGTCGCCCAGCACGACTCCTTCGGGCTCGCCGGCCGCCGTACCGTCTACGTCGACGGCGTAGCGCAGCACGCCGACCGCGAACGGCACCATCGAGATCAGCGGCCAGATCGACTCGGTGCGGGCGTTCATCTCGAACGCCCACAGCCCGTAGGTCGTGACGAGCACGGTCGCCGCCAGCGTCCACACGAACCGCAGGTAGGAGGCCGAGTAGCAGGTGAGCGCCTTACGGATCTGGGCGCCCGTCGACTCGAAGAGCCGCACCTCGGCGTAGCGCTTGCCGGCCACCATGAACAGCGAGCCGAACGCGGTCGCGAGCAGGAACCACTGCGACAGCGCGATGCCGGCCGCCGCGCCGCCGGCGATGGCCCGGAGCAGGAAGCCCGAGCTGACGATGGCGATGTCGATCACGGGCTGGTCCTTCAGCCCGAGGCAGTAGCCGGTCTGCACGGCCAGATACACCCCGATGACCAGCGCGAGCCTCGGGTCGGTGACCAAGGCCATGCCGAGCGAGCCGAGGACCAGCGCGACCGCGACGCCGATCGCGAGCGGCACCGGGACGATGCCCGCCGCGATCGGCCGCCGGCATTTGGTCGGGTGCACCCGGTCCTCGGCGACGTCTCTGGCGTCGTTCACCAGGTAGATCGCGGATGCGGCCATGGCGAACACCACGAAGGCCACCACGCTCCGGGCGATGACCACCGGATCGGTCAGGCCGCCGCTGGCGAACGGCGCGGCCAGCACCAGAACGTTCTTCACCCACTGCCGCGGCCGCACGGCACGGATCAGGCCGGCGGCGACGCCGCTCCCCGTCTCCTCGACCGTGGGCGTCAGCGTGATCATGCTCATCGGCCTGCGTCCTTCCGTGGGGCCGAGGTCACGCCGATCAACGCGCCGAGCGCGGATCCGGCGAGGACGTCGGTGGGATAGTGCACGCCCAGCACCAGCCGGCTGATCAGCATCGGCGGGACCAGGACGGGCGCGAGAGCCTGCCCGGTCACCCGTCCGAAGGCGACCGCCGCGGCGGTCGTGGACGCGGCGTGGGCGGACGGGAAACTGAGCGTGCTGTGGGTGGTGGCGAGCGGACGGATTCCCTCGCCCGCAGGCCTCGGCCTGCCCACGAGCCGCTTGACCGCGATGGACGCGCCATGGGCCATCGCCACCTGTGCGGTGGCCCAGAGCCACTCGCGGCGCCGGGGCCTGTCGACGGCGGCGCCGACCATCCCGAGCGCGAGCCAGCCCGCCGCGTGCTCACCGAACAGTGACAGAGCGTTCGCCGCCTTGATGACGGGCGGTAGTCCCAGGGTCGCCTGGACGGCGCGCACCGCGTCGGCGTCCCTCGACCGTCTCGGGCAGGAATCCATCAGTGGGCTCACCTCAGGGCGAAGAAGACCGGGACTTCGAACGCGGACCGTGACCATGATGAACACCGCGCCGCCGGGCACGCGGGCAGCAGCTCACCTCAAGACGCTCACTTGAACATCTCTTTCTGTTTCGGCCGCCAAAGGCTTCGGCGATACCCGAAATATGACCACCCTGAGAATCAGGAAATTGATCGTGGTGGAGGCGGACTGGGCGGTCAGGAATGCCACCACGAGGTCCCCTGGCAGGACCCAGAGCATCCATGCGTTCACGCTCACGTTGACCACGAATGTGGAGGTGTAGAGCGCGACGAACCCGGCCAGCCGGGCCGATCCCCCGGGCCCCCCGAACGCCCAGCGGCGGTTCAGCACATAGGCGAGCGTGGTCGCCGCCATGAAGCTGACGGCCTTGGATCCATCGGTGAATCCGGTGAGCATCGTCAATACGCGGTACAGCGTGAAGTCAATGGAAACGGCCACGGCTCCGACCACGGCGAACCGCATCGCCTGCGGCACGAGCGCGTTCACGCCGGCACCTCGTACACCGCGCAGTCGCCGGCCCGGAAGCGCGGCACGGCGTACAGGCCGAGGGCCCGCCCGGGCCGGTTGAAACGTTCGTCCACGAAGAGCCAGTGCACGCCGTACTTCGAGCGAAGGCCGTCGAGGGCCCTCTTTGAGGGCATGCTGAACGCGGCGTCGTTGGCGGCCAGCCTCGCCTGATCCTCAAAGGGCACGCGGAAGCCCTGTGGCTCGCCGTACAGAGCGGCTCTGGCGTTCGCCGACGGCAGGTAGCCCCACCCTTCGACGAGCACCCGGCGCTCTGTGTACGCAGAGATCCAAAAGTGGCGAGGGTCGCAGTACCGTGCCTTGCTCGCCCGGCAATGCACATTGGCGGCGACGACCTCTGACGGATCGGAGTGCCCGCGCAGCCATCGGCCGGCCCGCATCGCCCCGGCCGGAACATCGTGGGCTTCTCTGCCGGAACCGGTGGTCGTGGGCCACCCGGTGGTGGCGCCCCAGCCCTGATCCAGGGTCTCCTCGAAAGGAGCCACCACTTGGTCCTTAACCGAGGACAGTGCGATACCTGTGAGGACCGCGAGTGTCAGCGCCGTCGAGAGACCCCTCAGGGGGACGGCCCAGCGCCGGGCGAGCAACAGCAGAACCACGACCACGAGTACCCCCATGCCGAGCAAGCCGTACGGCGTGAGGCGGGCGAGCGCTCTGGCGTCCCAGCCGTCCCCGGACGGGGTGACGGAACCGTCCCACCACCGGGCCAGGCACACGATCACCACGCCCGCGAGTGCCGCGGCCACCAGCGGAAGACCGATCCGAACGGCGCCCAGCGCGGGGCGGGACGTGGCCCGCGGGACGACGGCGGCGAATCCGGCCGCCGCGAGTATGCCGAGATAAGGCCGAGCGGATTGCAGGAAATAGATCTGGCTGAGGAACGGGTGCCCGCTCACGAGCATCACGGCCATGGCCGCGGCGCCCATTCCGGCGAACAGCAGGATCATCGGATCCAGAAGCCTCGTGCGTTCTCTCAGCAAGCCGAGCGCTCCGGCACACATGCAGAACCAGCCGACGACGAGCATGAACACCGCCGCCGCGCCTGCGAAGACCGGTGTGTGCTGCGACAGCGGGAGCATGCGGATCGCCTCCGGTACCGCCACCTCCATCCGCTTGACGGTGTGCAACGGCGCCCATCGGATCCCCTGCGTCTCGCCTCGGAACAGGACCAGCTGCGCGAAGCACAGGGCCGCCGCGGTGAGCCCGGCGGAGGCCGCCGCCGCACGGTGCAGGCGCCGACGAACGACACCGTGCACGCCGACGGTCAGTAGCAGCCCCGCCAACAACAACGGGAGGAACGTTCCCTTGGCCGCGGTCTCCGCGGCCAGAAGCAGGCAGAGAAGAAGCCACAGGCTTGACCGTGCCTGTCCGCACAGGACTTGGGTCAGCACCAAGACCAGCGGGAGGCAGAGCATTGCCCCGAAGGTCTGTGTGGGACTCCACCAGACGTAGTTGAGCACCGTCCCGCTGCTCACCACATCGGTCCACCCGGCGGCCTGCGGCAACGCGGACAACTGCGGGGTCATCGTGAAGAAGCAGAGTGCGGCGGCGAGCGGGCCCGTCCACCACCTGCCGGTCACTCGGCGCGCGAGGGCCACGATCAGCACCGTGTAGACCGCCAGCATCGGCAGGGGGGAAAGGCGTACCAGCAGTGTCTGCAGTTCGATCCCCGTCACCCAGCTCGTCGCCGCCATGTCCGCGTAGGCGAACCAGTGGTAGAGCAGCGGTTCCCCGAGAACCTGGGGGAACGTCGCAGGAATGTGGTGCTTGACCTCGCCGGCCATGGACAGCTGCCAGGGGATGTCGGGGGTCGGTGACGCTATCCCCGGCCAGGCGATTCCGTGGAACCGAAAATGGGAGGCGGCGCTGAAGGCCGCAACGTAGCAGAACAGAGCAGCAAGGGCCCACGCCGTCCACAAAGGCATCCGTCCACCAGGCCCTGGACCTCTCCACCAGCGGCGAAGAGAGGGGATCACAAGAAAGGCGGCTATAGACCCGATCGGCCAAACCAGCACCAGGAGAGGCAACCCGAGCGCTCGCGACGGAATGTAGGAAAAGACCTCCATCACGTATCCCAGGGCTGTGCCGGCCGCCAACTCTTCCGCCAGGAAGCGCCGTTCCGAGCGCCACAGGACCCGCCACCACAGCAGGCCGGGCCCCGTGATGCCCAGCAGTACGTAGCCGGAGAAGATCGCCACCTCATGGAGGGGCACTCCGTAGGAGCACACGGTGAACCAGGCGCTCGCGACAGCCACGATCGCGGCCCACCAGCCCGAACGAGCCACGGACCGCCGCGCACCGGACTTAGTCGGGAATGCCGGACCACGGGGTGATGGAATCTGCTCAATCAGTCCAACCGGCGATTCGCCTGTGATCACAACATCCGTCCTCTACTCCGGCGGCTCCTCGGCTTGGATTGGATCGGCGTTCGCCGTCGCGATCTCCCCCTGCGGCCCACAATTGGCGAGCCCTTTGTTCATGATTTACCTCCCCCCTTCACTCTCCTTTTCGATCGCCGGTGAAGGCCGCCCATAAAATGCGGACCTCACCCGCGCGAGCGATTGCGCAGTGTAATGTTCGCGCCGATGTCCACTACCGAACGTGATCCTCGCCAGGACCGGCCGGCACCTCAGCTGCTCGGCCGCCCCGCCCCGAACGTCGCCTCGGCGGTGTCGGAGGCCCTGCTGATCGACGATGTTCCGGACGCGACCGCGGCCGAGGTGGAGTTCGCCCTCGCCAACCTTCGCGGCAGCATCGCGGCCATGCCCGACGTCCTGAGAGCCGGGGTCGGCATCGCCTCCAGGGTCGTCGGCACCAGCCTGTGGGGAGCCTCGATGGGCCGGTTCGGCCGGATGGCCGCGAAGGACCGTTCCCCCTACGCGCAGCGGCTCGCCACCGCCGGGCTCCCGGTGATGGCGGAGTTCACCCGCCTCTCGCGGGGCCTCGGGCTGGCGGGCGTGTACGAGCACCGCACGCCCGCGATGCTGGAGGACCTGCGATGACCCGCTACGACGCCCTGGTCATCGGCACCGGTCCGGGCGGCGCCGTCACCGCGCGGGCGCTGGCGGAGGCCGGTGCGCGCGTGCTCGCGGTCGAAGAAGGCCACTGGACCGAGCCCGGGACCGTCGCCCCGTTCTCCATGGATCAGATGCGCCGCCAGTACCGCAACGCCGGGCTGACCGTCGCCTTCGGCCGTCCGTCGGTGGCCTACACCGAGGGCATGGGTGTGGGCGGCGGCTCCGAGGTGAACTCAGGGCTCTATCACCGGCCATCGCGCACGCTGCTGGACGGCTGGAGCCGGCACTGGAGCATCGACGGCCTGACGACCGGCGACCTGCGGCCGCTGAGCGAGGCCATCGAGGACGAGATCGGCGTGCGGACGCTGCCGTGGCCGATGCCCGCGTCGTCCCAGGTGCTGGCACGCGGCGCCGAGGCGCTCGGCTGGCGCGGCTTCGAGGTTCCCCGCTGGGCCGACTGCCGCGAGGTCGACGGCCAGAGGATCGTCGAGAAACAGACCATGTCCGTCGCGTACTGGCCCAAGGCCATCGCCGCCGGAGCCGAGCTGCGCGAGGGGACCCGCGCGGTCCGCCTGCAGCTCGCCCGCGGGCGAGCGCGCGCCGCGATCCTCGAGGACGTCGGCACGGGAGCGCTCAGCCGGGTCGCCTTCGACGACGTGTTCGTCTGCGCGGGCGCCATCCACACGCCCGCCCTCCTGCAGCGCTCGGGCCTCGGCCGTAACGTCGGCGGCAACCTCTCGGTCCATCCGACCGTGAAGGTGACGGCGGAGTTCGACCACGTCGTCAACGACCCGTCCGACGTGCCCGTCTACCAGGTCAAGGAGTTCGGGTCGCGGCTCTCGTTCGGCGGCTCGGCGTCCCGGCCCGCCCTCCTCGCGCTCGCGCTGAGCGAGAACTGGCACGAGTTCCGCGAGGCGATGAATCGCTGGCCCAACCTGTTCGTCTACTACGCCGCGATCCAGAGCGCCGGCCGCGGCCGCGTACGAGCCGTGCCCGGCTTCCGCGACCCGCTGGTGACCTACCGCATCACCGGCGACGACCACCGGCTGTTGCAGAACGGCCTTGCCCGGCTGATGCATCTACTGCGCACCGCAGGGGCCACCGCGCTCTATCCCTCGTTCCGCAACGCCCCCAAGGTGACCGCGCCGGCGGGCATCGCACGGGCCGCCGCCGCGATGTCCCCGTCCAAGTCCAGCCTCATGACGGTGCATCTGTGCGGGACGGCTCCGATGGGCGAGGACAGGCGCAAGTGCGCCGTCGACTCCTTCGGACGGCTGCACACCGCCCCCAACGTCTTCGTGAACGACGCGTCGATGCTCCCGGAGGCCCCCGGCATCAACCCGCAGGGCACCGTCATGGCCGTCGCCGCCCGCAACGTGGCCCACTACCTCAGCACCCGCTAACGGAGGACGCGATGACCGAGCTCGCCATTCCCGCCGAGACGACGATCCTGACCGGAGGCAGCGGCTGGTTCGGCCGCGCCTACCTGGCCGCGCTGGCCGGGGCGAGCGACCCGGACCACGCGCGCGCCGGCTCGGTGCGCGTGCTGGTGCCGCGGGCCGCCGACGCCGAGGTCGTCACCGACGTGCACCCCAAAGCCGAGATCCATGTCGGTGACGTGACCGACGCCGCCGTCCTGCGTGAGCTGATGAAGGACGCCGAGGGCGCGAGCGTCGTCCATGCCGCGGGCGTCATTCACCCGAGGCGTGTTTCGGAGTTCGAGCGAGTCAACGTCCGCGGCGCCCAGGCCGTGCTGGACGTCGCCCGAGCCGTGGGGGCCCGGCGCCTCGTCCACGTGTCGTCGAACTCGCCGTTCGGCACCAACCCGCACCGCGGCGACGTCTTCCGCCACGACGAGCCGTACCGCCCCTACCTGGGCTATGGCGAGTCCAAGATGCACGCCGAGATCGCCGTCCGGGACGCCCACGGCGAGGGTGGCATGGAAACCGTCGTTGTCCGGCCGCCGTGGTTCTACGGCGAGTGGCAGCCCCTACGGCAGACCAAGTTCTTCACGCTCTGCCGGACCGGCCGATTCCCGGTCATGGGCGACGGCGGCATGCGCCGGTCGATGGTCTACACGGGCAATCTCGTCGAGGGTGTCGTCCGCGCCGAGTTGCACCCGGCCGCCGCGGGCAACGCCTACTGGGTCGCCGACGAGAAGCCGTACTCACTCCGCGAGATCGTCGAGACCGTCCGCCGCGTGATGCGGGAGGAGGGCTACCCGGTCTCGGGCCGCGGCGTGCGCGTCCCGCAGATCATCGGCTCCGTCGCCGAGCAGGCCGACCGCTTCCTCCAGTCCCGCGGTCGCTACAACCAGGAGCTGCACGTCCTGGGCGAGATGAACAAGACCATCGCCTGCGACATCTCCCGGACCACGGCCGACCTCGGCTACCGCCCCCCGGTCGCGCTCGAAGAGGGCATGCGCCGGTCCATTCGCTGGTGCCGTGCCCGCGGCATCAGCCTCTGATCAGCTCTGATCGCTCCATCGACGAAAGGCAGGGTTCATCATGGCTGACACCGCACTGGTCACCGGCGGTTCGGGATACTTCGGCTCGCTCCTGGTGAGCCGCCTGCGCGAGCAGGGCTCCCAGGTCCGCGTGCTCGACCTGAACGACGCCGACGACCGCCCCGCCGACGTCGCGTTCATCCGAGGCGACATCAGGAACGCGTCGACGGTCCGCGAGGCCTGCGACGGCGTCGACGTCGTCTACCACAACGTCGCTCAGGTGCCGCTGGCCCGCGACCGCGCGCTCTTCGAGTCGGTGAACGTGGGCGGCACCCGCAAGCTGCTCGAAGCCTGTGACGACACGGGCGTGGGGAAGGTCGTCTACACCTCGTCCTCAGCGGTCTTCGGCGTCCCGAAGGCCAACCCGGTCTTCCCGGACACGCCTGCCACGCCCGCCGAGGAGTACGGCCAGGCCAAGTACAAGGGCGAGCTGCTCTGCGGTCTCGCCGTAGAACGGGGCGTCGACGTGTCGATCGTCCGCCCGAGGACGATCCTCGGGCACGGGCGCCTCGGCATCTTCGGCATCCTCTTCGACTGGATCGCCGACGGCGCCGACGTGTTCGTGTTCGGCAAGGGCGACAACGTCTACCAGTTCGTGCACGCCAACGACCTCGCGGACGCCTGCATCCTCGCCGGCCGGCGCCCGGGTCCCGCGACCTACAACATCGGCGCCCAGGAGTTCGGCACCATGCGGGAGGCCCTGGAGAACCTGTGCGCCCACGCCGGGACCGGCTCGCGTGTCCGTTCCCTACCGGTGCGCCCCGCCGCGGCGGCGATGAAGGCGACCTCCAAGCTCGGCCTCACGCCCTTCGGCCCCTACCACTGGATCATGTACTCCAAGTCGCTCTGGTTCGACACCACGGCCGCCGAACAGGAACTCGGCTGGAAGGCCGGTCACTCGACCGACTCCATGTTCCGCGACTCCTACGAGTGGTTCCTGCGCAACCGCGACACCCTCGGCGGAGCCAACGCCTCGCACCACCGCTCGCTCGCCAAGCAGGGGGCCCTGCGGGCGCTCAAGCTCACGGCCCGCCTGCCGCATATGAGGCCCGCCAGCCGACCGTCATGACCGTGAACGTCCCGGACCTGGTGTCTCCATATCGAACAAGCACGAGGAAAGGACTGCACAGGCGTCGCGGAGGGTCCGGCGGACCGGACCGCCGGTGGCTGTGGATGCTGGCCGCGGTGGCAGTGGCATATACGGTCGCGCAACTGCTCGTCACGCCGCCTCACTCCTATCTGGGGCCCGACGAGAGCCTTTACTACGGGCAGGCGTCCCCGAGCGTCCCCGGCGGATACATGGGGGCTCCCCGGGCGTGGGGGGTTCCGATCCTGGCCTTGCCGGCGGCCATGCTCAACGGTTCGATGCTGGCGCTCCGCCTGTACTTGAGCACCTTGTCAGGGCTGGGCGTCTTCCTCGCCTTCCTTACGTGGCTGAAGGTGCACCCTTCCTTCAGCGTTCCCTTGGCGGCGTTGCTGTTCTGTTCCTTGTGGCCGAGCCTTTTCTACGGCTCCGAGCTGATGCCCAACCTGCCCAGCGCTCTGTGCGCGGTGGCTGCCGTCGGCTTGTTCCTGCAAGCGGCCAGGGCGTCCAGAGCCTGGGGCCCGATGGCCGGCATCGCGGTCGCGTTCGCGTCGATGTCGCTCATCCGGCCGACGGAAGCTCTGCCGGTCGCCGGAACGCTGACCCTGGCGGCGCTCCTCTGGAAGCCCTGGCGGCGTCCGGCACCATTGGGCGCGATCGCCGTCGGCCTCGCCGTGGGCTGGATCCCCTGGACGATCGAGGCGTACCTGAGGTTCGGCGGGCTGACGGCCCGGCTGGGGCAGAACAGCCTGATCAACGACGTGGGCTGGCACTTCGCGGTGGTCCGGCATCTGGAGGCCTTCGGGACCTCCACGTTGCTGTGCGACAGCGGCATGCCGAACTGCGGGGAGGTGACCCTACCCGCGACGCTCGTATGGCTGGCGATCCCGTTCCTCACCGGGCTCGGCGTCTGGGCGGTCCGTGGCACCGCGCACCTCAGCCAGGCGGTCCTGGCGGTGAGCGTCGGAATCGCTGCCGCCGCCCCCTACCTCTTCTACTCCGAGCTGGCCAATCCGCGTTTCCTGTTGGGCGCCTACGCCATGCTCGCCCTCGTCGCAGCCGAAGGCATTCGGTGGATGGCGACCCGGCACAGGGCGACGCGGCTGGTGGCCTTCGCGGTCATCGCGCTCTTCAGCATCGAGCAGTTCAGCACCGCACAGGCGGACGGTCACAACGCGGGCTGGGGCCGCACCCAGTACGTGCGGATCGCTCACCGGCTCACGGTCATGGGCATTCGCCGGCCGTGCCTGATCTACGGCTACGGAAACTGGCAGGTCGCGGTGGCCGCCGGGTGCGACAGCTTCGGCGACCGTCTGCTGCGGCGCGTCAACCCCGGCTCCGAGCAGACCCGCCAGTTCCTTTCCGGCAAGGCACGCGCGGGAGTGCACGTCGTGGTCCTGTCGACGTCGGCCGCCGATCGGCACGCGCCGCCCGGATGGACGCGCTACCAGATCATGCAATGCCCCGGCCTCTACGCCTACCTTTCGACGCCGGGGTCAGAGCCTCCACCGGCTCATGAGTGATCGAGCCGGGATCGAGCGAGGTCAGAACAGCTGCCACGTGACGGGAGTGCCCCGGGCGACGTCCTCGGCGAAGGTACGTCCCTGCACGGACTCGAAGGCGTCCGGGGACAGCCCTCCGGCGGGCCGGATGGAGCGGACGTTGTGCTCGGTCACGGCCTGCCCGGCGCGCACGTCCTCGACGACGAAGAGGGAACGCCGGAAGCGCAGTCCCTCGCGTTCACCGGGGCGCGGGCCGATGCGGGCGGTGCCCAGCGACTGCCAGGCGCGCTCGCTCTCCACGACCAGGCCGCGGACCTCGTCAGGCTCCAGGGAGAACGCCGAGTCGACGCCCCCGTCGGCGCGGGAAAGCGTGACGTGCTTCTCGATGAGGCAGGCGCCGAGCGCGACGGCCGCGATGGGGACGCCGATGCCGGGCGTGTGGTCGGAGTAGCCGACCGGCACGTCGAAGGTGCTCGACAGGAGCGGCAGCGCCCGCAGGTTCCCGTCCTCGGGCGCGGCCGGGTAGGAGGCCGTGCAGCCGAGCACGATGAGGTCCTCGCAGCCCGCCTGGCGGGCGGCGGTCACGGCGGCGTCGATCTCGCCGACGCTCGCCATGCCGGTCGAGATGATCAACGGCTTGCCCGTCGCGGCCGCCAGGCGGATCAACGGCAGGTCGACCAGCTCGGAGGAAGCGATCTTGTACGCGGGGACGTCGAGCGACTCCAGCAGCTCGATCGCGGTCGCGTCGAACGGGCTGGAGAAGGCCACCAGGCCGTGCTCGCGCGCCCGCTCGAAGATGGGCGCGTGCCAGTCCCAGGGGGTGTGCGCCTGCTCGTACAGCTCGTACAGGCTCCGGCCGCCCCACAGGTCGTGGCCGTCGCCGATGCGGAAGCGCGGCGAGTCCACGTCGATGGTCAAAGTGTCGGCGGTGTAGGTCTGCAGCTTGATCGCGTGCGCCCCGGCGTCCGCCATCGCGTCGACGATGTCCAGGGCGCGCTTCAGGTCGCCGTTGTGGTTGCCGGACATCTCGGCCACGATGAACGGCCTGTGGCCGGCGCCGATCGAGTGCTGTGCGATGCGTACCGAGCGGGTCATGCGTCCCTCCTGAGCGCCAGGCGGACGACCGCCTGGTCTTCGCCGTCGATCTCTCGTGCGTAGCGGTCGGTCTCGGTGAAGCCGCAGCGCCGGTGCAGCTGGAGCACGGCCTCGTTGGAGGCCAGCACCTCGCCGCGCAGGACGTCCAGGTCGAGCGAGCCGAACGCGTAGGCGATGGCGGCCTTCTCCAGGCCGATCCAGGCGGGCATCAGCTGCCCGCGCGCGTCCAGGCCCTCGACGTCGAGGTAGAAGCCCCACCAGGCCTCGGGTCCGCCGAGACCGGTGAACGCGACGACGCCGGCGGCGGTGGCGCGGTGCTCGTACACCAGCACCCTGCGGCTCGGATCCGAGCGCACCGACGACCACCAGCGGCGGTGTTCGTCCTCGCCGATCTCGTGGGTGGTGAAGCTGGCCAGCCGCACCTCGGGGTGGTTGCGCCAGCGCCTGAGAGTGCCGAGCTCGTCGTCGGACACGTCTCTGAGCATCACGCCCCCAAATGACCTTCCGGAACTGACTACACTCCGTATGCGAGTCAGCACGATACGCCATCGCAAGGGGGACCCGTGATTGATGACGACAGGCTGCGGAAGGTCTTCCGGAGCGCGCTGAGCCTCCCCGACGACTTCCCGGTCGACTCGCTGGAGTACCGCGGCATCGACAAGTGGGACTCGCTCGCGCACATGTCCCTGGTGGCGGCGCTGGAGGACGAGTTCGACGTGATGATCGACACCGACGACGTCATCGACATGAGCTCGTTCGGCAAGGCGCGCGAGCTGCTGGAGAAGCACCTTGTCTGAGCGGGCCCGGCCGTCCGGCGATGCCCGGCCGTCCGGCGACGGCCGGGTGGCGCTGGTCACCGGGTCGTCGCGCGGCATCGGGCTGGCCACCGCGCGCCGCCTGGCCGAGGACGGCTTCGAGGTCGTGCTGCACGGGCGCACCGAGGACGCGGCGCGTACCGCCGCCAAAGAGCTGGAAGGCGACCCGCTGGTGGTCGCGGGCGACGTCGGCGACCCGGCGGACGTCGCGCAGATGATGCGCGACGTCTTCGGCCGGCATCGCAGGCTCGACGCCCTGGTCGTCAACGCCGGGGTGCACGAGGCCGGCATGCTCGGCATGACGAGCGCCGACAGCGTCCAGCGCCTCTTCGCGGTGAACGCCGCGGGCGCCGCGCACACGCTGCAGGCCGGGCTGAAGCTGCTGCGCCGAGGCACCGACCCGGCCGTCGTCCTGCTCTCCTCGGTGATGGGCACCAAGGGCGCGGCCGGTCAGGCGGTCTACGCCGCGACCAAGGCCGCGGTGCTCGGCCTCGCCACCTCCGCCGCCAAGGAGCTCGGGCCGTCCGGCATCCGGGTGAACGCGGTGGCGCCCGGCTTCATCGACACCGACATGCTCGACACCCTGGACGCCGAGGGACGCGCGGAGCGCGTGGCCGCGACCGCCCTGGGCAGGCTCGGCCGCCCCGAGGACGTCGCGGACGTGGTGGCGTTCCTGCTGTCGGACCGGGCCCGCTTCGTCACCGGTCAGGTGATCGGCGTCGACGGGGGGCTGGTCGTGTGACTCCCCTGCTGCATCCCGATGCCGCGTTGATCGACGCGGCCACCGGCGCCGCGCTGTCCGGGGCCGCCCTGCGCGCACGGGTCGACGAGGCCGCCGCGGCCCTCCTGCGCGCTCCGGCGGGGCTCGTCATGGCCCCGACGCCGATCTCGGTCGACGGGATCGTGCGCTACCTGGGGGCGATGACGGCCGGTCGTCCGATCGCGCTGCTCGACCCCGGTCTCCCCGCGGACACGATGAGCGAACTCGTGACCCGCTACGAACCGGCCGTCCTGCTGGGCGACACCGGGCCCGACGGATATCGGCCCGCGGACCTGCCCGCGCTGGGCCCGGCCTGGCTGCGCGAACGGTCACGCGGCACGGCTCCGCACGACGATCTCGGGCTGCTGCTCGCGACGTCCGGCTCCACCGGCAGCCCGAAGCTCGTGCGCCTGTCCCGCGACGCCGTCGTCGCCAACGCCCGTTCGATCGCGGCGGCGCTCGGGATCGACGGCGACGAGGTCGCGCCGACCAGCCTCCCGCTGTTCTACAGCTACGGGTTGTCCGTGCTGAACAGCCATCTGATCTGCGGTGCGACCGTCGTGGTCGAGGCCACCGGCATCGTCAACCGGTCGTTCTGGGCCGCGGTGAACGATCACGGCGTCACGTCGTTGGCGGGCGTTCCCGCGCAGTACGAGATGCTGCGTCGCCTGCGCCTGGACTTCGGCCGCCATCCGACGCTGCGGACGCTCACCCAGGCCGGCGGGCGGCTGCGCCCGGAGCTGGTCGAGGAGTTCGCGGCGCGCATGGCGGCCGTCGGCGGGCGCATGTTCGTCATGTACGGGCAGACCGAGGCGACCGCCCGGATGACCGTACTGCCCCCGGACCGCATGGCCGACAAGCCCGCTTCGGTCGGACCCGCGATCCCGGGCGGCGAGCTGTCGGTGGACGCCGACGGCCAGGTGATCTACCACGGGCCCAACGTGATGATGGGGTACGCCGAGAACGCGGGCGACCTCGCCCGCGGCGACGACCTCGGCGGCACGCTCGCCACCGGCGACCTGGGGCACCTCGACGACGAGGGCTTCCTCTGCCTGACCGGACGGCTGAAGCGCATCGGCAAGGTCTTCGGCACCCGGCTCAACCTCGACGACGTCGAACGCCTGGCGAGCGGCCTCGGCACCGTCGCGGCCGTGGGCGCCGACGACCGCGTGATCGTGTGGGCCGAGGGCGGGACGGAACCCGCCTGCAGCGACACCGCCGGCGCGCTCTCGGAACGCCTCCGGCTGCACCACACCGGGATCGAGGTCCGCGGCATCGACCGCCTCCCGCTCCTGCCGAACGGCAAGGTCGACTACCGGGCCCTGGAGGTGCTCCAGTGAGCGAAGCGAACCAGATGACACAGCAGCGAAGCTCACGCACAGCCGAGCCGCTAGGCGAGGCCATCACCGAGCCGCTAGGGGAGGTGATCGCGTGAGCGTGTTCGCCCTCTCTCAGCAGGAAAGGGAAGCCCGGCTGCTCCCCCAGCTGACCGATCTGACCGAGCACCACCGTGCGGCCTGCGCGCCGTACGCCAGGATCCTCGACGCGATCGGGCACCCGGCGGGCACCGCGCACGCCTCGATGGCCGACCTGCCCTGGCTGCCGGTACGGATGTTCAAGAACCACGATCTCAAGAGCGTCCCGGACGATGAGGTCTTCAGGGTCCTGACCTCCAGCGGAACGACCGGCGACGCCGTGAGCCGCATTCATTTGGACCGTGACGCCGCCGCCACCCAGGCCCGCATGCTGGCCCGCACCCTGCAGACGGTGCTGGGGCCGCGCCGCCTCCCGATGCTCATGGTCGACAGCCGGGCGATGGCACGGTCGTCCACCGCCCGCGCCGCCGGCGTGCTGGGCATGGCGAACTTCGGCCGCGACCACACCTGGGTCCTGGACGAGAACGACCAACCCGACCTGGACACGGTCAAGGACTTCCTCGCCCGGCACGGTGACTCCCCGTTCCTCATCTTCGGCTTCACCTTCATGGTGTGGCGCTACCTCTACGAGCCCGCGCGCGAGGCCGGTCTCGACCTGTCGCAGGGCGTGCTGATCCACTCCGGCGGCTGGAAGAAGCTCACCGCCGAGGCCGTCGGCAACGCCGAGTTCCGCGGCCGGTTCGCCGAGCACACCGGGCTCACCCGGATCCACAACTTCTACGGGATGGTCGAGCAGATCGGCACCGTCTTCGTGGAGGGGCCCGACGGCGGCTCGCTCTACTGCCCGGACTTCGCCGACGTCATCGTCCGCGATCCGGAGACCTGGGCGGAGGCCGAGCCCGGGCAGCCCGGCCTGCTCGAAGTGGTCAGCACGCTGCCGCGCTCGTACCCCGGGCACGTCCTGCTCACCGAGGACCAGGGCGTCATCCATGGCATCGACGACGGCGCCTGGCCGGGCAAGCGCTTCTCGGTCCTCGGGCGGCTGCCGCGCGCCGAGGCCCGGGGATGCAGCGACACCTTCAAGGCGGCCGCATGACGACCACTCCTTCGACCACGGACGCGACCACGGACGCGACCACGGACGCGACCACCGTGCGGCAGCACTTTCCGGCACGCGAGTCCATCGACGTCCACGGCCTGCTCTCCGAGGTGGAGGCCGTGCCCGGGGGCGGCGCGCTGGCCGTGGGCGATCCACGTATCCAGGAGTTCCTCGGCACGCTGTCACGGCTGCTCCTCAAGCCCGAGGTGATGCGGAGCCATCCGGAGCTCGGCGCGCTGGGCTTCTTCCTGCGCCAGAGCGAGCTCTCCCGCGTCCTCGACGCCCTCGACGACTCCGGTGACCGGCGGCACGATCGGCGGCTCGACCGGCTGCGCTTTCCGCGCGGGCTGGTCTTCCACATCCCGCCCGCGAACGTGGACACGGTCTTCGTCTATTCCTGGGCACTGTCGGCGCTGGCGGGCAACGCCAACATCGTGCGCCTGTCCGACCGGGGAGGCGGCGTCTCGGAGGTGATCCTGGACGCCCTCCACGCGGCCCTCGGCACGGCCCACCCGGCGGTACGCCAGACCCAGCGCCTCATCGGTTACGAACGGTGCGACGCGACCACAGACGCCCTGTCGGCCGCGTGCGACCTGCGGGTCATCTGGGGCGGCGACGCGTCGGTGAACGCGATCCGGCGGCATCCGCTGCGGCCCTCGGCGCGCGACCTCAGCTTCCCCGACCGTTCGTCGCTGGCGGCGATCTCGGTGCGCGGCTGGCAGGAGGCGGGCCGGAACGAGCGGCGCAACGCGGCGGACGGCTTCGCCAACGACTCGTACTGGTTCGACCAGGCGGCCTGTTCCTCCCCGCGCACGCTCTTCTGGATCGGCGACGAGGCCGGGGCGGCGGCCGCCCGGGAGGAGTTCGAAGAACTGCTGTCGGAGGTCATCGTGGCACGGGGCTTCGGCGTCGATCCGGCGATGGCCGTGGAGAAGCACGTCGCCGCGTACGGCATGGCCGCCGAGGGTGACGCGAACGCGGTCCGCTTCCGCGGCAACGCGCTCGCCACGATCGACCTCACCGCCCCGACCGGCATGCCGCGCCGCTGGCTCGGCACCGGCACCTTCGCCTGCTCGGTCCTGGGTTCGCTCGCCGACCTGGTCCCGCTGATCTGCCGCAAGGACCAGACGCTCAGCGCGTTCGGCTTCCCGGCCGGGGCGCTGCGCGACTTCGCGACGGCCGCGGGCGGCCGCGGCATCGACCGGATCGTGCCCTTCGGGTCGGCGCTGACCTTCGCCGCCACCTGGGACGGCTACGACCTGATGCGCGAATTCACGCGCCTCACCACGCTCTCGTCCTGACCCGGAGGTCCCGTTGAGACTCAGAGCCACGCCTGAGAACTACGACAAGTTCCTGTCCGTCGCCTCGGTCTTCTGGCGCAACAATCTGCCGGCGGCCGACGGCGAGGACTGGATCATCGTGGAGGCCCTGCACCACCAGGCGCGCAACGTTCTGCGCAACCTGGTGCTGGCCAACGCGCTGCGCCGCGTGCAGCCCGCGCGCGTGCTCGTTCTGACGGGCACGGACCAGAGCTGGTACGACACCATCTGGGAGGACTTCAACGTCGAGAAGGTGCGGCGGCTCTGCGAGGCCTTCGCCGTGACCGAGGTCCTCGACGTGCACGAACTGGTCGACCGGTTCATGGCCGCCTCCGACGAGGAGCCTGCCACCATCGAGGTGTGCGGGCAGCCCCTGACGGCCGGTGCGGACGTGCCCGAAGGAGACGGGCCGCGGTCCGTACGGTGGTCGTCCGTCGACCCGGAGGTCGTCGACGATTCCGCCTACGCCTCCGCGTGCCGGTTGGACCTGCTGCCCCGGCTCGAAGGCGACCGTGAGCAGAACGCGAGACTCCAGGCGCAGCGGCCGCGCTCGGCGGCCTTCGCGGCCGTCTACGAGACGCTGATCCGGGCGCTGAAGCCGATCGCGTTCGTGACGAGCCATGTCGACTACGACCCGTGGGGCCTGGGGGTCGACGCGGCCACGCGGTTCGACGTGCCCGTGGTCCACGTGCAGTCCACCGGATCGCTGAAGGCCTACACGCTCTTTCCCGAGCACCGGACGGGCGAGGCGACCTTCCGCGCCGAGCTGACCCGGCAGATCGGCGACTACTTCGACCAGCACGTCTGGGGCAACCGCGACATCGTGCGTTCCGCCGCGGAGCTGGTCGCCTGGCGCACCCGCGGCAACCTCGGCCGTCCCAGCTGGTGGCGGTTCGGCCCGAACGCCCTGTGCGAGCTGACCAACCCGACCGAGCGCGCGCAGTTCCGCGCGTACGGCATGGCCCGGCTCGGCCTGGACCCCGAGCTGCCGGTGATCACGGTCTTCAACCACGCGGTGTCCGACGCGCTCGGCACCAACCGGGAGATCTTCCCCGACCTGGCCGCCTGGTTCGAGGAGACGGCGGCCTTCGCGGCGTCGCAGCCGCAGGCGAACTGGCTGTTCCTCGACCACCCCAACCAGGACAAGTACGACGCGACCGGCTTCTTCGACAAGCTCGCCGCGTCCTACGCGAACGCGCCCCACCTCACGTTCATGCCGAGCAACGACCTGTCCAAGAACGCGATGTGGAGCCTGACCGACCTCGGCGTCACCGTCCGCGGCAGTGTGAGCAACGAGCTGCCCGCGTTCGGCACGCCCGTGATCCAGGCCGGCTGGTCGGAGTGGAGCGCGTGCGGGGTCTCGACGGTCGCCGAGGACACCGGCGCCTACTGGAAGACGCTCACGGCGTCGATCGAGGCTCTGACGCGCAAGGAACCGCTGATCACCGCCGAGCAGGTCGAACGCGCGCGCCTGTGGTCCTGGTTCTACCGGAGCGCGGCGGACGTCTCCTCGCTGCTGGTCCCGCACTGGGACGTGATGCCCGAGGAGATGCACCTGCGCACGCTCGAGATCAACATGAGGGCCGTCGAGAGCGACGCCGACCCCGTCTTCACCTCCGTCCGCAGGATGTGGACGAGGCGGGAGCCCTTCCTCACCCGGTTCGACCTGACGAACCCCGAGACGCTCAAGGAACTGTTGCCCGTGATGAGAAACGACGGTGCGCGTGATGACGACTGACGCGAACGGGTACCTGGCCACGCACTACGACCTGGACCAGGATCCCGCTATCTCGGTACCGGCCCAGTTCACCAGCGGCAGGCACTCGGTCCTGCGGGTGACCGAGGGTTTCCTGCGCCGTTCCGGCAACGTCGGCCGCTGCATCGATTCGCCGACCGCCCTCGGGCTCAAGGTCGCCGACCAGGGCGACGAGCGGACCCGGGTGTCGTTCCGGCTCAGCCTCGACCGGCACACCGAGTCCTACTGGGACCGGTACGTCGACGAGAGCGTGTCCCGGGAGGAGGCCTCGAAGCCGAGACTCGTCCTGGTCTGCGCGCAGCGCAGCCTGCGCGGGGCCGCCCTCCTGGTCCCCAAGCCCAGCGGCAAGGGCCGCTCGATCGGTGAGGTCGCCATCGACCTGGCCCCGGGCGAGGTCCCGCCCGACGGCCTGGCCCTCACCGAGCTGTGGGGCTCGAACGAATGGTCCGGCACCCACGGATGGGCCGGCGCCCCCGCCGCCCTTGGGATCCACAGCCTCGACGAGGTTCTGGCGCCCGCGGCGACCATCGGGATGGTCGTCAACGGGATCTCGATCGCCCGCTCGGACACCGCCACCACGCACACTCTGGGCCGCAAGGTGGACGCGCGTACGGCCGAACGCCTCGGGCTCGTCAGCACCGGCGGCCTCAACGCCAAGATGCTCACCGAGCAGGGCGCCACCCGCCTGACCGGCGGCATGATGGTCGTGAACCCCTGCACTGACGCACCCGTCCGGCTGCGGTTCGACTGGGCCCGCGCCGCCGCGGCCGGCCGGACCTCGACGGGCGATCCGCGGTGGAAGCGTCACATGGACCGTGCCCGCCGCAAGGCCTGGCGGGTGGCCCAGCGCGGTATCGACGCCGCTCCCCTGCGGCGAACCCCCGACAGGCTCCAGATCGGGATGATCACCCTCGGGGACGGCCGCGTCACCTCGCTGTCGGCCACCTACCGCGAAGAGGGCGGGTTCGAGGTCACCGTCCCGCACAGCGAGGAGCCCTTCCTGCTGACGTTCGGGCAGGCCGATGGAACGGGACAGCCGCGGCTTCTCAAGCTGGTGAACCTCGTACGGCTGTGACCCAGAAGCCAGACCTGGAGAGGCCCCGGAGCATCTGATGCTCCGGGGCCTTCTGGTATTCGGTGATGCCGTCAGCTCAGGATCGCGCGCAGCGTGTCGATGACGCGGTCCTGGTCGGACTCGGTGAGGTCGGGGAAGAGCGGCAGCGACAGCTGCTCTTCGTAGAAGGACTCCGCCACCGGGCACATCCCGCGCCGGTAGCCGAGGTCCTCGAAGACCGGGTGCCGGTACGCGGGGATGTAGTTCACCTGTACTCCGATGCCGGCCGCCCGCATGCGGTCGTACACCTCACGCCTGCGGCCGTCCAGAACGCGCACCGCGTACAGGTGCCACATGGGGTCGGCGCCGGGACGGACCGCCGGCAGCCGCACCCCGGGGACATCCGCGAGCAGTTCGTTGTAGCGGGCGACCAGCTGGGCCCGCCGCTCCTTGAAGAAGGCGAGGCGGCCGAGCTGGCTCGTACCGAGTGCGCAGAGCACATCCGGCAGCCGGTAGTTGAGGCCGAGCGAGTGGACCTCCTGGTGCCAGCCGCCCTCGTCCGGCGAGCGCAGCCGGTCGGCTTCCCGGACCAGACCGTGGCAGCGGAAACGCCTCGCCCGGTCCAGCAGGCCCGCGTCCTTGACCGCGACCGCTCCGCCCTCGCCCGTCGTCGCGTTCTTCGTCGGGAAGAAGGAGAACGTGGTCATGTCGGCGAGCGCGCCCACCGGGACGTCGTTCCAGGTCGAGCCGATCGAGTGGGCGGCGTCGGCGAGCAGCAGCGCGTCGGCCCGGTCGGCGACCTTGCCGAGCGCGTCATAGTCGGCGGGCTGCCCGGCATAGTCCACCGCGGTGACGACGTGGGTGCGGGAGGAGGTCGCGGCGTCGGCCGCCTCGGGGTCGAGGTTGGCGGTGTCCTCACAGACGTCGGCGAACACCACCGACGCCCCGAGCAGCATCGCGGTGGCGGCGGTCGCGACGAACGTCATCGGCGAGGTGACCACCTGGCTGCCGGGGCCGACCCCCGCCGCCGCGTAGGCGACGTGGAGCGCGGCCGTCCCGGAGGTGACACTGACGCACGGCACGCCGCCCGTCCAGCCGGCCAGCGCGTCCTCGAACGCGGTGACCTCGGGGCCGGTCGTCAGCCAGTCGCCGCGGAGCACGCCCGCGACCGCGGCGATGTCGTTCTCATCGATGGACTGGCGGCCGTAGGCGAGCACGCCGGTCACACGCAGGACGCGAGGAGCGCCTGCAGGTCGTCGGTCGACAGCCACATGTCGTTGGAGTCGGAGCGGAAGGAGAAGCCCTCGCTGACCGCCTCGCCGCCCTGCGGCGGCATGTAGCCCCAGGTCGCGATCGTCGGCATGACCACGTACCGGTCGGCCAGGCGCACCGTGCGGTGGCTGTCGTCGGCGGCGATCATCTCCTCGTGCAGCTTCTCGCCGGGCCGGATCCCGACCTCGTGGAACGCGCAGTCGGGCGCGACGGCCTGGGCGAGGTCGACGATCCGCATGCTCGGGATGCGCGGCACGTACAGCTCGCCGCCCTGCATCAGGCCGAACGAGTCGACGACGAACTGCACCGCCTGGTCCAGCGTGATCCAGAACCGGGTCATCCGCTTGTCGGTGATCGGCAGGCTCTCGCCGCGGTCGGCGAGCCGCCGGAAGAACGGGATGACCGAGCCGCGGCTGCCCATGACGTTGCCGTAGCGGACGACCGAGAAGCGCGTCTGGTGCTGCGCGGCGTAGTGGTTGCCCGAGACGAAGAGCTTGTCGGCGGTCAGCTTCGTCGCGCCGTAGAGGTTGATCGGGCTGGAGGCCTTGTCGGTCGACAGCGCCACGACCTTCCGCACGCCGCAGTCGATGGCGGCCTCGATGACGTTCTGCGAGCCGTGCACGTTGGTCTGCACGTACTCGAACGGGTTGTACTCGGCGGTGTCGACCTGCTTGAGCGCCGCCGCGTGCACCACGTACTCGACCTCGTGCATGGCGCGGCGCAGCCGCTCGCGGTCGCGGATGTCACCGATGAACCAGCGGATCCGCTGGTCGTCATCGAAGAGCTGCCGCATCTCGTACTGCTTCAGCTCGTCCCGGGAGAAGACCACGATGCGGCGCGGATCGAGGTGGTCGAGAACGTGCCGCAGGAACGCCTTACCGAAGGAGCCGGTGCCCCCCGTGATCAGGATCGACGCGCCACTCAGTTCCACTGCCGATACCCCCCGTATCGATCGGTGACTGTGAGTAAGAATTCTGCGGTAGCGTAGCGCCTCGCTTCGATTACCGTGCTGACCTGGAGAAATGTCGTGTCCATCCACATGGTCGGGATCATTCAGGCTCGAATGGGGTCGTCCCGTCTTCCCGGCAAGGTGCTGCGTCCGCTGGCCGGGCGCAGCGTGCTCGGCTGGGTGATCCGCGCGGCTCAGGAGAGCCGGGTGCTGGACGGCCTCGTCGTCGCCACGACGGAGCTCGATGAGGACGACGTCGTCGTGGAGGAGTGCCGGCGGCTGGGCGTCGCCTGGCATCGCGGGCCGGTCGACGACGTGCTGACGCGGTTCACCGGTGCGCTGGAGGCCCGTCCCTCGGCGGAGGCGGTCATGCGTTTCACCGCCGACTGCCCGCTGCTGGACCCGGCCGTCGTACGGACCGCCGCGACGACGTTCCGCGCCGTCCCCGGCCTCCACTACCTCAGCACCGGGATCCCGCACACGCTGCCGCGCGGCCTCGACGTCGAGATCATCACCGTGCAGGCCCTGCGGCGCATCGACGAGGTCGCGATCGGTCACCACCGCACGCACGTGACGTCATACGCCTACACCCATCCCCGTTCGTTCTCCCTCATGGGCCTGACCTTCGCGCCGTCCACCGCCCATCTGCGGGTCACACTGGACACCAAGGAGGACTGGGATCTGATCGAGGCCGTGGTGAACAAGTTCGGAGACGTCGCCGTGCCGTACCAGGAGCTCATCGACTGGCTGGAGATCAACCCCGACGTGCGCGCACTCAACGCCCACGTCCGGCAGAAGGAGCTCGCGGAGGCGTGAGGGTCGGTATCCGGTGCGATGCCGGCACGCGGATGGGCGTCGGTCACCTCATCCGCTGCGTGGCCCTGGCCGAGGAGCTCGTTCAGCGGGGGGCCGAGGTGCTGTTCCTCGGTGCGGTCGACGGGCCTGACTGGATCCGCGCCCAGCTCGACCTGCGCGGGTTCCCGCTCCGGCCCGCCCCTGACTCGCCCGCGGATCTCTCCGCGCTGGCCGTACGGCTCGGGCTGGACGCGATGGTCATCGATTCGTACGTGACGGATCCGGAGTGCGGGCACTCCCTGGCCCTCGCGGGGGTACGCGTCATGGCCATCGTCGACGGCGACCTGCGCGGCCAGCGGGCGGACGTCTACGTCGACCAGAACCTGGGAGCCGAGGCGACGGCGATCGAGATCCCGGCGACGGCCACCCGGCTCGCGGGGACCGGCTACGTCCTGCTCCGCGATTCGGTGCGTGGCCTGCGTCCTTCACAGCCCCGCACGGCCACGACCGCGTGCCCGAGGCTGCTCTGCGTGTTCGGCGGCACGGACGCGGCCGACGTGGCGCCACGCGTGGTCGAGCTCGCAGCCTCGACCGGGGCGCCCTTCGCGGCCACGGTCATCGCGCCGCGAGAGTCGACGGTGCGCGCGCTCGAAGCCGTTCCGCTCCTTGCGGGCCAGTCGGTGACGGCGATCCCGCCGACCGATCGGTTCGCGGAGCTGGCCGCCGGTTCGGATCTGGTCATCAGCGCCGCCGGGACCTCCACGTGGGAGTTGCTGTGCCTCGGCCTGCCGACGGCCCTCGTCTGGGTCGCCGACAACCAGCTCCTGGGGTACGAGCCGACGATCGCGCGAGGGCTCACCGCAGGCCTGGGCAACCCCGCGCACTACGACGACCCCGCCTCACGTACGGAGGCCGCCGCGGTCCTGAAGCGGCTCCTTGAGGACCCGGCGGAACGTCACGCGATCGCCGTTCGCGGCCACGGCCTCATCGACGGGCGCGGCCGCGAACGGGTCGCGGACGTCTTGCTGGGCTCGGGTTCAGGCCTCGGTTCAGGCTTCGGTTCAGGCCTCGCCTAGCTCGAACATGCGCTGGATGACCCGCTCGGCGGCGTGCCCGTCGTCGTACGGGCAGAACTTGTCGACGAAGGCCCCGTACGCGGGGTGCTGTGCCGCCCCGTCCATGTCCCGCAGGGCGGCGATCGTCTCGTCCGAGGTCCGCAGCAGCGGACCGGGAGCCTCGGCCTCGAAGTCGAAGTAGAAGCCCCTGACCTTGTCCCGGTACTTCTCCAGGTCGTAGGTGAAGAACACCATCGGCTTGCCCGTGACGGCGAAGTCGAACATCGCCGAGGAGTAGTCCGTCACCAGGACGTCGGCGGCCAGGTACAGCTCGGCGATGTCCGGATACCGCGACACGTCGACGACGAAGTCGTCCACCTGCGACCACGAACGGTCGGTCACCAGGTAGTGCGTGCGGAGCAGGAGCACGTGGTCGGGGCCGAGCACGGCGCGTGCGCGGTCCAGGTCCAGCGCCAGTTCGAACGCGCGCCGTCCCCTGGCGAAGTAGAGGTCGTCGCGCCACGTCGGTACGTAGAGCACCACGCGCTTGCCTTCGGGGATGCCCAGTCGCCTGCGCACCTCGGCGGCGACCTGCGGGGCCTCCGGTCGCTGCAGCAGGTCGTTACGGGGATAGCCCGACTCCAGGATCTCGCCGCCGTACTGGTACGCCTTGCGCATGATGGGGCTTGTGAACGGGTTGGGCGACAGCAGGACGTCCCATCGGGGAACCTCCCGGCGCACCCACCCGAGTGTGGCCTTCCGCATGTGCGGCAGCGCCGGTACGTCCAGGGCCAGCCGCTTCAGCGGCGTACCGTGCCAGCACTGCACATACGTCTGGTCAGGCCTCTTGTCGAACCAGGGCTGCTGGGCCTCGTTCCCGACGATGTAACGCGCGTGCGCGAGGGCCGTGTAGTGCTCCTTGCTGCCCACAAGGACGGTCCGCGCACCGTGCGGGGCCCGGAACTGCCCGTCCCGCGACACCCAGACGCAGTCGAGATCCGTCCGCTGCCGTACGAGCTCTTCGTAGATCGCGCGAGGATTGCAGGAGTACTGCCGCGCCATGTAGGCGTCGAAGACGACGAGGTCGCGAAGCGGCTCTGAGCACAGGCGCGGGTAGACGTCCTTGCGCAGCCTTTCTTGGGCGTAGAGCCCGCGTTCGTCGTCGGCCAGCGCCAGCCGCACGCGCAGACGCAGCGCGCCTCCCGAGGGAACGACCGACACCTCGTGAGCGCCGACGACCTTGGTGGGCGGGAGGTCGGGGACGGCGGCCCTTTCAAGGAGGACGGCGACGTCGGCGTCGCTTCCCTCGGAGGTTCCCGTGTCGGCACGAAGCTCCCAGGTCCCCGGGGCCAGCGGCAAGGGGGCGCCGAGTGCGGGCATCTCCCCCGGCTTGAAGCTCGCCCTGAAATGCCCCCCGGTCCAGGTCAGGGGAACGCCGTACTCCTCCGCCTCGCGGCCATGACGCAGGATCAGCTCGGCAGGCGGCGTGCCTTCACCGGCATAGTCACCGGCCACGGTGATGCGGTCGCCGTCCCAGGTCACGCTGGTCGCCACCAGGGCGCAGGGCCGGACCATCCCGAGGAGGTTCCCGTACCGGGTGCGGGTCAGAGCCACTTCAAGGGCACCGGCGGGATAGCGCCCTTCGGCGGCTTCGGCGGCGAGCAGCGGCTTGATCGTCCCGGAGGCCGTACGGAGCCTGATCTCCCACTCGGTGAGCGCGGCGGGGCCGGCGTGGCCGTGCGCCGCCACCAGTTCCTGGAGCGGGAGCTCGGCCCGGAAGGATCCGCCACCCTCTGAACGAGGAGAGCACTCGACGGGTCCGGTGACCTTGAAGTCGGCCTGCCGGGCGGCGGCGACGAGCTCGACCGGGGCTTCCGACGCGTCCACCGTCCTGCCTTCGAGGACGATCGTGCCGTCGACGACCCGGTGCGCGGTCACGAGCGCCTTGATGGGCCGGACGCGCAAGGAGAACCCGTCCCCGCGCGCGACCGGCTGAATCCAGATGTCGTCGGCCTCGTGCAGCGCAGGCAGCCAGGCGTTCTGCTGATCCGCCGAGCTGCTCAGGCAACCGCCGCGCTTCGCGCCCTGGACGACCACCTCGGTGTGGAGCTCCCACTCGCCGGTGCGGCGGCGGTGTCCTTCGAACGCGGACGGGTCCACCTCGACGACGAAGCCCGACCCGTCGTAACAGGCGGTCGGCTGGTTCGAGGCGGCCGTCACGTCGGGACGCCGCGACCGCTGCGGTTCCAGCGGGATGCGGACGCCCCGGCGGGTGTCCTGCAGCCACAAGGTGATCCGGCCGTCGTCCGTGGACGCCATGTCCAGGCGGTCGATGTAGGCATAGCCCGAGATCCGCAGCCTGCCCTCGTGCCAGACGACCGAGTCCACCTTGCCCCGGAACTCCAGCTCCTCGGTGACCTCGTAGACCGACCGGGGAATCCCGCGAAAACCGTCCTCGAAGAAGGGGTAGCGCGCGTACCAGCGCTGCTTGAGCACCCCCCGCCGCGTGACGGGCGCACCGAGGATCTGGGCCCGGTCGTCCGGGGCCATGACCTCAAGAAGCTCCGGCAGCTGACGGTGGCCCAGCAGGTGGACCCAGAGCCTCTCGAACGCCTTGAGCTGCCCGATCGCACCGCGGTCCGCCCGTTCGACGAACGCGGCACCGAGTTCGAGCAGAGCCCGCTGCTCGTCCTCCGGGGTCTTGGGCAGCTTCTTGACGAGCGTGTCCAGCTCTCGCCTGATCACTTGCTTGTGGTAGGTCCGCCGCAGCTTCGGCGCGCGCTCGCCGAGCAGGTCGCACACGGCGTGAACCGAGGCCATCCGGTCTTCGAGATCGACGGCGCCGTTGCGCTTGTCCGCCGGGGAGGCCGCCACCTTGCGCCACCAGTAGACGGGGCTTTCGAGGACATCGACCGAGGAAGCCAGCACGTGCGCCCTGGCCGAGACCGGGCCGTCGGTGTGCAGGCCGTCGCCGAACGACAGGCCCTGCTCGTCCCAGAACGACCGTCGGTAGACCTTGTTCCAGACTCGGCGGTCCCGGAGCAGCGCCGTAGTCCGGGTGATGTGCGTCTTCTGAGCGCCCGCCTCGAAGGCCTCGCGGTGCGCCCGCGACTGGGAGGTGCGCCCGGACTCCAGCCGGAGCACGTTGCCGCAGGCCAGATCCGATCCGGTCTTCTCAAGAGAGCCGATCAGCAGCTCGTAGGCGTTGCCCACCACGACGTCGTGGGCGTCCGCGAAGGCCAGGAACTCGCCCTTCGCCAGCCGCGCTCCCCGATTGCGAGCGGCGCCGGCACCGGAGTTGTCCTGGTGCAGCAGCACGAACCGCTCGTCGCGTTCGGCCATGGTCTTGGCGTGCACGGCACCGCCGTCGGTGGACCCGTCGTCCACCAGGATCACCTCGAGGTCGCGCAGCGTCTGCCGGGCCAGCGACTCCAGGCACTCTTCGAGGTGGACCTCCTCATTGTGAAAGGGAACGATGACGCTGAGCTTCGGTGACATGTGTCTCCTGGTCAGGGAGGGGCCGGCAGCAGGTTCAGTGGTCGGCGTCGACGAGGGGGCCGCGCTGCGTCACTGCCTCAGCCGGGTTCCTGGGAGCCGGCACGACGCCCTGGACGGCGCCCTGGACGGCGCCCTGGACGGCGCCCTGGACGGCGCCCTGGACGGCGCCCT
This sequence comes from Actinomadura barringtoniae, assembly GCF_017573505.1. Classification (GTDB taxonomy): domain Bacteria; phylum Actinomycetota; class Actinomycetes; order Streptosporangiales; family Streptosporangiaceae; genus Spirillospora; species Spirillospora barringtoniae. Next base: position 226,878 of record NZ_JAGEOJ010000015.1, read on the forward strand.
GGACGGCGAGCGACTCGCTCCCCTGCACGCGCCTGGCGAAGGAACGGCTCACGCCCCAGAACTTGTAGACGAGCAGCGCCTCGAAGGTGAGGAGCAGAGCGCCCGCGGCGGTGGTCACCGGGATCACGGCTCCAGTGAGGGGGCCGACGATGAAGACGGCCATCTGGAACTCGATGCCGCTGAAGAGGTGCATGCGGATGCGGCGGCGTTGGAGGTTGCGGCGGAGGCGGAGGTAGCGGGTGGGGCGCGGCTTCGGGGTTGATGCGGTCTTCGGGGTTGATGCGGTCTTCGGGCGTGGGGCTCGCTTCGGCTTGGCCGGGGTGAGGTCGTGGGTCATCTGGCGGCGGGCCTTGGCGATCTTCGGGCCGTTCAGGTAGCGGACCATGTCGACGGCGACGATCGTGAAGCCGATCCAGAGGTAGATCGGCTTGCCGGTCAGGGCGTACTGGCCCTGGGCCAGGGCGATCGCGCAGATGCAGTCGCGCACGCGGTCGAGCATGAAGTCGAGCCAGGCACCGAACGGGGAGCCCGTGCCCTTGAGGCGTGCGACCTTGCCGTCGACGCAGTCCAGGACGAAGCACAGGTGGTAGAGCACCGCGCCGAGCGCGAGCCAGCCGGCCGTGCCCTGCGTGAAGCAGGCGGCGGAGCCGAGGCCCAGCGCGAAGGCGGCCGTGGTGATCTGGTTCGGGGTGGCCGACGTCCGGTTGGCCACGACGCGGGTGAGGCGGGTCGCCACGGGGTCGACGAGCAGCACCGTCCACCACGCGTCGCGCCCCTTGCAGACCGCGCGCACGTCATCCAGCGAAAACGTCGGCATGCAAGCAGCATGGTTTCCGGCGGTCGCGATGCTGCGAAGCATCGCGATTGCCGGGCGATTGCATGACCCAGACTTGACCCGCAGCTAGCCCGGATGGCCGTACAACCGGCGAATCACATGCCGCGTCCGGTCGCGCTCGGTTCGAGACAGTCCCGGTGGTTAGCAAGCAGCCCGCAAAGAGTGGCGCGGGAGAACGGCCGGAGGCACACCGTGGGTGCTCTCGTGGTCTGCGACCGCCGGACGGCGGGGCTCGGATTTCCTCAGGAGGACCGATGAGCGTCAAGGTCAGCGTGGTGGTGCCCGCCTACAACGGCGGGATCTACATCGACGCGTGCGTCCGCTCGCTGCTGGACCAGACGATGAACGCCGCGGACTACGAGGTCATCTTCGTGGACGACGGATCGACCGACGGAACGGGCCGCAAGCTGGACGAGGCCGCCGTGGGTCACGAGCACGTTCGGGTCGTTCACATCGACAACACCGGTGGCCCCGGCGCTCCGCGCAACATCGGGCTGGAGCTCGCTCAGGGCGAGTACGTGTACTTCCTCGACTGTGACGACTGGCTCGGCCCCGAGGCGCTCGAGCGGATGTACGCGATGGCCGTGCGGAACGGGTCCGACATCGTGGTGGGACGGCTCGTTGGGCAGGGCGGACGAGGTGTTCCGCGGTTTCTCTTTCGGAAGTCGCAGGATCGGGCGGACATCCTCAAGCACCACCTGCTGAGCCTGCTGACGCCGCACAAGCTGTTCCGCACCGAGTTCGTGCGGGAGCACGGACTGCGGTTTCCGGAGGGGCCGGTACGGCTGGAGGATCACCGGTTCTGCGTTCCGGCCTACTTCAAGGCCGAGGTCATCTCGGTGCTCGCCGACTACCCGTGCTGCTACTGGGTGAAGCGGGCCGACGAGGGCAACTACTCCTCGAACCGGTTCGATCCGGCGCACTACTACGGGGCCGTACGCGAGGTGCTCGACGTCGTGGACGCCCATGTGGAGCCGGGGCCGACGCGCGACCGGTTCTACCTGCACTGGCTGCGCGGCAAGATGCTGGGCCGGATGGGCGGCCGCGCCTTCCTGTCGTACGAGCCCGAGCATCGCCGGGCGATGTACGACGTCGTCCGGGAGCTCACGCTGGACCGGTTCGACCCGGCGGTGGACGCGCTGCTGCCTCGCAACCTCCGGCCGCGCGCCGCGCTGCTCCGCGCGGGCGCCTTCGAGGACCTGATCAGGCTCGCCGAGGTGGAGAAGGGCCTCACGGTCCGCCCGAACCTGAACACCATGGAGCTGCGGGACGGCACGATCACGTTCGATGTCGAGGGTGAGCTGGTCTACCGGAGCGGCGCGCACGTGTCGTTCAGGAAGGAACGGATCGAGGGCGCCGACCGGCTGCTGTGGGATCCGCCGGCGATGCTGACCACGCCGCTTCCCTCCGAGGCGCTCGACGCGACCGGCGAGCTCGGCAAGAGCAACCTGGAGGTCTTCCTCCGGCACAAGGCCACGGGGTTGGAGGTCTTCCTGCCGACGAAGGTCGAGCGGGGCGAGGCGACCGACGAGGGCATGATCGTGGCGCTGTCCGGCAGGGCTTCCGCGCGGGCCGAGACCGTGTCGCAAGGCGAGGCCCTCGCGGCCGGCCGGTGGGACGTGCGCGTACGGCTGAGCGCGTGCGGGTGGGGTGTGGATCGCCGGATCAAGGGGGCGGCGGTGGACGTGCACGAGGACGGCCGCGTTCTGCTCGTCACCCCTGGAGACGAGGCGGACGCCCGCAAGCCGTCGATGCTTCGGCAGGCCGCCAAGCAGGTGCCGGGGCTTCGTCGTACGGTCCGCTGGGCGCGCGCCGCGAAGAGCTCAGCCTGAGGCGAAGAGCTCAGCCTGACGCTTCGGTCTTGGCGGTGAGCAGCGAGGTGAAGAGGGTCTCCCAGCGGAGGCGGATCGCGTCGGAGCCGTAGGCGGTGGCCGTCGTACGGGCGGCCGCCCCCAGCTGGCGGCGGAGGGGTTCGTCCTCGATGAGGCGGCAGACGGCGGCGGCCAGCTCGGCGGTGTCCTCGGGCGGGACCAGGAGGCCGCTCGCCTCGTCGACGATGATCTCGCTCGGGCCCGTCGGGCAGTCGAACGTCGCGACGGGGAGGCCGCAGTTGAGTGCTTCCAGGAGCGTCATGGGGAAGCCTTCGAAGCGGGAGCTCAGGGCGTAGATGGAGGCCTTGGCCAGTTCCTCGTCGAGCTCTTTCGTACGGCCCATCAGGAAGACGTGGTTGTAGAGGTGATGGGCGTGGATGAGCTTGCGGAGCTTGGGCTCGGCCTTGCCTGAGCCGTAGATGTGCAGACGCCAGTCGGGGTGGCGGTCGACGACCTTCGCGAAGGCCAGGATGAGCAGGTCGAAGCCCTTCTGGCGGGTCAGGCGACCGGCCGCTGCGACGACCTTGCCGGTGTGGTCGGTCTGCGGGACGTCGAGGGTGTGCAGCGGGTTGGGGATCTGCTCGACGCGCACGCCGCCGTCGTCGCCCAACGCCTGGCGGTATTCGTACTGGTCCTTGCGGGTGAGGGACACGACGGCGTCCAGCCGGGGGTAGTCGCGGAGGATGGCCGCGCGGACCGCGGGCTTGTAGCGGCCCAGGTGCATGTGGTCCTGCGCGACGCGGACGATGTGGGCGGGCGTGTAGCGGGCGGACAGGAGGTTGAGGCCCGGACGGGTGGTGACCAGGATCTCGGTCTCCACGGTCCGCAGGTAATTGATGACCCCTCGTTCGACGGCGCTCGTGAACGTGTCCTTGGCGGCTTCGCCGTACGGGATCTCGATGCCGGGGGCGGCGGGCGCAGGGGTGCGCTGGTCGGTGAGCGTGGTGAGGCGGACGCGCGGGTCGACGAAGAAGTTGGGTGCGGCGGCACGGCGGGTGGCGCTGACGAGCTCGACCTGGTGTCCCGCCTCGGCCATCGCGTTGGCCTGGTTGATGACGGTGCGGATCGTGCCGCCCATCCCGTACGCGTGGAGGAGAACGTAGGTGATCTTCATCGGGTGCGCCGGCTCTCCAGGACGAGGTGGTCGTCGCCGGTGTAGCGCGGCCTGACCTTGCACGGCCACTGACCCGCGACGCGCTGCCAGGGGAAGGTGATGGCGTTCGCCTTCAACGGGACGCCGCAGTGCCGTCCCAGCCGGAGCCCGATCGATCCGGAGACCAGGTGGGCGTCCCATTCGGCTGAGAGCACCGGGAGCGGCAGGGTCAGGTCGGTGATGGGGATCTCCGCCTCGAAACGTTCGCCCACCGCGACCTCGTATGGGCTGGGCGGAAGGCTGAGGCTCATCCGCATCCGCTGAACGGGGTGGAGCACCCGCAGCCAGCCCGAGAGGAGCGGCACGGGCTCGCGCGGAGTGAGACGCAACCACCAGGAGCGGTCGCGCAGGGATTCGGGCAGCGTGCCCACGAACCGGATCTGGCCGTCGCGGGCCCAGACCTCGTCGAGCTCGGCGTGCAACCCTGCGGCCGCTGTTTCCATCCCACGAGTGAAACGCAGGCCGCTGGGAGGCGGGGTGCTTTTGGGCAGGGCTTTGGCTCAGGGCAGGGCTTTGGGCGCGGCGGCCTTGATGCTGCGAGCCAGCGCCTCGAAGTCCTCGGCTCGCGGCGAGGTGGTGCGGTAGGCGAGGCCTATGCGGCGGTACGGGGCGGGCGCGGTGAAGCGGCGGGTGGCGATGGAGGAGGCGCGGCGGGTCTCGACGGCCAGGGCGGTCTCGGGAACGAGGGTGACGCCGAGGCCGCCGGAGACGAGCTGGACCAGCGTGGACAGGCTGGTGGCGTACGTCGCGGCGGCGGCCCGGGCACCGACCTGGCGGCAGACGTCGAGGGCCTGGTCGCGCAGGCAGTGGCCCTCGTTCAGGAGGATCACCTCCTGGTCGTTGAGCACGTCGCGCGGCACCGGATCGCCGCCGTCGCCGTCGCCGCCCAGGCCGGACGACTCGGGGGCGACGAGGACGAACTCCTCGTCGTACAGCGGGACCTCGGTGATGCCCTGGGCCGGGGCGGGGAGGGCCAGGACGATGACGTCGAGCCGGCCGGCGAGGAGCTCGGCGGTGATGGCCTCGGTCTGCTCCTCGTGGACGGAGAGTTCGAGCTCGGGGAACTCGGCCGACAGCTCGGGGAGGATCACCGGCAGCAGGTAGGGGGCGACGGTCGGGATGACGCCGACGCGGACCGGGCCGGTGAGCGGGCCCCGGGTCGCGTTGACCTCCTCGACGAGGCGGTCGAGCTCGGCGAGGACGAGTTCGGCGCGGCGGGCGACGCGTTCACCGGCGGGGGTGAGCAGGACCTTGCGGGTGGTCCGCTCGACGAGCTGGGTGCCGAGGGTCTCCTCGAGGGCGGCGACGGCGCCGGACAGGGCGGGCTGGCTCATGCGCAGCGCGGCGGCGGCGTCCCGGAAATGCAGGTGTTCGGCGAGCGCCAGGAATGCGCGCAGCTGCGCGACCGTGGGCCTGCTGATGACGTTCCCCTTTCGCGTGATCAACCCCACAAAGAAAGCGTTTGATCGAAATATCCTATCGCCTTCGAGTGGTAGATCGATTTCTCTTCTCACTCGAATTCCGGCACGCTGAGTGACACCGGACGGGCCTGTCGGGCCCACCCTTTCACTCCTGTGATCCAGGCCTCTTTTGTCCTGTGATCTGGGCCTCAATTCACAAGAAATCGCAGAAACAAGGAGCATGCGTGCTTACTGTCGGTGACCAGTTCCCGGAGTACGAACTGACCGCCTGCGTCTCGCTCGACGCCGACACCGCGTTCGAGACGATCAACCACAAGACCTACGAGGGCCAGTGGCGCGTCGTCTTTTTCTGGCCCAAGGACTTCACCTTCGTCTGTCCGACCGAGATCGCCGAGTTCGGGCGGCTGAACGAGGAGTTCGCCGACCGTGACGCGCAGGTGCTGGGCGCCTCCACCGACAACGAGTTCGTCCACTTCGCCTGGCGCAAGGACCACCCGGACCTGCGCGAGCTGCCGTTCCCGATGCTGTCGGACCTGCGCCGCGAGCTCACCGAGGCGCTCGGCATCCTCACCGAGGACGGCGTCGCCCAGCGCGCCACGTTCATCGTCGACCCGAACAACGAGATCCAGTTCTCGATGGTGACGGCGGGCTCGGTCGGCCGGAACGTCAAGGAGGTGCTGCGGGTCCTGGACGCGCTGCAGTCCGACGAGCTGTGCCCGTGCAACTGGAACAAGGGCGAGGCCACCCTGGACGCCCAGAAGCTCATGGCGGGCGCGTGAGCGTCGACGCGCTGAAGAGCGCCCTCCCCGACTACGCCAAGGACACCAAGCTGAACCTCGGCTCGGTGACCACCACGTCGCAGCTCACCGAGCAGCAGCTGTGGGGCACGGTGCTCGCCACCGCACTGGCCAGCAAGAACGCGCAGGTCATCCGCGAGCTGGCGGAGGAGGCCGCGGACAACCTGTCCGCCGAGGCGTTCACCGCCGCCAAGGCCGCCGCGTCGATCATGGCCATGAACAACGTGTACTACCGGGCCACCCACCTGATCGGCGACGAGACCTACGCGACGCTCCCGGCCAGGCTGCGGATGAGCGTCATCGGCAGGCCCGGCGTCGACAAGATCGACTTCGAGCTGTGGTGCCTGGCCGTCTCGGCGATCAACGGCTGCGGCCGCTGCCTGGAGTCGCACGAGAAGGTGCTGCGCGACGGCGGCATGTCGCGCGAGCTGGTCCAGGAGGCCCTGCGCATCGCCGCGGTCGTCCACGCCGCCGCCGCGACGCTGGAGGCCGAGGCCGTCCTGGCCCCAGCCACCGTCTGACGCGGAACGAACAACGTCGAAGGCCCGGAGGGGACGTCCCTCCGGGCCTTCGACATTTCGCTCAGCGAGCGGCTACTCCCACTCGATGGTGCCCGGGGGCTTGCTGGTGATGTCGACGGTGACGCGGTTGACCTCGCGGACCTCGTTGGTGATGCGAGTGGAGATCTTCTGGAGGACGTCGTACGGGAGGCGTGCCCAGTCGGCGGTCATCGCGTCCTCGCTGGTGACCGGGCGGAGCACGACCGGGTGACCGTACGTGCGGCCGTCGCCCTGGACACCGACCGAACGGACGTCGGCGAGCAGCACCACCGGGAACTGCCAGATCTCGCGGTCGAGCCCGGCGCGGGTGAGCTCCTCGCGGGCGATCGCGTCGGCGTCGCGCAGGATGTCGAGCCGTTCACGCGAGACGGCGCCGATGATGCGGATGCCGAGCCCGGGTCCGGGGAACGGCTGGCGCCACACGATCTCGGCGGGCAGGCCGAGCTGCTCGCCGAGTGCCCGCACCTCGTCCTTGAACAGCGTGCGGAGCGGCTCGACCAGCTTGAACTGCAGGTCGTCGGGCAGGCCGCCGACGTTGTGGTGCGACTTGATGTTGGCCGCGCCCGTACCGCCGCCCGACTCGACGACGTCCGGGTAGAGCGTGCCCTGAACGAGGAACTCGACGGGCTCGGCGGCGGCCTCGCCCACGATCTCGCGGGCGGCCTCCTCGAAGACCCGGATGAACTCGCGGCCGATGATCTTCCGTTTCTCCTCGGGGTCGGTGACCCCGTCGAGGGCGGCGAGGAAGCGCTCCTGGGCGTCCACTACATGGAGGTTGACGCCGGTGGCGGCGACGAAGTCCTTCTCGACCTGCTCGGCCTCGCCCTTGCGCAGCAGCCCGTGGTCGACGAAGACGCACGTCAGCTGGTCGCCGATGGCCCGCTGAACGAGCGCGGCGGCGACGGCGGAGTCCACACCGCCCGACAGCCCGCAGATCGCGCGCTTGCCGCCGACCTGCGACCGGACCGCCTCGATCGACTCCTCGGCGATGTTGACCATCGTCCAGTTGGGACGGCAGCCCGCGCCCTCGTACAGGAAGCGGCGCAGCAGCTCCATGCCATGCTCGGTGTGCAGCACCTCGGGATGGAACTGCACGCCGTAGAAGCCGCGCTCGCGGTCCTCCATCCCGGCGACCGGCGTCACGTCCGTACGCGCGGTCAGGGTGAAGCCGTCGGGCGCGCGGCTCACGTAGTCGCGGTGCGACATCCACACCGACTGGTGCTGCGGCAGCCCGGCGAACATCATCCCGGGCTCGGCGACGGCGATGGTCGCGGCGCCGTACTCGGCGATCTCGGAGTTCTCCACGGTGCCGCCGAGCGCCTGCGCCATCACCTGGTGGCCGTAGCAGATGCCGAACGTGGGGACGCCGAGGTCGAAGAGCCCCTCGGGGGCCACCGGCGCGCCCTCCGCGTAGACCGACGCCGGGCCGCCCGACAGGATGATCGCCTTCGGCTTCTTGGCGGCCATCTCGGCCGCCGGCATGGTCGACGGAACGATCTCACTGAACACGTGACACTCGCGCACCCGACGGGCGATCAGCTGCGCGTACTGCGCGCCGAAGTCGACGACGAGAACGGTGTCAAAGGATTGGTCGACGGACACCCACAGCGCCTTTCACGGAATCGGCGGAGAGTCTCCAGTCTAGAGGCCCCTGCCTGGGCGAACGCGCACCCCCCGGACCGGGCCGTGACCCTCCGGGTCTGTCCGGTAACGACCTGCTTCCGATTGACCGGACCTCACCCGCCACACGACCCCGTTCTGATACCAATTGGTCACGCTGTGCATCGGCTCCGTCTCCGTCCGCCCCCGACACCCCGAGGATCGACGTGAAGCTGCTCGTCGTCGCCGCCGCCCTGATCGCCGCGTCCGTGCCCGCCGTTCCGATCACCATGACGAAGGCCACAGCCGAGCCCGAGGGCGGATGCGCACGGCCCGACACTCGCGCCACCGCCACCGCCACCGCCACCGCTCGCGGCGTCACGCGCGCAGGCGCGGACGCTCACGCCGGCGCCGACGCGCGCGTTCGGCAGCCTGGAACGGGCGTACGGGAGCGCAACGAGCTCACGCCCTCCCAGGTCTCGGCGGTCGAGGCGCAGCTCAACGGGCTGCTGTCCGGGCTGACCGCCACTGACGAGTACGGCCGGACGACGACGCTGCGCGACCGCAGCCAGGGTCAGGTGACCGTTCCGGTGTACTTCCATGTCCTGCACGACGGCAGCAACGGCAACGTCCCGTCCGGCACGATCGAGCGCCAGATCAACGTCCTGAACGCCTCGTACGGCGGCGGCAACGGTGGCGCCGACACCCACTTCCGCTTCGTGCTGCGCGGCGTCACCCGCTCGAACAACCCGGGCTGGTACTCCAACCCCGAGCAGTACGAGAGCACGTTCAAGGCCCGCCTGCACAAGGGCAAGGCCGGCACGCTCAACCTCTACAGCGCCGACACCGGCGACGAACTGCTCGGCTGGTCCACGTTCCCCTGGAAGTACAAGGGCGACCCGAAGATGGACGGCGTGGTGGTCCACGTCGGCAGCATGCCCGGCGGGTCGATCGACCACTTCAACCAGGGGTTCAGCGCGACCCACGAGACCGGCCACTGGCTCGGGCTCTACCACACGTTCCAGGACGGCTGTTCGAGCCCCGGCGACCGCGTCTCCGACACCCCGGCCGAGCGCGACCCCACCAACGGCTGCCCGCTGAGCAAGGACACCTGCGACGCCCCCGGCGAGGACCCGGTCCACAACTACATGGACTACGGCTGGGACACGTGCATGAACCAGTTCACCCGCGGCCAGGGCGACCGCATGCGCAAGGTCTGGTCCGCCTACCGCGCCTGACCGAACGCCTCAGCGGCCGCCCTGACCACAAGCCTCAGCAGTCGCCGTACTGCGCGTGCGGCCCGGGCTTGGGCGGCGCGTCGACCACCGCCGTGCGCAGGATCGCGCTGGCTCCAAGGAACGCGCCCGCCGGTCCCGAGTCACCGCTCTTGACCACGACGCTGCGCTCACCGAGGAAACGGTAGGTCGCACGGTCGAAGATCAGCTCGTTCCGCTCGTCACCGTTCACCCGGGCGACCGCGAAGCCGTGCCGGCCCGCCGCGTCGACCGAGTCGCCGACCAGCGCGACCCCCGGGATCTTCGCGATCGCCTTGTACAGCGCCGCCTGCACGGGCGCGGGCGCGGCCGAGCCGACGAGCAGGTCCGACGCGGTCTCCCAGAGCCGGGCACCGCGATCGTCCTCGGCGCCATCACCGTCGTCGTCAACAGGGTCGTCCACCTTGTCGATCAAACGCAGCAGAGCGTCGGCGTCCGCCGGAACCGCGTCCAGGAAGGGACGCTCGAGCGGCGGCCGGACGCCGCAGGGCTTGGTCACCATCTCATCGGCAGCCGACGCAGGCATGCGCGTGGCTTCGGGAGGCAACGTCCTGCCCGGCATCGGCAGGCGTTGCCGGTCCTTGGAACGGGTGAGGTCGGGGTGGGCGCCGTTCACCGACTGCCAGGTCTCCGTGCGCTGGTGTTCCAACCATCTGGCACTGCCGTCCTGCTCGTACGCATCGGCCTGCTGGGTCTCCTGTACCTCCCGGTAGATGTACTGGCCCGAGCGTGGGGTGGGCAGCGGATCGGCCAGAGCCCTGGCCGCGGCCCGGTCCATGACCACCGAGACGTCCGCCACCGGAACAGTCTTCTCGTCCCCCGGCGTGGCGCTGAAGTAGGCGCCCGCCGTCGCACCCGCCGCTGCGAGGACGGCGGTCGCCAGGAGCGGGCGCATCGGGCTCGGGCGGAACCGGCCCCTCCTCGGTTTCTTCACGCCGTCCTGGAAAAGGGACTCGGCGCCGGTCAGGTCGAGGTCCAGGGGAACCTCGGAGCGCAGACGTTCAACTTCGTGCAGCTCAGTCATCCCTTTGACTCCTCCGTCATGGCGGTCGGATCGACCCCGCCGAGCGCCGCGCGCAGCTTGTTGCGAACCCTGTTCATCCGTGAGCGCACCGTGCCCGGTGGAACACCCAGCGCCCGGCCCGCCTCGTCGTAGGTGAGGCCCTCCCACGAGACGAGCAGCAGCACGTCGCGCTGGGCGGCGGGCAACCGGGCGATCGCCGCCGCCAGCGGACGGCGCGCCGCGTCCGCGCTGAGCCGGGTGTCGGCCGCCTCGGTGAACGACTCGGTCACCGGATCGACTCCGGTCCGCGCCAGTGCCCGGAGTTGCCTGACCTCCGAGCGCCGGTGCCGCCGCACGAGATTGGTCGCGATGCCGTACAGCCAGGGGCGGGCGTCGGTCCGTGCCAGGTCGTAGGACTCCCGCCGGCGGAACGCGACCAGGAAGGTCTCGGCCACAATGTCGTCCGCGGGCTCGGTGCCCAGCCGCCGCACGACGTAGCGCATGATCGTCGGCGCGTGCCGCTGGAACAGCGACTCGAATCGCTCGGGTTCGCGCCGGGACCACGCGATGACGGACGCGTCGTCAAGGTCTTCGGGGGATTCGGGTGACCGCCGTCTGGGCGTGGTCACACTGGGTTCGGGCATCGTCGGCCTCTCGGTGTCGGTCGTGACACCCGTTCTTGCCCGTCTGGAGAATTACAGGTCCATGAGCGGCCTACCGCGTCTTGTACGCGGCCAGGAGTCGCTCGCCGTCGGTCTCCGGGAGATGCCGGACGGCCTCCCGGATCGCGACGCCCGAGATCCTGTCGGTCCGTTCACCCACCCACGCGGTGACCCACTCCGCGTGGCCCTTCTTGGTGAGCTCGCGCAGCACCCACCCGAGCGCTTTGCGGATGAAGAACTCCTTCTCCCCGATCAGCGCGTCCCCATAACGCGAGATCCGCTCCAGGTCCGGCTCCCCCGCCCGTACACCGGGAAGCAGTGCCAACAAGGACGTCCGGCGAATCCAGAAGTACGGGTCCGACACCCACCGATCCAGCACGCCCACCTGCTCGGGGAACGCCAGCACCAGCCCACCGACGATCTTCTCAGCCAGATGGTCCACATAGACCCAGCTCGCCGAGTCGCGGATGAGGGTTTCGGCCAGACCGAGATCGCCGGGACCCAGCAGGTTGACTCGGCGAATCAACACCTCGATCGACGCCATCCGCATTTCATGAATGGGACGGCCCCCTTCCGCCACCGACCACAGCGTCTCGGCCAGCGCCAGCAGGTCGACCCGCGAGGGCTCCACCTTGACGACCGAACGGGCGACCTTGCGCAGCGGGGCCATCGGAACGCCGAGGTGCACGAAGTCGCTCTTGAGGTAGCGCTTCTCGCTCTCCGCGCGAACCGGATCCCCTTGGGCGCGCAGCTCAGCCTCGACCTGAGCCACCGCGTCGGCGATGTTCATGTGGCCCACGTTACGCCCGTGACATTAATACGCAGGGTTGACATTTACTCCTGACAGTCACCAAGCGCGGGCGTACGGTAACCGACCATGAAGGATCAGCCGAACTACCCAGCCCGGGCCCTGTACGCCCAATGGCTACGCAAACACCGCGAGGCGGCGGACCTCCACCAGAGCCAGGTCGCCGAGAAGCTACAGATCTCCCCTCAGCTCTACGGCCACTGGGAAAACCTGCGGCGCCTCCCGACCCTTGACGGCAGCAAACGACTCGACCGGCTGTACGGTCTTCCCGCCGTATTCGAGGGTCTTCAGCCACTCGTGGTCCAGGAGGCCGGGACTCTCGCTGTTTTCCTCACCTACGTCAGCCAGGAAGAGCAGTCAGACGCCGTCCGCGCCTACGAGCCGCTGTACGTCTTCGGCCCTCTCCAGACCGAGGCATACGCGCGCGAGATCCTCAGTGCCGCCGCATCATCCGAGAAACTGGACGAACAACTCGAGACCCGCACTGCCCGCAAGGCGATCCTCGACAAGACCGATCCGCCGTACCTCCTGGTGCTGCTGGCCGAGCGAGTGATCCGTGAGATCGTCGGCAACGCGGAGATCATGCGTGAGCAGCTCGCTCACCTGCTGGAACTGGCCGAGCAGCGCAACATCGATCTCCAGATCATCCCGGCAGGCGCCCGTGCCTATCCGAGTGGAGAGATCGTCCTGCTGGGCTATCCGGAAGATCCAGACTTGGCTTATGTTGAGTCTGCCGGGGGGCATGGAAAGCTGATCGAGCCCCCTGCGGAGGTGCACGCGCTCTGGATACAGTTCGACCGCATTCGAACCTGGGCGCTGTCCCCCGAGGATTCGGTCCAGATGATCCGGACCGTGATGGAGGCCCTGTGAACCACACCCCCCACTGGCGGAAGTCGAGCTACTCAGGCGAAGAGGGCGGCTCCTGCATCGAGGTCGCCGACCTTGCGCCCGCCGTCGGAGTGCGCGACTCCAAGGACAAGCGGGCGGACGCCCCGTTCCTCACTCTCACCACCGCTCAGTTCGGCGACCTGCTGAAGACCATCAGGGCGCTGTAGCCACGACGGTGCCAGCCCACCGACAACAGCGCAGCGGCCGCCGCCAAGGTAGGTAGCGCGGGCCTGGCCAGATCCGCCCGTTCGTAGCGGAACCGCAAGTGAGCGTTGCCGCGCCCGGTGACGATCCCGCCGTTGCCTGGCCGTCGGCCTGGAGGTGGCGGGCCGTCCATCCTGCGCGGAAGTTGGTCGCTGCGCCGGCCTCGAGCGAACGACTCAGCGAGCGTGAGCGCGAACGTTCCCGCGTGCCGTGGACCAGGTGTGCTTCGGGCTCATCGGAGTCCGCGGCTCCAAGGACGGGCGTTCCAACGCCCCGATCGTCGCCCTCACCACCGCTCAGTTCGGCGACCTGCTACAAGCCCTCAAGGCGCTTTAAGGGCCAGGCCAGTGAGGTCTTGCGGCGCATGGGCGGAACGCGCGACAGTGAGTCGTGGTCAAGGTCTCCGAGCGTGTAGGGCGTCGTGTCCAGGCTGATTTCCCGCATCAGGTTGATCAGGTGCTGGGAGCGTTGGCTGAGCTGACCGATGACCTACTGCCTGCTGAAGGTCACGGTTCGGCTGCCGTCGAGCGTATCCAGGCGGCTGCTCTCATCTTGGCTCGAAGAGATCTGCGCAAGCTGGACGATGCCCTGACGCTCGGCCGCACGGACTGGCGTGACCTGCTGGCCGCCGCCGGTCTCGCCGACGACGACTGGCCGGAACTCATTGATGCCGAGCTCATGGAAGCCCCGGCCACCCACATCTGGATGGCGCCGCGTCCCTAACCAGCACCACATCCCAGCCAGCACCGCGTCGGCAAGCCAGCACCACGCCGCTAGCCAGCACCACATCCCTGAACGGGCGCCGCATCCCTGACCAGCGCCACATCCCTGAACGGACGCCGCATCCCTAGCCAGCGCCACGCCCCCGGCCAGCGCCACGCCCCTAGCCAGCACCACATCCCTGAACGGACGCCGCATCCCTGACCAGCGCCACGCCCCCGGCCAGCGCCACATCCCTGAACGGACGCCGCATCCCTAGCCAGCGCCACGCCCCCGGCCAGCGCCACGCCCCTAGCCAGCACCACATCCCTGAACGGACGCCGCATCCCTGGACGGCACCACATCCCTGGCCAGTGCCACGTCGGCAGGCCTGATCATGCGGCTTTTGGGCGTGGGCGATCCTGGTGCCCGTGATTGGTCTGGCCCGTATCGCGACGAATGCCTTGACGGTGGTCGTCGCCAGGTGGATCACTGGCTGCCGGCGGCGGACTGCTGGTCCAGGCGAAACCAGTTCGGCTGGGCCGGGCCCTCCAGTGTTCGTTGGGTGGAAGTGCCCGGTAGGTGTAGCGGCCGTTGTCGTGGCTGATGTGCATCCGGTCCGGGTGGGTGTGTTTCCAGCGGTTGTGCCATCCGCAGCACAGTGCGAGCTTGTCGATGTCAGTGGGGCTGTCGCCGAGGGCCCATCCGTCGACGTGGTCAACCTCGCATAGCGCCGCAGGTACCTCGCATCCGTGCATCGCGCAGGTCGCGTAGAGCGTTTCCAGTACGCGGCGTTGTGCGGCGGTGGCGATCCGCACCGTCCGTCCCAGATACAACGGCAGGTTCCCCGGGCCGAGAATCAACGGGGATACACCCGCGCTAAGGGCGATCCGGCGGGCCTGCTCGGCCGGAACCGGAGACCCGTCCAGCAGCCGCGCGGGGGCCTGGCCCCCGGTCAACGTGTCCAGGTCGACGATGATGGTGACGCGGGTGTCCTTGTGCCCACCGGCCAGGATGACCATCAGTGCGGCGGCGGTGCGTTCGCTGTGGTCGCGCAGGTCGTCGGTGCCAGCGGGTTTGGTGAGGGTGCCCAGCGCACCATCCAGCACGGCGGCGTCCTCGGCGTTCAGCCAGCCCCGCACGTAGCGGCCGCCGTCCAGCGACCGGGAGGTGTCCAGCCACGACCGTTCATACCCGTGCGCGGCGTCCTCGGGAGGGGTGTCGCTGCCGTCGCGCTCGGCGATCAGGTCGGTGATGCGCTTGCCGAACGCGGCGATCTTGCCCGCCGACCAGCCCTCATCCACCAGCCCCAGCAGAACGCCTTCGGCCTTGCCGCAGTCAGCATCGTCCAGACGGTGCACCGCACTCGCGATCGTGGCCGCGTAGCCGTAGGACAGGTCCGCTGCGGCGGCACGCTTGGCGACCTGCGGCAGGCGAGGCAGCTGGCGGGCGTAAGTGAGGCGGTCCTTGGCCCGCCCCTCGCGCATGCCCAGGTGGTTGCGCAGCCACGCCAGCGTGGACGGCAGTGCCCACTCGGCCAGCACCCCCGCCCCATCCACCATGCCGATCAGCCTGGCCAGGGTGGTCTCGTGCAGGTCGATGGCCGCCGCGATCGTTTCGGCCTGCTGCATCGCAGCGGCCGGAGTGAGATCGGCGCCGGTGGTGGGGTCGCGGTGTGCGAGTTCGGCGGCGATGGCGGCGGCCGCCTGCACCAACTGGGTGGTGGAGGCGGTGCCAGTGTCGAGCACAACCGAACTCATACACCCGACCTTATCAAACAATCGAACACATGAGTGATTCATATCATCGGTATTCAGGTGACAAAAGTGTGGCTGCAGATAATCGGAGAGGTGCGGGTCTGGAGTGGCAGCCGGTGCGGCCTGGTTGTTCGTCCAACGGTAGGCGCGTTGCTGAGCACGGGTGAATCAGGGAAACTACGTGGCTGAGCTGGGTGGACGGCTGAGGGAACGCCGAAGTGACCCACTGCGCGCCCGCTGAACGATGCGCGCGTTACTGTCACGTTGGCTGAGGTCGCTGGTGAAGGAGGGGTGATCTGGTTACTGTCGGCGCGTGGTCCGGTAGGCGACGGGCATTCACGTCCACAAACCGTCATTCGCGGCCAAGCACCCGATCGCGACATTCTCCCAAGCGAATTCCGGACGATTCAGGTTGCCCGGAGTCTGGCTCATCGCCGCAGGCGATGAGCGATGCCCAGCCGCAACGACCGCGACAACATCACCCTTCCTCAGCCAGCAACCTCAGCCGAAGTGACGGCAACCCACCACCTGCCGCACCGCCCCCGCCGACCGGGAGGGGTCCACCCTGGTCACGCGCGCCGCCCAGCCACGGCCGTCCGAGACGCGCCGACCCGGCGCGCAGCGAGCGCCAGCGAGCGAGCACCGGAAGCGGCGCGTGCCGATCGCCCCCAGCCACGCACCCAACCCCAGCCACGAGAAGGCGATCGTCGGCACCAACCCCGCACCCCACCTGCGGCAGCCACCACCGCAACGCCCGCCTACCGAGACCTGCCCACCAACCTGCGGCAGCCACACCGCAACACCCACTTGCCAAAAGCGCCCGCCAACCTGCGGCAGCCAACCTGCGGCAGTCAACGTCGCGGCGCCCACCCACCGAAACCTGCCCGCCAATCCACGGCAGCCGAACTGCAATGACTGCTCATCGAACACAAGACGCGAACGGCCGCGCACCGCGTGTGCAGTCCCTTCGCGAGCGGCGAACGGCAAGAGGCGGACGGCGGCGGCAGACGGTGGCGGCAGACGGTGGCGAGCAGACCGCGGCGGACAGACCGCGGCGGACAGACCGCGGCGGACAGACCGCGGCGGACAGACCGCGGCGGACAGACCGCGGCGGACGGTGGCGGCGGACGGTAACGGGCAGACCGTGGCGGGCAGACAGTGGCCGATCGACTGCAGCAGCCAGCGGCAGATGGCGGACGACAGCCAGCAGCGGACGGCGGCCAGCGGCAATGACGGACGGTTGGCTAGGGCGTCAGGTGGCTAGGGCGTCAGGTGGCTAGGGCGTCAGGTGGCTAGGGCGTCAGGTGGTGCCGACGATGGGGAGGTTGAGGGCGCCGGGGGCGTTGGCCGGGACGACCGGGTTCTTGGGCGCCACGGCGGACAGACGCTGGTAGGCCTCACCGGGGGCCGGGCGCGCGTCCACCTCGCCCTTGTTGGGCCAGAACGACATGGCGCGTTCGGCCTGCGCGGTGATGGTGAGCGACGGGTTCACGCCGAGGTTGGCCGACACCGCCGAGCCGTCCACGATGTGCAGGCCGGGGTGGCCGTACACGCGGTGGTAGGGGTCGATGACGCCGGTCTCCGGGGAGTCGCCGATCACGCAGCCGCCCAGGAAGTGCGCGGTCATCGGGATGTCGAACAGGTCGCCCCAGGAGCCGCCCGCGATGCCGCCGACCTCCTCGGCCAGCATCCGGGACGCCTCGTGGCCGTCGGGGATCCAGGTCGGGTTGGGCTCGCCGTGGCCCTCGCCCGCGCGCACGTCCCAGCCGAACGAGCCGCGCTTGGGCTTGAGGGTGATCGAGTTGTCGCGGGTCTGCATGACCAGCGCGATGACGGTGCGCTCGGACCAGGTCCGCACGTCGAAGAGCTGCGCGAGGTCCTGCGGGCGGCGGGCCACCTCGCGCAGGAACTTCAGGATGCGCGGCTTGTGGCGTTCACCGGGGCCGTCGCCGTCGATGAGCAGCGTCTGCAGGCCCGCCATCAGGTTGGAGCCCTTGCCGTAGCGGACCGGCTCGATGTGGGTGTCGGGCGTCGGGTGGAACGACGAGGTGATCGCCACGCCCTTGGAGTAGTCCGGGCCGGGCACGCCGTTCTTGCGCCCGGCGCCGAGGATCGCCTCGGAGTTGGTGCGGGTGAGTGCGCCGAGGCGGTCGGAGACGCGCGGCAGCAGGCCGGTCTTCTTGAGCTTGTGCAGGAGCTTCTGCGTGCCGTACGTCCCGGCGGCGAAGACGACCTGGGAGGTGGTGAAGGTCTTGCGGTTGCGGCCGAACGAGCCGGTCCGCACGATCTCCACCTCGTACCCGCCGCCCGCGAGCGGCGTCACGCGCGTGACCCGGCTGAGCGGCATCACGCGGGCGCCGGCCTTCTCGGCCAGGTAGAGGTAGTTCTCGGTGAGCATGTTCTTGGCGCCGTGGCGGCAGCCGACCATGCACTCGCCGCACTCGGTGCAGCCGCGGCGCTTCGGCCCGGCGCCGCCGAAGTACGGGTCGTCGCTCTCCACGCCGGGGCCCGCGCCGAAGTGCACGCCGACCGGGGTCATGACGAACGTCTCGCCCTTGCCCATCCGGTCGGCGACCTTCTTGATCTCGCGGTCGGCGTCGGTCATCGTCGGGTTCCGCACGACGCCGAGCATCCGCTTGGCCTGGTCGTAGTAGGGCGCCAGCTCGTTCTGCCAGTCGGTGATGTGCGCCCACTGCCGGTCGGCGAAGAACGGCGCGGGCGGCACGTACAGCGTGTTGGCGTAGTTGAGCGAGCCGCCGCCGACGCCGGCGCCCGCGAGCACCATCACGCGGCTGGACTTGGCGCCCCTGATCAGGTGGATGCGCTGCATGCCGGTGAGCCCGAGGCCGGGCGCCCAGATGTAGCGCGAGAGCTTCCAGTTGGTCTTGGGCAGCTCCGGGTAGCGCGACCCGGGCTCACCGCCCTGGCCCGTGTCGAAGCGGCGGCCCGCCTCGATCACGCCGACCTTGTAGCCCTTCTCGGTCAGGCGCAGCGCCGTGACGCTGCCGCCGAAGCCCGAGCCGATGACCAGAACGTCGAAGTCCATCCGCAACAGCCCTACTACTTGATCCGCAGCTTCTTCATCATCTTGATGCCGTTCGCCATCATGTCGGCGAACTTGTCGTAGGAGATGTTGCCGGGCGGCTCCAGGTCCATGAAGTGCTGGCTGGCGACCGTCTGCACCTCGGTGAACTTCAGCAGGCCCTCCGAGCCGTGCCGGCGGCCGACGCCCGACTGCTTGAAGCCGCCCATCGGCGCGTCGTAGGAGGCGTAGGCGGCGCCGTAGCCGTCGTTGATGTTGACCGTTCCCGCCTGGATGCGACCGGCCAGGCGGCGGCCGCGCGCCACGTCCTTGGTCCAGATCGAGGCGTTCAGGCCGTAGGTGGTGTCGTTGGCGGTGCCGACGACCTCGTCCTCGCTGCGGAACTTGTAGATCGACACGACCGGGCCGAACGTCTCGTTCCCGCACAGGTCCATGTCGGTGGTGACGTCGGTCAGCACGGTCGGCTCGTAGAAGAGCGGGCCGACGTCGGGCCGGGCCTTGCCGCCCGCCAGGACCGTCGCGCCCTCCTTGACGGCCTGCTCGACGTGGTGGCTGACCACGTCCAGCTGGCGCGGGAAGGTCAGCGAGCCCATCTCGGCGCTGAAGTCCAGGTCGCTGCCGAGCTTCATGTTCTCGACCTGCTTCACGAACGCGGGCACGAAGCGGTCGTAGATGTCCTCGTGGACGTACATCCGCTCGATCGAGATGCACAGCTGCCCGGCGTTGGTGAAGCAGGCGCGGACGGCGCCGCGGGCGGTGCGCTCGACGTCGGCGTCGTCCAGCACGATCATCGGGTTCTTGCCGCCGAGCTCCATCGAGTAGCTGATGAGGCGCGGCGCGACCTTCTCGGTGATCGCGCGCCCGGCGCGGGTGGAGCCGGTGAACGAGACGTAGTCGGCGTTCTCCACCAGCGGGTCGCCGATCTCGGCCGGGTCGCCGACGACGACCTGCCAGATGTCCTTGGGCAGGCCGAGCGACACCAGCAGGTCCAGCACCCACAGGCTGGACAGGCACGTCTGGGTGTCGGGCTTGTGGATCACCGCGTTCCCCGCCATCAGCGCGGGCGCGATGTCGCTGGCGCCGAGCGCGAAGGGGTAGTTCCACGGCGAGATGAGCGCGACGACGCCCTTCGGGTGGCGCAGCTCCTGCACGCGGGTGACGCCCGGCATCATGCCCTGGCGGCGGCGCGGCTTCAGCAGCTTCTCGGCGCGGCGCGCGTAGTAGAGCGAGCAGAGCGCGACGTCCAGGAACTCCTCCAGCGCGTGGCGCCGGGCCTTGCCGGTCTCCAGCTGGATGACGTCCAGGATCTCCTCGCGGCGGTCCACCAGGGCCTCGGACAACCGAAGGAAGGGCTTCACCCGTTCGCGAACGGGGAGGGCGGCCCACGCGCGCTGGGCCTTGTGGGCCCGCTCGTAGGCGGTGCGCACGTCGTCCGCGCTGGACACCGGCAGCTTGGCCAGCGGCTCGCCGGTGAACGGCGCGGAGATCGTCGTGGTGTCGGCGCCACCGGCCACGATGTGCGAGGTCAGCCGCTCGATCAAGGCAGTTGAGAGGGTATGCCCGGAGACCTTCGGAGATGCCATGTCAGCAGACTATGACCACCTGGCCACCCGACGCTACCCGCAGGTAACGAGGCGTTCGCGGTGATCTGGACCACATATCCAATAGCAGTCCCCCGTATTGGGCGCCCCAGCGGACCACTCCAGGCAAGAGGCTTGTCCACCCCCGGATGGACCACTCTCCGCTGATCGAATACGGACCGTTCCAGAATGGCCGTTCTGACCGAACCTGCGGACTGACCATGACCTGTCGGTGTATTCCGGGAAGTGGAGACGAACACAGCGTGAACCCGTCGTCGCCGAGTGGGATGTCTGCTGCCGCGCGTCCCGCCCGTCGGCCCCGGGGACCTTGTGCCGCGAGTGAGGGGAGATCCACCACCATGATCGACGCCCAGAACGGACGCCGGACAGCGGAGAGCGGCAGCAAGACGCCGGACGGCCAGATACCGGCGGGCCAGGCGCCGAACGGCGGGCCCGCCGTCGGCAGGGCCACCATGAACGGCAGAAGCACCGTCGGCGGCTCCAAGGGAGGACGCCGCCAGGAGCGCCGAGAACACACGCGCAGCGCATTGCTAGGGGCGGCCCAGCAGCTCTGGGCCGAACGCGGCATCCACGGCGCGTCCCTGGACGATGTCGCCGCCGCCGCGGGGCTGACCAAGGGAGCCGTCTACTCCAACTTCGCAGGCAAGACCGACCTGCTGCTGGCCCTGCTCGAGCGCTACACCCACGACCGCATCGGTACGGAGGTCTGCGACGAGCTCCGCGACACCGAGCGGCCCCTGGAGGAACGCTTCGAACGCGCCGGGCAGGCCTATGCCGCACGCCTGGAGACCGAGGACGCGCGCCTGCTGGCCCTGCTCCTCGTGGAGTTCTGGCTGTACGGCATGCGCGACTTCGCCGCCGGATGGCGCATCTCCGACTGGTACGCCGAACGCCGCGCGTACATAGCCCGGGGCCTCGCCGAGACCGACGACGTCTCGTCCCACGACCGCGCGACGCTCGTCATGGCGCTGGACTTCGGCCTGGCGTTCCAGCACCTCCTGGACCCCGACCGCGTCGACGCCAAGCTTTACGCCACCGGCATGCGCATGGTCCTGGAGCACTCACTCCCCTAACGGGGCGTCGCGGTCTCGCGGGCGGGCAGCGCGACCTCCTCCTGAACGTCCATGCCCGCGTCGCCGTTCTCGTCGGACCCGCCCCCGGCCGACGCGGACAGCGGCCGCCCCTGGACGTTGATCAGAACGACGCCGAGGATGCTGATGAGGCCCCCGGCGAGCTCGACGAGGCGCGGGACCTCGCCCAGCCAGACGAAGGCGACGGCCAGCGCGACCGGCGGGACCAGGTAGAGCGCGGCGGTGGAGGAGGCCATGCTGAGGCGTGCGACGGCGTACGCCCAGACGACGAAGCCGAGCGCGGACGGCAGCAGGCCCAGATAGAGGGCCGACGCGGTCGCGGACGGCGGGGCGGTGGCGGCGGCGCGGACGGCCGAGGGCGCGAGCGGGACGAGGAAGAGCGTCCCGGTCCACATGGCGTACGAGGCGACCTCGACGCCCGTGTAGCGCTTGAGCAGCGGCTTGCTCGCGAAGTGGTAGACGCCCTGGACGATCGCCGCCGCCAGGACCACCAGCGCGCTCGCGGACAAGCGCGCGTTCCCGCCCGCGACGGCGATGACGGCCGATCCGGCCACGGCGATCGCACTGCCGGCGGCGATCCGGGCGGTCAGGCGTTCACCCAGCAGGGCCGTGGCGAGCAGAACGCTGTAGACCGGCGCCGTCGCCACCAGCAGGCTCGCCGTCCCTGCGGGCACGTGCACCTCACCCCAGTTGAGGAGCAGCTGGTAGGCGGTCATGCCCGTCAGGCCGGAGAGCGCGATGAGGGGCAGGTCCCGCGGGCGCGGCATCCGGACCCGCAGCGGTACGGCGGTGAGGGCGAGCGCCAGGGAGGCCGTTGCCAGGCGCAGGAACGACAGGCCGCCGGCTCCCAGGCCGTTCAGGCCCACGCGGATCGCGGGGAACGCGGACGCCCACAGCACGACGGTCGCGGCCAGGGCCAGGTGCGAGGTCTTCACGCCTTTCAGGCTCACGCGTAGGATAGGAAAGGTCTAGTTACTCTTTATTGGCTGATTGAGAAGGTCTTCTTAATGTTGGACACGCGGCGGATGCGGTTGCTGCGCGAGCTCTCGGTTCACGGGACCGTGACGGCGACGGCCGAGGCGCTGCACCTCACCGGCCCGGCCGTGTCACAGCAGCTGGCCGCGCTGGAACGCGAGGCCGGGATGCCGCTGCTGGAGAAGCAGGGCCGCCGGCTGCGGCTCACGGCGGCCGGAAGCCTGCTGGTCGAGCACGCCGAGGTCATCCTGGGCGGCCTCGCCGCCGCGGAGGCCGACCTGGAGGCGCTGCGCGGCGGCGGCCGTGGCGTGGTCCGGATCGCGGCGTTCCCGTCGGCCGCTCGCGTGCTGATGCCGCGCGTCTGGCGGCGGCTGGCGAACGACCTGGAGCTGCACCTGACCGATCGCGAGCCCGGTCCGGCCGTCGAGGCGTTGCGGCAGCGCGACGCCGATGTCGCGGTCGTGCACGCCTACAGCCTGCTCCCCCGCGAACTGCCGCCCGGATGCGAGCAGCATCGGGTGATGGACGACCCGGTCCTGCTCGCCCTTCCCGAGGGACGAGTGGAGGCGGGCGCGGTCGTGGACCTCGGGTCGTTCGCCGAGGACGACTGGCTGATGCCCGGACCCGAGACCTCGTGCCACGAACTGACCAGGCGGGCATGCGGAGCCGCCGGATTCGTACCCCGCCCGGTCGCCGTGGCCAGCGACTTCTCCGTGCTGACCGCGCTCGTGGCGGCGGGCGCGGGCGTCGCGCTCGTGCCGGAGATGGCGTTGCCCGCGAACGTGCAGGGAGTCGGCGTGCATCCGCTCGCCCAGCCGATCACCCGCACGATCTCCGCGTTCACCAGGGCGGGCGAGTCCCGCCAGCCGCACATCCGGAGGGTCCTCGACGAGCTCCAGGCGAACGACCCCGTTGCCTAGGGCGTCGTCAGCGCCTTGTCGGCGGCGTGCAGGATCCTGCCGAAGACGTAGGCGATCACCGGCTTGGCGACGACGCGGGTGACGACCGCGCCGAACGGGACGGGCACCTCGAAGGTGGTCGTCCAGACGATCTCGGTGCCCTGCGCGACCTCGGTGAACGTCATGCGGCCGAGTTCGTGGCGGGCGGGCGGGATGGAGCGGTCGACGGTGTAGTCGAAGTCGTGCGGCGGGTTGTAGGCGGTGATCCGTTCGCGGAACCAGCCGATCGCCCACGTGTGCAGCCGGATCGCGCCCACTCCGTACGGGGCTCCCTGGCCGTGCCGGGCCAGCCGCGCCCTGAGGATGAGCGCGGAACGGGTGTAGTTGGTCGTCGTGGCGCACCAGTCGAATACGTCGGCGATCGGTGCGGCGATGACGCGCCGGACTGTCAGGGTCTCCACTGTCATCCTCCCTCGGGAGCGCCCCACTGAGGCTCAGCGAGGCTCACAGAGGGGACCGTTGGGTGATCTCGACCGTGACAACCCGGGCGGTGACGTGCATCACGCGCGCGATGTACCACGTCGCCTGGATCAACCAAAGGGTTTACCGATCCTGACGGCCGTATGTGGCCAAAGTGGCACATGACCCGTCCGAGGCTCTTGCACCCGTTTGAGAGCCAATGTTCATTATGAGCGTGCTTCATGTCCGGCCCGTACAAAGCCGTACGGGTCGCTCCGCTCCCCCCAGGAGGCACGTACATGACCCACCGTTTCAGCAGGGCGGCTCTGATCGGAGCGGCCTCGCTGGCCATGCTCGCGTCCCCCGCCACCATCGCCCACGCCACCGCCAAGCCCACCCCGCCGCCGAAGCCCTACGTGGTCGGCGGCACCCCCGCCAAGGCGGGCGAGTACCCGTGGATGGTGCGCCTGTCCATGGGATGCGGCGGCGCCCTCTACGCCAAGGACATCGTCCTCACCGCACAGCACTGTGTCGCCGGCGAGGACCCGACCGGGGTCACCGCCACCGCCGGCGTCATCGACCTGCAGGACCCCGCCGCCCAGGTCGCGCACTCCACCAAGATCACCGCCGGTGGCGGTCCCGGCAAGAAGGACTGGGCCGTCATCAAGCTCGACAAGGCCCTCGACCTTCCCACCCTGAAGATCGCCGAGGACGACTCCCTCAACAGCGGCGACTTCGACATCGTGGGCTGGGGCGCCGACAAGGAGGGCGGCGACCAGCAGCGCTACCTCCTGAAGGCCCAGGTCCCGTTCGTCGACGACGCCAAGTGCCAGGCCGCCTACAGCAACCTGGTGCCGGCCGTGGAGATCTGCGCCGGGAAGCTGGACACCGGCGGCGTCGACACCTGCCAGGGCGACTCCGGCGGCCCGATGGTCCGCAAGAACGACCAGGGCGAGTGGATCGAAGTCGGCATCGTCAGCTGGGGAGACGGCTGCGCCCGTCCCGGCAAGCCCGGTGTCTACGGCGAGGTGAGCTCGTTCGCCGGAGACATCAAGGCCGCGGCCGACGCACTCGGCTAAGGCCACAGGACGGCCTGGGCTGAGCTGGGCTGGGCCTGGCCCAGGCTGATCCATCGCGCGTGCGCCAAGCCACCGGGCGGCCCCTGGCCCCGCTCCCACCCGGTGGTCGCACGCCAAGAGGGGGTCTCCCGCTGGAGGAACGGGAGGCCCCCTCTTCTTGGCCTGCGTTCTTGCTGCCTGTTTCGCCTAGCCGGCTCGCTGCCTGCTTCGCCTAGACGGCTTGCTTCCTGCGTCGCCTAACCGGCGTCGTCCACTGCGCCTTCGGGCGGGGTGGGGACGTTCTCGTTGACGAGCCACGACGTGATGTGAAGACGGCCCTTGGCGAGGCCGAACACCTGGTTGAAGTTGCGAACGTAGGCGTCGTGGACGGTGGCGTTCTCCAGGGTCACCATCGCCTCGTCGTTATGACGAAGGGCCGCGTTGGTGTAGCTGTGGCTGCCCGTCATGACGACCTTGCGGCGGCGGCCGTCGTAGTAGCCGTCGATGAGCAGGTACTTGGAATGCGCCGAGGCCACCTGGTTGTCGAAGAACCTGACGTCGGCGCCGCCGTGCGGCCCTCCGCGTGAGAGCTCCTTGCGGGCCGGTACGCCGATGCTGCCGCTCACGACCTGCACCTCGCAGCCCGCGGCGTCCAGGTCGCTCAGCTTCTTGGCGACCTCCGCGCGGTCGAAGATGCCGCTGGACAGGCGGATCCTCGTGCCGCCCGTGCACCGCACCTTGTTCAGGTCGTACACGATCGGGTCGCCAGTGGCCTTGGGGAAGAACGAGACCTTGCTGGTGCCCGACCGCACCTCACGGAAGTAGTTGCCGTTGGCCTTGTGCTTGGACAGCGCGTAGAAGTAGCCGCGGTAGGCGTCGTACAGCTTGCGGTCGGTCAGGGTGATGGAGTCGTTCCACTGGGCGTACATGCCACCCGTCGCGTTGCCCGAGGTCTGCACGAGCACGTTGCGCGAGTCGTAGGTGTGGGTGAACAAGTAGAACTTGTTGTGGTTCTTGGCCCCGTACTCACCGGTCTTGCCCGGGACCGCCGGGGCGATGCAACCGCGGTCCTTGGGGCACATGTCCACCCAGGACGCCTTGCGCTTGTCGGTCCCGAGGTTGCGCTTGATGTACGCCAGGACGTTCGGGTGCTTGAACGCGGCGCCGTAGTCGAGCACCAGGCGGACCTTCACACCCCGCCGCTTGGCCGCGACCAGCGCCTTGGCCATGCCCTCGGTGTTGAGCCTGAAGAGCGAGAGGTCGATCTCCGAGCCCTTGGCCGAGTGGGCGATCAGCTTCTTGATGTAGAGGTCGATCGAGCCCTGCTGCTGGAGGTTGCCCGACGGCTTGTTGAAGTGAGGGCCTTGCGGGACGAGCACCGGCTTTCTCTTCTTGTTCTTCTTGCCCGTCATGGGCTTCACCAGCGCCGGCGTGGACGCCGCCGAGGCCGCGGTGGCCTCCGCGGAGACCATCGCCGTGGTGATGAGAAGTCCTCCGGTAACGATCGCCAGCCGTCGCACTAAACCCTCCCGCCTCGCCGGTCACATGATCCGGCCAAGCGGGAGGTTAACACTTCACGACAAGAGCGGACATTCACCTCAAGTGATAAATGTCGTTGCTCCTCATGTGACAAATCTCGTCACAGCGTCATGACCTGTCACGACGCCGTGGCGACGCGGCATCACGACGCCACAGCGACGCGAGGTCAGGGCGTGGCGGTGGGCACGATGTCGGGGGCGCCGCGACGGGTCGCGTCGGCCTCCTGGTCGCCCACCTTGCTCTGCGAGTCGCGCTCGGCCTCTATGCGCTTGCGGTAGTACTCCACCTCGCGGTCGGTCTGCTTCTTCGACCAGCCGAGCACCGGCGCGAGCAGGTCCGCGGCCTCCTTGGCGACGCCGATGCCGCGGTCCCAGGTCTCTATCGAGATCCGGGTGCGGCGGGCCAGCACGTCGTTCAGGTGCCGGGCGCCCTCGTGCGAGGCCGCGTAGACGATCTCGGCGCGCAGGTAGTCGTCGGCGCCCGCCAGCGGCTTGCCGAGGTCGGGCTTGTCCTTGATCAGCCCGAGCAGGTCGTCGACGAGCGTCCCGTGCCGCCCGAGCAGGTGCTCGATCCGCGCCACGTGCAGGCCCGACTTGGCGGCCAGGCGGTGCCGCGCGTTCCACATCGCCTGGAAGCCGTCGCCGCCGACCAGCGGGATGCGGTCGGTGCACGACTCGGCCACCTTGCCGTCCAGGCCGTGCGCGACCGCGTCGATCGCGTCCTTGGCCATCACCCGGTACGTGGTGAACTTGCCGCCCGCGATCAAGACCAGCCCCGGCACGGGGTGCGCGACGATGTGCTCGCGGGACAGCTTGGAGGTCTCGTCGTTCTCCCCCGACAGCAGCGGCCGCAGCCCCGCGTAGACGCCCTCGACGTCGTCGTGGGTGAGCGGGGTCGTGAGCACCGAGTTCACATGGTCCAGGACGTAGTCGATGTCGGCCTTGGACGCGGCCGGGTGGGCCTTGTCGAGCGTCCAGCCGGTGTCGGTCGTCCCGATGATCCAGTGCCGTCCCCACGGGATGACGAACAGCACCGACTTCTCGGTGCGCAGCAGGATCCCGGTGGCCGAGTGGATGCGGTCCTTCGGAACGACCAGGTGGATGCCCTTGGACGCGCGCACGTGGATCTGCCCGCGGCCGCCGACCAGTTCCTGGATGTCGTCGGTCCACACCCCGGTCGCGTTCACCACCTGCTTGGCGCGCACCTCGCTGGTCGCGCCGGACTCCAGGTCGCGCACGCGCAGCCCGGTCACCCGCTCGCCCTCGCGCAGGAAGCCGATGCACTGCGTGCGGGAGGCGATCTGGGCGCCGTACTCCGCGGCGGTGCGCAGCACCATCATCACGTAGCGGGCGTCGTCCATCTGCGCGTCCCAGAGCTGGATCGCTCCAACAAAGGCGTCCTTACGCAAGGACGGAGCCAGCTTCAGGGCGCCCCGCCTGGTCAGGTGCTTGTGGTGCGGCACGCCGCGCGTGCTGCCCATCTGCACCGAGAGCAGGTCGTACAGCGCCACGCCGGCACCGAAGTAGCCGCGCTCCCAGACCCGCTTGGTCGTCGGCAGCAGGAACGGCACCGGGCGCACGAGATGCGGCGCGATCTGCTGGAGCAGCAGCCCGCGTTCGGTCAGCGCCTCGCGGACCAGGTCGAAGTTGTACTGCTCCAGATATCTCAGCCCGCCGTGGATGAGCTTGGACGAACGCGAGGACGTGCCGGAGGCGAAGTCGCGCGCCTCCACGACCGCGACCGACAGGCCGCGGGTGGCGGCGTCGAGGGCGGCGCCCGCCCCGACGATGCCGCCGCCCACGACCACGACGTCGAATTCCTCGCGCCCCATCCGGTCCAGGGCCGCCGCGCGTTCCGCCGGCCCCAGCCGCGAGTTGCCCAGTCCGGTCACCGGTGATCCCGTCATCGCGCCACCCCTTGCACGGTTGGGTTATCAAGCTCTGCTAGCTCTACCTACCCAACAGTAAGGAAGCACCCGCACCAAGACCACCGATTCCGGTCGCGGATGAGTGAGACCCAGGCCTCAGTCCCGGCGCGGCACTCTCAGTCCCGGCGGCCGTGCCCTCAGTCCCGGCGCGGCGCGACCACGACCTGGACGCGCTGGAACTCCTTGAGCTCGGTGTAGCCGGAGGTCGCCATGGCCCGGCGGAGCGCGCCGATCAGGTTCATCGAGCCGTCGGCCACGTGGGACGGGCCGTACAGCAGCTGCTCCAGGCTGCCCATCGTGCCCAGGTGCAGGCGGGTGCCGCGCGGCACGTCGCCGTGGTGGGCCTCGCTGCCCCAGTGGTAGCCGCGGCCCGGCGCCTCGGTGGAACGGGCGAACGGCGAGCCGATCATGACGGCGTCCGAGCCGCAGGCGAACGCCTTGGCGAGGTCGCCGCTGTTGGTCATGCCGCCGTCGGCGATCACGTGCACGTACCGGCCGCCGGACTCGTCGAGATAGTCGCGGCGGGCCGCGGCCACGTCGGCGACCGCGGTCGCCATCGGCACGGCGACGCCCAGAACGGTACGGCTCGTGTGTCCGGAACCCCCGCCGAAACCGACCAGTACCCCGGCCGCGCCGGTCCGCATCAGGTGCAGGGCGGCGGTGTACGTCGAGCAGCCGCCGACGATCACCGGGACGTCCAGGTCGTAGATGAACTGCTTGAGGTTCAGCGGCTCGGCCCGGCCGGACACGTGCTCGGCCGACACCGTGGTGCCGCGGATCACGAACAGGTCCACCCCCGCGTCTATCACGGCCTTGTGGAACTGGGCCGTACGCTGCGGCGACAGCCGGGCCGCGACGGTCACGCCCGCCTCGCGGACCTCCTCGATCCGCCGGCCGATCAGCTCCTCCTTGATCGGCTCGGTGTAGATCTCCTGGAGCCGGCGGGTCGCCCGCGAGTCGTCCAGCGAGGCGATCTCGGCCAGCAGCGGCTCGGGGTTCTCGTACCGCGTCCACAGGCCCTCGAGGTCGAGCACGCCGAGCCCGCCCAGGTTGCCGATGGCGATCGCGGTGGCCGGGCTGACCACGCTGTCCATCGGCGCGACGAGCAGCGGGATCTCGAACCGGTAGGCGTCGACCTGCCAGGCGACGCTGACCTCCTCGGGGTCGCGCGTCCGGCGCGACGGCACGATGCCGATGTCATCGAACGCGTACGCCCGGCGGCCGCTCTTGCCCCGCCCGATCTCCACCTCAGCAGCCACAGATCTTCCTCTCAAACCTTGATCAACAAGGAGTGTTCCCGCGCACGGCGAAAACAAGCCCTGGCGGAGCCTATGTCGTCGAGCGGGGGAACCGCTTAGCGGCCCTGGTAGTTCGGGGCCTCGACGGTCATCTGGATGTCGTGCGGGTGGCTCTCCTTCAGGCCCGCCGCGGTGATCTGCATCAGCGAGCCGCGCTCCTTCAGCTCGGGGATCGTCCGGGCCCCGGCGTACCACATCGACTGGTGGAGGCCGCCGACCAGCTGGTGGGCGACGTTGGAGAGCGGGCCGCGGTAGGGCACCTGGCCCTCGACGCCCTCGGGGATCAGCTTCTCCTCAGCGGACACGTCCGCCTGGGCGTAGCGGTCCTTGGAGAACGAGAGGCCGCCGCGCTCGCGGTTGCGCATCGCGCCGAGCGAGCCCATGCCGCGGTACGACTTGTACTGCTTGCCGTGCACGAAGATCAGCTCGCCCGGGGACTCCTCGACGCCCGCCAGCAGGCTGCCGAGCATCACCGTGTCGGCGCCCGCAACGATGGCCTTGGCGATGTCGCCCGAGTACTGCAGGCCGCCGTCGCCGATCACCGGGACGCCGCCCTCGCGCGCGGCCCGCGCGGCCTCGTAGATCGCGGTGATCTGCGGGACGCCGACGCCCGCGACGACCCGGGTCGTGCAGATGGAGCCGGGCCCGACGCCGACCTTGACCGCGTCCGCGCCCGCGTCGATCAGGGCCTTCGCCCCGGCGTAGGTGGCGATGTTGCCGCCGACCACGTCCACCCGCGAGTTGGCCTTGATCTTGCCGATGGTGTCCACGACGCCCTTGGAGTGGCCGTGCGCGGTGTCCACGATGATCACGTCGGTGCCGGCCTCGATCAGGGCCTGCGCGCGGCGGATCGCGTCCTCGCCGACGCCCACCGCCGCCGCGACGACCAGCCGGCCGTCGGCGTCCTTGGTGGAGTTCGGGTACTGCTCGCTCTTGGTGAAGTCCTTGACCGTGATCAGCCCGCGCAGCCGGCCCTCGCCGTCGATCAGCGGCAGCTTCTCGATCTTGTTGCTGGCCAGCAGCTGGAACGCCTCGTCCTTGGACACGTCCACCGGCGCGGTGATCAGCGGCATCGGGGTCATGACCTCGCGGACCGGCCGCGACAGGGCGGTCTCGAAGCGCATGTCGCGGTTGGTCACGATGCCGACCAGCACGCCCCGTACATCGGTCACCGGCACGCCGGAGATCCGGAAGCGGGCGCAGAGCTCCTCGACGTCGGCCAGGGTCGCGTCCGGCAGGCAGGTGACCGGGTTGGTCACCATCCCGGCCTCGGACCGCTTGACCCGGTCGGCCTGCTCGGCCTGCTCCTCGACCGGCATGTTGCGGTGCAGCACGCCGACGCCGCCCTGGCGCGCCATCGCCACCGCCGTACGGGCCTCGGTCACGGTGTCCATCGCCGCCGACACCAGCGGGATCCGCAGCGTGATGTTGCGCGACAGCCGGGTCGTCGTGTCGGCGTCGCCGGGCTGCAGGTCGGAATAACCCGGCAGCAGCAGCACGTCGTCAAAGGTCAGGCCCTGCTGTACGAACTTCGCGGGGTCGGCTGCGGGGTTCATGACTACCTTCCCGTAGTGGGTGGCCCAGGATGGAAACGGCATGTGGAACGGCATCCCGCCAGGTCACGGCGGCCTCGTTCCATGGTAGGGCGTGACACGCCCGGGAACCCGCCGCTTTCCAGCGCGAAGCACGTGGCGTTGATGACACTCCGTAACGCCGGACGGGCCCTGCCGAATTCCCGCGGACCTCGGGCGAACCCCAGGCGGGCCGCCGGTGATCCGCGAGTGATCGCAAGGGGTTTCGCGCGGCGCCTCCGCCCGCCCGTCCCCGCCCGGGCCCGGTACCGGACATTAAAGAAACCCCCTGTGGGCCTTTGCGGAACGCCCCCGAGGGGTGACTGTTCGCGTACAGAAGAGACAGGGGGTGCACCTGCCCCGGTGAGGCGCAGTAGCGTGGGGGTGTGCACGACGATGCCCCGCTCGACCCGTTCGCCGGTGATCCGGAGGATCCGGCGGCGTCACTCGGCGACCCTGGGGAAGAGGTCGCTCCGCTCAGCGTGGCGGAGCGAGAAGACGTGCTGGCCGACCTCGCCGACCTCGAGGTGTTCCGGGCGCTGCTGGAGCCGCTCGGCGTACGCGGGCTGACCGTCGACTGCGGCGACTGCGGCAAGCTCCACTACATCGACTGGGACCTCCTGCACGGCAACCTCCGCCACCTGCTCGACCAGGGCCTGCCCCGCGTGCACGAGCCCGCCCTGGCCCCCGACCCGGTCGACTACGTCAGCTGGGAGTACGCCCGCGGCTACGTCGACGGCGTCATCGACAGCGAAGAGGGCCGCGACAACGACTGACGCCCGCCGCATCGGTCAGTGGTCGTCCTTGGCCAGTGGTCGTTCTCGTCAGTGGTCGTCCTTGGTCAGTGGTCGTTCTCGTCAGTGGTCGTTCCGGTACTTGTCGATCCGCTTCTGCGCCTGCCTGCGGATGTCCTCGAGCTTCTTGCGCGTGTCGTCGGAGTCGTGCCGCGGCGGCGGGAACTGCCAGGGCGTGCCGTGGGTCCCGCGCGGCGTCGGGCGCGGCTTGAGCAGGTCTTCGAGGCGCTGCTTGAGGTCCTCGATCTGCTTGCGCACCTGATCGTCCTTGGTGCCCTTGCCGTCGGTCCGTTCATGCCCGCCGGGCCGCGCCACGGGCGCGGGCGCCGGGTCGGGCTGCTTCTTCGGCTCGGCAGGCGCCGTGGAACGGGCGTCCTCGGAGAGTCCCGGCTTGTCGGGCGCGGGCGCCGAACGGTGCTCGGCGATCCCGCCACCGGCCGCCGCCACCCCCGTACTGGCCAGAACCGCCCCGGCCACGCCGAGCGCCACGATCGTGCGCG
Source organism: Actinomadura barringtoniae (assembly GCF_017573505.1). GTDB lineage: Bacteria > Actinomycetota > Actinomycetes > Streptosporangiales > Streptosporangiaceae > Spirillospora > Spirillospora barringtoniae. Next base: position 259,164 of record NZ_JAGEOJ010000015.1, read on the forward strand.
ACCCGCGCCGCCGCCCGCCCCCTGCCGTCGACGGCGTCGCCCCCGCCTCCGCGGGCGCGTCGCCATCCGCGTCAGCGTCCCCATCGCCCCGCCGAGCCGCGGACGCCGCCTGAGCGATCGCGACCGCCGGGGCGGCAGATGTCTCCGGGGCCGTGACGGCGGTGGTCGCGGGGGTCTCGTCGACGTCGGCGATGAGGGCGCGGAGGAGGCGTACGGCCGGATCTCCGGAAGCGCTCTCTGGAGCGCCGAGCGCGCCGGTCTTGGGCTCGGGCGCGGGGACGAGCGGCAGGACGTGATCGGGGTCGGTGGAGCCGATCGGGTCGGTGGAGCCGGACGGCTCAGAGGCCGCAACGCGGCGAGCCGCCAGGGCGTCGAAAATCGCGTCGGTACGGCGCACGGCGCTGAGGTCGGCTGTGCCCGCGCGAGAGTCTGGGGTCGAAGGCTCGGCCGGATCCGGGGTCTCGTGGCCGTGCTCCGCCCCCGTGGCTTCGCCCCGCCGCGCCCGGTGTTCCGTCAAGCGATCGACTCCTCTCTGGCCATCGCCCGCAGCCGGGCCAGGGCCCGGTGCTGCGCGACGCGTACGGCCCCCGCGGACATGCCCAGCACATTACCGGTCTCCTCCGCCGACAGCCCCGCCACCACTCGCAGCAACACCAGCTCACGCTGGTGGTCGGGCAGGCGCGTCAGCAGATCGCGGGCGCGCTGTGCCTCGATGTAGCGCACGACGGTCTCCTCGGGACCCGGCCGGTCGTCCGGCCCGTCCGGGAGATCCTCGGTCGGCACGGCCGCACGGACGGCACTGCGCAGCGCGTCGGCGATCTTGTGCGCGGCGATGCCGAAGACGAACGAGGCGAACGGGCGTCCCATGTCGCGGTAGCGCGGCAGCGCGGACAGCACCGCGATGCAGACCTCCTGGGCCACGTCGTCGGCGATGTGGTACTGCCCCGACACCCGGCCGAGGCGGGCCCGGCAGTAGCGCACGACCATCGGGCGCACGTGCCCGATGAGCATCTCGATCGCGCCCGGGTCGCCCTGCACGGCAAGGCTCGTCAGTTCCTTCAGGTCGCCTTCGTCGGCTTTCGCCGTACGCACGACCCGCACCCCTCGACCGACATCGCGAGCTGTCGGGGGGGCGTTCCCCCCCGAGAGCTCGGTAGCGCGCGCGGTCGTGGTCCCGGCGAAAGCTCCCTCGGTCACGTAGAGCATGATGCCCAGCGGGCTGGGGCCTGTCTCCACTGTCCACGACAACGGAATGGTCACAGTGCGGGGACGAGCCTGCCGATATTACGTAACGCGGTCATCCGACCGCGCACGGTGTCGCGAATGTCCCACGTCACACTACAAATAGCTGCATACAGCTCAGCAAGGGACGAATACCTACGATCACGGCAACCGGGGCGAACAACGAAGGCCCCCATCCGAAACCGGATGGGGGCCCTCGTTCGTGCGCGGGAACGATCGGTGACGACCGTCCCGGTGATCAGTGACCGGCGAACGACCGGTGGCCGCCCGGGCGATCAGTGATCGTTCAGCCGATCAGTGGCCGTGACCGTGACCGTGACCGTGACCGCCGGCGGGCTCCTCGGCCTCCTCCGGCTTGTCCACCACGAGCGCCTCGGTCGTCAGCAGCATGCCCGCGATGGACGCGGCGTTGCTGACGGCCGAACGGGTGACCTTCACCGGGTCGAGGACGCCCTGGGCGACCAGGTCGCCGTACTCGCCGGTGGCGGCGTTGAAGCCGTGCCCGAGCGGCAGGTCCTGGACCTTGGACACCACGACGTAGCCCTGCTGGCCCGCGTTCTCCGAGATCCACCGCAGCGGCTCGACGAGCGCGCTGCGCAGCGCCTCGGCGCCGGTGGCCTCGTCGCCCGTCAGGCCGAGCGCGTCCACGCCGCCCTTGGCGACATCGACCAGGGCGGTGCCGCCGCCGGCGACGATGCCCTCCTCGATGGCCGCGCGGGTCGCCGAGATGGCGTCCTCGAGGCGGTGCTTCTTCTCCTTCAGCTCCACCTCGGTGGCGGCGCCGACGCGCAGCACGCAGACCCCGCCGGCCAGCTTGGCCAGGCGCTCCTGCAGCTTCTCGCGGTCCCAGTCGGAGTCGCTGTTCTCGATCTCGACCTTGATCTGGTTGATCCGGGACTGGATCTCGCCCTGGTCGCCCTCGCCATCGACGACGGTGGTGGCGTCCTTGGTGACGGTGATCCGGCGGGCCTTGCCCAGGTCCTCCAGGCCGATGCCGTCCAGCTTCAGGCCGATGGCCTCGCTGACGACCTGGCCACCGGTCAGGGCGGCCATGTCGCCGAGCATCGCCTTGCGGCGGTCGCCGAAGCCGGGCGCCTTGACCGCGACCGACAGGAAGGTGCCGCGGATCTTGTTGGCCACCAGCAGCGCCAGGGCCTCGCCCTCGACGTCCTCGGCCACGACCAGCAGCGGCTTCTTGGTCTGGGCGACCTTCTCGGCCAGCGGCAGGAACTCCTGCACGTTGGAGATCTTGCCGTCCACGATCAGCACGTAGGCGTCCTCGAGGACGGCCTCCATGCGCTCGGGGTCGGTCACCATGTGCGGCGACAGGTAGCCCTTGTCGAACTGGAGGCCCTCGGTGAACTCCAGCTCCAGGCCGAAGGTGTGCGCCTCCTCGACGGTGATGACACCGTCCTTGCCGACCTTCTCGAACGCCTCGGCGATCAGCTCACCGATCTTGGCGTCCTGCGCGGAGATGGTCGCGACACCGGCGATGTCGCTCTTCTCCTCGATCTCGCGGGCGACCTTCAGCAGCTGGTCGGAGACGTAGGCCGCGGCCTGGTCCATGCCCCGCTTGAGGCCGAGCGGCGAGGCACCGGCCGCCACGTTGCGCAGGCCCTCGCGTACGAGCGCCTGGGCCAGCACGGTGGCGGTGGTGGTGCCGTCACCGGCGACGTCGTTGGTCTTGGTCGCCACTTCCTTGGCGAGCTGGGCCCCGAGGTTCTCGTACGGGTCCTCCAGCTCCACCTCGCGGGCGATGGTGACGCCGTCGTTGGTGATGGTCGGCGCGCCGAACTTCTTGTCGATGACGACGTTGCGGCCGCGCGGGCCGATGGTCACCTTGACGGCGTCCGCGAGAGCGTTGACGCCGCGCTCAAGAGCCCGGCGAGCGTCCTCGTCGAATTCCAGGATCTTCGCCATGCGGAAAACTCCCAAATTGCGTATACGGGGAGCACAGTCACGCGACCGCCCCGGATCGCCCCTCAAGCGGGCGATTCCGGGGCGGCTGCATCACGTCTCGGGTGATTACTTCTCGATGATCGCGAGCACGTCGCGCGCCGAGAGAACGAGGTACTCCTCGTTGTTGTACTTGACCTCGGTGCCCCCGTACTTGCTGTACAGGACGATGTCGCCGACGCTGACGTCGAGCGGCACGCGGTCGCCCTTGTCGTCGACGCGGCCCGGGCCGACCGCAAGGACGGTGCCCTCCTGGGGCTTCTCCTTGGCGGTGTCGGGAATGACAAGGCCCGACGCGGTGGTGGTCTCGGCCTCGAGCGGCTGGACCACGATGCGGTCCTCGAGCGGCTTGAGAGCAACCTTGGTGGCGGTCGTCACGATCTGACCTCCCCTTCGTGGTGTCCTCGGTCGACCATCGGTGGCCGACCGCACATGTGGCAGAAGAGGCGACCCTGGACCGGCCTGTCGTCGCGGGTGCCAGACCGACCTTTGTGTCGCTGTGTGGTTGGCACTCTCGCATTGAGAGTGCCAGTCATGGAGACTATGCAATGCCCGGTAACCCGTCAACACGAACACGGTCGCCCCCGGCACCGACCTCCGCCGTTCACCCGGCCGCTACCGTCCACCCTATGGACCTTGAGGCGTTCCTCGGCCTGCTCACCCCGGATGGCCAGGCGGTTCTCGCCGCCGCGGGCGCCTCTGACGTCTCGGAGGACGCCCTCATCTCGACGGCCGCACGACTGCGCAAGAGCCACCCCGCGGAGCTGGTGGCGGCCGCTCTCACTCAGGTCCGTCTGCGCGAACGCGCCCGCGCGAAGTTCGGCGAGGATGCCGCCCGCATGTACTTCACCCCGGCCGGGCTTGAGCAGTCCACGCGCGCGAGCGTCGCCGCCCACCGAGCCCACCGCTTCACCGCCCACCGCTTCACCGCCCACCGAACCGCAGACCGAACCGCAGACCGAACCGCAGACCGAACCGCCGATGGAAACGTTTCCACTGCGCGCGAGGCGGAGACCTCGCGCCGGGCGGAGGCTGCGCGTGGGGTGTTGGAGCTGGGGTGCGGGATCGGGGGTGACCTCATCTCGCGGGGGCGTGCGGGGGTGCCGGGGGTGGGGGTGGAGCTTGATCCGCTGACGGCCGCGGTGGCTCGGGCGAATGTCGACGCGTTCGGGCTGACGGAGCTGGTTTCCGTACGAGAGGGCGATGCCGCCGAGGAGGACCCTCGGGGGTTCGCTGCGGTGTTCGCGGATCCGGGGCGGCGGACAGGGCGGGGGCGGGTCTTTGATCCGAAGGCTTATCAGCCGCCGCTGGACATGGTCCTGGAGCTGGCTTCACGTGCGCCGGGAGGGTGCGTGAAGGTGGCGCCCGGGATCCCGTACGAGGCGATCCCGGAGGGGGCGGAGGCCGAGTGGGTCTCGGTGGGCGGCGAGGTGAAGGAGGCCGCGCTGTGGCTCGGGGAGCTGGCCGGTGATGTCGGGCGGCGGGCGACGCTGATCTCAGGCGCGGAGACGGTGACGCTGACGCCCGGGGCGGTCGAGCCCCGGGTCAAGAATTGGGGTCGGTATCTGTACGAGCCGGACGGGGCCGTCATCCGGGCTCATCTCGTCGCCGAGGTGGCGGAGATGGTCGGGGGCGGGCTCGCGGATCCGCAGATCGCGTACGTGACCGGGGACGAGCTGGTGGAAACGCCGTTCGCGAGCGCCTACGAGATCGAGGACGTGATGCCGTTCTCGCTGAAGCGGCTGCGGGCCGAGGTGCGGCGGCGGGAGGTCGGGGCACTGACGCTCAAGAAGCGCGGGTCGGCGGTGGACCTGGAGCGGCTGCGGCGTGATCTGGGATTGCGGAAGACCAAAGGCGGACCGGAACTCGTGGTCGTCCTGACGCGGGTCGATACGGCCCCGGTGGCGTTGCTGACACGCCCGATACGCTGAACTCCCGTTAATCAATCCGAAAGATCTTCGCCCGGCGCGGGAACGCCAAGCAGGCGGGCGCAACTCGCCACGGCAGAGCAAATCCTTACGCGCTTTCCGGCATTGCGCTCACTATGGTTAGCGACCAAGGGGCAAGGTCGTTATCCACGGGGCGCGAAACGGCGTACCTTGATCATCACCCGGGGAGGCGGCCGATGCACTGCCCCAAATGCCGTGCCGAAATGGTCGGCTACCAGCGCGACGGGATCCTGATCGAGCAGTGCACCGCCTGCCGGGCCGTGCTCATAGGGGAATACGAGCTGGTCAAGCTGGTCGAGACGTGCGGCTGCAGTCTCCCGCCGCCGCTGCCCAGCAACGGTCACGGCGGCCGGGCGTACGAGGGACGTCACCGCCGGTTTTAGGCAGATCGCCCGAATCAGGGCAGAGGTAATGATCGCCCACTTTCCGCACCACTCGGGAAAGAAGCGCATTCCACAGAACTCGTAATGTTCTTTGCTCCCTCTAATAAGCGCCCGGCGGACGCACTACAGTTGGCTTCTTCACGATTCATTGCCGCGCACCATTTCATCGCGTCGGCACACGAAGGAGCATCGGGTGGAAACGAATCACAACTTCCTGCAGACGGGGGGTCAACCGGTTTCGGACCGGATGCGGGAGTTGCTCGCCCGTGCGGCGCAGGACCACGTCTATGAACAGCGCTCACAGGGTCAGGTCCTGGATGAGATACGCCAGCGACTGGAAGGTATGGAGTGGCTGCTGCGGGAGGTCCGGGAGCGGGAGCTCAACGGGCTGACGGGGCAGCTGGACAGTGTGCGGGGTCAGGTCGACGAGCTGTCGGCCAAGCCGCCGGAATGGGCCGAGGGGCTTGCCGAGCACATCGAGGCGGTGGGCGACCGCATCAAGCCGGTGGCCGAGCTGCCCGCGCTCTGGGCCGACGTCGGTGTGGTCGCCGAGAACGTCGATGAGGGCCTCTCCCGGCTGCAGGCGGTCCTGGACTCCGCGCAGAACATCACCGACGCCACCCAGCAGGCGTCGCAGCGGATGGAGGAGATGACCAAGCGCCTGGACAAGCTCCAGGGCAGCATGGAAGCCGCCTCCGTGCGCTTCAACCGGCTGGACAAGTCCCTCGCCGAACTCGGGCACCGGGCGGAGAAGCTCGAGCATTCGATCAACGGGGTCACCACCCGCGTCGACCAGTCGCTGGGTGAGATGGCCGAGCGGGTCGACCAGGGTTTGGAGGCCGTGAACGGCAGGGTCGAGGGCGTCGGCGGCCGGCTGGACGGGCTCGACGGGCGTCTGGACGGGCTCGATGGCCGACTCGAGGGGCTGTCGGGCAAGCTGGACGGGCTGGACGGCAGGTTCGAGGGCGTCGACGACCGCATCGACGGGGTCAACGACCGCATCGGGCAGCTCCCCGCCACGCTGGAGATCTCCGAGCTGCACCGGCGTCTCACCGAGCTGGCGCAGCGTCCGGTGGTCGACCACAGCGACCGTTTCGACGCGCTGGAGAAGCACCTCGTCGACGCGGTCGACCCGCTGATCGAGGAGCTGCGGGCCAGGCCGGACCGGGACGAGGTCAAGGCGACCATGTCCCAGATCGCCGAGACGGCCTACAGCGACGTCGCCAAGCGCATGGACGAGTTCTCCCGCCGGTTCGAGGACGTGCACGAGGACGTCCGCAAGCGGATCGAGGGGATCCACGAGGAGGTCACCAAGAAGGTCGACGGCGCCCTGGAGGAGTTCACCAACCAGGTGGACATCGTCTCCCGCCGCGTCGAGTCGGTGCACACCGACGTCACCAAGCAGGTCGAGTCCGTGCACACCGAGGTGTCCCGCCAGGTCACCGGTGTCCACGACGACGTCACCAAGCGGATCGACGGGATCCACGAGAACGTGACCAAGCAGGTCGACGGCATTCACGAGGACGTGACCAAGCAGGTCGACGGCATTCATGAGGACGTCGCCAAGAAGGTCGGCGGCGCCGCCGAGGAGTTCGCCAAGCGGTTCGACGGCGTCACCGACGAGGTGACCCGCCGCGCCGAGGCCGTTCAGCTGGAGGTCGGCAAGCGCTTTGAGAACGTGCAGGACGAGGTCGGCAAGAAGGTCGACAGCGTCCATGACGACGTCACCAAGCAGGTGACCGCCGTGCACGAGGACGTTCTGAAGCGGCTCTCCACGCTGGAGGAGACGATGCTGGCGCTCGCCGAGGCACTGCTGCGTCCGCGCCGCGAAGGCAAGGACTGAGGCCCAGTGGCGGGGCGCTCCCTCCCGGTTCCGGGGGCGCTCCGCCAAGGCCGTCCGGTTTCACCCGGCCCGCACGCCGTTCCGCCAAGACCGCGCGATGCTCCGCCAAGGCCGCACCACCTGATCCCCCAGTCACCCCCTTTCCCCCGCCCACATCTTCCGTTTAGCGCCATGACGTGCGTTTCGTTACGTTCCGGGTTTACAAAATCACTCTCAATACCCATCGGAATCCGTTTTCATGGAAGTCGTGACCAAGAGTCCGGCACTCCGCCTACCGAACGGCGCACCGCCCAGCCGCTCGACCCTGCGATGGGTCGAGCAGTGCCTCGGCCAGGGCGCCTCGGTGAAGATGGTCCGCCCCCTGGCGGGCGGCGTCGCGCACGTCAACCACGCGGTGCTCGCCGAGAGCCGCTCGGGCAGCGCCCACCGGCTCGTCCTGCGCCGCTGGCTGCCCGCCCACCTGACCGCGCCCGCCGCCCCGGCCGATCCCGCGCCGAACGTCGCGTCCTCCCCGAACGTCGCGTCGACCACGGACCTGGCAGCAGGCCCGGACCTCGCGTCCACCACGGACCTGGCATCGGCCTCAGGCTCCGCGTCGCGCATGCCGGCGTCGCGCGTACCCGCGATCGGCGGGCCGACGCTCAGCGTGAGCCCGGGCTTCAGCGCGGGCATGATGGCGAGCGGCCGCGGCGGTGCCGAGTTCTCGCCGGAACGTGAGATCGCCGCACTCGCCCTGCTCGCCGGCTGCGAGCTGCCGACCCCCTCGCTCGTCGCCGCCGACCCCGGCGGCGCCTACGCGGACGCTCCAGCGCTGCTCATCACCCGCCTGATCGGCCATCCGCCGCGGCCCGCACCTGAGGACCTCCCCGAGTACCTGATCCAGCTCGCCGCCGCGCTGCTGAGCGTGCACGCGCTGAACGGCGCGTCCACGATGCCGCCGTACAACCCGTACAACCGGCTCGGCGTGCGGCTGCCGCCCAAGCACGCGCTGCGCCCCGAGGTGTGGGAGAGCGCCTTCGACGTCGCCGCGCGGCCCGCGCCCGAGGCGCCGTCGCGCTTCATCCACCGCGACTACCACCCCGACAACACGCTCTGGTCGTACGGGCGCCTCACCGGCGTCGTCGACTGGTCGGACGCCTCGTACGGACCCGTCGCGGTCGACATCGCGCAGATGCGGCTGAGCCTGGTGCTGCGGTACGGCCAGGCCGCCGCCGACCGCTTCCTGGCCGCGTTCGACCAGGTGTCGGGCGGCTACCGGCACGACCCGTTCTGGGACATCCGGGCCGTGCTCGACCTCCTGCCCGAGGACTCCCACCGGGTCCTGGACGAGGCCCAGATCCCGCTCTTCGAAGAGCACCTGGCCACCCAGCTCGCCGAGCTCGGAGCGCCCACCCCCTGAAACCTCGCCGATCTTGCTCTCAGCGCCCTTCCACGCGCGAATGAAGGGCGCTGAGAGCAAGATCGGCGTATTAGAGGCGAATGGTCTCGATGGGGAGGCTGGAGTCGGCGGGGAGGTCGAGCTCGGAGGGGGCCAGGCCGGAGGCGACCAGCTCGGAGCCGAGGGCCGCGACCATCGCGCCGTTGTCGGTGCACAGCTTCGGCCTCGGCACGCGCACCCGTACGCCCACCGCCTCGCAGCGTTCCTTGGCGAGCGCGCGCAGGCGGGAGTTGGCCGCGACACCGCCGCCGATCAGCAGGTCGGTGACCTCGTTGTCCTTGCAGACCTTGAGCGCCTTGTGGGTCAGCACGTCCACCACGGCCTCCTGGAAGGACGCGGCGACGTCGGCCACCGGCACGGGCTCCCCGGCGCGTTCCCTGGCCTCGACCCAGCGGGCGACCGCGGTCTTGAGGCCGGAGAACGAGAAGTCGTAGGTGCCGTCGGCGTACTTGCCGCGCGGGAACGCGATCGCCGCCGGGTCGCCCTCACGGGCCATCCGGTCGATCACCGGCCCGCCCGGGAAGCCGAGGTCGAGCACGCGGGCGACCTTGTCGAACGCCTCGCCCGCCGCGTCGTCCACGGTGGAGCCCAGCGCCCGTACATCGGAGGCCACGTCCGGCACCAGCAGCAGCGAAGAGTGCCCGCCCGACACCAGCATGGCCACGCAGGGCTTGGGCAGCGGGCCGTGTTCGAGCTGGTCGACGGCCACATGGGCGGCGAGGTGGTTGACCCCGTACAGCGGCTTGCCGAGCGAGAGCGCGTACGCCTTGGCCGCCGCCACCCCGACCATCAGCGCGCCCGGCAGGCCGGGGCCGGCGGTCACGGCGAACGCGTCGATGTCCTCGAACGCCACGCCCGCATCGGCCAGCGCCCGTTCGACCGTCGGCGTCATCGCCTCCAGGTGCGCGCGCGAGGCCACCTCGGGCACCACGCCGCCGAACCGCGCGTGCTGGTCGACGCTGGAGGCGATCGCGTCGGCCAGCAGCGTGTGGCCGCGCACGATCCCGACGCCGGTCTCGTCGCAGGAGGTCTCGATCCCCAGGACCAGGGGCTCGGAGTCTCTGATCATGATTGCTCCCTGGTGAAGCCGACGGGCGCGCGGCGCGGCGCACGCTCAGTGTTTCCCGAGGGGGGACGACCCCCCGCGCCCCCCGAAGCGGCTCCGCCGCCCAGGTTGCGGCGCATCACGATCGCGTCCACCCCGGACGGCTGGTAGTAACGCTTGCGCAGCCCCACGCGGTCGAACCCGAACCGCTCGTACAGCCGGCGCGCGCGGTCGTTGTCGGCGCGCACCTCCAGGAACACCGCCTCGCTCCCCCGCCGCACCGCCTCGTCGAGCAACTCGGTCAGCAGCGCCGCGCCCACGCCACCGCCCTGATGGCCGGGCAGCACGCCGATCGTCTGAACGTCGGCCTGCCCGCCCGCGGCCGCCAGCCCGGCATAGCCGATGATCTCGCCCTCGGCGGTCTCGGCGACCACGTAGTGCCGGGTGCGCGGCTGGTCGTCGAGCTCGCCGCGGAGCATCTGCTCGCTCCACGCGTCCTCGGGGAACAGCTCGTGCTCCAGCCGCATCACGGCGGGTAGATCGTCGTACGTCATGGCCCGCAGGGTCGTCTCGCTCATGCGGGCGTGACCTTCTTGCGGGGACCGGGCTCCTTGGCGTCCGGGCGGCGCAGGTAGAGCGGCTCGGGCGGCAGCATCGTGGTGCGGACGGCGCCCGACAGGCGCGCCACGGCGAGCTCGGCCAGCGCGGTCGCGGACGGCAGCAGCGGCGCAGGGTCCTGGCCCCGCGTACCGAGAACGTCGGCGTAGAGCTCCGCGCCCTCGCCGATCACCGGCAGGTCGTCCGGCGCGTCCTCCCGTACGTCGGCGGCGGGGCCGACGGCCGGATCGGTGGCGCGCACGCCCTTGGAGTCGTAGCGGGCCCAGTAGACCTCCTTGCGGCGGGCGTCGGTCGCCACGGCGAACGGCGTCTCCCGGCCGGAGGCCCAGGCGATGATGTCCAGCGTGCACACGCCGTGCACCGGGATCTTCAGGGCCTCGCCCATCGCGCGGGCGGTCACCAGGCCGACGCGCAGCCCGGTGTACGGGCCGGGCCCCACCCCGACGACGATCGCGCTGAGATCACCCGGCGCCGCCCCCGCCTCGGCCATGACCTGGGCGATGGAGGGGGTGAGCAGCTCGGTGTGCCTGCGCCTGTCGACCGCCTCGGCGGCGCCGCGGCGCCCGACCCCCTCTCCGGGGGACCATTCATAGAGCGCGACGGTGACCGCGGCGGTTGCGGTGTCGAAAGCCAAGACCAGCACGAATTCAAAGCGTAGTGCAGCTCACGCGTACCGCGACCCGTACCGCGCAGGAGGTGGGGACCTGTCAGGAGGAGCTGAGGCCCGTGACCGCGCTCTTGGCCGTGTCGATCGCGCCCTTGATCGCGTTGCCCGCGTCCAGCGGCTCGCCGTGGTTGGCGCCCGAGTAGTGGATGGTCACCAGGACGTTCACCACGCGCACGTTGGCGATCGCCTCGCCCGAGCCCTGGCCCTTGTCCACGCTGTAGACGACGTAGCCCTCGTCGCCGACGTCGCTGAGCCGCTGCTTCTCGGTCAGCTCCTGGCCGCCCAGCAGGGACTTGCCCGACTCGTCGGCCTTCTGCTCACCCGAGAACGCGACCTTGGCGGCGGCGGTGGCGCTCTGTTCCTGGGCCCCGCTGATCGCGCGCAGCTCGACGGTCAGCTGCCGCTTGTTGCTGCCGGTGTACGCGCCCCAGACGCACTGGTTCTGGGTGTCGCTGTTCTGGTAGTTGTCGGCCTGAGTGCGGTCGGCGTTCGGGGCGAGCTTGCCGGCCAGGTCGTCGCCGACCAGCTGGCAGGCGTCCGGGACGACCGAACGCTCCCCGTTCGACATCGGCGTGCTGTCGGCGGCGCCGCTGCTGCTGACCGTGCCGCCCGAGGACCGCTCGCCGGCGTTCAGCCCGGTCATGATGGCGAACGCGGCGAGCACGCAGGCCCCGGCCCCGGCCACCACGCCCGCGAACACGAAGATCCAGCGCCTGCCGGAGCGGCGCTCCTCGCGGACGACCCTGTGGCTGCCGCTGCCCGTCCGCCGCGGGTCCTCGACGTACCGGTACCCGCCGCTGTTGCCCGCGCGGTAGCCCCCGGATCCCGCCGGATAGCTCCCGCTGTCAGAGCGGTGACTCCCGCTGCGATGGCTGCCACTCACCAGAACTCAACTCCCGTGGGGGAAAACCTGACATGTCACGCAGGTGAGGTTCGTTCCGGCAAAGAGTACGTCATGCCACCGCAAAGTGGTCGGATCACACTTACAGAAAAAACGGTTGATGTTTCCTGTCAGGCCAGGTCGTCGAGCATGCCGGCCCAGCGATGGCCGATTCCGGCGATCTTTACCGACCGTTTCTCGGAGCCGTCCTCGGCCTCCCGAGAAATGATCACTTCTAGTCGATCTTCGGTCAGGCCCTCGGCAAGACCCTCGCCCCATTCGACGATCGTGACCGATTCCCCGACCGAGGCGTCCAGGTCCAGATCGTCCAGCTCGGCGAACCCGCCCAGGCGGTAGGCGTCCACGTGCACCAGCGGCGGCCCGCCGCACAGCGACGGGTGCACCCGCGCGATGACGAAGGTCGGCGAGGTGATCGGCCCGCGCACCTTCAGCCCCTCGCCGATGCCCTGCGTGAGGGTGGTCTTGCCCGCGCCCAGGTCCCCGGTCAGCACCAGCAGGTCCCCCGCGCGCAGCAGCCCGGCCAGCCGCAGGCCCAGGTCCCGCATGTCCTCCGCCGCCGGCACCGAGATCGCCACGCTCACGCTCCGCCCTCCAACCACTTCACCACTACTCCACCCATCATGCGGTGCGTTCTTCCAGGCGGGGGCGGATGCGCTCGACGAGGCGACGCAGGCCGCCGGTGACCATGCCCGGGTATTCGAGGGGCAGGACGTGCCCGGCGTCGTCGACCTCGACCAGCTCGGCGTCCGGGACGGACTCGGCGATGAGGCGGCCGTGCGCGGCCGGGGTGAGGCGGTCCTCGCCGCCGGCCAGGACCAGCACGGGGACCTTGCCGATCACCTTGAGCGCGCCCGCCTTGTCGTGCGCCATCAAGGCCGGGTAGAACTCCGCGATCACATCGATCGGGGTCGCTCTGATCATCTGCTCGAGGAAGTCCACGACCGTCGGGCTGACGTACTTGTCGGCGAACGCCATCCGGCGGGTGACGAAGAACGCGATGTCGGCGCCGAGCCCGCGTGCGCGGTCGACCAGGACGGCCTGGCGGCCGAGGCCGCGCAGCGCGCCGGGCGCGAGCGGCCTGACCAGCTTGGCCACGACCAGGGGCAGCCCCATCGAGACCTCGGCCAGCGAGCCGCCGGAGGTGTTGATCAGCGCGACCGCCTTGACCTGGTCCTCGAAGACCTCGGGGTGGCTCTCGGCCAGCGCCATGATCGACATGCCGCCCATGGAGTGCCCGACCAGCACGACCGCGTCGCCGGGCCGGGTCGTGGCGCGCAGCACCGCGTACAGGTCCTCGCCGGTCTGGTCGATCGTCGCGTGCGTCGGCTTGCTGCGGCCCGAACGGCCATGGCTGCGCTGGTCCCAGAAGACCATCCGCGGCCGGGACGCCGGGCTCGCGTCGGCCCGTACGTCGGCGAGATCGCGGCGCTGGTAGTGCCAGGAGTCCTGGTTCAGCGTGTAGCCGTGGCAGAACACCAGCGTCAGCGGCGCGTCGTCCGGCCCGTCGATCTCCACGTGCAGCGGCAGCCCGTCGTCCGCCAGCACGGTGAGCTCGCGGCCGCGCAGTTCCCCGAACGGCTCGCCCGCGTCGGGGTCGGGGCGCAGCCGTACCCGCCCGACGGCCAGGTGCCGCAGCCCGACGGCGGCACCGATGCCCGCCGCGCCGACGCCCGCCACCGCGCCCGCGATGCCGAACCTGCGCTTGTTCTTACTGTCCATGGTCGCCCCCTACGACGGACCGCCTGCGTACATTCGCGGAACCCGGGATCCGATCCGGGTGACGATCTCATACGAGATCGTGCCGAGCGCGTCCGCCCACTCCTGAGCGGTCGGCTCGCCGCGGTCTCCCGGGCCGAACAGCACGATCTCGTCCCCCTCGGACAGGCTGTCGTCGCCCAGGTCGATCACGAACTGGTCCATGCACACCCGCCCGGCGATCCGGCGGCGTCGCCCGCCCGCCAGCACCTCCAGCAGGTTGGATCCGTGCCGCGGCACCCCGTCCCCGTAACCCGCCGGGACCAGCGCGAGCGTGGTCTCGCGTTCGGTGACGTAGGTGTGGCCGTACGAGACGCCGCTGCCCGCCGGGACCCGCTTGACCATCGCGGCGTCGGCGGTGAGCGTCATCGCGGGCCGGAGCCCGAACGTGCCGAGCTGCGGCATCGGCGTGAGGCCGTACATCGCGATGCCCGGCCGTACGAGATCGAACCTGGCCTCGGGCAGCGTGAGGATCGCGGCCGAGTTGGACAGGTGCCGCACCTCGGGCCGCACCCCGGCGCCCTCGGCCAGCGCCACGAAGTCGTTGAACGCCGAGAGCTGGCCCGCGATCGACGGGTGGCCCGGCTCGTCGGCGCACGCGAAGTGCGAGTAGAGCCCCACGACGTTCAGGTGCCCGGCGGTCTCGGCCTTGCGCGCCGCGTCCACCAGCGGCTGCCACTCGTCCGGCGCCGCGCCGCCCCGCGACATCCCGGTGTCGGCCTTGAGGTGAAGCCTGGCCGGGCGTCCGGCCCGTTCCGCCGCGGCGGCGATCTCCTCGACCATCCGGGGCGTGCCCGCGGTCAGGTCGATCCCCAGCGTGACGGCCTGGTCGTACGGCTCGCCCGGCACGCTCACGCACACCAGCAAGGGCACGCCGACGACCCCGGCGCGCCGCAGTTCCACGGCCTCGGCGAGCTTGGCCACGCCGAGCCAGGTCGCCCCGCCCGCGATCGCGGCACGGGCGGCCGGGACCAGGCCGTGCCCATAGGCCTCGGCCTTCACCATGGCCATGACCTCGGTGCCACCGGCCCGCTCCCGCAGCAGCGAGACGTTGTGGCTGATGGCGTCGAGGTCGATCCGTGCCAGTGCTGGACTTCTCATGGTTACCTTGCTTGCTTGGCTTTCGCGGCCTCGGGCCCTCGCCTGGCGGCTCGGACCCGAACCGCGAAGCGGCGAGCGCGACACGGCTTCGCCGTCTTCGCGAGGAGCTTCGCCTGCGGCTCGCTCCCCGCTCAGGTTGCGCGCTCGCGTGCGTGGTCGGGTTTTACCTGTCTCACATCCATTGGACGTGCGGGCCCCAGCCTAAGTTCAGCCTAGCGACCGAAAGGCCTGG
The DNA here is from genome assembly GCF_017573505.1 of Actinomadura barringtoniae. Lineage (GTDB taxonomy): Bacteria > Actinomycetota > Actinomycetes > Streptosporangiales > Streptosporangiaceae > Spirillospora > Spirillospora barringtoniae. Next base: position 274,294 of record NZ_JAGEOJ010000015.1, read on the forward strand.
GGCAGGGCGCTTACGACGTCGTAGGCGCTGATCGGCGACTCGCCCTCCGACCCGAACGGCCCGGCGGACGCGATCCGCGCGGCGAGCCCGTGCAGATAGGCCCCGGCCGCCGCCGCGTCGATAGCCGCCATCCCACCCGCCAGCAAGGCCCCGATGAGCCCGGACAGCACGTCACCGGTCCCGGCCGTCGCCAGCCGCGGCGTGCCGGTCGGATTCACCCGTACGGGCCGGGCCTCCTCGGCGATCAGCGTCGTCGAGCCCTTGAGCAGCACGGTCGCCGACAGCTCCGCCGCTGCCCGCCGTACGTACTCCAGGCGCCGCGCCTCGATCAGTTCACGTTCGGCACCGATCAGCCGGGACAGTTCCCCCGCGTGCGGAGTCAGCACGGTCGGCGCCTCCCGCCGCAGCAGGTCACGCCGCCGAGCCAGCACCGTCAGCCCGTCCGCGTCAACCAGCACCGGCAGATCGGTCCCCAGCACCGACTCCAGCAGAGCCTCGGCCTCGGCGCCCGTTCCGAGCCCAGGCCCGACGACCCACGCCTGGACCCGCCCGACCTGCTCGACGACCTTCGGACCCGGCTCAACGACGGCCGTGACGGCCTCCGGCCACCGCTGCCGTACGACCTCCACCGCATGCGGCACCGACGCGAACCGAACCATCCCCGCACCGCCGTGCACCGCGCCGCCCGTGCTCAGAACGGCCGCGCCGGTGAACTCCTCGCTGCCCGCAAGGATCCCCACGACCCCGCGCCGGTACTTGTCGGACTCGGCCCCGGGCTCAGGCGGCCGAATGTCAGCAGGCCAGGGGGCAACAACATCCGGATCCGGCAGATCCGCACCCAACCCGATATCGACCAACTCCACGACCCCGCACCGCGAAGCCCCCGGATCGATCAGCAGGCCGGGCTTGTGCGTGCCGAACGTGACCGTCACATCGGCCTGAACGGCAACCCCCTCGACCTGTCCAGATCCCGCATCGACACCACTCGGCACATCACAGGCGACCACGATCCCCGTGGACTCCGACGCCCTGGCGGCAAGCCCCGCATAAGGCTCCCGCAGCGCCCCCGTTCCACCGATCCCGGTCAGTCCGTCAACAATGAGATCGGCTTTATCAAGCACCTCAGGATCGCTCTCAAGCCGTCCCCCCGCCGCCCGAAGCGCCGCGAGCCCGCCCTCATGAATCCGAGACCCCGCCTGAACGGCGACAACCCGAGCGCCCCGCCTGGCAAGCCGCGCACCCGCATAAAGCGCGTCTCCACCGTTGTCCCCACCACCGACCAAGAGCACAACCTCGGCCCCATAGACCCCCGGCAGCAGCCGAACACAAACAGCGGCCAGCCCGGCCGCCGCCCGCTGCATCAAGGTCCCCTCAGGCAGGCGCGCCATCAGGGCCTCCTCCGCGGCCCGGACCTTGCCCACCTCGTGCGCGTACCTCATCCCAGCTCCCCAGACTCGGCGATGACAACGGCCGTCGCGATCCCACCGTCATGGCTCAGCGACACATGCCAGCGATCGACCCCGCGTTCCTCGGCCGCCGCCGCGACGGTCCCCGTCACCTTCAGCACGGGCCGCCCCCGCTCGCCCCGCTGCACTTCGGCATCGGTCCACAACAACCCGCGCGGCGCCCCGAGGGCCTTGGCCAGCGCCTCCTTGGCCGCGAACCGAGCCGCCAGCGACCGCGGCAGCATCCCCCGCTCCACCTCGGTGAACAACCGATCCCGCAAGCCCGGCGTCCGCTCCAGCGCCCGCTCGAACCGCGCGATGTCGACCACGTCGATCCCCACACCCACGATCACGCCCCCACCCTGCCACGCCCACCCGCCGGCGTTCAGTAGTGACGCCGACCAGTGAGCCACCCGACGGCAGGAGAACTCAGCGGCCCGGGACTCCTAAACCCCCGGAATCCCGGACCCGGCATCAGGGCATCAGGGCATCAGGCTGCCGAGTGATCGGCTTCAGGGCTGAAACGACGGAGGGCCCGCGCGGAGGCCAAAGGCTCGCAAGCACGCAGTTCCATCGCCTCGGTGGGGATGTGGAGCCAGCCCTGACGGCGCTGGCCGGCCACATGAAGGCGCACGTCGGGCTGGTAGGTGGCCATGGAGATGCCGTCGTACTCGTGCTTGACGACGGTCTCGAAGATCTCCTTCGAAACGACCAGGACGAGCGGAGCGGTGACTCCTTGGAGCGCCTTCTTGACGGGACGGGCGTCCAGCAGGCGGCAGGCCACGTCGATGGCCTCACCGAAGTAGCCGTGACGGTCGTGGTGGATCTCGCCCGCGTGAACGACGGCCCGCAGGCGCAGGCCCCGGCGAGGCCACTCGTCCGGAGGCAGGCCGAGGTTGTACTCCACCAGGAGACGGGACAGCTCGGGGATGAATCGGCTCAGCAGGTAGGTCTTGGGGACGTGGTCGCTGGGATGGATCAGCGCGAGCACCCCGTCTCCGCGGTCTTCGAACGGGTCACACTGGCGCGTTCCGATTCCGGCGCAGGCCATGGCCTGTTCGAGCATTCGGTAGAGGTGGCCGCGCAGCTCGCCCTTGATGGGATTGGTACGGAGCGGGCTAGTCGATCTCTCCATATCGACGGCGAGGATGCTTCGGTGCAGGGGAAGATTGTCCACCGGACCCCTCCATTTCTCCCGGCGGGTGAGCCGAGATGATCAATTGGGGGTGGCCCTGCGAGGCTCCGTTGCGGTCGCGGGCCCTGCTGCCGCGCCGGTGCCAGCCGCCGGCGCGATCGTAGGGGGATCGGCGCTCGATCACGCTTGTGGCCTGGTCAACGTCCGACCGTGGCGGTCGTTGTCTAGTGTCGGCCGCTTTATCTGATTGTGGTCAAATGCAGGTTGCTGTGCAAGTTACAGTGTCATGTACGGTGAAGGATTCCCCTCAGTCGTACAATCAATCAACGCGCGGTCCTGCGTCGCCAGGCTCAATCTCGCCACGGCGCCGCGGATCGCACGGGTCGAGAACAGAGCACCCCGTCGGGCGGGAGAGGCCGCAGCCATGAGCGCATCGCCACGTCCCTCGGTTCGCCAGCGCCGGCTCGCCGCCGAGCTGCGCCGGCTCCGCGAGGATCTGGACCTCACCGGAGACGACGTCGCGGCACGGCTCGAATGGAGCACGGCCAAGGTCAGCCGCATCGAGAACGCCCGCACCGGGGCACGGCTGGCCGACGTCCGCCGCATGCTGGATCTCTACGAGGTCAACGGCCCGCACCGCGAGGAACTCGTCGAGCTCGCCAAGGACGCCGCGGAGAAGCGCTGGTGGGAGGACTACCCGTCCATCGGGTCCGGGTACGCCCAGCTGATCGCCCTCGAGGCCGACGCCAGCAAGGCCCTGTGCTGGGAGAACCTCGTGATCCCAGGCCTGCTCCAGACCGAGGCCTACGCCCGCTCCGTGATCCGGGGCTGGCAGGTCGTCGACACCTTGACGCCACAGGAGATCGAACGGCGCATCGAGGTCCGGATGCGGCGCCAGCAGGTGGTGCACCGCCAGACCCGCCCCCTCGAGCTCGGAGTCGTCCTTGACGAAGCCGTTCTGAAGCGCAGAATCGGGGACCCGGAAGTGATGATCGAACAGGTCGAGCACCTGCACCGGATCTCCACCGCACCGCACATTCAGATTCAAATAATGCCACTGAACAATCCGCACCGAATTCTGGGCGGCTCGTTCACCTTGCTGGAGTTCCCCCCGCTCTATGACACTCCATTCCCGGACACCGTTCACACCGAAAGCCTGACACTGCATTATCTGGAAAACGAACGCGAGACGAACATGTATCGTCTCGCACATGACCAAATGGGCCAGGACTCCCTTTCACCTGACGAGTCCAGGCTCCTCCTCGAAGAAATTCGCGATTGGTGGCGCCGCAGCAGCTGAGAAAAACGGCCAGACGCGGGCGCGCCCCCTGGCACGCCCGCGGCGTGGGCGATGGTAAAGTCCGGCGCGAAGTGTGACTGAGCCACTCCCGCTTTCACGGCCTTAACGCCGTTGTGGGTTCTTAGGGCATCCGCCTGCGCGCTCAAAATCGGACACCGAACCATGGAGGACCCAAGGTGCCACCCTTGGCGACGAAATCCGTCATCTGGCGGAAAAGTACACAGTGCGGCGGAAGCGCGACATGCGTTGAAGTAGGGGTGCTCGAGGACGGCCTGATCGGCACGCGCGACACCAAAGATGGCACCAACGGGCCGGTACTACGGTTCGAAGCCAAGACTTGGCGTTCGTTCATCACGAACATCAAGAGCGGCGATTTCGACCTTTAATCGCTGAGCACACGGCACACCGAGAAAGGGGCGCCCGTCTCAAAGATCATCGACGGGCGCTCTGCCACTTTGAATCTTCGTTCCACACCGCCGACCGGCCGGGCAAGTGGCGGCCCACCGATCTAGGCGGCGAACGCGCTCCGTAACCTCCGACAAGGTCGCTCGGCGCGTCAATATTTTGCCTTAGCGATGGGTAGAACCAGCTTGGCAATGACGCCTGTCCACGTCCGCCGACCCATCGAGGAGGTGGGATGCGCGCTGAGCAGGCATCCCCGAGTCCATGGATCAAGAGCCGGCACTGCGGCGCCAGCAACACCTGCGTGGAGGTACGCCGGCTGTCCGGCGACACGATCGCGATCCGTGGAGAGCATCAGGCCGGTGATCCTCCGGCCATCGTTCTCACCCAGCGTGACTGGCACTCCCTGATCAGAGAGATCAAGACCGGCGCCCTCGACTCCGGACACCACTCGTCCGGTTGATCAGGCGCCCGCCGACGACCGCCAGTCCCGCCCCCAGGCCCACCGCTCCAAGTAGCGACGCAGACCAGCGAAGCGAGCCGCCCGGGAGGGCGGCCGCACTGCTGTCCGGCCGAGCTCGCAGCGGCCCCGAAGCGACCGCGGCCGCGTACTCCTCATCGAAGATCTCATTGAACCGCCGAGCTCGACTGCCGTCCGCACGGTCGATACGTGTCATCCCGTGCAGCTCCCAGTACCTTCGGCCTGGTTCGGCGCCGAATATCTCGTTCCGGGCCAGCTCGTGAACTTCACTCTCGTAGATGTCCCCGAACACCCACCTCATTTGCCACCAGTTCAGCAGCAGGTTCAGGAAGATGCCCTGCCGCAGCTCAATGTCAGTCATATCGCCCGCCCCTATGCACTCCCTGTAAACGGGCTCATCCAGAACCATCTTCATGAGTTCGGCATGAGTCGTTCTGGCGGCCTGTTCGCGCGATTGCCGCAGCTCACGCGTCTGGAAAAAGAGAGAGAAGCCCAGAGCAACGAGCGCACCGGCAGAGAGGACCGCCGCAATCGCACCATACGTCTGGCCTACATCACTGAGCAGACGCCAGTCGATCGACCACTTGAGCAAGAAGGAGCGCATCGCGAAGGGTGACACCAGCACCCCGATGATGGTCGCCAACAGGAGCAGAGCCAGTGCGAGGATTCGCAGTCCACGCACGGATACAAGAAATCCTCGCACCGATCCTCCACAGTGGCGTTCTTTCTTGATGCGGAACCGCTGCCTGCGCCAAATACTTTAGGCGACGCGAATGCCCTTGGGGAGGTGGTGGGCGGGAATGGTGAGGCGTCGCCGGGTGAGCCAGACGGCGCCGCCGGCGAGGGCCAGATTGAAGCCCATGCCGTAGGGCCAGACGGCGGCGCCGAATCCGTCGGTGTCGTCGCCGTGATGGCCGGTGCGGATGTGGCGTACGTCGCGGCCCAGATCGCCCAGGGGGTCCGTCGGTTCGCTGCGGTATTCGTCGGGGCCCACGGGGCGTTTGGGGACGCGTGGGCTGGCGTCGGCGAGGACGACCACCGGGTTGGGCGCCAGGAGCCACCAGACGCGTTCGCTGTGGCTCTTGTTGTAGCTGTAGTCGCCGCCGTGGACCTTCTCGGCGGTGAGCGGGAGGGCGAGGTTGTAGACGATCGGAGTGAGCGCGAGGAGAGCGAAGACGGTGAGGTAGGACATCATCATCGAGGTGATGCTGCGGGCCAGGATGGCCGACCAGCCTTGGGCCATCGCGCAGATGATGCCGATCTGCAGGGCCACGACGGCGACGACGACCAGGGCTCTGCCGGGGCCGATCGCGCCCTCGATGACCGGGATGAGCGCGGCGGGCAGGGCGAGGCCCAGGATCACCAGGCCGGTCCCCCAGGCGGCGGCGAGCTTGCCGAACGCGATGTCGCCCGCGGTGAGGCGGGTGACCTGGAGGGTGGCGAGGGTGCCACGTTCACGGTCGCCGTTGATCGACTGGGCGCTGAGGACCGGGACCACCAGGAGGGTGAGCACCAGGACCGCCAGCAGCAGGGCGCCGAACATGATGACGCCGTTGTCGTTCTCCCCGGTGTAGGGACCGGCCGTTCCGTCCAGGGACACCCGGAACATGATCCCGAGCGCGTTCACCACCAGGCACCAGGTGGCCAGCAGGATCTTCCAGCGACCCGTACGCAGCCGGGTCCGGACCTCCTGCCCGGCCACCAGTCCGATTCCGTGCAGGGTCATGGCGTCGACCTCCCCTTACCGCCGGCTCTCTGTCATGGCCAGGTACGCCGACTCCAGCGCGCTCCCGACCGGGCCGTACGCGACGACCCGCACCCCTTCGGCGACCAGCTCGGCGAGCAGGCCGGCCGCCTGTTCCTCGGTGAGCGGACCGACCTCGGCGCCGCCGGACAGGTCGCTGACCAGGCCGAAGCCGGGCCGCACCCGCAGGCTCTCGACCAGCCCGGACGGGTCCAGCGCCCGGATCCGCCAGCGCGCCCCGCCCAGGCCCGCGGGCCCGGCGGAGGTGAGGTCGGTCATGCGGTGCTCGCCCGCGCTGCGGCCGTGGTCGACCATGGCGACCCGGTCGGCGATCTCCTCCAGCTCGCTCAGGATGTGGCTGGACACCAGCACGGCGACGCCGTCGGCGGCCAGGGAGCGCAGGAGGTCGCGCAACTCGATCCGGGAACGCGGGTCGAGGCCGGAGGCGGGCTCGTCCAGCAGGAGCACCCGAGGCTTGTGGATGAGCGCCCGCGCCAGCCCCAGCCGCTGCTTCTGCCCCCGCGACAGCGCATGAACGGGCCGTACGGCCGTCTCCTCGAGGCGCACGAGCGACAGCAGCGCCCGGACGCGGCGCCCCTTCTCATCGCGCGGCAGCCTGTAGGCGTCGGCGAAGAACTCCAGGTACTCGTGGACCTTCAGCTGGTCGTACACGCCGAACGTGTCCGGCATCCAGCCGAGCGAGCTCCGCACCTGCTCGGGGTGGGTGCTCAGGTCGTACCCGGCGATCCGGACCTGGCCGGTGTCGGGGGCCAGCAGCGTCGCCAGGATGAGCATCAGGGTGGTCTTGCCCGCCCCGTTCGGCCCGACCAGCGCGGTGACCTGCCCGTACGGAACGGTCAGCTCCAGCCCCCGCAGCGCCTGCACGGCGCCGAAGCTCCGCGTGACGCCGTGTGCCTCGACTCCGAGCTCGTCCACCCGCCACCTCCAGCGCCCTCGGGCTTCACCTAAGGACGCGGAAGGGCGAGCGGGCGGTTCCGTCCGTTACTCGACCGTGACGGATCGGGCGGACCCGGCGAGCCGGGCGACTGGGCCTATTCGACCGTGACGGACTTGGCGAGGTTGCGGGGCTGGTCGACGTCGTGGCCCTTGGCGGTGGCCAGTTCGCACGCGAACACCTGCAGCGGAACGGTGGTCACCAGGGGCTGCAGCAGCGTCGGTACGGCGGGGACGCTGATCAGGGTGTCGGCGTACGGGGCGACGGAGGTGTCGCCGTCCTCGGCGATCACGATGGTGCGGGCGCCGCGGGCGCGGATCTCCTGGATGTTGGAGACGATCTTGTCGTGCAGGACGTCACGGGCGCGCGGCGGGACGACCACGATGACCGGCAGGCCCTCCTCGATCAGCGCGATCGGGCCGTGCTTCAGCTCACCGGCGGCGAAGCCCTCGGCGTGCATGTACGCCAGTTCCTTGAGCTTCAGCGCGCCCTCCAGCGCCACCGGGAAGCCCACGTGGCGGCCGAGGAACAGCACACTCTTCTCGCCCGCCAGCGACCGGGCCAGCTCGCGCACCGGCTCCATGGTCTCCAGGACCTTCTCCACCTTCTCCGGCATCGCCGCGAGCAGCTGGACCATGGCGAAGACCTCGTCGCCCCACTTGGTCCCGCGGACCTGGGCCAGGTAGAGCGCGATCAGGTAGACCGCGACGAGCTGGGTGAGGAACGCCTTGGTGGAGGCGACCGCGATCTCCGGCCCGGCGTGGGTGTAGAGCACGCCGTCGCACTCGCGCGGCAGCGTGGAGCCGTTCACGTTGCAGATGCCGAGCAGCTTGGCGTGCTGCTCGCGGGCGTGCCGGACGGCCATCAGCGCGTCCATCGTCTCGCCCGACTGGGAGATCGCGATCACCAGCGTGGTGCGGCTGAGGATCGGGTCCCGGTAGCGGAACTCGCTGGCCAGCTCGACCTCGCAGGGCAGCCCGGCCCAGTGCTCGATGGCGTACTTGGCGATCAGGCCCGCGTGGTACGACGTGCCGCACGCCACGATGATGATCTTGTCGACCTCGCGGAGCTCCTCGTCGGTGATCCGCATCTCGTCGAGGGTGAGGCGCCCGTCGGTGCCGATCCGGCCGAGGAGGGTGTCGGCGACCGCCCGCGGCTGCTCGGCGATCTCCTTCAGCATGAAGTAGTCGTAGCCGCCCTTCTCGGCGGCCGACACGTCCCAGTCGACGTGGTACTCCTTGACCTCGGCGGGCTTGCCGTCGAAGTCGGTGACCGTCACGCCGTCCCGGCGCAGCTCCACGACCTGGTCCTGGCCGAGCTCCATGGCGTTGCGGGTGTGCGCGATGAACGCGGAGACGTCGCTGGCCAGGAAGTTCTCGCCCTCGCCGAGCCCGACCACCAGCGGCGAGTTGCGGCGGGCGCCCACGACCGTGTCGGGGTCCCCGGCCTCCATCGCCACCAGCGTGAACGCGCCCTCCAGGCGGCGGCAGACCCGCCGCAGCGCCTCGGGCAGCGCGGCGCCGTCCTTGATCTCCTCCTCCAGGAGGTGCGCCACGGCCTCGGTGTCGGTGTCGGACACCAGCTCGTGGCCCCGCTCCTCCAGCTCGGCACGCAGGGCGGCGAAGTTCTCGATGATCCCGTTGTGGATCACCGCGACGGTGCCGCCGCAGCCGGTGTGGGGGTGGGCGTTGCGGTCGTTCGGCGCCCCGTGCGTCGCCCAGCGGGTGTGCCCCATGCCGAGCGTGCTGCCCGCCGGTGGAGGCTCCTCCGCCAGGGCGTTGCGCAGGTTGACCAGCTTGCCCGCGCGTTTGGCCGTCGCCAGCTCGCCGTCCGCTAGCAGGGCCACCCCGGCCGAGTCGTAGCCGCGGTATTCCAGCCGCGCCAGGCCGTCGACCACGACGTCCACCGCCGGCTTCGAACCGACGTAACCCACGATTCCACACATGGCGGCAAGCCTATTAGCTCCCGTGACCCGGGACCTACCTGCAAGCGTCGTAGGCGGGTGGCTATAGCGTTGACGCTCAGCAAACTCCCAGAAACGACTGCACCACTGGTTACTGTTCACCCCATGACGAGCGGATGGGACAGCGTGCCGAGCCCTTATGTGGAACTCTCGCGCGACGCCTGGCGGGCGCTCCGCGAGAACACCCCGCTGCCCCTGACGCACGGGGAACTGGACGCCCTGCGCGGCCTCAAGGACCCGATCGACATCACCGAGGTCGAAGAGGTCTACCTGCCGCTTTCGCGGCTGCTGAACCTCTTCTTCCTCTCCGACGGGGGCCTGCGGGACACCGTCAGCGGGTTCCTGGGCGAGCCCGTCCAGCCGACCCCGTTCATCATCGGCGTGGCGGGCAGCGTCGCGGTCGGCAAGTCCACCACGTCCCGCCTGCTGCGGACCCTGCTGGCGCGCTGGCCCGAGCACCCGAGCGTGGAGCTGGTCACCACCGACAGCTTCCTGCACCCGAACGCCGTCCTGGCCGAACGCGGGATCATGGACCGCAAGGGCTTCCCGGAGTCCTACGACCGCCGGGCGTTGGTCCGCTTCGTCTCGGAGATCAAGGCGGGGGCGGAGGAGGTGTCCATCCCGATCTACTCCCACCTGGAGTACGACATCGTCCCCGGGGCCCGCCAGACCGTCCGCCGCCCCGACATCCTGATCGTCGAGGGTCTGAACGTCCTCCAGGCCCCGCCCGCCGGCTCCCTCGGCGTGTCGGACTTCTTCGACTTCTCGATCTACGTGGACGCCCGGGTCGAGGACATCCGCCAGTGGTACGTGGAGCGCCTGTTCGCCCTGCGCCGCACCGCGTTCGCCGACCCCCGCTCCTACTTCCACAAGTACGCCCAGCTCGACGAGGACGAGGCCGCCGCGTTCGCCCAGCGCGTCTGGCGGGACGTCAACGAGATCAACCTGGTCTCCAACATCCTCCCGACCCGCGCCCGCGCCACCCTGGTCCTCCACAAGGGCCGCGACCACGCCGTAGAGAAGATGCGCCTCCGCCGCATCTGAGGCCGCCGTTCAGAACGTTCACGCACCTGATCGATCCCGTGCCGTTATCCGGCGCGTTCACAATCGAGTCAGGCAGCGTGGAGGTGAGCTCGGTGCGAGCGGCCGTCCTGATGACCATGCGACGCCAGTACGCCGATCTCGTGCGGCTGGCCTATCTGGCGCTGGACGATGGCCGCACCCCCGCCGCCGACCTCCTGACGACCGCTCGCCATGCCGTACGCCAGGCGGCCCGCGCCACCAACTCCCCCGCGTACGCCCGCCTGCGGCACCGGCTGATCGTCGACATCCTCACCACCGCGCCCCGCCACCGCCCAGGCCCGCTGTTCTTCGAGCCCGCGCCCGACGAGCCCGGCCCCGTACGCGAGCAGGTCAGGCGCCTCTCCCACCACGAACGCCTGGTCTACCTCCTCTGCCGCCTGGAGGACCTCACCGCCCCCGAGGCCGCCGCCGAACTGGCCGACCACCTCCTGGTGAACGCGTGGGACGTCGACCGCACGCTCCAGGACATCGACGCCGCCACCGACCTGGACGCACAAGCCCAGCGCGCCGAACTCCGCGCCTTCGACCCGACCCTCGTACGGCTCCGCCCGCCGCCGGCCCTCTCCAGGCGCGGCCGGACGGCCATCGTCCTTGCGATCGTGGCTGTAGCGATCGTGAGCTTCCTCTCGTACGGCCGCTACACCACCAGCGGCAAGGCAGGCGACCCGGTCACCGTCGCCGCCAACGTCTGGCGCCGCGGCTACGCCCCGTCCCTCAATGACTGGCCGACCCAGGGCGCCCAGCGCGGCGACCGCGCCCTCCTCCGCCGCGCCGCCCAGGCCTGGCGCAACGACCGCCGCGACCCGCCGCTCGGCCCGGTCTCGATCATGTACGCGGGGAACGTCGACGACGCCACCGTCGTGATCATGCACGACGCCCCCGGCACCCGCGACAGCCCGATGGTCGCCCAGTACTTCGAACGCCGCCTCTCCCGCGGCGTGGAGTCGATCCGCGGCCTCGGCATCGACAGCGGCCAGTTCATCATGATCGGCACCACCTGGCGTTACCTCGTGCCGCCCTGGATCAGCGACATCTCCGCCGCGCTGCCCCTGCTCTCCAAGCCGTACTGGCACCCGGTCGGCGTCCGCGACGGCGTCACCGACCGGCTGCCCTGGCGCTGGTTCGACCCCGACTGCCAGACGTACATGGTCTTCCAGATGCAGTACCGCCCGGCCCCGCTCCCGCCGCGCAAGATCACCCTGTTCGCCAGCCCCACCCCCGAGTCCGGCACCCCGCTGATCTGGTTCCGCGACCCCGACCCGCACCGCGAGGGCACCGGCTTCACCGGCGAACCAGGCCAGTGGGCCACCATCCGCGCGGTCGCCTGCGAGTCCGTGACGTCCCTCAGCGACGTCGGCGACCTGCGCGTGGGCCGCCTCTGGTCCGGCGACCTCCCCGACGACGGCGGCCGCGCGACCCTCACCTCGATCGACGTCTCCGTCCCCTGGGGAACGACCGGGACCGCGTTCCTCATCGGCGAGGACGGCCGCGTCCTCACCGGCGGCGGCACCACCAACAGCGACTACGCCTCGGCCGCCGACGCCATAGCGGGCACGGTCTGGTGGCGTTCATCCTCCCGCTGGCACGTCATCGCCGCCGCGGGCCCCGGCATCGCCGCCCTCAAGGTCGTCGGCGAGCTGGGCGAACAGGAAGCCCGCCGCCGCGACGGCTCCGGCACCCTCCTGATCGCGACGGGCCCCTCCGTCCACGGCAAGAGCCCCCAGCTCACCCGCCTCCCGGTCGTCCGCGTGATCGTCTACGAACCCGACGGCGACCGCACCCTCATCGACCCGGGCTGACGATCACTCGGCGCTGGCGACCGAGAGGCTGCGGAGGCGCATCGAGGCGAACGAGGCGCCCAAAGCCGTCACCAGGACCAGGAGACCGATGGCCACGGGGAGGTCGACCGTGGACTTGACCGGGCTGGCCTCGGTGAGGGCGTCGGTGACCGAGAGGGCCCACTGCTGCACGGACGCGGACTTGGCGCCCGGGGCGAAGTTGCCGAGCAGGATCTCCCAGACCAGGACGTACAGCAGGCCGATCGCGACGGCGTTCCTGCTGACGACGGCCAGGGCGACGAAGATGGCGCTGTAGGTGGCCCCGCCGACGAGGACGCCGATGGTGAATGCCGAGGTGATCTGCGCGGTGTTGCCCGCCATGATGATCCCGGTCAGCAGCACGGGGATCACCGCGAACAGGATCACCAGCACGTAGGCGACCGCGAGCTTGGTCATCACGATGACCGGGCGCGGGATCGGCTTGGTCAGGATGTACATGATCTGGCCGTCGTCGATCTCGGGCCCGATCACGCCGGTCCCGGCGATCAGGGCCAGCAGCGGCAGCAGCGTCGCCAGCCCGAAGCGCTGCAGGACGTTCGCCGAGGTGTCCAGGTCGTGGTAGTCGGTGATGCGCAGCGCGGCGGCCAGCACCAGCAGGATGAGCGGCAGGCCGAGCAGCAGGAGCGCGCGCCGCCGCCCGAGCATGGCCCGGAACGTGATCATCGCGATGGTCGGGTTCATTTGGCCACCAGGTAGGAGAAGACGCTCTCGAGGCTCTCGTCGGCCGGGGAGACCTCGAAGAGGCGGACCTTGGAGTCGCGGGCCACCTGCGGGAGCAGCCAGGTGAAGCGCTGGAAGTCGGTCGCCTCGATCTTCAGGCCCTTGTCGGTCAGCTGCACGCTGCCGGCCGAGCCGTCGGCGATGATCGCGGCGGCGAGCTTGCGGTCGTCGGTGGAACGGACGAGGAAGAGGTGGGGGCGGTCGGTCATCAGGCGGCGGATCTCGCGGAAGTCGCCGGAGGCGGCGTGGCGGCCCGCGACGATGACCTCGATCTGGCTGGCCAGGCGCTCGACCTCTTCGAGGATGTGCGAGCTGAACAGGATCGTGCGGCCCTCGGCTGCCATCTGCCGGATGAGGTCCATCAGCTGGAGGCGCTGGCGCGGGTCCATGCCGTTGAACGGCTCGTCCAGGAGGAGCACGGGCGGGTCGTGGACCAGGGCGGAGGCCATCTTGATGCGCTGCTTCATGCCCTTGGAGTAGTTGCCGATCGTGCGGTCCTGGGCGTACTCCATCTCGACGGCGGCGATGGCGCGCTTGGCGGCGGCGTTCGGGTCGGGCAGCTTGTGGAGCTTGGCCATGGCGAGGATGAACTGCTCGCCGGTCAGAAAGTCGTAGGCCGTCTCGCGCTCGGGGACCAGGCCGAGCTTGCGGTAGATCTCGGGGTTCTGCCAGAGGGGCTCGCCGTCGAGGGTGGCGGTGCCGGAGGAGGGCGCCAGGAAGCCGCCCATCATGTGGATGAGGGTCGACTTGCCGGCGCCGTTCGGGCCGAGGAGGCCCGTGACGCCGGGGCCGATGTTCATCGAGACCCCGTTGACCGCGACGACGTTGCCGTACCAGCGGGACACGTTCTCCAGCTGCAGGACGCTCACGACAGACCCGCCTTCCGGAACCTGCGGTAGAGGACGGCGGTCGCGCCGAGCACGATGACCGCGCAGAACGCCAGCGCCACGATGCCGCCGACGACGCCGGACGGGGCGGCGGGCGAGGACAGCTCCGCGCCGAGCAGCCGCACCTGCACGATGTCGACGAGGTTGAACGGTGAGAACAGCCCGGCCCAGCCGGAGAGCGTGAAGTTGTTCGCCTGGTTCTCGGCGATGCCCTGCACGATCGCGACGACGGTGGTGCTCAGCATGTAGACGGCGATGACCGCTGCGACGCCGAGGCCGCGGCGGGGGGTGAACGCGGCGACGACCAGGCCGATCGCGGACAGGACGAGTGCGTAGATGACGCAGCCGACCAGGGCGCCGAGGTAGTGCAGCAGCTGCTTTCCGGAGTCGGGCACCTTGGAGACCAGGCCGCCGACGTACAGGACCGTGATCGGCACGGCGAGCAGCGCGAAGAGCGCGCTCGCCATCGCGCCGAGCTTGGCGAGCACGAAGTCCAGGTGGTCGACCGGCCGGGAGAAGTAGAGCGGCACGACGTGGAAGCGGATCTCGCGGGACGCCAGCACCGGGGCCTGCGCCGCCAGGAAGATCGCGACGATCACCTGCAGCAGGTTGGCGTACGAGGAGTAGCGGATCAGCGCGTCGGGCTGCTTGGCGATCCCGACGGCGGCCACGCTGCCCGCCGCGGGCACCAGCATGATGGCCGCGACCAGGAACGGCATCACCTTGGCGCGGGCGGGCCTGCCCAGGCCGTACGCGGCGCGCAGGTTGTGCACGAAGAGGGAGCGCAGGACGTACGCGCGTCCCTGCCGCCGCCCCTCGTAGTGGCGGTAGCCGATGTCGTGGATGGTGCTCGTGCTCATGACTGCGCCCCTCCCTGCGGTCCCGGGGCCGGCGGCCCGGCGGGAGGTGGCCCGGCGGGTGGTCCGGCGGGTGGTCCGGCGGGTGGGCCTGCGGGCATCGCGCCTGGCGGCTGGCCTGCGAACGATGGTCCGGCGGGCATCGCGCCGGGGGGCTGGTCCGCGAAGGGCGGTCCGGGCGGCATGCCCGGGGGCGGCGGGCCCGCGGGGGCGGCGGCGAAGACCTCTTCGATGTGGTGGCGGCGCTGTTCCAGGCGGATCAGCCTCAGCTCCAGCTCGGCGACGCCGTCGCGGATGAGGTCGTAGGTCGCCTCGTCGGCGATGTCGACGACCAGGAAGCGGCCCTCGGGGCGTACGGAGACGCCCTGGTCGAACAGCTTCTGCCCGAGCAGGTCGCGGCCCTCGTCGACCTCGACGGTCAGCACGCCGCTGGCCTCGGTGTAGGCCTCGACGGCCTGCGAGCGCAGCAGCTTGCCGCCGTCGATGATGACGACGTGGTCGCAGACCCGTTCCAGCTCGCCGAGCAGGTGGGAGGTGACCAGCACGCTGATGCCGAACTCGGCGCCGATGCGGCGGATGAGGTCGAGCATCTCGTCGCGGCCGGCCGGGTCCAGGCCGTTGGTCGGCTCGTCCAGGAAGACCAGCTGCGGGTCGTGCACGAGCGCCTGGGCCAGCTTGACCCGCTGCTTCATGCCGGTCGAGTAGCCGCCGATGGGCCGGTAGCGCTCCTCGTACAGCCCGACGTGCCGCAGGGTGTCGGCGGCGCGCTCGCGGGCGGCGGTCGGCGGCAGCCCGCACATGCGGGCCATGTGCACGACGAACTCGGTGGCGGAGACGTCCGGCGGGAGGCAGTCGTACTCGGGCATGAACCCGACGCTCTCGCGGATCCGCAGGCCCTCGCGGGCGATGTCGAGGCCGAGCACGGTGGCCCGGCCCGTCGTGGGGGGTTGCAGGCCCAGGAGGATCTTGATGAGGGTCGACTTGCCGGCGCCGTTGGCGCCGACCAGGCCGACGACCCCGGGCTCCACGGACACCGAGAGGTCGTCCAGGGCGGTCACCCTGGGGAACCTCATCGTCAGCCCCTCGGTGGCGATGATCGGCATACCTCGAACCTAGTGGCTGGCGGGCTTGAACACCTCACCCTCAGGTTCTAGGCCTGAGGGCTACCCTCCCCCTCCTGCGGAGTACGGCCTTCCACACCGCCCGTTGTACGAGCAGGGTCACGACGCCCGCGATGAGCATGCCCGCGATGTTCACCGCGAGCTGCAGCAGCGACCCGCGGATCTCGTCGGTGTAGCCGAGCGCGAGCGCGACGGCCAGGTTGCCCGCGGCCGGAACGGTCGTCACCGAGATGAAGACGCCGACCAGCGGCGAGGACTTGGCGGCGGTCAGCGACAGCACGCCGGCGACCCCGGCCAGCAGCGCGACGATGAACGACCAGCGGTCCGGGCTGTAGATGAACGCGGTGAGCGGGCGCGGCTTGTCGAGCATCCCCGGCTCGATCACGCCGATCCACTCGCTGACCTCGGCGCACACGTAGGTGATGACGATGGCGATGGTGAAGCCGACGACCAGGTTGCGCGCGGCGGTCCAGATGAGGCGCCCGCGCCCCAGCATGAGGCCGAAACAGATGGCGGCGATCGCGGCGAACTCCGGGCCGAGCACCATCGCGCCGATCACCAGGATCGGCGAGTCGATGAGCGCCGCGATGCCCGCCAGCTGGGTGGCGAGCGCGAGGAACGCCAGGAACGCCCAGGACAGCCGGGAGTCGTCCTCGACCCGGCGTTCGAGCTCCTCCCACACCACCGCGTCGTCGCCGTAGCCGGGCGCGGCCTCCTCGGCGCGGTCGGCCGAGGCCGACAGCGACAGGTCGAGCTGCTCGAACGAGATCGCGCCGTCCTGGTCGACGCGCAGGTCCTGCAGCGCCTCGATGACCTCGTTCGCCGCCTCCCGCGCCACGTCGCTCATGACCACGTCGCCCTCCGGCTCGCGCGCGGCGCCCGGGATCACGACCACGTTGGTGGCCCCGGCGCAGTCGGCGAGGGCGGCGCAGACCTGGTCGGTACGGTCGGCCGGGACGATCGCTCTAAGGTGCAGCACCCTGCTCATGCTGCCGTAACCAGCGCGTTAAGGCGCGTCGCCGTTCCCCGCGGCGGTCAGGCCACTAATGTGTGGCCGTTTGCGCGCGACAAAGCGGGCATATGGCATCAGTCCAACAGAACGAACAGAACGGTGGCGGCATGAGAGCGCGCGACGGCGGAACCGGCATCCTCACTGTCTCGCTCCTGATGGCGCTCACGGGCTGCTCGGGCAGCGTGAGCCTCGGCGACACCAGCTCCTCACCCGAACCGCCCTCCCACGGCAGGCAGAACGCGTCCGGCGCACGCAAGGACCTCTCCGGCCTGCGCATCGCCTCCGAGGGCAGCGGCAGCGGCTACGCCCGCGACAAGTTCGGGCAACGCTGGAAGGACACCGACCACAACGGCTGCGACCAGCGCAACGACGTGCTCGCGCGCGACATGAAGCCGGTCGACAAGAAGGGGTCGTGCATCGTGCTCTCCGGGCACCTGAACGACCCGTACACCGGCAAGAAGATCGACTTCACCAAATCCGACGCGTCCGAGGTGCAGATCGACCACGTCTACCCGCTCGCGCTCGCCTGGCGGATGGGCGCCGCGCACTGGGGCGAGGACCGGCGCGAGCAGTTCGCCAACGACCACGACAACCTGCTCGCGGTGTGGGGCGTGCCCAACCGCCAGAAGAGCGACAAGGGCCCGAGCGAGTGGAAGCCGCAGAAGTCGTTCCAGTGCACCTACGGCATCAAGTACGTCGCCATCGCCAAGGAGTACTCCCTGCCGGTGACCCGTTCCGACCACGACGCGCTCCAGGACTTCCTGAAGCAATGCTGATCAGCCTTAGGGTGGCTGGATGAGCAGCAGCGACGAGAACGAGCACTCCGTGCAGGGGAACGGTCAGGTCCGCCCGGACACGGTCGCGGAGGAGGCCGACCTCCCCCGCGTCCGTACCGAACGCGGGGTCGGCGCCCGCGCGACCGGCGCCGAGGTGACCGGGGCCTCGGCCACCGGCTTCACGCTCCGCTTCGGGAACGCCTTCGGCTCGGTGGCCCTCGGCTCCATGGCCCTCGGCGCGATCGCGATCGGCGCCATCGGCATCGGCAAGCTGGTCGTCAAGAAGGCGATCGTGGACCACCTCGAGGCGGGCACCGTCGAGATCAAGCACCTCAAGGTCGGCCGCCTGGACATCCTGGAGGACTAGCGCCCTCCGCCGGTACGCCCGCCGATATGCCCTCAGCCGTCAGCCCAGGGCGGTGCGGACGACCTCGGAGAGGCGTTCGGCGACGGCCTGGGCCTGCTCCTGCTCGGCGGCCTCGACCATCACGCGGACCATCGGCTCGGTGCCGCTCGGGCGGATGAGGACGCGGCCGGTGTCGCCGAGCTCGGCCTCGGCGGCCTGGATGGCGCCGGCCAGCTCCGGCGAGGTCTTCGCGCGCGCCTTATCCACGCCCGTGACGTTGATCAGCACCTGCGGCAGCCGGGTCATCACCTTGGCGAGCTCGTCCAGCGGGCGGCCGCGGCGGGCCATGGCGGCCAGCAGGTGCAGGCCGGTCAGCACGCCGTCGCCCGTGGTGGCGTGGTCGAGCATGATGACGTGGCCCGACTGCTCGCCGCCGAAGTTGAAGCCGCGCTCCTTCATGGCCTCCAGCACGTAACGGTCACCGACGGCGGTCTCGACGACCTCGATGCCGGTCCCCTTCATGGCGAGCTTGAAGCCCAGGTTGGACATCACGGTCGCGACGACCGTGCCGGCGGCCAGCCGGCCGGACTCGCGCAGGTCGGTGGCCAGGATCGCCATGATCTGGTCACCGTCCACCACCTCACCGGCGGCGGTCACGGCCAGGCAGCGGTCCGCGTCGCCGTCGTTGGCGATGCCCGCGTCCGCGCTGTGCTCGCGTACGGCCGCCTGGAGCGCCTCAAGGTGCGTCGAGCCGCAGCCGGAGTTGATGTTGAGCCCGTCCGGCGCGGTGCCGATCGTGATCACCTCGGCGCCCGCGCGGCGCAGCGCCTCGGGGGCGACGTCGGAGGACGCGCCGTTGGCGCAGTCGATCACGACGCGCAGCCCGTCCAGCGAGATCGGCAGCGTGGAGATCAGGTGCGCCACGTACTGCTCGACGGCGCCGTGGGCGTCGCGGACGCGGCCCACCCCGGCGCCGGTCGGCGGCTCCCACTCGGTCCCCAGGCTCGCCTCGATGCGGTCCTCGATCTCGTCCGGCAGCTTGTAGCCGCTGCGGTCGAAGAACTTGATCCCGTTGTCGGGCGCCGGGTTGTGCGAGGCCGACAGCATCACACCGAGGTCGGCGTCCAGCGCGTGCGTGAGGTAGGCCACGGCCGGAGTCGGCAGCACGCCGAGGCGCAGCACGTCCACGCCCGCGCTCGCCAGCCCGGCCACCACCGCGGCCTCGAGGAACTCGCCGGAGGCGCGCGGGTCACGCCCGACGACCGCCACCGGCCGGTGGCCGCGGAAGGCCCCCGCCTCGCCCAGCACCCGCGCGGCGGCGACGGACAGGTCCATCGCCAGCGGTGCGGTCAGATCGCGGTTGGCCAACCCGCGTACGCCATCGGTCCCGAAAAGACGACCCACAGTTCAACTCCCAGAAGGCACGTGCCGTGCGGGCCGGGGCAGGGCCCGCGTTCTGTCGGTTTACTCGCGCGGTGTGGGCGTGGACGCGCTCTCGCTCCGCATCCGGGCCGTTCCGCGCGGTCAAATCTAATGCGGAAAGGCCGGTAAAACGCGAACGAGCCGCCGCACCCGCGTTCGACCGACCATGGGGATCGCGGGGTGCGACGGCTCGTACCGTCCGATCAGCGCTTGCTGTACTGCGGCGCCTTGCGGGCCTTCTTCAGACCGGCCTTCTTGCGCTCCGGCACCCGCGCGTCACGGGTGAGGAAGCCGGCCTTCTTGAGCGCCGGGCGGTGCTCGATGTTGGCGAACTGCAGCGCCCGGGAGATGCCGAGGCGCAGCGCACCGGCCTGGCCGGTGGTGCCGCCGCCGCCGACGCGGCAGATCACGTCGAACTGGTTCTCCAGGCCCAGCAGGACGAACGGCTCGTTGACCGTCTGCTGCTGCACCTTGTTGGGGAAGTACTGGTCGAGCGAGCGGCCGTTGATGGTCCACTTGCCGGTGCCCGGGATGATCCGGACTCGGGCGATGGCCTGCTTGCGGCGGCCGGTGCCGGCGGCCGGGCCGGTCGCGACGGGCTGGGCGAGAAGGCCCTCACCCGCGACCTCCGGGCTCTCGGTGGTGTACTCCGAGGGGGCGTCCTCGTACGAGTCGAGTTCGACGCCCTCGGCGGGCGTCTCGACGCCGGTGGACTCGGTCACGGTTCTCCTTGGTGTTCTAGCCAGGGCGGCTGGCCCGATCCCGTTGATCGGGTGCCCCGGCGGCCACGTCCTGCTGGTCGTTCAGATCGTGCTGCTGCTGATCCTGCGGCCCGCAGCTCGTGCGGGTCCGCTGGTCGAGCGGGTCCGCGCCAGGACTACTTCTTGATCTGGCTGACCTGGGTGATCTCGAACGGGATCGGCTTCTGCGCCTGGTGCGGGTGCTCCGGACCGGCGTAGACCTTCACCTTGCCGAACATCTTCCGGCCGAGGGAGTTCTTGGGAAGCATGCCCTTGATGGCCTTCTCCACCGCCCGCTCGGGGTGCTTCTCCATGAGGTCGCCGTAAGCGACCGAGCGGAGACCACCCGGGTAGCCGGAGTGCCGGTAGGCGCGCTTCTGCTCGAGCTTGTTGCCCGAGAGCGCGACCTTGTCGGCGTTCACGATGACGACGAAGTCACCGGTGTCCAGGTGCGGCGCGTAGATGGGCTTGTGCTTCCCCCGCAGCAGCTGAGCGACCTGACTGGCGAGACGGCCGAGCACGACATCGGTCGCGTCGATGACGTACCACTGACGCTGGACGTCAGCGGGCTTAGGGGTGTACGTGCGCACGGTCGTAGGCCTTCGTTCCTTGTCGACTTCTGAGCGGAATTCCTGCTCGCGCCGATCAGACGAATGATCCGAGGCGGCGCTCCGGGAGGCCGGGGCCCGAAACAGCGTTCAGTACGCAGGGCACACCGACAGATACAACGAACTGGCAGGATACCCAGCCCGAAGGGCATGGGTCAAAGCGGTCCGTTGCGGCAGTCTCCCAGCCACTCTCCAGTATGCCCCATCCGATCCGATGCCGGGGCCGTCCGCGCCGCACGCACCCGTCCAACCCCTCTGCCGACCGGCATTTTCATTGCCTCCGCAACCGTTTCGGCCCCAAATGACCGGAACTCGATCAACGGCCGGTCCTAATGTGAGGATCAAGGGACTTGAGGGGCTTATAGGGATAAGGTGCGGCCGACCCGGTACCCCCGCGCCGGCTCCGTTTCGCCGGCCACCCCCTTGGGAGCCCCCGCTGCCTACCCCCCGTCGCGATCCTGAGCGCGCCTCCGGCCGATCGGCCGGGCGACGCCGCGCCAGGGGCCGCACCCCGCAACGCAGCAACAGCACCCAGAACAGCACCACGGCCGACTTCCGGGCCGAGGCCCCACTGGGCTACGGCCGCTACCGCTACACCAACGGATCCAACGACCGCGGCTATGGCGGCCGCCCCACCACCAGCGGTCCAGGCGGTCGTCCTTCTGGCGGGCCTCACGGAAGGCCTACTGGAAACGGCCCCTATGGAAGAGGCCGTGGCCCGGATCGCGGCAAGGGCGCGCCGCGCCGCCGCAATCCGTTCAAGACCGCCCTCGCCACCACCGCCGTCGTCGGCGCGTCCGGCCTGGCGGTCGTCACCGGCATAGCGCTCGACCGCCTCGTTCTGCCCCAGCTGCGGTCGGAGTCGGCCGCCGCGACCGGCCCTGCCCCGCGGGCCGAGACGCCGCAGACCGCCGCGCAGTCCAGCGCCCCGATCACGCCGGGCCCCGACACCGGCCGGCAGCCCCGTACGACCGGCGGCGACCAGCCCCCGCCCAGGACCGGCGGCCGTACGCCACCGCTCAAGCCGCTGCACGGACCGGGCGCGCCTCCCGAAGACCCGTCCGACTCCCCGACCCCCGGCGCCACCGACCAGCCGGGCGACGGCAGCGACACCACGCCCGGCTCGACGGCGCCCGAGACCCTTGTGGCGGACCTCACCAACCAGGAACGCGCCAAAGCGGGCTGCAAGCCGTTGAAGATCGACCAGCGCCTGGTCAAGGCCGCGCGGGCCCACTCGGTCGACATGGCCCTGCACGACTACTTCGACCACACCTCGCTGAACGGGGACAGCCCCTGGAAGCGCATGGAGGACGCCGGTTACCCGAGCCCGGGCGCGGAGAACATCGCCAAGGGCTACGCGACCGCCGCGGACGTCGTGGACGGCTGGATGAAGAGCCCGGGGCACCGCGCCAACATCCTCAACTGCGAGCTCCGCGCGATCGGCGTCGGCATGCGTTCCGGCGCCGGTGGCCCATGGTGGACGCAGGACTTCGGCTGGAAGTGAGCCTTCCGTAGCGGTGGCCAGCGAGCTTGCCGAAACGGAGGGCGTCCGGTTCGCCCCCATGTCATGGTGGGTGTTCCGAAGGTCCAGAGCCCTGCAAGAGGAACGGTAAGGTCCAAGCCATGGGTTATCCGGACGATCAAGGCAAACCCGGCGGCTGGCCCCCCGTGCAGTCGCCGCAAGCGCCGTACGGTTCCGGACCAGAACGGCCCGGCAAGGCACCGTACGGCCTGGACGATGACAAGGACGAATCCCCCTTCGCTCCGCGTGGAGAATCCTTCGGCGGACCCGGCGGCGCGACCGCCTCGTGGGGAGATGACTTCGCCGAACCGGCGGCCTTCTCCGGCTCCCCCGGCGCCTCCCAGTTCTCGAACGAGCCGTCGTACGACGACGACCGCGGCGGACCCGGCGGAAGCACCAGCATCCTCGGCGCCCCCACCCCCGGCGCGTACGCCGAACCGGGCAGCTTCGGCAGCCCCGGCCTCGGCTCGGGTGGTCCCGGCTCGGGCGGTTCCGGCGGTCCCGGCTCGGGCGGTCCCGGCGACACGAACGCCTTCGGAGACCAGCACGGCTTCGGAGAGCCGAGCAACTTCAGCGGTTCGAACGACGCGGGCGGCTTCGGCGGCCCCGGCGGCGGTTTCGGTGGCCCTGGCGGCGGTCCGGGCGGCGGCTTCGGCGACCAGAGCCACGACGCCGAGTTCGGTACGCCGGTCGCCGGCGAGATGGGCTCCGACTTCGGACACGGCGGCCCGGGCGGTCCGGGCGGCCAGAACGGCCCCGTCCAGCCCGAGCGCCGCTACAACCTTCCCCTGATCATCGGCGGCGCGGTGGCCGCCGGGCTGGTCCTCATCGGCGGCGGCTTCGGCGTGTCCGCGATGCTCAAGGACGACTCGCCCAAGAAGAAGCCCGCCGCGCAGAGCAGCACCCCTGCCCCCAAGCAGAGCCAGCAGGGCGTCGCCCCGACGCCCAAGCCCAACCTGGCCCCCGTCAAGCTCAAGCTCCGCACGACCGACCCGAAGGCTCTGACGGCCGGCGAGATCTTCGCCAAGAGCAAGTTCGGTCCGTACGTCCGTACGGCCGCCAAGGCGCAGACCAGCTGCACCGGCGCGGTGAGCGGGTCGTCGCTCGCGAGCATCCTCAAGAAGGCCGGCTGCTCGCAGGTCGTGCGCGGCACGTACGCGCGCAAGGACGGCAAGCTGATCGGCACGGTCGGCGTCCTGAACCTGCGGAGCGAGAACGCCGCCAAGGTCGTCCTCAAGATCGCCAATGGCAAGGACTCCTACCTGGTCCCGCTGCCCGGCACCGGTACGACCAAGAAGATCGGCAAGGGCGAGGCCCTCGGCACCGCCGAGACCCGCGGCCACTACCTGATCATGACCTGGGTACAGCGCCCGGACGGCAAGAAGATCGACGACAAGTACCACTCGTCGGTCTCGGCGTTCGGACAGCAGGTCATCAAGGGCAGCGGACTGACCTTCGCCCTCGCATACCGGGAAACTGAGGGCAAACCCTTCCGAAACTGAGCAGCACTAATACCCTGTTTGCCTATGTCTGGACCTGAGGACACCGGGGAAGAGACGGGGACGCCCGCCGTTCCCGTCTCCCCCGCGCCGCCCAGCTTCGGCGTCGACCCGTCCGCCGGAGCGACGGCGGGCTTCTCGCCGTTCGGCCTGGAGAAGCCCTGGTGGGCATCCTCGGACGACACCGACGAGCCCGAGCCCCCCGCCGCCTCCGTCAACGTCGCGCGAACCGACGAGCCCGAGCCCTCCGAGGGGCCCGAGGACGTCGAGCCGCCTGAGGACGTCGAGCCCCCTGAGGACGCGGAGCCCGAGCGACCACCCGAAGCCGCTGAGGACGACTCCGAGGACGACTCCGACACGATCGTCTTCGGCTCGGACTCGACCTCGGAACCGGACTCGGAAACGGATTCGGGAACGGGCCCCGGCGAGAAGGCGGACCAGAGTGCTCCAACGGCCGAGCCGCCACCCGGCAGGCTGGTCGCGGGCATCGGCGTTCCCAGCGTCGACTCCAGGCGCGCGGTCCCGGCCGAGCCGATCGTTCAGCAGCAGACCCCGGCCTTCCCCGACACCGACCCGGACGGCATCCCGGTCATGCCGCGGGACGACGCCGAGGACAAGCCCTCGGCCGATGAAGTAGCAGGACGAGAACAGCCCGAGGACGACGACGACCAGGGCTCGATCATCACGCGGGCCGAAGGCATCCCGGTCGTGGTGGACCTGGAACAGCCCGGCCAGAAGCCCGGCGAGCCCTCCGTGCCCCTGGGGGCGCCCGTCCTGCTCCCCGACGCGATCCTGCCGCCGGGAGTGACTCCGCCCGCCGACAGCTCCGCTCCGGCCCCTGTGGACAAGCCTCAGGCCACCGACGGACCCCGGACTCAGACCCGGCCTCACCCCCAGCCCCCGGCCGACGACCGTACGGAACCGGCCGAGAAGCCCGCGCCAACCGTGATCACGCCGGTCTACCACGCCGACGGCGGCATCCCGATCGACGCGCCCCCGCCGCCCTCGTCGTCCTCCCCCTCGACCGCACTCGCACCCACAGGCCCGCCGCCCGGAACGCTCGGCAAGCGCAAAGCCCTGCTCATCGCGGGCGGGATCGCCGCGGTCTTCGTGGTCCTCGCCGGAGGGTTCGCGATCGCCGGTTCCTCGGGCGACAGCGGCTCGGCCAAGCAGGCGGGCGGCACGGCCTCACCGGTCGCGTCACCCTCCGCCTCGCGGCCGGCCGCTCCTCCGCCGCCCCCGCCCGTGGACATCTCCAACGAGAAGACCGACCCGAAGCCGCTCAAGGTGCCCGACGTCTTCCCGGCCACGAACGTGAACGTCGGCGGCCGCCCGTTCGACCGGATCAGGTACTCGCTCAACGTGGACTTCTCCTACGTCGCGAGCGGCGCCATGATCCAGGCGCTGACGCGCGAGCACTGCCGCCGCGTCGTCCGCGTCACCTACCTCGACAAGGGCCGTTCGCTCGCCGTGACGGCGGGCGTGGCCGTGATGCCCGACCAGGGCGCGGCCGACCGGCTCAGCAAGGCGGGCAAGCCCGCCCAGTACGAGTGGTTCCGCGGCATGACCGGCAAGAACGCCGAGGACATCGACCGCGCCGGCGGGTACGCGCTGAGCACGACCCGCGGCCGGTACGTCATCTACGCCTACGCGCAGTACTCCAACGGCAAGCAGGCCAAGCCCAACGACCCGGCGCTCAAGGGCGCCGCACAGCAGTTCGTCGATCTCGGCGTCCGCCCCATCGAGGCCCGCGCCCACTGAGGAAGCGGACAGAACGGCCTAGGAGGCGCAGCTGGACGGGTCCGCCGTGGCGTTCAGCGTGCGGACCCGGCGCGTCTCCTGGGCGCGTTCGGCGAGCCCCTCGTCCTCGGGGTAGCTGATCTCTTCCAGCGACAGCCCGTGCGCGGGCGCCACGTTCACCGCCGAGTCGCGGACGCGCGCGGCCAGCACCTCCGACGGCCACTCGATCTCGCGCCGCCCGTCGCCGACGACCAGCAGCGCACCGACCAGCGCGCGCACCATGGAGTGGCAGAACGCGTCGGCCTGCACGGTCGCCGCGGCGATGCGGTGGTCCTCGTCCTCGCGGGCCCACTCGTACCGCAGCAGCCGCCGGATCGTGGTCGCGCCCTCGCGCTTGCGGCAGAACGCGGCGAAGTCGTGCTCGCCGAGCAATAGCGCGCTCGCGGCGTTCATCCGCTCCAGGTCCACCGGGCGCGGGTGCCACAGCACGTCGTGGCGGCGCAGCGGCTCCACGCCGATCGGGTCGTCACAGACCCGGTAGACGTACCGCCGCGACAGCGCCGAGAAGCGCGCGTCGAAGCCCTCGGGTGCCACCACGACCGAGCGCACCCGCACGTCGGGCGGCAGCAGCCCGGCGAGGCGCCGCGGCATGGTGCCGTTCACCGTGGAGTACGCGGCGACCGGGACGACCAGGTGGGCGACCTGCCCGCGGGCGTGCACCCCCGCGTCCGTACGCCCCGCGACGGTGAGCACCGGCGGCGGGTCCAGGCGCAGCAGGCGTGCCAGGGCGTCCTCGATCACGCCCTGCACGGTGCGCTGGTTCGGCTGGCGAGCCCAGCCCGCGAAGTCCGACCCGTCGTAGGTGATGTCGAGCCGGAGTCTTACCAATGCGGTCATGTCAGCCGGGGGTTCCTTGTCCACTGCCGCTGCCTCTGTCCAGTCGTCTCGGTGCGCGCCGACTCATCGGGCACCCCCCGGACATGCTCCCCTGCGAATCGTCGTTCCCCCGACCTGACCATGGATTCAGTCTGGCAAAGATCGAGCCCGCCGTCTCGTTACAGACGGCGGGCTCGTCTATGTCGCCCAGAGAATGCGGATCGTCCTACCCCCGCATGCGCGAGGAGCAACCGCCGTTCCGATACGGGACCGCGGGGCTGATCGGATCACCCCCACCCAGGTGGGGAGCAGCCATGACGACCTGCATGCTTTCGGGACTTACTCGGCCTTGCCCTCGGCGTCGGCCTTGGCGTCGGCCTTGGCGGTGTCGACCTTGTCCTCGGCCGGAGCGTCCACCGCGTCGTCGGCGGGGAGCTCGGCGACCTCCTCGGCCGGGGCCGGGGCGGCAGCGGCGGCCGGAGCGGCCGCGCGGGAACCGGTGGACGCCGACAGCGGCTCCTGCACCAGCTCGATCACGGCCATGGGCGCGTTGTCGCCCTTGCGCGGGCCGAGCTTGGTGATGCGGGTGTAGCCGCCGGGACGGTTCTCGAACTTCGGCGCGATCTCGGTGAAGAGCTCGTGCAGAACGCTCTTGTCGCGGATCGTCTTGGCCACCAGGCGACGGTTGTGCAGGTCGCCCTTCTTGGCCTTGGTGATCAGCTTCTCCGCCAGCGGGCGGACTCGCCGTGCCTTGGCCTCGGTGGTGGTGATGCGGCCGTGCTCGAAAAGCGACGTGGCCAGGTTGGCCAGGATCAGCTTCTGGTGCGCGGCGCCGCCGCCGAGGCGGGCGCCCTTGGTGGGCTGAGGCATGGTGTCTTCCTTCCTGCACCGGCCGTATCAGGTACCGGTGTCAGCTCAGTTCCGCGCCGGCCGTACGAGGTACCGGCGTCGGCCGTACCCGCCCCGCCGGCCGGAGGGATCTCCGGCCGGCGAAGCGGGCCTGACGTTGGTTCACAGAGGTGAAGCTGGTCTTGCGGGTGAAGCGGTGACGCGAGTCAGTACTGCCTTGATCAGTACTGCTCGGTCTCGGCGTACGACTGGTCGTCGTCGCCGTAGTTGTCGGCGGCTGCGCTCGGGTCGAACCCGGGCGGGGAGTCCTTGAGGGAGAGGCCCATGTCGTTGAGCTTCTGCTTGACCTCTTCGATGGACTTGGCGCCGAAATTCCTTATATCCAGAAGGTCCTGCTCGCTGCGGGCGACCAACTCGCCCACAGAGTGGATGCCCTCGCGCTTGAGGCAGTTGTAGGACCGCACCGTGAGGTTGAGCTCCTCGATGGGCAGCGCCAGGTCCGCCGCGAGCGCGGCGTCCGTCGGCGACGGGCCCATGTCGATGCCCTCGGCCTCGACGTTGAGCTCCCGGGCCAGCCCGAACAGCTCGACGAGCGTCTTGCCGGCGGAGGCGACCGCGTCGCGCGGCAGCATCGCCTGCTTGGTCTCGACGTCGAGGATGAGGCGGTCGAAGTCGGTGCGCTGCTCGACTCGGGTCGCCTCGACCTTGTAGGTGACCTTGAGCACGGGCGAGTAGATGGAGTCGATCGGAATACGACCGATCTCCTGGCCCGGCTGCTTGTTCTGGGCGGCGGAGACGTAGCCGCGGCCGCGCTCGACCGTGAGCTCCATCTCCAGCTTGGCCTTGTTGTTGAGCGTGGCGATGTGCAGGTCCGGGTTGTGGACCTCCACGCCCGCCGGCGGCGCGATGTCGGCCGCGGTGACCTCACCGGGTCCCTGCTTGCGCAGGTACATGACCACGGGCTCGTCGTGCTCGGAGGAGACGACCAGCTCCTTGAGGTTCAGGATGATGTCGGTGACATCCTCCTTGACCCCGGGAACGGTCGAGAACTCGTGCAGGACGCCCTCGATGCGGATGCTGGTGACGGCCGCGCCGGGGATCGAGGAGAGCAGGGTACGGCGGAGCGAGTTGCCGATCGTGTAGCCGAAGCCAGGCTCCAGCGGCTCGATCGTGAACCGCGACCGGTACTCGTCGACCTGCTCTTCTGTGAGAGTTGGACGCTGAGCGATGAGCATGGGTGTTCCTTCTTCCCGCGGTGCCCGCTATTTGACACCACGTTCTAGATACTTCCCCGTTTCGCCGGGATCCCACCGAATCGGATGAATCGGGAGGATCCCGGCGAACACCGAGCATGTACCCAGAGTAGTCGGTGACTACTTCGAGTAGAGCTCGACGATGAGCTGCTCCTGGACCGGGGCATCGATCTGCTGCCGGACCGGGAGGGAGTGCACGAGGATGCGCATGGCGCCCTCGGTCACGACGCCGAGCCACGCCGGCACCTGACGCTCGCCGGCCTCCGCGCGGGCGACCACGAACGGGGTCATCTCCAGCGACTTGGCGCGGACGGCGACGATGTCGGCCTCGCTGACCAGGAACGACGGGATGTCGACCTTGGTGCCGTTGACCATGAAGTGGCCGTGGCGGATCAGCTGGCGGGCAGCGTCGCGCGACTTGGCGAAGCCGGCCCGGTAGACGACGTTGTCGAGACGGCGCTCGAGCAGGCTGAGCAGGTTCTCACCCGTCTTGCCGCCCTGGCGGTTGGCCTCGACGTAGTAGTTGTGGAACTGCTTCTCCAGCACGCCGTAGATGCGGCGGGCCTTCTGCTTCTCACGAAGCTGCAGCAGGTACTCGGTCTCCTTCGGCCGGCCGCGACCGTGCTCACCCGGGGGGTAAGGACGGATCTCGATCGGGCACTTGGGGCCCTCGCACTTGCTGCCCTTGAGGAACAGCTTCATCTTCTCGCGGCGGCAAAGCTTGCAGTCCGCGCCTGTGTAACGAGCCATTGTTCTCTAGTCTCCTCGGCCTCAGACCCGGCGGCGCTTCGGCGGGCGGCAGCCGTTGTGCGGAACGGGCGTGACGTCCTGGATCGAGCCCACCTCGAGGCCGGTCGCCTGCAGCGACCGGATGGCGGTCTCGCGGCCCGAACCCGGGCCCTTCACGAAGACGTCGACCTTCCGCATGCCGTGCTCCATGGCGCGGCGGGCGGCGGACTCGGCGGCCTGCTGGGCGGCGAACGGGGTGGACTTGCGCGAGCCCTTGAAGCCCACGTGCCCCGACGACGCCCAGGAGATCACGTTCCCGTTGGGGTCGGTGATGGAGACGATCGTGTTGTTGAACGTGCTCTTGATGTGAGCGTGCCCGTGGGCGACGTTCTTCTTTTCCTTGCGGCGCACCTTCTTGGCGCCGACCCTGCTCTTAGGAGGCATCTGCTCTCTCTACTCTGAGGTCATCGATCCGCGTTCAGACCGAAGGTCCGTGCGGACTACTTCTTGCCGGCCTTCTTCTTGCCGGCCACGGTCTTCTTCTTGCCCTTGCGGGTACGCGCGTTGGTCTGCGTGCGCTGACCGTGCACGGGGAGACCGCGGCGGTGCCGGATCCCCTGGTAGCTACCGATCTCGATCTTGCGGCGGATGTCCGCCTGGACCTCGCGTCGGAGGTCACCCTCGATCTTGTAGTTGGCCTCGATCCAGTCGCGGAGCTTGACCAGCTCGTCGTCGCCGAGCTGGTGGACCCGCAGATCGGGGTTCACCTCGGTGGCCTTGAGGGTCTCCTTGGCACGGGTGCGGCCGATGCCGAAGACGTAGGTGAGAGCGATCTCGATGCGCTTGTCGCGCGGGAGATCGACGCCGAGGAGGCGTGCCATCGTGGGCAGTTCCCTTCATTTCGCGGAGGTGTCGACGCATTCGCGGATCCGCTCTCACCCTGCCCGGGTGGCGGCCTCGGCCTCCGTCGGTCCGAGGGTGGGTGCCCCTTCACACACTGCTGCCGTACGACCCGATCTTGCGATCAGAGTGCGTACGGCCTCTGTGTGCTCAGAGCTTGCGATGCGCTGGATTCAGTTGTGCGTCAGAACGCGGCTGCGAACAGAACGCGCGGTCTGGCGCTGCCGCGTCAGCCCTGACGCTGCTTGTGGCGCGGGTCGCTGCAGATGACCATGACCCGGCCGTGCCGCCGAATGACGCGGCACTTGTTGCAGATCTTCTTGACGCTCGGCTTGACCTTCACTGGGTCTCCTAGAGGTTCAGGGTCACCCTCACGCCGCCACGCATGAGAGAGGCAACCCCAGTGATCATTACTTGTAGCGGTAGACGATCCGGCCGCGCGTGAGGTCGTAGGGGCTCAGCTCCACGACGACCCGGTCGTCCGGCAGGATCCGGATGTAGTGCATCCGCATCTTGCCGCTGATGTGGGCGAGAACCTTGTGCCCGTTATCGAGTTCGACCCGGAACATGGCGTTCGGGAGAGACTCGATGACGACGCCCTCGATCTCGATGGCCCCTTCTTTCTTGGCCATGTCCTCCGCGCTTCGCTGATCGGCTCATTGGACTCGGTCCGAGAATCTCCGGGAAGGAGCAACCGGCCGCACCCGTGCCACGCCCCCGGAAAGGGAATCGGGCTGGGATGAAGGCGGCCGACAGCGGACCGACATAGGAGTCTACGTCACGCGGCCGCCGAATGTGAAATTCACGCAGGATCGGAGGCCGGAGACTGCTCCCGAGTCAAGCATACAGCGCCCGCGCGTTGTACCTTTCCAGGAGAGATGACAGAGGAGGATCAGCATGCCGAGCTATGACTTCGCGCTGATCCTCAGCCGTCCGTTCTACGAGGACGAACTCGATCCGCTCTTCGACCGGACGTACGGGCACGTCACCGTCTCGATCATCAGTGAGCCGCATCACGCCGAACGGCCGGGGAACGCCTCCTGCAGCTGGCAGGGCCCCAGCCTGGCCGCGGCGATCATGGACGTGGTGGCGCACGTCGAGGCCAGCGCGATGGACGTACGGGTGCACCGGGTCGAGGCCGACCCGCTCCTCACCATCCGCGACATCGCCGAGCGGGTGGGCCGCAGCACCGACTCCGTACGGCTGGCGATCACCGGCTCGCGCGGCCAGGGCGGCTTCCCGGCCTCCGAGCTCTCCTCGGCCGGCCACCGCCTGTGGCGCTGGTCCAAGGTGGCCGCCTGGTACGACCTGGACGACCCGCAGCTCCGCGAGGCCCGTCCCACCGCCCGTGCGATCAACGGCTGGCTGGCCCTGCGCGAGGTCGTCCCCGACGTAGCCCCCGCCCCCGAGGCCATCACCAACGCCCTCTCCGCCGTAGTCGCATAACCGCGCCGATCTTGCTCTCATGGCCCTTTGCGGGCCCCGGCAAGGGCGCTGAGAGCAAGATCGGCGTATTTGCTAGGCCTTGAGCAGGTCGGACAGGCGGTAGGCGGCGGCGAACGTGCCGTACAGGATCAGGTTGTCGGTGTAGGCGTGCCTGGCGTCGTCGTAGCGTCCGGCGCAGGTGACGAGGCGGAGCTCCGGGCCGCCGGTGCCCGCCAGCACGCGCCGTTCCGGGAACTTCTCCTTCGGGACCTCCTCGGACGAGGTGATCCTGAACACCGCGACGGTCTCGTCGGCGCGGACGACCCCGACGATGTCACCGGCCTTGAGCTCCTTGAGGCGGGCGAAGACGGCCGGGGCGGTCCTGGTGTCCAGATGTCCGACGATCACGGCCGTGCCCGGCTCCCCCGGGCTCGCCCCGGCGCCGTACCAGCCCGCGAGGTTGTGCTCGTCCACGGGCGGGGCCTCGATCGAGCCGTCGTGGCCCCGCCCGACCTCGGTCAGCGGCGCGTTCACGTTGATCTTGGGGATGGCGATCGCGGTGGGCGTGTAGCGGCCGAGGGAGGCCTGGAGCGGGGTCGGCCGTCCGGCCTCGGCGCCCGGGGCCGCGGGGTCCTGGCCGCCCGCGGCGGGGCCCGCGATGGCGGGCAGCGCCAGCTCGGGCCCGGGACGATGCCCGGTGTCGTGGCGCAGCGCGCAGCCCGTCACGACCTGCGACAGCCCCACGGCCGCGACGACCGTGCAGCGGCCGTACCGCCGCCTCCTGCGCTCATGCACGATTGCGTCGACTCCTCCACAGGGTGAATCCGGTCCCGGCGACCAGCACCAGGCTCGCCCCGATAGTGATCAGCAGGCCCCAGCTGTCCTTGGGCGCGGTCGCGTTCGCCTTCGCGGCGTGGGCCAGGCCGCCGGCGCGCGTCCCGGCGTGCGCGAGGCCGCCGCCCCCGGTGTGCGGGCCCGGGTTGGGCTCCGAGCCGTCCGAAACCTCCAGCTGTCCGGTGAACTGCTGGCCGCCCTGGCACTCCACGAGGACGTCGTACGGGCCGGGCGTCGTGCCCATCGCGATGTCGGCCGTTCCCACCGGTCCCCGCCCGGCGCCGGCGTTGGAAGTCAGCGGAACGTCGGCGGCGGCGAACGCGCCGGAATTGGCCTTGGCGGGGTCCACGCACGAGTCGGGTGCGGTCAGGGTCACGCTTCCGCCGGGCGCCACCTTGTACGGTTCGATGTCCACGTCGTCGGCGTACGCCATCGGCCCGACGGCGAACAGGGCGACACCGGTCAACGCGGCGGCGCAGGTAGTCGATATTCTGCGGATCATCGGTTCCCCCGGGTCGGCCCCGCCGAGATGCGGAGCCCATGATCTTCTTGTCCCCGCGCCAAGTCGACAGCGCGGTCAATCGGACGCAAAGATCGTTCCAGTACTCCGGCCGAACGCGCGGGCCTGCGGAGTACGACTCCCCAGGTGCGTCGCCCGAGGGGCCGTGGTGTGCTTGACCTAGGGGGAGGGGATCAATGGCGATCATCGCGCAGCTCAGCGACATCCATCTCGCCGCCGGAGGCGACGGCGAGGTCGACGACAACTCCGGCCCGGTGCGTGCCCTGCGGGCGGCCGTGTCGAGCCTCCTGGCGCTTCCCGCCCGCCCGGACGCCGTGGTCCTCACCGGCGACCTGGCCGACGGCGGCCGTCCCGCCGAGTACGCCCGGCTGCACGCGCTGCTCTCGCCGCTGCCGATGGCGATCTACCCGCTGCCCGGCAACCACGACGACCGCGACGCGCTGCGCGCCGCGTTCAAGGACCACCCGGCCGTCTTCAACACCGGCCGGACGCCGCAGGCACCGATCCAGTACGCGGTGGACGTCGCCGGGACCCGGCTGGTCTGCTGCGACACCACGGTCTCCGGCAAGCCCCACGGCGAGATGGACACCGAACGCCTCGACTGGCTCGACCTGACCCTCGCCGCCGCCCCGGACACCCCCACGGTGGTCGCCACGCACCACCCGCCGTACCGCATCGGCATCCGCTTCATCGACGACATGCGCTTCACCGAGACCGGCCGCTTCCGCGAGATCGTCGAGCGACACCCGCAGGTGGTTCGCGTGATCAGCGGGCATGTGCACCGCGGCTCGGTCGGCTCGCTCGGCCGTACGGTCAGCACGACCTGCCCGAGCACCTACCGGCAGCTGTTCCTGGATCTCACCAAGCCGGGACGCGCGGCCGTGACGGGAGAGCCCGCGGGCTTCGCCGTGCACCTGATCGAGGACGGCGTCGCCACCACGCACTTCGTGCCGACGGGCAACTACCGCCCCCTGATGGAGGTCGAGTAAACCCCGGAGGGAGCGGGGGTCAGCGGCGCTTGGGGCCCATGATCGTGTTGAGCAGGACCAGAACGCCCCAGGGGCCGGCGACCCACAGGAACCACGGGTAGGTGGCGCCGCTCGTCACCGCGACGATCGCCCACACCATGAAGCACATCGCGCTGACCGAGGCCCAGCTCCCCCAGGCCGCCGCCGCGCCGTACTTGTGCAGGTCCTTGGAGTGGCCGCTGGTCGCCGGGGGCGTGCCGGTCTTCTGCGTGGCCGGGATCGGGTGAACGTGCAGGTCCTCTTCGGGGAGGTCCGCCGTCACGATCTGGAGGTCCCCGATGGTCTTGGCCGCGTACGTGGCGTCGAGCCGCTCCTGCAGCTCGTCCATGGTGATGCGGCCCTCGGCGCTGTGCTCGCGCAGGGCGGCGGCCACGCGATCCCGGTCGGCGTCGGAGGCCCGGATGTCAGGATTCTGCGGCATGCCCCGCCCCTTCGTGATTCCCAGTGAAAGAGCCTACTTGCCCAGCTTGGCGAACCACTCCCGGCCCTCGTCAAGGGCCGTGAGCACGCGGGGGCCGTCTTCGGTCACCGCGAAGGTGTGCTCGAAGTGCGCGGACGAGCGGGCGTCGGTGGTGATCACCGTCCAGCCGTCCTCCAGCTCCTCAGTGTCCTTGGTGCCGAGGTTGACCATCGGCTCCACCGCGAAGCACATCCCCACCTCCAGCACCGGGCCGTGCCCGGGCTCGCCGTGGTTGGGGATCAGCGGGTCCATGTGCATCTCGGTCCCGATGCCGTGCCCGCCGTAGCCCTCAACAATGCCGTAGCGGCCCTGAGAGCGAATGTAAGACTCGATCGCGTGCGACATGTCCGTGAGGTGCGCCCCGGCCACTCCGGCCCTCAGGCCGTGCCACAGGGACGTCTCGGTCACGTCCAGGAGCGTCTGGAGCTCCTCGGTGACCTCGCCCACCGGAACGGTGATCGCCGAGTCGCCGTGCCAGCCCTCGACGATCGCGCCGCAGTCGATGGAGATCACGTCGCCGTCCCGCAGCACCTTCTCGGCGTTCGGGATGCCGTGCACGATCTCCTCGTTGATCGAGGCGCAGATCGTCGCCGGGAAGCCGTGGTAGCCCTTGAACGACGGGACCCCGCCGTGATCACGGATGTTGGCCTCGGCGATGTCGTCCAGGTCCATCGTGGTGATGCCCGGCTTCACCGCCTCGCGCAGCAGCTGCAGCGTCTCGCCGACCAGCAGGCCGGCCTTCCGCATGAGCTCGATCTGCTCAGCCGTCTTCATCTGGATCGCGGGCCTGCGCCGCCTGAACATTGAACTTCCCCTTCTCGATCCCTCAGCGGGAAGTCACTTCTCCAAGGGACGCAGCGCGCCCAGCGCGCGGCTGGTGACCTCCTCGACGGGGCCGGTCGCGTCGATGCCGACCAGGATGCCCTCATCCGCATAGAACTGAACCAGCGGCGAGGTTTGTTCCGCGTAGACCTCGAGCCGGTGCCGGACGACGTCTTCCTTGTCGTCGTCGCGCTGGAAGAGCCGGCCGCCGCAGTCGTCGCAGACGTCGTCCTTCTTGTCGTCGAAGTCGACGTGCCAGATGCGCCCGCACTTCTCGCAGGTGCGCCGGCCCGACAGCCG
This sequence comes from Actinomadura barringtoniae, assembly GCF_017573505.1. GTDB lineage: Bacteria > Actinomycetota > Actinomycetes > Streptosporangiales > Streptosporangiaceae > Spirillospora > Spirillospora barringtoniae. Next base: position 309,886 of record NZ_JAGEOJ010000015.1, read on the forward strand.
CCGGACGACCTCGTCCTCGTCGACGACCAGCTCGAGCACGATGTCCAGCTTGGCGTCGAAGTCGGAGGTCAGCATCTTCTTGAGCGTCTCGGCCTGGGGCACGTTGCGGGGGAAGCCGTCCAGCAGGAAGCCGTCCCGGGCGTCCTCCTCGGCCAGCCGGTCGCGCACCATCGCGATGGTGACCTCGTCGGGGACCAGGTCGCCGCGGTCCATGTACTCCTTGGCCTCGCGGCCGAGCTCGGTGCCGCCGCTCACGTTGGCGCGGAAGATGTCACCTGTCGAGATCTTCGGGATGGACAGATGCGATGCGATGAACTGGGCCTGTGTCCCCTTGCCCGCTCCCGGGGGGCCCACCAGCACGATACGCACTACCGGAGGAAGCCCTCGTAGTTACGCTGCTGCAGCTGCGATTCGACTTGCTTCACGGTATCCAGCCCGACGCCGACGACGATGAGGATGCTCGTCCCGCCGAAGGGGAAGTCCTGCGTCGCGTTCAACAGGGAGAACGCGACCATGGGGATCAGCGCGACGAGTCCCAGGTAAAGCGCACCGGGGGTGGTGATCCGGGTCAGCACGTAGTCGAGGTACTCGGCGGTCGGCCGGCCCGGACGGATGCCTGGGATGAAGCCACCATACTTCTTCATGTTGTCGGCGACTTCAGTGGGGTTGAAGGTGATGGCGACGTAGAAGTACGTGAAGAAGATGATGAAGGCGAAGAAGATCGCCATGTGCCAGGTGTTGTCCTGCTGCAGGTACGGCTGGATCTTCTGCAGCGTCTTGTTGTTCGGCCACAGCTGCGTCGCCAGCACCGGGAGGTACAGCAGCGACGAGGCGAAGATGACCGGGATGATGCCCGCCTGGTTGACCTTCAGGGGGATGTAGGTCGAGGTGCCGCCGTACATCCGGCGTCCGACCATCCGCTTGGCGTACTGCACCGGGATGCGGCGCTGCGCCTGCTCGACGAACACGACGCCCGCCATGATCGCCAGGCCGACGAGGATGACGATGGTGAAGACGAACGGGCCCTTGGACTTGTAGATGCCCCAGAACTGCGCCGGGAAGACCGCCACCACCTGGGTGAAGATCAGGATCGACATGCCGTTGCCGATGCCCCGGTCGGTGATGAGCTCGCCCAGCCACATGATCACGGTGGTGCCGGCCACGAGGCAGATCACCATGGTGATGATCGGGAAGATCCCGTTGTCGTGCAGCAGGTCCTGACCGGAGCCGGCGCCGCCGAACAGCTGCCCGCTGCTGGCCATCGCCACAATGCCGGTCGCCTGGAGGATCGCCAGCCCGACCGTGAGGTAACGGGTGTACTGCGTGATCTTCGTGGTGCCGGCCTGGCCCTCCTTCTTGAGGGCCTCAAGACGCGGGATCACCACGGTCAGCAGCTGCAGGATGATGCTCGCGGTGATGTAGGGCATGATGCCCAGCGCGAAGATCGAAAGCTTCAGCAGCGCGCCGCCGCTGAACAGGTCGACCAACTGGAAGACCTGCCCCGACGACCCCTTCTTGGCGGCGTCGGCGGTCTGCTTCAGCACTTCCACGTTCACGTTCGGGGCCGGCAGGTTGGCGCCGAGCCGGAACACCGCAACGATGGCGAGCGTGAACAGTATTTTCTTACGCAGGTCAGGCGTACGGAAAGCCCGAGCGAACGCGGTCAGCACCATTCCTCCTGCGCGACTGGCAAATCCATGGCGGCCGAGGGGCCGGGGTCAGTTCCATGTAGGGCGGGGGCACTCGCGGAAGGCACCACCGCCGGTGAGACTCTAACAGCAGATGAGACCGGGGCCGTCCCCCCAAGCGCCTGGACCTTTCGGACCAGGGGACTCGGTGAGCACGGCCCCGGCATCATTTTAAAGAGTGTCGGCGGTGCCACCGGCAGCGACGATCTTCTCCTTCGCGGAACCGGAGAAGGCGTGCACCTTCACCTGGACCGCGACCGAGATGTCGCCGGTGCCGAGGATCTTCACCGGCCGCCCCGAGCGCACCGCGCCCTTGGCCGCCAGGTCCTCCGCCGTGACCTCGCCACCCTGAGGGTAGAGCTCGGTCAGCTTGTCCAGGTTCACGACCTGGAACTCGACCCGGTTGGGGTTCTTGAAGCCCTTCAGCTTCGGCACCCGGCGGATCAGGGGCATCTGGCCGCCCTCGAAACCGACCGGAACCGTGCTGCGGGCCTTGGTGCCCTTGGTGCCGCGACCGGCGGTCTTGCCCTTGGACGCCTCGCCACGACCCTTGCGGATCTTGCGCTTGTTGGCGCCGGGGGCCGGACGCAGGTCGTGCACCTTGAGGGGGGTGCCCTCAGAGGCAGCGGTGTCCTTGTCCAGGTCCGCCATGTCAGTCGACCTCCTCGACGGTGACCAGGTGCGCCACCGTCCGGATCATGCCGCGGACCTGCTGGTCGTCGTTGCGAACGGTGCTCTGACCGATCTTCTTCAGACCCAGGGTCCGCAGCGTGTCACGCTGGTTCTGCTTCTCGCTGATCACGGACTTGATCTGCGTGATCTTCAGCTGGCTCATGAGGACGAAGCCTCCGCCCGGGGCTCACTGCCGGCGGCACGCGCCCGCAGCATGGCGGCCGGGGCGACGTCCTCGATCGGCAGACCGCGCTTGGCGGCGATCTCCTCGGGACGCTTGAGCTCCTTCAGACCCGCGATCGTGGCGTGCACGATGTTGATCGCGTTGTCCGAGCCCAGCGACTTGCTCAGCACGTCGTGGATGCCGGCGCACTCCAGGACCGCGCGCACCGGGCCACCGGCGATGACGCCGGTACCGGGGCTGGCCGGGCGCAGCAGGACCTCGCCCGCGGCGTCGCGCGCCTGCACCAGGTGCGGGATGGTGCCCTGGATCCGCGGCACCTTGAAGAAGTGCTTCTTGGCCTCTTCGACGCCCTTGGCGATCGCCGCGGGCACCTCCTTGGCCTTGCCGTAGCCGACGCCGACGGTGCCGTTGCCGTCACCGACGATCACCAGGGCGGTGAAGCTGAAGCGGCGACCGCCCTTGACGACCTTGGCGACGCGGTTGATCGCCACGACCTTCTCGATGTACGACTGTCCCTTGTCGGCGCCACCGCGGCGGTCGTCGCGGCGGCCCTGACGGTCGCCACCCTGACCGCCACCGCGCCTCTGCGCTGCCATCAGTGGTTCCTCTTCTCGTTCGACTTGAGGGGCATCAAAGCTCGAGGCCCCCCTCGCGGGCGCCGTCCGCCACAGCGGCGACGCGACCGTGGTACTTGTTGCCGCCACGGTCGAAGACGACCGCGCTCACGCCGGCCTCCTTGGCCCGCGCCGCGACGAGCTCGCCGACCTTGCGGGACTTGGCGGTCTTGTCGCCGTCGGTGGACCGCAGGTCCGCCTCCATCGTCGACGCGTAGGCCAGCGTGTGGCCCGCGGTGTCGTCGATGACCTGGACGAAGACGTGCTTGGTGGAGCGGGTCACGACCAGGCGAGGGCGCACGGCGGTGCCGACGACCTTCTTCCGGACCCGCAGGTGCCGGCGCTTGCGGGACTTGGCCCGCGCCGACGTGGCCTTTCCGGCCAGGGTCTTGGTGCCTGCCATGATCTACTTACCAGCCTTTCCGACATTCGGAAGCGCAGCGGCGGATCTGCTCTCGAGCATCACTTACCCGCCTTTCCGACCTTGCGGCGGATCTGCTCGCCTTCGTAGCGCACGCCCTTGCCCTTGTACGGGTCGGGCTTGCGCAGCTTGCGGATGTTGGCGGCGATCTCGCCGACCTTCTGCTTGTCGATGCCCTCGACCTTCACCTGGGTCGGCTTCTCGACCGTGAAGGTGATGCCGTCGGGGGCCTCGACCAGGATCGGGTGGCTGTAGCCCAGGGAGAACTCGATGTTCTTGCCCTTGGCGATGGCGCGGTAGCCGACACCCTGGATCATGAGGGTCTTGCTGTAGCCCTCGGTGACACCGACGACCATGTTGTTGATCAGCGAACGCGTCAGCCCGTGCAGCGCGCGCACGGTGTTGATGTCGTTCGGCCGGGCCACGGTGACCTTGCCGTCCTCGAGCAGAACCTCGATCGGCTCGGCGACGGTGTGCGACAGCGTGCCCTTCGGCCCCTTGACGGTGACCTCCGCGCCATCGATCTTCACGTCGACGCCGCTCGGGACGGTGATCGGGAGACGTCCAATACGAGACATTGTTAGAGCCCTCCCCTCACCAGACGTAGGCGAGGACTTCCCCGCCCACTCCACGCTTGCCGGCCTGCCGGTCGGTCATGAGGCCCGAAGAGGTGGAGATGATCGCGATCCCCAGCCCGCCCAGCACCTTCGGCAGGTTGTCCTTCTTGGCGTACACGCGCAGACCCGGCTTCGAGACGCGCTTGATGCCGGCGATCGAACGCTCACGCGTCGGGCCGAACTTGAGCTCGATGTTGAGCTTCTTGCCGACCTCGGCGTCCTCGACGCTCCAGCCGGTGATGTAACCCTCCTGCTGGAGGATCTCGGCGATGTGCGCCTTGATCTTCGAGTAGGGCATCCCCACTGCGTCGTGGTAAGCCGAGTTGGCGTTCCGCAGACGTGTCAGCATGTCTGCGATCGGGTCGGTCATCGTCATGGCCTGCTGGCCCTCCCTCGCCACGGTTTCCGCATGGGACCTTTGGCGCGGTCGTGGGCGCCCTCGAAGGGCGCCCGGTGGCTATTACTGGCCGGGAAGATCCCCGCTCGCGGCTTCGGCTCGCGCCGTCACCGCGGGGCGGGGGCTCTTACCAGCTGGACTTGGTGATGCCGGGCAGCTCACCGCGGTGGGCCATCTCCCGGAAGCAGACTCGGCACAGGCCGAACTTCCGGTAGACCGAACGCGGACGCCCGCAGCGCGAGCACCGAGTGTAGGCACGCACGCCGAACTTGGGCTTCCGAGCCGCCTTGGCGATCAGGGACTTCTTCGCCATGCTCAGTTCTCCTTGAAGGGGAAGCCCAGGTGCTTCAGCAGCGCCCGGCCCTCATCGTCGTTGGTGGCCGTGGTGACCAGCGTGATGTCCATGCCCCGGGACCGGTCGATCTTGTCCGGGTCGATCTCGTGGAACATCACCTGCTCGGTGAGGCCGAAGGTGTAGTTGCCCTTGCCGTCGAACTGCCGGGGCGAGAGCCCGCGGAAGTCACGGATGCGGGGCAGCGCCGTGGCGAGCAGCCGGTCCAGGAACTCCCACATGCGGTCGCCGCGGAGCGTCACGTGCGCACCGATCGGCATGCCCTCGCGCAGCTTGAACTGCGCGATGGACTTCTTGGCCCGGTTGACGGCCGGCTTCTGGCCGGTGATCGCCGACAGGTCGCGGATCGCGCCCTCGATCAGCTTGGCGTCCTTGGCCGCGTCACCCACGCCCATGTTGACCACGATCTTGGTCAGGCCGGGGATCTGCATCACGTTGGCGTAGCCGAACTGCTTCTGCAGCTCCTGCGCGATCTCCTCGCGGTAGCGGAGCTTCAGGCGCGGCTGGGGCACGGGGCGCTCGGTGGTGGTCTCGGTCATGGTCAGATCTCCTTGCCGGAACGGCGCGAGATACGGACCTTCGAGCCGTCCTCGTTGATGCGGAAACCGGCGCGAACCGGCTTGCCGTCCTCAACGAGCGCCACGTTGCTCACGTGGAGCGGCGCCTCGACCTGGACGCGACCGCTCTCCTTGCCGGCCCGCTGGGCGTCGGCCTTGATGTTCTTGGTCATGATGTTGACGCCTTCGACGACAACGCGCTCGGCGCGGACGTCGACGCGCAGGACCTTGCCGGTCGCGCCCTTGTCCTTGCCGGCGATGACGACGACCTCGTCGCCCTTCTTGATCTTCATCACAGCACCTCCGGCGCGAGCGAGATGATTCGCATGAACTTCTTCTCGCGCAGCTCACGGCCCACCGGGCCGAAGATTCGGGTGCCGCGGGGGTCGCCACCGTCCTTGATCAGGACGGCCGCGTTCTCGTCAAAGCGGATGTAGGAGCCATCGGGACGACGACGCTCCTTGCGAGTGCGCACGACGACCGCCTTGACGACGTCGCCCTTCTTCACACCCGCACCGGGAAGGGCGTCCTTCACGGTCGCAACGATGACGTCGCCGACTCCCGCGTAGCGCCGACCCGAGCCGCCGAGAACCCGGATGCAAAGGATCTCCTTCGCGCCCGTGTTGTCGGCGACCTTGAGTCGCGACTCCTGCTGGATCACGTCAACTCCTGTTCGTCACACCGGTTCTGAACGGGCTCCGCCGTTCAGCCTGGTGGAACCATCGATTCCAATTGCGGACTCCGTCCGCGGGCGCGAGCGCCCTACTTGGCCTTCTCAAGGATCTCGATCACTCGCCAGCGCTTGCTGGCCGACAGCGGGCGGGTCTCCATGAGACGGACGCGGTCGCCGATGCCACACTCGTTGGCCTCGTCGTGCGCCTTGTAGTTCTTCGTACGGCGGATCACCTTGTGGTACTTGGCGTGCTTCACGCGGTCCTCGACGGACACGACCACGGTCTTGTCCATCTTGTCGCTGACCACCAGACCCTCAAGGATCTTGCGGGTGCTCCGCTCGTCGGTCGTGCTCTCACTCATCGTTCTCGCCCTCCGCGGCGTCCTCGGCGACCGTGACGATGCCGAGCTCCCGCTCCCGCATCACGGTGTAGATGCGTGCGATCTCGCGCTTCACGGTGCGCAGGCGGCCGTGGCTCTCCAGCTGGCCGGTGGCGGCCTGGAAGCGAAGGTTGAACAGCTCCTCCTTCGCCTCCTTCAGCTTGGTGACCAGGACGTCCTCGGGCTCGGTCCGCAGATCGTCGGCGGTAAGACCCTTGGCCATCAGGACTCACCCACCTCTCGCTTAACGATCTTGCACTTCATGGGCAGCTTGTGGATCGCGCGGGTGAGAGCCTCACGGGCGATCTTCTCGTCCGGGTAGGAGATCTCGAACATCACGCGGCCCGGCTTCACGTTCGCGATCCACCACTCGACCGAACCCTTACCGGAACCCATGCGGGTCTCAGCGGGCTTCTTGGTCAGCGGGCGGTCCGGGAAGATGTTGATCCAGACCTTGCCGCCACGCTTGATGTGGCGGGTCATGGCGATACGAGCGGCCTCGATCTGCCGGTTCGTCACGTACGCACCCTCGACTGCCTGGATGCCGTACTCACCGAACGTAACCTTCGTGCCGCCCTTGGCCATTCCCCGGCGCTTCGGGTGGTGCTGCTTACGGTGCTTGGTCTTACGAGGGATCAGCATCGGTTATCAGCTCCCCTCACCACTCGGAGCAGCCTCGGCGGCGGGCGCCGGCTGCTCGGAACTCTGCTGCTGCTTGGGCGCGCGGTCGCCGCCGCCGCCCTGGCCGCCGCGCTCGCCGCCACGGCCACCGCCGCCGCCACGACCGCCACGGGCGCCGCCACGGCGGTCGCCACCGCGGCGCTCACGGCCACCGCCGCCGCCACCGGTGGCGCGCTGCTGCGCGGCCTTCTGCTCGCGCTCGGCGCGCGTCGCCGCGGCCTCGCCCTTGTAGATCCACACCTTCACGCCGATGCGGCCGAACGTCGTACGGGCCTCGTAGAAGCCGTAGTCGATGTCGGCGCGCAGCGTGTGCAGCGGCACCTGGCCCTCGCGGTAGAACTCCGAGCGGGACATCTCAGCGCCGCCGAGACGACCCGAGCACTGGACCTTGATGCCCTTGGCGCCGGACTTCATCGCGGACTGGATGGCCTTGCGCATGGCACGCCGGAACGCGACACGGCTCGACAGCTGCTCGGCCACGCCCTGCGCGACGAGCTGGGCGTCGATCTCGGGGTTCTTGACCTCGAGGATGTTCAGCCGCACCTGCTTGCCGGTGAGCTTCTCCAGGTCGCCGCGCAACCGTTCTGCTTCTGCGCCGCGGCGGCCGATGACGATGCCCGGCCGGGCGGTGTGAATGTTGACCTCTACGCGGTCACGGGTCCGCTCGATCTCCACCTTGGAGATGCCCGCCCGGTCCATGCCCTTCTGCAGCATGCGCCGGATCTGGACGTCTTCCTTGACGTAGTCCTTGTAGAGCTTGTCGGCGAACCACACGCTCTTGTGGTCGGTGGTGATGCCGAGCCGGAACCCGTGCGGGTTGATCTTCTGACCCACTACCGGGCCCTCCTCGTCTTCTTCTTACCGCCGGCCGCAGCGACTTCCTCCTGCGGGGCGACGACCACGGTGATGTGGCTCGTGCGCTTGTTGATGCGGTAAGCCCGACCCTGGGCGCGGGGCCGGAAACGCTTAAGCGTCGGTCCCTCGTCCACCCACGCGCTGCTCACGACGAGCGTGTCGGTGTCGAGCTTGAAGTTGTGCTCGGCGTTGGCGATGGCGCTTGCGAGCACCTTGCCCACCGGCTCACTGGCCGCCTGTGGGGCGAACCGCAGCACCGCCTGCGCCTCCGCGGCAGGCAGGCCGCGGATGAGGTCCACCACGCGGCGGGCCTTCATGGGCGTGACACGGATGAACCGCGCCTGGGCCCTGGCTTCCATCGCTGTTCCCTCTCTCCTACAGTCTTCTGCCTGCTCAGCCTCGACGGCTGCGGCGGTCTTCCTTGACGTGGCTGCGGAACGTGCGCGTCGGCGCGAACTCGCCGAGCTTGTGTCCCACCATGGCGTCGGTGATGAACACCGGAACGTGCTTGCGGCCGTCGTGCACGGCGATCGTGTGACCGATCATGTCCGGCACGATCATGGAGCGCCGCGACCACGTCTTGATGACGTTCTTGGTGCCCTTCTCGTTCTGGTCGTCCACCTTCTTCTGCAGGTGGTCGTCCACGAAGGGGCCCTTCTTAAGGCTACGTGGCATAGCGAGCGACTCCTACCGCTTCTTCTTGCTGCGACGCCGGACGATCATCCGGTCGGAGGCCTTGTTCGCCTTACGCGTCCGGCCTTCCTTCTTACCGTTCGGGTTCACCGGGTGGCGGCCACCGGACGTCTTGCCCTCACCACCACCGTGCGGGTGGTCCACCGGGTTCATGACCACACCGCGCACGGTCGGGCGCTTGCCCTTCCAGCGCATGCGGCCGGCCTTGCCCCAGTTGATGTTGGACTGCTCGGCGTTGCCGACCTCGCCCACGGTGGCGCGGCAGCGCACGTCCACCATGCGCATCTCGCCCGAGGGCATGCGCAGCGTGGCGTACTTGCCCTCCTTGGCCAGCAGCTGGACGCCGGCGCCCGCGGAACGGGCGATCTTGGCGCCGCCGCCGGGCCGGAGCTCGATGGCGTGGATGACCGTACCGGTCGGGATGTTGCGCAGCGGCAGGCAGTTGCCCGGCTTGATGTCGGAGCCCGCGCCGTTCTCGACCGCGTCGCCCTGCTTCAGGCCCTGCGGGGCGAGGATGTAGCGCTTCTCGCCGTCCGCGTAGTGCAGCAGCGCGATGCGGGCGGTCCGGTTCGGGTCGTACTCGATGTGAGCGACCTTGGCCGGGATCCCGTCCTTGTCGTGCCGGCGGAAGTCGATCAGCCGGTACTGGCGCTTGTGACCGCCGCCCTGGTGCCGGGTGGTCATACGGCCGTAGTTGTTACGGCCGCCCTTCTGGGGGAGCGGACGCAGCAGCGACTTCTCCGGCGTGCTCCGCGTGACCTCGGAGAAGTCCGAGACGCTGGAGCCACGACGACCCGGAGTCGTCGGCTTGTACTTTCGGATGCCCATCTTATTCGTTCATCCCTTAACTAACTCTTCGTGTCCCCCGGCCTCAGGCCGGGGCTCCGAAGATGTCGATCCGCTCGCCCTCGGCCAGGCTGACGATGGCGCGCTTGGTGTCCTTGCGCTTGCCGTAGCCGAACCGGGTGCGCTTGCGCTTGCCCTGGCGGTTGATGGTGTTCACGTTCGTCACCTTGACGCCGAACACCTGCTCGACAGCCTGCTTGATCTGCGTCTTGTTCGACCCAGGAGCGACGATGAACGTGTACTTGTTCTCGTCCAGCAGGCCGTAGCTCTTCTCCGAGACGACCGGCGCGATGATGACGTCCCGGGGGTCTGCGATCTTGTTCATTGCTGCTTTCCCCCTTACTTCTTCGCCGCGCGCGAGACGAACTCGTCGTAGGCCGCCTGCGTGAAGACGACGACGTCGTTCACCATCACGTCGTAGGTGTTGAGCTGGTCGGACACGAGCACGTGCACGCTCGGCTCGTTGCGCAGGCTCTTCCAGGTCAGCTCGTCCTCGCGGTCCAGGACCAGGAGGACGCGCTTGGCGTCGGTCACGCCGCGCAGGTTGGCCAGAGCGGTCTTGGTCTTCGGCGCGTCGCCCTCGATGACGTTGTCGACGACGTGCACCAGGCCGTACCGGGCGCGGTCGGACAGCGCACCGCGCAGGGCGGCGGCCTTCATCTTCTTGGGCGTCTTCTGCGTGTAGTCACGCGGCTGAGGCCCGTGGACGACGCCACCGCCGGCGAACTGCGGGGCGCGGGTCGAACCCTGGCGGGCCCGGCCGGTGCCCTTCTGCCGGTACGGCTTCTTGCCGCCGCCGGAGACCTCGCCGCGGGTCTTGGTCTTGTGGGTGCCCTGCCGGGCGGCCGCCAGCTGAGCCACCACGACCTGGTGGATCACCGGCACGCTGGTCTTCGCGTCGAAGATCTCCGCGGGCAGGTCGATGTCGAGCTTGGAGGTCACTTGCCCGTCCCCTTCACTGCGTCGCGGACCAGCACAACGCCGCCGTTCGGACCGGGAACCGCGCCCTTGATGAGCAGCAGGTTCTTGTCGGTGTCGATGGCGTGCACGGTCAGGTTCTGCACGGTGGTGCGGGCGTTGCCGTGACGACCGGCCATGCGCAGGCCCTTGAAGACGCGACCGGGGGTCGCGCAACCGCCGATGGAACCCGGCGAACGGTGCTTGCGCTGCGTGCCGTGCGACGCGCTCAGGCCCTTGAAACCGTGGCGCTTCATGACGCCCGCGGTGCCCTTGCCCTTGCTGGTGCCGGTCACGTCGATCTTCTGGCCGGCCTCGAAGACCTCTACGGTGATCTCCTGGCCGAGTTCGTACTCGGTGGTGTCGTCGGCCCGCAGTTCGACGAGGTAGCGGCGCGGCGTGACGCCGGCCTTCTCGAAGTGACCCGTCTCAGGCTTGTTCACCTTGCGCGGGTCGATCTGCCCGTAGCCGATCTGGACGGCGCTGTAGCCGTCGTTCTCCTGGCTGCGGAGCTGGGTGACGACACACGGCCCGGCCTGGACGACGGTTACCGGAACGATCCGGCCCTCATCGTCGAAGACCTGGGTCATGCCGAGCTTCTCGCCCAGGACGCCCTTCCTCTGGTTACTCATTTCTCGGTGCGTCCCTTAGAGCTTGATCTCGATGTCAACGCCGGCCGGAAGGTCGAGTCGCATCAGCGAGTCGACCGTCTTGGGCGTCGGGTCGATGATGTCGATCAGCCGCTTGTGCGTGCGCATCTCGAAGTGCTCGCGGCTGTCCTTGTACTTGTGCGGCGAGCGGATGACGCAGTACACGTTCTTCTCGGTCGGCAGCGGCACCGGGCCCGCGACCTTGGCGCCCGTCCGCGTCACCGTCTCAACGATCTTCTTCGCAGAGGTGTCGATGACCTCGTGGTCATAGGCCTTGAGCCGGATGCGGATCTTTTGTCCCGCCATGGTGGCCTCGGTGTCCTTTACTGGTAGTGCCGCTGTTACTCGGATTTCGTGCCACAGCGGTCCGGCCGATCTTGTGGGAGCGGCCGGACCGCCGCGACGACGAAGGGGTGTTACTTGTTGATCTTGACGACGCGGCCCGCGCCGACGGTCCGGCCACCCTCACGGATGGCGAACTTCAGGCCCTCTTCCATGGCGACCGGCTGGATGAGCTGAACGTTCATCTCGGTGTTGTCGCCCGGCATGACCATCTCGGTGCCCTCGGGGAGGTTCACCACGCCGGTCACGTCCGTGGTACGGAAGTAGAACTGCGGCCGGTAGTTGTTGAAGAACGGCGTGTGGCGGCCGCCCTCGTCCTTGGACAGGATGTAGACCTGCGCCTCGAACTCGGTGTGCGGGGTGTTGGTGCCCGGCTTGATGACACACTGGCCGCGCTCGACGTCCTCGCGCTTGATGCCGCGCAGGAGCAGGCCGACGTTGTCGCCCGCCATGCCCTGGTCGAGCAGCTTGCGGAACATCTCGACACCGGTGACGGTCGTCTTGGTCGACGTCTCCTTGATGCCGATGATGTCGACTTCCTCGTTGACGTTCACGACGCCACGCTCGATGCGGCCGGTGACGACGGTGCCGCGACCGGTGATCGAGAAGACGTCCTCGATCGGCATCAGGAAGGGCTTGTCGGTGTCACGGACCGGCTCGGGCACGTTCTCGTCGACGGCCTTCATGAGCTCGAGGATGGACTCGGCCCACTTGGCGTCGCCCTGCAGGGCCTGGAACGCCGAGACGCGCACGACCGGGACGTCGTCGCCCGGGAACTCGTACTCGGACAGGAGCTCGCGGACCTCGAGCTCGACCAGCTCGAGGATCTCCTCGTCGTCCACCATGTCGCACTTGTTCAGCGCGACGACGATGTAGGGCACGCCGACCTGGCGGGCCAGGAGCACGTGCTCCTTGGTCTGCGGCATCGGGCCGTCGGTGGCGGCCACGACCAGGATCGCGCCGTCCATCTGCGCGGCACCGGTGATCATGTTCTTGATGTAGTCCGCGTGACCCGGGCAGTCGACGTGAGCGTAGTGACGCGACTCGGTCTGGTACTCGACGTGCGCGATGGAGATGGTGATACCGCGCTCGCGCTCCTCCGGCGCCTTGTCGATGTCCTCGAACGGCGTGAAGGGGTTGATGTCCGGGTGCGCGTCGTGCAGCACCTTGGTGATCGCCGCGGTAAGCGTGGTCTTACCGTGGTCGATGTGCCCAATGGTGCCGATGTTCACGTGCGGCTTGGTCCGCTCGAACTTGGCCTTCGCCACTGGTTGCTCCTTGTTGCGATCATCGGCCGGCTAGGCGGCCGCTTCGTTTACGTCTTGGTGATCTGTGTGGGCAGGCCCGGTGCTTACTCGCCCCGCGCCTTGGCGATGATCTCCTGCGCGACGTTCCCAGGAACCTCGGCGTAGGAGTCGAACTGCATGGTGAAAACGGCCCGGCCCTGGGTCTTGCTTCGCAGATCACCCACGTAGCCGAACATCTCCGAGAGCGGGACGACGGCCGTGACGACCCGCATGCCCGCGCGCTCGTCCATCGAGTGGACCTGCCCGCGGCGGCTGTTGATGTCGCCGATCACATCGCCCATGTTGTCCTCGGGCGTGGTGACCTCGACGGCCATCATCGGCTCCAGGATGGTGGCGCCCGCCTTGCGAGCGGCCTCCTTGAAGGCCATGGAACCCGCGACCTTGAACGCCATTTCCGAGGAGTCGACCTCGTGGTAGGCGCCGTCTCGCAGCGTGACCTTCACACCGACCATCGGGTAGCCGGCGAGGACACCGAACTCGGCGGCCTCCTGGCAGCCCGCGTCCACCGACGGGATGTACTCCCGCGGGATGCGGCCACCGGTGACCTTGTTCTCGAACTCGTAACCGTCGTTCCCCTCGCCGAGCGGCTCGAGGTCGATGATCACGCGGCCGAACTGGCCCGAGCCACCCGTCTGCTTCTTGTGGGTGTACTCGACCTTCTCGACCTTGCGCGTAATGGTCTCGCGGTAGGCGACCTGCGGCTTGCCGACGTTGGCGTCGACCTTGAACTCGCGCTTCATCCGGTCGACGAGGATCTCCAGGTGGAGCTCGCCCATGCCGGAGATCACGGTCTGGCCGGTGTCCTCCTCGGTGCGGACCTGGAAGGACGGGTCCTCCTCGGCCAGCCGCTGGATCGCCGTGCCCAGCTTCTGCTGGTCGTTCTTGGTCTTCGGCTCGATCGCGACGTGGATGACCGGCGCCGGGAAGTTCATCGCTTCCAGGACGATCGGGTCCTTGTCGTCGCACAGCGTCTCGCCGGTGGTGGTCTGCTTCAGACCCATCACCGCGACGATGTCGCCCGCGCCGACGTGGCTGATCTCCTCACGCTTGTTCGCGTGCATCCGGTAGATCTTGCCGATCCGCTCCTTGCGCTCCTTGTTGGAGTTCAGCACCGAGGTGCCGGTCTCCAGGATGCCGGAGTAGACCCGGATGAAGGTCAGCTTGCCCAGGTGCGGGTCGCTGGCGATCTTGAACGCCAGGGCGGAGAACGGCTCGTCCTCGCTCGCCTCGCGCTGCAGCGTCTTGCTCTCGTCGCGGACCGCGTGGCCCTCGACGCCGCCGTCGTCCAGCGGGTTCGGCAGGTAGCGCACGATCGCGTCGAGCAGCGGCTGCACGCCCTTGTTCTTGAACGCGGTGCCGCACAGGACGGGCGTGAGGTTGCCGGCGATGGTGGCCCGGCGGATGCCCGCGTGGATCTGCTCCACGGTGGGCTCGTTGCCCTCCAGGTACAGCTCCATGATCTCGTCGTCGCCCTCGGCGAGCGTCTCGATCAGCTTGTCGCGGTACTCGCGGGCCGCCTCGGCGTGGGTCTCGGGGATGTCGACGGTGTCGTACATCTCACCGAGCTTGGCCTCGGCGTTCCACACGAACGCCTTCATGGTCACCAGGTCGATGACGCCCTTGAAGTCCGACTCGGCGCCGATCGGCAGCTGGAGGACCAGCGGAGTGGCCTGCAGCCGGTCGACGATCATGTCCACGCAGCGGTGGAACTCGGCGCCGACCCGGTCCAGCTTGTTGATGAAACAGATGCGCGGGACGCCGTACCGGTCGGCCTGACGCCACACGGTCTCGGACTGGGGCTCAACGCCCGCCACGCCGTCGAACACCGCGACAGCACCGTCGAGCACCCGCAGCGACCGCTCGACCTCGATGGTGAAGTCGACGTGCCCGGGGGTGTCGATGATGTTGATGGTGTGCTCGACGTTCTCAACCGGCCACTTACAGGTGACAGCGGCGGAGGTGATGGTGATCCCCCGCTCCTGTTCCTGCTCCATCCAGTCGGTGGTGGCGGCGCCGTCGTGAACCTCGCCGATCTTGTAGCTCATCCCCGTGTAGTAGAGGATGCGCTCAGTCGTCGTGGTCTTGCCCGCATCGATATGGGCCATGATCCCGATGTTGCGGACCTTGGCCAGGTCTACACCGGTCTTGGTAGCCACTGTCGTCCTCGCGTCGTCTCGTCGTCAGTCAGGGTCCGCCGGATCACCAGCGGTAGTGGGCGAAGGCCTTGTTGGACTCCGCCATCTTGTGCGTGTCCTCGCGCTTCTTGACAGACGCGCCGAGGCCGTTGCTCGCGTCGAGCAGCTCGTTCATCAGCCGCTCGGTCATGGTCTTCTCGCGACGCTGGCGGGCGTAGAGCACCAGCCAGCGCAGCGCGAGGGTGGTGGAACGGGCGGGCCGCACCTCCACCGGGACCTGGTAGGTCGCGCCACCGACACGGCGGCTGCGGACCTCCAGGGTCGGCTTGACGTTGTCCAGAGCGCGCTTCAGCGTGACGACCGGGTCGTTGCCGGTCTTCTCGCGGGCGCCCTCGAGGGCCTCGTACACGCAGCGCTGCGCGATGGAGCGCTTGCCGTCCAGGAGCACCTTGTTGATCAGCGCGGTGACCAGCGGCGAGTTGTACACCGGGTCGGCGATGAGCTGGCGCTTGCCAGCCGGGCCCTTGCGCGGCATTAGCTCTTCTCCTTCTTGGCGCCGTAGCGGCTGCGCGCCTGCTTGCGGTTCCGGACGCCCTGGGTGTCCAGCGAACCGCGAATGATCTTGTACCGAACGCCCGGGAGGTCCTTCACTCGGCCGCCGCGCACGAGCACGATCGAGTGCTCCTGCAGGTTGTGCCCGACGCCGGGGATGTAGGCCGTGACCTCGATCCCGCTGGTCAGCCGGACACGTGCGACCTTGCGAAGCGCGGAGTTCGGCTTCTTGGGCGTCGTCGTGTAGACGCGCGTGCAGACACCCCGGCGCTGGGGGCTGCCCTTCAGCGCGGGCGTCTTGTTCTTGGTCACCTTGTCCTGGCGGCCCTTTCGGACCAGCTGCTGGATCGTGGGCACCGCGTCTCCGTCTTCCTCATACCGAGCCGGTAAGTCTTAGTTCTGCCTGGATCCCGCTCACGCGAGACCCGTCATCACCACCCCATTGGAGGCTGTGACCTGCCGGTTTCCCGACCTCTCCGACCCCCGCGGTCGGGCGTGTCGTCGTAGCTCCCGCGTGAACGGGATCCACATTCCACGACACAGACCGCCCGGCCCATCAAAGGGCCGAATCAAGCCGGGGAGTAGATGCGGCGCGAGCCTGGTCAGCGGACCTGGCCGCAGCGCACGCATAGCGGCCCGCACACGGCGGGCGCAAGGAGAGAGATTACCTACCTCTGCGCCAAAGTGCAAAGTGAACCGTCCACTACCGCGGATCGCCACTTCGACGCAAGCTGTGTTCTTGGCTTTCGCGGCCTCGGGCCCTCGCCTGGCGGCTCGGACCCGACCCGCGAAAGCGGCGAGCGCGACATCGCTTCGCGATCTGAGCCGGAAACTTCGCCTTCGGCTCGCTCCCGACTCAGGTAGCGCGCTCGCAGCGCAGCCTAAGGTTTCTGATCTCCGTAAGGAGGAACGACGGCGGGCCGCCGGTTGTTCCCGGCAGCCCGCGCAGTCGTGCCGACATTTGGCCGGACCTTTACGCCACCTACATCACGAACGCGATCAGGACCACCACGATGACCACCAGCACCACGACGCCGCCGACGATCATCAGCAGGTTCTTGTTGCCGCCCTTGTCATCGTCGCCCGAGGCGGCGGGACCGGGGTAGGCCTGCTGGCCCGGCTGGCCGTACTGGCCGGGCTGCTGACCGTACTGGCCCTGGCCCTGCTGCTGACCGGGCTGTCCCGGCTGGCCGTACGCGCCGGGCTGCTGGCCGTAGGCCTGCTGCTGGCCGTAGGGCGACTGGGCGTCGGGCTGGCCGTACTGCTGCTGTTGACCGTAGGCCTGCTGGCCCTGCTGCTGGTCTTGCTGGCCATATTGCTGCTGGCCGTACTGCTGCTGACCGTAAGGCTGCTGGCCATAGCCCTGCTGGTCCTGCTGGCCGTACGGCTGCTGGCCCTGGCCTTGGCCCTGGGGCTCCTGGCCGAACTGCTGCGCGCCGTACTGCTGCTGGCCGGGCGCCTCGGGCTGCTGCGCGGGCGACTGCCACTGCTGCTGGCCGAGGTCCAGGCGCGTCTGGTCCGGCATGCCCTGCGGCTCGGGCGTCTGGCCACCCTGCCCGGCCTGCGGGCCCTGCGTGGACGGGTCGAACGCCTGCGTCGGCTGGGCGTCCTCCACGTCGTGCGCGGGCGGAACGGGCGAGCCGAAGGCCGGGGGCTCCTCCCCCGACGACGCGGCACCGTAGCCCGGCTCGGGCGGCGGGACCATCAGCGTGCGGTCCGACTCGACCGACGGCGGCTGGCCGGGCGCCGGAGGCTGCCGGCCATAGGCCGGCTGGTCCTGCGAACCCTGCGCCTCGGGCGTCCAGGGCTCGGGCGTCGACGGCGGCGCGGGCGCCTGCCAGGGCTCGTTGGCCGGCTCGGGCGCGGGCTTGCGCTCGGGCCCGGAGGCGACGGGGATGTCGGGGCCGGGAGACCAGGCGGTCGTGGCCTGGTCGTCCACCGCGGGCGTGTCCTGCTCGGGCTCGTTGCCCGGACCCGGAACGATCACCGTCCGTTCGGACAGGCCGTCGCCACCGCCGGCGCCGGGCGCACCGGCGTCGGGACCCTGCGGCTCGGCCGGGGGCGTGTAGGGCTCGGCCGGCGGCGCGTACGGATCCGCGGGCGCCGCAGGGGGCGCGTACGGGTCGGCAGGCTGCGCGGGCGGCGCGTAGGGGTCCGCGGCACCGGGCGCGGGCGGCGCACCCGGGGAGGCGTAGGGCTCCTGCGGGCTGCCATAGGGCGCCTGCCCGTAAGGCTGCTGCGACTGGGACTGGTCGGGCTGCTGCCCATATCCCGGCGCGGGCGGCTGCTGACCGTAGGGCGGCTGCTGCGGCTCCTGGGGGTAGCCCTGGGGCTGCCCGTAGGGCTGCTGCTGCTCGAAGGGAGGCTGACCGTACTGCTGCGGGTCCTGCCCATAGGCCGGGGCAGGCGGCTGCTGGCCGTACGGAGACTGCTGCGGCTCCCCATAAGCGGGCGGGGTGCCGTAAGGCTGCTGACCGGCGGGCGGCTGCTGGCCGTAGACGGGCTGGTCCTGCCCGTACGGCGGCTGCGGCGGCGCGGGCGGCTGCTCGTTCTGCTGAACGGGGATGGGCTCGACCATCGTCGGCGGCGGGGGCGGCGGCGCCGGCCGTTCCTCGGCCTGCGCGGGCTCGGCCGGCGTCGTCGGCTCGGGCTGAACGGGCTGTGCCGGCGGAACTGGCTGACCGGGCCCGGCCGCGGGAGTCTGCGGCGCCGGTCGTCCACCCGCGGCACCGCCCAGCTGGGGCGCGCCGAAGACCACGGTGCGATCGCCGAGCGGCCGGGCGGGTGGCTCGTCCTTGTCGGGCTTGTCCTCGGCGGAATCCGCCTTAGGAGCGTCCTTGTCCTCGGGCACTGGCCACTGCTGCCCCTGCGTACCGTCTTGCTCGGTCATCGTCGGGCTCCTTCAGCGCCGTCGCCCCGGGGTCCGCCCAGGTCGTGCCAGTTCCGCTCCGAGACGCGCGGCGCATAACGCGGCCTCCAAGCCTGCTCTCGACCCCATTGCGGCATCGTCCCCGCCTTTGGGGTCTTCACGCACCCAGCCTGCCCCGATCGCCTGCGGTATCGCAAATCACCACCCCACGTAGACGCCGAATGAAGAAGCCGCGTTCCAAAGCGAAGGCCGCCCCCGCTGTGCGCGGGGGCGGCCAGGGCCTGAACGGACTACTGACAGCCCAGGATCGGGGCCCACTTGAGGGCCAGGGTCGGGTGCCTACTCGTGGCCCAGGATCGGGTGCGGCCGGTAGGGCGCTTCGAGCCGTTCGATGTCCTTCTCGTCGAGCTCCAGGTCCGCCGCCGCGAGGGCGTCCTCGACGTGCCGCAGCTTGGTCGCGCCGATGATGGGCGCCGACACCGCGGGCTTGCTCAGCACCCACGCGAGCGAGACCTGCGCGGCGGGAACGTCCCGTTCGGCGGCGATCTCCTTCACGACGTCCACCACGTCGAAGTCGGCGTCCTCGTACAGCACGTCGGCGAACGCGTCGGTCTCCGAACGGACCGTGTTGCGCACGCCGCCGCGCTCGCGGTTGCCCGCCAACAGCCCGCGCGCCAGCGGGCTCCACGGGATGAGGCCCACGCCCTGGTCGAGGCAGAGCGGGATCATCTCGCGCTCCTCCTCGCGGTAGACCAGGTTGTAGTAGTTCTGCATGGTGGCGAAGCGCGTCCAGCCCTCGGCGTCGGCGATGTGCTGGGCCTTGGCGAACTGCCAGGCGAACATGCTCGACGCGCCGATGTAGCGGGCCTTGCCCGCCTTCACCACGTCGTGCAGGGCCTCCATGGTCTCCTCGATGGGCGTCTCGTAGTCCCACCGGTGAATCTGGTAGACGTCCACGTAGTCGGTCCCGAGGCGCTTCAGCGAGGCGTCGATGCCCGCCATGATGTGCTTGCGCGAGAGGCCCGAGTCGTTCGGCCCATCGCTCATCGGGAAGTAGACCTTCGTCGCCAGCACGTAGTCGTCACGGCTGTTGAAGAACTTCGGCAGCAGCCGCCCGGTGATGCGCTCGGACTCGCCCAGCGAGTACATGTCGGCGGTGTCGAAGAACGTCACGCCGCCCTCGACGGCCCGCCGCACGATCGGCTCGGCGTCCTCTTCGGGCAGGAACCACTTGCGCTGGGCGGGGTCGCCGTAGCTCATCATGCCCAGGCAGATGCGGGAGACCTTCGTGCCCGTCGTCCCCAACCGAGTCTGTTCCACACGATCTCCTCTCAGGGTTCCCCTGGCCGGCCGGGCCGTACGCCCGGAAAAGCCATGGCCGTATTGTCGGTCGCTTCGTAGTTTGGAGGAATGGCGAATCGCAAGGGCCGAGCAGGTCAGGCCTTCGAATCCAAACCGCCCGACTCCGTCGATCTTCGCATCCTCACCGAACTGCAGCGCAACGCCAGGGTCTCGCTGGCCGAGCTGGGCCGCCGCGTCTCGCTGTCGGCCCCCGCCGTGGCCGAACGCGTCCAGCGCCTTGAGGAGTCCGGCGTCATCACCGGCTACCACGCGTCCGTCGACCCGCGCGCGCTCGGCTTCCCGATCAGCGTCCTGGTCCGCGTACGACCGGCTCTGCGCGAGCTGGCCCGCATCCCCAAGATCGCCGACGAGATCCCGCAGATCGTGGAGTGCCACCGCATCACCGGCGACGACTGCTTCTACTTCGTGGCCCACCTGCGCCGCATCGAGGAGCTGGAGCCGATCCTCGACCGCTTCACCCCGTACGCCCGTACGACGACGTCGATCCTGCAGTCGGCCCCGGTCCCCCGCCGGCCGCTCCCCCTTTGAGAACGCCAAAGGCCGCCCCCAGGGGCGGCCCTGTCCGTCACTGCACTGCTGTGAAGCACTCGACCTCGGCACGCCGTTCGGTGATCCCGAGGCGGACTTCCTTCTGGACGCACTGCTTCTGCTCGGCGTTGAGCTTCAGCTCGCCGCAGACCTTGACCCCCGAGTAGGTGCGGCAGTCGGTCTGCTTGGCGGGTTGCTTGGCCGCCTGCGCGGGCGCCGCGGCCACCGCGCCGAACACCGTCACCACTCCCAGCAGGCCCGCTGCGATCGCCTTGTTCATGTGCGTCCCCCCTGTTCACTACCGCCTCGAACGTTAGCGAGCCTCCTACCCACTCCAGGCCGTGTAGTCGCAAAAGTGGAGCAAAAGGTACAAATCACACCCCTGCGACCCAGGGCACATAAGCCGCGAACCGGTTGCAGAGCATGATCAACAACTGTCACGATCTTTCCGCTCAATGGCTCCCCCCTTTTCAGGAGAAACCAAAGAATGCGGAAGTCGACCCGCACCCTCACCCTTCGCGCCACCGGCGCCGTCGCCGGCGTGGCCGTCCTGGCCACCGCGGCCGTGGCGGCCTCCGGCACCCTCTTCGACCGCGAGGTCACCACCCAGAAGGTCGCCGCGACCGTCTCGCCGAAGATCGTCGGCGGGCAGCCCGCCGATCAGCCCTACCCGTTCGCGGTCTCGATGCAGATCGACAAGAACGGCGACCCGAACTGGCACACCTGCGCCGGCTCGCTCATCACCCACCAGTGGGTGGTGACCGCCGCCCACTGCGTCGTGGACGAGAACAACAAGCCCAAGGACCCGGCGCTCTACCACGTGCGCCTGGGCACCAACGACCGCTACCAGGGAGGCACCACCGCGAACATCGCCAAGATCGTGGTCTTCCCGACCTACGACGGCAACGCCAAGCCCGACCCCGCCAAGGTCTACGGCGACCTCGCGGTCTTCAAGCTCGACAAGGCCGTCCCCGTCGCCCCGATCCGCATCGCCCCGGCGAGCCCCGCGGTCGGCACCAAGGTCCGCGCCATCGGCTGGGGCCGTACGACCTCCGACAACACCGGCCCCCTGCCGACCGAGATCCGCCAGCTCGACACCACGATCCTGGCCCCCTCCCAGTGCTACGGAGGCGACTACGGCATCGGCAAGGGCGACCTCTGCTTCGACACCCCGGGCCCGAACGGCACCTGCGGCGGCGACTCCGGCGGCCCCCTGATCCGCAAGGTCGGCCGCGAGTGGCAGCTCATCGCCGCCAACAGCCGCGGCATGTCCGACGCCTGCGGCGACGGCCTCGACGTCAACACCGACGTCTCGTTCCACAGCAAGTGGATCAAGCAGCAGATCATCGCCGGCTGACCGAACCCCAACGGCCCGTCCACTCCCGGACGGGCCGTTGTGCGTTCTGCGGAGACGCTCGCGAGACGGCCGGGCGCAAGTATGATCCCCCGCAGTCGATCAGCGAGGATGGTGGGACATGCGTTCCAGCCGCGCGGCAGGCCTCGTGGGTCTGGCGGCCACCACGACGCTCCTGGGCGCCTCCCCGGCCCACGCCGACCCCAGGCCGCACGCCACCCCCCGGCCGCACGCCGAGCACGGCCGCTGGATCAACATCGGGCACGACTCGCACAGCCCCACGATCAGCTGGCGCCCCCGCGCGGTCTTCAAGTCCCGCTCCCGCGTCCTGCAGCTGGTCTACCGCTGCTGGGACGGCGGCGACCGCACCCGCATCCAGGTGGTCATCTCCCGCAAGTTCGCGGCGGGCTACAGCAAGGAGAAGGCCCACATGGGCCTGCTCCCCTGCGGCCGCGGCACGGTGCGCCGCCTCACCTACACCGGCGCCAAGAAGGGCGCCCACTACCAGATCGGCCTCTTCCTGAGAGGCCACCGCCACACCATCGAGTACTGGGTCCAGAACGAGCTCTGACCTCAGAACCGAGTCTTCCCATCCGTCCGCGCAACCTTCCGCACGACCGCCGGATCGAGGCCCTCTACCTCCCTGAGGTCAGTGCCACGAAGATCGGCGTCCACCAGCCACTTGCCGACGTCGACGCGCGGGCAGTCGCTGTCATCCGCGTCGGTGAGCACGGCTCCATACAGTCTCGCTCCGCGGAGGTCCGCGTTCGCCAAGCTCACGCCGCACAACGACGCGCCTTCGAGATTCACCCCTCGCAACCTCGCGGAAGTCAGGTCGGCATCGTCCAAGGTCGCATCCGTCAGGTTCGCTCCACGCAGATCGGCCTCTTCGAAGGAGGCCGATTCAAGGTCAGCACTCTCACCATCGAGCTTGCGCAGGTCCGCTCTCGCCAGATTCGCCGTAAAGGCGGATTTGAGGCGGGCTCCACGGAGATCCGCAGAGGCCAGATAGACACCGTCCAGGGACGCACCGGTCAGGTCGAGGCCGGCCCCGTCCAGGTTGTTCAGATCAATGATCTCCACGCCGTCGTCGGGTTCCGGGGGGTCCTGCAACACCGCGTATTGACCCACGAGCCGACCCAGCACAGTGAGCGCACCGAGCACGTCGGTAGCGACCATCGGCTTCCGGCTGCGGGCAGGCTGGCGTGTCTCCTGGCGGATGTGGCCGCGAACGAATGCCGCCAGAACCTCGACGATCGACTCGTGATCCCTACCCGAATCGGCGGCGAGCTTTTCCAGGGCGAAGATGCCACCGAGCCGCACGTCGGACTTGGAGCTGCCGAGCTGCTCGATCGCTTTGGTGTAGCGGTCGGAGATCTGTGCCTCCTGGGTGGAGTGCAGTGTCAGGGCGGTGGCGATGAGGCTTCCGGCGGTGAAGATGACGCCCACGACCACGCCGATGCTGTTCACCGCCTGCATCCGGGTCTGCTGGCGCTGCGTGATCAGCTCCACGCGCTCCTTCGCGGGGATCTCGGCGAGCTGCTCGGAACTGGGCGGGGGGAACTCAGGCAGGCCGGAATGCCGCAGTGTGAACCAGACCAGGGCCGCGAACGCCATCGCCACGAGGGCCGGGACGAGAAGCCATGGACCGGTCCTGGTGAACTGCTCCGGCATGAACCAGGGTGCGGGTCCTCCCCTTTCGACGAGGCCGAAGCTCACGACCGCGACCACCACACCGACCAGGATGACTATCCACCAGCTGGGAAGGCGTCGGCGGGGGCGGCCGCCCCCTGATGGTTCGGTGGCCATGAGTCGGCAGGCTATGACAGAGCGTGGCGAATGTGGCGAAGCTTGCCGGGTGAGGCCATGGCCCAAAACGGCAAGGGCCCCTCCCGATCAGATCGGAAGGGGCCTTGTCGTGTCGTCAGTGTCCGCGAGTGGCCGGGTGCGCTGGGCACCCGGCTCCTCGGGACTTAGCGGTTGTACTGGCCGAAGTCGTACTCCTCCAGAGGCACTGCCTCACCGGAGCCCTGGCCGAAGGCGTACTCGGCGCCGTCGTCGTAGGAACCGACGGAGTAGACGGCCGCCTTGGCCTCCTCGGTGGGCTCGACCCGGACGTTGCGGTACTGCGGCATGCCGGTACCGGCCGGGATGAGCTTACCGATGATGACGTTCTCCTTGAGGCCCAGCAGCGGGTCGCTCTTGGCGTGCATCGCGGCCTCGGTCAGGACTCGGGTCGTCTCCTGGAAGGAGGCGGCCGAGAGCCAGGACTCGGTGGCCAGGGAGGCCTTGGTGATGCCCATGAGGACCGGACGACCGGCGGCGGGGACCCCGCCCTCGGCCACGACGTTCCGGTTGGTCTCCTCGAACAGCGGACGCTCGACCAGGTCACCGGGCAGCAGCTCGGTGTCACCGGACTCGAGGATGTTCACCCGCTTGAGCATCTGGCGGACGATGATCTCGATGTGCTTGTCGTGGATCGACACACCCTGCGACCGGTAGACCTCCTGGACCTCGTGGACCAGGTGGAGCTGCACGGCGCGGGGGCCGAGGATGCGCAGCACCTCGTGCGGGTTCTGCGCACCCGCGATGAGCTGCTGGCCGACCTCGACGTGCTCGCCCTCCTTGACCAGGAGGCGGGACCGCATCGGGACCTGGTAGGGGATCTCGTCCGAGCCGTCGTCGGGGACGATGACGACCTTGCGGGTCTTCTCCGTCTCGTCGATCTTGACTCGGCCGGCCACCTCGGAGATCGGGGCGACACCCTTGGGGATGCGCGCCTCGAAGAGCTCCTGAACACGCGGCAGACCGTGCGTGATGTCACCACCGGCCACACCACCGGTGTGGAAGGTCCGCATGGTCAGCTGGGTGCCGGGCTCACCGATGGACTGCGCGGCGATGATGCCGACGGCCTCGCCGACGTCCACGCGCTTGCCGGTCGCCAGCGAGCGGCCGTAGCAGGCGGCGCAGACACCGATCTTGGCCTCGCAGACCAGGGCGGAGCGCGTACGGACGCTCTCCACGCCGGCCTCGACCAGGCGGCTGACGACCGCGTCGGACAGGTCGGTGTCGGCCGGGAAGATGACCGTCCCGTCGACCACGACCTCTTCGGCGATGGTGCGGCCGATCAGGCCGGTCTCCGTGGTCGCCGGCTTCACCAGCGTGCCGTCGGCCAGCTTGTCGGCGACCGAGAAGGGGATCGTGCGGTCGGTGCCGCAGTCCTCTTCGCGGACGATGACGTCCTGGGCCACGTCGACGAGGCGACGGGTCAGGTAGCCGGAGTCGGCGGTACGCAGGGCGGTGTCGGCCAGACCCTTACGGGCACCGTGCGTCGAGATGAAGTACTCGACGACCGACAGGCCTTCACGGAAGCTCGACTTGATCGGACGCGGGATGGTCTCGCCCTTGGGGTTGGAGACCAGGCCTCGCATACCGGCGATCTGCCGGATCTGCAGCGGGTTACCGCGGGCACCGGAGTTGACCATCATCCAGACCGGGTTGGTCCGGGGGAAGGCCTGCTCCATGTCCACGGCGACGTCCGCGGTGGCCTTGTTCCAGATCTCGATGAGCTCCTGCTTGCGCTCGTCGTCGGTGATCAGACCGCGGTTGAACTCGCGCTGCACCTTGTCGGCGCGGGCCTCGTAGCCCTGCAGGATCTCGGCCTTGTTCGGCGGGGTCACCACGTCCTCGATGGAGATGGTGACGCCGGAACGGGTGGCCCAGTGGAACCCGGTGGACTTCAGGGCGTCCAGCGCGTTGGCGACGTCGACCTTGGGGTAGGTCTCGGCCAGCTCGTTCACGATCGCCGAGAGCTGCTTCTTGCCGACCTCGTAGTTCACGAAGGGGAAGTCGGCGGGCAGCGCCTCGTTGAAGATCGCGCGGCCCAGCGTGGTCTCCAGCCGGTACGGCTGGCCGGCCTCGTAGCCCTCGGGGGCGACCCAGCCGCGGGGCGGCGGGACGTCCTTGAACCGGATCTGGATCTTGGCCTGGAGGCCGAGCTCGTTCCGGTCGTAGGCCATGATCGCCTCGGAGATCGAGCCGAACGCACGGCCGTCGCCCTCGGTGTCCTCGCGCTCGGTCGTCAGCCAGTAGAGGCCGATCACCATGTCCTGGGTGGGCATGGTGACGGGCTTGCCGTCCGACGGCTTGAGGATGTTGTTGGTCGACAGCATCAGGATGCGGGCCTCGGCCTGCGCCTCGGCCGACAGCGGCAGGTGCACGGCCATCTGGTCACCGTCGAAGTCCGCGTTGAACGCGGTGCAGACGAGCGGGTGGATCTGGATGGCCTTGCCCTCGACCAGCTGCGGCTCGAACGCCTGGATGCCCAGGCGGTGCAGGGTCGGAGCGCGGTTCAGCAGCACCGGGTGCTCGGTGATGACCTCTTCGAGCACGTCCCACACGACCGGGCGGGCGCGCTCGACCATGCGCTTGGCGGACTTGATGTTCTGCGCGTGGTTGAGGTCGACCAGCCGCTTCATGACGAACGGCTTGAAGAGCTCCAGCGCCATCTGCTTGGGCAGACCGCACTGGTGCAGCTTCAGCTGCGGGCCGACGACGATGACCGAACGGCCGGAGTAGTCGACGCGCTTGCCGAGCAGGTTCTGGCGGAACCGGCCCTGCTTGCCCTTCAGCATGTCCGAGAGGGACTTCAGGGGGCGGTTGCCCGGTCCGGTGACCGGGCGGCCGCGGCGGCCGTTGTCGAACAGCGCGTCGACGGCCTCCTGAAGCATCCGCTTCTCGTTGTTGACGATGATCTCGGGAGCGCCCAGGTCGAGCAGGCGCTTGAGCCGGTTGTTCCGGTTGATGACCCGGCGGTACAGGTCGTTCAGGTCGGAGGTCGCGAAGCGGCCACCGTCCAGCTGCACCATCGGGCGCAGGTCCGGCGGGATCACCGGGATGCAGTCCAGCACCATGCCCTGCGGGCTGTTGCGGGTGTTGAGGAACGCCGAGACGACCTTCAGCCGCTTGAGGGCGCGGGCCTTCTTCTGGCCCTTGCCGGTACGGATGATGTCGCGCAGGCGCTCGGCCTCGGCGTCGAGGTCGAAGTTCTGGAGCCGGGCCTGGATGGCCGCGGCGCCCATGCCGCCCTCGAAGTACTTGCCGAAGCGGTCCCGCATCTCGCGGTACAGCATCTCGTCGCCCTCGAGGTCCTGGACCTTGAGGTTCTTGAAGCGGTTCCAGACCTCGTCGAGACGGTCGATCTCGCGCTGCGCGCGGTCGCGCAGCTGCTTCATCTCGCGCTCGGCGCCGTCACGGATCTTGCGCTTCTGGTCGGCCTTGGCACCGGCCTCCTCGAGCTCGGCGAGGTCGGCCTCCAGCTTCTGCTGGCGGGCCTCGACCTGCGCGTCACGAGCCTGCTCGATCTGCTGGCGCTCCACGGAGATGTGGGCCTCCAGCGTCGGCAGGTCGCGGTCGCGCCGCTCGGCGTCCACGCTGGTGATCATGTAGGCCGCGAAGTAGATGATCTTCTCGAGATCCTTCGGGGCCAGGTCCAGCAGGTAGCCCAGGCGCGACGGGACGCCCTTGAAGTACCAGATGTGGGTGACGGGCGCGGCCAGCTCGATGTGGCCCATCCGCTCACGACGCACCTTGGCGCGGGTCACCTCGACGCCGCAGCGCTCACAGATGATGCCCTTGAAGCGGACGCGCTTGTACTTACCGCAGTAGCACTCCCAGTCCCGGGTCGGACCGAAGATCTTCTCGCAGAAGAGTCCGTCCTTCTCGGGCTTGAGGGTCCGGTAGTTGATCGTCTCCGGCTTCTTCACCTCGCCGTGCGACCACTGGCGGATGTCGTCGGCGGTCGCCAGGCCGATACGAAGCTCGTCGAAGAAGTTGACGTCAAGCAATGTGTTTCCCCTTGAGTTGATCAGACCTCTTCGACACTGCTCGGCTCGCGCCGGGACAGGTCGATACCGAGCTCTTCCGCCGCACGGAAGACGTCCTCATCGGTGTCGCGCATCTCGATGGACATGCCGTCGCTCGAGAGGACCTCGACGTTGAGGCACAGCGACTGCATTTCCTTGATGAGGACCTTGAAGGACTCCGGAATACCGGGCTCGGGAATGTTCTCGCCCTTGACGATGGCCTCGTAGACCTTCACGCGGCCGAGAACGTCGTCGGACTTGATGGTCAGCAGCTCCTGCAGAGCGTAGGCGGCGCCGTACGCCTCCAGTGCCCAGACCTCCATCTCACCGAAGCGCTGGCCGCCGAACTGGGCCTTACCGCCGAGCGGCTGCTGGGTGATCATGGAGTACGGACCGGTCGAACGAGCGTGGATCTTGTCGTCGACCAGGTGGAGCAGCTTCAGGATGTAGATGTAACCGACCGAGATCGGGTCCTTGTAGGGCTCGCCGGTACGGCCGTCGAACAGCCGCGCCTTACCGCCCGGCTCCACCATGCGGTTGCCGTCGCGGTTCGGCAGGGTGCTGGCGATCAGGCCGACGACGTCGTCCTCGCGGGCGCCGTCGAACACCGGGGTGGCCGTGTTGGTCCACGGCTCGGCCTGGTCCACGCCCAGGGTCTTGAGCTGACGCTTCCATTCGGCGTCGTCGCCCTCGACCTTCCAGCCGCGGCTGGCGACCCATCCGAGGTGGGTCTCCAGGACCTGTCCCACGTTCATACGACCGGGGACGCCGAGCGGGTTGAGGACGATGTCGACCGGGGTGCCGTCTTCGAGGAACGGCATGTCCTCGACCGGCAGCACCTTGGAGATGACGCCCTTGTTGCCGTGCCGGCCCGCGAGCTTGTCACCATCGGTGATCTTGCGCTTCTGAGCCACATAGACGCGGACCAGCTCGTTCACGCCCGGCGGGAGCTCGTCACCCTCATCGCGCGAGAACACCCGGACCCCGATGACCTTGCCCTGCTCACCGTGCGGCACCTTCAGCGAGGTGTCACGCACCTCACGCGCCTTCTCACCGAAGATCGCCCGCAGCAGCCGCTCCTCGGGCGTCAGCTCGGTCTCACCCTTGGGCGTGACCTTGCCGACCAGGATGTCGCCGGGGACGACATCGGCGCCGATGCGGATGATGCCACGCTCGTCCAGATCGGCCAGGACCTCCTCGGAGACGTTCGGGATGTCCCGCGTGATCTCCTCAGGCCCCAGCTTGGTGTCACGAGCATCGACCTCATGCTCCTCGATGTGAATCGAGGACAACACGTCATCCTGCACCAGACGCTGGCTCAAGATGATCGCGTCTTCGTAGTTGTGCCCCTCCCACGGCATGAACGCCACCAGAAGGTTCTTACCCAGCGCCATCTCGCCCTGGTCGGTGCACGGACCGTCCGCGACGACCTGGCCGAACTCGACCCGCTGGCCCTCTTCGACGATCGGCTTCTGGTTGAAGCACGTGCCCTGGTTGGACCGCTTGAACTTGGCGACCCGGTAGGTGGTCCGGGTGCCGTCGTCGTTCATCACGGTCACGTAGTCGGCGGACACCTCCTCGACGACGCCCGCCTTCTCGGCGGTGATGACGTCGCCGGCGTCGACCGCGGCGCGGTACTCCATGCCGGTGCCGACCAGCGGAGCCTCGGACCGCAGCAGCGGCACCGACTGGCGCTGCATGTTGGAGCCCATCAGCGCACGGTTGGCGTCGTCGTGCTCCAGGAACGGGATCATCGCCGTGGCGACCGAGGTCATCTGCCGCGCCGAGACGTCCATGTACTGGACGTCGTTCGGGGCGACCAGCTCGACCTCGCCGCCCTTCTTGCGGATCAGGACCTTCTGCTCGACGAAGGTGCCGTCGTCGTTCAGCAGGGAGTTGGCCTGCGCGACGACGAAGCGGTCCTCTTCGTCGGCCGTCAGGTAGTCGATCTGCTCGCTGACCCG
>NZ_JAGEOJ010000016.1 GCF_017573505.1 Actinomadura barringtoniae
GGCAGGTCGGGCCGAGGAGTTGCTTGAGGTCGCCCATGAGGGACGGGGAGGGGGCCACGCGCAGGCGGTCGTCGAGGCGGACGACCGTGGTGCGGGGGCCGTTCTGCAGGTGGAGGTGGACCTCGGAGCTGCCCGGGTGGGCGGTGAGGACCTCCTTGAGGCTGGCGACGATCGGCGGGGTGCAGCGGCCGATCGGGAGGGTGACCGAGAGCGGGCCCATCGAGTCGGCGACGGTGAGGTCGGGCTGGGTGACCTCCATCGCGATGATCTTCGCGACGTCCTCGCGGCGGTCCAGGCGGCCCTTGACGACGAGGATGGCGTCCTCGGCGAGGAGGGTGGAGCAGAGCTGATAGGAGGAGGGGAAGCACATCACCTCGATGGAGCCGCCCAGGTCCTCCAGCTGGAACATGGCCCAGGAGTTGCCCTGCTTGGTGACCTTGCGTTGGAGCCCGGAGAGGAGGCCCGCGATCGTGACGACCTGGCCGTCGGCGCCGTCGCCTTCGTTCAGGACCGCGATGGAACGGTCGGCCTCGCGGTCCAGGACGTGCTCGATGCCGAGGAGGGGGTGGTCGGAGACGTACAGGCCGAGCATCTCGCGCTCGAAGGCCAGGAGGGTGGTCTTGTCCCACTCCTCGCCCTCGGGGATGGCGACGGCGAACGCGTCCCCGCCCTCCTCCTCTTCGAGGGCGCCGAACAGGGAGTCCTGCCCGATCGCCTCCTTGCGCTTGATGTCGATGACCGAGTCGATGGCCTGCTCGTGGACCATGAGGAGCGCCTTGCGCTCGTGGCCCAGCTCGTCGAAGCCGCCCGCCTTGATGAGCGACTCGATGGTGCGCTTGTTGCAGACGACCGGGGGGACCTTGGACAGGAAGTCGTTGAAGTCGGTGTAGGCGCCCTTCTCCTTGCGCGCCGCGACGATGCCCTCGACGACGTTGTGGCCGACGTTGCGGACGGCGGACAGGCCGAAGCGGATCTCGGTGTCGCCCATCGGGGTGAAGTCGGCCTCGGAGGTGTTGACGTCCGGGGGCAGCACCTTGATGCCCATCCGGCGGCACTCGTTCAGGTAGAGGGCGCTCTTGTCCTTGTCGTCGCCGACCGAGGTGAGCAGGCCTGCCATGTACTCGGCCTGGTAGTTGGCCTTGAGGTAGGCGGTCCAGTACGACACCAGGCCGTAGCCCGCGGTGTGCGCCTTGTTGAACGCGTAGTCGGAGAACGGCAGGAGGATGTCCCACAGGGCCTTGATGGCGGCGTCGGAGAAGCCGTTCTCCTTCATGCCCTTCTCGAAGAACTCGAACTGCTTGTCCAGCTCGGACTTCTTCTTCTTGCCCATCGCGCGGCGGAGCAGGTCCGCGCCGCCGAGCGAGTAGCCGGCGACCTTCTGCGCGATGGCCATGACCTGCTCCTGATAGATGATCAGGCCGTGGGTCGTGGACAGGATCTCCTCGAGCGGCTCCTCCAGCTCGGGGTGGATCGGGGTGATCTCCTGCTGCTTGTTCTTGCGCAGCGCGTAGTTGGTGTGGGAGTTGGCGCCCATCGGGCCCGGGCGGTACAGCGCGAGGGCCGCGGAGATGTCCTCGAAGTTGTCGGGCTTCATCAGCCGCAGCAGCGAGCGCATGCCGCCGCCGTCCAGCTGGAAGATGCCCAGTGTGTCGCCGCGGGCGAGGAGTTCGTAGGCCTTGCGGTTGTCGAGCGGGAGCGACAGCAGGTCGAGCTTCTCGCCCTTGTTCTTCTCGATGTACTTGACCGCGTCCTGCATGATCGTCAGGTTGCGCAGGCCCAGGAAGTCCATCTTCAGCAGGCCGAGCGTCTCGCAGGTCGGGTAGTCGAACTGCGTGATGATGGCGCCGTCGGCGTCGCGCCGCATGATCGGCACGTGGTCGGTCAGCGGCTCGGACGACATGATGACCCCGGCCGCGTGCACGCCGGTCTGGCGGATCAGGCCCTCCAGGCCCTGCGCCAGGTCCATGATCTGCTTGATGTCGGGCTCGTTCTCGTACAGCTGCCGCAGCTCGCCGGCCTCGCCGTAGCGCGGGTGCTTGTCGTCGAAGATGCCCGACAGCGGGATGTCCTTGCCCATGACGGCGGGCGGGAACGCCTTGGAGATGCGGTCGCCCAGCGCGTACGGGAAGCCGAGGACGCGGCCCGCGTCCTTGATGGCGGCCTTGGCCTTGATGGTGCCGAACGTGGCGATCATCGCGACCTTGTCGGCGCCCCACTTCTCGGTGGTGTAGCGGATCGCCTCCGCCCGCCCGACTTCGTCGAAGTCCACGTCGATGTCGGGCATGGAGACGCGGTCGGGGTTGAGGAACCGCTCGAAGATCAGGCCGTGCGGCAGCGGGTCCAGGTCGGTGATGCCCATCGCGTACGCGACCAGCGAGCCGGCCGCCGACCCTCGGCCCGGGCCGACCGCGATCCCGTTGTTCTTGGACCACATGATGAAGTCGGCCACGACCAGGAAGTACGAGGGGAACCCCATCTTGCAGATGATGTCCATCTCGTACTCGGCCTGCTTCTTGTGCTCCTCGTCGAAGCCCTCGGGGAAGCGGCGGTCCATCCCCTTCCAGACTTCCTTGCGGAACCAGCTCTCCTCGGTCTCGCCCTCGGGGACCGGGAACTTGGGCATGAGGTTGTGGTACTCGAACATGCCCTCGGGATCGACCTTCTCGGCGATCAGGAGCGTGTTCTTGCAGCCCTCGAGCCACGCCTCGGAGGTGTCGATGCCGCGCATCTCGTCGGCGGACTTGATGTAGTAGCCGCTGCCGTCGAAGCGGAACCGGTCGGGGTCGGCGAGCTGCTTGCCCACCTGGACGCACAGGAGCGCGTCATGGGCGGTGGCCTCGGACTCGTGGGTGTAGTGCGAGTCGTTGGTGACCACCGGCGGGATGTTCAGCTTCTTGCCGATGTCCAGGAGCCCCTGGCGGACGCGGCGCTCGATCTCCAGGCCGTGGTCCATCAGCTCGAGGAAGTAGTTGTCCTTGCCGAAGATGTCCTGGAACGTCGCGGCGGCCTTCAGCGCCTCGTCGAACTGGCCGAGCCGCAGCCGCGTCTGGATCTTGCCGGACGGGCAGCCGGTCGTCGCCATGACGCCCTCGGCGTGCTCGGCGAGCAGCTCCTCGTCCATGCGGGCGTACTTGAAGACGAAGCCCTCGGTGAAGCCGCGCGAGGACAGCTTGAACAGGTTGTGCAGGCCGGCCTTGTTGCGCGCCCAGAGCGTCTTGTGGTTGATGAGGCCGCCACCGGAGACGTCGTCGCGCTTCTGGCTCGGCTCGCCCCACTGGACCTTCTTCTTGTGGAAGCGGGACTCGGGGGCCAGGTAGGCCTCGATGCCGATGATCGGGGTGACCCCGGCGGCGGTCGCCTGCTTGTGGAAGTCGTAGGCGCCGTGCATGTTGCCGTGGTCGGTCATGGCGATGGCGGGCATGCCCTGGTTGCTGACCTCTTCGAACATCTGCTTCAACCGGGCTGCCCCGTCCAGCATGGAGTACTCGGTGTGTACGTGCAGATGAACGAACGAGTCGGCCATGCTGTAAGCGCCTCCTAGTGAAGCCGTGCCGTGAAGCCGTGCTGGTCAAGCCGTGCCAGTGAAGCCATGCGGCGGCCCGCGTGCGGTCGGCACGCGTCCGTCGAACCCTGTCCGGGGGAAGATCGTATGAACGCGTTTCCGGCGCCGTTCATACGCGGCCCTGAGAGCCTAACCCGCCCCACCGACACTCCGGGCCTCGACACTCCGGATGCCCGATCCGCCCCACGCGTTCCGTTTTGTCACGCGTGTGTCAGGCTGCGCCCCGGGCACGCCGATAGGCCCCTGGCGGCACTCCCACGGTGCGCTTGAAGTGACGGTTCAGGTGCGCCTGGTCAGCGAATCCCGTCCGGGAGGCCACCTCGGCAGGGAGGTCCCCCGCGTCCAGCAGGCGGCGCGCCTCGCGCACGCGGATCTGGTTGAGGTAGGCGTGCGGCGGCAGGCCCGTGACGGTGCGGAACGCGCGCAGCAGGGGGAACGGCCTGGACCCCACCTCGGCGGCCAGTTCCTCCAGTGAGGGCGGGTCCACGAGCCGCTCGTGCAGGATCTCCCGCGCGGCCCGTACGGCGGGAGGGACCGCGGCCTCGTCGCTGCCCGGAATCTGCTGGGCGTGGCGCCGCAGCATCCCCGCCAGGGCCGACCGCAGCAGGGTGGAGGCCGCCAGGGCGTCCCCCTCCTCCCCCGCCTGATGGGCGGAACGCAGCAGGCGGGTCGCGGCGGGATCGGTGAAGACGGTCTCGGGAAAGTAGGGCGTCCCCGATGAGGCCCCCAGTTCGGCGGCGACTTCCCTGACCAGGTCCACCGAGGGGTACATCCCGCGATAGACCCATCCCTCAGGGATGGCGGCCTGCCCTGTGTGAACGGTGTCCGGGTTCACCACGACGATCGAGCCCGGCCCGGCGCGCAGCAGCGTTCCCCGGTGCTCGAACTCCTCGACGCCCTGCTCGATGACGCTGAAGTTGTAGCCCTCGTGCACATGACGCCCGAACCGGTGGGTGATG
This sequence comes from Actinomadura barringtoniae, assembly GCF_017573505.1. Classification (GTDB taxonomy): domain Bacteria; phylum Actinomycetota; class Actinomycetes; order Streptosporangiales; family Streptosporangiaceae; genus Spirillospora; species Spirillospora barringtoniae. The sequence goes on from NZ_JAGEOJ010000016.1 coordinate 4,522, forward strand.
AAGCGGGCCCGCAGCAGGTCCACGTCGGGCATGACGGGGTGCCGCCAGTAATGCGCGACCTCGTCACTCATGTCCGACATGGTAAAGGTGGAGGATGAACACCGAGGTCACGGTGGTCTCGACCGCCGAGGAACGGGTGGACGCCTACCAGATCCGCATGCGGGTCTTCGTCCGCGAGCAGGGCGTCCCGGCGGGAATCGAGCTGGACGAGCACGACACCATGGCCGCCCATTTCCTGGGCCGGGTCGACGGCAGGCCGATGGGGACCGTACGGCTGCTGGCGGGCGGGCCGGGCGTGGGGTTCCTGGGGCGGCTGGCCGTTCTGCCCGAGGCGCGGGGCACGGGCCTGGGCGGGGCGCTGGTCGAGGCCGTCGAGGACCTGGCCCGGGAGCGCGAGATCACGACCATAGAGCTGCACGCCCAGGTCGAGGCGCGCGGATTCTACGAACGGCTGGGGTACGAGGCGTACGGGGAAGAGGACGTCTCGGCGGGCATCCCGCACATCTGGATGCGCAAGACCGTCTCACGGGATGAGACACCTGTCCCGTAGCTTGGCGGCATTCGTCAACGGCCTCTACCATTGTGACCATGGAACGTCGCTATTTCGGGTTTACGCAGCCGGCTCCGGGTGAGCCGGTCGGCGCGACGACCTGAGCGACGACCCCGGAGCCGGCTCAAGGCAGAGACCCCCACTCGGGCTCTGCTTTCGCATTTTGCTGACACGGCCGCGTTTTGCTGACACGGCCGCGGCTCCGGGCATATTCCCTGCGCGGCGCCGCCGCGCAGAAGGGACCCCGCCACCATGCACCGCCACACCGACGACAACGTCATCATCGAGTCCGACGCTCCCTGTCTCAACGACGAGGTGTGCCTCACGGGAGCCGATCATGAGCTCCGCGTGCCGCTGGCCGATCCGGCCGCCATCGCCTCCCTGCCCGAGGCCAGGGAGGCGATCGACGAGATCGATGCCGCCCTGGCCGTCCTGCTGGAGCGCCGCGCCGCCGTGGCCGGCGTCGTCCAGGCGCTGAAGCCGGTCGGCGGGTTCGCCGGGCGCAACCCCGAGCGGGAGAGTCAGATCGTGGCCGCGATGGCCGAGCGGGCCCCGTCGCTGGGGCCCGCCCGCCTCACCCGCATCATGAACGCCGTCATCGAGGCGGGGCTGGAGGTCGCAGAGCAGCGGCGGCGGCCGCCGAACGGTTCTTGACGAATCGCCAGCCCGCCCACAGCCCCACCACCAGGAACGGGATGGCGATCACGGCCCACTTCTGGTTCGAGTCGAAGCCCATCAGGAACACCACGAACGCCAGGAATCCCAGGGTGATCCAGTTGGTGTAGGGCGAGCCGGGCATCCGGTAGTCGGGCCGCTGGATCTCGCCCTGCATCGCCCGCCGCCGCAGCCGGATCTGCGCGTACAGCAGCGTCGCCCAGGTGGTGAGGACGCCCAGCGAGGCGATCGAGGTGGCGATGTCGAACGCCGAGTGCGGCACCCAGATGTTGAGCGCGATCCCGGCCAGGTAGACGGCCGAGGTGAACAGGATCCCGCCGTAGGGAACGTGGTGGGAGCTCATCCGCCCGACGAACTCGGGCGCCTCGCCGCGCTGCGACAGCGACCGCAGGACCCGGCCGGTCGAATAGAGCCCCGAGTTGGTCCCCGACAGCGCGGCGGTGATCACGACGATGTTCATGATGCTGCCGATCCCCGGCACGCCGAGGGCCGAGAAGACCGTCACGAACGGGCTCTCACCCGACCGGTAGACCGTCCAGGGCAGCACGACCACCAGCAGGAAGATCGCGCCGACGTAGAACAGCGCGATGCGCCAGACCACGCCGTTGATCGCGCCGGGCATGACCTTGCGCGGGTTCTCGGCCTCGCCGGCGGAGATGCCGACCATCTCGATCGCCGCGTACGCGAAGATCACGCCCTGCAGGCTGAGCAGCACCATCCAGAAGCCGCGCGGGAAGAAGCCCCCGTAGTCGGTGAGGTTGGAGAACTGCGCGTGGTAGTCGCCGATCTTGGCGTGCGTCGCGACCAGGAAGCAGCCGACGACCAGGAACGCCACCAGCGCCGCGACCTTGAGCATCGCGAACCAGAACTCCAGCTCGCCGAACAGCCGTACCGACACCAGGTTGACGGCCAGCAGCACCGCCAGCGCGATCGCGGCGGAGATCCACTGCGGGAAGTCCGGGGCCCAGTAGTGCACGTACATGCCGACCGCGGTGGTCTCGGCCACCCCGGTCATCGCCCAGTTCAGCCAGTACATCCAGCCGCTGGCGAAGCCCGCCCAGGGGCCGATGAAGTCACGCGCGTACGTCACGAAGCTGCCCGAGGTGGGCTTCCACAGGACGAGCTCGCCGAGGGCCCGCATCACGAACAGCGCGGCGATGCCGGCGGCCAGGTAGGCCAGGACCAGGCCGGGCCCGGCGTTCTGGAGGCGCTGCGCGCTGCCCAGGAACAGCCCGACGCCGATCGCGCCGCCCATCGCGATCATCCGTACGTGGCGGGGCTTCAGCGACTGCTGGTAGCCCTCGTCCTCGGGCGAGGGCGGCGGCAGCTGCCTGGCCGCGTCGACCGCCACGTGACCGGCGCCGGCGGTCATCTCACCGAGCCCGCCCGCGACCTCCCGCGCGCCCTCGGCGGCCTTCCTGGCCCCGGCCGCCGCGCGCCTGGCGCCTTCGGCGGTCTCCTCAAAGCCCTTCGGCCGCTTCCTCGGCGGTTCTGGCAACTCCGGCAACGCCTCGCCTCTCCTCGACGTAACTGCTCTTCGATGTGCCACTCTTCGACGTGACTGTGAGTAAGCATTTGATCACGGTGAGCCGGGCGTGGGCGGCGCAAGAACGTTCAAGACCAGGGAAAGCGAGCCGCCCTAGCGTGGCGGCCATGTCCACGACCGAATCCGAGCTGGCGGCCGCCTCCGCCACGCCCGCAACGTCCCCTGGAAGGCGCTCAGCGGCCGTACGAGACGGTCTGGGAGTCGGACTGGCCGTCGGGATGTCCGGGCTGGCGTTCGGCGCCGCAGCGGTCACCGCGGGCCTCTCGGTCCCCCAAGCCTGCGCGCTCAGCCTGCTGACGTTCACCGGCGCCTCGCAGTTCGCGCTCGCCGGGGTGATCGGCGGGGGCGGCGGCCTGATCGCGGGCACGCTCGGCGCGGTGCTGCTCGGCGGCCGGAACGCGCTCTACGCGCTGCGGCTGGCCGATCTGCTGGACGTACGGGGCTGGCGGCGGCTGATCGTCGCCCACGGGATCATCGACGAGTCCACCGCCGTGGCGACCGCCCAGCCCGACCGCGCGACCGCCCGTACCGGCTTCTTCGTCACCGCGGTCAGCCTCTTCCTGACCTGGAACCTCACCACGCTGCTGGGCGCCGCGGGCGCCGCCAGGCTGGGCGATCCGCGGACCCTGGGGCTGGACGTGCTGGGCCCGGCCGTCTTCCTGGCCCTGCTGTGGCCGCGCCTGACCGCCGGGCGGACCGAACTGCGGGTGGCGGCCGGGGCCGCGGTGATCGCGATCCTGGCCACTCCCGTGCTGCCGCCCGGCGTGCCCGTGATGCTGGCCGCCCTCGCCGCGCTGATCGGCTTCCTGCCCGGGCGGCCGGCACGTCCAGACCGTACGGAAGGGAGCACGGCATGAGCGTCTGGATCGCCGTGATCGCGACCGGGCTGGGCTGCTACGCGCTGAAGCTGGGCGGCCTGGTCACCCCGCAGCGGGTGCTGGACGACCCGCGCGTGCGCCGCTTCACCGACCTGGTCCCGGTCGCCCTGCTGACCGCGCTGATCGCCGTCCAGTCCCTGGCGGACGGCCGGACGCTGGAATGGGACTGGCCGCGGATGGCCGGACTGACGGCGGCCGTGGCGGCCCTGCTGCTGCGGGCCCCGTTCCTGGTCGTCCTGGCGGTCGCCGCCGCCGTGGCGGCGGGCCTGCGCCTGGCGGGCCTGTAGCGGCTGGTCAGAGCTGGTCGGACTCCCCGCGGCTGGCGGGTCTCTGAGACCCGCAGGCCTCAGGACTCGCTGGCGACGATCTCCAGGGCCTTGGCGAGGTCCTCCGGGTAGGGGCTCTCGAACTGCACCCAGTCGCCGCGCGTCGGGTGCTCGAAGCCGAGGCGCATGGCGTGCAGCCACTGGCGCTTCAGCCCGAGCCGCGCCGCCAGCGTCGGGTCGGCCCCGTAGGCCATGTCCCCCACGCACGGGTGCTTGATCGCGGACATGTGCACGCGGATCTGGTGCGTACGGCCCGTCTCCAGGTCGATGTCCAGCAGGGTCGCCGCCCGGAACGCCTCCACGGTGTCGTAGTGCGTGACCGACGGCTTGCCGCCCGCCACGACCGCGAACCGGCCGTCGCCGGAGGGGTGGCGGTCGATCGGGGCGTCGACCGTGCCGCGGAACGGGTCGGGGTGGCCCTGCACCAGCGCCTGGTAGCGCTTGTCGATGCGGCGCTCCTTGAACGCCCGCTTCAGCCGGGAGTAGGCGATCTCGCTCTTGGCCACCACCATCGCGCCGGTGGTGTTGGCGTCCAGGCGGTGCACGATGCCCTGGCGTTCGGCGGCGCCGCTGGTGGCGATCGTGTGCCCGGCGCCGAGCAGCCCGCCGAGCACGGTCGGGCCGGTCCAGCCGGTGGTCGGGTGGGCGGCGACGCCGATCGGCTTGTCGACCACCACGATGTCGTCGTCCTCGTAGAGGATCCCCATGCCCGGAACCGGCTCGGCCACCGGAGCGGGGGCGGCGGGCGGCGGCGGGAGCGTCACCTCGAGCCAGGCGCCGCCGTGCACCCGGTCGGACTTGGCGACCTCCTGGCCGTCCAGCAGGACGTCGCCGGAGGCGATGATGTCGGCGGCCCGGCTGCGGGACAGGCCGAACAGGCGCGCCAGTGCGGCGTCGACCCGTTCCCCCTCCAGACCGTCGGGCACCGGCAGGCTGCGCACGTCGGCCATCAGGACTGCTTCTCCTCCGGCTTGTCCGCCGGGGCCGCCTCCCGGGGCTCGGCCGTCTCCTCGGCCTGCACGGTCTCGGTCTCGGTCTCGGCCTTGGCCTCAGGCGCGGAAGCGGGCTCGGGAGCGGGCGCGGCCTCGGGGGCGGACGCGGGAGCGGAAGCGGCCTCGGGGGCGGCCCCGGGCGCCTCGGCCTTGGAGCCGGACTCGTTCGCCGCGGCCTTGGCCTCCGGCTTGGTCTCCGCCTCGGCCTCGGTCTCGGGCTCGTCCTTGGCTTCGTCGGCGTCCGACATCCGGGTGCCGTCGAGCTGCAGGCCGCGGGCCGCCAGGACCACCGCCAGCACGCCACCGCAGACGATCGCCGAGTCGGCCAGGTTGAACACCGGCCAGTGCGGCAGCTCGATCCAGTCGACCACGTGGCCCTTCAGCGGCCCGGGGGCGCGCAGCAGCCGGTCGATCAGGTTGCCGATCGCGCCGCCGAGCAGCAGGCCCAGGCAGATCGCCCAGGGCAGGCTGCGCAGGTTGCGCGCGGTCCGCAGGATCGCGACGACCACGCCGCAGGCGATCACCGTGAAGATGATGGTGTAGCCGGTGCCGATGGAGAACGCGGCGCCGCTGTTGCGCGTCTCGCGCAGCGTCAGCAGGCCGCCCAGCAGCTTGATCGGCTCGTGGTCCTGAAGGGTCGCCACGACGACGACCTTCGAGACGATGTCCAGGGTGAGCGCCGCCAGCGCCACCAGGACCAGTACGCCGACACGGCGCGGCCGAGGAGATCCCGCGGATCCCTCGGCCCGGCGCGTCGTGGCTTCGTTGTCGTCGCTCAGCGACGTTCCTCGCGTTGTTTGCATGTCACACATAGGGTCGCACGCGGAAAGGCCTGAAGGCGCGCCTTGCCGATCGGCTTTCCGCACGACTCGCAGATCCCGTACGTGCCCTCGTCCATCCGCTGGATGGCGCGCTCGTTCTGAACGAGCATGTCACGCGAATTGTAGGTCAGGGAGAGCTCGTGCTCGCGCTCGTAGGTCTTGGCGCCCGCGTCGGCCTGGTCGTCGCCCGCGCCGTCGGAGGAGTCGCCCTCGGCGATCTGGCTGGCGGAGGCGTTGATCTCCGCGGTCAGGCCGGCGACCTCCTCGGCCAGCTGCGCGCGGACCTCGGCGAGCTCGGCCTCGGTCCAGCGGTCCTCGCCCTCCCGTACGGGGAGTACGTCCGCTTTCGCGGTCTTGGTGGTCGCGCTGGACGCGCTGGACGCGGCCTTCGCCGGGGCGGCCTTGGCCTTGGCTGCGCCCGACTTGGCGGCACCCGACTCGGCCGAGCCCGTCTTGGCGGCGCCCGACTTGGCCGTGCCGGTCTTGGCGGCGCTCCGCTTGGCCGGTTTGGCCGCCGGAGCCTTCGACGCCGGAGGCTTGGACGCGGGAGCCGTCGAGGGCTTCTTCTTGGCGGCGGTCTTGGCCGCCGTCTTCCGCGTTCCCCGTGACTTTTCGCTGGTGGGCGCCTTGTCCCGCCCCGCGCCGGCCATGTCGGCTCCCCTCGCGCTGATCTCCTCGACAGGCAGTGCGGGCAGCATGAGTCCCCTTTCGCGGGCGGGCAGACGACCTTGGATCACTACACGCCGCATATGCCCAGTGACAGGTGAACGAGAACCCCCCACTCATTGGTTCCCTGTAGTGACCTACGCCACATGGGGTCGCCCCAACCCCTGTGGCGGCGGTAATGGGAAGAGTTTTGCCGATGGGTGCGTTAACCTCGCATCGAGCAGTCTCATCGGCAGGCCGTGATGGGGACACCTGCCGCCGACAGCGAGCCATGAGCGACCCGGGGACGGTGCGAGCCCGGGGGCGAGCCCGGCGGTCTGATCACCCCGGAGCCGCCGGAGGAAACCCCTTTCAGGGCCCGAAAAGCCTCTGAGGGCGCGTAGAACCGGCAGCACGAGACTCAATGAAGCGGGCCGCAGCAGGCATGCGGCCAAGGAGGGTGGTACCGCGGGCCACCCGCTCAGCCCGGCTGAGCAGGCGACTCGTCCCTCCGGTCCACGTAGCGAAACGTTGATCCGGAGGTACGCCCACCGTGAGCCGTCAGTTCCGGCCCCTGCCCGCGCAGGTCGATCTGCCCGCCCTGGAGCGGGACATGATGCGCCGCTGGCAGGAGAACAAGGTCTACGAGCGGTCACTGGAGCGCACCGCGTCCGGGCCGCGCTGGGTGTTCTACGAGGGCCCGCCCACCGCCAACGGCATGCCGGGCGTGCACCACGTCGAGGCCCGCGTCTTCAAGGACATCTTCCCGCGCTTCAAGACGATGAAGGGCTACCACGTCCCCCGCAAGGCCGGCTGGGACTGCCACGGCCTGCCCGTCGAGGTGGCGGTGGAGAAGGAACTCGGCCTCACCGGCAAGAAGGACATCGAGACCTACGGCATCGCCGAGTTCAACGACCGGTGCCGCGAGTCGGTGCTGCGGCACGTGGACGCGTTCGAAGAGATGACCGACCGGATGGGCTTCTGGGTCGACATGGCCGACGCCTACCGGACGATGGACCCCGACTACGTCGAGGCCGTCTGGTGGTCGCTGAAGGTCGTCTTCGACAAGGGCCTGCTGTTCCGCGACTTCCGCATCACCCCGTACTGCCCGCGCTGCGGCACCGGCCTGTCCGACCACGAGCTGGGCCAGCCCGGCGGGTACGAGACCATCACCAGCCCCTCGGTGTTCGTGCGGATGCCGGTCACCGCCGGTCCCCTGCACGACCTGAACGCCTCGCTGCTCATCTGGACGACCACCCCGTGGACCCTGGTGTCCAACACCGCCGTGGCCGTCCACCCCGACGTCACCTACGTCGCCGCCCGTACGGCCGACTCCGACGAGGTGCTCGTCGTGGCCGAGCCGCTGCTGGAGCAGGTGCTCGGCGAGGGCGCCCGCGTCCTTCAGCGCTTCCAGGGCAAGGAGCTGGAGCGCACGCCCTACAAGCGCCCCTTCGACCTGGTCGACATCCCGGACGCGCACTACGTGGTCCTGGGCGACTACGTCACCGTCGAGGACGGCACGGGCCTGGTCCACCAGGCGCCCGCCTTCGGCGCGGACGACATGACCGTCTGCAAGAACTACGGCATGCCGATCGTCAACCCGATCGGGCCCGACGGGAAGTTCCTGCGCGAGGTGCCGATGGTCGGCGGGCGCTTCTTCAAGGACGCCGACGAGGACCTCACGGCCGACCTGAAGAAGCGCGGCCTGCTGTTCAAGGGCGACCACTTCGAGCACAGCTACCCGCACTGCTGGCGCTGCCACACTCCCCTGCTCTACTACGCGCTCCCCGCCTGGTACATCCGGACCACCGAGATCAAGGACCGGCTGCTGGAGGAGAACGCCGCCACCAACTGGTTCCCCGAGACGGTCAAGGAGGGCCGGTACGGGGAGTGGCTGCGCAACAACGTCGACTGGTCGCTGTCGCGCAGCCGCTACTGGGGCACGCCGCTCCCCCTGTGGGTCTGCGGCGAGGACGAGGACCACATCACCTGCGTCGGGTCGCTGACCGAGCTGGGCGAGCTGGCCGGGCAGGATCTGTCCTCGCTCGACCCGCACCGCCCGTTCGTGGACGACGTGACTCTGCCTTGCCCGCAGTGCGGTGCGGAGGCCCGGCGCGTGCCCGACGTCATCGACGCCTGGTACGACTCGGGCTCCATGCCGTTCGCCCAGTGGGGCGCGCCGCACCGCAACAACGAGGTCTTCGAGGAGACCTTCCCGGGCCAGTTCATCTGCGAGGCCCAGGACCAGACCCGCGGCTGGTTCTACTCGATGATGGCGGTCAGCACGCTGGTCTTCGACAAGTCCTCGTACGAGAACGTGCTGTGCCTGGGCCTGATCCTGGCCGAGGACGGCCGCAAGATGAGCAAGCACCTGGGCAACGTGCTGCGGCCCATCCCGCTGATGGACCAGCACGGCGCCGACGCGCTGCGATGGTTCATGCTCGCGAACGGCCTGCCCTGGGCGTCCCGCCGGGTCGGGCACCCCGCGCTGGAGGAGATCGTCCGCAAGGTCCTCCTCACGTACTGGAACACCGCGTCGTTCTTCGTGCTGTACGCCAACGCCGCGGCGGCGCAGGGCGAGGCCTGGACGCCCGACCGGCTGTCCGCGGCGCCCGCGCACGCCGACCGCCCGCTGCTGGACCGCTGGGCCCTGGCCGAGCTGCACCGTACGGTCGGCGAGGTCGACGCGGCACTGGAGGAGTTCGACACCACTCGCGCCGGCCGCCGCCTGGCCGAGTTCGTCGACGACCTGTCCAACTGGTACGTGCGCCGCTCGCGCCGCCGCTTCTGGGACGGCGACGACGCCGCGTTCGCCACGCTCTACGAGTGCCTGGAGACGCTGACCCGCCTCATGGCGCCGATGGTCCCGTTCATCACCGACCACGTCTGGGACGTGATCCGGCCCGAGGACGCGCCGGAGTCGGTGCACCTGGCCGAGTGGCCCGCCGTGCGCGAGGACCTGCTCGACCCGACGCTGACCACCCAGATGGCGCTCGTGCGCCGCCTGGTGGAGCTCGGCCGTTCGGCCCGCGCCGCCAGCGGCGTCCGTACGCGTCAGCCGCTCGGCCGCGCCCTGGTCGGCGCCGCGGGCTGGCCGTCGCTGCCGCCACAGCTGCGCGACCAGATCGCCGACGAGCTCAACGTCGTGGCGTTCGAGGACCTGTCCTCGATCGGCGGCGACCTGGTCGACTTCGAGGTGAAGCCCAACTTCCGCGAGCTCGGCAAGCGCTACGCCAAGGACACCCCGAAGGTGGCCAAGGCGATCACGAGCGCGGACCCGACCGAGCTGGTCCACGCCCTGCGCGGGGACGGTGCCGGCGTCGAGGTTCCCGAGCTCGGCACGGTCGAGCTCGGGGCAGGCGACGTCATCGTGACCGAGCGGCCCCGTACCGGCTGGGCGGTCGAGAGCGGCGGCGGCGAGACGGTCGCCCTCGACCTGGAGGTGACGCCGGAACTGCGCCGCGCGGGCCTGGTCCGCGAGGCGATCCGGCTGTTCCAGGAGGGCCGCAAGGCCGCCGGCCTGGAGGTCACCGACCGCATCGAGCTCGCCTGGCAGGCGAGCGGCGACCTGGCCGAGGCGCTGCGCGCCCACGGCGAGGAGGTCGGCGCCGAGGTCCTGGCCGTCAGCGTCCGTGAGGGCACCGGAGAGGGCCCGTCCCAGAACGACGAGGACCTGGGCCTCACCTTCTGGATCCGCAAGGTCTGACGCGACCTGACGCCGCCTGACGCGGTCTGACGCGGTCTGACGCGATCTGGCCGCCGCGGGAGAGATCTCGCGGCGGCCAATTCCGTCCAGACCCTTTATCGAGACACATCGCGTTTGCGATGATGGCTTCCGTGACAGACTCCGACTCCCTGCGCGCCTCAGACGCCGACCGCGACCAGGTCGCGGACAAGCTGCGCGAGGCCCTCGCCGAGGGCCGCATCACGCCCGAGGAGCACGCGGAACGCATCGACGCGGTCTACCAGGCCAAGACCTACGCCGAGCTCGCTCCCGTCCTCAGCGACCTGCCCGGCCAGAGCGGCCCGGCCCCGAGCGTGAGCCTCCGGAAGGAGGAGAACGCGCCCGCCCCCGTCTCCGAGTCGGCCAACATCGTCGCCGTCTTCTCCGGCGCCGAACGCCGCGGCCGCTGGCTGGTCGAGCCGAAGACCACCCTCACCATGGTGTTCGGCGGCGTGGAGCTGGACCTGCGCCAGGCGGTGCTGTCCCAGCGCGAGGTCGAGATCAGCGTCACCTGCGTCTTCGGCGGCCTGGACATCACCGTCCCGCCGGGCGTCCGCGTCACCTGGAACGGCTTCACCATGTTCGGCGGCCAGCAGCTGCCCGGCGACGACCCGGACGACCTGAACGCCCCGCACGTGAAGCTGACCGGCGTGATCCTCTTCGGCGGCATCGACGTGAAGCGCCGCGAGCAGGGCGACCTCACCAAGGCCCAGCGTCGCGCCGAACGCCGCGAGCACCACCGCGGCCTCCACGACCACCATCTGGAGATCCGCGAGCAGCACCAGGCGTTCCACGCCGAGATGCGCCGCGCCCGCGCGGACCGCCGCGAGCACCTCCGCGAGCTCCGCGACGCCCGCCGCGCCTCCCGCCGCCGCTGCTGACCCCAGCCGCCCCACCGCCCAATACGCCGATCTTGCTCTGAGCGCCCCTATCGGGCGGCGTGAAGGGCGCTGAGAGCAAGATCGGCGTGGTCTTGGCGGGCGTGCACGCATCGGAGGCTCGGCTGCGAGCCCGCGGGGCGACCGGCGAGGGTTGCTTTCGCGAAACAAGTGCTTTCGGGAAACAAGAACGCGGCCGTGGCCCCCTTGGGGGTCACGGCCGCGTTCTCGGGTCGGCTGGGGTGGGCGGTCAGTCGCGGGCGTGCTCCTTGTCGGGCTGGCAGACCAGGCAGGGGGTGCAGCCCCTGGCCTTGGCCTCGGCCCGGGAGAGCGCCTCCAGGTCGTCGGCCTCGTCGCCGATGTCCTCGATGAGGGCGCAGTCGGTGCGGTGGTAGCGCTTGGTGCCGCTGAGGATGCGCACCTGCGGGCCCTCGTCGTCGGAGTCGGCGGCCGGGGGCTTGGTGTCCTCCGGCTGCCGGGGGCGCGGGGCCGCCGCGGACGACGGCTCAGGGTCGGAGTTGGCGGCCGCGGCCTTCTTGGCGGCGGCCGCCAGCGGCAGGTCGGTCACGGTCGGGTCGGCCTTGGGCGCCTTCGGGGTCTCCGGCCCGGGCTTGGCCGCGGGTGCCACCGGCGGCGTGGGCGCGCCCCACGCTGACGGCAGCGGGCCCGTGGCACGCTCCGGGTCGTCGACCGGCTCGGACGCCTTGGGGGCCTCCTTGGCCGGAGCGGACTGTGCCTGCGCGGACTTGGCAGCGGCCGGCTTGGCGGCGGCGGACGCGATGTCGCCCAGCGCGTCCGAGGCCGGCGCGGCCGGCTTCGGCGTCACCGGGTTCGGCGTGACCGGTGGGCTCGCGGGCTCGGCCTTGACCGGCTGAGCGGGCGGGCTGGACGGCAGCGCCGAGGACGCGGCGGACGCCTGGCCCGCGGGCTTGTCCAGGCTCGGCTTGTCCAGGCTCGGCTTGTCCAGGCTCGGCTTGTCCAGGCTCGGCTTGTCCAGGCTCGGCTTGTCCAGGCTCGGCTTGTCCAGGCTCGGCTTGTCCAGGCTCGGCTTGTCCAGGCTCGGCTTGGCCGGGCCGGGCTTGGCCGGGCCGGGCTTGGCCGGGCCGGGCTTGGCCGGGCCGGGCTTGGCCGGGGGCGTACGGGGCAGCTCGGCCGTCTTGGCGGTGTCGGAAGCGGGGCCCGGCTTGGCCAGCCCCGCGAGGCCCTTCTTGTCCCCCGCCGCCGCAGGCACCGAGACCGCGGCGCGCGCCGCCAGGGCCGTGTCGGGCAAGCAGGCGGTGCAGGGACTGAAGCCCTCTTCCTTCGCCTCCGCGTAGGTGAGCTCTTCCTTGTCGCGGCCGGCCAGCTGGCGGCAGGTGTCCAGGTGGTAGCGCTTGCGGCCGCGGACGACGAACACCGGGGCGTCATCGGGCACGTTCGCCGGCGGGGCCGGGATCTGCACCTCGTCGTCGACGGGCTCGGGCGCGTCCTTGGGAACGGGCGCCTTGGCCTTGGCGGGAGCGGCCTTCTTGCCCTTCTTGGGCTTGCGGGCCTGCGTCGGCGTCGCGCCGCCGCCGAAGAGCTCCTTGCGCCGCAGGAACACCCCGATGGCCAGGCAGAGGGCGGACACGATGCTGACCGCGATCGACACATAGATCACGACCAGCGCGTCCAAGCCGAACACCTGTGCGCTGTCCCCGTTGCCGGCGACGATGCCCGCCACCAGAAGCGCGATCGCCACGACCACGAGGACGCCACTCAGGATGATCACAGGGTCTCCCTCTAACACAGGCCTACAACCACGGGCCCTCTACCACAGGCGAACGGCCCCCGGGTCGCCCCGGAGGTCACCACCGACGTACCGAAACGCCGAACGCCGCCGGGATGGCGTCCCTGCCATCCGCGGCGCGGCGATCGGAAAAGACACTACCGCCTGCGCGACCCGGCCCTAGCGCCTCTCGTGCGGCGGGTTGTCCCCGGCGTGGAACGCGCCCGTCGCGGAGTGCTGGACCTGCTGACCGTGCTGGGCGGGCTCGGCGGGCGGCGGGAACGGGGTGCCGCCGGTCTGCGTGGAGGCCGAGCCGTTGCGGTTCTCACCGGCGTGCGGGAGGGCCGCCTGCGGGCCGGTCTGCGGACCGCCGGACTGGGAGGCACCGCCGCCGGGCGTCGGGAACGCCCCGGTCTCGGTGCTGCCCGCCTCCAGGTCGCGCAGCTGACCCTCGAGGTAGACCTTGAGGCGGCTGCGGTACTCGCGCTCGAAGGCGCGCAGGTTGTCGACCTCGCGCTCGAGCTCCTCGCGCTGCTGCACCAGCGAGCCCATCACCTGGCGGTGGCGCTCCTGGGCGTCGCGGTCGAGGGCCTCGGCGCGGGAGCGGGCCTCGCTCACGATCTGGTCGGCCTGCCGGCGGGCCTTGCCGAGGATCTCCTCGGCCTCGCGGCGGGCGCGGCCGAGCGTCTCGTCGGCCTCGCGGCGGGCGTCGGCGATCGCCTGGTCGGCGGTCTGCTGCGCCAGCGCGAGCACGCGCGCCGCGGTGTCCATGTTGTCCTCGCCGGAGGGGGCCGACATCGTCAGGCCGCCGAGCGCCGGCTCGGGCTCGGGCTGCGGCTGGGGCTCGGGACGAGGCGGCTCGGGGATCTTGGCGACGTCCGGCTTGGGCTCCACGATGGGGGCGGCCATCGCGGGGACCTTGCCCCGGAGGCACTCGGCAAGCTTGGCGCGCAGTTCCTCGTTCTCCTGGATGAGGCGGTCGAGCTCGGCCTCGACCTCGTCGAGGAAGGCGTCCACCTCCTCCTCGTCGTACCCCGGCCTCAGCCTGGTGGTACTGAACTGCTTGTTCCGCACATCGGCGGGTGTCAGCGGCATGTTCGTCTCCTTGGCGCGCTTGGAGTCTGTCCCAAAGGACGGTATCCGATCAGAGCCCCTGCACGAAGATGATCAAGACCCATACCACAAGGATGAGGACCGTGAAGCTGAGGTCCAATGCCACGTTACCCAGCCTGATGGGTGGGATGAAACGCCTGAGCAGTTTCAGTGGCGGGTCGGTCACCGTGTAGACCGCCTCGGCGATCACCAGTACCACCCCCGTGGGTCGCCATGACCGGGCGAACGACTGCAGGACTTCGAGGATCAACCTCCCGATCAGGAACAGGAGGAAGATGTAGAGCAGCGCGCTCAGCACGTCAACAACGATTGTCACGGACACTCTCGCATGTGGCTGTCAGCTTTGGTTGAAGAACCCTCGTTCTGCCATCCGGGCCTTGTCTTCGGCCGTCACCTCGACGTTGGCCGGTGACAGAAGGAACACCTTGTTGGTAACACGCTCGATGCTCCCATGAAGGCCGAATACGAGACCTGCCGCGAAGTCGACGAGACGCTTGGCGTCGCTGTCGACCATCTCGGTCAGGTTCATGATCACCGGCGTTCCCTCTCGGAAGTGCTCCCCGATGGTCCTTGCCTCGTTATACGTCCTTGGATGCAGCGTAGTGATACGCGCAAGGTCTGCGGTACCCGACTCGTAGAGCGCCACGGAGCGTCGCTCCGTGACCGACGAAGAGTGATGATCTCGATCACGGTCCCCGGCGTCTTCGGGCCGGGTAAGCTGCGCTGCGGAGTCGTCCTCGCGCGCGCGGCCCGGCCGCCCCACAGCGGGGTCGGCCTCGTCGTCGTAGACGTACTCGTCGTCATAGTCGTCGTACTTGGCGTACTTGTCGTCGTAGCGGTCGTCCTCCACAAGGCCGAGGTAGACCGCCATCTTGCGCATCGCGCTGGCCATATGCCCTCCGTCGTCCTGCGGTCGGACCGCTCCGTCCAGGTGGCCCACCGTTTCGGCAGGTACCACTGGGGGGACATTACCTGACGATTGCCCGTCGGCCGCCGAGCAACGCCGTACCGACACGTACGTGTGTCGCGCCACACGCGATCGCGGCCTCCAGATCACCGCTCATTCCCGCCGAAATCGCCATGGCCCCCGGGTGCGAGTCCCGTACCCCCGCCGCGATCTCGGCCAGCCGGGTGAACGCCTCGACCGGATCTCCGCCGAGCGGCGCCACCGCCATCACCCCGCCGAGCTCCAGCCCCTGCGCCCCGGCGATCTCGTCCGCGAGGGCGGGCACGTCGGCCGGCGCGGCCCCGCCGCGCCCTTCCCGCTCGTCCAGGCCGACCTGGACCAGGCACCGCAGCGTCCGTTCCTCCCGCAGCGCCGCCGCGGACAGCGCCCGGACCAGCTTGGAACGATCCACGGATTCCACGACACCGGCGTACGAGGCGACCGAGCGCACCTTGTTGGTCTGCAACTGCCCGACGAAGTGCCACGTGAGCGGCAGGTCCCGGCACTCCCCCGCCTTCGGCGCCGCGTCCTGGTCGCGGTTCTCGGCGACCTCGGTCACCCCGAGCCCCGCCAGCAGCCGCACGTCGGACGCCGGGAAGGTCTTGGTCACCGCGATCAGCGTGACCTCGCCCGGCACGCGCCCGGCGGCGGCGCACGCCGCGTCGATCCGCTTGCGCACGTCCGCCAGGTTGGCGGCGATCTCGTCCCGCCGCGCGGACGGTGAGACGGCCGTGGGATCAGTCACGGGAGGGGTCCTTGAGCCAGACGAAGCCCGCGAAGCGGCCGGTGCGGCCCTCGCGGCGGTAGGAGAAGAGGCCGGGCGACTCGATCGTGCAGCGGGGATCGATCGCCACCGAGGCGACGCCGTGCGCCGCGAGCTGCGCCGCGATACCCGCGCGGATGTCGACGCCCGGGGTGCCCTTGCTGGTGGTGGCGTACGAACCGGGCGCCGCGGCCTCGACCTCGTCGCGCATCTCGGCCGGGACCTCGTAGCAGCCGCCGCAGGCGGCCGGACCCACCGCGGCCCTCATACGTTCGGGATCCGCACCGTGCTCGGTCATCTCTGTGACGAGCGCGGGCACGACGCCCGCCGCGGTCCCCGGGCGGCCGGAGTGGGCCACGCCGACGACTCCGGCGACGGGATCGGCGATCAGCACCGGCGCGCAGTCGGCCACCAGCACGGCCAGGACCAGGCCCGGCTCGGTGGTGAGCGTCGCGTCCACCGGAGAGTCGAGATGGGGGGTGGTCACGTGCGCGACGTCCGCGCCGTGCACCTGGCGCATCCAGACCGTGCGGCCTGGATCGGCGCCCAGGGCGGCGGCGGCACGGGCGCGGTTGCCCGCGACCGCGGCGGCGTCGTCGCCGACCGCGCCGCCGAGGTTCAGCGAGTCGAACGGTGCGCGGCTCACCCCACCCGCGCGGGCGGTGAAGGCGGCGCCGATCCCCTCGCCCAGGTCAACGGTCGTGATCACTTCGGGGGGTCCGCGATCACTTCAGGAAGTCGGGGACGTCGAGGTCGTCGTCCTCGTCGAACACGACCGGGCGGCGGCGCTGGCCCGCACCGGCCGAACCGCTCTCCCCGTCGCCGGCGTGCACCCGCGTCGGGGCCGGCTCGGAGGCCGGGCGCGGCGCGGGCGGCGGTGCCGGGGACGAGGCGGGCTCGCTCTCCTGCGAAGAGGGCTGCGGCCGCGCCGGCTCGGCGGCACGTTCCTGCGGCCGCTCGGCCTCGGCGGGCTTCGGCGGCGGCGGGGGCGCCGGCGCCGACTGCGGCGGCGCGGGCACCGGGGCCGCCGCGGCCTGGGCGATCGACTGCGCGGGCTGGGCCGGCTGGTCGCTGCGGCCGACCCGGCTCGGGATCGGGTTCGCGGGCTGGGCCGGTGCCTGCTGAACGGGCGGCGCCTGCTGAACGGGCGGCGTCGGGGGCGGCGGCGCGGGTCGCGGCGGCGGCGGTACGCGTTTGGCCTCGGGTTCGGGCGCCGGCTTGGCAGGTCGCCCTTCGTCAAAACCCGCCGCGATCACCGTGACCCTGACCTCGTCGCCGAGGGCGTCGTCGATGACCGCGCCGAAGATGATGTTCGCGTCCGGTGCGGCCGCGTTGGAGACCAGCTGGGCCGCCTCGTTGATCTCGAAGAGGCCGAGGTCGGAGCCGCCGGAGATGGACAGCAGGACGCCGTGGGCGCCGTCGATGCTCGCCTCCAGCAGCGGGCTGCTGATCGCCATCTCGGCCGCGGCCACGCTGCGGTCGTCGCCGCGCGCCGAGCCGATGCCCATGAGCGCCGAGCCGGCGCCGGACATGACCGACTTCACGTCGGCGAAGTCCAGGTTGATCAGGCCCGGCGTGGTGATCAGGTCGGTGATGCCCTGAACACCGGACAGGAGCACCTGGTCGGCGGCCTTGAACGCGTCCAGCACGCTGACCTGCCGGTCGGAGATCGACAGCAGCCGGTCGTTCGGGATCACGATGAGGGTGTCGACCTCGTCGCGCAGCGTCTCGATGCCCGCCTCGGCCTGCATGGCCCGGCGCTTGCCCTCGAAGCTGAACGGGCGGGTGACCACGCCGATCGTGAGCGCGCCGAGCGACCGGGCGATGTTGGCCACGACGGGCGCGCCGCCGGTGCCGGTGCCGCCGCCCTCGCCCGCGGTCACGAAGACCATGTCGGCCCCCTTGAGGACCTCCTCGATCTCCTCGCGGTGATCCTCCGCGGCCTTGCGGCCCACGTCCGGGTTGGCCCCGGCGCCCAGGCCGCGGGTGAGCTCACGCCCCACGTCCAGCTTCACGTCGGCGTCACTCATCAGCAGCGCCTGGGCGTCAGTGTTGATCGCGATGAACTCGACGCCCTTGAGTCCCTCCTCGATCATCCGGTTGACGGCGTTGACGCCGCCGCCGCCGATGCCGACGACCTTGATGACCGCGAGGTAATTCTGCGGTGCTGCCACGACGAGGGGCCTTTCCGCTCGCTCTATCCAACCCGCCGGGCCCGGCGGGTCGCCGGTGCCGTCGCGGAGTTCCTGACCTGGGACTTGCTCTGAGACTTACGGGTACGGATCGGGCGGTGCGAGCACCCCCAAACCCTCACCCTCAACTTGAGACTTACAGTTATGTCAACCTGAAGGCTGATACGGACAGTAGGGCGGGCTTACCGCCAGGGTCAACTAACCTCCGGCCAACTGAACCGGCGTGTCGCAGTGCGCGAGAGTTGCCCTGGTTGGCGAACGAAGGGAAGCGCCTCCCCATGTCTGGGCTCACGCCGGACATGACTCCTCCCCTTCCCGCACCGCAGGACGCCATTTCGTCCTCCGGTCCAGCGTGCCCCATCGGGCGCCCGGAAGCCCCGCGACGCGCGCAGGGATTCCCAGTCACCCGTGGACGGGATCCAGATCACCGTGTCGTGACGACCTCGGGAGAGCTGACGTCGATGGTGTGCGCCGCCCGTCCCGCGGGCGTCTTCAGCAGCGCGTCGAACAGCCGCAGCTTCTCCTCCGGCCGGTCGTCGGAACCCCACACCACCGACGGGCCACCGGAAAGCCGCAGCGTCACCGACTCCGGCGACGGCGCCTCCACGCCCACGACCCGGCGGCCGAGCCGGTCCGGCAGCGCGGCGACGACGTGCAGCGCGGCGAGCGTGGCCGGATCGGTCGGACCGGGCGCGGTCGCGCTCAGCGCGGGCAGCTTCGGCGGGCGCGCGGGGCTGTCGGCGACGGTGACGCCGTCCTCGTCCAGCTGGTAGTAGCGCCCGGCGCGTTCGACCATCACCAGCGGGACGCGTTCGTGCACGACGATCCGCACCGTGGCGGGCCAGCGGCGTTCGACCTTGGCGGACTTGACCTCGCGCAGCCGTTCCACGCGGCCGCGCACCTCCCCGGTGTCCAACCTCACCATCGGCACGCCCAGCCTGATGCCCGCCGTCGCCACGATGCGGTCGCGCGGCGCGAGCTTGGTGCCGGTCACCTCGACGTGCCGTACGACCAGCAGCTTGGAGCCGAGCAGCATCCACGAGGCGGTGCCGAGGACGCCCAGCACGAGCAGCGCGACGAACGCCGTCTTCCACCTGCTGGCACCCTTGGGGCGCCCCGACGGCGGCTCAGAAGGCGGCGTGGTGCCGTCTCCGGGCACGTCGGCACCGGTGGACTCGCTCGCGTCGCCGTTCGCGGTGTCCGCTTGGCTCGTGCCCGCCTCGGTCATGACCCCAGCTTGGCAGTCATCTCCGTTGAGCAGCGGGAGCCCACGCCTAGGAGGCCGCGATCCGTTCCAGGATCATCGGGCCGAGCCTGGTCACGTCGCCCGCGCCGAGCGTGATGACCACGTCACCGGGCCGCGCGAGCGCGGTGATGGTCGCGGGGACGTCGTCCCAGACCGGGGCGTAGACCGCCTCGGTCCTGGCCGGGACCGCGTCCGACACCAGCTTGCCGGTCACGCCGGGCTCGGGGTCCTCACGGGCGCCGTAGACGTCCAGCACGACCGCGACCTCGGCCAGGCCCAGGGCCTCGCCGAACTCGGCGGCGAAGAAGCGCGTGCGGCTGTAGAGGTGCGGCTGGAAGACCGCGACGATCCGCCCGCCGCCCTTCTGCTCCACGTAGTCGCGGGTCGCCGACAGGTCGGCGGTCAGCTCGGTCGGGTGGTGGGCGTAGCTGTCGAACACCTCGACGCCGTTCGCGCTGCCCTTGGGCTCCAGCCTGCGCATCGCGCCGCCGAACGCGGTCAGCCCCTCCCGTACGGCGGCCAGGTCGCAGCCGAGCGCCTGCGCGACCGCGACGACCGCGGCGGAGTTCAGCGCGTTGTGGCGGCCCGGCACCCTCAGCGCCACCGCCCCGACGCCCTCGATCTCGAACGCCGAGCCCAGGCCGCGCGGGGTGAAGCCGGTGACGCGCAGGTCGGCGCCCTCGGCCTCGCCGTAGGTCCGCACGGTCAGCCCGCGCGCACGCCCCTGCTCCCCCAGCTCCATCGCGACGGGGTCGTCGGCGCCGACGACCAGCGTGCCGCCGGGCTCGATACGTTCCACGAAGCGGGCGAAGTTCTCCTTCACCTTCTCGAAGCCGCCGTAGTTGTCCAGGTGGTCGGCCTCGACGTTGGTGACGACCGCGATGTGCGGCGTGTACATCAGGAACGAGCCGTCGCTCTCGTCGGCCTCGGCCACGAACACGTCCCCGGTGCCCTCGTCGGCGCCGAGCCCGGTCGTGACCAGCTGCCCGCCGATGCAGTACGACGGGTCGGCGCCCGCGTGCTGCAGCGCGACCGTCAGCATCGACGTCGTGGTGGTCTTGCCGTGCGTGCCCGCCACCGCGACCGCGCGCCGCCCGACCATCAGCGCGGCGAGCGCGGCCGACCGGTGCAGCACCCGCAGCCCGCGCTCGCGCGCGGCGACCAGCTCGGGGTTGGTGTCTCGGATCGCGGTGGACACCACCACGGTGTCGGCGTCGCCCACGTGCGCGGCGTCGTGCCCGACGAAGACGTCGGCGCCGAGCCCGGTCAGCTGCGCGAGCAGGTCGGAGTCCTTGGCGTCGCTGCCGGAGACCGCGATGCCGCGCTTCAGCATCACGCGGGCGATGCCGGACATGCCGGCCCCGCCGATCGCGATGAAGTGGACCCTGCCCAGCTCATCGGCAGGCAGGATCTCACCCGGACTGATCAGACTCATGCGGCACCGTTCGTTCCCTTGTCCTCCGCGCCGCCCCCGCGGCGCGGCCGTCGTCCACGTGCGTTCCCCCCAGCGGTCCTACTGCTGTTGCTGGTGGGCGGCCCGTACGACGTCGTACACCATCTTCGCCAGCGCGACGTCGGCGTCGCGGCGGCCCATCCGGCCCGCGGCCTCCGACATCTGCGCGACCCGGCTCGGGTCGGCCAGGGCGGGCAGCAGCTGGTGGGCGATCCACTCCGGCGTGAGCTCGGCGTCGTCGACCAGCAGCCCGCCGCCCGCGGCCACGATCGGCTCGGCGTTCAGGCGCTGCTCGCCGTTGCCGATCGGCAGCGGCACGTAGACCGCCGGCAGCCCGACCGCGGTCAGCTCGGCGCAGGTCATCGCGCCCGCGCGGCACATGGCCATGTCGGCCGCCGCGTAGGCCAGGTCCATCCGGTCGCAGTAGGGGATGGTCACGTACTGGGGACCGCCCGGACCGGCCGGCTCGGGCTCCTCGGTGTTCTTGGGCCCGACGATGTGCAGCACCTGGATCCCGGCCTGGCGGAACGCGGGAGCCGCGGCCACCGCGGCCCGGTTCAGCGACCGGGCGCCCTGCGAGCCACCGAAGATCAGCAGCGTCGGGAGGTCGGGCAGCAGCCCGAAGTAGGAGCGCGCCTTGTCGCCCATCGCCAGCCGGTCCAGCGTGGCGATCTCGCGGCGCAGCGGGATGCCGACGAACGTGGCGTTCGGCAGCGGGGAGTCCGAGTGCGAGACCGCGACGTGGTCGGTGAAGCGGGCGCCGAGCTTGTTGGCCAGGCCCGGCTTCGGGTTGGCCTCGTGCACGATGATCGGCACCTTGCGGCGCTTGGCGGCCAGGTAGCCGGGGGTGGCGACGTAGCCGCCGAAGCCGACCAGGACGTCGGCCCGCGCCTGGTCGAGGATGTTCGCCGCGGCCTTGATCGCACCGTTCAGCCGTCCGGGCACCGACAGCAGCTGGGGGGTCAGCCGGCGCGGGAGCGGCACCGGCGGGATCAGGGCGAGCTCGTAACCGCGCTGCGGGACGAGCCGGGTCTCCAGGCCCCGCTCGGTCCCCAGGCACGTGATCCCCACGTTCGGGTCGTTGCGCCGCAGCGCGTCGGCCAGGGCCAGGGCGGGCTCGATGTGTCCGGCGGTGCCGCCGCCGGCCAGGACAACCCTCATGCTCGTAGACAACTCCTCGGGCGAGTCGGTCAGGGGATTCAACGCCGTGCCAGGCCCAGCCAGCTTAGGGCCCGCAGGACCGGTCCGGGACCTCGTGCGGCCAGCGCCTGGCGGGCCCCCGGCTCCCGCTTGGCGAACGCCAGCAGCATGCCGAGCGCGATCAGGGTCGGGATCAGCGCCGAGCCTCCATAGGAGACCAGCGGCAACGGGATCCCTGTGATGGGAAGCACACCGATCACCGCCCCGATGTTGACGATCGCCTGCACCACCAGCCAGGCGGTGGAGCCGGCCGCGGCCAGGCGGGTGAACGGGTCCTTCACCCGCCGGGCGATCCGCAGCCCGGCGTAGGCGAGCAGGCCGAACAGGCCCAGCACCACGAGCGTACCGACGAGCCCGAATTCTTCACCCACGATCGCGAAGATGAAGTCGGTCTCGGCATGGGGCAGGAAGTCCCATTTCGCCCGGCCCTCCCCCAGCCCGGTGCCGAACCAGCCGCCGGAGGCCACCGCGTAGAGGCCTTGCAGGCCCTGATAATTCGTCTTGAGGGGGTCACCGCTGGGGTCCAGGAAACCGGTGAGGCGCTGCATGCGGTACGGCTCGACGACGATCAGGATCGAGACCAGCACGCACACCAGCCCGGCGATGCCGACGAACAGGCGTCCGGGCGCCCCGATGACCCACAGCAGCGCCAGGAAGATCGTGAGGAGCACCAGCGTGGTGCCCAGGTCGTTCCCGAGCATCACCAGCAGCACCAGCAGCCCCGCGCCGGGCAGCAGCGGGACCAGCAGCGGCTTCCACTCGTTCAGCTGGCCGAGCTTCTCCTTGCGCGCCAGCAGGTCGGCGCCCCACAGCACCAGGCCGAGCTTGGCGGGCTCGGACGGCTGGATCTGGAGCGGTCCGAGGCTGATCCAGCGGGTCGCCCCACCGGCCGTACGGCCGAGCCCGGGCACCAGCACCAGGACCAGCGCCACGACCGACAGCAGGACCAGCGGGTAGGCCAGCGCGCGGATCGCCTTGACCGGCATCCGGGAGGCCAGCCACATGCCGGGCAGGCCGATCACCATCCACATCGCCTGCTTCTGGAACAGGGTGTAGGCCGACCCGGTCTCCTGCAGCTGCTTCACGCTGGAGGCCGACAGCACCATGGTGAGCCCGAGCGCCAGCAGCAGCATCGAGCAGCCGAGCACCAGGTAATAGGACGTGAGCGGGCGGTCCAGCAGCCCGACCGCGGCCGCGACCTGCTCGCGCGGCCCGGACCGCTCCCTGGCCTCGGTGACCTCGTCTTGCGCCGGTACGGCGGTCATCAGGACTCGGCCAGCCGCCGAACGGCCGCGATGAAGGCGTCACCGCGGGCCGGATAGTTGGCGAACATGTCGAAGGAGGCGCCGACGGGGGCGAGCAGTACGGTGTCGCCCGGGCGGGCCAGGGCTGCGGCTTGGTTCACGACACGGTCCATCGCCCCAGTGTCGGTGTCCGGAACGTCCACGACCGGGACCTCGGGCGCGTGTCGCGCGAGTGCCTCGGCGATCCGCCCGCGATCACGGCCCATGAGGACGACGCCGCGCAGCCGGGGCGCGCTGGAACGGACCAGGTCGTCGACGTCCAGGCCCTTCAGCAGCCCGCCCGCGATCCACACGATCGGCTGGTAGGCGGCCAGCGAGGCGGCCGCGGCGTGCGGCTGGGTGGCCTTGGAGTCGTTGATGTAGGTGACGCCGCCGATGTCGGCGACGTGCTGGATGCGGTGCGGGTCGGGCACGAACGCGCGCAGGCCCTCCCGTACGGCCCCGGGCGGCACGCCGTAGGCGCGGGCGAGGGCGGCGGCGGCGAGCGCGTTGGCGACGTTGTGCGGCGCGAAGGGGCGCACGTCCTCCAGGCCCGCCAGCTCGTCGGCGTGCCGGGCCGGGTCCTCGGTGAACGCGCGGTCGACCAGCAGTTCCTCGACGACGCCGAGCTGACCGAAGCGCGGGCAGTCCAGCGTGAAGCCGGCCCGGCGCTCGGAACGTTCCGCGAGCGCGGTCGAGGTGGCGTCGTCGGCGTTGTAGACCGCCAGCGTGCCCGGAGCGAAGATCTTGCCCTTGGCACCGACGTAGGCGTCCATCGTGCCGTGCCAGTCGAGATGGTCGGGCGCAACGTTCAGCACGGTCGCGGCGAGCGGTGCCAGCGAGCTCGACCAGTGGAGCTGGTAGCTGGACAGCTCGACCGCCAGCACGTCGTGCTTCTGCAGCACGGCCTGGGCGATGGGGGTGCCGACGTTGCCGACCGCGAGCGCGTCGTGCCCGGCGGCCTCCAGCATGCACGCCAGCATCCGCACGACCGTGGTCTTGCCGTCGGTCCCGGTGACGGCCAGCCAGGGCGCCGCGTCGGCGGGACGCAGCCGCCACGCGAGCTCGACCTCGCCGAAGACCTCGATCCCGGCGTCGGCCGCGGCCACCAGCAGCGGGGCGTCCGGGCGCCAGCCGGGCGAGGTCACGACCAGCTCGGTGCCCTCCGGCAGCGACTCGCCGTCGCCGAGCCGTACGGTCACACCCTGCGACTCCAGCTCGGCGGCCTGCGCGCGCTGGTCGTCGCCGTCGCGGCCCTCCACGAGGGTGACGCGGGCGCCGCGCTCGGCGAGCACCCGCGCGGCCGCGCGACCGGAAACACCGATCCCGGCCACGCAGACGTTCAGGCCGTCCCAGCTGCTCGCGGTGGGACGACCCCCCGCACCCCCCGGCCCGGCTTCGCCGGATTCCCAGGCGGTCACTTCTTAGGCATCCATTCCAGGTAGAACAGCCCGAGCCCGATCGCCACGAACAGCGCCGACATCAGCCAGAAGCGCACGACGATGGTGGTCTCGGCCCAGCCCGACAGCTCGAAGTGGTGCTGGAGCGGTGCCATCTTGAACACGCGTTTTCGGGTCATCTTGAAGCCGCCGACCTGGATGATCACCGACAGGGTGATCATGACGATCAGGCCGCACAGGATGGCCAGCAGGAACTGGGTGTGGGTGAGGATCGCCAGGCCCACCAGCACGCCGCCGAGCGCGAGCGAACCGGTGTCGCCCATGAAGATCTTGGCGGGCGGCGCGTTCCACCACAGGAAGCCGAACACGCCGCCGAGCACCGCCGCGGCGACCACGGCGAGGTCGAGCGGGTCGCGCACGCTGTAGCAGCCGGGCGCCAGGCCCGCGTCGTAGCAGCTGTTGCGCAGCTGCCAGTTGCCGATGATCACGTACGCGGCCAGCACCATGCCCGCGGGGCCCGCGGCCAGGCCGTCGAGGCCGTCGGTCAGGTTGACGCCGTTGGACATCGCCGCGATCAGCAGCAGCGCCCAGACGACGAACAGGTACGGGCCGATCGACGGCCCGAAGTCGCGCAGGAACGACAGGTGCGGGGAGGCGGGGGTGACGTCGTACCCGTTGGGGAAGTTCAGCGAGGCGACCGCGAAGACGACGCCGACCAGGATGATGCCGATCATCTTGGCGCCGCTGCGCAGGCCGAGGCTGCGCTGCTTGAAGACCTTGATGTAGTCGTCGACGAACCCGACCAGGCCGAGCCCGGTCATGAGGAACAGGGTCAGGATCCCCGAGACCGTCGGCTTGCTGCCGGTGATCAGATGGGCGACCGCGTAGCCGACCAGCGAGCCGACGATGAAGACCGTGCCGCCCATCGTGGGCGTGCCGCGCTTGGACAGGTGCGCCTCGGGGCCCTCGTCGCGGATCATCTGGCCGTAGCCGAGCCGGTTGACGATCCGGATCCACACCGGCGTGCCGACCATGACGAACACCAGCGCCACGCCCGCGGCAATGATGATGTTGGTCATGCCGTGTCACTCCCGTGCTCACCCTCGAGCAGCCCGGCGGCGACCCGTTCCAGCCCTACCACGCGAGAGCCCTTCACCAGTACGACGTCCTGCGGCGCGAGCCGCTCCCGCAGCGCCGTCAGAGCGGCGCCGACGTCATCCACCTGTACGCACTCTCCGTTCCATGACCCCACCTGCCCGGCCCCCTCGGCCATCGCGGCCGCCGCCTTGCCGACGGCGATGAGGCCGGCGAATCCGCTGCGGGCGACATGCTGCCCGATCTTGGCATGTTCCGCCACGGAGGACGCGCCGAGTTCGGCCATCTCGCCCAGAACGGCGAACGCGCGCCGTCCCCTGGCCATGTGCACGACCGTGTCGAGCGCGGCGCGCATCGACTCGGGGTTGGCGTTGTAGGCGTCGTTGACCACCGTCACGCCGTCGCTCTGGCGCACGGTGACCTCCATGCGCCACCGGCTGGCCGGTTCGGCCTCCGAGAGCGCCTCGGCGATCTCGTTCAGCTCCAGGCCCGCCTCACGGCCGACGGCCGCGGCGGCGAGCGCGTTCATGACCGCGTGGGCGCCGTGCAGGCGCAGCGAGACCGGCAGCACGCCCTCGGGGGTGACCAGCGAGAACCGGGCCCGTCCCTGGTCGTCCAGGAACTCCTCGGTCGCCCGCACGGTCGCGTCCGGCGCGCGCCCGAAGGTGACGATCTTGGCGGCGGTACGGGCGGCCATCGTGCGCACCAGCGGGTCGTCGGCGTTCAGCACCGCGGTGCCGTGCACCGACAGCGCCTCGACCAGCTCGCCCTTGGCGCGGGCCACCATCTCCTGGCTGCCGAACTCGCCGATGTGCGCGTGGCCGACGTTCAGCACCACGCCGATCCGGGGCCGGCCGATGCGGGCCAGGTAGGCGATGTGGCCGATGCCACGGGCGCCCATCTCCAGCACCAGGTGGCGGGTCTGCTCGTCGGCGCGCAGCGCGGTGAGCGGCAGGCCGATCTCGTTGTTGAACGAGCCGACAGGCGCGATCGTCGGCCCGGCGCGCCGCACGACCTGCGCGATCAGGTCCTTGGTCGAGGTCTTGCCGGCCGACCCGGTGATGCCGGTCACGGTCGTGTCCGGCAGCCTGCCGAGCACGCCCCTGGCCAGCTCGCCCAGGGCCTTCTGCACGTCGTCGACGACGACCGCCGGGCCGCCCACCGGGCGTTCGGCGAGCACGCCCGCCGCGCCCGCCTGCAGGGCGGCGGCGGCGTAGTCGTGCCCGTCCACGCGTTCGCCCCGGAACGCGGCGAACAGCGCGCCCGGCTCGACGGCGCGCGAGTCGATGACCACGGGCCCGTCGACCAGGACGTCGGGCCGCTCGCAGTGGAGCGTCCCCCCGGTCAGCTCCGCGACCTTCGACAGCGGAAGTGGGATCACGCCTGCGTCCCGTCCCCTCTCACAACCCCGTCTCCTCTCACGACCTGGCGCAGGGCCTCCCCGACGACCTCTCGGTCGTCGAAGGGGAACACCTCGCCGGCCACGTACTGGCCCTGCTCGTGGCCCTTGCCCGCGACCACGACGACGTCGCCGCGGCGCGCCCGGCCGATCGCCAGCCCGATGGCGGCGGCGCGGTCGGGTTCCACCACGATGTGCGCCCGCTCGGGCTGCGGCACCTTCAGTCCGCCCTCGACCATAGCGGCGAGGATGGCCAGGGGATCCTCCGACCGGGGGTTGTCGTTGGTGAAATAGGCCATGTCGGCCAGCCTCGCGGCGGCCTCGCCCATCAGCGGGCGCTTGCCGCGATCGCGGTCGCCGCCGCAGCCGAGCACCACCATCAGCCGGCCCTCGGTCACCTTGCGCAGCGCCGTCAGCACCGCCTCGACCGCGCCCGGCTTGTGGGAGTAGTCGACGAGCGCGACGAAGTCCTGGCCCTCGTCCACCTTCTCCAGCCGCCCCGGCACGCCGGTGAGCTCGGAGACGCCCCGTACGGCGGCCGGCAGCCCGATGCCCGCCTCGACGAGCGCGACGATCGCCGACAGCGCGTTGGAGACGTTGAACGGCCCGGGGAGCTGCACGGCGCCGTCCGCCTCTATGCCGCCGGGCCCGACGACGCGGAAGACGCTCCCGTCGGCGCCCAGGCGCACGTCCTCGGCCCGCCAGTCGGCGGCCGGGTCCCCGGTCGCCGAGTAGGTGGTCGTCGGCACGGTGGCGATCTCCAGGAGCTCGCGGCCGTAGTGGTCGTCGAGGTTGACCACGCCCACCTTGGAGTACTCGGGCGTGAACAGCTTCGCCTTGGCGGCGAAGTAGTCGTCCATGGTCGGGTGGTAGTCCAGGTGGTCCTGGGAGAGGTTGCTGAAGATCGCGACCTCGTAGTGGGCGCCGCCCACCCGGCCCTGCGACAGGGCGTGGCTGGAGACCTCCATCGCCGCGGCGCCGACGCCCTGCTCGCGCATCATCGCGAACAGCGCGTGCAGGTCGGTGGACTCGGGGGTGGTCAGGGAGCTCGGCACCCTGCTGTCCTTGATCCGCATCTCCACGGTGCCGATCACGCCGGTCTCGATCCCGGCGGCCCGCAGGCCCGCCTCCAGGAGATAGACGGTCGTGGTCTTGCCGCTGGTCCCGGTCACCCCGATGACGGTGATGTCGTCGGCGGGCTCCCCGTACACCCAGGCGGCCACCGCGCCGAGGCGGTCGCGCACGTCGTCGATCACCAGCACCGGCAGCCCGGTCGAGGCGGCCTGCTCCAGCCCGGCCGGGTCGGTGAGGATCGCGGCCGCGCCCGCCTTGGCCGCCTGGCCGGCGAACGCGGCGCCGTGCGTGCGGGCGCCGGGCAGTGCGGCGTAGAGGTCGCCGGCCAGGACGGCGCGGGAGTCGTGCGTGATCCCGGTCACCGCGGTCCCGGCCCATTCCTCAGCGCGTTCCAGCCCCAGGAGCGCCACGAGCCCCGACAGCGGACGGGCCGGGTTGGTCGTGGGACGCATGGCGGTTCTTCCGGTTCTGTCGGTGGCGGGCGAGGGGCCCGGCCGGGACGTCGAAGCTGGACTCACGGCGAGAGAGCGTACTCGTTGAGCTCAGCCGGTGGCGTAGATCTTGGTAACCGGCGGTTTACTCCCCGTCGGCGGGATCTTGCGGGTCTGCAGGGCGAAGCTCATCACGTCCTTGAAGACCGGTGCCGCCGCATCGCCACCATAGTGGCTTCCCCGCGTCGGGGCCTGCAGGACGACCTGGACGACCAGCTGCGGATCATCGGCCGGCGCGAACCCCGCGAACGAGGCCGTGTAGCCGCCGCCGCTGTAGCAGCCGCAGGCCGGATTGACGATCTCGGCGGTGCCGGTCTTGCCCGCGACCCGGTAGCCCGGGACCTTCGCCTTGGGGGCCGTGCCCTCGTTGGAGGTGACGCCCTCCAGCATGTCCCGCAGCTGCCGCGCCGTCTCCGCGCTGATCACACGCTTCTGCGCGGACGGCGGCGCGGGCGTGAAGGCGTTGTCGTCGCCGGTGGTGCCCTCGATCAGCCGCGGCGCCACCCGGACGCCGCCGTTGGCGATCGTGGAGTAGACACTGGCCATCTGCAGCGCGTTCACCGAGACCGTCTGCCCGAACGCGATCGGGTAGCGGTCGGTGCCCGACCACTTGTTCGGCGGGCTGAGCTGCCCGGCGGTCTCGGCCGGCAGCCCCACGTTGGTGGTCTGCCCGAAGCCGAAGTTGCGCAGGTACTGGTAGAGGGTGTCCTGGCTGATGTGGTCGCTCGCCATGATCGTGCCGACGTTGCTGGACTTGGCGAGGACGCCGCCGAACGTCAGGCGCTCGGGCTTGTGCGGGTGCGAGTCGTGGAAGACCCGGTCGTACTTCCTGATGCTCGACGGCACGGTGAACGGGGTGTCCGGCCGGATCCCGCCCTGCTCCATGACCGCCGCGGCCGTGATGACCTTGTTGGTGCTGCCGGGCTCGAACGCCTCCTGGACGATCGGGTTGGCGTAGGCCGACTGCCGCGCCTTGGCGTAGTTGTTCGGGTCGTAGCCGGGCGAGGAGGCCATCGCCAGCAGCTCGCCGCTGCGCGGGTCCATGACGACCACGCTGCCGCTGCGGGCGCCGGTCGCCTTCACCTGCTGCTCGATCGCCTGCTGCGCCTTGAACTGCACGTCGCGCATCAGGCTGAGGCGCACGCCGCGGCCGGGCACCGAGGGACGCTTCTGGTCCTCGCCCATCGGGATCCGCTCCCCCTCGGGGCTGATCTCGATGCGCTGCCAGCCGTTGCGGCCGGCGAGCTGGCGGTTCATCGCGTACTCCAGCCCGGCGCCGCCGTCTCCGGAACGGTTCACGAAACCTATGACGTCCGCGGCGAGCGAGTCGTTGGGGTATTCGCGCCGATATTCCGGCAGAGTTCCGAGGCCCAGGAACTTCAGGGCGGTCACCAGCCGCGCCTGGTCGGGCCGCACGCCGTGCGCGAGGTACTCGAACCGGCTGTTCCTCGTGCTGATCGTCTTCATCACGAACGCCGGGTCCAGGCCGAGGATGGGCGAGATCGCGTTCACGATCGCCTGCCGCTTCTCCGGCTTGATGACATAGGGGTCGGCGAAGATGGACTTCGCCTCGACCGTCATGGCGAGCGGGTTGCCCTGGGCGTCGGTGATGTCGCCGCGCACGGCGGGCAGGTCGATGGTCTGCAGCCGCTGCTTCATGGCCAGCTCGGTGTACTTGCCGGACTCTATGGTCTGCAGCTGCACCAGCCGCCCGGCGAACAGCGAGAGCACGAACGCCACCACCAGCAGCCCCACGTTCAGGCGCTTCAGCGGGTCGCGGCGGCGAAACGGGATGCGCGGCCGCGGCCGGCGCGCGGGGGGCCTGCGTGCCCCTCCCCCGCCGCCCGGGGGCCGCGAGCCGCGCTGCCCGGCCCCCGGCCTGGTCTGCCGCGTGCCGCCGGGCCCCGTCGAGCCGTTGGCGCCGTTCTTGCGCGGCGCGGGGACGGTGCCGTTACGGGCCGGCCGGCGAGGGGACGCTCGGTCCTTCGCCGGCCGGCCCGTTCCGTCCTGCCTGGGCCGGCCGGTGCCGTCCTGCCTTCCGCCCGGCGGCCGGGGCGGATTTCCGGTTGAGCGCCCGGACGCGCGCGCCGCGCCCGGGCCGTTCTTCTCGTCGCGGCCCGCGGGATTGCGCGGGCCGCGTCTGCGACCGGGTGGAGGTCCCGCGGTTCCGCGGCCCGGTCGTGTCGTCACGGGGCACCGCCTCCCTGGCGGGGCGTCTGCGGACTGGACTGGCGGGCTCCGGGCGACGCGGTGGCGTTGCCGCCGGGAGCGGTGGGAACGCCGCCGCCGGGCACGACCACGCCGGGGATCGCGGCGACCGCGGCCGCCTCGGCCGACGCGGCGGCCGCGTTGGGCACCGCCCGCACCGACCCCGGCCCGACGATCTGGCCGGTCAGCGGGTCGATGTAGAGCGGGTCCTGCGGCTGCATGCCGAGCGCCTTGGCCCGCTGCGCGAGGTTCTCCGGCGAGGCCTCGCGCGTGTTGTCGCTCTGCAGCTGCTGGCGCTGCTGGTCGAGCAGCTTGTTGCTCTGCTGGAGGCGCGTCAGCGTGAACGCGTCCTGCGCCAGCACGGTGTTGAGCAGCAGCAGCGACACCAGCGCGCCGCTCAGCAGCGCGACGATGAGCAGCACGAACGGCGCGCGCGGCGGCGCGCCATGCCGGACCACCGCCGCGGCCCTGGCCGTGGTCCTCGGCGCGGCCTTGCTCTTGGGCGCGGCCTTCGGCGAACCCTTAGGCCCGGACTTGGGCGCCGTCTTGGGCGCGGCCTTCGTCGTCGGCGCGGGCTTGGACTTGGGAGCCGGCCTGGTCTTGGGCGCGGCCTTCGACGTCGGCGGAGCCGCGGTCGTGGTCGCGTCCTCGGGAGCGGGCCGCTGCGCCTTGCGCCGGCGCGTCGTGGTCGTGGCGGCCGCTCCGCGCTGCTTGCGGCCCTTCGACCCGGGCGTACGGGTGCTCGTCGTGGTCATGTGGCCTCCCGGACCCGCTCGGCGGCGCGCATCCGCACCGATCCGGCCCGTGGGTTGGTCGTGGTCTCCTCGTCGGAGGGCAGCTCGGCGCCGCGCGTCAGCAGCCGGAAGCGTGGCTGATGCTCGGGCAGCGGCACCGGCAGGTCCGGCGGGGTGGTGTCCGCGGACTGCTGGGCGAGGACCTGCTTGGTGATGCGGTCCTCGAGAGAGTGGTAGCTGAGGACGACGATCCGGCCCCCTACCGGAAGCGCGTCCAGTGCGGCGGGCAGCGCCCGCCGCCAGGTCTCCAGCTCGCCGTTCACCTCGATGCGCAGCGCCTGGAAGGTGCGCTTGGCCGGGTTGCCGCCGGTACGGCGGGTCGCGGCCGGGATCGAGGTGCGCACGAGGTCGGCGAGCCTGCGGGTCGAGTCGAGCGGCTCGCGCTCGCGCTCGCGCAGGATGGCGGAGGCGATCCGCTGGGCGAACCGCTCCTCCCCGTACTCGCGCAGGATGCGGGCCAGCTCGGCCGCCGGGTAGCCGTTGACCACGTCGGCGGCGGTGAGGCTCTGGGTGCGGTCCATCCGCATGTCGAGCGGAGCGTCATAGGAATAGGCGAAGCCGCGGTCGGCCTCGTCCAGTTGCGGCGACGACACCCCCAGGTCGAACAGGACCGCGTCCACCTCGGCCACGCCGAGCCGCTCCAGCACGCCGGGCAGCTCGTCGTAGACCGCGTGCTCGAGCGTCACCCGGTCGCCGAAGCGGGCCAGGCGAGCCGCGGAGCGGTCCAAGGCCGTCGTGTCGCGGTCGAGGCCGATCAGCCGCAATTGCGGATGCGCCTCGAGCATCGCCTCGGCGTGGCCCCCCATGCCGAGAGTGGCGTCGACGTAGACGGGATCGCGAGCAGAGCCGGGATCGCGAGCGGAGACGGGATCTCGCCCGGATGCGGCGCCGCCGCCGGTGACCTGCACCGCGGGCGCCAGAAGTTCCAGAACGCGGTCGAGCATGACCGGTACGTGACCGGCTTCGGCCGCGTGGTCTCCCACGTCCATGATCCACCCCCTACTGTGCCACTTCGCTCGCGGACTGTGTGGCATCGTCGGCCCGGCGCGCCCCTCCGTTACGCCAGGTCAGGCCGCTGATGGTTGGATCAGCCCCCTTGAGCCCGCCGGCGGCCTCGCCCGGCCAGGTCCCCATCCGCTGCCCTGAGGAAGTTTCACCGCGACAGTGCAGTTTCACGCGCATCGCGGGGGGTCGCCGTCTGGCACCGGGGAAGCTGCGCCAGTTGGCTAGGAGAGCGGCTGGAGACCTGGCCGAACGTGGGCCATGCCGGTCATCGGACCGACGAGTCGTGTCTCAGAGGATCCCTGGCAACACCTCCTCCGAGACGTCGGAGAAGGCCTGTTCCTCCTGCTCGAGGTAGGTCTCCCAGGCCTGGGTGTCCCAGATCTCCAGGCGCGTGTTGGCACCGATGACGGTGCAGTCGCGCGTGAGTCCGGCGTAGGTCCGCAGCGGCGGCGGGATCGTGATGCGTCCCTGCTTGTCGGGGACCTCGTCGGAGGCGCTGGCGAAGAAGACGCGGCTGTAGGCGCGTACCGCCTTCTCGGTGACGGGTGCGGCACGCAAGGCCTCGGTGATGCGCTGGAACTCCGCCATGGGGAAGACGTACAGGCAGCGTTCCTGGCCTTTCGTGATCACCAATCCCCCCGACAGCTCCTCGCGGTACTTCGCCGGCAGGAACAGTCGTCCCTTGTCGTCGAGGCGCGGCGAATGGGTGCCGAGGAACATCGGCCCCACCTCCCACGCGGCGCGGGGCGCTACTGCTCCCCACGGCGCCCCACTCTACTCCACTCTGCCCCACCGTCAACCAAGTAAACGCCTCTCGCGCGTCGCATCCCGACTCGAAACCGCAGGTCAGGGGTGGTGGTGCGGAGTGGGGCGCCGGGGGCGGGCGCAGGCGTGGCGGTGCCGTACCGGGGCCGGTGGAGGGCCGTACCGCGTCCCGCATCGTCCCTTTTGGCCCTCGCCGGGGAGGCGGGTGGAGTGAAGTGGAGAAGGCCTTAGGGCTGTGATGACGATCCCCTTGGAGCACAATGGGCTCCCGTTCCCCATGAACATCTGGGCGGGCGCTGGGAGTGAACCGTAAATATCGCGGTGGACGGCCCGACGACGTACTGTCGTTCACGTACGGCCGGACGCCTGAGGAGGGTTGTTGGTGGCAGTAGGCACGCACGGCGAGTCGTTGACCGACCCCTCAGGATCCCCCCGCCGCGACCCTCACGGCGGGCGCGGGAACGGCCTCGACGGGCTGGCACAGGTCTCCACCAAGATCCGGGACGCCATCGAGTCGGTGGTGGAGGGCAAGCCCGGCGTCGTCCGGTTGGCTCTGACGGTGATGCTCGCCGAGGGGCACCTCCTCATCGAGGACGTGCCGGGCGTCGGCAAGACGATGCTGGCCAAGGCGCTCGCCAGGTCGATCGACTGCTCGGTGCGGCGGGTGCAGTTCACCCCCGACCTGTTGCCGAGCGACATCACCGGGGTGAGCGCCTACAACCAGGAGCGCCGGGAGTTCGAGTTCAAGCCCGGGCCGGTGTTCGCGCACATCGTGGTCGGCGACGAGATCAACCGCGCTTCCCCCAAGACGCAGTCCGCGCTGCTGGAGTGCATGGAGGAACGCCAGGTCACCGTCGACGGCACCACCTATTCGCTCGAGCAGCCGTTCATGGTGATCGCCACCCAGAACCCGGTGGAGATGGAGGGCACCTACCCGCTGCCCGAGGCGCAGCGCGACCGTTTCACCGCGCGCATCTCGATGGGCTACCCCGACCCGGCCGCCGAGCTGGAGATGCTCGACGTGCACGGCCAGTCCTCCCCGCTGGACCGGCTGAACCCGGTCGCGCACGCCTCCGACGTGCGCGAGCTGATCAACGTCGTCCGTCACCAGCACGTCGCGCCGCCCGTACGGCAGTACGCGATCGACCTGGTCACCGCGACCCGCAACCACCCGGAGCTGCGGCTCGGCGCCTCCCCTCGCGCCACCCTGCACCTGGTCCGCGCCGCCCGCGCCTACGCGGCGCTGGACGACCGCGACTACGTGGTGCCCGACGACATCCAGGACCTGGCCGTCCCGGTCCTGGCCCACCGGCTGCTGCCCACCGCGGAGGCGCAGGTCGAACGGCGCCGCCCCGAGCAGGTCGTCGCCGAGCTCGTGAGCCGTCTCCCGGTGCCCTCCCCCAGGAAGTGACCGCTTGAGAAGAGCGCTGGCCGGCCTGACGACCCGCGGCCGGTCTTTTGTCGCCGCAGGGGCCACCGCGATCGTGTGCGCCTTCATCCTCGGTGAGCGCGATCTGCTGCGCGCGGGCGTGCTCGTGCTGGCGCTGCCGCTGCTGTCCACGCTGGCGCTGTCGCGGACCCGGTACCGGCTGGCCTGCGCGCGCCGGCTGGACCCGTCCCGGCTGCCGGTCGGCCACGAGTCGCGGGTCGACCTGCGAATGGAGAACGTCTCGCGGCTGCCGAGCGGGCTGCTGCTGGTCGAGGACCAGGTCCCCTACACCCTCGGCGGGCGGGCGCGGTTCGTGCTGGACCGCATCGAGCCGCACGGCTCGCGCGAGCTCAGCTACCGGATCCGTTCCGACGTGCGCGGGCGCTACCGGGTCGGCCCGATGGTCGTCCGGCTGGCCGACCCGTTCGGCATGGTGGAGCTGGTCCGCTCGTTCAGCCTGGCCGACACCCTCACCGTCACGCCGACGATCGTCCCGCTGCCGTCGGGGCGGCTGAGCGGCGCCTGGACGGGCGGCGGCGACAGCATCGCCCGCACGGTGTCCACCGCGGGCGAGGACGACGTGGCGCCGCGCGAGTACCGGCACGGCGACGACCTGCGCCGCGTGCACTGGCGGTCCACCGCGCGACGCGGCGAGCTGATGGTGCGGCGCGAGGAGCAGCACTGGCAGAGCAGCGGCACGCTCTTCCTGGACACCCGGCGGACCGCGCACCACGGCGACGGGCCGGGCGCCTCGTTCGAGCAGGCCGTCTCGATCGCCGCGTCGATCGGCGTGCACCTCGGCCGCGGCGGCATGGGCCTGCGGTTCGTGACCGACCTCGGCGAGTCGCTGCCGTCGTCGGTGGCCTACGAGGGCGCCTTCGAGGGGGCGCTGCTGGACAACCTCGCGGTGATCAGGACCTCCACCGGGCGCGCGCTGACGCCCGGGCTGGCCGCGCTGCGCGGCGCGCTCGGCCATGGCCGGGAGGGCGACGGCCTGGTCGTCGCCGTCCTCGGCGCGCTGTCGGCCGAGGAGGCCAGGACCGTCGCGGCCGTCCGGCGCGGCACCGCCACCTGCGTCGCCGTCCTGGTGGACGTCGCCGACCCCGACCTGGGTGACGGCGGCGGCGCCGACACCGCCCGGCTGCTGCGCGCCGCCGGCTGGCGCGTGGTGACGCTGCGGTCGGCCACCGAGCTCGCCGCGGCCTGGGTGCAGGCCGACCAGGCCACCGAGGATCTCGCACGGGGGACATCGCCGTGAGAATCAAGATGACGATCATCGCCGGGCTGGCGACGCTGGCCAGCTCGGTCGGGCTCTACCCGCTGTTCGCCAGCGGCGGGTGGTTCTGGTCCGGGCTGGGCGCGGTCGTCGCCGTCGCGGCGGCGGGCGTGCTCATGCGGCGGTTCCGGGTGCCCGCGGTCTTCAGCGCCATCGGCGGGCTGGCCGCCCTGCACCTCTATCTCACGGCCCGGTTCGCGGCCGACGACGCGCTGCTGGGGATCATTCCGACGCCCGGCTCGCTCCGCAAGCTCGGGGACCTGATGGGCTCAGGCTGGGACTCGGCCAACCAGTACGCCGCGCCGGTCCCGCTCGCGCCCGGCATCCTGCTGCTGTCCTCGGCCGGCATCGGCCTGGTCGCCGTCATCGTGGACCTGCTGGCCGTACGGCTGCGCCGCGCCGCGCCCGCCGGGCTGCCCCTGCTGGCGATGTACAGCGTGCCCGCCGCCGTACGCGAGGACAGCGTGAGCTGGCTGGCGTTCGGCGTCGGCGCGCTCGGCTATCTCGCGCTGCTGATGACCGACGCGCGCGAGCAGGTCGGCGGCTGGGGCCGGGTGGTCTTCACCCGCCGCTGGTCGGAGGAGGCCGAGGCGCGGCCCGAGCGCCCCGACGCCAGCGGCATGGCCGCGAGCGGGCGCCGGATCGGCATCGCCGCGGTGGTCACCGCCGTCCTGCTGCCGACGCTGATCCCCGGCATCCACCCGCGCGGCATGTTCGGCATGGGCGGCGACGGTTCGGGCGGCGAGGGCTCGCAGACCGTCACGACGCCCGACCCGCTGGTCAGCCTCAAGCGCGAGCTCACCGAGACCAACGACCAGGTCGTCCTCACCTACCAGACCAGCGACCCGCACCCCGACTACCTGCGGATGTACGCGCTGGACAAGTTCGACGGCGACAACTGGACCTACAGCCCGCTGCAGAGCTCGCCCGACGACAGCATCAAGGGCCGCGACCTGCCGCCCGCGCCGGGCCTCGGCGCCACCTCCACGAACACGGTCACCACCAAGATCAAGGTCAAGCGCGAGTTCAAGAAGCTGACCTTCCTGCCCGCCCCGTACGCGCCGACCCGGGTGTCGATCAAGGGCGACTGGCGGGTGCACGGACCGTCGCTGATGGTCTACTCGCTGCACGACTCGGCCACCGGGCGCACCTACACCGTCCAGAGCACCAAGGCCGTGCCGAACCAGGACCAGCTCGCGACCGGCGGGTCCTACCCGTCCGACGTGATGGCGACCTACGTCGACCTGCCCAAGAACATCTCGCCGAAGGTCGAGGACCTGGCGACCAGCGTGACGCGCGGCGCGCCCAACGCCTACGAGAAGGCCGTCCGCCTCCAGCGCTGGTTCACCTCGACCGGCGGCTACACCTACGACACCAACGTCCAGGCGCCCCGCCACGTCAACGACCTGGAGGACTTCGTCCTCACCAGCAGGCGGGGCTACTGCGAGCAGTTCGCCGCGTCGATGGCGGTCATGGCCCGGATGCTGAAGATCCCCGCCCGCGTGGCGATGGGCTTCACCGCCGGAACGCAGGTCGGCCCGCGCGACTGGCAGGTGCGCAACCGCGACATGCACGCCTGGCCCGAGCTCTACTTCGAGGGCGTCGGCTGGGTGCGGTTCGAGCCCACCCCGTCGGGCGCCACCGGGCAGGGCACCGCGATCCCGCCGGTCTACAGCCAGCCGCCCGCCTCCGGGGAGCAGCCCTCCGACCAGCCGTCCTCGAACCCGAACTCCACCCCGTCCAGCGCGGCCTCGGCCAGCTCCAGCCCCGGCTCGAACCCGGGCCACCGCCCCGACGAGCGCGACCAGTCCGTGGGCACCGACGCCCAGCACAACGGCGACAACGGCACCCTCGCCGCCTGGCTCGCGGGCTCGCTGCTGGTGCTGCTCCTGCTGGCGGCCCCGATGACCGTCCGCGCCCTGACGCGCCGCCGCCGGTGGACCGCGCCGCCCAGCCAGACGACGACCCCGGAGGTCAGCGCGGCGCACGCGGCGTGGAGCGAGGTCCATGCCGACGCCCTGGACCACGGCCTGGCGTGGCGCCCCAGCGACACCCCCCGTGCCGCCGCCCGGCGCCTCAGCCAGCTGCTGGAGCTCGACGCCGAGGCCTCACACGCCCTCACCCGGATCGCCCGCGCCGAGGAGCTGGCCCGCTACGCCCGCGAGACCTCGGTCCCGCACTCCAACCTCCGCGCGGACGTCCGGACCGTTCACACGGCGATGGCCGCCGCCGTGGGCCGCACCACCCGCTGGCGCGCCCGGCTGCTGCCGCCGAGCACCATGACCGGCTTCCGCGCGACCACCGCGCAGCTGATGGAGACCGCCAACCGGCTGAACGCGAAGGCCTCCGGCTTCCGCCTCTCCGAGCGGCTGAGGCTCCAAGAACGCCTGAGGCTCCCCCGCCGCAAGTAGCCGCCGCAGTAGCGAGAATGAGAGCAAGGCCACACTGCCGGGCGGCGGAAAACGGCCTGAAAAACGACTCGACCGCCCCGCACGGGTCGGCGGGACGGCCATGGGG
The DNA here is from genome assembly GCF_017573505.1 of Actinomadura barringtoniae. Taxonomy (GTDB): domain Bacteria; phylum Actinomycetota; class Actinomycetes; order Streptosporangiales; family Streptosporangiaceae; genus Spirillospora; species Spirillospora barringtoniae. Next base: position 42,953 of record NZ_JAGEOJ010000016.1, read on the forward strand.
CAGGGCTGATCTGCCGCGGGCAGAGCGGGTCAGCGGGCGTCACGGGACGTGGCGGAACCCGGCGGGGCGGGCTCGGCGGGCGTCAGGGGCTCACCGAGCGTGAGCCCTGGCGCCCTCTTACTCGCTTACTCGCCTTCGGTGCGCTTGCGCCAGCGCTCTTCCATGCGCTCCATGAAGCCGGCGCGCGCCGGGCGCGGGCTGCCGCGCTCGGGCTCTGCGCCCACTCCGGTCATGCGCTTCCAGCTCGACAGCGCCCAGACACAGCACACGACCATCAGGATGAAGCCGGTCACGCTGATCGCGATGGTGATCGGGCCCTCGTTGACGACCAGGCCCGCCATCAGCGCGCAGACGCCCACCACGAAACCGAGGGCTGCCTTGACGATGCGACGCTTGTAGTGGACCTGGGGGTTGGTCGAGCGGACCGCGTGAGCGAACTTCGGATCCTCGGCGTACAACGCCTGCTCGATCTGTTCGAGCATGCGTTGCTCGTGCTCAGAGAGCGGCACGGCGCCTCCCAACGACAGCCCCGCGACGGGGTATCCGATGCAGGACGGGAACCTCAACGGTGATATGCCCAGAATACGAGGCCGGACAAGCGTACGAAAGCGAACGGCCAACCGCGGACCACATGCCGGTCATCTCACCGACCTCAATCATCGCTCATCATCACCGGTGCCACTACCGTCCCTCTCTCTCGTCCGACGCACCAGGGCCGCGGGCCGGACCGCCCCGCTGCCGAAGCGGTGCGCGGCCTGGTCCATCGCCCGCTCGGCCTCGCGCCAGCCGGTCTCGGGCTCGTCGAAGGCCAGCTGGCGAGGGGCCTGGTCGGCGGGGCCCAGGTTCTCCACCCGTACCCCGACCAGACGGAGTCGTACCCGCTCCAGGCCCGCCCCCTCGTACAGCTCGCAGGCTGTGATGTAGATCACACGAGCCAGATCCGTGGGCTCACGGAGCGTGCGCGCCCGAGTGATCGTTTTAAAGTCCGACATGCGTAGTTTGACGCTCACCGTACGTCCGGAGTTGCCACCGGCGCGCAGCCGGGCGCCGACCTTCTCCGACAGCCGCAGCAGCTCGCGGCGGATGACCTCGGGGTCGTCGATGTCGGTCTCGAACGTCTCCTCGGCGCCGATGCTCTTGTCCGGGTTGTGCGGCTCGACCTCGCGCGGGTCGCGTCCCCACGACAGGTCGTGCAGATGGCTGCCGAGCGCGTTGCCCAGTTCGCGCTGGAGCGTGCTGAGCGGCGTCTGGGCGAGCTGCCCGACCGTGCGCAGCCCGAGGCGCAGCAGGCTCGCCTCCGTGCGCTCTCCGACGCCCCAGAGGGCCGCGACGGGCAGCGGGTGCAGGAACGCCTCGGTCCCGTCCGCCGGAACGACCAGGAGGCCGTTCGGCTTGCAGTGGGTCGAGGCGAGCTTGGCGACGAACTTGGTGCTCGCGACGCCCACCGAGCAGGTGATGTTCTGCTGGGCCTGCACCTGCTCGCGGATCTGCTGAGCGATCTCGGCGGGGCGGCCCAGGCGGCGCAGCGCGCCCGCGACGTCCAGGAACGCCTCGTCCAGCGACAGCGGCTCCACCAGCGGCGTGACGGACTGGAAGATCTCGAAGACGCCCGCCGAGACGCGCGAGTACTTGCCGTGGCTGGGCGGGATGATCACGGCCTGCGGGCACAGGCGGCGGGCACGGGTGATCGGCATCGCCGAGTGGACGCCGAACTTCCGCGCCTCGTAGGAGGCCGCCGAGACCACGCCGCGCGGGCCGGGATGGCCCACGATCACCGGGCGGCCGCGCAACTCGGGGCGGTCCAGCAGCTCGACGCTGACGAAGAACGCGTCCATGTCGACGTGCAGGATGGGGCACCCGGTGTCGTCGGCGGGCGGACCGGGGGTGGGACCGGGGCGGTGCAGCTGCTGCTTGCGGCTCATCTGTCGCTACGGCTCAGTTATGGGCGAGCACGTGCAGCTGGGTGGCGAGCTCCCGAAGGATCGGATGGACGGCCGCCGCCGACTCCAGCGCGATCAGCGCCTCCGCAGCGCGTGTTTCGCCCCCATGGCTACGCCCCGCCGCCCCCGTTTGTTCGGCGTCGATGAGCCCGCTCGGCACCAGGTCGGCGAAGATCCGCACGCCGTGCAGCTCCCCCACCGTGAGCCCGGCCGAGGCGACCAGCTCCGACAGCGTCTCGCGGGTGAAGCGGCGGGGCATCCGGTCGCCGTCGCCGAAGCGCCCGGCCGGGTCGTCCAGGACCCGCAGCGCCTCGTCGAAGTGGCCGGCGACCGCCCGGTGCAGGACCGCGGCGACCTGGCCCGCGACCAGCACGCTCACCGAGCCGCCCGGCCGGACGGTGGTGGTGAGCGCGGCCATCGCGGCGGCCGGGTCGTCCACGTACTCCAGCACGCTGTGGCACAGCACCAGGTCGGCGGCGCCCTCCCCGAGCAGGTCGGGCAGGTCCACCGCGTCGCCCTGGACGGCCCGCACGGTCACGCCCGCCTCGTCGGCGCGGCGCTCCAGCGCGGCGAGGGCGTCGGGGCTGGCGTCCACGACGGTGACCCGGTGGCCGAGCTCGGCGAGCGGCACGGCGAAGCCGCCGGTGCCGCCGCCGACGTCCACGACGTCGCTCGGTCCCTCGGGGGCGATGCGGTCCAGCACGCGGCGCAGCGCGTCCCAGAGGACCGCGTTGCGCACGCGGCTGCTCCCCCGGGCTCTCTTCCCCTGCTGGGCGGCCACGGTCGCCCCCTTAACCTCGGTCATCCCGACCTTCCCACCACCCATGGCCTCACCCTAGTTGCTGGGACCGACGCTAGAGGGTGAGGGACGGCTTGAGCTCCTGAAGACGCGACAGGAGGCCGTTGACGAAGCGCGGGGACTCGTCGGTCGACAGCTCGGTGGCCAGGTTGACCGCCTCGCTGACCGCGACCCCGTCCGGGACGTCGTCCACCCACAGCAGCTCGTAGGCGCCCATCCGCAGGATGTTGCGGTCGACGACCGGCATCCGCTCCAGCGTCCAGCCGGTGGCGTAGGTGGAGATCAGCTCGTCGATCCGCTCGTTGTGCTCCTGGACTCCCTCGATCAGCCGCACCGCGTGCCCGAGCTCGGCGAGCTCGTCCTGGTTCGGCCGCCCGCGCTGGGCGAGCACGTCGGTCGGCTTCTCCTCGCGCAGTTCCGCCGCGAACAGGATGTCCAGCGCGAGCTTGCGCGCCTTGGTCCGTGCGCTCAATGCCTCGCTCCGCTCGGCGGTTCGCAGCCGTTCTCACGCGGCGGCTTCCCTCGTCGCAAGCTCCTCAGTCCAGCCGCCGCGCGGCTGCTCACGGCCGCCACGTCAGCCGCGACCGAGGTACTCGCCGGAACGAGTGTCGACCTTGACCTTCTCGCCGGTGGTGATGAACAGGGGCACCTGGATCTGCGCGCCGGTCTCGAGGGTGGCGGGCTTGCTGCCGCCGGTGGAGCGGTCGCCCTGCAGGCCGGGCTCGGTCTCGGTGATCTGCAGGATCACCGCGGCCGGGAGCTCGACGTAGAGCGGGTTCTCGTTGTTGAACGCGATGACCGCGCCGCCCTCGGGCAGCAGGAACTTGGCCGCGTCGCCCACGGTGGCCGCGGGGATGTGCGGCTGGTCGTAGGTCTCGGTGTCCATGAAGACGAAGTCCTCGCCCTCGCGGTAGAGGTACTGCATCTCGCGCTTGTCGACGCTGGCCACCTCGACCTTGGTGCCGGCGTTGAAGGTCTTGTCGACGGTCTTGCCGGAGAGCACGTTCTTGATCTTCGTGCGGACGAAGGCCGGGCCCTTGCCGGGCTTGACGTGCTGGAACTCCTGAACGGTCCAGAGCTGGCCGTCGATGTTCAGCGTCATGCCGTTCTTCAGGTCGTTCGTCGTCGCCACGTGTTTCTCCTGGTCGCGGGCCTGCTCGCCGGGCCCGGGCTCGCGGGCTCAGAGGACGAGCAGTTCCTTGGTCGTCTTGGTGAGGAGCTCGGGGCCGTCGGTGCGGACCACGAGCGTGTCCTCGATGCGGACCCCGCCCCGGCCGGTGAGATAGACCCCCGGCTCCGCGGTGATCGGAACCCGATCCATCAGCTTACCGGTCTTGTCGTACCCCATGAGCGGAGCCTCGTGGATCTCGAGGCCGACGCCGTGTCCGAGACCGTGCGGGAAGTCGTCGCCGTGGCCCGCCGCCTTGACGATGTCGCGGGCGGCGGCGTCCACGTCCTTGGTCTCGGCGCCGGGCCTGGCCGCGTCGACGCCGGCCTGCTGGGCCCGCTTGACCAGGTCGTAGACCTCGCGCTGCCAGGCCGCGGGCTCGCCGACGGCGACGGTACGGGTCATATCGGCGTGGTAGCCGCCGTAGAGCGCGCCGAAGTCCATGGTCACCAGGTCGCCGGCGGCGATCTCGCGCGCGCCGGGACTGTGGTGCGGGACCGCGCCGTTCGGCCCGGACGCGATGATCGAGTCGAACGCGGGGGCCTCGGCGCCGAAGTCGACCATGTGACGCTCCAGCGCGATCGCGACCTCCCGTTCGGTCACGCCCGGCCTGATCATGGGCAGAATCGCCTCGAAGGCCCGGTCGGTGATCGCGCAGGCCTCGCGCAGCAGCGCCAGCTCGTCCTCGTCCTTGACCCGGCGCAGCTCCTCGACGAGGCGGCCGACCGGCTTGAACGCGATGCCGCCGTCGAGCGCGGCCAGCTCGGCGTGCTTCTCGACGGTGAGGTCGTGCGCCTCGAAGCCGAGGGTCTGGGCGCCGGAGTCGGCGGCGAGCGAGGTCAGCACCTCGGCGGTCTTGCGCTCGACGATCGTCTCCAGGTCGCCGGCGATCCGCGCCGCCGTGCCCGCGTAGCGCGCGTCGGTGGCGAGGACGGCCGGTCCGTCGGTGCGTACCAGCAGCGCGGCGTTGGAGCTGGCCAGGCCGGTCAGGTAGCGGACGTTGACCAGTCGCGTGACCAGGAGTGCGCCGGCGTCCCGCTCGGCGACCAGTGCGGCGAGCCGTTCGCGCCGCGCGTTGTGAACCTCACCCATGGCCCGACTCTAACCCGTTGTGTTCGGGCGATCGTCTCGGGGCGATCACAGAACATGAATATCCCTCGACTTAGCCGTGACCGCGCCACTACGTTGGGCCCCGCCAGTGATCGTTTCCCCCCGCCATTGGCCCGGCCTCAGGCCTAGTCCCCTAGGAGGGACCTTGACCGCAGTAAGCCGCCGCAGACTCCTTGGAACCGGCGCGCTCACCGCCGCCGCGGGCGCCGCGATGTCCGCGCTGCCCGCCTCCTCCGCCCGCGCCCAGACCTCACGGGCCGCGCCCCAGGACGCGCCGAACGCCTCGGCCGACGTGGTGATCGTCGGCGGCGGGCTCTCCGGGCTGACCGCCGCGCGGGACCTGATCGCCGCCGGCCGTTCGGTGATCGTGCTGGAGGCGCGCAACCGTGCCGGCGGGCGGGTGTACGGGATGCCGCTGGGCGACGGTACGACCAGCGAGGGCGGCGCCGAGTTCATCGGCTCGACCCAGACCCGCATCGCGGCGCTGGCCAAGGACATGGGCGTCGACACCTTCCCCACATACAACACGGGCAAGAACGTCTACTACCGCAACGGCAAGCGCTCCCTCTACGCCACCGACGGCATCCTGGGCGCGGTCCCGCCGGACTGGGGCGTCATCGATCTCGAGGTCGCGCTGCTGAACATCGGCAACATGGCCAAGAGCATCACGCCCGGCGAGCCGTGGAAGGCCGCCAAGGCCGAGGAGTGGGACAGCCAGACCTTCTACACCTGGTCGCGCGCCAACTCTCTCAGCAGCGGCGCGCGGTTCCTGCTGGACGAGTTCATCAGCTCCACGCTGTCGGTGCGCTCCAAGGACGTCTCGCTTCTGTACGTCCTGCACTACATCGCCTCGGCGGGCGGCGTGGACCCGCTCATCAACACCAAGGGCGGCGGACAGGAGACCCGGTTCGTCGGCGGGTCGCAGGAGGTGCCGCTGCGCCTGGCGGCCAAGCTCGGCGACGCGATCCGCTACAACGCGCCCGTACGCGGCATCGAGACCACCGGCAGCGGGGTCACGGTCACGGCGGACGGGGTCACGGTCACCGCCAAGAGGGCGATCGTGGCGATGTCCCCGGCCATCGCCGGGAAGATCGCCTTCTCCCCGGGGCTGCCCGCCTCGCGCGCGCAGCTCATGCAGCGCTACCCGATGGGCTCGATCGCCAAGTTCGTCGGCGTGTACGAGACGCCGTTCTGGCGGGCGGACGGCCTCACCGGGCAGGCGGTCGCCGACAGCGGGGCGATCGACGCGACGTTCGACAACAGCCCGCCGGACGCCTCGCGCGGCATCCTCATGGGCTTCATCAACCAGACCAACATCCGCAAGCTCGACGCCGCGTCCGCGGACGACATCAGGGCGGCCGGTCTGGACTCGTTCACCAAGCTCTACGGCGACAAGGCCGCCACGCCGGTGCTCACCGCGTTCCAGCGCTGGGACAACGAGGTGTGGAGCGGCGGCGGTCCGGTCGGCATCGCGCCGCCCGGCGTGCTCACCGAGTACGGACCGGCGCTGCGCACCCCGTGCGGCCCCGTGCACTGGGCGGGCACCGAGACGTCCGACATCTGGACCGGTTACATGGACGGCGCCGTGCGCTCCGGCGAACGCGTCGCCAAGGAGGTCCACGCCGCCCTGTAAATACGCCGATCTTGCTCTCAGCGCCCTGAGAACAGGCGGGGAAGGGCGCTGAGAGCAAGATCGGCGTGTTGTACGGGCTCGGCGAGGAGAGGGTCAGAGGTCGGCGGCCATCTCCTTGACCTTCTCGATCAGGCCGAGGCGGCTCTTGTGGTCCCCGGCGATGGGGGTCACGTTGAGCGTGGTGACGCCGGACTCCTTCATGGCGGCCAGGCGCTCGCGGACGTGGCCCTCGGAGCCGATGAGCGACATCTTCTCCAGCAGCTCGTACGGGACCTTGGCGGCGGCCTCGTCCTTCTTGCCGGCCAGGTAGAGGTCCTGGATCTCGTCGGCTTCCTTCTCCCAGCCGTAACGGCGGCAGAGGTCGTTGTAGAAGTTCTTGCCCTTGGCGCCCATGCCGCCGATGTAGAGGGCGGCCATCGGGCGGCCGAACTCCAGGAAGCCCTGGACGTCGTCGCCGATCGCCAGCGGCGCCTGGCCGACCACGTCCAGCTCGCCGAGCGAGGCGTCGCGCTTGGCCTTGCCCGCCGCCAGGGACGGGCCCCACACGTCGGCGGCCTTCTCGGGCAGGTAGAAGATCGGCTCCCAGCCGTTGGCGATCTCGGCGGTCAGCTCGACGTTCTTCGGGCCGATCGCGGCGACCAGGATCGGGATGTCGGCCCGCACCGGGTGGTTGATGATCTTCAGCGGCTTGCCGAGGCCGGTGCCCTGCCCCTCGGGCAGCGGCATCGTGTAGTGCTTGCCCCGGTGCTCCAGGCGCTCGCGGCGCCACACCTTGCGGCAGATCTCGATGATCTCGCGGGTGCGGCCGAGCGGCGCGGTGTAGGGCACGCCGTGGAAGCCCTCGATGACCTGCGGTCCGGACGCGCCGATGCCGAGCGTGAACCGGCCGTCGGACACGTAGTCCAGGCCCGCGGCGGTCTGCGCCATCGCGGTCGGGGTCCGGGAGTAGATGTTGAGGATGCCGGAGGCGATCTCCAGCCGCTCGGTCTTGGCGGCGATGTAGCCCATCTGGCTCACCGCGTCGAAGCTGTAGGCCTCGGCGACGTAGACGATGTCCAGCCCGGCCTTCTCGTAGTCGGACAGCTCTTCGACCGTCTCCTTGAAGCCGCCCGAGTAGCTGAGGGCCATCCCGATGCGCATCCCGCATCCCTTCATGAGTAAAACCGAACCAGATTCGAGTACGACGTAATCTAGTGCTTACGCCCGTTCAGGAGAACACGGGGCCGCGAAGCGCCTCGATGGCGCCCCGGTACATGTCCCTGCGGATCTTCCCGATGGTCGTGCCGTTCTTGGGTGCCAGCGAACCCGCCAGCTCGACCGCGGCGGGCAGCACGTCCGCCTCGGCGGCGGTCCGGTGCACGATCGCGGCCTCCTGGGCCTGCTCGGCGGTGTAGCGGCGCCCGGAGATCATCGCCTCGTGCGCGGTGGCGTGCGAGAGCCGCGCCTGGATCAGGGCGCTCATGCCGGGGGTGAAGCTCATTCCAAGGTCGACCTCGGGCAGGCAGAAGTAGCCGCGGTCGGTCCGCATGACCGAGAAGTCGTGCGCGAGCGTCAGCATCCCGCCACCGGCGAACGCGTGGCCGTTGATCGCGGCGACGGTGGGCAGCGGCAGCGACAGGACCCGGGCGTACATCCCGTTCACGCGCTTCAGGTAGTCCTCGAACCGGTCCTGGTTGGCGCCGAGCCAGTCCAGGTCCAGGCCGTTGGAGTAGAACTTGCCGGTGCCCGTGGTGACGAGCGCCTTCGGCCCGTCGGTCTTCTCGACGGTGTCGAGCGCGTCGTTCACCGCGTCGAGGAAGCCGGGGCTGAAGCGGTTCTCGTTGTCGTCGAACCGCAGGACGTACACGTCGCCGTCACGCTGGAGATCGATCACGCCAGGACTCCTTGCTGCTCCGTTGCCTGAGAAAACCCTACTTGTCGGTAACGGCGGGGGCCACGACCTCCCCCAGGTATGACGACCGTCATAACTCAGCGTTGCTATGACGATCGTCATAGTCAACCCGGGATCCTTATGATGAATGTCATAATCGACGCATGAGCACCGACAGCCGGGAACGCATGGTGCGCAGCGCGGCCTATCTCTTCCGCGAGCGCGGGTACAGCGGGACGGCGTTCCGCGACGTCATCGCGCACAGCGGCGCCCCGCGCGGATCGATCTACCACCACTTCCCCGAGGGCAAGGTGCAGCTGGCCGAGGAGGCGGTGCGCTACGCCGGTGAGTTCCTCAACTCGGGCATCGCGGCGGCGGCCGAGGGCGGCGACCCGGCCGCGGCGGTGGACGCGTTCACCGCGTGGTGGCGGCAGGTCCTGGTGAAGAGCGAGTTCCGGGCGGGCTGCCCGATCGTCGCGGTCACGGTCGAGTCGCACGACGACGCCCCGCAGCTGGCGAGGGCGGCCGCCGCCGCGTTCGACCGCTGGGAGGACACGCTGGCCACCTGCCTCGGCAACGCGGGCGTGGTGGACGAACGAGCGGGCCGCCTCGCACGCATGATCGTCGCCGCCGTCGAGGGCGCCACGATCCTGTGCCGCGCGCACCGCGACGTGAAGCCGCTGGACGACGTGGTCAGCGAGCTCAAGGCCCTGGTCGCGTCCGCGACGGGCTGAGCCACGGCCGGCCGAGCCACACAGAGCGCCGGGCTAGGAGGAGACCGGTGCGGGCTCGGGCTCGCGGGCCTGCGCCAGCTTGATCTGCCGGGCGAGCAGGAAGAGCGGGAAGGTGACGCTGATGGCGATCAGCAGCGAGCCGATCACGTACGCCCAGCCGTACCGGACGCCGACCCGGCGCGCCTCGATGACCATGAAGACGACCGCCGCGAGGCCGACGAAGACGATGTCGTTCGACAGCGACGCGGCGGCCGGGTTGGCCCAGGCGTCCTTGAGGAACCCCGTGAGGCCGCCGTTGTCGTCCTGCCCGAAGAACCGGATGTTCTGCGACCACGTGGCGATCAGCGCGCCGAACGCCAGCACGCCGTAGATCACGCAGATGGTCTTGTCCCGGCCGGTCACGGCGCCTCCCGTATAAGCAGACACTTACAACGCGGATACGCGGGACAGACTAGCGGGTCAGCCCTTGCTCTTCTCGGCGATCAGCTCGGCGACGGCCTGGAGGGCCAGCACGTACGACATCAGCCCGAACCCGGCGATCGTGCCGGTGGCGACGCCCGCGACCACGGAGTTGTGGCGGAACTCCTCGCGCGCGGCCGGGTTGGAGATGTGCACCTCGATCAGCGGCGCGGTCCGCTGCGCGAGCGCGTCCCGCAGGGCGTAGGAGTAGTGCGTGAACGCGGCCGGGTTCAGCACGATCGGGAGCCGTTCGTCGGCCGCCTGGTGCACCCAGCCGATCAGCTCTGCCTCGTCGTTGGTGTGCCGGACCTCGACGTGCAGGTCCAGGTGCCGCCCGGTCTCGCGGCACAGCGTCACCAGGTCCTCATAGGTGTCGGCGCCGTAGACGTCCGGCTCGCGGCTGCCGAGCCGCCCGAGGTTCGGGCCGTTCAGCACGAGCACGGTGTTCATCGGGCGACCTCCTGGTAGGCGGCGGCGAGCAGGTCCTCGTCGGGACCCTCCAGCCGGCCGGGCTCGGCGATGCCGTCGAGCACGACGAAGCGCAGCGTGGCACCGCGCGACTTCTTGTCGATGGTCATGGTCTTGCGCAGGCCGGGCCAGGCGTCGATGCCGTACGAGGTGGGCAGCCCGACCGAGGCGATCACCGCGCGGTGGCGGGCGACGATCTCCGGGGACAGCCGCCCGGCGCGGCGGGCCAGCTCGGCGGCGTAGATCATGCCGATGGCCACCGCGTGCCCGTGCCGGAACCGGTAGTCCTCGGCCTTCTCGATCGCGTGCGCGAGCGTGTGGCCGTAGTTGAGGATCTCCCGCAGCCCGGCCTCCCTGAGGTCGGCCGACACGACGTCGGCCTTGACCTGGATGGCGCGTTCGACCAGCTCACGGGTGTGCGGCCCGTCCGGCGCCGCGGCGCCCGCCGGGTCGTCCTCGACCAGCTCCAGGATCGTGGGGTCGGCGATGAAGCCCGCCTTGATCACCTCGGCGAGGCCGCTGATGTAGTCCTCGCGCGGCATCGTCATGAGCGTGGTGAGGTCGCACAGCACCCCGGCCGGCGGGTGGAACGCGCCGACGAGGTTCTTGCCCTCGGGGATGTTGATGCCGGTCTTGCCGCCGACGGCCGCGTCGACCATGCCGAGCAGCGTGGTCGGCACCAGGACGGCCTTCACGCCACGCAGCCAGGAGGCCGCGGCGAAGCCCGCCAGGTCGGTGGTGGCGCCGCCGCCCACGCCCACGACGGCGTCGGTACGGGTCATGCCGAGCTCGGCGAAGCGCGACCAGAGCCCGGCGAGCACGCCGACCTCCTTGGCGGCCTCGCCGTCGGGAACGGGCAGCGCGTGGACCGCGTACCCGGCCGCCTCCAGCGCACCGCACACCGGCCGCGCGATCTCCGGCAGGCCCTCGGCGTGCACCACGGCGACCGTACGGGCCCTGTCGCCGATCATCCCGGCCAGCTCGCCCAGCACACCGGTGCCGATCACCACGTCGTACGGGTCGGCGCCGCCCACCTGGACCCGCGACACCGTCATGAGAGCTTCCCCGCGAGCTCCTCGACGAGCTCGGCGGGCTCGCGGCCGTCGGTGACGATGGTGATCGTGCCGAGCCGCTCGTAGATCGGCAGCCGTTCCTCCAGCAGCTTGCGGAGCTGGCTGCGCGGGTTCATCACCAGCAGCGGCCGCGCCGAGGCGAGACCGACCCGCTTCACCGCCTCCGACAGCCCCACCTGCAGGTAGACCACGGTGTGCCCGGCCAGCAGCTCCTGGGTCGCGGGCGACATGATCGCCCCGCCGCCGAGGGCCAGGACGCCCTCGTGCTCCTCCAGCGCCGCCCGCACGGCGGCGTGCTCCAGCGCGCGGAAATGCTCCTCGCCGTCGTCGATGAAGATCTCGCCGATCGGCTTGCCCGCGGCGGCCTCGGTGTCGGCGTCGGTGTCGCGCAGCGCCACGCCGAGCCGCTCGGCCAGCGCCGCGCCGACCGTGGACTTGCCGGAGCCGGGCGGCCCGATCAGGACTGCCTTGGGTCGGGTCATGAGCTCTGCCTCGCCCTTACTTGATCGTGCGTTGTGTGATCGTGAGCTATTTGATCGTGAGCGACGACAGGTAGCCCCGCAGGTTGCGGGCGGTCTCCTCGACCGAGTCGCCGCCGAACTTCTCCAGCGCCGCGTCCGCCAGCACCAGCGCCACCATCGCCTCGGCGACCACCCCGGCCGCGGGCACGGCGGTGACGTCGCTGCGCTGGTTGATGGCCTTGGCGGGCTCGCCGGTCTTGACGTCCACGGTGTCCAGGCGCTTCGGCACGGTGGAGATCGGCTTCATCGCGGCCGACACCCGCAGTACCTCGCCGGTGGTCATGCCGCCCTCGACGCCCCCGGCCCGGTTGGTGCGGCGCCGCAGCCCCTCGGGGCCGCCGTCGATCTCGTCGTGCGCGCGCGACCCGGGCCGCCGGGCGGTCTCGAAGCCGTCACCGACCGCCACGCCCTTGATCGCCTGAATGCCCATGAGGATCCCGGCGAGGCGCGAGTCCAGCCGCCGGTCCCAGTGCACGTGGCTGCCGAGGCCGGGCGGGAGCCCGTACGCCAGCACCTCCACCACGCCGCCGAGCGTGTCGCCGGCCTTCTTGACCTCGTCGATGTGGGCGACCATCTCGGCCGAGGCCTCGGCGTCGAAGCACCGCACCGGGCTCTCGTCCACGGCCGCCAGGTCGTCCGGCTCGGGCAGCACGCCCGCCGGGGCGGACACCTCGCCGAGCGCGACGACGTGGCTGAGGACGTCCACGCCGAGCGCCTGCTTCAGGAACGCCTTGGCGACCTCGCCCAGCGCCACCCGCGCCGCGGTCTCCCGCGCGCTCGCCCGCTCCAGGACCGGCCGGGCGTCGTCGAAGCCGTACTTCTGCATGCCGACCAGGTCGGCATGGCCGGGCCGCGGCTGCGACAGCGGGGCGTTGCGGGCCTGCGCGGCCAGCACGTCAGGGTCGACCGGGTCGGCCGACATCACCGTCTCCCACTTGGGCCACTCGGTGTTGCCGACCTGGATCGCGACCGGCCCGCCCTGGGTCACCCCGTGCCGGACCCCGCCCAGGATCGTGACCTTGTCCTGCTCGAACTTCATCCGGGCTCCCCGCCCGTGCCCGAGTCGGCGGCGGCGCAGGGCCTCGGCGATGTCGTCCGAGGTCACGCGCACGCCTGCCGGAAGGCCCTCCACGATCGCGGTGAGGGCCGGGCCATGGGACTCCCCCGCGGTCAACCAGCGCAGCATGCGTCGATCCTAGTGACTCCGCCCCGGTGCCCGGCGCCGTGTCCAGCCCGTGAGAACGAGCCGGACGAACCTAACGGGGCAGTTTCGAGGCCGCCTCGGCCGCCACTGCGGAGACCGCGTCGATCGACTGTCTCCGATTCGGTGGTTTGGATCGGCTGTTCGACGCGAAAGTGACCTCCAGCAGCAAATTCCTGCTCCGTACCATGATCCGTCCGGGCGATCCCTCCTCCAAATAGGAGGCGAAGGCCTGGTCGCCGAGGCCGGTGAGGGGCTTGTAGTACTTCTCGTCGTCGCCGCTGATCGGCTGGCCGGCCTGGGCGTTCAGCTGGGAGGCCAGGTAGGCGCGGGCGGCGGCCTGCTCGGCCGCCCGCCGGTCGGCGCCGGGCCCCGAGGCGACCGTCACGGTCAGCACGCGGTCCTTGGCCCCCCAGGCGCAGGTGGACCGGCGGCCCTGAACGAGCACGCCGTCCTTGGCGACGTCGGTGTTCGGGGTCGGTGACCGGTGCCCCTTGATCACCTTGCCCAGGACCTTGCCGGAGACCAGCCCGCACGCGCTCGAAGGCGGCGCGAGCGGCGCTCCGGCGCCGCCACCGGTCCCGTAGGCGGGCGTGCCGTGCGGGGCCGAGCCGAGGCTCCGGGCGATCTCGGCGCTCGCCTTGAGTGCGCTCGCCCTGAGGCTCGCCTCCGCACGGGGCTTGGCCCCGCCGAAGCGATCGACCCCGTACGATACGCGCGCGACGACGTTGCCCACCCGGAACTGCGTCCAGCCGGCTCCGGTGCCCGCGCGGAAGCCGCCGACGCCGTCCTCGCCCACGCCGGTCAGCGGCTCGGGCTCGTCGTTGGAGTACCGCGCGAGCCCCGTGGCCGTGACCGCGTCGCCGAGCGGCGACGTGCGCACCCTGCCCCAGCGCAGCCCCGACGAGGAGATCGCCAAGACGCTCCCGGGCAGGTCCGCCACCGAGCCGCTCACGTAGGCGCGCAGCGACACCTCCAGGGACAGTGACTGCTCCCGCACGAACCACCGGCACTCTCCGAAGTCGCCGTTCTCCACCACCTCGGCCTTGGGGACGAGCGAGCGGAGGGTCGCGGCGGACAGGCCGCAGTCTCGCGGGAGCCGCTGCGTGACCGGCCCGGCCATGGGGGCGGCCCCCTGGGGCGACTTCAGCACGCCGGCGATGCCCAGGGCCGCCGTGTAGGCGCCCGCCAGCGCCTTGTCGCCTGGCAGGTCGGTGCGGTAGAGGGTCTTGGACTGGGTGTCCTCGCCCCTGTACAGGACATCGACCAGGACGTTCCGCAGGCGGAAGACCACCCGCCCGTAGTTCTGGTACTGCGACCAGGTGCCACCGAACGCCTGGTCGCCCAGCCCCTTCAGCGCGTGGAACCGCTCGGCGGCACCGGCCTTGCCCGTCCCGTCTCCCCGGGCCTCCCCGTGCAGCCTCAGGTAGGCGCGGGTGATCGCGCGGGCACCGGCGCCCGGCTCCCAGTCCGGCACGCTGCCGACCGTCACCTGGAGCACGCGGTTCCGGTCCACCTTCGCGCCGGCCGGCCCGGAGGCGTTCCACTCGCAGGTGTCGGTCGCGCCCCCGCGCAGCTGGGCGAACATCTGGGTGAGCTCCTGGTTCGCTTCGCCGCGCGAACGGTCCGCGCCGCGCACGAGCCTGTCGAGCGCGTCGCCCGGCACGGTGTCGCACACCCGGGGCAGCGCCGCGAAGCCCGGGGCGGCGCCGCCGACGGGCGTGGTGCCGGACGGGGACGGCTTGGCGGGAGCGCCCAGATTCTTGGCGATGTCGGTCGCGGCCTTGAGCGCGCCGGCCTCGGCCTTCGTCTCGGTCAGCCCGCGCCCGCCGTAGGTGACCCTGGTGTACGACCCCCGCAGGGTGAGGCTGATCTCCGCCTCTGCCTTGCCGTACGGGGACGAGGTGCGGGCGAGGGCCTCGTCGTCCCCGAGCCCTGAGAAGCGCTTGGGCGGCCGGGGACTGATCGCGTAGAGGGTGTCGGCCGATGACGTCACGACGGGCGGGGCGCCGCTCAGGCCGTCGTCGACCGTGAGGAACCGGTCGTCCCCGAACCAGTCGCAGGAGCGGTCACCGGACTTCTTCACGCCCGGGACCAACTCCTGGGCCGTGCCCTTGGACAGGCCACAGTCACCCTTCTTGAGCCCCTGTGAGACGGGAACGGTGTCGGCGGTGAACGCCGGTGACGCGAGCCGCCCCTCACCGCGTCCACCTTCGGAGGCCTTTCCCGAGGAGGACAGGACGACGGTCAGGACGACCGCCGTCACCGCCGCGGCCATGGCGGCGATCACCACCGTGGTACGGGACTTGAGCTGCGGCATGGCGGACTCCGGGTGCCGAAGAGTGGAACGATCGGATCTAGGACGTGGCGTTACGGACATCGGTTCGCGGCACCGGTGCCGGATGGCCGTTCAGAATGGTCCTGAACGGCGTTTACGCAGGTCACCCCGGGACCGTCCTGAACCGGGCACCATCGGGCGAATCGCCCGGTAATCTGGCCCACCGGGAATTGGATCTTCCGAACGTGGAGGTGGACCATGGTCGAGGACACCTGGCATCCGATCGGCATCGACACCTCCACCCCCAACGCGGCCCGCATGTACGACTACTTCCTGGGCGGCAAGGACCACTTTCCGGCCGACCGCGAGGCGGCGGACAAGATCCTGCTGTACGCGCCCGAGGTGCCCCACGTGGTGCGCGAGAACCGAGCGTTCCTGGCCCGCGTGGTCCGGCACCTCTGCGAGGCCGGAGTACGGCAGTTCCTCGACATCGGCACCGGCCTGCCGACCCAGAACGCGGTGCACGAGGTGGCGCAGCGGCACGCCCCGGACGCCCGCGTGGTGTACGTCGACAACGATCCCGTGGTGCTGACGCACGCCCGCGCCCTGCTCACCGGGGTCGGCGAGGTCAGCGTCGTGCAGGGCGACCTGCGCGAGCCCGAGGCGATCATGAAGGACCGGGACGTGCGGGCGGCGCTGGACTTCGACGAGCCGGTCGCGGTCCTGCTGCTGGCGATCCTGCACTTCATCCCGGACGGCGAGGACCCGGCCGGGCTGGTGCGGCGGCTGCTCGCGCCGCTGCCGCGCGGGTCGTACGTCGTCCTCACGCACGCGACCCCGCAGGACAGCAACGAGGCCGACATCCCGAAGGTCATGGGGGTCTACAACTCCTCGACCTCGCCGGTGACGCTGCGAGACAAGGAGCAGATCTCCACGTTCTTCGGCGGCTACGACCTGATCGACCCCGGCCTGGTCTACGTCTCGCAGTGGCGGCCGCACGCCGCGCGCAGGCTCACCGGTCCCGACCGTTCGCGCGCGTACGGCGGCGTCGCGCACATCTAGAGCCGCGCGCATCTAGAGCCGCGCACGTCCAGGGCCGCGCACATCTAGAGCCGGTCGCGCGCATTTAGAGTCGGGGGATGCAGGACTCCCCGGAACAGGCGGCGCTGGCGCTCTTCCGCCACGTCGCCGCCACGGTCCCCGCGTACGCCGCCTTCCTCGCCGAGCAGGGGATCGACCCCGCGCGGGTCACCGGCCTGGCCGAGGTACCGCTGACGACCAAGGCCAACTACGTGCGCCGCCATCCGCTGCCCTCGCGCTGCCGCGACGGCGTCATCGGCGACATGCTCGCGGTCTCGTCAGGCTCGACGGGCGAGCCCACGTTCTGGCCCCGCTCCCCCGCCGACGAGGCCGCCGTCGCCACCCGCTTCGACCAGGTGTTCTCCGCCTTCGAGTCGAACGAGCGCGCCACCCTGGCCGTGGTCTGCTTCGCCCTCGGCACCTGGGTGGGCGGCCTCTACACGACCGCGTGCCTGCGTCACCTGGCGGCGCGCGGCCACCGGATCACCGTCGTCGCGCCCGGCAGCGACAAGCGCGAGATCCTGCGCGTCCTGCCCGAGCTCGGCCCGCACTTCGACCAGGTCGTCCTGCTCGGCTACCCGCCGTTCCTCAAGGACGTGATCGACACCGGCCGGGCGCAGGGCGTGCCGTGGGCCGACTACGACCTCAAGCTGGTGACGGCGGGCGAGGTCTTCAGCGAGGAGTGGCGGTCCCTGATCGCCGAACGGACCGGCATGCGCGACCCGGCCCGTTCCACCGCGTCCCTGTACGGCACCGCCGACGCGGGCGTGCTCGGCAACGAGACGCCGCTGTCCATCGAGATCCGCCGCTCGCTCTCCCCCGAGGTCGCCCGGGAGCTGTTCGGCGAGTCACGGCTGCCCACGCTCCTGCAATACGACCCGTACCTGCGCTTCTTCGAGGAGCAGGACGGCACGCTGCTGTTCACCGGCGACAACGGCGCTCCCCTGATCCGGTACCACATCGCCGATGAGGGGGGCCTGATCCCGTACGAGGAGATGCTGGCCTTCCTGGACCGCCACGGCCTGTCCCCCAAGACCGACGGCCCTCAGCTGCCGTTCGTGTACGTCTTCGGCCGCAGCCACTTCACCGTGTCCTTCTACGGCGCGAACGTCTACCCCGAGAACATCACGGTCGGCCTGGAACAGCCGCCGGTCAGCCCTCACGTGACGGGCAAGTTCGTCCTGGAGGCCCGGGAGACCGAGGACCGCGACCGCGCCCTCACCGTCACGGTCGAACTGGCCCCGGCCGCGGACCCGCCCGCCGACTTCGCGGACACGGTCGCCGACTCGATCCTGGAACACCTGCTGCGCCTCAACAGCGAGTACGCGCACTACGTCCCGGAGGGGCGGCGGCGGCCGGTGGTACGGCTAAGGCCGCTCGGGGACGCCGAGTACTTCCCGCCGGGCGTCAAGCACCGCTACACCAGGCCGCCGGACAGGTCCTTGCCATAGCAGCGGCTGGTCTCCGAGCCGCTGTAGAAGCCGAACTTGGGGATCGCCAGGTATCCGGACGAGGTGTAGAGGGCGATGGCCTCCGGCTGGTTGATGCCGGTCTCCAGGACCATGCGCCGCCGGCCTCGTTCCAGCGCCGAACGCTCCAGGTCGGCCAGCAGGGCCCGCGCCAGACCTCGGCCGCGGGCCCGCTCGGCCACGTACATCCGCTTGAGCTCGGCGTCGCCGTCCAGGAAGTTCGGCTCGCCGTCGTGGCCGCGCCACCCGCCGCACGCGACCGGCTCGCCGTCCAGCCAGCCGACGACGAAGTGGCCGAGCGGCGCGGTGAAGTCGGCCGGGTCGGTCGGGGTCTCGTCCTCGCTGCCGTAGCGGGCGACGTACTCCTGCTGCACCTGCGCGACCAGCCTCTTCGCGACCGGATCGTCATAGCCGCAGACCACGATCTTCATGGTCGAAAGGGTATGCGAGGTCCCCGACTAGGCGATCTCGCGCCAGTCGACCACCGGCGCGACGAGATCACGGATGGCGGCGAGGAAGCCGAGCCGGTTGGCGCGGACCGCCTCGTCCTTGTCCATGACCATGACGTCGTCGAAGTAGGCGTCGATCGGCTCGGCCAGCGGCAGCGCGGCGGCGGTGAACTCCGGCAGCGCCGGGTAGCGCGGCATCTCCGCCTGCACCTCCAGGAACGTCTCGTGCAGGCGCCGCTCGGCGTCCTCCTGGAAGAGCGCGAGGTCGTAGCCCGCGACCGTGTCCTCCGGGACGATGCGCAGGACGCGCTGGAGGGCGGCGGTGAGGCGCTGGAAGCTCTCGTCGGCGAGGAGTTTGGTGAGGTCGCCCGCGGCGCGTTCGGCGTGCGCGGGCGATCCGGCGTGCGGCATGACGGCCCGGACGACGTTCACCGGGTGGCCCTCATCCAGCAGCGACTGCTCCAGGCGGCGGGCGACGAAGCGTTCCGCCTCGGCCAGGGCCTCGTCGCTCACCTCGACGGGCTGGCGCCAGCCCGCGATCCCGAGGGCCTGCCCGACGGTGAGCGGTGCCAGGCCCGGCACGGCGCGCATGACGGCGGTGAGCGCCAGGGCCGCGCGGCGCAGCCCGAACGGGTCGGAGCTGCCGGTGGGCGCGGACCCGACGGCGAACAGGCCCGCCAGCAGGTCGAGGCGGTCGGCGATCGCCAGCAGCGCGCCGACCGTGCTGGTCGGCAGCGCGTCGCCGGCGGAACGGGGCAGCTCCATCTCGTACAGGGCCTGCGCGACGGTCTCGCTCTCGCCGGAGCGCAGGGCGTACTCGCGGGCCATGGTCCCGGCGAGGCTGGACAGCTCGATCACCATCGAGGACGCGAGGTCGAACTTGGCGAGCTCGCCCGCGCGGTGCAGCGCCTCGTGGTCCTCGGGGTGCAGGTCCAGGTGGGAGGCCAGCTCGGCGGCGATGCCGCGGATGCGGGTCGAACGGTCGGCCATCGAGCCGAGCCGGTCGGCGAAGGTGAGCTTGTCCAGCCCCTCCTTCATGTCCAGCGGGGCGGTGCGCAGGTCGTGCTGGAAGAAGAACGCGGCGTCCTCGTAGCGGGCGCGCAGCACCGCCTCGTTCCCGGCGCGGACGGCGTCGTGGTCGCAGTCGCCGTTCGCGACCGTGACGAAGTGCGGCAGCAGCCTGCCGTTCGCGTCCCGCACCGGCAGGTAGCGCTGGTGCTTCTTCATCACGGTGGTGAGGATCGGCTCGGGCAGCTCGAGGTAGCGCTCGTCGAACGAGCCGCGGATCACCACGGGCTCCTCGACCAGGTTCACGACCTCCTCGACGAGGGCGTGCTCGCCGGGGAAGTCGATCACGCCGCCGACCTCGCGGGCGAGCGGCTCGGCGGTCTCGACGATGCGGGTCCGGCGGCGCGCGGGCGACGGCTCGATGCCGTGCGCGCGCAGCGTCTCCAGCAGCGCGGTCGCGGACGGCACCTCGACGGTGGCGGGCCGGTGGACGCGGGTGGTGCGGCCGGAGGTCATGTTCGCCACGGTGAACGGGACGACCTGGTCGTTCAGCAGCGCCACCAGCCAGCGGATCGGGCGGCTGTAGGACAGGCCCGGGGCGTTCCAGCGCATGTTCTTGTCGGCGCGCAGGCCCTCGACGATGCCGGGCAGGGCCTCGGCGAGCACCTGCGCGACCGGGCGGCCGGTCACCTGCCGGACGAACCCGGCGTACTCGATGTCGCCGACCGTGACCGTGCGGACCTGGTCGAGCTCCACGCCCCGGCCGCGCGCGAAGCCCTGCAGCGCCTTGGTCGGGTTGCCGTCGGCGTCGTAGGCGGCCTGGACGCGCGGGCCCTTCACGACCTGCTCGGTGTCGGGCTCGCGGGCGGCGACCTCGGGGATCACCACGATCAGACGCCGTGGCGTCGCGTAGACGTCGACGAGCGTCCCGTCGTCGTAGACGCCGGCCTCGCCCAGGGTCTCGATGAGCCGCTGCGCGACGTGCCGGGCCGCGGGCTCGGCGACGTCCGGCGGCAGCTCCTCGACGCCGATCTCGAACGCGAACGCGCCGTGGCCCTCGATCGCGGGCAGCTCACCCGGCGCCGGGAGCTCGACCGGGCGGACGACGGCGTTGCCCAGCGGGTGCTCCAGCTCGGCGCGGCGCTCGACCCACAGCTGCGCGACCTCGTGCGCGAGGCCGCGCATCCGGCCGAACGCGCGGGCACGCTCGGTGGTGCCGATCGCGCCGCGCGAGTCGAGCACGTTGAACGCGTGCGAGCACTTCAGCACGTAGGTGTGCGCGGGCACCGGGAGCCGCGCGTCCAGCATCCGCCGCGCCTCGGAGGCGTAGGCCTCGAACAGCTCGCGGTTGGTGTCGATGTCGGCGTCGTCGAGGTAGTAGCGGCTCATCTCGTACTCGGCCTGGCCGAACGCCTCACCGTAGGAGATGCCCGGCGCGTACGCGATGTCCTTGAAGTGGGAGACCCCCTGGAGCGCCATGATGATGCGCTCCATGCCGTAGGTGATCTCGACCGACACCGGGTTGAGGGTGAGCCCGCCCGACTGCTGGAAGTAGGTGAACTGGGTGATCTCCAGCCCGTCCAGCCAGACCTCCCAGCCGAGGCCCCACGCGCCGAGCGCGGGCGAGGCCCAGTTGTCCTCGACGAACCGGACGTCGTGGGCGTTCAGGTCGATCCCGATGGCCTCCAGGCTGCCCAGGTAGAGCTGCTGGGAGTCCCCGGGCTCGGGCTTGAGGATCACCTGGAACTGGGTGTGGGTCTGCAACCGGTTGGGGTTGTCGCCGTACCGTGAGTCGTCGGGGCGCACGCTCGGCTCCACGTAGGCGACCCGCCACGGCTCCGGTCCGAGCACCCGCAGCGCCGTGCCGGGGTTCAGGGTTCCCGCGCCGACCTCGGTGTTCATCGGCTGGGTGATGAGGCAACCGTGCCCCGCCCAGTAATCGGTGAGCCGGATCAGGGCGTCCTGCATGGTCAGCACGGGTTTTCCTCCGGGATCGAAAGGGGCTCCCAGCGTAGAGCTTCAGCTCGCGTGAAGGAGAATCGCGATCAAGGATCCCAGCAGCATGTACGGACCGTAGGGAAACTGCGATTTCCGCCCGGCCCGCCGGGCCGCCAGCAAGACCACGCCCGCGATGCCCGCCAGGAAGACCGTCGCGACCAGGCCGAGCACCCAGGCCTGCCAGCCGAGCCACCCGAGGCCGAGGCCCAGCACGCCGCCGAGCTTGGCGTCTCCCGCGTACATCGCGCCCACGGGCAGGAACATCACCTGCAGCGCGAACCACGCGTACAGCGCCGCCATCCCGATCAGCGCGTGCAGGAAGCGGGCGCCGCCGTCGTCGGTGAAGAACGCGGCGACCCCGAGCAGCGCGGCGACGATGCCGTACGACGGAAGGGTCAGCGGGTCGGGCAGCCGCTGGATCGCGGCGTCGATCACCCCGAGCGCCACGCCCACGACACCCAGGTAGAGAAAGGCCGGAAGGTCGGGCCGCAGCCCGATCCGCCAGACCAGCAGCCCGCACACGACGACGCAACAGGCGGCCACGAGCACGGGCCGGGCACGCAGCGGCTCGGACCAGTGCGGAGCCGGGGGCGGAGCGGAGGGCGGGGCGTCGTCCACGGCGCCGACCCTACCGGGCGTCCTACCGGGCGCCTCCGCGCATGACGTTCAGCTCGACGCCGCCGACGATCCGGCCGCGCAGCAGCTCGGCCAGCCGGTCGGAGACCCGCTGCACGGTGACCCGCTCGTCGTGGCCGGGCACGATCGCGAACCGCACGGCGAGCTCGGCGCCCGCGCCCTTGCTCACCCGCACGCCCGCGACCCCGGTCTCGGAGCCGAACGCGGCCTCGATCGCGGCCAGCACCTCGGGGTCCTCGTGCGGCGGCGGGATCGGGCGGCCCTCGGCCAGCAGGTGCAGCCGGAGCCCGTCGACCGCGAACGGCACGGGGCCCGCGACGTCCACCACCAGCGCCTGCGCGCCCTCGTCGAGCGCGGCCAGGCACGCCTGCCGGGCGTGCACCGCCACGGGCCTTGCCTCCGGGCGCCACGCCTTCAGCGCCTCCATGCTGGTGAAGCCGAGCACGCCGCGGCGGCCGTCCTCGCCCATCAGGGTGGGCAGCGCCATGTCGGAGTTCTTCTCGCGGCGCAGCTCGCCCGGGCCGACCTCCTCTTCCTCGGTGAGCACGGCGACGACGGGCACCAGCAGGCGCGAGTCGTAGAGCTCCTCGAGGACCCGGTGCTCGCCGACGCGCCCCGCGGCGTAACCGGCGAGCGCCTCGGCCAGCCGAGGATCGGCGCTCCCGTCGTCCGCGGGGAACTGGGGTTCGGGAATGGTCTTTCCGGACACGGCCATGAGGCTATAACCTCTCGCGACCGCGGAGGGTACTTAATTCAATACTCTCCGATATCCGGAGCTGTCAGCCCAGGTCAGCGATGGCGGCGACGGTGCCTCCTCCGGAGGGGCCCTGGTGGACGGCGGCGACCGAGACGAACACGGCCGGGTCGCCGGTGACCGAGGCGGCGACGCCGCCGACGCAGGCCTTGATCTGGCGGTGCCAGTGCACGTCGGAGTCGTCGAGCATGATGTTGCGGCGGCCGCGGACCGAGCCGGTCGGGTCGGCCTCGCACTTGATGAAGACGTTCACGAGCCGGTCGCCCAGGTCGCTCGGGTGCGGCCGGTCGGGCAGGTCGAGGCCCGTGCCGCGGACGGCGTCCCAGATGCCGTCGGCGTCCAGCGCGTCCTTCATCACACCGTGGCCCGCGCGGTAGCGGCCGCCGACGCCGCGCACGTTGCCGACCACGACGATCTGCGCGCGGTCCAGCTCCACCCCCGACGAGCAGGACGCGACCGAGGAGTACAGGGACAGGTCGTGGTGGATCTGCTCGGCGGCGGGCATCTCGATCTCGCCGAGCGCGACGGCGATGCCGAGCGCGGTGGTCGAGTTGGAGATGTCCATCGACTTCAGCGTGTCCTCGGTGACGACGGTGTGACCGCGCCGCTTGGCGTCGTTGATGGTGTCGAGGGTGAGCAGCGGCGTCTTGGTCTGCACGTAGTGCACGTCGGCGGCGTCGTCGATCCCGGCGATCTTCATGGCGTCGCGGACGCCGGCGGCGACGGTCTCGACCATCGCTGGGCGGCCGATGTCCTCGGGCGCGATGATCTCGCTCATCGCGACGCCGACCGACAGCCGCGGCTCGGCGGAGGCGGGGACCGACGCCGGGTCGGCGGTGGCGAAGACGGTGGCGTGCGGGCTCAGCACGCCGTCGGTGCCGCCCGACCAGACCAGCGGCACCCGCGCGACCTCGTCGGCGGTGCGGGTGCCCTTGGCGAGCAGCACCTCGCGGAACGCGCGGTCGGCCAGGATGCGTGTGTAGTCGTTCACGCCGCCGTTGCCCTCGGTCTTGCCGACGACGGCCAGGACCCGATCGGCCTCCAGCACGCCGTCGTCGATCAGGCGGGCCAGCCCCGAGGCGTCGGTGACGCTCTCGATGGGCACCTTCCGGACTTCGATCGGATCGGGCACGTGACTACTCCTCGATGATGGTCCCTGCCTTGCCCTCGACCGCGTCGGTGATGCGGCCGAGCGAGCTGATGGCCGCCCGTTTCCCGCCGGCCGCCACGAAGCGCAGCAGGGCCTCGACCTTAGGGCCCATGCTGCCGCCGGCGAAATGCCCGGCGGCGGCGAGCGTGCGCAGCTCGGCGGAGGTGGTGCGGTGCAGCGGGCGTTCGGCGGGCGTACCGAACCCCACCATGACGTGCTCCACGTTGGTGGCGATCACCAGCGTGCCCGCGCCGAGCCGCCGGGCGAGCAGCGCGCTTGCCAGGTCCTTGTCGATGACGGCCTCGACGCCGCGCAGCTCCCCGCCCTGGCGGACGACCGGCACTCCCCCGCCGCCCGCGGCGACCACGACGTGCCCGGCTGCCATCAGCACCGCCGCCGCGTCGGCGTCCAGGATCTCCAGCGGGTCGGGCGAGGCGACCACCCGCCGCCAGCCGCGTTCGCCGAACGACTTCCAGGACTGGCCGATCGCCATGAAGCGGCGCGCCTCGTCCACCGGGAAGTAGCGCCCGACCGGCTTGACCGGGTCGGTGAAGCCCCGGTCGGCCGCGTCCACCAGCGTGCGGGTGACGACCGCGCTCACCGGCCGGGCGGCGCCGCGGGCCGCCAGGGCCCGCTCCAGCGCGTTCATGATGAGGATGCCGATGGTGGCCTGGGTCTGCGCGCCGCACCAGTCCAGCGGCACCGGCGGCACGACCGTGGCGGCGAGCTGGTTCTTGATGAGCAGGTTGCCCACCTGCGGGCCGTTGCCGTGCGTGACCGCGACCTGGGCGCCGGCGGCGACCAGGTCGGCCACGTGCTCCATGGCCCCGGTGACGGCCGCCGCCTGAGCTGCCGGCGTGGCGCTCCCGTCCGGCCCGGTCATGGCGTTCCCGCCGAGCGCGATAAGGACCCTCTCGCCGTTGAGGGGTCCGGTCACCTCACTGGTCACGCTGCGACGTTACTGGCGGAACGACCGGTGCTCACTGGCGGAATCCGCCCAACGAGCACCGGCCGTTCGGCAACACTCGCCCGGTTACGGCACCCGCCACTCGCCCGGTTACGGCACCCGCCCGTCGAGCGAGTCGACCCACCCCATCGACTCGTAGGCGACCGACAGGCCGGGGGTGCCGGTGGCGCGGGAGTCGTAGGACTCGTACGCCAGCAGCTGGGCCGACTTCGGGTCGATGACCAGCCGGACCTCGCCGTCGGGGCCCTTGGATCCGAAGGCGCTCGCCAGCGGCAGCGTGACCGACAGGCCGCGGCGGCCGAGCTGGTCGGTCACCATGCCGTCGGAGCGGACACCGGGCTGCTGGGCGAGGACGCGGTAGAGCGCGGCCTTGGTGCCCGGCGTGATCGGACCGGCGAGCAGGTCCTGCGCGGTCGTCCACACGTAGTAGGGGTAGGGGTCGACGTTCTGCGGCCCGCCCGCCCGCTGGACGTCGAGGGCGCGGCGCTTGCGCAGGTAGCGGCTCAGGTCGTCGGCATCGGTGGGCAGCTTGAGCAGATCATCGGTCTGCACCTGCTCGTTCCCGATCTGGAAGTGCAGCGGGATGTCGTAGTTGTTCACCGACGGCTTCCGCTCGTCCTTCTCGACGAGGTCGGGCGAGCCCGCCTTCACCCACTCCGCCCTGTCGGCGGGGGTCGGGAAGGTCGTGCGGACGTCGATCGAGGTGATGGTCCTGGAGCGGTCGCGGCCGGTCCGTGACATCCAGCTCTCCTGGCCGCCCGAGGAGAGATAGGTGTACGGGAGTTTGGTCACCTCGCGCTGCGGCCTCCGCGCCAGTTCCCCGGGCTTGGCCCCCTTGACGTCGGTGCGGGTGCTCTGGACGGTCTGCGTCCGCTCGCGGTCGTACCAGTAGCGTCCCGGCTTGACCTGCATGCGCTCGGCGGTCGCGGCGCTGGCCAGCAGGACGCCGCGCGCGTCCAGCTGACGGGTCGGCGTGGCGGCCGGGGTCCGCGCGGGCGAGGTGCCGTGGCGACCGGCCGCGGTGGTGGCCACGACCGTTCCCGCGGTGGCCGCGCACGCCGTCGCCAGCCCGGCGACCAGGATCGTCGGCCGCCACCGCGCCTTCCGTCCTTGAGTGGCGGAGGCGCCGCGCATGGCCCGGTCGAGGTCGTCCTCGCGGCGGCGCGCGTAGGCGTCCTCGGTCAGTTCGTCGAGCGCCGCGGGCTTGAGTGCACGGAACGTCGATTCGGGGTCGGTCATGGTGTTCCTGCCGTTTCCAAAGGTCATCGGGCCACCTCCTCGGCGACGTGGGGAAGGGTGCGGGCCGCGGGGTCGCCCTCCAGGGCGCGCGCGAGCCGTTTGCGCGCCCGGTGCAGCCGTACGAAGAACGTGGCGGCCGAGCAGCCGACGACCTTGGCCGCCTGGCGCGGGTCCAGGCCGTGCCAGTTGACCAGCGCGAGCGTCTCCAGGTCGCGTTCGGGCAGCCCGGCGATGGCGGCCAGCGCCGCCTCGCGTTCGACCACGTGCTCGGCGACGTCCCAGGCGGCCAGGTCCTGCGGGCCGGTGAGCGCGGCGACGCGGTCGGCGAGCACCCGGCGGCGCCGCCCGCTGTCGCGCTGCTTGTGCAGCAGGTTGCGGGCGACGGTCAGCAGCCAGGGCAGCGCCGGGTCGGGCACCTCGGCGAGGCGCCGCCAGGCGATGAGGAAGACCTCGCTGGCGATGTCCTCGGCGGTGTGCGGCTCGGCATGGGTGAGCGCGTACGCGAGCACGCGGCGGTAGCTCTGGTCGTAAAGCCTCGTGAACCGGGTGGCGGGATCATCCACGGAGGCCCTCCCGTCGGGGATGGGGATCAATGTCGTCGTCCTGTAGTCCCTCCGGGACCCGCTCGTTTACACTCCCAGCTCAATCGATCTTGAATGCCCCCTGGAGTCTCTCGTGCAGCCGATCACGGGCGCACCCCCTCTTCCGCAAGGCGCCGCCGCACTCAGCGCGTGGCGCGAGCTGCCCCGGGCCACGCGGCGCGAGCTGCTGCGCGCCGACGGGCCGCATCCCGACCCGGCGGCCGGTGTCGTCGCCGTCGGCTACGCGCGCGCCGTGCTCGCCAGGTCCCCGCTCCGGCACGCGGTGCCGCTGGTGGGCGTGCTCTTCGCGGTGCTGCTGCCGCTGATCGTGGTGCTGGTGGTCACGACCCACTCCAAGACGATCTCGAACGCGGTGGTCCTGCCACTGGCGCTGGCGGGCGCGCTGGCCTGGCGGATCCGGATACGCGGCCGGCTCGTCGCGCTGCACCGGATGGAGAGCGTCAACTCGGCCGCGCTGTGGGAGACCGAGCGCGGCGCACCCATTCAGGCTGCTGAACGTTCGGCGCCGACCACCGCCGAGGAGGTCGAGATCCGGTACAACGCGGGGGCGCTGCGCAGGCAGTACGCGTTCCTCGCGGTGTACGGGCTGGTCGCGGTCGCCGTGCTGGCGGTGCTGTTCTGGTACGCGGCGGTGGCCGTCGCGGTGCTCATGGTCGTGGTCATCGCGCGGACGGTCGTCGTCACGCGCCGCCACGTCCGCCCGGACCTGCCGATGCTGGTCATGGACGCCGAGGGCGTGCGGATCCCGGCGATGAGGGCCCGGCTGGCGTGGGCCGACCTCACCGAGATCCGCGTCAAGCCGTTCCGCGCGTGGCTGTGGGGCAAGGACCGGCACGCGACGGTCTTCGTGCTCGCCGATCCCGAGGTCTTGTCGTCCCAGCTCGATCCCTGGTGGACGCGCCGGACACAGCTGTCGACGAAGGCGCACGGCTCGCCGCTCGCGGTCGCCGACCTCTCGCTCGACCACACCTCCGAGGAGACCGCGTCAGCGGCAGCGGCGCTGAGCGGTCTCCCCGTGCGGCGTTTCGGCCTCTGAGCCGGCCACGAGTTATCCGCGGGTCGCGGTGATGAGGCGGGCGGTGTCGCGGGTGCCCAGGCGGACGAACAGCGGCAGCGTGCCCAGGCCGGCCGGGTAGGCCTTCAGGTCACCGCCGTTCACCACCTTGTGGCGGGCGACGTCGTACCAGCGTCCCGGCGGCAGGTGAACGTCGCGGGAGGTGCCCTCGGCCAGCAGCGGCGCGGCCAGCAGCGAGTCGCCCAGCAGCCACTCGTCGTTGATCCCGTAGGACGCGCGGTCCCGGGGGAACTCGAAGAACAGCGGCTTCATGATGGGCTCGCCGGACGCGACGGCCCGCTTCACCTGCGCCTGGATGTAGGGGTTGAGCGCCTGGTGGAGCTTCATCGCCTCGCCGTAGTACCGCGCGACCTCCGGCGGGTACTCGACCCACTTCTTGTTCACGTGGTCGTACACCCGGATCGGCGAGGTCGAGGAGTAGACCAGCGGCATCACCGCGGCGGCCTGCGCCCAGCGGACCAGGACGTCCTTGGTGGGCGGCGGCATGCTGTCCGAGCCGCCGATCATGTCGGTCTCGACGAACGGGTAGCCGATGACCGAGACGGCCAGGTTCTGGTTGACGGCGGCCCGCAGCGAGTTCCAGTCGGTGCCCTTGTCGACCGTGCGGGTGACGAAGCCGTACTTCTGCGCGCCGGTCCAGTGCACGCGGATGCCGATGCCCTGCTGGTCGAAGCCGTCGGCGAGCTCGGCGCCGAGGCGCCGGTAGTCGGCGGCGGTCAGTCCGTTGGACGCGGCGCAGCGCTCGTCGAAGAAGCGGGTGTCGAACTTGAAGCCGTCGACGCCGTAGTCGCGTTCGAGGGCGTGCAACTGGTCCTCGTACCACGTGTAGGCGGCCGGGTTGCCGAGGTCGATGAGGCCCGCCTTGCCGTTCCACCAGGTGACGGTGCACGGCTGGGACGGGTCGTCCTTGGACTTCAGCAGGTAGCCCTTGTCCTTGGCGACCTTGTAGTTGTCGGCGTCCAGGTTGATCCACTGGGTGACCCAGACGCCGAACCTGTAGTTCATGCCGTGGATCTCGGCGGCCATCGCC
The DNA here is from genome assembly GCF_017573505.1 of Actinomadura barringtoniae. Taxonomy (GTDB): domain Bacteria; phylum Actinomycetota; class Actinomycetes; order Streptosporangiales; family Streptosporangiaceae; genus Spirillospora; species Spirillospora barringtoniae. The sequence continues at coordinate 71,664 of NZ_JAGEOJ010000016.1, forward strand.
TTGGGGTCGGGGAACTTGTCGTTCCAGGTGAAGTCGCCGTAGTGCTTCATCCAGCCGTCGTCGAGCGACATGGTGTGGCCCGGCAGGCCCTTGGCGTGCAGGGAACGGGCGTACTCCAGGAAACTCTTCTGGTCGACGCTGGAGTAGAACTGCGCCCAGGAGTTCCAGAGCGGGCTCGCGTACTGCTCGGGGGTCGCGTCGCTCTTCTCGGGCTTGCCCGCGATGCCGATGTAGTCCTCGTAGACCTGGCGCGGGGTCTGCTCGACGAAGACGGTGGCCTTGAGCGAGGCGGTGTCGGCGACGCTCAGGTCGGCGACGCCCGCCTGCTCGCGGCCGAGCGAGACGTGCATCAGGTTGCCGGTGTCGATGTAGACCCCGGCGGCCGACTGGGTGAACCAGAACGGCTCGATCATCAGGTAGGACGCCGGGCCGAACGCCTTGTCGTTGACCTGCTCGTCGCCCTGGGCGGCGTCCAGCGGCCACGGCTGGCGGGTGTCGGGCTCGCCCTCGGCGTCGCTCTTGGCCTCGCCGTGGCCGTACCAGTGGCCGGCGGACTTGAGGTCGAAGTGCAGCCCCGAGGTGGTCGCCTTGACGCCTTCGACCGAGCTTTCCAGGCCGTAGCGGTCCGCGCCGGGCTTGATGGTCACGTGCAGGGTCGCGTTCGCGTCGGTGGTGGCGACGGTCAGGTCGAGGACGCCGTGCTTCCAGGCGGCCTTGCGGACGGCGGTCGGCGTCGTGCGGCCGTTCGGGCCGGTGAAGTCGAGCGCGCCGGTGCCCGCGGTGGCGAGCACGGTGCGCCCGCGACGCTCGGTCGTGATCGAGAACGGGCTCTTTCCGATCACGATCGAATATGACCGCGTCGTGAGCGTGAGCTCGTGGCCGCCCTGCCGGAGGGCGGGCCCGTCCGCGGCCGCGGCCGCGGGCAGGGCCGCGGGTACGGCGGCGACCAGGGGTGTTGTCAGGGTCAGACAGGCGAGTAGGCGGGAGAGACGGCTCTGCGGCACGGACACCTCGCAGGGAACGGAGCTGGACCTCCCCCGATGGGCCTGCTCACTTGCTCATTCGTGAGTGCTTTATGCGATTTGCAAGCATAGATGCGCACTCACCGAAGATCAATGAGCCGTTCCACCGCCGCGTCGATGACCTCGTCCTTCTTGCAGAACGCGAACCGCACGAAGTGCGCGCCCGCCGCCGCGTCGTCGTAGAAGACCTGCGTGGGGATCGCGACGACGCCCGCCTTCTCCGGCAGCGCCCGCGCCAGCTCCATCCCGTCGGTGAAGCCGAGCGGGCGGATGTCGGCCTGGACGAAGTAGGTGCCCTGCGGCCGGTAGGTCTCGAAACCCGCCGCCTCCAGCCCGCTGATCAGCCGGTCGCGCTTGCCCTGCAGGGACTTGCGCAGCTCCTCCACCCACGGCATCTCGTTGCGCAGCGCGTACGCCGTGGCCCGCTGCCAGGGGCCGCCGACCGCGTAGGTGACGAACTGCTTCACGGTCTGCACGGCGCGGACGTAGGGCGCGGGCGCGGTCACCCAGCCGGTCTTCCAGCCGGTGACCGAGAACGTCTTGCCGGTGGAGGAGATCGAGACGGTCCGCTCGCGCATCCCCTCCAGCGTGGCCAGCGGGATGTGCTCGGCGTCATCGAAGGTGAGGTACTCGTACACCTCGTCGGTGATCGCGACCAGGTCGTGCTCGCGGCAGACGTCGGCGATCACCTGGAGCTCGTCGCGGGTGAAGACGGTGCCCGCCGGGTTGTGCGGCGAGTTGACCAGGATCACGCGCGTACGCGGGCCGACGGCCGCCCGCAGCTCGTCCGGGTCGAAGGTGAAGCGCCCCTGCACCGGGCGCAGCGTCACCGCGCGCCGGACCGCCCCGGCCAGCGCGATGGTGGCGGCGTAGGAGTCGTAGTACGGCTCGAAGACGATGACCTCGTCGCCCGGCCCGGCCAGCGCCATCACCGAGGCGGCGATGGCCTCGGTGGCGCCGACGGTCACGAAGACCTCGGTCGCCGGGTCGAACTCCAGCCCGTAGCGGTCCAGGCGCTGCGCCGCGACCGCCTCGCGCAGCTCGGGGATGCCGGGGCCGGGCGGGTACTGGTTGCCGCCGCCGCGGATCGCGTCGATGGCCGCCTCCAGCATCGCCGGCGGGCCGTCGGTGTCCGGGAAGCCCTGGCCGAGGTTGATGGAGCCGGTGGCGACGGCCATCGCGGACATCTCCGCGAAGATCGTCGTGCCGAAACCCTGCATGCGCGGTACGAGAGGTTCTCCCACCCGCCCCACCCTAGAAGACCGGGCGCGCCCCGATCAGATCCAGCCCATCTCGCGGGCGGCTCGGACGGCCGCCAGCCGGTTGGACTCGCCCAGCTTGGTCATCGCGCTCGACAGGTAGTTGCGGACCGTGCCCTCCGACAGGTGCAGCAGCGTCGCGATCCGGCCGGTCTCGGTGCCCGCGCCGATCAGCCGGAGGATCTCGCGTTCCCGTTCGGTCAGCGGGTTGTCGCCCGCCGCCATCGCGGCCGCGGCCAGCTCGGCGTCCAGGTAGCGGCCACCCGCGTGGACCTTGCGGATCGCGGCGGCCAGTTCCTCGGTCGGGGCGTCCTTGGCCACGAACCCGCGTACCCCGGCCGCCATCGCCCGGCGCAGGTAGCCGGGGCGGGCCAGGCTGGTGAGGATGCAGACCGAGCAGCGGGCCCCGGCGCGGTGCAGCTCCTCGGCCACGGTCAGCCCGTCGGCGCCCGGCATGTCGATGTCGAGCACGGCGACATCGGGATCGTGCTCGGCGACCGCGGCGGCCACCTCGTCCCCGCGCGCCAGCTCCGAGACCACCTCCAGGTCGTCCTCCAGGGTGAGGAGGGCGGCCACCGCGCCGCGGATCAGGTGCTCGTCGTCGGCGAGCAGGATCGTGATCACGCGGCCTCTCCCAGTGGGATCACCACGCGCAGCAGGAAGCCGTCGCGGCCGTCCCGGTCGGCGGTGAGCGTGCCGCCGACGACGGCGACCCGTTCGGCCAGCCCGGTAAGGCCGGACCCGGCCTCGGAGTCCGAGTCGCGGGCGCCGTCGTTGCCCATCTCCAACACCACCGTTCCCGACGAAGTCGGCCCGGGGGGCGTGGGGGGTGGTCCCCCCTCAGGCTGTACGGAGCCACCGTAGACGAGGACGGAGATGCGGCAGCGGCGCGCCTCGCTGTGCTTGATCACGTTCGTGGCGCCCTCGCGGATCACCCAGGCGAGCACGGACCGTACCTCCGGTGGGAGCTCGGGCGGCGGCTCGGTCTCGCACCGCACGCCGGCCGCCTCCAGTACGGCGCGCACGCCCGCGAGCTCGGCGTCGAACTCGACCGCGCGGTAGCCGCGTACGGCGGCCCGCACCTCGCGCAGGGCGCCTCGGGCCGCGTTGCGCACGTCCATCATCTCCGCCTTGGCGCGGTCGGGGTCGCCCTCGGTCATCCGCATGGCCAGCTCGCTCTTGACCGCGATGAGGGAGAGGCTGTGGCCGAGCAGGTCGTGCAGGTCGCGGGAGAAGCGGACCCGTTCCTCGGTGACCGCGAGTCTGGCCTGCGCCTCGCGGGCGGCGTGCGCCTCCTGGTGCAGGTCCCACATGCGCATCTGGTAGCGGTTGAAGTAGACCGCGACAGCGAAGGAGACCGAGAGGACCGCGAACGTGATCGGGATCGAGGCCCACCCCCTGCCGTACCAGTGCGACGGGTGGTTGGCGGCGACGATGATCGGCGTGCAGTAGGCCGCGGTTCCCAGGCACAGCGCGGTCAGCCGCCGCCGGTTCCGCTCCGAGAGCGACACCGTGCCCACCCAGAAGACCGGGACCAGGATCCACACGGGCTGGCTGAGCATCATCAGGGCCAGCAACGCCGTGACGGCGCCGCTCGCGATCCGGTCCCGGCGGGTCGCCCGGCCCATCAGGCCGGCCCGGATCAGCCGCTCGTAGAACAGGCAGCCGACGACGAGCCCGGCGGTGGCGGCCACGGCCACCGGGACCGGCAGCTTTCCGCCGGCGGTCTGGTCGAACAGGGCGATCACGGGCGGCGCGATGATGCCCACCATGGCGAACATGAAGGACCAGTAGGTCACCCGGCGGAACTTCTCGAACCCGCTCGCCGCGCGTTCTTCGAGTTCGGCGGCGGTCGCGGAGCCCATGTCAGTCGTCCTCCCCCCTCTCGCGCACACTATCGGGATCAGGCATGCCGGGGCTCCCACCGGAACCAGCGGCGGGCCGCCCACAGCCCCAGGGCCGCCCAGAGGACGAAGATCCCGAGCGCCTTGGCGTACGAGGCGAGCGAGCCGTCTCCGAAGTAGGCGTCGCGGGTGATCTCCACCAGCGGGCTCAGCGGCAGGAACCGCGCCGCCTGCTGGACGGCCTCGGGCGCGCTGTCCAGCGGGAACATCACGCCTGAGCCGATCATGCACGCGAAGATCAGCGGCAGTACGGTCAGCTGGGCCATGTCGGCGTTCGGCGTGAGCCCGGAGACCGCGAACGCCAGCAGCGCGAACACCGGGATGCCGAGCACGAGGCCCACCAGCAGCATCGGGAGGTCGGCCGGGAACCTGCCGCCCAGCGTGGCGCCCATGACCACCAGGAGGAGAACGGCCTGGATCAGGTAGAGGGCCCCGGACATCACGGCGCTGCCGCCCAGCAGCTCGGCCTCCGTCAGCGGCCCGCTGCGCAACCGCTTGAGCGTGAGGTCCTCGCGCCGTGCGGTGAAGACGGTCACCAGGTTCATGAAGACCGAGAAGACCAGGAAGTAGGCCAGGTAGCCGGTGCCGACGTACAACGCCGAGTCGATGCCCGCGCTCTTCTGCCCCTTGACCGAGTACAGCACCGAGGCGAACAGCAGCGGCAGGCCGATCACGGTGAACAACGCGGTCCGGTTGCGCCACAGCAGGGACAGATCCAGCCGGACGACCCACATGACATTGGCGAGTCTCATCGCGCTCCCCCATCGGCGGTGTTCAGGAAGACGTCCTCCAGCGAGGCCGAACGGGCCTGGAGACCGTCCAGCTCCAGCGACCGTTCCTCGGCCCAGCGCAGCAGTTCGTACAGCGGCCGTTGCACGCCGGTGACGGTGTAGGTGGCGACGGCCTGCCCGTTGGCGATCGCAATGTCGGCGGCGCTCCCCCGCAGCGACGGCAGCTCACCGACCGGGACCTGGTGCGGCACCTGGAAGGTGATCCGGTCCCCGTGCCCGGCGACCACCTCGGCGACGGTGCCGCTCAGCTCGATCCGCCCCCGGTGCATGATCGCGAGCCGGTCGGCCAGCCGTTCGGCCTCCTCCAGGTAGTGCGTGGTCAGCAGCACCGTGGTGCCGCCCGCGACCAGCCCCTGAACGATCTCCCAGGTGGCCCGCCGCGCCTCCGGGTCCATACCGGTGGTCGGCTCATCCAGGAACAGCACCCGGGGCCGCCCGAGCAGCGCCAGCGCCAGGTCCAGGCGCCGCTTCTGCCCGCCCGACAGCTGCCGGGTCCGTACATCCGCCTTGTCGGCCAGCCCGGTCAGCTCCAGCACGTCCTCGCGCGGCGCCCCCGCGAGGCCGCGCCAGTGCCGCACCGTCTCGGCGACCGTCAGGTCGGCGAAGAACCCCGCCTCCTGGAGCATGATCCCCAGCTGCGGCCGGAGCTCCCGCCGATCCCGGTACGGCTCCATCCCGAGCACCCGCACCTCGCCCGCGTGAACGGGCCGGAAGCCCTCCAGCGCCTCCATCGTCGTCGTCTTTCCGGCCCCGTTGGTGCCGAGCAGGGCGAACAGCTCGCCCTCCCGCACATCGAACGAGACCCCTCCCACGGCCTCGAAGTCCCCGTACCGCTGCCGCAGGCCCTCGACCTGTATGGCTTGATCCATGCCTCAAGCCTCCCGGCGCGCCCGCTCCCCCGGTAGAAGCCGCCGTCATCGGCTCCGGACGCGCCGGTCACACGATCGACATGACAGCTGTCATGCGTAGGCTGGGGGCATGCGCGTGGCTTTGTGTCAGATCGAGGTCGGCGACGACCCCAAGGAGAACCTCCAGCGGATGATCGACGCCCTGCGCGGGGCGCCGGAGGCCGACCTGGCGGTGTTCCCCGAGGCGTCCATGGTCAGGTTCGGCAACCGGCTCGCGGACGTCGCCGAGCCGCTGGACGGCCCGTTCGTCACGGCCCTACGCAAGGCGGCCCGCGAGCACCACACCGCCGTGATCGCGGGCGTCTTCGAGCCCGCCGGAGACCGCGTCCACAACACGGTCGTGGGGATCGAGGCCACCGGCGAGATCTCCGGCTCGTACCGCAAGATCCATCTGTTCGACGCGTTCAGCGACCGCGAGTCCGAGGACGTCGCCCCGGGCGCCGAACCGGTCGTGCTGGACCTGGCCGGGACCCACATCGGCGTGATCACCTGCTACGACGTGCGCTTCCCCGAGCTGGCCCGCGCCCTGGTCGACCGCGGCGCCGAGATCCTGGCCGTCCCCGCCGCCTGGGCCCAGGGCGTCTTCAAGGAAGAGCACTGGACCACCCTGGTCCGCGCCCGCGCGATCGAGAACACCACCTGGGTGATCGCCGTCGACAAGGCCCCCGACCGTTCCCGCCCGCCGCGCGGCGCCCCCGGCGGCGTCGGCCGCAGCCAGCTGATCGACCCGATGGGCACCGTCGTCGCCGACCTCGGCCCGTTCCCCGCGGTCCGCGTCGCCGAGCTCGACCTGGGCGTCACCGAGCGGGTCCGGTCGATCCTGCCGTCCCTGACCCACCGCCGCCCCGAGCTGTTCTGACCCCGGCGGCTCAGTCCGTCGGCGTCCTTGGCGTCCATGGCGCCCCCGGCGTCATGCCCCGGTCGCGCTCGCGGATGAAGTCGACGTGCTCCGGCTCGCGGCCGGGCCAGGTGAGGCGGGTGGGGGTGACGGGCGTCTCGGCGAGCACGCGGCCCCGGGAGATGACGTGGCTGGGGCGGGTCTGGCGGCGTACGGCGTCGCGGGGCGAGGCGGCCGGGAGGACGACCAGGTCGGCCGGGCGGCCGGGCTCGATGCCGTAGGCGTCGGTCAGGTTGAGGACGCGGGCGGCGCGGCTGGTGACCATGGCGAACGCCTCGTCGATCTCGGCGGCGCCGGTGAGCTGGGCGGCGGCGATGCCCGCCAGGGCGACCTGGAGGGGGAACGCGGTTCCGAGCGGATACCAGGGGTCCATCACGTCGTCATGGCCGAACGCCACGTTCACGCCCGCCGCGAGCATCTCCTTGACCTGGGTGAGGCCGCGGCGCTTGGGGTAGGCGTCGAAGCGGCCCTGCAGGCAGAGGTTGGCGAGCGGGTTGCAGACCAGGTTGATGCCGCTGCGGGCCAGGATGCGCTGCAGCTTGTACGAGTAGGCGCCGTTGTAGGAGCCCATGGCGGTGGTATGGGAGGCGGTCGCGCGCTCGCGCAGGCCGCCGCGCCGGGCGAGGGTCGCCAGGACCTCGACGAAGCGGGACTGCTCGTCGTCGATCTCGTCGCAGTGGGCGTCGATGAGCAGGCCGTGGCGTTCGGCCAGCCGGAACGCGATCTCCAGGGAACGGACGCCGTCCTCACGGGTGTCCTCGAAGTGCGGGATCGCGCCGATGACGTCGACGCCTCGGCGGGCCGCCTCCTCGAGCAGCTCGGCGCCGTCGTCGAAGGAGCAGACGCCCTCCTGCGGGAAGGCCACGAGCTGGACGTTGACGACGTCACGGACCTGCTCGCGGACCTCCAGCATCGCGTCGAGGGCCACCAGGCCGGGATCGGTGACGTCCACGTGGCTGCGGACGTGCAGGACGCCGTTGGCCGCGTACCAGCGCAGGACCTCGGTGGCGCGGGCGATCACGTCGGCGCGGGTGAGGGTCTGCTTGCGTTCGCTCCAGACCGCGATGCCCTCCCAGAGGGACCCGGAGGCGTTCCAGCGCGGCTCGCCCGCGGTGAGCGTGGTGTCGAGGTGAACGTGAGGCTCGACGAACGGCGGGCCGACCAGGGCCCCGGAGGCGTCCAGGAGCACCTCGCCCCGGCCCTGGCCTGCGGGCAGGACGCGGCCGAAGCGGTCACCGTCGATCTCGATGTCATGAAGGCCGTCGCGACCGTGCAGGTGGGCGTTGCGGATCTGGATCATGCCAGGCTCCTGCGGCGGGCGGCCGTGTCCGGGTTGAGCTGTGACGATGACATTTGATCACGACGATACCGACCGCGCCGCGTCACCGGTTGGCCGAGTCCCGCGACGCAGGCCCCCTGACCTCGGTAACCTCGGAGAGGGCACCGCGAGGAGAGAGGCAGCCGGGGGAACGGATGGACGCAGGGGACGACCCCGAACCGCCACCCGGGACACCCGGGCTGGAGTTCCTCGACGACCCGTGGGCGGTGCGCGGCTTCGTCGCCGCACAGGCCGCGCGGCACGGCGTGATCGGCAACCGGGCCGCCCTGCTGGTCATCGCCGCCGGGAACGTTGCAGAGCACCTGGTGAAGGAGGGCGCGAGCCCCGCCACCGTACGGGTGTGGCCGCTACCCGAGGCGCTCATCTGCCACTTCGAGGCCTCGGCCGGCAACGCCCCGGCCCATCCCCCGCCGCAGACGCTGCGCGACCGGGTCGAGGTGAGCACGGTCGGCGCCACGACGACCATCAGACTGCCCAGGCCCGCGAGACCGGTGGACTCGACCGGCTCGGCGGATCCGCTCGGCCCCCCCGGCCCCCTCGGACCGCTCGGACCGCTCGGCTCGGTCAGGCGCCCAGGCGGGTCTTGACCACCTTCCCCATGGCGTTGCGCGGCAGCGATTCGACCAGGTGGACCACGCGAGGCCGCTTGTGGGCCGACAGGCGTTCGGCGACGAAGTCGATGAGCTGCTTGTCCGTGACGCCTTCGGCGACGACGTAGGCGGTCACCTGCTCGCCCAGGTCGGCGTGCGGCGTGCCGATGACGGCGGCCTCGCGTACGGCGGGATGCGACAGCAGCGCGTTCTCGACCTCCCCGGCCCCGATCCGGTAGCCGCCGCTCTTGATCAGGTCGGTGGAGGCGCGGCCGACGATGCGGTGCCAGCCGTCGGGGCCGATCGCCGCGATGTCGCCCGTACGGAACCAGCCGTCGGCGGCCAGGCTCTCGGCCGTCGCCTCCGGGCGGCCCAGATAGCCGTCGAAGATCATCGGGGCGCGGACGTACAGCTCACCCGGCGTCTCGCCGTCGTGCGGCACGGGCGCGCCGTCCTCGGCGGCCAGCCGCGTCTCCACCCCGTTGAGCGGCAGGCCCACGTGGCCGGGGCGGCGGTCGCCGCCGGCGCGCGCGCTGATGGTGATGAGCGTCTCGGTCATCCCGTACCGCTCGACCGGGCGGTGGCCGGTGAGGCCCGCCAGCTTCTCGAACACCGGCACCGGGAGCGGCGCGCTGCCCGACACCAGCAGCCGCGCGCCCTGCAGCGCACGCGCCGAGCCGGGGTCGTCGCAGACCCGGGACCAGACGGTCGGGACGCCGAAGAACAGCGATCCGCCTCGTTCGCGCGCGGCGGCGGCGTAGGCGTCGGGGCGCGGCCGGACGGTGTGCACCAGCGGCGAGCCGGTGCGCAGCGCCCCGAGCACGCCCAGGACCAGCCCGTGCACGTGGAACAGCGGCAGCCCGTGCACCAGCGTGTCGCCCGCCGTCCACTCCCACGCGCCCGCGAGCGCGTCCAGCCCGGCGGCGATCGCGCGCCGCGAGATCAGCACGCCCTTGGGCGCGCCGGTCGTGCCGCTGGTGTAGAGGATCAGCGCGGTCGCAGCGTCGTCCGCCCGTTCCGGTGAACGATCGGCGGTCCCGAGCTCGTCGACCGGGACCAGCGCCGGGCCGCCCTCACCCTCGTAGGCGCCCTTGGCGGCCAGCATCAGCTGCGCGCCCGAGTCGCCGAGGATGTGGTCGCGTTCGGCGGGCCCGGAGTCGGGCGGGAGCGGCACGACCGGCACCCCGGCGAGGATCCCGCCCACCACCGCCACCACCGTCTCCAGGCTCGCGGTCGCGTGCACGGCGACCGCCGACGCGCCGCCGATCTCACCGGCCACCGTCGACGCGCGGCGCAGCAGTTCCTCCCGGGAGAGGGCACGGTCGCCGACGCGCACGGCCTCCTCGGTGTCGCGGGCGGGCCCGAGCAGCTCCATCAGCGCTCCTCTTCGTCGGGTTCGTCGTCGGGTTCGGTCTCGGTCGCGTCCAGCCAGGCCAGGATCGCCTCGGTGTGCTCGCCGAGCAGCGGCGGCGCGGTGTGCTCGCGCGGCGCCGCGCCGTCGAAGCGCAGCGGCGGCCCGGGCAGCTCGATCGGGCCGAGCCTCGGGTGGTCGACCTCGATGACCAGGCCCTGCGAACGGGTCTGCTCCCACTCGTAGACCTCGTCGATGGAACGGACCGACCCGGCCGGGACGCCCGCCTCCCCCAGCCGGTCCAGCCACTCCCGCCGGGTGCCGCCCGCCAGCGCCTCCTCGATCGCCTCGGTCAGCTGCGCGCGGCGCGCCGAGCGGGCCGGGATCGTCGCGTACGCAGGGTCGTCGGGGTCCAGGCCGACCAGGGGCGCGAACCGGTGCCACAGGTTCTGGTTCGCGACGCCGATCTGCAGGATGCCGTCGGCACAGCGGAACGTGCCGTACGGGGCGATCGAGGGATGGTCGTTGCCGACCGACTCGGGCACGTCCTTGGCGACCGTCCAGCGGGTGCCCTGGAACATGTGCGCGCCGACGACCGACGCCAGCAGCGAGGTCCGCACGACCGTGCCGCGCCCGGTCCGTTCCCGCTCGTACAGCGCCGCCAGCACGCCGGACACGCCGTTGGACGCGGCGAGGACGTCGGCGATCGACAGGCCCACCTTGCTGGGCGTGCCGGGCGGACCGGTGACGCTCATGATCCCGGCCTCGCCCTGCATGATCGCGTCGTAGCCGGGCCGGTCGCCCTCGGGGCCGTCGTGCCCGAACCCGGTGATCGACAGCACCACCAGGCGCTCGTTCAGCTCGTGCAGGCGTTCCACCGGGAAGCCGAGCCGGTCCAGGACGCCGCGCCGGAAGTTCTCCACCAGCACGTCCGCGCGCCGGACCAGCCGCTCCAGGGTCGCCTTCCCTTCGCCGGACTTCAGGTCGAGGGTGATCGACTCCTTGTTGCGGTTGCACGACAGGTAGTAGGTGCTGATCTCGTCGTCGCCGGCGAACGGCGGGCCCCAGCCGCGCGTCTCGTCGCCGGTGCCGGGCTGCTCGACCTTGATGACGCGGGCGCCCAGGTCGGCGAGGGTCTGGGTGGCGTGCGGCCCGGCCACCACGCGGCTGAGGTCGACGACGAGGACGCCGTCGAGCGGTCCGGTGGGCAAAGAGCTCCTCCTTCGGGGGCAGCGCCCGGCAAACGCCGGACCGGCGGGCCGATACCTCCTGTACCTCCTGGAAGTATGCCGTTCGTGCCAGACCAGACCCTGACCTACCCGGCCCTTGCCGGGCGGGTGCTCGCGCTGCCGCCCTCCTGCGGGCCGGTGCGCGTCGTCGCGATCGACGGCCCGAGCGGCGCGGGCAAGTCCACGTTCGCGCCCCGGCTGGCCGCCGCGCTCGGCGACGCCCTGGACGACGGCCTCGGTGAGGCTCCCGTGGTGCGCTCGGACGACTTCCGCGTCCCGTGGGACTCCGACCCGCTGACCTGGTGGAAGCCGCTGGAGGACGCCGTGCTCGGCCCGCTGGCCACCGGCGGGGCGGCCGTGCTGCGCCGGTACGACTGGCATCGCGACATCTACGGCGACCCCGAGCGGATCGCGGCCCGCGAGGCGTTGATCATCGAGGGCGTCGGGGCCGCGTGGCACGGGTCGCCCGCCGCGTACCGGATCTGGATCGACGCGCCGCGCGAGGTCCGCCGCACCCGCGCGCTGGCCCGCGACGGCGCCGAGTGGGCCGATGCCTGGGACGACTGGGCGACCCGCGAGGAGCGCCATTTCGCCGCCGACGGAACTCGCGGCCTCATCGACCTCGCCGTCGACGGCACCCGCGTCGGCGCCACCGCGTTCACCACCGCGTCCGCCACCGGCCGCTGATCACCGCCCGCCGATCGCCGCTCGCAGCCGGAAAGCATCGGCCAAAAGGGTTTCCGGGCGTTGGAACGTGCTCCACCGCCCTATCGAACGGGTTACTGTATGGGCACTCACGACTCCGCCCTGCCCCCGCGGATCGTCCGGCAGCGGAGGTCGCGGAGGTGTTCCCGCCCAACACGGGATGTCCCGGCGCGCAGGGTCACTGCGCGCGGTTGCTCGCGTCCACGCTGACCACCGTCACCGACGCGGCGCAGGTCGACGGCTGCGGGCTCATCCTGGTGGCGAACGGCGCGCCGCACGCCGTCGGCGGCTCCGATCCCGACGGCCGCCTCCTCGAACGCGCCCAGGTCGCGATCGGCTCCGGCCCCGCGTTCCGCTGCATGATCTCCGGCCGCGCCGTGGCGATCCGCGACCTGCCCGCCGACTACCCGCACGGCCATCCCGAGCTCGCGCCCTCGGCGGGCCGGGTGCGCGCCGTGCTGTCGGTGCCGGTCACGATCGGCAGGATCGTCGCCGGCTCCCTTGACCTGTACGACCTCGAACCGCACGACTGGCCGCCGGCCCGGCTCACGGCCGGCACGGAACTGGCCGAGGTGATCGGCTCGGTGCTGTATCTGCTCGCCACGACGAGCGAACCGGTGTCGAGTCCGATTTCGGGGGTACCTCGTTGACGTCGCAAACCCGGGTGTACGCGGCGACCGTCAACTGTCCGTCAAGCACGATGCCGGTCAGGCTGGAGGAACGCCACCATGCACCTCGACCCGGAGGCACTGGACGCAAGCCTTCGCATGCTGCGCCACACGCCTCGGGAACCCGATCTGAGGCGTGCGCTCGCCAAGGTCGTCACCGCCGTCAACAGGCTGTTCCCCTGCGACGGCGCGGGGCTGATGTTCGCCGACGCCAGCGGCGTGCTCCGCTATGTGACGGCGACCGACGAGAGCGGCCGCAGTCTGGAGCTCGCCCAGGCCGAGCTGAACGAGGGCCCCTGCGTGGACGCCTATGTGCACGACCGCCTGGTGGCCAGTCCCGACGTCACCCGTGACGTCCGCTGGCCGGCGCTGGCCCGGATCGTCCAGACCGAGGTGCGCGCCGTGCTCGGGGCCCCGGTACGGCTGTCGGGGACACCGATCGGCTGCCTCAACCTGCACGCCGCCGAGCCGCGCCGCTGGGAGGACAGCGACCTGCGGGGCCTGCCCGCGTACGCCGAGCTGATCGAGGAGATCATCTGTGCGGCGCTCGCCGCCGAGCACACCGGCACGCTCGCCCGCCAGCTCGAGCGCGCCCTGCACGACCGTGCCGTGATCGAGCGCGCGATCGGGTTCCTGATGGCCGACCGGGGCCTGGACGCCAAGGAGGCGTTCGACCACCTGCGGCGCCAGGCCCGCAACAGCCGCCGTCGCATCGTGCACATCTCGGCCGAGCTGCTGGGCGAGCCCATCCCGCTCCCCCAGCGCCCGTCCGCCTCCTGAGGATTGGTCCTGCGACCAGATCCCCCAATGGACCTGTGACAGAGCCATTGTTTCCGCGAATCTGGGACGCATGCGTTTCCAGCACTCACCACAGATCTGGTCCGACCATCCCTCGCTCGCGGCCGGGGCCGTGTCCGCGACGGGCATCACCGCCGACGCCTCCGTGACGGACCAGGTGGCGAGGTTCCACGCGATCGCCAAGGAACGCCTGTCGGCCTCACCCGAGTCGGAGTTCCCCGAGATCCAGGCGTGGCGCCGCACGTTCTCCCAGCTGGGCCTCAAGCCGACCCAGTACCGCTGCGCCTCGGAGTCGCTGCTGCGCCGCTTCCGCAAGGAGGGAACGCTCCCCGAGATCCACCCGCTGATCGACCTGTGCAACGCGATCTCGATGGCGTACGCGATCCCGGTGGCCGCCCTCGACGTCGCCCGGATCGACGCCACGCTGGAGGTCCGTTACGCGGCCGGCGACGAGAGCTATGAGACGTTCGGCGGCGAGATCGAGAACCCCGCGCCGGGCGAGGTGACGTTCGTCGACGCCTCCGGCCGCAGCCACGCCCGCCGCTGGACCAACCGCCAGAGCGGCCTGTCGGCCGTCCGCGCCTCGACGGCCTCGGTCCTGATCGTCGCCGAGGCCCTGCACGACACCGCCGCGACCGACGTCGCCGCCCTCACCGCCACCCTCGCCACCGAACTGGCCGCCGCCTGGCCCACGACCCCCAGGACCGCGATCCTCACCGCCACGGACCGCACCTTCGACTTCTGACGCACACGCTGCTGAGACACACGTCTTCTGACGCACACGCCTCCGGCGCACACGTCGTAACGTCGTGGCCGTGGTGATGATCCGATACGCACGAGCAGACGAGGCCGACGACATCCTGCGCTTCTGGAAGGTCGCCGGCGAGGACACCGACCGGCATGACTCCGTCCAGGCCTACCTCGCCCTGGTCGAACGCGACCCCGAGGCGCTCCTGGTGGCCGAGATCGACGGCGAGCTCGCCGGCACGCTCATCGCGGGCTGGGACGGCTGGCGGGCCCACCTCTACAGGCTGGCGGTGCACCCGGGCCATCGCCGCAAGGGCATCGGCCGCGCTCTGATCGAACGGGCCGAGGAACGGTTCGCCTCGTTCGGCGCGTTCCGCGCGGACGCCATGGTCCTGCATGACAACGAGCTCGCCCACCACGCCTGGGGCGCGGCGGGGTACGGGGTCCAGCCGCAGTGGGGGCGGTGGGTCAAGCCGTTGCGGTGACATGAACGGTGGTCGACATGAACGGTGGGGGAATTTGATCAACCCGGGAAGGGTGGGGCGTAGGGTGGGTTTTGCGCGATGTGGACCGCTCCTCTTCCCCCGGGAGTCACTCGGTGAGCCCTGAAAGCCCGCAGAACAACATCCCGCTGGGGCGGCCCACCCCCGCGCGCATGTACGACGAGGCGCTGCACGGCAAGGATCACTACGAGATCGACCGCGTCGCCAACACGACCCTGTACGAGGGCATCGGAGAGTCGTCGGTCCGCGGGACCGCGCTGGAGAACCGGCGCTTTCTCGGCCGGGCGGTGAAGCACCTGGCCCACGAGTGCGGGATCCGGCAGTTCCTCGACATCGGTTCGGGCCTGCCGACGATGCGCAACACGCATCAGATCGCGCAGGAGGCCAATCCCGACGCCAAGGTCGTGTACGTCGACTACGACCCGATCGTCGCGGTGCACGGGCGGGCTCTGCTGGCCGGGAACGGCACCCGGATCGTCACCGCCGACATGCGCGAGCCCGACACGATCCTCGAGCACCCCGACACGCTGTCGCTGATCGACTTCAACGAGCCGGTCGCGGTGCTGTTCGTCGCGGTGTTCCACTTCATCACGGCCGCCGAGGACCCGGCGCGGATCGTGCAGGCCTTCCGGGACCGTTCGGCGCCCGGCTCGTACGTCACGATCTCGCACCTGACCAGCGACGGGCCGCCCGAGGAGGAACGGCTCGCCTGGGTGAAGGCGTTCGAGGGCGCTACCTCCCCGCTGGTCTTCCGTACGGAAAAGGAGATCGGGGCGCTGTTCGACGGCTATGAGCTGGTCGAGCCCGGTCTGGTCCGCCCGTACACCTGGTACCCGGACGAGGAGGGGTCGCCGGAGACCTCCGCTCTCTTCGGTGGCGTGGGCCGCAAGGTCTAGCCGGCGTCTAGTCCCCGGATAGCTGGGCGTAGCCGGGGCCTCGGTCGAAGAACGGCGCGGGGCCTCGTTGCCTGCGCAGGTGGGCTCGCAGGGTCGCGGTGGAGTGCTCGTCGGCCTCGCCGTTGGTGATGAGGACGCCGTAGTCGTGGCGCGCGCCTTCCAGGGAGACCTTGCCGTCGCGGACGTCGGCGGCCACGGCCGCCGGATCGCGCTCGTACGGGTCGCCCCAGCCGCCGCCTCCGGTCGTACGGATCCGGATGACCTGCCCTGCTCGGACGGGATGGTCGTCCACCAGGCCTTCCATGGGGACGCCGTCGATCTCCACGCGGAACGGCCGGCCCGCGGCGCCGCCGTTCACGCCCCAGCACGACAGGATCGAACGGTCGGCGATGGACATGTAGCTGGCGTCGCGCAGCATGCGGATGTGCTTGTCGTAGCCGAGGCCGCCGCGATGCTGCCCGGGCCCGCCGGAGTCGGTGGCGAGGCCGAGCCGTTCGACCAGGAAGGGCCAGCGGGCCTCGGCGAACTCGGCGGGGATGTTGCGCGAGTCCGGCACGACGTGGATCGTGTCCTCCCCGTCGGCGTAGTAGCGGCCGCCCGAGCCGCCGCCGAGGACCTCGCGCATGAGGTACGGGCCCCGGTCGTCCTCGCCGTAGACGCCGGTGTAGCGGATCGTCTCCTGGTCGGCGGGCATCCGGCCGCCCGTGGCCTTGGCGAGCACGCCCGCGAGGACGCCCAGCAGCCGCAGGATCACGAACGTGCGGGCGTTGGTCGGCGCCGGGAAGACCGGCGTGAGAAGGGTCCCCTTGGGCGGGAAGCGCATCTCGATGAGCGGGACGACGCCCTCGTTCACGTCGAGCTCGGCGGCGCGTTCGGGGGTGTCGGCCAGGTTGCGCAGGATCGGCGCGAGCCACTTCTTGAGGAACACGCCGTCGGAGTAGTCGCCCGCGTGGTTGATCGGCCCCTTGGCCTGGGGTGACGTACCGGTGAAGTCGATGACCAGCGGCGTCGGTGCGGTGTCGTCGACCGTGAGGGTGATGCGCTGGGCGTGCAGGCGGGGCGGGTCCACGCCGTCGTGCTCGGCGTAGTCCTCCCACGTGTAGGTGCCGTTGGGGATCTTGGCGAGCAGCTCGCGGCGGAACGTCTCGGTGGTGTTGTCGATGATGGCGTCGAAGCAGGCCTCGACGGCGGCGCGGCCGTAGCGGTCGAAGAGCTCGCCCAGGCGGCGCGCACCCATGAGGCAGGCCGAGCATTCGGCGTCCAGGTCGCCCGCGAGGGAGTCGGGCATGCGGGAGTTGCGGGTCATGATGCGCAGCGCCGCCTCGTTCGGCACGCCCTGGTCCCACAGCTTGATGGGCGGCACCATGAGGCCTTCCTCGAAGGCGCTGCGGGCGTGGCTGGGCATCGAGCCGGGCACCGCGCCGCCGATGTCGTCGTGGTGGCCGAACGCCTGCACGAACGCGACGACCTCGCCGCCGTGGAAGACCGGCACCGTGACGCACAGGTCGGGCAGATGGCCGATGCCGCCCTCGGAGAGGTAGACGTCGTTGTGGAAGAACACGTCGCCCGGCTTCATCCGCGCGAGCGGAAAGTCGCGGGCGACCGGCTGGACGAGCGCGGAGTAGGAACGGCCGGTCAGCTTGCGCAGGCGCCGGTCGTGGATGCCCGCCCGGAAGTCGTGCGCGTCCCGGATCATGGGTGAACGGGCCGTACGGGCGATCGCGGTCTCGACCTCGCGTTCGACCGAGGCGAGAGTGCCTTCGACGATCTCCAGCAGGATCGGATCCACGCGCGGGTCGGTCGGGTCGGTCGGGCCGGTCGGATCGGTCGGGCCGGTCATCGGGTCACCACCAGGTTGCCGTGCGGGTCGACCAGAGCGTGGAAGCCGGGGTGGAGCGGGAGGGTCGAGCCGAACTCCTCGATGACGGCCGGACCGGCGATGGTCTGCCCGACGTGCAGGTCCGCTCGTTGAAATACGGGAACGTCGGACCAGTCGTCGTAGAAGACTCTGCGAGTACCTGATGGCTTGGCCTGGCCGGGGACGGGCGCTCGTTCGCGTAGTTCCGGGCTGGTGATGGGGCCGATGCCGGAGACGCGGGCGTTGACCCACTCGACGGGATGGCGATCGGGGTCGTCGCGATAGCAGTAGCCGTAGAGGGCCTCGTGCGCGTCGTGGAAGGCGGCGACGACCGTCTTCTGGAACGTCTCGTCCAGCGGCCCGGCGGGTGCGGCGACGCGGACCTCGAACGCCTGGCCGTAGTAGCGCAGGTCGGCCGAGCGGACGTAGGTGTGCCGTTCGGCCGGGAAGCCCTCGCGGTCCAGTGCGGCGGCGGCCTGGGCCTCCAGGCCGGCGTAGGTCTCGTCCAGCGCGGCCAGGTCGAGCTCGGCGTCGCGGGCCACGCGGGTGCGGACGTAGTCGTTCTTCACGTCCACCGTCAGCAGCCCGAACGCCGACAGGTTTCCGGGGTTCTCGGGGATGACGGCCGACGGCAGCCCGAGGACGTCCAGGAGGCGGCAGGCCAGCAGCGGGCCTGAGCCGCCGAACGCCACCAGCGGGTAGTCGCGCACGTCCAGGCCGCGCTTGACGGTGATCTGGCGGATGGCGTTGGCCTGGTTCCACGCCGAGATCTCCAGGATGCCGGTCGCGGTCCGCTCGGGCGTCAGGCCGAGCTCGGCGGCCAGCGCCGCCAGGCCCTCGCGTGCCGCCGCCACGTTCAGCGGGATCTCGCCGCCGAGCAGGTGCGGCGGGATGCGGCCGAGCGCGGCGTGCGCGTCGGTGACGGTGACCTCGGTGCCGCCGCGGCCGTAGCAGAGCGGCCCGGGGTCGGCGCCGGCGCTGCGCGGCCCGACCTTCATCGTGCCCTCCGGGGAGAGCCAGGCGACCGAGCCGCCGCCCGCGCCGACCGTAACGATGTCGATCATGGGGATCTTGACCGGGTGGCGGCCGATCGAGCCCTCGGTGGTGAGGGTCGGCTCGCCGTCCAGCACGACCGCGACGTCGGTGGAGGTGCCGCCGCCGTCCAGCGTGATGACCGAGCCCTGGCCGCTCGCGCGGGTGACGAACGCGGCGCCGAGCGCCCCTGCCGCCGGGCCCGACAGGACCGTGGTGATGGGCTGGTGAACGACCTCCTCGGCCGACAGGACCCCGCCGTTGCTCTTCATGACGTGCAGCCGGGACGGCAGGCGTTCGGCGATCCGCCGGATGTAGCGCGTCATCGCGGGCTTCACCGCCGCGTCCACGAGCGTGGTCACCGAACGCTCGTACTCCCGGTACTCGCGCAGCACCTCGCACGACAGGGACACCACGGCCTCGGGATGCTCGCGCCGCAGCACCTCGCGCATCGCCAGCTCGTGCGCGGGCTCGGCATAGGAGTGCAGGAAGCAGACCCCGATCGCCTTGATGCCCTGCGCGCGGAACCAGCGGGCCGCCGCCACCGCCGAGTCCTCGTCGAACGGGCGCAGCTCGTTCCCCAGATGGTCGAGGCGCCCGCCGACCGTCCGGACCCGCTGGACCGGCACGATTCGTGGCGGTTTGACCCAGAAGTAGCTGTTCCCGTAGCCGTCGGGCACGCTCTGCCGGGCGATCTCCAGCACGAACTCGAAGCCCTCGGTCGTGATGAAGCCCAGGTCGTCCAGGCGGTCCTCGAGCAGCTGGTTGGTCGCCACCGTCGTCCCGTGCGCCACAGCGCTCACCGCCTCGCGCGCCGCGCCGGCCAGGGCGAGGACCTTGTCCACGGCCGCCGCGAAGCCCTCGGCCGGATCCGCCGGGGTGGAGGGCGTCTTGGTGGTGACGACCGCGCCGGTGTCCTCGTCGAGCGCGACCACGTCGGTGAACGTGCCGCCGGTGTCGATGCCAATGCGGAGCATGACACTTCTTTACCGGCGGCGGAACGCCCGGTACACCGTCGCATCCTGCCAACGGGGAGCCGCTTCTTTGGCGAGTCCGGCTGCGGCTACCCTGAACGGCGTCCGAAGAAACGACCCACGACGACTCTTTCAGGAGCCCGGCAATGGCGCTTGAACGGCCCGAGATCGACTTCCCCGAGGGGACCCCGCCCCAGTACCTGGACATCACCGACATCAGCGTCGGCGACGGCCCGGAGGCCACCAAGGGCTCCACCGTCTCCGTGCACTACGTCGGGGTCTCGTTCTCGACCGGCGAGGAGTTCGACGCCTCCTGGAACCGCGGCAGTGCCTTCGACTTCCCGCTCGGTGGCGGCCGCGTCATCAAGGGCTGGGACATGGGCGTCGAGGGCATGAAGGTCGGCGGCCGGCGCAAGCTGGTCATCCCGCCGCACCTGGCCTACGGCGACCGCAGCCCGAGCCCGGCCATCAAGCCCGGCGAGACGCTCATCTTCGTGGTGGACCTGCTCGGCGTCAGCTAGCCCGGCCCGCACACGAGCGCGCTACCTGAGCGGGCGACGAGCCGAAGGCGATGTCGCCCGCTCAGACGGCGAAGCCGTGTCGCGCTCGTCGCTTGTGTGGTTCGGGCACGAGCCGCCAGGCGAGGGCACGAGGCCACGGAAGCCTTAAATAGAGCGGGCAAGCGGAGGCAAAATCTCCCTCCGCTTGCCCGCCGTCGCCGTTTCCGGGACCGTGCCCGTCGGTATCAGCCCCTCATGATCCAGGCGCGGGGGCTGACCAAGAAGTACGGGTCTAAGGTCGCTGTCGACCATGCCGACTTCGCGGTGCAGTCGGGCCACGTGACGGGCTTCCTCGGCCCGAACGGCGCCGGCAAGTCCACCACCATGCGCATGATCCTCGGTCTGGACCACCCGACCGCGGGCGACGTCACGGTGAACGGCAAGCACTACCGCGAGCTCGGCGCGCCGCTGCACGAGGTCGGGGCGCTGCTGGACGCCAAGGCGATCCACGGCGGGCGCAGCGCGTACAACCACCTGCTCTGCCTCGCCAAGAGCAACGGGATCGCCAAGCGCCGCGTGGACGAGGTCCTCGGCCTGGTCGGCCTGCAGTCGGTGGCCAAGAAGCCGTCCAAGGGCTTCTCGCTGGGCATGGGGCAGCGGCTCGGCATCGCGGGCGCGCTGCTCGGCGACCCGGGCGTGCTGATGTTCGACGAGCCGGTGAACGGGCTCGACCCCGAGGGCATCCTCTGGATCCGCAACCTGATGAAGCAGCTGGCCAAGGAGGGCCGGACGGTCTTCGTCTCCAGCCACCTGATGTCGGAGATGGCCCTCACCGCCGACCATCTCGTGGTGATCGGGCGCGGCAAGATCCTCGCCGACACCGGCATGCAGGAGTTCATCGACACCAACGCCACCAGCCACGTGCGGGTGCGGTCGCCGCAGCTCGCCGAGCTCGGCCCGCTGCTGGCGCGGCAGGGCTGGCGGGTCGAGGTCGAGGGCGACGAGTCGCTGCGCGTGTACGGGCCGCGCACCGCCCAGGTCGGCGACGTGGCCGGCGACAACAAGATCCGGCTGCACGAGCTGACCGCCGTCCAGCCGTCGCTGGAAGAGGCGTTCATGCAGCTCACCGGCGACACCGTCGAGTACCACGCGGGCATTCCCGGGGGCGCGCCCGCGGCCGGCGTGACCGCCGACCAGGTGCCCGCCGCGACGCCGGACGGCTCCTGGGTCTCCGCCCCGCCGCCGCCCGGAGCCGCACCGCCGCCGCCCGGAGCCGCACCGCCGCCGCCCGGCGTTCAGGGCGGACCGAACGGAGGGCAGGGATGACCACGGCCACCACCACCGCGCCGCCGGCCGCGGGGAAGGCGCCGCGCGCCTCGTTCGGCAACGTGCTCCGCTCCGAGTGGACCAAGATCCTCACGGTCCGGTCCACGTTCTGGACGCTGCTCGCCGCGATCGTCGTCACGATCGGGCTGAGCCTGCTGCTGGCCTGGGCGTTCACCTCGTCCTACGACCAGATGAAGCCGTCGGACCGGGCCCAGTTCGACCCGGCCTCGTTCGGCATGGTGGGCATCAACTTCGGCATGGTCGCGTTCGGCGTGCTGGGCGTGCTGGTCATCACCGCCGAGTACGCCACCGGCATGATCCGCACCTCGCTCACCGCCGTGCCGCGCCGGGGTCAGTACCTGGTCGCCAAGACCCTGGTGCTCGGCGTGGTCACGCTGATCATCGGCCAGATCGCCTCGTTCGCCTCGTTCCTGCTCAGCCAGCTGATCTTCAAGAGCAAGGGCATCAACGCCTCGCTCGCCGACGACGGGATGCTGCGCGCGGTGATCGGCGGCGGCCTCTACCTGACCGTGATCGCCCTGCTCGCGCTCGGCATCGGCACGCTGCTGAGGCACACCGCGGGCTCGGTCACGGTCGTGCTCGGCCTGCTGTTCGTGCTGCCGATCATCGGCTCGTTCCTGCCCGGCGGGTGGGGCAACACGCTGAGCAAGTTCCTGCCGTCCAACGCGGGCGGCGCGATCATGGCGACCAGACCGTCCGACAGCAGCCTCGCGCCCTGGACGGGCTTCGGGGTGTTCGTGCTCTACGCGGTCATCGTCCTCGGCGTCGCGCTGTTCTTCTTCCAGAAGCGGGACGCGTGAACCCTGCCCGCGTTCCAGCCGCACTCGGGCGGGCCGGTTTCGGCCTGCTCGCGCTGGCGAGCGTCGCGACCTGCCTCGCGGCCCGCCGGTCATGCTCGGACGTGGTCGACTTCTTCAGCTACTTCACCTTCCTCAGCAACCTGCTCGGCGGCCTGGTCCTGATCGCCAGCACCGTGCCCGGCCTGCGCGGCCGGCGCTGGCTGGAGTCGGCGCGCGGGGCCGCCGCGCTCTACCTGGTGATCACCGGGCTGGTGTACGCGCTGGTCCTCGGCGGCGCGGCCACGCACTGGACGGGCTGGGTCCAGCACCGGATCATGCCCGTGGCGGCGCCGCTGGACTGGCTGCTGTTCGCCCCGGCCGTACGCCTGCCCACCTGGCGCACGCTGGGCGTCTGGCTCGTCTTCCCGATCACCTATCTGGGCTACACGCTGGTCCACGGCGCGCTCACCGACTGGTACCCGTACCCGTTCCTGGACCCGGCCCGGCACGGCTGGCGCGTGGTCACCATCTACGCGATCGGCATCGCCGCCTACTTCGTGGTGATCGCCACGATCCTGCTGGTCTGGGCCGACCTGAACGACCGCTTCCGCACCCGTACGACCCGTCCGCGCCGCCAGGTCGCCTGGAGCCCGGAGACGTCCAAGGCCTACGAACAGGCCTAGGAACAGGCCTAGGAACGCCGCCTGCCCAGCACGTACCCCAGCGCCACCCCCGCCAGCGCCACCGCGCCGCCCAGCACGAACGCCGCCGAAGCCCCCTCGACCGCCACCCGCCTCCGTTCAGGCGCAGCAAAGACCTGCCCCACCTCAGCCGGAGCCGGAACGCCCGGAGCCGCTTCACCTGCCGCCACCGGCTCGGTCAACGCCCGTTCCACAGCCGCGAAGAACTCGCCCGCCGTCTTCTTGGCCACGCCGCCCAGCATCCGCTGCCCGACCCCGCCGATCATCCCGCCCACGGTGGCGTCGGCGTCGTAGTCGACCCTGGTCCCGCCGTCCCCCTCGCCCTCCGACAGCCGCACCAGCACCGTCGCGTCCACGGTCCCCGGCGCCCCCTGCCCCTTGGCGCGCAGCACGAACGACCGCGGCGGATCGGGCTCGGCCAGCTCGACCTCCCCCACGTACATCCCGCGGATCGACGCCACCCCGGCGGAGATCGTCATCTTGTAGGTGTCGCTCCCCGTGGCCTCCAGCGAGTGGCAGCCCGGAATCGTACGGGCCAGCACCGCCGGATCCTGCAGCGCGTCCCAGACGCGCGAGAGCGGAGCGGCGACCCTGGCACTCCCGGTGACCTTCATCTGAACCCTCCGACGTGACCCCGCCCCGCATCCGGACATCCGCAGAATGTCACACGGTGATGGCATGGTTGAGAACTGTGACTACTGGTGTGAAGCGGGCGTTCAAGTACCGCTTCTATCCGACCGCCACGCAGGCGGCCGAGCTCTCGCGTACGTTCGGGTGCGTTCGCAAGGTCTACAACATGGCGCTGGCGGCTCGCACCGAGGCATGGAATCAGCGGCGGGAACGGGTCGGCTACAACGCGGCGTCGGCGATGCTGACGGCGTGGAAGCAGACCGAGGAGATGACCTTCCTCAACCAGGTCTCCAGCGTGCCACTGCAGCAGTGCCTGAGGCATCTGCAGGCTGCCTTCACCGCATTCTTCGCCAAGCGGGCCGGCTACCCGCGCTTCAAGTCCAAGAAGCGGTCCCGCAGGAGCGCCGAGTACACCGGCTCGGCGTTCCGCTTCCGCGACGGGCAGCTGACCCTGGCCGAGATGAACCAACCGTTGAACGTCGTCTGGTCCAGGCCACTTCCCATGGGGGCCAAGCCGTCCACAGTGACCGTGTCGCACGACAGCGCGGGCCGCTGGTTCGTGTCGCTGCTGGTGCAGGACCCGTCGGTACGGCCGCTGCCGACCGCCGATGCGGCGGTCGGGGTCGACATGGGCCTGGATCATCTGCTGACCCTGTCGACCGGGGAAAAGATCGTCAATCCCCGGCATGACCGCGCCGATCACGCCCGGCTGGCCAGGGCCCAGCCCGAGCTGTCGCGCACGACCCCAGGTGAGGGCGCCAACCGGGCCAAAGCACGTCGCAGGGTTGCACGCATCGAGTCTCGGATCGCCGACCGGCGCCGGGACCATCTGCACAAGATCACCACTCGACTCGTTCGTGAGAACCAAACGATCGTGATCGAGGACCTGGCCGTTCGGAACATGATGCGCAACGGCACGCTCGCCCGCGCCATCAGCGACGCGGCGTGGGCGCAGTTCCGCAGCCTGCTGGAGTACAAGGCCGCCTGGTATGGCCGCAAAGTGATCGCGGTCGACCGCTGGTTTCCCTCCTCCAAGCTGTGCTCGGCGTGCGGCGCTCTGCAGGGCAGCATGCCGTTGCACATCCGTTCGTGGACGTGTAGGTGCGGCGCCACCCATGACCGCGACGTGAACGCGGCAAGGAATCTGCTGGCGGCCGGACGGGCCGTGACAGCCTGTGGAGACGGTGTAAGACCCCAACGGAGCACTCCGGGCGGGCAGTCGTCGGCGAAGCAGGAAAGCCCAGCCCGCGAGAGCTGGGGACTCGTCCTACAGGGAGGGATGACGTCAAGTGCTGACTCTAGGGAACCGAGGGGCCACGCCGAAGGGCAACTTGTGCCGAGTGCGCGGGCGGGCGCCGAACATGATCTGATATGTCCTTCAGAACGTCGACGGGACGGGGGAACGGCGGATGCGAGGGAAGGTGCCCTTGGTCGCCACGCTGGTGGCGGGCGTGCTCGGCGTGGGTGCGGGGGCGTGGCCCTCGGTACGCGCTCAGGCGGGTGACGACAAGGGCCCCTCGATGCGCGCTCAGCTCAGCACCGTGCTGGCCGACCAGCAGTGGGACGCGCCCAAGCCCGGCACGTGGAAGCCGCCGCAGCCCTCCACCGACGGCCTGCCGCCGGTGATCAGCAAGATCGACACCACGGACAAGGTGGTCTTCCTGACCATCGACGACGGCTACACCTACGACGCCGAGTTCGTGAACCTGGTCCGCCGCGAGAAGGTGCCGATCCTGACGTTCCTGACCTCGCGCTACATCCGGGGCGAGGGGCAGTACTTCTGGGCGATGCGCAACGCCGGGTCGCAGATGGAGAACCACACCGTCAGCCACCCCGACATGAAGACCCTGAGCCCGGAGATGCAGAAGAAGGAGATCTGCGACTCCCAGGAGGCCATCACCAAGCAGTACGGCCGCCGCCCGGAGATCTTCCGGCCCCCGTTCGGCAGCTACAACACCGCCACCCGCCAGGTCGCCAAGGAATGCGGGATCAAGTCGATCCTGGTCTGGACGGCCGAGTTCTACAACGGCACCACAGGCCCCGGCGTCGGCTTCAACGGCTTCGCGCGCGGCGACGGCGCCGGCAAGGGCTTCAAGCCCGGCGACATCATCCTGATGCACTACCGGACGGGCCTCGCCGGGCAGTTCCAGACCATGCTCGGCTGGATCAGGCAACAGGGATTCCGCCCCGCCGCCGTGCAGAACTACCTCCCCAAATCCCTCGGCGGCAACGCTCCCGGATAAACCCGGACGATTCCCGGATGCTCGGATCGATATTCGACCCCGCACTATCGTTCAGGCGCTGGCGGGGTTGAGGTCCCCCGCTCCCCGAGCAGCCCCGCTGGCTTCAATTGCTCCTGTGGTCCGGCCTCCTCGCCTTGCGGCTCGGAGGCCGGATCACAGGGGCGTGCGGGGCTGGGGCCTACCGCGGAAGGGTCCCTCATCAAGTGGAAGAGCTCCGACGGGGACAGGGGCATCTGGGCCACGGCGATGCCGGTGGCGTCTTCGATGGCCGAGGCTATGACGGCGGAGACGGGGATGACGCCGGCTTCTCCGGCGCCCTTGATGCCGAGCGGATTGAGCGGTGAGGGCGTTTCCAGGTGGGCGGTCTCGATTCTGGGGACCTCGGTGGCGTAGGGCATGAGGAAGTCCATGAACGAGGCGTTCAGCAGCTGGCCGGACTCGTCGTAGACCATGCGCTCGTAGAGGGCGCCGCCGATGCCCTGCGCGACGCCGCCGTGGATCTGGCCCTCGACGACCATCGGGTTGATGAGGCGGCCGCAGTCGTGCAGGACCGCGTAGCGCAGCACGGCGATCTCGGCGGTGTCGGGATCGACCTCGACGATCGCGGCGTGCATTCCGGCGGCGAACGTGGAGCGGATCGGCGAGTAGTAGTCGCGGCCCTCCAGGCCCGGTTCCTCGCCCTCGGCGACGGGCGGCCCGTCGGAGCCGCCCACGGCGAACTGGGTGGCGCGCGCGGCCTCCTCGTCGAAGGCGTACCGCAGCGGGTTGGACAGGACGGCGACCGTACGGAGCGGGACGGCTGAGGTCGGGTCGCCCTTCACGTGCACGACGC
The DNA here is from genome assembly GCF_017573505.1 of Actinomadura barringtoniae. Taxonomy (GTDB): domain Bacteria; phylum Actinomycetota; class Actinomycetes; order Streptosporangiales; family Streptosporangiaceae; genus Spirillospora; species Spirillospora barringtoniae. Next base: position 98,168 of record NZ_JAGEOJ010000016.1, read on the forward strand.
CGTCGGTGATGTCCAGGTCGCGCGGGTCGGCCTCCAGCGCCTCGGCGGCGATGCGCAGGGCCTTGTCGCGGACCTTGCGGCAGGCGAGTGCGATCGCGTTGCCGCTCATCACGGCGGCGCGGGAGGCGAACGTGCCGACCGCGTAGCCGAAGCGGCGGGTGTCACCGGTCGTGACCTGCACGTTCTCGATCGGGACGCCGAGCTCGGTGGCGGCGATCTGGGCGAACACGGTCTGGTGACCCTGCCCCTGCGAGGTGAGCCCGGTGGCGACGTGCACGCGGCCGGAGGTGTCGATCTCGACGTGCCCGCCCTCGTACGGGCCGACGCCGGTGCCCTCGACGTAGCAGCCGAGACCGATGCCGATCCGGCGCCCCGACGGCGCGGCCCGCGCGCGCCGGTCGGCGAAGCCGTCCCAGCCGATCAGCTCCTTCACCCGGCGCAGCAGTTCGGGGTAGTCGCCCGAGTCGTAGATCAGCGGACGGCCGTCCTGGAAGGTGAGCCCCTGGTCGTAGGGGAACTCGTCCGGCCCGATGAAGTTGGCCTCGCGCACGTCGGCGCGGTCGCGGCCGAGGTGGTCGGCGATGCGGTCCATCGTGCGTTCCATGCAGAACACGCCCTGCGGGCGGCCCGCGCCGCGGTACGGGGTGACGATGACGGTGTTGGTGTAGAGGCTGGTGACCTCCGCCCGGTAGGCGCCGATCTTGTACGGGCCGAGCAGCTGGGTGGAGGTGACGATCGGGATGATGATCCCGTACGGCATGTAGGCGCCGTGGTCGTGCAGGATCCGCACGTCCAGCCCGAGCACCCGGCCCTCGTCGTCGAACCCGACCCGCACGAACTGCGCCTGGCCGCGTTCGTGCGCGGCGGCGACGAAGTGCTCGCGCCGGTCCTCGGCCCACTTGACCTCCCGGTCCAGCAGCCGCGCGGCCCACGGCACCAGCACCTCCTCGGGCCACGGGTGAACGATCTTGACCCCGAACCCGCCGCCGACGTCGGGCGCGATCACCTCGACCTTGCCGGGCGCCAGCCCGAGCTTGGCCGCGATCGCCGCCCGCACGCTGGTGGACGCCTGCGTCGAGGAGTAGACCCGCAGCGACTCGTCGTCGGAGTCCCAGCGCGCGTAGACGCCCCGTCCCTCCAGCGGCATGGACGCGCTGCGCTCGATGTCGAGCCGGAACTCCAGCCGATGCGGCGCGTCGTCGATCGCGGCGCCCGCGTCGCCCGTCTCCTGAACGAGCACGGCGCCCACGTTCCCCGGCACGTCCTCGTGAACGAGGTTCTCGCCCGCCGCCGCGACCTCGATCCCGACCACCGCGGGCAGCACCTCGTAGTCGACCCGGATGCGTTCGACGACGTCCTCGGCCACGTACCGGTCGGTCGCGACCACCATCGCGACCGGCTCCCCCACGTGCCGGACGACCTCCTTGGCCAGCGGATATCCCGTTCGCCCGTGTGTCATCGAGGGATGCGGGATGAGCAGCGGCAGCGGCTCCCCGATCCGCCCCGGCAGGTCCTCCCACGTGTAGATCGCGACGAGCCCCTCGACGTCCAGGGCCTCGGTCACGTCGATGTCGGCGATCCTCGCGTGCGCGTGCGGCGACCGTACGAACGCCGCCGCGAGCGCCTCGTGCCCGAGGTCGTCCAGGAACCGCCCCTGCCCCATGAGCAGCCGCGGGTCCTCCCGCCGGGCGACGGGCTCACCGAACATCCGCGTGCTCATCAGGACTCCTCAGCCAGCAGGTCGGCGGCACGATGCACCGATTTGAGGATGTTCTGGTACCCGGTGCAACGGCAGAGATTGCCGGAAATGCCCTCCAGCACCTCGTCATCACTGGGCCGCGGGTTGTCCCTCAGCAAAGCCGTCACCGTGCACAGGAACCCCGGCGTACAGAACCCGCACTGCAGCCCATGGCACTCCTGAAAAGCCCGCTGCACAGGGGAAAGACCACCGTCTCCCAGCCCCTCCACGGTCGTGATCTCGTGCCCGTCCGCCGTGACCGCGAACATCAGGCACGACCGCACCGGTTCGCCGTCCATCAGCACGGTGCAGCAGCCGCACACCCCGTGCTCGCAGCCGACGTGCGTCCCGGTCAGCTTCAGATCGTGCCGCAGCAGGTCCGACAGCAGCCTCCGCGCAGGCACCTCCGCCCCCCGCGGCGTGCCGTTCACCGTCAGCCGGACCTCGAACGTCTCCTCCATCAGCGCGCCCCCTCCAGCACCCGTTCGGTCGCCGCACGCAGCGCGCGCTCGGTCAGCACCCCCACCAGATGCCGCCGGTAATCAGCAGTCGCATGAATGTCGCCCTCAGGCTCAACGCGCTCCCTGGCGTACGCCGCCGCGACCGACCAGTCCAGCGCCCCCGGCCCCGCCTGCGCCTCCTCGGCGGGCGCGGTCAGATCCAGCACCAACGGCCGAGTATCCACACTCAGATAACCCGCCCTCGCAGCCGTGACCCGAAGATCCTCATCCAGCTCGACGACCGCCGCGACCCCGGCCAGGGCATAGTCCCCATGCCGTCGCGCCGTCTCCACGAACGCAGCGCCGGCCCGCTCAGGCAAGGCCGGAAAGAACGCCTCCACCGCCACCTCATCGTGCTCAAGCGAAGACTCCAGCGGCCCCACGAAAAGCTCTTCAGCCGCCACAACCCGCCGCCCCCGCACCGACTCCGCCTCGACCCACCCGCCTAGCACAGCGAGCACAGCCGGCAGCTCAGCCGCCGGATCGGCGTGCGCCAGGCTCCCCACGACCGTCCCGCGATTCCGGATCACCGGATGCGCCACATGCCGAACGGCCTCGCGCAGCAGCTCTCCGGCCCCGACGTCCCGTTCGACCCGCGCATGCCGCGCCAGCGCGCCGACCCGCACGCCCGCGCCGCTCACCTCAACGGCATCAAGCCCCTCGATCCGGTTGATGTCGACCAGATGCGCAGGCGCGGCGAGCCGCATGTTGAGCAAGGGGATCAAACTCTGCCCGCCCGCCAGAACCTTGGCGTTCTCCTCTTCGGCGAGGATCCGCACGGCTTCGTGCAGCGTTCTAGGGGCGTGGTAACGAAAGGGGGGAGGTTTCACACTGCTCCTACTCCGTTGTAGGGGGCCGGACGGGGCCGCCGATCTCCTTTTCCTCGGGGGCGATCATGCCGGCGCCGGTGTCGCGGGGGCCGCGGGCACCTTGGACGGCGTTGAGGGTGTGGTAGCCGATCAGCAGGGCGATCGTGCCGAGCGCGATGCCCTGCAGTGGGAAGTCATCGGTGATCTTGAGGGTGACGTTACCGATGGCGAGGATGATGGCGGCGGCGACCGGGACCAGGTTGACGGGGTCGGCGAAGTCGACGCGGTTCTCGATCCAGATCTTGGCGCCCAGGAGGCCGATCATGCCGTAGAGGACGACGGTGATGCCGCCGAGGACGCCGCCGGGGGTGGCCGCCACGAGTGCGCCGAACTTGGGGCAGAGGCCGAAGAGGATCGCGACGACGGCGGCGACGTAGTAGGCGGCGGTCGAGTAGATGCGGGTGGCGGCCATGACGCCGATGTTCTCGGCGTAGGTGGTGGTGGGGGCGCCGCCGACGGCGCTGGCCAGCGCGGTGCCGACGCCGTCGGCGGCGATCGCACGGCCGAGCACGGGGTCCAGGTCGTCGCCGGTCATGGCGGAGACCGCTTTCACGTGCCCGGTGTTCTCGGCGATGAGCGCGATCACGGCGGGCAGGGCCAGGAGGATCGCGGACGTCTTGAAGTCGGGCGAGTGGAGGCTGGGGAAGCCGAACCAGTCGGCCGCCTTCACTCCGGTGAAGTTGACGCGGTGGTGGGAGATGGCCGTCGCCACGCAGTACGGGCCCTCGCTCGTGCAGGGCTTGCCGCTGGAGTCCAGGAGGTTCTGGCCGGGGAGGACCGAGGTGATCTCACCGGCGGTCTTGTCCAGGATCCAGGAGAGCGCGAAGCCGAAGATCAGCGCTAGGAGGACGCTGATGCGGGCCCAGAAGCCTCGCAGCAGGACGGCGCAGAGGACCGCGAAGGTGAGGGTGAGGAGGGCTACCCACTGGTCTTGGGGCCAGTAGACGTCGGCCACGACCGGGGCGAGGTTGAAGCCGATCAGCATGACCACGGCGCCGGTGACCACGGGTGGGAAGACGGCGTGGATGACCGCCGGGCCCAGATAGTGGATCAGGAGGCCGATCGCCCCCAGGACCAGGCCTGAGACCAGGATGGCGCCGGTGACCTGGGCGGTGCTGCCGCCGTCGGCGCGGATCGCGGCCACCGCGCCGACGAACGAGGCGCTGGTGCCCAGGTAGCTGGGCACACGGCCGCCGACGATGAGCAGGAAGATGATCGTCGCGACGCCGGACATCATGATGGCCAGGTTCGGGTCCAGGCCCATCACGACGGGGAAGACGAAGGTCGCCCCGAACATCGCCACGACGTGCTGCGCGCCGATCCCGGCGGTGCGCGGCCACGACAGCCGTTCGTCCGGGCGCACCACCTCACCCGGCGGTGGCGTCTTCCCGTCACCATGGATCTTCCAGCCGACGGCCATCTGTACTCCCGGTTTCATCACCGGCCTGGGGCATCCCCACGCGTTCCGGAGAAGGATGCCCCAGCGAGGCGGGCGTTAAATCACACGGGTGTTAATTCCTGAAAGCTCCTCAGATTCCTCGCATCCGCAGAACGTGGAGCGCGAGGGTCAGGTTGAGGCGCAGGTGGGCGTCCTCGGTGAACGGGCCGAGCATCCGTTCCAGCTTCCCGATGCGGTAGCGCAGCGTGTTGTAGTGGAAGTGGAGGCGGCGCGCGGTCTCGGCCACGTTGAGGTTGGTCTCCAGCAGCACCTGCAGGGTCCGCCGCAGGTCCACCAGCTCGGCCTCGTCGTCGGCCGCGAGGTCGCCGAGGGTCTCCCGGACGAACGCGTGCAGCTCGGCGGGGTCGGAGACCAGGCTCAGCAGGCGGTAGACGCCGAGCTGGTCGAAGTGGGCGCGGGACCCCGCGCCGTGCAGCTGGCGGCCGACGCGGACGGCCTTGACCGCCTGCTCGTAGGCCTCGGGGAGCGCGGCGGGGGTGGCGACGGTGCGGCTGATGCCGGTGGAGAACGTGCGGCGCACGGCCAGGTGCTCGGCGAAGAGCGCGCCCGCCTCCTTGACCATGGTTTGGATCGGTCCAGCCGACAGTCCGGCCGAGTCGGCGCCGTCCTCGGCCCCGACCACCGCGACCACCTCGTGCGCGAAGCTGGCGACGGCGGCGCCGCGGTCGTGGCGCCGTACGACGGCCGTCCAGGCGGCGGCGAGCCGTTCCTGGGCGAGGCGTTCCTCGGTCCCGCGGGAGCTGCGGGCGGCGTCGGTCTCGGGGTGGGCGCCGTCGGGGTTGCGGGGCCGCCCGTCGAGCTCGGCGACGACGACCATGACGGGTCGGTCCAGGTCCCAGCCGAAGCCGGAGCAGTGCGCCACGACCCGGTCGTCGTCCCCGGCACGTCCGGCCAGGATGTCGCGCAGGAAGTCGGCGCGGTACTTGCTCTCGACCGCGGCGACGGCCTGCTGCTTGGTGACCACGAGCGCGGCCACGGTCGCGGCGCGTTCCAGGATGCCGAGGTCGGTCTCGCGGAGCGAGCCGTTCGGGCTGTACGCCACGATCCGGCCGTGGTCGAAGCCGCCCGCGACGACCGGCACGACCAGGTGGTCGCCGCCGGGTCCCTGGGTGACGGCCGCCCCAGGGGCGCTCGATGAGGGGTTGGCGGGTGAGGGGGTTCCGGCAGAGTGCGTTCCGGCAGAGTGCGTTCCGGCAGAGTGCGTTCCGCCCGAGGGGGTCCCGGCCGAGGGGCCGCCGGGGAGGTTCGGCGCGCCGGGCATGCCGAGGGCGCGCATGGCCTGGATGTGGGCCTCGGACCCGGCGCCGGCGAGCACGCGCTGCTCGCCGTCCAGCACGATGACCGCGACCTCCAGGAGCGTGGCGACCTCGTCGACGACCTCCTGGAGGCCGCCGCCGCACAGCACGATCTGCACGAGCGCCCGGTGCACCTCCTCGGTGCGCGCGAGCACGGCCGCCTGGCGGTTCAGGATGTCGGTGAGGACCTGGTTCAGGATGTCGTCGAAGCCGACGTCGTCGGGGAGCTGGATGAGGGGGAAGCCGCGCCGGTCGGCCTGCTCGATCATCTCGGGCGGCAGCGTCTCCAGGTAGCGGCCGAGCTTGATGGCGAGCGCCGCCAGGCCGCGCTCGTCGAGGTCGGCGACCAGGTTGTCCAGGGACTGGGGGGTATTGCGGAGGGGATAGCCGGTGGTCAGCAGCAGCTCGTTCGGTTTGACCCACGACAGGATGTCGGGGACCTCCATCACGTTCAGCCGCTGGACGATGCGCTCGAGACCGGAGCGACCGGCGATGAGGCGAGCGCCGTTCAGCGTCGACACCCCCAGGACCTCGCCGACCGACAGACCGTACGTCAGTGTTCCGGTGCTCGCGAGCCTCAGGGCCGGTGGGCCCGGGTCCGCAGTGGTGTAACTCATGCCAGGGGTCACCTCGCTTTTGGTGCGTACATCGCCCGATTAGGCGTGATCGCTACCACTTTGCGATCAACCCTGACAACAAACACGAAGGATGACAAGCAGTCTTGGCACCTTTCTCCATACGGCACTCGCCGTGGCCAGGTCTACGTTCTCGGCAGGGGCCGGGGCAGCTCCCTGAACTGCCACGTTCACCGGCCCATGGAGGACCCCGTGAGTGCCGTCGTGCGAGACCCGATCCCGCTGGCAGCCCGGCCGGGACGCCGGCCACCGGTGGCCGGCGCCGCCAGCCTCGCGCTCCGCCCGCTCATCGACTCGCAGCGCCGGACCGCCCGCGTGATCGCCGTCTTCCCGTCCGCGGTGTACCTGGAGCTGCGCGGCGCCGCCGAGCCCCGCGTGGTCGCGCTCGTGGCCTCGGACGCGGTACGGCTGCCGAACGCCGTCGTGGTCGTCGCCGCCAGCCGCGAGCGCCCGTTCCAGGCCGTACGCGAGGGCCTGGAGGCGCACGTCGGCGACGGGCGGATCGAGCTCGAGGGCATGCAGGTACGCGTCCGCAGATGGTGGGACCCCTCCCCCTCGCTCGGCACGCTGTCGCCGGGCGCGCTCGCGCGCGGCATCCGCGCGCTGGAGTCCGCGCTCGACACCGCGGGCGGCGTGACCGGCTGCGGCCTCGCCGGGCACCCCGACCCGCTGCTGCTCGCCGGGCACTGCGCCGCGGGCGAGCTGGCCGACGCCGTGGAGGCGGCCGAACGCATCGTCGGTCTCGGCCCCGGCCTCACGCCGTCGGGCGACGACATCCTCGCCGGGCTGCTGGTCTCGCTGCGCCTGGTCGGCGGGGCGGTACGGCAGGGCGGCACCGCCGTGTGGCTGGCGAGCTGGCTGGGCGCCGCCGTCACCGCCGACGCGAACACCCGCACGACCGCGCTGGCCGCGACGCTGCTGCACTGCGCCGCCGCCGGGCAGGCCGGCGCCGAGGTCGCGGGCGTGCTCCGCGCCGTCGCCGGCCACGAGTCGCCCGTCCCGGCCGCGCACCGGCTGCTCGCCGTGGGCCACACCTCCGGAGCCGACCTCGCCTGGGGCGTCCTCGCCGGCTGCCGCGCCACCCTCGCCTTGGCCAACGCGTCCGCGAGGGACAGGAGGGTCACTGCATGAGCCCGGAGAACGCTGCATGAGGAGTCCCGGGGCGGACTGGGTCGAGGTTCGCCGAGGGGCCTACCACGACTCGGTCACGCTGATGAGGGTGAGCCGCCGTCTCGCCGAGCGCGACGGGGTCGCCGAGGCGATGGCCGCGATGGCGACCGAGCTCAACGTCGAGGTGCTCGCCCGGATGGGCTTCGAGGTGCCGCGGGACGCGGGGCCGGGCGATCTGGTCGTGGCGGTGCGCGCCGACAGCGGGTCGCTGGACGAGGCGCGTTCCGATCTCGACGAGCTGCTGCGGCCGCAGCCCGTCGCGTCGGGCGGGGACCTGGGCGCGGCCGTCGCGCCGCGTACGACCGCCTCGGCGGCGCGCGGTGAGGACGCGGGGCTGGTGCTGCTGTCGGTGCCGGGGCCGAACGTGTTCCCCGAGGCGATGGACGCGCTGAACGCGGGCCGCAACGTGATGATCTTCAGCGACAACGTGCCGCTCGCCCAGGAGGTGGCGCTCAAGGAGGAGGCGGCGCGGCGCGGGCTGATCGTGCTCGGGCCGGACTGCGGAACGGCGGTGATCGGCGGGGCCGGGCTCGGCTTCGCCAATGCCGTCCAGCCGGGTCCCGTGGGCATGGTCGCCGCCTCCGGCACGGGCGCGCAGCAGCTCATGTGCCTGCTGGACGCCGCGGGCACCGGTGTCAGCCACGTGCTGGGCGTCGGCGGGCGCGACCTGTCGGCCGAGGTGAGCGGGCGTTCCACGCTGGCGGCGCTCGCCGCACTGGACGCCGACCCGGCGACCGAGCTCATCGTGATGGTGTCCAAGCCGCCCGCGCCCCGGGTCGCCGACCTGATCCGGGAGGCCGCGCGCCGCCTCGACACCCCGACCGTCTTCGCGCTGCCCGGCCCGGACGGCGACGACCTCACGCGCGCCGCCGAGCAGGCCCTCGCCAAGCTGGGCACGCCCGTTCCGCACTGGCCGGTCTGGCCTGCTCCCCCGCCGCCGCGCGGCTGCGCCCCCGCACTGCGCGGCCTCTTCGCGGGCGGCACGCTGCGCGACGAGGCCGAGGCGGTCGCGCGCGCCGTGCTGGGCTGGGAGGACGGCGTCGAGCACCGGTTCGTCGACCTCGGCGACGACGAGTACACGCGCGGCCGCGCCCACCCGATGATCGACCCGACGCTGCGGCTGGCCGCCCTCGCCGAGGAGGCCGCCGATCCCGCGTGCGGCGTGCTGCTGCTGGACGTCGTGCTCGGGTACGGCGCCGAGCCCGATCCGGCCGCCGCGCTCGCTCCCGCCATCGAGGCGGCGCTGAACGGCCGCGACGACCTGGCCGCGGTGGTCTCGCTGTGCGGAGCGGCCGCCGACCCCCAGGACCGCGACCGCCAGGCCGCCGCGCTGAACCGCGCGGGGGCGGCGGTCTTCGCCTCCAACGCCAGGGCCGCGGGCCACGCGGCCCGACTCGTGAAGGGGAAGGGATGAGCAGGCCTCCGCTCGGTGGGTTGCTGTCCGGCGAACCGAGGGTCATCGCGGCGGGCGTGGACGTCCTCGCCGACGCGCTGGCCCAGCAGGCGGTGCCGGTGGACCGGGTCGACTGGCGCCCGCCGCCGCCCGGCACCGAGGACGCGCTGGCCACGGTCCTCGGCGACCCGGCCCACGCCGAGGCGGACGCGCGCGCGACCGGCCGGATGCTCACCGCGCGCCCGCACCTGGTGGACGTACGGCCCGCGCACGAGGTCCTCGGCCTGCGTCCCGGCGATTTCCTGCACGCCGGACCGCCGCTGGACTTGGACCGCGCGTCCGGCCCGATGCGCGGCGCGCTCATCGGCGCGATGCTGCTGGAGGGGCTGGCCGAGACCCCCGAGGAGGCCGAGAAGGCGCTCGCACGCGGCGCCGCGACGCTGGAGCCGTGCCACCACCACGGCGCGGTCGGCCCGATGGCGGGCGTCGTCAGCCCGTCGATGTGGATGCTGGTCGTCGAGGACGCCGAGCACGGCGGCACCGCGTACTGCTCGCTGAACGAGGGGCTCGGCAAGGTCCTGCGGTACGGCGCGTACGGCCCCGAGGTGATCGAACGCCTCGGCTGGATGGGCGCGGTCCTCGGCCCCGCGCTCGCCGGGGCGGTGCGGCGGCACGGCCCGCTCGACCTCACCGCCGTCATGGCGCAGGCCCTGCAGATGGGCGACGAGCTGCACAACCGCAACCGGGCCGCGACCTCGCTCCTGCTCCGCGAGCTGGCCGCCGACCTGGTCGAGGCGGGCACCGAGGCCGGCACGGCGGGCGGGGCCGCCCAGGCGCTGCGCTTCGCGGCGGGCAACGACCACTTCTTCCTCAACTTCGCGATGGCCGCCGCCAAGTGCGCCACCGACGCCGCCCGCGGCGTCCCCGGATCGGGCCTGGTCGTGGCGATGGCCCGCAACGGCACCGACTTCGGCATCCAGGTGTCGGGCACCGGCGACCGCTGGTTCACCGGCCCGGCCGGGGTCCCCGACGGCCTCTACCTCGGCTCGTACGGGCCCGGCGACGCCAACCCCGACATCGGCGACTCGGCCATCACCGAGACCGCCGGCATGGGCGGGTTCGCGCTCGCCGCCGCCCCCGCGATCGTGCGGTTCGTCGGCGGCGAGGTGCCCGACGCGATCGCCGCCACCCGCCGGATGTACGAGATCACGATGGCCGAGCACCCGGCGCTGCAGATCCCGCTGCTGGGCTTCCGCGGCACCCCGGTCGGCATCGACGTCACCCGCGTGGTCCGCACCGGGATCCTGCCCGTCATCGACACCGGGATCGCGGGCCGGGAGGCCGGGACGGGCCAGGTCGGGGCCGGTCTGGTCGAGCCTCCTGGGGGAATCTTTACCGACGCGCTGCACGCCTTGGCCGAAAACGGCTGATCCCCGGGTACGTTCCCGGTGTGAACGAGTTGATCACCGGCGACCAGCACGCGATCGCCTCAGGCCCGTACCGCGCCGTCATCACCGAGGCGGGCGCCAGCCTGCGCGAGCTCACCCACGAGGACCGGCCGCTGATCCTGGCGCACCCCGAGGACGAGATCGCCCCGGCGGCGTTCGGCCAGCTGCTCATCCCCTGGCCCAACCGGATCGACCACGGCCGCTACACCTACGGCGGCAAGACCTACCAGCTCGACATCTCCGAGCCGAAGTTCGACTGCGCCATCCACGGGCTGGTGCGCTGGGCCCCCTGGGCGCTCGCCGAACTCCAGTCGAACCGGGTCCTGCTGACCGCGCGCCTCCTCGGCTCGGGCGGCTACCCGTTCCGGCTCGACCTGGAGGCCGAGTACACCCTCGACCCGGGCGAGGGCCTCACGGTCCGCCTGAGCGCGACCAACACCGGCCGCTCCCCCGCCCCGTACGGGCACGGCGCGCACCCCTACATCACCGTCGGCGAGGCGCTCGACGGCTGCACGCTCTCGATCCCCGGCGACCGCTACCTGGCCGTGAACGACCGCATGATCCCCGACGGCCCGCCCCGCAAGGTCGAGGGCTCCTCCCACGACTTCCGCGAGGCGCGCACGCTCGGCGACCTGAAGATCGACAACGCCTACACGGGCCTGTCCCGCGACGGCGACGGCCGCGCGTGGGTGCACCTGACCGGGGCGGCGCACACCACCTCGTTCTGGCTGGACGAGCGGCACCCGTGGCTGGAGATCTTCACCGCCGACACGATCCCCGCAGACCTGCGCCGCCAGGGCCTCGGCGTCGAGCCGATGACCTGCCCGCCGGACGCGTTCAACAGCGGCACCGACCTCATCGACCTCGCCCCGGGCGACCAGTTCAGCGGAACGTGGGGCATCAAGGCCGGCTGACCGCCTCCACGCCCGCGATATAGCGTTCGCTTCGGGATGTTCCGCGAGTCTGGGGGTTCGCCGTGGCCACGTACGCCTTCGACAACGCAGCCGAGCAGGCCGGCGGGCGGTTCGCCGCGCTGGAGGAGTGCTACGACCCGGTGAGCACGGCGCGCCTGGAGGCGCTCGGGGTCGGGCCGGGGTGGCGGTGCCTTGAGGTCGGCGGCGGTGGCGGTTCGATCGGACGCTGGCTGGCGGAACGGGCCGGGCCCGAGGGGCGGGTGCTGATCACCGACCTCGACCCGCGCTGGGTGCGGACCGGCGACGCCGAGGTGATCGTTCACGATCTGCGGACCGATCCGCTGCCGGAGAACGAGTTCGACCTCGTGCACGCCCGCCTGGTCCTGATCCATCTGCCCGAACGGCTCGCCGCACTGGACAAGCTCGTGCGGTCCCTGCGGCCGGGCGGCGTGCTGGCGCTGGACGAGTTCGACCTGCCGCTCGTCCAGGTGCTGAAGGCGCCCGACGAGGCCGCGGCCGCGCTGTTCACCAAGGTCCACGACGCGATGATCCGGGCGGTGCAGGGGCGCGGCGCCGACCCGATGTGGGGCAGCCACGCCTACGGCGCTCTCGTGGACGCCGGGCTCGGCGACGTGAGGTCCCTGACCTACGCCGAGTCGTGGACGGGCGGCTCCCCCGGCACAGACCTGCACCGGGTGAACGTCGAGCAGGTGCGGGCGCAGATGGACCAGGTCGACGACGCCGAGCTGGCCGCGTTCTGGGATCTGCTCAGGGATCCCGGTTTCGCCGTCGCCTCGTACCCCCTCATCACCACGTGGGGCCGCCGCGCGTAGGACTGAAAGACGAGGTCCCGTCCCGATCGCGCCGGTCGGGACGGGACTTCGTCTGGTTCAGAGGGTGCCAGGGGCGTCGGTCGAACGGAGGGCCTCGTTCGCCTCGCGCCGGAGGGCCCAGGCGTCGGCGACCGTGCCCACGTGGCCGAGCTTGTCGGGGTTGACCACGGCGCGGATGGCCTGGACCTGCCCGTCGAGGATCTCCAGGGCCAGCACGCTGACGACCTTGCCGTCCCGGGCACGGAAGATCGCGCCCGGCTCGCCGTTGGTCTCGTGCGGCTCGAAGACGGCGCCGATCGCGTCCATCTTCGTGACGAAGCCGACGAGCGTCCGGGACACGTTGCCGGAGCCGAAGACGGTGTTGGTGAGCGCCGGGGCCTTGCCGCCGCCGTCGCCGACCAGTTGCACGTCGGCGGCCAGCAACTCCTGGAGCGCGTCGACCTTGCCCTCCTTGAACGCGTCGAAGAACCGCCCGGCGAGCAGGTCGCGTTCGTGCCGGTCGGCCTCGAAGCGCGGGCGGCCGTCCTGCATGTGGCGGCGGGCCCGGACGGCGAGCTGGCGGCACGCGGCCTCCGAACGGCCCACCGCGGAGGCGACCTCGGGGAAGCCGAACCCGAACACCTCGCGCAGCACGAAGACGGCGCGTTCCAGCGGGGACAGGCGTTCGAGCAGCAGCAGCGCCGCCATCGACACCGAGTCGGCCAGCTCCGCCGAACGCTCGGGGTCCTCGTAGGGGTCGGCGAGCAGCGGCTCGGGGAACCACGGCCCGACGTACTCCTCGCGCCGCACCCGGGCCGACCGCAGCACGTCGATCGAGATGCGGGTGACGACGGCCGACAGGAACGCCTTGGTCGAGGTCGGCTTCGTCGGCGTCGCCTCGTACCGCAGCCAGGTGTCCTGCACCGCGTCCTCGGCCTCGCTCACGCTGCCGAGGAGGCGGTAGGCGATCGAGAACAGCAGCGGCCGCAGCTCTTCGAACTCCTCGACGCGGCTCATGCCAGCTCCGAGGCGAAGCCCTGGCGCCACGACGGGTAGTGCGGCTCCCAGCCGAGCTCCCGCTTGGCCTTGGCGTTGGAGAATCCACGCCCCTCGGTCATCATCACCACTGCCACCTTCCCGGCGAGCAGGCGGGCCAGCCACACCGGGACCTTCATCGGCTTCTTGGCGCCCGCGCTCTCGGCCAGGTACGGCAGCCACTGCGCGGCCGGTGCCGGCTCGTCGTCCACGATGTTGAACACCCCCTTGACCTGCTGTTCCACGGCCAGGACTGTAGCGCTCGCCGCGTCGTCCAGGTGCACCCAGGAGGTGTAACCCGCGCCACTGCCGACCAGCGGGAACTGCCGCTTGCGCACCAGCTCGACCTGGTCGTCGGTGGCGCCGGGCCCGTACAGGGCGCCGTAGCGCAGGGCCGTGCCGCCCGCCGCCAGCACGGCCTCCTCGAGGTGCCGGATCGCCTCCATGCCGGGGGCCGCTGACGTCCCGGGCAGCAGGTCGAGCGGGTCCTCCTCGGTCTTCACCCAGCCGCCCTCGCGGATGCCGTTCCAGCCCGCGTAGCTCTGCGCGACGAAGTTGGTCACCCCGGTCGCCGCGGCGGCGGCCAGCAGATGGTCGGTGCCCTCGGTGCGCAGCCGGTTGGTGACCGCGAACCAGCGGTCCATGTGCTTGATGTCGGGCTTCCCGGAGATCGCGGTCATCTGGTGGACGATCGCGTCGGGGTGAGCCGCGGCCACCGCCTCGCCGACCGACGCCGCGTCCAGCCCGTCCATCACGACGCCCTTGGCGCCCAGCCCGGTCAGCACGTCCAGCTTGGCGGCGCTCGTGGTCGTTGCCGTCACCTCGTGCCCGCGAGCGACCAGCTGCGGCACCAGCCGCCGTCCCAGCACCCCGGCCCCGCCCGCAACGAAAATCCGCATGACCCTCACACCTTCTCTGCCTGTGAATCTGTCTTCGTGCCCTGAGACGAGACAGCCCGGGCCCCAGTGACATGCCCCGGAAATCCCAACCCCCATAACCTTATTGACAGGTTATTCGGCCGGTGCTTGGCTGGGCATGCTCGGACTAACCAGTTAAAGATCGGATAGCGGTTATGGAGCAGGCGAGCGAGCGGCCGGTGGCGTCCCTGCTGTCGGTGAACGTCGGCATGCCCAAGAACGTGCCGTGGCAGGGCCGGACGGTCTACACCGGCGTGTGGAAGCAGCCGGTGAACGGCCCGGCGATGGTCCGCCGCCTGAACGTGGACGGCGACGGCCAGGGCGACACCAACGGCCACGGCGGCGAGCAGCGGGCCGTGCTCGTCTACCAGATCCAGTCCTACCGGCACTGGGAAGAGCACTTCGGGCGCGACGACTTCACCTACGGCCAGTTCGGCGAGAACCTCACGGTCGACGGCATGCCCGACGACGAGGTCTGCATCGGCGACCGGTACCGGATCGGCGAGGCCGAGTTCGAGGTCACCCAGCCAAGGGTCACGTGTTACCGGGTGGGGATCCGCATGGGCGAGCCGGAACTGCCCGCTCTGCTGGTCGCCCATCACCGGCCCGGCTTCTACATGCGCGTCATCCGCGAAGGGCACGTCCAGGCCGGTGACCAGATCGTCAAGACCAGAACCGGGCCGGGTGCGCTGTCGGTGGCCGACACCGACGCGCTCCTCTACCTGCCCGGCCGCGACCAGGCCAAGCTGCGCGCGGCCACGCAGATCCCAGCGTTGAGCCCAGGCTGGCAACAGTCGTTCCACGAACTGCTGCACGACGGCGCGGCCGAGGAAACCCCGGCCTGGCCAGGGTTCCGCGAACTACGTGTCACGAACGTGGTCCCCGAGAGCACAACGGTCTCCTCCATCCACCTGTCCTCCGCGGACGGCACGCCACTCCCGGCCGCCCAGGCAGGCCAGTACCTCACCCTGCGCATCCCCGGCGATCCCGCTCCAGTACGCAGCTACTCCCTCTCCTCGACACCCGGCGATGGCTATCGCATCAGCGTCAAGCGCGAACCGCACGGCATGGCCAGCGGCTACCTGACGACGAAGCTGGCCCCCGGGTCGCTCATAGACGTCGCCGCACCTCGCGGCGAATTCGTTCTCGACGAGGGCACCGACCCCGTACTCCTCATCTCCGCCGGCATCGGCGTGACACCCGTTCTGGCCATGCTGCACGCCCTGGCCACCCGGCAAAGCGACCGCGAGATCTGGTGGATCCACGGCGCCCGAGGCCCGCAAGAGCACCCGCTGGCCGCCGAGGCACACGCCCTGCTCGCCACCCTGCCGAACACCCACGAGCACGTCTTCTACAGCACGAAGGACGGGCGCCTCACCAAGAACAAGCTCACCGCGCTGTCCCTCCCCTCCGGCGCCACCGCCTACATCTGCGGCCCGGAGTCGTTCATGGCCGACATGACCGAAGCCCTCAAAACGCTAGGCATCGACCAGACCCGCATACGCACCGAGCTGTTCGGAGCTCTGGACTCCATCAATCCCGGGGTGACGAACCACCCGAGCAAGGCTCCCCATCAACCACCCGGCCCACCTGGCACCGGCCCCCTGGTGACCTTCGCCCGTAGCGGCATCTCCACCCGCTTCACACAGGGCAACCTGCTCGACCTGGCCGATGCCTGCGACGTGCCCACGCGCTGGAGCTGCCGTACGGGCGTCTGCCACACCTGCGTCACTCCCCTGCTGTCCGGCGAGGTCACCTATTCCCCGGCCCCTCTGGAGGCCCCCGCCGAAGGTCAGGCGCTCATCTGCTGCGCCCACCCCAGCACCGACGTCGTCCTGGACATGTGAGAGCCCTATCGGGCCTAGCGGGTGGCCTCGCGCGTGCGCTCGTAGTGCCGCCGGGCCTTCATGCGGTTGCCGCACCTCGCCATCGAGCACCACCGCGCGGTGTTCGGCTTGCTGTGGTCAATGAGAAACAGTCGACAGTCCGGGTTAGCGCAAGGACGCAGCCTCCCAGGACTGGACTCATACAGAGCACCCCAGGCAAGCACCGCTCTCGCCGCGGCCCCACACCCCTCCGGAACGTCCAGACTCCACGAGATGCCGTCGTCCACCCCCGCAGGCCGATACGCCACCCCGGCAAGAAACGGCGCCAAGGAACCCGCGCTCTGCTCACCCCGCACCACGTCCTGCAGCACCGAACGCACCTCGCGCAGCGTCTCCCACTCCTCCACCGACGCCCGCTGCCCGTGATCGGCAAGCCACCGCCGCCCCGCCTCGCCGTCACCGATCAGGTCACGCCGATTCCCGTCCATCACAGGAGTGGTGTTCAGCAGATCCAGCAACAACCCCTCGTCCGCCGACGCCTCAAAGCCCATACCTAACCCCCAAAGTTCTGTTGACAGGTTAACGCGGGCGCAGAAGCGGTCACGGGCGTTCACTCTTGCGTGGGCCATCCTGCGGGATCATGGCCGGACGGGGGCGTAGGTCAGGAGGGTTCAGGTGCAGGTCACGATCGGTCCGGTGCTGGCGCTGGTGCTGCTGGCGTTGACGGCGGCCGCGGCGCTGCTCGTGCGGTGGGGCGGGCTCGACCTGGACCGTGAGATCTGGGTGGCGGCGGTACGCGCGGTCGTACAGCTCGCCGTGGTCTCGCTTCTCATCGCGGCCGTGCTCCGCAACGCCGGGTGGACCGCGGCGTTCATCAGCGGCATGGTGCTCGTGGCCGCCTACACGGCCGGGCGCCGGGTCACCGGGGCCACGACGTGGTGGATGATCGTGCCGATCCTCGCGGGCGTGGCGCCGGTGGTGACGTTGCTGCTGCTCAGCGGGCTGGTGCCGCTGAAGCCGGTGGCGGTGCTTCCGATCGCCGGGATCCTGATCGGCGGCGCGATGACCGCGTGCTCGCTCACGGGACAGCACGCCCTGGAGGCGCTTCGCACCCGGCACGGCGAGTACGAGGGCGCGCTCGCGATCGGGCTGCTCCCCCGCGACGCCGCGTTGGAGATCTGCCGCCCGGCGGCCAGGCTCGCCCTCATCCCCGTGCTCGACCAGACCCGGACCGTCGGGCTGGTCACGCTGCCCGGCGCGTTCGTCGGCGTCCTGCTCGGCGGCGCCGACCCCATCCAGGCGGGCGCGACTCAGGTGCTCGTGCTGATCGGCCTGCTGGCCGTCGAGTCCACGGCCGCGCTCCTCACGCTGGAGATCACGGTGCGAGGGCGGATTCAGAGGCGTCCGGTGCCGAGGAGCGCCAGGAGGAAGACTGCCAGGCCCAGGCGGTAGACGATGAACAGCCCGAACGTGTGCCGGGCGACGTAGCGCAGCAGCCAGGCGACGGAGGCGTAGCCGACGACGAACGACACCGTCGTGCCGATGATCAGCGGCACGACGTCCACGCTCGATCCGACCACGTCCTTGAGCTCGTACAGGCCCGCCCCGGTCAGCGCGGGGATGGACAGGAAGAACGACAGGCGCGTCGCCGCGACCCGGTCCAGACCGCGCAGCAACCCGACCGACAGCGTCGCGCCCGAACGGGAGAACCCCGGGAACAGCAGCGCCAGAATCTGCGAGGAGCCGATCACCATGCAGTCGGTGAACCCGACGTCCTGCTCGCCGCGTTTGAGCAGCGCGCGCCGTTCGGCGAACCACATCACCGCACTCCCGGCGATCAGTGACGCCGCCACGACCTCCAGGGACGCCAGCGGACCGTCGATGAGGGGCTTGGCCGCCACCCCGACGATCACGAGCGGAACGGTCGCGGCGACGATCCACCACGCGAACCTGAAGTCGAACGAGTCGCGCCTGTCCCGGTCGACCAGGCCGCCGACCCCGGCACCGGCGAGCCGGACGATGTCGCGGAAGAAGTAGACCAGGACGGACGCGATCGCGCCGGTCTGGATGACGGCGGTGAACGCCACGACCGCCTTGTCCTCGACCGGGATGTTCATCAGGCCTTCGACGATCTTGAGATGGCCGGTCGAGGACACCGGCAGGAATTCGGTCAGTCCCTCGACGATCCCGAGAACGACCGCCTGCCCGGCATTGATCACGCTCACCCGCTGAACCCCCTGGTCGATGCCGCCCCGCGCGGCAGGGAGCGTCACGGTAACCGCCGGAAGGTTAGAGCCAGGTCAACGCGGTCGCGCCGGACGCAAGCGCGCTGACCAGGACCGATCGGCGGAAATCGGAGTTAGCCTGGCGCTTACCTTGCGCTGGCTACGGTGAGCGGTCTTCGTTGAACGGACGGACATATGACCGTTGCTCCGCTCTTGAGCGTCGTCGTGCCCTTCTACGGGGTCGAGGACTATCTGCAGGCCTGCCTGGAGTCGCTGCGCCGGCAGACCCTGAAAGACCTCGAAGTGATCATGGTGGACGACGGGTCGCCCGACGGGAGCGCGGCGATCGCCAAGGCGTTCGCCGGACGCGACGGGCGGTTCCATCTCGTTCAGCAGGACAACCAGGGCCTCGGCCCGGCCCGTAACACCGGCGCCGGGCACGCCACGGGCAGGTACCTGGCCTTCATGGACAGCGACGACGTCGTGCCCCGGTACGCCTACGAGCTGATGGTGGGGTCCCTGGAGGAGACCGGGTCCGACATCGCGTGCGGCGGCGTCCGCAGATTCACGGTCAGCGGGCTCAAGGGCTCGGGCATGCACAGCGAGATCTTCAAGACCGCGGCCAAGCGCACCCACATCTCGCGCCGCACGAACCTGCTCGGCGACCGCACCGCCTGGAACAAGGTCTTCCGCAAGTCGTTCTGGGACGCGAACGACTTCGTCTTCCCGCCGGGCCTGTACGAGGACGCGCCGGTGACGCTGCCCGCGCATTTCCTGGCCGGGTCCGTGGACGTGCTGAGCGACGCCGTCTACTACTGGCGTGAACGCGAGGGCGAGTCGCTGTCGATCACGCAGCGCCGTACCGAGCCCGGCAACATCGAGGACCGGGTGTCGTCCATCCTGGCCGTCGCCTCCTTCCTGCACGGACGGGCGCCGCGCCTGTGGCAGGAGTTCCTCACCTCCGCCCTCAACGCCGAGATCCCGCTCTACATCGACGTCGCGGGCGAGGGCGACGACGAGTACCGGGACCGGCTGCGGGCGCAGGTCATCTCGGTCATCACCACCGCGGACGCGTCCATGGTGACGAAGCTGACCGCACTCAAGCGGCTCAAGTACCACCTGCTCGTCGAGGGGATGTTCGGCGAGCTGGCCGAGGTGCTGACGTTCCAGCAGGGCGAGATCCGCACGACGGACCTCGTCCAGCGCGGCGGCCGCTGGCTCGCCGAGTACCCCTACCTCGGCGACCGGGCGCGCCGCATCCCGCAGGACCTGTACGACGTCACCGACGAGCTCCACCTGCTCGGGCGGGCGGACCGGGCGACGTGGCACGACGGCAGGCTCCAGATCGAGGGCCACGCGTACATCAGCCGGGTGCCGCTCGCAGAGGAGGGCGACGGCGAGATCCGCGTCTGGCTGCAGGACGTGAAGCGCGGCACCCGGATCGAGCTCGACGCCCGGCGGACCTACCGGCCGGACGTGTCGGCGAACGCGCGGCGGGCGGCGGCCGACTACGACTGGGCGGGCTTCACCGCAGAGGTGGAGGCGAACGCGCTGAAGCCGATCCGGGCGCTCGGGCTGAAGATGTGGTGGCCGTCCACGTGGGAGCTGCACGCGGAGGTCACCATGCGCAGCGGGCTGCGGCGCACCGGCGTCCTCGCCGGGCCGCGCCGCTCGGACGCCCAGTGGGCGGCCGCCCACGACGTGACGAAGGATCTGTGGGTCAGGCCGGTGGGCACGCCGGACGACCGCTACGTGCTCCAGGTGAAGCGCAGCACGTGCCAGGTCACCCGGGCCGGGGCCGAGGGCGTGTCGCTGCTGGTGGAGGGCTGGGCCAAGGGCGCGCGGCGCAGCGCGGACGTGACCCTGGTGCTGGAACGCAAGCAGGGCATGACCGCGATCCAGCTGCCCGTGCACGTGAACGAGCCGGGCACGTTCACCGCCCGCATCCCCGGCGACGTCCTGGTCTCCCAGGCGCAGCAGGCCGCGGCCGTGGACGGCGAGGGTGAAGCCGAAGCCGAGCGTGTCAACCCGGCGGAGGGCCTGGACTACGACGTCTCCCTGCGCGTCGGCGAGGGCCAGAAGCCGGTCCGGCTGAGCGTCCGGGACGACGTCGAGGCGCGGGTCGCCATAGGGCCCGACGAGGTCGTCATCACGCGCACCAAGTACGGCAATCTGCGCCTCGTCGAACGGCCGCGCAGGCCCGTGGTGACCGCCGCCGCGTGGAGCGAGGACGGGCGGCTGGCGCTGTCCGGCGAGATGCCCGGCGACGACCGGCCCGATCATCTCGTTCTGCGGCTGCGCAACAGCGGCGACCGCCACACCGTTCCGCTGGCGTGGACCGGGGCGCGTTTCATCGCGGGCCTCACGCCCGGCTCGATGCACCGGTTCGGCGAGGAGTTGCCGCTGGCGAGTGGCAACTGGGACGTGTACGCACCCATGCCCGCGGGCGAGATGGCGGTGGTGGTGTCGCGCGCCACCTCCGGTGACCTGCCCGGCCCGCACGTCGCGGGCGGCCGGAAGGTCGAGCTGACCCTCTATCAGGGCGAGGCGCTGCGCTTTGTGGTGCAGCCGGCGCTGGAGGACGAGGAACGCGGCCTTTATGGGCAGAAGCGCCTGCGCCTCAATGTCTACCCCACGCTGCTCAAGGCTCCGCTACGCGAGCTGGCGGTTTTCGAGAGTTTCCGGGGTCGTCAGTACAGCGACAGCCCGCGCTACATCTTCGAGGAGATGCAGCGGCGCCGCCCCGACCTGGACTACGTGTGGGTCACGCTCGACGACCAGTTCCGGGTGCCCGAAGGCGTGCGGAAGGTGGTGCATGGGAGCCGCGCCCATTTCCAGGCCCTGGCCCAGGCCCGGTACCTGGTGGGGAACGATCCGATGCCCGAGTGGCTGGAAAAGCGCGACGGCCAGTTCTACCTCCAGACGTGGCACGGGACCCCTCTGAAGCGCATCGGCCACGACATCGAGCACCCGCTGTTCCGTAACGCGCGCGACTACCTGAGGCGCTTCGATTCCGATGTCGCCCAATGGGATGCCCTGGTGTCCCCCAACCCGTTCAGCACGCCCATCCTGAGGCGCGCCTTCCGCTTCGACGGCGAGGTCCTGGAGTCGGGCTATCCGCGCAATGACCTGCTGGCGCGGCCGGACACCGAGGGCAGGGGCGCACGCGTGCGCGCCACGCTGGGCATCCCGGAGGGCAAGCGGGTCGTGCTGTACGCGCCGACCTGGCGGGACGACCAGGCGCGCGCGGGCGGCTACAGGATGGATCTGCGCATCGATCTGGACGCGGCACGGCGCGCGCTCGGCGACGACCACGTTCTCCTCGTCCGCGGGCACTTCAACGTCGGTGAGGGGGTTCCGGGGGTGGACGGGCGGTTCACCTTCGACGTGAGCCGCTATCCCGACATCGCCGAGCTCTACCTGATCGCCGACGTCCTGGTCACCGACTACTCGTCGGTGATGTTCGACTTCGCCGTCACCGGCCGGCCGCAGCTGTTCTTCGCCTACGACTACGAGCGCTACCGCGACGAGTTGCGCGGCTTCTACTTCGACTTCGAGGCCGAGGCGCCGGGACCGCTCTGCCGGACGTCCGCCGACCTCATCGAGGCCCTCCACGCCGCCCCCGCGACCCGCGAGGACCACGCCGCCCGCTACGCCGCGTTCCGGGAGAAGTACTGCGCCTGGGACGACGGCTCCGCGTCCGCCCGAGCAGTGGACCGCCTGCTCACCTGAACGTCGCGAACAATCCCCTGAGGACTTCCAGTGGCATCCCCCGTACCTCCGCCCTCGGCCGATCCCTCACTCAGCATCGTCATCCCCGTTCACAAGGTGCAGGGCTACCTGCGCCAGTGCCTCGACTCGGTCCTGGACTCCGACCTGCCGGACGTGGAGATCGTCGCGGTGGACGACGCCTCACCCGACGGCTGCGGCGCCATCCTGGACGAGTTCGCCGAACGCGACCCGCGCGTCCACGTCCTGCACCTGGACGAGAACGTCGGGCTCGGCGAGGCGCGCAACATCGGCCTCGGCCTGGCGACGGGCGAGTACGTGTGGTTCTTCGACAGCGACGACTATGCCGCCGAGGGCGCCGTCCGGGCCGTTCACGACCGCCTCAGCCAGACGCGTCCGGACGTGCTGGTGCTGGGCCACGTTCGCGAGCAATGGGACGGCGGCCGGACGCCCACGCCGCAGCAACGCTTCGAGGGCGCGCCGGACGTCTTCACCTGCGCGGAGCGGCCCAGCGTGCTGGGATTGCTGATGACCACCTGGAACAAGGTGATCCGCCGCGAGTACCTGCTCGGTCTCGGGCTGCGGTTCAGCCGGGGCTACTACGAGGACGTCCACCTCACCTTCCCGGCGCTGATGGAGGCCGGGCGGCTGAGCCTGCTCCAGCGGGTGTGCTACGTGTACCGGCAGCGGCGCGGCGGGGCCATCACCACGAGCGCGAGCCGCCGCCACTTCGACGCGTTCCCGCAGTACGAGCGGCTCTTCGCCTTCATGGACGAGCACGACGAGACCGACCCGTTCCGGTCGGTGATGTTCGACCGCGTCATCGGGCACGCCCTGCTCGTCATGGAACGGGACCGGGTGCTCCCCGAGGACCGCGCCGAGTTCTTCGGCCGGCTAAGCGCTCTCTACAAGCGGCATCGCCCCGCCGATCACCGCCCACCGCCCGGCCGCCTGATGAAGATCAAGCACAGGCTTCTCGCGAACGACGCCTACCGCCGCTACCGCTTCGTCCTCTTCCTAGCAAGCGCGCGGCGCTGGGCCCTGGCGCGACTGGGATCCGCCAAGCGTCTCGCACGACGCGGACTGAGATATGGCAGGCGCCGGGCCTTCCGTCTCTACTACCGCGCCCAGCTGCTCGCCCCCATCGACGAGCACCTCGCCGTGTACGGCGCGTACTGGTTCCGCGGCGTCGCCTGCAACCCCAAAGCCATCTACGACAAAGCCCACGACATCGCCCCCGACATCCACGGCGTCTGGGTCCTCACCCGCGACAACGCGAACTCCGTCCCCGACGGCATCGACTACGTCATCCAAGGCACCCTCGCCTACCAACGCCTGATGGCCCGCGCCAAGTACTTCGTCAACAACGTCAACTTCCCCAACAACCTCATCAAACGCCCCGGCCAAATCCACCTCATGACCCAGCACGGCACCCCACTCAAAAAGATGGGCCTGGACCAGCTGGACTTCCCCGTCGGCGCCCAGGAAATGGACTTCCACAAACTCATCACCCGCTCCGACCGCTGGGACTACCTCATCTCCTCCAACCCCCTGTCCACCCAAGCCTGGGAACGCGGCTACCCCTGCCACTACCAAATGCTGGAAATCGGCTACCCCCGCAACGACCGCCTCGTCCACACCACCCCCGAAGAACGCCACACACTGCGCGAACAACTCGGCATCCCCCAAGACAAGACCGCGATCCTCTACGCCCCCACCCACCGCGAATACCGCGACACCTACCAACCCATGTTCGACATCGGCCGCTTCACCCGCGAACTCGGCGACCACTACGTCCTCCTCATACGCGCCCACTACTTCTACACACCCGAAAAACAGGACTGGGACCCCCAACACGTCATCGACGTCTCCGACCACCCCAGCGTCGAAGACCTGTGCATCGCCTCCGACGCCCTCCTCACCGACTACTCCTCGGTCATGTTCGACTACGCCCTCCTGGACGGCAGACCCATCGTGATCCTGGCCAACGACTGGGACACCTACCGGCTCACCCGCGGCGTCAACCTCGACATCACCGCCCACCCACCCGGCATCCTCACCCGCACCGAAGACGAACTGCTCGACGCGTTCCGCCACCGCACGCCCTGGGCCGACACCACCGCCAAGGCCCGCGACGCCTTCCGCACCCGCCACTGCCCCTGGGACGACGGCCACGCCGCCGAACGCGCCGTCCGCCGCGTACTCCACGAGAGCAGGCGCTCATCGTCCATCCGCAGGCGACGACCCGAGGCGGGCGCTCACGCCAGGGTGCGCCTCAGTTCGCCTGGTTGGTGGGGCGGACGAGGATCTCGTTGAGCGCCATCCGCCGGGGCCTGCTGACCATGTAGCCGATGAGGTCGCCGATGTCCTCCGACAGCAGCCGTTCGACGTCGGCGAACCGCGCCCGCGTACTGTCGCGCATCTCCGGCCGCATGTGGGAGGTGAGCTCGGTCGCGACCGCGCCCGGCTCGACCACCGAGACCCGCACGTGGCGGCTCGCCAGCTCCTGCCGGAGCGACTCGCTGAACGCCGTCACGCCGAACTTGGTCAGGTTGTAGACGCCCGAGCCCGCCCGCGCGACGCGACCGGCGACCGAGCTGATGTTGATCAGATCGGCGACCTGGCGCGGGCCGGACTCGGCCGCCGTGAGCAGATGCGGCAGCGCCGCGTGGGTGACGTGCAGCAGCCCCTTGACGTTGATGTCGACCATGCGTTCCCACTCTTCGAGCGGAGCGCCGACCGCGGGGCCGAGCAGCATCACCCCGGCGTTGTTGACGACGGTGTCCAGGCGGCCCAGCTCGTTCACCGTCTCGGCCACGGCCGCCTCGGCGGCGGCCTGGTCGGTGACGTCGGCGTTGATCACCAGCGTCCGGCCGCCGAGCTCGGCCGCCAGCGCGTCCAGCCGGTCCTTGCGCCGGGCGACCAGTGCGATCGTCGCGCCCCGGCCCGCCAGGTCCCGCGCGGTCGCCTCGCCGATGCCGCTGCTCGCCCCGGTCACCAGCGCCACTGTGTCGTTCAGTCGATCAGCCATGCTCCCGGTCCTTCCCCGTTCGGCCCGATCTGACGACCGTTGCCTCATGACGGATCAGGAGGTTCGCCACCTGTAATGAAACCCCGTGCAGCCGCAGGGTTGGCCGTGCTCTGACTTGATGATCTCGCCGTCGAACCAGGTCGTGGTGTCGGTGTAGAACGGGGCGACTTCTTGCTGGCATCCGAGCTTGCCGTCCACATGACTTGCCTGGGCGTGACCGCAGGTGAGGCATTCTCGCTTGTGCCATGCCTCGGGCAGGGGCTTGCTGCGCCCGCCGTACAACAGCCAGAGGATCGGCAGCGCGATCACGCCGGTGATCCCGAGAGCGGGCCAGGGATTGGGAAGGAAGATTCCGGCCACGATCAGGACCACGGAAGCGAGCAAGGCCAGGCAGCTCACCGCGACGAAGGCCAGCATGAGGACGTAGAGGACCCGGCCCAGCACCTCGTCGGCCTTACGCAGCCGGCTCATGAGGGCTCGATGCCGTCGTAGCGAGGACAGCCGCAGGCAGTGCCGCTGGTGGTCTGGGTGATGTCGGCCTCCCAGCCGACCGTGGTCTCGGTCGTGTACGGCGGGCCCTCGACCGTGCACGTTCCCATGCCGCGCTGGTGGGCCGTCCAGTTGTGACGGCAACGCCGGCATGTGTAGGACGTCGTCACGAGGTCCAGGTCGATCGGCTTCGGAGGCGCCGATGCCCTGGCGGCCCTTGCCCTGGAACGGGCGCGCCGGGCCCTGACCGTCAACAGCACACCGGCCAGGGCCAGGACCGCCACCAGGACATAGGGCCATGTCATCAACCCCAAGATAGGCGGCGATCAGCGGCGTTCGGGGGCCGCCCCTGAGTGTTCACCCGCAGGTCACCGAGCGGCGGCGGCGCGATCCCTTGAAAGTGCGGCTCAGTTGACGACGGCCCAGATCTGGGCCAGGTTCAGCCGGTCGCCCGACGAGGTGCAGGTGAAGACCTTGACGAGGTTGCTGAAGGTGTCCAGGCAGTTCTGGAACTGGAGCCCCGACTGCAGGGTGTTGCCCCCGCCGCCCAGGCCGAACGTTCCGCTGGCGATCCACTGCTGTGCCAGGTTGTTCCCGTCGCAGGGGTGCATGACCACCGCGGCGCCGAACGCGCCGGACTCCGCGGTGACGCACCGGCCGGTGTGCGGGTTGCGCAGCAGCCAGACGCGGGAGCGCACCTGGATGGGATCCCAGAGCTGGTTCTCCGAGGCCTTGCAGGTGAAGCGCTGCAGCGGGGCGCCGTCGTTGGGGCTGTCGCCGACGATGTCCAGGCACTTGCCCTGTTCGGCCTCCTTGATGTGCAGCTCTGAGGCGTGGGCGGTCCCCGGCAACAGCCAGGCCATGGCCACCATCGCCACGGTGCTCAGCGTGCCGGCGGCTCGGAGACGACCCATCATGACGTTCTCCCTCCACGGGACGAGGTTCTGTCACCTTGGAGGCGTTCCATTTCGTTCCACCGCAGGCAGACGACCTGGCCGGGCTTCCTGGCCGGGCTTCCTGGCCGGGCTTCCTGGCCGGGCTTCCTGGCCGGGCAGCCTGCCTGCGGCGGAACGGGCAGCGGTCAGTTGGGGAGCGCCCAGGCCTGGTTGGACTGGTGGGTGCCGCAGGTCCAGGTGTCGATCTTGGTGAGGTCGGCCGTTCCGCCGCCGTAGACGTCGAGGCACAGTCCTGACGCGGTGCTGGTGACGGTGCCGTCGGGGCGTGCGGACCAGCGCTGGGTCGTGGCTCCTGTGCAGGAGGACAGGACGGCGGCGCTCCCGGCGGTCGTGCCGCTGGCGGTGAGGCACTTGCCGAGTGAACGGTAGGTGCCGTCGGAGCCGAGGGTCCAGCGCTGGTTGGTGTTGCCGGTGCAGCCATAGAGGATGACCGGCGTGCCGTCGGTGGTGCCGCTGTTGGTGATGTCCAGGCACTTGGCTCCGTCGCCGGTGACCTGGCCGGTCGGGACCGTGGTGCAGGTGGAGGACGGGGTGAGGCGCCAGATCGCGGTGCCGTGCGAGGGGACGCCGGCCGTGAGGGAGGTGACTCCGGACGTCGTGGAGCCCGTCCAGAGGTCCTTGGCCGCGGCGGTGCAGCCGTTCAGGCCGATGGTCGACAGCGGGGTCGTGATCGTCTGCGTTGAGGCGGTGCGGTTGAGGACGGCGACGGCCCGGTCTCCGTTGGCCAGCGGCCGGGCGAGGACGTCCGTGCTGCCGTTCGAGGACACGACGCCCGCCTGGCGGCCGGCGGAGTCCTGGTCGACCGCGATGAGGTTGGTGTTGCCGAGTGCCGCAAGGCCCGCGGAGCTGAGCGAGTTGACCTTCGACGACAGGATCATCGGGGCGGCCTGCATGGCCCAGATCGCCACCTGGCTGCGCGACTCGTCCGCGGTCAGGCCGGGATCGCCCGCGATGAGGAAGT
This sequence comes from Actinomadura barringtoniae, assembly GCF_017573505.1. Lineage (GTDB taxonomy): Bacteria > Actinomycetota > Actinomycetes > Streptosporangiales > Streptosporangiaceae > Spirillospora > Spirillospora barringtoniae. The sequence continues at coordinate 125,570 of NZ_JAGEOJ010000016.1, forward strand.
CGGGGTCGTTCCAGTTGCCGGGCTTGGCGTAGCGGCCGATCCAGCGGTTGTAGCCGTAGTTGCCCAGCACGCTCCCCCACCGCGACGCGTTCGGGTTGGAGGCGTTGTAGGTCGCGATGTCGTAGCCCTCACGCCAGAGCTGGCCGTCACCACCGACCCATCCGAGGACGCTGAACCACGCCGGGTTGCCCCACTCGCCGCTCTGGAAGTACGCCGGGGCCGACTCGGAGAAGACGATGGAACGGCCCGAGCCCGCGAGCGCGGCGGCCTGGGCGTCGTAGGCGGTCTTGTACGCCTGTTCCTTGGTCTGACCTGATGGGACGTAGACGTTGCAGCCGTCGAGCTTGAGGTAGTCCACGCCCCAGGAGGCGAACGTCGCGGCGTCGTGCGCGAAGTGGTCGGCGCCGCCGCCGTTCGGCTTGCCGCTGCCGGGATAGCCGGCGCAGGTCGCCCAGCCCGCGTCCTCGTAGATGCCGAACTTCAGGCCCTTGCTGTGCAGGTACGAGCCGAGCCAGGCCATCCCGTGCGGGAACTTGGTCGAGTCCGCGACGAGGTCCCCGTTGGCGCTCCGCGAACGGGCCATCCAGCAGTCGTCGACGGTGACGTAGGTGTAGCCCTTGGCCGCCAGGCCCGTGCTGACGAGCGCGTCGGCGTTCTCGAGGACGACCGACTCGTTGATGTCGCACTCGTAGTGGGCCCAGTTGTTCCAGCCCATCGGCGGTGTCGGTGCCAGCAGCGCTACGGCCGCCTTCGTGCGCGGCGTGGCATGGGCGGACGCCGCCGTGGCATGGGCGGGCGGGACCGCGGCATGAACGGGCGGGACCGCGGCATGGGCGGGCGGGGCCGTGGCGTGGGCGGGCGGGGCCGTGATGAACGGGATGGTCAGAGCGATGGCGGCGGTCAGCGCGGCCAGGACTCGGGAGCGTAGCGGGGTGCGGGGCACGGCGACTCCTTCTGGAGCGGCGGTGGGGATCAGACGGGGTTGAGGGTCCAGCGCTGCAACGCCGAACCGGTGTCGGTGGCCTGGGTGACCTTGGCGCCGTCGGCGGTGGACGCCGTGGTCAGGGACAGCCCGCTCGACTTGGACGCGATCTTGGTGAGGCCGTTCGCCGTGGTCAGCGTCCAGTGCTGGTTGTCGTTGCCGGTGCAGGTCCACTGGATGACGGCCGCGCCCGGGGCGGTCGAGCCGCCGTTCACGTCCAGGCACAGGCCCGACAGGGCGTTGACCAGCGTGCGCGTGCCGTCGGCGTTCGGGGTGAGCCGCCACTGCTGGTTCGGGCCGCCGTGAACGGTCCAGGTGACCAGCTGCGTGCCGGGGCTGGTCGAGCTCGCCGGGTCGTCCAGCGCCTTGCCGCCCGTCACCACGGTCGCGGTGGTGGCGGCCGCGCCGTACACCTCGAACTCCCAGAGCGAGTAGCCGTAGCTCGTGCCGCGCTGGGTGCCGTACATGCGGATGTAGCGGCCGCTGCCCTTCACGGCGAGGTCGTCCACGCCGCCGTCACCCGTCGTGGTCGTGTAGACGTTCGTCCAGGTGGTGCCGTCGGGCGACACCTGGATCTGGTACGCCTTGCCGTACGCCGCCTCCCATCGCAGCACGACGCGTTCGATGGGCACGGCGGAACCCAGGTCCACCTGGATCCAGCTCGGGTCGGCATAGGCCGACGACCAGCGCGTGGTGGCGTCGCCGTCGACCGCGGCCGTTGCGGGGAAGTTCGGCGTCTCGGTGGACGACACCTTCACCGGCTTGCCCTGGGCCAGGTTGCCGGGCGATCCGGTGGTCGGCCAGCCGGGCGCGTGGCCGACTGCGTCCACGATCGGGGTGAACGCCGCGTACGTGCTGACCGGCTTGGGCGATCCCCAGGTCTGCTGGGCCAGCACGCGCAGCGAGTACTTGATGCCGCCCGCGATCTGGTCCTCGGTCTCGGCGTTGGGGTTGTCGCACCACACGTGCAGCAGGCTGCCGAGGTTCTTGGCGGCGTTGTCGATGGTGTTGTCGCCCTGGAAGAGGTCGGGCGTCCAGGTCTCGTACACCCACTGGTTGTTGGGCTTGGCCCCGCCCAGCACGTAGTACGTCGGGTCCCACGAGTCGTTGGCGATGGTGTGGCCGCGCCCCAGCAGCTGCTGCGGAGTGAGGCCGTAGTTGTACCAGTACTCCACGATGATGTTGGAGGCCGGGTTGATCGTGCCGTCGCCGGACTTGATGCCGTCGTTCCACATGCGCATCGTCTTGCCGCCCGCGCGCACGATGCCGTTCGCCCAGTTGATGAACCCGTAGTACGAGTCCTTGGCCGTGGCGTTCGCGCCGTAGTGGGCACGCGCGTACGTCAGCAGTTGCGGATAGCTGCCGTAGTCGCTCACGTACTCGTCGGCACCCAGGTGCCAGTACGGGCCGGGGAAGAGCGGCAGGTACTCCTTGATGAGGTCGCTGATGAGCGTGTAGGACGCGTCCTTGCTCAGGTCGATGAAGTCGTCACGTGCCTGACCCGAGCTGTTCTTCAGCTTCAGCTCCGGATGCGCGGCCAGGATCGTGTTCATGTGTCCGGGCACGTCGATCTCGGGAATGATCGCCACGTGGTACTTGGCGCCCAGTGCGACCAGGTCCTTGATGTCCTGCTTGCTGTAGTGGTCGGGCGAGACGATCTCGGGGTGCGATGAACTCTCCAGCCTGAACCCGAAAGTGTCGGACAGGTGGAAGTGGTAGGTGTTCATCTTCAGGTAGGCGAGTTCCTTGATATGGCGCTTCACCCAGTCGACCGTGAAGAACTTGCGGCCCATGTCCGTCATCAGCCCGCGTTCGGGTTTGCTGGGCCAGTCGCGGGCGGTGCCCGCGGGGACGGTCGCGGCCTGGTGCAGCAACTGCAGCACGGTCCGCGTGCCGTAGAACGCGCCGGTGTCGTCCTTGCCGGTGATGGTGATGGCGTTGCCGACGGTCATGGCGTAGCCCGCGGCGGGAACCGAGGCGCCCAGGGTCAGGTAGATGTCACCCGAGGCGGGCGTCCCCTGCGCCGTGGCGACGGTCCGGCCGGACTGGACGGACAGGTCGCCGGCGAAGGTCTGCGCCTCGTCGGTCAGCTGCCCGGCGTACGCGGGGTCGACGACGACCCGGCTGGTCGTGGTGAACGAGTAGGTGCCGCTGCCCGCCGTCCATTCCCTCAACGCGGGCACGGTCTGCGGCGCCGCGGCGACCGCGCGGGAGGGAAGGGCTGTGGCGGTGGCGGCTCGGGGGGTGGCGGTGGCGGCTCGGGAGGCGGAGGTGGCGGCTTGGGAGGTGGCGGGAGCGACGGCGGTCACGAAGCCCGCCGTGACGACGCATGTCAGTACATGAAGGAAGCTGCGCACAAACGGGATGTTACGAACAGCTTCTTGCAGCATCAACGCGGATCCCGGCTGTCACGAAGGCCTCATGTGGCCAACCATGTCCGATTCGAGTAACCCTTGACCCCCGCCTCACAGGCGTCCATAGTCATGGCACCTCCATGCCTCCTCATGCTTGAAAACTCACCCAAACCTGCAAGTCTGCTCATTTCCCCTGCTCCGCCACCTTTTTCTGTTTCTGACAGAACCTCGTGTGGCGGATCGGCGTTCTTGGTTTGTCAGATCGCCGATACGGAAGGGGAACCAGATGAGGGTCATCGGCTTCAAGACGAGCAAGAGGGCACGCGCGGGGGTCATCATCGGAGTCACGGCGGCCGGCCTGGGCGCCGCGGCGGTGGCCTCCGCCTCCACGTCCGCCCCGTTCTCCACCGCGACGACGCCCCGGTGCCACACCGGCGGCCTGTCGCTGTCACTGCTGCCGGAGACAGCCCACCGGCACCACGGCGGCGGCATGAACCACCAGGGCGCCACGGTCGCGCTGAAGAACGTCGGCAAGCACGCCTGCCACGTGAACGGCTACCCCGGTGCCGCGATGAGGACCGCGAAGGGCTCGATCATCGCTCCCGCGCGGGTGGTCCGGGGCCGTACCTACTACGCCGCCGATCCGAAGCCGCACACGTTCGTGCTGGCTCCGGGCAAGAGCGCCTACGCCGAGCTCGGCTGGACGTCGGCGGACGGCACGCGTCCCACGGCCGAGGCGGCCTCGATCATCGTCACTCCGCCCAACGAGCGCACGTACCGTACGACCGGGCTGCGCACCGTCCTGGGCGGGGACCGTACGATCACGGCGACCGCACTGTCGGCCGCCCCCGCGCACCTGCCCTCCTGACCCAGGCCGGAGCACGGCGCGAGTTTCACCGGAAGGGATCTGGTTGGCGGAGACCGCGGACACGGCGGACGAGGAATTCACCACGTTCGTAGAGGGGGCCTCGCGCTCCCTGCTTCACGCTGCCGACCTGCTCACCGGTGACCGCGCACGCGCCGAGGACCTGGTCCAGAACGCGCTGGCGCGGACCTACTCGCACTGGGCGAAGGTGCGCCGTGGCAATCCCGAGGGTTACGTACGCCGGGCCATGTTGAACAACTACCTGGACTGGTGGCGGCGAGTGCGGTGGCGAGAGCTGCCGTTCACCGCCAACGTGACTCCCCCGCCCTCGGACGACCACGCGACCGACCTGGCCCGCCGTGACGCCGTGCAACGCGCGCTGGCCGTCCTGACCCGCCGCGAACGAGCGGTGGTGGTCCTGCGCTACTGGTTCGATCTCAGCGAGGTCCAGATCGCCGAGGAGCTCGGCATCGCACCCGGAACGGTGAAGAGCACCGCGCACCGGGCCCTGCAGCGGCTGCGCCAGTCGCGGCACCTGCTACCGATGGACTCTTGGACAGAGGACGGGGGACGCCATGCGTGACAGCCACGACGGGCCGGATCCCCGCATGGACCTGGGCTACAACGATCCGCCTCCCCCATCGGACCTGGCCGCCAAGGCCCGCCGCAAGGGCACCGCCATGCGCAGGCGCCGCCGCGTCGCGGCCGGTGCCGGCGGAGCGCTGATCGTGGCGGCGGTCGCCTGGGGCGTCTCCGGAACGCTGCCGGATCGCGAGCCCGCCGTACGCCCCACCGGCGAACGCCCCACGCCCACCGGCCGGCCGGTGCCGACGACGAGCGGCCCGACCGGGTCTCTCTCGTCCTCCCCCACCACATCCTCGGACAAGACCTCAAGCCCGAGCTCGACCCCGACCACCAGCGCTCCGGCCACCACCACGTGCACCTTCACCGACCTGAAGGTGAGCCTCGGCTCCTCCCAAGGCGGCGCGGGCCACACCGACGTGGAACTCCTCTTCACCAACACCGGCTCGCGCCCATGCACGCTCCGGGGCACGCCAGGCGTCTCGTTCCTGGACGCGTCCGGAACGCATGTCGGCCCCTCAGCGGCCCGCGACCTCACCGCCAACCCCCTGGTCACGGTGACGCTGGCAGCGGGCTCCCACGTTTACAGCGTCCTGCACACGACCAATACCGGCGTCTATGGAGACCCGGGCTCTCCGCCCTGCAGTTCCCAGCAGGCGACCCATCTCCGCGTCTATCCGCCGGGCCTGCGCGAGTCCGCCCAACTCCCCTATCAAGGGGACGTCTGCACCACCGACACAGGCCGTTCCGAGGTCCGTCCCGTGGCCAAGGGCCGCATGCCCTGACCCTCACCCACATGGCCCTACCGCGAAGCGAAATGAAGCCGCCGCGGAACTACCAAAAGATTCATATATGCGGAAAACGCTTCGGCTAGAGTCCCCCTCGAAGAAGGGGTGCTCCCATGAAACGAATAGTAATCACGGCCGTCTGTGCCGTGTTGGCCTGTGTGGGCTGTTTGACCGCTTTCGCGGTCTCGAAATCGGCTGACGCCTCCAAGTCGTCCGCCGACTCCGCGTCAACCGCCGCCGCGACGTCGGTCGGCTTCAAGCCGAGGCGGCTCATCGCGCCGCCGCCCCCGAAAAAGGGCATCGACCACAACGTCGTGGCGCTCGGCACAGTACGGATGAAAATGACCGCGAAGCAGACCACGTACGTGGTCTCGCGGGTGCGCGCGAACAAGGCCAGCGTCCGGACGCTGGTCGACAACGAAGTGCGCTGCACGTGGCCGGGCGGCGGCAAGAACATGGTGCTGGGCCAGAACGTCTACCCCGGTACGGGCAAGTACCCCCAGTGGGAAGACATCTGGGTCGTCACCAAGTTCCTGCTCCACTCCGGCAAGGCCACCACGGCCACCTGCACGACGTACGCCCGGGTCGCCTCGCTCTACACCAAGCGTTCCTCGGTGCAGATCGCGGGCGGTTCCCTGGCGTTCGCCAACAAGTTCGTCGGGAACGCCTCCAACGGCAAGCCGCTCGCCTACGACATGCCCTACGGCGACCTTCCGGTGGACTCCAAGCACCACCAGTGGCAGCCCGCGCTGCCGAAGACCAAGACTCCCGCTTTCCGTGAGCTCAACGTCTTCGGCGACGTGAACTACCAGGTCTGCCAGCGCAACGTGGCGTGCAACAAGAAGGGCGCCTCGACCGCCCGGTTCACGCTGATCGTCAACCAGTGGAACTCGACGGGCAAGAAGGTCTGCCAGTCGAGCAAGACGAGCGTCGTCAAGACGACCCCCTACGCGGTGCACCACACCGTGGTGCCGATGTACAAGCCGCACTTCAAGGTGTCGAAGGCCCGGGGCTGCGCCCCCATCTTCAACGCCTACGTGCGGGTGGACTGGGTGAAGGGCGAGAAGGGCGCGGTGCACGGCACCGCGATCGGCCTGCCCGACTTCCGCGGTTCCAAGTCGACGCACCGCTCGGCGATGAGCCACATCTACATCGTTCCCGCGTAACCTGCCCGACCCCCTGATGCCGGCCCGCCTCCAGCGGGCCGGCATCGCCTTTTCCGCCCATCAGGGCAATCAGAACCGGACGGGTTCCAGGCCTGTGTTCCGCCAGACGACGCCTCGGCGTTCGTGGGCGAACAGGGCCTCGACGGCGTGGGCCACTCGGGGACCGACCTCGCGTTCCAGCAGGTAGAGGGCGAGGTCGAGTCCTGAGGTGACGCCCGCGCCGGTGATCAGGTCGCCGTCGTCGACGACGCGGGCGCTCACCGGGTGGACGCCGGTGGCGTCGAGCATGTCCATGCCCAGGTGGTGGGTGGTGGCGTGGCGTCCCTCCAGCAGGCCCGCCATGGCCAGGATGAGCGAGCCTCCGCAGACGGTGGACACGGTGATCTCGGGGTTGTCCATGGCCGCCTTCAGCAGAACGGGCAGCTCGGTGGTCAGCGTCCGGCCGAGCAGTGCGGGGATGGATTCGCCCTGGGCGCCGATGTCTGGGGAGTCCTCCATGGGGCCTGAGGCGCCGGGGACCAGGATCAGGCCCGCGCGTTCGGGATCGAGGGCGGCGGTGGAACGGAGCGCCAGGCCGCCGGTGCCGCCGGCCACCTCGCGCGGCCCTTCGGCGGAGACCAGTTCCACGGTCACCGCGCCCGCGGAGGCCATGCCGCCGGCGTGCAGCACCTCGTAGGGAGCGACGACATCGAGCGGATCGAAGCCGTCGAACAAGACGATCTGCGCGTGCATGAGGGTCCTCCGGAGTGCGGGACGTTCGGCCTACGTTCCGAACGTATTGAGCCTCCGCTCACCCGGCCCACAGGCGTGGGAGCCACGTTTCGACGGGATCAGGCCAGGTCAGCGGGGGCTCGACGGCGGCCATCATGATCAAAAGACTCTGACCTGCGGTGATGCGGTAAACGGAATCCCGTCTAGGCGGCGATGGGGAAGATGCGGGATCATTACGGGGTGAACCTCAGCGTGACCTCGATCGATGACCTTTCCGAGCGTGTGACCGCGGTCTCCGCGGAGCACGCGAGCGTCTTCCCCGGACCGCCCACCGGGCGGCAGCCGGTGCACACGGTGTACGTGCCCGCCGACCGCTTCTCGCGGTCGACGCCGTCCGACTTCGGGTCGGAGGCGCTGCGGCTGCTCAACACGCACACGCCGGGGGCCGGGTCGTTCGGGTCGGCGTTCGGGATCGAGCCGGAGATCGCCGGGCTGGTGCGGGAGCGGGTCGCCGCCAAGCTGGCGAACGAGCCGATCGAGGACCTGCGGATCGACTTCGAGGACGGCTACGGGGTGCGGTCCGACGAGGAGGAGGACGGGCACATCACCCAGGTGGTGGAGGCCGTCGCGACCGCCTACAACGCCAAGAACCTGCCGCACTACTGGGGACTGCGGGTCAAGTCGTTCGCCGACGGGGGCCACGAGCGCAGCATGCGCACGCTCGACGGGTTCCTGACCTCGCTGCGGGACCGGCTCGGGCGGCTGCCCGGCGGCTTCACGATCACGTTCCCGAAGGTCGTCATGGCCGAGCATGTGGCGATCTTCGTGGACTACATCGAGCGGCTGGAGACCTCGCTGGGGCTGCCCGAGGGGATACTGCGCTTCGAGGTCCAGATCGAGACCACCGAGGCGATCATCGACCACGAGGGCCGGATCGGGCTGCGGGCCATCGCCCAGGCGGCCAAGGGCCGGATGTCGGCCGCGCACTTCGGCGTCTTCGACTACACCGCGGCCTGCGGGCTGCCGCCCGAGGAGCAGCGCCTCGACCACCCGGCGTGCGACTTCGCGCGCCACATGATGCAGGTGTCGCTGGCCGGGACCGGGATCCGGCTGTCGGACGGTTCGTCGAACGTGATCCCCCGCAACGACGGGCCCGACGAGGTCAACGCCGCCTGGGCCGTTCACGCGGCGCAGGTGCGGCACTCGCTGAAGCACGGCTTCTACCAGGGCTGGGACCTGCACCCGGCGCACCTGCCGAGCCGTTACGCGGCCGTCTACGCCTTCCATCTGAACGGGGTGGACGACGTGATCGGGCGCGTGCGGGCCTGGCACGAGCAGGCCGCCGGCGACGAGGGCGTGCTCGACGAGCCGGCGACCGTGAAGGCCCTCACCGGGCGGCTCCGCCGCGCCGTCGACTGCGGCGCCCTGGACGAGAGCGTGCTGCCAGCCGACTCATGACCGGGCATCTGACCTGGCACTTCTCCAGATAATTCGATCGACCCCTTGCCGATGAGTGTTCACTCATTTATGGTGAGTGAGTACCCACTCAGAACCACTCAGCAGCACTCATCCAGGAGGACCGGATCATGGCCGAGACGACCGAGACTCAGATTCGCGAGCTGGAGGCCCGCTGGGCCGAGGCCGAGCGCACCATGGACGTGGAGTTCCAGCGGGCCCTGCTCGACGACGACTTCCGCGGCGTCGGGCCCGTCGGCTTCATCCTCAACAAGGAGCAGTGGCTGGGCCGCTACGGGGGCGGCCTGAAGATCCAGGCGTTCGACTTCGAGAACATCGAGGTCCGCGCGTTCGGCGACACCGCCGTGGCGATCGGCACGCAGGTCCAGGAGGCCTCACACCAGGACCGCCCGGTCAACGGGCGCTTCCGCGTCACGCACGTCTACCTGCGCCGCGAAGGCTCCTGGCGCGTCATCGGCAAGCACATTTCCAACCAGCAACAGCCCTGATGATCATGACCGGAACTGTCCATTGACCCCTGGTCAGGGCCTGCATAGCTTCGAAGTTCTACGGGTGACCCATCCATCGCCCGCCCCAGCAAGAGAGGAGGCGGGCCATGGAAGCCATGCCGCCTTCGTTCATCGACACCGTCGAGCAGGCCCTGGGGGGAATGGACGCCGGCGTCCATGCGGTCAGCGAGGCCAACCTCATCCGGATCATCGACACGCCCCACGTGTGGGGGCGGCCGATGACCTCGTCCGGAGTCTCCGCCCTGGCGGCCCAGTCGGTCCAGGACATGGCCGGGATCGTCGAGTCGATCATCGCCGGGGCGAACCAGCACGTCGACATCGTGTCGCTGAACCCGCCCCTCGGCGTCTTCCAGAAGGCGGTGGAGAACGGGCTGGCCAAGCTGGCCCAGCGGATCGGGACCGCGCCGATCACCATCCGCTTCCTGTTCGGGTACGTGATGCTCTATGACACCGTGACCAAGTTCCAGGAGCGGCTCGCCACGTTCTGCAAGGAGAACAAGCTGCCCGTGCAGACCATGACGATCCTGGTCGGCCAGCTGTCGACCTCGCTCGCCGGGGCGTCCTGGAACCATGCCAAGATCGTGGCCGCGGACGGCTCCGTGGCGCTGGTCGGCGGGCACAACCTCTGGGACGGCGCCTACGGCTCCTACCCGCCGGTCCACGACATCTCCGTGGAGGTGCGCGGCGGCGCCGCCGCGCACGCCCAGCAGTTCGCCGAGTTCCTGTGGAGAAAAGGCGAGAACCTCCTCATCGTCAAGCGGATCAACCAGAGCTTCGCCCTGGCCGCCCTGGCCGCCGGCACCGCCCGCGACCAGGTCACTCTCACCCACCCGGCGGTGCCGCAGACCCAGGTCCAGCAGGAGGGCGGCGAGGGCTGGGCGCCCGGCCGGGTCCTGTCGCTCGGCCGCGGTGGCGTCCTCGGCCAGAACGCCAGCGACGTCGCCAAGGAACAGGTCATCAAGGGCGCCCGCAGCTCGCTCTACATCTGCCAGCAGGACCTGATGTTCACCGGCGCGAACAAGGAGCGCGAGCACCTGGTCTGCCACTGGATCGCCGAGGCCCTGCTGGCCTCCGACACGCTGAAGGTGAACGTCGTCGTCTCGCCGCTCGACGCCGCCGGCGGTGGTCAGCAGTACTCCTGGGGCAACGGCGCCTCCGGCACCAACGAGTTCCTGCGCCGCCTCATCACCGAGAAGGCCGCGAGCAAGACCAAGGCCGGCGGTGCGAACGAGCGGCTCGCCGTGGCACCGTTCTGCTTCAACGAGGTGAAGTTCACGGCCGAGGGCACCGACTACAAGTGGCCGGACCCGCCGTCGGGCAGCCGCTGCGGCCGCATGGGCACCGTCGTCCCGACCCCGGCGATCTTCTCCAGCGACCCGGCGCCCGGCAACCACGCCAAGGTCTACATCGCCGACGAGTCCTGCTATTACGTGGGCTCGGACAACCTCTACCCGCACAACCTGATGGAGTTCGGCTACCTCGTCGAAGGAAAGGCGGCCACCGATCTGGTCCGCGATTACTGGAACCAGGTCTGGGCCTATTCGGCGCCGCACGCCTACAAGAAGTAGAAAGCGCGCACGTCAGCGCTGGAATGCACCGAAGCTGACCGCCCGGCCATCATGATCACAATTATGTGTAGCGTGCATGAGACGGCTTCACCGGCCGGGCGGTCCGCGGTTATGGTCCAGCTGTGACCGATTCACCGCTCGTGCCGTTCACGCCAGGCCCGCAAGGGCGTCTGCCCGCCGAGTTCACGCGCCGTCACCGGGAGGATCCCCTCGCGCCGGTCACCTTTCCGAGCGGCGACGAGGCCGTCATGGCGGTGCGGTTCGAGGACGTCGTCACCGTGCTGTCCGACCCCCGTTTTTCACGGGAGCTGAACTATCCGGGCGCGCCCCGGATGGTGCTCGGCCAGGACCTGTCCAGCGACCCCGACCAGATCCTCAACATGGACCCGCCCCGGCACACCCGGTTCCGCCGGCTGCTGTCGGGCACGTTCACGCCGCGCCAGATCGCGAACTGGCGGCCGCGGGTCCGCGCGATCGCGAACGAGATGATCGACGAGATGCTGGTCGGCGCGAAGGAGGGCCCGGTCGACTTCGTGACCGCGTTCGCCTTCCCGCTGCCCATCCAGGTGATCTGCGACATCATGGGCGTCGACGGCATCGACACCGCCAGGGTCCGCCAGTGGTCCGACGACCTGCTGTCGACCGCGGCGCTCACCCCCGACCAGCGGCTGCACTCGGCGTTCGAGTTCGCGATCTACATGGCCGAGATGGTCACCGCGCACCGCGCCGCGCCCGGCGACGGCCTGATCGCCATGCTGATCGACGCCCGCGACGACGACGGCAACGACCGGCTGAACGACGACGAGCTCACCCGGATCGCGATGATGCTGGTCGCGGCCGGGCACGAGACCACCGCCTCGGTGCTGACCCGCGGCCTGCTGCGCCTGCTGGAGCCGCGCGAACGCTACGCCGCGCTGGCGGAGTCGCCGGAGATGGTCGAGCACGCCGTCGAGGAGCTGCTCCGCATGGAGATCCCCGGCGACAACGGGCTCCCCCGCGTCGCCAAGGAGGACGTCGAGCTGTCGTGCGGCGTGGTCCGCAAGGGCCAGGCGATCCTGTCGCCGCCGATCGCCGCCAACCACGACCCCGAGGTCTTCCCCGAGCCGGAGGAGTACCGCCCGGGCCGCGAGCAGGCCCACATCGCGTTCGGCCGCGGCGCCCACTACTGCCTGGGCGCGAACCTGGCGCGGATGGAACTGCAGGAGGCCTTCGCGGCGCTGGCGGAACGGCTGCCCGACCTTCGCCTGGCCCAGCCCGCCGCCGACGTCCCCTGGTCGACCGGCCACCTGGTCCGCCGCCCGCAGAACCTCTTCGTCCTTCCCGGCTAGTCATTCCTGGCGCATGAAGGCGTCCAGGTCCTCTGGGGTGTCGATGTCGTCGGGGGCGGCGATGTCGTCGCAGGGCACCTGGGTGACCAGGTCGGCGTGGGTGCGCAGGAACGTGCGGGCGCCCACGTCGCCGACGGCCGACTCGGCGATGGCCTCGAAGAACTCGCCCTTGAACAGCGCCGGGTTGCGCGGACGGCCCTCATAGGTCGCGACCGCGATGCCGACGCCGGACTCGTAGGCCGCGATGAGGCGCCGTACGGCCTCGGCGGTGACGCGCGGCTGGTCGACCAGCGCGACGACCACGGCCGGGCAGCCGGGCGGCAGTGCGCCGAGCCCGGTGCGCAGCGAGGAGCCCATGCCGCTGCGCCAGTCCGGGTTGGGCACGGTGACCGCGCCCATGACCTCCACCTCGGCGGCGCCCGTCACGACGACGACCGGCGAGCAGCCCGCCTCGCGCAGCATCTGGACGCCCCGGTCCACCAGGCGCTCGCCGCCGAGTTCGAGCAGCGCCTTCGGGCGGCCGAGCCGGCTCCCCTCCCCCGCGGCCAGCAGCAAACCGGCCGGAGGCACCTCACCATGCAAGGTCATCTGGTGAGCGTAGGGCCTCTTACCCCGTTTCGCCGTGGATCCGGCCGCTGGTGTCGGTAAGGGGACGTCCGGAACCTCCCCACCTGAGCTGGATGAGCTCGGCGGCGATGGACACGGCGGTCTCCTCGGGGGTGCGTGCGCCCAGGTCCAGCCCGATCGGCGAACGGAGCCCGGCCAGCTCCGCCTCGGTCACGCCCGCCTCGCGCAGCCGTTCCAGCCGGTCCTCATGGGTGCGGCGCGAACCCATCGCGCCGACGTAGCCCGCGCCCGTGCGCAGCGCGACCTCCAGCAGCGGCACGTCGAACTTGGGGTCGTGGGTGAGCACGCAGATCGCGGTGCGCGCGTCCACCTCGGCCTCGTCCAGGTACTTGTGCGGCCACTTGACCACGACCTCGTCGGCGTCGGGGAAGCGCTTGGCGGTGGCGAACACCGGCCGCGCGTCGCACACGGTCACGTGGTAGCCGAGGAACTTGCCGACCCGCGCGACCGCCGCCGCGAAGTCGATGGCGCCGAAGACCAGCAGCCGGGGCGGCGGCGCGAAGCTGTGCACGAACACCGTCAGCTCGTCCAGCCGCCGCTCCCCCTCGCGGCCGTAGTGCCGCTGGCCGGTCAGGCCCTGCGCGAGCATGCCGCGCACGTCGTCGTCGACCGCGTCGTCCAGCCGTTCCTCATGCGGGGCGCCGGGCGCCAGTGAGCCGGTCGCGCGGTCCGGCCAGACCAGCCGCCGCGCCCCGATGTCGCCGGGGCCCGCGACGACGGTCGCGACCGCGACGGGCTCGCGCCGCGCGATCGACGCCGCCACCTCGCGGAACTGCGGGAACGTGGCGGGCGTGATCGGCTCGACCAGCACGTCCAGGATCCCGCCGCAGGTGAGGCCGACGGCGAACGCGTCGTCGTCGCTCACCCCGTACCGCTGCAGCACGGGCGCGCCCGACTCCAGGACCGACTCGGCCAGGTCGTAGACCGCGCCCTCGACGCAGCCGCCGGACACGCTGCCGACGACCTCGCCGGACGCCGAGACCGCCATCGCCGCGCCGGGCGGCCGGGGCGCGCTCCGGAAGGTGTTGACCACGGTGGCGAGGCCGAACGGCTCCCCCGTCTCGTACCACTCCACGATGTCACCGAGTACGTCGCGCATCGGGACCTCCGATCAGCCGTGCCAGTTCCTCCAGGGCGCCCAGGCTGTGCCCCGAGGTGAAGTCGTCCACGTGCGGCAGCGCCGCCGCCATCCCGGCGGTCAGCGGCTCGTAGCCCGGCCGCGCCTTGTGCGGGTTGGCCCACACGACGCGGTGCGCGAGCCGGTGCAGCCGCGCCATCTGCGTGCCGAGCAGCTCGGCGTCGCCGCGTTCCCACCCGTCGGAGGCGATCACGACGACCGCGCCGCGGGCCGTGCCGCGCTGCCCGAAGCGGTCGAGGAACTCCTTCAGCTCCTCGCCGAGCCGGGTGCCGCCGCTCCAGTCGGGGATCGCCGCCGACGCCGCCGCCATCGCGGTGTCGGCGTCGCGCTGCCGCAGCTCCCGCGTCAGGCGCGTGAGGCGGGTGCCCGCGCTGAAGATCTCGGCGCCCCGGCCGCCCGCCCGTCCCCCGGCGCGGGCGACGGCGTGCGCGAAGCGCAGCAGGGAGTCGGCGTACGGGCTCATGGAGCCGCTGACGTCGATGAGCAGCACAACGCGGCGCGGCCGGGTGCGGTGCGTGCGGTGGCGCAGCAGGGAGATCTCACCGCCGCGCCGCAGCACCTCCCGTACGGTCCGGGCGGGGTCGAGGCGGCCGGACGGCGCGGGGTGGAAGCGGCGCGTGCGGCGCGGCTCGGCGGTCGCCTCCAGCAGCGCGATCAGCCGGTTGACCTCGGCGCGTTCGGCGGCCGAGAGCCGGGCGACGTCGCGCCGGCGCAGCACCTCGACGCCGCTCGCGGTCGCCAGGTCGACGTCGGTCGGGCGCTCCTGGGCGCCCTCGGGGGTGCGCATGCTCGGCACGACGACGTGGCGCCGTACGACCGGCGGCGGAACGCGCGGCCCGGGGCGGACCGTACGGCCGGAGAAGTAGGCGGCGAAGCAGCGGTCGTAACGGTCCAGGTCGCCGGGGTCGGCGCAGAGCGTGAGGCGGCCCGCCCAGTAGACGTCGGCCGGGTCCAGGACGTCGAGGTGGTCGAGCGCGCGCAGCATCGCCTGCACCCGCTCGGCGTCGGCGGGCCCGCCCGCCGCGCGGACCGTGCGGGCGAAGCCGACGATCGTCTCGGTGACGTCGCGCATCGCGCTCATCCCCCGTCAAGAAGAGCGGCCAGGCCGTTCTTGACGATCCGCTCGCCGTCCTCGCGGTACTTCAGCACGGCGCCGAGCGTCACCGCGGCGGTCTCGGGGTCCAGCTCGCGGACGCCGAGCGCGACCAGCGCCTCGGTCCAGTCCAGGCTCTCGGCGACGCCCGGCGGCTTCAGCAGGTCCTCGGCGCGCAGCCGCTGGGCGGCGCGGGCGACCTGCCCGGCGAGCCGGTCCGCCGCGTCCGGCAGCCGCCGCCGGATGATCGCGACCTCACGGTCGTAGGAGGGGTGCTCCAGCCAGTGGTAGAGGCAGCGGCGCTTCAGCGCGTCGTGCACCTCGCGGGTGCGGTTGGAGGTGACCACGACGACCGGCGGCCGCTCGGCGCGCACGGTGCCGAGCTCGGGGATCGTGATGGTGAAGTCGCTCAGCACCTCGAGCAGGAACGCCTCGAACTCGTCGTCGGCGCGGTCGATCTCGTCCACCAGCAGCACGCTCGGCACGGTCTCCAGGGCGCGCAGCAGCGGCCGGGCGACCAGGAAACGGCGGTCGTAGAGCTCGCCCTCCAGCCGGTCGACGTCGGCGACGCCCGCGGCCTCGGCGGCCCGCAGGTGCAGGAGCTGGCGCGGGAAGTCCCAGTCATAGAGGGCCTGCGCGGCGTCCAGCCCCTCGTAGCACTGCAGCCGGATCAGCGGAGCGCCGAGCACCTGCGACATGGCCCGGGCGAACGCGGTCTTGCCGACGCCGGCCTCGCCCTCCAGGAACAGCGGGCGCCCCATCCGGAGCGCGAGGAAGCCCGCCGTCGCCAGGCCCTCGTCGGCCAGATAGGCGTGCTCGTCCAGCCGCCGTACGAGCTCGCCGGGCGAATCGACGCCGGACGCCGGGTCTGCCGCGTTTCGCGTCACACCGACAGGCTACCCACCGCCGTTCCCGCTTCGACCCCTTCGCACTTCCCATAGAAACAGTACTTTTCCTACAGGATCAGTTGACTTTACGCGTTCCGCCCACCACGATCGGTCGCATGAAGCACGACCTCACCGACGAGGCCACCTATGAACGGGTGCGCATGTCCCGGCGCGGCCTGCTGCGCGCCACCGCCGGAGCCGGTCTCGGAGCCGGTCTCGGAGCCGCCGCGTTCGCCGCCACCGGCCGAGCCGCCGCCTCGACGCAAACCACGGCGGCCGAGGGCGGGCCGATCGTCAAGCCGCTGCCGCCCGAGACGTTCATCAACTACGGCACCAACGCCGAGACCCGCTGGGAGGCGCTCAAGGACACCGGCTACCTGACGCCCGTCGACCACTTCTTCGTGCGCAACCACGTGTCCACCCCGCTCATCGACGCGCGCACGTGGCGGCTGAAGCTGTGGGGCAGCGGGCTGCGCGGGTCGCCGGGCGAGGACCGGCCGATCGAGTTCTCCTACGAGGACCTGAGGGCGATGCGGGCCGAGACCCTCGTCTCCTCGATCGAGTGCACCGGCAACGGCCGCAGCTTCTACGCCTCGCAGCAGGGCCAGGAGGTCTCGGGCACACCCTGGAAGCTCGGCGCGGTCGGCGTCGCGCGGTGGCGCGGCGTGCGGCTGGCGACCGTTCTGGAACGTGCCGGGCTCACCCGCCACGCCGTCGACCTGCTGCCGCGCGGCCTGGACCCCGAGTACCTGGACAAGGGCGAGAACCTCGGCCGGGTGCGGCGCCCGCTGCCGATCGCCAAGGCGCTCAAGGACGTGCTGCTGGCCTACGAGATGAACGGCCGCCCGCTGCCGCCCGACCATGGTTTTCCGGTGCGGCTCGTCGTACCTTCGTGGGTGGGCATCGCATCGATCAAATGGCTCGGTGACGTTCAGGTGTCGGATCAGCCGTTGTACTCCCCGTGGAACACCCGGTACTACCGGATGTTCGGGCCGGACTTCCCGGCCGAGGGCAGCGCGCCCCTGACCAGGATGAACGTCAAGAGCGCGTTCGAGCTCCCCTTCGGCGCCGAGCTCGCCGCCCGCCGCAGGCACGTGCTGACCGGCCGTTCGTGGTCGGGCAACGGGCATGTACGCCGGGTCGAGGTCAGCAGCGACGGCGGCGCGTCCTGGGATCGCGCCCGCACGTACGGGCCGAGCGCCGAGCACGGCTGGGTGCGCTGGCAGTTCCCCTGGCGGCCCGAGACGCCCGGGTCGTACGAACTGCTCGCCCGCGCCACCGACGAGACCGGTGCCGTGCAGCCCGCGACCGCCGCCTACAACACGCTCGGATACCTGTTCGGCGCGATCGTGAAACACCCCGTGACCGTCATTTAGCCGAAAGAGTCGGAAGAGCCGGGAGAGCCCCATGGCCTTGTGGAAGCCGGATCCCACCTTCTACGCCTCGCCGCGCGACGCCGCGGAGGCGCCCCCGGAGACGCTCGCCTACGTCGCCGCGTTCGACCGTTCGGCGGCCAAGCCGGACGCGATCGCGGTGCTGGACGTCGATCCGGGGTCCGGCTCGTACGGCGAGGTGGTCGGCTGGAGCGAGCTGCCCAACCTCGGCGACGAGCTGCACCACTTCGGCTGGAACGCGTGCAGCAGCGCGCTGTGCCCGTACGCGCCGCACCCGCATGTCGAGCGGCGCTACCTGGTGGTGCCGGGCCTGCGGTCGTCGCGGATCTACGTGCTGGACACCAAGGACGACCCGCGCGCGCCCAAGCTCGTGAAGACCCTGGAGGCCGACGAGCTGGCCAAGCGGGCGGGCTACTCGCGTCCGCACACCGTGCACTGCGGTCCCGAGGGGCTGTACGTGACGGCGCTCGGCGGGGCGAACGGCGAGGAGGGGCCGGGCGGGATCGCGCTGCTCGACCACACCTCGTTCGAGGTGCGCGGACGCTGGGAGGTCGACCGGGGCCCGCAGTACTTCGCCTACGACGCCTGGTGGCACATCGCCCACGACGTGCTCGTCACCTCCGAGTGGGGCACGCCGTCGATGATCGAGGACGGCGTGGTCGGCGAGCTGCTCCTCGGCCGCAAGTACGGGCACGCGCTGCACTTCTGGGACCTGCCCAAGCGCAAGCACGTGCAGACCGTCGACCTCGGCGACGAGCACCAGATGGCGCTGGAGCTGCGGCCCGCGCACGACCCGACCAAGCAGTGGGGCTTCGCCGGCGTGGTCGTCAGCGTCGAGGACCTGTCGGCGTCGGTGTGGCTGTGGCATCGGGCGGACGATGGCGACGGCTGGGCCGCCACCAAGGTCATCACGATCCCGGCCGAGCCCGCCGACCCGGCCCTGCTCCCGCCGGTCATCGAGCCGTTCGGGGCCGTGCCGCCGCTGGTCACCGACATCGACCTGTCGGTGGACGACCGCTGGCTGTACGTGTCGTGCTGGGGCACCGGCGAGCTGAAGCGCTACGACGTGAGCGACCCGTTCCACCCGGTCGAGGCGGGCTCGGTGCACCTCGGCGGGATCGTGCGCCGGACCCCGCATCCGGCCGCGCCGGACCTGCCGCTGGCGGGCGGGCCGCAGATGGTCGAGGTCAGCCGCGACGGCCAACGGGTGTACGTGACGAACTCGCTCTATGGGGCGTGGGACGACCAGTTCTACCCGGACGGCGTCGGTGCCTGGATGGCCAAGCTCGACTCCTCCGCTTCGGGTTTCGGGTTCGACGAACGCTTCTTCCCGCACGGCGACGCGTTCCGCGGGCTGCGCCCGCACCAGGTGCGCCTGCAGGGCGGTGACGCCTCCTCCGATTCGTACTGCTACCCGTGACGAACGGCTCGCTCGCGGCGCTCATCGCGCTCGGGGCGTTCCACGGGCTGAACCCCGGCATGGGCTGGCTGTTCGCGGTCGCGCGCGGCCTTCAGGAACGCAGCCGCGCCCTCGTGCTGCAGTCGCTCCCGGCGATCGCGGCCGGGCACGCCGCCTCGGTGGGCGCGGTCGCGATCCTGGTGTCGCTCACCGAGTCGGTGGTCGCGACCCAGGTCATCGCGATCGCCGGCGGCGTGGTCCTGGTCGGGTTCGGGCTGTGGCGGCTGCTGTCCAACCGGCACTTCCGCTGGGTCGGCATGCGGCTGTCGCTGTGGCAGCTGGCGGGCTGGTCGTTCCTGATGTCGTCGGTGCACGGCGCCGGGCTCATGCTGCTGCCGATCCTCACCTCGTCGTCCGGTGTGTCGTCCGGTGGGTCGTCCGGCGTGCACTCCGCCCACAGCCACGGCCTGGAGGCGGGCGCGGGCAGCGCGATCTCCACGGGCGTCTTCGTGACCGGCGTTCACACCCTGGCGATGTTCACCGTCGCCGGGGTGATCGCCATCGCGGTGTACGAGCTGGTCGGGCTGGCGATCCTGCGGCACGCCTGGTTCAACCTCGACCGCGTGTGGGCGGTGGCGCTCATCGGCGCCGGGACGGCGACGCTCCTCACCGCCTGATGGTTGACGCCCCGGCCGGATTTGGCATCTTGATCACCTTCCCTTGCCGGGGCACTGACCCGCCTGACAACCTCCTTGTCGCCGCTGTGCCCGACGGGACACGCGATGGCCGATGAGGAACGGGGAACGCATGAGGTCGACGATCAAGATCACGATCGCCGGAGTCACCATGGCGCCGCTCATGGCGGCCCCCGCCCTCTCAGCCTCAGCCTCGGCCGAAGCGGCCACCACCCCCGCGCCCGCGGTCCCCGCCGCCGCCGCGAAGGGCCCGAGCGTGGCGGCCAGGTCGGCCTACCTCTGGGACAGCGGCGCGAAGAAGACCCGCTGGACCAAGAGCCCCGACACCCGCCGGCCCGTCGCCAGCATCACCAAGGTGATGACCGCGATGGTCGTGCTGCGCGGCGGCCACCTGGACCGGAAGATCACGGTCAAGAAGAAGCACGTCGACTACGCCAAAAGCCACGGCGCCAGCTCGGCCAAGCTGCGCGCGGGCGACAAGCTGACGGTCCGGCAGCTGCTGAACGCGATGATGCTGCCCTCGGGCTGCGACGCCGCCTACGTGCTCGCCGACTCCTACGGGCCCGGCTGGCGCGGCTTCGTCGCCAAGATGAACAAGACCGCCAAGCAGCTCAAGATGACCCGCACGCACTACGCCAACTTCGACGGGCTGCCCTGGCCGTCGCAGACCTCGACGCTGTCGACGGCACGCGACCAGATCAAGCTCGGCCACTACGCGATGAGGAACAAGGACTTCCGCGCGGTCGTCGCCCGCAGGTCCTACTCGCTCGGCTCGGGCGGCGGGCACCACGCCTACAAGTGGACCAACACCAACCTGATGATCGGGTCGTACCGCGGCACGATCGGCATCAAGACCGGCTTCACCGACGGCGCGGGCTACTCGCTGATGTTCGCCGCCCACCGCGGCAAGCGCATCCTGATCGGCGTCGTGCTGAACAGCTCCACCCGCAACCCGAACGCGCGCTTCACCGACGCGGCGCGCCTCCTGAACTGGGGCTTCGGCGTTCGCACGGCCGAGGTCTACCGCGTCCCGCCGGTTCCGGCCGGCGCCAACATCGACTAAGGCGGGCGGCCATGGCCGGACTCACGCGACGCGATGTGTGCAAGGCCGGGCTGGTGACCGCCGGCGCGGCCGCCTCCATCGGGCTGCCGGGCTCCCCCGCGGAGGCGGCGGAGGCGGCGGGCCCGGCGGTCGTCGGCCAGAAGTGGCTGAGCAAGAGGCTTCTGGAGTTCACCGTGTCCTCGCCCGCGATGGGCCGGACGCTGACCAACCGGCTGCTGGTGCCGCCGGGCTGGTCGGCCTCGGCCAAGCGGACCTGGCCCGTGATCTTCATGCTGCACGGCGGGAACGACACCTACGTCTCCTGGACCCGTTCCACCGACATCGAGGCGTTCACCGCCAAGACCAACGCGCTGATCGTCATGCCCGAGTGCGGACGCTCCGGCGGCTTCACCGACTGGTGGTACGGAGGGAAGGGCGGCACGCCGCGCTGGGAGACCTACCACCTCACCGAGGTCCGCCAGGTCGTCGAACGGCACTACCGGGGCGGCCCGCACCGCGCCGTCGCGGGCCTGTCCGCCGGTGGCTACGGCGCCCTCATCTACGCGGCCCGGCATCCGCGCTTCTTCTCCTACGCCGCCGCCTACAGCCCGTACGCCGCGACCCTGCTGCCCGGCCTCCCCGAGGGCATGCTCGCCGGAATGCAGCACGACGGGCTGAACGGCCTGGACATGTGGGGCCCGCCCTGGTTCAGCCCGAACGTCTGGCCTGCCCACGACCCGATCACCCAGGCGCCCGGCCTCAAGGGCACCCAGCTGTATCTCTCGTGCAGCATGACCGGCTTCGACGGTCCGTTCGACGCCCCCGGCCAGGAGTACGGCGCTCGCAACTCCGCCGAACAGCTCGCTTGGACCACGGTCGCCGCGTTCTCCCTACGGCTCAGCCCGCTGGGCATCCCCGCCACCCGCCACTTCTACGACACCGGTACGCACCGCTGGCCGTACTGGCAGCGCGAGATGCACAACTCCTGGCCTCGCCTGACCAAGTCCCTCGGCGCGTAGCAGGGTCCCTCGGCGCGTAGCAGGGCGTTGAGCAGGGGAATCGCTTAGCATCCTGCGCGTGCCGATCGCTCCCGCCCCCGGTGGAAACGCCCCCGCTGGAATCCATGCCCGCGCCGCCTACCTCATCGAGGGCAACGGCACCGAACGCTGGTCCAAGGACGCCGACACCCGGCGGCCCATGGCGAGCATCACCAAGGTCATGACCGCCATGGTGGTGATTCGTTCGGGCGACCTGAACCGGACCATCACCATCAAGCGCAAGTACCTGACGTACGGTGCCAGGCACGGAGCGACCGTGGCGGGGCTTCGCCCCGGCGACCGCTTCACCGCCCGGCAGCTCCTCTACGCCCTGCTGCTGCCTTCCGGGGCCGACGCCGCTTATGCCCTCGCCGACTCTTACGGGCCCGGCTGGCGCGGCTTCGTCGGCAAGATGAACACGACCGCGCACACGCTGGGCATGGGCCACACCACCTACGACAACTTCGATGGGCTCCCCTGGCCCACCGCCTTCGCCGACTCCACGACGCCGCGCGACCTCGCCAGGCTGGCCCAGTACGCGATGAAGAGCCCGACGTTTCGTTCTGTGGCGGGCAAGGCCGCATACACACTGCCTAAGAGCGGAAGGCATCGCCGCTACCGCTGGACCAACACCAACCGGCTTCTCGGCGTTTACCGCGGCACGCGCGGCATCAAGACCGGCTTCACCAACGCCGCCGGCTACTGCCTGCTGTTCAGCGCGACCAGAGGTAGGCGGACGCTGTACGGCGTGGCCCTGGGTAATGTCTCTTCGGCCAACCGCTTTACTGATGCGGCCCACATGCTCGACTGGGGCTTCAACGCGAAGACCCCGTCCGCACTACGCCTGGCCGACGTTCCCGTGACCGACTAAAGAAAAAGGGAACTCGTTCGGGAGGTCCGGCCGAGAACGGGATGTAGCCCCACTCGAAAGGACCCCCCAATGAACGGACGTGGTACGTGTTGACCGCGCCCCCCGCACAGGACACCTCTGACGCAGTCCTCATAAGGCAGTCGTTGCGGGAGCCGGAGCATTTCGCGCTCGTCTTCGACCGGCACAGCGACGAGATCCACCGCTACGTCGCCCGCCGCCTCGGACCCGAAATGGCCGAGGACGTGGTCGCCGAGACGTTCCTGACCGCGTTCAGCAAGCGCTCCCGCTACGACCTGGACCGCCCCGACGCGCGCCCCTGGCTCTACGGCATCGCGACCAACGCCGTCCGGGAGCACCGGCGCGCCGAGGTCCGCCGCAACCGCATGCTGGCCCGCACGCGCACCCCCGGCACGGTCGAGTCGTTCGACGAACGCAGCGCCGCCCGCGTCACCGCCGAACGCCTCCAGCCCCGCCTCGCCGCGATCCTGGCACGGCTCTCGGCCGCCGACCGCGACCTCCTGCTCCTGATCGCCTGGGCCGACCTGAGCTACGAGGAGGCCGCTCAGGCCCTCGGCGTCCCGGTCGGAACGGTCCGATCCCGCCTGCACAGGATCCGTAAGAAGGTGCGCCGCGCGTTCGGCGGTACCGACCCCATGACGACGCACGAGGAGTCCCCGGCATGACCACCGACGAGATCACCACCTTCCGCGAGGCCCGTCCCGACGTGCCGCCGTACGACCCCGTCGCCAAGGCCCGCCTCCGCGCCAGGCTGCTCGACGCGTCCGAGGCGCGTCGCTCGCCCGGCCGCGCACCCGGTCGCGCATCCCGCCACACGCCTCGGCGCCGCTTCCTGGCCGTCGGCGTCGGCGCCGCCGGTGTGGGCCTGGCCGTCGCCGCCGTGGGCTCCTTCGTCGTTCTCCAGAACGACGGAACGGCTCCCGCCAGGCAGCAGCCACTCCGCATGCGGCCGGTCGCCAACGCCATGGACCTCGCCAACAACGCGGCCGTGGCCGCCGCGGCCAAGCCCGACGACCGCCCCCGCCCCACCCAGTGGGCGTACTCGAAGAGCACCAGCGTCACGACCAAGGTCGACGGCGGTCCGTACCTCAAGCTCGGCGCCGCCCGCCCCAAGCTGAACCGCCCCACCGAGGTCTGGACCCGCGCCGACGACCAGCAGTGGGCCGACATCCGGAACGGGCATCTCAGCGTCCACCAAGGTTCCGAGGCGCAGGTGAACTACGCCGACGTCCTCGCCTGGCCCACCGATCCCGACAAGCTCCTCGCCGCCGTCTTCAAGAAGGTCTCCCTGCGCGATGACGTGCGACGCGGCGGCGTCGAGACCCGGAACCAGTACGCGTTCATGGAGATCGAGGCGGGCATGTGGGACAAGGCCCTCCCGTCGCGCCTCCGCGCCGCCATGTACGGCGCCCTCGCCAAGATTCCGGGCACCACCTACGAGGCGCACGCCAAGGATCTGCTCGGACGCCGGGGTGTGACCCTCTACCGCGTGCACCACGGTTACCTGCGCGACGAGGTCATCATCGATCCGAAGACCTACGAGTACCTGGGCTCCCGCTCGTACACCATCCGCGCCTACAAGGATCCCTCCGGCGACAACCAGAACGCCGCGAAGGGCGAGGTCTGGACCTGGACCGCCCAGATCGGGGTCGGGGTCTTCGACCGCCCTGGCGACCGCCCTGGCAAGCGCCCCTAGCCCGGCCCGGTCTGGCCTGGCCCGGTCTGGCCCGGTCTGGCCTGGCCTGGCCTGGCCTGGCCCGGTCTGGCCTGGCCCCTAGGATCGCCACGACCAAGCGTTTGCTGAGGGAGTGAGCGAGTGATCGTCGATCCTGGGCTGGTCCGCCGGTACACCGAGGCCGGTTGGTGGGAGACTGCGCCGCTCGGCGACATGGTCCGAGCGCACCGGCCCGGCCGGATCGCCTATGTCGAGCCGTCCAGGTCCCTGACGTGGGGCGAGCTCGACCGCGCGGCCAACGAGGTCGCGGGCGCGCTTCGCGGCGCCGGGCCGGCCCCCGGCGACCGGGTGGCCCTGCTCCTCCCGGACGGCGTGGACTTCCACGTGGCCCTCCTCGGGACCGAACGCGCGGGCGTCGTAGCCGTCGGCATCGGGGCACGGGCAGGCGACGCGGAGATCGCACATCTCGTCCGCCACTCGGGCGCGCGCGGGATCGTCACACTGCCCGAACACCGTGGCCGTGACATGGCCGAACTGCCCGACGCGCTGGCTCGACACGGCGCCGGCGTCGAGCGCCACCTCTTCCTGTACGACAGCTCGGACGCGGCGTCGGGGGCTCGCCTTGAGTCTCCGACGCCGCCCGGGCCTCCCTCGCACCTCGGACCCCCCGGGCAGTTCAGGCCTCCCGGGCCTCCCGGGCCTCCCGGGCCTCCCGGGCCTCCCGGGCAGCTCGGGCAGCTCGGGCAGCTCGGGCCGAACGACCTGTGGATGCTCAACTCCACCTCGGGAACAACCGGGCTGCCCAAGTGCGTCATGCAGCACCAGAACCGCTGGATCGCGTTCGCGAAACTCGCGATCGAGGCGGCCGGTGGCGTGCGGGACGACGAGGTCCTGCTGGGGGCGGTGCCCGCGCCCTTCGGTTTCGGCCTGTGGAGCGCGCATGTCATGCCGATCTTGACCGGCATGACGGCGGCCGTGCTGCCCAGGTTCGACGTGGACGAGCTCGTAATGATGATCGAACGGGAGCGCCCGGCGGTGCTGTGCCTGGTGAGCACCCAGCTCAGGATGCTCATGCGGTCGCGCCCGGATGCTGACCTGTCGTCCGTACGGGTTGTCTTCACCGGTGGCGAGGCCATCCCGTACGAGGACGCCGCCGCGTTCGAGGAACGAAGCGGCGCGGCGGTCCTGAACTTCTTCGGCTCGAACGAGAGCGGCGCGTTCAGCCGCACGACCGTCCACGACCCGAGGGAGGCGCGCCTTCGCACGGGCGGACGCCTGATCCCCGAGATGGACGTACGGATCTTCGGGGCGCAGGGGCCGGGGCCGGGGTTGGGGCCCGGGCGACCAGGGCAGCCCGGCGGCAAGGGACCGCTGCTGTCGGCCGGCTACTACCGGGACGACGAGGCGAACCGGGAGCTGTTCACCGACGACGGCTACCTGCTGATGGGCGACCTGGTGTCGTTGGACGAGGACGGCTATCTCCACGTCGTGGGCCGTACGTCCGACATCATCATCCGGGGCGCCAAGAACATCAGTGCCCGCGAGGTCGAGGACGCCGTGGGCGGCCATCCGGCGGTGGAGCTGTGCGGTGTCGTCCCGGTGCCCGACGAGCTGTTCGGCGAACGAGTCTGCGCGGTCGTGTCGTTGCGCTCCGGGGCGTCGCTGACCCTGCCCGATCTCGCCGCCTACCTGGTCGGCAAGGGCCTGACCAAGGAGCTGCTCCCGGAGCATCTGGTCGTGCTGGCAGACCTTCCGCGCTCGTCCGGCGACAAAGTCGCCAAGGGTGAACTCCGCCGGATCGCCGCCGAACGGGTAGGACCCTAGCCGACCGGCCGCTCTCCACCGTGGTCCACCGTGGTCCGCTGCGGTCCACTGCGGTCCGCTGCGGTCCGCTGCGGTCCACTGTGGTCCACTGTGGTCAAAGAGACAAAGATGTTCGCTTGACGGTGCGGCCGATCGCGCATGAGTATCGCGCATGAGTATCGACGCATGAGGAGGGCTGCCCAATGGCTAAGAGATTCGGCTCCACGGTCGCCGTCGTGATGGGACGGATCGCCTCGCTCCTGGGGCCCGGCAGGATGCGTTCCATCGCACGGTTCAACCGGCGCGTCACCAACCCGATCCAGCGTCTGTGGGCTCCCTACCTGCCCTATTACGCCGTCATCGAGCACACCGGCCGCAAGTCAGGCAAGCAGTACCAGACCCCGGTCATGGCCTTCGTCGAACGCGGCAAGCTCGCCGTGATGCTGAACTACGGCGCCGAGTCCGACTGGGTGCGCAACATCAAGGCGGCCGGCTCGGCCGGGGTGGTGCACCGGGGCAACCGGTATCGGCTGTCCGATCCTCAAGTCGTTCCGACCGACTCCCCGGACCTGCCGTCGGCCATCCAAGCCGCTGGAGCAGGAGCGGGCAGCGCCCTCTACGGCACCCTCGTGCGCACCGGCGGATGACCCGATAAGGGGCCCTGGCCGGTCCGCTAGTGCCCAGCCGACAGGAGATCGAGCGCCCGAGGGCTCAGCGCGTCCGCCCACGGCGGGTCCGCACCCGGCACCCGGCACGTCTCGGCTGCGATGTGGCTGGCGAACGTGAGCGCCGTACGAACATCGTCGATCGTCAGCGCCAGCCCGAGTGCGTCCTGCCTGTTCAGCCAGTGGAGCAGCCCGGCCATGAACGCATCCCCGGCGCCGACGGTGTCCACGGCCTTGACCGCGACCGCCGGAACCTCCACCCGCTGCCCGTCCAGCGAAGCCAGCGCTCCGTCACCGCCCCGGGTGATCACCACGAGCCGTACGCCGTCGGCATGCCAGGCGTCGCAGATCTCTGCCACGGGAGCGCGTGGCGCGAGCACGGCCAGGTCGTCCTCGCTGAGCCTGATGATGTCCGCGAGTCGTGTCCAGCGTGCCAGGCGCTCCCGATAGACCTCGGACCGAACGATGCCCGGTCGTACGTTGGGATCGATCGAGATCGTCGTCTGCCCGCGCAGGCGTTCGAGCATCTCCTCGATGAGCGGTCCGCCAGGCTCCATGACGAGTGCTAGCGATCCCGTATGAACGGCCCCTACCCGTGGCTCGCGTTCGAGCAGCTCGTCGCGCGTCCATTGCCAGTCGCCGGTGCCTCGCGCGTAGAACTCATAGGCGGCCTGGCCGGAGCGGTCGATCGCGGCTACTGCGAGTGTGGCCTCTTCGGGCGCGTCCACTACGTTCAGTTCAACGCCTGATGCGAGCAGGTGCCTGCGGAGTAGGCGCCCGAACGGCCCATGGCCCAGGCGGCCCAGGAATTGAGCGGACGTTCCTAGGCGTGCGAGCGCGACCGCTGTGTTGGCAGGCCCGCCGCCCGGGCGCACCTCCATTCGCAGGGCATCCCCAGCGTCAGGATCGCCCGGCAGAAACGCGTCCGCCACTGCCTCGCCGATCACCGCGATCTCAGTCATGGTGTCGCGAGCGTAGCGCGGACATCTGATGCCATGGCCCGCGCGGGTGGTCTGTTAAAGGCGGCATCGGTCACCCCTTCCGTGGCGGTTGGGTGCCCGGGTGCGAGTGGGTGTTGGTTGAAGGCCGAAAAGCTCGGCGACGAGGAAGGTGGGGGCGGGCTGGGGGGTTGCTGGTCGGCTGCGGGCTTGGCGCGGGTTGGGCTTGGTGCTTATGGCGGGTGCGTGGCTGGGTTGGCGTTCGTGCCTGTAGGTCCGGAGCGGGGTTGGGGTTCGTGCTTGGTGGCGCGCTTCGCGCGGAGTGAGCGGCAGCGGTCACCCCTTCCGTGGCGGTCTGCTGCCCGGCTGGCGGGTGGGGTGTTGGTTGAAGGCCGAAAGGCTCGGCGACGAGGTAGGTGGGGGCGGGGTTGGGGGTGGGTTGTTCGGGTGCGGGTCTCACGTGGCTGGGGTTCGGACCTTTGGGCCGCGCTTCGCGTGGGGGTTGGTGTGTGGTTGGGTTGGCGTTCGTGCCTGTAGGCCCGGAGCGTGGTGCCTCCGGGCCTGTTTCAGGCGGCTAGGGATTGATCGTCCTGCCAGGGGTTGGCGTCGTGTTCGGGGATCGATCTTCGAGCTCGTGCGATCCCGTCCGGCGCCAGCGTCCGGTAGACGAACCGGCCGTCGCTCTTGCTGATCTCTATCTGCTGCGGGTTGGTGTGTTTCCACCGGTTGTGCCAGCCGCAGCACAGCGTCAGCTTGTCGATGTCGGTCGGGCTTCCCAGCGCCCAACCATCAACGTGGTCAACCTCGCACAGGAAACCCGGCACCTCACACCCATGAACGGCACAGGTGTCATACAGCGTCTCTAGTGCCCGGCGTTGGCCAGCGCTGGCGATCCGAACCGTGTGCCCCAGATACAGAGGCACATGCCCGCGACCGAAGATCAGGGGTGAGATTCCGGCGGTCAACGCCAGGCGGCGGACCTGCTCGGCGGGGATCGGGGTGCCGTCACGGAGTCGCCCGGGGGTGTCGGCACCGGTCAGCGTCTCCAGGTCAGCGATCACCGTGACACGGGTGGCTCCGTGGCCTCCGGCGAGCACGGTGGTGAGGGCGGCGGCGGTCCGCTCACCCAGGTCACGACGGTCGTCAGTCCCGGCGGGCTTGGCCAACGGAGCCAGCGTGCCGTCCAGGATCGCGGTGTCCTCGGGGTTGAGCCAGCCCTTCAGATAGCAGCCCCCATCCAGCGACCGGCTGACCGTCACCCACGAACGCTCATAACCCCGCTGCACATCCTCGGGCGGCTTCTCCTCACCGTTGTACTCACGCACCAGGTCATGGATCTTCCCACCCAGCTTGGCGACCTTCCCCGCCGACAGGCCCTCGCCTGCGGCGGTGAGAAGGATGTCCTCGGCCGCTGCGGTGTCATCGTCATTGAGACGCTGCACAGCGTCGGCGATCGTGGCCGCATAGCCGAACGACAGCTCACCAGCGGCCAGGCCCGTGCAGACACGACCGAGCCGGTGAAGTTGACGGGCCAGCGTGATGCGTTCCTTGGCACGGCCCTCGCGCATGCCCATCCGACACCGCAACCACGCCTGCGTGGACGGCAGACCCCACGCCTTCATCTCACCCGTCCGGTCCACCACCGCAATCAACTCGGCGAGCACATGCTCAGCGCGGTCGGTGACCGTGGAGAGTGCTTCAGCCAGCTCCATGCAGGCGGTCCCGGAATCAGGAGCAGCTCTATTAGCGAGTTCGGAGAATATGACGGATGCCGCTTCCACCAGTTGCTGGGTGGAAGCGGATTCGGGGTCCGCCACGATCGAACTCATACCGTTATTTTACCATCACAGTCTGCCATTATGATGATCAAATAGACAATATTCGAAGATTCTTTCGACGGCGCTTTTCCCGCGCGAAGCGCGGCTATCAAAGCTTGTAGCTCAACCCCGTGAGACCCGCACCCGAACAACCCAGCCCCCGGCCCCGCCCCTTCCTTCCTCGTCGCCGAGCTTTTTGGCCTTTAGCCAGCACAAACCCGCAGACGGGCACCAGCCAGAGCGGAAGGGGTGACCGATGCCGCACAGTAATTAGCGGTCAGGAGCTTCGCTCTTCGCTCGCACCAAGGCCTGCAGCTCCGACAACTGCCGCGAAGCCAAATGCTTCTCCGCGCCCTGAATGCCCATGGCACCCATCGAACTGCCATCGGCCAGGTCCAAAGTCGGCCAGGGCTCGCCTTCGGTCATATTGACGTCCAGCACCTCGGGCCAATCAAGACGACGGGTACGGAAGGCATTGACGACGACAAGACCTTCCTCAGAAGCCTCGATACGACAACGAGCCAGCATGTGGAGAACCCACGCCACCACGACCGCGAAAAGAACCATGAGGACGCGGTCGAAGGTCTTGAAGGTGGGCGCCACCACCACGGCGAGCACGATCATGCCGAGCACGATCACGCCCGCCGTGATGTAGGCGACGATGCGCGTGGTGCGCGGGCGCCACACGATCGGGAGGGTCGGCCTCTGCTCAGTCAACGATCTTGGAGATGGGGATCTCGAGGATGTCGTGGGCACCGGCGGCCTTGAGCGCCGGGATGAGCGTGTTGACGCCGCGCTTGGCGACGACGCTCTCGACCGCGTTGGAGTCGCCGCCGGCCAGGGAGGTGACGGTGGGCGAGGACATCGACGGCATGATGTCCAGGACGGCCTGGAGGTCGGCGGAGGCCACGTTCAGCTTCAGCAGGGTCTTGCCGCGGGCGCGGATGGCGCCCTGGAGGAGCAGCGAGATGTCCTCCATGGCGGCGCGCTTCTCGGGGTTCTCGTACGCCTCACGGTTGGCGACCAGCTCGGTGTAGCTGGTGAGGAGCGTGTCGAGGATGCGCAGGCCGTTCTTGCGAAGCGACGAGCCGGTCTCGGTCAGGTCGACGATCACGTCGACGATGTCGGGGACCTTGGCCTCGGTGGCGCCGTAGGACGGCACGACCTTGGCCTTGACGCCGTGCTTCTCCAGGAAGCGGGCGGTCATCGCGGGGAACTCGGTGGAGATCCGGACGCCCTCGGGCAGGTCGGAGACCTTCTGCCAGGGCGCGTCGTTCGGCACCGCCATGATCACGCGGACCGGGTTGGAGGTGGCCTTGGAGTACTTCAGCTCGCCGAGGCTGACCACGTCGGAAGCGGTCTCGGTGATCCAGTCCCGGCCGGTGATGCCGAGGTCGAACAGGCCCTGCTCGAGGTAGGTGGGGATCTCCTGCGGGCGGAGAACGCGCACGCGGGCGACGCGCGGGTCGTCGATCTGGGCCCGGTAGTCGCGGTCGGAGCTGCGGCGGACGGTCAGGTCGGCGGCGTCGAACAGCTCAAGGGTGGCCTTCTCCAGGGAGCCCTTGGGCAGGACGAGAGACAGCACGGTGAAGCCTTTCAGGAAGGTGGGATCGGGTGTCCGGGCTCAGGAGCTCAGATGCTCCGCGCGATGCCCGGCGTGACCGTGATGCCGCAGACCTCGCAGGGTCAGAGCCGTGTCGAGTGCGGCCACAGTCGCCTCCCATCCCTTGTCTTCGTGGCTGCCCGGCAGCCCGCTGCGGTCCAATGCTTGCTCAATGGTGTCACACGTGAGTACCCCGTTGCCCACCGGAGTGGCCTCATCCAGGGCGACCCGGGTCACACCGGCGGTGACCGAGTCGCACACGTAGTCGAAATGGGCGGTCTCGCCGCGAATGACGGCCCCGAGAACGACGACGGCGTTGTGCGTCTTGGCCAGTTGCTGGGCCACGACCGACAGCTCCAGGGCGCCGGCGACCCGTACGGCGGTGGGTTCGGCCACGCCGCAGGCCTTGGCGGCGTCCAGGGCGCGCTGGAAGAGGGTGTCGGTGATCTGCCCGTGCCAGCGGGTGCACGCGATGCCGAGGGTCAGGCCCTCGGCGTCGACGGTGCTGTCCTCGGGTCGTCCTGCTCCACTCACTTAGAGGCCCTCGATCTGGTGTCCGAGACGGTCCCGCTTGACCGTCAGGTAGCGGCGGTTGTGCTCGGTGACCACGACGGGCATGGCCGCCCGGCCCTTCACCTCGAGACCGAAGCCCTGCAGGCCCGCGAGCTTGGCCGGGTTGTTGGTGAGCACGCGGATCGAGCGTACGCCGAGGTCGAGCAGCATCTGGGCCGCATTGGAGTACTCGCGCGCGTCGGCGGGCAGGCCGAGCTCCAGGTTGGCGTCGACGGTGTCGGAGCCGTTGTCCTGCAGCGCGTACGCCTTCAGCTTGGCCAGCAGGCCGATGCCGCGGCCCTCGTGCCCGCGCAGGTAGAGGATGACGCCGCGGCCTTCGGCGGCGATGCGTTCCATGGCGGCGTCCAGCTGGGTGCCGCAGTCGCAGCGCTCGGAGTGCAGGACGTCGCCGGTGAGGCATTCGGAGTGGGCGCGGATCAGCACGTCCTCGCCGTCGCCGAGGTCGCCGTAGACCAGGGCGATGTGCTCGCCGCCGTCGATGGCGCTGGAGAAGCCGACGGCGCGCCAGGTACCGAAGCGGTTCGGCAGCCGGGTCTCGACGACCCGCTCGACCATCGGCTCGGTGCGCTTGCGGTACTCGACGAGCTGCTCGATGGAGATCAGCTTCAAGCCGTGCTCCTTGGCGAAGACCTGCAGCTCGGGCAGGCGCGCCATGGTGCCGTCGTCGTTCACCACCTCGGCGAGGACGCCCGCGGGGGTGAGCCCGGCGAGACGGGCCAGGTCGACGGAGGCCTCGGTGTGGCCGCGGCGGCGCAGCACGCCGCCCGGGTGGTAGCGCAGCGGGAAGATGTGGCCGGGCCGCACCAGCTCGTACGGCTCGGTCGCCGAGTCGCACAGCGTCTTGATCGTCTTGGCCCGGTCGGCGGCCGAGATGCCGGTGGTCACGCCGTCGCGCGCGTCCACGCTGATGGTGTACGCGGTGCGCATCTTCTCGGAGTTCTGCGCGGTCATCAGCGGGATCTGCAGCCGGTCGAGGTCCTCCCCCTCCATCGGCACGCAGATCACCCCGCTGGTGTAGCGGATGGTGAACGCCAGCAGCTCGGGCGTCGCCTTGGACGCCGCGAAGATGATGTCGCCCTCGTTCTCGCGGTCCTCGTCGTCGACGACCACGACGGGCTTGCCCGCCGCGACGTCGGCGATCGCGACCTCGATCGAGTCGAAGATCCCATTGTCGCCACCGTTCACGCCGGCGCCGTTCACACCGCTGCCGTTCATACCGCCGCTGCCGATCACACTGCCGCCGCTCAGGTTGTCGCTGCCGCTCATGCGGTCACCGCCTCGTTTCGTGGGCTCCCCGCGCTCCGGCCTCCCCGGGACTCCCGGAGCCAGTTGCGGAACCCGACCATCACCATGACGAAGAAGATCCCGTAGACCGCGCCGGAGACGTACAGTCCCGACTTGAAGGCCAGCGGCACGCCGACCAGGTCCACGAGCACCCAGATGATCCAGAAGTCGACCAGCGCGCGGCTCTGGGCGAAGGTCGCGACCGCGCTGCCGACGAAGATGTAGGCGTTCGCCCACGGGGACCAGGCGACCTTCAGCCAGGTCAGGTGGATGAACAGCTGCGCCACCACGGTGGTGCCGATCGCCAGGGCGGCCAGCAGCACGACGCGTTCGCGCACGGTGGCCTGCCGTACGAGCAGCTCGTGACCGTGGCGCTTGCCCTGCGTCCAGGCGATCCAGCCGAAGACGGCCAGGCCGCAGAAGAGGGCCTGCTTGAGAGCGTTCCCGGGAACGTGCGCGTGCAGCGAGGCGGCCAGCAGCAGGAGCGCGCCGGCGAGCTGGACCGGCCAGGTCCACAGCGTCTTGCGCATGGCCAGCCAGACCACGGCGAGGGAGAGCACGTTGCCGATGAGATCGGTCCACAGCACGTGCTCGCCGAAGAGCTCGAAGCTCGCGTTGAGCCAGTTCACGACCGGTCACCGGCGATCTGACGGTCATCGGCGATCTGGCGGTCACCAGTGATCTGACGGTCATCAGTGATCTGGCGGTCACCGGCGAGGGTCCGGTCGCCGATCATGCGCTCGACGTACTTGGCGACCACGTCGACCTCGAGGTTGACCGGGTCGCCGGGCTTCTTGTGGCCGAGCGTGGTGAGCGAGAGCGTGGTCGGGATGAGCGCGACGCTGAACCGGTCCGCGCCGGCCTCGACCACGGTGAGGCTGATGCCGTCGATGGTGATCGAGCCCTTGTCGACCACGTAACGGGCCAGGTGCGCGGGGAGCGCGAAGGTCACCACGTCCCAGCGCTCGCCGGGCTCGCGGGAGATGATCGTGCCGACGCCGTCGACGTGGCCCTGGACCAGGTGGCCGCCGAGCCGGTCGGACAGCCGGACGGGGCGTTCCAGGTTGACGCGCGAGCCGCGCTCGAGCGCGCCGAGGCTGGACTTGTCGAGGGTCTCGCGCATGACGTCGGCGGTGAAGACCTCGTCCTTGACGTCGACCACCGTGAGACAGACGCCGTTGACGGCGATCGAGGCGCCGTGGACGGCGTCCTGGGTCACGAGCGGACCGCGGACCGCAAGGACCACTGAGTCCGCGGCGGACTCGATCCCCTCGATCTCGCCGAGCTCCTCGACGATGCCGGTGAACATCTCCCGGGCCTCCTCATATGCGTCTGCACAGGGGCTCCGGGGACGTACGACGAAACACAGCACCCCTGGTCAGGGGTGTACAGCGCGCTGCCTCCCATCCGGACTTTAACCGTCGGTCCCGGAGTTCCACCGGGTCAACCGGCCGATGGCTTCGGCCGGGTCGCGGACTGTCACCGCCGGTTCGGAATTTCACCGACCCCGGAGCACGCGTTTCACTGCTGCCAACCAGTGTGCCATGCAATGCATTCCCCGCCCTATGTGAGGATGCCCACGGCCACATTTGGCCAACCAAGCGCTCGCTCGGTTATATCATCGACGGCGGCGTTCGTTCAACGTTCAACGATCTTGGCATACGGGTAAGTATTCGATCTCTAGCGATGATCCGCTTGGAGGTCACCATGGACGTCATCGCTCTCATCGCCCGCATCCTGTTCACCGCCGTCTTCCTCGGCGCCGCGATGGGCCACCTCACCGCCACCGAGGCCATGGCCGGCTACGCGGCCAGCAAGAAGCTCCCGCAGCCCAAGCTCGCCGTACAGGTCTCCGGCGTCTACATCGGGCTAGCGTCGATCATGCTCATCCTGGGCATCTGGCCCGACCTCGCGGCGATCGCCCTGGTCCCGTTCCTGCTGATCACGGCGTTCGTCTTCCACGACTTCTGGCGCGTGGAGGACGCCCAGGCCCGCCAGCTGGAGCAGATCCAGTTCACCAAGGACCTGTCGCTGACGGGCGGGGCGCTGGCGCTTTTCGTGCTGTACGCCGCCGAGAGCCACCCCGGGCTCAACCTCGTGGACCCGCTCTTCTCGATCTCGTGATCCCGATCCCGATCCCTTGAGCCGAGCAGGTCAGGAGATCTTCAGGCCCTCCGGAACGGCCGTGACCGCGCTGAGGTCGCCGATCACCAGGTCGGCCTCGGTCAGCTCGTCCGCCGCGTGGCTGGTGGTGACCGCGACCACGGTCGCCCCGGCCGCGCGCCCGGCGGCGATGCCCGCCGGGGCGTCCTCGATCACCACGCACTCCCCCGGCGGCACGCCGAGCCGCCGCGCGGCCAGCAGGTAGCCCTCCGGGTCCGGCTTGCCGTGGGTCACGTCGTCGGCGGTGACGGTCACCGCCGACAGCGGGACGCCCGCGACCTCGGTACGGGCGGCCAGCTGCCCGCGGTCCATCGACGTCACGATGGCCCAGGGCAGCCCGTTCATCGCGCCGAGCAGCGCCACGGCGCCGGGCAGCGCGACCACGCCGTCGCCGTCCAGCAGCTCGGCCTCCAGCCCGTCCAGCTCGGCCGTCGCGGCCGCGACGGCGTCGGCCGGCAGGAACTCGGCGATCCGGTCGCTGGTACGCCGCCCGTGCGAGCCCGCCAGGAACTCGTCGGCGTCGATCCCGTACCCGGCCGCCCACCGCCGCGCCGCCCGTTCGATCAGCGGCGTGGAGTCCACGAGCGTGCCGTCGGTGTCGAAGAGCACCGCGGCGCAGCGCAGCAGGCTCATCGCGGGCTGATCGGGGTTCATCGCGGGCTGATCGGGGCTCATCGCGGGCTGATCGGAGCTCATACGGACCAGGCCGCGGCGGAGGTGGCCCCGGCGGCCTGCTGCCGCAGCTTCTGAACGGCCTCGGCCGGGTCCTCGGCGCCGTAGACCGCGTTGCCCGCCACGAACACGTCCGCGCCCGCCTCGGCGCACCGTTCGATGGTCTCGGCGCTGACGCCGCCGTCCACCTGGAGCCACACCGGCAGGTCCCGGCCCTTGATCAGCTCGCGGGCGCGGCGCACCTTGGGCAGCACGACGTCCAGGAACTTCTGGCCGCCGAAGCCCGGCTCGACGGTCATCAGCAGCAGCATGTCGATCTCGCCGAGGATGTCCTCGTACGGCTCGACCGGCGTGGCCGGGTTGATCGCGAGCCCGGACCGCGCCCCGGCGGCCCTGATGGTCCGCAGCGTGCGGATGGGCGCCTTGGCGGCCTCGGCGTGGATCGTGACGCTCTGCGCCCCGGCCTCGGCGAACTGCGGCGCCCAGCGGTCCGGGTCCTCGATCATCAGGTGACAGTCGAGCGGCAGCGGGCTGTGCTTCAGCAGCGCCCTGACCACCGGCAGGCCGATGGTCAGGTTGGGCACGAAGTGGTTGTCCATCACGTCGACGTGCACCCAGTCGGCGACGTCGGAGATGGCCGCGACGTCGCCGGCGAGGTTGGCGAAGTCGGCGGACAGGATGCTGGGTGAGATCTGCGGAGCCATGATTCCCCGAGTCTATTGAGAGACCTCGGCCAGGGCCTCACCCGGCCGGGTGACAGCGCGGGGGACCCGGCGCGCCAGGCCCAGCCGCACGAACGCCTCGGGCGCGCCGGCCGTGGCCCACAGGCCGAGCGCCGCCTGCACCAGGAACGACGGCACCGGCTGGTCTCCCATGAACAGGCCGATCCCGTACACCACGAACGCGCCGAGCCCGCCGACCGGGATCCGGGCCAGCCGCCGCCACACCGCTCCCCCGCTGTCGAACCAGCCGCGCCACCCGAGGATCGACAGCCCGGCGATGATGCCGAAGACCCCGCCCGCGGCCGCGCTCGCCGCCGTCATGCTGAGCGGCTTGACCCCGCCGCCCGCCGCGATGATCGCCTCGGACCAGGTCTCCGGCCAGTTCCAGTCGTCCAGCGTCCGCAGCGCCGCCCAGGCCAGCCCGAGCAGCGCCAGCGACACCGCCAGCGCCAGAACGACCTGCACCACCACCGGCCGGCGCGACCACCAGGGCGTCACGATCGGCTCCAGTTGCAGCGCGACGACCAGGAAGACCGCCCCGATCGCCCAGCCCGCCAGCACCTGCCCGATCGAGTGAACGCCCAGGTAGATCCGCGACACCCCGATCAGCACCACGAGCACCAGCGCCGCCGCCCACAGCGCCCTGCGCCGCGTCTGCGAGGCCAGGAATCCCCAGGCCACCACCGAGTTCTGCGCGTGGCCTGACGGCATGCCGAACGAGGACTGCGCCTCGTACCCGTGGATGGAGCGGTCGGTCCAGAACGGCCGTGGAGCGTGAAAGAACAGCTTCAGCACCGTGTTGAGCATCGCCCCGACGGACAGGAGCACGGCCAGCCGTGCGCCCAGCCGGGCGCTCACGCACCAGAAGACGATGACGAGCAACGGAATGGAGAAGCCTGCACTCCCGATGAACGACACCAGGCGCATGAAGTCGGTCAGCACGATCCCCCGTCAAGCATCACATCGGCCAGAGCGTCACAACGGCTGAGCGCCGCCACGCCAGGAGCCTCACCGCGCCGAGAGCCTCACCACGGCTATGAGCCGGCGACCCGGGCCTTCTCGGTCGCCAGGTCGAAGTCGCCCTTGGGCCACTCGAGGCCGAGGCCCTCGAAGACCTCGGTCAGCAGCATCATGATCGCGTAGTTCCGGTACCACTTCCGGTCGGACGGGATCACGTACCAGGGCGCGGCCTCGGTGTTGCACTTGTCCAGCGCGGCGGCGTAGGCCTCCTGGTAGGCGGGCCACAGCATCCGCTCGTCCACGTCCGAGGGATTGTACTTCCAGTGCTTGCCCGGGTCATCGAGGCGCGCCATGAGGCGTTCCTGCTGCGTCTCCGGCGAGATGTGCAGGAAGCACTTCACGATCGTGCAGCCGTCGGCGGCGAGCCGTTCCTCGAACCGATTGATCGTCGCGTACCGCCGCGACCAGACCCGCCGTGGCACGAGCTCGCGCACGCGCGCGATCAGCACGTCCTCGTAGTGCGAACGGTCGAAGACCCCCAGGTAACCGGGCTTGGGCAGGGCGTTCCGGATCCGCCAGAGGAAGTCGTGGGACAGCTCCTCCTTGGTCGGCGACTTGAACGACTTGATCGTGCTGCCGTACGGGTTGAGCGGGCCGACGACGTGCTTGACCACGCCGCCCTTGCCCGAGGTGTCCATCCCCTGCAGCACGAGCAGCACCCGTCGCTGGTCCCCGGCCGCCTGGGCGTTGGCGTACAGCCGCTCCTGCAGGTCCTCCAGGCGCAGGCCGAGCTCCGGCATCGCCTCGCGCGTCGCGGTCTTGTCGCCGATCGCCCCGAACGTGGCGCGCGGGTCGAGCTCGGACAGGTCCACCGGCCCCGGCGGGCAGCGCAGCGCCTCGGCGAACGAGATCTTCTCGGCGTCCGCCTTCTTCGCGTCAGCCTTCTTCGACCCGTCCGACTTCTTCGACTTCTTCTTAGCCGTCTTAGCCCCCATCCCCGAAAGATCACCCTTGGCCATGGGAGTGAAACGTTCAGGAGCGTCGCAAAAGTGCCAGGAACATGGCGTCGGTGCCGTGCCGGTGCGGCCAGAACTGCGCGTACGGGCCGTCTCCGACGCCTTCGAGGCCGGGCGCGACGCCGGTCAGGACGGCGGGCGCGTCGAGCCGCTGCACGTCGTCGCGGCCGCGCAGGACGTCGTCGACCACGACCCGGGTCTCGGCCAGGTGCGGCGAGCAGGTCACGTACGCGACCACGCCGCCCGGCCGGACCGACTCCAGCGCCGCCCCGAGCAGCTCGCGCTGCAGCGGCCCGAGCTCGGCGACCGATTCGGGGCCGCGCCGCCAGCGCGCCTCGGGCCTGCGCCGCAGCGCGCCGAGGCCGGTGCAGGGCACGTCGAGCAGGATCCGGTCGAACGAGCCTGGCTTCCACGCGGGCGCGGCGCCGTCGGCGACGATGACGCCGGCGCGTTCGTCGACGGCGCGGGCGACCAGCGCGGACCGGTGCGGCTGCAGGTCGGACGCGAGCAGCCGGGCGTCCCGCTGGGTCGCCAGCGCCGACAGCAGCCCGGCCTTGCCGCCGGGTCCGGCGCACAGGTCGGCCCAGAACGCGTCGCGCCCCTCGATCGGCGCACTGGCCAGGGCGAGCGCGACCAGCTGGCTGCCCTCGTCCTGAACGGCCGCGCGCCCCTCGCGTACGGCGGCGATCCCGGCCGGGTCGCCCTCGGTCAGCAGCGCGGCGTACGGCGAGTAGGGGGCGGCCTCGGCGCCCGCCTCCAGCAGTTCCTCGACCGTGGCGCGTCCGGGCCGGGCGACCAGCGTCACGCGGGGCCGGTCGTTGTCCGCGGCGAGCAGCGCGCCGATCTCGCCCCGGTCGGGGCCGAGGGCGTCGCGCATCGCCGACACGATCCAGCGCGGGTGGCTGTAGGCGATCGACAGCCGCTTGGCCTCGTCGCCCTGGCCCTCGGGCGCGACGATCTCCAGCCAGCCGTCCATGTCACGGGTCGCGACCTTGCGCAGCACCGCGTTGGCGAACTTGGCCTGCCCGGGACCCGAGACGCTGCGGGCCAGCTCGACGGCCGTGGCGACGGCGGCGTGCGGCGGGATGCGGGTGGCCAGCAGCTGGTGGGTGCCCAGGCGCAGCACGTCCAGCAGCGGCGCGTCGATGCGGCGCAGCTCGCGGTCGCTGCACAGCGCCAGCACCGCGTCGTAGGTGCCGCGGCCGCGCAGCGTGCCGTAGGTGAGCTCGGTCGCCAGCGCGGCGTCGCGGCCGGTGAGGCCGCGCTCGCGCAGCCGGGTCGGCAGCAGCAGGTTGGCGTAGGCGTCGCGCGTCTCGACCGCGCGGATCACGTCGAACGCGGTGCGCCGGACGAGATCCTCGGGGCGGCCGGTGTTGCGCGGCCCGCCCGGTCGGCGGTTGTGGTCGCGGTTCCCTCGCCTGCTTCGGGTGGGCGGCATCAGCTGAAGCGGTCCTCGTCGGTGAGCGGGTGGCCGCGGGTCCAGTCCACGGCGTTCATGCGGCGCTTGCCGGGGGGCTGGAGCTCGCCGAGCGCGACCGGGTGGCTCCCGGTGCCGACGAGCACCTCCTTCTTGCCGGCGCGCAGTTCGCCGGGCTCCAGGGCCTCGGCGTCGGGTGCGGGCCGTACGGGGCCGAGCTTCACGCGTTCGCCGTTCAGCGTCGTCCAGGCGCCGGGGGCGGGCGTGCAGGCGCGGATCTGCCGGTCGATGTGCATCGCGGGCTTGGCCCAGTCGACCTTGGCGTCCTCGGGCTTCAGCTTGGAGGCGATCGACACGCCCTCGTCGGGCTGCGGCCGTGCCTCGAGCACGCCCGCCTCGATCCCGTTCATCGTGTCGAGCAGGAGCCGCGCGCCCGCGATCGCCAGGCGCCCGAGCAGGTCGCCGGTCGTGTCAGTGGGCAGGATCGGCTCTGTCAGCACGCCGTAGACCGGGCCGGTGTCCAGGCCCTCCTCGATGAGGAACGTGGCGGCGCCGGTGACGTCGTCGCCGTGCAGGATCGCGTGCTGCACGGGCGCCGCGCCGCGCCAGGCGGGCAGCAGCGAGAAGTGCAGGTTGATCCAGCCGTGCCGCGGGATCTCCAGGGCGGCCGGGCGCAGCAGCGCGCCGTACGCCACGACCGGGCACGCGTCGGGCGCGATCTCGCGCAGCCGGTCCAGGAACTCCGGGGCGCTGGCCTTGGCGGGCTTCAGCACCTCGACCCCGGCCTCCTCGGCGCGCTGCGCGACGGGGCTGGCGACGAGCTTGCGTCCCCGTCCCGACGGCGCGTCGGGACGGGTGACCACGGCGGCGACCTCGTGGTCGGAGCCGAGCAGCGCCTCCAGCGCGGGGACCGAGGTCTCCGGAGTTCCTGCGAAAACGAGCTTCACGGGTTTACAGAGCCTTCCCGAAGGTGCGGTGCGGAGAGTCCTTGACGACCGGCGCGGGGTCGCCGAACCACTCGGCCTCGCGGATGGCCTTCATCGCGGCCTTGCGCTGCTCGGGGTCCATCCGGTCGATGAAGATGATCCCGTCCAGGTGGTCGGTCTCGTGCTGGACGCAGCGGGCCAGCAGGTGCGTGCCCTCCAGCGTGATCGGCTCGCCGTGCTGGTTGAAGCCCTTGGCGACGACGCCGACCGAGCGCGGCGTGGGGAACGCGAGGCCGGGCAGCGACAGGCAGCCCTCGTCGTCGGTCTCCTGCTCGTCGGTCAGGTCGAGGCTGGGGTTGATCAGGTGCCCCAGGCGGTCGTCCACGTAGTAGGTGAACACCCGCAGGCCCACGCCGAGCTGGGGGGCGGCCAGGCCCGCGCCGGGCGCGTCGACCATCGTGTCGGTGAGGTCCTTGACGAGCTGGCGCAGTTCCTTGTCGAAGTCCTTCACCGGCTCGGCCGGGGTGCGCAGCACGGGGTCGCCGAAGATGCGGATGGGCTTGACGGCCAACGGGGACTCCGATCGAGCAGTGGTTCATTCACTGGGTGTCAATCCCCAGTCTACGGAGATCTCAGCCGCGCTTACGCGCCCTGCGTGACGGAGCGGGCCGGGGAGGCCAACACAGCGGCGGCCCGGCCGCCCCTACGCGCCTTGCGTGACGGAACGGGCTTTGTAGGCCGCCTTGCGGGCGGCCTTGGCGACGTCCTTGTCGGGCAGGTGGTCGCCGATCGCCTCCAGGACCTCGGCCGTGGACGGGTGCTCGCAGCGCCACATCTCGTCGATCATGCCGCCGAGCTCGACCTCCTCGGGCGCGCCCGCCACGGCCGCCGCGACGGCCTCGGCCGGGGCGGCGGTCTCCAGCATGCCCGCGACGGTGTCGACGAACATCCAGATGAACGCGCGGCGGTCCAGGTCGATGGGCTCGCCGGCCTTCTGGTTCAGCCAGAGCGCGGCGTACGGGCGGACCAGCGGGTGGTCCTGGGCGCCGCGCACGACCGGGGCGATCTCCTCGCCCATCCGCTGCAGCACGGCGGCGGCGAGGTTGCGGGCGCCGGGGCCGCCGGCCCGCATGACGTCGAGCAGCTCGGCCGCGGCGGCCTCCGGCTCGCGGTCCTCCAGCCACAGCGCGATCTCCTCGTCGGCGGTGTCCTGGCGGTGCCAGACCAGCCCGGCCACCAGGTCCTCGGCGGAGGAGTCGGCCAGGTCGCCCACCACCGGGGCCATGAAGCCGTCGGCGAGCAGCAGCTCGCGCACGCCCCAGACGCCCAGCGGGGTCAGCTCGTAGGTGCCGCCCGCCCGGCGCGCGACGCCCCAGCGGACCAGGTCGTCCAGCTCCAGCGCGAGGGCCTCGCGGGCGCCGTCGGCGACCGCGCGCCGGTCGGTCACCTCGTACGCCTCGGCGATGTGGTCGATGAGGGCCGACGACAGGACCTCGGCGGAGGTCGGCGCCTCCTGCTCGTACAGGTGGATCAGGACGCCGGTGAGCTCGTTCTGGACCAGCTCGACCGGGTCCAGGCCGTCCTCGGTCTCGTGCTCGGGCACGGCGGCGGCGTCGAAGACCTTCAGCCACGCCGCGAGGGCCTTCTCGTCGTCGGCGCCGGTCAGCTCGGCCAGCGTGGGCCCGGGCCGGACCGTGCCATTGGCGGTCCGCATGACCTCGGCCTCGATCGCGGCCCACCACAGGCGGTCCAGCTCAGGCAGGTCGGACTGGTCCTCGACCGGCGCGTCCTCGGCGCGGCGCGGCGTCGCCAGGCCGAGCGCCTCGGTGGCGGCGACCGCGTCGGCGGCGTGCAGGTCGCCGAACTCGGTGACGGGCCGTTCCCCGGTCCACTCGGTGAACGCGCGGACGTCGGCGGTCAGCGCGGAGGCGCGCGCCGCGGCGGCCAGGTCGGCGTCGCTCGCGAGCCGTACGGGCGGGACGACCAGCTCCTCGGCCTGGCGCAGGTACTCCTCGGTGCGGGCGTAGCGCTCGTCCTCGGGCAGCGCCTCGAACGCCGCGACCCA
Source organism: Actinomadura barringtoniae (assembly GCF_017573505.1). Taxonomy (GTDB): domain Bacteria; phylum Actinomycetota; class Actinomycetes; order Streptosporangiales; family Streptosporangiaceae; genus Spirillospora; species Spirillospora barringtoniae. The sequence continues at coordinate 168,399 of NZ_JAGEOJ010000016.1, forward strand.
GCGGGCGACGGCCTCCTCGTCGTTCATGGCGACGCCGTCGGCCTGCATCATCCCCGACAGCACCTCGGCGGCGGCCTGCCGCTCGGTGGTGTCCATCTCCTCGACGACGGAGGTGAACTCGGGGGTGATCCGGTCCAGCTCGGCCTGCAACTCGGCGGCGCGGCCCCCGGGGACGGCGCCGGTGTCACCGAGGAAGTCCATCAGCGCGTGCGCGGTCTCCAGGATCGCGGGGACCTCGTCGGCCCCGGCGACCACCGCGTCCGGGAAGACCTTCAGCAGCAGGTCGCTCAGGCGCTCGGCGGTGAGCTCGGCGGGGTCGGCGAGCCCCATCTCCTCGCGCGCGAGATCGAGGAGCAGCAGGGCGCCCTGCGCGTCGAAGTCCGCGTCCCGCCGGTCGGCCCATCGCTGCAGGTCATCGGCGAGGTTCTCCACCCAGTTGTCGGCCACGCGGAAACCCTAGTGCTCAGAGCAGCTCCAGGGGGTCGATCTGAACTCGTACGTACTCTTCGACCTTGCGGGCGCTTCGTACCCCTTGTGCCTCCTTCAGCGCCCGCGCGAGCTCGGCGGCGCCGGAACGCGGCACCCGGACCAGCGCCCGCTCCTTCGGCCTGTTGCCCGAGGAGGGACGACCCCCCGCGCCCCCCGAGCCGACTTCGCCGGATGCGGAGTCGTCGGCGGCCTGCGCGTTCCAGGGCGTGGACACCGGGACGGGGCCGAGGACCTCGGCGCCCTCGGGCAGGCGCGCGTCGGCCAGCAGCTCGCGGATGGCCGCCGGGGTGGCGGTCAGGGAGGCCATGCGGAACGCGGGCGGGAAGCCGACCTCGCGGCGTTCGTCCAGCTCCCGTTCGGCGAACGTGACCGGGTCCCAGCGGATCAGCGCCTGGACCGGGGCGAGCGCGCCGTCGGCCGAGACGATCACGGGCCCGGCGGGGCGGACGAGGGCGGCGGCGTTCATCCAGCGGCGCAGCGCCTCCTCCCCCGCGCGCAGGTCGGCGCGGCCGAGCAGGGCCCAGCCGTCCAGGAGCAGGGCGGCGGCGTAGCCCTCCTCGGCCACCGGCTCGGCCCCGGGCGTGGCGACCACCAGGGCGCGCCCGGGCCCGATCCGGTCGAGGATCGCGTCCCGCCCGGAGGTCTTGACCGGCACGCCGGGGAAGGCGCGGCCGAGCTCCTCGGCGGTGCGCTTGGCGCCGACGACCACCGCGCGGATGTGGATGTGGCCGCACTCGGCGCAGCGCCAGTCCCCGGCGATGCGCCCGCACCAGCGGCAGTACGGCGTGGCGTGGCCCGAGGACAGGGCCAGCGGACCCTGGCAGGCACCGCAGTGGGCTCGTTCGCGACAGTTGCCGCAGGCCAGCGCGGGCAGGTAACCGCGCCGGGGCACCTGGACCAGGACCGGGCCGTCCTCCAGCGCCGTTCTGGCGGCCTGGAACGACACGTTCGGCAGGCGGGCGCTGCGGGCGGCGCCGTCGCGCGCCAGCTGGGCGTCGTCGCCGATGGGGGTGATCCGCGGCATGGCCTTGCGGATCGTGTCCCGGTCGGCGGCCAGCGCGTGCGCCCAGCCCGACCCCACCAGCTGGGTGGCGTCGGTCGTACGGGTGAGCCCGCCGATCAGCGCCCCCGCGCCGGAACGATGCGCCCGCAGCGCCAGGACCTCGCGCGGATGCGGGTAGGGCGCGTGCGGGTCGGGGTGAACGTCGTCACCGTCGTCCCACAGCGCGACGAAGCCCAGATCGGCGACCGGGGCGAACATCGCGGCCCGGGTGCCGACCACCGCGCGGGCCGAGCCGCGCAGGATCGCCAGCCAGCGCCGGTAGCGCTCGGACGGCTTGACGTCGGCGGTCAGCGCGACGTGCCGCCCCTCCCCCAGCTCCTCCGTCAGCGCCTCGTCGACGCGGGCGACGTCGCGGCGGTCCGCCACGACGATCAAGGCCCCGCGGCCGGCGGCGAGCGTGACGGCGGCGGCGCGGGCGAGCGCGGCGGGCCAGGACGGCCCCGGCAGCGCCGTCCAGACCGCCCGTGGCGCCCGTTCCTCCGCCAGCGCGCCCAGGAACGAGGGACCCGCCGGGTAGTCGGCCCACGGGCCGGGCCCCTCAGGCGCCGGAGGATCGTCCAGGCGTTCGGCGGGCGCCTCGGCCTCCACCCGGGCGTGCCGGGGCGGCAGGGCCAGCCTCAGCACGTCGTAGAGCGAACCCGCGTAGCGGTCGGCGACCTCGCGGGCCAGCGCCGCGACCTCCGGCGTCAGCACCGGCTCGGCCGACACGACACGATCGAGGAAGAGCAGCGTGCCCTCATGATCGCTTTCCTCGGCCCGCTCCAGCAGAATGCCGTCCACGAGCTGACCTGCGAACCTCACCCGCACCCGGCAGCCAGGGACCGCCGTCTCGGCCAGCTCGGTCTGTACCTGATAATCGAAGGGGCGGTCCAGATGTGGGAGAGAGACATCCACGGCGACGCGCGCAATGGGAAGCTTGTCCGCAGGCTTGCGGGCGCCTTTCTTGGGGGCCTTCTTGCCCGCCTTGTCCGGCTTCCGGCCCGGTTTGGCGGCCGCCTCGGGGGTGACCCGGGGTATGTCGCCGAGCCCCGGAATCAGGTCCGATCCCCCACCGTCGTTCGTCACTCCACCGTCCTACCAGATCAGCCCGACGCTCTAACCGACCGCGACATATGGCCACGCCATGTGACACGCTCGGTTTGAGTTAACTCCCAGTTGACGGGATCATTGCCCGATGCCCTCGGCTCCCCGAATGTCCGCGCGACCCGTGCAGGCGCCGTGACCACCGCAGAGACCCCACAGCGGGCCGGCGGGCGGATCCGCTACGCCTCGACGCGGCGCTTCGGCCTGCCTGTGGCGCCCCCCGAGGGGTCGCGATGGCGGGAGTGGCTCGACCCGCGCAAGCCGGTGATGGCGGCCACACTGACGGCCGCGATCCTGCACATCGTGTGGGCGGTCTTCCTGGCGACCGACGGCGGCGACATCGCCGCCCAGGCCGCCTGGACGGGATGGGCGCGCAAGTTCCCCGACACGGCGTTCAACCTGGCCTGGTACGGCGGGATGCACCCGGCCAACTACAGCGTGCTGTCGCCCTACCTGATGGGCTGGGCGGGGATCCGTACGGTCGCCACGGTCACCGGGACCCTGTCGGCGACGCTCACCGCGCTGCTGCTGGTCCGTTTCAAGGCCCCGATGGCCCTGCCCGCCGCGATCTGGGCGGCGTTCGCGCTGTCGTGCAACTCCGCGTCCGGGCGGGTCACGTTCGGGCTCGGCCTGCTGTTCGCGCTGGCGGCGGTGTTCCCCGCGTACGCGGGCGGGCGCGGCACGCCGATGCTGCGCGCGGTCGGGATGTTCGCGCTCGGGGTGCTGGCCACCCTGGCGAGCCCCGTCGCGGGCTTGTTCGTCATGGTGCTGGCCGCCGCGCTGATCCTGACGGGACGGCGCCGCGCCGGGATCGCGCTGGCGCTCGGGCCGCCCCTGGTCGTGGCGACGACGTCGCTGCTGTTCCCCTTCTACGGCAACCAGCCGATCTCCACCACCGCGATCGTGCTGCCCACGCTGGCCAGCGTCGTCGCGATCCTCATCTGCGCGCCGCGGTCCTGGAAGGTCGTCCGGGTCGGCGCCGGCGTCTACCTCCTCGGCATCCTGCTGACCTGGGTGATCCCGTCCCCGATCGGCTCCAACGTGGAACGCCTCGCGCTGATCTTCGGCGCCATGTTCCTGATCGCGGCGATGGTCGCGACCCCCCTGAGCGACAAGCGCCGCCTGGTCGTCCTGGGCCTGGCCCTTGCGGTCACCGCCGTCTGGCAGGTGGTGAAGCCGGTCGACGACCTGATCCACACCCGTCCCGCCGCCGCCACCGCGAGCCACTCCAAGGGCCTGATCGACGAGCTGGAGCGCCTTGGCGCCGCCAACGGCCGGGTCGAGGTCGTCCCGCTGCGCTCGCACTGGGAGGCGTTCGGCCTCAGCCGCAAGTTCGTCCTGGCCCGCGGCTGGAACCGCCAGGTCGACGCCGAGCGCAACGCCCTGTTCTACGAGGACAAGGAGTCGCTGGACCCCGTCGCCTACCGCGACTGGCTCCACAAGTGGGCCGTCCAGTACGTGGTCCTGCCCGAGCGCGAGGTCGACTGGGCCGCCCGCCACGAGGCCGCCGTCGTGCGCAGCCCGCAGCCCTACCTGAGCGAGGTCTGGCGCGACCCGCACTGGCGCCTCTACAAGGTCGCCTCCCCCACCGCCCTGGTCGACGCGCCCGCCACCGTGGACAAGATCCGCGCCGACAAGGTCGTCGTCGACGCCCCCAACCCCGGCTCGGTGCTCCTGCGGATCTCCTGGTCCCCCTGGCTCAGCGTGCACGGCCCGGGCTCGGGCTGCGTGGCCCCCGCGGGCGACTTCGTCCGCCTCCACCTCTCCAAGCCCGGCCACTACACGGTCGGCGCCACCTACAAGATCCCGCGCGGCACCCCCTGCAAGGACTGACGCTCCCCTAAGAGGGGCGCGCCCGGCGCTCGCGGCGTTCGAGCACCGCCAGCAGGGCGGCCAGGAAGACGGCCACGACGGTCACACCGAAGGCCCAGACGAAGGCCCAGACGAAGGCGTCCGCCTGGCCCGCCGGGGACACGCCCGCGTCGTCCAGGCCCTGCTGCAGCACGACCGCGAAGATCGCCGTGCCCATGGAGGCGCCGATCCGCTGCACGATGTTGAGCTGCGGGGTCGCGTCGGCGACCTTGGCGGGTTCGAGGGCCCGGAAGGCGTCCGTCATCGCGGGCATCGCCGACAGCCCGATGCCCCAGCCGCGCGCGAACAGGCCCGCGTCCAGCAGCCGGTACGGGACGCCCGCGGTGATGAAGACGGACGGCAGCGTGGTCACCACGGCGATCACGCCGCCGACCAGTGAGGTCGCGCCCGCGGCACGCCGCCCGTGGAGGACGCGCCGCCGGAGGAGCGCTAGCCCGCGCAGCGGGTCTGCGGCGGGTCTGCGGCGGGTCAGTCGACGGGGATGTCCAGGGTGTCCAGGCGGGTCAGGTCGGCGATGATGTCGATGCCGACGATCTTGCCGTCGCGGAGGGTCAGGCTCATGACGGCGCTGGGCTTGCCGCCGGGGGCGGTGACGGAGCCGGGCAGGCCGTTGATCATGATGGCGTGGGTGGACGCGGCGAAGCGCTGGAACATCATGGCCTTGCCCGCGACCTCGGCGGCGCCGCGGGTGATCTGGAGGGCCAGGCCGCCGACGTCGGCGCGCAGGACCACGTCGGGGTCCAGGAGTGAGACCAGGGCCTCGAAGTCGCCGCCGCGCGCGGCGGCCATGAACGCCTCGATGACGGTGCGCTGGCGTTCGGTGTCGGTGTCGGGGGCGGGGCTGCCCTGGACGCGGCGGCGGGCGCGGCTGGCCAGCTGCCGGGTGGCGGCGGGGGTGCGGTCGACGATGGGCGCGATCTCCTCGAAGGAGAGCGAGAACATGTCGTGCAGCACGAAGGCCAGGCGTTCGGCCGGGTTGAGCGTCTCCAGCACGACCATGAGCGCGAGGCCGACCTGGTCGGCCAGCATCACTTCCTGCTCGGGGTCGATGGCGTCCATCCGGCCGACGATCGGGTCGGGGATCCGCTCGTACTCGCCGTAGGGGTCCTCGCGGCGGGACTCGCGCGAGCGCAGCTGGTCCAGGCAGAGCCGGCCGACGACGGTGGTGAGCCAGCCGCCCAGGTTGTCGATCTCGTCGGCGTCGGACCGTACGAGCCGGAACCACGCCTCCTGGACCGCGTCCTCGGCCTCGCTCACCGAGCCCAGGATCCGGTACGCCACTGCCCTCAGATGCGACCGGTGCTCCTCGAAGCGCGCCGCGAGTTCGTCCTGCTCCACCACGGGTCCAACCTACCGACACCGGGCAATCCGATCATCTCGGGGCGGGTGGCAGCGCGGCGCAGAGGGCGTCCACGGCCGCGGTGTAGGCGTGGTCGGGCGGGGTGGCGTAGCCGACGACGAGGCCGTCGTGGGCGGGCATGGTGGCCGCCGGATGGCGGAACGCGGCGAGGCGGTCGAGCTCCACGCCGTGCATGAGGGCCGACTCGCAGGCGGCCTGCTCGGTTCCGGGCGGCAGCCTCAGAACGGCGTGCAGGCCCGCCGCGATGCCGGTCGGATGGATGTGCGGGGCGCGCTCGGCGAGGGCCGCCACGAGCTGATCACGGCGTTTCCGGTAGTGCTGGCGCATCCGGCGGACGTGCCGGTCGTACGCGCCGGAGTCGATGAAGTCGGCGAGCGTGAGCTGGTCGAGCACGCTCGCCCAGGCCTCGCGCAGGCCCTTGGCGGCCAGCACGCCGTCCACGAGGTGGCCGGGCAGCACCATCCAGCCCAGCCGCAGCGCCGGGGACAGGCTCTTGCTGACCGAGCCGAGGTAGATGACGCGGTCGGGGTCCAGTCCCTGGACGGCCCCGACGGGCTGGCGGTCGTAGCGGAACTCGCCGTCGTAGTCGTCCTCCAGGATCAGGCCGCGGCCGGCGCGGGCCCAGTCGATCGCCGCCGCCCGCCGGTCCGGGTCGAGGGGCCCGCCGGTCGGGAACTGGTGGGCGGGGGTCAGCAGCGCAGCGTGCACGCCCTTGGGAATGTCCTGCGTGCGGGCACCGTGCTCGTCGAGGTCGAGCGCGGCCGGGCGGACCGAGGCGGCGTCGAGGATCGAGCGGTGGAACGCCAGGCCGTACGACTCGACGGCCATCGGCCCGCGCACGACGCCGCCGCCGAGCAGCAGCCGCAGCCCGTGCGCGAAGCCTGAGCAGATGACGATGTGGCCGGGATCGGTGCGTACGCCCCGTGCGCGCGCGAGGTAGTCGACCAGGGCACGGCGCAGCTCGATGCGCCCGCGCGGGTCGCCCGGGCCGAACGCCTCGTTGGGCGCCGCGTTCAGCGCCCGGCGGGCGGAGGCGAGCCAGGCCGCGCGCGGGAACGAGGCGGCATCCGGCTGCCCCTGGCGCAGGTTGTGGGGCAGGCGGAGCGAGGCCTTGGGCAGGACGGGCGCGGCCGGACGGACCTTGGCGGGGCGGGCACGTTCGGCCACGCGGGTCCCCGAGCCCTGGCGGGCCGTCAGCCAGCCCTCGGCGACCAGTTCGGCGTAGGCGTCGGCGACGGTGTTGCGCGCCAGGCCGAGGTCCGCGGCCAGAGAACGGTAGGGCGGCAACCGGGTGCCGGGCGCCAGTCTCCCCGCCCTGACGGCCTCCCGCAGGGCGCGCGTGAGCGCCGCCCGTCGGCTGCCCGGCCCGGACAGGTCCAGGTGCAGGTCAGCGCCGATGCGCTCCGCAGAATTGACCCATGTTCTCTCCATCAGATTGAACCCTACACGCGGTCTTTCCCCTCCGTAGATTCATGGTCATCACGAACCGCACCACCACACTTGGGGGAAACCATGAGCAACCTGAACGAGCTGCGCACCGTTGTCCGAGGCCGCGTCCTGCTGGCCGGCGACGAGGGCTTCGAGCAGGCCCGCCGCCCCTGGAACCTGGCCGTCGAGCAGCCCGTCCCCGCCGTGGTGGAGGCCGCCGACGCAGCCGACGTCGCGGCGCTGGTCCGGCACGCCCGTTCCGCCGGGCTCACGGTGACCGCGCAGCCGAGCGGGCACGGCGCCACCGGTGACGTGAACGAGGCGGTCCTGCTGCGCACCGGGGCGTTGAACGAGATCCACGTCGACCCGCAGGCGCGGACGGCCCGCGTGGGCGCCGGGGTGAAGTGGGGCGAGGTGCAGGCCATCGCCGGGGCGCACGGACTGACCGGCCTGCCGGGCAGTTCCCCCGTGGTCAGCGTGACCGGCTACACCCTGGGCGGCGGGCTGAGCTGGTTCGGCCGCAAGCACGGCTGGGCCGCCGACAGCGTCCGCGCGTTCGAGATCGTGGACGCCGGCGGCGACCAGGCGAGGGTCACCGCCGACTCCGACGCCGACCTGTTCTGGGCCCTGCGCGGCGGCAGCGGCGACTTCGCGCTGGTCACCTCCGTCGAGTTCGACCTGCACCCCGCGCCGGAGCTGTTCGGCGGCCGGATGATGTGGGCCGCCGAGCAGGCCCCGGCGGTCATGGCCGCCTACCGGGAGATCACCGCGTCCGCCCCCGACGAGCTGACGGTGTGGCTGGACCTGCTGAAGTTCCCCGGCGCCGCTCCGCTGGTGGCCGTGGACGCCACCTACCTCGGTGACTCGGCCGAGGCCCGGGATCTCCTCGCCGCGTTCGACACGATCGGCGGCACGCTCTCCGACAGCCGCGCGGCCATGCCGGTCGCCGACCTGGGCGCGATCACCGCCGAGCCCACCGACCCCGCCCCCGGCATGTCCCGGGCGGAGCTGCTGACCGACCTGGACGAGGTGGCGGCCAAGGCTCTCCTCTCCGCCCCGATCGACCCGCTGCTGTCGGTACAGATCCGCCACCTGGGCGGCGCGTTCACCCGCCCGTCCGACAGCCCGCACGGGGCGCTCACCGAGCCGTACTACCTCTACATGTTCGGGATCCCCGGCACCCCCGAGGCCGCCGACGCCATCAAGACCCGGCGCCAGGAGATGGTCGACGCCATCGCCCCGTACGTCAGCGGCCGCAAGCCCTACACCGCGCTCGCCATCGGCGACACCGCCGCCGACGCCTTCGCCCCGGGCGCCGTCGCCCGCCTCCAGCAGATCAAGCGCGACCGCGACCCCCAGGGCACCTTCCGCAGCAACTTCCCCGTCCTCGGCAGCTAGTCCGGCACGCAGCACAGGAACGCGAAAGGCCCCGGGATCTCCCGGGGCCTTTCGCGTTCGTGCGTGGCGCGTGGCGCGTGGCGCGTGGGCGCGTGGTGCTTGTGCGCGGTGGATCAGAGGCCGGCGGCGCTGGCCAGGGCCTCGGCGCGGTCGGTGCGCTCCCAGGAGAAGTCGGGCTCGGGACGGCCGAAGTGGCCGTACGCGGCGGTCTGGGAGTAGATCGGGCGGAGCAGGTCCAGGTCGCGGACGATCGCGGCCGGGCGCAGGTCGAAGACCGTGGCGACGGCCTGCTCGATCTTGACCGGGTCGGCCTTCTCGGTGCCGAAGGTCTCCACGAACACGCCGACCGGGTGGGCCTTGCCGATCGCGTAGGCGACCTGCACCTCGGCGCGGTCGGCGAGGCCCGCGGCGACGATGTTCTTGGCGACCCAGCGCATGGCGTACGCGGCGGACCGGTCGACCTTGGACGGGTCCTTGCCGGAGAAGGCGCCGCCGCCGTGGCGGGCCATGCCGCCGTAGGTGTCGACGATGATCTTGCGGCCGGTCAGGCCGGCGTCGCCCATCGGGCCGCCGATCTCGAAGCGGCCGGTCGGGTTGACCAGCAGCCGGTAGCCGGTGAAGTCCAGGTCGAACTGGGCCAGCACGGGGTCGACCACGTGCTCCTTGATGTCCGGGGTGAGCAGCTCCTTCAGGTCGATGTCGGGAGCGTGCTGGCTGGACACCACGACCGTGTCGAGGCGGACGCCGCGGTCGCCGTCGTACTCGATGGTGACCTGGGTCTTGCCGTCGGGGCGCAGGTAGGGCACCTGGCCGGACTTGCGGACGGCCGACAGCCGGTGCGACAGCTTGTGCGCGAGGGTGATCGGCAGCGGCATGAGCTCGGGGGTCTCGTTGGTCGCGTACCCGAACATCAGGCCCTGGTCGCCGGCGCCCTGGCGGTCCAGGTCGTCGATGCCCTCGCCCTCGCGGGTCTCGTAGGCGTCGTCGACGCCCTGGGCGATGTCGGGCGACTGAGCGCCGATGGAGACCGACACGCCGCAGGAGTGGCCGTCGAAGCCCTTCTGGGACGAGTCGTAGCCGATCTCGAGGATCTTCTCCCGGATCACTCCGGGGATGTCCACGTAGGTCTCGGTGGTCACCTCGCCGGCCACGTGCACCTGGCCGGTGGTGATCATGGTCTCGACGGCGACCCGGCTCTTGGGGTCGTCCTTGAGCATCGAGTCGAGGATCGCGTCAGAGATCTGATCGGCGATCTTGTCCGGGTGTCCTTCGGTGACGGACTCGGAGGTGAACAGGCGGCGAGACACGAACGTGAACTCCTTGCAGCGGCTGCTGACTGATGTCGCAGAACGGACGGTTGTGAGGGCCGAGGCGGCAGGCGACCATGCCCCCACCCAGGTCGTATGTGCTTGTCGAAGTCTAGCGGCCCGTGATTGACCGCCACTAAATCCTGACTGGAACGGTAGGGTAAATCACTCGAGCCGCTGGGAGACAAGGTCCCAGACCACGTCGGCCAGGGCTTCCTTGGCCCCGCGCGGCACCTCGACCGGCTCGCCCTTCGCCGCCAGGATCACCGCGGCGTTGTCGGGCCTGCCGAACGTCAGGTCGGCGCCGACCTCGTTGACGACCAGCAGGTCAGCGCCCTTGCGGACGAGCTTGTCCCGCCCGTTGGCGAGCACGTCGTCGGTCTCGGCGGCGAACCCGACGATCACCTGACCGGGGCGGCGGCGCTGACCCAGTTCGGCCAGGATGTCCGCGTTCTTGATCAGGTGGATCGGCTCGGGCTCCGCGCCCGGCGCCTTCTTGATCTTCGAGCCCCGGTAGTCGGCGGGCCTGAAGTCGGCCACCGCGGCGGCCATGACCACCGCGTCCGCCGCGCCGGAGGCCTCGATCACGGCCTTGCGCATCTCCTCGGCCGACCCCACCGGGACCACGTCGGCCCCGGCCGGATCCGGCAGCGCCACGTTCGCCGCCACCAGCGTCACCCGCGCGCCGCGCGCGATCGCCGTCCTGGCCAGCGCGTAGCCCTGCAGCCCGGAGGAACGGTTGCCGATGAAGCGCACCGGGTCGATCGGCTCCCGCGTGCCCCCGGCGGAGATCACCACGTGCCGCCCGGCCAGATCCAGCCACCGGCCGGACCCGGACGCGGCGCGCGCCCCCTCCCCCGCGAACCGCCCGTCCTCGTCCTCGGCCGACACGCCAGGCTCGGCCGGCCTGCCGGAGGCGGCCAACGTCTCCTGGCGGGCCAGGACGCGGCGGGCGGCTTCGAAGAGCTCGGCGGGGTCGGGCAGGCGGCCCTTGCCGGTGTCCTTGCCGGTGAGGCGGCCCGAGGCGGGTTCGAGCACCAGCGCGCCGCGGGCGCGCAGGGTCGCCACGTTCGCCTGGGTGGCCGGGTGCTCCCACATCTCGGTGTGCATCGCGGGCGCGAACACCACCGGGCAGCGCGCCGTCAGCAGCGTGTTGGTGAGGAGGTCGTCGGCCAGTCCGTGGGCGGCCTTGGCGAGGGTGTTCGCGGTCGCCGGGGCGACGAACACCAGGTCCGCCTCCTGCCCCAGCCGTACGTGCGGGACCTCGTCGACGTTCTCCCAGACCTCGGTCGCGACCGGGTTGCCCGACAGGGCGGCCCATGTGGGCTCGCCGACGAAGCGCAGGGCATCACGCGTGGGCACGACGCGCACGTCGTGCCCTGACTCGGTCAGCCGCCGCAGCAGCTCACAGACCTTGTACGCGGCGATGCCCGCGCTGACGCCGAGGACGACACGCGGTTTGCGGGAGGTCATCAGATGGTGGTTCCAGGAACGGCCGTCGCCGGCCGTCCGCCTTAGCCTTCGATCGGCTCGGCGTTGAGGAGGCCCTCGCGGGTCTCGCGCAGCGCGATCGACAGCGGCTTCTCCTGGACCTGGGTCTCCACGAGGGGACCCACGTACTCGAGCAGGCCCTCGCCGAGCTGCGCGTAGTAGGCGTTGATCTGCCGCGCGCGCTTGGCCGCGATGCTCACGAGGCCGTACTTGGTGTCGACGACTTCGAGAAGCTCGTCGATCGACGGGTTGGTGATGCCTTCGGTGCTGGCTGCCACACCGTCGCCTTCCGATAGTGGTCTTAGTGAACGGACATCAAGGTTAGCAGCTCGCGGCACACGTCCTGGACGGACGTGTTGATCAAGGTGAGGTCGAACTCCTGTTCGGCCGCGAGCTCGACCCGGGCCGCCTCGAGACGGCGTTCGATCACGTCGGGCGGTTCGGTGCCGCGGCCGACCAGCCGGCGGACCAGCTCCTCCCAGGAGGGCGGGGCCAGGAAGACCAGCTGCGCGTCCGGCATCGTCTGCCGGACCTGCCGCGCGCCCTGGAGGTCGATCTCCAGCAGGACGGCCTCGCCGCGCTCCAGCCGGTCGATGACCGCCTCGCGCGGGGTGCCGTAGCGGTTGCCCGCGAACTCGGCCCACTCGAGCAGCTCCCCTTCGGCGACGAGCCGGTCGAAACCGGCGTCGTCGACGAAGAAGTACTGCACGCCGTGGACCTCACCCGGCCGCGGGGGCCGGGTGGTCACCGAGACCGACAGCCACACCGAGGGGTGCGCACGCCGGATCTCGGCGACGACCGTGCTCTTGCCGACGCCCGACGGCCCGGAGAGGACCGTCAGCCGTCGCACAAGCTGGTCATGCGGCTCTGAGCCGTCCGGCGCAGGAATGGGTGCGCCGGAGCTGGACGGGATGGGGCCGGTCACGGGCATGCCCTCGGGTATACCGGACCTGGCCGCGACGGCCGAACCGCCGCGCCCGTCCGCGAGCTTGTCAGCGGTTTCCACCGCCGCCGAACTCACGCTCCAGGGAGGCGCGCTGGTTCGCACCGAGGCCCCGCACGCGGCGGGACTCGGCGATACCGAGACGCTCCATGATCTGCTTCGCACGAACCTTGCCCACGCCGGGCAGCGATTCCAGGAGGGCCGAGACCTTCATCTTTCCGATGACGTCGTCGGCTTGTCCCTCCTTGAGGACCTCGGCAAGCGAGGTTCCCCCGTGCTTGAGCCGGTTTTTGACCTCGGCCCGCTCCTTGCGGGCCTTGGCAGCCTTCTCAAGGGCTGCGGCGCGCTGTTCGGGGGTTAGGGGCGGAAGAGCCACGCCGGGTCACCTCAGGTTTCCACTCGACGGAGTCGGACGGGTTGGGAAACTAGCGAGTTCAGACCCCATAAGGCAACGTGAAGTGCCGTTTAGCACGCCACAAAATCACGAAAATCACTCCATGCAGTGTCCTGAATACGGAGTGTGCTCAACTCGGGCCCCTCAGACGCGAACCCCCCGCCTTCCTGGGAGTTTCGCAAGATCGCAAAAAAGCCCCCTCGAGACCCCCGAATGTGTCACTCCTCACCCATCCGAACGTGATCTCCATCACCGTGTCCGAAACCCCCACGAACTAGGCCCGAAAAGTCCAACGCCCCCTCCCGAAGATCCAGAGAGGGGGCGGTGGCATCAGCCACGCACGCGAGCGCGCTACCTGAGCGGGCGGCGAGCCGAAGGCGAAGTCGCCCGCGAAGATCGCGGAGCGATGTCGCGCTCGCCGCTTTTGCGGTTCGGTCCCGAGCCGCTAGGCGAGGGGCTGAGGCCGCGAAAGCCTTCTCAAAACAGCGGCGATCGCGGCGGCGGCCGCGCCGGGGTCGGGGGCGCCGGTGATCGGGCGGCCGATCACCAGAAGGTCGGCTCCGGCCTCCAGGGCCTCCTCCGGCGTGGCGACGCGGGCCTGGTCCTGGGTGGCCGAACCCGACGGGCGGACGCCCGGGGTGATGAGGGTGATGTCCGGGCCGACCTCTGCGCGGACCGCATTGGCCTCCTGCGGCGAGCAGACCAATGCCTGGGCACCCGCGTCCACGGCGAGCACCGCGAGGCGTCGTACGGCGTCTGAGGCCGGTCCGGCGAGGCCGAGCGCGTCCAGGTCGCCGTCACGCAGCGACGTGAGGACCGTGACGGCGGCGATCTTGGCGGTGCCCGCGTTCTCCACGGCGGCGCGGATCATCGCCTCGCCGCCGGTGGCGTGCACGGTGAGGAACGCGGGCTTCAGGCGCGCGACGGCACGGGTGGCGCCGGCCACGGTGGCCGGGATGTCGTGCAGCTTGAGGTCCAGGAAGACCTGGACCCGGGTCGCGCCGCGGACGCTCGCCACCACGTCCGGGCCGTACCGCAGGTAGAGCTCGAGCCCGACCTTCACGGTGGTCACGTGCGGCGTCACCAGGGTGGCCCAGCGCGCGGCGGTCTCCAGATCGGGAGCGTCGAGGGCGACGGCGATGGGGGCGGCAGCGGTCACGGCAGCTTCTCCTTCAGCTCCCCGGGCTCGGCGGGCTCCTCGACGGGAGGCTCGGGGCGGACCTGGGGTGGAACGTATCCGGTGGGCTTGTGGGCGAGCCCGACGGCGTCGGCGAGCCGGCCGATGCGCCGGGCCGCCAGTGCCTCGTCGAGCTCGCGGACGATGCGGGGTCCGGCCGTCGGGTCGTGGAACAGCGTCGTGCCGACGGCCACGGCGGAGGCGCCCGCGAGAACGAACTCCAGCGCGTCCAGCCCGGTGGCGACCCCGCCGACGCCGACGATCGGCGTGCCCGGCAGGGCGGCGTGCACCTGGTAGACGCAGCGGATGGCGACCGGGCGGATCGCGGGGCCCGACAGGCCGCCCGACACGCCGGTGAGAACGGGGCGCAGCGACCGGTGGTCGATCGCCATGCCCTCCATCGTGTTGATCAGTGTGAGCCCGTCGGCGCCGGCGTCCACGCAGGCCAGCGCGATGGTCACGATGTCGGCCACGTCCGGGGCGAGCTTGGCCAGGACGGGCACGGTGGCCGCCGCGCTGACCGCCCCGACGACCGCGGCGGCGGCGCCCGGGTGCCAGGCGAACATCCGGCCGCGGTCCTCGACGTTCGGGCAGGCGACGTTGACCTCGATCGCGGCGATGCCGGGCACGCCGCGCAGCCGCCGGGCGAGCTCGGCGTACTCCTCGACGCTGTTGCCGGCGATCGACACGATCGTGCGCGCGTCCTGCTCCTGGAGCCAGGGCAGGTCGCGTTCGAGGAAGCCCTCGATGCCGGGGCCGGGCAGGCCCATCGCGGTCAGCAGGCCGCTCGGCGTCTCGGACATGCGGGGCGTCGGCCGCCCGGCGCGCGGCTGGGTCATCACCGAGCTGGTGACGAACGCGCCGAACCGGGTGAGGTCGTGGAACTGGGCCAGCTCCCGGCCGGTGCCGGCGCACCCGGCGGCGGTCATGACCGGGTTCGGCAGCTCCAGCGCGCCGAGGCGGGTCTTCAGGCGGGCGCTCATCGGCTCGCTCCGCCCCCTTCCGAGACGGACAGGACGCGCGGGGCACCGAGCGCGTCGAACGGGATCGTGCCGAGATCGCCCCAGCGGACCCGGTCGCCGCGCAGCACCGGGCCGTCGGCGCACGCCCGCACCATCCGGGTGACGCCGTCGTCACCGTGGAAGGGCAGCACGCAGGTCATGCAGACGCCGATGCCGCAGGCCCCGGTCTCCTGGAGGAACTCCTCCACCGAGACCTGCGAGGGCAGGCCGTACTCCGAGGCGATGGAGGTCACCGACCGCAGCAGCCGGGTCGGGCCGCAGCCGTAGACGACGTCGGCGCCGGTGTCCTGGATCGCCTTCGGCAGGACCTCGCGGACCGTGCCCTTGTCGCCGAGCGTGCCGTCCTCGGTGGTGAGCACGGCTGTGTCGCCGATGCGCTGCGCCATCCGCGAGCCGAACACCTCGCGGGCGGACCCGCCGCCGAGCACGAAGTGCACCTGGCAGCCGCGCCGGTGGAGGGTGTCGGCGAGCGCGAACAGCGACGCGCCGCCCGGCCCTCCCCCGACGAGCAGGCAGCTGACCGGGTCGCGCGGGAGGCGGAACGGGCGGCCGAGCGGCCCGACCAGGTCGACCTGGTCACGGGCGCGGCGGCCCGACAGCCACGCGGTCCCGGCGTCCCGGTCGGCGAACACCACCTCCACGGTGCCGCCGTAGTCCGACTTCACCTCGTACACACCGAAGCAGCGGCGGACCAGCCGGCTCGTGTGCTCGCCGCCCACGGCCAGCGCCACGAACTGCCCCGGCCGGAACCGTTCGGCGATCGCCGGGGCCACCAGCGTCATCGCGTGGTAGTCCTGCACCTGGCGGACCGTCAGAACGGTTGCCGACGTCTGCACCGGTGTGTCGGACACCCGTCTCCCTCTCGTCGTCGTGTCAGCGCCCTCCGGGCCGCCGTCGCGGCCGCGCGAGCCGTGCCGCGCTCATTCGAACCCCGGCGCTCATTCGAGCCCCGTCCGGCCGTGCGCGCCGCGCAGCCGCTCGGCGTGCTCCTGCAGCGACCGGACGCCGACGTGGCCGCCCGCGATGGCCTCGATGCCCTGCACCGCCGCGGCCAGTCCCTGGACGGTGGTGACGCACGGCACGCCGCGCAGCACCGCCGCGGTACGGATCTCGTAGCCGTCGAGACGAGGTCCCGACTGACCCGGGCTTCCGAAGGGAGTATTTACGATGAGGTCCACCTCGCCGTCGAGGACGCGCCGCACGATGGTGGGCTCGCCGTCGGATCCGGGGCCTTCGCTGTGCTTGCGCACGATCTTGGCACGGACTCCGTTGCGGCGCAGTACCTCGGCGGTGCCGGCGGTGGCCAGGATCTCGAAACCGAGGTCGGCGAGCCGCTTCACCGGGAAGATCATGTGTCGCTTGTCCCGGTTGGCGACGGAAACGAACGCGCGGCCCTTGGTCGGCAGCGAGCCGTAGGCGCCCTGCTGCGACTTGGCGTAGGCGGTGCCGAAGACCTCGTCGATGCCCATCACCTCGCCGGTGGAGCGCATCTCCGGACCGAGCACGATGTCGACGCCCTGGCCCTTGGCGTTGCGGAACCGGTCGAACGGCAGCACCGCCTCCTTGACCGCGATCGGCGCGTCCAGCGGGAGCATCCCGCCGTCGCCCGACTCGGGCAGCAGGCCCTCCTCGCGCAGCGAGGCGATGGTGGCGCCCATCATGACCCGCGCGGCGGCCTTGGCGAGCGGCACGGCCGTCGCCTTGGACACGAACGGGACCGTGCGGGAGGCGCGGGGGTTGGCCTCCAGCACGTAGAGCACCCCGGCGGCGAGCGCGTACTGCACGTTCATCAGCCCGCGCACGCCGATGCCGGCCGCGAGCGCCTCGGTGGACTCGCGGATGCGCCGGATGTCGTCGTGCCCGAGGGTGATCGGCGGGAGCGCGCACGCCGAGTCGCCGGAGTGGATGCCGGCCTCCTCGATGTGCTCCATGACGCCGCCGAGGTAGAGCTCGGTGCCGTCGTAGAGCGCGTCCACGTCGATCTCGATCGCGTCGTCGAGGAACCGGTCGACCAGCACCGGGTGCTCAGGACTGGCGTCGGTCGCCTTGGCCATGTACGTGCCCAGCGTGGTGTCGTCGTAGACGATCTCCATGCCGCGGCCGCCGAGCACGTAGGACGGCCGGACCAGCACCGGGTAGCCGATCTCGTCGGCGATCTCCTTGGCCTCCTCGTAGGAGGTGGCGGTGCCGTGCTTGGGGGCGGCGAGCCCGGCGCGGTGCAGGACGCGGCCGAACGCGCCGCGCTCCTCGGCCAGGTGGATGCTCTCCGGCGAGGTGCCGACGATCGGCACGCCGGCGTCCTTGAGCTTCTGCGCGAGCCCGAGCGGGGTCTGCCCGCCGAGCTGCACGATCACGCCCGCGACCTCGCCGGACTTCTGCTCGGCGTGCACGACCTCCAGGACGTCCTCCAGCGTGAGCGGCTCGAAGTACAGCCGGTCGGAGGTGTCGTAGTCGGTCGAGACGGTCTCGGGGTTGCAGTTGAGCATGACGGTCTCGTAGCCCGCCTCGGCCAGCGTGAACGAGGCGTGCACGCAGCTGTAGTCGAACTCGACGCCTTGGCCGATGCGGTTCGGGCCGGAGCCGAGGATGAGGACCTTGGGCTTGCTGCCCGGCGGGACCTCGGTCTCCTCGTCGTAGGCCGAGTACAGGTAGGGCGTCTGCGCCTCGAACTCGGCGGCGCAGGTGTCGACGGTCAGGTAGACCGGGCGGATGCCGAGCGCGTGCCGCAGCTCGCGGACGACCTCCTCGGAGATCCCGCGCAGCTGCCCGATCTGGGCGTCGGAGAAGCCGTTGCGCTTGGCGCGCAGCAGCTTGTCCTTGGTGAGCGCGTCCTCGGCGGTGCGGACCTCGTCGGCGATCTCGTTGATGGCCGTGATCTGGTCGAGGAACCAGGGGTCGATGCCGGTCGCCGTGTACAGGTCCTGGATGGTCGCGCCGCGCCACAGCGCCCGCTGGACGTCGCGCAGGCGGCCGTCGTGGGGCGTGCGGGCCGACTCCACGAGCTCCTCGACCGAGCGCCCGTCCTCCGCCCAGCTGAACGAGGAGCCCTTCTGCTCCAGCGAGCGCAGCGCCTTCTGCAGGGCCTCGGTGAACGAGCGGCCGATCGCCATGGCCTCGCCCACCGACTTCATGTGCGTGGTGAGCGTGCCGTCGGCGCCGGGGAACTTCTCGAACGCGAACCGCGGGACCTTGACGACGATGTAGTCGAGGCTCGGCTCGAAGCTCGCCGGGGTCTCCTTGGTGATGTCGTTCGGGATCTCGTCGAGCGTGTAGCCGACCGCCAGCCGCGCCGCGATCTTGGCGATCGGGAAGCCGGTGGCCTTGGACGCCAGCGCCGACGACCGCGAGACCCGCGGGTTCATCTCGATGACGATCATGCGGCCGGTGCCCGGGTGGACGGCGAACTGGATGTTGCAGCCGCCGGTGTCGACGCCGACCTCGCGGATGACCGCGATCGCGACGTCGCGCATGTTCTGGTACTCGCGGTCGGTGAGGGTGAGCGCGGGCGCGACGGTGATCGAGTCGCCGGTGTGCACGCCCATCGGGTCGAGGTTCTCGATGGAGCAGACGATCACGACGTTGTCGTGCTTGTCGCGCATGACCTCGAGCTCGTACTCCTTCCAGCCGAGGATCGACTCCTCCAGGAGCACCTCGTTGGTCGGGGACGCGTCGAGGCCCGCGCCCGCGATGCGGCGCAGGTCGTCCTCGTCGTGCGCGAAGCCCGAGCCGCGGCCGCCCATGGTGAACGAGGGCCGTACGACCAGCGGGTAGCCGAGCTCCCCCGCGCCCGCGAGCACCTCGTCCATGGTGTGGCAGATGACCGAGTGCGCGGACTCGGCGTTCAGGCCCTGCTCGCGCGCGACCTTGGCGACGATCTCCTTGAACTTCTCGCGGTTCTCGCCCGCCTGGATGGCGTCCACGTCGGCGCCGATCAGCTCGACCCCGTACTGCTGGAGGACGCCGCTCTCGAAGAGGGAGATCGCGGTGTTGAGCGCGGTCTGGCCGCCCAGCGTCGGCAGCAGCGCGTCGGGCCGCTCCTTGGCGATGATCTTCTCGACGACCTCGGGGGTGATCGGCTCGACGTAGGTGGCGTCGGCGAACTCCGGGTCGGTCATGATCGTCGCCGGGTTGCTGTTGACCAGGATGACCCGCAGGCCCTCGGCCTTCAGCACCCGGCAGGCCTGCGTGCCCGAGTAGTCGAACTCGCACGCCTGGCCGATCACGATCGGGCCGGACCCGATCACCAGGACGGACTGCAGGTCTTCACGGCGCGGCATCAGCGACCACTCCCCATGATCTCGATGAAGTGATCGAACAGGCCGGTGGCGTCGTGCGGGCCGGCGGCGGCCTCGGGGTGGTACTGGACGCTGAAGGCCGGGCGGTCGAGCAGCCGCAGCCCCTCGACGCAGTTGTCGTTCAGGTTGACGTGGCTGACCTCGGCGCGGCCGTACGGGGTGTCGAACGGGCCGTCCGTCGGGGCGTCCACCGCGAAGCCGTGGTTGTGCGCCGAGACGTCGACCTTGCCGGTGCGGCGGTCCTGCACCGGCTGGTTGATGCCCCGGTGCCCGAAGCGCAGCTTGTAGGTCCCCAGGCCGAGCGCGCGGCCGAAGATCTGGTTGCCGAAGCAGATGCCGAAGAACGGCTTGCCCGCGTCCAGCACGCCGCGCAGCGCCTCGACGGCGTAGTCGGCGGTGGCGGGGTCGCCCGGCCCGTTGGAGAAGAACACCCCGTCCGGGTTCAGGGCGAGGATCTGCTCGGCGGTCGTCTTGGCGGGCAGGACGTGCACCTCGCAGCCGCGCTCGGCCATGCGGTGCGGCGTCATGCCCTTGATGCCGAGGTCGATCGCCGCGACGGTGAACCGCTTCTCGCCGATCGCGGGGACGACGTACGGCTCCTGCGTGGCGACCTCCGGCGCGAGGTCGGCGCCCTCCATCGAGGGCGTCGCCAGCACCTGCTGGAGCAACTCGTCCACTCCGGCCTCGACGGCCGCCCCGCTGAAGATGCCGGCGCGCATGGCGCCCCGGTCGCGCAGGTGACGGGTGAGGGCGCGGGTGCCCGGGATCGCGATACCGACGACGCCCTGGTCGCGCAGCGCCGACCCCAGCGAGCCGGTGGCCCGCCAGTTGGACGCCACGCGGGCGGGCTCGCGGACCACGTAACCGGCGACCTGGATGCGGCCGGACTCGGGGTCCTCGTCGTTCACCCCGGTGTTGCCGATGTGCGGCGCGGTCATGGCGACGATCTGGCGGGCGTACGAGGGGTCGGTCAGGGTCTCCTGGTAGCCGGTCATGCCGGTGTTGAAGACCATCTCGCCGAAGGTCGTCCCCTCCGCCCCGTACGCGACTCCCCGGAAAACGCGTCCGTCTTCGAGGATGAGCACAGCCGGGGGCTGGGTCACTGAAGTTTTCCTTCCAGCACGGTCGGCCGGCCGCGCAGGAACGTGGCGACGACCCGGCCGGGCAGCTCCAGCCCCGCGAACGGGGTGTTGCGGCTCTTGGAGGTCATCGCCGACGCGTCCACGGTGCGGCGCGGCGACGGGTCGTACAGCGTGATGTTGGCCGGGGAACCGGCCTCCAGCGGACGACCCTGTCCGCTGAGCCGCCCGATCCGCGCGGGGCGGTACGACATGCGGTCGGCCACCCCCGCCCAGTCGAGCAGGTCCGTCTCGATCATGGCCTCCTGGACCACCGCGAGGGCGGTCTCCAGCCCGATCATGCCCATGGCCGCCACGGCCCACTCGGTCTCCTTGGCCTCGACCGGGTGCGGCGCGTGGTCGGTCGCGACGCAGTCGATCGTGCCGTCGGCCAGGGCGTGCCGGAGCGCGGTGACGTCGTCGGCGGTGCGCAGCGGCGGGTTGACCTTGAAGATCGGGTCGTAGGACTCGGCCCGGGTGTCGTTCAGCAGCAGGTGGTGCGGGGTGACCTCGGCGGTCACCTGCACGCCCTTGCTCTTGGCCCAGCGGATCAGCTCGACCGAGCCCGCCGTGGACACGTGGCAAACGTGCAGGCGCGAGCCGACGTGCTCGGCGAGCAGCACGTCCCGGGCGATGATCGCCTCCTCGGCGACCGCGGGCCAGCCGCGCATGCCGAGCGCGGCCGACATGACGCCCTCGTTCATCTGGGCGCCCTCGGTGAGCCGCGGCTCCTGGGCGTGCTGGGCGACGACGCCGTCGAACGCCTTCACGTACTCCAGCGCGCGGCGCATGATCACCGCGTCCGACACGCAGTGGCCGTCGTCGGAGAAGACCCGTACCTGCGCGGCCGAGTCGGCCATCGCGCCGAGCTCGGCGAGCTGCTCCCCCGCGATGCTCCGGGTGACCGCGCCGACCGGCTGGACGTCGCAGTAGCCGGCCTCGCGGCCGAGCCGCCAGACCTGCTCGACGACGCCGGCGGTGTCGGCGACCGGGTCGGTGTTGGCCATGGCGTGCACGGCGGTGTAGCCGCCCATCGCGGCGGCCTTGGTGCCGGACTCGACGGTCTCGGCGTCCTCGCGGCCGGGCTCGCGCAGGTGCGTGTGCAGGTCCACCAGGCCGGGCAGGGCGATGAGGCCCTTGGCGTCGATGATCTCGGCGCCCTCGGCGGTCAGATCCTGGCCGATCTGGACGATCTCCTCGTCGCGAACGAGGATGTCGGCCGGGTCGCCGCCGAGGATGCGGGCGTTCTTGATGATGTAGGCAGTCACTCGGAGACCTCCTTGCCGATGGCGGGCTCCGAGCCGCCGAGCAGCAGATAGAGCACGGCCATGCGGGCGCTGACGCCGTTGGCGACCTGCTCGACGATGGTGGAACGGACGGAGTCGGCCACGTCGGCGGCGATCTCGACGCCGCGGTTCATCGGGCCGGGGTGCATGACGATCGCGTGCTCGGGCAGCGCGGCCATCCGGTCGCCGTCCAGGCCGTAGCGGCGGCTGTACTCGCGCACGGTCGGGAAGTACGAGGCGTTCATCCGCTCGTGCTGGACCCGCAGCATCATGATCACGTCGCTCTTGGGCAGCACCGCGTCCAGGTCGTAGGAGACCTCGCACGGCCAGGTGTCGACCGCGACCGGCACCAGCGTCGGCGGGGCGACCACGGTCACCTCGGCGCCGAGCGTGTCCAGCAGCAGCACGTTGGACCGTGCCACGCGGCTGTGGAGGATGTCGCCGACGATCGTGACCCTGCGGCCGTCCAGGCTGCCGAGGCGCTGACGCATGGTGAACGCGTCCAGCAGGGCCTGCGTCGGGTGCTCGTGGGTGCCGTCGCCGGCGTTGATGACACTGCCCTGCACCCAGTTGGCCAGGCGGTGCGGCGCGCCGGAGGCGCTGTGCCGGATGACGACGCCGTCGGCGCCCATCGCCTCCAGGGTCAGCGCGGTGTCCTTCAGGCTCTCGCCCTTGGACACGCTGGACCCCTTGGCCGAGAAGTTGATCACGTCGGCGGACAGCCGCTTGGCGGCCGCCTCGAACGAGATCCGGGTCCGGGTCGAGTCCTCGTAGAACAGGTTGACCACGGTGCGGCCGCGCAGGGTGGGCAGCTTCTTGATGGAACGGCCGGAGACCTGGGCGAGCTCCTCGGCCGTGTCCAGGACCAGCAGCGCGTCGTCCTTGGTCAGGTCCGCCGCGGAGATCAGATGACGCTTCACTTCGACTCCCCCGCGCCGACGGCGTGGGCCGCGCCCGCCGCGTTCGCCGCACTCGTTTCGTTCGGACCGAGGAGGACGGCGTCGCGCTCGTCGTTCTCGGCCAGCAGGACCTTCACGTTCTCGCGCATGGAGGTGGGCAGGTTCTTGCCCACGTAGTCGGCGCGGATCGGCAGTTCGCGGTGCCCGCGGTCGACCAGGACGGCGAGCTGGACGGCGCGCGGACGGCCCAGGTCGTTCAGCGCGTCGAGGGCGGCGCGCACCGTGCGGCCGGAGAACAGCACGTCGTCGACCAGCACCACGATGCGGTCGTCGACGCCCTCCGGGGGCAGCTCGGTGCGGCGGATCGCGCGGGCCGGCTTCATGCGCAGGTCGTCGCGGTACATGGTCACGTCGAGGGAGCCGCAGGGCACGCTGCGGCCTTCGACCTGCATGAGCTGCTCGGCCAGGCGCTGCGCCAGGGCGACTCCCCTGGTCTGGATGCCGAGCAGGACGACGTCTTCGCCGCCCTTGGTGCGCTCGAGAATCTCGTGTGCGATACGGGTGAGGGCGCGCCGGATGTCCGGTCCTTCGAGAACGGCCTTGTGACCGTCTGCCACGCGCGCCTCGACCGGCCCATCCGGCCGGGAGGCAGCATTCACCACCGAAACCTCCTTTCCCGCCTCACAGGACGGGTCTTAAAGGACGCCTTGTCCCCATCACCGTAGCAGTCTCCCCCTCCTGCTCAGTACCCGGATGGAACCGTGTCTTCCCTGGTGAGAGGGGTCACATCGGAGCGCGGAAAGCGCCGTGGAAGGGAGGGTGAATACGCCTGCGGCGCCGAGCCTGCGGGGCTTCGCGCCGATCCGGTCGGCCCGGATCGAGACCTGCGGATTCGACCCCTTTTTTCCAATCAGCTTGACCTAGAGCCGTCACCGTTTTACCGTCACTGTCCGTAACCATCCCTGGAGATGGACCCTAAGGGGGAGACCCCTGCGGATCCTGTTCCTCTCCAGGGCCCCGACAACGACGACGAAAGTGAGCCTGGGGGGCCGCAACATGCCGTCTGAATACGCTAAGGCTCTCGGCGCGCGCCTGCGCGCCATCCGTACCCAGCAGGGCCTGTCCCTGCACGGTGTGGAAGAGAAGTCACGTGGCCGCTGGAAGGCCGTCGTCGTGGGTTCGTACGAGCGGGGCGACCGCGCCGTCACCGTTCAGAAGCTGGCCGAGCTCGCCGATTTCTATGGCGTGCCGGTATCCGAGTTGCTGCCCGGCGGAGCCGCGCCGAGCCCACTCGGGCCTACACCGAAGCTCGTGATCGACCTCGAGCGACTGCAGCAGCTTCCGAAGGACAAGGCCGGTCCTCTCGCCCGCTACGCCGCGACGATTCAAAGCCAGCGGGGCGACTACAACGGAAAGGTCCTGTCGATCAGGCAGGAGGACCTGCGTTCGCTCGCAGTGATCTATGACAAGTCCCCGACCGAACTGACCGAGGAACTCATCACCTGGGGAGTCCTCGACCCGGAGGCGCGGCGCGCCGTCGAGTCGTTCTGACCCTCTGACGAGGCGTCCCCCGACGCCTCGTGACCACCGGCCCGGCCTCCGTCCGGGTCATGCTCGGCTGTCCGGGGCGTGACGTTTTCGTCACGCCCCGGTCGCATATCCGGGGGCCAGTCTCGGCCACGGCCGGCGCGCCTCCAGCTGCGCCGCGAGCGCGAGCAGGAGCGCCTCCTTGCCGGGCGCGGCGACGAGCTGCACGGAGAGCGGCAGTCCCGAGCCTCCGATACCCATGGGTACCGACGCCGCCGGAAAGCCCGCCAGGTTCCAGGCCGCGGTCATCGGGGCGTATCTCATCGAGGCGACCACGCTGGGCAACCATCCGCCCGCGCCCCACGCCTTGGCCTTGGGCGCCCGCTGGGCCAGCGTCGGCATCACCAGAACATCTCGCCGCTCGAACAGTGGCGCCACGGCGGCCCGGAACCGCTCCCGGTCGTCGTCGCGCGGTGGCCGCAACCGGCCGACGATCCGGCCCACCCGTACGTGCGTGCGCGTCCTGGCCTCCAGGCGCGGGTCGTCCAGCAGGCCGTCGGCGTCGGCCTCGGGCCCGACCAGCCACCGCGAGACGAGCGCGGTCGCGGCCCACACCGGATATTCCGGGTCGTCCCGCGCGACGTGGTGCCCGAGTCCGACGAACGCCTTGCCCGCCTCGCGCACCGCGGCCTTCAGGTCGTCATGGATCATCACCCCGGCGGTGGGCGCCTTGACCGACAGCGCGATCCGGACCCGTTCGGGCTCCCGGACCTCACCGAGCCCCTTGTCCGCCGCCATCACCGCCAGCGCCAGGGCGGCGTCGGCCACGCTCGTGGCGAGCGGCCCGTTCTCCGAGAGGCCGTCCCAGGAGTCGGCGCCGATCCCCGAGGGCACGACGCCGGGCCCGGGCTTGATCCCGAACACCCCGCAGTCGGCCGCCGGGATCCGGATCGACCCGGCGCCGTCGTTCCCGTGCGCGATCGCCACCATCCCCGACGCCACCGCCGCCGCGGCCCCGCCCGACGAACCGCCCGCCGTCCTGGCGGGGTCCCACGGGTTGCGGCTGACGCCGAAGGCGTTGTCGGTGAACGGGTAGATCCCCATCTCGGGCAGGTTGGTCAGCCCGACCACCACGGCCCCGGCGGCGCGCAGCCGTTCCACCACCGCGTGGTCGCGGGCCTGCGGCGTCTCCGGCGTGGCCGCCGACCCGCTGCGCATCGGCTCGCCCGCCACCGGCACGTTGTCCTTGATCGCCACCGGCACGCCCGCCAGCGGCAGCTCGCCCAGGTCGCCCCGCCGGTCGACCTCGGCGGCCTCCTCCAGGGCCCGTTCCCGGCGCACCCGCACGAACGCCCCGAGCACCCGGTCGACGTCCTCGATCAGGTCCAGATGCTCCCGTACGACCTCGACGGCCGACGTCTCGCCGGTCCGCACCGCCGCAGCGATCTCCGTCGCGCTCTTTCCCACCCACGTCATACGGAAAGAGTCTGCCGTACCGCGCCCCCGCTCACCGCCGCCCGCCGCCGCGGCGCGACGAGAGCGAAGATCACCACCAGCCCCATCACCGCCGCGCTCACCGCGAACCCGGCCACGAACCCGGACTCGGTCGGCTGCCCGTGCACCACCGAGGCCGCCACGATGACCGCGCTGGCCTGCGTGCCCAGCGAGGCGCCGACCGTGCGGATCAGGGTGTTGATCCCGGTGGCGACGCCGGTCTCCTCCGCGGGCACCGCCGCCACAACCAGGTTGGCCACCGACGCGTAGGCGAACCCGAGGCCCACGCCGCGCGCGATGCCGCCCACGTACAGCTGCCACATGGCGTCGTGCTCGAACGCCACGAACCCGTACCCCAGCCCGGTCAGCACGGCTCCCATCAGCAGCACGGCCCGCGACCCCACCCGCCGGTCGAGCAGCCCCGCCGTCATCCCCGCCGCGGTCATCCCGAAGCTCGCGGGCAGCTGCAGCAGCGCGGCCTGGGTGGCCGTACCGCCGAACCCGGCTCCCTTGGGCAGCTGCACCAGCAGCGGGAAGAGCACGCCGCCCGCCATCAGCGCGTAGCCCGACAGCAGCGACGCCGCGTTGGCCGTCCAGACTCCTCGCCGCCGCATCATCCGGAGATCGACCAGCGGCTCGCTGACCTTGCCCTCGACGAGGAGCCACCCGGCCGCCAGCACGACCGCGAGACCGACCAGGCCCAGGACTCCCGGCGACGTCCAGCCCCAGTCCATGCCCTCGGTCAGGGCGGTCAGCGCGGCCACGAGCCATCCGGCGAAGAGAACCGCGCCCCACCAGTCGACCTTGGCGTGCCCCGTCCCCTCCGTGCGTGGAACGATCCACCAGGCGGCCACGACGCCGGGCACCAGCCCGATCACCGGCACCCACAGCAGCCACCGCCACCCCAGGTGGTCGATGATCGGCCCGGCCAGGCACCACGAGACGGCCCCGCCCAGGCCCAGCATCGACGACATCAGCCCGACCGCCGACGCGGTCCGTTCGGGTGGGAAGACCTGCCGGATGATCGTGTAGGCCAGCGGGAAGACGCCTCCCCCGATCCCGCTCAGGACGCGCCCGGCGAGCATCACGCCCAGCGACCCGGCAGCCGCCGCGACGACCATCCCCACGGTCGCGATCACCACGACCACCAGGAGCACCGGCCGCGGCCCGTACAGGTCCCCCAGGCGGCCCACCACCGGCGTCGCGACCGCCGCCGACAGGGTCATGGCCGTGAGCGCCCAGGCCGCCCCCGCAGGCGTCGTGTGCAGGCCCTTCTGCAGCAGCGGCAGCGCGGGCGTGACCACCGCCATCGACAGCGAGTAGGCCATCACCCCGAGGAATGCCAGCAACGCCACCAGACCCCGACCGCGCACGACCCCTCCTCGCATACCGGCATAACTTTCTCATGCACGGCAATTGGGACGGCCCGCGCCCGTGCGCTCAAGGGCCGTCTCCGAGGCCGTCGCACAGGCGGCCCATCGGTCGGCGGCCGGGTCGGCCGGCGGCCGGTCGGCCGGTCGGTAGCCGGTCGGTCGGTAGCCGGTCGGTCGGTCGCGATCGCCGGTCGGGGCGGGCCGTCAGGTGCCCGGCTTGCGGGGTGACAGCGGCGATCGCTCGGTGGTGAGCTCCCTGGTGTCCTCGGAATCCTGGATGATCCCCAGCGCGACGTCGGACAGCTTGCGGCGGTGCCGGCGCGCGAACGCGCGGATCTCGGCGGCGGCGCGGTTGACGGTCAGGCGGCGGCGCTCGGCCAGGACACCCTTGGCCTGTTCGATGATGATGCGGCTCTGCACGGCGATGTTCAGCTGCTGCGTCAGCACGTCCGGCTGATGGGTGGCGCGATGGCCGAGCAGGCCGACGGTGGCGTGGTCGGCCAGGGCCTGGCCGAGCCGCTGGTCGGCCGGTGAGAGTTCGCCGGGGTGGTGCGTGAAGACGTTGAGCGTGCCGATGACGTCCTGCCGCAGCCGCATCGGCAGCCCGTGCGCGGCGCGGAACCCCACCTCGTGGGCGGGCGGGGCGAAGTTCGGCCAGCGGCCGACGGCCGCGGGTGCCATGAGGTCGGGGCACGAGACCGCGCGCCCGCTGGTGAAGGTGTCGACGCAGGGACCCTCGTCCTGCTGGAGCTGCAGCAGCTCCAGCATCCGGCTCTGTTCCGTCGAGGCCGCGATCAGCTGGAGCTGGCCGCGGTTGTTGGTGACCAGGACGCCGGCCGCGGCGACCGCGAGCAGGTCCGCGCAGTGCCCGGCGAGCCGGTTCAGGTAGTCGATGATGTCGAAGTCGTCGACCAGGGTGTCGGCGAGATCGACGAAGGCGATGGTGAGCCGTTGCTCTCGTGAGAGCTGGTCAGCTGCCATGGTCATCCTCGGTGTCAGGGCCACGGGGGTCCGTGGTGGCGCCCGCGACGGGCCAGCGGAGCCTTCGGGCGACGACGTCCAGCGCCACCTCCGACAGCGTGCGGCGCCGTTCGACCGCGTACCGGCGGAGCTCGGCCAGCGCGTCCTCCAGGCCGACGCGGAGCTGCACGGCCACCATGCCGGTGGCCTGGTACACCTCGGCGCGGCCGGCGCCCAGCCCGTCGCCGCCGTCCCAGGGCAGCATGCCCTGCTCGGCCGACCCGCGGTGCAGCCGGGCCAGGATCATGTCCAGGGCCAGATCGGCGATGGTCAGGGCGTCGGCGAGCTGGGTGCGGCTGAGCTCCCCGGCCGCCGATCGGTACAGCTGAAGCATGCCGGCCGAGATCGCGCCGCTGCGCAGCGGGAACGCGAAGACCGCCTGCGCGCCCGTGGCGATCGCGGCGGGGCCGTACGCGGGCCAGCGGGCCTGCATCTCCAGCGTGCGCAGGTCCTCGGCCAGCACCGGGCCGCCCACGTCCCAGGCGTCCACGCACGGGCCCTCGCCGAGCGTGAGCTGGAAGTCGTCCAGCCGCTGCGACACCGCGTCGGTGGCGTAGGCCAGGACGCGCCGTTCGGAATTGGCCGCCAGCCACACGGCGGCCCCCGTCACCGTCATGACGACCGGGCAGATCTCGCACAGGTCCGCCAGGGCGGCGGGCTTGCCATGTTCCACGGCGCGGGCGGCGACGAGCGCCGCCAGCTCAGCGCCGCGTCCGGCGGTGGGCATCGGGTTCACGTTCCTTCCGCGCTCCGCGGCGACCACTCGCAGGTAGGCCAGGGCACGGTCGAGGGCGGCACGCCGCGCGTACTCGTCCACGGGCAGCCCGGCTCGGGCCGCCGCTTCCTGAATGACCGCTGCCTGCCGTGGCGTCAGCGGAACCGTGATCAAGTGACCGTCTCCGCTGTCGAGGTCGCCCTTACCCACCTCAAAGTCCTCGTGAATTCATGGATTGGCAAGGGCGGGCGTTCGAGGGCTCTGGCTTTCGAGGGCGCTAGATGGCGCGGCGGCGGACCAGGTAGGCGAAGGCGGCCATGCCCGGGACGAGCTGAGCCCAGAAGGTCAGCAGGCGGTGGCCGAGGACTGCGGCCAGGGCGGCCGTGGCCGGGACTCCCGCAACCGTCAGGCCGGCGATCAAGGCCACGTCGATGGAGCCGATGCCGTTGGGCGAGGGGATCATGCCCGCGAGCGTCGTCATGATCATGTACGCGGCGAGCAGATGGCCCGGCGGGAGCGTGATGCCGAGGCCGCGGAGCATCGCGTACAGGTCTGCGGTGTAGAGGATCGGCAGCGAGAACGCGCCCAGCCAGAGCATGGCCGCGCGGCGCGGGTTCCTGGCGACGGCCCGTACGTCGGCATGCCAGGCCAGGAGCGCGCGCCAGCCGCCGCGGCGGACGACGAACGCGCGGACGGCGAGGACCGCGGCGACCGCCAGGAGGACGGCCAGCGTGCAGCCCGCGGCGAGCACCGCGGGATGGCGGAGCGTCAGGCCGAAGATCCATTGGCCGTGGGAGGCGGCCACGTGGACCAGCTCGGGGGCGGCGAGGATCGAGCCCGCGAGGAGGATGGCGCGCGCGACGCCGTTCGCCAGGGCCATCAGCACGAACGCGCCGACCGCCTCGCCGTTGCTCAGTCCCTCGCGGCGCAGGAACCGCAGGTAGACGACGAATCCGGCGCCCGGCAGCGGCGCGACGCCGGTCACCGCGAACTGCACGGTGACCAACCGGCCCGGGCTCGGGCGGACCCGCATCGAGCCGTAGGAGATGCCGAGGCTCGCGACGATCGTCGCGAGCGTGACGATCAGCGCGGCGCCGAGCCAGGCGTGGTCGACGTCGGCGAGGGCGCGCACGCCGTCCCGCACCGTCGCCCACTGGCCGATCGCGAGCGCCAGGACCGCGATGGCGACGACGGCCGACACCGCGAGGCGCGGCGCCGAGACCGAGCGCCGGACCGGCGGGGCGAGTGTCGTCTCCATGACGCGTGAACGCTATCGGGAGGCCGTGAGATCCATCTCGGCCATTGTCGGTCAGCCGGGTGGTTTCCGTAACTCTTGTCCCGCCGTTCACCGAGCCGGTCGCCCGGCAGGCGAAGAAGAATCGGGCCCAATCACGCAACGCGTCCTCATCGGGACACTGCGGTTGTCGCCGAAGTCGGCCCGGCGTAGGCATGAAGAAGCCGAAAGGAAAGGGGCTTGCCATGGCCGTCTACAAGACCCAGATTCAGTGGGGCGGGCCGAACGCCGACTGGCACGACGACGCCGATTTGACCGTCGTCATCAACAACCGCGACGGTGTCGTTCCCGCCGACAAGCTTCCCGAGACGGGCACCCAGATGTCCTGGGCGAGCCCCCGTGGAAACGGCCAGATCACCTTCTTCGACGACGGCACGTCCTTCGCCGGGTCGGCCCAGTTCAAGGGCGAGGGCCCGGTCGGTTACCGCGGCCAGGTCAAGAGGTGATCACCGGCGGCCGGGGCCGGTCGGGCGGCCCCGGCCATCGGGTCGCCCCCATCCCGTCCACCCGTTGGGCCGGCGATCCGATCCGCTGTTGACTCAGCTTGTTTCGTCCGAGAAATACCAGCAAAGGCCGACGGAGTCTCCCGTATCGGCTATTCGGTGCCGGTTGTCCACCATTGAACTGCGTCCGCCGGAATTGCGCCGTGGACCGCGCCGATGGGACCACCTCGGGGGGATGCGGAAGCCCATCGGCGCGGCCGGTCGGGGCGCCGGAACCAGGTGGTGCTGACCCGTGGCGGCTCCGGCGTCCCGAAGACCCCGGCGCCCCGAAGACCGAGACCGCCGCCCACCGGTGAGGAGGGGTGGACGGCGGCCCCGGGCGAAGGGGGCAGGGGGCGAGTGGGGCCAGGGGGTGGTGGGACAGGGACGGCCGGCCAGAGGGGTGCCGGCCGGCCCTTAGCTGGCCTCGGGGATCGGGAGCGTGGGCTGACTGGTGACGCCGAGGGAGTCCTCGACCAGCGAGACGAAGATCTCGGCGTCGTGGAGCAGCTCCTCGGCCTCGCGCGGGGTGACCGCGCGCGGCAGGCCCGCCTCGGCGGCGGCGCGCTTGTCGGCGCCGGCAGCGAAGAAGGCGGCCCACTCGCGCAGCGCGGGGTCGGCCTCGGGCAGCAGCACCCAGACACTGCGCGGACGGCCGCGCCGGTGCGTGTCCAGGGGCTCCTTGGACGCCAGGACGGCGGCGGCCGCTCGGAGCGCGGCGAGGTGGGCGCACACGTAGCGGACGGCGGCGGAGGTCGCCTCGGCCGCTTCGGCCAGTCCCATGCGGGCGGCGTGCAGCTGCCCCACCGCGGTGTGGGCGGGCCTGGGTGCAGGAAGCGGTCGTGGGCGCGGGCCCGGCTGGCTGAACTGGGCTGATGAGTGAACGGTGAGCGTTGCGGTCATTGCCTGGTCTCCTTCCGGCTCGGGCCGGTCGGGCGGAGAGCTTCCCCTCACTCCGCCCGACCGTCCGTCCCCCGCACAAGACACGCGCTGCCCGTGCGGGGGGACGTCGCCCCGGCGCGGGCCGCGAGTCCCGCACCACGTCGAACATAAGTTCGACGCATTCACAGTAAACCGGCCCGGCGCCGATTCGTCAATGCGTTCGAACGCGTGTCGCGGATCCGAGCGATTGCCCAGGTCAGCGCCACGTGAAACCCAGTAGAACAGGCGGGTCTGACATTCCTGACCGGCCGTGCGGACAGGCCCCGTCCAGGCGTGCGAACACCGCCCGTCCACGCGGCGAACGGCACCCGTCCGGGCATGCCAACGACCCGCTCGCGACCGTCTGACCTGGGCGCGAACGGGTGCTGAGGGTGGCGGGCCGGTTACTTGGGGCGTCGAACGTGGACCGCGACGCCCGTCCCCACGCGGTCCTGGAAGTACTCGGCCACGTGCATCGGCAGTCGAACGCAGCCGTGCGACGCCGGGTAGGCGGGAACGTCCGGGGCGCCGTGGAAGGCGATGCCGCCGTTGAAGTAGATCGGGTTGTAGAGCTGCCCGAGCGGCGAGACCTCCCAGCCGGTCGCGCGGCGGCCCGTACGGAAGTCCCCGGTGCTGGTGGTGGCGTAGCGGCAGCGGGCGACCGTGGCGCCCCGGTCCTTGGCGCAGTAGTACATGCCCGAGCCGGAGGAGATGTGGGTGATCAGGTTGACCTTGCCGTCCTTGTAGACGACCAGGAACTGGCGCCGCAGGTCCACGTCGACGCGGTCCGCCTCGCGCTTCTTGGCCACGGGCTCCGGCGTCTTGGGCGCGTCCAGGGCGGCCCACACGGTCTTGCCGACCGTGCTGGTCTGCTTGAGGCGGTTGACGGCCTCGAACGCCCACACGGCCATCTGCGTGGTCTCGCCGTACTTGCCGTCGGCGCGGCCGGGATCGTAGTCGAGCTGCTTCAGCCGCTGCTGCAGTTCCTTGACGTACTGGCCCTTGGCGCCCGGCTTCAGCTTGGGCCGGACCGCCGGCGACGGGGTCGGCGTCGCGGGGGTCGCGGAAGGGGCCGAGGCCGACGGGCTCGGCGTGGACACGGCGCCGGCGTTGGAGGTCGGGTCGCTCTGCGAGCACCCGGCCAGCGCCATCACGCCCGTCGCCACAAGGATTCCGCCAGTCCGCACGCCCATGCCGTCTCCTCTCACGCCCATTTGTCCCCCTTGGACGCACTTTTATGAGCCGAGGTTCGGACACCATAGGCTGCGGCCCATGCATCCGAACGTCGAACGTGTGACAAAGGCCCTGCGAGAGCGGGGTGCCACCGGCGAGATCGTCGAGCTCCCCGACGCGGCGCCGACCGCGCAGGCGGCCGCCGAACAGCTCGGCTGCGAGGTCGGCGCGATCGCCAACAGCCTCATCTTCAACGCGGACGGCGCACCGCTGCTGGTGCTGACCAGCGGCGCGCACCGGGTGGACACGGCCAGGGTGGCGGCGCTGATCGGGGCCGCGAAGGTCAAGCGGGCCACCCCCGACTTCGTCCGGGAGGCGACCGGGCAGACGATCGGGGGTGTCGCTCCCCTCGGCCACCCGGCGCCGATCCGTACGCTCGTGGACGTCTGGCTGAACGGGTACGAGCAGGTCTGGGCGGCGGGCGGGATCACGCACACGGTCTTCCCGACCTCGTACGACGAACTGCTGCGCATCACCGAGGGCGAGGCCGCAGAGGTGGGCCAAGCCGCAGAGGCAGGAGACTGACGTTGGAGATCTGGCACAACCCGCGCTGCTCCAAGAGCCGCAACGCCAAGGCCGCGCTCGACGAGGCCGGCGTGGCCTACACCGAGCGCCGCTACCTGGACGAGCCGCCGACGGCCGCGGAGTTCGACGCGATCCTCACGAAGATCGGCGCCGAGCCGTGGGAGGTCGCGCGGATGAACGAGGCCGTCGCCAAGGAGCTCGGCCTGAAGGACCTGGAGCACGACCGCGCCCGGTGGATCGAGCTCATGGTCGCCAACCCCGTCCTCATCCAGCGCCCGATCGTCCTGACCGACGACGGCCGCGCCGTAGTGGCACGTGACACCGAATCGGTACGTCAGGCTCTCGACAGCGCGTGATGACAGTGTGATTCTGGGGAATTGACTGAGCACGAGCCGGCTGAGCGGCGACCGGCTCAGCACCGACCGAATCGCACGATCGGCACGGCCACGGGGAGAGACGATGGCGTCGGAGATGCGCACCGGCCCGGCCGCGCGTGACGCCGACTTCCGCGGGATCGATCCGGACGCGCTCAACCAGCTGGTGAAGCAGGTCCAGGACGCGCAGAACGCGATCAAGACCTGGCTGAACGGCCATCGCCCGCCGCCGGGAGTGTCGTCGGCCGGTTATCGCCAGGCCGACCAGATCGCGCTGTGGGCCGCGGACCAGCTGGGCATGCTGACCCGCCGCTACAACTACGCCGTGACGCATCCCGACAAGGGCGGCGGTGTCACGCCGCCGCCCGTGCCGTCCCCGCCGAAGAACCACGGCAGCGGCGGCAACGGATCCGCTCCCCCGCCCAAGGTCCGCCCGCCGAAGACCCCGCGTCACCACACGACGCCCAAGGGCGCGGGCGGCATCGGCAACTTCCCCGACCGGCAGGCCGCGGCCAAGGCCGCCAAGGCCGACGCCCTGGCCACCGCCAAGGCGATCCAGGACGGCGAGCCGGTGCCCGACTCGGTGTGGAAGCACCTGAAGGCGAACGCCGACGACCCCGACTACACCGAGAAGTTCGTCGAGCGTCTCGGCCCGGCCGGAGTCGCCGACCTCATCAAGGCGGCGCACGGCGACAAGGCCAAGCTGCACGCCATCCAGGAGGCCCTCGGCACCGCCAGCCACCACACCCCCATGGACGCCAAGTGGCTGCGCGCACTGCTGGCGGAGGCCGACCGTACCGGCGTCCACCCGGCGCTCCTGCAGATCCTGAACGGCGCCGAGTGGAGCCAGAAGACCCACGACGCGCTGGGCAAGCTGGGCGTCCCGGGCCTGCATCCGAAGGACACCTCCCCCACTCCGATGGCCGGCTGAGAGGTCGACGTGGCCGTTCCCCCTCCGCCCGGCAGCGTCCCGCCGCCCATCGACGCGTCCTCGGCCGCCAAGCTCCCGCCGAACGAGCAGCCCAACCCCGCCTACCAGACGCTCTACCAGGCGTACGCCGACGCCTACGGCAGCATCGGGCAGCTGCGCCGGGCGCTCGACCCGGCGGTCAAGACGCTGCGCGGCACCGACGCCTGGCTCGGCCCGGAGGCGCGCGCCTGGGGCGACGAGCTGGACGGCCGGCGCGGCAGCCTGCAGAAGGCGGCCGACACGATCCTCTGGGACATCTACGATCGCCTCTCGGCGACCCAGCGCACGATCTCCCGGATCTAGGGGGACATGGTGAAGGCCCGCCAGGTCTAGGCTGTCGATCCGTGAGACCCGTGAGGGAGCAGAAGCTGCGCGAAATCGACGAACGCGGCTTCCTGCGCCGCCTGAACCCGATCCTCGAGGTGTACGCGGCCGCGATGCGACCGCCCTACGAGCAGTTGCCCGGCCGGCACACGATCATGGAACGGCACGCGGCCTACCCCGGTTTCCGCGCGTTCGTGGCCGAACGTCCCCGGTCGTTCCTGGCGCCGGCCGCGATCTCGGGGTTCGGCTACGGCTTCCATGGAACGCGCGGCCAGTGGTGGCACGACGTCGTTCATCAGGCGCTCGTGGAGCGCGGCGGCCCCGAGCACGCCGCCGAGTGGCTGGCCGATCCGTTCGAGGTGGCCGAGCTGCACGTGCACCCCGACCACCAGGGCCACGGCCTCGGCCGCGGGCTGCTGACCTCGCTGTGCGCCGACCGGCCGGAACGGACCGTCGTGCTGTCGACGCTGGACCGCAAGCCCGACACGCCCGCCCGGCATCTCTACCGGTCGGTGGGCATGGTCGACCTGCTCACCGACTTCGAGTTCCCGGGCGGCGGGCCGCTCTACGCGGTCATGGGGGCGACGCTGCCCCTGAGCCCGTAGGAGGCGGCGCCACCGCTCGCCTCGAGGCCGCCACTGCCCTTGATCCCGTACGACGCCGCGTCGATCAGCCCGTAGACCTCGCGCGTCGCCGTGGACTTGTTGAACGTGATGAAGTGGATGCCCGGCGCGTCCTGCTCCAGCAGTTCGCTGCACAGCTCGGCGGCGTGCTCGATGCCGAGCCGCCGCACCGCCTCCGGGTCGTCGGCGACCGCCTCGAAGCGCTCGCGCACCTCGTCGGGGAACGGCGCGCCCGACAGCTGCTCGGACCGCTCGATCGTGCTCATCTGCGTCACCGG
Organism: Actinomadura barringtoniae; assembly: GCF_017573505.1. Lineage (GTDB taxonomy): Bacteria > Actinomycetota > Actinomycetes > Streptosporangiales > Streptosporangiaceae > Spirillospora > Spirillospora barringtoniae. Next base: position 204,177 of record NZ_JAGEOJ010000016.1, read on the forward strand.
CATGATGCCGGGCAGGATCGGCACGTCGCAGCCCGCCGCCGCGACCCGGTCGCGCAGCCGGAAGTAGTCCTCGGCGCGGAAGAACATCTGGGTGATCGCGTAGTCGGCGCCGGCCCGGCACTTCTCCACGAAGTAGCGGGTGTCGCTCTCGATGTCGGCCGAGCGCGGGTGCTTGTAGGGGAAGGCCGCCACGCCGACGCTGAAGTCGCCGTACGAGCGGATCATCTGGACCAGGTCGGCGGCGTACTCCACGCCGTCCGGGTGCTTGATCCATTCGCCCATGGGGTCGCCCGGCGGGTCGCCGCGCAGCGCGAGGATGTTGCGCACGCCGACCGAGGCGAACCGGCCGATCAGGTGCCGCAGCTCGGCCTGGGAGTGGTTCACGGCAGTGAAATGCGCCACAGGCGTGAGCGTGGTGTCGGTCGCGATCCGCTCGACGATGCCGATGGTCGTGTCGCGGTTGCCGCCGCCCGCGCCGTAGGTCACCGAGACGAACGTGGGGTGGAGGGCCTCCAGCTCACGGATCGCCCGCCACAGGCTCCTGGCGCCCTTGTCGGTCTTGGGCGGGAAGAACTCGAACGAGAAGGACTTGCCGCCCTCCGCGAGCAGCTCGCGGATGGTCGGGGCTCGGTCGGGCCGTTCGCGTCGCATGGTCCAAGCCTAGTGGAGTGCGCTCGATGCGCGCTGGACGCGATCTGGAGCCGAATGCGGCCGGGAGGCGACGCTGGATACGATCTCGAACATGTCCACCCGCCAGATTCGCAAGGAGGTCGACGAGGCCCTGCTGGGCTTCGTGGACCGGCAGCGCCCGCTCCTGCTCGGTGTGAGCGACGAGCTGGAGCCGATGCTGGCGGCCCTGGACACCCTTCTGGCGGGCGGCAAGCGGCTGCGCCCCGCCTTCTGTTACTGGGGCTGGCGCGGCGCGGGCGGCGATGCCCGGCCGGGCATCGTGACCGCGGCCGCATCCCTGGAGCTGCTGCAGGCCAGCGCCTTGATCCACGACGACGTGATGGACTCCAGCGACACCCGCCGGGGCCAGCCGTCGGTGCACCGCCGGTTCGAGGCCCTGCACCGCGAGGCGCGCTGGCCGGGGGCCGCCGCGCCGTTCGGCGAGGGCGCCGCGATCTTGCTCGGCGACCTGTGCCTGGCCTGGTCGGGCGAGATGTACGAGGCCAGCGACCTGGCCGAGGAGCGCCTCGCACGCGGCCGTCCCGTCTACGACCTGATGCGCACCGAGGTCATGTGCGGCCAGTATCTCGACATGCTGGAGGGCACCCGCGCCACCGGCACGGTCGAGACGGCCCTGCGGGTCGTGCAGTACAAGAGCGCCAAGTACACGATCGAGCGGCCGCTGCACCTGGGCGCGGCGCTGGCGGGCGCCTCCCCCGAGTTGACCGAGGCGCTCAGCGCGTACGGCCTGCCGCTCGGAGCGGCCTTCCAGCTCCGCGACGACGTGCTCGGCGTGTTCGGCGATCCGGCCGAGACCGGCAAGCCCGCCGGGGACGACCTGCGCGAGGGCAAGCGGACCGTGCTGGTCGCGCTGACGCTGGAGCGGGCGAACGAGGCACAGGCAGAGACGGTGCGGCGCCGCCTGGGCGACCCGGACCTGGACCCGGCCGGGGTGGCCGAGCTCCGCACGATCATCGAGGAGACCGGTGGCCTGGCCGCCTGCGAGGCCATGATCGACCGGCACGCGGCCGAGGCGGACGCCGCGCTGGCGACCGCGCCGATCACCGCCGAGGCCCGCGACGCCCTCACCGCGCTCACGGTCGCCGCCACCGCCCGCCGCGGCTGACCCCTATCTGGCGGCTGACCCTTATCTGGTCGAACTCACACCTGGTTTACACGTGTGACAAAAGTGACACGATCCGGCCATTTGGCAGCCGTGGGGTAGAACTGTCCCACCGTTTGGTGGCAGAAATAGCCTCATGCCAGCTGACACCCCCCGCATCGGCCCGCTCCCCGAAGACCAGTGGGACGACGTACTCAAGACCGTCGTCGCCAACACGGGCCCGCTGAACATCTTCACCACGCTCGACCGCCACCCCGATCTGTTCAAGTCGTGGATCGGCTTCGGCTCGATGCTGCTGATGAAGGGGACACTGAGCGGGCGCGTCCGTGAGCTGGCGATCCTGCGCACCGCCCACAACCGGTCCTGCGCGTACGAGTGGAAGCACCACCACCGGATCGGCCTGGACGCGGGCCTCACCGAGGTGGAGATCGCGGCGCTCCGACTGGACCCGGGCGACCACTCCTGGAGCGACGAGGACCGCCTGGTCATCGTCACCGCCGACGAGCTGCACGAGCGCGGCACGGTCACCGACGCGACCTGGGCGGCCCTCGCCGAGCGCCACGACGAACGTGAGCTGATCGAGCTGGTGATCCTCATCGGCCACTACCACATGGTGGCGTTCGCGCTGAACGCGCTGCGCGTGCAGACCGAGGAGGACCACTGATGAGCACGGACAGAGGCAGACGCTGGCTGTCGGCCGCGGGGACCGTGGCCTCGGTGCTGGCGCTCGTCACCGTGCCGGGCACCCCCGCGCACGCTGCCGGGCGCTGCGGCGACCCCGCCGCGCGGCCCTGGTGCGACACCGCCCTGTCCCCCGACCAGCGGGCGGCCCTGCTGGTGCCGAAGCTCACCGAGGACGAGCGCATCTCGCTGCTGGCGTCCGACGACCCGCTGGGCGGGCCGCTCGGCGGCTTCACCGACACCGCGCACGCCGACACCAACAATGGGATCCCGCGCCTGGGCATCCCGCCGCTCTACATGGCCGACGGCCCGGCGGGCGTACGGCAGGGCCAGGCGACCGCGCTGCCCGCGCCGATCTCGCTCGGCGCGGGCTTCGACCCGTCCGGCGCGCAGAAATACGGCGCGACCGTCGCGTGGGAGGCCAAGCACCGCGGCAACGACCTGATCTTCGGCCCGACCGTGGACGTGATGCGCACGCCACGCAACGGCCGTGTCTTCGAGGGCTTCGGCGAGGACCCGTACCTGTCGGCGATGACGAGCGCGTCCTGGGTGCGCGGCGCGCAGGCGCAGGGCGTGATGACGTCGGTGAAGCACTTCGCCGTCTACACCCAGGAGACCGACCGGCTGAAGCTGGAGATGAAGGTCGAGCCCCGCACGCTCCGCGAAATCTACCTGCCGCCGTTCGAGGGCGCGGTGAAGGACGGCAAGGCCGCCACGGTGATGTGCGGCTTCGGCAAGCTGAACGGCCGCTGGGCGTGCCAGGACGGCAGCATGCTCAACAAGGTCCTGCGCGGTGAGTGGGGCTTCAAGGGGTTCGTGCCGTCCGACCACACGGCGGCGCAGGACGCGGTGGAGTCGATCAACGGCGGCCTGGACATGGAGCTGCCCATCGGCTTCAAGTACAACGCCTGGATGCTGAAGAACGCCGTCTCCCAGAAGCAGATCACCCTGGCGGCGATCGACGGGCACGTGCGCAACGTCCTGCGGACCATGTTCGCGTTCGGGGTCTTCGACCGCGCCGAGTACCCGAACGACCTGGGCAAGATCGACCGTTCGGCGAGCGAGACCGCCGCCCGCCAGCTCGAAGAGGGCGGCATCACCCTCCTGAAGAACACCGGCGGCGCGCTGCCGCTGAAGTCACCCACGTCGATCGCGCTGATCGGCAAGCCCGCGAACGAGAACCCGAGCGGCTTCGGCTCCGCGCAGGTCCAGCCGTTCGCCTCGGTCACCCCGAAGAGCGGCATCACGGCCCGCGCGGGCGCCGGCACCAAGATCACCTACAACGACGGCGGCAACCGGGGCGCCGCCGCCGACGCGGCCCGATCCGCCGACGTGGCGATCGTGTTCGCCAGTGACAGCCAGGGCGAGTTCTTCGACAAGGGCTGCCTCACGCTCGCGTGCGCCGGGTTCTTCGGCACCGACGGCGACGCGCTGATCTCCGAGGTCGCCAAGGCCAACCCCAACACGATCGTGGTCCTGGAGACCGGCGCGCCGGTGACCGCTCCCTGGGCCTCACAGGTGAAGGGCATCGTCGAGGCCTGGTACCCGGGCCAGCAGGGCGGCAACGCGCTCGCCCGCGTGCTGTACGGGGATGTGGACCCGGGTGGCCGGCTCCCGATGACCTTCCCGGCCGCCGAGGGCGACGCGCCCACCGCCGCCAGCACCGCGCAGTACCCCGGGGTGAACGCGGCCGTGACCTTCTCCGAGGGCGTCATGGTCGGCTACCGGCACTACGACTCCAAGGGCATCACGCCGCGCTTCGCGTTCGGCCACGGCCTGTCGTACACCACGTTCGGCTACAGCGGCCTGAGCGTGCGGCCGGACTCGGTGCAGGTGACGGTGACCAACACCGGCTCGCGCACCGGCACCGCCGTGCCGCAGCTCTACCTGGGGCTGCCGTCGCCTAGCGCGTCGGTGCCGCAGCCGCCGCGCCAGCTGAAGGGGTACGCCAAGGTGACGCTGGCGCCGGGCCAGAGCACCCGGGTCGGCTTCCCGCTCACCCAGCGTTCGCTGGCGTACTGGAGCGAGGCGTCGAACTCGTGGCAGGTCGCCAAGGGCTGTTACAAGGTCATGGTCGGCGCCTCGTCCCGGGACATCGTTCAGAAGGGCGTGTTCGCCCAGGGTGGAGCGACCTGCTGAGCTGGCGTTACTGGCCTGCGGATCCCCTGAACTGTCAGCAAGATCAGGGTTCTCCCTCCGCGAGGCGGTGACTCAGGGTACAAATGAGGCAATCTTCGTCCGTACCCCGCCGAGTCGGAGTTTCAGTGCCGCATGCCCAAACGCAGCGCCCAGACACCCCGCTGGGCCCTGACGATCCGAGCCGCCTCGGCGGCTACCGCCTGCTGGGCCGCCTCGGCGAGGGCGGGCAAGGGGTGGTCTACCTGGGGCGCGACGAGGACGGCGAGCTCGTGACCGTGAAGCTGCTGCGCGGCGGCACGGCCGCGACCGAACGCGCGCGCAGCCGCTTCATCAAGGAGGCCGACCTCGCGCTGCGGGTGTCGGGCCGCCACACCGCGCGGGTCCTGGACGCCGACGTCACCGGCGACCGCCCCTACATCGTGAGCGAGTTCGTCGAGGGGCCCTCGCTGCAGCACGTGGTCGAGGACACCGGCCCGCTGCCCGCGCCGCGGCTGCGCAAGGTCGCGCTGCGCACGGCGGGCGCGCTGGCGGCGATCCACCGGGCCGGGATCGTGCACCGCGACTTCAAGCCCGGCAACGTGCTGCTCGGCCCGGACGGTGCCAAGGTCATCGACTTCGGCATCGCGCGCACGCCCGACGCCACGCCGATCACGACCGGGCCCGTCGGCACGCCCGGTTACATGGCGCCCGAGCAGATCGAGGACGAGCCGGTCGGGCCGCCCGCGGACGTGTTCGCCTGGGGCGCGACGATGGTGTACGCCGCGACCGGACGGCCGCCGTTCGGCACCGGCAGCAGCGCCGCGGTGATGCGCCGCGTCACCTCCAGCCGCCCCGACCTGGGCGACATGCAGGGACAGCTGCGCGAGCTGGTGGCGCGCTGCCTGGACAAGAACCCGGCCGCGCGTCCCACGGGACCCCAGCTGGTCCGCGCGCTGCGCGACGGCCAGTCCCCCGCCCCGAAGCCCAAGCCCAAGCGGATCCCGCGCTACCGCTGGCGGATGATGGTCGCGCTCGCCGCGGTCGTCGCCGCGGGCTTCCTGATGGGCGTGCTTCTCTGACACGGAAGATCACCAGTGCGGCGGACGGTCCTCCAGGAGACGGTCGTCGTCGCTCGCCCCGCCGCGCCACTCGCCCCAGCCGGTGTCGGTGTCGTCCGAGGTCTGGTCGGGCAGGATCTCGAGGTCTTCGTCGGCCAGGTCCACCGGCCGGTCGTCATCGGGCCCCATGGTCATAGATCCATTGTCCTGCATGCCGGCCGGTGCTCCGGGTGAACCCCCCGGGTCTGACCGGTGAACCGACCGGGCGTCAACCGCCCGGACCTCGGCCTCGGGTCTCAGCCGACGGGCGGCAGGCGGCGGGCCAGCTCCTCCGCCGCGGCGCGCGGGTCGGCGGCCTCGGTGATCGCCCGTACGACGACGACCCGGCGCGCTCCCGCGGCCAGCACCTGGTCGAGGTTGCCCGCGTCGATGCCGCCGATGGCGAACCACGGGCGCCCCTCGGGCCGCGCGGACACGTACTCCAGCAGCTTGGGGCCCGGCGCCTCGCGGCCCGGCTTGGTCGGCGTCGGCCACACCGGACCGGCGCAGAAGTAGTCGACGCCCGGCTCGGCCGCGGCGGCGGAGGCCTGCTCGTCCGAGTGCGTCGAACGGCCGATCATGACGTCCGCGCCCACGATCGCGCGGGCGGCGGGCACCGGCAGGTCGTCCTGGCCGAGGTGCAGCACGTCCGCCTGGACGGCGTGCGCGATGTCGGCCCGGTCGTTGACCGCCAGCAGCGCTCCGTGCCGTTCACAGGCCTCCCGGAACACCCGCAGGTACTCGATCTCCTGGCGCGCGTCCAGGCCCTTCTGGCGGAGCTGGACGATGTCCACGCCGCCCGCCAGCGCCGCGTCCAGGAACTCCGGCAGGTCGCCCTGCCGATCCCGTGCGTCCGTGCACAGGTACAGGCGCGAGCGGCTCAGCCGGGCGCGGAGCGCGACGGCGCGGTCGGAGACGAGGTGCTTGGGCACGGCGGGGGTCGTCCCTTTCGGGTCGTGGAAAGCCGGGTCACGGCATGGACGCGAGGCCACGCGGCCGATCCGCATGACCTCGCAATCCTGTCATGTCCGTTTTCTGGGCGTTCGAACGGCTGGAGGGGTCAGAAGGCCATGGCCTGCGCGCGGCGCCTGACCTCGGTGCCCCGGTTCTCGGCGAGCGCCTGCACGGGGGTGCCCGGCAGGGTGTCGTCGGCGGTGAACATCCACCGCAGCGTCTCGATGTCGTCGAAGCCCGCGTCCGACAGCAGCGTGAGCGTCCCGGGCAGGCCCTTGATCACCTGTCCGTCCTGGATGAACGCGGCGGGGACCATGAGCTTGCCGTCCCGCCGCACCGCCAGGAGCTTGCGCTCACTGATGAGCTGCTTGGTTCGGTTGATCCTGATACCGAGGAGCTCGGTCGCGTCGGGAAGGAAGAGCCACTCCCCCACGAGTTCGTCGGTCTGCCGGTCGAGCGAGCTGTCAACGGTTGCGTGCGTCTGCGTCACGCCCCCTGCTTACCACCTCGGGTGACCCGTCAAACCCCTAGGATTTCACCGCCTGGCGAACGGGCGTTTCCGGATCGGTGACCGCCTCGTCGTCCACGGGTGTTCCGGCCGCGATCAGGCGCCGGGCCTGCACCAGGTCCCGCGGCCGGTCGACGGTGAGAACGGCGTCCAGCCGGTCGCCGGTGAGCCAGAGGACCGCCCACTTGTCGCCCGCCGGGTCGCCCCGGTAGATCATCCGTTCGGACGTGGTGTGGTGGCCCGCGTACTGCACCATCTTCCCGAACTGCTCTGACCAGAAGTAGGGCACCGCGTCGTAGGTCGCCTCCTGCCCGAGGAGGGTGGCCGCGGCGACCTCGGGGGCGTTCAGCGCGGTGTCCCAGTGCTCGACCAGCATCCGCCGCCCGTACCGCTCCGACCACCAGGCCGCGCAGTCCCCGGCGGCGACGATCTCGGGCCTGCTGGTCCTCTCCTCCTCGAGGGGGGACGACCCCCCGCGCCCCCCGGTAAAAGCCCTGAGCGACGCGTCGGTCACCACGCCGCCCTCGATCTCCAGCCCGGAGCCCTCCAGCCAGCCCAGTTCGGGCCGGACGCCGACGCCGACGAGGATCTCGTCGGCCTCGATCCGGTCGCCGTCGGTCAGCAGCAGCCCGCCGTGCTCGACCGCGGCGACCTTCACGCCGGTGCGCAGGTCGATCCCGGCCTCGGCGTACCAGCGTGTGGTCAGGGCGCCGAGCTCGGGCCCGAGCGCGTTCGCCAGCGGGGTGTCGGCGGCCTCGACGACGGTCACCGCGCAACCCTTCTTGACCGCCGTGGTGGCGACCTCGGCGCCGATCCAGCCCGCTCCGACGATCACCAGCCGGGTGCCCTCGGTGAGCCGGGCGCGCAGCCTGAGCGAGTCCTCCAGCGTCCGCAGCACGTGCTGGGACCCGTCGCCGGGCAGCGTGATCGGGGTGGCGCCGGTCGCGATGACCAGGCCGTCGAACGGCAGGTCGCCCGCGGTCTCGGTGACGACGACCCCGCCGGGGCCGTCGGCGTTCAGGCGCAGCGCGGTCGCCCGCTCGCCGAGCAGCAGCTCGCAGTCCAGCCGGTCCCAGTCGGCGTCGACGGTCGTCTCGTCGCGCTCGCCGGCCAGCACCGCCTTCGACAGCGGGGGCCGGTCGTAGGGCTTGTGCCGCTCGGCCGAGAGCAGCGTCAGGCGGCCCTCATAGCCCTTGCCCCGCAGGGCCTCCACGGCGCGAACGCCCGCCAGGCCACCACCGACCACGATCACCCTGTCCATGAAGGTGAACCTTAGTCGGGGCCGCTCGAGGCTTGCTAGACGGGTGTCTGGACAAATGACCATTCGCACCGCGTCGTACGCTGGAGGGGAAATGCGCGGGAGTCCGGTGCGACCGGGCTGAGAGGGCGGCTGAGCGGGCCGCCGACCGCCACGACCTGATCCGGATCATGCCGGCGAAGGGAGCGCGATGGAGATCGTGATCATTGGGGCGGGGATCATCGGCCTCGCCACCGCCTGGCGGGCGGCGGCGCGCGGCGCGGACGTCACCCTGGTGGACCCGGATCCGGCGAGCGGCGCGACCGCCGTCGCCGCCGGGATGCTCACCCCGATCAGCGAGGTCACCTACGGCGAGGAGCCCCTGCTGCGGCTGGGACTGGCCTCGCGTGACCGCTATCCGGCGTTCGTCGCCGAGCTGGAGGCGCAGACCGGGCGCGACACGGGCCTGCGGACCGACGGGACGCTCGAGGTCGCCTTCGACTCCGACGACCTCGGTTACCTCGACGACCTGCGCCGGTTCCAGGAGTCGCTCGGCATCGCGGCCGAGGTGCTCACCGGCAGGGAGTGCCGCAAGCTCGAACCGATGCTCGCGCCCGCCGTGCGCGGCGGGCTGTTCGCGCCGCAGGACGGCTCGATCGATCCGCGGCGGCTCGCCCCCGCGCTGCTGGCGGCGGCCGAGGCGCTCGGCGTACGGCTCGTGAGGGAACGTGCCACCGCGATCCTCGTGGAGCACGACGCGGCGGTCGGCGTCCGTACCGAGGGCGGCGAGATGCGCGCCGACAAGGTTCTGCTGGCCGCGGGCTCGTGGTCGGGCGACGTCGAGGGGCTGCCGCCCGGGGTCGTTCCGGCGATGCGGCCGGTCAAGGGCCAGGTCATGCGGCTCCGGACGAAGATCCCGTTCCTCCAGCGGACCACCCGGGGCCTGGTGAAGGGCTCGCCGATCTACCTGGTGCCGCGCGCGGACGGCGAGATCGTCGTCGGCGCCACCCAGGAGGAGATGGGCTTCGACACGCGGGTGACGGCGGGCGGCCTGTGGGAGCTGCTGCGCGACGCCCGCGAACTGCTGCCCGGCATCACCGAGCTGGAGTTCGCCGAGGTGTCGGCGGGGCTGCGGCCCGGCTCCCCCGACAACGCGCCGGTGATGGGCCCGAGCGCGCTGCCCGGCCTGTACCTGGGCATCGGCCACTTCCGCAACGGCATCCTGCTGACGCCGGTCAGCGCCGACGTGCTGGCCGGGGCCCTCGTGGACGGAACGGTGCCCGAGGTGGGCAGGCCCTTCACCCCCGACCGCTTCGGGGCGAACGAGTTCGAGGTGACGAAGTGAAGATCTTTGTGAACGGGGAGGCCCGCGAGCTGCCCGACGGCGCGAACGTGGCGGAGGTGGTCGCCGCCGTCACCGCCGCGCCGTCCGGGGTGGCCGCCGCGCTGAACGACGAGGTCGTGCGGCGGTCGGCGTGGGCCGCCACGACCCTGCGCGAGGCCGACCGGATCGAAGTGCTGACCGCCGTCCAGGGAGGATGACCACGATGACGACCGAGAACACCGGCGAGCCGGTCGGCACCGACGCGCTGGCCATCGGCGGCGAGACGTTCGGCTCGCGCCTGATCATGGGGACCGGCGGCGCGCCGAGCATGCAGATCATGCGCGAGGCGCTGGTCGCCTCCGGCACCGAGCTCACCACGGTGGCGATGCGCCGCGTCGACCCGTCGGCGCGCGGGTCGGTGCTGGACGTGCTGCGCGAGTGCGGCATCCGCGTACTGCCCAACACCGCGGGCTGCTTCACCGCGGGCGAGGCGGTGCTGACCGCCAAGCTCGCGCGCGAGGCGCTGGAGACCAACTGGGTGAAGCTCGAGGTGATCGCCGACGAGCACACCCTGCTGCCCGACCCGATCGAGCTGGTCGACGCCGCCGAGCAGCTGGTCGACGACGGCTTCGTCGTGCTCGCCTACACCAACGACGACCCGGTCCTGGCCCGCCGCCTGGAGCAGCTCGGCTGCGCGGCCGTCATGCCGCTCGGCTCCCCCATCGGCTCGGGCCTGGGCATCCGCAACCCGCACAACATCGAGCTGATCGTCGAGCGGGCGAACGTGCCGATCGTGCTGGACGCCGGGCTCGGCACCGCCAGCGACGCGGCGCTGGCGATGGAGCTCGGCTGCGACGCCGTGCTGCTGGCCACCGCCGTCACTCGTGCGCAGTCCCCCGAACGGATGGCCGCCGCGATGCGGCACGCCGTGGAGGGCGGCCGTCTCGCCCGGCTGGCGGGCCGGATCCCCAAGCGGCGCTACGCCCAGGCGTCCTCCCCCTGGGAGGGGCTCAGCGGCTGAACCGCGACGATGAAGCGCTGCTAACGCGTGCCCTGTAGGAATACTCGGTGGACCTGAACAGTCGTGCCACCCGAGAATCGACGGAGAGATCTTCCACGAGCACCGCAACGACGCCGGTCACTTCGGTGTTCGTGGAAGTGTCGTCGACCTAAGGTGCAGCTCATGGAACAGCTTGAGGCGGCCAGGCCGCGTGTAGACCGTCTCGCCGTCGCGGCCGCTTCCGTGACGGTCGTCTTCTGGGCGTCGGCCTTCGTGGCCATCCGGGCCGCCGGCAAGGACTACAGCCCCGGCGCGCTCGCGCTCGGGCGGCTTCTCGCCGGCGCCGTGACGCTCGCGCTCATCTGTCTCGTCCGGCGTGAGGGCCTGCCGCCGCGCGCCGCCTGGCCCGGCATCATCGCCTCGGGCGTGCTGTGGTTCGGCGCCTACATGGTGGTGCTCAACTGGGGCGAGCAGGAGGTCGACGCGGGCACCGCGGCGCTGCTGGTCAACATCGGCCCGATCCTGATCGCGCTGCTCGGCGGCTGGCTGCTGAAGGAGGGCTTCCCGCCGCGGCTCATGGCCGGGATGGCGGTCTCGTTCGCCGGCGCCGCCGTGGTCGGCCTGTCGATGTCGAACGGTGGCAGGTCCTCGCTGCTCGGCGTGGTCCTGTGCCTGCTGGCCGCCATCACCTACGCCTCCGGCGTCGTCAGCCAGAAGCCCGCGCTGCGCAAGGCGTCGGCGCTGCAGGTGACCACGTTCGGCTGCGTCATCGGCGCGGTCTTCTGCCTGCCGTTCTCCGGCCAGCTGATCTCCGAGCTCCCCGACGCCTCGACCACGGCGACGCTGAACATGGTCTACCTGGGCGTCTTCCCGACCGCGCTGGCGTTCACCACCTGGGCGTACGCGCTGGCGCGCACCTCGGCGGGCAAGATGGGCGCGACCACCTACGCCGCGCCCGCCCTGGTCGTGCTGATGTCGTGGCTGCTGCTGGGCGAGGTCCCGGGCCTGCTGACCCTGGCCGGCGGCGTGATCTGCCTGGGCGGCGTCGCGGTGTCCCGTTCGCGCGGCCGGAAGGCCACGGCCCAGGCGGTCCAGGCGGACCAGGCGGCCGAGACCGCCCCGGTCGCGCCGGTGGCTCAGACCGAGGAGCGCTCGGCTTCCTCTTCGGCGATGGCGGCGGGGTCGGGCTCGTCCTCGTGACCCGGCCACCAGGCGACGTGGCCGAGCAGCACGGTGACGGCGGGCACCAGGAACATCGACATGACGAAGGCCGACAGGATCACGCCCATCGCCACTGAGGTGCCCATCTCCTGCATCGCGGCGGCGTTCGCCAGCAGGAACGTGCCGAAGCTGCCGGCCAGGATGAGGCCCGCCGACGCGATGGTCGGCGCGGCCTGCTGGAAGGCGTGGGCCACCCCTTCGCGCGGTGGGTGCCCGGCGCGCGCCTCCTCTCTGAGGCGCGCGATCATCAGGATGTTGTAGTCGGTGCCGAGCGCGACCACGAACAGGTACACGATCAGGGGCAGGAAGAAGATCACGCCCGCGTGCCCCTTGATCCCCTGGAAGAGGAAGACGGCCGCGCCGATCGTGCCGAGGAAGCTGAGCACCACGGCGATCATCAGGTAGATCGGCGCGACGACGCTGCGCAGCAGCAGGCCGAGGATGATCGCGATCAGCAGGCCGGCGATCGGGAACACGACCTTGTAGTCGCGGTTCATCGCGCTCTGCAGGTCGACCATGATCGCCGTCTGGCCGCCGACGAGCGCCTCGGTGCCCTGCGGCGCGCCGGACGAGGCGGCCTTGCGGATGCCCGGGATGCTGTCCATCGCCGCGCTGGACAGCGGGTCCTTGGACAGCTGTACCTCGATCAGCGCGGTGCGGCCGTTGGCGCTCGGCATCGGCTTGCCGACGGCGGCGACGCCCTCCGCGCCGTGCAGCTTGGCGGCGACCTCGGCGGGCGCCCCGGCGGGCAGCGGGCGCGCCGAGGTGCTGTTGACGTAGACCTGGGTCGCCTCCTGCGCGCCCGCCGGGAAGCCCTTCTCCAGCGCGACGATGCCCTTGGCGGCCTCGGTGTCGGGCGGCGCGGAGGCCATGTCGAAGTTGGCCTTGAAGCCGAGCGCCCCGAACGCCAGCGCGACCAGGATCACACCGGACACCAGCGCGACGATGCCGGGCTTGCGGCCGATGAACGCGCCGATCTTCCCGGAGGTCTTGTGGGCGGGCTCGCGCTGCCAGTTCTTGGACGGCCAGAACACCTTCGGGCCGAGCAGCGACACCACGGCCGGGATCAGCGTGAGCGCCGCGACCAGCGTGGTCGCGATCGCGATGCTCATCGCCGGGCCCATCGACTTCAGCATGCCGAGCGAGGCCAGCACCAGCGCACAGAACGCGATGATCACGGCGAACGCGGCGGACGCGATCACCTCGCCGACCTTGTGCACGGCCGACACCATGGCCTGCTTCTTGTCCTCGCCCGCACGCAGCCGTTCCCGATATCGGAACAGCAGGAACAGGATGTAGTCGGTGCCGACGCCGAACAGCACGATCGGCATCAGCGAGCTGGTCATCTGGTCGGCCTTGAGCCCGAAGACCTTGTTCACCGTGCCGATCAGCGACAGCGCGACCATCATCACCAGCGCGACCGTGAACAACGGCAGCAGGGCCGCCACCACGCTGCGGAACGTGAAGATCAATAGGACGAAGATCACGATGACGGTGGCCATCAGCGTGATCTGGTCGCTCTTCTCGTACGACTTGGTCGCGTCGGCGTTCACCGCCGCCTGGCCGGTGACCAGCGCGCTCAGCCCGCTCCCGGCCGTGTCCGTCTTGATGTCGTCGCGCAGCGTCTCGATGCCCTTGGTCACCTCAGGGTCGCTGAAGTCCTGGGACGAGAACCTGACGTTGATCATCTGGACCATCTTGTTGGCCGACACCGGGCCCGGCGCGATCCCCTGGACGCCCTTGACGTGCGCGCCCTGCAGTTTGGCCGCCAGCGCGACGGTCCGCGCCTGGTCCTGCGCCGTCAGCGCCCGGCCGTCCTCGCGGGTGACCACGACGATCGCGGTCTGCCCCTTGGCCTGCGGGAACGCCTTCTCGGCGAGCTTGAACGCCTGGACCGAGGCGTACTTGCCCGGCAGGAAGTCGGTCTGCTGGTTGCTGGCCTTGAACTTCGGCGCGAAGCCCACCAGGAGGACCGCGGCCACGATCCACGCCCCGATGACCCACCAGCGCCGACGCACGACGAAACGCCCGATCCATGCGAACACAGCGAAGCCCCCGACTCCCCCGTCAAGCCCGTACTCGCGTACGGCAAGATCAATTCAGCGGATTACTACCCGCTGTCGCAGATCAGACACATGCAGTGCCAAGCGAGGGTGACCCGGGACACTGGTTCCCCAAGACCATCAATGCTCATACTCCCGACTGATGAGACACGCTTGGAAACACCTTTAAACTCGCTCTGATGGACGCGACTGTTGCTGACCCACTCGTCGGGCATGTGCTCGACGGGCGATACCGCATTGAGTCGCGGATCGCCCGTGGGGGCATGGCCACCGTCTACGTGGCCCGCGACATCAGGCTCGACAGGGTGATCGCGCTCAAGGTGATGCACTCCCACCTGGCCTCCGACGAGGACTTCGTCGCGCGGTTCATCGGCGAGGCCAAGGCCGCCGCCGCGCTCTCCCACCCGAACGTCGTCGCGGTCTACGACCAGCGCACCGACGGCGAGCACGTCTTCCTGGTCATGGAGTACGTGCCCGGGCGGACCCTGCGCGACCTGCTGAACGAGCGGGGCCGCCTCGGCCCGCGCGAGGCGCTGGAGATCCTGCAGCCGATGCTGGCGGCGCTCGGCGCCGCGCACCGCGCCGGGCTGGTGCACCGGGACGTCAAGCCCGAGAACGTGCTGCTCACCGACGACGGCCAGATCAAGGTGGCCGACTTCGGGCTGGCCAGGGCCGAGAGCGCCAGCAAGATGACCAAGACCGGGCTGATCATCGGCACGGTCGGCTACCTGGCCCCCGAGCAGGTGCTGTCGGGCAACGCCGACATCCGCTCGGACGTCTACGCGGCCGGCGTGCTGCTGTACGAGCTGATGACCGGCGTCCTGCCGCACCAGGGCGACACGCCCCTGGCCATCGCCTACAAGCACGTGAACGAGGCCGTCCCGCCGCCGTCGCACACGCTGCCGGGGATCACCCCCGAGATCGACCTGCTGGTCACCCGCGCGACCTCGCACGACCCGGGGCGCCGTCCCCAGGACGCCAACGCCTTCCTGGCCGCCGTCGCCGAGGTGCACGGCGGCCTGCCCCGCGACTTCGACTGGCGCGTCGAGCAGTCCGGGCGTTCACAGACCTCGATGCTGGAGTCGGCGCCGCCCGCGCCGACCCAGGCGCCGAGCGGCGACGGCCACACCGCCGTGTACGACGCGCGGACCGCCCCGGCCGAGTACCTGCCGCGCCGGTCCGGCGGCGACAAGGTCGTCGGCGCCCTCACCGGCCGCTACGTCCTCATCGCCATCGGCGCGGTCGCGGCCGTGATCCTCGGCTGGGCCGTCTGGTACCAGGTCTCCGGGCAGTACCACCACGTACCGGAGAAGGTCGTCGGCATGCAGCTGTCGGCCGCCGAGAAGAAGCTGCGCGACGACGGGCTCCAGGTCCGGGTGGCCGAGGCGGTCTACGACGACCACGTGCAGAAGGGCCAGGTCGCCAAGTCCAACCCGCCCGGCGGCGCGCGCGTCGGCGACGGCGCGGTCGTCACGCTGACCCCGTCCAAGGGCCGCATCCCGCGCGAGGTGCCCGACGTCGGCGGCAAGTCCCAGGACGAGGCCCGGCAGATCCTGGAGGGCAAGGGCTTCAAGGTCGGCGACGTCAGCAAGGACACCTCACAGACGGTCGACAAGGACCACGTCATCCGCACCAGCCCGGTGGCCGGCAAGAAGACCTCCCCCGACAACCCGGTCAACATCGTGCTCAGCACCGGCATGTCCATGCCCGACCTGGTCGGCACGAACGGCGAGCAGGCCAAGAACACGCTGCGCTCGATGGGTCTGGACGTGAAGGTCGACACGCAGAAGGACGACAGCAAGCCGGCCGGCGTGGTGCTCAGCCAGAACCCCCGGTCCGGCGACGGCGTCTCGCGCGGCGACCAGGTCAACCTCGTCATCAACGAGCAGAAGTGCGACATCAACCTGGGCCCGTTCGGCAAGTACGGCTGCGACAACGGCGACCAGAACGGCGACCAGCAGCTCCCGGTTCCCGACGTCACCGGCCAGAACGCCGATGACGCCAAGTCCACGCTGGAGGACGCGGGATTCCACGTCAACGTCCTCGGCGGCGGCGACAACGTCCGCACCCAGACCCCCGCGGGCGGCACCACCTCGCCCCGCGGCTCGACCGTCTTCCTCATCACCTGACGGCTAGGCTGAACGGTCTATGACCTCAGCGAAAAGCCCCATCGGGGGTCACGTTCCCGTCGCCGGGGGCATGGCCACCAAGGGCCTGAAGTACGCCGCCGACATCGGCGCCGAGACCGTCCAGGTGTTCGTGACCAACCCGCGCGGCTGGGCGCAGGCGGCCGGGAACCCGGCCGAGGACGCCAAGCTCCGCGAGAGCGGCGTCCCGGCGTTCCTGCACGCCCCGTACCTGGTGAACTTCGGCTCGCCGACCGCCGACACGCTGGAGAAGTCGGTGGCGTCCGTACGGCACGCCCTGCACCGCGGCGCCGAGATCGGCGCGCTCGGCGTGGTGGTGCACACCGGCTCGGCGGTGACCCAGTCGTTCGACGAGGCGATGCGCCAGGTCCATGAGCACGTGCTGCCGATGCTGGAGGAGCTGCCCGAGGACGCGCCCGACCTGCTGCTGGAGCCGATGGCCGGGCAGGGCAACATGCTCTGCGCGACCGTCGACCAGCTCGGCCCGTTCTTCGAGCGGCTCGAGCACCACCCCAAGGTCGGCGTGTGCCTCGACACCTGCCACGCGTTCGCCGCCGGGCACGACCTGGCCGCCGAGGGCGGGGTCAAGGAGACCATCGACCTGCTGGTGAGCACGGTCGGCGAGGGCCGGCTGAAGCTCGTGCACGCCAACGACTCCAAGGACGTCTGCGGCTCGGCCAAGGACCGCCACGAGAACATCGGCGCGGGCAACATCGGCGAGGCGCCGTTCGGCGAGCTGCTCCACCACCCGGCCGTCGCGGGCGTCCCGTTCATCATCGAGACCCCGGGCCGCGCCCCCGAGCCGCACGCCAAGGACATCGAGACCCTCAAGCGCCTGCGCGACGAGGGCTGAGAACGCAGCGAACGCTGAGAAGCGGGAAAAGGTGAAGGGGCCCGCGTGCGGGCCCCTTCACTTGAATAAGACTCAGGCGCTGCTGAACAACCCCCCGACTGTTCAGCAGCGCCCGAGCCACCGCCATCGGATCCCACCCCCCCGGTACGGGATCCGACGGCTCCTGATCCGGCGTACGACATGCGCCCGCCGGATCTCCAGTTTTGTTCGTGCTCGAGGTCTTTCGCGGCGCCGTGTCCGCCCGCCCCCCGAGTGCGGTGTGGTGTTTGGTGCCACTGAGAACACTAGGGGCCTGAGAGACTCGCGGGGCGCCTGGAAACACCGCCGTCGGTGAACGGTGCGTAGTCGGCGCTGTACGTAGAGTAATCGTACGACGAACGGTCGATCATGCACGACGAGCGGTCGAGCGGGCGCGGTGGAAGCGACGACCGCGCAGGTCAGCGGATGACGATCTCTTCCGGGAGGTGCAGCCGGGCCATCACCCGGCCCGCCCGGCGCGGCACCCGGCGGTGGTTCAGCAGCGAGACGCCGATCATGACGGCGAACGTCACCGGGACGATGGCCATGGCGGGCTGCGCGAGGATCGCGGCGGCCCAGCCGTCCCAGGGACCGCCGAACAGCCACGCGACGCCCGCGGCGACCGCGAGGCCGCCGCCGACCACCAGGCCCGCGCCCGCGCCGAGCGCCGTCAGCCGGCGCCACCAGATGCCGAGGACGAGCAGCGGGCACAGGGAGCAGGCCGAGACCGTGAGCGCCAGCGTGACCAGCCCGGCGGCGCCGAGCGGCCCGACCTTGGACACCATGGTCAGCGGCACGGCGAGGGCGATCAGCGCGCCGATGCGGAACGCGCGGACCCCGCCGCGTAGCAGGCACTGCGAGATGGTCCCGGCGATGGTCACCACGATCCCGCAGGAGGTGGAGATGAACGCGGCGAACGCCCCGGCCGCCACCAGCCCGGTGAGCAGCACGCCCGCGAGTCCGGGTGCGAGGCGTTGCGGCAGCATGAGGATCGTCGCGTCGGTGTCGCCGGTCATCAGCAGGTCGGGCGTGTAGAGCCGTCCCAGCGCCCCGTACATCGCGGGGAAGACGTAGAACAGCGACAGCAGCACCGGCACCATCGCGGCCGTCCGCCTGGCCGCGCGGCCGCAGCGGTCGGTGTAGAACCGCATGAGGATGTGCGGCAGCCCCATCGTGCCGAGCAGCACGCCGAGCAGCGCCGAGTAGGTGGCGAACAGCCCGTGTTCCTGGTCGCGGCCGAACGGCATGGCCCAGGTGTGACCGTCCTGCACGGGAAGGCGTTCGGCATGCGGCACCGGCGCGCCCTCGGGGAAGACGAGCGCGGTCCCCTTGCCCAGCGAGTGCTTGCCGACGGCCAGGGCCACGTCGTCGCCGTCATGATCGTCGCCGTCCAGCAGCCCGTGCACCTGGGCCGTGGTGTCGTCGGGCACGTACACGATGACGTCGGCCTGCACGCTGACGGTGGTGTCGCGGTCGAACGAGGGCAGCTGCCGCCCGGTCGGGTCGTCCCCGCCGTCCAGGTGCCACATCGTCAGCAGCGCGACGGCGGGCACGGCGACCGCGACCAGCTTCACCCAGTACTGCACGCCCTGCACGACGGTGATGCTGCGCATCCCGCCTGACAGCACGAGCAGGAGGACGACGCCGACGACGACCGCCCAGCCGACCCACATCGGCGCGCCGGTCAGCACGCGCAGGGTGACGCCGGCGCCCTGGAACTGCGGCAGCAGGTAGAACCAGCCGATTACGCAGACGCACCCGCTCACGACCCGCCGCACGGTGAGCGACCCGAGCCGCCACTCGGCGAAGTCGGAGATCGTGTAGGCGCCCGAACGGCGCAGCGGCGCGGTCACGAACGCCAGCAGCAGCACGTAGCCGGCGGCGGCGCCGATCGGCAGCCAGAGCATGTCGGCGCCGTAGGCGAGCACCAGCCCGGCGGTGCCGAGGAACGCGGCGGCGGAGATGTACTCGCTGCTGATCGCCGAGGCGTTCCACGCCGGGGACACCCCGCGCGAGGCGACCAGGAAGTCGGAGGTGGTGTGCGCGGGTCGGCGGCGCCCGTACGAGCCGACCACGCCCATCATGCCGAGCACGGCGACCAGCGCGGTGAGCGCGGCCGCGACGACCATGACGATCACGAACGGTCCACCAGCCGGGCGAACTCGCGCTCGGTGCGCTCGGCCTGCCGCAGGTGCCGTGCCGCCGCCGCGATCCACAGCGGCTGCACGAACAGCGCGAGGCCGAGCCAGGGCAGTGGCACCCCGTACAGCCGCGACCGGCACAGCGCCGGCATCGTCATCAGCAGCAGCGGCAGGCCGATGACGACGGCGGTCACGATGGCGAGCGTGAGCAGCGCGGTGCGCAGCTGCGCCCGGATCAGCGACCGGACGAAGACCGCGCCGAGCTCGGTGTGCTCGTCCAGCTCCTGCGCCATCGTCCAGCGCGCCTCGCGCCCGCAGTCGGGCATCGCCGAGGACGCCGCCGAACGTGCCCAGCGCGTGCGCGGGTTCGCCACGACGACGCGGCGCGCCGCGTTCCCCACGGCCGTGCGCGCGTCACTCATCGTCGTCCGCCTGGTCGTCGAGACCGTCGCGGCCGTTCGTGTCGTGGCGGCCGTTCGAGCCGCCCGGGTCGTGGCGGCCGTTGTGGCCGTTCGGGTCGCTCCGGTCGTTCTGGTCGCTCGGGTCGTTCTGGTCGACGTGCCGGAAGCGGCGGACGAGCAGGTCGCGCACCTCACGGGTGTGGCGGCGGCTGACCGGCAGCAGCTCGGAGCCGACCTGGACGGCGGCGCGGCCCTGGTCGAAGCGCAGTTCGCTGATGTGCGCCGAGGCGACCAGCGTGCTGCGGTGTATGCGGATGAACCCGGCCGCCTCCCAGCGCTTTTCGAGCGAGGCGAGCGGCATGCGGACCAGGTAGCTGCCGTCGCCGGTGTGCAGCCGGACATAGTCGCCCTGCGCCTCGACGTAGGTCACCGCGCGGCGCGACACCAGCCGGGTGCGCCCGCCGAGCTCGACCGGGACCATCTCGTCCTGGGCGCGCCGGGGCGGGCCGCCGTCGTCGCTCTGCGTGCCGCGGTGCACCGCCTCGTCCACCCTGCGCACCGCCTCGGCGAGCCGTTCGGGCCGCACCGGTTTCAGCAGGTAGTCGAGCGCGCCCAGCTCGTACGCGGCGACCGCGCAGTCGTCGTGCGCGGTCACGAACACCACCTCGGGCGGTGTCGCGAACCCGGTCAGCAGCCGGGTGAAGTCCAGGCCGTCCAGCCCCGGCATCCGGATGTCGAGGAAGACCGCGTCCAGGCGTTCACCGGCGACCAGCATGCGGCTCAGATCGCGCAGCGCGGCGGCGGCGTCACCGGCGCCGCCGACCCGTTCGATCCGCGGATCCTCGCGCAGCAGGTAGAGCAGCTCCTCCAGTGCGGGGACTTCGTCGTCGACGGCCAGGACGCGCAGCATAAAGACGACCTTGCCTTGATTACTGTCCGTCCGCAATCAGTTTCGCTAAGTAAGTGGGATTGTCCTCGCACGTCAGGGGGCCTTTTGACCTCAGATGACCTCACTTGAGAGGTCCTTCCGTGGTCAGTCCGGGCCGGTCCGGGCCGGTCCGGGCCGGTCCGGGCCGGTCCGGGCCGGGCCGGTCCGGGGTCAGTCCGGGAAGACGCCGGGACGGTACTTGGGCACGCGCAGGTTGACCTTGGTGCCGGCGCCGAGCGCGGTCTCGACCGTGAGGCCGTACTCGTCGCCGTACACCTGGCGCATCCGCTCATCGACGTTCGCCAGCCCGATCCCGGCTCCCGCGCCGGCCCGCCGCTCGCGCGCGGTCGTCCGGGCCCGGCCGGTGTCGCGGCCGCCGCCCGGCCCGGCGAGGATCTCGCCCAGCCGCTCGGGGTCCATGCCGACGCCGTCGTCCTCGACACTGATCGCCGCCTCCGCGCCCGCGTCGCGCGCCACGATCTGGATGTGGAACGACTCGCGGGCGCCCTCCATGCCGTGCCGGATCGAGTTCTCCACCAGCGGCTGCAGGGACAGGAACGGGACGGCGACCGGGAGCACCTCGGGCGCGACCTCGACGCTGAACTGCAGCCGTTCGCCGAACCGGGCACGTTCCAGCAGCAGGTAGCGGTCGATCGAGCGCAGCTCGTCGGCGAGCGTGGTGAAGTCGCGCGGGTTGCGGAACGAGTAGCGCGCGAAGTCGGCGAAGTCCAGCAGCAGTTCGCGGGCGCGCTCGGGGTCGGTGCGGACGAACGAGGCGATCGTGGTGAGCGAGTTGTAGACGAAGTGCGGCGAGATCTGGGCGCGCAGGGCCCGCATCTCGGCCTCGGCCAGGCGCGTACGGGAGGAGTCGAGCTCGGCCAGCTCCAGCTGGCTGGACACCCAGCGGGCCACCTCGCCGACGGCGCGCACGCGGGCCGCCGACGCCCCCGGGCCGTACGCGGTGAGCGCGCCGACCACCCGGCCCTCGACGGTGAGCGGCGCGACCATCGCCACCCGGATGCGGCACAGCGGGTCGTCGCAGGCGAGCACGCCCGGCGCCACGACCCGCGGGCGGCCGGAGGCGAGCGCGGGCTGCGCGTGCACGAGCGCCGTCTCCGAGTGCAGGTCGCCGCCCGCGCCGTCCCAGACCAGCAGGCGGCCGAGGCCGGTGTCACCGGACGCGCCGTCCTTGCCGTCCGCCTCTTCGGAGTCGTCCGGGTCGCCGGGATCGGAGTGGTGCACCGAGACCAGCGCGACCGCCTCGGCGCCGAGCAGCACGCGCAGGTGCCGAGCGGACTTGCGGGCGGACTCGCGGGTGAGGCCCGCGCGCAGCGACGGCGAGGCCCGGGAGATGGTGTGGAGCGTCGCGAACGTCGCCTCGTCGGCCAAGGTGCCGAACCCGTGACGCCGCGACCGCAGCCAGCGGCGCGTCGCGGAGAACCCCAGAGCCGAGGCCGCGGCGACGCCGCACGCCGCCACATCAAGCACGGACGGTACGATCACGACAACCCACGGTAATGCTCACCGGCCCCACTGGGCAGGGCGAATCGCAAGATGTGAACCGTTCATGCCGCGAGACGGTCAGAGCGATGGTCAGACGAACGTACCGGTGAAGGGGCCGGCGGCTAGAGGGGCGGGGCCTCGTTCTCGTCCTCCTGGTAGGAGTAACGCTGCTCGCGCCAGGGGTCGGCGACGTTGTGGTAGCCGCGTTCCTCCCAGAAGCCCCGGCGGTCCTTGACCAGGTACTCCACGCCCCGCACCCACTTGACGCTCTTCCACGCGTACAGGTGCGGCACGACGATCCGGATCGGGAAGCCGTGGTCGGGGCTGAGCCGCTCCCCGTTGCGGTGGGTGGCGAACAGCGTGCCCTCGGCCAGGAAGTCGCTCATCCGGATGTTGGCGCTGTAGCCGTACTCCGCCCAGACCATCACGTGCGTCACGTCCGGGGCGGGCGGGGCGGCCTCCACGATCGAGACGCCGGAGATCCCCTCCCACTCGTTGTCGGGGATCGTGAACTTGGTGACGCAGTGGAAATCGGCGACGGTCCTGGTGTGCGGCAGCCGCTCGAACTCGTCCCAGGTCCACCGGTGGTGCTCGCCCGACTCGGTCTCGCCGAACACCCGGAAGTCCCAGGTCTTGGGACGGAACTTGGGGACCGGCCCGTAGTGCAGCACCGGCCAGCCGCGCGGTACGTACTGCCCTGGCGGGAGCTGCTTGCCGGGTGGCGTCTCGGGTGGTGTCTCGGGTGTCGACATGACCCGGGACATACTGCCACCCGGCGTGAGCTGAGCCATATTCGGGGCCGCCTCCCCGCGCACCGTGCACCATGCGTTACGCTGAGGTCCATGCGCAACGTCGTGTACTTCTTTTGGTATGACCGGCCCGGGAGGCTGGTCTGCCAGACGCTGCGCTGACAGACCACAAGGCGAAGAGCCCCGGGCCGCTACGGCCCGGGGCTTTCGTCGTTTCAGGGGCCCGCCGGGTGGAGGCACCCGCCCACGGGACATCGGGATTTCGGGATGAGGAAGAGGCAACGATCATGGTGGTAGTCATGGCCCCGGAGGCCAGCGAAGCCGATATCCAGGCCGTCGTCTCACTGGTCGAGACGGCGGGCGGCGACGCGTTCGTCAGCCGCGGGGTGGAGCGCACCATCATCGGGCTCGTCGGCGACGTGCAGCAGTTCGGCTCGCTCAACCTGCGCGGCATGCGCGGCGTCACCGACGTGGTGCGGATCTCCGTGCCGTACAAGCTCGTCAGCCGCGAGCACCACGCCGAGCGGTCGGTCGTCCGGGTCGGCGGGGTGCCGATCGGGCCGGGCACGATGACACTGATCGCCGGGCCGTGCGCGGTCGAGACGCCCGAGCAGACGCTGCTCGCGGCGCAGATGGCGCAGGCCGCGGGCGCGACGCTGCTGCGCGGCGGCGCGTTCAAGCCGCGCACCTCGCCGTACGCCTTCCAGGGGCTCGGCGAGGCCGGGCTGAAGATCCTCGCCGACGTCCGGGAGGAGACCGGCATGCCGGTCGTCACCGAGGTCGTGGACGCAAACGACGTCGAGCTGGTCGCCTCGTACGCCGACATGCTCCAGATCGGCACCCGCAACGCGCAGAACTTCGCGCTGCTGCAGGCCGCCGGCGAGGCGGGCAAGCCGGTCATGCTGAAGCGCGGCATGAGCGGCACGATCGAGGAGTGGCTGATGTCCGCCGAGTACGTGGCGCAGCGCGGCAACCTCGACATCGTGCTGTGCGAGCGCGGCATCCGCACGTTCGAGAAGGCCACCCGCAACACCCTGGACATCTCCGCGGTCCCGGTCGCGCAGCGGCTCTCGCACCTGCCGGTGATCATCGACCCGTCGCACTCGGGCGGCAGCCGCGACCTGGTCCTGCCGCTCACCCGCGCGGGCATCGCGGTCGGCGCGGACGGTGTGATCATCGACGTGCACCCGCACCCGGAGACCGCTCTGTGCGACGGCCCGCAGGCCCTCGTGGACGGCGACGTGCGCGAGCTCGCCAAGATCGTCCGGGACCTGCCCCCGCTCGTAGGCCGCACGCTCACGGGCACCCCCGACGGCGTCCCCGCCTAGCCCGGCCCCGGTCCTCACCGGCCTTACCAGGCCTTTTCCTCATCCCGCGCCGTGATCACGGTGGACCGGCGACCCCGGTCGGTGGTCACGGCGGCTGGTAAGGTGACCAATCATGAGCTACTGGACCCCGAACTGTGGCCCGCCCCGCTCCTGACCGGGGCGCTGCGACTCTCACCCTGAGTTCCCTCTAGGCCCGGCGCGGCCCGCGCGTTGACAGCGCGGCCCTCTGCGCCCGGCCCGGTCCCAGCACGCCCCGGACCCGGATCCCTTTCCGATTCGAGTTCAGGAGCGTTCCTCCGTTGTCCGTACGTACTCTCATGCGCGCGCGAGCGCGCTACCTGAGCGTGGAACGAGCCGAAGGCGAAGTTTCGCGCTCAGATCGCGAAGCGATGTCGCGCTCGGCCCTTCCCGATTGGCTCCGAGCCGCCAGGCGAGGAGCCAGGTCGGGGAGGAGGTCCAACACAGCCGACATCCTGCTCGCGGCGTGCCTGTGGGGCACGACCGGGACCATCCGCACCTATGTCCCCGAGGCGTCCAACGTCTCGATCGCCGCCGTCCGCATCGTGCTGGGCGGCCTGATCCTGCTGGCCGTCGCCGCGGGCACCGCGCGCGGCGCCGGCCTGCGGCGCCTGGTGTCCGCGCGGCGCAACTGGCCGCTGCTGGTGCTCGGCGCCGCCGCGATCGCGGTCTACCAGACGGCGTTCTTCAGCGCCGCCGCACGTACCGGCGTCGCGGTCGGCACGGTCGTCACCCTCGGCAGCGGGCCGGTGTTCACCGGGCTGCTCGGCCTGATCACCCGGCAGGCGGCGTTCACCCGGCGCTGGGGCCTGGCGACGGCCGGCGCGGTCGCCGGATGCGCCGCGCTGGTCGGCGGCGGGCAGGACGCCGGCGCCGACCCGGTCGGGATCGGCCTCGCGCTGCTGTCCGGCTTCTCCTACGCGGTGTACGCGACGATCACCTCCACGTTCATCTCGCGGGGCGAGGAGGACCGGGCCGTCGTCGGCGCGCTGTTCGGGATGGCGGCGGTCGTGCTGCTGCCCGTGCTGCTGGCGGGCTCGCCGGGCTGGACGCTGCACGGCACCGGCATGCTGATCGCGCTGTACCTCGGCGCGGTCACGACGACCGGCGGCTACCTGCTGTTCGCGCGGGGCCTGCGCACCACGCCCGCGACGACGGCGACGACCCTCACGCTGGCCGAGCCCGCCGTCGCGGCGGTCCTGGGCCTGGCGGTCCTCGGCGAGCATCTCGGCGGGGTCGCGCTCTGCGGGCTGGCCTTGCTCGCGGGCAGTCTGGTCGTGCTGATGGCGCCTTCGCGCAGGTAGCCGGCGGGACCACCGGAAGGGCCCCGGGCCCGAGCCGGGTCATGCCTCAGGCGTGACCCGCGGGCGGCCCGGGGCGCTTCCTGGACGTCGCCTGGGACCCGTCTCAGATCTAGTTGAAATTTCGCTCAGAACCACTCGCCAGAAGGGGTTCCGGCGAGGATGATGTCGCGCATGACAACGGGCGATGGCGACGCCGGCGGGCGGCTCTTTCCCGAGGACCTGGACGGCGTGGACCCCGTCGCAGCGGTGATGCTCGCGGACGCCTGCCGTTCCATCGCCGCCTATCCCGAGCTCATCGTGGTCGGCACGCTGTTCGCGGCGGCCGAGGAGATGGCGAACGGATGGCAGGTCGTCTGCCCGTGCGATCCCCTCCCCCAGGGCGCCCGCGAACTGCTCGCCGAGCACCTGGGCGACCGCGCCGCGCTGGCCGGGGCCACCGAGGCCCGCGAGCTTCTCGCCGCCGCGCGCAGCCTGGAGAACGAGCCGCGCGACGAGCTGCGGGTCGCCGGGCACCGGTTCCGGATCGTACGGATCGAGCAGGCCGTGCGGACCGGCCCGGACGGACCCGAGCCGCCGCGGCCCACCGACCTGGACCCGCACCCCGCCGACCGCCGCCCCTTGCCCGCCCGGTCGTACGACATGCTGCCGATGGGGCACGACGTTCCCGACACCGCGACGGCCGAGCTGCTGTGCCAGCTGCTCGACGCGACCGCGCGAACGGGCAGCGAGCCGTCCGAGGCCTACCTCACGCCGGTGCTGCTGACGCCCGCGTTCACCATGGCGGAGAAGACCGGCGGCCGCTGGCGCCCGGTGGGCCGCCTGCACGACACGCCTCAGGAGGCCCGCCAGGCTCTGGCGACCTACTTCCGGCACGTGGTGCCCGCCGTCGAGCACCCGGGTGAGGAGGAGGCCGCCGACTACGCCGAGGCGGCCGACCTGCTCATCGACCAGTCCCGCCGCAACGGCATCGCGGTGGCCGGGCGCCGCTTCCGGGTGATCCGCATCGAGCGGATCACCCTCATGAGCCCCGAAGGCCCGGAGCCGCCCCGTACCGCGGACTAGGCCCGGCCTCAGGAACCGCCCTCAGCAATCGCCCTCAGGAGTCGCGCTCAGGAGTCGCCGAAGACCGGCCGGTGCTCCTGGATCGAGTCCGCGAGCTGGTCGGCCAGCTCCGCGACGTCGAGCCGCTTCTCGATCTGCTTCAGGTCGTCGATCTTGGCCCGCGTCTCGGCCCGCCGCGGCGCCAGCAACGTGCAGCAGTCCTCGTCGGGCAGCTCGGAGATCGTCAGCGTCTTGATCTTCCGCGCCTGGTCCATGATCTCGGTCTTGTCCATGCCGACCAGCGGCCGCAGGATCGGCAGCTCCACCGCGTCGTCAAGGGCGGTGATGTTGGTGAGCGTCTGGCTGCTGACCTGCCCCAGGGCGTCCCCGGTGATCAGCGCCGCGCCCTTCATCCGCCGCGCGAGCACCTCGCCGACCTTGAGCATCAGCCGCCGCTGGGCGATCACCGCGAGCCTGTCCGCGCCCGACGACTTGATCTGCTGCTGGGCCTTGCCGAACGGCACCACGAACAGCCGCGACCCGCCCTGGAACTTGTCCAGCTCCCGGACCAGCGCATAAGCCTTGTAGATCGACTCAGGCCCGGTGAAGGGCATCCCCGAGAAGTGCAGGTAGTCGACCCGCAGCCCCCGCCGCATCATCCGGTAGGCGGCCACCGGCGAGTCGATCCCGCCCGACATCAGCACCAGCGCCCGGCCGCTCATCCCGACCGGCAGCCCGCCCTGCCCGGGCAGCCCGCCCGAGAAGACGAACGCCTCGTCCCGGTCGATCTCGATCGAGACCGTGATGTCGGGCCCCTTCAGCTTGACAGGCAGCCCGTACACGTCGTTGATCTTGCCCCCGACGAGCCGGTCCAGCTCCGTCGAGGTCAGCGGGAACCGCTTGTCCCGCCGCTTGGTCCGTACGGCGAACGACCCCTGCCGCCCGGCCATCAGCTCCAGCGCGGCCCGCTCGACGCTCGCCACGTCCTTGCCGACCCGCCAGGCCCGGTGCGCCCACACGATGCCCATGACATCGGTGATCCGCTCCGCCAGCCGGTCGACGACCTCCACCGTGGCGTCCTTGGTCCGCACGATGAACACCCCGTGCCGCCGGATCACGTCCACCCGGGCGATCGGCCGCACCGCCGTCCGCACGTTGTCGGCCAGCCGCCGTTCGAACAGCTCCCGGTTCTTCCCCTTGAGCACGACCTCGCCGAGCTTGATCAGCACGCAGGGCTCCCCGTCCACCGCCGTGGGCTCCGCGACCACCTGAGGCGCGGCGTCGAGCGTGGTCATGCGTACTCCTCCTGGCAAACCGAAAGGGGATGAACCATCTAGTGTGGCCCAGGAACGGCAACGCCGCGACTCACAAACCTGTTCCCCTTGTGACCCCCACCACATCCACCCGCGCGTACGCCTGAACGGCCTCCGCGAACCGCGCCGGATCCACCTTCACAGACCTCCGCACCGCCTTCTCCGCCGACCTCACCCGCACCTCGGCCCGTTCCGGGGTCACGGTCACGGCCTCGACGTCGTCCCAGGGCAGGTACTCGGTCCCGAACCACAGCCCGTCCCGTTCCACCGCGGCCACCACGGGCGGCCGTCCGTACTCCACGAGCGCCAGCAGGAACACCGCCGCGTACGCGAGGGCGAGCACCCACGCGCTGGACTCCCACGCGATCAGCACGCGCATCAAGAAAAACCCGATCCCTCCCACCCACACGACCACGAACGCCACCGACAGCGCCACCGACCCGAACCCGGCCCGAACCCGGCCCGAACCCTCAGCCGACCATGGTCCTCCGCGACCACCAGCCGCACCGGAATCCGGGCGACCCCTTCCAACCGTTCAGCCAGCCGCCGAGGCTCCACCCGGTCCCCGTCGAGCGTCGCCCACCGGCCAAGATCAAGCCGCAGCACGCTCACCTTCCCACCGGCCTGCCTGAATCGCGGCGGCGCAGGGAGCTCACTCAGCCGCTCCTTCACATCCGCGACCTTCGAACCGGTCTTCTTCTGTGGCCTCCGCAACCCGGCCCACGAGCGCCCGCCACCCAGATCAACGACGAGCACCCCTGAAATCGAGCTCCAACCAAGCCTCTCGGCAGCCCGTCCCACCAGCACGCCCGCCGCGTCCATCTCGAAGCCTCTGCGCGGGATGGACGCATGGACAGCGAACGCCACCACCGGCCAGGCCATGATGAACCCCATCGGCCCATCATTGGTCGCCGGCCAACCGGCGAGCACCACCATCCAGATCCCGGCCCCGGCCAACATCGGCGCCGACCAAGGGAACACCCTCATCAGCGCCCACCGCTGCCGGACAACGACCGTCTTGGCCATCGGTTCGTCCTCCGCATTCACCCGTGATCAAGACGCGTCTCAACCCGCGCAGGAGCACCGCCGATGCCTAGACTGAGCCAATGTCAGGGAACGTCGCCGTCCGGCCCGCGACCCTCGCCGACTCCGAGGCCGTAGCGAGCATCTGGCTGCACGGCTGGCGCGACGGCCACGTCGGTCACGTGCCCGACGAGCTCGTCGCCGTCCGCGGCCCCGAATCCTTCGCGACCCGCGCGCCCCAGCGCGTGGACGACACCGTGGTCGCGACCGTCGACGACCAGGTCGCCGGCTTCATCATGGTCGTGGGCGACGAGGTGGAACAGGTCTACGTCTCCTCGGATCACCGAGGCTCAGGCGTAGCCTCAACACTCCTCACCGAGGCCGAACGCCTGGTCCGCGCGAACGGCCACGCCCAGGCCTGGCTGGCGGTCGTGGCCGGCAACGCCCGCGCCCGCCGCTTCTACGAACGCCAAGGCTGGACCGACGAGGGCCCGTTCCACTACCCGGCCGTGGGCCCGAACGGCCCCATCGACGTCCCCGTTCACCGCTACGTCAAGCAGGTCTGACGGCCAGCAGGAACGCCTGCGGCGAGTCCTCGGGATAGTCCCCCGCATCCGCCTCCCGCACGAGCCGAGCCCGCACCTCGAACCCGGCCCGCTCAAGCAGCCCAGCGACATCCTCAGGCTGCCGATGGTGAAACTCAAGATCCACCGCATGGCTCCCCGCCCGAGTCCTGTGTTCCACCGAGTCCCCCACCTGGAACGCAACCAGCAGATAACCACCAACACCCAACGCCTCAAAGAACCCGCCGAACACCCCGGCCAACCGTTCCTGAGGCACATGAATAATCGAATACCAGGCCACAATCCCGCCCAGAGCCCCCGGCTCGAGCCCCAAATCCAACATCGACCCAACCTCGAACCGCAACCCCGGATAGCTCTCCCGACAGAGCCTCACCAGCTCCGGCGACAGGTCGATCCCAAAGGCATCAACCCCCAGCTCCACCAGGAACCCCGTAATCCGCCCGGACCCGCACCCCACATCCGCGACCGGCCCCCGCACAAGCTCGGCGAACCCCCGAAGCATCGCCCGGTCCAGCGGCTTAACCGCCAGCTCCCCCTCAATCCACTCCGCGAACTCCCCCGCCATCAAGTCATAAGAAGCCCGAGTAGCCCGCAAGAACTCCTCCTCCATAACCCCACCCTCCACCACTTGACTGAGCATCGGAGCCTTCTCGCTCGTCGTAGGCCTGCTCACCCCGGCCCACGTCGATCCCCACACCAACTACCGCCGCTACTCCCCCGCCCAGATCCCCGAAGCTCGTCTCTACGCCACACTGCGCCGCCTCCAAGTCCCCATCGCGACCATGCGAGCCGTTCACGAGCGCGGCGTCGAAGCCGTCCTCACGGAGCATCGCCAACGCCTGCAGAACGTTGCCGACTCGCTCTCCCCGCTCATCGAGACCGTCGACCGCTACATAGTGAAGGGGATTCCCGTGAAGGCCAGCCGCATTACCCAGGTCACGATCGTGGCCGACGGCCTACAGGCCTCCATCGCCTTCTACCGTGACGCCTTCGACGCCGCCTACAACGAGGACATCGGCTCGTGCCAGCTCGGCACCTATCCGGACGACGACTTCTTCCTCCTGACGGTGGCCAACCCCGCTCGACGCCCCTGGCCAGGCGGCCCCGCCAAGTTCGGCCTCCTCGTAGAGGACGTCGACGCGGCAGACCCCGGCGGTAACCACGTCGACCTCTACCAGGGCTGAGTGAGGCGCCGTGCTCAGCGAGGTCGGCGTCATCGTCTTGGCCGGGTCGAGCGGACGGGTGGACACGCCTCGTGCCCTCATCTTGGCGGCCTCCGGGGTGACCGCCCTCGCTCTGCGTTGGTGGGGTGGCCCCGGCCGGCAGCCCAGCATCTCCGAAGTCCCCATCGAGACGATCACCAGTGCCGTCGATGACCTCCTGGACATGGGAGTAGGCCGCGTCAGCCTGCTGGGAACGTCCAAGGGAGCCGAGGCCGCGCTGCTGGCGGCCTGCTTCGACCCCAGAATCCACAGCGTCATCGCCGTCTCGCCGTCCTCTGTGGTCTGGGAGGGGCTGGGCGGTCGGCCGCCGCGGTCCTCGTGGACGTGGCGGGGACGCCCGCTGCCTTTCGTTCCGTACGACGAGACGTGGCAGCCGGGGCCCGAGCCGGTCTCGTACGCGTCGTTGTATCTGCGAAGCCTGGAGTCGGCGGCCCCTGAGGCCGCGATCCCGGTTGAACGCGCGGCCGCCGACCTGCTCCTCATCGGCGGGGGCGCCGACGCCCTCTGGCCGTCGTGCCGCTTCATCGATGACCTGAGTCGTCGGCGCCGTGAGGCCGGGCGCCCGGTCTCGGTCATGACGCATCCGTCGGCCGGACACCGGGTCCTGTTTCCGGGTGAAGATCCGCCTCCGCCGAGCCGCCTCTTGCACGGGGGGACGCCAGAAGCCGATCGCGCCCTCGGGGCGATGGCCTGGCCCCACGTTCTCCAAGCCCTCGCCTGGTGAGGCCTCCGGGCGCGCAGGCTTGGGCCCCGGCACGAGACTGGAAGCGCGCACGCCCGGAGGGGCGGACCTCCACGGAGCGGATCAAGGCTGCCGAGCCGGACCGCTAGTCGCCGGACCGGGCGGCCTTCCGGGCTATGGCCTCGAGCTCGCCCAGCGCGGCCGGATCGGTCTTGGTCAGGTCCAGGCGTTCGGCCCGCTCGATGATCTTGATGATCGAGATGATGTTCTGCCTGGTCCAGTTGAGCCGTTCCGCCAGTTCCTCGATGTCGACGAGCGCCTGTTCGCGGTCGTCTTCCGCCGCCTCCCGGTCGACGCGTGCGGCCGTACGGTCCCGGCGTGCGGCGAACCGGTTCTGCGCGTCGGCGTGCCGGGCTCGTCCCTCGGCCTCCCGGTCCACCCGCAAGGTCAGCAGGAAGGCCCGCAGGGCCGCGCGATCGACGCGGTTGGAGGCGCGGTCCTCCTCGTCGGAGCGTTGCTGCTCCGGCGTTCGCCGGTCGATCGGCTGGCCGGCGGCGCGGTCGTCACGCAGCTCGGCGAGGCGCAACAGCTCCAACATCCGCTCGGCGGAGGCCTCGGCCACCTGCGCGGACTCGACGGCTTGCGCGGCCCGCACCGCGGCCCGTTCGTCACGGCCCTCGGCCGCGTCGTCCCGGGCCTCGGCGGCCATGTCACGGGATCGGCCGACCTTCCGGCGCCGCCCGGCCTCGGCGACCGCGTCGGAATCACGGCGCGGGCCTTGGTCGTGTTCTGGATCGAGACCGGTGTCGGCTTCGTCCTCCACTCGCCCATGGAGGGCCTCCGCGACCCGCACCGCCACAGCACTCAGCGGATCGTCTGGGTGCTGCGCGGCCAGCCCCTCCAGCAACACCACCACAGCGCCGACTTCGTCCCGGCTCAACATCGTCCACATCTCCTCAGCCAGAGAAGACCTCTTCCCCACAAGGCTAGACGGCGCTGTCGCCTGACGAAGCCCGCCTTCACCGAACCTCAACCCTAGAGCGTCAGGCGCCCAGAGCCTGGTGCGCGTCAGTCGTGATCGTAGACGGTGACGGGCAGGCCGCGGGTTGTGAGCTCGTCGGTGATGAAGGGTTCTATGCGGCGCCATTGGCCGCCGGCCAGGCCCGTGCCTATGCGGGGCATGTGGACACCGGCCTTGAGGTTTCTCGCTTGAACGGCCAGGCTGCGGAGGCACTCGTGAAGGGCTTCGTAGCGGATGGGCGGGCCTGAGCTGCGGCCGGTCTTGGTGCCGTGCTGGCCGATCATGTTGGCGACCCAGGTGTCGGGGGTCACCTGAACGAGCTGGATCGCGCCCAGCTCGAAGTCGTTGCGGGCGCGCTCGCGGTGCCAGGCGCGGTAGGCCGCCTCGGGCTCGGGCCAGCGCTTGGAGATCGCCAGCACGAAGCCCTTGCCCCAGCCGCCGCGGTCGTTGCACACGTGCGCGATCACCTTGGGGCCCTTGGCCTGGGGGCTCGTCGCGTCGCCCCTGATGTAGTCGATCTGCCCCATGGGGTGGACGGTAGCGGGGTGTACCGACAGAAACGCCCCGCGGCCGGAGCTGCGGGGCGTTCGGGAGTGCCGGTCAGCCGAAGAAGACCTCGGCTTCTGCGTAGCGCTCCATGGGGACGGTCTTGAGCTCGGCGGTGGCGGCTTCCAGGTCGACGCGGACGATGTCGGTGCCCTGGAGGGAGACCATCTTGCCGAAGTCGCCGTCGCGGACCGCGTCGATCGCCTGGAGGCCGAAGCGGGTGGCGAGGACGCGGTCGAAGGCGCTCGGGGTGCCGCCGCGCTGGATGTGGCCGAGAACGGTGGCGCGCGCCTCCTTGCCGGTGCGCTTCTCGATCTCGTCGGCGAGGCGCTGGCCGATGCCGCCGAGGCGGACGTGGCCGAACGCGTCGAGCTCGCCGGTCCGGACGTCCATCTGGCCCTCGCGCGGGTGAGCGCCCTCGGCGACCACGATGATCGGCGCGTAGCGGGTCTTGAAACGGCTCTCGACGTACTCGACGACCTTGTCGATGTCGAAGGGGCGCTCGGGGATCAGGATCACGTTGGCGCCCGCGGCCATGCCGGCGTGCAGGGCGATCCAGCCCGCGTGGCGGCCCATGACCTCGCAGATCAGCGCGCGGTGGTGGCTCTCGGCAGTGGTGTGGAGGCGGTCGATGGCCTCCATCGCGATGTTGACCGCGGTGTCGAAGCCGAAGGTGTAGTCGGTGGCGTTCAAGTCGTTGTCGATGGTCTTCGGAACACCGACGACGTTGACGCCGTTCTCGTACAGCTGCCGCGCGACGCCCAGGGTGTCCTCGCCGCCGATGGCGATCAGGGCGTCGACGCCGAGGCCGGCGAGGTTGTCCTTGATGCGCTCGATGCCGCCCTCGACCTTGATCGGGTTGGTGCGGGACGAGCCGAGGATCGTGCCGCCGCGCGGCAGGATCCCCCGGACGGCCTGAACGTCGAGCGCGATGGTGTCGCCCTCGAGCGGACCGCGCCAGCCGGCCCGGAAGCCGACGAACTCATAGCCGAAGACCTGGACGCCCTTGCGCACGACGGCGCGGATGACGGCGTTCAGGCCGGGACAGTCACCTCCGCCGGTCAGCACTCCGACGCGCATGCCCTCTTGCTCGGTCAACAGGCCCTCCTTAGTGGTTGCGGCCAAGCGTAGTGATGCGGGCAGAGGTCCACACGGCAATCGCCGAGCCGTGTCGGGCACGCCCACATTGGTCTAGACCATAGCGGAGGGTGGAGGATGGCGAGCATGACCTCACCGGTGCTTGTGTACGACGGGGACTGCGGTTTCTGTACGCGTTCCGTGCAGTTCATCGAGCGTCACGTTCCGAGCACGGCCGAGATCGTCGCGTATCAGTTCGCGGACCTGCCGGCGCTGGGCGTGAGCGAGGAGCAGGCGGCGCACGAGGTCGTGTGGATCGCCGCCGACGAGCGGACCTACGGCGGGGCTCAGGCCGTCGCGATGCTGCTGATCGACGCTGGTGGGGCGTGGCGGGTGCTGGGGGCGATCGGGCGGCTGCCACCGTTCCGGTGGGTCGCGCACGGGCTGTATCGCTTGATCGCCAACAACCGGTATCGGCTGCCGGGCGGAACGCCCGCCTGCGCGCTTCCGGCCGATCAGCGGCCGACGAACCGCACGCGGCCTCGCAGCTGAACGGCCAGGCCCGTACCGAGAAAGCGCACGGCGAAGCGGCGGGGCCGGGGCTCGCTCTCGCCGTCGTAGTGCCAGCGCATCTCGGTGAACGCGAGCTCGCGGGCCGCGGCGGGCTTGAGCTCTGAACGATGGGCCCTGGCAAAGTCCCAGGCGTCGCGGATCGAGCCCTTGGTGGGGCGGTCGGCGGCCCAGGCGACGAAGGTCTCCTGCCAGTCCGTTCCGTACGACTCGGCGAGGACCGGCCACGCGCGGCCGACCTCCCCGGCGCGCTTGAGCAGGATGCTGCGCGCGGCGGCGCGCACGCCGCCCTCGTCGAAGCCGGGCGGCAGCGGCCCGCCCGCGGTGATCGCCTGAACGAGCGCCTCCTGCGCCGCCAGCAGTTGCGGGTCGGTGACGAGCGCCTCCTGCACCTCCTGCACCTCCTGCGGCTGCGGGTCGGTCATGTGACCGGCTCCAGGCTCGCGGCGCCGGAGATCGCGTCCAGCTCGGCCCGCAGCTCGTCGGCGGGCGGGTAGTGGCCGTCGCGTTCCAGCAGGAAGCCGGGCGGGGTGTGCCGCGCGCACAGCTCCTTGATCAGGTCGAGTACCTCGCCGGGCACGGCGGCGGTGTGCGTGTCGTGGTAGCGGCCGCCGTGCTCCTGACCGCCCGCGACGTGGCAGTACGCGATGCGCTCCAGCGGCAGGCGGTCCAGCAGCGCGGCCGGGTCCTCGCCCCGGTTGCGCGCGTTGGCGTACACGTTGGCGACGTCGAGCAGGAGGTACGCGCCGGTCCGTTCGACCAGCTCGGTGAGGAAGTCGCCCTCCTCGTACTCGGCGTCCGGCCAGTCGAAGAGCGCGGCGATCGGCTCGACGGCCAGCGGGACCGGCAGCTCGGCCTGCGTGCGCCGGATGTTGCCGGTGAGCGCGTCCAGCGAGGCGCGGGTGCGGGGCACGGGCAGCAGGTGCCCGGCCTCGATCCCGCCCGCGCGCACGAACGCGATGTGCTCGCTGACCAGCGGCGCCCGCAGGAACTCGGCGGCCCAGGCCAGGTGCCGCACCCGGTCGGGCGAGACCGGCTCGGCGCCGCCCAGCGACAGCTTCACCCCGTGCGGCACGACCCGCACGCCGCGATCGCGCAGTTCGAGCAGGCCCGCAGGAGGGTGTCCCTCGTGCACGGACTCGGCGACCACCTCGGTGAAGCGGAGGGCGGGCAGGTCCTTGACGAACCCGGCGATCTCCGGCCGCCAGCCGATCCCGACACCCAGCTCTGGCACGTCGTTCATCCGCCTCCACCTCCGCAACCCGATCCGCCACCGCAGCTCGATCCGCACCCGGACCCGCCGCCACAACTCGACCCGCCACCGCCACAGCTGGACCCTCCGCCGCAGCCGCTCGACGAGCAGACCGAGGCGGTCGAGGAGCACACCACGCCCGACGACGAGGAACTCGACGAGCCCGACCAGCCCGAGGACGCCGAGCTCCCGGCCAGCTGCAGGTAGCGCCCGAGGCCCATCGTCTGGCTGAACGCGGGGTCGATGCTCATCAGCGCGGCCGTGCCGAACAGCGCGACCCCGAGCGCGGCGCCGCCGATGCCGTACGTGGCCCAGGCGGGCGACATCTTCGGGTCCAGGTGCGCGTTCCGCTCGGCCAGCTCGCGCAGCGCCGCCCTGCCCGCGCGGGTCGTCTCCCGGTCCTTGCCGCCGACGAGGTTGAACGCGGCCACCAGCACGAAGATCACCGGGAACACCAGGAAGGCCCTGGCCGACATGTGGTGATCGAAGATCATCCAGACCCAGCGGACGAGGCCGAGGAGGATCACCGCCTTGAGCGGCAACGACGCCAGGTAGACGGTGCGGCGCCCACTCTTGCTCAGCGCCAGCCCCTGCACGGCCAGCCCGTCGCGCAGGTCCTCGATCGCCTGCCGTACTCCGTCGTCAACGGTCAGCCTGGCCGTCGTGCCGCCCTCACCCCGCTGGACGGCGGCGTGAATCGCCTGGTCGAGCGGCGTGGTCGCCGTACGGAGCGGACCCGCGGCCCACACCTGCCCGTCCGGGGTCACGTCGACCGCCCCGTCCAGGCGCAGTGCCATCAGCGACGTCGCGATCGCGTGCCGGCCGCCCCCGGTGAGGTAGGACGCCTCGTACGGATGGATCTCACGGGTGGCGGGATGCCCGCCGCGCACGGCGATCCGTACCGCCAGAGCGAGGACCAGGCAGACGACGCCCGCGGAGGCGTAGGCGATGAGGAACGTCTGGTCGGAGATCCCCCAAAGGTCGCCCTTGGACGGCCCCATGCGCCCTCCTCGTCACCACGAGCACCGGCTCCGTTGTTGCGATGCGCCTAACCCCATAGATGCGCCGCGAGCGAATCCGGTTTCCCCCGACTACGTCACTCCTGGTCGAGGCCCTTCTCTATGGCGTAGCGGACCAGCTCGACCCTGTTGTGCAACTGAAGCTTGTTGAGGGTGTTCTGGACGTGGTTCTGCACGGTGCGGTGGGAGAGCACCAGGCGCTGGGCGATCTGCTTGTACGTGAGACCCTTGGCCACCAGCCGCAGCACTTCGGTCTCGCGGTCGGTGAGCCGCGGGGCGTCGTCGTCCTCCCGCTTGGGCGCGGAAGCGAGTCGCCGGTACTCCCCCAGGACGAGCCCTGCCAGCCCGGGGGTGAAGACCGCCTCGCCCTCGCCCGTGCGCTGGACGGCCTCCAGGAACTCCTCCCGGGCGGCCGACTTCAGCAGATAGCCCGTGGCGCCCGCCTTCACGGCCTCCAGCACGTCCTGCTGCTCACCGCTCGCCGACAGCACCAGCACCCGTACGGGCGGGTCGGCGGCGGCCAGATGCCGGGTGACCTCGACCCCGCTGATGTCGGGCAACTGCAGGTCGACCACGGCCACCTGCGGCCGCGCGGCGGCGGCGATGCGCACGGCGGTACGGCCCTCACCCGCGGTGGCCACCACCTCGTGCCCCGCCTCGGCCAGGTCACGGGCCACCGACTCACGCCACATCGGGTGGTCGTCGACCACCATCACCCTGAGGGGAACCTCGCTCACGTGGCACACCCTAGGCCAGCCCTGGCCACCGAAATAACCGCGTGATCTAACCGCGATCAGGGTGTAATACGCAATTGAGGGCATAAACAGGTCAAGAGTCACCCTCTGATATCCCCTCGGAGGCCTCATGGCGCGAGGCGCGGCGCGCGCGGTCCCGCCCGGCCCACCGGTCATGGCATCGCTCGTCGCGCTGGTCATGGCCCTGTCGGCGTGTGGATCCCCCGGCTACCACTATGTGAAGAACTCGGCCGAGAAGACCTACTTCAAGGTCCCGGCCGAATGGCAGAAGATCGACCAGAAGACGCTCGACGCCAGCCTCGCCAACGAGGACCCCGACTCGGCCTCGG
This sequence comes from Actinomadura barringtoniae, assembly GCF_017573505.1. Lineage (GTDB taxonomy): Bacteria > Actinomycetota > Actinomycetes > Streptosporangiales > Streptosporangiaceae > Spirillospora > Spirillospora barringtoniae. The sequence continues at coordinate 241,997 of NZ_JAGEOJ010000016.1, forward strand.
CCCGGCTCCGTCCGAAGCTCACCTGGTCCATCGATAGCGGGCCCACCGTTCGCTGAGGAAGAAGTGCACCTGCCGGAGCAGTTCCAGGCCCATCAGCACGAACACCCACGAGGCCGACTTCGCCTGGATCCGCATCGCGTCGCCGAACGGCAGCAGCGGGTTGTCGGCCATCGAAGCCCACACGAGCACGAACCACAGAACGGTCAGTAGGTGTCCACGCCGCCGCGCGACAGGAACCAGAACATCCCTACGAACTGGATGATGATGATGAAGAACAGGAACACGATCTGGAGAGGAGAACATCGTCTTCCTGGAGCGGCCCAGCGAGATCGAGGACAAGGGCGGTTATGTGCCCGGGGGCATCCTGCTGTGGGGCCCGCCCGGCACCGGAAAGACCCTGATGGCCGAGGCGGTCGCCGGCGAGACAGGGCATCCGTACGTCTTCGTGGACCCGGGCGCGTTCATCCAGATGTTCATGGGCATCGGCGTACTGAAGGTGAAGTCGCTGTTCCGCAAGCTGCGCAAGCTGGCCCTGCGGTACGGCGGCGTCATCGTCTTCTTCGACGAGGCCGACTCCCTTGGCCGACGAGGCTCTCTCGCGCAGGTGGGGCCGGGAGGGCGCCCGGTCGGCGCCGCCCCTGCCGCGTTCCGCGCCGGAGGCTGCCACGGCATGTCCTACCTTTCTGCGGACACCCGCTGGCAGCTGGCCCGGGACGCGCTCGTTCCAGAGGAACCACCTGGGCGTGACCGCTTCTTCATGGGCGGCGGGATGAACGGCTCCAGTGGCGACCCCGGAACGCTCCAGGCCCTGCTGACCGAGCTGTCGGGGCTGAAGAAGCCGCGCGGCATGCTCAACCGCTACGGCCGCAGGCTCCTCGGCATGAAGCCCAAGCCTCCGCCCAAGTACCGGATCCTGGTCATGATGGCCACCAACATGCCGGAGGCGCTGGACGAGGCGCTGCTGCGGCCGGGCCGCATCGACCGCATCTACAAGGTCGGCTACCCGTCCAAGGCGGGCCGGGTCCGCACGTACGAGGGCTACTTCTCCAAGGTGCGCCACGACCTGTCCCGCGAGGAGATCGACAAGCTCGCCACCATCACCCCGTACGCGACCGGCGCGACGATCAAGGACCTGGTGAACGAGGCGCTCATCACCGCGATCCGTTCCGGCCGCGAGGTGATCACCTGGGCGGACGTGATGAAGGCCAAGCAGCTGAAGAGCCTCGGGCCGCCCGAGGGCGTGGAGTACCACGACCGCGAGCGGCACGCCACGGCCGTCCACGAGGCCTGCCACGCGGTCGTCGCCATCCGGGCCCGCCGCCACCTGGAGATCGACATCGCGACGATCGAGAAGGGCGCGGAGTACCTGGGGATGGTCGCCAGCATCCCGGTCGAGGACCAGTTCACCCAGTGGCGCAGCGAGTACCAGTCCGACATCCTCGTGTCGCTCGCCTCGCTGGCCGGGGAACGGATGTTCTTCGGCGGCGACAGCTCGTCGGGCGTCTCGGGAGACCTGGAGTCGGCGACGCGGGTGGCCTCCCTGATGGAGGGCTACTGGGGCATGGGCTCCACGATCTCCTCCCACGCCGTGTCCAACCAGCTCGGCGTCGGCACGCCGGGCGGCGGCGGCAAGGGCGCCAAGGAGGCCGAGAAGGAGATGCGCAAGCAGCTCGCCGACCGCATCGAGGACCAGCTCGGCGCGCTGCTGAAGCGGGTCGAACGGATGCTGGAGGAGGAATGGGCCGCCGTGCTGGCCGTCGCGCACGCGCTGGAGACCCACAAGACGCTGCAGGGCGAGGACGTGCTGGCGGTCATCGACGGCCGCGAGGGCCCGCTGGTGGACGGCCGGATCTACGCCGACCCCGAGTTCCGGCGGGAGCTGGAGTCCTACCACCAGGCGGCGCTGGCCGCGCACAGCGGCCGCTCGTCGATCCAGCTCAGCCTGCCCGCGATCCCCGAACCGCCGGAGATCCCCGAGCCGCCGGAACGGGAGAGCGCCCGCACCTCATCCTGAGACCCGCACCCCGTCCTGAGACCGGGTCTCAGCCCCCCTGAAACAGAGCCTCAGGCGGGCGGATCACCCGGCGGGGACGGTGAACTCGATCTCGGTGCCCTCGCCGGGCGCCGAGACGATCGAGACGGTGCCGCCAAGGTCGCGGATGCGGCCCTGGATCGACTGCGCGACGCCGAGGCGGCCGTCGGAGGCGGCCTCGGCGAGGCGGCCGGGCTCCATGCCTGGCCCGTCGTCGCGGACGCTGACCGTCACCTCGTCGGGGCCCGGTCCGTCCTCCAGCAGGACCCACGCCTTGGCGCCGGGTCCGCAGTGCCGCCGGACGTTGTCGAGCGCCGCCCCGACCACCGCGTCGATCTCGTGCGCGGTGTGCTCGGGCAGCAGCACGGGCGTGGCGGGCGTCGACACGGTCACGGCCGCCGCCGAACGGGCCGTGAGCAGCGGGACCAGGTCCGTTCCTGCCCGCTGCCCGGCGGCGGAACGGGCGCCCGGCGTGGCGAGCGCCGGCCGGGCCGTACGGCTCCCAGAGCTGATCAACGACCGCAGGGCCGCCTCCTGCTCTCCCGCCAGCCTGCCGAGCTCGGCCGCCTCGCCGCCCATCTCGTTCCCGCGCCGCTGCACCATCGCCAGGACCTGGAGCACCGAGTCGTGGATGCCGCGGGCCAGCCGGTCGCGTTCGCGCGTGGAGGCCTCGATCTCGACCGCACGCGCCAGCCGAGCCTCGGAATCCAGGGCGAGCTTGACGACGTGCCCGACGACCAGCCCGGTCATGAACAGCAGCACGATCCCGTTGAGCGTGCTGGGCGTCAGGTGGTCGGCCGTCCCGGCGACCACATGGACCATGATCCCCACGACGCCGAGGATCAGCGCGGCGGTCACGCCGAGACGCTTGGCGCCGACCACCGCCCAGGCCAGCACGGCCGCCGCCACCCAGGAGACCGGGATCGTCGGCCTGCCGTTGATCAGGTTCCGCTCGGTCTCGACGTAGGAGGTGGACAGCAGGCAGGCCGCCGCGACCGCGAGGTCGGCGGTCAGCAGTGGCCACTTCCGGCGCTGCGGCGCGCGGTAGGCGAACGTCGCGTACAGCGTCCAGGCCGTCATGACGCCGAGCACGGCCCAGCCGGCCCACGGGTGGGCGTAGCCGCGGAAGTTCTTGATGATCATGACCGCGGCGTAGAGCAGCGCGATCGCGCGATAGACCGAGACCGCCCGCCAGAGCGCGACCTCCAACCCCATCGGCGGTGTCAGTCCTCGTCGTCGTCGGACGGCGGGCGCGGCTCCTTGCCGGCGAGCTCGGCCTTGACGTCGGCGGCGTACCGGTCGACGTACTCCTGGCCGGACAGCTCGCGGATCGCCTGCATGATCTCGTCGGTGATCTTGCGGAGCACCTCGCGGTCGTCCTCGGAGCCGTAGTAGCGCGAGAAGTCCAGCGGCTCACCGAACCGCACGCCCGGGCGGATCCCCAGCTTGGGGAGCGGCTTGCCGGGCGGCATCAGCTCGAACGTGTTGATCATCGCCATCGGGATGACCGGGACCCGGGACTTCAGCGCCAGCCGCGCCACGCCGGTCTTGCCCCGGTAGAGGCGGTTGTCGGGGGCGCGGGTGCCCTCGGGGTAGATGCCGAGCAGCTTGCCCTCGTTCAGGATCCGCAGGCCCGTCTGCAGCGCGGCCTCGGCGGCGCTGCCGCCGGTGCGGTCGACCGGGACCACGCCCACGCCGGTGAAGAAGCCCTTGCTGATCAAGCCCTTGATGCCCTTGCCGGTGAAGTACTCGCCCTTGCCGATGAAGAAGATCGGCCGCATCAGCGGGAGCGGCCCGAAGAAGTGGTCGGCGAACGACAGGTGATTGCTCACCAGGAGCGCCGGCCCCCGCTTCGGGACGTTCTTCATGCCCCGGTTCTGCGGCCGCCACCCGAGATACATGATGGGCGAGAGAGTGATCCTGAGAAGGATCCAGAACCAGAGCATGCCGACACCTTTCTCCGACCGCGTGTGCATGCGGCGCGCAAGTCTTCTTCCCCGGAAACCGGGGATGATGGCACATCTTCCCATCTCGGACGCCCGCTGCCCACACCGCGCGGCCCCTGCTCCGTCACAGCTCCGCCGCGGTGCCCGGCGCCCCCGGCGCGCTCATCGGTGCCGTACACCCCGAGATGACCGTAGGCTCTCCGGAGAGAATCGCAATCGAGTGCGCTCGAGGGGCTTGTCCCCGCCGTCGCAGCGAATACCGTGGGACACACGTTTCGGGGTGTCCCGGGGTCGTCGCCGCGTACCGTGGGAGACGCCAGCCCGGGCACAAGTCACAGGGGGGAGCGGAGGCCGCCATGCGGGTGCAGCCGGTCACGCTGGAGTCGCCGAAGGAGCCGGCCCCGTGAATCGCCGTGGCAACGGACTGTCAGCGGACACCTACGCACCGCTGGTCGACCTGGCCCCGCATCTGGCGGACGCCATGCTGACGGCGCTGCGCGAGGCGGGGGTGGCGGCCTATGCCGCGCCGCCGGTCGACCCTGCCGACCTGGCCGGGCTCGCGGGTCTCGCCGACCTGGCGGGCGAGGCCGAACGGGCCGCCGACGACGCCCTCGACCGCCTGTACGTCGACGTCGACATGAAGCCGACCGCCGAGACCATCCTGCAGGTCCAGCTGACCCGCCTGCGCGACCCCGAGGGCGCCGCCGACGGCGGCCTGGAGGGGCTCGAAGGCCTGGAGGGGCTGGAGGGCCTGGCCGACCTGGAGCGCCTCGACGGCCTGGACGCCCTCGACTCGGCGCCCGCCGACCGCCCGGCCGACGACTCGCGCGGCGACGACCTGCGCAAGGACGACCCGCTCGGCGACGAGGACACCCTGGACCCCGCCAAGGACGAGCCGTCGGCGACCGGCAAGGGCGGCGCGCCCGCCGGCACCGCCGAACGCGACGAGGACGCCATCTGGGCCGAGATCGTCGCCGGCTTCGACGCCAGCCCCGAGGAGGGCGAGCGCGTCCCCTGGCCCGACCAGGAGAACATCCGGGAAGAAGAGGAAGAGGAGCCGGACGAGGGCGACGACCGCACCGGCCGCCTCCCCCGCGCCCGCGTGATCAAGCCGGTCGACGAGGAAGAGGAGTCCGACTTCCCCGAGACCGACGACGACGGCCACTACGTACCGCCGCATCCCCCGCCGCTGCCCGCCGCCGACCCGCTCACCAAGGGCGCCTGGATCGCCCTCGTCGGCGGCCCGGTCTATCTGCTCGCCACGGTGGTCCTCGGCTGGGACGTGCCCGGCTGGGCCGCCTTCCTGGCGGTCGCCGCCTTCATCGGCGGCTTCGTCACCCTCGTCCTCCGCATGGGCGACGACCCCCGCGACGGCGACGACGGAGCGGTCGTCTGAACACGCCGATCTTGCTCTGAGCGCCCTCCCAGGCACCGAAGAGGGGCGCTGAGAGCAAGATCGGCGTTTTTGGTGGGGCTAGGGCAGGCGGATCTCGGCCAGGACGGGGCGGTGGTCGGTCGCCAGGGGGTAGTCGGCGACCTCTACGCCCTCGACCGGGACGCCGCAGCCGATGATCTCGATCTCACGGTCGGCGAACACGCCGTCGATGCGGCGCTGCGGGTCGGCCGCCGAGAAGGTCAGCGGCTCCCCCGCCGGCGCGACGGCGTGCGCGTCCTGGAATCCGGTCTGGAGCATCTCCCAGCAGTCGCCGCCCGGCTCCTCGTTGATGTCCCCGGTCAGCACGACCGGCGCCTCGAAGCGGTGCCGGGCCCGGTTGAGGCGGGCGATCAGCTCGGCGGTGTGCGCGCGGCGCGGCTCGTCCTTCAGGTCCAGGTGGGTGCTGGCCGCGATCATCCGGGCCGTACGGCCTGACTCGGTGACCTCCAGCGCCGCGATGGCCAGGGCCCGGCGGTGCAGCTCCGGGACCCTGGTCAGCAGGTGGAACTCCCTGCCGACGCGGCGCATGCGCGGGCCGGTCATGACGGCCAGCCCGCAGGCACGCCTCCCCGCCGCGACCTTCAGGCCGCAGGCGCGGGCCAGTTGCCACCGCTGCCAGCGCCACCACATGAAGCGGGGCACTTCCTGGAAGCAGACCACATCCGGCTTCAGGGCCCGTACGACCCGCGCCACGGCCACCGGGTCGTCCCGCAACGACCGGATGTTGTAGCTGAGCACCCGCACCGTCGGCATGCCGTCCACCCCCTTGCCCCTACTCTCCCCGGCCTGAGCCAATCAGGCGCCGGGATAGGGCAAAGGCTCAGATACGGGCCAGGTCCGCCGCGCCGACGACGCCGGCGTTCGAGCCCAGCTCGGCGATCCTGATGTCGGCCTGCGGACGGTGACCGCGACCGGTCAGGGCCTCGGCGAACGCGGTGCGGACCGGGTCGAGCAGCAGGTCGCCCGCGTCCGACAGGCCGCCGCCGATAATGAACGCGCCGGGGTCCAGGATCGCGGCCATGTCGGCCAGGCCCTGGCCGGTCCACTGGGCGATCGTGCGGAAGCACTCCAGCGCCGCGGAGTCGCCCTCGCGGGCGGCCTGGGTGACCTCGGGGCCGCTGATGCCCTCCGGCGAGCCGTCGCCGAGCTCCAGCAGCCGTCCCGCCAGCGCCGGGGACACCCGGGCCAGGTCGCGGGCCTCGTGCACCAGGGCGTTCCCGCTGGCGTACTGCTCCCAGCAGCCGCGGTTGCCGCAGCCGCAGCGGCGGCCGTCGGGGACCACGCGGTAGTGGCCCGCCTCGGCGCCGATGCCGAACCGGCCCCGGTAGAGCTCGCCGTTGATGATGATCCCGCAGCCGATGCCGGTGCCGAGCGCGATGAGCACGATGAAGTCCTCGCCGCGGCCCGCGCCGAACCGCGCCTCGCCCCAGGCCGTGGCGTTGGCGTCGTTCTCCACCACCACGGGCAGGCCGACCTGCTCCTCGACCTTCTGCTTGATCGGCTCGTCCCGCCAGGCCAGGTTGGGCGCGAACAGCACGGTCGAACGGGTCTCGTCGACGAACCCGGCGCTGCCGAGCCCGACCGCCTTCACGTCCTCGAACTTGCCCTTCAGCAGGTTGACGACCTCCGCGATGACCTCGGCGGTCTCCTTGGGGTTGGTGGAGGGCGTCGGCCGCCGCACCTGCTCCAGGATCTCGCCCCGGTCGTCGACGACCCCCGCTGCGACCTTCGTACCGCCCACATCAACGCCGATGGTCAGGGCCATGTACGCTTCCTCCTCCTCGCGCGCCCCTGCGGAGCCCGTCGTGCAACTACCCGATGTCGATGGGATCGTCCCCGACGGCGTCCGCCCAGACCGACGATCCGGACCGCCGGGCCCCGGGAGACCCTACGGCCTCTTCGGACCGTTCCGAATCGCGCGCCGCGGCCTCTTCGGAGCCCGCGGTTCGCGACCTGGGCCGCTCGGGTTCCGGCCGGGGACCGCGGGTGCGGGTGCGATCGTAGGCCGAGACCACGTCCAGCGCAGCCGCGAAGAGCGACTGGCCGGCCTGCGTGACGTGCGTCCTGACGTCCGGTCCCGACTCGCGCGCGAGCGCGATGGCCCGGCAGATCGGGCAGTTGCGGCACTCGGGTGCGCCGGTCGCGATGTGCGGGTCCTCGGCCGTGGCCCGGCTCCACACGTCGTCGTCCCTGCCGCCCGAGCCCCGCTCACCGCCGCGTTCGCCGCCGCTGCCGCCGCGTTCGCCGCCGCCACCGGATTCACCGCCGGTGCCGCCGAACGCGCCGAGAGCGCCTTCACCGACCTCGCCGATCTTGCGCCGGAGCGCGTCGAACAGCTTGACCGCCTCGTCGAGGACGTCGCCTGGTTGCTCGTTCATGAGAACACTTTTCCATCTGTCGTCGGCGAGAAACCGTACCGTCCCTGCCCTGGTACCGAACGTATTGATCAGCTCTCGACGTGTCGCTTCAGGCCCTTCAGGGCCGAGTCGATGATGCGCTTCTCCGCCTTGCGCTTCACCATGCCGATCATGGGGACGCGGACGTCCACCGCCAGCTCGTAGGTGACCTCGGTGCCGCCGCCGGCCTCGGCCAGGGTGTAGGAGCCGTGCAGCCCGGTCACCACGTTGCCCTTGTCCACGAGCGTCCAGGTGACCGACTCGTCGCCCTGCCACTCGTAGGCGAGCCCGACCGTGTCGCTGAACGGCCCGCCGTCGAACGTCAGCCGGGCGCGCAGCGGCCGGCCGTCCTCGCCGGTCTCCTCCACGGTGAACTCGCGGATCCCGCTCGCCCAGCTCGGATACGCCTCGAGATCGGCGATCACCGCCATGATCTCGGGCCGCTCGGCCTTGATCGAGGTGGAAGAGCTCGTACGGTCCGCCATCGCTTTGGCTTCCTTCCCTGGTGCGCGTGCGCCCGCGACCGGGCCCGGATTGTGTCCCTGGAAGTATCTTTCACACCGAGAGCGCGAAGGGCACCCCGCTGGCACGGAAATGCCCCACGTTCACGCATTCGGTGCGGCCGATCCTGATGCGGCGCGCGAGTGGCTGGTGCACGTGGCCGAAGAGCGCGTACTTCGGCTGTGTGTCCCTGATGGCCTGCAGGATCGCCTCGCTCCCCCGCTCGAACCGGCGCGCCACGGTGTCGTACAGCAGTTCGGGGACCGCCGGCGGGATGTGCGTGCACAGCACGTCGACCTCCCCCACCGCGGCCACCTTCGCGGCGTAGGTCTCGTCGTCCAGCTCGTACGGGGTGCGGTACTCGGTGCGCAGGCCGCCACCGACGAAGCCGAACCGCAGCCCGCCCAGCTCCACGACCTCGCCGTCCAGGACGTGGTGCCCCTCCCGCAGGTGCTCCGACCACATCCGGGGAATGTCCACGTTGCCGTACGTCAGGTAGGCGGGCGTGGGCATCGCCGCGAACAGCTCCTCGTACTGGCGCTGAACGGCCCGCTCGATGTGCGGCCAGGCGTCGCCGTCCAGGGACTCCCACATCGTCCTGGAGAAGTCCCGCGCCTCGTCGAAGCGCTTCTGCGTCCGCAGGGCGATGAAGCGGTCGGCGTTCTCCTGGCCGAACAGGTCGGCGAAGATGCCCTGACCGTGGTCGGAGTAGTCGATGAACAGGATGAGGTCGCCCAGGCAGATGAGCGCGTCCGCCCCGTCTGACGCCGCCTTGAGCGCCTCGGCGCGGCCGTGGACGTCGCTCACCACATGGATCCGCATGATCTGACTCTAATGCGACATCCGGCGTAAGACGCTGGGGCCGTCCTGGGAAGCGGGTCGGGTCAGCGGTCGTCGGCGGCGGCGGAGACCAGGGAGCGCCACTCGCGGACGAGGGCGGCGTCGACCGCGGCGTCCCAGGCGCCGTCCTGGCGTACGGCCGTGCCGACGTGGAAGGCGCCGACACCGGCCGCGGCGAGCAGGGCGACGTGCTTGCGCCGCAGGCCGCCGCCCGCCATGATCATCTTGGCCGAGGCCGGTCCCTCGGCGGCGCGGCGGACCAGGACGTCCACGCCCGCGTCCACCCCGCGGGCCGAGCCCGCCGTGAGGACGGTGTCGATGCCGCCGCCCAGGTCGCGTACGGCGGGCCACGCGGGAACGGCGTCCACGGCGTGGTCCAGGGCGCGGTGGAAGGTCCACGGCAGCGGGGCCACGACGGCGGCCAGCTTGCTGGTGGCGCCCACGTCGATGTGGCCGAACGAGTCCAGGAAGCCCAGCACGAAGCCGTCGGCCCCGGCCTGCTTGAGGTTCTCGGCGGCGACCCGGAGCCGGTCCAGCTCCGGCGCGGTCGTGCGGAAACCGGCGTTGGCCCGCAGCATCACCCGCATCGGCAGGGAAGTGACCTCCCTCAGGCGGGCGACCACGTCGGGGTCGGGCGTGAGCCCGTCGGCCGCCATGTCCGCGACGACCTCGAGCCGGTCCGCGCCGCCCTCTTCCGCCGCGATGGCGTCCGCCGGGTCCAGTGCGATCACCTCGAGCAGCGACATGGCCGATCCCCCGAATCACATCAGTGGAACTCCGCGTTCCTCCTGGTCAAGGGTAGGCGACCCGCGCCACCCTGGCAGGAGGCGGCGAGAGGCTTTGCCCTGCCGTTAACCGGACCCTGTCTCAGGGCCCCTGTCAACCGGGAACATCGGACCACATCGGGCTGAACGTCCGCTTTCCTACCGGTGGGTATTCTTAGGTTTCGGGAAAGGATGTACCGTCTACCCCGCAGTTTTCCGTGCTCAACCAAGGAGTGGCCGTGCGCGAGCTCAGCGTCCCCGCCATGGTGGAGGTGCCCGACTCCACCAATCTGACCGACGCGCCATTCGACCGTGCTACCGACAAGCCCGGCCAGATCGTTCTCCGCCGCAAGATCGGAGACGCCTGGCGCGCCGTGACCGCGGGCGAGTTCGCCGCCGAGATCACCGAGGTGGCCAAGGGCCTGATCGCCTCCGGGATCGAGCCGGGCGACCGCGTCGCCCTGATGGCCAAGACCCGCTACGAATGGACCGTTCTCGACTACGCGATCTGGACCGCCGGCGCCGTGGCCGTCCCGATCTACGAGACCTCCTCGGCCGAGCAGGTCGAGTGGATCATCAGCGACTCGGGCACCAAGGCCGTGTTCGCAGAGACCGACAAGCACCACGCGGAGATCGCCGAGGTCCGGGACAGGCTCCCGGACCTTCTGCACGTCTGGGGCATCGAGGGCGATCTCGACGCCCTGATCGCCCAGGGCAAGGACGTCAGCGACGACCTCGTCCAGGAGCGCCGCCGCAGCGCGGGCTCGGCCGACCTGGCCACCCTCGTCTACACCTCGGGCACCACCGGGCGCCCGAAGGGCTGTGAGCTGACCCACGGCAACTTCGTGCTGACCGCGCGGAACGCCATCCAGGGCGCGATCGCCGAGGTCGCGGTGGACGGCAGCTCCACGCTGCTGTTCCTGCCGCTGGCGCACGTGTTCGCCCGGCTGATCGAGGTCGCCTGCATCGAGGGCGGCATCGTGCTCGGCCACAGCGACATCGCCAACCTGCTGCCCGACCTCGCCTCGTTCCAGCCGACGTTCCTGCTGGCCGTGCCGCGGGTCTTCGAGAAGGTCTACAACGGCGCCGAGCAGAAGGCGGCCGCCGACGGCAAGGGCAAGATCTTCGCCGCGGCCGCCGACACCGCCATCGCCTACAGCCGCGCGCTGCAGGACGGCGGCCCGGGGCTGGGCCTCAAGGTCAAGCACAAGGTCTTCGACGTGCTGGTGTACGGGAAGCTGCGCGCGGCGGTCGGCGGCAAGGTGCAGTACGCCGTGTCCGGCGGCGCCGCGCTCGGCGAACGGCTCGGGCACTTCTTCCGCGGCGTCGGCATCACGATCCTGGAGGGCTACGGCCTGACCGAGACGACCGCCCCGGCGACCGTCAACCGGCCCACCCAGATCAAGATCGGCACGGTCGGCCGCCCGATCCCGGGCGTCACCGTGAAGATCGCCGAGGACGGCGAGGTCCTGATCCAGGGCGTCAACATCCTCACCGGCTACTGGAACAACGAGACCGCCTCCAAGGAGGCCCTCGCCGACGGCTGGTTCCACACCGGCGACATCGGCGCGCTGGACGACGACGGCTACCTCAAGATCACCGGCCGCAAGAAGGAGATCCTGGTCACCGCGGCGGGCAAGAACGTGGCGCCCGCACCCCTGGAGGACCGGCTTCGCGCCAACCCGCTGATCAGCCAGTGCCTGGTGGTCGGCGACGGCCGCAAGTTCATCAGCGCGCTGATCACCCTGGACGAGGAGGCCCTCGGCCCCTGGAAGGCCCAGCACGGCAAGCCCGAGAGCATGACCGTGGAGGAACTCCGCGTCGACCCCGACGTCATCGCCGAGATCGACGGCGCGGTGGCCGAGGCCAACAAGTCGGTCTCGCACGCCGAGGCCATCAAGAAGTACGAGATCCTCGGCGTCGACTTCACCGAGGAGGCCGGCCACATGACCCCGAGCCTCAAGGTGAAGCGGAACGTCGTGATCAAGGACTTCGCCCGCGAGATCGAGGACCTCTACACGTCCTGACCGTCTCGTTCAGCCGCTGAGGGCGGCGATGGCGTCCTTGATGGGCGTCTCGCCGCCGATCAGTTCCAGGGTCCTGCGGTCGACGGCCGGCGTGTCCAGCAGCGCGAGGATCACGCTCGCCACGTCGTCACGGGTCACCGCGCCGCGGCCCACCGAGGGCTCGGCGAGCGTGACCAGGCCCGTGCCCGGGTCGTTGGTGAGCGCGCCGGGCCGCAGGACCAGCCAGTCCAGGTCGCGGGCGCGCAGGTCGTCCTCGGCCTCGGTCTTGGCCTTGATGTAGGCGGCCCAGACGTCGTCGGTGCCGGGCCTCGGCGGCTCGCCCGCGCCCATCGACGAGACCTGCACGAAACGCCGTACGCCCGCCTGCTCCGCCGCGTCCGCCAGCAGCACCGAGGCCGCACGGTCGACGGTGTCCTTGCGCGCCGCGCCGCTGCCCGGCCCCGCCCCGGCGGCGAACACCACGGCGTCCGCGCCGGTCAGCTGGTCGGCGAGCTCGTCCGGCTTGGCCGTCTCCAGGTCCAGGACCACCGGACCCGCGCCCGCCGCCCGCACGTCGTCCGCGTGGGCGGGGTTGCGGATCAGGCTGAGCGCCGTGTCCCCCCGCGCGGCCAGCAGCCGGGCCAGCCGCAGCGCGATCTGTCCGTGCCCTCCCGCGATCACTACGTTCATGGTCTCGATCCTACGGACCCGGTGACGCGGGATGCGGCGTGCCACCCGTTCCCGGGGGTGGCGGGACGGGCGACACGCCGCGAGTCCGGTCGAAGGGAGCCGTCAGCAGCGGCGGCCGGAGTTGATGCAGCCGGCGGCCTTCTGCATGAGCCGGTCCGGCATCACGTTCTCGAAGTCGGCGTGGTCGGTCACCGGTGCGTGCCCCTGCTCGGGGAAGGTGTCGACCGCGAACGCGAGCGCCCGGTTCGGCAGGTTGTAGGTCAGCGTCATCTGCAGCTTCGGCACGGCCTTCGTGCCCTGCGGGCAGTTGCCCGCCTGGTCGGGGAAGACCACGTGCGTGCGGTGGTTGGCGCTGTCGGTGTTCTGCCCGTCCCAGCAGCTCGGGAACTCAAGGACGCGGGTCACCTGGCTGCGGCCCGGGCAGAGCGGGTACTTGTCGGTCAGCACGCGGTTGGTGAACCCGGTGCACGTCCACTGGGCGTGCGCGTTGGCCGGACCGTTCGTGGCCGACTTGGCGTCGCCGGTGATGACCCGCATGAACTGCGGCATCGGCGTGACCTTGCTCCGCGCGTTGCCGAGGAAGGCCATGGTCGCGGACGTGGGCGTGGCCACCTGGCCGACGTTGCCGTCGGCGGTGCTCTGCTGCGCCTGGTCGGAGTCGTCCTGCTGCGCCCGGACGCGCATGACCGGCCAGAAGTAGGCCGACTTGTCGCCCTGCGCGCACGTGGTGCCCGCGGCGGCGAGGCTCTGGTCGGTCGAGAACCCGTCGGTGGTCAGGTTGCCGACGTAGTCGTGGATGTGGTGCGCGCCGTTGGAGACGCCGGGAGCCACGATGAAGTTGTCGGGGTTGTGGTGCCCGTTCTGGTTGCGGCCGCAGCGCGAGGTGAACGTGCCGCGCGAGCCGTTGCGGCTCTGCTGGGCGCGCTGCTTGGCCGGCGCCTGGCGGATGTCGACGAAGTCCTCGCGGTTCGGGCCCTGCTTCACCACGTTCTGGTTCTGCTGGTTGTTGTTCTGACCCTGGTTGTTGTTCTGGCCGTTGTTCTGCTGGTCGCCGCCGTTCTGCCCGTTCGGGTCGTTGGGGTCGGCGGTGGCCTGGTCGCCGCCGTTGTTCTGGTCCCCGCCGTTCTGGTTGCTGGGATCGTTCGGGTCGGCGGTCGCCTGGTCGCCGCCGCCGTTGTTCTGGCCGCCGGTGGCGTTCGGGTCGGGGGTGGCCGTGCCGTTGTCCCCGCCGTTCTGGCCGCCGTTGTTCTGGCCGCCGTTGGGGTCGTTCGGGTCGCCCATGCCGGGCATCCCGCCCATGTCCCCGCCGTTGCCTCCTGGGGGAGGATCGGTCGGTTCCGACGAGGCCGCTTGGCTGAAGCGATCGGCGGCCATGGCGCCGGCCGGCACCTCGGTCGCCGCGGCGACGAGCATCAGAGCCGGGATGAGGACTGCGTAGCCCTTCTTCTTCATTCTTGGTTCCTCCTCAGGAAAGGGCCGAGTCGGTGACGAGACCCGTGCTCTCCAGCAGAGTCATGTGAGTGTTGACGAATCTCAGCGCGCGTTCGGCGAACGCCCGGATCAGGGAGTTCTGGCTCGACGCCCGCACCTGCGCGATGACGCTGAAGACCTTTCCGTGCGCCGCCCGTAGCCGGAGCACGAACGTCTTGTCATAGTCCGCGCCGATCTTGTTCGACATCTCGGCCAGCCAGGTCTTCTGCTGAACGCTCGGCTGGTTCGGCAGGATCACGTTGAGCTTGGCCGCCGTCGCGCGGGTGTCCGCGTCCAGCTGCATGTGCTGCTCCATGATCGTGTCTCCGACCTCCTTGACCCTGGGGCTCGCCGCGCGCTGCTGGGCCTGCTGGCCCGCGGGCATCTCCCACAGACCTGCCTGCCTGACCTTCACCAGCAGGACGCGGTCGGTGTAGGAGAGCGGTCCCCAGCGGGTCTGCACCACGCCGCCCTGCGGGTCGCCGTCGGCGGGCGCGGCCGGACGGCCGAGCACGACGACGATCGCCGCGATGAGCGCGGCCGCCGCGGCGAGCAACAGGAGGACCCGCCCTCGCCCCATCCGGCGCACCATCGCGATGTTCGGCATGCCGTAGGAGTTCTTCACGATGTCATTCCTCCTTTCCGCGATCGACCTGACCCTGGTCTGTGGGAAATACGCACCTCATGCGCCACTGGTTCATCGTTGTTCACCTGATCGAGACATTTTCTTCGACCTTTTGGGAGCTGTTTTCAGGCATGCGAAAAAGGGCGAGGCGCTCACTTCACGGAAGGGATGAACCCGAATTCAGGAGCGTCTTGCCGGGGCCTCCGTCATGCCGTTGGTGACACGCAGGGCCAGTGCGGGGCACATCGCCACCGCGCGCTGGACGTCACGTTCCATCCAGGCGGGAATGTCGGTGCCGAGCACCACGGGAAAGCCGTAACGGTCGAGCTGGATCAGTTCCGGAACGAGATAGGCGCAGAGCCCGTGCCCGTCGCACCGGCTCCAGTCGATCGCGACCCGTCCCTCCGAACCGGTCGGCACGGGCAGCGGCAGCACCCCGAACACCGGCAGGCCGCACGAGCCGCCGTACCGGTGCATCTCGATGTCGGCCTCGAAGGCGTCCACGGCCGACAGCACGAACCTGGCGGTCCCGTCGGGATGCGAGCACGCGCCGCGTCCCCGCCCGATCCCGGCGGCGCGCCGCACGTCGTCGACGAAGCCCGAACCGTCGTTCAGCGCGTTCAGCGTGCGCACCACATCGGGCAGGCCGAGCCGGCACGGGCCGCACTGCCCCGACGACTGCGCGGCGAGGTAGGAGGCTATGCGGGTGACCTCGCCGAGCGGGCAGGTGCCCTGCGTCAGCGGCAGGATGATCCCCGCGCCGACCGTGCCGCCCACCTGCCGCATGCCCGAACGCGACAGTGTGGCCAGCGACGCCTTCTGGGGGTCCAGCCACATGCCGTGGTAGCCGCCGACGAGCACGCCCTGGCCGGGCGGCACGTCGCAGTGGTCGAGGACCTCCTGCAGCGGGGTGCCGTAGGGCGCCTCGACGACCTGCGTCCCGCCGATCGTCAGCAGCGTCGTGCCGGGCTCCTCCTCGGTGCCCGCCGACGCGTACAGGTCGGCGCCGAGCGAGGTCAGCACGGCCAGCTGGGCGAACGTCTCGGTGTTGGACAGCAGCGTCGGGAAGCCGTCGACGCCCGAGTCCGACGCCCGGACCTTCACGCCGGGCGGGATCGGGTTCTCGCCGTTGATCGCGCGGATCACCGCGCCGCTCTCGCCGGAGATGAAGCGCTCGGTGAGCCGGACGACCCGCGCGGGCATCCGCCGCTCGGAGATCGCCGCACGCACCGAACGCGCCGCCTCGTCGTCCTCGACCGCCACGATGATCCGCTGCGTGCCGAGCGCGGTGGCCGCGATCGCGGCGCCGTCCAGCACCAGGTGCGGGGCCCTGTTCAGCAGGACCTTGTCCTTGGCGCTGCCCGGTTCGCCCTCGGCGCCGTTCACGACCACCACGGCGTCCTCGGACGAGCGCCGCCGGCCCTCCTTCTCGCCCGGCAGCAGCACCGCCTCCTCGCTGGAGGGGTAATCGATCTGCGCGGCGACGGCCATGAGCTTGCGCGCGAAAGGGAAGCCGGCGCCGCCCCTGCCCCGCATGTCGACCTGCTCGGCCATCTTGACCAGGTCGTCCAGCACGGGCGTGAAGAGCTTGCCGTGCACCGCCAGGTGCCGCTCGAGGTCGAGCCGTTCGAACCGGTCGAAGCCCAGCGTGAGCCGCGGCCCGCCGATGTTGCTGACGGCGATCGGGGAGGTCATCGCATCACCTCGCTGTCGGCGGCGCGCTCCTCGGCCGCCCGGCGCGCGTCGCCGGCCTGGCGCCGCTCGCGCAGGGGCCGCGCGTTCCCGATCGCGTCGCCGGCCCGCCGCATGTCGCGCGGCTTGACCACGACGATCATCCGGGTCACCAGCGCGAGCGCGACGAATCCGCCGCACATCACGTAGCTGAGCGTCACCCAGGGCGCGGCCGGCCGCCCGGCGGTCAGCCCGTGCGCGATCGCGATCGGCCACGACAGGTAGGCCAGCGCGTGCATCGACCGCCACACCCAGGGCCGCCCGGCGAACGCGAACCGCGCCCGCATCAGCCCGGTGATCACGATCACGATCATGAGGTCCAGCGCCACCGCGCCGAGCCCGACCGGCGTGGTCGAGGGCACCACGATCTGCGCCGGGGCGGCCAGCCCGCCGAGCACCTTCACCAGGAAGTGCGCGATCAGGAAGGTCACCGACAGCAGCGACGCCGCGCGATGCACCCCCTGCGCGAACACCCGGTGCCGGATCCCCAGGATCAGCCGTTCGGTCGCCAGCAGCCCGCTGACGACGGCGGCGGTCATCGCGAGCAGCGTGAACACGCCCACGTAGAAGGACAGGAAGTACTGCACGCCGTCGGCGATCGCCGCGCCCTGCGGGGTCGCCGCCCCGACCAGGACCAGCAGCGCGCCGAGCAGCACGACGCGCAGCATCCACGTCTGCCGGGCGGAATCGTCAGTTTTCACCTGGCTTCTTCCCCTTCTGGTTCGGGTCGGCCGGCGCGCTCGGCTCGACCGGCGCCTCGGCCGACGGAACCGGCCCGAGGTTGGCGAGCACTCCCCCGGCGAGCACCTGCAGCGGTCCCCGCTCGGCGAATCCGAGCAGCGGGTTCGCCCGCTCACGGAACGTCCAGCCGCCGATCTCCACCCCGTCCAGCGGCATGTCCTCGGCTCCCCTCCGGAGCCCGAACTGCACCTCGGGACGCGGCGACGGCGCACCGCCGCACACCCGCGCGTCCCCGATGAGGCCCAGCTGATCTCCCCTCTGCACGACGCTCCCGTCACGGATCTGCGTCACCGCGCGCATCCGGTAGTAGGTGCTCGCGAGCCCGCTGGAGTGCACGACCATCACCACCCCGCCGTCCCCGCAGAAGTGGTAGAGCCGTCCGGCTCCGGCGGACAGGACCTTGCCGTCCCCGCCCCAGAACGTGAGCGTCCCGAGCGGCCTCCCGCCGCCCTGGGCGGTCCCCATCGACCACGTGCCCCCAACCTGCCAAGGCAGCATCAAGCCATCACCGACCCGACTCCCGTTCGTCACCGCGCTCGCCTGGTCGGCGGTCATCGCGCTGTGCCTGGTCAGCACGCGCGCCTCGTTCGCCGACATCAACGCCGCGGGCATCTGTGAAAGCAATCCCGTGTAAGAACCGGTCCCCGACAACGCCGGGGCCCACTTGCCCTGTGACCAGCGCGCCGCGAAGAACGACACGCGCGGCATGGCGTCCCCGACCGCGGGCAGGGCCGCCGTGCCGAACGCCCAGGTCTTGTCCTGGCTGAGCCGGTCGACGTTCACGACCGCCTGGCCCTGCGTCAGCTCCCGTACGTTCGCGGTGAGGGTCTGCACGTTCGGCGCCGCCACCGGAGGCTGAGGCTTGGACGGCGTGGCCGGGGAACGCTGCGGCTGCGTCTGGTCGGGCAGCTTGGTCTGCGTGCCCGACGGCTGGTCGAGCGGCCGCTCCGACCTGGCCGGTCCGGAGGCCCCGATCGGCCCGCCCTCGATCACCGTCCGTTCCACCACGGCCAGCAGCGCCAGCCCGGTGAGGATCGAGAACACCACGGCCCCGGCGCTCATGCGGTCGGCGCTCCCTGCCAACCGCCGCGTCCTCGGCACGCGCGCCCCGGCTCCGGGCCGCGCGGTCCGCCCGTTCCCCATCCGGCCCGGGCCACGCCGGGGCGCCGCCTTGGGAGGCAGCGCCTCCTCGCGCGACAGCACCGCGGTCCGGTCCCGGCGCGGCTCGTCGGCTCCGTTGCGCGCCCCGACCACTCCCGCCGAACGAGCCGCCCGCGGCTGCGCCTGCGGCTTTGGCTGCGCTTGCGGCTTTGGCTGCGCTTGCGGATGCGGTTGGGGCTGCGGTCGCGGGCGTGCCTGCGGCTGAGATTGCGCCTGCGGCCGTGTTTGCGGCTGCGGGCGTGCCTGCGGTTCCGGCCGCGGTTGCGGCTGCGGTCGTGGCGGCGCCTGCGGTTGTACGTTCTCGACCACCGGGTCGTCATAGACCAGGTCCGCGACGTCGTAGGACAGGCCTTCGGTGGCAGGGGACCTGCGAGGCTCGGCCGTCGTCTCGGTGGCCAGCCCCGCATCCGCGGCGACGTCGCCATAGGCGAGACGGGCCAGATCGCCCGCTTCACCAGGCACGTAACGCGGCTGCTCCGCCGTGTCCGCCTCGGCGTCATCGAACTTCAGGCCTGCGGCCTCGTACGCCTGCCGGGCCCGGTCGATCGCCACCTCGACGGGGTCGACCGGTGGGGTCGCGCTCAGCTCTTCAAGAGCCGCCGCCAATCCCGCCACGTCGACTCGTCCCGGCTGCTGCTCGACCCCGCCTGACTGGATCTCGGCCACACGCGCCAAGGCCTCGGTGCCGGAGGCCGGAGGCTGCGTAGCCGGGGCAGGGGCAGGGGCAGGGGTAGGGGCCGGAGCAGGGGGCTCAGGCACACGGGCCGGAGTCCCCTCGTCGATGTCCAGGGGCTTGGGCGCGTGGCCCGATGCCCCTCGTACGCGAGTGGGCATCCCGGCCACGTGCGCCGGGCGTTCAGGCGCGGTGGCCTGGCGTTCACTCGTATGTGCTGCCCCGGGCGCCTGAACGGGCGTCCTGGGGGCTGGGGCCTCGGGTATCGGTGCCGAGGGTCGGGGCACGGTGGCCTGTGGCCTGGTCGCGGTGAGCCTGATTTCAGGCTCGCCAGTGCCCGTGGGGGCGTTGCGCGCCGAGCCCGCGGCGGTGACACCGCGGCCCGGAGTGCGGCCGGCCGGCTTGCGCGGCTGGCTGGACCTGCGTGGCTCACGCTTGTGCTTGCGCGTGCTCCACTCCAGGTCGGACCGCTCCCAGGGCAGGGGACGGTCCCATGGGTCGGGCTGAGGCGCCCCGTTGGCCGGGGGCGTGGGCCCGCTGTCGCGTCGCGCCATTCCCTCTCCTGTGGAGGAGACGGAGAGCGCAGTGAACGCCGTGCTTCCTGTGCCGAACGCAGTGCTTCCTGTGCCGCATTAATGGGAACCCGCTCCGCTCCCTGCGGCTCATCGGGAGCATACGCCCCAGGAGCCACTCTGTTGCGAAATGGAGATGAAAATTCCATCCGCACATCAGGCCACCGGGGTGCTGCCCTCCAGAGCTGTACGTGCGAAAGCCATGATGTGTTCACGCATCGCGGCAATTGTTTCGGGGCTGTCGAGTTCGGCGCCGAGAAGCCCGGCCAGCTGGGGCATGACCATGGGCATCATGGCCAGGCCTTTCAGGGTCAGGAGCGTACGGCCGACCTCGGGTGAGGCGTCCTGGCCCAGGCGGTCGGCCAGGGACCCCAGGGAGGCTCCGCAGCGTTCGATGCGCCACTGCTGTTCGGGCAGGGCGCGGGAACGGTGGTTGAGCCCCTCCCAGGTGAGCAGGCGCAGCAGGTCGGGGTGCTCCTGGTAGTAGTCGAACAGGTGCCCGACGTACTCGACCGGGTCGTCGCCGGGGCTCGGGGTGAGCTCGGCGAACTCGTCCAGCGCCTGCTGGATGACCGCGTCGAAGAGCTTCTCCTTGTTGCCGAAGTAGCCGTAGATCCGTTCCTTGTTGACCCCGGCCAGCTGGGCGATGCGGTCCACGCGGGCCCCGGCGATGCCGTGCTCGGCGAACTCCTCGCGGGCGGCTGCGAGCAGGGCTTCCTTGGTGGACATGTCCTTCTTCGGCATGCCCGAAAGGGTAGCACCCAACTAGTTGGTTGACATCCAACTAGTTGGTTGGCTACGTTTCCCGGCATGACGACAGCCGTTATGTCCCCCCACGTCCAGCCCGGCCGGCAGGACACCACCACCCAGGGCACCACCGCCCAGGGCACCACCGCCTACGCACCGTTCGGGCGTACGGTCACCGCCCTCGCCGCGACCGCCCTCCTGGCCACCGCCCAGCTGTACGGGCTGATCCCGATGATGAGCGACATCGCGGCCGACTGGCATGCCAAGCCGGCGCAGCTGACCTGGCTCATCAGCGTCTTCGGGTTCGGGTACGCGGCGGGCTTCCTGCTGTTCGGCCCGCTGTCGGACCGCCTCGGACGCCGGCGCGTGATGGTCGCGGGGGTCGCCGCGACGGCGGTGACGACCGCGCTGGTCGCGGCGGCGCCGGGCACCGGGATCGGCCTGGTCCTGCGCGTGCTCCAGGGTTTGACGATCGGCGCGTTCCCGCCGGTGGCGATGGCGTACGTGGGTGAACGCATCGCGCCGCAGCGGCGGCTCGTGACGATGACCGCGATGACCACCGGTTTCCTGTCGGCGGCGGTCCTCGGCCAGCTGGCAGCGCAGGGACTGGCGGCGGCGTTCGGCTGGCGGTCGTTCTTCGTGGCGGGCGCGTTCGCCTTCGCGGGCGCCGCGGTGCTGCTGCGCTGGGCACTGCTGCCCGACGAGGCGCCCAAGGGCGGATCACCGCTGGACGCCTACCGCGCGATGCTGCCGCTGCTGCGCAGCCGTGAGCTCCGCCTGCTGTTCCTCGCGGTGCCGACCGTGCTGGGCTCGTTCGTCGCGATCTACACCGGGCTGCAGCTCACCGGCACGACCGGGCTGCTCGGCCTGCGGGCCAGCGCGCTGCCGGTGATCCTGGCGATCCCGTTCCTCACCCCGCACCTGTCGCGGGTGCCCGGACCCGTCCGGGTCGCGATCGCGCTCGGTGTCGCGGCGGCGGGCGTCGGTCTCACCGGCCTGCTGGCCCCGGGGACCTTCGTTCTCGCCCTGCTGCTCATGGCGGTCACCGCGGGCACGGCGATCGCCGCGCCCGGCCTGATCTCCACGATCGGATCCCGTGCGGGCGAGGCGCGGGGCCCGGCGGTCTCGCTGTTCTGCGCGCTGCTGTTCGCCGGGGCGAGCCTCGGCCCGCAGCTGGCCGGCGCCCTGACCGGCGGCGGGCTGGCCCCGCTCGCCTACGTCCTGTCCGCGCTCCTGGCGGTCGGCGCGCTCCTGGCCCTCGCCTCCCGCCGCTGACCTTGGGGTTTCTGTACGACCTGACCGGTGGCGGCGACCCGCCACCGGTCAGCGCATGTTCCGCAGGAACGCGGCGGCCAGCGGAGCGGCGACCTTCGGACCCGACTCACCGGCCTCGACGAACACCGAGAACGCCAGGTCGTCGCGGTAGCCGATGAACCACGCGTGCGCATGGCCGCCCGTTCCGAACTCGGCCGTCCCGGTCTTGCCCGCCGTGCCCGAGGGCAGGCCCGCCCTCGCAGCCGTGCCGCGCTCGACGACCGCCCGCATCATGGACCGCAGGCCGTCGGCGTTCGCGATGTCGTGCGGCGGCCGGATCGGATCGCCGGTCTCGCGGATCAGCTTGGCGTCCACCATCCGCGGCGAACGCCACGTGCCGTCCTCGACCGCCGCCGCGACGACGGCCATCATCAGCGGGCTCGCCTCGACCCGGCCCTGCCCGATCGCCGACTCGGCGAGCTCGGCGCCGCTGCCGGGCTCGGGGTAGCTCCCCCGTTCCGCCGACACCCCGGGCGTGATCGGCCGGCCGAACCCGAACTCCTCGGCGGCGGCCGACATCTTGCCCGCCTTCAGCCGTTCGACCGCCAGCCGCGCGAACGTGGTGTTGCAGGACTGGGCGAACGCGTCGCGCAGGCTGGCGTGGCCCACCGACTCACCGTCGTGGTTGTTGATCGTCCGCTGCGCGGTGACGACGGTCGCCGGGCACTCGGCGCCCGCGTTCACGCCCATGCCGTCGCCGAGGAGCGCGGCGGCGGTCACCACCTTGAAGGACGAGCCGGGCGGGTACGTGCCCAGGAACGCCCCCCGCCCGCCCAGCCGGTCGCCGATCCCGAGGATCTCTCCGGTGGACGGCCGCAGCGCCACGACCACCGCGTTCCGGGACGAGCCCGCGACCGCCTTCTCGGCGGCCGCCTGCACCTTGCGGTCCACGGTCGTACGGATCTTCTTGCTCTTGGCCGAGCTGAGCGTGGTCACCCGCTGCGCCGGACGGCCGCCGTCCGACACCTCGACGACCCAGGTCGTGGTCTCGGCGTCCTCGTCCTCGTCGTCCAGGCCGATCCGGGTGCTCAGCTCGCTCACGTACGGCTCCAGCGACCCGCCCGCTGGCAGGTCCTTGCCGTCGCGCGCCACGAACTTCACCGGCGGAACGTCGACCTGCCGGAGCTTCCACGCGGGCCGGGCCTTGAGCCCCGGATAGAAGACCGCGGGCGTCCACAGCACTCGCCAGTGGCCCTTCACCTTGCCGAGCCGCAACGTCGACCGCTGCTTCCACGACCCGTGCCCGGCCAGCTGCCTGTCCGCCGTGTAGTCGACGTGCGCCTGATCGGACCCCACCCGTACCAGCGGCCCCGGGCTCAGCTCCACCGAGCTGACCAGCAGGGAACGCGACAGCGCGCGGTGCTGGTCGGCGAAGTCGGCGGGCGGGTCGGAGACGAGCCGCTGCATCGTTCCGAACGAGCCGTTCTGCCAGGCCTTGAAATAGTCGGCTGACACCTTCTCGGGGCCAGGCTCGTTCTTACGAGTGAGAAGGAAACCGGCGACCAGCCCGCTGACGAGCACCACGGAAACCAGCCCGGCCAGGACAACGACACCACGCGCGCGCACATGCGCCTCCCCTGTCCCCCGAGCCCGACGACCGGGCCATGACCATGATCCTTGACCACTCGCAACAGGAGAGAGTCCAGTTAGTCACGTTTCTGTTGAGGTGTCGCCTGATGAGCCGTCAAGGCCTCCGAGTTAGGGGTTGCTCAGCCGCACCTTAAGTCCGCCCTAACGGCTATCTCATCCGCGCATTCGCGGCGTAACGTCATAGACATCCGGTCGAGAGCACGGAGGAGGTAGAGCCCCGATGGACATGGACACTCCTGGGGTGGCCCACCCGCCCTCCTCGCGGCCACGACCGGATGCCGGGGTCGTGCCCGGCGCTTCCGTCCACGCCTCAGCCGATCCGGCCACACTGGCTCCCTGCAAGGCGCACCTACCTCCAGGTTCTCCCCCACTAGGTCGCCGAGCCGGTCTCGCCCAGGATCGCCGCCCCACCTCGACAGGGGTAAGCGTGGAATTGGTCTCCGGAAGTCCCGGCACGACCCCACTCACGACGTGAGGTGAGCGCCCCCGCCATCGGCGCGGTGGCGGGGGCGCCACCTCCACCAAGGTCGTGAGGACGCGCGACGCGTGCCTGGTCCCGCAGGCCGCGCGTGTGCGTCGCCCGCGCGCCCGTCCCGGGGCGCGCCGCAAGCCGCGCGTGCGCCGTCCCCGCACGTCAGGCCGCACGCGCCGTTCAGCACGCCAGGCCGCACGGGCCCTTCAGCACGCCCGGCCGCACGCGCCGCCCCCCGCCCACGTCAGGCGCATTCGCCTAGGTGGCGTGCGGCTGTGGACGAGTGAAACTCCTAGGCCGGGTTGAGTAGGCGTACTCATGGCCGGGGCTCGCGGACGCGCGATGGTTGCTTCATGAGCACACCGCATCGTCGCGTGGCCGCTTCCGGCCACGTTCTGCGCCGCGCCGCCGGACTCGGGGCGCTGGTCGGTCTCGCCGCCGTCACGCCGGCGCTGATCCTCACGGTCGGACCCCAGGTACTGAACGCGTTGCGCCCCGGCGGCCTCATCGGACCGCAGTTGCTCACCGGGCTCCGGACCGGGACGTTCGCGGGCCTGCGCCCGGGCACGTTCACCGGGCTGCGGCTGCCGCCGATGCCCATGCCCCAGGTCGGCCCGGCGGACGCCGTACGGGTCTCGCTGATCAAGGCCAGGTGCCGCCGCGGAATCTCCGATTTCCGGGGAGATCGCCCGATATGATCACGGCGGCCCCGGGAGGCCGCATCCACGGGGGATCGCGAGAGCCGGCGCCTAGGGAGATCCAACGTGCGTCGCCTCGTCCGGTCCGCCGTGCCGGGAATCGCGTTCACCGTCGTGCTCGCGCAGACGGCCACCTCGTGCGGCGCCACCCACAGCACCTCCCGCAGCGCCGCCGACAGCACCTCCCGTAGCGCCGCCCTCGACGCCCCTCGCGGCGCCGCCCACAGCACCTCCCGCAGCGCCGGCCGCGGCGCCGCTCGCAGTGCCACTGACAGCGCCGCGGCGGTCAAGGATCCCGTGTACCTGATCCATGGCGTGCAGTGGGACGGCGGTACGGACTGCGAGACCGCGTGGAAGGACGGCAAGACCGCCCTGCGCCGCCAGGGCTTCAAGGGCCCGCTCATCACGTGGGGCTACTACCGCGGCGACCGGCACTGCACGACCGCGTACCAGGGCACGCTCAACACCTCGGTCACCGAACTGGGCCGCCGGCTCGCGTGGGAGATCTACAACCGCTACTCGCGGCACGGCAAGCCGGTCAGCGTCCTCGGACACTCCATGGGCGGCCTCATCACCGCCGCCGCGCTGGCGGGCGTTCAGAAGAGCGGCGGCAAGTCGCGGCGCTGGCCGCCCTACCTGCGGGTCCGCAACGCCGTCACGCTGAGCAGCCCGTTCAGGGGCGTGACCTGCGTGTACGCCCAGGCCCAGTGCAAGGATCTCAAGAGCGGCAGCTCGTTCCTGCGCTGGCTGGGCACCGCGCAGAATCCGCAGGGCCGCGGCGGCACGGACTGGACGCTCGTCGGGTCCTATGACGACAGCCGCGTGAGTGTGCGTTCGGGGCTCGGCACCAAGGCCAAGCACAAGGTCGCCTACCTGGCGGGCCAGCACATCACTCACACGAACATGCATCACCTCGCGGCGGGCGGGCATTGGCGTTTCCGCTACTCCAACAACTGGGGCGAGGTGTTCTACCAGACCGCCAAGGGCGGCGCCCCGCTCCGTGTGGCGGCCGCCGCCCTCTCCTCCGCCGCTCGCTGATCAGCGCCCGGTCGAGCCGTCGGCCAACTCTCGCAGGATGTCCGCGTGGCCCGCGTGCCGCGCGGTCTCCTCGATCATGTGGGTCAGCGTCCAGCGGCGGGACGGCCCTGACTTGCCTCGCTTGACCACCCGGGGGCCCGCTTCGGTGAGGTCGTCCCAGGAGGCGATCTCCTTGTTCGCGGCGGCGTTGGTCTCCTGGTAGGCGGCGAGGATGGATTCGGCCGTCTCCTCAGAGCTGAGGTGGAACGTTGCCTGCCAGTCCTTGACGTCCTCGCCCAGCAGCCAGCACCGCTCCACGTAGGTGAGGTGCTTGACCAGGCCGAGCAGGTTCGTCCCCGACGGCACGCCGGGGGCGCGGGCCTGGGCGTCGGGCACGCCCTCGGCCTTGGCCGCCACGGCGCCGCGCAGGTAGTCGAGAAAGCCTGCCAGTACGTCCTTCTCACCGGGCCCGGTCGACGGCGGCCCAGTGTCTCGCTTCCGCTTCGCGCTCATCACGCCCCTCCTCGCAGGTCGTCAGGGCGTCACCCTCGCTCAGGCCGCCACGGGACCGCACATAAAGTTGCCGATATGGCAAGCTCAGACGCGTCGGCGCGCTCAGAGGCGGGCTCGGCGGCAGGATCGGCGGCGGCAGGCTCAGTGGCGGACGAGACGGACCTGGTCCTGGACTCGGTCGGCCCCCGGTTGCGGGCCCTGCGCAACCATCGCGGGCTGACCCTGGCGGACCTGTCGGCCGCGACCGGGACCTCGGAGAGCACCCTGTCCAGGCTGGAGAGCGGCGGCCGCAAGCCGACCCTGGAACTGCTGCTGCCGCTGGCCCGCGTCTACGGCGTGCCGCTCGACGACCTCGTCGGCGCCCCTCGAACGGGTGACCCGCGCATCCACCTGAAGCCGATCAACCGGCACGGCATGACGTTCGTCCCGCTCACCCGGCGTGCGGGCGGGGTCCAGGCGTTCAAGATGCTGATCCCCGCCCGCCCGGAGCCGGCCGAGCCGACGCCGAAGACGCACGGCGGCTACGAGTGGGTGTACGTCCTCAACGGCAGGCTCCGGCTCCTGGTGGGCGACCGCGACCTGGTCCTGTCGGCCGGGGAGGCCGCCGAGTTCGACACCGCGCTGCCGCACTGGCTCGGATCGGCCGACGGTCACGCCGTCGAGACCCTCGTGCTGTTCGGCCCGCAGGGCGAGCGGGCGCACGTACGCGCCCGCCCCGCGCAGCAGCAGCCTTAGCCCACCTGCCCTAGCCGCGTTCCCACCACGCCAGGTTGGCGGCGACGTCGGCGAGCGGCTCGACGATCTCCCAGGCCTCGGCGATCAGCCCGTCCTCGAACCGCCAGATGTCGACGACCGCGATGGCCGCGTCGGTGCCGGGCAGCCGGCGCCGCGAGTACATGACGACGTGGTCGCCGCCCGCCAGCAGGTGCTGGACCTCGACCTCCATCCCGGCGATGTGCGGCAGCGCGGCGCGGACCTCGTCCAGCCACTCGGTCTTGCTCGAGGAGGTCGCGTCCGGCTTGTGGTGAACGAAGCCGTCGCTCAGCACCGGCGCGAGCGCCTCGACGTCACCGGTCGCGATCAGCCCTGCCATCGCCCGCTGAACGATGCTCGTGTTGTCAGTGATCATGTTGTCCGTGGTCATGGCGGCGAGTCTCACCTCGGCACGCGATGCTTGTCGATGAAGTCCCATTTCATGGCGTTCCGCACCACCATGAGTACGATCAACGATCGTGACGACGGTCGGGGAGCTCCTGCGGGAGTGGCGCCAGCTCAGGCGCGTCAGCCAGCTCGACCTCGCGATCGCCGCCGACGTCTCGGCCCGCCACGTCAGCCTCGTCGAGACCGGCAAGTCCAACCCGTCCGCCGCCATGGTCCTCCGGCTCGCCGACCAGCTCGACGTTCCGCTGCGCGACCGCAACCGTCTCCTGCTCGCCGCCGGTTTCGCGCCCCGCTACGCCGAACGCCCGCTCGGCGACGACGCCCTGTCGGCCGCCAAGCGGGCCCTCGAACGGGTCCTGCGCGCGCACGAGCCCTATCCGGCCCTGGTCTTCGACCGCCAGTGGAACATCGTGATGACCAACCGCGCCGTCGACCCGTTCCTGGAACGCGTCTCCCCCGAGCTGCTCAAGCCGCCGGTCAACCTCCTGCGGCTGGGCCTGGACCCGAGAGGGTTCGCTCCCCTGGTCGTCAACCTGGCCGACGTGCGCAAGGTCTTCGGGGCCCGCGTCAGGCGGCAGCTCGCCGCCTCCCCCGATCCGGAGCTGGCGGCCCTCTACGACGAGCTCCTGGCACCGGCCGAGGAGGGCGTCTCCATCGAGTCGGACGTGCTGATCCCGATGATCATCCGGCTGGACGGCCGGGAGCTGCGGCTGTTCTCGACCATCACCACGTTCGGCACTCCGCAGGACATCACGCTGGACGAGGTCGCGATCGAGTCCTACTACCCGGCGGACGCCGAGAGCGCCGCCCACTTCGAGAACCGGACGGTGGCCCAGTGAGGGT
This sequence comes from Actinomadura barringtoniae, assembly GCF_017573505.1. Lineage (GTDB taxonomy): Bacteria > Actinomycetota > Actinomycetes > Streptosporangiales > Streptosporangiaceae > Spirillospora > Spirillospora barringtoniae. The sequence goes on from NZ_JAGEOJ010000016.1 coordinate 269,935, forward strand.
GCTCTGGCGAGGTCTGGCCGCGACGGGCCTGGCGATCGGCTTGATGCTGCTCGCCGCCTGGGCGTTCATCGCCGGCGGCGACGCCCTGGGCGCGATCCTGGCCGTCGTCGGCATCATCGCGACGGTGTTCGCGCTGTGCTGGCTCGCCGTCGCCGGAGACCGCTCGTTCCGTGGCACGGGCGCGGTGATCACGGTCGGGCTGCTCGCCACGATCTTCTACTACGGCGTCGGCGTGATCAGCGCCAGGGACGTCGCGGCCGTCGAGTGGGGCACCGACACCGACGCCGTCGTGGGCCACACCTGGACCGCGGGCACGGGCCGCAAGAAGGGCTACCACTGCTCCCTCGAGCACAGGGACGGCACCCCGTTCCCCCGCGACCTGGGCAGCAGTTGCAAGGGCTACGACACCGGCGACACGATCGGCATCGTCGCCGACGCCCACAACCGCTTCGCGCCCGTCCTGGGCCGGCGCAACGATCTGCCCGTCACGGCCGAGGCCATCGCCACCGGGATCGGCGGCGGCGTCCTGCTCCTGATGATCTGGCTGGCCGCCTACTTCGGCCGCCCGGGGCCCAGCTCCACCAAGCGCCCCGCAGGCCGTTCCGGCAACCCTGCAAAGCGCTGACCTGCGGCCTTAGCGCTTACTGTATGGGGCCTTAACAGAAACATAAGAACGATCACGGGCATGATCGCGGGCCCTAACGTGCCAAGTCCCCCCGCAACCAGGAGGACTTCTTGATGCAAGCACGACGTGCCGCGGCGGCCCTGACGATCGTCTCCGCGCCGATCGCCGTGATCGGCCTGGCCGCCACCCCCGCCATGTCCCACGGCACGATGCAGAACCCGCTCAGCCGCGCCCTCACCTGCTACCAGGAGGGGCCCGAGTCGCCGTCGTCGGCCGCCTGCAAGGCCGCGGTCGCCGCCGGCGGCACGCAGGCCTTCTACGACTGGAACGGGATCCGGATCGGCGACGTGGCCGGGCAGCACCGGCAGCGGATCCCCGACGGCAAGCTGTGCAGCGCGGGCAACGCCGAGTTCAAGGGCCTGGACCTGGCCCGCGCGGACTGGCCCGCCACCAGCCTGAAGCCGGGCGCGGACTACACGTTCCGGTTCAAGGCGACGGCCCAGCACAAGGGCGGCTTCCAGCTGTTCGTCACCAAGGACGGCTACGACCCGGCCAAGCCGCTGAAGTGGTCGGACCTGGAGAGCAAGCCGTTCCTCACCAAGGCCGACCCGCCCGTCCAGGACGGCGCCTACACGCTGTCCGGCAAGCTCCCGAGCAAATCCGGCCGCCACCTGATCTACGCCATCTGGCAGCGTTCCGACAGCCCCGAGGCGTTCTACTCCTGCTCGGACGTGGTGTTCGGCAAGACCGGAGGCACGAGCGGCGGCAGTGGCAGCGGCGGTGGATCGGCCACCAAACCGACCAGCCCCAAGCCCGGCCCGGCCAAGCCCGCCCACGACTGCCCGCCGACCGCGTCCACGGCCGCCCATGATCACGACCACGGCGCGGTCAACCTCAACAGCCGCCCCGCGGCCGGCAGCTCCCCCGACCAGACCGGGACCGCGACCGGCACCGCCCTGATCGCGGGAACGGTCGGGCTCACGCTCGGCGGCATCGGCGGCCTGCTCCTGACCGGCCGCCGCAGGCGCGCCGCCCAGGGCCGCCACGAGGCCTAGCCCCCAAGGACTGTGGGCCGCCCTCCGGCGCGCGGCGGGCGGCCCACATCAGGCGCGCCACACAACGGCACGTCAGGCGTTCAGAAGGGCGTCCAGGCGCGCGGACTGGATCTCCCAGCGCCACTCCCGCTCGATCCACGCGCGGCCCTGCTCGCCCATCGTGCGGGCCCGCTCGGGGTCGGTGAGCAGCGCGATGAGCTGGTCGGCGATCGCCTGGACGGAACGGCCCGGGACCACCACGCCCGTCTCGCCGTCCAGAACGGCGTCAGGCGCCCCGCCGGAGTCTCCGGCCACCACGGGCAGGCCGGTCGCCGACGCCTCCAGGTAGACGATCCCGAGGCCCTCCACGTCCAGCCCGCGCCGCCGCGTCCGGCACGGCATCGCGAACACGTCGCCCGCGTCGTAGTGCGCCGGGAGCTCCTCCCAGGGCACGCTCCCGGTGAAGACCGCCTCCACGCCCAGCGACGCCGCGGTCTTCTCCAGCTCCTCGCGGTACGGCCCGCCGCCGACCAGCAGCAGCGCCACGTCCGGGACGGCCTGCCGAACGCGCGGCCACGCGTGGATCAGCGCGTCCTGCCCCTTACGCGGAACGAGCCGCGACACGCACACCACCACGGGACGGCCGGTCAGCCCGTGCCGTTCCCGCACCTCGTCCCCGCCCGCGCCGCGGAAGTAGACCTTCTCGTCCACGCCCGGCGCCAGCCTGGCCATCCGGGCGGCCGCGGCGGGCGACAGGGCCCGCGCCATGCGGGAACGCGTGTACTCCCCCAGGTAGGTCAGGACGTCCACCCCGTCGCCGATGCGGCGCAGCAGGCTCCTGGCTCCCGGCAGGGAAGCCCAGCCCGCCTCGTGGCCGTGCGTGATGCCCACGAGCCGTTCGGCCCCCTGCCGCCGCAGCCCGCCCGCCAGTAGCCCCAACGGCGCCGAGGCCCCGAAGAGCACCGAGTCGCACCCCTCGGACCGCAGGATCTCCCCCGCCCGGCGCAGTACCGACGGCACCGGCAGCATGAGCGAGGTGGGATGCCGTACGACCGGATAGGGCTGCTGCGCGTCGAACTCCGCCGCGCCCTTCCACGCCGGGGCGTACACCACCACCGAGCCCGGCGGGCGCCGCTGCACCAGCCCCTGCACGAAGGTCTGGATGCCTCCCGGGCGCGGCGGGAAGTCATTGGTCACCACGAGCGTCTTGGTCATCAGTCCCTCAGCATACGAACGCCACAGCCGAGGCCCGCCGACCGGCTGTGCGGTCGGCGGGCCTCGGCTGTGGCGATGATCCGCGAAACGGGGCGGAACGGACCAGCCGCTGAACGGACTAGTGGCTGAGCTCCTTCGAGCTGGAGCTGGAGCCGTTGCCGGAACCCGCCTCCAGCTCGTGACCTTCGTGGCCGTTGCCGTGCCCGTGGCCGTCCTCGTGCTCCTCGACCGGGATGTCGTCGATGGTCCAGGCGCGGCCGAGGCGCGAGCGCAGGTGGCCGATCGGGCCCTTGGTGCCGGGCGCCGGGATGCCGTTGGCGTCGGTCTCGGGCGCCTCCGGACGGGCGTTCTCCTTGGAGAGGATCTTGATCTTCTCCTCTTCACGGGCGGGCTCGTGCCGCTCGTAGAACCTGCCGTCCGGGGTGGCGACGATGATGCCGCTCTCCACGCCGTGCCCCACGATGTCGGCGTCCTTGCGCTGGAGGCCCAGGCAGATCCGCTTGGTGATGATGTACGCCGCGATCGGCCCGATGAAGATGGCCGCCCGGAAGAACCAGGTCGTGGCGAACAGCGACACGTGGAACTTGTCGGCGAGGACGTCGTTCGCGCCGGCCAGCCACAGCAGCCCGTAGAACGTGACCGCCGCCATGCCGACGCCGGTGCGGACCGGGGCGTTGCGCGGCCGGTCGTTCACGTCGTGGCGGCGGTGGTCGCCGGTCACCCAGCGTTCCAGGAACGGCCAGACGCCCGCGCCGGTGAAGATGATGCCGAGCGGCACGGTCGCCGGGATCAGCACGTTCAGGCTGAGCGTGTGACCCCAGAAGTTGAACTCGGTGCCCTGCCCCGGCATCAGGCGCAGCGCGCCCTCCAGGACGCCCATGTACCAGTCGGGCTGCGAGCCCGACGAGATGGCGCCCGGGTCGTACGGGCCGAACTGCCAGATCGGGTTGATCTGGGCGAAGGTGCCGAGCAGCGCCACCGCGCCGAAGGTGAACAGGAAGTAGGCGCCCGTCTTGGCCATGAAGACCGGGTAGAACGGGTAGCCGTAGACCTGCTCGTTGGTCTGGTTCTTGACCGGCATCGCGGTGTGCTTCTGATGCCACATGATCATCATGTGCGCGGTGATCAGGCCCAGGAAGATGCCGGGGATCAGCAGGATGTGCAGCGTGAACAGGCGCGGGATCAGGTCCCCGTCCATGCCCTCGGGGAACTCGCCCCCGAACAGGAACATGTAGCCGTAGGTGCCGACCACCGGGATCGACTCCAGCACGCCCTGGGTGATGCGCAGGCCCGTACCCGACAGCAGGTCGTCCGGCAGCGAGTAGCCGAACAGGCCCTCGAGCATGCCCAGCGTGAACATCACGATGCCGATGATCCAGTTGATCTCACGCGGCTTGCGGTAGGCGCCGGTGAAGAACACCCGCAGCATGTGCGCCATGATCGAGCACATGAACAGGATCGCCGCCCAGTGGTGGATCTGCCGCATGAGCAGGCCACCGCGGACGTCGAAGCTGATGTGCAGCGCCGAGGCGTAGGCCTCGGACATCTTCACGCCGTTCAGCTGCCGGTACGAGCCGTCGTAGACGGTCTCCTGCATGCTCGGGTGGAACCAGAGCGTGAGGAACGTGCCGGTCAGCAGCAGGATGATGAACGAGTAGAGCGCGATCTCGCCCAGCATGAACGACCAGTGGTCCGGGAAGACCTTCTTGACGTTGCGCTGGAAGAAGCCGGTGGACCCGAGCCGCTCGTCCAGGAAGTTCAGCGGACCCTCGACGGCCTTGGGAGCCTCCGCCTTCGGAGCTGCAGCTTCGCTCATGACGTCTTACCTCGCTCCCAGAAGCTCGGGCCGATCGGCTCGTCGTAGTCGTCGGTCGCGATGATGTAGCCGTCCTCCACGCTCAGCGGCAGCTGGGGCAGCGGACGTGCCGCCGGGCCGAAGACCACCCTGGCCGCGTCGGTCGCGTCGAAGGTGGACTGGTGGCACGGGCACAGGATGTGGTGCGTGGTCTGCTCGTACAGGGCCGCCGGGCAGCCGACGTGCGTGCAGATCTTGGAGTACGCGACGACCCCGTTGATGTGCCAGTTCTCACGGCCCTTCTTGGGCTTGAACTCGTCGGCCGGGACGTTGATGAGGATGGTGACCGACTTGGCGATCTGGTTGAGCGCCTCCTCGGTCTCCTCGACGCCCTCCGGCAGCACCGTGATCATGCCGCCCGGGGTGGCGAAGTCGCTCACCCGCAGCGGCCTGTTGGTGCCGTCGACGACCAGCCGGACGCCCTTCTTGCCCTCGGCCTTGGCCTTCTTGACGGCCTCGCCCCAGTAGGTGTGGCGCAGCCGCTTCTTCGGCAGCGGGCCCAGGTCGCCGAGCAGGAAGATCGGCGCGAGCCCGAGCGGGGCGGCGGCCAGCAGCAGCGTCCGGCGCAGCAGCGGGCGCTTGGTGATCCCGCTGTCGGCGGCGCCCTCGAGGAAGTCCTGGTTGAAGGCCTCCCGGGTCGCCTCGTCGGTCTGCAGGTCGTGGCGCTCCTGGATGATCGGCTTGCTGGTCATCAGGCGCCGCACCCAGATGGTGACGCCGATGGCCATGGCCATGAAGGCCAGCGTCATCATGCCGCCGAACCAGAGGTTGGACTCCCTGGTCCTGCTGACGCCGTGCATGCCGCCGTCGCGGCCGCTCCAGCCGATGTAGTACGCGATGAACACCACGCTCGCGGCGAACGCGACCAGGAAGAGCGTGGCGACGATCCGCTCGGCCTTCTTGGCCGACTTCTCGTCGAGCTCGTCCGCGGTGTCCGCGGCGGGTGCGGGCGCCTCGTCGGCGCTCACCAGCGCCTTGCCCGTGGCCGGCGACGGGGTGCCGATCACGCGCTTCGGCGTTCCCTCGCCCTCGTGCGGCTGCTCTGCGCCGCTCGTGTCCTTGTTGTCGTCGCTCATGACTTCTTCAGCTTCTTCGGCTTCTTAGCGGTGATCCACATGGCCGCGAGGACCAGCAGGCCGATCCCGATCAGCCAGCCGGCCAGCCCCTCGGAGACCGGGCCGATCCGGCCCAGGCCGTTGCCGCCCGGGTTCGGCTGCTCGCGGGTCTGGACGAGGTAGGCGATGATCGCCTGCTTGTCCTGCGGGGTGAGCGTGGTGTCGTTGAACACCGGCATCGCCTGCGGGCCCGTGAGCATGGCCTCGTAGATCTGCGTCGGGGTGACGTCGCTGTGGCTGAGCGGCGGGGCGTACTTGCCACCGGTGAGCGCACCGCCCTGACCGGTGAAGTTGTGGCACTGCGCGCAGTTGGTGCGGAACAGCTTCCCGCCGAGCGCCGCGTCGCCCGTCTTGGGGTCGCCGATCTGCTCCTTGGTGGGGACGGCCGGGCCGCCACCGAGCGAGGCGATGTACTCGCGAAGGTCGGCCAGGTTCTTCTCGGCCTGGGCCTTCTGCTTCTCCGCCGCCTCCCGCTTCTCCGGCTCGGAGTAGTCGGTCTTGATCTCGGTGTTGAAGTCGGGGATCGGCTTCTTGCGCGGCATCTGCGCGCCGGGGTTCATCGCGGGCATGCGGCCCGTGCTGACCTGGAAGTCGACCGCCGCGGGGCCGACGCCGAGCAGGCTCGGCGCGATCGGGTTGCCCTTGGCGTCCTTGGAGCCCTCGGCGTTCAGGCCGTGGCAGCTCGCGCAGTTCTTGTTGAACAGCTGCTGGCCGTTCTTCAGGTCGGCGGCCGCCTGCGCGCCGTTCGCCGCCTCTGCGCGGTCAGTCTGCGGCGAGAAGCCGGCGTAGATGACGCCGATCGCCGCAAGGGCCGCCAGCACGACGGCGTAGCCCGCCCAGGGGCGCCGTCGCCATGCGGTGATCCTTTTCACGGATGTCCCCGTTCGGGTCTTGTCGTCGGTTGAGGTCGAGCTCGTCATGCGGTCACTTCAGGTCGAGCGGCGTTCATGCGGCTACTTCAGGTCGAGCAGGTAGATCGTCGCGAACAGGCCGATCCAGACCACGTCGACGAAGTGCCAGTAGTACGACACGACGATCGCGCTCGTCGCCTGCTCATGCGTCCAGCGCTTGGCGGCGTACGTTCGCCCGAGAACGAACAGGAACGCGATCAGGCCGCCCGTGACGTGGAGGCCGTGGAAGCCGGTGGTCAGGTAGAAGACCGAGCCGTACGCCGAGGAGGACAGCGTGAGGCCGTCGTCCTTGACCAGCGTGAAGTACTCGTAGCCCTGACCGGCGACGAAGTAGGCGCCCATGAGGAAGGACAGCACGTACCACTCGCGCAGGCCCCAGCGGCGGAAGTTGAGCAGCCCGCCGTCGCGCCCGACCTTGCCCGCCTCCGCCTTGAACACGCCCATCTGGCAGGTCACGGAAGAAAGGACCAGCACAGTGGTGTTGACGGCGGAGAGGGGGAGGTTCAGGTTGGCGCCCGGCCACGAGTCGTGACCCTGCTGGCCGATGGTGACCGAGCGGATCGTGAAGTACATCGCGAACAACGCCGCGAAGAACATGAGCTCAGACGACAACCAAACGATCGTCCCCACGCTGACCAGATTGGGACGGTTCGCCCTTGCGTGGGGTGTTGTCTCTATCGCGGATGCTGTTGCCACGGGCGCCATTATTACGTCACTCGGTCCAAGACCGACGCATGACCCCCCTTCTGGAGTTCCCGAGCGTGTTGCCCTCCCCCTCCGGCACCACCCCTCTCAGGCCCCCGAAAGCCCGTCCCACAAGGGGTTTCGACTCGTTCCGAACCCCCCGAAACTCGGCCCGACCGATCACCACCGACGTCCATCTCGTGCGCCGGGGACCGAACCGGTAGCCTTCTCCGCATGAGTTCCACCGCTTCCAGCGCGGAGAGCGCGATGAAGGTTCTCGTCTACAGCGACGACGCGAACACGCGTGAGCAGATCCGCCTCGCCATCGGCCGCCGGCCTGCCGCCGACCTGCCCAAGGTCGAGTACGTCGAGGTCGCGACCCAGCCCGCCGTGGTGGAGCGGCTCGACAAGGGCGACATCGACGTGGCGATCGTGGACGGCGAGGCCCAGCCCGCGGGCGGCCTCGGCGTGTGCCGGCAGGCCAAGGACGAGGTGTACGACTGCCCGCCGTTCCTGGCGATCATCGCGCGCCGCGACGACGGCTGGCTGGCCACCTGGTCCCGCGCCGACGCCGTGGTGAGCCTGCCGCTGGACCCGATGGCCCTCGCCAACGGCGTGGCCGACCTCATGCGCTGGCGTGCCGACAACCGCCTCCCCGCCCTGTAGCCCACCCGACTTGGGGCTGCGCGCCCCAGCGCATCCCCCGCACTGAGACCCACCCTGGGGGAACGATGGACGCGCGTACGACCTGGCCGGCCCTGCTCAACGCCCTCCTGGACGGCGAGTCGCTGTCCAGCGCCGAGACGGCCTGGGCGATGAACCAGATCATGTCCGGCGAGGCCTCCGACGTGCAGATCGCCGGCTTCGCCGTGGCCCTGCGTGCCAAGGGCGAGACCGTGGCCGAGGTCACCGGCCTGGCCCAGGGCATGATGGAGAACGCCACCCCGATCACGGTCCCCGGCCCCATCGCCGACCTGGTCGGCACCGGCGGCGACCGCGCCCACACGGTCAACATCTCCACGATGGCCGCAGTAGTCAGCGCCGCCGCCGGCATCAAGGTCGTCAAGCACGGCAACCGCGCCGCCTCCTCCTCCTGCGGCGCCGCCGACCTGCTCGAAGAACTAGGCGTCGCGATCGACGCCACTCCGGCCCAAACAGCCCAGGTGGCCGAGGAGATCGGCATCACCTTCTGCATGGCGCCCCTCTACCACCCGGCCCTCCGCTACGCCGGCAAGGTCCGCAAGGAACTGGCCACCCCCACCGTCTTCAACTTCCTGGGCCCCCTCACCAACCCCGCCCGCCCCAAGGCCCAAGCGGTAGGCGTCTTCCACCCCCGCATGGCCGGCATCGTCGCAGGCGTCTTCGCCGAACGAGGCTGCTCCTCCCTGGTCTTCCGAGGCAACGACGGCCTGGACGAGCTAACAACAACCGGCCCCTCCACGGTCTGGGTAGTCCGAGACGGCACCTCCACCGAAACAACCTTCAACCCAGCCGACCTGGGAATCCCTCCCGCCAGCCTCGAAGACCTCCGAGGCGCCGACGCCCCCTTCAACGCCAACGTCGCCCGAGAAACCTTCGCCGGCCGCCAGGGCGCAGTCCGCGACATGGTCCTCCTCAACTCCGCCGCCCTGATCGTCGCCTCCGACGGCGCCCCCACCCCCGACAAGCTCACCGAGTCCCTGGCCGCCGCTACCGACCGAGCCGCCGAAGCCATCGACTCCGGCGCCGCCACCGCCCTCCTAACCCGCTGGATCCAAACCTCCCAGCGCCTAAAAACCACCTGACCGCAGCGCCCTCGCCACCAAAAAGGCATCGCCCTCGCTAGCGCTCGGACAGCCTCCCCAAGCTGGGGGCAAGCCACCAGGCCCCCACCCCTCAAGTGGTTCAACCCCACGCGTCAACCAAGGCTTAGTCTTGCCCTCTCATGCCAATCCCAGGAGCGCTCCGGGCCTACCTGATCTACCAGACACAGTGAGTCGAGCAACACACGACCGCGCGGAAAACCGCGGCCAAGAGCCTCGATGATCTCCGCTGCCGAGCGGGATGACGTGCTGTAAGCCACGGTGATGTGCGGCATCCACGGGTCGCTTTCGGGTAGGCCCCCGTGACCGGTGACAGCGAAGGTCGCGGCTCGGGCCGCCTCGCGAACCGGAGCGACGGCCTTGACCGGCTCGACCGCGAGCATGATTGCTTCGGGGTGATACAACACGCGTCCAATTTCCAGCTGTCGCGCCGGAACCCCCGCAAGTCGACGACGTCCCTCAGCCACCAGTGCTTCAAGTGCCGGTTCGTCAAGGTCTTGGGTCGGCCCCACCACAAGACTGGTGACGTGCAGCCACTCCAGGGGAGTGAAATGGAGCCCGTCGGCGAAAGGCTCCAGGCGTTCCTGAGCGCGCTGGACCATGGCCACGACCTCTGGCTGATCACGCAGAAGCGCATGCCAGTACAGCATCCCTTGCCCAGGCTGCTGGTCGCTGCGCTGCCGCCAACGATCAACCAGGTGGGTGGGCAACGGGCTCACTTGTCCTCCGTGACGTGCAGCGGCAGAGCAGCGGCTTTGAACTCGTGGAGGCGACCTTGGATGTCCCGCGCTTCCCGGCTGTGGAGGAACCGACGCTGGCTGAGTCTCTGATCGAGCTGTGCCAGGTATCGAGTGACTGTCGCGATCCGGTACTCGGGCGCCAGCGTAAGCATGGGTGCGATTTCGGCTGCGGCACTGTCCAAGGCTCCCTTCATGACGTAGGCAATACCTGCGCCGATACGTATTTGGGCCCACGTAGTCCTGGTGCTCGGGGGCGAAGGTGCATCAGACCAGCTCATGTCTGCCATGGCCACTCCCCGTAGAGCCACGTCAGGATCGCCGTTCCGCAAGGCGACCGAGATCGCGAACACGGCTTGACGAGACACCGGGCATGACCAGGCCGAGATTGAATCGTCCTCGCCTGCCGAGGCAGCCGCATGTTCGGCACGCCCGATCGCCTGCCGGGCCCGCGCGGCGTCGCCCGATAGCGCAGCGGCATTCGCTTCTTGATATGCGAGCAGGATCCTGATCGAGGTCGGTGGACTGCGCCGGAATCCTTCGGCGGCAAGATCAGCTGATTCTGTGAGACACCCCATCCAGCGAGCGGTCTTGGCCTGCGCGCTCATCGCTCTTGCCTCGTTCGCCCCCGCTTCCTGAGCGAGTTGCCTCGCCACCCGGCCGAACGCCTTGGCTGAACCGTCCCTCTCAAGGTCGCCCAGGAGCAGGCATGCATGGGAAAGGAGATCCGAATCGATCCGCAGCAGCTCATGCGTCTGCCACAGCCGCTGACGTCCCGACCGAAGAAGTTTCTGAACCCGGTCGTGGAGGAGCGTGACGTCGGCTAGGACCTGAATGGGCGGCCGGCGGCTGTGGTTCTCCGCGAGGGCCCCTGCAGCGTCGGCGAGATGCAAGAGACCCTCGCTACTGACATTTGTTGTCGCGATCCACGCTCCGAGACTCTCGGCATCGTGCTCGGTAGGCAGGCCGACCGGGTCTGCTCGATCGTCCCCGAACAACGCCTCATGGCTCATGCCGAAGGCACGGCAGTAGAGAGTTGCGTACAGCTCGCCCGGGCAGTGATCACTGGCCTCGTAAGCGCGTACGTATCGCTGGATACTGGCGAGGGACGGGAGGGACGGCCTCGTCTCGTCATCGGCTGCGTTGCGCAGCATGGTCGCCATCGTCTTCTGGCTCCACAGCCGAGACCGGCGTTCATTTCGGAGGCGGATCGCCCAGGCCGGCAGCTCGGTTGGCACTGGCACCACGATCTTTCGGCACTCGATGTGGATCTCGTGTCCTGAAGTATCCCCTTCCTCGCGCTCGGTAGCCATCAGATCCTTCTTGTCAAAGCCACAGCGACCGGCGGCAGGGAAGGACGGGAATGCGGCTCCCAGCAGAATCGAGCTCGGATGATCTGAGCTGGCGGCTCCGGCTGATAGCGGACATGAGGATGATCCGCGTGCCCCGCAAGCTGGCCGAGATCACGCTTGAGAGCTGGGGCCTCACGCACCTCAGGCTGCCCGTGACCAGCGTCGTCTCCGAACTGGTCACCAACAGCGCGAAAGCGGTGTCCAGCGCGGAGATAGAGGTCAGCCTCCACCTTCAAGACGCGTGGCTCCGCTTGGAGGTCTGGGACTCCTCGAATGTCATCCCTGATGTGCCCATTGAGCTGGATCTCGACGCCGAAGACGGCCGAGGGCTATGGGTCGCTGCCCATCTCGCCGACAAGTTCGGCATCGATCCACAAGCACGTGGCGGCAAGACCATCTGGGCGATGTGGCAACACGACCCTTCTGGCGGCGATCAGGGTGAGTCGCACTGCCCGTGAACGCCCGTTCTGAGGGTTCAGAGCGCGGCAACCGGCCGCGTCCCGAGGCTCTAGGAGGAGCCCATGACCATCACAGTGGAGCGATCAACCGAGGCCGCCGGCGGCAAGGATCCCCGCGGGTTGGTCGCGGTGGAGGTCTTCGACCTCCTGGTGGCCGACATCATCAAGGGCAGCCACGTCACGCAGCAGTACGCGGAACGGCTGATGGGCCAGGCACTGGTCTTCCTCAAGGCTCAGGCCAACATCATGCGGGCCTTCGATACCAACCCGGGCGAGTGGACCCGGATCGTGCCCTCGGTGCCGGTGGATGAAGGCTGGCACGCGTTCATCAAGCGTTCGCAGCCCTACCTCGCCTTTGGCGAGGAGCACGCCGGCCGCTACATCCATCACGTCCCGGTCCTGGATCAGGACATCTTGTCCGGGGCGGCGCTGGCCCGGACCGTCCCGGCGCTCCATGCCACTGGATACCACGTCGACATGGAATTCTGGGACAACGAAGGAGCAGGCTGCTGTCCACCCGAGTGCAGTTCCCCGGGCGGCGGCTGACCAGCCGACGGGTGGAGATGCGCAGCGACTGGAGCGAGCTTCCTGACGAGGTCCGGGACGCTGTCGAGGACCGAACCGGCCCCATCGACAAGGTCCAGCCTGCGAGTGCGGGCATCCATGCGGACATCGCGTCCACGGTAAGTTCCCCGCAGGGCAAGACCTTTGTGAAGGCTGCAAGGAAGCTGCCGGACCAGGATGGCCCAGAGGTTCGGTCGCTGCGTAGAGAAGCCACCATCACGCCGTACATGTCCGAGCTCGCCCCTCGGCTTCTGTGGAAGGTCGAGGTCGGGGGGTGGCTCGCGCTCGGGTTCGATCACGTGAACGGCCGGCACGCAGACTACGCCCCAGGCTCCCCAGACCTTGCCGTCCTGGCAAAGATGGTGAACCAACTCCAGAACATGGCCTGCCCTGACGCGGTGGAGATGCGCGTCGAACGACGCTGGAAGACCCTCGCCGACGACGTGACTGCGATCGCAGGCAACGCCCTGCTCCACACAGACCTCAACCCCGCCAACATCCTGCTCACCCCGGACGGCCGGACCTACGTTGTGGATTGGGGCTTCACCTCACGCGGGGCCCCCTGGATCGAAATGGGCCAGATCATCCCGTGGCTGATCAGGGCCGGGCACAGCCCGGCCGAGGCAGAAGACTGGGCTGGCCAGTTCACCTCCTGGACCACCGCCGACCCGGCCGCCATAGACATGTACGCACGCGTGTCCGCAGAACGATGGCGACGGCACAATGCAGTCAACCCCACCTCCCGGGAGCCTGGATACTTGAAGGTCGCCCGGCAATGGGCCGACTACCGGCGACGCCGTTAGTGACGTGGAGAGTGAGTCCATGGCGTCAGCGGGTCGGTACCTGGAAATCGCCGACAGCCTGCGCGAACGCATCGATGGCGGCGAGTGGGAGCCCGGAGACAACCTTCCGATCCACACAGAGCTGGCCAAGGAGTACGGCGTCTCCCGCAACGTCGTCGCCGCAGCGATCAAGAAGTTGGAATCCGAGGAGCGGGTCTGGGCGGTACCGCGCCGAGGCACGATCGTCCGGCATCGTCAGCGCCGCGCGATCATGCGAACCAATGTCGTGCGGCGCAACACCCGCCATGTGGCCAACGGTGAAGAGGTGGCGGCCGGATACAGCTTCCCAGCGGCGCAGGGCAATGAACTGTGGGTGCATCACACCGAACCGGATGTCTCCGAGGTGCCGATGACCGATGCGCGCCTGGCGCACATGCTCAACGTGAAGGTAGGCGCGAAGATCCTTCGGCGCCTTCGAGTGACCGGACCGCCGGACGAGCCGCCCTTTCAGATCAGTGCGACGTGGATCCATCCACGTGGTGTCGCGGACGCTCCCAGGGTGAAGGAGCCGTATGGCACTGGCCCGGGCGCGTGGCTCGACCGCTTGGAAGAGTCCGGGCATGGGCCGATCGAGTGGATGGAACGACGCAGGGCCCGGATGCCTGAGCCGGCAGAGGCCGGGCTGCTCAAGGTGCCCACATCACTCCCAGTCTGGGAGATCGTGCGTATCGGCTACTCGGCCAAGGATGAGAACGCCATCGAGGTCACCCAGGTCATCATTCCGTCCGACCGGATGGAAGAGGTGTCGCGGCTCATGCGAGACGAGTCGGCAAGGTGGCCGCATGAAGAGACTGGAGCGGACGGGCCGCCGGTCGCGGGACGGGGCAAGGACTCAAACTGAAGCTGACCGTGACCGCCCCGGAGATCATGTGAGTCCGTTGCCTGAACGCATGACCGATCACTGGTGGTGGAGACCGGGCGTCAGGCCTGGTCGGCGGCTGCTGGTCTGGCACATCCTGCTTGACGACCTGCCCGAGGTCCGCGACCTCGTGCGGCAGTGTCAAGACAAGCTCGCCGACTTCGACGGTCTCGATCTGATCCCCGAGCCATGGCTGCACATGACCACCCAGATCGTCGGGTTCCCTGACCAGATCCCGGACGCTGAGGTGGATTCGATGGTCGAGGGAGTGCGACAGCGTTTCGTTGACCTTGCACCCGTGGAGGTGGAGATCGGGAAGCTGTGGTTCCACAGCGAGGCCGTGATGCTCGGCATTCGCCCGGCGAAAGGCCTGGACCCGGTCCGCACGGCGATCCGGACCGCCGTCGCAGAGACGGTGCGGGCACACCAGCTCGCCGACGAGCCCGCCTGGACTCCGCACGTCTCGATCGCCTACAGCAGCGGGGACGGCCCGGCTGCTCCCGTCATCCAGGCTTTGGACGTGCCGGTCGTGCCTCGTCCGCTGCGGATCACGGCTGTGGATCTTGTGGAACAGGTCCGGGACGGTCACCTCTACCGCTGGGACCGCAGGGCGCGGGCCTATCTGGGCCAGCAGAGCCGCGCTCGCGAGTGAGCTCGCGGAAGGGCCGAACCACTTAAGGGGTGGGGGTCTGGGGGCTTGCCCCCAGCTTGGAAGGCTGTCCGAGCGTAGCGAGGGCGATGCCTTTAGGTGCGTGCTCAGGCGTCGGGGTTAGTCGGAGTCGGGGAGGCCTAGGGAGAAGGCGGCGTCCAGGTCGTGGCGGGAGTAGGTCTCGAAGGCGATGTGGGTCTCGGTGCTGAGGATGCCCGGGACCTTGTTGAGGCGGCCTGGGATGACGTCGTTGAAGTCCTCGTGGCGGTGGACGCGGACCATGGCGATCAGGTCGTATTTGCCGGTGATGGAGTAGACCTCGCTGACGCCGTCCAGGGCGGCGATCGTCTCGGCTACCTCGCGGATGCGGGCTACGTCGGTCTTGACCAGCACGATCGCGGTGTGCACGGGTCCTCCTCAGGCGGCAAAGGGCTTGTGCAGAGCCTATCTAGCCGCGGGACAGGGCGGCGATCCGGCGGCGGGCGGGGCCGGCGCGGCGGGCGGCTATGGCGAAGAGGGCTCCGGCTATGAAGCCGTAGATGTGGGCCACGTAGGCGACGCTGCTCTTCTCCTCGGAGACGGCGTCGACTCGGAGTGAGTACCACTGGACTACGAAGAAGAGGCCCATGACGACCCAGGCGGGCAGGCGGAGGACGAAGAGGGGTGGTACGTAGCTGACGAAGCGGCCGCGGGGGTTGAGGATCAGGTAGACGCCCATGACCCCGGCGATCGCGCCTGAGGCGCCGATGAGGGGGACTGTGGAGTCGGGCGATGTGTAGGCGAAGCCGTAGACGGCTACCAGGCCGAAGAAGAGGTAGCTGAGGAGGTAGCGAAGTCTGCCCAGGCGGTCTTCTACCCCCATGCCGACCACGAAGAGGGCTACCAGGTTGCCCAGGAGGTGCACGGCGCCTGAGTGCAGGAACATCGACTCGAAGGCCGATACCCAGGGGACCTTGTGGAAGTCCGAGGGGCCGCACTCGCGGGCTACCTGGCTCGGAATCGGCTGCTGCTCACCGGTTGTGAGCTCCTTGGGGATGGCCCCGTGCTGCAGCGTGAACTCGACCGCCTTGCACTCGCGGACCTTGCCCTCTCCGTACCAGGTGGAGAAGTTGGCCATCGGCGTGATCAGGAAGACCAGGACGTTGGCCGCCACCAGGAGGTAGGTGACCCACGGGACGCGCCGGGTCGGCTGGCTGTCGTAGAGAGGCAGAGCCATGTCAGTCCTCTCCGATTGCCCCGGTTCCTCCCGCCTCACCTTAGTGGGCGTCCGGCGCCCCGGCCCTCAGGCTCGGCCGGGACGTAGGCGTTGTCGATCCATTCGCGCAGGCCCTCGGCGCCGTGCAGGGGGCACGACCATTCGCCGTCCACCTCGACCAGGCGGCCGCCGGGCGCGTCGAGCCAGCGCAGGATGCATTCCATCTCCTCGGCTGTGGCGCTGCCGGAGGGGCCGGGGCCGGGGAAAACGGTCTCGGCGGTGGCGATGAGAGCGTCCACGTAGGGGCGCGGGTGGGCGCCGGGCGGGATCGTTCCGGCTGCGGCCAGGCGGCCGTAGCGGACCACTGAGAGCTCCCAGCCGCCGTCGAAGGCGGGACGGGCGGCCACCAGCTGGGAGCAGCGGGCCAGGGCGGTCAGGCGCTGGCCTCGGGCGGCGGCGCGGACGAACGCGGCCAGGCGGTCGCGCTGGGCTGCGGCCTCCTCGTAGCGCAGGCCCACGGTGAGGCGGTCGATGCGCACCTGGGCGGCGGCGACGACCGGGCGTACGTCGCCCTCCATGATCGAACGGGCCGATTCGGCGTGCAGGGCGTACGCGGCGGCGGGTTCGCGGCCCTCGCAGGGGGCGCCGCAGCGGCCGATCTCCGACAGGAGACAACTGCGGGCGCCGCCGCGTTCGATCAGCCGGAGGGTGAGCCGCTGCGAGCATTGGCGCAGGGGGACGGCCTCGTGCAGCGCGGCGCGGGCCTCCTCGGCTTGGCGCTGGGACCCCAGCGGGCCTAGGTAGACGGCGCCGTCGTCGCGGCACTCCCGGACGATGGACAGGCGGGGGAACGGCTCGACGGTCAGTTTGAGCCAGAACGCGCGTTCGGGATGCTTGGAACGCCGGTTGTAGCGAGGCTTGTGGGCGGCGATCAGGCGCAGCTCCCGTACTTCGGCTTCGAGGCCCGTCGCGCAGACGATCGTGCGGATCCGTTCGGCCAGGCCGACCATCTCGCGGACCCTCCAGCGCGTCTCCGAGCCGGTGAAGTAGCTGCGGACACGGGTGCGCAAGTCGCCGCTCTTGCCGACGTACAGGACCTCGCCGCCATCGTCCTCGAACAGGTAGACGCCGGGGGCGCTCGGCACGTCGTCGGCCAGGTGGCGCTTGCGCTTCTGCTCGGGCGTCGGCGCCTTGGCGAACGACTTGAGCTCCTCCAGCGAGGTCACGTTGAACGAGCCGAGCCGTTCGATCAGACCGTGCAGCACGTCGACGGTGGCCTTGGCGTCGGCGAGCGCCCGGTGGCAGGGCTCGGTGGCCGTACGGAAGAAGCGCGACAGCGTGCTCAGCTTGCAGTTGGGCACCTCGTCCTTGGTGAGCACGCGGCGCGCGAGGTCGGCGGTGTCGACGACGGCGAACGTGGGCCAGGCGTAGCCCTGCTCGGCGCAGGCGGCCTTGAGGAACCCGATGTCGAACGGGGCGTTGTGGGCCACCAGCACGCAGCCGCGGGCGAACTCCAGGAACGCCGGCAGCACCGAGTCGATCTTGGGCGCCGCGTACACCATCTGCTGGGTGATCCCGGTCAGCGCGGTGATGAACGGCGGGATCGGGCCGCCCGGGTCCACCAGCGTGCCGAACTCGCCCAGCTCCAATCCCCCGCTGACCTTCACCGCGCCGATCTCGGTGATCGCGTCGGTGGCGGCCGCGCCGCCGGTCGTCTCCAGGTCCACCACCACGAACGTGACGTCGGCGAGATGGGTCCCGAGATCTTCGAACGTCCCCTGCACCCCCTGTGCGGAAGGCCGATCGGGGTGGGCGGGGTTGGTGCTGCGGGCCATGTCGGGGACCGTAGAGGACGCCACCGACAGACTACGGAGCGCTAGGGTTGTGGCAGATCCGGGCATTCGGCGTTTCTGCTGGTTAAGGCATCGTGCGCCCGGAAATACTCAGCGAACGGCGGTAACGGCCTGGGAGGAGCGGGATCATCGACGGCGGCCCCGAAGCTCAGGAGCGCCTGGCGCGGCCTCTGCCCGAGGCCGTACGCCAGGGCGTGGTCGAGGCCGCGGCCGAGCTGATCGGCACGCTCCCCGCGGCCGAGGTCCCGGTACCGCTGCGCCGGTTCGCCCAGTTCGAACGGCGCAAGCGGGCCAAGCTCGCCGGGCAGCCGATCGCGGCGCTGCTGGAGAAGGACGAGGACTTCCGGCTCCGCGTCGCCGAAACCTTCCGCGAGTCCCAACCCGACCTGGTGGCGGCGGTCGAGGCGGGTGAGCTGCCCCCGGCGGCCGATCCGGTACGGGTGGCGGTGATCGCCTATCTGCTGCGGCCCGAAGGGTGGACGGGACTCGTCGAAGCGGCCCGTGAAGAGCTGGAACGCTCCGCGAGCGTGTCCGAGGGCGAGGCCGCCGAACGCAAGATCGCCGCGCTGAGGGAGGAACTCGCGGCCGCCCGTACGACCCGTTCGGCCGAGACCGACAAGCTGCGCGCGGAGCTGCGCGACGCCAAGGCCGAGATCGCCGAGCTGCGC
The DNA here is from genome assembly GCF_017573505.1 of Actinomadura barringtoniae. GTDB lineage: Bacteria > Actinomycetota > Actinomycetes > Streptosporangiales > Streptosporangiaceae > Spirillospora > Spirillospora barringtoniae. The sequence goes on from NZ_JAGEOJ010000016.1 coordinate 288,353, forward strand.
CGCAAGGTGCACGAGGCGCGGATCAAGGCCAAGTCCGCGCACGAACGCGCCGAGGCCCTGGCCGAGGAGACCGAACGAGAGCTGGCCGCCGCCCGCGAGTCCACCGCGGCCTCCGACAAGGAGATGCGCAAGCTGCGCGGCAAGCTCGCCCAGGCCGAGGCGACCGCCGAGGCCGCCCGGCGCGCCGCCCGCGAGGGCCGCAACGTCGACGACGTGCGGCTGCGCATGCTGCTGGACACGCTGGTGGACGCGGCCCAGGGCGTACGGCGCGAGCTCGCCCTGCCCACGATGATCGCCAAGCCCGCGGACGCGGTCGGCGGCGTCGAGCCCGACAAGCTCGCCCACCGCAACCTCCCAGGCCGCGCCCTGTCGGACGACGACCCGCAGCTGCTCGACCGGCTGCTCACGCTCCCCCAGGTCCACCTGGTCGTGGACGGCTACAACGTCACCAAGACCGGCTACGGCGAGCTGCCGCTGGCCGACCAGCGCCGCCGCCTCCTGTCTGGGCTCGGCGGCCTCGTCGCCCAGACCAAGGCCGAGGTCACCTGCGTCTTCGACGGCGCCGAACTGGACGCCCCGGTCGCGATCGGCGCCCCCCGCGGCGTACGGGTCCTGTTCAGCCACCCCGGCCAGACCGCCGACGAGCTCATCGGCGAACTCGTCCGCGCCGAACCCTCCGGCCGCGCCGTGGTGGTCGTCTCCTCCGACCGCGAGGTAGCCGACGCCGCCCGCAAGGCCAACGCCCGCCCCGCTGTGTCTTCTTTGCTCCTTCGTCGCCTTTCGCGGGTGTGACCCCCTCGCCTGGCGGCTCGGCGGTCACACCCGCGAAAGAGGCGAGCGCGACATCGCTTCGCGATCTTCGCGGACGACTTCGCCTCCGGCTCGTCGCCCGCTCAGGAAGCGCGCTCGCGTGCACATGCCGCCCTCCTGGACGCTCGGCTGTCCCGGCGGAAAGCCCTGTGCTGCCGGGGTTTCGGGATTCTGTCGGACCCCTTCCGTACTGTGCGTCACGTTCGGGTCACGCGACTCATGAGGAGGACGGGATGCTGATCGACTGTGACGGGTGCCAGGTGCGCGGTACGGGGTGCGGCGACTGCGTGGTGACCACGCTGCTGGCGGCACCGGCCACGGCGCCCGCGGGGGAGGTCGATATCGATGAGGAGGAACGGCGGGCGCTTCAGGTGCTGGCCGATCTCGACATGGTGCCGCCGTTGCGCTTGGCGCACCGGCGTGGCCGCGCCTCGTGATCATGTAGTCGCCGATAGTGTCGAAAGCCGGACGAGCTTTGCGAATACTGCCGATTCGGTTGTGACTGGTGTTGCCCCATCGCTAATGTCATCCGCTGATAGAAGCGGACGAGAGGGGCATATCCGACCGTGGCCAGTGATCGAGCAAGGCGCGGGGGCTCCCGCCGTCTGATGGCGACGGCCTGCCTGACCGTGACGACCTCCAGCATCGTGCTGCTCCCGGTGGGCTCGGCTCACGCCGACCCGAAGCCCACCGCGGCGTCTGTCCAGAAGAAGCTGGACAAGCTGAACGACCAGGTCGACCACCTGGTGGAGAAGTACAACCAGGTCGGCGAGGACCTCAAGGTCGCGCGGCGCAAGCTGCAGGCGGCCCAGAAGGCCACGCGCACCGAGCAGGCCTCGTTCGAGACGCTCCGCCAGAAGGTCGCCCAGATGGCCGCACAGGCCTACAAGAACGGCGACAACGGCGACGTCCCGGGCTTCCTGAGCGCCGACAACCCGCAGACGATCCTCGACCAGTCGTCGATCTTCTCGCACCTGTCGGAGAACCGTTCGGCGGACCTGAACCAGTTCGTGGCGGCCGCGCAGCGCGTCCGGCGCGAGCAGGCGCAGGCGCAGAGCGCCTTCGACGAGGTGAACGGCAAGGCCAAGGACCTGAAGGGCCAGAAGGCCAAGGTCGACGCCATGATCAAGCAGCAGAAGAAGCTGCTCGCCAAGCTCGGCATCAAGGCCGACAGCGGCGGCTCCGGGCCCCGGGGCGGCACCTACAACGGTCCCGCCAGCGGCAACGCCCGCAAGGCGCTCGACTTCGCCTACAGCAAGCTGGGCACCCCGTACCTGTACGGCGGCACCGGCCCCCGCTACGACTGCTCCGGGCTCACCATGCGGGCCTGGGAGGCCGCCGGGGTCAGCATCACCCGGACCACCAACTCCCAGTACGCGGCGACCAAGCACATCGCCAAGAGCGACCTGCAGCCCGGCGACCTGGTGTTCTTCAGCAACCTCGGGCACGTCGGCATGTACGTCGGCGGCGGCAAGATGATCCACTCGCCGCACACCGGCGCCTCCGTCGAGGTGACCAGCATCACCTCGGGCTACTACCTGTCGAACTTCTACGGGGCCACGCGCCCGTAGCACTCCCCCCTCAGGCTGCCCACAGCGGCCGATTCGATCAACGGACCGGGTCTGACCTGGTCCGTTGTTCATTTTGCCGGTGGTTTGCAATTCAATGACCGTTTGGTACGTTGTGGCCTGGCGGCGTCCCCCAGACGCCGCATCGGTCTCATTGCCCCCTTTGGGCTGATGACCGCGCGGCAGTCCCTGCCGCACCCCCGGACGGCGCCCTCCAAGCGCCGATCCCGCGGCACTCCCCAGGTGCCGCCGGCGGCACCCTCCACGTGCCGCCCCTCGCGACACCGTCCAGGTGCCGCAGAGGCGCGACGCGTTCCACGCGCCGCGCCGGTCTCCCCCGGAGGCCACCGGCCGGCCCGGCCGCACCGTGCGCACGCCGACAGCGTGCATGGCGCTGAGAGCGCGCCACAGCGGTCTTCTCACGGGCGCCGGCCGCGGAACGTGCCCCGTCTGGGCCGTTCCTGACCAAACAACATCAGCGCCGCTCTTTCGCACGCGGGACATCAGGGTCCCGCGCACGGGCCTCATCGCGCCCAAGGATCGCAGCGGCAACGCCGAGTCCGCCGCAGCGCGGAGCCGGGGACCCAAAGGCCGGTGTCCAGTTCGTCTGGACCGGCACCGTCCCGGGGTGAATCGGCGCGCCTCTCCCCTCGAACCCTCGAACGGGGCACGCCGTAGGTCGACTTCCACGTCCGAACCCGTCAGCTAACCCGGTAGGCGTCTGGAAGAAGGAGATACCCCTGTCCAGCAACGCTGTCAGCAGCACCACTCGTCGCGTGCGCGTCACCGGCGGCCTCGTCGCCGCCACCGCGGTGATGACGCCCCTCATCGCGACGGCGACCACCCCCACTGCTGAGGCCTCGGCCAAGGCCGTTCCGGTCTCCAAGGTCGTCAAGCAGGCCAAGCACAAGTCCTGGTCGCAGCGCCAGAAGCTTGCGCAGAAGGCGCTCAAGTACGCCTACAAGAAGAAGGGCAAGCCGTACCGCTACGGAGCGGCCGGCCCGAACTCCTTCGACTGCTCCGGTCTGGTCCAGTGGGCCTACAAGAAGGCCGGGGTCAAGCTGCCCCGCGTCACCGGCCCGCAGTACAGCGCCGTGAAGAACAAGGTCTCCTGGAAGCACCTCGCCCCGGGCGACCTGGTCTTCTTCCACGGCAAGGGCCACGTGGGCATCGTGACCAAGCACAAGGGCAACAAGATCTACATGATCCACGCCCCGCACTCGGGCAGCCACGTGAAGATCGAGAAGCTCAACAGCTACCGCAAGAAGACCTTCTCGGGCGCCGTCCGCCCCTACTGATCCAAGCGCGGATCTACTGATCCAGGCCGGGTCTACTGATCCAGCGTGGATCTACTGATCCAAGGGCGGATCCAGAACCAGGCGCGGCCGCCTCGCCCCCGTGGGCGGCCGCGCCTTCCCCCCTCCTCCCCCCTCAACGACTTCGCGAGACCCTCGCGGTCCCCTCGCATCTCCCCTCCCGCGAGCGGTCTCGCCTTCTTCTCATACGTCTGAGGCCGTCCGGCCCCCCTGGACGGCCCCGCCGAGTCCGCGGTCACGCGGAGCCGGGGAACCACACGTTCCTTTGGGGTGAATCGGCCTCTGAGCAGGCCGTAGGGCAGCTTCCACGCCCGAACCCGTCAGCTAACCCGGTAGGCGGCATGGAAGCCAAGGAGATCCCCTCGTGGGCAAGCACCGAAAGCCCGGACCGCTCACCATCACGGTCCGTACCACCGGCGGCCTGGTCGCCGGCGCCGTCGTCATCGGTACGGCCGCCGCGACCGCCCAGGCGGCGGTGGGAGCGCCCGGCGGCGTTCCCGCCCAGGCCAAGCCCCCCGCGGCCGCCGCTGCGATGAACGTGAACGCCGCTCCCTCCAAGAGCCAGAAGACCCCGGCGCCGCACGACGTTCCGCAGCAGATGTCGGGCAGGGCCGAGTCCGCCTCGGCCAAGCCCGCCTCCCCCGCCTCCCCGGCTCCCGCGCCCAAGAGGCCGACCGCGGCCCAGGCGATCAAGCTGGCCGAGTCCCAGGTCGGAACGTCCGAGGACGGCAACGGCGAGACCAAGTTCGCCGACTGGTACAGCTCCACCGGCCGCGCCAAGGAGACCGTCCAGCGCGACGGCGGCTCGATCGGCGAGTACAAGGACGCCGCCTGGTGTTCCATGTTCATCTCGTGGATCGGCGACAAGCTCGGCTTCAACGACCAGATGGGCTTCGACGCCTGGACCGTCGCGCACGCCAAGTGGTTCGAGGAGCAGGGCCGCTGGGGCGACAAGCCCAAGCCCGGCGCGATCGTCTTCTACAACTGGGGCGGTTCAAAGAGCATCGACGACATCGAGCACGTCGGCATGGTGGTCAAGGACGAGGGCGACGGCACCATCAAGACGGTCGAGGGCAACACCGACAACTCGGTCATGAACCGGGAGCGTTCTGAGGACCAGGTCGTCGGCTACGGGTACCCCGACTACGCGAACTGAGCCGCTCGGCCCGGTCATCGGGGCCGCATCAAAATAGGATCGGCCGCATGGAGCAAGAGCAGCCCGACCGGCCCGGCGCCGCCAAGCGCCGCCGGGCCGTCGCGCTGATCGGCCTGGCGACCGGCGCGTGCCTGCTCGCGGGCGTCGGCGTCGCCGCGACCCGCGACCACCGGTCCGCCCCGGCCGCCCAGGCGACCGCGCCCGTGCGCGCCTCCGGCCGGGCCGCCCCGGCCCGGAGCGCCGTCGAGGCCGTGCTGGCCAACCGGGCCCGTGCCGTACGCGAGCACGACCGGATCGGCTTCCTGGCCACCGTGGCCTCCGCCCCGGCCGCCTTCCAGACCGCGCAGGCCAAGGAGTTCGACAACCTGGCCAAGCTGCCGCTGAAGGACTGGCAGGAGACCTTCCAGGCCGACCAGACGGGCACCTCGATCGTCAAAGTGAGCCTGCGCTACGGGTTCAAGGGCTTCGACCGCGGCCTGGTCGGCCGCACCCGCTACCTGGCGTTCGCCCCCCGCGCGGGCACCTGGGTGATCACCGGCGACGGCACCGGCGACGGGCTGCGCGACGACTCCGACATCTGGGACGGCGGCCCGCTGACCGTCTACAAGGGCCGCAGCTGCCTGGTGATCGGCGACGCGCCGCACCTGGACGAGCTCGCCCGCCGCCTCGACGCCGACGTCCCGAAGGTCACCGCCGTCGTCGGCAAGGGCTGGTCGCGCCGCGCGGTGGCCCTCGTACCGAACGATCCGGCGCTCGCCACCGCGATGGCGGGCGAGGACCAGGACCTCGGCGAGATCGCCGCCCTGGCCACGGTCGCGCCGTCGGCGACGGGCGGCCGGGGCGAGGACCGCGTGCTCATCTCCCCCGGCACGTTCGGCCGCCTGAACGAGCTCGGCCGCGACGTCGTCCTCACCCACGAGCTCACCCACGTCGCCACCGGCGGCGCCCGCGACGACCGCACCCCGCTGTGGCTGATCGAGGGCTTCGCCGACTACGTCGGCTACCGCAAGGCCAAGGTGGGCGTACGGTCGGCGGCCCGCGAGCTGCGCCGTGAGGTCACCACCGGCCGGCTGCCCACGGCACTGCCCGGGCAGGATGCCTTCGCGGGCGACTCTCCCCGGCTCTCACAGGCCTACCAGGAGGCTTGGCTGGCCTGCCGCATGGTCGCGGACCGATACGGTGAAGCCGCACTCGTTCGGCTCTACCGGGCCGCCGGACGGCGCCCGGAGGCGACCGCCCTGCGCGAGGTGCTCGACGTCACTCCGGCGCGCTTCACCTCCATGTGGCGCGACTACCTCCAGAAGGAGCTCCGATGAGCAGCGGGGACACGGGCGAGGCGGCGGCCTCGCCGGAGGAGCGCTCGCCAGAGGATCAGCAGGCAGAGGACCGGTCGCCGGAAACCACAGAGACCACGGCGGCCACCGAGTCCACGGACATGCGACGGCCTCGCGTCGCCGCGGCGATCGCGGCCGCATTGCTGTTCGCGGCGGTGGGTGTGGTCCTGGCGCTCACCACACCCTGGGACCCGCTGCCCGGCTCGGTGCCCGGAGGCGAGGTCAAGCCCGACCCGAAGCTGGACTTCACGCACGCCGAGATCGCGCGGTCCCAGGCGTTCGACTCGGCCATCAACCCGCCGGCCTACCTGGGCCTGATCATCGGCCTGGTGGCGGTGCTGGTCCTCGGCCTCACCCCGCTCGGCTCGCGGCTGATCGGCTGGTCGACGGCCCGGGTGCGGCGCTGGCCGCTGCGCGTGGTCGGGGCCGCGCTGGTGCTCACCACCGTGCTGCGGCTGGTCGGGCTGCCGTTCGACATCTGGAGCGAGTCGATCCTGCGGCGGTACGGGCTGTCCACGCAGAACTGGGGCGAATGGCTGATCGACCAGGCCAAGTCCCTCGCCGTGACCTGGGTGATCTGGTCGGTGGCGCTCCTGCTGCTGTACGCGCTGATGCGGCGCTTCCCGCGCTACTGGTGGACCGGCGCCGCGGTGACCGGGTTCGCGCTGGTCGTGGCGGTCTCGTTCATCTACCCGGTGGCCGTCGAGCCGGTGTTCAACAAGTTCCACAAACTGCCGCAGGGGCAGCTGCGCACCGACCTGCTGGCGATGGCGCAGCGCGACGGCGTCCCTGTGAAGGACGTGCTGGTCGCCGACGCCTCCCGCCGGACCACCGCGCTGAACGCCTACGTGTCGGGCTTCGGCTCGACCCGCCGGATCGTGCTGTACGACACGCTCCTGAAGTCCACTCCGCCGCGGCAGATCGAGTCGATCATCGCCCACGAGCTCGGTCACGCCAAGCACAAGGACGTCCTGTGGGGCACGCTGATCGGGGCGCTGGGCGTCGCCGGGGCGATCTGCCTCCTGCAGCTCCTGCTGACCTCTCCGGCGCTCAGGCGGCGTGCCGCGGCGGGCGGCAGGCTCGGCGACCCGCTGTCGGTGGCGCTGCTGCTGGCGTTGATCACGGTGGCGACCCAGATCGGCACCCCCGTACAGAACCTCATCAGCCGCCACATCGAGGCCCGCGCGGACGCGCACGCGCTGGACCTGACCCGCGACCCGGTGACGTTCACCCAGATGCAGCACGAGCTGTCGGTCCGCAACATCTCCGACCTCACGCCGAACGAGCTCGAATACCTGCTCTGGCTCACGCACCCGGCAGGCCCCGAACGGATCGCGATGGCGCGGGACTGGGCACGGCAGCACCACGTCACCGAGCCCCCTCCCCTCGTCCAGGGCCGCTGAGCCCCCCCCGCACGCATGAGAACGGCCCCGAGCGATTCCTCGCTTCGGGGCCGTTCACGTAACAACGTTCCAGGACGTTCTCGGGGCGTTGTCAGCCTGCTTCGGGCTTCTGGCCCGGGGCGTCGGGCGCGGTGTTGGTGGCGGGGCTCTTCGACGTGGACGCCGACGGTGACGGTGCGACCGGGGCCGGCGGTACGGCCGGGGCGGCGGGCGCCGGGGTCATGCCCTGCGGCCCGGACATCATGGTCTGCTTGAGGGCGCTGCCCTTCACCCAGTCCTTCCAGTTCATCTGCCAGAAGCCCCAGCCGTTGTCGGGCTCCAGGATCCGGCTGGTGCCGGTGATCTTGACCGGGTCGCCGCGGTAGGCGAAGTTCAGGAACCAGCGGGCGTTGCTCGGGCTGGCGTTCACGCAGCCGTGGCTGACGTTGTCGTAGCCCTGCGACCCGACCGACCACGGGGCGCTGTGCACGTACTCGCCGCTGTCGGAGATCCGCACGGCCGAGTAGACGGTCTCCTTGTAGTAGCCCGGGCAGCCCGGACCGCAGCCCACCGTTGAGGAGTCCATGACGACGACGTCTTCCTTGTCCATCGTCAGGTGGTTGCCGTCGGTGGTGGTGTACTTCGTGACCCCGCCCATGCCCATGCTGACCGGGATGTGCCGGACCGTCTTGCCGTTCTTCTTCACGTACATCTGGTGCGACTTAGCGCTCGCCTTCACGATGTGCTCGTCGCCGACGCGGAAGTTCAGCAGCTCGTTGCCCGTGCCGTAAAGGCTCTTGGCCGCCCGCACGCCGCTCAGGTGCGCGCGCAGGCTCACGTTGGTGTGCCGGGGCCAGTACTTCATCGGCCGGAAGACCACCCGCTGGTTGCTGAACCAGTGCCAGGCGCCCTCGACCGGCTTGGACGAACGCACTTCCAGCGCCCGTTCCACCGCGGCCTTGTCGGCGACCTCCCGCTCGAAGTTCAGGATGATCGGCATGCCGACGCCGACCGTCTCCTTCGGGTCGGGCGCCTCGACCGCGCTCTCCAGCTTCTGGGACGACTTGACCTTCGCCGTCGTGAAGTGGCTGCTCACGGTCTGGGTCTTGCCGTCCTTGCCGAGGGCGGTGACGGTGACCTTGTACTTGGCGCCCGGGTCCAGCGTCCAGCGCGACTTCCAGTGGCTGCGGTCGGCGCTGAGCTCGCCCTCGACGTCGTTGCCCTTGGTGCTGACGGTGACGTCCTCGATCGTGCCATGCTGGGCGGCGATGCCGATCGCGCTGTCGGGGCGCAGCGCCCCGGTTCCGTCGCTCGGCGTGAGCGCGAGCTGGACGGCGTCCTTGCCGTCGGTCAGCCCGCTCTCCGAACAGCCGGCGGCCGTCCCCGCCGTCAATGAGATCCCTATGACCACGGCGGTCGCGCGTCGTCCGCGCCCCACCGTTCCTGAGACGCAGACCTGCACCGCACAAACCCCCCGGTCACGTTACGCATGCGAATGTGTTCGCACAGTGCACGCGCGAACGCGGACCATTATGAAGGGGGCCGGTGCTCGCGCGCTCGCGAACACCGGCCCCCTTGGGGTTTCTTTGCCGATCAGTGGCCGATCGGTGGGCGGCCACCGGCCGATCAGTGGGCGAAGTGCCCCCGGTAGTACTCGAAGACCAGCCCGATCGAGCTCATGATGACGGCGGCGGCGCCGAGCAGCACCATCCACCAGCCGAAGATGACGCCGAGCGCGACCGTGGCCGCCGACAGGCCGAGGAACAGCGGCCACCAGCTGTGCGGGCTGAAGAAGCCCAGCTCGCCGGCCGCGTCCGCGATGTCGCCCTCGGGGTCGTCCTCGTACAGCGGACCGTCGTTGGCCTTCTCCAGCCGGCGGACCGTGAAGTGGATGTAGAACCCGATCAGGCCGGCCAGGCCGATCGACAGGGCCAGCGCGGTCGTGCCGGTCCAGTCACCCGACCAGAGCCAGTAGACGATGTCGGTGGCGAGGAAGAAGACCGCGCACCCGTAGAACATGAAGGCCTGTACGCGCATCGGCTACTCCCCCTTCGCGCCCGAGCCGGTGAGCTCGCCCTTGGCACCCACGTGCGGGTGGTGCAGGTCGAACGCGGGCCGCTCGGAACGGATCTTCGGGATCGAGTTGAAGTTGTGCCGGGGCGGCGGGCAGGTGGTCGCCCACTCCAGCGACGAACCGTAGCCCCAGGGGTCGTCGACCTCGACGCGCTTGCCCTTCTTCGCCGTGATGTACACGTTGTAGAAGAACGGCAGCATCGAGGCGCCGAGGATGAACGAGAAGATCGACGAGAACTGGTTCAGCCCCTGGAACGTGCTGGCGTAGTCGGCGTACCGGCGCGGCATGCCCTCGGCCCCCAGCCAGTGCTGGACCAGGAACGTGCCGTGGAAGCCGATGAACAGCATCCAGAAGTGCACCTTGCCGAGCCGGTCGTTCAGCATCTTGCCGGTCCACTTCGGCCACCAGAAGTAGAAGCCCGCGAACATCGCGAAGACGACCGTTCCGAAGACGACGTAGTGGAAGTGGGCCACCACGAAGTAGGAGTCCGACAGCTGGAAGTCCATCGGCGGCGAGGCCAGGATGACGCCGGTCAGACCGCCGAACAGGAAGGTCACCAGGAAGCCCAGGGACCACAGCATCGGCGATTCGAACGTCAGTTGTCCTCGCCAGATGGTCCCGACCCAGTTGAAGAACTTCACCCCCGTGGGCACCGCGATCAGGAACGTCATGAACGAGAAGAACGGCAGCAGCACCTGGCCGGTCACGAACATGTGGTGCGCCCACACGGTGACCGACAGGCCCGCGATGGTGATCGTCGCGAACACCAGGCCGATGTAGCCGAACACGGGCTTGCGGCTGAACACCGGGAGGATCTCGGTCACGATGCCGAAGAAGGGCAACGCGATGATGTAGACCTCCGGATGCCCGAAGAACCAGAAGAGGTGTTGCCAGAGCAACGCGCCGCCGTGCGAGGCGTCGAAGACGTGCGCGCCGAGCTTGCGGTCGGCCTCCAGGGCCAGCAGCGCGGCGGCCAGGACCGGGAACGCCAGCAGCACCAGGATCGAGGTGAGCAGGATGTTCCAGGTGAAGATCGGCATCCGGAACATCGTCATGCCCGGGGCGCGCATGCACAGGATCGTGGTGATGAAGTTGACGGCGCCCATGATGGTGCCGAAGCCCGACATCGCCAGGCCCATGACCCACATGTCACCGCCGACGCCCGGCGAGCGGACCGCGTCCGACAGCGGCGAGTAGGCGAACCAGCCGAAGCTGGCCGCGCCGCCCGGGGTGAGGAAGCCCGCGATGACGATGATGCTGCCGAACAGGAACAGCCAGTAGGCCAGCATGTTCATGCGCGGGAACGCCACGTCGGGCGCGCCGATCTGGAGCGGCATGATGACGTTGGCGAAGCCGGCGAACAGCGGCGTCGCGAACATCAGCAGCATGATCGTGCCGTGCATGGTGAACAGCTGGTTGAACTGCTCGTTGCTGAACATCTGCAGGCCCGGCTTGTAGAGCTCGGCCCGCATCAGCAGCGCCATGACGCCGCCGATCAGGAACATCACGAACGACGTGATCAGGTAGAGGTACCCGATCACCTTGTGGTCCGTGGACGACAGCCAGTTGGCGATCAGACGTCCCTTGGACGTGCGCGCCACCTGAGGGGCGCTCGGCGGCTTGCTGATCGTTGTCACTGTGCACCCCCCGCTGCCTTGGCCTTGGAATCGGCGATGAACTTGGCGTACTGCTCGGGCGTCACGACCTGCATCTGGAAGAGCATCCGGCTGTGGTCGACGCCGCAGAGCTCGGCGCACCGGCCCTCATAGGTGCCGAGCTTGCGCGCCGTGAACTCGAACTCGTTGTCGTAGCCCGGCATGATGTCCTTCTTGTACAGGAGCGCCGGGACCCAGAACGAGTGGATGACGTCGTTGGACTTCAGGCGGATCCGCACCGTCTTGCCGGCCGGGATCGTCAGCACCGGCTTGGCGCCCGTCGGGGCGTTCGGCGCGACCGGGGTCCCGACCACCGAGGCGACGGTCTTCTCGGCGCCCGTGGCGTCCTTCTCCTTGTAGTCGAACTGCCAGCTCCACTGGAAGCCGGTCACCTCGACCGTGACCGCCGGGTTCTTCGTCGTCTTCTCGACGTAGGTCTCGTCCCGGGCGGTGAAGTAGAAGAGCACCGCGATGATGACGAACGGGACCGCCGTGTAGAGGATCTCGATCGGCATGTTGTAGCGCACCTGCGGCGGCAGGTCGTCGGAGCGCTTGCGGTGGAAGAGCACCGCCCAGATGATCAGGCCCCAGACGACGGCACCGACGGCGAACGCGGCGATCCAGGAGCCCTGCCAGAGCTTCAGCATGCGCTCGGCCTGGTCACTGATCGGCTCGGGCATGCCGAGGCGGGACGCCTCGCCGCTGCAGGCGGTGGCGGTCATCGCCAGCAGCCCCAGCGCACCGGCGCTTCTCATGGCGCGGCGGGTGCGCACAGGCGTACGCCGCTCTCCAGAGCGGGTCGGACTCACGGAATGCCTTCCCCACGGATGTGAAGCCCGGGAACTTCCGGGCGGTGAGATCAGTTGTTACACGTGCGATGGACACATTAGCGCGAGGGTCCGCGAGACCCCCGCTTGGGTGCCCGGTTAGTGTTTCTGGCGTGGCTAACGCGGGGGGACATCGCTGAATGACCGCTTACTTCGACGCCGCCTCGACCGAGCCGCTGCATCCCGCGGCCCGGTCGGCGCTGCTGTCGGCCCTGGAGCACGGCTGGGCCGATCCGGCCCGGCTGTACGGCGCGGCGCGCGGCACCCGCATGCTCCTTGACCAGGCAAGGGCCAAGGTCGCCGGGGTTCTGGGCGTCCGGCCGGACGAGCTGTCGTTCACCTCTTCGGGCACGCAGGCGGCGCATCTGGCGATTCTCGGCGGGCTGCACGCCCGTCGGCGTGTCGGGCGCCATCTGGTGGTGAGCGCGGTCGAGCACTCCAGCGTGTTGCACGCGGCCGGGATGCACGAACGCGACGGCGGCAAGGTCACCACGGTGCCGGTGGACCGTTCCGGGCAGGTCGACGCGGCGGCGTTCGCGGCGGCGCTGCGGCCCGACACCGCCCTGGCGTGCCTGCAGTCGGCCAACCACGAGGTGGGCACGGTGCAGCCGGTCGCCGAGGTGGCCGAGATCTGCCGGGCGGCACGGGTCCCGCTGTTCGTGGACGCCGCGCAGACGGCCGGCCGAATGGACATTCAGCCTGGATGGTCACTTTTGGCGGCCAGTGCCCACAAATGGGGCGGGCCCGCCGGGGTGGGCGTGCTGGTGATCCGCAAGGGCGTCCGCTGGCGTTCGCCGCTGCCCGAGGACGAGCGGGAGGGCCGCCGCGTCCCCGGCTTCGAGAACGTCCCCGGGGCGGCCGCCGCCGCGGCGGCGCTGGAGGCCTACCGGGGCGAGATGGCGGCCGACGGCCCGCGGCTGTCGGCGCTGGTCGACCGGATCCGTGCCCAGGTCCCGCGCACCATCACCGACGTGGAGGTGGTCGGTCACCCGGTGCAGCGGCTGCCACACCTGGTCACCTTCTCCTGCCTGTACGTCGAGGGTGAGGCCCTTCTCACCGAACTGGACCGGCTGGGTTTCGCGGTTTCCTCAGGAAGTTCATGTACGGCGGATACGCTGCGTCCCAGTCACGTACTCGAGGCGATGGGGGTGATTACCCATGGCAACGTGCGGGTATCGCTGCCGCGTGGAGCAAATTCGACCGATGTCGACCGCTTCCTCGCCGTGCTTCCCGATGCCGTCACCCGGCTGCGCCGCAGCGCCGGAGTGACCACGCCATGATCCCCCGCAGCGACACGACACGGACAGGGAGGCGGGTGCGCCCATGAGGTTCCGAGGCCGCGCCAAGGCCGGCACACGGGACGGCGCCGGCGGCGCCGCGAGCGGCGCCGTGCCCGAGCCCGCAGCCAGTCCCGCGGGGCCGCCCCCGGTCCTGGTCATCGACGCGCTGGGCCGCAAGTGCCCGATCCCGATCATCATGCTGGCCGAGCGGCTCCGCGAGGTCCCGGTCGGCGAGGTCATCGCCGTGCTGGCCGACGACGTGGCCGCCCGCACCGACGTGCCCGCCTGGTGCCGGATGAAGTCGCAGGACTTCGTCCGCGAGGAGACCCTCCCCCACGGCGGCTGGGGCTTCCACATCAGACGCTGTTATTAAAAGCTTTCACGGCCTTCGGCCCCGAGCCTGGCGGCTCGGGGCCGAAACCGTAAAAGCGGCGAGCGCGACACGGCTTCGCCGTCTTCGCGGGGAGCCTCGCCTACGGCGTCGGTTCCCCGCTCAGGTAGCGCGCTCGCGTGCGGGCTGAGCCCGCTGCGTGCTCGGTCAGGAGGCGCAGGCCAGATGCGGCTGGACCTCGGCGGCCGCGTCGGCGCCGTAGGTGGCCGACAGGCGGCTCAGGAAGCCGGTGTTGGTGAGGGTGTACTCCTGCGGGCCCGCCACCTCCAGAACGTGGGCGGCGATCGTGTTGCCGACCTGGGCGGCGCGCTCCAGCGGCAGCCCCCAGGCGATGGCGGACAGGAAGCCGGAGCGGAACGCGTCGCCGCCGCCGGTCGGGTCCACGACCTTGTCGACCTTGACGCCGGGGACGTGCAGCCCCTCCTCGCCCTTGCGGTCGATCACGACGCCCTTGGCGCCCAGGGTGGTGATCCGCACCTGAACCCGGTCCAGGATCTCGGCGTCGGTCCAGCCGGACTTCTCCTCGGCCAGCGCCTTCTCGTACTCGTTGGTGAACAGGTACGCGGCGCCGTCGATCAGCCGCCGGACGTCGTCGCCGTCCTCGGAGCCCATGCGCGCGAGCTGCTGCGAGGGGTCGGCCGCGAACGGGATCTTGCGGTAGCGGCACTCGTCGGTGTGCCGCAGCATCGCCTCGGGGTCGTTCGGGCTGATCAGGACCAGGTCCAGGCCGCCGACCCGATCGGCGACCGGCTGCAGCTCGATGCGGCGCGCCTCGCTCATCGCCCCCGCGTAGAAGGTGGCGATCTGGTTCTGGTCCTCGTCGGTGGTGCACAGGAACCGCGCGGTGTGGCGCAGCTCGGACACGTGCACCGACGCGGTGTCCACGCCGTGGCGCTCCAGCCAGGACCGGTAGTCGGCGAAGTCGGCGCCGACCGCGCCGACCAGGATGGACGCCTTGCCCAGGCTGCCCATGCCGAAGCAGATGTTGCCGGCGACGCCGCCGGGCCTGATATCCAGCTCGTCCACCAGGAACGACAGCGAGACCCGGTCGAGCTGGTCGGGAATCAGCTGGTCGGTGAAGCGGCCGGGGAAGGTCATCAGGTTGTCGGTCGCGATGGAGCCGGTTACGGCGATGCGCACGGGAGTCGCTCTCCTCGTCGGTGGCGTCCGGCTGTGTGCCGGCTGTTCGTCACCCCAAGCAGGTGAGGGGGCAAGCCTACTTGCCATCGCTGGAGCGGCGAACGAGGGCCGCACAAGTCGAACGGCCCGGAGAGAATCTTCCGGGCCGTCCGAATCGCCGATCGGGCGGCGGGGATGGGAGCTCCCCGCCGCCGCGAACCGTGCCGCTTGGTTGCGTGCCGCTTGGTTGCGTGCCGCTTGGTTGCGTGCCGTTTGGTTGCGTGCCGCTTGGTTGCGTGCCGCTTAGTTGAACGAGTCGCCGCAGGCGCAGGAGCCCGACGCGTTCGGGTTGTCGATCGTGAAGCCCTGCTTCTCGATCGTGTCCACGAAGTCGATCGTGGCGCCGGTCAGGTACGGGGCGCTCATCCGGTCCACGCGGACGCTGAGCCCGTCGAAGTCCTGGACCTGGTCCCCGTCCATCTCGCGCTCGTCGAAGAAGAGCTGGTAGATCAGGCCCGAACAGCCGCCCGGCTGCACGGCGACACGCAGCGCAAGGTCATCGCGGCCCTCCTGCTCGAGCAGGCCCTTGGCCTTCTCGGCGGCGGCATCGGTGATGACGATGCCCTGCTGCGTGGTCTCCTGCGTGGTCTCCTGCGTGCTCGTCTCGCCTGAAACCGTCATGTGTTCAGCTCCTGGGTCTCGCTGCGCCGCTGGCGCGGCGGTTTCGTCGCATGTCCGTGCCGTTCAGTGAGACGTCACGCGCCTCGTTCTCAGGACAACGTACCTCGCACGGTCCTCATTCCGCTTATTCCCAGTCTTTCACTGAGCCCGGGCTCTGAACCCCTCAAGAGTGCGGTCTGCGTCACAGCGAGGGGTCGCCGGGGTGAACATCCCGATATGTGTGCGAGTATTAGTCGTCAAAGCGACGATAAGTCCCCGTCGCACGAGGGGAGACTCCCGTGACCACGCCCGTGACCACCCCGTTGCGTGATCTTCCGCTGCTGTTCCTGGGCTCCGGGGCCGACCCGGCCAGCGAGCGCGGCGTCGACTGTCCCGGCGATCTTCCGCCGGCCTCGGACCCCGAACTCGTGGAACGGGCCAAGGCCGCCAAGGCCGCGCTCGGCGACCAGGTGTTCGTGCTCGGCCACCACTACCAGCGCGACGAGGTGATCCAGTTCGCCGACGTGACCGGCGACTCGTTCAAGCTGGCCCAGCAGGCCGCCGCCCGCCCGGACGCCCCCTACATCGTGTTCTGCGGCGTCCACTTCATGGCCGAGTCGGCCGACATCCTGACCGCCGGCCACCAGCGGGTCGTGCTTCCGGACCTGGCGGCGGGCTGCTCGATGGCCGACATGGCGACCTTCGACCAGGTCGAGGAGTGCTGGGAGGTCCTGGAGGACGCCGGGATCGCCGACGATGTGGTGCCCGTCACGTACATGAACTCCTCGGCCGACATCAAGGCGTTCGTCGGCCGCCACGACGGGGTGGTCTGCACCTCGTCCAACGCCAAGCGGGCCCTGGACTGGGCCTACTCCAAGGGCTCCAAGGTGCTGTTCCTGCCCGACCAGCACCTCGGGCGCAACACGGCCGTGCTGGAGATGGGCCTCTCGCTGGACGACTGCGTCACCTACAGCCCGCACCGCCCCGACGGCGGCCTCACCCACCAGCGGCTGCGCGACGCCAAGATGCTGCTCTGGAAGGGGCACTGCTCGGTGCACGGCCGCTTCAGCAAGGCGTCGGTGGACGACGTGCGGGCCCGCGTGCCCGGGGTGAACGTGCTGGTCCACCCCGAGTGCAAGCACGAGGTGGTGCTGGCGGCCGACCAGATCGGCTCGACCGAGTACATCATCAAGGCGCTGGAGTCGGCGCCGACCGGCTCGTCGTGGGCGGTCGGCACCGAGCTCAACCTCGTCAAGCGGCTGGCGAACGCGCACCCGGACAAGAACGTGATGTTCCTGGACAAGACCGTGTGCTTCTGCTCGACCATGAACCGCATCGACCTGCCGCACCTGGTCTGGTCCCTGGAGGCCCTGGCCCGCGGCGAGGTCGTGAACCAGATCCAGGTCGAGGAGGAGACGGCCCACTACGCCCGTAAGGCCCTCGACCAGATGCTGGCCCTGCCGTAACCCTCTAGAGCAGTGCGTAGGTGACGCTGACCGAGACCCGGGCGACGCCCTCGCCCGGGCTCAGGTTGCCGTTCGCCTCGGCGATCGCGGCCTTCGGGATGAAGTGCATCGGGATCGGGTCGACCGTCGAGGCGCTCATGGTGATCACCCGGCCCAGCCTCCGGCCGATCATCTTGGCCCGCTGGACGGCCTTGGCCTTGGCGTCGGCGAACGCCAGCTTCTCGGCGGCGGCGAGCTCGGCGGACGAGTCGTCCTTGTCGAAGGTCACGCTGTCGAGCTCGACGTCGTCCCCGGCCGCCATGATCGCGTTCAGGGTGACGTGGGCGTTCGGCAGGTCCCGGACCGTCGCGAAGATCCGTTCGGTGCCCAGGTAGCCGGAGATCGCGCGCGGCTTGCCCGGCTGCTCGTCGGTGTACTCGGGCTGGACCGACAGCTCGTCGGTGCGGATGTCCTTGGCCGCCACGCCCGAGTCGGTGATCACCTTTACCAGCCGGGTCGCGGCCTTGGCGACCGCCTGGTAGGCGTCGCCGGCCTTGGCCTGGCGCACCTCGACGCCGGAACGGACGTACATGATGTCGGGCTTCACCGGCACCCGGCCCTCGCCGGAGACCTCCAGCCGGTCCTCGGCGCCCGGCGTCGCGCGCGCCTGCGCGGACGCGGGCAGGGGCGCCGCGGTGAGCAGCAGGGCGGCCGCGGCCGCCGCCGTGAGTCGTCTGATCATGGCGTCATTCGATCACCGGACACCGCCCTGACCTGCGGGTTGCGGGCCAAGGCGCGGTCAGGAGCAGGCGAACGAATGCAAGATCACATGCCGCCGCGAGAACGCATGCGGCGCGAGATCACATGATCGCGGTGTGCTCGGCCCAGCGGACCAGCAGGGCGTCGTCGCCGGAGATCGTCAGACGCGGGTCGTCCAGCTTCCGCCGCCCCCACATGAACAGGTAGAGGTCGGCGATCGGCGCGTGCACCGCCGCGTCGGCCGGTCCGCCGCCGTCACGACCCTCGCCGCCCTCGCCGCCCTTGCGGCCGCAGGAGAACCCCTCGGCGGTCAGCTCGAAGCTCCAGTGGGCGCCGGAGTCGGTGGCGGTGAACGCGACGATCTCGCCGTTCCCCGCCAGCTCGCCGATCTTGGGCGAGAACACCGCCGCGTGCCGCAGGTTGGCCAGCAGCTCGTCCACGCCGTCCTCGGCCGCGTCGGGGGCGATCTCGGGGTCCCGGCCGACGGCGAACTCGGCGTCGGCGCGGTGCACGGCCGTCTCGTACAGCATCCGCCGGGACCAGAACCGGGCGTGCTGGTCGGCGCCCCAGGCCCACATGGGCGCGTCCGGGTCGGTGGCGCGCAGGGCCGCGATCACCTCGGCGCCGCCCTCGACGAACCACGGCAGCAGCTCGATCGGCTCCTTGGGGAACTTCACGCCGAGCTCCCTCAGCCCCATCCGGCGGGCGCTCAGCTCCCGTACGTTGCCGGCCGCCCAGCGGTGCACGCCGCCGAGGTGGCGGGTGAGGTCGGCGACCGACCAGTCGGGGCAGGTCGGCACGCGGGCGTCGGGGTCGGCGTCCGCGAGCACGTCGGCGAAGCGCCCGATCTCGGCCTCGGCGGCGTCGCAGTAGCGATCGTGGGTCCAGTGCTCTCCCGTCATGGCGCCCATCATCGCCTAGAGGCCCGGCGCGTCCCAGAGCGGGAACCACCTGGCGCGGTCTGGTTCGAGCTGCAACTCCCCCACCAGCGCTTCCTCGGCCCGCGCTTCGAGATCCTCGTTGCGGCGGCGCCTCGTGCGCTTCGGGGAGAACGGATAGAACGTCCCCCTCAGGTGGGCGTAGACGAGCGCGAGACGGTAGGGCCCCGAGCCCCGGAAGCCCATGTAGGAGCAGACCAGGTAGGACCCGAAACCGCCCTCCTCCAGGGTGGAGTTGACCACGTGCAGGTCGATGACCAGCTTGTCCAGGTCGTCGGGCTCGCGGCGAACGACGACCCATCCGAAGCCATAGGCGTCGTACTCGAGCGTGGCGACGGCGCCCGGCCGTCCGAGGCCGAGCAGCCGCTCCAGCTCGCGCTGCGTACGGGCGAACGCGCCGAACGCACCGCCCTCGACGCCGCGGAAGCACACGGCCCCCACGCCGGTCGGGGTCAGGCCGGTGGCGGCCTCCAGGGGCAGCGCCGCCGGTGCGAGGCCGAACAGCCGGTTGAGGTCGGGCTTGGCGGGCTCGCGGCGGCCGAGCAGGACCGTACGGAATCCCATGATCAGCCCTTTCCGGAGGCGAGGCGCTGCCCGACCATGTCGAGCTGCTTCTGCCGCCGTTCCAGCACGGGATGGGTGGACAGCAGGGCCAGCAGGTCCAGGCGTCCGACCCGCATGGGCAGCATCGCCAGGGCGGTCACCGGCCTGAGCTGCCGGACCTCGCCGAGCTTGGCGCCCTCGATCGCCTCGGTGAGCTTGGCCAGGGCCGAGGAGAGCGCGCCCGGGCGGCCGGTGAACAACGAGCCCGTACGGTCGGCGCACAGCTCACGGTGCCGGGACAGCGCGAGCCCGAGCAGCAGGCCGAACGGGTACACCACGACCGAGATCAGCATCAGGGGCAGCAGGACCGGCGCGAGCAGCACGAGGAGGAAGCCCCCGCCCGCCGCCAGCCGCGCACCGAAACCGAGGATCAGTCCGGCGAGCATGACGGGAAACAGGGCGATCATGGCGACCGTCGAGTCGCGGTGCGCGAGGTGGCCGAGCTCGTGGCCGACCACGGTCTCCAGTTCGTGCACGTCCAGGCGGCGCATCAGGCCGCGGGTGACGCAGACCGCGCCCGCGCCGCGGCAGCCCGCCGCGAAGGCGTTCGGGACGTCGCTCTCCGACACCGCCACGCGCGGCTTGGGCAGACCCGCCGACAGGCACAGCCGGTCGATGAGGACGTGCAGGTCCAGCTCCTGGTCAACGGTGACCTCGCGCCCGCCCACGGCCCGCAGCGCCAGGCCGTCGACGAAGAAGTACTGGGCGGCCAGCGCGGCGGCGACGCAGCCGGCCGCGACCAATCCCCAGAGCGTGGAGATCATGAAGAACGGGACCAGTAGCGCGCCGTAGGCGACGCCGAGCAGCGCCATGGTCAGCAGCATGCGTGAGGTCAGACCGGATTCCAACGCGAACCCCCTGCCGTCGAGGCCCCGGCGGCAGGGGCCATGGACGAAAGGTAAGACGCGTGACTCCGGAATTCGGTGCCTTAAGACGCAGAAAGGGGAATTAAAGCCCCGGTGCACCCCAAACGGGGAACCAGCGGCCCAGGTCCTCTTCGAACGGCAGATCCGCGCCGACCGCGCCGCGCGCCTGGATCTCCAGCGCGTTGTCGCGCTTGTCTCCGGGCTGGGGGGCGAACGGATAGAACGTGCCGCGCTTGTAGAGGTAGACCAGCGCCAGCCGCTGCCCTTCAGGCCCCTTGAAGCCGACCAGCGAGCACAGCAGGTGCGGGCCGAAGCCGTTGGCCTCCAGCGTCGCGTTCACCGCGTGCAGGTCGGTCACCAGGCCGACGACGTCGGACGGGTCCTTCTTGACCAGCAGCCAGGTGTAGCCGTAGGAGTCGGTGCTGAGCTCGACGTCGGGGCCGTCGTCGGAGTCCAGGAGCTCCTGGACGTCCTTCTGGATCTGGGCGAACGCCCCGCCCTCGGCGGCCCGGAAGCACACCGAGCCGAGGCCGGTCGGGGTGAACCCCGCCCCGGCCTCCAGCGTCAGCGCCGCCGTGGACAGCCCGAACAGCCGGTCCAGATCGGGCTTGACCGGCTTCGACCGGCCCAGCAGGGTGTCGAGGAACCCCACCTCACACTCCCCTGCTCAGTTGGTCGGAGATCTTCTGCAGCTGCGCGAGCCGCTTGTCCAGCGGCGGGTGCGTGGAGAACAGGTTGGAGATGCTGAAGCCCTTGCCGAACGCCGGGGTGAAGAAGAAGGCGTTGAACGGCTGGGCCGCCCGCAGGTCGTTGGTCGGAATGCGGGCGATCTCCCCTGTGACCTTGGTGAGCGCGCTGGCCAGCGCCGAGGGGCGCCCGGTCAGCAGCGCCGCGGCCCGGTCGGCCGACAGCTCGCGGTAGCGCGACAACGCCCTGGTCAGCATGAAGCTGATCGCGTACGCGACGGCGCTCACGGCGACGACCGCCAGCAGGATCATGCCGGTGTTCTGGTCGTTGTCACGGCGGTTGAAGCCGCCCCACAGGCCCCACTCCAGGCCGAAGCGGGTGATCAGGCCGGCGCAGACGCCGAGGAACGAGGCGATCGTCATGACCGCCACGTCCCGGTGCGCCACGTGCGCCATCTCGTGCGCGAGCACGCCCTCCAGTTCCACCGGGTCGAGCCGGCGCAGCAGCCCGGTGGTGACGCAGACCACGGCCTTCTTCTGGTTGCGGCCGGTGGCGAAGGCGTTCGGCACGTCGGTGTCGGCGATCGCGACCTTGGGCTTCGGCGCGTCCGACATCGCGCAGATGCGGTCGATGACCCCGTGCAGTTCCGGTGCTTCCTCCGCGGTGACGGTGCGCCCGTGCATCGCGAACAGCGTGAGCTTGTCGGAGAAGAAGTACTGGGCCAGCAGGAACAGGGACGCGATGACCAGCGCGATCACGCCCCACTTGGGCACGATCACGAAGAACGCGCCCACGAAGACGACGTACACCAGCCCCAGCAGGAACATCGTCACGAGCATGCGCGACGTGAGTCCCCGGTCCGATGCGTAACGCGTCCGCGTCGCCATCGGGCCCCCTTCCGTTCTTACGGTCCCGTCACCGTTGACAACGCGTGACGGACCCTGTTTGTGCCCCCAAGGGGTGTAGGTCCCCGGGTGGGACCACCCCGGGGACTCGCTTCCGGCCGAGCCGGATCGCCCAGACTAGTCCGGGATGAGCCCCTCGTCGCCGAGCATGGCCTTGACCTCGTCCATCGTCGCGTCGGACGGCGGGAGGATCAGCTCGGACGGCTCCAGATCGTCGTCGGGGACCGGCTTGCCGATCCGGCGGGCGCGGTCCAGCAGGGCGTGCAGCGCGGTCCGGAAGGCGGCCTCGTCGCCCGCCTCGATCGCCTGCTCGACCTTGGAGTCGAGCTCGTTCAGCTCGGCCAGGTCGCCGGGCGCCACGTCGACCTGACCCTCGCCCATGATCCGGACGATCACTGGGCACCCCCGGGCGGCGGGAACTGCTTGGCCTGCGGGGCCTGCTGGGGGGTGTCCTGCTGCTGGTGGGCGGCCGGGTTGCCCTGGTTGAGCTCCTTCGGCGCGGAACCCTGGCCCAGCTCGGCCTTGAGGGCCTCAAGCTCCAGGTCGACGCCCGGACCCGAGCCCATGCGGTCCAGCTCGGCCTGGATGTCGTCCTTCGGACCGGAGAAGTCCTCGAGGGCGCCGGAGGCCAGCAGCTCGTCGATCGCGCCGGCGCGGGCCTTCATGGTCTCGGTCTTCTCCTCGGCGCGCTGGATCGCCAGACCCACGTCGCCCATCTCCTCGGAGATGCCGGAGAACGCCTCGTTGATCTTGGTCTGCGCCTCGGCGGCCGTGTAGGTCGCCTTGATCGTCTCCTTGCGCGTACGGAAGGAGTCGACCTTGGCCTGCAGGCGCTGGGAGGCCAGCGTGAGCTTCTCCTCCTCGCCCTGCAGCTGCTGGTACTGGGCACGCAGGTCGCCCAGCTGGCTGTCGAGGCCCGCGCGCCGGGTCAGCGCCTCGCGGGCAAGGTCCTCACGACCGACCTGCAGGGCCTTCTTGCCCTGGTCGGTGAGCTTGTTCTGCTGCTGTTCGAGCTGGTTGATCTGCAACTCGAGACGCTTGCGCGAGGTCGCGACGTCGGCAACGCCCCGACGAACCTTCTGCAGCATCTCCAGCTGACGCTGGTAGGAGTAGTCGAGGGTCTCACGAGGATCTTCCATGCGGTCCAGGGCTTTGTTCGCCTTGGACTTGAAGATCATCGACATTCGCTTCATCACGCTCATCGCGCGGCGCCGGTCCCTTCGTGCTGTGCTCAGTCACAAACTGGGCTCAATAATCACTGCTGGGGTTCTTATCACCCTACGCGTTAACGCGCGAGGCAGCCACGATGTTCGCAGCCGGTAGGCTGATCTCGTGTTCCGACGTCGTACCCAGGAAGCCCCCGAAGATCCTCCTCAGGTAGCAAAGCCGGGAGGAAAGGGGCGCCCCACGCCCAAGCGCAGCGAGGCCGAGAAGCGCCGCCGCCAGCCGATCACCGCGCCCTCCAACCGCAAGGAGGCCTACAAGCGGGTTCGCGAGAAGCAGTCCGACGCGCGCGGCAAGGCCCGCGAGGGCATGCAGCGGGGCGAGGAGAAGTATCTCCTCAAGCGAGACAAGGGACCGGTGCGCAAGCTCGCCCGGGACTTCGTCGACTCGCGCCGCACCGTCGGGTCGTACCTGATGTACGGCATGTTCGCGATCGTGGCGCTCAGCCTGCTGCCGATCGCGGCCGCCAAGCTCCTGGTGCTGTTCGCGCCGCCGGTGCTGCTGATCGCGGTCTTCGGCGAGGGGTTCTACCTCAGCTCCAAGATCAAGAAGCTGGCGGCCGAGCGCCACCCGAACGAGGACACCAAGGGCATCGGGATGTACGCGGCCATGCGGGCCATGCAGATCCGCCGCCTGCGCGTCCCCAACCCTCAGGTCAAGGTGGGCGACAAGGTCTGAGTAGGGTCGGATCATGGAGTTCCGACACCTCGGCCGCAGCGGTCTCAAGATCAGCGAAATCGCGTACGGAAACTGGCTCACCCACGGCTCCCAGGTCGAGGAGGACGCCGCGCACGCCTGCGTGCGGGCGGCTCTCGACGAGGGGATCACGACCTTCGACACCGCCGACGTCTACGCCGGCACGCGGGCCGAGGCCGTCCTCGGGCGCGCCCTGGAGGGGCAGCGCCGCGAGGGCCTGGAGATCTTCACCAAGGTCTACTGGCCGACCGGCCCCGGCCAGAACGACCGCGGCCTGTCCCGCAAGCACATCATGGAGTCGATCGACGCCTCCCTGCGCCGCCTGCAGACCGACTACGTCGACCTCTACCAGGCGCACCGCTTCGACTACGAGACGCCGCTGGAGGAGACCCTCCGCGCGTTCGACGACGTCGTACGGCAGGGCAAGGCGCTCTACATCGGCGTCTCGGAGTGGCGCGCGGAGGAGATCGCCCAGGCGCTGAAGATCGCCGACGAGATGGGCTTCGACCGGATCATCTCCAGCCAGCCGCAGTACTCCATGCTGTGGCGGGTCATCGAGGAGGAGGTCGTTCCGCTCTCGGAGAAGGAGGGCATCGGCCAGATCGTGTGGTCGCCGATCGCCCAGGGCGTGCTGACCGGCAAGTACAAGCCGGGCCAGCCGCCGCCCGCCGGTTCCCGCGCCACCGACGACAAGGGCGGCTCGGACATGGTGTCGCGCTGGCTGCAGGACGACGTGCTCACCCGCGTTCAGCAGCTGGAGCCGATCGCCGCCGACCTGGGCCTGTCCATGGCGCAGCTCGCGGTCGCCTGGGTCCTGCAGAACCCGAACGTCTCGGCCGCGATCGTCGGCGCGTCCCGGCCCGAGCAGGTCCGCGACAACGTCAAGGCGGCGGGTGTCACGCTCGACGCGGACGTGATGAAGCGCATCGACGACGTCATCGCCCCGGTCGTCACCCGTGACCCGGGCAAGACCGCCAGCCCCAGGAAGCGCCCGTAGCTCACCGCCCTGGCCGTGCCTCGTCATTCAGAGGCACGGCTAGACGGTGTGCAGGCTCATCTCGTAGACGACGGTCTCGTCGTCCAGCAGGGTGACCTTGTCGATCTCGTCCTCGCGCAGACCCCGCCAGTTCTCCCCGAGCCACGTCTCCGCGTCGGCCTGGGTGGGGAACGTCTCCTCGGACACGCCGACCGCACGACCGTCGGCCTTTTCCAAACGCCAGCTCCACGCCATCCCGTGAGACTAGCCCTCCCGCAGCCGCCGCCCAACCACCCGGGCATTTGACGGGCTTGCCCGGCATTTCTCTTTGCCGCGCCGCGCACGGCGCAGGTCACCCGGGCACCGTAGAGTTTTCGATCAATGGACATCGATCTCCAGGGCATCGCCGGGCCGGACGGCTGGCCCGCGCCCGGCTGCCGCTGCGCCTCGTGCAACCGGCTGCGCACGGCCGGGGTGCGGTACGAGCCCACGACCATCGTGATCGAGGGCGTTCCCCTGGACGAGTGCTCCCGCTGGGCCGTCCCCGGCGGCCATGACGTCCGTTCGGCGTCCGGCCGCCGGATCCTGGTCGCCGCGGCCGCCGGAGCCCGTCCGGAACCGGTCGCCGAGATCGTCTACGACGCCGCCCTCCTCGACCTCGTCGGCTGCCCCGACCATCTGGGCCGCCTCCGCCACGCTGGCGCGGTCACCGCGGCGACCGAGATCATGGCCGTCCACGTCGACCACCGCGTCCCCTCCCCCGCCGAGCTGGAACGCCGCCTGGCGTTCTGGCTCCCTCCGCGCGAGGGCCCGCACCGCACCCTTCTTCTGGGCGGCGCCCGTTCGGGCAAGTCCGCCGAGGCCGAGCTGCGCCTGATGGCCGACCCGTACGTCACCTACGTCGCGACCGGCATGCGCTCGCCCGACGACCCCGAGTGGACCGCCCGCATCGCCGCCCACCGCCGCCGTCGTCCGTCCTGGTGGCAGACCATCGAGACGACCGACCTGGCTCACACCATCGAGTCCACCGCCGGCGCCATGCTGATCGACGGCATCGGCTCCTGGCTGGCCGCCGCGATGGGCGAGACCGACGCCTGGGACGACCCCGCCCGCGTCATCCCGCGCATGGACGAACTCGTCGGGGCCTGGCGCGCCACCGCCGCCCGCATCGTCGCCGTCACCGACGAGGTCGGCCTCTCCCTGGTCCCCACCACCCCCGTCGGCCGCGCGTTCCGCGACGCCCTGGGCCACCTCAACCAGCGCCTCGCTGCCGAGTCCGAAGAGGCCGCCCTGGTAGTGGCCGGCCGCGTCAAAGCCCTATGAACGCTCTGCACCTGGCGGTCTCGCTCCTCACCGTGATCCCGCTCCACACAGACCAGGTGGACCGGGACACCGCCCGCAAAGCCATGCTCCTCGCGCCCCTAGTAGGCCTCTTGGTAGGAGGAGCAGCCACAGCGGTCCTCCTCGTAGCCGATGCCCTGAACCTCTCCAATTTCCTTGGAGCGGCCCTCGCAATAGCCGCCGCCGCGGCCCTGACCCGCGCCCTGCACCTGGACGGCCTGGCAGACCTGGCCGACGGCCTGGGCAGCAACCGCCCCGCCGAAGACGCCCTGGCCATCATGAAGCGCTCCGACATCGGCCCCTTCGGCGTCGTGACGCTCCTCCTCACCCTCCTCATCCAGGTGGCCGCCCTGGGCTCAACCCCTCACGCCTCCATAGCCGTCCTCATCGCCGCAGTAACAGGCCGCCTGGCCCTCCCCTGGGCCTGCCGCACCACAGTCCCCTCAGCCCGCTCCGGCGGCCTCGGCTCCCTGGTAGCAGGCACCATCCGCACCCCCGCCGCCATCCTGGTCACCGCAATCGCCCTCCTGGCGGCCCTGGCCGTCGACCCCCTCCACGGCCCCGCCGCCGTCCTCCTAGGTCTGGGCGCCGCTCTCCTACTCCTCCATCACGCCATCCGCCGCCTGGGCGGCATCACCGGCGACGTCCTAGGCGCGCTCGTAGAAGTGGCCACCACCACCGCCCTCGTCACGCTCGCCGCCCTTCGCTGAGGGCGCGGCGGGCGTAGGCGCGGACGTCGGCGTCGGTGTCTTCTTGGGCGGTACGGAGGGCGTCCGCTACCTCGGGGTGGTCGGACCAGGGGCCTAGGGAGATGACGGCGGCCTTGCGTACGTCGAGGTGAGGGTCGGCGAGGGCCTTGATGAGGGGTGCTGCGGCCGTGGCTGGAGGGGCGGCGGCCAGGCCTCTGGCGGCGCCGGTACGGACCTGCCAGGCGGGGTCGTGCAGGGCCGCTATCGCTTGGTCGGCCAAGGGGCTCGGGCAGCCGACTCCGGATAGGGCTTCCAGGGCTGCGGCTCGGACCAGGTCGTCGGGATCGTTGAGCAGGGTTGCGAGGGTTTCGGCGCCGGAGCCGATCGTTCCCAGGCCGTGGGCGGCGGCTATGCGGACCTCGCGGTTGGCGTCGGTGGCGGCTTTGGCGACGTCGGGAGAGGCGTCCAGGGAGACGAGACCTCTTACTGACTGGAGGCGGACTCGGTGGTCGGGGTCGGATAGGGCGGTCGTGAAGACCGGGAGCTTGCCCAGGTGGAGGGCGCGTAGGACGTCCAGGACCGCGGCTCGCACTTGGGCGTCGGGGCTAACGAGGGTTGTTGTTAGGGCGTCGCGGACTTCGTTGGTGGCGGGGAGGACTTCCACTAGCTCGCGCAGGGCTGTGGCTGCGGCGTGGCGTACGGAGCCGTGGTCGTCGGTCAGGGCGGTGGCTAGGGCGGTGGCCACGCCTTCGGGGACTACTTCGGTGAGGGTGGCCACGGCCGCGCGGCGGACCTTGGGGTCTGGGTCTGAGAGGTAGGGCGTGATCTCGGGGAGGGTGGCGCCTTGGTCTGTGAGCTCCAGGAGCTCCAGGAGGCGGGGCGAGCGGCCGATCGCCATGGTGCGGCGGGGGCCCGCAGAGGTCTGGGTCTGGGTTGTCGTGCGGGTTTCGGTGGCCAGGACGGTGGGGTGGGTGCCCTCGGGGACGGTGAACTCGTCCACGGGGACCAGGTAGGGCGCCACGGGGCGCTTGATGAACTCCATGGCGCCGTCGTCGCGGCGGCGCAGGTTGAGGTGGAAGAACCAGTCGGCGTCGTCGCGTTCGGGCAGGTCGGCGCGGTCGTGGTAGAGGCCCCAGCGGCTCTCGGTGCGGGTGCGGGAGGCGCGGGCGGCCATCTCGGCGCAGTCTCGGATGAAGGTGACCTCGGCGCAGCGCATCAGCTCGTGGGGCGTGCGGGCGCCCATCTCGGCGATCTCCTGCTCCATGCGGGTGAACGTCTCGACGGCGATGTCGAGCTTGGCGCCGGTCTTGGGCGGCGCGACGTAGTCGTTCACGAAGCGGCGGAGCTTGTACTCGACCTGGGGCTGGGGCGGGCCGCCGGGGTGGCGGAGGTGGCGGTAGATCAGCTCGTGGGCGGCGGCGATCTGGTCCTCGTGGAGGGCGCCATGTCGATGGTTGGTGGCGGCGTGGGCTCCGGCCAGGTCGCCGAAGACGAAGGCGCCGATCATGTAGTTGTGCGGGACGCAGGCCAGGTCTCCGGCGGCATAGAGCCCAGGAACGGTGGTGCGGGCGTTCTCGTCGACCCAGACGCCGGAGGCGGAGTGGCCGCCGCACAGGCCGATCTCGGAGATGTGCATCTCGACGTCGTGGGTGCGGTAGTCGTGGCCGCGGCCCGCGTGGAAGGTGCCTCGGGTGGGGCGTTCGGTGGTGTGCAGGATGCCTTCGAGGGTGGTCAGGGTCTCGTCGGGCAGGTGCGAGAGCTTGAGGTAGATCGGGCCGCGCGCGGAGTCGATCTCGCGCTTGACCTCGGCCATCATCTGGCCGGACCAGTAGTCGCAGTCGACGAAGCGGTCGCCGGCGCTGTTGACCTGGTAGCCGCCGAACGGGTTGGCGACGTAGGCGCAGGCCGGGCCGTTGTAGTCCTTGATGAGCGGGTTGACCTGGAAGCACTCGATGCCGCTGAGTTCGGCCCCGGCGTGGTAGGCCATGGCGTAGCCGTCGCCCGCGTTGGTCGGGTTCTCGTACGTTCCGTAGAGGTAGCCGCTGGCGGGCAGGCCGAGGCGTCCGCACGCGCCGGTCGCCAGGACGACGGCTCCGGCGGAGACGGTGACGAACTCGCCTGAACGGGTGTCGAAGCCGACGGCCCCGACGGCGCGGCCCTCGTCGGTGAGGACGCGGACGGGCATGACGCGGTTCTCGATCTGGACCTTCTCGCGGATCGAACGCTGCCGCAGGACGCGGTAGAGGACCTTCTTGACGTCCTTGCCCTCGGGCAT
The DNA here is from genome assembly GCF_017573505.1 of Actinomadura barringtoniae. Taxonomy (GTDB): domain Bacteria; phylum Actinomycetota; class Actinomycetes; order Streptosporangiales; family Streptosporangiaceae; genus Spirillospora; species Spirillospora barringtoniae. The sequence goes on from NZ_JAGEOJ010000016.1 coordinate 317,329, forward strand.
CGGCAGCACGTACGAGCCGGACCGGTGCACGCGCCGCACGGCGTACTCGCCGTACTCGTCCTTCTCGAACTTCACCCCGTAGCGCTCAAGGCGTTTGACCATGGCGAAGCCGCGGGTGGCGGTCTGGTGAACGGTCTTCTGGTTCACGATGCCGTCGTTGGCCCGGGTGATCTCGGCGACGTAGTCCTCGGGCGTCGCCTTGCCGGGGATGACCGCGTTGTTGACGCCGTCCATGCCCATCGCGAGCGCGCCGCTGTGCCGTACGTGCGCCTTCTCCAGCAGCAGCACGCTCGCGCCCTGCTCGGCGGCGGTGATGGCGGCCATCGTCCCGGCCGTACCGCCGCCGATGACCAGCACGTCGCAGCTCAGCTCGCGGCGTTCGGTGACGGAGGGGATCTCCATCAGGCCACTTCCTCCTTCAGTTCGGCGACGCCCGACGGGGTGAGCCGCACGACGCGGTCGCCGAGCAGCCGCGCCTCCTCCATGTCATGGGTGACGAAGACGACGGTCGCGGGCGCGTCGGCCAGCACGTCCAGCAGCAGGCGCTGCATGGTGGCGCGGGTCTGCGCGTCGAGGGCGCCGAACGGCTCGTCCATCAAGATCGCTCGCGGTTCGGCGGCGAGGGTGCGGGCGAGCTGGACGCGTTGGCGCATGCCGCCGGACAGCTCGCGGGGAAGGCGGTCGCCTTGCTCCCCTAGTCCGACGCGGGTCAGCCAGGAAAGGGCCTCGGTACGGCGGCGGGCGCGTGGCACGCCGCGCAGGGCGAGGGCGAGCTCGACGTTGCGGCGCGCGTTCCGCCAGGGCAGCAGCGCGTCGTCCTGGAAGATGAGCGCGCGGTCGCGGGACGGCCCGGTGATGGGCGCGCCGCCCGCGCGCAGGGCGCCGGTCGTGACCGGCAGGAGCCCGGCGAACGCGCGCAGGAGCGTGGACTTGCCGCAGCCGGACGCCCCGACGATGACGAGGATCTCCCCCGCCCGCGCCTCCAGGTTCACGCCGGACAGAACGGGGTGGCCGTTGTAGCCCAGGCTGAGGTTCTCGGCGTGCAGCGACAGTGCGCTCATCTGTGCTTCTTCGAGGGGGGACGACCCCCCACGCCCCCCGGAACGCTCGCTACGCTCGCTCATCTGTGCTCCCTGGGCAGCCAGCGGGTGACGCGGCGGCCGGCCAGCTCGACGGCGCCGGAGGTGAACCGGCCCAGGAGGCCGATGGTGATCATCCCGACCAGCACGCCGGGGTAGTCGACGATCGTGTAGGCCTGCCAGGTGCGGTAGCCGACGCCGAAGTCGCCGGAGATCATCTCGGCGGAGATCACGCAGATCCAGGCGACGCCCATCCCGACCGACAGGCCGCCGAACACGCCCGGCAGCACGCCGGGCAGGACGACGCTCGCCAGCACCCGCCACCGGCTGCCGCCGAGCGTGCGGACCGCGTCCTCCCAGACCAGCGGCAGGGCGCGCGCCGCGTGCCGCGTGCTGACCAGGATCGGGAAGAACGCGGCGACGAACGTGATGAACACGATCCCCTGCTCGTTCGCCGGGAACAGCAGGATCGCGACCGGGACCAGCGCGATCGCCGGGATCGGCCGCACGACCTCGAACAGCGGCTGGAGCAGGTCGCTGGCCCAGCGCGAACGCGCCACCGCGATGCCGAGCGCGACCCCGAGGACGGCCGCCAGCGCGAAGCCGCTGAGGATGCGGACCAGGCTCTGCGCGACGTCCTCCCAGAACTGCGTCTGCTGCACCTGCCGCTGGAATTCCCGCCAGACGTCCACCGGCCCCGGGAAGCGGTCGAAGCGCACCCACAGCCGGACGTTCGCGGCGGTCAGCAGTTGCCAGGCGAGCAGCGCGGCGGCCAGCGAGCCCAACCGGACGAGCGTCTTCATGCTCGCCGCACCGCCTCGGCATAGGGCACGACCTTGGCGCCGGAGTGGGCGGCCAGGTACTTCTGCGCGCCCTCGTCGGTGGCGAACGGCTTGAACCGCTGCCCGCCCGCCGACGGGTCCTCGACCCAGACGTCCTTGTCGGCGAACCACCGCGTGCCGGTCACGGTGTCGGCGACGTAGGCCGCCTTGAGCTGCCTGCCCTGCTGCTGGGCCTCGCGTACGCCGCGCAGGAGGGCGGCCGGGTCCTTGTAGGGGGTCGTCTTCTCCTCGCCGGAGATCCAGGTCTCCCCCGCCGAGGGCTTGGGCGTGGCGGCCGCGTCGCTGTCATAGGAGGCGCCGTACGCCTGCCTTATATAGGTGTCGTTGACGAACGCCTTGAGGTCGACCGGCTGGGTGAGCACGCCGATGGACTTCAGGAACGGCACGTCGTTGGTGAGCGCGTCCCGCAGCGGCTGCTTGATCGTCGGGTCGAACGTGGCGACGCCGCCCGCGCCGTTGTAGAGGTAGACGGCCTCGACCGGCAGGCCGGTGCCGGCGGCGACCGACTCGGCCGACTTCACCGGGTTGGCGTTCAGGTAGCGCGTCGCGTCGATCTGGGCGCCGAGGAACGCCTGCAGGATCTTCGGCTTGGCCCCGGCGAACTTCTTGCCGACCACGACGCCGTGGAACGTGGGGACGCCGAGGTCTCCCCCGTCGTACAGCAGCCGCGCCTGCTGCTTGACCGCCAGCACGCCCGGCCACGCCACGAACTGCGCGAGCCCGGCCGCCTTGCCCGACTCCAGCGCGGACGCGCCGACCGACGGCTGCTGGTTCTCGATCTTGACGTCCTTGGCGCCGTCGAACCCGTACTTCTTCGCGGCCTGGACGAACGTGCCGTGCCCGGCCGAGCCGACGCTGGTCGAGACCGTCTTGCCCTTCAGGTCGCGCAGCGTCTTGGCCGTTGAGCCCTTGTCGACGACGACGCCGTTCAGCGCGCCCCTGAGGTTGTAGCCGGTGATCGAGACCAGCTCGGTACGGGCGTCGCCGCCCTGCGCCTGGGCCCGCGAGCCGTTGATCAGCAGCGGGTAGTCGCCCATCGAGCCGATGTCGATCTTCCCGGCGAGCATCTGGGCGGTGATCGGGGCGCCGGTGTCGTAGTCCTGCCAGACCACCGAGTACTTCTTGCCCTCGGCCTTGCCCAGCTCGTTCAGGCGCTTCTCGAAGTAGCCGAGCGAGCGCAGCAGCGTGCCCGCCGTGACCGTGTTGATGGTCTTGGACTGGTAGCCGACCACGATCTTCACGTCGCCGCCGCCGGCGGCGTTCCCCGCCACCGTGCACCCGGCGAGCAGGGGGATCAGGGCGGCGGGCGCCGCCAGAACGCGTTTCATGAGGAGTTCCTTCAGCGGATGAGATAGGGCATGTTGACGGTCACGGCGCCGGTCGGACACCGGTCGGCGCACGGGCCGCAGTACCAGCACTCGTCCACGTGCATGTAGGCCTTGCCGGTCTCGGGGTTGATGGCCAGGGCGTCCAGCGGGCAGACGTCGATGCAGAGCGTGCAGCCGTCGATGCACAGGGCCTCGTCCACCGTCACGGGGACGTCGGCCCGGTTCTCCACCAGGGACACAGCGAACTCCAGGGGGTCAGTCGCGGCGCAGAGTGCCGCTCATCGTGATGCGGTCGCCACGGAACCGGATGAACTCCAGGTCCACCGGGCGGCCGTCGGCCAGGTGGGTGAGGCGCTCGACCATGAGCAGCGCGGCGCCGCGCGGGGCCTCGAGGGTGGCCGCGGAGTGCGGGTCGGCGTTGACCGCCTCCACGGTGAGCTCGCCCAGCCCGAGCGGCTGGGCGGCGATGCGTTCGAGCAGCACGAAGATGTCGTTGTGCGCGAGGTCCTCCTCCAGCAGCGGCTCGCCGAGGTCGCGCGCCACGTAGGTGAGGTCGAGGGAGAGCGGCAGCCCGTTCAGCCGCCGCAGCCGCTCGATGTAGACGACCGGCTCGCCCTCGGGCAGCGCCAGCCGCGCGGAGATCTCCCGCGGCGGGGTGATCAGCCCGGTGGTACGGACCTCGTTGGCGACCTCGCCGTGCTCGCGCAGCGTCTCGGCCAGGCCGAGCAGCCGCTCCAGGCCGTGCGGGTACTTCTCGGTGACCACGACGGTGCCGACGCCCGGACAGCGTTCGATCAGGCCCTCGGCGCGCAGCAGGTCCAGCGCCTCCCGCACCGTGTTGCGCGAGGTGCCGAACTCGATCACCAGATCGGCCTCGGACGGCAGCGGCCCCGCGCGGAACTCCCCGTACAGCACCTGCCGGCGCAGCACGTCGGCCACCTGCCGCGCCCGGTCCGCGCGCAGCCTGCGCCCATCGCTCAACGTGAGCGCCTCCGCCGCACCATCTCTCCTGGTCACAGAAGTAACCTACTAAGTCAGTAGAAATAGTGGAATAGCAATGCCGTCCCGCCACCCATGCGACGGCGATTTCGCCCCTGACCAGCGCAAACCCGCAGCATGATCGCCGTTCCGCCACCCTCCCCGCGACAAGCACAACCCCGCACGCGAGCGCGCTACCTGAGCCTTGGGGGCAACGCCGAAGGCGAGCCCCCAAGGCGAAGATCGCGAAGCGATGTCGCGCTCGCCGCTTTTCGGTTCGGGCTCCGAGCCGCCAGGCGAGGGGCCCGAGGCCGGAAAGCCTTGAGTAAGGCTTGATCCAAAAGGGCGAAACCGGTCACCAAGAGGACTAACATCGGACTACGTGACGAGCATCAGCCTTGAGAGCGCATCCCCGGCCAGCCTCGACGTCGACGCCATCGTGATCGGCGTCCTCCCGGACGGCGCCGGCGGAGCCCGGCCCGCGGCCGGTGCGGAGGAGCTCGAGCGGGCCCTGGACGGACGGCTCGCGGCGACGCTGAAGGCCCTCGGCGCCACCGGCAAGGCCGGTGAGATCACCAAGCTTCCGACCCTCGGCGGGGTGACCGCTCCCCTGATCGTGGCCGCCGGGCTCGGTGAGTCGGAGAACGGCTCCGGGCCTGACTCCGAGGCGCTGCGACGGGCTTCGGGCGCGGCGCTGCGCGCGCTGGCGGGGACCGGCAAGGTGGCCGTGGCGCTGCCCGCGGGCTCTGCCGACGAGGTCGAGGCGGCCGCGCTGGGCGCGCTGCTCGGCAACTACACCTTCGGCAACTACCGCACCGGCGAGCAGAAGGCCCCGGTCGAGGAGATCACCGTGCTCGGCGCCGGCGCGGACGCGCTGGAGCGGGTGCGGGCGGCGGCCGAGTCGATCACGCTGGTGCGCGACCTGGTCAACACCCCGCCGTCCGACCTCAACCCCGAGGCGTTCGCCGAGATCGCCGAGCGGATCGCGGGCGAGAGCGGCCTGGGTGTCGAGGTGCTGGACGAGAAGGCGCTCGTCGAGGGCGGCTACGGCGGCATCGCGGGCGTCGGGCAGGGCTCGGTCAGCCCGCCCCGGCTCGTCCGCCTCTCCTACACCCACCCCGAGGCGTCCAAGACCCTCGCGCTGGTCGGCAAGGGCATCACGTTCGACTCCGGCGGCCTGTCCCTCAAGCCGTCCGAGGGCATGGACTGGATGAAGTCCGACATGGGCGGCGCCGCCGCGGTGCTGGGCGCGCTGCGCACCATCGCCGCCGTGAAGCCCGCAGTGAACGTGGTCGGCTACCTGGCCCTCGCCGAGAACATGCCGAGCGGCACGGCCCAGCGGCCGTCCGACGTCATCCGCATCTACGGCGGCAAGACCGTCGAGGTCCTCAACACCGACGCCGAGGGCCGGCTGGTCATGGCCGACGCCATCGTGCGCGCGGGCGAGGACGCCCCCGACCTGATCGTGGACGTCGCCACGCTGACCGGCGCCCAGCTGGTCGCGCTCGGCACCCGTACGGCGGGCATCATGGCCAACGACGACGACGTCCGCGAGAAGGTCGTGGCGGCGGCGGGCCGCGCCGGCGAGCAGGCCTGGGGCATGCCGCTGCCGGCCGAGCTGCGCAAGGGCCTGGACTCCGCGGTCGCCGACCTGGCCAACATCAGCGGCGAGCGCTGGGGCGGCATGCTGGTCGCGGGCGTGTTCCTCAAGGAGTTCGTGCCCGAGGGCGTCAAGTGGGCCCACCTGGACATCGCCGGCCCCTCGTTCAACAAGGGCGAGGCCTACGGCTACACCCCGAAGGGCGGCACCGGCGCCGCGACACGTACGTTGGTGCAGATCGCCGAGGATCTGGCGGCAGGCATTCTGTGACCTCCGGGCCGGGTGTCACCGGCCGGTTCAAGTGAATAGATTTCTCCATGGCGACGGGGCCGCCTTCGGCGACCCCCGCGCGCCAGGGCATAGTCAGACAGAGCGCGAGTACCGCGAGCGTCTGTGCGAGAAAGGGAGCTTCCAGTGGCCAACAGCGGCCCCTTCGACATCGTCGTCCTAGGTGGTGGCAGCGGCGGATACGCGTGTGCGCTGCGAGCCGTGGAGCTCGGCAAGTCGGTCGCGCTGGTCGAACGCGACAAGCTGGGCGGGACCTGCCTGAACCGCGGGTGCATCCCGACCAAGGCGCTGCTGCACGCGGCGGAGGTCGCCGACCAGACCCGCGAGGCCGCCACGTTCGGCATCAAGGCCACCTTCGAGGGCATCGACCTGCCGGGCGTCAACGCCTACAAGGACAAGGTCGTCTCCACCACGGTCAAGGGCCTCACCGGCCTGATCAAGTCCAAGGGCATCACGGTCGTCGAGGGCGAGGGGAAGGTCACCGGTCCGACCACCGTCCGGGTGACCAGCGCGAGCGGCGAGATCAGCGACCTGGAGGGGCAGCACATCGTGCTGGCCACGGGGTCGGCGCCCAAGTCGCTGCCCGGCCTGGACATCGACGGTGAACGGGTGATCTCCAGCGACCACGCGCTGGTGCTGGACAGGGTCCCCGCTTCGGTCGTCATCCTCGGCGGCGGCGTGATCGGCGTGGAGTTCGCCAGCGTCTGGCGCTCGTTCGGCGCCGAGGTCACCATCGTCGAGGCGCTGCCGCACCTGCTGCCGCTGGAGGAGGAGTCCAGCTCCAAGCGGCTGGAGCGCGCCTTCCGCAAGCGCGGCATCAAGTACGAGCTCGGCACCCGCTTCGAGTCGGTGAAGCCGACGCCCGGCGGCGTCTCGGTGACGCTGGAGGGCGGCAAGTCCCTGGACGCCGAGCTGCTGCTGGTCGCGGTCGGCCGCGGCCCGGTCTCGGACGGCATCGGGCTGGCGGAGGTCGGCGTCGAGGTCGAACGCGGGTTCGTGAAGGTGGACGAGTTCTGCCGGACGAACGTGCCGACGATCTCGGCCGTCGGCGACCTGATCCAGACTCCGCAGCTAGCCCACGTCGGCTTCGCCGAGGGCATCCTGGTGGCCGAGCGGCTCGGCGGGCTCACCCCGCCGGCGATCGACTACGACGGCGTGCCGCGCATCACCTACTCCGACCCCGAGGTCGCCTCGGTGGGCATCACCACCGCGATGGCCCGCGAGCGCGGGCATGAGATCAACGAGGTCACCTACGACCTGGCCGGGAACCCCAAGAGCAAGATCCTGGGGACCCAGGGAGAGGTCAAGGTCATCGCCGCCGTGGACGGGCCCGTCCTCGGCATCCACATGGTCGGCGCGCGCGTCGGCGAGCTCATCACGGAGGGTCAGCTGATCTACAACTGGGAGGCGCTCCCAGGCGAGGTCGCCCAGCTGATCCATCCCCACCCGACCCAGTCCGAAGCGGTCGGCGAGGCGCACCTGGCTCTCGCCGGCAAGCCACTGCACGTGCACGGCTGAACGCCCGCACAGGAAATTTCGAAGGAGTCGCGAGAGCCATGCCGGTCTCCGTCACAATGCCCCAGCTCGGCGAGAGCGTCACCGAGGGCACCGTCACCCGCTGGCTGAAGAAGGAGGGTGAGCACGTCGAGACGGACGAGCCGCTCCTGGAGGTGTCGACCGACAAGGTCGACACCGAGATCCCTTCGCCTGCTTCGGGCATCCTGACCAGCATCACCGTCGCCGAGGACGAGACCGTCGAGGTCGGCGCCGAGCTCGCGGTCATCGGCGAGGCGGGCGAGGCCCCCGCGCCGGCGGCCGAGCCGAAGCAGGAGGCGCCCGCCGAGGAGCCCGCGCCGCAGGCCGAGGCCCCGGCCCCGCAGCAGTCCGCGCCGCCGCAGCAGCAGCCCGCAGCGCAGCAGGCCCCGCCGCCCGCCGCGTGGCCGCCGCCGGCCGCTCCGGCCACGCCCGCACCGCCCGCGCAGCCGCCGGCGCCCGCCGCTCCGGCTCCCGCGCCCGCCGCGGCGGCCCCGCAGCAGCCGGCCGCCGCTCCGGCCGAGGCCCCGTCGGGTGACGGCCCGTACGTCACGCCGCTGGTGCGCAAGCTCGCCGCCGAGCACAGCGTCGACCTGAACACCGTCACCGGCACCGGTGTCGGCGGCCGCATCCGCAAGCAGGACGTCCTGGAGGCCGCCCGCGCCGCCCAGGCCGCCGCTGCCGCCGCGGCCGCTCCCGCCCCGGCCGCGCCGCAGGCCCCGGCCGCCGCTCCGGCCCGTACGGCACCGCCGGCTCCGGCCGCGGCGCCCGCCGAGGCCGCCGCGCTGCGCGGCAAGACCGAGAAGATGACCCGCATCCGGCAGACCATCGCCCGCCGCATGGTCGAGTCGCTGCAGGTCTCCGCGCAGCTCACCACCGTGGTCGAGGTGGACATCACCAAGGTCGCGCGGCTCCGCGAGCAGGCCAAGGCCGACTTCCAGGCCCGCGAGGGCGTGAAGCTGTCCTTCATGCCGTTCTTCGCGCTGGCGGCGATCGAGGCGCTCAAGGCGCACCCGAAGCTGAACGCCGTCATCAACAGCGAGACCAACGAGGTCACCTACCACGACGTGGAGAACCTCGGCATCGCCGTCGACGTGGTCGAGCGCGGCCTGATGGTCCCGGTCATCCACAACGCCGGCCAGCTGAACCTGGGCGGCATCGCCCAGCGGATCGCCGACGTGGCCGAGCGCACCCGCACCAACAAGGTCAGCCCGGACGAGCTGGCCGGCGGCACGTTCACGCTGACCAACACCGGCAGCCGCGGCGCGCTGTTCGACACCCCGATCCTCAACCAGCCGCAGGTCGGCATGCTCGGTACCGGCGCCGTCGTGAAGCGCCCCGCCGTCATCGACGACCCGGACCTGGGCGAGGTCATCGCGGTCCGGTCCATGGTCTACCTGGCCCTGACCTACGACCACCGCCTGGTCGACGGCGCCGACGCCGCCCGCTTCCTCGGCACCATCAAGCACCGCCTCGAAGAGGGCAACTTCGAAGCAGAGCTGGGTCTCTAAGCCCGAACGCGCTCAACCGGAAACCCCGCCGCTCCACCGGAGCGGCGGGGTTTTCCGCATGCCAGGGGTCTAGGAAGACGTCAGCCGGTGGCTTGGATGAGCATTTCTATGCCGTCGAGGGCTCGGGCGAGGCCGAAGGCGAACTCGGCGTCGCCGTCGTCCCATTCGTCGTCGATGGCGCCGGACTCGATGGCGGCGGTGATGGCCGGGAAGCGGTGCGGGTCGACGAGGCGCTTGAGGGCCGTGCCGTAGCTGAAGGTCAGCGGGGCGGCGTCGGGCGAGTGCAGGTTCTGGCCGCTGGTGATGCTCGCCCAGTTGCGGACCAGGCCGGACAGCAGCATCACGGTCGAGATCTTCTCGGGCTCGCTGATGCCCGTGCCGGTCAGGGAGGCCAGGCCGCGCTCCAGCCAGGCGATCTGGTTGGGGGTGATGGGCGGGCCCGACACGGGGACCTGGAGGACCCACGGGTGCCTCCGCATGCCGTTCAGGGCGTCCCAGGCCCACCGGTGGAGACCCTCGCGCCAGTCGGCCGGGGGCGCAGTGGTCGGGGGCGCTCCGTACGCGGCGTCCACCATGAGTTCCAGGAGCTCGTTCTTGGCCGAGACGTAGCGGTAGAGCGCCATCGTGGAGACCTCGAGCTCCTTGGCCACGCGCCCCATCGAGACCGCGTTCAGGCCCTCCGCGTCGGCGACCTCGACGGCCGTGCCGACGATCCGCTCCAGGCTGAGGCCGGGCTTCGGCCCCTTGCCGGGCCGGTCCCGCACTCCCCAGGCGGCCTCGATGCTCGCGGGCAGGCCGGTCTCCTCGCTCATCTTGCGAGTATATGGGTTACGCAGTTATGTTTATGCCCTACACAGTAGTGCGTATGCCATAAACAGTGGAGGCCGTCATGAGGAACGTGCTCATCTCCGGGGCGAGCGTCGCCGGACCCGCCCTGGCGTTCTGGCTGCGGCGGTACGGGTTCGCGCCGACGATCGTGGAGCGCGCGCCGCAGCTGCGGCCGGGCGGTTACAAGGTCGATCTGCGCGGCGTGGCCGTCGAGGTGGCGCGGCGGATGGGGATCCTGGACGAGGTCCGGGCCCGTTCGACCGACATCCGGGGCGGGCAGTGGCTGAACCGCAAGGGCAAGGCCATCGCGACGCTCGGGCCCGACCTGATCGGCTTCCGCGACCCGGGCGACCTGGAGATCATGCGCGGCGACCTGGCACAGCTGCTCTACGAGACGACGCAGGACGTGGAGTACGTCTTCGGCGACTCCATCACGGCGATGGAGGAGGGGCCGAACGGCATCCGGGTCTCCTTCGAGAACGGGACGCCGCGCACGTTCGACCTGGTCGTGGGCGCCGACGGGCTGCACTCGGGGGTACGGGCGCTGACGTTCGGGCCCGAGAGCCGCTTCTCCCACGGCATGGGCCTGAACGTGGCGGTCTTCACCGTTCCGAACCACCTGGGCCTGGACCGCTGGGAGCTGGCCCTGTCGGACGCGGGCCACGTCGCCAACCTCTACAGCGTGCGCAAGGCCGCCGACGCCAAGGCGCTGTTCTTCTTCCCCGCTCCCGGAGAAGGGGTCGACCGCCGCGACGTTCGCGCGCAGCAGCAGACCGTACGGGAGGCGTTCGCCAAGTACGGGTGGGAGGTCCCGCGCCTGCTGGCCGAGATGGAGGGCTCGCCGGACTTCTACTACGACTCGCTGGCGCAGCTCACGATGCCGGCCTGGTCGGTCGGCCGGACCGCCCTCGTCGGCGACGCCGCGTACTGCCCCTCCCCCGCCTCAGGCCAGGGCACCGGCCTCGCACTGGTCGGCGCCTACGTGCTGGCGGGCGAGCTGGCAGCGGCAGGCGGCCCAGGCGGCGGCGACCACCAGGCGGCCTTCGCGGCGTACGAGCGGGAGATGCGGGCCTACGTCGACCTCAACCAGAAGCTGGGCCGGGACGTGGTGAAGCAGCTGGTGCCCGCGACGCCCGCCCGGGCCCGGCTGCAGAGCCTCATGATGCGCTCGCTGCGGTTCATGCCCGGCAAGGGCATGGTCCTGGAGAAGATCATGCAGCCGATCCGCGAGGCGGCGAACGGGATCGAGCTGAAGACCTACGCGGCTCCGGAGACCTACTCCGACTCGGCGCGACGGTCGGCGACGGCGTAAGACGCCCCGGCCGACAGCGCGGCGACGCTCAGCACGGCGGGCCAGGCGCCGATCCTCTTGGCCAGCGGGTGCGAGCCGCCGAAGCCCGCGAGGTAGACGGTGAGCAGGGCCGCGGTGCCGCGCGGCCCGGCCCGCACGGGATCGCCCTGAGGACTCATCCCCGCACACCGGCAGGACCACGCACGCGAGCGCGCTACCTGAGGTGCGAGGCAAGCCGAAGGCGAAGTCTCTCACCTCAGATCGCGAAGCGATGTCGCGCTCGCCCTTTGGCGATTGACCTGCGAGCCGCCAGGCGAGTAGGTCAGATCGCGAAAGCGTCGAACACAGTGGGGATCCTCGACATGCGTTGGAGGCTATCGGGACCGCCGAGGGGTAGGGCCCCTAGGGTGAATTCCATGAAGGTCGCCATCACGGGCGCGTCGGGGCTCATCGGCTCGGCGCTCGTCCGGAACCTCAAGGCCGACGGGCACGACGTCGTCAAGCTCGTCCGGCGGGATCCGGCCGGGGCGGACGAGGTGCGGTGGAGTCCGGGCCGGTCCGTCGACGCCAAGGGGCTCGAGGGGTGCGACGCGATCGTCCACCTGGCCGGGGCGGGGATCGCCTCGCGGCCGTGGACCGAGTCGTACAAGCGCGAGATCCGCGAGAGCCGGGTGCGCGGCACGACGACGCTGGCCGAGGCGATCGCGGGCCTGGAGGCCAAGCCGCGCGTGCTGGTCTCGGGGTCGGCGATCGGCTACTACGGCAACGGCGGCGACCGGGAGCTGGACGAGGACTCGCCCACTGGCGACGACTTCCTGTCCGGCGTCGTGCGCGACTGGGAGGCCGCGGCCACACCTGCGGCGGACGCGGGCGTACGGGTCGTTCATCCGCGCACCGGCATCGTCCTGGCCAAGCAGGGCGGGATGCTGGGGACCACGCTGCCGCTGTTCCGGCTGGGCCTGGGCGGCAAGCTCGGCGACGGGCGGCAGTGGCTCAGCTGGATCGCGATGCCCGACTACCTGGCCGCGATGCGCCTGCTGATCGACTCCGAGCTGGAGGGGCCGGTGAACATGACCGCGCCGCGCCCCGTACGCAACGCTGAGTACGCCAAGGCCCTGGGTCAGGTCCTGGGCCGCCCGACGATCTTCACAGTCCCCAGGATCGCGCTGAGGGCCGCGCTGCGGGGTCTGGCGGACGAGGGGCCGCTGGTGAGCCAGCGGGTGCTCCCCCGGCGGCTGAAGGAGGCCGGGTTCGTCTTCGACCGGCCCGAGCTGGAGGCGGCGCTGCGGGCCGCGCTCACCTGAGGGATGAACGCGACGCCAAGAAACATCAAAGTCGCACCCGGTTCCGGGCGGTAGTCGTACGGTGACACAGAGAGTACTTTCGAACGGGAGCGCGGCGATATGAGCACAGACGGGCAGCCACACATCCTCGCCATCGGCGGCGGAACGTTCATCCCCGACAGCCGGTACGGAATGTCACCCAGCCCGCTCCTGCGCTACGCGCTCGACCTGACCGGGCAGGACCGGCCGCGGATCTGCTTCCTGCCGACCGCGCTCGGCGACGGCGCCGAGTACATCGCGCGCGGCTACGGCGCCCTCACGCAGCTGGACGCCGAGGTCAGCCACGTCGCGCTGTTCCCGATGCCGAACGTCCAGGACGTCCGCTCGCACCTGCTCAGCCAGGACCTGATCTACGTCCAGGGCGGCAGCGTGGCCAACCTGCTGGCCCTGTGGCGCCTGCACGGGCTGGACGACATCCTGCGCGAGGCCTGGAACGAGGGTGTCGTGCTGTCGGGCCAGAGCGCCGGGGCGCTGTGCTGGCACGTGGGCGGCAACACCGACTCCTACGGGCCCCAGCTGCGCCCGCTCACCGACGGGCTGGGCCTGCTGCCCTACTCCTGCGGCGTGCACTACGACAGCGACGCCCAGCGGCGCCCACTGCTGCAGCAGCTCGTCGGCGAGGGCACCCTGCCGGGCGGGTACGCGGCGGACGAGGCGGTCGGGCTCCACTACGTGGGCACCGAGTTCGTCCAGGCGGTCTCGTACGCCAAGGACGCGGGCGCCTACCGCGTCGAGCCGGACGGCTCGGGCGCCGCCAAGGAGACGAGGATCGACCCTCGTCTGCTCGCCGCCGTATAGCTGGTCGACAGCGGTCGACAGATGGTCGAGCGGGCTCATACGACGGAGTCGAGCGGCCTCGTCCGATGGGGTCGAGCGGCCCCGGCCAGTGGAGTCGAGCGGGCTCGGCCAGGGGAAGGGCGCCGGGTGGAACGTTGCGGGGCGGTCGTAAGCTGGCGGGCGTGACGGATGTAGACGTACGCGAAGACACCACCCCGGCGGCGGACGGCGACACTCGCACGCTGGTCTTCGTGCATGTGGGCTTCGGCACGGCCGCGGTCCCGTACGAGTCGGCCTGGGATCTGCAGCGGCGGACGCAGGAGCGGCGGATCGACGACGAGATCGGCGACTGCGTGCTGCTCCTGGAGCACCAGCCGGTCTACACGGCGGGCAAGCGCACCGCCGCGCTGGACCGGCCGATCGGCGACCCCGGCGCGCCCGTGATCGACGTCGACCGCGGCGGCAAGATCACCTGGCACGGGCCGGGGCAGCTCACCGGCTATCCGATCGTGAAGCTCCCCGACCCCAGGGGCGGCGTCGCGTTCGTGCGGCTGCTGGAGCAGATGATGATGGACGTCTGCGCCGAGTTCGGCCTGGAGACCAAGTTCATCGAGGACCGCAGCGGGCTCTGGGTGCCCGGCGGCCCCGACCGCAAGCTCGGCTCGATCGGCCTGCGGGTGCGGCGCGGCGTCACCATGCACGGCTTCCAGATCAACTGCGACTGCGAGATGTCCTGGTTCGACAAGATCAACCCGTGCGGCTTCACCGACACGGGTTCGACGTCGCTGTCCAAGGAGCTGGGCCGCCGGGTCACCGTCGACGAGGTCACGCCCATCGTCGAACGGCACCTGAGCGCGCAGCTCGGTGCGGCGGAGACGCTCCACCGCACGACGGCCCAGCTGGAAGCCTGATCTGAGGCCTGAAGCCTGACCCGAGGCCTGAGGCTCAGACCTCGGTCGTGATCCTTAAGCCTCGGTCATGATCTTGAAGACGGCCTGGCCGTCGGTGCCGGCCTTGCCGTAGAAGCCGATCAGCCGCTCGTAGGCGGGCTTCAGCACCTTGTCCCGGGTCTTGGCGTCCAGGCCGCCCGCACCCTGCACCTCGGCGGCCTTCATCGCCGCCGGGTCGTACCGTTCGGCGATCTTGGCGAACGGGGTGCCGGCCAGGTGGTCGGCCGCGGGCTTGACCCGGTCCGGCGCCAGGTAGATCACGTCCACGCCGAGCTCGGCCGCGCCGTCCTCGGTGAGCAGCCGGCCACCGCAGACCACGTCGGCCTCGGGTTGGCGCCCGTCCCACGGGTCGCCGGTGATCAGGTAGTGCAGCGACTGCCAGTGCCCCGCGAGGTCCAGGACTTGCGCGGACGGCTGGCGGCGCCGCCAGTCGGGCGTGCCGAAGACAAGACGGGCGATCCGACCCGGGTCGGTCTCGCCCTCCAGCTGCGGCGGCACCCTGAGGTACGACATTGCCAGACCCACGGTGGACCCTCCTGCGCACGGCTCTTACGTGACAACAGGGAGTTACCTTAGAAGATCAATCGCTACCGAGGGTGGAAACGCGGGAATCGGCCTGGCAGACGGCCGTTCAGCCCAGCTTGCGGATCTTCACGGCGGTGCCGTACGCGCACATCTCCTGACCGAGATCGCCCAGGTCGTTGGCGTCGAACCGCATGGCCAGGATGGCGTCGGCGCCCAGCTTCTCGGCCTCCTCGACCAGCCGGTTCTGCGACTCGAAACGGGTCTC
This sequence comes from Actinomadura barringtoniae, assembly GCF_017573505.1. GTDB lineage: Bacteria > Actinomycetota > Actinomycetes > Streptosporangiales > Streptosporangiaceae > Spirillospora > Spirillospora barringtoniae. The sequence continues at coordinate 332,467 of NZ_JAGEOJ010000016.1, forward strand.
CTCGAGCATCTTGGTCATGCCCTTGAGCTCGCCGCCGAACATCGACTTCAGGCCGGCGCCGATCTGCGAGCCCAGGTGGCGGCTGCGGACGGTGAGCCCGAACACCTCCCCCACCACCTCGGTGATCTCGTAGCCGGGCAGGTCGTTCATGGTGCTGATGAGCATGGTCTCCCCCGATCAATGCTGTGTTGATCAATACCCAGGGCCCCGAGGTGCTAAGACCCCTGATCGGGACGTAGCCTGTGGGCGTGACGACGGTGACACCTGAGGGGCGCAAGCTCCTGCGCGTTGAGGCCCGCAACAGCCAGACCCCCATCGAGCGCAAGCCCGACTGGATCAAGACCCGGCTGAAGATGGGGCCGCAGTACCGCGAGCTCACCTCCCTGGTGAAGTCCGAGGGTCTGCACACGGTGTGCCAGGAGGCCGGTTGTCCCAACATCTACGAGTGCTGGGAGGACCGGGAGGCCACGTTCCTC
>NZ_JAGEOJ010000017.1 GCF_017573505.1 Actinomadura barringtoniae
ACTGGTGGAGAGGGAGTCCCATGCCGATCGATTCTCATCTGCTCGCGGCGTTCACCGTGACGACCATCGTGGCCATGATCGTTCCCGGTCCGGACATGCTGTACATCCTCGGGTGCGGGATGCGGGGCGGGCCTCGTGTGGGGCTCCTGGCGACGGCCGGTGTGGCCACCAGCGAGGCCGTTCATGTGGCGGTGGCGGCCGCGGGGCTGGCGGCGCTGTTCGCCGCCGTGCCGACCGCGTTCACCGTCGTGCGGATGATCGGCGGGGTCTACCTGATCTATCTGGGCGTGCAGATGATCCGCCAACGCAAGGGCATGGAGGAACTGCCGGCCGAGAATGGCGGGATGGCCGGTCGCCGTGCCTATCTGAACGGCCTGGTGACCAATCTCCTCAACCCGAAGATGGTCACCTTCACCATCGCTTTCCTGCCCCAGTTCATCGACCCCGCCCTCGGCCCGGTCTGGGTGCAGTTCACGATCCTCGGCGCGATCCTGATCGTCCTTGAGTTCCTCGTCGACGGCCTGGTGGGAGTTCTCGCGGGCCGGATCGGCGGATGGCTGCGCGAGCGCAAGGCCGCCCGCCGCCGGTTGGACGTCACGACGGGCGGCATCTTCATCGGTCTCGGCGTCCGCCTGACCGTGGAGCGTTGATCAGCCGTAGAGCTCCCGGATGAGCTTGATGATCTCGGTGGCCGAGTCGAAGCTCATGGAGAAACGGTTCTTGGTCACCGCGAACGCGACGCCGGTGGCGGTGTCGGCGCCCGCGTAGCTGCCGCCCGCGCCGGCCATCCCGAACTCGGTGTCCGAGCCGGAGAAGCCGCCGGCGTAGCCCAGGCCCCACGTGCTGGGGTTGCCGAAGATCTGGTCGGTGCCGGTCGCGGAGACCGCCCAGACCTGGGCGAGCCGTTCGGGAGAGAGGAAGCGCACGCCGTCCACCTCACCGATCACCGCGGCGTACATGTGGGCGATCGCGCGGGCGGAAGTCTTGCAGCCCGCGGGGATGGTGGCGGCGAGCATGTCGGGCCGGTTGCCGAGCGCGGCGTTCGGGAAGAGGACGAGCGGCCCGGCCTTGAACATGGGCAGGTCCGGCGGCATGTCGCCGGCCATCTCGCCGAGGCCAGGCTCGTCCTCCAGCCGGGCGAGCCTGGCCTGCTCGGACGCGGGCATCGCGAAGTAGATCTCGTCCGCGACGCCCAGGGGACCTGACACCTCTTCGACGAGGACCTCGGAGATCGGCTTGCCGGTCGCCCGGCGGACGATCTCGCCGACCAGGTAGCCGAACGTGTAGGCGTGGTAGCCGACCTCGGTCCCGGGCTCCCACCACAACTCGGCGTCGGCCAGGAAGGCGGTCATCTTGTCCCAGTCGCAGACGTCCTCGATCGTCGCGTCCACCGGTACACCCGGCAGGCCGGCCGAGTGGTTGAGGACATGTCGTACGGTCACGTTCTCCTTGCCATGGGCCGCGAACTCCGGCCAGAGCTCGGCGACGCGGGTGTCGTAGTCGAAGAGCCCGCGTTCGGCGAGCACGTGCGCGATCGTCGCGGTCACGCCCTTGCCGATCGAGAAGTTGTAGAAGGGCGTGCCGGGCTCGACCGGCCGCCCCGTCTCGGAGTCGGCGGCGCCCGCCACCGCGTCCACGACCTGCTCGCCGTGGTGGTAGACGGCGACCTGGACGCCGATCTCCTTGCCCGTCTCGACGAGCCCGTCGACTGCGTCCTGAACGCGCGTCTGAGCATCACTCATGCTGTTCTCCTCCCCAGAAATGCCGCTTTCAAGGAGATGGACCGGCTCAGGGCAGAGAACTCATCGCCGACCAGCCGATCAGGGGAAGAAGCGTCCGGCGCTGGGATGGTCCTGTGCGCCGTCCACGCAGATGTTGGCGCCGTTGATGCCACGGGCCCGTTCCGACAGCAGGAAGCAGGCCACGTCGGTGACCTCGTCGAGCGTGACCAGGCGGCCGGACGGGAAGTCCTCGCGTGCGAACGCGGCGAAGCGTTCGGGACGGGTCTCCTTGAACATCTCCCAGCCGCTGCCCTCGAAGAGCACCGAGCCTGGGCTGAGGGCGTTGACGCGGATATTGCGCGGACCGAGCTCCTGGCCGAGCGTGGCGGCCAGGTGGATCTCGGCGGCCTTCGCGGCGGCGTAGGAGGACTTGGGGCCGGGCTTCCAGCCGGTGATGGACGCGATGATCAGGGCGACGCCGCCGCCCTGCCGTTCGAAATGGGGAACGGCGGTCCGGATGGCGTGCGCGGCGTGCAGGACGTTGATGGCGAACGTCTCGGCCCAGTCGTCCGGGGTGGAGTCGACCAGCCCGCCGCCGGACGCGCCGCCCGCGTTCGCGACGACGATGTCGAGGCCCCCCAGCCGTTCGGCGCCCTGGTCGACGGCCCGGCCGAGTGCGTCCGGATCGGTCACGTCGGCGACCAGGCCCACCGCCCCCGACCTGGCCTCGGCGGCCTGGAGACGGGCCTCGTCCCGCCCGCAGATGGCGACCGAGGCGCCCTCTCCGGCCAGTGCCTCGGCGATTCCCAGCCCGATCCCGGCCGATCCGCCGGTGACGAAGGCCCGCTTGCCGCTCAACCCAAGATCCATAGGGCGATCCTCGCAGGTGAGAGCGTGATCGTGCGAGGGCGGAGCGAGAACGGATCGCGGGCTTGCATAACTGCTGTAGCCTACGAAGAGTAGCGGTATCCGCCCTGCCCCCTGCGGATCGTGACTTCGAAGCGAAGGAGCACGATCATGCCTGATGAGGGCTGGGCGGTCGATCTCGCCGAGGCGGCAGGACGGCTGTCGCGAACGCTGGAGAACGCCGCGGTGATCTCGGGAGCGGACGGCGCGGCGCTGATGCTTCTGGACCAGCACGCGGATCTGCGTGCGGTCGGCGCCACCACGGGCGAGGGCATGGAGCTGGAGGTCATCCAGCAGTCGAGCCGGTCGGGTCCGGCGTTCGACTGCCTGACCACCGGTGCCCCGGTCGCGGTCGAGAACATGCCCGAACGGGCCCCGGTGCGGGCCGTGCTGTCGCTGCCGGTGAGCGCCTACGGGCGCATGGTCGGCGCACTCAACCTCTACCGGCACGCGCCCACACGCTGGAGGCCCGATCACATCGCGGCCGCGCAGCGGCTCGCCGACGTGCTCGCGGTGTTCCTGGAGATGCTGGCGCGACCGACGAACCGCGCCGTGGGACGAACCGCGGCCCGCACCGCGGGCCGCGGTGAGAGCGTCACCGGGCCGGACGCCGGCTGAGCCACCCCCCGAACTCTGGAACAGTCCGGGCCGCCAGGGCTTGTAAGCCCCGCGTGCTCCCGGATCAGGAAGGCGAGAACTTCATGCATATCGATACCGCAGCATTGCAGGACAGTCTGGAGCGCATCAGATCGACGCCCCAGGAGACCGACCTGGTGACGGCGATGGGGCGGATCATCGCCGCCGTCAACGCGCTGTTCGACTACGACGGCGCCGGGGTGATGTTCGTCGACGACGCGGGCGCGCTGCGCTACGTCGCCTCGACCGACGAGATCGGCCGCGCGCTGGAGGAGGCGCAGCTGGCAGCCGGGCAGGGCCCCTGCGTCGACACCTACCTGCACAACCGCGTGGTGAGCAGCAAGGACGTTCACTCGGACGCGCGCTGGCAGGAGCTGCCGAAGCACCTGGACCGGCGCGTTCAGGCCGTGGCGGGAGCACCCATCCGGCTGGGCGGGGGACCGGTGGGCACGCTGAACGTCTACCGCTCGACCGCGCAGGAGTGGGACTCCTCCGACACCGACGCGCTCATGGCCTACACGGCGCTGGTCGGCGAGATCCTGGCCACCGCGGTCGCCGCGCGCGACCACAGCGTGCTGGCGGGCCAGCTGCAGTACGCGCTGGACTACCGGGTGATCATCGAGCGGGCCATCGGGTTCGTGATGGGCCGCGACGGGCTGGACGCCGGAGACGCGTTCCAGTACCTGCGCGCCGAGGCGCGCAACCAGCGGCGCCGCGTCGCCGACCTGGCCGCCGAGCTGCTCGGCGACCCGACCACCCCGCCCCCGCCGCCCCAGCCGGCGGCAGGGGGATCCCTGTGACCGACGACGCGATCAGGCATACCCGGCCGGACGCGCCGCACTGGTTCGCCGTACGAGAGCTGGACTCGCCACCGGGCAAGGTGCTGTACCTGTCCGGCGAGCTCGACCTCCTCTACACCCCCGACCTCCGCGTGCACATCCGGGCGGCACTGGACTCGGACGAGGTGATCCGGCTGGTGCTGGACCTTTCCGAGCTGGAGTTCATCGATTCCACAGGAATCGGCGTGCTGGTGTGGGCCGACCGTGAGGCCACCGAAAGGGGCCGCCACCTGGCGGTCTCCGGATGCGGGCCGCGCGTGCGGCGGGTGCTCAACGTCTACGGAGTGGCCGGCCGGCTGCGACTTTACGAGTCCGCTGAGCAGGCCCTGGAGACCACCTGAGCCCTTCCTGGACGAATGTGACGCTTTCGACACGTCGTTCACACCGGTTTCTCAGACATATCAGAGCCTTCTACGTCAGGATGGCGCCGCCTGATGTAGGGCAAAGGAAGGTATGTCTTGAGAATTCGACCGATGCGCTGGTCGCTCGCCGCGCTTCTGGCTGTTGTCATGTCCAGTGGCTGCGCGGCCGGGTCCGCCGCCCTCAACGGGGCGTCGAGCTCGGCGAAGAAACGACCACCGAACATCATCTTCGTTCTGACCGATGACCTGAACACCAACCTCCTTCCGTACATGCCGCAGGTGCAGCAGATGCAGAAGGAAGGGATGTCGTTCAACAACTACTACGTCACCGATTCCCTGTGCTGCCCGTCGCGTACGACCACGTTCACCGGGCGTTTCCCGCATAACACCGGGGTGTTCACCAACAGTGGCGATGACGGCGGTTATGGAGCGTTCAACAAGAACGGCAACCAGAACGACACGTTCGCCACGTCGCTGAAGGCGTCCGGCTACAACACCGCTCTCATGGGCAAGTACCTCAACGGCTACGACCCGAAGAAGAACGGGGTGCCGCCGGGCTGGACCGACTGGGCCGTCGCCGGCAACGGTTACCCGGAGTACAACTACTCCCTCAACGAGAACGGCAAGGTCGTCAAGTACGGCAAGCAGCCGAAGGACTACCTGACCAACGTCATCTCCAACAAGGGCCAGGCCTTCATCAAGAAGTCGGTGTCCAGCAAGAAGCCCTTCATGCTGGAGCTCTCGACGTTCGCGCCGCATGGCCCGGCGACCCCTGCGCCGAAGGACAAGAAGCTCTTCCCCGACGCGAAGGCTCCCCGCAGCAAGGCCTTCAACGAGGCCGACATGAGGGACAAGCCGAGCTGGCTGAAGTCCCGGAGCAAGCTCACCAAGGCGCAGATCGCCAACATCGACAACTCGTTCCGCAAGCGCGCCCGCTCCGTGCAGGCCGTGGACCGGATGATCGCCAACCTGCGCGCCACCCTCAAGGCGCAGGGCCAGGACCGCAACACCTACCTGGTGTTCAGCTCCGACAACGGCTTCCACCTCGGCGAGCATCGGCTCACCCCGGGCAAGCAGACGGCGTTCGACAGCGACATCAGGGTGCCGCTGGTCGTCCTCGGCCCGGGCGTGAAGTCCGGCGCGACCAACTCCAAGCTGGTCCAGAACACCGACCTGCGTCCGACCTTCGAGCAGATCGCCGGCCGCAAGGTGGCCAAGTCGGTCGACGGTCACGGGCTGCTGCCGTACCTGCACGGCCAGGGCCAGGCCGACCGCAAGTCGGTGCTGGTCGAGCACCATGGTCCCAACACGGCCGCGGACGACCCGGACCGCCAGGACGCCGCGAGCGGCAACCCGCCGACCTACGCGGCCATCCGCAACGACCATGAGCTCTATGTCGAGTACGTCACCGGCGAACGGGAGTACTACGACCTGAGACGCGATCCGCTGGAGCTCAACAACACGGCGAAGAAGCTCTCTCGCCAGAAGCTGGCCTCGCTCAAGGCCGAGCTCAACCGGCTGAAATCCTGCAAGGGAACACAGTGCAAGTAGGCCTGACACGGCCTCTGTAGGCCCTAGGCCCGCTCGATGATGTCCGTCCACTGCCAGACCGGCGGTGGGCGGACATCGCCTTTTCGACTCAACGTGCTACATCGGTCACAGTGCGCGTTCGTCGTGAAAACAGATCATCCGGCCTCGACGTCGTCCCCCGGGTGCCGGTGAGCCGGAAGCCGCAGCACGAAGCGGGCGCCGGGACGATGGTCGTCGAGGGTGAGCGAGCCGCCGTGCGAGTTCGCGATGCCGCGGGCGATGGCCAGGCCCAGGCCCGAACCGCCCGAGGAGCGGCTGCGGGCCGAGTCCAGGCGGGTGAAGCGTTCGAAGATGCGCTCGCGGTCGGCGTCGGGCACGCCCGGGCCGTCGTCGGTGACCGCCAGCAGGATGTCGCCTTCGTCCCGGACGACCTGGACGTCGATGGAGGCGGTCGTGTGCCGTTCGGCGTTGTCGAGCAGGTTGTTCAGCAGCCGGGCCAGCTGCACCCGTACCCCGTCCACCACGACGTCGGCGCCGACGCGCGTGCTGACGGTGGGGCGCCGGCCGTCGGGCGCCGACAGCGCGGCCGGGTGGCGGGCGTCGAGCTCGGTGGAGACCAGGTCGGCCAGGTCGACCGGCTGATGGACGACCGTGCCCGTGCTGGTGCCGAGCCTGGCCAGCAGGAGCAGGTCGGTGACGATCGCCTCGAGCCGGTCGGTGGCGGCGAGGGCGGCCTGGGTGGCGGACGTGGTGAGCTCCGGGTCGTGCGGGCTCATCGCCAGGTCCTCGAGGTTGACCCGCAGGCCGGTGATCGGGGTGCGCAGCTCGTGCGCCGCGTCCGAGGCGAACTGGCGTTGCCGCGCGACCGACTCCTCCAGCCGTTCCAGCGTCTGGTTCGCGGTCCGGGCGAGCTGGGCGATCTCGTCCTGCCCGGTGGGCTGCGGAACGCGCCGCGACAGGTCGCTGCCGGTGATCTCGGCGAGCTGCGCCCTGATCTGCTCGACCGGCCGCAGCGTCCGCCCGACCACCTGCCAGGTCGTGAGGGCGGCGAGCCCGGTCAGCGCGATCACCAGTCCCGCGAGGAAGTACTCCAGGTGGTGGCCGAGCAGGACCCCGGGCAGCGGGCTGGCGCTGAGCGCCACCGGCGAGTCGGGGGCGTTGGTGACCCGGATCGCCACCACGAACATGCAGCCGCCGCCTGGCGCGGGGCACATCGTGGCCTCCCGCACGCGCGAGTTCGCCGGCGGGAACAGGGGCGCCAGCGGCGGGCGGCCCGCGGCCTTGGCGCTGGCGTCGCGTACCCGCCGGTCGGGCCCGATGACCTGCAGGTAGTCGGCGCCCTCGACGCTCTGCCTGATCGGCGAACGCAGCGTTCCGTCGCGGACCGCCGAGGTCACCTGGGTGGCCGCGATCCGGGTGCGGTTGGAGACCTGCTGCTTGTAGTGCTCCCGGACGACCAGGTCCGAGCCGGTCGCGAGCAGCGTGAGGACCACGGCGGCGAAGATGGTCGCCAGCACCGTGTCGCGTCCGCGAATCGAATGGGGCCGCAGCCGCATCTTGAGGGGCCTCCGCATGTCAACGGCCTGATGGTGCAGGCAGTGGATCACGTCGGGACGCTGCGTGGCCACCCCAGTATGTTGTCGGTATGGGTGAGGTACTGAGCCGCCGGGCGTTGAACCGGGCGACCCTGGACCGCCAGCTGCTCCTGCGCCGTACGGCCATGGACCCGGCCGAGGCGGTGGAGCATCTGGTCGGGCTCCAGACGCAGGTCCCGCACAACCATTACACGCAGCTCTGATCGCGCTTGGAGGGATTTGACCCGGTCGCGTTCTCCGAACGTTACGAGGCGCGCGAGTTCGTCCGGCTGAGCCTGATGCGGTGCACCATCCACACCGTCACCGCCCGCGACGCCCTGATGCTGCAGCCGCTCTTCCAGGACCTGATGCGGCGCATCCTGAAGACCAACTTCGGCAAGCCGCTGGCGAGCGTCGATCTCGGGCGCGCCACCGAACGGTCCCGCGCCCTGGTCGAGGAACGGCCGATGACCGCCGGCGAGATCGGCAAGGTCCTGATCGAGGAGTGGCCGGACAGCCGCCCCGACGCGCTCGGCATGGTCTCCCGTCACCTGCTCGCGATGGCGCAGGTGACGCCGCGCGGGCTGTGGCAGCGGGGCGGCCTCGCCCGGCACACCACCCTGCAGCACTGGCTCGGCAAGGACCTCAACGCCGACGTGACGCCCGACGCGATGGTGATGCGCTACCTCGCCGCGTTCGGCCCCGCCTCGGTCCGCGACCTCCAGCTGTGGTGCGGGCTGACCAAGCTGGCCGAGGTGGTCGATCGGCACCGCGGCGAGCTGATCACCTTCCGGGACGAGAACGGCGTGGAGCTCTTCGATCTCCCCGACGCGCCGCGCCCCGACGAGGACACCCCCGCCCCCGTACGGTTCCTGCCCGAGTACGACAACGTCTTCATCGGCTACAAGGACCGCGCCCGCGTGGTGAGCGACGAAGCCGCCGAGGCGGTGTGGCTGGCCAACGTCAACTACCCGGTCTTCACGGTGGACGGCTTCCTACGCGGAACGTGGAACCTGGACAACACCAAGGGCAAGGCCACGCTCAGCATCAGACCGTTCAAGCCCCTCCCCGCCGCCGACCGCGCCCCGCTCGAAGAGGAGGGCGCCGCCCTCCTGGCCTTCCACGCCAAGGACGCCGACCACGACATCACCTGGGGCCTCCACGGCGACTAGGCCGCGACTCATCCGCTGCTAGGCGCCCTGGTGGGCTCGGGCGGTGTTGGCGGCGGCTATGACCTGGGTGAGGGCGGCGTGGAGGCTGCGCAGTTCGGTGAGGTCCATGCCCAGGCGGTCGACGATCGTGGGCGGGATCTTGAGGGCTTCGGTGCGCAGCTCGCGGCCGGTGTCGGTCAGGGCGATGGCGAGGGACCGCTCGTCGTCGCCGGAACGCCGGCGGCGGATGTAGCCCGCTGATTCCAGGCGCTTCAGCAAGGGGGAGAGGGTGGCGGGCTCCAGCTGGAGCATGCCGCTGATCTCCTTGACCGACAGCGGCGCGTGCTGCCAGAGAGCCAGCATCACCAGGTACTGCGGGTGGGTGAGGCCCATCGGCTCCAGGAGCGGCCGGTAGACGGCGATCACCGACCGCGAGGCGACCGCCAGGGCGAAGCACACCTGGTTTTCCAAGGCCAGCGGGTCGATGTCGCCGAAGTCACTCGCCACGGGCTCACTGTCGCTCACGCGGTCATCGTACACTAATGATTAGTGCACTAACCGTTAGTGGCCTATCCGAGGAGAGCCGCTCATGCCCCGACGGCCGTCGTTCCTTCCCTCGCTGGAGACCCTGGAGCAGGAGGCCCTCGACCGCTCCGCCCAGACGACCCCGAAGGGCTCGCAGTTCGACCACCCGACCGCCAAGTACGTCTTCATCGCGGTGCTGGTGGTGACCGTGCTCGCGCATGTGATCGCCGGGATCGCGTTCGCGATCGTGGGCTTCTGAGTGAACGTCCGGGCGACTTCGGCGTTTTGCCGGGTCGTTGCCCTTAGGCTGCAACGGTGACCGAGAAGCTGTGGCAGATCGAACCGTCCGGGCCACTGCGCGGGGACGTCACCGTGCGGGGCGCCAAGAACGCGGTCAGCAAGCACATGGTGGCCGCCATGCTGGGCCAGGGGCCGAGCACCATACGCAATGCGCCCGACGTGGGCGAGGTCGGCATCACCACCGCGATGCTCGAACACGTGGGGATGAAGGTCGAGCGCGCGGGTGACGAGGTCACCGTCGTGCCCGGGCCGGTGACCGAGGCCGGCGTGGACCGGACGTTCACCGGGCTCAACCGGATCCCGATCCTCATGCTCGGCCCGCTGCTGCACCTGGCGGGCGAGGCGTTCGTCCCGCTGGTCGGAGGCGACCCGATCGGCCGCCGGCCGGTCGACTTCCACGTGGACGCGCTGCGCGCGTTCGGCGCCGAGGTCGAGATCGCCCACGACGGCATCCACGCCCGCGCCAAGCGGCTGCGCGGCACCCGGATCAACCTTCCCTACCCGAGCGTCGGCGCCACCGAGACGGTGCTGCTGGCGGCGGTGCTGGCCGAGGGCAAGACCGTCATCCGCAACGCCGCCACCGAGCCCGAGATCATCGAGCTGGCGCTGTTCCTGCAGCGGATGGGCGCGGGCATCTCCTTCAGCCCGGACCGCCGGATCGTCGTCGAGGGCGTCGACGGGCTGGCGGGCGCGCAGACCAGGCTCGCTGGCGACCGCATCGAGGCGTTCTCCTACCTGGTCGCAGGCCTGGTGACCGGGGGAGAGGTGCGGGTGCACGGCTGCCCGCAGGACCGCCTGGTCACGCCGATCACCACGCTGGCCCGGATGGGCGCCAAGTTCGAGATCACCGACGACTGGATCATGGCGTCGGCGCCGAACCTGCTCAGCCCCGCCGCGGTGCAGACCGACACCCACCCCGGGTTCGCCACCGACTGGCAGACGCCGCTGATGGTGCTGTTCACGCAGGCCGACGGCATGTCGGTGCTGCACGAGACGGTGTACGAGAACCGGCTGGCGTACGTTCCGGCGCTGCAGAGCATGGGCGCCGAGATCGAGGTGTACGACACCTGCCTGGGCGGCCCGGCCTGCCGCTACCACGACACCGGCGCCAAGCACTCGGCGGTCGTGCGCGGCATCTCCAAGCTGCGCGGCGGCGACGTCACCATGCCCGACATCCGGGCCGGGTTCTCGGCGGTGCTGGCCGCCGCGGTCGCCAACGGCCCCTCCACGCTGCGCGGCGTCCACCACATCGAACGCGGCTACCACCACCCGGTCGAGCAGTTCCGCGCGCTCGGCCTCAGCCTGCGCAGCCAGGAGGTCTGACCGCAGCCAGGAGGTCCGACCGGCGGGCGGCAGCCCGGTCCGCGGCCCGCCCGCCTCACGGCTTGGTGCTCACGGCCTGGCGCGTTCGGAGTCCTTGATGAGGCGGGTCAGCGGCGGGAACCGGGCCGCGAGCGGGTCGGCGAGCGCGACCTGGGCGCGTACGGCCAGCAGGCCCGGCACCCACCACGGCGCGTAGACCGACCTGGACCGGCGCTCGATGCCGTTCACCATCGCCGCGCCCGCCCGCGCGGGCGAGATCGGCGCGCCGATGACCTTGGGCATCCGGTCCAGCCCGTCGGCCAGCGCCGGACGGGTGATCAGGCCGCGTACCAGGCCGGTGTCGACCGCGCCGAAGTAGGCGACGCCGACGCCGGTCCCGGTGTGCGCGAGTTCCAGCCGCAGCGCGCGCCCGAACGCCTCCACCGCGGCCTTGGTCGCGGCGTAGGCGGCGACCGTCGGGCACGGGATCGCCGCCGCGATCGACGAGGTCAGCAGGATGTAGCCGCGCCGCTCGGTGACCCGCGGCAGCGCGGCCCGCACGGTGCGCCAGACGCCGAGCAGGTTCACGTCCACCACCTGCTCGAACTCGGCGGGCTCGATGGCCGACACGGTCGCGAGCGGCCCGCTCACCCCGGCGTTGGCGACGACCACGTCGATGCCGCCGAATCGGCCCGCGACCTCGGCCATCACCCGCTCCAGCCCGTTCGGGTCGGTGACGTCCACCGCGAACGGCGCGGCCGGTTCGCCCAGCTCGGCGGCGAGCGCCGCCGCGGCCTCGGCGTCCCGGTCGAGGAGCGCGACGCGCGCGCCCCTGGCCACCAGCTGCCGGGCGGCCGCGCCGCCGATGCCCCCGGCGGCCCCGGTGATGACGGCGACGCGGCCCGCCAGCGGGCTGGGGCGATTCCGGTGAAAAGTCGTCATGGTCAGGCAGTGTCGCATTCTCCAATCATCGTTTCAATCAGTGATTGACGACCCGTCCGCGCCATGGTCCACTGGGCGCGTGCAGACCGAGCCCGACGCCCGCCTGCGGCTCCTGGACGCCGCCGAACTCCTGCTGCGCGAGCAGGGGTACGAGCGGACGTCGATCCGCGCGGTCAACAAGGCCGCGGGCATGAACCCGGCGGCCGTCCACTACCACTTCGGCTCCAAGCCGGCCCTGGTCACCGCCCTGCTGGAGGACCGGCTGCGACGCTCCTGGGACGGCCCGCTGGCCGATCTCACCGGCACCCCGCCCGACATCGGGCAACTGGCGCGCGTCCTGGTCGAGCCGATGGCCGCGCTCGCCGCCGACGAGTCCCGCGGGTGGCTGCTCGCGCTGCTGGCCCGGCTCGTGCTCGCCGGTCACCCGCTGCCGTGGCGGTCGCCGTGGCCCGCGCCCGAGCCGTGGATCGAGATCGTCCGCCGGGCCGTGCCCGGGCTGTCGGAACGGGACGCGGCCGACCGCTGGCGGCTGGCCCGCGACCTCGTACTGATCACGTACGGCGCGCCGCTGGCCGAGCCCGGCCACCCGCCCGAGCCGCCCCCCGCCCGGACGGTCATCGCGTTCGTCGCGGCAGGTCTTGCCGCGGAAGGAGACCCCCATGACCACGATCTTCGAGCCCGCGCGACTGGGGCCGCTGACCCTGCGTAACCGCGTTCTGAAGGCCGCCACGTTCGAGGGGCGCACGCCGAAGGCGCTGGTCACCGACGAACTGATCGAGTTCCACCGCGCGATCGCCGCCGGCGGGGTCGCGATGACGACCGTCGCCTACTGTGCGGTGGCGCCCGAGGGGCGCACCGAACGGCGGCAGATCCACATGCGTCCCGAGGCCGTACCCGGCCTCACCCGGCTGGCCGAGGCGGTGCACGCCGAGGGCGCCAAGGTCGCGGCGCAGGTCGGCCACGCGGGCCCGGTCGCCGACGCCCGTTCCAACCGCGCCCCCGCGCTCGGCGCCTCCCGGCGGCTGAGCCCGCTCACCGGCCAGTTCATCCAGGCGGCGAGCGAGGACGACATCGAACGGATCACGGCGGCTCACGCCGACGCGGCCGAGCTGGCGGCGGACGCCGGGTTCGACTCGGTGGAGCTGCACTTCGGCCACAACTACCTGATCAGCTCGTTCCTCAGCCCGCGCCTGAACCGCCGCCGCGACGGCTGGGGCGGCACGACCGAGGCCCGGGCCCGCCTCGCCCGGCAGGTCGCCGAGGCGGTGCGGACCCGCGTCGGCACCCGCATCGCCGTCACCGCGAAGCTGAACCTCGATGACGGCGTGCGGGGCGGGCTGAAGCCGGACGAGAGCCTGCAGGTCGCGCGGCTGCTCCAGGACGACGGCCACCTGGACGCGCTGGAGCTCACCGCGGGCAGCTCCCTGCTCAACCCCATGTACCTCTTCCACGGGAAGCCGCCCGTCAGGGACTTCGCGGCGGCGTTCCCGCAGCCGCTGCGCACCGGGCTGCGCGTCTTCGGCCGCGCGTTCCTGAAGCACTATCCCTACGAGCCGCTCTACCTGCTGCCGATGGCCCGCACGTTCCGGGCCGAGCTGACCATGCCGCTGATCCTGCTGGGCGGCGTCACCGACCACGCCGGGATGCGGCGCGCGATGGACGAGGGCTTCGAGTTCGTCGCGATGGGCCGGGCCCTGCTCATGGAGCCCGACCTCATCGAACGGATCGCCCGCGACGAGTCCACCGAGTCGCGCTGTATCCACTGCAACCGGTGCATGCCGACGATCTACAGCGGGACTCGCTGCGTGCTGACGTAGCGGGCGAACTCCCACGGGTCGTGCGCGGACACGACCTCCACCTGGTCCGCGTGGTCGCGGACGAGCGCGCGGAGCCGGTCGTGGGTGGTGAGGCGCAGCTTCTCGTCGACCTGCGAGTCGTTCTGCAGGATGTCCAGGAGCGGGTGGCCGTGGTGGTCCTCCGGATCGACCTCCCGGTGGTAGAAGTACGCGTCGCCCGCGTGCAGCAGCCACCGATCGCCGTCGCCGCGTACGGCCACGCCCGCGTGGCCCGCGGTGTGACCGCCCAGCGGGACCAGCAGGATCTCCGGCGGCAGCCCGTCCAGCTCGCGGACGCCCTCGAAGCCGAACCACTCCTCGCCGCCCTCGCCATAGGTCGCCCAGTCCGGGCCGTGCGCCCAGTGCAGCGGCCGGTAGCGGCGGCTCGGGCCCTCCGCGTAGGCGGCCTGCCGTTCCGTCTCGAAGACGTGCACCTTGGCGTCGGGGAAGTCGGGCAGACCGCCGCTGTGGTCCACGTCCAGATGGGTGAGCACGATGTGGCGTACGTCGGCGGGGTTGTAACCCAGCCGTGAGATCTGCTGGACGGCCGTCTCGCCGGGGGACAGGACGGCCTCGGTCATCGCCAGCCATTCGGCGTCCAGGGCCTCACCAGGCCGTTCGACGTCGACAGAGCCGAGACCTGCCTCGATCAGGACCAGTCCGGAGGAATCGGTCTCGGCCAGGAGGGCATGGCAAACCACCGCCGCGGGGGAGATGGTGGTGTAAGTCGGGTCGATCGCCCGGAACGACCCCAGGTTCAGGTGATGGATGTTCATGGCGTTTAGACTGCGACTTGAAGCGCGGTTCAAGTCAAGGCGGTTCACGTCAAGGAGGCCACGGATGTCGACATCGCCGTCGAACGAGATCCTGCTGGACATCGGCGAGGTCGCCGCGCGGACCGGCCTCGCGCCCTCCGCGCTCCGCTTCTACGAGAAGCGCGGCCTCATCGCTCCCACCGGCCGCAACGGCCTGCGCCGCACCTACCGCCCCGACGTGCTGGAACGGCTGGGCCTGATCACCTGCGCCCGCAGCGCCGGGTTCACCATCGCCGAGATCGCGCGGTTCCTGGAGGCCAGGCCCGGCGACGAGCTGCTGCGCGCGCGGATGGCCGACAAGGCCCGCGAGCTCGACGAGCGCATCGCGCAGCTCACGAGGATGCGCGACAGCCTCGACCACGCCGCGGTCTGCACCCACGAACCCCTGGTCGAGTGCCCCGACTTCAAGCGCGCCGTCCGCAACGTGTACGCACCCGCCTGAGCAAGCTCCCACAAGGAGAGGTCATGCCCGATCTGCCCGCCCGCCCCGACATGGGTCTTCTGCACAGTCACGCGATCGAACTCCTGCGCGCCGCCCGCGGCGGCGACGAGGCCGCGGTGATCCGGCTGGAGCTGGTGTCGAAGGACCACACGATGGACTCGGCGCGGCTCGCGGTCGCGCGCGAGCACGGCTTCGAGGCCTGGGTGGAGATGGCGACCGAGGTCAACCGCCGCGACATCCTGAACCGCCGCGACGCCGCCGCGCTCGCCGCGCTGCTCGCCGACCGGCCCGAGCTGGCGCTCAGCCCGATGCTGCACTGGTGCGACCACCCCCGGGGCGCCTCGCCGCTCGGCTACATCGCGATGCTGCACTTCGACGCCCGCCGGCTCGGCCTCACCGGACCGCTGACCGGCACCGGCGTCATCGCCGAGGCGCTGATCGCGGCGGGCGCGCTGGTCGACGGGGAGCCCGGCGAACGCGAGACCCCGCTCATCACCGCCGCCAGCTACGGCGACGCCGAGGTCGCGGCCGTGCTCATCGCCGCCGGCGCGGACGTGAACGCGGTCGCCGCGCCGGACTCGGGCGGCGTCCCCGGCGGAACGGCGCTAATGCACGCCGCCGTGTTCGGCATGACCGGGGTGGTGGACGTGCTGGTCGCCGCCGGGGCGCGGGTGGACGGGCTGATCGAGGCGGCCGCCGTCGGCGACGTCACCGGTTTCCTTACGCCGGCCGTGTCCGAGGAGGAGCTGATCCGGGCGCTGGCGACGGCGGCCGACCACGAACGCCTGGAGGTGATCGACCAGCTGCTGGCCGCCGGGGCGCCGATCGACGCCACCGACATCGAATACGGCCTCCAGGCGTTGCGCCTGGCCGCGCAGAACGGCCGGGCCGCCTCCGTCGAACGCCTCCTCGCGCGCGGCGCCGACCCGTCGGTGCGCGACCTGGAGTACGGGCGCACCGCGCTCGAATGGTCGCGGCACCGGCGCGGCGGCGTGGACGACACCGCCGCGCACGACCGCGTCGAGGCGCTCCTGGCCCGCGTCACGCCTGCATGAGCCTCACGCCTGCGTGAGTGCGGCGGTGGACGGGCGCCAGCCCTCCGTCACGTCGTGGGTGTAGAGCCATGAGGTGGCCCGCTCGTAGAACAGGCGGGTCGCCAGCGGCATGACGACGTTGCGCACGCGGCGTGCGACCGGGCCCGCCGTCTTGGCGTCGCGGTTGTCGCTCGCGGCCTTGACCATCTTCGCCATGCGCTTGCGCCGTTCACCGTCGTAGGCGGCGAGTGCCGCCGGAACGTCCGCGGTCTCCAGCGCGCGGGCGAGCACGACGGCGTCCTCGATCGCCATCGACGCGCCCTGGCCCGCGCCGACAGGGTGGCCTGAGTCGCCGACGAGCACGATGCGTTCGCCGTGCCAGACCGGGACCTCGCCGAGCACGTGCATCAGCGTCGGCCGCTGCATCGTCGTGGCGGCCGACAGCAGGGTCCGCGCCATCTCCTCGTGCCGGTAGAGGTGGCGGAGCGCGTCCAGGTCCACCGACGCGAGATCGGGCTGCGCGGGGTCGGCGACCTGCGCCGCCCACCAGGTCTCGCCGCCGGGCATCCCGACGTAGGCGAACGCGCCGTTCCGCCCGAAGATCATGTTGAACGTGCCGGCCTCCACCTCGACGCCGGACGCGACGCCCGAGGCCGTGAAGAGGCCCGCATAGGTGGGCTCGGGCGCACCCGGGTCGAGGATCCGCCGGGTCGCCGACCAGATCCCGTCGGCGCCCACGAGCAGGTCCGCCTCGACCGTGAGCCCGCTCTCGAACTCCGCCGTCACGCTGCTGTCGCTTTCGCTTGCTCCGACGAGCCGTTCGCCCGTGACGATCCGCGCCCCGGCCCGTACCGCCTCGGCGCGCAGCGTCTCCACCAGGCGCCCGCGCATCAGCGTGACGCTGTGCAGCGGGTCGCCGGTGAGCCTGCCCCGCGGCATCGCGCCGAGGAGCCGGCCCGTGTCCGACCACAGACGCTGGTGCCCGATGTCGTGCCCGGCGGCCCGCACGGCCTCCAGGCAGCCCAGCGCCCGCAGGCACCGGAGCCCGTTGGTGGCCAGGCTGAGGAACGAGCCGACGGGCCCCGCCGGGTCGGCGTAGGCCTCGTACACCGTCACCTCGGCGCCGATCCGCCGCAGCGCGATCGCGCTCGTGGCGCCCGCGACCCCGCCGCCGATCACCGTGACCCGCATGAACGCCTCCTGAATCTCAGTTCACTGAATCTATATTCGGCGAATGTGGATTCAGTATCATGCGATACTGGGCGGGCGTCAACCACGAGTGGCGCTGCGACGGAGGGCGGAGGCCGGTGGGCGTACGGAAGGCCAAGGCGGCCGAGACCGAGGCCGCGCTGAAGGACGCCGCCCGGCGGCTGTTCATGGAGCGCGGCTACCTCAACACCAAGATCACCGACATCACGGCGGCGGCCGGGCGCGCGACCGGCTCGTTCTACGACCACTTCGCTAGCAAGGAGCAGCTCCTGGAGGCGCTGCTGGCCGACCTGGAGGCCCAGGCCGACGCGGGGATCGAGGCGGCCGGACATGCGCACTCGCGCGACCACGACCTGGCCGAGCGCGAGCAGTTGCGCAGCCACCTGGAGGTGGCCTGGCGCGTCTACCGCGACAACCTGCCGGTGATCGTCGCCCAGATGCAGTCGATGGTCGCCGAGAGCCCCTCGGCCGGCCGCGCCTGGCAGAGCCTGGTCACCGAGACCGACCCCTGGCGCGACCACCTCGAGTTCATGCGGGAGAAGGGCCGTCAGATCCCCGGCGACCCGATTCTCGTGGCCGCCGCGATGGGCTCGATGATCTCGATGCTCGGCTACTCCGTCCTCACCGCGGGCGAGCACGGCCCGGACGTCACCGACGACGAGATCGTCGACACCCTCACCGCCCTGCTGCTGAATGGCCTCGCCGGACCGCCCGATTGACCCCGCCCCTTCCGGGCCAGACGGCGATCGGTGAGCATGATGGCTGAGGCGCCGCCGACGGAAGGGACATCGTGGGGGAGAGGGATTTCGAGAGGCTCGCCGCGCTGCGGCGCGACCCGTACCCGCTCTACGCCGAGGCCCGGGAGACCGACGGGCTCCTGTACGTGCCGGAACTGGACGGCTGGCTGGTCGCACGGCACGCCGACGTCCGCGAGGTGCTGCGGACCCCGGAGATCTTCTCCTCGGCCAACGTGCTGCGCCCCGACATGCACCCGTCGCCGGAGGCCATCGCCGAGATGGTCAAGGGCCCGGCCGGCGGCGGCCCGGTCGTGGTGAGCGCGGACGGCGAGGCGCACCTGCGCCTGCGCGCCCCGCTCACCCGCGCGTTCTCGGGAACCAGGGTCGCCGCGCTGCTGCCGTTCATCACCGAACGCGCGGGCGCGCTGGTCGACGCGTTCATCGGCGACGGCGAGGTCGAGCTGATGAGCCGGTACGCGCGCAGGCTCCCCGGCGAGGTGATCGCGCACATCTACGGGCTCGACCCGGCCGACGCGGACGTGGCCATCCAGGGCAGCGTGCAGGCCGAGCGCCTGGGGTTCCGGCGGATGAGCACGGGCGATCAGGTCGCCGCCGCCAGGGACATGGCCGCCCTGCGAACGCTCCTGGACGCGCACCTGACCGACCGCCTCGCGCAGCCGCGCGACGACCTGATCTCGGAGATGATCGAGGCCCTCGCGCCCGGCGCACCCACGCCCGAGGCCCGCGGCCAGATCCTCTCCAACCTGTCCAACCTCGTGATCGCCGGGCACCTCACCACGACCGCGCTCATGGGGAACGCGATGACGCACCTGCTCTCGCATCGCGAGCAGTGGGAGATGCTGGTCGCCGATCCGTCGCTCATCCCCGACGCGATCGACGAGGCCGCCCGCTACGACACGGCGGTCCAGGCGTTCCGCCGCATCACGACCCGGCCCACCACGCTCGCCGGCACCGAACTGCCCGAGGGCGCCGCCGTCCTGGTCGCGTTCGGCGCCGCCGGTCGAGACGGCACAGCGCACGAACGCCCCGATGTGTTCGACATCACCCGGCCGCGCGAACGGCACCTGGCGTTCGGCCACGGCGTGCACGCCTGCCCCGGCGCCCAGCTCGCCCGCGAGGAGCTGCGCATCAGCCTGGAGACCTTCGTACGCCGCCTTCCCGGCCTGCGACTGGCCGAGGAGCCGCGGATGCGCCCCAGCCTCATCGACCGGTCGCCGGAGACCCTCCGGCTGGCCTGGAAATGATCGTCCAACCTGCCAGAACTGGCCGTAACGGCGTGTTACGCGAGTGAAGCGGGAGGAAGAGGGAAAGATCCACGCCCCGGACAACCCCTCACCCGCGGGAGGCAACCATGCGGCTCGGAACCGCCGTGCTCGTGATCTGGCTGATCATCGGCGCGATCGCGGCCGGCCAGCGCGGCTATTACGACGGCGACAAGAAGAAGAACTGCAACCGCGTCGCCACCATCGCCGTGACCGTCATCGCCGGCCCGCTGAACTACCTCGGCGTCAACCCGAAGATCCACTGCAAGACGCCAGAGCCGAGCAAGTAGCCGGTCGTGCGCGGTCGCGGCCGGTCACGACCGCCGCGACCGTCAACATCGGGTCAAGAGAACCAGGATCAAGGAATAGGGGTGGAGTGCGGCGGAGTTGCCGCAGGACATGGCACGCATCGGCAGCACAGACCTGGAAGTCGGACCCTTCACCCTCGGCGGCAACGTCTTCGGCTGGACGTCGGACCTGGACGAGTCCTTCGCCGTCCTGGACGCCTACACCGCCGCGGGCGGCAACTTCGTCGACTCCGCGGACGCCTACTCGGCGTGGGTGGAGGGCAATTCCGGCGGCGAGTCCGAGACCATCCTCGGCGCGTGGCTGAAGGCGCGCGGCAGGCGCGACGAGGTCGTGGTCGCCACCAAGGCCGGCGCGCACCCGAAGTTCCGCGGGCTGGGCGCCGCCACGGTCAAGGCGGCGGCCGAGGAGTCGCTGCGCCGCCTGCAGACCGACTACATCGATCTCTACTACGCGCATTTCGACGACCCGGACACGCCGGTGGCCGAGACGCTCGGCGCGCTGGACGAGCTCGTCCGCGAGGGCAAGGTGCGGCACATCGCCGCCTCCAACTTCACCGCCGAACGGCTCGCCGAATCACTGGCGCACTCCGACGCCGAGGGGCTCGCGCGGTACGTCGCGTTCCAGCCGCACTACAACCTCCTCTCGCGCGACACCTACGAGGGCGAACGCGAGGACGTGGTGAAGCGCAACGGCCTGTCGGCGCTTCCGTACTCCAGCCTGGCCTCGGGCTTCCTCACCGGTAAGTACCGCCCCGGGCAGAAGGTGCAGAGCGCCCGGGCCGGAAAGGCCGGCCAGTACCTGGAGAGCGAGCGGGGACAGAAGGTCCTCGCGGCCCTCGACACCGTCGCCGAGGAAACCGGCGCGCAGCACTCCACCGTCGCGCTCGCCTGGCTCAACGCCCAGCCCACGGTCATCGCGCCGATCGCCAGCGCCCGCACGGTCGAGCAGCTTCCCGCGCTGCTGGCGCTCGCCGATCTCGAGCTGACCGACGGCCAGGTCGCGCTGCTCGACGAGGCGTCCGCTTGAGGCCGGGCGCGCGGTAACGCGGGGTAGAGCCCCCAGGGGTATCCGGATTTCGGATATGAAAGGAGGGTGATTGATCCTGCGGCCCCGTTGCCGAAGTACCTTCAGCTTCGGGCGATCCTGCTCGGCATGATCGAGGAGGAGCGGCTGCCGGTCGACGCGCCGGTTCCGTCAGAGCGTGAGCTGTGCCGCCGGTTCGGGGTGTCGCGGATGACCGTACGGCAGGCGGTGGACCAGCTGGTCGCCGAGGACCGGCTGCGGCGCATCCCCGGCAAGGGAACCTTCGTCGCCCGGCCCAAGGTGCAGATGCCGAAAGAGCTCGTCTCGTTCACCGAGGACATGCTCACGCGCGGGCTCCGGCCCGGCTCGGTCGACCTGGCCACGCGCACCGTCGAGGCCGACCCGCACCTGGCGCGCCTGTTCGAGGTGGACGTGGGCGCCGGCGTGCACGTGCTGGAACGGCTCCGGCTCGCCGACGGCGAGCCGATGGCGGTGGAGCGATCGCACATCCTCGCCTCGCTCGCGCCCGACCTGCCGCAGCGGCGCCCCGCCGGGGCGTCGCTCTTCGGCGTCCTGGAGAAGGAGTACGGGATTCTGCTGGACGCGGGGGAGCAGACCATCGAGGCTGGTCCGGTGGGGAACGAGGACGCGCGCCTGCTGGGGATCGACCCGGGCAGTCCCGTCTTCTTCATGCAGCAGCGCACGTTCAGCCGGGGAGTCTGCGTCGAGGTGGCGATGGCCACCTACCGCGCCGACCGCTACCGGATCCATCTGGGCCTGGAGTCGCGTCGCCGGCCCTCGGAGCTTGGAGACCACTGATGGAGACCCCGCTCACTCCGCTCGCCTTCCTGGACCGTTCGGCGGAGGTCTTCCCCGGCAAGACCGCCGTCTCCTTCGGCGATCAGCGGATGACATACGCCGAACTCGCCGCCGAGGTGACCCGGGTCGCGAACGGCCTGCGCGCGCTGGGCGTGCGGCCGGGGGACCGGGTCGCCTACCTCGCGCCGAACGTGCCCGACCTGCTGATCGCGCACTTCGCGGTGCCGCTCGCCGGCGCGGTCCTGGTCGCGATCAACACGCGGCTCGCCTCCGAGGAGGTCCGCCACATCCTCTACCACTCCGGCGCCAGGATCCTGGTCGTCGACTCCGGGCTGCATCCGACGATCGCGCCGCTGGAGGGCGGCCTGCAGACGGTCGAACGGGTCATCACCGTTCCGGAGGAGCGGGCCGACCTGCTCGGCTCGGACGACCCGCTTCCGTGGGAGGTGGAGGACGAGAACGCGGTCATCTCCATCAACTACACCTCGGGCACGACCGGGCTCCCCAAGGGCGTGATGTACACCCATCGCGGCGCGTACCTGAACGCGCTCGGCGAGGTGATGCACTCGCGGCACACCCCCGACAGCGTCTACCTCTGGACGCTGCCGATGTTCCACTGCAACGGCTGGTGCACCCCGTGGGCGCTCGCCGCGATCGGCGGCACGCAGGTCTGCCTGCGCGCGGTCGACGCGGCGGAGATCTGGCGGCTCATCGACGAGGAGGGCGTCACGCACCTGAACGGCGCGCCGACCGTGCTGGTCACCATCGCGAACGCCGCGCAGGCGCACACGCTGGAGCGCCCGCTCGTGGTCACGACCGCCGGAGCCCCGCCGAGCCCCACGATCATCGGTCAGATGGAGGGCCTGGGCGCCAGCATCGTGCACGTCTACGGCCTCACCGAGACCTACGGGCCGTACTCGGTCTGCGAACCCCAGCCGGGCTGGCCGGGCCTGGAGCCCGGCGAGCGTTCCCGGCTGCTGGCCCGCCAGGGCGTCGGCATGCTCCAGACCGACGGGCTGCGGGTGGTGGGCGCCGACATGAACGACGTCCCCTGGGACGGCGAGACCATGGGCGAGATCGTGATGCGCGGCAACAACGTCATGAAGGGCTACTACGGCGACGAGGAGGCAACCGCCAAGGCGTTCCGCGGCGGCTGGTTCCACTCCGGCGACCTCGGCGTCCGCCACCCCGACGGCTACGTCGAGCTGCGTGACCGCTCCAAGGACATCATCGTCTCCGGCGGCGAGAACATCTCGACCGTCGAGGTCGAGCGCGCCGTCGACTCCCATCCGGCCGTCCTGGAGGTGGCCGTGGTCGCGGTGCCCGACGACAAGTGGGGCGAACGGCCCAAGGCGTTCGTCATCCTGCGCCCGGGCCGGACCGCCACCGCCGAGGAGATCATCGAGCACGTGCGCGGCGGCCTGGCGCGGTTCAAGGCCCCCGATCACGTCGAGTTCGTGTCCGAGCTGCCCAAGACCTCCACCGGCAAGATCCAGAAGTTCGCGCTGCGCGAGAAGGAGTGGGCGGGCCAGGAGCACCGCATCAAGGGCTGACCCCCGGGGTGGTCGCAAAGCGGCAGAAACGCGACGACGATGTGAATAGCTTGCGCGCCTGGGGAAGGGCCGCCTACGAAACGTTGATCCAGACAGAGGGGGCGGGATGCCTGCCACCGGGAACGTGTTGATCGTGGGAGCCGGGCCCACCGGGCTGCTGCTGGCCGGGGACCTGGCCGAGGCCGGGGTGCCGTGCACGGTGCTCGAACGGCGCGCGGACGAGCCCAACCTCACCCGCGCGTTCGCGGTCCACGCGCGCACGCTGGAGATGCTCGACGCGCGCGGTCTCGCGGACGCGCTCATCGCCACGGGGCATCTGGTCCGGGCGGTCCAGCCGTTCCGATGGGCCAGGATCGACCTGTCGCGGCTGCCGGGACGGTTCCCGTACGCGCTGATCACGCCGCAGTACGAGACCGAGCGGCTGCTGGCCGCGCGGGCCCGCGCGGCGGGCGCGGAGATCGTCGAGGGCGCCGAGGTCACCGGGTTCAGCCAGGATCGCGACGGCGTCGAGGTGCTGGTGCGCGGGCAGGAGCCGCGGCGCGGGGCGTACCTGGTCGGCGCCGACGGCGTGCGCAGCGTCGTGCGGGAGGTGCTGGGCCTGCCGTTCCCCGGGCAGTCGGCCGTCCGGTCGGTGATGATGGCCGACGTCCGGCTGACCGACCCGCCGCCCGACCAGTTGAACGCGGGGGTCGACGGTGACGGGTTCGCGTTCGTCGTCCCGTTCGGCGACGGCTGGTATCGCGTGATCGCCTGGAACCGCGCCCATCAGCTTCCCGACTCCGATCCGGTCGACCTGGACGAGATGCGGGACGTCATGCGCCGCGTCTTCGGCACCGACCACGGCCTGCACGATCCGCGGTGGTCGTCGCGGTTCCACAGCGACGAGCGCCAGGTCCCGAACTACCGGGTCGGCCGCGTGTTCCTGGCGGGCGACGCCGCGCACGTGCACTCGCCCGCGGGCGGGATGGGCATGAACACCGGGCTGCAGGACGCGGCCAACCTCGGCTGGAAGCTCGCCGCCGACCTCCAGGGCTGGGGCCGGTACGGCCTGCTGGACACCTACCAGGAGGAGCGGCATCCGGTCGGGCGGCGCGTGCTGCGCCTCAGCGGGGCGATCCTGCGCGGCGGCCTGGTCGAGTCGCAGGCCCTGCGGTGGCTGCGGGAGGGCGCGATCGCGGCGGCGACCCGTACACCGCCGATCGTGCGGCGGGCCGCCGGTGCCGTGTCCGGGATCGACATCGCCTACCCGGCGCCGCGCGGGTCCCACCGCCTCACCGGCCGCCGCGCCCCTGACGTTCCGCTGGCGGGCAAGCCGACGCGGCTGTACGAGGCGCTGCGCGAGGGCAAGTTCGTGCTGGTGGTGGCCGCGAACGACCGCGCCGTGAGCTACCTGGCCGGGCACTGCTACCCCGACCGGGTGCACTGTTCGGTCGCGGGCGGTGCCACCCGTACCTCGGCCCTGGTCCGGCCGGACGGCTACATCGCCTGGGCCACCGACGAGACCGCGCCCGACCGCCGCGCCACCGAGATCCGGCGCGCGCTCGGCTACTGGTGCGGCGCGCCCGCCGACCGCCACACCGGCCGCACCGACCGGACCGACCGGACGGGACCCAGCGGGGACCGGCATCCGATCGCCTGATGCGGTCCCTGATCGTTTGGGCCAGAATGACTCCATGAGCGCACACATGACCCCGGAGGAGTTCCGCCGCTACGGCAAACAGGTCATCGACTGGATCGCCGACTACCAGGAGAAGGTCGAGGCGTATCCGGTGCTCTCCCAGGCGCGGCCGGGCGACGTCCTGGCGGGGCTGCCCGAGCACCCGCCCGAGCGCGGCGAGGGCTTCGAGGACCTGCTGGCCGACCTCGACCGGGTGATCATGCCGGGCGTCACGCACTGGCAGCACCCGAGCTTCTTCGCCTACTTCCCCTCCAACGCCACCGGGCCCGCCATCCTGGGCGACCTGCTCTCGGCGGGGCTCGGCGTGCAGGGAATGCTGTGGGCGACCAGCCCGGCGTGCACCGAGCTGGAGAACCGGGTCGTCGACTGGATGGCCGAGCTGCTCGGCCTGCCCGCCAGGTTCCGCATGGCAGGCCCCGGCGGCGGCGTCATCCAGGACTCGGCGTCCAGCGCGTGCCTGGTGGCGATCCTGGCCGCGCTGCACCGGGCGGGCGGCGGAACGGCGGCGCGGGAGGGCCTCAGCGCGCAGGAGGGCCTCAGTGCGCGGGAGGGCCTCACCCGGCGCCCCAAGCTCTATGTCAGCTCACAGACCCACTCCTCCCTGGAGAAGGCCGCCCGGATCACCGGGATCGGCGCGGAGAACGTGCGCGTGGTCGACGTCGACCCGGCGACGATGGCGATGGACCCGGCCCACCTGGACGCCCTGCTGGCCGAGGACGCGGCCGCCGGAGCGACGCCCGTCATGGTGTGCTCCACCGTCGGGACGACGTCGACGAGCGCGGTCGACCCGGTCGCCGCGATCGGCGAGGTGTGCGCCCGGCACGGCGTCTGGCTGCACGTGGACGGCGCGTACGCGGGCGTGGCGGCGGTCTGCCCCGAGCTGCGCTGGATCAACGACGGGTTCGAGGAGCACGTCGACTCCTACGCCACCAACCCGCACAAGTGGCTGCTCACCAACTTCGACTGCACCGTGATGTGGGTGGGCGACCGGGAGCCGCTCATCGGCGCGCTGTCGATCCTGCCCGAGTACCTGCGCAACGCCGCCACCGCGTCGGGCGAGGTCGTCGACTACCGCGACTGGCAGATCCCGCTCGGGCGCCGGTTCCGCGCGCTGAAGCTGTGGTCGGTGATCCGCTGGTACGGGGCGGAGGGGCTGCGCGAGCACGTCCGTACCGGCGTGCGGCTGGCGGCCGAGCTGGCCGGGTGGATCTCCGCGGACCCGGCGTTCGAGCTGTTCGAGCAGCCCAGGTTCGGCCTGGTGTGCTTCCGGCCGCGCTGGGAGGGCCTGCCGGACGAGGAGGCCGACGCGGCCACCCTGGCCCTCATGGAGCGCCTGAACGCCTCTGGTGATCTTTATCTCACCCACACCAGGATCCATGGCCGCGTGCTGCTGAGGCTCGCGATCGGCGGCCCGGCCACCACGGACGCGCACGTCCAGGCGGCCTGGCGGCGGATCGGGGAGGAGACCCGCGCGGGCGCGGCTGGGCGTTAGAGCGCCGGACATGCGAGGGTAGGAAGGCTGGCAACGCTTGATGACTGAAGAAGCGGGAGGTCCCCATGGCCGACTCTGCTGGAGATAACGATTCCGCCGAGGTGACGGAAGGCGCGGAGGACGACGTGAAGCGCAAGTTCCGGGAGGCCCTGGAGCGCAAGCGCGGAGCGGCGGAGGGACACGGGAACGGCTCGGGCAAGAGCTCCTCGAAGGTCCGCGGCACGCACGGCCGCGCCGACCATCAGCGCCAGTTCCGCCGCAAGAGCGGCTGATCCGCCTGGATATTCAGCACGGCCACCGCCCCCAGGGCGCGGTGGCCGTGCTTTTTCGTCTCTACGGGGAGGTACGGAGAGCTAGCGGGCGTAGAGCTTCTTGGAGTACTCGGCCTCGCTGTAGTAGGCCTCCAGCTCCTCGACGCTCTCCGGCGTGATCATGACGTCCTTGGTGATCTGCGCGTGCGACGGCAGGTCGTCGGGGCCCCACTTCTCCGGCTTCCAGAGCGCGGAGCGCATGAACGCCTTGGCGCAGTGATGGAAGATCGTGTCGATCTCGACCACGAGCGCCAGCTTCGGCCGGAAACCCTTGACGATCATCTCGTCGAAGTACGGGGCCTCCCGCACCACGCGGGCGCGGCCGTTGATGCGCAGGGTCTCGTTCCGGCCCGGGATCAGGAAGATCAGGCCGACGTGCGGGTTGTCCAGGACGTTGAAGAAGCCGTCCGCGCGCCGGTTGCCCGGGCGCTCGGGGATGGCGATCGTGTGCTCGTCGATGACGTGGGCGAGCTGGCCCGCCGGGTCGCCCTTGGGGGAGACGTCGCAGTTGCCCGCGGAGTCGGCGGTGGCTACCAGGCAGAACGGGGACGCCGCGAGCCATTCCAGGTCCCGCTGGTGCAGCCGGGGCCGCTCCTTGGCCGCCGCGCGGGGCATGACGTCGCCCAGCAGCTCGCGCAGCTCGTCCGCCGAGGTGATCTCCACGGTGTCGGTGGTCTCCGCCAGCTCGGTGGTCTCCGCCATCGATCCTCCCATCGAAGGGACATTGGGCCTGAATTTTACCTTTTCGGCATTTCCGGCCCTCGGGCGGGCTCAGCCCTTCAGCCCTTGCAGCCGTTCAGCTCTTCGCGAGCTGGCCGAAGAGGTCGTCGATGAGGTCGTCGGGGTCGGCCCGGCCCTTGCCGTCCCGGGCCAGGTGCCCGGAGAGGGCCAGGTCGACCGCGCCGTGGGCCAGCGCCAGGATCAGCGAGGTCAGCCGTTCGGCGTCGCCGTCGGGTAGCGTGCCGGCCTTCTGCGCCGCCGTAACCAGGCCGACGAGGCGGGAACGGGCCGCGTGCGCGGCGTCCGCCAGCTCGGGGGAGCCCGTGCGCCACGTTCCGTAGACGAGCTTGAAGCGCCTGGGATTCGCCAGCGCCCAGGCGATGTAGCCGTGCATCGCTGTCCGTACGGCCTCGCCGGGAGGCTGTTCGGCCGCGGTCGCCAGGAACACGGCCCGGTGACCCAGCTCCCGGGCGGCGACGGCCGCCAGCAGAGCCTCCTTGTCGGCGAAGTGCTTGTACGGAGCGTTGTGCGAGACGCCCGACCGCCGCCCCACCTCGCGCAGGGTCACCGCCTCGGGGCCGCCCTCGTCCAGCAGCTCGGCGGCGGCCCCCACCAGTGCCTCGCGCGTGCTCGGTCTCATCGGCTCATCGTAAGGCGCCAGGTCAGGCGGCGGCCCCGAAGGTCATTGCCCGAACCGGCGCGCGGACCGATGACTTTGGGCGTGCGGCAGGGTCTCTATTGGGGAAGGGAGGCCCCCATGGGAGACGACCGTGCGGTGACGCCTGCGAACGCACCGGATGCCGCGGCTCTGCAGGACTTCACCGCGGCACTTCTGGAACGGGCGATCAGTTTCGCACTCGGCGTGGCTCAGGATGTGAACGATGACCGCATGGCCGGGCCCACGCCGTGCCGGGGCTGGACCCTGCGGATGCTGTTCCTGCATCTGAACGACTCGCTCGACGCCTTGTGCGAGGGCATCGACCGGGGGTCGGTCCCGCTGATGCCCGACTGGCGGCCCGAGGACCCCGGCGGTGACGTCGTCGCCGACTTCCGGGACCGCGCGGCGCGGCTGCTCGGCGCGTGGGCGCACGACTCGCGCACCGACCGGCTGGTGACCGTGGGCGGCTGCCCGATGCAGGCCGGTGCGATGGCGAGCACGGGCGCGATGGAGGTCGCCGTGCACGCCTGGGACATCGCGCGCGCCTGCGGGCGCCGCACGCCCGTCCCGGCCGCGCTGGCCGAGCAGCTGATCCGGATCAGCCCGATGCTGGTCGCCGACGACGTCCGCCACGGCCTGTTCGACCCGCCGGTGCGGGTGCCGCCGAACGCGCCCGCCGGCGACCGGCTCGTCGCCCTGCTCGGCCGGGACCCGGCGTGGATCAGCCCTTAATGGCGTAGGTGCGCACGCCGCCGGACTCGTGCGCGTCGAGCACGCCCTGGTCGACGAGCACGTCCAGGTGCGCGTCGATCTCCAGCACGGCGAGCATCTGGCTGAAGACGTCCAGCTCGTCCAGCTTCTTGCGGCGCCGCGTCCACGACATCGCCGCCGCGACCTCGAACGCGGTGCCGTGGCCGTCGCGGACCTGCTGCGCGGCGACGTCCAGGCGTTCGCGGTGGTGCTCCAGCAGCTGGTCGACCCGGGTGTGCACGCTGGTCGCCACCGGGCCGTGCGCGGGCAGCAGCAGGGTGTCGGGCATGTCGCGCACGATCCGCAGCGACGCCATGTAGCTGCGCAGCGGCTTGGCCTCGGGCTCGGTCTCCAGGCCGATGGACGGCGTGATGTGCGGCAGCACGTGGTCGCCGGAGAACAGCAGCCCGGCGGCGGCGTCGCGGAGCACGATGTGCCCGCGCGTGTGGCCGGGCGTCTCGAAGATGTCGAGCCCGCGCCGGGTCAGCTCGACCCGCTCGCCGTCGTCCAGCCAGGCGTCCGGCATCGTGTGCGGCATGTCGCGTTCATCGGCGTTCACGCCGAAGGCGGCGACCTGGTCGGCGATGTCGGTCGCGCCGGCCCGCCGCAGCAGCTCCACCTGGCGCGGGTGCAGCCCCCTGGAGACGTCGAACGCCGTGAGCGAGGGCTTCTCGCCGCGCCCGATGCGCACCCGGGTGCCGAACGCGTCGCGCAGCGCCAGGGCCTGCGAGTAGTGGTCCCAGTGCGCGTGGGTGATCAGGAACTGGGAGACATCGTCGAGCCGGTGGCCGAGCGTGCGCAGCGCGTCCTGCAGCGCCGCGCGGCTGTCGGGCATCGACCAGCCGGAGTCCACCACGACCAGGCCGCCCGGATCCTCGATCACGTAGACGTTGACCGCGTGCAGGGACGCGATGGGCAGCTCCAGCGGGATGCGGTGCACCCCTGGGGCGACCGGGTGGGCGCCCGGCTCCGTCCAGTCCGACGGTTGCTCCAGGATCGGTACCGCCACGGCTGCCCCCTCCGAATTAGAACGATGTTCGGAAAGAACCTACTTCATTTCCGTGTTCCAATTTGTCATCGGGGGCGGATACCGGACGGCTAGTACTGCCCTTCGGCCCGGCGGCGGGCCTCGTCGGCGGCCTCCAGCGCCTTGTCGTAGGCCTTTTCCGCCTTGTCCAGCCGCCGCTGCGCGGTCTCCTGGTGAGATTGGGCTTCCCTGAGCGTCCGCTGGGCCCGTTCCAGCGACTTGTTCGCCTCGTCGAGCTCGCGCCGGGCCTGGTCCAGCTCGGCCTTGCGCTCGGCCTTGGCGGCCTGGGCCTGCTCGGCCCGCTTGCGGGCTCGTTCAGTGCGTTTGCGGTCCAGATCGGACACCGAGGCGGTCCGCGCGGCCTCGGCGGGCGCCGCGGCCCGAGCCGGCGCCGCCGAGGACCGGGCGAGGGCGGTGCCGGACTCGATCCCGCCGAACCCGGCGGTCCCGAAGCCCGTCGGCACGAACCCCGAATGGCTGCGGGCCTGCGCCAGGTGGCCCTCCCGGACCTCCGCCGCCACGTCCTCGTCCACGGTCGCCGCCTGCAGGGTCTCCTCGACCTCCCGTACGGCCGGATCCCGGAGCGGCTGGCCGGCGTCGCTCGCCAGCCGTCGGGAGGTCCGCACGAGCAGGGTGATCAGCTCGGTGCGGCGCTGCTCCAGGCCCCCGATGTGCCCGCCGGACACCCAGGCCGCTCGCAGGTCGGCGCCGACGTCCAGCAGCCAGCCGAGCTCCTCGGCGGACGAGCGGGACAGCAGGTTGACCGCCCAGGCCGACAGGGTGGGCCTGCGCAGCGCCCCGAGCTGCTTGGCGAGGGCCGGGTCGCCGGAGTCTCGCGCCTCTTGCACGAGGTCTTTGCGCCTGGCCATGAACTCGGCCGGGATCACTCCGTAGAGGTCGCGCGTCGCGCTGGCAAGGTCCACAAGACCACATCTACCCCTGTACGGCGTCCAGCACGAGCCCCAGAAGCCGTTCGGCCTGCCCGGTGTCGGCGTCCCTCGCGGTGGTCAGCGCGATGCCGGTGACGAGCTGGAGAAAGTCCGCAGGTGACAGGTCCGAACGCGCGGCGCCCGCCCGCTGGGCCCGCCCGAGCACGGCCGCCGCCGCTTCCTCGATCATCGCGTGGCAGTCGACGCCCAGTCCGGCGGTCTCCTCCAGCTCCTCCAGGAACAGCGCGCCGCCCATGCCCTGGCTCGTCCGGGCGTGGACGAGGAAGACCCGCGCCCACTCGGCCAGCGCCTCGGCGGGGGCGCGGCTGCCCGAGAGCGCCTCGGCCCGCGCGCAGAGCCGCTCGATCCGGTCCTTGAGCACGGCGGTCTGCAGGGCCTGGCGGGTCGGGAAGTGCCGGTAGAGCGTGCCGGGCCCGACTCCCGCCCGCTTGGCGATCTCGTTCAGCGACGCCTCGGGGCCCTCGGTCGCGAACGCCTCCTCGGCCGCGGCGAGCAGCCGGTCGCGATTGCGCAGCGCGTCGGCGCGCAGCGGCCGGGTCGTGGTCATGACCCCATGCTAGCCAAGCGGAGAGGTTCTCCGTATAGTCTGGCGGCGAACCGGAGAGGTTCTCCGGAAAGGAGTGCTCGTGAACGTTGACGACCTGGGCCGGGTGGGCCTGTGGACCTTCGCCTTCGAGGGGCAGCCGGCCGGCGCCGTACGGGAGGCCGCCGCCGAACTGGAGGAGCTCGGCTACGGCGCGCTCTGGTTCGGCGAGGGGCTCGGCCGCGACAGCGTGAGCCAGGCCTGGCTGCTGCTGTCGGCGACGCGGCGGATCGTGGTCGCGGCGGGCATCGCGAACGTGGCGTTCCGCGACCCGATCACGATGGCCGCCGCCGAGCGGGCGCTGGGGGAGGCGTTCCCCGGCCGGTACGTGCTCGGGCTGGGCGGCCAGCGCGTGGACGCGGTGGCCGGCGTCTTCGACGGCTACCAGATGCCCCCGGTCGGCCGTCCGCTGGCGATGATGCGCGGCTACCTGGACGCGATGGACGCGGTGCCCAACCACGGGCCCGTCCCGGCCTCGCCGCCACCCCGCGTCCTGGCGGCGCTCGGTCCGAAGATGCTCGAACTTGCGGCCGAACGGACCTGGGGGGCGCATCCCTACTTCGTTCCGGTCGCGCACACCGAGAAGGCCAGGGCGATCATGGGGCCGGACGCGTTCCTGGGCGTGGAGCAGGCCGTGGTCCTGGACACCGACCTGGACCGGGCCCGCGCGGTGGCCACGGCCCACGTTACCGGCTATGTGGAGGCCGCGCCTCACCAGGCCGCGAGCGTCCGCCGCCTCGGCTACGAGGACGGGGTCACCGCCCGGCTCGTGGACGACCTGGTGGCCTACGGAGATGTCGACACGATCGCCGACCGCGTACGGCAGCACCTGGAGGCGGGCGCCGACCACGTCTGCCTCCAGGTGCTGACCGCCGATCCCTCCGCCCTCCCGATGCGGGAATGGCGGGAGTTGGCAGGGGCCTTGCTGTAGAGCCCGCGCGCTAGCCGGTGATCTTGGCGTTGCGCTTGACGTTCAGCCAGGTGGAACCGGAGCAGATCCCGCAGTTCTGGCCGTAGAAGAGCCCGCGGGCCCGCTCGTCGCCCTGCAGCTGCAGCGCGAACCAGGCGGTCGTGATGCCGCGGAAGCCGCCGCCGTCACCGATCGTGGTGAAGTGCGTGGCGCCCGCGAGCTCGGCGTAGATCGCCGGCACGTGCCCGGAGTTGTCGTAGAAGGCCTGCACCAGCGCCGGGAACACGATCACGTCGTACTGACCGGCCAGATAGAGCGTCGGGCCGTGCAGGTAGGACGGGAGGGCCAGCGGGCCCGGCTGGATCGGGATGGTGGTCTTGACCCGCGGATCGAGCGTGGCGTTGATCGCGCCCGCGCCGCCCTGGGAGTGACCGGCCGCGCCGACGTTCCCCAGGTCGACCTTGCCCTTGAAGGGGCTGCCGTTCTGGCCGTTCCACTTGGTGAGGGTGTCGATGCCCGTGCGCATCTCCAGGCCGGTGTTGGAGAACGAGGTGTTGGCCGCCGCGACGATGAAGCCATGGCTGGCCCAGTGTTCGAGCAGCCCGTCGTAGATGACCGGGAACGCGAACGTGCCGTTGCCCCAGATGATGACGGCGTGCTTGGCGGAGTCGCTGCCGATGTTGCTCGGGTAGTAGAAGGTCGTCACCGAGTCCGACTGGGACGAGACCTGGTAGGGACCTGGCTTGTCCCAGTCGGGTCCCGCGTAGGCGCGTGCGGGCACGGCATGCGCGGGAACGGCGAGGAGTGCGAGCGCGGTGGCGACGGCGGCGACCAGGGACAGCAGCCGTCGGCCGAGGATGGGACGCATGGGACCTCCTTGAGGCCCGAGGGGGGGTGGGAACCTCTTGACCGCCCATCCTCACCGAGGGCGACGTGCCTGTCTGTCCGCATCTGGGGCAACGTTCGCACGGCGTTATTGGGCACTCTGCCAATGCGGCAGGCGGGTCAGTCGGCGTAGAGGGCCTCGATCTCGTCGGCGTAGGCGCCCAGGACCGCCTTGCGCTTGACCTTGAGCGACGGGGTGAGGAGGCCGTTCTCCTCGGTGAAGTCGCCCGCCACGATCCGGAAGGCGCGGATCGACTCGGCCTTGGAGACGGCCTCGTTGGCGAAGTCGACCGCCCTCTGGACGTCGGCGAGCATGTCCGGGTCCTCGCGCAGATCCTCGATCGGGGTGTCACGGGGGCGCTTGCGCACCGCGAGCCAGTGCTCGACCGCTTCGGGGTCGAGGGTGACCAGCGCGGCGATGTACTTGCGGCCGTCGCCGACCACGACGCACTGCATGATCGGCGGGCGGCTGCGCAGCCGGTCCTCCAGCGGCGCGGGCGAGACGTTCTTGCCGCCGCTGGTGATCAGGATGTCCTTCTTGCGGCCGACGATCGACAGGTAGCCGTCGTCGTCGAGGTGGCCGAGGTCGCCGGTGGCGTACCAGCCGTCGTTCAGGGCCGCGCGGGTCGCGGTCTCGTTCTGCCAGTAGCCCTCGAAGACGACGCCGCCCTTGATGAGCACCTCGCCGTCGTCGCCCAGCCGGATCGAGGTGCCCGGGACGGGCAGGCCGACCGTGCCGGGGCGCGGGCTGAGCGGGGGAGTGATGGTCGCCGCCGCCGTGGTCTCGGTCAGGCCGTAGCCCTCGAAGATGACGATCTGTGCCGTGTAGAAGAAGAAGTTCAGCCGGGGGTCGAGGGGGGAGCCGCCGCTGATGGCGTAGCTGAGGTTGCCGCCCAGCTCCTTGCGGATGCGCCGGTAGACCAGCAGGTCGTACAGCGCCCAGGCCGCGTACAGGCCGAGGGACGGGCCGGGCCCGGTCCCGAGGTACTTGGCCAGCTGCGCCTGCCCGAAGCGGACGGCGATGCGGTCGGCGCGCTCGAACGAGGAGCCGCGGCCCAGCTTCTCGGCCATCGCGCGGCCGGTGTCGTGGATCTTCTCGAAGAGGTACGGGACGCCGACCACGAACGTCGGCCCGAACGACTTCAGCTCGGGCCGCAGCTCGTCGGGCTTGATGCTCGGGCAGTGGCCGATCTCGATGCGGCCCTTCAGGCACGCGATCTGGATGGAACGGCCCAGGATGTGCGCGAGCGGCAGGAACAGCAGCGTCGAGGCGGTCTTGCCGGTGATCTCGGTGAAGATCGGATGCAGCAGCTCGATCGTGTTGGCCGCCTCGGCGTGCAGGTTGGCGTGGGTGAGCACGCAGCCCTTCGGCCGCCCGGTCGTCCCGGAGGTGTAGCAGACCGTGGCGATCGTGTCGGGCGTGAGGCTCGCGCGCCGCTTGTCGACCTCCTCATCGGGAACGTCGTCGCCCGCGTTCATCAGCTCGTTCAGCCCGCCCTGGTCCAGGCACCACACCGTGGCCGGCTCCAGCAGCATGGCGGTGGCGGTGGCGACCGTCGCGGCGTTGGCCGCGGTCTCGGCGACCACGAACGCGGCGCCGGAGTCGCGCAGGATCCACTCCACCTGCTCGGCGGAGGACGTCGCGTAGATCGGCACGCTCTGGCCGCCCGCCGCCCACACCGCGAAGTCCAGCACCGACCACTCGTAGCGGGTTCTGGACATGATGGCGACGCGGCCACCTGGGGCCAGCCCGGCCGCGGCCAGGCCGCGCGCCGCCGCCTGGACCTCGGCCGCGAACTCCGCGGCGGTGACGCCCTCCCATCCGGTGTCGGTCCTGCGCCGTACGACCACGGCGGACGGTGCCTCGGCGGCGTTCACGAACGGGATGTCGGCGATGCTGCCCGCGACCGGCGGCGCGACCAGGGCCGACGCGCGCACCTCCCGGACCACGCCGTCCTCGCGGACCAGCTCGATCTTCACGCGATCGGTGAGGTCACCGCGGCTTCTGGCCTTCTTCATGTCCTGGCGGGGGCCCATGGTCAGCTCCTGTTCGCGGCTCACGTACGAACGCATGATCGTACGGAGGCCCGCGCCGGATTCCTGCGTGCCGGGGGACGGTATTTCGCAGCCTCACTATCAGCCATTGACGAAGGTGGGGCAATGCCCGGAGAGTCGCAAGTGGGCGGGTAAGGAGCGGAGGCGGATGGCCGAAGAGACGGAAGGGACTGCCGGCCCCACGGGGGGCGCGGGGGGCCATGAGGTCGCCTCGCGGGCTGTGGCGATCAGCAAGGTCTACGGCACCGGCGACACCGAGGTGAAGGCGCTCGACGAGGTGTCGGTCGAGTTCCCGGCGGGGCAGTTCACCGCAGTCATGGGCCCGAGCGGCTCGGGAAAGTCGACGCTGCTGCACTGCATGGCCGGGCTCGACCGGGTGAGCGGCGGCGAGGTCTGGATCGGCGACACCGAGCTCGGCTCGCTGTCGGACCGGCGCCTGACGATGCTGCGCCGCGAACGGGTCGGCTTCGTCTTCCAGGCGTTCAACCTGGTCCCCACCCTCACCGCGGCCGAGAACGTCGAGCTGCCGCTGGCGATCGCGGGCACCAAGCCGGAACGGTCCTGGTTCGAGCGCGTGACCGGCGAGTTCGGCCTGACCAAGCGGCTCGGCCATCGCCCGAACGAGCTGTCGGGCGGTGAGCAGCAGCGGGTCGCGGTCGCCCGCGCCCTGCTGTCGCGGCCGACGATCGTGTTCGCCGACGAACCGACCGGCAACCTGGACTCGCGCACGAGCGCCGAGCTGCTGACCTTCATGCGGCGCTCGGTCGACGAGTTCGGGCAGACGATCGTGATGGTGACCCATGACCCGAGCGCGGCGGGCTACGCCGACCGGGTCCTGTTCCTGGCGGACGGCCACATCGTGGACGAGATGACCGACCCGACCGCCGAGAAGGTCCTGGACTTCCTCAAGAGACTCGGGGACTGACCATGTGGCGGGTCACGCTCAAGGGCCTGCTGGCCCACAAGCTGCGGCTGGCCCTCACGGCCCTGGCGATCGTCCTCGGCGTCGGCTTCGTCGCCGGGACGTACGTGCTCACCGACACCATCAACAAGACCTTCACCCAGCTCTTCCAGGACGTCGCGAAGGGCACCGACGTGGCGGTCCGCAGCAAGGAGAAGTTCAGCGGGGATCAGGGCGACCAACGCACGCCGATCCCGGCCTCGGTGCGCGACCAGATCGCCGGGGTGGACGGCGTCAAGGCGGCCGAGGGCGGCGTCAGCGGCTACGCCCAGTTCATCGGCAGGAACGGCAAGCCGGTCACCACCGGCGGCGCCCCGACGCTCGGCGTCTCGGTCTCCACCACGCCCCAGCTGCGCCAGTCGTCGACGCTGCGGTCCGGCGCGTTCCCGACCGGTCCGGACCAGGTCGTGGTCGACGCCCGTACCGCGTCCAAGCAGGGGTTCACGGTCGGCAGCAGGGTGAAGATCCTCTTCCAGAAGGCGCCGCGCGAGTTCACCGTGAGCGGCGTCGTCGGGTTCGGGGAGGCCGACAATCTCGCCGGGGCGACGCTGGCCGGGTTCGACACCGCCACGGCCCAGGACGTGCTGAACCGCAAGGGCGTCTTCGACGAGGTCGACGTCGTCGCGGTGCCCGGCGTCGGCCACGAGGCGCTGCGCGACCGGATCAGCGCCAGGATCGGGCCGTCCTACGAGGCGCTCACCGGCAAGCAGCTCGCCGACGAGAACGCCAAGGCGATCGGGCAGTTCACCAAGTTCATCAACATCGCGCTGCTGGCGTTCGCCTTCGTGGCGCTGTTCGTCGGCTCGTTCATCATCGTCAACACGTTCTCGATCATCCTGGCCCAGCGCACCCGCGAGCTGGCCCTGCTGCGCTGCATGGGCGCCTCGCGGCGGCAGCTGCTGCGGTCGGTGCTGACCGAGTCGGCGATCGTCGGGCTGCTCGCCTCGATCGTCGGGATCGGCGCCGGCATCCTCATCGCGCTCGCCCTGCAGGGGGTGTTCGGCGCGCTCGGCGTGGACCTGCCGTCGACCTCGCCGCAGATCCGGCTGCGCACGATCATCGTCGCGCTGGTCGTCGGCCTGGTCGTCACGATGGTCGCCTCGCTGATGCCCGCGCTGCGCGCCACGCGGGTGGCGCCCGTCGCGGCGGTGCAGGAGGCGACGACGCTGTCGCCGACCCGGACCGGGAAGGTGCGCATCGCGATCGGCGCGGTGATGACCGTGATCGGCATCGCGCTGCTGCTCACCGGCCTCTTCAACGACAAGGCGAGCAACCGGCTGGCGACCGTCGCGACCGGCGCCGTGGTGATCTTCCTCGGCGTCGCGGTGCTGAGCCCGCTGGTGGCCCGGCCGATGTCGCGGGTGATCGGCTGGCCGTTCGCGCACTGGGCGGGCGAGCCGGGCCGGCTCGCGCGGCAGAACGCGATGCGCATCCCGCGCCGCACCGCCTCCACGGCCGCGGCGCTGATGATCGGGCTCGCGCTGGTCAGCCTGGTGACGATCTTCGCGGCGTCGCTCAAGGCGTCGTTCACCAAGATCCTGGACGAGAGCGTGGCGGCCGACTACATCCTGAGCGGCCCGTCCGGCGGCGCCGCGGTCGGCTTCAGCCCCGACGTGGTCACGCAGCTGTCCAGGCAGCCGCAGATCGACTCGGCCGTCGGGATCCGGACGGGCTCGTTCAAGCTGGACGGCAAGAACCAGAGCCTGAACGGCGTCGACCCGATCGCCTACGACAAGACGGTCCGCACCGAGACGACCGACGGCAAGATGACCGACCTCACCGGCGGCGGCATCGCCGTCCGCGAGGACGTCGTCAAGGACCACGGCTGGAAGCTCGGCGACGCGGTCGCCGCCGAGTTCCCCGTGGGCGGCACCGAACGGCTGCCGATCAAGGTGGTCTACAAGGACAACCAGCTGAACGGCGGCTACCTGATACCGCTGACGGTCTACCAGCGGCACTATCAGGACCAGCTGGACGTCCTGGCGCTCGTCAAGGCCAAGTCCGGCGTCCCGCCCGCCGAGTCGAGGGCGGCGATCGACAAGGTCGTCGCGCAGTTCCCGACCGTCCAGGTACGCGACCAGGCCGAGTTCAAGGACGAGCAGGCCAAGCAGGTCAACCAGATCCTGGTGCTGTTCTACATCCTGCTCGCGCTGGCCGTCATCATCGCGTTCATCGGGATCATCAACACACTCGCGCTGTCGGTGCTGGAACGGATCCGCGAACTCGGGCTGCTGCGGGCCGTCGGCATGACCCGGGGCCAGCTGCGCGCGATGATCCGCTGGGAGGCGGTCATCATCTCGGTGCTCGGCGCCGTGCTGGGCCTGGCGGTCGGCATCTTCTTCGGCTGGACGCTCGTCAGCTCGCTGAAGTCGCAGGGCATCACCGAGTTCCAGTTGCCGATCGGCACGCTGATCGCGCTGGTGGTGGCCGCGGGCCTGGTCGGCGTCGTGTCGGCGATCCTGCCCGGCCGCCGCGCCGCGCGCATCGACGTGCTCCGGGCGGTGACCACCGAATGAGCGGGTGACGATCGAATGATCTGGACGGTGACATCGGATGAGAGGTGTGCGTGGACGTAGAGCCCACTGACGTGTTCATCGGCGGCGTCGAGGACCCCCTGCAGGTCGTGCGGGT
Organism: Actinomadura barringtoniae; assembly: GCF_017573505.1. Taxonomy (GTDB): domain Bacteria; phylum Actinomycetota; class Actinomycetes; order Streptosporangiales; family Streptosporangiaceae; genus Spirillospora; species Spirillospora barringtoniae. The sequence goes on from NZ_JAGEOJ010000017.1 coordinate 38,459, forward strand.
GTCCTCGACGTCGTTCGTCCGCATCACCGGCGAGGGCGTGCACGGCGAGGGGACGGGCCCCGAGGTCGGCGTGCGCTGCGAGGCGCCGCCGGGCACCGTCGTTCCCATCGTCGTCACCTCGGGCGACCGCGAGACCGTCGCCGAGCTGACCGTGGCCGAGCCGGGCTGGACGGTCTGGATGGTCCCGCACTTCCACTACGACCCGGTGTGGTGGAACACCCAGGCCGCCTACACCACCACCTGGGACGACGCCGGGGACGCCGCCCAGCGCAACCGCAGCGACTTCCAGCAGCCGGGCTTCGAGTTGATGCGGCTGCACATGGAGGCCGCACGCCGCGACCCCGACTACAAGTTCGTGCTGGCCGAGGTCGACTACCTCAAGCCGTACTGGGACGCCTGCCCGGGCGACCGCGCCTACCTGCGCCGGCTCATGGCCGAGGGGCGCATGGAGCTGATGGGAGGCACCTACAACGAGCCCAACACCAACCTCACCTCCGCCGAGTCGACGATCCGCAACCTGGTCTACGGAACGGGCTTCCAGCGCCGCATCATGGGCGGCGACCCGGCGACGGCCTGGCAGCTGGACGTGTTCGGGCACGACCCGCAGTTCCCGGCGCTGGCGGCGGACGCTGGGCTGACCTCTTCGTCCTGGGCACGCGGACCGTTCCACCAGTGGGGTCCGATGCTGACCGCACGCGAAGGCGGCCAGGCCTGGGCCGATCCCCGCGCCAGGATGCAGTTCCCGGCCGAGTTCGAATGGCTGGCGCCCGGCGGCAAGGGCGTCCTCACCCACTACATGCCCGCCCACTACAGCGCCGGGTGGTGGATGGACCAGGCCACCTCGCTGGAGGACGCCGAGAAGGCGGTCTTCGAACTGTTCCGGCTGATGCGCGGGGTCGCCTCGACGCGGAACGTGCTGCTGCCCGTCGGCACCGACTACACCCCGCCCAACCGCTGGGTCACCGAGATCCAGCGGGACTGGAACGCGCGCTATGTGTGGCCGCGCTTCGTCTGCGCGCTGCCGAGCGAGTTCTTCGCCGCCGTACGGGCCGGTCTGGAGGCCGACGGGCGGTCGCCGACGCCGCAGACCCGCGACATGAACCCGGTCTACACCGGCAAGGACGTCTCGTTCATCGACACCAAGCAGGCGCAGCGCGCGGCCGAGACGCTGCTGGTCGACGCGGAGAAGTTCGCGACGTTCGCGGCCGCGACGACGGGCGTGCCCTATCCGTACGCCGCGTTCGACAAGGCCTGGCGGCAGCTCGCCTACGGCGCGCACCACGACGCGATCACCGGCTCGGAGTCCGACCAGGTCTACCTGGACCTGCTGACGGGCTGGCGGGAGGCGCACGACATCGGACGCGACGTGCTGGACGCCTCGCTGCGCACGCTGTCCGCGGGCCATGACGGCGTGGTGGTCTTCAACCCCTCGTCGTGGCCGCGCACCGATCTGGTGCGCGTCGACGGCGGCGCCTTCCTGGCCGAGGACGTGCCCGCGCTGGGCTACCGGGTGTTCCGCCCTGAGACGGTGGTGGGGGACGCCGACGGGTGGCGGCCCGCCGCCGGGACGCGGATCTCGAACGAGACGCACGCGATCGAGGTGGACCCGGCGCGCGGCGGCTGCGTGTCCAGCATCAAGGTCGATGGACGCGAGCTCCTGCACGAGGGCAGGGTCGGCAACGAGCTGGTCGTCTACAAGGAGTATCCGGATCACCCGCGGATGCACGAGGGGCCGTGGCACCTGACGCCGTCCGGGCCCCAGAAGGGCAGCGCCGAGGCGCCCGCCGCCTCGGTCGCCGTCGAGACCTCGTCGCTGGGCGAGCGGATCACCGTGACCGGTGAGGTCGGCCCGGTCCGCTACACCCAGACTTTGACGCTCTGGTATGGCCTGGACCGGGTCGACGGCGTCACGCACATCGACGAGTTCGAGGGCGAGGACCAGCTCGTCCGGCTGCGCTGGCCGGTCCGCGTTCCCGGCGCGCTGCCGGTGAGCGAGGTCGCGGGCGCGGTGATCGGGCGCGGCTTCGGGCTCATCGACGTCGACTCCAAGGACCATCCGTGGACCCTGGACAACCCGGCGCACACCTGGTTCGGGCTGTCGTCCACGGCCCGCGTCCGCCTCGCCGGGGGCGGCGTGCGGGCGATCGGCGTCGCGGAGGTCATCACGACGGAGGGCGACGAGGACGGGGCGCGTGACCTGGCATTGGCGCTCGTCCGCGCCGGGGTGACCAGCACCTGCTCGGCCGCTCCGGGCGCGCGCTACGGCAGCCTCGCCTTCGACTCCAACCTGCCCGACGTGCGGATCGCGATCGGCACGCCCGAGCAGAACCCGTTCGTCGCCGAGGTCCTCACGCCCGACCACGCCGCCGAGCTGAAGGCCCAGCTCGCGGCGCGGGGCCGGGCTCGGGTGTGGGTTCCCGCCGGCCAGGCCCTGGCGAAGGTCTGGGTGCCCAGCGCCGACCTCACCCCCGCGCGAGCGCTGCCCGTGCTGGTCATCGCCGGGCCTGGCGCCGTGGAGGACCTGGTGAACGATCTCCACGACGCCACCGTCGAGGTCGCACAGGATCCGTCACTGAGCGAACTGACCGATCCGTCGCTGGACGACTACACGGTCGCGCTGGTCAACAAGGGCGTTCCCGGGTTCGCGGTGGACAGCGGCGGCGCGCTGCACCTGTCGCTGATGCGGTCGTGCACCGGCTGGCCCTCCGGAGTGTGGATCGATCCACCGCGCCGTACGGTGCCGGACGGGTCGAACTTCCAGCAGCAGCACTGGACCCACTCGTTCGAATACAGCCTGCTGGCAGGGCCGGGGGACTGGCGGGCGCGCTCGACCGTTCACGCGGCCCACGACGTCAACCATCCGCTGCGTGCGGTGGTGGCCGCGGGCGGACGGGACAGGACCGACAGTCACTCGTTCCTGACCGTCGAGCCCGCGGAGCAGATCGTGCTGGCCACGCTGAAGCCGAGTGGCGAGCCGCTCGCGCGTGGCGAGGTCCCCGGGCCGGTCGAGGCACTCGACGTCCGCCTGCACGAGGTGACCGGTTCGGCGGCGGACGTCACCGTGACGACGCGGTTGGCCGAGACGGTCGCCGCACGCGTGGACGGCATGGAGATCGCGACGGTCCGGGCGCGGCTGCGCACCGCCATCGATCCGGGGACGGGCCGCGAGCCCTGGCAGCCCGTCTACACGCGCTACTGGCTGAACAACACCGGCCCGGCCCCGATCGGCAACCTGCCCGTCGCGGTCCATCTGACCGATTCGGCCGTGACCGTGGCCTCCGACCTGACCGAGGTGGAGGTCGACGGCGAGGTCAAGCTGATCGGGCCGCCCGGCTGGACGGTCGAACCCGGCGGCGTGCCGTACGAGCTGCCGCCCGGCGGCCACCTCGAGCACCCGATCCGCGCCGTGCCGCCCGAGGACGCTCAGCCGGGCGTCTACTGGCTGCGGGCGAGGATCATCCACGACGGGCAGACCTTCGAGGACGTGGCGCGCTTGGTCGTCGGTGACAAGCCTCCGGAGCGGGAGCTGACGGTCACGTTGGAGACGCAGGACGTGCGGCTCGCGCCCGGCGAGACCGGGTCGGTCGTGGTGTCGGTCGCGTCGGCGGTCCGAACGCCGATCGGCCTCCAGGCGCAGCTGATCAGCCCCTGGCAGACGTTCGAGCTGTTCCCGGTCTGGAACGCGGGCCTCGACGTCCCGGCGGGAAGCGAGGCGCGGCTGACCTTCCCGGTGGAGGTTCCGCCCGGGACGCGGCCCGGCCGCTGGTGGGCGGTCGTCAAGCTGGCCGCCGCCGGGAGCCTGCACTACACCGAGGCCATCGGCGTCGAGGTGACCGCGTGAACGCGGCCGCCTACGTGGGGGAGCGGGCCATCCTCGAAGAGGAGGTGGAGGCCCGGGTCGCCGCGCTGCGGACCGGGCCGCTCGCCGCCCGGCTGCCGCGTTCCGAGACTGCCGACGGGCGCAACCTGCGCCGCTGGGTCGTCCAGGTCATGACCCACGAGGCCGTCATCGAGGCCGAGGCGGCTGCTCTCGGGCTGAGAGTGGACGGTGGCGGTGCGGGGGAGACGCTCACGCTCCCGGCGGCGATGCGGATGGGCGGGGTCGCCGCGGCCGTCCTCGCCCGCTCGCCGCTCGCACGCGAGGTGCGGCGGCACGTGACGGCGGGCGTCGAGGTGCCGGACGAGGAGATCCGCGCGTACTTCGAACGCAACCCCGACCGCGCCGGGACGCCGGGCGAGGCGCAGCGGCTGCGCCGGGAGGCCGCGGACCGGGCGTTCGCGCTCTGGCTGGCGCGCCGGCACGCGGCCCTCGTACGGCTGATGCCCGGCTTCGAGCACCCCGCCGACCCGCGTCACGCCGACGCCGCGCACCGCCATTAACAGCGTCTGTGACGCATTCGACGATCCGGAGCGCTGACCTAAGAAAGGAGAGCCGCCGGAAGGGACGGAAGGATGCGGATGGGCTTCTCGGGCTATCTCATCGTCGGCAGAGACGACCGGCCGCTTCCCGAGCTCCATTCTCTGAAACAGCACCGGCAGTGCGTGACGGGCAACCGCCCGCGCGCCGACAACTGGCAGGTCTGCTCGCTCGGACCCGACGCCGGTCTGGGCGACTCGATCTCGCTGCTGATCGAGGTCGCCGCCGAGACCTTCGAGCCCGTGCTGCTGGCCTCGTTCACCGTGGGCGAGGACGGCGCCGCGGTCGAGGGTTTCAGCGGCCCGTACGGCTACTGGTGGACCCGCCTCACCCGCGCCTCGTGCGCCGGCGACGTCGCCGGACGGGCCGTCCAGTGGGCGACGGCGGCCGGCCGCGAGGTCGAGGCCGGGCCGATCGCCGACCTGCTCGCGGCGCGTTCGGCCCCGCACCTGGAGGCGGTCTTCGAGGAGCTCCTGGAGCGGCTCGGCCTGGCGGGTACCGGGGATACCTCCCCCGGGGAGATTGGCTGACGCGTCCCGCTGTGTTTCCATCCGGGAATGGACACCAGTTTGAAGGCATTCCTGGAAGGCGGCCCGGCGGATCTGCCGGAGCGGGTCGTCGGGATCACTCCTCCCGGTGTCGAGCTGAAGCTGCCCTTCCGGGGCGGCTTCGAGCACTTCAAGGTGACCGGGCGTCACCACGACACCCCGGAGGGCAGGCTGCCCGTCTTCAGGTGGTACGAGCGTACGGCGGTCGCGGAGTAGCCGCCGGAACTCAGCGCGTGCCGAGGAAACGGTCCAGGACGCGGGTGCCGAAGCGCAGTCCCTCCACGGGAACCCGCTCGTCCACGCCGTGGAACATGCCGAAGTAGTCCAGCTCGGGGCCGAGGAGCAGCGGCGCGAAGCCGAAGCTCTTGATGCCGATCCGGTTGAAGGACTTGCCGTCGGTGCCGCCCGCCATGACGTACGGCACCGGGTGGGCGGCCGGGTCCTCGGCGCGCAGTGACGCGGCGAGCGCGGCGAACGTCGCGCCCGCCGGGTCGGCCGAGGGCGCCTTCTCGTAGTTGATGAACTCCCGGGTGACCTTCGGGCCGAGCAGCCGGTCCACCGTGGCGAGGAACTCCTCCCCGGTGCCCGGCAGGTAGCGGCCGTCCACCTGCGCCGTCGCCGTGCCCGGGATGACGTTGACCTTGTAGCCTGCGTCCAGCCGGGTCGGGTTGGCCGAGTTGCGGACGGTGCCCGCGAACAGGGTGCCGACGCGGCCGAGCCGCCGCGCCTCCTCGTCGAGGCGGTCGTGGTCGATGGTGGTGCCGAGTGCGTCCGCCAGGCCGTCCAGCAGCGCCAGCACGCCCGGGGTCAGCCGTACCGGCCACTCGTAGGCGGCCAGCCGCGAGATCGCGTGGGCGAGCTCGGCGACCGCGTTGTCGGGCGCGGGCTTGGAGCCGTGCCCCGCCGTGCCCTGGACCGACAGCTTCATCCAGGTCGTGCCGCGCTCGCCGGTCGCGATCGGATAGATCCGCTTGTCCTCGCCGTGGGCGTCCTGGGCGACGACGCTGAAGCCGCCGGACTCGCTGATCGCCTCGCTGACCCCGGTGAAGACCTCGGGGTGCTCGCGGACCACGAAGCGCGAGCCGTAGTCGCCGGTGCACTCCTCGTCGGCCAGGAACGCCAGGACCAGATCGCCCCGGGTCCTGCGCGCCTCGCGCATGCGCTGGCGCACGACCGCGAGGGTCATCGCCACGGTGCCCTTCATGTCGACCGCGCCGCGACCCCACACGCAGCCGTCCCTGACCTCGCCGGAGAACGGGGGAACGCTCCATTCGGCCGGGTCGGCGGGCACCACGTCAAGATGACCATGAACGAGGAAGGCGGGCGCGTCCGGGTCGGTGCCGGCGATGCGGGCGAGGACGCTGGTACGGCCCGGAGCCGACTCCACGACCTGAGGCCGCACGCCGACCTCGTCGAGGAGTTCGGCGACGTGCTCGGCGGCCGCGCGTTCGCCCCGGCCGACGCCTTCACCCTCGTTGGTGGTGTCGATCCGGATGAGGTCGGAGCAGATTCCCGCGACCTCATCGGCCGCCGTCCGCTCCTGTACCTGCGGTTCGGTCACCCCTGCCCCGCCTTCCGCGCGCCTTTCGGAACTTCCCGAGGGGGGCGACCCCCCACGCCCCCCGGCCGACTTCGTCGGTTTCGAAGGACCCCTGCGTTTCGCCCTCGTTCTGACCTTAGTCAATGAAGATCCCCGAGGTGGTCATGGTATCGATCTTGTGACGAATCCTTTAGAGGCGTACCGCGCGAGGGGTCGGCGGTACCACGCTTCCCTCAACAGGGGTCGTGCAAGGGAGAATCATGTCCGGACTAGGCCTGCGTAAGAGCGCCGTGTCGGTCGCCGTGGTGGCGGTCTTGGGAGCGGCGATGGCCGCCTGTGGCGGAGGTGGCGGGAAGTCGAGCGACGGGACCTTCACGGCCGGGCACTCAGAGCCCGACCACCTGACGCCGGGCAACACCACCAGCAGTTACTCCTTCGACGTGCTGAGCGGGCTGTACGACAACCTCGTCGGCCTCACCGTCGAGGGCAAGACCTACAACCTGGCCGCGCAGTCGGTGGACAGCACGGACCAGAAGGTCTGGACGATCAAGCTCAAGCCCGGCCAGAAGTTCTCCAACGGGGAGCCGGTCACCGCGCAGAGCTACGCCGACTCGTGGAACAACGCCGCGCTCGGCGCCAACGCCTACGAGGCCAACGAGTACTTCTCCAAGATCAAGGGGTATGACGAGCTCAACCCCGAGGACGAGAAGGCCGCGCCGAAGACCGGCAAGCTGAGCGGGCTGAAGGTCGTCGACGACACCACGCTCGAAGTCACGCTGACCGACAAGTTCAACCAGTTCCCGTACCTGCTGACCTACCCGGCGTTCGCGCCGCTGCCGAAGGCCGCGTTCGGCCCCGACGGCAAGGTCCCCGCCTCGTTCGACGACAAGCCGATCGGCAACGGCCCGTACATGGTCGACGGGAAGTGGGAGCGCAACAAGCAGATCAAGCTGGTGCCCTCGCCCACCTACACGGGCCCCCGCAAGCCCAAGAACAAGGGCTACACCTGGAAGAGCTACTCCAGCGCGCAGACCGCCTACACCGACCTGCGCGCCGGGCGCCTGGACGTGCTCCAGACGATCCCCGCGGCCAGCGTTCCCGAGGCCAAGCGGCTGCTCGGCGACCGCTTCATGCCCCGCAAGATGGGGACGATCGACTACCTGGGCTTCCCGCTGTGGGACAAGCGCTTCCAGAACCCGGACCTGCGCAAGGCCATCTCGATGTCGATCGACCGGCAGGCGATCAACAAGGCGGTCTACAACGGCGACTACACGCCCGCCGACTCGCTGCTGCCCCCGATCATCACCGGGCACCGTGCGAACGCCTGCGGCGAGCTGTGCACCTACAACCCGGCCAAGGCCAAGGAGCTGTTCACCAAGGCCGGCGGCTTCAAGGGCAAGCTGGAGCTCTACTTCTCCAACGCCCAGCCCACCTACCAGCAGTGGATGCAGATCGTCGCGAACTCGCTCAAGCAGAACCTGGGCCTCACCGACGACCAGATCGCCTTCCGCCAGACCCCGGCCTCGGACTACTTCGGGATGCTGAGCAAGCACGAGGAGAAGGGCCCGTACCGGCAGAACTGGGAGGCCGACTACCCGAGCCCCCAGAACTACCTCGAGGGCATGTGGGGCGTCGGCAACAAGATGACGTGGAAGAACAAGGACTTCGACGCCGCCATCCTGAAGGCCAACACCGCCTCTGACCAGGCGACCGCGCTGCAGTACTACAACAAGGCCGAGGACATCGCGACCCAGGACATGCCGATGATTCCGCTGTGGACCTGGACCGGCCAGGGCGGCCGTTCCAAGCGCGTCTCCAACGTGACCATCACCGCCTGGGCCACCGGTCTCATCGCGAACGAAGTGACGGTCAAGTAAGCGATCATGTGGCGTTACACAGTCCGTCGTCTCCTGCAGTTCGTGCCGGTCTTCCTCGGCACGACGCTGTTCATCTACGCGATGGTGTTCCTGCTGCCGGGGGACCCGATCGCCGCTCTGGCCGGTGACAAGCCGCTGCCGGAGTCGGTGGTGCGCACCCTGCACGCCCGGTACAACCTCGACGACCCGTTCCTCGTGCAGTACGGCAAGTACATCTGGGGCCTGCTGCACGGGGACCTCGGCGAGAACTACGACGGGCAGAAGGTCTCCGACATGCTCAGCGGGCGCTGGTCGGTGACCTTCCAACTCGCCGCGACCGCCTGGATCTTCGAGCTGACCGTCGGGATCGCGCTCGGCGTGTGGGCGGGCCTGCGGCGCGGCAAGTTCGCCGACACGCTGGTGCTCGGCGGGACCACGCTGGCGATCGCCGTGCCGGTGTTCGTGCTCGGCTACACCGCGCAGATCCTGCTCGGCGTGAAGTGGCCGATCTTCCCGTCCGCCGGGACCGACGACGGCTGGCCGCTGAGCTACATCCTGCCGGGCATGGTGCTCGGGTCGCTGGGCCTGTCGTACGTGGCCCGGCTGACCCGCACCAGCCTGGTGGAGAACCTGCGGGCCGACTACGTGCGCACGGCCAGGGCCAAGGGCCTCAAACGGGTGCGCGTGGTCGGGCGCCACACGCTGCGCAACTCGCTCATCCCCGTCGTGACCTACCTTGGCATCGACTTCGGCACGCTGATGGGCGGCGCCGTCGTCACCGAGGGCATCTTCAACCTGCCGGGCGTCGGCGGGCAGGTGTTCCAGTCCATCCAGCTGAAGGAGGGCCCGGTGGTGGTCGGCGCGGTCACCGTGCTGGTGCTGATCTTCCTGCTGGTCAACCTGATCGTCGACCTGCTGTACGGCGTGCTCGACCCGAGGATCCGCTATGAGTGAGGCCGGGGCCGAGGGGTCCGCCGTCGCCGAGGCCGGCGGGCTGGTCGAGGGACGCTCGGCGTCGCTGTGGAGCGACGCCTGGCGCGAACTGCGGCGGCGCGTGGTCTTCTGGCTGTCGGCCGCGGTGCTGACGCTGGTGACGCTGATGGCCGCGTTCCCGAGCCTGTTCACCGACAAGGGCAAGAACGAGGGCTGCAACGCCAACTACGCCAAGCTCGGGCCCGGGCCTGGGCACCGCTTCGGCACCGACACCACGGGCTGCGACTACTACGCGCACGTCGTGCACGGCGCGCGGCCGACGATGGTGATCGGCCTGTCGGTCACGATCTTCACGATGCTGATCGCGGTGGTCTTCGGGATGCTCGCGGGCTACTACGGCGGCGTGCTGGACACCGTGATCGCCCGGATCACCGACGTGTTCTTCGGGCTGCCGTTCGTGCTGGGCGCCACCGTCATCCTGGTCGCCTTCCCCGACCACGGGATGAACGCGATGACGCTGGTCCTGGTCCTGCTCGGCTGGACGATCATGCTGCGCATCATGCGCGGTCAGGTGATCGTGGCCAGGGACGCCGACTACGTCCAGGCGGCGCGGCTGCTGGGCGCGTCCGATCTGCGCATCATGACGCGGCACATCCTGCCGAACGCCATCGCGCCGGTGATCGTGGTGGCCACGCTGAACGTCGGCAACGTGATCTCCAGCGAGGCGACGCTGGACTTCCTCGGGGTGGGCCTGCAGTACCCGCAGGTGTCGTGGGGCCTGCAGCTGAACATGGCGCAGACCTACTTCGTCGACCACCCGCACCTGCTGATCTTCCCCGCGGTGTTCCTGACGACGACGGTGCTCAGCTTCCTGATGCTGGGCGACGCCGTCCGCGACGCCCTCGACCCGAAACTCCGGTGAGCATGGACCAGACTCCGGTGAGCACGGACCAGAACGAGCCCCTGCTGGCGGTCGAGGACCTGAGCGTCCAGTTCCGGGTGCGGGACCAGGACGTGCGGGCGGTGAACGGCCTGTCCTACAGCCTCGCCGAGGGGGAGACGCTGGCGATCCTCGGCGAGTCGGGGTCGGGCAAGAGCGTCGCCGCGCAGGCGGTGATGGGCATCCTCGACACCCCGCCCGCGCGCGTGACCGGCGGCTCGGTGCGGCTGCGCGGCCAGGAGCTGCTCGACCTGCCCGAACGGCGGCGCCGCTCGTTCCGCGGCGACCACATCGCGATGATCTTCCAGGACGCGCTGAGCGCGCTGAACCCGGTCTTCACCGTGGGCGACCAGATCAGCGAGATGTTCCAGGTCCACCGCGGCATGAAGCGCAAGGAGGCCAAGGCCAAGACGATCGAGCTGATGGAGCGGGTGCGCATCCCGTCGGCCGCGACGCGGCTGGGCGATTACCCGCACCAGTTCTCCGGCGGCATGCGGCAGCGCATCATGATCGCGATGGCGCTGGCGCTGGAGCCGGACGTGCTGATCGCCGACGAGCCGACCACCGCGCTCGACGTGACCGTCCAGGCGCAGATCATGCGGCTGCTGGCGGACCTGCAGGACGAGTACCGGATGGGCCTCATCCTCATCACCCACGACCTCGGCGTCGTCGCCGGCGTCGCCGACCGGATCGTGGTGATGTACGCGGGCTCGGTCGCCGAGGAGGCGTCCGCCAAGGAGCTGTACGCCCGGCCCGCCCACCCCTACACCGCCGGCCTGCTGGCCTCGGTGCCGCGCCTGGACCGCAAGGGCGAGCAGCTCGTACCGATCAAGGGAACGCCGCCCAACCCGGCGTCGCTGCCGCCCGGCTGCCCGTTCGCGCCGCGCTGCCCCCGCGCCCAGGCGATCTGCACCGACGAACGCCCGACCCTGACCCCGGTGGGCGAATCCGGCCACCGGGCCGCCTGCCACTTCGCCGAGGAGGTCTACGGTGCCGGAACAGAGTGACGGTCCGATCCTCCAGGTCGAGGGCCTGGCGAAGCACTACCCGGTCACCCAGGGGATCCTCTTCAAGCGCGAGGTGGGCCGCGTCAAGGCGGTCGACGGCGTCGACCTGGAGCTGCGGCGCGGCGAGACCCTCGGTGTCGTCGGCGAGTCCGGCTGCGGCAAGTCGACCCTGGCCAAGCTGCTGCTGGCCGCCGAACGCCCCACCTCGGGCACGGTCCGCTTCGACGGCCGCGACATCTACTCGCTGCCGCGCCGCGAACTGCGCGCCCTGCGGCGCCGCATCCAGATGGTGCTCCAGGACCCGTACTCCTCGCTCAACCCGCGGATGACGGTCGGCGACATCGTCGGCGAGCCGTTCGCGATCCACCCGGACGCCGCGCCCAAGGGGCAGCGACGTGCCCGTGTGCAGGAACTGCTGGAGCTCGTCGGCCTCGACCCCGACCACGTCAGCCGCTACCCGCACCAGTTCTCGGGGGGACAGCGGCAGCGCGTCGGCATCGCGCGAGCGCTGGCGCTGAAGCCCGACGTCATCGTGTGCGACGAGCCGGTATCGGCGCTGGACGTGTCCGTTCAGGCGCAGGTGATGAACCTGCTGGGCGAGCTGCAGAGCGAGCTCGGCCTGGCGTACGTCTTCATCGCGCACGACCTGGCGGCCGTACGGCACATCTCCGACCGCATCGCGGTGATGTACCTCGGCAAGGTCGTGGAGACCGGCGACGAGGCGCAGATCTACGAGCAGCCGACGCACCCGTACACCCAGGCCTTGTTGTCGGCGGTGCCCGTTCCGGACCCGGAGGCGCCGGTCGCGCGGATCGAGCTGGAGGGCGAGCCGCCCTCGCCGATCGACCCGCCGTCGGGCTGCCGCTTCCGCACCCGCTGCTGGAAGGCCGAGGACATCTGTGCCGAGGAGGAGCCCGCCCTGATCGAGCGGGACGGCTCCGCGCATCCGAGCGCCTGCCACTTCGCGTCGGTCGAGGTGCTCACGGGAGGGCGATGAGGGCTATCGCGGCGCCCGCGCCGCACAGCCCGAGGACCTGCTTGCGGTTGAGGCGTTCGCGCAGGAAGACCAGCGCCAGGACGACGGGGACGGCCGGGTAGAGGGCCGCCAGGACGGTCGCGACGGCCGCGAGCTGGTGGTGAACGGCCATCCAGTACAGGACGGTCGCGGCGGTGCCGACGATGCCCACGGCCGCTGCCGCCAGACCCGGGCGGAGGGGCGCCTTGAGCGGTGCGCCCATCGTGGCGACCAGCGGCAGGATCATCGCGACCGAGGCCACGCGGCTCGCCACGATGGGCCACAGCCCTGCGTCCAGGGGGATCGGCTTCAGCGCCAGGAACGTGATCGCGAAGCCGACTCCGGCGATGAGGGCGTCGCGCAGGCCCGGCGCCGCGTTCCCGCGTTCGCGGCCACCGGACTGGGAGACCAGCCAGAGCGCGGGCAGCGCGACGCAGAAGCCCACGATCCCGCCCGGCGGCGGGCGTTCACCCAGGAGCAGCAGCGCCACCAGCACCGGGATGACCACTGCGCCGACATCGCTGACCGGCACGACCACGCTGATCGCTCCGGAGCTCATCGCCCGGTAGAGGAACGCGACGGCCAGGCCCGTACCGAGGCCGGACAGGACGCCCCAGCCGAGATCGGCCGGCGTGGGGGTGCCGAACGGGAGGGCGAGAGCGGCCAGGATCGAGACGGCGGTCCCACCCAGCTGCGCGTACAGGGAGACGGTCAGCCCGGGGACGCGGCGGGCGAGCAGGCCGCAGACGAAGTGCGTGATGCCGTAGCAGGCGGCCGCGGACAGTGCCATCAGCTCACCGTTCATCGGTCGCCTCCCTGGTGTCGCCGGCCTCCCGGGCGTTGCGGGCGTCGCTGACGGGGCAGGTGTTGCCTCCGGAGAGGCACGCGGGCCCGTCGCACAGCCGGCACAGCAGTTCGCTGTCGGGCAGCCGGTCGTAGGCGGCGTCGAGCAGCTTGTCGAAGAGGCCTGCGAGGACGGCGCGTTCGTTCTCGTCCAGGGAGTCCGAGAGCGGGAGCAGGGCCTGGATGCGCGCCAGGCGGATCTGCTCGGCGGCCTGCCGGCCCTGGTCGGTCAGGTGAACGGCGACCGATCGGGACGCGGCCGGGCGGCGTTCGGCCAGCCCGCGGGCCTCCAGCGCGTCGATCATGCGCGCCGCCGCAGGCTGGCTCAGGCCGATCCGCCGCCCCAGCTCGGTCACCGACAGGCCGGGCTCGGTCGCCGCGACCTTGATGGCCGCGGCGCCGCTGGCGCTCGTTCCGGTCGCCCGCAGGACGTCGCCCAGCATCAGGTCGCGGACCGTCAGCGAGAGCGCGCCCAGCAGGTTGGCGAGGCGTTCGTCATGCATGAGTCATGCATGACCGATATGAGGTGGTCTAAACGTTCATCGGGGGAGAAGGATCACAGAGCCTGGCGAGGGGTGGTCAAACCCGGGTGAGCACCCACGTACGGCCGCTGCGGGGGCCTCCGTAGAGTTGAGGCATGGCGCGCAAGGGCAGCAGGAGCGGCGGAGGCCCGCGGGCGGACCGGTACGAGATCGCCGGCGGCGAGGCGGAGCTCTTGCGCGACGCCGACCGCGACGGCGGCTGGGTCCTGTGCGTGGGCGGCGTTCCCCAGTCGTACGTGGATCTGTCCGACCCGACCTACCTCGACTTCGAGTACATGCGGCTGATGGGCGACGTCGTCGACTGCCTGGGGCTGGAGGGCGAGGCGTTCGACGCCGTGCACATCGGCGGCGCCGCCTGCACGCTGCCGCGCTACATCGCCGCGACCCGGCCGGGGTCCCGGCAGGTCGTGCTGGAGCCCGACGGCCCGCTGGTGCAGATGGTCCGCGAGCAGCTCCCGGTCAAGGGCGTGCCCGGTCTGAAGATCCGGATCGTGGACGGGCGGAACGGCATCGCCGGGATCGACGACGAGGCCGACGACCTGGCGGTGCTGGACGCGTTCGCCGAGGCCTCGATGCCGGTCGAGCTCGCCACCCAGGAGTTCACCTACGACATCGCGCGGGTGCTGCGCCCCGGCGGCGTCTACCTGATCAACGTCGCGGACGGGTTCCGGCTGCCGTTCGCGCGGCGCGTGGCGGCGACGGTCCGCTCGGTGTTCCGGCACGTCATCGTGCTGGCCGAGCCCGCCGTCCTGCGTGGGCGCCGGTTCGGCAACCTCATCGTGGCCGCCTCCCGCGAGCCGCTGCCGGTCGCAGAGCTGACGCGCCGGGCCGCGGGCGGCATCGTCCAGGCGCGCCTGCTGGAGGGCACCGACCTCACCGCGTTCTGCTCGGGGGCCAGACCGCTGCACGACGGCGAGGACGTCGAGGCCCCCGTTCCGCCGCCGCAGGTCTTCGGGCGCGCATGAACGTTGAGGCGTTCGAACAGTGGCGGCCCCTGATGATGGGCCTGGCGTACCGCATGCTGGGTGAAGTCCACGAGGCCGAGGACGCCGTGCAGGACGCCTACCTGCGCTGGAGCCAGGCCGAGGGGATCGAGGCGCCCGCCGCCTGGCTGACCAAGGTTGTCACCAACCTCTGCATCAACCGGCTGAACTCGGCTCGCGTCCGCCGCGAGTCCTACGCCGGAACGTGGCTGCCCGAGCCCGTCTCGACCGCCGACGCCGCGTTCGGCCCGATGGAGACCGCCGAGCAGCGCGAGACCGTCTCTCTGGCCCTCCTGTCGCTCATGGAGAACCTCACCCCCGCCGAACGCGCCGTCTTCGTGCTCCGCGAGGCGTTCGCCTACCCGCACCGCGAGATCGCCGACATCATCGACGTGACCGAGGCCGCGAGCCGGCAACTGCACAGCCGCGCCCGCAAGCACCTCGGCGACGCGAGCCCCCGCTTCGACCCCGACCCCACCGACCTGCGCAAGCTCGTCGAACGCTTCGTCGCCGCCGCGTCCGAGGGCGACGTCTCCGGCCTGGAGGCACTTCTCGCCGAGGATGTCATCGCCTGGTCCGACGGCGGCGGCAAGGTCACCGCCGCCCGCCGCCCGATCCTCGGCCGCAACCGCGTCGCCCGCTTCGTCCTCGGCGTCGTCGCCCAGGTCGAGGCCATGGACCTGGACTTCGAGGAGATCAACGGCCGCCCCGCCATCGTCGGCAGACTGCACGGCGAACCCGCGATCGTCGCCGCCTTCGAAGCCTCCAACGGCCGCATCCAGGGCCTCTGGAACGTCCTCAACCCCGACAAGCTCCAGCGGCTGTCACATCCCACCTCGCCATCTGGTCACCTCTGGCGAGAAAAGGAGTGACGACATGATTCTTGTGACCGGAGCAAGCGGCAACCTGGGCAGCTCCCTAGTCCCCTTGCTGGTCGACGCGGGCGCGGACGTCCACGCCCTCAGCCGCCAACCCAGACCGGCGGCCGACGGCGTCACCTGGCACCAGGGCGACCTGCGCACCGGCGACGGCCTAGAAGCCTTGAAGGGCGCCGACACGATCGTGCACTGCGCCAGCGACTGGCGCCGCCCCAAGGCCGACCTCCCCGCGACCAAGAACCTCCTTGAGGCCGCCAAGAACAAGCCTCACATCGTCTACATCTCCATCGTCGGCGTGGACGACCATCCCTACGGCTACTACAAGACCAAGTACGCCGTAGAGCGCCTGATCGCCGACTCCGGCCTGCCCCACACGATCCTGCGCACGACCCAGTTCTTCGAGCTTCTGGACATGGTCCTAGGCCTCCTGGCCAAGTCCCCCCTCGTCATGCCGATCCTCTCCAAGACCTCAGATCAGCCCCTGGACGTCGACGAGGTAGCAGCCCACATGGCCGAACTGGCCTTGGCCGAGCCCGCAGGCCGAGTCCCCGACATGGGCGGCCCCGAGGTCCTCACGTTCAACGAGATCGCCCGCGCCTACCTCAAGGCCACCGGCCGCCGCCGAACCCTCATCTCTCTCCACCTCCCCGGCTCCGTAGGCCGAGCCTTCCGCGAGGGCCGTCACCTGGCCCCCGGCCACCCCACGGCCAAGCGCACCTGGTCCGACTATCTGGCCGCCCGCTACCCCCACTAAGGCGCCATCGGCGGCCGCGATGTCGTGGGCCACGCTGGTCACTCTTTTTATCGACGGTATCTGCCGCATCACGGCGTGAAATATCCCATAATCGAGCGATGGAGTCGTCCACCCGAATTCTGATTGTCGGCATGGATTCGTCGGGGAAAATACTCCAGTTCGACCGGAACGCCGCGGCACTTCTCGGGGTGAATCCGGACGACCTGTGCGGCGCCTCGTTCGGCGATGTGATCGTCGGCGGTCGTGAGGGCGAGCTGGAGCGGCTGCTGGCCGCCATCGGGAACGGGCGCGAGACGAGCGCCATGCTCGCGATCGAGGTGGCGGACGGCAGGATCTTCGACGCGGTCGTGACCGTGCACCCGATGAGCGGCGGCGACCCTGATCTGGCGGCGCTGGCCGTCATACGGGTGCCGGTGCCGCTGGCGGATCGGTTCCTGGATCCGGCGGTGACGCGGCGGGCTCTGCTGGACGACTCGCTGCCGCGGGTGGGTGCGTCGCTGGACCTCGACCAGCTCGCGCGCGGGCTCATGGACATCGTGGTGCCGCACTTCGCCAACTCGGGCGCGCTCGCGTTGCTGGAGAGCCTGGTGGACGCCGATGAACGGTTCGCCAGGGGGCCGCAGCCGATGCGGCGGATGGCGACGGCGTTCGACAGCGCCGAGCATCCGTGGGACGCCGCGTTCCCGCCGGAAGAGGTGCTGGTCTACCCGGAGGGGACGCCGTACGCGCAGTGCCTGGAGACCGGCGAGGCGGTGCTGGTGCAGGTCGACGCGGAGCGCGCGGAGGCGCTGGCGGCGGTGTGGCACCGGCCGGTGATCAGCGAGATGCTCACGGGCGCGTCGATGCTGCTGCTGCCGATCGTGGTGGACGGGGTGCCGGTCGGGTTCTTCATCTGCACACGGAACGTCGGGCACCGGCCGTTCGACCGGTACGACATCGAGATCGGCATGGAGTTCGCCTCGCGTGCCGCGATCTTCATCGACAGCGCGCGGCGGTACGGGCGGGAGCGGGCGACCGCGCTGACGCTGCAGCGGAGCCTGCTGCCGACCGGGCTGTCGGCGCCGCCGACGGTCGAGGTGCATCACCGGTATCTGCCGGGCAGCCGGCTGATCGAGGTCGGGGGCGACTGGTACGAGGCGATCGCGCTGCCCGGGGCCCGGGTCGCGCTGGTCGTGGGCGACGTCGCGGGACACGGCGTCCGGGCGGCGGTCACGATGGGGCGGCTGCGCACCGCGATCCACACGCTGGCGGGGCTGGACCTGCCGCCGGCGGAGGCGCTGGAACGGCTCGACCTGCTGATGGGCAGCCTGGGCGAGCGCGAGCCGCACTTCGCGACGTGCGCGTACGTGGTCTACGACGCGGTGAGCGGCCGCTGCGAGGCCGCCAGCGCCGGGCATCTGCCGCCGCTGATCGCGCCGCCGGGCGCCGAGGCCTCGTTCCTGGACGTGCCGCCAGCCCCGCCGCTCGGCGTGGGGCAGGGCCCGATCGTCAGCCGCGAGATCACGATCGAGGACGGCACCCTGCTGTTCCTCTACACCGACGGGCTGGTGGAGAACCGTACGCGGCACATCGACGACGGCCTGACGCGGCTGCGGGACACCTTCGGGCACGACGCGCCCGAACGGCAGCTGGAGGAGCTCTGCCAGGAGGCGCTCGACGGCGTCTTCGACGACCAGCACCGCGACGACATCGCCATGCTCGTCGCGCGGCTGCGGCGCATCCCGGCCGACGACCACGTCACCTGGGAGCTGCCGCACTCGCACGCGGCCGTGCGCAGGGCGCGCGGGCTGGTACGCCACCGGCTGCAGGAGTGGAAGCTCGAGGAGCTGTCGGACTCGGCTGAGCTGCTGGTGTCCGAGCTGGTCACCAACGCTATCCAGCACGCGGGCGGCCGGGTCACGCTGCGGCTCATCCGCGACGACCATCTGGTCTGCGAGGTCTTCGACGGGTCCGACGGGCGCCCGCGCATCCGGCGCGCGGAGGGCGGCGTGGACGACTTCGCCGAGGCGGGCCGCGGCCTGCACGTGGTGGGACGGCTGTCGCGCCGCTGGGGCGTGCGCCGTACCCCGACGGGCAAGGCGGTCTGGTGCGAGCTCGCCCGGCCCTAACGCAGCACTGAGATGTGCACGTGGTCGTAGTGGTTCTGGGTGATGCTGCCCCGGTCCTCCATCGGCCGCCACCCGGGGAACCTGATGTTCCAGATGTGCTGCTTCCAGATCACGTAGGAGATCCCCAGCCGCTTGGCGTTGCTGATGGCGTACTGCGCCACCTGGTCGCCGTGCCGCTGCGCGCCCGCGCTCGGCATCCGGCCGCCGACGCTCTCCATGAAGTCGCAGGCGCGGCCGTCGCCGTGGTCCTGCGCGTCGCCGCCGCTGCGGTAGCAGCCGATGGTGGGGAACGGGCCGAACGCGCCGTCGATCTCCATCACCACGGCGCGCATCGTCGGCGTCATCAGGTTGCCGGTGAGCGGGGTGCGGTTGCCGTGCACGCCGTCAGGACGTCCACTGACCTGCGGCTGCTGGCGGGTGCCCGCCGGCGTGACGGGGTTGGTCTGGCCGAGCAGGGCGATCCTGGTGCCGCGCGGCAGGATCTTCTTCAGTTGCTTGGACAGCTTCTTGGCGTCGGTCTTGCGGGCGCTGATGACCAGGGCGTTACCGTCGGGCATGCCGAGCGACCTGGCCTGCGCGCGCGAGACGACGGCGTCGACGTCCTTGATGCCCAGCGAGGCGTACGCGGAGACGCGCATCTGCCCGGGCCGGTCGCTGCGCCCTGCTGGCACGACGCCGCCGAGGGGGAGCGAGCCGTCCTGGATCAGGCTGTAGGAGACGGCCATGCCGCCGGTGGCCACGATCTGCCACAGCGGATCCGACTCGGCCGACTGCTTGGGCGCGAACGTGCGGAACGTCGAGGGATCGACCCCGAGGAGCCCCACGCGCCGCCCGCCGACCTGCGCCTGCGCCGCGTCCACGACCGCCAGCCCGGCCACGCTCTTCAGCCGCCGGGCCCGTTCGACCGTCGCGGGCGGGAGCGGGCCCCGGCCCGCGATGAGCAGGTGCGGGGTGAGCGTCCGGGTGAGCGGCGCCACGGCCGGGGCGGCGGGCGCGGGCTGATCGCCCGGCTTGCTGACCGAGACGAGGTTGCGGGGATCGGCCTTGGCCGGCCCGTCCTCCTTGGTGTGCCGTACGACCAGGAGGGCACCGTCGCCGAGCAGCGTGGCCAGCACGGCGCTCCCGACGGCGATGGGCAGGACTCGGCCGCCACGCGGCCTCCGCCGCACCGTCGCTCCGCGCTCCCGCACTCCGCCGACCCCTCACGTCCCCGATGGGAGATCTCTCCCGCCGCGAAATATTAGCGTTCGTGTGGGAACCGCACCCCTCCAGAGACAGGCCTCCTCCGAGAACCGTCAATCGTTCGCGGCTCGGCGGGTTGCATAGGGTAGCGGGTGTGAAACTGGTGGTGGCCGTGAAACTGGTGACCTCGCCCAAGGTGAGCGAGGCCCTGCGTGATGAGCTGCGCGGGTGCAACGACGCAGCGACCTGGGTGTCGGCGGTCGCGTTCGAGCATTTCGGGCTTAAGGTCCGCGAGGGAGCGCTTCGCAAGCTCGTGTACGCCCGCCTTAGAGAGGAGCGAAGGATCAAGTCTGCGGCGGCCCAGCAGCTGATCAAGAAGGTCGTGGACGCCTACACCGCGCTGCGGGGCAATATCCGGGCCGGGAATCTGGGCGGGGACCAGTCCAAGCGGCGGCGCAAGGCCGCCTCCAAGCCGATCGTCTTCAGGCCGGACGCGGCACAGCCCTATGACTGCCGCAACATGGGGTGGGACATTGACGGCCGCTCGGTCGCGATCACGACCCGGCAGGGTCGGCTGAAGGGCGTTCCGTTCGTGTGCTCGCCCGAGCAGGCCAGGACCCTTTCCAGTTGCCGCAAGGGAGAGGCCGACCTGCTATTTCGTGACGGAGCCTGGTACCTGCACGCGACTTGTGAGGTTCCCGAGGGGACGCTGAACGACGTTCCACTTGGCTTCATCGGGGTCGACCTGGGAGTCGAGAACGTCGCCACCACCTCCACCGGCTATCGGGCGGCCGGTCGGCACCTCAATCGTCACCGCCGCCGCCAGCAGTACCTGCGCACCAAGCTCCAGAAGAAGGGAACCAAGGCGGCCAAGCGGCTGCTGAAGAAGCGGCGTCGCCAGGAGGCCCGCCGCGCCAAAGACCTGAACCACTGCATATCCAAGACGATCGTGACCGAGGCTGAACGCACCGGCCAAGGGATCTCCCTGGAAGACCTCACGGGGATTCTCGGACGGGTACGGCTCCGCAAGCCCCAACGGGTCACCCTCCATTCCTGGTCCTTCCACCAGCTCGGGGAGTTCATCGTCTACAAGGCACGCCTTGCCGGAGTGCCGGTCGTGTACGTAAACCCGGCCTACACCTCGCAGATGTGCGCTGACTGCGGCCACACCGACAAGCGGAACCGTGTCGACCAGGGCCTGTTCATCTGCCGGGGCTGCGGCGTCGTTGCGCACGCAGACCGGAATGCTTCCCGCAACATCGCAGCCAAAGGCACTGTTGCGTGGGACGCGGGGCGGCAGTCATCCGTCCCGGCCCCTGTCCTATCGGATGGGGGCCAAGACGCGGCACGAAACCTCACAGCCAGTGAGAGACGTAGCCGCAAGCTTGGGGCTTCGATCCCGAGAAGCTGACACAGGAGTTGAACGAATCATCGTTGCACTACCAGGGCGGACGGGTGGTGGGCGACGAAGCGGCCGCCGCCGAGGTTGAGGGCGTTTGCGGCGGCGTTGAGGCTGTGGGGGGAGGCCGTGTCGCTCCAGCGTCCGGTGGAGACGCGCTTGCCGACGGTGTTGATGGCCGCGACGTACTCGGCGTCGGTGAAGGCGCAGTGGCCGATGGCCGCGACGTAGGCCTGGCGGAGCATGGCGGAGTCGCCCGCGGCCTTGACCCGGGCGGCGTAGGCGTTCTCCTGCTCGACCGGCACCAGCTGGTCGGAGATCGTGTGAACGGTGAGCTCTGGGACGGGCAGGCGGCCGGTGTTGGTGGAGGTGCGGCGCATGGCGCTCAGGGAGTCGCCCTCGGAGGCGTAGCGGCGGCCGAGGTTCAGGGCCGAGAGGTCGGTGCGGAGGTCGAGTCCGGCCTGGCGGTAGAGAAACGCGATCTGCTTGCGGCGGGGAGAGCTGCGGATCAGGCGGCCGTAGTCGACGCCGATGTTGGCGCCGCTGTCGCCACCGGCGGCCTTGGCGATGGAGGCGCGCCCGGACTCGATGAAGACCAGCTGTCCTGAGGTGAGGATGCGGGCTTGTTGTTCCTCCTGGCCGGCGTAGTCGCGTGGGGCGGGCGGGGCGGTGCCGGTGGCCCAGTCGGTCTGGTTGAGCAGGGCGCCGGCGAGCGCGATCCGGGCACGGCCCGCAGAGGTGGACTGCGCGTCGGAGACGGCCTTGGTGAGCGCCAGACCGGACGCCGCGCCCTCGGCCTCTGAGGCGAAATCGCGGATTTTCACCTGTGCGGCCTGTGGCAGCAGGGTGGTGAGGGCGTACTCGGCGTTGAGCTGGTAGTTGTTCAGGTCGACGCCACCGGCCACGATGCCGCAGAACGTGGCGGCACCGGCGATCCTGCCTTTGCCCTGCTGGGCGATGAGGCTGTTGACCAGGCCTCCCATCGACTGGCCGGTGGCGATCGTGCGGCGCGGCCTCCCGGCCTGCTCGCCGAACGCCTTGAGCGTGCCGAACTGGTCGGCGACGGCGGAGTTCAGTGCCCACATCGAGCCGTGCGGGTCGTAGGAGGACCCGGCGAGCGCGTATCCCTGGTCGAGAAGGGCGGTGGCGCTGCCCTTGCTCGGGGCGTCCTGAGCCACGAGCGGGCCGTAGCCGTGGCTGAACAGGACGAGTGTGCCGTTCCAGCGGGCCGGGACGTCGGCGACCCAGGTGGCGCCGTCGGCCAGCGTTCCGGTGTGGTGGGTGACGGGCGAAGAGGCGGAGGCCAGGCCGTTCGGCGCTGCGGCGGCGAGGGTGGCTGAACTGGCGATCAGGGCGGTGAGCGTGCGTCGGCGCGTCACGGTCGTCTCCCAGGGGCGGGGAATGAAGTTCGGCGAATGTACGTCGAAATTCTGACTACGGTCAAGAGAATGCACAATTAGGTGTCTCGGGTGCCGTTCGGTGGGGCTGTGGGCTCTACGCTGTGGGGGTGACCAGCGCCGAAGAGCCCGAGCCGCGCACGCAGTCCCTGCTGCTGTCGTTCTGCGGCATCCACCTGCTCGGGCGGGGCCGCGCGGTCTCCTCGGGCAGCGTGATCGAGGTGCTCGGGCGGCTGGGCGTCGGCGAGGGCGCGACGCGTTCCACGCTCAACCGGATGGTGCGGCGTGGCCTGCTTGAGCGGCACCAGCGGGGACGGAAGACCTACTTCGGCCTGACCGGGCACGCTGAGGGCGTGCTGGCGGACGGGCGCGACCGGATCTGGAGCACCGGGGTGGTCAACGCCGACTGGGACGGCCAGTGGACCCTCGTCGGATTCTCGCTGCCCGACTCCTGGCGCAGCGAACGTCATGACCTGCGCTCGCGGCTGATCTGGGCCGGGTTCGGGCCGCTGCAGAACGGCCTGTGGGCGGCGCCCGGGCCGGTCGACGTCGCGCAGGCCGTGGAGGGCCTCGGGCTGGAGTCCCATCTGCGGGTGTTCCGGGCGAGCGTGCTGCCTCCGACGCAGGTGCGCGAGGTGCTGGAGCAGGCATTCGACGTGCCCGCGATCGGTGGTCGTTATCGGGGCTTCCTTGAGCGCTGGGACCGTACGGATCCGCCCGGCCCCGACGGGGATGCCTTGGCCCAGCAGTTGCTGTTGCACACCGAATGGCTGGAACTCGTTCGCAGGGATCCGCACCTGCCCGCCGAATACCTTCCGGCGGACTGGCCCGCGGCCCGCGCGGAGTCGGTGTTCCGCGGGCTGTCCGGGCGCTGGCAGCGTTCGGCCGACCTGTCCGCGGCCAAGCTGGACATGGTCGCTCCCGAGGATTGACGTTCGTCAGTCTGTTGACGGTCATCATATTTTCGACTTACATTCAACGCTCCGGGCTGCGCAGCCTCCCACCCCTGCCTCGTCCAGGAGCACCCGTGTCCCACTCGTCCACGGCCCCGCCACTGACCTCCTCCACCGACGCGTCACGGCTCACCAAGGGCACCCTGATCGCCGGTCTCCTGGCCGTCTGCCTCGCGCAGATCGGCCTGGCGATCCCCGCCACGCTGAACGGGCTCTTCCAGAGCGACCTGCATCCCGTGGGCGCCCAGCTGACCTGGGTCTCGGACGCGTTCCTGCTGCCCGTCGCCGTCCTGGAGCTGACGTTCGGCCTGCTCGGCGACCTGTTCGGCCGCAAGCGGCTGCTGGTCGCGGGCGCCGCGCTGATCGCGGCGGGCGAGCTGCTCAGCACCGCCGCCGACGGCATCCACCTGCTGTGGGCCGGCCAGGCGATCGCCGGTCTCGGCGCCGCCGCGCTCTTCCCGACCTCGCTCGCCGTCATCGCCGCGGGCACGACCACCCATGCAGAACGCGCCCGGGTCATCGCGCTGTGGGCGGCGTTGCTGTCGACCGGCGGCTTCCTCGCACCGCTGCTCGGCGGCGTCACCGCCACCTACGGCTCGTGGCGGTGGGCGTTCGTCGGCGTCGCGGTCATCGCCGGGGCGAGCGCGCTGGTCAGCGCGTTCCTCGCCCGCGACTCCCGGTCGCCGGAGGGGCGCGGGCTGGACCTGGCCGGGCAGATCACGGTCGGCCTCGGCCTGTTCGCCCTCCTCTACGCGATCATCCAGGGGCCGACGGACGGCTGGGGCTCGGTACAGATCGTGGCGGCGTTCGTCGCGGCGGCGGTGTTCCTCGTCCTGTTCGTCGTCGCCGAGCTGCGCGCCCGGTCGCCGCTGCTGCGCCTGGACCTGTTCCGCAACCGGGCCTTCGCGGTGGCCTCGTTCGTCGCCGTGGTCGGCATGTTCTCCTTCCTCGGCACGGCCTACTCGGTGAGCATCCGGCTGGGCGCCGTTCAGGATCAGCCGCCGATGCGCACCGCGCTGGCGTTCCTGCTGCTGAACGGCCTGGCCCTGCTCCTGCTGCCGGTGACCGAACGGCTGCTGCGTTCGGTCGCGCCGTGGAAGCTGCTGACCGCCGGGCTGATGCTCATGGCGGCGGGGGACTTCTGGGCCGCCACGCTGCCGATCCACACGATGGCGTTCCCGCCGCTGATCCTGCCGCTCGGCCTGGTCGGCGTCGGCTTCGCCGTCACGGTCTCCTCGATCACCGCCAGCGCGGTCAACACCGTGCCGGTGCCGCTGGCGGGCATGGCGAGCGCCACCACCAACCTGCTGCGCGACTTCGGGTTCACGCTCGGCCCCGCGATCATCGGGGCGGTCGCGTTGAGCAGGGCGAGCACCGCGTTCGGCGCCTCGCTGCACGACTCGGGCCTGCCCGGCGGGCTGCAGGGCGCGGCCTCGGGAATCCTCTCCGAGGGCGGACCGCTCGCCGTGAACGCGGCCTCTGAGGAGTCTCCGAAGCTCCACCCCGTTCACGACATGGCGATGTCGGCGCTCGGCCACGGCTATTCGATCGGCTTCGTCGTTTGCGGATGCGCCGCTCTTGTCAGTGCGCTGCTCGCTTTGGCCGCGCTTCGCGGGCACGGCGCCACCGATGACGAGGCCTTGTAACCGCAGTTCTACCTAAATGGCGAATGAATTGAGAGGAAGTGTTTTGAGTACGACTTCGGTGCGGCGGCACGGCGATGTCGCGGTCCTGTGGCTCTGCCGGGAGGCCAAGCGCAACGCGATCGACGACGCGACGATCCTGCGGATCGGGGAGTTCTTCGCCGCGCCGCCCGCCTGGGTCAAGGCCGTCGTTCTCGCGGCGGAGGGCGACCACTTCTCGGCCGGGCTCGACCTGTCGGAGCTCACCGGGCGCCGGACCGAGGAGGCACTCGAGCACTCCCTCATGTGGCATCGCGTCTTCCAGATCATCGACGCCGGGAACGTCCCCGTGGTGGCCGCGCTCAAGGGCGCGGTCATCGGCGGCGGGCTTGAGCTGGCGGCGACCGCGCACATCCGCGTCGCCGAACCGACCGCGTTCTACGCCCTCCCCGAAGGCCAGCGCGGCCTGTTCGTGGGCGGCGGCGGCTCGGTGCGCATCCCGCGGCTGATCGGCGCGCATCGCATGGCGGACATGATGCTGACCGGCCGGGTCTACGACGCCGAGGAGGGGCAGGCGATCGGCCTGTCGAACTACCTCGTGGACGAGGGCGACGGGCTCACGCGGGCGCTGGAGCTGGCCGAACGCATCGCCGCCAACGCGCCGCTCACCAACTTCGCGGTGCTGCAGGCGCTGCCGAGGATCGCCGAGGCCGCGCCCGCCGGCGGCCTGCTGATGGAGTCGCTCATGGCGGCGGTCGCCGCGGGCAGTGACGAGGCCAAGGGACGCATGCGAGAGTTCCTGGAACACCGGGCGGCGAAGGTGGCGCGATGACCGAGATCCTCAGCGTCCCGGCGGCGGACGCGCGCGAACGCTCCGAGATCGGGCGTTACCTGCACTGGCTCCAGGAGGAACGGGGCCTGACCTTCGAGGCCTACGGCGACCTGTGGCGCTGGTCGGTGACCGACCTGGACGGCTTCTGGTCCTCGCTCTGGGAGTACTTCGGCGTCCGCGCGCACACGCCGCCCACCGCCGTGCTGGCCGACCGTTCGATGCCGGGCGCGCGGTGGTTCCCCGGGGCGACGCTCAACTACGCCGAGCACGCGTTCGGGCTCCCCGGCGACAGCGACCACACGGCGGTGATCGCGCACTCGCAGACCCGCCCGCCGATCGAGCTGACCTTCGGCGACCTGCGCGACCGGGTCGCGCGGGCGCGCGCCGGGCTGGTGCGGCTCGGCGTGGAACGGGGCGACCGCGTGGTCGCCTACCTGCCCAACATCCCCGAGACGCTCGTCGCGTTCCTGGCCACCGCGAGCCTGGGCGCGATCTGGGCGAGCTGCGCCCCCGAGTTCGGGCCGCGCAGTGTCGTCGACCGGTTCGCCCAGCTGGAGCCCAAGATCCTGCTGACCGTCGCCGGATACCGCTACGGCGACCGCGACATCGACCGGCGCGATGAGGTGCAGCAGATCAGGGCGGAGCTGCCGAGCCTGGAGCACGTCGTCCACGTTCCATACGGCGAGCAGACCGTCGCCGCCGCGGTGTCGTGGACGGAGCTGCTGGCCGAGCCGGGTGAGCTGGAGTTCGACCCCGTCCCGTTCGACCACCCGCTGTTCGTGCTGTTCTCGTCCGGGACCACGGGCAAGCCCAAGGCGATCGTTCACCGGCACGGCGGCATCCTGCTGGAACACATGAAGAACAGCGCGCTGAGCTGGGACCTCGGGCCGGGCGACCGGATGCTGTGGTTCAGCACGACGGCCTGGATGCTCTGGAACGCCCTGGTGTCGGCGCTGCTGGTCGGCGCCTCCGTCGTGATGATCGACGGCGACCCCGTCCACCCCGACCTCAGGCAGCAGTGGCGGCTGGCCGAGCAGACCGGCGCGACCCTGATGGGCGTCAGTCCCGGCTTCCTCATGACCTGCCGCAAGGAGGGCGTTCGCCCGGCAGAGGAATTCGACCTCTCACGGCTGCGTCAGCTGGGCGCCGCAGGCAGTCCGCTTCCGGCCGAGGGCTTTCGCTGGGTCGTCGAGCAGTTCGGCGACCGCGTGCTGCTGAACGTGGGGAGCGGCGGCACCGACGTCTGCAGCGGCATCCTTCAGGGCGGTCCGCTCCAGCCGGTCTGGGCGGGGGAGATCTCCGGCGCGTGCCTGGGTGTCGCGGCCCGCGCGTACGACGCGGACGGCAAGGAGATCGTCGGCGAACTGGGCGAGCTGGTCATCACCGAGCCCATGCCGTCCATGCCGGTCGGCTTCTGGGGCGACGACGACGGCTCGCGCTACCGGGCCGCCTACTTCACCGACTATCCCGGCGTCTGGCGGCACGGCGACTGGGTGCGCTTCGCGCCCGAGGGGCACTGCGTCGTCGCGGGCCGCTCGGACGCGACCCTCAACAGGGGCGGCGTACGGCTGGGAACCGCCGAGTTCTACGGCGTCGTCGAGGACCTGCCCGAGATCGACGACAGCCTGGTCGTGCATCTGGAGGACGCGGAAGGCGGCAACGGTGAGCTGCTGCTCTTCGTCGTCGCCCGCACCGAACTCGACGACGCGTTGCGGAGCAAGCTCGCCCGGAGCCTGCGCGGCGCGCTGTCGCCCCGGCACGTGCCCGACGTGATCGGCG
The DNA here is from genome assembly GCF_017573505.1 of Actinomadura barringtoniae. Lineage (GTDB taxonomy): Bacteria > Actinomycetota > Actinomycetes > Streptosporangiales > Streptosporangiaceae > Spirillospora > Spirillospora barringtoniae. The sequence continues at coordinate 65,987 of NZ_JAGEOJ010000017.1, forward strand.
CGGTGCCCGCCATCCCGCGTACCAAGACCGGCAAGAAGCTGGAGGTGCCGGTCAAGCGGATCCTGCTCGGCGCCCGTCCCGAGGAGGTCGCCAGCGCCGACGCGCTCGCCGACCCGGACGCGCTGCACGCCTTCGTCGCGTACGCGCGCGGGGACGAGCGCGGGGAGGCTCGATGAGGATCGCCGTCGTCGGCACCGGCGTGATCGGCGCGAGCTGGACGGCCCTGTTCCTCGCGCACGGGCACGAGGTCGTCGCCACCGATCCCGCCCCGGACGCCGAGGAACGCCTCCGCGCGGCGCTCCCCGAATCTGATCGCCTCACCTTTACCGCCGACCTCGCCGAGGCCGCCCGCCGCGCCGACTTCGCTCAGGAGAACGGGCCCGAGCGGCCGGAGGCCAAGGACGCGATCTTCGCCGTCCTGGACGAGCACGCGAGGCCCGGCGTGGTGCTGGCCAGCAGCTCCTCCGGTCTGCTCCCATCCCGCATCCAACAGGCCTGCACGCGTCACCCCGACCGGGTCCTCGTCGGTCACCCGTTCAACCCACCCCACCTCCTGCCGCTCGTCGAGGTGGTCCCTGGAGCCCTGACCTCCGAAGAGACGGTCGGTTCGGCGATGGACTTCTACACCACGCTCGGCAAGCGGCCGATCCGGCTGCGCCGTGAGCTCCCCGGCCATGTCGCCAACCGACTCCAGGCGGCGCTCTGGAGGGAGGCGTACTCCCTCGTCGATCAGGGCGCGGCCACCGTCGCCGACATCGACACCGCCATCGCGAACGGACCCGGCCTGCGCTGGGCGCTGCTCGGCCCGTTCCTCAACCAGCACCTGTCCGGCGGCCCCGGCGGCATCGCCCACGTTCTGGAGCACCTCGGCCCGCCGATGGAGGACTGGTGGGCCGACCTCGGCGACCCCCGCCTCACGCCCGAGCTCACCCGGAAGATCGTCGCCGGTGTCGCCGACGAGCTGGCCGGCGCCGACGAGGCCGCCCTCACCGCCGCCCGCGACGAACTGCTCACCGGCCTTTTGGCTGCCAAGGCCCGCACCCAAGGACTGACATGAACCTCGACGCCCTGACCGCGATCGACTTCCACGTCCACGTCGAACAGGACGCGCACGGCCACCTCGCCCTGGACGGCGAGCTGATGGACGCCTCGGCCGCGTACTTCAAGGCCAACGCGAACCGCATGCCCACGGTCGAGGACCTCGCCGCCTACTACCGCGAGCGTTCGATCGGCGCCGTGGTCTTCACCGTCGACGCCACCCACGGCCTCGGCCACCCGGCGCTGTCCAGCGAGGACATCGCCGACGCCGCCCGCGAGCACGCCGACGTCCTGATCCCGTTCGGCTCGGTGGACCCGCACGACCCCGAGGCGGCGGGCCGCGCTCGCAGGCTGGTCACCGAGCACGGGGCGCGCGGCTTCAAGTTCCACCCGAGCCTGCAGGCGTTCGAGCCCGACGACCAGCGCTTCTACCCGCTCTACGAGACGATCCAGGAGCTCGGCGTCCCGGCCCTCTTCCACACCGGGCAGACCGGCATCGGCGCGGGCCTGCCGGGCGGGCGCGGCATCAAGCTGCGCTACTCCAACCCCATCCTCCTGGACGATGTCGCGGCGGACTTCCCGGACCTCACGATCGTTCTGGCCCACCCGTCCGTGCCCTGGCAGGACGAGGCGATCTCCATGGCGACCCACAAGGGCAATGTCCACATCGACCTGTCGGGCTGGTCGCCGAAGTACTTCCCGCCCCAGCTCGTCCGCGCGGCGGGCAGCTTCCTCAAGCACAAGGTCCTGTTCGGCTCGGACTTCCCCGTGCTGACCCCGGACCGCTGGCTGTCGGACTTCGAACGCCTCGACACCATCAAGCCTGAGGCCCGCGACCTGATCCTCAAGGACAACGCGCGCCGCGTTCTGGGCTTGTAGGTCGGTCGCGGCGGAAGGCCGCGGGGTCGGCCGTGGCGGCCAGCAGCAGCACGGCGAGAACGGCGAGCGACGGGAGGATCAGTTCCGAGCCGTGCGGGACGTCCGCGGCCGGCCGTGGATCCACCCGGCCGCGCGGATCCCACGAGACGGCGACGCTGCTGCCCGCCCGCCCCGCCGCCTTCTTGGTCTTCAACACCGAGGGGCCGCCGGGCGGGCAGGTCAGGCGATGGGTGCTCGTCGTGACCTTCGACGACCCGTTCTCGGGCGCGCCGTTCGCGACGTTCCGGCTCGTCGACCGAACGTCAGCGATCCGGCAGTCCGCCGTGACTCCCCGTATGGCCAGCACCCGCGACTCGGCCGCGTTGTGGATCAGCAGGCCGCAGATCGGGAGGGCGACCAGGAGCAGGACCGGTGTCGCGAGATGACGGGCGACCGCCAGCGCGCCCCCGACGCCGACCGCCGTCGCGACCAGAGCGACCACCAATCCCGTCCAGGACGGCGTCCCCGGCCGGTAGAAGTCCAGCCGGCCTTGCATCGCATAACCGCCGACCGCGATCAGCACCGCCGTCAGCCCGGCCCCCACCCGCACGATCGACTCCACCCGCACCCCCAGGACCAAATAGACGTGATCGTATCTTTGGAAGGTGAACGGGACCGCTCGGTATCGTGTCAAGATCGGCAAGGTGCGCTCCGAGGAGGCCGCATGCGGATTCGCGAGGTCATCGTCACGCCGATCGCGTTCGCCGATCCGCCGCTGCTGAACGCGGTCGGGGTGCACGAGCCCTGGGCGCTGCGGTCGATCATCGAGCTGGTCTGCGACGACGGCGTGATCGGCCTGGGGGAGTCCTATGGCGACGAGCGGTTCCTCGGGCTGCTGCGCGAGGCGGCGGAACGGCTGCCCGGCCTGGACGTGTTCGATCTGAACGGGGTGCGCGGTGCCGTCGAGGAGAGCCGCGGGGCCTTCGCCGACAGCCACGGCCTGACCGGCGGCTCCACGCCCTCCAAGACGCTGCTGTCGATCTTCTCGGCGTTCGAGGTGGCCTGCCTGGACGCGCAGGGGAAGGCGATCGGGCGGCCCGTGGTGGATCTGCTGGGCGGGAAGGTGCGCGACACCGTTCCGTTCAGCGCCTACCTGTTCTACAAGTGGGCCGGGCATCCGGGCGCGGAGCCGGACGGATGGGGCGAGGCGCTCGACCCGGACGGGATCGTGGCGCAGGCCCGGAGGCTGATCGACCTGCACGGATTCGGGTCGATCAAGCTCAAGGGCGGGGTGATGCCCGTCGAAGAGGAGATCGAGGCCGTCCGGGCGCTGCGGCGGGCGTTCCCCGAGGCGCCGCTGCGCATCGACCCGAACGCCAAGTGGGGCGTCGAGACGTCGGTGAAGGTGGCGGCCGACCTCGACGGGGTGCTGGAGTACCTGGAGGACCCGACGCCCGGCATCCCGCGGATGGCCGAGGTCGCGCGGCGGGTGAACGCGCCGCTGGCCACCAACATGTGCGTCGTGGCGTTCGAGCACATCCCCGAGGCCGTGCGGCTCGGCGCCATCGGGGTGCTGCTGTCGGACCACCACTACTGGGGCGGGCTGTCGCTGACCCAGGACGTGTCGACGCTGTGCGAGACGTTCGGGATCGGGCTGTCGATGCACTCCAACAGCCACCTGGGCATCAGCCTGGCCGCGATGGTCCACGTCGCGGCGGCGACCAGGCATCTGTCGTACGCGTGCGACACGCATCGGCCGTGGCAGGGGAGTGACGACGTCATCGAGGCGGGTCCGATGACGTTCGTCGATGGTGCGGTGGCCGTGCCCGGCGGACCTGGGCTGGGCGTGGAACTGGACCGGGACGCTCTCGCGCGGCTGCACGAGCAGTATCTGAGCTGCGGGCTCCGGCACCGTGACGACACCGCCTACATGCGTTCCATCGAGCCGGGTTTCGAGCCCGACCTCGGACGGTGGTGACGGTCAGCGGCGGGTGGCCTGCGCGAGCAGGCCGTCGACGAGCGCGCTGAGCCCCTCGCGGAAGGTGTCACGCTGGGCCACCTCGGCCCACTGCGGGGCGACGGCCGTCAGGTGCGGCATCTCGTTCGGGTCCAGGCTGCGGGTCAGGGGCGGCTTCTCCTTGCCGGCCCACTCGCGGTCGGTGCGCGCGCGGACGAGGATCTCGCCGACGGTGTAGTACCAGATGTTGCGGAAGACCAGGATGCTCTGCTCCTGCGTGCATCCACACTCCCTGGCCCCGGCCAGGATGACCTCGACGCTCCACAGCGCGGGCTCGTCCAGGCGCGCGATGAAGCCGTCGGTCGTGAGGACCTCGGCGGCCCAGGGCCAGGCCCGGAAGGCGTCATGGAACGAGACGCCGACCTCGACGATGCGGTCCCTCGGGTCGCTCGGCAACTCGGGCTTGTCGATCTGCTCGATGTAGTGGCTGAGCAGGAGGATCAGCAGATCCTCCTTGTCGCGGATGTGGTGGTAGAGCGTCGTCGGCCCGATGCCGAGCTCGGCGGCCAGACGGCGGATGGTCAGCTTCTCCCAGCCGTCCCGGTCGATCAGCCGCCGGGCCGCCGCCAGGATCTGCGCGCGCGAGGTCACCGGCGGTCTGCCGGTCCGTCCTGAGCGGCTCTTCGTCGTGGGAGTCGTGGCCATTGCCCCATCATGCCGTTCCGCCGCGCGCCGCCGTGCCACCGGTGTGCCACGGCCGTGCCATCGCCGTGCCGCCGGTGTGACGTCGCTCTCGTCTGTCGACAGCCTACGTCGCCGGTGCTACTTTCGGAACATGTTCGAAAAGTCGAATGCCAGGCCAGGGCTCGTACTGGCCACGGTCGCCGTCGTGCAGTTCATGGTGTCGCTGGACCTGTCGGTCGTGAACGTCGGACTGCCGCAGATCGCCGCGGGCCTCGGGTTCGGCGCGGTCGGCCTGACCTGGGTGATCCACGCCTACGCCCTCACGTTCGGCGGGCTGCTCCTGCTCGGCGGCAAGGCCGCCGACCGCTACGGCCGCAAGCGCGTCCTGCTCTTCGGGCTCGGACTGTTCGGCCTCGCCTCCCTGGTCGGCGGATTCGCCCAGGAGCCCGGCCACCTCGTCGCCGCCCGGGCCGCGCAGGGAGTCGGCGCCGCGGCGCTCGCCCCGGCGGCGCTGGCGCTGCTGGCCACCACGTTCCCCGATGGCAAGGCGCGCGTGCGGGCGTTCGGGATCTGGAGCGCGATGAACGCCGCCGGTGGCGCGCTCGGCGTCCTGATCGGCGGCCTGCTGACCCAGTACGCGAGCTGGCGCTGGGTGATGTTCGTGAACGTTCCGATGGCCGCGATCGCGCTGGCCATGGCCTGGCGCGGCGTCGGCGCCACCGCGCCCTCGACCAGGGGCGGACGACCGGACGTGATCGGCGGCGTGCTGGCCACGGCCGGGATGACCCTGCTGGTGTTCGGCGTCGTCCGCACCGACCAGTACTCCTGGACCTCGCCGGTCACCCTGACGACCCTGGCGGCCGCCGCCGTGCTGCTCGCCGCGTTCGTCTTCGTCGAGAAGACCACCTCACGCGAGCCGCTGGTCCGGCTCGGCCTGTTCACCAACCGCTCGGTCACCGGCGCGAACGCCTTCAACCTGCTCGTCGGCGCCGCGATGTCGTCGGCGTTCTACTTCGTGTCCCTCTACCTGCAGCGGGTCCTCGGGCACGGCCCGGCGATGAGCGGCGTCATGTTCCTGCCGTTCGCCCTCGGAGTCGTCGCCGGGTCCGTGCTCGCCGTCAAGCTCGGCTACCGGTTCCCGCCCCGCGTCCTGCTGATGGCCGGCGGGCTGCTGACCGCGGCCGGGTTCGGCTGGTTCGGCCTGATCAGCGCGGACGGCGCGTTCCTCACCGACGTCCTCGGCCCGTCCATCGTCGCCAGCGTCGGCTTCGGGCTGTGCCTCGCGCCGATCGTCTCCGTCGCCACCACCGGCGTCGCCCCGCACGAGGCGGGCACGGCGTCCGGCCTGCTGAACAGCTCGCGCCAGATCGGCGCCTCACTCGGTCTCGCCGCCCTCGGCACCGCCGCCCAGCACCGCACCGGCCACGCGGTCATCCCGCAGGCGCTGAACGACGGGTACGCGCTCGGCATGACCATCGGCGCCGGGCTCCTGGTCGCCGCCGTCCTCATCGGCTTCGCCGTCCTGCGCCGGACCAGCCCGCCGCCGCAGCCCGCGCCGGTCGAGGTCCCCGACCTGACCCCCGCCCGGAGCTGAGCACAGTGACCACCACCGAGCCTCTCCCCGGTCAGGGCGTCGCCGGACTGCTGCGCCCCTACCGCTGGAGCTTCGCCGCCGTCGTCGTGCTGCAGGTGATCGGCGCCGTCGCGGGCCTGGCGCCGCTGCTGGCGGTCGTCGAACTGGGCCGCACGATGCTGGCACCCGGCCCGCTCGACCACGACCACGTCCGGAACGTCGTCGTCGCGGGCGCGGTGGGGTTGCTGGTCAGGCTGGCGTTCACGGCCGCGTCGTCGGGCGTCGGCCATCTGGTCGACGGCCGGGTGCAGCTGTCGTTCCGGCGGCTGCTCGCGGCGCGGCTCGGGCGGGTGCCGATCGGCTGGTTCGCGCGCCGCCAGTCGGGTGAGCTGGCGAAGGTCGTCGGCGAGGACGTCAGCGCCGTGCACCCGTTCATCGCGCACGCCCCCGGCGAGATGGTCACCGCGTTCGTCGTGCCGCTGGTGTCGCTGGCCTGCCTCTTCACCGTCGACTGGCGGCTGACGCTGATCACCCTGATCCCGGTGGCGCTGGCGGTGGCGCTCGTCCCGCTGATGATGATCCCGGCCCGGACCCGCGAGCAGGCGGACTTCGACCGGGCCATGGGGCAGATCGCGAGCTCGGCCGTCGAGTTCGTCCAGGGCATCGCGGTGGTCAAGGCGTTCGGCGGCGGCGAGCGCGCCCACCACACGTTCCGGCGGTCGGTGGACGAGTTCGTCGCCACGTTCTACCGGTGGGTGCGCGGCGTGTCCGCGACCGCCGCCGGGATGCAGCTGGCGCTGTCGCCGCCGTTCGTGCTGCTGGTCGTGCTGAGCGGCGGAACGGCCCTGATCACCGGCGGCGGCATGGCCCCGGCCGACCTGCTGCCGTTCCTGCTGCTCGGCCTGGGGCTGACCGCCCCGGTGGCGGCCCTCGGCCACGGCTTCGACGACCTGCAGGCGGCGCGGCGCGCGGTCGGCCGGATCCGCGACGTCCTGGCGGTGCCGTCCCTGCCCGAGCCCGAACGCCCGGTCGCGCCCCAGGGGCATCGGGTCGAGCTGCGCGGCGTCCGCTTCGGTTACGAGGCCGAACGCGAGGTGCTGCGCGGGATCGACCTCGTCCTGGAACCGGGAACGGTCACCGCGATCGTCGGACCGTCCGGGAGCGGGAAGTCCACGCTGGTCCAGCTGCTGCCGCGCTTCTTCGACCCCGCGCACGGCTCGGTCTCGCTCGGCGGCGTCGATCTGCGCGAGCTGGGCAGCGAACGCCTCTACCGGATGGTCTCGTTCGTCTTCCAGGACGTACGGCTGCTGCGGGCCTCGGTCGCCGACAACATCGCCCTCGCGGTGCCCGACGCCGGGCTCGGCGAGGTGATCCGCGCCGCCCGGCAGGCGAACGTTCACGAGCGGATCCTGGAGCTGCCGCGCGGCTACGACACCGTCCTCGGCGAGGAGACCGGGCTGTCGGGCGGCGAGGCGCAGCGGATCGCGATCGCCCGCGCGCTGCTGGCCGCCACGCCCGTCGTGGTGCTGGACGAGGCGACCGCGTTCGCCGACCCGCAGACCGAGCAGGCCGTGCGCCAAGCACTGACCGGGCTGCCGGGGGACCGGACGATCCTGGTGATCGCTCACCGCCTGGAGACCGGCGCGGACGCCGACACCGTCGTGATGCTGGAGGACGGCGTGATCGTCGAGTCCGGAAAGCCCGGCGAGCTGCTCGCACAGAACGGAAGGTTCGCCTCGTTCTGGCGGACCCAGCAGGTTCCGACGCTGGAGGAGGAGACGCGATGATCGCGATGCTGCTGCGCGTGCTGGGACATCAGTACGCCGGGCCGGTGCGCCGCACGGTGGCCCTGATGACGACGACCGCCGTCGTCGAAGGCCTGTCGTACGCGCTGCTGGTGCCCGTGCTGCGCGCGCTGTTCGGCGACACGCCCTCGGACGGCTGGCCCTGGCTGATCGCGTTCGGCGCGGCGGTCGCGGCCTACGCGGTGCTGCGCTACATCAGCGACCTGTCCGGCTTCCGGGTCGGGACCACGCTGCTGCGCGGCATGTACCACCGGCTGGGCGACCACCTGGCCCGGCTGCCCATCGGCTGGTACGACACGGGCCGGGTGGGGGAGGTGTCCGTGCTGGCCAGCCGTGGTGTGCTGCAGGCGATGAGCGTGATCGCCCACATGCTGGCGCCGTTCATCTCCGCCTGCGTGACGCCGCTGACGATCGTCGCGGTGATGCTCGCCTACAACTGGCAGCTAGGCCTGGCAGCGCTCGCCGCCGTGCCCGTCGTGATCGCCGTGCAGGCGTGGACGGCCCGTTCCACCGCCGCGGCAGACACCGCGCGGGCCGAACGCGAGCGCGAGGCGACCGACCGGGTCGTCGAGTACCTCCAGGCCCAGCCCGTGCTGCGCGCCGGAGGCCGGACCACCGAACGCTTCGGCCTGCTCGACGACTCGCTGCACGGACTCCAGCGCGCGTCCCGCCGCTACGCCCTGTCGGCGCTGCCCGGCATCGTGGGCCTGACCCTCACCGTCCAGGCGGCGTTCACCGGGATCCTCGCCCTGGCCGCCTACCTCGCGCTCGGCGGGCACATCGGCACGGCCGAGGTCCTGGCGATCCTGGTGCTGGCCGCCCGCTGCGCCGACCCGCTGCTGTCGCTGGCCGAGATCGGCGGCCGGATGCGCGCCGCCCGGAACGAGCTGACCCGCCTGGAATCCGTTCTCAACACCGAGCCGCTGCCCGAGCCCGCCGAACCGGTGCACCCGTCCGGCCACGCGCTGGAGCTCGACTCGGTCGGCTTCCGTTCGGTGATCGGCGACGTGTCGTTGACCGTTCCGCAGGGGGGACGGCTCGCCATCGTCGGCCCGTCGGGCGCGGGCAAGAGCACCCTGCTGCAGCTTCTCGCCCGCTTCCACGATGTGGACTCCGGCGCGGTGCGTGTCGGCGGCGCCGACGTCCGCGACGTCAGCACCCGGGAGCTCATGTCCCAGATCGCGATCGTCTTCCAGGACGTCTACCTCTTCGAAGGCTCGATCGAGGACAACGTGCGGCTCGGGCGGCCCGACGCCACCGAGGCCGCGGTGCGCGCGGCGGCGACCGCGGCCCGGCTGGACGAGGTGATCGAACGCCTGCCGTCCGGCTGGGCGACCAACGTCGGCGAGGGCGGCGCGCTCCTGTCGGGCGGCGAACGCCAGCGCGTCTCCATCGCCCGGGCCCTGCTGAAGGACGCGCCCATCGTGCTGCTCGACGAGGTGACCTCCGCGCTCGACCCCGTCAACGAGGCCGCCGTGCACGAGGGCATCGAACGCCTGATGGTCGGCCGGACCGTGGTCATGGTCGCGCACCGCATGCGAACCGTTCAGCACGCCGACCACATCGCCTTTCTCGACAACGGCCGCATCGTCGAAGAGGGAACCCACGACGAGATGCTCCGCCGCGACGGCCGCTACGCCGCCTTGTGGAACATGTCCCTGGCGGCCAGCGAATGACCCGCGATCAGCAGAACTCGGTCTTCACGACGGCGTCCTCCAGCTCTTGATCGCCCCAGTCGCCGCTGCGGTTCATGGTCAGCACGTGGCCGGCGTTCTTGGAGGCCACCGTCCGTGTCGCCGACCCGGGGATCATGCCGCCGTGGCCCCACACCTCACAGTTCTTTCCGAGCTTGAAGAGGCGGAGCCCCAGCCCGTAGAGGTCGTCCGGTCCGCCGTGGCCTTTGTCCCCGGCGACCGGGACGGTGTCCTTCAGTTCGGCTTGCTGCCTGTGCGGAAGGAGTGTCCCGCCGACCAGCCTGTACATGAACGTGTTGACGTCGCCCACGGTCGAGATGATCTGCCCGGCGGAGAAGGCGACCGTCGGGCTGAACTCGGTGACGTCACGCACCTTCCCGCCGGGCTCGAACAGCGTGGAGTAGTGCGTGGCGTGCGGCCAGGGAAGCTCGGGTGACGCCTCTGGCACGCTCGTCCCCGTGAGGTTGAGCGGCTTGACGATGCGCCGCTCGACGGCCTGCCGGTAGCTCTCGCCGCTCGCCTTCTCGATGATCATCCCGGCGAGCACGTAGTTGGTGTCGGAGTAATCCCACTTGCCCGGCGCGCCGGGCTTGAAGTTCGCGGGATGCCGGAGCGCGATCCTCACCAGATCGCCGGGCCTCCACCGGGTGTAGCGATTCTTGTCGAACTCGTCGCCCGCGTACTTGGCGCGGAACCCGTCGTCCATGTTGTAGTCGAAGATCCCGCTCGTGTGATTGAGCAGGTGCCGCACGGTGATGTCGCGCGGCTCATAACCTTCGCCGCGCACGACGCCGGGCAGCCATTTCTCGACGCTGTCGTTCAGAGACAGCCGTCCCTCCGCCTCGAGCTTGAGCAGCACCGTCGCGGTGAACGGCTTGGTGACGCTGGCGACGCGGAACCTCTCGTCGACCGTCCGTCGAGCGCCGCCCGGCTCGCGGACCCCGGCCCGCCCGTTCCACGTCCCGTGCGAGTCCCGGACCTGGGCGATCACGCCCGGCGTCCCCTCGCCAACGATCGCGTCGAGCGCGGCCTGTGTTCCGCCGTGACACGTGCCCGTCATCGCGCTCGCGGTCATCACGACCGCGCCGAACTGGAGATTCATCATGCGTCGAGTCGATCAAGCCGGGGGCCGTCGGCGCCATCGGGGACGCACCGGAGATCTCTCAGGGTGATGGTCCTGTGGTGCTACGGGCACCTCGCCGTCATCACCTTCACGAACGGTCCTGATCGTGGAAGGATCCAACGGACAGACATTGGTGTTCTTCTGAGCTGGGGTGGGCTGCCGATGGATCCGTTGCGGGTGGGCGATCCCGAGCGGGTGGGCCCGTACCGGTTGCTCGGCAGGCTGGGCGCCGGCGGCATGGGGCAGGTCTTCCTGGGGCAGTCGCCGGGCAGGCGGCCGGTCGCGGTGAAGCTGGTGCGCCCGGAGCTGGCCGACGACGAGCGGTTCCGCGAACGGTTCGCGTCAGAGGTGGCGGCGGCGCGGCGCGTCGGCGGCTTCTACACCGCGCAGGTCGTGGACGCCGGCCCCGAGGCCGACCCGCCGTGGCTGGTCACCGCGTACGTGCCCGGGCCGTCGCTGGAGCAGGCGATGCGGTCGAACGGACCGCTGCCCGAGGCCACGATCGGCGTGCTCGGAGCCGGGCTCGCCGAGGGCCTGGCCGCCATCCACGACTGCGGCCTGGTGCACCGCGACCTCAAGCCGGGGAACGTCATCCTGGCCGAGGACGGGCCACGGGTCATCGACTTCGGCATCGCCCGGGCGCTGGACGCCTCGCACCACACCAGGTCGGTCATCGGGACCCCGCCGTTCATGTCCCCGGAGCAGACGTACGGCACCGAGATCGGCCCGGCCAGCGACGTCTTCTCGTTCGGCTCGGTGCTGGTCTACGCCGCCACCGGCCACGGGCCCTTCGGTGAGGGGCCGTTCGAGCCGCTGATCTTCCGGATCCGGCACGACCCGCCCAACCTGGCAGGGCTGCCCGCGCCGTTCGCCGACCTCGTCATCGGGTGCCTGGCCAAGGAGCCTTCCGATCGACCCGGTCTGAGCGAGGTGCTCGACCACTTCGCCCGTACGGGCGAGTCCACCGGGCCGTGGCTTCCGCCGGACATCATGACGACCATCAGCCGGCTCCGCGACGCCACCCAGGTCGCTCCCGGCTCAGGCCCAGGTGGCGGCTCGACGAGGCCTGCCACCGGCGACACCGAGCCGCGAGAGACCGCTACGCCTCCAGCGCCCGCGACGAAGGAGGCCGTGGCGAGCGGTGGGCGGAAGCGGGTTTCGGAGAGTCACTGGGCCGCGGTCGGTGTGGCGGCGCTGCTGTTCGTCGCGGCCTCGCACAGGCCGACCCTGACGGAGTCCTGGACGAACAAGTCGACCGGAGCGCGCGTGTCCAGGGTTCACTTCTCTTTCGATCCGCTGCACCCGTTCGCGAAGGGAGCCTCGGCAGGAGTCTCCGGGATCGCGACCGACTGGTGGTACCCCGCGATCGTCGGGGTCGGGGCGGCCGTGCTGATCGTCGTCGCGCTCGTCATGCCGTTGTTCTCCGGCGCCGAGGCGGGCGGCACCAGGGACGCCCTTCACGGTGTGAGCTGGGTGTGGGCGGTGGGCGTCGGGTTCCTCGGCTTGATTCCCATCGTCAGCTCCCTCAGAGACCACGGGATCGGCGACGACAACAAGGCCTACTTCATCCGTTCCGTCCCGCAGCCGGGCCTCTACCTGCTCTGGGCGGCCACCGCCGTCGCGATGTACGCGATCATGCAGGCGCACCGGTCAATGGCACCCGAGAAGAGCTGACGATCCGGTGAGTCTCCTGGCCACGGCGATGGCCAGGGACGCCCAGACGAACCCGAACAGCCAGCCGCCGAGAACGTCGGTCGGCCAGTGCATGCCGAGGTAGACGCGGGTGAGGCCGACGACCGCGGCCCACGAGACGATCAGCACCCGTACGGGCAGGCGGGTGAACGCCGTCGCCAGCAGGACCGCGACGATCGTGGCGCTCGCGGTGTGGCCGGAGGGGAACGCCCATCCGGCCGCGCCCCCGGCCCAGTCACCGGCCGGTGGCCGGGCGCGGCCGATGCCCGCGCAGATCAGCCCACGCACGATCTGCCCGGTGAGGAGGATGAGCACACCGGCCAAGGCGCCCACCACCGTTCTGGAACGGGAGCGGCCGAGGTAGGCACCGGCCGCGGCCGCCAGCAGGTAGGCGATGACACCCGTTCCGGTCGCGGTGAACCAGCGCGCGGCCAGCGTCAGCGGCGACGCGCGGTGGTCGACCATCCAGTGGTGGAACGAGTCGTCGACCAGGAGCGGGCGTCCGTGCGTTCCGATGACCAGGCAGGCGACCAGCACGAACAGCCCGGCGGCGCCGAGGGCGACGATGAGCGGGTTCGTGGACCGGTCAGGCTCGCCTGGCACGCCGCAGCTCCAGAACGATCGGCACCAGCGACACGACGGCGATGACCACGACGATCGGCAGTAGGTATCGGTCGATGCCGGGGATCGAGCTGCCGAGCAGGTAGCCCGCGACGACGATGCCGACGGTCCACGCGATGCCGCCGACGACCTGCCAGAACGTGAACGATCGCGCCGGGACGTCCAGCGCCCCGGCCATCGGGTTGAGGACCGTGCGCACGATCGGGATGAACCGGGCCAGGACGATGGCCTTGCCGTGGCCGTAGCGGGCGAGCAGTTCCTCGGCACGCGCCGCGCCCCGTGCCAGATGCTCGTTCTGCGAACGCCGCAGGATCGCGCGCCCGCCACGCCGGCCGATGATGTAGCCGACCTGCGCGCCCAGCAGCGCCCCCGCGACGGCGGCCACCAACACCCAAGGGAGGGACAGGTGCACCGAGTTGCCGGTGCCCGTGGTGCACAGCAGCCCGGCGGTGAACAGCAGGGAGTCGCCGGGCAGAAAGAACCCGATGAGCAGGCCCGTTTCGGCGAAGAGAATCGCGGCGATCCCGGCCGTCCCGAACGTCGCCAGCAGCGAGTGGGCATCGAGCGGGTTGAGCGTGAGCACGGTCATGCATCCGTCCGTTCAACGATGACCGTGCCCACCGTAGACAGCGCCAGGTAAGCGCCGGGCTAACGCGGCCCGCCGGAGTCCGTGCCGCAGTCGCCGCGTGCGCCGCAGCTGGTGCGTTCTCCGCGTTCGCCGGAACTCTGGAAGCGGGCGAGCAGGCGGATCAGCAGCGGGGCCAGCAGCACCATCAGGAACAGCCGGAGGCTCTGCACGCCGGAGATCAGCGGGAGGTCGCCGCCGGTGGAGGCGGCCGTGGCCAGCACCGCGTTGATGCCACCGGGGGTGGTCGCCAGGTAGGCGTCGGCGCGCGGGATCCCGGTGGCGGCGGCCAGCACCCAGGCCAGCGCGGCGCAGGCCAGGGTGATCAAGGTGGTGGCGGCCAGCACCAGCGGCAGCAGGCGGCGTACGTGGGCCAGGTCGCGGCGGCTGAAGCGCAGCCCGACGTCCAGCCCGATGATCGTGAACAGCAGCGCCCGCAGCGGGCCCGTCGGCGCGAAACCGTGCGCGGCTCCGATGGCGGTGGCGAACGCGGCCAGCAGCATCGGGCCGAGCAGCGCCGGGCAGGGCAGCCGCAGCCGCGTTCCGGCCTGGGCGCCGAGCACGGCGATGGCGGCGAGTGCCGCGAGACCGGCGAGCTGGTGCGTGCCGCTGACCACCTGGTGTCCCGCCGCCGCGACTCCGTTCTCCGCAACGGGCGCGTGGTGGTGGGCGGCGGGGTCGATCCACCCGACGAGGAACGGGGCGGAGGCCGCGACGAGGGCGACCCGCAGGTACTGCATGAACGTCACCAGGCGGGAGTCGGCGCGCAGCTCGTCCGCGCAGGCGACCACCGCGGCCGAGCCACCCGCCATCATGCCCAGGGTCGCGCTGGCGCGGTCCATGCCGCCCAGCCGTACCAGCAGCAACGCGGCCAGCAGCCCGAGGACCACGGTCGCGGCGGTGACCAGGGTCAGCGGAACGATCTTGCCCGAGATGTGAACCAGGGCCTGCGGCTGCAGGTAGCTGCCCATGAGCACGCCCAGCAGCGCCTGGCTGATCCGGTTGGCCGCCGCGGGCGCGGGACGCACCATCGCCCCGGTCACCGCGCACACCAGCCCCGCCAGCAGCGGTCCGAGCAGGTGGGCGGCCGGGACCAGGTTCTCGATCGCCTCGCCGAACACCCCCGCCAGCAGGAGCACCACCACCCACAGAGCGGTGGAACCCGGGGTCGCGACCTTGAGAGTTCGCATGATTACTGAGAGTAGTCATGCGAGTTAAGGGCCAGGTTAGAAGCCGTTTACGTACCCCGGAGGGCGGCCGGATCAGAGGGTGGTCGGCGGGAGGAGCAGGGTGAAGGTCGTGGGCGCCGGTCGGCTGAGGGTCAGCCTGCCGCCCTCGGCCTCGGCCAGCGCACGGGCCATGGCCAGCCCGAGCCCGTGACCGTCGCTACCGCCCGTCCGGTGGAACATCAGGTCGGTGTCCTCGCCGGTCAGATCGCCCTCGTCGGCGACATCGATGGCGAGGGCTCCGGTGGCGTCGCGCGCACGCAGCGTGACGGTTCCAGTGCCGTGCTGGAGCGCGTTGTCGATCAGGACAGCGAGGGTCTGCCGTACGGCGGCGGCCGACGCGGCGGTCTCGGGCAGCGGCCCGTGAACGGTGACCAGAACCGGGCGCGACCGGGCGGCGAGCGCCTCGCGCCAATGCCGTTCGAGCTCGTCGAGCAGGGCGGGGACGTCCAGCGGTTCGCCGGACCGGGGGAGACCGCGGGCGAGGGCGAGCAGGTCGGTGATGGTGTTGTCCAGGCGGTCCGCGGCGTCGGCGGCCGCCTTGAGCGCGGGACGTTGCGTGGCCTGGTCCTGCAGGGCCGCGTCCAGGATGAGCTTGAGGCCGGTGAGCGGGGTGCGGAGCTGGTGGGAGGCGTTCGCGGAGAAGGCGCGTTCGCGTTCCAGCACCTGGCCCAGCCGGTGCGCGGTGGCCGACAGCGACGCGCCCGCCGCGTCGATCTCGCCGATGCCGGTGGTCGCGGTGGTGATCGCGAAGTCGCCGTCGCCAAGGCGGCGGGCGGCGGTGGCGAGATCCTCGACGGGCATGGCCAGGCGCCGGGCCAGCCGGCGGGCGAAGACCCAGGTGAGGCTGAGCGCCGCCAGCGCGATGGCCAGCATGATCCCCCAGGTCCCGGCGATCTGGGTGTAGACGCTGCTGCGCGGGGTGGCGGCGCGGACCACGGCGGTGACCCGGTCGTCGTCGGTCACCGGAACGGCCGCGACCAGGGCGCCGTGGGAGTCGGCGCTGACGTCGCGGGCCTGCATCGCCTCCCGTACGGGACCGTCGGCCGTCTCGGGCCCCTCGCCCGAGATCAGCGTCCCGGCCGGGTTGTAGATCCCCACGGTCATGTCCGGCGCCGCCGAAGGAATGCGCAGGGAGCCCCGGCCGCGCAGCAGGTCCGCCGACACCGCGATCGTCGTCTCCGCCGCGACCCGTTCCAGCTCGCCGCGTTCATCGGTGAAGTAGTAGTGGGCGGCCCCGGCCGCCAGCGGGACTCCGAACAGCGCGATGGCCACGGCGGCGGCCAGCACGCACAGAGCGGTGATCCGTGTGCGCATACCGTCCGTCCCTCCGCTTGGTCCCCGGCCAGGTGGCTGCGCAGCGCGGCCATGCGCCCATCGTAGGGGCAGGGGACCTGCCAGAACGCGGTCCGGCGGCCGCCGCCCCGGCCTCGATGTTCGGCATCGGCGGGCAATACGGGCGCGCGGCGCGTACTGTTCGGAACTGACCGATCACGGTGAGGAACGGTGACCCGAGGAGAGCCATGGACGGCCGTACGGCGCCCCAGTCCGGAAATCTGCCCGACATGCTCCCCTCGTTCGTCGGACACGGCGACGACCTCGCCCGGATCGACGCCGCGCTTCAGACCTCGCGGTTGGTCACCCTGGTCGGCGTCGCGGGGGTGGGCAAGACGCGTACCGCCGTCGAGGCGGGCGACCGGGTGCGCGAGCGCTTCGCCGACGGCGTGTGGCTGATCCCGCTGTCCCAGGTGCGCGACGGCGCGCTGGTGGCGCACACCGTGGCGCTGGAGACGCACGCCCGCGACCAGACCGCGCGACCGGTCCTGGAGCTGTTGATCGAGCACCTCGCAAACCAGGAGTGCCTGCTGATCCTGGACACCTGCGAGCACCTCCTCGCAGACTGCGGCGCGCTGGCGTCCGCGCTGCTGGAGGCGTGCCCGTCGGTACGGATCATCGCCACGAGCCGCCAGCCGCTGGAGGGCCCGGGCCAGACCCTGATCGAGATCGAGCCGCTGCCGGTGTCGCCCGACCTCGACGACCCCGGCGGCGACGCGATCGCGCTGTTCGTACGGCGGGCGCGCGAGGCGGCCGGGTTCGAGCTGACCCGGGAGAACGCCGACGCGGTGGCGGCGCTGTGCCGGCGCCTGGACGGGCTGCCCCTCGCACTGGAGCTGGTCGCTGCGCAGCTGCGCGAACGGACGATCGAGGAGCTGGCCGAGCGGCCCGACGTGCGGGCCGACCTCCCGCCGAAGGGCGACCACACGTTCATCGCACCGCACGGCGGGCTGTGGACGGCGATCGGCTGGAGCCACGAGCTGTGCACCCCCGCCGAACGGCTGCTGTGGGCGCGCGCTTCGGTGTTCGCGGGCGGGTTCTCGCACGGCGCGGCGCACGAGGTGTGCTCCGGCGATCCGATCCCGGACGTGGGGGAGACGCTCGCATCCCTGGTCAACAAGTCGATCCTGGTGTGGAGCGGCGACCGCTACCGGCTGCTGGATCCGATGCGCGAGTACGGCGCGTTCTGGCTGCGGGAGCTCGGCGAGCAACGGCAGACGCGCATACGGCACCGCGACCGCTACCTGGCGATGGCGCGGACCGCGTTCCCCCAGTGGACCGGCGCCGAGCAGGCCCGCTGGTACCGCAACCTCGCCGCCGACTACGCCGAGGTGCGGCTGGCGATGGAGACCTGCCTCGCCGAGCCCGGGCCCGCCGCCGTCGAGTTCGCGGGCGCCCTGTGGTTCTTCTGGTTCTCCTGCGAGTACGAACGCGAGGGGCGCGCCTACCTGGAGCGCGCGCTCGCCCACGACACCTCGCCCGGCCCGATGCGCGTCCGCGCCGCCTGGGCGCTCGGCACCGTGATGACGGCGCAGGGCGACATGGACGGCATCGAACGCTGCATCCGCGAGTGCCGTTCCGCCGCGCCCGACACCGACGCGATGCGCGCGGCCGACTACATCGAGGGCACCGACTGGGCCATGAGCGGCCGCCCCGACCTCGCGCTGGAACGGCTGGTCTCGCTCGCCGGCAGCGACTGGGAGCCGGGCGTCCAGGAGGCCGTCTGGATGCTGGCCCGCGCCGCCCTGGCGTTCGCCCGCCTGGCGATGGGCGACTACGCCGAGGCGGGACGGATCGCCGAGGACATGCGCGCCGACGGGCAGCGCCGCGGTGAGCTGAAGTTCCAGTCGTGGGGCTACTACATCCAGTCGCTCATCGACTTCTCCTCCGCCGACCACGCCGCCGCGGAGCGGAACGCGGCCATCGCCTTCGAAGGCAGCAGGGAACTGGGCGACAGCTCCAACATGGCCCTCGCCGTCGAAGCGCAGGCCCTCGCCTTGGCCGCGCAGAACGACCACGAGCAGGCGGCCCACCTTCTCGGCGTCAGCCACCGCCTCTGGCACCCGAACGGCGGCCGCGACCGCTTCACCACACCCGAACTCGCCTCGGCCCGCGCGGCCTGCGAGGACGAACTCGCCAAGGCCCTGGGCCAGGAGGCATGGGACCAGCACTTCTTCTCCGGCCTCCACGCGCCCCTGCCCTAGCCGTCTTCCTAGTCGTCGCCGTCCTCGGACGTGTCGTGGCCCGTGCGGCCCTCGACGGTGTTGGCGGTCACCGAGCCACTGGCGGCGTCGATCGTCAGCTCCCGATGGGTGCCGTCGTGCCCGGTGAGCTCGACCTCCCACGCCGGTGTGCGTCCGCCCCCTTCGATCTCCACGGAGGTGACGGTGCCGGGCGACGCCCGCCGGGCGATCTCGACGGCCTGCTGAGCGGTGGTCGTGGCCTTGCCGGAGGCCAGGGCGGCCTCGCCGTCCGGGTCGCGGTCGGGGCGCTGACCGAGCGTGGCACCGGTCCTGCCGTCGATCAGCACCTCGTGCCAGCCGCCGTTCCGGGCCAAGACGTCCACCTCCCAGGCGGGCCGGCCGTACTCGCCGTCCAGGTCGGCCTCGCCGACGGTGCCGGGGACGGCCTTGAGCGCGGCGGCCATCGCCTGGTCGGCGCCGACGGGCGTCTGCGCCTGGGCGTTGCCTGGGCCGGGTGTGGGGGCGCGGTCATGATGCTCGTGGGTGGTCGCGAGCGCCGTCGTGGCGCCTCCGGCGGCCACCGCTGCCACGGCCACTCCGGTGATCAGCAGGCGGCGGCCGGACAGGAAGCGTGCGCGGGTCGGGCTACAGGCTCGTCGACGACGCGGCCGCGCGTACGGCGGGGGCCGGCTGAGGTGCGCCGGCCACTGGCCTCGGTGCGCTCGCGCGCCGCGCTGGGCGCGACCGCCGTGGTCGCCGTCGCGCTGATCGTCGCCGGCCTGCTGGTGCTGGCCGCGCTGCGTTCGAGCCTGTCGCGGCAGGCCGACCTGCAGGCCGAGGTCGCCGCGCGCGAGGTGGCCTCCCAGGTGGCGGTGGGGGTCCCGTTCACCGGCCTGAAGCTGCCCGACGGCGAGGACCATCCGGTGCAGGTCATCGGCAAGGACGGTCGGGTGGAGGCGGTCACCGAGGACCTGCGCGCCATCAGCGGAACCGGTTCGCCGGCGGTGAGCACCTCGGCGCCCCCGCCGGGCGTACGGTCACCGTCCACGCGGGGGCGCCGCTGGCGGGCCAGGCCGTCACCACCGCCGCCCGCGCCATGCTCGCGGGGCTTCCGGTGCTGCTCCTCGTCGTGGCCGTGGTGACCTGGATGGTCACCCGGCGCGCGCTCGGCCCGGTCGAGGCGATCCGCGCCGAGATGGCGGAGATCACCGCCTCCCGTGACCTGGGCCGCCGGGTCCCGGTGCCCCGCTCCCGTGACGAGGTGGCCGATCTCGCCGGCACCACCAACCAGACGCTGGCGGCGCTGGAGGAGTCGGTGGAACGCCAGCGCCGCTTCGTCGCCGACGCCTCGCACGAGCTGCGCAGCCCGCTCGCCTCGTTGCGCACCCAGCTGGAGGTCGCGGCGGCCCACCCCGAGCTGCTGGACCTGCCCGGGGTGATCGACGACGCCGTACGGCTGCAGCAGCTGACCACCGACCTCCTGCTCCTGGCCCGTCTGGACGCGGGCGAACGCGCCGCGGACACGACGGTGGTGCTCGCCGAGCTGCTCGAGGAGGAACTGGAGAGCCGCGCAGAGTCAGACCGCGTGCCCGCCCGTTCCGTCGTCGAGGCGTCCGCCGGGACTGTGCGGGTCCGTGGCGGCCGCAGCCACCTGCGGCGGGTCCTGGGCAACCTGCTCGACAACGCGCAACGTCACGCGAGCGGCGAGGTCACGGTGACGCTCCGCGCCGCCGGAGACCGGGTGGTGCTGGCGGTGGCCGACGACGGCTCCGGCGTCCCGCCCGGCGACCGTGAACGGATCTTCGAGCGGTTCGTCCGCCTCGACCAGGCGCGCGACCGCGACGAGGGCGGCGCGGGTCTCGGCCTGGCCATCGCACGCGACGTCGTCCAGGCCCACGGCGGAACGCTCACGGTCCGCGAGGCCGCCGGGGGCGGCGCGTCGTTCGAGGTACGGCTTCCCGCCGAGTGACGATGACCTTGTGCGGCTGGTCTCCTGACCACATCTGGTCGAACATGTCCGTACGGGAGGCTTGGCCGACAGCGGCGACGTCCCAGTGACGACTGACGGGTGAGACGCCCGGGAACGGGCGAGACGCCCGGGGACGGAGGGGCATGACCAGCACGGGTTTCGAGGTGTTCGCCGCCGCCTACGGTTCCGACGACGCCCCTGACGTGTCGCTGCGGGTGGTGGTGGTCGTCTTCGACGGCGTCTCGCTCGGCTCCATGTCGTTCTCGCTCGGGGTGTTCGACGTCGCGGCGTCCTACGGCGGCCTGCCCGGGCTTGCCCCGCGGATCGTCGCGGGCGAGCCGGGCACCTCGCTCGAGGGCGGCGGGCTGTCGGTGGAGGTGCCGTACGACCTGGAGGCGATCCGCACCGCCGAGCTGGTCATCGTGCCGACGCTGCCCCAGCCGACGGCCGAGGCGCCACCGGAACCGGTGCTGGAGGCGCTGCGCACGGCGCACGCGCGCGGGTCCCGCGTGGCGGGCCTGTGCAACGGGACGTTCGTGCTGGCGGCGGCCGGTCTGCTGGACGGCCGTTCGGCGACGACGCACTGGGCGGTGGCCGATCGCCTGCGCGAGCGGCATCCCAAGGTGAACGTCGACGCCTCGATCCTGTACATCGACGACGGCGACGTGATGACCGCCGGAGGCGCCGCCGCGGGCATGGACCTGGGCCTGCACGTGCTCCGCGCGACGGTCGGCGCCGAGATCGCCAACCGGCTGGCCAAGGCCATGGTGCTCCCGCCGCATCGGCCCGGGGGCCAGGCGCAGTTCGTCGAGTCGCCGATGCCGGTGATGGACGCCGGGGACCCGGTCGCCGAGACGATCCAGTGGGCGTACTCCCGGCTGGACACGGCCCTGCCCGTGGACGTGCTGGCCGAACGGGCGCACATGAGCAGGCGCAACTACGACCGCAGGTTCCGGGAGATCACCGGATCGACCCCGGCCGCATGGCTGACCCACCAGCGCGTCATCCGCGCCCAGCAACTGCTGGAGGCCGACGAGCTCTCGGTGGACGCGATCGCCCGGCAGTGCGGGTTCTCCTCCGCCGCGGCCCTGCGCCCTCATTTCCGCAGGGTCGTCGGAGTCGCCCCGAACGCCTACCGCGACAGTTTCAGCCGGCGCGCCGCCCCCTGTTCTGACGCTCGGTGATTGTCTGAAAACCGATCCTCGTTGGCGAGATAGCCACTCGTCCTGACCCTTTCGTTCGCCGAAACTCAGAGTTCGGCGGCGCGTCATGGGGGACGCGGCGCCGCACAACGGGGAAAGCGGCGTCGCGTGAACGGGGAAGGCGCGTGCACGGGGAAGCGGCGCCGCACGACGGGGGACGCGGACAGGGGATCGGTATTCATGTTGCGCATTCACTTCACGGGGGAGGACCTCGAACGGACGAGGCTGGCCGAGGGGCCGGAGCCGATGTGGGAGGTCCTGCTCAGCCTGCACAAGCTGACCGACGGGCAGGCGCGGATGGTGTTCGACGGCTGGCGGCGCGAGGTCCACCCCAAGCGGGCCTCGTGGGCGCGCTGGCTGCCGCTGATCGCGCCGCCCACGGGATACTCGCCCGACTTCCTCACCCCGGCGGTCGAGGCGGGCAGCCTGGAGGTCGGGCTCGACCACGTGCTGTCCACTCCGCGCCGGTGCATCCGCATGGACATCGCCCGGCTCGCGCGGGAGCGCCGTCCGAGCGGCCCGACCGCCGAACTCGCCGACGGCGGGCGCACCGGGCTGAGATGGCTGGAACGGGCGCTGCGGGACTACCACCGGGTCGCGCTCGCCCCGTTCTGGGACCGCATCCGGAGCCGGGTGCTGACCGACCTCACCGTGCGGCGCGAAGACCAGCGGCGCGGCGGGATCGAGCGCATGCTCGCCACCCTTCACCCGCGGGCCCGATGGTCGGCTCCCGTGCTGGAGCTGCCGTACCCGACGAGCCGCGACGTCCATCTCGACGGCCGCGGCCTGCGGATCATCCCGTCCTTCTTCTGCTGGGGAACGCCGTACGCCCTGTGCGACGTCGACCCGATCCCGGCGCTGGCCTATCCGGTCCAGCAGGACCTGAACTGGCTCGCCGACGCCGGGTGCCGCCCTTCCGAGCGGGCGCTCACCGCATTGCTCGGCCGGACGCGGGCGACCGTGCTATCGATCATCGCGGCCGAGGGAGGCTGTTCCACCAGCGGCCTCGCCCGCCAGGCCGGGGTGTCGATCGCCTCCGCCAGCCAGCACGCCACGGTGCTCCGCGAGGCCGGCCTGATCACCTCGGTCCGCCACGGCGGCAGCGTGATCCACACCATCCGCCACCCGGGCCAGGCAGTTCTGGAAGGCTCAGCCGCCTCGTAACGCGTGGAGAACCGGACCTTCTCAATCATGACCGTCCGAAGGCTCGCGGCCGAGACGGTCAGGCAGGCCGGTTGCGTCCGGGGCGAGGAGGTAGCGGGTCTGGACGGCGTTCAGCAGTCTCGTCCTGGCCCGCTCGTGATCGTGGAGACGCCGGTTCGGCCTGGGGCCGTGCGGACTCGGCGGCGGGCGCGGCGAACTGGAGACGAGCCTTGATCGCGCCCCACGGGATCAAGGGACCTTCGGCCCTAGGCGGGCCGATCTCGCACGTGTCATTCCCGCCTGGGCGGGCGATCTGTTCTCCAGGTCCTATGACGAGTCCGGCCAGTGGGTGCGGACCGTCGGACGGCGGCTGCTGCGCGAGGCCGTCCGGCAGGTGCGCGCGGAGGTGCCGGACGCACTGGTCACCTCGGAACTCGACCATGGAGACCCGGCGACCCTGCTGCTGGACCGCGGCCGTGCCGCCCGCCTGCTGGTCGTGGGGGCGCGCGGCGCCGGGGTCTTCCGTGCGCTGACGGTCGGCCCCATCGGTCCCAAGCTGGCCGCGCACGCCGCCTGCCCGGTGGCGGTCGTTCGCGGGACGACGGCCGGGCACGAGCGGATCGTGGTCGGGACCGACGGATCGTCCGGCGCGCAGGCCGCCGTCGAGTTCGGCTTCGCCGAGGCCGCGGCGCGGGGCGCCCGGCTCCGTGTCCTGCAGGCGTTTGCTCCGGCGGCGCCCGAGACGCCGCAGGCCTTCGTGATGGGGGCGCAGCGGAGACGCATGACGGTGTCGCTCAGCGGATCGATCGCGCCTTGGCGGGACAAGTACCCCGAGGTCGCGGTGAGCGAAGCGGTGATCAAGGGCCATCCCCTCTCGGTGCTCATCGACGGGTCGGCGTTCGCGGACCTGTTGGTGCTCGGCAGCCGGGGCGCCGGCGGGTTCGCCGGGCTGCGTTCGGGCGCCGTCAGCACCGGGGCGCTCCAGCACGCGCGCTGTCCGGTGGTCATCGTGCGCCACCAGCCCTCGCCGTGACGCCGCCCGCGACCTCACGCCGGCGAACGGGGATGCCGGGCGTGGCCTGCGCCTGCTGGAGCGCGCGGGTGTCGGTGATCGGCCGGCGGAACGGCAGCTCGCACCCGACCGCGAGGCGGGGCGGGGTTAGAGGCCGGCGTCGCGGCCGATGATCTCCTTCATGATCTCGTTGCTGCCGGCCCAGATGCGGGTGACGCGGGCGTCCATCCAGGCGCGCGCGACGCGGTACTCGCGCATGTAGCCGTAGCCGCCGAAGAGCTGCACGCAGCCGTCGATGATCTGGTTCTGCACGTCGGAGCTCCACCACTTGGCCTTGGAGGCGTCGGCGGTGCTGAGGTCGCCGGTCACGTGGGCGGCCAGGCACTGGTCGACGAAGGCCTGCGCCACGTCGAGCTTGGTGATCAGCTCGGCGACCAGGAACTTGTTGTGCTGGAACGCGCCGATCGGCCGGCCGAACGCCTTGCGCTCCTTGACGTAGGCGATCGTCTCCTCGAGGACGCCGCGGGCGTGCGCCACGTTGGCGACGGCGCAGGAGATCCGCTCCTGCGGGAGGCGCTCCATCATGTGGATGAAGCCGCGGTCCACCTCGCCGATGACGTGGGAGGACGGGACGCGCACGTTCTCGAAGAACAGCTCGGAGGTGTCGGCCTCGGGCTGGCCGACCTTGTCGAGCTTGGTGCCGCGGTGGAAGCCGGGCATGTCCGCCTCGACGCCGAACAGGGTGATGCCCTTGGCGCCCTTCGCCGGGTCGGTCTTGGCCGCGACGATGATCAGGTCGGCGTGGCCGCCGTTGGTGATGAACGTCTTGGACCCGTTGATCACCCAGGAGTCGCCGTCGCGGACCGCGGTGGTCTTGAGCGCGGCGAGGTCGGAGCCGCCGCTCGGCTCGGTCATCCCGATCGCGGTGATCAGCTCGCCGGTGCAGAAGCGCGGCAGCCAGCTCTTCTTGGCCTCCTCGGTGGCCAGTTCGAGCAGGTAGGGGGCGCAGATGTCCACGTGGATCGCCACGATCGAGTTGTAGGCCGCCGCGACCCGGGCCAGCTCCTCGCCGATCACGGCGTTGAAGCGGAAGTCGCCGGCGCCCTGGCCGCCGTACTCCTCGGCGACCTGCATGCCGAGGAAGCCCTGGCGGCCCGCCTCCAGCCACACCTCGCGCCTGAGCATTCGCTCATTCCGGATGTCCTCGTCAAGGGGGACCAGCGTGCGCTCGACGAACTCCTTCACCGACTCACGGAACAGCTCGTGGTCGGCCTCGTAGACGGTGCGGCGCATGGGGGCTTCCTCCCAGATCATGACGGTTCGCCGCACAGTCTACTGAGCGATCGCTTAGGATCATGCCGTGGGATCGGCGCGAGAGGACATGTGGGGGAGCGTGGCGCCCGAGGCGTCCCGCCGCCTGCTGCTGGCCGCCGTCGACTCGTTCGCCGAGCTCGGCTACCACGGCACCTCGACCCGGCACATCGCCGCCGGGGCGGGCATGAGCGCCGGGGCCCTCTACGTGCACTACAAGACCAAGGCCGACCTGCTCTTCCAGATCGCCCTGACCGTTCACCGGTCCGTGCTGGCGACGCTGCGGGAGGCGGTGGCGACCGGCTCGGCGCCGCCGGCCCGGGTCCGGGCGCTGATGTACGCCTTCTCGTCCTGGCACGCCACCCACTACAAGGCCGCGCGGGTCATCCAGAACGAGATGGCCGCCCTGGGCCCTGAGCACGCCGCCGAGATCGCCGTCTTCCGGCGCGAGACGCGCGAGCTCGTCCTGTCGGAGGTACGGGCCGGGGCGGCCTCGGGCGACTTCGACGTCGCCGACCTGGCGGCCACCGCCCGCGCCCTGTCGTCGCTGGCGATCGACGTGTGCCGCTGGTACCGCCCCGAGGGCCCGCGCACCCCCGACGAGATCGGTGCCCTCAACGCCCACCTGGCCATGCGCGTCCTTGGCGCGGCGGCCCCTTAGGCCCGCCCCTCAGCCCGTTCCCTCAGTCCCACCAGAAGGACCAGTGGGTCTTGCCTCGGATCTCCTCGGCGTAGCCGGCCAAGGTGCCGGGGCCCTGGAAGAGGATGTCCGGGCAGAACGCCCAGTGCTCGGCGGCGACGTGCACCGCGTGCCGGACGGTGACGGGCGGCGCGGCGACGCTGAGCTCCAGGGTGTTGAAGCCCATGGCGACGACCCGCGCGCCGAACCTGTCCTCCCAGCCGCGCACGACGGCCGACATCGGCGCGGTCCACTCGTTGTGGTTGAGCGCCCCCTGCCAGCCGATCACCGCGATGGCGTCCGCGCCGCGTTCGACGGCGGCCAGGCCGAGGGACAGGCCGCGGTGCGCGAGCGTACGGGCGTACCGGTCGGCGACCGCACCGGGATCGTCCAGCGGGACCCCGGCGGGCGCGGGGCCGGGGCAGTGGCGGCCGAACGGGGCCAGATCGTCGTGCTCATCCTCGTCCGCGTGCTCGATCCAGTCGGCCCACACCTCGGACATGAACGCGCCGGAGTGGTACTTGCCGATCTCGTCGATCGGCTCGGGGGCGACCTGCCCGGCGGCCCAGGGCTGGTCGGTCTCGTCCAGCAGGACCGGCCAGAGCCCGGACTCGGCGTGCCCGGCGCGCAGGGCGGACCACAGCTCGCCGTTCACCGGGTCGTCGCTGAGCCAGAACGCGGGGCGCTCCAGCAGCTGCCGCTGCGGGAAACCCGGATCGGGCCAGACGATGTCGCCCGGGGGAAGCGTCACCGGCAGAGTCCGCTCGACATCGTCGTCGGCGAACAACTGCGGCAGGGGGCCCGGCAGCCGCCGAACCTCGAGGTCGTCCATCTCACGCCGTTCCGGTACAGATCATGCCAACTGGGATCTTGGCACTCCCAGATGTTAACGGTCCCTCTGACCGGCGTGCCGTCAGATTCGCCGCATCATGGTCCGTGCGGGCAGCAGCATCGCGGCCGCGCCGGGAACGGTCACCAGGAGCAGAACGGCGGCGCAGGTCAGCGGAGGGATCGACGGCAGCGGCAGTCCGGTGACGACCATCGCGTACGCCATCAGCGTGACGCCCGAAATGACCGCGCCGACCGCCACCCCGATGCCGAGCACGATGAACGCCTCCAGCCGGAGCATCCGCAGCACCTGCCGGCGGGTGGCGCCCACCAGGCGCAACAGTGTCAGCTCGCGGCGCCGCGAGACGGTCGCCAGCGACAGCGTGGTCACGACCCCGATCACGATGAACCCCGAGATCGCCAGGACGACGACGTAGCTGAGGAAGCCCTGCAGCCGCAGGTCCCGGGACTGCTCCGCGCCGAACGCCGACGTGCTGATCACGGTCGCCCCGGCGTACGGCGCGACGGCCGGACGAAGGTTCGCGCCGCCGCGTACGAGCACGTGGTCCGACAGCGGCGAGGAGGCGTGCGCGGCCACCAGGTCGTGGGGGAGGAGCACGTCGCCGAAGCCCAGGCCGCGGTCGTAGATCGCCACCACGCGCGGCTTGATCTGCGTCCCGTCGCCGAGCCACAGGGTCTTGAGCGAGCCGACCTTGAGCCCGCCCGCGACGTCCCGGCTGAGCGCGACCGTGGTGCCGCGCAGGTCGCCCAGCCGTCCCTTGGACACGCCCGGGTCGAGGGTCTGGTCGATGCCGTCGGGCGTGACGCCCTGCCCGTTCAGCGACCTGAGGTTGCGCTCGCCGAGCTCCTTGACCGTCATCACGACCGTGGTGGGCTTGGCCGCGGTCGCCGCCGTCACCCCCGGCGTGCTCCGCAGGTTCTGCAGGACGCCTTCCGGCAGGCCGGGACCGGCCGAGACGACGACCTGGTCGGCGCGGGTCCCCTTCGCGGCCTGCACCTCGGTCGCGTCCACGGTTGTGGTCTGCACGAACAGCTGAACGCCCGCGAACGCGATCGCCAGCGCGACCGGCGTGACGACCGCACCCAGCCGCAGCGCGGCGGCGCCGCTGTTCTCGGCGGCCAGTTTCCCTGAGACCGGCGACAGCGTGCGGGTCACGCGGCCCAGGATCCGGCTGCCGCGCCCGGCGAGGAGCGGCCCGAGGAACGCCGTCGCCACGATGAACGCGATGACCATGCCGCCCAGCGAGCTGCTGGCCGTCGGCCCGGTCGCCGTCACCGACGTGCCGAGCGCGCTGATGCCGAGCACCAGGAAGACACCGCCGGTGATCCGGCGCCAGAGCGGCAGCGACGGCGGGTCGATCGAGGCCTCGCCGAGCGCCTCCACGGGCCTGATCCGCGTCGTGCGCAGCGAGGCGAAGAACGCCGACAGGGTCGCCGCCAGCACGGTGACGAGCAGCGCGGCGAGCGCGGGCAGCGGGCTGATCGAGAGCCCGAAGCCGTCCGGCAGCACGTCCTTGGCCTTCATCGCCCCGTGCATGGCCGCGCCGAGCCCGAGCGACACGACGCCGCCGAGGACGCCCGCCGGGACCGCGATCCGCAGGGTCTCGCGGATGATCCGCCCGCGTACCTGCCACGGCGTCGCGCCCACGGCCCGCAGCAGCGCGAACTCGCGCGCCCGCTCCCGTACCGACAGCGCGATCAGCCCGCCGACCACCACCAGCGCGGTCATGAGGGACAGCGCGCCGAGCGAGGCCCCGATCTCGATCATGTCGGGCCGTGCGGCGGCCACGCTCAGGTCCTCGGCGTCCCCGCGTGCGGCGCCCGTCCGCACCTTCAGCCCCGGCGCCGCCTTCTTCAACGCCCCGGCACCGGCCTTGCCGACGACGACGAGCGCGTCTGCCTGTCCGGGGTGCCCGCTCAAGACGGCAGCCGCCTGCGGAGCGAAGAACGCCCCGCCCGCCGACGCGACGCCGACGACCCTGAACGGCTGCGGCGTCCCGACCGTCTGCAGCGCGATCGTCGCACCCGGTCCGGCCTTCGCACGAGAAGCCGTGGCCGCGTCGAGCACGACCTCGTTCGGCCCCTGCGGCGCCCGGCCCGCCGTCAGCCGGGACGACCCGAGCGCGGCCGAGTCCCATCCGTGCCCGGTGACCGTCACGCCCTGCCCCGCCAGAACGGGAAAGGACACATCGGCCACGACCGCCTTCACCCCGGGCACCGACCGCAGCCGTTCCGCCGCCGCGGCGGGCACCCGCGCCCGCTCCACCAGCGGCCGGCTCTGCGTCTCGGGATCGGACCCGGCCCGCTTCATGTTCACCGACACCGACTGCGACCCGGTCACGACCGCGTCGCCCTTGTCGTACCGGCTCACCGGCGCGTGCGCCCGCAGCGCCGACTCCAGCAGCACCCCGCACGACCCCACGAGCGCCGCCGCGAACAGCAGCGCGACGAACACCCCGGCCAAAGCTCCCTTAGGCGTCTTCACAGCGTCTCCCAGCGGGTCATGACGGTGGTGGGGGAGGGGGCGACGAGCTCGTCGACGATGCGGCCGCCGCTGAGGAAGACGACCGAGTCGGCCCAGGCGGCGGCCATCGGGTCGTGGGTCACCAGCACCACCGTCTGCCCGGTCTGGTCGACCGCCTCGCGCAGCAGGCGCAGCACGTCGCGTGCGGTACGGGGATCGAGCGCGCCCGTCGGCTCGTCGGCGAACACGACCTCGGGGCGGGTGATCAGCGCCCGCGCGACCGCCGCGCGCTGCTGCTGCCCGCCCGACAGCTCGCTCGGCCGGTGCGCCAGCCTGTCCTGAAGACCCACCCGGCGAACGACCTCGGCCAGCCACCCCGGATCGGGCGCCGTGCCGGCCAGCTGCAACGGAAGGACGATGTTCTGCTCGACGTCCATCGAGGGGATCAGGTTGAACGACTGGAAGACGAACCCGATCCGCTCGCGCCGCAACCGCGTCCGCTTGGCCTCGCTCAGCCCGCCGAGGTCCACGCCGCCGATCCGGACGCTGCCCTTGCTGGGCTGGTCGAGCCCGGAGGCGCAGTGCAGGAACGTGCTCTTGCCCGAGCCTGACGGGCCCATGATGGCCGTGAAGCCACCGCGCGGGAAGTCGTGGCTGACCCCGCTCAGGGCCGTCACGTTCCCGTAGGTCTTGGTCACCGAGTCAAGGCGCACCGCGTGGGCGGTCCGTTCGGCTGTCAGCGTCGGCATGCTCATCCTTAGATCAGGTCGGCCTCTCACCTGCTCAAACGTAAGATCGGCACGTGCGCGGGCGCATGGGCTCCCACCCCCGAAACCGTGGTGTAGCCCGCTACACCACGGACTCGGGGGCGCGTGTCACTCCGGCGGCTCGCCGGGTCCCGTACGGTGATCTGCGAGAGCCATGAGAGACGCACTGATTCGAACCAAGGACGCCACGATCTACCTGGTCGGCGGGCTTCGTACCGCGCTGCCGGCGATCGCGGGCCTCTGCCTGCTGCCCCTGGTGGCGTTCCTGACCGTCGTGATGGTCGGGGTGCCGTGGCTGCCGGAGTTCATGCGTCCCGTACGGGCCATGGCCAACGCCGAACGCCGCCGCGCCTCCCGCGCACTCGGCCGCGAGATCGCCGAGCCGTACGCACCGCCCGGGGGCACCTCGTTCCCCCAGGGCATGCTCGTCCTGCGCACGCCCTCGACCTGGCGCGACCTGACCTGGATGGTCCTGCACGGGCTCCCCGGCCTGCTCCTGGCCGTCCTGTCGGTCGGCCTGTGGCCCTCCACCCTCTTCTCGCTCACCCTGCCGCTGTGGTGGTGGGCGGCGCCCGAGGGCTCCCAGTCGGCCTACATCACCCTGGACAGCTGGCCCAAGGCCCTGACGATGCCGTTCGTCCAGGCCGCGGTGAACATCCTCATCCTCTGGCTCCTGGTGCCCCGCTTCGCCCGCTGGCAGGCCCGCATGGCCGAGGCGCTCCTCAAGCCGACCAGCCACGTCAGCCTCGCCGAGCGCGTCGAACAGCTCACCGAGACCCGCGCCGAGGCCCTGGAAGCCCACGGCGCCGAGCTTCGCCGCATCGAACGCGACCTGCACGACGGCACCCAGGCCCAGCTCGTCACGAGCGCCCTGCGCCTGGGCCTGGCCGACCGCCGCTTCGACAAGGACCCCGACGAGGCCCGCAAGCTCTTCCTGGAGGCCCGCGAAGGCATCGAGGAAGCCCTCACCCAGCTCCGTACGGTCATCCGCGGCATCTACCCGCCGATCCTGTCGGACCGCGGCCTGCCCGGCGCGATCCGCGCCCTGGCCGCGGGCCAGCACATCCCCGTCACCGTCGACGTCTCCAGCGCCGAGTCGCGCGTCCCCGCCGCCGTCGAGGCTGCCGCCTACTTCGTCGTCGCCGAGGCCCTCACCAACGTCGCCAAGCACAGCCGGGCGACCGAGGCACTGGTGTCCATCCGCCGCCACGAGGACCACCTGCGCATCATCGTGCGAGACGATGGCGGCGGAGGTGCGAACGAGTCCCAGGGCAGCGGCCTGGCCGGGATCCGCCGTCGCGTCGCCGCCCTGGACGGAACCACCCACGTCGCAAGCCCGCTCGGCGTGGGAACGACACTCGAGGTGGAGCTGCCGTGCGGATCGTGATCGCCGAGGACAACGCCCTGCTGCGCGAGGGCCTGGTCCTCCTCCTCTCCAGCGACGGCCACGAGGTGGTCTCCGTGGTGGAGAGCGGCCCCGACGTGGTCCCCGCCCTCCTCGAACACCGCCCCGACGTCGCCGTCCTGGACGTCCGCCTCCCACCTGGCTTTCGCGACGAGGGCCTGCGCGCCGCCATCGAGGCCCGTAAGGCCCTCCCCGACCTCCCCGTCCTGGTCCTCTCCCAGTACGTGGAGGAGACCTACGCCACCGAGCTCCTGGCCGGGGGCGCCCAGGGCATCGGCTACCTCCTCAAGGACCGCGTCTCCCGGGTAGAGGAATTCCTGGACGCCCTCCAGCGCGTGGCCACCGGAGGCACCGCCCTGGACCCCGAGGTCGTCTCCCAGCTCATGACGCGCCGTTCCCCCCTCCAGGCCCTCACCCCCCGCGAACGCGAGGTCCTCGCCCTCATGGCCCAGGGTCACGACAACGCCACCATCGCCACCACCCTGGTCATCACCGAACGCTCGGTCAGCAAGCACATCGGCAGCATCTTCCTCAAGCTCGACCTCCCGCCCAGCGACAGCGGCCACCGCCGGGTCCTGGCCGTCCTCGCCTACCTCAACGCCTGACGCCTAACCTCAACGCCTGATTCAGTCAGGGACGGCTCGGTCTATGGGGCAGTAGGGCGTTTCGCAGGACTGGTGGTCGCAGAGGCGGCAGAGGTGGCGGGCGTGGCTGCGGCCTTGGGGGAGGCGGGCCAGGACGCGTTCCAGCAGATCGGTGAGGGATTCCCGGTCGGCGGCGTCCAGGTCTTCCAGGAGTGTCTCCAGGGCGGTATGGCGGGCCGTCAGGGCTTGGGTGGCGCGGCTTGTGCCCTCGGGGGTGAGGGCCAGGGCGCGGGTGCGGTTGTCGGGGCCCGGGTTGCGGGTGACCAGGCCGTCGGCGACGAGGTTGTCCACCAGGCGGACGGTGGCGGGCTGAGAGAGGCCGAGGATCGCCCGGAGCGCCTCGATGCTGATGCCGGGTCTGGTGGCGATCGTCAGGAGGCATGCGGGGGCGCTGGCGGCGCGGCCCACGGTGCGTTCGCCCTCGGAGGCGAGCAGGTCGGCGGTGGCGAGGCCTAGGGCGCCCAGAAGGTTGGTGAGCCGCGTTTCAGACACATGCATAGGGTATGCATCTTTTATGATTCCCTCCAACTCCCTGGCCTTTGTGGGGCTGGCCGTGTTGATCGTGATCGCCCCCGGGCCGGACTTCGCCGTGGTGATGAAGAACTGCCTGATGTACGGACGGAAGGCCGGGCTCGCCACCAGCCTGGGAGTGATGACCAGCCTGCTGGTGCAGGGGCTCGCGGCGGCCTTCGGGGTCGCGGCCCTGGTGGTGAAGTCCGCCCCCGCGTTCAACGCCCTGAAGGTGGTGGGCGCCTGCTATCTGGCGTATCTGGGCGTGCAGGCGCTGCGGGCCGCCCGGAAGGGTGAACGGGTCCAGGGGCCTTCACGGGGCGGGCGTGGGTTCCGGCAGGGATTCCTGTCGAACATCACCAACCCGAAGGTCCTCGCGCTCTACTTCTCGTTGCTGCCGCAGTTCGCCGACTCCTTGCCGCAGGTGCTTTTTCTGGCGGCCACGCACGCGTTGATCGGGCTGGCGTGGCTGCTGGTGGTCGTGCTGGTCCTGGGGCGGCTCCGGCGTGTCTTCGAACGGTCTCGCGTACGGCGCGGGATCGAGGGCGTGACCGGCGTCGGGCTGCTGGGGCTGGGCGTCGAGCTGATCGTTATGCCGGGTCGGTGATAGCAGGTATCACCATCGGTATTTGCCTGCGGCGATGGCGGCGGCAAGGCTGGGCCATATGGACGCTTCGGTTGAGGACTGGCCAGGTCGGGGGCTCTCTGATGAGGAACTGGACATCGCCTACAACGTGCGCCGCAAGGCGGGGGAGGAACTGTTCGCCGAGCTGATGGTCCGCTACCGGGCCGAGTCGGACAAGGCCGTGGACGGGCTGGCCGGGTCCGCGGGGGTGGTCTACGACCGCAGCGGCGAACGGCTGGACGTCTGGGGGACCGGCAAGCGGCCCCGGCCGGTGTTCATGTTCGTTCACGGGGGTTACTGGAAGGCGCTGTCGCGGGCGGACTCGGGGTTCATGGCCCGGATGCTGGACGACCAGGGCGTCGCGACCGTGGTGCCCGACTACACGCTGGCGCCCGGCGCGACCCTGGAGGAGATCGTCCGGCAGGTGCGCGCTGCGGTGGCGTGGGTCTACACGAACGGGGCCGAGCACGGCCTCGATCCCGAACGGATCGTGATCGGCGGCAGCTCGGCCGGCGGGCACCTGACCGGGATGACGATGCTGAGCGGCTGGCAGGAGGAGCTCGGCCTGCCCGAGGACGTGGTCAAGGCGGCCATGCCGTTCAGCGGGCTGTTCGACATCCGGCCGCTGACGCGCGTCTATGTGAACGAGTGGCTGGGCCTTGACGTGAAGCGGGCGGCCACGCTGAGCCCGGAGCTGCTGGAGGCCGAGCGCCGGTTCCCGACCGTGATCGCGGTGGCTGAGGGCGACGGCGCCGGTTTCGTCGAGCAGTCGCGCAGGTTCCAGGCCCACTGGGGCGGGGAGCTGGCGGTCGTTCCAGAGCGGAACCACTTCGACGTGGTGCTCGACCTGGCCGATCCGAAGTCGGCCGTGAGCCGCAAGCTGCTGGGGCTCATTCGCTCGGTTTGAGCTCCGCCGCCCTCGCCCGCAGGTGGTCCAGCATCAGGCGGGCCGAGGGCGTGAGCGGGCGGCGGTCGGGGAGCGTCACCCCCACCTGCCGGCGGACCGGTTCCAGCGGAACGGGGAGCGGCTCCAGTTCCTCGTCGGTCATCGCGACCAGCTCGGGCAGCGCGGCGATCATGTCGGCGTCGCGGACCAGGGTACGAACGGTCAGGATCGAGGTGCACTCGACCAGGTTGGCGGGCAGCGACAGGCCGTCCCGGCGGAAGATCTGCTCCAGCTCCTGGCGCAGCGCGGTCTGCTCCAGGGGCAGCACCCACGGGTAGTCCATGAGGTCTTCGAGCGTGAGACCCGGGCGCCGGGCGGGGTGATCGCGGCGGGCGACCAGGCGGACCGGCTCGGCGTACAGGGTGATCTGCCGCAGGCCGTGCAGGTCCTCGATCGGGTTCAGGCGCCCGAGGATGAGGTCGATCTCGCCGTCCAGCAGGCGCGGCGCCTGGGCGTCGAACGTGGCCTCCTGAACGATCACGGTGATGCCGGGCCGCTCGCGCTTGAGGGTGGCGATCGCGCGGGGGAGCAGTACGTTCGAGCCCGCCAGCAGGGTCCCGATGGTGACCGTGCCGACCTCGCCGTCGGCGAGCCCGGAGATCCGTTCGCCCGCTCGGCGCAGCTCGGCCAGCACGGCGCGCGCGTGCTCGATGAACGCCTCGCCGAACAGCGTGGGCGTCATGCCGCGCGGGCCCCGGCTGAACAGCTCCACGCCGAGGACGTGCTCGACCTCGCGCAGGCTGCGGGTCACGGCGGGCTGGGCCAGGTGCAGGTGCTCGGCGGCCCTCAGCACGCTGCCCTCGTCGGCGATGGCGACCACCAGCACCAGGTGCCGGAGCTTCAGCCGCCCGTTGAGCAGGTCGATTGCGCGCATGCCGTCTTCCTATCACGAAAAAGTCATAGCGGACGGGTCGATCGGTATTGGTCGGGCATAGCTAGATGGAGCATCATCGCAGATAGACCACCGAATGAGGAGGACACAGGCATGAAGGCGGAGCACTACGTCGGCGGCGCGTTCCGTTCGGACGGCTCGGCCTTTCCGCTGGTCGATCCGGTGACCGGCACCGAGTCCGGCGCGGTGCCCGAGGCGACCCGCGAGATCGTCGACGAGGCCGTGCGGGCCGGGCGCGCGGCCCTGGACGGCGAGTGGGGCGCGGCCACCACCGAGGAGCGCGCGGCGGCGCTGCGGCGGATCGCCGACGGCATCCAGGCCCGGTTCGAGGAGTTCGTGGACGCCGAGGTCGCCGACACCGGCAAGCCCCGCGCCCTGGCCGAGACCGTGGACATCCCCCGCGCCATCGGCAACTTCCGCGCCTACGCCGACCTGCTCTACGGGCGGCCGGAACGGGCCTACACCACGGCCGTCCCCGGCTGGAGCGGCGGCACCGGCCAGGCACTCAACTACACCGTCCGCCGCCCGCTCGGCGTCGTCGCGATCATCTCGCCGTGGAACCTCCCGCTCCTCCTGCTGACCTGGAAGGTGGCCCCGGCGCTGGCCGCGGGCAACGCCGTCATCGCCAAGCCGTCCGAGGAGACCCCCTCCACCGCCACCCTGCTGGCCTCGGTGATGCACGAGGCCGGGCTGCCCGCCGGGGCGTTCAACCTGGTCCACGGGCACGGCGCGGGCGCGGCCGGGGAGTTCCTCACCGGGCACGAGGGCGTGGACGCGATCGCCTTCACCGGGGAGTCGGCGACCGGCGCCGC
This sequence comes from Actinomadura barringtoniae, assembly GCF_017573505.1. Lineage (GTDB taxonomy): Bacteria > Actinomycetota > Actinomycetes > Streptosporangiales > Streptosporangiaceae > Spirillospora > Spirillospora barringtoniae. The sequence goes on from NZ_JAGEOJ010000017.1 coordinate 101,631, forward strand.
GATCATGCGCAACGCCGCCGACCACGTCACGCCGCTCTCCTTCGAGCTCGGCGGCAAGAACCCCGCCCTGGTCTTCGCCGACGCCGACCTCGAGGCGGCCGTCGACGGCACGGTGCGCTCCTCGTTCACCCACTCCGGCCAGATCTGCCTGTGCACCGAACGCGTCTATGTGCAGCGCGCGGTCTTCGAGGAGTTCGTCGCGGCCCTCGCCGAGAAGACGCGGACGCTGACCGGCTACGGGCCGATGATCTCCGCCGGGCACCGCGACAAGGTCCTGTCGTACTACCGGCTCGCCGCCGACGAGGGCGCGACGGTCGTCACCGGCGGCGGCGTGCCGGTCTTCGGCGACGAACGCGACGCCGGCTTCTACGTCGAGCCGACCGTGCTCACCGGGCTCCCCGAGACCGCACGGACCGTACGCGAGGAGATCTTCGGGCCGGTCTGTCACGTCGCGCCGTTCGACACCGAGGAGGAAGCGGTCCGGCTGGCCAACGACAGCCCGTACGGCCTGGCCTCCACGGTGTGGACCCGCGACCTGTCCCGGGCGCACCGGGTGGCGCCGCGGATCGAGACCGGGATCGTGTGGGTGAACTGCTGGAACCTGCGCGACCTGCGCACTCCGTTCGGCGGGGTCAAGGCTTCCGGGATCGGCCGCGAGGGCGGAGAGTACTCCCTGGACTTCTTCTCCGAGCCCGTCAACGTCTGCATCCAGATCTGAAAGCGACTTCCGTGACCCACACGCAATCCGTTCTCGACGCCGCCGCCGAACGCATCCTCGGCGCCTACGCCTCCGGCGTGCCGTGCGAGCCCGTCCGCGACCTGATCAACGGCGCTGGCGCCGCATACGCCGTCCAGGAGCGCGTCACCAAGCGGTGGACCGCCGACGGCCGCCGCATCACCGGCCGCAAGGTCGGCCTGACCTCGGCCGCCGTGCAGGCGCAGCTGGGCGTCGACAGCCCCGACTTCGGCGTGCTGTTCGCTGACATGGCCGTGCCGGACGGCGGCGAGATCCCCGCCGGGACCGTCATGCAGGTGCGGGCCGAGGCCGAGGTCGCGCTGGTCCTGGAGGACGAGCTGACGCACGAACGGCACACCGCGGCCGACCTGATCCGCGCCGTCGCGTTCGCCCTCCCCGCCATCGAGGTCGTCGGCAGCCGCATCCGCGACTGGGACATCACGCTCGCCGACACCGTCGCCGACAACGCCTCCTCGGGCATGTACGTGCTGGGCAACCGGCCCGCCAAGCTCACCGACCTCGACCTTCGCCTGTGCGGGATGGTGATGGAACGCCGCGGCGAGCAGGTGTCCACGGGTACCGGTGCCGCCTGCCTCGGCCACCCGCTGAACGCCGCGCTCTGGCTGGCCGACACCGCCGTACGGCTCGGACGCCCCCTGCGCGCGGGCGACACCATCCTCACCGGCGCGCTCGGCCCGATGTTCACACCCGACCCCGGCGACGTGCTGGAGGCGCGCATCGAGGGGCTCGGCGACGTCCGCGTGGCGTTCGGCAAGGAAGAGGGGTGAACGGGATGACTGACATCACCGCACTCGCCGAGGCGCTCGACGCCGCCACCCGCGAGGGCCGCGCCGTCGGCAGGCTCACCGACAAGGAGCCGTTCGACGTCGCCACCGCCTACCGGATCCAGCGCGCCGGGATCGCCCTGCGCGAGGCGCGCGGCGAGCAGCGCATCGGCGTGAAGATGGGCTTCACCTCCCGCGCCAAGATGATCCAGATGGGCGTCGACGACGTCATCTGGGGGCTGCTCACCGACGCGATGCACATCGAGTCGACGCTCGACCTCACCGGCCTGATCCACCCGCGGATCGAGCCCGAGATCGCCTTCCTGATCGGCGAGGAGTCCTACAAGGTCGCGGTCGGCTTCGAGGTGCTCGACTCGCGCTACGAGGACTTCAAGTTCACCCTGCCGGACGTGATCGCCGACAACGCCTCGGCGGCCGGGTTCGGCTTCGGCACCTGGCATGACCCCCGCGACCTCGCCAACATCGGGCTGGTCATGGAGATCGACGGCCGGGTCGTGCAGACCGGCTCGTCCGCCGCGATCCTCGGCGACCCGATCCGCTCCCTGCGTGCCGCCGAACGCCTCGCTCGCGAGGCCGGGATGCCGCTCACGCCGGGCGCGATCGTCCTCGCGGGCGCCGCGACCGCCGCCGTCCCGCTCCCCGCGAACGCGCACGTCCGCGTCCTCGGCGCGGGCCTGGGCAGCGTGGAGGTGACCACGAAATGACCGACGGCATAACCGTCGACGGCAAGGCCAAGCCGCGCGGCCGCTTCCCGCACGTCAAGCGGGCGGGCGACCTCGTCTACGTGTCGGGCACCAGCTCGCGCCGCCCGGACGGCACGTTCGCCGGGGCGAGCGCCGACCCGATGGGCGTCACCGACCTCGACGTCCGCGAGCAGACCCGCGCCGTCATCGAGAACATCGGCGACCTGCTCAAGGCCGCCGGGGGAGACCTGTCCGACCTCGTGAACGTCACCACCTACCTGGTGAACATGAACGACTTCGGCGGCTACAACGAGGTCTACGCCGAGTACTTCGACGAGACCGGGCCGGCGCGCACCACCGTCGCCGTCCACCAGCTGCCGCACCCGCACCTGCTCATCGAGATCTCGTGCGTGGCCTACATCCCCATAAAGGAGAGGCAGTCATGACCCTGCCACAGCTCATCCACGGGCAGCCGTTCAACTTCTCGAAGTGGATCGACGAGCACCGCGACCTGCTGAAGCCGCCGGTCGGCAACAAGCAGGTGTTCGAGGACGCCGGCCTCATCGTGATGGTCGTCGGCGGCCCGAACCAGCGCACCGACTTCCACGACGACCCGACCGAGGAGTTCTTCTACCAGCTGAAGGGCAACATGGTCCTGCGCGTCATGGAGGAGGAGGGCAAGCCGCACCGCGACGTGCAGATCAACGAGGGCGACGTGTTCCTGCTGCCGCCGCACGTGCGCCACTCGCCGCAGCGCCCTGAGCAGGGCTCGGTCGGCCTGGTCGTCGAGGTGTCCCGGCCCGAGGGGCTGCGGGAGGCGTTCGAGTGGTACTGCATGGACTGCCACCACCTTGTCCACCGCGCCGAACTGCAGGTCCGCTCGATCGTTGACGACCTGCCGCCCACGTTCCAGAAGTTCTACGACGGCGACCGCACGTGCCCGAACTGCGGCGCGGTCCACCCCGGCAAGGACTGGCCGGCGGATCTCCGCCCGCAGACGAAGGCACGCGGCACGGAATGACCCTCACCGACGAAATCGGCCCGGCGGGTGCGGGGGGTCGCCCCCCCTCGGGCAACAACGTAATCGACGTCCATGCCCATGTCTTCCCCCTGATCTCCCGTGCCGAGGGCCGGGTGCTGGCGGACGAGGGCGAGCCGTGGCTGCGCGAGAACGGCGACGGCACCGGCATGATGATGAGCGGCGACGCCGAGTACCGGCCCGTCGCCGCGGAGCTGTGGGACCCGGCGGCACGGCTGGCCGCGATGGATCGTTCCGGCGTGGACGTCCAGGCGGTCTCCTCCACCCCGCTGATGTTCGGGTACGAGGCCGAGCCCGAGCGCGCGGCGGACTGGTGCGAGCTGGTCAACGACCGGATCCTCGCCTACGCCTCGCACGCGCCGCAGCGGCTCCTGCCGCTCTGCCAGGTCCCGCTGCAGGACACCGGGCTCGCCTCCGCCGCGGTCACCAAGGCCAAGGCGGCCGGGCACCGCGGCGTGCACATCGGCAACCACGTCGGCACGCGCTACCCCGACGACGACGCGATCGTGGAGTTCCTCGCGCACTGCGCCGAGGAGGGCATGCCGGTGCTCGTGCACCCGTGGGACATGTTCGGCGAGGAGCGCATGGGCGGCCGGTACATGCTGCCGTGGCTGGTCGGCATGGCCGCGGAGACGCAGCTGTCGATCCTGTCGATGATGCTGGGCGGCGCGTTCGAACGCCTGCCGGGCTCGCTGAAGCTGTGCTTCTGCCACGGCGGCGGCAGCTTCGCCTACCTGCTCGGCCGCGCCGACAACGCCTGGCGCAACCGCGACATCGTCCGCCGCGACTCCCCGAAGCCCCCGTCGGCCTACACCGACCGCTTCTACGTCGACTCGGCCGTGTTCGACCCGCGGGCGCTGCGGCTGCTGGTCGAGGTCATGGGCCCCGAACGGGTCATGCTCGGCACCGACTTCCCCTTCCCGCTCGGCGAGCTGGAGCCCGGCTCGACGATCCGCGCGTGCGACGCGCTGAGCGACGCCGAGTGCGCCGCGCTGCTGGGCGGCAACGCCCGCCGCTTCTTTGACTTGGAGACAGCCCGATGACCAGGACCAAGGTCGCGATCATCGGCTCCGGCAACATCGGCACCGATCTGATGATCAAGGTGATCCGGCTGTCGGAGCGCCTGGAGGTCGCCGCGATGGCCGGGATCGACCCCGGCTCCGACGGCCTCGCCCGCGCCGCCCGGATGGGCGTCGCGACGACGCACGAGGGCGTCGAGGGACTGGTCGCGATGGACGGCTTCGACGCGATCGAGATCGTCCTGGACGCCACCTCGGCCAAGGCCCACGAGCACAACGCCGCGGTGCTCGCCCCGCACGGCAAGCGGCTGATCGACCTCACGCCCGCCGCGCTCGGCCCGTACGTGGTCCCGCCGGTCAACCTCGACGACCACCTGGACGCGCCGAACCTCAACATGGTCACCTGCGGCGGCCAGGCCACCGTGCCGATCGTCGCCGCCGTGTCGAGCGCGACCCCGGTGCGGTACGCCGAGATCGTCGCCTCGATCTCGTCCCGTTCGGCCGGGCCCGGCACCCGCGCCAACATCGACGAGTTCACCGAGACGACCGCCCGCGCGCTGGAGGTGGTCGGCGGCGCCGCGCGCGGCAAGGCGATCATCGTGCTGAACCCGGCCGACCCGCCGCTCATCATGCGCGACACCGTCTACTGCGTGGTCGGCGACTGCGACGAGCAGGCCGTGGTGACCGCGGTGGAGAAGATGGTCGCCGAGGTCGCCGCGTACGTGCCCGGCTACCGGCTCAAGCAGCAGGTCCAGATCCGCCCGGTCGGCGCCGGCGACCCGCTGGCCGCCCTCGCGGGCGGCGAGGGCCACCTCGTCTCGGTCTTCCTGGAGGTCGAGGGCGCCGCGCACTACCTGCCCGCCTACGCGGGGAACCTGGACATCATGACCTCGGCCGCGCTGCGGGTCGCGGAAAGGCTGGCGATCTGATGACGTACGAGCTCTACGTGCAGGACGTGACGCTGCGGGACGGCATGCACGCCATCCGGCACCGGTACTCCACCGACCAGGTCCGCGAGATCGCCGCCGCGCTCGACGCCGCCGGGGTGGACGCCATCGAGGTCGCGCACGGCGACGGCCTGGCAGGCTCCAGCGTCAACTACGGCCCGGGCGCGCACCTGGACGAGGAGTGGATCGCCGCCGCGGCCGAGGTCATGGAACGCGCCGTGCTGACCACGCTCCTGCTGCCCGGCATCGGCACGATCGCCGAGCTGAAGCGCGCCTACGAGCTGGGCGTACGGTCGGTACGGGTCGCCACGCACTGCACCGAGGCCGACATCTCCGCCCAGCACATCGCCACCGCGCGCGAGCTCGGCATGGACGTCGCGGGCTTCCTGATGATGTCCCACATGGCGCCGCCGGAGAAGCTCGCCGAGCAGGCCAAGCTGATGGAGTCCTACGGGGCGCACTGCGTCTACGTCACCGACTCCGGCGGCCGCCTCACCATGGACGGCGTCCGCGACCGGGTCCGCGCCTACCGCGACCTGCTGGGCGAGGACACCGAGATCGGCATCCACGCCCACCACAACCTCGGGCTCGGCGTCGCCAACTCGGTCGTCGCCGTCGAGAACGGCGTCCGCCGCGTGGACGCCTCGCTCGCCGGGATGGGCGCGGGCGCCGGCAACTGCCCGCTGGAGGCGTTCGTCGCGGTCGCCGACCTCATGGGCTGGAAGCACGGCTCGGACGTCTTCAAGCTGATGGACGCCGCCGACGACATCGTCCGCCCGCTGCAGGACCGGCCCGTCCAGGTGGACCGGGAGACCCTCACACTCGGCTACGCCGGGGTCTACTCCAGCTTCCTGCGGCACGCCGAGGACGCCGCCCGCCGCTACGGCCTGGACACCCGCGACATCCTCGTCGAGGTGGGCCGCCGGGGCATGGTCGGTGGCCAGGAGGACATGATCGTGGACATCGCGCTCGATCTGGTTGAAGGGGAGAAGTGACTGACGAGCAGGAGGCGCTGGCGCTGGACGAGGCCGACCCGCTGCCGACGCGGCGGGCCGAGTTCCTGATCCCGCCCGCGCCGGACGGGTCGTACGGCGAGTCCGCCTACTTCGCGGGCAACTCACTCGGCCTCCAGCCGCGCGGCGTCGCGGCCCGGATCTCCGAGGAGCTGGAGGACTGGGCGAGGTTCGGCGTGGAGGGGCACACGCAGGGCCGCCGCCCGTGGGTCGGCTACCACGAGCTGCTGCGCGACCCGATGGCACGCCTGGTCGGGGCCCTCCCGCACGAGGTCGTCGCGATGAACACCCTCACGGTCAACCTGCACCTGATGATGGCCAGCTTCTACCGCCCGGCGGGGGAGCGGACCCGGATCGTCATCGAGGACACCGCCTTCCCCTCCGACTCCTACGCGGTCGCCAGCCAGGCCGTTCACCACGGCCTCGACCCGGCCGAGGCGATCGTGCGGCTGCGTCCCCGCGAGGGCGAGGACACCCTGCGGACCGAGGACATCGCCGACTACCTCGAACGTGAGGGCGACCGGGTCGCGCTGCTCATGCTCGGCGGCGTCAACTACCTCACCGGCCAGCTGATGGACATCCAGGCGATCACCAAGGCCGGGCGCGCAGCCGGGGCCGTGGTCGGCTGGGACCTGGCGCACGCGGCGGGCAACGTGCCGCTGCGCCTGCACGACTGGGACGTCGACTTCGCCGCCTGGTGCAGCTACAAGTACCTCAACTCCGGGCCCGGCGCCGTCGCGGGCTGCTTCGTGCACGAACGCCACGTCCGCGACGCCTCGGTGCCCAAGCTGGCGGGCTGGTGGGGCACCGACCCGGCCACCAGGTTCAGGATGGGCCCGGTCATCGACCCGCCCGCCTCGGCCGACGCCTGGCAGCTGTCCAACCCGCCGATCTTCTCCCTGGCCCCGGTGCTGGTGTCGCTGGAGATCTTCGACTCGGTGGGCATGGGCGCCCTGCGGGCCAAGAGCGAGCGGCTCACCGCCTACCTGGCCCGCCGCCTGACATGGGTGGCGGACGTGATCACCCCCGCAGACCCGGCCATGCGCGGCTGCCAGCTGTCGATCCGGGTACGGGACGCGGGCGGCCTCGTCCACGCGCTCGCCCGGTCCGGCGTCATCGCCGACGCCCGCGAACCCGATGTCGTCCGCCTGGCCCCCGTTCCTCTCTATAACACTTTCCACGACTGTCATCGGCTCGCAGACGCGCTCTCGGTTCGGATAACGGGATCGCTATAGCGGGCATTAATAGAAGTATTAGCGGTAGCGTCCAATTGCACGGAATGATTTCGTCCACCTGACTTTTCGGGGGCAGACGAAAGGCGTTCCGTATGAGGAGAATCCTGCTCGCGGCAGGGGCGGCGGCGGCCGTCGCCGCCCCGCTGGCCATGACGGGCGCGCACGCCGCTCAGGCCGTGCCCGCCGACCCCTATATCCCCACGGTCTGCGGGGATCGGCGGCCTCAGGAGGCCGACCCCGGAAGCTATGGGATGCAGCTGGACGGCACGTTCCGGCACCCCTCGCTGACCCCGCCCGGAGAGGACCGTCACCCCTTTCCCGGCGGCGCTCAGGATCTGTTCCCCAAGACCGAGGGATACGACCCCAAGCCGCATATCTCAGGGCCGGTGAAGGTCGAGGCGTCCTACCGCGGTAAGACGTTCACGCCCGACTACTTCCACTCCTGGCAGAACATCGTCGACTTCAAGGGCCGGCGTTATCTGTTCCAGTACGACCGCAGCGAGGGCCGCGTCTACGACATCACCGACGTCCGCAAGGTCAAGGTCGTCGAGACGATGACCCGCGACGACGTGGACGGCGACGAGAACAAGGGCAACGCCACCTGGGCCCCGCACGACTTCTGGGGCGCCTCGTCCATCCAGTGGAACGCCAAGCTTCGCGCCTACGTGATGGTGCAGAGCTTCGAGGCCAAGCGGCAGATCCCCGACGAGCTGGGTGACGACCCCGAGCACGGCAAGTTCGGCAACCCGGCGGGCGTCGAGAAGGTCCGCAAGACCGCCCAGCTCAAGGGCTTCAAGGTCTTCCGGCTGGACGGCCCGCGCAAGAAGGACTGGAAGCTGCTGTCCACGGTCAGCACCGACGCCACCCAGCCCGACCCGCTCAAGTCCGACGTGAACAAGCCGCAGCAGGGCTCGGGCTCCCTGGACATCCCGTACTACACCGGCGGCAAGTACATGTTCATCGCGGTCGCCCCCCGCGACAGCTGGGGCAACAGCGAGGTGCCCACCAACCTCTACTCCGCCGGCTACCAGTCGTACGACATGTCCGACCCGGCCCACCCACGCAAGCTGGGCGAATGGCACCTGCCGGGCCAGGTCAAGGGCGAGGAGGCCGCCTACCGGAAGAACCCGCGCTGCGGCAACCAGACCTCCTGGATGGGCGCGCGGATGTCGCTGTTCATCCCCAAGCCGGTCGAGCAGGGCGGCAAGTACGCCTTCGCCGCCCAGGGCGGCTTCGGGATGTCGGTCCTGGACATCTCCGACCCCGCGCACATGAAGACCGTGTCCCACCTGGACCTGCCGATGTCGGTGGGCGGCACCGAGGCCGACAACGTCGACGTCTCGCAGTACGCCAGGACCGGCATGATCTACGTCAGCGGCTACCCGCTCGGCGAGGACTGCTACGAGCCGTACAAGGACATCTTCCAGGTCGACGCCCGCGACCCGGCCAAGCCCCGCATCGTGGGCACCCTGCCCCGGCCGGTCCCGCCCCGCGGCTCCGGCTTCACCGACTACTGCCAGCGGGGCGGCAGCTTCGGGCCCAAGCGGAGTGGCTACTACACATCGCCCGGGAACCCGCCCGCGGGCCTGATCCCGTACGCCTTCTACAACGCCGGCGTACAGCTGTTCGACCTCAAGGACCGCGCCCACCCCAAGATCGCGGCCCAGTTCGTGCCCCAGGGCTACAGCAAGGGCGTCCCGGACTGGGCGCTGGGCAACCAGACCCACGGGGTCTACGTCGAGTGGGACCGCAAGATCATCTGGGTCTTCACCAACGACGGGATCTACGCGCTCTCGTCCCGCAAGCTGATCGGGAAGCCCCGGTTCGACGCGCCTTCGGCCCCTTTCCACAACTCCTGGCTGTAACCGGGTAGGGTGTCAGCGTTGCAGTCGTACTTTCCACGCACGTTTGCTTAATGAAGCGCACGCGGAAGTTTCAAGACAGCGGGCGTTTCTACTTCTCCGGTTGAACCGGCGGATGTAAGGCTGGTCCGCACGCAGCCCCGGTCGCCACCCGGCGACCGGTGAGCTTCACCGAAGGAGAGAAAGAGATCATGGCCGAAGGCACCGTGAAGTGGTTCAACGCCGAGAAGGGCTTCGGGTTCATCGCGCCGGACGACGGCGGCCCCGACGTCTTCGTTCACTACTCGGCGATCGCCACCTCCGGCTACCGCAGCCTTGAGGAGAACCAGCGCGTGGCGTTCGAGATCACGCAGGGCCAGAAGGGCCCGCAGGCCGAGGGCGTCACTTCCCTCTGACGTTCAGGCGTTTCACAGGCGGGGCCCGTACCATGTTCCAGCGGTGCGGGCCCTTCCCGTGTCCGCGCAGTGCCCGGGCAGGTCAGAAGGGGGAACGTGAGGCGACGCAGAGGCTCCGTCCGCGCATTCGCCCTCCTTGCCGCGACCACCGCCATCGCCGCCGCCACGGCGGCCACGGTGACCGCCTGCGGCCCGCAGAACGACGCGCCCGCCGAGCCGGGGGCCACCGGCGCCGGTGACTCGCTGTTCACCGGGATCGGGAACGGCGGCTACGACGTCCAGCACTACGGGCTGACGCTCAACTACCAGCCCGACGGCGACCACCTGAACGCCAAGGCCGACATCACGGCCCGCGCCACCCAGGCGCTCAGCTCGTTCAATCTCGACCTCGACGGCCTCACGGTGCGTTCGGCGACCGTGAACGGCAAGTCGGCCGGGGTACGGCGCAAGGGCACCGAGCTCACGCTGACGCCGCACGACGCTCTCCGCAGCGGCCGCGACTTCACCACCGAGATCGTCTACGACGGCAAGCCGAAGCAGATCACCGACCCGGACGAGTCCACCGAGGGCTGGCTGCGGACCGACGACGGCGCCGCCGCGCTCGGCGAGCCGACCGGGGCGATGGCGTGGTTCCCGAGCAACGACCATCCCTCAGACAAGGCCTCCTTCGACTTCACCGTGACCGTTCCCAAGGGTCTCACCGCGGTCGCCAACGGCGCGCTGACCGCTCAGCACGGCGGCACCTTCACCTGGCACAGCCCCGAGCCGATGGCGACCTACCTGGCCAGCGTGGTGATCGGCGAGTTCCGGGTGAAGCAGTTCAAGGCCGACGGCCGCCCGGTCTACATCGCCGTCGACCCCGACGAGGTGGACGAGGACAGCCGGGACCTGACCAAGCTCGTGCCCGAGGTCATCCAGTGGGGGAGCAGGCTGTTCGGGCCCTATCCGTTCAGCAGCGCCGGGGCGATCGTCGATCACACGCCCGACGTCGGCTACTCGCTGGAGACCCAGACCAAGCCGTTCTTCGAGGCCGCGCCCAGCGAGAAGCTCGTCGTCCACGAGATGTCGCACCAGTGGTTCGGCGACTCGGTGACGCCCAGCAGCTGGAAGGACATGTGGCTGAACGAGGGCTTCGCCGTCTACGCCGAGTGGATCTGGGAGGAGGACCACGGCGAGGAGACCGTGCAGGAGAACTTCCACAACTCCTACACCGACACCGAGGGCGACACCTGGGCGTTCCCGCCGACCGACCCGCCGGCCGACGAGATCTCCGGCGACCCGGTCTACATCCGCGGCGCCATGGTCCTGCACAAGGTGCGCGAGGCCGTGGGCGACAAGACCTTCTTCGACATCCTCCGGGCCTGGACGTCCACGTACCGCTACGGGAACGTCGACACCCAGAAGTTCATTGACCTGTGCCAGTCGATGTCGGGCAAGAACCTCGGCGGCGTCTTCAACACCTGGTTGTTCCAGAAGAAGAAGCCCGCCGCCGAGGACCTGCCTTGAATCACCGGCGCCAGAGCGCTAGCCGCCGAACGCCCACGCGAACACGTGGAACGAGCCGCCGCCCGTGGACGGGGTGTTGAGCTTGAAGCTCTTCACCTGCTTGCTCGCGTCCAGCCCGATCGGCGCGGCGCCGAACACATAGACGTTGATCTTGTCGGGTGTCCCGTCGCCGCTGTTGCGGTACGGGGTCTTGGCGACGATCTCGTTGCCGAACCTGGGCGGGTAGGCGTCCGCGCTGAGCGCCCAGTCGCTCAGCCCCACCGTCGCGTTCTGCGTCGAGCCGTCGGTGTAGGTGACCGTCACGGTGGTCTGGACGTCGCCGTTGCCCGCCGAGCCGAGGAAGGCCAGCTTGCCCGCCTTGGGCGCGTCGGTCAGCTCGACCGTCTGGCCCATGGCCTGCACGTTGTCCAGCTGTCCGGGCTTGCGGCCCGGCCACCCGAAGGTGAAGCCGTTCCAGGTCACCTGCTTGCCGGGGCCGAAGCCCGCGGCGGCGAGCGCCTGGCTGGAGTACGACCAGCCGCCGCCGTCGAAGTTGGCCAGGCCCGGGTTGTCGTCGTCGGAGATGCCGGCGTTGTTCTGGTACCACTCGATCGTGCCCTTGTGGGCGACGTTGACGGTCACCCCGGCGTCACCGGCGCCCGGGATCTCGAACGGCACCGAGTGGTAGTCGACCTTGGCGTCGGCGGCGACCGAGATCGTCACCTGCTGGTCGGCGTGCCCGGACGCGGGCACCTTGAGCGTCCCGGAGGAGGGCGTGACCGTGATCCCGGCCGGCGGGTTCGCCTTCCAGGTCACGTCCCCGCCACCGGTCAGCGACTGCACCCGCAGCGTGGTGGTGCCGCTGCCGCCGGGCTCCAGCGGGATCAGGCCCGGGCTGACGGCCGTGAGGTAGGACCGGCCGCCCTCGCCGAACGACGGCGGCGCGTCGGCCTCCGCCGAGCCGAACTCGGTGTTGGGCGCCGAGCCCATCGTGAAGTCCAGCTTGCCGCCCTTGGACGCGAACGACTCCGGCAGCCACGCCTTGGAGGTCGCCTTGCCGTCGACCTTCAGCGACTGGACGTACGGCGTCGAGTCCGAGGCGCCCGGCGCGGTGATGGTGAACTGCTGCCCGGAGGACCGGCGGATCTCGATCTTGGGGAACTCCGGCCCGTTCACCATCAGCTCGGCACGGCCCGGGATCACCGGGTACATGCCCATCGAGGCCCACACGTACCAGGCCGACATCGTGCCGAGGTCGTCGTTGCCGACCAGGCCGTTAGGCGTCGGCTTGAACAGCTCGGTCCGCGCCCGCCGGACCACGTCCTGGGTCCGGTACGGCTTGCCCGCCCACGCGTACAGCCACGGGGACTGAAGCGAGGGTTCGTTGCCCAGGTAGGCCAGCGGCTCGTGCGGCCCGGCGTTGAGCTTGGCGAAGAAGGCGTCCAGCCGCTTGGCCGCCTCCTCTCGTCCGCCCATCGCGTTGAACAGGCTTTTCACGTCCGGATAGGTCATCCAGTGGTACTGGGCGCCGTTGCCCTCCACGTACCAGCCGGAGTCGGCCGGGTCGAACGGGCTGAAGAAAGAGCCGTCGGCGAAGCGCGGCTGGATCCACCCGTTCAGCGGGTTGTAGAGGTTCTGCCAGCCGTGCGAACGCTGCATGTACTTCTCGGCGGTCGCGTCGTCGCCGAGCCGCCCGGCCAGCTGGGCGATGCCGAAGTCGGCCGCCCCGTACTCCTCGGTGGTGGCGACGTCGCCCGGCACGTAGCCGAGCTTGAGGTACTGCGCGTTGCCGGGGCGCTCGGTGTAGCCGGACTTGGGCCCGACCCGTTCCGCGCCCGCCGTCATCGAGGTGAGCGCGCCCTTGGCGTCGAAGTCGCGTGCGCCGAACGCGTACGCGGACGCGATGATCGAGTGGTACGGGTCGCCGTTCATCACGCCGGTGACGGTGTTCTGGTGCGACCAGCGGTCCCACACGTCCCCGATCGAGTGCGCGTCGTCGTACATCGACTGGGCGATGTCGGAGGCGACGTCGGGCGCCAGGAACGACAGCAGCTGCGCCTCGCTGCGGTAGATGTCCCAGCCGGAGAACGTCGCGTACTGGTGATGTCCCTTGCGGACCTTGTGGGTGCGGTAGTCGAACCCGGTGTAGGTCCCGTCCGCGTCGTCGAAGACGTACGGCTGCAGGAACGCGTGGTAGAGCGCGGTGTAGAAGGTCTTCAGCCGGTCGGCCGCGCCGCCGGTGATCTTGACCTGGCCGAGCCGCTTCTGCCAGTCCTTGCGCGCGTCGTCGCGGACCTTGTCGAAGTCGTGCCCGCCGACCTCGCGCTTCAGGTTGGCCTTGGCGCCGTCGACGCTGACGTACGACAGGCCCGACTTCATCTGCACCGGCTGGTCGGAGTCGAACTGCAGGTAGAGCCCGGTGCCGGGGCCCTTGACGTTGACATCGCCGGTGAACGCGCGCCGCTCGGGGGTCAGCGGCTTGCCCGCCGGGCCGTTGTGGATCCGGCCGACCGTCTTCGGCGCGATCTGCGGCACCTTGGCGGGCGCCGAGCCGCGCGCGTCGGCGTCGCCGGGCTGGACCGAGTCGTCCTTCCAGGTGCCGTAGGCCTTCACGGGCCGGTCGAAGGTGGCGTGGAAGTAGACGTAGTACTGGTTCTTGGTGCCGCAGAAGCCGCCGGTCTTGGCCCAGCCGTAGACGGTGTTGCCCTTGATGGTGGCCTCGGCGTCCTCGACGCCGTTGATCGAGCCGGTGACGTTCACCAGGACGGTGCCGGGCTTACCGGCAGGGAAAGTGAAGCGGCCGACCCCGGCGCGGTTGGTCGCCGTCAGCTCGGTCTTCACCCCCGTGTCGGTCGTCACGCCGTAGTAGCCGGGGCTGGCCTGCTCGTTCTCGTGCTTGAAGGTCTGGACGTAGTCGGCGCCGTGTGTGGCCGGTGAACGGCCGATGGTGCCGGAGAGGGGAACGACCGGGAAGTCCTGCGCGCCCGTGCAGCCCGGGCCGCTGATGTGGGTCATCGAGAACCCGCGCAGGCGGTTGTCCTCGTACTTGTAGCCGCCGCCGGAGGTGCGGACGGTGTCGGGACTCCACTGCATCATCCCGAACGGGGTGACGGCGCCGGGGAAGTTCATGCCGGCGCCGCCGCCGTGGCCGAAGTCGGGTCCGCCGTCCTGAGAGCCGACGAACGGATTCACGTAGGAGGTGAGGTCGGGAGCTGCCGGTGCGGCGCTCGCCGCGGTGGGAGCGAAGGGAGCGAGGGGAACCAGGAGCAGGGCGAACAGGCCCGCCGCCAGGCGTTTGGACATGCCTTTCCTCCTCGGGGGTCAACCCGATGACAACGTTGTCAAGAAACCCGATCGTGATCTCTCTCGGTGCGGCCGTCAATGGCCGGATCAGGCCAGACGCCGCGCCGTGGCCGGATGACATCGTTGTCGTTGTGCGACCCACCATGCGCGAGGTGGCCGCTGCGGCGGGCGTCAGCCTCAAGACCGTGTCCCGGGTGGTCAACGACGAGGCCGGCGTGCGGCCCGACACCGCCGAACGCGTCCGTGCCGCCATCGCGCGGCTCGGCTTCCAGCGCAACGACCTCGCCCGGTCGCTGCGCGGCGGCGGGCGGACTCACAGTATCGGCCTGGTCATCAAGGACGTGGCCAACCCGTTCTATTCGCAGATCGCACGGGGTGTGGAGGACGTGGCGGGCGCCGGCGGGGGACTGGTCATCTCGGGCAGTTCGGATGAGGATCCCGAACGCGAGCGCCGCCTGATCCGTTCACTGTGCGAGCGGCGGGTGGACGGCCTGCTGGTCGTGCCGTGCGGCACCGGCCACGGCTATCTGGAGACCGAGCTGGCCCTCGGCACGCCGATGGTGTTCCTGGACCGGCCGGGCGACCTCGACGTCGACACCGTGCTCATCGACAACGTGGGCGGCGCGCGCGAGGCGGTCCGGCACCTGGTCGCGCACGGGCACCGGCGGGTCGCGTTCCTCGGCGACCTGCCGAAGATCTTCACCGCGCGGGAGCGGCTGCGCGGGTACGCCGAGGCGCTGGAGGAGAGCGGCATCGCCTACGACCCGGCGATCGTGCGGATGGGGCAGCACGACGTCGCGGGCGCCGGTCACGTGATGGACGAGCTGCTCGCCGTGCCCGACCCGCCGTCCGCCGTGTTCACCGGCAACAACCTGCTGACCGCAGGCGCGCTGCGGGCGATCCGCGCGGCGCGCGCACGGGTCGCGCTGGTCGGCTTCGACGACTTCGAGCTCGCCGACCTGCTCGCGACCCCGGTCACCGTGGTCGCGCACGAGCCCGCCGACATGGGACGCCGCGCCGCCGAGATCCTGGCGCGGCGCATCCGGGGCGAGGGCGGACCGCCCGCCCGCGTCCTGCTGCCCACCCGCCTCATCGTCCGCGGCTCCGGCGAGCTGAGCGGACCCGGTTCGGGAGAGTTCATCGGCCCGGAGGCCAACGAGCTGAGCGGCCCCGTCGCGGGCGACCCTAACGGTCCCGGCTGCCCCTGATGGCGGTCGTGAGGCGCCGGAGCGTTCCTTCGGGCGCGGCACGGGCCGCGCCGCAGGGCGCGTAGGAGTGCGGTGCGATATCGGCCGCCGTGCTGGCCTTGATGGCCACGCTCGCGAGCGACACCACCAGGGCCATGTCGGAATCGGTGTCCAGCCGTACCGCGATCCACTCGCTGTCCGGCTTGATCCGCACCCGCCCCGACTCGGTGAGCACGCCGCCGAGGCGCTCTATCACCGGACGGCTGAGCCGCAGCTCGGCCTCGTCGTCGGTGTGCAGGTGCATGATCTGACTGCCGCCCGCCGTCAGAGCGACGCCCATCCCGCAGTCGGCCCTGACCTTCGCCACCCCAGGCCAGGAGTTGAGCCGGTCGACTATCCGCCCGGCTAGGGAAATCGAGCCATTCCCGTGGGCTGCCACACCGCCATGGTTGCGCCCGATGGACACTCGGCGGAACCGCCTGAGTCGAAATCGTTACGCTCGGGTGCTGATGCGTCGGGTGGGACGAAGAATGCGGCGGGCGGGCCGGATCACGCGCAGCAGCTCGGCGCCGATGTAGACGCCCGCGCCGATGGCGAGCGCGGTCGCGAGCGCCTCGACGAGGATGAGCGCGCCCTGCCCGGTGTCGCCGCCGGTCAGCTCCAGCATCCCGCGGTACATCAGCGTTCCGGGCATGAGCGGCGCGATGCACGGGGTGACGCACACGAGCGCGGGCACGCGCCGCTGCCGCGCGTAGGCCGTGCCGAGCGCGCCGACGACCGTCGCGGCGATCGCGGTCGCCGGGGCGGCGGGCAGTTCCAGCTGCCGCAGCTCGACGTAGCTGCCCCACGCGAGCACGCCGCCGACCGCGACCGGCAGCAGGTAGGCGCGCGGCACCAGGTGGAACACCGCGAACGCCACCGCGATCGCGGCCGCGCCGAGGGTCTGTGCCGCCGCGACCGAACGCGGCGCGGTCGGCAGGTTCTCCAGCGAGATCGGCACGCCCCACCGCGCCGCGAGGTAGATGATCGAGCCGATCCCGCTCAGGATCGCGGTGATGGTGAACAGCACCTCGACCAGCCGCGTCGTCCCGGTGACCAGGTCGCCCGCGATGCCGTCCTGCATCGACACCACGAGCGCGCGCCCGGGGATGTGCGCGATGACGACGCCGATGATGACCGAGCCGGAACGGATCGGGGTGTCGCTCCAGGCGAGCAGCACCGTGACCAGCGAGCCGATCGCTGCGGCCAGCGCCATCTGGAAGAAGTCGGCGATGCCGCGGCGCCCCAGCCACTCGCCGGTGCGCTCGCCGAGCAGGGTGGCGACGAACGCCGCGACCGCCGCGTAGAACCCGCCGCCGACCAGCACCGCGCCCGCCGCGCCGAGCAGCGACAGCGCGCCGACCGTCAGCCAGTTCGGGTACACGGTCGGGCGCCCGATGATGTCGCTGAGGGCGAACTTGGACTCCTGCAGCGTGAGCCTGCCCGCGGCCGCCGCGCGGACCATCTCGTGCACGGCGACCAGCCGCGCGTAGTTCGGCAGCCTGCGCCGTACCCGCCGTTCGGCGGTGACCGGCGGCCGGCCGCCGCGCGGCAGGTACGACAGGCCGACGGCGGCGAGCGTCACGTCGATCTCGCAGTGCGGCAGGCCGTAGGCGTAGGTGATCCGGCTCATCGCCCGGTCCACCGACTCGGCGGTCTCGCCGCCCGCCAGCATCAGCTCGCCGACGCGCAGCGCCAGGTCCATGGTGGTGTACGCCTCGGCGCCGACGCCCGGCTCGTGCGCGCCCCGCAGGGCGGCCTCCATCGCGGCGTACTCGCCCGAATCCGACGTCACGGTCGGCCAGCGTAACCACGCGCGACCGGCCGTTCCGGCGTCCGCGCAGGTGATGGCCGAGTCTTTAGACGCGGTCTTCGGACGGGGTCCTCAGACTCCGAGCGCGCGCGACACCAGCCGGTCCCGGGTGCGGTCGGGCAGCTTTGTCAGCACGGCGAACATCCGCGCGTCCCGGCCCGCCAGCGTCCGCGTCGCCGCGCGTCGTGCGGTGAGCGCGTCGACGATCCGCTTCACGGCCGCGTCGACCGGCCCCGGCTTCATGTTCGCGGTCGCCTTCTCGACGGCGGCGGTCATCGGCCCGTACAGCCGCTGATCGGCCGCGGTGCCGCGCAGGCCCGCCGCGCGCGCCGCGTCGCCCGCCTTGTCGAAGATCTCGGTCTGCAGCGCGCCGGGCTCGACGAGCGACACCTGGACGCCGAACGTGCGCAGCTCCATCCGGAGCGTCTCGCTCAGCGAAGCGACCGCCGCCTTGGACGCCGCGATCGGCCCGAGCGTCGGCGCGGTCACCCGCGCGCTGATCGCGCCGACGTTGACGATCCGGCCGCCGCCCCCGGCGCGCAGCATCGGCAGCACGGCCTGGGTGACCGCGACCAGACCGAACAGGTTGATGTCGAACTGCCGGCGCCACGCCTCCATCGGCACCAGCTCGGCCGGGCCCTGGACGATGACGCCCGCGTTGTTGACCAGCGCGTCCAGGCCGCGGCTGCCGGTCCGTGCCTCGACGTCCTTGGCGGCAGCGGCGATCGTCTCCTCGTCGGTGACGTCCAGGACGAGCGGATGGACTCCGGCCGGGAGCCGATCGGTGTCGGACGCGCGCCGGACGCCGCCGTACACCTCCCAGCCCATTTCGGTGAGGCGGCGTGCGGTGGCCGAGCCGATCCCGCCGGCGGCCCCCGTGATCAGTACGGTGCGTGTGCTCATGCGCCCATGCTCCGCCGCCGGTTTGACCCTAGGCAGAGTGCAGTTAATGCTGTTAACCGGACTAACAGGCTTAAGCGCGCGTGTGGAGGTGGCCGCCATGCCGACCGCGACACAGGACCGGCGCAGGGAGCTGGGGGAGTTCCTGCGGTCCAGGCGGGCACGCCGCAGCCCCGAGGACCTCGGCCTGCCGCACGGGCCGCGCAGGCGCACGCCCGGCCTGCGGCGTGAGGAGGTCGCCGCGCACGCCGGGATGAGCGTCACCTGGTACACCTGGCTCGAGCAGGGCCGCCCGGCCCGCGTCTCGCGGCAGGTGCTCGACAGCCTCGCGCGGGTGCTGAGCCTGGACGCCGTCGAGCACCGCCACCTGCTGGAGCTGGCGGGGGAGACGCCACCGAACGAGGCGCCGCCGCCCCAGGTCGGTCCCGAGGTCCGCGACCTGCTGCGGCTGCTCGAACCCAACCCCGCGCACGTGGTCACCCGGTGCTTCGACATCGTCGCCTGGAACGCGCCGGTCGAGGAGCTGTTCGCCGGGCTCGCGGACCGGCCCGCGGCCGAGCGCAACGCGGTGTGGCTGACCTTCCACGAGCCCTGGATGCGAAGCTGGCTGGTCGAGTGGGAACGAGAGGCCCGCTGGCTGGTCGGCCTGCTGCGCAACGAGGCCGGACGGCAACTCGACAACCCGCGCTACGCCGAGATCGTCGGGCGCCTCCAGGCGACCAGCGCGGAGTTCCGGGAGTTCTGGGACGCCCACGACGTCATCCCGTTCACCGCGTCCAAGCGCCGCGTCCGGCATCCCGAACGCGGCGAGCTGACGCTGCGCTACGTGAAGCTGACCGTCGAGGACGACCCGGACAAGAGCATCATCGTTCACTATCCGGATGAGAGCGCGGCAGCCGCTCGCCGTGACGGAGCCGGTCCAGACCCAGCCAGATGAACTCCACGGCCATCCCCTCGGCCCGCTCGCGCGGGGTGTCGGGGTGCTCCAGCCACCACGAGACCATCGAGAGCATCGACCCGTACATCAGCGGCACCAGCAGCCGCGCCCGCCGCTCGTTGGCCTCCAGCTCGGCGGGCGTCATCTCCGGGTCGGCGCGGCGGCGGCGCAGCAGCAGGTCGGCGAACGCGGCGCCGAGCCGGTCGCGCATCTCGCGCAGCTCAAGACCCACCTCGGGCTTGTCGAGATGCCGTATCACCAGCGCCCAAGCGTCGGGCTGCTCGGTCGCGTAGTCGAACAGCACCCGCACCATCGCGCGGATCCCGTCCACCGACCCCTGCTCGGCGAGCACGGCGGCGTTGAGCCGGCCCGTGATCTCGCCGACGATCGCCTCGGTGACCTCGGCGAACAGGTCCTCCTTGGACGTGAAGTGCTGATAGAGCAGCGCCTTGGAGACCTGCGCGGCGGCGGCCACGTGCTCCATCTGCGTGAGGTGGTAGCCGCGCCGCCCGAACTCCTCCAGCGCCACGCCGAGCAGCTGCTCGCGCCGCTGGGCGTACGGCATCCGGCGCCGTACGCCCGGTGCCGCCGTGTCCCCCGTGGTGCCGGTCATGGGGCCGCCTTGTCTGGACTGAGGAGGGAGGAACGACCGACGAGGGAAGACGAGGCGTCGGCGCCCCATGACCCGGAGCGGCGGAGCCGCGACCATGAGCAGGTCATGTGCCGAGGTACTTACCCAGTTCAGCCCGCGCGACCGAGCGGACGTGCACCTCGTCGGGGCCGTCGGCGAGACGGAGCGTGCGCAGCCCGGCCCACATCGCGGCCAGCGGGGTGTCGTCGCTGACCCCGGCGCCGCCGTGCACCTGGATGGCGCGGTCCACGACCTCCAGCGCCACGCGCGGCGCGATGACCTTGATGGCGGCGACCTCGGCGCGGGCGCCCTTCGGGCCGTGCTTGTCGATCAGCCAGGCGGTCTTCAGCGTGAGCAGGCGGGCCTGCTCGATCGCCATCCGGGACTCGGCGATCTGCTGCCGCACGACGCCCTGCTTGGCGAGCGGGCCGCCGAACGCCTCGCGCGAGACGGCGCGCTCGCACATCAGCTCCAGCGCGCGCTCGGCCATCCCGATGGCGCGCATGCAGTGGTGGATGCGGCCGGGCCCGAGGCGGGCCTGGGCGATGGCGAAGCCGCCGCCCTCCTCGCCGACCAGGTTCGCCACCGGGACGCGCACGTCGGTGAAGCGGATCTCGCAGTGGCCGTGCTGGTCGGAGTAGCCGAACACGGGCAGCGGCCGGACCACCTCGACGCCGGGGGTGTCCAGCGGCACCAGGATCATCGACTGCTGCCGGTAGGGGTGCCCGTCCGGGTCGGTCTTGCCCATCACGATCATGATCTTGCAGCGCGGGTCGGCGGAGCCGCTGATCCACCACTTGCGGCCGTTGATCACGTAGTGGTCGCCGTCGCGCACGATCGAGGTGGAGATGTTGGTCGCGTCCGAGCTCGCCACGTCCGGTTCGGTCATCGCGAAGGCGGACCGGATCTCGCCGTTCAGCAGCGGCGTCAGCCAGCGCTCCTTCTGTTCGGGCGTGCCGAACAGGTGCAGCACCTCCATGTTGCCGGTGTCGGGCGCGGCGCAGTTGATGGCCTCGGGCGCCAGGTTGGGGGAGCGGCCCGTGATCTCGGCGAGCGAGGCGTAGTCGGTGACGCTCAAGCCGTGCGCCGGGTCCTGCGCGTCGGGGAGGAAGAGGTTCCACAGGCCCCGCTTGCGGGCCTCGACCTTGAGCTCTTCGACGATGGGAGGGACGGTGTGTTCCTGACCGGCGGCGCGCAGCTCGCGGCGCTGGGCCGCGTAGACCGGCTCGGCGGGGTAGACGTGGGAGTCCATGAAGTCCTGCAGCAGGCCGAGGTACTCCTGGGCCCGCGCGCTCAAACCGAAGTCCATTCAGCTATAGTAACTGACGGGTCAGTTACTTGTGGAGGGAGCACGGATGACGGGCTTTGAGGGGGCCGGGAAGGTCGCCCTGATCACCGGCGGCGCCAACGGGATCGGCGCGGCCGTCGCACGCCGCCTGGTGGGCGAGGGCGCAGCGGTCGTGCTCGCCGACGTCGACACCGAGCGCGGCACCGAGCTGGCCAAGGAGCTGGACGGCGCGTTCGTGCGCTGCGACGTCCGCGAGCCCGGCGACAGCGAGGCCGCGGTCGCGACCGCGGTGGAGCGCTTCGGCGGGCTCGACCTGGCGTTCCTCAACGCGGGCATCGCCGGCGGGGGAGACCTCGGCGACAACTTCGACCTGACCGCTTACCGGCGCGCGATGGGCATCAACCTCGACGGCGTCGCGTTCGGCGTGCACGCCGCGCTGCCCGCCCTGCGCGCACGCGGCGGCGGCCAGATCGTGGCGACCGCGAGCATGGCCGGCCTCACCGCCACCCCGTTCGACCCGATCTACGGCGCCAACAAGGCGGCCGTGGTCGGGCTGGTCCGCGCGCTCGGCCCGACTTACGAGCCCGAGGGCATCCGCGTCAACGCGCTGTGCCCCTCGTTCGCCGACACCGACATCCTCATCCCGATCAAGGACCACCTGACCGAGACCGGGTTCCCGATCCTCGAGGTCTCGGACGTCGTCAACGCGTTCATGAGCATCGTGAGCTCCGACGGCACCGGCGAGGCGTGGTTCGTCGTGCCCGGCCGCGAGTCCGGCCCGTTCACGTTCCGCGGCGTACCCGGCCCGAGGTAGGAGAGACATGCGCGCGATCCAGATCACCGAGTTCGGCGGCCCCGAGGTCCTGAACGTCACCGAGCTGCCCGACCCGGTCGCGGGCGAGGGCCAGTTGCTCATCGACGTCTCCCGGGCCGGCATCAACTACGCCGACACCCACCAGGCCGAGAACAGCTACCTCTCGCCCTCCACCCTCCCGATGGTCCCCGGCGGCGAGGTCGTCGGCACCACCGCGGACGGCCGCCGCGTCGTCGCGCTGGTCGGCAGCGGCGGCTACGCCGAGAAGGCGCTCGCGCCGCAGGCCCTCGCCTGGGACGTGCCCGACGGCATCGACGACGTCACCGCGCTCAGCATGGTCGTCCAGGGCGCCACCGCCTGGGTCCTGCTGCGCCGCAGCGTGCACATGGAGCCCGGCGAATCCGTCGTCGTCCATGCCGCCGCCGGTGGCGTCGGAACGCTCGCGGTCCAGCTCGCCAAGGCCTGGGGCGCCGGACGCGTCATCGCCACCGCCTCCTCCAAGGAGAAGCGCGAGCTCGCCGTCGAGCTGGGCGCCGACGTCGCGATCGACGCCAACGAGCCCGACATGAAGTCCGCGCTCATCACCGCCAACGGCGGCAAGCGCGTCGACATCGTCCTGGAGATGACCGGCGGGACCGTCACCGACGACAGCCTGAAGGCCCTCGCCCCGTTCGGCCGCCTGGCCTTCTACGGCATGGCCTCCCGCAAGCCGCCCGCACCCGTCCAGCCCGCCAACCTCATGTCGCACTCGACCACCATCGCGGGCATGTGGCTGGCGCACGTCTTCCAGCTCCCCGGCGACATCATGCGCCAGGCCCTCGGCGACCTGTTCGCCCTCGCCGCCGACGGGAACATGCGCGTCATCAACGGCGGCGAGTACGGCCTCACCGAGGTCCGCAAGGCGCACGAGGACATGCGAGCCCGCCGCACCAGCGGCAAGCTCATCCTGGACCCGTCCCGCTGACGTGGGCCTCTAGCCGACCAGGCCGTTCTCGTAGGCGTACACCACGGCCTGCGTGCGGTCGCGCAGGGTGAGCTTGGTCAGCACGTGGCCCACGTGGGTCTTGACCGTCTGCTCGGCCAGGACCAGTTCGCCGGCGATCTCGGCGTTGGACAGGCCGCGGGCGATGAGGCGCAGCACGTCCAGCTCGCGGGGCGTGAGCGAGGACGTCGCGGTCGGGCTCGGGCGCTGGTGGCGGCGGCGCCGGGCGAAGTCGCCGATGAGCCGCCGGGTGATCGAGGGGGCCAGCAGCGCGTCCCCGGCGGCGACCACGCGGACCCCGCTGACCAGGTCGGCCGCGGAGGCGTCCTTGAGCAGGAAGCCGCTGGCACCGGCGCCGAGGGCCTCGTAGACGTACTCGTCGAGGTCGAAGGTGGTGAGGACCAGCACCTTGGGCCGGAGCCCGGCCGGGTCGACGTCCTGGTCCTGCTGGTCGCCGACCAGCTCGGCGGTCGCGGCGAGGCCGTCCATCTCGGGCATCCGGATGTCCATCACGATGACGTCCGGGTCGAGCTTGCGGGCCATCTCGACCGCCTCGCGCCCGTTGCCCGCCTGACCGATCACCTCGATCTCGGGATCCGAGGACAGCAGGGCGGCGAGCCCGTCGCGGATCATTACCTGATCGTCGGCGATCAGCACACGAATCGTCACGAGGGAACTCTATGACGAACCGCTACGCCGCCGGATCTCCATAGGGCAGCTCGGCCGCCACCCGCCAGCCCGCGCCGTCGAGCGATCCGGCGTCCAGCGAGCCGCCGAGCATCGCGACGCGCTCGTGCATGCCGACCAGCCCGTGCCCGCCGCCGTGCGACTCGTCGGGGGTGGTGCGGGCGCCGTCGTCGACGACGGTCACCTTGAGCAGGTCCCCGTCGTACCTGATCTCGACCTGCACGCGGGAGCCGGGCGCGTAGCGGGCGGCGTTGCTGAGCGACTCCTGAACGATCCGGTAGGCCGACAGGTCGACGCCCGCCGACACCTCGCGCGGCACGCCCACGATCACCAGGCCGACCGCCAGGCCGGAGCGGCGCGCCCCGGCCAGCAGGTCCTCGACCCGGTCCAGGCCGGGCTGCGGCGCCCGTTCGGCGCCCTCGTCGTCGGAACGGAGCAGCCCCACCACGCGGCGGGTCTCGGTCAACGCGTCGCGGGCGGCGTCGCGCACGACGACGAAGGTCTGCAGCGCCGCGTCCGGCAGGTCGGGGATCTTGTACGGGGCGGCCTCGGCCTGCATCGCGATCACCGACATGTGATGGGCCACCACGTCGTGCAGCTCGCGCGCGATCCGGGCCCGTTCCTCCAGCACCGCCTGTTTGGCCAGGTCCTGTTTGCGCAGCTCCTCCTGCTCGCGCAGGCTCCGTTCGGCCGCCGACCGGCCGCCGACCGCGTCGCCGAAGGTCAGCGCGACGACGACCAGGCCGGTGAGGATCAGCCCGAACCAGCCCGGCATCGCGTACAGCGAGGCCGGCGCGAGCACGACCAGCACGGTGACCGCGCCGACGCCCGCGGTCGTCTGCCGCTCGGACCCGGCCGCGACGAAGAACAGGATGAGCATGAACGCCAGCCACGCGGTCACCGGCCACGGCCAGAAGTACTTGCCGTGGAAGGCCACCGCGCCGATCACGAAGCCGGTCGCGCTGATCCGCCAGGCGAGCACGGGGCGGACGGGGGCGAAGATCAGCGGCAGCGCCTGCGCGACCCCGAGGAGCCAGGCGAGGGTCACGTTGATGTCGCCGTGGTCGTGATAGCCGTTCAGCGGGATGGCGATCGTGCCCGCGGTGAAGCCGATCGTCAGCGCCGTCAGCAGCAGCAGCGCGGGGATCCGCAGCCACATCGAGCCGGGCAGGATCCAGCGGGTCCGCTCGGGCCGGCTCAGGACGGCGTCGCGGATGCCCTGCGTCAGGACCACGCGC
The DNA here is from genome assembly GCF_017573505.1 of Actinomadura barringtoniae. Taxonomy (GTDB): domain Bacteria; phylum Actinomycetota; class Actinomycetes; order Streptosporangiales; family Streptosporangiaceae; genus Spirillospora; species Spirillospora barringtoniae. The sequence goes on from NZ_JAGEOJ010000017.1 coordinate 126,670, forward strand.
TTGTGCGCCACGGAAGGTTCATACTCGTTCATCTCACGTCGAGCCTAGGCCCGCCCCGACCGCGCCGGCCTGCCCCTGGAGGGGGAGATCGGAGGCGGTCCCTGGGTATCGGCACACATCCGCGCGTGTCCTACTTAACCGATATAACCGATTGACTAAATAGGGAATATGCGCGACGCTCTCTCCGTGCGCCTCTCGTCCCTTTCGTCCCTCGGTCGCCTGGCCAGCCCGGTGGCGGTGCTGCTCCTCTGGCAGCTGGCCTCCTCGACCGGGCTGCTGCCGGACCGGCTGCTCGCCGCCCCGGCCGCGATCGCCTCGACCGGCCTGGACCTGATCAAGGACGGCACGCTCGCCGACGCCATCGGCACGTCCGTGCAGCGCGTCGTCATCGGCTTCCTCATCGGCGCCGCCGCGGGGATCGCGCTGGCCCTGGTCGCCGGGCTCAGCAGGCTCGGTGAGAACGCGGTGGACCCGCCCATGCAGATGCTGCGGGCGCTGCCGCTGTTCGGGCTGATCCCGCTGTTCATCCTCTGGTTCGGGATCGGCGAGACGCCCAAGGTGGCGCTGATCGCGCTCGGCGTCGCCTTCCCGCTCTACCTGAACACCTTCGCCGGCATCCGCGGCGTGGACGGCAGGCTCGCCGAGGTCGCCGAGACGCTGCGGCTGAGCAGGGCGGGCCTGATCCGGCACGTCGTGCTGCCGGGCGCGCTGCCCCAGGCGCTGGTCGGGCTCCGGCAGAGTCTCGGCATCGCCTGGCTGGCGCTCATCGTCGCCGAGCAGATCAACGCGAGCTCCGGGCTCGGCTACATGATCAACAACGCCCGCGAGTTCCTGCAGACCGACGCCGTGGTGCTGGGCCTGGTCGTGTACGCGGCGCTCGGCCTGCTCACCGACGCACTCGTCCGCCTGCTGGAGAGGAGAGCGCTGACATGGCGCAAGGGCTTCCTGGTCTGATCGAACCCGCCACGAGCGACGGCCCCGCGACGAGTGCCGAGCACGTCGCCCGGGTGCGGGGGCTGACCAAGCGCTTCGGTGACCGCACCGTCCTGGACGAGATCGACATTGAGATCGCCCGCGGTGAATTCGTCGCGCTCCTCGGCCGCAGTGGCTCCGGCAAGTCCACGCTCCTGCGCGCGCTCGCCGGCCTGGACCGTGCCACCGATGGCGAGCCGGACGTCTCGGGCACCGTCTCGGTCGCCTTCCAGGAGCCCAGGCTCATCCCCTGGAAGCGTGTCTGGGCCAACGTGGCCCTCGGGCTGAAGGCCGCCGACCCGCGCGCCGCGGCCGAGAAGGCACTCGCCGAGGTCGAGCTCACCGAACAGGCCGGGGCCTGGCCCCTCACGCTCTCCGGCGGCGAGGCGCAGCGCGCCTCGCTCGCCCGCGCGCTGGTCCGCGACCCGGACCTGCTGCTGCTCGACGAGCCGTTCAGCGCATTGGACGCGCTGACCCGCATCACCATGCACCGGCTCGTCCTGGACCTGTGGGGCCGGCACCGCCCCGGGATCCTGCTCGTCACCCATGACGTGGACGAAGCCCTGCTGCTGGCCGACCGCGTCCTGGTCCTGGAGGACGGCCGCATCGGCCATGAGTCCCCGGTGAACCTCGACCGCCCGCGCCATCGCGACCATCCCGAACTCATCGAGCTGCGCGCGACCCTGCTCGCCCGGCTCGGTGTCACCCCCGAAGGAACCGCATGACCATCCGCATCACCCGCCGCCTCGGCGCGCTCGCCGCCGCGGTCGCCCTCACGGCCGGGACGCTGGCCGCCTGCGGCGACAGCGGCGACGCCAAGAACGCGGCGATCGGCAAGGACGGCTCCATCGACTTCTCGAAGGTGACGCTCCACCTCGGCGACCAGAAGGGCGCGGGCCTGCAGGCGCTGCTCAACGCGGCGGGCCAGCTGAACGGCGTCAAGTACAAGGTGAACTGGGCCATGTTCACCTCCGGGCCGCCGATCCTCGAGGCGATCAACGCCGGCGCGGTCGACTTCGGCTACGTCGGCAATACCCCGCCGATCTTCTCCGCCGCCGCCCGGTCCAACATCAGGATCGTCGGCGCGTTCGACATCAGCCTCGCCGGTCAGGCGATCCTGGTCCCCAAGGGCTCGACCCTGCGGACCGCGGCCGACCTGAAGGGCAAGAAGATCGCGGTGGCCAAGGGCAGCTCCGCGCACGGCCACCTGCTGTCGGTCCTGAAGAAGAACGGGCTGAGCCTGAACGACGTCCAGCCGCAGTACCTGCAGCCCTCGGACTCGCTCGCCGCGTTCAGCGCGGGCAAGATCGACGCTCTGGCCATCTGGGAGCCCTACACCGCCCAGGTGGAGGCGCAGACGGGCGGCCGGATCCTGCTGGACGGCAACGGCTACACCAACGGGTACGCCTTCGCGGTCACCTCGAAGAAGGTCCTGGGCGACAAGGCCAGGACCGCCGCCCTCAAGGATTTCGTCGGGCGCTACCAGCGCGCGATCGCCTGGGCCGACGCCCACCGCCCGGAATGGGCGAAGCTGTGGGCCCAGCAGACCGGCCTGTCGGTCCCGGTCTCGCAGAAGGCCGTGGACCGCAAGGTCACCAAGGTCATCCCGATCGACGACACGGTGGTGAACTCCGAGCAGCAGCTCGCCGACCTGTTCAGCGACGCCAAGGTCCTGCCCGGCAAGGTGAAGATCGACGACTTCTTCGACCGCCGTTTCAACGACCTCGCCACGACGTCCGGGAAGGCGGCGACCCCGTGAGCCTGAAGTTCCATTGGTTTCTCCCCACCACCGGTGACAGCCGGGCCCTGATCGGCGGCGGGCACAGCATCCCGATCGGCGTCGGGCGGCCCGCGGCCCGGCCCGGCACGGCCGAGCAGGTGCGCCCGCCGGACATCGACTATCTCGCCCAGGTCGCCCGGTCCGCCGAGCAGCTCGGCTTCGAGGGCGTGCTCACCCCGACCGGGACCTGGTGCGAGGACGCCTGGCTGGTCACCGCGGCGCTGCTGCGCGAGACCACGCGGCTGAAGTACCTGGTCGCGTTCCGTCCCGGCTTCATCTCACCGACCCTCGCCGCCCAGATGGCCGCCACCTATCAGCGCATCTCCGGCGGGCGGCTGCTGCTGAACGTGGTGACCGGCGGCGAGCCCGCCGAGCAGCGGCGGTTCGGCGACCACCTCGAGCACGCCGAACGGTACGCGCGGACCGGCGAGTTCCTGTCGATCCTGCGCGGCGCGTGGGGCGGCGAGCCGTTCGACTTCAAGGGCGAGCACTACCACGTGGAAGGCGCGACGACCGCCCGCGCGCCCGACCCGATCCCCGACATCTACTTCGGCGGCTCCTCGCAGGCGGCCGGTCCCGTCGCGGCGAGGCACGTCGACACCTACCTGACCTGGGGCGAGCCGCCCGGCCAGGTCGCCGAGAAGATCGAGTGGATGCGCAAGCTCGCCGCCGACGAGGGCCGCACGCTGCGCTTCGGCATCCGGCTGCACACCATCAGCCGTGACACCTCCGAGGCGGCCTGGGCCGAGGCCGGGCGGCTGCTCGCGGGTGTCGACCCGGCACACATCGCCCAGGCGCAACAGGTCCTGGCCGCGAGCGAGTCGGTCGGGCAGCAGCGGATGCGCGGCCTGCACGAGGACTTCCGGGCCAGCGGTGCGGTCCGCGACCTGGAGATCTACCCGAACCTCTGGTCGGGCGTGGGCCTGGTCCGCGGCGGCGCCGGCACGGCGCTGGTGGGCAGCCACGCCGAGGTCGCCGACCGGATCCAGGAGTACGCGGCGCTCGGCATCGAGGAGTTCATCCTGTCCGGCTACCCGCACCTGGAGGAGGCGTACTGGTTCGGTGAGGGGGTGCTGTCGGAGCTGCGCCGCCGTGACTACGCCGTGTAGTCACATGGAGGCAGTTTGGCTCCGACCGATCGTGACTCTGTGTCACCGAACGTAGCTTCGCGTCATGCGCTCGCTGCGGATGTCCCTCCCGATGCTCCCCGGACGCCGAGATCTGGCGGCCATGCGCCAGGATCCGGCGCGCGACCTGCTGTGCGGCGTGACCGTCGCGATCGTGGCCCTGCCGCTGGCCCTGGCGTTCGGCGCCAGTTCCGGCGTCGGCGCCCGCGCCGGGCTCGCCACGGCCGTCGTCGCGGGCGCGCTGGCCGCCCTGTTCGGCGGCAGTAACCTCCAGGTCTCGGGCCCGACCGGGGCGATGACCGTGGTGCTGGTGCCGATCGTGCACCGGTTCGGCCCGCGGGGCGCGTTCATGGTCGGGCTGATGGCCGGGGCCGTCCTGCTGGTGCTGGCCGCCGCCAGGATCGGCCGGTACGCCAGGTTCCTGCCCACGCCGGTGATCGAGGGCTTCACCGCCGGGATCGCCGTGGTCATCGCGCTCCAGCAGGTCCCGGCGGTGCTCGGCATCGGCGGGCTGCACGGCGACAAGGTCTGGCGGGTCGCCGCCGAGGCGGTCGCCCGGTTCGCCGCGCATCCGGCCTGCGCGCCGGTCCTGATGGCTCTCACGGTCACCGTCGCGCTGCTCGTCGGCGCCCGGCTGCGGCCCGGCATCCCGTTCTCGCTGCCCGTCGTCGCCGTGGTCACCCTGGCCGCCGACCTCGCGGGTGTGCACGTCGCCCGGGTCGGCAACCTGCCCGCCGGGCTTCCCGCCCCTTCGCTGGCCTTCTTCGACCCCGCCGCGCTGGAGGAACTGCTGCCCTCGGCCCTCGCCGTCGCCGCTCTGGCCGCGCTCGCCAGCCTGCTGTGCGCCTCGGCCGCCGACGCCATGAGCGTGCGCGAACGCCACGATCCCGACCGCGAGCTGTTCGGCCAGGGCCTGGCCAACCTGATCACCCCGCTGTTCGGCGGCGTCCCGGCCACCGCCGACATCGCCCGGACGGCCGTGAACGTCCGGGCGGGCGCCCGCTCGCGGCTCGCCGCGCTCACCCACGCCGCCATCCTCGGCGTGGTGGTCTTCGCCGCGGCCCCGCTGGTCGGCCGCATCCCGCTGGCCGCCCTGGCGGGCGTCCTGCTGGCCACGACCGCCCGCATGGTCGACGTCGGGGCGGTGAGCGCCCTCGCCCGCACCACGCGAGGCGACGGCGTGGTGATGGGCCTGACGTTCCTGGTCACGGTCGCGCTCGACCTGGTGACGGCCGTGGCGGTCGGCCTCGGCGCGGCGATCCTGCTGGCGCTGCGGGCCGTCGCGCGCACCGCCAACGCCGAGGTGGAACGGGTGGAGCTGCCCGGGGCCGATCACAGCGCGGAGGAACGGCGGCTGCTCGACGAGCGGATCGTCGCCTACCGCCTGGACGGCCCGCTGTTCTTCGCGGCGGCGAGCGACTTCCTGCGCCGCCTCTCCGAGGTCACCGACGTGCGCGTGGTGATCCTGCGGATGTCGCGGGTCAGCACGATCGACGCGACCGGCGCGCGGCTGCTGCGGAACGCCATCAGGGCGCTGGACAACCGCGGCATCGCCGTGCTGGCGTCCGGGGTTCGCCCCGGGCACACCGAAGTTCTGACCGTTATGGGTGGCCTTGAGGGGAATGTCTTTCTCGACACTCCCGAGGCGATCGCGCACGCCAGAGCCCTGCTGGCCAGCGCTCCGGCCGCCGTTCCGGCCGTCGCGGCCCGCCCCTCGGTCGCCCCGACCTGATCATCCGGGCCCGCTCCGATCTTGCGGGGGCCTGGAGATCGACGGAGACTGCGTGGATGAACGCAGACATCAGGCATCCGATCTTCGCGCGGATCTATCCCCGGATGGACGCCATGATGGCGAAGGCCGGAGTGCCCGAGCACCGCGACGAGCTCCTCCACGGCGCCACCGGGCGCGCCCTGGAGGTCGGCGCCGGTCATGGGGCCAACTTCGCGCACTACCCGAAGAGCGTCACCGAGGTGGTCGCCGTCGAGCCGGAACCCCGCCTGCGCGGCCTGGCGGCCGAGGCGGCGGCCGCGGCCCCGGTGCCGGTCGCCGTGCGGGCCGGGTCCGCGGAGGACCTGGACCTGGACGACGCCTCGTTCGACGTGGCCGTCGCCTCGCTCGTGCTGTGCTCGGTCCGCAACCCCGTCCGCGCCCTGGCCGAGATCCGCAGGGTGCTGCGGCCGGGCGGCGAGCTCCGGTTCTACGAGCACGTCCGGTCCGGATCGCCCAAGTTCGTCCGGTTCCAGCGCTACGCCGACGTGGTCTGGCCCTTCATCGCGGGCGGCTGCCACTGCTCGCGGCCGACCGACGAGCTCATCGCCGCCTCCGGCTTCACGATCACCGGCGTCCGGCGCTTCGACTTCCCCGAGGCCGGAATGCCCAACCCGGCCCAGCCCCACGTCCTCGGCAGGGCCGTCCGCGACTGACGGGCTTGGCGGTAATAGCGCCGCGTGACCGGATCACTGCATAACGTTCCGGGATGCTGGGCAAGATCTGGATCATGGCTCTCGGGGGGAGCGGTGAGGCGCCGAGCGCGCCGCCGCAGCAAGTACAGCCGTCGCACGCGGCGGCCACCGCCATGCTCCTGGCAGGCGCGGCGGCGCTCGGCGGTTTCCTGTTCGGCTACGACTCATCGGTGATCAACGGCACCGTCGACGCGCTCAAGTCCGAGTTCCATCTGAGCTCGTTCGTCCAGGGCTTCGTGGTGGCCTCGGCCCTGCTGGGCTGCGCGATCGGCGCCTGGTTCGCCGGGCCGATCTCCGACCGGATCGGGCGGATCCGGGTGATGCAGATCGCCTCGATCCTGTTCGTGATCAGCGCGATCGGCTCGGCGCTGGCGTTCAACGCCTGGGACCTGACCTTCTGGCGGGTGATCGGCGGTCTCGGCGTCGGGGCGGCCTCGGTCATCGCGCCGGCCTACATCGCCGAGATCTCGCCCGCCTCGATGCGCGGGCGCCTCGGCTCGCTGCAGCAGATGGCGATCGTGCTCGGGATCTTCGCCGCCCTGGTCGTCGACTACGTGATCGCACGGGTGTCCGACGGCGGTGCGAGCGGCGAGTTCCCGTGGGGCGGCACGGCGTGGCGCTGGATGTTCGCCAGCGCCGTGGTCCCCGCCGTGATGTACGGGGTCATCGCGACCACGATCCCCGAGTCGCCCCGCTACCTGGTCAAGAAGAAGCAGCTCGGCCAGGCCCGCCAGGTGCTGCTGAAGGTGATGGGCAAGGGCGACGTCGACACCAAGCTGAGCGAGATCGTCAAGTCGATCGCCAGCGACCGGCCGGTGACGCTGCGCGACCTGAAGGGGTCGCGGTTCGGACTGATGCCGATCGTGTGGGTCGGCATCCTGCTGTCGGTGTTCCAGCAGTTCGTCGGCATCAACGTGATCTTCTACTACTCGTCGTCGCTGTGGCAGGCGGTCGGCTTCAGCGAGAACGACGCGATGCTCACCTCGGTGATCAACTCGGTCGTCAACGTGGTGTCCACGCTGATCGCGATCGCCCTGGTCGACCGGGTCGGCCGCAAGCCGCTGCTGCTGGTCGGGGCCGCGGGCATGGCGATCACGCTCGGCGTCATGACGCTCTGCTTCGCCACCGCGCCGATCGTCGACGGCGATCCCAAGCTGGACGGGTTCGCCGGCACCGCCGCGCTGATCGCCGCCAACCTCTACGTGGTCTCGTTCGCCGCGACGTGGGGCCCGGTCGTCTGGGTGATGCTCGGCGAGATGTTCAACAACTTCATCCGAGCCTCGGCACTGGCCGTCGCCGCCGCCGCCCAGTGGATCGCCAACTGGATCATCACCGTGACCTTCCCCGGCCTGTCCGGGGTCTCACTGGGCCTGGCGTACGGGCTCTACACGGTCTTCGCGGTCCTGGCCTTCCTGTTCGTCATCAAGAACGTGCCCGAGACCAAGGGGCGCGAGCTGGAGGACATGGACGACCTGGATCTGGAGCACGCTAGCGGGCGAGCGTGACAGCGGCGCCGCGGCTGCGGGCGACCGCGTAGGTTCGCTGGAGCACCGCGTTCAGCTGCTGCCGCCGCGGTCCGTCCAGGTTCGGGTCCGCCAGGGACGCGGTCACGTCGACCAGGCGGAACGGCGGGCCCGGGTCGATGAGGGTCGGCACCATCTCGGCGCGGGTGACCTTCCAGCGGGCGCCGGAGCGGGCGAAGGTGAACCGGGCGACCATGCCCTCGTGCTTGTCGCCCGCGTTCGGCCCCTGGCTGGCGATCAGGTTGCCCAGCCCGTAGGCGACCCACTTGCCGTTGGTCGCCCGCCCGAACGGCTGTACGACGTGCACGTGATGGCCGATGATCAGGTCGATGTCGCGCGAGGCCAGCAGCTTGCGGGCCAGCTGGATCTGCCCGGCCGTCGGCTTGTGCTCGTACTCCCTGCCCCAGTGCATGCTGACGATGACGACCTTGGCGCCCGCCATCCGGGCCCGCTTGGCGTCGGCCAGGATGCGCGCCCCACTGATCTGGTTGGTCAGCCAGGGCTTGTCCTTGGGGATCTTGTAGCCGTTGAACCCGTAGGCGTAGGAGAGCTGGGCCACCGGGACCTTCTCGGGCCCGACCCGCAGGATGTCCGGCCGGGCCGCCTCCGCCGCGTTGCGCGCCGAGCCGGTGTGCGCGATCCCGGCGCGGTCCAGGACGTTCAGCGTCCGGTCGACCCCCGCCGCGCCCTTGTCGAGGGTGTGGTTGGAGGCCGTCGAGCAGGTGTCGTAGCCGAGGTCGGCGAGCGCCGGGGCGATCTCCTGCGGGACGCTGAACGCCGGGTAGCCGCTGAACGGGCCGCGCGGCGGGGCGAGCGGCGTCTCCAGGTGGCAGATCGCCAGGTCCGCCGAGGAGATCACCGGCTTCACCGAGGCCAGGATCGCCCGGTAGTCACGCTGTCCGCCGCCGTCCAGGCGGGCCTGCCGGGAGACCGAGTCGTGCAGCAGCACGTCGCCGCTCGCCGCCACCGTGAAGGTCCCCGGCACCCGCGGCTGAGCCGAGGCGGCCGGCGGAAGCCCGCCGGGCAGGCCCGAGGACGGCGCGGCGGGCGGCACGGCGGTCGCGGCAGGCAGGCCCCCGTGGCCGCCGGCGTTGCGGCTGCTGACGTGCTCGGAGTCGTCCTGGCATCCCGAGGCCAGCGCGGCGAGCGTGAGGGCCGCCATCGCGGCGGCGGGCAAGGTGCGCACGGAGCGGGACGCTAGGCGGGGCCGCGGGGGAGGGGCCGCGCGAATCGCCGCCTCATTGCGGAAGGTTTACGGCTACCATGTAAACCATGGCGGCCGTAGACGAGACGACGACGCCGGGTCGCTCCCGGCGCCACGGTCGCATGCTCTGAACTTCGCACGCGGTGAGGCCCCGGGACACCATCCCGGGGCCTCACTGCTGTCAGGGCCTCGGCTCGATAGCATGCGAACGCCATCTGATCCTGGCGACGATCCCCAGTAACGACCCGCAGAGGAGTACCCGTGTCCACCGTGTCTGAGCTGCGCATCACCCTCGACGGAAGCGAGCGAGTGGTGCCCGCCGGCACGACCGCCGGGCAGGCGCTCGAGGCGGACGGGCGGAGCGTGATCGCGGCCCGGGTCGGCGGCGAGCCCCGCGACCTGGAGTACCAGGTGCGCGAGGGCGACGTGGTCGAGCCGATCGAGATCTCCTCGATGGAGGGCCGGGCGATCATGCGGCACTCGGCCGCGCACGTGATGGCGCAGGCCGTGCAGGAGCTGTTCCCCGAGGCCAAGCTGGGCATCGGCCCGCCGGTCGAGAACGGCTTCTACTACGACTTCGACGTCGCCGAGCCGTTCACCCCCGACGACCTGAAGCGCATCGAGAAGCGCATGCGCGAGATCGTCAAGCAGGGCCAGCGGTTCTCCCGGCGCCCGGTCTCCGACGACGACGCGCGCGAGGAGCTGGCGGGCGAGCCCTACAAGCTGGAGCTGATCGGCCTCAAGGGCTCCGCCGGGTCCGACGACGGCGCCGACGTCGAGGTGGGCGCGGGCGAGCTGACCATCTATGACAACCTTGACGCCAAGTCCGGCGACCTGCGCTGGAAGGACCTCTGCCGGGGTCCGCACCTGCCGACCACCCGCGTCATCCCCGCGTTCAAGCTGATGCGCAGCGGCGGCGCGTACTGGCGGGGCAGCGAGAAGAACCCGCAGCTCCAGCGCATCTACGGCACCGCCTGGGAGTCGCGCGACAAGCAGGACGAGTACCTGAAGTTCCTCGAAGAGGCCGAGAAGCGCGACCACCGCAAGCTGGGCGCCGAGCTCGACCTGTTCTCCTTCCCGCCCGAGCTCGGCAGCGGCCTCCCGGTCTTCCATCCCAAGGGCGGCATCATCCGCAAGGAGATGGAGGACTACATGCGCCGCCGGCAGGCCGAGGCCGGCTACGAGTTCGTCAACACCCCGCACCTCACCAAGTCGTCGCTGTTCGAGCTGTCGGGCCACCTGCCCTACTACGGCGACGACATGTTCCCGGCGTTCGAGCTGGACGGGGTCGACTACCGCGTCAAGCCGATGAACTGCCCGATGCACAACCTGATCTTCCGGGCGCGCGGCCGGTCCTACCGCGAGCTGCCGCTGCGGCTCGGCGAGTTCGGCTCGGTCTACCGGTTCGAGAAGTCGGGCGTCGTGCACGGCCTCACCCGGGTGCGCGGCATGACCCAGGACGACGCGCACATCTACACCACCAAGGAGCAGATGACCGACGAGATCAAGTCGCTGCTGAGCTTCGTGCTGAGCGTGCTGCGCGACTTCGGTCTGTCGGAGTTCTACCTGGAACTGTCCACCCGCGACGACTCCGACAAGTTCATCGGCGAGCAGGCCGACTGGGACGAGGCCACCGAGGCGCTGCGGCACGCCGCGACCGAGTCCGGCCTGGACCTGGTCGACGACCCGGGCGGCGCGGCCTTCTACGGCCCGAAGATCTCCGTCCAGGCCAAGGACGCGATCGGCCGGACCTGGCAGCTGTCCACCATCCAGCTCGACTTCAACCAGCCCAAGCGCTTCGGCCTGGAGTACCAGGCCGCCGACGGCTCGCGGCAGACCCCGGCGATGATCCACCGGGCCCTGTTCGGGTCGATCGAGCGCTTCCTCGGCGTGCTGGTGGAGCACTACGCGGGCGCGATGCCGCCGTGGCTGTCGCCGGTCCAGGTGGTCGGCATCCCGATCAGCGACGACCACGTGGCGCACCTGGAGAAGGTCGCCGCCGGGCTGCGGGAGCGCGGCGTGCGGGTCGAGGTGGACACCTCCTCCGACCGGATGCAGAAGAAGATCCGCAACGCCCAGAAGCAGAAGATCCCGTTCATGCTGCTGGCCGGTGACGACGACGTGGCCAAGGACGCGGTCTCGTTCCGCTACCGCAACGGCGAGCAGAAGAACGGCGTCGCGATCGAGGACGCCGTGGACGAGGTCGTCAAGGCGGTCGAGGCGCGGGTCCAGGTCTGACTTGGTAGCCTCGACGGTCACTTGTACCGAACGGGGAGATTCGCGGAGATGAAGTCCAGGAAGCCGGGGTCGCCCAAGAAGTCGGGGCGGCTCCGGAACCGGGTCCTCCGGGCCCTGGGCTACGGCGGCACCGCGGCGCTGGTGGTCGCGGCGATCGTGGTGCTGATCATGCCGCTGGTCAAGAAGGACGACGGTTCCGGCGCCGCGGGCGCCGGGCCGACCGCGGGCGGCGGAGGCGGCCAGACGACCGGCCGGTCCACGACCCCGGGCAACGGCGGCGGCTCCCCGTTCCCGAGCAACCCCGCGCCCCAGCAGAACAACAGCGGCCGCCCCTACCCCGGGCAGTCGTCCGGATCCGGCTCCGGCCAGGGCGGCAATGGCGGCGATCAAGGACCGCCGCTGCCGGGCTCGGGCGGCGGCACCGGCGTCGGCATGTGCCCGGTCGGAACGGCCGTCTACCACGACGTCGGCGGCGCCCTGGAAGTGATGATCAAGGTGGCCGGCAGCGGGCTGGTCAAGGCCGAGGCGTCCCTGCGCGGGCGGCCGAGCGTCACCCGGCAGTCCAGCGTCAAGGGCGGCGCCCCGGTCACGCTCACCTTCAACGGCGTGCCCACGGCCCTGGTCGAGCGGGTCAAGGTGACCACGTTCTCGGTCGGCGCCGCGATGGACAACTGCTACGCCACCCCGGGCTGAGGCCCCGCACGGGCCGGGCGTCCTGACCAGCGAGAAACTGCTTGGTATCGCGCTCCGCCGTGTCTAGAGTGCGTGACCAGTCGTCGGGGTCGTTCCTGTGGGCGGGAGGGGAACGACCCCGATCCCTGCCCTGGGACGTGCTCGGCCTGGCCTTTGGCTTCGGCTAGGCCTTGGCCTCGGCGGGCATCCGGACGTCCTCGACGGCGACGTTCACCGCGACGATCCGCATGCCGAGCATCAGCCCGACCACGCGGGCCACGTTGGTCTTCACGACCTTGGCCACGTCCATGATCACGCTGCCGTACTCCATGATCACGCTGAGGTCGAGCGTGACCTCGTTGTCGTGCACGTGGATCCGCACGCCGCGCCCGCCGGGCCCGAGGTGCGGCTCGTCGCCCGGCTCGAGCCGGCCGACGAGCTGCGCGACGCCGGTGACCTCCAGCGCGGCCAGCGTCGCGATCTTCTCGATGACCTCGTCCTCTATGGTGATCCGGCCCTTCACCAGCGACCCGGCGGACGCCGGCTCGCGGCCCTCCAGCGGCTGCATCGGAACGTGGTCGGAGGTGTCGCGCGGCTGCGAGTGCCGGCCGCCCGGCGCCTGCGCGGGCACCAGCGGCGGCGGGGTCAGCGGCGCCCCGGTCGACTGGGGGACGGCCTGGCCGGACGGGCCGGGGAAGAACGGCATGGACCTGACCTCGGGACGCGGCCCTTCTCCGCCGTTCCCCGAATAGCCCTTGTCGAGCTCGGTCATCGATCAGCCCCCAGAGGTGGATGGTGTTCCATGGTGTCGAAGAGGCGCCTGCCGCGCCCGCTCAAGTCTGGATTTCAAGGGCGCCTTTCCGGACGCCGCCGGGTATCCCGGCTTCAGGCCGTCCGGCTTCTCTCTCTATGCTGCTGGTCAGGCCGTGAACAAAAGGAGAGCGCCGCCTTGAGCGTAGAGCCGGAGGAGCCCGTGGTGCAGGAGGCGCGCGACGACGCGCCCGAGTCGGGCACGGAGAACGCACGCAAGCCCCATTACGAGGAAGAACGGGGCGGTGCGGGCATACCCGACAACTTCCAGCGGCTGTGGACCCCCCACCGAATGGCGTACATCAAGGGGGAGAACAAGCCGAGCGGCGGGGGTTCCGGAGACGGCTGCCCGTTCTGCGAAATTCCCAAGATGTCGGACGAGGAAGGCCTCGTCGTGGCGCGCGGGCACTCGGTTTTCGCGGTGCTGAACCTCTACCCCTACAACTCAGGGCACCTGATGGTGGTGCCGTTCCGCCACGTCGCCGACTACACCGAGCTGGACGAGGCCGAGTACGGCGAACTGGCCACCTTCACCCAGCGTTCGCTGACCGCCCTGCGCAAGGCGAGCGGCGCGCAGGGCTTCAACGTGGGCATGAACCTCGGCCTGGTCGCGGGCGCGGGCATCGCCGCCCACCTGCACCAGCACGTCGTGCCGCGCTGGGGCGGCGACACCAACTTCATGCCGGTGGTCGGCCACACCAAGGTGCTGCCGCAGCTGCTCCGCGACACCCGCCAGCTGCTCGCCGACGCCTGGCCGGGCGCCTGACCGGGTAACTGGCCGAGCCGGGTCTTTGCTGCCTGGGCGAGCCGGGCCTCTACGGCTTGGGCTGGCCCGCGGCCTGTTCCACCGGGGTGGGCTTGGTCGGGGCCGCGGGCGGACCGGCGGCCTCGACCAGCTCGGAGACGGTCACGAACTCGTACCCCTTGGCGCGCAGGCCGCGGATCATGGGCACGAGGTTCTTCAGCGCGACGAGGCGGTCGGGGTGGCCGGTGTCGTGGGCCAGCACGATCGTCCCGGGCCTGGTGTTGTTGACGATGTAGTCGACCAGCTTCGGCGGGTTCTTCTCGTAGGTCTTCTCGAGCATCTTGATCGACCAGATCGTCAGGTCGTAGCCGAGCGAGCCCGCGGCGCTCAGCGTGGTGCCGCCGAGCTGCCCGTACGGGGGCCGGAGGCGGCGCGCCTCCTTGCCGGTGATCTGCTCGATCGCCGCGTGCGCGCGGTGGATCTGCTCGACGGCCTTCTCGTGCGACAGCCGCGACAGGTCGGCGTGCTGCCAGGTGTGGTTGCCGGCCTCGTGGCGGTCCATCCGGCCGTGCACCAGCCGGGCGTTCTTCACCAGCCGCTCGCCGACCAGGAAGAAGGTGGCCTTGACCTTCTCGGCGTCCAGCACGTCGTGGACCATGGAGGTCCAGTTCGGCATCGGGCCGTCGTCGAAGGTCAGCGCGACCAGCTTCTGTGAGGTGTCGACCGACCAGGTCACGTCGACGTGCCCGTGCACGGGCTGCCAGGGCCCGGCGACCGGGACCGACATCGCGGACGCCGGGGTGCCTTCCGGCGCCGCGTCCGCGGCCGCGTAACCACTGCCCGCGCCGACGGCCAGGCCGCCCGCCGCGATGCCGACGCCCTTGAGGAAGCCCCTGCGGCCAGGCTTCGCGGGCGTTTCTTCATCCCCCGTAATTGTCATAGCAAACGTAAGAATGGCATAAGCCTGGGAAGACTCCGTCCGCCGTACGGGTGAACCACTGTCCGCCTCAAGGATGATCCGCCGGTAAGGCGCTCATTCGGGCGCCTTACCGGCGGATCGACCTTCCGGTCCTCCCCGGCCTGAGTCAGCTTGGGCAGTCAGCCTGAGCGGTCAGCCTCGGCGGTCAGCTTGGCGGTCGGCCTTCCTGCCGTCAGCCCTCCTTGGAGTCGGCGGCGACCTTGTCGGCCAGGTGCGAGGGCAGCGGCTCGTACCGCAGGAAGACGCGGCTGAACGTGCCGGTGCCCTGCGACATGGACCGCAGGTCGATGGCGTACCGGATGATCTCCAGCTGCGGCACCTCCGCCTTGATCATCGTGCGGCCGCCCGGCACCGCCTCCGAGCCGAGCACGCGCCCGCGCCGGGAGGTGAGGTCGGACATGACCGCGCCGACGTAGTCGTCGGCGATGAGGACGCCGACCTCGTCGACCGGTTCGAGCAGCAGGATCGGGACCTTGCCCGCCGCGTCCTTCAGCCCGAGCGCGCCCGCCGCCTGGAAGGCCATGTCGGAGGAGTCCACCGAGTGCGCCTTGCCGTCGCGCAGCGTGACCTTGATGTCGACCAGCGGGTAGCCCGCCGACACCCCGCGCTCCATCTGCTGCCGGACGCCCTTCTCGACCGACGGGATGAACTGGCGCGGGACCACGCCGCCGACGATCTTGTCGACGAACTCGAACCCGCCGCCGGAGCCCAGCGGCTCCACCTCGATGTGGCAGATGCCGTACTGGCCGTGCCCGCCGCTCTGCTTCACGTGCCGGCCGAGGCCGGGCGCGCTGCCGCCGAACGTCTCGCGCAGCGGAACGCGCAGGTCGATCCGCTCGACCTCGACGCCGTAGCGGGTGCGCAGCCGCTCGATCAGGACGTCCGCGTGGGCCTCGCCCATGCACCACAGGACCAGCTGGCGGGTCTCGGAGTTGTTCTCCAGCCGCAGCGTCGGGTCCTCGGCGACCAGCCGGCCGAGCGCCTGGCTCAGCTTGTCCTCGTCGGCCTTGGAGTGCGCGCGGATCGCCACCGGCAGCAGCGGGTCGGGCATCGACCACGGCGCCATCAGCAGCGGCTCGTCGGCGGCCGACAGGGTGTCGCCGGTCTCGGCCCGGCTGAGCTTGGCGACGGCGACGATGTCGCCCGCGCCGCACGACGTCGACGTGCGCTGGGTCTTGCCGAGCGGTGAGGTGAGCGCGCCGACGCGCTCGTCGATGTCGTGGTCCTCGTGGCCGCGGTCGGCCAGGCCGTGTCCGGACACGTGCACGACGGTGTCGGGGCGCAGCGTTCCGGAGAACACCCTGACCAGCGAGATCCGCCCGACGTACGGGTCGGAGGTGGTCTTGACGACCTCCGCGACCAGCGGCCCCTCCTGCAGGCACTCGATCTGCTTGGACGGCCCGCCCGAGACCGCGGTGACCGGCGGGATGCCGTGTTCGAGCGGCGACGGGAACGCCTGGGTGATGACCTCGAGCAGCTCGCGCATGCCGATGACCGGACCGGGGTGGTCGCCGTGCGGGACCGAGGTGGCGAGCACGGGATAGAACGTGCCCCGCGCCACCGCCGTCTCCAGGTCCTCGATGAGCGCCTTGACGTCGATCTCCTCACCGGACAGGTACCGGTCCATGAGGGTCTCGTCTTCGCTCTCCTGGATGATCCCCTCGATCAGCGAGGCCCGCTGCTCGGCGATCTGGTCGGCGAACCGCGGGTCGGGCATGCACTCGACCGGGTCGCCGCCGGAGTAGTCGAAGCAGCGCTGGGTCAGCAGCCCGATGAGGCCGGTGACCTCCTCGCCAGACGTCGCGGGGAAGTAGCAGGGCAGCACGCCCTCGCCGAACGCGTCCTGGCAGCTGAGGACGACGTCGTCGAAGTCGCCCCGCTGCTGGTCGATCTTGGTGATCACGACCGCGCGCGGCATGCCGACCGCGGCGCACTCCTCCCAGAGCATCCGGGTGAGGCCGTCGATGCCGTCCACCGCCGAGATCACGAACAGCGCCGCGTCGGCGGCGCGCAGGCCCGCCCGCAGGTCGCCGACGAAGTCGGCGTAGCCGGGGGTGTCGATCAGGTTGACCTTGATGTCGCCGTGCATGAACGGTGCGAGGGCGAGGTTGACCGAGCGCTGCTGGCGCACCTCCACCTCGTCGAAGTCGCTGACCGTCGTGCCCTCCTCGACACGGCCGGCCCGCTGGATCGTCCCGGTCTCGGCGAGCAGGGCCTCGACCAGCGTCGTCTTCCCCGCCCCGGAATGGCCGACCAGCGCGACGTTGCGCACCTTGTCGGGCGAGCCGGCCTCCGGTGCCCTGCCGGCGGCTCCCGGGTGTCCTCCTCTGTCGGCCATGACTACCTCCTCGGACGGGCCCTCGCGTGCGGCCCGTGCGCGCAGTTGTCGCGCCCGGCCCGTGCGGGTCGGGCTCGCGTCCGAGTGCGGCGCCATGGCGTGACCGGCGTCACACCCGTGTCATCACCATTTCCCGTGACGGCCAGGATCTCAAGGGGTGAGCTTCAACTACCCGTCATCTCTTTCCACCCGTACCGGGATCTACGCCCTGCCTCCGCCACCTTTGAGCACCTGGCGCACTACGATGGCTGCGCTCGGTCGGCGGGCGCCCCCAAAGAAAATCTGAGAACGGACGGCGATGCTCAACAAAGTACGGCCCGCGCTGGGGCGTGTCCTCACCCCCATCGGGAAGGCGGTCGCGCGGACCGGGATCACGCCCAACGCCGTCACGATCATCGGCACGGTCGGCGTGGTCGCCGGCGCGATCGGCTGGTTCCCGCACCAGGAGTACTTCTGGGGCACGATGGTCATCACCGCGTTCGTGCTGTTCGACATGCTCGACGGCGCGGTCGCCCGGGTCACCGGCAAGATCTCCAAGTTCGGCGCGTTCCTCGACTCGACCATGGACCGGATCGCCGACGCCGCGATCTTCTCCGGCCTGATGATCGGCCTCTACCGCGAGGGCGACCGGGACACGCTCGCCGCGCTGGCGCTCTACTGCATGGTCGCCGGCGTCGTGACCTCCTATGCCAAGGCCCGCGCCGAGAGCCTCGGCTACACCTGCAACGTCGGCATCGCCGAACGCGCCGAGCGCACCATCCTCGTGCTCGTGGCGACCGGCCTCGACGGCCTCGGCGTCCCCTACGTGCTGGCCGCCGGGCTCGTGGTGCTCGCCGTGCTCAGCACGATCACGGTCGGCCAGCGGCTCGGCACGGTCTACAAGCAGGCGCAGGCGGAACAGAAGCCGAAGACCGAGTCGCAAGGGTCACAGGAGTCCCCCCGGACCGAGGAGTCATCCGCGGAGTCGCGCACATGAACCTGCCCTTGCAGGACGAGGTCATGGACGCCGCGTACGCGATGGGCTGGACCGTGGTCCGCAAGATGCCCGAACGCACCGCGCGGCTGGCGTTCAACGCCCTGGCCGACCGCACCTGGCAGCAGCACGGCGGGCGGGTGAAGCAGCTGGAGAAGAACCTGTGCCGGGTGCTGGGCAAGGACGCCGTCGACGACGAGGTCCGCCTCCTGAGCAAGAAGGTCATGCGCTCGTACTTCCGTTACTGGCTGGAGGTCTTCCGGCTGCCGGAGTACGACAAGGACCGCATCGTCGGCAAGATGCGGGTCACCGGCCACGAGAAGCTCTTCGGCACCCTCGACTCGGGTCGCGGCGCGGTGCTGGCGCTGCCCCACATGGGCAACTACGAGCAGGCGGGCGCGTGGCTGGTGCACAGCGGCTACCCGTTCACCACCGTCGCCGAACGGCTGAAGCCCGAGTCGCTGTTCGACCGGTTCGTGGAGTTCCGCGAGGGCCTGGGCATGGAGGTGCTCCCGCACAAGGGCGCCTCGGCGTTCGGGCGGATGGCCCAGCGGCTGCGTTCCGGCAGGCCGGTCTGCCTGGTCGTCGACCGCGACCTGACCGAGAGCGGCATCGACGTCGAGTTCTTCGGGCGGACCGCCCGCATGCCGGCCGTCTCCGCGGCGCTCTGCGTTCAGACCGGTGCGGCGCTTTTCCCGGTGACCCTTTGGTACGAGGGCGAATACTGGGGAGCACGGGTCCACGACGAGATCCCGGTACCGGACGAGGGCGGCAGACAGGAGAAGATCCAGGTCATGACCCAGGAGCTCGCGCGCGCCTTCCAGGAGGGCATCGCCGCGCATCCGGAGGACTGGCACATGCTCCAGAAGGTGTGGGTGGAGGACTTGGCGGGGGCCGGCCGGTGAAGGTCGGGATCGTCTGCCCGTACACCTGGAACGTCCCCGGCGGTGTGCAGCAGCACATCCGCGACCTGGCCGAGGCGCTGATCGGCTTCGGCCACCACGTGTCGGTGATGACGCCCGCCGACGACGACGCCCCGCTGCCGCCGTACGTGGTGTCGGCCGGCCGGGCCGTCCCGGTTCCCTACAACGGCTCGGTGGCGCGGCTGGCGTTCGGCTTCCTGTCGGCGGGCCGCGTCCGGCGCTGGATCAACGAGGGCGAGTTCGACGTGCTGCACGTGCACGAGCCCGCCGCGCCGTCGCTCGGGCTGCTGGCCTGCTGGGCGGCCGACGGCCCGATCGTCGGCACCTTCCACGCCTCGTACGAGAAGTCGCGCGTGGTCTCGGTGACCGCGCCGATTCTGCAGAGCGCCCTGGAGAAGATCACCGGCCGGATCGCGGTGTCCGAGGCCGCCCGCAAGACCCTGGTCGCCCACCTGGGCGGCGACGCCGTGCTGATCCCGAACGGGGTGGCGACCGAGCGCTACGCGATGGCCGAGCCGCTGCCGGGCTGGCCGGGGCGCCTCGAGGGCGACCACCGGCGAAGCCCTCTCCCCGCCCCGCCGGGGGGTGTGGGGGGTCGTCCCCCCTCGGGCAACGCCGATGGCGACCAGAGCCGTTCCGGGGGCGGGACGCTGGGCTTCCTCGGGCGGATGGACGAGCCGCGCAAGGGGCTGCAGGTGCTGCTCAAGGCGTTCGAGATCCTCGGCCGCCAGCGGCCGGGCCTGCGGCTGCTGGTCGCCGGTCCCGGCGACGCCGACGACGCGATCGCCAAGGTCTCGCACGAGCTGCGCGACCGGGTCGTGCTGCTCGGCATGGTGAGCGAGGAGGACAAGATCCGCGCCTACCACTCGGTGGACGTCTTCGTGGCGCCCAACCTCGGCGGCGAGAGCTTCGGCATCGTGCTCGCCGAGGCGATGTCGGCGGGCGCGCCGATCCTGGCCAGCGACATCGAGGCGTTCGACCGGGTGCTGCTCGGCGGCAGGGCGGGTGCGCTCTTCCCCGTGGGAGAACCCGAGGCCCTCGCCGCGGCGGCGGGGGAGCTGCTGGACGATCCGGCCCGGCGCAAGCACCTGTCGGCGGAGGCACGGGCCGCCGTGCGCGCCTACGACTGGTCCTCGGTGGCCAGGGACGTCCTGCGGGTGTACGAGACGGTCGCGCTCGGCAGCGGCGGGGTCGTCGAGTCCGGCGCCCTGGCTTGATGAGGAGCTGAGCGGTGTTCCCCGACTGGATCATCGACGTGCTCTTCTGGGTCGCCGTCGTCTTCCTGATCGGCGTCTACGTCTCCTGGCGTGCGACCCGGCTGGACCGGCTGCACGTGCGCGTCGAGACGGCGAGGGCGGCGCTGGACGCCGCCCTCGTCCGGCGGGCCGCGGTCGCCCTGGAGCTGGCCGCCTCGCATCTGCTCGACCCGGCGACCAGCCTCGTACTGGCCACGGCGGCGCATGAGGCGCGGACCGCCGACTCCGACAATCGCGAGTTCGCCGAGAGTGACCTGTCGCGGGCCTTGCGCGCGGTGGTCGACCAGCCCGACTTCGCCGTGACCCTGGAGGCCAGGGGCAACGGCCAGGCCGTTCTGGAGGAGCTCGGGGCCGCCGCGGCCAAGGTCGCCTACGCGCGGCGCTTCTACAACGACGCTGTGTCAGCGGCCCGGATCGCCCGCCGGAAGTTTCTCATCCGCGTGTTGCCCCTGGCAGGACGGGCTCCCGTACCGGGCTTTTTCGAGATAGACGACGATCCACCCAAGCTGTAAGCCACTCCCTGTAACCTCTGGCGGGTCACCGGCAGAAAGGGTGAATGGTGCGAACCGCATGGAACGGGACCGTCCAGGGTCGGGCGGCGGCGGTGCTGGGGGTCGTCGCGCTCGGCGGCGCGCTGGCCGCGTGCTCGAGCTCGGACAAGCACAAGACCGCCACGCCGTCGAGTCCAGAGGCGCCGCCGGCCAGCGAGACGCCCGCGCCCACCACCCATCCGTTCAACGGCGGCAAGACCGGCCTGAAGAACCCCGTCCTCGCGGTCAAGGTCGAGAACACCCGCTCCTCGATGCCCCAGGCGGGCGTCAAGGACGCCGACATCGTCTACGTCGAGCAGGTCGAGGGCGGCGAGACCCGGCTGATGGCGATCTTCTCGTCCAAGCTCCCCAAGCGGGTCGGCGCGGTCCGCAGCGCGCGCATCTCCGACCTGCACATCCTCCCGCAGTTCGGCAAGCCCGCCTTCGCGTTCTCGGGCGTCCAGCCCGCGATGAAGAAGTACATCCGCCGGGCGCCGGTCTTCGACATCTCCCAGGACAACGGCGGTTCGGCGTACTACCGCTACGGCGAGCACCCGATCCCCTACAACCTGTTCGCCAACCCCAAGGACCTGCTCAAGCAGGCGCCGAAGGCGACCGGGCCGCGCGACATCGGCTTCACGTTCGGGCCGGCGCCCGACGGCGGCAAGCCGATCAAGAACTTCACCGCCAAGTGGCCCGCCACCACGATGGGCTTCTCCTGGTCGGCCAAGCAGAACCGCTGGCTCACCTCGTTCAACGGACGGCCGGACATGGCCCGCGAGGGCGGGCAGCTGGGCGGCAAGACCGTCGTCGTCCAGCAGGTCAAGACGACCCGGTCGCAGTTCAAGGACGTGCTCGGCGCCTACACCCCGCTGATCAAGTCCGTCGGAACGGGCAAGGCCACCGTCCTGCGCGACGGCAAGGCCTTCGACGCCCAGTGGTCGCGGCCCTCGGAGGACAAGGGCACGACCTACACCACCCCCGACGGCAAGCCGCTGAACTTCCCGCCCGGCCAGGTCTGGGTCGTGCTGGTCAACGAGGGCAAGCCCTACATGCCGTAAGAGGCCCCCTGCGTGTCCTGACACTGTGCCGGGTCGAGATGCGGCGGGAGCAGGCAATATCATGGAGACATATCCGTCGTCCGTTCATGTGAGGAATGCCCGTGTCCGCTGCAAGTTCCGTCCCTGAGAACACCACTCCCGCGACCGGCACCGCCCGGGTGAAGCGCGGCATGGCGGAGATGCTCAAGGGCGGCGTGATCATGGACGTCGTCACGCCCGAGCAGGCGAAGATCGCCGAGGACGCCGGCGCCGTGGCCGTCATGGCCCTGGAGCGCGTCCCCGCCGACATCCGCGCCGAGGGCGGCATCTCCCGGATGAGCGACCCGGACATGATCGACGGCATCATCAACGCCGTCTCGATCCCGGTCATGGCCAAGGCGCGCATCGGGCACTTCGTCGAGGCTCAGGTGATCCAGGCGCTCGGCGTCGACTACATCGACGAGTCCGAGGTGCTGACCCCGGCCGACTACGAGAACCACATCGACAAGTGGGCCTTCACCGTGCCGTTCGTGTGCGGTGCCACCAACCTGGGCGAGGCCCTGCGCCGCATCACCGAGGGAGCGGCCATGATCCGCTCCAAGGGTGAGGCCGGCACCGGCGACGTCTCCAACGCCACCACCCACATGCGCAAGATCCGCGGCGAGATCCGCAAGCTGCAGGGCCTGCCCGAGGACGAGCTGTACGTGGCCGCCAAGGAGCTCCAGGCCCCGTACGAGCTGGTCAAGGAGGTGGCGCAGGCCGGCAAGCTGCCGGTCGTGCTGTTCACCGCCGGCGGCATCGCCACCCCGGCCGACGCCGCGATGATGATGCAGCTGGGCGCCGAGGGCGTGTTCGTCGGCTCGGGGATCTTCAAGTCCGGCAACCCGTCCCAGCGCGCCGAGGCCATCGTGAAGGCCACCACCTTCCACGACGACCCCGACGTGATCGCCAAGGTCTCGCGCGGGCTCGGCGACGCGATGGTCGGCATCAACGTCGCCTCGCTCGGCGAGGACCAGAAGTTCGCCCACCGCGGCTGGTAGGCCCTTAAGGCCCACGGGTAAGGCCCACCAGTCCGCCCGGATACCGCACAGGATTCGGAAGCGACACGCCGTTCGATCAGAGGTAACCGCCCGGTCCGGTGACCGGGCGGTTACTTTTCGCCGCCCCTCCACAGCGGTGGCAGGTAAGGATTACGCTTACCGCGCGGTCGATGCGGCGGCTCGACCGCGGGAGGGGACGAACATGGGTTGGTCGGTCGCGCTCGCCTGCGCGAGCGTCGGGGAACCTGCCGAGGTGTTCCAACCGGGTCTGAAGCCCGATCCGGAGGCGGCGGCGAGCCTGGCCCACGGGCTGTATCCAGCGGCGACCCTGGTGGAGACCGGCGACACGGTTCTGGACTTCGCGCTCTGGCCGTACGAGGACGAACTGTTCGTCGGGGTCTATGACAAGGCCCTGCTGCTGTGCGACCGGCGGCTGTTCTGCCTGGACGACGACGCCCGCCGGATCGCCGACACCGCGGCGGCGGCGCTGCCCGGCGCGTCCTGCGGCGTGCTGGTCCTGCACAGCGTGATCTCCGGCTGCTGGTTCCGCTGGTACGAGGCGGGCGCCCTGCTCCGGGACGTCTTCGTGACGGCCGAGGACGGCGTGGTGGTCGACCAGGGCACCCGGCTGCCCGCCGAGGAGCCGTTCTGGAAGGGCATCGACGGCGGCACGCCCGACGTTCCGCTGCCGTTCGACACCGAGGAGTTCGGGCTGGCGCTGGCCGCCTCGTGCATGTTCGGGCGCAAGATCGCCGAGCGCGGCGAGGACGGCTTCCTGCCGATGGAGTTGCCGCTGCGCCGCTTCAAGCTCTGCTGAAGCCCTCGCCGATACCCGGCCACACCCCCTGATATGGGAAGATCGGCGGGCGTCGGGGCGTTGTAACGGATGTTCCCCGTGCAGACTCCCCGGAAGGGTTTCATTCGTGACTGCTGTGCCCGAGATCGGTGTGCTGGCTCTCCAGGGCGACGTGCGCGAGCACGTGCTCGCCCTCGAGGAGGCCGGGGCGCGGACCCTTGCGGTGCGCCGCCCCGAGGAGCTGGAACGCGTCGACGCCCTGGTCATCCCCGGCGGCGAGTCCACCACGATGTGGAAGCTCGCCCGCGCGTTCGACCTCCTCGACCCGCTGCGCAAGCGGATCGAGGCGGGCATGCCCGCCTACGGCTCCTGCGCCGGCATGATCATGCTGGCGGACCGGATCCAGGACGGCATGGAGGGCCAGGAGACCATCGGCGGCATCGACATGACGGTGCGCCGCAACGCCTTCGGCCGCCAGGTCGACTCGTTCGAGTCCGACGTGCGGCTGGACGGCATGGACGACGACGCGCCGTACCACGCCGTTTTCATCCGGGCACCCTGGGTGGAGAGGGTCGGAGACGACGTGCGGGTGCTCGGTCGCGCCGAGACCGGCACGAACGCCGGTAGGATCGTCGCCGTCCGTCAAGGCCGCCTCATGGCGACCGCCTTCCATCCGGAACTGACGGGCGACCACCGTGTGCACCACTACTTCGCCGATCTGGTGCGCCGGGCGATGGAGCAGGAGGATTGACAGATGTCCGGCCATTCCAAATGGGCGACCACCAAGCACAAGAAGGCGGCCCTCGACGCCAAGCGAGGCAAGCTCTTCGCCAAGCTGATCAAGAACATCGAGGTGGCGGCGCGGACCGGCGGGGGCGACCCCGAGGCCAACCCGACGCTGTACGACGCGATCTTCAAGGCGAAGAAGAGCTCGGTCCCGAACGACAACATCGAGCGCGCGCGCAAGCGCGGCGCCGGTGAGGAGGCCGGCGGCGCCGACTGGCAGACCATCATGTACGAGGGCTACGCGCCCGGTGGCGTCGCCGTACTGATCGAGTGCCTGACCGACAACCGCAACCGCGCGGCCTCCGAGGTCCGCGTCGGCCTGACCCGCAACGGCGGCTCGCTGGCCGACCCCGGTTCGGTGTCGTACATGTTCAACCGCAAGGGCGTCGTGATCGTGGCCAAGGCCGGTACGACCGAGGACGACGTCATGATGGCGGTCCTGGAGGCCGGCGCCGAGGAGGTGAACGACATCGGGGACAGCTTCGAGGTCGTCTCCGAGGCCGGCGACCTGGTCGCGGTCCGCACCGCGCTGCAGGAGGCCGGGATCGACTACGAGTCGGCGGAGAGCAAGTTCCTGCCGACCATGTCGGTGCCGCTGGACGAGGACAACGCCCGCAAGGTGTTCCGCCTGCTGGACGCGCTGGAGGACTCCGACGACGTCCAGGAGGTCTACGCCAACTTCGACGTGTCCGACGAGGTCATGGAGAAGATCGACGCGTAGCCGAGCAGATCATTGACGGACGCCGCCGCCCCCGAGGGGACGGCGGCGTCCGCCGTCTCTGCCATGCCGTACGGTCGGGCCCATGGAGATCCGCGCGCTGACCGTTGACGACCTCGACGCCGTTCTGGACGCTCGCACCCGGGCCTTCGGGTACGTGCCCGAACGGGATCGGGCGTCGTGGCTGGCGTTCGCGCGGACGGCCGTGGACGCCGGGCGCCAGCTGGGCGGATTCGAGGGCGACCGGCTGGTCGCGACGGCCCGGGTGCTGGCGTTCGGCCAGTGGTGGCACGGGCGCGAGGTCTCCATGGGCGGGGTCTCGGGCGTCACGGTCGCGCCCGAGGATCGAGGCCGCGGCGCCGGCCGGGAGATCGTCACCGCGATCCTGCACCTGGCGGCCGAGCGAGGCGACGTGGTGTCGGCGCTCTATCCGGCCACGACGCGCATCTACCGCAGCCTGGGCTGGGAGCACGCGGGCGCCCAGCACCGGATCACGCTCCCCGCCGAGGCGCTGCGTACGCTCTCCGCCGAGCCGGTGCCGGTCCGCAGGGTGGGGCCGGACGACGCGGAGGAGATCGTGCGGGTGCTCCGCGACGTCTACCAGGGCGCTCTGGACCATGGCCCGGTCGACGCGGGGGCCGCCTCCTGGCGGCTCAAGCTGGCCGACGAACGCATCTACTGCTACCTGGCCGAGGACGGCTTCCTCTCCTACCGCTGGAGCGCCGACGGCGCCTCGCTGGACGTCGACCGGGTGGTCGCGGGCTCCGAGCGCACCTCGCGCGCGCTCTGGGCGATCGTCGGCTCGGGCTCCTCGGTCGTCGAGACCGTCAGCGCCTACGTGGATCCCTACGATCCCGTCCTGTGGTCGCTCGCCGAGCGCTACTCGGATCGGTTCCAGCGCAACCAGTGGATGCTGCGGGTGGTGGACGCCCCGGCGGCGTTCGAGCGGCGCGGCTACCCGGCGGGGGTGAGCGCCGAGGTCCCGCTGCACGTCGTGGACGCTCAGTTGCCCGCCAACAGCGGCTCGTGGCGGTTGGTGATCAAGGACGGGCGGGGCGCGCTGGAGCGCGCCGGCGACGATCCTGCGGCCGTACGGATGGGCATCCAGGGCCTGTCGGCGCTCTACGCAGGCGTCCGGGTCGCCGCCCTGCGCCGCAGCGGCATGATCTCCGGCGGCGACCAGGCCCTGCTGGGCGCTGCTTTCGAGGCCGCTCCGTTCATGCACGACTACTTCTGACCCCGCGCGCGCCCATGCGGGACGATGCCATCCTGGTCCGATAGCGTGTCGGTTGCCGAACAGATGATCGAAGGGGTGGGCCGTGCGGGTGCTGGGGATCGACCCGGGGCTCACCAGGTGCGGCGTCGGGGTCGTCGAGGGCGCTCCCGGCAGGCCGCTCAGCCTGGTCTCCGTCGGCGTGATCCGCACCAGCCCCGACGACGACATCGCGCTCCGCCTCCTCGGCATCGAGGAGGGCATCAACGCGATCATGGACGAGCTGAAGCCCGACGCCGTCGCGGTGGAGCGGGTCTTCGCACAGCACAACGTCAGCACCGTGATGGGCACCGCCCAGGCCGCCGGCATCGCCATGGTGGCCGCCGCCCGGCGCGGCCTGCCGGTCGCGATGCACACCCCCAGCGAGGCCAAGGCCGCGATCACCGGGAACGGCCGGGCCGACAAGGCCCAGGTCACCGCGATGGTGACGCGGCTGCTCCGGCTGGACGCCGCGCCCAAGCCCGCCGACGCGGCCGACGCGCTGGCGCTGGCCATCTGTCACGTCTGGCGCGGCGGCGCCCAGTCCCGGCTGGCCGCCGCGCGCCTGAACGCCGCACGCCCGAACGGAAGGACCCGGATTTGATCGCGTTCGTCAGCGGCAGGGTGGCCGCCGCGGGACCCGACGGTGCCGTGGTGGACGTCGGGGGAGTGGGCTACGCCGTCCAGTGCACCCCCGCCACGCTCGCCGGGCTGCGGGTCGGCGAGCAGGCGCAGGTCCCCACCTCCCTGGTCGTACGCGAGGACTCGCTCACCCTCTTCGGTTTCGCCGACGACGACGAGCGCGGGGTCTTCGAGCTCCTCCAGACCGCCAGCGGCGTCGGCCCCCGGCTGGCCCTGGCGATGCTGGCCGTTCACACGCCGAACGCGCTGCGCATGGCCGTGACCACCGAGGACGTGACCGCGCTCACCAAGGTCCCCGGCATCGGCAAGAAGGGCGCCCAGCGCATCGTTCTGGAGCTGAAGGACCGCCTGGGCTCGCCGATCGGCGGCGTCGAGGTCCGCCAGACCCCCAGGGCGGCCGCGTGGCGCGACCAGGTCCAGGCCGGTCTGATCAATCTCGGCTGGACGGCCAAGGACGCCGACGCCGCCGTCGATCTGGTAGCCGCGGAGCTGGATGGCGAGGAGACCCCGCCGATCCCCGTCCTCCTGAAGGCCGCCCTGAAGAAACTGAGTAAGTGAGCGAACAAGAGGCTGTGCGGCGCGTATGAGCGAGTACGAGGAACGCCTGGTCTCCTCCGACGCCGACGGGCCGGAGGAGCAGGTCATCGAGGCCGCGCTCCGGCCCAAGAAGCTGGACGATTTCATCGGCCAGCATCGCGTCCGTGAGCAGCTGTCCCTGGTGTTGCACAGCGCCCTACGGCGCGGCCGGACCCCCGATCATGTCCTCCTGTCGGGAGGGCCTGGCCTGGGCAAGACGACACTCGCCATGATCATCGCGGCTGAGCTGGGCGCGCCGCTGCGGATCTCCTCGGGCCCGGCGATCGAACGGGCCGGGGACCTGGCGGCGATCCTGTCGACGCTCTCCGAGGGCGAGGTCCTCTTCCTCGACGAGATCCACCGGATGGCCCGCCCGGCCGAAGAGATGCTCTACATGGCGATGGAGGACTTCCGGGTCGACGTCGTCGTGGGCAAGGGCCCGGGCGCGACCGCGATCCCGCTGGACATCGCCCCGTTCACCCTGGTCGGCGCGACCACCCGCGCGGGCATGCTGCCGGGACCGTTGCGTGATCGTTTCGGCTTCGTGGCCCACATGGACTTCTACGACCCGGGCGAGCTCGAGGTGATCGTCAAGCGGTCCGCGGGCCTGCTGGACGTGGAGATCGCGCCGGACGGCGCCGCCGAGGTCGCGGGCCGTTCCCGCGGCACCCCGCGCATCGCCAACCGCCTGCTGCGCCGCGTCCGCGACTACGCCGAGGTGCGGGCGGACGGCGTGATCACCAAGGACCTGGCCCGTTCGGCCCTCACCCTCTACGAGGTCGACGAACGGGGCCTGGACCGCCTGGACAGGGCCGTGCTGGCCTCCCTCATGCGCAAGTTCGGCGGCGGGCCGGTCGGCCTTTCGACCCTTGCCGTCTCGGTGGGGGAGGAGCCCGAGACCGTCGAGGTCGTGGCCGAGCCCTTCCTGGTCAGGCAGGGGCTGCTGGCCCGCACGCCCCGGGGGCGCATCGCGACCCCCGCGGCATGGGCCCATCTCGGCCTCACCCCGCCACCCTCGTCTCCCATGGCCGCCCTCTTCGAGATCGACGATGGAGCGGACGAGGAGAGGTAGTGTCAGGGGAAACCGGTCACGGTAGGGCAGGCGTGGAGTAACGGGTTGGGAACTTCCCGGCGCCGTCGCTCGTCACGTCGTTGCCGGGTTCTCGCGTACTCTCTAGACTCCGGGACTTGGTCACCGTCTCCAGCCGACGGGCCCTAGAGCGAGGCCATTGTGGCAATTGGCTGGGCAAACCACATCGGAAGGATGCCCCAGTAATGGGCAGCGACAAGATTATTGCGGCGTCGGGCGGCGGCGGTGGTGCCTTCAACCTCCTGCTCCTGCTCGCCATACCCCTGGTTTTCTACTTCTTGCTGATCAGGCCTCAGAGCCGGCGCCGCAAGGAGCAGCAGCAGATGCAGAGCGCCATCGAGCCCGGCGCGCGCGTGATGACCACCAGTGGCATGTACGCCACCGTGGTCTCCAGCGACGACGACGGGCTCGTGCTGGAGATCGCTCCGGGTGTCGAGGCTCGGTTCGTCAAGCAGGCCGTCATGAACGTCGTCAAGGACGACGAGGTCGAGGACGAGCTCGAGGACGACGACGACCTTGAGGAGACCGAGGCCGAGTCCGGCGAGGGGTCGATCGACCTGTCGAAGGACGACGCCAAGGACGCCAAGGCATCCGCCAAGGCCGACACGGGCGACTCCACGAGCGTTGCCGACGACGCGGAGGACGAGGTCGTCGAGACCCCGGCCAAGGCGAAGGCCTCTTCGGAGAAGCCCTCCGCCTGACGCTCCGGCAACGACATAAGACGGGATAAGACGACCAGTGGCTTCGCCTAGCAGCAACGTTCCCAAGCCCGGGCGTACGCTCCTCGGGTTCTTCGCGGTCTTGGGCATCCTCACGGTGATCATGCTCTTGCAGGGGCAGATCACGCCCAAGCTGGGGCTCGACCTCGCCGGTGGCACGACGGTCACGCTCACGGCCAAGACGGAGGCCGGCAAGACGCCGCCCACCGCCCAGATGGACCAGGCCGTAAAGATCATCAACCAGCGGGTCAACGGCCTGGGTGTGGCGGACGCCGAGGTGTCCAAGCAGGGCACCAACAACATCATCGTGAGCATCGGCGGTGCCGGCCAGCAGCAGGTGGTCGACACCATCGGCAAGACCGCCAAGCTGCAGTTCCGGCAGGTGTACGCGTCGGGGGCCAGCACGCCGAACGGGCAGCCGCTGCCGTCGGGGACGCCCACGGCCTCGACCTCGGGCAGCCCGAGCCCGTCGGCGTCGCCGTCGGGCTCGCCCAAGGCGGGCGTGAAGCCGTCGGACACCTCGACCCCGCGCGGCCGTGCGGTGTCGGGGGCCCTCGCGGCGCCGACGCCCACGCCGAGCGGTTCGGGCAAGCCGTCGCCCTCGGCCACGCCGAGCGGTCAGCCGACGACCACGCCGACGGTGCCGCCGGACCCGAACGCCGCCGGGCAGGACTTCAGCGGCATCGACGACCAGGCCGTGATCAAGCAGTACCAGTCGCTGGTCTGCTCGCCGAACGGCGGCCCGACGGTGCCGGGCTCCAACAACCCGGCGTTGAAGTGGGTCGCGGCGTGTGACCAGAAGGCCGAGAACGGCCAGGTCACCAAGTACATCCTCGGGCCGGTCCGGGTCGAGGGCACGCAGGTCTCGGGCGCGAACGCGCTGCCGCCTGACCCGCAGAACGGCCGGCAGAGCTGGTCGGTCAGCCTGAAGTTCAAGGGCCAGGGCACCAAGCAGTTCGGCGACGTCACCTCCGACGCCTACAAGGCCTACCAGGCCAACCCGAGCGCCCCGCAGGCGCAGGTGGCGATCATCCTGGACGGGCAGGTCGTCTCGGCGCCGCAGATCCGCGAGGGCGCCATCACCGGCGGCACCGCGAGCATCGACGGCCCGGCCGACAGCTTCACCCAGTCCTACGCCGACAACCTGGCGAACGTGCTGAAGTTCGGCGCGCTCCCGCTGGAGTTCCAGCAGAGCTCCATCGACGAGGTCTCCTCGACGCTGGGCGCCGACCAGTTGCACGGTGGCCTCATCGCGGGCGCGATCGGCCTCGGCCTGGTCGTGATCTACTGCCTGCTCTACTACCAGGGCCTCGGCCTGGTGGCGGTCGGCAGCCTCGTCGTCGCCGGCGCCACCACCTACCTGTCGGTGGTGATCCTCGGCGAGGGGATGGGCTTCAGGCTCACGCTCCCGCACATCATCGGTCTGATCGTCTCGATCGGTATCACCGCGGACTCGTTCATTGTCTACTTCGAACGATTGCGCGACGAACTGAGAGCCGGGCGAACACTGAGACCATCGGTGGAGAACGCCTGGAAGCGGGCGCGGCGCACGATCCTGGTGGCCGACGCGGTCACCTTCATCGCCGCCCTGGTGCTCTACTTCCTGGCGGTCGGCGGGGTGCGGGGCTTCGCGTTCGCGATGGGCCTCACGACCCTGATCGACGTCGTGGTGGTGTTCTTCTTCACCAAGCCGCTGGTGGCGCTGCTGTCGCGGACCGAGTTCTTCGGCAGAGGCCACAAGTTCTCCGGCCTCGACCGGAACCGGCTCCGCCGTAGCGGACCGACGCCGCCCGCCGCCCGGACCAAGAGCCAGGAGGCATGATGGCCAAGAGCTCGGTTCTCAGCAGGTTCTACCGCGGCGAGCTCAGCGCCGACATCGTCGGGCGGCCGAAGATTTGGTACTCGATCTCCGGGCTCCTGATCGTCTTCTCGCTCGTCGGGCTGCTCGTGCAGGGCCTCAACTTCGGTGTGGAGTTCAAGGGCGGGTCGGTCTTCACCATCCCCGCGCCGAAGGGCTCCTCGATCACCGATGTCCGCACGGCCGTCACCGACGGCGGGGTGCACGGCGACCCGACCGTCCAGAAGGCGGGCGACAACTGGCGGGTGACCACCGAGAGCCTCACCTCGACCGAGGTCGCCAAGGTCAAGCAGAGCGTCTCCAAGGACCTCAACGTCCCCGCCAACCAGATCACCACGCAGGTGGTCGGCGCGTCCTGGGGCGGTGAGATCTCCAAGAAGGCGTGGCAGGCGCTCATCGTCTTCATGATCTTGATCATCGCCTACCTGTCGGTGGCGTTCGAATGGCGGATGGCGCTCGCGGCGGTGGTCGCGCTGGTGCACGACCTGGTGATCACGGCGGGCATCTACGCCTGGTCGGGATTCGAGGTCACACCCGCGACCCTGCTGGGCTTCCTGACGATCCTGGGTTATTCGCTGTACGACGCGGTCGTGGTCTTCGACATGATCAAGGAGGTCACCAGACCGCTCAACTCCTCCTCCAAGATCACCTACAGTCAGGCGGCCAACCAGGCCCTCAGCAGCACGCTGGTGCGCTCGCTGAACACCTCCCTGGTGGCGATCCTCCCGGTCGCGGCGATCCTGTTCATCGGCACCACGCTGTTCGGCGCGGGCACGCTGAAGGACCTGTCGCTCGCGCTGTTCGTCGGCATGATCGTCGGTACGTACTCCTCGATCTGCGTGGCGACGCCGCTGCTGGTCCAGCTGAAGGAGCGCGAGCCGAAGTACCGCCAGCTGCGGGAGAACATCGCCCGCCGCGAGAGCAGCGGCAAGCGCCAGGCCAAGGCGGCCAAGGTCACCAAGGCCACGGAGGCCGCGGGCGACGACGAGGTGGACGACGTTCCCGAGGACGACGCCCCAGCCTCGGTGACCGTGCGCAAGGTCGTCCAGACGGGGCAGCGCCAGCAGCCCAAGAAGGGCACCAGGCAGCAGCGCCGCGGCAAGTAGTACTCGCCCAGTAGCGAAAGCACAGCGATCAACGGCCGTGCCCACCCCCCAAGCGCGGGAGTGGGCACGGCCGTCGCATGACCGGGCTTACGGCCCCGTGACCAGGAGAGAGCGACCATGGACCTCGACCGGCTGATCCAGGACCGGATCCGCGACGTGCCCGACTACCCGAAGCCGGGCGTGCTGTTCAAGGACATCACCCCGCTGCTGGCCGACCACGTGGCCTTCGCCGGCGTCGTGGACGCGGTCGTCAACCACTACGGCCGCGGTACCGTCGACAAGATCGTCGGCATCGAGGCGCGCGGGTTCATCCTGGCCGCGCCGATCGCCTACCACTTCGGCGCCGGATTCGTTCCGGTACGGAAAAAGGGCAAGCTGCCGTCGGAGACGCTCCAGGCGACCTATGATCTCGAGTACGGGACCGAAACGATCGAGATGCACGTCGACGCGTTCGGGCCCGGGGAACGGGTGCTGATCGTCGACGACGTGCTGGCCACCGGGGGAACCGCCCGGGCGGCCGCCGACCTGGTGAGCCGCGGCGGCGGCGAGGTGGTCGGGCTGTCGGTCCTGATGGAGCTGTCGTTCCTGCATGGACGGGACAAACTGGGGAATCTGGACGTCCACTCGTTGGTTACGGTCTAGCACGAAATAGGTGCCGGATACACTGACGGCATCGCGGTCCGGGGGAACGGGCGCTTCCCGCGGGGCGGAGAGGGAGCGGGCGCCCACATGACAGGGGAGGCTGGGTGCCAGGTGAGGTGGTATCGACCGACGCGGTGAACGACGCGGTCACCAAGGCAGGCCAGGGCGACGACGGTGCGAGGACCGAGGCCCGCAAGCCCGCCGCGGAAGCCCCTGCCACGAGCGAGGGTGCCGTACGACCTGACGCACCGCCGTCCCCACGCGCCGAGCGGCCCGCCACCGGACAGCCCGCCACCGAGCAGCCGGGAGTCGAGCGGCCCGCCACCGACCGGGCTCCAGCCGAGCGATCCGCCGCCGAGCGACCCGCGGCCGAGCGACAGGCAGCCGTCCCCGCAGCCGAACCCCCGTCCCATCCGTCCAGGCCCACGCCGGCCACGATCCCACCGTCTGCCGCCCGGGTGCGCCGAAGGCTCGCCAGGTTGGGCGCCCAGCGCGGCCCCACTATGAACCCGGTACTCGAACCACTGATCAAGACGGTCCGCAACACGCATCCGAAGGCGGACCTGCGGCTGATCGAGCGCGCGTACGACGTCGCCGCGCACTACCACCGCGACCAGAAGCGCAAGAGCGGCGATCCCTACATCACCCATCCGCTCGCGGTCGCCACCATCCTCGCCGAGCTCGGCATGAACACCGAGACGCTCTGCGGCGCGCTGCTGCACGACACCGTCGAGGACACCCCGTACACCATCGACGAGCTGCGCTCGGACTTCGGCGACGAGATCGCCGCCCTGGTGGACGGCGTCACCAAGCTCGACAAGGTCAAGTACGGCGAGGCCGCCGAGGCCGAGACCGTCCGCAAGATGGTCGTCGCCATGGCCCGCGACATCCGGGTCCTGGTGATCAAGCTCGCCGACCGGCTCCACAACATGCGCACGCTGCGCTACATGCCCCGCCACAAGCAGGAGAAGAAGGCCCGCGAGACCCTCGAGGTCTTCGCGCCCCTCGCGCACCGCCTGGGCATGAACACCCTGAAGTGGGAGCTGGAGGACCTCTCGTTCGCCACGCTCTATCCCAAGCGCTTCGACGAGATCGCCCGCCTGGTGTCCGAGCGCGCGCCGCGCCGCGACGTGTTCCTGCAGGACGTGATCGAGAACGTCTCGACGGACCTGCGTGAGGCGCGGATCAAGGCGACCGTCACCGGCCGCCCGAAGCACTACTACTCGATCTACCAGAAGATGATCGCCCGGGACGTCAGCTTCGACGACATCTACGACCTGGTCGGCATCCGGGTCCTGGTCGACAGCGTCCGCGACTGCTACGCGGCGCTCGGCTCGATCCACGCGCGATGGAATCCGGTCCCCGGCCGGTTCAAGGACTACATCGCGATGCCGAAGTTCAACATGTACCAGTCCCTCCACACCACGGTCATCGGGCCGGAGGGCAAGCCGGTCGAGCTGCAGATCCGCACCTGGGGCATGCACCGCCGCGCCGAGTACGGCGTCGCCGCGCACTGGAAGTACAAGGAAGAGACCGTCGCGGGCCGCAAGGCCGCCGACATGCAGTGGCTCCGCCAGCTCCTGGACTGGCAGAAGGAGACGGCAGACCCGGCCGAGTTCCTGGAGAGCCTGCGCTTCGACCTCTCGGTCTCGGAGGTCTTCGTCTTCACGCCCAAGGGCGACGTCATGGCGCTGCCCCAAGGCGCCACTCCGGTCGACTTCGCGTACGCCATCCATACCGAGGTGGGTCACCGCTGTATCGGCGCCCGCGTCAACGGCCGCCTGGTGCCGCTGGAATCCACCCTGGACAATGGCGACGCCGTCGAGGTCTTCACCTCCAAGTCGCCCGACGCGGGCCCCAGCCGCGACTGGCTCGGCTTCGTCAAGAGCGCCCGCGCCCGCAACAAGATCAAGCACTGGTTCTCCAAGGAACGGCGCGACACCGCGATCGAGTCCGGCAAGGACGCCATCGCCCGTGCCATGCGCAAGCAGAACATGCCGCTGCAGCGCATGATGTCCGGCGAGGCGCTCCTCGCGCTCGCCCGCGACATGCGCTACCCGGACGTGTCCTCGCTCTACGCCGCAGTCGGCGAGAGCCAGGTCTCCGCGCAGACCGTCGTTCAGCGCCTGGTCGAGGCCCTGGGCGGCGTGGAGAGCGCCGAGGAGGACCTCGCCGAGATCGCGCTCCCGACCAAGCGCAAGCGCACCCGTACGACCGGCGACCCCGGCGTGGTGGTGGCGGGCGACCCCGACGTGTGGGTACGCCTGTCCCGCTGCTGTACGCCCGTACCCGGCGACGACATCGTCGGCTTCGTCACCCGCGGCCACGGCGTCTCCGTGCACCGCGCCGACTGCGTCAACGTGGCCCAGCTCAAGGAGCAGCCCGACCGCCTCATCGACGTCAAGTGGTCGCCGGGCGAGGACTCGGTCTTCCTGGTGGCCATCCAGGTCGAGGCGCTGGACCGACCCCGGCTCCTGTCCGACGTGACGCGCGTGCTCTCCGACCAGCACGTCAACATCCTGTCGGCGTCCGTCACCACCACCCGGGACCGGGTGGCCGTCAGCCGCTTCACCTTCGAGATGGGCGACCCCAAGCACCTGGGCCACGTCCTCAAGGCCGTCCGTTCCATCGACGGCGTCTACGACGTCTACAGGGTCACCAGCGGCACCAACCGCTAGGCCAGAGCTCGTACGGCAAAGCAAAGGCCCCGCATCCGATCGGGCGGGTTCTAGCGATCCCCGCAACACCCTGAGCTTCAGGGAGTTGCGGGGATCGTGGGTTTTGAGGGGTTGAGGGCGAGGTTCTTGGAGGCGCTGGACCGGGAGAACGGGAGCATCTCGGGTGCTGCTCGGGCGGTCGGGGCCAACCCTGCCACGGCGTATGGGTGGGCGCGGAAGGCCGGGTGCGTGGTCGTGGGAAGACGGGCACGAGCGGGCATCCGGGGCGGGCGGAGTATGACCGGCTGCGCGCGGCCGGGGTGCGGCGGCGGGAGGCCGCGGCGCAGGTCGGGGTGCATGAGCGTACTGCCCAGGACTGGGATCGCGGGATCCGGCAGATCGGCCACGCGCGCCTGCATCCCAACGGGCGCAGGATCGACTACACAACGGGCATGATCACTACCGTTGCCGCCGCGACAGAGCCGTCTGTCGCGGCAGTCGAGGCCAGGTTGCACCCCCGCTTCCTCACCGTGGCCGAGCGGGAGTTGATCGCTGACCTGCGTCGTGAGGGCCGGTCGCTGCGCGCGATCGGGCGGGCACTGGGCCGGCCGGCCTCCACCGTCAAACGCGAGATCGACGCCCGTTCCGTCGAGGGCGTCTATCAGCCGCATCGGGCCCAGCGGGCATGGGCCAAGAGCCGGCCGCGGCCCAAGGTCTCCAAGCTCGCCCAGGCGGGCCGGTTGCGCGAGTTCGTCGCCCATGGGCTGGCCGAGCGGTGGTCACCCGAGCAGATCTGTCACGCTCTGGTCATCGAGTTCCCCGACGAACAGAGCATGCGGGTGAGTCCGGAAACGATCTACCAGGCGATCTACGTCCAGGCCCGTGGCGGGCTGCGCCGCGAGGTCGCGGACGCGCTGCGCACCGGGCGCACCCGCCGCAAACCCCACCGCAGTGCAGATCAGCGCACCCGCCGGTTCGTCGACGAGATGGTGATGATCTCCGATCGGCCGGCCGAGGTCGAGGACCGGGCGGTGCCCGGTCACTGGGAAGGCGACCTGATCGTCGGCCCCCGCAGCGAGACCGCGATCGTCACCCTGGTCGAGCGCTCCACCCGCTACGTCCTGCTCGGTCATCTGCCCGGCGGCCACACCGCCGAGGAGGTCCGCGACGTGCTGGTGCCCCTGATCGCCACCCTGCCCGCACACCTACGCGGCTCGCTGACCTGGGACCAAGGCTGCGAGATGGCCGCGCACCAGCAGTTCACCGTCGCCACCGGCGTGCCGGTCTACTTCTGCGACCCGCACTCACCCTGGCAACGCGGCTCCAACGAGAACACCAACGGCCTGCTGCGCCAGTACTTCCCCAAGGGCACCGACCTGTCGGCGCACAGCGCCCAAGACCTCGAACACGTCGCCCAGCAACTCAACGGCCGACCACGCAAAACGCTCGGCTGGGCAACCCCAGCCGAGCGCCTGCGTGATCTACTGACAACCACATAGGCCATCAGGTGTTGCGAGGACCCCGAGAATCCGCCATCGGATGCGGGGCCTTTCGCTGGTACGCCCGGGGTCAGGCCTTCTCGGCCTTCGCTTCCTTCTCGGCCTTCTCGGCTTCTTCCAGGTCCTCGGGGCGGATGTCGACGCCGGCTTCCTTACGCTGCTGCTCGGTGATGGGCGTGGGCGCGGCGGTGAGCGGGTCGTAGCCGGACGCGGCCTTCGGGAAGGCGATCACGTCGCGGATGGAGTCCTGACCGGCGAGGAGGGTCACGACGCGGTCCCAGCCGAAGGCGATGCCGCCGTGGGGCGGGGGACCGAACTTGAACGCCTCCAGGAGGAAACCGAACTTGGACTCGGCGTCCTCCTTGGAAAGGCCGAGCACGTCGAAGACGCGCTGCTGCATCTCGGCGCGGTGGATACGGATGGAGCCGCCGCCGATCTCGTTGCCGTTGCAGACGATGTCGTAGGCGTTGGCGAGCGCGGAGCCCGGGTCGTCCTGGAAGGTGTCGGCGTACTCGGCCTTGGGCGCGGTGAACGGATGGTGGACGGAGGTCCAGCCGATCTGCTCGCCCTTGTCGTCCTCGACGGGCTCGAAGTTCGGGGCGTCCACGACCCAGCAGAAGGCCCACGCGGACTCGTCGATCAGCTCGCAGCGGCGGCCGATCTCCAGGCGGGCCGCGCCGA
This sequence comes from Actinomadura barringtoniae, assembly GCF_017573505.1. GTDB lineage: Bacteria > Actinomycetota > Actinomycetes > Streptosporangiales > Streptosporangiaceae > Spirillospora > Spirillospora barringtoniae. Next base: position 164,305 of record NZ_JAGEOJ010000017.1, read on the forward strand.
GGAGCTCGCGGGTCGAGTGCGGCTTGCCCGCGCCGAAGAAGATCGCGTCGCCGGTCTTGGCGCCCGTCTTGGCGGCGAGGCCTTCCTTCTCGGCGTCGGACAGGTTCTTGGCGACCGGGCCGCCCAGGGCGCCGTCCTCCTGGACGAGCACGTAGGCGAGGCCGCGGGCGCCGCGGGCCTTGGCCCAGTCCTGCCAGCCGTCCAGCTCCTTGCGGGTCTGGGACGCGCCGCCGGGCATCACGACCGCGCCGACGTAGGGGGCCTGGAAGACGCGGAACGTGGTGTCGGCGAAGTAGGCCGTCATGTCGGTCAGCTCGTTGCCGAAGCGCAGGTCCGGCTTGTCCGAGCCGTAGCGCGCCATGGCGTCGGCGTAGGTGATGTGGGGGATCGGCCGCGGGATCTCGTAGTCGGCGAGGTCCTTCCAGAGGCGCGCCACCAGGTCCTCGCCGACCTGGAAGACGTCGTCCTGGTCGACGAACGACATCTCGATGTCGATCTGGGTGAACTCCGGCTGCCGGTCGGCGCGGAAGTCCTCGTCCCGGTAGCAGCGGGCGATCTGGTAGTAGCGCTCCAGGCCGCCGACCATGAGCAGCTGCTTGAACAGCTGCGGCGACTGGGGGAGGGCGTACCAGTGGCCCGGCTTCAGGCGGACCGGCACGAGGAAGTCGCGCGCGCCCTCGGGCGTGGAACGGGTCAGGGTGGGCGTCTCGACGTTCACGAAGCCGTGGCCGCGCAGGACGTCGCCCACGATGAACTGGCCCTCGGACCGGAGCTTGAGGGCACGGGCGACCTGCTCGCGGCGGATGTCGAGGTAGCGGTACCTGAGCCGGACCTCCTCGTTGACGTTGACGTCGCCCTCGATCGGGAACGGCAGCGGCGCGGCCTCCGACAGCACCTCGATCTCGATCGCGGAGACCTCGATCTCGCCGGTGGGGAGCTCGGGGTTCTCGTTGCCCTCGGGCCGCACCCGGACCTCGCCGGTCACCCGGACGCAGAACTCAGAGCGGAGGTCGTGCGCCGCGTCCTCCTCGCGGAAGACGACCTGCGCGGTGCCGGAGGCGTCGCGCAGGTCGATGAACGTGACGCCGCCGTGGTCGCGGCGCCGGGCCACCCATCCGGCCAGCGTCACCTGCTGCCCGGCGTGCTCCTTGCGGAGCGTCCCCGCCTCGTGCGAGCGGATCATCGTGAAAGCCTTTCCTTCAACGTCGAAGTGATCTCGGTGAGCGGCACCGCGCTCTGGTCGCCCTCGGCCAGGTCCTTCAGCTGGACGGACCCGGCGGCGATATCTCGCTCGCCGAGGATCAGCGCGTAGCGGGCCCCGGACCGGTCGGCGTCCTTCATGGCGCCCTTCAGCTTCTTGCCCCCGTACGCCATGTCCGCGGCGATCCCGGCGCGGCGCAGGTCGGCCACCAGGCCGAAGATCGTGCGTTCGGCCTCGTCGCCGATCGGGACGCCGAACACCTCGCAGCGGGGCGGGGCGCTGAACTGCGCGCCCTCGGCCTCCAGGGCCAGGATCGTACGGTCCAGGCCGAGCCCGAAGCCGATGCCGGGCAGCGGGGGACCGCCGATGTCCTCCGACAGGCCGTCGTAGCGCCCGCCGCCGCCGATGCCCGACTGGGCGCCGAGCAGCGGGTGGTCGAACTCGAAGGTCGTCCGGGTGTAGTAGTCCAGCCCGCGCACCAGGGTGGGGGTGTCCTCCCACGGGATGCCGAGGTCGCCCAGCAGCTCCCTGACCCGGTCGTAGTGGGCCTTGCAGGCCCCGCACAGGTGGTCGGCCATCAGTGGGGCGCCCTCGAGCCGAGCCCGGACGTCCGGGCGCTTGTCGTCCAGGACGCGCAGCGGGTTGATCTCGATGCGGGCGCGGGTGGCCTCGTCCAGGTCCAGGCCGCGCAGGAACTCCTGCAGCCGGGTCCGGTAGGCGGGACGGCACTCCTTGCAGCCGAGGGAGTTCAGCAGCAGCCGGACCTGGCGCAGGCCGAGACCCTGGTACCAGTTCCACGCGATCGCGATCGTCTCGGCGTCGACCTGCGGGTCCTCGCTGCCGATCGCCTCCAGGTCGAGCTGGTAGAACTGTCGGTAGCGGCCCTCCTGAGGCCGTTCGGCGCGGAACGCCGGGCCGGTGGTCCAGACCTTGACCGGCAGGCCGCCCTCCTTGTGGAGGTTGTGCTCCAGCACCGAGCGCAGCACGCCCGCGGTGAACTCGGGCCGCAGCGTCAGGGAGCGCCCGCCGCGGTCCTCGAAGGTGTACATCTCCTTGCTGACCACGTCGGTGGACTCGCCGACGCCCCGCTTGAAGAGCGTGGTGTCCTCGAAGACGGCCATTTCCAGATAGCCGTAACCGGCCAGCCGGGCCTGCTCGGCGAACGCCTGCCGGATGGCGTAGAAAAGGTCCGCGCGCGGCGGCACGTACTCCTTGACCCCCTTGGGGGCCTGAAAGCTAGAACTCATGATCTTTGAGGTCAGAATCCCTTGTGAGGGCCGTCGGAGGGCGCCAGATCTGTGCCTTTCAGGGGGGACGACCCCCCTGTACCCCCCGAAGAAAGCGGGGATAGGAACGGATTGGCGGCGCGCTCGCGGCCGATGGTGGTCTGATCGCCGTGGCCGGGCAGGACGGCCGCCTCGTCCGGAAGGGAGAGGCAGACCCGCGACAGGCTCTTGAGGATCTCCTCGTACGAGCCGCCCGGCAGGTCGGTGCGGCCGATCGACCCCTGGAACAGCAGGTCCCCGGTGAAGATCACATCGGGCAGCTGCTCGGTCTTGGGGGTCCGGAACGTCACCGACCCGGGCGTATGGCCCGGGGCGTGGTCCACCGTGAACTCCAGACCGGCCAGCCGCATCACCGCGCCGTCCGACAGCTCCTTGACGTCGTCGGGCTCGCTGAAGGTCAGCCCGCCGAGCAGCTGCTGCTTGGCGGCCAGCGGGAAGCCCTTGGCCGGATCGCTCAGCAGCTCGCGGTCGTCGGGGTGGATATAGGCGGGGACGTCCTTGGCGCCGCAGACCGGGGCGACCGACCAGACGTGGTCGATGTGGCCGTGCGTGAGCAGCACCGCGACCGGCTTGAGCCGGTGCTCGCGGATGATCTCGTCGATCCCGGCCTCGGCCCCCTCGCCCGGGTCGATGATCACGCACTCCTCGCCGGCGGCGGGCGCCACGAGGTAGCAGTTCGCGGCGAACGAACCAGCGGGGAACCCGGCGACGAGCACGGTCGTCCTTCCTTCAAGCCAGTCTTCTGGCCAGTCTGAGAGCCAAGCAGGCATATGGCGGCAGTCCTGAGGGTACCGGCGCGGCCCTGGCCTCCGCGAACGAGATCCAAGGATCGCCGTGTCGCGGGAGAGTCCGGTATGGCACAACCTTTCAGTCAGTACCGCTACTATGCGCTGCACGTTCACCTGATCACAGCGGAGGGGCAGGCACGTGGCGGGGAAGGACCGTAAGAAGGAGCTCGCGCGGCAGCGCTATGAGCGCCAGGAACAGGCCCGGCTCGCCCGGGAGGCGCGGGCTCGGCGCACGAAGATCGCTGGGGCCGTGGTCGCGGTCGTGGTGATCGCGGCCGGCGCCACGACCATTGTCGCCATGTCCGCCTCCGGTGACGACAAGAACAAGGACAAGGGCAAGAACAACGCGGCCGGCGCCGGAGCCACGCCCAGCACGCCCGCGAGCGCCAAGGCCGGGGAGTGCAGCTACACCGCCTCCCAGGAGTCCGGCGCGCTGAAGGACAAGAGCACGCCCCCGGCGAAGCCCGTCTACAACGACGTCGTCAACGCCACCATCAAGACCAGCCAGGGCGACATCGGGCTGGAGCTGGACGGCAAGAAGGCGCCCTGCGCGGTGAACTCGTTCGCCTTCCTCGCCAAGAAGAAGTACTGGGACGGCAGCCACTGTCACCGGCTGTCGACGAGCCAGGGCCTGCAGATGCTGCAGTGCGGTGACCCGACCGGCAGCGGCAGCGGCGGTCCCGGCTACCAGTTCGCCAATGAGAACACCGAGGGCGCCAAGTACACCAAGGGCACGCTGGCCATGGCCAACGCGGGCCCCGGCACCAACGGCAGCCAGTTCTTCCTGGTGTACGGCGACTCTCAGCTTTCACCCGACTACACGGTGTTCGGCAAGATCACTTCGGGTATCGACATGCTCGAGGGCGTCGCCAAGGCCGGGGTCGCGAAGGCGGGCGAGGACGGCACCGGCGAACCGAAGAAGAAGGTCACTGTCCAGGACGTCGCGATCGCCAAGAAATAGGGCGTCGGGACATTAAGGTGTGGAGGGTCCGGTCTGAATGGGAATCGACCGGACCCGTGATGCGGGAGGCAAGGGTGTCCAGCGCGACCGATCCCTGGGGCCGGGTGGACGAGGAAGGCACCGTCTACGTCAAGACGACGGACGGTGAACGGGTCGTCGGATCCTGGCAGGCAGGCGCTCCGGAGGAGGCCCTGGCCTACTTCAAGCGCAAGTACGACGCGCTCGCCACCGAGATCGGCCTCCTCGAACAGCGAGTCCGCACCACCGACCTGCAGCCCTCGCAGGCCCAGCAGAGCATCCAGCGGCTCCGCGAGGCGGTGACCGACGCCCACTGCGTCGGCGACCTCGAGGCCCTGGTGAAGCGGCTGGAGGTGCTGACCGAGGCGGTCGGCAAGCGCCGTGAGCAGGTGAAGGCGCAGCGCGAGCACGCCCGGCACGAGGCCCGCGAGATCAAGGAGCGGATCGTCGGCGAGGCGGAGCGGATCGCCGCCGAGGAGACGCACTGGAAGAACGGCGGCGAGCGCCTGCGCCAGCTGGTGGAGGAGTGGAAGGCGGCCGAGCGGATCGACCGGCCGACCGAGACCGCCCTCTGGAAGCGCCTGTCCGCCGCACGCAACGCCTTCACCAAGCGCCGCAAGGTCTACTTCGCCACGCTGGACGACCAGCGCGAGGAGGCCCGCAAGGAGAAGGAGCGGCTGGTCACCGAGGCCGAGTCGATGACCGGCTCGACCGACTGGTCCGAGACCGCCGCCGCCTACCGCGACCTGATGCGCCGCTGGAAGCTGGCCGGACGCGCCGCACGGGACGCCGAAGAGGACCTGTGGTCCCGCTTCAAGGGCGCCCAGGACACCTTCTTCTCCGCGCGCAGCGCCGCGTTCGCCGAGCGCGACGCCGAGTTCCGCGTGCACGCGGACGAGAAGGAGAAGATCCTCGCCGAGGCCGAGCGGCTGCTGCCGGTCAAGGACGTTCGGCAGGCCCGCCAGCAGCTGCGCCAGATCCAGGAGCGCTGGGAGGCGGCCGGCATGGTGCCGCGCGACCAGCGCGACCGCCTGGAGGGCCGCCTCCGCAAGATCGAGGAGACGATCCGCGGCGCCGAGGAGTCGGAGTGGCGGCGCACCAACCCCGAGGCGCGTGCGCGCGCCGAGGCCACGGTGGCGCAGCTGCGCAACTCCATCGAGCAGCTGGAGAAGCGGCTGGACAAGGCCCGCGCCGCCGGCCGCGACAGGGACGTGCGGGACGCCGAGGAGGCCCTGGAGGCGCGGCGCGCCTGGCTTGAAGAGGCCGAGCGCACCCTCGCCGAGTTCTCCTGACCGTTCCTCCCCGGAGGACCGGTCAGAAGGACTTGCGGCCCAGGAAGGCCAGCAGCCGGGTCTGCTCGTCGGCTCCGCGCGGCGGGGTGAGCGCCGGGCCGAGCTGCTCGGCGGCACGCAGCGCGCCGCCGATGATGTGCGCGGTGGCGAAGCCGTGGTGCACCAGGTCGGGGTCGAGCCTGTCCGGCTGCCCGGACGCCGTCGCCAGGTCCCAGGTGTGGATCAGCGGCTCCAGCGCGTAGCCGCCCAGGAAGTCGCTGAGCGGCAGGTCGCCGAGCGCGCCGAACGGCACCTGACGGCCGAGCGCCTGCTGGGTCAGCTCCGCCTCGGTCTCCTTGCGCGCCGTGCGCCAGGCCAGCAGCGGGTCTCCGGTGCAGTACCGGCCGGGGTCGGTGTTGACGTCCGGCGGCGTGCCACCGGTCGCCAGGGCTCGGATCAGATGCTGCCCGCCGATCATGTGGCCGGCGACGTCCCGGGCGGTCCAGCCGGAGCACGGCGTCGCCGCGTCCCAGCCGTCCCGGGCGACGCCGCCGACCACTCCCTCGAAGAGGTCGAGTGCCCGGTGGTAGCCGCTGAGTTTCTGAGCCATGGTGGTCAGTGACCCGCGCCAAGACCTTCCTGTCAAGCGATATCGACAAGGTCGCCCGCCCCCGTCTCCGGCGCGGGCCGTCAGCGGGCGGCGGCGCCGCGTTCGGCGAGCATGGTGTTCATCAGGGCGATCTCCGACTTCTGCCCGTCCACCATCGTCTGGGCGAGCCGCCTGACCTGTGGGCGGCGCGAGAGCGTCAGGGCTGCCTGGGCCATGTCCACGCCCGCCCGGTGGTGGGCGATCATCAGCCGCAGGTAGAACACCTCGGCGTCCTTGCCCGACAGCCTCCCGAGCTCGGCCAGTTGAGTCCTGGTGGCCATGCCCGGCATGATCGCCCCGTCCGCGGCGGCCGGGGCGGCGGTGCCCGAATGCCCCGCGTGCCCGCTCATCCAGCGCATCCGCCCGGCCGGGTCGGCCTGGGGGAGGCCCCAGTCGTCCAGCCAGGCGGTCATCATGCCGATCTGGGCGCGCTGGGTGTTGATGATGTCGTACGCCAGGAGCCGCGTCGGCGCGTCCTTGGTCCGGTCCCGGACGATGAACGACATCTCCACGGCCTGGGAGTGGTGGGTGCTCATGTCGCGGGCGAACCCGGCCTCGGGGCTGTCGGTGCCCGGCCGGTCCGAGCCCGTCGCCCGCAGCGCCACGAACGCCCCGGCCACGATCAGGACCAGCACCGCGAGGACGACGGTCACCCGGCGCCCTCGCGGTGCCTGCCGGACGACCGTCGAGGGCCCGGCCACGGCGGCCTGAGGCTCCTCCGCGGCTTGGCCCTCGGCCCCTGCCCCGGGCTCGCTCACGGGGTGTCCTTGGCCCCGGTGCAGGCGGCGCCGGGCTCGGGCGTCTGCTGGCCCTTGACGAACTCCTTCAGGAAGGCGTCCACACGGCCGTCAGAGGCGTCCTGGAGCTTCAGCTGCTTTCCCCATGCCGAGAGCACGATCGAGGCGTCCAGGCCCGGATAGGGGCTCATGAGGGTGTAGTCGGTCCGGTTGACCTTGCTCTTCAGCTTGTCCACCTGGGCGGCGGCCAGGCCGGGCTTGTAGGTGATCCAGACCGCCCCGTGCTCCAGGGAGTGGACGGCGTTCTCGTTGCGCAGGGGGCTGTCGTAGACGCGGCCGTCGCAGTTCTGCCACATCGGGTCGTGGTCGCCGCCCATGGGCGGGGTCGAGTCGTACTTGACCGAGCCGGAGACGTGGTTGCGGTTGGGCTCGTTCTTGCTCACCACACCGGTCAGCGCGGTGTTGGCGGAGTCTGCGGAGGCCGAGGACTTTTTGTCGGGCCGGGTCTGCAGGACGGCGTAGCCGATCGCGACGATGACGATCACGCCGATGACCCCGAAGAAGGCGATGCCGCCCCAGGGGATGGTGCGCTCGGTCAGGGCGTTCTGCTGCTGAAGGCGTTCACGGGCGCTCTGCGCCTGAACGCGGTTGCGGGCGTTCTTGGACATGAGGGAGACCTCTCGGGATGTTCGGATGGGAGTACGGCAGCGAAGGACGCTGCGTTCTCACAGCCGAAGAACCTGGAGAGATCCCGGCGGGGCCGAGAAGGGTGTCCACTGCCGGGGCGGCCCGACCAGCCAGCCGAATCGCGCGGGCAGCAGGCCGCCGGACCGGCGCGGCAGAGCGGCCAGCCCGAGGGCCAGGAGCCCGAGGAGAACGGCGAGGCCGAGGCAGCCGCCCGCCGGGCTCAGCGGCGGCGGCTTCATGGGCGCCTTGGCGCCCGACGCCGCGGTGTGCCCGAAGCCGTGCCCCAGGGCCGCCTTCCTCAGGGAGGCCCCTGGAGCGTGGCCCGCCGAATGCCCTCCTTGCCCGCCGGGGGCGAGCAGGGCGGCGACGTCCGACGGAACGCTGGTGGAGTGCTCGGTGCAGACCCGCATCGGCGGCGCGTGCCCCAGCCCGTAGGCGAAGACGAGCCCGGCGACGGCGAACAGCGCCACGAGCAGCGCAGCAAGCCCGTGGCGTCGGCGCCTGGCCGTTTCGCCGGTCTCGGTCACGCTCGGAATCAACGTCGTTCTCCGTCGGGGGGTTCCCGATCACCCTAGCCCGGCGTGCGGACAGGAATGTCCGCACGCCGGGATAACCTCGAAGGGTGAGCAAGGCGGAACCGGGGCAGAGTGAGGGCCTCTTCGACGATCCCTCCGAGGAGGTCCCCGCGGCGGCGCGTACCGCGGCCCCGGCGGGGGTACCGGCCTCGCTGCCCGACGGTGCCCAGCCCCTGGCCGTACGGATGCGGCCGCGCGGGCTGGACGAGGTCGTCGGCCAGGGCCACCTGCTGGGCCCCGGCACGCCCATCCGCCAGCTGGTCGACCGCGACGTGCCGATGTCGCTGATCCTGTGGGGCCCGCCCGGCACCGGCAAGACCACCCTGGCGACCGTGGTCAGCATGGCCACCAAGCGCCGGTTCGTGGAGATCTCGGCGGTCAGCGACGGCGTGAAGCGGGTCCGGGCCGAGATCGACCTGGCCCGCCGCGAGCTCGGCATGGCCGGCCGCCAGACCGTGCTGTTCGTCGACGAGGTCCACCGCTTCAACAAGGCCCAGCAGGACGCCCTGCTGCCCGCCGTGGAGAACCGCTGGGTCTCGTTCATCGGCGCCACCACCGAGAACCCGTTCTTCTCGGTGATCAGCCCGCTGCTGTCGCGCTCGCTGCTGCTCACCCTGGAGCCGCTCGGCGAGGACGAGCTGCGCGAGGTGATCGACCGGGCGCTCACCGACGAGCGGGGCCTGAACGGCACGGTGACGCTCGACAATCCCGCCGAGGACCACCTGATCCGCCTGGCGGGCGGCGACGCCCGCCGCACCCTCACCTACCTCGAGGCGGCCGCCCTGGTCGTCGACGACGGCGAGACGATCACGCCGGAGGTGCTGGAGAAGGCGGTCGACCGGGCCGCGGTCCGCTACGACCGCGAGGGCGACCAGCACTACGACGTGATCAGCGCGTTCATCAAGAGCATCCGCGGCAGCGACGTCGACGCCGGGCTGCACTACCTGGCCCGGATGATCGAGGCGGGGGAGGACCCCAGGTTCATCGCCCGCCGGCTGGTGATCCTGGCCAGCGAGGACGTCGGCATGGCCGACCCGACCGCCCTGCAGACCGCGACGGCCGCCGCCCAGGCGGTCGAGCTGATCGGGCTGCCGGAGGCGCAGATCAACCTGGCGCACGCGGTGATCCACCTGTCGCTGGCGCCCAAGTCCAACGCCGTGGTCACCGCCATCGGCGAGGCCATCGGCGACGTCCGCAAGGGCCTGGTCGGGCCGGTGCCCGGCCACCTGCGCGACGCGCACTACAAGGGCGCCGCGAAGATAGGTCACGGCGCCGGGTACAAATACGCGCATGACCATCCCGGCGGGGTGGTACGCCAGCAGTACGCGCCCGACGCCGTTCAGGGCCGTGAGTACTACCGCCCCACCAGACACGGTGCCGAGGGACGCTTCTCGGAGGTGCTGGAGCGGATCCGCTCGGTGCTGCGCGGCACAGGAAGCGGCACGGGAGGCGGCACTGGACACGGCACGGGAAAAGGCTGATCGACAGGACGCCCGGCCCCGTGAGAACGCCTGATCCCGCGATTGGTCACCTGAGCCCGATAGCCTTCCCCGGCACGGGCGCGACACCACGGTAGGGTGTCTGACCAGCCCGGCCCGAGACACACACCGCTACCCGAGACATACACAGCGAACGGAAAGCCCTGATGCTGACTGGTGCAGAACTGGCAGGCCTCATCGTGGCCGTGTTCTGGGCGATTCTCGTGGCCTTCATCGCCCTCACCCTGCTCAAGCTCAGCCGCCTGCTCGGCGAGGCCAGCAAGGTGGTGTCCGACATCGGAGAGCAGGCCGGACCGCTCCTTGACGACATGAACCGGACCGTCCAGCGCGCCAACGAGCAGCTGGGCCGGACCGACGTGATCACCAAGCAGGTCGCCGGGGTCACCCAGAACGTGTCGGCCGTCACCACGGTGATGACCTCGGTCGTGGGCGGCCCGCTGGTCAAGGCCGCCGCGTTCTCCTACGGCGTGCGCAAGGCGCTGGGCAACACCCGCGCCGAGGGCGCCGCCGGCAACGGCCGTGACGACCGGCCGCAGCTGCCCGCCCGCGCCGCGGGCAAGGGCCGACGGTGACCCGATGATCCCCAAGAGGCTGTTCTGGCTGTCGGTCGGCGCTGGCGCCGGCGTCTACGCCACCCACCGGGCCAAGCGCCGGGTGCAGCGGTTCGCCCGCGAGTGGTCGCCCCAGGGCGTGGCGGCGCGCGCGGTGACCGCCGGGCACGGCGCCGGAGATCGATTGAAACTCTTCGCCCATGACGTTCGTACCGAGATGCAGGCACGTGAAGTGGAGTTGCGGGAGGCCACCAGGCTCGACCAGGCTCCGCCCGAGCTGGAGGGCGCCCGGCCCCGCCGGGTCCTGAAGGCCCGTTACACGATCATCGACAGCACCATCGACCAGAGCAAGATCATCGAAAGCTCCGGCAACGACGACAAGGATGGCCACTGATCATGGAGTCGGCAGAGGTCGCGCGCCGCTTCCTCAAGTTCTTCGAAGAGCGCGGGCACACCGTGGTGCCCTCGGCCAGCCTGATCGCCGAGGATCCGACCCTGTTGCTGGTCAACGCCGGGATGGTGCCGTTCAAGCCGTACTTCCTCGGCCAGCGCACGCCGCCGTCGCCGCGGATGACCAGCGCGCAGAAGTGCGTGCGCACGCCGGACATCGAGGAGGTCGGCAAGACCACCCGGCACGCCACGTTCTTCCAGATGCTGGGCAACTTCTCGATCGGGGACTACTTCAAGGAGCAGGCGATCCCGTTCGCCTGGGACCTGCTCACCCGGTCGGAGGCCGACGGGGGCTTCGGCTTCCCCGAGGAGAGGCTCTGGGCCACCGTCTACACCGATGACGACGAGGCCCAGGAGATCTGGCACAAGAAGGTCGGCGTGCCGCTGGAGCGCATCCAGCGTCGCGGCATGGCCGACAACTACTGGTCGATGGGCGTGCCCGGCCCGTGCGGCCCCTGCTCGGAGATCTACTACGACCGCGGCCCCGAGTACGGGCGCGAGGGCGGACCGGTCGCCGACGAGGACCGCTACCTCGAGGTGTGGAACCTGGTCTTCATGCAGTTCGAGCGGGGCGCGGGCACCGGCAAGGACGACTTCCCGATCCTCGGCGAGCTGCCCTCCAAGAACATCGACACCGGCATGGGCCTGGAGCGGATGGCCGCCATCCTGCAGGGCGTCGACAACATCTACGAGACCGACACGCTCTGGAAGGTCCTGGACCGGGCCGCCGACCTCACCGGCACCAAGTACGGCCGCGACCATCGCTCCGACGTCTCGCTGCGCGTCATCGCCGACCACGTGCGCAGCGGCATGATGATGGTCGCCGACGGCATCCGGCCCGGCAACGAGGGCCGCGGCTACGTGCTGCGCCGCATCCTGCGCCGCTCCATCCGCAACCTGCGGCTGCTGGGCGGCGAGGAGGCCGGGCTCATGCACGAGCTGACCTCGGTCGCGATCAAGGCGATGGGCGAGCAGTACACCGACCTGATCCGGACCGCCGCCAACATCCACACGGTGATCGACGCCGAGGAGGAGTCCTTCCTCCAGACGCTGCGCACCGGCACCGCGATCTTCGACGCGGCGGTCGAGGAGACCAAGCGCTCCGGCAAGCCGAGCCTGGCGGGCGACCAGGCGTTCAAGCTGCACGACACCTACGGCTTCCCGATCGACCTGACCCTGGAGATGGCCTCCGAGCAGGGCCTGCAGGTCGACGAGGACGGCTTCCGCCGGCTCATGAAGGAGCAGCGGGACCGGGCCAAGAAGGACGCGCAGGACAAGAAGACCGGCAACCTGGACGTCTCGGCGCTGGACCAGCTGCTCGGCCAGGCCGGCGGCGCGGTCGACTTCATCGGCTACAACAACGTGATCGGCGAGGGCCGCCTGGTCGGCCTGCTCGTCAACGGCGCCAACGTGCAGGCCGCGGGCGAGGGCTCCGAGGTCGAGGTCGTCCTGGACCGCACGCCGTTCTACGCCGAGGGCGGCGGCCAGCTCGCCGACACCGGCGTGATCCGGCTCGGCAACGGCGCGGTCATCGAGATCACCGACGTGCAGTCGCCGCTCGGGGGCCTGATCGTGCACCGCGGCGTGGTCCGCAGCGGTGAGGCGCAGGCGGGCGACAGCGCGTTCGCCGAGATCGACACCGACCGGCGGCGGGCGATCTCCCGCTCGCACACCGCGACCCACATGGTGCACGCCGGGTTCCGGCGGGCGCTCGGCGAGTCCGCGGCGCAGGCCGGCTCGGAGAACTCGCCCGGCCGGTTCCGCTTCGACTTCACCGCCTCGGGCGCCGTGCCGGTGAGCGTGCTGCGCGACGTCGAGGACGAGGTGAACGACGTGCTGATCAACGACCTGGACGTGCGCGCGTTCCACACCTCGCTGGACGAGGCCCGCGCGATGGGCGCGATGGCGCTGTTCGGCGAGAAGTACGGCGACGAGGTGCGGGTCGTCGAGGTCGGCGACTACTCCCGCGAGCTGTGCGGCGGTACGCACGTGGCACGCTCCGGGCAGCTCGGCCTGATCAAGGTGCTCGGCGAGTCGTCCATCGGCGCCGGCATCCGCCGCGTCGAGGCGCTGGTCGGCATCGACGCGTTCCGCTTCCTGGCCAAGGAGAACGTGCTGGTCGCCCAGCTGGCCGAGCAGCTGAAGACGCGCAAGGAGGAGCTGCCCGAGCGTGTCTCCGGCCTGGTCACGCGGCTGCGCGAGGCCGAGAAGGACCTGGAGAAGCTGCGGTCCCAGCAGGTCCTGGCGATCGCCGGGCAGCTCGCCGACGGCGCCAAGGACGTGAACGGCGTGGCGTTCGTCGGCCACCGCGCGCCCGACGGCACCGGCGCCGACGACCTGCGCAAGCTGGCCGTGGACGTGCGCGGCCGGCTCACCTCGCGCCCGGCCGTGGTCATGGTCGTCGGCGTGCCCAAGGACCGCCCGGTCGTGGTGATCGCGGTGACCGAGGGCGCCAAGGAGCGCGGCATCAAGGCGGGCGCCCTGGTCGGCGTCGCCGCCAAGACCCTCGGCGGCGGCGGTGGCGGCAAGGACGACCTGGCCCAGGGCGGCGGCGCGAACCCGGACGCCGTTCCGGACGCGCTGGCCGCCGTGGAACGAGCAGTTGGAGCCATGTGAGCGACGATCTACGGGGCATGCGAACCGCTCACGGCGCGGCGTCGTCTGGACTGAGGAGCCTGCGACGAGGGAAGACGGCGCCTGAAGGGCGCCGTGAGCCGCTGAGCGGAGCGAGGCAATGAGGCAGGGCGTTCGGCTCGGGGTGGACGTCGGGAGCGTCCGCATCGGAGTCTCTCGCTGCGATCCGAGCGGGATCCTCGCCTCGCCCTTGGAGACCGTCAAGCGCGGTAAGGGCGACCTCGACCTGCTGGCCGGGCTGGCCGCCGAGCACGAGGTCATCGAGGTCGTCGTCGGCCTGCCCACCTCGCTGTCGGGCCGTGAGGGCCCGGCGGCTCAGGACGCGCGCCGGTTCGCGGGGCTGCTCGCGGACCGGCTCGCTCCGGACGTCGCCGTCCGTCTCTACGACGAGCGGCTCACCACCGTCACCGCCGAGAGCGGGCTGCGCGCCGGTGGAGTGCACGGTCAGGCGCGCCGCAAGGTCGTCGACATGGCGGCGGCCGCGGTGCTGCTCCAGGCCGCCCTGGACGGCGAACGGTTGACTGGGCGTCCGCCAGGCGAGATCGTCCGGGGAAGCTCATGAACGATTTGGATCTCTTCTCAGACCCGCACGGTGAGCGCGGCCCGCTCCCCGGCGACCACCCGGGCCGCCGCGACCAGCGGACCGCCCGCAAGCGGCAGAAGCGCCGCAAGCGCAGCGGCCGCGCGGCGTTCTTCTTCGCGCTCGCCTTCATCGTCGCGCTGGTCGGCACCGCGGGGGTCTTCGGCTTCGCCTGGCTGGACAACAGGCTGCATCCGCCGGACTACAGCGGCGACGGGTCCGGCAATGTCACGGTCCAGATCAAGGAGGGCGACAACGGCTCCCAGATCGGGACCGCGCTCCAGGCCAAGGACGTGGTCAAGAGCGTCCGGGCGTTCGTGAAGGTCTACGGCAAGGAGCCCAAGGCCGGCAGCGTCCAGCCGGGGTTCTACCAGATGCGCCTGCGCATGTCGTCGAAGGCCGCGATGGCCCTGCTGCTCGATCCCAAGTCGCGCTCGGGCAACCAGATCATCATTCCCGAGGGCCGGCGGGCCAGCGAGATCTACCAGCTGCTGGCCAAGAAGACCGGGATCTCGGCGGCCAAGTTCCAGGCGGCCGCGGACCGGCCGAAGACTCTGGGGCTGCCTCCGTACGCGGGCGGCAAGGTCGAGGGCTACCTGTTCCCGGGTCGCTACGACATCAACCCCAACGCGACCCCGGGGCAGATCCTCAAGCAGATGGTGGACCGCTTCAAGCAGGAGGCGGCCGACCTCGACCTGGTCAACAAGGCCAAGCAGGTCCATCTGAACCCCGGACAGCTCGTGACGCTGGCGAGCCTGCTCCAGGCGGAGGGCGGCACCAGGGAGGACTACCCGAAGATCGCGCGGGTCCTCTACAACCGACTCAAGGCGGGCACCAAGCTGCAGCTGGACACGACGGTCCTGTACGCCCTCAACAAGCGCACCCTGCACGTGTCCTACAAGGACACCGCGGTGAAGTCGCCCTACAGCACGTACTACGTCAAGGGCCTGCCGGTCGGCGCGATCGACAGCCCGGGCGCGGTCGCGCTGAAGGCGGCGCTGGAGCCCGCCGACGGGCCGTGGATCTACTTCGTCACGACCAACCCCACCACCGGCTACACCGAGTACGGCGAGACCAACGAGGACTTCACGCGGATGAAGGCCAAGCTCGACGTGTGGCTGAAGGCTCACCCCGAGAACTGAGAGCGAGCTCATCATGTCCCGGGCAGCCGTACTGGGGTCGCCCATCGTCCATTCGCTGTCGCCGGTGCTGCATCGGGCGGCGTACGCGGCGATGGGGCTGGACGAGTGGTCCTACGACGCCTTCGAGTGCGACGAGCAGGGGCTGGCCGGGTTCCTGGACGGGCTCGGCGGCGAGTGGGCCGGGCTGTCGCTGACGATGCCGCTGAAGCGCACCGCACTCGGCCTGGTCGACACCGTGTCCGACCTGGCCGTGGCGGTCGGCGGCGCGAACACGATCGTGCTGCGCGACGGCCGCAGGCAGGGCGACAACACCGACGTCTACGGCGTCGTCACGGCGCTGAACGAGGCGGGCGTCGGCGGCGTCGGCTCGGCGCTGGTCCTCGGCGGCGGCGCGACCGCCGCCTCGGCGATGGCCGCGCTGTCGCAGCTCGGCGTAGGGGTCGCCACGCTGGCCGTACGCGATCCCGCGCGGGCCGGCGAGGCCGCGCAGGTGGGTGAACGGTTCGGCCTGGACGTGCGGATCGGCACGCTCGATCGGCTGGAAGACCTGCTGGCCGTCGACCTGGTGGTCTCCACGCTGCCCGGCGGTGCGGCCGACGCCGTGGCCGAGCGGGTCGCGGCCTCGGGGGCCGCGGTGTTCGACGTCGTCTACGCGCCCTGGCCGACCGCGCTGGGCGCCGCCGTCGAGAAGGCGGGCGGCGTCGTGGTCGGCGGCTTCCCGATGCTCCTCCACCAGGCCGTACGGCAGGTGGCGATGATGACCGGACGCGACGACGTGCCGGTCGAGGCGATGCGCGCCGCGGGCGAGGCCGAGCTGGCCCGGCGCGCCGCCGCCTGACTCGGGCCACCGACTGCTCGGACTGACGGGCCGGGCTCAGCGGGCCGTAGGCGGGGGCGGGCGCCGTTTTCGTGCCGCCTCCTGAACGATCGTGAGCACGATCGGCAGGCTCACGCTCAGCCAGAAGTCGCGCCAGTGCCACGCGCCGACCGCGACGCCGACCAGGCTCAGCAGCGCGACCCCGGCCAGCAGCAGGGTCGTCCAGAAGCGGCGGATGAGCAGCAGCACGTCCACGCGGGGGCGCCGGGGGAGCAGCGCCTGCAGGGGCAGGCTGCGTGCGTGCGCGCGCTGGACGATCGTGGCGTCGGGCAGCCAGTGCAGCACGTCCTCGGGATGGGCGAGCGGCTGCCGCGACAGCGCGGTGAGCGCCTCCATCCGCCACCACAGCGTCCACAGCGACGAGTGCCCGCCGCCCGGGATGCCGTTCACGCGCGGGTCGGTGAACTCCTGGCGGGTGAGCGTGCGGAACGCGCGGCTGACCGTGACCCCCGGAACGCCGCGCGGGTCGCGCAGCAGCGCCGCCAGCGCGATCGGCAGCCCGTAGTGCCACAGCGCCAGCCGCCACATCGGCTTGGAGCCCGAGCCGTTGGGGGAGACGTTGTAGGTCTCGATCCAGGTGTGGTCGTCGTCGAAGTCCACGGTCCGCAGCAGCCAGTCGTAGGCGGCCAGCAGCCGTTCGTCGTGGTCGCCCGGCCGTACCTCCGCCAGCGTCAGCAGCGCGAACGCGGTGTGCGTGACGGTCGGCGCGGCGTTCGGTGTGGCGCCCCACGCGGGGCGGTGCCCGGTGCGGTCGGCGGTCAGCCACTCGACGCCGCGTTCGACCGACGGGTGGTACGGGTTGAGCTGCACCAGCGCGCGCAGCGCCAGGCAGGTGAGCCAGACCCGCGAGGGCGAGCCGAGCAGCGAGCCCCAGCCGCCGTCGCTGTTCTGGTTGCGGATCAGCCAGCGGAACGCGCGCCGCACGTCCGGGGCGTCCTCCCGCAGGTCACAGCGCGCGCGGGCGAGCAGGCGCGCGATCCACGCGGTGGCCTCGACGACCGGCATGCCGAGGCTGGTCTTGGTCGCCCAGCCGCCGTCCCTGAGCGGATCGGCCGAGGTCGTCTGCCGGGAGGTGAGGAAGGCCAGGCACTCGTCGAAGTGCTCGAAGGAACGTCCGGCCTCGACGAACGCCAGCAGGCCGAGTGCGGTCGCGGTCGTGCCGGGTTCGGGGCGGGCCAGTTCGTGGTACCAGCCGCCGCCCATGCCGGGCGCGGCGTTCGGCGTGTAGGAGTCGCGCAGCACGTCGAGCGACTCGTTCACGCGGTCGCCGAGGACGGCCATGTCGATGGCGGTCGGCGCGGCCTCGCGTGGGGGCGCCAGCAGTCCGGGGAGCGTTTTTAGGTTCATCGTTCTTCTATGACTTATGTGCCCCTTAAGTCATGAATCTGCACCCATCGTGATGGATGGGTATATCCACGGAACCCAACACATATGACGCTCTCTGGGCACCCTGAGTTACGAGGGCCTGTCAGGAGGGTCGGGAGCGAGGAGAGGCGTGGTCGTGCGCATGATGCGGAGGAATGTGGGGCGGGACTGCGTGCTCTGCCCGCCCCTGCGATTCCGGTTCAACGAAATGGCGAACCTTCCTGGGCCGGGTTCGGTGCTCGCGGCCGACGCGGACTTCTTGCTGATGCCCGATCTGGCGCCTTTGTCGGACGGGCATCTTCTGCTGGTGACGGCGAGGCACCACGCCTGCGCCGGTGCGTTCGACGCGCGGCTGTGGGCCGCCGCGCGCAGGTGGCGCGACCGGGTCGACGGGATGTTCCGTGCGGCGTACGGGACCGACGGGCTGCTGCTGTTCGAGCACGGGCCGGGGACCGAGCAGGGCGGCGGCGCGTGCATCGACCACGCGCACTGGCATCTGCTGCCGGCGGGGCCGCGCCTGCGCGCCGTGGCGGAGGGGTACGGCATGCCCGCCGCGCCCGCCTCACGCGCCGCGCTGCGCGCCTACTACCGGTCGCGCCGCTCGTACGCGCTGATCGACGAGGGCGGCCGCGCGACGGTCCACCCGAGCGACGGCGTGCCGAGCCAGTTCCTGCGGTGGGCCACCATGGTCGCGCTGGAACGTCACGAGGGCCGTCCCGCGGGCGGGCCGTGGCGCTGGCAGCAGTCGTTCGCCACTCCCGGCAGCCGGACCCGGTTCCTGCGCACGCTGGAGATCCTGCGCGCGACGGCCGCCGTCCAGGCTGAGGCGAGCCGGGCGGGCACGGGTCATGCCGAGGGTCACGCCGAGGAGAGCGCGGAGAGCCACCAGTAGAGCTCGCAGGCGGCGAGCCGGTCGCCGTAGCCCGCCCGCTCGATCCCGCTTCCGTAGCCGCTCGGGTACTCCAGCCTCACTCGTTCGCTCTGATGGGCCAGCACCCGCTCCAGCGAGGTGGCGCCGAAGCGCAGCAGCCACAGCGGCCTGCCCGCGACGGCCCGGTCCAGCGCCGGCAGCAGCGCGCGGACCTCGCCCGACCCCACCGGCTCCGGCCGCCCGAGCAGCCGCGCGACCGACGGCGCCTCGGTGATGATGACGTCGGCCAGTTCGAGGATCGGCACGACGTCGGTCGCGGGCAGCCGCGCGTCGATGTCGTGCGGGACCAGGTCGAAGGCGACCAGCGTGCCCGCCTCCCGCGCCACCCGCGCGGCGGCGCGCAGCGCGGCACGCGAGTCGGGGGCCAGCAGCGAGTAGCCGTCCATGAAGAGCACGTCGGCCCGGCGGATCTCGCTCGCCGCCCCCTGGACGTCGGTCTCGCCGAGGTGCCGGTTGGGGCCGTCGCGCCCCGCGACGAGCAGCCGTACCCCGCGTTCCGGCGACTGGTCGCGCAGCATGACCGCGACGCCGTTGGTGCTGTGGTGCTCGACGCGCAGCAGGTCGCGCACGCGCAGCCGCCGCAGCTCCCGCCTGATCACCGCCGTGTAGTCGTCGTCGCCGACCTTGGCCAGCAGCGCGGTGCGCCGGAAGTAGCGGGTGGCGGTGCGGGCGAGGTTCACGCCCGTACCGGCGACGGTGGCCCTGGTCGCCGCGTAGACCAGCCGGTCCTCGGTGACGGCGGCGAAGCGCGTGCCGGGCAGCTCGGCGCGTACCTCGATGAAGACGTCGCCCATCACCACCAGGGAGAAGCGCCGATCGGCGCCGTCCAGGCCGGGCCAGCGGACGGGCGAGCTGGCCGTGACCTCGGTCGTGCCCATGTCCGATTTATGCCCGATTCGGGCCTGCTCAGTGACCCGCTGGGGACCCACTCCGCCGGGTGGCCGGTTACTGGCCCAGGCGCAGGAACGCCCGCATCACCGGGCGCAGGCTCGGGATGAGCGGGTAGGAGCCCAGCTCGCCGAACGGCACCCAGACGCTCTCGTCCAGATGGTCGTCGGGCGTCTGGTGGTCCATGGTGATCTCGGTCGTCACCGGCACGCACACCCGGGCCGCCGCCACCACCCTGATCTGGGCGGGCGCGGGCTCGCCGCGGGCCGGCATGAACCACTGCCACAGATGGAACGGCGGGCCGGGATCGATCTTGAGCCCGACCTCCTCCCAGACCTCGCGGCGGATGTGGTCGTCGAGGTCGAGGTCCTGGGCGATCTCCAGGCGTCCGCCCGGCACCTCCCAGCGGCCCGGGTGGAACGGGTCGCTCTCGGACTTGCGGACCAGGAGCAGGCGCTCGTCGGCGACGATGAACGCCTTCTGCGCGAACTGGAGCGTGATCGGCGAGGTTCTGGTCGGTGCGGCGGCCGTGCCGCTGCCGGTTGCGGGCATCGCGTGGGTTCTCTCAGTGCGGTTGATTAACCGTAACAAGCGGGGTGGGGGCCGCCTTAGAACTGTCCGGGCACATCGATCTCACCTTTATGAACCCGGCATGAACCCGTCCTTTTACCGTGCGACGCAGATATGCACCAAGTGGGGGCAGTCGCTGGGATTTGCGCATATGAAGGCGGGGTACCGCCATAAAACAGCAGGTCAACGGGGGGCGAGGACAAGATTGACCCCGCCGTGGGGATGCTATTGATCTTGATCCGACATGATCGGTTGGCAGGACGGTTTTCGGGGGGAGAGATCTCATGAGTGGGCCTACGCCGCGGCAGCGACTGCGTTATTGGTTCGACAACACGATGTCGCGCGGCACTCCGGCGCTGATCGGCTGGCTGGCCGTGGTGTCGCTCGCGCTGGTGGTCAGCCTGAGCGCCCTGATCTCCGTCTTCGACACCAAGCCGACGAGCTTCGGGCACGCG
Organism: Actinomadura barringtoniae; assembly: GCF_017573505.1. Lineage (GTDB taxonomy): Bacteria > Actinomycetota > Actinomycetes > Streptosporangiales > Streptosporangiaceae > Spirillospora > Spirillospora barringtoniae. The sequence continues at coordinate 184,420 of NZ_JAGEOJ010000017.1, forward strand.
CTGAGCGAGATCTGGAAGAGCACGGTCAACACCTTCAAGCTCGGTGACGCCGCCGAGGGCAGCCTGCCCTACCGCTTCCTGGTCATCGCCCTGGCCCTGGCCGGGCTGTTCTTCGCCAGCACCCTGATCAGCCTGCTGACCTCCGGCGTCAACAAGAAGATCGCCGAGCTGCGCAAGGGGCGCTCGGCGGTGCTGGAGAAGGGCCACACCGTGCTGATCGGCTGGTCGGAGCAGATCTATCCGATCATCTCCGAGCTGGTCGAGGCCAACTCCAGCGAGCGGAGCGGGCGGGTCGCAGTTCTCGCCGACCGCGACCGCGTCGAGATGGAAGAGGACATCCGCAAGTTCGTCGGGGACACCCGCAACACGCGGGTGGTCTGCCGCAGTGGCAACCCGATCGACCCGGGCGACCTGGACATCGTGAGCCCGCAGACGGCCCGGTCGATCATCGTGCTGACCCCGCCCGGCGACGCGCCGGACGCGTACGTGACCAAGACGCTCCTGGCGATCACCAACAGCCCCACTCGCCGGAAGGAGCCGTACCACATCGTGGCCACGGTGCAGGACGCCCGCAACCGCGCGGCCGTCCAGCTCGCGGGCGGCGCGGAGACCGTGCTGGTCGACGCCGACGACATCGCCGCCAGGCTCGTCGTGCAGACCTCCCGCCAGTCCGGGCTGTCGGTGGTCTACCAGGACCTGCTCGACTTCGCCGGCGACGAGATCTACATGTCCACGGAGCCGTCCCTGGTCGGCAAGACCTTCGGTGAGGCGCTGCACGCCTACCCGACCTCGTCGGTGATCGGCCTGCGGCGAGCGGACGGCACCACCCAGCTGAACCCGCCGATCGGTTCGGTCATCGACGAGGGCGACCAGATCATCGCCATCTCCGAGGACAACGACACGGTCGTGACCGGCGCCTGGGACGGGGTGCTCAGCGACGAGGGGATCATCCCCGTCCGGCGCCGCGACCCACGGCCCTCCCGGACGCTGATCCTCGGCTGGAACCGCCGCGCGGCCAACATTGTCCGCCAGTTCGACGAGTACGTGACGCCGAACTCCAGCCTGGACATCGTGGCCGACTGTCCCGACGCCAAGATCGAGCTCGACGAGATCAAGCCGGGTCTGGAGCACCTCACGCTGAGCTTCCGGCTCGGCGACACCGATGACCGCGCCGCGCTGGACGCCCTGGACGTCGGCTCCTACGACCACATGATCGTACTCTGCTACGACGCGACCGACGTCCAGTACGCCGACAGCCGGGCGCTCATCACGCTGCTGCACCTGCGCCAGATGCAGCAGGAGACCGGCCAGCGGTACTCGATCGTCAGCGAGATGAGCGACGACCGCAACCGCAAGCTCGCCCAGGTCACCCAGGCCGATGACTTCATCGTCAGCGGCCAGCTGCTCAGCCTGCTCATGACCCAGCTGTCGGAGAACCGGCACCTGGCCGCCGTCTTCGCCGACCTTTTCAAGCCGGAGGGCTCGGAGATCTACCTCAAGCCCGCCGAGGACTACGTGACCCCGGGGGTCCAGATGGACTTCCACTCGGTCGTGGAGTCGGCCGGACGCGGCGGCGACGTCGCGATCGGCTACCGGGTGGCCGCCCACGCCCAGGAGCCGCCGACCTACGGCGTCGTGCTGAACCCGGACAAGACCCAGCCGGTCACCTTCGGCGAGGGCGACCGCGTGATCGTCCTCTCCGAGGACTGAGGGCCTGGGGCCCGGGACTCAAGGCTTGAAGAAGCCTTGCGATCCGGGAATGGAACGGGCCGCAGGGTCGTTGGAACACTTCAGATGATCGGTATTGCGCACGCTGCGACCGCGCTGGCGCGGCGTGCGTTCTCCCCATGGCCTACCAGGTGATAGTCTTGGTAGTCGACCGGCCCTGTACGGATGTCCTCGCGGATGCCCGGGCGGGGCGCTCAAGCGGAGGCCACCTCCCACCTGACCGGCTGACAGCCGGTGGGTCTCGGTCCGGCAACGTGATCGCCGTCAGGTGTTTCACGTCGCTTCGTCCTCGGCGGCCATTGGTCCCGAGGCGACCGAAGGTGGCCCTGCATGCGAGTCGTGCGGGGCTTTTCGCGTGAAGGGCCCGGGGTACGACCGGTCAGAGACTTAGAGATCCGGCCCCAAGGAGGTCCCATCAGCGCCGAACCGCGTATCAACGACCGCATTCGCGTGCCCGAGGTCCGTCTCGTCGGCCCGAACGGCGAACAGGTGGGCATAGTGCCCATCGCCAAGGCCCTTGAACTCGCGCGTGAGTCGGACCTCGACCTGGTCGAGGTGGCGCCGACCGCGCGCCCGCCCGTCGCCAAGCTCATGGACTACGGGAAGTTCAAGTACGAGTCAGCGATGAAGGCGCGTGAAGCGCGGAAGAACCAGGCGCACACGGTCATCAAGGAGATCAAGCTCCGCCCGAAGATCGACCCGCACGACTACGAGACCAAGAAGGGTCACGTGGTGCGGTTCCTGAAGGCCGGGGACAAGGTGAAGGTCACGATCATGTTCCGTGGTCGTGAGCAGTCCCGCCCCGAGCTCGGATTCCGGCTGCTGCAGCGGCTGGCCGAGGACGTCGAGGAGCTCGGCTTCGTCGAGTCCCGTCCGAAGCAGGACGGCCGGAACATGATCATGGTGATCGGTCCGCACAAGAAGAAGGCCGAGGCCAAGGCCGAGCGCGCGGCGTCCCGCGCCGCGGAGACCGAAGCCGAAGCCGACGCCTGACACTTGACGGCCCGGCCGGGCCGCGGCCGCCGCATCCAGCCCGATGAGGCGGCCGGAGGTTGATGCGATCTTGCTTTGGCAGGGTCGTGACGCACGTACATTGAGCCTGACCAGGCGCGTTACCACGTGACCCGTGGGATGCGTCCGATCAGGCGCGCCTTCGGCGAGACGAGCCGGGGGTCCAGGAGTAGAGGGAGACGACGGCGACCATGCCGAAGACCAAGACCCACAGTGGTGCCAAGAAGCGCTTCAAGCTGACCGGCTCCGGCAAGGTGATGCGCCGCCGCGCCAACAAGAACCACCTGCTCGAGCACAAGCCGACCAAGCGGACCCGGCGCCTGGACGGCAACGTCGTGGTGTCCCCGGCCGACGCCAAGAACATCAAGAAGCTGCTGCGCAAGTAAGCGCCGCCAGACCCCATCCAAACGACCGGCCGAGGCCCGAGGCCCCGGCCCCCACGAAGGAGTTCATCACGTGGCACGCGTGAAGCGGGCGGTCAACGCCGCCAAGAAGCGTCGGGTCGTCCTGGAGCGGTCGAGCGGCTACCGCGGCCAGCGGTCGCGCCTTTACCGCAAGGCCAAGGAGCAGCAGCTCCACTCCATGACCTACGCCTTCCGTGACCGCAAGGACCGGAAGGGCCAGTTCCGCCGCCTGTGGATCCAGCGGATCAACGCCGCGGCCCGCGCCAACGGCATGACCTACAACCGGTTCATCCAGGGTCTGAAGGCCGCCGAGGTCGAGGTCGACCGTCGCATGCTGGCCGAGCTGGCCGTGAACGACGCCGAGGCCTTCGCCGCGCTGGTCAAGGTCGCCCAGGACGCGCTGCCCGCCGAGGGCAGCGAGGCGGCCTGAGCTCCATCCACGGCGAACAGGCGACACAGCGCATGGCGGGCCGCGAGCTGACCTCGATCCGTTCACCTCGGGTCAAGGCCGCTCGGCGGCTCGCCAAACGCGCGTTCCGGCGCCGCGAGCGCCGCTTCCTGGCCGAGGGCCCGCAGGCCGTACGCGAGGCGCTGCAGATCCGCGGCGGCCTCGTCGAGCTGTTCACCACGGCCGAGGCCGAGTCGCGCCACCCCGAGCTGGTGCAGGCCGCCGAACAGGCGGGCGTGCCGGTGCTGCGGGTGAGCGGCGAGGTCATGGCCGAGCTCGCGCAGACCGTGACCCCGCAGGGGCTGCTGGCCGTCTGCGGCTTCATCGACGCGCCGCTGGAGTCCGCGCTGGAGTCCGGGCCGAAGCTGGTGACCGTTCTGGCGCACGTACGCGACCCCGGCAACGCGGGCACCGTCCTGCGGACCGCCGACGCGGCCGGATCGGAGACGGTGGTGTTCACCGACGCCTCCGTCGACCCGTACAACGGCAAGTGCGTGCGCGCCTCGGCGGGGAGCCTGTTTCATCTTCCGGTCGTGACCGGGCCCCGGTTCGACGTCCTGATCCCCGAGCTCAAGCGGGCCGGGCTGAGGGTGCTGGCCGCCGACGGCGCCGGCAAGCGGACGCTGGACGAGGCGCTCGACGACGGCACGCTCGCCGAGCCCACCGCCTGGGTGTTCGGCAACGAGGCCTGGGGCCTGCCCGAGGAGATCCTGCAGCACGTGGACGACGTGATCCGTGTGCCCATCTACGGCCACGCCGAGAGCCTCAACCTGGCCACCGCCGCCGCAGTGTGCCTGTACGCCTCGGCGCGCGCCCAGCGCGTCTGACGCGTCTGGTCCTCTGGTACGAGTCACCTGACGAGTCGCTCGGCGAGACCCGAGTCCGGCGCGCGAACCGTTACCCCAGAGTTCCCCCGCTGTTGGCCGCTTGCGGACGCGTTCAGCGTCTTTTTGCGCCGCTTGACCTGGGATGATGAGCGTTCTACGGATGCGCCGCTTGGGGAGGCGGGCGCGTCCGGCTCGTTCCTGAGGAGGAGCGGGATACCAACCCGGCGGCGGATTTCCGCATCTCAACGCACGCTTACGGTGTTGGCGAGGGCGGCGATGACGCCGTGCAGAGTGGGGGCGACTGTGATGACCGACGACAGGAAGACGGCGCGGGCGCCTGGGCGCCTCGCCGTCCGATGCCGTGCCGGAACGATGCAATCCACGCCCGCCGGTTCCGCCGGCGCCGAGGAGGCGGACATGCCCGCCGAACGGGAGCAGACCGGGCTGGACATCGACGTGCGGCCCCATGGCGACACGGTGGTCGCCGCGATCTCGGGGGAGATCGATCTCAACACCGCCGACGCGCTGCGCAAGAAGCTGCGCGAGCTGGACGCCGCCGGTCACCGCTCGATCGTGGTGGACTTCAGCGGAGTGAACTTCTGCGACGCCACCGGCATCGGTGTGCTGGTCGCCGCGCACAACCGCAGCACCGACCACGGCGGCTCGATCTCGCTCGCCGGGGTGCGCCCCGCGCAGCGGCGGCTGCTGGTCATCACCGGTCTGCTCAACGTCTTCACGCTGTACGCCGGCGTGGAGGAGGCGCTCGCCCAGACCGCCGGTTCACCTGCCGACTCGCCCGCCACCTAGCCCGCGGCTGACCTCCTCGGGAGCGTCATCTGGGCGTGATGGTCATAAAAGCCTTGCCGTAGGGAGTTTTCCGGGTCCCGCAAGGTGCCCGCGGGCAGATAGAGTTCGTTCCGACAGGCGGCGTTTTCACCGGTGTTCTGGAGGCCGTTGTGGGTGGAGTGGACTCCCCGCACGAGCCTGACGACCTGCCCGATGGGCTGCTGGTGGCCGGGCCCGACGGCAAGGTCCTGGTCTTCAACGCCGCCGCCGCCAGGATCACCGGCATCGACGCGGCGGGCGCGCTCGGCCGCGACTTCCGCGACGTGCTGCCGCTGCACGACGCCGAGGGCCGCGACTGGTGGAAGTGCCTGGAGCCGTACGAGGGCCTGGTCACCCGCGTCCGCCATCCCGAGCGTTCGCTGTACATGACCGGCGGCACCGAGCTGCTGGTCACCGCCGGCTACCGGCGCGACGAGGACGGGCGCGTGGTGCGCTTCACCGTCTCGCTGCGCGACGCCGCCCACCGCGCCCGCCAGGAGCGCGACCGGGCCGACCTGGTCTCCACCGTGGCGCACGAGCTGCGTTCGCCGCTCACCAGCGTCAAGGGCTTCACCGCGACGCTGCTGGCCAAGTGGACCCGCTTCAACGACGACCAGAAGCGGGTCATGCTCGAGACCGTCAACGCCGACGCCGACCGGGTCACCCGGCTGATCACCGAGCTGCTGGACGTGTCCAGGATCGAGGCGGGCCGGCTGGAGATGCACCGCCAGGTGGTCGACCTCGCCGAGGAGGTCCGCAAGATCATCGCGGGCCGGATCGCGGCCGGGGACCCCGAGGACCGGTTCCGTTTCGAGGTCCGGGGCGAGTTCCCCGAGCTGTGGCTGGACCCCGACAAGATCGACCAGATCGTCGGCAACCTGGTGGAAAACGCGGTGCGGCACGGCGCGGGGACTGTCACCATCGTGATGGAGCCTGACGCACACAAGGAGGGGGCCGCGGTGTCGGTGCGCGACGAGGGCGAGGGCATCCCGCCCGAGGCCGCCCAGCGCGTCTTCCGGCAGTTCTGGCGCGGTCCCGGCGGCAACCGCCGCGGCGGTACGGGCCTCGGGCTCTACATCGTGAAGGGCCTGGTCGAGGCGCACGGCGGCACGATCACGGTACGGCGGGCGCCCGGTGGCGGCGCCGAGTTCCGATTTACCGTGCCCGCCGGCGGGCCGGACTACCAGTCCTGAGCCTTCCCTCACGGGATCCCACGTCGGCGGGCTTTTCCGGATCTTGTCGCTGCGCCCACTAGACTGCCCACCGGGCGTCCCATGCCGACCGAGTCACGATCACGTCGGCTTTTTTCGGGCGTCCCACGCCGACCGGAGTTGTCACTACCACCATGTCTGCACCCAACAAGTCCTACGACCCTGTCGAGGTGTCCTCCTTGCAGCCGGAAGAGCTCGACAGAGCCCGCGACGAGGCCCTTGAGGCCATCGCCGGGGCCACGGGTCTCGATGATCTGAAGCAGGTCCGCCTGGCCCACGCCGGCGACCGTTCGCCGCTGGCGCTGGCCAACCGCGAGATCGGCGCGCTGCCGCCGCAGGCGCGCGCCGAGGCGGGCAAGCGCATCGGCGCCGCCCGCGGTGCGGTCTCCCAGGCGCTGAAGGCCCGCCAGGCCGAGCTGGAGGAGGAACGCGACCAGCGCGTCCTCGTCGAGGAGACCGTCGACGTCACCCTGCCCTGGGACCGCGCCCCGCGCGGCGCCCGGCACCCGATCACCACCCTCCAGGACCGGATGGCCGACGTCTTCGTGTCGCTCGGCTTCGAGGTCGCCGAGGGGCCGGAGATCGAGGCGGAGTGGTTCAACTTCGACGCACTCAACTTCAAGCCCGACCACCCGGCCCGCACGATGCAGGACACCTTCTTCGTCGAGGCGGAGGAGACCGGCCTGGTCATGCGCACGCACACCTCGCCAGTGCAGGTCAGGTCGCTGCTGACGCGCGAGCTGCCGGTGTACGTGGTGGTCCCGGGCCGCACGTTCCGCACCGACGAGCTGGACGCTACGCACACGCCGGTCTTCCACCAGCTGGAGGGCCTGGTCGTCGACGAGGGCATCACGATGGCCGACCTGCGCGGCGGCATCGACGCGTTCGTCAAGGGCATGTTCGGTGAGGGACTGAAGACGCGGATGCGCCCGTCCTACTTCCCGTTCACTGAGCCGTCGGCCGAGGTCGACATGCAGTGCTTCGTGTGCCGCGGCGCCTCCGTCGAGCTCGGCGCCCCGCCGTGCCGCACCTGCGGCTCGGAGGGCTGGATCGAGCTGGGCGGCTGCGGCATGGTCAACCCGCGCGTGCTGGTCGCCGCCGGGATCGACGCCGACCGCTACAGCGGCTGGGCGTTCGGGCTGGGCGTGGAGCGGACGCTGATGTTCCGCCACGGCGTCGAGGACATGCGCGACATGGTGGAGGGTGACGTGCGCTTCGCCCTTCCGTTCGGAACGGAGATCTGATGCGCGCCCCGCTTTCCTGGCTGCGTGAGTACGTCGAGCTGCCGGCGGGCGTCACCGGCCGCGAGCTCGCCGCCAAGCTGATCGACGCGGGCCTGGAGGTCGAGACCGTCGACCAGGCCGGCGCCGACATCAGGGGCCCGCTGGTGGTCGGCGAGGTCCTGGCGATCGAGGAGCTGACCGGCTTCAAGAAGCCGATCCGCTACTGCCAGGTCGACGTCGGCCAGGCCAACGGCACCGGCGAGCCGCAGAACATCGTCTGCGGCGCGACCAACTTCAAGGTCGGCGACCGCATCGTGGCGATCCTGCCCGGCGGCGCTCTGCCGGGCGGTTTCGAGATCGGTGCGCGCAAGACGTACGGGCACCTGTCCGAGGGCATGATCTGCTCGGTCACCGAGCTCGGCATCGGCGACGACCACAGCGGCATCCTGGTGCTGCCGGGCGAGCCGGAGATCGGCGCGGACGCGATCGAGCTGCTCGGCATCCGCGACGACGTGCTCGACATCGCCGTCACGCCCGACCGCGGCTACGCGCTGTCGATCCGCGGCATCGCCCGCGAGGCCGCCACCGCCTACGGCCTGCCGTTCACCGACCCGGCCGCCGTCGAGCTGCCCGCGGGCACCGCCGAGGTGTACCCGGCGAGCATCGCCGACCCGACCGCGTGCGACCGGTTCGTGCTGCGCGAGGTGCGCGGCTTCGACCCCGAGGCGCAGACCCCACTGTGGATGCAGACCCGGCTCCATCGCGCGGGCATGCGCCCGGTGTCGCTGGCCGTGGACGTCACCAACTACCTGATGCTGGAGCTCGGCCAGCCGCTGCACGCGTTCGACCGCGGCAAGCTGACCGGCCCCATCGTCGTACGGCGCGCGCGGGCGGGCGAGAGCCTGGAGACCCTCGACCACGTCAAGCGCAAGCTCGACGCCGAGGACATCCTGATCACCGACGAGTCGGGCCCGATCTCGATGGCGGGCACGATGGGCGGCCTCAACACCGAGATCGACGAGAAGTCGTCCGACATGGTGATCGAGGCCGCGCACTTCGACGACATCGGCACCGCGCGCATGGTGCGCCGTCACAAGCTGCACAGCGAGGCGTCCTACCGCTTCGAGCGCGGCGTCGACCGCGAGCTCCCGCTGTACGCGTCCTACCGCGCCGCGCGGCTGCTCGCCGAGCTCGGCGGCGCCGAGATCGTCGCGGGCGTCACGCACGCCGAGGCGCCGGTCGAGCGCGCCACCGTCACGATCGCCGCCGACCACCCCGACAAGGTCGCGGGCGTCACGTACGGCCGCGACACGGTCGTACGGCGGCTGGAGCAGGTCGGCTGCACGGTCGCCGGCGACGACCCGCTGGTGGTCACGCCGCCGACCTGGCGTCCCGACCTCACCGACCCGAACGACCTCGCCGAGGAGGTCATCCGGCTCGAGGGCTACGAGAACATCCCGGCCCGCGCGCCGCGCCCGACCGGTGGCGCCGGCCTCACCACCCAGCAGCGGCTGCGCCGCCGCATCGGCCGCGCCCTGGCCGGCGCGGGCTACGTGGAGACGCTCAGCTACCCGTTCACCGGCGAGAAGGACTGGGACGACCTGCAGCTCCCGGCGGACGACGCCCGCCGCAAGGCCCTGCGCCTGGCCAACCCGCTGTCGGAGGACGAGCCGCTGCTGCGCACGACGCTGCTGCCCGGCCTGCTGCGGGCGCTGACCCGCAATGTCGGCCGCGGCTTCAACGACGTGGCGCTGTTCGAGCTCGGCCTGGTCTACCGGCCGCGCCCGGACGCGCCCAAGGCCGCGCCCCGCCTCGCGGTCGACCGCGGCCCGACGCCCGAGGAGATCGCCTCGGTCGACGCCGCGCTGCCCGACCAGCCCGAGCGGGTCGCCGCCGTGCTGTCGGGGGAACGCGAACGTTCCGGCTGGTGGGGCGAGGGCCGCCCGGCGCTGTGGGCCGACGCCATCGAGGCGGCGCGCAGCGTCGCCGCCGAGGTCGGCGTGGAGCTCACCATCCTGGCGGACCAGCACGCGCCCTGGCACCCGGGCCGCTGCGCCGCGCTGTACGTGGGGGAGACCCTCGTCGGCCACGCGGGCGAGCTGCACCCGCGCGTCATCAAGGCGTACGGCCTCCCGCCGCGCACCTGCGCGATGGAGCTGGAGCTGCGCCGCCTCGGCGAGCCCCGCACGGTCCGCGCCCGCCACCTGTCCACCTACCCGGTGGCCACACAGGACGTCGCGCTGATCGTCGAGGGCTCGGTGCCCTCCGCCGACGTGGAGACCGCCCTCCGCGACGGCGCCGGCGACCTGCTGGAGTCGATCCGCCTGTTCGACATCTACACCGGCGACCAGGTGGGCGAGGGCCGCAAGTCCCTGGCCTACACGCTGCGGTTCCGCGCCCCGGACCGCACGCTCACCGCCGAGGAGACCACGCAGGCCCGCGACGCCGCCGTGGCCACCGCCGCCGAACGCACCGGAGCCGCCCTCCGAGGCGCCTGACCGTCACGTTCGACGCGGCCCCGCACCCACCCGGGTGCGGGGCCGCTGCGTATTCCCCGGCCCCATGTGCCAAACGCCACTTGTGTCGCGTTAAGGCGTCGGGTAGCCTACGAGAGTCTTATCGCCACCCGTCTGGGGAGTCCTTTGAAGAACTGAGATCGCAGGCACCGCGCAGTGGCCCTTTCTGGCCCGTGGCCTTCTTACGGCCCGCGCATGCGATCTCAGCGGACCCCAGCTCAGGTGAGCTCCGCGGTGTCTCCACGTGTCTCTTGATCATTTCGACGCGTCTCGGAGGACCCTCCATGTCATTTGCCATCGTTTGCCAAGACCTCTCGTTCGCCTGGGAGGACGGCACCACCGTGCTCGACGGCCTGGACGCCGCGTTCGGCACGGGCCGCACCGGCCTGATCGGCGTGAACGGCTCCGGCAAGTCCACCCTGCTCAAGCTCATCGCGGGGGAGCTGCGCCCGGGCGCGGGCACGATCAGCGTGGCGGGGGAGATCGGCTACCTGCCGCAGAACCTCCCGCTGGGCGCCGCCCGTACTGTCTCCGACCTGCTCGGCATCACCTCGACCCGCGCCGCGCTCCACGCCATCGAACGCGGCGAGGCCACCGAGGAGAACTTCGCCGCGGTGGGCGACGACTGGGACGTGGAGGAACGCGCCCGCGCCGAACTCGACCGGCTGGGCCTAGACCACCTGGACCTGGACCGCACGGTGGGCACCCTGTCCGGCGGCGAGACGGTCATGGTCGCCCTTGCCGCCCTCCTCCTCGCCCGCCCCGAAGTCCTCCTCCTCGACGAGCCGACCAACAACCTCGACCTGGACGCCCGCCGCCGTCTCTACGACGCCGTGCGCTCCTGGACGGGCGTCCTGGTCATCGTCAGCCACGACCGCGAGCTGCTCGACCTGGTCGACGAGATCGCCGACCTGCGCGAAGGAGCTGTCAGGTCGTTCGGAGGAAACCTGTCGGCCTACGAGGAACTCCTCGCCGTGGAGCGCGAGGCCGCCGAACGCATGGTCCGCGTCGCCGAGAGCGACCTGCGCAAGCAGAAGCGCGAACTCGAAGAAGCGCAGATCAAGCTGGCCCGTCGCGTCCGCTACGGCAACAAGATGATGGAGAACAAGCGTGAGCCCAAAATCATCATGCAAGAACGCAAGCGCCAGGCCCAGGTCTCGGCCGGCAAGCACCGCCTCATGCACGAAGAGAGGCTCTCCGGCGCCCGAGACCGCCTGACCGACGCCGAAGCCGCCGTACGCGAGGACGCGGAGATCCGCGTGGAGCTGCCCGCCACCGAAGTACCCGCGGGCCGTACCGTCCTCACCGTCACCGGCCGGGAAGAACTCATCATCCGAGGCCCGGAACGAATCGCCCTGGTGGGCCCCAACGGTTCAGGAAAAACAACCTTCCTGAAGGCCCTCATCGGCGAATCAACCCCCGACGACCTCACCACCAAAATCGGCGTGGAAGGCGTCCGCTACCTCCCACAGCGCCTGGACGTCCTGGACGACTCCCTGACCGTCGTCGACAACGTCCGAGCGTTCGCCCCGTCCGCCTCGCTCAACGCGATCCGCGCCGGCCTGGCCCGCTTCCTGTTCCGCGGCGCCCGGGCAGACCAGCCCGCAGGCACCCTCTCAGGAGGCGAACGCTTCCGCGCCGTACTCGCATCGCTCCTGCTGGCCGAGCCCGCCCCTCAGCTCCTGCTGATGGACGAGCCGACCAACAACCTCGACATGGCCAGCGCCCGCCAACTCGCCCAGGCACTGGAGGCCTACCAGGGCGCCCTCATCGTCGTCAGCCACGACCTCCCGTTCCTGCGCACCATCGGCATCACCCGCTGGCTGAACATGGACCGCGAGGAGGGCCTAACCGAAGTCGACCCGATGTAAGGAGCTCACTTCAGCGTGCCGAACCACCGAAGCGCCCCCGGCAGGCCCACGTACATCGTCGTGAAATGCCGAGCCTTAGGCCCGAAGTCCACAACCTGAGGCCGCACCCCATGCGCACGCAAGGCACGAACGCAACTCCTCGTGTCCGAGTAGGCCACCTGCTCATCCCCGCTCGCCCCGTACAACCGCACCGGCACCTGCGGCTTCCAGTCGCAGGTGCCGTCCGCGTCCCTCATGGCCCGCGCCAGCTTCCCCGACGGATGCAGCAGCCACTGCCGATACCGAGGCGTCAGCAGATCAGAGACCCGCGTCGGTAGCTTCGGACTGATCTGCTCGAAGTCCCCCCGCCCATCGAACAGCTTCTCCATCCGCCCCGCATAAGGCTGCTTGAAAGCCGCACTAGGCGACCCGTACAGCCCATACAGCCGATCCCACGTCGTAATCGCATACGACAGGTAGAAGACCGAAGTCCTCTGATCGAGCCCGCTCTTCGGATTCAGCGCGGCCGGAATCTCCGCGCGCCGCAGATCGTACGGCCCGCTGATAGGCGCAAGCGCCCCCAGCCGCAGATACCGATCCTTCCCGCCCTGCAGCACGCGCCCAAGCGCCATGGCAGCCTGCCCACCCTGCGAGAACCCGGTAACGAACACCCTGGGCTCCAGCGTCCGCCCATGCGAGCCCGCCACCGTCCTCGCCGCCCGCAGCAGATCCAGCGAGGCACTGGCCTCCGATCCCGCATGCCCGTACGGATGGAACCCAGGCCCGAGCCCCAGCCCCAGATAGTCCGGAGCGACCCCCGCATACCCCGCCCCCGCGAACAGAATCGCCGCCACCCGGCTCTGCCCGTCCGCCGCCACCGACCCCGCGATCGACCGAGCCGCATGAGTCCCATGCGTAAAACTCACCGCCCGCAGCCGCTTCCCCCCACCCGCAGGCAACGAGACGACCCCACTGGCCGTAGTAGGCCGCCCCGTGACCGACACCGTCCGATACACCACCCGATACGTGTCGACCCCATACCGAGCCGAAGGCGAGTCGAACGTAGAACTCTCCTCGTGCAGATACTTCCGCACCTGCTCAGGCGACATATGCGCCACCCGTACAGCAGAAACCACCGCCCCCCTCACAGGCGGCTTAACCCCGGCGTGAGCCGGAACACCGGACGCGACCACAAGCCCCGTCCCCAGCAGCGCCACTCCAGCGCGCACGATTGTCATGCCCGAAACGCTAAAAGCCCCCCACCCACCACTCCATGGACTCAAACCCCATCCAGCGGTGTACCTAACAACACCCCGCCCGTTACCGTCTGGTCCGTGGCGCTCCTGGACGCATATACAAATGACGACTATCGGCCGGAATTCAGCACCCTGGTCATCCGAGGCGGCCCATGGACCGCGCCTCTTCCCGCCGAGCTCGCCTACCTGAACTTGGATCTCCTGCACGAGCACGCTTTCGCCGCCTGCCCGCCAGACATCGCGCTCGCAGGTAACGGCTGGCTGCACGGCATCACGGGCGAGCCCAGCCAGGTCACCTTGCAGGCGCACGACAAACCCGTACCGCCAGCCCAAGACCAGGACAGCTGGCAGAACGTGATGGAGTCGCCCTTCCTGACCGCAGGTCTAGGCGTAAGGCTCACCCAGGTCACCACCGACGGACCACAGGGCCGAGTGAGACTGGGACGGCCCGGCCTCTACCGCGTACGCATTTGCCGCTCAGACGCCGCCGGAAGGACCTGGCTGCTGCGGTTCTGGCCGGTGTCCGGCGCCCCCGAACCGCCCCGCTGCCTCACCCGGACCACAGCTGACGATTTGGCCATGGGCTTAGTCGCCACGGCACTCTGGTCGCCCGGCGCCACCGCCAAAACGGACCTGGCCGAGCGCCTCCTGGCCTCGGAGCAGGACATCGACGCCGCTCTTCAGAACGCCCAACACAACAACCTGCTCCACGTCACCGGCGACGCCTCGACTCCCGTCCTGGCGGCCGTGGACCGCCGTTCACCCGAAGAACGCGACCCCGCCCGTCGTCGCAGCGGCGACATCCGCGCCTGGGCGAAAGCACGCGGCATCAAGGTCAACGAGCCCGGCCACATCCCACTCGAGATAGCCGCCCAATTCCAACAGAACACAGATCTCAACGAATGACGCACCGCAGGTATGGCGGGCTCAGGCTCGGATGAGGGTGATCTCGCGGGCGGAGGGGGTTTGGGCGGTGATGGTGGCGGTGCGTTCGTGGATCGGTGCGGCGTCGGGGCGTCGATCGAAGATGACGAGGGTGCCGGTCTTGAGGCCCAGACGGTCCAGGTAGGCGTCTAGCTGTGCCAGACCCTCATCGAGGGGATCGCTGCCGCCTTGGCGCCAGACCTTCAGCTCGATCGCGGTCCATTGGACGGCCCGCTTGCCGTCGGCGTCGGTGAAGGGTTTGCGGACGGTGATGTCGACACGGCGGCGGCCGATGGCGTACTTGCGGTCGATGTGACCGCCGCCGTTGACGACGCGTTGCAGGAACGCCATGAAGACGAGCTGGCAGGCCGCCTCGTGGTAGGTCTCCCGTGCGTCCAGGATCTCGCCGTTGGCCACCCAGAACTGCGTGAACTCTTCCAGGAGTCTGGGCACGTCCAGTCGGCCGTCGGGCAGGACGAAGGCAGACGGGTCGATCTCTACGCGATCTTCGACGTATCGGCTCAAGGCTCGGATGATCGCTTGACGGTAGATCGGGTTGGCGATTCGCAATGGCCCGGTGCGGGTGACCAGACCGAGGTCGCGAACAAAGGGGAGGCCGTAGGGGTTACTGGGCGCTTCAGTGCCCGCGACCATCGGCTCGAGTACGTTCCGCACGTCCTTCTCATGAAGGTCGGTGAGGAGTGCGTCCAGGTGGGTGACGCGTTCAACGATGAGGCGTTCGACGGCCTCTTCCATGTGCCGGTCGGTGATCAGTTCGGATGTCACCTTTCGAGTGACCTCGTGGGCGAGGGCGTTGACCAGCCAGGGCTGGCCCTGGCTGGCTTCATATGCCCACTGCACGGCCTGATCGGTGAAGCTGTGGCCGGTGTGCTGTGCGTACAACTGCGCGACCTGGGCGAAGGTGAAGTCGTCAAGCCGCAATGACTCGGCCTTGATGTTGACGTGATCGCGCACGTCCCGTTGGCCGCACAACGCGACAGAGCGGGGGAACGGTCGCGAGGTCCGCGAGGCGTACCCGTCGCGCAACTGTCGCAGCACGGTGATCAGGCTTTGGCCGCACAGCGTGTCGATCTCGTCGAAGAACAGCACGAGTGGACGAGGGCATCGCTCGGCCCAGGTCTGCAGAGCTCTTATGAGCATGCGGTCGGGTGTCGCTGCAGGCCATGAACTGGGCGGCATGAAGTGCGGCGGCAACTTGGTACCCATCGCCGCGTTGCGCATCACACCCAGTACGGCAGCCTGCGCACGGGCAGTGTCTTCGCCTGCTGTCGCGCCGGTTTCGCAGGAGAACCTGATCGCCAAGTAGTCGCCGGAGGCAGTCAGGTCGCGGGCGAGCCCTTCGAGCGTGGTGGTCCTGCCTGTCTGGCGTGGGCCCTGTAGGACGAAGCTCAGCCTGTCGTTCACCAGCTCACGCGCTCTGGGCAGCCTCGGCTCCGATGCCAGCATGTAATGCCTGCTGGGGTCGCATGGTCCCGCAGTGTTGAAGAACTTCACCCTACGTACGCTATCGACTACATATGTGATGCGGGTGGGGGGTTCGGCTTGTCCCCGGTGGACGGGCTGGTCGCCCACCGGGGAGATCAGTCGGTTAGAAGCCGGCGGTGATTTTGGTGAACTCGAAGGTGGGCTGGTCTCGGTTCACGGACCAGAAGGCCAGGCGGGCCAGGCCCTTGGACTTGGCCCAGTCACGGATCTGGGTCCAGATGGCGGGCGTGGTCTGCTCGCCCTGGTCGGAGGCGCCGTTCATGCCGGAGATGCCCATGTGGGAGTAGGCGGTGGCGTCGGACCAGCCGAAGGAGGACTTGAGGGAGTTCTTGAGGCCCTCGGAGGCGTTGACGGTGTTGCCGTACATGTCGTTACCGCCGCCGAAGTCGAACGGCATGATGGTGAAGACGTCGACGTTGGCCTGGAGGGCGGCGGCGCGCTGGATGAGGCGGTTGCCCCAGTAGTTCGGGCCGGTGGTGGTGGTGCCGAACGTCAGGATGGTCTGGATGCTCGGGTCGTTCTGCTTGATGATCTTCATGGCGCCGAGGATGCGGTCCTGGACGGCCTCGGACTCGAACTCGTCGGTGTTCTCGATGTCGATGTCGATCGACTTGAGGCCGTAGGCGTCGATGACCTTGCGGTAGGCGGCGGCGAGGGAGGTGGAGTCGGGGCAGTTGGGGCCGAGCTTGTTGCCGCTCCAGCCGCCGAACGAGGGGATCACGTCGCCGCCGGCGCCGTGGATCTGGGAGATGGCCTGGGCGTCGACGCCGCCCTGCAGGGGCCGGCTGCCGTCCCAGGCGGGGTTGCAGCCGCCGCTGGAGAGGATGAACGCCATCGTGAACCAGCGGATGCCGGTCGAGTTCATGACGGTGACCGGGTTGGGCGGGTCGCCCCAGCCTTCGTAGAGGTAGGGGGCGGCGCGCTTGCTCGCGGGCGGGGGAGTGGTGCAGCCCGTGGTGGTGCCGCTGACCGAGCCGCTGGCGGGGGATTCGCCTGCGGTGTTGTACGCCTTGACCGTGTAGGTGTGGGACGTGCAGGTGGCCAGGCCGCTGATGGTGGCGTTCGTGGCGGTGGTGGTTGCGCGGACTGTGGTGCCTTCGTAGACGCGGTAGCCGGTGACTGTGCCGCTGGACGCGGACCACGAGAGGCTAAGGGACGTGTCGGTCTTGGCTGTGACGGTGGGGGTGCCGGGTGTGCCGGGGGCTCCGGGTGGTGGTGTCGTTCCGCCGGAGCAGGAGGCGCCGTTCAGGGTGCAGTTGGTCGGGGCGCCGGAGCCGCTGGCGACGAAGCCGAACGTGACCGAGGCCCCCGCGGCGATGGTCGCGTTGTAGTCGCGGTTGGTGAACGTGGCGTGCTGGCCCGACTTGGCGAGCAGGGCGTCCCAGTACGTGCCGATGGACGTGCCGGAGGGGACGTCGACCTCGACCTTCCAGCCGTTGATGGCCGAGGTGGTGCCGTTGGTGATCGTGTACTTGCCCTCGTAACCCGACCCCCAGTCGGAGGTCTTGGTGAACGTGGCGGTCGCCGTGCCGGCCGCGTGCGCGCCGAGCGGCACGAGCAGGGCGAGGAGGAGCGCGCAGAGCGAGGTGAGGATGATGGAGGGGAGATGTCGTCCCATGGTCGCTCCCAGCGAGGAGACGCGGACAGGCTGAGGTCCCCCGAGGGCGATTTATAGGAAGGTTTCCTATCAATCGACCGTACGTTAACCGTGCCGGTCGGTGGTGGCAATCCCTCCGGTCAAGCCCGCCCGGCCGGGCCGGCGAACCAGCCCAGCCTGCGGACCGAACCAGTCGAAAATCATCACAATCCGCCGATGGAGCGGGTGTTATGACGGCAAGTTATGTCGGCTGCCTCGTGCCTCGCCGGAAACGACCGGCCAGGGACTCGATCGCCGCGGCCTGATGGCTGCGATGGCCGAACGCGCCCGCGATGCCGCCCGGCAGGAAGAGGACGACCACGATGAAGACCACGCCCAGCAGGAACAGCGGCTGCGAGAGCGGCGCGCGGAGCGGGGCGGGCAGGTCGTGCACGAACGACGTCGTGGCGAGGGCGGTCAGCCGGTCGTCGAGGAAGTGGTAGAGAACGCCGCCCGCGACCACGCCCCAGCGGCTGCCGAGCCCGCCGAGGACCACCATGACCAGCACGGTGAGGCTGAAGTGCGCGTCGCTGATCTGCTGGGTGGAGCTGCCGATCACCAGGAGATAGGCGACGCCGCACAGCGTCGCCAGCGTTCCGGCGACCGTGAACAGCAGCAGCCGGACGGGGAACGCGGCGATGCCGAGGACCGTGGCGCGCTGCTCGTTCTCGCGCAGCGCCTTCGCCGCGCGGCCCGGCTCGGACGAGGCGGTCCAGCGGACCAGGCCGTACACCACGATCAGCAGGCCGAACGACAGCCAGTAGAGGTTGCGGGTGTTCGCGACCCCGACGAAGGCCTGCGGGATCTTCGCGGTGTCCAGGCCGAGCCCCTCCTCGCCGCCGGTGTAGTCGCCCGGGTCGAGCAGGACGAGCACGGAGGCGGCCTGGGCGAACGACAGCGTCACCATCGCGAACGCGATCCCCTTCACCCGCAGGCTGAGGGCGCCGACCGCGAGGGAGACGACCACGCCGACGCCCAGCGTGAGCAGCACGGCCGGGATCAAGGACAGGCCGCCGTGGGTGATCACGATGTTGCAGACGTAGACGCCGAGCGCGAAGTAGAGCGCGTGGCCGAACGAGAGCAGCCCCGCGTGCCCGAACAGCAGGTCGTACGTCAGCGCCAGTGCCCCGAAGACCAGGCACAACGCCATGAGCTGCAGCGTGCCCGACGTGCTGAACGGCCCGGGAAGCAGGCCCTGCACCCCGACCGGGATGAACGGCAGCACCGCGAGCAGGATGAGGACGGCCCCGCCGAGCGCGGCCTTTCTGGTCGTCATTGGGTCACGCTCCGGAAGAGCCCTGCGGGCCGGGTGAGCAGCACGAGCGCGAGCAGGGCGAGGACGGACAGGTCCCCGACGCCCGTGGCGTAGTAGTTGAGGAACTGCTGCAGAAGACCGACGATCACCGCCGACACGGCCGTCCCGACGAGGGAGCCGAGGCCGCCGATGACGATGACGATCAGCGCGAAGATGAACAGCGAGGTGCCGACGCGCGGCTGGACCTGGCCGAAGTACGAACCGGCGATCACGCCGCCGAGGCCCGCCGCCGCGCCGCCCAGCGCGAAGACCAGGGTGAACGCGCGCCGCACGTCGATGCCGAGCGCGGTCACCATCGCGCGGTTCTCGACCCCGGCGCGGATGATCAGGCCGTAGCGGGTGCGCCGCAGGAACGCCATGAGCGCCGCGAGCACCAGGACGGCGACGACGATGGCGAGGAAGCGGTTGCCGCGGATCGAGCTGCCGGCGATCTTCGCCGTGGAGGTCGCCCAGCCGGGGGAGTGGTAGCCGCGCGGATCGCTGCCGGCGGTCTCCTCCAGCAGCGCGACGAGCGCGAACGACAGGCCCACGGTCACCAGGAGCTGCGCGTGCTCGTTCCCGTACAGCGGGCGGATCAGCAGTAGCTCGGTGACGACCGCGGCCGCCGCGCCCGCGAGCGTTCCGGCCAGCAGCATCAGCACGAAGCGGCCGGTGCCGGGCTCGCCGTCGCCCGCGACCAGGTATCCGGCGTACGCGCCGATGGTCAGGAAGACGCCGTGCGAGAAGTTCAGGACCCGCATCAGGCCGAACGCCAGCGAGATCCCCGCCGCGATGAGGAAGTAGAGCGCGCCGAGCGCGAGCCCGGTGATGGTCAGCAGAACGACCGTGCTCACGCGACCGCCCCCTCGGAACGGCCGACGCCCAGCAGCCGCCGCGTCAGCGCCTCGTCGGCGAGCAGTTCCGCGGCACTGCCGGTATGCACGACCTGGCCGTGGTCGAGGACGATCGCGTCGCGCGCGATGGCCCGGACGATCTGGATGTTCTGCTCGACCAGCACGAGCGTGGCGACCTCGGCGGCGCGGCGCAGGGCCTCGGCGACCTCGCCGACGACCTTGGGCGCCAGGCCCTTGGTCGGCTCGTCGACCAGCAGCAGCCGGTGGTCGTTGATCAGTACGCGGGCGAGCGCGACCATCTGCTGCTGCCCGCCCGACAGCGTCCCGGCCTGCTGCCGCGAACGCTTCTTCAGCTCGGGGAACAGCCCGAAGACGAAGTCGTCGTGTGCGCCGCGTTCACCGAGCTCGGCGAGCCGGAGGTTCTCCTCGACGGTGAGCCCGCCGAACACCTCGCGGTCCTCGGGCACATAGCCCACACCGTGCTTCACGATCGAGAACGTGCGCGTGCCGTTGATGGGCGTGCCGTCGAGGCTGATGTCGCCGGTCGCCCGCACGAGCCCCATGATCGCCTTGAGCGTCGTCGTCTTGCCGACGCCGTTGCGGCCGAGCAGCGCGGTGACGCCGTCGCGGGCGACGCCGAACTCGATGCCCTGCAGGATGTGCGAGCCGCCGATCCGCACGTGCAGGTCCGCCACCTCGAGCAGTGGGGTGGGAGGAGAGGCCGTCATAGCGGCTCTCCGAGGTAGGCGGTCTGAACGGTCTCGTTGGCCATGACCTTCTCCGGGGTGTCGAACGCCAGGAGGCTGCCGTGGTGCATCACCGCGACCCGGTCGGCCAGCCCCAGTACGACGTTCATGTGGTGTTCGATCAGCAGCACGGTGCGGTCGGCGCGCAGTTCGCCGATGAGCTCGGTGAGCTCCGGGACGTCCTCCGCGCTCATCCCCGCCATCGGCTCGTCGAGCAGGATCACGGCCGGGTCCTGGGCGAGCACGAGGGCGAGCTCCAGCTTGCGCTTGTCGCCGTGCGACAGCGACCCGGCGAGATCGCTCGCACGTGACGCGAGGCCCACGCGCTCCAGGCAGTCGTGCGCGACGCCGTCGGCCGCGGAGTCCCGCCCCGCCCGGCGCAGAACGTTCATGACCCCGCCGAGGTGCGTCTTGGCCGCAAGCCGCACGTTCTCCAGAACGGGCAGTGCGGGGAACACGCTGGAGGCCTGGAAGGTGCGGCCGAGCCCGAGCCTGCCCCGCCTGTGAACGGGATACCGGGTGATGTCCCGCTCGCCGAGCCGCACCGTGCCGCCCGTCGGGCGATACACGCCGCTGATGAGGTTGAAGAGCGAGGTCTTGCCCGCTCCGTTCGGCCCGATCACCGCCACGAGCTCGCCCTGCCGCGCCGACAGCGAGACGTCCTCGACGATGACGGCCGACCCGATCCGGAACGTCAGTCCCTCGGTCTGAAGCGCGACCGCGGCCTTCACTCCCGACCCAGCGGCGACGCCGGTGCCGCCGGCGACGCCGGTGTCGCCGGTGTCGGCTGCGCGCGTGCCGGTCACTTCGCCGCCGACGGCGCGGTGTCGTTCGGGCCGAGCGCCTTGACCAGCTCGGGCTTCCAGCTCGCTCCGTCCTTGACGAGCTTGGCGACGAGCATCGGCTGGAGCATGGCGTGGTCGGAGGCGCGGATCTCGAAGTCGCCCTTCGGCCCCGTGAACTTCCAGCCCTCCAGCGCGGTGGTCATCTTCCCGACGTCCGTGCCGCCCTGGCCGACGGCCCGGTCGATCATCTGGGCGGTGGTGAAGCCGTTGACGCTGATCTGCTCGTTCGGGCCGCCGTTCTTCTTCGCGCCGTCGATGAGCGCGGTGTCCTCGGCGCTGTTGACCGCGCCGGGGAAGTAGCGCGCGTAGTAGACGATCTTGCCCGCCGAATGGCCGAACGCGGCGTACTCGCCGGTGAGGGGCAGCTCCGCGGTCGCCTTCGCGCTGTCCAGCACGCCCTGCTCGTCGAGCGCCTGGAACATCTGCGCCTTGCCGGTGCCGGCGAACGCGACGAAGAGCACGTCGGGCCGCGCGGACTTGACCTTGATCGCGAACGGCGTGAAGTCCTGCGCGCCCATCGGGACCGAGATCGAGGCGGCGGGCTTGGGCAGGCCCTCCTTCTCCAGGTAGGCGTTCAGCGTCTGGCCGTAGGTCTGGCCGAACGTGCTGTCCTGGCCCAGCAGCACGACTCGCTTGCCCTTCAGTCCCAGGTAGTTGGCGGTGGTCGCGATCTGCTGCCAGGTCTGCATGCTGGCCCGGAACGTGTAGTCGTTCGCGCCGGTCAGCTTGTCGGTCGATCCGGACGGGATGAAGACGACCTTGTTCTGCTGGGCGAGCGGGGCCAGCTGGAGTCCGATGCCCGAGTCGACCGGGCCGACGATGAACTTCGCGCCCTTGCCGATCAGCTCCTTGGCCTGGGAGATCGCCTTGGCCGCGCCGCCGCCGCTGTCGACGTAGGTGACCTCGACCTTCCGGCCGCCGAGCTTCCCGGTGCCCTTGGTCACGTGGTCGAGACCGGCCTTGAAGCCCGCCGTGAACTGCTTGGCGTAGTTGGCGTAGCTTCCGGTCGCCTCCTGGATCACGCCCACCTTGATGGTGTCGTCGGCCGAGGACGCCGTGGAACAGCCGGCGGCGGAGACCAGGGTGGCGCCCGTGATCCCCAGGGCCACCGTCGTCGTGAGTCGCATGTGAACCCCTCATCGGATAGTGCAGGCATCATGCTTCATGCATCAAATAGCCCGCAAGGGTCAGACCTGGATGAGTTGACATCTTCATGCATCATGCATGATGTTGTCCATGGGTTGACCGAAGGGACACAGATGACCACCGAAGTTGTCGAGTACGAGCGGCGCGGACGGGTCGCCGTGGTGACGATGAACCGGCCCGACTACCGCAACGCGCAGAACTCCGCGATGACGTACGCGCTGGACGAGGCCTTCTACCGGGCCGCCGCCGACGACGAGGTCGCGGTGGTCGTGCTCGCGGGCGCCGGTCCGCACTTCTCCGCCGGCCACGACATCGGAACGCCCGGCCGCGATGCCGACCAGAGCTTCCAGCGCAAAGCAGGCCTGTGGTGGGACCACGTGGGCAAAACCGGGGGAGAGAGCCGCTTCGCCCGCGAGTCCGAGGTCTACCTGGGCATGTGCCGCCGCTGGCGCGAGCTGCCCAAGCCCACGATCGCCATGGTGCAGGGCGGCTGCATCGCGGGCGGGCTCATGCTCGCCTGGGTGTGCGACCTCATCGTGGCCTCCGACGACGCGTTCTTCGCCGATCCCGTCGTACGCATGGGAATCCCGGGCGTCGAGTACTTCGCGCATCCCTGGGTGATGCCGCCCCGCGTCGCCAAGGAGTTCCTCTACACCGGCGACCGCATGCCCGCGTCCCGCGCGTACGAGCTGGGCTGGGTCAACCGGATCGTGCCGCGCGCGGACCTTGAGACCGAGACCCACGTGCTCGCCGAACGCATCGCACGCATGCCCCGCTTCGGCCTGTCCCTCACCAAGAAGGCCGTCAACCAGGCCGAGGACCTGCAGGGCATGCACGCCGGGATGGACTCGGTCTTCGGCCTGCACCACCTCGCCCATGCCCACAACGCCGAATCCGGCGGCGACTCGCTCGCCGGTCAGGACGCCAAGACGATGAAGGGGAACTGATGGACCTCGCCTTCACCAGCACAGAAAAGGCGTTCCGCGCGGAGGTACGCGCCTGGCTGACCGCCAACGGCCCGGGCCGGTTGCCGTCCATGGACACTCCCGAGGGCTTCAAGCTGCACCAGGAATGGGAGGCGGCGCTGCACGAGGCCGGGCTGGCCGTGGTCACCTGGCCGAAGCGCTATGGCGGGCGCGGCGCCTCCCTCACCGAGTGGCTGATCTTCGAGGAGGAGTACTACCGGTCCGGCGCCCCGATGCGGGTCAGCCAGAACGGCATCTTCCTGCTCGCCCCCTCTCTCTTCGAGTACGGCACCGACGAGCAGCGCGACCGTTTCCTGCCCGCGATGGCGCGCGGCGAGCAGATCTGGGCGCAGGGCTGGTCCGAACCCGAGGCCGGCAGCGACCTGGCCGGCATCCGCAGCCGCGCCGAACGCGCCGACGGTGGCTGGAGGCTCAGCGGCCAGAAGATCTGGAGCACCCGCGCGACCCACGGCCACTGGCTGTTCGGCCTGTTCCGCAGCGAGCCGGGATCCACGCGCCACCGCGGCCTCACCTACTTCCTCGTGCCGCTGGACGCCGAGGGCGTCACGGTGCGCGGCATCCGGCAGCTCGACGGCGAGCCGGGCTTCGCCGAGGTGTTCTTCGACGAGGTCTTCGTCCCGGACGAGAACGTGCTGGGCGAGCCCGGCCAGGGCTGGCAGGTGGCGATGTCCACGACCGGCTCGGAACGCGGCCTCACGCTGCGTTCCCCGGGCCGCTTCCTCGCCGCCGCCGACCGTCTCGTCGACCTTGCCCGCGCCACCGCGCCCGGTGAGTCCCTGCGCGCCGACGTCGCGCGGGCCTGGATCGAGGCCGAGGCGTACCGGCTCTACACCTTCCAGACACTGACCCGGCTGGAGGCGGGGGAGGCGATCGGCCCCGAGTCCAGCATCAACAAGATCTTCTGGTCCGAGATGGACCTGCGCTTGCACGAGACCGCGCTCCGGCTGCTCGGCCCCGACGCCGACCTGCCCGGCACGGCCTGGGCGGACGGCTTCCTGTTCGCGCTCGCCGGGCCCATCTACGGCGGAACGAACGAGATCCAGCGCAACATCATCGCCGAACGCGTCCTGGGCCTGCCGAAGGAACCGAAGGAGAAGACCCGATGAGGCTGGGACTGACGACCGAGCAGCGCGACTTCGGCGTCGCCACCGCCAAGCTCCTCGCCGGGCAGAACGGCCCGGAGCGATGGGCCCGCCTCGCCGAGCTGGGAATCCCCGGCCTCCTCGTTCCCGAAGAGCACGGCGGGGCGGACGGCGACGACGTCGACCTGCTCGCGCCGATCGAGGCGGCGGGCTACGCGGCCGCGCCCGAGCCGCTGATCGAGACCGCCATCGCGACCGGCCTGCTGCGCGGCAGTCCACTCGCCGGGACATGGTTGCCCAAGGTCGCCGGGGGCGAGTGTGTCGTGGCGGTCACCGAGCCCGGCACCTCCCACGCGGTCGCCGCCGACCGCGCCGCGCTGGTCCTTGTCGAACGCGGCGGCGCCTGGCACGCGGCGACGGACTTCACCACCGCCGAACGGCCCTCACTCGATGAGGAGCGCCGCCTCTTCACGGTGTCGGCACAGGCCACCGAGCCGCTGCCCACCGCCGATGCCGCGACCGCCTTCGACCGGGGCGCGATCCTCACGGCCGCCTACCTGCTCGGTGTCGCCCGCCGCATGATCGACATGAGCGTCGAGCACGCGAGCACGCGCGTCCAGTTCGGCCGCCCGGTCGGCTCGTACCAGGCGATCAAGCACCAGTTCGCCGACGCCCTGGTCGCCGTCGAGTTCGCGCGCCCCTCGGTCCACCAGGCCGCGTACTCCCTGGCCGCGAACGCACCCACGACCTCGCGAGACGCCTCGGCCGCCAAGTCGCTGGCCGCCGACGCCGCCCACCGCGCCGCCCGCACGGCCCTCCAAGTGCACGGGGCGATCGGCTACACCGTCGAGTGCGAGCTGCACCGCTGGCTGCGCCGCACCTGGACCCTCACCTCCTCCTGGGGCGACGCCGACCATCACCGGCTCCGCGTGGCCGCCCTCCTGATCGACGAAGACGAGGCGGTACGTCTCCCGTGACCCGACCCGACCTGCTCACCGCCCTCACCGCCCCCCGCGCCATCGCCGTCATCGGCGCGTCCGCCGATCCGGACAAGCTGTCGGGCCGCCCGGTCGCCGGTCTCCTGGAGGCCGGCTACGAAGGCCGGATCGTCTGCGTCAACCCGGCCAGGGACGAGGTCCAGGGACTGCCCTGCCACCCGACCCTCGCCGCCGCGGGCGGCCCGATCGACCTGGCCGTCCTCACGGTTCCCGCGTCCCGCGTCATGGCGGCGCTGCACGAATGCGCCGAGGCCGGAGTCGCGCTGGCCGTCGTCTTCGCCTCGGGATTCGCCGAGGCGGGCGAGGCCGACCTCCAGGACGAGCTGGCCCGCCTGGCGGAGAGCTCGGGCATGCGGATCCTCGGGCCGAACTGCATCGGTGCGATGGCGCTGAAGAACGGCGTCGTCGCCTCGTTCTCCCGCGCTCTGCACGGCCTGGAGCCGGTCATCGGGCCGGTCGCGCTGGTCAGCCAGAGCGGCGCGTTCGGCGCCTGCGTGCTGTCGGCCGCGCAACAGGCGGGCATCGGCGTGCACTCGTTCGTCAACACCGGCAACGAGGCCGACCTGACCGTCGCCGAGGCGATGACCGCGCTCGCCGAAGATCCCGAGGTGGGCGCGCTGCTCGTCTACACCGAGGGCGTGAGCGACGGGCCGGAGCTCCTGCGCGCCGCCCGCCGCGCCCGCGAGCTCGACAAGCCGGTCGTCGCGATCAAGGTCGGCCGCACGGCCGAGGGCGCTCTGGCCGTCGCCTCCCACACAGGTGCGCTGACCGGGTCCGACGCGGTCTACGACGCCGCGTTCGAGGCCGCCGGGGTCGTCCGCGTCGACGGCATGGCCGACCTCGTCGACGCCGCGCGGATCCTCACCGTCGGCAAGCGGGCGGCGGGCGACCGGCTGACCGTGCTGTCCATGTCCGGCGGCGTCGGCATCCTGATGACCGACCTCGCCGGTGAGCTCGGCCTCCGCCAGGCCGAATGGGACGCCGAGTGGCAACGGCGGATGGCCGCCGTCATTCCGTCCTACGGCTCGGCGGCCAATCCGGTCGACATGACCGCCCAGCTCAACACCGAGCCCGAGATCCTCGCCTGCGCGCTGGACATCGCGTGCGCGCATCCGGGGACCGACGTCATCGCGGTCTTCATCGGAGTCCTCGCGGGGGATGCCACCGAGCTGGTCGACGCCCTCGCCCGGGTCGAGACCGACAAGCCGATCGTGGTCGCCTGGACCGGTGGCGACGGCACGCCGCTGCGCCGCCTCACCGAACGCGGCGTGCCCGCCTACGACGACGCGAACCGCGCCCTTCGCGCGCTCGGCATGCTCGTACGCCATGCCGGCGGCTCGGCCACCCCCGCTCCCACCGAACCCGATCCGGCCCGTACCGCCGCCGCGATGAAGGTGATCACGCGCGCCCGCGACGCGGGCCACAAGCAGCTCGACGAGGCGCAGAGCAAGGAGCTGCTCCGCGCCTACGGAATCCCCTGTACGCCCGAACGCCCCGCCACCACCCCCGGCGACGCGGTCACCGCCGCGGCCGAGATCGGGTTCCCCGTCGCGGTCAAGCTCCTCTCCGCCGACGTCGCCCACAAGTCCGACCTGGGCGGCGTCAGCCTCGGCCTCACCGGCGAAACGGCCGTACGCGACGCCGCCACCGAGATCATGAACCTGGCCCGTGACGCCGGGATCGGCGACGTGCGCCTCCTCGTCCAGCGGATGGCGGCCCCCGGCGTCGAGCTGATCGCCGGTGCCCGCGTGGACCCCGTCTTCGGGCCTGTGGTGATGACGGGCCTCGGCGGCGTGTTCGTCGAGGTGCTGCAGGACACCGCCCTGACCCTCGCGCCCGCCGAGCCCGGACGGGTCCGTGAGATCCTGCGTTCCCTGCGCGGGAGCGCTCTGCTCCACGGCGTGCGAGGCCGTCCCGCCGCTGACGAGGAGGCGATCGTGGACATCGTGGTGCGGCTGTCGGAGCTGGCGGCCGACCTGGCCGGCGAGCTGGCCGAGATCGACATCAACCCGATCATCGCGGGGGAGACCGGTGCCCTGGTCGTGGACGCCCTGGTGGTCCTGCAGTGAAGGTGTACGCCCATCTCACCCAGGTGCCCATCGACCAGGTGGTCGAGCTGGCCCGGCTGGCCGAAGAGCTCGGCTTCGCGGGAATCTCCCTGGCCGACCATCTCGCCGCACCGGAGCAGATCTCCACCCCCTACCCCTACGGCGACGCCCCTTGGAAGGACGCTCCGCACTGGGGCGATCCATGGGTGGTCGCGGCCGCGTTGGGCCAGGCCACCCGGACCCTGCGCGTTATGACCAGCGTCTACGTGCTGCCGCTCCGCCATCCGCTCGCGGTCGCCAAGGCCGTCGCGACCGCCGCCGTGCTGACCGGTGGCCGGGTGTCGTGCGGCGTGGGCGCGGGCTGGTTGCGGGAGGAGTTCGTGCTGGCCGGGCAGGAGTTCGAGGGACGCGGCGGACGTCTCGACGAGGCGATCCAGATCTGCCGCCTCGCCTGGTCGGGCGAGCCCGTCGAGTTTCACGGCGAGCACTACGACCTCGACGCGTTCACCATGCGTCCCGCGCCCGCCGAACGCCCGCCGATCCTCATCGGCGGTGCGGGCCCTCGCGCCCTGCGCCGCGCGATCGAGCTGGGCGACGGCTGGATCGCCCCCGCCCAGAGCGGCCCCGAGCTGGCGGCCAACATCACCGAGCTCCGCACCGCCCGCCCCGAGGGCTTTGAGGTCGTTGCCTGGAGCGACAACGGCCGAGATCTGGGCGAACTCGCCCAGGCGGGTGCCGACTCGGTCAGGCTGCGCCCGCAGAAGCTCTACTCCGACCTGCCCGACGACCCCGCCGCCGCCATGCGTCGCTTCGCGGCAGAGGGGCTCTGACTCAACCGGCCCAGAAGCCGCGCTCGTCCAGGTGCTCCACCAGCAGGTCCCCGGAGTGGACCATGTGCTCGTTCATCGCGGCCCGTGCCGCTTCGGGGTCCTTCAGGCGCAGGGCTCCGAGGATCACCTGGTGGTCCTCGACGGCGATGCGGTTCCAGCCCTGGATCACCGCGTGGAAGCGGCGCGGGGTGTACTTGGTCGCGGTGTCGATCATCCAGGTCAGCTTGGGCGCCTCGGCGGCCACGTAGATCTCGCGGTGGAAGAGGAAGTTGAGCTCGTCTATCTGATCGGGCCTGGCCGACTTCGCGTCCTTCTCGATCAGTTCCTGGACCCGCTCGATCTCGCCCAGCCGTTCCGGCGTGAGCTTGCGGGCGGCGCGCGCGGCCAGCTCGCCGGCCAGCACCCCCTGGGCGAACGCTATGTCGCGGATGTCCGCGGGACTGAGCTGCGACACCGCGAACCCCTTGCGGGGCGCGAGCTCGACGAAGCCCTCGCCGCGCAGCGCCATCAGCCCTTCCCGCGCGGGGGTGATGCTGATGTCCAGGTCGCCCGCGATGCGTTCGACCCGGACGTACTCGCCCGGCCTGACCTGCCCGGACATGATGAGCTCACGGGCGTAGGAGGCGGCCTCGTCGCTCAGCTGAGGCCGTTCCTGCCGCCTGGGCACCACGCCGTCCGTCACGAGCGTTCCTCCCTTTCATGCATGAAGCATGATCTGTGCCCCCATTCTGCCAGCTCCGCGCTTCGGGCACGCGGAAACCCCGACGCGGCGGCGTGATCTGGCCGACAGTGACGGCGCCGATCTTCCTCGGCGGGGCGTGGCTTACGGTGTTCGAGTGAACGTTTGCGTCTTCTGCTCCGCCGCCGACCTCGACGAGCGCTACGTCAAGCCCGCCCGCGAGTTCGCCGAGATGCTCGGCTCCGGCGGGCACACCCTGGTCTGGGGCGGCTCGGACACCGGGCTGATGAAGGTCATGGCCGATGGCGTGCAGCGCGCCGGCGGGCGGCTGGTCGGGATCTCGGTGGAGTTCCTGGCACCGCTGGCCCGGCAGAACGCCGACGAGATGGTGATCACCCGCGACCTGGCCGAGCGCAAGGCGCGCATGCTCGCCGCGGCCGACGCCGTCGTGGTCATGGTGGGCGGAACGGGCACCCTGGACGAGGCGACCGAGATCCTCGAGCTGAAGAAGCACGGCCACCACGCCAAGCCGGTGCTGCTGCTCAACACCGCCGGTTTCTACGACGGCATGATCCAGCAGCTGCGCCGCATCGCCGACGACGGCTTCCTGGCCCGGCCGCTCAACGAAATGATCGCCTTCGCCGACAGCCCCGCCGCCGCGATGGCGGCTCTGACGGGTGGCGTGGGAAAACCTGGTGAAAGCGCCTGATTCGCACTGCTACGGTCGTGCCTGATTTCGAAAGGGGGCGCGACACCAGTGGCGACGAAGCTGAATCAGATCATCGCGGTCGAGAAGGGCGTGAAGAGCAAGTCCTTCCAGGACCTCACGGACGCGCATCACCAGGTACAGAAGGCGCCGCTGCTGTCGGGCATCTCGCGTACGTACCAGCCCAAGGACGAGGAGGGCGAGCAGCTGCCGCCCGAGTCGACCCGGGTCCAGGTCAAGATCGACGACGTGCTCCGCGACGTGGCGACGTCGCTGACCAGGCTCTTCGACGTGACCGCGACCAAGGACTGGGCCAACATGCAGGCCCGCGCGGACGTGAAGGTGGACGGCGACACCCTCCTGCGCGACGTGCCGGTCTCCTACCTGCTCTTCCTGGAGAAGCAGCTCAAGGACCTGCACACGTTCGTGAAGAAGCTGCCGGTGCTGGACGCCGCCGAGGCCTGGACGCACGACGCCTCGACCGACGTGTGGCGCACCGAGCCCGTGCGGACGGTGAAGACCAAGAAGGTCCCGCGCAACCACGTCAAGGCCGAGGCCACCGAGAAGCACCCGGCGCAGGTCGAGGTCTACTACGAGGACATCCCGGTCGGCACCTGGACCACGGTGAAGTTCTCCGGCGCGCTCCCGGCCAAGCGGGTGAACGACCTGCTCGCGCGCGTCGAGAAGCTGCAGGACGCGGTCAAGTTCGCGCGCGAGGAGGCCAACGGCGCCGAGGTCACCGACCAGCGGATCGGCGACGCCGTCTTCGGCTACCTCTTCGGCTGACGGCCCGCGGCGGCACGACAACTCAATAGACCCCCTCCGCCCGAGCGCGGAGGGTGCGCAAGGAGCGCAAGCTGAAACTGAAGTTGAAGCTGAACGGGACAAGGTCCAGTGCGGGTTCGAACCCCGCCTTCCCCATTCGCGGGGAAGTAGCCCAAATGGCAGAGGCGCCGCCCCTTAATCTCAGACTCTCGCTCCAGACTCAGCATTCGCCGCCGATCACCGGATCGCGCGGACGTGGACGAACACCCTCGAGATGCCGGTTCGAGTCCGGCTCGTCCAGCTCGATGGACGATGGCGTAACGGCAACGCGCGAGGGCTCTTGAGACTGATCCACGTTCAAAGACGTGCCGGTGTGCCAATTGGGCGGCAATTCAGGGGCCCGGGGGGCGGCAAAACCCCCGGGCCCCGCTCCATGCGCTGGGGAACCGCATCCAGATCGTGGTGCGATCACCGTCCGCGTGCAGCCCCCAGCCGCCCGTCAGCGCGTTGATCAGATGCATGCCCCGCCCGCTCTCCACGCCCGGCCTGCGCAGGTGCGGCCGGTCCCCGTTCGCGCCGTCGTCGGTCACCTCGGCGAGCAGCACGCCCGGCGCCGCCGCCAGCGTGACGGTGATCTTTCCGCCGCGCCCGCTGGCCGTGTGCGCCACCCCGTTGGTGAACGCCTCGTTCACGCACGTGTTGACGTCGTCGACCGCGGGATGGTCGGCGCCGAGCGTGTCGCGCACGAAGCGGCCGATGTGCGCGGCCGAACGTTCGTGGCCGGGGAGCGTGAGCGAGGCGATGACCGCCCGCTCGGAGTCGCGGGTTTCCTTCGGTGGCATCGGGCGCCCTTCTCGTCCTGTCGATGTCACCGATGAGACTGGTCGTACCGAAACAGGAAGAGAACGGTTTTCCATGGTCTGGCGAGGACCACAGGATCAACGTTCACCAGGTGGCGCGTGATGCGGCGCTAGGCCGCCAGCCTGCGGCGGAGCACCGCGCACAACTCGGCGTAAATCATGCCCTCGTCACGAACGGGATCGAATTCAGCCGTGGCGATAAAGACCGGCGGCAGCCCGGCCAGATCCTCTGCCGGCGCCGGAGTCGCGTAAACGTCGGGCATCCCGCCCTGATCACGCACCGATCGGCGGCTTGCCGGGGGAGAAGACCCACGTCCGGAAGAACCCGCTCAGGTCCTGCCCGGAAACCCGAGAGGCCCTCTCCGCGAACTCCCTCGACGTCGCGTTCCCATGCCGGTGCTCACCCGTCCAAGCCCGCAGCACCTTGAAGAACCGCTCGTCCCCAAGCCGTTCCCGCAACAGCTGCAGCACCATGGCGCCGCCCAGGTAGACCCGCGCCCCCGAGTCCTGGTCGGGAACCCGCGCGTCCGCGACGACGACCTTCCAGAACCCGGACTCCGCCGGATAGGCGTTGTAGGTGTCGCGAGCCTGCTGACGCGCGCTCTTCCCACCCTTCACCTCGTCCCAATACCAAGCCGCGAACGTCGCGAAGCCCTCGTTGAGCCAGATCTCGTTCCAGCTCTTCATGCTCACGCTGTCGCCGAACCACTGATGGGCCAGCTCATGAGCGATCGTCGCGCTGGAGTGAACCCCCGAGTAGACAGGCCGCGTCTGCGTCTCCTCGGAGAACGGCAGCTCCTTACCGTTGTAGGTCGCCTTCGTCGCGATCGCGCCCGTCGAGTCGAACGGATAGCGCCCGAACTTCTTCGCCCACAGATCAGTGATCTTCAGCGTGTTGTCCCAGTAGAAGCCCATGTCGAGCCTCGGATCGACCGCCGCGTACGCCGGGATGCCCCCGGGCGTCCTCCCGGTCTTGATCTGCCACCGCCCGATGTCGATGGTCGCCAGGTAGGTCGCCATCGGGTCCCTCTCGACCCACCTGAACGTCGTCGTGCCACCCTCCGAACGTCGCGAGACCAACCGACCATTGGCGACCACGCTCAGTCCCTTCGGCACGCGCACGGTGAATCCGTAGCTCGCCTTGTCGGACGGATGGTCGTTGCTCGGGAACCAGGTCGAGGCGGCGTCCCCAACACTCTGCACGACGGCACCGTCATCGGTCGGGATGAACCCGTGCGGAGCGCCACCCCCGATCGGCTTGGGCTCACCCCCGTAAGCCACGTGCACCACAAAGGCAGACCCCTTAGGCAGCCCTCGCCCAGGCGTGATGACCAGCTCCTGCCCGTCCCGCCTGAACGAGACGCTCCGCCCGTTCACCCGCACGCTCTTCACATCGAGCTGCTGCAGATCCAGGTCGAACCGCGACAGGTTCTGCGTGGCCCGCGCCTCGATCCGCGCGTTCCCGTCCAGCCGCCGCGTCTGCGGGTTGTAGGAGAGGTCGAGGTCGTAGTGCTGAACGTCGTAGCCGCCGTTGCCCTCGGCCGGAAACCACGGGTCGCCCACACCCGGAGCCCCCGGTGTGAACCCACTGACACTGGACGCGGCCAGCCCGACCGCCAGCAAGGAGATTGATATGCCCATGCCCTGATGCTCGCGAGGATCGCCCCCGCGATCGATCGTGCCAGCACGGGAATCCAGGGTTCGGTTTTCCCCACTCAGTGGATTTTGACAGCTCCAAGATTCTGTAGCGCGCTCATTGCTCAGCGTGACAACCTGCTCGTCATGAACGCGCGTCAGCCCTCCACGATCCGCCTTCGCCGGATCGGTCAAGTGCTCCGCAAAGTGCGGGAAGAACGCGGCTACACCCTCAAGGCCGCAGGGTGGCGTCGGCGTGGCAGAAGAACAGCCACAGTGGCAGCGCCGCACAGGAATGCGTCGAAGTGGCGCGGGCGGAAGATCGTGTGGTTGCCCTTCGGGATTCCAAGGATCCTGATGGGCCGATGATCGTGGTGGGGGGCGCTCAGTGGAGGGCCTTGCTCACCTCTCTTAAGGACCGCTAGGTCTGAGCCCGTCCCTCGGGATGTCACACCTTGCCTGGCCCACTCGTCATGGGTGTGTAGCCATGAACACGGCAAGGGAGATCATTATGGAAGCGCGGATCGACTTCTACAGCAGCGAGGTCGCTCAGAAGTTCATCAAGCACATCGTCACGGCCGGACACTCCGTACCGGACTCCGTTCTGCCGCTGAGGACGCAGGAGCTGGTGCGGCTTCGGGCCAGCCAGATCAACGGCTGCAGCGGGTGCACCGACATGCACTTCAAGGACGCCGTGCACGCGGGTGACACCTGGGAGCGCCTGAACCTCGTCTCGGCCTGGCGGGACGCCACGGTCTTCACCGACGCGGAGCGGGCGGCGTTGGAGCTCGCCGAGGAGGGCACCCGCATCGCCGACAGCGCGACCGGGGTCAGCGACGAGGTGTGGGCGAACGCCGCCAAGCACTTCGACGAAGAACAGCTCTCCGCGCTGGTGTGCACCATCTCGATCATCAACACGTTCAACCGGATGAACGTCATGGTCAAGCAGCCCGCGGGGAACTACCAGCCCGGCCAGTTCGGCTAGCCGGTGATCTAGGCCCGATACTGGGGACGTGGCGGAGCCTCGCAGCGACTCGGATCCCCTCCAGATCTCCGAGTACACCGTGCTGAGGCGGCTCGGCGCCGGTGGCATGGGCGTGGTCTGTCAGTGCCGGTCACCGGCGGGGCGCCTCGTCGCGGTCAAGGTGATCCGCGCGGGGCTGGTCGAGGAGCCGGGGCCCGGGAGTGGTTCCGGCAAGAGGTGAGCGCGGCCCGGGTGGTCAGCGGCGCCTACACCGCGAGGGTCATCGACGCCGATGTCGACGCCGGGTTTCCCTGGCTGGCCACGGCCTACGTCGAGGGGCCGAGCCTGGCCGAGGCGCTGGCCCGGGTCAGGTTTCTGCCGGAGAGCACGCTGTGGGCGACACCATCCTCGTCGAGGGCAAGAGCGAGACCGGCCCCCTGCGGGGCGAGCACCGGCGCCGTCCCGTAGGTCAGTTGACCCGGCGGTCCATTCCTTTCCAGTGCGGCTCGCGCAACTCGCGCTTGAGGACCTTCCCGGTGGTCGACAGGGGGAGGGCGGCGACGAACTCGTAGCTGGTGGGGGTCTTCCAGGCGATCAGCGGCTCGCAGTGCCGCCGGATGTCCTCCGCGCTCGCCGTGCGGCCGTGTTTGAGCACGATGACCGCGTGCACCTTCTCGCCCGGCTTGTCGTCGGGGATGCCGATCACCGCGACCGCGGCCACCGCGGGATGGGCCGCGATCGCCTGCTCCACCTCGGTGGAGTAGACGTTCCAGCCGTCGACGTTGATCACGTCTTTGATCCTGTCGACGATGTAGATGTAGCCGTCCTCGTCCATATAGCCGCCGTCGCCGGTGTGGACCCATCCGTCCCGGATCGTCCGCGCCGTCTCCTCGGGCTTGTTCAGGTAGCCGAGCATCATGGCGCCGGTACGGACGACGATCTCCCCGACCTGGCCTCGTGGCATCTCTGCGGCCTTGTCGTCGACGATCCGCACCTCGGCGCCGAGCGCGGGGCGCCCGGCCGAACGGAGCTTGCGGCCCGCGAGGTGATCCTCCGGCGGCAGCAACGTGGCGAGACCGAACTCGTTCATCCCGTACCACTGGTGGAGGGCGGCGTTGGGGAACGCCTCCATCACCCTGGTCAGGAGCGCTTCGGTGATGGGCGCGGCGCCGTAGGCGATGCTCCGCATGCTGGACAGGTCGCGCGAGGTGATGTCGGGGTGATCGACGATCTGCTGCAGGGTGCCGGGGGCGAACGGCGCGTGCGTGACCTGGTGGCGTTCGATGGCGTCCAGGAGCCCGTCGACGTCGGTCGAGAGCGGGGTGACGGTGAGCCCGCCCCACATCCCCTGGACCAGCCAGGTGATCAGCATGGAGATGGAGGAGAAGTTCGAGGTGATCAGGATGTGCCCGCCGGGGACGCCGTGGCACGGGACCCGCGCGGGCAGGAGCAGCGCCGAATGGATCAGGCCGGCGTGGCTGACCACGACGCCCTTGGCGCGTCCGGTCGTTCCGCTGGTGTAGACGACGCCGGCGGGGGCCTCGCCGCCCCGGCGGGCGTCCTCGATCGGCTCCGTGCTCGAGATCAGCGCCTCGAATCCGGGCAGGCCGGCCGGTGCCGGCCCGTCGCCGACGTGCACGACCTCGCGCAGATCGGGACAGGCCTCCCTGATCTCCGCCAGCCGGTCCAGGAAGGCGTCGTCGACGAAGAGGATCTCGGTCCGGGACTCGGCCAGCGCGTAGATCATTTCCTGCGTGCTCCAGGCCGGGTTGACCGGGTGGAACACCCCGTTCGCCCACGCCACGGCGAGGAAGAACTCGATGTAGCGGTCCGAGCCGAGCGCGAGCATCCCCACGTGCTCACCGTCGCGTACGCCGCGCTCCCGCAGGGCCCCGGCGAGGCGGGCCACCCTGCCGGCCTGTTCGCGCGCCGTACGGATCCGATCGCCGTAGACCGTGACCGGCTCGTCGGGAGCCAGCTGCAGTGCCCGGTGAACGATGTGGGTTATGTGCATGGTCTCCTCCGGGTGCCGAAGACGGTCAAGGCTGTGCCGAGCATGAGCAGCGAGAGGACCAGGGCGCCGGTGAACGCTCCGGCGAGCGCCTGGACGCGGGTCCCGCCCACCTGTTCGTAGACGGCGACGAGGACGGCGATCCCCAGCGGCCCGCCGACCTGCATGGTCTGGATGAGGCCGGACGCGCCGCCGTGCTCGCCGGCGGGCAGGTCGGCCATGGCCATCGCCGTCGCCGCCACCGAGACCAGGCCGTGGCCCGCGCCGAACAGCAGCACCGGGCCGAGGATCATCGACACGTAGGTGCTCGTCGCCGAGATCTGCGTCAGCCACACCATCCCGATGACGGCGAGCACCGACCCGCCCACCATGACCGGCTTCGGCCCGGCACGCTGCAGCAGCCACGGCACGGCCCTGTTCGCGGCGATCACGGTGAGCGTGGTGGGGAGAAAGGCCAGCCCGGTCTCCAGCGGCCCGAAGCCGAGGACCTGCTGGACGTAGAGGGTGAGGAAGAAGATCATGCCGCTCATCGCGGCGGTCAGGAGCAGCCGCATGACGCAGGCGCCCGCGCGCCTGCGGTCGCGCAGCAGGCCCAGCGACATGATCGGTTGCGGGGCCCGTGCCTCCACGGCGACGAACAGGGCCAGGAGAACGGCCGCCACGGCGAGGGAGGCGACGACGAGCTCGTCCTCCCAGCCGGATTCGGCGGCGCGCACGACCCCGTAGACCAGAAGCGTCACCCCCGCGGTCGCCGTGAGCGCCCCGGCCACGTCGAAGCGGCCCCTGAGCCGCGGGGACTCGTGCAGGCACGACCGGGAGAGCACCACCACGGCCGCCCCGATCGGCACGTTGATGAAGAACGTCCACCGCCACGTTCCCCACTCGATCAGCGCCCCGCCGACGACCATGCCGAGCATCATGCCGACGCTGCCCGCACTGGTGATGACGGCGTACGCCCGGTTCCTGGCCCTGCCGTCGGGGAACCCGGTCGCGATCAGCGCGAGCGAGCCGGGTCCGGTGAGCGCGGCACCGGCTCCCATCGCGGCGCGTGCGACCAGGAGCAGCTCGGCGTTGAACGCGAGCCCGCCGAGGAGGGAGGCGACGGTGAACAGGGCGGCCCCCGCGGTGAAGACCCGCCGGTGGCCGAGGATGTCGCCCGCGCGGCCCCCCAGCAGCAGAAGGCCGCTGAACACCAGCGTGTAGGCGTTGACGACCCAGGAGAGCTCGGCCGCCGAGGTGTGCAGCTCGCGCTGGATGCTGGGCAGGGCGACGTTGACCAGTGTCACGTCGAGGAGCAGGACGACCTGGCTCGCGGCAAGGACACCGAGGGTCAAACTACCGCGAGCCGGTGCCATGATCGCCATCGCGGGGAACGCTACCCGCCCGTGTCGATCATGGAAGTTGCAAGATGGTAACGGAAGGACTCCGGGTGTCCGGCCATCGGTTCGCCGCACGTATCTTCAAGATCAACGGGGTGTGGAATGGCCTTGGCGTGCGCCGTTGCGGAGGTTTGATGTGTGGACCGAGAAATGCGTCCGCGAATTCGACCACATTGAGGCGGTAGCCCACAACGGCGGGCGGGTGGTGACGCTCTTCAGCGGCGGGCTGGACAGTTTCTATCTGCTGTGGCGGCTCAGTCACCACCCTGGCCTGGAGGTGTACGCGCTGTCGGTCGGCGTGGGCGGTGACGCCGAGTACGACGACAGCGCCGGAGGAGTGGCGCGGCTGGGGGCCAGGCATGTGCACGCCGAACGAGCGGCGGTCTTCGCCGACGAGTTCGTGGCACCGGCCATCGCCGCCCAGGCGACCTATCTCGGGATACACCCGGTCAGTTCCTCGCTGAGCCGCCCGCTGCTCGCCCGCGCGGCCGTGGAACTCGCCGATGAGGTCGGCGCGGAAGTGGTGCTGCACACCGCCAACAGGTCGCAGAACAGCCTGCGAAGGTTGAACACCTCCATTGCCGCACTCGGCTTTGACGGACACTTCGGCAGCCCGTACGAACTCGACGCCATCAGCCGTGACGAAAAGCAGGCCGCGCTCAAGAAGGCCGGCTTTCCGGATTTCGCCAACCGTTCGCACAGCGGCGATTCCAATCTGTGGTGCCGGGAGTTCGAGTCCGGGCTGCTGGACGACCCCGAATGGTTCCCGGTCCCCGAAGACGTCTATACCTGGACTGCCGCCGTGCCGCCGGGGGAGCAAGAGGAGCCGGAGAAGGTCACGATCGACTTTGAGCGAGGCCGGCCGGTGGCCCTCGACGGCGAGCCCGCGGGGCTGCGCGAGCTGATCGGAGCCCTCAACCCCCGGGTCGGTCGCCATGGCCTCGGCCGCTACTCGGGTCTGGAGCACATCGACAGCGGCGAGAAGGTCCTGGAGGTACGGGAGATGCCCGCCGCCTGCCTGCTGCTCCACGCGTACCGGCAACTGGAGAGCGCCACCGTGCCCGCCGAGACCATGCGGGAGAAGGTGTCGCTGGAGCAGTCGTGGACCAGGGAGGCGGTCGAGGGGCGCTGGTACGGCTCGCTGCGGGCGGCCGCCCAGGCGTTCGTCATGAGCGTCGCCGAGCGGGTGACCGGCCGGATCACCTACCGGCTCGACCGGACCGGGATGACGGTGCTGTCGCTGGAGGCCCCGGACGCCCTCTACATCCGCGACCGCGACGCGTGGGAACGTGCCACGGCCCGGTCGGCCCTGCACTTCTCCACGGCCTGATCTTCAAGGCCGGCAGAGCCAGCAGAGTTGGCTGAGCCGGCGGATCCGGCGTTCGAGGCGATTCAGACGGAGGTACGGGATGTCCGAGGAGTACCGGCGGCGCGGCTGGTGGCGAGACGAGACCTTCCTCGACGACCTGCGCCGGCACACGCGAGAACACCCGGGCAAGGCGGCCGTCATCGCCCGCCGGACCGGCTCGGGAGAGACCCGTACGCTCGACTACGCCGAGCTCGGCCTGCTGACCGACCGCTGCGCCGGCGCCCTGATCGAGCTGGGCGTGCGCCCCGGCGACACCGTCGCCGTCCAGCTCACCAACGGCTGGGAACTGACCGTGCTCGCGCTCGGTTGCCTGCGCGCCGGGGCACAGATCTGCCCGCTTCTCCCGATCTACCGGGAACGGGAGCTGGAGGCCTATCTCGGCCTGACCCGCGCCCGCGTCTTCATCACCCTCGCCGAGTTCGGCGGCGAGGCTCCGGGCGAGCTCGGACTGCGCCTCGCCGCCGCGCTGCCGTCGCTGGAGCACGTCGTGGTGTCGGGCGGGGCCGGGCCGGAGGGCGCCCGCGATCTGCACGAGTTCTTCTTCGAACCCGAGTGGGAGAAGACGCACGCGGCGGACCTCGGCGGCCGGGGGCTCGGCCCGGACGAGCCGTACCTGACCCTCTTCACCTCGGGCACCACCGGCGAGCCGAAGGGCGTGCTGCACAGCCAGAACACCCTGTACGCGCCGCTCCGCGGCGAGGCCGGGATCTTCGACCTGGACGACACCGACCTGATCACCATGATCGCCTCGTACACCCACTACACCGGGTTCGTGCGCGGCATGCTGCTGCCGCTCTCGCTCGGCGCCACCGCGGTCTTCCAGGACTCCACGGACGGCGCGGCCATGGCGGACCTGCTGGCCGAGCACAAGGTCACCTACCTGTACACCCCGCCGCACTTCCTTCGGCCGCTGGTGGACGCCCAGCGAGCCGGGCCGCGCGACCTGGCCGCCCTGCGCTGCGTGGTCAGCGGGTCCGCGCCGATCCCCACGCCGCTCGTCCACGAGGTCGACGAGGTGATCGGGCGGCGGCTGTTCTCGCTGTGGGGCATGTCCGAGAACGGCGCGGTCACCCTCAGCCGCCCGGACGATCCGCTGGACTGGGCGGCGCACAGCGACGGCAGCCCGATCTCCGACATGGAGTTCCGCATCGACCCGCTCCCCGGGAAACAGGAGGAGACCGGCGTGCTGTGGGTGCGAGGTCCCACCCAGTGCCTGGGCTACCTGCGGCGGGAGGAGCTGTACGCCTCGTTCTGCGACGAGGACGGCTGGTTCGACACCGGCGACCTGGCCCGCCACGACGGGCGCGGCGGCATCCGCATCACCGGCCGCACCAAGGACACCGTCTTCCGGAACGGCTTCTTCGTGCCGACGACCGAGATGGAGGAGATCCTCACCCGGCATCCCGGGGTCGAGGAGGCCGCGGTGATCGGTCTGCCGGTGCTCGGCGGCGCCGACCAGGTGATCTGCGCGGTCGTCCGCCCCGCCGCGGCGAACGGCGGCGGCGGTGACGACGGCGGCGGCGGGAGCGACGGGATCGGCCTGGAGGGGGTGCGAGCGCTGCTGCGCGATGCCGGGATGTCGGCGTTCTTCTGGCCGGAACGCCTCGAACTCGTCGACGGCCTCCCCAGAGCCGCGGCCACAGGCAAGGTGCGCAAGGTCGAGCTCCAGCAACGCTTCGCCTGAGCGATCAGACCGGGGCGGTGACCTCGGCGGCGGTGGCGGCGAAGGCGCGGATCGCGGCGTTCTCCAGGTTGGTGAGCCAGAGCAGCGCGCTCTTCATGGGCGGGAAGCCGGCGAGCGGGACGTGCGTGATGTCGGGGTGGTGGTAGTAGCTGAGGAACGACGGGACGGTCGGGTGGACGACCTCGTCGCGGGCGATGAGGTGCAGGATGTCGCTGGTGCTGACGATCTCCGGGCCGCGCCGGATCGGGCGGCCGGACGGTGTGGCGGCCGGGAAGTAGGTGTCGTACATGAGCCTGGGGATGCGGCCGCGGGCGATGACGGCGTAGTCGCCGAGGTCCTCGGCGGTGGCGTGGCCGCGTTCGGCGAGCGGATGCGCCGACTGCACCAGCAGGACGCACTCTTCGAGGTTCATGGTGGGGCCGACGGTCAGGTCAGGTTCGTCGACCGGCAGGCGGTGGCACATGAGGTGGTACGCGCCGGTGCGCAGCCGGTTGAGCTCGCCGGGGAACTCCTCGGTGACGGTGAGGCGGCAGTCGGGGTAGCGGGCCTGGAAGGTCCGGACGATCTGTGTGAACGCCGGGCCGGCCATGGAGTAGCCGGCCACGCAGAGGCGTAGCTCGCCGCTGACGCCGCGGGCCAGGTCGGTGGCGATGGTGATCGCCTTGCGGAACTGCTCGTGGGCGGGACCCAACTCGTCGCGCAGCCGTTCGCCCAGCGCGGTGAGCCGGACGCGGCGGCTGGTGCGGTCGAACAGCCGGCCGCCGAGACGTTCCTCCATCGCGCGGATCGTCTGGCTGACGCGGGGCTGGCTCAGGTAGAGCCGTTCCGCGGTGCGGCCGAAATGCAGTTCCTCGGCCAGGACCAGGAAGATCTCCACCTCCCGAAGCTCCATCGGCCCATCCTAGTGATCGATAAGGATCGCTTATCCCTGGTGTGATCGATCGGCCGTTGATCCGGCCCTCCATGTCCACGAATCTTGATTCACACACCCCCTCTGACCTGCCAAAGGAGTGCAGCATGCGGATCAAGACCCACCTCGGTGTCAGCGTCGACGGATTCATCTCCTCTGCCGACGGGCGACCGGCCCTGCTGTCGGTGCCCACCTTCGATTCGGGCGTCTCGCACGGGCACCCGGAGTTCATCGCCGACTGCGGCGCCGTCGTCATGGGCCGCAACACCTTCGAGCCCGCGGTCGGGGCCTCGCACTGGCCCTGGCCCGACCTTCAGGTGTTCGTGCTGACCTCGCGGCCCCTGCCGGCCGGTACGCCGTCGCACGTCGTGTCGGCGGCCAAGCCCGCCGAGCTGCTCGACCTCATGCGGAAGGCGGACTTCGAGGGCGACGTGCACCTGGTCGGCGGCCAGCAGACGGTCGCGGCGTTCCGTGGGATCGGAGCGCTCGACGTTCTCGGCGTGGTCACGCTGCCGATCCTGCTCGGCGGCGGCACCTGCCTCACCACGGCCGCCAGCGACCCGCAGCACCTGCGGCTGGAGTCCACGCGGACCTTCCCCGACGGGGCCGTCGAGCACATCTACAGCGTCGCGGCCCCCATCGGCTGACACCGGGGTTCACAGCCAGCCGGCGTCGCGGGAGATGCGGATGGCGTCTATGCGGTTGCGGGCGCCGACCTTGCCGATCGCGTTCGACAGGTAGTTGCGGACGGTGGCCTGCGACAGCGACAGCTCGGACGCGATCTGGACGACCGGGACGCCGGTGGCGGCGACGCGCAGGACCTCGGTCTCGCGGGCGGTGAGCGGGCTGCTGCCCGTCTCCAGGGCGGCGGCCACCAGCTCGGGGTCGATGACGCGTTCGCCGCGCGAGATGCGGCGGATGCCGTCGGTGAGGGTCTGGGCGGGGGCGTCCTTGACGATGAAGCCCTGCACGTGGACCTTCAGCGCCCGCAGCAGGTTGCCGGGCTGGCTGAGGCCGGTGAGCACCAGGACGCGGCAGCCGGGCAGCTTCTCGTGGAGCCGCTCGGCGGCCGTCAGCCCGTCCAGCCCCGGCATGTCGATGTCGAGCACCGCGATGTCGGGCCGCAGCCGCAGCGCGGCCTCGACCACCTCGTCGCCGCGTTCCAGCTCCGCGACGACCTCCATGTCGTCCTCGAGCCTCAGCAGCGCGGCGAGGGCGGTACGGATCATGTGCATGTCCTCGGCGATCAGTACGCGGATCACAGCGCCTCCTCGGGGACCTCGATACGGAGCCGGAACCGCCCGTCCCGCACGGTGGCGGTCGACGAACCGGCGACGGCGCGGGCCCGTTCGGCCACGCCGGACAGCCCGGAGCCATGGCCGGCGACCGTACGGACGCCGTCGTTGACGATCTCCAGCCGTACGGTGCCGTCGCGGCGGGACAGGCTGATCACGCAGGACTGGGCCTGGCTGTGGCGCAGCAGGTTGGTGGTGCCCTCGCGGACCGCCCAGGCCAGGGCGCTCTGTACGGGCAGGGACAGCGACGGGAGGTCCGCCACGTCCAGGCGCGTCTGAACGCCCGCCGCGCCGAGCAGGGTGGCCGCGCCGTCGATCTCGGTGCGCAGCGACACCGCGTGCTCGTCGCGGGTGATGGCGCGGGTGTCGTGCAGCGCGTCGCGGGCCACCTCGGTCAGGCTCTCGACCTCGGCGCGGGCCGCCTCGGGGTCCTTGGCGAGCAGCCGTAGCGCCAGATCGCCCTTGAGGGAGATCGCCGACAGGCTCTGGCCGAGCAGGTCGTGCAGGTCGCGCGACAGCCTGGCGCGTTCCTGCCCGACGGCGTTGGCGGCCAGCTCGGTGCGGGTGGCGTACAGCTCGTTCACCAGC
Source organism: Actinomadura barringtoniae (assembly GCF_017573505.1). Lineage (GTDB taxonomy): Bacteria > Actinomycetota > Actinomycetes > Streptosporangiales > Streptosporangiaceae > Spirillospora > Spirillospora barringtoniae. The sequence goes on from NZ_JAGEOJ010000017.1 coordinate 227,459, forward strand.
TGGACGAGCCGGGTGCCGCCGACGATGGCACCGGCGTACAGGACGGGTATGAGCACGTTGTAGATGCCGATGACGACGGTGAACGTGGCCGAGCCGTGCTGGGTCTCGATGACGCCGATCAGGCCGACCGCCTCGGAGATGGCCAGCTGCACGGCGGCCAGCGTCCACGCTGCCCAGCCGCGCAGCAGGGCCGCCGAGGCGATGACGAGGATCCCCAGTGCCTCCCAGTCCTGCTCGAGCCACGGCAGCGGGACGTTGGCGAGCAGGACGAGCGCCGTGAGGGTCCACGGCCATCCGGCGGGACGCTCCCCGCGCGCGCCGTACAGGCTGTGCCGCAGCTGCAGCGCGCAGGCGGCGGCCGCCATGGGAACGGTGAGCAGCGGGCTGTGCGGAGGACCGCTGAGGCCGACGGTCGTGTAGAACGGCACCTGCGCGGCCAGCATCACGATCAGCGCGATCAGCGGCCAGTGCGGCCGCCGCATCACCCATGCCGGTGGGATCATGCCGGCACCTCGATCGTCTCCGCCGCGTCGTCCGTACGCAGTTCGAGCCGGACCCGGCCGTCCCGGACCGAGACCATGATCACGCACGTGCGGGAGGCGTGGTCGCGGAGCAGGCGGGTGACGATGGCGCGCAGGGCGGCGCGCGGCCGGTCGTCGATCGTGGCGGGCAACGGGCCCTGGGGGAGGACCAGCCGCGTCCGGACGCCGGCCGCCGACAGCAGCGCGGCGGCGGTCTCCAGCTCGGCGCGCAATGACGGCCGCCGGTAGCCGCGCACGCGCTGCCGTGCGTCGGCGAGAGTCTCTCTGGCGTCCTCGGAGAGCCTGGTCAGGTCGGCGGTGAGGCCGCTTCGCTCACCGCGCGCCAGCCGGTCGCAGGTCGCCTGCCCGCGCGAGGCGATCGCCTCCAGCGCCGCGCCGAGCGTGCGGTGGACGTCGTCGTCGATCCGGCGGCGTTCCTGCGCGACCGCCTGCTGGGCCAGCGCCTCCCGCGCCGACTGCAGCCGGGCGAGCGCCGCCGCCAGCCAGACCAGCATGAGCATCGCGGTGCTGCCGCACAGCACGGTGAACCACAGCCACGGCACGTCCGTCCACGTCATGCCGAGCCCACGGCCCGCCAACCCCGAGGCGATCAGGAGAACGGCGCTCAGTGGATTGGCCAGGCGGCTGGGCAGCACCAGCATCGCCGACACGACCAGGGCCACGTAGGCCCGCGGCCACGTGCCCCCGGCGAGAGGCGTCGCACCTATGATCACGGCCGCCATGGCCACCAGGGTCCAGGCCCCGGCGGGCGGCCGGACGCCACGCGCCGCGTGCCAGACGTGACGCAGGTGAAACGGAAGGTAGGTCGCGGTCGCCACCAGGCTCCAGACCCCGGTGAGCAGGCCGCTGCCCGGGTAGCCGAACGCGAGGGCCACCTGCACGATGGGCAGGAGCACGCTGCAGACGAGCGCGGCGCCCGGTGCCAGCCGGACGGCGCGGCCCAGTCGCGTGCGTTCCGCTGCCCCGTCCACCCTTCGTCCTCCCGCTATGGACGACAAGGGTAGAGGCTGCGGCCGTGCGGCGATCTCCGCCGCCGGCCGCGGCCTCACGGGTGCCAGCTGGAACGCCATCAGGCGGTGCGGGCCTCGTAGCGCAGCAGGACGTTGTCGGAACCGGCCAGCCGCCGGGTCCCGGCGAGGGCCAGGCGGCCCGTCGGCCCGGTGAAGACCGGCGTGCCGGTGCCGAGCGCCGCCGGGCCCGCGATCAGGTGGAGCTCGTCGACCAGGCCCGCCCGGAGGAGGGCGTTCCACATGATGTGGCTGCCGAACGTGACCAGGTCGCCGCTCAGCTGCTGCTTGAGCTCCTTGACCCGCGCCTCGGCCTCGTCCCGCCCGATCACCGTGGTCTGTTCCGCATAGGGCGCGACCTCGTCGGCGGTGAGCGAATCGGAGATCACGTTGACGCCGATCCGCCCGTAGATCCCGCCGAACTCCTGGTTCACCGTCGAGGCTTCGGGGTTGCTCGCCTGTGCGGGCCAGAACCCCATGAACATGCGGTACGAGTCGGCGCCGAGCAGGAGAGCCTCGGCAGCCCGCAGACGCTCCAGGTTGTAGGCGTCGAACGCCTCGTCCATCTCCAGCACGAGCGGGTTGCCGTTCTCGTCGGCGTAGAAGCCGTCGAGGGACATGATGTTGCAGACCACCAGCTTGGCCATGGGGTGTTCTCCCTGCGCTAAAGGATCTCGTGGTCCCCCTACCTTCGCCGTGTCCGGCCGCCCGCCGACAGATGCAAATGTCACCAGTCGCCCGCCGAGCCCGGTGTGCTCCTGCGGGCTAGGCTCGCCGGATGCGCCTCTACCTCTCGTCGTTTCGGCTGGGTGACCGCCCTGATCGGCTGATGGCGCTCCTGGACGCCCCGCGCGGGGTCGCGGTGATCGCGAACGCGATCGACGACCGTTCGCTGAAGGACCGGGCCGCCGGTGCCGCCCAGGAGATCGAGGTGCTCACGGGGCTGGGACTGCGGCCGACCGAGATCGACCTGCGGGACTACTACGACAAGCCCGCCGAGGCGATCGCCAGGACCCTGGGCCGCTTCCGCACGGTCTGGGTGCGCGGCGGCAACGTCTTCGCGCTGCGGTACGCCATGGCGCGCAGCGGCGCCGACCGGGCCCTGACCGCCCTGCTGGCCAAGGACGCGCTGGTGTACGCCGGTTACAGCGCCGGGGCCTGCGTGCTCGCGCCGAGCCTGCGCGGCCTGGAGACCTGCGACGACCCGTCGGTGGCCGAGGAGGTCATCTGGGACGGCCTGGGCGTGCTCGACTACGTGATCGTCCCGCACGTCGACTCCCCGGATCACCCCGAGAGCGAGGTCCTGACGGCCCTGGCCGCCCGCTACCGCGCCGAAGGCGTCGCCCACCAACCTCTCCGCGACGGCCAGGCCCTGGTCGTCGAAGACGCCGATTTCAGTTACACAATCCCGTCTGTTTGAACTACCGTGCTGGCGTGGCCGAGGAAACCCGCACGCTGACGCTGGCCGACCTGCTCGCCGAACGCGGCCCCTTCCCGCCGGACCGCGCCGCCGTTCTCGGCCTGCGGATCCTGGACGAGCTGGACACCGCGCACCGGTCCGGCGTCGTTCACCGCGACCTGAGACCGGCCAACGTGGTCCTGGAGGGCGAGCGCGTTCACCTGACCGGTTTCGCCGACGAGGGCGTGCGCGGCACGCCTCCGTTCGCCGCCCCCGAACAGGCCCGAGGCGAGACCGCCACCCCGGCCGGTGACCTGTGGGCGCTCGGCGCGACCCTGCACGCCGCCGTCGAAGGCCGCCCTCCGTTCGCCGGCCCCATGACCAACGCGGGCCCGCTCACACCCGTGATCCAAGCCCTGCTCAACAACGACCCGGCAAGGCGTCCCACCGCAGACGCCCTCCGCCCGATGCTGAGCCAGGCCTCGTCGCCGCCGTCTCCGCAACCACTCCCGCAGATGCCTCCCGCGCCATCCCGCCGACGCAATCCCGTCGTTCTGATCGCCGTGGCCGTGGCGACCGTCGCGGTCCTCGGGGCGGCGGCGGTGCTCGGATACGTCGTCTTCGGTCGAGACGACGCGTACGCCAAGAACAAGCGCGACGCGGCCGCGATCGGCGGGCCGGCCGGCTTTCTGCTGAAGAGCGATAAGAAGGTCGATGGCGACCGGGCCCGGCGCGTGTATTCGGGCTGCCAGATGTTCTGTGATTCGTCCCTGCTGGCTCAGCGCGTCTCCGGTGTCTATTACGTCCGGAGGTGGCTGCAGACGGTGCCGCAGGTCGCCGCGGTGCAGGCTCCGCTCCTGGCCAAAGACGGTATGAGCTGCGACATCCTCGTCCAGACCCGCCCCGGAATCACGATCTCCAACGTGCGGGTCGTGATCGCGCGACCGCCCGCGAGGGACTTCACCGTCCAGTTCGACGTGGGCTGATATTCGTTTGTGCTCAAGCCGAACGGCTCAATAGCGTCGCGTGGCGTGAGCATCGACGAAGACCTTGAATCCGCACGTCACGACTATGAGGCCCTGGTCCGGCAAGGCGTCTCGCTGGATCTCACGCGAGGCAAGCTCGACCCGCTGCAGCTCGACCTGTCCGGCGACCTGCTCGCCCTGCCCGGTGACCGCTACCTGTCCGCCGACGGCGTCGACTGCCGCAACTACGGCGGACCGCCGCAGGGGTTGCGCGAGCTCCGCGAGATCTTCAGCGGGCTGCTCCAGGTGCCGGTCGATCAGCTGGTGGCCTCCGGCAACTCCAGCTTGGAGCTGATGCACGACTGCGTCGTGCACGCGCTGCTCGGCACGGTTCCGGGCGCGAAGGGCCGGTGGGTGGACGAGGAGCGCGTCGCGTTCCTGTGTCCCGTGCCCGGCTATGACCGGCACTTCTCGCTGACCGAACGGTTCGGCATCGAGATGATCTCCGTGCCGATGACGCCCGAAGGCCCCGACATGGACATGGTCGAGCGCCTGGTCGCCGCCGACGCCGGGATCAAGGGCATCTGGTGCGTGCCCAAGTACAGCAACCCCGACGGCACCTGCTACTCCGACGAGACCGTAAGGCGGCTGGCCGCCATGCCGGCTGCCGCGCCGGACTTCCGGATCTTCTGGGACAACGCCTACGCCGCGCACCACCTGACCGACGACGAGATCGAGATCGCCGACGTCCTCGCGGCGTGCGCCGACGCCGGGCATCCCGACCGGGCGTTCGTCTTCGGCTCCACCTCGAAGGTGACCTGGGCCGGGGCGGGCGTGGCGTTCTTCGGCTCGTCCGCGGCGAACGTGAGCTGGCTGCTCGGCCACAGCGCCAAGCGTTCCATCGGCCCCGACAAGGTCAACCAGCTGCGCCACGCGCTCTTCCTGCGCGACGCCGAGGGCGTTCGCGCGCAGATGCGCAGGCAGCGCGAGCTGCTGGCGCCCAAGTTCGAGGCCGTGGACCGCATCCTGACCGAGCGCCTGGGCGGCACGGGCCTGGCGACCTGGTCCGCGCCGAAGGGCGGCTACTTCATCGCCCTGAACGTGCCGGACGGCTGCGCCCGCGAGGTCGTACGCCGGGCGGCCGAAGCCGGGATCGCGCTGACCAAGGCGGGCGCCACCCACCCGTACGGCGACGACCCGCGCGACCGCACCATCCGCATCGCGCCCAGCTATCCCGGGCTCGCCGAGCTGGAGCAGGCGATCGAGGGCCTGGCCGTGTGCGTCCGCCTCGTCGGCCACGAACGGGAGCTCGCCCCCGCCGCCTCCTGACGTCCCGGGATTGACGCAACTCACTGGTTGCCATAGTGTGGCAACCAGTGAGTTGCTATATCCGCGACGCGAGGAGCAGTCATGGGCTTTCCAGATCGCATCGAACGGACCGTTCAGGTGAGCGCCCCGCCCAGCAGGGTGTGGACCGCCCTGACCACCGCCGACGGGCTGGCTGCCTGGTTCGGCGACAAGGCGAGCATCGACCTGCGCCCAGGCGGCCCTGCCCGGATGAGCTGGGGCACCGAGCACTCCTTCGAGATGCGCGTCGAACGGGTCGAGGAGCCGACGGTGTTCGGCTTCACCTGGCAGATCTACGGCCTTCCCGAGGACGACCCGCGCCGCACCTACGTCGAGTTCACCCTCGAACCCGACGGCGAGGGAACGCGCCTGACCGTCGTCGAGTCGGGCTTCTCGCAGCTGCCCGAGGACGTCCACCGCGTGGCGTTCGACGGCAACACCGAAGGCTGGGCCAAGGAGCTGGGCGAGCTTGTCGACTACCTCGCCGCAGCCTGAGCAGCCCGACGCCGAGGCGATCGCCGAGCAGGTCTTCGTCGCCCTGGCCGACCCGACCCGGCGCGTGATCCTCGCCTCGCTCTCGTCATCCGGGCCTGCCACGGCCACCGACCTGGCCGACCGGCTGCCGATCACGCGCCAGGCGATCGCCAAGCACCTGAACCTGCTGGCCGAGACCGGGCTGGTGACCGCCGAGCCGGGGGAGCGGCGCCGCGTGCGCTACCGGCTCCGTTCCGCCCCGATGCAGGTCGCGCAGCAGTTCCTGGCCGCGCTCGCGCGCGACTGGGACGGCCCGCTCGGCGCCCTGAAAGACCATCTCGAGCGACAAGGAGAGAACCATGAGGATCAAGACTGACCAGGCAATGCCGCCGGTGGTCGACCGGGCCACCTGGCAGGCCGAGATCGACGCGCTGCGCGTCCGCGAGAAGGCGCACACCCGCGAGGGCTCGGCGATAGCGGCCGCCCGCAGGCGGCTGCCGATGGTGGAGGTGGACCCGACCCTCACACTGGTCGGCCCGGACGGCCCGGTCACGCTGCTGGACACCTTCGAAGGCCGGCGCCAGCTGATCGCCTACTTCCACATGTGGCACGCCGGGCACCCGGCCGAGGAACAGTGCGAGGGCTGCACGTTCTACACCACGCAGGTCCGCGAGCTGTCCTACATCCACTCCCGCGACGTCACCTACGCCGTCTTCGCCCAGGGCCCGTACGAGGACACCGTCCGCTACAGGGACTTCATGGGCTGGGAGATGCCCTGGTACTCGGCGGAGGACTCGGCCGAGGCCCTGCTGACCGGACGCACGGCCGGCATGTTCCACCTGGTGTTCTACCTGCGCGACGGCGATCGGGTCTTCGAGACCTACTGGACCAATGGCCGCGGCGTCGAGGCCATGGACAACAGCTACGCGCTGCTGGACATGACCCCGTACGGCCGCCAGGAGGACTGGGAGGACTCACCGGGCGGCTGGCCGCAGGACTGGCCGCTGGGCGGGCTCAGCATGGACGGCCGCCCCATCGCCCACTGGTCCCGGCTCAACCGCGGCTGATGATCCAGACGTGGCCGAACGGGTCGCGGAAGCGGCCCATGCGCCCGTACGGATGGTCCTCGATGGGGAAGATCACACTCGCCCCGCCGGCCTCCATACGGGCGCCGACCGCGTCCGGGTCGGCTACCTCGAGCATGAGAATGACGGCCGCCCTGTCACCCGGCGCAGGGTCGACCGAGTCCTCGTCCTTGAGCGTGAACTGCGCGTCCCCGACGACCAGCCGCACGTGGGCGATCTTGCCGTCCATCTCGTAGCGGTCGGCCTCCTTGGCGCCGAACGCCTCGGTGTAGAACGCGATCGCGCCCTTGGCATCGCTGACGACGAGCTTCGGAAATAGATTCATGGCTCCATCCTGCGAGCCGCCCCCGCCCCCGTATTGGACGAATTTTCCCTAGAGCGGCACGTGGTTCACCATGCCCGGTGACCTGGGCCGATATTCGGTCGGCCGCAGCCCGGCGAAGTCGTGGAAGTCGCGGATCAGATGCGACTGGTCCACGTACCCACTGCTGAACGCCAGGTCCGCCCAATCGACCGGCCCCTCGTACGGGATCCGCGCCAGCGTCCGCTGGAACCGCCGCACCCGCCCGAACCGCTTCGGCGTCAGCCCAACCCGATCATGAAACAGCCCGATGAGCCGCTTCCTGGTGAATCCAAGTTGCTCAGCGACGTCTCCCACCGCAACGCCCCGATCAAGCGCCGACACCGCGGTCTCCAACGCCCGATCACGCCCAAGATCCCCAGCCTCCAGCAGCACCGCTTCCAGCGCATCCAGGATCTGCCCGGGCCCGTTCACCTCCAGGAGCCGTTCCCGCACAACGGCTCCGGCACGTCCCCACACGTCCCCGAGATCAACGAGCCCGGACTCGGCCGGAAAGAAGGGAAACGCCCCACCGGGCTTGAACGCCACCCACGCGATCGCCCGCTGATCGGCAGTGTCGATCACCGACGGCCGGGACGTGGCCCCCAGAAAGGCGGCGCCGCCCCCGCCATCGGTGAACGCGTCGACATGCAGGTTCACGAGCAACTGGGCGCACCCGCTCGGAATCGACCGCTCGCGCACGGCCGGGCCGCGCGACTCGGAATACCCGAGCCCCGCGACGAACGGCTGAAGGGCCGGATGGTTAGGCCCCCGCGAGACCTGCATAACCCCCAGGCTAGGCGAAGAACCCGACGATGCTGCTGATGCGGTCGCCGCTGTCGTCGAGAGCCACGATGAGCTGCGTCAATGCCAGCAGCCCCAGGCGCAGTCGAGCCTGTTCCAAGGGAAGCTCCTACATGCCGTTGATTTACTACACACCGTTTAGAAGACGCACGGCGTACATTAACCCAACGATGTAGAGTGTCAAGCGTGAACGATCAGCCCCAGAGCCGCCGGGAACGGCTGCGCGCGCAGACCAGCGGCGAGATCAAGGAGATCGCGCTGAAGCTCATGGCGGACGGCGGCCCCGACGCCATCTCGCTGCGCGCCATCGCCCGCGAGATGGGCATGACGGCCGGGGCGATCTACAGCTACTTCCCGACCCGGGACGACCTGGTCTCGACGCTCATCGGGGACGTCTACCGCGAGGTCGTGGGCCGCGCCGAGGCCGCCCGGGACGAGGTTCCCGAGAGCGACCCGGGAGGGCGGATCATCGCGTGGGGGCAGGCCGTACGGGAGTGGGCGGTCGCCAACCCCGAGGGCTTCCGGCTGATCTACGGCGATCCGGTGCCCGGCTACCGGGCGCCCGAGGACGGCCCGGGCAAGGAGGCCGAACTGCGCGCCTGCACGGGCCTCACCGGCCTGGTCGCCGCCGCCTGGCCGGCCGCGCGCTCCACCCGCACCGCGCGCCCGGACGGCCGCGCCTACGACTGGACCGAGTTCGACCCCGGCCTGGTCGGCCACGTCCGGGAGCTCTTCCCCGACCTCCCTCCCGCGGCGCTCGCGCTGACCCTGCGGGTGTGGGGACGCATGCACGGCCTGATGGCTCTGGAGATCTACGGGCACCTGAGCCCGCTGATCAACGATCCGGCGACCGTCTTCCGCGACGAGATGCGCGACCTCGTCGCCTCCCTCGGCCTGGCGTCCTAGAACGCGAAAGGCCTGACAGGCAGCTGCCTGTCAGGCCTTTGCCGAGGGCGTCGCCTCAGGTGAGGACGCGCTTGGTGAACGTTCTGGCCGAGAACCACGTGAGCCCGATCGTTCCGCCGATCAGGACGAGCAGGAACACCCACGTGGGCATGTGGCTGATGTCGGGGGTCAGCGCCGCGCGCAGGCCCTCGCTCAGGTAGACCAGCGGGTTGGCCAGGCTGGCGATCTGCAGCCAGCGAACGTGGTCGAGCGCCGCCCACGGGTAGTAGACGCAGCCCAGCATCGTGATCGGCATCAGCACCAGCGCGAACAGCACCTGCGCCTTCTGCGGGTTGATCAACGTTCCCATGAGCAGGCCGCCGGCGGCGGCCAGCAGCGCGCCGAACACCATGACCACGATGAAGACCGGCCAGTTGTCCACGTGCACCTTGGGCGCCTGGCCGTCGGCGTGGATGAACAGCACGGCCGGGAAGACCAGCAGCCCGCCGATCAGTCCCTGCAGCGCGGCCGCCGCGATCTTCTCGATGGCCAGCAGCGGGACCGGCAGGGGGGCCAGCGCCCGGTCGGTGATCGAACGCTGCCAGGTCAGCTCCATCATCAGCGGGAAGATGACCGCCATCATCGCCTGCATCATGATCGACGAGGCGACCAGCCCCGGCACCAGGATGGTGGAGAACGTGGGGCCGCCCCGCCCGGACATCATGCCGCCGCCGATCTTGGGCAGCACGTAGGCGAAGACGAACACGAACATCAGCGGCTGCAGGATCACGCGGACGAAGGTGGACAGGAAGTTCTTGCGCATGACCCGCACCTCGCGGGCCATCATCGCCAGGAACGTCCGTGCGAGGGTGGGCCTGATCGTCGGCGGCGCGGTCAGCGCCTGGGCGACGGTCGCGCGCGTCACGGTGGTCATTCGCGGTAGTCCCGTCCGGTCAGGGTGAGGAAAACGGTCTCAAGGCTGGGCCGCAGCTGGCTGGCGTCGGTGACGCCGACCCCGGCGGACGCGCCGATCGCGACGAGCTCGCCGAGCAGGCCCTCGGGCTCGTGCGCGAAGACCCGCACCTGCCCGTCGTTCAGCTCGACCTTGGTCACGGCCGGGCGGTCGTTGAGGATCCGCACGCCGTCGGGCGCGGCGCCGTCGTAGGCGACGGTGATCACGGTGTCGGCGCCGGCGGAGCTCTTCAGCTCCTCGACGGTGCCGCTCGCCAGCACCTTCCCGTGGTCGATGACCGCGACCCGGTCGCAGAGCGCCTCGGCCTCCTCCATGTGGTGCGTGGTGAGCACGATCGTCTGCCCGGCGGACTGCAGCTCGCGCAGCACCTCCCACAGGTTCACGCGGGTCTGCGGGTCAAGGCCGGCGGTCGGCTCGTCCAGGAACAGGACCTCGGGGTGGTGCACGAGCGCCCGGCAGATCATCAGCCGCTTGGCCTGGCCGCCCGACAGCTCCATCGGTCCCGCGTTCCGCCGGTCGGTGAGCCCGAACATCTCCAGGAGCTGGCCCGCGCGGCGGCGCGCGTCGCGGGCGGTCATCCCGAAGTAGCGGCCGCGGAACTCCAGGTTCTCGAACGCGGTGAGGTCGTTGTCGAGGGTGTTGTTCTGCGACACCATCCCGATGCGGCGCTTGACGTCCACGGCCTGCTTGGTGACGTCGTACCCGCAGACCTGCGCGGAGCCCGACGTCGGCACGACCAGCGTGGTCAGCATGCCGATGGTGGTGGACTTGCCCGCGCCGTTCGGCCCGAGCAGGCCGAAGAACTCGCCGCGCCGCACCGCCAGGTCGATGCCCTGCACGGCGGCCACGTCGCCGCGCGGGCTCGAGTAGGTCTTGTGCAGGTCGGTCGCCCCGATCGCTATGTCAGGGGGTGGTTCCGTCGTCTCCGTCACGAGGGGTCTCCTTCGGCTTGCGCGGAGGTTTCTGAACGAGTGGAGCCTCGTTGACGATCCGTTCGGCCAGATCGTCGTCGGTCTGCTCCTCGAAACGTGCGATCAGGCGGAGCAGGAACCGGCGTACGGCCGGTTCGTCCTCCTCGTCGACCACGTCGTAGAGGTTCCAGATGTCGTCCTTCATGGACTCGCCGGTGACCTTGACCACCGCGAGGCCCGAATCCTTGATGTGGACCCGCAGCGACCGGCGGTCGCGGTCGTCGCGCCGCCGCTCCACGTGACCCTTGCGCTCCAGCGTGTCGACCACGGTCGTCACGGTGGCGGGGGAGATCAGCAGGCGCTTGGCCAGCTCGCCGGGGCGCAGCCCGTCCTCGCTGACCAGGGTGCGCAGCACCAGGAACCCGGCGGGGCTCGTGCCGTGCTGCTCGATCAGCCGCCACATCACGGGGCCGGCCAGCCGCGACGCTGCGGCGAACAGCCGGCCGATGGGCCAGTCCTCCATGGGGCCGAGTTCGGTCAGGTCGCCGAATCCGAGCTTCTTCGCGTCCACGCCCTCATTGTTAGCCCTCCGATATTTAGCTGTCAAATGATTAGGCATCGAAAGATCTGCCCTCGTAAGATCTGGCCACGAAAGTTCAGACCCCGAAGGGTCAGATCCCGGTCTCGGATGGTGAGAGCCGGGCTTGACTCGATTGAATACTCATCCACTGTCATGCATACTCTTGCTGACAGCATCGGGAGGGCTGACGGACATGGGAATCAGGGCGGCGGTCGCCGGAGCCAGCGGTTACGCGGGCGGCGAGGTGCTGCGCATCCTCGCGGGACATCCAGGATTCGAGATCGGAGCCCTCACGGCGGGCTCCAACGCGGGCACCGAGCTGCGCGTCCACCAGCCGCATCTGCGATCCCTCGGAACGCGCGTGCTGGCCGAGACGACCCCGGAGGTCCTGGACGGTCACGACGTGGTCTTCCTCGGCCTGCCGCACGGGCAGTCGGGCCCGATCGCCGAGACGCTCGGCAAGGACGTGCTGGTCGTGGACTGCGGCGCCGACTACCGGCTCGCCGAGGCCGCCGACTGGGAGCACTTCTACGGTTCGCCGCACGCCGGCACCTGGCCGTACGGGCTGCCCGAACTGCCCGGCCAGCGCGACGTGCTGCGCACCACGCGCCGGATCGCGGTGCCCGGCTGCTACCCGACCGCCGTCACGCTCGCGCTGTTCCCCGCGTTCGCCGCGGGACTGGCCGAGCCGGACGACATCGTGGTCGTCGCCGCCTCCGGCACCTCGGGCGCGGGCCGTTCCCTCAAGCCCCACCTGCTGGGCAGCGAGGTCATGGGCTCGGTCAGCGCGTACGGCGTCGGCGGCACGCACCGCCACACCCCCGAGATGATCCAGAACCTGAGCGCCGTCGCGGGCGAGCCGGTCACCCTCTCGTTCACCCCGACGCTCGCGCCGATGAGCCGCGGCATCCTGGCGACCTGCACCGCCAAGATCAGGCCCGGCGTCACCACCGAGCGCCTGCGCGAGGCCTACCAGGAGGCCTACGCCGCCGAGCCGTTCGTCGGCCTCCTGCCCGAAGGCCAGTGGCCCGCCACCTCCATGACGCTCGGCGCCAACAGCGCCCTGGTCCAGGCCGCCATCGACGAACGCGCCGGGCGCCTCGTCGTGGTCGCCGCCATCGACAACCTCACCAAGGGCACGGGCGGTGGTGCCGTCCAGAGCGCCAATCTCGCCCTCGGCCTGCCCGAAGAGCTCGGTCTCACCACGATCGGAGTGTCCCCTTGAGCGTCACCGCCCCCCAGGGCTTCCGCGCCGCCGGCGTCGTCGCCGGCCTGAAGAACAGCGGAGCCCGCGACGTGGCCCTGGTCGTCAACGACGGGCCCTCCCGCGCGGCGGCGGCCGTCTTCACCCGCAACCGCGTGAAGGCCGCACCCGTCATCTGGTCGGAGCAGGTCATCAAGGGCGGTAGCGTCCGCGCCGTGGTGCTGAACTCCGGCGGTGCGAACGCCTGTACCGGCCCGGACGGCTTCCAGGACACCCACGCCACCGCCGAGAAGACCGCCGAGCTGCTGGAGGAGTCGGCGGGCGAGATCATCGTCTGCTCGACCGGCCTGATCGGCGAGCGGCTGCCGATGGACAAGCTGCTGCCCGGTGTCGCCGCCGCGGCGGCCGAGCTGTCGCGCACGGGCGGCGGCCTCGCCGCCGCCGACGCGATCCGTACCACCGACACCGTCGCCAAGATCGCCTTCCGCCAGGGCACCGGCGGCTACATGATCGGCGCGATGGCCAAGGGCGCGGGCATGCTCGCCCCCTCCCTGGCCACCATGCTGTCGGTCGTCACCACCGACGCCGACCTGCCCGCCGGGACACTGGACCGGGCGCTGCGCTCGGCGACCGCGGTCACGCTCGACCGGCTCGACTCCGACGGCGCCATGTCGACCAACGACACCGTGCTGCTGATGGCCTCCGGCGCCTCCGGCGTCACCCCGGACGAGGCCGAGTTCACCGCACTGCTCACCGAGGTCTGCAACGACCTCACCCGCCAGCTCCTGGTGGACGCCGAGGGCGCCTCCAAGGCCATCGCCATCGAGGTCGTCGGCGCCGCCAACGACTTCGACGCGGTCACCGTCGGCCGTGCCGTCGCCCGCAACAACCTGCTGAAGTGCGCCATCCACGGCGAGGACCCCAACTGGGGCCGCGTGCTGGCCGCGGTCGGCACCACCGAGGCGGTCTTCGACCCCGACCAGCTGAACGTCGCCATCAACGGCGTGTGGGTGTGCCGGGACGGCTCGTTCGGCGACGACCGCGACAAGGTGGACCTGCGCCCGCGCGACGTGACGATCACCGTCGACCTGTCGGCCGGCCCGAACAGCGCCACCGTGTGGACCACCGACCTCACGGCCGACTACGTCCACGAGAACTCGGCGTACTCCACATGACGGCGACCGTTTCGGGCGCCCGCATGCGCAAGAACCGCGCGGGCGTCATGTCCAAGGCCGAGACGCTGATCAAGGCGCTGCCGTGGCTGGAGCGCTTCCACGGCGCCACCGTCGTGATCAAGTACGGTGGCCATGCGATGACCGACGAGGAGCTGCGCCATCCGTTCGCCGAGGACGTGGTGTTCCTCCGCTACGCCGGGCTGAAGCCGGTCATCGTGCACGGCGGCGGCCCGCAGATCAACGCCGCGCTGGAACGGCACGGCATCGAGTCCAGCTTCACCGCGGGCCTGCGCGTCACCACCCCCGAGGCCGTCGAGGTCGTCCGGATGGTGCTGACCGGCCAGGTCCAGCGGGACGTGGTCGGCCTCATCAACCGGCACGGCGCGTTCGCCGTCGGCATGTCCGGCGAGGACGCCAACCTGTTCACCGCCGAGCGCAAGCACGCGCTGGTGGACGGCGAGCCGGTCGACATCGGCCAGGTCGGCGAGATCGTCGAGGTCCAGGTCGGCGCGGTCCGCGCGCTGCTGGACGACGGCCGGATCCCCGTGGTGTCGAGCATCGCGCGTGGCGACGACGGCGAGATCTACAACGTCAACGCCGATACCGCCGCCGCGGCCCTGGCCGTCGCGCTGGACGCCTCCAAGCTGGTCGTCCTCACCGACGTCGAGGGCCTGTACGCCGACTGGCCCGACAGCGACGACGTCATCGACGAGATCGTCACCGACGAGCTGGCCGAGCTGCTGCCAAGGCTGTCGGCGGGCATGGTGCCGAAGATGGAGGCCTGCCTGCAGGCGGTGCGCGGCGGCGTGCCGCAGGCGCATGTCCTGGACGGCCGCGTGCTGCACTCGCTGCTGCTGGAGATCTTCACCGACGAGGGCATCGGGACGATGGTCCTGCCGAGCCCGGGAGGGCCCGCGACATGAGCACCAAGGAACTGCGCGAACGGTACGAGGCCGCGTTCATGAGCAACTACGGCGTGCCGTCGCTGGCGCTCGCGTGCGGCGAGGGCAGCCGGATCTGGGACGCCGACGGCAACGCCTACCTCGACCTGATCGGCGGCATCGCGGTGAGCTCGCTCGGCCACGCCCACCCGGCGCTGGTCGAGGCGATCGCCGAGCAGGCCGCCACGCTCGCCCACACCTCCAACCTGTTCGTCAACGAGCCCGAGATCATGCTGGCCGAACGGCTCCGCGAGCTGCTCGGCGGCGACGGGCGCGTCTTCCTCGCCAACAGCGGCACCGAGGCCAACGAGTGCGCGCTGAAGGTCGCCATCAAGTACGGCAAGGCCGAGGGACGCTCCTACTTCGTCGCCACCGAGAACGGCTTCCACGGCCGGAGCATGGGCGCGCTGTCGCTCACCGGCAAGCAGTCGATCCGCGAGCCGTTCGGGCCGTTCGCGCTCGACGTGCGGTTCGTTCCCTACGGTGACGCGGACGCGCTGCGCGTCGCGGTGACCGAGGACTGCGCGGCGGTGTTCCTGGAGCCGACGCAGGGCGAGGCCGGGGTCGTGCCGCCGCCCGAGGGCTACTTCGCCGCCGCCCGCCAGATCTGCACCGAGACCGGCGCGCTGTTCGTCGCCGATGAGATCCAGTCCGCGATCGGCCGGACCGGTGCCTGGTTCGCGCACCAGCACGAGTGCGTCCGGCCGGACATCCTGACGCTGGCCAAGGGGCTCGGCGGCGGCATGCCGATCGGCGCCTGCGTCGCGTTCGGCCGCTACGGCGACATCTTCGCCAAGGGAGACCACGGCAGCACGTTCGGCGGCAACCCGATCGCCGCCGCGGCCGCGCTCGCCGTGCTCGACACCATCGACCGCGACGGCCTGCTCGACCACGTCACCAAGGTCGGCGAGCTGCTCGCGGGCGGCATCGCCGCGACCGGCCACCCGCTGCTGGCGGGCGTGCGGGGCCGCGGGCTGTGGCTCGCGCTGGTCCTGACCGCGAACGAGGCCCCCGCCGTCGAGGCCGCCGCCCGCGAGGCCGGTTTCCTGGTCAACGC
The DNA here is from genome assembly GCF_017573505.1 of Actinomadura barringtoniae. Classification (GTDB taxonomy): domain Bacteria; phylum Actinomycetota; class Actinomycetes; order Streptosporangiales; family Streptosporangiaceae; genus Spirillospora; species Spirillospora barringtoniae. The sequence goes on from NZ_JAGEOJ010000017.1 coordinate 243,148, forward strand.
CCTCCAGCCGAACGCCGTACGGCTCGCCCCGCCGCTCATCCTCACCTCCGAACAGGCCCAGTCGTTCGTGGACGCCCTCCCGGCGATCCTCGACGCGGCGGCTGAAGCGGCCTCCCCCCAGGCGGCCTCCCCCCAGGCGGCCTCCCCCCAGGCGGCCTCCCCCCAGAAGGAGAACTGACGCAGATGGTCCGGCACTTCCTCAGGGACGACGACCTCACCCCCGCCGAGCAGGCCGAGGTGCTCGACCTGGCCGCCGCGATGAAGGCCGACCGCTTCGGCCGCAAGCCCCTGGAGGGGCCGCGGTCGGTGGCCGTCATGTTCGACAAGTCCTCCACCCGGACCCGCGTCTCGTTCGCCGTCGGCATCGCCGAGCTCGGCGGCAACGCGCTGGTGATGGACGCCGGCACCAGCCAGCTCGGCCGCGGCGAGACCATCGCCGACACCGCCCGCGTGCTGGAGCGCCAGGTCAGCGCGATCGTCTGGCGTACGGGCGGGCAGGAGCGCATCGAGGAGATGGCCGCCGGGACCGCGGTGCCGGTGGTGAACGCCCTCACCGACGAGTTCCACCCGTGCCAGATCCTCGCCGACCTGCAGACCGTCCGCGAGGCCAAGGGCGAGCTCGCCGGGCTCACCTTCGCCTACTTCGGCGACGGCGCCAACAACATGGCCCACTCCTACCTGCTCGGCTGCGCCACCGCCGGGATGCACGTACGGATCGCCGCGCCCGAGTCGCTGCCGCCCGACCCGGCGATCCTCGCGCGGGCCGAGGAGATCGCCGCTCAGACCGGTGGCTCGGTCCTGGTGACCGCCGACGCCAAGCAGGCGGCGAGCGGAGCGGACGTCCTGGCGACCGACACGTGGGTGTCGATGGGGCAGGAAGGCAAGGGCACCGAGCTCTACGAGCCGTACGCTGTGGACGAGGCGCTGCTGGCGCTCGCCGCCGGCGACGCGATCGTGCTGCACTGCCTGCCGGCCTACCGGGGCAAGGAGATCGCCGCCGCCGTCCTGGACGGGCCGCAGAGCAGGGTGTGGGACGAGGCGGAGAACCGGCTGCACGCCCAGAAGGCGCTGCTCACGTGGCTGCTCGAGAAATCGCTCCCATGACTTCCAGGGAAACCATGACATGACCACACCGATGACCAAGGCGGCCCGGCACGCGCGGGTGATCGACCTGCTGACCAGGAACCCGGTGCACTCGCAGGGCGAGCTGGCCAAGCTGCTCGGTGACGAGGGCCTGGAGGTCACCCAGGCCACGCTCTCGCGCGATCTGGTGGAGATCGGCGCGGTGAAGCTCCGCGCCGACGACGGCAGCCTGATCTATGCCGTGCCGGGGGAGGGCGGGGAACGCATCAAGCGCACCCGCACCGGCGCCGCGGAGACCTTCGCCGGCCGGCTGAACCGGCTCGCGGCCGAACTGCTGGTCTCCGCCGAGGCGTCCGCCAACCTGGTCATCGTCCGCACCCCGCCCGGGGCCGCGCAGTACCTCGCCTCGGCCATCGACCACGCCGAGTGGCGGGCCGTCCTCGGCACCGTCGCCGGCGACGACTCGATCCTGGTGATCGCCCGCGACCCCGCGGGCGGGGAGGAACTCGCGCAGGCGCTCCTGCGGCTGACCGACCGACGAAGCTAGGGGCCTCGCCGCCCCCAGCTCTCGTACGCCGTCATCCCTTTCAGCTTGAGCAGGAGTTTCATCATCATGAGCGAGCGTGTCGTCCTCGCGTACTCAGGAGGCCTGGACACCTCCGTCGCCATCCCGTACATCGCCGAGCAGGCCGGCGCCGAGGTCATCGCCGTCGCGCTCGACCTCGGCCAGGGCGGCGAGGACCTGGAGGCCGTCCGCAAGCGCGCCCTCGGCTGCGGCGCCGTCGAGTCGATCGTCGTGGACGCCAAGGAGGAGTTCGCCGCCGAGTACTGCGTACCGGCGCTGCGGGCCAACGCCCTCTACATGGACCGCTACCCGCTGGTCTCCGCGCTGTCCCGGCCGCTGATCGTCAAGCACCTGGCCGCCGCCGCGCGGCAGTTCGGCGGCACCGCCGTCTCGCACGGCTGCACCGGCAAGGGCAACGACCAGGTCCGCTTCGAGGCCGGCCTGGCCGCGCTCAGCCCCGACCTCAAGGTCATCGCCCCGGCCCGCGACTACGCCTGGACGCGCGACAAGGCGATCGCCTTCGCCGAGGACAAGGGCCTGCCGATCGACGTCACGAAGAAGTCCCCGTACTCCATCGACCAGAACCTGTGGGGCCGCGCCGTCGAGACCGGCTTCCTCGAGGACATCTGGAACGGCCCGATCGAGGACCTCTACGACTACACCGCCGACCCGGCCGAGCCGCGCGAGGCCGACGAGGTCGTCATCACGTTCGCCGCGGGCGTGCCGGTCGCGCTGGACGGCCGCCCGCTCACACCGTACGAGGTGATCGCCGAGCTCAACCGGCGCGCGGGCGCGCAGGGCGTCGGCCGCCTCGACATGGTCGAGGACCGGCTCGTCGGCATCAAGAGCCGCGAGGTCTACGAGGCGCCCGCCGCCATCGCGCTGATCGCCGCGCACATGGAGCTGGAGAACGTCACCGTCGAACGCGACCTGGCCCGCTTCAAGCGGTCGGTCGACCAGCGGTGGGGCGAGCTGGTCTACGACGGCCTCTGGTACTCGCCGCTGAAGAACGCCCTCGACGCGTTCATCGACGACGCGCAGCGGTACGTCTCCGGCGACGTCCGGCTGACCCTGCACGGCGGCCGCGCGGTCGTCACGGGGCGGCGCAGCGGGGCGTCGCTGTACAGCTACGATCTGGCTACGTACGACACGGGCGACTCCTTCGACCAGAGCCTGGCCAAGGGCTTCGTCGAGCTGTGGAGCCTGCCCGGCAAGATCGCCGCGGCGCGGAACCGCGAGCAGGGCTGAAGAGGGCTGATTCCGCGCGCACGGGCGTTCAGAATCGGCGGTAGGACCCAGCACGACCCAGCAGCAGAAACCATCAATACCGGTAGCAGGAAGTAGAGGATTTTCGTGACCAAGGCACCGACGCGACTGTGGGGCGGCCGGTTCGAGGGCGGGCCGTCGGACGCGCTCGCGCGGCTCTCGGTGAGCGTCCAGTTCGACTGGCGGCTCGCCCCGTACGACCTCATGGGCTCGCGCGCGCACGCCCGGGTGCTGAACCGGGCGGGCCTGCTCACCGATGACGAGCTGGCGCGCATGATCGGCGCCCTGGACGACCTCGAGGAGGCGTGCAAGTCCGGCGAGTTCCGCCCGACCGTCGCCGACGAGGACGTGCACACCGCGCTGGAGCGCGGGCTGCTGGAGCGCCTCGGCGCGCTCGGCGGCAAGCTGCGCGCCGGCCGCAGCCGCAACGACCAGGTCGCCACCGACCTGCGGCTCTACCTGCGCGACGCGGCCCGCCAGATCGTCTCGCGCCTGGTCGAGCTGGAGACCGCGCTGATCGCGCAGGCCGACCACAACCTCGGCGTCGCCGCGCCCGGCATGACCCACCTCCAGCACGCTCAGCCGGTGCTCTTCTCGCACCAGCTGCTCGCGCACGTGCAGCCGCTCACCCGCGACATCGACCGCCTGCGCGACTGGGACAGGCGCACCTCGGTCTCGCCGCTCGGCTCGGGCGCGCTGGCCGGGTCGTCGCTGCCGCTGGACCCGCAGGTCACCGCCGCCGAGCTCGGCTTCGACGCGGCCGCCGCCAACTCCATGGACGCGGTCGCCGACCGCGACTTCGTGGCCGAGTTCCTCTTCGCCGCCGCCCTCGTCGGCGTGCACCTGTCGCGGCTCGGCGAGGAAATCTGCCTGTGGGCGTCGCAGGAGTTCCGCTGGATCGAGATGGACGACACCTACGCCACCGGGTCGTCGATCATGCCGCAGAAGAAGAACCCGGACGTGGCCGAGCTCGCGCGCGGCAAGGCCGGGCGTCTCATCGGGCACCTGGTCGGCCTGCTCACCACCCTCAAGGGCCTGCCGCTCACCTACAACCGCGACATGCAGGAGGACAAGGAAGGCGCGTTCGACGCCGTCGAGACGCTGCTCCTGGTCCTGCCCGCGATGTCCGGCCTCATCGCCACGATGCGGGTCAACACCGAGCGCCTGGAGGCGCTCGCCCCGCAGGGCTTCGCCCTGGCGACCGACCTGGCCGAGCTGCTGGTGCGGCGCGGCGTCGCGTTCCGCGACGCGCACGAGGTCGTCGGCCACCTGGTGGTGTGGTGCCAGGTGAACGACAAGGACATGGACGAGCTCACCGACGAGGAGCTCGCCAAGGTCTCCCCGCACCTCACGCCCGACGTACGCGAGGTCCTGAACGTCCAGGGCGCCCTCGCCTCGCGCAAGGCCTACGGCGGCACCGCGCCCGACCGGGTGCGCGAGCAGATGAACGCCCTGCGCAGCCTGGTGAACGAGCACGCCACCTGGGGCTCCGGCTCAGAAACCGACGAGTAGCTCTCGCACCCGGCGCCATCACCTCGCCGATCTTGCTCTCAGCGCCCTGGAAAGGCACACGAAGGGGCGCTGAGAGCAAGATCGGCGAAATGGTCGCTCAGGGCTTGCGGGCTACGCCGCCGTAGGACCAGACCTTGGCCACGTCGCCTGCTTCGGGGTCGTCCGGGCCGTTCGGGCGCCACAGGGGCAGCCGGACCAGGCCCGGGTCGAGCATCTCCAGGCCGTCGAAGAAGCTCTCGATGACCGAGCGGTCGCGCGGCAGTAGCGTGATGCCCTGCTGTGCGGCTGCCGCCGAGACGCCCTTGGCCTTCTCGGGGGCGAGGTCGGCGCCGAGGTGGGCGACCACCAGGTGGCTGCCGGGCGCGGCCCGTTCCATCAGGCGCTGGGCGATGCCACGCGGGTCGGACTCGTCCGGAATGTGGTGCAGGATCGCGACCATCATCACCGCCACCGGTTCGCGGAAGTCGATCAGCCGCTGGGTGCCGGGGTGATCGAGGATCGCGTCGATGTCGCGCAGGTCCGCCTGAACGAGGTTGGTCGTTCCGGCGGAGGCCAGCAGCGCCCGCGCGTGCGCGGACACGATCGGGTCGTTGTCGACGTAGACCACGCGCGCGCCCGAGTAGACCGACTGCGCGACCTCGTGGACGTTCGGGCTGGTCGGGATGCCCGTGCCCAGGTCCAGGAACTGCCGTACGCCCGACCGCGCCACATCGGTGACCGCGCGGCGCAGGAAGGCGCGGTTGGCCAGCGCGATGTCCCGCACCTCCGGCGACCGGCTCATGCCGAGCTCGGCCGCCGCGCGGTCGGCGGGATAGTTGTCCTTGCCGCCGAGCAGGAAGTCGTAGACGCGGGCCGGGTGAGGCTGGTCGGTGCGCAGGTCGACGGGCTCGATCGGCCCGTCGTCGCGCGCCAGGCCCGCGTTCCAGTTCTCGTCCCCCATCGAGCCCTCCGTCGCTCACGTAATGATCGTCTAGCGTATGAGTCATTCGATGGCTTTCGCCATGTTTTCGGGGGATTCGTGCAGGCCGGGAGGTCCGGACCGGACCGGGCCCGAGGGGCGATACGGTGGCCGCCGGGCGGGTTTCTTCCGGGTGGATCTCCTTGACGATCATGGTGGTGGGATGAGCGGCGTCGGCGATGGCGGTGGCGCGTTGCTGAAGCGGGACTTCTTCGACCGGCAGGTGGAGGAGGTCGCGCCCGACCTGCTCGGCCGCGTGCTGACCCACCGCACGGACGAGGGCGAGGTCGCGCTGCGGCTTACCGAGGTCGAGGCGTACGCGGGCCCGCTCGACCCGGCCTCGCACGCCTACCGCGGCCGTACGGAACGCAACGCGGTGATGTTCGGGCCGCCCGGCTATTCGTACGTGTACTTCACCTACGGCATGCACTTCTGCATGAACCTGGTGTGCGCTGAGGAGGGCAACGCCTCGGCCGTGCTGCTGCGCGCGGGCGAGATCGTGGCGGGGGAGGAGCTGGCGCGGTCCCGCCGGGCACGTTCGACCGTACGGGACCTGGCGCGCGGACCGGCGAGGCTCTGCCAGGCCCTGGCCATCGGGCGCGAACAGTACGGGCTCGACGTGTGCTCGCCGGACGGCCCGCTCCAGGTGCGGGAGGGCGACCCGGCCGACCCCGCGCTGATCAAGACAGGCCCGCGGACCGGGGTGAACGGGGCCAAGGACACGCCGTGGCGGTTCTGGATCGACGGTGAGCGCAGCGTCTCGCCGTACCGCCTCCACGTGCCGCGGCGCCGTGTCCACCCCGGCTCTCGTTAGGCCGGTGAAATATCGTTACCGGGACCGGCGGCCCATCGGGCACGCTGGTCGCGTACGGACAGCAAGAAGGCGGAGACGAGGGAGAACGTGACCGACATCATCGACGATCTCGCGTGGCGCGGCTTGATCGCGCAGTCCACTGATCTGGGCGAACTGCGGGCATCGCTCGCCGCGGGGCCGGTCACGCTCTATTGCGGGTTCGACCCGACGGCGCCCTCGCTGCACGTCGGCAACCTCGTGCAGATCCTGACCGTACGGCGCTTCCAACAGGCCGGGCACAAGCCCATCGGCCTGGTCGGCGGCGCCACCGGCCTGATCGGCGACCCGAGCGGCAAGAGCACCGAGCGCGTGCTGAACTCCGAGGAGACCGTCGCCGGCTGGGTCCAGCGCATCGGCGGCCAGGTGTCGAAGTTCCTGGAGTTCAACGACGGCCCGACCGGCGCCACCATGGTCAGCAACCTCGACTGGACCGGCCCCATGTCGGTCATCGAGTTCCTGCGCGACATCGGCAAGCACTTCCCGGTCAACAAGATGCTGGCCCGCGAGACGGTGAAGGCCCGCCTGGAGAGCTCGGGCATGAGCTACACCGAGTTCAGCTACGTGCTGCTGCAGGGCATGGACTACCTGGAGCTGTACCGGCGGCACGGCTGCACGCTGCAGACCGGCGGCAGTGACCAGTGGGGCAACCTCACGGCCGGGGTCGACCTGATCCGCCGCGCCGAGGGCGGCACCGCACACGCCCTGACCACCCCGCTGCTGACCAAGGCCGACGGCTCCAAGTTCGGCAAGACCGCCGGCGGCGAGACCTACTGGCTCGACCCCGACATGACCTCGCCGTACGCGCTGTACCAGTTCTGGTTCAACGCGGGCGACCAGGACGTGGAGAACTACTTCAAGTTCTTCAGCTTCCGTTCCCGCGAGGAGATCGAGGACCTGCTGAAGCAGGGCGCCGAACGTCCCGCCGCACGGATCCCGCAGCGGGCGCTGGCCGAGGAGATGACCACCCTCATCCACAGCGCCGAGGAGACCGAGGCCGCCATCGCCGCGTCCAAGGCCCTCTTCGGCCAAGGCGCCCTCGAAGAGCTCGACGAGCGGACGCTGAAAGCAGCCCTGGCCGAAGTCCCGCGCACCGAACTGCCTCCAGGCGAACTACCCACGGTGGCCGACCTCCTGGCCGCCACGGGCCTCTGCAAGAGCAAGTCCGAGGCCCGCCGCGCCATCGCCCAGGGCGGCGCGTACCTCAACAACGCCAAGGTCGAGGCCGAGGACGCCGCGCCCACCGCCGCCGACCTCCTGCACGGCCGCTATCTGGTCCTGCGCCGAGGCAAGCGCAACGTGGGCGGCATAGAAGTCACCTCGTAGTTCCAGCCAGAACGGGCCGGTCCGAGCACATCGGACCGGCCCGTTCTGCGTTGGGGGAGCGCCGCCCTACCTCCGGAGGCATGCAACTGATGCAGTGGTGAGATAGTCACACAGAGTAATCAGTCGGCATGGTGCTTACGGATGGACCCGCTCCCAACGAAGGACGTCGCATGCACAAGACCTGGAAACTCGCCCTGACCGCCATCGCCGCGGGCTCGGCCGCCACCGCGCTCGCCGCCCCAGCCTCAGCCGCTCCCGCCAAGCTCAAAAGCTGCGACGGCACGGTCGTCGCCCCGCCGTTCAAGTCCGACTGGACCGTAGGCCAGGGCAGCGCGGGCATCGCCGGCAGCCCAGGCTGGAAGCAGGGCTACGACATCAACCTCCAGAGCAACGTCGGCATCGCCGTCGCCGAGGTCAAGGGCTACAACGACCAGAACAAGGAGACCTGGTACGGCGTCCCCGCAATGTCCCCCGACAGCCCGCACCGCATCATCGCCGTCCCCTGGGGCAACAACCTCGCCATGCCCGCCGTCCGCATCAAGGCCGCCCCCGGCCAGATCACCGGAGTAACGGTCACCTTCAACTGTTAGCCAAGCGGTGGGGCGGCCCGCCCGCCCCACCCTCCGCTCCGCGCGGTCTTATGGTCTCCGCGAGATGAGCGTCTTCACGTGCATGGAGTGCCAGGCGTCGCTGACCGCCGAGGTCTCGCGCGTCGCGCTCCCCGTTCACGCCCATCAGCGATTCGGCCACGACCTGCTCCCGCCGCTCCTGCCGCCCGGCACGTACGCGATCGACCCCGAGCCGTTCGGCACGCCATGGCGGCCCTGGAGCCAGATCGGCGCCGCGGAGGCGGAGTCGCGCGGTGTCTACGCCCCGGTTCCAGTCCTGTCCGACGGGCCGCCGGGAACGATCGTCATCGCCCCCGGCGAGGTTCGCGGCACCGTTCTGATCCCTGAACGGCTGGACGGCTACTGCCTGGGCCTGGACGGCCGTGATGGCCCCAACCTGGCCTGCGAGCGGTGCGGGGTCCCGGTGGCCACCCGGATCGACGACTGCTCGCTCTGGCAGGCCGTCCGGCTGGACCCACGAGCCGTACGGCGCGTTCCGACTGCCGGGGCGCGCGAGCTGAGCTGGGACGAGGTGCTGTCGGAGCGGCCTGACAAACCGCTGGTCGAGCAGCCCGGCTACTGGAGCGGGGAATGGACGGCGGCAATGGGGGCGGCGCTGGCCCACCTGCTCGTCGCCTCAACCGGCAGGCCTGTGAACGTCCCGGACGGACTCATTGCCGAGACGCTGCGCACCTCGATCGACGGCCTCCTTCCACCCGCGCCCGCGCCCGCACGGCGGCTGGCCTTGGCCGGGCCGGATCTTCCTGAGGGGGATGGCGACATCGCCCTCGTGCCCGTGCATCCGCAGACCGGCGAGGCATGGCGGCCGCGTGGCGACGTGATGACCGTGGTGCCGTTGCCCTCCGACATCTGGATGCGGTTGGTGTCGGACGAGGGGCGGACGCCCGTTCCGGCCACGAGGCGGATGCCTGACGGTGTGCACCGCGACGATGCGCCGCCGATGCATCCCAACGGGCCCTTCCAACCTGATCGGCGGGTGTTCCTGCGGACGCTGGCGCGGCTGCCGGAGGTGCGCCGGCCATGGTTGATGAAGATCTACGACGGGATGGGCGGGTTCGGGTTGACCCTGACGTAACAGGAGGCCCGACGATCGGGGCATGAGCGAATTCGTCAGTCCCGTACCGATGCCCGCGCTCGATGCGGTGGCTCCCGAGGTCTACCGGGAGATCTATGGCATGCCGATGTTCATGACCGTTCCGGTTGCTGACCTGGAGGCGTCCAAGGACTTCTGGATGCGCGGGCTCGGGTTCATCGATCTCTTCTCGATCCCTGGCAGGCTCACTCATCTGCGGCGGTGGGCGTTCCAGGATGTGCTGCTGGTGCCGGGTGAGCAGGCGGACGCCGCGTCGGCGATGAGCGTGAGCTTCGCTTGTGTGGTCGGGCAGTTGGAGGAGATCACTGAGGCATGCGAGAAGCTGAGGCCGGGGTGCACGGCCGGACCGGCTGAGATGCCGTGGAATTCCCTGGAGCTGACGGTTGTCACACCGGAGAACACGCGCGTTGTCATGACCGCGGCCCGGCCGATCGATCCTGATGGCGCGCAGGCCGACGCCTTGAGGGAGGTGGGGTTCGATATTCCGCGAAACTGATGCCGAGGGGCTCACCGTGGGCAGGGCGGCGGCCCTGGTCGGTGTGAGTGTGAAGACTCTGCATCACTGGGACGCGATCGGCCTCGTGCACCCGAGTGGGCGTACGGCGGGCGGCTATCGGGTCTACTCCGGGGACGACGTGGCCCGGATCCATCAGGTCCTGGTCTACCGGGAGCTCGGGCTGCCCTTGGCACAGATCGGGCGGCTGCTGGACGACCCGGAGGCCGATGAACGGGAGCAGCTGCTCCGGCAGCGCGCCCAGCTCCTCGATCGGATCTCTCGGCTCCAGTCGATGGTCGGCGCGGTGGACCGCATGCTGGAGGCGTCCGCGACCGGTATCCGGCTCACGCCCGAGCAGCAGGTCGAGATCTTCGGGGACGACTGGGATCCGGCCCGGGTGGAGGAGGCCGAGGAGAAGTGGGGCGAGAGCAAGCAGTGGGCTCAGTACGCGGAACGGGCGGCGGACCTGGGGCCTGAGGACTGGAAGCAGATCGCTGACACGACCAATGCTCTGCATGACGACCTTGCCGCGGCCTGCAGGGCGGGTGTCGCGCCGGGGTCTGACGAGGCGAACTTCCTGGCCGAACGGCACCGGGCTCTGATCTCTACTTACTTCGACTGCACGTACGCCATGCACGCCTGCATCGGCCGGTCGTACGTCGAGGATCCCCGCTACGTCGAGCACTACGACCAGATGGCGCCTGACCTGGCCGGATGGCTGCGCGAGGCGATCTGGGCCAATGCCAAGATCCACGGAGTCGATCCGGAGACCGCCAGGTGGGAGTGATCAGTCAGTGGCGGGAAAAGGTTCGGTAGATCTGGATCACAATGAGATCGCGATGGACGGGCGTCGAGGCCCGTAACGGCCTGTAAATGGCGGCCTGAGCAGGTAAAACTGTGCGTCGAACGGGCCGGTTCACCGATTTGACGATGGCGAAGGCCCGACCTAATGTTCTACCTGCCCCACCGGGGAGCGGGACGCCTGAGACGGCGGCCGGCCCCAGGGGGAACCTCCTCGGACTTCACGGTCGTGACTCTGTCGCGCCCTTGAATCGGTCGAGAAGGGCCCAAACAGATCGAAAGTTTGACAAATCGGTCCGCTTGGGTAAGCTTGAAGGGTTGCCCCGGAGGGCGATCCGCGAAAGCGGATCGAACGCGGTGGGTGTCCGTTTCTTGAGAACTCAACAGCGTGTTAAAAGCCAGTGCCTTTATAGGCCAGGCCATGGTGCCTGGTCTCCCTGTAGCCGTTGGCTCTTCGGAGTTGATGGTGGGGATTTCTTTGAGGCAAGT
>NZ_JAGEOJ010000018.1 GCF_017573505.1 Actinomadura barringtoniae
GAACGGCCTCAGCCTGCGGAACGGCCTCAGCCTGCGGAACGGCCTCAGCCTGCGGAACGGCCTCGGCGGGCGGGTCGGCATAAGAGGGCAGGGTCGGCTTCAGCGGACGGCACGGCTTCAGTGTCCGGTCGCCTTCAGCGGGCGAGGTGGCCTGAGTAGGCGGGACGGCCTGAGCGGTCGGCACTGTTTGAACGCACGGCGCGGCCTCAGCGAACGGCTCTGCCTCAGCGAACGGCTCTGCATCAGCAAGCGGCTCGGCTCCGGCGCGCGAGTCGACTTCAGGACCCGGCCTGGCTTTAGCGGACGGGGTCGAAGGCGCTGTTGCAGGCGGCTACCAGGGCGCGGCGTACGGCGCCGTCGAGGAGGCGGAGCGCCTCGGTGCGACGGCGGATCTGGTCGGCGGTGAGCCCGCGGGCGTCCAGTTGCCTCGCCAGGTCGACGACCACGGCGAGGCGGCCTGCGAGGGCGGCGACGCGGTGGGCGCGCGCCGGGTATCCGGGGGCGAGCGGGTGGTCGCCGCGCCCGGACTCGCGGAGGTCGGCGAGCGCGTCGGCGATCTCGGGTGGGATGCCGGCGACGTCGTCGACGGTCAGCAGGGCCTCGGTGGCGTCGCGCATGGCGAGGGTCAGCTGGTGGTCGGCGTCGGCCAGCGACGGAACGTCGGGCTCACCGGGAGTGGCGTCGTGGGCGTCCCAGCGGATGCCGACGTACGACGAGCCGCGCCGGTCCTCGACGGGCACCAGCCCGATGGCACGGTCCGAAAGTGTGGCGATAACGGCGGACTCGGCCTCCACTGCCGCGCGATTGAACAGTGGCGGACCGGTCAGCCCGAGCGGATCGCCGGGCGCGGGCAGCGCAAGCCGGAGGGCGGTCATCCCGGCCACGCGAAGGTCGCCTAGGCCGCGCCGGAGCGTCGTCTCGGCCGAGAGGACGGTGCCCGTGGAGTCGCCTGTGACCAGGCGGTCGGCCGGTACGGCGCCGAGGATCTGCGGTCCCGCGACCTTCTCGACGGCGTCGACGGCCTCGTCCAGACCGACGTGTCCGGTCAGCCAGGCGTTGCCCCATGCGACCAGCGCGGTCGCCGCTTCTGCGCCAACGTGCATGCAGACCACCATAAGTGCTCGGAATCGCATAGGTTCTTTCCTGAGGATGGATCACTCGGGCAGGGCTAGATAGGGGACTTGGGCGCGCGATGGCCGGCGAGGTACTGCAACTGCGTGGGGTCGGGATCAAACGCGAGGGTGCCACCCTGCTGCGCGACGTCACGTGGACGGTGAACGAGAACGAGCGCTGGGTGATCGTCGGGCCGAACGGGGCGGGCAAGACCACCCTGCTTCAGGTCGCCGCGGCACTCCTGCACCCCACCGAGGGAACGGTGGAGATCCTGGAGGAGGAACTCGGCCGTACCGACGTCTTCGAGCTCCGGCCGCGCATCGGCATCGCCAGCGCGGCGGTGGCCGAGAAGGTGCCGACGAACGAGAAGGTCATCGACCTCGTGCTGACCGCGTCGTACGCGATCCTCGGCCGCTGGCAGGAGGAGTACGACTCGACCGACGTGACGCGCGCCGTCGAGCTGCTGGACGCGCTGGGCTGCGCCGACCTCATCCGCCGCAAGTTCTCCACGCTGTCCGAGGGCGAACGCAAGCGCGTACAGATCGCGCGGGCTCTCATGCCCGACCCCGAACTGCTCCTCCTGGACGAGCCCGCGGCCGGCCTGGACCTGGGTGGACGCGAGGACCTCGTCCGCCGCATCGCCCGCCTGGCCGACGACCCGGCCGCCCCCACCACCGTGATGGTCACCCACCACGTGGAGGAGGTCCCCGAGGGCTTCACCCACGCCCTCCTGCTCCGCCGCGGCGGCGTCGTCGCGCAGGGCAAGGTCGACGAGGTCTTCACCCAGGAGCACCTCACCCGCTGCTTCGGCGTCCCGCTCGGCGTAGAACGCCAGAACGGCCGCTGGTACGCCCGCTCCCACGGCTGACCAACCGCCCGGATTGAGCCGCGACCGGCCAGAGCGGTGACCGGCCTGAGCCGCGGCTAGCCTGTGCCGCGACACTCCTGCGGCCGCGACCGGAGCCTGCGTCACGGCTGGCCAAACCACGATCGGCCCGCGCCACGATCGGCCCGCGCCACGATCGGCCCGCGCCACGATCGGCCCGCGCCACGATCGGCCCGCGCCACGACCGGGCCTGCGTCATGATCGGCCTGCGCCGCGACCGGGCCGCGCCACGATCGGCCCGCGCCACGACCGGGCCTGCGTCATGATCGGCCCGCGCCGCGATCGGGCCTGCGTCATGATCGGCCTGCGCCGCGACCGGGCCGCGCCGCGACCGGGCCGCGCCGCGATCGGCCTGCGCCACGATCGGCCCTGCGCCACGATCGGCCCTGCGCCACGATCGGCCCTGCGCCACGATCGGCCCTGCGCCACGATCGGCCCTGCGCCGCGACCGGCCCTGCGCCGCGACCGGCCCCTGCGCCACGACTGCCCGGAGCTACATTCAGCCTGCGCCGTGACAGTTCTGCGCCGTGTTCGTGCCTGGGCCACGGCCTGCCTGGGCCGCGGGCGAGCTGAGCGACGACTGGCTTGAGCTATGGCCGCCCTGCGCTGCGACTGCCTTGCGCTGCGTTCGGCGTGCGGGGCGTTCGGGCCTGGGCCATGACCAGCCCTGTGCCGGGACCGGCCAGCGCGGCGACCGGCTCGCGCCATGATCGCCTGCGTTGCAGGCGAGATGAACGGCGACCGGCTTGAGTCACGGACGGCCTGAGTTAGGCCGGCCTGCGGGCGGGCGGTGGCGGGGCTGGGGCTGGTTGGTCTCAGCTGGCCTCTGACCGGGCCTCTGTTCACCTCACCTGCTGCGGGTGAGAAATGGAGTCTGTCCCAAAAAGGCAGGTCGATTTACGATCCAGGAGTGACCCCCACGCTGATCCTGGTCATCATCGTCATCGCGGTCGGCGCACTGGTGCTCTATCGCGCCGTACGGATCGTGCCGCAGGCCACCGCCGACATCATCGAGCGGTTCGGCCGGTACCACCGGACGCTGAACGCGGGACTCAGCCTCGTGGTCCCGTTCGTCGACCAGGTCCGCAGCCGGATCGACCTGCGCGAACAGGTGGTGCCGTTCGCGCCGCAGCCGGTGATCACCTCGGAGAACCTGGTGGTCAGCATCGACACGGTGATCTACTACCAGGTCACCGACACCAAGGCCGCGACGTACGAGGTGGCCAACTTCCTGACCGCGATCGAGCAGCTGACCGTGACGACGCTGCGCAACATCATCGGCGGGATGGATCTGGAACGGACCCTCACCTCGCGCGAGGAGATCAACACCGAGCTGCGCGGCGTACTGGACGAGGCGACGGGCAAGTGGGGCATCCGCGTGAACCGGGTCGAGTTGAAGGCTGTCGACCCGCCCGACTCCATCAAGGACGCGATGGAGAAGCAGACGCGGGCGGACCGGGACAAGCGCGCCTCGATCCTCACGGCCGAGGGCCAGAAGCAGTCGGCGATCCTGACGGCCGAGGGCGAGCGTACGTCCGCCGTACTGCGCGCTCGCGGCGAGGCCGAGGCGGCCGTGCTGTCGGCTGAGGCCGATGCCAAGGCGCAGGCCGCGCGGGCACGTGGGCAGGCGCAGGCCATCGCGACCGTGTTCAAGGCGATCCACGAGGGCAATCCCGATCAGCGGCTGCTCGCGTACCAGTACCTGCAGACCTTGCCGCGGATCGCGCAGGGCGACGCCAACAAGGTGTGGATTGTGCCCAGCGAGATGGGCAAGGCACTTGAGGGATTGGGTGGCTTCTTCGGCGCTATGCAGGGCAACGACCGCGCGGTCGGAGGTCGTGCGGCCGCCGAGAGTGTGATGTCAGGAGAGGGCGTTCCGAACGTAGCGCCAGGCGCGCCGTCGGGTGTCGCACCGGGAGCGGTGTCGAACGTGGCGCCCGGCGTGGGCCCGAACCTTGCGCCCGGCATGGGCCCGAACGTCGCGCCGAGCGTGGTGCCTGGTCCGGTGGCTGGTGTGGCGCCGAACGTTGCTCCTGGTGTGGCGTCTGGCGCGGTACCCGGTGGGGCGTCGAACGTGGGGCCTGGTGTGGTGGGCGCGGTGCCGGGTGGGGGGCCGAACGTGGTTCCCGGGGTGGCCTCGGGTGCGGGTCCAGGTGAGGCGCATGGTGCGGCTCCGGGCGGGGCGCATGGCGCGGGTCCAGGTGGGGCGCATGGCGCAGTGCCGGGTGGGGTGCATGGGGGCGTTCCGGGTGGGGCGGCTGGTGTGGGGCCTGGGTTGGCGGCGGGTTCGGCGGATGGGGGCTCGGGAAGCCCGGCTGTTCCGCCGCAGCGGGGGGAGGGCGAGGGTGAGCTGGACGGGCCTTCTCGTCCTCGGGACGATGACGACTACCGTCCGTACGCGCCCTGATCCACGCGGTATCATCACCCACCCCGACGCCCGGTGGTGAGCTGGGCGTTCTCTACGATCGTGGGGCGTAAAGAGCGCGCTAACCGGGATGGGTCGGATTTTGAATTTGCTCGACGCGGCTGCCGTCTTCGGGGCGGGGGTCGCCGCGGGAGGCATCAACACGATCGTGGGCTCCGGCTCGCTGATCACGTTCCCGACGCTGGTCGCTCTGGGCTATCCGCCGGTCGTGGCGAACGTGTCCAACAACATCGGGCTGGTGCCCGGGTCGGTGAGCGGCGCGTACGGCTACCGGGTGGAGCTCAAGGGCCAGCGCGAACGGCTGATGCGGCTCGGGAGCGCTTCGCTGATCGGGGCGTTGCTCGGGGGCGCCCTGTTGCTCGGGCTGCCGGAATCCGCGTTCAAGGTCATCGTCCCGGGACTGATCATCATCGCGCTGGTGCTGGTGGTCGTTCAGCCGCGGCTGCAGAAGTGGCTGCTGGCGCGGCGCGAGCACCATTCGCCGCACGGCGGTCCGTGGCTGTGGGCGGGGGTGCTGGCCGCCGGGGTGTACGGCGGGTACTTCGGGGCCGCGCAGGGCATCGTGCTGATCGCCATGCTGGGCATCGCGCTGGACGATGACCTGCAGCGCATCAACGCGGCCAAGAACGTGCTGTCGGGCGTCGTGAACGGCTCGGCGGCGGTGCTGTTCATCGGGATGTCGATCTTCTCCGACACCAAGATCGAGTGGCCGGTGGTGCTGCTGATCGCGGTCGGGTCGGCGGCCGGCGGGCAGCTCGGGGCCAAGGTCGGCCGGAGGATCCCGCCGCTGGCGTTGCGCGCCGTCATCGTGGTCGTCGGCCTCGTCGCGATCGTCAATTTGCTTCGCTGACCAGCGGATACCCGGGGTTGGCGCCCCTTATGTCTGGGTACAAGTCGAATATATGTTCGACAAGGTGAGGGGTCGCGTTCGATGAAGGGCGACAGGGTCGAGATCATGATCGACGCGGGTGGCGAGGGCACCCGTACCTACGAGGTCACCGCCACCCGGGCCGGACGCCGGGTCGAGATCACCAACCGGCGCGGCGTCGTCGAGGTCAGCGAGGTCACGCGCACGGGCAGCCCCGTACGGACGGCAAGGTTCATGGCCAGCAGGGTGCTGGCCCTGGTCGAGTATCCGATGGCCGATGGTCAGGCCGACCCCGGTGAGCAGCCCAGGGGGCTCCCGGATACGGCCTGAGCGGATTCCCCTACATGGTCTGAACGGAATCCCCGACGCGGGCTGAACGGCCGGGTCTAGCCCATGGGGCGGACCTGGACCATGCCGTCTTCCTGGACGCGGGACTCGAAGGCGGGCTGGCGGCCGGTGGCCGGGCCGTGCACGACGGAGCCGTCGCGGACGCGGAACGTGCTGCCGTGCCAGGGGCAGACCACGCAGGGGTCGTCTTCGTCGTCGACGGTGACCATGCGGCCCTGGTGGAGCGGTCCGGCGAGGTGGCTGCAGCGGTCGGCGAGAACGTGGATCTCGTCGCCGCTGCGCAGGACGAAGAGGCTGATGTAGCCGAGGCGGCGGTGGACCGGCCAGCCGTCGGGGAGTTCGGACGCCTGGCACAGGTCGTGCCACCCCAGCGGGACCAGGTGCGCGACCTGGTCGGCGTGGCTGGCCCCGGCGGCCTGCCGGAACGCCAGGTGCCCGCCCAGGTAGCCGCCCGCCAGCAGCGCCGTCAGGCCCGCGTAGCCGAGCGCGCGGCCCGTGCCGTCGCGGCCCTGGGTGCGGGCGACGAGGGAGGCGGTGTAGAGGAGGCTGGCGCTCGCCGTTCCCATCGCGTGAACGAGGCCGACGCGCTGCTGCTCGCGGTGCAGGGCCGACCAGTCGGCGATGCCCGTCAGCGCGGTCGGGACGGCGCCCGCCAGGCCGGCGGCGACCAGCGTTCGCGAGGCCTTCTGGGTGCCGGGCAGGAGGTCCAGGACCGCGGCCGAGATCCAGCAGCCCATGGGCAGGTCGGTCAGCGGCGGATGGGCGGGATGGCCGCCCGGAACGCCGTGCAGCACGTCCTTGACCGGTCCGGGGCGCAGCACGCGCTGCACGGTCACCGAGATCGTACGGATCGCGCGGTCCAGCCCGCGGGCCTGTTCGAGGTCCTCGGCCAGGTCCACGGGGCGCGGCCGGGTCAGCAGCGGCCGGGGGCCGCGCCGGAAGATCCTGCTCGCCCGTCGGTTCATGCCCCTCCTCGGGTGCGCATTCCGGTGTCGAAAAAGACGGCCGTAATGGGGACGCTCAGTGCGAGATTAGTATCCGCCTTCATCTCGGGCCACCCGGGGGGAATGGTTACCGGCCGTCCGTCGGCGGCCCGTGAAGGCCCGCGACGTCCCGCGAGACCGCAGCGCGCACCCGCGGTGATGGTTACCTACCAGCAGGTAGGGAGGCCTAAACCCGGGGTTCCGGATGGCCGCCGGGCGCACCTTCCTGGAAACCGGTCAATCGCCTAAAGTTGGGACGATTGCCCGTGAATCGGACGGGACGACTTCCATGGACGTTCCACCGCACCCCGAAACGGTCCCGGCACCCTCCACCCGCCCCGACGACCGGCCCGTGATCGGCCAGATCGAGGCGGAATTTCCAGGCTGGAGCGCCTGGCGCAGCGACACAGACCGCTGGTGGGCGTTCCGTACCGCCGCCAACCCGCTCACCATCGAGCAGTTGCGCGCCGGGCACCGGCTGATCGTCCAGGCCGACACCGTCGCCGCGTTGCGCGCCGAGATCCGCGCCGAGATCGAGTCCGAACCCCCCGTCGACGAGCCCTCAGACCACTGACCGTCGGTCGTGGCCGAGTTTTCCACAGAATCCAATTCGCCTTCCGGGGCCTGACCTAGGCGTTCGACAATCGAAGTGGGGTCGCCCCCCAGGGCGGCCGGGGGCGGGTTAGGGGGTGGGTTCGAGGGTTACGGGGACGCCGTTGAAGACGGCGTTGCCGGAGAGGGGGTCGATCTCGCGTTCGTCGGTGACGGCGTTGACGTTGACGCCGGGGTTGCCCTGGGCGACTCGGGTGCGGGTGCCGGGGCGGTCGTGGCCCCAGCCGTGCGGGAGGCTGACGACGCCCGCCATCACGGTGTCGGTGGGCTCGGCGACGGCCTCGATCGTGCCGGTACGCGAGGTCACCCGGACGGTGGCTCCGGCGGCGATGCCCAGGCGGTCGGCGTCGGACGGGTTGAGCTGGAGGGTGCAGGTGTTGGAGCCGCGCACCAGCTCAGGGAGGTTGTGCAGCCAGCTGTTGTTGGAACGCAGGTGACGCCGGCCGATCAGGACCAGGCCTTCGGGTGCGGCGTCGAGTGAGGCGCGGAGCCGGGTCACGTCGGCGGCGAAGGAAGGCGGGCACAGTTCGATCTGGCCGGACGCCGTGCAGAGGACCTCGTCCAGGCGCGGCTTGAGGGCGCCGAGGTCGAGGCCGTGCGGGTGCTCGTCACGCAGGCGGGTGAGGGTGAGGCCCTCGGGGTCCGCGCCGAAGCCGTCGCCGTACGGGCCGAGCCGCAGCATCATGTCCAGGCGCTGCTCGGTCGAGGTCATGGTGGCGTCCAGCGTCTTGCGGAGCTCGTCGGGCTCGCGGCCGAAGACCGGGGAGCCCTCGACGGTGGTCGCCTTCTTCAGGGTGCTCGTGATGATCATCTCGTCGAGTCCGAGGGCGGCCTCGCGGGCGGACGGCGGCGCCATGCCGGACGCGATGACGGCGAGGGCGGCGAGGATCTCGGCCTCGCTCGGACGGCCCTCGGGGCGCGGCACGATCGGCGGCGAGTAGCGGGCGTAGTCGCGCACGGCGAGGCCCAGCAGGGCGAGGTCGTAGTGCGGCGTCTGGGCCGGGCGCGGCGGCGGCAGGATGACGTGCGCGTGCCGGGTGGTCTCGTTGAGGTACGGATCGACGCTCACCATGAACTCGAGCCCGGCGAACGCCTTGTCGAGGCGAGTGGCGTTCGGCGCCGAGAGGGCGGGGTTGCCGCCGATCGTGATGAGCGCGCGGATCTGCCCCTCGCCGGGTGCCTCGATCTCGTCGGCGAGCGTGGCGACGGGCAGCTCGCCGTTCACCTCGGGGAGGCCGCGCACGCGGCTGGTCCAGCGGCCAGTGGTGAACGGACGCTTCTTCCGGTAGACGGGCGCGTGCGCGGGACGCGGGAACATCGCGCCGCCGGGCCGGTCGAGGTTGCCGGTCAGCACGTTCAGGACGTCGACGAGCCAGCTGTTGAGCGTGCCGTACGCCTGCGTGCAGGTGCCGATCCGGCCGTAGACGGCGGCGCGTTCGGCGGCGGCCAGCTCGCGCGCCATCCGCCGGGTGGTCGCCGCCGGAACGCCGGTGACGGGCGCGACCCGTTCCGGGGCGAAGTCGGCGGTGAGGGTGCGCAGGTCATCGAGGCTCCGAACGAGCCCAGCGAACCCGCTCAAGTCCGCTACCAGGTCTTCGGCGAACAGGGTGTGGACGAGCGCCATGAGGAGGTACGCGTCGGTGCCGGGGCGGATGAAGACGTGCTCGTCGGCGAGGTCGGCGGTGCGCGTACGGCGCGGATCGACGACGGTGACCTTGCCGCCGCGCGCGCCGATCGCCTTGAGCCGGCCGGGGAAGTCGGGCGCCGAGCAGAGGCTGCCGTTGGACTCGAGCGGGTTGGCGCCCAGCATGAGCAGATGGTCGGTGCGGTCGAGATCGGGCACCGGGATGGCCAGCGGGTCGCCGAACAGGTGGCCGCTGCTGACGTGCTTGGGCATCTGGTCGGCGGTGCTCGCGGTGTAGACGTTGCGCGTGCCGATCGCCTTGATGATCGCGGCGCCGTACAGCGGGCCCGCGACCGAATGGGCGGTCGGGTTGCCGATGTAGACCGCGACCGCGTCCTTGCCGTACCGCTCGATGACCTTGGCCAGCTCGCGGTGAACGGTCTGGAACGCCTCGTCCCAGTCGCCGGAGACGTGACCACCGGGCGCATGGTCACCGGGCGCATGGTCACCGGGCGCATGGTCACCGGGCGCATGGTCACCGGGCACATGACCGCCGGGCGCATGGTCACCGGGCACATGACCGCCGGGCACATGACCGCCGGGCGCATGGTCATCGGGCACTTGACCAGCCGGCTCATGGCCGTCGGCTGCAGGGGCGTCGGTGGCATCGCGGCGCAGCATGGGGGTGGTCAGGCGGTCCGGGTCGCCGTCCAGGCGTCCCAGGGTCGCGCCCTTCGGGCAGATGAAGCCCTTGCTCAGCGGGTCCTGCTTGTCGCCGCGCACGCCGGTGACCGTGCCCGCCTCGTCGAGGGTCAGCTCCAGGCCACAGAGAGCCTCGCAGAGCGGACAGGTGCGGTGGGCCTTACGGCTACTGCTGCTGCGGCTGCTGGTCATCTGCTCGCTCCTCAGGGCAGGAAACCCACCAATCATGACGTGTACCGCCGATCCCACGCCATTACCCCCTAAGTAGGGCATGGTCATGGTCGCTTTCACGGAGTTACCTTGAGTTCAAGGACTACGGCCGCCTCTAAGGAGTTGTCATGGAGGCGTGGGTCGCCTGGTTGATCGTGGCCGCGCTGCTCGGGATCGCCGAGCTGCTCACCCTGACGCTGGCGCTCGGCCTGCTCGCCGTCGCCGCGCTGCTCGCGGGGCTGACGGGCGCCGCGGGGCTTCCGGTGGGGCTCCAGCTCGGGGTGTTCGCGGCGAGTTCGGTCGCGGGCCTGGGGTTCGTACGGCCGATCGCGCACCGGCACATCAAGCAGCCGCCGCCGCTCCGTTCGGGCACGGCCGCGCTGGTCGGGCGCGAGGCGCTCACGCTCACCGAGGTGAACCGGATCGGCGGCCGCGCGCGGATCGGCGGCGAGGAGTGGACGGCCAGGCCGTACGACCCGGACGTCGTCATCCCTGCAGGCGCGATGGCCGACGTTCTCGCCATCGAGGGCGCCACCGCCCTGCTCTACCCGCTGGCGGCGGGCCCCGCCGGGGACCATGAGTCCGCCGGGGAACCCGAACCGGACTGACCGGTCTGCGGACCGACCGGGCTGAGGAGTGATCATGACCGACATCGCCATCGCCGTTCTCGTCGCGCTGATCGGCTGCGTGATCGTGCTGGCCACCGCGGTGGTGCGGTCGGTCTGGATCGTTCCGCAGGCCAAGGCGCGCAACGTCGAGCGGTTCGGCCGCTACAGCCGTACCCTCCAGCCGGGGATCAGCTTCATCGTGCCGTTCGTGGAACGGGTCAAGCCGCTGATCGATCTGCGCGAGCAGGTGGTCTCGTTCCAGAAGTCCCCGGTCATCACCGAGGACAACGTCGTGGTGCACATCGACACCGTGCTGTTCTTCCAGGTGACCGACCCGCGCGCCGCCGACTACGAGATCGTCAACTACATCAAGGCGATCGAGCAGCTCACCGCGACGCAGCTGCGGAACGTGATCGGGACGCTCGACCTGGAGGCCACGCTCACCTCGCGGGACCGCATCAACACCGCGCTCCGCGGAGTCCTGGACGACGCGTCGGGCAAGTGGGGGATCCGCGTCACCCGGGTCGAGATCAAGGCGATCGATCCGCCGGCGTCCATCAAGGACGCGATGGAGAAGCAGATGCGCGCCGAGCGGGAGAAGCGGGCGGCGATCCTGACGGCGGAGGGCGTGCGGCAGTCGAAGATCCTCACCGCCGAGGGCGAGAAGCAGTCGGCGATCCTGCAGGCCGAGGGCGCCAAGCAGGCCGCGATCCTGGAGGCCGAGGGGCAGTCGATCGCGATCGAACGGGTCTTCACGACCATTCACGCCAACGACCCGGACCCGAAGCTGCTCGCCTACCAGTACCTCCAGACGCTGCCGAAGCTCGCCGAGGGCAAGGGCAGCACGTTCTGGGTGATCCCCAGCGAGGTCACCTCGGCGCTGCAGGCCGTGTCGCAGGCGTTCGGCGGTTCGATCGACCAGGCCGTCGCGCCGATGAGGAACGCCCAGGCGGGACTGCCCCGCGAGCCCAGGTCAATTCCCGAGGCGAGGCCGGCTCAGGACGCGGTGCCGCCGCCGCACGAGGCGCTGTCGTCGCATGAGGCGACGCCGCCGTACGAGTTGGCGCCCGGCGATGATGACGCGCGGCCGGGCCTGCCCGCGCCGCGCGAGGAGCGCGAGGAGCGCGAGGAGCGCGAGGAGGCGGTCGGCCGCTGAACGAACCCGTCACTATTGTCATCCGCTCCAATAGAGAACGTGTTCTCAGCCAGACGCACACGTTTAGTGATCATGAGAACACCCAGGTGGTAGCGGGAATGCGCCCCCGGTGACGGATCGTTCCGCCCCGCTTACTTTTGTAACGGGTTTCACAATTTTCGCAGCCGAATTGTGTCGCGTCTCGCAGTGTCGTCCCGATGATCGTCTCCGCTAGCGTCTCGGACACTCATCGGTGTGCCAATCGGGGCCTGACAGCGGAGCTGACCATGACACGTGAACGGTCCCGACTACGCCTGGCGGTGGCCGCGGCGACCGGAGCCGTCCTCGTGGGCACGGCGCTCTTCGCGCCCTCCACGGCGTACGGTTCCAGCGCGCTGCGCAAGGCCGACACCGGCGCCGCCATCACCGGCCAGAAGCGCATCGGCCCGCACATGTTCGACCTCACCGTGCGCTCCCCGTCGCTGCACCAGACCGTGAAGGTCCGCGTCATCACGCCCACGGGCTGGTCGCGTACGGCGGCGCGGCGCTGGCCGGTGGTGTACGCCTACCACGGCGGCAACGACAACTACCTCTCCTGGACGCGCAGCACCGACATCGAGGGTCTCGCGGCGCGCTGGAAGACGATGGTGGTGCTGCCCGAGGGCGGTACGAACGGGTCCTACACGGACTGGTTCAACTACGGCAAGGGCGGGACGCCCAGGTGGGAGACCTTCCACACCAAGGAGGTCATCCAGCTCATGGAGCGCAACTACCGCGCGGGCACCAACCGTGCGGCCATGGGCATCTCCTCGGGCGCTCAGGGGGCCATCACCTATGCCGCACGCCACCGCGGCCTGTTCAAGTACGCGGCGTCCTTCAGCGGCATCGTTCACCTGACCAAGCCGGGCATTCCCGCGATCCTCATGGCCGAGGGCCTGGCGTTCAACCCGACGCAGGACCCGTTCCGCATCTGGGGCAAGCCCGACGACAACCTGCGCAACTGGGAGACCCACGACCCGTACGTCCTGGCGAAGAACCTGCGCGGCACCGGCCTCTACCTGTCGGCCGGAACGACGGGCAACCCGGGCCCGCTGGACCCGCCGTTCGTCGGCTGGGACTTCGTGAAGGCCCGCCTGGTCGGCGGCATCAGCGAGTCGGTCGCCGGTTCGACGAACGTCTCCCTCATCGCGCGCCTCAAGCAGCTCAAGATCCCGGTGACCACGCACATCTACAAGAATGGCTGGCACCAGTGGGGCTACTGGATCCGCGAGATGCAGCGCGCCTGGCCGCTCATGATGAAGTCCATCGGAGCCAAGCGCGTCTGACGCCCCAAAGACGTATCAGGGGCCCGGTCCACCAGGACCGGGCCCCTACTCATCTACAAGGTCAGGAGCCGTTGATGCCCAGGCCCTTGGCGACGCGGTCGCCCAGGTCCTTGTGGACGTTCCGCCAGTACTCCACGACGCGCGGCTTCATCTCCGCGGTGACCTCCGGCGAGCTCGCGTGGCCGACGATGTTGGTCACCATGTGCTCGCGGTCGGTGTCGGACAGGACCTTCTCCCACAGGGCGCGGGGCTGGCCGTAGTCGTCGTCGTCCTTGTGCAGGATGTACGCGCTGCGGACGATCTCACCGGCGACCTCGTAGCTGTCGCCCTTCCACAGCTCGGGGTCGGCGACCGGCCCGCCCATCGTGTTGGGCGCGTACACCGGGTCCGGTGAGTTCCGGTAGGCCATGGCGCCGTCCTTGTTGTAGGAGTGCACCTCGGCGATCGGGCTGTTGACCGGCAGTTGCAGGTAGTTGGGCCCGATCCGGTAGCGGTGGGTGTCGGGGTAGGAGAACAGCCTGCCCTGCAGCATCTTGTCCGGCGAGGCGCCGATGCCGGGCACGAGGTTGGCGGGCTCGAACGCGGCCTGCTCGATCTCGGCGAAGTAGTTCTCCGGGTTGGTGTGCAGGGTCCACTTGCCGATGGTGATCGGCGGGTAGTCGCCGTGCGGCCACACCTTGGTGAGGTCGAACGGGTTGAACCGGTAGTCCGCGGCCTCCTCGAACGGCATGACCTGCACCTGGACGGTCCACGACGGGTTGTCCCCGCGCCGGATCGCGTCCTGGAGGTCGCGCATGTGGACGTCGGAGTCCTTGCCCTTCCACTCGTCGGCCTCGGCGTCGGTGAAGTTCTTGATGCCCTGGTCGGTCTTGAAGTGGTACTTCACCCAGAACTTCTCACCTGCGGCGTTGTACCAGAGGAAGGTGTGCGAGCCGTAGCCGTTCATGTGCCGCCACGACGAGGGCGTGCCGCGGTCGGTCATCAGGAGCGAGACCTGGTGCGCCGACTCCGGCGAGCCGGTCCAGAAGTCCCACTGCATGTTGTTGTCGCGCAGGTTGGTGTCGGCGCGGCGCTTCTGCGAGTGGATGAAGTCGGAGAACTTCTGCGGGTCGCGGATGAAGAAGATCGGCGTGTTGTTGCCGACCAGGTCGTAGTTGCCGTCCTCGGTGTAGAACTTCATCGCGAAGCCGCGCGGGTCGCGGTTGCTGTCGGGGCTGCCGAGCTCGCCCGCGACCGTGCTGAAGCGGACCAGCGACTTGGTCTGGGCGCCCTTCTGGAACAGCTTGGCCTTGGTGTACTGGCCGACGTCCTCGGTGATCTCCAGCGTGCCGTACGCGCCGCCGCCCTTCGCGTGCACCACACGCTCGGGTACTCGCTCGCGGTTGAAGTGCGCCATCTTCTGGATCAGGTAGTGATCCTGCAGCAGCAGCGGCCCGTTCGGGCCGATGGACTGCGAGTGCTCGTCGCTCGGTGCGGCGATGCCGGCGTCGGTGGTCGTCGTCGGTGTCCCGGAAGTACTCATATCGCCAACGTAGGCACCTAAAGATGAATCATTCAAGACAATGAATTACCCAACTTTGGTCAACGGCGGGCAAGCTTCCCCCAAGGTGGGCCGCTGACCAGCGACGTTTCGCCGTTAACCCACCCCCCGATGTTTCACGTGGATCTTTCCGGAGACCCCTCCCGGCTCACGTGAGCGCCCACCCCGAGTCCCTCTACGGGCCGGTATCGCCCGTCCCGGGTGGTCTGGACTCTGGGGCTCAGCGGCGTACGTTCGCAGAGGAAGAGAACCCCCAACGGCGAGCAGGTGAGCGCGATGCGGGATCACCGGGTGAGGTCGGGCGAGGTCGAACTGGCCGTACGCGAGCGGGGAGAGGGGCATCGACCGACCGTGGTCCTGGTGCACGGCTACCCCGACACCAGCGCGGTCTGGGACGAGGTGGCCGAACGGCTCGCCGGCCGCTTCCGGGTGATCGCCTACGACGTGCGCGGCGCCGGGGCCTCCACGACCCCCGACGATCCGCTCGACTACGGGCTGGACGCGCTGATGGGCGATCTCAAGGCCGTGCTGGACGCGGCCGGCGCCGCCGAGCCGGTCCATCTGGTCGGGCACGACTGGGGCTCGGTCCAGGGCTGGGAGGCGGTGACGGGCAGCCGGCTGACCGGCCGGATCGCCTCGTTCACCTCGATCTCCGGCCCGGCCAGGCAGCACGTCGGGCTCTGGACCCGCGAGACCGCACGGAGCGGCCCGCGCGGCGTCGCCGAGGTCATGGGCCAGGCGCGGCGCAGCGCGTACATGCCTGTCCTGAGGACGCCGCGCGCCGGTGAGATGCTCGCCCGCGCGATGCCGATGGCGTTCGAACGCGGCATGCGGCTGATGGAGGGCGCCGAGCCGCGGCCAGGCCACCCCGCCCCGACGCTGTCCCGCGACGCGATCAACGGCCTCGGGCTCTACCGGGCCAACATGGGCCGGGGCAAGCGGCCGGAGGGCGAGGGCCGCACGGACGTGCCGGTCCAGCTGATCGTGCCGACCCGGGACCGATACGCGACCGAGGGCATGCTGCTGTCGGCGCGCGGCCGGGCGAGCCGCCTGTACGTGCGGCGCGCGCCGGGCGGGCACTGGATCGCGCGCAGCCACCCCGACCTGATCGCACGGTGGATCGGCGAGTTCGTCGACTACGTCGAGAGCGGCGAGGAGACCCAGGAGCTCACGCGGGCCAGGGCCGCCGGCGAGGCGGGCAAGGACTTCGGCGGGCAGCTGGTCGTGGTGACGGGCGCGGGCAGCGGGATCGGCAGCGCCACCGCGCAGGCCTTCGCCAAGGCCGGGGCCCGGGTCGTCGTGGCCGACATCGACGAGGGCGCGGCCAAGCACACCGCCGACGAGATCGCGGCGCAGGGCGGCGACGCGCAGGTCTACCGGGTGGACGTGACCGACGCCGACGGGATGGATCGCTTCGCCGAGTACGTGCGCGACACGTTCGGCGTCCCGGACGTGGTGGTCAACAACGCCGGGATCGGCGTGGGCGGACCGCTGCTGGACACCGACGAGGAGGTCTGGGGCCGCATCCGTTCGACCAACCTGGACGGCGTCTACCGGGGCTGCAGGCTGTTCGGGCGGCAGATGGTCGAACGCGGCGAGGGCGGCCAGCTGGTCAACATCGCCTCGATGGCCGCGTTCACCACCAGCGCCGGTCTCTCCGCCTACTCGGCCACCAAGGCCGCGGTCCTGCAGCTCAGCGAGTGTCTGCGGGTCGAGCTGGAGCCGGCCGGGGTCGGTGTCACGGCGATCTGCCCGGGTGTGATCAACACCCCGATCGTGCGGAACACCCAGTTCGTCGGCGTACCGCCGGGCGTCGCCGACCTCGTCCGGCGCCAGGCGATCCGGCTGTTCGAGCGGCGCGGCTACCCGCCCGAACGCGTCGCCGACGCGATCCTGCGGGCCGTACGGAACGACCGCGCGGTCGTGGTGGTCTCCCCGGAGGCACGCATCGGCCGGACGATCGCGCGGATCTCCCCGGCCACCGGCCGCGCCCTGGCGAGGTTCGGCCGCATGGCGGGCGAACGCATGCAGCAGCAGAACGGGCGAGGCGACCCCGATGCGCAGCCCGCCGCCGCCCCGCCCACGCCGCCGACACCTTTGCCGCCTACGAGCTGAGGCCGGGGCTGAGGTCGAGGCTGATCAGCGTGCCGCCGCCGTCCGGGCGTACGGCACGCACCTCGGCATGGTGCTCGCGGGCGACCTGGGCGACGATGGCGAGCCCCAGGCCGGAGCCGGGCAGCCCGCGAGCGCCGGTCGAACGGTAGAAGCGGTCGAAGACGTACGGCAGGTCGGCGGGATCGATCCCCGGCCCGTGATCGCGCACGCTCAACCGCCAGCCGTCCGGCGGCGTCGGGGCCAGGCCGACCTCGACGGGACCGCTCGTGCCGCCGAACTTGGCCGCGTTGTCCAGCAGGTTGGCGACGGCTCGGGTGAGGCGGCGCGGCATGCCGGGCACGACGGCCGGTTCGTGGCGATCGGCGGGCCCGCCGGCGACGTCGATGGTGAACGTGACCGCGGGCCAGCGGGTGCGGGCCTGCTCGACGCAGTGCTCGACGAGGCGGTCCAGCCGGACGTCCTCCACCGGGTCGGCGGGCTCGTCGCCGCGCGCCAGCTCGATCAGGTCGCCGACCAGGTCGCCCAGCCCGGCGAGCTGGCCGCGCAGGCGGGCCATCACGCGTTCGCGGCGTTCGGGCGGGAGCCGGTCGAGCAGCTCGATGTCGGAACGCAGCGCGGTCAGCGGGGTGCGCAGCTCGTGCGAGGCGTCCGCGACCAGGCGGCGCTGCGCGGTGATCGACTCGTCCAGGGCACCGAGCATGGCGTTGAAGCTGGTCGCCAGGCGCGCCAGCTCGTCCCGGCCGGTCACATTCATCCGCACGCCGGGGTCGCGGGTGGCCGCGATGCGTTCGGACGCCCTGGTCAGCCGGGCCACCGGGCGCATCGCTCCCCGGGCGACCAGGTAGCCGAGCAGGGCCGCCACACCGACGCCGACGATCGCGGTGAGCAGGAGCGCGAGCCCGGCCTGCCGCAGGCTGCGGTCCACGCCGTCCGACCGCACGCCCACCTCCAGCGCGGCGTTCGAGCCGTCGGGGAGCCTGATCGGCATGGTGTAGATCCGGATCGGCAGGCCCAGCGCGGTGGACTCGGTGAAGAAGGCCTCGGCGCGCCCGCCCGCCACCGCGACCATGCGCGGGGTGATCGGGAGCCCGGCCTTCTGGTCGGCCGTCCCGTCCGGCTGAACGATCTGCGCGCACGGCGACAGCCGCCACTCGCAGGTGCCGGTCTGGGCCCAGTCGCGCGTCTGGATCTCCCGCTTGAGCTGCGCCGACTGGCGTTGCAGCGAACGGTCGAGCTCGTTGTGCAGGGTCCTGTCGACCACGGCGTACGCGACGAGTGCGGCGCCCGCGACGGCGACGGCCACGGCGGCGGCCGCCAGCACGGCGAGGCGCGCGCGGATCGGCAGCCGCCCCCAGACCGGCAGCGGTTCGCCGCGCCTCACTCGTTCCTCAGCATGTAGCCGACGCCGCGCACGGTGTGCAGCAGCCGGGGTTCGCCGTCCGCCTCCAGCTTGCGGCGCAGGTAGCCGACGTAGACGCCGAGCGAGTTGGAGCCGGGGCCGAAGTCGTACCCCCACACCCGGTCCATGATCACCTCGCGGGTGAGGACCTGCCCGGCGTTGCGCACGAGCAGCTCCAGCAGGGCGAACTCGGTCTCGCTGAACTGGATGAGCCGGTCGCCGCGATGGCCCTGCCGCGCCTCGGCGTCCAGCCGGAGGTCGGCGTAGACGAGCGGGTCGCCCGGGGCCTCCATCCCGGCGCGGCGCAGGAGCGCGCGGACACGGGCGCGCAGCTCGTCGGGCGCGAACGGCTTGACCAGGTAGTCGTCGGCCCCGGCGTCCAGGCCGTCGACCCGGTCGCCGACCGCGTCCCGTGCGGTCAGCATCAGGATCGGCGTGCGATCGCCTCGCCCGCGCACGGTCCGGCAGACGCTGAGGCCGTCGAGGCCGGGCATCAGCATGTCGAGGACCACCGCGTCGGGCCGCAGCTCGGCCATCCCCTGGAGCGCGGTCACCCCGTCCGCCGCCGTACGGATGTCGTAGCCGTCGAGGCCGAGCGTGTCGCCCACGGTCTCGCGTACGGCGGGCTCGTCGTCCACCACGAGCACCCGCAGGTCGTCCACCACGTCCACCGCCCCCATCACGTCCCCGAAGCTACCGGTGACCTGGGCGGACTCCGTCCGTCTGGCAGATCTTCTTAGAAAGCTCTTACGTGGTCGGCCGCTAGGCGCTCTCCGCCAGGCGCTCTCTTAGGAAGCTCTTCGATCCGGTTCGCATGCTCGGCTCCATGCTCGAAACCAGAACGAGGACAGCGACGACGAAGACGCCGATGGCGGGGGCCGCGGGGGCGTCCCCGACCATCGTGATCGGGGCCGGAGGCACCGGCGGGCACATCTACCCGGGGCTGGCGCTCGCCGAGGCGCTCCGCGAGGCCGTGCCCGCCGCGCAGATCATCTTCACCGGTACGGAACGGGGGATGGAGCGGCGGCTGATCCCGGCGGCCGGATTCCAGCTGCGCACGTTCGACATGATCCCGTTCGCGGGCCGCAGCCGCTTTCTCATGCCCGCCGCGCTCGCCAGAGCGTCCCTGCAGGCACGGTCGATGCTGCGCTGGGTCGGCGCGGACGTGGCGATCGGGATGGGCGGCTACTCCAGCGCGCCGCTGATCGCCGGGGCCCGGCTGGCGGGCGTTCCGTCGCTGATCCACGAGTCGAACGCCGTACCGGGGCGGGCCAACCGCTTCTCTGCACGACTCACCCCGAACGTGGCGGTAGCCTTCGAAGCTTCCGTGCCGCATTTCGGCAGCGTGCGCGACTACAGAGTGGTCGGCATGCCGCTGATGCCGGGGCTGGCCGCGTTCGACCGCGCGGCCCTGCGGGACCGCGCCCGGCGGCGGCTCGGGGTGAGCGGCGACACCTGCCTGGT
This sequence comes from Actinomadura barringtoniae, assembly GCF_017573505.1. GTDB lineage: Bacteria > Actinomycetota > Actinomycetes > Streptosporangiales > Streptosporangiaceae > Spirillospora > Spirillospora barringtoniae. Next base: position 19,358 of record NZ_JAGEOJ010000018.1, read on the forward strand.
GATGGTGAACGGCGGCAGCCAGGGCGCGACCCGGCTGAACGAGGCCGCCGTCGCGCTGGCCGCGCGCTGGCGGAACCGCGACGACCTTCGGATCGTTGTGAAGGCAGGTCAGGAAGGTTCCGGCGAACTGAACAGGCGCCTCGCCGCGGCGGGGGCGCAGCGGATCGCCACGGCGGTCGACTACATCGAACGCATGGATCTGGCCTATGCCGCGGCCGACCTCATGGTCTGCCGCGCGGGTTCGGCGACGGTCGCCGAGCTCGGCAGGGTCGGCCTCCCGGCGGTCCTGGTGCCCTACCCCCACGCGCCCCACGATCACCAGACCCGCAACGCGCGGGTGCTGGCCGACCGTGGTGCCGCCGTACTGCTGGCGGACGCGCACCTGGACGGCGACACCGGCACCGCGCCGGACGCGCAGCCGGACACCGTGCGGGGCGGCGAGCGGCTGGGGGAGGTGCTCGGCCCGCTGATCGCCGATCCCGCGCGACGTGCCCGGATGGGCGCGGCGGCCCGGTCGACCGGGCGGGACGAGGCGGCATCGAGGCTCGCCGGATGGGTACTGGAACTGATCGACAAGGGGGATCGTTGAACGGCTGGGAGCGACGCAAGGTGCTCGTCACCGGCGCCGAGGGTTTCATCGGGAGCACCCTCGTCGACCGGCTGACCGAGCTGGGCGCCGACGTCCGCGCGTTCACGCACTACAAGCCGTACGGCGACGGTGGCCATCTGGCCGGCCGGGAGAACGACGTGGAGATCGTCACGGGCGACCTGCGCGACCCCGGCCGCGTGTACGACGCGGTCGACGGCTGCGAGGTGGTGTTCCACCTCGCGGCCCTGATCGGGATCCCTTACAGCTACGAGGCGCCCAACTCCTATGTGCAGACGAACGTGATCGGCACGCAGCACGTGGCGGCCGCGAGCCTGCGGCACGCCGCCCGGCTCGTGCACACCTCCACCAGCGAGGTGTACGGCACCGCGCGGATCGTGCCGATCCCGGAGACCCACCCGCTCCAGCCGCAGTCGCCCTACTCCGCGTCCAAGATCGGCGCGGACATGATGGCGCTGTCGTACTGGCACGCGTTCGAGCTGCCGGTCGCGGTCGTCCGCCCGTTCAACACCTACGGGCCGCGCCAGTCGGCGCGCGCGGTGATCCCGACGATCCTCGGCCAGCTGCACGCCGGGGCGCGGCAGATCGCGCTCGGCGCCACCACGCCGACCCGCGACTTCAACTACGTGACCGACACGGTGAACGGCTTCATCGCCGCCGCCGACAACGACGCGGTGCTGGGCGAGGCCGTCAACATCGGGTCCGGCCGCGAGATCTCGGTCGGCGACCTCGCCGAGCTCCTCATCAAGATCACCGGTGCCGACGCCGAGGTCGTCACCGACCGCGAACGGCTCCGCCCGTCGGGCAGCGAGGTCGAGCGCCTCCTGGCCGACACCGCCAAGGCCCGCGAACTCCTCGGATATGAGCCACAGGTGACCCTTGAGGAGGGTCTGGCTCGTACATCCGAGTGGGTGCGGGACAACCTCGACCGGATCGGCTCCCGGAGGTACGAGAGATGAGCAAGCACCGCCGCCGGCCCGGCCGGGGCGAGACCCCCCAGCAGCCCGTGCCTGAGGCCCCCGCCAACGGCGAGAGCTGGACGGGCCCCGCCTACGGCGAGGGTTGGACCGGCACCTCCTGGCCCGGCGACGCCTCCCCCTACGGCCCCGGCTACGAGGCCGGGTCGGGCTACGAGGCGGGCTACGACCCACGCTCGGGCCATGACTCAGGCTATGACGCCGATCCCGGTTACGGCGGCGGTTCCGGCTACGACCACGGCTCCGGCTACGAGCGTGGGTTCAGCCATCAGCCTGGCTATGCGTCTGCGGTCGAGCCTGAGCCGATGACCCGCCCCGACGCGGGCGGTACGGGCTGGGATGACGATCTCGACGCGGAGCCGAGGTCGCGCAAGCGGCATCTGAAGTGGGCGATCCCGGTCGTCGCGCTGCTGGCGGCGGTCCCGGTCGGGGTGTACGCGGCGTACGCCTCGCTGAACGGCAACATCACCCACGTCAGCGCGGTCGACCTCGGGCCGCGTCCCGCCAAGCTGACCAAGTCACAGAACATCCTGGTGATCGGGTCCGACAGCCGCGCCGGGGCCAACTCCTCATACGGCCGAGAGCAGGGCGCGCGCACCGACACGATGGTCCTGTTCCACGTGCCGGCGGGCGGGGCGAACGCGCAGGGCGTGAGCCTGCCGCGCGACTCGATGGTCTCGATCCCGGCCTGCAAGGCGCCGAACGGCTCGACGATCCCCGCGCACACCGGCCAGATCAACGCCGCGTTCAACGAGGGCGGGCTCGGCTGCGCCTGGAAGACGACCGAGTCGGTCACCGGCGTTCACGTGGACCATGTCCTGGAGATCGACTTCACCGGGTTCAAGGGCATGGTGGACGCGCTCGGCGGCGTGGAGCTGACCGTTCCGCAGGCGATCAACGACCCGAAGGCGCACCTGAACCTCAAGGCCGGACGCCAGAAGCTGAACGGCGAGCAGGCGCTCGGCTACGCCCGGACCCGGTACACCGTGGGCGATGGCTCCGATATCGGACGTATCAAGCGGCAGCAGCAGCTCATGAAGGCGATGGCCGACACCGCCAAGCAGAAGTACGGCGACCCGACGAAGGCCTGGTCGTTCCTGCGGGCGGCGACCAAGTCGGTCACGACGGACCAGGGTCTCGGGCTCAAGGGGATGTTCGACCTGGGCATGAGCGTCGGTGACACCGGCAGCGTCAAGTTCGCGACCGTTCCGATAGAGGCCTACCCGGCCGACAAGAATCGCGTCCAGTGGACCGAGCCCGCCGCCGACCGCCTCTTCGCCACCCTCAGGTGAGCCCGGGGACCGCCCGTTAGGGACCGTCCTGCGCGAGGCTGTGATGTGCGAATCGGGCCGGTGGTCACGGGTCCCGTCCCAAAGGGGCGACAATGGGTGAGTGAGTGAGACCCGGACCCCATTGCGCCGCCGCCCCGCCCAGCGCCGGAGCGCCGAACGAGTTCAGCGCATGCTCGACGCCTGCGCGGAGATCCTCGACGAGGACGGCTACGACGGCCTCACCACGACGCGGATCGCGCAACGGGCCGAGGTGGCGATCGGCTCGGTCTACCAGTTCTTCCCGGACAAGCGGGCGGTCGCGCAGGCGCTCGCGCTGCGCAACCTGGAGCTGTTCGGCGAGCGGGTGTCCAAGCACCTGGCCGAGGGGACCTTCTCCGACTGGTCCGACACGGTCGGCGTGATCATCGAGATCTTCGTCGACATGCACCGCACGGTGCCGGGCTTCCGGGTGCTGCGCTTCGGCGACGTCGCCGACATCAACCTGCTCGACTCGGGCGCCGACAACAACGCGGTGGTCGCCGACCGGCTGCGCCGCATGATCGTCAGCAACTTCTCGGTGAGCGACACCCCGGAGCTGGCCCGCGCGCTGGCGATCGCGGTCGAGGCCGCCGACGCCGTCTTCAAGATGGCCTTCCGGGTGGCGCCCGACGGCGACCCGGCGATACTCGCCGAGGTCGAGCCGCTGATCCACGGCTACCTGTCGGCCTACGTCCAGGAGACGTAGGCCGGGGGCGAGCGCCCGACGCACGACCGGGCGCATCACCGGGAACGTATGGCACACTTCGCCACACGCCTCCCGGATCACAACAGAACAGGTGGGATCGTTGGAAATCGAGAAGCTCCAGCAGCACAGTCGCTTCCTGGTGCGTCAGCGGGTCCGCCTGATGGTCAACCAGTACGAGGTCCACGTCGAGAACACCGACGGCTCCGAGGGCGGCATGGTCGCGTTCGCTCAGCAGAAGCGGATGGCGTTCAAGGAGCAGGTGACCCTCTACTCCGACGACAGCAAGTCGTACGCCTTCATGGGCTTCAAGGCGCGCAAGCGCATCGACCTGGCCTCCGCGTACGACATCACCGACGCGGCGGGCCAGCCGATCGGGGTCTTCCGCAAGGACTTCAAGAAGTCGCTGCTGGCCTCCACCTGGCACCTTGAGCAGCCCGGGCTCGGCGTCGCGACCGGCAGCGAGCGCAACAAGTTCGTGGCGATCCTGCGCCGGGTGTGGGACGTCATCCCGTACGCCGAGAGCCTGCCCTTCGCCTGGCCGTACCACTTCGACTTCTACGCGGGCGACCAGATCGTCTTCTCGGTGGAGAAGAAGTTCGGCTTCCGCGACCGCTACCTGGTCGACATCAAGGACTCGCGCCTGGACCGCCGCCTGGTGATCGCGCAGGCCGTCGGCCTGGACGCCCTCCAGTCCCGCTGATCGGCAGGCCCGGGACGGGTCAGAGCCAGCCCTGGGCCTGGGCGGCGTGCACGGCCTCGATCCGGTTGCGCGCGCCCACCTTGTTGATCGCCGCGGACAGGTAGTTGCGCACGGTCCCCTCGGACAGGTGCAGGCGGGCGGCGATGTCGGCGATGGTCGAGCCGTCGGCGCCCGCCGCCAGCACGTCCCGTTCGCGCTGCGACAGCGGGTTCGGGCCGGCGCTCAGGGCGGCGGCGGCCAGGGCCGGGTCGATCACCCGTTCACCGGCGACGACGCGGCGGATCGCGGCGGCCAGCTCCTGGGCGGGGCTGTCCTTGACCAGGAACGCCGAGGCCCCGGCCTCCATCGCGCGGCGCAGGTAGCCCGGCCGCCCGAACGTCGTCAGGATCATGATCTTGCAGTCCGGCGCCGCCCTGCCGATCTCGGCGGCCGCGCTGAGACCGTCCCTGCCGGGCATCTCGATGTCGAGCAGCGCGACGTCGGGCCGGACGTCGGCCGCCACGGTCACCGCCTCGTCGCCGTTCGCGGCCTCGCCGACCACCTCGAGATCGTCTTCGAGGCCGAGCAGCGTGGCCAGGGCGCCCCTGACCATTCCCTGGTCCTCGGCGAGCATCACCCGGATCACGCGGGTGACTCTACCGGTGCGGATCTCCCGCTAGGCGGGGGTTTGGGCTGGCGAGACGGTCCGTGCCACCGGAACGTGGACCGACAGCCGGAACCCGCCGCCCTCGACGGGCGCTGCGGCGAAGGAGCCGCCCGCCTCGGCGATCCGCTCGCTGAGACCGGTCAGGCCGTTCCCCGGCCTGAAACCGCCGCCGGAGCCGCCCACTCCGGAGCCGCCCACTCCGGAGCCGTCCGCCTCGGCGGCGTCGGCCGCGCCGGTGCCGTCGTCGACGACCTCCAGCGACGCGCCCTCGCCGTCGCGCGTGATCGTGATGGTGCACCGCTTCGCGCGCGAGTGCCGTACGGCGTTGGTGACCGCCTCGCGCACCGCCCAGCCGAACAGGCCGTCGACGACGTCGGGGAGCGGCTCGTCCGGGCGGCGCACGACCGCCTGGATGCCGGCGGCGGTCAGCACCGCGCGGGCGCTCAGGATCTCCTCGGCGAGGTCGCGCTGGCGGTAGCCGGAGATCGCGGCGCGCACGTCGGCGAGCGCCTGCCGGGCGACCGACTCGATGTCGTTGACCTCGCCGACCATCTTCTCCGGCTGCTTCTGGCCGACGCGGCGGGCGAGCTCGGACTTCAGCACGATCAGCGACAGGCTGTGGCCGAGCAGGTCGTGCAGGTCGCGCGCGATGCGCAGCCGTTCCTCCACCGCGGCGAGGCGGGCCACCTCGCCGCGCGCCGCCTGGAGCTCCTGGACCAGCGTGCGGGCGTGCCGGAACGCCCACATGAACATGCCGAGCGAGAGCGCGACGACCGAGATGGTGAGCGTGCCGGAGCCGTCCATCCCGTTCGCCCAGCATTGGAGCAGGCCCATCGCCGCCGACGCCACGACGCCCCAGGGCACCAGCCGCATCGGGAGCACCATCGCGCAGATCATGGAGAGGTAGATGGCCGCGCCCAGCCAGTTCGGACCCAGGGCGAAGGGCAGCGTGACGCACAGGACCGCGAAGGCGGAGAAGAGGGCCCAGGTCCACCGGCTGATCTCGGTGTGCCAGCTGGCGCGGCTCAGCGCCGTCGCGATGTAGAGCGAGGCGAACGCGGCCAGGGCGATCCAGCCGATGACCAGCTTGACCCCGTGGTACTCGGTGACCCCGCCGGCCACCGGAACCATGTAGACGAGGCCGAACGCCGCCCAGAAGGCGCGGCGGCGGCGCGAGTTGTCCGCGGCCCAGTCCAGGCGGTCGCCGCACTCGGCGTTACCGCCGAACAGGAGGGTCATGACGATCGGCCGGTGGTCCGGCGGCGAGCGGCGGTCTGCGCGTTCATGGGTCCAAGGCTAGGAAGTTTCCGCCCGGTGCGGGGAGTGAGGCATGTCGTCGGACGCCCATGACTTTTGTCATGGGGGACATGACGGGCATAGGGGGACTGGCCACATCTGGCTTTACATGTTACGAAGGGATGTAAAGCGGTGGGAAAGCTCACACACCCCGTGCCCGCAGGAGGTTCGCACGTGAGTTCTTACGACCACTACGTCACCGCGGTACCGCAGGACACCTGGAACGTGCCGATGTCCGGCGACGCGCGCTTCACCTGGGAGTACGACGAGGGACGCGACCGGCTGCTGAACCTGTACCAGAAGGGCAAGGACAAGCAGTGGGACGCCCAGAAGCGGATCGACTGGGACCTTGAGGTCGATCCGAACAACGTCGCGGGGCTGCCGGACAACTTCAACCCGCTGTTCGGGTCCGAGATCTGGGACCGGATGACCCAGAAGGAGCGCGACGAGTTCGGGCGCCACCAGGGTTCCTGGCTGTTCAGCCAGTTCCTGCACGGCGAGCAGGGCGCGCTGAACGTGTCGGCCCGGATCGTCCAGTCGGTGCCCGACCTGGACTCCAAGTTCTATGCCGCCACGCAGACGATGGACGAGGCGCGGCACGTGGAGCTGTACGCCCGGTTCGTCCAGGAGAAGATCGGCACGCTCTACCCGATCAACCAGGACCTGGCGAAGCTGCTGGCCGAGTCGCTCGAGGACAGCCGCTGGGACCTGCCCTACCTCGGCATGCAGGTGCTCATCGAGGGCCTCGCGCTCGCGGCGTTCGGCCTCTACCGGGACATGTCCACGAACCCGCTGGTGAAGCAGCTGCTGGCGTACGTGATGCAGGACGAGGCGCGGCACGTGGCGTTCGGCCGGCTGGCGCTGAAGGACTTCTACAGCGAGCTGACCGAGAAGGAACGTGCCGAACGCGAGGAGTTCGTCGTCGAGGGCTGTTACCTGATGCGCGACCGTTTCAAGGGACGCGAGGTGTTCGAGCAGCTCGACATGCCGGTCGACAAGTGCATGGAGTACGTCGACAACTCCGACATGTACACGCTCTACCAGTCCCTCTTGTTCAGCCGCATCGTCCCTTGTGTGAAGGATGTCGGCCTCTGGGGCGACAAGGTGCAGGCCGCCTATGAGGACATGGGCGTTCTCGATAATGCCAAGGCCGATCTCGAAGCGTTGATGCGCCAGGACGAGGAGATCGCCGAGAAGGTCGACGAGGAACGTCACGCGCAGGAGCTCGCCGTGCGCAAGCAAGAGGTGGACGAGGCCATCGCCCTTGGTGGCGCCTCCACCTGAGGAGAGGCGCGACTGCCGCCGACGGCAGGTAAAAAGCGAGGACGTCCCGCATCCGCTCCGGGGCGTCCTCGCTTTGTGCTCCGTGTAATTGCGGTGCCAGTGCCGAGCCAAATCATGGCCAGATCGCGGGTCGATGTGTCCGCAGATGTCGCCACATCTGCCCGGATCAGAATGCGTCCTGACCATTTCAGTAGATCTTTATCGCCGCGCTTAATCGATTCGTGAATTCGCTGTGCGGTCACTGCGCTTGTACTAACGTCCCCGCTCGGTGCGGCTGAATGCCGGAGCCAAATGAGGATCACCCGGTTCCGCACGCGCAAGGGTCAAACAGCAAACCCCCGGGGGGGAAAATGAATCGATCTGCCAAGAGCCTGATGAGGACGTCCGTCCTCGCGCCCGTGGCCGTCATGGTGGCCGTCACGTCCACTCCCGCGCACGCCGAGGGCCCGGCCGGGCCGATCGCCGGTCTCGCCATGAGCGCCGTCGCCGCCGTCCCGTCGCCCGCCGCCGATCTGGCGCGCCCGGTCGTCGACCTGCCCGCCACCACCGTGGACGGCATCCTGACCACGGCTCGGGGCGCCGCGACCGTCAACCGTTCCAAGGGCGGCGCGCAGGACGCGGTCGCCAAGCTCGGCAAGGGCGTCCTGAAGACCGCGAACGGCGACGTGGCGTTCTCCGGCATCACCGCCAAGTGCACGGCGGCGGCCGACGGCACGGTCAGCGGCGCCACCCAGATCCTCAAGGGCAGCCCGCTGTCCTCGGTCGTTCCGGCCGCCCCGGCCCCGGGCCTGCGGGTCCCGACCAGCGAGCCGGGCGTCGTGCTCATGCTGAACAAGCAGGTCCGCGACCCGCTCGGCGGCATGACCGTCTCGGCGATCAGCATCGACAGCGCGCCGGGTACCGGCGGCATCACCCGCGACCTGGGCGTCGCGCGGTGCCTGCCGGCCAAGGAGCTCGCCGGCCAGGCGGGCGCCAAGGTCCGCGGACTCACCAAGGGCAAGGTCGCCCCTGCGGGCCAGCGCAAGGCCGGCGACCCCGTCAGCGACACCGTCGGTGGCCTGCTCGGCGCCCTCACCGGCACCGCGCAGAACGGCCTGCCGATCAGCGGCGGCCTCGGCAACCCGCAGGGCGCACTGCCTCAGCTGCCCACCGACCCGGCGAGCGTCTCCGGTGAGGCGGCGGGCGTGCAGGGCCGCGTGACCGACATGGTCGGCCAGGTCACCCAGGCCGCGGCCCCGGCGACCGGCGTCGCCGGCGCGCTGCCCGTCGGCGCCCAGGGCGGCCTGAGCGGCCTGCTCGGCGGCCTGCCCGGCCTCGGCGGCATCCTGCCGGTCACGGCGCTGCCCGTCCTGCCGCAGGTTCCCGTCGCCGCCCCGCAGCTTCCCGCCGCTCCCATCGGCGGCTGACCACGCCATGCGCGGCGACCGGCGACTCCGCACCGGCGGCTGGTGCGTGAGGCTCGCGGGTCGCGCGAGGAGGGTGTGGGTGTGGAGACTGCAGCTCCACACAGGGGCAGTAGGTGCGTGTGATGAGGGTGTGAACGGAACCGGGCCGGGCGCACTCTCGATATGACGAAACGTGCGAGGAAACGGGGTGTCCCGGAGTGCATCGGCACTCCTGGGACGCCCCGTTCGCGTTCGGCGAACAGGCGGAACGGACGCTTGTTATAGCGCCGAGATCGGCGAACCGTGGCGGAGTAAAGATGATCTACGTTTCCCCTTACCCGCTGCTGTCGATCCACTCCGTAGGGCCAATTTGAGGGTGACAAACCCCACAAATGGGGGCCGATTGCTTGATTCGGCTCGAAGGCAACGTACGGTCAAGAACTTGTGTGCGGCGGGGGCCCGAACCAGCAGTGAACCAGGCCCTGTGCCGCACTGCCGGACGCCGGTTCCGCATTGAGGCGGATGCGCCAGATAGAGCGCGAAGAGGCGGGGCCCGCGGGGTCGTTCACCCCGAACGGGAGGCCCGTGCGGCAGCCGATTCGGGGGCGATACACGACCCCTGAACTGTCGCGAATAACGGCGGTGTGATTTACGCCGGGCGTCCGGGGCTCTGTCCCCGAACAAAGGACCTCTCTGTGGGTAGCGCTGGCAAGCATCGCCCGAAGATGCGCCTCCGTAGCATTCTGATCGCCTCAGGTGTCGCCGTCGCCGTCCTCGCGGCGGGAGGATGGGCACTCATCTCAGCCGGTGGTTCGAGCGGGTCGGCACAGGCGGCACAGTCCGCCCAGGCACCGACCGTCACCCCGCAGGCGGACCCGCCGCGGGCCACTCCCACCAGGGCCAGCCGGGGCGAGACGCGGGACCCCTCCCCGTCGCCCGTGCCGAAGACCGTCAAGCCGAAGCCGAAGAAGACCAAGCCGTCGTACCGGGTGCTCAGCTCGGGCTCGTGCGAGGCCTCCTTCTACGGTGAGGGGCAGATGACGGCGAGCGGCGAGACGTTCGATCCCAGTGAGCTCACCGCGGCGCACAAGACGCTGCCGATGGGGTCCAAGGTGCGGGTCACCAACAAGAACAACGACCGGTCGGTGATCGTGCGGATCAACGACCGCGGCCCGTACGCGGGCGGCCGCTGCCTGGACCTGTCCACGGCGGCGATGGAGAAGGTCGGCGGTACGGGCTCGGGTGTGATCCCGGTCCGGTACCAGGTGCTGTCGCGCGGCTGACGTCGCGACTGACCCGCGGCCGACTTCTCCGCGGTTTCTCTCAACAGGCTCTACGGGTGATGGCTGACGGCCTGAAGACCCGAGCCTTCAAGATGCAGTGGCACCGGCCCCTGTGCGGGCCGGTGCTCTGTCATGTCCGTGTCCTTGTCCTTCTGGGCCGCGGGCTCGTGGACGGCGGGCTCCTGGACGGCGGGCTCCTGGGCGGTCGGCTTGGAGCGCGGCGGCCGGGGCGGGACGATCTCGGCGAGGCGTTCGCGGAACCAGTCGGTGAGCACGCCGTCGACCCGCACCGCCTCGGTGATCGGCGGCTTGGGCTCGGTGCCGGGCTCGGCGGCCAGGCTGTGGCCCATCCGGAACGAGGCGGATTCCACAGCCTCCGCGCCGCACTGCCGGAGCAAATCGCGCAGCGCGGTGATCTCGTTCGGCGGTACGAGGCGGTCTTTGGCGCCGCCGACCAGCAGCAGGGCGGCACCGCGACCGGCGATGACCGCCGCGCGGGAGCCCAGGTCGAGGCGGTCGGCCAGCGCCTGCGCGCCGTCGGACCAGTTGCGCCGGCGGCCGGCGCGCTTCTCCAGGTTGCGGACGGCGCGGGCGGGTGCGAGCACGGGCGCGACGAGCGCCACCGTGCTCACCGGGACGGCGCCGAGCGCCAGGGCGAGCAGCGCCGCGGCGCCGCCGGCCGAGAAGCCCGCGAGGCCGACCGGGCCCTCGCCGACGCCGAGATCACGCCTGAGCTCGGCCAGGACGTCGGGAAGCCGCCCGGCGGCCTGCTCGACCGCCGTGCAGTACGTCTCCAGCCCTCGATCCTCCAGGAGTGCTCCTGAGGCGAGGCTCGCGTGCGGGCGGCCCGGCAGCTCCAGATAGACGCGCCAGGTCGGCACACCGGTCATCGGGACGGCTGCGGCCATCGCGGCCGCTGTACGAGGGGCGTCGAAGCCGGGCCAGGCCACGATCAGCCGGGTGGGGCCCGCCGGGCGGGCGTCCACGGCGGTGGGCGGCAGCGCCACATAGGCGGTGCCCGCGGCCGTTCCGGAGATGGGACGGCTGATCTCGCCGTGGATCGGCACGGTCTGGTCGGGGGGCAGGTCCTGATGGTCGCCGCTCATGCCTGCGTCAGCTCCCGGGTCTCGACGGTGCCGTGGCTACCTCGCGTACGGGCTCACGTACGGCTGGACACGGAAGGCGGCGCCCCTCCCGCAATGCCATGTTTCCAGCGGAGTCAGCGAAATGCGCCCGAATCCCCGCACCTCGGCAACGAGAGTGAGAAAGAACTCACCTTGGGTAACCCGAGCGGGGCGAAGAGGGTAGGCGTCGGGTCCCGCAGGTGGGGAAGCCGGGGTGTGGGCTTGATCACTCCATGCAGGTCAAACGGGAACAACCTGGGCTTTTCCCGCGTCTTAGTTAGTCGTGGGCACCGCGGGGGCGTGCCCTTCCCGTTCGACTTAGGAGTGCCTGTGAACAAGAAGCGCAGCGCGGCCGCGGCCGGACAGGCCTGGCAGATATACAACGAGACCCTGAAGCCGGACGCCCCGGGCATGTGGGAGCGCGTCCGCGCCGTCCCGCGGATGCTGAAGTCGGCACTGCGCGGCGAGTACAAGGGCATGTCGTACGGCACGCTGGGCCTGCTGGCCCTCGGCCTGATCTACATCATCTCCCCGATCGACGCGATCCCCGACCTGCTGCCGATCGTCGGAGTCGTGGACGACACCGGCGTGGCCCTGTGGCTGGCCGCCGTCCTGATCAAGGGCGCGGGCGACTTCGTCACCTGGGAGCGCGGCGGCCGCCCGACCGTGATCGTCGGCGACATCGTCGACTGACCCGCCTACTGACAGACCTGAACGAGATCCCGCCGGTCCTTACCGGCGGGATCTCGTCGTTTCCGCCCGCCCGAGGCGGGTGCGGGTGCGCTATGCGGGCTTGAGTTCGGCGGTGAAGCGTTCGGCGGCGGAACGCATGAGCGGGACGACCTCGCCGACGGTCTTGGCGGTCATGCGCGCGGACGGCCCGGACACCGACAGGGCCGTCAGCGTCGGTGCTCCCGGCAGCGCGACCGCCACGCAGCGGACGCCGATCTCCTGCTCCTCGTCGTCCAGCGCGTAGCCCTGCTCGCGGATGCGGGCGAGCTCGGCGACCAGGGAGTCGGGGTCGGTGAAGGTCTGCGGGGTCTGCGCGGCCATGCCCGTACGGGCGAGGATCTCGCGGACCTTCGGCTCGGGAAGCTGCGCCAGCAGAGCCTTGCCCACGCCCGTGCAGTGCGGCTGGACGCGCCGCCCGACCTCGGTGAACATCCGCATCGAGTGCCGCGACGGCACCTGGGCGACGTAGACGACCTCGTCGCCCTCCAGAACGGCCATGTTGGCCGTCTCCCCGATGGCGTCCACCAGCCCGGCGAGCGTGGGACGGGCCCAGTCGCCCAGCATGCGGCCCGCGCCCTCGCCGAGGCGGATCAGGCGGGGGCCCAGGGCGTAGCGCTTGGACGGCTCCTGGCGGACGTAGCCGTGGTTCACCAGCGTCCGCATCAGCCGGTAGATCGTCGGCATCGGCAGGCCCGAGGCCTCCGTCAGCTCCGACAGCGCCATCTCGCCGCCCGCGTCCGCGAGGTGCTCCAGCAGCTCGAAGGCACGTTCCAACGACCGTACGGCCTCGGCCACCGGCGTCTCCTCTCTCCAAGGTCCCGCACTGTTCTCTCCAGGCCCCGCGATGCCCAGCCGATTGTACGGAGAGTCGATTTCACTCTACGAAAGTGGGTTCCGACGTTACCGGTAGCCGTGACCTGGCAATACTGACTACGTCCGGTGCCGAACGGTGCCGTCCCCCCGAAGTGCAACGGAACGGAACGAGAGGGGACCGGGTGCCAACGGGGGGTCGTCGGACCAGGCGATGGGCAGCGGCCGCACTGAGCGCCGCGCTCGCCACGCCGCCCATCGTGCTGACGGAGGGCTCGGCTCAGGCCGCCGCCTCGCCGGTACGGCTGTCGGCCGCGTTCACCTCGACCGGGCGGGTGCCGGTCTCCGGCGGCCAGCAGCGCTCGTACGCCGTGGACGTCCGGCCCCAGGGCGGCGTCGCCCGGGCCGCCGCGCTGACCCTGATCGCTCAGCAGCCGCTGGAGTGGCGCGGCCACTCGTCCGAGTGCACCGCAAACCGGAACGGGCGGCGGCTTCGCTGCTCGCTCGGCGACCTGGCCCGGTCGCGCCGGATGCAGGTCGTGGTGTTCGTGCCCGGCTCGCTGCGTACGGCGCAGGGGCCGCGGATCGTCGCGGTCGCCAGCGCCCAGAACCTCACCGGCACGTCGATGATGGACGTTCGGCTGCCGAAGGCGACCGCAGGCCCGTCCTACCCGACCGGCTCGTCCAGCCCTTCCAGTGCCTCCGGGTCGTCCACCGCGTCGGTCAGCCCCAGGCCGGGTGGGACCGGAAGGCCTTCGGGCACGGACAGGCCGAGTCCCAGGCCCAGTCCCTCGAACGGGACCTCCGGGCCGTCCGAGTCGTCCGGCACGGCCTCCGCCGGGTCCACCGCCACGCCTGGCGCGACCGGGTCCAGCTCGCCCAGGAAGCCCGGCGTGAGCATCCCGCCGACGCGCAAGCCGCTGCGGACGCCGTCGCGCCGCCATGGCCGCAGGCCGCACCACCTCGGGACGCCCGGGATGCAGGCCGGGCCGCCGCCCGCGTACAACCTCGCGCCGCCCCTTCAGCAGCAACCGCCGCCCATGCAGTTGCCGCCTGTGCAGCCGCCGCAGATTCAGGCGCCGCCCGCGATGCCTCAGCCGGCCATGCCGCAGGCCCCGGCAGCGCCGCCTATGCCGGACTCGCCGGGGCAGGTGCCCGGCGCGGCAGGGGAACCGCCTGCCCAGCCGGCGCCGGTCCTGCCGCCGCTGACGGCTCCCGGCTCGGCCGGTGCTCCGTCCGGCATGGTGCTGCCGACCCCGGGCGCTCCCGGAGCCTCGGGCTCCTCGGCATCCGGAACGGCGGGCGCGGCGGCGAACGACGGCAATCAGATGACCCTGATCTCGCCCACCGGAACGGACGAGGAGGGCACGCCCTGGGCCGCGGTGCTCGGCATCGCGCTCGTGGGTGAGCTCGCGCTGCTGTGGATGGTCGCCTGCCTGGGCCTCGTCCGGCGGCGGTTCGCCCTGGCCAGTGCCGCGCGCGCCGCGGCGCTGGCCGAGGGGACCGACGGTTCGCGCCGCGTTCCGAGGGCGTTCGCCGCCGTGGCCCGCCCGTTCGCCGCGGTCGGGCGTCGCCTGAACCCCGTTCGCCCGTTCAAGGCCGCCGCCCGCAAGCTCCGCAGCCACTGAACGCTGCAGCCACTGAACGCTGCAGCCACCGAACGCTGCGACTCCGACACCGGTCGACATATCCGGCGCGAGTCGCACCGGTCCGGCACCGGCCATCTGACATACGGATCGGTAGGCGAATGTCGCCGCACCCTGCCAAATAGGTCGTGTCCTCACTAAGCTGACCGCCCTACAGTTAACGCTTGCGTTACGGACAGGGGATCCGGATGTCAGACGTGACGATGCGGTGCCCGAAGTGTGACTCGCTGTTGGACACCCATGAACGGCACGGAGTGGTGATCGAAGAATGCCCGGGCTGCCAAGGGGTGTTCCTCGACCGCGGTGAGCTGGAGCAGCTCATCGACGCCGAGAGCAAGTACCTCGCGGAACTGACCGACGATGACGACCCCGACACGACCTATCAAGGACGCCATCGACGTGGCATCATGCAGCAGATCTTCGCTGCTGAGGGGAGTTGATGAAACTGCCCGTGTACCGTCGGTGACGGGCGTTTCGGTGTGCCATTCACTTGTCACCCGCGTGACAAAACGGGCGGCCCCTTATGTGGGCCGGAGCTAATAGCCCCTCATGCCTACCCTGCGGTAGCTTCACGCTGGCCGGGAGGCACCAGACCCTCGTCCGGCACCGCCCTCCACCTCCGCCCCTCCTGCCGCGAGGCCCCCTTCCCCCCGGGAGATTGATCACATGGCACTGGGCTCTCTGCTTCCCGAACTTCAGCCAGGCGGCACCAGCCGTACCCCGCTGATCGAGCGGGTCGCCAGGTGGGCCGCGGAGAAGCCGGAGGCGCCGGCGTTCACCTTCGTCGACTACTCCATGGACCCGTCCGGCACCAAGATCACGCTGGACTGGGCGGAGACCGACCGGAGGGCCCGCGCGATGGCGGTGCGGCTGCGGGAGGCGGCCCAGCCCGGCGAACGGGCGGCGCTGCTGCTGCCGCAGGCGCACGAGTACATGATGACCATGCTCGGCGCGATGTACTCGCACATCGTCGCGGTGCCGCTGTTCTCGCCGGACCAGCCGGGCCACGGCGAGCGCCTGGTCGGGGCCTACTCCGACGCCGAGCCCGCGATCGTCGTCACGACCCGCAACTCGCTGCCGCACGTGGAGAAGTTCCTCGCCGACAACGACGTTCCGCAGCCCAAGGAGATCATCTTCGCCGAGGAGATCGACCCGGCGCTGGCGGCGTCCTGGCAGGACGAGCCGATCGACCCGGACGACCTGGCCTATCTCCAGTACACCTCCGGTTCGACGCGGCGCCCGGCCGGTGTGGAGATCACGCACGGCAACCTGGCCGTCAACGCGCGCCAGCTGTGGGCGGGCTGGGCCCCGGACAGGCCGAACCCCGAGCTGGTGACCTGGCTGCCGCTGTTCCACGACATGGGCCTGATGTCGGCGATGGGGCTGCCGCTGGTCTACGGCGACCACGTGATCTACACCGCGCCGCTGTCGTTCCTCATGCGGCCGCTGCGCTGGCTGCAGCTGATCTCCGAGTGCCCGAACGTCTACACCGCCGCGCCGAACTTCGCCTACGAGTACGTCGCCGAGCACGCCACCCCCGAGAAGGTCGCCGAGCTCGACCTCAGCGGGCTGGTCACCTGCCTGAACGGCGCCGAGCCGGTGCGGCCCTCGACGCTGAAGATGTTCACCGAGACGTTCGCCCCGGCCGGGTTCCGGGCGGGCGCGCACGCCCCGGCGTTCGGCCTGGCCGAGGCGACGGTGTTCGTCACCGCGGCCGCCGAGGACACGCCGCCCAGGGTCCTCATCGCCGACCGCGAGGCCCTCTCGCAGGGCGAGCTGCGCCTGGTCGACGCCCCCGCCGACGGCGCGGACGCCGCCGAGGGCGAGGCCGGCGCCCGGGTCACCAGCCTGGTCGCGTGCGGGCGGCCCGTCGGCCAGTACGTCGCGATCGTCGACACCGAGACCTCGGCGGAGCTGCCCGACGGCCAGGTCGGCGAGATCTGGGTGCACGGCCCGAACACCGCCCCCGGCTACTGGCGCAACTCCGAGCGCAGCCAGGACACCTTCGGCGGCGTGCTGGCCGAGCCCGGCGACCTCCCGGCCGGCCCGTGGATGAAGACCGGCGACTGCGGCCTGATCCACGAGGGCGAGCTGTACGTCACCGGCCGCATCAAGGACCTGATCATCGTCGACGGCCGCAACCACTACCCGCAGGACCTGGAGGTCACCACCCAGGAGGCGCACCCGGCGATCCGGCCCGACTTCGTCGCCGCGTTCGCCGTCCAGGGCGAGGAGACCGAGCGCCTGGTCGTGGTCGCCGAGCGCAACCGGCGGGTGCCGCTCGCGCGCCTGGACCTGGACGAGGTCGAGAGCGCCGTGCGCGCCGCGGTGAACGTCGAGCACGAGATGAGCCTGCACGAGTTCCTGCTGGTCGAGCCGGGGGCGATCTCCCGTACGTCCAGCGGCAAGGTCGCCCGCGCGGCCACCCGCCAGCGCTACGAGGTGGCGGACCTGGCGACGACGGAGGCACGCCTGGCCGGACGCAAGTAGGGCGAAGGGCGCAAGCGGGCCCGATCGCTAGTAAGAAGGACGGGGCGGCCGCGACGGCGCGGCCGGAGGAACCAGGAGGATCATGCTCGCGGGGCTGGGGCGTCTCATTCACAGACGACGCTGGATCAGCCTTGCGCTCATCCTGGTGACGACCGTGCTGGCCGGTGCCTGGGGCCTCGGCGTCTTCGCGCGGTTCAGCACCGAGGGCGGCTTCGACGACCCCAAGTCGTCCTCGTCCCTGGTGGCCCGGCTGGGCGCGACCTATTTCGGCAGCACCAACCCCGACGTCCTGGTCCTGTACCGCAGCGACACCATGACCGTGGACGACCCGCGTTACGAGCAGGCGGTCATCGGCACGGTCGCGCGGCTGCCCAAGGACAAGGTCGCCGAGCTCGCCTCCTACTGGTCGTTCGACGAGAAGGACGCCGCGCCGCTCGCCTCCCGTGACAAGCACGCGACGTTCGTCTCGGTGAAGCTGGCGGGCAAGGACGACGCGGCCAAGGCCGAGAACTACAAGGCGATCAAGGACCGGCTGAACGCGCCGGGCCTGCAGACCAGGCTCGGCGGCAACGTCCCGCTCGGGCAGGAGTTCGCCACCCAGGTCGTCGCCGACATCGTGAACGCCGAGACGATCTCGATGCCGATCCTGCTGATCCTGCTGGTCCTGGTGTTCGGGGCGCTGACGGCGTCGGTGCTGCCGCTGATCGTGGCGCTGTTCTCGATCGTCGGCGGCCTGGCCGTGCTTCACATGGTCACCTATCTCACCGACGTGACCTCGATGGCGCTCGAGGTCGTCACGATGATGGGCGTCGGTCTCGCGATCGACTATTCGCTCTTCATCGTCAGCAGATTCAGAGAAGAGCTGGCCAAGGGCATGGACGCCCGGGGCATCTCCCCGGGCAAACCATGGAAACAGGCGGGCACCAGACGGGATCGCAAGGCCGAGAAGCGGGCGTACCTCCGTGCGCTGAAGCCGGTCCGGCAGAGCGCGCTCGCCCACACGATGGCCACCGCCGGGCGGACGATCATGGTCTCCGGCATCACCGTCTCGGCGGCCCTGAGCGGCCTGCTGGTGTTCCCGCAGATGTTCCTGCGCACGATCGGGCTGGCCGGCATCTGCACCGTCCTCGTCGCGGTCTTCGGCGCGATCGTGCTGCTGCCGACGATGCTCGCGCTGCTCGGCACCAAGGTCGAGTTCGGCCGGATGCCGTGGCGCCGCCCGAACTCGCGCCGCGTCCGCAAGGCCCGGCGCGACCCCGACAGCGGCTTCTGGCACGCGCTCGGGCACAGCGTCATGAAGCACCCGTTCCCCTACTTCGTCGTCGTCATCGGCATCCTCGGGGTGCTGTTCGTGCCGTTCCTGAACGTGCAGTTCGGCAGCGTCGACGCGCGCATCCTGCCGAAGGACAGCCCCACCCGGGCGGTGGTCGAGACCGTCAAGCGCGACTTCCCGAACGGGTCGGCCGAGCCCATCGACGTGGTCATCTCCGGCGACCTCATCCCGCGCAACTGGCGGCCGGTGCGCAAGGGCGACAACATCCCGCCCTACCTGGAGCAGTTCCGCAAGAAGCTCGCCGCGATGCCCGGCGTGACCGACGCCAAGTACACCGGCTACTCAGGCGACTACGGCGGCGTCCGCATCTCGGTCACCCACAAGTGGGAACCGATGGACGAGCACGCCCAGGATCTCGTCAAGGAGATCCGCGGGATGAGCCTCACCAAGAACGGCTACCCGATGCACATCGACGTCGGGGGCAGTACCGCCGCGCAGATGGACCTCATGTCCAGCCTGATGCGCAGCCTGCCCAAGATGGCGGTGATCGTCGGGCTGGCCACGTTCTTCCTGCTCTTCATGTTCTTCGGCTCGATCGTGCTGCCGCTGAAGGCGATCGTGATGAACGTGCTGTCCATCGGCGCCTCGTTCGGCGTGATCGTCTGGGGGTTCCAGTACGGGCATCTGGCCGGGATCCTGAACTTCACGCCCACCGGTGGCGTCGAGGCCACCAGCATGATCCTCATCCTCGCCGTGGTGTTCGGCCTGTCGATGGACTACGAGGTCTTCCTGCTCAGCCGCATCCGCGAGGAGTGGGACAAGCACCGCGACAACCGTGCCGCCGTGGCCCGGGGCATGCAGCACACCGGCAGCATCATCACCAGCGCCGCGCTGCTGTTCCTGGTGGTCATCGCCGCGTTCGGCATGGCCGGGATCACCTCGGTGAAGCTCATCGGCGTCGGCATGTTCGTGGCCGTCGTGGTGGACGCGGCCCTGGTGCGGTCGCTGCTCGTTCCGGCGACGATGCGGTTCATGGGCAACGCCAACTGGTGGCTGCCCGGACCGCTGGCCGGCCTGCACTCCCGCATGGACCTGCGCGAACGCGAGGACATGCCCAGCCGGCACATCATCGCGCCGAGCCGTCTGCCCGAGGAGCAGCCCTACCCGTACGCGATGCAGTGGGAAGAGGCCGGGCCGGACGAGGAGGAAGTGCCCTCGGCGTTCCGTACGACCGCGAACGGCCGGCACGCCGCACCGGCGGCCCCAGCACCGGCGGCGCCCGCGCCCTTCGCTTCCGCTCCCACGTCGGCGTTCCCGGAGAACATCCAGTTCCAGCCGGGCGCAGCCGCTCCCGGCCCGCACCAGCGACCGTCGCAGCCGTACCCGCAGCAGGCGCAGCCGTACCCGCAGCCGCAGCCGAACGGGAACGGTGCACAGCCGGGCTTCGACCGTCGGCCGAACGACGGCCGGTTCCTTCCGACGGGTGGACACCACCCACCCGCACCGGGCGCGCCAAACGTGCCGCCCGCAACGATCTCGCAACGTTTCCCTGACCGGCCCGAGGCGCCTTCGCGGGCGCCGCGAGCCATGACCCGACCGCCTACCTCGGCGGATCACCCCATGCAGCCCTCGGCCACATCCCCTCGAGCCCCTTGGGCACCGTGGTCGAACGGGCAGCCCCAACCCAGCCCCACGCACACCACCCGTACCAAACGTGAGATAGTTCCGAATCCCGACGGTTCTGGGTGGCGCTGGAGCACTGTGGAGGACAACGATGTCGATTGAGTCACGTCGCCGCGGCGCGCGACGGGCGGGAGCCGTGCTCGGCGCGGCCGCCCTCGGGGTGACCGTGCTCCCCTTGGGCGTGGCCGCCCCGGCGGAGGCCGCCGGGTTCAAGAAAGCCGACGGCGGTGCCTATATCAAGTCGTATCGCTGGTTGAACAAGGGCAAGACCGCGTTCGACTTCGTCGTGCAGTCCAAGGCCCTCGGGTCCGCCCAGCACGTGCGCATCCTGCTTCCCAAGGGCTGGAAGAAGAACTCGCGGCAGAGCTGGCCGACCGTTTACGCCTACCACGGCGGCAACGACAACTGGACCTCCTGGACGCGCAAGAGCAGCACCGACATCGAGGCCGTGTCCCGCAAGTGGGGCGTCATGGTGGTCATGCCCGAGGGCGCCAACGGCTCGTACACCAACTGGTACAACTACGGGAAGGGCGGCCGCCCGCGCTGGGAGGACTTCCACCTGCGCGAGGTCGTCCAGCTGGTGCAGCGCAACTTCCACGCCGGCGGTTCCCGCGCGGCGATCGGCGTGTCCTCGGGCGCGCAGGGAGCGTGCACGTACGCCGGACGCCGTCCTGGCTTCTTCAAGTTCGCGGCCTGCTACAGCGGCATCCTGAACATGACGGCGCCCGGCATCCCGGCGCTGCTGATGTACACCAACACCGGTAACGGCAACGACCCCTACGCCATCTGGGGACGGCCGATCCTCGACGATGCCGTCTGGAGAGAGCACAACCCGATCGACCTGCTGCCCCGGATGCGCGGCACGAAGCTGTACGTGTCGTCGGGCACCACCGGCCAGCGCGGCCCGCTCGACTCGCCGAACACCGCCCCCTGGGACATCGGCTACCTGAGCGAGAAGGCGATCGGCCCGACGGTCAAGGACTACGTGGCCCGGGCCCGCCAGCTGCACGTGCCGATCACCGCGCACATCTACGGCAACGGCCGGCACTCCTGGCCGTACTGGAAGCGCGAGATGCACACCTCCTGGCCGCTGATCATGAAGGCGATCGGCGCCCGGCGCGCCTGACGGCCGGCGTTCGCGCCCGATATCAACAACCTCGCATGATGCCCCGGCCGATCGGCCGGGGCATCAGCCGTTTCGGAGGTCCTCCAGAAGGGCGCAGGCCTTGGCCACCCCGTCCTCGGCGGAGATCCGGCGCCCCACCTCGGCCGCGCGCTCGGCGATGTCCTGCGACCCGACGGCCTGCCGTACGGCCCGTGCCAGGCGCGGCACCGTCATCGACGCGAAGGGCACCGGCTTGGGCCCGGCCCCCAGGGCCGTCACACGTTCGCCCCAGTAGGGCTGATCGCCGAAGAACGGCGTGATGACCGAGGGAACTCCGGCCCGCAGCCCTGCCGCCGTGGTTCCTGCGCCGCCATGGTGAACGACCGCCGCCATGCGGGGGAACAGCCACGAGTGAGGAACGTCCCTCACCGCGAAGACACGCTCGTCAGAGGTCTCCGGGTCGCCCTGCACGATCCCGCGTACCCCTGCCAGCCTCAGGGCGGTCCGCACCACGCGGTCCGTCATCGCGGGGTCCTTGGGGCGCATGCTCCCGAAGCCCACGTACACAGGCGCCGTTCCAGCAGCCAGGAAGTTCTCAAGTTCCTTGGGCGGCTGCCAAGCAGGCTCGTCCAGGAACCAGTAGCCGGTCAGGTGCACATGTGAGGGCCAGTCCGAGGGACGTGGCACCACGGCGGGGCTGAAGCAGGCCAGCACCGGCCGCCGCTCGTTCCGCACCCTGCGCATCGGCCCGCGCAGCGAAAAGGCCTCCAGCCCAAGCTCGTTCCGGCGCCAGGGGTTGATGAACGGCCGGGACAACTGCCACGCGACCTGGTCGATGGCCATGAACGATGCCCGGTTGGCCCACGGCCCCAGGGCACGCGCCTGCGGAACGAACGGATGCGGGAACGCTCCCGTGGGCTCGCTCGGCTGGAAGTGAATCAGCGCCCAGGGAATCCCCAGATGCTCCCCGATGTGCTGCGGCAGGAACCCGAGCGTCGGCCCGAGTAGCAGGTCGGCGCCCTTACAGGCGTCCAGGCACTCGGCCAAGAGCCGTTCGGCCATGGGCCCGATGATCCGCCGGAACCCGCCGAGGAACTTGACCGGATTCCTTCCGCCCGCCAGCAGTTCCTGCCCGGCCTCAGAATCCAGGATCTCGGTCGGGTCCGCCGTGAGCGGCGCCAACTCCAGCCCGGCCGCACTCACCAGCCCCTCGTACCGGCTGCTGGCCACGAGCCGCACCCGGTCGCCGCGCAGGGCCAGTGCCTGCCCCAACGCGATGCAGGGCTGGATGTCGCCGCGCGACCCCGCGGCGAAGATCACGATTCTGCGGCTCACCAGGCATCGCCTCTCTGGGGTGCGGGCCCCTCCCACGCCTCGGGCTCGGGCTCGGGCGCGTTGAGCGGGGACTCGTCCGGCACGTACGGCTGGTACCACCCGTCCGGCGGTGGCGGCGGCCACTGCTCCCGCTTGCGCTTGCGCCCACCCGCCGGCCGCGCCGGATACCGCGGCTCCACCACATGCGGCTGCGGAGGCTGAGCGTGCGGCTCGTTCGACGACACCGGCTCAGGCACGAACGGCGGCTGAGCCGGCGGCGGCTCGGCCATGGATACCGGCTCCGGCCTAAGGCCCGGCTCAGGTGTGGGGTGCTGCTCGGCGGCGGGGAGCGGCTCGGCGCGGGGGAGTGGCTCGGGCTGCCAAGGCGGCTCGGACGCCGCCACGGGCTCGGGCACCAACGGCGGTCCGGGCTGAGCGTGCGGCTCTGGCGACGGCGGCTCGGCCGGAAGCTGCGGCTCGGCCTGGTAGACCGGCTCGGGCCGGGACGGGAGGTCGGCCTGGGGGACCGCTCCAGCCGGGTGTTGCGGCTGGTTCATCGACACCGGTTCCGGCTGGAACGCAGGCTCGAGCGTGGGGTTCGGCCCAGGCGTGGGCCCCGTCTCGGGCATCGGGTCCGGCTCGGCCATGGGGCGCGGCTCGGCCGTGGGGTGTGGGCCGGGGGTGGGGAGGGGGTGGGGCTGGGCGTTGGCGGCTACCGGGGCTCCGGCGTAGGCGGGCTCGGGGAGCGGCTCGGGGGCCGGGACGACCGGGGGTTGCTTGCCGTGCTTGGGGCCGAGCCAGCCGCGGCGGCTGGGGAGGGTGACGCCGCTGATGAGGCCGCCGACCAGGACCAGGCCCGCGCCCAGGAGGAGGCCGCTGGAGGTACCGGAGCGGAAGGTCTCCAGGCTCTCGGCGCTGGCGCCCTTCTCGGGGATGTGGTGGATCAGGATGCCGACGATGGCGATGCCGAACGCGCCGGAGACCTCGCGGATGACGTTGAGGACGCCGCTGGCGACGCCGGCCTGGGCCTCGGGGACGGCCTTCAGGACGTACATCGCCAGGGGCATGCAGAGGGCGGAGCCGATGCCGACGATCATGACGCCGGGCATCAGGTCGAGATAGGTGTCGCCGCGGTGGAGCGTGGAGAACATGACCATGCCGGCGGCCATGGCCGCCATGCCGCCGCCGATGATGGGGCGCGGGCCCAGTTTGGCGGCGAGCCAGAAACCGAGCGGGGTCATCACCAGGATGGCGATCGACGGCGGCAGCATGACCAGGCCCGCTTTGGGCGGAGAGAAGTCGAGATACATCTGCAGGAACGTGGCCGAATAGAAGATCAGGCCGTTGAAGCCGATTCCCCAGAGCATCTGCGAGAGGATTCCGCCCACGAACACTCTGTTACGGAAGAACTGCAGATTCATCATCGGATCGGGAGCCCAGCTCTCGACCACGATGAAGCAGACCAGTGCGATCCCCGAGAGGGCGAAGACGCTCAGCACCGAGGGGTCGGTCCAGCCCTGTTTGCGGCCCGCCTCCAGCCCGTACGCGAGCGCGAACAGCATGGTGGCCGAGATCAGCACGCCGGGCAGGTCGACCCGGGAGTTCTTGTTCTCGCCCTTGGCGGTCAGCACCACCAGGCCGAGCAGGATCACCAGGATGCCGGGGACGATGTTGATGAGGAAGATCCAGCCCCAGTACCAGTGCTGGACGATGAAGCCGCCGACGACCGGGCCGAGCGCGGTGGCGCCGGAGGCGGCGCCGACCCAGACGATGGTGCCGAGGGAGCGCTGCTTGTCGGTGCGGCCGACGGTGACCATGACCAGCGTCGCAGGCAGGGCGAGCGCGGCGCCGCCGCCCTGGACGACGCGGGCCAGGATCAGCACGGCGTCGTCGGGGGCCAGCCCGCAGACCGCGGAGGCGCCGGTGAAGACGGTCATGCCCGCGGTGAAGGTGACCCGGCAGCCGTAGACGTCCGTGAGCCGCCCGCCCGCGATCATGAGGCAGGAGAACATCAGGATGTAGCCGGTCGCGACCCAGTCCTTGGCGGAGTTCGACAGGTCGAGCTCGTTGATCATTGTGGGCAGGGCGTTCGTGACCACCGTGTTGTCCATGGTGATCATGAATGCGCTGACGGCCACGACCGCCAGCGCCCACCTGTATCGGCCGCGGGTCAACTGACTGCGCGGCGAGGGCCCCGAAACCCGGGGAGAACCGCCGCTTCCCCCTATTAACGAGAGTAGATATTGTTACGATTCGTTGGCATCCAGTTACAACCCCTGACTCGCAGCCAAGGGATCCTCAACTATCCCATCAGGCCACATTGGTTACTAGTGGGTCTTGTCATCACCGTGACAAGTGAGCTGCGGGAAAATGTGGGCTGCGTGCGCATCGTGATGCGGTCACGGTAGGACAAAGTGGTCCCTCCTGCTTCGAACGATCCTGGTTCATTGGGGGAACCCCGCGTATGCAGACGAATGATCGTTCCGGAGCCGCGCTCGACGAGACGCGGATCAGCGAGGATTCGATTCGTCGGTACCTGATCGACCAGATCGCGCGTCGCTCCAGGATCACGCCGGCGGAGGTCGACCCCGACCGTCCGCTCGAAGAGTTCGGACTGGCGTCCCGCGACGCCGTCGCGATCGCGGGCGAGCTCGAGCAGCTGCTCGGCCGCGCCCTTCCCGCCACGCTCGTCTGGGAACACCCGACCATCAACAAGCTGTCGGTCGCCCTCGTCGGCGGCGGCACCAAGACGGTCGTGCCCCCGGCGCCGGTGCCGGTCGCCGAGACGCCGATGCGGCCGGACGAGCCGATCGCGGTCGTCGGGATCGGCTGCCGCTTCCCGGGCGGCGAACGCGACCTGACCGGCCCCGAGGACTACTGGCGCTTCCTCACCGGGCGCGGTGACGCGATCCGCGAGGTGCCGGACGGCCGCTGGGACCCGTTCGACGACGGTTCTCCCGAGGTCGCCGACCGGCTGGCCAAGACCACGCGCCTCGGCGGCTTCCTGGACGACGTCGCCGAGTTCGACGCCCAGTTCTTCGGCATCACCCCGCGCGAGGCCGCGGTCATGGACCCGCAGCAGCGCCTGGTGCTGGAGGTCGCCTGGGAGGCGTTCGAGCACGCCGGCATCGGCCCCGCCTCGCTGCGCGGCAGCCGCACGGGCGTGTTCGTCGGCGTCTCGGCCCCGGAGTACGCGGCGTTCACCGCCTCCGACTTCGCCTCGCTGGAGGCGTTCACCGCGACCGGCGCGGCGCTCAGCATCATCGCCAACCGGCTGTCCTACCTGCTCGACCTGCGCGGCCCGAGCATGATCGTGGACACCGCCTGCTCGTCGTCGCTGGTCTCCACGCACCTGGCGGTCCAGGCGCTGCGCGACGGCCAGGCCGACGTGGCGCTCGCGGGCGGCGTCAACCTGCTGCTCTCGCCGACGGTCACGATGACCTTCGACATGGCGGGCGGCACGGCCGCCGACGGGCACTGCAAGCCGTTCGACGCCTCGGCCGACGGCATGGTCCGCGCCGAGGGCTGCGGCGCCGTCGTCCTCAAGCGGCTCTCGGACGCCGAACGCGACGGCGACCGGATTCTCGCCCTGGTCAAGGGCTCGGGCGTGAACTCCGACGGCCGTTCCAACGGCCTGGTCGCGCCCAACTCCGAGGCCCAGAAGGAGCTGCTGCGCGCGGTCTACGCCTCCGCCGGCATCGACCCGCGCGAGGTCGACTACATCGAGGCGCACGGCACCGGCACGTTCCTGGGCGACCCGATCGAGGCCAAGGCGCTCGGCGAGACCCTCGGGTCGGGCGCGGGCCGGGAGAGCGGCGAGCCGCTGCTGCTCGGCTCGGCCAAGTCCAACCTCGGCCACATGGAGTCGGCGGCGGGCGTCGCCGGGCTCATCAAGACCGTGCTGGCCCTGCACCACGGCACGATCCCGCCGTCCAACCACTACAAGGAGCCGAACCCGCACATCCCGTTCGACGACCTGCGTCTCGCGGTCGTCGCGGAGGAGACGCCGTGGCCCGACCGTGGCCACCCCGCCCGCGCGGGCGTCTCGGGGTTCGGGTTCGGCGGTACGAACGCGCACGTGATCCTGGAGGCGCCGCCGTCCCAGGAGACCAAGACCTCGCCGACGGCCGTGCGGACGTTCCCGCTGTCGGACACCGCCGACGACCGGGTCCGCGACAACGCCGCCGCCCTCGCCGGGTGGGTGCAGGCCCGCGATGACGTGTCGCTCGCCGACCTCGCGCAGACCCTGCACCGGCGCGGCGGCCGTGGCCGTTCGCGTGCGGCCGTGGCGGCACGTGACCGCGCCGGGCTGGTGGACGCTCTGAACGCGCTCGCCGAAGGCCGTCCCCACCAGGGCGTCGTCACCGGCACCGCGCTGGGCATGCCCGGCAAGCCGGTCTGGGTCTTCTCCGGCTACGGCGCGCAGCGCGCGGGCATGGCGCAGCGGCTCCTTGAGGAGGAGCCCGCGTTCGCCGAGGCCATCGACGACATCGACGCGCTGTTCGCCGAGGAGGGCGGCCCCGAGCTGTGGGCGCTCCTTGAGGACGGCGAGAAGCCGACCGAGCTGACCGCCACGATGCCGGTCCTGTTCGCGATCCAGGTCGCGCTCGCCCGCACGTGGAAGGCGTACGGCATCACCCCCGGCGCCGTGATCGGCCACTCGATGGGCGAGGTCGCCGCGGCGGTCGTCGCGGGCGCGATCACCCTCGAGGACGGCGTCAAGATCATGTGCCGCCGGTCCCGGCTGCTCACTCGGATCGTCGGCGGCGGCGCGATGGCCGTGCTGGGCGCGTCCGCGGCCGAAGTCGAGGCGCTGGCGCACGACCTGCCCGAGGTCTACGCGGCCGTGCACTCCTCGCCGAAGCAGACCGTGGTCACCGGCGACGCCGACCAGATCGCCACACTGATGGAGCGGGCCGAGGCCGAGGGCCGGCTGGCCCGCAAGGTCCAGGCCGAGGGCGCCGGGCACTCGCCGCAGGTCGATCCGCTGCTGGACGACCTGCGCGAGCTCCTCGCCGAGGTCGGGCACGAACGCGGCACCCCGCTCGCGGGCGGCATCCGGCTCTACACGACCGCGCTGGACGACCCGCGAGCCCTCACCGACGAGTCGCTCCTGGACGCCGGCTACTGGGTCAAGAACCTGCGCAACCCGGTGCGGCTCGCCGACACCGTCGAGGCCGCCGCCGAGGACGGGTTCCGCGCGTTCGTCGAGATCAACGCGCACCCGATCCTGTCCCACGCCGTCGGCGAGACGCTGGACGGCAGCGGCGCGCTGGTCACCCACACCCTGAAGCGCGCGCGCAAGGGCGAGGAGACCGACGACACCCTGACCTTCCACGCCCAGCTGGCCGCGCTCGCCGCGAACGGCCTGCCCGCCGTCGCCCCGGGCGACGGCGGCGTGATCGACGCGCCGCTGCCCGCCTGGCGGCACGAACGGCACTGGGTCGACACCTCCAGGCGCAACGCCGGCGGCCGGGACGAGCACCCGCTGCTGGGCGCGCACGTCGAGCTGCCCGGCGAGGACCGGCACGCCTGGCGCGCCGACGTCGGCACCGAGGCGCAGCGCTGGTTCGAGGGCGCCAAGGTCCACGGCCTGCCGGTCCTGCCGGTCGCCGCGTTCGCCGAGATGGCGCTCGCCGCCGGGGCCGAGGTGCTCGGCGGCGACGCCGTGCGCGTCAACAGCCTGTGGATGGAGCGGCCGCTCGCGCTCGCCGACCACACCACGGTCACCACCACGTTCACCGAGTCCGACCAGCGGGTCGAGATCCACGCGCGGACGCCCGCCGGGACCTGGACCCGGCTGGCCAGCGCCGACGTCGGCGACGATCACCGTGGCCCGGCCGTGCCGCTGGCCGGTGCCGCGACCGACGTGGCCGCCGCCGAACGCGGCAGCCGCCACTACCGGCTCCACCCCGAGGTCCTCGACCGGGCCCTGGCCGTCCTCTACGCCGACGCGGGCGAGGGGACCTGGCAGGCCGAGACGGTCGGCAGCCTGCGCGTCTACGGGCCGACGCACCGCGGCGGGCACGTCCGCACCGAGGTCGTCCGGGACGACGAGGGCACCGTGGGATCGGTCCAGATCCTCGGCCCCGACGGCGAGATCCTGCTGGACGCCACCGGCATCGTGCTGCGCCGGGTCGAGCGTTCCGAGGTGCCGGTGCCGCTCGCGGACAAGCTCGTCGAGCTGGTCTGGGACGAGACCGAGGCGCCCGAGCCGACGCTCACCGAGAGCGGCGACTGGCTGCTGCTCGCCGATGACGACGACGCGCTCGCCGGTGCCGTCTCCGCCGACCTGGAGGGACGCGGCCACCACGTCGCCCGCCGCCGCCACACCGACCCGGCCCTCGACGAGGTGCCCACCGGCGTGGTGTTCGTCCCGTCCGCCGACCTTGTGGACGAGAGCCTGGTCCTGGCCGTCGTCGGGATCGCGAACGCGCTGCCCGACGGCACCCGGCTGTGGATCGCCACCCGCAAGGCGCTGCCCGTGCTGGACGGCGAGGCGGGCGAGGCGAGCCAGGGCTTCGTGCGGGCGCTGACCCGCGTGCTGTCGTTCGAACGGACCGTCCTGCACGCGACCCTCGTGGACGTCGACCGGCCCGCCGACCTGGTCACCGAGCTGCTCGCGAACGGCGACGCACGCGAGGTCGCCTACCGTGGCGGCGTCCGCCACGTCGCCCGCCTCGACCAGGCCGCGCTGGACATGCCCGCCAAGCCCGGCCGCATCGTGCGGCGCGGCGGCGCGTACGTGATCACCGGCGGCTACGGCGGCATCGGGCTGGTCACCGCCCGCCTGCTCGCCGAGCGCGGCGCCGGGCGGATCGTGCTGTCGGGCCGCAGCGGCCCGGACGCCGACGCCGAGAAGGTCATCGCCAGGCTCCGCGAGAACGGCGTGCACGTCGGCGTCGTCCTCGGCGACATCGCCGAGCCGGGCGTCGCCGAACGCCTCGTCGAGGTCGCCCGCGAGGGCGGCCGGCGGCTGTGCGGCGTCGTGCACGGCGCGGGCGCGATCGACGACAGGCTGATCGTCGACCTCGGCGCGGAGGATCTGCACAGGGTGTGGACGGCCAAGGTCGAGGGCGCCCGGCAGCTCAGCCAGGCCACCTGGGACATCGACCTCGACTGGTTCGTCATGCACTCCTCGGCCGCGGCCCTGGTGGGCTCGCCCGGCCAGGCCGCCTACGCCGCCGCCAACGCAGCGATCGACGCGCTGATCTCCCACCGCCGCGCGAACGGGCGGGTCGGCACCACGATCAACTGGGGCACCTGGTCGCAGGTCGGCGGCGCCGCCGACCTGAAGGTCGCGGTCATCGAGGCGATCAGCCCGGCCGAGGGCGCCGAGGCGCTGGAGGCGCTGCTGTCGGAGGGCCGCACCGCCGCCGGTGTGCTGCGGTTCGACCCGGCCGCCGCCGTGAGCCTCTTCCCCGAGATCAAGAACATGCCGTACTTCGCCTCGCTGACCGCCGCCGCGGGCGACGCGGCGGAGGCCGACGGCGGCGACTGGCCCGGCATCGACGCGATCCGCGAGCTCGACCCGGCCGAGGCCAGGCAGCGCATCGCCGCGCAGGTGCGGTGGCGGATCGCGACCGTGCTGGGCTTCGATCCCGAACGGCTCGACCCCGCCGTCCCGCTGACCGATCTCGGCCTCGACTCGCTCGTGGCCGTGCGGATCAAGAGCGGGGTGGAACACGACCTGGGCCTGACCGTTCCGGCAGCCGTGCTGCTCAAGGGCGCCAGCGTGAACGCCTTCGAGGAGTGGGCGGCCGAGGAGCTTGGCCTGTCCGGGGCGCCCGCGCCGTCCACGGGTGTGAGCGCGGTCTCCAACGCCGAGTCCGGCTACGTGATGCCGCGCGACGCCGCCGAACGGCTCGCCGTGCGGATCATCGAGGACGTCCTCGGGCTCGACCGGGTCGGCGTCACCGCCGACTTCTTCACCGACCTCGGCGGGCACGACCATCAGGCCGACCAGGTCGTCGCGCAGGTCGCGGCCGAGCTGGGCGGTGAGGTCACGCGCAGCGAGCTGTTCGCGACGCCGACCGCCGAGCACGTCGCCGAGTTCCTGCGGGCCGCCGACGAGGAGGCCGCCCGGCAGACCGTGCGGCCGCTGAAGGCCACCGGCACCCGGCGGCCGATCTTCATCGCGCACCCGGCGGGCGGCACCACCGCCTGCTACCGGCAGCTGATCGACCTGCTCGGCGCCGACCAGCCGGTGTACGGCCTCGAACGGTTCGACGACGCGCCCTCGGTGGAGGAACGCGCCGCCCGCTACGTCGAGGAGCTGCTGGTCGCCCAGCCCGAAGGGGCCTTCCGGCTCGGCGGCTGGTCGTTCGGCGCCGTCCTGGCCTACGAGACCGCCCGCCGGCTCACCGCCGCAGGGCGCGAGGTCGAGTTCGTCGCGCTCTTCGACGGCGGCCTGCCGCTGCCGGTCGAGGACGAGTCCGACACCCTCGCCCGCCGCTTCTCCGCGTTCACCGACTACATCAACCAGACCTACGGCCTGGAGATCAGACTCACTTACGAGGAGCTGTCGGGGCTGGAGGAGGAGGCCCAGTTCGCGCTGGTGATGGAACGGGCGGCGCCGCTCGCCGACCTCATCCCGCCGGCCGCGCTGCACCACCAGCTGACCTCGCACCAGGACACCCGGTCCCTTGAGGCATATCAGCCCAAAACCTACGACGGCCGCGTGATCCTTTACTACGCTCCCGAAGAGACGCCGTGGGCCGTGAAGGACGCCCGCTACGTCCTGGACGGCACGAACGGCTTCGGGCCGCTGTGCCCCGCCCTGGAGAAGGTCACCATCCCCGGGGTGCACCACCTGAACCTGCTGGACCCGCCCGGTGTGGAGCTGCTGGCCGCGCACCTGGAGGACCAGCTCGCCGCACGTTCGCACGACGCACGTTCCGCAGCCGCACATCCCGCGGACGCACGTTCCGCGGACGAGGTACCGGAGGCCGCTGGCGCGACCGAGGCCGGCCTCTCCGTTTCCGCCCCCCAGGCCCCCTGACCTCAGGGGCCCGTTCCACACCCCGCTCGACGGAGGAGATCAATGTCCGACGACCTGCTCGAAGCCGTCCGGTCCGGCGCTACCGAGAAGGAGCTGCTGGACTGCGAACTGCCCACTAGCTATCGCGCCTCATACATCCTCAAGGACGAGGTGGGCATCTTCGAGGGCGAGACCGACAAGGACGTGCGCCGGTCGATGCACTACGGCGAGGTCGAGATGCCCGAGCTCGCCCCCGACGAGGTCGTCGTCGCGGTCATGTCCGCCGCGATCAACTTCAACACGGTGTGGTCGGCGATCTTCGAGCCCGTCCCGACGTTCGCGTTCCTGGAGAAGTTCGGCCGGCAGGGCTGGTACGGCGCGCGCCACAACCTGCCCTGGCACCAGCTCGGCTCGGACGGGTCCGGCGTGGTCGTGCGGGTCGGCTCCGGCGTCAAGAGCTGGAAGGTCGGCGACAAGGTCGTGCTGTCCCCGTCGTACGTCGACGAGGAGGACCACGGCTCCTACGACGACGGCATGATGAGCGAGACCCAGCTGGCCTGGGGCTTCGAGACCAACTTCGGCGCGCTCGGCGAGTACTGCATCGCCAAGGCCAACCAGCTCATCCGCAAGCCCGGGCACCTCACCTGGGAGGAGGCGGGCTCCAACACGCTGTGCGCGGCCACCGCGTACCGCATGCTGGTCGGCCCGCACGGCGCGCAGATGAAGCAGGGCGACGTCGTGCTGATCTGGGGCGCCACCGGCGGCCTCGGCTCGTACGCCACGCAGCTGGTCAAGAACGGCGGCGGCATCCCGGTCGCGGTGGTCTCCTCCGAGGAGAAGGCCGAGATCGTCCGGGCGCAGGGCTGCGACGCCGTCATCAACCGCAACGAGCTGAACCTCGGTGAGGGCGGCCTGCGGCACCCCAAGGCGGGCCGGGTCCTCGGCGAGGCGATCCGCGCGCTGGTCGGCGAGGACCCCGGGATCGTGTTCGAGTACCTGGGCCGGGAGACGTTCGGCGCCTCGGTCTACGTCGCCAAGCGCGGCGGCAAGATCATCACGTGCGGGTCGTCGACCGGCTTCAAGCACGAGTACGACAACCGCTTCCTGTGGATGCGGCTGAAGAGCATCATCGGCTCGCACGGCTTCAACTACCACGAGGCCGTCCAGATGAACCGGCTCATCTCGCTCGGCATGATCCACCCGACGCTGTCCACGGTGTTCCCGCTGGAGCAGGCCGGGGACGCCACCCGCGCGGTGCAGACCAACCAGCACATCGGCAAGGTCGCCGTGCTGTGCGGCGCCACCGGCGAGGGCCAGGGCATCGACGACCCGGCGCTGCGCGAGCGCATCGGCGAGGAGAAGTTCCACCTCTACCGCCGCTGAGGCTCCTGGCTTCCTGGCTTCACCCGAGTTCTTACCGTCGAGCCGTGGCGGGTCCCGGCCCTGTCACCGTGACCCGCCACGACTGGACGGCCCTCGGGTGCGACCCCGTCAGGGCTCGATGGACCTCCGCTCGCCTGAGGTCAGCTCCGCTTCGCCATGGGCTTCACCGTCGCCGTGCCCGTTGCCGTTGCCGTGGCCCCCGTTCGGGCGCTGCGGCGGTACGAACAGGTCGGCGCGGAAGTGGCGGTTGAGGGCGCCGCGCACCCGGCCGAGGGCCTTGCGGCTCTCGGGGGCGTCGACGCCTTCGCGTTCGGGACGGCCGACCGGCAGCGCCGCCACCGGCCGCTCGTCGGTGATCGCGGCGGTGAGCCGGTCCTCGACCGGGCGCTCGACCTCGGTGTACTCGCCGGTCGGGCTGCGCCGGATGATGCCGGTCTCCAGCCCGTGCGAGATCAGCTGCAGGTCGCGGTGTTGCAGGCCGAGGGCGATGCGGTACGCGATGGCATAACCGATCACCGGCCCGATGATCACCAGTCCCCGGAAGAACCAGGTCGTCCAGAACAGCGGGATCTCGAAGGTGTGCGCGATGACGTCGTTGCCGCCCGCCGCCCAGAGCCCGCCGTAGAAGATCACGCCGCCCACGCCGATGCCGAGGCGGGCGGGCACGTCCCGTGGCCGGTCGAGTAGATGGTGGATCTGATGATCACCCGTGACCCAGCGTTCGACGAACGGATAGACCGCCAGCCCGGTGAACAGGATGCCCGGCACCACCAGCGCCGGGACGATCACGTTCATCGGGATCGTATGGCCGACCAGGTTGATCTCCCAGGCGGGCATGATGCGCAGCGAGCCCTCCAGCCAGCCCATGTACCAGTCCGGCTGGGAGCCCGAGCTGATCGCGCCCGGGTCATAGGGGCCGAACAGCCAGATCGGGTTGATCTGGAAGAACGTCGCCAGCAGCGCGCAGGCGGCGAAGACCCAGAGGAAGTACGCCGTGGTCTTGGCGATGAAGACCGGGAAGAACGGATAGCCGTACTGGGCCCTGTTGGTCGACTGCCGGCCGGGGAACTGGGTGTGGGTCTGGCGCCAGGTCAGCACGACGGCGTGCAACGGCACCAGCGCCAGCAGGATCCCCGGTATCAACAGGATGTGGATGACGTACAGCCGGGGGATGATCAGATCCCCTGGGAACTCGCCGCCGAACAGGAACATCGTCACGTACGAGCCGACCACCGGCAGCGAGAGCAGCACGCCCTCCAGGATCCGGATCCCGGTGCCCGACAGCAGGTCGTCGGGCAGCGAGTAGCCGAACAGCCCGTTCACCATGACCAGCATGAACATCGTGATGCCGAGCAGCCAGTTGAGCTCGCGCGGCTTGCGGAACGCGCCGGTGAAGAAGTTGCGCAGCAGGTGGATGACGATGGCCGCCATGAACAGGTTGGTGGCCCAGTGGTGGATCTGCCGCATGAGCAGGCCGCCGCGCACGTCGAAGCTGAGGTTCAGCGTCGACTCGTAGGCCTCGCTCATCTTCACGCCACGCAACGGCTGGTACGAGCCGTTGTAGACGACCTCGGTCATGCTCGGTTTGAAGAACAGGGTCAGGTAGACCCCGGTCAGGATGATGATCACGAACGAGTACATCGCGATCTCGCCCAGCAGGAAGCTCCAGTGGTCGGGGAAGGCCTTCTTCATCGACTTGCGGAGGAAGTCGGTTCCGCCGAAGCGCTCGTCGATGGCCCGGTGGGCCTTCGTCAGTGCCTCTGGGGCCTGCTGGGACGTCGTCTCGGGCACTTCGGGACCTCCTGCACCGGTGGTCCGACGAGGACCACCTCTTGCATCGGTCGTTCGTCTAACCAATGTCGCACTACAACAGGAGACGGGCTAGACGTCAGGTTTGTGACATCGCGGCGACATCGCGGTCCGGGACCTGCCCGGCGTCGTGGTGGATGCCGAAACGGCATACCTGCCCTTGACATGGGGCGTACCGGCCGAACCTGGTCGAACCTCGACCTAGACTTTGCGCCCGGACGCCCCTGAGGGTCATGATTTCCATCACACGGATCGCATAAGTAATGAATTACCCCTTGTGTCCGGCGTTGTACGCGGGGGAACCGAGCGTGGGGAGGCGCACGTGACACAAGAAGGGCTATCGGCGCTCGGGCATCCCTGGGCGGACCTGCCCAGGGACCTCGCCGACCACATGAGACCTCATCTCGACGAGGTCGCCGACGACATGATCCAGGAGATCCAGACCCGGGTCCGCGAATACGACCGGCCCGGCGACGGCTCCTACTCGGGCACGCTGCGGCTGGCCGTCGAGCGCGTCCTGCACTATTTCGTGGACCGGGTCGCCGACCCCGAGCACGAGCAGGTCTCGGTGATCGACTTCTTCCGTGCGATCGGGCGCGGGGAGGCGGGCGAGGGCCGGAGCCTGGACGCCATGCAGACCGCGATCCGGGCCGGCGGGATGATCGCCTGGCGGCGCATCACCGAGGGCGCCGCGATGCTGGAGACCTCACCGCGCACGCTGGGCGCGGTCGGCGAGGCGCTCATGTCCTTCCAGGACGAGCTGGCCGCCGCTGCCGCCGAGGGCTACGCGCAGGCCAAGGCCGCCGTGGCCGGGGAGATGCAGCGCCGCCGCAAGCGCCTGCTCGACCTGCTGTTCGCCGATCCGCCGGCCGCCCCCGAGGCGATCGCCGACCTCGCCGCCGCCGCGCACTGGCCGGTGCCCCGCACGGTCGCCGCGGTCGCGCTCGGCCAGCCCCGGCAGGACTCGCCGCACCAGCCCGCGTTCCCGCCCGACATCCTCGCCGACCTCACCCGCCGTACGCCCAGCCTGATCGTCCCCGACCCGGACGGGCCCGGCCGCGCCAAGCTCGTCGACCGCGCGCTCAGCGGTTCGCTCGCGGTGGTCGGCCCGACCGTTCCGGTGACCGAGGCGGCCCGGTCCATCCAGTGGGCCCGCAAGACGCTCGGCCTGGCCCAGCGCGGCGTCATCGAGGCCTCGGGCGTGGTCCGCAGCGTCGAGCACATGTCGACGCTGATCCTCTTCCAGGACGAGGAGCTCATCACCTCGCTGGCCCAGTTGCGCCTCGCGCCGCTCTCGCACCTGCGGGTCAGCCAGCAGGACCGGCTCGCCGAGACGCTGCTGGCGTGGCTGCAGTCCGGGCGGAACGCCAACGAGGTCGCGATGCGGCTGCACGTTCACCCGCAGACCGTCCGCTACCGCCTGCGCCAGCTGGAGGAGCTGTTCGGCGACCAGCTTCTGGACCCGGACCTGCGCTTCGACCTGGAGATCGTGCTGCGCGCCCGCGCGCTGCTCAGCGACCACCCGGGCGAGCAGATCATCCCGTCCAGGCGCGAGGCGGTGGGCGACTCCGCCGAGATCGTCAGCTTCCGCCGCTGACCCCGGCTGATGCCTGACCCCGGCTGATGCCTGACCCCGGCTGACGCCTGACCCCGGCCGACGCCTGACCCTGGCCGACGCCGCCGACCCGTCAGTCCGGGCTGGTCGGATGGGCCGACAGCTCGGGCAGTTCCACGCGGATGCGGCAGCCGCGCGGCGCGTCCACGACATAGATGTCGCCGCCGTGCAGGTCGATGGCCCAGCGTGCGATCGCCAGGCCCAGGCCCGTGCCTCCGTCCTTGGGGCGGTACGAGCTGTCGCCGCGGTTGAAGCGCTCGAAGACCCGGGCGCGCTCGCCGGGCGGGATCCCGGGCCCCTCGTCGGCCACCTCCAGCACCAGGCCGCCCGCCGCCGACCGGGCCGTGATGGCGACGGGCCGGCCCGCCGGGCTGTGCCGGGCCGCGTTGTCGAGCAGGTTCGCCAGCACCTGGCGCAGCCGGTCGCGGTCGGCCCAGGCCTTCAGATCCGGCTGGACGCCGACCTCGAACGAGGCCTCGGGATGCCCGGCGGCCACCTCCGCCGCGACGTCGGACACGAACGCGGCCACGTCGAGCCGGGTCAGGTCGAGCTCGGCGGCCCCGGCGTCGATCCGGGACAGGTCCAGGAGCTGGGTGACCAGGCGGCCGAGCCGTTCGGTCTGCTCGACCGCCGACTCCAGGACCTCGGGGGTGGCGGGGGTGACGCCGTCGGCCACGTTCTCCAGCACGGCCCGCAGCGCGCTGATCGGGGTGCGCAGCTCGTGCGACACGTTCGCCACGAACTCGCGGCGCTGCCGGTCCACCGCCGCCAGGTCCGAGGCCATCGTGTTGAACGCCTTGGCCAGCTCGCCGACCTCGTCCATCGAGGTCGCGCGGACGCGGCGGCTGTAGTCGCCGCGCGCCATGGCGCGGGCGGCGACGGTCATCTCGCGCAGCGGCGCGGTCATGCCGTGCGCGATCAGCTGGACCACGCCGAGCGCGATCAGCACGCCGAGCGGCAGCGTCTCGCGGGCGCGGAAGCCCAGCGCGAACCCCCACAGCACGATCAGGGTGGCCGTGCAGGCCGTCACCACCGCGACGATGCCGAACTTCACCTTGATCGAACGCAGCGGGTCCAGGGGCCGCGGCAGCCGCGTGTAGAGCCATCTGAGGGGCCGCGCCGGGGCGGTCATGCGGGTGCCTCGATCGAGTAGCCGACGCCGTGGACCGTACGGATGAGCCCGGGGCCGAGCTTGCGGCGCAGCGCCTTCACGTGGCTGTCGACGACCCGGGTGCCGGACGCGTCCACCCAGTCCCAGACCTGTTCGAGCAGCACGGCGCGGGTGAGGACGGTGCCGGGGCTGCGGACCAGGCAGCCGAGCAGGTCGAACTCGGTCGGCGTGAGGTGGACCTCCTTGCCGTCCCGCCGCACCCGGCGGCCCGCCCGGTCGATCTCCAGCGGGCCCAGGCTGAGCAGGTCGGACGCGGTCGCGATGCGTTCCGCCGTCTCGAAGCGCCGCAGCACGGTGCGGACGCGGGCGACCAGCTCGCGCATGCTGAACGGCTTGGTGACGTAGTCGTCGGCCCCCACGCCGAGCCCGACGAGCAGGTCGGTCTCGTCGTCGCGGGCCGTCAGCATCAGCACCGGGACGGGCCGTTCGGCGTGCACCCGGCGGCAGACCTCCAGGCCGTCGAAGCCGGGCAGCATCACGTCCAGCACGATCAGATCCGGCAGATACGCCCGGGCCCGCTCGACCGCCGCCGGGCCGTCGCCGGCGATCTCCACCGCGAATCCCTCGGCCGTCAGCCGGTCCGCCACCGCCCGCGCGATGGTGGGCTCGTCCTCGACCACCAGCACCTTCTTCGCCACAGGCCAGAGAGTAGGCCCAGGATGTGCGTGCTCCCGGCCCGAAATGTGGCGATCGCGTGAAGATCGAGGTCAGGGGCCGATGGGCCAGGTGTGGACGGGCTCGTTGGTGTTCATCAGGTCGGTGTAACTGCGGGTCATCAGCCGCAACGCCTCGTGGCGCTCGGTGCCGAAGGAGTCCTCGATGGCCTGCACGGTGTCGATCTGCCAGGCCGCGCCGGTCCGGCCGGTGACGCAGCGCCGCTCGATGATGCCGAGCAGGCGGTCGCGGCGGCTCGGGTCGACGCCCCAGCGGTCCAGTCCCTCGTACGCGAGAGGGAGCAGTTCGCGCAGCACCACCTCGGCGGCGGGCACGTCGCCGAGGCCCGGCCAGTAGAGGCGTGACTCCATGCCGTCGCGGGCGGCGCGGTGCAGGTTGTCGCGGGCCGCCGAGAACGACATCCGCGACCACACCGGCCGTTCCTCGTCGGCGAGCATCCGGATGACGCCGTAGTAGAAGGCGCCGTTGGCGACGACGTCGGCGACCGTGGGCCCGGCGGGCAGGACCCTGTTCTCCACGCGCAGGTGCGGGCGGCCGTTCACGACGGCGTAGATCGGCCGGTTCCAGCGGTAGACCGTTCCGTTGTGGAGCGAGAGCTCGCCGAGCTCGGGGATGCCGCCCGCATCGATCGTGGTGACGGGGTCCTCTTCGTCGCAGAGCGGGAGCAGCGCGGGGAAGTAACGGGTGTTCTCCTCGAAGAGGTCGAAGACCGAGGTGATCCAGCGTTCGCCGAACCACACGCGGGGCCGTACGCCCTGGGCCTTCAGCTCGTCGGGGCGGGTGTCGGTGGCCTGCTCGAACAGGGTGATGCGGGTCTCGTGCCACAGCCGGTGGCCGAACAGGAACGGGGAGTTCGCGCCGAGCGCCACCTGAGGTCCGGCGATCGCCTGGGCGGCGTTCCAGTGCGCGCCGAAGCGCTCTGGGCTCACCTGCAGATGGAACTGCACGCTGGTGCACGCGGCCTCGGGGAGGATGCAGTCGGCGTGCATGGACAGCGGCTCGGGGCCCTCGATGTCGATGTGGAGCTCCTCGCCGCGCGCGGCGAAGATCTGGTCGTTCAGGAGCCGGTAGCGCGCGTTCGGCGACAGCGCCTCCTCACCGATGTCGGAGCGGCGCAGCGTCGGCAGTATGCCGATCATCACCAGGGACGCGCCGACGCCGCGGGCGGCGTGCTCAGCCTTGTTGAGGTGGTCGCGGACCTCCCGCTCCAGTTCGCCGGTGCCCTCGCCGCCGAGCTCGCGGGGCGGGATGTTGATCTCGAGGTTGAACTGGCCCAGCTCGGTCGCCCAGGCCGGGTCGGCGATGGCCTTCAGTACGTCGGCGTTGCGCATCAGCGGGTCGCCGAGCGAGTCCACCAGGTTGAGCTCGATCTCCAGTCCGATGTGGGAGCGTTCGAAGTCGAACTGCGACTCGCCGAGCATCCGCTCCAGCACGTCGAGGCAACGCAGCACCTTGTTCCTGTAACGGCGGCGGTCCTCACCGCTGATGGTGACGGCCGCCACATCCCTGCCCACGTGTTCGCCTCCGCGAATATCCGGACGAGCTGTCACGAAACGGATGTCCAGCGCGAGCGCGGGCGAAACCCCCGGGTCGAGTTTCGGCCGGACCGTTGCCCGGCCGACGGGCGGGACATGCCCCCGTTACCTGCCGGTACCTTGTGTCGTGCCCCAGGCGGGCGGCCTGTGGATCGTGACACTCTGTGATGGGCATTCGGAACGGCACACGAACAGGGGGACAGATGCGGCTGCGGCCCCGGTCCATTCGGGGGCGGGACACGCTGGTCGCCACGGTGCTCGCGGCCGTGGCCTTCGGCGCGGTCGCCGTCGGCATCGATCTCGCCGTGCGCAACGGCACCGAGGCGCGGCTGCTCCAGGAGACGCAGCTGGCGGCCCGCCGTACCAGCGCCAGCGTCCGCGACGGGACGCTCGCCAGCCCCATCCCCGACGACTCGGGCGGCCGCATCCTGATCCAGGTCGTCGCCCCCGGCGCGCACGTGCTGGACTCCACCCCGTCCGCCGCCGGGCGCCCGCCGGTCAGCTCCATCTGGCCGTCACGGAACGAACGCGTGCAGGACCATGTCGACTGCGACGGTCCCGAGGGCGGCTGCTACCTGGTGGAGGCCATCCGCGTCACCACCGCCCCCGACTCGGTCGTCGTCCTGGCGGCCAAGCCCCTCCCGGGCTTCCTGGTCACCGGGCTGCTGGAGGTCCTGCTCGCCGCCGCGGTCCTGGCGCTGTCGGCCCTCGCGGCGTGGGTGACCTGGCGCATCGTCGGCCGTACGCTGCGCCCGGTCGAGGCCATCCGCGCGCAGCTCGCCGAGATCAGCGGCAGCGACCTCAGCCGCCGCGTGCCGCAGCCGTCCGGCGAGGACGAGATCGCCGAGCTGGCCCGTACCGCCAACCAGACGCTGGACCGGCTGGAGAGCGCCGTCGAGCGCCAGCGCCAGTTCGCCTCCGACGCCTCGCACGAGCTGCGCACCCCGATCGCGGGCCTGCGCGCCAACCTCGAGGACGCGTCGATGCACCCCGACGACACCGACCTCGGCTCGGTGCTGACGTCGGCCCTCCGTGACACCGACCGGCTGGAGTCGATCGTCACCGACCTGCTGCTGCTGGCCCGCATCGGCACCGGCGGCTCGGTAGCGCAGGAGGAGATCGACCTCGCAGAGCTGGTCGCCGCCGAGACCGGCCAGCGTTCCTCGGAGTTGGAGATCCGCACCCACCTCGCGCCCGGCGTGGAGATCAGGGGCGTCCGCATGCAGCTGGTCCGGCTGCTGGGCAACCTGCTCGACAACGCCGAGCGCTACGCCGACTCGGCCATCGACATCGAGGTCTCCTCCGACGGCGCGCACGCCCTCCTGGCCGTCTCCGACGACGGCGTGGGCATCGCCCCCGAGGACCGCAAGCGGGTCTTCGAGCGCTTCACACGCCTCGACAGCGCCCGCAGCCGCGGCGCCGGCGGCACGGGCCTGGGCCTGGCCATCGCCCGCGAGATCGCCCAAGCGCACGGCGGCGTCCTCGACATCGAAGACGCCCCCCAAGGCGCCCGATTCGTCCTCCACCTCCCGCTCGACCAACCCTGACGCCCACTCCCGCCGCGCCCTACCCTCGGTGGAAACGTTTCCACCTGTCTGTGCAGTGGTTCTGAGCGGTGCGCGCGGACACGCGAAGGGCCGTCCACATGGTGTGGACGGCCCTTCGCGTGGGTGGTGCGGGTGGTTCTGGGTGCTCCGGGTCAGGCGCGGACGGCCTGGACCTCGAGCTGGATGTCGACCTTGTCGCCGAGCAGGGCCTTGTCGCCGCCCAGCGGGACGTTGAACTCGATGCCCCAGTCCTTGCGGTTGATCGTGGTGCTCGCGGAGAAGCCGGCGCGCGTGCCGCCCCACGGGTCCTGGCCGATGCCGTGGAACTCCAGCTCCAGGCTGACCGGCTTGGCGACGCCCTTGATGGTGAGGTCGCCGTCGAGGAAGTAGTCCGAGCCCTCGGCGCGGACGCCCTTGGTGGCGAACGTCATGACCGGGTGGTTCTCGACGTCCAGGACGTCGGAGGTGCGGATGTGCGCGTCGCGGTCGGCGTTGCGGGTGTCGACGGAGTCCATCTTGATCTCGGCCGTCGCGGTCGAGGCGGCGGGGTCCTCGGCGATCACGACGGCGCCGGAGAACTCGGTGAAGCTGCCGCGTACCTTGGTCATGAGATGACGGATGCTGAAGGTGACCTCGGAGTGCGCGGGGTCGATGTTCCAGGTGCCGGTGGTGAGGTCCTGGGCGACGGTGGCGAGGCTCATGGCGGGGTGTTCTCCAGTCGTAGTGCTTGAACTTTCAACCAACGAGGATCAGATTAGTTGAGACTTCAAGCAGTGTCAAATGCCCGGGCGAAGTGCCGGAGAGTAGTAAGTACATACAGCGCGTACTGTTTGTTTCCTGGTTAGACTGCGCTCATGGCCCCGACCCAGACAACGCGGCGCACGCAGGAGGAACGCACCGCCGCGACCCGGCGCGCCCTGCTCGACGCGACGATCGACTGCCTGGTCGAGTACGGCTACCACGGCACCACGACGACCCGCGTGGTCGAGCGGGCCGGGGTGTCGCGGGGCGCGCAGGTGCATCACTTCCCGACCAAGAACGACCTGGTCCTGGCGGCCGTCGAGCATCTGGCCCGCAAGCGCGCCGCCCAGTTCATCGAGCAGGACCTCGAACGGCTGAAGACCGCCGAGGACGGGCTCGGGGAGGCGCTCGACCGCGTCTGGGCCGTCTACCAGGGGCCCCTGTTCGAGGCCTCGATGGAGCTGTGGATCGCCGCGCGTACCGACCCCGATCTGCAGGAGCACGTCGCCTCGCTGGAACGGATGGTCACGGCGGGCATCCTCGAGGTCGGCCGGGCGCTGCTGGGCGACCGTGTCGACGACCCCGAGGTGCGCGGCGACATCTACCTGATGCTGGAGAGCGTGCGCGGGCTGCGCATGCTCCAGTTCGTTCATCCGACCGGCCCGGAACGCACCCACGAGCGCTGGCTCCGCACCAAGACCCGGCTGTTGATGATCGCCGAGCGCCACCTCGAGACGTGACGACCCCGCCGATCTTGCTCTCAGCGCCCCTCGGAAGGCCGAAGAAGGGCGCTGAGAGCAAGATCGGCGCGGGATCAGCGGGTGGGTCAGCGGGCGGGCTTGTAGACGGTGACTACGGCGGCGCCGCCGAGGCCGATGTTGTGCTGGAGCGCGCCGGTGACGTTCTCCACCTGCCGCTTGTCGGCCTGGCCGCGCAGCTGCCAGGTGAGCTCGGAGCACTGGGCGAGGCCGGTCGCGCCGAGCGGGTGGCCCTTGGAGATCAGGCCGCCGGACGGGTTCACGACCCACCGGCCGCCGTAGGTGTTGTCGCCGCTGTCAACGAGCTTGCCGCCCTCGCCCTCGGCGGCCAGGCCGAGCGCCTCGTAGGTGAGCAGCTCGTTGGTCGAGAAGCAGTCGTGCAGCTCGACCACCTGGACGTCGGAGGCGCCCATGCCGGCCTCCTCGTAGGCCTGCTCGGCGGCGAGCCTGGACATCTTGGCGCCGACGAGCGTGATGGCGCTCTTGTCGGTGAAGGTGTCCTTGGTGTCGGTGACCATGGACTGGCCCGCGATCTCGACCGCGCGGTCCCAGAGGTCGTGCTCGTCGACGAAGCGCTCGCTGGCGATGACGGCGGCGCCGGAGCCGTCGGAGGTGGGCGAGCACTGGAGCTTGGTGAGCGGCTCGTAGACCACCCGGGCCGCCTTGATGTCGTCCAGGCTGTACTCCTCCTGGAACTGGGCGTACGGGTTGTTCACCGAGTGCTTGTGGTTCTTCCAGCCGATCTTGGCGAACTGCTCGGGCGTGGTGCCGTACTTCTCCATGTGCTCGCGGCCCGCGGCGCCGAACATGTACGGCGCGACCGGCTCGCCGCCCCACTCGAACAGGGGGAACAGCTCCTTGAGGTGGTTGAGCATCGGCTGCTCACGGTCCTCGTAGGTGGAGCCGAGGGAGCCCTTCTGCATCTTCTCGAAGCCGAGGGCGAGGGCGCAGTCGACCGTGCCGGACTTCACGGCCTGGCGGGCCAGGAAGAGCGCGGTGGAGCCGGTCGAGCAGTTGTTGTTCACGTTGATCACCGGGATGCCGGTGATGCCCAGCTCGTAGACGGCGCGCTGGCCCGAGGTCGACTCGCCGTAGACGTAGCCGACGTAGGCCTGCTGAATCCTGTCGTAGGCGACCCCGGCGTCCTCCAGGGCCTTGGTCCCGGCCTCGCGGGCCATGTCCGGGTAGTCCCATTCCTTGCTGCCCGGCTTCTCGAACTTGGTCATGCCGACGCCGACGACAAAGGTCCTGATGCTCATACGCGCGACGCTAGGGCCTGTCTAAGAAACAGTCAAGAATGTATGTTTTTGTCCGAGCAGCTCACTTACCGGAGGACGGATGACCCGCAGCTTCAACCTCGCCGACCTGTTCGAAGTCGTCGCCGACGCGGTGCCCGACAAACTCGCCCTGGTCGCGGGTGAGGTCAGGCTGACCTATCGGGAGCTGGACGAACGGGCCAACCGGGTCGCCCACCATCTCGCCGAGGCCGGCGTGCGTGCCGGGGATCACGTCTCGATCCTGTCCTACAACCGGGCTGAGTGGCTGGAGACGCAGATCGCCGCGTGGAAGATCCGCGCCGTACCCGTGAACGTCAACTACCGCTACACCGCCGACGAGCTGGCGTACGTGGTCGCCGACTCCAACTCGGTCGCGCTGGTCGGCGAGCGGTCCCTCATCGCCCGCCTCGGTGACGCCCGCGGGAAGCTGGCCGACCTGCGGCACACGGTCGTGATCGAGGACGGCTCGGACGAGGCCGTTCCGGACGCGGTGTCCTACGAGGACGCGGTGGCCAAGGTCTCGGGCGAGCGCGACTTCGCCGAACGTTCCAGCGACGAC
This sequence comes from Actinomadura barringtoniae, assembly GCF_017573505.1. Lineage (GTDB taxonomy): Bacteria > Actinomycetota > Actinomycetes > Streptosporangiales > Streptosporangiaceae > Spirillospora > Spirillospora barringtoniae. The sequence continues at coordinate 63,779 of NZ_JAGEOJ010000018.1, forward strand.
CTCTACCTGCTCTACACCGGCGGCACGACCGGGATGCCGAAGGGCGTCATGTGGCGCTGCGAGGACATCTTCATCTCCGCGATGGGCGGCGGGAACCTGCTCGGCGACCCGGTCCAGACGCCGGAGGAACTGGGCGAGAAGGCGACCGCCGGCGGCCTCGCGATGCTGATCTGCGCGCCGCTGATGCACGGCGCGGGCATGTGGGTGGCCTGGTCGGGCCTCACCTCCGGGTCGACGGTGGTGCTGTGGACGGAGCACAGGTTCTCGGCCGAACGCGTGCTGGAGGTCGCCGCGGCCGAGAAGGCGCAGGTGATGCTGCTGGTCGGCGACGCGATGGCGCGGCCGATCGCCGACCTGCTGTCGGCGAGCCCGGGGGCCTACGACCTGTCCTCGGTGCTGGTCGTCGCGACCGGCGGCTCGGTCACCTCGGCCGACGTCAAGGCGCGGCTGCACGAGGCGATCCCGTCGATGCTGACGATCCTGGACGCGTTCGGCGGCTCGGAGACCGGCGCGTTCAGCCAGGCGGTCGAGCCGGGCGAGGACGGCGCGCCGCGCTTCATGCCGCGCGGCGACGACGTGGCCGTGCTGGACGTGTCCCTGCGCGTGATCTCCAAGGGCTCCGACGAGATCGGGGTGGTGGCGCGCAAGGGCCGCATCCCGCTCGGCTACTGGAACGACGAGGCCAAGACCGCCAAGACGTTCGTCACCGACGACGACGGCACCCGCTGGGCGCTGCAGGGCGACATGGCGCGGATGGACGGCGACGGTGCGATCATCCTGCTCGGCCGGGGCTCGCTGGTCATCAACACCGGCGGCGAGAAGGTCTTCGTGGAGGAGGTCGAGGCGACGCTGAAGTCGCATCCGGCCATCTACGACGCGCTCGTGGTCGGGGTCTCCGACCAGCGCCTGGGCTCGCGGGTCGCCGCGGTCGTGTCCCTCGGCGAGGACTCCGCCGAGAGCGAGGGCCTGGTGGACGAGCTGGTCGCGCACTGCCGCAAGACGCTCGCCGGCTACAAGGTGCCGCGCGACATCCGGGTCGTGGACGAGGTGAAGCGGTCGCCCGCGGGCAAGGCCGACTACCGCTGGGCCAAGAGCGTGTGGGCCTGATCGGGTGTGTGGGTCTGATCACTGCCCTCTAGAAAAAGAAACAGTCAGGACGGTATGTTTCTGATGTCCCACCCCTCGGCTGGAGGAACACCCGCATGAGCGACCCCACGATGAACCCCGGGAACCTGGGGGTCTGGAGCGATCCTTTCGACTTCAAGGTCGAGCAGGACCGGACGATCGCCTACGCCAAGGCGACCAACGACGACAACCCGCGCTACCTGTCCGGCGAGCTGGCGCCGCCGGTCTTCGCCATCGTCCCGGTGTTCCAGGGCATGATCGACCCGCTGTTCAAGGTCGTGCCCGACAGCCTCATCCCGTTCGTCGTGCACGGCGAGCAGGACATGGTCTTCCACCAGCCGATCACGGCGGGCCAGACGCTGGTGTCGCGCGCCAAGGTGACGGGGTACGCCTCCAAGTCGTCCGGCACGACCGTCTCGCTCAAGCTGGAGACGCGCACCGAGGGCGGCGAGCTGGTCAACGAGCAGTGGATGGTCTCGTTCTTCCGCGGCTTCCAGGCCGGCGAGACCGTCGGCGAGCACGCCCCGGGCCACACGCTCGACGAGTCCCTGCGCGCCGCCGCTCCGGTGGCCGAGGTCGTGCAGCACGTGGACGAGGACCAGACGTTCCGCTACTCCGAGGCCTCCGGCGACCCGATGCCGATCCACCTCGACGAGGAGTTCGCCAAGAAGATGGGCCTGCCGGGGATCATCGCCCACGGCCTGTGCACGATGGCGTTCACCTCCCGCGCGGTCGTCCAGGAGGTCGCGGGCGGCGACCCGACGCGGCTGAAGCGCCTGGCGGTCCGCTTCTCCAAGCCGGTGCTGCCCGGCCAGGACGTCACCACCCGCATCTGGGACAAGGGCGACGGGACCGTGTCGGAGACGCGCCGAATAAGCACTGTCGCGTTCGAGTCGACCTCCAGCAGCGGTGACGTGGTCATCAAGGACGGCATCGCCGAGATCGGAGCCTGAGCATGGGAGCACTGGACGGACGCGTCGCGGTCATCACCGGCGCCGGGCGCGGCATCGGCCGCGAGCACGCGCTGCTGTTCGCCGCCGAGGGCGCCAAGGTCGTGGTGAACGACCTGGGCGGCGCGGGCGACGGCAGCGGATCCGACGCCGGCCCCGCCAAGCAGGTCGCGGACGAGATCGTCGCGGCGGGCGGCCAGGCGGTGGCCAACACCGACGACGTGGCGAGCTTCGCGGGTGCCGACAGCCTGGTGAAGCAGGCCGTCGAGGAGTTCGGCTCGCTCGACGTCGTGGTCAACAACGCGGGCATCCTGCGGGACCGGTTCATCGCGCAGATGGACGAGGCCGAGTGGGACGCGGTCATCCACGTTCACCTGAAGGGCCACTTCAGCGTGCTGCGGCACGCGGCCGAGTACTGGAAGACCAGGTCCAAGGCGGGCGAGCAGGTGAACGCCTCGGTCATCAACACCGCCTCGGCGTCCGGCACGTTCCTGCCCAACCCGGGCCAGGTCAACTACGGTGCCGCCAAGGCCGGGATCGCCGCGATGACCCTGGTCGCCGCGCAGGAGCTAGGCCGGTACGGCGTCCGCGTCAACGCCATCGCCCCGGCCGCGCGCACCCGCCTCACCGAGGCGACGCCCGGCTTCGTCGGCGAGCTGATGAAGAAGCCCACCGATGAGGGCGCTCTCGACGTCTACAGCCCCGCCGAGATCTCGCCGCTGGTCGCCTACCTGGCCAGCGCCGACTGCACGATCACCGGCCAGTTGTACGCCGTGCAGGGCGGCCAGATCACCCCGGCCGTCAACTGGCACCTCGGCGAGCCCCACACGACCGACCAGCCCTGGACGATCGACTCCGTCAAGGAAAAGCTCGGCGGCTGAAGCTCGGCGGCTGAAGCTCGACCCGCTCAACACACGACGGACGCGGACGGCCAGGCGCTGGCCGTCCGCGTTGTTCGTGATCAGGAGCCTCAGCCGACGGGCAGCGGGCCGGTGTCGGACGGGCGGCGCTCCTCGGCGCCCGTCGTCTCGACGGGCTCGACCGGGCGGCGGTGCTCCAGGGCGGTGCGCAGCTGCGCGCGGCCCCGGTGGATGCGCGACCGGACGGTGCCGAGCTTGACGCCCAGCGACGCGGCGATCTCCTCGTAGGTCAGGCCCTCGATGTCGCAGAGCACGACCGCCGCCCGGTACTCGGGGGCGAGGGCGTCCAGCGCGGCCTGGATGTCGGCGTCGAGGTGCCGCTCGTCGTAGGCCTGGGCCGGGCTGAGCTCGCGTCCCTGGAGGCGTTCGGCCGCGTCGTCGGCGAGCGCGTCGAAGCGGATGCGCTGCTTGCGGCGGGCACGGTCGAGGAAGAGGTTGGTGGTGATCCGGTGGAGCCAGCCCTCGAAGGTGCCGGGGCTGTAGGAGGACAGGGATTTGAAGACCCGGACGAAGACGTCCTGGGTCAGGTCTTCTGCGTCGTGCCGGTTGCCGGTCAGCCGATACGCCAGCCGGAACACCCTTGTGGAGTGCTCGCTGACGATCTCCTCCCACGTCGGAGGCGTCCACGCCATCGCGCCTGCGCTCACCACTACCCCCGTCTGATGCGAAATCGTTACGGCTCAGCATGCCGTTCCACGGATAAGAGCCGTGTAAGAGGAACGCGCCTGGGCGGGTAACGTCTCGGGCACGGAGTGAGACCGCTCACTCCGGAGGCCGTTTCACCTGGGGGTTCACCTCTGGATCACCCCCTGGACACCTCTCCCTCGTACGGTCCCGGCGTGACCGATCACACATTCCTCCGCAGGGCCGGGATCGCCGCGATCGCCGCCGGTGCCGCCCTGACGCTCGCTCAGCCCTCGTTCGCCGCCGCCCCCTCGCACGGCAGTGGACATGACAAGGAGAGCGGCGGGACGCTGCCGCGCATCCCCCTCGCCCAGTTCCAGAACAAGCTGCTGCCCGGCAGCATCGCCGACGACCGTGGCGTCGCCCTCGGCGGCGTGGGCAGCGACCTCTTCCACGACCCGGGCGCCCCGGCCGACGAGTTCTGGGCGATCACCGACCGCGGCCCGAACGGCACGGTGACGGTGGACGGCGAGGAGCGCACGACCTTCCCGGTCGCGACGTTCGACCCGACGATCGTGAAGATCAAGGTCCGCAAGGGGGCCATCAAGATCCTGCGGTCGCTGCCCATCACCAACGCCAAGGGCAGGCCGGTCACCGGCCTGCCGAACATCGACGGCCGCGAGGACGCCCCGTACGGCGTGGACGGCAAGACCAAGCTGTCCTACAACCCGGACGGCATCGACTCCGAGGGACTGGTCCGCACCGAGAACGGCGAGTTCTGGGTCGCCGAGGAGTACGGACCGTCGCTGCTGCACCTGGACAAGCGCGGCCGCGTGATCGAGCGCTACGTCCCGCAGGGCTGGGAGGGCAAGGGCGCGACCTACCCGATCAAGGCGACGCTGCCCGGCATCCTCTACTCGCGCGCCTACAACCGCGGCTTCGAGGGCCTGACGGTCAGCCCGGACGGCAAGTCGCTGTACGCGGCGGTGCAGAGCCCGCTCGCCAACCCCGACAAGAAGACCTACAAGGCCTCGCGGAACGGCCGAATCGTGAAGTTCGACCTGCGTTCGCGCAAGGTGACGGGCGAGTACGTCTACCGCTTCGAGGACGTCTGCACGTTCGACAAGCCCAGCTGCGGCTCGCAGAACGAGATGAAGATCTCCGGGCTGGTGGCAGTCGACAAGAACAGGCTGCTGGTGGACGAGCGGACCGACAAGGTCGCCCGGATCTACACCGTCGACCTGCGCAAGGCCACCGACATCAACGGCTCGGCCTGGGACGACCCGAAGACCAGCCCGTCGCTGGAGAAGTCGGCCGACGTCCCGGCGGGCGTCACCGCGCTGCCGAAATCTCTGACCGTCGACCTGGCCACCGTGCCCGGCATCCCCGGCAAGATCGAGGGCATCGCGCTGAGCACCCGCAAGACGCTCGCGGTGATCAATGACAACGACTTCGGGCTCGGCACGTTCGGCCCGGACGGGCGGCTGATCGACAGCGGCATCCCGACCACGCTCCGCTTCGTTCCGCTGCCCCGCTGAAGCCGGCCGGCCGACGCGGGATCGCGGACGCACAGGTCGCCCGGCCGCATTACAAGATCTCGACAGCTGTGACGTAACTCATTAGATCAACTGTCAACAGCAATTGAACACTTACCAACGCGACGCCGATGATCGGAGGACTCGTACGACCCCACCCCGAAACGCGAGGCAGTGGCATGGCGCGAAGCTACAACCTGGCCGACCTGCTCGAAATCCTGGCCGAGGCGGGCCCGGACCGGCCCGCCCTGGTGGCCGGGGACGAGCGCCGCACCTTCAAGGAGCTGAGTGAACGGGCCAGCCGCGTCGGCCACTACCTCGCGTCGCAGGGGATCCAGCCCGGCGAGCACGTCGCGATCCTGTCCTACAACCGGGCCGAGTGGCTGGAGAGCATGCTCGGCATCTTCAAGATCCGTGCGGTACCGATCCCGGTGAACTTCCGCTACGTCGCCGCCGAGCTCCACCACGTGCTCGCCGACTCCGACGCCGTCGCGCTGATCGGCGAGCGGTCGCTGCTGGCCAAGGTCGAGGACATCCGCGCCGACCTGCCGAAGCTGCGCGAGATCGTCGCGCTCGAGGACGGCGACGGCACCGAGATCCCTGGCGCCGTCGAGTACGAGAAGGCCCTGGCCGGGGCGTCCGCGGACGACGACTTCCCGGCGCGGTCCAACGACGACCGCTACATCATGTACACCGGCGGCACCACCGGCTACCCCAAGGGCGTCGAGTGGCGCTGCGAGGACATCTTCTTCGGGGCCATGGGCGGCGGCAACAGCTTCGGTGACCCGGTGGAGAGCCCCGAGGCCCTCGCCAAGAACGCCGAGCAGCCCGCGATGGCGGTGCTGGACTGCGCGCCGGTCATGCACGGCGCGGGCCAGTGGGTGGCCTTCATGGGCCTGTTCATGGGCGCCAAGGTCGTCCTCTACACCGAGCACGCGTTCGACCCGGCCACCGCGCTCAACATCCTCATCGAGGAGCAGGCCAACGTCCTGTTCATGGTCGGCGACGTGATGGCACGGCCGGTCGCCAAGGAGCTGGCGAAGGGGACGTACGACATGTCCTCGCTCTTCGCGATCGCCTCCGGCGGCGCGCCGCTCACCGAGGGCGCCAAGGACGAGCTGAAGGTGACGCTGCCGAACGTCGCGTTCCTCGACAACTACGGCGCCTCCGAGACCGGCGCCACCGGCCCGTCGGTCGGCGGCAAGGAGGGCACGGCCCGCTTCATGATGAAGGAGGGCACGACCGTCCTCGACGACGACCTCAAGGTCGTGAAGCCGGGCGAGATCGGCAAGCTGGCCCGGCGCGGCCACATCCCGCTCGGCTACTACAACGACCCGGCGAAGACCGCGACCACGTTCTTCACCGACGCCGAGGGTGTGCGCTGGTCGGTCCCGGGCGACTTCGCCTGCCTGGAGGAGGACGGCACGATCACCCTCCTCGGCCGCGGCTCGCTGGTGATCAACACCGGCGGCGAGAAGGTCTACCCCGAAGAGGTCGAGGTGGCCCTGAAGGACCACCCCGACGTCTACGACGTGGTCGTGGTGGGGCTGCCGGACGAGCGGTTCGGCCAGCGCGTGGCCGCGGTGATCTCCCCGCGCCCCGGGACGAGCCCCACGCTGGAGGAGATCACCGAGTACCTGCGCGACCGTCTGGCCGGATACAAGCTGCCCCGGCAGATCCACCTGGTCGACGAGGTGCAGCGCACGGCCGTCGGCAAGTCCGACTACAAGTGGGCCAAGGGCGTCTTCGCCGCCGCCAGGTCGTAGCAGTCGTCGAACGACGCCAGGACCGCCGGCCAGGTGCACGCCGCCGGCTCGGTGGTCCTGTTGTGCGACGCGATCCGGCGCCGTAGCCGGTGGTCGCGCGCCAGGCGCAGCAGCGCGGCGGACATCTCGGGGAAGGTGTGGCCGAGGAGCCCCTCCGAGCCCGACTCCACGAAGTCCGCGACGCCGCTGCCCGCCTGGGCGACCACCGGCAGGCCCGCCAGCCGCGCCTCCAGCGCCGCCAGCCCGAACGACTCGCGCGACGCCGGGGCCAGGAACAGGTCGGCGCCCGCGAGCACCTTCCGTACGCCGGAACGGTCGAGCCGCCCGGTGAGGCGCACCCAGCCGGTCATCCGATGGCGGCGCAGGTAGCGCTCCATCCGGGCGCGGGCCGGGCCCTCGCCGACGATCGTCGCGCGGATCGGCGCGTGCGCCTCGGCCTCGCGCAGCAGCCGCAGCAGGTTCATCGGCTCCTTGCGCGGCGCGAGCCGCCCGACCGCGACCACGTGCACGGGCTCGCGTTCGTGCCGGTGCGCGCGCAGCCGGACCGGGGCGTGCGCCCGCGCCGCCTGCGCGAAGTCGTGCCACTGCGAGGTGTCGATGCCGTTCGCCACCACGCGGACCGGCAGCCGCCCGTCCACGACGCGGCGGATCGGCGTCGCCGCCGCCTCGCTCACCGCCGTGACCACCAGGCCGCCCGGCCGCCGCGTCCACCCCGCGAACAGGCCCCGGTGAACGGCCTGGCTGACCGGTCCCCACAGGCTGTGGACAGTGAGGACGATCGGCAGCCCCGAACGCTGCGCCCTGTGGACGGCCCGCCACGCGAACGGGGAGACCGCGCCCGCGTGGATGTGGACGACGTCGGGCTTGCGGCCGCCGAGGATCGGCGCGATCGACCGGCCGATCGGCAGCTCCCAGGGCATCGGGGTGACCAGCCGGTCCACCGGCAGCGGCTCGCCCGCGAACCCCTCTGCGAGCCCCTCCCCGAGGCCGTCCGGGGGGCGGGCGGCGTCATGGCACGGGGTGGCGGTGGCGATCGCGACGTCGTGCCCGGCGTCGCGCTGGGCGCGGGCGAGCTCGTCGACCTGGACCTCGATGCCGCCCAGCCGGGGCAGGAAGCAGTCGCTCACGTGCAGAATCCTCACCCCACCGAAGTGTCGAGAGCCGAGGGCCCCCGGGGCCGCCCACGCCATTCCGATGGCACAGGTTTGACGCAACCCAGGACGGAACTTCACGTTGATCCGGGAATCCTGATCCCGTGCGACGGACCTGTGTGTTCTTTCACGCCCATCCCGACGATGAGGCGCTCCTGACGGCGGGCACGATGGCACGCCTCGCCGACGAGGGCCATCGCGTCGTCCTCGTCGTCGCGACGGCCGGGGAGCGGGGGCTGACCGGGGAGGACGGCGCAGGCGGCGCCGATGACGACCGCCCGCTCGGTGAGATCCGTACGGCCGAACTGCACGCCTCGGCGCGCGCCCTCGGGTGCGCGCGTGTGGTGCTGCTCGGCTATGAGGACTCCGGGCTGGACGGCGACGCGCCGGGCGGCTTCGCCCGCGCGCACGTCGACTACGCGGCCCTGGAGCTGGCGCAGCTGCTCCAGCAGGAGGAGGCCGACGTCCTCACCGTCTACGACCCGGCCGGGGGCTACGGGCATCCCGACCACGTTCAGGTGCACCGGGTCGGGGTGGAGGCCGCGCGCATCGCGGGCACGCCCGTCGTCCTGGAGGCGACCGTGGACCGCGACCGGCTGCTGCGGGTGCTGAGGCGCGTCGCGCGCGTGCCGTTCGCCGGCCGGGCGCTGGACGTGTCCTCCTTCGAACGGGCCTACGCGCCCGCCGAGGAGATCACCCACCGGGTCGACGTCCAGGCGTACACCGGAGCCAAGCGGGCCGCGATGGCCGCGCACGTCACCCAGACCACCGGCGGCGACTCGATCCGGACGCTGGCCGCGCTGCTGCGCCTGCCGCGCCCGCTGTTCCGCCGCGCGCTCGGCACCGAGTACTACGTGCGACGCGACCTGGCGCCCGGCACCGCCCTCGACCATCCGCTGGACGCCTGGCCGAAGAAGCGGCCGCCGATCGAGCGAGTCCGGGCGGCCGAGGAAGTGGCCGAGGTTTGACCAGACCCGTCAGGATCACGCTCTCGGTCGTCTCGCTGCTGGCCGCCGCGGCCCTCCTGGTCGCGCTGCCGTACGTGGTCGGGGTGAACTGGGAGGAGATCTTCCGCGAGTTCGGCAAGCTCAGCGCGGTCGAGATCGTCGCGCTCACGCTGCTGTGGCTGGCCGGGCTGTGGGCCTACACCTACGTGATGACCGCGTCGCTGCCCGGGCTGACCAATGCGCACGCGTTCATGCTGAACGCGGTGGGCAGCGCGGTGAGCAACCTGCTGCCGTTCGGCGGCGCGGCGGGCGTCGCCGTCACGTTCGCGATGGCGCGCGGCTGGGGCCACCGCAATGCGCCGATCACCGTGTCCACACTGGTCACGGGCGTGTGGAACGTCCTGTCGCGGCTGCTGCTCCCGGCCGTCGGCATCGTCGCGCTGCTCATCGCGGGCGAGCTGCCCGACCGGCGGATGGCCGCGATGGCGGGGTTCGCGGCGGCTGCGCTGCTGGGGATCGTCGTGCTGCTCGCGCTCGCCCTGCGTTCGGAATCGGCCGCGCGCACCGTGGACCGCTGGCTGCACCGGCTCGCGCTGCGCCTGCCCGGCCGTGCCCGCGCGGTCCTGCTGCGCGCCGACGGGGCCATGCTCGACGTGCGCAACAAGACGATCGGCGTGCTGCGCACCGGCTGGATGGGCCTCACCTTCGGGATGATCGCCTACCTGCTTCTCCAGGCGCTGCTGCTGGAGGGCTGCCTGCTCGTGGTGGGCGCGGACGTTCAGGTCGCCGAGGTCGTCGCGGTGTTCGCCATCAACCGGATGCTCACCACCGCCGTCGTCACCCCGAGCGGCGCCGGCATCAGCGAGACCGGAACGGCCGCGCTGCTCGTGCACTTCGGTGTGGCGGCGGCGCCCGCCGCGGCCGCGACGATCCTCTACTCCTTCTACACGTACGCGATCGAGATGCCGACGGGCGGCCTCGCCTGGGCGGCGTGGACGCTGCGGCGCAAGCGGACGCGGACGGCGCCGCCCGCCCCCGACCGGCACTTGGTCAAGAAATGATTCCGTCGAACCGGGCGTGCCTTGGGGCGGATCGTGCGCATAACAGCCCCATGGGGGGAGAACGGTTGATACCGCTGGCGGAGCGGTATCGGCTGCTCTCGGTGGTGGGGTCTGGTGGCATGGGCACCGTCTGGCGTGCCTACGACGAGATGCTTGACCGGGATGTGGCCGTCAAGGAAGTACGCCTGCCCGAGGGAATGACCGTCGGCGAACGCCGGCTGATGTGCCGCCGGCTGATCGACGAGGCGCGCGCCACCGCGGCGCTGCGGCATCCGGGCGTGGTCGCCCTGCACGACGTCATCGTCGAGGACGGCCGGCCGTGGATCGTGATGGAGTTCCTGGAGGCCCGGTCGCTCGGCCAGGTCGTCGCCGAGGACGGCCCCGTCGCGCCGGAGCGCGCCGCCGAGATCGGTGCCGCCGTGCTGTCGGTGCTGCGCGTCGCGCACACCGCCGGGATCCTGCACCGCGACGTGAAGCCGAGCAACGTGCTGCTCTGCGACGACGGCCGGATCGTGCTCACCGACTTCGGGCTGGCCGTGCACATGGACCCGGGCGGGCACGAGATCGCCGACACGCTGATCGCGGGCATCGAGGGGTCGCCCGCCTACCTGCCGCCCGAACGGGTGCGCGGCGAGGCCAGCGTGCAGGCGTCCGACCTGTGGTCGCTCGGCGCGACGCTGTACGCGGCGGTCGAGGGGCGCTCGCCTTTCCTGCGCCGCCACGCGCTCGCCTCGATGGTGGCGGTGCTGCTGGGGGAGTACGCGCCGCCCGCGAAGGCGGGGCCGCTGCGGCCGGTCATCGACGCGCTGCTGCGCGAGGACCCGGAGGAACGGCCGTCGATCGCCGAGACGGCGCGCATGCTGCGCGAGGCGCGGCAGCCGGCTCTCGCGCCCGTGGACACGGGCCGCCGCATGTCGTGGAAGATGCCGCGCGCGCTGACCCGGCCGAGGCTCGGAACCGTGCTGAGCGTGGCGTCGCTGGCCGTCGCGGTCGCCGTCGTCGGCGCCTGGGGCGCGCGGTGGAACTCCATCGGCAAGAGCGAGGCCAAGGCGCTGCTGCCCGCGCCCGCCGGCGTTCAGAAGACCAGCATGTTCCACGAGGACGACGGCTACACCGTCGAGGTGCCCGCGGGCTGGCAACGGCAGCGGGTGGCCAACGGCGTCGAGTGGACCGACGCGACGCACGACCAGGGACTGAGGATCACCCGCTCGGAGGGCGACCCGCTCACCGGGCTGCGCGCCGCCGAGCACGAGGTGGCCGCGGACAACGCCTTCCCGGGATACCGCAAGCTGCGGCTGGAGGCGGCGCCGGAGATCGCCAAGGACGGCGCGGAGTGGGAGTTCACCTGGAAGGCCGAGCACGGCCTGCGCAGCCGCGCTGCCGGCTACGAGTTCTACTTCTTCGCCCCCGAATCGCGCTGGACACCGGGGCAGCGGCTCTACGACAAGATTCTGGAGAGCTTCCGCCCCGAGGGGAACTGAGCTGTCGCCGATCGCCCGTCAGAGGGTCTGCTGGATCTGCAGCAGGAGCTCGGCGTTGGACGTGGTGTCCTTCATCTTCTCGATGAGGAGCTCCACGGCCTGCTGCTTGTCCAGGCCGGTCAGGACGCGGCGGAGCCGCCAGTTGAGGTCGAGCTCCTGCGGCGACATGAGCAGCTCTTCGCGGCGCGTGCTGGACGCCAGGACGTCGACCGCCGGGAAGACCCGCTTGTCGGCCAGCGACCGGTCGAGCTTCAGCTCCATGTTGCCGGTGCCCTTGAACTCCTCGAAGAAGACGTCGTCCATGCGGGAACCGGTGTCGACCAGCGCGGTCGCCAGGATCGTGAGGGAGCCGCCGTTCTCGATGTTGCGGGCGGCGCCGAAGAACTTCTTGGGCGGGTAGATCGCGGTCGTCGCCACGCCACCGGCCAGGATGCGGCTGCTGGAGGGCGCCGCGAGGTTGTAGGCCCGGCCGAGCCGGGTGATGGAGTCGAGCAGCATGACCACGTCCTGGCCCTGCTCGACCAGGCGCTTGGCCCGCTCCACGGCCAGGTCGGCCAGCGCGGTGTGCTGGTCGGGCGACCGGTCGAAGGTCGAGTGGATGACCTCGCCGCGGACGGTCCGCTGCATGTCGGTGACCTCCTCGGGGCGTTCGTCGACCAGAACGACCATGAGGTGGCACTCGGGGTTGTTGGTGGTGATCGCGTTCGCGAGCGCCTGGAGGACCATCGTCTTGCCGACCTTGGGCGGCGACACGATGAGGCCGCGCTGGCCCTTGCCGATCGGCGAGATCAGGTCGATGATCCGGGTCGCGGTCGCGCCGGTGTCCAGCCGCAGCCGCTCGTCCGGGAACAGCGGCGTGAGCTTGCCGAACTCGGGGCGGTTCAGGGCCTCCTTCGGGTCGGCGCCGTTGACGGCCTCGACCTGCACGAGGGAGGTGTGCTTCTCGCGGCCCGAACGCGGCGACCGCGCGGTGCCGACGATGATGTCGCCGGGGCGCAGGCCGTTCGCCTTGATCTGGGCGGCGGACACGTGGACGTCTTCGGGACCGGGCGAGTAGCCCTGGGTCCTGATGAACGCGGCCTTGTCGGTCACGGCGAGGATGCCGTGGAAGGGGATGACCAGGTCGTTCCCGGCCGGAGCCTGCTGCTTGGCGGGCTGGGCCTGCTGCTTGGCAGGCTGCGGGTGCCGTCCCTGCTTGGGAGGCTTGAGTTCTGTGGTGGTAGTGGAGGACATATGAGTCCCTTCTGGGGGTACGCGGAAAACGCGCACGGCCCGATGCGTGAAGATGCACTGCTCCCCGGGACGAAACGATGGGGAACCTGTCTCTCCGGGCGCTCAGATGGCCCGGGCGGGGAAGAAACGCCGACGTACCTTCGCTAAGCGGACAACGTAGGCGTTAGCTAGACACTACAGCACCCCGGGCCCGGATTGCATTCCCGGATTCCGGCGTTTCTTCGGGATCAGTTGTTGTGGATCAGTCTTCGGGGGCGGGCTGGACCGAGACCACGCGGAACTTCCCGCGGTCGACGACGGTGTCCTGGAGGCAGCCCTTCAGCCTGCGCAGCGCGTGCTCGCCGAGCGCCGGCTGCACGACGAGGGCGAACCGGGCGCCGCCGAGAGGGGCCAGCGCCCCCTGCTCGATGTAGGGGCGCGTGGAGCCCTTGCAGTACTCCCACAGGCGGTTGGCCAGCGGCTGGACGGTCGCCGCCCCGGTGTCGCCGCGCGTGCCGGCCTCGATGATCACCGTGCTGGCCGGGGCCGCGACCGGGCCGTCCGGCCGGTCCTGGGTCCGTTCGGCCAGCTCGCCGATCACCATCACGACGAGCACGGCCGCCGCGGCCAGCCACACGGTCAGCTTGATCCACCGCTTGCGGCCGGGGCCGGGAACGGCCAGATCTCCCGCCCCCGCCAGCACGCCGCCCGCCGGAAGCCGCAGCGACGCCGGCACCGCGGACGCGCTCGAACGGCCGAACCGGCTCGCCACCCGTTCGACCAGCGCGGCAAGCCCGGTCACCACGATCCCGGCGCCGAGCAGCACCGGGATGAAGACGCCGTAGGACTCCGAGTCCTCTTCCAGCCATCGGAACCTGGGCGTGGGCGCGTCGTCTCCCGTCCCGTACGGGCGCGAGGCGGGCGCCGGAACGCCGGCCAGCCTCGGCCGCTCGGGCGCGGGGTCGGTCCGTTCCAGCAGCTCGGTGAGCCGCCGGTCCAGTCTGGCGAGCCGGTGCGCTCCCGCGACGGCCAGCAGAACGATCAGGCTGACCAGCAGCAGCTCACCCGACATCAGCGCCCGCTGCCACTCCCAGCGGGCCAGGTAGACCACCAGGTAGGCCCCGGTGGCCACCACCATCGCGCCCAGTCCGAGGTAGACCAGGCGCCTCATGCCGTGCTCCCCGCTCGCCTCATGCGACGGACTCTTCCTCGTCCTGGCGGGTGCTCAGCGGCTCGACGCGGCCGGTGTCGCCGTCGACGAGGAGTTCGGTGCCGGGGGCGAAGCGCTGCAGCGCGCCGCGCAGGCCGACGACGGTGGGTACGCCCAGCTCGCGGGCCAGGATCGCCAGGTGGGAGAGCGGGCTGCCGGTCTCGGCCACGACCCCGGCCAGCGTGGGCAGGTGCGCGGCGAGCGAGGGCCGGAGGGTGTCCACGACGAGCACCGAGCCCGGCGGGGGAGACTCCGGGCCGGTGTGCACCGGCCCGGAGCCCCGGCCGCCACCGGCGGGGCGCGCGCCGTCCCCGCCGGGTGCGGCCTCCGCCACGATCCGGTCTCCGGCCAGCCGGAAGACTGCCGGGAGCGGGGCGGTACGTGGCGGGACGGGACGGCTCTCAAGGGAGATGGGGAGGTCTCCTCCATCGAGGACCGTCTCGAGTTCTTCGAAGCGCAGTGCCCTGACCTGGTCGGGCGCGGACAGCGGGCCGGTGGCCGTGAGGCGCATGCCGGTCTGCCAGGCGAGGCGGGCGCCGAGTTCCTGCACCCAGCGGATCCGCAGCCGCAGCATCTCGCGGGGCGGCAGGTCGGCGGCCGGTCGCGAGCCCCGGCCCTGCTCGGTCGTGGCGGCCGCCGTGGCGGGCAGACGCGGGTCGGGCCCGATCGCGGGCGGGGTGAGGGTGAGCACGGACGGGTCGGCGGCGAGGATCTGCGGGTCGTTCTGGCCCCGTGTGCGGCCCCGATGGAGTGCGGCCAGCCCCTGTGCGGCCGCGGTCGCCATCTCGGCGTCCGAGGTGAGCAGCGATCCGGCGAGCGCCTCCTGGCCGTGCAGCGCGGCGAGGGCGGCGCGGGCCCAGCGCAGCGCCGCGAGCAGCTCGGCGTCGGTCAGCTCGCCCGGCGGCGGAACGGCCGCGAGATCGGCGTCGACGTCGGCGGCGGTCTGCGCGGCGAGGTCGGGCAGGTCGGCGCGGAGCCGCCCGATCCGCCAGGCGACCGACAGGCGGCGGAACGCGGGCACCGGGTTGAGCAGGCGCAGGTAGCGGGCGCCGCGCCCTTCCGGGGCCGCGCCCAGGCGGCGCAGGTCGGCGGCGGCGCGCCCGCCGACGGCCTGCACGGTCGGGCTCTTGCGGAGGCTGCGGCGGGACGCCGCTCCGGCGGTCGCGAGCGCCTCGCCGAGACCGTGGTTCAGCGGTACGAGCCAGAGGTCCTCTTCGAGCGGGGACAGCGGATCGGGGAGGGTCTCGGCGACCGGTCCGGGGCCGAGCACGGCCGCGCGGCGCGGCGGCATCGGGGCGAGCGCGGTCACCGGGCGGCTCTGCAACATCCACAGGCGGCCGTCGTGGTCGAACGCGAACTCCACATCCTGTGGACCGCCGAACACGTCCGCCGCCTTGGCCGCCAGCCGCGCGAGCGCGCGGAGCTGGAGGTTGGTCAGCGGGCCGTTCGCCTGATCGTCGCCGGTGGCGGCGTCGTCACGTTCCACGGCGTCGTCACGTTCCACACCGATGACGCGGCCGCGCCGGGTCAGCGCGTAGCGGGTGCCGTTCATCTCGCCGCCGACCAGCGCCTGCGGCCCGCCGGGAACGGCGGAGACGATCACCCGGTCGGTACGGCCGTCCACAGGGTCGACGCCGAACATCACGCCGCCCGCGGCCGCGTCGAGCTGCGGCTGGACGAGCACGGCCATCGTGCCGGGCCCGGTCGCGGAGGCGGCGACCTCGTCCACGGCCTCGAGGAAACGTTCCCAGCCGCGTACGTCGAGCACCGACACGAACCGTCCGGCCATCGACGACGCGGCGCCGTCCTCCTGCGTGGAGGAGGAACGGACGACGAGCGTGCGGCGGCCGTTCTTGCTGAGTTTCGACCAGGCCTCGCGCAGTTCGCCGGTGTTCACATAACGGGAGGACCGTTCGGCGTCCGCGCATTGCACGGGAATGACGAATCCGGGCAGCACCGGAAGGTCGTGCACGGCCGCACGGGCAAGGTTCGCCGCCTTGGCGCCCGTCCTGTCGGCGAGGGACGCCATGGGGTCGTCGAGTTGAATGGTCCAGAAGACGCGTGTGCTTGGTGGCACTGCGAACTCCGTTCCTCGGGGCCGCCCGTCTCTTTACAATCCGCCGAATGCCCGGTGAATTCCTCCCTCGTAAGGGGTGTCTTGCGTCTCACCCCTTTGGGCAGTGCGTGCCGCGCCGCCTCGTTCGCAGGGCGGAGGCGACCCCTGAGAGAAGGCCGAGCCGGCCGGGTTCGTACGATGGCCACGCGTCGTGGATCGAGGGGGAGACGATGGCCGCCGAGCAAGGCCTGCGCAGCGAGGTCGCGGAGGGCGTCGGGACGATCACGATCGACCGGCCCGGCAAGCGCAACGCGATGAGCGCGGCGATGTGGCGGGAGCTGCCCGAGCTCCTGGAGGGCCTCGCGGCCGATCCGTCGGTACGGGTCGTCGTGCTCACCGGCGCGGGCGGCAACTTCTGCGCGGGCGCGGACATCTCCGAGCTCGCCGACATCAATCCGCACGGCGACGACGACAACCTGTCGACCTTGGCCGAAGAGGCGTTGGCGGGCTTTCCCAAGCCGACCATCGCGGCCATCGAGGGGTTCTGCGTCGGCGGCGGATGCCAGCTGGCCGCCGCGTGCGACCTGAGGTTCGCAGCCGAGGGCGCGCGGTTCGGCATCACCCCCGCCAAGCTCGGCATCGTCTACCCGGCCTCGGCGACCTCGCGGATCGTACGGCTCGTCGGGCCCGCCGCCGCCAAGTACCTGCTCTTCTCCGCCGACCTGATCGGCGCGGACCACGCGCTGCGGATCGGGTTCGTCGACGAGGTGACCGCGCCTGGAACGTTGCGGGAACGGGTCGCTGAGTTCGCCGCGATGATGGCGTCCCGTTCACTGCTCACGCAGCAGGCGAGCAAGGAGATGGTGGACGCCGTCGCGGCCGGTGAGTCCGTCGAGGCGCGGGCCGAGATCTGGGTGGCGGAGGCCGTGGCCGGCGGCGACGTCACCGAGGGCATCACGGCCTTCCTGGAGCGCCGCACGCCGAAGTTCACCTGGACGGGTCCGGGCGGCCGGTCCGCCCGCTAACCCGTCGCGGAGAGATCGCAGAAGCGGCTCTCCGGCAGGCCGTGCAGCTTCACGGCGATGTCGACCGGATCCGCCAGCAGCCTGCCCGGGCCGTTCTTGCGCAGCTCGGCCAGGGAGAGCACGCCGCCCAGCAGCGCTTCCGGCGTCCGTACGAGCAGCAGCGGCCCGACCTGCGCGCCGCCCATCTCGATGGCGCGCAGGCAGCCGAGCAGCGCCTTCATCTCGTCGCATTCCGACGACGCGCCATTGGCTCCATTCGTGCCATGGCCGGCCCCGTTGGTGCCGTTCGGGCCGGGGAGGCCGTTGGACGTGCGGAGGCGCCGCAGCAGGTCGATGAAGTCGCGTTCGAGGCCGCGCGGGCTCCGGCCGGACAGGTAGTAGGCCGTACGCCAGGGCGGGCCGCCCGCGGCGGGATCGGCCAGCTCGATGCGCAGCCCATAGCGTTCGGCGAACCGCTCATAGGCCTGGACCAGGCCGGACGGCGGCGACTCGACGGCGTTCGTGCCGGCCGCGCCGAGCGCGCCCGCCACGGTGTCGACCGGGTCGGCGCCGAGCGAGGCGGCGACGGCCTGGTCGAGCCTGCCCACCAGGTGGCCGCGCATCCGCGCGACCTCGGTGGACATGCGGTCGACGGCGTCGCGTTGCTCGGTCAGCCGGGTGTTGATCTCGGGCAGCATCCGGTCGTTGATCTGCGTGATCAGCGAGCGGATGCGGGCGTCGGTCTCCTGGAGCGACTCGGCGTGCGCGGCCTGCCCGGCGGCCAGCCGTTCCAGGTGCTCGCTCTGCGCCGACCGGAACTGCTCGAGCTCCTCGCGGGTGCCCTTCAGCGCGGTCAGCTGGGTGCGGATGTCGGCGATCTCGGGGGCCGACGCGGCCCGTTTACGGTCGAACGCGAGATAGAGCTCGCGTCCGGCGATCGCCAGGCAGAGCAGGATGAGGATCGCGGTCATGGCGCCCCTCCAAAGGGCTCACTTGCCTGGCAAGATAATTCACCATGTCCGAACGCGGATAGCCCGAAATGCCGTTACGGCAAGGTTCGGCCGAAACCGAGCCGCGGTCGATACCCCGAAACCGTTACGATCCGGTCGATTTGCTCGCCGTCTCCGTGATGGCGCGCAGCGCCGCGACATGTGCCGCGAAGGCCTGCCGTCCCTTGGACGTGAGCGACAGCCAGGTGCGCGGGCGTTTGCCCACGTACCCCTTGGTGACCTTGACGTAGCCCGCCTTCTCCAGCGTGGTCGTCTGCTTGGACAGCGCCGAGTCGCTCACCTCGACCGTGTCGCGCACGTACGCGAACTCGGCCTTCTCCGCCGCCGCCAGCGTGGCCACGATCGAGAACCGCACCGGCGAGTGGATGACCTCGTCCAGCTCGTGCCGTGGATGGTTCATCGCGCCGTTCCCCGGTCCGTCTCAGAAGTGCGGCGGTGGGTCAGGTAGGCGCTGAAGAAGCCCGGCAGCGACACCACGACCGCGCCCGGCACCCACCACGCGGCCTCGCCCTGGAAGTGCAGGCCCGCGAAGAGCACCGCCATGTAGAGCACGGTCCAGGCGGCCATCATCGCGCCGTGCGAGCGTGCCATGCCGCGATGCGTCACCGGCTGGCGCATCGCGTAGATGATCAGGTAGGTGAGCGTGACCACCCAGAACGCCATGCTGACCACGATCCCCGCGGGCCACGAGATCAGCCCCAGCAGCAGGACCATGACCAGCGACATCGCGCCGTAGCCGAGCTGGAAGCGGATCAGCCAGCGGGACCGTTCGTCCACCGCGGCCTTGAGCTCGTCGGCGCGTGCCAGCGCCGCCGCCGGGGTCAGATCGCTCGCGTCGTCCATCTCGGCAGTGTGGCAAGTACTTTCCAATCTGGCAAGTACTTTCCACGCACCACCCGGCCGCGATCTAGCATGGGCGATGTGATCGACAACGAGGACCTCCGCCTGGCCGTGTACTGGGCGTTCGCCGAGACCGGCCTCCCGCCGACCGTCCCTGAGCTGGCCGAACGCTTCGACACCGACGCCCATCAGGTCCGCGTCGGCCTGCTCGACCTGCACTCCCAGCGGCACATCGTGCTGGACTCCGACGACCGGATCGTGATGGCGCACCCGTTCGCGTCCATCCCGCTCGGGTTCGCGGTGATGGGGGAGTCGCGGCTGTGGTGGGGCGGCTGCGCGTGGGACTCGTTCGCGCTGCCCCACCTGGTGCCGGACGAGCCGGAGGTCCTGGTGTCGACCCGCTGCCCGGGCTGTGGAAGCCCGCACGCGTGGGTCGTCGGCCGCGAGGAGCCGCCGCCGGGTGATCAGGTCGCGCACTTCCTCGTCCCCACCTCCCGGCTGTGGGACGACGTTGTCCACAGCTGTGGAAACCAGCGGCTGTTCTGCGGGGAGCACTGCGTGAACGCCTGGCTGGCCCGTACGGGCGACGAACGCGGCTACGTCATGGACCTGCCGACGCTCTGGCGCCTCGCGCGGCACTGGTACGAGGGCCGCCTCGACCGCGGCTACACGCGCCGCGAGCCCGTCGCCGCCGCCGAGTACTTCCGCGCGGTCGGCCTGAAGGGCCCGTTCTGGGGCCTGTGATGCCCCCCCTCACGCCGATCTTGCTCTGAGCGCCCTCTTGACCCCCAGGGAAGGGCGCTCAGAGCAAGATCGGCGCGTTATCTGCTGTTGAGGTAGGCGAGGACGGCGAGGACGCGGCGGTTGTCGTCGTCGGAGACGGCCAGGTTGAGCTTGGCGAAGATGTTGGCCGTGTGCTTGGTGACGGCCCGTTCGGTCACGACGAGGGCCTGGGCGATGGCGGCGTTGGAACGGCCCTGCGCCATCAGCTCCATGACCTCCTTCTCGCGCGGGGTGAGGTGGCCGAGCGGCTCGTCGCGCGTGCCGCGCGCCACCAGGCGGGAGATCACCTCGGGATCCATCGCCGTTCCGCCCGCCGCGACCCGCCGGACCGCGTCGATGAACTGGTCGGCGTCGAAGACGCGGTCCTTCAGCAGGTAGCCGATGCCGCCGCTCCCGTCGGCCAGCAGCTCGCGGGCGTACAGCTGCTCCACGTACTGCGACAGCACCAGGACCGGCAGCCCGGGAACCTGGCGGCGCGCCTCCAGCGCCGCCTGCAGCCCCTCGTCGGTGAACGAGGGCGGCAGACGCACGTCGACCACCGCCACAGCGGGACGGTGGTCGAGGAGTGCCTTGAGCAGGGAGGGCCCGTTGTCCACGGCGGCCGCGATCTCGAAGTCGTGCGACTCCAGGAGGCTGACCAGCCCCTCTCTCAGGAGGGCGAGATCCTCGGCGAGGACAACGCGCATGGCAGCTCCAAGGTGACGATCGTCGGGCCGCCCGGAGGCGAGTTCAGGGCGAGTACGCCGTCGAATGTACCGATTCGGCGCTCGATCCCGCGCAACCCCGTGCCGCCGTCCAGGGACGCGCCGCCGTGGCCGTCGTCGGTCACCGTGATCCGGAGCATCCCGTCCTCGTGCCGCATGTCGACCCAGATCCGGCGCGCCCCCGAGTGCTTGGCCGCGTTGGTGAGGATCTCCGAGACCGCGAAGTAGGCGGCCGACTCGACCGGCGGCTCCGGGCGGCCGTTCACCTCGACGTTCACCTCGACGGGCAGCGGGTGGTCCAGCGCCAGGGCCTTCACCGCGTCGCCGACGCCGCGGTCGGCCAGCACCGGCGGGTGAATGCCGCGGACCAGGTCGCGCAGCTCGTGCAGGGCCTTGGCCGACGACTGGCGGGCCTCGGAGAGCAGCCGCCTGGCCTTCTCCGGGTCCTTGTCCAGCAGGTGCTCGATCGCGCCGAGGCTCATGCCCATCGCGACCAACCGGGCCTGGGCGCCGTCGTGCAGGTCGCGCTCGATGCGGCGGAGCTCGGCCGCGGACGCGTCGACGGCGTCGGAACGGGTCTCGGTGAGGTGCTGGACGCGCAGCGCGAGCCGCGAGGACTCGGTCGGGCCGAGCAGCGAGTTGCCCCAGCGGCCGTAGACGTTGAGCATCGCCGGGCCGGTCAGGAGCCCGACGACGATGAATCCGGCGCCGAGCACGACCGTGCTGATGACCTTGGCCGGATCCTCCCAGTAGCCGTCGTGGACGTGGACGAAGCCGTACCAGTCGTTCCCGCCCGCGTTGCCGATCACCTCGCCGAGCCCGGCGGACAGCACCCAGCCGTAGATCCCGTACAGGACCAGGTAGAACGGCAGCGAGGCGGTGAAGAACACCACGATCGGGTCCAGCATCAGCCAGAGCAGCTCGCGCCAGGTGGCGGGGTCGGAGACCAGCTTCACGAAGCGCTGCGTCTGACCGGCGATCCCCGGCTTGTACTCGTCCTCGGGCAGGTACGGGCGGTCGATCTGGATCCCGGTCCACTTGCCGATCAGCCTGCGGTAGGTGTCCATGAGGTTGCGGGTCACCATCAGCAGTGGCGGCAGCAGGAGGATGCCGATGCCGAGACCCACCAGCGACAGGGCAGTGAGCACGGCCGTGTAGATCAACATCGCCGGCCAGCTCAGCAGGCCCAGGCAGAAACCCCGCCAGGGCGCCCTGGCATACCGCTGCAGCCGGGTCTCCTTGACCAATTCTGCGTCCACTGGGTCCTCCGCACCTTGCCCGGTCAGTACGGCTCCAGTCTCCGGCCGCGCCTCCTTGCGCACAGTGTGCCCCGAACCCGGACCAAAGGTGTAGTTGAGTACACCCTCGGACGCCGCATAAGGCCATGTCGCCGGGCTTTCAGGCTTCTTAGCGTTTTCAGGTGTCACCCCCCAACGACACCCACCCAGGGGCAACCATGAAACGGAATCTCGCGGCCGCGCTCGGCGGCTGGAGTGCGCGTCACCGAAAGACCGCCATTCTCGGCTGGCTGGCGTTCGTCATCCTGGCCTCGGTCCTGGGCGGGATGGCCGGCCAGGTCACGATGGAGGACTACGAGCAGGGCACCGGGCCGTCCGCCCGGGCGGAGAAGATCCTGCACGACGCGGGGATCAAGGCTCCGGACG
Organism: Actinomadura barringtoniae; assembly: GCF_017573505.1. Classification (GTDB taxonomy): domain Bacteria; phylum Actinomycetota; class Actinomycetes; order Streptosporangiales; family Streptosporangiaceae; genus Spirillospora; species Spirillospora barringtoniae. Next base: position 85,822 of record NZ_JAGEOJ010000018.1, read on the forward strand.
GCGAGATGGTGCTGGTCCACGGCGGGTCGCACGCCGCCGGATCGCCCGAGGTGCGGCGCGCGGTGGCCGCCGTACGGGCGAACGTCCAGGCCACCGGGATGATCACTAATCTGCGGCCCGACCTGGTGTCCAAGGGGCGGCACGACGTGCTGATCCAGTTCGACATCAAGGGCGACCCGGACACCGGGACCGAACGCGTTCCGCCCGTACTGGACGCGGTCGCCAAGGCGCAGCGCGACAACCCGGGCGTCACGATCGGGGAGTTCGGCTCGGCGAGCGCCGACAAGTGGTTCAACGACTCGGTGGGCAAGGACTTCCAGCGAGCGGAGATCACCGCGGTGCCGCTGGCGCTCGGGATCCTGCTGATCGCGTTCGGCGCGCTGCTGGCCGCCGTGCTGCCGGTGCTGCTGGCCTTCACCGCGTTCCTGGCGGCGGGCGGCCTGCTCGCCTTCACCAGCCACGCGGTGCACGTGGACACCACGACCAACTCGGTGATGCTGCTGATGGGGCTGGCCGTCGGCGTCGACTACTGCCTGTTCTACCTGCAGCGTGAACGCGAGGAACGCCGTGCCGGGCGCGACAAGGAGACCGCGCTGGCGATCGCGGCGGCGACGTCCGGGCGTTCGGTGCTGGTCTCGGGCCTCACGGTCATGGTGGCGATGGCCGGGATGTTCCTGTCCGGGCTGCTGCTGTTCAAGGGCTTCGCGCTGGCGACGATCCTCGTGGTCTGCATCGCGATGCTCGGCTCGGTGACCGTTCTGCCCGCGCTGCTGTCGCTGCTGGGCGACAAGGTCGAGTTCGGCCGCATCCCGCTGCTGGGCCGCCGCGGCAAGCGCGCGAACAACCGCGGCCAGCGTGCGAACAACCGCGACAAGGGCGGCGTGGTCGCGCTGCTCCTGCGCCCCGTTCTGGCCCGTCCCGGGATCGCGGCGGTGCTGTCGGCAGGGCTGCTGCTCGCGCTGGCCGCACCCGCGCTGGGCATGAAGACCGAGAAGCTGAGCGTCGACCAGCAGATCCCGGCCGACATCCCGATCTCGCGGACGTTCACCCAGCTCAACAAGGCGTTCCCCGGCAACCCCGAGCCTGCGACGGTCGTGGTCAAGGCCCGCGACATCCAGGCCCCGGCCGTACGGCAGGCCATCGCCGACCTCAAGCGGCAGGCGGTCGCGACCGGTGAGATGAACGACCCGATCACCGTCACCGTGCACAGGGCGCAGAACATCGCAGAGATCGACGTCCCGCTGGCGGGGGCCGGGACGGACGCGACCTCCAAGCACGCCCTGGACACCCTGCGCACCGAGATCGTGCCGCAGACCGTCGGGAAGGTCGCCGAGGCGCCCGTCACCGGGCAGCTGGCCTTCTCCGTCGACTACAACGACCAGTTGAAGGACAGCATCGTCCCGGTGTTCATCTTCGTCATGGGCATCACGTTCCTGCTCATGCTGGTCTTCTTCCGCTCGGTCGTGATCGCCCTCACCGCGATCGTGCTGAACCTGCTGTCGGTGGGCGCGGCGTACGGCGTGATGGTCGCGGTCTTCCAGCGCGGCTGGGGCGACGAGCTGATCGGAACGCACGCCGCCGGCGCGCTGGAGTCCTGGATCCCGCTGTTCGTCTTCGTGGTGCTGTTCGGCCTGTCGATGGACTACCACGTGTTCGTCGTGTCCCGGATCCGCGAGGCCTACGACCGGGGCCTGGACACCACCCGAGCCGTCGGCGCCGGGGTGCGCGGCACCGCGGGCGTCGTGACCGGCGCGGCCGTCATCATGATCGCCACGTTCGGGGTGTTCGGGACGCTGACGATGCAGGACTTCAAGCAGCTCGGCGTGGGCCTGGCCGTCGCGGTCCTCATCGACGCCACGATCGTCCGCGTCATCCTGCTCCCGGCGGCGATGGCCCTGCTCGGCAAGGCCAACTGGTACCTGCCGCGCTGGCTCGGCTGGCTGCCCAAGGTCTCCCACGAGGCCGCGATCCCGGCCGCTCGCCCTGCGGAGGACGAGCTCGTCGGAGCCGGCAGGCACTGAGTCCGAAGATCCTCAGGGCGATGCGGGACCCCGGCCGGGCGGCCGGGGTCCCGTCATGCCGTTCAGCTTGCCGGTGGGCAGTTCTCGACCAGGTTGGTTCCTGGTCCGCCGTCGCACTTGAACGCGCCATGCGGCAGGACCGGGTCGATGCCGTCGAGCCAGTCGTTCCCGTTCTCGCCGTAGAGGAACGCGCCAGGGCCGCCGAACAGGACGTCATTGCCGTCTCCGCCGTACAGGAACTCGTTGGAGCCCTTGCGCGCGTCCAGCACGTCGTTGCCCGGGCCGCCGCCGGCCCCGCTCTCGCCGCCGCGAAGGTCGATGGCGTCGTTGCCTGGACCTCCGCTGATGTTTCCGCCATGCGGGTAGTCGCGAATGATGTCGTCGCCCTGCTCACCGAAGGCGTAGTGCGTGAGCCCGGGGTGAGTGAATCCGTAGTTGATGAGCCGGTCGTCCTTGGGCCCGAGATGGATCTGGGTCCGGCCCGAGGAGAAGGCGGCGCAGGTGACGGTGTGCCGATCAACGTTGGCGCAGCCCGCTCCGGCGACGAGCGGGCTCGCCGCGTCGGTGACCGTGGTTCCCCGGATGGTGACGTCGTTCACCACGCCCTTGGTGTCCTTGAACCACAGGACGTTGTCGCCGGAATCCTCAACGAGGTAAACCCCGGATCCAGTGCCCGCCTGGGCGGGTGCGGCGGCGACCAGGCCCTGGGCGGCGGCCAGCGCGACGGCGGCCAGCAGTGCGACGCGAAGCCGGCCCAGGCCGTCGAGCGTCAACGGTTTCATCGCTGATCTCCTCGGCAGGCCTAGGACGGGCAGTTCTCGATCAGGTTGGTGCCGGCCCCGCCGTCGCAGATGAACGCGCCATTGGGCATGACCGGGTCGATGCCGTCGAGCCAGTCGTCGCCGTTCTCGCCATAGAGGAAGGCTCCCGAGCTGCCGAAGAGCACGTCGTTGCCGTTCTCTCCGTGCAGGAACTCGTTGTTGCCCTTGCGCGCGTCCAGCACGTCGTTGCCGGGACCGCCCCAGGCGCCGCCCTGGTTGCCGCGGATGTCGACGTAGTCGTTGCCGGGGCCGCCGTAGACGCGTCCGGCGGGGGGAAGATCGCGGATGATGTCGTCGCCCTGGTCGCCGTAGATGAAGTGGGTGAGCGACACCCTTGGGATCCCGTAGTTGATGATCCTGTCGTTCTTCGGGCCCAGGTGGATCTGGGTGAGGCCGCTGAAGTAGCCGGCGCAGGTGACGGTGTGCGAGTCGACGTTGGCGCAGCCGGCGCCGGCGACGAGCGGGCTCGCCGCGTCGGTGACCGTGTTCTCCCTGATGGTGACGTCGTTCACCACGCCCTTGGTGTCCTGGAAGTTCAGCGCCGCCGTCGGGCCGCTGTCCGGGCTGAGGAAGACGCGCGAGCCCGCCGCGGCCTCGGCGGGGATCGCGGCGGAGAGCCCTGTGCCGGCGGCCAGGGCGGTGATGGCCAGTAGCGCGAGGCGACGCCTTCCGCGAAGCCCCCGGTCGTGGAACGCGAACTGGATCATCTTGGAGTTCCCTCCTGTCGACGGCCCGCCGGCGGCGGGCCCCCGGGCGAAGCTCAACACGGCTTTGTGGCCCGGCGGATCCTCACATCCCCCGCCGCTTCCGGTCATGGCCGGGTCCGGTGACCCTCCCCGTTGCCTCGTATCAAACTTGTACTTGACCTAATTAATAGTGCCGTCCTACTCTTGGGCTCGTCCTAATTACTTGTCACATGAGGAGGTCGCCCATGACCGCACCGGCCATCGCCCGGACGGACGCCACGGCGCCGGACAGGCTCGACGCGCGGCTGCTGCGCACCGCGTTCGTGCTGGTCCTCGGGCCGATCCTGGCCCTGCTCGACACGACGATCGTGAATGTCGGGATCGACGCGGTGGCGCGCGACCTGCACAGCTCGCTCGGCTCGGTCCAGTGGATCTCCGCGGGCTACCTGCTGGCGATCTCGATGGTGATGCCGCTGTCGGGCTGGGCGACCGAACGCTTCGGCGCCAAGACCATGTGGATGACCTCGGTCGGCCTCTTCGTCGCCGGCTCCGCGCTCTGCGGGCTGGCCTGGTCGACCGGCAGCCTGATCGCCTTCCGTGTGGTCCAGGGCATCGGCGGCGGCATGATCCAGCCGATCGGCCAGTCGATGCTCGTCCGCGCCGCAGGCCCGTCCCGCCTCGGCCGGATCATCTCCATCACGGTCCTGCCCATCACGTTCGCCCCGGTCCTCGGCCCGGTCCTCGGCGGCCTGGTCCTGCAGAACCTCGACTGGCGCTGGATGTTCCTGGTGAACGTCCCGATCGGCCTCCTCACCCTCACCCTCGCCGCCCGCATGCTCCCCCGCGACGAGGAACGCGCCCTGGTGGGCGGCCGGTCGGCATTGATGCCGCGCGGGGACGGGCAGCGGACGCGGCTGGGCCGCTGGGTGGCGCGGCTGCCGTTCGCCGCGGCCCGGGACGTCGCTGGACGGCCGGGGGCTGGCCAGCAGGCGTTGCCTCGGGTTGCCCAGCGGACGCGGACGCTGGCGGGGGTAGCGGGGCGGTCGTCGGCCGGGGGCGGGCAGCGGACGCGGGGTGGGGGTGGTGAGCGGGGGCGGCTGGACTTGCTGGGGTTGGTCCTGCTGTCGCCGGGGCTTGCTGGGATTGTGTACGGGTTTTCGGAGGCGGGGAATGTGGGGGGATTCGGGTCCGCGCGGGTGTTGGTGACGCTGGTCGGGGGGTGGCTGCTGGTGGCGGGGTATGTGGCGCATGCGCTGCGGATGGACGGGACGCCGCTGATCGACCTTCGGCTGTTCGCCCGGCGCGGGTTCGCGGTCGCCACGGCCAACTCGTTCCTCCAAGGGGCCGCGCTGTACAGCTCGATGCTCCTGCTGCCGCTCTACTACCAGCAGGTCGAGCACGCGAGTGCGCTGGAGGCGGGGGTCATGCTGGCGCCGCAGGCCTTGGGCACGGCGGTCGCCACGTACTTCGCCGGGAGGCTGACCGACCGGATGGCGCCGCGGCCGCTCATTCTCGGCGGGATCCTGCTGACGCTGGCGGGGACGGCCGCGTTCACCCAGCTCGGCTCCGGGCCTGCGGGTTGGCTGCTGCTCGTGTCGCTGGTCGTACGGGGTGTCGGGCTCGGCGTGGTGATGGCGCCCGGGATGGCCGCGATCTACAGCGCTGTTGAGAAGCATGAGGTGTCGCGGGCGGCGGGCGCGGTCAACACCCTCAACCGGGTGGGCGGCGCGCTCGGCACGGCGATCCTGGCGGTCGTCCTCCAGGGCAACCTGAGCGGGCAGGCCCCGGCGGTCGCCTTCGGCGACACCTTCTGGTGGGCCATGGGGTTGTCCGTGATCACGCTGGTCCCCGCCCTGTTCTACCCCGGACGCACGAAGTGAAGGAGAGCGCGATGACCCTGCGGTTGATGAGCGTGCACGCCCACCCCGATGACGAGTCGAGCAAGGGAGCGGCCTCGCTGGCCAAGTACGCGGCCGAGGGCGTGGACGTCCTGGTGGTCACCTGTACGGGCGGTGAGCGTGGCGACGTGCTCAACCCGAAGATGGACCGGCCCGGCGTACGGGAGAACCTCGCCGAGATCCGGCGGGCGGAGATGGACGCGGCCCGCGAGATCCTCGGCGTGCGGCAGCGCTTCCTCGGCTTCGTGGACTCCGGCCTGCCGGGCGAGGGGGAGCCGTTGCCCGACGGGTGCTTCGCGGAGCAGCCGCTGGAGGAGACGGTCGTGCCGCTGGTCGCGTTGATCCGCAGGTTCCGGCCGCACGTCGTCGTGACGTACGACGAGACCGGCGGCTACCCGCACCCCGACCACATCAAGACGCACGAGGTGACGGTGGCCGCGTTCGACGCCGCCGCCACGCCCGGCATGTTCCCGGAGGCGGGGGAGCCCTGGCAGCCGCTCAAGCTCTACTACCAGGGCGCTCTCTCGCGGGCGTGGTTCCAGGCGCTGCACGACGGGATGACCGAGCGCGGCATCGAATCGGCGATGGGGCCGCTGCTGGCGGACTGGCCGGACACCCCCGGACTTGAGATCACGACCCGCGTGCGGTGCGAGGAGTACTTCGGCGTACGGGACCGGGCGCTGCTCGCGCACGCGACGCAGGTCGATCCGGACGAAGGGTTCATGCTGCACCCGCGCGACGTCGAACGGGAGGTCTGGCCGACCGAGGACTTCCACCTGGCCCGTTCAGCGGTCGATGTCGACCTTCCCGAGAACGATCTATTCGCCGGGGTGCGCCCCGAATCCTCGGCAAAGGCGGCACCCGGATTGCGTATCACTCCCTGAGCGCGGCGCCCGCCCTCGTCAATCATGGCGGGGACCACGACCAGCGACAGGAGGCCCGCCATGGCGGACAAGGACAAGCGCCGGCCGGAGCCCGCGGGCGACAAGCCATCGGGCGCCAAGCCCGCGGCGCCGGGTCCGAACCGTACGGCGCCCGGTGCGAGCCGCCCGGTGGCCGGACCGGCCCGCGCGCCGTCCGGGCCGAGCCGGGTCCTCGGAACGGCCTCCCAGGGCGAGCACGGGTGGCGGGTGTCGGTCGGCGCCGAGCTGTACTGGATCGAGGAGACCTGCTCCTGCGCGACGCAGTGCCAGGAGGAGACGGCCCGGGTGTGGCGCGCGGTCAACATCACGCTCGGCGGGGCGGCGGTGCTGACCGCCGGGGTCGCGGGCAGCATGATGCTCGCGGGCAGCTCGTACGGGGTGGTGGCGGGCGCGCTCGCGCTGGTCGCGGCGCTGCTGTCCACGCTCATCGGGATGCTCGGCCCGGCCCGCAGGGAGAGTCAGGCGGTCGACTCGGCCAAGGCGTTCGAGTCGGTGCAGGCCCTGGCGCGGCAAGCCAGGCAGGTCGACCTCGCGGGGCAGTACTTCGAGCAGGCGCGTGAGGAGCTGGCCAACCTCACCGAACGCTGGCAGGCGGTGAACCAGGCCGCGGTTCCGGTGTCGCGCTGGGCCCGGCTGCGGATCGGCAAGCAGACCGCCGCGACCGAGAACACCGAGGAGCACCTGACCGAGCGGATGAGCGACGTGGTGAGCGTCTTCGTCCCGCAGCCGCGCGCCGCCGACCAGTTCTCCTGAACGGCATGGAAAGAGAGACGGCATAAAGAACGGTCCCGGATTCCACGGGACCGTCCTTGTTCATCGCTTCAGAGCGATGGGCATCGCTTCAGAGCGATGGGCGGAGCTTCTGCTCAGTAGCGCGCCAGGTAGTGGCGGTAGACGTACTTCTTCATGTACTTCTTCTTCACGCCGCCACGCAGCTTCACCCAGCCGCGCGGGTTGCGGCACTTCTTCGCGAAGACGATCTTGCCGTTCCGCAGCGCGCCGATCTTCTTGCCGGCGGGCTTCTCGCGCACGTTGAGGCCGTGCATGGCCCCGACGGTGTAACGGCAGACCGGGCTCATCGCGACGGCGGCGCCGTCCTGCGTGGGCGCGGCGGTGGCGGCGTCGGCCGCGCCGGAGGCGAGCATGACGGCTCCCCCGGTGGCCAGGCCCGCGATGGAAAGAGCCATTCCTGTACGAATGCTCGTACGCATTTCTCTCCCTTGGCAGGTGAGATCAGGCGGAAGATCCGCGATCTCCTTGCCGGAGAGACTCTCCCCGTTTCTGTGACCTTAGTCTGATCTGTCGTTAAACAGTTGCAAGATCACGGCGGGACAAATCGGCTAATTTCCGGAAAACGAGGAAGCTATAGGGCAACGAACGTCAGGCCGCGCTTCTTCAGCTTCGGGATGACCGTCTTCAGCGAGGCCATGGTCTGCGAACGGTCGCCGCCGCCGTCGTGGCAGAGCAGGATGTTGCCCGCCTTGGCGGTCAGCAGCGTGCGCCGGATGTGTCCGACGCCGGGCCGCGACCAGTCGCGCGGGTCGACCGCCCAGTCGATCGGCAGCATGCCGTGCTCGGCGATGGTGTCCATCGTCGCCTTCGACCAGTTGCCGCCCGGGGCGCGGAAGAAGGTGGGAACGATCCCGGTGACCTGCGCGATGCGGTCGTGGGCCTCCACGATCTCCTTGCGCACCTGCTTGGTCGACAGGTGCCCGAGCGACAGCGGGTGGGTCATGGTGTGGTTGCACACCTGGTGGCCCGCGTCGGCGATGCGCCGCGTCGTCTTCGGGAACTCCTTGACCTGCTCGCCGATGATGAAGAACGTCGCGTGGATCTCGTTCTCGGCGAGGATGTCCAGGACCTTCGGCGTGTAGAGCGGGCTCGGCCCGTCGTCGATGGTCAGCGCGATCGTCTTCGGCGGCGGCGCGGGGACCAGTTCGCTCAGGTCGCGGATCGGCGTCTTCGGTTTGACCGCGGTGACGTGCTGGTTCGGCGACCAGGAGGGCGCTCGCGGCGACGGCGTCGGCTTCGGATGGATGATGGCGCGCGGTCGCGGACCGGGAGGCGAGGGCGTCCGCGGCGCGTCCGCGTGCGGCGCCTTCGCGGACTGGCGCACGCCGTCCGCGCTCAGGGCGGCCAACCCGGCCGCGCCCATCAGCCACAGTGCCTTCCGGCGCGACGGTTCGCCAGCTTCGGTAACCCGCACAACGGCCACGTTATCGAGGTTTGCGACGGTTACGGCACCAGTCAGATCACAATCGGTTCAAGTGCGGAGGCGATCGGTGCCGATCCAGTGGTCCTGCCGGGCATGAAACTGGGTGGCGCCCCGAGGACACCACCCAGTACTTCAGTCCGCTCCGCGTCAGACGGAGGCCAGCGCGTCGATCTCCACGAGCATCTGCGGCAGCGGGAGGTCGACGAACACGGTCGTGCGCGCGGGGAAGACGCCGCTCGGGCAGTGCTTGGCCATGAACTCGCCGTACACCTCGTTCATCAGCGGGAAGTCGTCGCGCTTGGTGAGGTAGACGCGCAGCATCACGACGTCGTCGAAGCTCCCACCGCCCGCGTCCAGGATCGCCTTGACGTTCTCCAGCACGCGCAGGGTCTGCGCCTTCACGTCACCCTCGTGCACGAACGCGCCGGACGCCGGATCCATCGAGCCCTGCCCGGACACCTGCAGGAGCGAGCCCTTGCGGACGCCCTGGGGGAACACCGGCAGCGGGGCCGGCGCGGCGTCGGTGGCGATCGCGGTCTTGTCGGTCACGGTCTCTCCTTCTCGTATCCACAGTCCGCCGAGATGGCGCGGGTGGCCGCCAGCAGATCCGGCAGCAGCCCGAGTACCTGGTCCCGGTCTAGCACGACATCGGGAACCGAGATCGACGCGGCCGCCACCACGCGCCCGGCGGCGCCGCGGACCGGCGCGGCGACACAGCGGATGAACGTCTCGTGCTCGGCGTCGTCCATCGCGTGGCCCTGCGCGGCGACGCGGTCGAGCTCGGCGAGCAGCTCGCGCGGGCCGGCGATGGTGTTGGCGGTGTGCGGGGTGTACTCGATCGCCTCGGCGACCTGGCGGCGCTGCACCTCGGGCAGGTCGGCGAGCAGCACCTTGGCGATCGCCGTGCAGTGCAGCGGCATCCTCAGCCCGACGCGGGAGTACATCCGGATCGCGTGCTTGGAGTCGTACTTGTCGAGGTAGACGACCTCGCCGCCCTCGTACACGCCGAGGTGAACGGTCTGGCCGGTCTTCTCGTTCAGCCGGGCCAGGTGCGGCGCCGCCAGCCCGCGCACGCCGCGCTGCTCCAGCGCCGTCCCGGCGAGCGCGAACATCCGCGATCCGAGATGGAACCTGTGGTCGGAGTCCCGGTAGGCGAACCGTTCCTCCTCCAGCGTGCGCAGCAGCCGCATGACGGTCGTCTTGTGCACGCCCACGGTGGCGGCCAGCTCGTCGAGCGTGCGCGGGCCCTCGCCCAGCTCGATCAGGATCTGGAGTGCCCGGCCCAGGCTCTGGCTCATCGCGTCTCCCTCTTCGAACCCAGGTCCAGACCCGACGCGCTCACGGTGACGGCGGCCCACTCCCCGGCCGTCGCCGCCAGCAGCGCGTCCACGACGTCCGGGGCGGGCGGTGCCCCGTGGTCGCCCGGCACCACCAGGGTCGAGGCCGCCGCGATGTGCCCGAGGCGCAGGCATCGCCGCTGGTCGTAGCCGCGCAACGTACCAGCGAGGTAGCCCGCGGCGAACGCGTCGCCCGCCCCGACCGGCTCGACCACGTCCACGCGCAGCGCGATCTCGGTGACCTGACCGCCCGCGGTGACGTCGGTGTCGACGGTGATCGCGGTGGCCTGGTGGGCGTCGTCCTTGACGACGAGTGTGCCAGGGCCGGGGAGCAGCTCGCGCAGGGCCCGGGGATCGCCGGTGCCGAAGACCTCGGCGGCCTCGTCGGCGCCCATGAGCGCGATGTCGGCGGCGTTCACCAGAGATCGCAGCGGCGAGGGGTCGCGGCCGCTCCAGAGGGTAGGCCGCCAGTTCAGGTCGAAGCTGATCGTGCGTCCCGGCACCGGGTCGTCCAGGATGGCGCGGACCAGGTCGAAGGCTTGGGCGGAGAGGGCGGGCGTGATGCCGGACAGATGAACCAGCCGGGCGTTCGCCAGCAGCGGCGAGCCGAGCAGCCCGGGACCGAGCGCCGATCCCGCCGAGCCCTTCCGGTAGTAGTGCAGAACGCTTCCGGCCGGGCCCGTCTCCTTCACGTAGAGGCCGGTGGGACGGACCGGGTCGACCTCGACGCCGCTGGTGTCGATGCCCGCGTTCGCCAGCTCCCGGACGATGCGGCGGCCGAAGCCGTCGTCGCCCACGCGGCCGGCCCAGGCGGTGGGGACGCCGAGCGCGACCAGCCCGCGCGCCACGTTGGCCTCCGCGCCGCCGATCGTGTGGTGGAACGTGCCGACGCCCTCGAGCGGTCCGGGCCCGTCCGGGATCAGCGCCGCCATCGTTTCGCCTACGCAGACCGCAGCCGGGAAGCGTTGCATCGGTCTCCTCCACCCTCGACCGTTGACCGGCGCGCCACGGTGATGTTACAACCGCACAAGCGCATAGTGCAATGAACGTTGCAAAGTGTGCAATCTAGGAGGTCAGGATGGTGACGGCCATCGACGACGGCGCCATCGGCGCGCTGCGTTCCGAACGACTCGACTGGCGTTTCAAGGCGATCCCCGCCGCGGCCCACGGAGAGACCGTCGAGGACTACCTCCGGGCCGGGCCCACGCTCGACGAGCTGGGCACCCCGCTCCTCACCCTCGACGAGGGCGCGCTCGCCCACAACGTGCGCCTGATGGCGGACTGGACGCGCGAGGCGGGCGTCCAGCTTTGCCCGCACGGCAAGACGACGATGGCGCCGCAACTGTGGCGCCGCCAGCTCGAAGCGGGCGCGTGGGGCATCACGCTCGCCAACCTTCCGCAGCTGCGCGTCGCCCGCGCGTTCGGCGTGCAGCGCCTGATGCTGGCCAACTCGCTCCTCGACCCCGCCGGGCTGGCGTGGATGGCCGGGCAGCTCGACGGCGACCCGCACTTCTCGTTCGTCTCGTGGGTCGACTCGGTGCGCTCGGTGGAGCTGATGGACGAGGCGCTGCGCGCCGCGCACTCCCAGCGGCCCCTGGAGGTGTGCGTCGAGCTCGGCGGGCTGGACGGCCGTACGGGGGTGCGCGACGAGGAGGAGGCCCTCGAGATCGCCGACGCCGTGCGCAAGACCGGCACGCTGCGGCTGGCCGGGCTCGCCGGCTACGAGGGCGCGCTCGCGCACGACGCGTTGGAGGAGGGCCGCGAGGCGGTCGACGACTACCTGCGCCGGGTCGCCGCGCTGCACGGCCGGCTGGCGTACGAGGCCGAGACCCCGATCGTGACCGCGGGCGGCAGCTCCTACTTCGACCAGGTCGTGGACGTGCTCGGCGGTCTCGACGGCGCCGAGGTGATCCTGCGTTCGGGCGCGTACATCATCCACGACGACGGCTTCTACCGGAGCATCTCGCCGTTCGCGCGCGGGACGGGCGAGGAACTGCTGCGTTCGGCGATGCACGGCTGGGCGCGGGTGATCTCGCGGCCGGAGCCGGGCCTGGCGCTGCTGGACGCGGGCAAGCGCGACCTGCCGTTCGACGAGGGGCTGCCCGAGCCGCAGTCGGTCGCGGACGCCACCTGCGTCGCGATGGCCGACCAGCACACGTTCCTGCGCGGCGGCCGCGTCGAGGTCGGCGACATCGTGAAGCTCGGCCTGTCGCATCCGTGCACCGCGATGGACAAGTGGAAGCTGATCCCGGTCCTGGGCGACGCGGGCGCCGAGAACCCCGTCGTGGTCGACCTGATCAGGACCTGGTTCTGATGTCCCGCCTGGTGATCCGCGGCGCGCGCGTCGTGGACGGTACGGGCGCACCCGGACGGGTCGCGGACGTCGCGATCGAGGTCTCCGGCGGCCGCATCGACGAGATCGGCGACGGGCAGACCGGGCCACGCCTGACCGGGACGGACACGATCGACGCGGACGGGCTCGTGCTCGCCCCCGGCTTCATCGACATGCACGCGCACTCCGACCTCGCGCTGCTCATCGAGCCCGACCACCTGGCGAAGGTGGGCCAGGGCGTCACGTGCGAGGTGATCGGCCAGGACGGCCTGTCGTACGCGCCGGTCGACGACGACACGCTCGCCGCCACCCGCAAGGCGATCGCGGGCTGGAACAGCGATCCGCCCGGGTTCGACTGGAGCTGGCGGAGCGTCGGCGAGTACCTGGACCGGCTCGACCAGGGCATCGCCGTCAACGCCTGCTACCTCGTGCCGCAGGGGACCGTCCGGATGCTCGCGATGGGCTGGGAGGCGCGCCCGCCGACCGAGGTCGAGCTCGACCGGCAGCGTGAGCTCGTCGCGCAGGGCATCGAGGAGGGTGCGGTCGGCATGTCCAGCGGGCTGACCTACGTGCCCGGGATGTACGCGAGCGACGACGAGCTCCTGGAGCTGTGCCGCGTGGTCGCCGATCTCGGCGGCTTCTACTCGCCGCACCACCGCTCGTACGGCGCGGGCGCGCTGGAGGCGTACGCCGAGATGGTGGAGCTGTCGCGCCGCTCGGGCTGCCCGCTCCACCTCGCCCACGCGACCATGAACTTCGGCGTCAACCGAGGCCGCGCCCCCGACCTGCTGCGCCTGCTGGACGAGGCGATCGAGGGCGGCTGCGACATCACCCTCGACACCTATCCCTACCTGCCCGGCTCCACCACGCTTGCCGCGCTGCTGCCGAGCTGGGCGAACGAGGGCGGGCCCGCCGCGACGCTGGCCCGGCTCGCCGACCAGGGCGAACGAGACCGGATCCGGCACGTGATGGAGGTCGACGGCTCGGACGGCTGCCACGGCGTGCCCGCCGAGTGGGAGACCATCGAGATCTCCGGCTCGCCCGATCCGTCGGTCATCGGGAGGACCGTCGCCGAACTCGCGGAGGCGGCCGGGCGGCCCGCGTTCGACGTCTACGCCGACCGGCTGCTGGCCGACGACCTCGCCACCACGATCCTTCAGCACGTCGGGCACGAGGAGAACGTTCAGGCGATCATGCGGCACCCGGCGCACACCGGCGGGAGCGACGGCCTGCTGGCGGCGGCCAAGCCGCATCCGCGCGCCTGGGGAACGTTCCCGCGCTACCTCGGCCACTACGTGCGCGACCTCGGCGTCCTGACGCTGGAGGAGTGCGTCGCGCACCTGACCGGCCGGGCCGCGCGGCGGCTGAAGCTGGCCGACCGGGGCCTGGTCAGGCCCGGGCTGCGCGCGGACCTCGTGCTCTTCGACCCGGCGGAGGTACGCGACGCGGCGACCTTCGCCGAGCCCCGGCAGCAGGCCGAGGGCATCCCCTACGTCTTCGTCAACGGGGTCGCGGTCATCGCGGACGGGCGGCACACCGGCGCACTGCCGGGCCGGTCGCTCCGCAGGACGGCGGACGGAGTCACCAGATAGCCCGAGCTCGACCCCCCTATCGCGAAGGACACCCCCCATGGTCCATTGGCTCCAACACGAGACGGGTGGTCTGCTGCTGCTGTGCGCGGCGGCCATCGCGGTCCTGCTGTTCCTGATCATCGTCGTCAAGCTGGAACCGTTCATCTCGCTGCTGGTCTCCGGCCTGGCCCTCGGCCTCGCCGCCGGGCTCAGCGTCGACAAGCTCGTCGGCACCGCGCTGAGCTCCAAGACCTCGCTGCTGGAAACCGGATTCGGGGGAATCCTCGGCCATATCGCGCCCATCATCGGGCTCGGCACGATCCTCGGCGCGATCCTGGAGGCCTCGGGCGGCGCGGACGTGCTGACCCGGCGGCTGCTCGGCATCTTCGGTGAACGCGGCGCGCCGCTGGCGATGGGGCTGGCCGGCCTCATCTTCGGCATCCCGGTGTTCTTCGACATCGGCATCTTCGTGCTGGCGCCTCTGGTCTACATCACCGCCAAGCGCGGCGGCCGCTCGCTCGTGCTGTACGCGATGCCGCTGCTGGCGGGCCTGTCCATGACGCACGCGTTCCTGCCGCCGCACCCCGGTCCGGTGGCGGCGGCCGGGCTGCTCGGCGTCTCGCTCGGCTGGCTCATCGTGATGGGCCTGATCTGCGGCCTCCCCGCGTTCCTGGTCGCGGGCGTCTGGTGGGGTTCGTTCATCGGCAAGCGCGTGATCATCGACGTGCCCGAGGACTTCATCGTCGGTGAGGAGGCGCGCGAGGCCGAGGCCGAGGGCGAGATCGACGCCGAGGAGGGCGGAAAGGAGGGCGGTAAGAAGGAGCTCCCCGAGCCGCCGCTCAGCCTGGTGCTGCTGGTCATCGCCGTCCCGCTCGTGCTCATCCTGCTCGCCACGTTCGGCACGGTCTGGTGGAAGCACAGCTCCCTGCTCCCGACGCTGACGTTCCTCGGCACGCCCGCCGTGGCGCTCACCATCGCCGTGCTGCTGGCCATGTGGCTGCTCGGACTGCGCCGCGGCATCCCGTCCGCCGAACTGTCCAGCCTCGCCACCAAGTCGCTGCGGCCGGTCGGCATGATCCTGCTCGTGGTCGGCGCGGGCGCGTTCTTCGGCGCGGTCATCGCGGCGACCGGCGTCGGCAAGGCGCTCGCCGACACCCTGTCGAGCTGGGGCCTGCCGGTCATCGTGCTGGCCTACCTCATCAGCTGCGGGCTGCGGCTGGCGCAGGGCTCGGCGACCGTCGCCATCGTCACGACCGGCGGCATCGTCGCCCCGCTGCTGAAGGAGCACGACTACTCGCAGGCGCACATCGCGCTCATCGTCATCGCCATCTCGGCGGGCTCGATCATCGCCTCGCACGTCAACGACGGCGGGTTCTGGATCGTGTCGCGCTACTTCAACATGTCGGTCCGGGACACCCTGAAGACCTGGACGGTGCTGGAGACGATCCTGTCGGTGGTCGGGTTCGCGGTCGCCGGGCTGCTCAGCACGTTCATCTAGTCATTCGGCACTGCCGGGCATCAGCGAACGGACGTGGGCCATGATCGGCCCGCGCAGGCCGGGAAGGGCGGCGTGGTCGCCCGCGGCGACCTTCCCGGTCACCATCGCGGCGACGCCGCCCACGACCATCTGCGCGGCGAACTCGGGGTCGGGCAGGTCGCGCCATCCCCGGTCGTCCAGCAGCACCCGCAGCATCAGCTGGACGAACTGCCGCTGGATCTCGTGCCGGCGGCTCGCGGCGGCCGGTCCGGCGGCGTAGACCTCCAGCAGGAACGTGCGGGCGCGCGCCGAGTCGGCGGCCAGCCCGTCCAGGTAGTGGGTCAGCACCTGGTCGAAGCGTTCCAGCGCGGGCAGCTCGGGCGGGCCCACCGCATCGGTCACCGCACCGAGCAGCAACTCGGCCGAGGTCTCGAACGCGGCGAGAAAACAGTCCTGCTTGTCGGTGAAATGTTCGTAGAACGTCTCACGTGACACGTGCGCGCGCTTCAGCACGTCGGCCACCGAGGTGTGCACGTAGCCCTTCTCCGCGACGACCTCGGTGATGCCCTGCAGCAGGCGTTGCCGCTGGGAGGCGGCGACCTGTTCCCGGGTCAGCTGATGACGACCCCGGGGAAGCGCGTCGAAGCCGGGGGAGTCCACGGCACAAAGTTACCAATCAGTCGGTGAACTGGACAGAGACAATCTCCCGCGCCACGAACATGTGTGTTCGTGAAGGTGTTAACGTCTTCTCTGCATTCGGGGGCGGTCGCCGGTGTCGCGGAGGTATCGGCCGGCCGAGTGATCAAGGCCCGGCGCGACGGGCTCGCGGTGACCGCTAAGCCGGACAGCACGCCACGGGGGCCGAGCTGCGATGGTGCGATGGCGCCGCGCGTTCCGCCGACCCCGTCGCCGGGCCAGATCTCTCCGAATCCCGCAGGCGCCTTCGGGCGTACATGCGTGGCCGCGAGCGTCGCAGCCGTCGCGCAACCGTCACGGTGGCGCCGGTGTTCCACGTGCGTACCGCTTCCCCGTCCTGGGAGACCTCGTGGAACGACGCGCGCGCGGCCTGCTGGCCGTGCTCCTGACCGGCCAGTTCATGGTGAACGTCGACATCGCCATCGTGAACGTGGCCGCCCCGGCCGTCCGGTCCGACCTGCATCCCTCCGGCGGCGCGCTGGAGCTGGTGATCTCGGGCTACACGCTCACCTACGCCATGCTGCTGATCACCGGCGCCCGCCTCGGCGACACCTGGGGCCACCGCCGCTCCTTTCTCGGCGGACTCGCCCTCTTCACGCTCGCCTCGCTGGCCTGCGGGCTGGCCCCGGCGACGCCCGCGCTGATCGTCGCCCGGATCGTGCAGGGCGCTGCGGGCGCGCTGATGGTGCCGCAGGTCCTGTCCGGCATCCAGACCCACTTCGTCGGCAAGGCGCGCGAACGGGCGCAGGGGCTGCTCGTGCTGACGCTGTCCGGCGGCGCGGTCGCGGGCCAGGCGCTCGGCGGCATCGTCGTGTCGGCCGACCTGTTCGGCCTGTCGTGGCGGCCGATCTTCCTGATCAACGTTCCGGTGGGCCTGGCCATGCTCGCGCTCGGCCCGCGGCTGATGCCCGCCGACGTACGCGGTGAGCGCAAGCGCCTGGACCTCGGCGGCGTCGCGTTGCTGTCGGCGGCCGTGCTCGCCGCGATGCTGCCGCTGGTGTTCGGCCGGGAGCTGCACTGGCCGGTGTGGCTGTGGGTCATGCTCGCCGCCAGCGTTCCGGCACTGGTCGCGTTCGTGCTGTGGCAGCGCCGGGTCAAGGCCCGGGGTGGATACCCGCTGCTCAACCTCGAAGTGATCGCCCAGCCGGTGATCCGGTGGGGCCTCGCCTCGCTCGCGGCGTCGACGGCGACGTACTTCGCGCTGATGTTCGTGCTGGCGCTCTACCTGCAGCAGGGGCTCGGCAAGAGCCCGCTGTTCTCGGGACTGGTGCTGGTGTCGTGGGTCGCGGCGTTCGGCATCGCCGGGCCGGTGCTGCCGCGCTGCCCACAGTGGTTCTCCTCCCGCGCGGCCGTCATCGGGTACGTGATCCTCGCGGTCGCCTACCTGGCGATCGGCGCCTCGCACGCCCACCCGGTGCCGCTGGTCATCGCGCTCGGCTTCGGCGGGCTCGGCCTCGGCATGGGCTTCGCGTCGATGCTCGGCCGGATGAGCGCCGCCCTGCCACAGCGGTACGCGGCGGACATGAGCGGCCTGTTCAACACCAACGCGCAGCTGGCGGCGGTCGCGGGCGTCGCCGTCTTCGGGACCGTCTACCTGGGTTTCGCCGACCGTCCCCAGCACGCGTTCACCATCGTGACGAGCGTGTTCGCGGCGTCCGCCCTCACCGCGGCCGTGCTGGCGGCGATCACCGTGCGCCTCGCGCGCCGTACGGCGGTGTCAGGGGCGGAATCAGCGTCGGGATCAGGGGAGCAGGCCGGAGCGGCGGGCGGCGGCGACGGCCTCGAGGCGGGTGTGGGAGCCGAGCTTGCGCATGGCGGAGCGTAGGTAGCTCTTGACCGTCTCCGGCAGCAGCCCGAGGCGCTGGGCGGTGTCGGCGTTCGTGCAGCCGATCGCGACGTAGGACAGCACGTCCAGCTCCCGGGGCGACAGCGCGGGCCCGGGCGGGCGCATCCCGTCCGGGCTGGTCGCCGCGGCCAGCCGGATGGAGGCCGCCAGCAGCCGCTCGCGCACCGCGTCGTCGGTGACCTGCTCGGCGAGGCCGCGCAACTCGGCGTGCACGGCGCGGACCTCCTCCCACCGCGCGGTCGGGTCGCAGTCGGGCTGGAGGCGGGCGAGCGCCTCGTCGGCCTCGTCCCGTACGGCCAGCTCCTGCTCCAGGTCGCGGGTCGCCTCGACGGCCGCCGCGATCACCCGGTCGGCGAGCGAGAGCGGCTCGCGCAGCGCCCCGTACAGCACGCCGCGGACCCGCCGCCGCACCACGACCGGCACCGCCACGATCGACAGCAGCCCCTCGGCGGCGACCGGCGCGTCGTAGTCGTGGCTGATCGTCGCGGCCTGCGGGTAGTTGCTCACCCAGACCGGCCGCCCGAGCGCCATCGCCTTGCCGCCGAGCCCGGACCCCTGCCTGATCGTCAGGCCCTTCAGCGAGCCCGTGGAGTTGCCCACCAGCTCGGTGATCCGGAAGCGCTCCTGCCCGGCGAGCGCGCCGCCGAACACCATCGGCAGCCCCGTGCTCCGATGGAGTGACAGCACCGCGGCCCTGACCGCGCCGGCGTCGTCGCCCATGAGCCCCAATATGCCTGGTCGCGCGCCGTACGACCAGGGGTCGGGCGTGCCGGGGGCCCGATCAGAGCTGGGAGAGGCCGAGGATGTCCAGGGACTCCTCGCGCATCTGGACCTTGCGGATCTTCCCGGTGACGGTCATCGGGAACTCGTCGACCAGGTAGACGTAGCGGGGGATCTTGTAGTGGGCGAGCCGGCCCGTGCAGAACTCCCGGAGCGACTCGTCGGTGATCGGCTCGGCGCCCGGCCGGAGCCGGATCCAGGCCATCAGTTCCTCGCCGTACTTCTCGTCGGGGGCCCCGATGACCTGGGCGTCCAGGATGTCGGGGTGGGTGTAGAGGAACTCCTCGATCTCGCGCGGGTAGACGTTCTCGCCGCCGCGGATGACCATGTCCTTGATCCGGCCGGTGATCTGCACGTAGCCGTCGGCGTCCATCACCGCGATGTCGCCGGTGTGCATCCAGCGGGCCTTGTCGATGGCCTCGGCCGTCTTCTCCGGCTCGTCCCAGTAGCCCAGCATCACCGAGTAGCCGCGGGTGCAGAACTCGCCGGGCACACCGCGTTGCACGGTGACGCCGCTCTCCGGATCGACGATCTTGATCTCGAGATGCGGGTGGACGGTGCCGACGGTGGAGACGCGGCGGTCCACCGAGTCGCCCGCGCGGGTCTGCGTGGACACCGGCGAGGTCTCGGTCATGCCGTAGCAGATCGCCACCTCGGTCATGCCCATCCGCTCGATGACCTGCTTCATCACCTCGACCGGGCAGGGCGAGCCCGCCATGATCCCGGTGCGCAGCGAGGACAGGTCGTAGGTCTCGAACGACGGGTCGCTGAGCTCGGCGATGAACATCGTCGGCACGCCGTACAGCGACGTGCAGCGCTCGGCCGCGACCGCCTGCAGCGTGGCCGTGGGGTCGAACGCGGGGGCCGGGATCACGATGCACGAGCCGTGGCTGGTCGCCGCCAGGTTGCCCATGACCATGCCGAAGCAGTGGTAGAAGGGCACCGGCACGCAGATCCGGTCCTCCTCGTCATAGCCGCACAGCTCGCCGACGAAGAAGCCGTTGTTCAGGATGTTGTGGTGCGAGAGCGTCGCGCCCTTGGGGAACCCGGTCGTGCCGCTGGTGTACTGGATGTTGATCGGGTCGTCCGCGCTGAGGCCCTCGGCGATCTCGGTCAGGCGCGCCGGGTCGCCAGTGCGGCCGGTGCCGAGCAGGTCGTTCCACGAGTCGCGGCCGAGCAGGACGACGTCGGTGAGCGCCTCGCACTTCGGCCGGACATCCTCGATCATCGCCGCGTAGTCGGAGGTCTTGAACGCGGGCGCGGCGACGAGCGTGCGGATGCCCGCCTGGTTGAGCACGAACTCCAGCTCGTGCACCCGGTAGGCGGGGTTGATGTTGACCAGGATCGCGCCGATCTTGGCGGTCGCGTACTGGACGAACGACCACTCCGCGCAGTTCGGCGCCCAGATGCCGACCCGGTCGCCGGTCTTGACGCCGAGCTCGAGCAGGCCGAGCGCGACGGCGTTCACCTCGTCGGCGAACTGCGCGTACGTCCAGCGCCGCCCGCTGGCGCACTCGACCAGCGCGTCCCGGTCGGGGTAGGCGGCGACCGTACGGTCCAGGTCGGCGCCGATCGTGTCGCCGAGCAGGGGGGCCGTGGACGGCCCGGAGGCGTAGGCGAGCGTCGACTTGATGATGGCCCCGGTCATGTCGCGTCCTCCCGGAACTCACCCGCCGGGCGGGCGTCGGCGTCGGGGTGCTTGTCGACCTCGCTGGCCCGCAACTCCACGCGGCGGATCTTGCCGGAGATGGTCTTCGGCAGCTCGGTCGTGAACTCCAGCAGGCGCAGCCGCTTGTAGGGCGACAGCTGCGCCCGGCAGTGCGCGAAGATCGACGCCGCGGTCTCGGCGGTCGGCTCCCAGCCGGCCGCGAGCGTCACGTACGCCTTCGGAACGGCGAGCCGTACCGGGTCGGGCGAGGGCACCACGGCGGCCTCGGCCACCGCCTCGTGCTCGATCAGCACGCTCTCCAGCTCGAACGGCGAGATCTTGTAGTCGGAGGCCTTGAAGACGTCGTCGGTCCGGCCCACGTAGGTGATGTAGCCGTCGGCGTCGCGCGAGCCGATGTCGCCCGTGCGGTAGAAGCCGTTGGCCATCACCTGCTCGGTCCGCTCGTCGTCGCCGTGGTAGCCCTTCATCAGGCCGAGCGGGCGGTCGGTGAGGTCGAGGCAGATCTCGCCCTCCTCGGCGGCCTCGCCGCTGATCGGGTCGAGCAGTTCCACCTTGTAGCCGGGCATCGGGCGGCCCATCGACCCGGGCTTCACCGGCTGGCCCGGCGAGTTGCCGACCTGCAGCGTGGTCTCGGTCTGCCCGAACCCGTCGCGGATCGTGATGCCCCAGACCTCCTTGACCCGTTCGATCACCTCGGGGTTGAGCGGCTCACCGGCCGCCACCACCTCGCGCGGCGGGGTCTGGAGCCGGGACAGGTCGGCCTGGATCAGCATCCGCCACACGGTCGGCGGGGCGCAGAAGCTCGTCACGCCGCAGCGGTCCAGCTCGTTCAGCAGCCGGTCGGCGTCGAAGCGCGTGTAGTTGAAGATGAAGACGCAGGCCTCGGCGTTCCACGGCGCGAAGACGTTGCTCCACGCGTGCTTGGCCCAGCCGGGCGAGGAGATGTTGAGGTGCACGTCGCCGGGCCGCAGCCCGATCCAGTACATCGTCGACAGGTGACCGGCCGGGTAGGACGCGTGCGTGTGCTCCACCAGCTTCGGCTGCGCCGTCGTGCCCGAGGTGAAGTACAGCAGCAGCGTGTCGCTCGCCATGGTCGTGCCGTACGGGGTGAACGTCTCCTCCGCGCGGTAGGCGGCGTCGTAGGGCAGCCATCCCGCGACCGGCTCGCCGACCGCGATCCGGGTGTAGTCGCCGGGCACGTCCGCGAACTTGGGGGTGTCGGCCGACCCGACCACCACGTGCCGCGCCTTACCCCGGGTCAGCCGGTCGCGCAGGTCCGCCGGGCCCAGCAGCGGCGTGGACGGGATGATCACCGCGCCCAGCTTCATCGCCGCCAGCAGCGTCTCCCACAGCTCGACCTGGTTGCCGAGCATCACGATGATCCGGTCACCGCGCCGCACCCCGGCCGTGCGCAGCCGGTTGGCGACCTGGTTCGACCGCCTGGCCAGCTCGGCGAACGAGTAGCGCGCCTCGCCGCCGTCCTCCTCGACGATCCACAGCGCCGGGGCGTCGTTGTCCTCGGCGATCTTGTCGAACCAGTCCAGAGCCCAGTTGAACCCGGTCAGCACGGGCCACTGGAATTTCTCGTACGCGGCCGCGTGGTCCTCCCGCGCGCCGAGCAAAAAGTCGCGAGCCGCACGGAACTCGACTGCCGGCATGGGGTTCCTCCTCGTAGCCGCGTTGCCACCCAGCTACGAGGATCGTTCGACACTCCTGTGACCCGCACCACCCCCGAACGGGGGTAGAACGAATGTGGAACGCGGCATGACCGCCATGTGGTCGCCCATTTGCTCACGGGGCCTGGTCAGCCGAGGCGTTCGACCGCGTGCCGCAGCCGTCGCAGGTCCCGCAGCCGGTGCTCGTACGTCGCCCCGATGACCAGCAGCGCCAGGCCCGCCGCCGCGATCGGCACCCAGCCGGGCAGCTGCCCGCTCGCCTCCGCGACGTACGGCGCGAGTTGCCGTGCCGCGTCCGCCACCAGTACCGCACCGCCCAGCAGGAGCGGAGCCTGGAGGCGCGCCTTCGCTCCGATGAGCGCGATCGCCAGCGCGGCGGCGCCGAGCAGAAGCGCGCGCAGGCCCGCGGGCTCGTGCCAGGACACCAGCAGGCTCGGCAGGAGCGTGCTCGCCAGTCCCGGCCCGTACGCGATCCACGACGAGACTCCCGAGTCCTGGCGGCGCCGCATCCACCCCATGGTCAGCAGGGCCACCGAGACGGGCAGCGTGTAGGCCTCGGGCGAGGTGACATGGGTGTCGGCGAGACGGACCCACCAGGCCGCGAGCATCAGCATCGACCCGGCCCAGGTGGCCTGGCGCCTGTCTCTCCGCAGCGAGACCGCGAAGGCCAGCACGCCGCCGAACGACAGCGCCAGGCTCAACG
Organism: Actinomadura barringtoniae; assembly: GCF_017573505.1. Taxonomy (GTDB): domain Bacteria; phylum Actinomycetota; class Actinomycetes; order Streptosporangiales; family Streptosporangiaceae; genus Spirillospora; species Spirillospora barringtoniae. The sequence goes on from NZ_JAGEOJ010000018.1 coordinate 108,473, forward strand.
CCAGTGGATCGACGACGGCCATCCCGATGCCCACGGCGCCCACCGCGGACGCGACGACCTCGACCGGCAGGGCCCGCAGCCACGCCGCGACCGCGAGGCCGATCCCCGCAGCCGCCAGTACGCCGAACGCCGCCCATTGCACCGGCAGCCCGTACGCCAGCCCGTAAGCGGCGGCCGTTCCGCCGAGCGCCGCCGTCGCGGTGGCCGCAGCCCAGGGCCGCAGCGCGGGCGCCACGGCGAACCCGACGGCGAGCACCGTCACGACGCTCAACGTCGCCAGCGTCGTCTGCTCGATGGCCAGTGATGCGGCCACCGTCCACGCGGCCACCGCCACGGCCGTGATCCCGACGACCCGGTCCACCAGAGCCCACGCCGCGAGCAGGGCGGCCAGCCCGACGAGCATCGCCGGCCGCGCCTCGTACGGCACTCCCGGGATGGTCAGCACGGCGAGGGCGAGCACCGGCGCGGCGTCCGTACGACGCCCGAGGGCGAGCACGACGGCCACGATCGCGAGCACGACCGGGGCCGCGGGCAGCATCCAGAACCGCATGTCGGCCGGAAGCACCGCCGGAGCGCCCGACCATACGTCCTGCCGGAGCGGGCCGATCAGCGTGAGCGTCGTTCCGATCACCACACCGAGGACGGCCACACCCAGCGCGGCGAGGCCACCGATCTCCGTGGCCCGGCGCACCCGGACCGGCAGCACCCGAGCTGCGCCGACGACCGCGATGGCCGCCACGGCGATTCCCGCCGCGACCCACCGGTGCCCCATCGGCAGTGCCGCGGCGATCCCAAGAGGCAGGAGCAGCCCGGCACCGACCGCGAGCCTCCGTTCGGCGAACACCGCCCAGACCATCGCCACCGCGGCGGCGACCGCCAGAACGACACCCGACTCGACCGACGACTCCGTCACCGCCATGCCCAGCCCGAGCAGACCGCCCATGACCCAGGCCGGCAGCCCCGTGAACGACGCCGTTCCCCTCGTCCTGCTGCTCTTGGCCAGGACACGGATCAGCAGATCGGCGAGCGCGAGTGTCAGCAGCGTCATCGCCATGCCCATGGTCCCGGCGTCCGCCGAGACTGCCCACAGCGGCAGGATCAGCTGCCCGACGAGGATGGCCTGCGGCATCGCCAGCCGCACCGGCGCGATCGTCGCGTAGCCCGCCCAGTAGAGCGTGACGCCCAGAGAAGCGATCGCCGCGTACCGCACGGGATCCGCACTGTGCAGGCCGAAGAGGTTCCCCGCGTACGCCGCGTAGCACTCCAGCCCGATCAGCAGGAGCCCGACCACCGCGATCGTCTCCGCCGTCGCGGTCAGCCCCCGCTTGGCCAGCGGCCAGACCGACCACAACGCCACCCCGGTCAGCGTCGCGAGCACGAGCGCCCGGCCCCCGAGGCTCAGCGATCCCCAGCTGATGACCGTGAAGACCATCGCCGCGATGCCGAGCAGCACCCCGCCCAGCGACAGCAGCGCGTTCCGTACGCCCATCCGCGAGACGTCCGTCTGCCCGTCCGCCCGCGGCGGTCTGGGAGCCCACCCCATGGGCCCGGCGTTGGGCCACCCCATCGACCAGGCGTTGGGCCACACCGCGGGCCCGGCGTTGGGCGCGACGCTGTAGAGATGCGCGAGCAGCACTGAGCGCCGCTCGTTCAGCACGGCGAGCTTCTGATCGACCGTCCTCAGCTCCTGAGCGGCCGGACCGACCATCACCAGTCCGCACACCGGGCAGGAAGGCGGCGGGGGCGGCGGGAGCGGGGCTCGGCAACCAGGGCAGATCATCTGCATGCCAAGGAGCCTCACAGCCGCCCCGGCCGCGCACTATCCGCTCAAGTACTCAGATCCCCTAGGCACTCGACACGGGGTCTCTTAACTCTCGGCTTCCTTTTCGCGGGCGCGCTTGCGGCGTTTGCCTTCGTGCATCGCTTGAACGCGAGCGATCGGAATGGTGTGGCCCTCTTCGAGGAGATCGACGGGGAGTTTCTGCGGGGAGGGCATCGTCTCGGCCCACGGGTCGCGGTCGCCTAGGCGTTCCAGAGCCGTCTTGAGTGTGAAGTCGGCTGGTTTCACGCTGTCCAGCTCGTCCCAGGGGACCGGGAACGAGACGGGGGTGCCCGGGCGGATGCGTGGGCTGTAGGTGGCGACGACCGTCGCACCGCCCGCCCGGGTGGAGTCGAGGAACACCTTGCCCTCGCGGTCCTCCCGGATGAACGCGGTGGTGGCGAAGGACGAGTCGATGCGTTCGGCGCGTGCGGCGATGGCCCGGGTGGCCGCCGCTGCGTCCTCCGCGCCCACCCCGGACTCGATCGGCACGAAGATGTGCACGCCCTTGGCGCCGCTGGTCTTGACCGCGCCCGCCAGGCCGCTGTCGGCCAGGGCCTGCCGCACCAGGTGCGCCGCCCGTACGGACAGCCCGAACGAGCCGTCGCCCTCGGGCGGGTCCAGGTCCATGATCAGGTAGGTCGGGTGGGCCCACTCGCCCGCCAGGACCAGGGCCGGGTGGTATTCGATGGCGCGCTGGTTGCCGAACCAGATGAGCGTCCGGCGGTCGTTGCAGAGCGCGTAGGTGACCTTCCGCCGGGAGGTCTCGGCCCACAGCGGGACGGACGCGACCCAGTCGGGCGTGTACTTGGGCAGGTTCTTCTGCATGAACGGCTCGCCGCCGCGGTGCACGCGGACCACCGACAGCGGCCGGTCGGCCAGGACCGGGATGATCCGGTCGGCGACCGCGTCGAGGTAGTCGACGAGATCGCGCTTGGTCGCCTCAGCGCCGTCGAACAGCGGCTGGTCGAGGTTGCTCAGCGAGACCCCGGCCCGTTCTTCACCACCGGCCATGGACCCAACGTTACGGGCACATCCCCTCAAGTCGCCCGTTGGCGGGTCCAGATGTGCCGATTCGTCATATGGTGGCGGCCGTGCGTAGTGATCATTCATGGCGGAGGCCCAGTGCGCGGGGCACCGTCGTGGCGATCACCGCATCGGTCGTCTTCGTCCTCATCGTGCTCTTCGTGATGGTGGGGCTCGACGTCGCGGACAAGCTCAGCTCGGTCTTCGCCATGCTGGCGGGACTGCCGGTGTTCGCCTACACGGTCTACCGCGACGTCTCCCGTGGCGCGGCGCCGGGGCGGGAGGCCGAGGACGACGCGTTCCGGCGGCTGGGGACGGCGGTACGCAAGCAGTGGGAGGACGAGGCGGCGATCCGGTCGCTGTGGAGCCCGAAGCCGATCCGGATCCGCTGGTCGACGACGCGTCGGCCCGTTCAGGCGTCGGCGTCGGCGATTCTGGGCGAGGACGCGGTCGGCGGGCGTCCGCTGCGGGTGCGGGCGAGTGGCGAGGGCGAGGACCTCGCGGCGGCCGTACGGGCCCTTCCGGCGCGGCAGCTCGTGGTGATCGGTGAGCCGGGGTCGGGCAAGACGGCGCTCGCGATGCGCCTGGTCGTGAACCTGCTGGAGCACCCGGGGCCGGACGAGCCGCTGCCGGTGCTGCTGCCGCTGTCGTCGTGGGACCTGGAGGTCCCGCTGGACGCGTGGATGGCCGAACGGCTCGTCGAGGACCACGACTTCCTGCGCAGCGGCGCGGTGGCCGGGCGGCTGATCGAGGACGGCCGGATCATGCCGGTGCTCGACGGGCTCGACGAGATGGACGCCGCGCTGATGCCCAAGGCGATCAAGCTGATCGACCAGGCGGTGGGCGACGACCGGCCGCTGGTGGTGACCTGCCGGAGCGCCGAGTTCGAGAACGCCGTGACCGCGTCCAACCGCTTCTTCCGGCGCGCGCTGGTCGTCGAGCTGGAGCCCGTCGAACTGGACGACGCCGTCGCGTTCCTGCGCCGGATGCCGCGCGACGGGGACGAACGGTGGGCCGAGGTGATCTCCTGGCTGCGCGAGCACCCGGAGGGCGCCCTCGCGCAGGCGCTGGAGACGCCGCTGATGGTCGATCTCCTCCGCGACGTCTACGAGGACCCGGACACCGATCCGAAGGAACTGTTCACCGACGAACGGTTCACCGAGCGCGAGGCCGTCGAAGAGCACCTGCTCGACCGGTTCGTCCCGGCGGTGTACTCCGAGTTCCATCCCGACCGCCGCTACACCGCCCGCCAGGCAGGGAAGTGGCTTGGCTTCCTCGCGGTGCAGCTGTGCTGGCAGGGCACGCGCGACCTCGCGTGGTGGCGGCTTCGCTCACCGATCGTGAGCGTGGCGGCCGGCCTGGTCGTCGGTTTCGGCGGCTGGCTGATGGCCTCCATCCCGTTCGGCTTCTGGGCGGGGCTCCTCACCGCCACCACCACCGGGGTGGCGGCGGCCGTGGCGGCCCAGTACCGGTGGACGGACGTGGCGATGGACGAGCGGCGCGCGGCCGACCAGCGCTCGATCCTGCGGCGGAACCTGGCCGCGTCCGCACTGGTCGTGGCGTTCGCCGGGGCGGCGGTCGGCGGTCTGATCGGCTTCTTCTTCCTGGGTCAGGGCTACGAGCCGTCCCGCTTCGCCGGGTACCTGGTGACGTGGGCGGTGCTGTTCGGACTGGGGTCCGGGCTCAGCACGGCGTGGGGGTCGTACCAGCTGTCGCGCGCCTGGTTCGCGCTGACCGGGCGCATTCCGTTCCGGCTGATGACGTTCGTCGACCACGCTCACCGGCGCGGAGTGCTCCGCCGGGCGGGCGCGATCCACCAGTTCCGCCACGCGCGGCTTCAGGACCATCTGTCCGGAGGCACGCCGTTCTCCCAGCCCGCCGACGACCGCGAGCCGGCGGCGGAACGGGCGTCGCAGTGGTGGCTCTCGTCGGTGAGCAGGCTGGCGGCCGTGGGCCTGGTGACGGTGCTCACCCTGGTCATCGTCGCCGCCGCGTCCACCGTCTCGGGGGTCGACGTCGTGGCGGGCACCAGGCCGAAGGCGGAGCTCCAGGAGAATCCGACCTGCGATCATCAGAGCAACACCAACTGCACGTCGACGCAGGTCCTCACCTGGCGGCTGGCCCCGGGCTCCGCGCCGCAGACCACGGTGTTCCACGTGGGCAAGGCCGACTCGGGACGGCCCGTGACGAGCTTCGGCGGCTCGCTGAGCGCGGGCGGCTGCCCCGGCGTCGACCTCAGGATGACGCTCGTGGTGAATGGCGAACGCCGCACCGTCTCGACGGCCCGGCAGGGGAACCGGAACTTCCCCGACCTCGGCGGGCTGGAGAGCAAGATCGGGGACCGGTTCGCGTTCACGTTCCAGCGGCTCGACTCCAAACCCTGCGACGCCAAGGTCGTCTGGACCGGACCGGCGGCGATCCGAGCCACCCTCACCCGGCTCAGGGACCGGTTCGGCGGCACGGACTCGTAGCGACCGGCGGTGCGGACGTGTGGCGACCGGCGGCGCGGACTCGTAGTCCGGGTGGGTCCGCTCAGCCCTTGGGGATGTAGGGCGGGGCGACGCCCCAGCCCCAGTGCGGCATCGGGGCCTCGAGCGCGGGTTGCGCGTCGGTCTGGGAGTTGCCGAGCGCGAGCCGGGTGCCCCACTCGATGTAGGCGGCGAACGCGGAGCGGAACTCGGGGTCGCCGGGCAGGCCGACCTCGTCGGCGGCGTCCATGAGCAGGCTCACCCAGCGGCGGCGCTGCGGCTCCTGGATGCCCTTGCCGAGGTGCTGGCGGATCATGTGGTGGTAGCCGCCGCGCTGCTCGCTGTAGGAGTTCGGGCCGCCGAAGACCTCGGCGAGCCACATCGCGACGTACCTGGGGTGGCCGGGGTCCATGTGGGCGAACAGCGGGCCGACCAGCTCGTCCTCGACGACCTTGGAGTAGAAGACCTCGGTGAGCCGCTCGAATGCCTCGGAGCCGCCCGCCCACTCGTACATGGTCGGGACGGAGGAGCCGGGGCCGCGGACGGCGGTGCGCTCGTAGTGGCGCATCTCCTCGATCTGCTCGACGTACGGCTGGATCTCGGTGAAGAACGCCGTGAAGTGCTCGCCGCCGCGGAAGACCTCCAGGTGGTCCTTGGCGGAGGTCCAGACGATGCGCAGGATGTAGGCGCCGGGCTCGTCCACGCAGCGGGACAGCTCGTAGTCGACGCACTGCGGCGCGGCGGCCAGCGGGACGGCGGCGCGCGCGTAGGCGGCCTCGAACGCCTCGGCCCCGTCCGCGGGCACGCGGTAGCGGATGTACTCAACGATCACGATGATCGGCCCCCAAAGCTTCTCGTGGTGGCCTGATGTAATCATGTAATCGTTTCCGGGTCCAGAAAAACGATCATTTACGTCGTCTGGTCCGTCTAGGTCGTCAGCATGGTCCCCGCGTACGACAGTCCGGCGATGACCACCCACGACGCCAGGCCGAGCACCGCCATCCGCCCGCCCGTCCGCGTCATCGACGGCAGGTGGATCGAGCTGCCAAGCCCGAAGAGCGCGGCGGCCAGCAGCAGGTGCTGAACGTTCGACGCCGAACCCAGCAGGGACTCGGGGACCCGGCCGGTCGTGCGCAGCAGGATCATCACCAGGAACCCGGCCACGAAGAGCGGGAGCAGCGGCGGCCGCTTGGTGCTCTCGCCCTCCTCGGACGGGGCGGCGGTGGCGCGGCGGCGTACGGTCACCGCGATGATCGCCACCAGCGGCGCCAGCATCGCGACCCGCATCAGCTTGACCAGCACGGCCTCCTTCAGCGCGGCCGGTCCGGCCGTCTGGGCCGCCGCGACGACCTGGCCGACGTCGTGCACGCTCGCGCCGACCCAGCGGCCGAACGCGGCGTCCCCGAGCCCGAGCGGGTGGTGCAGCAGCGGGAGCACGCCGATCGCGAGCGTGCCGCAGAGCGTCACCACGGCGACCGCGTTGGCGACGTCGCGCTCGTCGCTGCGGGTCGTCTGGCTGACCGCGCCGATCGCGGACGCGCCGCAGATCGAGTAGCCGGTGGCCACGAGCAGGGGCTGGTCGCCGGGCAGGCCCAGCTTGCGGCCCATCCACAGCGTTCCGGTGAACGTCACGAGCACGACGCCGAGGACCATCAGGGCGGTGAGCCAGCCCAGGCCGAGCACGTCGGACAGGCTGAGCTGCAGGCCCAGCAGCACGATCGCGACGCGCATCAGGCGCTTGGCCGAGACCGAGAGCCCGGGGCGCGCGATGCCCTGGGTCAGCGTCCGTACGGCGGGCACGTGCGCGGCGGCGATGCCGAGCACCATCGCCGCGGTGAGCGTCGGGATGGCGGGCACCAGGTCGTGGACCAGCATCGACACCGCCACGCCCAGGGCCGCCAGGCACAGGCCCGGCGCGTTCCTGCGCAGGCCTGGGGGTACGGACAGGCCCGCGGTGGGGCGGACGAGGGAGCGGGGCGGCCTGGTCCCGAGGGCCTGGCTCACGACTCGGGGTAGGTGCGTCGGATGCTGCTGCCGAGCCGGGAGATGTCAGCGCCGTACAGATGGATCGAGATCGCCTTCGCCGTACCGGAATTGCACACCCTGTGGATATCTCCGGGCGGCGCGAACGCCGAGATCGAGCCGGTCGGGTTGACCACGTCCTCGATCGGCACCAGGCGGGACGACTGCCCGTCGGAGGCCAGGAAGTAGCGGCACTCGCTCTCCTCGCCCTCGTGCACCCCCGCCACGCACCACGACACGTGATCGTGGATGCAGGTGCGCTGGCCCGGCATCCAGACCAGCGCGACGACCGAGAAGCTGCCGTCGGGCTCGGCGTGCAGGACGTGCTGCCGGTAGCGCTCCGGGTCGCCCTCGCGCTGCTCGGGCGTGAGCAGGCCGGGGTCGCTCAGGAGCGGGCGCAGCGCCTCGCCGACCAGGTAGGCGGTCGGCTCGGGGGCCAGCCCGCGGCCGACGATCTCGCGGACCGCGTCGATCACGCTGTCGAGAACGACGGTGTTCTTGGTGGCGGTGGTGAGTGCGGTCATGACCCCCAGGGTCATGACCGGAACCCATAACGTCTAACGACGATCTGTTAGGCCCTTCAAAGGGCTGGTTATGGGTCCTCTAGGGCGGCTCGCCGAGGTCAGCAGCCGACGCGGGGCGGGTCAGCAGCCGACGCGGGCGGCGGCGGCCTCCTTGAGCTCGCGCAGGACGAGCTCGACGGCCGGGATCCGCTGGTGGTCCTTCAGAACGTACGCCGACACCTTGCGCGTCGGCTGCCGCGCCACCACCCGCCCGGTGACCTTGGAATGGCACAGGAACGACAGCACCAGGGCGGGCATCAGAGCGATGCCGACCCCAGCCGCCACGAGGCTCTGGACGGCGAGGTTGTCGTCGGTGCTGAAGACGATGTCCGGCACGTACCCCTCTTCCGCGCACAGGTGCAGGAGGTTGGCCCGGCAGCGCGGGCATCCGGCGATCCACCGCTCGTTCGCCAGATCCTCTAGTCGTACGGCGTGATGGCGTACGAGGGGATGCCCGGTCGGGAGCAGCACCGTGAGGAGGTCCTCCATCAGCGGGACCTCGAAAAGCTCGTCGGGCAGCTCGGCCTGCGGGCCCGGATAGGTAAAGGAGAGCGCGATATCGCTTTCCCCGCGTACGAGCCGGTGCAGGGACTCGGGCGGCTCGGCCTCCTGCAGCTCCACCCGTACGCCGGGATGGCTGGCCAGCAGGCTCGCCATGGCGGTCGGTACGAGAGTGGCGTTCGCGCTGGGGAACGCGCAGATCCGCACCAGCCCGGTCTCCAGCTTGGCCAGGGCGCGAAGCTGCTGCTGCGCGGCGGCCAGATCGCCGACGATCACCTCGGCGTGCCGGGCCAGGACGGTGCCGGCCTCGGTGAGCTGGAGGCCGCGCCCGGCCTTGGTGAACAACGGCATGCCGACGGCCCGTTCCAGCGCCTTCATCTGCTGGGTGATCGCGGGCTGGGTGTACCCGAGCGCCCGTGCGGCGCCCGAGTACGACCCCTCCCGGACCACTTCCTGGAACGTGCGGATGTGCCGAGACTCGAGCATGCTCGAATCATAAGCAGAACTTTGAGATGATCCGTGAGATCAGCTTCGGCGTTTGAGGACCATCCCACCGCCGCCGATCGCGATCACCGCCAAAGCGATCAAGCCGATCCAGAGCCAGCCGTTCGAGCCGCCTCCGGAACTGCTGCGCTGGCCGGCCTGGGCCGTGGCCGACGAGTTCGCCGCGGGCGGCTGCTGAGCGTCCGGCGCCGGAGCCGCCGACGACCCGGCCGATCCGCCGGACCCGCCGGACCCGCCGTCTGAGCCTTCCACGGTGAACTTGTAGCTGCCCGTGACCGGGTGGCCGTCGGTGGCGACCACCCGCCAGCCCACCGTGTACGTCCCGTTCGGCAGCTGGGCCGAGAGCGGCGCGGTGACCTTGTTGTCCACCGCCTGCGCCGCGCCCACGGTGACCTGCTTGTTCGCCGAGTCGGCCAGGACGACCTTGGGGAACGAGACGGGGTCGGCGTAGGTCAGCTCGATCTGCGACGGCGAGGCGATCGTGGACCCGGACTTGGGGTTGGCCGACGTGAGCGTGGTGTGCGCCGACGCGGGGGCCGCCACCGAGGCCACGATCATGGCCGTGCCGGCGCCGATCATCGCGAGTTGCCGCATCCTCATCGGGCGCCTCATGACCTGCTGCTTCATGACCTGCCGCCTCATGACCGGGCGCTCCGCGCCCGCGAGATGCCGTAGCCGCCGACCGCGATGCCGATCACGCCGGCCGCCAGTCCCAGCCCGCCGAGCAGGCGGGCGGTGCCGTCGTCGGCGCTGTCGGACGCCTTGGACTCGGCCGCCGCCTTGACCGTCGGAGCGCCGCTCGCCCCTGTCGCTGAAGTGTTCTCCGCGGTTTTGGGGGTCAGTTTCAGGACGGGGGCCGGGTGCTCGGGCTCCTCCTGACCGGGCTGCTGGTCCTGGTCCCACTTGACGACCTCGCCGCCGGTGTAGGTCTGCTCCGCCGTGAACTTCAGGTGGTCGGTGTCGGTCGGCATCGAGCCCATCGACACGTCGAACTCCTGGAACTGCCCGGCGTCGATCTTGCCGCCGGACCAGGTGATCCGGGAGACGGCCTCGGTGATCGTGCTGCCCTCGGCCTTGATCGGGGTCTTGAGCTTGGACTTCTCGACCTTGGCCGTCCAGCCGGGGACGGGCCGTACGGAGACGAAGGCCAGCGGGTGGTCGGTCGGCAGATCCACCTGGACCTTGGTGGTGCTCGCGTCGTCCCTCTCGTTCGGTACCCGGAAGGAGACCTTCGCGAAGCCGCCCTGCTCGACCTCGTTCGGGTTGACGGTGACATGGGCGGACGCGGCCGTGGCGAAGCCGATCACGGCGAAGGTGGCGAGGCCGGTGGTGGCCGCGAACTTGCGGATGGACATGGAAACTCCGTTCAGGGGATGTTCGAGGGTGCCTGAGAGACGGAGCGGCCAGTGTGGCCGTCCGTGATGGGGCGAGAGGCGTCCCGCGCTAGGGCGCAGGCGCCACGCGGCGTCCCGCGCGGTCTGCGCGAGGGCCGTTCGGCGTCCCGCGCTGGTGCGCGAGCGCCCCGGAGGCGGCACCGCGCGCTAGTGCGCGAGTGCCCTCGAACGGAACGGAGGTCCGCGTCGTACGACGTGATGCCTGATCACACGCCCTGGGCGTGCGGCCGGGACCGGAGTCGCGGCCACCGTGCCGGGGACGGTCGGCGGAGCGGCGGGCTCGGTCAGGAGCAGGGCCAGAACGAGCCTGACCGGCCGTTCGGCCCGGTCCGCCAGCCGCCTGGTCAGCGCCCAGGCCGCCCGCTCGCCGCGGCGCAGCCACCAGGCCGACAGGATCGCGGCGGCGATGTGGGCCAAGGTCATGGCGTTCCCGGAGCCGTGCTCGGGCATGACCTGCGCGGGCATCCCGGACGCCGCGTGGTGCACGACGGGGGAGGCCGCCTTGCTGAACAGGCTGTGCAGCACGAACTGGCCGCCCAGCAGCCCGCCCATGATCGTGGGGAGCGAGCGTTCATGCCCGGCCAGCGCCCCGGCGACCAGCAGTACCCCGGCGAAGCCCACGATGACCGCCCACGCCGGAATGGACGCCGGGGACATCACCGCGTGGGCGACGGTCGCCAGCGTCATGCACACGGTGGCGAAGACCACCGCGCGCGTCAGGCGGAAGAAAGGGCTGAGGGTCAGGGGCATCGCGGGCCTATCGTGTCATATGCCGGGGGTACGGACCGCTCCGCCCTCACGGTTCAACACGCCTACATCTTGGGGTGTCCCAAGATCGGATCATCTAGATGTAGGGTCTTCCTCGTGCTGGTTCGCCCGCGTCGCGGCGGGGTGAGCTTGCGCGGGGCCACACCCGAGTCCCGGTGGCCCCACGCTTGTTCACCGCCCGCGGCGTGGGCGTCGTAAGAGGGAACCCGGTGCGGCTGTGTCGACCTGATCGGCTCCGCCAATTCCGGGACTGCCCCGCAGCGGTGAACGGGAACGACCGCCGTCATGAAGCACTGGCCCGTCGAGACGGGCCGGGAAGCGACGGCCAGTAGGCCGCACCTGTCGCAAGGTGCGTTGCTCGTGAGTCCGAAGACCTGCCATCACGGTTTCGTCCACATGGCCTCGTGGGAGGGCCGCTGGGCAGGTGCTCGCCGTCACCGGCGTGCCTCTCCTGTTCGCGTGCGCCCTTTCACGGGCCGGGCTCGCGAGGGAAGAGAGCACGTGACACAGGAACTGATAGCTCCGCCGCTGACCACCGCCATCGAGGCCGAGGTGGCCCGCGCGTGCGCCGGGCTCGCCGACACCGATCCGCGCCGCGTCCTCGATGCCGTACGCGGGAGCGATGGCCTTGAGCCGGGGGCCTTGCGGGAGCTGGCGATCGGGGAGGCGGCGGCGCTGGTGGCCGTCGAGCCCGCCTACTCGCGGGTGGCGGCGCGGCTGCTGAGCGCCCACATCGCCGACGAGGCCGCGGCCGAGGGCGTGCAGACGTTCGCCGACGCGATCGCGGTCGCGCACGCCGAGGGGCTGCTGAACGAGGCGACCGCCGCGTTCGTCGCCGCCAACGCGACCGCGCTGAACGCGTTGGTGGACGAGGCGGCCGACGACCGTTTCGAATACTTCGGGCTGCGCACCGTCTATGACCGCTACCTGCTGCGCCACCCGCGGACCCGCCGCGTTCTGGAACGGCCGCAGTTCTTCCTGCTGCGGGTCGCGTCCGGGCTGTCGGACACGGTCGCCGAGGCCGCCGAGCTGTACGCGCTGCTCAGCACGCTGTCGTACCTGCCAAGCTCGCCCACCCTCTTCAACTCCGGCGCGCGCCGCCCGCAGCTGTCGTCGTGCTTCCTGCTCGACTCGCCGCGCGACGAACTGGAGTCGATCTACGAGCGGTACGCGCAGGTGGCGCGGCTCAGCAAGTACGCGGGCGGGATCGGCATCGCGTGGACCAAGGTGCGTTCGCGCGGGTCGCTGATCCGGGGCACGAACGGGCACTCCAACGGCATCGTCCCGTGGCTGCGCACGCTGGACTCCTCCGTCGCCGCAGTGAATCAGGGCGGCCGGCGCAAGGGCGCGGCCTGTGTCTACCTGGAGCCGTGGCACGCCGACGTCGAGGAGTTCCTGGAACTGCGCGACAACACCGGCGAGGAGGCTCGGCGCACCCACAACCTCAACCTCGCCAACTGGATCCCGGACGAGTTCATGCGCCGGGTCGAGTCGGACGCCGACTGGTCGCTGTTCGACCCGAAGGAGGTGCCCGAGCTCACCGACCTATGGGGAGAGGCGTTCGACGAGGCCTATCGCGCCGCCGAGGCCGCGGGCCGGTTCACGCGGCAGGTCCCGGCGCGGCGCCTGTACGGGCGGATGATGCGCACGCTCGCCGAGACCGGCAACGGCTGGATGACGTTCAAGGACGCCGCCAACCGCGCCTGCAACCAGACCGCCGAAGCGGGCGCGGTCGTGCACCTGTCCAACCTGTGCACCGAGATCCTGGAGGTCACCAGCGACGGCGAGACAGCCGTCTGCAACCTCGGGTCGGTGAACCTCGCCGAGCACACCACGTCGCGCGGCATGGACTGGGAACGCCTGCGGGCCACCGTACGTACCGCCGTCCGCTTCCTGGACCGCACGATCGACCGCGGCTTCTATCCGACCGGTGAGGCCGAGACGGCCAACAACAAGTGGCGCCCGGTCGGCCTGGGCGTCATGGGCCTGGCGGACGTGTTCTTCAAGCTGCGGCTGCCGTTCGACTCGGCCGAGGCGCGCGAGCTGTCCACCGCGATCGCCGAGGAGATCGCGCTGGCCGCGTACGGCGCGTCCGCCGAGCTCGCCGCCGCGTTCGGCCCGCACCCCGCGTACGCCAAGACCCGCGCGGCCCGCGGCGCCCTGCACCTGGACGCCTTCCCTCACGTCTCGCCGAGCCGTACCGCCGAGTGGGACGCCCTGCGCACCCGCGTCGCCGACACCGGCCTGCGCAACTCCCTGCTGATCGCGATCGCGCCGACCGCCACGATCGCGTCCATCGCGGGCTGCTACGAGTGCATCGAGCCGCAGGTCTCCAACCTCTTCAAGCGCGAGACGCTGTCGGGCGAGTTCCTGCAGATCAACAACTACCTGGTCGACGACCTGAAGTCCCTGGGCCTGTGGACGCCCGCCGTTCGCGACGCCGTCAAGCAGGCCAACGGCTCGGTTCAGGGGATCATCGACCTGCCCGAGGAGATGCGCACCCTCTACCGGACCGCGTGGGAGCTGCCGCAGAAGGCCCTGATCGACCTGGCCGCCGCGCGCACCCCATACATCGACCAGAGCCAGTCGCTCAACCTGTTCATGGAGACGCCGACCATCGGGAAGCTCTCCTCGATGTACGCCTACGCCTGGCGCGCGGGGCTGAAGACCACCTATTACCTGCGTTCCCGCCCGGCCACCCGCATCGCCCAGACCACCATCACGCCGTCGGCCGCCGTCGCGTGCTCCCTTGAGAACCCAGAGACCTGCGAGGCGTGCCAGTAATGCTGCTCGACCCCGGCATGGACCTGACTCTGCGGCCCATGCGCTACCCCGACTTCTACGAGCGCTACCGCGCCGCGATCCGCAACACCTGGACGGTCGAGGAGGTGGACCTGGCCTCTGACCTGTCCGACCTGGCGCGCCTCACCCCTGCCGAGGTGCACCTGGTCAACCGCCTCGTGGCGTTCTTCGCGACCGGCGACTCGATCGTGGCCAACAACCTCGTGCTCAACCTCTACAAGCACGTCAACGCGCCCGAAGCCCGCCTCTATCTCTCCCGCCAGCTGTTCGAGGAGGCCGTGCACGTCCAGTTCTACTTGACCCTCCTCGACACCTACCTGCCCGACAACGACGAGCGCGCCAAGGCGTTCGCCGCGATCGAGCACATCCCGTCGATTCGGGCCAAGGCCGAGTTCTGCTTCCGCTGGATCGGCACCATCGACAAGCTGGACGAGCTCCACACCGCCGCCGACCGCCGCGCCTTCCTGCTCAACCTGATCTGCTTCGCGGCGTGCATCGAGGGCCTCTTCTTCTACGGCGCGTTCGCCTACGTCTACTGGCTGCGCTCCCGAGGGCTGCTGAACGGTCTGGCCTCCGGCACCAACTGGGTCTTCCGCGACGAGTCGATGCACATGGAGTTCGCCTTCTCAGTCGTCGACACGGTCCGTTCAGAAGAACCCGAGCTCTTCGACGAAGCCATGACCAGGGACGTCACCCGCATGCTCGAAGAGGCGGTCGAAGCCGAAATGGCCTTCGCCGTCGACCTCTGCGGGGACGGCCTGCCCGGCATGAGCGCCGGCGACATGCGCGCCTACCTGGAGTACGTAGCCGACCAGCGCCTCACCCGCCTCGGTCTCCCTCCTCGCTACGGCACCGCGAACCCGTTCGCGTTCATGGAGCTGCAGGACGTCCAGGAGCTGTCCAACTTCTTCGAGCGCCGCGTCTCGGCGTACCAGATCGGCGTCGAAGGAAGGGTCGCGTTCGACGAGGCCTTCTGATCGTCCGGAACGGTGTGCAGAGGCTGCCCGTTGTACCTGGTGAGACGACCGAGAGAGAGGAACCCCGTGGCTTCGCTCAGCGACCGCCTCAAGAAGCTCACCGACAGCCCCAAGGCGCAGAAGGCCAAGGCCAAGGCCGAGGAGATGGCCCGCGACCCCAAGAACCAGGAGAAGGTGCGCGGCCTCCTGAACAAGGTCAACAAAAAGAAGAAGTAGTAGCGGCCTAACGAGAGAGGGCGGGTGGCCCTGACCACCCGCCCTCTCTTTATGCCTGCTAGACGCAACTGCAAGTCATTTGCAATAGTGGGGATCATGTCGAACTACTCGCTGCCCGACCTGCCCTACGACTACGCGGCACTGGAGCCGGCGATCACCGGAGAGATCCTCGAGCTCCACCACGCCAAGCACCACGCCGCCTACGTCAAGGGCGCCAACGACACCTTGGAGAGACTCGCCGAGGCGCGCGACAAGGAGCAGTTCGGCGGTCTGGTCGGCCTGGAGAAGACCTTCGCGTTCAACCTCTCCGGCCACGTGCTGCACTCGATCTTCTGGGAGAACCTCTCCCCGGACGGCGGCGACCGCCCCGACGGCGACCTCTCCGCCGCGATCGACGAGCACTTCGGTTCGTTCGAGGCCTTCCAAAAGCAGCTCTTCAGCGCCACATCCCTAGTCCAGGGCTCCGGCTGGGGCGTCCTGGCCTGGGAGCCCCTGGGCAAGCGCCTGGTCGTCGAGCAGATCTACGACCACCACGGCAACGTAGGGATGAACAGCACCCCGCTCCTGGTCTTCGACGCCTGGGAGCACGCGTACTACCTGCAGTACCGCAACGTGCGCCCGGACTACGTCCAGAAGCTCTGGTCCCTGGTCAACTGGACCGACGTCAACACACGCTTCAACAAGGCCCGCGCCGCCTAAGAACGTGCGGCGCCCGCCAGGCCGGGATCGTGCTCAGAACCTTTCCTCGTGGCCCGGCGGGCGCCGCACCCCGCGGTACTCCCCGTTCGGTACGGCCAGTTCCCAGGCCCGCTCAAACGCGTCACTCAGCGCCGCGACGACCTCAGGATCACGCGTGACCTGCGCGTCCACATACTCATCGTCGCCGTCCAAAACGTTGAAGATGGCGCACTCGTCAAGGACGAAAAAGTCGTTGCCAGGCAGCAGCAAAGCCGAGGTGAGACGCCTGGGAAGCCAACGCAGCCGCTCGTGCACGCTGGCGATATCCACCGCCATCCGCTGATACTCCGACAACGGCTCCGACACCACACGCACTCGCCGGAACGGATACCCGTCCGCCTCATGCTTCTTCAGACTCTCGGTATGGGCCGAGGTCGCCTCCCGCACGACGCCCTGATCACCCGAACGCCAAGCGTTCAACAGCCCTGAGTCGACGCTGTAGCGATCGCGCATCTCGACCTTACGAACCTCCTGCGGATCGCCCGTCCAAAGCAACTCGCTCCGCTGCTGGCGAGAGATCGATTCCATGCGCTCCCTCTCGTGGAACGGTGTGAACGGCCTAGCGGGCCCGTTGATACTCGTAGTGCGGTACGGCCAGCTCCCAGGCAGCCTCGAAGGCGTTGATGCAGAACTTCACGACCTCGGGATCGCGGCTGTACTGGGGTTGGGACTTGTCGTCGTTGCCGTTCAGTACGTTGAACATGGCAGCTGTGCCGTCCATGACGAACGCGTCGTTGCCGGGCAGTGGAACGGCAGACACCAGGCGCCTTGGCAGCCACCGCAACTGCTCGCCCTCATCGACGGCCAGCCCGCTGAACCGAACCGCCATCTGCTGATAGTCCGAAAGAGGCTCGGACACCACCCGGACCCTGCGGAACGTCTGACCATGGGCGGTCATGGATGCCATCGATTCGGCCCATTCCGCGTAGCTGGCTTCCACCGTGTCGAGGTCCCCTGCGAGCCAGGCTTTGAGGTCATCGCCGTCCATGCCGTAGTTGTCACGCAGCTCCAGCTTCATCAGGTCGCGCGTGGCGTCAAGCAGCTCGCGCCTGCGCTGGATGGAGATCGACTCCATGGTGCTCCTTCGCATCAGTGGCATTTCTGGGCGGTGGATACGACAGCGGTGTGCAGGTGGACCGAGCCGCCGCTGATCCACTCGCCCCAGCAGACGTCGCTGCCTGACTGAAGATCGTGAAGGGCCTGGTCGTACGGCCGATCGTTGTTGAAGAAGCCGGTGCCACGCCACTGACCACGGAGCCACTCAACGGCGTCTCCAGGGCCCTTCGGTGTGAGCATCAGGGCACTTTGTGGCTTCTTTAGCCAGTCCCTAATGACTTTCGGCGCCGCCGGCGACCGCAGGTCTCGTCGCTCGGCTTCATTGCCGTACGTGCTCCCGTCCATGCGGGACAGGTAGCAGTGCCAGTGCAGCTCCCGCTGCTTCCAGACGTCCGGCGCCTCCTTCAGGTGCGCGTCGTAGTCGAAGTCCGGAATCACACCGGTATCCCTGCGACCGTCGGAAGGTCGAACTCGCCGGTCTTCACTCCGGCGATGAAGTCCGACCACTCCTGGTGGTCGAAGACCGACGTGCCGCCCCTCTCGTCAGTGACGACGACGGCCTCCCGAACGATCGCGACGTTGACGCAGCCACACGTCTCCTGCTGGCCGTCACACCTGCTGGACCTTCTGAACACGGGATCTCCTCAGGGATGGGACCCCGGCCGGGCCGGACAACGGGGTCGAGCTTGTGACAACTCAGCGGCCCGGCCGGGGAGCTATAGATGCTGTGCGCGGTTTCGAACCGGCTGGAGGCGAGCGCCCAGCTCTGCGGCGATCGGGCCGACCACGCTCATGGGGTCGTCTGCCGGTCCGAGAGACCGCCCGTCCTCAGCCCAGACGTACTGCCACTCGCCGTCGATGAAGTCGCAGACGATGTTGGTCTTGCGGGTCGGGTCCCGGATGTTGATGACGTTCAGCGTCACGAGCCCGAGCCGCTCGATGATGCCGCACGCCAGGCCCGGATGAACGGCGACGTACTTGTCCAGCTCCGACAGGCGAGCCCTGCGCTGACTCACCAGGGCCAGAGCGTCGGTCGAGAAGTCGGCCCTGTTCGTGGCCTTGTCGAAGCTCATGACAATGACGCTAAGAGCGTGTCAGCTTGTACGGCTACGAAATTGCGTCTGATTGCGCCAGACGTTCGCGAGCGGTTTCGATCAAGGCTCTGGCGGGGTCTCCGTAGACGGCCATGTCGTGGAGGATCGCGAACAGCCTCAAGTAGTAGGCGATCTCGTCGGGGCGGTTGGTCCGTACGCCGCCCGACCAGAATTCGGTTCGAACCAGCTGGTCATCGAAGCAGTAGAAGCCTTCACCTGCAAAGATCGTCCGAACCCGTCCCGGCGGGATGACGCCAAGAGCTACGTTGGGCAGCCTGGAGACGCGGATCAGGAAGTCATACTGCTCGTTCATCGCGCCAACACCGCCGACGATGTGGGCCAGCACTCCCGATTCGATCACGAAGGAGTACCGGTTCCTCCCTGAGGTGACCAGGTGCTGGCGGGAGAGACGCGCCTGCGCTGCCGCCTCCAGCTCATCGGTCGGCAACTCGAACAGGAATGCGGTCGATGCCATGACGCCGCGGGCGTAGCCCGGAGTTTGCAGGATGCCAGGCACTCTGGCCGATTCGTACACGCGCAGGAGCTCAGTGCGCTCGTAGAGAGTTGTAGCGCTGCCTTGGAGGTGTTTCTGCCCGGCGCGGAGTTCCTGCCTCCACTCCACCCACATCTGCTCGATCTCGCGATGAACCGCGATCAGTTCTGGGATCTGCCGTGCGACGGCGCAGGCGATGCACCATGCCCGGATGTCTTCTTCGGAAGGGTTCTGCTGCCCTGTGCCAATCCGCGAGACCTTCGAGGGGTGCCACCCGAGGATCGCTGCCAGCTCCTTGCCGCTCAGACCGGCATCGCGCCGGATGTCCCGGAGCCTGGTGGCGAACGCCTTCTTGGCGGCGGCTGCCTGTTCGGACAACGTCGGCTACGGCTGATATTCGTGATGCGGGATGGCCATCGCGAAGGCGGCTGTGACGGCATCCCGGCAGAACTTCACGGCTTCCGAGTCCCGATAGACCTGGAACTCGGCCCTGTCATCCCGACCATCGAGAACGTTGAACATGGCCACCTCGCCATCGAGAACGAAGCAGTCATTGCCGGGCAGCGGCAGGACCGACACGAGTCGCCTGGGCAGGTAGCGCATGTCCTCACCGGCGGCCACGGCCGGCCCCGCGAAGTCGTAGGCGTACCGCTGGTACTCCGAGAGCGGCTCGGAGACCACCCGAACACGCCGCCAGGTCCGGCCCTCGGTGAGATCGGAGGCGACCGTGTCGGCCCACTGCTGAGCCACCTCCGCGATGCCTGCGAACCCACCAGTGCGCCAGGCCGCGAAGTTGCCGGCGTCTGCCGCGTAGTTATCTCGCAGTTCCACCTTCAGGATCTCCTGGGCGCTCTGCAGCAGTTCGCCTCGCCGTTCGAGCGAGATCAATTCCATAATGCTCCTCCACGTACTTATGCACGAGCAGTTCGATCAGCGCGTCCGGTAGCTCCGCCGAGGTTTCTCTGGGCTTCAACGCTATGAGCTGCTCCTTGACCCCGTCGCTGCATCGATCGCCTTGCGCGATCCAGGTCCCCCGGGTGGTGCGGTAGAAGGCTGGACAGTCAGGGCCTACGCCGGAGCCGGGGTCCTTGCAATAGAAGGTGAGCCGCGGGACATCGTCAGCAGAGGGTGATTGCATCCGATTGCACCTCCTGGTTGGGACTATCACTATGGTTCGGCTGGTAGCTCCAAGCAAGACTGGTGCTCCGGTTACCGGCAGGTATGTCACGGGTCGCGCTGGTGTTGCGGGGGATTTCCTTGGGGATGAAGTGCCCTAGGGGGCTCAATGGGGGAGGTTGCGCCGCTGGCGCCGGACGATCCTCGGGAGATCGGCGGGTATCGGCTGGAGGGGCGGCTTGGGGCGGGCGGTCAGGGCGTCGTCTATCTGGGGCGCGCCAAGGACTGGACGCCGGTCGCGGTCAAGGTGCTGCACGGCGATGGGGACTTTGACGCGCAGCAGTCGTTGCTGCGTGAGCTGGGGGCGGCTCGGCGGGTGGCCTCCTTTTGTACGGCGCGGATCTTGGACGCGGGGCCCGTTGGGGAACGGGACGGCTATGTCGTCACCGAGTTCGTGGAGGGGCCGACGCTGGAGCAGGCCGTTCGGGACTCTGGGCCGATGGGCGGCGCTGACCTGCACCGGCTGGCTGTCGGCACGATCACGGCGTTGACCGCCATTCATGCGGCGGGGCTTGTTCATGGGGATTTCAAGCCGGCGAATGTGCTGATGTCGTCGGGTGGGCCGAGAGTGATCGACTTTGGGGTCGCTCGGCCTCCGGGTAGGCCGGGTGGGCTTGTGGTGGGGACGCCCGCTTATATGGCGCCCGAGCAGGTCGCGGGTGGGCCGGTCGGGGCTGAGGCGGATGTTTATGCGTGGGCGGCGACTATGGCGTACGCGGCGTCCGGTCGGCCGGATATGAGTGGGGTTGCTGAGCCTTTGCGGACGCTTCTTGGGGCTTGTCTCGCTCGGGAGCCGCAGGCTCGTCCGGCTGCGAGGGAGGTCTTGCTCAAGCTGTTGGAGCAGGGCGATCTTGAGGGCTCGGCCGGGCATGACACGAACGTTCTGCTTGCTGAGGGGGCCACGATCGCGGCCACTCGGCAGGTCTCGCCTGCGGAGATCGTGCCTACGCCTCGGGGACGGCGGCGTGCGTTGTTGCTCGGCGGGGTCGTGGGGTTGGCGGCGGGGGCTCTTATCGCTGGGCTGACTGTGGCGGCTTTGCGGCCTGGGGCGCCGTCGCACGAGGCTTCTACGGCGGCCAACTCCGCTACTCCAACGGTCAGTCCTGCCGCTCCTGCTCAGGTTGCGCAGGCTTCGTTGGCTGCCATGGCCTCGGCTGGGAAAGCCCGATTTACGTTCCAGAGCGAGGGGCAGGACGAGGACTACTTCAGTGGGGACGGTCGCTTCTCCTATGCGCCGACGGGGACCGCGGACTACGACATGAACGTCACCTACGGGGGTGACGAGTCGACGGCCGAGGTGATCCTGATCGGCGAGGACGACTATGTGAACGAGTCGGATGGCTGGGAGAAGGGGGCGGGGAGTGATGCCTCTGATGCTGCTCGGCGGATTCGCTGGGCCAGCTCGCCGTTCAACATCAGGGCGCTGACCTTGGCGTCGAACGACCTGCGTTCGGGCGGTGGCAGCGTTCTCCAGGGGACGGCGGGGCTGGCTGAGTTGGCCTCCGACGGGGCGGTGGGGGAGTACTACAGGGCTTATAGCGAGGCAGATCCTTCGGGGGTGGTCTCGTTCGCCATGGATCTGAACGGTGATCACACGCCTCGACAGCTGAAGTTGGAGCTGCCGTCGAACGAGGCTGGGAGCCTGACGGTCGTGGTGGGTTACTCGGGCTGGGGCGGGGCGCAGGATGTTACTGCCCCGTACGTACACTGACGCGCGTGAACAGCGACTACCTCCACTGGCAGAGCATCCCCACTCGGTGGAAGGACAACGACGTGTACGGGCACGTCAACAACGCCGTCCACTACTCGCTGATGGACACCGCGATCAACGAGTGGATGATCACCGTGCCGGGGTTCGATCCGCTGGAGAGCGACCAGATCGCCCTGTGCGTGGAGTCGCACTGCGTCTACAAGGCCGAGGTTTCGTTCCCGGACACCATTGAGCTGGGGCTGCGGGTCGGGAAGCTGGGGCGGTCGAGCGTTCGCTGGGAGGCGGGGCTTTACCGGAGGTCAGACGGAGGCCTGATCGCTGAGGGCTACTTCGTGCACGTGTTCGTTGGGCGCACAGATCGGCGTCCGTCCGAGATCGTCGATCCGATTCGCGCCGAGATGCAGAAGCTGGTGATCGCTTGACCGCCTCCCGTTCCGCTGTGCTCGTTGAGTCGGGGCGTTCGGCTCCGTACGCCGCCTCTCGGCCGCTGGAGGTGACCTCGCTCCGGCTGGACCCGCCCGGGCCCGGTGAGCTGCTGATCAAGGTGGGGGCGGCGGGGCTCTGCCATTCGGACCTGTCGGTGATCAACGGGTCGCGGCTTCGGCCGTTGCCCATGGCGCTGGGGCATGAGGCTGCGGGCGAGGTCGTGGAGGCGGGGGACGGGACTGAGTTCCGGGCTGGCGACCATGTTGTGCTGGCGTTCGTTCCGGCTTGTGGGCACTGCGAGCGGTGTGTGGGCGGGCGTCCGGCGCTGTGCGGGCCGGGGGCGCAGGCGAACGGGGCTGGGACGCTGTTGGGGGGTGGGCGCCGGTTCGTGGGTGAGGACGGAACTCGGCCGTATCACCATCTGGGGGTTTCCGCGTTCTCTGAATACACGGTGGTGTCGGCGCGTTCGGCCGTGAAGGTCGACCCTGAGCTGCCGTACGAGATCGCCGCGCTTTTCGGGTGCGCGGTGCTCACGGGCGCCGGCGCTGCTCTTTACAGTGCGGCGATCACGCCTGGCGACAGCGTCGCGGTCTTCGGGCTGGGTGGGGTCGGGCTGGCTGCTCTGCTTGCTGCCAAGGCCGCTGGTGCTTCGACGCTGATCGCGATTGATGTTGTTGAGGGCAAGCGGGAGCTGGCGGCCAGGCTTGGCGCTACCCACACGGTTGAGGGCGGAGCGGACGCGGTTGAACGGGTCCGGGAGATCACGGGTGGCGGGGCTGAGAAGGTCATCGACACGACCGGCGTCGTCCCCGTCCTGGAGCAGTCGTACGCCGCCACCCGGGCCGGCGGCACGACGGTGACGGTGGGACTTCCCGCTCCTGGCAAGGAGCTCACCCTGCCCGCCCTCAGTCTTGTGGCGGAGGAGAAGACCCTGAAGGGCAGCTATCTGGGCTCGTCGGTCCCGCGCCGCGACATTCCCCGCTTCATCGACATGTACAAGTCCGGCTCGCTCCCGGTCGACGCCCTGCTCTCCCACCGGCTCACGCTGGACGAGATCAACGAGGGCTTCGACCGCCTCCACAGCGCCGAGGCGGTCCGGCAGGTCATCACCTTCTGATTCCTCACTGCCCGTGTTCGAGTGAGTGCAGGGCAATTGCGGTTTCTGTAACAGCGTTGTCACCTGACGCAACGATTGCTCGGGCAACGTTGCTCCCCGTTGATCCACCATCACCGGGAGAAGCCGCGTGAACACCATCCGCCATCGCATGGAACGCGCCGGGCGGCGATGACGCCGCCATGGCCGCCACCCGCATAGACAGGCGGGGAGCGCTGGTCTCGGCGATGCTCGTCGGAACCGTCGTGGTCCTGGTCGGATACGCCTCCGGCCTCGGCGTGTCCTGGACGGCCGGGGCCACGACACCGCCGGGCGCCGCACCGGTCCCGCTCGTGCCCTCCGCCGCGCCCTCGCTCCCAGCGGCATCGCCGCCGCCCACCGACGGGCCGGCCGTTCCGCCGCCTGCCCCGAGCCAGCTGCCGACGTCCCCTGCGCCGGTCCCGACCCCGTCACCGACGCAGTCCTCGCCTCCGGCGCCGTCACCGTCCCCATCGGGTTCTCCGTCCCCCGGCCAGACCCCACCGGGGCAGAAACCGCCTGAGGATCGCGACTGTGCCGGGATCCTCGGCGCCATCCTCAACGCGATCACCACGCCGCTGATCGGTCCGTTGCTGCCTCTCGGCAACGCCCCGGGCTGCACGACGGATGCGAAGGGGTGAAGTGGAATGGCCGTTCCCCGCACGCGGCCGCTCCGGGCGCCGCTCGTGCTCCTCATGGCGTTGCTGTGGCTGGTCCTCGCGCTGCCGACCACGACACCCGCGCACGCATACGCGCATCCGAAGCCGAACCGGACCGCGACCCCGACGCACTCCGTGTCCCCGACGCATTCCACGAGCCCGGGCGTTCAAGAGCCTGCCGTTGCGCCACCCGCCGTCCCGCACGAGCATGCGGGCGTACGGCCGCTCACGGTCGCGGCCAAGGTCGCCGGCTTCCTGGGGATGACGGTGTTCGTCGGCGGGCTGGCGTTCCTCGCCCTCCTGTGGCCGGACGGAACGTGGCATCACCGTGTCCGTCGCGTCCTGGTGACGGCCTGGGCGGCTGGCGCCGGCGCGTCCCTGGTCGGCATCGGACTGCAGGGCCTGCAGAACGATATGCGCCCGCTGTCGGAGGTGTTCAAGCCCGACGTGCTCGGCGGCGTGCTCACCGAACACCTCGGTGAGGTCTGGGCGGTGAAGGGGCTGCTGTGGGTGCTCGCCGCAGTGGTCCTCGCCTGGGCGCTGCGCGCCGGTGACCAGGCCGTACGGCATGCTCCCTGGCGCGTCGCGGCGCTGGCGGTGGGCTTCGGGTTGCTGCGAACCACCGGCATGACCGGGCATGCGTCCGGCACGCCGCGGCCCGCGCTCAGCCAGGCGGCCGACCTGCTCCACCTGACCGGGGTCTCGCTGTGGTTCGGCGGCCTGGTGATGCTGCTCGCCGGGGTCGTCCAGCGGCACCGCGCCGGGGAACTGGCCCGGGTCATGCCGCGCTACTCGATGCTCGCGCTCGGCTCGGTGCTCGCGATCGCCGCGTCCGGTCTCGTGCTGGCGTGGCAGCTCGTCGGCTCGTTCGACGGCCTGGTCACGACGTCGTACGGGCGGCTGCTGCTGGGCAAACTCGCGGTCTTCGCGCTCGTCCTCGCCGCCGCGCAGCGCAGCAAGAAGTGGGTGGCCGAACGCCTGGATCTGGCCGTTCTGCTGCGCGGCGACGCGGTGACCGTGCGGCCCCTGCTCTATTCCGTCGCGGCCGAGACGGCCCTGCTGTCGGTCGTCCTGCTCGCCGCCTCACTACTAGTCACCGCCGCACCCGGCCGCTGACCCCCGACCGTCACGTCCGGGGCGGGTCCCGTCCGACCCCGCCCCGCCCCGGCCGTGGCTTCACCCCGCCATGTCCCAAGAAGAACAACGAAGAAAACCAGGAAGGAAGAACGATGCGACAACCCCCCGCAGAAGTGCTCGATCCGCCGGTGAATCCACGACGGCGGCTCGTGCTGCTGGTGTGCGCGGCCCTCGCGGTCGCGCTGGCGATGCTGAGCCTGATCGGGCTCAGCGGCGGCCACCGCGCCGCCGCGATCGGCCCGAACCGTTCCGTGGCCGCGTCGGGCGGGCTCACCCCGGCCGATCCGCGGCTCGCGGCGCCGGTCGCCTACCCGAACGCCCAGGCAGCCGCCGCGGCGGTCGTCCACATGAAAGGCAACGCCTTCGCCCCCACCACGCTCACGGTGGCGGCCGGTCAGAAGGTGACCTGGATCAACGACGACGCCGTGCCGCACACGGTCACGACCACCTCCGGTCCCAAGAAGATCGACTCCGGTGAGATCAAGGCGGGCGCGTCGTTCTCCTACACCTTCACCACGCCTGGCGCCTACGCCTACTACTGCGCGTACCACCCGGACATGAAGGCCGGGGTGACGGTCACCGGCGGGGCGCCCGCGCCGACGCCGACCCCGACCGGCATGCCCACCGGAATGCCCACCGGCACGCCGACCGCGTCGCCCACCGGGCACCCGATGCCGCCGTCGCCCACGCCGTCCCCGACGCAGACGGGCGGGCCGGGCACGCCATCGCAGTGCACGGGGGCGCTGAACGAGATCCTGACCGTCATCCTCCAGCACGTCTACACCGCTCACCTGCAGCGTTCCGTGTCGGAACAGGTCGCGGACGCGCTGGCGCTCGACAGCTACCTGAAGACCCACCTGGCCTGGGTGCAGATGATCCTGCAGTCGGGCGTGACGGAGGTGCAGAGCCTGCTCAAGGGCCTCCAGCCGTTGCTCCAGCACCTCTACGCGGCGCACCTGCAACGGTCGCCCGCCCAGCAGGTGCAGGACGCGCTCGCGGTCGACAGCTACCTGAAGAGCCATCTGGTCCTGGTCCAGGACATCCTCAAGCCCGGTCTGGACGGGCTGCTCGGCGGCGGTAGCTGCTGAGTGCGCTGAGGGCGGCGGACCGGCCGAGTCACAGTCGGCCGGTCCGCCGCCCACCGGAGATTCTGCCCGAGCCCCGATCCGATGGGAGAGACCCATGGGCCTGAGAGCCCTGGCACGGGCCGCCCTCGCCTGCGCGCTGTGCGCACCGCCGCTGCTCGTCGCCTCACCCGCCCGAGCGGCCGCGCCCACCCGCGCGGCTGCCGCCACCGTACGGGTGCAGATGAAGGGGTCCGCGTTCAGTCCCGCGACCGTGTCCGTACGAGCCGGGGACACGGTGATCTGGACGAACCTGGACCAGGTCCCGCACGACGTGGTGACCACGAGCGGCCCGCAGTCGGTACGCGGACCGTTGCTGCAGCGCGGCCGCTCCTGGAGCTTCACCTTCCGTACGCCCGGAACGTACTCCTACTACTGCTCCATCCATCCCGACATGCGCGCGCAGGCCGTCGTCCGGGAGTCGCCCACGAGCCCTGCGCAGACTCCCGCTCCCACGCCGACGACCACGGCGCATGGGAAGCACTCGGCGGCGGCCAAGCCCTCCACGGCCTCCGCCACCCCTGCACCCACGGCGTCCGCCATGACGCCGATGCCGCAGCAGCAGGCGCCGCAGTCCAACGAGGCCGCCACGACCCCGCAGAAGTCGGTGAACCCGCTGCTTCCGATCGCCGGGCTGGTCTGCGCGATCGCCGTGTTCTGCCTGCTGCTGCTCACCTCCGCCGCCGGCCGTCCCGATCACGACTGAGGAGCACCCCATGCACATCCACTACCTCGCGCACGCCGAGCTGCGCTCGTCCAACCCCTCTGAAGGCGCGGTGCTGAAGGCGCTGCCCGCCACCATGAAGCTGACCTTCACCGAGGCCCCGTCCAAGGACAAGTCGGTGGTCACCCTGGGCGGTACCCGGCTGCACCTGTCCTCATCGCCGTCCGATGCGAAGACGCTCGTGGCGGACCTGAGCAAGGTCCCGCACAACGTGCGCGGCCCGGTCGTCGTCGCCTGGCGCTCGGTGAGCGCGGACGACGGTCATGTCGCCGACGGCGTGATCCACCTGACCGTCGCGAGCGGGCCCGCCAGTCCGCGTACCGAGCAGGCGGCGCAGGTCCCCGAGCCGGACTCCGGTTCCGGCGATGTCATCTGGTACGCGGGCCTGGCGGCGGCCTTCGTCATCCTGCTCGCCATCGGGATCAGCGTGGCCCTCCGGCGGCCGGGCAAGGGGACCAGGGGAGCGGGCCGGTGACCGCCGAGATCACCGAGCCGCCGCGGCTCGAACCCGGCACGTACGTGCTCCGCCACCGCAACTGCGTCGTGGAGCTGACCGTGCGCGTGCTGGGGATGAGCACTCGGAGCCGGTTCGCCGCCGTGGGCGGGCTCTTCACGGTCGGGAACGAGCCGTGGGACGCGGAGCTGGTGATCGAAGTGCGGCCGTCCCCGCGCAGGCTGACCGGGCCGCCCATCGCGCGAGGCGTCCTCGGCACGGTGTGGCCGGGCGTCGCGCGCCGGGACACGCTGACGCTGGAGGCGCGGCGGCTGAGCCGCGTCGGTACGTACGGCTTCCGTATGCGCGGCGAGCTGCGGGCCGACGGGCAGGTGACGGAACTGACGCTCGTCGGGCGCTTCCTTCCCTCCGGCGGCGACGGTCCGATCCTGCTCGGCGGAACGGCCGTGGACACCCGCGCGACGGGCTGGGGACGGTTGCCGAAGGCCCGCCGCGCCATGCTCGGACGTCGGCTGCGCCTGCTCATCGGCGCCGAGTTCGAGCCGGAGTGAGGCCGCCCGTCAGTCCTGCGGGTCAGGCCGGTCCTGCCGGTTGAGGAGGGAGTGGCGGCGGCTGTACGCGAAGTAGATGACGCAGCCGATCACGAACCAGACGGCGAAGCGGACCCAGGTCTGCCATTCCAGGAACGTGATCAGCCAGATCGAGAAGACGACGCCGATGATGGGGACGACGGGCATGCCCGGTGTCTTGAACTGGCGCGGCAGGTCGGGCTGCTTGTAGCGGAGCACGATGACCGCGACGCAGACGACGATGAACGCCAGCAGGATGCCGATGTTGGTGAGTTCGGCGGCCTCGCCGATGGGCAGGAAGCCTGCGATGAGGGCCGAGCCGACGCCGAGGATCCAGGTGATGCGGGTCGGGACGTGGCGGGTCTGGTGGGTCTTGGCGAACCAGCTGGGCAGCAGACCGTCGCGGCTCATCGAGTACCAGACGCGGGTCGCGCCCATCATGAACGTGAAGAGCACGGTCAGGATGCCCAGGATCGCGCCGACCGCGATGATGATCGCGATGACCTTCATGCCCTGGTCCTCGAACGCCGAGGAGAACGCGGCGTTCGGGTTGATGTCCTTGTAGTTGACCATGCCGGTGAGGACGAGGCAGGCCAGCACGTACAGGACCATCGAGATCGCGAGGGAGTAGAGGATCGCCTTGGGCATGTGCTTGCGGGCGTCCTTGGACTCCTCGGCGGCCGTGCTCATCGCGTCGTAGCCGAAGACGGCGAAGAAGACGGTCGCGGCCCCGGTGAAGGCTCCGGAGAGGCCGAACGGGAAGAACGGCGAGTAGTTACCGGTGTTGATCTTGAAGACGCCGACGACGATGACCAGCAGGACGATGGCGACCTTGAGGTAGACCAGCACGGTCTCGAAGCGCGCCGCGTTCTTCATCCCCATGTTGAGGACGTAGGCGATCAGCAGGCAGAGGAGTGCCGCGAAGAGGTTGACCTTGTAGCTGTGGGGGTCGACGCCCTTGGGTTCGGTGCCGGGGGCGCCGCTCATCCACAGGGGCAGGTCGACGTGCATGAAGCCGAGGAGGTCGTTGAAGTAGCCCGATATGCCGATCGCGACCACCGCCACGATCGCCGTGTACTCCAGGAGCAGGTCCCAGCCGATCGCCCAGCCGGTGAACTCGCCGAGCACCGCGTAGCCGTAGGTGTAGGCGGATCCGGCTCTCGGGATCAGGCCGGCGAACTCAGCGTAGGAGAAGGCGGCCGCGGCGCTCGCGATGCCGGCGATGAGGAACGAGATCAGGACGGCGGGCCCGGCCTTCTCGTTGGCGACCGCGCCGGCCAGCGAGAAGATGCCCGCGCCGATGATGCCGCCGACGCCGATCGCGGTCAGCTGCCAGAGGCCGAGCGTACGGTGCAGGCCGGTGCCGCCGACGCCGTCGTCCTCGATCTGCTCGATCGGCTTGCGTCGCAGGAGCTGGTCCGTCATGGACACGGGGATCTACCTCCAAGCGGCGACCCGCCTCGTCGCGGGCCGTCGGTAGATCTCTTCCCGTTCCGGATCAGAGGATGCGGATCGGTTTGATCATGCCCCCGAGGTGTGCGGAATCAGGGCGCTAGGACGTGCTCTACGAGGAGGCGGCCGAAGTCCTGCTCGAAGCGCTCGTAGTGGCCGCGCAGCTCGGCGCCGGGCCAGGCGTCCGGGAGCAGCGACTCCGGCAGGAGCGGGTCGTTCAGCAGGTGGCGCAGAACGGCGGCGGCGACGGTGAAGCGTTCGGCGAGCGAGTCGGCGTCGTCCAGGGCGGCGCGCAGGGCGTGGGCCTTGCCGGCCCAGGCGTCCAGGTCCCAGAGGGCGGCGGTCAGCACGCGGGCGTCCTGCTCGGGGCGGCCGATGAGGAACGTGCACTGCTGGTCGACGATCTCGGGCCGTTCGCGGGTGAGGTTGGCCGGGCGCAGCCAGGTGCCCTCGCGCATCTCGGCCAGCCGCAGAGCCGCCATCGCCTGGCGCAGCGCGGCCCGGTCGGCGGCGGGACGGCGTTCGGCGGTGATCACGGCGATCTCCCATGCGCCGCCCGCGTCCTCCGCATCGCCCGCGCCGGCCGTCCCTTCCCCGTCCCAGGGGCGGGTGCGCGGGGAACGGCTCTCGTCCTGGCGTGCCTGGCGTCGCAGCAGCCGTTCGGTCAGCTCGTACGTGCCGTCCACCTGGACCAGATCCCCGGCGGCGACCATCCGTGACAGCGCCACCCGGATCGTGCCCTCGGCGATCTCGAACAGGTCCCCGACGCGCACGAGGTAGCGCGCAGCCAGGCGCGGCGGGTGCGAGCCGAGCAGGGTGCTCAGCACGACGGAACGCGCGGTCAGGGGGCGGAGTCCGAGGGTGTTCGTCATGGCCTTGCGGACCTTACCCAATCCCAAGAGATTACAGTCTTCCGTCGCGTGGCGAGAGAGCGTAATGTCCGGGTATGGCCTCTTACCTGATCGAGCCGGTCGACCGGCTTCCGTTCGGCGGCCCGGACAAGGCGCGCCGGTACGCGACCGAGCGCTACCGCGGCGCGGCAGGGCTCAACTGGTACACCTGCGACCCCACGCTGCGCTTTCTCATGCACCGCCACCTCGGCACCGAGGCGCTGGCCTGGGCCGAGCCCCGGATGGAGGCGCTCGGCGCGCTGATGGGAGGCCCGATCGCGCAGCGGGCCGAGGAGACCGACCGCAACCCGCCGCGGCTAGAGAAATATGACCGGTGGGGACGCGACATCAGCCAGGTCGTCATGCCGCCCTCCTTCGAGGCGGCGCGCGCCGACCTGGTCGCCACCTCGTTCACCCGCCCCGAGTTCTTCGCCGAGGCGCGCGAGGCCAAGGTCGACCCGGCGCCGATGGCGGTCGCCTGGAGCTACCTGCTCGACCAGGCCGACATCGGGATGGCCTGCGCGCTCGGCACCGGCGGCGACATGGTCGTCGGCCTGACCGAGCTGTTCGCGCCCGAGGACGTCAAGGAACGCGTGCGCGAGCTGTTCGCGGCCGGGATGTTCTCCGGCGAGGCCGCTCAGATGCTCACCGAACGGTCGGGCGGCTCCGACCTCGGCGCGCTGGAGTCCACGGCCACCCCGGACGGCGACGCGTGGCGGCTGAACGGCTTCAAGTGGTTCGCCTCCAACGCCAACGGATCGGCGTTCGTCGTCCTCGCCAAGCCGGAGGGCGCGGCGGACGGCGTGCGCGGCATCGCCCCGTTCCTGGTCCTCCAGGAGCGGCGGAACGGGTCGCGCAACGGCATCAGGATCCGGCGCCTCAAGGACAAGCTCGGCACGCGTTCGGTCGCCTCGGGCGAGATCGAGTTCACCGGCGCCGAGGCGTTCCTGCTCGCCCCCTCGACCACCAAGCCCGCCGAAGGGCAGGCGGGCGACGGCAAGGGCCTGGCGCGGATGATGGAGCTGACCAACGGCGCCCGGCTCGGCATCTCGATGATGGGCCTGGGCTGCGCGCGCCGCTCGCTCGTCGAGGCGCTCTGCTACACCCGCGCCCGCGAGGCGTTCGGCGCGCCGCTGTACGAGCAGCCGCTCATGCGCCGCAAGCTCGCCGAGCTGATCGTGGAGACCGAGGCCGCGCAGGCGCTCGTCTTCGACGGCTACCTGAGCAGGCCGCGGCTGCGCATCGGCGCCGCCCTCATCAAGATGCGCGCCGCGCGGCTCGGCGTCACCGCAGCCAGCGACGCCATCGAGATCCACGGCGGCAACGGCTACATCGAGCAGTGGCCGGTCGCCCGCATCCTGCGCGACGCCCAGGTCAACCCGATCTGGGAGGGCGGCGACAACATCCTGTCCCTGGACGTACGCCGCGCCATGGAACGCGAGCAGGCGCACGAGCCGTTCCTCGAACGCCTCACCCAGGCCGCCGAGGCCGCGCCGCCCGGCGACGACGCGACGGCCGACCTGGTGAACGAGCGCATCGGCCACCTCCGCCAGGCCATCACCGCCTGGCAGGGACTGGACCGCCCGACCGCCGAGGCACGCCTCTACCCGCTCGCCCAGTACATGGCCGACGTCTACGCGAGCGCGCTGCTGCTGGAGCAGGCCGGGTGGGAACGGGCCGAGCTCGGCACCGACCGCAAGGCCTTGATCGCTCGCCTGTACGCGCAGTCGCACCTCGCCGACACCGGCCCGCTGCGCGCCATCGACCGCCCCGCCGAGGACCTCGACCGCTTCAAGGACCTCGCCGACGGCGCCCTGATCGACGACCGGGAGACCCCGTGACCGACACGGAGCAGCCCGAGGGGCCGCAGCCGACCGTCCTCTACGAGGTGAAGGACCGCAAGGCCTACCTCACGCTCAACCGGCCCGATCGGCTGAACGCCATCGATTTCCACATGCCTGGGGAGATCACGGCGGCGATCCGGCGGGCCAACGACGACCCCGCCGTTCACGTGATCGTGCTGCAGGGCGCGGGCCGGGCGTTCTGCTCCGGCTACGACCTGAAGATCTCGGCCGAGGAAGGCGCCGGAACGCAGGGCGCCGGAACGCAGGGCGCGGGCACCGGCGGCGGCACGACCTGGGATCCGATCAAGGACTACCGGGCCATGAAGGGCTTCACCGACGACTACTTCAGCCTGTGGCGTTCGCTGAAGCCGACGATCGCCAAGGTGCACGGGTACGCGATCGCGGGCGGCAGCGACATCGCCCTGTCGTGCGACCTGGTCGTGATGGCCGACGACGCCCGCATCGGCTACCCGCCGGCGCGCGTGTGGGGCTGCCCGACGACCGCGATGTGGGTCTACCGGCTCGGCGCCGAACGGGCCAAGCGGATGCTGCTGACCGGCGACACGATCGACGGGCGGCAGGCGGCCGACTGGGGCCTGGTGCTGGAGTCGGCCCCGGCGGACGAGCTGGACGCGCGGGTCGAGGCGCTCGCCGACCGGATCGCGGGCGTGCCGATCAATCAGCTGGCCATGCAGAAACTCATGATCAACCAGGCGTACGACAACATGGGCCTGGCCGGCACGCAGGTCCTGGCGACGCTCTTCGACGGGATCACCCGGCACTCGCCGGAGGGCCGCTGGTTCCAGGAGTTCGCCGCCGCGCACGGGTTCCACGAGGCGGTGAAGTGGCGCGACTCGGGGCGCTGGATCCCCGAGGGCGGTGGACCGGTCCCGGACGCCGGTGACCTGTGAGGACGCGGCCGTTGAGTACCCTCAAAGCCGAACGTGATTCGGCAGTTGAAGGAGCTCCATGACCGCCCGTTCCACCGGAAGCCCCAGCGGTAGCCCGTCCGGCAGGCCCGGCCCCGCCTCGTCCCGTACGACCCCGCCGCCCGGAGCGACCGTCCCGGAACCGTCAGGACCCGACCGCCGGGACCTGGACCTGAAGCTGGCGGACTACGACGGCTGCTTCGGCTGCGGCGACCAGTCCTCCGACGGGCTGCGGGTCAAGCAGACCGGCATCACGGGCACCGAGGTCACGGGCGAGTTCACCGTGCTGGAGGCCCACCAGGGCGCCCCCGGCCTCGCCCACGGCGGCGTGCTGGCGACCGCGATGGACGAGTCGCTGGGCTCGTCGGCCTGGGTGCTCGGCAAGCGGTACGTGACCGGGCGTCTGGAGACCGACTTCATGGCGCCCGTGCCGGTCGGCTCCACGGTTTACTTGCGGTCGTGGTGCACCGGCGTCGACGGCCGCAAGGCCTACCTCCAGGGCGAGGGGCGCATCGGCGGGCCCGACGGGCCGATCGCCGTCCGCGCCGCCGCCCTGTTCATCGAGGTCCCCGAAGAGCACTTCTCAAGGGAACGTGAGGGATAGCGACATGCCTGCCGTCCGTACAGAACGCCAGGGACCGGTCACCACGGTGATCCTCTCCCGTCCTGAGGTCCGCAACGCCGTCGACGGGCCCACCGCCGCCGAGCTGGCCGCGGCCTTCCGTGCCTTCGAGGCCGACGACGACGCGGCGGTCGCCGTGCTGTGGGGCGAGGGTGGGACGTTCTGTGCGGGCGCCGACCTGAAGGGCATGGGCGAGGGCCGCGCCAACCGCGTGGACCCGCTGCCCGCCGACGGCCCGATGGGCCCGACGCGGATGCGGCTGTCCAAGCCCGTCATCGCCGCCGTCTCCGGCCATGCCGTCGCGGGCGGGCTGGAGCTGGCGCTCTGGTGCGACCTGCGGGTGGTGGAGGAGGACGCCACGTTCGGTGTCTTCTGCCGCCGCTGGGGCGTGCCGCTGATCGACGGCGGGACCGTGCGGCTGCCGCGCCTCATCGGCATGAGCCGCGCGATGGACCTCATCCTCACCGGCCGCCCGGTCACGGCCGCCGAGGCGTACGACATCGGGCTCGCCAACCGGCTCGTACCGCCGGGCAGGGCGCGCCGGGCCGCCGAGGAGCTGGCCGCGGGCATCGCGCGCTTCCCGCAGATCTGCATGCGCGGCGACCGGCTGTCGGCGCTGGAGCAGGACGGCCTCTCCGAGGACGAGGCGCTGTCGAACGAGCTCGGTCACGGCACCAACGCCCTGCACGAGGCCATGGAGGGCGCGGCCCGCTTCGCCTCCGGCGCCGGCCGTCACGGGGACTTCGCCGACATCTGATCGTTACCGGAACACCTGTCACAATTGCCACTTCTCGGACATATGGAAGTGAAGCGCCGGCTTCACAGGGGAGCGAACAGAAATCCCCTCATCGGGAGATACGTAGAGAACGATCTTCCGTTCCCCCGAGTCGTGGAGACGCATGTGACGCATGTGAAGCTCAAGTCGATCGCGCTCGCGGTCACGTTCGTGCTGGCAGCCGCCGGTTGCGGTGGCGGTTCCGGTGACAAGGACACCAGCCGCGGCACCACCGTCGCCGGGGAGGACGGCGCGCCCTCGGTGACCGTGACGCCGGGCGACGGCTCGGCGGGGGTACGGCCCGACAGCCGGGTGGCCGTCTCGGTGGGCAACGGCACGCTCTCGCAGGTCTCCGTGCGTTCCGGAGGAGCGAGCGTCGCGGGCGGGTTCAGTGCCGGTCGTACGGGCTGGAAGGCGAAGCGGGGCCTCAAGCCGGGCGCGTCGTACGAGGTGACGGCGAGCGCGACCGGCAAGGGCGGGAAGACGACGACCGTCACCAGCCGCTTCCGTACGACCAAGGGCGACGGCACGCTCGCGATCGCCGACATCACCCCGATGAGCGACCGCAGCGAGACGATCGGCGTCGGCATGCCGATCATCGTGCGGTTCAACCGGGCCGTGACCGACCGTGCCGCCGTGGAGCGGGCGCTGGAGGTGAAGGCGCAGAAGCCGGTCGAGGGCGCGTGGCGGTGGGTGGCGTCCAACCAGGCCGTCTACCGGACGAAGCGGTACTGGCCCGCCCACCAGAAGGTCCGCTTCACCGCGCGCCTGACAGGTGTGGCGGCGGGCAGGAACGTCTACGGCGCGGCCGACGTCACGCGGCGGTTCGCGATCGGCGCGGCGCAGATCAGCACGGTCGACACCAGGACGCATCGCCTGGTCATGCGCCGCGACGGCCGCGTCGTCCGGAACTTCCCGATCAGCGCGGGCCGGGGCGGCGGGCCGATCAAGAACGGGGTGGACACGTTCCTCACCACCACCGGCACGCACCTGGTCATGGAGAAGAAGCTGGTCGAGACCATGAGCTCGCGCTGGATGGGCGTCGATCCGAAGGACAAGGCGCACGGCGGCTACGAAGAGAAGATCCCCTACGCCGTCCGCATCTCCAGCAGCGGCGAGTACGTGCACTCGATGGCCGCCACCCGGTCGGCGCAGGGCGTGCGGAACGTCAGCCACGGCTGCGTGAACTCGCCGCCGGAGGAGGCGCGGTGGTTCTACGCCAACGCCCACCGTGGCGACGTCGTCACCGTCACCGGGACCGCTCGCGGGCTGTCTTGGACGAACGGGTGGAGCTTCTGGCAACTGAGCTGGAATGCTTGGCGGGCAAAGGGTTGACCTCGTAAGAGGTCGCTTACTAGCGTCCCTTTCAGACGGATTTCGTCCGGAAGGGGACCCCAGGATGAGCCTCACCGTGGCCGAGGCGGGCCGAACGCTCGCCGATCCCACCGCGTACGCCGACGACCGGCGCCTGCACGACGCGATGACCCTGCTGCGCCGGGAGTCACCGGTCCACTGGGTGGAGGACGCGCCCGGCTACAACCCGTTCTGGGCGATCACCAAGCACGCCGACGTGCTGGAGATCGAGCGCGACCACGCGCGGTTCCTGAACGCGCCGCGCCCGCTGCTCGGCACCGCCGAGTTCGACCAGATGAACCGCGAGCGCGCCGAGCAGGGGATCGCGCTGCGCACGCTCATCCACATGGACGACCCCGACCACCGGGTGATCCGGGCGATCGGCGCGGACTGGTTCCGGCCGAAGGCGATGCGCGCGCTCGAACCGCGGATCAAGGAGCTCGCCAAGCGATATGTCGACCGGCTGGCCGAGCTCGGCGGCGAGTGCGACTTCGTCCAGCAGGCCGCGGTGCACTACCCGCTGTACGTGATCCTGTCGCTGCTCGGGCTGCCCGAGTCCGACTTCGACCGGATGCTGAAGCTCACGCAGGAGCTGTTCGGCGGCGACGACTCCGACATGCGGCGCGGGGCCACGGCCGAGGAGCAACTGGCCGTGCTGATGGACTTCTTCGCCTACTTCCAGGAACTCACGCAGGCGCGCCGCGCGAACCCGACCGACGACCTCGCCTCGGCGATCGCGAACGCCAGGATCGACGGCGAGCCGCTGAACGACTTCGACACCGCCTCGTACTACGTGATCGTCGCGACCGCCGGGCACGACACCACCAGCTCGACGATCTCCGGCGGGCTGCACGCGCTGCTGGAGAACCCCGGCGAGCTGGACCGCCTGCGGCGACAGCCCGAGCTGATGCCGTACGCGGTGGACGAGATGATCCGCTGGGTGACCCCGGTGAAGGAGTTCATGCGAACGGCGACGCAGGACTACGACCTGCGGGGCGTGACGATCCGCAAGGGCGAGTCGATGCTGCTGTCCTACCCGTCGGCGAACCGCGACGAAGAGGTCTTCGACGACCCGTTCCGCTTCGACGTCGGCCGCGACCCCAACAAGCACCTGGCGTTCGGCTTCGGCGTGCACTACTGCCTGGGTGCGGCGCTCGCCCGGATCGAGGTGCGGGCGTTCTTCGAGGAACTGCTGCCGCGGCTGGAGTCGATCGAGCTGAACGGCACCCCCGAGAGCACCGCGACCACCTTCGTCGGCGGCCTGAAGCGCCTCCCCGTCCGCTACTCCCTGAAGGGCTGACCCGCCGATGCGCATCGACGCCGCGGTGCTCCGCGCCGCAGACGGACCGTTCACCATCGAACCGGTCGAGCTCGCCGACCCCGGCCCGGGCGAGCTGGTCGTACGGGTCGTGGGCAGCGGGATGTGCCACACCGACCTGATCGGCCGCATGCCCGGCGACCTCATCGGCAAGCCCGTGATCCTCGGGCACGAGGCGTCCGGCGTCGTCGAGGCGGTCGGACCCGGCGTGAGCGAGGTGGCGACGGGCGACCACGTCGTGCTGTCCATCGACTCGTGCGGCGCGTGCGCCAACTGCCGCGCGGCGCGTCCCGGCAACTGCGCGCAGATGGCCGCGCTCAACATGTTCGCGATGCCGCTGGACGGCAAGCCGCGCGCCCACGACGCCGACGGCGAGGCGGTGAACAACCGCTGGTTCGGCCAGTCGTCGTTCGCCACCCACGCGCTCGCGACCGTGCACAACACCGTGCGCGTCGACCCGGAGGTGCCGCTGGAGCTGCTCGGCCCGCTCGGCTGCGGCATCCAGACCGGCGCGGGCTCGGTGCTCATCTCGCTCGGCGTGAAGGCGGGCGACACCATCGCGATCTTCGGCGTCGGCGCGGTCGGGCTCGCCGCCGTGATGGCGGCCCGGGTCGCGGGCGCCACCACGATCGTCGCGGTGGACCTGAACGAGTCGCGGCTGGAGCTGGCCCGCGAGCTCGGCGCCACGCACACGCTGAACGGCGCCGACGACGACCTCGTCATGCGGATCCGCGGGCTCAGCTCCGACGGCGAGGGCATGCAGTACTCGTTCGACACCACGGCGGTGCCGGCGGTCGTCGCCACCGCCGTCACGTGCCTGCGCACCACCGGCGTCTGCGGGCTGGTCGGCGTCGGCGGCGAGGAGTACCGGTTGGACCCGTCGGTGCTGCTCATGGGCCGTACGGTCAAGGGCATCATCGAGGGCGACGCCGTACCGCAGCTGTTCATCCCGCAGCTGGTCGAGCTGTGGCGGCAGGACCGCTTCCCGTTCGACCGGCTGATCACCACCTTCCCGATGAGCCGGATCAACGAGGCCGAGGCCGAGTGGCTGTCGGGGAAGGTCGTGAAGCCCGTGCTGGTGCCCGGTGGCTGATGCGCCCGCGAGCGCCGGCACCAAGCGGCGAGGCCGCCCGCCGGACCCCGACATCGACCGGCGGGCGCTGCGGACGGCCCTGAGCGTGTACGGCGAGCTGGGCTGGGCGGGCTTCAGCCTCGACGCGGTCGCGCGCCGGGCGCGTATCGGCAAGGCCGCGCTCTACCGGCGCTGGCCCGACAAGGAGAGCCTCCTCGCCGCCGCCCTGGAGCTGCTCGCCGAGCCGCCCGAGGTGGACGTCGACCTGACCGACCTGCGCGAATGCATGGTGATGATGGCCGAGCAGGTCGTCGACATGTTCGTCGGGCCGAAGGCGCTCGTGCTGCCGCGCGTGCTGATCGAGGCGTCGCTCTACCCGCCGCTGTTCGACCAGACCGTGCTCACCATCGCCCGTGCGCGCTTCGACGCCGCGCGGGAGGTGGTGGCGATGGCCGTCGAACGCGGCGACCTGCCCGCCGGGACCCCGCCCGCCCTCGTCACCGACGCGATCATGGGCCGGGTGCTGAGCGGGATCGTGCTGACGCCGGGCCGGGACCGCCCGGAGATCGCCGCCGAGCCGCGGCGGCACGCCGAGGCCGCCGTCGACTTCGTCCTGGACTCGCTCCGCCGCCCCGATCGTTGGTCCTGCGCTGATCGTTGATCCTGCGCTGATCTTGCATGATGGGGGCATGCCGGAAGCCTCCCTGTCACTGCGCACCCTCAACCGGACCCACCTGGTCCGCCAGCTGCTGGTCGAACGGTCCACGCTGCCCGCGCTGGACACGATCCGGCACCTGGTGGCGGTCCAGGGACAGGAGCCCAACTGGCCGTACGTCGGGCTCTGGACACGCCTGGTGGACTTCCGCCGCGAGGACCTGGCCGCACTGCTGGACGAACGCGCCGTCGTCCGCGGCACGACGCTGCGGCGCACCGTTCACCTGACGACCGCGGAGGACTTCCTCTGGCTGCGTCCGAGCGTGCTGCCCATCGTGATGAGCGCGCTGAAGACGGCCTATTTCGCCGACGAGATCGAGGGCATGGACCTCGCCGAGCTGGAGAAGGCCGGCCGTGAGCTGATCACCGGGCGCGAGCTCACCCGCCGCGAGTTCGCCAAGCTGCTCGGTGAGCGCTACCCGGACCGCCTGCCCCGGCGGCTGGCCGAGGCGGTCGAGGTCATGATCCCGATGGTGCACGGCACGGCGGTCGGCGCATGGGGCGGTTGGAGCGGCGCCAAGAACGTCTCGGTCTCGATCGCCGAAGAGACGCTCGGCGCGCCTTTGGTGGCCGGTCCGGAGCCCGAGAAGCTGATCCTGCGCTACCTGACCGCGTTCGGGCCCGCCGGGGTGATGGATGTCCAGGCCTGGTCGGGCACCACTCGCCTGCGCGAGGTCATGAACGGCATGCGCGACCGGCTGCGCGTCTACAAGAGTGAGGAAGGACAGGAGCTCTTCGACGTACCGGACGGCCCGATCGCCGACGCCGACCTGCCTGTCCCGGTGCGCTTCCTGCCCGCGTTCGACAACGCCGTGCTCGGCTACAAGGACCGCACCCGGATGATCAGCGAGGACGACCGCAAGCAGATCGCCTGGGAGGGCTCGGCCGGGGTGCCGCTCTTCCTGGTCGACGGCTTCGTCCGCGGCCGCTGGTCCATCAAGGCCGACGAACTGCGCGTGACCCCGTTCCGTCCCCTGACGCCCGCCGAGCAAGAAGCCGTAAGCGAGGAGGCCACTTACCTCCTGGCCTTCCTCGTTCCCGACGGCGCCACGCTCGCCCCAGTCATTGAACACGTCTAGCGGACGCGGTGGAGGAGGGGGTCGCCGGTGGTGAGGCGGCGGACGTTCTCGGCGGCGACCTTGAAGTAGCGGTCCCAGGTCTCCCGGGTCAGCCAGGCGACGTGCGGCATGAGGACGACGTTGTCGAGGGCGTTCAGCGGGTTGCTCGCGGGCACCGGCTCCTCCTCGAAGACGTCCAGGCCCGCGCCCGCGAGGCGTCCTGAGGTCAGTGCGTCCACGAGCGCGGCCTCGTCGATCACGGCGCCGCGTGCGGTGTTGACGACGATCGCGCCGGGCGGCAACAGCGCGAGGCGGCGGCGGTCGAGGAGGTGGTGCGTCTCGTCGGTCAGCGGGATGTGCACCGAGACGATGTCGCTCGCCCGGAGGAGATCGTCCAGCGGGCGCCAGGCCGGATCGTGGGGGCGGGGCGTACGCGAGGTGAACAGGACCCGCGCGCCCATCGCCTCCAGCGTCCCGCGCAGCAGCGTCGCGATCTCGCCGCTGCCGAGGAGGCCGACCGTACGGCCTGCGAGCTCGCCGCCGACCATGGAGCGTTCGGCGGGCCAGCCGTGGCCTTCGCGGGTCAGCCGGTCGAACGTGGCGAGCCTGCGGAGCGCGGACAGCATGAGCAGCAGGGACGTCTCGGCGACGGCCCGCGCGTTCTGGCCGGGCATGTTGGCCACGGCGATGCCGCGTTCGGCGGCAGCGTCCAGGTCGATCGTGTTGACGCCGGTGCCGAGCTTCTGGATCAGCCTCAGCTTGGGCGCGCGGTCCATGTCCGCGCCGGTCAGCGGGCGCAGCACGTGCCAGATGACCTCGGTGTCGGGCAGCAGCTCGAAGAAGCGCTCATCGTCTTGCTCGGAGCAACCGACCACGTCCAGGCCGGGCTCGTCGTAGTCCATGTCGTAATGCAGAAGCACGCGCATGCAGCCCATCCTGCCGTCTCGTAGGATTGAGGAACCGTAGCTTCCGCAATGGCTCGTAGCGTTCTTCTCAGCACACCGAACGGCTCACCGAACGAAACAAGGAGCAGGCCATGCTGCGTGGAGTCGCCACCGTCAACTTCTTCGCCGACGACGTGAACGCCGCGAAGGACTGGTACACCCGGGTCCTGGGCGTCG
This sequence comes from Actinomadura barringtoniae, assembly GCF_017573505.1. Lineage (GTDB taxonomy): Bacteria > Actinomycetota > Actinomycetes > Streptosporangiales > Streptosporangiaceae > Spirillospora > Spirillospora barringtoniae. The sequence continues at coordinate 149,174 of NZ_JAGEOJ010000018.1, forward strand.
AGGCCTACTTCGAGCGCCCCGGCTACGTCGAGTTCCGCTTCGGTGACCACCAGACCGAGCTCGGCATCATCGACGCCCGCTACCGGCCGCCCGCGCTCGCGTCCGGCCCCGGCGGCGCGGTGCTGAACTGGGCGGTCGACGACCTCCAGGGCTCGCTGGACCGGCTGATCGAGCTGGGCGCCAAGGAATTGCAGCCGATCACCGAGTTCGGGCCCGGGTTCGTCACCGCCTCGGTCGTCGACCCGTTCGGCAACGTCCTGGCGATCATGCACAACGTGCACTACCTGGAGATGGTGGGCCAGGAGCGAGTGGGCCAGGAGCGGGCGGGCCAGGAGCGGATGGACTCGGAGAGGGCGGGCGGCTGATCGATGCTGGAGACCTCCGTCCGGCTGCTCCGGCTGCTCGCGCTGCTCCAGACGCGGCGCGAGTGGTCGGGCGCCGACCTCGCGGGCCGGCTCGGGGTGACGGACCGGACCGTGCGGAACGACATGGAGCGGCTGCGGATCCTCGGCTACCAGGTCGACTCTTCGACCGGCGTGACCGGCGGCTACCGGATGGGCGCGGGCGCGCAGCTCCCGCCGCTGCTGCTGGACGACGAGGAGGCGGTCGCCATCGCCGTCGGGCTGTCCACGGCCGCGGCGGGAACGGTGGCGGGCGTGGAGGAGACCTCCGTACGGGCGCTGGCCAAGCTCGAACGGATGCTGCCGTCGCGGCTGCGGCACCGGGTGAACGCGCTGCAGTCGGCCACGGTGTCGGTGGCGCGGCGCGGGCCCGGCGTGGACCCGGCGACGCTGACCGGCATCGCCGCCGCCGTACGCGACCGCGAGACGCTGCGCTTCGACTACCAGGGCAGCGGCGGCGAGGCGACGTCACGGTCCGCCGAGCCGCACCGGCTCGTCTACACAGGGCGCCGCTGGTACCTGGCGGCCTGGGACACCGGCCGTGAGGACTGGCGAACGTTCCGCGTGGACCGGATGCGGCTGCGCACACCGAACGGCCCGCGCTTCGCGCAGCGTGAGCCCCCCGAAGGGGACGCGGCGCTGTACGTGATGCGCGGCGTCGGCACCCGGCAGTGGACCTACCAGGCGCGCGTGCGGCTGCACGTGCCGCTGGAGACGGCCGCCGACCGGCTCCCGCCCGAGGCCGGCCTGCTGGAGCCGCTGGACGACCAGAGCTGCCTGTTCCTGACGGGCGCGGACGTTCTGCACGACCTCGCCTCGTTCCTCGGCGGGCTCGGCTTCGGCTTCACGGTGCTCGAACCGGACGCGCTGGCGGACCACCTCCGGACGCTCGCCGACCGCTATCGAGAGGCCGCCACCCCCGACCCCTAGCATTGGTGGTGAAGGAGGCGATGCGCCGTGTCGTCGGAGACGCTGCCGGAACAACGAGCGGAACGGCTGTGCGAGATGCTCGCGAGCCGGATCGTCCAGGCGCCGATGGCGGGCGGCGGGTCCCGGCCGGCGCTGGTGGCGGCCGTGGCCGAGGCGGGCGCGCTGGGCTTCCTCGCCGCCGGCTACAAGACCGCCGCCCAGGTCAGGGCCGAGATCAACCAGACGCGCGCGGCGACCTCCCGGCCGTTCGGCCTCAACCTGTTCATGCCCGCGACCGAGCCGGTAGACGAGGTCACGCTGGCCGCCTACCGCGACCGGATGATCCCCGAGGCCAAGCGGCTCGGCGTCGCCGTCGGCGCGACCAAGGATCGTTCCGACGACTGGGACGCCAAGATCGCCGACCTGATGAACGATCCGCCGGCGGTCATCTCGTTCACCTTCGGCTGCCCCGAGGACCAGATCATCAGGGCGTTCCAGCAGCGCGGCGCGATCGTCGTCGTCACGGTGACGTCCGTCGAGGAGGCCCGGACCGCGGCCGCCGCCGACGCCCTGTGCGTTCAGGGCGACGAGGCGGGCGCGCACCGCGGGACGTTCTCCAACGAGGACTGGGGCGCGGTGGCGCTGCGGGCGCTCGTTCCCGCCGTACGGGCCATCACCGAGCAGCCCATCCTCGCCGCGGGGGGCCTGATGAACGGCGAGGCCATCGCCGCCATCCTCGATCTCGGCGCGGACGCGGGCCAGCTCGGCACCGCGTTCGTGCGCTGCCCGGAGAGCGGCGCGAGCGACGTTCACAAGAACGCGCTCGCCGACCCGCGCTTCACCGCGACGGCGGTGACGCGGGCGTTCAGCGGACGGCCCGCGCGCGGCCTGGTCAACCGGTTCCAGGCCGAGCACTCGCCGTACGCGCCCGCCGCCTATCCCGAGATCCACTACATGACCTCGCCGCTGCGCAAGGCCGCGGCCGCGCAGGGCGACGCCGAGTCGGTCAACCTGTGGGCGGGCACGTCCTGGAGGCTCGCCACCGACGCCCCCGCCGCCGAGATCGTGGAACGCCTGAAGTCCGAACTGGCCGCCTCCGCCCGCCGCTGAAGCCGTCTGGAGGCCCGGCTGTGGGGCCCGGCTGAGGCCCGGCCGGGGCTCAGCCGGGGCCCGGCCGCAGGCCCAGGTAGGGGCCGGTTCGGCTCCGCTCAGTGATCTACGCGAAGCGGACCGTATTGGTACACCCCCGCCTGCCCAATCGTGCGGTTTCACCGATACCTTTCGCGTACGGGATCTTCGGGGAGGTCGGCGTTGGCGCGTATCGGGGTGCGTGGCGGAGCTTTGCTGTGCGTGGCCGTGCTGGGGGCGGGAGCGGCGGTGAGCGGCTGCCGGGCGACCGCCGGAACGAGCCCGATCAACCCGCCGACCGTCAGGGCGTCCCCGGCCGGGGGAGCCGCCTCCGGGACGCCGGCCGACGCCGCCGTGTGGCGCCGCTGGGGACTCAAGCCGATGGCTCCCGCGCCGCCCGCCCCGGCCGAGGCCGACAAGCCGATCAAGCTCACCAAGCGCGGCGGCTACGTGCCGATCATCACCAGCGTTCCCACCAAGGACAAGGTCGTCTTCGTCACGATCGACGACGGCAAGGAGAAGGACCCGAAGTTCGTCCAGATGATGACCGACCTGCGGATCCCCATCTCGATGTTCCTCACGCGGGACTCGATCCTGGACAACTACGACTACTTCAAGCCGCTGCAGGCCCTCGGCAACCACATCCAGAACCACACGCTCACCCACCCGGTGATGAGCAACCTCGGGCCCGACGGGCAGAAGACCGAGATCTGCGGCGAGCAGAAGCTGCTCACTCAGCACTACGGCACCGCCCCGCTGCTGTTCCGGCCCCCGTTCGGCCGCTACAACGACGCCACGCAGCTCGCCGCCGACAAGTGCGGCCCCCGCGCGCTCGTCATGTGGCGCGAGTCGATGCAGATCCACGACATGCAGTACGACGAGCCGGACAAGAAGCTGCGGCCGGGCGACATCATCCTCGCCCACTTCCGCGGCCCGGACGAGCTCAAGGGCGAGTCCATGGTCGGCATGTTCACCGCGCTGCTCACGAGGATCCGCAAGCAGGGCTTCGCCGTCGCCCGCCTGGAGGACTACATCAAGGCCCCGTGAACGCAGGGCCCCGTCCCGGCCATGCATGACCGTTCGCCTGCCGGGTAGGCCGGGCCTCCAAGAGGAGGTAACGATGGGCGAAGCGTTCCCGGGCGAGTCCGAGCTGGTGTGGGAGGAGTTCCACCAGATCGTCAACATGACCTCCGACGAGCTGCGGGCCGTTCTCACCGCGGAGGTCTCCGAGGGGCCGCGCGACCTCGGCGCTCAGGTCGCGGAGGTCCTGCACAAGCGCAAGGCCGACCTCACCGGCGCGGACACCGAGGTAATGCGCCAGGTCGTCGACTTCGTCGAGGACCGCCTGGAGGAGGACCCGGCCGACAAGGACGGCTGGCGCCGGTCCCTGATGACCGTCGGCCACGACCCGTTCCGCTGACCGTCGGTCACGGCCCCGTTCCGCTGACCGTCTGCCACGGCCCCGTTCCGCTGACGGATCGGTCACCGAGGTCCGCGGGCGGCAGGCGGATCAACGGGACCGGTGCGGGGTAGGGATCATGAGTGATCCATACGCTGCCAGGTCAGGGCCTCACCGAGCTCGGTGAGCTCGCGCTGGCCCTGGTCCTGTCGGCCGCGATCGGCCTGGAGCGCGGCCTGCGCAACAAGAGCGCGGGCCTGCGCACCCACACGCTGGTCGGCGTCGGGGCGGCGCTGTTCATGCTGGTGAGCAAGTACGGCTTCGAGAACGTCCCGGGCGACCACGTCTCGTTCGACCCCTCCCGGGTCGCGGCGCAGATCGTCTCCGGCATCGGTTTCATCGGCGGCGGCCTGATCTTCGTCCGCCGCGACGCGGTCCGCGGCCTCACCACGGCGGCGGTCGTCTGGGTCACCGCCGCGATCGGCATGGCGGCGGGCGGCGGCCTGTGGGTCCTCGCGGTCGCCGTGACCGCCGGGCACTTCATCGTCGTGTACGGGCTGAGCGGCCTGTCCAAGCGCCTGCCGCTCGACCGCTTCACCCGCTTCGGCCAGAGCCGCGTACGCCTGGTCTACCAGGACGGCCAGGCCGCGCTCCGGCACGCCCTCATGGAGTGCACCCAGCGCGGCTTCTCGGTCTCGGAGCTCTCGGTCGACCGCGAGTTCCCCGACGACGACTCCGACCTCGGCCGCGACGAGCGCCGCGACCGCGACGAACCCGCGACCCGCCGCCGGCACCGCCTGGCCTCGGTCACCCTGGTCCTGGAGGGAACGGGCTCGATCCACGACCTCACCGCCGCCCTCAGCGAACTGCCCGCCGTCGTCAGCGTCACCGCGGGCGACGTCCGCGACGACAACGACTAGCCCACGGCGCTAAACGGTCAGCTCCCGCTCGTAAGTCAGCAGCGTCTCCACGAACATCCGCCGCTCATCCGGGCTGAGCGGCTCCAGCGCCTTGCGCCACGCCTGCGCCCCGCGCCCCAGCCAGTCCTTGATGGCCGTCTCGTGGGCCGCGGCGATGCTCACGATCGTGCGCCGCCGATCGTTCTCGTCCGTCTGCCGGTCCAGAATCCCCTGCCGCCCGAGCTCGCCGACCATCAGGCTCACCGTCGCCGGGGTCACCTCGAGCCGGGACGCCAGCTCGTTCACGCTCATCGGCCCGTCGAACAGCAGGTAGGCCAGCAACGACAGATGCCGGGGAGCGAGCGAGAACGACTCCAGCTCCTTGGGCACCCCGAGCCGCTTGGCGCGCCCGACCACCCGAGGCATCAGGAGCAGCAAAGCCCTGATCCCGTCCTCGACCTCCATGCCCCGAGGTTACCTGCGCTCGAAGCCGTCCCCCACGGTCGCCGCCAGCGTCAGGAACGCGTCCCGCGTACGGGCCTGCAGCAGCTCGACGTCGACCTCCGCGTCCTGCGCCAGATGCGGATCGTACGGAACGGTCACCACGGCCTGGCACCGCTTGTCGAAGTGCGTCCGCAACGCCTCGATGTCGACGCCCGCGCCCTTGCCGGGCCGGATGCTCGACAGCACCACGACCGCGTTCCTCGCGAGCCGCGTGTGCCCGTGCGCCTCCAGCCAGTCCAGCGTCGCGCTCGCCGAACGCGCCGACGCCACCGACGGGATCGTCACCAGCACGACCTGGTCCGCCAGCTCCAGAACGGCGCCCATCGCCGAGTGCAGCAGTCCCGTCCCGCAGTCGGTGATGCAGATCGAGTAGAAGTGCTCCAGCAGTCGCACCGCGCTCCGGTAGTCGTGATCGGTGAAGGCCTTCGACAGCTCCGGGTCCCGCGCCGACGCCAGGATCTCCAGCCGGCTCGAGATCGACTGCGAGGTGAAGGCCCGCACGTCCGCGTACCGCGGATGGGGAACCGAGGCCATCTCCGCCAGCAGATCCCGTACCGAGGCGGGCGTCTCCATCCGCACCTTCTCCGACAGCGTCCCGTGGTCGGGGTTCGCGTCGACCGCGATCACCCGGTCGCCCCGGATCGACGCCAGCGCCGACCCGAGCCCCACCGCCGTCGTCGTCTTCCCGACCCCGCCCTTCAGGCTGAGCACCGCCACCCTGTGATGCCCGCCCGCCACCGGCGTCCGCACCCGCGCGATCAGCTCCCGCCGCCGCACCTCCGCGGCCGACTCCGGCGGATGCACCCGCCCCCGCGAGGCCCGGTGCACCAGCCGCCGCCACCCGTGCTCCGGTACGGCCCGCCGCCCTCGCAGCAACCGGTCCGGCGTCAGCGCGTCCGTGGCTCCCAGGTAGGCATCCAGCGGAATCGTCGCGTCCGCGGGATCGGGAGGCGCCCCCACCGGCCGGCCGTGCTGCGTCACGTTGCCCTCCCCGACGATCGATCGCGCACAGTGCTCACACGTGTGCGTTCCGTACCGCCGCCCAAAGATTGTTAAACGACCCCGCCCCCTCTGCGCCACCCTGCGCGTTCACCTCCATCCCATTGCAACACTATCCACGCCGACTCATTGCATTAAATTCAGAGCAGTTGCAATGATCTCTAGCTCTCTACCTGCATCAATGCCATCTATTCGCAACGAGCATGTTGCCAGAATCATGAACGCAACGTAGCTTTTCCTAAGTCAGAAACTTTGGAACGCAAGGGAGAGGTGCGATGCGGAAGCTCATGGCGATCTGGAACTTCACCCCCGTCCGCCTTGCGGTCCGCCTGGCCAACATGGGCCTCAACCTCGTCACCCTGCGGGAGCTGGTCATGGCCCTGGTCCGGGCCGAACTGGGCGCCACGCTGATCGCGATCGCCTGGCTCATTCCCTGGGAGAAGGTGGCCGGCCTCGCCTACCGCCTCATTCGCCAGCACTACGCCGCCGCCCAGTCCTGACCCCTTCATCTAGACGTGAATCGAATGTATGATCGAAGAATGACGATCTCGGCCGCCGTCACAGCGATCAGGAGTTCCCGGTCACGTCAGCGTCCCGTCCTGTTGATCACATCCGGCCCCGGCGGACCCCGCGTCTGCGTGCCCGACTGGGGTGAGCTCCGCGTCCTCGACGACCGCCATCTCCGGGTGGCCGTCTGGCCCGCCGACCCCACCGCCCTCGACCTCGACCACGAGGTCCCGGCCATGCTGGTCGCCTCCGCCCCGACCGGCGTCTACAGCGTCGACATCAAGGCCCGCCGCCTCGAGAACGCCGCCATGGTCTGGGCCCACTACGAGCTGACCATCACCTCGGCCCGCCTGGTGGATCGAGGCACCACTCCCCGCCCGCCGAACCGCATCATCGAAGCCGAGGTCATCGAGACCGAGGTCCTCACCCACGAGCCGTCCAGGAAATGGCGAGAGGGAAAGTTCTCGCTGCGCTAGGTGCGTGGGGCGAGCCGCGGTGGATCAGCGGACAACCGGGGAGATGTCCGAAGGGTCTAACATTCGGACATCGCATTTCACGCACCGGAGTTGCTGGTGAAGCCGGTCATCGCCTACAGCGTCGCCCTGACGGCGTCGATCTCGCTCTGGGCCGTGGTGGTCCTGGGCGAGGCGATCACGGCGCAGCGGATGGCCGGGGTCGTCGGGTCGGCGACCGATCCGGACAGCATCGACCTGGCGACCGCGCAGTCGCTCGACCATATGCTGCAGGCTCTGACGCGGCTGGAGCTCGCTGCCACGGTGCTCGTGGGGGTCGCGATGGTCGCGTGGCTGTTCCGGGTGCGGGCGAACGCGGTCATCGCCGGGGGCCATCAGCGGTGGGGGCGGCCCTGGATCGTGCTCGGGTGGATCGTCCCGATCGTGAACCTGTGGATCCCCAAGCAGATGGTCGAGGACGTCTGGGTGGCCGGGCGGCCGCAGCGGGGGATCGCCGGCAAGTCGCTGCTGGTCAGCGCCTGGTGGATCAGCTGGTTGCTGTACTGCCTGGTCAGCCGGTTCGTGGGCGCGGCGGCCGACTCCTGGGGCGGGCTGCACGCCGTTCACGACTATGCGACCAACACCGTGATGGCCTGTGGCCTGGGGATTCCGCCGGTCGTTCTCGCGCTGGTGGTGGTCTGGAAGATCGACGGGTTCCAGCACGTCGAGGAGGAACGGCTGGAGCTGGTGGCGGCCGGGCGGGCGTGACCAGTCACGTGACAGATGCCGGACCGGTCGGCGGGTTCGTAGCGTTCCGGGCATGGAGAACGCAGTGGACGCGGTCCTGGACCGCTTGGCGATCATCGAGATGGTCGATCGATACATGCTCAGCCTGGACGAGGGCGAGCTCGACGAGGAGTGGGCCGAGGCCTTCCACACCGATGACGTGACGTCCTCCACGCCCTTGGGGGACGGGGCGGGGCTCGTGGGGCTGGCCGAGGCGACCCGGGTTGCGCTCGGGCGCTATCAGCGGACGCAGCACCTCGCCTCAGGGCACATCGTCGATGTGGGCGGGGACGTCGCCAAGGTGCGGTGGAACGCGTTGATGGTGCATGTGCATCTGGACTCCACGCAGGCGGCTCGGGGGGAGGAGCCCGGCGGGCACTTCGATGTCGGCGGGATCTTCGAGGGCGAGGTCGTGCGGGGAGCCGGAGGGTGGCGCTTCCGGAAGCTGGACGTACGGCCGGTCTGGTTCAGCGGGCAGCCGCCGATCCTAGAGGAGGCGGCGTCATGAAGGTCGAGATCGTGCTGGACGTGCCGTGCGTCTGGTCCTACTTCGGGTTCACGCGGTTCGAGCGGGCGGCGGCGCGGTTCCGGGCCGCGGGCGGAGAGCTGGAGGTCGGTTTCCTGCCGTACCAGCTGGCGCCGGACGCCACGGCGGAGGGCGAGCCGAAGGTGCGGGTGCTCCGGAGGTCGTTCGGGGACGACGTGGGGAAGGCGATCGCGGGGATCACTGCCAAGGCGGCCGAGGAGGGCCTGGAGTTCCACCATGAAGGGGCGATCTACTCCAACACCTTCGAGGCGCACCGGGTGATCGCGCTGGCGGCGCGGCAGGGGCTGGGCGAGGCGATGGTGGAACGGCTGTTCCGGGCCCACCATTCGGACGAGCTGAATGTCGGCGATCTTGGAGTGCTCCACAAGCTGGCCGCCGAGGTGGGCGTGGAGTGGAGCGACGAAGGGGCGGACGTCGTCCGGGAGGGGCTTGAACGGGTGAAGCGGCTCGGGATCCGCGGGATCCCGGTGTTCCTGGTCGGGAACGGGCGGCTGCACGGCGCCCAGTCGGAGGATGCGCTGGTAGAAGCGCTGGAGAGGGCCGGGGCCTGAGTAGGGTGACCGATATGCGGTTGTACGGGCGCGACGAGGAAACGGCCACGATCGACCGGCTTCTCCAGCACGCCCGGGGCGGGCGCAGCGGCGCCCTGGTGGTCAGGGGCGAGGCCGGGATCGGCAAGTCCGCCCTGCTCGAGGACGCCGCCGGCCGGGCCGAGGACATGCGGGTCCTGCGCGGCGCCGGGATCGAGTCGGAGGCCGGGCTGCCGTACGCGGGCCTGCACCTGCTCCTGCGCAAGCACATCGACCGGGTCGACGCGCTTCCGGAGGCGCAGGCGCGGGCCCTGCGGAACGCCCTGAGCGTGGGGGACGGGTCGGGCGGCGACCGCTTCCTGGTCGGGCTCGCGGTCCTGACGCTGCTCTCGGATCTGGCCGAGGAACGCCCGCTGCTCTGCCTGATCGACGACGCCCACTGGCTCGACTCACCGACCGCCGAGGCGCTGCTGTTCGCGGTACGGCGACTGGACGCCGAGGCGATCCTCTTCCTGTTCGGCGTACGGGATCCGGGGGCGCCCGAGTTCGCGGCGGCCGGGATCCCGGAGCTCCGGCTGCGGGGGCTGAACGAGGCGGAGGCCGCCGAGCTGCTGGCCGAGCGCGCGAAGGTCCTGCCCCGGGACGCGCGGCACCGGATCCTCTCCGAGGCGATGGGCAACCCGCTCGCGCTCCTCGAACTGCCCATCGCGGGCCGGGAGACGCCGCGCCCCGATCCGTCCAGCGCCTACACGCGGGTCGAGCGGGCCTTCGCCGAGCAGGCCGACGCGCTCCCCGAGGCCACCCGGACGCTGCTGCTGCTCACAGCCGCCGATGAACGCGGCGAACTGCGCGTGATTCTCCCGGCGGCCGAACGCCTCGGCGCCGCCGTCACCGACCTGGAACCGGCCGAACGCGCCGGCCTGCTGCGCACCTCCGAGGGGCGGCTGGCGCTGAGGCATCCGCTGATCCGTACCGCCGTCTACGGGTCGGCCACGCTGAGCCGCAGGCTGGACGCCCACCGGGCCCTCGCCGACGCCTACGCGGAGGCCGGCGACCCGTGCCACCAGGCCTGGCATCTGGCCGCCGGGGTGACCGGCCGGGACGAGGAGGTCGCCGCCGCGCTGGTGCGTGCCGCCGAGGCCGAGAACGGCGGCGGTGGCGGGCATCCGGCGGTCGCGGCGATGTACGAGCGCGCCGCCTCGTTCACCCCGGACCCGACGACCCGCGCCAGGCGCCTGGCGCGGGCCGCGCAGGCCGCCGCCGACTCAGGGCTGACCGAGATGGCCCTCTCGCTGGCCGACCGCGCCGCCGGTGACGTGACCGATCCGCTGGAACGGGCCGGGCTCGTGCTGATCCAGGCGACCCTTGCGGACGAGCAGGACCGCACCAAGGAGGCTTCCCAGCTGATGGTCGACACCGCGATCTCGATCGTGGAGCTCGACCGGCCCACGGCGGGCTACCTGCTCTTCCACGGCGCCGCCGCCGCGGCCAACGCCGGCGACTACGCCGCCGTCGACAAGATCGCCGAGAGGGCCGAGGGCTTCGGCCTGCCCGACGCCCACCTCGTCAGGGCGCTGGCCAGGATGTTCGCCGGACAGAACCCGCTCGGCGAGCACGACGCGGCCGACGGCCAGAAGGCCCTGCGCGAGCTCCTGGACGGCATGAACGCCTGCATCCGCCCCCGCGATGTCCTCCAGGCGGGCTGGTGGACGATGCTCCTCGGCGACATCGAGGCGGCCCACGACATCGCCGTACGGCTGGACCGCGAGTTCCGCGACGAGGGCGCGCTCGGCCTGCTGACCTCGGCGTTGACGCTCCGAGCCCGTACGTCGCTGCTGCACGGCCGCCACCGCGAGGTGGTCACGTCGGCCACCGAGGGCCTGCGCATCGCGCAGGACACCGGCCAGCGCCGGCTCGCCGTCTACCTGCAGACCGTCCTCGCGCTGCTCGCCGCGATCCAGGGCGACCAGGAACGCTGCGAGGAGCTGACCCGCGAGGCCCTCGACCGGGGCGTACCGCCGAGCAGCGTGCACGCGGCGGGCGCGCTGAGCCTGCTCGACCTGGGCCTCGGCCGCCACGAGGCCGCCTTCAAACGGCTCACCGAGATCGTCGCCGGGCCGCAGCGGCAGGGCTCGATCGCCAGCATCCCCGACCTGGTCGAGGCGGCCGTACGTTCGGGACGCCCGGAGGAGGCGCGCGAGGCGGTCGACTGGTACCGCACGTGGGCCGGGAAGTTCGGGCATGCCTGGGCCGAGTCGGTCGCGCTGCGCTGCGAGGCGCTGCTGGCCGGGGACGACGAGGCGGGCGGGCTGTACGCCAAGGCCGTCACGCTGCATAACGAGGCCGGGATGCCGCCGTTCGAACGCGCCCGGACCGAGCTGCTCTACGGCGAATGGCTGCGCCGCGCCCGCCGCCGCAACGAGGCCCGCGGCCTGCTTCGCACCGCGCTGGAGATCTTCGAGGGGCTGGAGGCCGCGCCCTGGGCCGAACGAGCCCGCACCGAGCTGCGCGCCACCGGTGAAAGCGTCGCGGACGCCGCGGGCGCCGACCGGCCGGACGCCCTGAGCTCCCTCACACCGCAGGAACTGCAGGTCGCCCGGCTGGCGGCGGCCGGGCTGAGCAACCGGGAGATCGGCGCCCAGCTCTTCCTCAGCCCCCGCACGGTCGGCTACCACCTCTACAAGATCTATCCGAAGCTCGGCATCGCCTCGCGCGGTGAGCTGGCCCGTCTGGACCTGGCCTGAACCTCACCTCGTGTGGGCGAGGATCGCGTCGGCTAGCGGGCCGTGCACCTGCGACGGCAGCGTGTGGCCCATCCCGTCGATCATCAGGAGCTCGGCGCCGGGGATCGCCTCGGCGATGAGCGCGCCGTGGCCCGGCTTGGCGGGCTCGTGCGTGCCCTCGACGACCAGCGTCCGCGCGGTGATCCCGCCGAGCGCGCCGACCGGCTCGAACGCGGGGTCGGCCATGGCGGCGAGCCGGTGGTTCACCACGGTCGCGGGGTCGCGGTCCCGGTCGAAGATCCGCTCCTCCAGCCGCCGCTGCTCGTCCTCGTCGAACGGGATCGCCGGGCCCTGCAGCACCCGCGCCGTCTCGATCGCGAAATCGATCAGCGAGCGCCGGTCGGGTGCGGGCGGGTTCACCGCCGCCTTGGCGAAGTGCTCGATGAACGCGGGCGACGGGTAGGGGAGCGCCCCCGCCGGCCGCTCCTCACCCATCAGCGCCCGCACGAGGTTCGCGCCCTCCTCGCGTCCCAGCGGCGACGACCCGATCACCGTCAACGACAGCACCCGCTGGGGGTGCTCGACGGCGATCCACTGGGCGAGCAGCCCGCCCGCCGAATGCCCGACGATGTGCGCGCTCTCGATGCCGTACGCGTCCAGCACCGCCAGCGCGTCGTTCTTGATGTCGACCCAGCTGTACGGGCTCGCCTCGAAGTCGATCGCGCTCGACCGACCGGTGTCGCGGTGGTCGTACCGGATCACCCGCCGCCCGGCGGCGACCAGCCGGCCGACGAACGCGTCCGGCCAGAGCACGCCCTGCGACATCGAGCCCATCACCAGCAGCACCGGCGGGTGGGCCGGGTCGCCGAACTCCTCGGTCCACAGCTCGACGTTCCCGTTGGTGATCATGCGGTCGGCAGCCATATGGGCTCCTTCTCAGGTCGTGCTTGTGCTGATGAGTGAGAGCTTGGACCGCCGCGCCGCCAGTGCCATCCGTAGGACCACTGGGTTACCACTGGCCAGTGTCACTGGGCCCCGCTGACCAGGCGAGACAGCTCCGTACGGGAGCTGACGCCGAGCTTCGGATAGACCTTGTAGAGGTGGTATTCGACCGTTCGGGGGCTCAGGAACAGCCGGGCGGCGACCTCGCGGTTGGAGACGCCCTCCGCCACCAGCCGGGCGATCCGCAGCTCCTGCGGGGTGAGCGAGCTCAGCGCGTCCGGCTCGGGCCGCGCCACCGCCTCCCCGGCCGCGCGCAGCTCGTTGTGCGCCCGTTCCGCCCAGGGATCGGCGCCGGCCCGCTGGAAAGCCTCCAGCGCCGAACGCAGCGGCAGCCGCGCGTCCCCGCCCCGGTGGGTCCGCCGAAGCCGTTCCCCATAGAGAAGGGCGGTACGGGCCTCCTCGAACGCCGAGTCATGCAGCCGCAGGGCCTCCTCGTAGAACGCGATGCCCGCCTCACCGTCTTCGGCGACGAGACCTCGGCAGCGGGCGACCAGCGCCTGCGACTCCGGCGTGGCCGCGTTCGCCGCCACCCGTTCATAGGAGGCCAGCGCGGCACGGGCCGTGTCCAGCTCCCCGCAGCCGACGGCGGCCTCGATCCTGTCGGGCGTCGAACGCCAGGTGGAGGCGGGATGCCCGGCCCCCGGCCCCGCGGCGGCCATCGCCTCGAAGCGCGCGTGCGCCCCCGCGAACCGGCCGAGGCTCAGATCGAGGAGTCCGAGCGCGTACGAGGCGATGCTGGCCCGCAACCCGATCCTGTGCGGGATCGCGATCGCCAGGGCGTCACGCGCGTGCCGTTCGCAGTCGTCCTCACGCCCCTGAAGGGCCGCGACGGCCGCGAGGTTCGCCAGGTGCGCCGAGACGGAGTTGGTGTAGCCGGCCTCGCGGGCGAGCGTCAGGCCCTCCTCCGAGACGGCCGCGCTGAGCGAGAGCCGCCCGGCGATGCGTTCGGCCGTGGCCACGAACTCCAGCACGACCGGGAGCTGGCCGACCATCCCGGACACCCGGGCGACCCGCCCCGCGCGGATGATGTAGCCGGCCGAGGTGTCCGCCTCGCCGAGCTGGCTCGCGGCGGCCGCCGCCCACAGCAGGTCGGCGGCCTCCTCACGCACCTGCGGCAGCGCCGCGCGCAGGATCGGCCCGCCGCGTTCGGCGTCCCCGGCCACCATCGCGCCGAGCCCCACCAGCATGGCTCTGCGGAACGGGTCGGCTCCCTGCTCTTCGTAGGACTCGGCGCGGCGGCCGATGTCCACGATCGCCGCGACGTCGCCCACGGAGCTCGCCGCCTCCCAGCCGTCGGCGAGCATCTGCAGAGCCCGGCCCGGATCGGCGTCCCGGGCGCGTTCGGCGCCTTCAAGGAAGATCCGCTGGGCCTCGGCCGCGTCCCCGGCGTTGAGCTCGAACCGGCCGCGCAGCTGCGCCAGTTCGGCCACCAACCGTGGATCCTGAGCCAGATCGCGCGCCTCGGCCAGGCAGGTCTCCGCGCGTCCGGGCCGTCCGCCCAGCCAGGCGGCGGTCGCCGCGTCGGTCAGCCGCCGCGCTCGTACGGCACGGTCGGGCGTGAGCGCCGCGGAACGTTCCAGCGCAGCGGCCGCGTCGGCGTAGCCGCCCCGCGCCCGGGCCCGTTCGGCGGACTCGGCCAACTCTGCGGCGACCGCTTCGTCCCGCCCCGCCGAGGCCGCCGCCCGATGCCAGGCGCGCCGATCAAGGTCCCCGGCCGCGTCCAGGGCGTCGGCAAGCGCGGCATGCGCGGCCCGCCGTTCCGCCGAGGTCGCGGCGGCGTGGACGGCCGAACGCATCAGCGGATGCCGGAAGCCTATCGAGTGCTCGGCGAGCGAGATCAGCCCGGCCGACTCCGCGGGCGCGAGATCCGCTTCCGAGCCCGAACTCGCCCGCAGAACGAGATCCAGATCGACGAGCCCCTCGGCCGCCGCGACCAGCAGGACGCGCCGCGTCGGCTCGGGCAGCCCGGCCACCCGTTCGCCGAACAGCGCGCCGATCCCCGCCCCGACCGGCAGTGGATCGGGCAGCGGCGCCCGGCCCGCGAGCTGATCGGCACTCAGGATCGAGGCCAGCTCGCGCAGCGCCAGCGGGTTCCCGCCGGTCAGCTCGATCAGCCGCTCGCTCACCGGCCGCTCGATCAGCTCCGCCGCGCTCTCCCGATCGAGCCCGCCCAGCCGCAGATCAGGAAGATCCCGTACGGGCGTGCCCGCGTCGTCGCGCATCGCGATCAGCATCGCCACGCCCTCGCCGCGCAGCCGCCGCGCGGCGAACAGCACCGCGTCCGCCGACGCCCGGTCGAACCACTGGAAGTCGTCGATCAGGCAGAGCAGCCCGCCGTCCGCCGCCGCCTCGCTGAGCAGCGACACCACCCCGGCCGCCACCAGGAAGCGCGCGTCGCCGGGCTGCGCCGCCGCCAGGCCCAGCGCGCCCTGCAGCGCGTCCCGCTGGGGCTCGGGAAGCCCGTCGAGCCGGTCGATGATCGGCCACAGCAGCTGATGCAGGGCGGCGAACGCCAGTCCCGCCTCCGGCTCGGCGCCGGTCGCCCGCAGCACGCGTGCCGGATCGAAGTCCGCCTCGGCATGATCGAGCAGCGCCGACTTGCCGATCCCCGCCTCGCCGCGCAGCACGAGCGCCCCACCGGCCCCCGAACGCGCGGACGCGATGACCTCGTCGACCGCCGCCCGCTCCGCCTGCCGCCCGTACAACATGGGGCGAATTCTGCCAGGTCAGAGCCATGCCCACATCCGCCGATGTCACATCCGGAGGGGCTGCGTCGTCTGTTCACCATGAGAGTCGCCGTAGCCGGAGGAACCGGCACCCTGGGCAGCCGGGTCGCCGAGGAACTGCATTCACGAGGCCACGAGGTGCGCGTGCTCGGCCGCACGTCGAAGGACTTCCCGGTCGATCTCACGACCGGCGAGGGCCTGGCCCGCGCCCTGGAGGGCTGCGAGGTGGTCGTGGACGCCTCCAACAGCCAGAAGAACCCGGCGGAGGTCATGGCCGAAGGTTCGCTCCGCCTGCTCGAGGCCGAGGACGCCGCCGGGGTAGGACACCATGTGTGCGTCTCGATCGTCGGCTGCGACCGCGTCTCCAACGTCTACAACAGGGCCAAGGTCGAGCAGGAGGGCATCGTGGCCGACGGACCGGTCCCGTGGACCGTCGTGCGCGCGACGCAGTTCCACGATCTGCTCGCCGGGCTGCTGGACGCGGCCGGGCGCTGGCGCGTGGTGCCTGTTCCGCGCGTACGGCTGCAGACCGTCGCGTGCGCCGACGTCGCGCGGGCGGTGGCCGACGTCGCCGAGGGCCCGCCGCTGAAGGGCAGGCTGGTCGTCGCGGGCCCCGAGATCACCGACGCCCGAGCCGCCCTCCGCACCTGGAGGTCGGTCACCGGGCGCCGCGCGCTCAGGATCCCGATCCCCGTTCCGGGCAGGACCGGGCGGGCGCTGCGCGGCGGCGTGCTGACCGAGGAACGCCCGGACGTCGTGGGCGAGACGACCTTCCAGGAGTGGCTGGAGGCACGGCGATGACCGCCGACCTCGCCACGGCCTTCGAGGCCGAACGCCCGCGCCTGCTCCGCGTCGCCTACTCGACCATCGGCTCGCTCACCGAGGCCGAGGACTGCGTGCAGGAGGCGTGGCTGCGCCTCACCCGGCTGGAGGACGCCGACGAGATCCGCGACCTGCCCGCCTGGCTCACCCGCACGGTCGGGCGGCTCGCGCTGGACGCCCTCGGCAGCGCCCGCGTCCGCCGCGAGCACTACGTCGGAACGTGGCTGCCCGAGCCGCTCGTCCAGACCGCCGCCGGCGCCGGCGACCCGGCCGACCGCGTCACGCTCGACGAATCGGTCAGCATGGCGCTGCTGGTCGTGCTGGAACGGCTGTCGCCCGCCCAGCGCATCGCGTTCCTGCTGCACGACGTGTTCGGCGTGCCGTTCGACGAGGTCGCGGGCGTGGTGGGCCGTACCCCGGCCGCCGTGCGCCAGCTCGCCTCCCGTGCACGCCAGGAGGTCGAGCGCGGCAAGCCCCGGTTCCCGCCGACGCCCGCCGAGCAGCGGAAGGTGATCAGCGCGTTCGCGGCCGCCTGCCAGGGCGGCGACCTGCGCAGCCTGATCGAGCTGCTCAGCCCGGACGCCGTGCTGCGCGGTGACGGCGGCGGCAAGGTGTCGGCGCTCGGCCATGTCGAACGCGGCGCGGAGAGCGTGGCGCGGATCCTGCTGGCCCTCATCAGCAGGCCGCTGGAGCACATGCGGATCGCCGAGGTCAACGGCGCCCCGGGCCTGGTCCTGGGCGACGGCGAGGGGCACGTGTCGGTCGCCTCGTTCACCATCGACGCGGGCCGCATCACCGCCATCGACGTGATCCGCAACCCCGACAAGCTCGCCGATGTGCCCTACCCAAGTTGATCGTCAGGCGGCGCGGACGGTCTTCAGCGCCGCCGCGTAGCGCACCAGCTCGTTCAGCGACCACGGCACGAACGCGGCCACCTTCGCCGCCCAGTCGGACTGCTCGACGAGATCACCGGTCTCGTCGAGCAGCCGTTCGGCATGAGCCATCGGGAGGCTCCTGGGCAGGGGCAGCATGCCGAGCTTGCTGAGCACCGCCCGCAGCTCGTTGCCTGCGATGTTGCCGCCGTGCATGGTGTTGGAGTACGAGAGGATCGCGGCCGGCTTGCCCTCGGCCTCCTTGGCGAGGAAGTCCAGAGCGTTCTTCAGCACCGCCGGGAACGTGTAGTTGTACTCGGGCGTGAGGAAGAGATAGCCGTCCATCGCCGCCAGGTCGCCGAGCCAGCACCGCACGTTCTCCGCCGGAACGCGGTCGCGGTTGGCCAGCGGAGCCTCGGCCTCGTCGAAGAACGGCATCCGGTAGCCGGCCAGGTCCAGCACGCGGAAGTCCGCGTCCGGGACGTCCTTGGCCTGCTTCATGACGAAGTGACAGACGCGTTCGCCGAGCCGCTGCGGGCGCGTGCTCCCCAGCACCACGCCGATGCGGATCCCGTTCATGACTGGTCCTCCTTATCGAGGAGCTCGCACATCACGCGCAGCGTTCGCACGGCCGCGGCGACGTCGTCCTCGTCGAACGCCTGGTCGGAGACCGCTTCGTACTCGCGCTGCACGGCCCGTCCGCGTGCGATCACCTCGCGCCCGGTCTCGGTCAGCACGAGCGCGTTCTCTCGCCGCGACACCGGCGAGGCCTCGATCGTCAGCCAGCCGTTCCGCTCGGCCGTGGCCACGTGGCGGCTGACCGCGCCCTTGGTCAGGCTGAGCCGCCGCGCGATCGACTGCTGCGAGATCGGCCCGCGTTCCCCGGCCTCGGCGATGGTCCTGAGCACCAGGAACATCGCCCGGCCGACGCCCGCCTTCGCCAGGAACCGCCGTTCGCCGACGCGGTCGCTCAGCAGCGCCGCGCGGTGCAGGAGCTGCATGAGCTCCCGGTAGGTCTCGGTCACGCCGACAGGCTACAACTCAACCGTTTACAACTCAACCGACGATCGGAGCAGGGCGCGGGCGGTCCGGCACATCGTCTCGGCGGCCTGCTCGCGGGACTGCCCGGCGATGTCGGTCAGCCAGATCAGCGACTCGATCCCCGTGGCGGAACGGATCGCGACCGCGAGCCCGTGCACGTCGACCGCTGGATGAGTCTCCTCCAGCGGCGACAGGGCGTCCTCGATCCAGGTGATCGCACGGCCCTGGCGCAGCATCGGCTGCTCGCCCCCCGGCTCCAGCGAGAGGCGTAGCGACGCGCGCAGTTGCGGCTCCCATTCGAGGGTGAGGCCGGTGAACGCCTTCATGACCAGGTCGAGCCGTTCGAGCGGATCGCTGGGGGCGTCCTCGGGTAGGAGTGACCGCCGGCCGGTCTCGGGGTGGGCGGCGGTCAGCAGGGCGCGCTGGTTGGGGAAGTAGCGGTACGCGGTCGTACGGGAGATCCCGGCGTGCTCCGCCGCGTCCTCGACCTGCGGATTCTCGCCGCGGGCCATGAGCTCGCGGGTGGCCGCGACCAGGGCCTGGCGGGTCCGGGCCTTCTGCCTGCTGCGTCCCGTGCGCTCATATGGTACCGACATACCCATCATGGTACTTTGATGCCATGAACGCGGATCCGGTGGTCTCCAACCCGGGGCTCTACAAGGTGATCTTCGAGAACGAGCGCGTCCGAGTCCTGGAGTACCGGGACCGTCCGGGCGACGCGACCACGCTGCACGGGCATCCCGACAGCGTCATGTACACGCTGACCTCGTTCCGCCGCCGCCTCACCGTGGGCGACCGCAAGGTCGAGGTCGAGCTGCCCGCGGGCGAGGCCCGGTGGGTCGGCGCGCAGGAGCACGCCGGCGAGAACATCGGTGACACCGAGACCCATTCGATCTTCATCGAGCTGAAAGAGCCCGCGCCCGACCCGGCGCCCGACCCGGCGGGCGACCCCCGACTCGGCCCCAGCTAGGACCGAGCCGAGGATCGCCTGCGTACCGAGGCGCCTCGAGGCGCCTCAGGGAGCCTGGGTGAGCACCAGCATGCGGTCGCGGGCGGCGACGACGTTGGCGAGGCTCGCCTCCACCTGCTCGTAGGTGCGGGTCTTCAGGCCGCAGTCGGGGTTGATCCACGCCCGGTCCACCGGGAGGACGGCGAGGATCGCCTCGATCAGGCCGGTCACCTCGTCCGCCGAGGGCACGCGCGGCGAGTGGATGTCGTACACGCCCGGCCCGAGACCGCGCGAGAACGACGCGACGGCCGGCAGGATCCGGCCGCCCGAACGCGCGGACTCGATGGTCGTGACGTCGGCGTCCAGCCCGTCGATCGCCTCCAGCACCTGCGCCGCGTTGGAGTAGCAGAGGTGGGTGTGGATCTGCGTCCGGTCGGCCGCGACCGAGGTGGCGTGCCGGTACGCGGCGACCGCCCAGCTCAGGTAGGCCGCCTGGTCGGCGCTGCGGAGCGGGAGCAGCTCGCGCAGCGCGGGCTCGTCCACCTGGATGATCGTGCTCCCGGCGTCCTGGAGGTCGGCGACCTCGCCGCGGATGGCGTCCGCCACCTGGCCGACCACCTCGGGCAGCGGCAGGTCCTCGCGGACGAACGACCAGGCCACGATCGTCACCGGCCCGGTGAGCATGCCCTTGACCGGCTTGGACGTGAGCGACTGGGCGTAGCGCGTCCAGCGGGCCGTGATGGGCGCGGGACGGGACACGTCGCCGTGCAGGATCGGCGGGCGGGTGCAGCGCGAGCCGTACGACTGCACCCAGCCGTGGCGGCTCACCGCGAAGCCGTCCAGGTGCTCGGCGAAGTACTGCACCATGTCGTTCCGCTCGGGCTCGCCGTGCACCAGGACGTCCAGGCCGAGCTTCTCCTGGAGCCGGATGGAGCGTTCGATCTCGGCCTTGACCTGCGTCTCGTACTGCTCCTCGCCGATCTCGCCCGCGACCAGCGCCGCGCGGGCGGCCCGCAGGTCGCCGGTCTGGGGGAACGAGCCGATCGTCGTGATCGGCAGGGGTGGCAGCCGCAGATGCTCGGCCTGCGCGGCGGCGCGTGCCGCGTAGGGCGAACGGTCGTCCCAGCGGGCCTCGGGCGCCGGTGCGGTCGGCCGCGCGGGCGGCGCGGGCATATCACCGGCCGGGGCCTGGGCCAGCAGGTTCGCGAGGGTCTGGACCTCGACGGCCTTCTGGTCGGCGAACGCCAGCCGTTCGCGCACGGCCGGGTCCAGCTCGGTCTCCTGGTCCAGGTCGTACGGAACGTGGAGCAGCGAGCACGACGTGCTCACCGACACCGTGCCGACGTGGTGGCGCAGATGCCGCAGGGTGTTGAGGGCGTCGTCGAGGTGAGTCCGCCAGATGTTGCGGCCCGGCACGACGCCCGCGACGACGGTCTTGCCGCGCAGCGCGGAGAGATCGGCGGGCAGGCCGCCCGACACCAGGTCCAGCCCGATCGCGTCGATCGGGGTGGTCGCGAGGACCGGCAGGGCCTCGCCCAGCTCGCCGAAGTAGGACGACACGAAGATCCGCGGCCGGTCCGGCAGCCCGCAGAGCCGCTCGTACGCCACCCGTACGGCGGCCAGCTCCACCGGCGTCCGGTCGGCGACCAGCGCGGGCTCGTCGAGCTGCACCCAGTCGACGCCCTCGGCGGCGAGCGACTCCAGGATCTGCGCGTAGACGTCGAGCACGTCGTTCAGGCGTTCCAGCGGCGTGAAGCCTTCCGGGCTGCCGGGCGCCGCCTCCGACAGCAGCAGGAAGGTCACCGGCCCGAGCAGCACGGGCCGCGTCGCGATCCCCAGCGTGCGGGCCTCGACGGCTTCCAGGATCGGCTTCTCGTCCGCCAGCCGGAACGCGGTCTCCGGCCCGATCTCCGGAACGATGTAGTGGTAGTTGGTGTCGAACCACTTGGTCATCCGCAGCGGCGCGATCGTCCCCGTGCCGCGCGCCATCGCGAAGTAGACGTCGAGCCCGTCGCCGTCCCCGACCCCGGCCCCGGCCCCGGCGCCGGTCTCCGCGGCGCGGTGCCGGTCAGGCACGGCGTCCAGCATGAACGCGGTGTCCAGCACGTGGTCGTAGTAGGAGAAGGTGTTGGACGGCGGGACGGCGATGCCCAGCCCGGCCAGCCGCCGCCAGGTCGCCTCCCGCAACCGGCGGCCGGTCGACAGCAGGTCGTCCCGGGTGGTCGTGCCGTTCCAGTACGACTCCAGCGCCCGCTTCAGCTCCCGGCGAGGCCCGATCCTCGGGTATCCGAGCACCGTGGCGGCGGGGAAGTCGGTGGGCAGGGCGGCGGTCATGCGCGGCTCCCTCTCAGCGGATCCAGCAGGTGAACGAGGGAGGCAGTGTGCGCAGATCAGCGGGCCCGCCGCCCGATCGATCAACGCCGCTTATAGACGCGGGACGTACTGTGGGGCGATGGAGACAGGGCCACCGCTGCGCGACATCGGCTGCTTCGCGGCCGTCGCCCGGAACCTGAGCTTCTCCCGGGCCGCGGCCGAGCTGGAGATGTCGCAGCCCGCCGTCAGCCAGGCGATCGCCCGGCTGGAACGGACACTTGATCTTCGCCTGTTCGAGCGGACGAGCCGCGAGGTCCAGCTCACCAGTGCGGGCCACGAGCTGCTGCCGTACGCCGAGGCGCTCCTGGAGCAGGCGGCGACGTTCACCACCGAGGCGGCGCGGCTCTCCGGCCCCCAGGGCAAGTCGATTCGGCTCGCTTATGACCCCCTCGTCGGAACGCTCGCCGCCCAGGTCGCCCGCCGCCTCGCGAGCCACGGCGCGCGGACCGAGGTCGAGCTGCACCCGGCCGTCTGGAGCGCGGCCACGGCCGAGCTGGTCCGGCGCACCGCCTCGGTGGCGATCATGAGTGCGCCGTTCCCGCCCGGCCTGGCGACCACGGCCCGCTTCCACGTGCCGGTCACGCATCTGGCGGTCCCGGCGGGCGGCCCGCTGTCCGGTACGGCCCCCGTACGGCTCGAACAGCTGACCGGCCACCCCGTCCTCCTGCCGCGCGCCCTGTGGGTGCAGCTCCCCGGGCGGCTGCGCACCGTCCTCCAGCCGCAGATCGCCGCGCACGAGATCGACGACCTGAACGCCGCGCTCGACCTCGTCGCCGCCGGGCGGGGGCTGATGCCGGCGCCGCGCCTCCTCGCGGAGACCGTGCGGCGTCCCGACATCGCCTTCCCGCCCCTCGGCATCGACGATCTGCGGATGACGTACGGGCTGGTCTGGGACCGCGAGCACGCCTCCACCGAGGTGATGGCGCTCGTCCAGACCGTTCAGGAGGTCCTGCGCCGCCACCTCGCCTGACGGGAGCTACGCGACAGGCTTCTTCATCGCCTCCAGGACCGAGCTGACGCCCCCGTCGCCGTGCCCCATCTCGACCGTGCGCCAGAACAGGTCGCGCAGCGCCTTCGGATAGGCGGTGTCCACTCCCGCGTCCCGGCTGGCCTCCACGAGGTGGTCGGCACCGACCGCCTGCATGCGGAGACTGTTGTCGCCGCCCGGGTACTGCCCGGCCGAGACCTCTCTCGTGAGGATCTTCAGATAGCCCATGGGCCCGTCCGAGGCGAGATCGCTGTAGAGGCCCGCCGCGTACGGCAGGAAGGCCTCGGGCGCGATGCCCGCCGAGCCGAGCATGGCCAGCGCGTGCATGTAGCTCGACGTCGCCGACCAGAACATGAACAGCGACGCCTGGTAGAAGAGCATCGCCAGCCCCGGGTCGTCGCCCATGTAGGTGGTGTCCGACAGTGCCTTCAGCGTCTCGCCATGCCGCTCCAGCAAGGCCTCCGGGCCGCTGTAGAACGTGAACGCGCCCGGCTGCCCGATTCCCGGCGGCGGGACCATGATCCCGCCGGTCAGCAGTTCGGCGCCGTGCTCGGACGCCCACCGGCCCGCGGCCCGCAGCACCTCCGGGGTGTCGGAGCTGAGGTTGACCAGCACCTTCCCCTCAAGGGCCTCGGTCGCGGTGCCGAGCGAGTCGTACATCGCCTGGTAGTGGGTCTGGCTGATCACGATCAGCTCGTTCGCCGCCAGAGCCTCCGCCGGGGTGGCAGCGAGCGTCGCGCCCTGGGCGACGAGCGGGTCGGCCTTGCTCGCCGTACGGTTCCAGACCGTGACCGGGTGACCGGCCTTGAGGAACGTCTCGGCCATCGTCGCGCCCATCGGGCCCAGTCCGATCACTGTGACCGGTGATGTGTTCGTCTGCATGACCCCACTGTCGGCTCGGCCGCTTCGGGATCACTTCCGGAGCGCTTCGGGTGCTCGAATAGCCTGGACGCATGCGTTTCGGGGTGCTCGGCCCGCTGGCCGTCTGGACGGACGACGGGACCCCGGTCACGGTTCCCGACGCCAAGGTCAGGGCGCTGCTGGCCGATCTCCTCACGCAGCCCGGCCGTCCGGCCTCGACCGACCGCCTGATCGACGACCTGTGGGGCGACCGGGCGCCGCGCAACCCGCTCGGCACGCTCCAGGCCCGCGTCTCCCAGCTGCGCCGGGCCCTGGAGGACGCCGAGCCCGGTGGACGCGGCCTCCTGGTCTCGCGCGCACCCGGCTACGTCCTCGACGTCCAGCCGGACGCACTGGACGCGAGCCGCTTCCAGGCCCTCGTCGCTCAGGCCCGCGAGCAGCAGGATCCGAGGACCCGGGCGTCGCTCCTCGCCGACGCGCTCGACCTGTGGCGCGGCCCGGCGTACGCCGACTTCGCGGACGACGAGTTCGCCCGTACGGAGATCGGCCGTCTCGACGAGCAGCGGCTCGCGGCGCTCGAAGACCAGGCCGAGGCGCGGCTGGAGCTCGGCGAACACGTCCCGCTGGCCGGCCAGCTCGCCGACCTGGTCGCCGCTTACCCGCTCCGCGAACGCCTGCGCGCCGCGTACATGCAGGCCCTCTACCTCGCGGGACGCCCGAGCGAGGCCCTCGACAGCTACGCCGAGCTGCGCGACCGCCTCCGCGACGAGATGGGCCTGGACCCCGGCGCCGAACTGGCCGCCCTCCAGCAGGCGATCCTTCGCCAGGACCCGACGCTCACCCCGAGAACGACCAGGTCGCGTGCCCCGCGCCTGCCGGCCGCGCTCACCGATCTGATCGGGCGGGCCGCGGCGGTCAGCGAGGTCAGCGCGTTGCTGAAGACCGGGCGGCGCGGCGGCCCGCGTTTGGTCACGCTGACCGGGCCCGGCGGCGTCGGCAAGACCCGCCTGGCCATCGAGGCCGCGACGCGCGTGGCGGACGTCTTCCCCGACGGCGTGTGGCTGGCCGAGCTGGCCGCGCTCCCGCCGGGAAGCGGTGAGGTGGCCGAGCTCGTCGCCGCCGAACTGGGCATCCGCGACGAGACCGACGGCGGCTCGGCGGAACGGCTCGCGGCGGCGCTGGAGGCCCGCCACACGCTCGTGGTCCTCGACAACTGCGAGCACGTGATCGACGAGGCCGCCGCGCTCGCCGAACGTCTCCTCAAGGCCGCACCCGAGCTGCGGATCCTGACCACCAGCCAGGAGCCGCTCGGCCTCGCGGGCGAGCATGTTCTGGCGGTTCCGCCGCTGGAGGAGGACGCCGCCGTACGCCTCTTCGTCGCCAGGGCCGAGGCGTCCGCGCCCGGCTTCACGTTCACGCCCGACGACGAGCCGCACGTCGCGGCGATCGTTCGCCGCCTCGACGGCATCCCGCTCGCGCTGGAGTTGGCCGCCACCCGGGTCCGCGCGCTCGGCGGCGTTCGCGAGCTGGCCGCACGCCTCGACGACCGTTTCCGCCTCCTGACCGCCGGGCAGCGCGGGGCGCCCGCCCGCCAGCAGACGTTGCGCGCGGTCATCGACTGGAGCTGGGGCCTGCTCTCGGAGCAGGAACGGATCGTGCTGCGCCGCCTGGCGGTCTTCGCCGACGGCTGCGCGCTCGACGCCGCCGAGGAAGTCTGCGACGGCCCCGATGTGCTCGACGTGCTGGCGCGCCTGGTCGACCGTTCCCTCGTCGTCGCCGCGAACGGTCGTTACCGGCTGCTCGAATCCGTCGCCGCGTACGCCGCCGAACGCCTCCGCGAGGCAGGCGAGGAACGGGAGATCCGCGCACGCCACATCGCCCACTACCTCGCCCTCGCCGAGCGCGCCGACCTGCGCGGGCTCGGCCAGTGCCCGTGGCTGCGCAAGCTCGACCACGAGGTGGCCAACTTCCGTACGGCCCTCGACAACGCCGACGCCCATCAGGCGCTCCGCCTCGCCAACGCGCTCGCCTGGTACTTCTACCTGCGCGGCCGGTTCCACGAGGCCCGCCGCTTCCTGACGTTCGCGCTGGCCGTCGAGGGCGAGGCCCCGGCCGCCGTACGGGCAGCGGCGGTGACCTGGCAGGCCGGGATGACCATGCAGCTGGGCGAGGGAGCTGACTCGGCGGAGCTGGCCGAGACGGCCCTGCGTGCGTACGACGGCGTGGACGATCCGCACGGCCGGGCACGGGCGGAGTGGTTCCTGAGCCTGGTCACCTGGGCCTACAGCGACTTCGGCGCGACCGAGGAACGGCTCGAAGGCGTCCTCGACACGTTCACCACCTACGACGACCAGTGGGGGGTCGCGGCGACGCTGAGCCTGCGCGCCACGCTCGCCGTCGCACGCGCCGACCTGCCGATGATGGAAGGCGACGGCGAGCGGAGCCTCGCCCTGTTCCGCGAGCTCGGCGACTCGTGGGGGATGCTCTCCGCGAACGACGCCCTCGATCGCGTCGCCGAGGTGACCGGCGACTACGACCGTGCGGTGGAGCTGCGCGAGGAGGGCGTGCGGCAGGCCGAGGAGCTCGGCATGTGGGCCGAGGTGTCCTACCGGCTCTCGGGGCTGGGCCGCCTCGCGATGCTGACCCGCGACCTGGAACGCGCCCGCGAACTGCACGAACGGGCTCGTACGCTGGCGGTGAAGCACTCCAGCAAGTCGGCCGAGGAGTTCGCCGAGGTCGGGCTGGGGCTGGTGGCCCGCCGCGACGGCAGGCTGGGCGACGCCGAGTCCCATCTGCGCACCTGGCTGGGCTGGCTCGGCCGTGTCGGCGGCCAGAGCGGCACCGCGTTCGTCAAGGCCGAGCTCGGCTTCGTCGCCGAGCTGCGCGGCGACGCCGAGACCGCGCTCGCCCTCCACCGCGAGGGCTACGCGGAGGCGTACGCGACCCGTGACCCGCGCGCCGTCGCGCTCGCTCTCGAAGGCCTCGCGGGCGCGACCGTTCTCGCAGGTCGTGCCGCTGAAGGTGCCCGCCTGCTCGGCACCGCCGCGGCCGCCCGCGCGTCCGTCGGCGCGCCTCTGCCCACGGCCGAACGCGGCGACGTCGATCGCGTGACCGCCGCCGCGCACAAGGCCCTCGGCGAGGACGACTTCGCCGCCGCCTTCGCCGAGGGTCAGGCCATGGCCCCAGAGGACCACGCGATCGCCTAGGGGAGGATCAGGGGAGGATCAGCACCTTCCCGATCACCGCGCGGTTCTCGATGGCCGTGTGCGCGCCCGCCGCGTCCGACAGCGGGAAGGTCTTGCCGATGACCGGCCTGAGCCTGCCCGCAGCCACCTCGGCGAGCGCGGCGGCGGCCAGCCGCTGCCGCTCGGCGAGGTCGAGCTGCACGTCCCCGATGCCGTACAGGGTCACGCGGCGGCGTTCGACCTCCTGCGGGTCGAGCTCGGTGAACCCGCTGATGGTCGCCCCGTGCGCGGAGAACCGCCCGCCCTCCGCCGTCGCGTCGAACGCGGCGCGCCCGATCTCGTCGCCGACCCCGTCGAGGACCACGTCGGCGCCGTGGCCGCCGGTCGCCTCCAGCACCCGTTCGGCCCAGCCCGGCTCGGAGTAGTCGACCGTGACGTCGGCGCCGAGCTCACGCGCGAGCTTGAGCTTCTCGGCGCCGCGCGCCGCCGCGATGACCTGCGCTCCGGCCGCACGAGCGAGCTGAACGAGGAGAATGCCCATCCCGCCGGTCGCGCCGACGACGAGCACGCGTTCGCCGGGCTTGATCGCCACGTTCTCCATCAGGCGCATGCCGGTCACGCCGTCGTGGATGAGCGACGCCGCGTCGTTCAGGCCGACCTCGTCCGGCAGCGGGATCACCGCGTCCGCCGAGACCGCCACCCGCTCGGCGTAGCCGCCCTTGCCGCCCAGCCCGTTGGTGTACGTGGCCACCCTGCTGCCGACCAGGTCCTCCGGCACGCCGTCACCGGCCGCGATCACCTCGCCGGAGAGCCCGCCGCCCGGGATGTACGGCGCCGTGATCCCGAAGAACTCGCCGCCCCAGCCCGAGCGGATCCGGGTGTCCACGAAGAGCGTGTCCACCGCCGCGACCCGCACGACGACCTCGCCGGGCCCCGCGTTCGGCTCCGGCTCCTCGCGCGCCACCAGCACCTCGGGCCCACCGAAACTCGCTGCCTCAATGACCTTCATGTCCGCTCCCCATTTCGTCGTTGGGAGCAGTTTTCAACCTCAATCGAGCTTGAGGTCAACTCGCCGTCAGGGACTTCCGGATCAAATGCATACTCAGTATGGCGTACCGGATTGGCCTGCTGTATGGTCCTTGATCACTGCAATCCGGCAGGACTTTCACCAATGCCGCCTATGCCGTTCGGGGGCCTGTGGCCATGCCCGTCTGGGGGATGCTGCTCTCCGCGTTCGCCGAGATCCGCACCAGCAAGGTCCGCGTGGGCCTGTCGCTGGTCTGCGTGTCGGCGATGGTCGCGGTGGTGACGCTCGCGATCGCGCTCGGCGGGCTGGCGCAGCAGGCGGTCGTGCAGACCTTCGAGCAGGAGGTCGGCCGCCCGGTCACGCTCGACATGCAGGTGCCCGACAACAACGGCAACTCCGCCATCTCGACCGACACGATGGCCCAGATCCAGCGGGACCTGCACCGCTACCACGTCGTCGGCAGCCCGCTCCGGCGCGTGGAGCAGCTGCCCGTGCGCCAGGTCCTGCCCGGCGGCACCCGCCCCATCAAGGGCAACCCCGAGACCGGCGAGCCGCTCGTCACGGTCGGCACGAACCCCGTCCTGGACAAGATCCGGCGCCTGCACGTCGGGGCCGGGCGCTGGTTCGACCCGACCGACGACCACCGGTTCGAGCCGCAGCTGGTCGTCGGCGAGAACGTCGCCAAGCAGCTCGGACCGAAGCCGCTCGGCGCCGTCGTCGAGCTCGCCGGGCCGCGCAGCTGGATCCGCGGCCGCGTGGTCGGGGTGTTCTCCAAGTCCACGCCCTGGGCGCCCTCGGAGATCTACATGCCCTACAGCGCGATGGTGCGCTGGAACATCGGGCCGGGGAACACCTCGCTGATCGTGCGGGTGCCGAAGGCCGACGCCAAGCGCATCACCAAGCGGCTCAAGGACGACGCCGCCCGTTCCTGGGGGCTCGGCAACACCCAGATCATGGCGCAGGAGGGCGACACCTCGTTCATCAGCGGCACGTTCGGCAAGGTGCTGGTCGCGGTCGCGGTGTTCCTGCTGCTCCTCGGCTCGCTGCCGGTGCTGGTGCTCGGCCTGATGGCGGTGCGGCAGCGGCGCAGCGAGCTCGGCGTGCAGCGCTGCTTCGGCGCGACCGGGCCCGACCTGTTCCTCGGCGTGCTCCTCGAAGGGCTCATCGTGTCGTGCGCGGGCGGCCTGCTCGGCATCGCCGGGGTGTACGCGATCAGCGGGCCGCTCTTCGACGTCCTGTCCCACCGCGGCCCGTTCGGCGAGGCCGACCTCCACAGCAGCTTCCCCTGGCGGGCGGCGCTGCTCGGGATGGGCGTCGCGGTGTCGGTGGGGCTGTTCACCGGACTGATCCCGGCGCTGCGCGCGATGCGGCGCTCGGTGATCCAGGCGATTCGCAGCTAGGAGACTTCGATCCATGCCTCGTTGGGCGAACCGGCTGGTGAAGGCCGGGATCATCGCGGCGGTGCTCGCCACCGTCGGCGGCACGGGCTGGCTGGCCGGGCACGGCGCGGCCTCCCCGGAGCGGCCCACCGACGACCTGCCGGTCGCCGACCTGTCGCCGAAGCCGATCACGGTCACGAAGGGCGAGATCGTCAGCCGGCTGACCGTCGACGCGGTGGTACGGGCCGACCCGTCGACGCCCGTACGGTCGACCAAGCAGGGCGCGGTCGCGGCCGTCTACCGCAAGAACGGGCAGAAGGTCACCAAGGGCCAGACCATCCTCACCGTCAAGCTCCCGAGCGCGGATGAGGGCGACGGCGGCGACCCGGGCCAGGACGGCACGGCCAAGAAGCCGGCCAAGAAGCCGAAGGCGAAGATCGTCAGCGTCACGGCCCCGGTGTCGGGCACGCTGACCGGCCTGAACGCGGCGGTCGGGCAGGACATCAACCCGTCCGAGCCGGTCGCCCAGATCGACCGGGGCCGCTTCCAGGCCGTCGCCACCATCGCCGGCAAGGAGGTCTACCGGCTCTACAACAAGCCCGAAGAGGTCAAGCTGGCGATCGATCACGGGCCCTCCCCGTTCCGCTGCAAGCTGCTCGCCTACGGCGCCGGGGCCTCCGACAAGGGCGGCAAGGGCTCGTCCGGCGGGGGCGGCGGTCCGCAGGACGGCGGCGGTGACAGTGGCGATGGCGGCGACCAGGGCGGCGGCGGTGGCGACAACGTCGAGGTGACCTGCCGCATCCCGTCGTCCGAACGGGTCTTCGCCGGCATCCGCGGCAAGATGGCGATCACGACCGACTCGGTGCACGACGCCGTGGTGGTCCCGCTGTCGGCCGTGCTCGGCGAGAACGACAAGGGCCGCGTCACCGTGATCGGCGACGACGGCAAGCGCGAGATCCGCAAGGTCACGCTCGGCATCAACGACGGCAAGCAGGTCGAGGTGACCGACGGGCTCAGCGAGGGTGACAAGATCCTCGACCGCGCCCCCGACGACCCCTCGTTCGACGCGCCCGGCAAGCCCGACGACGGCGGCGGCGACGGGGACTCGCCCCCCGACGACGGCGGCATGGACGGCGGCGACGGCGGCGGTGGCGGGGACGCGCCGGTCATGGTGCCGAGCGGATGAGCCACCGGGCCGGCATCGACCTCCCCGACCTCCCCGCGTCCGGCCGTCCGGCCGGGGAACCGGTGCTGGAGATCGACGGCGTCACCAAGCGCTTCAAGCTGCGCCGCCGCAAGGAGCCGCTGACCGTTCTGGAGAACGTGTCGCTTACCGTGCGCCCCGGCGCCACGGTCGCGATCGTCGGCCTGTCGGGGGCGGGCAAGTCCACTCTGCTCAACATCCTCGGCCTGCTGGAGCGGCCCGACCGCGGCACCGTGCGCATGTACGGCCGCGAGACCACGACGATGCGCGAACGCGACCGGGCACAGCTGCGCGGCGAGACGATCGGCTTCGTCTTCCAGCAGCTGAATCTGCTGCAGCGCCGTACCGCCCGCCAGCAGGTCGCCGCGCCGCTGCTGTACGCGGGCGGTGACCGGCTCCGGCGCCGCTACGCCCTCGCCGACGAGGCCCTGCGCCGCGTCGGGCTCGGCGACCGGCTGCACTCGACCCAGTCCAGCCTGTCGGGCGGCGAGCAGCAGCGCGTCGCCATCGCCCGCGCGCTCATCCGCGACCCGCGGCTGATCCTCGCCGACGAGCCCACCGGCGCCCTCGACCCGGTCACGGCCGGGCAGGTCATGGACCTGCTCTTCGACCGCGCCCGCGAGGAGGACCGGGCCCTCGTGCTCGTCACGCACGACCACGCGCTGGCCCGCCGGGCGGACGCCGTCTACGTCCTGGACGCCGGCCGCCTCACCGCCGGTGCCCCTGACTGACCGGCGGTGCCCGGCCGACCGGCGGTGCCCGGTTTCGGTCTCTAGGCCTTCGTGGGGCGGCTGAACATCCCGAACAGGGTCCAGAGGATGCCGATGACGATGGCGCCGATGATGGCCACCAGGCCGGTGGCGCCGCTGTCGAACATCGCCATGACGCCGACGAGCACGCCGTAGCAGATGGACAGGGCCAGCATGATTCTGCGGAAGAGGTCCTTGTTCATGGACATAACGATCGCGCCAGGTCGATCCTTGCCATATCCACCGTTCGGTGGACACGGGCACCGGAGACGAGGACGCTGCCGATCATGACTGACCGCAGTCCGGCCGCGGCGCGGTCGGAGAACGTCTGGAACCGTTCCTACCCGTTCTGGGACGCCTACTTCGGCATCGTGCTGGTGGCGAGCGTCGCCGCGATGGCGCAGGACGACGACTCGCCGTGGTCGCGGGCGTCGGCGATCGCGCTGCTGCTCGCGCTGACCGTGGCCTACGTCGCGATCGGCCGGAGAGCCGTGCGCGCGGAGGGCCTCGGCGCACGGGCGGGACTGGTGTACGCGGCGGTCGCCATCGCGCTCTTCCTCCCCGCCGTCCTGCTGGAGTCCACCAGCGCGATCGCGCTGTCGGCGCTCGTGCCGCAGATGTTCATGGTGCTCTCGACGGTGCAGGCCACCGCCGTGCTCGCCGTGCTCCTGTCCGGCCCCGGCGCCGAGTACCTCCTGCGCAGCGGGAGCGACCCGGTGTTCGTCGCCCTGGCCATGGTGATCGTGATCGCCAGTGCCGCCCTGCTCGGCACGTTCATCGGCCGGCTCGGCGTCCAGAACCGCGAGCGCGCCCGGCTCATCGAGGAGCTGGACCGGACCCGCGACGAGCTCGCCGAGGTCAGCCGGGAGGCGGGCGCGCTGTCGGAGCGCGAGCGCCTGGCCGGGGACATCCACGACACGCTGGCGCAGGGTTTCACCAGCATCGGCATGCTGCTCGAGGCGGCCAGGCCGGCGACCGGCGCCAACCATCATCTCGACCTCGCCGCGCGGGTCGCCCAGGACAATCTCGCCGAGACGCGTGCGCTCATCGCCGCGCTGGCGCCGCCCGTCCTCGCCGGGGTCTCGCTGGAGGAGGCGCTGGGCAGGCTCGCGAAGGGCTTCGACCTGCCCGCGGAGCTGACCGTTCACGGCGAGGCGCGGCCGATGGAGACCGCGGCCGAGGTGGTCGTGCTGCGCGTCGCGCAGGAGGGGCTGGCGAACGTTCGCAAGCACGCGCAGGCCACCTCCGTTCGGCTGACGCTGACCTACGAGGCCGAGTCCGTCGGCCTGACCCTCACCGACGACGGGTGCGGCTTCGACCCGGCCCGCGCCACCGACGGCTACGGGCTGAACGGCATGCGGAACCGCGTCGCGCAGATCGGCGGAACGGTCGGCGTCGACAGCGCGGCGGGCGCGGGCACCACGGTCGCGCTGGAGGTCCCGGTGGAGGTCCCGTGCTCCGAGTCATGATCGTCGATGACCATCCGATCGTCCGCGAGGGGCTGCGCGGCATGCTGGTCGCCGAGCCCGACATCGAGGTCGCCGGGGAGGCGGGCTCCGGCGACGAGGCGGTCGCGACCGCGCCGCGCCTGGCGCCCGACGTGATCCTCATGGACCTGCGGATGCCCGACGGCGACGGCGTGAGCGCGATCCGGCGGCTCGGCGACGCCCATCGCATCGTGGTGCTCACCACCTACGAGGACGACGCCGACATCCTGCGCGCGGTCGAGGCGGGCGCGGCCGGCTACCTGCTCAAGAACGTCTCGCGCCACGAGCTCGCCGAGGCGGTGCGTTCGGCCGCCGCCGGGCGGACCGTCCTGACCCCGTCGGTGGCCGCGCGCCTCACCGAGACTCGCAAGGCCCCGGCGCCCGCCGTGCTGTCGGCGCGCGAACGCCAGGTGCTGGAGCTGGTCGCCGAGGGGCTCACCAACGTTCAGATCGCGCAGCGGCTCTTCATCGGCGAGCCGACGGTGAAGACCCATCTGCTGCGGCTGTTCGGCAAGCTCGGGGTGTCCAACCGCACCACCGCCGTGATCACTGCGATGGAGCTCGGACTGCTCGGGCCAGCCCGTCCCGGACGGCCCTGAGCGCCGGGCGCGCCAGGCTTCCCTCTCGTACGGCGGTCAGCACGCGCCGCACGACCGGCGGCCCCGCCACGGTCACCGCGGCGACGCCGGGCTCGCGTTCGGGGCGGGCGAGGTCGGCGAGCAGCGTCACCGCCTGGCCGGACGCGATCAGTGCGAGCAGCGACAGCGCGTCCGACGACTGGTGGCGCAGGTCGGGGGCGAAGCCGTGGCGGCGGCAGACGTCGCGGACCATGCGGCCGTGGCTGGTGTCGGGCGGGCCGCCCGCCCAGATCTCCGACTCCAGGTCGTTCAGGCTCACGCTGGGCAGCCGCGCGCACGGATGGTCGCTGGGAACGACCAGCCGGACGTTCTCCACGTGCAGTTCCTCGAACGCCAGCCCGCCGGGCCTCGGGCGACGTGAGCTCTCGTACTCGTCGATCACGGCCAGGTCGAACTCGCGGCGTTCCAGCGCCTGGAGGGTGTAGTCGGGCTCGGAGATCTGCGTCTCCAGGCGAAGGCCCGGGTGCTGCCGGGCCAGGTCGGCGAGGGCGGGGGCGAGCAGGCGGGCGGCCGTCTGGAACGCGCCGATCCGCACCACCCCGGTCACCGCGCCCGCTGCCGCCGCCACCTCGGCCTCGGCACGTTCCACCCGTTCCAGGATCGCGTCGGCGTGCCGGGCCAGGACGTGCGCGGCCTCGGTGAAGCGCAGGCGGCGGCCGTCGCGTTCGAACAGCGTCGCGCCCGCCTCCCGCTGCAGCTCCGACAGCTGGTGGGAGACGGTGGACGGGCTGTAGGACAGGGCCTCGGCCACGGCGGCGATCGTGCCGCGGCGGTGCAGCTCGGCGAGCAGGCGGAGCCGCTGCAGATCCAGCATGCTTCGAATTCTTCCACGGGTAAGCGTCGAAATTATGCGCTGGACCCGATGAGTTACCGCCCGCACGATCGATGGGACATCGAAGGGACAGCGCCGAGGAGGGACCACGGTGGACGCACGAGCCGAGTTGATGATCCGTTACGCGGGGGAGTTCTGGCCCGAGGTGATCGAGCGGGCGTCCGGCTCGTGGCTCACGACCACCGATGGGCGCCGCGTCCTCGACTTCACCTCGGGGCAGATCTGCGCCACGATCGGCCACAACCACCCGCGCATCGCGGCCGCGATCGAGCGGTCCCTGAACGACGCCGTCCATCTCAACTCGACGATGCTGTCGACGCCCGTCCTCGACCTCGCCGAACGCCTGGTCGGCACGCTGCCCGAGGGGCTCGACCGGGTGATGCTGCTCAGCACGGGCGGCGAGGCCAACGAGGCGGCGCTGCGCATGGCCAAGCTCGCGACCGGCGGCTTCGAGGTCCTCGCGCTGACCCGCAGCTGGCACGGCATGACGGCGGGCGGCCAGAGCGTGACGTTCGCCGCGGGCAGGCAGGGCCACGGCCCGACGCAGCCCGGCATCTTCGCACTGCCCGCCCCGTACGCCTACCGCTGCCCGGTCAGGCACTGCGACGGCACGTGCGACCGCACCTGCCTGGAGGTCGGCTTCGACCACTACGACCAGCAGACCACCGGCGCCCCGGCGGCCGTCATCGCCGAGCCGGTGCTGTCGGCGGGCGGCATCATCGTGCCGCCGCCCGGCTACTTCGCCCGCCTCACCGAGCTCGCCCACGAGCGCGGCATGTTGGTCATCCTGGACGAGGCGCAGACCGGCTTCGGGCGGCTCGGCACGATGTACGGGCTCGACCAGCTCGGCATCACGCCCGACTTCATCACGCTGTCCAAGACGCTCGGCGGCGGCCTGCCGATCAGCGCGGTCGTCACCTCCGCCGAGATCGAGCAGGCCGCCCACGAGCGCGGGCTGCTCTACTACACCTCCCACCAGTCCGACCCGCTCCCGGCCGCCGCCGCGCTCGCCGTCCTGGAGGTCGTCGAGGAGGACGACCTGGCGAACCGGGCGCGCGAACGCGGCGAGCGGCTGGAGATGCGGCTGCGCGAGCTGGCCGAACGGCACGAGTCGATCGGCGAGGTGCGCGGCCTCGGCCTGCTGTGGGGCGTCGAGCTGGTCAAGGACCGCGAGACCAAGGAGCCCGCGCTGGAGCTCGGCGACGCGGTCACCAAGAACTGCGAGTTCGCCGGGCTGTGCATGAACATCGTGCGGGGCGGCGCCGGCGGCAGCAGCGCCTGCCTGCGCATCGCCCCGCCGCTCACCGTCTCCGAGGACGAGATCGACACCGCCGCCGAGATCCTGGACGAGTCCCTCGCCAAGGCCGAGGCCTCAGCCTGACCCTGCCGGTGGTACGCGCGAGCGGGGGCTAGGTCGCCCGCAGGCCGGCCTCCGCGCGCCATGCGCTCGGGGGCCGGCCGTGTGCTCGGCGGAAGGCCGTGCTGAACGCGAACGCGTTGGTGTAACCGACCTTGCGGGCCACGCTGTCGACCGTGGCACCGGGGTCGCGCAGCAGCTCGGCGGCGAGCGCCATCCGCCGCCCGGCCAGGTAGGAGAGCGGCGCCTCACCGACCACGGCCTTGAACCGCCGGTAAAGGGTGGCCCTGGAGACCGACGCCTCGGCCGCCAGCGACGCGGAGGTCCACGGGCGGCTGGGCTCGGCGTGAACGGCCTCCAGGACCGGGCCGACGACGGGATCGTCTCTCGCCGCGTCCCGAGCAGGCTGGTCCCAGGTCCTCAGCGCCCGGACGAGGAGCAGGTCGAGCAGCCGGTCCCGGACGAGTGCGTCGTCCAGGTCCTCGCCGGCGAGCAGGGCCGGGGGAGCGGCGGGAACGACGAGGTGGCGGGGCAGCGAGTCCAGCAGCCGCCGCCCCACGTCCGCCGAGATCCGGTAGGCCCCGGCGAAGAGGACGGCGGGAGCTTCGTGCGCCATCGTGTGCGGGTGCCGGACGACCGCGACCTCGCCGGCCTTGAGAGTGATCGGGGCTTCGCCATCCGGGGTCAGCCGGGCCGTGCCGTCCAGGACCGCGTACACCGTCAGCGGTGCGGCCCCGCCCCAGGACCCCGGTGGCCCCGGATCGACGCGGCAGACTCTGGCGCCGTTCGCCCGGATGCCGCGCAGAAGATCGTCCACCCTGTCGAACGTACCTGAGACGATCGCGAAGGCCCGCGAGCCGTCGGCCCATGCCCGGCGGCGCCCGGCTCGGGTTGGCTGGTCACATGAGCGACGGAACGATTCTCGTGCTGGGGGCGACGGGCAACACCGGGCGTCTGGTCGTCGAGGGACTGCGGGCGCGTGGCCGATCTGTACGGCCTGCGGCCCGATCGCTGGGCTTCGACTGGCACGACCCGGGGACGTGGCCGGCCGCGCTCACAGGGGCTGCGGCCGTCTACATGGTCACGCCGATGCTGCCGGACTTCCCGGCCGAGCTGGTCACGGACTTCGTTGCGGCGGCCGATACGCAGGGCGTTCGGCGGCTCGTGCTGCTGTCCGGGCTGAGCGCGGGCTACGGCAGCCGCCCGTTGCTGTCGCGCGAGGAGCCCGTCAGGGCGGCGAAGGCGGACTGGACGATCCTGCGGCCTGGGGCGTTCGACCAGAACTTCTC
Source organism: Actinomadura barringtoniae (assembly GCF_017573505.1). Taxonomy (GTDB): domain Bacteria; phylum Actinomycetota; class Actinomycetes; order Streptosporangiales; family Streptosporangiaceae; genus Spirillospora; species Spirillospora barringtoniae. Next base: position 185,739 of record NZ_JAGEOJ010000018.1, read on the forward strand.
GCTCGACGGCGTCCACGGCCCGGCGATCCGGGCGGGCGAGGTGCGCATGCCGCTCGGACCTGGTCCCGGGCCGTACAGCGCGTTCATCGACGTCCGCGACATCGCGGACGTCGCCGTCGAGGTGCTGATCGGGGAGGGGCACGCGGGCCGTGTCTACGACCTCGCGGGGCCGCGAGCGCTGACCTACCCCGAGGCGGTCGCGATGGTGGCGGAGGCGCTCGGCCGTCCGGTGCGGTTCGTGAACGTTCCGCTGGACGAGTGGACCGGCCATCCCTGGTCGGCGGAGACCTATGAGGCGATCCGTCGTGGAGAGTACGCGCCCCTCCACGACGGGGTCCGCCGGGTGCTCGGCCGGGACCCGCGCGACTTCGCCGACTACGCCCGCGAACTCGCGGAGGCCAGCTCCTGACGCTGAGGTTCCCGATCGTCCACGGGCTCGGTGATCTCGCTGAACGCGCCGTTCACCGACATCACGATCCGGCCCGTCTCCCGGCCGTGCTCGGCCTCGTGCCGCTCCCGCCAGGTGAGGCCGAGGCAGAGCCGCTGGGCGAGGGTGTAGGCGAGCAGCGGCCCGGCGAAGATCGCGATCCGGAAGAACCACGTGACCGCGTACAGCGAGACGTGGAAGTGGAAGGCGATCTGGTCGTTGGCCGCGGCCGCCCACAGCAGCCCGTAGAACGTCACGCCCGCGGCGCCGACCGCCGTGCGGGTGGCGGCGTCGCGGGGCCGGTCCAGGTAGTGGTGCAGGCCGCCGTCACCGGTGAGGCGCCGTTCGATCCACGGGAACGCGGCCAGCACGGTGAAGAAAGCGCCGGGAACGATCAGCGCGGGGACCAGGACGGCGAGCGTGAGCGGGTGCCCGGCCACGTACGGCTCCCAGTTCGGCATGATGCGGATCGCGCCGTCCATGAAGCCCATGTACCAGCCCGGCACCGCGCCCGAGGTGATCGCGCCGGGGCGGTACGGGCCGTACTGCCAGACCGGGTTCACCTGCGCGAACGTGCCGAGCATGAACACCACACCCGTCGTGGCGAAGAACAGCGCGACCGCCTGGCCGAGGTCCCCGGGGAGGCGGCGGGTCCGTACGGCGACGCGGCGCAGCAGCAGGAGCAGCCCCGCCATCGCCAGCGGGATCGCCAGCACGTGCAGCCAGTAGAACATCGGGATGATCCGGTCGCCGGGGAAGTCGCCGCCGAACAGCAGATCGCTGAGCCGCGTGCCGATGAACGGGATCGACTCGGTCACCCCCTGGATGAGGCCGAGGCTGCCGCCCGACAGCATGTCGTCCGGCAGGATCGTGCCGGTCAGGCCCGCGGCCATGCCCAGCACGAGCAGCGTGATCCAGATCAGCCAGCGCGGCACGTGCGGCCGCCGGAACGCGCCGGTGAAGAACAGCCGCATGAGCAGGAGGCAGACGGCCGCGATGAAGATCAGCGCGGACCAGTGGTGCACCTGCCTGATCAGTAGCCCGCCGCGCACCTCCAGGCTCAGATCGACCGTCGCGTCGTAGGCCTTGCTGACCGGAATCCCCTTCAGCGGCATGTAGGAACCGTCGTACTTGACCATGGTCATGTCGGGTTTGACATAGACGGTCAAGAAGGCTCCGGTGGCCACGAGCAGCGCGAACGTGGAAATCGCGATCTGCCCGAAGAGCCTGATCCAGCGATCTCCTGACGGTAGAGCCCGCGCCGTTACGGTGTTCTTCATCCGTCACACTCCTCCGTCGTGCTTCGTCATACAGGTGACGGAATCGCTGGACCGATTCGTGACACGCAACCGGCGTGACGCCTCTCACTCAACCCTTCGAACGCACATCCCTAGGTGGACCCATGCCTGAAACAGCCCGGCGGCGCGGCCTCGCGCTCGCCCTCCTGGCGGCGACGCAGTTCGTGCTCGTCCTCGACGCCTCGATCGTCGGGGTGGCCCTGCCGTCCATCGGCCGCGACCTGAAGTTCGCGCCCGAGGACCTGTCCTGGGTCGCCAACGCCTACACCCTCACGTTCGGCGGCCTGCTCCTGCTCGGCGGCCGCGCCGCCGACCTGTTCGGCCGCCGCCGCATGTTCATGATCGGCATGGCGATGTTCGCCGCGTCGTCCCTGGCCGGGGCGCTGTCGGTGAACGCCGCGATGCTCGTCGGCGCCCGCGCGGTCCAGGGCATCGGGGCCGCGGTCGTCGCGCCCGCCGCGCTCTCCCTGATCATGACGATCTTCGAGCCGGGGGAGGAGCGCAACAAGGCGATGGGCGTCTTCGGCGCGGTCGCCGGCGCGGGCGGCGCGGCCGGGTCGATCCTCGGCGGCGTGCTCACCGAATGGTTCGGCTGGGAGGCGACGCTCTACGTGAACGTGCCGATCGGCGCCCTGGCGATCGCCCTCGCGCCCCGGCTGCTGCCCGAGGCGTCCGACGAGAACGCCCACGGCTTCGACGTGGTCGGCGCGGTCACCGCGACCGGCGGCCTCGCCCTGCTGGTCTACGCCCTGGTCGACGCCAACAACGCCGGCTGGAAGTCCGCGCAGACCATCGGCTTCATCGCCGTCTCACTCGTGCTGATCGCGCTGTTCTTCGTCATCGAGGCACGCTCGAAGCACCCGCTGATGCCGCTGCGCATCTTCCGCCAGGCGACGCTGCGCAGCTCCAACATCCTGGCGTTGCTGCTGACGCTCTCGATGTTCCCGCTGTTCTTCTACCTGACGTTCTACCTGCAGCAGGTGCTCGGCTTCGGCCCGGTCAAGGCCGGTCTCGCCCAGCTCCCGATCGCGATCACCATCGCCATCACCGCCGGGGCCACCTCGTCCCTGATCGGCAGGGTCGGCATCAAGCTGCCGACCATCGCCGGGCTGCTGGTGACCGGGGCGGGCCTCGCGTGGTTCTCCCGGATGTCGGCCGACGGCAGCTTCCTGGGGGACGTCCTGGGCCCGACGCTGGTGATCGGCGTCGGCAGCGGCCTGGCGTTCGTCACGACCACCGTCGGCGGCACCTCCACCGACCGCGCGGACGAGGCGGGCCTGGCGTCCGGCATCTTCAACACCGCCCAGCAGTTCGGCGGCTCGCTCGGCCTCGCCGTCGTGGTGGCCGTCGCGACCGCCAAGACCAACGACGTCTTCAAGGGCGGCGAGCGCGTGGCCGCCGTCGCGCTGACCGAGGGCTACCGCGCCGGAATGCTCACCGCCGCCGGCATCGCGATCGTGGCGGGCCTGGTGGCCATCGTTCTCCTGCCGGGTCGCGCCAAGACCGCCGTCGCCCCTGTCGACGTCGACAGCGACTCCGGCTCCGGCTCCGGCTCCGACTCCGGCGACGCCGGGCCCGAGGTCACCCGATCGGAAACGAGTGATGCTCGTGCGTGATCACCCAGCGGCCGTCGTCCTTGCGCAGGCCGAACGTCAGGCGCAGGCGGTTGTCGGGGTTCTCGGTGAAGTCCTCCGGAAAGCCGCAGCGCAGCAGGGCGTACGCGAACGCGACGTCCTCGCCCGCGGTGACCTCCAGCGACTCGATGTCGAACGAGGCGCCCTGCGCCTGCCACTCGAAGAACGGCGGCCAGACCTCCAGGTAGGCCGCCAGCCCGCGCACCCCGGCGTACGGCGGCGGCACGTCGAACATCACCACGTCCTCGCCGTGATCGGCGGCGACCCGTTCGATGTCGCCGCCGTGCACGGCCTGCGCCCACCCTGAGATCAGGGCGCGGATCTGCTCCTCATCGGTCATGGTCACTCAACGTAGAGCGAAAGAGTCTCGGCCACGCACGCCGGCCGCTTCTCCCCCTCGACCTCGACGGTGACCTTGACCGTGGAAAGCTTCCCCGCAGGGGAGTTCTTGAACTCGATCAGCTCCGCGCCGCCGCGCACCCGCGCGCCGACCTTCACCGGCGCCGGGAAGCGGACCCTGTTCAGCCCGACGTTGACGCCCATCTTCAGCCCGTCGATCCAGAAGATCTCCGGCATGAACGCGTTGACCAGCGACAGCGTCAGGTAGCCGTGCGCGATCGTGGTCCCGAACGGCCCGTCCTTGGCCTTCTCGGGATCCACGTGGATCCACTGGTGGTCGTCGGTCGCCTCGGCGAACAGGTCGATCTGCTTCTGGGTGATCTCACGCCAGGGGCTGTAGCCCAGGTGCTCACCCTTCATGGCGGCGAACTCGGCGAGGCTGTCGAACGTTCTCATGCCCGCGATCCTGCTCAACGTGCGAGAACGCGGGCAAGAGCGCTGATCGACAAGCCTCGCCGAGCCGCCTTTGGACGGGCTAGTTCTTCACGAACCGGAACGTGGCGGTCTCCCCGTCGCCGTTCCACCGTTCGAAGCCGGCCTTCTCCAGCACGCGGACGGACGCCGGGTTGGACACCTCGACCGTCGCGAACACCGTGTGGACTCCGGCGGCCGTGAGCGCGAACTCGCTCAGCGCCCGCGTCGCCTCGGGGGCGTACCCGCGTCCCCGCCGCGACAGGACGACGCCGTAGCCGATCTCCAGTTCCCCGGCGTCCGGCGGCCAGAACAGCCCGATGGAGCCGACCACCAGGCCGGTCTCCCGCTCGACGATCTGCCGGTGGCCGTACGGGCCGAGCCACTGGGGGTTGTCGGCGAACAGCTTGACCACCACGCGGTCGCCCTCGGCGGGAAAGTCGTCCGCCCAGTGCGCGGGCCGTTCACCCGCGAGGACGGCGGCCACCTCGTCGTCGGTCCAGGGGCGCAGGCTCAGGCGGTCGGTCTCGGTTGACGCGTAAGGCAAGTGACACTCCAGGTCGTTGTTCGGGAAGGACGAAAACGACTGATGGCAGCCATATTCATCAACCTCCCTCCAACTCGACCGGAGCCAAGTAGATCACGCCGGCCCCCGCGTTCGCCCGCCGTTTCGCGGGCCGCAGGGGACGACGGCCTCGATCGGTCAGGGCGGCGCCGCGACCGCTCAGGCCGCGGCGGCGCGACGGGTCAAGCGGCGGTGCGACCGCTCAGGCCGCGGCGGCGCGACCGGCCTTGAGCGCCGCCGCGGTGTCGACGACCCGCTGCCCCTGGAAGCGGGCCGCCTGCAGGGTCACATCGCTGGGACGTCCGGTGCCCGCCACGTGCGAGGTGCCGTACGGGTTGCCCGCCTGGAACTGGATCGGGTCGGTGTAACCGGGGGGAACGATGATGCCGCCCCAGTGGTAGAAGGTGTTCCCCAGCGCCAGCAGGGTGGACTCCTGCCCGCCATGCGCGGTGTTGGAGGCCGTGAAGGCCGAGTACACCTTGTCGGCGAGCTTGCCCTGGAACCACAAGGGCCCGGTGCTCTCGATGAACGCCCGGAGCTGGCTGGTCGGGTTGCCGAACCGCGTGGGCGAGCCGAACAGCACCGCGTCCGCCCACACCAGGTCGTCATGACCGGCCTCGGGAACGTCCGCCGTCTCCCGCACGTGCTGGGCCCACTCCGGCCTGGCGTTGATCGCCTCCGCCGTGGCGGTCTCGGCGACCTTGCGCACCCGTACCTCCGCGCCCGCCTTCTCCGCGCCCTCCGCGACGGCCTGCGCCAGCGCGTGCAGGTTCCCGGTGGCGCTGTAGTAAATGATCGCGACGTTCACGCGCTCCATGATCGGTTTCCTTCTCTTCAGGGTCGGCTTCACCCGGTACGACGAAGCGCCCCCTCGAGCTGTGAGGTGAGCAGCCCGGCCTCACAGTTCGAGGGGCCGCTTCGTCGGATTAGATGAGGAGCGATCAAAGGGAGCCACATCATGACCGACGATCCGGGCCTGACCGCGATCGTGCGAGAGCGGCGGCAGTTGATCAACCTCGCGTACCGGCTGCTGGGCTCGCTGGCCGAGGCCGAGGACGTCGTGCAGGAGACCTACGCCCGCTGGTACGCGATGACCCCGGAGCGGCGGGAGGCCGTCGAGTCGCCCGGCGGCTGGCTGACGACCGTCGCCAGCCGCATCTGCCTGGACCTGCTCGGCTCGGCGCGCGTCCGCCGGGAGAGCTACGTGGGCGAATGGCTGCCCGAGCCGCTCCCCGACGGCACCGCCGCCGACCCCGCCGACCGCGTCACCCTGGACGAGTCGGTCAACATGGCGTTCCTGGTCGTCCTGGACGCGATGACCCCGGCCGAACGCGTCGCGTTCATCCTGCACGACGTCTTCCGCTACTCGTTCCCCGAGGTCGCCGAGATCGTCGGCCGTACGCCCGCCGCGTGCCGCCAGCTGGCGACCTCGGCCCGCCGCCGTCTCCAGTCCGCCCAGGTCACCGAGACCCCGCGCCCGCAACGTTCCGAGGTCGTCAGCGCGTTCAAGCGAGCGTGGGAGACCCAGGACATCCGCGCCATCATCGGCCTGCTGGCCCCCGACGCCACCGCGATCGGCGACGGCGGCGGGCTCGTCTCGGCCGCGCTCCATCCGGTCGTCGGCGCCGAGGAGATCGCCCGCTTCTACATCGAGCACCCGCCGGCGCCGAACCTGACGCTCCTGGAACGCACGGTCAACGGCCAGCCCGGCCTGGTGGCCCAGCTCGACGGCGTCACCGTGTCGGTCCTGTCGTTCGACATCGCCGACGACCGGATCAAGCACATCTGGGCCACGCTCAACCCCGACAAGCTCCAGCCCTGGAGGCCCTGACTCAGCCCGTCAGACATCAATGACCAATGCGCGATGGTCGGAAACCTCAGGTTCCGCGACGATCTCGAACCGCCGTACGGCCGCCGGGTCGGACACCAGCAGATAACTCGCATGGCGCAGCGGCTTGGCATAACGTGACGTTCTGGTGTCGGCGTCGCGAACCAGATCGACGAGCCCGAGCCCGCCGAGGACCTCGAAGGTCTCGCTCTCGGGCAGCAGATTGAAGTCGCCGCACACGACCGTCAGATCGCCGTTCTCGCGGGCACTCGTGACAAGCTCGGCCAGCCGTTTGGCCTGCGTCGAACGAGCCGGAGTGTCGCCCTTCCCCTGCGGGTCCCGCAGCCCATGCAGCTGAACGACGCTGACGAACCGTTCCGCCGCGCGATCGAAGACCCGCACTGCCAAAGCGGCCCGCGGCCGCCCGTCGTTAGGCCACTCGTCCCCGTGCTCGGCGTATTCGCCATGCACGAACCCCGACCGCATTCCCACAACCGGAAGGGTCTCGGCGACAAAGCTGGCAACCCCGAAATCCTGCCGATGCAATAGCCCGTCGTCATCACGTACAGGCCCTGCATCGCTCGCCACGAAAAGCCCCTGATGACGAGGAAGCAGAGCCCGCACATCGGCCATCAAATTGGCCCGCTGCGGCAGCGACCGATCAGCGTCGTCGAACCGCGTCCAACCGCCCAGCCCAGCCGTATGGGTCATTTCCTGAAGACAAAGCACATCCGCGCCGCACGTACCGAGCCAGGGGGCGAGCTCGTCGTACATCGCGCCGCCCCACGCGTTGAGAGAGATGATCCGCACACCCCAAGTGGATCACGCTCAGACCACCGTTCCAGATTCGTCGCTGAGGCCCGCGCTACCAGGGGACCGGTCCGGCCTGGCTGAAGAACCCTGCGGTCGGCCCGTCCGCGCCGAGTGTCGCGAGGCGGACGGGGGCGGCCGCGCCCTCGGCCGTGGTGAGGTAACCGGTGCGGCCGTTGATGTCGGTCTCGACGAAGCCGGGGTCGGCGATGTTGACGAGGAAGCCGTCCTTGCGGAGCTCGTTGGCGTACTGGATGGTCAGCGCGTTCAGGGCGGTCTTCGAAGGGGTGTACGCGGCAGAGGTGAAGTCCGCGAGGGGGCCGTTCGGGTCGCTGTTGATGGTCAGCGATGCGGCCGCACTGCTGAGGTTGACGATGCGCGGGGCCGCCGACCGTCGGAGCAGGGGGACCATCGTGTTGGTCACCGTGATCACGCCGAAGACGTTGGTCTCGAAGACCGCGCGTACGACGTCCAGGTCGACCGAGCTGGGGGTCCGGTCGAGCGCGTTCTCGGGGGTGCTCTGCCCGGAGCCGCTGATGCCGGCGTTGTTGACCAGCACGTCCAGCCGGCCGAAGCGCTCCTCGATCCACCGCGCGGCCTCCTGGACGGTGGCCGGATCCGTGACGTCCAGGACCACGGCGTGCGCTTCGCCGCCTGTGGTGCGGATGGCCGCGGCTGCTTCTTCGCCGCGTTCAAGGACACGGGTGCCGATCAGGACCGTCATGCCCCGCGCGGCCAGCTGCTCGGCGGTCGCGCGGCCGATCCCCTTGTTGGCCCCGGTGATCAGCGCGATGTCGTTGTTCATGGTCAGCTCCTGTTCGGGTGAGCCTCCTGATGAACACGAGATGTCGGTGGCGTGGTTCTTGTGACAGGGCGATCGTGTGACGGCCGTCACTCTGGTTCGGCGGCTACAGGTCCGGGCGAGGTGTCATTCCGGTGAAGACCGAGTCGACCATGGCCTCGATGCGGGCGGGTTCGGGGGCGCGCTGGCTGAGCAGCCAGCGGTGGTAGATCGGCCCGTACAGCAGCTCGATGGCGAGTTCGGCGTCGAGGTCGCCGCGGATCTGGCCCTGGCGTTTCGCGAGTTCGATGCGGTCGGTGGCACGGGCCATCATCGGGCGGAGGAGACGCTCCTGCAGGGCCTCGGCGAGAACGCCGTCGTGCTGCACCTCGCCGAGCAGGGCACGGTAGTGCTGGCCCAGCTCTGAAGAGAACGCGCCCACCGCCGCCTTCATCTGGGTCTTGAAGTCGGCGACGGCGTCGCCGGTGTCGGGGAAGGGCGCGGCCTCGCCCCAGAGCTCCAGCAGGCCGTCCAGCAGGACTGCGCCCTTGGAGGGCCACCAGCGGTAGATGGTGTTCTTGCCCACGCCGGCGCGGGCGGCGATGCCCTCGATGCTGAGCTTGGCGTAGCCGACCTCCTGGCACAGCTCGCGTGCGGCCTGGATGACGGCCTTGGCGGCCTCTTCGCTACGGCGCTCGGGACGTCTGGGTGACATGCCCCCACCTTAGCGGCACGGAACGTTCCGTCTTGACAGGTGCGCCGGTGAACTGCATGCTCATGGCGACTCGGAACGATCCGTATCGCCTAATTTCGGGAGCAGTGATGCAGCATCGGACGCTCGGCCGCACCGGCATCTCCGTCAGCGAGTTCGCCCTGGGCACCATGCGGCTCGGTGCGTGGGGGAACACCGATCACGCGGACGCGATCCGCCTGGTCCACACGGCATTGGACGCCGGGATCAACCTGATCGACACCGCCGACCAGTACTCGAGCGGCGAGGCCGAGCAGATCATCGGCAAGGCGATCCAGGGGCGGCGTGACGAGGTCGTGCTCGCGACCAAGGGTCATTTTCCGCTCAAGCTGGGGGACGGCGACCCGAACCACAGGGGCAACTCGCGGCGCCACCTCACGCGGGCGGTCGAGGACAGCCTGCGGCGGCTCGGCACCGACCGCATCGACCTCTACCAGGTGCACCGGCCCGACCCGGGCACCGACATCGACGAGACCCTCTCCGTGCTGTCCGACCTGGTCCGCGCAGGGAAGATCATGGCCATCGGGACGTCGGACTTCCCGGCCGAGCAGCTCGTCGAGGCCCAGTGGGTCGCCGAACGGCGCAACCACGTGCCGTTCCACACCGAACAGCCGCCGTACTCGCTGTTCGTGCGCGGCATCGAAGCGGACGTGCTGCCCACCGCGCAGAGGTACGGGCTCGGCGTGCTGACCTGGAGCCCGCTCAACAGCGGCTGGCTGACCGGGCAGTTCCGGCACGGGGACGAGATCGAGCTGACCGAGTTCCGCCGGGTGGTGGCGCACAAGTTCGACCTCGACCTTCCCGGCAACCGCCGCAAGCTCGACGCCGTCGAGGAACTCCTGGTCGTCGCGAAGGAGACGGGCGTCTCGCTGACCCATCTCGCGCTGGCGTTCGCCGCGACCCATCCGGGGGTGACGTCGGTGATCCTCGGCCCGCGCACGATCGAGCACCTCACCGACCAGCTCGCCGCCGCAGACCTCCGGCTGGACGACGACGTCCTCGACCGCATCGACGAGATCGTGCCGCCCGGGGTGACGCTCAACCCCGCCGACATCGACTACCGCCGCCCGTCGCTGACCGACGCCGACCTCCGGCGCCGGCCCGCCCGCCACCGCTGAACGCCCCGAACGAGAGCGGCCGCCAGGCCCGACCGGGTCAGGACACGAGCGCGGGTTCGTGCTCGCGGGCGGGGGCGCCGCGGACGGAACGCAGGCCGCCGATGGCGAAGAGCAGGAGCGCGGCGGCGGACCAGGCGCCGAGGATGATGAGCGGGGTCGTGGCGTTCGCGCCGTCGAAGAACGCGACCGAGCGGAAGAGCGTCACGGCGGCGCCGGGCGGCAGGACCTGGCCGATCTCGCCCCACGGCTGGGGGAGCAGCTCGGGCGCGGAGGTCGCGGCGGAGAGCGGGTTGCCCAGGAGCAGGAACGTCAGCGCGCCCAGGCCCAGGCCTGCTCGGCCGATGGCGGCGCCCAGGCCCGCGACGGTGCCGCTGACGGTGACGATGGCGAGTGCGGTGACGCCGGCGATCTCCCAGTAGGAGCCGGGCAGGAGCGACAGCCAGTTCTGCGAGATGAGCGTCGTGGCCAGGCCGCCGAAGACGGCGAAGGCGAGCACGCCGACCAGACGCCAGAAGACGGACCGGATGAGGAGCGTCATCAGAACGGCGCCCGCGATGCCGGACATGATCAGCGGCAGTGCCATCGTGCCGAAGCCGGTGCCTCGGGGGTCGTCGGGATCGGCGGCGACGGCGTCCTGCACGGGCACCGGCTTGGCGCCCGAGAGCTGCTGCGCCAGCTGCGTGAGCTGCTGGGAGATCAGCGGGCTGGCGGCGGAGGCGACGATCACGTGCGGGCCGGTGGGGGTACTGACGATCGCGCCGTAGGCCTTGCGGTCGGCCAGGGCCCGGCGGGCGGCGGCCTCGTCGGCGCGCTGCTTGATGTCGAACGCGCCGGGCTGGCGTTGCTCGAGCGTCCGGGCGAGCGTCGAGGCCTGCGGGCCGGCGACGACGAGCGGGACGTCGCGCGGGGCGATGTGCGACGACGGCCAGGCGAACGCGATGACCATGACGGCCTGGAGGGCTGTGGCGGCCAGGGCGAGACCCAGGGCGCGAATCGGGGACTTCATGCTCGGCTCCATCAAAAGCGGATGTCCGTTCTCTATGAACCCGAGCCTGGCAAGGGCGAGCGCGGTTGTCAAGAACGGATGTTCGTTTTTATATTGCTGGCATGCCCCGAATCAGCGAAGAGCACCGCGAGCGCCGCCGGCAGCAGATCCTCGACGCCGCCCAGATCTGCTTCTCCCGCAAGGGATTCCACGAGACATCGCTCCAGGAGATCTTCGCCGAGTCCGGCCTGTCCGCCGGGGCCGTCTACCGCTACTTCAAGAGCAAGGACGAGCTGGTCAGGGCCATCGCCGAACGCAGCCAGCCGGTGGTCGTCGCCGTCCTGGAGGACTTCCTCACGCGGGACGTCATGCCCCCGCTGGACGAGATCGTCGAACGGTTCGCCGACGCGGTGGTCGAACGGATGGGGGTCGGCGGGCCGGTCACCGTGGCGCCGCAGGGCTGGGCGCTGGCGACCTATCACCAGGCCGTCCGCGACTGTGTCGCCTCGCTCTACCTGAACACGCGGTCCTGCTGGGTGAGGGTCGCCGAGCGCCTGAAGGACGACGGCCGGCTCCCCGCGGGCTCCGACCCGTTCGCCGTCGGCGTGCTGTTGACCGCCGCGCTGCCCGGCTTCATCCTGCAGCGCCTCCTGTTCGGCGACGTCGCGCCCGCGACCCTGAGCTCCGCCATCCGGTCACTCGTCGGCGCCGAGGCCGCGATCGCCCACGCTTGAGGCGTCAAAGCTTGAGCCGTCAGGGCTTGAGGCAGTCGGTTTCGGCGAAGAGCTGCATGCGGCCGTTCCGGTGGCCGCCCGGGTGTTCGGCGGAGGCGGTCAGGCGGCCGACGTCGCGGGCGGTCGCGCGGACCGTGTCGTCGTTCCCGTCGAACAGGCCCGAGGTGTCGACGCGCAGGCCCTGCCCCGACCAGTAGGACGCCAGGCGGATCAGCGGGACGATCTCGTGCGTTCCGCCGGGGATCTGTGGCTCGAGCGTGCTGGAGACGCGGTGCTTGCCGTTCGGCTCGTTGTCGAGCAGGCCGCCTGCGCACTCGGTCTGCTCGCCCTCGACGGGCGTTCCGTCCACGCCGAAGACCTGCTTGCCGGTCGTGCGCAGCAGCCCTGCCAGCGTCGCGGAGCCCTCGCGCATGTTCCGCGCCTTCTTGCCGCTGAACGGCCCCTTGCCGGGCTTGGGCCCACGGGTCGGGCGGATGCCGCGCCCCTCGTCGAGCCCGCCCAGGCGCGGACCGAACGCCGACTCCAGATCGGTGCGCCGCCACGAGCGGGCGTTGGAGTGCCCGCTCTCGTCGCTGATCGCGACGCGCATCGACATCACCCGGCCGGGATGCGTACGCCAGGCGATCTTGGCGATGCGCTCGCCGAAGCCGACCTGGTTCTTGTCGTCCTCCAGCGGCAGGTCCGTGCGCGCCGACACCGTCAGCGAGCCGCCGCCGCCCTCGCTCACGCGCGGTTTGTCGACGCCCGCCGCGCTCCACGGGTCGTCCTGCTCGACGGGTCCCGACCCGTCGCCGCATCCGGCGGCCGAGGTGACGACTAACGCAACCAGGAACGCCGAACGCGGGAGCAGTGTCACACCACTAACGTAACGTCACCGACCATGTGATCTCGGCTCACCCGTGAGTTCCGCCAGAACGTGACGGTCATGACGCTCTCCTTCAGCGGACTCGCCTTCAGAGGGACTCGTCGTACTGGCGGGCGAAGTCGACCAGCGCGGCCGGGGCCTTCTCGACCGAGCCGGTGTCGAACGGAGGCTGCGGGTCGTACTCGGTGACGAGCTGGATGAGCTTGGCGCGGTCGTCGTCGAAGAGCTCCGCGACGAGGGTCAGGCCCATGTCGAGGCCGGCGGAGACGCCCGCGGCGGTGACCACGTCGCCGTCGACGATGACGCGCTTGCTGCTCACGGAGGCTCCCAGCTCGGCCAGAACGTCGCGCGCGAGCCAGTGCGTGGTCGCGGGGCGGTCCTTCAGGATCCCGGCCTTGGCCAGGAGGGTGGCGCCGGTGCAGACCGAGGTGGTCCAGGTCGCCGTCGGGTGCGCCGCCGCGAGCCACGCGACCAGCGCGTCGCTGCTCTCCAGCACCGAACGCCAGCGGCTGCTTCCGGGTACGACGATCAGATCCGGCCGGGGGAGTTCGGCGAACGTCGCGGTCGCGTTGAACTGCAGGCCCGCGTCGGCACGTACTGGTCCGTGCCGTTCTGCAATGAAATGCGGCGTGATCTCGGGATTTGCTGCGAGCATCTCGTACGGACCGACCAGGTCGAGTGCGGTCATCTGCTCGTACAGCACGAAGGCGGCGTCCATGAGGGACTCCCTCTCTTGAGGCGGTGTGGACCAGCATGAAACGCTCACCCGGATGGCCTCAATGACACACTTCCCACGTATCAGGACAAGCCATGCGTGACGTGCTCGTGGTGGTCTACGACGGAATCCAGCTGCTCGACGTCGTCGGTCCGCTGGAGGTGTTCGACGCCGCGACGCTCCGGCACGGCGGGCGCGGCGGTGGGTACCGCGTGCGGCTGGCCTCGGTGGGTGGGCGCGACGTGGTCTCGTCGTCGGGCGTGCGGCTCGGCGTCCACGCCGACCTGGAGGCCCATCCGCCCGACACGCTCGTGGTCGCGGGCGGCTGGGGCTACCCCGAGGCGGCCCGCGGACCCGACATGGTGAGGGGCGTACGCCGCCTGGCCGCCGGTTCCCGCCGTGTCACCTCGGTCTGCACGGGCGCGTTCATCCTGGCCGCCGCCGGGCTCCTGGACGGCCGCCGCGCCACCACGCACTGGGCGTTCTGCGACGCGCTCGCCGACGCCCACCCGTCCGTCACCGTCGTCCCGGACGCGATCTTCGTACGCGATGGAACGGTCGTCACCGCGGCCGGAGTCACGGCCGGGATGGACCTCGCGCTCGCCCTCCTCGAAGAGGACGAGGGAGCCGAGGCCGCACGGGAGATCGCCAAATGGCTGGTCGTCTTCCTGCAGAGGCCGGGCGGCCAGTCGCAGTTCAGCGTCCACAACCGGACACCGCCCGTGCAGGACGGCGCGCTCCGCCGCCTTCTCGACCAGATCGCGGCCGATCCCGCCGGTGACCTGTCGGTCGGCGCGATGGCCGACAGGCTGTCGATGAGCACCCGCCACTTCAGCCGCTTCTTCACCAAGGAGGTCGGCTGCAGCCCAGGCCGTTATGTCGAACGTGCCCGCGTCGAGGCCGCCCGCCTCCACCTGGAGACCGGCGACGCCGGCGTGGACACCGTCGCGCGGCTGAGCGGCTTCGGCACCACCGAGACGATGCGCCGCACGTTCCTGCGCGAGATCGGCGTCCCGCCCAGCGCCTACCGCGCCCGCTTCCGCACCGCCGTACGGTAGGCCGGTCCGGCTAAGGCGGCGTCTCCCAGGCCCGTTCCCGCTGAACGTGGAGGAGCTCCAGCGGGCTGTCGTCTTCGCCCAGCAGGCGTTCCGACAGCCTGATCAGCGTGTCGCACCGTGCCAGGAACAGCCCGCGCGCGACTACCTCGGGCCCGTACGCCGCGGCCACCCGTGCCGCCGCTTCCGCGCCCACCGAGATGGCCAGTCCGGCGACGTCCTCGGCCGGGTCGCCCACCGCCGCGTCCGTCCAGTCGAGGACCCCGGACACCCGGCCCGCCTCATCGACGAGCAGGTGTTCGCCCTTCAGGTCGTTGTGCAGCAGGACGGGAGGACGGTCGGGCGTGCCCTGTGGACCGGCGTCCGGGTCGAGGGGCGCGTCCCCGCCCAGTAGCGCGGCGGCGCCCAGCGTGAGGGCGCCCAGCGCTTCGAGATTGCGCGGCGGCGGCTCGTCCAGATCCAACGCGCGGGCGGCGTCGAGAGGAACAGAACGCAGGGCTTCCAGCAGGGCCGTCAGGTCGCGTTCGCCTGCCGCCGAGATCGCCCGGAGCTCGGCGGAACGGCCCGGGAGCCGGGTGTCGAGCGTGTAGGTGAGGCCGGGCGACCACTCGCCGGTGGCGACACTCCCGGGAACGGCGATGGGCAGATGCGGGCGGATCAGGTCGCGCAGGGCGATCTCGCGACGCTGGCGGGCGCTGCCGACCTCGATCTCGACATCCGAGGGGTTGCAATCGGTACCCCGGTACGGGCTTACCGTCGAGGCCATGGACTGGATCGCTGATGAATGCACGCTCCCGACGGCCGACCGCCCGCTGCGCACGGCGCAGTTCCGCGAGGTCTTCGGCGAGCTGACGCGGACGATCGAACGCCTCGCGCCGGAACGGCTGCGGCTGACCCTGGTCACGTCGCCGGAGGTCGCCGGTCGCGTCGCGGAGCTGGCGGTACGGGAGATCGAGTGCTGCTCGTTCTTCGAGTTCACGCTCACCGCCGGGAAGGGACTGAGCCTCGACATCGCTGTACCGCAGGGGCGGGAGGCGATATTGGACGCGATGGCAGGGGCACTGTGAGCGGATTGCGAAGCGGGCAGCTGGCCGAGGCGGTCGGCGTCAACCCGCAGACGCTGCGCTACTACGAGCGGCGAGGGCTGCTGAACGAGCCCGAGCGCACACTCGGCGGGCATCGGCTCTACCCGCCCGAGACCGTGACGATGCTGCGCGGTGTGAAGGCGGCCCAGCGGCTCGGGTTCACGCTGGACGAGATCGCCGTGCTGCTCGCCCGCGCTGGGCTGCGCGACCGCGCCCGCGACAAGCTCGGCGAGATCGAGACGCGGATCGTCGAGCTCACGGCGGTCGCGGACATGCTGCGCGCGGTCGTCGACGCCGGCTGCGACGACCTCGAGGTGTGCGCGACCGTGCCCGAATGCCCGCTGCCTCTAGGCTGACCTGCATGGACGTGCTGCGCTCGATGGGTCTGTTCGTGCTGGCCGCGGTCGCGGAGATCGGCGGCGCCTGGCTGGTGTGGCAGGGCGTACGGGAGCACCGCGGCCTGGTGTGGGTCGGCGCGGGCATCGTGGCGCTCGGCCTGTACGGCTTCGTCGCCACCTTCCAGCCCGACCCGAACTTCGGGCGCATCCTCGCGGCGTACGGCGGTGTCTTCGTGGCCGGGTCGCTGGCCTGGGGGATGATCGCCGACGGCTTCCGCCCGGACCGCTACGACGTGATCGGCGCGCTCGTCTGCCTGGCCGGGGTGGCCGTCATCATGTACGCCCCGCGCGGCTGACGCTGGGTGCACGCGTACCGGCCCGAGCACGCTGGGGCGCCTCCTGTTGACGCTTGGTCGCTGTGCACAAACGGGCGCGGGAAAGGTTGCCTTGTTTGCGCACAGACCGGGACCAGGGGCGACGCGATGATGTGCGCACCATCCCACCCCAGCTGGAGGACCCCCTTGCGCACCCCATCCCTGCGTACCTCTGCATGCTCACTCACCGTCGTCGCCGCGATACTGGCCGCCGCCCAGGGCACTGCCTTCGCGGGAGCGATCGCGTTCGCGCCCAAGGTGACCTCGCCCACGGGAGGCAATTTCCCCTCGTGGGGGCCGGGTCCCTCGCCCGTCGGTACGGTCACGGCCGATTTCAACGGGGACGGCATCCCGGATGTGGCCGCGGCCGACTTCCAGGGGAGCGGGCCCGTCGTGATGACCGGACGCGGAGACGGCACGTTCAACAAGGGCACCCGTACGGCCGACATCGGCGTCGGCAACGGCGCGGTCGCCGCAGGGGACCTGAACGGGGACGGCAAGCCGGACCTCGCCGCGCAGTCGTGGGTCACCGTGACGACGCTCATCAACAAGGGCGACGGAACGTTCCGCAAGGGCGCGACCTACCCGACCGTCGAGGGCGCGCAGCAGCAGGTGGCGATCCTGGACGTGAACGGGGACGGCAGGCGCGACCTGCTCAGCATGATCCCGAACGGGGTGCAGACCTGGTTCGGCGAGGGCGACGGCACGCTGCGGTCCGGCCCGTCGAGCACGATCCCGGGTGCTGCGGCGGCGTTCACGACCGGGCGCTTCAACGCCGACGGCAACGTGGACCTGGCCGTCAACAACGACGTCGCGCAGCAGGTCCAGGTGTTCACCGGCGACGGCGACGGAAGCTTCACGCGGCGCGGCGGCAGCACGTCCGGGCTGATCACCGAGGACATCCGGGCCGGCGACTTCAACGGGGACGGCATCGACGACGTCATCACCGCGGACTCGTTCTCGTTCAGCACCACCCTGCTGACCTCGGACGGCAAGGGCGGCTTCAGCAAGACCTACCGCGTCCTGGCCTCCGGCCTCGGCCCGACGAGCATCGCGGTCGCCGACTTCAACGCCGACGGCAGGCTCGACGCCGCCATGTCGGCCGTCGTCAGTTCCAAGATGGTCGTCTTCACCGGCAACGGGGACGGCACGGTCGCCAAGACCGGCGAGGCGGACGTGACGCTCGCGCCGCAGACGCCCGTCGCCGCCGACTTCAACCGGGACGGCAAGATCGACGTGGCGGTGGCCGGGGCGGTCAACGCGGTGTCGTTCCTCAAGAACGTGTCGTCGTAACGACGTCAGGTGGTTCAGGGGCGGCGGTGCCGGAACCGGTGCCCGTGCCGTCGGTCATCGCCGCCCACACCCCGAGCGACAGCGTCATCCGCACCGTTCCGCTCACCCACAGCATCAGGCCGATCATCGCCACGACGATCCCGTAGACCGTGTTGGTGAAGGCGTACTTCAGCAGGTAGAGGCCGACGAGCACCAGACCGGCCAGGGCCACGCCCGCCATGATCGAGGCGTGCCGTACGGCGGCTGTACGCGGCGCCCGGCCGAGCCGGTGGTAGAGCGCGGCGGAGATGAACGCGGCCCAGGCGGCCGTCGCGATCCCGGCGGCGATCCGCGCCGTCACGACCGCCCAGGTGCTCAGGCCGTGCCCGTCGGCCGCCATCAGCCGGTACGGGGCGTTCGTCGCCAGGATGGCCAGCGCGAGGAGCACGATCACCGAGAGAGCGACCAGCGTGAAGACCAGCATGTCCCGCATGTACCGCCAGACGAAGTTGGACAGCGTGAGCGGCACCGGGTCGTTCCATATCGTTCGCAGCGCCCGCCGGTAGGCGTCGACCCAGTACCGCCCCGCGTAGACGAAACCGGTCACGCCCAGGACCGCGAGGATCGCCTGGATCGAGGCGCGGGCCTGGGCCGAGAAGAACTTCCCGCCGAGATCGACGTCCAGGCCGAGTGCCTGCGCGACGGCTTGATTGCTCTCGGTCCGCAGCCCCGGATGGTCGACCACGATGTTCGACGCGAGCAGCAGGAGCAGGGCGAGCACCGGCAGCAGGGTCAGGATCCCGAAATAGGTCACCGAACCGGCGACGTGGTGCATCCCGACGGCGTAGTAGCGCTGGTAGGTGTCGTAGGCGCAGCGGAGCCGGGGGCGCTCCAGGGCGCGCTCCTGGAGCCGTTCGGCCCTGGCCTGCCAGGCCGCCACCCGCTCGGAGATCACTACCGCTCCTTTCCCAGCCCCCTGACCAGCCCAAACGCTCCGAGATCCTTGCCGTGCGCTGCCCAAGACTTGAAGTGCTATTTGTCCATATCTGTACGTTTCGTACGTAGGGTCGGCAGCGGCATGTGGTAACGGACCGACACCGAGTGGACACGGAAACTCCGATGCAGGATCCAATCGTCAGCGAGGCCGAACGCCTCGCCGACCGCTGGCGGCTCGCCGAACGGCTCGCCGGGGTCGGCTGGGGCGAGTGGGATCTGGCCACCGGCGAGATCTCCTGGACGCCCCGCCTCTACGAGATCTACGACCGCACCCCCGAGGAAGGCCCGCTCCGGGTCGACCAGCTTCCCGAGGTGGTCGAGCCCGAGGATCGCGCCGCGGTCGTGGAACGCCTCCGGACGCTGTTCGAACGCCGCACGCCGGTGGACGGCGAGTACCGGATCCGCCATCGCGGCGGCCCGCGCCACCTGCGCGTTCTCCATGAGCCCGTCCTCGACCAGTCCGGGCGGCCGCGCGCCATCCAGACGCTCGCCGTCGACATCACCGAGCAGCGCAGGGTGTCCGAGGCGCTCGCCGAGACGCGCGAGGACGTGGCCCGTGAACGCCGCGTCGCGCGCCGCCTCCGCCGCGCCCTGCTCCCGCTCCGCGAGGGGGTCACCGAGCCCGCCGGGCTGCGCGTGGCCGTCCGCTACCTGGCCGGGGAGCCGGGCCGGGTGGGCGGCGACTGGTGGAAGGCACGCGAACTGCCCGACGGCCGCGTGCTGCTCGCGATCGGCGACGCGGTCGGGCACGGCCTGGAGGCCACCGCCGCGATGACCCAGATGCGCGCGGGCCTCGCCGGGCTCGCCTACACCGGCGCCGACGCGTCCACGCTCGCCCGCTGGCTGAACGAGCTGGTCTGCGACATGTCGCCCAAGCTCGCGGAGCTGGAGGAGCCGGTGACCGGGTCGGCGGCGCTCGGCCACTTCGACCCCGAGAGCCTTGAGCTGCGCTGGACCAGCGCCGGCCACCCCGCGCCCGTCCTGCTGCGCGACGGCGCCGCGACCCTCATGGACGGCCTGCCGCACGGGCCGCTGCTCGGGGTCATGGAGGAGGCCGGGTTCCCGATGACCGTGACCATGCTGAAGCCCGGCGACGTGGTGCTCTTCTACACCGACGGCCTCCTGGACCGCGCGGACCGTGACCGCGAGGAGCTCACCGAGACCATGCTCGACGCCCTGCGCGACGGCGCCCGGTCCGGCGCCGATCCGGAGCTCACCGCCGAACGGGTCATGCGCGCCCTGGACGCCGAGAGCTCCGCCGACGACATCTGCGTCATGGCCGTCGAGATCCGCTGAGGCCTGCCCACCCCACTTATTTCAGCCTTGACTTATATAAGTGGCGGTCGATAATCTCGCGGCGTGCACGCGTTCGATGTTCTGGGGGATCCGGTACGGCGCCGGATCCTGGAGCTGCTCGCGGACGGCGAGCAGACCTCGGGCGAGGTCTGCGCGGTGATCCGCGAGGAGTTCGGGATCTCACAGCCCGCCGTCTCGCAGCACCTCAAGGTGCTGCGCGAGCACGGTTTCGCGACCGTTCGCCCGGACGGCACCCGGCGCCTCTACTCAGTCGACCACGAGCCGCTGCGGGACGTGGACGAGTGGCTTGGCCGGTTCCGGCGCTTCTGGACCCCGCACCTGGACGCCCTGGGCACCGAGCTGGCCCGGGGCAAGCGCGAACGCCGCCTCAAGAACTCAGACGAGCACCAGGGCAGGAGCGACTCATGATCGATGTCACGGAGCAGATCAACGCCGTCCGCCGCCGGGTCGGCGCGCGCATGATGGAGGCCGGCGAGGCGCGCACGATCACCATCAGCCAGACCTACGACGCCGAGCTCGATGACGTCTGGGACGCGATCACCAGCCCGGAGCGCATCTCGCGCTGGTTCCTGCCGGTCTCCGGCGAGCTGCGTCTCGGCGGCCGCTACGCCATCGAGGGCAACGCGAGCGGCACGATCGAACGCTGCGACCCGCCCAAGAGCTTCTTCGCGACCTGGGAGTTCGGCGGCGACACCAGCTGGATCGAGGTCTCACTCAGCCCGGCCGAGGACGGCCGCACGGTGTTCCAGCTCGAGCACATCGCCCACGTCGACGACGAGCGCTGGACCGAGTTCGGCCCCGGCGCGGTCGGCATCGGCTGGGACATGGGCCTCATCGGCCTCTACGTTCACCTCACCGGCGGCCAGGAACTCACCTCCGAGGAGGGCGCGGCCTGGGCGGGCTCCGATGAGGGCAAGGCGTTCATGACCGACAGCAACGAACGCTGGCGCGAGGCGGACGTCGCCTCCGGCACCGACCCCGGCGACGCCAAGGCCAGGGCGGACCGCACGATCGCCGCCTACACCGCCGCCCCGCCCGCAGAGTGACCCCATAGGCGAAGGCCCTGGACTCGCGGAGGAGTCCAGGGCCTTGGCCGTTCAGCGGGCGCGGCTACTCGCGGGCGGCGAGTACCTCGGCCGGTGCGTTCCGCAGGGACGCCCGGGCGGGGAGGGCGGTGGCGGCCAGGGCCAGCAGTACGGCAGACCCGACGATTCCCAGGTAGCCCAGCGGCGGGATGTGGGGGCTCGCCGAGCCGGTCATCCCGGCGCTGAACCCGGTCAGGGTGGCCAGCGCGATCCCGGAGCCGAGCGCGGTGGCGATCACCGCGACGACGGCGGTCTCCCAGCGCAGCACCCGCAGCACCTGGCGGCGGGTCGCGCCGGCCAGCCGCAGCAGCGCCAGTTCGCGGGAACGTCCGGCAACCGCCATCGCCAGCGTGTTGACCATCGAGATTCCGGCGAAGCCGACGATCAGCGCCAGCGACAGGTAGTTGACCGCGGTGCTGTTGTCCTTGGCCGGGGCGCTGACGGTGTCCTGCACGCCGACCCCGGGGAAGCCCGCGACGGCCTTGGCGACGGCGGCCCGCTGAACGGCCGGCGCGGAGACCAGGACGGTGCCGAACGGGGCGTCCACGTGCTGGGAGACCAGCGAGTACGGCAGCGTCAGGTCGCCGAAGCCCAGCCCGCGGCGGTAGACGGCGATGACCTTCATCGTGACCGGTGTTCCGTCGGCCATCGCGAACGACCTGGTGTCGCCGACCTTCATGCCCAGCCCCTCGCGGACGGCCATCGTGCCGTCGCCGAAACCGTTCAGCGAACCGGAGCGCACATCCAGGTCCATGGTCGAGGCCAGCCCGGCGGGGGTGACGCCCTGCGCGTTGTACGGGGTGGAGGTGGCCCGCACCCGGGTGTGCAGGACCTCGGTGACGGTCTTGACGCCCCGCACGTGGCGCACGGCCTCGGCGGCGGGAGCGGGCACCATCGGGCCCATCACATAGTCGGCGACGTTCCCGGCCTTGACCTGCTCGGCCGCCGCGCCCTTGATCGTGGTCTCGGAGAACAGCAGCGTGGCGGCCAGCGCGATCATCAGGGTCAGCGGTGCGATGACGGCCGCCAGGCGCCGCGACGAGGTGCCCAGGTTGCCGGCGGCCAGGTCGCTGGTGCGGGTCATCGCCCGCAGCGGCAGGGCCAGCGCCCCGACCAGGACGCGGGCCAGCAGCGGGCCCAGCAGCGCCACCGAGGTCGCCCACAGCAGCGCGGTGGCCGGGGTCAGCGGTCCGGCGGCGGGCTCGGTGTGGATCGAACGCAGCAGGATCGTCATCACGACGGCGCCGGCCAGCGCGACCACTCCGGCGAACAGCCGCAGCCACGGCACCCGCGCCGGGCTCAGCGCCGCCTCGCCCAGCGCCTCGACCGGCCGCAGCCGGGAGACGCGCCGCGCCGACACCCGCGCCGCGATCCACGCGGCGGCCACGGTCACGACCACCGCGACGATCGGGGCGAACGGCCCGATCACCGGCGGCAGGTTGTCGGGGATCGCCTTCAGGCCGACGAACTCGCCGTGCAGCCAGGACCCGCCGAACAGTCCCGCGACCGCGCCCGGCACGGCCGCGACGATGCCCAGCAGCAGCGCCTCGCGTCCGATCATCCGGCGCAGCTGCCGCGGTGTCGCCGCGACGGCCCGCAGCAGGGCCAGTTCGCGTTCGCGCTGCTGGATGGCCAGCCCGAACGTGCCGACGACCGCCAGCAGCGCGACGATCAGCGAGGTGCCGCCCAGCGCCGCGCCCATGCTGATCAGCTTGATCCGGCCGCTGTCGGCGCCCAGGAACTCCACCCGTCCGCGCCCGACGCCGGTCTCCACGACCGCGCCGGTGCCGCTGCCGCGCACCATGTCCCGTACGGCGGGCACGGCGCTCGCGGGCGACACACCGACCGCGCTCAACCGGCCCGAGTGACCGGCCAGCCTGCGTGCCTCGCCGCCGGCGAAGAACGTCGCGCTCTGGTGGTCCAGCTTCTGCTTCGTCACGCCGACCACTCGGTAGACGCCCGGCCCGTTCGGCGTCACGACCGTGATGCGCGATCCCAGGGCGGCCCGCGACCCGGCGTCCACCACGATCTCGTCGTTCCGCGCCGGGGCGTGCCCGGCCCTCAGCGTGAACGGGGTCAGCGCCGCCGACTCCCACCCGTGCCCCGACGTCGGCCCGCCCGCAGTCAGTACGGGGAACTCGACCTCGGTCACCACCGACCGCACGCCCGGAGTCGCCCGCAGCCTGTCGGCGAGCGACGCGGGGATCCACGCTCGCGCGGTGTTCGGCTTGGCCTTCTTCTTGGTCTTGCCGTTGCCCTTGTGCTTCAGGAAGTGGCTCTGCGGGTCGCCCGCCACGATCACCGGCGTCCCCGCGTACCGTTCCGGCGCGACCTTCCCGCGCAGGCCGGTGTCCATCAGCACGCCGCAGGCGGTGACCAGCGCGGCGGCGAAGAAGAGCGCGACGACCGCGCCCGCGAACGCGGCCCGCCGGTGCCGCAGCGTGTTCAATGCGAAGGAGAACATCAGACGTACGCCCCCAGACGGGTCATGCGCTCGGCGACGGCCCCGGCCGTCGGCGCACTCATCGAATCGACGATCCGGCCGTCGGCCAGGAACAGGACGGTGTCGGCGTACGAGGCGGCCACCGGGTCGTGCGTCACCATCACCACGGTCTGGCCCAGCTCGTCGACCGTCTCGCGCAGCAGCGTCAGCACGTCCTTGGCGGTCATCGTGTCCAGCGCGCCGGTCGGCTCGTCACCGAAGACGACCTCCGGCCTGGTCACCAGCGCCCGCGCGATCGCCACGCGCTGCTGCTGCCCGCCCGACAGTTCCGCCGGACGGTGCCCCGCCCGGTCGCCCAGCCCGACCCGCCGCAGCACCTCGGCGGTCCATGCCCGGTCGGCCTTCACCCCGGCCAGCTTGAGCGGCAGCGTGACGTTCTTCTCCACGGTCAGCGACGGCACCAGGTTGAACGCCTGGAACACGAACCCGATCCGCTGCCGCCGGAGCTCGGTCAGCTTGGTCTCGTTCATCCCGGAAAGCTCGGTCCCGCCCAGCCGCACCGAACCCGAGCTCGGCGTGTCCAGCCCGGCCGCGCAGTGCAGGAACGTGCTCTTGCCCGATCCCGACGGCCCCATCACGGCCGTGAACCCGCCCTTCGGCAGGCTCACCGACACCTCGCGCAGGGCCGCGACCGCGCCCCGGCCCTTGCCGTACACCTTGCTCACCGCGTCCAAGACGACTGCTTCGCTCATGTCCTCTACTCTGCTGACCTGCGGCTTCGTCCGGCAGAGCGTCCGTCACCGATCACCCGTGACCTCGTCATGGGTAGGCTCGTGACGTGATCCGCGTCCTCATCGCCGAAGATCAGCACGTGATCAGGAGCGCGCTGGTCGCGCTGCTGAGCCTGGAGGACGACCTGGAGGTCGTCGCCGAGACCGGCACCGGCGCCGACGTGGTCTCCAAGGCGCTGGTCTTCACCCCCGACATCGCCGTGCTGGACATCGACATGCCCGAGGTCGACGGCCTGACCGCGGCGGCCGAGCTCGCCGTCAAGCTGCCCGCGTGCCGGGCGCTGATGCTCACCGGGAACGGCAAGCCCGGCCACCTGCGCCGCGCGCTCGCCGCCAAGGTCGGCGGCTTCGTCCTCAAGACCGCGCCGCCCGACGAGCTGATCGCCGCGATCCGCAAGGTCGCCGCGGGCGAACGCGTCCTCGACCCGAGTCTCGCCGTCACGGCCTGGGATCTGGCCGACGACCCGCTCACCCCGCGCGAGAAGGACGTCCTGCGCCTGGCGGCGGACGGCGCCGAGGCCACCGACATCGCCAAGGAGCTGCACCTGTCGGCCGGAACGGTCCGCAACAACCTCACGGCCATCGTCGCCAAGCTCAACGCCCGAGGCCGCACCGACGCCGTCCGCATAGCCCGCGAGGCCGGCTGGATCTGATCGACCTGGATCAGGTGCTCGCTCGGCGCTAGGTGCTCGTCTGGCCGGGTGTGAAGAGGTCGGGGAAGTCGCCGCCCGCGGCCATGTCGGCCATGGCCTGCTTGAGGAAGTCGGTGTCGTTCAGGTGCGGGAACGGCTCGTCGGGCACGTCCACGCCGAGGAAGCCGCACAGCGGTTCCCAGCCCTCGCGGACGTCGAAGACCAGCAGGCGTTCGGGTGGCAGGCCCGCCCGCACCCTCTCGATGTGGCGCTGATAGCCCGCCACCGCGACCGCGTCCGGCATGTCCTCGGCGCGCCCGCTTTCGAGGTCGAACGTCTCGTTCCGCATCCGGTCGAGCAGCGGCCGCATCCGCTGCATCCCGCGGAACATCGGCGCCGCGTTCTCGGGTACGCCGTCCGGGTCCACGGCGGCCGCGCCGTTCCGCATCAGCGTCTTGAAGCTGATGGCCCACCTGTCCGGATCGCGAACGGTCAGGACGACCTTCGCCTCGGGATAGGCGCCCGCGAGCTCACGCCAGAAGAACCCGGACGGCCAGTCGTGGGTGGCGTTGTAGCCGGCGAGGACGGCGTCCCAGTCGACCGGCTTCCCGTAGGCGAGCGGCAGCCAGCGATCGACCTGCTCGGGGTGAGCGATGATCTCGAACATGTGGTGGCACGGGCCGAAGCCGAGCCTGTCCAGCGCCGCCTTCATCGAGGTCGTGCCCGTCCTGGGGAGTCCCGCGCCGATCACCGTGACCATGCCTGGCGTCCCTTCGCCCGCAGCTGGAGAGGACGCCCTTGACGCTAAGCTGACACCTGCGTCAAATCAAGAGAAATCGGATCAAGTCGCGCTATCGCGCGAGGGTCGCCGTCAGGCGGAAGCGGCCGTCGCCGAGGGGGCGTGCGTCGAGCCGGCCACCCTCGGAGGCCAGCCGCGTGGACAGGTTGCCGATGCCCGATCCGGGCGGGGTGACGTCGGCCGGCGTGCCGTCGTTCTGCACGCTCAGGCGGTCGGCCGCGACGGTGATCTCGACGTTCTCGGCGGTGCTGTGCCGGAGGATGTTGGTGACGGCCTCGCGCAGCACGGTGCTGAGGACCGGTGAGGCCTCGGTGGGCGGCGCGTCGCCGGTACGGGTCACGTGAACGGTGATGCCCGCGGCCTCCAGCACCGAGACGGCCGAGGCGAGCTCCGGGTCCAGCTCCAGGCGCGGGGCGGCGCCGGTCACGGTGTCCATGTCGGCGCGGGCCCGTTCGGCCATCGCGGTGACGTCGGCCAGTTCGGCGCTCGCACGGCCGGGGTCCACGGCCTGGAGCCTGCGGGCCAGCTCGCCCTTGAGCAGGATCGCGGCGAGGGTGTGGCCGAGCAGGTCGTGCAGGTCGCGGGCGGCGCGCAGCCGTTCCTGAACGACGGCGGCCCGGGCCAGGCCGTCGCCCGCGGCGCTCAGCTCGTCGGCGAGCTGCGCCAGCCTGATCAGCCCGTACACGATCAGGCCGGTGACCAGGGGGCTGATGAACGAGTTGACGATCAGCCCGGTGTCGGACCCGACCGCCCAGGCGATCATGGCGACGCTCGCGGCGGTGGCCAGGGCGAGCGGCCAGGCCACGGCGGCGGGCAGCAGGACGAGGATCGAGCCGACCAGGAAGCCCGGCGTGCCGCCCCACGCCTTGCCGAAGAGCGCGATCGGGGCGTAGCTGAGCACGGTCTGCGCGGCGAGCGCCCACGGCCAGTGGCGGGCGCGCGTACGCACCCAGTGGACCTGGATGACGCAGATCGCGGCGAGGCACGGCACGGCGATGACGTAGTCGCCCAGGGACAGCTGGAGCAGGCCCTTGATGCTGAAGCCGACCAGGATCGCGGCGAGCAGGGCCAGCGAGAGCCGGTGCTCGCTGCTGGCGCGCGGCGCGGGCGTCTCGGCCGTCGTCACCTGGGTCTCTACCGTGAACAGGCCGTTCGGGGCCAGGCCCATGGTGAGCCGCCCGCCTGCCTCCTCGACGCGGTCGGCCAGGGGTTGCAGCGGCTCGGCACCCTGGGCAGCGGTGGACACCCCGTCGCTGGTGATCGTGAGGGTGAGGAGGGCGTCGCGTTCGGTCGTCTCGATCGAGCAGTGGCGCGCGGTGCCCTGCCGTACGACGTCGGTCACGGCCTCGCGGAGCACGGTCGCCAGGAGCGCCCCGGCCTGCCCGAGCGGCTCGGTGTGGCCGATCCGCACCGTCGCCTCGACGTCGGCCGCCGCGAGCAGGCCGCGGGCGGCGGCCACCTCGGGCGCGAGCGAGAGGCTGCGCAGGTCGGCGGCGGCGGTACGGGCGGTGGCCAGCGACTCGCGGGCGACCGGCAGGACCTCGTCCAGGGTGTCGCGGCGGGCGGCGGCGATCTCGTCGAGGCCCTGCCCGATCCCCTCGTTCAGCTTGGCGGCCATCCGCAGCCGCTCCTCCTCGACCGCCGACATCGCCAGCGTGAGGCGCGCCGCGTACACCTCCTCGATGCGGTCGGTGAGGCGGCACAGGCCGTAGATCACCAGCCCGCCGACCAGCGACATGATCGAGACGTCGAGGACGTGGCCGGGCGAGCCGCCGCGCGCGATCTCCACGACCGGCGCGGTGGCCACGACCACGCCCGCGGCCCAGGGCGCGGAGCTGAGCAGGAGGGCGCCGGCCAGCGGCGACAGCATGCCGACCGAGACGCCGAACGGGATCACGGCCAGATAGGTGAGCGCGGCCTGGAGGATCATGACCGGGCGGGTCTGGAAGCGTTCCAGGCGCGGCAGCACGAAGCGCAACTGGAGGACGAACACCGCGACCGTCAGCGGCACCACGGCGGCGGCCCGGCCCGGACCGGTCAGCGCCGCCAGGGCGTACACGCTGACGAACGTCGCCAGCGCGGCGACCGTGATCGTCCGCGCCGTCCGGGGATGCAACCCCGCCACGCCGCCACCAGCCCTCACCGAACCCCCCGATCAGCTCAAAGGGGATTTTATGCGGCTTGGCGGAGGTGGCGCGTCGGCTGCGGCGGGCCTCAGCCGATGACCGCGCGGAGGGCGCCGGGCTGGCGGCCCGCGAGGCGGTCGAGCGCGACGGCGGTGGCGTCGTCGGCGGGCAGGTAGACCATCAGCCGCATCTCCTGGGCGCCGGGCAGCTGGAGCGTCTCGTACGCCAGCCGCAGCTCGCCGACCTCGGGATGCACGATCCGCTCGACGCCGGTGGTGTGCAGCGGCCCCATGGGGGCGGCGATCCGTTCCTTGAACGGGGCGCCCGCCAGCAGCGTGAGATGGTCCGACATCCGCGTCATCTCCGGATCGGAGAGGGTCAGGTCGAAGTGCATCTCGGCGACCCGCTCGTCGGCCACCCTGTCCCAGTCGGGATAGGCGATCCGCGCCCGATCGTCGGTGAAGACGTAGGCCAGCAGGTTCGGCTCGTCGCCGTCCAGCATTCCGAGCGGCCGGGTGATGCGCTCGTAACCCCTGGTGTAGGCCAGCACGTCGTTCAGCTGGTTGAGCAGCACGGCCGGGGCCGGTTCGAGGCTCTCCAGGAGGGCCCGCACGGTCGGGCGCACAGTCCGGGCCGGGCTCCGTCCGGCGCAGCACAGCGAGGTGTTCGTGCCGTCGGCCGCCTTGGACAGCCGCATCAGGTGCATGCGCTCGTCGACGCCCATGAGCAGCGCGTCCGCCAGCGCCGACAGCACCTCGGGGGACGGGCGGCGGTCACGGCCCTGCTCCAGCCTGGTCAGGTACTCGACGCTGATCCCGGCGAGCGTGGCCAGCTCGGCCCGGCGCAGGCCCGGCGTGCGGCGCCGCGCGCCGACAGGCAGGCCCACCTCGGCGGGACCGACCGACTCGCGCCTGGTCCGCAGGTACGCGCCCAGGTCGTTGTTGCTGTTTCCCACTCCAAAAATGTACCTGGAGTCCGTTCCGCGGATCGTGGCCCTGTCAGGGCCAGCCTCAAGCCGGTCTCCCTACGGGTCGCGCAGATCGGCAGGTTGGACGGCATGACCAACACTGACACCGCGCAGACGACCGCCCTTCCGCTTCGTTCCGGCACCTGGGCGTACGACCCGTTCCACTCCTCCGTCGGCTTCCAGATCCGGCACCTGGGGATCTCCAAGGTCCGCGGCCACTTCGGCACGTTCGAGACCGAGCTGACCGTCGGCGAGACCGTCGGCTCCATCGCGGTCACCGCGACCGTCCAGCTGGCTTCGATCGACACCGGCAACCCCGACCGCGACGCCCACGTGTGCTCCTCGGACCTGCTCGACGTCGAGAAGCGGCCGACGATGGCGTTCCGTTCGACCCGGATCTCCGGCGACGGCGAGGACTGGACGATGGAGGGCGAGCTCACCATCGGCGACGTGACCCGCCCGCTGAGCCTCGCCGTCGAGTTCGGGGGCGTGGTGGACTCGGCGGTGGACGGCCGCCGCCACGCCGGTTTCGAGGCGACCGGCGAGATCCGCCGCAAGGAGTTCGGTCTCGACTTCGCCCCCGGCGTCCTCGGCGACGTCGTCAAGATCAACCTTGACCTGCAGTTCGTCGAGCCCCAGTAGGCCCGCATAGCATTCAGCCGTGGAGGTACTGGAAGCCGCTGACTGGAGAGCACGCGAAGAGGCGCACCACCGCCGCGTCGACGCGTGGGCGGGCCCCCACCTGGCCCGCCGGGGCCGCGGCAAGGCTCACCCGGTCGAGGACTTCCTGTTCACCTACTACAGCTTCCGTCCAGCCCGCCTGCGCCAATGGCACCCCGGAGCCGGCATCGCCCTGGCCGACGCGCCCGACCGCGGCCGCGACTACGTCTCCACCCCACAAGGCGCCCTGCTGGACACCGCATCGCTCATGGAGCGCCGGCGATCCTCCGTCGAGTGGATCGCCGGCCTCCTGGCGGCGACCGCCTCCCGCCCCGCGCACCTCGGCTGCTTCGGCATGCACGAGTGGGCGATGGTCTACCGCACGCCCGAGGTCCGCCACTCCACCTGGCCGCTGCGCCTCACCCCGCCCGAGGTGGCCGCAGTGGTCGACGAACGCGGCGTCCGCTGCAGCCACTTCGACGCGTTCCGCTTCTTCACCGACGCCGCCCGGCCGCTGAACGTCCTCCAGCCAACCCGCGACCGCCAGCCCGAGCTGGAGCAGCCGGGCTGCCTGCACGCCAACATGGACCTCTACAAGTGGGCCTACAAGCTCTCCCCGCTGGTCGGGAGCGAGCTCGTCGCCGACTGCTTCGCCCTGGCCCGCGACATCCGCGCCGTGGACATGCGGGCCAGCCCGTACGACCTGAGCGAGCTCGGCTACACCCCGATCGAGATCGAGACCCCGCCGGGACGTGCCGAATACGCCGCCCTGCAGCGCGACTTCTCCCAACGCGCGGAGCCCCTGCGCGCCCGCCTGCTGGCGGGCTGCGAGGGGCTCCTGGAGAAGACGGCCGGGCTCACCGCTTAGGCGCGGTCATCACCGCGGCGGTCGTCAGCAGGCTCACCACCGCGCCGAACCACAGCACGCCGTTGGTGGAGACGCCGTCCACGACCAGCCCGCCGAACAGTGCGCCCAGCGCGATCGCCAGGTTGAACATCGAGGTGTTCAGTGCCGTCGCGGACTCGGTGGCGTCCGGCGCCGCCCGCAGGATCCAGGTCTGCACGGCGACCGGGACGCCGCCGAACGCCAGGCCCCACACCAGCAGCAGCGCCACGCCCGTGACGGCCGTGCCGCCGATGACCGGGAAGAGCGCCAGCACGCCCGTGAGCAGCAGGCTGTTGGTGATGATCGCGACGCGGACGTTCCGCCCGGCCACGGCGCCGGTGATGAAGTTGCCCGCGATCCCGGCCGCGCCGAACGCCAGCAGCAGCGGCCCGACCAGCTCCTCGTCGATGCCCGAGACCGACTGCAGGATCGGGCTGATGAACGTGAACGCCGCCATGTGGCCGCCGACCAGCATGAACGTGGCCAGCACCCCGGCCCGGACGACCGGGTTGCGCAACTGCTCGGCCAGCGAACGCAGCCGTACCGGATCGGACGCGGGCATCGCCGGCAACAGCATCACCAGGGCGGCGATCAACGCCAGGCCGAGACCCGTCAGCGTGAGGAACGCGATCCGCCAGTCCGTCAGGCCGCCGATCAGCGTCCCGGCCGGGACACCGAGGACGTTCGCGGCCGTGGCGCCGCCGAACGCGATCGCGGTGGCGCGGGGGACATAGCGGCCGGGGACCATGCGGACGGCGATCCCGGCCGCCAGGGCCCAGAAACCGCCGATGCTGATGCCGATCAGGAAGCGCAGCGCGAGCAGGATCCCGAAGTTCGGCGCCACGACCGACAGGAGGTTGGCGCCGACCATGAGGCTGATCAGGCCGATCAGCACGATCCTGCGGTCCAGGCGGCCGATGGCGACGGGGAGGAGCGGGGCGGTGGCGGAGGCGACCAGGCCGGGGACGGTGACCATGAGGCCCGCGGTGCCCTCGGAGACGTGGAGGTCGCCGCCGATGGTGGTGAGCAGGCCTACGGGCAGCTGCTCGGCGGTCACTACCGAGAAGGTTCCGGCGGCGATCGCCGCTACGCCCAGCCATCTCCGGAGTGGGACGTGGTCTTCGGCTGATCGTTGGGCGGCTGTCTTCTGGGCCGTGGCGGTCATCGCAATCACCTCACATTGATAATCTCAATGTTGAGATAAAACCATCGAGGTGTGCGAACGTCAAGTCTCTTAACGTTGAAGTACTGGTGATGTGGGCCACGGATGTGGGTCATGACGGACGAGGGCCCCGTCCGCGAGCGGTGCGGACGGGGCCCTCTGACCGGCGGGGGACGGCCGGTTTCAGCGCATCAGCCTTCGATGCGGTGGGTGCTCCAGAAGGAGGTGAGGTCCGTCGAGGTCTTAGCCTGAGCTGCGGCCTTGAACTCGGCGGTGGTGGAGACGCCGTACCAGTGAGCCTGCGCGTAATCGTGCAGCAACGAGGTCATCGCCGAGTCGCCGAGCGTGCGCCGCAGGTCGTGCAGCGCGCACTTGCCGTACCCGTAGACGACCGTGGAGTAGCGCGAGGAGTGCGCGTCCCAGTACGCCATCGAGTTGGTGATCTTCTCGGCGGAGGACTGCCAGGAGACGCTGTTCCAGCAGCCGGAGCCGGTGATCCCGTTGTAGAGGTCGGTCGAGTAGTCGGCGAACGCCTCGTCCAGCCACGGGCTGTTGTACTCGTCGTCGCCGACGATCCCGTACCACCACTGGTGTGCGAGTTCGTGCGCGAGCGCCGTGGAGCTGACCAGGTCCAGGATGAACCCGGGGTACTCCATGCCGCCGAACCAGAAGTTGTTGTCCAGGATGACGTCGGCCTCGCCGTACGGGTAGTTCCCGAACCGGCTGGAGTGCTGGTCGAGCGCCGACTTGGCGACGTTCAGCATCGACTGGGCCGACGAGCTGCTGATGCCGCTCACCCAGTAGACGTTGACGTTCACGCCGCCCGAGGACGTTCCGGAGATCTTCTGGAACGGCCCCGCGCCCCAGGCGAAGTCGCGGACCTTGGTCGCGGTGGCCGTCGTGATCGTGCGGCCGGACGACCCGGGGGTGTCCACGGACGTGCCGGTGGCGGGCACCGACAGCGACGTCGGGTGGTCGAGCGTCACCTTGAAGTCGCTCGCCAGCGAATAGAACGACTCGCCGTTGTTGGTGTACGGGTCCAGATGCCAGCCGGAGCCGTCACGGATCGCCAGCACGGGCAGCGCGTTGCCGATGAAGTTGTACGCACCGTCGTGGCCGAAGCGGTCCGCGCCGTTCGGCACGACGATCTTCAGGTCGAAGCCGACCGTTCCGGACTGGCCCTGGTTGATCGGCGCGGGCAGGGTGACCTTGAGCGCCGTGCAGTTGACCGAGAGCGGGTCCGCCGTGCCGCCGGTCACGTTGGTGACGGTGATCGGAGTGGACGGGCAGCTGCCGTGGTAGTTGTCCCACAGCCGCAGGTAGACCTCGGTCAGCGGGGTCGGCGAGGCGTTGGTGAAGCTCGCGCTCTCGTGCCCGGTCCAGGTGACGCCGGAGGCGTCGCTGGTCAGGTTGACGGTGTAGGAGGGGGACGCCGGGGTCCGGGTCGAGTCGGCGGGCGGCGTGGAGTCGCCGGAGACGTCGAGCGCCACGTCGTCCAGCACGAAGCTGGTCTGCAGGCTCGAGTCCTCGGTGCCGGTGAAGGCGAGGGTGACCGTCTGCCCGGCGAACTGGGAGACGTCGATCGTCTTCTTCACGTAGCCGGAGGCGGCGTTCAGATTGGAGGAGGTCGCCAGCGTCGTGCTGCCGATCTTGGTGGTCAGCTTGTCGTAGGCGACGCTGCCCGTCGTCTCGGCCGTGTCGATGTGCAGCCAGTACGACAGCGACGCGGTCGAACAGCCGGCGGGCAGCGTCACCGACTGGGTGAGCGTGTCGGTGTGCGTGCCGCCGGTGCCGTCGAGCCGGGCGAACCGGCTGCCGGAGTGGGCGGTCTGGTTGCCGCCCGTGAAGATCACGTTGGTGGACGCGGTCCAGGGGGTCGTGCCGCTCTCGAAACCGCCGTTCTGCACGACCTGGGCGGGCGTGCACGCGGCGGCGGCCGATCTGGGGTGGGGGGACGTGCGCTCGAGGGAAGTGCGCTGAGGGGATGCGCCCGGGGACGCGGACGCGCTCGCCGCCGGGACGACGAGGCCCGCCGCGACGGTGACTCCGCCGGCGACGAGCGCGATGAGCCTTCGCATGAGGCCTTCCTCCGGGAGGGAGGTACCCCGGGACGCGGCGGCGGCAGGGACGGTACGACCGCCGCGCCCCGGGGGAGGGGACAGGACTAACAAGCCAGGAGGATCAGCTCGCGTTCACAGCCACGTCGTCGACGACGAAGCTGGTCTGCAGCCCCGCGTCCTCGACGCCGCTGAAGGAGATCGTCACCGTCTGCCCGGCGAACTGGGAGACGTCGAAGGTCTTCTGCGCGTAACCGCTGGCGGCGTTGAGGTTGGTGTAGGTCGCCAGGGTCGTGCTTCCGGCCTTCACCGTCAGCTTGTCGTAGGCGACGGCGTCGGTCTCGTCGGTGTCGATGTGCAGCCAGTAGGTCAGCGAGGCCTTGCACCCGGAGGGGACGGTCACCGACTGGGTGGCGCTGTCGGTGTGGGTGGTGCCGTAACCGTCCAGCCAGGCGAAGTGCGTGCCGGAGTGGGCGGTCTCGCCGCTGCCGTTGGCCGACACGACGCCGGACGTGGTGGTCCAGGGCGTGGTCCCGCTCTCGAACCCGCCATTGGTGATCTTGTTACCCGTGCTGGAGCACGTACCGCCGCCGGCCGGGTTGATCGTCCAGGTGAACTGCGTGGTGCCCGACGCCTTCGAGGGGTTGGTGGCGGTCACCGTCACGGTGGAGGTACCGGCGGTGGTGGGCGTACCGGAGATGAGGCCGGACGAGGCGTTGATCGACAGCCCGGCCGGGAGGCCGGAGGCGCTGTAGGTCAGGGCCGCGTTGCCCGGGTCGGTGGCCTTGATCTGGAGGCTGGCGGCCGTGCCGACCTTGCCGGTCTGGTTGCCCGGGTTGGTGACGACGGGCGAACCGGGCTGGCTGCTGCAGGTGCCGGGAACGGGGTCGGTGCCGGTCACGCTGACCGCCGCCCACGCCGCGTCCACGGTGTTGTACTCGGTGCAGTGGGTGCCGTACAGGTCCGCGGCGGCCTTGAGGGAGTCGATGCGGGCCTGGTGGTAGTCCTCGCTGCTGTTGGCGTACGACGCGAGGGCCTTGAACCAGATCTTGCCGGCCTTGTCGTTGCCCAGCCCGGTGACCGTGGAGCTGTTGCAGGTCGGGCTGTTGCCGTAGCCGTGGTCGCCGCTGCCCTGCGCGAGCAGGTAGTACCAGTGGTTCAGCGGGCCCATGGAGTAGTGCGGGTCCAGGCCGCCGTTGCTGCTGTTCCAGCAGTTGGGCGAGGTGCCGTCGAGCGAGGGGTTGTACATGTAGCGCAGCGGCTTGTTGTCGCCGTTGATGTTGATGAGCTCGCCCATGGTGTAGTCGGGCGTGTCCTTCGGGTTGTTGGCGTAGAACTCCACCATCGTGCCGAAGATGTCGCTGGTGCCCTCGTTCATGCCGCCGGTCTCACCGGTCTCGTCCCAGCCGGTGAGGGCGCCGCTCACGCCGTGGCTCATCTCGTGGCCGGCCACGTCGATCTCGACGAGCGGACGGGCGTTGCCCGAGCCGTCGCCGTAGGTCATCTGCGTGCCGTCCCAGAAGGCGTTGACGTAGGCGTTGCCGTAGTGCGTGCGCGAGGGCACGCCGGCGCCGTTGCCGAAGATGCCGTTACGGCCGTGGACGTTCTTGTAGTAGTCGAACGTCTCGGCGGCACCGTAGTGCGCGTCCACGCCGGCCGAGGCGGCATCGCTGTTGGTGCCGTTGCCGAAGGTCCCGGTCGAGTTGCTGAACGTGGTGCCGGTGCCGCTCGTCGCGTGGTTCAGGTTGGTGGTGTAGCCGTTGCCGTGCGACGGGTCCTTCATCGACCAGGTGCTGCCCGACTGGGTCAGGTCGATCGAGACCGAGCCGCTGTAGATGCTGTTACCGGTGCCCGCGGTGTCCAGCGCGGCGGCGGCCTGCTGCCTGGTCTGGGCGGCCTTGGCCGCCTGTGCGGGCGACAGGAACGAGCTGACCTCGTCGCGCCTGGTGACGACCTTGCCCTTGCGGGTGTCGACCAGCACGTGCAGCACGGTGGGCGTGCCGTTCTTCTGCGCGCCGCGCACGACGGTCTCCCAGACGAGCTGGGTGGACCGGCCGGAGTTCCACACCGCCAGGTGCGGCTTGCCGACCGAGGCCACCGAGCCCTTGACCTGGGCGCGGGAGGTGGCGGCGGCGGCCGAGGCGCTCACGCCGGGCGAGGTGGAGATGGCGGGGGTGGCCTTGGCGGCGGTGCCGAGGCCTTCGTAGGAGCCGCCGGGCTTCAGGTGCACGATGACGTCGCCGCCGTACACCGGGAGGCCCTTGTAGGTGCGGTCGAAGCGGACGTCGGCGGCGCCGCTCTTGTCGACGACCACGCTGCGCGGGCTGAACGCGTGGCCGGAGACGGTGTGCGCCTGCTTGGTGTGGCCGGCGAGCGCCTTGCGGGCGTCGGCGATGGCCTTCTTGCGCTGGCTGGGAGACGGGTTGAGGGTGAACGCGTCCTTGCTGAACGCGTCGTGCCCGGCGGCCTTGTCGGGTTTCGGCTTCGGCGCTGCCTGGGCTGCGGTGGGGATCGCGGCGGTGCCGGCGGCCGCGGTCAGCAGCACCGCGCTGGTCACCATCGCCACTCTTCGTCGGGTCATGCGTTACCTCTCGCCTCGTGGGCGGCCCGCCCGTCGGCGGGCAGACGGTGGACGAACAAGAGGAGAGGGCTCCCCGGCGTGCACCCGAACCTCTCCTCAATGCGGCAAACGGGGTGATCTGCCGCAACTCAGGCCAAAGGAAAGTTTCTGGAGCCGGGGAGATAAGGAAAAGGGTCGGTCGGGCGTCGTAGGGATATCCCTATGTCTCTTAGGGGCCGCGGAGGGGGCCCGCTACGCCCCGGCGATGGGGCGGCCGGCGGCCAGGCGCGCGAGGTCGACCCGGGAGCGAACGCCCAGCTTGCGGTAGGTGCGGGTGAGCGCGGCCTCGACGGTCTTCACGCTGACGAACAGGCGCGCGGCGATCTCCCGGTTGGTCGAACCCTCGGCGACCAGCGCGGCCACTTTGCTCTCGATGTCGCTCAGCGAGCCGATCAGGTCGTACGAGGCGGGCGCGCGTGCGGGATCTTCGCCGTTCGCGTGATCGAGCGCGGCGGCGACCAGTTCCAGCCACGGGCGCGCCTGGGCGTGAGAGAACACGCGCCGCGCCTCGCGGAGCGTCAGCCGCGCCTGCTGGGTCTCGCCGCGCCGGGCGAACACCTGGCCCAGGGTGAGCCGGGCGCGGCCCTCCTCCAGGCGGAAGGGCAGTTCGTTGAACGTCCGGACCGCGTGGCGCAGCAGCCGGACGGCCTCGTCGAGGTCCCCGCGTTCCTCCGCGACCTGTGCCGCCGCGCGATCCATCACGGCCAGCACGCTGCGCCGGTCGAGCCGCCTGGCCCGCGCCCTGGTCAGCTCGATCAGGTCAGCGGCCTCGTCCGCGTTCCCGGAACGGGCGAGGGCCTCGGCCAGGTCGCCGTGCCAGCGGCGCATCGCCGGGTCCATCAGGCCTTGGCGTTCCTCCAGCCGCCGTACGCGGCCCAGCACCTCGGCGGCGTCCGCGTACTGCCCGCGCATCAGGCGTACGAGCCCCTCGGCGTGCAGGGCCTGCGGCAGGAACAGCAGGTCACGATCGTCCTCGCTGTGGCGTTGGGCCCGTTCCGCGGCGGCCATGGCCCGTTCCAGGTCACCGCCCGCGGCCTCGGCGAGCGCCATCGAGTACCAGGACGGGCCGGGGCTGAGGCCGGTGTCCTCGGCCAGGCGCAGGCTCTGGCGGGTCAGCTCCAGGGCGCGCTCGCAGCGGCCCCGGTGGATCTCGATGCGGGCCAGGTTGTGCTGGAGGTTGACCAGGCTCTCGACCACGCCGCGCTGCCGCACCACGTAGATCAGCGAACGCAGCTCGGTGCGCGCCTCCTCCAGCCGGTCGTTCAGCAGGTGGTGGCGGTGCTTCTGGAACGCGGGGCCGTTGTGGTCGATCATCACGCGCGGCTCGTGCGGCTCGGAGAGCGCGCGCAGCAGCGTCGCCTCCGCCTCCGGCCGCCCGAGGAAGAACTCGATGTGCGCCTGTTTGGCCAGCGCCATGACCTCGGTCCGCCGGTCGCCGGCCTCGGCGGCCAGCTCCGCCGACCGGATGGCGTGCTGGAGCGCGTTCGTCGCCGATCCCTCCGCCAGCCACGCCCGCCAGGCGAGCCGGTAGTGCAGGGGGGCCAGCAGCGCCGGGTCGTCGCGGGCGTCCTTCAGCGCCTGCGAGAACACGTCGCCGACCTCGGAGATGGCCTGGCCGGAGGCGTCCATCACCACGATCCAGGCGCGGACGCGCTGGGCCGGGTCGGCGGACACCGCGAGGACCTCGTGGGCGAGGTCGCGGGCCGCCACGAACTCGCCGGACGCCGCCATGTCCTCGGCGGCGGTGAGGCGGCGGTCGGCGGCCGGATCCGGGGCGGGCGTGTGGTCGGCGGCGAGCCTGCCCAGCCGCGCCGCGACGGCCGGGGCCCCGCGACGCCGGGCGGCTGCTGCCGCCTCGCTCAGCGTCGCGGCGATGCCCTCGTCCGGTCCGGGCGCGACGATGGCCAGGTGGCGGGCCCGTTCGACCGGGTCGGTGACGGTCGCGGCGAGCTCGGTGTGGACGCGCAGCCGGTCGGCCGGCTCCGCGTCGGCGTAGACGACGGCGGCGAGCAGGGGATGGGTGAAGCGCACGACGTGGCCCGTGGTCACCTCGAGGATGCCGTTGCCGACGGCCTCGGCGACCTCGTCCGCGGCGTCCTCCCGCCCGGCCTGCAGCAGCAGGTTGATCGTCGGCCGTGCCGCCGCGCTCGCGGTCAGCAGCGTCCGCCTGACCCCGGGCGACAGCGACCCGAGCCGTTCGCCCATGAGTGCGCGCAGGCTGTCGGGCAGTGGCAGCGGATCCTCGGAGTCCCAGTGCGACTCGCGTTCGGCGAGGGCGCGGCCGAGCTCCAGTGCGAAGAACGGGTTGCCGCCGGACGCCTCGTAGATCTTGCTCAGCACCGGGCGCGGCCAGCGCCGGCCGAGCAGCGCCGTCACCTCCGCGACGGTCATCACCGGCACCTGGAGGGTCAGCACGGGCGCGGGATAGAAGTCGGCGTGCGAGCCGCCGCCGGGCTCGGCCCGTACGGCCGCCAGGACGCTGATCGCCAGCCCGGTCGCGCGGCGCGCCACGAACGCCAGCAGCTCGGCGCTCGGTGGGTCGAGCCACTGCGCGTCGTCGATCACCAGCAGCACCGGGCGGTCGGCGCTCAGCGTGCGGAACAGGTCAAGGACCGCGACCCGCAGCGGCAGCAGCCCCGGCTCGGCACCGGGGTCGCCGCCGCGCAGCAGCGCCGAGCGCAGCACGGTCCGCTCGTGCTCGGGCAGCTGCTCCAGGACGTCGTCGCCGACGGCCGCGAGCAGGTCGATCAGGCCGAGGAAGGGCAGCTGGCTCTCGGACTCGGCGAGCGAGCAGCGCAGCACCAGGTGGTCGTCGCTCTCGGCGGCGACGGCCGACAGCAATGTCGACTTGCCGATACCGGTAGGACCGCTGAAGAGGACCGAGCCGCCGCGGGACAGGTGGGAGCATGCTTCGGAGATCAGTGCGCCCATCCCGATGACCATCTGCGCGGGGCCTCTCCGGACTCTGCTCACCATCAAGCGCGAGTTCCAGGCGGAAGTTACTCCTCGGTCCAAGACCGGTCAATGGTCATGTAAGCGACATATCCCATGTGACCTATTACGGCCTCTGGTGCACGAGGTGCGCAACGGCGTGTGCGGCGGCGGGATGGCGATCGATCAACGCCGTGACCTCGGGCTGGCCGGATGCGGCCACGCCCTGGGCGGCCTCCGCGATCTCCTTCCACCCTGACTCCACACCGAGAAGGTCCGCCACCGCGTCGCAGGACGCCGGACGGCTCGCCAGCAGGTCCGCCACCGGTCCTCCCACGGCCGCCGCCATCCCATGCGCGGCCGCGCTTGCCCCCGTTCCAGAGCCGAGGCCCGAGCCGGAGCCAGAACCTGAGTCAGAGCCAGAACCCGAGCCGGACGCGGTCCAGGGCGGGGTCCAGGCGTCGAGGCCGGCCAGGTCGGCGGGGAACGTGCGGGCGGCCTCCCGTACGAGAACGGGCACCAGCTCCCGCGCGTGCTCGCGCAGCGTCGTGATCAGCTTGGGCAGCCACGGCAGCAGCACAGTGTCAGGAAGCCGGGCGAACGCCTTGGACATCGTCTCGACGACGAACGGCGCCAGCGCCGGGGCGGGCTCCAGCGCCTGCACGAAGCCGCTCAGGTACAGCGGGAACGCGGGGATGACGAGCGGGTTGTCCAGCAGCTCGTCCACCCGCGCCCGCAACTGGTCCCGCGTCATCAGGCCGAGCTGGGTCTTGGCCGCCCACAGCAGCGCGACCTTCGCGGGCGCCTCCGGATGCGACTGCTGAACGGCGAGCTCCAGCTGGGCGTGGTCGCAGCCGAGCGACAGCGCCAGGCTCTCCATGCTGAACAGGAACCCGAGCATCGCCGCGACCTGCCGTACGCCGGTGTCCTCGTCGACGAACGCGACCGGCAGCAGCGTGCAGTAGTGCGCGTAGCCCGCGGTGACGAACGACTCGCACCACCCTGGCAGCGCGGGCTCGGTGGCCCGGTAGTGCGCCAGCAGCCGCCGGATCCGCCGCAGCACCTCGGGGGCGTCGTCCACGGTCCGTTCGGCGGCCAGCAGCTCCACCGCCCGCGCGCCGAGCTCCTCGGTGAAGCGCCGCGAGCCCAGGAAGAGGATCGAGTCCTCGACGGCGGCGAGCGCGACGGCGGCGGTTGCCTTCGGGTCCCGGACGTCGCGGCGCAGCCGCTGCTCCAGGACCTGCTCGACCGTCACGCCCTCGTAGCCGAGCTCGACGAGCGACCGCTGGTTGCGGCCGATCGCCAGGTCCCAGCTCTCCTGGATCGAACGTTCGCCGAGCCGCCGCGAGCCCATGATCGGCCGTACGGCGTCGTGCGGCATGAGCCGCCGCAGGATCCACAGCAGGTCCGAGCACGGCACCAGCTCGGGCCTGGCCCGCAGGTCGAGCAGCGCCCGCTGGATCGTGCGCTTCTCCAGGTCGAGGCCGAGCGGCTCGAGCCGGTCGAGGACGTCGCGCGCCAGCGGCGGGAGCGACTCGTAGCCGACCTGGCCGACGCGGTCGCCGCCGAGCAGGATCTCGCACAGCCGCCGCACGTCGCGGCGCCCGGGCACGGTGTCCTTCTCGATGCAGGTGACCGCCGCGTCCTGGAAGTCGTACGGCGTCGGGCGGGCGCGGTCGCGCAGGTTCGCCAGCAGGATGGACGTCTCGAACACCGCGATCGCGTCGGCCGTGCTCGCCAGGTAGCCGTTGCGGCGCGCGAGCCGGACGATGTCGACGCACCAGCCGAGCAGCTCGGCCTCGTCGAGACCGTCGAGTGCGGGCGGCTGCGACAGGAACCCCGACAGCCGGTCGGCGAGCTCTTCCTTGGGCTGAGTGCCGGCGGGCTTGAGAGCCTTGCGGGCGGAACGCTTGCGGCCGCCCTTCTGACCGTCGAGCTGGAACGGCGTGAGCTTGTCGCGGGCCACGGCCTTGGCCCAGGTCGCCGCCGCGATCGACACCGAGCCGGGAGCGAGGCCGAACTGCGCCTCGATCGCCGAGTGGCTGGACGGGATCAGGCCGTACTGCCAGCGGGTGGCTGTACGCGGCGTGATCTCGAACGGCGCGGCCGACAGGTCCGCGTCCAGGCCGAACTGCTCGACGCGGCTGGCGGCGTGGAACGCGCCGCAGACATAGAGGCAGTCGCGCGGGTCGGCGCCGGTCGCGGCCAGATGCTCGCGCATCCGCGTCCACATGTAGCGCTCGCGGTCCTCGTCGGTGCGGTGGCGGTCGCCCGCGCGCTCGGGGCGCAGCCGCCGGAAGAGGCTGCCGATCAGCACCATCACCTGGCGGTAGGTGTCGTAGTCGGCGCCCGACAGCGGCTGCTCGACGTACTGGTCCCACCACTCCGACCAGTGCCGCACCTTGCCGTGGTGGAGCAGGTGCTCCTCCAGCTCGGCGAAGCCCGGACGCAGGTCGCCGATCTCGATGCCGACCGCGTCGCCGTGCAGGCCCGCCTCATCATCGGCGGGCTCCTCAGGCTCTGCTTCGCCTTCCGCCTCCGCGCGAGCCTCCTCGCGCGGCTCCCATTGGAAGACGTGGTCGGTCGACCGGTCGACCAGCACGAGCTCGACGCCCGGGGTCTCCAGCGCGTACGCGATGGCCTGGTACTCGGCGGACGCCTCGGTGATCGGCGCGACCACGCTGAGCGGCGCCCACTCCTTGGGGAAGCCGTCGATGTCGGTGGCGAACGCCTGCACCGCCACCGGCAGCCGGCAGTTGCGCAACTCGCCGAGCAGCGGCGCGAGGTCCTCGCACAGCTCCAGATAGATCACCTTGGGCTGCTTGTCGCGCAGCCTGCGCACCATCGCCAGCGCGGACGCCGGGGAGTGGTGGCACACCGGGAAGATCTCGAGCTTCTCGTTCAGCGCCCGGTCCACGTCATCGACAAGGCCCGCCAGGATGCCGGGGACGGCGTCCGCACCGCCCGCGAACGTGGCGGCGGCGTCATGAAGCTGCTCGCGCAGCGCGTCGAATCCGGTCATGAGAGCGTGGCGATCGCCTCGCGGCCGCCCTCGAGGAACTCCTGCCAGGGCCCGCCCTCGTCCTTCTTGCTGCGCGGCTCGATCACGCCGTGCCAGAACTTGTTGAGGATGGCCAGGTCCTCGGGGCTGCGCCGGGCCAGCGACCCGACCATCGAGCTCGCCAGTGTCGCCGCGCGCAGCCGGGTGTCGCCGAAGAACTGGCTGTGCAGGATCGCGTCCTCCAGCACGCCGATCTGCTCGGCGGTCGACAGCGCCGACTCCAGCTTCTCGTCGTCGCTGGTCGCCGACGCGGCCGCGGCGCGCAGGTCGGCGAAGCTCTGCAGCAGGATGTCCAGCAGCGTGGGCGGCACGTCCAGCTCGATCTGATGGCGGCGCATCAGCTCGGTGGTGCGGAACCGGACGATCTCCGCCTCGCTCTTCTTGTTGGTCACCACCGGGATGCGGACGAAGTTGAACCGCCGCTTCAGCGCCGAGGACAGGTCGTTCACGCCGCGGTCGCGGCTGTTGGCGGTGGCGATGATCGAGAAGCCGGGCTGTGCGAAGACGATGTTGTCGTCGTCCAGCTCGGGGATCGAGACGTACTTCTCCGACAGGATCGAGATCAGCGCGTCCTGCACGTCGCTGGTCGAACGGGTGAGCTCCTCGAACCGGCCGATCACGCCGCCCTCCATCGCGGTCATGATCGGCGAGGGGATCATCGAGTCCCTGGACTGCCCCTTGGCGATCACCATCGAGACGTTCCAGGAGTACTTGATGTGGTCCTCGGTGGTGCCCGCGGTGCCCTGCACGACCAGGGTCGAGTTGCGGCTGATCGCGGCCGACAGCAGCTCGGCGAGCCAGCTCTTGCCGGTGCCCGGGTCGCCGATCAGCAGCAGCCCGCGGTCGGACGCCAGCGTCACGATGCTGCGTTCGACGAAGCTGCGGTCGCCGAACCACTTCTGCGGGATCTCGCGGTCGATGCCGTCGGCGCTCCCTGATCCCGACGAAGTCGGGCCGGGGGGTGTGGGGGGTCGTCCCCCCTTGGGAGAGGCCGACCCGAGCACGAACAGCCGGACCATCTTCGGGCTGAGCCGCCAGGAGAACGGCTTGGCCCCGTCGTCGATCGACTCCAGGTAGTCCAGCTCCTCGGCGTACTTCACCTCGGCCGGGGCGCGCAGCATCTCATCGGTCATGCGTCGAATCTCCTAAGAGTCCTGGAAGGTCGGGCGAGAGTCGGTCGAGGGTCAGGCGAGGAAGTTCTTGAGCTCGAAGACGAGCTTGCGGATGTGGCCCGAGATCACGGGCGTGCCCATGTCCTTGAAGCGCTGCCGGAACCACGGGTTGACGATCTGGGTGCCGGAGCTGGTGACCGAGCCGACCGGGATGAACTTCACCCCGGAGCGGTGCACGGCCTGGATGCCGTCCAGCAGCGGCTGCGAACGGTCGAACTCGTAGAAGTCGGAGATCCAGACCATCACCGTGTTCGCCGGATCGGAGATCTTGGGGCGGGCCATGTCCATCGCGATCGGCCCGTCGTTGCCACCGCCGAGCTTGGTGCGCAGCAGCACCTCGAACGGGTCGTTCACCCAGGGTGTGAGGTCGAGCGCGCGGGTGTCGTAGGCGATCAGGTGCACGTCGACCTTGGGCAGCCCGGCGAAGATGGACGCCAGGATCGTGCAGTTGACCATCGAGTCGACCATCGAGCCGGACTGGTCGACGACCACGATCAGGCGCGCGGGCGTCGTGCGCTTGGCGGTCTGCTTGTAGAAGAGCCGGTCGACGTAGAGCCGTTCGTCGTCGGGGCTCCAGTTGGTGAGGTTCTTCCAGATCGTGCGTTCGAGGTCGAGGTTGCGGAACACGCGCTTGGGCGGAACGGACCGATCGAGCGTCCCGGCGCTGGTCTGCTGTACCTGGGTGCGCAGCACCTCGGCGACCTCGTCGACGAACCGGCGGATCAGCGACTTGGCGTTGGCGAGCGCGACGCCCGACAGGTTGTGCTTGTCGCGGAGCAGCTGCTCGATGAGCGACATGCTCGGTGTGAGGCGGGCCGCGAGTTTCGGATCGGCCAGCACCTCGCGCAGCTGCATGCGGCCGACGAGGTCGCCCTCCAGGCCGGAGAGCGTCGCGTTCAGGTCCTGCGCGCCCTCCTCGCCGAGCGCCTGCTTCAGCCAGCCGGCGTCCTGCTGCCATTCGGCGAGCTGCGTCGCGGTCACGCTGCCCGAGCCGGTCGAGAAGACGTTCAGGAGGAGCTTGGAGACCAGCGCCGCGCGCCGCACCCGCTGGTGGGGGTCGTCGTCCGCGGGCGCCATGAGGTCCTTGAGCTCGGCCTCCAGCCAGGGATGGCGCTGAACGATGTTGTCCATGGAGACGCCGGGGTCGAGCAGCGCGGTCGGCAGGCCGAGATCGTCGACGACGGCGAAGCTCGCCGCCTCCAGCGAGTGCTGCTCGTCGGGGTCGAACATCCGTGCCAGCATCCGCCAGTAGAGGACCTGACGCCGGTTGTCGTCGGGGTTGATGGTGTCTTGGGGCTCGGTCGGCTCATCGGGGTCG
This sequence comes from Actinomadura barringtoniae, assembly GCF_017573505.1. GTDB lineage: Bacteria > Actinomycetota > Actinomycetes > Streptosporangiales > Streptosporangiaceae > Spirillospora > Spirillospora barringtoniae. The sequence goes on from NZ_JAGEOJ010000018.1 coordinate 230,207, forward strand.
GTCATTTGCGCAGCAACCGCCCCGCTCGTTCGCGCAGCACGGCGACCGCGTCGCCGGACTTGGCCTCGGCCTTGACCACCTTGGGGTCGGTCGGGCCCTCGGCCCAGTCGCCGTTGTGCGCCTCGACCGGCTTGCGCTTGACGATCGCCTGGACGGCGAGCGGCTGGAGCGACCAGGCGCCCGCGTCCCAGCGGATCAGGCCGATGCACGCCGTGGAGGCCGCGATCAGCTCAGGCGTGAGCGGCCCGCTCGTCGGAACGCGCTCGACGTCCACACCGATGGTGTTGCCGTCGAGCGTCAGTGTCGTTCCGTCGATCGCGTAGCCCTCCAGCAGCACGGGCTCGCCGATGCGCACCGGGTGGCGTTCGAGGGGCGGCACGGGCGCGGCGACGGCCGCGCCCAGCTGGATCCGGGCGGTGGCGAACGGGTCGGCGGGCTCACCCGCCTCGGCCTTGTCGTCCTGCCAGACAAGGTCGCCGGACGGCAGTAGCGGCATGCCGGTGAGCGTGAGGCTTCGACGTTCGGCCAGGGCGTTCAGCAGCACGGGGTAGGCGCTCAGCAGCCGCCAGACGGCCGGGCCGACGATGGTGTCGACCTTCGCCGCCGTGACGTTCGCGCGCACGAGGCGGGGCTCGGCCGACCCGTCCGCGGGCTCCAGAACGGCGTGGACCTGCGCCTGCACGGCCGTTCCGTGCTCGCGTACGTCGACACCCAGGACGAGCAGGCGACCGGAGACCGGCTCGGGCGTCGCCGCAGCGTGGCCGCCGCCCGGCTGCGAGAGCAGCGTGGCGCGCGCCCACAGGTCGGCCCAGCGCCGCGCCGGGACCTGCTTCATCGTCGAGATCGGCGAGGACGCGCGCAGCTCGGCGGCCAGGCCGTCCAGCAGCACGCCGAGCCGCCGCAGCGTCGGCTCGGCGAGCAGCGCCTCGATCGTCTGGTCGGCGGCCGACACCAGGTCGTGGTCGACGCCGCGCCAGCCGTTGATCGCCAGCTCCTGGAGCCAGGACCGGGCACCGGCGATCAGGTTGCTCGCGGTCTCGGCCGGGCCGGGCGGCTGCTCCCAGGGCGGCCTGGTGCGGCCGAGCGCGGTGTCGAAGCGTTCGAGCAGAGCGTCGTGGATCGCGCCCTGCAGCGCGGTGCGGGCGCCCGCGACGGCGGCCAGGTGCTCCTCGGTCACCGACCCGGCGGCGATCTTGTCGACCGCCTCCGCCGTGGCCGGGCCGAGCGGTGAGGCGGCGACGGCGCCGGCCAGCGCGGCGAGCGAGGCCGCGCGGTCGTCGCCGAGCCGGGCGAGACCGTGCACGAGCGCGTCGTCCACGCCGTCCAGCAGGTCCTGCGCCTCGGCCACGCCGGGGGATGGGTCGCCGAGGAGTTCGGCGAGCTGGATGCCGAGCATCAGAACCACTGCATCTCGGGGATCGGCTCCGTCGTGTCGGGGAGTTCGAGGTAGGCGAGGTGACGCAGGAAGCGGCTGAAGACGGCCGCGGCCGGGGCGGAGTCGCGCGAGCCGTTCAGCCGCCCGGCGAGGTCGCCGCCGCCGTCCTCGCCGAGCTCGACGCGCAGGTAGCGGGCGACGCGGTCCGCGCCGTACTGCAGCACGGCCTGGTCGACGAGCGCGTCGAGGTGCTTGCACATGTACGCGCCGCCGAGGCCGCCGCACGGGCGGTTGTTGTTGGTGCTGCAGTTGAAATCGTGGGAGCCCGCCGCGATGGACGAGACGTAGACCCGGGCGATGTCGGAACCGCTGGACACCACGCCCTGAAGCCGCCCGTCGGCCAGCTCCACGAAGGGGACTTTCGCGAGCTTGCGGGGCCGGACGGGCGGCACGACGCAGACCGTGCTCCGCGCTTCCGAAGGTCGCTCTGTCGAGGCGATCATGCTTCGAAAGTTATCGGTCGGGTCGGACAGTCAGCGGACGGTCAGTGGAGCTTCTCGAAGAAGGCCAGCACGTCCCGCGCGAAGGCCTCCGGGACCTCCATCGCGGCGAAGTGACCGCCCGCCTCGAACTCGCTCCAGTGCACGATGTCGAGCAGCTTCTCGGCGTACGGGCGGATCGACTGGGTGATGTCGTGCGGCAGGACGGCGATGCCGACCGGGACCTCGCATTGCGGCGGGCGCCCGCCGACACCGCTCTCCTTGGTCAGCCGCGCCGCCGACCCGGCGGTCGCCGTGAACCAGTAGATGCTGATGTCGGTGAGGATGCGGTCGTCGGTGATGCCCGAGTCCGGGTCGGTCCACTCGGTGAACTTCTCGGCGATCCAGGCGAGCTGCCCGACGGGGGAGTCGGTCAGCGAGTAGGAGATGGTCTGCGGCCGCTGACCCTGGAGGACCTGGTAGCCGGGCCGGTTGGCGACGAACGCACGGATCTTCTCCAGCCGCGCCTTGTCCGTCTCGTTCAGCTCGATGTCGACGCCGGGTGGGGGCGGGGTCGGCAGGTAGTTGAGGTGAACGCCGACGACGTGCTCGGGGTCGACCGCACCGAGGGCGCGCGCGACGCCCGCTCCCCAGTCGCCGCCCTGCGCGCCGTACCGCTCGTACCCGAGACGGCTCATCAGCACGGCCCAGGCACGGGCGACGCGGTTGACGTCCCAGCCCTTCTCGGTGGTCGGGCCGGAGAACGCGAAGCCCGGGATCGACGGGATGACCAGGTGGAAGTCGGCCGACAGCGGCTCGATCACGTCCAGGAACTCGATGAACGACCCCGGCCAGCCGTGCGTCAGGATCAGCGGCAGCGCGTCCGGGTTGCCAGAACGCACGTGAACGAAGTGGACGTTCTGCCCGTCGATCTCCGTCGTGAACTGCGGGTGCCGGTTGATCTCGGCCTCCTGGGCGCGCCAGTCGAAGCCCGTACCCCAGTACTCGGCCAGCTGCTTCACGCGCGCCAGCGGGATGCCGTACTCCCAGCCCGCGTCCGGCAGCTCTTCGGGCCAGCGGGTCCGGGCGAGGCGGTCGCGCAGGTCGTCGATGTCGGCCTGGGGGATCTCGACGCGGAACGGCTTGATCATGGTGAAGCTCCCTCATTCGTTGGTGTAGCCAACATTAACAACCGTTGGGTGAACCAACAAGTGTGAGATCGATCTCCTGTGCTAGTTTCGGCTGAGCAGTAACTTCTCTAGAGAAGAGGTATGGCGGGTGCGGTCCGACGCGAGCGAGGTCTTCCGGCGCTACCTGAGCGCGGTCCTGCTGCACGGGCAGGCCAGCGCCCGCGCCTGCGGGCTGGGCGCGACCGACCTGTACGCGCTCAACATCCTCGAACTCTCCGGCGCGATGACCCCGGGCGAACTCTCCACCCGCACCGGCCTCACGACCGGCCCCACCACCCGGCTCATCGACCGCCTGGAGGACGCCGGCTACGTCCGCCGCGTCCCCTCGCCCGACGACCGCCGCAAGGTGATCGTCGAGCCCGTCGCCCAGCCCGCCGGGCTCGACGAGGTCATGGCCCCCGCCAGGCGCCGCATCGGCGAGGTCATCGGTGGCTACACCGACGAGCAGCGCGAGGTCCTCTTCGACTATTTCGAACGCGCCGCGACCGCCTATCAGGAGGCCGCCGACGAGCTCGGATCCGACGTCACAACTCGGTAAGAGTCAGACCGCCCCCGCCGACTTACGCTCGCCGTGTGGCACTGGACCTGTCTTCGCGATTCACCAGCAAGCTCCATTCCGAGCGAGTGGCGGCGCAGCTCGGCATATGGCTCGGGATCAGCTTCACGATCGCCTTTGTGACGGGCCTCTTCAGCCATTTCATGCAGCATCCCCCGTCCTGGCTCCTGTGGCCGTCCCGCCCGGTCAACCTCTACCGCTTCACCCAGGGCCTGCACGTCATCGGCGGTATCGCCACGATCCCGCTACTCCTGGCCAAACTGTGGACGGTCTATCCCAGGCTGTGGCAATGGCCGCCGTTCCGTTCCATCGGCCACGCCACCGAACGCGGCCTCGTGGCGCTCCTGGTCGCCGGATCGCTCTTCCAGGTAGTCACCGGCGTGACCAACATCGCCTATTGGTACGTGTGGCCGTTCGTCTTCACCAATGCGCATTACTGGACCGCCTACATCCTGGTCGGCGCACTGATCATTCACGTGGCCAACGAATGGGCGAAGGTAAAACGCCACGCACTTCCCACCCGCGTCAGAATCCCACCGGAACCACCCGCCGACGCACGCTCCCGCCGCCGCTTCCTGACGACCGTGGCCGCCGCATCCGGAATCGCCGCGCTAGTCACCGTGGGCGAGACGTACAAACCCCTCTCCCGCTTGGCGCTCCTGGCCCCGCGCAACCCCGACAAGGGCCCGCAAGGCCTCCCCGTCAACCGTTCCGCCGCAGCCGCAGGCATCACCGTCAACGCCGACTACCGCCTCCTCATCACCGGCTCCGTCCGTAATCAGCTCTCGTTCACCTACGAAGACCTGCTCAAGCTCCCGCAGCACACCGTGCGCCTCCCGATCGCCTGCGTAGAAGGCTGGAGCTACGACGCCGAATGGACCGGCATCCGCCTCAAAGACCTGATGGCTCAAGCCGGAGTGCCCTCAGACGCGACACTCTCCGTCGAATCCCTGCAGCGCTACGGCGCGTACGGCGTCAGCGAGGTGAAACCGCCCCACTGGCACGACCCCCTCACCCTCCTAGCCATCAAGGTCAACGGCGAGACACTCCACCCCGACCACGGCTACCCGGTGCGCCTGATCGCGCCCAACCGCCCCGGCGTCATGCAGACCAAATGGGTGACCAAGGTGGTCGCGTCATGAAATGGCCCGCCTACTCCATCGGAGCCATGGCCATCGCCTACGGCGCCTACGGAATCGCCTCACAAGCAGACAAGACCCACCCGTTCTCCTACCTGCTCTGGCTGGCAGGCTCAGTAGCCCTACACGACGCCCTCATAGCCCCTGTCGTCCTACTCGCCGGTGCCCTGACAGGCCTGCTCAAAGAGTCATTCAGAACCCCCCTCCGCACAGCCCTGGCCCTGGCCGCCGTCACCACCCTCGTGACGCTCCCCACCCTCCTCGCCTTCGGCCGCCGCAAGGACAACCCGTCGATCCTGCCGCTGGACTACCCCCGCGGCCTCCTGATCGTGCTGGCCGTGATCGCCGCCACCACATTGATCGTCTCCGTCCTCTCGCGGCGCCGCGCCCGATCCGGATAGCTTTCGCCTAAAGGCGGAAGGGACCGAGATGATGTCAATGCAGGAGATCTCCGATCGGTTCGAGATCGGGGAAGTACTGGCCCGCTACGCGCTGGCCGTCGACACCGGCCGCTGGTCCCTGCTGGACAGCGTCTTCACCCCCAACGCGGTCCTGGACTACACCTCATCGGGCGGCGCCAAGGGCTCGCTCAACGAGCTCAAGGCCTGGCTGTCGGAGATCCTGCCCACCTGGCCCGGCCGCCAGCACCTGCTCGGTGCCATGATGATCGCCTTCGACGGCGACGAAGCGGGCGTCACGGTCTCCTACACCGACACCCTCGCCCCCTCCCGCGACGCCATCAAGGCCGACGCTCCGGGCCTGGTCCGCGGCGGCGGCTGGTACCACCACAGAATGGTCCGCACCCCCGCCGGCTGGCGCAGCCGCGACGTGGTCCTGGAACAGCTATGGCGCACGATGCAGTAGTGGTAGCCGAACTCAGCACCATCCCCGCCGAGGTCCTGGCCGCCAAGACCTACGACCTGATGACCCACCTCCGCGCCTTCGTAGAGACCCGCACCTACCTCACTGAGGCCATCACCACCAACCTCGCGGCCGTCCCCCTCCTGGACCGCGCCCGCACCGTAGCCAAAGCCCGCCGCACCGAACACACAACAGCCCTTGCCAGGCAAGACCCCCTGATCCGAGACCTGTGCCTCTCGCCCGTCGTGCGCCTCATCGACTGGCTATGGGACGACCTGGCATACGACCTGGACCGCCTCCTCAAAGAGGCCGCCCTAGACGAGGTCAAGAAAGCCGAAGAGCCCGCCGCCACCTCGCAACACCGGCGCCCCGAATCGCCGACACCGTCGGAGGACGATCCCTTCAGCCCAACCTCGTACGCCCAGTTCAAAGAGGTGATCGCCAGGGCCCTGAAGGCTCAAGAAGCCATCGACACCGCCCTGGACAAGACGATCGCCGCCGAGCACTCCGCCCGCCGCGAGACGTTCGAGACGCTAGAGCAGAAGATCGCCGCCCTGCTGGACGACGGCGAAATCATGGACCGCGCGATCGAGGAGCAGAACGAGCGGGCAAAAGACCTGCTCACAAGCCTGAACGATCTCCGCGAGCAAGCCACCGCCATTGCCACATCCCTGACCGAGCGAATCGGCAGCGGCCTGGTCATTCCGTGTGCAGAGCACGATCACTTCGTCACAGGCCGCGGCCTGGACCAAGCGCTCAGCACGACCCTGAAAACATTCCCCAGCCACGGCGACGAGACAGGCTTCATCTGGGGATTCGCCGAAGCCCTGCAACGAGGCGTCCCCAAGCACCCAGCCCCGATCCCCGCCGACTTGGGAGAACGCCTAGCCTCCTTCGTCCACTCGCTGTCGTCATGCCAGGGCCGCTGGTCCCGCTCCGCAGTCGGAGCCCTGCACGGCCCCTCACCTCGCGTAGCGGCCCTGTGCTTGGCCGCAGAAGCAGAAGAGACCGACAGGGCACTGGCCGCCGACCTACGCAGCCTCGCGGTCAGAGACTGAACGGCTGGCCAAACGATGAGGACGTTCACGGAGTTTGGAGTCCGGGACCCTCATCCGCACTCGCCCCCTGTCTCCGCAGCTCCTGAACACGGGCGGCAGCGCGCTGGATGATGTCGCCGAGCACTCGCAACTCGTCGGCTTCCTCGGGCTTCAGGCGCGACCCTTGCGAGATCGTGTTCGCCTGGTAGATGTCCATCGCTCGGTTGAACGCGGCCATCGCTTGCGCGAGGTTGTGCGTGTCCTCTGCCGACCGCCGGACGCTCTCGCCCATCACGGCCTCCCGAGTTTCACACCGATGAGCCGCCCGGAGTCCATGATCGTCACCACTCGAACTCGGCCCACATCGTCTGGCCGCCGACCACCCCGACATCGTGACCGACCTTGTCGGAGCACGCCTCCGCGAGCAGAAGCCCGCGCATTCCACAGGGCACCCCTAGAGTCATCAGTTCGCAACACTGGGTAAGCTGAGTACTCAGCTGCAACCTGTGCACTCAGCTTGTCAAGCTTGGGTACGAACCGTTCGTCAATGGCACCCGGAGTCACCGTGACCCAGCCCGCCTACCTGCGCATAGCCGATGATCTGCGCCGCCAGATCGTCGAAGGGCGGCTCGCCCCGGGGGCACGTGTACCCAGCCGTCACGCACTCGCCAGACAGCACGGCGTCTCAGACCGCGTCGCCGTCGAAGCCGTCCGGCTGCTCGTCTCCGAGGGCTACGTCGAATCCAGAAGCGGATCCGGTACCTACGTTCGCGAACGGCCATCCGTTCGGCGCCTTACCCGCTCCTGGTACCGCGAGAGCAGAGGGCGCGGCAGCTCGCCTTTTCGCGCCGACATGGAGGTTCAGGGCCGCGCGGGCAAATGGCGGTCGAGCTCCGAGACGGCCAAGGCCAGCCCTGCGATCGCGGAACGGCTCGGCATCGGCGAGGGCGACCCCGTCATGTGCACCCGGTACGTGTTCCTCGCAGACGAGCAGCCCGTCATGTCGTCCACGTCATGGGAGCCGCTGGAGCTGACCCGCGGCACCCCGATCATGTTCCCTGAGGACGGTCCGCACGCGGGCGCCGGCGTGGTCGCGCGTATGCGCGCGATCGGCGTCGACATCACCACCGCTGAGGAGATCGTCACCGCCCGGACGATCCTCGCCGCTGAGGCCGAGCTGCTCGACGAGCCGATCGGGTCGATCGTGCAGGTGATCCGGCGGACCTACCTGGGTGACCGTCCTGTCGAGACCGCGGACATCATCGTGCCCGTCGACCGCTACGAGGTCGCGTACGTCATCCCGGTCG
>NZ_JAGEOJ010000019.1 GCF_017573505.1 Actinomadura barringtoniae
CTGGAGGCCAACTTCATCAACGGCATCAAGCACCTGTCCTACACGTACTGACAGCGGCTCCCACACGTACTGAAAGCGGCGCATCTTGCTACGACTCGAGCGATGGAGCGACGGAGACCTCGACCTTCTGCGGCAGAAGAACGCGCCGGAGATGAGGGAGCACCTGGGCGGCCCGGAGACCGAGGAGGCCGTGCTCAAGCGGCATCGGCGCTACCTGGAGGACGGCGATCCGCAGGTCGGGCTGATGTTCGCGATCGTGCTCGACACGGGGGAACGGGCCGGCACGATCGGCTACTGGGAACGCCCGTGGCGGGACGAGCTCGTCTACGAGACCGGGTGGGGCGTCCTGCCGGCGTACCAGGGGCGCGGCCTCGCCAGCGCCGCCGCGCAGGCGGTGATCGAGGTCGCGCGGGAGCAGCGGCGGCTGCGCTACCTGCACGCGTTCCCGTCGGTCGACCATCCCGCCTCGAACGCGGTCTGCAAGAAGGCGGGCTTCACGCTTCTGGGCGAGACGGATTTCGAGTATCCGCCGGGGACCCTCATGCGCAGCAACGACTGGCGTCTAGAACTGCACCCGACTTTCGGAGCGCGAAAGGCTACCTAGGTCGCTAGCGGTCACGGCTGAATCCGACAGGATTGTGGCCATGACCTGGCTACACCGCCGCGTCCGTGCTCAGGCGGCGCCCGGCGCCGGCGAGGCCTTCGCGCGGCCACGCGACGTCGTCGATCGCTAGCCACGGCGTGGCGGCCAGCGCCGTCGGCGTGAGCCCGGTGAACGTCTTGACCTCGCGGTGCAGGTGCGACTGGTCGACGTAGCCGCTCAAGATGGCGGCGCTCGCGGCGCTGTGCCCGCCCGCCAGGAGATGGGCGGCGTGGTCGAAGCGCACCAGCTGGGCGGCGCGCTTGGGCGTGATGCCGAGCTGGGAACGGAAGCGCGACCACAGCCGCTTGCGGCTCCAGCCGACCTCGTCCGCCATGCCCTCGACCCGTACCCGCCCGCGGCTGGCGAACGTCCGCCGCCACGTGTGCGCGACCTCCGGATCGACGTCCCGGCGACCACCCATCCGCGTGCCGAGGATCTCCGCCGCGATGGCGAACCGTTCATCCCAGGTAGCGGCGGCGCGCAGCCGGTCCTCGACCTGCCCGGCGTCGCGGCCCCAGACGTCCTCCAGCATCGCGATCTGCCCGCTGAGCTCGCTCGACGCACCGAACACCGCCGCCGCCACGACCGGCTGCAGCCGGATCTGGAGGTACGCGCCGACCCCTTGACCGGCGGCCCGGAGATCGCCGGGAAGGAGCCCGATGACGACACTCCCGCCTTCACGCCGACCCTGGGCGTCGTAGACGGCGCATTCCGCCTCGCCCAAGCCGATCAGCAGCGTCACGGAGGGGTGGGCGACCATGGCCATGTCGATCGACGCGGTGGCACGGTGCCGGAACCCGGCCATGCTGATTCCCGGCAGCCGATCCGCTGGGCGGGGGACCGCGACGTCCATCCACGCCCAGTCAGGTGGGTTCCCGGCGGGCAACACCCGTTCAGTCTACGAAGGGCCTCGTCCAGTCTACGGAGCGCCTCGTCGGCTCGCCGCGGTGAAGGCCAGCAGCAGGTCGCCGGTCTTCTCGGGCGCTTCGAGCATCGGCACGTGCCCGACGCCGGGCAGCATCTCCACCCGCGCGTTCGGCACCGCCTCGTAGCGGCGCGCGGACGCCGGGTCCCAGCGGGGATCGGCCGCCCCGAAGAGCACGAGCAGCCGCAGCTTGAGCGCGGCGAGACGATCGGGCAGGCTCCGCTCTTCGAGGTACGCGCCGTTCTCGCGCAGCACGGCCCGCACGCCCCGGTACGTGATGCCCTGGAGCCCGGCGACCATCTCGTCCGGGATCTCCACTGCGCGCTCGCAGGTCGCGCTGATCCCGCGGCGGATCATCGAGTCCGAACGGATCGACCACAGCAGCGGCCCCAGCGGCGGCGCCAGCAGGACCTTCAGCAGCAGCGGCTCCGGAAGCAACGCGTCCAGGCTCGGGCCACTGCTGATCAGCGCCATCGACGCCACCAGGTCAGGGCGCCCCTCGGCCAGCGCGGTCGCGACATAACCACCGCTGGAGTGCCCGACCACGCCCACCGGACCGGCGCCGAGGCCGTCCAGCAGGTCGGCCACCCGGCCGGCCTGGTCCGGCACGGCGTACGACGACGGCTCGGGCGACTTGCCGCAGCCCGGAAGGTCGACCCAGATGACGTGGTGATGCTCGGCGAGCGCCGGGACCACCGGGTTCCAGAAGGCCCCCGAGGCCCCCGATCCGTGGATGAGCAGCAGGGGCGGCGCCTGCCGTGACCCGGCACGGGCCACGTGCATCCCGTGCGACTGCTGGACGTCGTTCTCAGTCATGCCAGGAGCATGCACGGCCTGCCTCCCCTCGGTCTTGGACGAATGTTCCCGTCAGGCCCGATGGGCGGTTCAGCCCTGGTGGGCGGTCGCCAGCCGCACCGCGAAGGCCAGCAGCAGCGCCCCGGTCACCCGCTCGATACGGGCCTTGACCCGCGGGCGGCGCAGGAAGCGGCCGAGCCGGTCGATGGCCGAGATGTAGAGCCCGAACCACGCCACGTACAGCACCGCGAAGACGGCCGACAGCGACATCGCCTGCACCCACGCGGTCCGCGCGGGGTCGAGGAACTGCGGCAGGAACGTGACGAAGAACAGCGCGACCTTCGGGTTCAGCGCGTTCGACAGGAACCCCTGCCGCAGCGCGGCGGCCCGCCGCAGCACCGCGCGTTCGGCGGGCGCCTCCGCTCCGTCCCGCCCCTCGCGCCGCGAACGGGCCGCCGCGCGCAGCGCCTGCACGCCCATCCACACCAGGTAGACCGCGCCGACGATCTTCATGGCGGTGAACGCGTTGGCCGAGGCCAGGAGCACGGCAGACAGCCCGAAGGCCGCCGCCGTCGCGTGCACGGACAGGCCGAGCGCGCCGCCCAGCATGGTCATCAGCCCCGCCCGCCTGCCGCCCATCAGCGCGCTCTTGGTGATCAGCGCCTGGTCCGGCCCGGGGATCATGATCAGGACGAGCGAGGCGAGGATGAAGGTCATCATGGTCGGTCTCCGTTCCGTTCACATGTGGTGTCGTGAACGATGATGCGGACCCGCCAGCCTTCGGGTCTAGCGCACGTTTTCGCCGCTTTTTCGTCGAAGAAAACGAATGATCAAAACGGGGTGGGCCTCCGCGCGGTGCTGGTGTGCGCGGAGGCCCGGTCGGAGGGGCCGGTCGGAGGGGCCGGTCAGGCTTGGCCGGGGGCGGCGGGGCGCGTGCTGCGGGACTTGATCAGGGAACGGCCCAGGTCGGACGGCTTGGACGTCGAGGACTTCAGGGCATCGGCCGAGGTCGAGGTCGAGGTCGGGACGGGGACGCCTTGGCATTCGCCGTTGTCGGGCTTGCCGGAGGCGAAGTAGGCCGCGATCCTCGGGGCGCAGTCGGAGGGCATGCCGGCGACCGAGCCGTGGATGTCGTCATCGACGGTGAGCACCGAGCCACCGACGGCCGCCCGCATTTGCAGCGACCACGGATACGGGGAGGGGACCTCGTAGCGGTGCGCCGACATGACCAGCGGGGCGTCGCTGTGGCGGAGCCGTACGGGCTGGGCCGGGAGGGGCCAGCCCGCGCAGTCGTTGAGGGGCTGCCGGAGCTCGCCGGTGACGGGGTCGCGCTTCACGCCCTTCTGATACGCGGCCCAGAACGTGGCGAAGTCGCGCGGTCCGGTGTCCTCGTTGCAGAAGACCGCGTGGTTCATCGTCGGGTTGAACTGCTCCGGCAGGTCGGCCGGGGGCTCGCCGCCGTCGTCGGACCCGCCCGAGAAGACCTCCTTGACCAGCGGCGGGGCGGGCTCGCCGCTCTTGGCGGTCTGCAACTCCTTGAGCAGGCCGGCCGAGAGGGGCCAGTTGAGGCTGGGCTGGGCGGCGATCTGGGACATCAGGAAACCGTCGAAGGTCACGTCGGGAAGGTCGGAGAACGTCTTGGGATGCGCGACGAACTCCTGCTTCATCGCCGCGATCGAGGACTGGACCTCCCGTTGCGTGGAGCCGAAGCCGTAGGTGCCGTCGCGGGCGCCCATCCACGCGGCGAACCTGCCCCAGTCCAGGGTGGTCGCCCTGGAACGGCCGTCCTGGAAGGCGTCGAGGCGGAAGTCGGGGATCGCCGTGCTGTCCAGCCACATCAGCTGCACGCGGTTCGGATACAGGTTGCGGTAGAGCGCGCCCAGCCAGGTGCCCCACGAGATCCCGAGGAAGCTCAACTTCTTCTCGCCCAGCCCGGCACTCACCCGGTCCAGGTCACGGGCGACGTTGGCGGTCGTCAGCCGGCCGAGGAACGCCGGGTCGTAGTCGCCGCACGCCTTGTTCGTCTGGACCGTCCAGTCGTAGGCGGCCTTGGCGGCGGCCTCGGTGACCGGCGAGCCGAGTTCGGGGCCTCGGCCGGCCTTCGGGCAGTTCACCTTGGTGCTGTAGCCGACGCCGCGCGGGTCGAAGCCGATCAGGTCGTACCGCTGGTTGACCTTGGCGCCGGTGCCGTTCTCATGGTCCAGAACGAGCTGGATCGGCATCAGGTAGCCGCTGCCGCCGGGCCCGCCCGGGTTGACCGCCAGGCTGCCGAGCCGGTGCCCGCGGTCGGTGGCCTTCAGCCGGGTCACCGCGATGGTGATCTGCCGCCCGGACGGCTGCCGGTAGTCGAGGGGAACGCTCACCGTCCCGCATTCCATCCGGGCCAGCAGCTTTCTCAGCTCGGCTTGCTGTTCGGGAGGCGCGAGCCGCTTCAGCGTCTCGCCGGAGTAGTTCGGACAGGTGCGCCAGGCGACGCCCGAGGCCCGTTCCGCCGCTGCGGCGGGCACCATCGCGGTCGTGCCGGCGGCGGCCGCGACGGCCGCCAGCCCGGCGATCACTCGTGATCGAGTCATGCCGGCCATGCTCGCGAGCGCCGTGTTACGCGGGCATAACCACCGCGGGGCTTCTAGGTCCGGACGATGCTCAGGAAGGCGTCCAGGACGGGGGAGTGGTCGCCGTCGCCGTGGAACGAGAGGACGAGGGGCGGGAGGCTGATGCGGGGCTCGATGTCCAGGACGCGGACGTCGGGGCGGATCACGCGGCGGACGCAGACGGGGGCCAGGCCGATGCCGACGCCGCAGGCGGCGAGCCCGGCGATGGTGTGGACGTCGCGGGCGTAGATGATCCGGCCGGGTTGGAGGTTCGGGAGCGTCGTCGCCGAGACCGGCTCCTCTTCCGAGGGGGCGGTGATCAGGGTGAGGCCGCGCAGGCGTTCGCGGGCGAGGGCGCCGGTGCCCGCGAGCGGGTGATTGCGGGAGACCAGCGCGACCAGGTCGTCCTGGCCGACGATGATCGAGCGCAGTTGCTCGGCGCCCAGGCCCTGCGGCGCGCCCCTGGTGACGATGACGTCGAGCGCGCCCTTGGTGATCGCGGCGACGCACTCGGCGGTCGAACGTTCCTCCAGACGCAGCCGGACACGCGGCCGTTCGGCGCCGAAGCGCCCGAGCAGGGCCGGGAGCAGGTCGATCAGCGCCGACGCCACGAAACCGAGCCGCAGCTCGCCGGACTCGCCGCGCGCCGCCCGCCCGACGTCGCCCTGAACGGCGTCCAGCTCGGCGATGACCGTGCGGGCCCTGGCCAGCAGCGCCTCACCGGCCGCCGTGGGGAAGACGCCGCGGCCGGTACGCCGGAACAGCAGCGCCCCGACCTCCCGTTCCAGATCGGCGATCTGCTTCGACAGCGGCGGTTGCGCGATGCCCAGCGAGGCGGCCGCCCGGCCGAAATGGCCGTGCTCCGCGAGCGCCAGCGCGTACCGGAGATGCCTGGCTTCCATACCTCCAAGGTATGAGAACAGCCCCTGTGGAATCTCGGAGATATCAAGACTCGTCGGCTCTGCTGAACTTGAGCACATGACGGCCGATGCCGGAGTCGCGCAGGTGAACTGCAGGGGGGTGCGGCTCACGGCCGGCGTCACGGCGAGGTGGACGATCTCGAGGGGCTCGGGGGGTCCCTCCTGATCGTTCACCTCGTCGCCTGAACGCGGCACCTACCTGAGGGAGCTCGCCCGTCTCCTGGCCCGTCTAGGCCGGACCCCCGTCCGGGAGCCGGAAGCGGGACCGGAACCGGAAGCAGGTCGTAGGGGAGTCGCGTCACTCAGCGTGACCAAGGTCGCCGGATTCACCCGTGGAGGAGGATGCTCGGCCTTGCCTTCGCGCGGAGCGTGACCGGCATGCCAGAGAGCACTCACTACGACGTCATCGTCATCGGAAGCGGGGCGGGGGGTGGGACGCTCGTCCACCGGCTGGCACCATCCGGGCGGCGGGTGCTGCTACTGGAGCGGGGCGGATACCTGCCCCGCGAACGGGACAACTGGGATTCCACCGCGGTCTTCGTCCGCGGCGACTACCGGGCTCCCGAGTTCTGGTTCGACAAGCACGGCGACAGGTTCCCTCCCGAGGTGAACTACTACGTCGGCGGCAACACCAAGTTCTACGGCGCCGCGCTGTTCCGGCTGCGCCCGCAGGACTTCGGGGAGGTACGCCACCACGGCGGAGTGTCCCCGGCCTGGCCGCTGTCCTACGACGACCTGGAGCCGTACTACACCGAGGCGGAACGGCTCTATCTCGTCCACGGGCGGCGCGGCGAGGACCCGGCCGAGGGGCCGGCGAGCGCGGAGTACGCCCATCCGCCGGTACGGCACGAGCCCCGCATCCAGCAGCTCAGCGACGACCTGGAGAAACTCGGTCTCAGACCGTTCCACCTGCCCATCGGGGTCAACCTCGACCAGGACGCCGAGGGCAAGGCCGTCCACACCAGCGTGTGCATCCGGTGCGACCGGGTCGACGGTTTTCCCTGCCTGGTGAACGGCAAGTCCGACGCGCAGGTGATCTGCGTCGACCCGGCGCTCGCCCACGACAACGTCGAGCTCATCACCCACGCCCACGTTCAGCGGCTCGAGACCGACGGGACCGGCCGCACCGTCACCGGCGTGGTCACCACGCTCGGTGACGGATCGACGGCCACGTTCACCGCCGACATCGTCGTGGTGGCGTGCGGCGCGGTGAACTCCGCCGTGCTGCTGCTGCGTTCGGCGAACGACCGGCACCCGAACGGCCTGGCCAACGGCTCCGACGTGGTCGGCCGCCACTACATGCGCCACAACAACCTGGCGCTCATGGCGGTGTCCAGGCAGCCCAACCCGACCAGGTTCCAGAAGACCCTGGCCGTCCACGACTGGTACTTCGGCGCGGACGACTGGGACCACCCGCTCGGGGGGATCCAGATGCTGGGCAAGTCCGACGCCGAGCAGATCAAGGGCGAGGCGCCGCGCTGGGCGGGCGCGGGCCTGGCGCCGAAGATGCCGTTCGAGACGATGGCGCACCACGCCGTCGACTTCTGGCTGTGCGCCGAGGACCTCCCCGACCCCGCCAACCGCGTCACCCTCGACGGGGACGGCGGCATCCACCTGACGCTGGACGAGAAGAACAACATCGAGCCGCTGAACCGGCTGCGGCACAAGCTGCAGGGCATGCTCGACCACCTCGGCATGCACCCGCACCTGCTCGACCACAGCCTCTACCTGCACAAGATGATGCCGATCGGGGCCACCGCGCACCAGGCCGGGACGGTCAGGTTCGGCACCGACCCGGCGACGTCGGCGCTGGACACCGACTGCAAGGCGCATGAGCTCGACAACCTGTACGTGGTCGACACCAGCTTCTTCCCGAGCGTCGGTGCGGTGAACCCGTCGCTGACCGCCATCGCCAACGCGCTGCGCGTCGGCGACCACATCATCGAACGCCTCGGCGGGCCGCTCGGCGGGCACCTCGAAGAAGGACGCCTCGGCGGACGGTTGAGCGGAGGGCCCGGAGGGGCGCCATGACCGCCCACGTCGTGGTCGTCGGCGGCGGGTTCGCCGGGGTGGCGTGCGCGCGGCGGCTGGCGCGGGACGGGAACGACGACGTCCGCGTCACGCTCATCGACAAGAACGGCTACCACCAGTTCCAGCCGCTGCTCTACCAGGTGGCAACGGCGGAGCTGGCACGCCGCGACATGTCCTTCGACCTGGCGGCGATCTTCGATGGCGACGACGCCGTGCAGGTGCGCACCGGCGAGGTGACCGATGTCGACCTGGAGACCCGGACGGTCACGCTCGCGGGCGGCGGCACGGTCACCGGCGACGTGCTCGTCATGGCGGCGGGCGCGGCACCGAACTTCTTCCATACGCCCGGCGCGGCCGAGCACGCCTACCCGCTCTACAGCGTCGACAACGCCGAACGGATCCGCGAGACGGTTCTGCGGCTCTTCGCGGAGGCCGCGGCCAAGCCGGAGCTGATCGCCGAGGGAGCCCTCACCTTCGTCGTCGTCGGCGCGGGCCCCACCGGGGTCGAGACGGCGGGCGCGCTCGCCGAACTGGTGCACGACGTCATGCCGCACGTGCACGACACCCTGGTGGCCGGCGCGGCGAAGGTGATCCTCGTCGACCTGGGGCACACCGTGCTCCCCGCGTTCTCCGACGAGGCGCACGACTACGCGGCCAAGCAGCTGCGGCATCGCGGCGTGGAGCTGCGGCTGGGACAGGCCGTGAGGGAGATCGGCCCGGGCCACGTCACGCTCGGCGACGGAACGACGATCAAGACGCAGCTCGTGGTGTGGGGCGGCGGGATCAGCGCGGCGCCGCTCGCCGCGCGGTGCGGCGGGCTCACCCGCGGCCGCGGCGGGCGCATCGACGTGGCGGCCGACCTGACCGTCTCGGGATTCCCCGGCGTGTACGCGGTGGGCGACGTCGCCAACATCCCGTTCGGCGACGAACCCGCCCTGCCGCAGCTCGGCAGCGTGGCCGCGCAGAGCGGCGCGTGGGCGGCGCGCAACATCCTCGCGGACCTGCGCGGCGGGCAGGGCGGCGGGCAACGCGAGTCGTTCCACTACCGGGACAAGGGGATCATGGCGATGATCGGCCGCCGCGCCGCGGTCGCCGAGATCGGCCCGCACCGGCACGAGCTGCACGGCCGGATGGCGTTCGCCGCCTGGCTCGGCGTGCACGCGCAGCTGCTCGCGAACGCGCGCGCCGAGGTAGGCGCCCTGGACGCCTGGGCCGAGGACTTCTACCTGCGCCCGCACCACCGGTCCGCCCACCTGCTCGACCCGGAGGCGGCCGGCACACCGCGCATCAACTGGAACGGCTGACGGAGGGGCTGACCATGCCGACCTCACAGACCGACCCGCGCCCGGCCGACGTGCTCGTGGTGTTCGGGATCACCGGCGACCTCGCCCGCGTGATGACGTTCCGCTCGCTCTACCGGCTGGAGCGGCGCGGGCTACTGGCCTGCCCGATCGTGGGGGTCGCGGTCGACGACTGGAGCGACGAGCGGCTGCGCGAGCACGCCCGCACCGTGATCGAGGAGACCGGCGAGCAGGTGGACAAGGCGGTGTTCGACCGGTTCGCCGCGAGGCTGTCGTACGTGGCGGGCGACTTCTCCGACGCCGCCACCTACCGGCGGGTCGGCGCGGCGATCAGGGACGCCGGGATCACCGATCCGGTCGCGCCCGTCTTCTACCTGGAGATCCCGCCGTTCCTCTTCGGCACGGTGGTGGAGGGGCTGGCCAAGGCAGGGCTCACCAGGAACGCCCGGGTGATCGTGGAGAAGCCGTTCGGCCACGACATGGCCTCGGCCCGCGCGCTGGCCGCCGAGCTGCACGAGCACATCGACGAGTCGCAGCTGTACCGGATCGACCACTTCCTCGGGAAGATGGGCCTGGAGGAGCTGCTCTACCTGCGGTTCGCCAACACGATGCTGGAACCGCTGTGGAACCGGAACTACGTCGACTGTGTCCAGATCACGATGGCCGAGAGCTTCGGCATCGCCGACCGCGGGCACTTCTACGACCCGGTCGGAGCGCTGCGCGACGTCGTCGTCAACCACCTGATGCAGGTGCTGTCGGCCGGGGCGATGGAGCCGCCCGCCGGGCGCGACCCGACCGCGATCAAGGACGCGCAGATCGCGCTGTGGCGGGCGGTGGTCGACGCGGACCCGGTCTCCTACATCCGGGGCCAGCACGACGGTTACCTGGACGTCGCGGGCGTGGCCCCCGGCTCGACCACCGAGACGTACGCGGCGCTGCGCCTGGAGATCGACAACTGGCGCTGGTCGGGCGTGCCGTTCTACATCCGCACCGGCAAGCTGCTGCCCGACACCCAGACCGAGTTCCGGATGGTGTTCCGCCGGGCGCCGAGCCTGGGCTTCCACTTCCGGAGTGAACGGCCGGCCGTGCCGAACCAGCTCGTGATCAAGCTCGATCCGTCCACCGGCATCCGCTTCGAGCTCGACGCCCGGCGGGCGGACGCGCCCGAGCCCGAGCAGATCACGCTCGCCATGGAGTTCTCGCAGGAGGGCGGGGAGGCGCCCACGCCGTACGAGACGCTGCTGTGGGCGGCGATGGCGGGCCGCAGCATCCGCTTCACCCGGCAGGACGGCGTGGAGGAGACCTGGCGGATCATGCAGCCGCTGCTCGACGCGCCGCCGCCGGTCCATCCGTACGCGCCCGGATCGTGGGGCCCGGACGCGGCCGCCGCGCTGGTCGCCGAGCACGGCGGCTGGCACGGATCCTCCTCACCCGGTGAGCCATGACGGAGAAGCAGACGCCGGCGGCGGGCGCGCCGAGCCCGCCCTCGGCCGTTCCGCGGCGCGCGGGCCTGGTCCTGACGTCGCTCATCCTGGTCGCGGCGGTCGCCAACCTGAACCTCGCCGTCGCCAACGTCGCGCTGCCCGACATCGGGAAGGCGTTCGACTCCTCGCAGACGACCCTCGACCTGGTGGCCGTCGGCTACTCGCTGGGACTGGCCTGTTCGGTCCTCTACCTGGGCGCGGTCGGCGACCGCTACGGCCGCAAGCTGATGCTCGTCCTCGGCGTCTCGCTGTCGATCCCGGTCTGCGTGCTCGCCGCGTACGCCCCGTCGGACGAGGTGCTGTTCGCCGCCCGGTTCCTCGGCGGCCTCGCGGCGGGCATGGCCTACCCGACGACGCTCGCGCTGATCACGGCGCTGTGGTCGGGCCCGGGCCGGACCCGGTGCATCGCGCTGTGGTCGGGCGTCGGCGGCGCGATCGCCGCGCTCGGGCCGCTGATCTCCGGCGGGCTGCTGCAGCACTTCTGGTGGGGCTCGGTCTTCCTGGTCACGCTGCCGCTCGCGCTGGTGGCCCTGGTGATGTCGGTGCTGTACGTGCCGAGTCACGTGAACGAGACGACCGGCTCGGTGGACCACCTCGGCGGCGGCCTGTCGGTCCTGCTCGTGGCCGGGGTGGTGCTGTGCATCAACTTCGCGGCCGTGCCGGGCAAGCTGACCCTCGTCCTGTCGCTGGCGGTGATCGCGATCGCGGCCGGTGCCGCCTTCGTCGTCCGGCAGCGCCGCGCCGCCGAGCCGCTGTACGACCTGCGGGTGGCCGGGCGGCGCGTCTTCTGGGTGGCCGCCTGCGCGGGCATCATCGTGTTCGGCTCGCTCATGGCCGCGATGTTCGTGGGGCAGCAGTTCCTGCAGAACGTGCTCGGCTACTCGACGTTCGAGGCCGGGCTGGCGATCCTGCCGGGCGCCGCGCTGATGGTGCTGGTCGCGCCCAGTTCCGCCAAGCTCGTGGACGTCCACGGCGCCCGGGCGACGCTGCTGGTCGGGTACGGCTTCTGCCTGCTCGGCTTCGTCGCGATGCTCCTGCTGTGGAAGGAGGGCATCGCGTACTGGAAGGTCGGCCTCGGCTACGCGCTGATCGGCGCGGGCGTGGGCTTCGCGGGCACCCCGGCCTCGCACTCGCTGACCGGCTCGGTGCCGGTGAAGCGTGCTGGCATGGCGTCCGGGACGGCCGACCTGCAACGCGACCTCGGCGGCGCGATCATGCAGTCGATCCTCGGCGCCATGCTCACCGCCGGTTACACCTCGGCCATGGCGAGCGCTGTGGCCGCCTCACCCGACAAGCAGCAGGTCACCGACGACGTGCAGGCCCAGCTGGAGAAGTCCTTCACCGGAGCCGACCAGGTCGCCGCGCGCTACCCGCAGTACGCCGGTCAGATCACCGCCGCGGCCAAGAAGTCGTTCGAGGACGGCGACCAGTGGGCCTACCTGGCCGGGATCGTCGCGATCCTGCTCGGCGCCGTGCTGGTCTTCTTCCTGTTCCCGCGCAAGGCGGAGGAGGACGAACTGCTCGCCCGCTACCACGCCGAGGACACCGCATGACCGAACTCGACCTGGCGCGCCTCCAGTTCGCCACCACGACCATCTACCACTTCCTGTTCGTCCCGCTGACGATCGGGCTCGCGTTCCTGGTGGCGCTGCTGCAGACCGCGTGGACCCGGCGCGGCGACGAGGTCTACCTGCGGCTGACCAAGTTCTTCGGCACGCTGCTGGTCATCAACATCGCCATCGGCGTCGTCACCGGGCTGGTGCAGGAGTTTCAGTTCGGGATGAACTGGTCGGCCTACTCGCGGTACGTCGGCGACGTGTTCGGCGCGCCGCTGGCGATCGAAGGCCTCGCGGCCTTCTTCCTGGAGTCGACGTTCCTCGGCCTGTGGGTCTTCGGCTGGGGACGGCTGTCCAAGCGCGTGCACCTGCTGACCATCTGGGCGGTCGCGATCGGCACCGTGCTGTCGGCGGCGTTCATCATGGCCGCCAACTCCTGGATGCAGCATCCCGTCGGCTACACCCAGCGGAACGGCAGGGCGCAGCTCTCCGACTTCTGCGCGGTGATGTCGAACCCGGTGTTCGGCTGGGGGTTCGTGCACGTGCTGCTCGCCTCGCTGATCACGGGCGGGGCGGTGATGCTCGCGGTGTCGGCCTGGCATCTGAAGCGCGACTCGCACACCGAGGTCTTCCACAGGACGGCCAAGCTGTCGATCATCGTGCTGCTGCCGGCGACGCTGCTCGCCATGATGGTCGGCAGCCAGCTCGGCGTGATCGAGGACCGGTACCAGCCGATGAAGATCGCCGCCGCGGAGGCGCAGTGGGAGACCTGCCAGCCCTGCTCGTTCTCGGCGTTCCAGATCGGTGGGGGCACCCGCGACGAGAACCCGAACAAGGTCATCGCCGTTCCGCACCTCCTGTCGGTGCTCGCGACCGGCACGTGGAACGGCAAGGTCCAGGGGCTCAACCAGGTCAACGCCCAGTACCAGCAGCAGTACGGCCCCGGCGACTACGTGCCCAACGTCTTCATCCAGTACTGGTCGATGCGCGTCATGGCCTACCTGGCGACGCTGGTGCTCCTGCAGTCGCTGTGGGGCGTCTGGCTGCTCTGGCGCGGCAGGCTGCGGTCCGCCAAGTGGTTCCTGCGGATCGCGGTCTGGACGGTCGTGCTGCCGTTCGCCATGAACACCGCGGGCTGGCTCCTCACCGAGAACGGCCGCCAGCCGTGGATCGTGCAGGGACTCCAGCTGACCAAGGCCGGGGTGTCGCCGTCGGTCGGCGCGGCGACCGTGGCGACCAGCCTCGGCGTGTTCGTGGTGCTGTACGCCGTGCTCGGCGTCGTCGACGGGGCCCTCATGGT
Source organism: Actinomadura barringtoniae (assembly GCF_017573505.1). GTDB lineage: Bacteria > Actinomycetota > Actinomycetes > Streptosporangiales > Streptosporangiaceae > Spirillospora > Spirillospora barringtoniae. The sequence goes on from NZ_JAGEOJ010000019.1 coordinate 13,547, forward strand.
CCGCTACGCGCGGATCGAGCCGGCCCCCGCGCCGCCGGTCGGCGAGGACGGGCGGGAGACCCCCGCGATGACGTACTAGGCGCCGTGTAAGGCGCCGCGCTGGGAGCTGGCGATGGGGTTGGCGGACTTCTGGTTCTTCGTGATCGCCGTGCTGTGGACGGGGTTCTTCGTCCTGGAGGGCTTCGACTTCGGCGTCGGGATGCTGTTCGGCGTGGTCGGGCGGACCGACGCCGAACGTCGGGTCGCGATCAACAGCATCGGGCCCGTGTGGGACGGGAACGAGGTGTGGCTGATCGTCGCGGGCGCCGGGATGTTCTCCGCGTTCCCCGGCTGGTACGCGACCATGTTCTCCGCGTTCTACCTGCCGCTGGTGCTGCTGCTGGTCGCGCTCATCGTGCGCGGCCTGTCGTTCGAATACCGGGGCAAGCACGGCGGGGCGCGGTGGCGCCGCGTCTGGGACTGGCTGAGGGTAGGCGGCAGCCTGCTCGCTCCGCTGCTGATCGGGGTGGCGCTCGGCGGCCTGCCGTCGGGCGTCCCGATCGGCTCCGACCATGAGTACGCGGGGAACTTCGCCGACCTGCTCACCCCCTACGGCCTGTACGTGGGGTGCCTGCTCGTGCTGCTGTGCGCGCTGCACGGTGCCGTCTTCCTCACGATGAAGACGGACGGGGAGGTGCGTCGGCGGTCGGAGGAGCTGGCTCGCAGGCTCGCGCCCATCGGCGCGCTCGCCATGCTGGCCTTCGTGATCTGGACGCTGGCCGCGATGGACAACCGGGTCATCGCCGTGGTGATCGAGGTCGCGGCGGTGCTCGCGGCGGGCGGCGTCCTGTGGTTCGTACGCGCCGGAAGCTCCGGCCGCGCGTTCGCCCTGACCGCGGTGACGCTGGCCGGGGTCGTACTGACGATCTTCATCGACCTCTACCCGCACGTCATGGTGTCGAGCACGAACTCCGCCTACGACCTCACCGTGGGCAACACCTCGTCGGCGTCGTACGCGCTGACGGTCATGACGATCGTGCTCGCGGTCCTGCTGCCGGTGGTGCTGGTGTACCAGGGGTGGAGCTATTACGTGTTCCGCAGCCGGATCACGGTCGACGACCTGGAGCAACAGGAGGCGGAGCAGGACGCACCGCAGGTCGAGACTCCGACCGGCGACTGACGCCGTGCGTTCGCTGGATCGGCGGCTGCTGCGGCGGGCGCGCGGAGCCTTCGTCGCCCTCGGGGCGGACGTCGCGTTCGGCGTGCTCGCCGCCCTGGCCGTGCTCGCGCAGGCCGTGCTCATCGCGACGATCGTGGCCGACGCCTTCGCAGGACGCTCACCTGGCGGTGCGCTGCTCCTCCTGCTGGTGGTGGTCGTGGCGGGCCGTTCTGGGCTTTCGACGGCGATCGAGGCGGTGGGGCGCCGGGCGGCGGGGCGGGTCATGTCGGACCTGCGGATGGATCTGATTCGCCGGCGGCTGCGCGCGCCGGACATGGCGGCGCCGGCGGATGAGGCGGGCGAGGAGGGCGAGGCGGGCGAGGTGGCTACGGCGGCCGTGCAGGGCGTCGATGCCCTTGAGAGCTACTTCGCCCGCTACCTGCCGCAGCTGGCGCTGGCCGTGCTCGTCCCGGTGACCGTCCTGACGTGCACGGCCCTCGTCGATCCCGTGTCGGCCGTGATCATGCTGGTGACGCTGCCGCTGATCCCGATCTTCATGGTGCTGATCGGCCAGGTCACCGAGGCGCGCACGCGAGAGCGATGGCAGGCGCTGGCACGCCTGTCCAACCATTTCCTGGACGTGGTGCGGGGACTGCCGACGCTGCGCGCCTGGGGGCGCGGCGCGGCACAGGCCGAACGGATCGCCGCGACGAGCGAGGAGTACCGCGCCACCACGATGCGGGTGCTGCGGCTGTCGTTCCTGTCCGGCGCCGTCCTCGACTTCCTGGCCACCATCGCGACGGCGCTGGTCGCCGTCTCGCTCGGCATCCGGCTGGTCGACGGCACCGTGACCCTGCGTGCGGCGCTGATCGTTCTGCTGCTCACCCCGGAGCTGTACGCGCCGCTGCGGGCGCTGGCGGCGCAGTACCACGCCGCCGCCGACGGACTGGCCGCCGCGCAGCGGATCATCGACCTGATCGATGCCGACCCGGCCCGCCCGGAGGCCGGGCGGCTGCCCTGCCCGCCCTGCCTACCGTGGCGGGCCGTACGCCTGAACGGGGTGACGGTGCGCCATCGATCAAGGCCCGTCCTCGACCGGCTCGACCTGGAGATCGGACGCGGCGAGATCGTGGCGCTCGTCGGCCCCAGCGGCGCGGGCAAGAGCACCGTCGCGGCACTGCTCCTCGGCCTCCGCCGCCCCGACGCGGGCACCATCACCGTCGACTCCCGCACGCTCGACTCCCTGGACCCGGCCGCGTGGCGGCGGCAGATCGGATGGCTCCCGCAACGCCCGACCCTGTTCCGGGGCACCGTCCACGACAACATCACGATGGGCGCCCGGGTCCAGGTCGAGGCGGCGGCCGCGCTGACCGGAGCGGACGACTTCGTCCGCGACCTGCGGCACGGCTACGACACGGTCGTCGGGCCGGGCGGGCGCGGCCTGTCGGCGGGGGAGACGCGGCGGATCGCCCTGGCCCGCGCCCTGGCCAGGCAGGACACGAGGCTGCTGATCCTCGACGAGCCGACCGCCCACCTGGACTCCGGCGCCGCGCGCCGCGTGCTCGAAGCGATCAAGCAGGCCGCCCCCGGACGGGCCGTGCTGCTGATCGAGCACCATCCGGACGCCGCCGCGATCGCCGACCGGATCGTCCGCGTCGAGAACGGGAAGAACGGGAAGCCGGTGCCGACGTGAGGACGCTGCGCGCGCTCTTCCGGCTGATCCGGCCGCCGCTCGGCAGGACCGCCCTGTCGACCGTGCTGGGATCGCTGACCGTGCTGACCGGGATCGGGCTGATGACCACGGCCGGATACCTGATCTCGCGGGCCGCCGAACACCCGCCGATCCTCTCCCTGACGGTGGCCATCGTCGCGGTGCGCGCGTTCGGGATCAGCCGTCCCGTCGTGCGCTATCTCGAACGGCTGTCGTCGCACGACCTGGCCTTCCGGGTGCTCGCGCGGATCCGGGTGGCCTTCTACCGGAGGCTGGAGCCGCTGGTCCCGGCCCGGGCGGGGGAGTACCGGCACGGCGACCTGCTCGCCCGGATGGTCGGCGACGTCGATGCGATGCGCGATCTGCTGCTCCGGGGGATCTCACCCGTGCTGGTATGGGCGGTGACCGGTACGGCGGCGGTCGCGTTCGCGGCGTTCCTGCTGCCCGCCGCCGGGCTGGTCCTGGCGATCGGGCTTCTCGTCGCGGGACTGGGTGTGCCCGCGTTCGCGGCGATCGCCGGACGGCACACGGGCGACCGCCAGGTCCGGGCTCGTGCCGAGCTCACGGCGGAGCTGGTCGACGCGCTGCGCGGCGCTCCCGAACTGGTCGTGTACGGCGCGGACGAGGCGGCTCTCGGCAGGATCCGGCGGCTCGACGCGGATCTGGTCGCGCTCGCGCGCCGGGACGCCCGCGTGGCCGGCCTGGTCGAGGGCCTGGGCACGCTGGTGGCCGGGCTGACGGTGGCGCGCGTGCTCGCGGTCTCGGCGTCCGCGAGCACAGCGGGTCACCTGGACCGCGTGCTGGTCGCGGCGCTGGCGCTCCTGGCCATGGCCTCGTTCGAGGCGGCGGCACCGCTGCCCGCCGCCGCCCTCACCCTCGACGCGACGCTCGCCGCCGGGCGCCGCCTCCTGGCCATCATGGAACGCCGCCCCGCGGTCGCCGATCCGGACACGCCCGTCGCCGTCCCGGCCGGAGACCGGACCGTCGCGCTCGATCACGTGACGACGACGGCGGCCGAGCCCGACGACGAATGGGGCCTGCACGACATCGGACTCCGGCTGCCACAGGGGCAGCGGATGGCGCTTGTCGGGCACTCGGGCGCGGGCAAGAGCACGGTCGCCGCCCTGCTGGTGCGGTTCATCGACCCCGACCCCGACGCCGGACGGGTGACCCTTGGCGGCACCGACCTGCGCGCACTCCGGCAGCAGGACGTACGCGCGTCGATCTCGCTCGACGACCAGGACGCCTACCTGTTCGCCACCACCATCAAGGAGAACGTCCGGCTGGCCCGGCCCGACGCCGACGACGAGGCGATCCGGGACGCGCTGCGGCGCGCCCGCGTCTGGGACTGGGTGGCGTCGCTGCCGGACGGCTGGGACACCCTCGTCGGAGAGGATGGCACGCGCGTGTCCGGCGGCGAGCGGCGCCGCATCGCGCTGGCCCGCGCCTTCCTGGCCGACGCCCCGGTCCTGGTGCTGGACGAGCCCACCGCCCACCTGGACGCCCGTACCGCCGACGCGATCGTCGCCGACGTGCTGGCCTCCGCCTCCGGTGAGGCCCGTTCCGTCCTGCTGATCACTCACCGCGTGGTGGACGCCGGCGAGGTTGACGCGATCGTGCGCCTGCACCGTGGCCGTGTGGCGGACCGGCGTTCCACCTAGGCACTGGGCCGAACGGCACCCGCGCAGGCATCATGGCGGTGGCCGTTCAGGGAGCCTGGAAGCATATGGGGGAGCGAACATGGACCGGCAGCAACTGACGGACCTGCAAGCACCGTTGAAGTCCCAGTACCGCGAGGACCCGAAGACCGCGGTCGTGACGCTGCACGCCGAGGGGGCCTTGGGGGAGGACATCACATGCTCGGTGCAGACCGGCCGCGCGCTCGCGGTGGCGGGCCTGCACCCGGCCACGGGCGGGGACGGCATGTCGCTGTGCTCGGGCGACATGCTCCTTCAGGCACTGGCCGCGTGCGCCGGGGTCACGCTGCGTTCGGTCGCCACGGCGATGGAGATCGAACTGCGGGACGGCACGGTCAAGGTGGAAGGCGATCTGGACTTCCGGGGCACGCTCGCCGTCGACAAGGAGGCCCCGGTCGGCTTCCGCGACATCCGGCTGACGTTCGAGCTGGACACCGACGCCCCCGAGCCTCAGGTCGCCAAGCTCATCGAGCTGACCGAGCGTTACTGCGTGGTGCTGCAGACGATCTCCGGGTCCGCGCGCCTGTCCGTCGATTACTCCGCCTGATCAGGATCTCCACCACGATCAGGTTGACGATCCAGCCGATCGCCTGACCGATCGGGATCATCGACGACGCCTTGTCGCCGATCGAGCCCGCACTGGCGTCGGTGAACGGGACCTGCGCGAGCAGCATCAGCGGAACGAGGACACGTGAGGTGACGGCCAGGAACGTCAGGGCGTAGTTCCGCATCATCCAGTGCTGGTGGGTGCGGTAGTCGTGCCGCCGCGCCGCCCGGTAGGCGAGGCCGCCGGTGATCAGCCACAGGACGGCGGGAACGGTCAGGCCGATCTGCGTGATGATCCGGCCGGACAGCAGGGCCACCGGCACGGCGGCGATGCCGGACGGCAGGACCCCGGCGAACAGGTAACCGCGGCCGATCGTGCGGTGGACCCGCCGGTGCGCCCGGACGGCCGGGATGAACTGCGGAGGGCCCAGGACGAGCGCGATGAACGCGGTGAAGACGTGGACGACGAGCACGGCGAAATGGGCCTCGCCGCTGACGTCCAACCTGCTGCTGTCGATGTTGAGAAGCAGGTAAGGGCTGACCAGGACCACGCCGAAGACCACGGCGACGACGAACATCAGCCAGACCGTGCGAGCGCGTCGCGGGGCGGCGGCCGTTCCGGCGGTCATGGGTTCCTCATGATCGCGGCGGCGACCTGGCCGGGGTGGGAGACGAAGGACAGGTGGCGGGCGCCGGGGATGAGGGTCGGGGCCGGTGCGCCGATCAGCTTCGCGGTGTCGTACGGCGACGAACGCGAGAACACGTCGTCGTCCGTTCCGAAGATCACCTTCTTCGGGACCTTGACCCGCGTCAGGGCGGCCAGCCGGGCGGCGGGCAGGCCGACGATGCCCTTCATGCTCCACAGCGCGTCCTCGGCACCGGCGACCTGCAACGGCCGCCGCCACTGCCGCACGCCCGCGCGGTCGAGGCGGGGGCAGGCCGGGCCGCACTGGGAGCCGTAGATCTGCCGGATCACCCAGTCCGACCGGACCGCGAGCCGCAGCAGGGTCGTCCGGTACGGGTTGGGGAACACGCTCTTCAGGTCGTCGGCGCCCGCCCCGGCACCGGTGTTGAGTCCGTCCCCGTCGAGGAAGACCAGGCCACCGACCCGGTCGGGTGCCCGGAGCGCTGCTGCGGCGGCGACCGCCGCGCCCGTGGAGTGCCCCACGAGCGTGGCGCGGTCCAGGTGCAGGGCGTCGAGGAGACCGAGCAGCTGCGCCGCCTCATGCTCGGCGTCGTACGGGCCGCGCCGCTGGCTGTAGCCCCAGCCGGTCAGGTCCAGGGCGTACACCCGGTGGTCGGCGGCGAGCACGCCCGCGACCCGGTCCCAGGTGTCGGCCGACTCGGCGAACCCGTGCACCAGAACGATCGGCGGGCCGGTGGTGCCCCACTGCTTGTACCGCGTACGGATCCCGTCGGCCGACACGAACCGCAGGCCTGCCGGCTCACCCGCCCGTCCCGCCGTGGCCGCGTTGTAGCCGAAGCTGAAGAGGGTCCCCGCGACGATCAGCACCAGCACGCCCGCGAACACCCGCAGCGCCCATTTCCGCAGCCGACGCCGCTTCGGCCCCGGCTTTTCGCCCGGTTCTGCCGCAGGGGCCTCACCGGCCTCCGTGACCTGCTCCGACATGATCCCCCTCCGGCGATGCTGGTCTCGCACCATCCTCGGAGAGGAGCACCCTCGCCGTCGTCGTCTCCTGGGCGGCTTCCCGCCTACGCTCCCCGACGTACGCCGCCCTCCTCCGGCGCGTTTGTCCCCCGTGCGAGCTACCTCAGGGTGTCCACCACGCGGTGATGATTCCGGGGCCTGCTGATTCATAGCGTCATGCCGTCGCGTGAATCGTCATCAGGTCTTTCCCCGGAGGAATCGATGTTCCGCACGATCAAGTCGTCCGCTGTGATCGCGGTGTGCTGCGCCGTGGCCAGTACCGGGCTCGCCGGCTGCAAGGACGAGGACGACTGGGACCCGCTCGACTCCAACGCGGGCAAGGCCAGCGCCGACCCGTTCATCGGCACCAAGAAGTTCGACGTCGGCGGCAAGGCGGTGAACGCGTCGTGCTCGGGCAATGTGGCGAAGGGCGAGCCGGTCATCGTCCTGATGCACGGAGGCGGCGACTCGCTCGGCAAGATGGCCGCCATCCAGAAGACGCTGAGCAAGGAGAACCGGGTCTGCTCCTACGACAGGCTCGGCGCGGGCGGGAGCGACAAGCCCGATGGCCCGCAGGACTTCTCCAGCAGCGGGAAAATCCTGACCGGCCTACTCGACCACCTCGCCGGCAGCAATCCGGTCGTCCTGGCAGGGCATTCGCTGGGCGGCATCCTGGCCGCCAGGTACGCGCCTGAGCATCGGGACCGGGTGAAGGGGCTGGTCCTGATGGACGCCACCCCGCCGACGATGATCGGTGACATCTCCAAGGCGATCCCCAAGACCGCCAAGGGTCCGGCGGCCGAGGTCCGCGCGCAGAACCTCGCGATCTTCCACGGGCAGAATCCGGAGAAGCTCGTCATCACCGACGGGCCGGTCGGCTCCGCCGGGGACATCCCGGTCGAGGTGATCAGGCACGGGAAGCCGTACCTGGCGGCCATTCCCCAGTACGGGCCGCTGCTGGAGAAGGCGTGGGCGGCCGGACAGCGCACGTGGCTGGCGCTGTCCAGCCACAGCAAGCTGAGCGTCGCCGCCAAGAGCGGGCACTACATCTACCTTGAGCGGCCCGACCTCGCCGTCCGCGCCATCCAGGGCGTCGCCGCACAGGCCTCGCGTTGAATGACGGCCTTCGCCCTTTTCGTGGTGGTCGGGGCCGCTACCCTCGCCCAGTGATCGACTTTCGCCGGCCGGCCGACCTGTGGCGACGTTCCGACGTCATGGTCCGTGACCTGCCGCTGGCGCTGTTCCTGGCCGTGGGGTCGCTGATCCCGGCGTTCCACGGCCACGGGACGAAGGTCGGTGACGTGCCGGAACGCCCGTTCGACGCCCTCGCCCTGCTGGCGATCGCGCTGGAGTGCCTGCCGCTGGCGGGGCGGCGCCGGTGGCCGACCGCCTGCCTGGCGCTGGTGTCGGTCGGCTTCGCGATCGACCAGCTGCGCGGCTACCACGAGTTCGCCGGTACGGGCCTGGCGATCGCGGTGATGAGCGCGGGCGCCCGGCTGGAACGACACCGGCGCCTCACGATGATCGTGCTGGCGCTGGCGTACGTGCCGCTGGCGATCGCGCTGGACCGGCCCGACCACGCCGAGGGACTCGACGGCTTCCTGACGTTCTTCGCGGCGCTGGTGCTGGTGTGGGGGATCGGCGCCTGGTGGCGTTCGACCCGCATCGCCGACGCCGAACGCCGCCGCCGGGTGGCCGAGGTGACCCGCGCCGCCGAACGCACCAGCATCGCCCGCGAGCTCCACGACGTCGTGACCCACCATGTGACGGCGATGGTGGTCCAGGCCGAGGCGGCCCGCTACCTGACCGCCGCGCCCGAACGTCTCGACGCGACGCTGGACGCCATCACCGGCAGCGGTCGGCGCGCCATCACCGACCTGCGCCACCTGCTCGACCTGCTCAATCCCGAGGGCGACGACTCCGCCGTTCCGAGGGCGGGCAGGACGTCGCCGTCGGTCGGTGACCTCCGGGCGCTGGTGGAACAGACGCGGGAGGCCGGGCAGCCGGTGGAGTTCACGCAGGAGGGCCAGCCCGCCGAGTCGTCCGGCAGCGCCGAGTTCGTGGCCTTCCGGGTCGTTCAGGAGTCCCTGACCAACGCGCTCAAGTACGCCCACGGCAGCCGTACGGTGGTCGAGGTGTGCTTCGGCGAACGGGAGATCAGCGTGACGGTCGGCACCGAGGGCACAGGCTCGCGTGGCGGCGTGCCCGACGTGCCCGGCGTGCCCGGGGGGAGCGGGCGGGGGCTGGCCGGGCTCCGCGACCGGGTCGAGGCCCTGGGCGGCGAGTTCGGCGCGGGCGGACGGGCGGGCGGCGGCTTCGCCGTGCGGGCGCGCATCCCGGCCGGGAGCCCGTCGTGACCGACCCGGTCCGAGTCCTGGTCTGCGACGACCAGGCACTGATCCGGACCGGCTTCACGACCATCATCGGCGCCCAGCCCGACCTGGACGTGGTGGGCGAGTGCGGCGACGGGCGCACCGCGATCGACCTGGCCCGCGAGCTCACCCCGGACATCGTCGTGATGGACGTGCGGATGCCGGTGCTCGACGGCATCGAGGCCACCCGCCTGCTGGCGGGCGCGGGCGTCCCGAACCCGATCAAGGTCCTCGTCGTCACCACGTTCAACCTGGACGAATACGTCTACGAGGCGCTGCGTGCCGGAGCGAGCGGCTTCCTCCTCAAGGACGCACCGCCCGCCCAGCTCCTGCACGGCATCCGTACCGTCGCGACCGGCGCCGCACTCCTGGCGCCCGAGGTGACCCGGCGGCTGGTCGGCATGTACGCGGCCCGGATCCGCCCCGCCGAGGACAACCCCGACGACGTCCCGCTGACCCCGCGCGAGCTGGAAGTCCTGCGCCTCATCGCCGACGGCCTGTCCAACAGCGAGATCGCCGCGACGCTGATCCTGAGCCCCGAGACCGTCAAGACCTACGTCTCCCGCATCCTCACCAAGCTCGACCTCCGCGACCGCGTCCAAGCCGTCGTGTACGCCTACCGCACCGGTCTCGCGAACTGAGTTTCATGTTCGGGCGTCAGCTGCTCGTTCCGAAGAGGGGATCGTCGGCGGAGCATTGCAGGCCGTGGGCGGGCAGGCGCTGGTCGATGAGGTAGGCGTCGGTCGCCGGGCGCAAACAGCGGTTGCTCTTGCCGAGGACGGTGTGGCCCCAGCTTCGTACCTCCACGACGCCCGTGCCGGGGAAGCGCGCGGCGGCCGAGCGCATGCCGGCCAGGGACGTACGGCCGTCGTGGGTGGCGTTCACCATCAGCAGCGGCGTGGCGGTGGTGACGTTGAACGGGCCTCGGTACGCGTCGGCGCTGGAGCCGGGCCAGTGCGCGCAGGCCGAGTCGGGCCAGGTGTCGGCCGCTCCGTAGCCGGGCGCGGCCTTCTCGGCTGCCTCTGCCGACTTGATCCACGTGTCGCGGTCCTGGGGATTGGCGGTGTCGACGCACCAGATGCCGAGGGCCTGGGCCATCCCGCCGGTCACGTCTCCTGCGGCGAGGTCGCTCTCCTTTTCGTCGACGCTCGCGGAGGACTTCTTGAGGCGCGCGATGAGTCCTCCCACTTGCTGTATCTGGCTGCTGTTGGAGCCGTTGAGCTGCTGGACCTGGTCGATCAGGTGTACGGCCGACGCCCAGAGAGAGATCGTGGGGAGCGGGAGGCCGGTGATGTGGTCGACCCCGAAGGCCGACCCGGTGAGCTGCATGAACGTCTTGTCGTCCAGGGTGAGGCCCGGGAGCTGAAGCGGATGCTCTGCGAGGGAGCGTCGTACGCGCTCGAAGCGTGCGTTGGCGTTGCCCGCCAGGGGGCATCGCGCCGGGCCCGCACGGTCGCAGTGCTCCAGCGCCGTCTTCACCGCGTCCGCCGCCTCCAGGTGGCTCTTGACGCGAAGTCGTGCGGGAAGAGTGCCGTTGAACGTGGGAATGGGGTCGAGGACCGCGTCCACCGCCACTGCGCGAACCTGCTTGGGGAAGAGCGCCGCGTAGGTCTGCCCGACGATGGAACCGTAGGACAGCCCATAGAAACTGAGCTGCCGGTCCCCGACCGCCTGGCGGATCAGGTCCATGTCCCTGGCGGTGTCGGCGGTCGACGCGTGCTGAAGGATGTCCCCTGCCGTGGCGGCGCAACTCTTGCGCACGTAAGCGTCGGCGGCGAACCACTGGTCGTACTGCGCGGGGGAGGGGTAAACGCCTTCGGGTCGCTTCACGGGCGTCGTTCCCGGTGCGGCCGTACAGGAGATGGGGGAACTGCCGCCCACGCCGCGCGGGTCGATCCCGACGATGTCGAACCTGGCCTGCACGCGCGGGCCGAGCCCTGAGGCGATCGCGCCGAACGTCACCGGATCGGTGATGGCCATGCCGGGCCCGCCCGGATTGACGAAGAGCGAGCCGACCCTGTGGCGTTGATCGGAGGCGGCCTTGCGGATCAGCGCGAGCGTGACCTGTTTGCCCTCCGGCTCGTCGTAGTCGAGGGGCACCTTGGCGGTCGCGCATTCGAAGACCACCTGGCATGACGACCAGGTGAGCTTCGGGACCGAGGGCGCGTCCCCGGACGCCGACGCCAGCCCGCCGAGCCGTACCTCCGTACCTCCGAGCGTGGACACGCCCGCGGCGACCGCACCGATCGCGAGGATCGAGACGATCAGCTTGCCAACGCCGACCTGACGACGCGCCATGTCTCCTCCGGCCTGGTGAGGCCCTCGTGAGGGCTCTCGACGATGGCCGGGACGCTAGCCGGGCGCGATGAAATCCCCTTGAAACGCCATTGCATGAGGCGGAGCGGGGGTGGAGGAGGCGGAACGGGCCGGTTCAGGGGCTGGGCGTGGTGAGGATGTGCCGGAGGCCGGCGTTCAGCGCGGTCGCCTGATCGCGCGGCAGGTCCAGGGACGCCTCGACGTCGTCGACGAGCTCGGCGCATTGCGCCAGGCGGCGCCGGCCCGCCTCGGTGAGCCGTGCGGCGACGCGGCGGCCGCGTCCGAGGGAGGGGTCGCGTTCGACGAGACCGAGCTCCTCCAGGGACACCATGAGCTCGCTCATCGACTGCGGCGTGATCATCACGATCCGCGCGAGCTCGGCGTTGCCCAGCCCGGGCTTCAGGTCGAGGTGGAGCAGGACGCCGAACTGGACGGGCGTCAGGCCGACCGTGCCGAGCATCGACCAGAACCGCCGCCCGACGACGTGACCCGCCTGAACGATCGTCCAGGCGGTGATCTCGTCCGGCTCGGGGCCGGTCCAGACGCGCTGCTCGCTCACGGGGCCTCAGCCTAGCCGCATGAGAAGTATCAGGTGCCTGATGGTACGGTCGAGATCTGCCGAGCCCTGGAATCCGGAGCGTGCCCATGCGTCCACTGATCCGCGGTGTGATCTCCCGGCCGTGGTGGGTGATCGTCGCCTGGCTGCTCCTGGCGGTGGCCGGTGGTTTCGCGGCACCGCACGCGACCTCCGCCCTCAGCTATGACTTCGGGCTCCCGGACCGTCCCGGTTTCATCGCCAACCAGAAAATCCTCCAGACCTACGGGTCCGGCGGCGCGAATGCGCCCGTCCTGCTGGTGGTGGGCGACGGCCGCCGCGACCTGCCGCCACCGGCCGCCGCCCAGGCCGCGCAGCAGATCAGTGCCGCGGCCGGCCCGCTGCGCGCGAGGGTCGCCACGTACGAGCAGGCACCGGACCTGATGTCCAAGGACCGCCGGACCGGCGTCGTGCTCGTCTACCCCGCGCCGGTGCCCGGACCCGAGCCGTACGCGCGGGCGCTGCCGGCGCTGCGGCAGGCGGCCGAGAAGATTCAGGCGCAGACGGGCCTTCCGGTGACCGTGACCGGGCAGGACGCCCTGGCCACCGAGGGCGGCGGCGGGGGACCGAGCGTCCTGGTGGAGACGATCGCGGGAGGGCTCGGCGCCCTCATCGTGCTGGCGCTGGTCTTCGGGTCGCTGCTGGCGCTCACGCCGCTGTTCATCGCGGCGGCGTCCATCCTGACGACCTTCCTGATCGTCTGGGGGCTCACCGAGTTCACCGAGGTCTCGTTCATCGTCCAGTACCTGCTCGCCCTGATCGGCCTCGGCGTGGCGATCGACTACGCGCTGCTGATCGTGACGCGCTGGCGGGAGGAACGCGCCAACGGGCTGGAGAACGCCGCCGCCGTCGAACGGGCGCTGTCGACGGCGGGCCGTTCGGTGCTGTTCTCGGGCGTCACGGTCGCCGTGAGCCTGGCGGCCCTGATCCTGCTGCCCGTGCCGTTCCTGCGCAGCGTGGGCTTCACCGGCCTGCTCATCCCGCTGCTCAGCGTGCTGGCCGCCCTGACCCTGCTGCCCGCGCTGCTGGTGGTCGCCGGACCGAGGCTGAGCTGGCCGAACCGGCGTTCCGGCCAACCCGACAGCCCGCTGTGGCGGCGCATCGGCAACGGGGTCGTCCGGCACCGCTGGGCGTCCATCGCCGTGACCGTCGTGGTGCTGCTGGCGCTGGCCGCGCCGCTGCTCACTCTGCGGCTCGGCCAGCCCTCCAACGACTCGCTGGCATCCACCGGCGGACGCGCAGGTCAGGCCGTACGGCAGATCGAACAGGCGGGGCTCGGAGCCGGGCTCACCCAGCCGGTCGAGATCACCACCGACCGGCCCGACCAGCTCCGGCGGTCCGTCGCCGGGATCGAGGGCGTCGCGGGCGTTCTGTCGCCGCCGGACTGGTCGCGAGGCGGCGGCACGGTCGTCGAGGCCTGGACGAGCCAGGACCCCTCGACCAGCGAGGGCGCGGACGCCGCCGCCCGCGTCCGCGACGCGGTCCGCGCCACCGGCGCCGAGGTCGGCGGGATCCCGGCGCAGAACGCCGACTTCATCGACGCGGTCTACGGGAACGCCTGGTGGATCATCGGGCTCATCGTGATCGTGACGATGCTGCTGCTCACCCGGGCGCTGCGTTCGGTCGTCCTGCCGCTGAAGGCGCTCGTCCTGAACGTCATCTCGCTCGGCGCCGCCTACGGCGTGACGGTCCTGATCTGGCAGCACGGCGTCGGCACCGAGGCGCTGTTCGGCCAGTCCGGCTCGGACGCGATCACCGTGTGGGTGCCCATCGCGGTCTTCGCGTTCCTGTTCGGCCTGTCGATGGACTACGAGGTCTTCCTGCTCGCCCGGATCAAGGAGGAGCACGACGCCGGCCTGGGCACCGACAAGGCCACGGTCGCGGGCATCGCGCGGACCGGCCGCCTGGTGACCTCGGCCGCGCTCATCCTGTTCCTGTCGTTCGTGTCCCTCGCCCAGGTCCCGTCCACCGACGTCAAGATCCTCGCCACCGCCCTGGCGCTGGGCATCGTCATCGACGCCACCCTCATCCGCGGCATCCTGGCCCCGGCCCTGGTCGCCGCGCTGGGCCCGGCGAACTGGTGGCGCCCGAAGCTGAGCCGCGCTCGGCGCGCTCGGTCGAACGTTGAGTGAGCCCGGCCGCGGGGCAGGCCGGGCTTACGCGGGGCAGGCCGAGCTTACGCGGGGCAGGCCGGGCTTACGCGGGGCAGGCCGGGCTCAGGGGCCGGTCTCGCGGCGCGGCATCTCCGGTCGCGTCCGTGAGATCGGGATGACCTTGATGGGCGCGGAGTCGGGCTCGGGTTCGTCGGTGTCGTCCGGCATCGCGGGCGGCAGCATCGCAGCCACCTGGAGCCGGGAGGACACGCCGAGCTTGCTGAGGATGTGCTCGACGTGCGCGCCCACGGTGCGCTTGGAGATCACCAGCTGATCGGCGATCTCGCGGTTGGACAGGCCTTCGGCGACCAGCCGTGCGACCTCCAGCTCGCGCCGGGTGAGCGGGTCTCCGCCGCGTCCGGTGCGGCGCTGGCGGGGTACGGAGGGCAGGTCCTCCGAGCCCGAGATCGCCGCCTCGACGACCTGGGGGAGTAGCGCCTCCGCGCCCATGACGCGCAGTTGCTCGTAGCGTTCGTCGCCGAGCGCCTCACGGGTGGCGGTCTCGGCCGCCCGGTGAAGCTCGTCCATCTGGGCCGTTCCGCTGAAGCGGCTGCCCGCCAGCTCCCACAGCGGCTCGGTCGCGCCGAGCAGCCAGGCCGCACGAGGGTACGCGCCGTACTCGACGGCGAGGAAAAGGAAGGTCTCCAGGCAATAGGCGATGCCGATGCTGTCGCTGAGCGCCGACTTGCAGCGCAACGCGGCGCTGGCCGCCTCCGCGCTCGCCGCGAAGTCGGCGTTCCTGTAGTGGGCGACGCTGCTCACGTAGAGCAGATAGCCGCGGATCCAGCATTCCTTGCTGCCTTCAGGGAAGCGTTGCAGCCCCCGCGCGCAGTAGTCGATGGCGAGGTCGGCCTTGCCCTGCAGGTGGTAGAGGTGGCCGTCCTGGCAGTCGAGTTTGGCCAGGGCCATCTGGTCGTCGACCGCTTCAAGGCGTTCACGCGCCCGCAGGCTCACCTCGGCGGCCTCCTCGAACCTGCCCGTGAACGTCAGCACGAGGTGCTCGTACACCAGCGCACGCCCGGCGGTCTTCGTCTCGCCCAGCGCCTCGGCCATGGGCACCGCCTCGCGAACATCACCGGCGGCGGAACGGGGATCGCTCTGGAACGTCGCCAGATACGCCCGTACGGTCAGCATCCCCGCGCGTTCCGCACATTCGCCGGGGAAACGGTCCAGAACCTTGGTCAGCCAGTAACGCCCCTCGGTCAGCAGGCCCGAGATCTGCCAGTAGCCCCACGACCTGGTGGCGAGTACAGCCGCGTCCCGGTCCGAGCCGGGCAGGTCACAGGCGTACTCCAATGCGGCCCGCAGGTCGGCATGCTGGGCGAACAGCGCCAGATAGGCCGCCAGCTGGCCGTCCTCGTGGAAATGCGTGTCGAAGTCCTGCACCAGGCCGAGATACCTGGCCACGTGGCGCCTGCGCACCTCCTCCTGACCACCCGCCATGGCGAGCCGTTCGGCGCCGTACTCGCGCAGGGTGTCGAGCATGCGATAGCGGTCGCCGCCGCCGTCCTCACGCAGCAGCACAGACTTGTCCACCAGGCCGATGAGCGCGTCCAGGACGTCCTCGTCCGGCAGTTCCCCGCCCGAGCAGACCTCTTCGACAGCCGCCACGTCGAACGTTCCGGCGAAGACCGACAGCCGCGCCCACAACAGCCGTTCGCCCGGCGTGCACAGCTCGTGGCTCCAGTCGATCGCCGTGCGCAGCGTCTGATGCCGCGACATGGCGGTACGCCGCGTGCCGGTGAGCTTGAACCGCTCCTCCAGCAGCTTGGCCAGCCGTTCCAACGGAAGGGCCCGCAGCCGTACGGTCGCCAGCTCGATCGCCAGCGGCATCCCGTCCAGCCGCCGGCACAGCGTCGTCACCAGCTCGCGGTTGCCTTCAGTGATCTCGAACCCCGCCACCACCGCCGCCGCGCGCTGCGCGAACAACTCCAGCGCGTCCCCGCTGCCGGGCTGCCCGCCGCCCTCGGGCACCGGCAGCGGCGCGATCGAACGGCAATGCTCCCCGGGCACGTCCAGCGGCTGCCTGCTCGTCGCCAGCACCGTCACGTTCGGCGCCTCGTGCAACATCAGGTCGGTCAGCATCGCGCACGAGTCCAGCATGTGCTCGCACGTGTCCAGAATGAGCAGCAGCCCGGTCCGCTTGCGCAAATAGTCCAGCAGCGCGTCCAGTGCGTCCCCGGACGTCTGCTCCGGCAGCCCCAGAGCAGTGGCCACCGTATGCGGCAGCAGATCCGGGTCGCGCAGCCCCGACAGCTCGACGAAGAAGACCCCCTCGGGGAACCTTCCGGCAGACTTCGAGGCGACATGCAGAGCAAGCCGCGTCTTGCCCACCCCGCCGGGCCCGACGATGCTCACCAGACGTGCCCGTTCGAGCAGTCCGCTCACTTCGGCGAGTTCCCGCCACCTGCCCACGAAACCGGTGACCTCGGCGGGGAGGGTGCCGGTGCGCCGGTGGAAAGTGTCCATGGTCGAAAGCTCTCCCTAACCGCAGCTCACAATCGTACGCATGTGATCACGACCTGTAAGGAGAACGCCAGACCCGACACAGGCCACAGGAAGAAACAGCCACGACTATTGCGGGCCAAGGACCTTTCCGGCTACCTCCCGGGCGCGGCCGTGGTCAGCCGCCGAAGTCGGCTCGGTGGTCGGCGGCCCAGGTCGCGTAGGTGCGGGCGGGGTGGCCTGTGATCCGCTCGACGGTGTCGTTGACGGGGGCGGGCTTGCCGACGGCCGCCTCCATGAGGCTGAACAGGGCCGCCAGGAATTCGGCGTCCATGAACTGGCTCATCTGCTCGCGGACCGGCTCGGGGTCGAGGTCCTCGACGGTCAGCGGGCGGCCGAGGGCCTCGGCGAGGACGGCGACCTGGGCGGCCTGGGTCAGCGACTCGGGGCCGGTCAGGTCGTACGTCGCGCCCGCGTGGGCGGCGCCGTCGGCCAGGACGCGGGCGGCGACCTCGGCGACGTCGCGCTCGTGGATCGCGCTGAACCCGGCGCGGGTGTAGGGGGCGCGGATCACGTCGCCGCCCTGCAACTGCATCGCGAACGTCAGCGAGTTGATCGCGGGGAACAGCAGGCGCAGGAACGTCCATTCCAGCCCGGACGCCTCGACCGCTTCCTCAACGCCCCGGTGGTACTCGGCGATCACGTCCGGCTGTGCGTCGGCGGAGACGCCCCGTACGACCGCGCCCGAGGTCAGGAACACCACGCGGCGCACCCCGGCCGCGCGGGCGGCGTCCAGCAGCGGACCGACGTCCATGCCGTACCGCAGCACCAGCAGGACCGCCTCAACGCCCTCCACGGCGGCAGGGAGGGAGGCCGGGTCGGTGAGGTCACCGCGGACGACCTGGACACCCTCGGGGAGGCCCGCCTTCTCCGGTGTCCGGGTGAGCGCCCGCACCGGCTGACCTGCCGAAACCAGCTCCTCGACTGCCTGACGGCCAAAGTGTGCGGTAGCGCCAACAACCAGATACATGGGATTTCCTCTCGTCTGTCCGGTATCCACCACTCTATCAGAACGGAATGCTTCATTCCAATTTTGGAGGCCTTGGGTGACGGCGAGGATCGCGCCCGCCACGAGGATCAGGGCGCCGAGCGCCTGGAGGGGGTTGAAGGACTCGCTGAGGAGGAGGGTGGCGCAGGCGGTGCTGACCATCGGGACCGTGAACATCATCAGCGACGCCGACGCCGGGCCGACCGATCCGATGCCGCGGTAGTAGAGCAGGTTGGCGATGGCGGCGGCGCCGACGGCCAGGTACGCCACGTTCAGCCAGACGCCGGTCGGGAGGGCGGTCCACTGCACCTGGCCGAGGCCGGGGGCGGCCAGGACGGCGAGCAGCACCGTTCCGGCGCACGTCGCGTACGCCATCGCGCGCAGGGGTTCGAGGCCGGCCAGCACCCTCGGCCCGACCAGCGTGTAGGCGGCCCAGCAGACGGCGCTCAGCGCGTACAGCGCGTCTCCGGCCAGCCGCTCCGGGCTGCCGCCGCCGCCCGTGCCGAGGAAGAAGACGACCGCTCCGGCCAGGCCCAGCGCGAGCCCGGCCAGGCGTGCGCGCGAGGCCCGTTCGCGGCCGGTGAGGGTGAGGAACGCGGTGGTCAGCACAGGGCTCAGGACGGGAATGAGGATCCCGCCGTCCAGCGACGGGGCCAGCGACAGCCCCCAGAAGAAGCAGGCGTTGTAGGCGAAGACGCCCAGGACGCCTGCCAGTGCGGCACGGCGCGCGGCTCGGGGAGCGGCTTTGGTACGCGTCGTACCGGAGAACGCGACGGCCACCAGCAGCGCGATCGCGCCACCGCCGAAGCGCAGCAGCGCCGCCACGGTGTGAGGCATGTGGTCCACGACCGCTTTGGAGCTGGCGAAGGCGCTGCCCCACATCACCATGGTCACCGAGAGGAGCAGGTAGGGGCGTTTGTTCACGGGCATGCTGCGAGCCTGGCCGCCGGGCCCCGGGCTGTTCTTGAACGCACGAGCGTTCAAGAACATGCAGGCGAAAGAGGGACAATCGGTCCATGAGCAGCGTGGAGTACTGGCGGAACGACGGCCTGGGCGTGGAGGCCATGCGCGCCCGGTTCCGCCGCCACGTGTACGCGCCGCACAGCCACGAGACCTACTCCTTCGGCGTCACCGACGCCGGCGCGCAGGGCTTCCGCTGCAGGGGCGGAACGCACACCAGCAGCGCCGGCATGGTCATGGCGTTCAACCCCGACGAGGTGCACGACGGGCACGCGGCGGCCGACCTGGGCTACCACTACCGCATCGTGCACATCCATCCGCGCGTGGTCGCCGACGTCCTGACCGACGCGGCCGACGGGCGCGCCGCCGCGATGCCGCTGTTCGCCCGCCCCGTGCTCCCCGATCCGATGGCGGCCCATGCGATCAACCGCCTGTACGCGGCGGTCGGCGCCGCGAGCCCGCTGGTGGTGGACGAACGCCTCACGGCGGTCATCACCGCGCTGACCCGCAGTGGCGCCACCCGCGCGCCCCTGGTCCGCACGCTGGACGACACCTCCCAGCGCAAGGCCGCGTTCCGCGCACGAGACCTCCTGCACCAGTCCTACCTGGAGCCGATCCCCGTCGAGGCTCTCGCAGAAGCCGCCGGTTGCAGCCGCTTCGCGCTCTACCGCGCGTTCCGCGACGTCTTCGGCCTGGCGCCCAGCGACTACCAGCGCCAGCTCCGGCTGCGCCACGCCCGTTCACTCCTGGCCACCGGCACCACCCCAGCGGACGCCGCAGCCGCCTCGGGCTTCGCCGACCAGGCCCACCTGGCCCGCTGGTTCCACCGCTCGTACGGCCTCACCCCCGGCACGTTCATCCGAGCCGCCGAGAGCGCGCTTCCATCTGAAAACGCCCCTTAGCGCGAGGAGCGCTGATCCTTAGGCTGCGTCTCGAGCGGGGTCACCGCGAGGGTGATCGCTTGGAATCCAGGTGAGGAGCGGCGATGCGCGTGGGCCGGTGGCGAGGACGGGTCGGGAGATCGCGGTAGATGGGGATGGATCCGTTGCGAGCCGGCGACCCAGCCGGCATCGGCGATTATGTGCTGTTGGCCCGGCTCGGCGCGGGCGGGATGGGCGAGGTGTTCCTGGGCCGTTCTCCCGGGGGGCGGCTCGTCGCGGTCAAACGAGTCCACGAGTCGTACGCGGCCGACCCCGAGTTCCGGCGCCGGTTCAAGCGTGAGGTCGAGGCGGCCCGTACCGTCGGCGGATTCCATACCGCGCCTGTCGTGGACGCCGATCCGGACGCGGAACGGCCCTGGATGGTCACCGCGTACGTGGCAGGTCCATCGCTCGCCGAGGCGCTGGCCGAGCACGGCGCGCTCCCCGCGATGACGCTGCGCGCTCTGGGCGCGGGGCTGGCTGAGGCCTTGCAGGCGATCCACGCGCAGAACCTGATCCACCGCGATCTGAAACCGTCCAACATCCTGCTCGCCGCAGACGGACCCCGGGTCATCGACTTCGGGATCGCCCGTGCCGCGGACGCCTCGGGCGTCACCGCCCGGGCCGGGACTCCCGGCTTCATGTCCCCGGAACTGCTGGCCGGCCGGGACCTCACTCCGGCCTGCGACGTGTTCGCGCTCGGTCTGATCCTGGCCTATGCCGCCGGGGTACGCCCGTACGGCGAAGGGCCGGCGGCGGCGCTCGACTACCGGGTCGTTCACCAGGAACCCGACCTCACCGGCCTCGACCCCGGCCTGACCGGCCTGGTCTCCGAATGCCTGGCCAGGGAACCCGCCGCCCGCCCGACCCCCGCCGCCCTGCTGGCCACCCTGTCGGAGGGAAGCGACTTCGGGGCGTGGCTGCCCGCCGACCTCCAGACCATGATCGCCACCCGCGTGGTGGCGACAGAGGAACCGGTCACCGGCGGTCTCCAAGCTGAAAGCGTCGTCTTTCAGACGACCAGTCTGCGCGATCTGGCAGGCGAGGTCGGCCTTGTGCTTCTCTTCCTCGCGCTCGGTACCGCCTGCTTTTTCCCGAGACTCGTCAATAGCAGCCTTCCCGAGCCGAACAGCTTCTCTCCGCACCCGGATTGGCGTGCACTCATAGCCGGGACGCTGTTCACCGTCCTGGCGCTCGGCGGGCTTTTCGGGATTCTGCAATTCCAGGGATACCGGCGCAGGCTGGAGATCACACCGGTGGGCCTGAGCGTCACCGTCGGCAACGAGCACCACGACTACCGCTGGGCCGAGATCACCAAGATCACGCTGATGGATCGCATGGCGGTGTACTACCTGCGTCAGGCATGCCTGTACGCCCGCCCGGCGCCCGACATCGCCGCACGCCTGGCGAGCGCGGACTCACCTCCGACACGCCACGCCGACCCGGCCCGCGGATGGGTCCTGGTGTGTCGTATCGACGAGTTCGGCGCCCATCGGCAGGTCATCCTGAACACACTCGCCCGCCATGCCGGGGCGGCCTGGGAACCGCCGCCGCCGGGTCGGCTGCCGTATGCCCGTTCAGAAGGATCCTGGCCAATGGTCAGTCAGAGCCCAGGAGCCGGGAGAGGATCGTGATCAGCCGGGTCGCGAACTCCTGTGGTGGGATCGGGTTCTTGACCCAGTCGCGTTTCAGCTGTTCGAACGCGCCGACGACCGCCATCGCGGCCGATCGGTGGTTCTCAGCGGTGATGAGGCCGTTGTCGACCAGGTCCCTGGTCATGTGCAGGGTCATCTCAACGGCCTCGGCGCGCATCCGGTCGCGGCTCGCCTCGACGGTGCGGCTGATCCCGGTGGACTGCTCGAACGCCACTCGGGCCAGGAGGGGATGGTCGGCCAGGTCCTCGGCGGTCGCGACACCCGCGGCGGCGATCCTGGTGAGCACGTCGGCGTCGGGCGGTACGGCGGCGAGCCCGCGGCTCAGCGCCTGGAGATGGCGGGTGTAGGAGAGCTCGAAGATCGCGATCAGCAGGTCTTCCTTGTCGGTGAACAGCCGGTAGAAGTCCCGGGTGGAGACCGAGGACCTCGCGCAGATCTCGCGAACCGTGGTCTCGTCGAAGCCTCTGACGCCGAACAGCTGGACCGCGGCGTCGACCAGCCGGGTCCGCCTGGCCTCTTCGCGCTCCTCGTGCGATTGGCCCGCATAGACCCGCATCCGCACCTCCATCTGAGAGCTTGGGATTTCGGCCGGTCGAAGCCGCCGGGATTCAGGTGAGCTTGGGGACCGCTCGTTCGATGATGGGGGCGAGGTCTACCGAGGGCGGGAGAGTGCCGTAGGCGTGGCCCCAGTCGCCGCCCAGGCGGGTGGCGCAGAACGCGTCGGCGACGGCGGGGTGGCCGTGTCTGACCAGCAGGGATGCCTGGAGAGTGAGGGCCATCTGCTCGACGATGCGGCGGGCGCGGATCTCGATGGTGTCCAGGTCGGTGAGGGAGTCGCGGACCTGGGCGATGGCCTGGTCGAGGTGGCGGTCGGCGCCGGCGGCGGCGTCCAGCTCGGCGAAGAACGCGTCGAGCGTCTGCGGTTCCTTGGCCATCGCGCGCAGGACGTCCAGGGCGGAGACGTTGCCGCTGCCCTCCCAGATGCCGTTCAGGGGGGACTCGCGGAAGAGGCGGGGCATGCCGGACTCTTCCACGTAGCCGTTGCCGCCCAGGCATTCGAGGGCCTCGGCGGTGTGGGCGGGCCAGCGCTTGCAGACCCAGTACTTGGTGACGGCCAGGGCCAGGCGCTTGAAGGCGGTCTCGGAACGGTCGGTGGCGCCGGCCAGGCGCATCATGACGGTGGTGGCGGCCTCGGACTCGATGGTGAGGTCGGCGAGGACGTTGCGCATGAGCGGCTGGTCGATCAGGTACCTGCCGAACGCCTTGCGGTGGGTGGCGTGGTGGGCGGCGACGATGAGGCCCTGGCGCATGCCGGCGGCGGCGCCGATGACGCAGTCCAGGCGGGTCATGTTGACCATCTCGATGATGGTGCGGACGCCGCGGCCCTCGTCGCCGACGCGGTAGGCGACGGCGTTCTCGTACTCGATCTCCGACGAGGCGTTGGAGTGGTTGCCCAGCTTGTCCTTCAGCCGCATGAGGCGGAGGTTGTTGAGCGTGCCGTCGGGGAGGACGCGGGGGACCAGGAAGCAGGTCAGGCCGCCCGGGGCCTGGGCGAGCGTGAGGAAGACGTCGCACATGGGGGCGCTGGTGAACCACTTGTGACCCACCAAGGTGTAGTCGCCGTTAGGGGTGGGGGTTGCCTGGGTGGTGTTGGCCCTTACGTCGCTGCCGCCCTGCTTCTCGGTCATCGACATGCCCGCCAGGAGGGCGGTCTTGGTGAGGGGCGCGCGGAGGCCGAAGTCGTAGGACCGGTTCGCCAGGAGGGGCTCGTACTGGGCGGCCAGTTCGGGGTTCGCGCGGAGGGCGGGTACGGCGGCGTACGTCATGGAGATGGGGCAGCCGTGGCCGGCGTCCACGCGCCAGGCGTAGAACTTGGCGGCGCGGGCCACGTGAGAGCCTTCGCGGGGCGAGGTCCAGGGGGCGCCGTGCAGGCCGTGGGAGGTGGCGACCTTCATGAGCTCGTGCCAGGCCGGGTGGAACTCGACCTCGTCGATGCGGTGGCCGTAGCGGTCGTGGGTGCGCAGGACCGGGGGGTTCTCGTTGGCGAGGCGGCCCCATTCCTGGGCCTCGTGGGTGCCGGTCAGGCGGCCCAGCTCGTGCACCTCGTCGGCGGCCCAGCCCGCGCCCTCGCGTTCCAGGCCTTCGAGGAGGGCCTCGTCGGCGGCGTCGAAGCCGATCAGCGGGGGGACCTGATTGAACACCTCATGCGTCACGATTCCGATATTACACAATCTCACCGACTGTGTTAGATCTGTATTGAGGAGGCCCATCCTCCTTAAGGCTTGTGGTGATCTCGTCCGCGGGGCGGATTGCCGGGCGACGCGCGGGGCATACCTTCGAAGTCATGAGTCAGCCCAGTTCGCAGCCGGGCGGAACGCCCTCCCGGCTGGAGTCGCAGGAGCCGCAGGCGGGCCGTCCGGCGGTCCCGCCCGAGTCGGTCCGCGCCTCCGACGACGAACGGGAGACCGTGGTCGAGCGGCTGCGGGTGGCCTCGGTGGAGGGGCGGCTGACCTTCGAGGAGCTGACGCTGCGGACCGAGGCGGCCTACAGCGCCGTCACCCGCGGTGACCTGGAGAAGATCACCCACGATCTGCCGGGGATGGGCGCACCAGGCGCCGCACCGGCGCCGCTGCAGATTCAGCGGCGGTTCAGCGCGATCATGGGGGACTGCAAGGAACGGATCTCGGGCCGCATCGACGCCGAGCTCACCGCGCTGTCGGTGATGGGCGACGTGGTCCTGGACCTGCGCGGCGCCCAGGTGCCGACCGGCGAGGTCAGCATCGTGGTGACCGCGGTGATGGGCGACGTGAAGGTGATCGTGCCCGACGGGGTGGCGGTCGAGCTCAGCGGCTACGCCGTGATGGGCGACCGCCGGGTGCAGGTCCGCGACGCCGTGCCGGGCCAGCGCGTGCCGATCGTGCGGGTACGGGCCCAGGCGATCATGGGCGACGTGAAGATCGTGGACGACGAGCACCACGCGCCGGTGCGACGGGCCCTCACGTCCTGGTGGGAGGATCGCAAGGGCCCGAACGCCTAGCGGCGATCAGCGACGGCCTCAGCCCGGCGGCCCTCGGTACGAAAGCCTTCGGTCCAGCGGTCTCGATCAGTACGGCGGTCTCAGGACGACTTGCGGTTGGCGGCCGCGCGGGCGCCGAGCCACGCGGTGTAGACGGCGGTGCCGACCAGCCCGGCCTTGCGGGTCTTGTCCACCGCCAGCGCCACGCCGAGCGCAAGCTCGGTCGCGCCGTTGCGCTTGATCCACGCGTCGGTGTCGTTCGGGAACGCCAGCTTGGAGATCGGCTCGAACGCCTTCGGGGCGGCGAAGTGGGCGAGGCCGGTGGCGGCGAGGGCGATCCCGGCGGTGCGAAGAAGAGCCATCGGGGAGATTCCTTTCAGAGGGTTCACAGGGTTCAACGGGTGAATTCGTAGTCGTTCACGTCGAAGGTCCGGCTGCGGCGCCAAACGTACAGCCCGGACTGCGGGCGGACGTACGGCGCGTCCCCGTGACGATCGAAGTAGTAGGAGTTGGACCGGGCGCAGCTCGGCTGCCCGAGGATCGTGCCCTTCATGCGGGTGCGCATCTCGGCGGTGAAGTCGTCGTGCGGGCGGCGCCGGACGACCATGCGGAGGGCGCGGCGCCGGCGGGCCTCGGTGACGCAGCGGACGATGTGCGTGCTGCCCGCCTCGATGATCGAGAACCAGGACGCCCCGGTGACGGTGTACGGCCCGTTCATCAGCCAGAAGTTGGGCGCCAGGGGAGAGGCGACGCCCTCGTAGGACTGGTAGCGGTGCTCGTCCCAGTGGGCGCCGAGCTCGACCCCGCCAAGCCCCACGACCGGGAACGCGGGCATCGCGCCGAGCTGCAGGATCTTGAAGCCGGTCGCCAGCACGAGGGTGTCGATCTCGCGTTCGCGCCCGTCGCGCGTGACGACCGACGTCGGCGTGAAGCGCTCGATCGGGTCGGTGACCAGCTCCACGTCGTCGCGCATGAACGTGGGGAAGTAGCGGTTGGAGAACGACGGCCGCTTGCAGCCGAACCCGTACCGCGGCGTCAGCGCGCGCCGCAGCCGCCGGTCGGGGACCTGGCGGCGCAGGTGGGCGCGGCAGATCGCCTCGGTCGCGCGGACCAGGAACGGCGCCTTGCTGTAGTGCACGATCCCCAGCACCATGATCACCTCGGACGCGACCGTGGTGATGAAGCGGACCAGCGACTGCAGCGGCGGCAGCATCCGGAAGGCGGTCCGCACGCCGCGCGGGATCGCGAAGTCGACCTTCGGGAACACCCAGATCGGCGTGCGCTGGTAGACGTCCAGGTGCGCGGCCGCCTCGGCGAGCTCGGGGATCACCTGCAGCCCGGACGCGCCCGTCCCGATGACCGCGACGCGCTCGCCGCGCAGGTCGTGGCCATGGTCCCAGCGGGCGGTGTGGATCACCTTGCCGGTGAACGAGTCGATGCCGGGGATGTCGGGGTTCTTGGGCTGGTCCAGCGGGCCGACGGCGGCGATCAGGAACCGCGCGGTGATCTCGCCCTGGTCGGTGTGCACGTGCCAGATGTCGGCGTCCTCGTCGAAGACGGCCCGTTCGACCTTGGTGTCCAGACGCAGGTGCGAGCGCAGCTTGTACTTGTCGGCGCAGTGCTCGGCGTAGGCGCGCACCTCCGCGCCGGGCGCGAACGACCGCGACCAGGACGGGTTCTGCTCGAAGGAGTAGCAGTACGTGGCCGACGGGACGTCGACCGCGACGCCGGGGTAGGTGTTGTGCCGCCAGACGCCGCCCACGCTCGGCGCCGCGTCCAGGATCACCAGGTCGCGCACGCCCTTCTGCCGCAGCTGGATCGCCACGCACAGCCCGGAGAACCCGGCGCCCACCACGACGACCTCATGGTCGAACCCGTTCACCGCGCCCTTCCCTCGGCCGGCCCCGGTCATCGCTCTCGCTCCTCGGCCTGCTCGATGACGCGGCGGTCGTGCTCGCCGCGCGTGCCGAACGTGGACCTGTACGCGCGGTCGCCGCCCATCGCGCGCTTGGCGGCCCGTACGACCCACTCGGGCGTCACGCCCAGCACCGGCTGCGCGGCCGCGAGCCAGCCCGGCACCGGGTACTCGGCTCGCCGCCCGACGCAGCTGCGCACGATCGCCTCGGCGACCCGTTCCGGATCGATGGTCGGCAGCCCGCCGCCGAGTTTCACGCCCTCGGTGAGGCCGGTGCGCACCGCGGTGGGCAGCACGGTGCTGACGCTCACGCCCGTGCCCGCGACTTCCTCGCGCACCGCCGCGCTCAGCCCGACGGCCGCGTACTTGCCGGCGTTGTAGACCGCCATCCCCGACAGCGGCAGCTTGCCCGCCATCGACGCCACGTTCACCACGTGACCCCGGCCGCGCTCGATCATCCCCGGCAGGACGAGCCGCATGCCCAGCAGCGGGCCCCAGACGTTCACGTCGAGCGTCGCCGCGCTCACCGCGTCGCTCTCGTCGAGGAACGGGCCGAGCGGCATGATCCCGGCGTTGTTCACCAGGACGTCGACCGGCCCGGCCGCCTCCAGGAAGGCCGCGAACGACGCCCGGTCGGTCACGTCCACCGCGACCCCGCGTACACCCAGCTCGGAGGCGGTGCGCGTCACCGCGGCGCCGTCGCGGTCGCCGATCCAGACCTGCGCGCCGCGGCGGGCGAACGCCTCGGCGGCGGCCCGGCCGATGCCGCGCGCGCCGCCGGTGATGGCGACGACCGCGCCGGGCCGCGCCACGGGCGGATATCTCATCCCCACCTCCGGCTCATTTGGGATACCGAAGGTATTTGGGTCTTGGACAGGGTGTCAATACATGCGTACTCGCCCACGGGGCATGATTGAATACCGCCGGTATCCGGATACCGAGTGCCTTGAGGGAGGGCGAGATGGCACGGCTGACCAGGGCGGAGAGCCAGGCGCGCACCCGCGAGCTGCTGCTGGCGACCGCCCGCCGGCTGTTCCTTCGTGACGGATATCACGCGACCTCGCTGGAGAAGGTCGCCGAGACGGCGGGCTTTTCCAAGGGCGCCGTCTACTCCAATTTCGGTACCAAGGACGAGCTCTGCCAGACCGTCATCGAGTCCGTTCGCGCCGAGCAGGTCCGCGCCATCATGGACGCGTTCCTGGGCGAGGGCTCCGACGAGGACCGGCTGGCCGTCTTCGAGGCCTGGGCGGAACGCACCATCGGCGACCCCGGCTGGACGCTCCTGGAGGCCGAGTTCGCCATCCACGCCACCCGCCGCGACCCCGGCCTGCGCGACCAGGTCGCGGTCAGCGGCCGCAGCTGGGTGAGCGCGCTTCAGCTTCTGCTGGAGAACGAGGCGAGCCGCCGCGAGGTCGCCCTCCCGCTGCCCGCCGCCGAGCTGGCCGACGCCCTCCTCAGCCTGGGCGTCGGCCTGGGCCTGCGCCGTGCCGTCGACCCCGCCGTCTCGCCGCGCGCCCTCACCGACATGATCCGCCTGCTCCTCGCCCGCTGACCAATACGCCGATCTTGCTCTCAGCGCCCTCACTTCGCCCCGCAAAGGGCGCTCAGAGCAAGATCGGCGAACCTGAGACGCCTCGCGTGGCCGTCAGGCGGCGGGTCAGACGGCGGCGGCGACTTCGTGGGTGGTCGCGAGGGCCTCGGTGTAGCGGTGCAGGACGAGGTCGGCGAGCTCGGGGGCGGCGCCGAGCACCGGCGAGACCGCGCTCGCACCGGCCGCCAGCGCCTCCGTACGGACCTTGTCGGCGAAGTAGCCGGGCGCCAGGAAGTACGACGCGACGGCGACGCGTGGGGCGCCGGCGTCCAGCAGCGCCGACACCGCCTCCGCCGGGGTGGGACGGGAGGCGGACGCGAACGCGGGGACCACGCCGCGCCAGCCGCGGGTGCGCCACTCGCGCGCCATGGCCCAGATCGTGGCGTTGGCCGACGGGTCACTGGAGCCCGCCGACACCAGCACGACCGCCGTGTCGGGGTCGCCGAGCGCCACGCCCGCCTCGCCGAGCCGCCGTTCGAGCGCGGCCATGAGCAGTGGGTGCGGGCCGAGCGTCGCGGCCGTGCGCGTGCGCAGCCGCGGGTGCAGGCCCCGGACCTCGTTCAGCACGCCGGGGATGTCGGTCTTGCTGTGGTACGCCGCCGTCAGCAGCAGCGGCAGCACGACCGCGTCCTCGGCGCCCCGCTGCGCCAGCCCGTCCAGCACGCGCACCGGCGTCGGCGGCGCGTGGTCCAGGAAGGACGTCAGGACGTCCAGGCCCGGGCGGCTGGCCCGGACCTTCGCCATCAGCTCCGCGACGGTCGCGGCGGCGCGCGGGTCCTTGCTCCCGTGCGCCACCGCGACCATCGGCGGGCTCAGATGTGGATTCCGCATTCCGTCTTGCCCATCCCGGCCCAGCGGCCGCTGCGGGGGTCCTCGCCGGGCGCGACGGGACGGGTGCAGGGTTCGCAGCCGATCGAGGGGTAGCCGTCGTAGTGCAGCGGGTTGACCAGGACGCCGTTGTCCTCGATGTAGTCGTCCATCTCCTGCTGCGTCCAGTCCAGGATCGGGTTGACCTTGACCATCCCGCGCTTGCGGTCCCACTCGACGACCCTGCGGTCGCGGCGGCTCGCGGTCTCCTCGCGGCGGATGCCGCTGAACCACGCCATGTAGCCCTCGAGCGCCTTGCCGAGCGGTTCCACCTTGCGCAGGTGGCAGCACAGGTCCGGGTTGCGGCCGTTCAGCCGGGGGCCGAGCGCGGCCTCCTGCTCGGCGACCGTACGGGACGGGGTCACGTTGATCACGTTGACGGGGTACACGGCCTCGACGGCGTCACGGGTGCCGACGGTCTCGGCGAAGTGGTAGCCGGTGTCGACGAACAGCACGTCGATGCCCGGCTTCACCTTGGACACCAGGTGGATGAGGGCCGCGTCGGACATGGAGGAGGTGAGACAGATCCGGTCTCCGAAGGTGGCCGCCGCCCAGCGGATGACCTCGAGGGTCGGGGCGCCCTCGAGCGCGGCGGCGGCCGATTCGACGATGTCTTCGAGGTCGAGTGTCGGTCTGTCGGTCTCCAGCAGAGTCACTGGGAGGTCTCCTTGCGTGGTGGTTGGGGCGCTCCAACACCGAGGAACTTCAACTTGAAGGAACGGACGCAGTCACGGCAGAACCACGCCCCCTCCTCCTCGCGGGGCTCGAGATGCTCGTCCCCGCAGTAGGGGCAGTAGAACGGCGCGGCACGTTCAGCCATTCCGACCAGTCCCTACTTGAGATCGGCGTCGTCGGCGCGCTGCACCCAGGCGGCGAAGGTCTCGCCCTCCTCGCGCTGCGCGTCGAAGGCGCGCACGACGCGCTCGACGTAGTCGGTGAGGCCGTCGGAGGTGGTCTTCAGGCCGCGGACCTTCTTGCCGAACGTGGCGCCGACCTGGCCGCCCAGATGGATCTGGAAGCCCTCCACCTGGTCGCCGTTCTCGTCCACGACCAGCTGGCCCTTCAGGCCGATGTCGGCGACCTGGATGCGGGCGCACGCGTTCGGGCAGCCGTTGACGTTGATGGTCAGCGGCTGGTCGAAGTCGGGCAGCCGCTTCTCCAGCTCGTCCATCAGGTCCATCGCGCGCTGCTTGGTCTCGACGATCGCGAGCTTGCAGAACTCGATGCCCGTGCAGGCCATGGTCTGGCGGCGGAACGTGGACGGGTGCACCTGCAGGTCGTGCTCGGCGAGGGCGGCGGCCAGCGGCTCGGTGTTCCCCTCGGGCACGTCGAGAATGATCATCTTCTGCTCGACGGTGGTGCGGACCCGGCCGGAGCCGTACCGCTCGGCGAGATCGCCGATGACGCCGAGCAGGTTGCCGTTCACCCGGCCCACACGCGGCGCGAAGCCGACGTAGAAATCGCCGTCCTGCTGGGGGTGGATCCCGACGTGGTCGCGGCGGGGGAGCGGCGCGGCGGGCTCGGGCCCGTCGGGCAGGACGAAGCCGAGGTACTCCTTCTCGAGCACGTCGCGGAACTTCTCCGGGCCCCAGTCGTTCATCAGGAACTTGATCCGGGCGCGGTGGCGCAGCCGCCGGTACCCGTAGTCCCGGAAGATCGAGATGATGCCCTTCCACACCTCGTGCGCCTGCTCGGGCCGCACGAAGACGCCCAGGCTCTTGGCGAACATCGGGTTGGTGGACAGGCCGCCGCCGACGAACGCCTGGTAGCCGACCTCGCCCGCCTCGTTCACCACGCCGACGAACGCCACGTCGTTGATCTCGTGGACCGTGCAGTGCGCGGTGCAGCCCGAGAACGCCGACTTGAACTTGCGCGGCAGGTTGGAGAACTCGGCCGAGCCGATGTAGCGCTCGTGCACCTCGGCGATCTGCGGGGTGGCGTCGATGACCTCGTCGGCGGCGATGCCGGCCACCGGACAGCCGATGATCACGCGCGGGGTGTCGCCGCAGGCCTCCATGGTGGACAGCCCGACCGACTCCAGGGCCTCCCAGATCGCCGGGACGTCCTCGATGGCGATCCAGTGGTACTGGATGTTCTGCCGGTCGGTGATGTCGGCGGTGCCGCGGGCGTACTTGACCGCGATGTCGGAGATGACCCGCAGCTGCTCACCCGAGAGCTGGCCGCCGTCGATGCGCACCCGCATCATGAAGTAGCGGTCGTCGAGCTCCTCGTCCTCCAGGACCGCGGTCTTGCCGCCGTCGATCCCGGGCTTGCGCTGGGTGTAGAGCCCGAACCAGCGGAAGCGGCCGCGCAGGTCGGCGGGGTCGATCGAGTCGAAGCCGGCCTTGGAGTAGATGTCGATGATGCGCCGCCGGACGTTGAGCCCGTCGTCGTTCTTCTTGTTCTCTTCGTTCTTGTTCAGAGGTTCGCGATAGCCGAGGGCCCACTGGCCCTCGCCCTTCTTGGGCTTGCTCTTGATGGTCGCTGGTGGCACGGCGAGCGTCCTCATCCATTCGTGCGGAAGGGAACGCGCAGCGCACCGGCAGCCTGAAAACGGCCGGCTCGACGGTGAGCGTAAGACGGTTCAAAGGTGACGCCGATGCGCCACGCGCCCGCGAGATCAAACGGGGCGTGGTCGGGGCGTCACAGACAGATCGCGCTGCGGACGCGCTGGAAGTCCACGTGCCGGCGCATTACCAGCAGGGGATCCGCAGCTGCAGCCATACGCTCATTGTGACGTCCGGTCTCGCGGACTGTCCAGTTGCGTCCGGCATGCGGACAAGTGAGAAGAGTCATCATCCCTGCCGCTTCCAGTTCACCTTGGGCTCGGCAGGGCCGCTCCGTGCGCCCTCGTCCCGCCGGCCGGGCGTGGCGGGGTCCTTGGCGTGCTGGCAGTCGCACCACGAACCGCCACGGCATTCCTCGTGGTGGCGGTCGCGGCAGGACTGGCAGATCATGACTCCATTGTCACCGATGCACGTCAATGCATGCACCGCCGCGTGGCGGGCATGACCTGGCCGTGGCTCACCTGGCCTTTCGCTGGAGCAGGATCCGGCCCGCCACCATGCACGCACCCAGTGCGAGCAGGGCGACGGCGCCGCGCTTGGCCACCGTGCGGTCGCTCACCTCCCCGGCTTCTTCCCCGGTGGCGTGGCCGGTCCCGGCCGCCGCGGAGCCCGGGCCCTCGTTGATCATGGGCGGTTCGCCGCTGCGCAGCGTCAAAGCCTTCATGAACGGGAGTGCCATGCGGATGTCCCTTCCGTCACCGCGTGCGCGGCCGGCATCGCGAACGTCACCGCGGCCGGAGTCCGCGGTCACTCCCGGTGATACCCAGGAGCTCGGGACGGGAGCGTCCGACGCGCGGAATGGATCACTGAAATGGGCGATCAGGCATGTTCCGGACGGCTGACGCTCTACGGTTGGTCGGTGTGACCACAGTCTCGGACGCCGCGGGCGTGGCGGGCGGCTCCGCCGACGAGCCGGCGAACGGGGAGAAGACCCCCGCGCGGCGCCCCATCGGCCCGATCCTGTGGGCGCTGACCCGGGACACGGCCGTCGCCGCGTTCCGCTACCGGGTGACGGGCCTGGCCGCCGAGGCGGCGTTCTTCGCGCTGCTGTCGCTGCCGCCGCTGGTCCTCGGGCTCATCGGCACGATGGGCCACTTCCGCGGCGCGCTCGGCGACGACACCGTCGCCGACACCCGGGCCTGGCTGATCGAGCGGGCCCAGACCGTCCTCACCGGCCCGGCCGTGGACTCGGTCGTGGTGCCGCTGATCAACGACGTGATCAAGGGCGGCCGGGTCGACATCGTGTCGGTCAGCTTCCTGATCTCGCTGTGGGCGGGGTCGCGCGCGACCAACGTCTACGTCGACACGATCACCATCGCGTACGGGCTGTCGGGCGTGCGCGGGGTGATCCGCACCCGGATCCGCGCGTTCGTGCTCTACCTGATCGGCCTGCTGGTGATGGTGATCGTCATCCCGTTGCTGGTGGCCGGGCCCGCCCTGGTGCGCAAGGCGCTGCCGGAGAGCGCCGGGCTGGTGCAGGTGTTCTACTGGCCGGTCGTGGTGTCGCTGTCGATCATGTTCCTGGCGATGCTCTACCACAGCAGCGTGCCGGTGCGGACGGCCTGGTGGCGCGAGATCCCGGGCGCCGTGGTCGCGCTGATCATCTGGATCGTGGGCAGCGTGGCGCTCCGGCTCTACCTGGCGGGCTCCCTGGCCGGGGTGTCGGTCTACGGCCCGCTGTCGGCCTCGATCGCGATCCTCGCCTGGCTGTACGTGGCGGCGCTCGCGGTGCTGATCGGGGCCGCGCTGAACGCCGAGATCGATCACATGTGGCCGAGCACCGACACCGCCCGCGCCCGTGCGGCCCGCGCCGTGCGCGCCGCCGACGCCGCTGACGCGGCCGCGGCGGCCGCCGACACGGCTGCGGCCGAGGCGCGCGAGGCGGCCGCGCGCACGGCCGCCGCGGAGCGCACCGCGGTGGAACGGGACGGCGCGAAGGCCGAACGTAAAGCCGAACGTAAGGCGGGCCGCAAGGCCGAGGAACGGACGGCGCGGCGCTCCGACGAGCAAGACGGCTAAACCGGACTGAATGGTAAAAACTATCCCCATTAGGCGCCTGAAAAGCTCAAACATGTCGTAGCCTCGCGTTGCATGACCCCCCCTGAGGAGACCGGGCGGCTTCGCACCGTGACCGGCACGATCGCCACGTCCGTGATCACGGGCGCGGTGATGACGCACGAGCACCTTCAGCTCGACCTGCGCTGGCCCGCGCGGCCCGCCCAGGTGGACTCCGACCCCGGCCGCTGGCTGGACGAGGAGAAGGCGGTCACCGGGGAGCTTTCGGCGCTGCGCACCGAGCAGGAACTCGGGCTCGTCGTCGACCTCACCTGCGGGGGAATGGGCCGCAACGCGGCCGCGCTGTCGCGGATCAGCGCCGGGGCGCGGGTCGCCGTCGTCGCCGGCACCGGCTTCTTCACCGAGCCGTTCCACCCCGACTTCGTCGCCTCCTCCGACATCGACAAGCTCGCCGAGCGGCTGCTCGCCGAGGTCGGCTTCGGCATGGACGGCACCAACTCGCTGCCCGGCGTGATCGGCGAGATCGGCACCTGGGGCGACGCCCCCACCGAGACCGAGGAGCGCTGCCTGCGCGCCGCCGCGCGCGCCTCCCGCTACTCGGGACTGCCGGTCGCCACCTACGGCCGGGCCGGGGTGACCCAGCTGGACATCCTCATGGCCGACGGCCTGGACCCGAGCCGGATCGCGGTCGGCCAGCAGGACCAGGTCGACGACCCCGCCGCGCACCGCAAGATCGCCGAACTGGGCGGCTACGTGTCGTTCGGCACGCTGGGCCTGGCCGGGGACGACCCCGCCGCCCTCGGCACCCGGGTCCGCGGCGTCATGGAGCTGCTGGAGGCCGGCCACGCCGAGCGCGTGCTGCTCAGCACGGGCGTCTCCCGCATGGAGCAGGTCAAGCGCTACGGCGGCACCGGCTACGGCTACCTCTTCGAGACCTTCCTGCCCGCCCTTCAGGCGGCGGGCGCCGACGAGGCCACGGTCCGCACGCTCACCCACGACAACCCGCTGCGCTGGCTCACCGCCGCCTGACGCACGCCACCGCCCCGTGGTGTGCGGTGGCTCACCCGGCACCTGATGTGGATATGCCCCGAAGTGGGTAGGTCGTAAGGGCTGGCGACTTCCGCGACCCCAGGAGGGGGTGGCGCCGGTGCCCTGGAACAGGCCTTTTCGGGAGGATTCCTCGGCCCTGAAGGGGGCCTGGGAGGCTCGCGGGGGACGGACCGTCCGCCTGCCGTTCACCGATCGCGCCGAGGCGGGGCGGGTGCTCGCCGAACGCCTCGTGCCGCTGGGCCTGGAGAACGCGCTGGTGCTCGCGCTGCCGCGCGGCGGCGTGCCCGTCGGCTACGAGATCGCCCGCCGGCTCGCCGAGCCCGGCCGTCCCGCAGCCCTGTCGGTGCTGGTCACGCGCAAGATCGGCTACCCGCCGCAGCCTGAGCTGGGCGTGGGCGCGATCTCCGAGGGCGGCGAACCGGTGTTCGACCACAGCCTGCTGCAGCGCCTCTCGCTCGACGAGGGCGATCTGGCCGCGACCGTGACGGCCGAACGGGCCGAGCTCGCCCGCCGCGTCAAGGCCTACCGGGGCGACCGCCCGCCGCCGCCCGTCGAGGACAGGCCGGTGATCGTGGTGGACGACGGCCTGGCCACCGGCGGCACCGCGCGGGCGGCGTTGCGCGCCGTACGGTCCCAGAAGCCCTCCCGGCTGGTCCTGGCGGCGCCCGTGGGGGCCGCGGAGACCGTCCGGGCCATGGAGGCCGAGGCCGATGACCTGGTCGTTCTGGCGGCGCCCTGGGCGTTCCGGGCGGTGGGGCAGTGGTACCGCGACTTCGACCAGCTCTCCGACGCCGACGTGGTCGCCTGGCTGGCCCGTGCCGAGGCCGTACGCCCGCCCAAGGGCCGGGGGTGAGCGGCATGACCGTGCTGCACCTGCCCGCCGGAGACGTGCGGCTGGAGGGGGAGCTGTCGGAGCCCGTACGCCCCAGAGGCGTGATCGTCTTCGCCCACGGGAGCGGCAGCGGGCGCAACAGCCCCCGCAACAAGCAGGTGGCCGCCGACCTCACGGATCAGGGGTTCGCGACCCTGCTGTTCGACCTGCTCACGCGGGACGAGGAGCTGGACGACCTGCGGACTTCGCATCTGCGGTTCAACGTGCCGTTGCTTGCCGGGCGGCTGAGCCGCGTGGTGGCCTGGGCCCGTTCGGAGGGCGCGAGCACGCTGGCGCACCTGCCGGTGGGGCTTTTCGGGGCCAGCACGGGGGCCGCGGCGGCGCTGGTCGCGGCGGCCCGCAACCCCGATGACGTGGCGGCCGTCGTGTCGCGGGGCGGGCGTCCCGACCTCGCCGCGCACGCCCTGGAGGCCGTCAAGGCGCCGACGCTGCTGATCGTGGGGTCCCTGGACACCGAGGTTCTGGCGCTCAACGAGCGGTCGCTGGAGCGCATGGATCCCGACGCCGGGCACCGCCTCGCGGTGGTCAAGGGGGCGGGACACCTGTTCGAGGAGCCGGGGGCGCTCGGCGAGGTGGCCAGGCTGAGCGCGGAATGGTTCGGTTCGAATGTGCCGGAATAGCCACCGGAACGGTTCGCGATCATGTAATAGGGGGTCGAACTCCGTGGTCATCCGTGACGCACATGTGACGCATATGTGACCCCTGGATCCGGGGGTGGAAACGGTGGAAACGCAAACGGCCCCGCAATTGCGGGGCCGTACGTTTTCAGGTGGCGTGCCGGGGTGCGCGATCGGGACCGCAGGAGGACCTTTGCGGCTGCCTTGTGTGGCGTTCGAACGACCTTAGGCGGCGTTGGCGCGGCGCATGCGGCGGCGACGCTCGGAGGCGCGCTCATCCTCGTTCAGACCGCCCCAGGTGCCGTACTTCTCGGGCCTGGACACCGCGTAGTCCAGGCACTCTGAACGGACCGGGCAGCCCATACAGATCTGCTTGGCCTTCCGCTCGCGAATCTCGCGCTCGGGCTGACGCTCGCCGTCGGGACCGAAGAAGAGCACAAGGTCTTCCCCCCGGCACGCCGCGGCGTCCTGCCAGCCCCAGCTGGGACGAGGGAGGTTTGCCTGCCGACGTACCTGAGCCATGGAACACCCACC
Source organism: Actinomadura barringtoniae (assembly GCF_017573505.1). Taxonomy (GTDB): domain Bacteria; phylum Actinomycetota; class Actinomycetes; order Streptosporangiales; family Streptosporangiaceae; genus Spirillospora; species Spirillospora barringtoniae. Next base: position 49,816 of record NZ_JAGEOJ010000019.1, read on the forward strand.
TTGATTGGTATTACTGAGCAATTTCGGACATGGACGCTCGACGTCATGCAGTAGCGCCGAAAGGTCCAACGTCTGGAGTTGCCGCTCTGTTCCCCGCCCGGTTTGCTCCGGGACCAGAGGCCGTGCGGCAAGGGAGACCCGCGAATGGGGCCTCCGTGAGATTACACGAGCGCCGCCTCGTTGAGAAGGGTGAGGTCCCTAACAATGTAGGTCTCGAGGTTCTCTTGGCACTCCGCGCCGCACGGATCGCCCGGCACGCTCTCCACGGTGACCCGGTAACGGCTCCCGTGTACTTGAACAACCGCTTCGTAGGTACTTGTTCCCGAAACCGACTCCACGGTGACCGCGTCCACCGCGAGAGCGCCCTCGTGGGCGCGAACGTGGTGCTCAGCGGCCTGCGCCGGCTCCGGAAGTCCCGCCCGGCCGCGCAGCCGGGCCAGAGTCACCTCGCCGCGGAGATAGGCCTCCACCGCCGCGACGGCCTCGTCCACGCCCAGATCGCCGTAGTAGAGGCCGTGGGGGAGGCAGACGAGGTTGGCCGCGTAGCGGTCACCGCCGACATGCGTGGTCTCCCAGACCAGGCCGCCGTAGCGGCTCGTCAGATCCCGCGCGAGCGGCGCGCCGGTGCGGGCGCAGCAGGCGTTGCGGCGCCCGTGCGTGCAGACCAGCAGGACGGGCTCGTTCACAGGCTCACCGAAGCCGGGCCGGCGCCCGGCCGCCACGGAGGCAAGGTCGAGCCCGGCCAGCTCGGCCGCGCTCCCTGCCTCGCGGCCCTCCAGCCAGACGTCCTCGCCCGCCGAGTAGCCCACGTAGACCTGAAAGGGCGGCGTGGGGCGCCGTCTCCCCGAACGCCGGATGAGCTGTGGCCGTACGCCCGCGGCCTGCGCCGCGCGGACGACCTCTCCGAGGGGCCCGGTGAGCTGCTCGACGCGCTCGGGCCAGGGCCCGGGGTGTTCGATCAGCAGCCAGGCGCGCGCCTTGGTCGTGGCGGTCGCGAAGCAGGACCGCTCGCCGGAGTGACTCCCCGGGCAGTGGTCACAGCTGGTCACACGCGCCAAGACGTCAGGCCCCCGTCGTTCCGTTCACCAAGTCGATCCGTGCAGAGAATTAGGTCAGGCTAACCTAATCCAATGCTCCCCGCCCAGCACAAGTGACATGCCTCATACCCGCGATCGGCTTCTTGATCACCCGACTTCGGCGGGCGCCCGCAGCGCCGCCTCCGCGGCGGGTCCGGCGGCCTCGCGGTCGGCAGTGACCAGGCCGATCCGGGTGCGCCGGTCCAAGAGGTCGGATGTGTCCAGGGCACCCTCGTGCCGTACGGCCCAGGCCAGCTCCGCACCGATGACGGGAAGGCCCGGGACGACCGGCTCCAGCAGCGTCGCGTCCTCCCGCGCCAGCGCCGTCAGCAGCGGCGCCTCGGTGCCGTAGCGCTGCACCAGGCGGCGCGGCGCGTTCAGCCCGGCGAGCTCGCGCTGCGGCGCCGCGCCGACCAGCGGGATCCGCGCCGTACGGCTGGGCGCCGCGTCCGGGAAGGCGGCGTCGACGGCGTCCTCGGCCATCCGGCGGTAGGTGGTCAGCTTGCCGCCGACGATCGTCACCACGCCGTCGGCGGAGGTCAGCACGGCGTGCTTGCGGGAGATGTCGGCGGTCGCGCCGTCGGCGTCCAGCAGCGGGCGCAGGCCGGCGAACGCGCCGATCACCTCCGCGCGCTTGATCGGCACGTCGAGCGCGGAGTCCAGGGTGTCCAGCAGGAAGCCGATCTCGGCCTCGGTCGGGGTCGGCACGTCGGGGATCGGCCCATCGGCGGGCTCGTCGGTGAGGCCGATGTAGACGCGCCCGTCGCCCTGGGGGAGCACCAGGATGAAGCGGCTCCTGGCGCCCGGGATCGGCACGTGCATCCCGGCGGTCAGGCCGCGCAGCGCCTCGGCCCGCACGACCAGGTGGGTGCCGCGCGAGGGGCGCAGCGCCACCCCGTCCACCAGCCCGCCCGCCCAGACCCCGGCGGCGTTGATCACGCGGCGGGCGCGGATCGTGTGCTCGGTGCCGGTCAGCTCGTCGCGGACGAGGGCGCCGTCGCCGGAGAGGGTGAGGGCGCGGCAGCGAGTGAGGATCGTGGCGCCGTGCGCGGCGGCGGTCCGGGCGATCCCGGTGACCAGGCGCGCGTCGTCGCAGAGCTGGCCGTCCCAGGACAGGAACCCGCCGCGCAGCCCGTACGGGCGCAGGGCGGGGGCGAGCCGGAGCGTCTCGACGGCCGACAGGCGGCGCGGGCCCGGCAGCACCGTGCGGGGCGTGCGCGCGGCCATCCGCAGCCCGTCACCGGCGATCAGCCCGGCGCGAGTGATCGCGGCGGCGCGGCGCGACACCATCGGCGTGAGGGGCATGACGAAGGGGAGCGCGCGGACCAGGTGCGGTGCGGTGTTCCGCATCAGGACGCCGCGTTCGACCGCGCTCTCGTGGGCCACGTCCACCAGCCCGGAAGCCAGGTAGCGCAGGCCGCCGTGGATGAGCTTGGAGCTCCAGCGCGACGTGCCGAACGCCAGGTCGTGCGCGTCGATCGCCGCGACGGACAGGCCGCGTGAGGCGGCGTCCAGGGCGACCCCGGCGCCGGTCGCGCCGAGGCCCACCACCAGGACGTCGACGACCCGGCCGGGACCGGCGGTCAGCTCGGCCAGCTCGCGTTCGCGCCGGGCGGCGTTGAGCGAGGACCGTACGGGCGTGATGGCGTTCATGGTGCGAGCGTCCTCTCCAGGATGTGGCGCAGCTCGGTGTCGAGGGCGTCGGCGTTCAGCTCGGGGTCGTCGGCGTCGGTCATGGTCGGCCCGGACAGGGCGAACGACTGGACGACCAGCAGCACGGTGCGGGCCTGGAGGTCGGCGTTGCCGGGACGCACGGTGCCGTCCTCGTGCCCGGCGCGGATCGCCGCCTCGAAGATCTCCAGGAAGGCGTCCTGGCTGGCGCCCCTGCGGTCGAGCATGTAGGGCAGCAGCAGCTCGGGGTCGACCTCGACGATCTTGCGCAGCAGCGGATGGCCGCGGAACGTCCTGACGCCCGCGACCAGGCTGTTGACCAGGCGCTCCAGCACCGGCGAGCCGTCGTCGGGCGGCCGTACGTCGACGGCGACCTCGATCCACTCGCGGGTCATCAGGTCGGCGACGATGGTCCGCACGTCCGGCCAGCGCCGGTAGAGCGTCATCCGCGAGACCCCGGCGCGGCGGGCGATGTCGGTCAGCGTGGTGCGGCGCACGCCGACGGCCAGCACGCAGTCGCGCGCGGCGTCGAGCACGGTGTCGTCCGCGGTCCTGTTGTGACGATTCGACGTCATGTGTCACAGTGTAAGCCACGAACGTTCGACAAGGGAGGGCGCGGTGACCGGGGACATGCTGTGGAGCGGCTGGGGCGACCCGGCCAAGGCCACGCCCCTGCCGGACTCGGTGGTCGGTCTGCTGCGCGACCTGCTCGGCGTGAAGCCGGTCGAGGCGCCGCCGAAGGCGCTGGAGGAGATCGAGGTCGCCGCGACCCGGCTGTCCGGCGGCGACCTGGCCGCACTCGGCGCCGAGGTGGGCGCGGCGAACGTGCTGACCGGCGTCGAGGCCCGCGTCCGCCACACCCGGGGCAAGTCCACTCCCGACCTGCTGCGCATCCGCTCCGGCGAGACCGCCGACGCCCCGGACGCCGTCGTGCTGCCCGGCTCGCACGACGAGGTCCTCGCGGCGCTGCGCCTGTGCTCGCAGCGGCGGATCGCGGTCGTCCCGTTCGGCGGCGGAACCTCGGTCGTCGGCGGGCTCGCACCCCAGGGCGTGACCTCGTTCGTCGCCCTGGACCTGCGGCGGATGGACGCCCTGGTCTCCATCGACGAGGTGTCGCGCACGGCCGTTCTGCAGCCGGGCCTGCGCGCGCCGCAGGCCGAGGCGCTGCTGCGCGAACGCGGCTACACCCTCGGGCACTTCCCGCAGTCCTACGAGTGGGCCACGATCGGCGGCTTCGCGGCGGCCCGTTCCAGCGGCCAGGCCTCGGCCGGGTACGGGCGGTTCGACGAGATGGTCGTCGGGCTCACCGTCGCGACCCCCGAAGGCGACCTCGACCTCGGTCGCGCGCCCCGCTCGGCCGCCGGGCCGGACCTGCGCCAGCTCGTGCTCGGCTCGGAGGGCGCGTTCGGCGTGATCACCTCGGTCACCGTGAAGATCCATCCCGTGCCCGCGTCGGCCGCCTACGAGGGCTGGCGCTTCGGCTCGTTCGAGGCGGGCGCCGCGGCGCTGCGGCGGATCGCCCAGGACGGCCCGATGCCGGTCGTGCTGCGGCTGTCCGACGAGACCGAGACCATGATCGGGCTCGCCGACCCCGGCGCCGTCGGCGGCGGCCTGCCGGACGCGGCCGGATGCCTGGCCGTGATCGGCTTCGAGGGCACGCCGGACGAGATCACCGAACGGCAGATCAAGGTGCGGGCCGCACTGCGCGAGGCGGGCGGCGAGCTCCTCGGCGACGAGCCGGGGGACAAGTGGCGGCACGGGCGCTTCAACGCGCCCTACCTGCGGGACGCGCTCCTGGACGTCGGCGCGTTCGCCGAGACGCTGGAGACCGCGACGTTCTGGTCCGGCATCCCCGCGCTGTACGAGGCGGTCAAGGGCGCGCTCACCACGACGCTGGCGGGCGCGGGCACGCCGCCGCTGGTGATGTGCCACATCTCGCACGTCTATCCGGCCGGCGCCTCCCTCTACTTCACCGTCGTCTCCGCGCAAGGTGAGGACGCCCTGGCGCACTGGGAGAAGGCCAAGCACGCGGCCAACGACGCGATCATCGCGGCGGGCGGCACGATCAGCCATCATCACGGGGTGGGCACCGACCACCGCGACTGGTACGCCCGGGAGATCGGCCCGCTCGGCATGGACGTGCTGCAGGCCGTCAAGGACCGGCTCGACCCCGCCGGGATCCTCAACCCCGGCGTCCTGATCGTTCCGGAGCACGAATGAGCGAGCGGAGCGAGCGTCCCGGGAGGCGTGGGGGGTCGTCCCCCCACAAGGAGGAGAGATGAGCCGAACGTTCACCGCGGTCGTCAACCCGGCCGCGGGCGGATCCGCCTCGGCCGCGCGGCTGATCCCGCTCGCCAAGCTGCTGCGCGAGGCCGGCGCCGAGGTCGTCGTGGAGTACAGCTGCGGTCTTGAGCACGCCACCGCCCTCGCCCGGGGCGCGGCGGCGAACGGGCACGTGGTGCTCGGCGTGGGCGGCGACGGCATGGTCGGCTGCGTCGGCGGCGCGCTGGCCGGATCCGAGGCGATCCTCGGCATCGTGCCCGCCGGGCGCGGCAACGACTTCGCCCGCCAGCTCGGCCTCCCCAAGAAGACCGAGGAACTGGCCGCGCTGCTGCTGGAGGGCGAGCCGCGCGCCGTGGACGCGATCGAGGCCAACGGCGTGCCCGTGCTCGGCAGCGTCTACGCGGGCGTGGACGCGGTCGCCAACGACAACGCCAACAAGACGCGGATCTTCAAGGGGCAGGCGGCCTACACCGTCGGCGCGCTGCGGGCGATCCTCGGCTGGCGTCCCGCCGCCTACCGGGTGACCATCGACGGCCAGGTCCACGAGGAACGCGGATTCACGGTCGTCGCCGCCAACTCGGGCTACTACGGTTTCGGACGCCATATCGCCCCGGACGCCCGGCACGATGACGGGCTGCTGGACGTCGTCATCATCGGGCAGGCGCGCAAGACCCTGTTCGTCCAGGTGATGCGGGAGCTGGAGGACGGCTCGCACGTACGGCGCCCGCAGGTCACCGTGCTGCGCGGGCGCGAGGTCCGGATCGAGCTGACCGAGCCGGGCCGCAGGCTGCCCTACGGCGCCGACGGCGAGCTGCCGGGCGAGCTGCCCGTGACGGCCAAGGTCATGCCGGGTGCCCTGAGGGTCCTCGCACCCTGAGAAATGCCCCGGAACGAAAGCTTGGCCCGGGCATTCTGGTCAGTTTGCAAACCCATTACGGATGTCCTTATAGCGTTCCTGTACGTCCCGATTTCGGGACCCGTGGTTGTCTGCGTCGACATCATGAGAGGCGATGGCTAGGCCTCGCCGTTCTGGGGGGACTCATGATGTCCGCAGACGCCCGAGCCGTGGTGGCGCCGGTGTCTACGGGGGTGGCCCCGGCGTCCACCACAGCTCCAATTCCCAGCGGCTACTCGGGCGGCGCTCCTTCTCCGGGCGCCGCTTCTCCGCTTCTCACACTCTTTCTCGTAGAGTGATCCTGTGCGCACCCTGCTGAACATCATCTGGCTTGTCCTGTCGGGGTTCTGGATGGCCATCGGATATGCCATCGCGGGCATCATCTGCTTCATCCTGATCGTCACGATCCCCTTCGGCATCGCCTCGTTCCGGATCGCCATGTTCGCCCTCTGGCCGTTCGGCAACACCGTCGTGCGGCGGGCCGACGCGGGCGCCGGCTCCTGCGTCGGCAACGTCATCTGGGTCGTCGTGGCGGGCTGGTGGCTGGCCCTCGGGCACCTGGTGACGGGCATCGCCCTGTGCATCACGATCATCGGGATCCCGTTCGGCATCGCCAACTTCAAGCTCATCCCGGTGTCGCTGCTGCCGCTCGGGCGCGAGATCGTGCCGACGCACGACACGCGTACGTTCACCGTCGAGTAGAGGTCGGCGCGCCCGCGCGCTACGCTCCTTCACCTCTGGATCTGTGACCCAGATCTCATTACTGCATCGAGCATGCATCGAGCGTGTCTCCGCTCTTCAGCACCGAACAAGTCCTTGGTCAAATGGCCTGCACCGGTCACGCCGGAGCGCATTGCCGCGACGGCGCGCGGTGACAGTGTCGTCGGGGAGCGATCTTTTCCTCCGGAGGTGTGCGTGACAGCGGAAACGCCCGGGCCCGCGTCGGGTTCCGCGGGTGGTCTCGACAACGAGGCCTATGTACGGCTGAATGAGAGTCCGGAGTTCCAGCGCCTCCGGCATGCGTTCCGCCGCTTCGTCTTCCCCATGACGGCGGCGTTCCTGGCCTGGTACCTGCTCTACGTGGTGCTGTCGGCGTACGCGCGCGGCTTCATGGGGACCAAGGTGGTCGGCGAGATCAACGTGGCGTTGATCTTCGGACTGCTGCAGTTCGTCTCCACCTTCCTCATCGCCTGGGCGTACGAGCGGTACGCGAGCAAGAAGCTCGAGCCGCTCGCCGCGGCGGTCGTGGCCGAGGCCCCGAGCGTCGAGGCCGCCGTCGAGGCGGAGGAGTCCGGGGAATCCGAGGCCGCCGAGGCTCCGGCCCCGGCCGCCGAGGAGCCGCCCGCCGAGGAGCCCGAGGCCGAGGAGTCTCCGGCCGCCGAGGCCGCGGAGACCACCGAAGAGGAGTCCCCGGCCGAGGAGTCCGCCGAGGGCGAGAAGTCTACGGCAGCGGAGGCGGAGACCCCCGAGGCCGAGGGCGGCAAGCCTGCGGCGCCGGAGTCCGAGGCGTCCGAGTCCGAGGCGTCCGACGCCGACAAGCCGAGCGCCGGTAAGCCGGACGGCGATGCCCCGAAGGGGGAGGAGACCAAGTGATGACCCCCCTCGTGGCGGAACCGGTGCTGGCGGTCTCCAAGACCGAGCACCGCACGATCTCGCTCGCCCTCTTCGCCGTCTTCGTGGCGATCACGCTCTTCATCACGATCTGGGCGTCGCGGCAGAACAAGACCGCCGCCGACTACTACGCGGGCGGCCGCCAGTTCTCCGCGCTCCAGAACGGCCTGGCCATCGGCGGCGACTACATGTCGGCCGCCTCGTTCCTCGGCATCGCGGGCCTGTTCGCGCTGTCGGGCTACGACGGGTTCCTCTACTCGATCGGCTTCCTGGTCGCCTGGCTGGTGGCGCTGCTGCTCGTCGCCGAGCTGCTGCGCAACTCCGGCCGCTACACGATGGCCGACGTGCTCGCCTACCGGATGCGGCAACGGCCGGTACGGGCCGCGGCCGGCGTCTCCACCATCGTCGTGTCGATCTTCTACCTGCTCGCGCAGATGGTCGGCGCGGGCGCCCTGGTGTCGCTGCTGCTCGGCACCGACAGCGAGGCCACCAAGATCTGGACGATCGTGGTGGTCGGCGCGCTGATGATCTTCTACGTCACGGTCGGCGGCATGAAGGGCACCACCTGGGTGCAGATCGTCAAGGCCGTGATGCTCATGGTCGGCGCGATCGTCATGACGATCTGGGTGCTGTCCAAGTACAGCTTCAACCTGTCCTCGCTGCTGCACGCGGCGGCGGAGAAGAGCGGCAAGGGCGACGCGTTCCTCAAGCCCGGCCTGAAGTACGGCGCCACCGACATGTGGTCCAAGCTGGACCTGCTGTCGCTCGGCCTCGCGCTCGTGCTCGGCACGGCCGGCCTGCCGCACATCCTGATCCGCTTCTACACCGTCCCGACGGCCAAGGCCGCCCGCAAGTCGGTCAACTGGGCCATCGGCATCATCGGCGCGTTCTACCTGATGACGCTGGTCATCGGGTTCGGCGCGGCGGCGCTGGTCGGCAGCGCGGCCATCAAGGCCGCCAACCCCGGCGGCAACACCGCGGCCCCGCAGCTCGCCGAGGAGCTCGGCGGCGGCGCGGGCAGCACGGGCGGCGCGGTGTTCCTGGCGATCATCGCGGCGGTCGCGTTCGCCACGATCCTCGCCGTGGTCGCCGGGCTCACGCTGGCGTCCTCGTCGTCGTTCGCGCACGACATCTACGCCAACGTGTTCAAGCGCGGCAAGGCGACCGAGAAGGACGAGGTGAAGCAGGCACGGATCGCGGCGATCGTCATCGGCGCGATCGCGATCGTGCTGTCCATCTTCGCCCGCGGCCTGAACGTGGCCTTCCTGGTGGCCCTGGCGTTCGCGATCGCGGCGTCGGCGAACCTGCCCAACCTGCTGTTCTCGCTGTTCTGGAAGCGCTTCAACACGCGCGGCGCGCTCTGGGGCATCTACGCGGGACTCATCACGGCGGTCGGCCTCGTGCTGCTGTCGCCGGTGGCGTGGGGCGGCGCGTCCGACACCAAGCCGCCGGCCAAGCTCACCGCCAAGACGGCCAAGGACTGCGGCGTGCCGGTGACCTCCAAGGAGGTCGGCAACCCCGACGCGCTGTTCTCCTGCACGACCAAGGCGCCGTTCCCGATGGAGAACCCGGGACTGGTCTCCATCCCGGTCGGCTTCATCGCCGCAGCGCTCGGCGCGATGTCGGGCGGCCGGCGTCCCGAGGACGACGACAAGTACGCCGAGCTGGAGGTCCGTTCGCTGACGGGCATGGGCGCGGCGTAAGCCCCGCGTAAGCCCTTACGAATGCGCGTATATGCGCGCTTGACGCACAGATCGCCTCCGGGACAGGGTGTGGTTGTTCCCTCACCCCCCGGAGGTGATTTGTGCACGCCGAAGACTCGGTGGCGCCCGAGCCCGAGCGGTTGCCCGACAACTCGCGCACCTCGGAGGAGGGCGCGGGATGGAAGTGCGGGAGACCGGGCACGTTCACCGAGCTGATGCCCGACGACAACGTGCCGGGGTTCTCCTGGCGCCGTCCGGCCGTTCTGTGGCGATCGCGGAACGACGTCGTCGCGAGGCTGTTCGGCGATCCCTCCAACGCGCTGCGCCGCCGCTGCGTCGCGGCGCTCGGTGAACGCGGCGCTCCGGCCGCCTTCACCGTGCACAAGAAGGAGACCGAGTTCTCGTTCGTGCTCATGGGCGATACCGGCGAGGGCGACCGGTCGCAGTACGCGGTCGTGCCGCCACTGCTGAGCGCCGGTAAGGACACCGACTTCCTGGTGGTCGCCAGCGACGTCATCTACCCGACGGGCGACACCGGCGACTACGAGAACAAGTTCTTCCGGCCGTACCGCGACTACCCGGGCCCGATCTACGCGGTGCCGGGCAACCACGACTGGTACGACGGCCTGCGCGGGTTCCTGCGGGTCTTCTGCGACCTGGACATCGACTGCACGCCCGACGGCTGGCGCGGCGGCTGGCGCAGCGCGCTGAGCTTCGTGCCCCGGCTGCTCTGGCGGCGTTCGGGCAAGTTCTCCGACGAGCAGCTGGCCAAGATCCGCGCGCACTACCGGGGCGCCGCGAGCCAGCGCAACGTCCAGCCCGGACCGTACTGGGCGATCGACTCGCCCGCGCTGCGCATCATCGGCATCGACACCGGCATCACCGGCTCCATCGACCGCGACCAGGCCGCGTGGCTGCGCGAGGTGTCGGCCGGGCCGAAGCCGAAGATGCTGGTCACCGGGAAGCCGCTGTACGTGGACGACCAGCACCGGCCCGGCGTGATCGAGGGGGAGACCGGCACCGTCGACGACATCGTGCGCGACCCGGCGCACAACTACGTCGCGGCGATCGGCGGCGACATCCACAACTACCAGCGCTACCCGATGCCCCTCGATGACGGCCGGACGATGCAGTACGTGGTGGCGGGCGGCGGCGGCGCGTACATGCACGCCACGCACGTCATCCCGAAGACCATCGGGGTGGAGGAGGACACCTTCCGCTGCTACCCGCTGCGCGGCGACTCGCTGTCGCGCTACAGCCAGCTGTACGGCCGGTGGTTCCACCTGCCGAAGCTGTTCTCGCTCACGCCCGAGGAGGCGACGGCCGCCGTCGTGCACCGCCTCGGCATCAAGCCGGGCCGCGGCTACAACGGGCACGCGCCGTCGCGACGCGCCCGGTTCGTCGCGGCCGTGCTGGGCGTTCCGCACGTGAAGTGGCGGCGCACCCGCTACACGCGCCTGCCCGTCCGCAAGGTGCCGCAGCGGTTCCGCTCCGAGCTCGCCGACTGGGACCGCCCGCCGTTCTTCAAGAGCTTCCTGCGGCTGGACGTCACCGGCGATGAGCTGCGGATACGCAACTTCGGCGTGAGCGGGTGCGGCGACCACGAGCACCGCCCGCCGATCGAGGACGAGTTCGTCATCCGGCTGCGCCCTGATCGTTCGGACAGCTGAGGTGGAAATACGAAAATCTCGCACGAAAGCCAGACAATCTTCGTAATGACGCCCTCGACGGGCTGATCACTGCCGTACAGTCGTGGCTCATAATCCCCCAAGACCGAAACAGCGGACGGTCGGCCGACGATGACCGCGTCCTCAGGAGAGCGCATGAGCTACCCCCAGCAGGGTCAGCAGCAGCCATATCAGCAGCAGCAACAGCAGCAACAGGGCTACCAGGGCGGCTACTCGCCCGCGCCCGCCGCCCAGCAGCAGCAGGCCCAGGCGCGAGGCGCCGGCTACAACATGAAGCGCCGTAACCCGGTCGGAGCGTGGCTCGGACTGCCGATGATCACCTTCGGCATCTACGGGATGGTCTGGTTCTACAAGGTCCACGCCGAGCTCTTCGGCTACGACCGCCGCACGGGCGACTCTGCCATGAACGCTCTGCTCTCCCTGCTGTTCGGCAGTATCACGCTGGGCATCTGGCCGCTGGTCATGTGGTGCAAGCTCGGCGGCCGCATCGCCCAGGCGCAGCGCGCCGCGGGCCTGCCCGCCACCTGCAGCGGCGGTATGGGCTTCCTGCTCGGCATCCTCGGTTTCGGCGTGCTGTACTACCAGCTCCAGTTGAACAAGGTGGTCGACCGCTACGGCGAGACCCCGGCGGGCCAGCAGGTCTCGCTGGTCGCCTGATGCAGGTCGCCTGACATAGACCGCGCCGAACCCCTCCGTGTCCCGCAAGGGGCGCGGAGGGGTTTTGCGTGCGGACGCCGGACGCCGGGGCCGGACGCCGGGTGCCGAGTGCCGGGCGCCGAGTGCCGGACGCCTGGGCCCGCGTGAGCGCGTTTTGTCGGTGCCGGGGTCCAGAATGAGCAGGTGAGGATCGCGGTGGCCGCGTCGGCCGATGGCGGGGGAGCGTTGCGGCCCCTCGCCGAGGACGGCACGCCCACCGGCCCGGTGGAACGTGTCACCGACCTGGCCGAGGCGATGAGGGCCCGCGAGGCGGACTCGCCCCGCTGGGTGTGGCCCTCGACCGCCCGCGTTCACCCGCGGCTGGTGCGTGCGGGCCTGCGCGTGGGCCGGTGCCATGACCTGGAGCTCGCCGAGGGGCTGCTGCTCGGCCACGCCGGTCGCTACGGCGAGCCGCGTTCCGTACGGGCCGCCTATGCCCGCCTGCACGGGCTGCCCGTCCCGGCCGACCCGCGCCCGCCCGAGGAGGTCTCCCCGCAGGGCTCGCTCTTCGATGACGACGCCGGCGCGGCCGACGACGACGACATCGACCAGATCGTCGAGGCGCACGCCGACCAGCAGCGCCGGATCGCCGCGCTGGACGGGTTCACGCTGCTGGTCGCCGCCGAGTCGGCGGGCGCGCTCGCCGCCGCCGAGATGAGCTTCGACGGCCTGCCCTGGTCGGTCACCGAGCACGACGAGCTGCTCACCGAGATGCTCGGTCCCCGCCCGTCCTCGGGGTTTCGGCCCCGCAAGCTCCAGGACCTCGCCGACCGCATCAACGCGGCGTTCGGCGCGCGGACGCACGTCAACCCCGACTCGCCCGCCCAGATCGTCAAGGCGTTCTCCGCCGCGGGCTTCTCGCTCACCTCCACCCGGGCCCACGTGCTCAAGCAGATCGACCACCCGGCCGTGCCGCTCCTGCTGGAGTACAAGGAGCTCGCCCGGCTGCACACCGCGCACGGCTGGGCCTGGCTCGACGCCTGGGTCCACGACGGCCGCTTCCGCCCCGAGTTCGTCGTCGGCGGCGTGGTGTCGGGGCGCTGGGCCACCAACGGCGGCGGCGCGCTGCAGATCCCGCGCGTTCTCCGCAAGGCGGTGGTCGCCGACCCGGGCTGGTCGCTGGTCGTGGCCGACGCCGCCCAGCTCGAGCCCCGCGTCCTGGCCGCTCTGGCGGGCGATCGCGCCTTCGCCAAGGCCGCGGCCCAGGGTGACCTCTACGCGGCCCTGTCGGACGCGTTCGGCGGCGCTGAGGGCGCCCGTGACAAGGCGAAGATCGCCCTGCTGTCGGCCATGTACGGCGGCGGTACGGGCGAGGCGGTGCAGCTCTTGGCGATCCTCAAGAGCCGCTTCCCCGACGCCTTCGAGTACGTCGAGGCGGCCGCGCGGGCCGGCGAGCGAGGCCAGCTCGTGCGGTCCCGCCTGGGCCGTACGTGCCCGCCGCCGTCCGCCGCGTGGCGGGAGCTCACCTCGACGGGCGACGACGGGAACGCGGCCTCGGCGCTGCGCAGCCGGGGCCGCTTCACCCGCAACTTCGTGGTCCAGGCGACCGCCGCCGACTGGGCGCTGGCCCTGCTGGCCTCGCTGCGCCGCAGGCTCCACGTCCTGGGCGAGCCGCACCTGGTGTTCTTCCAGCACGACGAGGTCATCGTGCACGCGCCCGACGAGCTGACCGGCAAGGTGTCGGACGCGATCCGCGAGTCCGCGGAGGAGGCCGGGCGGCTGCTGTTCGGCCGCACGCCCGTCGTGTTCCCCATGGAGATCGCGGCGGTGACCCGCTACTCCGACGCCAAGTGACCGGCCGGGCCGCCCGGACCTGCCAGGCCCGCCGGGCTCGTCGCGCGCTCGGCCAGGTGGTCGGCCAGGTGGTCGGCCAGGGTCCGGATGGTGTTGGCGGCGGCGATGGCGTGGCCGCGTGCGTTCAGGTGGATCTGGTCGCTGGAGTAGATGCCCGGGTCGGTCTCGGCCTCCGAGCCACGGCCGTTGTAGACGTGGATCGCGCCCAGCTCGGTGGCGACGTCCGCGGTCAGCTCTGCCAGGCGGCGGCTGTGGTCGGAGCTCACCGCCCGCCAGCGGGGATCGCCCAGGCCGGCCTTGGTGAGGTCCAGCAGGCCGATCGTGACGACGTCGGCGCCGATCGCGCGGAACGCCCCGACCATCGCGGCGATCTCGGCCCGTACGCCCTCGTCGTCGAAGCGGCGGCGGAACATGTCGTTGCCGCCCGCCGTGACGATCGCCAGGTCGGGCTCGAACGCCAGGGCCTTCTCCAGCTGCTGCTCGCGGACCTGGGCGGCGAGCAGGTTGCGCAGGCCGAGGTTGAGCGAGGTGAAGCCGGGATTGACCGTCCTGAGCGCCTCCTCGACGTGATCGGTCCAGGAGAGGTCACGGTAGCCGGGCGTGGGCTCGCGGATTCCCTCGGCGACGCTGTCGCCGATGATGGCCAGGCGCTGCCAGGGAGCGCCCTTGAGGAGCTCGGCCGCTTCGGCTGTCGTAAGGGTGTCGTTCATGAGGCTTCCTTCTTGGCGCGGACGTTGAGGAGCAGACCGGCGAGGCCCGCTCCGAGGGCCGCGAGCGTGGCGAAGACGTAGACGGTGACGTAGTCGTCGAGCGCGGCGACGGTCGGCAGGAGCGCGGCCAGGATCGCGATGCCGAACGCGCCGCCGAGCTGGCGCCCGGTCGTGTTGAGGCCGGTGGCCCCCGCGTACCGCAGCGGGCTGACCGACAGCGCGGCGGCGCTCGCGGTGCCGGTGCCGACGGCGCCCATGCCGAGGCCGACCAGGATGCTGCCGGGCAGCCAGAACGTGAGGAACGCGGGCTCGGCGTCCAGCGCGAGGATGATCCAGATGCCGCCGGCGACCATGGTGAACGCCCCGCCCGTGACCGCCAGGCGCGGGCCGAGACGCCCGATGAACTTGCCGGTGAGGACCGCTCCGGCGGTGGCGCCGACCGCTCCCGGCGTGGTGGCGAAGCCCGCCCTCAGCACCGAGTAGTGCCACAGGCCGGTCAGGACGAGCACGCCGAGGAGCATCCAGGTGTAGAGAGCCATCCCGTACAGGAACGAGGAGGCGTTGGCGGCGGCGAACGGGCGGCTGCGCCACAGCGAGATCTCCAGCGCGGGCACCGGGTGCCGGGCCGAGCGCCAGAGCGCGAGCGCGACCATCAGCGCCCCGCCCGCGAGCATCGCGATCGTGCGCGCGTCGCCCCAGCCCCATTCGTCGGACTGCGTGACGCCCAGTGCGAGCGCGCCGACGCCGCCGCCGAGCAGGACCGTGCCCAGCAGGTCGGGCCGGTTCGAGCCGGCCGCGGCCGAACGCGGCAGGCGCACCCCGGCCGCCACCATCGCGATGCCGACCGGGACGTTGATGATGAACAGCGCCCGCCAGCCGAACGCGTCGACCAGCACGCCGCCGAGGCTGGGGCCGACCGCGGCGGCCGACGCGCTCGCGGCGGTCCACAGGCCGACGGCGCGTGCGCGGCGTTCGGGCGAGGTGTCGTGCAGCAGCAGGGCGAGCGACGCCGGGATCATCGCGGCCGCGGCGGCGCCCTGGACGCCGCGGGTGACGAGCAGGACCGGCAGCGTGGGGGCGAGCGCGCAGGCCAGCGAGGCGAGCGTGAAGAGCGCGACGCCGGCCTGGAAGAGCGTCCGCCGCCCGATCAGGTCCGCGAGCCTCCCGGCGGGGGCGAGCAGCGCCGCGAACGGCACCGCGTAGATGGTGATGACCCAGGTGAGCCCGGCGAGGCTCGACCCGGGGAAGTCGGCGCGCAGGTCCGGGATCGCCAGGTTGGCGATCGTGGAGTCGAGCATCGACAGGAACGTCGCCCCCGCGGTGAGCAGGGGCACCCGGCTGCGTGCCGTGCCGGGCGGCGCGAGCGGCGGTGCCGTCTCGGCGGTCATGAAGATCCTCCCGTAAAAGTAAACGAACGGTCGTACTGTTTCTTGCCGGACACTGCCGCGTCAAGGCCTGGCGAGGGTTGACTTTGTACGAACGGTCGTGCAGATTTATGGGATGACCACGCAAGACGGGAGACTGCTGCGCGGCGAGCAGACCCGCCGCGCCATCCTGGACCGGGCCGCCGACATCGCCTCCGCCGAGGGCCTGGAGGGCCTGTCGATCGGCCGCCTGGCCACCGAGCTGAAGATCAGCAAGAGCGGCGTCTTCACGCACTTCGGCTCCAAGGAGGAGCTCCAGCTCGCCACGGTCCGCGCGGCCGTCGAGGTCTTCCGTGAGCACGTCACCAAGCCCGCGCTGGCGGTCCCGCCCGGCCTGCGCCGCGTCCGCGCGCTCCTGAACGCCTGGACGGCCTACCAGCGCGATCTGGTGTTCCCCGGCGGATGCTTCTTCTACTCCACGGCCGCCGAGTTCGACGCCCGCCCCGGCGCGGTCCGCGACGCGGTGGCCAAGTCCCAGCTCAACTGGATGACGTTCGTCGAACGCTGCCTGCGCGAGGCCCAGGAGCTGGGCGAGATCGATCCCGGCGCTGACGTCCGCCAGGTCGCCTTCGAGCTCGACGCCCTGGGCGAGGCCGGGGGAGCCAAGGCCCTGCTCTTCGACGACGACGACCGCTTCGCCCGCGCGTCCCGTGCCATGCGCAACCGCCTCGCCGCCATCACCACCGGCTGAGCCGTCTCAACACGCCGATCTTGCTCTCAGCGCCCCTTCCCGGCCCCGGAAGGGGCGCTGAGAGCAAGATCGGCGCGGGAATGGGCTTAGGGGGTCCAGGAGGGGCGGGTGTTGAGCGTCTCCACGTCGGCGAACGAGGTCTGCTTGTAGGCGCCGGTGATGGTCGCGAGCTCGGCCGGGCCGAGCACGTCCTCGATGCGCGCGAAGCCGTCCGGAGCGCGTTCGGCGACCGTGTGCAGGACGCGGTCGGCGGGCATCTCGCGGTTGGCGAGGACGATGGCGTTCACCTGCTCGCGGCGCGCCTTGTCGTAGGCGGTCAGGCCCTCGGTGACCGACGGCGAGCGGGCCAGCTCGTACGCCAGCACACGGGCGTCCAGGATCGCCTGCGAGCCGCCGTTGGACCCGATCGGGTACATCGGGTGCGCGGCGTCGCCGACCAGCGTGACGCGCCCCTGGCTCCAGAACGGGAGCGGATCGCGGTCGACCATCGGGTACTGCAGGATGCGCTCGGTGCCCGCGATGAGCGCCGGAACGTCCAGCCAGTCGAAGCGCCAGTCGGCGTAGTGGGGGAGCACCTCGTCGAGGCTGCCGGTGCGGTCCCACTCGGCGGGCCCGGCCGAGGCGTCGGGCAGGCGCACCTCGGCCACCCAGTTGAGCAGCGCGCGCCCGCGTTCCTCATGCGGCCGCGAGATCGGGTAGACGACGAACTTGGCCCGGGTGTTGCTGCCCGCGACCGCCAGCGTCCTGCCCGACAGCACCGGGTCGCCCTCGGCCACGCCGCGCCACATCCGGATGCCGTTCCACAGCGGCGGCGGCTCGCCCGGATGCAGCTGCGCGCGGACCCGCGAGTGCAGGCCGTCCGCGCCGACCAGGACGTCCGCCTCGACCGTCTTCTCGCCGGTGAGCAGGGCGCGCACGCCGCCCGTGCTCTGCTCGAACGAGGTGAGCGAGACGCCGGTGCGGACGACGTCGCCCAGGCGGGACCGTACGGCCTCGTGCAGCAGCTGCTGCAGGTCGCCGCGGTGGATCGAGTACTGCGGCCAGTCATAGCCGAGCGCGCGGCCGCGCGGCTCGCCCCAGATGCGGCCGCCGTGCCGGTCGAAGTGCACCATCTCGCCGGTCGGGATCGCCGTCGCCGCGAGGGCGTCGCCGAGCCCGAGCTCGGTCAGCTCCCGCACCGCGTGCGGCAGCAGGTTGATGCCGACCCCGAGCCGGCCGACCCGGGGCCCGCCCTCGACGACGCTCGCCTCGACACCCGCCGCGTGCAGGCTCAGCGCGGTCGTCAGACCGCCGATCCCGGCGCCGGCGATGACCGCGCGCATCAGGGTTTGACGTCGACCTTGGAGTCCTCCGCCTGCTGCGCCGCGGAGTCCTCGGAACCCTTGGTATGGCCGCGCACCAGCCGGCCGACCTCGGCGCGCAGGCGCACGAACTCCGGCTCGGCGCGGGTGGTGATCTGGTCGCGCGGCCCGGGCAGCTCGACCGGCAGCTCGGCGCGGATGCGGCCCGGGTTGCGGCCGAGCACGACGACGCGGTCCCCGACGTAGACGCTCTCGTCGATGTCGTGGGTGACCAGCAGGATCGTCATGCCGTCGGTGCCGCGCACGTTCAGCACCAGGTCCTCGAGGTCCTCGCGGGTCTGCGCGTCGACCGAGCCGAACGGCTCGTCCATCAGCATCAGCGCGGGCCGGTAGGCGAGCGCGCGGGCGATGGACACGCGCTGCTGCATGCCGCCCGACAGCTGCCAGGGGTACTTGGTGCCGGCGTCGGACAGGTCGACCGACTTCAGCGCCTCCTCGGCGGCCGCGCGGCGCTCCTTCTTGGCCATGCCGCGGCGGCGCAGCGGGAGCGCCACGTTGTCGCGGACGGTCAGCCAGGGCAGCAGGGAGCGGCTGTAGTCCTGGAAGACGACGGCGAGGTTGTCGGGCACCCCGTCGATGACCGTGTCGTTCAGCACGACCTTGCCGCCGGTCGGGCGCATCAGCCCGGCGATGCAGCGCAGCAGCGTGGACTTGCCGCAGCCGGACGGGCCGACGATGCTCACCAGCTCGCCCTCGGCGACGGTGAGGTTCATGTCGTGCAGGACCTCGTGGTCGCCGTAACTGTGGTGGAGCGCGGAGATCTCAAGCATTGGTCACCTGGCCCACGGTTCGTACATGGGGGATTCGTCGGCGGACACTGCCACATCTATCAGGAATGGACCATCGTGCGCGAACCCCGCCGACAGCGCCTCGGGCAGCTCGGCCGGGTCGGTCACCGTACGACCCGGGACGCCGAGCCCCTGCGCGACCGCCGGGTAGTCGAGGCCGGCGATGTTGGAACCGGGCACCGACTCCACGCCGATGCGGCGGCCGAGCGCCTTGACCGCCTGGTAGCCGCCGTTCCGCAGCACCACGACGGTCATCGGGACGTTGTGCTGCGCGGCGGTCCACAGTGCCTGCACCGAGTACATGATGGAGCCGTCGCCGATCACGCAGACGACCCGCTCGCCGCCGCTAGCCAGCGCGCGGCCGACCGCGAGGGGGAGACCCCAGCCGAGCGCGCCGCTGCCGGTGGTGAGGAACGTGCCGGACGCCGTGATCGGCACCCGGGCGTGGAAGTCGTCGCGGTGGCTCGGGGCCTCCTCGACGATGACCGCGTTCGGCGGCTTCAGGTCCCGGATCGCGTCCATCACGAAGCCGGGGTCCATCGGCGTGCTCGCGAGCGGCGTCGCCGGCAGCAGTCGCGGCTCGGGCAGCGGGCGCTCGGTCTTGCCCACCCGCTCGAGCAGGCCGCGCACGCCGGTGTCGATCGTGGTGAGCACGCTGGTGCCGACCGGAGCCCAGGCCACCTGCTCGGGATCGCAGTCGAAGTGGAACAGCCGCGCGCCCTCCGGGATGAACCGGCCCTCGACGTGCACGTGGTACACGAAGATCGGCGCGCCCAGGGCCAGGATCACGTCGTGGCCCTCGAGCCGGCCCGCGAGCTGGTCGCGGACCGGCGGCAGGAACCCGCGGAACTGCGGGTGATCTTCAGGAAAGCCCGACCTCCCTGACAGCGGGCTGATCCATACGTGCGCGCCGGTCCGCTCGGCCAGCTCGACCACCAGCGGCAGCGCGTTCTCGTCCTCCACCCCGGGCCCGACGATCAGCACCGGGGACGCCGCGCCGTCCAGCGCGGCGGCGACCTCGGCGAGCGCCTCGGGCGAGGCGCCGAAGCCGGTGTGCACCTCGCGATGCGGCACCGGCTCGGCGGGGTGGTCCCAGTCGTCCTCGGGCACCGACAGGAACACCGGGCCGCGCGGCGGCGTCATCGCGATCCGGTACGCCTCGGCGAGCGCACCCGGAACGGACTCGGCCCGTTCCGGCTGCGCGCTCCACTTCACGTACGGGCGCGGGAACTCCGCGGGCTTGTCGGCGGACAGGAAGGGCCGGGTCGGCAGCATCGGCCTGCTCTGCTGGCCCGCGAACACCACCAGCGGAACGCGGTCGCGGTAGGCGTTGAACACCGCGCCCAGCGAGTGGCCGACGCCGCCCGCCGAGTGCAGGCTGACCAGCCCCGCGCGCCCGGTGCCGAGCGCGTGCCCGGCGGCCGCCGCCACCACGATCGACTCCTGGAGCCCGAGGACGTAGGAGAAGTCCTCGGGGAAGTCGCGGAACATGGTCAGTTCCGTCGAACCGGGGTTGCCGAAGACCGTGGTCATGCCGGCACGCCGGCAGAAGTCGAACACCGCGTCCCGGACGGTGAGTCCCGTCATGCCGAGCCCATGCCTTCCCTGTGCTTTACCTGTGCTGCCGTGCCGCCCGTCCGGCCGTTCCGGCCGGACGGCTCCCGCGATCGCCTACTGGGAGGCCTGCGGGGTGAAGAGGATCGAGTTCACGTCGGGGTTGTTCTTCAGCAGCCCCGGCTGCGCCTTCATCAGGTCGACGACGCGGCTGATCCGGGTCGCGTTGAGCGAGGTCGGGTAGCCGGGCAGCGTGATGACCTTGGCGACGTCCGGCGCGATCTTGGCGTAGGTGGGCAGCACGCTCTCGACCTGCTTGCGGTCGGAGGCGGCCAGCGCCTGCGCCTTGAAGAGCGCGCGCTGGAAGGCGGCGGCCTCCTTCGGGTGCTTGTCGGTCCACTCCTTGGTGCTGACGTAGCCGCTCACCGGTACGCCCTTCACCGGGTCGCTGCCGCCGTCCAGGACGGACCGGGCGCCCTGCTTCTTCTGGATGTCGGACAGGAACGGCTCCAGCACGTGCACCGCGTCGACGTCGCCCTTCTCCAGCGCGGGGCCCATCTGGGCGAACGGGACCGGGGTGTACTTGACCTTGGTCGGGTCGACGTTCTTGGCCCGCAGGATCGCGTTCATCGTCAGGACCTGGATGTTGTTCGGGATGACGACCGCGACCTTCTTGCCCTCGAGGTCCTTCGGCTCCTTGATGGGCGAGTCGGGCTTCACCAGCACGCTCATCATGTTCGGCGTGAGCGTCGCCGCCTCACCGATGACCTTCAGGTGCATCTGGCCGGCGTCGTTGGCCGCGATGAACGTGGACAGGTTGGCGCCGCCGATCACGCCGACGTCGCCCTTCATCAGCGCGGGGAGGGCGTCGGTGCTCTTGGCGACGATCTTCAGGTTCACGTCCAGGCCCTCGGCCTTGAACAGGCCCTTCTGCTGGGCGATCTGCGCACCGGCGCCGTCCACGACGCCGAGGATCGCGACGGTCATCTTGCCGCCGTTCTCCAGGCCCTTGCTGTTACCGCTCGAGTCGTCGTCGCCGCCGCAGGCGCTCAGCGTGCTCGCGGCCAGCAGCGCGACCGAGGCGGCGACGATGGAACGAAACCTCAGTGATCGCATTGTGGTGCTCCTTGGGGGAAGATTCGAGATCACTCGATAGCGGGGGGTTTGGGGGAGGCTCAGGCCGCGCTTCCTCGTGCGGCCAGATGCCAGCGCAGCGCGCGCTTCTCCACGACGGTGAGCGCGGCGTTCAGCGCGTAGCCGAGGATGCCGAGCAGAACGATCACCGACCAGACCTGGGGCAGGTCGAAGCGCGACTGCGCGTCGGTCAGCTGGAAGCCGATGCCGCTGGTGGTGCCGGGCAGCAGCTCGGCGAAGACCATCAGGATCAGCGACAGCGACAGCGACAGCCGCAGGCCCGCGAAGATCTTGGGCATCGCGGCGGGCAGGATCACCAGGCGCAGCCGTTCCACGGCCGTCAGCCGGAACACGCGCGCCGTCTCCAGCTGCAGGGTGTCGACCGACCGGGCGCCGTCGGCGGTGTTGATGATCATCGGCCAGACGGCGCTGAACACGATCGAGGCGATCTGCATCTGGGCGCCGAGGCTGAAGATGACCATCAGCACGGGGACCAGCGCGGGCGGCGGGATCGCGCGCAGGAACTGGAAGGTCGGGTCGAGGTAGGCGTACGCCCGCTCCGACCGGCCGAGCGCGATGCCGAGCAGCACCCCGACGAGCGCGGCGACCACCAGGCCCGCGACCATCCGGCCGAGGCTCGGGAAGATGTTGTCGGTCGCCGCCTTGTTGAGGAACAGGTGCGACCAGGCGCCGGTGAACCACAGCTCGTGCATCTGCTGCAGGATCTTCGAAGGCGGCGGGAAGGAGTTGTCCTCGGCGAGCCGGGTGCCGGCCTCCCAGAGGCCGATGCCGATCACGAAGACCAGCCAGCGCTCCACGAGCGCGCGCGTCAGCCTGTGCAGCGCCCCGCTCATGCGCGGCCTTCCCGTCCGTGGTGCCAGAAGAACAGCTTGCGGTCGCCGACCATCAGCAGCAGGTTGGCCAGCACGCCGAGGACGCCCGTCCAGAGCGTTCCGGACATGGCGTCGATGACGCCGTCGGGATTGAGGTTCGACTGGGCCATGAAGGTGCCGATCCCCTCGCCGAAGCTGGAGAGGATCTCGGTGCCGATCGTGAGGATCAGCGCGACCGCCGCGGCCAGCCGGATGCCGGTGTAGATGAACGGCGAGGCGGCCGGGATCGAGACCCGCCAGAGCACCTGCATCTCGCCGAACCCGTAGGCGCGCAGGGTGTCCTTGGCGACCGGGTCGACGTCGCGCAGCCCGTACATCGTGTTGAAGAGGATCGGCCACGTGGTCGCGTAGACGATGAGCGTCGCCTTCATCTCCAGGCCGGAGCCGAGGATGAGCCCGGCGAGCGGGATGATCGCGACCGACGGGATCGGCCTCAGGAACTCCACGACCGCCCGGGTGGCGGTGTTGACGATCGGCACGCTGCCGAGCAGCACGCCGAGCGGGACGGCCACCAGGATCGACAGCGCGAGGCCGAAGAGCCACGCGGTGACGGTCGCCTTCAGGTGGGTCTGGAACTCCGAGTCGCCGAGCAGCTTGACCGCGTGCACCAGCACGTCGGACGCGGGCGGGTAGGAGTCGCGGCTGACGATCCCGGCCCGGCCGAGCGCCTCGAGCAGGGCGAACAGCACCAGCAGGCCGATCGTGCCGCGCACCACGATGCCGGCGCGGGTGAGTGGCCGCCGCCGCCCTGGCGGAGAGGTGGCCTCCCGGGACCGGGAGCGCCGTTGCAACGCCGACACACTGCTCACACTTCCGCCTGCCGTCTTTTCGCTGATTTTCCGTTGATTTCCGCGGTGGGAACGGCGGTACGCGACGGACTCCGTCGCTTGCCGCCCCGCTGTGCGCGGAAGGGAAGTCCCGCACGCGCGCATCGGCCGGAAGCCGACGCGCCGGGCGAATCGCCCAGGAGCGCGGCAAGCGGGGACGATACCGCAGTTCGGGAAGGTTCGGGTCGAACTGGAAGGTAACAAGATCGGTGCAGTGTCGATCATGGTGTGGTCCGATTCCCCGCACGGTTCACATCGCGGCCCTCGGACCGGTTCTGGACCGGTGATGATCGATGTCGTTGACGTGCGTAAGCGTGCGCTCCGTACGCGGCCGTGTCGTTTCGCCGCCTTCGCCAAGGCCCCCGCCATCCCCTTCCCGGTGGTCCATATGACCTACTGCGGTGATGACAAAAACGATGCCGCTGAAACTCTTAGAGCGGCGTTCGGTAACAGTTCGGGTGAACGTCTTCCGGGCGGCGCCCGCAACATTCCCGTAACAAGAAAGAGACTTTTCGCGGGTGAATTACCGGGCGTGTACCGCCGGAGACCCAGTGTAGGACGCGCTGAGTCGGCAAAAGCCGCAAACAGGACAATCAGGGACAAAAGTACTGACGTTCTGTATGGATCTGTGAAGATCCACGACACCTTTGCGGCATGTCTTCTAATGTGCTCCAATGTCGGGCGCAGTGGGAGAACGGTGGGCATGTCGTGCAAACCGAACGCGCTGCCCTCGACAGCCGAAAACGGCACTGTGAGTGAGAGGGTGTCAACGCCAAGTGCGTACGCAACCGGGCGATGAGAGTAGTGAGGCTCTTGCCGCGCCCGCGCCAGAGGCCCCCCGGTCGCTACCGGCGGGCGGCGCGCCTGGCGCGTCGCGGGGCATGGGGCGGATGGCGCTGCGCAACTGGCGGGTGCCCGCCCGTCTGGTCGCCCTGATTCTGATTCCGACCGCCGTGGCCCTCGTGCTGGGCGGTCTGCGCATCGTTTCCGCCTCGGACAAGGCCGACGCGCTGAGCCGTGTCGAAAAGCTCGCCAAGCTGGGCTCCGACGTCGGAGCCCTCACCCACGAGTTCGCTTACGAGCGCGACCTGTCGGCGGGCTTCATCGCCGCCGGCCGTCCCGCCAGCCAGCGCTCGCGGATCAAGGCGCAGTACGACAAGGTCAACGACGTGGCCTCGACGGTGCGCGCCAGCGCGACCGACCTCGGCAAGGAGTACGGCGGCGTCGTCCAGGAGGAGACGCGCGCGATCACCAACCGGCTGGACGGCTTCTCGGCGCTGCGGTCGCTGACCGACGCGCGCGTCCCGGTCGCCTCGGTGGTCGACAAGTACTCCGAGTTCCAGTCGGAGCTGATCGCCTACTTCGACGGCATCGCCGAGGGCGTCGCCGACCAGGACCTGACCGAGGACGTCCGCGCCCTGTCGGCCCTCTCGCACGCCAAGGAGGAGGCCTCGCGCGAACGCGCGGTGCTCTACGCCTCCCTCGTCGAGGGCCGGATGGACGACAACGAGCTCAACCAGCTCTTCGACGCGCGAGCCAAGCGGGACGGCTTCATCGCCGCCTTCCAGAACGCGGCGCCGCTGTCGGAACGCCAGTCGTTCGACGACACCGTCACCGGCCGCGAGGTCGACCAGGCGAGCGAGTACATCGAGCGCGCGATCGCGATCAGCACCGGCCGCACCGCCACCGCCGCCCGCCTGGACATCGACCCGAACACCACGCACGACGCCGAGGCCTGGCGCAAGGTCAGCACGGCCACGGTCGACCAGATGCGGATCAGCGAGAAGCATCTGATGGACCACATCACCTCCGACACCGTCGAGAAGCGCGACGACGCGCGCAACGCGATGTACGTCCAGATCGCCGTGGTCGCCGCCGTCCTGCTCCTGGTCCTGCTGCTGACCTTCATCGTCGCCCGGTCGCTGGTCGGCCCGCTGCGCCGGCTGCGCGCGGGCGCGCTGGAGATCGCCGGCGCCCGGCTGCCCGGCCTGGTCGACCGGCTCCGCGACCCCGAGGCCGCGGCCGGCGGGATCGAGGTCGAGCCGATCGAGATCGCCTCCACCGACGAGATCGGGCAGGTCGCCCGCGCGTTCGACGAGGTCCACCGCGAGGCGGTCCGGCTGGCGGCCGACGAGGCGGTCCTGCGAGGCAACATCAACGCGATGTTCGTCAACCTCTCGCGCCGCAGCCAGACACTGATCGAGGGCCAGCTGCGCCTGATCGAGAAGCTGGAGCAGAGCGAGCGCGACGAGGAACAGCTGGCCAACCTGTTCCGCCTGGACCACCTGGCCACCCGCATGCGCCGCAACTGCGAGAACCTGCTGGTCCTCGGCGGCCAGGACCAGGTCCGCCGGTGGAACCGGCCGGTCCCGCTGATCGACGTCGTGCGCGCCTCGCTGTCGGAGGTCGAGCAGTACGAGCGCGTCGCGCTGCGCGTGCAGGGCGACATGACCGTCGCCGGTGCCGCGGTGAACGACCTGGTCCACCTGCTCGCCGAGCTGGTCGAGAACGCGACCGTGTTCTCCTCCGAGAGCACCAAGGTCACGGTGTCCGGCCAGCTGCTGAGCGGCGGCGGCGCGATGCTGCAGATCACCGACAACGGCGTGGGCATGCCGCCCGAGGAGCTCGAGCAGGCCAACTGGCGCCTCGCCAACCCGCCGGTCATCGACTTCTCCGCGGCCCGCCGCATGGGCCTGTTCGTGGTCGGCCGCCTGGCCGTACGGCACGGCATCCGCGTCGAACTGCGCGCCGCGCAGGGCGGCGGGCTCACCGCGTTCGTGGTGCTGCCCGACGCGGTCGTCAGCCCCGGCGAGAGCGGCGGCGTCGGCTCGCGCAACTTCGGCGGCGGCCACTACGACGAGCTCGAGGTGGGCCAGGGCCACGCGGCCGTGGCGGCCCCGGCGACCAGGTCCGAGCAGCCGGCGATCGGCATGGGCGGCGTCTTCCAGGCGGACCCGAACGGCAGGCCGTCCCCGCACGATCCACGCCCCGTACTGCCCGAGGCGCGTCCGTCGATGCACGAGAACGGCACGGGCCCGCTGCCCTCGCTGCGGGACCAGGGCCGGGGCTCGTTCCAGAACACCGGGCCTCAGCCGCGGTTCGGGCAGACCGGCCCGCAGCCCGCCATCAGCTCGAACGACGCGGGCACCACCGGACCGCTGCCGATCCGCATGCCCGGCGCGCAGCTGCCCAACCGCAGCACGTCCGGCGGCGACCTGTTCGCCGACAACTCCAGCCAGAGCGGGCAGTACCAGCCCGGCAACAACAACACCGGGCCGATCCCGCCCGTGCCGCCGCGGGGGATGGGCAACACCGGCCCGATCCCGACCATGCCGCCGGGCGCCGGGAACACCGGCCCGATCCCCGCCGTACCGCCGAACGTCGGCAACACCGGGCCGCTCCCGGTCGTGCCGGAGGCGCAGCCCGCCGTACGGGAGACGCCGCCGCCACCGCCCGAGCCCAACCGGCGTCCGGTCTCGTGGGACAGCGGTCCGCTGCCCGAGACGCACTGGCCCGAGCCCGCCGAGCCGCCGCGCTCGCCGATGGCGGACACCGGCGCCTCTGGACACACCGGTACCCACGGGCACACTGGTGGCTATGGCCACAGTGAGGCCGCACGCCAGACGCCCGCGCCCGAGTCGTTCCGCCTTGAGGAGCCCTCGCTCGACCAGCGCGCGCCCCAGCCCAACCACGCCGAACCGCAGGCACGACCACGGGAGCGGTCGTCGCCCATATTCGACGCTATGCAGTCGGAATGGTTCCAGCGCAGGTCGGGAGGTGCGGGCATGGAAGACCCGGTGAAGGGCTGGCAGTCGCCGGCGGACGCGGGCTTCCAAGCGGCCGAGGCGTTGCGCGAGCCCGTGGCCGGCAAGACCACCCAGGCCGGGTTGCCCAAGCGGGTGCCCGGTAAGAACCGGGTCCCCGGCGCCGTCGCGGCGTCCCAGCCGCAGGCCGGCGGTCCCGGAGCACCCGGCGCCCAGCAGGGACCACCCGGCGCGGGCCGCGGTGCACCCGGCATGCCCATGGCCCCGCCCGGAGGGGCCGAGGCGCCGGCGCCACGGCAGGCACAGTCGGCCGACGTGGTGCGGAACCGCTTCGCCAGCCTGCAACGCGGCGTCACCAGGGGCCGCACGCAGTCGCCGTACGAGCCGGGTCAGACCGGCAGCAGCACAGGTGAAGGTCCGTCGCAGGGCGGCGGAGAGACGGGAGGCACCCGGTGAGCGGGCAGGATCTCAACTGGTTGGTGACGAACTTCGCGGATCGGGTCCCGAAGGTCGCGCACGCCGTCGTGGTCTCGTCGGACGGCCTGCCGATGGCCTACTCGGCGGGGTTCCCGCCGGAGCGGGCCGACCAGCTTTCGGCGATCGCCTCGGGCCTGATGAGCCTGACGCAGGGCGCCGCCAAGATCTTCGACGCCGGCGGCGTGAGCCAGACCGTGGTCGAGATGGACCGCGGCCTGCTGTTCGTCATGTCCATCACCAACGGGTCGGTGTTCGCGGTGCTCGCCGCGCCGGACTGCGACCTCGGGCTGGTGGCGTACGAGATGACCTTGCTGGTGGAGCGGGTGGGACGGGCCCTCAGCCCCGCGCTGCGCAGCGAACAGCAGCCCCCTCCGGGCCACCCGGTCCCCGAGATGGGCGCCGGCCCTGCCCGGTTTTGATCTTGATGACACCGACAAAGGGGCGGCGTGATGGATCGAGGCAGACATTTCGGTGCCGGTCCCGGTGGCACGCCACGGTGGGGTGATCCGGGTGGTCCTCCGACGGCGGAGGACGACAACAGCTCGCTGGTGCGCCCGTACGCGGTCACCGGTGGCCGGGTCAAACCGCGCTACGACCTGGCGATCGAGGCCCTGGTCACCGCGGCGCCCTACCCGCCTCGCGACGTCTCCATGCTGACGCCCGAATACCGGGCGATCATGGATCTCTGCCGGTCGGCGCGCTCGGTCGCGGAGGTGTCGGCCCTGCTCCGGCTCCCCCTCGGGGTCGCCCGCGTCCTCGTCGCCGACATGGCCCTCGAGGGGCTCTTGCGACTGCACCAGTCGCGCCCCGCCGGCACGCAGCCGGACCTCCGCCTGCTCGAAAGGGTGCTCAGTGGACTTCGCAAGCTCTGACCGGCCACCGGCGCCGGGGCCGCAGGGCCCGGACCCCGACCTGGTCTCGGTCAAGATCGTCGTCGGTGGCGGCTTCGGCGTCGGCAAGACGACCTTCGTCGGGTCGGTGTCGGAGATCATGCCGCTCACGACCGAGGCGGTCATGACCGCCGCGAGCGCGGACGTGGACGACCTGTCGGCGGTGCCCGACAAGACCACGACCACGGTCGCGATGGACTTCGGCCGCGTGTCGCTGGACCGCGAGCTGATCCTGTACCTGTTCGGCACGCCCGGCCAGCACCGCTTCTGGTTCATGTGGGACGACCTGGTGAAGGGCGCGATCGGCGCGGTCGTGCTGGTCGACACCCGCCGCCTGGCCGACTGCTTCGCCGCGGTGGACTACTTCGAGGAGCTCGGCCTGCCGTTCGTGGTCGGCGTCAACGGGTTCCACGGCGAGTTCCAGTACGCGATGGAGGACATCCGCGAGGCCCTCTCGATCAGCGCGCACGTGCCGATGGTCGAGTGCGACGCGCGCAACCGCGAGTCGACCAAGCAGGTGCTCATCACCCTGGTCCAGCACGCGATGTCGTTCCACGTCCCCGCCGGGGCCCCGCAGCCCAGCGCCGGCTTCCGCCCCTCCTGAGCAGCTCGCGGGGCCACGTTCAGGGACCGTGACCGTCATGGCTGGGTGGGCATGGTCCAGCAGTCGGAGAGGGCCGGCGTGCCTTGAGGCGGTCGGTGAGCCAGGTGATCGCGTCGCCGTGCCGGGCAACGGCCGCCCGTCCAGTCCGGGCAGGCTCAGCCCGGGCGGCAACGGCTCGGTGCGTACCAGCGCGCCGTTCGCCGACGGCAGTTGTGCGGGCGGGTCGTAGAAGGCGGGGATCGTGACACCCCGCGACACCACGGGCTTCGGGTCCGCAGGGGCCGCCAGGCTCGGTGCAGCATCCACGGAAGGCGCTCACACCTGGGTCAGCACGCGGTCCTCAAGGAGGTGGAGCATCTGCCACGCCCGCTCCGGTGGGATGCCGCCGGCCATCGGATGCACGATGGCCATCGCGAGCTCTCCCATCGCGCGCAGTTCCGCCACGTACTGGTCGGGGGTGAGGATGCGGTGGCTACCGGTGGCCCGCAGTTGGTCGATGTCGGTTGCTGCCGCGTAGGGGCTGGCGACGCCTGCGGCCTGACCCCAGCCGCCGTATGACTGCGCTTCGTGCAGGAAATAGGGACCGAGTTCGGCCCAGCCCGCCTCCACGTCGTCGGCGAGGTAGGTGGTCGGGTTGCTCGTGCTCAGTGGTGGACCGGGGTCGGGCTTGCCGAGCTTGGCGCATTCGTCGACGTAGGCCTGCCAGAACGCGGGTTCGGAGGGGATGAAACCGTCGGCGATCCGGGCGGCGCGGCGGGCGGCGCCTTCGCTGCTGCCGCCCATCGTCAACGTCGGCCCACCCTGCCGGTACGGAGGCGGTGTGACGCGTGCCTTCCTTCCCTCGTATTCGAACGGCTCGCCCGACCATGCCTGTTTGAGGGTTCGGAACAGGCGCGTCATCCGTTGCGGGCGCTCCTGAGACGGGACGCCGAACATCTCGAACTCGTGCGGCGCGTAGCCGCCGCTGATCACGGGGTCGATGCGGCCGCGGCTGAGGTGGTCGAGGATCGCCAGGTCTTCGGCGAGCCTGAGCGGATGATGGAAGGGCCCGACGAGCGAGGCGATGTTGATCCGGATCGTGGTGGTGCGGGCCGCGATGGCGGCGGCCAGCAGCAACGGATTGGGCAGGTATCCGTCATCGGCCCCGTGGTGTTCCGACAGCACGACCGCCAGTGCACCGTGCTGTTCGGCCCACTCCGCCATCTCCAGCGTCGCGGCGTACCGGTCCGCCATCGACACACCGGCCATGGGCGGGTTGCGCAGGTCGAACCGCAGAATGAGCATCACCACAAGCCGTCACCTCTTTCGGTCATTGGGAAGGCTTGAGTTCGACCTCGGCGACTTCGTGCACTTTCTGCCTCGCTGCCGAGCGATTCTGTCAAATCAACTGAGCCGATGGGTCCTTCTCGGCACGTTGCGGGATCACTAGCTTCGGCGGCATGAGACTGGTGAAGGCCGTGCTTGCCTGTGTCGCCGCGATCGCCTGCTCGGCGCCGGTGGGCGTCTCGGCGAGTGCGGTGGAAGGGTGAACACGACGGCGAGCACCGCTACCGGCCGCGTGGTGCTGAGGCGGGGGAGGTTCGGCATGAAGCGGAAAGCAACATGCAGGTATGCAGATATCTACACCTCCGCCGATATCTTCAGGATCTTCGGGCGCTTCCAGCCGCGCCGGTCATCGATCCCAGGAGCAACGCCGGGACGCGACCCGGACGGCCCTCCTTGAAGCGACGATCGAGTGCCTGGCCACCTACGGCTACGCGAAGACGACGACGGGACGCATCGCCGAGCTGGCCAACGTCTCCAGGGGCGCCCAGCCGTTGTACTTCCGTACGCGGGCGGAGCTCTTCCACGGCGCGTTCGCCTACTTGACCGAACGCCGGGTGGAGGCGGCCAGGGAGGCCTTCGCCGGGGGACCGGTCTCGCTCGAGGTCGCCCTCGACACGTTGTGGGAGGCTCACCAGGGTCCGACCTTCGACGCGGCCCTGGAAATCTGGGTCGCCGCGCGGACCGATCCTGATCTGCGCGAGGTCATGTACGACCTCGAACGGGAAGTGGCCATCTCCATCGCCCATGCCGCCGCAGGGGCACTCGGCGAGTTCGCGCAGCGCCCGACCTTCATCGACGATCTGGTACTCGCACTGGCGACCATCCGGGGGCTCGCGATGCTGCAGATCTCCCACGGAGAAAGTCCCCAGGTGCTGGCCCGCTACTGGACCATGACGAGGACGCGACTGGTGGCACTGCTCGGCTGACCTCCTCGCCCGCGTGGCGAGGTGTGAGCATTTTCCGGGCTACACGGTCCGAGGCAGAGCGCGGCCGACCCGCTGGGCCACGTCGACGATGTGCTTCTCGGCTGCCTACCCGGACGATGACGCGTACGTGCGGCGCCGGTACGACTCGAGCAACGCCCCGGGCGCCTGGGAGGCGATCGCGGCGGCGCGCTGAAGCCGGTCGGCTGGGCGAAACAGCTGGCCGAACGGGTCGTGGACGGCCGCAGCGCGGTGGTCGACGGCATCGACGGTCCGATCGACGCGCTGTTCAACGGCGCCGCCATCGCGAACACCGGCTCGATCGCCAGCTCGCACTATCGACGGCGCCGCGACTGGTCGCCGGACTGCTGGCCACCACCACCCGCGACGGCGCGCGACGCTGGTGCGAGGAGCACGCCGACGAGCTCGGCACCGGCTAGTGACCGGGCACAACCTCATCGTCGACGGGGCTGAGCAATCACCTGGCCCCTCGCGCGACCCGATCATTCGGCTGTCTGACCCGATACCGCCGAGCTCTGCCGAGTCGGTCATTTCTTGATCGTCGCCTGGATGAACCTGGGCTGGTACCAGGTGATGTTCCGGTAGACGTCGTCCGGCTCCAGGCTGTTGAGGTTGTAGGCGATGGTGAGGGTCGTCGTGTTGTCGCTGTTGTCCTGAACGGCGACGACCTTGGCGTTGTAGGTGAACAGGTTGCCGTTCCCATAGTCGCCCCAGGGACCGCCCTCGGTGGTCTTGTAGATGTCGGTCTTCCCGCTGAAGGGACCGCTGGGGGAGCACGGGGTGTAGAGCTTGATCTCGCCGCTGAAGGCCTGGCTGGTGTCCTGGGTGACCAGCTCCAGCCCGGTTCCGGTGTTGGTGAGGCTGAACTCGTTGCTCACCGGGATGTGGCCGCCGGTGTCGGTGTCGTACTGGCGGGCCGAGAAGCGTTCGGCGGTCATCCAGTCGCCGCTGGCGTCGAGGTACTCCCAGTCCTTGCCGCGTAGGTCGCTGCCGCGGACGCGGGCGATGTGGAGGTACTTGTAGACGGCCTCCGGGTCGCCCGGATCGCCGGTGTGGTGGTCCTCGACGCCGTAGACATAGAGGTAGCCGTCACCGGACTGGAAGTAGTCCAGAATCGCAGTTCCCCAGGCGATGCCCTCGCCGGACGGTATGTCGGTGACGCTGTCGGGGTGGCTCAGGTCGTCGCTGAAGGTCGCGACGGTGTTGCCCGACCAGCCCCAGTCCCACAGGCCCGTGCCGAACCGGTGGTAACGCTGGTAGACGATCTGCAGGTAATTGCTGGTGGGGCTCGTCCAGCGGCGGTTGGGCGCCCCCGCCCAATACCAGTCGCCGTTGGCGTCGGCGGGCACGATGGCGTTCGGAGCGCCGGCGGTGCCGCCGTGGTGGGTGACGAAGCCGTTCAGGCCGCCCTCCTCGACTATCGAGTTGTTGATGAACGGCGCGGTGCGCGGCCTGGTCTCGTCGGGATAGGCCGGCGGCAGGAACGTGTCGGAGAAGATCCACAGCTTCGAGTGGCCGGTGACGTGGTCGAGGGCGTACGTGCCGTCCCCGCCGGTCCATCCGTCGTTGCTGTGCGCGTACTCGGCGAACTTCCTGGTCTGCACGAGGTACTTGACCGGCGGCGTCACGAGCTTGCGCGCCCCCGCCGTGCACATTCGCGGGCGGGTGGCCCGCCCCATGTAGAGCAGGTTGTTGGGGGAGTCCTCGCCGGCGTTGCCCACCGCGCCCTTGGTCGCGTTCGCCAGCAGAACAGACCGCACCTTGCCCGGAGTCACCTGCCCGTCGGGGATGTCCAGGAACGGGACCGCGCCCGTTACCAACGGCGCCGCGAACGAGGTACCGGTGCCGGTCCTGTACTCGTTCGACGCGCCGTTGGTCGCCTTCACCCTGGCCACCGGCCCGGAGATGCGGTCGCCGGGAGCGAAGAGGTCCACGCACTTGCCGTAGTTGGCGTCGGCGAGCCGGGCGTCGGTACGCGTGGTGGCCGACACCGTGATCACCGCCGGGTTGCGGGCCGGGGTCAGCTTGCAGGCGTCGTCGTTGTCGTTCCCCGCCGAGACCACGAACGTGACGCCCTTGGCGACCGCGTCGGTGACGGCGTCGTCGATCGGGTCCTGGCCCTGCGGGTCGGCGGGGAACGACATGCTCATGTTCGCCACGCTGTGCGGATAGCGGCGGCTGTCCTGAGCGACCCAGGTGATGCCTTCGATGATCTGCTCTTCGGTGGCCGGCTGGTCATTGAGAACCTTGACGCCGGTCACCTGGACCTTCTTGTTCACGCCGGAGTAGGTGCCGGCGGCGATCCCGGCGACCAGTGTGCCGTGCCCGTCCTCGTCGTCGGCGAGCCCCGACTCGATCGGGTCGTCGGTCGTGGAGTTGAACCCGAACCTGTTCACTCGCGAGTCGTCGTCGCCGGAGCCGAAGGTGAAGTCGTCGTGGTACCCGTCGACGCCGGTGTCGATGACGTACATGTGCCAGTCGTCGCCGCGGGAGTCGTCGCGGGTGTAGCTGGAGCTCAGCGGCAGGCTCGTCTGGTCGATCCGGTCCAGGCCCCAGTTCTGCGGGTCGCGCTGCGTGGACTCCGACCCGTCGAGCCTCCCGTACCGGACCGGCCGGACGTACTCCACGGCCGGGTCGGCCGCGAGCCGCCGCGCCTGCTGCTCGGACATGCCGGCCGAGAACCCGCCGAACGCGGTGTCGTACACGTGCCCGAGCCGCCCGCCGAAGCGCGTCGCCAGCCCGGTCGCGGTGCCGCGGACGTTCGTCCGGGCCAGTGAATTCGTCCGGGCCGGTGAATCGGAGCGCTTGAGCTTCACGATGTACCGGCCTGGCACGGTACGAGCGGCCTTCACCGGCAGGAACCCGGACTTGCGTGCGGGAAGCGCCGGCTTGACGTGGGGTGCCGCAGCGCCGTGCGCGCCGACCTTCGCGGCCGGCGCGGCACTCGGTTTGCTTGCGTGTCCTGTGCGGAAACCCGACCCGATCCGTCCGGCGGCCGTGGGATCCGGGCCCGCGGCCTCAGCCGGTCCTGCCATCCATGTCGTCGACAACGCGGCCAACGCCAGCCACGTTCCGAAAGCGACCTTCACCCAGCCGGTCCTGCGCATGGCAGCCTCCCAGGAGAACGCGCCGCCAAGATCGTTCGCAGCGCGCGCTCACTGTAAACAGGCCGGTCCGCCACCCGCAAGATCCCGATCGTGGATCGCGATCAGTGCTCGGTCGCCGTCGTCTCGGGCTGTGCGGCGGTGCCCGTGGTGCTGGAGGGCAGTGCGATGCGTTTGCCCAGATTGATGAAGAAGAAGATCAGGCCGACGGTCAGCGTGATGTGGCCGATTCCGGCTATCGCGGCGGCCGCCTCGGGGGTGTGGTGTCCGAGGACGGTCTGCGTGCCGCGCACGGTCATGACGGTGACGGTGATGACCAGGCCCGCGTTGTACGTCCAGTAGAAAGCGTTGAAGAGTTTGCCCGCGCTCAGGGAGAACTGCTTCTCCAGGGCCATGGCGATCAGGAAGAAGAGCATGCCGAGGGCGAGCACGTGGGTGTGGACGAGCCCGAGCTGCGAGTCGCCGGTGAAGTCGTTCAGCTTGGTGATCTCGCGGTAGTAGAGCCCGCCGACCAGCCCGAGGATCATGTACGTGTGGGCCGCGTAGAAGAGCTTTTTCACAAGGGCTCCTGAGGGGTCTTCGGTCATGTCCGGGGTCGGGGGAGTGGTCAGGCTCGGGCGGATTCCCAGGTGGCGCTGGTGAGGAAGTAGGTGTCGTAGAGCTCCTGAACGTCGAGGAGGCTCTCGGGCGGCACCTTGCCGTAGGCGATGCGCTCCAGATGCCGGAAGTACTCGAAGCGCTCGACGCCGGGTGTGATGACGATGAGGATGTCGGCGTCCTCGCCCGGTGCGGCGGCGAAGGCGTGCGTGGCGCTCGGCGGTACGACCACCAGGTCGCCGCGTTCGGCGGTGACGACCTGGTCGCCGGACAGCAGCTGAGCGGTGCCGTCCAGCACGTAGAAGAGTTCGGCGGAGTTGTCGTGGCGGTGCGGGTTGGCGCCGTTGGCGCCGCCGCCCAGGGTGACGCGCTGGGTCGACAGGGCACCGCCGGTGGAGGTGCTGTCGGCCAGCAGTTTGACGGTGATGGGGGACTGGCCGATCACCTCTGCGTCGGCGTCGCGGACGAGGACGGCTTCGTTGAAGTCGGGCTTGATCAGGGACATGGGACTGGCTCCTTTGGCTGCGTGAAGGGCGAACGTCTTCAGAGGGCGAAGAGCAGGGCGGCACTGATGAGCACGCAGACGGCGGTGGCGAAGTGGATGCCGAACGCCGTGGCCTTGGCGCCGCCGTGGCGCAGGACGACGAAGGTGTCGCCGAAGGGGGCGATCGCGGCGATGAGCATGTACCAGCCGGCGGCGTGCGCGCTGGCGAAGGCGAGCAGAGCGATGCCGATGAGGCCGAAGGTGAAGTCGCGCAGGCCCTTGATGGTCAGGTACGCGGCGGCGTCGTCGTGCTGGGCGGGCACGCCGTAGGCGGCGGCAGCGGGCTGCGGGACCACCAGGAACCGCAGGCCGACGAACGTGACGAGGGCGACCAGGACGATGGCCAGGCCATAGGCGATCGGGGTGAGCATGGGGGACTCCAATTGCTTGCGGTGTCAGGTGTCAGGCGATGTTCGGTGTGGGGCCGAGCCGGTATTCGTTGGTGCGGTGGTGGCGCTGGAATCCCAGGTGGCTGTTGACGGCCAGCAGGGCGGCGTCGTGCTCGGGGCTGTCGGTGGTGACGTGGGTGACCTGCGGGTGCTGGTCGTACAGCAGGCGCAGCATCGCCGCCTTGACCCACAGCTCCAGCCCGGGGGCGTGGTGCTCGTTGGCCGGTGGGTGGTCGTGCTGGGTCGCGTACGGCCCGAGACCGTCGGCGATCACCACTTCGGTGTGGGCGGCCGTGCCGTTGGCGTGCTCGGCGGTGACGGTCAGGAGCACATCGCCTGGGACGGCGCCGTGGTGGCCGGGGGAGGCGAGCCGCGTTCTCTCGGTCAGCCGGTAGCCGGGATGCTCGGCCGCGACCATCTCGTCCAGCCAGCCGGGGTGCAGGTCGCGCAGCGGCAGCAGCTGCTGGTGCAGCGTGCGGAGGTGGGTCAGGCCGCGCCGCAGGCAGAACGCGTCGCCCGGCCCGTCCACCGGCACGGCCAGGGTCACGCCGTGCGGGCCGCAGGTGTGCGCCTCGGCGATCAGTGCGTTCAGCAGGCGGTCGCCGACACCGTGGCGTCGGTGGGCCGGGTGGACGTGCACCTGCGCGCTTCCCGTGGAGGCGGCGGACGGGCGGCGCAGGATCGCCAGCCCGGCGACCTGGCCCGTGCGGACGGCCGTCCAGACGACCGTCGCTCCTGCTGCCAGGCGAGCGCTGAACCGGTCGAACGCGTCGGGCACGGTTCCGGGGAGATCTTCGTTTAGGGCCGCGGTGACGACCGCGTGCCAGGCCTGTACGGTCGGCCCGTCCAGCCCCTCGCGCCCCGGTTCGATGCGGGTCACCTCAACGGTTTCCGTCATGTGCGTTTGCCTCCCTCCGGCCGTTGTCTGAGTGAACGTTCCAGGTCAGCGCCCCGGAACGGCTGAATCAAGATTGGCAAGGGGGACGTCGCGGAACAACGGCGATCTCGGCAACGCAGCGTTGCGCGGCGCTCATCGATGCGCTTGTGCGGCCTCAGTCATGATCGATAGATTCCCGTTCAGGGTGTTTAGGGGGGTTCATGGAGCTTCGGGACATCGAGATCTTCCTGGCGCTGGCCGAGGAACTGCACTTCGGGCGCACCGCGGAGCGACTGCACCTCACCCCGTCGGGGGTCAGCCACGCCATCAAGAAGCAGGAGCGGCGCGTCGGCAAGCCGCTGTTCGACCGCACCTCGCGCAGCGTCCGCCTCACGCCGGCGGGGGAGCAGCTCTACCAGACCCTGCGGCCCGCCTACCAGGCGATCATCGACGGGATCGAGGGCGTCTCGGCCGCCGCCGAGGAGACCGGCGGCACGCTCACCCTCGGCACGATCGGCGCCCAGGGCTTGATGATCAATGACCTGGTCGAACGGTTCCGGAAGCGTCACCCGGCCATCGAGCTCGTGCACCGGGGAATCAACCCGGTCGACCCGCTCACCCCGCTGCGGGAGGGCGAGGTCGACGTGCTCCACCTGTGGCTTCCGGTGCGCGAACCCGACATCACCGTGGGCCCGATCACCCACACCTCACCGATCGTCGTGATCATGTCCGGGACCCACCCGTACGCCGAACGTGAGTCGCTGAGCCTTGAGGACTACGGCGACATGACCTTCGTTGTCCCGCAGTCACAGATCCCGGCGTCCATGGAGGAGGCATGGCAGCCGTTCCGCACGCCGTCAGGACGCCTGATCCCGCGCCAGTCAAGCGTCTCCAGCTGGGACGACATGCTCAAGACGGTCAGCGTCGGCCCCTCGGTCATCGCCACCCCCGCCGAGGGCGCCCGCTATTGCCGCTGGCCCAACCTCGCCTACATCCCGGTGCGCGACGCCCCGCCCGTCCAATGGGCGTTCGCCTGGCTCAGCAGCAACCCCAACCCTCTCATCCGCACCCTCGCCGCCGCCGTCGACGAGACGGACCAGGACGAGACGGACCACGCCGAGGCCTAGCGACGCTCTCGTAGCGCCTCGGTGTAAGCCCGCTCGGCCTGGGCGTCCAGGTTTTCCCACGCTTCGATGGAACGGGCCAGCTCGGAACGGTCGTCGTGGAGGCGTCCGCGCGTACGGGTGAGGCAGGCCGCCGTCCAGGCGTTCTCCTCGGCGAACGGGGTGACGGCCGCCAGCAGGTCCGCGGCGTCGGGTAGACGCGCGGCCACGGCCAGTTCCGCACCCGCCGCCCGGGCGTACGCCAGGTACGGATCCAGCGGATCGTCGAGGGCGAAGGCCTGGCGTACGAGGCGGCCGGCGTCGTCGTACCGGCCTTCGTGGAGGGCGAGGCGGGCGTCGACGAAGACCGCGACCGGCGCCGTGCCGAGCGTGCCGCCGGCCACCTCTGCGGCGCGGGACCTCCACAGTGCGGCCGCTTCCGGCTCGTCGAGCAGCGCGCACGCCAGCACCGTCGTGGCGACCGCGGGCAGCATCCAGAGCGGGGCCGGCCGCCCGGCCCGTTCCCACTGGTCCCACATCCGTTCGGCGTACCCGATCGCGTCGCGGAAGCGGCCGGTCAGCACCAGCGGCTGGACCAGGCGGCTGGCCGTGATGTGGGTGTCGCTCAGCAGGTCGTCCTCGATGCCCGCCCGCGCCGCGTCCATCGCGCCCGGCAGGTCACCGGCCATGATCGCGTAGATGCAGGCGCGGCCGTAGGTGCTGCAGATCTCCGGCCCGCAGTACGGGTCGTCGCGGTCCATGGACGGCAGCAGCCGCAGGCGTTCGCCGGTGATGCCGTTGGCCTCGCGCAGCCTTCCGTCGTGCAGCGCCGCGGCCCCGGCGGCGCACAGCGCGGAACTGATGAGAACGGGATCCTTGGTCGCCCGGGTCGCGGCGACGGCGGCCGAGGCGAGCTCGTCGTCCGGCGCGCCCTTGTGCGGGCCCGCCAGCCATGCCCGGGCAACGGCCATGCACGCAGCCACTTCGGCGTCGTCGCCTGGCTGAACGTCGCTTGACCAGGCGACGGCCGCGTCGTCGAGGAGGGCGCACAGGCGTTCGCGCGGAATGCCGGTCTCGAACGCCTCGGGGTACCGGCAGGCCGTCTCGACCGCGCGGGCCAGATCGATCGCCCGGCCGCGGCCGTCGCCGGCGCGCCGCGCCTGTTCGGCGGCCTCCAGCAGCAGCTCGTACACGTGCTGGTTGGAGGTGGTGCTGACGTGCGCGCACCAGGCCCCGGCGCGCAGGTCGCGCGCCGCCGACGCCGCGTCCGGCGCGACCGCGGCGGCGGTCAGGTGGTGCGCGAACGACTCCAGCAGGTGCCGGCGGGCGAAGGTCAGGTGCGCGAGCGCGCTCGCCAGCCGGTGCGTGACGTCGCACGGACTGCCCAACCCGTTCAACGCCGCCCGCAGGTCCGCGGCCATGGCGTCGAAGTCCTCCCGCCACGCGGGATCACCGAGCCTGCCCTCGGCGGCGGACGCCGCGTCGGCGGCCCAGCGAAGGTGATGCGCCCGGGTCTTGTCCTCCTCGCCGGCGGCCGACATCTGGGCCTGCGCGAACGCCCGTACGGTCTCCAGCAGGCGCCAGCGGCTGACCCGCCCTCGTACGTGTACCACCAGGCTCTTGTCCACCAGCCTGCCGAGCAGGTCCGCGACCTCAGCCCGGTCCCCGCCGACGGCGGTCGCGGCGTCCAGGTCGAAGGCCCCGACGAACACCCCGAGCCGGCGGAAGAGCTCCTGCTCCTCCTCGTCGAGGAGGTCGTAGCTCCAGGTCAGCACGGCGCGCAGTGACCGGTGCCGCTCGGCACCGCCCCGCCCGCCCGACAGCAGCCGCAGCGCGTCCTCCAGAGCGGCGAGCAGTCCCGTGGCGCCCAGCGACGCGCCCCGCGCGGCCGCCAGCTCGATCGCCAGGGGCATGCCGTCCAGCCGTGCGCACAGGTCAGCGACCACCGCCGGCTCCGCCACGAACTCCGGGTCCGCGGCCAGCGCACGGTCGTGGAACAGCCGTTCGGCGTCCGAGCCCAGGGGCAGCGGGGAGATCGGCACGATGCGTTCACCCGAGAGGCCGAGCCGTTCCCGGCTGGTCACCAGGACGCGGGTGCCCGGGCAGGCGAGCAGGATCCGTTCGGCGAACGCGGCCGCCTCGTCGATCACGTGCTCGCAGTTGTCCAGGACGAGCAGCGACCGGCCTGTGCCCAGGCGCGCCGCGACCGCCTCGTCCAGCGGCTGGTGGGAGCCCTCGGTGACCCCGAGCGTCGTCGCGACCGCGCGGGCCACGAACCCGTCGCGTACCGGCACCAGGTCAACGAATCCGCCGCCGGAGGGGAACAGCGCGGCGGCGTGATCGGCGGCCACGCAGGCCAGCCGGGTCTTGCCCACGCCGCCCGGACCGAGCAGGGTCACCAGGCGGGCCTCCTCGAGCGCGGCCAGCACGGCGGCACGTTCGGCCTCGCGGCCCACGAACGTCGAGCAGGACACCGGCAGGCCGACGACACGGCCCGGCTCGCCCTCCCCGGCGCGGGCCAGTTCCGCCAGCGCCCACCGGTCGCCCAGGCCGTACTTGCGCAGCAGCGAGGACACGTGGCTCTCCACGGTGCGCACGGATATGTGCATCCGGTTCGCGATCTGCGCGTTGGACAGCCGCGCGCCCAGCGCGGCCAGCACCTCGGCCTCCCGCTCAGATATCCGTTCGGCCACCGAGCCCCCTTTTCCGTGGTGGCATCCGTGGTGCTCTGCGGTCGGCACGGATGCCCGCGGACCCCCTCAGGGCGGACGCTGGAAGCACGCCCGACCAGGGGGGAGACGCCATGAACACCCTAGCCATGCGCCCCGCCGCCGAACGGGACGAACTGATCAACGCGGTCCGCGCGGCGGTCGCCCGCGACCTCGAAACAGCAGGAGAACAATCATGACGCTTCAGCGGATGGACAACGTCGGGATCATGGTCGAGGACCTCGACGCCGTGATCGCGTTCTTCGTGGAACTCGGCATGGAGCTGGAGGGCAAGGCCGTGGTCGAGGGGCCGTGGGCGGCAAGCCTGGTCGGCCTCGACGACCAGCGCGTCGACGTGGCGATGCTGCGGATCCCGGGCGGCCCCGGGCGGATCGAGCTGGCCAAGTACCACGAGCCGAAGGCGATCAGAGGCGTGCCGGACGACGCCCCGGTCAACACGCTGGGCATCCGCCGCATCATGTTCGCGGTCGACGACATCGACGACGCCATCACCCGCCTGGTCGCCCATGGCGCCCAGCTGATCGGCGAGGTGGTGCAGTACGAGGACAGCTACCGGCTCTGCTACCTCCGGGGCCCCGAGGGCATCGTCGTCGCCATGGCCGAGGAACTCGGCTGACCTGCGATCGACCAGAGACCGGACCCGCAACGGAAGGAACGACCATGCAACCGAGTGAGATCACCGAGGTCCTGAGCCGGCCGTACAGCCAGGAGCTCC
The DNA here is from genome assembly GCF_017573505.1 of Actinomadura barringtoniae. Lineage (GTDB taxonomy): Bacteria > Actinomycetota > Actinomycetes > Streptosporangiales > Streptosporangiaceae > Spirillospora > Spirillospora barringtoniae. The sequence continues at coordinate 90,678 of NZ_JAGEOJ010000019.1, forward strand.
TGGCCCGCGACATCACTCGCCTGGCGTACGTGGCCAAGGACGGCACGCCCCGCACCATCCCGATCGCGTTCACCTGGAATGGCACGGAGATCGTCATGTCCACGGCGAAGAACGCGCCCAAACTTCAGGCCTTGAGTGCCAATCCGATGGTTGCCCTGACGATCGACACCGAGGTGCACCCGCCCAAGATCCTGCTCATCCGTGGCAGGGCCGAGCTGGATTACGTCGACGGCATTCCGGACGAGTATCTCCAGGAGACCAGTAGTTATGAGATGACGCCTGAGCAGCGGGTCGAGTGGGAGGCGGGGGTGCGTTCGCTCTACTACGACGGCATGGTCCGGATCGTGGTGACCCCGACCTGGGCGAAGCTGATCGACTTCGAGACGACGCTGCCGAGTGCGGTCGAGGAACTGATGCGGCGGCAGGAAGAACGCCGGCGCTCCTGATTTCGATGGTCGAGGCCGTCGATGCGGCTCGGGGCGGGGACCGGCGATGATCTGGGCATGGACGTTCGGCAGCTGGAGTACTTCCTCGCGATCGTGGACGAGGGCGGGTTCGGGCGGGCGGCGGCGGTGCTGTACGTGTCGCAGCCGGCGCTTTCCCAGGCCGTCCAGGCCCTGGAGCGCGACCTCGGGAGCGCGCTGTTCCACCGGATCGGGCGGCGGGCGGTGCTCACGGAGGCGGGCCGGGCGCTGATCGAGCCCGCGCGTGCGGCGGTGCGCAGCCTGCGGACCGCACGCGACCGGGTCGCCGCCGTCACGGAACTGCGGACGGGATGCCTGGACATCGCGGCGATGCCCTCCCAGGCGGTCGAGCCGCTGACCACGATGATCCGCGCGTTCAGCAGCCGGTATCCGGACGTGTCGGTGGCCATCAAGGCCGCGTTCACCGCCCGCGACGTGGTCGAGCTGGTGCGGACCGGCGCCGCCGAGCTGGGGCTGCTCGCCACCTCGGGGCCTCTGCCCGAACGTGAGGTGACCTGCCATCCGGCGGGCAGGCAGCGCTTCGTGCTGGTCACCGCGCCGGACGGCCCGTTCGCCGGGAAGAACGCGGTGGACTGCGCCGAGCTGGCCGGGCACAGGCTGATCGTCGGGCAGCGGGGCACGGGGATGCGCGCCTACGTCGACGGGCTGCGCGAGCGCGGCATCGAGTTCGGCATCGCGGCCGAGACCGAGCACCGGGTGTCGATCCTGCCCCTGGTCCTGGCGGGGGTCGGGGTCGCGGTGGTGACCGAGTCCTGGCGGGACATCGCCGAACGGGCGGGGGCGCGCGTGCTGTCGATCGAGCCGGAGAGCAGCCTGGAGATCGCGCTGGTGAGCCGTCGCGACGAGCTCTCACCCGCCGCAGGGGAGTTCCTCGCACACGCCATCGGCTGAGCCGGCCCACTTGGCCGCCGCGCCTGATAAGGAGCGCTTATCAGGCGCATCCACACTGCGTCTTGGACGCTCAGGTGGTCGCGTTGCTGCAATCGGACGCATGACGAACCACCACATCGCGCTGATCCCCGGCGACGGTATCGGCGCCGAGGTGCTCCCTCCGGCGCTGCAGGTCCTCGAAGCGGTCGGCCGCCGCCACGGCTTCGGCCTCACCTGCACCTTGTACGACTGGTCCTGCGCGCGTTACCTGCGCGAAGGCGCGATGATGCCGGAGGACGGCCTCGACCGGCTCCGGGACAAGGACGCCATCCTGCTCGGCGCGGTCGGCTACCCCGGCGTGCCCGACCACGTCTCGCTGTGGGGGCTGCTGATCCCGATCCGCCGCGGTTTCCGGCAGTACGTCAACCTGCGGCCGATCCGCGTGTTCGACGGTCTCGACAGCCCCCTCCGCGCGGCGGGCGAGGTCGACCTCGTCGTCGTCCGGGAGAACGTGGAGGGCGAGTACAGCGAGATCGGGGGGCGCCTCAACCGCGGCTTCCCCGACGAGTTCGCCGTTCAGGAGGCGGTGTTCACCCGGGCCGGGGTCACGCGCGTCCTGGACTACGCCTTCGACCTGGCCGCACGGCGCGGCGGGCGCCTGACCTCGGCGACCAAGTCCAACGGCATCGTGCACACGCTCCCGTTCTGGGACGAGCTGGTGGCCGAACGAGGTGCGGCGCATCCCGCGGTGACCTGGGACCAGGAGCACATCGACGCGCTCGCGGCCAAGTTCGTCCTGGACCCGGCCCGCTTCGACGTGGTGGTGGGGTCCAACCTGTTCGGCGACATCCTCAGCGACCTGGCCGCCGCCGTCGCCGGGTCGATCGGCATCGCTCCGTCCGCCAACCTCAACCCCGAACGCGCGTTCCCCTCGATGTTCGAGCCGGTCCACGGCTCGGCCCCCGACATCGCCGGACGCGGTATCGCCGACCCGCTGGGCGCGATCTGGTCGGCCGCGATGATGCTCGACCACCTCGGCCACCCGGAGGCGGCGCGGGACGTGACGGACGCGATCGCCGCCGTTCTGGCCAAGACCGACGTGCGCACGCCCGACCTGGGCGGCACCGCGACGACCGCCGAGTTCACCGACAGGCTCCTCCAGATCCTCTGAGTCCCCGCTCCGTCTGAGCCCCGGCTCCGTCCCCCCTCAGGAGCAAGTCATGGCAGCACCGGCGTCCCCGCTCACCGCTCGACGTTCCAAGCCCTGGTACGGGCAGCTGTACTTCTGGGTCATCGCCGCCATCACGGCGGGCGTTCTCACCGGCTGGCTGTGGCCGTCGGCCGGAGTGGCGCTGGAGCCCGTCGGCACCACCTTCGTCTCCGCCATCAAGATGCTCATCACCCCGATCGTGTTCCTGACGATCGTGGCTGGCATCGGCGGCGTCGACAGCCTCGCCCGCGTCGGGCGGATCGGGCTGAAATCACTGATCTACTTCCAGGCCGGAACCCTCGCCGCGCTGATCCTCGGACTGGTCGCGATCAACGTCTTCCGCCCCGGCGACGGCGTCCACGCCCGCCCGGACCAGCTGCACCTGGCGGGCGACGCGGCCACCTATGTCAAGGAGGGCCAGGACCAGAGCTGGTGGCACCTGCTCACCGACATCGTGCCCTCCAGCGCCGTGGGCGCCTTCGCCGAGGGCGACATCCTCCAGGTCATCTTCATCTCGGTGCTGTTCGGCATCGCCCTGAAAGCCGTCGGCGAAGCAGGCCGTCCCATCGCCCGCGGCATCGACCGGCTGACCGCCGTCGTCTTCAAGATCCTGCAGTACGTCATGCGGGCCGCCCCCATCGGAGCGTTCGGCGCGATGGCCTACACGATCGGCAAGTACGGGATCTCCACGCTCGCCAGCCTCGGCCAGCTCATCGGCCTGTTCTACGGAACCTCGGTCTTCTTCGTCGTAGTAGTCCTGGGCGGCGTCACCGCCCTGCTCCGCATCAACATCTTCCGGCTCCTGCGCTATCTGCGCGAAGAGTTCCTCATCGTCCTGGGCACCTCATCCTCGGAGAGCGTGCTGCCCCAACTCATGGCCAAGTTGGAAGGCCTGGGCGTACGCCGCGAGATCGTCGGCCTGACCGTCCCGACCGGCTACTCGTTCAACCTGGACGGCAGCTCCATCTACCTCTCCCTGGCGGCCGTCTACATAGCCCAGGCAACCGACACACCCCTCAGCCTCGGACAGCAGCTGGGCCTCCTGGCCGTCATGATCCTGGCGTCCAAGGGCTCGGGCGGCGTCACCGGCGCAGGCTTCATAGCCCTGGCCGCCGCCCTCTCCGCCATGGACACCGTCCCCGCCGCCGGCATCATGCTGATCTTCGGCATCGACAAGTTCATGTCCGAGTGCCGCGCCCTCACCAACCTCGCCGGCAACAGCGTCGCCACCCTCGTAGTGGCCCGCTGGGAACGAGCCCTGGACGTGCCCCGCGTCAACCGAGTCCTCCACACCGGCCACCCCGACCCCGAAACCCCGACCTCGACCGAGGCCGAAGACGAGGCACTCACGGTGGTGTAGATCTCCGCCGGTCGCACCCATCGATCAGCCCTGACGACCCACGACCATCAAGCCGGCCGGTGCGGCCTACCTGCGCGGATCGCGATCTCAGCGGCGTGAAGCTCGGCGGTCGCGGTTCGAGGGGACGGAGTGCTCGTTCACGGATCGACCCGCCGCGTGTGGGGTGAGCCGGTGGGCGGTCTGTACGAACTCGCGGAGCCTGGCGGTGTCGTCGGGCGGCCGGTACGGCCGACGCCGCAGTCCTGCCACGGATTGGTCTGGATGTTTACTAGACCAGTCTGTAGATTTGCGTCCATGCGCATCCATCATCTGAACTGTGGGACCACCAGGCCGCTGGGCGGGCGCCTGGTCAGCGGGGCGGCACGGCCGCTGGTGTTCGCTCGGCAGGTGTGCCACTGCCTGCTGATCGAGACCGACGACGGCCTCGTTCTGGTCGACACGGGGTTCGGGCTCGCCGACACCGCTCATCCCGAGAGGCTGAGCCGACGGTTCCGCTTCTACTCGCGGCCGGTGCTGGACGCTGAGGAGACGGCGGCCCGTCAGGTCGTACGGCTCGGGTACTCGGTCGACGACGTGCGGCATATCGTGCTCACCCACCTGGACGTCGACCACGCGGGTGGGCTGGGTGACTTTCCGGACGCCAAGGTGCACCTGTCCGCCGCCGAGCTCGACGCCGCACGCCGTCCGCTCACCGCGCAGGAACGTTTCCGCTACCACGCCGCGCAATGGGCACACGGCCCGAAATGGGTGCCGCACCCCACGGCCGGAGACAGCTGGTTCGGGTTCTCGGCCGTACGGGACCTGCCCGGCCTCCCGCCCTCGATCCTGCTCATCCCGCTGGCCGGGCACACCCGCGGGCACGTCGGCGTCGTCATCGACGCCGGTGGCGAGGGCCACGACGGATCACGGCGCTGGCTCGTGCACGCGGGCGACGCCTACTTCAACCACGGCCAGATGGAACGTGAACCCTCCTCGCCACCGTTCCTCACGCTGTTCCAGTCGCTGCTGCAGGCGGACCGGACCACCCGCGTTCACAACCTGGCCCGGCTGAACGAACTGGCGCTCAGCGGCGAGGCGGACGTCTTCTGCGCCCACGACAAGTTCGAGCTGGACCGCGCTCGGGGTGCGAACGAAGCGGGCTCGTTCGCGCGATCCGGCGCCGAAGCATGATGGCCGCACGCGGAGAAACCAGACAGCGGATCCTGGACGCGGCGACGACCCTGTTTCACCGGCAGGGCTACCACGCCACCGGCGTGAACCAGATCCTCGCCGAGGCGGCCGCGCCCAAGGGGGTGCTGTACTTCCATTTCCCTGGCGGCAAGGAACAGCTCGCCGCCGAGACCGTCGTTCAGGCCGGTCAGGAACTGGGGGAGGCCCTCGACGCCGTACTGGCGCAGTCCGACGACCTGGCCACGGCCGCACACGGCATCGCCGAACTGCTGGGTGCCGCCCTGGAGCAGACAGAGTTCCGCGAGGGCTGCCCCATCGCCAGCGTCGCGCTGGACGTGGCCGCGGACAGCGACCTGGTACGGGCCGCCTGCGCCCAGGGCTACCAGCAGTGGATCGACCTGATCGCAGAACGGCTGCGGCAGCGGGGAGTCGCCGACGGCAGTGCGCAGGAACTCGCGGTCTTCATCCTGTCCTCCATTGAAGGAGCACTGCTGCTGGCTCGCGTGCAGCACGACACGGCGCCCTTGCGGAACATCGCCACCCGGCTCGCCGGCGTCATCGCCAACGAGATAGGAGATCCGCAGTCGGCTCCGCCGGCACGGTGACGACGCGTTCTGGCGACGGTGTAGGCGGCGGCCGACCGGCTACTGGGTTTTCCCGGCGGGCTCCAGAAGGTGCCTGGCGAGTGCGGTGATGCCCGCGATCAGCGTGGCGGGGTCCTTCGTGTCGTCGTGAACGATGGCCTGGTAGACGAGTCCGAACGCGCCATGGATCAGTAGTCCGGCGGCCATCTCCACATCGATGTCGTGGCTCACAGCGCCGGACTGCTGGCCGTTCCGGAGTCCCTCGGCGAACGTCGCGGCCAGCACGGGGGCGATCTGCGCGGCGTCGTCCGCGACGCTGCCGCGCAGGACGACCCTGGAGCGGTCCCGGTCCTCGAACCAGAACCGGACGGTCGAGTCGATGATGGTCGTGGCCGCCCGCCACCACGAGTCCGCTTCCGGCCCGTCCGGCTCGACGGCGGCCCGTTCGACGAGGCCGTCGAGCACCGAGCAGCGGAGCTGGAGCAGGACGTCGTCCTTGTTCGTGAAGTAGCCGTAGAACGTCCCGGTGGCCACGTCGGCCGCGCGGGCGATGTCGGCGATGGCCACGTCGGAGAACCCGTGGGTCGCGAAGAGCCGGGCCGCCGCCGTGAGCAGGTCGGCCTGCACCTGTTCGGCGCCCTTGCTGGTGCGGCGTCGCCGCTGGGGTGCCTTCGCCATCACCGCAAGTATGAATGAAGGTCGTTCATCGGCCCAACTCCTTGACCTTATGAATGATGTTCATTCATAGTGACGCCATGACGGCGCGGCCGAGAACACCGCGCGCACGCGACAGAAAGGCAGCTCGGACATGGCGTTGCCGCCTCCCCGGCCCGACACCACGGCGCTCATCACCGGCGCGTCCTCCGGAATCGGCGCGGGACTAGCCCGCCAACTCGCCCAACGCGGCCACGGCGTCACCCTCGTGGCCCGCCGCCAGGACCGCATCGCCGAACTCGCCCGCCGGTTGTCGGACCAGTACGGCGTGCGAGCCGAGGCGCTGCCCTGCGATCTGCTCGATCCCGCCGCCCGCGAAAAACTCCCCGGCCGCATCGACGATCTCGGACTGCGCGTCAACGTGCTCATCAACAACGCCGGAGTCGCCAGCGGCGGCGACTTCACCGACCAGGACCCCGGTCACGAGATCGACATGGTCCGCCTCAACTGCGAGGCCCTGCTCGGGCTCACCGCCGCGTACGCGCCCGGCTTCGAACACCGGCCCGGCGCCATCCTCATCGTCGCGTCCGCCTCGGGGTTCGCCCCCATCCCGCGGCAAGCGACCTACGCCGCCACCAAAGCCTTCGCACTGTCTCTCGCAGAGGCCCTGCATTTCGAACTACGCCCGGCCGGCACCAGTGTCACCGCCCTGTGCCCCGGCCCGGTCACCACCGAGATCGCGGACGGCTCCCCGACGCTTCAGAACCTGTTCGCGAACGCACCGAGGTTCGCGGTCATCTCCGCCGACGAATGCGCGGCCCAGGCGATCCGGGGACTGGAGAAGAACAAACGCGTCGTCGTCCCCAACCTGGCCATCCGCGCCGCCTCGTTCTTCAGCCGCAACACACCCCACCGCGTACTGCTCCCCGCCACCAGAAGGGTCTACCGCGTCTGACAACCGCCCAGCCCAGCCGCCCAGCCCAGCCGCCCGGCCAAGGGCGCCAGGCCCCGAGCGCGGGCGACCGGGCTCATGACCGGTGGGATGGGTCAGCGGACGCGGGCGAGGCGATAGTCGGTGCCGTCGCGCCAGATGAGCCAGTCGCCGGACGTGTAGGCCTCGCCGTGCCAGCGAATCAGCTGGTGGGTCTTGAGGTCGTACAGGACGGACTCGCCGCTTCCTCGGGTCGGCGCGGTCGAGTAGACGACCAGGCGCGAGCCCGCCGTCAGCTGGGTCCGTCCGCCCTTGATCGGGCGGGGCAGGCTGGTCGTGATGGGAGTGGGCGCGGAGTTCCAGGCTTTGCGGGGCGTGACGCGGAGGGCTCCGTCGGCGGCCCAGGCGAAGGTGTTCGGGGTCGCCGCGGCCCACCAGATCTGCTCGATCTGGGTGTCCACGCGTGCACCGTTGGGGATGGGCTTCATCTTGCGCACCCCGGCGGGCAACTTGTGGTGGGCGCCCACTCGTCCTGTGACTGCGTCGATCTCGCGCAGGTCGCGGTGACTCGTGGGATCCACATAGAAGATGGTCGGATCGCTGAAGGCCACCGCCTTGCTCCAGGAGCCCGTCCATTGCTGCGCGAGAATCTTCAGCGGGCCACGGCAGGTGGCGCTGAACGGCTGCGTCATCACGTCGCTGCCGATGATCCTGCCGCCGTCGGTCCAGACCGGCTGAGCGGGATCGACGCCCTGGGGGCTGGCGGTGTGCGTCTTACCGGAGGAGTCCCTGCACATGAGGTTGAACGCGTCGGCGTTGCCCGGTTCGTTCACGGCATAGCCGAGAAGGCCTCGGCCGGTGAGGAGGATGCCCTTGGGGGAGCGGACGCCGGTGGAGGAGGGCTTTCCGCCCTTGGGGCCGGCCTTCCAGACGGCGGCGTCGGCGGAACGGCCGAGGACGGAGCCGTCGGTGCCGAGCACCTCGGCCTGGAACCTCGCTCCGTGCGGGAGTCCTGTCTTGATCCTCACCATGGAGGAGGGGACGACGAGGTCGCCCGGACCTCCGGTCGGGTTCAGCGACGGCTGGTCCTCGTGCCAGGGCATCAGAAAAGGCGCGGCCGCGGCGGCCGCGGTCGCGAGCGCGACGGCGGGAAAGGTGGCGCGCCGACGGATCCGCGATGTGCGCGTGCGCCGCAGATTCTCCGCGTACGGGTCGGGGCGCAGGCCGACCTGATCGGCCTGCCAGCCGAAGGCCGTGCGAAGCCTGTCTTCGATGTCTTCGCTGTTGACGGTCATCATCCCTCCTCGAGTCGTACGGCCAGGGCCGCGATGGCCCGGGAGGCGGTCGCCTTGACGGTGCCCACCGCGATGCCCAGCGTCTCGGCGGTCTCGCGTTCGGTCAGATCAAGCCAGTAGCGCAGCACGAGCACCTCACGCTGCCTGCGCGGGAGCCTCTCCACGGCGGCGAGAAGCCGCCGGATGTCGTCGCGGTCCACCGCCTGGTGCTCGGCCGACCGCACATGATCGGGCACCAGCTGCGGGTGGCGGCGGCGAGCCATCCGCAGGTGCCGTACGCGGCTGCGGCAGGCGTTGCAGACACTGGTCCGCAGATAGGCCAGCGACGCGTTCGGATCGCGGAGCATCGCGCGCTTACGGTGCAGCCGTACGAACGCGTCCTGGACGAGGTCCTCTGGGTCATCCGCGCCGAGCAGCCGCGCAAGACGGACCAGGCCATGGAAGTTCCCCTCGAAGAGCTCCCGGTAGGTCCCGTCCAGCCCCTCGGCTTGGGGGATGGCGTCTTCCACTATCCGATCTCGGATCACGGACCAAAGACGAACGAAGACCCCAAAGGTTTACTCAGCGAGCCATGATCCGACGCTGCCGCCGGTCTGAGGGTCAAGCCCGTGCCGGCCGGCGGACCAAGACATGAACCGATCCGAGGTCGGGCGCTCAGCGCTTGGTCTCGTACCTGGTCAGGAGCACGCCGTCGGGGAACGTCCGGGTCTCCACCAGGGTCAGGTTCACCCACGTGTCCAGCGCCGTGAAGAACGGTGTACCGCTGCCCACCAAGACCGGTGCGGTGAGCAGCACGTACTCGTCGATCAGCCCGGCCCGCATCGCCGCTGCGGCCAGTGTGGCGCCGCCGATGTCCATGGGCTCGCCGTCCTCGGCCTTGAGCCGGGTGATCTCGGTGACCGCGTCGCCGGTGACCAGGCGGGCGTTCCAGTCGACCGTCCTGGGCTCGGAGGAGAACACCACCTTGGGCATGTCCCGCCAGCGGCGGGCGTACTCGATCTCCGCCGGTGTGGCGCCGGGCTGCTGGTCGGCGGTCGGCCAGTGGGAGCTCATCGTCTCCCACAGTCTGCGCCCGTACAGCGCCAGGCCGGTCGACCCCACCCGGTCGGACCACCACTGGAACAGCTCGTCGCTCGGCACGCTCCAGCCCAGGTCGTCTCCGGGCGCGGCGATGTAGCCGTCCAGGCTCAGGTTCATGGCGAAGGTCAGTTTCCGCATGGCGTCAGCCTCCTGTGAGTCGGTACTCCGCGTACAGACCAGCACGGCGCGGAAAAATCATCGCTCAGGCCACGCCGAGGGCCGATTCACCACCACGCCGAGCGACAACATGCTCCACACATGACGCCGCCGCCGGAGCCCTGTTAAATAGACAACTATGTCTGCACCTTCGGCTTTCCCTCCGCCGCCCCAAGCCGCGACATCGAGTGGATCGCCCGGCCGCGTGGTCGTGGCCTTCGCCATCGGCGGTGCGATCACCACCGTCATGGCGTTCGCGCTCGGATTCGGGGCCTGCGCGGTGAGCACGGGACTCGGCCAGATCCTGGTGTTGTGCATCCTCAGGCTGGTCTCCGCGCTCGTTCTCGGGGTGGCGATGGCTCTCCCGTTCCTGATCGCCAAGGCGCGTGGCCCCCTGGCCCCTGTCGCCGCCATCATCGGCGGGCTGGTCGCGGAACGGGTCGGCACTCTTTCGGTGGGCCTGGTCAGAGGCGGAGACGGCGCGCACGTCGTCCAGGTCGAGTTCGGACTCTCGAACAGCACCACAGCCCTCTACTCACTCGTGAACTGGATGGCGATCCTGCTCGTGCCCGTGGTCGCGGGAGGACTGACCGCGATCTTCGCGTTGCGAACGCCGAAGCAACGTCCCGCGGGCTTCGTCCCAGCCGGGCCCTACGGCCCGGGGCAGCCCGCCTTTTCCCAGTACCGGCAGCCGCCGACGCCGTTCACGAACCCACCGGTCAACCCGGCAGTCCCACCCGCCGCACCGAACCCACCGGTCAACCCGGCAGTCCCACCCACCGCACCGAGCCCTGGCACCCCGCCGCAGCCGCCCCGCGGAACCTGAGACTCGGGCAGCCCCGGTCACGTCGGATTGATGTCGGCCTGCGGAGCGGGATGGCGGCGTGCGGCCGAGTCCCCCACGGTCTCGGTCGCACGCCGCACCCACAACAATCGGCCGGGCTCAACGACGCCTAGCGTGCCCCAAACCCCCCAGCTCAGGCGCCCCCTGAACGTCGGATCCAGCGGCCGATGCGCATGACATTAGAGGCGCCACTTCCCGCGCCTCCAGAGTTCATGCCGCCAGTGCGACCAGCGGTCGGTCCTACGCGGCCAATGGTGAGCTCGTGGCGGGTGTGCGAGTTCGATCGGTCCAGGGATTACGATCATGTCACGCTGATTCAAATTTGAACATCCGCTCCGAGTTGTTGATCATGATGGGGATCTGATCATCGCTCCCAGAGAGGATTGACGTGCCGACCTCCAAGACCAAGATCAGCATCGGCGCGGCCGCCGCCGTGCTCGCCGCCGGAGCCGTCGCCTTCACCGCCGTTCAGGCGGCCCCGGCCCCGGCCATCGCCGCCAATGTGTCCGCGAACGCCGCCGCCCCGATCGACCCGGGGATGGCCCTCGACGATGCCGGTCTCGCCGACGTTCCCTACCCGTGGGGAAAGATGAACACCTACGACGGGAACAAGCCCCAGCTGCCGTGCTGGGAGAGGTCCCGCCCGTACGGCCACGAGGTCAACATGGCGGCTTGGGGCAGCGCGCACGACAACACGCAGATGTCGTGGAACACCGGCATGGAGATCGTGAAGTTCGCCACCGCCGACAAGGCCGCGGAGGCCGAGAAGCTGTGGATCGGTGACATGGGGACCTGCATGGCCAGGTTCCCCAAGAACGACCCGAGCGTCGGCACCTACTTCACGCAGCTCCGCCAGACCGGCGAGGTCGGCGGCTCGACCACCTGGGCCTGGAAGGAGGGGAACAACTACGACAGCCGAGGCTACGAGACCCCCTACCAGGCGACCGTCGTGCGCCAGGGCACGGTCGTGTACCTGCTGAAGTACATGGACTGGGGCTCCAGCGGACCGGCGATCACGTTCAAGAAGGAAGTCCCCGCCATCAAGGACCGCATCAGCAAGTACTACCCCTCCTGACCGCCCACGGCCCCCGACCGCTGTACCGCTGGGGATACGGTTGGGGGCCATGACGGCCGAGCCTCCAGGCGGGGATGGCGCCCCGCGGAGCAAGTTCATGTTGATTTTTCGCGGGGGAGCGGTCTCGCGGAACGATCTGTCGCCCTCGGAGCTCCAGGTCCACGTCGAGAAGTGGTACCGCTGGTCCGATGAGCTCGCCCAGCAAGGGCGGCGCAACGCCGGAACGGCGCTGGACGACCCGGGCGCCGAGGTGCGGGGCCGTGAACGCGTGGTCACCGACGGCCCGTACGCCGAGTCGAAGGACCTGGTGACCGGCAGCATGGTCTTCGAGGCCACCTCCCTGGAGGACGCCATCGAGGTGGCGCGCACATGCCCGACCTATGAGTACGGGGGGTCCGTCGAGGTGCGGCCGGTCCAGGACTCTCGGAGCTGAGGCTCGTGGACGGCAGGTCTGGCACGGCGTCACCCGCGGAGCTGATCGAGGACCTGTTCCGCAAGGAGTATGCGCACCTGGTCAGTGCGCTGACCCGGGTCCTGGGCCCGTCCAACATCCCGCTCGCCGAGGACGTCGTTCATGACGCGCTGATCAGTGCCATGAACGCCTGGCGTTTCGGGGTGCCGGACGACCCGAAGGCGTGGCTCATCCGGGCCGCCCGCAACCGGGCGATCGACGTCATCCGCCGCGAACGGCGCCACCGCTCGTTCCTGCCCGAGCTGGCGACGATGACGGCGCTGACCGAAACGATCGAGGCGGCATTGGCCCCTGCCGCCGAGAGCACCGGCCAGCTGGCGATGATGTTCGCGGTCTGCGACCCCGGCCTGAACCGCGAGACGCACGTGACCTTGATCCTGCGGTGGCTGTGCGGTCTGTCGCCCAAGGAGATCGGTCAGGCGTTCCTGGTCGACACCCAGACCATCGACCGGCGGCTGCACCGGGGCCGTGGACGGCTCCGTCGGCTGGGACGGTTGCCCGACGCGGACGACCTGCCTGACATCGACGCCCGGCGGGACTCCGTTCTGCGCTCGCTCTATCTCCTGTTCAACGAGGGCTACCACGGCAGCAACCCGCACGACCCGGTACGCCCGTTCCTGTGCGAGGACGCGCTGCGGCTGACCGGACTCCTGCTGGAGGCCAAGGCGACGGCGCGACCGGACGTGCACGCCCTGGCCGCCTTGTTCTGCTTCGACGCAGCCCGCCTGCCGACGCGTCTGGATCAGGACGGTGTGTTCGTGCCCCTGGAGGATCAGGACCGGAGCCGCTGGGACCGGGTGCGTATCGAGCGCGGTCTGATGCACCTGGCCCACTCCGCCTCCGGGGATCACCTGTCTCGCTGGCATCTGGAGGCCGGCATCGCTTGCGAGCATGCGATCGCGCCATCGATCCGGGAGACCGACTGGGACCGGATCGTCGGCTTCTACCAGCTCCTCGCCCAGCAGGCCTGGAGCCCGGTCGTGGCCCTGAACCACGGTCTGGCCGTGGCCGAACGGGACGGCATCGACGCCGGCCGCCGCGAGCTGATCGCCTTGGCCGAGGAGCCGAAGCTGTCCCGGTACCCGTTCTATTGGGCGGCCCGCGCCGATCTGGAACGGCGGGCCGGTAGCCACACCGCGGCCCGGGAGAACTACTCCCGTGCGATCGCGCTGTCACGGAGCCCGGCTGAGCGCGGGTCCTTCGAACGCCGGATCGCGAGCTTGGAAATCTCCTAGCGCGTGTCCGGTTCCGTCGCCCGCCGTTCGTCCTCCTGGTGAAGACCAGCGATCAGGAGGAGAAATGAACGATCTGCTCGACACCGCCGTCGCCGCGCACGGCGGCCTGGACCGGTGGAACGAGGTCAAGTCGATCACCGTCGACGCCTCTGTCACCGGTGCCCTGTGGGCCCTCAAGAACCAGGATGACGCGCTCAAGGACGTTCGCCTCGAGATCGACACCACGCGGCAGCGGCTGGCGATGGACTTCCCCGGCCAGGACAAACGGTCGGTCTTCGAGCCTCACCGAGTCGTTCTCCAGCGCCGTGATGGCGCGCTGATCGACGAACGCGACGACCCGGAAAGGTCGTTCGACGGTCACCAGCTCCAGACCCCGTGGGACGAGGTTCATCTCGCCTATTTCGCCGGGGAGGCGCTGTGGACGTACCTGAACACGCCCTTCCTCTATACCTGGCCCGGATTCGTCACCGAAGAGATCGCCCCCATCGAGGTCGGCGGTGAGACGTGGCGGCGGCTGCAAGTGACGTTCCCCGACGACATCAAGAGCCACGCCCGCCGGCAGATCTCCTGCTTCGGGCCGGACGGGCTGCTGCGCCGCCATGACTTCACCATCGACGTCCTCGGCGGCGCGACCGGCCTGCTCTACGCCACCGGCCACCGCGACGTCGGCGGCATCATCATCCCCACCACCCGACGGGGCTACGCCTGGCAGGACGACTATCAGCTCATCCCGGAGCCGCTGCTGGTCGCCATCGACATGGCCGAGATCACCATCCGCTGACCTCGGCCGGCCGGTCCCGAAGCCCCTCCGGGACCGGCCGGCGAGGACCGTCGGCGATCTGATCGCCTCAGGCGGTGATCTCCAAGTAGATCGCGTTGAGCTCGTGTGTCGCGGCGGAGAAGTCGGCGTAGTCGGCGTTGTCGTCGGCGTCTTCCCAGTGGTTGTACATCTGGTTCGAACGGGTCCACGCCAGCATGTCCACGATCTGGGTGAAGGGCGACGGGGCATACCGGGGAAGCAGCTCTCCTTCACCCGGGTAGGTCGTCGAAGTCAGATCCAGCCCCGTCAGCAGACGCAGCCAGTCCGCCGCCACCATGGCCGACTGACCGATCAGGTGCAGATCCTCGTCCTGATCCTCCACCAGGCTCACCAGGGCCAGCTGTTCATAGATCGCCTGGGCGTCGACCGGTTCGCCGGCGGCGGCTCTGCGTACCTCTCGCACCGCTTCCGGGGTCGACATCGTCTGCTCATCACTGAGTTCGGCGTCCTGCTGCTCAACATGGTCGAGCAGCGGAGCGAACAGGCCGTACAGGCGACTCGCCTGCTCACGCGAGTCCCAATCCCTCGCGAACTCATCGATGGCGCTGATCAACTCGGCGTAAGTCCTGTCCGTCACTCCAGTCTGGATAGCAGGTCGAACGTCAGCACGGACACCGATTGGTCAAGATCGTTCAGAGGGCGTAATCCCTGGCGATGCGAGCCGGATCGGCGGTGTGCGGCTTGTTCATGCTCCGCTGTCCGGGTAGTACGGTGTCGGACCGATGTGATGGAGGTCGCGGTGAAATACAAGGTGCGTGATCGGGTCTTCGGTTTCGGGGACGACTCGTGGGTCGAGGACGAGCAAGGCGACAAGGTCTTCCTGCTCGATGGGAAGGCGTTCCGGATGCGCCAGGTCTTCGAGCTCAAGGACCGCGACGACCGGGTGGTCGCCGAGATCAAGGAGAAGCGGCTCAGCGTCCGGGACACGATGATCATCGAGCGTGACGGCGAGCGGCTGGCCACCGTGCACAAGAAGATGATCCACCTGGTCCACGACCGGTTCGAGATCGAGCTCGAAGGCGGCGGCGAGTGGACGGCCAAGGGCGACATCCTCGACAAGGAGTACGAGATCAAGGGCGACCACGGAACGATCGCCAAGATCTCCCGTAAGTGGTTCAGCATCCGCGACACCTATGGCATCGAGGTCGAGCCCGGGATGGACGTGCCGCTCGTCCTGGCCGCGGCCATCGCCGTGGAGGCGATCTCCGAGGACGACTAGCGCGAGGTGTGGATGCGTTAGGGGGAGAGGCCGAAGCCGGTCGACAGCCGGGTGAAGTCGGCGTACATGCGGTCGTGGCGGAAGTGGTCGTCCTCGAAGCTGCACACGAAGACGACGGGTACGGCGTCACTGGTGTCGGTGGTGTCGGTGGTGGCGTCAGTGGTGCTGTCGCCTGCGTTGGTCACTGAGCCCCAGACGACTCCGAGGTCATCGGCGTACAGGCCGTTCTCGATGGTGAGCCGGTAGCCGGGCGCGGCGGTGAAGAACTGGCGGTAGAAGGTGTCGAGCGAGTCCCGCGACTGGATCGTGACCGAGGTGCCCATGAGCGAGAGCGTGGATTCGGGGTGGCGGTCGGCCAGCATCCGGGTGACGTCGTGGGTGTTGACGGCGTCGACGTAGTCGGTCAGGCAGCGTTCGACCTCGGCCGGGGTCATGAGGTCGTCCGCGCGTCGGCGCTGGTCGCGGCGGCCCGATTCCAGTGGCCGGTCAGTGCCGCGGCGACCTCCTCGGGTCGTTCGATCTGCCACCAGTGGCCGCAGTCCAGCTCCAGGTAGTCGGCTGCGGCGATGTCGGCCGCGGAACGACCGAACGACGCCGACTGGAACGGGTCGTCGCGTCCCCACAGGACCAGTCCCGGCGGGTAGGCGGTGCCGGCGGTGAAGGCCCAGTCGCCGAAGAAGGGCTCGGAGCGGTAGAGGGGCAGGATGTGGTCCAGCATGCGGCGGTCGATGCCGGTGGCCACCTCGTCGGCGCGCCCGGGCGGCACTCCGACGGCTTCCAGCACCTGAACGCGGGCGGCGGGGTCGAGCGCCAGCAGCTGGTCGCGGGACGCCTCCCCGAGTTCGGCGGTCTGCCAGACCCGGGCCTGGGGATGCCACAGGTAGTCGTCGGCGCAGACGCCGCCGCCGAGCACCCAGCTGCGCACGAGGTCGGGGCGGGTGACGATGACGCCCTGGGCGATCACCGAACCCTGGTCGTGACCGACGAGGTCGACCGGTTCGCCGATGGCGTCGAGCTCTCCGATCAGCCAGTTCATGTAGGCGAAGCGGGTGGCGGTGAAGGCGGCGGGGGAGTCGGTCCCGAATCCCGGGAGCCGTACGGCGAGGTCGTCGTGGTCGGCGAGCAGCGAGCGCAGCGGGTCCCAGACGGTGGCGGTGTCGGGCACTCCGTGGACGTATACGACGGTCATGGTCATCCGTTCTGAGTGGCGCCGAGGTGGACGGAGATGAGGGCCCGCCCGGCCTCGACCAGGTGGTTCTGGGGGCCGTCGGCGCCGAATACCTGGCTGGTGGCGAACGCGCCATCGACCACGAGCACCAGCTGGTCGGCCAGAGCGGGCGGGTCGGTGATTCCAAGCTGCTCGGCGAGCGTGGTCAGCCGCCGGCGCAGCTCCACCTTGTTGATCTGGGCCGCGGTACGGGCTCGGTGCCCGGCGTCGGCGAACTCGGCGGTGATGTTGAGGAACGGGCAACCCCGGAACTCCGGCATGGCGATGTAGTCGCGAATCCACTCGAGCTGGGCGATCAGCTCGTCCGCCGGCCGGCCGGCGTGGTCTGCCGCGATCGTGTCCCACACCTGCCAGAACGCGGCGTCCCGTCGGCGCAGGTAGGCGACCACCAGGTCGTCCTTGGTGGGAAACCAGCGGTACAGGGTCGACTTGGCGATGCCCGACGTGGCCGCGATCTCGTCGACGCCCACGTTGCCGGCGCCCTTGGCCGTGAACAGCTCGTCCGCCGCCATGACGAGCTCGTCCCGGACCGCCGGGCCCCTGACCTGACTCCTCTTGTGCGGCGGCACCGCGCCTCCCTCTATCGCTACCGATCTGTAGCGATAGTACGAGACAGATCTGTAGCGATACAAGCCGGTCTCGATATCATCCAGGCGCGCGGCGCCACCGATGCGTGGACGGGCGGCTGCCGCTGGAACGCCGCCGCCGAACGCACCGAGTCGGTGGCCCTGCACTGGAACGGCTCACAGTGGACGGCCCTGCCCCGGCTCCCCATCGATCGACCCGACCGGTGCGTCGCCGGCGTCGCACCCGCCGCCGACGGTACGGTCTGGGCTCTCACGCTGATCGACTCACCCCTGCTCCTCACCTCCCCCTGAGAACCGGCGAGGCTTGGACTTGGGCTCAGGCGATCTGAGGCAGGGCGCGGCCGACTCTCTGGGCCACCTCGACGATGTGCTCCTCGACCGTCCTGGCCTGGTCGGCCCGGTGGGTGATGATGTTGACGCACGTCTGGGGATAGGTGTCCGGCACCGGGGCGGCGATGGCGTACGCGCCGATCAAGATCTCGCCTTCGCTGGTCGCGTAGCCGCGTTCGCGGGCCAGTGTCACGGCTTCGGGCTCGCCATCGAGCGGCGGCCCGGCGGACAGGAGCGCGTAGCCGGCCGCTCCCCGGTCGATCGGTGTACGCATCCCGACCTTGAACGCTATGTGGTGGGAGGTCGTCGTCGGCTCCTCGAGCGCGATCGCGGCGGCCTCCCTGCCCTCGGCGACGAACAGCGAGATGGTGCAGCCGAGTTCGTCGGCCGCCTCGCGCATGACCGGGAGCGCGGCCGCGCGCAGCGCGGGCAGGTAGGTGTCGGCGAGCGTGGCCAGCAGGGCGCCGGGATGGTAGGCGCCGTCGTCGCCCTGGGTGACGAAACCGAAGTTCACCAGCGTCTGCAGGATCCGATAGGCGATCGAGCGGTGCACGTCGAGTTCGCCGGCGAGCTCCTGGACGGTCATGCCGCCGTTGGACTCCACGACCGCGAGTAGAGCGTGCAGGCCGCGGGCGAGTGTCTGGCTGCCCGCCTGCGTGCGTCCCGTCGTGGCTCCTGTCATGGAACGAGCCTTTCACAAGTCGTCCCGGGTCGGCTCGGCGGACATTCGGTGATGGCCGTGGTCCCCGGACGGTCATCGTCCCGCTGATTCCCGATCATCATCCTGTGCGTTATATGCACGATCTCGATCTATATTTTCACAGATGCCCATGTTTCGGGCAGGTGAACCGTTGACGCTCCCCAGGTGGCTGGCTATCGTGTGATTATCGCAACAGAGTGTGCGTTATATGCACACTATGAAGGCCTAGTGAGAGGGCGTCAATGGGTTCCAGTCCCTGGGGTTCGGCACCGCCTCCCGTCACCGGCGAGCGCGTGGACGTGCTCGTCGTGGGTGCCGGACCGGTCGGGCTGACGGTCGCGAATCTGCTCGGCGCGCGCGGTGTCTCGGTGCTCGTCGCCGAAGAGCGCGCGGAGCTCATCGACTACCCGCGGGGCGTCGGCCTGGACGACGAGTCGCTGCGCACGTTCCAGACGATCGGGCTCGCCGACCGGGTTCAGCTGCACACGATTCCGAACCAGATCCTGCGCTTTGTGAACGGCACGGGGCAGCTGCTCGCCGAGATCGCGCCGAGCGGCGCCGACTACGGCTGGCCCAAGCGCAGCGGGTTCGTGCAGCCGCTCGTCGACGCCGAACTGCTGGCCGGCCTGTCGCGGCATCCGTCGGTCGAGGTGTCATGGCGGACGCGGGTGGAGACGTTCCACCAGACCGACGACGCGGTGACCGTCAGGGTCCGCTCGGCGGACGGGTCGGCGCGCGACGTCCTGGCCGGTTATGTGGTCGGGTGCGACGGGGGACGCAGCCTCACGCGCCGCGTGCTCGGGACGAGCTTCGAGGGGACGACGTCCTCGACCCGGTGGCTCGTGGTCGACATCGGCAACGACCCGCTGGGCTCCCCGAACAGCTACGTGGGAGCCGACCCGAAGCGCCCGTTCGCCTCCATCTCGATCGCGCACGGCATCCGGCGGTTCGAGTTCATGATGATGCCGCACGAGACCGACGACGAGGCCGCCGAGCCGGAGTTCCTGCACCGGCTGCTGCGGCCTCTGGTGCCGGACCCGACCGGAGCCCATGTCATCAGGCACCGGGTCTACACCCACCACTCGCGCATAGCGGGAACGTTCGGCCAGGGACGTGTTCTGCTCGCCGGCGACGCCGCCCATCTCATGCCGGTCTGGCAGGGACAGGGATACAACAGCGGCATCCGCGACGCGGCGAACCTCGGCTGGAAGCTCGCCGCCGTCGTCGGCGGCCTGTGCGGCGAGGAGCTGCTGGCCACCTACGACCAGGAGCGGCGCGAGCACGCCCGCGCGATGATCGACCTGTCCACCACGGTCGGCAGGATCATCTCGATCCGCAACCGTCCGCTCGCCTGGGCGCGTGACCGGATCGCCTCCGCCGCGTCGATGCTGCCGACGCTGAAGCGCTACATCGTCGAGATGCGGTTCAAGCCCATGCCGCGGTACCGCAGCGGTGCGGTCGTCCCGTCGGCCGGCCCGGACTCCCCGGTCGGGCGCCTGTTCATCCAGCCCGAGGTTCAGACCGCGGACGGCCTCATGCTCCTCGATGACGCGCTCGGCGACTGGTTCGCGGTCATCTGCTGGAACAACGACCCGACCGCCATCCTCGACGCGGACGCGCTGGCCATCTGCCGGCGGCTGGGGGCACGGCTCGTCGCCGTCGTGCCGAGGGCGCAACTCGGCATGGACAACTTTCCGCGCGAGGTCCTCGTCGTCGGGGATCTCGGCCCGTTGAAGAGCTGGTTCGACGCGCACCGGGAGTCGGTGCTCTTTCTGCGCCCCGACCGCTGCGTCGCGGCCGCCGCGGTGGCCCAGAAGGCCTCGGAGACGACCCGCGAGTTCGCGGAGGTCCTGGCCTTGCACGAGTCGACCAAGGCCCTGGATGAGGTGAGCGAGCATGACTGACGAACGCAACGACTACGACCACACCGTCGACGTCCTTGTCATCGGATCGGGCGCAGGCGGGTTCACCGCGGCGCTCACGGCGAACGCACGCGGGCTCAGCACGCTCGTCGTGGAGAAGGCCGGGCACTTCGGTGGCTCGAGCGCCCTTTCCGGAGGAGGAATCTGGGCCCCCGGAGCGCCACCGCAGGCCCGGGAGGGGGTGCACCCCGACCGTGCGGAAGTCCTCGGCTATCTCCGCGAGATCACGGAGGGGGAGGTGAGCGAGAGCCGGCTGACCGCGTACCTGGAGAACGTTCCGAAGATGCTCGGCTTCCTGGAGGAGTCGAGCGAGCACCTGCGCTTCGTGTGGAAGCCCGGCTATCCCGACTACTACCCCGAGCTTCCGGGGGGTTCGGCCGAAGGCAGCGTCATCAACATCCCTCCGATCGACATGCGCGCGCTCAAGACGGACGCCGAGTTCCTGTTGCCCCCGCACGCGGTCGCTCCAGCGGGGTTGTGGATCGGCCCGAACGAACTCGTCGACTTCTACCGGCTTCGCCAGAGCTGGAAGGGAAAGCTCCTGTTCGCCCGGCTGCTGTGGCGGATGGCCCGTGCCCGGATACTGGGCGAACGCGTCGTGACGATGGGTCAGGCGCTCATGACCCGGCTGATGCTCGCGTTCCGTGAACAGGGTCTCCAGCTGTGGCTCGACACGCCCATGACCTCGCTGCTCACCGACGGCGACGGGCGGGCGATCGGCGCCGAGGTCAGCCGGAGCGGGCAGCCGCGGCGGATCCGGGCGCGGCACGGTGTCATCGTCGCGACCGGTGGATTCGACCACGGCACCGAGTTCCGCCGGACCCACCAGCCGTACGCCGACCCGTCGCTCAGTCTCGGCGCCACGTCGAACACCGGAGACGGCATCATCGCCGCGCAGCGGATAGGCGCGGACGTCGCGCTCATGGACGGCGCCTGGTGGTACCCGGCCGTCGCCTGGGGCGATGGACGGGTGCAGTTCAGCCTCAACGAACGCATGATGCCGGCGCAGTTCATCGTCAACGGCGACGGCGATCGCTTCATCAACGAGGCCGCGCCGTACCAGGACTTCGGGTACACGATGATCCAGGGCGAGGGCGCGGGGGTCCGGCACATACCGGTCTGGCTGGTCACCAACGAGTGGTGCTGGCGCCGCTACGTGATCTTCGGGCACCTGCCGCTGCCGCGGATCCCGTTCGCGCCGGTGCCGACCGGACGCGCCCTGCCCGGCTCCTGGTCGGCGTCGGAGTCGGTCGTCACGGGCCGGACACTCGACGAGATCGCCGGGCGCATCGGCGTTCCGGCCGACCGGCTGCGCAGGACCGCCGAACGGTACGACGCCATGGCCAAGGCCGGGCGCGATGCGGACTTTCGGCGCGGGGACAGCCTCTATGACCGCTACTACAGCGACCGCACGCTGCCACATCCGAACCTGGAGCCGCTGGGGGAGGGCCCCTACTACGCCTTCGCCCTCGTGCTGTCCGACCTGGGCACCAACGGCGGCATCGTCACCGACGAGCGGGCCCGCGCGCTCGGCGCCGGCGGCGCGGTCATCGACGGGCTGTACGCGACCGGCAACGCCTCCGCGACGGTCATGGGCCGCAGCTATGCGGGCGCGGGCGCCACGCTCGGGCCGGCCATGACGTTCGGATACGTCGCCGCCAACGACATCGCCAACGACATCGCCGACGGCACCGGGGACGGCACCGGGGACGCGGCGCGACAGGGGGACCCGTCGTGACCGACATCATCGCGGGGCTTGCGATCGGGGCCATCTACGCCATGGTGGCGCTCGGCTACAACGTGACCTACCTGGCGTCGGGCGTCCTCAACTTCGCGCACGCGAACATGATGGTCGTCGGCATGTACGTGGCCTACTGGGCCTACAGCTCCGGCGGCCTGCCGACGCCCCTGGTGTTCGGGATCGCCTTCCTGCTCGCCGGATTGGCCGGTCTCGTGGAGGAACGGTTCGCGATCCAGCCGCTCCGCCGGGCCACCGGAAGCGCCGAGCTGGTGACGATGATCGGGGTCGCGACGGTCATCACCGGGATCGTCGAGCTGAGCTACGGCACCGACGCCCTGCGGGTGCCGTTCTTCGGACCCGACCACACCCTCGTCCTGGCCTTCGGCACCCGGACACAGCCGGTCGATCTCATGATCATCGCTGCCGCCGTCCTGCTCGCCGTGCTGCTTCAGCTGGGGACTCGGCGTACGAGGATCGGCCTCGCCGCGCTCGCGCAGATCGATGACCGGGAAGCGGCACAGCTACGCGGGATCAATGTCGGCGCGCTGTCGATGTGGGGGTTCGCCTTCGCCTCCGCGGTCGGCGGGCTGCTGGGACCACTGCTGGTGGCCAAGACGTTCGCGGCGCCCTCGCTCGCGCTCGTGCTGGCCGTGAAGGGATTCGTCGTGCTCGTCCTCGGGGGTGTCGGAAGCCATCGGGGCGTCCTCCTCGCCGCCTTCGCGATCGGGGTCGCCGAAGCACTGGGCGCCCGGTACATCGGGCCGCTCTATCGGGACGTCGTCGTGTTCGCGGTGTTCGCGGTCACCTTGCTGGCCTTCCCGCAAGGCCTGGCGAGGCGGCAGAAGGTGAGGCTGGTATGACGCCGACTGCGACGGCACGCACCGCGCTCGCCGGATGGCCCATCGTCGTCGGCCTGGTCTGCGTGCTGCCCTGGCTGGGCCTGAGCGGCGCGACGATCCGGCTGGTGACGCTCATCGCGATCCTCTCGCTCGTCGTCAGCGGGCTGAACCTGACGCTGGGCTACGCCGGTGAACTCGCCCTCGGGCAGGTCCCGCTCTACGCGGCGGGTGCGTACGCGACCGGCTACATAGCGATCAACGTCGTCAACGACCTGCTCGTCTGCATGCTGGTGGCCGTCGTGCTGGCCGTCGTGCTGGGAGTGGTCACCGGTCTTCCCGGTCTGCGCCTGGGCGGCTGGGCGCTGGCCATCACCTCCTTCTTCATCGTGTTGCTGATCCCCTCGGTCATCAACATCTTCGGTGACCGTCTCGGCGGGCTCGAGGGGCTGAACGGGATCCCGGTCCCGGCCGTCCTCGGCGTCGAGCTGGACGGCAACGCCTTCTACGTCGTGGTCATCGGAGTCACGGCCTGCTGGTTCGCCGTCTTCCGCAACATCGCCGTCTCCCGGCACGGGGCCTCGTTCCTCGTCCTGAAGCAGAGCCCGGTGCTGGCGACCGCCGTCGGCACGTCCACCTTCGCCACCAAGGTCACCGTCTACGCCCTCAGTGCCGCACCGGCCGGCCTGGCCGGCTGCTTCAGCGCCTATCTGGACTCCTTCCTGTCGCCTTCGACGTTCGGGCTGGAGCTGGCGATCGTCATCCTGGCGGCCTCCATCCTCGGCGGGGCGACGAGCGTTTACGGAGCGATCGTCGGTGCGGCGATCATGGAGATCGGGCCGCTGCGGATCACGGCGTTCGACAAGTACTCGCTGGTCGCCTACGGCGCCTTCCTGGTCGTCGGGGGGCTCCTTCTCCGCAACGGGCTCGCCGGTGTCGCCACCAGGATCGGCCGCAGAGCGGCCGTCAGGATCGGCAGCCGGACCGCGCCGGCGGACGCGGCGCCGACCGAGGCGGCCACCGTGGACTTTCCGGCCGTGCAGGGGCTGCCGCTCACCGTGGTGGGGGCCACCAAGCGGTTCGGCGGCAACGTGGCCGTCGATGACGTCTCCTTCGAGGCGGAGCCGGGCCAGATCACGGCGCTCGTCGGCCCCAACGGGTCCGGCAAGACCACGCTGATGAACCTCATTTCGGGCTACTACACGCTCGACGCGGGCACGATCAGGCTCGGCGACCAGGTGATCTCCGGCCTTCGCGGCCATCAGGTCGCCCGCCGGGGCGTCGGGCGCACGTTCCAGACACCGCTGATCCCCGAGGGGCTCTCGGTCCAGGACTCGATCATCACCGGGCGGTTCGCCCGGCATCGGGTCTCGCTCCTGGCGACGGCCCTGAGGTTGCCCCGCCACTGGAGGGCGCTCGACGCCGAACGCCGCCTCAGCCGGCGGATCATGCGGACCCTCGGCCTGACGCAGCAGGCCGACACCCGGGCGGCCGACCTCGCGCTCGGCACGCGCCGGATGCTCGAGCTGGGCCGGGCGATCGCCGGGGGGAGTTCGGCGGTGCTGCTGGACGAGGTGGCGTCGGGCCTCGACGAGGACGACATCCACGGGCTGGTCCGGGTGCTGACCGGGATGCGCGATGCCGGCATCACGATCCTCCTGGTGGAACACAACTTCGCCCTCGTCAGGGCGCTCGCGGACCGCATCGTCGTCCTCGCCGAAGGACGGGTGATCGCCACCGGCGGCCCGGACGAGATCGCGGCCCATCCCGAGGTCCTGCGGATCTACCTCGGCCAGGGCGGCGAGATCACCGGGACCCGCATCGCGGCCGACCGGCTCGACAGCGCGGTCGACACTGCGCTCGACAACGCGAAGGCGGACCGGGCATGACCACGCTGGACATCAAGGGACTCGCCACCGGTTACGGTGACCTGCGCGTCGTCAGCGATGCCACGCTGCGCGTCGACAGCGGATCGGTGACCGCGTTGCTCGGGCGCAACGGCGCGGGCAAGACGACCACGCTGCGCGCCGTCGCCGGGCTGAACAAGATCAATGCCGGCACCGTCACCCTCGACGACGCCGACCTGTCCCGAACGCCGCCGTACCGCAGGGCGCGGGCGGGCGTCGGATACGTCCAGGAGGGCAAGCGGGTCTTCGGGTCCCGGACGGTGGAGGAGAACCTCCTGCTCGGCACCTACGCGGGCCGGGACAGGGCGCGCGGACGCGAGCTCACCGAGGAGATGTACGAGCGCTTCCCGGTGCTCGCCCAGCGCCGGAAGCTGCCGGCCGCACAGCTCAGCGGCGGGCAGCAGCAGATGCTGGCCATCGCGCAGGCGCTGGTCGCCGCCCCGAGCGTCCTGATGCTCGACGAGCCCTCCGCCGGCCTGGCACCGGCGATCGTCGGCCAGGTGCTCGAGGTGATCAACGACCTCCGGGCGCGCGGCCTGGCCGTGCTCCTGGTGGAACAGGCGGTCGACTTCGCCCTCGCGGCGGCGGACCGGGTCGTGGTCCTGAACGTCGGACGCACCGTCTACTCGGGTCACGCCGATGACCCCGATCTTCGCGACGCGATCCAGCGCGCCTACCTGGCCGAGGAGAGCGAGCCTTCGTGACGCGGCCCGTGCCTGCGCGCAGGCCGGCCACCTGTTCGAAACGAGAGAGGCACACCCGATGAAGTCACCCACCCCAGCGATCGGGCGCCGCCCGGTCGCCGCCACCATGCTCGTGGCGGCATCCCTCCTGCCGGTCCTGTCCGCCTGCGGCACCTCCGCGGGAGACGACAAGGAGTTCGACGTCCTGTTCATCGGCGGTATCACCGGTCCGACGGCCGCGACGGTCAAGGCGACGACCACCGCGTTGGAGGCGGCCGCGCAGTCGGTCAACGACGCGGGCGGGATCAACGGACGCCACATCAAGCTCCAGCTCAAGAACTCGCAGGGCGACCCCACCCGGGCGGTGAGCCTGCTGCAGGAGTCGTTGTCCGGGTCGGACCAGCCGGACGTGGTGATCCCGAGCGCGTCGAGCGCCGAGGCGCTCGCGATGGCGCCGCTGCTCACCCGCAAGAAGATCGTGTCGGTGTCGTTCGGGGCCAGCCCGCTGCTGAACGACCCGAAGAAGTACCCCTATCACTTCCAGACGACGCCGAACAGCGCCGCCCAGCTCACCGGCCTGCGCGGGCACCTGGAGAAGAAGGGGATCAAGAAGCTGGGCGTCCTGGTCTCCAAGGACGAGTACGGCAAGGGCCTCGTGCAGGCGATCAAGTCGCAGCTGAGCGGGAGCTCCATCCAGGTGGAGACCTTCGAGTTCGTACCGACCGATGTCGACCTGTCGGTCTCCTACCGGCGCATGCTCGCCTCCAACCCCGGCTTCGTCTACCTCGACACGACCGGCGAGGCGGCCGTCCGGCTGCTGCAGGCGCGGGTGCAGGCCGGCGCGACGAACATCCCGACCATCGCCGGCAGCGGAATGTCGCTCACCGCCGGCGGCCCCCACAAGTACGGGTCCGCCGAGGCCAACAAGAACCTCGAGATCCTGGTGTTCAAGGTGGAGAAGGCGGTCCCGGAGGGTCAGCAGTCGCCGACGTTCAAGGACTTCTTCCGGCGCTACTCCGGGGGCAAGCCCGTTAGCACGAGCCTGTCCACGCCGTCGCTGGCATGGGACCAGGTCCGCCTCATCGCCGCGGCGGCCAAGCGCCAGGGCGCGCTTGACGACACTCCCAAGTCGCTGGTGAAGGCGTTCTACGGATTGCAGATGCCGGAGGGCTACTGGCTCACCGAGAAGCAGTTCTCGTTCACGCCGGACAAGCACACGCCGACTCCCACACCCGACGATTTCCCGTTCATCCCCTCGTCTCCTCAGGAGAACGGCCAGTACCAGATCGGCTCGTGACCGGTCGATCGGAGGACTCGATTGGAGGAGGAGCATCCGATGACGCTCTGGACCGACCTGGCCTCGACCCCGTTCACCCTCTCCCGGATACAGGTGGGGGAGTGGTCGACCCGGGTGCTGGAGGCAGGCACGGGCACGCCGCTGGTTCTGATGCACGGGACCGGCGGGCATCTGGAGGCGTTCGCGCGCAACGTGCCGGCCCTCGCCGAACACTTCCGGGTGATCGCCTACGACTTCCCCGGTCACGGCCGGACGTCCCTGGCGACCGCGGACCTGGAGATCGCCGACTACCTGGAGCACCTCGCCGGGCTGCTGGACGCACTGCGGATCCCCCGCGCCCATCTGAGCGGCGAGTCGCTCGGCGGCTGGGTCGCGATCAAGTTCGCGGCGGCCCATCCGGAACGGGTCGACGGCCTGGTCCTCAACACCCCCGGTGGCACCATGGCGACTCCGGAGGTCATGGAGCGCATCAGGTCGCTCAGCCAGGCGGCGGCCGACGAGCCGACCGAGGAGCGCATCCGCACCCGGCTGGAATGGCTCATGGCCGATCCCGCGTCGGTCACCGACGAACTCGTCGCCGTACGCCGCGGGATCTACACACGGCCGGGGTTCGCCCGATCGATGCGGCACGTCCTGTGCCTGCAGGATCCGCAGGTCCGGCGGCGCAACATGGTCACCCCTGACGACCTGTCGGCGATCAAGGCGCGGGCGCTGGTGATCTGGACCAGCCACGACCCCTCCGGGCCGCCGAGCGCGGGGGTCGAGATGGCCGAGCGCATCCCGCACGGTGAGTTCCGGCTCATCGATGGCGCCGGACATTGGCCGCAGTGGGAGCGGCGCGCGGAGTTCGACCAGGCCGTTCTGGAGTTCCTGGGGCGACGGCCGGTGAGCGGCCGGTGAGCGGTGCCGAGGCCGCGGCCGAGACCGCGGCCGTCCAGGCGGCCGCCGACCGCCTGGACCGTGCCGCGATCGAGCGCGAGGCCTGCGCCCCGGTCGCCGACCTCATCGGTCCTTCGGACGTGGACGCGGCGTACGCGGTGCAGTCGGTGCTGACCGATCGCAGGATCGAGCGGGGCGCCCGGATCGTCGGCAAGAAGATCGGCCTGACCTCCGCGGCCGTCCAGCGCCAGGTGGGGGTCGACCGGCCGGACTTCGGCGTGCTGTTCGACGACATGCGCTACGGCAGCGGCGACGTGGTGCCGATGGAACGGCTGCTGCAGCCCAGAGCCGAGGCGGAGATCGCCTTCGTGCTCGCCACCGACATCCTCGATCCCGGCCCGGCCGGCGTCCGGGAGGCCATCGGCTCGGCCATCGCGGCGCTGGAGGTCGTCGACAGCCGGATCGAGGACTGGCGAATCGGGATCACCGACACGGTCGCCGACAACGCCTCCAGCGGCGTCTTCGTGCTCGGCGACCGCGCGCTGCCGGTCGGCCGGTTCGCGCCGGTGGAGGTCACGATGCGCATGTTCCGCAACGGCGAGGCGGTGAGCGGCGGAACGGGCCGCGACTGCCTCGGCGACCCGCTCAACGCCCTGGAATGGCTGGCCCGGACCGCGCTGGACATCGGTGCGCCGCTCCGCCGCGGCGACATCGTGCTGTCCGGTGCCCTGGGCCCGATGGTCCCCGTCCGGGACGGGGACCTGATCGAGGCCGAGATCCACCCGCTGGGGCGGGTGGCGGCGACCTTCGAGAGATTCGAGAGAGGAGACTGACGTGGCACGCCAAGTGGCGATCATCGGGTCGGGCAACATCGGCACCGACCTGCTCATCAAGATCCAGCGGGAGTCCGCATCGCTGGAGGCCGTGGCGATGGCCGGCATCGATCCGGCGTCGGACGGCCTGGCCAGAGCCCGGCGGCTGGGCGTGGCGACCACCGCCGAAGGCGTGCGCGGTCTGATCGCGATGCCCGAGTTCGCGGGCGTCGACATCGTCCTGGACGCCACCAGCGCCGCGGCGCACATCGCCAACGCGGCGGAACTGCGGCCGTACGGCACACGGCTGATCGACCTGACGCCGGCGGCCCTCGGCCCGTTCGTCATCCCACCGGTCAACCTCGACGATCACCTGGACGCTCCGAACGTCAACATGGTGACCTGCGGGGGCCAGGCGACGGTGCCCGTCGTGGCGGCCGTATCCCGCGTCACCGACGTCGCCTACGCCGAGATAGTCGCCGCGGTGGCCTCCAGGTCGGCCGGGCCGGGGACCCGGGCGAACATCGACGAGTTCACCGAGACGACCGCGCACGCGCTGGAGGTGGTCGGCGGCGCGCGCCGCGGCAAGGCCATCATCATCCTCAATCCCGCCGAGCCCCCGCTCATCATGCGGGACACCGTCCTCTGCCTCATCGGCGACGCCGATCACGACCAGGTCCGCGAGTCCGTCCACCGGATGGTCGCCGACGTCGCCGCCTACGTGCCCGGCTACCGGCTGAAGCGGGAGGTTCAGTTCAACCGGATCGACCCCGACGAGGTGAGCATCCTGCTGCCCGCCGGCGCTCCACCCGTCGCCTGGAAGGTCACCGTGTTCCTGGAGGTGGAGGGCGCCGCCCACTACCTGCCTGCGTACGCGGGCAACCTCGACATCATGACCTCGGCCGCCCGGCGTACGGCCGAACGCCTCGCGCTGTCGATGAAGGAGAACCCCCGATGAGCGGACCCGCGATCTACCTCCAGGACGTCACGCTCCGGGATGGAATGCACGCCATCCGGCACCGCATCTCCCCGGAGCGGGTCGGCGAGATCGTCGCGGTGCTCGACCGAGAGGGCGTGCCGGCGATCGAGGTGACCCACGGCGACGGGCTGTCCGGGTCGAGCCTGACCTACGGCCCCGGCAGCCACACCGACTGGGAGTGGATCGAAGCGGCGGTGGCGAGCGCCTCGCAGGCGACCATCACCACCCTGCTGCTGCCCGGCGTGGGCACCATCGCGGACCTGCGCAGGGCCTACGGGCTCGGCGTGAGGTCCGTCCGCGTGGCGACGCACTGCACCGAGGCCGACGTCGCCGCCCAGCACATCGCCGAGGCCCGCGACCTGGGCATGGACGTCTCAGGCTTCCTCATGATGAGCCACATGCTGGAACCCGCGCAGCTCGCCGCCCAAGCGAGGCTGATGGACTCCTACGGTGCCCATTGCGTCTACATCACCGACTCGGGCGGACGGCTGACGACCGAGGACGTTCGCGAGCGCGTTCGTGCCTACCGCGACGTTCTCGACCCGGAAACGCAGATCGGCATCCACGCGCACGAGAACCTGTCGCTCTCGGTCGCCAATTCGCTCGCCGCCGTGGAAGAGGGCGCCTACCGTGTCGACGTCTCCCTCGCCGGTCAGGGCGCCGGTGCCGGCAACTGCCCGATCGAGCCGTTCATCGCCGTCGCCCTCCTGCGCGGCTGGGACGTCGGCTGCGACCTCCTCGAACTCCAGGACGCCGCCGAAGACCTGGTACGACCACTCCAGGACCGCCCTGTCCGCGTCGACCGGGAGACGCTGACCCTCGGCTTCGCCGGCGTCTACTCCAGCTTCGTCCGGCACGCCGAGATGGCGGCCGAGGCCTACGGAGTGGACGCCCGGACCCTCCTGATCGAAGCCGGCAACCGTAAGCTGGTCGGCGGCCAGGAGGACATGCTCGTGGACATCGCCCTGGAACTGGCGGCGGGGTGACCGAAGCGGCGAACCGTGTCACCTGTGCCGTGCGCTGGTCACCTGGCGTGGGCCGGTGGGCCAGTGGGCCAGTGGGCCGAACGGGACGTGTTGAGGAGGCGCATGGCTGAGAAGAACGCGGGTGCGGGGGCGCAGGCGGGCAGCCAGACGCTGGCCCGCGGTTTGACGGCTCTGATGACCATTGTCGAGTCCCCGGACGGCATGTCCGGGCAGGATCTCGCCGACCGCCTCGCCGTCCACCGCACCATCGCCTACAGGCTGCTGCAGACGCTGACGTCCTTCGGCCTGGTCGCTCACGGCGCCGACGGCCTGTACCGGCCGGGGGCCAGGCTCGCGATGCTGGCCGACTCGTATCTGCCGGCGTTGCGCGAGGCCTCGCTGCCGATCATGAAGGAGGTCGCCGACGAGCTGGGGTGCACGGTGTCGCTTTTCGTCGCCGCGCGCTCCGAGGCCGTGTCGATCGCGCTGGTGGAGCCGACGACGGTGTCCTGGCACCTGCGGTTCAAGGTGGGAATGCGCACGCCGATCGACCGCGGCGCGGCCGGCTACGCGCTGCTGGCGGCGGGGGAGCAGCTGCCGGGCGAGCCCGCTGCGGTGACCCGAGCCCGCGAGTGCGGCTTCGCCGCCAGCCACGGCGAGGTGGAACAGGGCGCGTACGCGGTCGCCGCGGCGATTCCGCAGGCGCGGCCCCGCGCCTGCCTGAATCTCATCACCTACCGCGAGGACCAGGCCAAGGCGGCCGAGAAGCACATCGGGGCGGCGGCCGCGCGTCTCGGCCAGGTACTGCATGTCGCGCGTTCGGCCGATGGGGCGGACGCGCAGTAGCCGTTCTGCCGAGAACGTTCAGGGTTCGGCACTGGTCGATCCATATTCGTACGGCAGCGCCCGGCCACGGCATCGCAGGTGGCCGGGCGCGTCGGACCTGGCTTACGCGCCGGGGTCCTTCGGCGTGAGTCCCGTCTCGATCGCCTTGATCAGCATCGTGAGCGACCGGGAGTAGAAGCGCGCCATGGTCACGAAGCCGGTGGCGAACCAGAGGCCCGGCTGACGTGAGCGCCGCCAGGCCTCGCTGTACTCGCCGTCGTCGGCCAGGCCGTACACCTTCTGGACCTTGGCCGCGGCTGGGCCGAGCAGTCCGTGGACGGATTCGTCCATGGACTCGTAGCCGGTGGCGAAGACGATCAGGTCCACGTCCATGGCGGTGCCGTCGGTGAAGACGACCCCGGTGGGCGTCGCGCGGTCGATCTCGACGCCCTGCTTGACACCGATGTGCCCGTCGGCGATCAGTTCCGATGCGCCGATGTTGATCTGGTAGCTGTCCCGGCCGGCCATGTGGCTGCCGATGATGCCCGTGCCGTCGGGTCCCCATTCCAGCTTGAAGCCGCGCTGCCGCAGGCGGTCCAGCAGGTCGCGGTCCCGCTCGGCCGCGGCTGTCACGAGCTCCTTCAGCGTGGCGCGATTCGGAATGTTCGGGGTGGCGTAGGCGACCATGTCGGCGAACTCGGTCCCCAGCCCGGAGCCCTCCGCGTAGACGCCGTAGAAGAGGTCGTTGAAGGTCTGGAAATCGATCACGTAGGTGGCGTTGCGCTGGAGCATGGTGACCCGGGCGCCGTGCTCGTACAGGTCGTGGGAGATCTCGTGCCCGCTCACCGCGGCTCCGACGACCAGGACCCGTTTTCCGTCCCACTCGGAGCCGCCCTGGAACTCTCCGGAGTGGACGGCGACGCCCTGGAAGCCGGCGAGTCCGGGGACCTCGGGCATGCGCGGCTTCCCGTTCAGGCCGACGGCGAGGACCAGATGCACCGGCCGCAGCGTCCGCTCGCCGCCGGGGCGGCGCAGCGTGATCGTCCACCGGCCGTCCGCGTCGTCGTAGGCGGCGCCGGTGAGCTCGGTGCCGGTCCACACGTTCAGATCCATCGCCCGGGCGTACGACTCGAGGTGATCGGCGAACTTGTCCTTCGGCGTGTGCGCCGTCCACGTCGGCGGGAACGGGTAGAAGGGCAGATGATCGGCGTTCAGCAGGCTGTGCAGTGCCAGCGAGGCGTAGCGCTTCCGCCAGTTGTCGCCGACCCTCTCGTTGCGTTCGACGACCAGCGTGGACACGTTGAGCGAGGCGAGGCGGGCCGCGACCGACAGGCCGTTGTGGCCGGCGCCGAGAACGACCACCTGCGGGTCGTCGTTCTCGAACTCTGATTCGGCGGCGCGGTCGTCCGACCACCGGGTGCGGCCGGGTACGTATCCGTGCGCCTTGCCCTCGGGCCGGTGGGCGCCGACCGCTGCGGGGAAGTCGGTGAGGCCCTCGGCCTGGGTCATCAGGGTGGCGGCCTGCCATCGGCCGTCGCCGCCGAGCGTCAGCCGCGCGAAGCCGCTGCACCGGCGATGTTCCGTGGCGAATTCGAAGAACATGAGGACGCCGTCGTCGGTGCGGATCGGCGCCTGCCGGACGGCGGGGCTCAGGTCGTGTGGACGGACGTCCGCGCTCAGCCTGCCGAGCGCGGAGCGCACGTCCTTGAGGCCGACGTGGTTGGTGACCCCCCAGGTGAAGGCGAGGAAGTCCCGCCACGTCACATCCGGAGTGAGCAGCGCGTCGATGTCCTCGTGCGCGGGTGAGTGGACGGCGGCGGCGAATCGTTCGAGCCAGGCGGCGGAGACGCCGAGCGCGGTCTCCTCTTCGGCTTCGGCGGCGGCTGTGGCGGTGTCGGCGGCCGTGACGGCGGTGGTGGTCATCGTTCTCCTCGGGTCGGGTGGCGGAAGAGACGGGGGCAGCACGACGACCGGGGAGGCGACCGTGCGCCGCGGCCGGGCCGGGTCACTTGATGGCGATCGGGTTGACCGGGGAGCCGACCGCTCCCACGACCGCCAGAGGAGGCGCGATGAGCTGGAACTCGTAGACGCCGTCGCCCGCGCAGTCGGCGGCGAGCGCGGTGACGTCCCAGTACTCGCCCAGCATCATGCCCATGTCCCGTTCGCACAGCAGGTGGAACGGGAGGAACACGCCGTCGAACTCGGGCATCGGCACCTCGACGGTGACGTTGTCGGAGGCGACGGCGGCGGCTCGTCGGGCGTGCAGCCATTCGGCGCACCGCCAGCTCAGTCCCGAGGTGAACGCCGACCTGTCGCCGGTGCGGCGGAAGTTGTCCCACCAGCCGGTTCGGACGATCACGACGTCCCCCTGCTCCACAGCCACCCCCTGCCGGTCGGCGACCTCGTCCAGCTCGTCGGGCGTGACGGGCCGGTCGGGATCGAGGTGGACGTCGTCGCCGCGGTGGGCGACGACGTCGAGCAGGACCCCCCGCGTGGTGATCCCTTTGTCGATGACCTTGTCGATCCCGCAGCGGGTCGCTCCCTGGCTGGTCACCGCCGACGCGGGGAAGCCGTTGTAGAGCAGGCCGTCGTAGTAGGTGTGGGACAGCGCGTCCCATTGGGTGGCGGCCTGCAGCGGCATGATGATCATGTCGTCGTTGAACCGGAACGGGTTGTCGGCGAAGTACTGGCCGATCTGCTCGGCGACCGGGTTCGCGCTCCAGCCGCGGGAGTGCTCGACGAAGTGGTCGGCGTCGCCGCCGTCGACCGTCATCAGGTGGATCGGGTTGGGGCGGAACAGGTAGTCGCCCTGCGGTCCCTTCGCCCCGAACTCGACGCCCAGCGGGAACACCGAGCCCTTGCGCACGAGCCCGGCGGAGGCGCGCACCTTCTCCGGAGTGATCAGGTTCAGGGTTCCGACCTCGTCGTCGTCACCCCATCGGCCCCAGTTGCGGACCTGCTCGGCGACGGCGCGGAACTCGGTGATCGAGGACACGGTTGGCTCTCCCGGGGTGGTCGGGTGCGTCGAGTGCAGTGCTGTGTAAATAACGCTCATAAACGAGCGTTAGCTGCACGATATGCCTGAGTCTCAACGCGTGGAGACGCGAATGTCAAGCGCGAAAGCCAAGGCGGCCGGAGGGGGTTGACAAAGGCGCACGCCGAGGAAGAGGGTCGATGACATGCATTTATCGCACTGAGAAGTACATTATTTGCACACGTCGGCTACGGACGGCGTCTCCCGCGCGCTCGCCAACGCCTTGCCACTCGACCCTGGAGAGCACGATGCCACTGGCCCTGTGCTGCATGTCGCACAGCCCGCTTCTGGAGATCACCCGGCAGCGGGCGGAGCTCGAAGCGGACATCGACTCGGCGATCGGCTCCGCGCGCCGCTTCGTCGCGGACTTCGGCCCGGACGTGGTCGTCGTCTTCGTTCCCGATCACTACAACGGGTTCTTCCACCGGCTGATGCCGCAGTTCTGCATCGGGACGCGGGCACGGACGGTGGGCGACTACGACAGCGCGGCCGGCGCGCTCGACGTCCCCGAGCAGCTGGCCGCCGATCTCGCGCGCGGCGTTCTCGACGCGGGTGTCGACATCGCGTTCTCCCGCCGGATGGAGCTCGACCACGCGACCGCGCAGCCGCTCACCGCACTGTTCGGCGCGCTGGACGCCCGCCCGGTCGTCCCGGTCTTCGTGAACGCCGCCGCCGAACCGCGTAGTCCGCTGCGGCGGTCACGGGCCCTGGGCGCGGCCATCGGCGGCTTCTTCGCCGACCGGCCGGAAAAAGTGCTGGTCCTGGGCTCGGGCGGGCTGTCGCACGATCCGCCGATGCCCACCCTGGAGACGGCTCCGCCGCCGATCCTGGAGCGCATTGTCGAGGGCCGTCCTTTGACACAGGCAGAGGCGGAGGGCAAGCACGCCGGCGCGATCGCCGAAGGCGCCCGGCTCGCCGCCGGGACCAGTGAGCGGATGCCGCTGTCCCCGGACTGGGACCGGGCTTTCCTGGACCTGCTGGCGGGGCCCGGCCTGGACGAGCTCGACCAGTGGACCGACGAGGACATCGGCCGGCACGGGTGCGGCGCGCACGAGATCCGCACCTGGGTCGCCGCGCACGCCGCGCTCGCCGAACACGGCCCGTACGAGGTCATCGACCGTTACTACCGGCCCGTTCCGGAGTACATCGCGGGATTCGCGGTGACCACCGCCCGCCCGCGCGAGGCGGCGCGATCCGGGGGAGCCGCGCGACCGAGCGGCAGCGCACCTTCGCGAGAGGAAGAATCCGTATGACCCACCCCGTCAACGAGACCTACGACGTCAACGAGACCTACGACGTCAACGAGACCTACGACGTCAACGAGACCTACGACCTCGTCGTCCTGGGCACCGGAGCCGCCGGCCTGTCCGCGGCGGTGACCGCCGCCGCGCAAGGGGCGTCGGTGGCCGTGCTGGAGAAGACCCCGAAGGTCGGCGGGACGACCGCGGTGTCCGGTGGAGTCGTGTGGGTGCCCGCCCACGAACGTCCGGACGCGCCGGTACCGCTGCCCGTCGAGGACGCGATGGCTCATCTGCGGGCACTCGCGAACGGCACGATCGACGAGCACCTGGCCGAGGCGTTCGTCCGCTCGGCGGCCCCGGCGGTCGAGTTCCTCGAAGCGCACACGCCCCTGCGGCTCTCGGTCGCCGACGGGTTCCCCGACTACAAACCCGAACACGACGGCGGCAAACCGGAAGGCGGCCGGTCGTTGAATCCGGCACCGTTCGACTTCGCCGATCTCGGCGCCTGGTCCGGCCGGGTGACGGCGTTCCCCAACGACTACAGCAACGTCGGCTTCGACGCCGAGACGCAGGATCGGCTCTGGGGCGGCCGCGACACCGGAGACGAAGCCGCCGGCGGTGGCGATGTGCGCGTGGCCGGACAGGCCCTGGTCGGAGCGCTGCTGCGCGGGCTGCTCGATCTCGGAGTCGAACCGCGGACCCGCGCACGCGCGGTCGAGCTCATCGTCGACGACGGCGCGGTCACCGGTGTCGTGGTGGAGAGCCCGGAAGGCCGGTGGGAGGTGCGCGCCCGGCGAGGCGTCGTCATCGCGACCGGCGGGTTCGAGTGGGACGCCGAGCTGGTCCGGACCTTCCTGCGCGGGCCGATGAACGGGCCGACGTCCCCGCCGAACAACATGGGCGACGGACTGAGAATGGCGATGAAGGCCGGCGCCGCGTTGGGCAACATGACCCAGGCCTGGTGGGTGCCGATCGTCCAGATCGCCGGTGACACCCTCGGGGGCCACCAGCGCAACCGCAGCGTACGGCTGGAGCGCACCCGGCCGCGCAGCATCATGGTCAACCGGCACGGCCGGCGGTTCACCAACGAGGCCGGCGACTACAACAGCATGGGCGGAGCGTTCCACCAGTTCGACCCGGCACTCTTCGAGTACCCGAACATCCCCGCGTGGATCGTGTTCGATCACGAGCACCTGGCCCGGTACGGCTTCCTCGGAGTCACCGCCGACGACGCGATCCCGGAGTGGTTCCACGAGTCCGCCGGCATCGCCGAACTGGCGTCCGCGACCGGAATCGACGGGCCGTCACTCGCGTACACCCTCGGCACGTGGAACCGCCACGCCGCCGACCTGCATGACCCGGACTTCCAGCGGGGCCAGAGCGTCTACGACGGTCACTGGGGTGACACCGCGGCGCCGACGCTCCCCGAGCGCACGCTCGGGCCGATCGACACCGCGCCGTTCTACGCCGTGCGCGTGGACATCGGCTGCATGGGCACCAAGGGCGGCCCGCGTACGGACGAGAACGGGCAGGTGCTGGACATCGACGGCCGGCCCATCAAGGGCCTGTACGCGGCCGGCAACGCCATGGCCGGGACGACGGGAATGGCCTACGGAGGCGCGGGCGGGACGATCGGCCCGGCGGTCACGTGGGGTCACCGGGCCGCGCACCACGCGGTCACCGGGACGAAGGCGGCGACGCTGTGAGCGCAACACCGACCGTGTACAGCAGAACCGTCGAGGTCGACGGCCTCACCACCGGATACCTGGACGCCGGCGACGGCGAACCGGTCGTGCTCCTGCACGGGGGAGAGTTCGGCGCCGATGCCGAAGTCTCGTGGGAGCACACCATCGCGGCGCTGGCGAAGACGTACCGTGTCGTGGCACCCGACCAGCTCGGCTACGGACGGACCGCCAAGGTCATCGACTTCGCCGACGGCCGAGGCATGCGGATCCGCCACGTCGCCCGATTCTGCGAACTGCTCGGGATCACCGGGGCGACGTTCGTCGGCAACTCGATGGGAGCGGTCAACATGCTCGTCGACGCCGCGTCCGCCGCCCCGCTGCTCCCCGCTCGGCGGCTCGTGGCGATCTGCGGCGGCGGTGAGATCCTGCGCAACGAACACGTCTCCGCCCTCTACGACTACGACGCCTCGCTGCCCGCGATGCGCAGCATCGTCGCGGCGTTGTTCCACGACCAGGCCTACCCGGATGATGACGCGTACGTGCGACGCCGGTACGACTCGAGCATCGCCCCGGGCGCCTGGGAGGCGATCGCGGCGGCGCGCTTCCGCCGCCCCCGGGCCCAGCGACCGGCGACTCCGGAGCCGGAGTACGAACGCATCAGCGTCCCGGCATTGTTCATCGAAGGCGGCGCGGACAAGCTCAAACCGCCCGGCTGGGCGAAACAGCTGGCCGAACGGGTCGTGCACGGCCGCAGCGCGGTGGTCGACGGCGCCGGGCACTGCCCGCAGATCGAGCGCGCCGGGGTCGTCAACGACCTGCTGCTCGGCTTCCTCGCCGCGGACTCGGAGGGACGATGACCACAGGCGACTACTCCGGCCGCCGCGTCGTGGTGACCGGCTGCGCGTCGGGCATCGGCGAGCGGCTCGCGGCGCAACTCGCCGACCGCGGCGCGCAGGTCATCGGCCTCGACCGCCGGCGCCCCCGCGTCCACGTGGAGTCGTTCCACCCGGTCGACCTCAGCGACTCGGAGTCCATCGGAGCGGCGGCCACCGCCATCGACGGTCCGGTCGACGCGCTGTTCAACGTCGCCGGGATCTCGGGCACGGTCGGCTCCGCCGCCATCGTCGGGGTGAACTTCGTCGGCACACGCGAGCTCACCGACGCGCTCCTGCCCCGCATGCCGGCCGGCGCCGCCATCGCGAACACCGGGTCGATCGCCGGCTCGCACTACCAGCGGCGCCGTGATCTGGTCACCGGCCTCCTGGCCACCACCACCCGCGACGGCGCGCGACGCTGGTGCGACGAGCACGCCGACGAGCTGGGCACCGGCTACTCGGTCTCCAAGGACGCGGTCATCTGGTACACGCTGCACCGGTCGGTCGAGCTGGCCGAGCGCGGCATCAGGATGAACTGCGTCTGTCCCGGTCTCACCGAGACCCCGATCCTCGCCGACTCCCGGCGCGCACGCGGTGCGGCGTTCCTCGACGGCATCCCCATGCCGCTGGGCAGAGTGGCCGAGCCGGCCGAGCAGGCCTCGGTCCTGGCGTTCGTCAACAGCCCGGGCGCGAGCTACCTGAACGGCCAGGTCCTGTGGGTCGACGGCGGCTACATGGCCGGAGTCCAGACCGGACGGCTCCCCAACACCACCGGCGCGGCGGGCAAGGCCGACGGCTCATGACCCGCTACACCGACCTCCTCCGCCTGGACGGCCGAACGCACGTCGTCGTCGGCGTCGGCCCGGGCATCGGCCGCGAGACCGCGTGCGCGCTGGCCGCCGCCGGCGCGCACGTCGTCTGCGTCGACATGGACCCGGCCCAGGCGTCGGTGGTCGCCGAGTCCATCGGCGGAACGGCGGCGGCCTGCGACATCACCGACCACGGGCGGTTCGCCCAGGTCCTGTCGGACATCGGCCGCATCGACGGCGTCACCGATGTCGTCGGGCTCGTCCGCTGGACGCCGCTGGCGGAGACCGGTGACGACGACTGGGCCTGGCAGGACGGGATCGTCGCCCGGCAGGCCCTCGCCGTACTGCGGACCGCGGTCCCGTACCTGCGCGACAACGGCGGCGGATCGTTCACGTTCATCGCGTCGGTGTCGGCCCTGGCCAGCGCACCCGGACACGGCCTCTACGGAATGTCCAAGGCGGCACTGCTGTCGATGGTCCGTACCGCCGCCGTCGAGCTCGGCCCCCTGGGCATCCGGGTCAACGCGGTGTCGCCCGGAGCGACCCTGACACCGCGCATGGTCGCAGACCCACGCTTCACCGACGCGATCCGCACCAACTCCGCGCGAACCCCGCTGGGAAAACTCGCCTCACCAGCCGACATCGCCGCCGCGGCACTGTTCCTGACCAGCGGCCTAGCCACCCACGTGACGGGACACAACCTCGTAGTCGACGGAGGCCTGAGCATCACCTGGCCCCTGGCCCGCCCCGACCACTCGACCATCTGACCGCACGCGGCCAGGGCCGGCATCCCGATCACGCAACGCACCGTCGGCCCCTCACTGAGCCACGGTCTGGTGTGAGGGCTGCCAGCTCAGCAATGCGGGCCTCGGCGGCGTGCAGCTTGGTCCGCCATGCGGCACTTCCCTGCGCAGCGTCCGCACTAGGGTGGCGCGGTCGGCCTGGCCCTCGCTGTTGTCGGGTCGGCTGACCTGCGCACGCCCGTCACTGCACCGGCGTAGCCCTGAAGATCATTCCGCGCATGTTCCGGATCTTGAAACACCCGGCTCGCGCTGCTGACACCCGTGGCGACTGGCCATCGGCGCGCTCACTCCACAGGGTGGAACGATCACCGTTGCCAGAACTTCCAGCGTGAGGGGCGCTCGATCGAGGCGCTGGCCTCCGCATCCTTGACCAGGTCGGGCAGCTTGGTGCTCATGGACTTGTAGAGCTCGGCGGCCTCGGCCTGCTGTGCGGGGTTGAGATCGGAGACCGCTTCGTCCATCTGAGGGTCGTAGGCGATCAGCCCCGTTTCCTCCTGGACGATGATGGCGAGCTTGAAAACCTTGTCGATCAGCTGACCGGCCAGCTCGCCCGTATGCCAGTTCCTCCCCAGGCCCGCCGAGACCTGAACTGAGCGGCGGTCGGGTTCTGTCAGGGCCTTAAGCCACGGCTATCTCATCGGGTCGCGTATAGAGACCGGCGTCAGCCGGGGAGTGGGGTAGGGGACCGTTCGCCGGGGCCGGGGCCGGGGCCGGGGCCGGAGCAGCGGCATGCGGGGTGGTGCTTGGGTGGGTGGGGGTGCTTCTTCCTCGGCTTGGTCGGCTTGGGGTTCGGCTTCGTGGTGGGGGTTGGGGTGCGGTCTTCGACGTCGGTGTCGGCGCAGGAGGCGTTGTCTCTCATGTGCGCGTCCCGGACGGTGGTGTGCGTTGTGGCGCAGTTGACGATGTGCGTGCCCGCTTCGGTGCCGGCGTTGACGTGTTCGGTGATGGTGATCGTCCTGCTGGCGCCGGCTTTGAGGGTGCCCAGGTCGCAGACCAGGGTGGAGCCGCTCTGCCTGCACTCCTCCGGGTAGTCGGTCAGTGTCACATGCTCGTCGATGGGGTCCATGACGATGATGTCGGGGGCCGGGGAGGAACCCTCGTTGACCACCTTCAGCTTGTAGGTGATCGTGCCGTCGGGATTCACGGTCGCTGGGCCGGTCTTCTCGATCGACAACTGGGCGGCGTTGGGGCCGGGCGGCCCGACGATGGTGTCCATGCACGAGTTGTTGTTGTCGGTGTCGGTCTCTCGGCTGCCGGTGTAGACCATCGCGCAGTTGGCGATCGAGGTGCCGTCGTTCACGCCGGCGTTCACTTTGACGGTGAACGTGAAGGTCTTGGTCTCGCCGGGACCGAGCCTGCCCAGCGGGCAGGTGACCGTCAGGCCGCTGGCGGGGCACTCGGCGGGAAGGTCGACGATGGTCGTCAGGTTCCCGTTCGTCGGGTCCTGCACGGTGACGTCGACGGCGTCGGACGGGCCGTGGTTGACGACCTTGATCGTGTAGGTGATGGTGCCGTCGGGGTTCACCGTCGCCGGGCCGGTCTTGGTGATCTCGACGTCGGTCAGTGTCCGGGTCTGGCTGATCAGCTGGGTGCCCTGGGCCTGCGCTCCCGGCGTCGAGGTCGAGACGTCGGCGCGGCTGGTGAGGTTGGTCCCGTCGGACAGGCTCGGGTCGACGGTGACCGGGATCTGGTACGTGATCGAGCCGCCCGCGGGCACGGACACGCCCGTTCCCCCGCAGGTCACCTTCTGCCCGGAGACGGCACAACCGCTGGGCGCTGTGCCGACGGTGACCTCGCTCGGGAGGGCGTCGGTGACCGTCACGTCAGAGGCCGCGCTGTCACCGCTGTTGGTCACCGTCACCGTGTAGACGGCCTCGGCGCCGATGGTCATCGGGTCGGGCGACACCGACTTGGTGACCTGAAGGTTGGCGTTGCGCGCTTCCCGGGTGACCGCGTCGGCCATCCCCGTCGCGGTGAGCGTCGTGATCAGCGCGGAGGCGGCGACCCCGGCCACCACCGTGAGAAGTCCCGCCATCCCCGTCCCCCAGCCATGCCGTGTCTACGGGGAGATCGTCTCCGATGGGGGGCCCAGGTCATGATCAAGTCGCGGCCCAAGTGTGGTTCCTTGTCCCGCCCTTGGCCATCCGCAGAAGCGCTTGCTGAACTCCGGGGCGACCGACTGCCAGGTGCAGAACAGACGGCCGAAGGACTCGAGGGCTACGAGGCTCCAGACTTGAGGAAGGTGCGAACTGCTCAGAGCGACGGCGGCGAACGCGTCGTAATCGTGACGACGTCTTGGGCCGCTCGTAGGCCACGGTGATGCTCTCCTCGCAAGGCTGCAAAGCGATTTGGTGACTTCGCCGTTTGGCCGACTGTGCCCGAGATCGGCGAGTGCCTGGCCGCTGGCTTCCCAAGGTGGTGGCGGTGCTCACGGCCGCCTGGCTCGCGGTCTCCACGGTGCGGGCAGTTCAGCTGGCGAGCCCGTCCGGCCGTTCCGCGGAGGTGGGCACCACTGCGGGAGTTTCCGCTGCGGGTCAAGATCCATACGGATCGCGCGGCAGGAGGAGACACCACCTCCCTCGAGCGCGGGGGAGGACCCACCCCAGGCCAGGGCGGATGGTGGGCTGGGAGTCCCTCAGGGAAGAACGACCTTGGCGCGAGCCAAATTGGTCCTGGCAGGCGACGACTACATGCCGTTTGTTCTGGCGGGCGTACACCTCCCACGGCGGGCCGTCCGGGTCGACCACCCAGGCCTTCTCCTGGCGGACGCCGCAGCAGACACCGCTGTCGGAGGCGATGTCCAGGCCCACGTCGCGTAGCCGGGTGGCGGCCGCGAGCGACTCTCTGACGCTCACCAGCTCGACCCCCAGGTGATCCCAGGGCAGTCCTTGCGGAGACCCGCCCGGCCGACCCGTACAGCAGCGAGATCAGGGCCAGGCCGACCGGCCATGGGCAGCTCTTGCGGCGGGAGTGATCTTGCCACCAAGATCGTTAAGCGCTTTCCCCTCGCACCAGAAAGGCTCTTCATGATCACTCGAACGAAGATGATCCCGGCCGTTCTCGCCGCCTCCGCGTTGACGGCGGCGCTGTCCGTCACGACGGCGGGCCCCGCGCTCGCCTCCGGCGGCTCCTGCGCCTCCGGTTACAACTTCCTCGACTCCTACAAGCTCACCAACAACGTCGAGAACGAGATCGGCGGCTACCTGAGCCTCTACTACAACCCCTCCACCGGCAAGAACTGCGCCATCACCCGCGCCAAGGCGGCCTGGGACGGCAAGGCCAGCCAGATCTACGTCTCGCTGAGCGACGGTGACGCCCACATCGTCCGTGACCCGAGCCTGTCCAGCAACGCCAACTACCACTACTACGCGGGTCCGGTCTACCTGGCCCTGAAGAACAAGTGCGCCTACATCCACGGCAGCCTGCACTACGGCGGTGACGTGTACTACACCCGCGTGGACACCGGCGTGCACTGCGGCTGAGCGACCCCCCGGCGAGCGGCGACCGCACGGCGATACCGTGCGGACGCCGTTCAGCATCACCGGCCGACCAGCCCTCGCCGGGAACTGCCACGACGAGATCCACCGGAAATCAATCCCGCGCGAAGTACTGATATCAACTCCGCGCACAACAGACCGCCCCGTCACATGATTCCGAAGCAGCCTCTGTGGTCGCCGTCCACATCAGCGCGCGGCGGCCACACTCACCTGCATACACAGCACCTACGAAAGGCGCTTCGACCGAACACCTCGGACCAGGCCGTCGCAACGTGCCTTACGTGCCAGAAAAGATCAACGCTCATTGACCTGCAAGGAGAGCCTGTACTCGCCGGTGAGTCGCCGCGAGATCGTTCTGTCGGAGTCAGGTCCTACGGTCATCACCATGAGCGACAGCATCGTCGGC
Organism: Actinomadura barringtoniae; assembly: GCF_017573505.1. GTDB lineage: Bacteria > Actinomycetota > Actinomycetes > Streptosporangiales > Streptosporangiaceae > Spirillospora > Spirillospora barringtoniae. Next base: position 134,179 of record NZ_JAGEOJ010000019.1, read on the forward strand.
CTGCATGCTACGACCAGGCAAAACACACTGGGGACCGGACGGGCCCGCGCACTGCCGCGGATCCTTACCTTGATCCTCATGGTCATCTGCTCCACCGTCTGCGCTGTGCTGACAGCTAGGGATGCCACTGGCCCGGCTGGGCTCTTTCTTGTCGTCTTGGTCGCCCTCCTGGCCGCATACCGAGCCTGTCGTTGAGGAGGGCGCCGGCTGGGCGAGCGCGATGCATTGACGCCAAACGAGAGTCTGGCCGACATGGCTGCAAGGCGCTGACCACAGGCACGAGGACGAGTTCGGCTTAGAGGGCAGCACCTCCTCAAACACACTGCCAATCAGCGATGAAACCCTTCCCAGCCACCAGTGCCATGGCTCTGTTGGCCCATCGAGAGACAGGAGTGGAGCAGTGGGCCGCGGTCGTAAGTAAGCGTCTGGCAGCCTGATCGCGGCCATCATTTGGCCGCCGAGGTTCTAGAGACGACGCAGATCCGCTTTGACGATCAGAAGACCTGATCATCTTTACCGTCTATGCGGCGTGAGTCCGGTCTGGAAGGCGATGATCGCCAGGTGGACGCGGTCCCGGGCCTCGAGTTTGGCGAACAGACGCGCGACGTGGGTCTTCGCCGTCGCCGCGCTGATCACCAACCGCTCGGCTATCTCTGTGTTCGACAGTCCCTGTCCGACCAGTGCCAGTACCTCGCGCTCGCGGTCGGTGATCCCCGCGATGAGGCTTGAGTCCGCGGCGGGCTCGGGGGCCGTGGGGCCGGGCGTTCCGGCGAAGTCCGCGATCAGCCGTCGGGTCACGCTCGGCGCGATCAGCGCGTCGCCGGCCGCCACCACGCGGATCGCGTCCAGGATCGCGTTCAGGGCCATGCTCTTGAGCAGGAATCCGCTGGCCCCGGCACGCAGCGCGCCGTAGACGTACTCGTCGTCGTCGAAGGTCGTCAGCACCAGCACCTTGGGCGGGTCCGGCTCGGCGGTCGCCTGCCGGGTCGCCTCGATCCCGTCCATGCCCGGCATCCGGATGTCCATCACCACGACGTCCGGCCGCAGCTCACGCACCAGGCGCACCGCCTCGCGGCCGTCGCGGGCCTCGCCGGCCACCTCCAGGTCGTCGGTGTCGCCGATCAGGATCCCGAGCCCGACCAGCATCAGCGGCTGGTCGTCGACCAGTAGCACCCGCACGCTCATGCCGGGAGCCTCGCCGCCACCCGGAATCCGCCCTCCGGACGCCGGCCCGCGCTGAACTGGCCGGACAGCAACGCCACTCGCTCGCGCATGCCGAGCAGGCCGAAGCCGCTCCCGCCGGCCGCGGAGAGCCGCGAACGGCCTGGCCCGTCGTCCCCGTCGTCCACCACCTCGATCGTCACTCCTTTCGGCTCGTAGCCGACCGCGACCCGGCACGTTCGCGCCCCGGAATGGCGCACCACGTTCGTCACCGACTCCTGGATGATCCGGAACGCCGACAGTTCGATCTCCGGCGGCAGCGGACGCTGCTCGCCCTGCCAGCTCACCTGGACCCGCACCCCGGCGTCGGCGGTGCGTTCGGCGAGCTGCGGGACGTCGGCCAGGCTGCCGGCCGGCGCCAGCGGAGCGGCCTGCGGCATGGCGTCGTCCGGCTCGGCGCGGCGTAGCGCCCCGAGCATGCGCTGCAGCTCGAGCAGCGTCTCCCGGCTGGTGGTCTCGATGCCGGTCAGCGCCTGCCGCGTCTGCTCGGGCTTGGTCTCCACGACCCGCGCCGCCGCTCCTGACAGCACCGTGATGATCCCGATGCTGTGCGCGACGCTGTCGTGCAGTTCGCGGGCGATCCGCAGCCGCTCGGTCACGATGGCGTGGGCCGCGGTCTGCTCGCGCAGGGCTTCGCGGTATTCACGGCGTTTGCGGTTCACCCTCCCGAAGACCCACGCGACCGCGACCCACAACGGGTACTGGCCGGCCCATTGGACCGCGTCGCCGACGGACTGCCCGGGGACGTGCATGTCGTTGACGAACGCGGCGGCGACGGCCGCGACGGAGCCGACGGCGGCGGCCTTCGGGCGCCGGACGGCGAGGTACCCGCCCAAGGCGATGATCAAGAAGAACACGATCGAGGGCCGTGCGCCGAGGATGTCGCCGAGGATCGATTCGCCCAGGACCGTCGCGAAGACCACCGTCGGCAGACGGCGCACCAGCAGAACCGGAAGGGCGAGCACGACGCACAGCCCCATCGTCTGGAAGGTCCCGAGGCCGGAGAACTGGTAGTGGTCGTCGTAGTGCGCGACCATCGACTTGTAGAGCGCCAGCGCGTAGAGGCAGGTGGTGGCCAGCACCACGGCTTGTGACATGAGCCAGATCACGGGCTTCGATGTCGAGAGACGCTGGAGAAGCTCTTCCATACGGAGATCGTATTCAGCGGCGTCGGCTCCGCGCGTCGCCCCGGGGATGTACGCGGGTACACCGCCGGGCCGATGACCTGGGGAACGGTGACATCCCCCGGCCGACGCGACGGACGGCGGTCCGTTCGTAGCTTCAGGGCCATGACGAACGCACCAGTGATCGATCTTGTCGACACGACGAAGAGATACGACGACGGCCCGCCCGCGCTGGCCGGTGTGACCTTGTCCGTGGCGTCCGGTGAATGCGTGGCGATCCTCGGCCATTCCGGCAGCGGCAAGTCCACCCTGCTGAACCTGATCGCCGGTCTGGACAGGCCCTCCAGCGGCACCGTGACGGTCAACGGCACGCGCGTCGACCGGCTCGGTGAGGCCGGTTCGGCGAAGTACCGCCGGGCGTCCATCGGCATGATCTTCCAGTTCTTCAACCTCCTGGACGATCTGACCGTTCTGGACAACGTCATGGTCCCGGCGCAGCTGGCCGGGATGGGCAAGGGCGAAGCGAGGCGCCGGGCCGTCGAGCTGCTCGGCTCGCTGGGCATCGAGCGGCATGCCAGGGCCTATCCGCAGCGGCTGTCGGGTGGTCAGCGGCAGCGGGTGGCGGTGGCCAGGGCCCTGATGAACAAGCCGGCGCTGCTGCTGGCCGACGAGCCCACCGGCGCGCTCGACTCGAACTCGGCCGAGGGCGTTCGCCGGCTGTTGCTGGACCTTAACGGCGAGGGCCAGACCATCCTGCTGGTGACCCACGATGTGCAGCTGGCCGCGAGCACCGCGCACCGCACGATCGAGTTGGTGGACGGTGCGGTCGAACGCGACGTCGTCAACAGCGGCAGCGGCAGCAGCGGCAGCGGTGCCGGGCCGGCCGCCCGCACGCCGCTGACCCGTCCGGCGGGAGCGGCCGGATGACGCTGCGCACGCCTCCGCTGCCCCGGCGCCTCGTCGAGGTCGGATTCCACGTTGTCGGACTCCACGTTGTCGGATTCCACGTTATGGCCCGACTGCCGCTGGCGGTGAGCCGGTGAGCGCCCTTGGCAAGGTCGTACGCTCCGGCGTCGGACGACGTCGGGTCCAGACCCTCGTCATGGCCCTGACGACGTTCGCCGCAGTGACGTCGTCAGTGCTCTCGCTCGGCCTGCTGACCGTCGTACAGGCCCCGTTCGAGCGCGCCTTCACTGCTCGGAACGGGGCGCACCTGGCGGTCCAGTTCAACGGTACGAAGGTCACGGTCGCGCAGGCCGCCGCCACCGCGCACGCCGCCGGCGTCACCGAGGCGGCCGGACCGTACCCGATCGCCGCCGCCCTGGACACGACCATCGGCACCGACTGCCCCAAGGCGGCTTGGGCCGGTCACGACAACGGTCCGATCACCGTCACCACCAGGCCCGACCTGGGGAGCACCTCCGGGATGGACCAGCTGGCGCTGACCCGGGGGCGCTGGCCGACCGGCCCTGGCGAGATCGCCCTGCCGGGACAGAACTATGCCCTCGCCTGCTTCGGCGATTCGGTGGTGTTCTCCTCCCTGCCGGGCAGGCCGTCGTTCAGGGTCGTCGGCTTCGCCGACTCGGTGACCAGCAGCGCGACCGCCTTCGCCACCGCCGACGGCTTCGCGCGGCTCACCGCCGCCGGGGCCACATCCGACCAGCAGATGCTCTACCGGTTGGCCAAGGCCGGGACCGACGCCGACATCGCCACCGGCAGGCGGGCGGTGGCCGCCGCCGTGCCACCCGGCACGGTCGAGGCCGGACAGTCGTACCTGACCGCGCAGCAGCAGGTGACCGGCAACGCCAAGGCCTACGTGCCGTTCCTGGTCGCCTTCGGGATCTTCGGGCTGCTCCTGTCGGTGCTGATCATCTCGATCGTGGTCAGCGGGGCCGTGGCCGCGGGAGTCCGGCGCATCGGGATTCTGAAGTCGTTGGGCTTCACCCCCTCGCAGGTGGTCCGCGCCTACACCGCGCAGGCCATGATCCCGGCGACACTCGGCGTGGTGCTCGGCACGGTCTTCGGCAACCTCCTGGCCGTGCCGATCCTGGGCGGGGCCACCGAGCAGTTCGGCGCGGCCAGCGCCACGATTCCGTTGTGGGTCAGCGCCGTGGTGGCGCTGGGCACCCTGCTGGTCGTCGGCGTCACGGCTTCGATCCCGGCACTGCGGGCCGGCCGCATGCCGGCGGTGCAGGCCCTGCTCGTCGGCCGCGCCCCCAGGGCCGGCCGCGGTCGGACGGCGCAACGCCTGGCCTCACGGCTGCCGCTACCCCGGGCCATGTCGCTGGGACTGGCACAGCCCTTCGCGAAACCGGCCCGGGCCGTACTGGTCGGGGCGGCGGTGCTGCTCGGCGCGGTGAGCCTCACCTTCGCGGTGGGGCTGGAGGCCGGGTTCAGCAAGTACGTGGAAGCCACCACCTCAGGCTTCAACCACGCGTCGGCGTACGTGATACCCACAGCCGACGTAGGCAAGCCGTGGGGCCTCTACGGCCCCAACGACCCGCGCCACCGGTACCTGGACGCCGCCAAGGTGGCCGCCGCGCTCGCCGAGACCCCGGGCACGAAGGCCGCGTTCGGCTGGGGCGACAGCGGCGCGACCATGGTCGGCGCGCCGCCCGGCGGCGAAACGCCGAAGGTGTTCACGATCAGCGGTGACTTCTCCTGGACGAACCTGGAGCTGCTGTCCGGCCGCTGGTACTCCGCGCCCGGCGAGGCCGTCGTCGGCGACAAGCTGGCCACGGCGGCAGGGGTCCACGTCGGTGACGACGTCACCGTGATGCAGCGGAACAAGCGATCGTCACTGAAGGTCGTCGGTATCAACTTCGACACCAACTTGGGCGACTACACGGTCATGACGGATGCGGATACCTTCAGCGCCGCCGGTCTGACCCCGCGCATCGACCAGTTCAACGTCGAGCTGGCCTCGAACGTCAACGGATCGGACTGGTCCACCTCGGCCGCCGCCGCGCTGACCCCGCTGAACGCCTCGGTCCAGCCGAGCTCGGGCGGGCTCGGTAACCTCGTGGTGATCACCATGGGCGCCCTGGTGGCCACGCTCACGCTGATGCTGATCGCGGTCGCCGCGCTCGGGGTGCTGAACACCGTGGTGCAGGAAACCCGGGAGCGGGTCCATGACCTGGGGATCTTCAAGGCCCTCGGGATGACGCCCAAGCAGACCATCGCGATGGTTCTGACCTCGGTGACGTTCACGGGCCTGATCGCCGGGCTGATCGGGGTACCGATCGGCGTCGCGGTGGAGAAGGCGACGCTGACCCCGATGGGGAATGCGATCGGCCGCCACCTGCCGCCGAGCGTGACCCACACCTACACGCCCGGGCTGCTGCTCCCCCTGCTGGCCGGCGGGATCGTGATCGCCCTGCTCGGGGCGCTGCTGCCGGCCACCTGGGCGGCACGCTCCCGGACCGCCACTGCGCTGCGGACCGAGTAGGAGCCGCCGGTCGCCGCAGCAACAGCGGTGCCGAACGCTGCACGCCCATCCCCATCGGCCTGTGTGGTCTGGCCGGGGTGGCGTTCGTCTCCCCGGACACCTTCCGGGCCATTGAGAACGGTCCGCTGCCCCTGCTGTTCTCCGCTGCGTGGATTCTGCTCGGGCCGGCCCTCGTTCCGCACGATCACACACCTCGGACACGACCGACCGTCTAGTGCGATCGCCGCACTCGCCGAAACCGTTGGTGGCTTCTCCGGCGCGGCGGCCTGGTTCGAACAAGGTGTCGCGGAACCAGGCGGGCACGCCGGGTCCGTCGTCGCTGACGATCACCCTTGCGTCGGCTGTGCATTCGACGGATCCGGGGCGTTCCGCCGCCGCGTCCTCTGCCTGTGTCACACGACTGTCAGAGGACGCGGCGGCGGAGCAGATATGCCAGCACGAAGCCACTGGGCAGTAGCGGCGCCCACACCGTGATCAGCCGGTAGGCCAGCACGCTCCCGAGCGCGGCGGCGGATGGGACGTTCACTGCGGCGAGTCCTGCCACGAGAGTCACGTCCAGAGAACCGAAGCCGCCGGGTGAAGGCACCAGCGCCGACACCGATGACGCCACCAGATACACGGCGAAAGCCGTGGCCATGGAGATCTGGACGTCGAGTCCGCGCAGCACGGCGAACAGGATCAGCGAGTGCAGCAGCGGCATCGCGAACGAACCGAGCCACAGCGCCGTCGCCCGAGCCGGATCGCGTGCGACGTCCGCCAGGATTCGCGCCTCCTGCACCACCAGCTTGAGCGCCTTCCTCCGGAAACGCCACAGCGACGCCGCACCCGCGAGGAGCAGTGCCGACACGCACAGCAGGGCGATCAGACTCCCCGGCCCGAGGCCGGGCTGCCATCCGTGCCAGGGTGTGGCCACCCCGCTCATTGAGGCAGGGCTGAGCAGCAGGACGCCTGCGAGCAGCATCAGATGGGTGATGGCTCCGGCAGCCGAGTTGAGCCCGAGTGCCCCGGCCGCCGACGCTCGGCTGAGCCCGTTCATCGTCAGGAAGCGCAGATTCACGGCGATGCCGCCGGCGCCGGCGGGCAACACGTGGTTGGCGAACGATGCGGCCACCTGGACGGCGAACAGGCGCCGGACCGATATGGGGACAGAGATCGAACCGAGCTGGCTGACCGTGCCCGCTCCCCACAGCGCCACCGCGCAGAGCGATGCGAGAGCGATCCACTCGCCGTCCGCGGTGCTCAGCTGATCGCTTCCGGCGTCGACGGTCGTCCAGTGCCGCACGCCCAGGGCCGCGACCACCGCGACGACGAGCAGTGCCGGAAGGAGCCTGGCCACCGGCACGATCCGGCCCGGTCCGTCTGGCGGAACCCCCACCGGAACCCCCATCGGAGCGCCCCTCGTCTTCGTCCAACGCGTCTTCGTCCAACGCGGCGCGCCACATCGACTGGCTTCTACATTCTAGTAAAAGTTCACATAAGGCCAGCATGTGGACTGGGTGCCTCGCCTGGCGGCAGGCTCACTTGAGAAACCTCCTGGTCACTGCGACGGCCGCGAATGCCCAGGTGATTCCGAACAGGCAGCCGCCGAGGGCATCGGTCGGCCAGTGTGCGCCGAGGTAGACGCCGGTCAGGGCGACGGCCGCGGCCCACAGGGCGACCAGTACGCGGGCCGCCGGTCGAGTGAACGCCGTGGCAAACAAGATCGCGACGATGGTGGCGGCGGTCGTCTGGCTCGAGGGGAAGGCCCATCCGTCGGCGGCGTCGATCCAGTCACGGGCAAGGGGTGGAGGGCGGCCGATCGCGGCCGAGATCAGTCCGCGTACGGCCTGCCCGACAACGAGGATCAGCACTCCGATCAATGCGGCGTCCACGCGCTGACGTCGCCCCAGGCAGGCACCTGCCGCCGCCGCCAGGAGATAGGTGGCGATGCCCGTTCCCGTCAAAGTGACCAGGCGTGCGGCCGCAGTGAGGCCCGCTGCCCGGTGGAGCATCGCCCAGTGGTGAAGCCACCCGTCAGCGAGCACCGGTCGTCCATGCGTGCCGATGACCAGGCCGGTGAAGACCGCGAACAGAGCGGCGGCCAGAACTGCGGTGACCGGACGTGCTGCCCGATCAGGCAAAAGGCGCACGCCGGAGATCCAGGGTGTTCGGCGGTGTCGGCGCGGTGGCGGTGACGGTGACGATCGGCATGGGGGGTGCTTGTCGATTCCGGTTGTGAGCACGGGCGATGGCGCATCCGTTCAACGGAAGTCGCGCTCACGGTAGCCAGTGCAAGGTAAGCGTCAGGCCAACGTGGATCCCCTCTTGCAGGAACATCTGGACCTCTCGCCGTCCCCCGATCTATCTTCTACAGTTCTGTAGATGTTGGGGTAGGGTTCCGTATCGGGTCATGAGGGGCGGGGGAGGCTGGCGAAGATGTCGTCGAGCAGCGGCCGGGCCGCGACGCGCCCGTGTTCGACGTACCACTCGTGGCCGAGGACCCACCTGAACACCGGGCCGGGAAGCCGCAGCAAGAAAGCCAGCGTCCGCAGCCCGGAACCGCCACCGGCCTGGCTGACATGCGCGGCCATCGCGGCTCGCTTGAGGCAGCTGAAACGGCGAACGTCGACCCGGTGGGTGAGGCGTTCAGGGGCGGTGTACGCCGAGGCGAACCGGGCCGGAGCGAAGTCGCGCGGGACGCCTGGCAGAAAGCAGACCAGGCGCAGCGCACGCAGGAGCAGACGGCGGTCCAGCGTGGCCTCCAGCACGACGGGCGTGCCTGCCAGCTGTGCTGCCAGGACTCCCACGTCATGGACGCGGATGTGGTCGGGATGACCGTAGCCACCTGCCGGATCGTAGATCGTCAGTACGTCTGCCCGTTCCTCCCGCAGGATCCGCGCGAGCCGCTGCGCGGCCTCCTCACGGTCGGCGTGGGCGAAGGCGTTCGCCGCCTTGGCAGGGGCCCGGGCCATGCCGGAGTCGTCATAGCCGAGGCATTCGACGCGGGCGCAGCCGAGGACCGCCGCGGACCGCCGCAGTTCCGCGAGGCGGCGTTCGGCCAGATCGGTCCCGGTGAGATTCGCAGCGGCCAGGCCGGCCGCGCCGGAGGTGGCGACGACGATCACCGCGCGATGCCCCTCGGCCGTGACCCGAGCCAGCGTTCCTGCGGTGAGCAGGGCCTCGTCGTCGGGATGGGCGTGGAACGACACCAGAACATGCGGCATGGCTGCAGTCTTGCGCACCTGCCACCGGCACACGGCCGACGATCGCGAACACCCCCGGAGGCGGCCGCGCATGAGGATCGCCCACGTCACCGACTTCTACCTGCCTCGGCTCGGCGGCATCGAGGTGCATGTTCACGACCTCGCCGAGAGGCAGTCGGCGGCCGGCCACGATGTCGAGATCATCACGTCGTCGCCGCTGGGGGATAGGGCCTGCCGGGAGCGGAACGACCGGGAACGGTACGCCCGGGAACGGTACGCCCCGGACGCGGGACCTCGTGTGCACCGTCTGACCGGAGGCGGCGTTCTTCGTTCGGCGCTCAATCCCCAGGCATCCTGGAGAGGGCGGCGGCTACTGCGAGAAGGCCGCTACGACCTGGTGCACGCCCACGCGGGGGTCGTCTCGCCGTTGGCGTTGGGGGCTGTGGCGCTCGCCCACGAGATCCCCGTCGTGGTGACCCAGCATTCTCTGCTCTCCTACGCCGAACCCGCCTACCAGGTGCTCAACGCCGCGGCACGCTGGTCGGAACTGCCCGCCGTATGGACAGCGGTCAGCTCCGTGGCCGCCGAACCGGTGCGGCGGCTGGTGCACCCCGCGCCCGTGCAGGTCCTGCCGAACGGCATCGACGCCTGGCGATGGCGGATCGATCCGGTTTCTCGGGAGCCCCATCAAATGGTGGTCGTGGCGGTGATGAGGTTGGCCGTGCGCAAACGGCCGCTACCGCTCCTGCGCATCTTGCGGCAGGCGCACCATGCGCTGGGCGATCAAGTCGACCTACGCGCAGTGATCGTGGGCGATGGTCCGGAGCGCGCGCTGGTCGAGCGATTCCTCAGCCGGCACCGCATGGACCACTGGGTGAGCCTGCCCGGGCGCTTGTCGCGGCACCAGATCCGGGCGCTGTTCGCCCGTGCCGATGCCTTCGTCGCTCCGGCGACGCTGGAGTCGTTCGGCATCGCCGCGCTGGAGGCCCGATGCGCCGGCCTGCCGGTGATAGCACGGGCCGAGGGCGGCATCGGCGAGTTCATCAGCGACGGCAAAGAAGGCATCCTGGTGGGCGGAGACGGGGCCATGGCCGAGGCGATCGTTCGGCTGGCCCGTGATCCCGCGGAACGAGAACGGATCATGGAGCACAACCGGGAGACGCCGACCTCGATGGACTGGTCGGATGTGCTTCCCCTCACCATCGAACTGTACGAGAGGGCGCTCCGGCGGGAACGCCCTCGACCGGCCCGGGCGGGGAGTTGACGGGGGCCGCGGCGCGCCGCCGCCCCAGGCTGGTGGGCGAGCTGGTCGTCGTTCTCGCCCTGGTGAAGGTCTATGACTACGTTCGGTCGCTGGCCGCCGAGCGTGAGCCGCTCGCCCGTGGCCATGGCGAGCACCTCCTCTCGGCGGAACGGCTGCTCGATCTCGATTGGGAGCATGCGGGCAACCACTGGCTGGCCGGCCATCGGACGCTGGGGCTGGCCGCCGCGTACTGGTACCAATTCGCCCACATCGGGGTGACTCTTACCGTGCTCGTCTGCTGCTATGTCGCCCAGCCGAGCCGCTACCGACCGGCTCGCAACGCCCTGGTGGTCACCAACCTCGTGGGCATGGCCGTGTTCTTCACCTTCCCGGTGATGCCGCCCCGGCTGCTGCCGGGCGGCGGTTTCACCGACTCCGTCGCGGCGGCCGGATTCGGCTCGGAGCACGGCGGCCCCATACCCGCCGATCAGTTCGCCGCGATGCCCTCACTGCATCTGGCCTGGGCCACCTGGACCGGGCTGGTGGCCGCGGGGTTGCTGTCGAACAAGCTCGCCCGGACGTTGTGCCATGCCTATCCGGTCGCGACGGCCCTGGTCGTCGTCGTTACCGCGAACCACTACGTTCTGGACGTCGTCGCCGGTGTCGTCGTGGCCCTGGCCGCGGTGTGGACCACCAGCCGCAGAGCCGTTCGGCAGCAGGCGGCCTCGGGCGGGACCGGCTCGGGCGGGACCGGCTCGGGTGAGACCGACTCAGCGCCTTTCCGAGATGAACGCGAGCAGGCAGCCCCTCCGGCTGAGGAAACGGGCACTGTAGATGCGATAACCGGCCGCTTGCCTTCGCCTCCCTAGCCTGCTCGGCATGACGATCGCACGTCGCCAGATGCTGGAAGCCGGGCTCGTGACGCTGGCGGGACTCACGGCGGCCTGCTCTTCTCCGCACACCGACACCAAGCAAGCCGAACGCACTGGGCCGACCTCGCCCAGTGTCCCCGCGACCTCCCCGAGCACCGATGGGCCGGCCTCGACACGGAAGGGCAGGGGCGGTGAGGTGGTGCACGGCCCAAGGTCCCGCCGCGAAGTCGCGCTCACCTTCCATGGCGCCGGAGAAGTCGCTCTGGCCGAACGGCTCCTCACAGCGATCGAGCAAGCCAAGGCAACGGTCACCGTGATGGCCGTCGGGACATGGCTCGACTCCAGCCCTCACATGGCCTCCCGGGTGCTGCACGGAGGACATGAGCTGGGAAATCACACTCAGCACCACCTGGACATCAAGGCGATGAGCGCCGCTCAGGCGCAGGCCGAGATCAGTGAGTGCGCCCGCCGGCTGAAAAGCCTCACCGGAACGATAGGCGCCTGGTTCCGGCCATCGCAGACCCGTCACGCACCTCTGAACCTGCAGCGCGAAGCCGCACGCATCGGCTACCAGGCATGCCTGTCGTACGACGTCGACTCGCTGGACTTCACCGATCCGGGGCCAAGGGCCGTGGCCCGCAACGTCCTCACCAAAGTTCAGCCGGGCTCCATCGTCAGCCTGCACTTCGGGCATGCGGGCACGATCCAGGCGATGCCCGTGATCCTCGATGGCCTGAAGGCACGCGGGCTCACCCCGGTCACCGTTTCGCGCCTGCTGAGGTCGTGATGCGCAGATCAGCCGCCGTCGCGGCCGTTCTCCTCGCCGCCGCGTGCAGCGGCAACACGACCAGTACCCGGGTGCCGCGTCGGGCCGATGCCCCACAGACGGGTGGTCCACCGCGATCCCAAGCCATCGATGTCTACGCCCATGACCGCCCAGGAATGCTCAGCCCCGTCACCAAGAGCTTCCCCGCGCGCATCTACGTGCCTGACAGCGGGAGCAACGACGTCATCGTCATCGACCCGCACTCGTTCAAGAAGATCGCGCGCTTCAAGGTCGGGCGCCGCCCCCAGCACGTGGTGCCTTCCTGGGACCTGAAGACACTGTGGGTCAACGACAACGACTCCAACGACCTGGTCCCGATCAACCCTGCCACCGGCAAACCCGGCCGGAAGGTCCACGTCACCGACCCGTACAACCTGTACTTCACCCCGGACGGCCGCTACGCCATCGTGATGGCCGAACGCAACGACACCCTCGACATCCGCGACGCCCACACGATGAAGCTCGTCCGTCAGGTGCGGCTCCCGTGCAGGGGCATCAACCATGCCGACTACACCGCCGACGGCACCGGCTTCATAGCGACCTGCGAATTCTCCGGCCAGGTCCTCAGATTCGATGACCGCGACTGGAAGCTCACAGGCGAACTGCTCCTGAGACCCGGTGCCATGCCGCAGGACGTCAAGGTCTCGCCAGATGGCAAGACCTTCTACGTCGCCGACATGGCCGGCAACGGCGTATGGACCATCGACGCCGCAACGTTCCGCAAGACCGGTTTCATCCACACCGGCAAAGGCGCACACGGCCTGTACGTCAGCCGCGACGAAACCCGCCTCTACGTCTCCGACCGCGGCCAGGGATCGGTCTCCGTCATCTCGTTCGCCGATCGCCGCGTCGCCACCCGCTGGAAGATCCCCGGCGGCGGCTCGCCGGACATGGGCGGCATCTCCGCCGACGGCAAGGTCCTCTGGCTGTCGGGCCGCTACAACTCCGTCGTGTACGCGATCTCCACCACCGACGGTCACCTGATCAAGAAGATCCACGTCGGCGCAGGCCCGCACGGCCTGTGCGTCTACCCCCAACCCGGCCGCTACTCCCTAGGCCACACCGGCTCCTTTCGCTGACCGGAGAGCGGCTGCCCGAGGCCGGAGCGGTGGGCGAGGATGACCAGCTGGATGCGGTCGCGGGCCTTGAGCTTGCTGAGCAGCGCGGCGACGTGGGTGCGGGCGGTGCCTGGGGCGATGTCGAGGTGCACGGCGATCTCGGCGTTCGACAGGCCCTCGGCCACCAGGAGGAGGACGTCACGTTCTCGCGCGGTGAGGTTGGCGAGGGCCGCTGAGTCAGGCGGGATCGGGCGGGTGGTGAACGCGGTGATGAGGCGTCGGGTGATGGCAGGGGACAAGAGCGCGTCACCGCGGGCGATGGTCCTGATCCCGTCGAGGAGTTCGCGGGGCGGGGTGTCTTTGAGGAGGAAGCCGCTGGCTCCGCCACGTAGGGCTGCGTAGACGTACTGGTCCAGGTCGAAGGTGGTCAGTACGAGGACGCGGGAGCCGGTGATCTGCCGGGTGGCCTCAAGCCCGTCCACGCCAGGCATCCGGATGTCCATGATGACGACGTCGGGCTGTAGTTCGCGTGCGAGCGCGACGGCTTGTGCGCCATCGGCCGCCTCGCCGACGGCCTCGAGATCGGGGGCCGTGCCGATGATCCCGACGAGGCCTGCTCGCACGAGCGCCTGGTCGTCGGCGACGAGGACGCTGATCATGTCGGCAGCGGCAGGATCGCCGTGACCTGAAAGCCGCCCTGGGGGAGTGGAACGGCCTCGAGGGTGCCGCCGTGGGTGAGCGCGCGTTCTCGCATGCCGAGCAGGCCATGGCCGGGGCGGTGCCCGCGCGCCGGTCCGTTGCCGTTGTCGCTGACCTTGATGGTGAGGTCGGCTGGTGTTCTTGTGATCAGGAGGTGTGCGTGCTCGGTGGCGGCGTGCTTGATCACGTTGGTGAGGGCCTCCTGGGTGATGCGGTAGGCCGAGAGCCCGACGGATGCGGGCAGATCGTCGAGCGTGCCGTTCAGCTCGACCTCGGCCTGAACGCCTGCGGCGGCGGTCCGTTCGATCAACTGCGGCAGATCGCTCAGGCTGGGCGCGGGTTCCATGTCGATGCCGGTCGACGCCGGGCGCAGTACCTGGAGGAGCGCGCGCAACTCGGTGAGTGTGGCTCGCCCGGCCGTCTCGATCGTGGCCAGCGCGGCCTGGGCCTGGTGCGGCTGGTCCAAGGCGATGAGGGCGCCATAGCCGGCCTGGACGGTGATCACGCTCATGCCGTGCGCGAGCAGGTCGTGCATCTCGCGGGCGATCCTGAGCCGTTCCTCCGTCGCCGCCTGCTCCGCGCGGTGCCGGGCTTGGCGGCGCTGAATGCCCAGCGTGTGGCCGACCGTCCAGATCACCAGGTAGAGGACGGTGAACGCGGTCGCGGCGCCTCGGTGCCGGAAGTCGGGCAGCGCCGTCGCCCAAGCGCAGGTGAGGGAGAGTGCGAGCGCGGCGTAGGCGTACGATCCGGATGCCAAGGGCCACAGGACATAGCCGAAGGCCACCAGCCCGGCCATCGTCGAGGGCGGGTCCACCGCGCCGACCAGGCACAGCCCGGTCAGAAGCAGGCCGAGTGATGGCAGCGGCCGCGCTGCGAGAGCGACGGCCAGCGAGAACAGCACGGCGCCGGCCGTGAGCCCGAGTGCCTGGGCCACGCCTCGGTCTGCGTGATTGAGCATCATCAGCGTCGCGGGCACTGAGAACGTGATCGCCGCCAAACGGTCTCGAGCGGGAGGCGTCAGGCAACCGGCCAGCCGATCCCGCACGCGCACATAGGTCTGATCTCGTGCGGGCGAGAGCACCGGACGACCGTTCATCGCCCCAGCGTAAGAGCGCTTTCGTGGCTTTCACATCCCTCCAGAGGCCTATGCCTGCAGGCAGAGACACCGGCCTCCAGACAGAGCGCTGAGACCACTCCCGTAGCGGACGCGGCCGATGAGTCTCGACGGCCACCGTTGAGACATCTGCGAAGGAGACACGAATGCTCGAAGTACGCGAAGTCACCAAGACGTACGGCAGAACCACCGCCGTCGACGAACTGTCGGTCACGATCCATCCGGGGCGGGTCACGGGTTTCCTTGGGCCCAACGGCGCGGGCAAGACCACGACGATGCGGCTGCTGCTCGGCCTCGAACGGCCGGACGCCGGTAAGGCGCTGGTGAACGGCCGGCCGTACCGTGCGCTGGCCCGCCCCCTCCACGAGGTCGGGGCGCTCCTGGACGCGGGGGCGGTTCATCCTGGACGGACCGCTCGCGCTCATCTCGGTTGGTTGGCTGCCGCGGCGGATCTGAAGGGCACACGGATCTCGCAGGTCCTGGAGCTCACCGGGCTGACGGCCGTCGCGGGTCGACGGGTCGGCGGCTTCTCGCTGGGCATGCGGCAGCGACTCGGCCTGGCCGCCGCGCTGCTGGCCGACCCGCGGATTCTCATCCTGGACGAACCGGTCAACGGCCTGGACCCCGAGGGCGTCCGCTGGATCCGCGACCTGCTGCGCGGCCTGGCGGCGGAGGGCCGGACCGTCCTGGTCTCCAGCCATCTGATCAGCGAGATGGCGCTGACCGCCGACCATCTGGTGGTGATAGGACGCGGGCGGCTGCTCGCGGACACGCCATTGACGGCTCTGGGCGACGGCCCGCTCGAGGACGCCTACCTTCGGCTGACCGAGCAGTCCGTCGAATACCGGGCGGGTGACCGGTGAGGGCCGCACTGAGGGCCGCACTGAGGGCCGCACTGAGGGCCGCACTGACGGCCGCTCTGAGGGCCGAGTGGATCAAGCTGCGAACGGTCCGCTCGATCGCCCTGGTCCCGGCCATCGCGGTCGTGTTCGGAGTGGGCGTCGGGTTCCTGGACGTCTCCTCGATCGACTGGACGACCACCGACCCGGCCACGCTCGACCCGGTCAGCGAGTCGTTCGCGGGATTCCAGTTCGCCGAACTGGCGTTCGCGGCGCTCGGCGTCCTGGCGATCAGCTCCGAGTACGGGACAGGCCTGATCGACACCACCTTTCTGGCCATGCCTCGCCGGGGCATGACCTATGGAGCCAAGGTCGTCGTCCTGGCGGCGTTCGTGCTGGTCATCTGCGTGATCAGCGCATTCACCGCGTTCTTCCTCGGCCAGGCCGTCCTGTCCCGCCATCACGCGTCGGTCTCGCTCGCCGACCATGGAGTGCTGCGGGCCGTCGTATGCGCGGCGGTGTACATGACCGTGGTGACCCTGGTCGGATTCGCGGTCGGCGCACTGATCCGGCATACCGCTGGGGCGATGGGGGCCATGTTCGGGCTGGTGTTCCTCGCCTGGCCGTTGGCCCGTGCGGTCGAGGGGGTCTCGACGCTGCCCAGCAAGCTCCTGCTGGTGAACGCCGCGCAGGCACTGACCACGATCCGCCCGATCACCGGTCCTCCGGCCGCACGAGTCCCCTCCCCGGGGCAGGCCGCCCTGATCCTTCTCGGCTACGTCGTCGTCTTCATGGCAGCCGCGTACTGGAGGTTCACCAGCGACCGAAGGTGAGCGATCTCGTCGCGAAGCTCCCCGCTCTGCACGGCCTCCTCGAAGCCAGCCGCGGACGAAACGGGTTTCCCGAACGCTGTCCCACCAGTGGGCGATCCGGTGAACTTACTGGTCAGAGTGCTAGGCCTCGGAATCTTCGACCTGCTGGATGAGGCGTTTGAGGTTGGAGATCTCGTCGCGGAGAGCCCGTTCTCCGGCCTTGGTGAGGTTGATCCATGTGCGGGGGCGGCGCCCTTCGTAGCCCTTTTCGATGCTGACGAGCCCGGCCTTTTCCAGGACGGTCAGGTGCTGGCCGAGGTTGCCGGCGGTGAGATCGAGCGTGGTGCGCAGAAAGCCGAACTCGACGCGTCTGGCCTGATGGGCGATGGTGAGGACGCCGAGACGGACCCGCTGGTGGACGACGTCGTCGAGATCGGTGGCCGGGTGCCCGACTGGTTGATCGGTCATGGCGCGGTCAGCCGTCTCCAGCGGGGCGTCGTACGGATTGGGCCAGGGCGAAGCCGACGCTGCCGAGCAGCAGCAGGGCGGCGGCGATGGTCAGGTGGGGAAGGAAGAACCAGGGCGAGGGACGGGCGATCGTCCACCCGAAGGTGACCGGGACCAGCACGATCGCCAAGTAGAGCAGAGTGAACGCCGCCAGTGCCAGGTTGCGCTCCACCCACGACAGAACCAGCAGTGCCAGGCCGATGGCGCCGGCCGGAGCGGCCAAGCGGTAGAGAAATGCCGTCACGCTGGATTGCGGGTCGAGACGCAGTCCCCAGATCTCGTGCGAGAGACCCGGCGGGTGGTGGACCGCCCAGATCGCAGCCGCGGTCAATGCGGCAGCGATGCCGATCCCCGCTGCGATGTACGGGCGGACGGCGGTCCCGACACCGCGAGCCCGGGAACGGCGCACAGAGAAATAGGCGATGACGGCATAGGCGAGCACCAGCGCGGTCGTCCAGTAGATGAACGACCAGGTGTCGGAAATGGTGCAGACCTGACCGCCGACGTCACCTCGACGGAAGCTCTGGCACGTGGCCGTGTAGTGGCCGTACCTGTCGGCGGGGATCGCGCCCAAGGTGAGCAGTCCGAGCAGCCCGAGCGGGAACCAGGCGCCCCGCTGAGCCTCGCGGACCTGGCGGGTCAGTCGGTGAACGGAGTCTAGGAGTTCGTGAGGGGTGCCCGGCGACGGCACCGGTCCGTCTGTCATGGCAACAGCTTTGCATTACAGACCTATCGGATCCAGAGACTAATCTGGCCATGAGCGGACGCTGACAGAACCGATGGGCGGCGCCGACGCCGTTCCAAGGCATGCTCGAAGGCTCGGAACACCGTTCACGCGCCGTGGGCTGTGGCCGGCAGCGGCAGGTGGTCGGCTACCGGCAGGCGCGCAGGACCGGGACGAAGGCCGGGATGACCGCGAGGACCGCCGCCGAGAATCCGAGCGCGGGCAGCTCGGGGTGCGTGATGGTGGAACCGAGCAAGGTCGCCGCTTCGATCCCTGCACCGGTGATCAGAACCCAGGTGCCGAGCCGGAGCCGGCCCGGCCGAGGCGGGATGACGAACCGGGCACCGAGTTCGGCCGGGATCCGGCACGTGCGCAGGGCACCGACGGCCAGGGCCGTCCACCAGCCGGCGAGCAGGATCCCGCGAAGGAGAAGAGGAGCCTGACCATCGACTCCGAGATGAACCGCGGCGACGGCGACCATGCCCATCGACGCCGGGAGCGTGTACGCGGCGGCGGCAGCACGGGCCAGGGCGAGGAGCCCGGCGACGCTCGGCCGCGGCAGGGGAGCGATCAGGACGAGCCCGGCCACCATGAGGATGAGCCCGGCCGACAGGGGGAGGGAATGGCCGGCGGCGCGCGACAGGCCGGTGTCGGTCTCGAGGCCCACATGGCCGACGAACCAGCAGAGCGCCGTCAGCGAGATGGCCGAGGTGGTGATTCGCAGCCGTCGCTGGGCGTGGGAGCCCGCAGGCCATAGCGCGGGATGGAGCCACATGTCGGCGATGCCCAGCAGGGTGTTGGGCCACGACCGCCATCCCGCCATGACGATCTCGGCCTCGAGATCGGGTCCCCATTGCTCCCGGAAAGCCGCCGGGTACATCCGCACGAGGGCACGGGCGGGTGTCATGTCGGCGACACCCCGAGGTTGCGCAGGCCGACGGCGGCCACATGGGCCATGGCCCGCAGCTCCTCTTCCAAGGCTCGCCGGCCCTCGGCGGTCAACCGGACCGGCTGCTGGCGGCCCTCACCTTCGAGCGGCTCGATGAAGTTCTTGTCCTGCAGGCGAGCCAGCGCACCGTACAGACTGCCCGGGCCGAGCCTGGTCCCGGTGAGCTGCTCGATCGCGGTGTTGATGGCGTAGCCGTGCATCGGCCCGTCGGCCAGCACGCACAGAACGAGCGTCTGTGAATCGTTGACCTGCACGAGTCCCCCTCCGCTCCACGACGATTACTACGTGGCAAGTATTACTCCATCGTCGGCCATCGCGCCAACGCGCCAACGTGTACTCAGCTGTTGACGTCCCGCCAACGTGTACTCAGCTGTTGACGTCGCGGCGGAGGAACAGCGCGAGTGCCACGGCGTCGAGGACGATGAAGGGCAGGGCGGCGTGGAGGGCGGCGCCGAGCGGCGTCATGCCGTGCTGGAGCTGGTTGCGGGTGATGTCCTGCGTGACGTTGCCGGGCAGCCATGCGTCGAGGCCGCCTGAGTGTCCCTGCAGGCCCTTCTCCGCGGGCAGGATCCACACGAGCGTGAGTGTCAAGGCGACCGGGATCGACCGGGTCAGGACGCCGGCCGCGTGACCGAAGAACGTCAGGACGCCCGCCGCGAACGCGAGCTGCCCGGCCGCCACCAGCATGGCGCCGACGCTGGGCACCGCGCCCATCGTGCCGCTCAGCGCGTAGCAGGACAGGCTCGTGGCGGCGGAGGTGATCACTGCGAACGACAGGGACGCGGCGAGCTTGCCACTGAAGACCTCCGCGCGGTTCGGACGCGAGATGAGCCAGGCGCGGATGGTCCCGCTGCTGAAGTCGCCGGAGGCCAGCACCGCGGCGCGCCCCATGAGCAGGGTCGCGGTCAGGATGCTCATTTGCCTGAAGCCCCAGAGCGGGGTCTGGTGCTGTGGACCGGCGTTGCTCATGGAGAAGAGGGTGGCGCCCACGCACAGCAGGATCATGGCGGCCGACGACCGGTTGACGAAGCGGATGAGTTCGGCGCGGTAGGACTTCACGACTGTGCTCCTGCGGTGGTCGCGGTTCGGAAGGCTTCTTCGAGAGTCGGGGCGACGTGGCTCAGCTCGGTCAGGCGGATGTCCGCGCCGGCGGCGGCACTGAAGACGCGCTGGGCGATCTGATCGCCCTCACCGTCGCCGTCTTGCTTGATATGGATGGCGGGACCGTTGATCTCGCCCTGAATGCCGTCCCTCTCCAGCAGGCTCATGAGGGTGCGGGTGGAGTCCTCGCTGGTGGCGCGCACACGCAGACTGGGCGGGCCGACGAATGCGCCGAATGGGCCGTCATAGCGGATCCGGCCCTCGTGGATCAGGGTCAGGGCGTCGGCGGTGCCCTCCAGTTCGCGCAACTGGTGGCTCGAGACGATCACGGCGGAACCCTCGTCGGCGATCTGCCGAATGAGCCCGCGCAACTGTTGGATGGCCTCGGGGTCCAGGGCGTTGGTGGGTTCGTCCAGCAGCAGGATGCGGGGCCGGGCGAGCAGCGCGACGGCGATGGCGAGCCGTTGCCGGTAGCCCTGCGACAGGGCGCCCACCCGACGGCCGAGAACCTCGTTCACACGAGCCAGTTCGGCGACCCGCTCGACCTCGCCCGCGCCCGCGCCGGTGAGGGCCGCGTGCAGGCGCAGGTTGCGGCGTGCGGTGAGGCCGCCGAACAGGGCAGGGGCCTCGATCATCGCCGACAGCGCGCGGCCGTTCTGGGGCGCGCTGATCGATACCCGTCCCTCCGTGGGGCGGACGAGGCCGGTGATGACCCGCATGAGGGTGGACTTGCCCGCGCCGTTGAGGCCGACGAGCGCGGTCACCCGGCCGAGCCGTGGAGCCCAGGAGACCGACTGGACGGCGGCGGTGGTGCCGAACCTCTTGGTCACGTTGTCGAGCACGACAGGAACGTCACGTGTAGTCACGAGCGAGATAGTACACGCCGCGTAGTACGATGCGCGTACTATGACGAACGAAGAACTCTTCGGCGAGAACTCGCCGGACACCTCAGACAAGAACGTGACGCGGGCCTGGAGCGCGATCGTGGCGAGCCTGGGCGTGGCGGGTCTGTTCGAGGTGCTCACGGTGCTGGCGACCCAGGACAAGGCGGTCAGGGCGGTGAGCCCTTGGCAGGACGACCCGTACGACGCCGTGGTCTCCCTCTGCCAGTTCGCGGTGCCGATGCTCGCGCTGGTGATCGTGCTGCGGCTGCTCGTCTGGCACGCGCCGGGCGCCCCGGATCGTGCGCAGCAGACGGTGCGGGCGGCGGGCGCTATGAGCACGCTGGTCGGGCTCACCCTGATCGCCGAGTGGAGCGCCGTCATCGCGGGGGAGCACAAGCCGTTCTGGCACGGGTGGACCGCGGTCCTGATCGGCGGCCTGGCCGTGAACTCGGCGCTCGTCGTCGGGGCGGCGGCGCTGCTGTGGCGGGCGCGGCGATCGCCCGGCCCGTCTCGAGGATGGCGGCACGACTGGCTCGGCGACGTCGTTCTGCTCGCCGAACGGACACCGCTGCCGCGACGCTGGATCGGCCCGGGAATCGTCGCCTGGGTGCGCAGCCACGCGATGACGGTGTTCTTCTCGGCGAGCCTGATGGCCGCGATCGGGATCACCGGCATGCAGGCGATCGGCGAACGATGGACCGACCCTCTGCTGATCGCCTGGATGCTGGTGGTGGAACTGGCCTCCTACCTGGCCTTCTGTGTGGTCAGCAATGCCATCGCCGGATTCATCGCCCGTCCTCCGGCCGGTAGGACCCGCCGGGTGGCCGAAACGTCGGTCGTCGTCGGGAGCATCGCGCTCCACCTCACGATCGCCTTCCGTGAGGCACTCTGGCCGGGATCAAAGCCGCTCTCGTCAGTTTCTGAACTGGCGTTGTTCACCCTCGGTACCGGGCTGATCGTCGGTCTGGCGACCGCGGGGCTTCAACTCGCGCGCACACGCCGTCCCGGCTTGCCGGCACGCCCGAGCTGAGCGGGCGGCTCAGGCCGCGCGGGGTTCGGGTTCGGACTCCTGGGGCGGCACTGTCGCGGTCTATGGCTTGCGAGGTTGGTTCAGGAAGACGCGGCGGACGGCGCGTTCGGCGGCGTGGCCGTCGTCCCAGGGGCAGTGGCGGGTGCGGAAGGCGTCGCGGGCCTTGGCGGTGGTGTCGGCCCAGGGCGTGCGGTGGCGGAACGCGTCGAGTAGTTCGTCTTCGGTGCGGGTGAGGATGCCGGGTGGGTGGGCGGTGATGTCGAGGTTGACGCCGCGGGTGAGCCGGTAGGTGTCCCAGTCGTTGGCGAGGATGACGATGGGGCGGTCGTCTAGGAGGGCGTAGTCGAACATGACCGAGGAGTAGTCGGTGAGGAGGGCGTCGGAGGCGATGCTCAGGTCTTCGATGCTGGGGTGGTCGGAGACGTCGATGACGTGTTGGGGGTCCCAGTCCTGCTTCTCCGGTGTGTAGAAGTAGTGGGCGCGGACGAGGAGGACGTAGTGGTCGCCGAGTTCGCGGGTGAAGCGGCCGATGTCGAACATGGGGCGGTAGGAGTCGCGGTATTCGCGGTGGGTGGGGGCGTAGAGGATCGCGGTCTTGTCTTGGGGGATGCCGAGTTGTTCGCGCAGTGTGTGGCGTTCGGCGGGGGTGGTGTGGACGAGGCGGTCGTTGCGGGGGTAGCCGATCTCCAGCATTTCGTAGTGGCAGGGGTAGCCGCGTTCCCAGGCTTGGGTGGACAGGGGGTTGGAGGAGATGAGGTAGTCCCAGCGGTCGGAGCGGGTGATGAGTTTGTGGAAGTCCATTTCCTGGGCGCCGACGGGGAAGTCCAGCTGGTCCAGGCCCATCTTTTTGAGTGGGGTGCCGTGCTGGGTCATGAGGTGGACTTGGCCGGGGCGTTTGATGAGGTTGTTGGGGAAGTTGACGTTGTTGACGAAGAACTTCGCGCGGGCCATCAGCCGCTGGTAGGCGAGTGTGCCCTGGATGACGTAGTCGATGCCGTCGGGGACGGCCTTCACGTTGTCGCGGGTGATGACCCAGACGCCGTGGATGTCGGGGGCGATCTCGCGGGCTTTGTCGTAGATGGCTTTGGGGTTGCAGGCGACGCCGCGGAACCAGTACGCGCCGTACACAGCGAGATGCTCGTCGATCGGGCGGAGGAACTGCGTCCGGTAGTAGAGCCGCAAAGCCCGGCGCCTGCCGTACCTCAGCCCCCGCCGGGCCAGACGCTTAGCGGAGGCGAATCGCCTCCTGGCCCATCGTCGGGCGGCCGCTAGGCGGAGAACGAGCTCGTAACGGCGGCGGTCATTGTTCGCGATGAGTCGATACTTGATCTTCATCAGGCGGCCGCCTGGCGGCTGGTGATCGACGGGTCGATGACGGCGGTAGAGGGACGAGAGCTGGCCGAAGAAGTCGGCGCGGTCCCGGGGGAGTATGCGGTCCTGTTCAAGGATGACGAGGGCATGCCCGATCAGCCGATCGAACATCACCGACCGGAACGGATCGGTGCCGCCATGTTCGGCCATGAACGAGAACACCCGCTCGTACTGAGGGACCGCGGCGAAGTGGCGGCGGGACGAGCTCTTGGTGATGGCGCCACTGCGGCGCTGCCGGTATACGTAGCACACCCTGTGGAGAAGGCTGATTCGTTCGGCCATCATCAGGACGGGGAAGGTGAGATTGATGTCCTCGTAGTAACCCCGGCTGAAGTACAGCCCGAGATCGAGCAGGTACTCACGGCGGATCACCTTGCTCCAGGTGGTCATCATGGTCCCGAGCACGCTGGGCCGCTCCGCGCAGGTGAAGACGTCCGGCGCGCCCTCGAAACGGTGCTGCGCCGTGCCCGTGCGCCGGCCGTCCCAATGCTCGCGGACGTGGTCCACCACCAGCACATCGGGCCAGGTGTCCTTCAGACGGCCGCGGATGGCGCGGATCGCACCGTCGGTTGCGTAGTCGTCGCTGTCGAAGAACCACACGTACTCGCCGGTGGCCATGCCGAGGCCTATGTTGCGGGCCTCGCCGAGCCCGACGTTACTGGCCAGGTGCAGGACGTGGATGCTCGGGTCGCGTTCGGCGAACTCGTCCAGGACTGCGCCGCAGTTGTCGGGCGAGGCGTCGTCCACCGCGACGATCTCCACATCCGTCAAGCTCGGATCCAGAAGCGATTCCAGGCACTGGGGGAGGAAGCCCTGCACCTTGTGAACGGGGACGATGATGCTGAGCAAGGGGCGTGTCGGGGGAGGTGAGACCACCGGTGTCCTCGGGTTTGTTCGCAGCATTCAGGAGAGCAGCCGGTCGGCTGCCCGGGGGCGGCATGGTCTTCGCGCGTCGCGGTGCGCTCTCAGCAGGAGCGATCGGCACGAGAGATAACGGCGATGACTCCCACGATGGGCAACAAATACTTGTCGATTCCCGGGATCGAACTGCCCAACAGGTAGCCTGCGACGACGATGCTCACGGCCCATAGCAGGCCGCCGAGCACTTGCCAGAATGTGAAGACCCTCGCTGGAACGTCCAAGGCTCCGGCGATGGGGTTGAGAACTGTTCTCACAATCGGAATGAACCGAGCCGGCACACTGGCCTGGAGCAGCCCGGTTTCGGCGAACAGGATCGCCACGATTCCCACCGTGCCGAACGCCGCCAAGAGCGAATGGGCATCGAGGGGATTCAGCGTGAGAACGGTCATGCACCAGTCCATTCAACGAAGACGGTGCTCACCGTAACCAGCGCAAGGTAAGCGTCAGGCTAACTCAGATTTCCGTGTATTAGCCCGATTCGGATCAGCTCACCTCTGAATGGTGCGCCTTGATCAGCGGGCGCCGGATCATCATGCCTGGACCGGGGTGTCGCGATAGGAGCGCCAGACCGTGAGGTCGTAGCCGAGTCCGAGTGCCGCGCCGATCAGGAGCGGGCCTCCGAGCGCGGCGAGCGGGCCGGTCAGCAGGGTGGTCGCCGCGATCGGGCTGACCGACACGGCGATGCTGCGGGCCAGGCTGGTCATGCTCGCCGCGGCGGTCCGGTGGGCCGGGCCGACGATCGCCGCGGTGAACGTCTGCCGCGCAGGCACGTCGATCTTCGAAAGAGCCTGGCGGCACAGCAGCAGTGCGACCGCCATGCCCAATGTCGGCGCGAACGGAATGAAGGCCAGCAACAGGTTGGCGCCCGCGTGGGGGAGGAGCATCGCGGCCAGGAGCCCGCGGCGTGCGGCGAGCAGCGGAGCGGTCAGCTGCGCGAGGGCGGGCAGGAGGTTCGCCGCGAAGAAGATCAGCCCGAGCTGGGCGGTGGTGGCACCGAAATGATGGGCGAACCACCAGGCCAGCACGGCCTGCACCGCGAGCCCGCCGGAGAACGCGTCCAGCGCGAACAGCCCGGCCAGCCGCTTGACGTGGCCCGGCAGACGGACCGGGGGCAGGTCCGGTTCCGCGCTGGAAGGGGTGGTCGGCACGGTGGGCGCCTCGGCGTCCGCGGGCAGGTGCCAGAAGAGCAGCACGCTGACGGCTGCCAGCAGCGAGTAGAGCGCGAACGCCGCGTCGCCCGCGGAGACGCCGTGCTGCAGGCCGAGACCGGCCGCGGCCAGCCCGCCGAGTGCGCCGGTGGCCAGCGCGGCCACGTTGTAGCAGGTGAAGACCTGGGTATGGCGCTCCGCCGGGCAGGACTGCGCGAGGATCGACTGCTCGACCCCCGAGAAGGGGGTGTTGTCGTTGGTCGACGGTGAGATCGTTCCGATGAACGCCGCCGCGACCAGGACGGGATAGGACTCCGAGACCGCGAACAGGATGCCGGACGCGGCCATCAGGCAGCTGCAGGCGATGAGGACGCGGCGGCGGCCCCACACGTCGGCGAACAGGCCGAGCGCCAGGCTCGCCACGACCGATCCGGCCGACGCGACGGCCAGCAGCAGACCGGTCTGCCACGGCGCGTCGCCGTCCTCGGTGAGCATCTGGGCGAGCAGGACGCTGGTGCATCCGTACCCGAACGTGCGCAGCGCGCGCGTCGCCACCACCAGCCGCCCGGTTCGCCCGAGCCCGCTCCAAAATGTCGTCCTGACCTGCGTCGATGTCACACGTCATGATGAGCCACCGGCTCACCGCCCCGTGCACTGACGGCGACTTGTCCGTGTCGTCCGGGCGGTCTGGCGGGTGAAGCGTCGGCTTGTTGCGGTCTGGCCAACTTAGGCTAGTCTAACCTAAAATCTACATGCCTGTAGTTGTTGGCAGGGTGAGAGCCCCTTCCCCCCTGGAGTCGCTCGATGGTGGGTGCCGCCGTGCCGGCAGGCTCAGGATCGATCTGTGATCGAGCCGGCGTCGCTCCTCAACCGGTATCGGACCGGACGTGGAGCCGTCGACCTCATCTCCTACGACAAGGTCTCGGCCGCCGACCGCAAGGAACTGTCGGACCAGGTCAACGCCTTGGCCGAGCCCCTATCCAGGCTCGCCGCCGCCGTGGCCTGATCGCGCTCACCGACCTGACCCGCCCCTCTTGGAGGACGCATGATCGGCAACTATCTCATCGGGCTGCGGGAGGGGCTGGAGGCCAGCCTCGTCGCGTGCATCCTGATCGCCTACCTCGTCAAGACCGGTAACCGGAAGGCGCTGGTACCCGTCTGGGGCGGCATCGCCCTGGCCGTCGCGATCAGCCTGGGCTTCGGCGCCGCACTGCAGTTCGGCTCGTCCACCCTGACCTTCCAGGCCAAGGAGGCGCTCGGCGGTGGCCTGTCGATCCTTTCCGTCGCACTGGTGACCTGGATGGTGTTCTGGATGCGCCGAACGGCTCGCCACCTGCGCTCCGATCTGCAGGGTCGCCTGGACACCGCTCTGGCCGGTGGCGCGGCCGCGCTCGTAGCGACCGCGTTCCTGGCCGTGGGGCGAGAAGGACTGGAGACCTCGCTGTTCATATGGACGGCGGTCCAGGCCACGGGCCAGGGCTGGCAGCCCCTCCTCGGTGCCTCGCTCGGTCTGCTGACCGCCGTCGCACTCGGCTGGCTCTTCTATCGCGGGGCGCTGCGGATCAACCTGGCGCGCTTCTTCACCTGGACCGGTGTGATGCTCGTCGTGGTAGCCGCAGGCGTGCTCGCCTACGGCTTCCATGACCTGCAGGAGGCC
The DNA here is from genome assembly GCF_017573505.1 of Actinomadura barringtoniae. Taxonomy (GTDB): domain Bacteria; phylum Actinomycetota; class Actinomycetes; order Streptosporangiales; family Streptosporangiaceae; genus Spirillospora; species Spirillospora barringtoniae. The sequence goes on from NZ_JAGEOJ010000019.1 coordinate 160,909, forward strand.
GACTTCGTGCCCGGGCTGCACAGCCTGGCCTTCGACATCAGCGAAACCGTGCCCCCTGACAGCTGGTACGGGACCCTGCTCAAGGGGATCTTCAACTTCCAGCCCAATCCGACCGTGCTCCAGGTCGTCGTCTGGCTGCTGTACCTCGTTCCGACCATGACGTTCTTCCTGCTGCCGACCCGAACCAGCCCAGCCCCTCAGAAGACCCAGGCGCCCGTCTCTCCATGAGCTCGCCGCCGATCCCGGCGTCCATCGCCCGTTCATCAGTTTCACCCCCTCTCGTAACTTCTACTAGAATGTAGAAGTGTTGAACTTGACGGCGGCTGGGATCGACGGGTCGGAGTACCGGGCCGTGGTCTCGTTCGCCCAGCACACGGCCTGGCTCCAGCCCGCGATGAAGGTCTACACCTCCGCCGGGCTGGTCGCGCTGTGCGTCATGGCGGTGCTCGCCTGGTGGAGAGCGCGCCGGAGCGCTGACATGGCCGCCATGGCCGTGATCGCCTGGATCGCCGCGGGCACGGGGGTGTCGGTCGCCGTTGGACTGGGATTGAAGCAGGTCTTCGCCGAAGCCCGGCCGTGCCTGGCGATCCATACCGCGACCGTGGAGGCCTGCCCCGGCCCCGGCGACTACTCGTTCCCCTCCGACCACACGATCGTCGCCGCCGCCTTGGCCGCGGGAATCTGGCTTGCCGACCGGCGCCTGGGCATCCTCGCCGCCGTCCTCGCGCTTCTGGAGGCGTTCTCCCGCGTCTACCTGGGCCAGCACTACCCACACGACGTGGTGGCCGGTGTCGTTCTGGGAGCCCTGATCATCCTGGCCGGCTGGCCGTTGGCCCGCCACCCGCTCGCCGCCCTGACACGCACGCTCTCCCGCAGCCCGCTACGGCTGCTCATCACCCGCGATAACTGACCACGGCTCGCACGAGCCTTCTCCTCATCGCTGCCCGATCAGGCTGGCGGGCCGAACGGGCTGGCGTGCCGGTGGCGTGCCGAACGGGTGGCTAAGGCGTTGTTGGGGGGAGCAGGAGGGTGAATGTCGTGGGTGCTTGGCTGCTCAAGGTCAGCCGGCCGCCTTCGGCCTCGGCGAGCGCTCGGGCCATGGCCAGTCCGATTCCGTGGCCGTCGGGCCCGCCGGTACGGCGGAACATGACATCGGTGTCCTGCCCGGTCACGTCGCCCTGGTCGGCCACGTCGATCGCGAGGGCGCCGGTGGCCTCTCGCGCGCGCAGGCTGACCGTTCCGACGCCGTGCTGAAGAGCGTTGTCGATCAGAACGGCCAGGATCTGCCGGACGGCTGCCTCGGACGCGGCGGTCTCGGGCAGGGACGCGGTGGTGACACGGAGCGGGCGTGTCTGGGCGGCGAGCGCACCGTGCCAATGCCGCTCGAGTTCGTCGAGCAGCGCCCGGATGTTCAGCGGCTCACCCGAGCGGGGCAGGTCGCGGGCAAGGGCCAGCAGGTCCGTGATGGTGGTGTCCAGACGGTCCGCGGCCGCCGCGGCCGCTTCGAGCGCAGGGCGTTGCGAGGCCTCGTCCTGCAGGGCCGCGTCCAGGATGAGCTTGAGGCCGGTGAGCGGGGTGCGGAGTTGATGAGAGGCATTGGCCGAGAAGGCCCGCTCGCGTTCCAGCACCTCGCCCAGACGACGGGCCGTCGCCGACAGGGAGGCGCCGGCCGCGTCGACTTCGCCGATGCCGGTGGCCGGTGTGGTGATGGTGAAGTCGCCGTCGCCGAGGCGGCGGGTCGCGCCGGCGAGGTCCTCGACCGGTGTGGCGAGGCGGCCGGCGAGGCGACGGGCCAGAATCCAGGTGATCCCGAGTGCCGCGAGCGCGATGGCCAGCATCAGACCCCAGGTGCTGGCGATCTTCGAGTAGACGTTGCCGCGCGGGACCGCCGCACGGACGACGGCGGTGACCTTCTCTTCGTCGGTCACGGGGACGGCCGCGACCAGATCGCCGTGCGAGTCCCCGGTGATGACGCGGGCCTGAAGGGCCTCCTGCACGGGGCCGTCGGCCGTCGCCGGTCCCTTGCCGCTGATCAGCTTTCCGGCGGGGTTGTAGATCCCCACCGCCATCTCCGGTTCCGATTCGGGGAGTTCGGAGGTGTCACGGCCGCGCAACAGGTCCGCCGAGACCGCGATCGTCGCCTCCGCTGCGACTCTTTCCAGTTCGCCCTGCTCATCGGTGAAGTAGTAGTGGGCCGCCCCGGCCGCCAGCGGGACCCCGAACAAGACGATGGCCACCGCGGCGGCCAGAACGCACAAAGCGGTGATCCGTGTGCGCATGCCCTTCCTTCCGCTTGGCTTCGTGGTCTCGCATGCCTCAGTCTGCCCGTCCGCCATGGCGCCTCCGGCCGCCGAAATGCGTTCGGCCAGAGTTTCGGTCTTCGCCAGCGGCGCGTTTGCCGTGCGCTGACTTTCGTCGAACGGGGCGTTATCCCGGGCTTGCCTAGCTTGAGCCCCAGGAGTGAACACACGGCTCCGGAGGAGGACGGTCATGGGAACAGCCGGTGGGAAGATCGCCGTGATGGTCGCCGGGACGCTCCTCGTCCTCGCGGCTGGCTGCGGCCATGGCGGTGGAAGCGGCCCGTCCCTTCCCGCGGCGGGCGGCAGCGGCACCGGATCAGGTACGGCGACGGACGACACCGAGCCGCCGACGCCCGGCGTCACCGAGTCCAACCCGGCCGGTGACATTCCTGACAACCAGGTCTACGTGCCGTTCACCGCGCCGGGCGGGCTGGTGGAGGTCCGGGTCCCGGAGGGGTGGGCCCGAACCTCGAACGCGGGCGAGACGACATTCACCGACAAGCTCAACTCGGTCCGCATTCAGGTGGTCCCGGCGGCGACGGCTCCGACGGCCCGGTCGGCGCAGCAGGACCTTGCCAAGATCAGGGTCACGGCGCATGGATTCACGGGCGGCCGCGTACGTTCGGTCACCCGGAAGGCCGGGCCGGTCACGTTGACTCAATACCAGGCCGACTCGGCGCCTGACCCGGTCACCGGCAAGGTCGTGGTGGACGCGGTCGAGCGGTACGCGTTCTGGAAGAACGGTCAGGAAGCGATCGTCACGCTCTCCGGACCGCGCGGAGCGGACAACGTCGACCCGTGGCGCACGGTGAGCGACTCGGTGCGATGGCTGAAGTGAGCCGGGGCGAACCCGCGCTGAGCCGGCGCGAGGCTGAGTCGGGCCGACGCGAGGCTGGGCTGAGCCAGGGCGAGCCCGTGCTCGAAGCTCGGTCGCTGTATCGATTCTTCCGTGCGGGTGATGAGGAGACGCTGGCTCTGCAAGGAGTCTCGCTCTCGCTGAGCGCAGGGGAGTTCGTTGCCGTGTCAGGCCCGTCGGGCTCGGGCAAGTCGACGCTGCTGGCTTGCCTGGCAGGACTGGACGATCCAGACGGTGGAACGGTCCGGATACTGGGCGAGCGGCTCAGTCACCGGCCCGAACCCGAGCGGGCACGGCTCAGATCGCGCCGGATCGGCGTCCTGATGCAGACCGGCAACCTCCTGGCCCACCTGACACTCGCACAGCACATCGTGCTGTGCCGGCGCCTGGCTGGTCGGCCGCAGCGGCGGCGCAGCAGTGTGAAGGAACTGCTGGCCTCCGTGGGCCTGGCCGATCACGAACACGCCTATCCAGGAAGGCTCTCCGGCGGAGAGGCCGCGCGGGCGGGACTCGCGGTGGCCCTGGCCAACGACCCGGCCGTCCTGCTGGCCGACGAGCCGACCGGCGAGCTCGACACCGCCACCGAACTGCAGATCCTGGCCCTCTTGGAGGAACGCCGCAGCCGAGGCCGGGCGGTCCTGGTCGCCAGTCACAGCCCCGCGGTGACCGCGGCGGCCGGCCGGGTGCTCAAGCTCAGAGACGGGAAGGCGATCTGATGGCTCCGCACGCTCCAGCCGGGCCGCCAGAAGGGCCGTACACGCCAGAAGGGCCGCACACACGGACGGTCGCGCGCTGCACGGGCGCCGGCCGCACCTACGGTGCCGGACCGACCGCCACCGTCGCCGTTCACCGGGTGAACTGCGAGGTCGAGTCGGGTGCCCGGATCGCCGTCGCGGGCCCCTCCGGGTCGGGCAAGTCCACGCTGCTGCATCTGATCGCGGGCCTGGAGACCCCGACGGCCGGGACCGTGAGCTGGCCGGTGCTGGAAGGCCATCCGCTGAGCCGACCCGGCACGGTCGGGCTGATCTTCCAGGGCCCCAGCCTGCTGCCCGCTTTGGACGTGACCGAGAACGTGGCGCTGCCGCTGTTGCTGGCAGGGACGTCGGAAGAGGCTGCCGCGCGGCAGGCTCGCGAGGCCCTCCGGCGCCTGGACATCGGTGAACTGCAGGACCGGCTTCCGGGTGAGTTGTCGGGCGGGCAGGCGCAGCGGGTCGCGGCCGCGCGTGTGCTGGCGGGGCGGCCGGTGCTGATCCTCGCCGACGAGCCGACCGGGCAGCTCGACCAGCTGTCCGGCGCCTTGGTGATCTCAGCGCTGATCCAAGCCGCCGACGAACTCGGCGCCGCGCTCATCGTCGCCACGCACGACCCGCTGGTGGAGGAACGCCTGGAGAGGCACTGGCGCATGCGCGACGGCGCGCTCATCGGCGGCGGCGCAGTCGATCCCAGGCCGGCAGTCGATCCCGGATCGGCAGTCGATCCCAGGCCGGCAGTCGATCCCAGGCCGGCAGGCGACCCCAAGGCGGCAGGCGATGCCAAGGCTGCAGCCGATCCCGGGGCGGCAGTCGATCCCGGCGGGGCGAAGATCCAGGAGAGCGAAGGATCGTCATGATCAGGGTCTGGCTGAACGGTCTGGTACGCCGCCGGAGCGCGCGGATGGCGGGCGCCGCCCTGGGCATCGCGGTGGCGGTCGCGCTGCTCGCCTCGCTGGGCTCTTTTCTGGCGGCGTCCAAGGCGACCATGACCGAACGTGCCGTGGCGGGGGTGGCAGTCGACTGGCAAGTCCAGGTGGCCTCGCCCGCCGACGGTGCCGCGCCGGGTGCGGCCGGTCGTGCGGGGCCGGCCGCACCCGGTGGCGCGGACCCGGAAGCAGTACGGCGCGCCGTGGGTTCGACCCCCGGAACCCTCCGAGCGCTGACGGTGCCGTTCGCCGCCACCACCGGGCTGACCAGCGCCACCGCCGCCCAACCGGGCTCGGCACCGACCACGCAGACCACAGGCCCCGGCGTCGTGCTCGGCCTGCCCGCCGACTATCGGCAGGCGTTCCCCGCCGAGTCGAGGACGCTCGCCGGCCCCGGCGGCGGCGTGATGCTGGCCCAGCAGACGGCCGCCAACCTGCACGCCAAGCCGGGCGACACGATTCAGGTCGGCCGCGCGGGACTGCCCTCCTGGCGGATCCGCGTCGACGGCGTCGTCGACCTGCCCCAGGCCGACTCGCTTTTCCAGAAGGTCGGGGCACCGCCGGGTTCACAGCCGTCGGCGCCACCCGACAACGTCCTCCTGCTCCCTCCGGACCAATGGCACCAGGCGTTCGATCCGCTCGCCAAGTCACGCCCCGACCAGGTCTGGTGGCAGATCCATGCTGCCCGCAGCCACCGGCTGGCGGCCGACCCGGCTGCCGCGTACGCCCACGAGACGGCCGCCGCGCGCAACTTCGAGGCACGCAGCACAGGTGCCGCGACCGTCGGCGACAACCTGGGCGCGGCCCTGGACGCGGCGCGCAGCGACGCCGCCTACGCGCAAGTGCTCTTCGTGTTCCTCGGCATCCCCGGTGCCGTGCTGGCGGCCTTGCTGACCGCCGCGGTCATCGCCTCAGGAGCCGAACGACGCCGTAGGGAGCAGGCTCTGCTCCGCGTGCGGGGCGCGGCGGCACGCCAGCTCCTGGTCCTCGCCACGGCCGAGTCGGTCCTGACCGGCCTGGTCGGCGTCGTCCTCGGCCTGGCGGGCGCCGCGATGGTGGGATGGGCGGCGTTCGGGTCCTCGAAGTTCGGCGCGTCCTCTGGGGCCGGGGCCGGCTGGGCAACGGCCGCGGCTGTGACAGGGCTCGCCATCGCCGTGGCCACGGGATTTCTCCCCGCGCGGCGAGACCTCCGGTACTCCACCATCGCCGCCGCGCACACAGGGACGCCTCGCCTTTCAGCCGGTGCGTCAGCCGGTGCCTCAGCGGGTGCCTCAGCGGGCGCCGCGTCGCGTGCCCGTGGTCCGTTCTGGCTGCGGTACGGCCTCGACGGAGTCCTGCTCGTTCTCGCGCTGGTCGTCTTCTCTGCGACGAGTAAGAACGGCTACCAGTTGGTGCTCGCGCCGGAGGGCGTGCCGTCGGTGTCGGTGTCGTACTGGGCCTTCGCCGGACCGGCGTTGCTGTGGGCCGGGGGAGCGCTGCTGGCCTGGCGGCTGGCGGACCTGCTCCTCGGTCCTGGACGGCGTGGTGTGGCGCGGGCCTTGAGGCCCCTTGCCGGTCGGCTGTCGGGCGTCGTCGCAGCCGGGATGTCCCGGCAGCGAGGCGGCCTCGTCCGCGCGATCGTGCTGCTGTGCCTGGCTGTCGCGTTCGCCTGCTCCACGGCGACGTTCAACGCGACCTACCGGCAGCAGGCCGAAGTGGACGCCCAGCTGACCAATGGCGCCGATGTGACGGTCGTACCCGCGCCCGGCGCCGCCCCGGTCCCCGGCCTCGCCGACCGGCTCGACCATGTGAAGGGAGTCCGGTCGGTCGAACCGATCCAGCATCGTTTCGCCTACGTCGGCACCGACCTTCAAGACTTGTACGGAGTGCGCCCGGACACCATCACCCGCGCCACGGCCCTGCAAGACACCTACTTCACAGGTGGAACGGCCCGGCAGCTGCTCCGCACCCTCGCCACCCGGCCCGATTCGATCCTGGTGTCGGCGGAGACGGTCAAGGACTTCCAGCTGAACACCGGCGACCTGATCAACCTGCGCCTCCAGGACGCCCGCACGAAACAGTTCACCACCGTGCCGTTCCACTACGTCGGAGTCGTCAAGGAATTCCCGACGGCACCGAAGGACAGCTTCTTCGTCGCCAACGGCTCGTACGTCGCCGCCAAGACGGGCAGTGATGCGGTCGGCGCCTACCTGGTCGACACCGGCGGGCACCACATCGGCGCGGTCGCGAACTCGGTCCGTTCCCTGGTCGGAACATCGGCCGCCGTGACCGAGCTCACCGCAGCCCGTTCCCAGGTCGGCTCGAGCCTCACCTCGGTCGATCTCGCCGGGCTGACGCGGGTGGAACTGGTCTTCGCGCTGGGCCTGGCCGTCGCCGCCGGCGGGCTGGTCCTCGGCCTCGGCATGGCCGAACGGCGCCGCGCCTTCGCGATCACCGCTGCGCTCGGTGCGACCGCGCGGCAGATGCGGGCGTTCGTCTACTCCGAATCGCTGGTGCTGGCGGTGGGTGGCCTGGCCTTCGGCGCGGCACTCGGCGTCGCGCTTTCGACGATGCTGGTCAAGGCGCTCACCGGTGTCTTCGACCCGCCACCGTCCGTGCCGGCCGTTCCGTGGAGCTACCTGATGCTCGCTCTGGCCGCCACGATCACGGCGCTCGCCGTGGCCTCCGCGTTGACCGTCCGCCGGGCGCGCAGACCAGCGATCAGTGTTCTGCGCCAGCCTTGACCTCTGCGCTGGCCTTGACCTCTGCGCCGGCCTTGAACTCTGTGCCGGCCTTGTGATCGTTCGGTCAGCTGGGAGGGCCTTCCAACCGGTAGCCGTGCCCGCGCAACGTCACGATCTGGGGGATGACCGCGCCGGACGGCTCCGCGGCCTCGGCCAGGCGGCTTCGTAGCGCGGCGATGTGGACGTCCAGGGTCTTGGTGGACCCCGACCAGTTGATGTCCCACACGTCGTCGATCAGCTGTTCGCGGGTGACGGCGGCGTCGAGGTCTTCGGCGAGGCGGGCGAGCAGGTCGAACTCCTTGGGGCGCAGCTTCACCTCCTGCCCGGCGACCGTGCTGCGGCGGGCGGCGGTGTCCACGACCAGGTCGCCGATCACGATGGTGTGGCGAGGTGCTGCGGGCACCCCGCGGCGCAGGTGGGCCCGTACGCGCGCGATGAGTTCGGTCAGCCCGAACGGCTTGGTGAGGTAGTCGTCGGCGCCCGCGTCCAGGCCGACCACGACGTCCATCTCCTCCTGGCGCGCCGTGAGCATGACCAGCACGCAGCCCGGCTGCGCCTGCCGCAGCTGGCGGCACACCTCGACCCCGTCGACGTCGGGCAGACCGAGGTCGAGCAGGACCAGGTCGAACTCCGTCATCGCCGCTTCCCGGACCGCCGTACGTCCCGCGCGGACCCAGGTGACCTCGTGGTCCTGCATGCGGAGCTGCGATTCCAGCAGAGCGCCGATGGTCTCGTCGTCCTCCACCACCATCAGCCTGGCCATGCGCTCATCGTACGTGCGCGGAGAGCATTCGGGGCGCTCCCGCGGCCGCCTTCCAAACGCTTACCTTGCAGGTCCGGGGCGCTAACCTGCCGCTGCCTAGCGTGGCTCCTCCGACCACAGCCTCGGGGGAGGAGCCGGGATGCCAGCCGCCTTCGGGGAGCCTCGAATCCAGGCACGGGCGTGGTGTCTGCTGTGGAGCTGGGCGATGGCCTGGTCGCTGGTGCACGCCTGGCACGCCGGAGGTTCGTGGCACTGGTTCACCCAAGGCAGCCAGGTTCTGTTCGACGACGATCCCGGGACGAACCTGCACCTGTACGCGAGGCATCCCGAGTTGCAGATCGGACCGCTGGCATTCGTGGTGGCGGCCCCGATGCTGCTGTTCCAGGCCGGCACGGCACGTGTGGTGGCGATTGCTCTCATGAGCACCAGCGGCCTTGTGCTGCTGGCAGGCCTGTGGGCTCTCGTTCCGCCGAGGCGCCGCAGCGAGGCCCGCTTGCTGTGGGCCGGGGCGACGCTGCTGCCGGTCTGGGCCGAGTTGGCCACCCGCGCCGGCCACCTGGACGACGTGCTGGCGCTGGCCTTCGCCGTCGCCGCCATGCGCGCGTTGGTACGTGGGCATCCCTTGCTCACCGGAGTGTTCCTGGCGGCGGCCGTCGACTCGAAGCCCTGGGCGCTGGCCTTCGCGCCCATGCTCCTCGCCCTGCCCTGGCGTCAGTGGTGGAAGGCCGCGGTCGTGCTGGTCACAGGAGTCCTTGCGGCCTGGCTGCCGTTCCTGCTCGCCGACCCGAACACGATGGCGGCGGCACGTTTCACGATCCGAACGTCCGCGTTCTCGGGCCTGAGAGCGATGGGTTTCACCGATCCAGCGACACCGCCCTGGGACCGGCCCGTTCAACTGCTGCTCGGCGGGGTTCTGGGAACGCTCGCAGTTTTCAGAGGACGGTGGCCGGCCGTCATCCTCCTGGCGACCGGCGCTCGGATCCTGCTGGATCCCAAAACCTACGGCTACTACACCTCAGGCGTCCTGCTCGGTGCGCTGGCCTACGACCTGATGTGCGGCCGGAGCCAGTGGCCGCGCCTGACCTGTCTGGGCTTGATCATGCTCTATCTCCCGCAGGTCTTTCCGCCCGCCGGCAACCCGTTCCCGCCGCAGCTCGCCGGGATGCTCCGCGTCATGTACGTGGCCATCGCGGCGGGAGTCGTACTTCTGTCGCCGCGAAGACCGGACGCCGAGCGCGACAAGGCCACTGACACGACCCCGACACCGCGCGTACCAGCGCCCGCCTCATGATCATATTGATGGCGCCGACTATCCTTCTACTGGCTGAAGCAGGTGTCAGGCTCTCTGCGGCCCGAAGATCACTAGCGGCTCAGGGGCGACGACTCGCCGGAGGGACGAAGGATATGACCGAGCCGAGCGAGCGTCGTGCCTCAGGCGCCCTTGAGGGCGAGGTCATGCAGGCCCTCCAGCAGGCGGCCGAGCCGCTGGCGGCGGGAGACGTCCAGACACGGCTGAGCGGCGACCTGTCCTACAGCACCGTGGTGACGATCCTGTCGCGCATGTACGCGAAGGGCCTGCTCAAACGCAAGAAGGCCGGGCGCGCGTTCGTCTACTCGCCGGTGAGCGATCAACCGGGCCTGGCCGCCCTGCAGATGCACAGGGTGATGGACTCCGAGCCCGACAGCCGTGCCGTCCTGGCTCGGTTCGTCAGCTCGCTGTCCGAGCAGGACGAACGCATCCTGCGCGATCTTCTCCAAGATCCGTGAGCGCCATGCGCCCGGCGCCGGGGGGAACGCATGGATCTTGACCAGTACGTGCCCCTGGTCGCTCCCGTCAGCGCGGCACTGGCAGCCCGGCCGCTGGCCTGGCGACTGCCACCGCGCGCCGCGACATGGCTGCTCACGGCCGGTGCGGCGATCATGGGCCTGGCCACGGTCTGCTGTCTGGTTCTCCTCACCTCGGGCGGTCTCCTGCACATCTCGTGGATCGCCGCGCTGGCGGACATGGCGCCAGGGGAGCTTCCGAGGTCTCCGGAGACGAACGTCCCGATGGCCACCGTCGCCGGCGTGCTCCTGGTCGTGTCCCTGGCGATGGCGACGCGTGCTGCTCTCGTCCAGGTCCGGGGTCTGCGCTCCAGCGCGCGTGCCGCACGGAACCTGCCGGGACGCGATGTCGTCGCGATCGTCGAAGACGACCAGGTCGACGCCTACGCACTTCCAGGGCGCCCGGGCCGGGTGGTCGTCTCTACGGGAATGCTCGAACTCCTCACGCCGATCGAACAGGGCGCACTTCTCGCCCACGAGCGGTCGCATCTCTCCGCCAGGCACCACCTGTTCCGCGGCGTGACCGCGGTGGCCGTGGCAGCCAACCCTCTTCTGTGGCCGTTGAGAGACGCGGTGGTCTTCAGCACCGAACGCTGGGCGGACGAGTTCGCAGCACGCACCATCGGTGATCGCACACACCTGGCACGTGCCATCGGGAAAGCCTCCCTGGCCGGGCCCTCCGGGCGCCTCGCTGAGGGTGCCGGAGGCATGAGCATCATCGGCGGGACGCGAAGGCCCCGGCTACGCCGCGATCCACGTCCCGGCCCGGTCCCTCGCCGGGTGATGGCACTGATGCGGCCCCGCCGGGTGCGGCGCAGTGCGATCTTTCTCGCGCTGCTGACGATCGCCGTGCCCACGTTCACGGCCACCCAGCAGGTCGGTGAAGCCGCCCAAGAACTGCACGGCCAGGTCGAGTTCGCGCAGGAACAGGCGCCGACCCGCTGAACACCTCGCCCCGCCGGTCGTCAAGCTGGGCCGCAACAGTGCTATCTGTCGGGCGTCGAGCCGGCGGTGGGCCTGGCGGTTTCCTGATGTCCTGCCGGAGCGAGCACGACCGCGCCGTTCGGGGTCAGCGCTCGGCCGGTACGGCGATCGATCGGGTAAGGGAGCGGCGGGAGCGGGTGCCGGCGTACGTGCCAGGCCTGGTAGGCGACGAGCGTGAGGAGTACGGCCAGCAGAGCGGCGGACCCCCGCAGGGTGCCCCAGCCGAGGCCGCCCTCGTCGACCGGTTTGATGAGCGAGTCGCCTCCGGCCGCGCCGAGCGGACGGGTGAGGACGAACGCCACCCAGAACAGGAGCGTGGTGTTGATGCCGGTCAGGTAGTGGGCGGCCAGGATGAGGACCATGACCGCCGCGATGATCAGGAAGGCGTTGCGGAAGCCGAGGCCGGTGTCGTCGGAGAGCCAGTCGCCGCTGGCGGTGCCGAGGGTGTTGGAGACCAGGATGGCGATCCAGTAGAGGATTTCGCCGGTGCGGCTGGAGACGTTCTCCACGTCGTAGCTTTGGCCGGTGCGCCACCAGACCAGGAAGACGACGGCGAGCAGGCCGGTGAGGATGAGGGCGCCCCAGCCGTAGCCGACGCCGTTGGCCGCGCTGCCGTGGCCGGGGCCGCGGTCGAGGAAGTCCGACATCTCGGTGCCGACCATGCTGGTGCCGAGCACGACCGCCCAGTAGAGGGCGGGCCGGAACCGGGGGGCCTTGAGCTGGAGGACCAGGACCACCAGAAAGTAGCCGAGGAAGATCACTTCGGTGCCGATGTAGCCGATGGCGAGCGTGATGCCGAACAGGTCGCCGGCCGTTTCGCCGAGCGTCACCGCGACGATCTTGATCACCCAGAACAGCGCCGTCACCTGCGGAAGTTTCCGCATCACGTAACGGACGCCGAGGTCTGCCGGCACTCCAGAGGTCTCCGTGGACACCTGCGCTCCCCAGCTCGAGGATGACTACTTAACGTGACGAGACGCTAGCAGTCTGGAGCTGTGGATCTCGCGTATTTCTACAAGACTGTCGAAGAAGCGCGTTCGCATCACCGCGGGGCCTGCTCGGTCTTCCGTCGGCGCGGACCGCGCACGCCGTTGCCGGGCAAGCGTGGATGCCATCAAAAACTACACGCGTGTAGATACCGGGCTAAGCTTGCACGAGTTGGCCGGCCGAGTGTGATGATCCTGCTCTTAGGCCTACGGCGTAGTTCTTGATATGTACCTGCCTACATCTGGTTGTTCAGCATGGCTCACGGGAGTCTCCGACCTCGGGGCGAAGACTCCAGGACCCTGCTGACCGTAGCGTTTCAACGCCGAGCGAGATGCCGAGTGAAACGGCGGGATATTCACGTGATCGAAGCCAGAGGCCTGACTAAACGGTATGGAACAAAGCTGGCGGTGGACGATCTAACGTTCACTGTGAAGCCAGGTGTCGTCACCGGATTCCTCGGCCCCAACGGGGCGGGAAAGTCCACGACCATGCGCATGATTCTCGGGCTGGATCGGCCCACGGCCGGAACGGTGACCGTCAACGGGCGACCCTACGCCGAGCATCGCGCACCGCTGCGCGAGGTGGGCGCGCTCTTGGAGGCCAAGGCCATTCACACCGGGCGTACCGCCACCAACCACCTGCTGGCCCTGGCTGCCACGACCGGCATCCCGCGCAGCCGGGTCGAGGAGGTCATCGACCTGGTCGGGCTGCGGGAGGTCGCACGGCGCCGGGCGGGCGGTTTCTCGCTCGGCATGGGGCAGCGGCTCGGCATCGCCTCGGCGATGCTCGGAGACCCCAAGACGCTCATCCTGGACGAGCCGGTCAACGGCCTGGACCCGGAGGGGATCCTCTGGATTCGCACCCTGCTGAAGGAGCTGGCGTCCGAGGGCCGCACGATCCTGGTCTCGTCGCACCTCATGAGCGAGATGGCGCTGACCGCCGAGCACCTCATCGTGATCGGGCGAGGTCGGCTGATCGCCGACACCTCGGTGAAGGAGTTCATCGAACGAGCCTCCACGGGCAGTGTGAAGGTCCGTTCGCCTCAGGCCGCAAAGCTGCGCGAGCTGCTGAGCGGACCGGGCGTGACAGTGGCCAGTGGTGAGGAGAGCACGCTGGAGGTCATCGGGCTGACCAGCGACGAGATCGGCCAGATCGCCGCGGACCATGCGCTCGTCTTGTTCGAACTGGCGCCTCAACGCACCTCGCTCGAGGAGGCCTTCATGGCGCTCACCAGTGACGCCGTCGAATTCCGTGCCGGGCGTCTGACCGAAGGGGCTGCGGCATGACCGCCGTGACGACCGAGCCGGTGCGCGTCGACGGAGTCTCGTTGCCGCGGGTCCTGCGTTCGGAATGGATCAAGTTGTGGACGCTGCGCTCCACGTTTTGGACGCTGTTCACCGCGATCGTGGCGACCGCCGGGCTGGGCATGTTGTTCAGCTGGGGGTTCGCCGGCCACGCCAACGACCCGAAGGACCCGATTCCCAACGCCGCCATCCGGGCGGTGACCGTGCCCTTGCAGCCGTACGTGATCGCCCAGCTGGCCATCGGTGTCCTCGGCGTAATGATCATCACGGGGGAGTACTCCACCGGCATGATCCGGGCGACCCTCGCGGCCGTGCCGACCAGGCTGCCGGTGCTGTGGGCCAAGGCCGCCGTGTTCTCGGTCGTCGTTCTGGTGCTGATGGAGGTCATGGCGTTCGTGGCCTTCTTCTGCGGTGAGGCGATCATTTCCACGCACCACATCCAGGCGTCGCTGTCCTCCCCACAGGCACTGCGGATCGTGCTCGGCGTCGGCCTCTACCTCACCGTCGTGGGGCTACTCGGCACCGCGCTGGGGGTCATCATCCGCAGCACCGCGGGCGCGATCGCCGCATTGTTCGGGATCCTGCTGGTACTCCCGCTCCTCGGCGAAGTCCTCAACCTGACTTCATGGGGAAAGCACATCACCCCGTACCTGCCCTCCAACGCGGGCGGAGACCTCCTCACCAACATGCCCGACCCCGGCTCGCTGAGCCCCTGGACCGGATTCGGGCTGTTCTGCCTGTACACGGCGGCCGCGATGGCAGCGGCGGCCTACCTACTGCATCGCAGGGACGCTTGAAGCGGATGAGCGGATGAGCGGATGAGCGGATGAGATGAGCGGCTTGAGCCTGGTCAGGAACCGCGAGGCGCTTTCGCTGCTTCGCGGCTCATGGCCGCATCGCGTCGCCGAACGCCACCCTCTGGTGGTCGACGCCCTCCTGGCAGCGGTGCTGTTCGCGGCGGCGATACCACGCGAGATCCATGAACCCGCTCGGCCGGTCGCACTGGGCTGGGTCCTTCAGGCGGGCCTGGTACTCCCGCTGGCCTGGCGACGAGTCGCCCCGCTCACGACCTTTGCGGTCGTGGCCGCGCTCGCCTTCACCCAGTGGCAGAACGGGGTCCTCGTACCCACCGGAGACGTAGCAGTCCTCATCGCCCTTCACGCCGTGGCCGCCCACACCACGCTACGGAAGCTGGCCCTGGCCTTCACGGTGGCAGAGCTCGGCGTGACCCTGGCAGCGATCCGATGGGCTCCGAATCACGAGACCTTCAAGGCGTTCGTCCTGCTGTCCGGACTGACCACCGCCGCGGCGGTACTCGGCCTGAACCAGCGGACCCGCAAGGCCTACACCGCGTCACTGGAGGACCGCGCGGCCCGGGCCGAACGTGAACGCGACCAGCAGGCCCAGATCATCGCCGCCGAGGAACGTGCCCGGATCGCCAGAGACGTCCACGACATCGTGACGCACAGTCTGTCGGTCATGATCGCCCTCGCCGACGGCGCCGCATACGCACTTCCCACCGCTCCCGACCAGGCCGCGGACGCGATCGACAAGGCATCGACCGTCGGGCGCCAGGCCATCGCGGAAATGCAGCGCGTTCTCGAGGTACTGCGTTCCGGTGCGGACGACCTTCCCGCACGCCGTCCCCAACCGGCGCTCCAGCAACTCGACGGCCTGATCGCCGAGGTCCGCGCCGCCGGGCTCCCGGTCGAGATCATCGTCGAAGGCAAGGCCCCCGCCATGCCCTCCGGCGCCGAACTGACCATCTACCGCGTCGTACAGGAAGCGCTCACCAACACGCGCAAGCACACCGCGCCCGGCACCGCGGCCCGCGTCCGGATCGCCTACGACCCCGAGACCGTCGACATCGAGATCGTCGACGACGGAACGGCGTCACCGCCGGAACGACCCCACGGCCACGGCCTCACAGGGATGCGCGAACGGGTGGCGGTGTACGGCGGCCGCCTCGAGGCCGGGCCCCGCCCCTCCGGCGGGTGGCGGGTGCACACGACGTTGAAACCCGCCGAACTCCGGAGCGCACCGTGATCAGTGTCCTGCTCGTCGACGACGAGCCACTCCTTCGCCTGGGGTTCCGCCTGGTCCTGAACACCCAGCCCGACCTGGACGTCATCGGCGAAGCAGGCGACGGAGCCGAGGCCGTCCGGCAGGTCGCGGACCTGGAACCCGACGTCGTGCTGATGGACGTACGAATGCCGGGCACCGACGGCATCGAGGCCACCGAGCAGATCGTCCGAAGCCACGCCACGACACGCGTCCTCATCCTCACGACGTTCGACCTGGACGAGTACGCCTTCGCCGCCCTGCGCGCCGGCGCGGCCGGCTTCCTGCTCAAGAACGCCCAGCCCGCCGACCTCATCGCGGGCATCCGCACCGTCGCGTCCGGCGACGGCGTCGTGGCGCCGCGCGTCACCCGGCGGCTGATCGAAACCTTCGTCGGCGCCGGCACCCCCCAGAGCCTGGCGGCCCAGACCGAGAACGCCCGCCTGGGCCGCCTCACCGACCGAGAACGTGAGGTCCTCGTAGCGATGGCGCGCGGACGCTCCAACGCCGAGATCGCCCACGAACTAGGCCTATCCGAAGCCACCGTCAAAACCCACGTCAGCCGCATCCTCCCCAAACTCGGGCTCCGCGACCGAGTCCAGGCCGTCGTCCTCGCCTACCAAACAGGCCTGATCCGCATCGTCTGAGCCAACCGCGAAGCGTTCGCGCCCTTTCCGTGCGGTCGCACGACCAACGGACCTGTGACGGCCTTGTCCGCGTTCTCGCGGATGGTCTGGCCTAGTCCAAGAACTTGCAATCCGCGTAAGAGATCGTCCGCCCCCAGGCAATCTCGAAGGCGGCGACAACTGGCCGGACCGGGAGAGATCTGTGAAGCCCCTCCCGCCTTGACGGAAGAACTGTGAGTTATCCGTGCCGCTGGGGACGCGACATTGGGCGAGGCGACCCGACCTGCTGGGAGAGCCCGCGCTGACCTTGAGCCCGACCTGCACGCCGACCGCCGCTCCGCGGCCCCTGGCCGCCGCCCAGGCATACCGGCTGCGCATGACCGGGCCCGGCGGGCCGCAGACGACGTGCCCTCCCCGGCAGCGGCCGCCATTCTCCGCGGATTCGTGTCCACGGTCGCAGCCCCCGCCGTAATCGGCGATCTCCGTTGAAGGCCTCTCGCACCTCTCGCGCGTAAATTAAAGGGGCGCACGATAAACCTCGCCAAATGAGAAATTCATGAAGATCCACAGATAAGGGTGACCTTACTTTGACCGGAGACGGACAGTTGATCTGCGAATAGTTTTCATGTGATGGGCGGTGTGAAACAGTGACCCTCGTTCGGCCTCCGGTCGAATGCCATTGGTATGCGAGGGGAGTTTCGCATGTCACATCATCGCTGGATGCTGCGCCCGTTCACGGTCTTGGCGGCGGGTGCCGCTCTCGTCACGATGGTCATCACCGCCCCCGCCGGGGCGGCCCCTGCGCCCGCGGGCGCGGGCCAGGGGCCGAGTTCTGCCGGGTGCGCAAATCGCGTCAACGACACGCCGCGCAAATTGATCGAGTGCATCCAGACCGAGGACCTGTGGCGCCATATGCGGGCGTTCCAGGCGATCGCCGATGCGCACCCGGGCGCGGACGGTCACCCCTCTCGCAATTCCGGCGAGCCCGGCTATAAGGCGTCGGTCGACTACGTCGCCAAGCTGATGCGCCAGGCCGGATACGACGTCAAGATCCAGAATTACAAGTTCTTCTACTTCGCCTTCACGGCGCTACCGACCTTCCGCGAGGCCTCGCCGACGCCGCACGACTACACCGTGGCCACCGACTGGAACCCGGGCCAGAGCACCGGTGCCGCTTCGGCGGCCCTCCAGCCCGCGGGCGGCATCGTCATCCCGCCGACCTCGTCGCCCAGCTCGACCAGCGGCTGCGCGGCGGCCGACTTCACCGGCTTCACCGCGGGCCGGGTCGCGCTCGTCCAGCGCGGCGGCTGCAACTACGGCGTCAAGGTCCAGAACGCGCAGGCGGCCGGCGCCACCGGAGTGATCGTCTTCAACGAGGGCAACCCCGGACGCACCGATCTCATCAACGGCAGCCTCATCGACGCCGCGGGCAACCGGATCGTCCCGACCATCCCCGTCGCCTTCACCTCGTTCGCGACCGGCAGCGACCTGCTCACCCAGTACGACCAGGCCGTCCAGAACGGCACGGCACCGCCGGTCATGAGCCTTGAGATCAAGGCGAAGGTCAACCCCAACGCCGACGACTACAACGTCATCGCCGACTCCAAGGGCGGCGACCCGAACCACACCGTGGTCGTCGACGCCCACCTCGACGCGATCTACGGCGCCGGAATGCTCGACAACGCGTCCGGCTCCGCGACGATCCTGAACATCGCCCAGCTGATGCGCAAGGTCAAGCCCCGCAACAAGCTGCGGTTCATCTGGTTCGGTGGCGAGGAGCTGGGCGAGCTCGGCTCGGCGTTCTACGTCAACAACCTCGCCCCCGCCGACCTGGCCAAGATCGGCTATGACCTGGACGCGGACGTGACGGCGACCCCGAACTACGTGGTCGGCGTGCTCGACCCGGCGGGCGTCGACCTGTTCACCCGCACCGTCTCGACGCAGTTCCCGCCGCAGGTGTACGAGCCCTCGAAGGTCGCCAGGGACCTGGGCATCCAGTACTTCAGCTCCATCGGGAAGAACCACATCCTGTTCTCTCCGGTGGGCACGGACGCCGAGCAGTTCAACCAGGCCGGCGTTCCCGCGAGCGGCGTGCTCACGGGGCAGGACTGCTGCAAGCTCCAATCGGACGTCGACCTGTTCGGCGGCGTCACCGGCAACTTCGAAGGAAAGATCCCGAGTACCGACGGCGGATGCGTCGACAACCCGTTCCGCTGGTGCGACAACCTCGCGAACAACGACAAGAAGGTCCTCACCTTCATGTCCCGGGGATTCGCCAACATGGTGGTCAACATGGCCTTCGACACGAAGGTGCTGTCCGCGGCCGCCAACCCGCGAGTCCACGCCCAAGCCCGGCCGTCGCCCCACACCACAGGAGCCCCGTCCCGCTGAGCCGCACTTCCACACAGCCCTCAGGCCCCAGGAACGCGTTCCTGGGGCCTGACCCCTGGGCGCCGGGCGGGCGCGGGTGGGCGCGGATGGCATCGCCTGTGCTGCGGAGACAGGACAGAAGCGGGGGTCTTGGCTCTCGCCGGACGGGGCCGCACGAGCCCTTGCCGAAGACACCATGTCCCGCTGCGATCGCACCCTCGGCCCAGACCACCCGTTCACCCTGCGCACCGCAGGCTCACTGGCCATGGGTTTCCACGCTCTCGACCGCAGTGAGCAGGCGTCACACCTGGTCTCCAGCCTGCGCCTCCAGGATGTGGACGACGCAATCCACCAGGCCGACTTCCATTGGGACTCTGGCCTGGCCTTGAACGCACTGTCGCCGCACTACGGCGACCGCATCACCCTGAACTGACAGCGATCACCGCGCCGCCCACAGAGTTTCAGGCAGTCCCTCGCGGCCGTCTGCGTGGACGATGGGCTGTGCCTTCTACGGCACTGGATCATTCGGGGGCGGTGGGTTGGGCCCGGCCGATGGCGGTATGTGCAGGGGGGCGATCGAAGCGCGCCAGCAGGAACGTTGTTTGGAGAGGGATCTCGTCGCCGGAGTGCTGGAGCAGATCGCTCTGAATGCCGTCCAGTAGCACCGCAGGCTCGTCCGTCTGCAAGGAAGAGATCCGTTCCGCGAGCGGATAACCGTGCTTTTGACCGGCCTCGCTCGCGCCGTGGGTGCACAGCAACAACCGATCGTCGGGACGGACGGGGACAGTGGTCGTCTCGCACCAGTGATTGGTGAGGTCGAGCAGGCTCAGCGGCGGGTAGGTCGGCAAGGACTCGATGGGAAGCGCCCGGTTCTCGCGCAGCAAAAGGGGTGGGGGATTCCCGCAGCACACCATCTCGGCGCGCCCGTCCTCCGGGTGCAGGGTGATGAGGACGGCGGTGACGAACTCTTCGGTCTTCATCTTCGGGCCGAGTGCCGCGTTCATCCGTTCGGCCACTCCCGACAGGGGCCGTTCGTTGACCGCCAGCTGCCGGAACACGTCGACCACTCCGGCCGCCGTCTCTTCGGCCGACTCGGTCGCCCCGAGGACGTCGCCGACCAGAATCCGGGTTCCGTAGGGCGTCGGCACGACGGCGTGGAAGTCCCCCTTGGTCCGGGTCGTGGACAGGAGTCGGCGCACTTGGGTCCGGGCCGTTCTGGTGTGCGGGCCGGTGCCCGCGACCGGCTTCGGACCGTAGTCCTCGCGAAGGATCTCCTGGAGGGCGTCAGGGGTGGACCCCGGGGGCGTGCCCTGCACGCACAGTTGTTCCATCACCTCGAGGTAGTGGTCGACCTCATCGGACCTGTCCAGATACAGCGCACCGGTGAGGTTCTCCAGGTAGACCACGTCGGGCACGTCGTGCTCGGGGAAGCGCAGGATGCTGAACGCGCCGGCCTCCGCACGGTGGGCTCCGGAGCGGAACGACATCAACTGGATCGTGGTGCCGGGTCGGCCGCACTGGGCGACGAGGTGCTCGATCTGGCCGCTCATCACCTCGGGACCGCCGATCGGGCGGCGCAGCGCGGCCTCATCGATGACGGCCCACAGCCGTGGGCGGCGGGGACCGGTGAGCCGTTCCTGGCGCTGTAGCCGCAGGTCGACCCGGTGGTCCAGCTCGGCGGGGGAAGCGCCGGGATTCCCGAGCGCGATGATCGCGCGGGCGTACTCGGGGGTCTGCAGGAGCCCGGGGATGAACTGGATCTCATACGTCCGGATGAGCGACGCCGATTCCTCGAGGCCCAGGTAGTTCTGGAACCAGCCGGGCAGCACATCGTTGTAGCCATGCCACCAGCCCGGCGTGTTGGCCTCGCGCGCCCACGTCAGCAGCAGCGCCCGCTGGCCCTCGTCGGTCACGGCGTAGAGGGTGAGCAGATCTGCCACGTCGCGTTCCTTGAAGCTGACGCGCCCCAACTCCAGTCGGCTGATCTTCGACTCCGACGACCGGATGCTGAAGCCGGCCTGCCGGCGCGTCAGCCCGGCCGCCTCGCGCAGGCGGCGCAGCTGTGCCCCGAGGAGGATGCGGCGCACCGTCGACCCTGAACCGGGTCGTTCAATGGTCATCTCCCACCCCCTTCAGCACGTACGACATCGCTTCAATACCGGCCGGCGGCCCGCTCAAGGAGAGAGCTCGTCGGGGCCGATGGGCTGCCGTGCGCGCATGGTGGCGGCGCGCCAGAGCACGTCCGGCATGAACAGGGACTGGGGCTGCGCGTGGAGCGACAGCACGCTGATGAGCCGATCGCATACACGCTGGTCGATGTTGGCGAGAGCCTGGACCCGGTCGACGTATCGGTTGAGGATCCGGGTCTGCAATCCGGCCGACGCGCCCTCTGTGGTGGCGTAGCGGAGGTCCTCGCCGGTGGCCACGAGCCAAGGGCCCGCAGCGTTCTTGACCACGCGCCGGTGGAAGCGCCGTGCCAGCCCGTCGAGGTCCCCGTCGCCGCGCAGGCAATCGTCCAGCGTCAGCGCGGACTTGGCCGCGACGCTCATCCCCTGGCCGTAGAGCGGGTTGAAGGCGCACAGCGAGTCGCCCATGGCCATGAGGCGCTTCGGCCAGCGCGACATCCGCTCGTAGTGATGCCGGACGTTGGAGGTGCGTCGATAGCTGAGGATGGGCGTGAGCGGCTCGGCCTCCCGGATCGCCTCGTAGAGCACTGGGCTGCGCAGGCTCTTGGCGAACTCCAGGAAACCTTCCTCATCGGTCGGTGGGAAGTCTCGCCCGACCCCGAACAGGCTGACGATCCAGCGTCCGCCCTCCTGGGGGAACAACGCTCCGGTGCGCGTGCCCGGTGCCCTGGCCTGGAGATACAGCGCCTTCCATCCGGGGTCGAACCCCGCAGGGATCGCATAGGTGCGGCTCGCGTACCCCAGCAGGGGATCGATCAAGGTCCGGCGTGCGGCGGGGTAACCGAGCTTCTCCAGCCACTCGGGAGTCTTCGAACTGCGCCCGGTGGCGTCGATGATCAGATCGGCCGTCAGCGTCTCACCCGGCTCGGTGGTTCCGCGCTCGCGGATCGTGAGCCCGGTGACGGTGCCGTTCTCGGCGACGAGGTCGACCGCCTCATGACCATCGAGCACCTGGAGATCCCCGAGCTTGGCCAGCCTGGAGCGCACGGTCCAGTCGAGCAGGTCGCGGCTGAAGGTCATCAAGCGGGTGGAGTCGAACCGGCGGCGCCACCCCGCCGGGGTCATCCACAGCAGATCGGCGGGGATCCGGACCTCCGGTACGCCCGCGACGCGCAGTTCCTCCTCAAGCCCCGGGAACAGCTGCTCGGCGATCTCCAGGCCCCGGCTCCAGAACACGTGCAGGTGCCGCGCCTGGCCGAGGCCCGGACGGGAGGCGACCGTGTCGGGGAACCTGTCCCGCTCGACCAGGGTGACCCGGTCGAAATGGTCGCTCAGGACCCTGGCCGCCAGCAGTCCGGCCATGCTGCCGCCGATGACGATGGCGTGCTCGCGGGACTCGCTCACAGTGCTTCCTCACAGTTCGGACGGATGTGGGACGCTCGGACCACCGGTGTCAACGATGGTGACGGGATCCGTCCGGGAACGGCAGGCGTCCGCCGCTCTCGCCCATCGCGAAGGCGACCGCCTGATCGAGATCAAGATGCGTGCCGTCCTCGAAGTACCGCTCGTAAGCCGCCTCGCCCAGCGACTGGCGGGCGAGCGCCTCTCCCTGCTCGTGCGGGGCGTTGAAGAACGCGGAACCGAAGAGCGGGAGCCCGACGGTCCGCCAGACCCCCTTGGCCGCCCCCTGCAGCGTCGACGCGTCCTCGGGGCGGCCGCCCGAAGCCTGGAAGAGGGCGAGCAACTCGACGGCGAGGACCGCGCACACGAGATCGTGGAAGGTACGGCTGAGCGTGAGGCTCTCCCGCGCGAGCGTGATCGCCTCCTCGGCCTGGCCCCTGGTCCAGGCCGCGAAGGCCAGAACGTAGAGCGCGTAGGCCTTGACCCACCCCTCACCGTGCTCCTCGCAGATGGCGCGCACGCCCTCGCACAACTCGACGGCGTAGGGCAGGTCACCCTGGAACGCGTTCGTCATGGCGAACTCGACCCGGGCCATGATGACGGTGGTGTTCAGCTCACCGAGGGCGTCGTAACGGGCGAGCGCGTCCTTGAACAGCACGGCCGCTCGTGCGTGGTCGTCGGTCACCAGGGAGACACAGCCCAGCCGGTGAATCGCGTTCGCCAGCGCCACCCGGTCGCCGGTCCGCTGCGCCTGGGCCTGGCTCGCCTCCAGCAGTGCGGCGGCCCTGCCGGTGTCGCCCTGCTTGATGGCGATGTATCCGTTGACCCAGAGGGCCGCGGCCCGTTCCCGAGTCGGCGCGGAGTCGAGGGCCAGCGCTCGGTCCAGCCAGCAGCGCCCCTCGTTGAGGAAGCCGCAGCCCAGCCAGTAGAAGTACATCGTGGCGGCCATGTGCAGGCCGGCCCGCACTTCACCGGGTGCGGTGAGGCTGTATTCGAGCGCGGCGCTCAGGTCGGCGTGCACGCCGCGCATGCGCTGGAAGATCTCCGCCTGCCCGGCGCCGAACCACGCCCGCTCGTGCTCTTCGACCAGCCGCACGAACCAGTCCCGGTGCCGGCGCCGCAGGTCGTCTTGCTCGCCCAACTCGCGGAGCCATTCCGCGCCGTACTGGCGCAGGGTGTCCAGCAACCGGTAACGGACGCCCGATCCGTTGTCGACGCGTGTCAGGATCGACTTGTCGGTCAGGCTCACCAGTGTCGCGGGCACGCGGTCCGAGGGCAGCACGTCGTCACAGCAGATGTGTTCGGCCGTCTTCTGGTCGAAGTCTCCGGCGAACACCGACAGCCGGGCCCACAGGAGCCGTTCCTCCTGCGTGCAGAGCTCGTGGCTCCAGCCGACCGTCGTACGGAGCGCGTCGTGGCGGGAAGCATCCGCGGGGCTGGTCGCCAGGTCTTCGTCGACCAGTACCTGGAACCGGTCGTCCAGCCGATCAAACAGATCGTCCAGGGAAAGATGCCGCAACTGTCCGGCGGCGAGCTCCAGCGCCAGCGGGAGTCCCTCCAGGCGCCGGCACAGGCGTGCCACGGTGCGCCAGTTCCGCGGGGTGAGATCCAGTCCGCCCATGACGGTCGCGGCGCGCTGCTCGAACAGAGCGAAGGCCGGAGGCCGCACGGAGGTGTCGACGGGCATCACCTCGGGGTCGGTCATGGCCAGCGGTGCGAGCGGGAGCACGTGCTCGGCACCGAGGCCGAGGGCCTGCCGGCTGGTGGCGAGGACGCACAGCCCCGGGGCGGCGGCGAGCAGTACCTCGGCCACGCCCGCGGAGGCCTCCCTGAGATGCTCGCACGTGTCCAGGACCAGCAGGAGCCGCCTGCCGGCCAAATGATCGGCCAGGACGTCGAGCTGCGGTCGTGCGGTCTGGTCGACGACCCGCAGCGTGCGGGCGATCGCATGGCCCACCAGCTCAGCGTCCCGCAGGGCGGACAGATCCACCACCCAGACGCCGTCGGGGAAGTCCTCCCGGGACTCCCGTGCAGCCTCCAGCGCCACCCTGGTCTTGCCGACACCGCCGACACCGGTCACCGTCACCATGGAGCCCGGTCGACACAGCCGCCTGAGCTCGGTCATCTCGGCCTGCCGACCGACAAGAGCGGTCAACCCGAGAGGCAGATTGCCCCTCCTACGCGCAGCGAACTCGGCCACGATCGCCTCAACTCCCCACCGGTGGCCGCCACAACACGGCCCCCAGGCCCCACTCTAACTAAATGATCTCTGAAGATATGCCGCATTTGGCAACTAAGCGAGTGCAACCCGAAATGGTGCGTCTTATCTATAGATGGGACCTATTCGTATGTCCACATCTGGTCTGCACCCGCTTGCGAGGGTCGCCGACGCCTATTCGGCAGGGACGCTCTCCCCGGCTTCTCACCCGCCGGCCGCAACCATTACCAACGGTGACCCACCTGGCCTCGCGTGAGGGCGGGCCTGGACGGTCACCGCGGGTCTCGCGGGCGATGAACGCGACCCCCATGACAAGGATCTGGGTATCGTCGGCGGCGAACGCCTGGGCAACACAGGCGCAGTCGCACCAGGCCCGGCCGTGGCCAGATGTGCCTGGCCGTCACTGCAGCGTTGGAGCACTACACCGCGACCCTCGCGCAGTTGTTGATGACCGAGGCTGAGCTGCAAGAGATGTTCTGCGAGACCCGGCCACCTACCGTGTGAGCAAGACGATCGCCGGCTTCCGGCGCTTCCGCCGTCTGCCGCTGTCCAAGAGCGCCTGAGCCGGCCTTTCATCGGCTCTTCTATCGCCGGCGGAGGGTGAAGTGCATTTCGAAGGCGATCACGTGGTCTCGGACCGGCGGGGCGGCCAGCCCGTTCAGCCGGTCCACCAGAGGCCGCACGACTTCACCCGCGAGGCCGCCGTTGACCGCGGCCTGAACGTAAAGCGGTCGCTCGGGAGCGAGTTCGACACGGACCACTAGTTCCCCGCCCGCGCGGGCGGCGCCGGCCAGTTCGGTGTCGACGGTCGTCATCACCGTGTCGCAGAACGCCGCGAACCCGTCCCTTGGGATCTCGTCTCCGATCACCTCCGGCTCGGTCAGCAGGACGATCTTCGATGCCTCGACGTTGCGCAGGTCACGCCGGGGCTGACCGGCGGGGCGGTAGTGGCGCGGCGGCTCGTCGAAATGGACCGTACCCAGTGGCGAGGCGTAGTCGGTCGCGGCCATCGACACCTCGACCTCGACGTCCCGCGCGCGCCAGCGGTAGCTCTTTCCGGACTCCAGTGCCGTTAGCAGTTCTGCCACCACCTGCTGGGATGCGATCAGCCCGTACCCGTCCTCGATGCGCTTGACCTCGGGTTGCCCGGGCTGCTCGACGAGCACCATGAAGTTGCCGGCGATCAACGGATCCCCTGGCTGCGGGACGCCGATCGCGGTCGGGCCGCGCTGGTCCCACACGTACCGCTGCATGGCGGTCGAGTGCGAGGCCGCCGTCAGCAGCCCGATCACACCTTGGTTGTGCTGCCGGCCAGCCGGCCAGCCGGGCCGCCTGATCCTGACGGACCGCGATGGTCACCTGCCTCGCGTTGCCCGCGACCTCGACCTCTGGAGTGTGCAGGAGCGGCGTCCGCGCCAAGATGGTGGCCGCCGAGTGCGCATCGAACTCGACCACCGGTGCTCGCCTCCGATCGAAATAGACCGGGTAGGGGAACACCCCCGATTGGGCGCCCAGCAACGTCAGCACCCGGCCGGGGCCGAATGCCGAGGCCACTCTGGCCTCATCGTGCAGCAGCGGTACGGCGACCAGCGGCGGCAACCCGTCCGGATACAGCGAGGCGTAGTCGGAGCCGCGGTCGTAGGTGAACCCTGTGATCCCCAGCCCCCACCCGGGTGTCCGGAGGACGGTGTTACCGCCCGGCTCGACGACGGCGCCACCGACGGCCTGCCGGTGCATCTCCCTCATCAACCACAACGCGTAGTCCGACGCCTGCCGCTGGCCCGGTTCGCAGAGCTCGTGCAGCACCACCTCCCGTTGCCCGAGCCGCAGCAGGCCCTGGCTGGCGTACGTCCAGATCGTCCTGCCACCGGCGGCGGCCAGGCCGTCGTAGACAACGGCCGACAGCTCATTCGTGATCAGGTCGACCGACTGGATGCGGCGCCACGGTCCCATGGCCGATCACCTCGAATCCCTCTGTCAAATGAACATCACTGTTCATATTAGAGGACTCGCCGACTCTCGGCGCGCACCCGGACACGGCCTCTACGGCCTCTGCGGAATGTCCAAGGCGGCCGCCGTCGAGATCGGCCCCGCAGGCATCCGGGTCAACGTGGTGTCGCCCGGAGCGACCCTGACGCCGCGCATGGTCGCAGATCCACGCTTCATCGACGCGATCCGCGCCAACTCCGCGCGAACCTCACTGGGAAGACTCGCCCCGACCATCCGACCGTCTGACGGCGCGGACCGCCTCAGGCTTCAAGGCGTCGGCACATCGCCGGGTTCAGGGTCGGACGACCATCTGTGCAGTGAGGGGTCGAGCAGGGTGTGGAGCGCCGATTCGGGGGCCCACGCGAGCGTTTCGAGGAGCAGCGCGTCGAAATCGGCGGTGCGGCCGGTGTTGTTGTCCAATGATCTGTTGTTGTCGACTGATCCGCAGGCTGGTCGTCGACACGGTGGTCCTGCTGATACGGCCGGCCGGGTGCCGTCCCGGGAGTCGGCGTGCTCCTCGACCAGCGGAGCGATCCAGGCCTGTCGGTCGTGGAGGACGGCGCACCGGTCGGCGCCGATCGCGGGCAGGCTCGCCTGGGTCATCGTCTCGACTCGGACGACCGCGATCATCAGGTCTTGGTCTCGGTCGGTTGTGGGCATGAAATCGTGCCAGACGCTGGCAGAGAGCCGCACGGGTGTGCCGGAGATGGACACGCTCTCGGGAACGGTCCGCAGAGCGGCCAGCGTCGAGTCGCTCACCTGCTCGATGGCGGGTACCTCATGCCCGTGAAGCCACTGTGCTGGCTCGTCCTGGACGCCGTCCGGCGTGGCGCCATCGGTCGTCATGCCGGGATCGTAGCCAGCGCCAACCGGCGCCAGGTAGACCGGACGTCACCAGGCCCGGGGCATCTCACCCTGCTCTAACGGTGTCTGAGGTTCCCCCTGTGGCGCGGACACCTCGTATGCCTGAGCGCGGAGAAGAAAGAGCTGGCCGCGTTGCGTAGGCGCACCGAGCAGCTGAGAAACCGAAAACGAGATCCTGCGGAAGACGGCTGCCCACTTCGCGCGGGAAAACGTCCTCCCAAACGAAAGTATGCGGTGTCCGGAGCCCAATACACATCTGACGCCCGCCCTCACCCTTATCCCGCCGCATTCCCGCTGGGATTCTTTGTCCGCAACCGAATGGCGGCGGCCGTCGCGCACATCGCAGTGCATTCGTTCGTGTGCGCGTTCCAGAGCACGCAACTGATCCGGGAGTGGACGGATGGCGACCTTTTCCGCCTTTCTCAGGCACTCCGGCTTCGCCCCGTGCCCGTACGCGGTGGTGACCGCCAGCAGTAAAGCTTAGATCTGGCCGCACCGCCCTTGACCCGGTCGCTCGGGCTCGGTCATTCGGGCCCGGCCATCGCCGTTCGGCTGGGCTGAAAGAGGGCATTCTGAAAGGGCTATCTAAGTCACGTATCCGGTAACTTGGCAAACACTGGATTCCCTGTGCCCCAGCATGCTCCTGCGTACCCGTCTGTCCTTCCTATGGGTGAACGCATCGCAGTCGAATTTGTCGGCACGATCACAATGTGGCCAACTCCGCGGACTGGAAGCGTGAGCGCGCTTAGGTGACAATCCGGGGGGTTGGTGATGGGGGTCACGGATGTCGGAGATCGCGTCGGCGCAGATCATTCAGGGAATCGAAAGTTCAGGAAATGGGCAGCGGTTGTACGCGGACCTGCGGGAGAAGCTGGAACGCGGTCTGGGGGCGGATCTGCGGGCGATGCGGGTGCACACCGGGCCGGTGGCGGACGGTCTGGCGCGGGCGCTCGGCGCGGAGGCGTTCACCGTCGGCTCCGAGGTGTTCTTCAGGGATGGGGCCTTCCGGCCAGGTACGCCGGAGGGGCTGTGGCTGCTCGCTCACGAGGCCGCGCACGTCGCGCAGCGGGCCAGGGGCGCGATGGCCGCTTCACCATGGACGGTGAGCCGCCCTGGCGATCCGTCGGAACGGGACGCGGACTGCGGCGCCGCCATGGTCATGACCGGCCGGACATGGCGCGGACTCTCCGGTGCGGGCGTGTCGTCGACGATGATCCATAGGCACGTGTCGTTCGAGCACCGGATGCTCGGTGACGGCCCCACCAAGAATCTGGTCGAGGTGTCCACCGGCGGGCCCAGCCGCAAGGAATTCCTGATCAATCAGATCAAGCTCCTCGAGCTGTGGCGATACGACCCGGGTAAAGTCACGGAAACCGACATCAAGAAGCTGTGCAAGTGGATCAGGACGGTCCGTCTCGGGGCGAATGGTCTGCTGGTCACCTATGGCGAGCTGAACGCCCTCCCGGATTACCTTTCGGACGCGGCGGCTCTCGACAGCCTCGACGCCGACATCGTGCTGCCGATTCTCCAGGTCATCCGGCAGGAGGGATACAACCAGCTCACCTACCTGCTCACCGGCGAAGACCCGAACAAGACCTTCGCCGGGGCGGCCGCCCAGCCGTGGAAGCTCAGCCTGGTGAACAACATCGTCGAGACGAGCGAACTCGACGACTTCACCATGGGGCTGGGGCCTGCGGGACAGGACCATTACCAGGGGCTTCTCGCCCGGAACGCATGCCATTTCGCGCCCTACTCCTGGTATCGCTGGCAGGCTTCGCATCTGATCGCGCGTGACCTCGCCACACAGGCTCATGCCAAGAAGGACCAGGAACTCGCCCGGCGGGCCTGGATCTTCCACGGCTACGCCGATCACTTCCTGGAGGACTCCTTCGCCGCGGGCCACCTGGTCAACAAGACCCTGGTGATGCAATGGTTCATCGAATGGGCCGCCAGTCACGATCTGTTCGTCTCTGACTGGGAGTCCATCAAGGACATCACCGAGAGCGCGCAGCCGTCGCTGTCGGGAAAGTGGCTGTACGACCCCGCCTACGCGGGCCCGTCCAACGATCCCCAGACGGCCCAGGAGGCCAGCGCGCTCGTCGGGCGCGTGCTCGCCAGCACCGTCGCCCCCTATGGGAAGACTGGGCAGTTCGCCGCCTATCAGAACTACCTGACCTTCCTCACGAGCGCCGCCGCCCAGCTCAGTGCGGCGGACCTGCACGACCACTACAACTCGCACTCCCTGTGGGTGAGTTCGGCGGCGCGCACCACTCCGTACGAGATCTGGGGCGACGACACGCTGTTCAGCGGCGCGAACGGCGGAACCGGGGTGGCGGCCACCAGCGAGACGGCGCAGATGTCGCAGCAGGCGCTGCTCGACATCCTCGCCTCGGGGACGACGTCCATCACGACGGAGGAGATCCGCCGGCACTTCCCGACGAAGGCGAGTTCCAGCAGCACAGGGCTCCAGGATTTGAAGACCTGGATGACGACGCAGAAGTCGTTCTGCATGGAGCGCTTCGAAGGCTTCTCCGCGACTTTGGAGACGCTGCTGCTGGGCCTCGCGTCCCCGCGGCTCGGAGTGGTGTCGCAGGACCAGGACTTCGCGAGCGTCTGGTCCAGGAGCCTCCCGGATTGCGGCTTCCACCCGGTGAACATGCTGGTCCACGACGACCGGGTGTTCGCCGCCTGCAACGGCTACGTCTACGAACTGGACCCGGTGACGAGCAAGGTCGTCCACAGCCTGCATCTGACGGAGGCCCTGGCCGGAGTCGCCACCAACATGGCCACCGATGGGACGTTCTTGTACGCCGGTGTGCACGGCTACGCGTACGGCATCCGTCTGAACGGTGACTGGTCCAGGGCGGACTGGTCGCAGGGGCTGGGAGGCACGTTGACCTACGAAGAGGTCAACGTGCTCAGCGCAGGCGGGAAGCTCTTCGCCGGTTGCGATGGTTACGTGTACGAGCTGCGTCCCGCCACCGGCGATCGGATCCACAGCCTCCACCTGACCGCCACCGGAGCCGGAGCCGTCACCCGGCTCGCCGCCGACGGGACCTCCCTCTACGCTGGTGTGCACGGCTACGCGTACGGCATCCGCCTGAACGGTGACTGGTCCAGGGCGGACTGGTCGCAGGGGCTGGGAGGCAAGTTCACCTACGAAGAGGTCAACCTGCTCAGCGCGAACGCGAAGCTCTTCGCCGGTTGCGATGGTTACGTGTACGAGCTGCGTCCCGCCACCGGCGATCGGATCCACAGCCTCCACCTGACCGCCACCGGAGCCGGGTCCCTCACCCGGCTCGCCGCCGACGGGACCTCCCTCTACGCCGGTGTGCACGGCTACGCGTACGGCATCCGCCAGAACGGCGCCTGGTCCAAGCCGGACTGGTCGCAGGGACTCGGAGGCAAGGCCACCTACGACAAGGTGAGCGTGCTCACGGCCGGCGGCCGGCTGTTCGCCGGCTGCGACGGCTACGTCTACCAACTCAACCCGGACGACGGGAACGTCCAGCACAAGCTCCTGCTCACCTACCTGGTCGGCATCGGGGACTACGACACCCGGCTCGCCGCCCGCGGGCCGAACCTGTACGCGGGAGTGAACGGCTATGCCGACAAACTTCTCGTCAACGACGTCTCCCCGACGGGAACGCTCTTCCACGCCTCCGGCGACTCGAAGGGCTGGCGGGCCTGGAAACCGAATTTCGACGGGGCCCCTCAGCGGATGCAGGCGGTCTGCGGCTTCTCCGCGGGTTCCGGTACCACCCTGACCTTCGCCGTCGGCGTCGACGGGACGCTCTACCGCGACTGGCTGGACAAAGACGGCTGGCACGGGTGGACGCCCGACTTCGACAAGGCCGCCAAGATGCTGGACGTCGCCGGCGTCGCGGGCTATTTCGGGCTCGAACTGTTCGGGATCGGCCTCGACGGCACGCTCTGGCACGACCACACGCAGGGCGGCCGGTGGCAGGGCTGGAAGCCGGACTTCGACCGGGCGCCGAAGGTGCAGGCGGTCACCGTGTTCGGCGAACAGGGCACGGGATACCCCCAGGCCTTCGCCATCGGCATCGACGGCACGCTCTACTACGACAGGCACGACAGCGGAGGCTGGCACGGCTGGACACCGAATCCCGGCGGGATCCCGGTCAAGGTGAGCGCCGTCTACGGCGCGAGCCTCACCCCGTCCACCGCCGACCTCTTCGCGATAGCGCGCGACGGCACGCTCTACCACGGCTACCGCAACGCCAAGGGCTGGCAGGGCTGGACGCCCGGCTTCGACGGAGCACCCAAGCTGAAGGCCGTGACGGGCGCGCACACCGCCCCGTTCAGCGGCGAGGTCTTCGGCATCGGGCTCGACGGCACGCTCTACCGCGACCACGCCGACCGTCAGGGCTGGCACGGCTGGACCCCGAACTTCGACGGAGCCCCGAAGGCCAGGGCCGTGGCCGGACTGGCCGTGGCGGATCCCGCCGTCGACATACGGGTCTTCGCGATCACCGCCGACGGCACGCTCCTCCACGACTACCTCGACTCCGCCGGCACATGGCACGGCTGGTCCCCGTTCGGAACCAACTCGCCGCGAGCGTCCCGCCTGGTCTACGCCCAGCAAGGTCCCTTCGACACCAGCGAGGTCTTCGCCATCTCCGACGCCTGAACCGGCGCAAGCGCCGACCTTGAACGTCACTCTGTCTTCTGCCTTGTCGTCATGGTCCAGGGTGAGGATCTCGCAGTCGCCGCGGGGATCGTTGATGGCCGTGTCGGCTGCCGCTCACACCGCAGATCGTTCTGGGAGGCGGTGCCATGGGCCGACCTCGTTCAGTGACCCAGTAGGGATCACGATCCATCCTCCGGTTCTGGCGGTGCCGGCGTGCTCGATACCGCATCGGCATGCCGGGCGGTGACAGCACGATCTCGCTCAGGTTGGCGCAGGTCGATGCAGTCGCGGTCGAGACGGACGAGCACGCCGACGACGTGCGGGTGACGCTCGTTGGCGGTCATAAGGCGCAGGTTCAGGCCAAACGCACGCTGCGTTTCGACGCTGTGCTCCGTGCCGCTGTGGCGCAGTGGATCGCGGCGGCGAAGTCGGGGTTAGACCCGGTTCGCGATCGCCTGGTCCTGGCAACCGGCGCCGCCACCGGGCCTGTGCGCGAGCTGGCTGAGGCGTTCAAGCGATGCAAGACGGACGCGCCCGGTGTGGAGGAGGAGCAGTCGCCGGGAGCGGCGCATGCGCGGCTTTTGCTGGGACGAGTCCTCGGCGGCCAAGACGTGGTGGGCGCATGGCGTGATCTGGTCGCGCACTGCATCTTGGACAGCTCCACGTCCTGATACGGGCGTGTGCGGAGCAGTGACACACACCGACACACACCGACACACACGATCTTGGTGTGTCGGTGCCGGACCCTTGTTGAGCTGGGTGTGCTGGATTGCACGGTGCTTACGGTGGCGTAGGGATGTGTGCACAATGCACAATTAATCAACGTGAACGCACATGATTCCGCTCTTGGGGTTGCGATGGGAGATACACCGCAGTTCCGTACGTATGTCGCTATCGGGGACAGCTTCACTGAGGGGCTGAACGATCCGGACCATGCCGCGGGGCCTGACCGGTATCGGGGGTGGGCGGACCGGCTCGCGGGGCATCTGGCCGTGCTGAATCCGGGGCTGCAGTACGCGAACGTGGCGATCCGCGGCAAGCTGGTGCAGCAGATCGTGGACGACCAGGTGCCGCTGGCCCTGGATCTCAGGCCTGATCTGGTGACGTTCTGCGCGGGTGGGAACGACATGATCCGGCCGGGCGCTGATCCGGATGCGCTGGCGGTTGTTTTTGACGGGGCGGTTCAGCGGCTGCGGGCTGTTGGGGCGCACGTGGTCGTTTTCACGGGGTTCGATCCGCGTGGGCTGCGGACGGGGAGCCGGATCCGGGGGAAGGCCGCCATCTACAACATGCACCTGCGGGCGATCGCCGATCGGCGGGGGTGCTCGGTGGTGGATCTGTGGCCGACGATGGGGGTCTTCAACGACCCACGGGCCTGGTATGAGGACCGGCTGCATCTGTCGCCGGAGGGGCATCGGCGGATGGCGCTGAGGGTCGCGGGGGTTCTGGGGGTTCCGGTGGAGGGGGATTGGCGCGAGCCTTGGCCTCCGTCGGAGTCGGTGCGCTGGCTGGACTCGCGGCGAGATGACATCCACTGGGCCCGCACCTATCTGCTGCCGTGGATAGGGCGGCGGGCCACGGGGCGTTCCTCGGGGGACGGGCGCGGGCCCAAGCGGCCCACGCCGTCGCCTCTATAACGAGACCGCCCCCGGAGCCGGTGGCTCCGGGGGCGAGCGCTTTATGGGGTAGCTCCTGCGGGTTCGGCCAGGGCCTCGTCCAGCGAGTCCGTCACGTTCATCCGCATGGTGAGGCCGGTGACCTCGAGCGTCCGGCGGACGATCGGGCGCGGCGCGGCCAGGGTGAGGCCGCCGCCCGCCGCGGTCGCGGCCTTGTAGCAGTGGATGATCACCGACAGGCCGTGGGAGTCCATGAACTCCAGGTCCGTCAGATCCAGGACGACCTGCTCGCCGAGCTCCTGGCGCGCCGTGGTGAGCTTCTGGCGCAGATCTTCGGCGTTGGCGATATCGAGCTCGCCTCGCAACCGCACGACGGTACGCCCGTCGTGCGAGCGGGCATTGACTTGCAATGGCTGCACGGGGGATTCCTCCTCCCGGTCGGCGCGCACCCGCCAGGTGCCGTGGCGGGGTGCATTTAACGGTCAACTATCCCGGACTCGTCGCAGGATGCCAAGCCGGGCATCCTGTCACGGGCAGGGTGTGCGTGATCGGTGCGGGTCGTAGTGTGTTCCAGGTGAGTGCCCCCCGGTTGCCGGAACACCTTGAACTGCTCCTGACGGACGAGCCGGTCCTCGACGTCTACGCGTACGGGCCCTGGCGGGTTCCCGACGGGCTCTACGAGGAGATGCGCGAGCGCGCCCTCGACTACAACCGCGACCCGCGGGCCGTGATCCTCACCCGTCAGCTCAGCGACTTCTACGGTTCGAACACGTCGGCCGCGGGGGCCGAGCAGTGGTCGCTGCTGACGTTCCTGCTGGGCGCCTCGGCCCTGCGCGCCGGCTCGCGCGGGGACGTGGACTACGAGCTGCTGTCGGACTTCCTGGCCACCCCCGAGCCCGCCGTACGCGACCCACAGGCCTGGTTCTCCCAGGGCGGCCGGTGGCGCCCGCCGGGCCTGTGGCTGCCCGAGCCCGCCGGCGACGATCGTGAGCGCCGCGCGGTGATGTACGAGCTGGCACGCGCGGGCCTGGACGTCTTCGACGGTCTCGAGCCTCTCGAGGCGCGCAGGCAGGCCCTCATCGGGCTGTTCGAGGGCCGCGCGAACGATCCCGTGCTGCGCGAGCTGGACATGGCCACGCCGCAGGACCGGCTGGAACGGCTCTGGGCGGCGAGCCTGACGGACGAGACCATCGCCGTCCTGCCCGAGCTCGCCGGGCCGGTCGGCTACCTGGGCTGGGCCTGCTCGGGCCTGGCCGCCGCGCACGAACGGCTCGCTGGAGAGCTGAACGACGGCGACGCGTTCGACACCGCGTTCGCGCGCCTGCTGCTGGCCGCCGACGTGAGCGTCGCGCCCGCCGAACTGGCCGCCGCGCTCGGCACCGAACGGTATGAGGGCGTGGCCGGGCGGCTGCGCGCCCTGCGCGAGGAGTTCGCCGCCGAGGCCTGGCAGCTCGACCTGCGCGCCTGGCTGGCGCGCGGCCTGGTCGCGGGGGAGGCCGACGCCTGCCGCGCCTGGCTGGACATGGCGGTACGCGTGACCGGCGCGGTCCAGGGGCTGCCCGAGACCGCCACGACGCCGCGCTGCCGCCTGCCCGTCCGCGCGTTCCACCTGGACATGCGGCGGCTGTTCGAGGTCCGCCACGTCATCAACCCGCTCGCCGGACGGCTCAACCCCACGTCCACGACCGAGAGCGGCGAGACGGACGAGACACACGAGGCGGAGACCGAGGAGCAGCAGGGGCCGAACGGCGGCGCGCTCGTCGGCCAGCCCGAGCTCACCCGCGCCGTCCAGGAGGCGATCATCGCGCGGCTGGCGGGCGAACGGCCCGCGCGGCTGCTGATCAGCGGCCCGGAGGGCACCGGCAAGGGCACCGCCGCCGAGGTCGTCGAACGAGTCCTCACCGAACGCGGCGCGATCCGCGAGGCGCTGTGGATCTCCGACCAGGTGTTCGCCGCGCTCAGCGTGAGCGACGCCGTGCTGTGGCTGCAGGCCAGGGTCCGCGACTGCATCGAGGGCCGCCTGCTGCTGGTGGTGGACGACCTGGAGCGGCTGGCCGCGCACGAACGCTGCGGACCGGCGGCCGTGGAGGAGCTGCGCCGGCTGATGGCGCGCTCACCGCGCCTGGACGTCGTCGCGCTGTGCCGTCCCGGCGGCGACCGGCGGCTGTTCGACACCAACCCGGCGCTGGTGCGCTCGTTCGAGGTCGCCCGGACCCGCGACTTCACCGAGGAGGAGTTCGGCGAGCTGTTCCGGCGGGCCGCCGAGCGGCGCGGCGCGAGCGTCGCCGACGCGACCGCGCGCACCGCGGGCGCGCTGCTGGCCCGTACGCCGCCGCTGCTCAACCTGCGCGGCGCCCGGCTGGTGGAGAACCTCGCCGACCAGTGCACCGCCGCCGCGCTCGCCCGCACCGAGACCTCGCCCGCCGCCGTGGAGGACGGGCTGGAGATCACCGACGCCGACCTGCCGCAGCGGCTCATCCCGGGCCGCGCCGCGGGCGGCGACCCGTTCGCCGAACTGGCCGCGTGCGCGGGCATCGAGCCGGTCAAGCGGGAGGTCGAGGCGCTGGTCGCCGAGGCCAGGGCCGCGCACCTGCGCCGCGAGGCGGGCATGACGGTCGCCGCGCGCCCGCGCAACCTGGTCTTCACCGGCAACCCCGGCACCGGCAAGAGCACGGTCGCCCGCTGCCTCGCCCGCATCTACGCCGACCTCGGCGTGCTGACCAGCGGGCAGTTCGTCGAGGTGGACCGCGCCGACCTGGTCGGCGAGTTCGCGGGCGAGAGCGCCCTGAAGGTGCGGCGGGCGGTCGAGCGCGCGCTCGGCGGCGTGCTGGTCGTACGCGACGCGCACGCGCTCAACCCGGTCGACTCCACGCGCGGCCGCGAGACCGTCGAGGCGCTGGTCGCGTCGCTGCAGGCGCACGCCGACGATCTGCTGGTCGTACTGACCGGTCCCGAGGCCGAGCTGAACGGCCTGCTCAAGGCCCAGCCCGACCTCGCCGGGCACTTCCCCAAGCTCATCCGCTTCCCGGACCTGACCGACGACGAGCTGGTCGAGGTGTTCGCGCGCCGCGCGGAGGACGAGGGCCTGGCGCTCGCCGACGGTGTGCTGGAGAAGGTGCGCGGTCTCGTACGGGCCGCGCCGCGCGACCGCGGCTTCGGCAACGCCGGGCTCGTGGTCAACCTGCTGGAGTGGGCGGTGTCGATGCAGGGCCGCCGCGTCCTGGCCGACGGTGTCGTCGACGAGACCGAGTCGCTGGACGAGATCCTGCTCGTGGACGTTCCCGACAGCCTGGTGCCCGACCGCGGCCGCCGCCCCGGCGACCCGGTCGCCGAGATCGGCCGGCTGATCGGGCTCGGCGCGGTCAAGGAGGAGATCGACCGGCTCGTCGCCGAGGCCCGTACCGACAAGATGCGCCGCGACGCCGGGCAGCCGCCGCTCGCGCCCACCCGCCACATGGTCTTCACCGGCAACCCCGGCACCGCCAAGACGACGATGGCCCGGCTCATCGCCGCCGTCTACGCCCAGCTCGGGCTGCTGTCGTCGGGGCACCTGGTCGAGGTCACCCGCGCCAACCT
Source organism: Actinomadura barringtoniae (assembly GCF_017573505.1). GTDB lineage: Bacteria > Actinomycetota > Actinomycetes > Streptosporangiales > Streptosporangiaceae > Spirillospora > Spirillospora barringtoniae. The sequence continues at coordinate 197,826 of NZ_JAGEOJ010000019.1, forward strand.
GGTGGGGGAGTACGTCGGCCAGACCGCGCCCCGGGTGCGTTCGGCCGTCGACAGCGCGCTCGGCGGCGTGCTGTTCGTGGACGAGGCGTACTCGCTCGCCCCGCCCGGCGCCGACCAGCGCGACTTCGGCCAGGAGGCGGTCGCCGAGCTGCTCAAGCTGATGGAGGAGCATCGCGGCGACCTCGTGGTGATCGTGGCCGGCTACCACAACGAGATGGAGCTGTTCCTCAAGTCCAACCCGGGCCTGGCCTCGCGCTTCCCGAAGGTGCTGCGCTTCCCCGACTACGGCGACGACGAGCTGATCGCCATCTTCGAGTTCATGGCCGCCGAGCAGGGCTTCACGCTCGGCGACGGCATGCTGGACGGCGTGCGCCGCCTGCTGGCCGCCGCGCCGCGCGACTCCTCGTTCGGCAACGCCCGCCTGATCCGCAACATCCTGGAGGACGCCATCTCCCGCCAGGGCCAGCGCATCGCCGCGGCCGACGACGCCCGCCCGGGCGCGGTCGGCCATGACGAGGTCGCGCTGCTGCTCCCCGAGGACCTGCCCGCCGCCCCCACACTGTCCGAACGCCGCGAGGGCCACGGCCCCTACCTCTGATCGGCTCTGCACCTGATCGGTCCTGCGTCTGATCGGTCCTGCATCTGATCAGCCCTGTCCGACCGGCCCTGTCCGACCGGCCCTGTCCGATCAGCCCTGTCCGACCGGCCTCTACACCGGATCCACCTCTTCGCTCGGGTGCGCGGCCTGGTAGGCGGCGGCCTGCAGGGTGTAGAGCTCGGCGTAGAGGCCGCCGAGCGCCATCAGGGCGGCGTGGTCGCCCTCCTCGATCACCACGCCCTTGTCGAGAACGTAGATGCGGTCGGCCTGCCGCACGCTGGCGAGCCGGTGCGTGATCAGCAGGACCGTACGGCCGTCGGAGTGCGTGCGGATGCGGTCGAACAGGTGGTGCTCGGCGCGGGCGTCCAGCGCGGCGGTCGGCTCGTCGCAGATCAGCAGGGGAGCGTCGCGGTAGAAGCCGCGCGCGACCGCCAGCCGCTGCCACTGGCCGCCCGACAGCTCCGCGCCGCCGTCGAACCGGCGGTCCAGCAGCGTGTCGTAGCCCTTGGCCAAGCCGTCCACGACCTCGTCGGCGCCCGAGGCGCGCGCGGCCGCCAGCACCAGCGCGTCGCCGTCCATGCGGCCCATCGTGATGTTCTGGCGGGCGGTCATCGGCCAGTGCGTGTACTCCTGCGCGATGACCGCGATGTGCTCCCACAGATGCTGCGGGGGAACGTCGTGCAGCGAGACGTCGTCCCAGCGCACGTCGCCGCCGTCGGGGTCGTACAGGCCCGCCATCACCTTGGCCAGCGTCGTCTTGCCCGAGCCGTTCTCGCCGACCAGCGCGACCACCTCGCCGCGCCGCAGTTCCAGCGAGATCCCGTTGAGTGAGGCGCGCTGAGCGCCCGGATAGGTGAACGTGACGTCCTCCACCACGATCCGCTCGAAGTCGGCCGGCAGCGTGCCGGACGGCCCGCCCTCCGGCACGCGCGTCTCGGCTTCGTTGCAGAACGTCAGGTAGTCGCCGAAGTACAGGCCCTCCTCGTAGCAGCGGTTCACCGCGAAGACCAGGTTGGACAGCGAGCTCTGCCCGGCGCGGATCGCCAGCACGGCCGTGCCCGCGACCGCGAGCGGGACCAGGCCCTTCCACAGCATCAGCCCGAGCGCGAGGTAGACGGCGCCGGTCGCCAGGCCCTGCATGATGTCGCCGAAGATCTTGACGACGGTCTGGCGTCGCGCGAGCTTCAGCTTGGCCCCGCGCTCGTACGCCGCGAACCGGTCGTACTCCTCCAGCAGGAACTCGCGCATGGTGAACGAGCGCACCTCGGCCGCGTGCCGCCGGTCGGCCATCAGGTCCGACAGGATCCACTTGCGGCGCGCGACCCCGACCAGCGTCAGCTCGGTGAGGTACTCCATGCGCGCCGAACGCACCGACGCCCAGCCGCGCGGCACCGCGGTGAGCAGGAGCAGCGGCAGCAGCAGTGGATGCAGCACGCCCAGCGTCAGCGCGGCGGCGATCACGCCGACCGCGCCGGTGAGGACGTCGACCGCCGTCTGAACGACCCGGGGCGCCGACGCCATGCCCCGCGACTGCGCCCGCTGCAGATCATCGAGGAAGTCCGAGTCGTCCAGCGCCGCCAGATGAACCGCGGTGGTCAGCTCGTACAGGCGCAGCTCGACCAGCCGCTCGACCTGCGGCTCCAGCCGCGACTGCGCCCAGCCCGCGATCGCCTGCAGGCCCGCCCGCAGCGCCGCCGCCCCCGCCACCACGACCAGTGACGGCAGCGCGGCCCGCACCCGGTCGGGGGTCGGGCCGGCCGCGAACAGCGCGGTCAGCACGCCGGTCGTGGCCAGCAGCCCGAACGCGGTGAAGAACCCCGCCGCCAGGTTGAGGGAGATCGTCACCGCCGTGTCCAGGCGGCTCGCCCGCCAGGCCAGCCTGGCCGACTGGGCGATCACCGCGGGCAACCGGGTCGCCATCGTGCGCATGCTGGTCTCGACCAGCTCGCCGGTGTGCCGCGTCCAGCGGTGTTCCGACAGGTCAGGCATGGCCTCGGAGATCTCCCGCGGCTCTGGGGAACGGGCCCTGTCCTTCTTGTTGTCCTTCTTAGGGAGGAGGAAACGGACCGAGAATCTTCGCCGAGAAGCCATCCACAGCCCTTCGCCGCACGTATCACCAGAAGCCGGCACCGTCCGAGGGGGGATGACCCGCCACGCCCCCCGGCCGACTTCGTCGGACTCAGTGTGACCCGTACGAGTGACAGTCTTTACCTCAGAAGTCACATAGCGTGGTTATTTGTAGCTGTGGACAATCATGCGCTGGATGGACGCACAGACCGCCAGGGTTGTCTAGGGTCGATGACGTTGACCGAGAACCCGGCCCGGGGGCTGGAGACGAGAGGACGGTAACCGCGTGGCGCGCAGCAGGCACGGCTCTGCCTCGGCGGAGTATCCCTACGGCCACGAACAGGATCCCTACGGGGATCCGCACGCGGGTGATCAGCTCGCCGGCTACGGGCACGACGATTACGACGAGCCGCCCCGCCTGCGGCGCCGCCGCAGGCGCTGGCCGATGATCCTCGGGATCGTCGTCGTGGTGCTGCTGGTGATCACCGTCGGCGGCTACTTCTACCTGGACTCCCGCCTGAAGCGCGAGGCGGTGCTCAAGGACTACTCCGGGCGGCCCAGTGACACCCCGGGCACCAACTGGCTGGTGGTCGGTTCCGACAGCCGCGCGGGACTGACCAAGTCCGACCAGAAGAAGCTCGCCACCGGCTATGCCGCCGGGAAGCGGACCGACTCGATGATGCTGCTGCACTACGGCGACGGCGGCACGTCGCTGATCAGCCTCCCGCGCGACTCCTACGTGCCGATCCCCGGCCACGGCACCCACAAGCTGAACTCCGCCTTCAACTACGGCCCGAGCACGCTGGTGCAGACCGTGGAACAGGCCACCGGCGTGCGGATCGACCACTACGCCGAGATCGGCTTCGGCGGGTTCGTCGGCGTGGTGGACGCGATCGGTGGGGTCAAGATCTGCGTCAAGTCCAAGATGAAGGACCACAAGGCCGGTCTCGACCTCCAGCCGGGCTGCCAGAACCTCAGCGGCAGCCAGGCGCTCGGCTACGTCCGTACCCGCGCCACCGCCCGCGCCGACCTCGACCGCATCGAGCACCAGAGGCAGTTCTTCAGCGCGCTCATGAAGAAGTCCACGAGCCCGGGCGTCATGCTCAACCCGTTCCGCAGCATCCCGCTGGCGATGAACGCCACCAGCAACTTCCTCGTCGACGACAACGACCACCTGTACGACCTGGTCCGCATGATGTGGGCCATGAAGGGCGTCTCGGGCGGCGACGGCGTGACCGGTTCGGTCCCCGTCGGCGGCTTCGGCAACAGGCCCGGGGACGGTTCGGTCGTGCTGTGGGACAAGGCCAAGGCGAGCAAGCTGTTCGACGCGCTCAAGAACGATCAGCCCGTGCCCAAGGACGCCGTCACCAACTAGCTCCCGCGGCGCGGCCCCGCTTGGATGCCCCGGCTCTGCCATCTGGCTAGAGTCGGGGCATGTCCGATGTCACGCCCGACTCCTCCGCCTCCGGCTCCGCCGCGTCCGACTCCGGGGTCGACGCCGAGCTGGAGAAGCTGTCGTCCAAGGAACTCCACGACAGGGCCGTCAAACTGGCAAGGGATCGTCACGATCTCGGCTTCACGTGGGAGCTGCTGCGTTCGATCCCGGCCGCGGCCGCCTCGATCGGCGACACCGACCGCGCCGACTTCGACATGCTGCACGGCCTGTCCCTGTGGGAGGAGTTCACCCACGCCGGGGAGGGCGAACTCGCCGACGCCCTCCGGCCCGTCTATCTCGACTACCTGAGCAAGCACAACGGCTGATAGTTGCGCGACGGGCACTAATGAAACTTGCGCGAGTACCGCGACCGAACGTCCGGTAATCGCACAAATCCCCCTCGTGGCCGCCAAAGGTTGCGGCGGCTGACGTTCTCTTTGCCGTGCCTTGGCCGGGTCTCATCCACTGCCGGGAATCACTCTCGGTAAGTATGTGACTGCGAGAGGTGGGCAGACGTGAACAAGAAGCATCTGAAGCTGGCGGCGATCGCTTTCGTCGCTTGGTACGTCATCAGCAGACCCGAGGGGGCGGCCAATCTGGTGAACAGTGCGCTCGGCGGTCTCGGCAACGCCGCCGAGTCGTTGTCCCAGTTCGTGAGCGCCATCCCCTGATCCGGGAGCTCCGCTCGGCCCCGTACCCGGTGTGGTGCGGGGCTCTTTCGCGCGTGGCCATCCCGCGCTAGCGCCGCGGTCACAGTAAAATCGCGCTTTGCGAGCAGGAGCAGCTGGGCACAATTGAATCGGGTCAGTGTGTCGCTGCGAAACAACCAGGGACGGCGTACGGATGAAGAAGAACCTCCGCTATGTGGCCATCGCCTTCGTCATCTTCTACTTGCTGAGCAAACCCACCGAGGCCGCCGGCGTGGTCAACAACGCTTTCGACCAGCTCGGCAAGGCCGGTAACCAGGTCGCCGCCTTCCTCGGCGGACTGAACGCCCTTGGCAACTGATCCGAGCGGGCGCCGGTCTTCTAAGATCGGCTCATGTCCGTCTATGAGGTAGAGATCGCCGGTCTGCAGGGTGGCTCCGCGGATCTGGCGCAGTATCGGGGCAAGGCCGTGCTCATCGTCAACGTCGCCTCCAAGTGCGGCCTGACCCCGCAGTACGCCGGGCTTGAGAAGCTTCAGGAGCGGTTCGCCGGGAGCGGGTTCACCGTCCTCGGCGTTCCCTGCAACCAGTTCATGGGGCAGGAGCCCGGCTCGGCCGAGGAGATCGCGCAGTTCTGCTCGGCCACCTACGGCGTCACGTTCCCGATGACCGAGAAGGTCGAGGTCAACGGGGCGGGCCGGCACCCGCTCTACGACGAGTTGGTCGGCACCGCCGACGCCGAGGGGCACACCGGTGACATCCGCTGGAACTTCGAGAAGTTCCTGATCGCTCCGGACGGCAGCGTCGCCGCCCGCTTCGCGCCGCAGGCCGAACCCGAGTCCACCGAGGTCGTCGGCGCCATCGAGAAGAACCTGCCGTAACACCCGGCTCCCTGGTTGCACGCTATTCGACGTCACGTCTACGTTGTGGCGTCAGACACGGTGCTGTCGGAACACGGCGGTGGAGGTGGCCCATGGGCTGGACTGCGGACGACATCCCGGACCTGAGCGGGCGGCGGGCGATCGTGACCGGCGCCAACAGCGGCCTGGGCTACCACACCGCCCTGCAGCTCGCCCGGCACGGCGCGACCGTGGTGATGGCCTGCCGCAGCGCCGAACGCGGCCAGGAGGCCTACGACCGCGTGATGGCCGCCGTGCCGAAGGGCGACGTCACGCTCGCACCGCTCGACCTGGCGGACCTGTCCTCCGTGCGCGCGTTCGCCGCACGGCAGGACGGGCCGCTGGACGTCCTGGTCAACAACGCGGGCGTGATGGCCATCCCGCGCCGCAGCACCGCCGACGGCTTCGAGATGCAGTTCGGCACCAACCACCTCGGCCACTTCGCGCTCACCGGCCTGCTCCTGCCCGCACTGCTCGCCGCCGGCGCGCCGCGCGTGGTGACCGTCGCGAGCGCCGTCGGCTACCTCGGCCGCCTGCGCTTCGACGACCTTCAGGGCGAACGGCGCTACAACAAGTGGAGCGCGTACGCCCAGTCCAAGTTCGCCAACCTGGTCTTCGCCAAGGAACTCGACCGACGCGTCGAAGCCCTGACCAGCATGGCCTCCCATCCCGGCTACGCGGCCACCAACCTCCAGACGGCCGGCCCGAAGATGTCGGGCCGGAAGCTGGAGGAGAAGGGCGCGGAGGTCGTGAGCGCCGTGATCGGCCAGTCGGCCGCCTCCGGCGCGCTTCCCTCGCTGTACGCGGCGACGGCTCCAGTCGTGCGGGGCGGCGCGGTCTACGGCCCGCGCATCGCCCAGTACCGGGGCGCGCCCGCCCGCGTCTTCGCCCCTCCCGCGGCCGGCAAGCCCGAGCTCGGACGCCGCCTCTGGAAGGTCTCCGAGGACCTCACCGGCGTCACGTACGACCTCCCCGCCAACTAGCCGATCACAACCCGCCTGCCAAGGCCGAGCCGCCGAAAGGCTGCGCATCCGGGAGGCTGCGCATCCGGGAGGCTGCGCATCCGGGAGGCTGCGCATCCGGGAGGCTGCGCATCCGGGAGGCTGCGCGTTCGGGAGGCTGCGCGTCCGGGAGGCTGCGTGGTTAGGGGCCGCGCGGTCGGGGGGCCGCGCGGGCGGTCGGGCGTTCGGGAGGCCGCGCGGGCGGTCGGGAGGCTGCGCGTTCGGGAGGCTGCGCGTTCGGAAGGCTGCGTGGTTGGGGGCTGCGCGTTCGGGGGGCCGCGTGGTTGGGAGGCCGGGCGTTCGGGGGGCCGCGTGGTTGGGCGGTCGGGAGGCCGGGAGGCTGGGCGGTCGGGAGGCCGGGCGGTCGGGAGGCCGGCGGTCGGGATTTAGTCTGCGCGGTCGGGTGGCGCGACTGCGCGCAGGCCCTCGACCAGGAGATCGACGGCGAAGCGGAACGAGGCGGCGTCGTCGTCCGGCCCCTGCCGAAGGGCCAGCGCGGCGGCCATGCTGGGGAAGCGGCTTCTGACCTCGGCGAGAGCCTCGGGCGTGACGTCGGTCAGGGCCTGCTCCTCCACGGTCCGGCCGATCACCAGTTGCAGCACCGTTCCGGCGCCCCTGGAGGCGTCGGCGAGGTCGAGCCCGGCGGCCTCGTGCAGGACCTCGACGATCCGTTCGGCGACCGCACCCAGCGCGACCGCGCGGTGCAGGCCCGCGCCCAGGGCCACGGCGCCGCCGTCTCGGTGGGCGAGCAGGGCCTCGTGCAGCAGGCCGGCGGTCCGGCGCAGCCAGTCGGGCCATGCGGCGGGGTCGGACGGGCCCGCGAGCTCGGGGACCAGCGGGGCCACGATGACGTCGGTCATGTGGTCGAGCAGCGCCCGCTTGCTCGGCACGTGCCAGTACAGCGCCGGGGCCTGGACGCCCAGCTCGCCCGCCAGCCTGCGCAGCGACAGCTTCTCCAGGCCGTTCTCGTCCAGCAGCCGCAGGGCCGTCCGGACCACCTGATCGCGTTCGATTCCCATTCCGGTTGACAGCTTAACGCGTTAAGGGGAGGCTGTGGCTCGGGCGGCTACTTAACAAGTTAAGGAGAGTCGTGGACACCGACGTGATCATCTCCGGGGCGGGGCCGGTGGGGCTGATGCTGGCCACCGAGCTGGCGCTGCACGGCGTGGGCGTGATCGTGCTGGAGCGGTCGACCGAGCCGTCACCGATGCTGAAGGCCTTCGGGCTGCACCCGCGCTGCGCCGAGACGATGGAGCTGCGCGGCCTGGTCGCCCCGATGGAGGCGATGCGGGAACGGATGGGGCCCGGCGGCGGGATGCCGGGCATGACCGAGGCGATGGTGCGGCCGGCGATGCCGCGCGCCCACTTCGCGGGCATCCGCAAGATCCGGCTGGACGTCCTGGACACCACCCGGCCCGGGCTGCTGGGCATCTCCCAGGGCGGCGTGGAGACGGTCCTGGCCGAACGGGCCGCGGAACTCGGCGTCGAGGTGCGCAAGGGCACGGCCCTGACCGGACTGACGCAGGACGCGGACGGGGTGACCGTCCGGTCCGAGCAGGGCGATGAGCTGCGGGCCCGTTACCTCGTCGGGTGCGACGGCGGCCGTAGCACCGTGCGCAAGCTGGCCGGGTTCGCCTTCCCCGGCTGGAACCCGACCATCACCGGCCGGCTCGCCGGGGTCACGGTCCCCGACCTGATCGCCGAGCCCGGGATGGGATGGCACCGGCTGCCGGGCGGCATCCTGCAGATCCTGCCGGGCCGGGTGATCGCCGTGGAGTTCGACGGCGCCCCCGAGGCGGGCGGTGCGTCGGGACCGAACGGCGCGCCGGGCGCGGGCGGCGCGTCGGGCCTCGACGGCGCGCCCGAGCCGGACGCCGCGTCGGGATCGGACGCTGCGTCCGAGCCGGAGGCTGTGCCGGGATCGGACGGCGCGCCGGAGTCGGGCGGCGTGTCGGGATCGGACGGTGCGTCCGAGGAGGGCAGGGCCGGGCTGGCCGCCGCGTTCAGCCGGGTCGCCGGGCGGCCGATCGAGGTGCCGGGGGAGATCGCCTGGAGCACGCGGTTCACCGACAACACGCGCCTGGCCGACACCTACCGGCGCGGCCGGGTGCTCCTCGCCGGCGACGCCGCCCACGTGCACTCGCCGTTCGGCGGCCAGGGCCTCAACCTCGGGCTGCAGGACGCGGTCAACCTCGGCTGGAAGCTGGCCGCCGCGGTGGCCGGGTGGGCGCCGGAGGACCTGCTCGACAGCTACGGCCGGGAACGGCGGCCGATCGCCGCCCGGGTGCTCCACAACACCCGGGCCCAGGTCGCGCTGATGAACCCCGACCCCCGGATGGACCCGCTGTACGAGCTGTTCGGCGAGCTGCTCGACCTCCCCGAGGCCAACCGGCACATCGCCGGGATGCTGAGCGGCCTGGAGGTCGAGTACGACCTCGATGACGCCGATCCCATGGTCGGCGCCTTCGTTCCCGACCTGCACGCCGAGGGCCGGTCGGTGCGGGAGCTCTGCGAGCCCGGCCTGCCGGTGCTTCTGGACGGCGGTTCGGAGACGGTCCGGTCGGTGGCCGCGGGCTGGCTGGACCGGGTGACGGTCGTGCCGTACGCCGGGCAGGCCGTGCTGATCCGGCCGGACGGCTACGTGGCGTGGGCGGGCGCCGACGCCGACGGGCTGGCGGACGCGCTGGGCCGCTGGTTCGGGCGTCCCGGCGAGCCGGTCAGTCCAGGCCGTGAAGCGCCTGGGCTACCGCGGCCGCGATGACCTCGTCCGCGTTCGCCGGGCGCTGCGCGAACAGCTTGGCGGCGGCGTCGACGATGCCCTGAATCAGGTGAGCGCGCAGCTCCGGCTCCGGAACGTCCGCGCCCTCGAGCGCGGCGACCAGCGGGCTCAGGAGCTGCGCGTGCCCGTCGCGGATGCGTTCGCGCGCCGGTTCGGCCAGTGCGTGCTCGACGAGCGCGACGGCCGCGGCGTGGCGGCCGTCGGTCATGACCTCGAGCTGCGTACGGATGTACGCCTCGACCTTGCCGGTGACGTCGGGCGCCGCCGCGAGGGCCTTCTCGACCAGCGAGGCCCAGCGTGGCAGCTCCTCCTCGACGATCGCGGCGACCAGGTCGTCCTTGGAACGGAAGTACTCGTACAGGCTGGGCCGTGACAGGCCCACCTTGCGGGCGAGCGCGGCGAGGGAGAGCGCCTCGATGCCCTCCTCGGCCACCAGGGCGCGCGCCGCGTCGAGCAGAGTGCGGAGCTGACGGGCGCGGTGCTCGGCGACCGTGGGTTCGCTGATTCTCGGCACCCGGCCATTCTACGTTTTCCGACGTCACGTCGGTAACTTGGCATTCCGACGCACCGTAGGTATGTTTGCCTACATGCCGTCGGAAAGGGGCAGGGTCGTGTGGTTCGCCGTGTGGTTTCTCGCATGGAGGGAAATGCGCCATGATCGGGTCCGCTTCGGGCTGACCGCCGCGCTCGTCGGGCTGGTCGCGTTCCTGGTCTTCATGCTCACCGGCCTGGCGACGGGCCTCGGCCAGGCCGGCGTGTCGGGGCTCGGGAAGCTCCCCGCCGACACGATCGTCTTCTCCTCGGGCGCGGACAAGGTCCTGTCCCGCAGCGCCCTGCCAGCCTCCACCGAGGCGAAGCTCCGTGCCGACCCTGCCGTGCGCGACGTACGCCCGATCGGCCAGTCGATGGTCCAGACGCAAGGAACCTCGCTCGCCCTCATCGGCCTGGACCCCGTCCCGCCCGGCACGATCGTCCTCGACCGTTCGGTCCACAACGTGAAGCCGGGCGACGTCCTCACCATCGACCACACACACCTCAAGGTCAGCCTCGCCGACCTCGGATCCATCCAGCACACACCAGTCGGCCGCGTCTCACTGAGCACCTGGCAACACCTAGAAGGCCGCAACGCCAGCGCGTACCTCCTCCACGGCAAGCCCAGGCCGATCCCCGGCGCCGAGATGGCCACCAAGTCGGCCGCGATCGACGCCGTACCCGGCTACAAGGCCGAGACCGGCACGGTCACCCTCATCCGCGGCTTCCTCCTGGCGGTGACGGCGCTGCTCATCGGAACGGTCTTCTGGATCTTCACCCTGCAGAAGGAACCGAGCCTCGCCGTCCTGCGCGCCACGGGGGCGCGCGCACGCCTGCTGGTCGGCTCGTACCTCGTCCAGGTGATCCTCACGACCGTCACCGGTGTGGCGCTCGGCTTCGCGGTGGTCCAAGGCATCGGTGCGACCATGCCCGCGGGAACGTTCTCCCTCACCGCGACCTCCGCCGCAGCGGCCGCAGCCATCCTCTCCGCCCTGGCGATAGCCGCCTCCGCCGCATCCCTGCGCCGCCTGCTGACAATCGACCCGCTGCTCTCACTAGGGAGGAACGCATGAGGACCTCCGTGCAAACAGAGCCCCTCACCCTCCGCCGCGTCCACCACGCCTACAACAACGTCGAAGTCCTGCACGGCATAGACCTCACCCTGAACAACAACGAGCTGGTGGCGCTTCTAGGCCCCAGCGGTTCAGGCAAGACAACGCTCCTGGCGATAGCAGGCGGCCTCCTACGCCCCACCTCCGGCGAAGTCTCGATCCTCGGCGCCCCACCGGCCCGCGACATCGCCCGCAAGGTCGCCTACATCCTCCAAGCGGGCTCCCTCATCCCGTACCTCACGGTCGCCGAGAACCTCCACGCCCGCCGCATCGTCGCCGGTCTCAAACCCGACCGCGCCCGCGCCGCCGAACTCCTCGAAGCGGTCGACCTCGCTCCCAAGGCCGACCGCCATCCCGACAAGCTTTCCGGCGGCGAACGCCAGCGCGCCTGCGTAGCCCAGGCCCTCTACACAGGCGCGCCCGTTCTCCTGGCCGACGAACCCACCGCCAGCCTCGACCGCTCCCGAGGCCGCGCCGTCATGACCCTCCTGGCCGCCCACGCCCACGACACCGGCGCAGCCGTCCTGGTAGCCACCCACGACGAACGCTCCCTGGATCTGGCCGACCAAACCCTCTCCATGGAGGACGGTGTCCTCCATGGCTGAGTTCTCCAGGGTTGAGCCCTAAGGCGCCTGGGGGCCCTCGTCGGGGTTCCAGTCGAGGGTGGCGGGGATGGAGCCTTCGAGGGTGAGGAGCCAGCGCTTCATCTCGACGCCGTTGCCGCCGCTGTAGCCGCCGAGGCCGTTGGAGGCGACGACGCGGTGGCAGGGGACGATGATGGGGATGGGGTTGCTGCCCATGACCTGGCCGATGGCCTGGGCGTGGACGCCGGTGCCGCTCAGCTCGCCGAGGTCGCCGTAGGTGACGACCTTGCCGTACGGGATCTGCTCGTACAGCGTGGTGAGGACCTGGCGCTGCACGTCGGTGGTCAGCCGCCAGTCGATCGGCGCCTCGAAGGTGAGGGTCTCGCCCTTGAAGTAGGCGTTGATCTTCTCCACGACGGTCGCGGTGCGCTCGGGGTCCTCGACGACCGGGAGGCCGATCCGCTTGGTGGCGCGGGCGCGGGCGCCGGGGGTGTCCTTGAAGCCCACCCAGGCGACGCCGGTCTCGGTCGCCGCGACCAGGAGTCGCCCGATCGGCGTGTCCACCGCGTTGAGAGTGACTGTCTCGTTCATCGGTCTGCCCCCTTCTGGCCGGTTGTCTCTATGTAACACCGCATGTAACACCGCGCGGCTCGAATGCGTTGCACGGTCTATGCGCTCGTGAGGATGTTGTGGAGGCGGGCCGCTTCGCGTACGAGGCGGGACGATCCGCCGCGCGTGGCGAGGCCGGCGAGGCCTTTGATCTCGGGGCGGGTGCCGGTGTTCTGGGCGGACTCGGCGGCTAGCGCCAGGAGTTCGGCGAGGCCGGTGGGGGAGCGTTCGCCGGGGGCGGGCAGCAAGGTGGGGAGCGCGGCTGCGGTGACGGCCAGGACGTCGGCGTACGCTCCGGCGCGGGCCGTCTCGGTGAGCGCGGAGGAGACGCGGTTGAGCTTGGCCTGGCCGGAGTCGACCAGTGTCGCGATCGCCGTGCCCAGGTCGGTGGCGGGCAGCTGGCGGCGGGCGCAGAGGGTGATGACGGCGTCGGTGGCTCCGGCTCGTTCCTCCGTACGTTTGGCGGTGAGGCCGAGCGCGAGCGCGGTTGCCATCGCCTGGCCTGCGGGACCTTCGCCTTCCGCCAGGGCGAGGAGGACGGCGCCCTGGCCGTCGCGGGACTCCGTACGGTCGGCGAGGGGGAGCAGGAGGTGCGCGGCGATCACCTCGCGGTGGGACGGCAGGAGCGACGGCCACCAGGAGAAGGCGTAGGAGATGTGGAAGCCCTCCGGGTCGAGCACCTTCCAGAGGCCTTCGGCGGGGTAGCGGAGCAGGGGCGTAGCCAGGCCGCCCTCGTCTGGCGCGACGATGACGGGCAGTACGCGGTCGACGTAGCTGCGCTCCCAGGCCGAGTAGTTCCAGGTCTTGCGCGGGATGCTGTGGAACGAGCAGGTCACGTCGGGGTCGGGCAGGCCGCCGCCGGTGAGCCAGGCCGTCGCCAGGGCGCCTGCGGGTGACTGGAGGCGGCGGGCCCGGCGGATGATGTCGGCGCCCGGTTCGCGGGGGAGCCGCATGAGGGCCTGATCCAGGTCGCTCTGGGCGGGTGAGATGCCTGCTGCTTCGAGGCGTTCGAGGCGCTCCAGGAGGACGGCGGGATCGATGTGGCCGGTGGAGAGCGTCGGGGTGGAGAGCAGGGCAGGGGTGCGGCCCACGGCTGCGCAGATCTCACGCATGCGCGTCCACAGCACGACGTCGGGGGCCGGGCCTGCTTGATCGGGTGACAGGGGTTCGTGCTCGAACGGCGGCGGACCGGCGGTCGGCTGCACCAGTGGCCGGAGCGCGGCCATCAGCCAGGAGGTGGGATCCTGGTCCAGCGGATCGTGGTCGTGCAGCAGCCAGGGGGCGGCGTGCGGCGCGATCCGTCGCATGGCCTCGCTGGTCGCCTGCGGGTCGCGGTGGGCGAACTCGACGATTCCGGCCAGCACGCGTTCGCCGTCCGCCCAGCCGATCTCTCCGCGCAGCCGCGCCGCGACCTCCTCGGTGAGCTCGGGCAGGGATGAGATGGGCGGGAGGTCGCGTGGGGCCGGGGCCGGGGGCGGCGGGAGGCCTGGGCCCGGCGTCGTCGACACCGGAGCGGAGATCTCGCCGAAGGCGGCGGCTAGGCGTTCGCGCGCCTCGGCGGGAAGGCCGGCGGCCGCGTTCCGGACGATCTCGCGAGCCGAGGCGGTCGCCTGGGGAGCCAGCTTCGCGACGATGCGCGCGGCCCGTTCCTGCAGGTCGAGCGAGTCCTGCTCGAACGCGATGGTGAGTGCGGTGAGCGAGGCGTCGACGCGGGCGGCGGCTGTGCGGTCGATCCAGGTGAGCGTCGCGCGGACCAGCTTCTTCTCCGGGCGGAAGAGCAGCGCCTCGGCGGCCTCGCGGAACGTCACCTCCTCCAGCGCGCCCGCCTCGTCGATGCGGCGCAGCTCAGCGAGCGCGAGCTCGGCCACGCGGCCGGGGGCGACGGGCAGCAGCCGCAGGTAGTCGCGCGCCCGGTCGATGGCCTCCGGAACCGATGGCGTGAGCGCATCGTGCAGGTACACGTACCAGCGCAGGTCCTGGATGGTCCCGCCCCGCAGGAACCGCCGTACGCAGCCGTCGAGCAGCATCGTCCGGTCGATGCGATGAACGGCGACCAGGTGGAGCAGCATCTCGATCCACGGGTCGTCGCGTTCGGTGCCCGGGTCCAGGACGAGGCCGGCGCCCTGCACCTCGAACAGGCGCGGCAGCAGCGAGTCGAGGTAGGGCTCCTCGTTCAGGTCCGGGTAGGGCGTGGTCCACCGCACCCAGCCGACGAAGTAGGCCTCGTCCTCCGGAAGACCCTCGCCGGCGTCGTGCGCGAGCAGGTCGGCGACGTACCAGCGTCCTGCGTCGCGCCACGGGTCGGCGGCTCGCAGCCGTGCGGCGACGCGGCGGGCCACGTCCGCGCGCCAGGCCGGCGGCCGATGCTGAACGGCCGTCACGACCAGTCGCGCGTGCCCCTTGTCGCTGCCGAACCCCAGATCCCTCCGGCACAGCCACGACGCCACGGCCGTCGCACCGGGGATGCAGCCCGCGCCCACGACGCGGAAGGCCGCGGCGCACCCCCGGCCGGTGTCGCCCCAGAACCCGCCATTGGAGGCCGACAGGAGTTCCTTGAGGTAGCCGGGCAGCTCCTTGGCGACCGTGTGGCGTGTGGCCTCGTCGAGCTCGCCTACCAGGGCGGCGAGCTGGTGCGCCCGGCCCCGCTTGATCTCGGCGCGGATGTCGTCCCAGGTGGTCAACGCGTGTCCTCCGCGGTCAGGGTGCGGTGCAGCCGCACCGCTTCTCGTACGAGGCGGGACGATCCGCCGCGCGCGGCGACGTCGGCCAGGCCCTTCACTTCGGTCCGCGCGCCCGTCGCCTCGGCGGCTTCGGCGGCGAGCGCGATGAGGTCGGGGAGGGCGTTCGGGGCCTTCTCGCCGGGCTCGGGGATGAGGACGGGCAGAGCGTCGGCGATGACGGCGATGACGTCGGCGTAGGCGCCCGCTCGGGCCGCTTCGGTGAGCGACTCGGTGACCCGGTTGAGCTTGAGCTCGCCGATCTGGACGAGGGTGACGATCGCCTGGGCCAGGTCGAGAACGTTGAGCATGCCGCGGGCGCTGAGGGTCAGCAGGGCCTCCACGGCGTCCGCGCGTTCCTTGCGGTGCTTGGCGCTCAGCCCGTACGCCAGGAGGGTCACCATGGTGGAGCCGATGGGCCCGTCGGCGTGCGTCAGGCCGAGCAGCACGGTGCCCAGGTTGCTGCGCTCCTCGTTGCGTGAGGGCGCCAGGACGAGGGCGTGCGCGGCGATGACCTCACGGTGCGACGGCAGCAGGATCGGCCACCAGGTGGCGTGCGGGGGATGGAAGTAGGGGCCGACCGTGAGGAACGACCATTCGCCCTTCGGCGGGAGCTCGCACAGGCTGGCGGCGATGGTGCTCGTGGTGTCCGGCTGCGTGATGGTGGGCAGAACGCGGGGGACCTTGCCGCCGTAGGCCCATGGGATCTGGTACGCGGCGCTGACGATCTCCGGGTCGCGCAGGCCTCCCGTCGTCAGCCACTCCACGATCAGCTGCCCGGCGAGCGAGCTGAGGCGGCGGGCCCTGGTGAGGACGTCGGATTCGATCTCGCGCGGCAGGCGGAGCAGGGCCTGGTCGAGGTCGAGCGGGCCCGGCTCCTGACCGGCGGCCTCCAGGCGTTCCATGCGGTCGAGGAGCGCCTCGGCCGACACGTGGCCGGTGACGTCGGTCGGCGTGGACAGCAGTACCGGTGAACGGCCGACGGCCGCGCCGATCTCCTCCATGCGCGCCTGAAGAACGCTCAGCGGCTCGTTCGGCGGTGGCGGGGTCGGGGACCAGCGCTGGGCGTGTTTCTGGGTCGGCGGCACCAGGGACTGGATCGCGTGCCCCAGCCACGTCGCGGAGTTGCCGTTGCCGACCGAGTCGGAGTGGTAGTCCAGCCAGGGCGCGGCTTCGAGGACGGCCGCGCGGAGCGCCTCGCGCGTCTCGTCCGGCCGGCTGTAGGCGAACTCCACCAGACCGGCGAGCACCCGTTCGGCGAGCACGCCCTCGGTCTCGTGGTCGCGGAGGACGCGGACGCTCGCCTCGACCAGCTCGGCGATGGACGCGATCGGCGGCGGCAGCTCGGCGCGCACGGGAACGGGAACGGCCAGGGACGGCGCCGGTACTTCGGCCGTCGGCACAGACGTGACCGCGCCGAACGCGGCGGCGATGCGTTCCCTGGACTCGTGGGGGAGCGACGTGGCCGCCTCGCGGACCGTCTCGCGGGTCTGCTCGGTGGCCAGGGACGCGTGCTTGACCGCGACCTTGGCGGCGCGCTCCTGGATCTCCAGCGACTCGTGCCCGAACGCGATGCTGACCGCGGCGAGGGTGGCGTCGACGCGGTCGTGTTTGCGGGCGGTGTCGTGTTTGCGGGCGGTGTCGTGTTTGCGGGCGGCGCGGTCGAGCCAGGTCAGCGCCGTGCGCACCAGCTTGCGCTCGGGCCTGAACGCGAGCGCGTCGGCGGCCTCGGCGAAGAGGCCGGCGGGCAGGCGCCCGGCGTCGTCGAGACGCCGCACCTCGGCGAGCGCGTGCTCGACGATGGCGGGCGGGGCCGTGGGCAGGATGCGCACGTGATCGCGCAGGTAGGCCTCGGACTCCTCCAGCGTCGGCTGGAACGCGTCGTACAGCAGCACGAACCACTGCAGGTCGTTCGCCTCGCCGCCGCGCAGGAGGCGGCTGACGCAGCCGTCCATCATGGCCTTGCGTTCGAGCCGTCCCGCCTTGGTCAGCTCGATGATCGGGCCCGCGTAGCCGGCGCCCGGCCACCACCGCTCCCGGTTGCCGAGGACGCCGCCGATACCGTCCACCTCGAAGAACCGGGGGATCAGGGCCTCGGCGAAGGCATCGGAGGCCAGCTTGACCGGGTCGCCGCCCCACAGCACCCAGCCGCGCACGAACGCGTCGTCGAGCGGCGGCCCTGCCTGCGCGCCGCGGACGAGCTCGGCCGCCAGTTCCCACACCTGCGTGTCGCGCCACGACCCGGCGTTCGGGCGCAGCCGCGCGCTGAGCCGGTGCGCGACGTCGGCCCGCCACTCCGCCGGGCGGTCGGCGAGGATCGCGGCGAGCTGCCGGATGATCGTGTCGCGGTCGCGGCTGATCCAGGTGCGCAGCTCGCGGCGCGTCATCCAGCCCGCCACGGCCGCGGCGCCGCTCATCGTCGCCATCCCGGCGGCCAGCAGCGGCAGGGTCTGGTGGTCGGCGAGGAACCCCCACTCGGTCGCGGCGCGCGCGTCGCGCAGGTAGCCGGGCAGCGCCTTGGCGATGACGCGGCGGCCGGACTCGGGGAGCGCGCGGGCGAGGTCGGCGACCTTGGCCACCTCGCCGGTCGCCACCCAGCCGTCGAGGACGTCGTCGGCGTTCACCGGGCCACCTCCGCGACGCCGGCGCGGACCATGCGGGCCGCCAGCACGTGCTTGCACGGGCCACGCGAGCCGTTGTGATCGGACCACCAGGGGCAGGTGCACGAGGCGCGGTCGCCGTCGAAGCGGACCTGGCGAGGCCTGCCGTCGACCGTCACGATGGCGAGGTCGCTTGTGGTGGGGTCGCTTGTGGTGGGGGCGACTGTGGTGGAGTCGCCTGCGGTGAGGTCGCCTGTAGCGCGGTCGCCTGTAGCGGGGGCGCTTGTAGCGGGGTCTCGTGTGGTGAAGGCGACCGCGCCGTCGTCGACCAGCGCGCGGGCGGAACGCAGCCGCGGGTTCATCGCGGCGACGCGGTCGGGGTCGTAGGGCAGCTCCCGGTGGAAGTGCGCGGCCTCGGCGGTGTCGTAGCCGACACGGCCGGACGTGCCGAGCTGGGTGAGGGCGGCTCGTACGCGCGCGATGTCCAGGCCCGCGCGCTCGGCCAGCAGGTCGGGCTCGACGCGCGGCTCGAACGCCAGCAGGGCGCCGATCAGGTCGGCATCGCCGGCTGCCTCGTCGGTGATGAGCGCGTCCAGCACGGCGCCCTCGCCGGAGAACCCGCGGCGGACCTCGGGGGACAGGGTCAGCACGTAGCGCATGCCGGGCAGCTCCAGCTCCCACGCGCTCGCCACCGGGTTGTCGCCCGCTGAGACCGCCGGGCCGTATGCGCGCAGGGAACGGGCGAAGCGCAGCAGCGGGATCATGGTCCGCAGCCGGTCGGGACCCGGCAGGCACACCGCGCCGGGGGAGGGCCGGGAGGCCAAACGCAGCGTACGCCCGGCCGGGGTCGCCCAGAGCACCTCGCGCGTCCCCCGCGGTAGACCGCGCAGGAACCGCACGGCGTCCGGCCCGGTCAGCTCGGCGCGCAGGTCGAACGCGGCGGCGATGACCTGGACCTCGGCGAAGCCGCGCAGCCAGCGGTCGGGCAGCGGCACCTTCTTCTCCACGACCGCGCCGTCCAGCGTCGTGACGGCCATCTCGTCCGCGCCGACCGCCAGGTGCAGCGGGTCGGAACCGCCGACGCGGGCGAGCGCCTCGCGCAGCGGCCCGTTGACGTCGACGTTGGTGGTGCCGAGCTCGACCACGTCGCCGTCCAGCGCGCCCTCCAGCACGTCCAGGCGCGCGTAGACGCCGCAGCAGGCCGAGAACGACTCCATCCGCAGCCGGTCGCCGTTGCAGGTCACGACGGGATCGCGCATGGCGGTCGGTTGCGGTTGGTGGTAGCGGGTCTGCGCGACGTCGGCGAGGCCGGTCAGCGCGGCTGCGGCCGGGGCCGCCTGGGTCAGCAGGCCGCTGAAGAAGTGCGGGTGCGTGGCCGCGCCGGTGGTCGTGGTCCCGCCCGATGTCGAGAGGCCGAGGGCGTCCTCGGTGAGCGTGGAGGGGCGCGCGTAGGCGTATGCCTGTGCCGTTGCCATGGCCGGGAACGTAACGGGCGCCGCCGACATTTCGCGGCCGTTTCGGATCTTTCCCCGGGCGGCTTGAGAAGGCCCTGGTCGGGTTGGCAATATTGATTCCAATCAACATTGAAGGGGTCGTGCTGATGAGGGAGTGGATCGACGCCGCCACGGCCGCCGAGCGCCTCGGCGTGAAGCCGGCCACGCTCTACGCCTACGTCAGCCGCGGCGTCCTGACCCGGCGGCACGGCCCCGACGGGCGGCGCAGCCTGTTCGCCTCGGACGAGATCGAGGCGCTGGCCGAACGCGGCAGGCCGCGCCGCGCGCCCTCCCCGAGCGAGCTCGCCATCGAGTCGGCCGTCACCGCCATGGGCAAGGACCGGCACTACTACTGGGGGCAGGACGCCACCGAGCTGGCGGCCGAGCACATCTTCGAGGAGATCGCGACCTTCCTCTGGACGTCGGAGTTCGCGGCGGGCCCGCCCTGGCGTTCACCCGTGGGCGGGGTGGCGGCCGCGATCGCCGCGCAGTCCGGCCTGCCCGCCGAGCTGCTGCCGCTGGACCGGCTCCAGGTGATCACCACGACCCTCGCCGTCACCGACCCGCGCCGCATCCACCTCGACCGGGACGGCGTGCTCGACACCGCGCGCGGGCTGATCGCCGGGATGGTCGACGCCCTGCCGTTCGCGGGGGAATCCGTGGGTGAGCCCGCCGGGAAGTCCGCGGGTGAGGCCGCGGGGAAGCCCGTGGGGGAGGTTGCGGGTGAGGCCGCGTGGAAGTCCGTGGGTGAGCCCGCAGGGAAGTCCGCGGGGAAGCCGGCGGGGGAGTCCACGGGGCCGTCAGTGGGGCCGTCAGTGGGGGCGGGGGCCGGGGCCTCGATCGCCGGGCGGCTGTGGGGGAAGCTGTCGCCGGATGCCGCCGACCCGGGGCTCGTGCGGGCCCTTCAGGCCGCGATGGTGCTGCTGGCCGATCATGAACTGGCCGCCTCCACCCTCGCCGCGCGGGTCGCCGCGTCCGTGCGCGCCGACCCGTACGCCGTGGTCACCGCCGGGCTGGGCGTGGTGAGCGGCCCGCTGCACGGCGGCGCCTCCTACGGTGCTGAACGGCTGTTCGCCGAGATCGGCGGCGACCCCGGCCGCGCGGCCCGGGTGGTCGGCGACCGGCTGCGTGCGGGGGAGCGCATCCCCGGCTTCGGGCACTCGGTCTACAAGGCCGGCGACTACCGGTTCGACGCGCTGCTGTCGTTCGTGGGCGCGGCGGCGCCAGATCATCCGGGCCTCGCCGTGGTCGACGCCGTACGGGCGGAGGCGACCCGCCGCAGGCTGCCCGAGCCCAACGTCGACCTGGCCCTGGCCTGCCTGACCACGGCCTCCGGAATGCCGCCGGGGTCGGGCGAGGCGATCTTCGCCGTGTCCCGGACGGCGGGCTGGATCGCCCATGCCCTGGAGGAGTATGAGGGCAAAAGGACCCTCCGTCCCCGGGCCGTCTACACCGGCCCGGCGATTTGAGGCGGGGGTGGGCGTGGCCTCGGCACCCCCGGCGGTAGTCTCATTGACGTGCGAAGGTTCTTCACCCCCGGTTGGCTCGGGCTCCACGCCCTGGCGGTCGCCCTGTGCGCCGCGTTCCTCGGCTTCGGGTGGTGGCAGTTCGACCGCGCCCAGCAGGGCAACGACCGCAGCTGGGCTTACACCTTCGAATGGCCGATCTTCGCCATCTTCGTGATCGTGATGTGGATCAAGATGATGCGCGACGAGGTGAACGGCGTGGACGAGAACGACCCGCGGCGCGCGCCCAGCGTCATCGAGGAGCCCGCCGAGGCCGCGGTCAAGCGCGAGATCATCAAGCAGCAGGAGACCGAGGACCCGGCCCTGGCGGCCTACAACCGCTACCTGGCCCGGCTGAACGCCGAGAGCCACCGGCGCGACTGACCGCCTCTCTCCCCTTCTCCTCCAGTCTCCTCTCCTCCCTAGGAAGGTGTGATCAGTGGAAGCGGCCATCACCAGGTACCGCGTCCTGGCCCTCATCGTGGGCACCCTGCTGGTGCTGCTCACGCTGGGCATGGTCCTGAAGTACGGGCCGACGAAGATGGACGCGGTCGTGTCGATCGTCGCGCCCCTGCACGGCCTGCTCTACATGGTCTACCTGGTCGCCTCGTACGACGTCTGGCGCCGGGTCGGCTGGCCGCTCACCCGCATGGTCGAGATCGTCCTCGGCGGCATCGTCCCGTTCATGACCTTCTTCGTCGAGCGCCGCGTGGTCCGCGACGCCCGCGCGGTGGCCGCCGCCCAGCCGGTGGCCGAGCCCGCCGCGAAGGCCTGACCCGAGTTCCGGCTCCCGTCGTTCCGGCCTCCGTCGTTCCCGTCGGTTCGGTCTCGATCGGTCCGGCCCCGATCAGTCCGGCCTCGATCGATCCGGCCTTGATCGATCCGGCTTCCATCGGTCCGGCTTCCTTTTAGTCCCACCCGTCCTGGCGAAACGCTGGACCGGTGGCGCCCGGTCGCCTAATGTTTGACTCTGTCAAACGATTGCTGTGGAGGTGGACGGGATGGACGTGGACGAGGTGGACGGGGACGGGGCGGACGGGGACGTCGCCGCGGACGAGATCGCCACGGTCCGGTCGTTCAACCGGTTCTACACCGGGATCATCGGGGTCCTAGGCGAGGGACTGGTGCGGACGCCGTACTCGCTCACCGAGGCCCGGGTGATCTTCGAGCTGGCGCAGCGGGACGACACCGAGGTGCTCGCGCTGCGGCGCACCCTGGACCTGGACGCGGGCTACCTGAGTCGGATGCTCGCCCGCTTCGAGTCCGACGGGTTGATCGTGCGCGAGCGCGCCGCGGGCGACGCGCGCCGCCAGATCACCCGCCTCACCGCGCAGGGCCGCGAGGTCTTCACGATGCTCGACGACCGCACCGTCGCCGAGATCCGCGCGCTGCTGGAGAGCCTGCCGAGCGGCGACCGGCAGCGGCTGGTGACGGCCATGAAGACCGTCCGGGGCGTGCTCGGCGAGGGAACGACGTCGGACGCGTTCGCGTTGCGGCCGCTGCGCCCGGGCGACCTCGGCTGGGTGGTGCAGCGCAACGGTGAGCTGTACGACGAGGAGGTCGGCTGGGACCGCACCTACGAGGCGCTCGTCGCCCAGATCGTCGCCGGCTTCGGCGCCGGGCACGACCCCGAGAGCGAGTGCGGCTGGATCGCCGAGGCCGACGGCGCCCGGGTGGGCAGCGTCTTTTGCATGCGCCACGACGACAAGGTCGCCCAGCTGCGACTGCTGCTCGTCGAACCGAGCACGCGCGGCATGGGCGTCGGGCTCGCGCTGGTCGAGGAGTGCGTCCGCTTCGCCACCGAGGCCGGCTACGCCGAGATCATGCTCTGGACGACCGCGCTCCAGAAGCCCGCACACAGCATCTACCGGCGGGTGGGGTTCGAGCTGGAGGTGGAGGAGCCGCCCGTCGAACGCTTCGGGGACACCATCCACGGCCAGTACTGGCGCAAGAAGCTCTAAGCCTTACCGGTCACGAAGCGCTGAGCCTTACCGGTCACGAAGCGGTGAGCCTTACCGGTCACGAAGCGGTGAGCCTTACCGGTCACGAAGCGGTGAGCCTTACCGGTCACGAACGCGAACCGGCCCGTAGAGGCGGGGCGCCTCCACGGGCCGGGCTGTCGCAGCGGTGCGATGACGCACTCCGGGCGGCCGGGACGGGGTCGGTACAGGATCCGGTCCGCCCGATCAGCGGTTAGATCCCCGTCTCACCCCCCTCCGGCATGGGCTCGGCCCGGCCGGTGCCCTGGGGAGTGTCCTTGAGGCGGCGACGGCCGACGAGGGTCAGGCCGGCGCCCGCCGTGAGGGCGGCCGCGGCGGCGGTGCTCAGTAGCCAGATGGGTGCCCCGGTGTGGGGGAGCCGGCCGTGCGCGCTCGTGGAGTGCGCGGCCGCCATGCTGCCCGAGCCCTGAGCCCCGGACGCCGATCCGCTGTTGGAGCCGGTGCCGTTGTTGCCGTTGGCGCCACTGTTCGACCCGTTGGATCCGTTGCCGTTCGACGAGTTTCCGTTCGAACCGTTGGAGCCGTTGGACCCGTTGCCGTTCGTGCCGCTGGATCCGTTCGAGCCGTTGTGGCCGTGGTGACCGTGATGGCCGTGGTGACCGTTGTGGCCATTGTGGCCGTTGCTCGACCCGTTGGAGTTCGAGCCGGTGGAGGTGTTCACCGTGCAGGGCGGGACGTTGGCCGAGACCGCGACGCTGCACACTGAGATCGGCGCGTTGATCGGGGCCAGGACCTGGGTGCCGCTGAGCGTCCCGTTCTTGCCGCTGGTGCTGGCCTTGGACGGGCCGCCGGACGAGGCGTGGACGTTCGCCTTGCATGCCGAGTGCGCGTCG
The DNA here is from genome assembly GCF_017573505.1 of Actinomadura barringtoniae. Taxonomy (GTDB): domain Bacteria; phylum Actinomycetota; class Actinomycetes; order Streptosporangiales; family Streptosporangiaceae; genus Spirillospora; species Spirillospora barringtoniae. The sequence goes on from NZ_JAGEOJ010000019.1 coordinate 221,235, forward strand.
CCGAGCACGCCCGCCGCGATGCCGCAGGCGGTGATCGGGGCGGTGATGGGCGCCACCACCTGGGTGCCGCTCAGCGTGCCGCCGCTGCCGTCGGTGTGCGCGCCGCCCGACGGACCGCCGCCGGACGCCTTGACCGACGCCTTGCAGCCCGCGTCGGCGTCACCGAGGACACCGACGGCCACGCCGCAGACGGTGATCGGCGCGGTGATCGGCGCGACGACCTGGGTGCCGCTGCCGACGCCGTTCTTACCGGACGTGGTGGCCTTGCCGCCGCCGCTGCCGTTGCTCGCCTTGACGTCGGCCTTGCAGCCGCCCTTGGCGTCGCCGAGGATGCCCACCGCGATGCCGCAGGCGGTGATGGGGGCGGTGATCGGCGCGACCACCTGGGTGCCGGACAGGATGCCGCCCTCACCCGAGGTCGTCGGCCCGCCTCCGCCGTGGCGCTCGGACGGCCCGCCCTTGCGGTCGCCGACCGGTCCGCGGTGGTGGTGCTTGACCTTCTTGCGCATGGCCTTGTTCTTGCCGACGCGTGCCTGCTTGCGGGCGCCGGTGGAACGACCCGAGTCGTGCGCCGAGGCCGAGGCGTTGCCAGCGACGCCGACCGCGACGCCCTTCACGTTGATCGGGAGATTGATCGGGGCGATGACCTGCGTGCCGGACAGGATGCCGCCCTCGCCCGAGGTGTCGGCCGAGGCCATCGGGGCGGTGGTCAGCAGTCCCGCGGCCACGGCCGCTGCCATGGCGGTGGTGCGCGTGGAGATGATGCGTGCGTTCACAGGGGTTTCCCGCTCTCTTCTGTCAGGGGTCGGGCTGTCAGGGGCTGGACTGTCAGGGGTCAGGGACAGTGACTTGCGGGTCGTTGAACCGCCTCCGTCCGGCGGCGACCGGGGGCGCCGGTTCGGGCTGGTTCGGGCATGGCGAAGCGAAGGCATGGTGTCTCCCCGGGCGATCGGTGGATCGGTGATCCGCGTTCGGTGTTCGGCGCGGCCCGCTCGTCTCGGCGGCGGCCGTGTGGTGATGGCGGTCCAGTCTGCGCGCGCGTGCCGGGCTGGGCTGCGGCCTCGGGCCTCAGAGGAGGGCCCGGGCTTCACTGGTCCGGGCCTCGGGGGCGGCCCGGCCCCGGTCTAGTCGGGGGTGTGGCGGGGTTCGCGCGCCGGGGCGTGCGGCACCGGCCGGAACGGGCCGCCGGTCGCGGGCGACAGCGCGGTCATCGGGTGGCGGGCGGGGCCGCGGAGAAGGAAGGCCGGGCCGGCGGCATTGCTCGAGGATGCCGCCGGCCCGGCGGTGAGGGACACCGGTGCCGCGGGGGCATACGGCGCCGGTGTCCTGGGGTGGTCGTGGAGGCTCGCGGCGTGGCGGTGCGCGGCGGACCCGGGCGCGGCGTCGTGCCGTGCCGTACGGGAGCCCGCGCCCGTGCCGAGGCCGGAGCCGGGGCCCGCGCCCGTCGCGGGGAGCGGCGTCGGGGCCTTGATGATCGGATGACCTGCCGCCGCACCGCGCTCCGGCGGCGGCAGGCCATCCGTCCCGCGCCCGTGCGCCGCGTGCGGCGCGGTCGGGTGCGGAGCATCGGCCGGTCCGGGACGGCCGAGGACCCGAGGTGTGTCGCCGAGCGCCGCCGTCACCGTGTGCACCGTCTTGCTCAGGGGGTGATGCACCGTGGTGGTCAGCGTGCCGGGAACGCCCTCGGCCGTCCGGGCCAGGCCATGCAGTGAGCTTTTGACGAGACCGGTGACCGCGCGATCGAGCGGGCCGCTGCGCCGTTCTCCTGTGCCGCCGCGTTCGCTGCCACCGCTCTCATTGCCGCTGCCACTGCCGCCTCCGGCAACGGGGCGGGCGGGCGTAGTGTCGGCGTGCCCGGCGGTCGCGGTGACCAGCATCAGGCCGAGCAGCCATCCGGCGGCGAGCAGCGCGAGGAGCAGGAACCTGCGGAGCACCGCAGACGCCAGCGGAGCGGACGCGAGCGGGGCGCACACGGGCAAGGCAGACGCGAGCGGCGTGGCCGCGAGCGGGTCGGCCGCGGGCGGGGTGCAAACGAGCGGGGTGGCCGCAGGCAGCGTGGCTGCGGGCGGGGTGCACACGAGCGGAGTGGCCGCAGGCGGGTCGATCGCGAGCGGCTTGGCTGCGGGCAGCGTGGCTGTGAGCGGGGTGCACACGAGCGGGTTGGCCGCGGGCGGGTTGGACGCGGACAGCGGGGCTGCGGGCGGGGCGGATACGAGCGGGGTGGACACGAGCGGGGTGGACACGAGCGGGGTGGACACGAGCGGGGTGGACACGAGCGGGGTGCACACGAGCGGGGTGCACACGAGCGGGTTGGCCGCGGGCGGGTCGGCCGCGATCGCGGTGGCCGCGGGCAGCGTGGCTGCGGGCGGGGTGCACACGAGCGGGTTGGCCGCAGGCGGGTCGGTCGTGAGCGGGGTGGAGGTCGGCGGGGCGGACACGAACGGACGGGCGGTGAGGAGCCCGTCCGCTCGCGCCGTGCACCGCATGTGACCCTCCCTCGACATGTGAGTTCCGGAGCCGGACCTTTACCGGTCCGGGGGGATCTCCTTCACTCAGCGTCACGATCTCGTTGCGGTAAGTACCCCTGCGTCACGGGGGCGTAAACCCAGGTCAACGATTATTTGAGTGCGCCCTTTGACTGCGTGTGATGGTCTTGGTCGGACAAAAGCGGATCAGCCGAGCCGACGGAGCGTGAGGGCCGTCGCGCACAGCATCAGGCCCCGCGTCGTCTGCAGATCCACGCCCAGCAGCCCCGCCGCGCGGCTCAGCCGGTTGTCGACGGTGTTCGGATGTACGGCCAGCGCCTGCGCGGTGCGGCGGCGGTCCAGATCGTGGTCGAGGAACGCGTGCAGCGTCTCCACCAGCTCCGGATGCTCGTCGAGCGGGTCCAGCAGCGCGGCGAGCGCGCGGCCGCTGTCGGCCTGGCCGCTCAGGTGGTAGTCGAGCAGCACGTCGTCCAGCTCGTACACCCCGGGCGGGCGGCCGGTGGACTGCGCGATGCGGGCGATCCGCACGGCCTGGTCGGCAGCGCGCGGGACGTCCGCCGTGCCTTCGGTACGCGCCGCCCCGGCGATGATCTGCTCGGCGCCGGGCCCGATGGAGGCCAGCAGCCGTCCGAGTTCGGGCATGCGTTCGGCGGCGGACAGGGGGAGCAGCACGTGCCCGCCGCGCGCGTCCAGCAGCGTCAGCGGCGGAACGTCGGTGAAGCCCTCGAGCCGCGCGCGCACCTGGCGCAGCGTCCGGCGTTCGATGATCTGGGAGATCGGCACGCCCGCGCCCAGCGTCTCGCCGTGCGGCGGCGTCCCGGCGACGTGCAGGTTGAGGACGAGGAACGCGGGCGCCAGCGCGATGCCGTTGCGTGCGGCGATGGCGTGCGCGGTCTCGCCGGTCAGCAGCGCGCGGGCCACCTCCTGGTACGCCTCGCGCTTCTCGGCGAGGATCGCCGACTGCTCGGCCTGGTAGGCCTCGGTCACGGCGATGACGGTGCGGTTCAGGCCGCGCAGCTGGTGCCGGGCGAGCCACAGCAGTGCGGGCTCCTCGCCGGGCCGGGCCGCGTCGCAGAGCGCCTCCCAGATCACCTCGGCGCCGATGTGGTACGTGCGCAGCAGCGTGGTGAGCTCGACGCCCTCCTCGGCGCGCTGCGCGGCGCGTTCGCGGAACAGCCGGAAGTCGTCCTCGGAGGTCGGCGCGCCCGCCGCCGTCTGCAGGAACTGCCTGATGGCGTGCCGCGCGGTGCCCGCCATCTCCAGGTCCCGCATGTCCTCGGGCAGGTCGGCGTAGTTAGGAATCACAGCGAAATGGCGTTCGGCCAGCTCGCGGGCGAGCTGGTTCACGCGGCTCTCGCAGCGGCCCGCCAGCTCGGCCGCCATGCGCCTGACCTGCTCGTTCGCCTCCATGACGTGATCCGTTCCGTGGTGGTGCAGGGCGGTGCCGATCTCGCTTGATTGTGACATGTCACAGCAAATGCGGCGGAACGGGGGTCGACGTTCCATTGCAGCTCACCGGGGCCGGGAGGAAGGGTGATCTAGACCACCCCGCAGCGATCGGAGCGCACGCATGGCCTCACCGGCGCCCGCCCCAGCGCCTCAGACTCCCGCCGCCCCGGCCCCAGCTCCCGTGTCCCGGAAGGCCTGGACGGTCGTCGTCCTGCTCTTCGCCTTCATGGTGATCAACTTCATGGACAAGACGGTCCTGGGGCTCGCCGGAAAGCACATCAAGGAGGACCTCGGGCTCAGCGACACCCGCTTCGGGCTGATCGGCAGCGCGTTCTTCCTGCTGTTCAGCGTCTCGGGCGTCGCGGTCGGCTTCCTCGCCGACCGGATGGAGGCCCGGCGGCTGCTCACCGTCATGGTCGTGATGTGGAGCGTGGCCCAGCTGGTCATCGCGCTCCCGGCTGCCGGGCTCGGCACGCTGATCGTGACCCGGATCGTGCTCGGCGCCGCCGAGGGCCCCGCGTTCCCCATGGCCAACCACACCGCGTTCAGCTGGTTCCCCGACAAGGACCGGACGCTGCCGAGCAGCCTGCTGTCGGTCGGCGGCGCCGCCGGGGTGGCGATCGGCGGGCCGATCCTGGCGATCGTGGTGAGCCAGCTCGGCTGGCGCACCGCGTTCGTCGTCACCGGCGTGCTGGGCCTGCTGTGGCTGATCGCCTGGCGCGCGTACGGCGCGGAAGGCCCCTATTCACCGCGCACCGCGCAAGCCGTGGACGGCGTCCCCGGCGTCCCCGGCGTCCCCGGCGGCTCCGGTGCTCCTGGCTGCTCCGGTGCCCCCGGCGGCTCCGACGCTCTGGGCGGCTGGGGTCCTCCGGGCAGTTCCGATGCTTCGGGCGGCTCCGGTGGCCTGGCCGTCTCGGGTGTCCCGGGCGGTTCCGGCGGTTCCGGTGGCCCTGCCAGCTCGGATGGCCTGGCCGTCTCGGGTGTCCCGGGTGGTTTCGGCGTCCGCGTTCCGTACCGGCGGCTGTTCACTCGCGGCACGGTGCTCGGCGGGCTCGCGGCGGGCTTCGCGGCGTTCTGGATGATGGCCGTCGCGATCACCTGGCTGCCGCAGTTCCTCCAGCGCGTGCACGGCATCGAACTGGAGAAGGCCAGCCTCATCACCGCGGGCACACAGGTCGTCGGCATCGTCGTCATGCTCGGCATCGGGGCGTTCTCCCAGCGGCTGCTGCGCGCCGGTCATCCGAGCCGGATCGCGCGCGGCGCGCTCGGCGGTGCCGCCGTGGTGGTGTCGGGCGTGGCGATGCTGGCGTTCACCCGCGTCGGCGGTGGCGCGGCGCTCATCCTGGTGATGATGGTCGCGTTCACGGTCGGCAACGCGTTCTACGGGCTGATGCAGGCGGCGCTCGCCGAGCTGGCGCCCGTACGGCAGCGCGCCGCCCTCCTCGGCACCGCGACCGCGCTCGCCTCCTCCGCCGGGGCGTTCGGGCCGCTGCTCACCGGCGCGCTCGTCGACCGCGCGGACAGCGCCGCCACCGGCTTCCAGCACGCCTTCGACCTGTCCGCGCTGCTCCTGATCCTCGGCGGCCTGCTCGCCGCAGCCCTCATCCGCCCGGCGCGCGACCGCGCCACGCTCCCCCTCGAACCCGCCGCCGCCCCGGCGACGGCCGTCTCCTGAAAGGACCGAACGTGAGCATCGACATCAAGGACTACGCCGACAAGGTGTGGCTGGGGGAGAGCGACGACAGCATCGTCCACACCGGCATGGGCGGCTCCGGCGTCATCGAGCTCGCCGACGGTCTCGGCTGGCAGCCCGGCTTCGGCAACATCATCGGGTTCCGTACGGCGGGGGAGCTGATCCTCTTCGACACCGGCAACCCGCACACCGCCGCGATGATGCACCAGAACGTCCGCGCGTGGACCACCGACCCGCTGACCACCGCGTTCTACTCGCACGGCCACATCGACCACGTCATGGGCATGGACCCGTTCGACGCGGAGGCCCAGGCCGCCGGTCACCCCCGCGCGCAGGTGATCGCGCACGAGGCGGTCAAGGCCCGCTTCGACCGGTACGTGCTGACCAACGGCTACAACGCGGTCATCAACCAGCGGCAGTTCCAGGCGCCCGACCTCACCTGGCCGACCGTCTACCGCCACCCGGACGTCACGTTCCGTGACGCGCTGACGATCACGCGCGGCGACCTGACGTTCGAGCTCTTCCACGCCAAGGGCGAGACCGACGACGCCACGGTCGGCTGGGTGCCCGAGTACAAGCTGCTGCTGCCGGGCGACCTGTTCATCTGGCTCACGCCCAACTGCGGCAACCCGCAGAAGGTGCAGCGTTATCCCCGCGAGTGGGCGTACGCGCTGCGCCGCATGGCCGCCCTCGGCGCCGAGATCATGATGCCGTCGCACGGCGCGCCCATCTTCGGCGCCGAACGCATCCACCAGGCGCTCACCGAGACCGCCGAATGGCTGGAGAGCATCGTCGAGCAGACCCTCGCCATGCTGAACGAGGGCCGCCGCCTCGACGACATCGTTCACACGGTCACGCCGCCCGCGCACCTGGCCGACCGCGGCTACCTGCAGGCCAAGTACGACGAGCCCGAGTTCATCGTCCGCAACCTGTGGCGGCTGTACGGCGGCTGGTACGACGGCAACCCCGCCAACCTCAAGCCCAGCTCCGACGCCGACCTGGCCCGCGCCGTCGCCTCGCTCGCCGGCGGCACCGGCAAGCTCGCCGATGCCGCCCGCCGCGCCGTCGAGGCCGGCGACCTGCGCCTGGCCTCGCACCTGGCCGAGATGGCGACCCAGGCCGACCCGGACGACGCCGCCCTGCACGAGGTCCGCGCCGAGGTCTACGCGGCGCGCGCCGCGGACGAGTCGTCGCTCATGGCCAAGGGCGTCTACACCTGGGCCGCCAACGAGTCCCGCCGAGCCGTCGGCGGCCCCGAGCGCTCCGGCACCGTCCTCACCGACGTGCTGTCCTAGGCCTGTCCTAAGCCTGTCCTAGGCGATGACGGGGGAGCCGATGACGGGCGAGGCGATGACGGGGGAGGCGATGACGACGGTGACGTCGGCCGGTACCTCGCCGGTGCGGTAGCCGTGCGGAGCGTCGCCGGGGAAGGCCAGCATGTCGCCGGGTTCGAGCCGCCGCAGATCGTCGGCCGGCCCGGCGACGAGCCCGCCGGAGGCGACCAGGAGATGCTCGGTGGTCCCCGGTGCGTGCGGCACGCCGTCGACACTGGTCCGCTCGGGCAGGCGAAGCCGCCAGATCTCCAGGCTGTGACCGCCGCTGATGCGCCGCAGCAGCTCGCGCGTCGGGGCGTCCTGCTCGGCAGCGGTGCCCGGCAGGTGCAGGACGCCGGTGCTGCCCGCGGGTGTCAGCAGGTCGTTCAGCGGAACGGCCAGCGCCACGGCGACCGCGTCCAGCGTGTCGATCGTGGGATTGCCCGCGCCCGCCTCCAGCTGCGACAGCGTCGCCTTGCTCAAGCCGGTACGCCGGGCCAGTTCCGCCTGGCTCATCCCGCGCTGTTGGCGGCGGCGCTGGATCTGGGCCCCGGCCGTGGCGGCGGCACGGCTGGCGGGGCGACCGGCGCGTTCCACGGAGCTCACGGCCGGTGCGAGGCGGAGTAGGAGACCTTGATCCGGCCCTTTCTCGCCTTCACCGCGGTGACCGTCACGTCGTCCAGCATGCCGAGGCTGCGGACGTGCGTGCCGCCGCACGGCGCGGCGTGCAGGCCGCCCAGCCGGACGACGCGGCGGCCGTCGGCGTCGTGGTCGGCGCTCACCGGCACGTCATCGGCGATCGCGACAGCGATCCAGGCGCGCAGCCGTTCGGCGGCCTCCTCCCGCAGGTGCGGCTCGGGAACGGCTCCGGCGCCGGACGTGAACTCGATGCGGGCCTGGCCGGGAAAGTGGATGCTGCCCGCCATCTCCCAGCCGAGGGTGCGCCCGGCCGCCTCGACCAGGTGGCCCGCGGTGTGCAGGGCCGCGTGCAGCCGCCGCCGTTCCGCGTCGACGCGGACGCGGACGACGTCACCCTCGGCCAGTCCATCGGTGTCGCCACCGTCGGCCAGCCCATCGGCCAGCCCATCGGCCAGCCCGTCGGCCAGCCCGTCGGCCAGCCCATCGGCCAGCCCATCGGCCAGCCCGGTGACACCGTCATCGGTTGGCCCATCGACCATCCGCGCGGACTCCTGGCTCACGCGGGCCACCACCAGTCCCGAATCGGCCTGACGCACCGGAACGACCTCGCAGTCGTTCACCCATCCGCGATCGGCCGGTTGCCCGCCGCCCTGAGGGTGCAGGGGGTTGTCCCGTACGGCGATCCAGGCCGCCCCGTCGTCGAAGCGCCCGGTCGCGGTCACAGTGGTGGTGACCTCGGTCAGATAGGTGTCCTGGAGGTAGACCGAGACCTGTTCCGTGCTCGTCGGGAGGTTAGTGAGATAAACCATACGTTCACTATAGTGAACGATCGTGACCGGCGGCGCCAGGGCCGGTCCTAGTACTTGACCCACAGGTCGTAGTCGGTCCAGAGGCTCCCCTTGCACTTGTACTTCTTCCAGATGTCGTGCCGTACACCCTTGGCGCCGTCAGCGGCGCAGTCGTCCTTCCAGAAGTAGTAGTCGAGGTAGTGCCAGCCCTTCCCCGGCTTGCTGCTGCAGGGGTGTTTGCATTTGGGGGAGTCGGCCGCCGCGTGTGCGGGCGCCGTGGCGGCCATCAGCCCACCGGCCGCGAGGATGCCGAACGTCGCCACCGACGCCAGGGGCCTTCGTGCGTTCATGCGTCCCTCCGATTCGTGAGACGGACCAGTCGGTCACACAGCGATGTTCGGGGCTGCCGAGAGGACACGCAGGCCTCCTTTCAACCCTGACTTAACGGCGTGGCCGATCCGGGGCCCCCGAGCCATGCCACACTTCGCCGGCGGGTCTGCGGGTCTGCGGGTCTGCATGGGGCTGGGGCTCGTGCCTGTGGCGCGGGGTGTGCGGGGCGTGCGCGCGGGGTGTGCGGGGTGTGCGGGGCGTGCGCGCGGGGCGTGCGGGGTGTGCGGGGCGTGCGCGCGGGGCGTGCGCGGGGCGTGTGGGGTGCGTGCTGGGTGCGGCATCGGTCTCCCCTTCCGCTGGGGTCTGGTGCCCGGGTGCGGGTTGAGCGTTGGTTGAAGGCCGAAAAGCTCGCCGACGAAGAGAGTGGGTGGACGGCTTGGGTTGCTGGTCGGGCTGCGGGTCACCACGGGGTTGGGGCTTGTGCCTTGGCGCGCTTCGCGCGGGATTGCGGCAGCGGTCTCCCCTTCCGTTGCGGTTGTTGCCCAGGTGCGGGGTGGGTGTTGGTTGAAGGCCGAAAGGCTCGGCGACGAGGAAGGTGGGGGCAGGGCTGGGGGTGCGCTGTTCGGCTGCGGTTCACCACGTGGCTTGGGTTCGGGCCTGTAGCGCGCTGCGCGCGGAGTGAGCGGCAGCGGTCGCCCCTTCCGTGGCGGTCTGCTGCCCGACTGGCGGGTGGGGGGCTGGTTGAAGGCCGAAAAGCTCGGCGACGAGGAAGGAGGGGGCGGGGGTGGGGGTGGGCTGTTCGGGTGCGGGTCTCACGGGGCTGGAGTTCAGACCT
>NZ_JAGEOJ010000002.1 GCF_017573505.1 Actinomadura barringtoniae
GTCACCCAGGCGCTCCGCGACCTGCACGAAGCCGGTTGCGAGCTGATCACCATCACCCAGTACCTGCGCCCGACCCCCCGCCACCACCCGGTGGAGCGCTGGGTCAAGCCGGAAGAGTTCGTGGAACTGTCCGGCGAAGCCGAGGAGATCGGCTTCGCCGGAGTGATGTCCGGACCGCTCGTACGGTCCAGCTACCGCGCCGGACGCCTCTACAAGCAGGCCGTCGAAGCACGCGGCAGTATTTAGCGCTTTCAACCCCCGGACCGGGCTGTCCTTCCGGGGGTTGGACACGACTATCCTTAGGGTTATGTCGAATAAGCCCACGGACGGGGCCCAGGAGCGTCCGGGCCGCATCAAGCAGATCCGCATGGTGGCCCAGGTGCTTCGCCAGGCGGACCCCAAGGCCCTCCCGATCGTGTTCGCCTCCGCGATCGGCACCCTGGTCGTCGTCATCCTGATCGGGCTGTTGATCGGCCAGTTGTGGTTCTTCATCCCGCTGGGGCTGCTCGCGGCCGTGGCGGTCGGCATGATCGTTTTTGGCCAGATGGCGCAGCGCGCGCAGTACAAGGTGATCGCCGGGCAGCCCGGCGCCGCCGCCGCGATCCTGAAGAACATGCGCGGCGGCTGGACGGTCACCGAGGCGGTGAGCGGCAACCGCAACCTCGACATGGTGCACCGCGCGGTCGGCCGCCCCGGCGTGATCCTGGTCTCCGAGGGCCCGCGCAGCCGCGTCGGCCAGTTGCTCGGCGCCGAGAAGAAGCGCATCTCCCGTGCCGCCCAGCAGGTGCCGATCTATGACGTCCAGGTCGGTGACGACGAGGGCCAGATCCCGGTGGACAAGCTCCAGCGCCACCTCATGAAGCTCCCTCGCAACCTCACCAAGGGCCAGGTCTCCGAGCTGAACGACCGGCTCCAGGCGCTGCCCCGCTCGATGCAGATGCCGAAGGGCCCGATGCCCAAGGGCGCCAAGATGCCCAAGGGCCCGAAGCCCAAGATGCGCTGAGCGTCGACACGTACATAAGAAAGAGGCGCGTCCCCCAGGATCGGGGACGCGCCTCTTTCTCTATGTATAGAAGGTGTCAGATCGCGACGACGACGGTGTTGGCCGCGCGGTCGTGCATGCCGCGGTAGTCGCGGTCCCAGATCATGGCGGGCACCACGAGCAGCACCAGAACGGCGCGGGCCAGTGCCCAGACGGGGCCGACCGGCTTGCCGTCCAGCCGTACGACCCGGATGCCGCAGATCCGCTTGCCGAGGGTGATGCCGATCAGGCCGGTCGCGATCCACGTGTAAAGCCCGAAGATGACCAGCGTCCAGAGGCTGCGCTGCTGCGGCGACCAGTCGAACGCGCGCGTCAGGAAACTGGCGACCAGCAGGGACAGGCCCCAGTCGATGAACAGGGCGAGCAGCCGGCGCCCGTAACCGGCGATGGAGCCGCTGCCCTTCTCGGGCAGTCCGAGCCGTTCACCCGGATAGCCCAGATCGGCGCCCGCAGCGCGCGCGCCGCCCAGCCAGCTCTGCGTCCACCGGGGGCCCGCAGGCTGCTCCTTCTTACCGCCGCTCATGGCTCATACGCTATCCGGTTGCGGGTAGGAGTCGGACTCGGGGCGTGGCGAGCCCCGCACGGTGTGGTGACCTGCTCCACACTGTGATGCGTAACACAGCCGAAACATACGGGACATGGCCGGGAAACGGCCCGGTCCTAGCGTCGGAAGCCAAAAAGCGCCCCAAGGAGGCTGGATGTTCAGCAGCGCCGATGAGGTCCTGAGCTTCATCAGGAACGAAGGTGTGCGATTCGTCGACTGTCGGTTCGTGGACCTCCCAGGGAAGATGCAGCACTTCACCTTCCCCGTGGAGAGCTTCGGCGAGAGCGTCTTCACCGAGGGGCTCATGTTCGACGGGTCGTCGGTCCGCGGGTTCCAGGAGATCCACGAGTCCGACATGCTCCTGCTCCCCGACCCGGCCACCGCGGTGGTCGACCAGTTCCGTCAGCACAAGACGCTGAACATGAACTTCTTCGTCCACGACCCGCTGACGGGCGAGCCCTACAGCCGCGACCCGCGCAACGTCGCCAAGAAGGCCCAGGACTACCTGCGCGGCACCAACATCGCCGACACCTGCTACTTCGGCCCCGAGGCCGAGTTCTACATCTTCGACGACGTCCGGTTCGAGACCAAGTCGCAGGCGGGCTACTACTACCTCGACTCGATCGAGGGCGCGTGGAACACCGGCCGCGAGGAGCCGGGCGGCAACCTCGGCGCCAAGCCCCCCTACAAGGGCGGCTACTTCCCCGTACCACCGATGGACCACTACACCGACCTGCGGTCGGAGATGGTCGCGCAGCTGCTCGAGTCCGGCATCACGGTCGAGATGCAGCACCACGAGGTCGGCACGGCGGGCCAGGCGGAGATCGACTTCCGCTTCGACACGCTGCTGAAGACCGCCGACAACCTGATGCTCTACAAGTACATCGTCAAGAACGTCGCGCGCGCCGCGGGCAAGACGGTGACGTTCATGCCGAAGCCCATCTTCGGCGACAACGGCTCGGGCATGCACTGCCACCAGTCGCTGTGGAAGGACGGTTCGCCGCTCTTCTACGACGAGGTCGGCTACGCGGGCCTGTCGGACAACGCCCGCTACTACATCGGCGGCCTGCTGAAGCACGCGCCGTCGCTGCTGGCGTTCACCAACCCGACCGTCAACTCCTACCACCGCCTGGTCCCCGGCTACGAGGCCCCGGTCAACCTGGTCTACTCCCAGCGCAACCGCTCGGCGTGCATCCGCGTGCCGATCACGGGCTCCAACCCCAAGGCCAAGCGCATCGAGTTCCGCGTGCCGGACCCGTCCTGCAACCCCTACCTCGCCTTCTCGGCGATGCTGATGGCGGGCCTGGACGGCATCAAGAACAAGATCGAGCCCGCCGAGCCGGTCGACAAGGACCTCTACGAGCTCCCGCCGGAGGAGGCCCGCGCGATCCCGCAGGTCCCCGGCTCGCTCGAGGCGGTCCTGGAGTCCCTGGAGAACGACCACGACTTCCTGCTGGAGGGCGGCGTCTTCACCCCGGACCTGATCGAGACCTGGATCAGCATGAAGCGCGAGTTCGAGATCGACCCGATCCGCCTCCGCCCGCACCCGCACGAGTTCGAGCTCTACTACGACATCTAGTCCGCGGAGCAAGGCCCACGGCGCCCCGTCACCCTCCGGTGACGGGGCGCCTCCCGTTTCGGGCGGCCCCGTTCTCGATGGCGCCGTTTCGGGTGGCCCCGTTCTCGGTGGCGCCGTTTCGGGTGGACGCCGTTTCAGGTGACTCTCATCGAGTCCTGGACGCGGCCGAGGTGGCGTGTGGCGCGCCGGATACCCGGCACGCCGACGACGGCGGCCACGACGCCGAACGCGAGCATGTACGGCGCCTGCTCGGTCTGCTCGTCGCGCTCCCGTTCGAGGTCGTCACGCGTACGGGGCCCGTTGCCGGTGAGGCACATGTACGGGCTGTCCTCGGGCATCGCCTTGCCGCCGCACGTGACCGGCCGCCCCGCCTCGTACAGGTCCTGGACCCCAACAAAGATCATGACCGCGGCGGCCCCGATCAGCAGCAGGAAGACCGGCCAGAGCAGCAGCGCCGCGACCGCCCTCGGCCGGCCGCCCGGCGGCGGGGGCGGCCGGGTCCAGCCGGACGCGCCGGAGGTCACGGGCGAATGCCGACCGCTTCGAGTGCGCGGCGCTGGGCGTGGGTGAGACGGGTCGGGAAGTAGAGGTAGCAGACGCCGCCGGTGCCACTGCCGGTCGTGCCGTCGGCCTTCTTGCGCTTGGTGCGCAGCCAGATGTTCTCCCACTGGCGGCGCTTGTAGACGTGGCGTACGGCGTCGTCGCTCGGTGAGGCCGGGTCGTTGGCGATGATGTCGCCGTCCTTGGTGAACCCGATGACGGTCATCAGGTGGCCGGACGTGCCGTAGCCGGCGCCGTCCAGCTCCGACTCCAGGAACGACTGCGAGGTGATGAGCGGGATTCCGGCGCGGACCAGGGTCTCGGCGTCCGACAGCGAGCCGAGCCGGGTGATGACGCCCTGCATCTCGTGGTAGGTGGCGGCGTAGGCGGCGTTGAACGGCCAGTTGCCGCAGCCCTCGTACTGGTAGTCGTAGGTGAAGCGGGCGGCGTGGCAGACCTGCGGGTCGGCGTAGTCGGGGTTGACCCAGGCCAGGTCCTTCTTCGTCGGCTTGCGGCCCCAGTACTCGATGATCATCTGGGACGAGGTGGGGCTGCACCAGGCCTCTCCCCCGTTGTCGTACTCGGGGTACTGGCCGTGGTGGATCGACTGGGAGTAGCGCGGCACCTTGAGCTCGTGGCCGCTGGCGACGCCGGGCTTGGACGCGGGGACCTCGAAGCGGTCGGGGATGTCGGAGCCCATCGCGCCGAGGCGCCAGACCGTCGGCCCGGCATGGCTGCCCGGCTTGCGGTAGAGGGTCAGGCGCAGCCGGTACGAGACCAGGCGCAGGCCGCTGGCCGGCGTGTCGATGGAGAACGTGTCGGTCCAGATGCTGCTCTTGCCGTCGGTCTGGTCGTCCACGGAGGTGCGCCGGATGTCGCCGTCGCCGGCGGCCCACCGGCCCATGACGTACCACGGCGTCTGGGTCGCGTCGCTGTAGGTGCCGCGCAGCTCGATCTGGATCCACGTCCCGGCGGGGACGTCGGCGTTCCACGACGCGATGGCCTCGGTGGAGGGCACGCGGAGCTTGTGCGTCGGCGAGGTCCAGGTGGCGTACTCCCAGGTGGACGTCTTGCCGGTGTGCGGGTCCTTGTAGTCGAACGTGCCGAGCGGGCGCTTGATGGTGACGCCCGCGCGGTGCCCGGACGCGGGCCTGGTCCCCTCACCGTGGCCGTGCGCCCAGTCGGCGTGGCTGAGCCAGGTGTGGTCGTCCACGAGGGGCTTGGCCTTTCCGGCGCCCGGAGCGAAGGGTGACGTGGGCGAGGCGGGTGACGTGGGTGATGCGGCGGCGGCCCGGACGGGCAGTGCGGAGCCTGCCACGACGGCGAGTCCGGTGGTCAGCACGGTGCGCCGAGATACAGAGTCGGTCATGGGAGCCCCCTAGTCGGATGCGCGGCGATCAACAGTGTCCGCTCTGATCGGCACGGCGACAAGACAATCGGTGGGTCTGTCGGGGGCCGGTGGCATCATGTGCTGCGGCGAGTCGTACGGGAGGAAGCGGGCGCGATGGCGCGGGGGGAGCCGAAGGAGCTGCTGCGGCGCGGGCATGGCCTGCGCGACGCGGCGCGTACGCTGCTGGGCGATCACCGGCGCACGGTGGCCGGGGTGCAGGAGGCGCTGGCGCCGCTGCGCAAGCGGGCCGCGCGGGAGCAGCTGGCGACGATCCCGGTGGCGCGGATCAAGGACGTGACCGGCGGGCGGCTGCGGCTGTCGGTGCTGGAGGGCGCCGAGCTGGACACCGTTCAGCAGATCCTCGACACCACGCCGTACGAGCTGCAGACCCTGCCCGGCGTCGGCCCGCAGACCGCCAACCAGGTGCACGCGGCGGCGCGGCAGATCGCCGAGGCGGCGGAACGGGCCGCGACCATCCGGATCGACCCCGACCGGCGCGACACGGCGGCCGCGGAGCTGGTGCGGGCGCTGCACGTGCTGGTGAACGCGGGGCCCGACCTGCCGAGAGCGCGCGAGGCCGCGACCGAAGCCGACGAACGGCTGAGCCCGCTGCTGGCCGACGCGCGGCCGGCGATCGGCTGGCGCCGCTGGTTCACGAGCCGCACCCGGCGCGAGCAGGCGCAGGCGGCACTCGGCGAACTCGCCGAGGCGCTGCGGGAGGAAGAGGCGCGCGGCACGCCGGAGCTGATCCCGCAGGCGTCGGTCGACCTGCTGCGCCCGCGCGTGTCGGCGGACGCGGCGTGGATCGACTTCGAGCTGCGCGCCTCGGACTACTACGCGCTGCTCGCCGAGCTGGCCGCGCTCGACCCCGAACGCGACGGCGCCGAGGGGTATCTGCCCGACGAGATCTCGCGGCGGGTCAGGGAGCAGCCGCTGGACGAGACCCATCTGCGGGTGTCGCTGCGCGGCTACCAGTCGTTCGGCGCCCGGTTCGCGCTGGCGCAGGAACGCGCGATCCTCGGGGACGAGATGGGGCTCGGTAAGACCGTGCAGGCGATCGCGGCCATGGCCCACCTGGCGGCGGAGGGCGCGACGCACTTCCTGGTGGCGTGCCCGGCGAGCGTCCTCATCAACTGGATGCGCGAAATCGACGCGCGCAGCGCGCTGTCCTCGCATCCCGTGCACGGGTCCGACCGCGCCAAGGCGCTCAAGGAGTGGGCGTTCGAGGGCGGCGTCGCGGTGACGACGCTGGACGTTCTCCACACGCTGGAGGCGCCGGAGGGCGTCACGGTCGCGATGCTCGTCGTGGACGAGGCCCACTACGTGAAGAACCACGAGACCCGCCGGGCCCGAGCGGTCGCGGCGTGGTGTGCGCGGACGCAGCGGGTGCTCTTCCTGACCGGCACGCCGATGGAGAACCGCGTGGACGAGTTCCGCAACCTGGTCGCCCATCTGCGGCCCGAGCTCGTTCCGGCGATCCGGCGCAGCGACGCGGCGATGGGGCCGCGCGCGTTCCGGAGCGCGGTGGCGCCCGCCTACCTGCGGCGCAACCAGCAGGACGTGCTGGTGGAGCTGCCCGAGGTCGTGCACGTGGACGAGTGGGAGGAGTTCAGCCGGGCGGACGCGGCGGCCTACCGGCAGGCGGTCGCCTCGGGCAACTTCATGGCGATGCGCAGCGCCGCCTACGCCGATCCCCGGCGTTCCAGCAAGCTCAAGCGCGTGGTGGAGCTGATCGACGAGGCGGCGGCGAACGAGCTCAAGGTCGTGGTGTTCTCCTATTTCCGCGGCGTCCTGGCGGCGGTGCAGTCGGCGCTGGGTGAACGGGCGCTCGGCCCGATCTCCGGCGACGTCCCGCCGCCGCGCCGCCAGCAGCTGGTCGACGACTTCACCGCCGAGCCGGGGCACGCCGTCCTCCTCGCGCAGATCCAGGCGGGCGGCACCGGCCTCAACCTCCAGGCCGCCTCGGTCGTCATCATCTGCGAGCCGCAGGTCAAGCCGACGCTGGAGACCCAGGCGATCGCGCGGGCGCACCGCATGGGCCAGGTCCGCACCGTTCAGGTGCACCGCATCCTCACCACCGACAGCGTCGACCAGCGCATGCTGGACCTGCTGCGCGGCAAGGACGCCCTCTTCGACGCCTACGCCCGCCGCAGCGACGTCGCCGAGGCAGCGCCCGAGGCCGTCGACATCTCCGAACGCGAGCTCGCCCGCCAGCTCGTCGAGCAGGAACAACTGCGGCTGGAGACGGCCACAGGCTGACCGCGGCCGCCGCGAAGGCCCCCGGGGAAGATGTGGGGTGATCATCGTGTTTCGATGGAGCCACATCGGACGATCAAAGGGGACCACGATGGCGAACGTGCGGGTCGAGCGCACCGAGGACGGCTTCCAGGCGACCAACGACCGCGGCGCCCAGGTCGCGATCGGCGACGGCGACACGCCCGGGGGGTTCACGCCGGTCGAGTTGCTGCTGGCGGCGCTGGGCGGCTGCGAGCTGGTCACCGTGGAGCCGCTGACCGCCCAGCGCGGCCACCGGATGGTCCGGCTGGCGGCCACCGTCGAGGCCGAGAAGATCGCCACCAGCAAGCTGGGCACGATCACGATCACCTACGACGTCGAGCTCCCCGAGGGCGACGACAAGGCCGCCGACGTGCTCACCAAGGTCGCCCACCGTGTCCACGACAGCTACTGCACCGTCGGCAACGCCCTCAGGGAGCCCATGAAGGTCGACCAGGTCGTCCCGGTCGACTGAGACGCCGCCTAGGGGCAGGTCGATCCGTTCTGCGGGACCTTGCCGTCCAGGAGGTAGGCGTTGACGTTCTTCTGTACGCACGGGTCGCCGGTGTCGTAGGCGCCGTGGCCCTCCCCCTTGAGGGTGAGGAGCGAGGCGTCGCCGCCGAGCTCGCGGGTGAGGGCGGGCGCCCAGGCGTACGGCGTCGCCGGGTCGCCGGTGTTGCCGACGACCACGATCGGCGCCGCGTCCGGGGCGCTGACCTCCTTGGCGGCGTCGTCGCCCTTGACCGGCCAGTTCGTGCACTGCAGCAGGCTCCACGCCATGGACTGCCCGAAGACCGACGAGGCGTTCTGGAAGCGCGGCAGGTTCTTCTTGACGTCGTCCACGGTGTAGCGGTCGGTGGTGTCGGCGCAGCTGATGGCCGTGTTGGCGGCGATCAGGTTGTTGTAGCGGCCGTTCTCGCTACGCCCCTGCTGCAGGTCGGCCAGCGCGAGCAGGGTGGTGCCCTCGCCGCCCTCGACCGCCTCGTCCAGGCCCTGCGCCAGAACGGGCCACAGCTGCTTGGAGTACAGGGCAGCCGACACGCCGGTGAGGCCGAGGCTCTGGGTGAGCTCGCGGCCGCCGCTCTGGGTCGGCAGTGGATGGGCGTCCAGGTCGTTCAGGAGCTTGCCGACCGCACCCACCACCGCGCCCGAGTCGGTGCCGAGCGGGCAGGACTGCGGGCCGAGCTTGGCGCAGGCCGTGCCGAAGTTGCCCAGGGCGCGCTGGAACGCGGCGGCCTGCTGGAGATCCAGGTCGATCGCGTCGATCTTGGTGTCCACGGCGCCATCGAGCACGGCCCGCCCCACGTTCTTCGGGAGCTGGTGGGCGTAGTTGCCGCCCAGCCAAGTGCCGTAGGAGATCCCGAAGTAGTGCAGCTGCTTGTCGCCGAGGGCACCGCGGATCACGTCCATGTCGCGGGCCGCGCTCAGCGTGCCGACGTAGGGCAGGACCTTGCCCGACTTGGTCTGGCAGGCCTGGTCGTAGGTCTTCTGCTCGTCGGTGTAGGCCTGCTCCTCGGCCGCGTCGTCCGGCGAGGAGTCCATGGCCGACAGCTCGTCCATCTGCTTGTCGTCGACGCAGGTCACCGGGTCGCTGCGGCCGACCCCGCGCGGGTCGAAGCTCACCAGGTCGTAGCGGGTGCCGAGCGCCTTGTAGCCGTTGGCGGCCTGGGCGAACGTCTCCACGCCCGACCCGCCGGGCCCGCCGAAGTTGAACACCAGCGAGCCGATGCGCCGGCCCGGCTCGGTGGCCCTGGTACGGATCAGCGCGAGGGAGATCGCCTCCCCCTGGGGCTTGGAGTAGTCGAGGGGAACCCTGACACTCCCGCAGTCGAACCCTGAGGCGGGCGCGGGTTGCCCCGGTTGAGGCGACGGAAGGCCCTTGCACGGTCCCCAGGCCACGTGCTGTGACGTGATCGTCGTGGGCAGTGACACCATCCGGGCCTCGTGCGCGCCCGACGCGCCGCACCCGGCGAGACCGAATCCGGCCATGACCAGGCCAGTTGCCGCCCTCGTGACCGCCATTGGCACTGCCTGTGCCATTTGTCCCCTCCGTTCATCTCGAGGGGGGCGGTGCTGACCTACCCATCGGCTTCTATGCTGACTCCCCTGATCGATCTCCCTGTTCTCTCCCGATCGATCTCCCGTTCTCTCACCCCTGAGGGGTTGCCCTCACCCAAAAGGTCCGGGTGGCGCATGAGGGTCGTACTACTCAAGTCTGAGACGAAGACCATTCGTCGCGGTGATCTCAAAGAGGTGGCCGCACGGCAAAGATAGGTAGCATGGCCCAAATCGCCCCAGCAGCCCCCCGTGGCCAGACCCAGGAGGCCGCATCCGCCCCGAGGCGGCAAGCCGCACGCCTGCCGAAGCGGCTGACCGCGCCGCCGGTGTGGCGTGAGCTCCTGTTGATCGCGCTCTTCTACTCCGCCTATACGTTGACGCGCATCGTGCTGGTTCAGGACGGGACGGGGCCGGCGTTCCGGCACGCGGACTCGATCCTCGGCCTGGAGCGGTTCCTGGGGATCGACGTCGAGCTGCCGATGAACCAGTGGCTCCTGCAGGAGCCCTGGCTGGCCAAGGCGGCCAACGCCTTCTACGCCACCGCGCACTTCGCGGTGACGCTGGGTGTGGTGATCTGGGTCTACCGATATCGCCCACAGGCCTACCGCTGGGCCCGTACGGGGATCATGGCGGCGACCGGCGTGGCCCTGCTGGGGTTCTGGCTCTACCCGCTGGCCCCGCCGCGCTTCTTGCCGAGCTACGGCTTCGTCGACCCGGTGACGGCGCTGCACTCGTTCGGGCTGTACGCCAGCGACGCCTCCGGGAGCCTCACCAACCAGTACGCGGCGATGCCCTCGATGCACGCCGGCTGGGCGCTGTGGTGCGGGTTCCTGCTGGTCAAGCTCACCACGCAGCGCTGGGCCAAGCTGCTGGGCGTGATCTACCCCGCGACCACGGTGTTCGTGATCCTGTCGACCGCCAACCACTACCTGATGGACGCGGTGGCCGGGGTCGCGGTGATCAGCGCGGCGATGGGGCTGTCCTACATCCTGTATTACCGCTGCCCGGAAAGGGCGGCGCGGCTGTGGAGGCGGTTCACGTCCCCGCTGGTCCAGGTGTTCTACCGGGCCCTGGCGGCCGTACGCGGCGATTCGGGGGCTCCCGGTGCTGCACGCAAATCCAGCATTTGAGATCCTATAGCTCATGGCCAGGCCAGCCGGGGTGTCTCAGACCGGCGATCAGCCGGCCCGGGAAGGCCAGGAGGCCCCAGCCCGGGCCAAGGCCGTGCGGCCTCGCCTCTGGCCGGAGCTGCTGCTGATCGTGGTCGTCTACCTGGCGTACGAGATGGTCCGCAACCTCGTGCCCGCCGACCACGCGACCGCCGCGCACCGCGCCTACGAGATCCTGAACCTCGAGTACTCGCTGAACATCGACGTCGAGTACACGCTCAACCGGATCTTCACCGCGCACACCTGGCTGGTGCTGCCCGCCAACTACTTCTACTCGACGATGCACTTCATCATGACCGTCGGCGTCATGGTGTGGCTCTACTGGCGCCATCCGGACCGTTATCCGTTCTACCGGTCGCTGCTGTTCTTCACGACCCTGGTGGGCCTGGCGGGCTTCTGGCTCTTCCCGCTGGCGCCGCCGCGGATGCTGCCCGGCTTCACCGACACGGTGATCAGCTTCGGCACGTGGGGGATCTACGACTCGGGCCCGACGGGATCGGTCTCCAACCAGTACGCGGCGATGCCCTCGATGCACACGGCCTGGTCGCTCTGGTGCGCCGCCGCGATCATCGACATCACCCGGCGCCGCTGGGCGGTCGTGCTGGCGGCCCTCTACCCGGCCACCACCATCCTGGTGATCATGGGTACGGCCAACCACTACATCCTGGACGCGATCGGCGGCGCCGTCGCGCTGGCCCTCGGCTGGGCCCTCAGCCGCGGCGCCTTCCGCGCCGCCGCCCTCGCCGTCCAGCCCCGCGGCCACCCCCTGCCCTGACCACTCGCCGATCTTGCTCTGAGCGCCCTCAAACCCGTCGTCAAGGGCGCTCAGAGCAAGATCGGCGCGTTAGTCGGCGCCGTAGAAGACTCGTTCGACCACGGCTCTGGCGCGTCTGGCGTGGCGGCGGTAGTCCTCCAGCAGGTCGCCGGTGCCCGGGTAGCCCAGCAGGAGGGTGACGGCACTGCGTTCCTTGTGGTGGTCGGTCGGGAGCAGGTCGGAGGCGCGGCCCCGCACCAGCATGATCGAACCGCGGATCCGGGTGGCCAGCTCCCAGGCCTCCGACAGCACGGCGGCGTCGTCCCGGTCCAGCAGCCCCTCCCCCGCCGCGGCCTCCAGCGTGGCCAGGGTCCGGGTGGTGCGCAGCGCCGGGACGTCGTTGGCGTGCCGGAGCTGGATCAGCTGGGCGACCCACTCCACGTCCGACAGCCCGCCCGGGCCGAGCTTGGTGTGCAGGCGCCGTTCCACGCCGCGCGGCAGCCGTTCGGACTCCATCCGCGCCTTGATCCGCCGGATCTCCCGTACGGCGGTCTCGTCGACGCCGCCCTCGGGCCAGCGGACCGGGTCGATGAGGGCCCGGAACCGTTCGCGCAGCTCGGGGTCCCCGATGATCGGGTCGGCGCGGAGCAGCGCCTGGCTCTCCCAGGGCTCGGACCAGCGCGCGTAGTAGGCGGCGTACGAGGCCAGGGTGCGGACCAGCGGGCCCTGGCGTCCCTCGGGCCGCAGGTTCGGGTCGATCTCCAGGGCGGGGTCGGGCGCGGGCAGCGACAGCAGCCTGCGCAGCTCCTCGGCGACGGCGTGGGCCGCGCGGCTCGCCTCACCCTCGTCGGCGCCCGGGAGCGGGTCGTGCACGAACATCACGTCGGCGTCGCTGCCGTAGCCGAGCTCGTGCCCGCCGAACCGGCCCATCGCGACCACGGCCATCCGGGTCGGCACCGCCTCGCCCCGGGCGTTGCCCACCTTGGTCATCGCGACCCGCAGCGCCGCCTCGATCGTGACCGTGGTGATGTCGGTGAGCGCCTCGCCGACGGCCCGTACGTCCACCAGGCCGAGCAGGTCGGCGACCGCCACCCGGAACAGCTCGCGGCGCCGTAGCCCGCGCACCGCCGCGACCGCGTCCTCGGCGGCCTTGCCGCCGTTCTCCTTGGCCGCGCCTTCCCCGGCGGGCGGTTCCTTGGGGGTCCCGTCGCCGCGGCGCCCGACGGCGGCCATGGCCTCGGTACGGAGCGTCTCGTACGAGCGGGGCTTCAGCGCGCCGTCGTCGGCTCCGCCGCGGACCCGGCCCGTTCCGGCGTCCACCGGGCCGCCGAGCATGGCCACCGCGTCGGGGGCCCGCAGCAGCAGGTCGGTCGCGTAGCGGCTGGAGCCGAGCACCCAGGCCATCCGTTCGGCCACCGTGACGTTGTCGCGCAGCAGCCGCAGGTACCAGGGGGTGGTGCCGAGGGCGTCGCTGACCTGGCGGAAGCCGAGCAGGCCCGCGTCGGGGTCGGGCGCGTCGGCGAACCAGCCGAGCATCACCGGCAGCAGGGTCCGCTGGATGGCGGCACGCCGGGAGACGCCGCTGGACAGGGCCTCGATGTGGCGCAGGGCGCCCGCCGGGTCGTTGTAGCCGAGCGCCACCAGCCGGGCCCGCGCGGCCTCGGGCGTGAGCCGCGCCTCCTCCCCTGGCAGCCGGGCCACGGCCCGCAGCAGCGGCCGGTAGAACAGCTTCTCGTGGATCCGCCGGACCTCACGGGCGTGCCGGCGCCACTGCGCGGTGAACTCGCGGACCGGGTCGGCGCGCAGGCCGAGGGCCCGGCTCAGGCGGCGCAGGTCCTCGGGGTCCTCGGGCACCAGGTGGGTGCGGCGCAGCCGGTGGAGCTGGATGAGGTGCTCCACGCGGCGCAGGAACTGGTACGCCGAGGAGAGCGTGGCGGCGTCGTCGCGGCCGACGTACCCGCCGTGCGACAGGGATTCCAGCGCCTCCAGCGTGTTGGCGCTGCGCAGCGTGGCGTCCGCGCGACCGTGCACGAGCTGGAGCAGCTGAACGGCGAACTCGACGTCGCGCAGCCCGCCCGGGCCCAGCTTGAGCTGGCGTTCGGCGTCGTCGCCGCGCTGGTTGAGGTGGGCCTCGACCCGCCGCCGCATCGCCTGAACGTCCTCGACGAAGCTCTCGCCTGCGGCGGCCTGCCACACGATGGGGGCGATCGCCTCGACGTAGCGGGCGCCGAGACCTGAGTCCCCGGCGACCGGCCGGGCCTTCAGCAGGGCCTGGAACTCCCAGGTCTTGGCCCAGCGCTCGTAGTAGGCGCGGTGGCTGGCCAGGGTCCGTACGAGCGGCCCGGCCTTGCCTTCCGGGCGCAGCGCCGCGTCCACCTCCCACAGCGCGCCCTCGACCGTGCTGGCCGAGCAGGCGCGCATGACGCCGGAGGCGAGCCGGGTGGCGGCCCGCAGGGCGGTGTCCTCCGGCTGCCCCTCCTTGGCCTCCGCCACGAAGATCACGTCGACGTCGCTGACGTAGTTGAGCTCACGGCCGCCGCATTTGCCCATCCCGATGACGGCGAGGCGGCAGGTGGCGTGCTCGGGCACCTCGGCGCGGGCCACGGCGAGCCCGGCCTCCAGCGCGGCGGCGGCCAGGTCGGCGAGCTCGGCGGCGACCTGGCCGACGCCGGCCGCGCCCGTCAGGTCGCGTCCGGCCAGCCTCAGCAGGTGCCGCCGGTATTCGGCGCGCATCTCGACCAGGGTGTCGGGCGAGGCGTCGGTCGCGACCGGCTCGGGGCGGCCCGGATCGGCCCCGACCGCGCGGAGCAGGTCGTTCCGTACGGTCGCGGCGGACGGCGCTTGGAGCGCTCCATCGCCGCGCAGGACCCGCCAGTGCCCGGGGTGGCGGGAAAGATGATCACCAAGGGCGGCACTGACCCCGAGGACCGCCAGCAGGCGCGCCTGGGTCTCCGGCTCCTTGTCCAGGGCCGTACGCAGGTCGGCGGCCTGATCATCGCTTTCGGCGGCCGCGAGGAGCCGCAGGAGGCCGCTCAGGGCCAGGTCGGGGTCGGGCGTGGCGCCGAGCGCCGCCAGCAGGCCGTCGCCGATCCGTTCGCCGGGGTCCTCCTCGACGAGCATCCGCTCGGCCCGGCCGGCGTCGGTGAAGCCCAGCCTCGCCAGGCGTCCGGCCAGTGTGGGACGGCGGTCGGGAGACCCGCGATCAGGAGTCCACGGCTCTGTCACGCCTCCACCGTAATCGGGCCGCCCCGCCAGGGAAGGCGAAGGCCACAGCCGGAAGATCTCGATTGCGTAGAGACCGGCGGCCGCTTCGTCCGCGGCGTCCCATTGGCCCACTCACGACACGGAAACGTCACCGATCTCCGAAAACCACGGCGAACGACCGGTAAACCCTGAATGATCTTGGGGCGTCCTCCCTGCATCATCGATCTTCACTGGAGCTCCCCCTTCATGGCCATCAAGCATCTCCCCGTCATCGGCGCCGCGACCGGCCTCGCGGTCGCCCTCGGCACCGTCGCCGCCGTCGGCGCCACGGGCGATGACACCCAGAAGGCGGCGCCCGCCTCGGCTCCTTCGGCCGCGCTCGGCAAGGCCGCCAAGCCCGGCGACTTCAACGGCGACGGCCGCCCCGACACCGCCGGGACGACCCAGCCGGGGAACCCGGGCGGCCCGGACAAGCGCCCGGTCGGAATGATCAACGTGGTCTACACCGGCGCCAAGGGCCCGTCCCCGGTGGGACGGCAGGTCCTCACCCCCGCCGCGCTCGGCTTCCGCAAGCCCGAGGCCTACAGCGCGACCGCGCCGCTGTCGGCCGACTTCGACCGGGACGGCTACGCCGACCTGGTCGTGGCCGCGCGCGACGTCCCGAAGTCGAAGGTCGTCATCGTCTACGGCGGGCCGAAGGGCCTCACCGGGCGCAAGGTCGTCCTCACCACGCAGACCGTCGGCACCCAGTTCGAGGGCGACTCGATGGCCGTCGGTGACTTCAACGGCAACGGCAGGCCCGACATCGCCGTCCTCGGCAGCGGCCACACCTTCGTGACGTTCATGGACCCGGTCAAGCGCGCCGTCCGCGGCGTGACGACGACGGTGAAGGCCCCGAACAGCAAGGGCCTCTACCAGCTGCAGGCGGCCGACTTCAACGGCGACCACCGCGACGACCTCGTGCTCGTGGTGGCCAAGGACTCCGGCGACGGCGACGACATCCCGAACTGGGGTGAGCTGCGGCTCGGCTCCCCCAAGGGGCTGGGCCCGGGCAAGGTGTACGGCAAGAAGGGCCTCGGGTTCACCGCCGCGACCGGAGACGTCAACGGCGACGGCAAGGCCGACCTGGTCAACGAGGACCGCCCGGCCAACGTCCTCACCCGCAAGCTGGCCGTCCGCCTCGGGACCAAGACGGGCTTCGGCCCGGTCAAGACCATCACCCTGGGCAGGGACCTGGGCGGTCACATGTCCCTTGCCGACGTGAACGGCGACGGCAAGGCCGATCTGGCGACCGAGGTCCTGTCCAACGCCGTCGCCGTCCTCTTCGGCGCCAAGGGCGGCCTCACCACCAAGGGGATGCAGGCGCTGGGCCGCAAGACGCCCGGAGCCCCGAAGGGCGTGTTCGCCCGCGGCTACGTCCTCGCCGACCTCGACGGCGACCGGCTGGCCGATCTCACCGCGGGCGGCGTCCCGCCCGGTGACAGCGTCGGCACCCTCAACTTCTTCCGCGGCACCCGTTCCGGAATCACCATGCGCGGCGTCGTCACGCTGAACGGCAAGCAGCTCGACCTCGGCGCGTGGCAGATCCAGCTCGGCGCCGGCCTCATGGACTGACCCGGCTCCAAGGAGTGCTCGTGAACAAGCACATGGCCACCACGACCGCCGGAGCCGCCGCGGCCGTCGTCGCCCTCGGCGGCGTGGCCGTCCTGACCGTTCAGCAGAACAGCGCCGCCCAGCACGTCGCCCAGGCCGCCGCCACCAAGCGCAAGCCCGCGAGGCCCGGCGACTTCAACGGCGACGGGCGGGTGGACCTGGCGATCGCCGCGCCGGAGGCCACCGTCGCGGGCAAGGGCGACGCGGGCCTCGTCAGCGTCGTCTACGGCTCCCCCGCGGGCGCGGACCCCGCCCGGCACCAGCTGATCACGCAGGACTCCCCCGGTGTCCCCGGGGACGCGCGCTACCAGGCCGAGTTCGGCGCGTCCCTGGCCGGCGCCGACTTCGACCGCGACGGCTACGCCGACCTCGCCGTCGGCACCGGCCGCGCGGCCCGGTCGATCGTGATCGTGTACGGCGGGCCCCGCGGCCTGACCTCCCGCACCGTCACGCTGACGCCGCAGGGCCTGCGGTACCGCGTGCTGAAGCTGCAGGCCGGCGACTTCGACGGCAAGGACGGCCCGGACCTGGTCGCCTCTCAGGGCGGGTCGTTCTGGACGTTCGCCAACGTGCACGCCAAGGCCGTTCCCGGCGTCCGGACGGTCGTCCAGAAGGACGTCGACGAGGAGAACGGCGCGGTCGCCAACATCGTCGCCGCCGACTACAACGGCGACCACCGCACGGACCTGGTCGTGACCACCGGCATCCACAACGAGGGCTCGATCTCCAAGGCCCGCGCCGAACTGCGGCTCGGCACCCCGACCGGGCTGGGCGCGCCGAAGGTCTTCGCGCGCGGCTGGACCAGCGAGGGGTCGGGCTTCGGGGTCGGCAACGGCGCCGCGGCCGGGGACGTCAACGGGGACGGCCGGGCCGACCTGGTCGTCAACCGGGTCACCGGCGACACCAGGACCGTGGGCCTGGGCGTGTTCTTCGGGACCGGAACGGGGCTCGGCAAGCCGCAGAACGCCGTGCGGAGGACACCGGAGACCGCGACGGTGGCCGTCGGGGACGCCAACGGCGACCGGATGGCCGACGTGGCGCTCGGCGACGACCATGCCGCGGTCTCCCGGCACCCCATGGCCGGCAAGGTCACGGTGCTGAACGGAAGCAGGCGCGGCCTGGTCGCCAAGGGCGCGAAGGTCCTCACCCAGGATTCCAGGGGAGTCCCTGGCAACGCCGAGAACTACGACGCCTTCGGCTCCGCCCTGTCGTTCTATGACGCCAACGGCGACGGTAAGGCCGACCTCACCGTCGGCGTCCGCGGCGAGAACGAGACCGACGGCTGGATCTACGCCTTCCCCGGCTCGCGTGCGGGTATCACGGTGAGGGGCGTCCGGAACTTCGGCCCGCGATCCCTGGGCATCGCCAAGCTCAGCCCGGTGATCGGCGGCTACCTCCTGCCCTGAACCACACCGAAGCGGGGAGACATGAAGAAGAGAACCCTCGGGTCGGCGGCGGCCGCCGCCCTCGCGCTCGGCGGCGTGGCGGCCCTCGCCATCACGCAGAACGGCGGTGCCGGGCAGGCGGCCCAGGTCGCCCAGGTCGCCGCCGTCAAGCCGGCGCACAGGCCCGCGCTGCCCGGCGACTTCAACGGCGACGGACGCCGCGACACCGTGGCGCCCGACATGTCCGCCTTCGTCGACGGCAAGTGGGACGCCGGGCTCATCGCCGTCGTCTACAGCGGCCCCGGCGGTCCCGACCGGCGCAGGCGGCAGGCGATCACCGCGAACAGCCCCGGCGTCCCCGGGACCGTGCGGACGAACGGCTCGTTCGGTCAGGACATCGCTTCGGGCGACTTCGACCGGGACGGCTACGCCGACCTGGTGCTGACCACCGGCACCCGGTCCGCGCCGATCGTCATCGTCTACGGCGGCCCGCGAGGCCTGACCGGCCGCACGGTGACGCTCAAGATCCCCGGCAGGCTCTGGGCCGGCGCGCCCGCCGTGGGCGACTTCGGCGGCAACGGCGCGCTGGACCTGGTCGTCGCGGACGAGAAGGGCTTCTGGACGTTCCGCGACATCGGCAGGAAGGCGGTCAAGGGCACCAGGACCGCGGTGGCGAACAAGGGTTCCGAGTACGCGCCGAAGCCGATCGCGGCCGACTTCAACGGCGACCACCGCACCGACCTGGCGATGATGGTCGGCGTCTATGGCGACGGTGACTACTTCGACTCGTGGGGCGAGTTGCGGCTCGGCACCGCCAAGGGGCTGAGCACCAAGAAGACCAGGTTCGGCAAGGGCTGGCTCGGCCTCGCGGGCGCGGCGGGCGACGTGAACGGTGACGGCCGGGCCGACCTGGTGGTCGACAGCGCGAAATCGGCGGGGATCTCGGTGCTCTACGGCACCGGGACCGGCTTCGGCAGGCGTCAGCAGGTCGGCCGGACGCTGCCCGACGGGATCGGAGCGCTGGCCGTCGGCGACGTCAACGGCGACCGCAAGGCCGACGTCGCCCTCAGCACCGGCGAGGAGAACGCCGACACCGGGCAGGTGCAGCTGCGTTACGGCGCCAAGGGCGGCCTGGCCGCGAACGCGGCTCAGACGTTCTCCCTGGCGACCCCGGGCGTCCCGCACCCTCCCCGCACGGGGAAGGCGTTCGGAGCCGCCCTCACCCTCACCGACCTCACCGGCGAGGGCCTGGGCGATCTCTCGGTGGGCCTGCCCGCCGCCGACAGCGACGGTGTCGGAAGCGTCGTCTTCCTGCACGGCACCCGCAAGGGCGTGACCACCGCCGGTGCCCGCGGCGTCAGCGGAGTGGGCCTCGGCCTCGGCGGCGCGAAGCTCCGCGCCTGGGACCTCGGCGAGACCCTCCTGGACTGACCCCGTTGAGCGGCCGACCCGTTGGGCGCTCCCGTCAGAGGACGGCGATGAGGCGCTTGCGCTCGTACTCGGTGACCTGGCGGCGGAAGTCCTCCCACTCCGCGCGCTTGTTGCGCAGGAAGAAGTCGAAGACGTGCTCGCCGAGGACGTCGGCCATGAGCTCGCTGCGCTCCATGGCGTGGATGGCCTCGTCCAGGTTCTGCGGCAGCGGCTCGATGCCCAGGGCGCGGCGTTCGGCGGGGGTGAGGGCCCACACGTCGTCCTCGGCGCCCGGCGGGAGCTCGTAGCCCTCCTCGATGCCCTTGAGGCCCGCGCCCAGGATCGCCGCGAACGCCAGGTAGGGGTTGGCGGCGGTGTCGAGGGAACGGAACTCGATGCGGGTCGCGTGGCCCTTCTGGGGCTTGTACATCGGCACGCGGATGAGCGCGGAACGGTTGTTGTGGCCCCAGCAGATGTAGGAGGGGGCCTCGCCGCCCGCGGCGGCCGTCGAGCCGACGCCGCCCCACAGGCGCTTGTAGGAGTTCACCCACTGGTTGCAGACCGCGGTGATCTCGGCCGAGTGGCGTAGCACGCCGGCGATGAACGCGCGGCCGACCTTGGAGAGCTGGAACTCGGCGCCCGGCTCGTAGAAGGCGTTGCGGTCGCCCTCGAACAGCGACATGTGGGTGTGCATGCCCGAGCCGGGATGGTCGGTGAACGGCTTCGGCATGAACGAGGCGAACACCCCCTGCTCGAGGGCCACCTCCTTCATGATCAGCCGGAAGGTCATGATGTTGTCGGCGGTGGTGAGCGCGTCGGCGTAGCGCAGGTCGATCTCCTGCTGGCCGGGGGCGCCCTCGTGGTGGCTGAACTCCACCGAGATGCCCATCGCCTCGAGCATCATGATCGCGCTGCGCCGGAAGTCGTGCGCGGCGCTGTGCGGGGTGTGGTCGAAGTAGCCGCCCGAGTCGACCGGCACCGGCTCGCGGCCGTCCTCGGGCCGCTCCTGGAGCAGGAAGAACTCGATCTCGGGGTGGGTGTAGAAGGTGAACCCGAGGTCGGCGGCCCTGGCCAGGGCGCGCTTCAGCACGTAGCGGGGGTCGGCGAAGCTCGGCGTGCCGTCCGGCATCAGGATGTCGCAGAAGATGCGGGCCACGCCCGGGCCCTCCGAGCGCCAGGGCAGCACCTGGAACGTCGAGGGATCGGGCTTGGCGATCATGTCGGCCTCGTACACCCGCGCGAAGCCCTCGATCGCCGAGCCGTCGAAGCCGATGCCCTCGGCGAAGGCGCCCTCGAGCTCGGCCGGGGCGACGGCGACGGACTTCAGGAACCCGAGCACGTCGGTGAACCACAGCCGGATGAAACGGATGTCCCGCTCCTCCAGCGTGCGGAGCACGAACTCCTGCTGACGGTCCAAAGCCTTCTCCCTACACGTTCGCCTTGCCGATGCCATGCCGGCCGTCGATTTACGGGAGTTTCCGCTGGAAGCGACAGGTCCGGCTACCTTGCAGTATGCCCCGGCGCTGTTTCGTGGACGTTACAGGGCCGATACCCGGCCTCCCCGAGGGAAACCGGGCATGCTCGTACGACTGTTCCTACTGGGGTTCCTACTCCTCGCCGACCTTGGCCGGGTTGAGCACGCGGGCCAGGAACGACCTGGTCCGCTCCTGGCTCGGATTCGCGATCACCTGGGACGGCGGGCCCTGCTCGACGACGACCCCGCCGTCCATGAACACCACCCGGTCGGCGACCTCGCGGGCGAAGCTCATCTCGTGGGTGACGACGAGCATGGTCATCCCGTCCACCGCCAGCTTGCGCATGACGGCCAGCACGTCCCCGACCAGCTCGGGGTCCAGGGCCGAGGTCGGCTCGTCGAAGAGCATCACCTCGGGCCCCATCGCCAGCGCCCGCGCGATCGCGACCCGCTGCTGCTGGCCGCCCGACAGCTGCGCCGGGTAGGAGTCGACCTTGTCGGCCAGCCCGACCCGCTTCAGGTTGTCCCGGCCGATCCGCTCGGCCTCGTCCTTGTCCCGCTTCAGCACCTTGCGCTGGGCGATCGTGACGTTCCCCAGCGCGGTGAGGTGCGGGAACAGGTTGAACGACTGGAACACCATCCCGATCCGCCGCCGGGCCGCGTCGATGTCCACGTCCGGGTCGGTGAGCTCGGTCCCGCCGACCCGTACCGTGCCCGAGCTCGGCTCCTCCAGCAGGTTCACGCACCGCAGCAGCGTCGACTTGCCCGACCCGGACGGCCCGATGATGCAGACCACCTCGCCGGGCTCGACCTTGAGATCGATCCCCTTCAGCACCTCCAGGTCGCCGAACGACTTGTGCAGACCTGTGACCTCGACATCGGTGCTCATCGCGCCACCCGCTCGCTTCCGGCGCGCCTCAAGGCGCGCGCTTCCCTCGTCGCAAGCTCCTCAGTCCAGCGCACGCCGCACGCCTCCAGCTCGCTCACAGCGCCACCCGCTCGCTTCCGGCGCGCCTCAAGGCGCGCGCTTCCCTCGTCGCAGGCTCCTCAGTCCAGCGCACGCCGCACGCCTCCAGCTCGCTCATCGCTGGCCCCTCCGCTGCCGTGCCTCCAGGCGCCGGGCCAGGTAGCCCAGCGGGATGGTGATGACCAGGTAGCAGACGCCGGCGACGACGATCGGGGTGGTCGTGCCCTTCTCGTTCGCCAGGTCCTGCCCGAACTTGGCCAGCTCCCGCTGTTGCAGGGAGACGCCGATGAACAGCGCCAGGGACGAGTCCTTGAACAGCAGCACCAGTTCGTTGGTGAGCGGCGGGATCACGATCCGCAGCGCCTGCGGCAGGATGATCGACCGCATCGCCTTGCCCTGCGACATGCCGAGCGTCCGGGCGGCCTCCATCTGGCCGCGCGGCACCGCCTCGATGCCCGCCCGGATGGTCTCGGCCATGTAGGCGGCGGCGACCAGGCCGAGTGCGAGCCCGGCCTGCCCGTACACCCCGCCGGGCAGGTTGGTCCCGGGGAAGGCCAGCGGGACGCCGACGCCGACGAAGATGAAGATCAGCAGCGCCGGGAGGCCGCGGAAGATCTCGATGTAGGCCATCGCGAACCAGCGGTAGGGCAGCACCGACGACAGCCGCATGAGGGCCAGCACCAGCCCGGCGGCCAGGCCCAGCGCGAAACCGGTGACGGTGTAGATCACCGTGTTGCGCAGCCCGACCGTGATGATGTCGGGGAAGAGCTGCTTGATCTGGTGCCAGTCCAGGAAGTTGCGGTGGATGCTGCTCCAGTCGGCCAGCAGCACCAGGACGACGATGACCGCGACGAAGATCGCGTACTCGCCGCCCATGATCAGCCGGCGGCGCTGCCGGCGGGTCATACCGCCGCCGGGCGCCGCCTTGACCTCCTGAGCGGTCACGACTGAGTCTTCGGCATCGGTCCGATCCACTTCTCGTAGATCGTCTTGTACGAGCCGTCCTTCTGGGACTGGTCGATGACCTGGTTGATGATGTCCAGCAGGCCCTTGTTCTTGTCCTTGCGGACCGCGAAGCCGTACTTCTCACCGGTGTTGAAGTTGGCGACCACGGCGTAGGCGGAGTTCGCCGGGTCCTTCAGCCAGCCCGTGACCACCGGGTAGTCCTCGATGATCACATCGACCTTGCCGGTGCGCAGGCCGTTCAGAAGCGCCTGCGAGTCCTTGAAGGAGACCGAGTCGATCTTGTTGTCGTGCGCGTACTCCTCGCCGGTGGTGGAGCTCTGCGAGCCGACCTTCAGCTTCTTGGCCTTCACCTCGTCCAGCGAGGTGAACTGCTGGCCCTTCTTGCCCATGAGCGCCTGGGTGGCGTCGAAGTAGGGCTTGGTGAAGTCGATGAGCTTGGCCCGGTCCGGCTTGATCGTCATGCCGGCCGCGGCGAGGTCGCACTTGCCGGCGTTCAGCGCCGAGCCGGTCTTGATCGTCTCGAACTGGGTGTCCACGACCTTCTGGGTGACGCCGAGCTTCTTGGCCACCAGGTCGATCAGATCGACGTCGAACCCGACG
Source organism: Actinomadura barringtoniae (assembly GCF_017573505.1). GTDB lineage: Bacteria > Actinomycetota > Actinomycetes > Streptosporangiales > Streptosporangiaceae > Spirillospora > Spirillospora barringtoniae. Next base: position 23,010 of record NZ_JAGEOJ010000002.1, read on the forward strand.
ACCTTGCCGCCCTGGATGGACTGGAACGGCGGGTAGGGCAGGTGGGTGCAGGTGGTCAGCTCACCCTTCTTGATGAGCTTGGCACCCTGGACCGTCACGCCGGAGTCGCCGCTGCCGCAGGCCGACGCGGTGAGCGCGAGCGCCGCCAGGCCGGCCGCCGCCAGCGCGAGGCGGCGGGGAGATCGTCCGGACACGTTTCCTCCAAAGTCGATCGAGATCACCGAATCATGCCATGTCAGCGGCGGCTCGGGGAGTCGCCGGGTCCCCCCAAGGGTCATGCCCGTTTCCCCAAAATTGACGTGGCGATCATCGGATCGTGTCCGAATCGATCACTACCGTGATGTTCATCGTGGACGTCTCTCTCCTGCTCTCGCTGACCGACCGGGTCCCCGCCCTGGGGGCGCCGTCGGTGCTGCATCCGGACGCCTGGCCGCTCGGCGAGCGGCTGGAGGCGTGGTCGCGGGCGCGCGGGCTGGTGCTCGGCGACCCGGACACCTCGCCTCTGGGGCGGGCCCGGTTCGAGCGGCTGGCGGCGCGGGTGTTCCCGACCGCCGAACTGGACCGGGTGGAGCTGTTCGCCCGCTGGCTGACCTGGGCGTTCGCGCTGGACGACGCGATCGACGAGGCGCCGCTCGGCACCAGCGCCACCGCCGTGGACGCGCTGTTCGAGGACCTGCTCAAGGCGGTCCGCCGGGGCCACGCCAGGCCCGGCGCGATGCCGCTGGAGGCCACCGGGGTCGAGCTGTGGCGGGCGACCGTGCCCGGGATGAGCCGTGACTGGCGGCGCCGGTTCCTGATGCACCTGGAGGAGCACCGGGCCGGCTGCGCCGAGGAGGCCGTCAACCGGCGGATGGGCCAGGTCCCGGGGCTGGACGACTATCCGGCGCTGCGGCGGCGGGCGGCGGCCCCGTTCCTGTTCGACCTGATCGAACCCGTGCTGGGGGTCGAGCTGCCGCCGAGCCTGCGCGGAACGCCCTCCTGGAAGGCGCTGCTGGAGGGCACGGCGGACGTTCTGGCCTGGTGCAACGACGTGGCCTCGCACGCCCGGGAGTCCGCGCGCGGCGACGTGCACAACCAGGTGACCGTCCTGGCCGAGGCCTACGGCTTCGAGACGCCGCAGGCCGCGGGCTGGGTGATCGACCATGTCGCGCACCGGGTCGGCGACGTTCAGGCCGGGGCGCGGATGATGGGCGACGACCTGGACCGGCTGCGGCTGTCGCCGGAGCAGCGGTCCGCCTCCGCCCGGGTCGTACGGGCGCTGCTGGACGCGCCCCGCGCCCACCTGGACTGGCTCACCGAGTCCGGCCGCTACCGCCCGCCGGGCAGCGATCTGAGCATCGACGGCATGCCGATGCTGGTTCCAGGACAGCGCAAGCGCCTGGACGGCCTGGCCTCACTGCGCTGAGACCAGCTTCACTCCGCTGAGGAGGCGAGGGCGTCGCCGGCCTTGGTCCGTACGTAGAGGACGCGGCGGCCTAGCCGGTGGCCGATGACCAGGCCGTTCGCCCGCAGCACGCCCAGATGCTGGCTGACCGCGCCCGGCGTCACGTTGAGGCGGCGGGCCAGCTCGGTCGTCGAGGTCGGGCTGCTCAGGACGGCCAGCAGCGTGGCCCGGCTGCGGCCGATCAGCGCGGCCAGGGCGTCCGGCGGGGCTGCCGGGGCCGACTCCCAGAGCGTCGCGACGCCGAGCGGCGGGTAGCTGAGCATCGGCTGGTACGGCGGGGCCATCACCGAGACGTTCGGCCAGACAAAGGCGCTCGGCACCAGCAGCAGGCCGCGTCCGCGCAGGTCGCTCCGCAGGTCCCAGCTGCGATCGATGTCCAGCGTGTCCTTGTGCCAGACCACCCCGGGGTGCAGGTCGGCGAAGACCCCCTCGGCGCCCTGCGCCGCCAGGCCACGGGCCCGGCGCAGCACGTCGCCCTCCAGCAGGTCCCTGATCCGTTCCCAGTACGGCTCCAGCGCGGCCGTCCAGAACGCCTCCATCTGCTCGGTCAGCAGGCGCAGGGCGGTCTCGGGACGGTCGGACATCACCGAACGGCCGCTGGCGTGCTCGAAGACCTCCAGCTCCTGCGCCACGACGTCCAGTGGGGTGGCGCGGACCGTCTCCAGCTCCATCGCGAAGTCGGGCAGCGGGGTCTCGGGCGGCGGGGTCAGGAAGTCGGCCACATAGCCCGTCGCCGGGACGCACTGGCGCAGCAGGTCCAGGTCCAGGCCGCGCAGCCGGGGCCGTACGAGATGGACCCAGGGCAGGTGGAGCGCCCGGCTGGAGGGCTCGGCGATGACGCGCAGGGCATGGATCACCTCCCACTGCGGCGAGAAGGCGAAACGCAGCCTCGCCATGTCGTCGGCACCGAACCTGAACTGGATCATTTAGCCCAGGCTAAATGAGTTTCGGCGCCTCGCGACCCGTATGAAGATCGTAAATGTGACCGCTCTGGACGACACCTCCCCCACCACCGCCACCGAGCCGTCCTCCCGCGTCGCCGCGTTCCTGCAGCCCCGGGTCGGCGGCTTCCCCCGCTCGTTCTGGACGCTCTGGGCCGGAACGCTCCTGAACCGCCTCGGCACCATGGTCGAGCCGTTCCTCGGCCTCTACCTGACCACCGCGCGCGGCCTCTCGCTCGGCGAGGCCGGCATCGTGATGGCGATCTTCGGCACCGGCTCGATCGTCGGCCAGCTGATCGGCGGCAGCATGGCCGACCGCATCGGGCGGCGTGCCACGCTGTCGTTCTCCATGGTCGCCACGGGCCTGTCGATGCTCGCGCTCGGCTACGCGCAGAGCGTGCCCGCCGTCGTCGCCGCGGCGGTCGCGCTCGGCCTCACGATCGACATGTACCGGCCCGCCTCGGACGCGATGGTGGCCGACCTGATCTCGCCCGCCGAGCGCCCGCGCGCGTACGGGCTGCTCTTCTGGGCGATCAACCTGGGCTTCACGTTCTCGATGGTGCTGGGCGGCACGCTGGCCCGGCAGGGCTATCTCACGCTGTTCTGGATCGACGCGGTCACCTGCGTGCTCTTCGGCGTCCTGGTGTGGCGGGCGCTGCCCGAGACGCGCCCGGACAAGAGCAAGGACGACGGCGAGCCCGGCGGGTTCAAGGACGTGCTGCGCGACCGGCTGATGGTCGCCTGCACGCTGACCATGCTCGCCTACACGTTCGTGCTCATGCAGTGCATGACGACGATGCCGCTGGCGATGAAGGAGCAGGGCCTCGGTCCGGCCTCGTACGGGGTCGTGATCGCCGTCAACGGCATCGTGATCGTCACTGTGCAGCCGCTGGTCGGCGCGTGGCTGTCGCGGATGAACCACAGCCTGGTGCTGTCGGTCGGCATGGCGGTCGTCGGCGTCGGGTTCGGGATGTTCGCGTTCGCCACCAGCCTGTGGGCATACGCGACGATCGTCCTGATCTGGACGATCGGCGAGATCACCGTCGCGGCGGTGGCCAAGGCCCTGGTCGCCGACCTGGCCCCGCCGCACCTGCGCGGCCGGTACGGGGGCCTGTGGGGCATGGCGTGGTCGGCGGGCTTCCTGCTGGCGCCGCTCGGCGGGACCCGGCTGCTGGAGATCGGCGCGCCCGCGCTCTGGCTGACGTGCGGCGCCCTCGGCCTGGTCGCGGGGCTGTCCCAGTGGATGCTCGCGCCGGCCATCCGGCGCCGCGCCGACTTTTCGTCACATTGACGAAACCCCGGGGTCGTCCTTTACTCTGGTGAACGTGGCTCAACTCCGGATCGCGCTCGCACAGGTGAACTCGACCGTCGGCGACCTCGACGGCAACGGCGACGTCATCGTGGAATGGTCCAGGAGGGCCGCCGAGGCCGGCGCCCACCTGGTCGTCTTCCCCGAGATGATGCTCACCGGCTACCCGGTGGAGGATCTCGCGCTGCGCAAGTCGTTCGTCGAGGCCTCCCAGCGGGCCCTCGAACGCACCGCGCGCCGCCTGGCCGACGAGGGCCTAGGCGACCTGCCCGTCATCGTCGGCTACCTGGACCGCCGCACGGTCAGCCTGGTGCGCGCGGGCCAGCCCGCCGGCTCGCCGCTCGACGCCGCCGCCTGGCTGCACGACGGCAAGGTGCTGATCCGTTCGGCCAAGCACCACCTGCCGAACTACGGCGTCTTCGACGAGTACCGCATCTTCGTGCGCGGCGACCGGCTGCCCGTCGTCCGGGTGCACGGCGTGGACGTCGCCACCGTGATCTGCGAGGACCTCTGGCAGGACGGCGGCCCGGTCAGCGTCACCGAGACCGCCAACGCCGGCCTCCTGCTCTCCCTGAACGCCTCCCCGTACGAGCGCGACAAGGAGGACTTCCGCCTCGGGCTGTGCGCCCAGCGCGCCCGCGAGGCCGGCTGCGCGCTCGCCTACGTCAACATGGTCGGCGGCCAGGACGAGCTGGTCTTCGACGGCGACTCGATCGTCGTCGGCGCCGACGGCTCGCTGCTGGCCCGCGCCCCGCAGTTCACCGAGGAACTACTGATCGCCGACCTGGCGCTCCCGGCCGCCGACCCCGCCCTGGAGCCCGGCCACTTCCCGGTGAACGCCATGGACGGCACCACGATCACCATCGACCGGCAGATCCTCTCCGAGGACCCGGGGCCCGCGTACGACGTTCTGCCGCAGCCCGTCACCGAGCCCCTCGACGATCTCGCCGAGGTCTACGCGGCCCTGGTCCTCGGCACCCGCGACTACGTGCGCAAGAACGGCTTCCGCTCGGTGATCCTCGGCCTGTCCGGCGGCATCGACTCGGCCCTGGTCGCCACGATCGCCTCCGACGCCATCGGCCCCGAGAACGTGCACGCCGTCCTGCTGCCCAGCCGCTACTCCTCCGAGGGCTCGGTCACCGACGCCGAGGACCTGGTGAAGCGCCAGGGCCTGCACTCGCGCATCGTCCCGATCGCCGACATGGTCGAGGCGTTCGAGAAGCACGTGGACCTCACCGGCCTCGCCGCCGAGAACCTCCAGGCCCGCATCCGCGCCAACGTGTGGATGGGCCTGTCCAACGAGTACGGCCACCTGGTCCTCACCGGCGGCAACAAGAGCGAGCTGGCGACCGGCTACTCCACCCTCTACGGCGACTCGGCGGGCGGCTTCGGTCCCATCAAGGACCTGGTGAAGACGATGGTCTGGAACCTGGCCCGCTGGCGCAACACCCAGGTCGGCTCGGACCTGCCGTTCCTGCACCCGTTCGAGCAGGAGCCGATCCCCGAGGTCATCATCACCAAGGAACCCTCGGCGGAGCTGCGCCCCGACCAGCGCGACAGCGATTCCCTCCCGGCCTACGACATCCTCGACCCGCTCCTCATCGACTACGTGGAACGCGACATGGGCCGCGACGCCCTGATCGCCGCCGGCCACGACCCGGCCCTGATCGAACGCGTCATCCGCCTGGTCGACCTCGCCGAGTACAAGCGCCGCCAGTACCCGCCCGGCCCGAAGATCACCCCGAAGAACTTCGGCCGCGACCGCCGGGTCCCCATCACCAACCGCTGGCGCGAACGAGCCACCGAGGACTAGCCGAGCGCTCCGCGCAGCGTCATCGCGAGGTCATTCGCGGTGGTGGTTCTCGCCGGGCCAGACGGCGGTGGGCTCGCGGGGGTCGGGGTCGACACCGGGGACGATCTGCTCGCACCAGACGACCTTGCCTGCGGCGGTGCGGCGGGTGCCCCAGCGGTGCGCGAGCTGGCTGACGACCAGGAGGCCGCGGCCGTTCTCGTCGTCGTCGGCGGCGCGGCGCAGGCGGGGCAGGGCGGCGGAACGGTCGAGGACCTCGCAGATGACGGTGCGTTCGAGGAGGAGGCGCAGCTCGATCGGGCCGGGCGCGTAGCGCAGGGCGTTGGTGATGAGCTCGGAGGCGAGCAGCTCGGTCGTGTAGGAGAGGTCGTCCAGGTCCCACTCGGCGAGCTTGGCGCGGACGAGGCCGCGGGCGCGGCGTACGGCGGCCGGGTCGGCGGGCAGCGTCCAGGAGGCGCACTGTTCCTCGGGGAGGCGGCGCAGCCGGGCGATGAGGACGGCGATGTCGTCGCGGTGCTGGTCGGCGTAGACGCCGGCGAGGGTCGCCTTGGCGAGGTCCTCCATGGGGCGGTCGGCGGTGTCCGCGCCGAAGATGCCGCGCAGGCGGGCCAGGCCGTCGTCGATGTCGCGGCCGCGGTTCTCCACCAGGCCGTCGGTGTAGATGACGAAGACGCTGCCGTCCTCGACGGTGAACTCGCGGCTCTCGATGGTCGTACCGCCGGAGACGCCCAGCGGTGGGGCGGGCGGGACGTCGAGGTAGTCGTTGGTGCCTTCGGGGCCGACCAGCAGGGGTGGGAGGTGGCCCGCGGAGGCCACTTCCAGGGAGCCCGTGGTCGCGTCGTAGACGGCGTAGACGCAGGTGGCGAAGTGGGGTTCCTGTTCGCCCAGCTCGATCATCAGCTCGTGCATGACGTGCAGCGCGTCGGCGGGTGGGAGTTCGAGGTTGGCGAGGGTGTGCAGGGCGGTGCGCAGGCGGCCCATGGTGACGGCGGCGCGCACGCCGTGACCCGCGACGTCGCCGACGATGAGGGCGACGCGGGCGCCGGGCAGCGCGATCGACTCGTACCAGTCACCACCGACCTCGACCAGCTTGCTGCCGGGCAGGTAGCGGTGCCGCACCTCGACCGAGGAGGGCGCGGACAGGCGGTTGGGCAGCAGGCTGCGCTGCAGGGTGAGGGCGGTCGCGCGCTCGCGGCTGAACAGCCGCGCGTTGTCGATGACGATCGCGGCGCGGGAGGCGAACTCCATGCCGATCTCGACGTCGTAGGCGTCGAACTTGCGGAAGCCGGGCACGCGGGTGCAGGCGATGAAGCCGAGCAGGGTGTCCTTGGCGATCAGCGGCAGCAGCACCATCGACACGCCGTTCAGCAGCTTGCCGACCGGGCTGCGCCGCCACTTGGTCGCGATGTCGTCCGCGACCTGGATGTCCACGTGCGGCAGGTGAACGGGGCGGGCGGTGTCGAGCACCTCGCGGTACGGCGTGCCCTCGGGGAACACCAGGACCTCGCCGACCGGGAACGTCGCGGTCCATGCGGGGTTGCCGTCGTCGGAGGTCACCGCGATGCGGCGCAGCACGGCCGAACCGGTCTCGCTGTGCACCTCGTCGGCGGCGACCAGGCTCTCCAGGACGAGCACGGACGCGGTCGTGCAGAAGTGCGGGACGATCACGTCGACCAGTCCCTTGGCGGTCTGGTCGAGGTCGAGCGAGGCGCCGAAGCGGGCCAGCGGATCGTCCATCAGCGCGCGTCTCATCAGCGCGGGGTCCTGATAGCGCTCGCTCGGCGGCAGCGCGACGCGCACGAACAGCAGCGCGACGGGGGTGTCGGCCGCCTCGCCGCCGACCAGCGGCTGCGCGGTCACCACCGCGTCGTCGGTCGTGTCGTCACCGCGCCGCACGCTGAGCACGGCGCGGCGTTCCTGGCCGCCCGCGACAGCCTCCAGCAGGCCCTCGAGATCGGCCTTGGAGTCGTCGTCGACGAGCGCCGACGCGGACCTGCCGATGAGATCGCCAGGCGCACGGCCGAGCACCGCCTCGGCATTCGGCCCGCACTGCACGATCTGTCCGGCGCCGTCGATACCGAGGACGAGCGTGCGCGACGCCGAGTCGGCGGCGGTCGCTTCGCCCCGCGGCGCCATGATGGATGTCACCTCACGCGCTCCAGACAGCCGATCGTTCCAACCGGTCCCCTCGCGCCAGTATGGAGCATGAAGCGGGATTGAGGGGAGAAGATCACCCCTACCACGCCGAAAACGGGGCTCGTTCGCCGCCTCCCCGTTATTCGGCGTGTCATCCGGCGTCGGTGGCGATCCCGCGCAGGAGCACCTCGACGACCGTGTCGGGGTAGTCGGCGGGCAGCTCGTCCTGCGGGGTCTTGGTGCTCATCGAGCCGGTCAGCATCGCGATCGCCACCTCCAGGTCGAGGTCGGCGCGCACCTCGCCGCGCTCGACGCCGCGGCGCAGCACCTCGCGCATGATCTCGCGGCGCGGCTCGATGACGTGCTCGCGGTAGCGCGCGTACAGCTCGGGATGCTTCTCCGCGCTGCCGACGACGTTCCAGAAGCACTTGGCGTGCTGGCGGTGCCGTTCCGAACGCATCGACCGGGCGATGGCCAGCAGGTCCTCGCGCACCGACTCGCCCGCGGGCCGCGTCAGCGGCGCCTTGACCGAGGCCAGCGCGTCGACGATCAGCGCCTCCTTGTTGGACCAGCGCCGGTAGATCGTGGTCTTGCCGGCCCCGGCACGGGCGGCCACCGCCTCGATCGACACGCCGGCCACCCCGGACTCCTCGGCGAGCAGGTCGAGGGTGGCCTCGATGATGGCCTTCTCGGCCTTCTCGCTGCGCGGACGCCCAGGCGACCGGGTGCCGCCTGGGCGTTGCGTCGTCTCAGTCATGGCTGCTCACGCTTTCACACCTCGGCGGGAGTGCGCTCGTCCTGCGGCACGGGAACGGCCGTCTCGCCCGCGGGATCCACGCTACGCCCCGGCATCCACTTCAGAACCACCATGGCGCCGAGGAACGCGATGGCGGCGGCGGCGATCGCGGCTGCGTGCATGCCGTTCATGAAGCCCTGGTTCGCGTGGTCGACCAGCGTCTGGCCCGCCGGGCCGAGGGCCTTGCCCACGTGGTTGCCGCCTTCGACGGACTGGCCGGCGGCGTCGCGCGCACCGGCCGGCAGCGACATCACGTCGTTCTTCACGCCGTCGCGGTAGAACGAGGCGACGACCGAACCGAGGACCGCGACGCCGAGCGCGACCGCGACCTGGCGTGCGGTGTTGTTGATGGCCGAGCCCGCGCCCGCCTTCTCGCGGGGAAGCGCCGACATGACCGACTCGGTCGCGGGCGGCATGACGTTGGCCATGCCGGTGCCCTGGATGAAGAAGATGACGCCGAGCACCCACAGCGGGCTGTCCACGTTCACGAACTGGTAGAGCACCAGCGCGAGGGTGACCAGGAGCAGGCCGACGGTGCAGACGGCCTTGGCGCCGAAGCGGCGCACCATGCCCGCGCTGCGGGTGGAGAAGATGAGCTGCGCCGCCGCGAACGGCAGCACCATCGCGCCGGACTCCAGCGGGCTGAGGCCGCGCACCGACTGCATGTAGAAGTTGGTGAAGAAGAACACCCCGGCTGCGGCGAAGAAGCACAGCGCGATGGAGGCGACGGCCGCCGACATCCGCGGGTCGCGGAACAGCCGTACGTCGAACGCGGGGTGCTCGGTGCGCGCCTCGTGCCAGACGAACAGCGCCAGCACCATGAAGCCCGCGGCGATCGGCCCGAGGACCGCCGGCGACAGCCAGTCGCCCTTGTCGCCGCCCTGGATGATGCCGTACGAGAGGACGACCAGGCCGACGATCGACAGCAGCACCCCGGCCGGGTCCAGGCCGCCGTGCTGCGGGTTGCGCGACTCGGGGACCAGGAACGCCATGAGCGCGAGGCCGACCGCGATGACCGGCACGTTGATCAGGAAGACCGAGCCCCACCAGAAGTGCTGCAGCAGCAGGCCGCCGGTGAGGGGGCCGATGGCGACGCCGAGGCCGACCGCGCCGGCCCAGATGCCGATCGCGCGGCCGCGCTCCTGCGGCTCGAAGACGTTGGTGATGATGGACAGCGTCTGCGGCATGATCGCGGCGCCGCCGAGGCCCATCAGCGCGCGGGCCCAGATGAGCTGTTCGGGGCTCTGGGCGTAGGCCGAGGCCAGCGAGGCGATCGCGAACAGCACCATGCCGCCCATGAGCACTCGCCTGCGCCCGAACCTGTCGCCGAGGACGCCGAAAGTAAAGAGAAGCCCCGCGAAGACCAGCGTGTAGGAGTTGATCGACCACTCGAGCTGGCTCTGCGTGGCGCCGAGCCCCTTGTCGGGGTCGGCGATGGTCTTCAGCGCGACGTTCAGGATGGTGTTGTCGAGCACCACGACGAGCAGGCTGAAGGTCAGCACGCCGAGGATGTACCAGCGTCGCCGCTGGATTGCCTGTTGATCCACTGCACTCCCCCGGAACCCCCGGGCCCTCGTACGGGCGGCCGGGAAGAACCTGCGATACGGATTCGTTTCGTAATGAAGGTACGCCCGAATTCTGCGATACGCAACCGTATCGTTTCGAAATGCCATGGCCGGTGGAGTGATCTACGGCACCCGGGTCCACAGGGGAATCCGATGGGCTATCGCAATCGTTGTGTCTATGGCATCGTCGATGCAGTCCGGGTACGCCGCAGTGGCGCCTCGAGACGTGGAGGTTTGCCGTGTCTTCTTCTGTTTCCCCTGCTCAGCCGACCGCGCTCTACGGCGGCAAGAGCAACAGGCGAGTCACCGTACGCGACATCGCCGCCGCCAAGGAACGCCACGAGAAGTGGCCCATGCTGACCGCCTACGACGCCCTCACCGCGCGGGTGTTCGACGAGGCCGGGATCCCCGTGCTGCTCGTCGGCGACTCCGCCGCGATGGTCGTCTACGGCTACGACTCGACGATCCCGGTGACCGTCGACGACCTCATCCCGCTGACCGCCGCGGTCGTCCGCGGCTCCCAGCGCGCGATGGTGGTCGCCGACCTGCCGTTCGGCTCCTACCAGGCCAGCGTCACCGAGGGCCTGGCCACCGCCACCCGCTTCCTCAAGGAGACCGGCGCGCACGCCGTGAAGCTCGAGGGCGGCCGGCGCGTGCTGCCGCAGGCCGAGGCGATGGTCGCCGCCGGCATCCCGGTGATGGGCCACCTCGGCCTCACCCCGCAGTCGGTGAACGTCTTCGGCGGCTACCGCGTGCAGGGCCGCGGCCAGGCGGGCGACGAGCTCATGGCCGACGCCAAGGCGCTGGAGGCCGCGGGCGCGTTCTCGGTCGTGCTCGAATGCGTCCCCGAGGACCTGGCCGCCAAGGTCACCGCCTCGCTGTCGATCCCGACCATCGGCATCGGCGCGGGCCCCGACACCGACGCGCAGGTGCTCGTCTGGCAGGACATGGCGGGCCTCACGCCGCACACCGCCAAGTTCGTCAAGAAGTTCGCCGACATGCAGACCGTGCTCGGCGACGCCGCTCGCGAGTACGCCGACGAGGTCGTGGGCGGGGCCTTCCCGGCCCAGGAGCACACCTACCACTGACCCACCAACACGCCGATCTTGCTCTCAGCGCCCCTTACCGCACCGAAACGGGGCGCTGAGAGCAAGATCGGCGTTTTATGTGCCGTCGGGGCGGGAGCGGGCGTGCTCCACGCGGGCACCGCCGTCGCCGTTCACCTCGTTCGGCGGCTCGCGCCGCGGCTCGGGGATCGGGATCGCCGGGGTCGTCCGGATCTCCTCCCCCAGCGCCTTCACGGCCTCGCCGACCACGTCGGGACCGGCCACGTTGATCAGCAGCAGCCCGAGGTTCAGCGCCTTCTGCCGGTCGGTCATGTCGTCGCCGCTGCCCGCCAGCGCGTCGACGGCGGTGCGCAGGTCCGCCTGCACCTCGGCCGACACGTTGGCGAGCAGCCCGAGGCAGTACGTCGGCAGAGCGAGGCGGGCCTTGGCGAACGAGATGTCCCGCATGATCTCGCTGGCCTCCTGCGCCCGGATCCGCGCCTGCATCCGGTCCACGCCGCGGTCGGCGGCCGACAGCAGCGAAGTCAGCAGCGTGCTCGGGCCGACCGCGACGTCCTCGTCGCCGACCCGCACCGTGAACACGGCACTGCGGAAGATCATCATGGAGCCGAGGCTGGCGGCCAGCACCTGGGTGGCGGCCGCGGTCGCCGCCGACTTCACCCCGAACTCCCAGTGGAAGGTGTGGAGCAGGAACAGCGAACCCGCCGCCGCGCCCCCGTTGATGAGAACGTACGCCCAGGTGCTCGGGACGCGCACCAGCTTGGCCGGGTGATCGCGGTAACGGCTGATGAGCTCGGCGACGCCGACCAGGCAGCTCAGCAGCACCGCGACGACGTATCCGATCATCAGGTCCGCCGGACCACCTCGTCGACCTCGCGTTCGACCGTGACCAGGCCGCGGTCGCGCAGCGCCTCGACGGCGTCGGCGACCTCCAGCAGGCCGAGGCCGGTCGCGTGGTGGATCTGCTCGACCGAGCGCGGGCCGCCGTCCAGCTGGTTCAGCACGCGGCGGCAGTCGTCGGGCAGACCGGCCAGGTCCCTGCGCTCAGGCTCGATGTGCGGGTTGCCCGGGCCGCCGCCCCGTCCCGAGGTCGTGAGGAACGTGCTCCACGGGTCCGCCGAGCGGCTCTGCCTCATGTCCCACCTGCCCTGTCGAATTCAGATGATACGACGCGGGGCGGGACGTTACCGTTCCTGCGGCTCCACAGTCTCGTCGTCGTCACGGGAGCCGTGGAAGCCGTGGGAGTCGTGAGCGTCGTTGTGGCGGGACTTCACGACCACGAGCCGGTCCCCCGCCCGCAACCGCGCGCACTGCTCGTCGTCGTAGGGCAGCGTCCGGCCGTCGCGGACGACGGCGAGCACGGGTTCGGGGACGGCGCGGATCGGCTCGCCGGCCTCCTCGGGGCGGATCGCCCGTTCGGCCAGGTCCAGGCCGGTGCCCTGCTCGATCAGGTCCTCGATGACCTCGCTGACGTGCGGCTGGGTCGCCGAGACGCCGAGCAGGCGCCCGGCCGCCTCGGAGGAGGTGACGACGTGGTCGGCGCCGCTCTGCCGCAGCAGCTGGAGGTTCTCCGACTCGCGCGCGGAGGCCTGGATGCCCGCCGTGGCGTTCAGGTGCCGCGCGGAGAGGGTGACGAGCACGGCGGTGTCGTCGCGGGGGGTCGCCACCACGACCTCCCTGGCGCGGTGCACGGCCGCCTGCCGCAGAACCGAGTTGCGGGTCGCGTCGCCGACGACCCCGGCGAACCCCGCCTCGGCGGCCTCGGCGACGACCCGCGGGTCGGGGTCGACCACGACGATCGCGTCGCGTTCGACGCCGCCGGCCAGCAGGGTCTTGATGGCGCTACGGCCCTTCGTGCCGTAGCCGACCACCACGATGTGATCGCGCACCCGGGTCCTCCAACGCGACAGCCGCCAGTCCTGCCGGGTGCGCTCCGCGAGCACCTCGAGGGTCGTGCCGACGAGGACGATCAGGAACAGCACCCGTACGGGCGTGATGAAGATGGTGTTGACCAGCCGGGCGGACGGGCTCACCGGCGCGATGTCGCCGTAGCCGGTCGTCGAGATGGTCACCGTGGAGTAGTAGAAGCAGTCGAGCAGGCTCAGCGGGCCGCCCGCCGAGTCCTTGTAGCCGTCGCGGTCGAAGTAGACGGCGAAGACCACGGCGAGCAGCAGCGCCGCGGCGAACCCCAGCCGGTAGAGCACCGAGCGCAACGGCCCGATCTTGGGTGAGGGCAGCAGCACGCGCGCCCGCCGCGGATCCACCCCCGTCCTCACGATCACCCACCGTACGCGTCACCGCGTGCCCGGCGGCGGATCCACGCCGAACGGCCGCGATCACACACCGCGGCCGTTTCACGCGTCGGCCCTGCCGTCACACGCAGAAGCCGCGATCACACGTCGGTGATGCGGAGGCCCGCGTGCGCCTTGTAGCGGCGGTTGATGGAGATCAGGTTGGCGGTGAACGCCTCGACCTGGTGCGCGTTGCGCAGGCGGCCGCCGTAGATGCCGCGCATGCCGGGGATGCGGGCGGCGAGGCCGCGCACGAGGTCGGTCGCGTCGCGGTCGTCGCCGAGCACCAGGACGTCCAGTTCCATCTCGTCGACCTCGGGGTCGAGCAGCAGCTTGGCCGAGACGTGGTGGAACGCGGCGACGACGCGGCTCTCGGTGAGCACGGCGGCGGCCTGCTGGGCGGCGCTGCCCTCCTCGACCGGCAGCGGGAAGGCGCCCTGCTTGTCGAAGCCCATCGGGTTCACGCAGTCGACGACGATCTTCCCGGCCAGCTCGGCGCGCAGCGACTCCAGCGTGGCCTTGTGGCCGTCCCACGGGACCGCGACGATCACGACGTCGGCCTCGCTCGCGGCGGCGTGGTTCTCCGCGCCGCGGACCGGCAGGCCCTCCCCCAGCGCGTCGGCGGCCTGCTGGGCGCGCTCGGCCTTGCGGGAGCCGATGATGACCTCGTGGCCCGCCAGCGCGAAGCGGCGCGCCAGGCCGCCGCCCTGGTCGCCGGTGCCGCCGAGGATGCCGATCTTCAGCCCGGTCACGTCCGGCAGGTCGTGGGGAGTCTTCTGCTGCTCCTGAGTCATGCTCTTGAGTTTGCCAGGTAAGGCCGAACGGGATTCCGCTGCCCTCCCCGATGCCCGTGCGGCACCATGGGTCTGGTGGACGCCGACCAGGTGACGATGCTGCGAGAAGTACTGGCCGCAACCGGCTGGCTGGAGCGGACCGGCGAGTTCGGGCGGGCGCTGCGGGCCAGCGCGCGGACGCCGGGCGGACTGCTCCTGGTGGGCACCCCGGCCGAGGACCCCTGGCATCTGGCCGCCCATCTGGACGACGAGAGCCGGCTGGCCTCGCTCCCTGGCCTGGCCCCGACGCTGGTCCGCTGGAAGCCGCCGGAGGACGCGCCGCCGCACCTGCGGATCGGCCTGGACCGGCTGGAGGCGGCGCGGCGCGGCGAGACGCTGTTCGTGGTCGCCGAGGAGGCCGCGCCCGATCCCCTGCTGGAACGGGTGGACGACGCCCGCCGCACCGGCGCGGTCATCCTGGCGCTCGAGGGCGGCGACAAGGAGTTGCAGGGGCTGGCGCACGAGGCCCTGACCGTGCCCGCCGCCGAGCCGCTGGTCTCGTTCGACGGCGCCCAGCACCTGGTCAGCATGGCCGCGGGCGACCAGCAGGAGCGGGTCAAACGCGGCGGGCTGCGCACCCGGCTGGCCCGGCTGCTGGACACGATCAGCGGGCCGGGACCCGACCGCGACGCCCCCTAAGACCGACGAAGTCGGCCCGGGGGGCGTGGGGGGTCGCCCCCCCTCGGGCAAAAACTGACCAACCTGGAAAAATGCCCGATATGAGCACATCTGAGGACTATCGGGTCCAGTTCGACGCCGAGCTGACGTTCCGTAACGGCGGCGGCCTGCGGGTCCAGGAGTTCCGGCTGGACATCCCCGGCGACGACATCTCCGACGAGGACCTCGGCGCCCTGCTCGTCCGCCACCTGGGCCTGCTCATGGTCGACAAGGTCGCGATCTCCGGCAAGACCTTGCTGCGTGAGCCCCACAAGGGGTCGCGCGGCGTCGCCCGGAGCACCGCCGGGAGCGAGGCCGCCGAACGGCGCGTGATCGACCTGAGCCACGTCCTGCGGGACGGGATCATCACCACCCCGGGGCTGCCCGGCCCGGAGATCGGCGACCACCTGCGGCGCGAGGACAGCGCGGGCAGTTACGCGCCCGGGACCAGCTTCCAGTTCGACCGGATCTCGATGATCTCGGGCACCGGCACCTACGTGGACAGCCCCAACCACCGCTTCGCCGAGGGCGCCGACGTCGCGGGCCTGCCGCTGGCGCGCCTGGCCGACCTGGACGGACTCGTCGTGCGCGTCACCGACGGCCGCCGGCCGGTCGACCGGAACGCGCTGCTCCCCTACGACGTGCGCGGCCGGGCCGTCCTCATCCAGACGGGCTGGGACCGGCACTGGAACACCCCGGACTACGCCTCGGGCGAGCACCCGTTCGTCACCCTGGACGGCGCCGCGTGGCTGGCCGCCGAGGGGGCCGTGCTGGTCGGCATCGACACGATCAACATCGACGACACCACCGACCCCGACCGCCCCGCCCACACCACGCTGCTGGCCGCCGGCATCCCCATCGTCGAGCACCTGACCGGCCTGGCCCAGCTTCCCCCCGACGGCTTCCGCTTCCACGCCGCGCCGCCCGCCGCCGAGGGCATGTCGTCGTTCACCGTCCGCGCCTACGCGGTGGTGAGCTCCTAGTCGCCGTCGAAGGCCTCGTCCTGCTTCTTCCAGGCCTCGTTGCGCTCGCGGGCCGTCGCCAGGGCGCCGGCGGCCTCCGCCTCGCTCCGGTACGGCCCCATGCGGTCCTTGTTCGGGCAGCCGGCGCCGTGCTCCACCTTCATGTGGCGGAGACAGAACCACCAGTCGCCGTCGTTGTCCAGATCGCTCATCGAAATCCTCCGATCTTGGTCATGCCTTCGGATTCGTGCCCCGAACCGCCTGACTACACTCCAGGTATATGACGACCCAACTACTCCGGCCCGGCCACGTCTCGCCCATGCGCAAGGTTCCCGCCCACATTCCGCGCCCGGAGTACGTCGGCAAGAAGCGTCCCAAGACCGGTGAGCCGGACGTCAAGACGCCCGAGATCATCGAGAAGATGCGGGTGGCCGGCAGGATCGGCGCGCAGGCGCTGGAGGAGGTCGGCAAGAGCATCAGGCCCGGGATCACCACCGACGAGCTGGACGTGATCGGGCACGAGTTCCTGCTCGACCACAACGCCTACCCCTCCACGCTGGGCTATCGCGGCTTCCCCAAGTCGCTCTGCACCTCGATCAACGAGGTGATCTGCCACGGCATCCCCGACGACACCGTGGTGCGGGACGGGGACATCATCAACATCGACATCACCGCGTTCATCGACGGCGTGCACGGCGACACCGACGCCACCTACCTGTGCGGTGACGTGGACGAGGAGTCGCGGCTGCTGGTGGAGCGCACCCGCGAGGCCATGATGCGCGGCATCAAGGCGGTCGCCCCCGGCCGCGCGCTGAACGTGATCGGCCGCGTGATCGAGTCGTACGCCAAGCGCTTCGGCTACGGCGTGGTCCGCGACTTCACCGGCCACGGGATCGGCACCACGTTCCACTCCGGCCTGGTCGTGCCGCACTACGACGACCCCTCCGCCACCACGATCATGCAGCCCGGGATGACGTTCACGATCGAGCCGATGCTGACGCTGGGAAGCTTCGACTACGACATGTGGAACGACGGCTGGACGGTCGTCACCAAGGACCGCAAGCGGACCGCGCAGTTCGAGCACACGCTGCTGGTGACCGAGGACGGCCACGAGATCCTGACCCTGCCATGACACCTGCCTGACCGAGTGTCCACATAACCCATACCGGCTCGGGAGATCACCTCCGATGAACGCCCCAGCGCCGTACGAACCGCGGGTCCCCTCCGACAGCATGCCGCCCGGCCGCGCGGCGCTGAGCGTCACCTGGGCCGCGCTGCCCTTCCTGAGCCTGGGGTACGCGACGCCCTTCACCTTCGCGGCGGCGGCGCTGTGGCGGCGCAGCGCGCATCTGGTGCTGGCCTCGCTCGCCTACATCGGGATCTTCACCCTGCTGCTGGTGCTGCTGCCCGACATCGACCAGCCGAGCACCCGCCGGGCCATCGGCATCCTGACGTTCGTGCTGGCGGTGGTGGGCTGCGGGCACGCCTTCCTGATCCGGCGCCGGGTGTTCGACCCCGACGGGCTGTCGGGCGTGGACAACGACGCGGTGATCGAACGCGTCCGGCGGCAGCGCCTGCTGCGCGACAAGGCGCGCAAGCTCGCCGCCGGCGATCCGGGCCTGGCCCGCGAGCTGCGCATCGGCCGCCCCGACCTGCCCCGGCAGTACAAGGACGGCGGCCTGATCGACGTCAACCACGCGCCCGCCGAGGCGCTCACGCTGCTGCCGGGGATCACCCCGGCGCTGGCCGTCAAGATCGAGCGGGTCCGCGCCGAGACCGGCGGGTTCGTGTCGGCCGAGGAGATGTCGGCCGTGGTCGGGCTGCCGCCCGCGCTGACCTCCGACGTGGCCGACTACGCCGTGTTCCTCCCCTGATCGGGGTAGGTGACAGGGTGTGGCCGCACCGAAGAAGGACGCCTCGAAGAAGGACGACAAGCTCGCCGACTACCGGCGCAAGCGCGACGCCGCCAAGACCCCCGAGCCCGTCCCGCCGGACCAGGCGCTCCCCAAGGGCGACGACGACACGTTCGTGATCCAGGAGCACCACGCGCGCAGCCTGCACTGGGATCTGCGGCTGGAACGCGACGGCGTGCTGGTCTCCTGGGCCGTTCCGAAGGGCATCCCGCCCGACCCCAAGGTCAACCACCTGGCCGTGCACACCGAGGACCACCCGCTGGAGTACGCCGCGTTCGAGGGCGACATCCCGCAGGGCGAGTACGGCGGCGGGACGATGCACATCTGGGATCGCGGCACGTACGAGACCGAGAAGTGGTCCGACCGCGAGGTCATGATCGTCATGCACGGCAGCCGGGTCTCGGGCAAGTACGTGCTGTTCAAGACGCGCGGCAAGAACTGGATGATCCACCGGATGGACCCGCCCGCCGATCCCGGCTTCGAGCCGCTCCCCGGCAAGCTCCAGGCGATGCGACCGGCCCAGAACAAGAGGCTCCCCCGCGACCAGGACGCCTACGGCTTCGAGTTCGCGTGGGGCGGCCGCCGGCTGCTGGCCTACATCGAGGGCGGCCGTACGCGCTGGACCGACGGCCGGGCCCGTGCCGTCGACGGGCCCGCGGGCATCGGCCCCAAGCTGGGCGAGTCGATGGGCGCCCGCCCCGTCCTGCTGGACGGCGAGCTCGCCCAGGTGGAGGGCCGCGAGACCTATCTGATCTTCGACCTGCTCCACCTGGACGGGCACCCGCTGCTGGACGAGCCCTACGAGGAACGCCGCCGGCGCCTGGACGAGCTGAAGGCCAACGGTCCCCGCTGGCAGACGACGCCCTGGTTCCCGGGCGATGGCGAAGCGGTCCGCGACGCCGCCCACGCCCAGGGCCTCGACTACCTGGCCAAGCGGCTGGACTCCCCGTACGAGCCGGGCGCCGAGAGCGACGCCTGGCGCCTGATCAGTAGGCGACGGTGATCCGGCGCCCGATCGCGGCGCCGTTCTCCAGCTCGTCCACGAGCGCGACGGAGTAGTCCTCGGCGCTGATCTGGCTCCTGCCCTTGGCGTCGAGGAGCAGCTGGTCGCCGCCCAGCCGGAACGTGCCGGTGCGCTCGCCCGGCTCGATCACCCCGGCCGGCGAGACGTACGTCCAGTCCAGGTCGCCGGCCTCCTTACGGATCACTTCGAGCAGCTCGGCCTGGGCCAGCGACTCGGCCTTGTAGATCTCCGGGAAGTGCGGGTCGTCCACGTGCCGTACGCCGGGCGCGGTCTCCAGGCTGCCCGCGCCCCCGACCACGATGAGGCGGCGCACCCCGGCCCGCCGCAGCCCGTCCAGGACGGCCCGCCCGGCGGCCAGCAGCGGCCCCTCGGCCTCCGAGCCGTCCCGCGGCGGCGCGATCGCCAGTACGACGGCATCGACGCCTTTGGCCAGGTCGGCGACGCGCGCCGCGTCCCCGGCGTCCAGGCTCTCGGTCCCCTCCTTGCCGCTCCGGGTCGTTCCGACGACCTCGTGCCCGCGTGCCCGTGCCTCGGCCGCGACCCGGCTTCCGATCATGCCGGTGGATCCGATCAGCAGCAGCTTCATGGTTCTGACCTCCAAGAACGTGTCCTCGCGATGGACAGTATCCGTTGGATACTGGTTACCTCAACGGCATTTGGTATCATTTGGAAACTATGCTGGACGGCGACGCTTTCGACCCGAACTGCCCGACCCGGCTGATCCTTGATCGCATCGGCGACAAGTGGTCGGTCCTGGTCGTGCTCTCCCTGCGCGACGGACCCCGGCGCTTCACCGAGTTGCGCGACAAGATCGGCGGCGTCACTCCCAAGGTCCTTACCCACACGCTCCGGGTCATGGAACGCGACGGCCTGCTGACCCGCCAGGTCTTCCCCGAGATCCCGCCCCACGTGGAGTACGAGCTCACTCCCCTGGGCCAGTCCCTCCAGGGGCCGATCCAGGCGGTCACCGACTGGGCCGAGGCCAACGTGAACGAAGTGATCGCCGCCCGCGAGGCCCACGAGGCCCGCGCGGCCGACAAGGGGCGCGCTCTCAACGCCACGGGAACCTGACGCCCCCGCCGCGACTCCAATCAGGTGATACCGGCGCGCCTGCGCCGGTACCGATCGTGATCAGGCTAAATTTCGGCCGTGTCGCAGAAACAGGTGAATACGCGGGTGCTCGCCGCATGATGGGTCATACGCACGCACTCAGTGGTGCGCTGGTCTGGATGGCCGCGGTTCCGGTCATCGCGCAAGAGCGGCTCCTCGGGGAGCACGCGGTCCACCTGTCACCGCAGCAGATCATGGCCGGAGCCGTGGTCTGCGCGGGTTCGGCGCTGCTGCCGGACATGGACCACCACAACGGGCGCATCGCCAACACGATGGGGCCGATCAGCCAGCACTTCTGCAAGTGGGTCGGCAAGATCTCGGGCGGGCACCGGCATGCCACGCACTCGATCCTGTTCGCGCTCGGCATCGGCTACGCGTTCGACTGGCTGGCCACGCACTACGTGTACGGCTGGTGGGTGGCGCTGTTCGTCATCGTGGGCTTCGGCCTGCGCGGCGTCGGCCTGGACTTCGAGGGCAAGGAACCGCAGTCCGCGCTCGCCGACTGCGCCCTGGCGCTGATCGCCGTCTGGCTGATGCACGGCCTGGACATGAGCTTCGTCGGCTTCGCGGTGACGCTGGGCTGCCTGGCGCACGTGGCCGGAGACTGCCTGACACCGAGAGGGTGTCCGGTCTTCTGGCCGATCCAGTGGCGCGTGGAGGTCCCGGTGATCCCTCGTACCGACGGCAACGTCGAACGCTTCGTGGTCGCGCCCCTGCTCACCATCGGCGTCGCCGTCCTGGCCGTACGGTCCGCCCTGGGCGACGAGGCCGTGAAGTGGCTCAACAAGGGTTAGCGCAGGTCGTCGAACTGGTCGCAGGTCAGGTCGCTGCTCATGGTCACCTTCACGATCTCCTCGTGCTTCCCCGGCGACACCCGCTGAACCTGGGGGCTGAGCACCACCTTCCTGATCCCTGGAATCGCCGCCGCGGTGCAGGCGAGCTGCGCGTGCGCGCGCCTGGTCCAGGCGGTGGTCTCCCTGAGCTGGACCACGAGCCGATCGGCCCCGTTGTCGGGTGCCTCGACATTGGTGAGGGTGTAAGCCTCCCTGATCTCGTCCGGCACTTCGGTGTGCAGCCCTTGACGCCGTTCGCCCTCGGTGGGCTGGACGGCGAGTTGGTCCACCGCGATATAGGGGTGCCCCGGCAGGCCCGCGCGCAGCACCGGGACAAGGTGCCCCTTGTCGTTCAGCAGGTACACCGTGATCCTCGCGACCGCGCTGGGAGAGGCGCTCGGCGGAGCGCCCGCGTCGACGATCCCCGTCTCCCGGACTCCGCAGCCGGTGAGGGTGAGGACCAAGGCCACCATGGCCGTGAGCGAGCGCAGGGGCCGGCGTCTCATCGCAGATCCTTGAACTCGTCGCAGGTCAGCTTCCGTGTGCCGTCCACGATCGCCACGACGCGCGTCGTGAGGCGCCCGGGCGGCCGGTACCTGTACCAGGGGCTCAGTATCACGCCGGCGATGCCCGGAACACCGGCCGCCGTGCACGCCAACTGCGCCAAGGCCGCCCTGGTCCAGGCCCCCCGTCCGTTCACCATGACGACCAGATCGACGCCCGCCGTCCGGCCGTCGCGGACGTCCTGGGCGAGGTGGGCCGATTCGACGGCGTCGGGCACCTCGGTTCGCAGCCCCGATCGGCGTTCGGACCCCACCGGCCGCACCGCCAGCTGGTTCAGCGCGATGTAGGGGCGGCCGGGGAGCCCGGGACGCGTCACCGAGACCAGACGGCCCTGGGCGTTCAGCAGGTACACCGTGATCCTCGCGACCGGGTTGGCGGCGTCCGGCGCGCCCCCGGCGCCGGCGATCCCGGTCGCCCGCACTCCGCACCCGGCGACGGCCGCGGTCACGGCCAGCGCCACCACGGCGGCGAACACCGGGCGGGGGGTCATGCCCCTTCTCCCTCGGCCGCGTCCTCGCCGATGGGCAGCCACAGGCTGAACACCGCCCCGCCGTCCTCGCCGTTGTCGCCCCGCAGGACGCCGCCGTGCAGCGCGGCGTTCTCCCAGGCGATCGACAGGCCGAGCCCGCTGCCCTCGCTCCGCGACCTGGCCGCCTCGACCTTCACGAACCGGTCGAAGATGGACGAGAGCACCTCGCCCGGAATGCCTGGCCCGCGGTCGGCCACGGTGACCTGGAAACCTTGCCTTCCGTGGCGTTCGGCGGGGCCGAAGTCCAGCGTGACCGGCGGCCGGCCGTGCTTGAGCGCGTTCCCTGCGAGGTTGGCCACGATCACGTCGAAGCGGCGCGGGTCGACCCGCGCGACCAGGTCCGCGGGCCCGGTCACCGCCAGCTCTCCCGTCCAGCCGCGCGCCGCCAGCGTCGCCGCGACCGCGTCGGCGATCACTACGTTGTCCGGCACCAGCGTCGCGGCGCCGGAGTCGAAGCGGCTGATCTCGATGAGATGCTCGACCAGCTGCCCGAGGCGCCGGGTCTCCTCCACGATCAGCCCGGTGGCGACCGGCGCGTCCACCGCCCGCGCGTCGTCCTCCGCCAGCAGCTCCGCGACCGCGATCATCGAGGTGAGCGGGGTGCGCAGCTCGTGCGACACGTCGGCCACGAACCGCCGTGAGGACGCCTCCATCGCGCGCAGTTCGGTGACGGTCTCCTGGAGTGTCCCGGCCATGTCGTTGAAGCTGCGGGCCAGGTCGGCGAGCTCGTCGCGCCCCTTGACCTCGACCCGGGACTGCAGCCGCCCCTCGCCGAGGTCGCGGGTCGCCGACGCCAGCCGCCGGACGGGGCGCAGCACCCCCCGGGTGGCCAGCAGGGCCAGCACCAGGGCCGCCACCACGGCGGCGCTGTCGGCCACCGTCACGGCCCAGCCGAACGAACGCAGGTCGGCGGCCTCCTTCTCCAGGCTCACCGAGACGATGACCATCGGCGGTGTCTGGCGCTCCGGCTCGTTGATCGTCGTCTGGTAGGCGGTCGGCCGCGCCGCCACGAGCAGATACGGCCGCCCGTGGCTGACGACCCGCTGGTAGACCATCGTGTCGGCGCTGCCCTGCGCCTTGGCCAGGAAGGCCGCGGCCGGTCGTACGTGCAGCCGGGACAACCCCGGCAGGGCGGGCGGGATCGGGCCGTACAGCGGCAGCGGCAGCGCGAACGCCTTGACGCGGCCGTCGGGAGAGGTGAGCGCCTGTTCCAGCTCACCGGCCAGCAGCGAGCCGGTGTCAGGCGGCAGTTCCGCCGGCACCATCCGGGAGACCGTCTGCCGCACTTGAGTGATCATCGCGTCCTGGGTGCGCTGCAGCATCGCGCGCCGCACCAGCACGTACGCGATGCCGGACGCCAGCGCGGAGGACAGCAGCGCCACGGCGGTGAACGCGGCGATCAGGCGGATGCGCAGCGGGATCACGGCGCGGTGAAGCGGTAACCGAAGCCGCGGACGGTCTGGATGAGGCGCGGCTCGGCGGGCTCGTCCTCGATCTTGGCGCGGACCCGCTGGACGCAGGCGTCCACCAGGCGCGAGTCGCCGGGATAGGTGTGCTCCCAGACCGAGGCGAGGAGGTTCTGCCTGGTCAGCGCCTGCCCGGGGCGGCGGGTCAGCTCCAGCAGCAGCCGCAGCTCGGTCGGGGTGAGCCGCACGTCGGTGCCGGCTTTGGTGACCTTGAGCGAGGTGCGGTCGATGACCAGGTCGCCGTAGGAGGAACGGTCGGTGTGGCTGCTCTCGGCGCGGCGCAGCACCGCGCGGACCCGGGCGTCCAGCACGCGCGGCTCGACCGGCTTCACCACGTAGTCGTCGGCGCCCGCCTCCAGGCCGAGCACCACGTCCAGGTCGTCGCCGCGCGCGGTGAGCAGGATCACCGGGAGCGTGTCGTCGCGGCGGATCCGGCGGCACACCTCGATCCCGTCGATGCCGGGCAGCATCACGTCCAGGACCGCGATCTCGGGGCGCCGCGAGCGCACCCGGTCCAGGCCCTCCTCCCCCGTCGCCACCGCCGTCACGCCGTGGCCCAGCCGGGTGAGGGCCAGCTCCAGCGCGACGCGGGCCGAGGGGTCGTCTTCGACGAAGAGGATGCTCGCCACCCGGCCATTATGCGGGAGCTGGTGATCTTCGCCCCGTTTGTCACGAGATCGGGACATCGTCACGAGACGCGGACATGGTCACGAGACCTGGACGGCAGCCGGACATGACGGCGACAGGGCGTCACGACGGTGGGGCTCATGTCGCTCGTGATCGCCGCCCCTTCCCCCGAAGCGCCGCCCGTTCCCGCATTGCCCACCCCGCGCCGCACTATGGCCTGGCTGCTCGCCCTGGGCTGCGTGGCGCAGGTCCTGATCCGGCTCTGGTTCGCGCAGGCGCGGACCGGCCCGGCCGCTAACCCGGACGAGACCGGCTACCTGCTCGCCGCCCGCTGGCTGGCCGGAGGGCCCGGCGGTGACCTCTCGCGCAACACCTTCTACCAGGGCGGGTACTCGCTGCTCCTCGCCCCGGCGTCCTGGGTGAGCGACGACCCGAACACCGTCTACACGCTGGTGATGGTCATCAACGCGGTGGTGGGGGCGGCGGCCTTCCCGCTCGGGGTGATGCTGCTGCGGCGGCTGGGCGTCTCCGGGCGGGCGGGAGCGGCGCTGGCCTGGGCGGCGGCGCTGCTGCCGGCCGCGACCTTCTTCGGCGGGTACGCGCTGGCCGACGCGATCCTGCCGGTCGTGGTGCTCGGATGGCTGCTCGCCCTGGACCGCTTCATTCGGGACGGCGGGCCGTACGCGGCGGCGGGGTCGAGCCTGATCGCCTGCTACGCGGACGCGGTGCACTCGCGCGGGCAAGTGCTGCTGTGCGTGCACGTGCTGGCGTTGCTGGCCTTGGTGGTGTCCCGGCGGCGCACGGATGTGGTGGGTCTGGGCACGGTGGTCGCGGGCTTCCTGGCGGTCTCGGCGCTGAACGGCGCGATGCGTTCGGCGCTGTACCCGGAGGGAACGCGGGATCTGACGGCGATCCTGCTGGCTCGGCTGACCACGTTCGACGGCCAGCTGTGGGCGCTCTCGGGAGCGGCAGGCCAGATCTGGTACCTGATCGTCTCCACCTGGGGCCTCGCCGGGGTAGGTCTGGTCGCGACGGCGGTGATGGCGGTGCGGCGATCGCCGATGGCCGCCGTGCTGCTGGTGAGCACCGCGGGGATGGCGTACGCGTCGTCGGCGGCCCTGCCCGACGAGCACCGGGTGGGCAACTTCGCCTACGGCCGCTACCTGTCGTGCGTGGCACTGGTCTACGCCCTCATCGGAATCGCCGCCCTCATGCGTTCGACCAACCGGCAGCGGGCGGTGCTGGCCGCATCCGGCGTGGGCGTTCTGGCGGTCTCCGGGCTGTGGGTGACGGCGTACGCGGGCGACCGGCTCAGCACCTACAACTACATCGGCTTCGACTTTCCGGAGACCTCGTTCCTCACCGGCGATCGTTCGGAACTCCACCTCACGCAGGCGTCGCTGGTGGCGGCGGGCCTACTGATCGCCTTCGCCGGGCTGCGGTGGCTGGGCCCGCTCGCGGTCGCCGCCGGGGTGCTCGCCCTCAGCCTGGCCGCGACCGTCTTCCTGAACGGATCTCACCCGCGGCGGGTGATGCCGGTCGCGCCGATCTCCGGCCACGGGGGCGTCGCCGTCGCCCACTCGGTGAACTGGATGGACTACACCAAGATCCTCCATCCGGTCGCCTGGACGCGGATTAGCTGGATCAACCCGACGACCGAGAGGCCCGCGCCGGGGATCTGCACCGTGGTGGTGAACCGCCCCGCCGGAACGAGTCCGGAGGCCTCCTGGCCAGGGCATCCGGCCGGCTGGCGCCCGCTTCCCGCCACCTGGCCCGCCGCCTCCTGGACGGCCTGGCGAGATTCAGCCTGCGCCTAGCCGGGTAGCGTCCGACCAATGACCAGCGCACAACTTCTCACCGACGCGTTCGAACGCATCCGAGGCGTGGTCCACGGGGCCGTGAAGGGCCTGTCCGCCGAGGATCTCGCCTACCGGGTCGACGGAACGTCCAACTCGATCGCCTGGCTGGTGTGGCATCTCACCCGCATCCAGGACGACCACATCGCCGACGCCGCGGGCCTGGACCAGGTCTGGATCGCGGGTGGCTGGGCCGAGCGGTTCGCACTGCCGCTCGACCCGCACGACACCGGGTACGGCCACGACGACGAGCAGGTGGCCTCGGTACGAGTCGAGTCCGCCGACCTCCTGACGGGCTACCACGACGCGGTGTTCGAGCAGACCGTTCGGTATGTCGGCGGACTGACCGAGGAGGACCTGCCCCGCGTCGTGGACCGGCGCTGGGACCCGCCCGTCACGCTCGCCGTGCGGCTCGTCAGCGTGGTGTCCGACGACCTCCAGCACGCGGGCCAGGCGTCCTTCGTCCGGGGCCTCCTCTAGCCGGGGACCCGGCTACGGGCGGATGACCTCGGTCGTCTCACACGCCACGAAGGTGTCCGGCTTCTCGTTGTCGCCGAAGAGGCGGATGTCGGACACGCAGTGGTCGGTGCCGGCGCCGCCGTTGATCGTGCCGCCGCCGGGCGCGGTGAGCTGGTCGTCGCCGCCCATGCCCTGGATCTGGTCGTCGCCGTTGGAGCCGCCGCTGATGACGTTCGGGCCCGCGTTCCCGATCAGCACGTCGTTCGCGGTGGTGCCTTCCAGGTTCTCGACGTCGGAGGCGATGGTGTCGCGCGCACCGGCCGGTCCGTCGTCGCTGCCGCCGTCGTCGCCGGTCGCGCCGTCCAGGTCGGCGGTGACGCCGACGCTGGTCGCCGCCCCGCCGTAGGACACCGTGTCGGACCCCGCGCCGCCCTGCATCACGTCGGCGCCGGACTCGCCGACGAGGGTGTCGTCGCCCGAGCCGCCGACCAGCTTGTCGTTGCCGGTGCCGCCCGCGAGGCGAGACGGCAGGGACGTCGCGTTGGTGATCGTGTCGTTGCCGTCCAGGCCGCGCACCGCGATCGAGAAGGACGTCGAGCACTGCGCCTGGTGCGGGGTCACCATCGTGCACCCCGGGCCGGCGGTGAACGTCGCGGTGGGGTCGGTGACCGTCATGCCGGACGCGTTGGTGGCGATGGTGATCTGGTCGTCCACGCCGACCGGGGCGTCGTACTTGAGCACGCCCGCCGTACGGACTACGCCGGGTTGGCAGTCGCCGTAACAGGGCTTGGCCATCGCGGGCGCCGCCGCGATGAACGTGGGCACGAACGCCAGTGCCGCCGCGCCTCCGAAGACGCGCATCACACGAGTGGACATCTCCCTCTCCTCACACGATCGATGCGGGGGAGTTGCATTTCACGTCACACCACGACGGCGGGAGGCGGCCGGTTCAGCGCGCGATCCACTCCAGTACGGAAGCCGCGTTGCGGAGGACCGAAATATGGCCGTCGCCCGGAGCGACGCGGAGCTCGGCCGACCGGCAGCGCTCGGCGAGCCAGCGGCCGTGCGCGACGGGCGCGATCCGGTCGGCGTCGCCGTGCAGGATCAGGACCGGCGCGGTCACCTGAGCGGGGTCGAATCCCCACGGGGCGACGTAGGCGAGGTCGTCGGCGATCAGCCCGCCCGGACCGGCCTCGATGGCGGGCCCGACGACCGAGTCGAACCAGGACCACTCCCCCTTCAGCGCGGCGTGGTCCTCGGGCGTGAACATCTCCGGGTCGAACTCGGCGGCGGCCTCGTGCCGTTCCTTGGCCTCGCGTCCCTGTGCGGCGGCGCGCAGGGACGCCTCGCCGGCGGGCGCCATGCCCGCGAACCAGTCGAGGCCGTCGGCGTCGTAGGGGGCCAGGCCCGACATGCTGAGCACGGCCGACACGCGGCCGGGCATCAATGCGCCGCACGCGAGCGCGTGCGGGCCCCCGCCCGAATGGCCCATGACCGCGAACCGTTCGATGCCCAGCGCGTCGGCGACCGCGGCGGTGCAGGCGGCCGCGGACGCCACGTCCCGGCCCGGGCAGGGGGTCGAGCTCCCGTACCCGGGCCGGTCGAAGGAGACCCAGCGGACGCCGAGCCGGTCCGCCGCGGGGAACAGCGGCGCGGGCGGCGCGCCGAGGTTCGGCGTGCCGTGGTGCCAGAGGACGACCGTCCGCCCCTCGCCCCCGGAGTCGTAGACGTGCAGCGTGCGCCCGTCGGCGAGGACGAGGTCGGTTTCGATCATCCGCTCACCGTAGCGGCGGAATGTTCTGGTTGATGTGGAAGGTGTTGTCGGGGTCGTAGTGGCCCTTGACCCTGGTGAGCCGGTCGTAGTTGTGCCGGTAGGACGCCTTGACGCGCTCCTGGCCCTCCTCCATGAGGAAGTTCACGTACGCGCCGCCGGCCGACATCGGGTGCAGCGCGTCCCAGTAGGCGCGCGCCCAGTCGGAGATGAGGCCGGCGTTGGCCGGGTCGGGGTCGACGCCGACGATGATGCCCGCCCAGCCGCCGTCCCGGTAGGCGAACGCGGTGCCGTCCGCGGGCACGCGGGCGGCGGCGCCGTCGATCGGGTAGAGGTGCATCGTGGAGTGCCCGGTCGGCAGCTGCTCGCCGAACTTCAGGTGCACGTCGATCGAGGCGTCGGAGATCTCGTTGAAGAAGTCCGCCCGCCAGTACCACTGGAGCCCCGCCGGGTAGAGGCCGTCGAACGCGCTCTGCAGCATCGTGAACGGCATCTCGTGCAGCCCCATGAGCAGCGGCGAGCCGAACGTCTTGACCGGCTCCAGGATGCGGTCGGCCTGGTCGTGCGCCCCGGTGTAGCACCACACGATGACACTGGCCTTGCGTCCCCACAGCTCCTCGGGGAACGGCGGCGCGGGCGGCACGGTGATCAGCCCGAACCAGCCGCTCAGCTCCTCGGGCAGCGTCGGCAGCAGCTCGCGGTACCAGCGCAGCACGTCGGGGGTGTCGGCCAGGTCATAGATGACCGGGCCGCCGATGATGACGCCGTTCTCCCCGATGTCGTGGCAGCGGAAGGTGAACGAGGTGACCGCGCCGAAGTTGCCGCCGCCGCCCCGCAGCGCCCAGAACAGGTCGCCGTGGGAGGTCTCGCTCGCGGTGACGAACGAGCCGTCGGCGAGCACCACGTCGGCGGACAGCAGGTTGTCGACGGTGAGGCCGAAGCGGCGCGACAGGTAGCCGATGCCGCCGCCCAGCGTCAGCCCGGCCACGCCGGTCGAGGACAGGAAGCCCGACGGGGTGGCCATGCCGAACCCGACGGTCGCGTGGTCGACGTCGCCCCACGTACAGCCGGCGTCGACGCGGACGGTCCGGGCGACCGGGTCGACGGTGGTGCCGCGCATCTCCGACATGTCGATGACCAGCGCGCCGTCGGCGACCCCGAGGCCGGCGGCGTTGTGGCCGCCGCCGCGTACCGCCAGGTCGATGCCGTGCTCGCGGCCGAACCGCACGCAGGCGATGACGTCGACGGTGTCGCGGCAGCGCGCGATCGCGGCGGGACGCTTGTCGATCATGGCGTTGTAGACCGCGCGGGCGTGGTCGTAGGCGAGGTCTTCGGGCAGGATCAGGTCGCCGCGCAGGGCGGCGGCCAGCGAGTCGTACGGCGCCACGGTCACGCCGTCCGAGGTGGTGCTCATGGGTCCCCCTCCAAGTGCGTCGCCGGGAAATCCCGGGCTTGACGCACGCTAGGAACCGCAGCGTTCGCGGAGCGTTCGCGCATGGAACGACCGCGTTCGGCGAGGTCGCGTTCGCAGCGCCGCAGCAGCGCGAGGCTGCCGTGCGCCGAGGCCAGCTGCGCGGCCGAACGCAGCCGCGAGACGGCGGAGCCTTCGTCGCCGAGGGCCGCGCGCATCCTCAAGGCCTCGGGCAGCCACCACAGGTCCTCGCGCGCCTGGCCGCCCGCCAGCGCGGCGTCAAGGGTCGCCAGCGCGACGTCCGGCAGGCCGTGCCGGGCAGACAGGTCTGCCAGCAACGACAGCCAGTACGGCATCCGCACCAGCGACCCCTGCTCCCTGAGGTTGCCGATGCCCTGCCGGGCAAGGCGAAGTCCGTCCTCACCCGAACGGCACCAGCCGTCCAGGATCACCCCCCACTCGCGGTAGTAGGCGAAGTCGTGCCGTTCGCACAGCTCTCGCAGCTCACCGGCCGTCTCGCGCAGCTCGGGCATCGCGCCGCACATCTGGTACGTGATGGCGCCATAGGCCAGCGCCACGGCCAGGCTGTAGGGATGCCGCAGGGCCCGGGCGTTCCCGATGGCCTCCCGGCAGGCGGCCAGCGCCTCGTGGTCGTGCCCGAGAAGCCAGTGGGCGTGGGCCGCCCACGCCACGCCCTGCACTTCGGGCCGGACCCCGACGCTCAGCGCGAACGCCCCGCCCGTGACGCGGTCGAAGTGCCGCAGCGCCTCCGCGGGCCGCCCCAGGCAGAACGCCGACCCGCCGACGGCGAAGTGGGCCGTGCCGCTCATCTCCGTCCCCGGATCGACCAGCGCGAGGGCGCGTACGGCCGTGCGGTAGGCCTCGGGCACGCGCCCCTGGACGATCCGCGAGGTCCACAGCGCGACCAGGCCGGTGCTCAGCGACTCCTTGCGGTCCAGCGACTCGGCCAGCTCGACCGAACGCTCCAGAGTCCGCTGCAGCTCGGGCGAGGCGAACCCATGGCGGGCGTTCAGCGGCGCCGCCATGGCCTCCAGCAGGGCGAGCTCCTCCAGGTCGCGGCCGCTGCCGGGCGGGCGTTCGCGGACGAGGGCGAGGGCCAGCCGGTTGAGCCGTACGGCCTCGGCGTGGGCGAACAGGCCCGCCGCGACGTCGGCCGCGCGCCGGTAGTAGGCCACCGCGCGGTCGGGACGTCCGCCGCGCAGGTACTGCTCGGCGAGCTGGGCCGAGACGGTGCCGGTGTCGTCGGCGTGCATCAGCTCCAGGGCCTGCGCGACGCGGCGGTGCAGCAGCCATCGCTTGGGCGGGCTGACCTGCGCGTACGCCGCGTCCCGCAGCAGGTCGTGGGAGAAGTCGTAGCCGTCACCCAGCTCGTGCACGATCCGGCGGCGCCACAGCTCGTCGACGGCCTCCACGACGGCCCCGGCCTGCAGGTCGCTCGCCTCGGTCAGCAGGTCCAGGGAGAAGTCGGTGCCGACGGCCGCCGCGAGACCGGCGACGTCGCGGGCGGGCGCGGTCGCCGCCTGCAGCCGTACGCGCAGCACCGAGGCCAGGTCGCCGCCGGGACCCGGCCGGGCGCCGCCGCGCACCGCCTCGATGACGTACAGCGGGAACCCGCCGGTCGCCGCCTGGAGCAGGTCCGCGTCGTCCGCGCTGAGCGGGCGCCCGCGGATCGCCTCGGCCAGCTCGGCCGCGTCGCCGGCCTCCAGCGGGCTGAGGCGCAGCTCGGTGAGCAGCCCGGCGGCCCGCATCCGCGCGGTCCAGCCGGCCAGGTCGGCGTCCTCATCGCCGTCGTCGTCGCGGAGGGTTCCGGCGACCATGAGGCGGGCGCCGGGGTCCAGCCGCAGGCAGAACGTGACGAACGCCAGCGTCTCCAGGTCGCACCACTGCAGGTTGTCCAGGACCAGCAGCACCGGCCGCCCGACCCCGATCAGCGCCCGCGCCAGCCCCTCGAAGAACCGGTGCCGCTGCCAGGGGTCCTCCATCGCGTCGTCCGGCCCGCTCTCGGCCGCGTGCACCGACGGCGCCGACCGGGCCGACCGGGCCGACGGCACCAAGCGGTCGACCTCGGCGCGCCAGGCCGCGTCCAGCCGCGGAACGCCCGCCTGAACGGCCGGGTCGCGCATCCAGTCGGCCACCGGGGCGAGCGCGAGCCGTCCCGAGGCCCCGAAGCACTGGCTGACCGCGACCACCGCGCCGTCCCGCCGCGCCGTCTCGGCCAGCTCGTTCACCAGCCGGGTCTTGCCGACGCCGGCGCCGCCCCACACCAGCGCGAAGCCCGGCCGTCCGTCGGCGGCGGCCCTCCAGACGTCCTCCAGCGCGCCCAGCTCCGCCAGCCTGCCGACGAGCCGGTGCGCGGCGAACCCCGACCGCCGGGCCGCGGGCCCCTCGGCGCGGGCCATCAGGCGCTGGAACAGCCGCCGCGTCGCAGGGTCCGGGAGAACCCCGAGCTCGCGTTCCAGGACCGAGGCGCAGTGGTGGTAGGTGGTGACGGCGCCCGCGCGGTCGCCCAGGTCGGCAAGGACCTGCATCAGCGTGCGGTAGCCGACCTCCTCCAGCGGCTGGAGGCGGACCCGGCGGCGCGCGGAGGCCACGGCTCCGGTCAGATCGCCGGTACGCGCCCGCGCGGCGGTGGCCAGGTCGCACATCTCCACGCACTGGCGCTGGAGCTCGGCCCTGGCCTCCAGCAGCCAGTCGTCGTAGAGGCCGGGCAGCAGCTCGCCCTTGTAGAGGTCGATCGCGGCCGTGGCGTGGATCAGGGCCTGCTCGCCGTCGCCGGTCGCCATCGCGTCCAGCGCGGCGCCGCGTTCGACGTCGAAGGCACGCGCGTCCACGTGGCACGTCGGGCTGTCACGCCAGCACAGGTCCCTGGAGGTGACCACCAGGGACGGCTCCTGGCCGAGGATCTGGCGCAGGTGGTGAAGCTCCCGGCGCAGGTTGGTCAGCGCCTGCGCGTCGCTGGAGTCCGGCCAGAACAGCCCGGCGATCCGCCGCCGCGCCTGGGGCGAGCCCTCATGGACGGCCAGCAGCCCAAGGAGGGCGACCGTACGCGGCGACCCCGTCTGGACGCCGGTCCCGTCGTCGCTGATCGTCTGCTCGCCCAGGAGCGACACATGCAGCATGTCGACATGGCCTCCTGCCCCACCTCAGGTTAGACCGGGCGGGGCCGAAGGCCGTGCCGAACGTCAGGCCGTGCCGAACGTCCTTGCCGCAACCGCGCCACAACCGCTTAGAAGCGGGTGACGAGCGCGATCCGGTCGTGGTCGACCAGGAAGCCGTCGGACACGAACGTGACCTCGCCGCCGTACTCCAGCGCGGTCTCGATGATGTTGTCGACCACGTCGTCCACCACGTCGGCGCCCTTCAGCGCGCCGAGCGGCCCCTCGACCGGGACCAGTTCGCCGTCGGTCTTGACCGCCGGGGCGTAGTAGCCGCGCTCGACCACCAGGTGCTCGCCGCGGCCCTCCTCGACCAGGGTCATGACCTCGGTGACGCCGGAGGCGTAGCGCTGGATGCTGCGGGCCGCCTCCAGCTCGGTGAGCACGGCGACCTCGCGGAAGTCCTCGTAGGCGTGCAGGACCGGCCGGGCCAGCTCGGCGAGCTGGGGCCCGGTGGCGCCCTCGTAGCTGCCGTCGACGCGGCCCGCGACGGTGACGCCGTTCCCGGCGACCTCGTCGAAGATGGCCTGGTGGCGGGTGACGCCCGCGACGATCACGGGCCGCCGGTCGCGCTTCAGCACGGTGGTGAGGGCGTCCACGACCTCGCGCATCAGCTGCCGGTGCTGCTCGTCGCCGTGGCGGGCGCCACGCGCCGAGGACCGGGGCGTGCGCTCGTCCTCGTGGGCGGCGGGCTCGATCGGGAAGCCGCCGCGCGAGATCTCGGTCAGCTCCTCGCCGTGGCCGTCCCACAGGCGCGTGGACAGGTCGGAGATCGACAGCAGCCAGTAGCGGGACGTGCGGGTGTAGGCGGCGACCAGGTCGCGGGTGGCGAACGTGGTGTCGACGATCACCCGTTCGTCGATGTGCTGGTCCACCATGAAGGCGTGGTGTTCGCCGTCGGGCGCCGCGAACAGGACCAGTCCGTCCTCGGCGTGCCGGAGGTCGACCTCCTGCGCGGCCCGTTCGAGGCCGCGCACGACCTCGTCCACGGCGGCGGGCGCGACCCGGGTGTCCTCGCGCAGCCGCTTGCGCACCTCGGCGAGCAGGTTCCGCAGCCGGATGGGGTCCTGCTTGTTCTCCGGGGCGCGGCGGAAGGTCGGCATCAGCACCGAGACCGCCGGGAAGGTGCGCGGCTTGCGCAGTTCGGACAGAGTGACGGCGTCCATGATCCCCCGATCAGTTGGCTTGTCCCTGCAGTCCCATTCATAACGAATCGCAGGTAAACGAGGCGTAAGACGTGATTGAGATCGCGGCCTGTTAAAGCCAGAACCAAGATCGTGAACCTCCCGCGCGGCGGGGGATGTGGAGCGCGTCACAGGGGGAGAACCTCCTCGCGGAGGTGAGCTTCGGTGAAGCTGATTCACGGTTCGGTGTACGGTGCGGCGGCCGCCACGGCCGGGATCCTGCTCCTGGCGGGGTGCAGCGGCGGGGGCGACGACAAGGACGCGACCAAGGCGGCGGCGACGGTGAGCCCGACCGTCGACTCCGGCGGGGCCGCCGCCCAGACCGAACAACAGTTCGAGAAGGTGGTCAACAGCGTGCTGCCCTCGGTGGTCCAGATCCAGACCGACCAGGGCGAGGGCTCGGGCGTGGTCTACGACGACCAGGGCGACATCGTCACCAACGCCCACGTCGTCGCGGGCGCCAAGAAGATCGAGGTGACCGCGGCCAGCGGCGGCACGCCGCTCCAGGCGACGCTGGTGGGCGCCTTCAACGCCGACGACATCGCGGTGGTGAAGGTCTCGGGCGGCAACCTGCGGCCCGCCGCGTTCGGCGACTCCAGCCAGCTGAAGGTCGGCCAGATGGTGCTGGCCATGGGCAACCCGCTCGGCCTGACCGGCAGCGTGTCCGACGGCATCGTCTCGGCGCTCGGCCGCACGGTCTCCACCAAGCAGGAGGGCGACTTCCCCGGCTCGACGGTCGCCAACGCCGTCCAGACCAGCGCCGCGATCAACCCGGGCAACAGCGGCGGCGCCCTGGTCAACCTGAACGCCCAGGTCATCGGCATCCCGACCGCCGCGGCCTCCGACCCGCAGATGGGCGGGGCGGCCGTCGGCATCGGGTTCGCCACGCCGAGCAACACGGTGAAGTCGATCGCGCCGCAGCTGATCCAGACGGGCAAGGTCTCCAACTCCGGCCGCGCCGCCCTGGGCGTCAGCGTCCGCACGGTCGTGGACCCGAACAGCGGGCAGCAGACCGCGGTCGGCGTCGTCGAGGTCACCAAGGGCGGCCCGGCCGACAAGGCCGGGATCAAGCCCGACGACCTGATCCTGTCGGTGAACGGCACCCCGACGCCGAACCAGACCGCGCTGTCGGAGACGCTCGCCAAGCAGAAGCCGGGCGACGTCGCCAAGGTGCAGATCCAGTCGCCGGACGGCTCGAAGAAGACCGTCGACGTGACGCTGGGTCAGCTGCCGGGCTGATCGGGACGCGGTTCGGCGGTTCGGCGGTTCGGCGGTTCAGACGAGGACGCCGGGGTTGAGGATCCCGGCCGGGTCGACCGCCGCCTTGGCTCCGCGCAGGGCGGCGGCGAACGGCTCGGGCCGCTGCCGTTCGTACCAGGGACGGTGGTCGCGGCCGACGGCGTGGTGGTGGGTGATGGTGCCGCCCGCCGCCAGGATCGCCTCCGACGCCGCCCGCTTGATGGCGTCCCACTGCTCGATCTCGGCGCCGCGCCGGGCCGGGGCGAGAACGGTGAAGTACGGGGCGGCTCCGTCGGGGTAGGCGAACGCCAGCCGGCAGGTGACGATCCCGCCGCCGTGCAGCGCGTCCCGTGCGGCCCCGATCACGGCGGTGTGGAACGCGGCGAACCGGTCCCAGGTCACCGCGGTCTCGAATGTCTCCGCCACAAGGCCGATCGACGGGTAGGCGTTGCGCAGGTAGGGCATGCGCAGGAACGCGTTCCGCCAGGCCCCGCCCTGTCCCCCGGTGCCGTGCTCGCCGCCTCCGCCGCCGTTCTGGATCTCCTCCCAGGCGCCGCCGCACAGCCGCGCGAGCTCCAGCGCCCGGTCCAGCAGAGCGTCCACGGGGTGATCGGCGGACTCGAAGGCCAGCATGAGCAGCGCGTACGTGCCGTCGCCGCCGGAGGTCAGCCACGCCTCGGTCGGGTCGAGCAGCCGGCAGTTGGAGGGGTGGAGCCCCGACTGCGCGATCGCCAGCACCGCCTCGGCGCCGCGCTCGAACGAGGGGAACGTGACGGTCGTGGAGACGCGGAAGTCCGGGCGCGGCCTGACCCGCATCCACGCCTCGGTGATGACGCCGAGCGCGCCCTCCGAGCCCAGCAGCATCCGGTCCGGTGACACCCCGGCACCCGAGGCGGGCAGCCGCCGCGACTCCCAGACGCCGCGCGGGGTGACGGCGCGGATCGACTCGACGTGGTCGTCGATGTGCGTTCCCAGGGTCGCGAAATGCCCGCCCGCGCGGGTGGCCAGCCAGCCGCCGAGCGTCGACAGCTCGTAGGACTGCGGGTAGTGCCGCAGCGTGAGGCCCTCTTCGGCCAGCCGCCGGTCGATCGCGGGCCCGAGCATGCCCGCCTGGATCCGGGCGGCGCGCGAGAGCGGATCGATCTCCAGGATCTGGTCCAGCCCGGTCAGGTCGAGGCTGACGACCGGCCCGAGGTCGCGCGGCTCCACTCCCCCGACCACGCTCGTGCCGCCGCCGTACGGGACGACCGCCACGCCCGCGTTCTCCGCCCACTCCAGGACGTGCATGACCTCGCGTTCGTCGCGCGGCCTGGCGACGACGTCGGGCGGCGAGTCGAACCGGCCGCGGAAGGCGCGCACCAGGTCGCGGTAGGCCTGACCGTAGGTGTGGGTGATCCGCGCGTACGGCTCGGTCGTGCAGCACTCCAGCGGCGGCGGCTCCACCCGCGGCGCGGGCAGTTCCACCGCGTCCAGCGGCACGGGCTCCTCGATCTCGCCGTCGAGCCGGAACCCGGTGACCGCCGTCATCAGCTCGGCGGTCGCGGCGAGCTCGTCCGCCGCCGGTTCTTCGTCGGCGTACCCCCAGGCCCAGTGGCTCCGCCGCCGCACCCCGTCCATGCCCACCGTCCCCATCGTCCCTAGCGCAGCCGTTCGATCACGGGCCCGAACACGTCCAGGAACGGCCCGTGCACGGTGAAGTAGCTGAACCCGAAGCGTTCGCGCGCCGCACGGATCTGCTCGGCGATCTCGGCCTCGGTCCCGATCAGCAGGAACGGCGTCTCCAGGATCTCCTCGACGCCGAGGTTCGGCATCATCGCCGCCATTTCCTCCGCCGCCGCGCGCCGGTCCCTGGTGACCACGACCCGCTGGACGAGGACGTTCCATTCCAGCTCGTCCGCGCGTTCACCGGCATGCTCGCGCACGAACGCGACCCGCTCCGCCGCCTGCTCGGCGGTGCCCAGCAACAGCGTGCCGGGCGGCTTGCCCTTGGCCTGGTAGGTCCCCGCGATGCCCACGATGCCGGCGTGCGCGGCCGCGAGCCGCAGCACGGTGTCGCCCGTGCCGCCGATCAGCAGCGGCGGCCCCGACCCGTTGAACCCGATCCGCTGCTCCGGCGCCAACGGAGCGAGCCCGTAGTGGTCGCTCACCGGCTTGCTCTGCTCGTAGCCGTCCGCGGCGAAGAGCCGCCCGAGCTCCTCGATGGTCGCGGCCAGCCGGTCCACCCTTTCGCCGAACGGCTGCCACGGGATCCCGGCCTCGTCGAACTCCCACTTCATGTGCCCGGCGCCGAGCCCGAGCTCCACCCGACCGCCGGTCAGCCGGTCGGCGGAGGCGACCTCGCGGGCCAGCAGATGCGCGTTCCAGAACCCGGCGTTCAGCACCAGCGTGCCGACCCGCAGCCGCTCGGTCGCGTCCGCCGCCGCGACCATCGTCGAGAACGGCGCCGGAACGCCCAGGTGATCGGGAACCAGCGCCACGTCGAACCCGAACCGCTCGGCGCGGCGGCACCGCTCGGCGAAGTCCTCACGGGATCGGAGATCGAAGAAGTTGAACCCGAAGCGGAAGTCCCTCATGCCGATCATCTTCTCCCGCGCGCCCCCGAACCTGAACCCCGTTGCGCGCCGGGCGAAACCGCCGGCCGAAACCGCCCGGTCGGCTAGCCGGGGGTGATGAAGCCGGTCTCGTAGGCGAGGATGACGGCCTGGGTCCGGTCGCGGGCCTGGAGCTTGCCGAGCACGTTGCCGACGTGGGTCTTCACGGTCTGCGGGCTGACGAACAGCTCCTGGGCGATCTCGGCGTTCGAGCGGCCCTTGGCCATCAGGCGCAGCACGTCGGCCTCCCGCTCGGTGAGCTGGCCGTGCCAGCGGGCGCCCGTTCCGCCGCCCGTGCCGCCGGTCCCGTGCTCGGCGGCCAGCGCGCGGATCGCGGCCGGGAACAGCAGCGTGTCCCCGTGGGCGACCATGCGGATGGCCTGGAGGATCTCCTCTGGCCGCGTCCGCTTGAGCAGGAACCCGCTCGCGCCCGCCTTCAGCGCGTCGTAGACGTACTCGTCGTTCTCGAACGTGGTCACCACGATGATCCGCGGCGGCTCGGCCATCGTCTCGATGATCCGGCGGGTGGCCTGGATGCCGTCCAGCTTCGGCATCCGCACGTCCATGAGGATCACGTCCGGCCGCAGCCGGTTGACCTCGGCCGGCACGTCGGCGCCGTCGGCCGCCTCCCCGACCACCGCCAGGTCCGGCTCGGCGTTGATGATCGCCGCCAGCCCGGCCCGGATCAGCCGCTCGTCGTCGACGAGGAGAACGTTGATGCTCATGAGCCGGACCTTAGCGGGAGCGAGACGTCCATACGCCACTGGCCGTCGTCGGGGCCCGCGGTCATGGCGCCCTTGAGGACGGTGACGCGCTCGCGGATCCCGCCGAGGCCGCGGCCGCCGCTGTGGTGCCCGGCGGAGGCTCCGCCGAGGGGGTTGCTCACGTTGATCTCCAGCCGGTTGTCGCGGATGCGCACGCGCAGGCGGACCGGGACCTTGCCGGCGTGCCGCAGGGCGTTGGTGAGGGCCTCCTGGATGATGCGGTAGGCCTCGCGGGAGACCGACGCGGGGACGTGGTCGATGCCCGCGTCCGCCTCGGCGTCGAGCTTCACGCCCGCGATGCGGGTCTGCTCCAGCAGGCGGTCCAGGTCGGCGAGAGTGGGTTGGGGCGCCGTACGGGAGGCGTCCTCGCGCAGCAGGCCGAGCACGTGGTCGAGGTCCTCCAGGGCCGAACGGGCCGACTCCTCGATCGCGCCGAGGGCCTCGCGGGCGAACTCGGGATCGCTGTCCAGCACGCGGCCCGCGGCCCCGGCCTGCAGCGTCACCACGCTGAGGGCGTGGCCGACCGAGTCGTGCAGCTCGCGGGCCAGGCGGTTGCGCTCGGCGAGGCGTACGGCCTTGCTCTCCAGCTCGGCGAGCCTCTCGTCGGCGGACGGGCCGAGGAAGCGGGGCGCCAGGCGGCTGAGGCCCTCACCGGCCAGGATGATCAGCCCGACGAGGACGATGAGCATCAAGAGGCCCGCGGGCGGGCCGAGCCATGAGGCCCAGCTCTCCTTCCATCCGCGCAGCGGCGAGTGCTCGTTGGTGAAGCCCCTCCAGTTCACGATCGGGAGGAGCATCAGCGCGGCGGCGAACGGCGGGATCGCCAGGCTGAACGCGGCGATCACCACGCCGGCGTGCAGGTGGATGGCGAACCAGGCGCCGGTACGGGTCCTGGACTCCCAGGAGGCCGACGGGAGCGGGTTCAGGTCGCTGCTGGAGCCGCGCAGGAGCTCGCGTGCCGCCGCGCCCTCCAGCGGCCGTACGGTCGGGACGAGGCCGGTCACGAACGCGCCGGCGATCGGCAGGACGATGACGAACAGGCCCGTCAGCAGGCCGTTGGGGAACAGGTTCGGGACCGTGACCATGCCCAGGAACCAGTACGGCATGAGCAGCGCGCCGCCGACGACCAGGTAGGACCACCGCTGCCAGGTGGTCTTGCTGATCAGCAGGCGCAGAATCTTGGGCACATCCCGATAATCCCAGACCGCCCCTGGTCAGGGCTCCCTCGCAGGTCCGGAACCTCTCCCCCGTTCGGGTGAGATCGGCTCGGCCGGCGCCGAGATCAGCTCGGGCGGCTCTTCTCGTCCCGTTCGGCGAGCTTGGCCAGCCGCGCGTTGTAGGCCGACAGCTCGTCCTCCTCCTGCCGAGCTTCGGCGGCGTCGGCCTTGCGGTCCTCGCGCTTGGCCAGGCGCTGGTCGTCCAGGAACCACTGACAGGCCAGCACGATCAGCACGATGAACGTGGGGATCTCGCCGAACGCCCAGGCGATGGCGCCGCCGGTGTGCTGGTCCTTCAGGATCGAGGTCCCCCAGGGCGGCAGCACGGCCCGGTACCAGCCCTCCGCGATCGGCTGGCTCATGTTCATCAGGGCGATGCCGAAGAACGCGTGGAACGGCATCGTGACGAACAGCAGCAGGATCCGCGCCGGGTACGGGAGCTTCTTCGGCGCCGGGTCGACGCCGATCAGCACCCAGAAGAACAGGCTCCCCGACAGCAGGAAGTGCAGCATCATCGCGATGTGCCCGAGGTGGTTGCGCATCGCGGACTCGAACAGCGGCGTGAAGTACAGCACGAACGTGCTGGCCACGAAGATGATCGTCGCGACCGCCGGGTGGGCGATGACCGCCAGCGTCCGGCTGTGCAGGGTCGCGGTCAGCCACTCGCGCGGCCCGCGGTCGCCGCGGATCTTGGCGGGCTTCAGCGCCCGCAGCGCCAGCGTCACCGGCGCGCCCATCACCAGGAAGATCGGCGACAGCATGGACAGCACCATGTGCTGGACCATGTGGACGCTGAACAGGATCGGCGCGTAGCGGGCGACGCCGGTCTCGGTCACCGCGACGATCGTGAGCAGGCCGAAGAACCAGGCGGCGGTCCGCCCGGCCGACCAGGAGTCGCCGCGCCGCCGCAGCCGGACGACCCCGGCGATGTAGAGGCCGGCGAGCGCGACCACGAGGGCGGCGAAGAAGAGGTCGAACGTCCACAGCGACGCCAGCCGCGCGGGCGTGATCTTGGCGGGCAGGTCGAAGCCGATCAGGCCCTTGATCGGCGATTCCTCGGTGGTGGGCGGCGGCGGGGCGGTCCGGGCCAGCGCGACCGCCAGGCCCATCGTGGCTGCCATCACGGCCACCTCGACCGTCGCCAGCCGGGCGAAGGCCAGCGGCTTGCGCTCGGCGACCGCCGGGAGCGTCCGCTCGCGGTGCATCCAGCCGAACCAGCCCAGGATGCCGAACGCGACGATCTTGCCGAGGGCCAGCCGCCCGTAGTCGGTGTTGACCAGCTCGGCCGGGTCGGGCAGCCGGGAGATCACGTTCACCAGGCCGCTGGCGCCGACGATGATGTAGCACCACAGCGCCATCCGGCTGAACCGGCTCGCCATGATGTCCAGCCGGCCCTTGCCGAGCGAGGCGTGCACGACCAGCATGGCCAGCCCGCCGACCCACGGCGCGACGGCGGCGACGTGCAGGGCGACGCCGGTGACGGCGACGGAGTGGTTGGCGGCCGAGGCCGAGTGCCCGGTGAGCGGCGCGGGCAGCAGCGCGATGCCCGCCATCACCATGAGCCCGAACGCCGCGCCCGGCGTGGTGGTCGTACGGGCGAGCAGCGCGACCACGACCGCGAGCAGGACGACCAGCATCAGCGCGGTGCCCTGCGGCAGCTGCCCGACGTAGCTGCTCAGCTCGCTGCCGGTGATGATGTCGCTGACCGGCTGCCCGAGCACGTCGGCGACCGTGTAGACCAGGGTGGCCGCCGCGGCGGCGGCCCAGGCGGCGGCGCACCAGGAGGCGGCCCGCAGGTAGCCGATCGCGTCGTCGGACAGCCGCAGGGCGTTCTTGCCGCCCTCGATCGGCAGCAGCACGACGGCGGCCAGCAGCGCCCCGACCGTGACCGCGCCGCCGAGGTCCATCAGCATCCGGGAGATCGGCAGTCCCCACCGGGTCACGACCCCGGCGTCACCGAGCCCGGGGATGACCTTCTCGGCGACGGCTCCGCCGAGCACCAGCCCGGCGACCAGCATGGCGACCGAGGCCGCGACGGCCAGTGCCGCCGTGCGCAGTACGGCCAGCGTGCCCTTATTCACCGCAGTTCACCGTCACTTACCGCCGGATGCCGGCCCGTGCTTGCGCTTGGCCCGCCACACGATGCCGAGCCCGATTCCGATCCCGATCAGCAGGCCGACCACGATGATCACCCAGGTCGCGCCGCCGGAGGAAGAGGAGGAGGACTTCTCCGCCGCAGGCGAGGCCTTGACGACGTCGGTCGCGGTCGCCGCGGGCGCCGAAGCGGAAGCCGGTGACGAGGCCGACGCGGCCGGGGACTCGGTCGCGGCCACCACGAACTTCAGGTCGTCGCCCGTGATCCGGTGACCGTCCTCGCCCACCACCGCGTACTTCACCGTGTAGTTCCCGGCGGGGAGGGCGCCGTCGAGCGCCTGGGTCACCTTGGTGCCCGAGTGCTCGGCCTTGCCCTTCTGGAAGTCGTGGTTCTTCTCGTCGACGACCGCCACCTCGGCGAAGCCGATCTTGTCGCTGAACACCAGCTCGACCTTGCCGACCGGGGGCGTCGTCGCGTCCTTGCCCGGGTTGCTGCTGACCAGCCGGGTGTGCGCGAGCGCGGGCGCGGCGAAGACTGCGCCGAGCGCGACGAGCAGGGCGGTGACGACGCCGAGACGCCGGATCGATTGGATCATCATGCGGGGCCGGGATTCTCCAGGGTGTGCGGAACGGGGCCTCCATCACCCTACTGACGCTTTCCCGTGGCCGTGTCGCGGGTCAATAAAGGACGTGGGCGCGCCCGTTCGCGGTGAATTCGGCCTTGAGCGCTTCGGCCGCCGAGGCGTCCAGCCGTTCGTAGGCCAGATCCCGCCCCGGACGCCGCCAGACCTGGTCTTGCGTGTCCCAGCGTTCCCGCCGCAGCGGCTTCTTGTCGACCTTGCCGGTGGCCGTCAGGGGCATCGACGGTACGACGCGGACGAAGCGCGGCGCCCATTTGGTGCCCAGGTCGGGCTGGGCCGCCAGGAACGCCGCCAGCGCGGCCGGGTCGAAGTCCCCGGCGACCTCCAGGGCGGCCATCACCTGATCGCCCGTACGGGGGTCGGGCACCGGGAAGACGGCGCACATCACGACCGGCTCCCAGCGCGCCAGAATGCGTTCCACGGGGGCGGCGGCGAAGTTCTCGCTGTCGACCCGCAGCCAGTCGGTGCCGCGCCCGGCGAAGTAGAAGAAGCCCTTGTCGTCGCGGTAGCCGAGGTCGCCGCTCCAGTACTTGCCGTCGCGGACGCGTTCGGCGTCGGCCTCGGGGTTGTTGTAGTAGCCCTCGAACGCGGCGGCGACGTTCAGGCCGACGATCTCGCCGATGGCCTCGTCGGGGTTGGCCAGGCCGCCGTGCTCGTCGAACCGCACGCGCGGGCACTCGGCGCCGGTCTCGGGGTCCAGAACGGCGATCTCGACGTCGGGCGGGGCGACGCCGAGCGCGTCGGGCGGGGTGTCGGGCGTCTTGCGGAGCGAGATCGCGCCCTCGCTGGAGCCGTACCCCTCGATGATGT
Source organism: Actinomadura barringtoniae (assembly GCF_017573505.1). GTDB lineage: Bacteria > Actinomycetota > Actinomycetes > Streptosporangiales > Streptosporangiaceae > Spirillospora > Spirillospora barringtoniae. Next base: position 66,100 of record NZ_JAGEOJ010000002.1, read on the forward strand.
GGCAGCCGAAGCGTTCGCCGAACCGGGCCATGTCCTGCGCGGACGCCTCGGTGCCGAAGCAGGCCTGGAGGGTGTTGCGGGCGTCGTCCTCGCCCCTTGGCGTGGCGAGGATGTAGGCCAGCGCCCGTCCCACGTAGTTGAAGTAGGTCACGCCGTACCGGCGCACGTCGGGCAGGAAGCCCGAGGCCGAGAACTTGCGCCGCAGGACGACGGTCGCCCCGGCGTGCACCGCGAAGGAGAAGTTGGCCATGACCGCGTTGCCGTGGAAGAGCGGCATGGCGACGTAGGTGACCGAGTCGCGGCCGATGCCCATCATCGCCGACATGCACGCGATGGAGGCCAGTCGTCCCTGCCCGCAGGCGACCGCCTTGGGCGCGCCCGTCGAGCCGGACGTGAAGAGCAGCAGGAGCCGGTCCTCGGGCCGTACGGGCAAGGGCTCGGCGGGCTCGGGCAGGACGTAGTCGGCGGAGTCGACGCGCAGCACCCGGTCGACGCCCAGATCCAGGCCGTGCAGCAGCGAGGCGTGCGCGGTGTCGGTGACGATCAGCTCGCAGTCGGTGTGCCGGATGTCGGCGGCCAGCTCGGCGCCGCGACGGGTCGGGTTGATCCCCACCACCGTGGCGCCCGCGAGCGCCGCCGCGCCGATCCAGAAGACGTACTCCGGCACGTTCTCCAGCAGCACCCCGACATGGGGCCGGCCCGCGCCGAGCAGCGCGGCCCGGCGCCGGGCCGCCTCGACGACCTCGGCCCAGGTGTAGGTCTCGTCCTCGAACCGCAGGCCCACGTGATCGTCGTCGGCCCGCTCCAGCAACAGCCCCGCGAAGGTCTCGCTCGCCACCCCGCGAGGGTGTCACCCAAGCGATCGCTTGGTCAAGGCCCGTCAGCAGTCACAGCCACAGTCGCAGCAGTCGCAGTTCTCACAGCAGTTGCAGCAGTCACAGCACGAACTGTCGCAGCACGAACCGTCACAGCCGTTGTCACAGGCGCGCGTGCACCAGCACCGGTCGCTGCAGCCCTTGCCCGCGTGCTCGCTCCAGTCGGGCTGGTAGACGCCGCAGCTGGCGCAGACGCAGGCACCCGCGATGCACGGAATCGGGAAACCGGGACGCCCCCGCCTCCCGTTCCCGCCGTGACCACCGAACCCGCCACCGCCACCGTGACCGCCATGGCCTCCATGACCGCCGAAGCCGCCGTCCTTGCCGCTCGACATGACCCACTCGCCGCCACCCTGCGGCGGCGGACCGTACGGCCCCTGCTGCCCCTGCGGGCCATACGGGCCCTGCGGCGGCGGGCCACCCGGGTACGCGGCGAACACGGTGTCCACCGACCGGCGGACCTCGCGGCCCAGCAGCGCCCGGACGAGCCGCCGGTTCTCAAGATCCAGGTCGGCGACGGCCAGCCGCAGCCCGTGCAGCGCGTCGTCGCAGTGCCGGCGGGCCTCGGCGGGCGAGGTCCCGGTCGCCAGCAGCGGGTTGTACGCCCCGGCCTCCCGGTCCTCGGCCAGGTCCTCGACGGCGTCGATGAGGTGCGCCAGCCGCCCGAAGAAGCGGCCCGCCTCGGCGAGCGCCTCGGCGTTCTGCTCCTTGGCCGCCAGGACGGCGGTGTGCGCGAAGACGGCCGCGACGGCTGTCTCGGCCGGCTCGGTCAGCTCCAGCAGGCCGAGCCCGCCGGCAGCCTCCAGCTCGGGCTGGCGCGCCACCGCGTCCCGCAGCACGCGCGGGTCGAAGCCGACCTTGGCGCCCGTACGGGATCCGGCCGAGTCCCAGCGCTCGGCCATCCGCCCGGCCGCGGCGGCCACCAGCCGCCGGCCGTACGGCCCGTCGCCGTCGGAGACGTGGTCGCGGGTCTTACCCGCCGCGAGCAGCAGCGAGGCGGCCGCGGCGAGCTGGGCGCCCTGCGCGCGGGCGTCGACGACCTGCGCCGGCTTCATCCCGCGCAGCGCGCACGGCCCGGCCTTGCGGCGCGGCGACAGCTCCGGGCTCTGGGCCTCGACCAGGACCGAGACCAGCAGCCCGTCGTAGTTGGTCACCAGGCGCGCCGCGTGCCCGTGCTCGGCGCGCAGCGTCAGGCAGAGCCCGCACAGGTGCGCCAGCCAGTCCTCGAACAGCGACCCGCACAGGACATGACGGCATGGCCGTACGACACCGAACACTCAGCCACTCGCCTCTCAGCTTCTCTCGAGGGGGGACGACCCCCCACGCCCCCCGGCCGACTTCGTCGGACTCATACGCCGGCGCAGGTGAGGGCGCGACGGTAGGCGGCCAGCCGGGGCTCTTCGGCGGCTCCGGTCTCGGCGAGCAGCTCGGCGAGGTCGAACCAGGCCTGGGCGGCCTCCCTGGTGGACTCCATGTCCTCCAGGTGGGTGGCGGCCCGGGTGAGGACGTCCACGGCCCGGTCGCGGCGGCCGAGCCGTACGCAGGCCTCGCCGAGGACGGTCAGCGCGGACGCGGTGGCGCGCCGCGGCGAGTCGCCGAGCAGGTCGAGGGCGGCCTCGGCCAGGTCCACCGCCTCGCCGGGACGGCCGACGGCGGTCTCGGCGCGGGCCAGCTCGGTGAGGCACCAGGCGACGTCGATCTCGCCGGCGGCGCTGGTGTTGATCTCGTCGCGGACGCGGCCGAGCAGCTCGCGGGCCTGGCTCGCCTGGTCGGGGCGGGCGCGCAGCAGCAGCCCGGCGTAGGCGATGCGCAGGCGGTGCACGTTGCGGGGGTCGGTCGCCGGGCCGACGGCCTCCTCGCCCGCGAGCGCCAGCGCGCGCTCGGCGAGCGTGACGCCCTCCTCGTACTCGCCGCGCACCTCGGCCACGTAGGCGGCCTCCCAGTAGGCGGCCATGCGGGCGCGCGGGCTGCCGATGCGCTCGGAACGTTCGATCAGCTGGTCGGCGAGCTGGCGGGCGCGCACCAGGTCGCCGCGTTCGATGAACGCGGCCAGCAGCGCGGCGCCCAGGTGGACGGCGGCGTCGGTCGAGTCGGCGCCGATCGCGATGAGGTGCCGCAGCGCCTCCTCGGCGACCTGCACGCTGGCGCTGATGTCGCCGCGCTCGCGCAGGCAGCGGCTGAGCGCGACGTGCACCTTGGACCAGTGGTCCAGGTCGCCGTCGGCGGAGGCCTCGGCGGTGAGGTCGCGCAGCCCGGCGATCGCCTCCTCCAGCTCGCCGGCCGCCTCCAGGGCCAGGGCGTGGCCCCAGCGCGCCTGGTGCAGCATGTCGGGCAGCGCGACGGCGTCGGCGTTGGCCAGCACGTCGGCGAACCGGGCGCGGGCCTCGGCGGCGGCGCCGTTCTGCAACGCGATCTCGGCGTAGTCCAGCGTGACGCGCAGCTCGTCGACCACGTCCTCGCTGACCCCGCTGACCAGGTAGGTCGGCGAGCAGCTGAGCTTGGCGGCCAGCAGCTCGATGACGCTCGGCGCGGGCACCCGCTTGTCGCTCTCGATCAGCGAGATGTAGCTGTCGGACAGCTCCGGAAAGGCCAGCTGGGCCTGGCTGACGCCCTGCCTGATGCGCAGGGCCCGGATGCGCTGCCCCAGTGTCTCCCGATCCATCGTGTGACCACCTACCGCCTACGCCGTTCTCACCGCTGCGTCGCGCGCAGGGCGAGGAAGAAATCGACCCGATCTTCCAGTGTGCCCAAATCCCGACCCGTAAGTTCCTCGATTCGCCTGATCCGGTACCGAAGCGTGTTCACATGGACATGCAATCGGGTTGCGGTCCGGCTCCAGGAACCCGAACAGGCGAGGAACATCTCGAGAGTATGGACCAGATCGGCGCGCTTGTCCGAGTCGTACTCCTCCAGCGCACCGAGCATGCGATCGCGGAACGACCAGCGCATCCGCTCGGGCACCGAGGCCAGGAGCAGCGCATACGAGTCCACCTCGCCCGCCAACTCTCGCATTCGCACCAAGGCAGGCTATAGCGGACGCGATCCGTCGCACCAGAAGGGGGTACCGGTTCGACCGCAACGAGTAACGGGAAGTTAGTCTGTGCCGACTTCACATGATCACAGACCCGCCAGGTCCTTGCCCGCACAGGGAGCGCACGCCATGTCCCATCCGACGACCGGAGCGACCGCAGACACACCGCCCGGTGGTGCACGCGGCCCGCTGGACCGCTTCTTCGACCTGACGGGGCGCGGGACCACCGTGCCCCGGGAGCTGCGTGGCGGCGTCACCACGTTCTTCGCGATGGCCTACATCATCCTGCTGAACCCGATCATCCTGGGCGGGGCGAAGGACGTCACCGGCGCCCAGCTGTCGGTGCCGCAGCTCACCACGATGACCGCGCTGTCGGCCGCCATCGCCACGGTGATCATGGGTCTGGTCGGGAACGCTCCACTGGCGGTCGCGGCGGGCCTGGGCATCAACGCGGTGGTCGCCTTCCAGGCGGCGCCCCAGATGACCTGGCCGCAGGCCATGGGCCTGGTGGTGCTGGAGGGCATCATCATCGTGCTGCTGGCCATCTCCGGCGTGCGAGAACGGATCATGAACGCGATCCCGCTGGCGCTGAAGCACGCGATCGCGGTCGGCATCGGCTGCTTCATCGCCCTGGTCGGCCTGGTCGACTCGGGCTTCGTCACCTCCAGCAAGGAGAGCCCGCCGCTCGCCCTCGGCACCGGCGGCCACCTGCAGACCTGGCCGACCCTGGTGTTCGCGCTCTCGCTGCTGCTGATGATCGTGCTGTACGTGCGCAAGGTGCCCGGCGCGATCCTGATCAGCATCGTCGTCGCCACCGTGGTCGCGGTGATCATCCAGGAGAACGCCGCCATCGCCAAGGGCGGCTGGGGCATCGTCACCCCGGACATGCCCGACAAGCTCTTCGCCAGCCCCGACTTCGGCCTGTTCGGCGAGGTCGACATCTTCGGCGCGTTCGGCAAGGCCGGGGTCATCACCACCCTGGTCGTGCTGTTCACCCTGGTCCTGTCGGGCTTCTTCGACGCGATGGGCACGATCCTGGGGATCGCCGACGAGGCCGGCCTGGTCAACGAGCGCGGCGAGGTCCCGCGCCTCGGCCGCATCCTCACCGTGGACGGCCTGTCGGCCGCGCTCGGCGGCGTCACCAGCTCCTCGGCCAACACCGTGTTCGTCGAGTCGGCGGCGGGCGTCGGCGAGGGCGCCCGTACGGGCCTGGCCAACATGGCGACCGGCCTGCTGTTCGCGGTGACGCTGTTCCTCACCCCGCTCGCGGCCACGGTCCCGGCCCAGGCCGCCGCGCCCGCCCTGGTCCTGGTCGGCGCGCTGATGATGACGCAGGTCGCCAAGCTCAACTGGGACGACCTGGAGATGGCGATCCCGGCGTTCCTGACGATCGTCTTCATGCCGTTCACGTACTCGATCACGACCGGCATCGGGATGGGCGTGGTGAGCTACGCCGTCATCAAGGCCGCGCGGGGCAAGTGGCGCGAGGTCTCCATCTGGCTCTGGCCGGTGGTCGTCCTCTTCGTCATCTTCTTCGCGATCTCCCCGATCGAGGACTGGCTGGGCGTGAAATAGCCGATCGGGTGCGAAAGGAGCACCTTTCTGGGGCGCGTCCTTCGATTTTCAACCGTCGCGGGAGTTTGTGGGTGTCAAATAGTGCCTTCATGGCGTAAGGAGAAGGTAGAGCCTTACCCCCGGCATTGAAAGGCGCGTGACAGCGGTGTCCGCGGACTCTCCCCCCGATCCACCCCTGCGCGGTCACGTCCTGCTCGCGCCGGACCGGTTCAAGGGGTGTCTGACCGCGCCCGCGGTGGCGCGGCATCTCGCCACCGGACTGCGCCGGGCCCGGCCGGACGTGCCCGTGCTGGAGCTGCCGATAGCGGCGGGCGGCGACGGGACCGCCGAGGCGGCGATCGCGGCCGGCTGGCGGCGGGTCGAGGTCGAGGTGTCCGGGCCGACCGGCCAGCCGGTGAACGCGAGCCTGGCGATGGACGGCACCACCGCGCTGGTCGAGCTGGCCGAGGCCTCGGGGCTGCGGCGGCTTCCGGGCGGCAAGCCGCGGCCGCTCACCTCGACCAGCCTCGGTGCCGGGCAGCTGATCGCGCACGCGCTGCGGCTCGGCGCCCGGCGCGTCGTCCTCGCGGTGAACGACGCCGCCTGCACCGACGGCGGCGCCGGGCTCGTCCAGGGGCTCGGCGGGCGGCTGCTGGACGGCCTCGGCAAGGACCTGCCGCCTGGCGGGGCGGCGCTGCGTTCGCTGCACGCGCTGGACCTGCGCGCGCTGCCCGACCTGTCGGGCGTCACGGTCGTACTGTCGGGCGACGGTCCCGGCGGGCCCCTGCTCGGCCACAACGGCGCCGCCGCCGTCGGCCCCCGGATGGGCGCGAGCCGGGAGGAGGTGCGGATGCTGGACGCGGGGCTGCGCCGCTGGGCCGATCTGGCCGAGGCGGCGTCGCGTACCTCGGTACGGGACGAGCCCGGCGCCGGGGCGGGAGGCGGCGTCGGATTCGCCGCGCTGGCCTTCCTCGGCGCCCGGTTTCAGCCCGGCATGGGCCTCCTGCTTGACCTGCTCGGCTTCAGCGAGAAGGCCCGCGGCGCCAGCCTGGTCGTCACCGGCGAGGGATCCCTGGACGTTCAGACCCTGCGCGGCAGGCCGTCGGTCGCGGTGGCGCGGGCCGCCGCACGCGCCGGGGTGCCGGTCATCGCGGTGGCCTGCCGCCGCGGCCTCACCGGCGAGCAGGTGCGCCGGGCCCGCATCCAGGCCGCCTACGCGCTGGCCGACATCGAGCCCGATCCGGTGCGCTGCATGCAGCTGGCCGGGACCCTGCTGGAGCAGCTGACCGTCGCGATCGCCGACGAGTGGCTGCCCCCGAAGAGGTTCTAGGTCAGGTGTTGAACGAGAAGAGGGTGGCCGCCAGCAGCAGGCCCATGACCACCGGCAGGTAGAAGATCTTGGGCAGCAGGTTGCCCCGCCGGCCGAGGATCCCGCCCGCGAACCGCGTCGACATCAGCAGGGCGTTCAGCGCGACCAGCACGATCACCAGGTAGAGCGCGGCGTAGAACCACTCCAGATAGACGAAGCCCGACTGGTCGCCGGTCGCCTCGCGGACGGAGTTGTGCTGAACGGTGATGACCAGCAGCATCGACACCGCCGACCCGATCACGCCGCTGACCGAGAAGCCGGTCAGCCCGCGCCGCTCGGCGTGCAGCGTGACCGCGAACAGCGACGCGAAGATCAGCAGCGCGATGAACGCCACCGGGACCAGGCGGGAGATCAGCGGCTCCACGAAGTCGCGGCTCACGCCGAGGTTGAAGTACAGCTCCGGGGTGGGCCGCTCGTCGCCGTAGCGGGCGGTGCCGAAGCTGGAGGTGTAGTCGTTCGGCACGTAGCTGAACGCGGTGTACTTGGTGCGCCAGCCGCCGTTCACGAAGCCGGGGTCCAGGCCGTACTTGCGGTCGGTGCGCCAGGGCGGGTAGGAGGAGAAGTCGGGCACGACGGCCGCGTCCTGGGTGACGTCGGCGGGCCGCATCCGCAGCCAGACGCTCTGCGCGTCCAGCGGGTAGCGCTCGTAGTCGAACCGCTCGCGCAGCGTCGCCTGGAAGTTCCAGCCGATCGTCTCCACCCCGTTCCGCTCGGTGCGGTAGACCTCCTTGGCCGACCACGAGTCGCCCGCCTCGGGGAAGGCCACCCCGCGCCGCAGCGCTCTGGGCACGTCAGGGGCGTAGCGCTGCCAGACCACGCCGGTGACGTCCACGTCGTTGGCGCCGCTGAACTTCACCGACTGCATGAACACCCCGGTCGGGATGCGCGGCACTCCCCCGGACTGCGGCCCGAGCGCGCCGTCGAGGTAGCGCGAGGCCTCCGCGTCGTTGTCGACCCGTACGCCGGGGACCGCCTGGAGCCCGTCGTTGCGGAACTCCAGCGCCCAGACGGCGGTGGTCCCGGCCAGGCAGAGCGCGGCGAACAGCGTGCTGCTCGCCCAGATCCGCCAGGTGGTCCCCTTGTGAGGCCGGATGAGCATGTTGCCGAGGGTGGAGGCGAGCACGACCGCCGAGCCGAGGATCCAGGCCAGGCCGCCGATGCCGCCGTGCAGGTCGAGCTGCTGGTGGTGGCGGCCCAGGTGGTGGAACGTGGCGCCGGTCAGCACGCCGGCCGCCCCGATCGCGATGATCACGTTCAGCAGCCGGGCGCGTCGCCGCCACATCCGCAGTCCCGGCCGGGGCCGCGGCCGGCGCGGGCCGCTCCGTCCGGCGGGTTCCCGCGCGTCCACCGGCGTCCGCGGGCCGGGCACGGTCGGCGGCGCGATCTGCTCCAGCTTCATGATCATGAAAGTTAGCCGACCCTCGGTTACATGATCATCATTCTCTGTGATCATGCGTGTCGGCCGCGCGAGGGCCGGAGCGCAGGGAACAACCGCCCCGCCTGGAGCGCTTTACATAGTGTCAGCAATACTGAAGACACCTGTACACCTTGCACGTAGCAGGTGGTCGCCGCCACACCGCACCCTGTAGGCGTACATCCTGGTCATACCCCTGGTCAACGGAGACCCCGGGCACTGTCGGAGGACATCGTGAAGGTCGGCGTTCCGCGCGAAATCAAGAACAACGAGTTCCGGGTGGCCATCACCCCGGCAGGCGTGCACGAGCTCTCCCGCCACGGCCACGACGTGTTCGTCGAGCGCGGGGCGGGGCTGGGGTCGGCCATCCCCGACGAGGAGTTCACCGCCGCCGGGGCCAAGATCCTCGACGGCGCCGACGAGGTCTGGGCCGAGGGCGACCTGATCCTCAAGGTCAAGGAGCCGATCGCGCCGGAGTTCCACCGGATGCGCCGCGGCCAGACCCTGTTCACCTACCTGCACCTGGCCGCCTCACGCGAGTGCACCGACGCGCTGCTGAGCTCCGGCATCACCGCGATCGCCTACGAGACCGTCCAGCTGCCCAGCGGGTCGCTGCCGCTGCTGGCCCCCATGTCCGAGGTGGCCGGGCGGCTGGCCCCGCAGGTCGGCGCGTACAACCTCATGGCCTTCAACGGCGGCCGCGGCGTGCTCCCCGGCGGCGTTCCGGGCGTCGCCCCCGGCAAGGTCGTGATCATCGGCGGCGGGGTCTCGGGCCTGAACGCCGCCCAGATCGCCGTCGGCATGGGCTTCGACGTCACGATCCTGGACGTCAACGTCGACCGGCTCCGCCACATCGACGCGATCTACCAGGGCCGGCTGAAGACGCTGGTCTCCAACGCGTACACGATCGAGCAGGAGGCGCGCGCCGCTGACCTGGTCGTCGGCGCGGTGCTGATCCCGGGCGCCAAGGCCCCGACGCTCATCTCCAACGAGCTGGTCTCGCGCATGAAGGCGGGCTCGGTGCTCGTCGACATCGCCATCGACCAGGGCGGCTGCTTCGAGGACTCCCGGCCCACCACGCACGCCGACCCCACCTACAAGGTGCACGAGTCGGTCTTCTACTGCGTGGCCAACATGCCGGGCTCGGTGCCGAACACCTCCACCTACGCGCTCACCAACGTGACGCTCCCCTACGCGGTCGCGATCGCCGACAAGGGCTGGAAGAACGCCCTCTACGACGACCCGGCGCTGACCCTGGGCCTCAACACCCACGACGGCAGGCTCACCTACGACCACGTCGCCGAGGCGCACGGCCTGCCCTACACCCCTGTCGAGTCCGTCCTGGTCTGATCTTCCGTCGGAGGCCTCCCGTAGAGTTGGCCTCATGGGGGAATTGATCATCCTGAGGCACGGCGAGACCGAGTGGAGCCGGGCCCGGCGCCACACCGGGCGGACCGACCTGCCGCTGACCGAGCGCGGCGAGGAGCAGGCCCGCGCGGTGACGGAGCTGGTGGCCCGGCGTTCCATCGTGCGGACCATCAGCAGCCCCGCCGAGCGGGCCCGGCGCACCGCCGAGCTCGCCGGCCTCACCGTGGACGAGGTCGACCCGAACCTGTGGGAGTGGGACTACGGCGGCTACGAGGGGATCACCACCGCCGACATCCAGCGTGAACGCCCGGGCTGGTACCTGTGGACCGACGGCGTGGTCCCCGGCGACGCCGAGCATCCGGGCGAGTCCGTCGAGCAGGTCGGCAAGCGCGTGGACGCGGTGCTGGAGCGCGCCCGGCCGCTGCTGGCCGACGGCGACGTGGCCCTGGTCGCGCACGGCCACCTGCTGCGCATCCTGACGGCCCGCTGGCTGGAGCTGGAGGCCGCGCAGGGGCGGCTGTTCGCGCTGGACACCGGTACCCTGTCCACGCTCGGGACCGAGCACGACCGGCCCGTCATCACCTCATGGAACGTCCCCCCGGGCTGAGCCAAGGGGAATATCCAGGGCACCGGATACGATACCCCTAGGGGGTTGGACGGGCGCCGGCGAAGCGGCTCGGACCCCCTGATCGAAGGCGAGGACGACGATGGCGACCAGCGAGACGCCCACCCGCGGCTACACCGCGACCAAGGACCAGCTCCAGACCCGCCTGCGCCGCATCGAGGGCCAGGTGCGCGGGGTCGAGCGGATGGTCGACGACGACCGCTACTGCATCGACGTCCTGACCCAGATCAGCGCCATCCAGGCCGCGCTCGACAAGGTCGCCCTCGGGCTCCTGGACGGGCACGTGCGGCACTGCGTCGCCGAGGGGGCCGAGGAGGGCAAGGGGGACGTGATGTCCACCGAGCTCATGGCCGCGGTCGGTCGCCTCATGCGGCGGGGATGATCTCGCCCGCCCCAAGTCCCGTTATGTCTTGAAGTGCGGTAGGGCCCCGTGATGCACTGCCAGTGAGCGGATCGGGGGTCCGGGGAGCACCGTCTCGAGGCAAGGGGTCCTGAGCATGACCGAACGTTCTCCCGTTACGCCCTCTGCGACCGCGGAAGACCAGAAACCCGTCGACAGCGCGCCACCGCCGCAGGGGCTCGACCGCGAGATCATCATCCTCGGCCTGGTCATCGTGTCCGGCACGGTGATGGCGATCCTCGACACCACCATCGTGAACGTGGCCCTGCGCACGCTCGGCACGGACTTCACCGCCCCGCTCTCCACGATCCAGTGGGTCGTGACCGGCTACATGCTCGCGATGGGCTCGGTCATCCCCCTCACCGGCTGGGCCATCGACCGGTTCGGCGCCCGCCGGATCTGGATGACCTCCATCGTGCTGTTCGTTCTCGGTTCCGCACTGTGCGGCGCCGCCTGGAACATCGAGAGCCTCATCGCGTTCCGCGCCCTGCAGGGCGTCGGCGGCGGCATGCTCATGCCGACCGGGATGTCGATCCTCACCATGGCCGCGGGCCCGCAGCGGATGGGCCGCGTCATGAGCATCATCGGCATCCCGATGCTGCTCGGCCCGGTCCTGGGCCCGGTCCTCGGCGGCTGGCTGGTCGGGGTGGACTGGCGCTGGATCTTCTTCGTGAACCTGCCGGTCGGCGCGATGGCCCTGGCGCTGGCCTGGTGGAAGATCCCCGGTGGCCGGGCCGAGGGCGCGTCCACCGCGCTGGACCTGCGCGGCCTGGTGCTGCTGCCGCCCGGCTTCGTCCTGATCATCTACGGCATGTCGCAGGCGAGCAGCCACGGCGGGTTCGGCAAGCCCTCGACCATCGCGTGGATCGTGGGCGGCATCGCCCTCATCGCGCTGTTCGTCGTGCACAGCCTCCAGCGCCGCGAGAAGGCGCTGATCGACGTGCGGCTGTTCGCCAACAGGACGTTCGCGGCCGCCGCGATCGCGGTGTTCTTCGTCGGTATCGCGCTGCTCGGGTCGCTGCTGCTGCTCCCGCTCTACTTCCAGGTCGCCCGCGGCGAGGACGCCCTGGCCGCAGGCCTGCTGCTGGCGCCGCAGGGCCTCGGCGCCGCGACGGCGATGCCCGTCGCCGGTTTCCTCACCGACAAGGTGGGCGCGGGGCGGGTCGTGCCGTTCGGCATCATCATCCTGGTGCTCGGCACCGTGCCGTTCACGATGGTCGGGTCCGACACCTCGTACTGGTTGCTCGGCGGCGCGCTGTACGTGCGCGGCCTCGGCCTCGGCTGCACGATGATGCCGACGATGTCCGCGGCGATGACCACGCTGACCAGGTCGGCGGTCTCGCGCGCCACCAGCTCGCTCAACATCATCATGCAGCTCGGCGGCTCGTTCGGCGCCGCGCTGCTGGCCGTCGTGCTGTCCCGCGAGATCTCTTCGCAGCTGCCCGCCCAGGCCAAGGGCGGCGGTGGCGGCGGCGGTCAGGTCTCGGAGATCCCCGAGGCCGTACGCCAGAAGGTCGCGCCGATGCTGGCGGACGCGTTCGGCAACACGTTCTGGGTCGCGCTGGGGCTGACCGCCGTGCTCATCATCCCCGCGCTGTTCCTGCCCAGGAAAGGCACAAACAGCAGCCCCCCACCCCCCGTGGGCTGACCACCACGCCGATCTTGCTCTCAGCGCCCTTCCCGGCACCGGGACAGGGCGCTGAGAGCAAGATCGGCGTAGTAACTAGGACGCGATCGAGAGGTCGACGTTGTTTTCCTGGTGCGCGCGGGTCAAGGCCCGCGCGCGCTTGGCGTCCGGCGTGTAGCGCAGGCGTTCGGGCAGGACGTGCGTGGTGCGGTAGAGACCCTTCAACGTCAGTGTCGCCGCCAGATCCGAGGTCGGCAGGCCCGGCATCCCGTACATGCGGCGCGCCCAGCGCGGCAGCGTCGAGACCACCAGCAGCCCGATGCCCGGGGCCGCGAGCTTGAGCGGCAGCATCTGCCGGGGCACGTTCGGGTTGAACATGCGGCGCAGGCCGACGCGGGCCTCGCGGCACGCCCAGATCTTCGGCCGCATCTCCTCGTAGTAGGCCTTCATCTCGGCGACCGAGGACGGCACGCCGGCCGGGTCGAGGCCGACGACCTCGGCCGCGCGGCGCTGCTCGTCCACGAAGGCGTCGGCGTCGGCGTCCGAGAGCCGCACGCCGGCGCGCCGCGCCACGTCCAGGTAGGAGTCGACCTCGCCCATGTGCACCCAGAGCAGGTTCTCCACCTCGTCGACGCGGAACGTCTCGCCGGTGCGCATGTCGAGCCCGGTCAGCTTGGAGTGCAGCTTGCGCACCCGGCGGCCGACGCGCTCGACCTCCTCGTGCGTGCCGTAGGTCCGCACGCGCACGAACTCGACGGTCCGGCCGAGGCGGGCCCAGGCGGCGTCGGGGTCCATCAGCTCGGAGTTCTGCGCGGTCCCCCACATCGACCGCGGGTGCAGCGCCTGGAGCAGCAGGGCACGGATGCCGCCGACCATCAGCACAGGCTCGCCCATGACCCGCCAGGTCACCGAGCCGGGCCCGAACAGCCCATAGTCCTCGTCACGCACCGTGCATACCCCTTAACCATCCGCAGGGTCCCCCACTCAGGTCAACACGGGACCGGGGCCGAGGGAACCACATCCACCGATGTAATTACATACTTATTGCCCGCTTATGGGCAGGGTCACACGGAACGCTTGCTCAGTCGACGGCGGCGTCGTCGACCGCCTCGTCCATCTCGGCGGGCTCGGTCTGCTCCGACATCCAGGCCAGGTAGTCCATGCTGCCCGCGACGACCGGGGTCGCGATGATCTCCGGGGTGTCGTAGGAGTGCTCCTCGGAGATCAGGCTGGCCAGCTCGTCGAACCGGTCGGCGGTGGTCTTGAAGACCACCATCCACTCCTCGGCCGACTCGATCTCGCCCTCCCACCAGTACGTGCTGGCGATCGGGCCGACCAGCTGGGCGCAGGCGGCCAGCCGCTCGGCCACCGCGGCCTTGGCGAGCTCCGCCGCCTCCGCCCGTGAGTCCGTGGTGGTGGTCACCTGAACGTAAGCCTGTGCCATGGCACGACTCCTTCCCCCCACCACGATCGTAGTCTCGGCCATCGGCGCTATCTGGCCGGGCGTACGACCAGGGCGGATCCGCCGCCCCTGCGGGTGGGTTCGGCCACCGCCTGGACCAGGCCGGGGGCCAGGAACTCCAGGCCCGCGGCGGCGCCGATGGTGCCGACCGGCGGGCCGGGGAAGAGCTGGAAGGTGTGGCCGCGGGCGGCCAGGTCCTTGCCGTACTTGTCGATGAAGGCCTGTTCGGCGAAGACCTGCGGGGTGTTGCGCTGGGTGGCGCGCGGGGCGGCGAGGGCGGCGGGCAGGTCCATGCCGAGGTCGAGCCGGTTGAGCAGGATCTGCAGGACCGTCGTGATGATGGTGGAGCCGCCGGGGGTGCCGATGGCGAGCATCGGGCGGCCGTTCTTCAGCACGATCGTCGGCGCCATGCTGCTGCGCGGGCGCTTGCCGGGCGCGGGCAGGTTCGGGTCGGGCGTCGCGCCGGGCGCGGGCGGCTGGAGGGTGAAGTCGGTCAGCTCGTTGTTGAGCAGGAAGCCGCGGCCCGGGACGGTGAGGCCGCTGCCGCCGAACTGCTCGATCGTGACGGTGTAGGAGACGACGTTCCCCTGCTTGTCGGCGACGACCATGTGCGTGGTCTGCGGCCCCTCGTAGGCGAGGGCGCGGGTGCTGTGGCCGGGCGGGATGCACGGGTCGTACCGGCCGTCGGGCGAGCCGGGCGCGACCGGCGCCGTGGCGGCCTCGGTCGGCTTGATCAGGCAGGCGCGCTCGCGGGCGAAGCCGCCCGACAGCAGCTCGTCGGTGGGCACGTTCACCTTGGCCGGGTCGCCGACGTAGCGGCCGCGGTCGGCGTAGGCGAGCTTGCTGGCCTCCAGGTAGTAGTGCAGCGCCCGGACCGGGTCCTTCGGGCTGAAGTGGAAGTTGCCGAGAATGTTGAGCGCCTCGCCGACGGTGGTGCCGCCCGAGGAGGACGGCGGCTCGCCATAGACGTCCAGGCCCCGGTAGTTCACGTGCGTCGGCTTCTTCTGCAGCGCCCCGTAGGCGGCCAGGTCGCGCGTGTCCATCAGGCCCGGCCGCACGTTGCGGGTCGCGGCGGGGTCGACCGGCGGCTTCTTGACCGTCTGGACGATCTCCCTGCCGAGGCCGCCGTCGTACAGCCAGCCGGGGCCGCGCTTGGCGAGTTCGCGGTAGGTGCGGGCCAGGTCGGGGTTGCGGAACGTGGAGCCGACGGCGGGGAGCTGCCCGTTCGGCAGGAAGAGCTCGCGCGTCGGCACGATGTCGCGGAAGCGCGCCTCGTTGACGGCCGTCTGGTCGCGGAACTCCTGGTCGACCGTGAAGCCGTGGTCGGCGATCTTGATGGCGGGCTTCAGCAGCGTGCGCAGGTCGCGGGTGCCGAACCGGCGCAGCCCGAGCTCCCACTGGGAGAGCGTGCCGGGGACGCCGACGCTGAGCCCGCTGGTCACGGCCTGGTCGAACGGCAGCGCCTTGCCGGTCGCCGGGTCGACGAAGGAGTCCTCCTTCATCGCGCCGGGCGCGGTCTCGCGGCCGTCGAACGCGTAGACCTTGCGGCTCTTGGCGTCGTAGTAGGTGAGGTAACCGCCGCCGCCGATCGCCGCGACGAACGGCTCGGTCACGCCGAGGGTGGCGGCCGCCGCGACGGCCGCGTCCATGGCGTTGCCGCCGCGCTTCAGGACCTCCAGGGCCGTGCCGCTGGCGCCCGGGTCGACGGTCGAGACCGCGCCCCCGTAGCCGGTGGCGACCGGCTGACGATCCGGTTGTCCCGCCGTGGGCACGGCGATCGGACTGGACGCCGAAGCGGCGTTTGTGACCGATTGACCGGTAACGGCCAGGGAAACGGTAGTGAAAGCGGCGGTGGCCAGCGCGACAATGCGACGGGGCACGCGATGTGACACGAAACCTCCTGAAGGCGGAACCTCCTGAAGAGCGGGGCGGCCCTACCGTCCCATCGATCTACGCCGCCCGCCAGCGTCTCGGCCGACCCCGGCCGGTGGCACCGGTGAACGGGGCGGCGAAGGGGAACGTCGATGCGTCCGGTGCAGGACCGATATGGAGCTAATCAAGGGAAAACGTTGCGGTTTTACCTAAACGTGGTGAATTCTTGGGGACTTCGACAAGTTCTGTCTCGCGAACAGCGGCGCGGGTTCAGGCCTGGGGGAGTTACCTATGACCTGGGACATCCGCATGCGTAACGACATGTTCCGGCGCCTGCCGGTCGAGCAGGCCACCGGGCAGCTCTATGGAGGACGGCACCGGCTCCGCGTGGTCTACCGGACCCGCGACCTGATCGTGCTCGGCCTCGGCGTGATGATCGGCGCGGGGATCTTCAAGATCTCCGGGCAGCAGGCGGCCGGTTCGGCCGGCCCGGCGGTGATCATTTCGTTCGTGGTGGCCGGGATCGTGTGCCTGCTCGCCGCGCTGTCCTACGCCGAGCTGTCGTCCATCGTGCCGGTCGCGGGCAGCGCCTACTCCTTCAGCTACGTCGCGTTCGGCGAGATCTGGGCGTGGGTGGTCGGCTGGGCGCTGATCCTGGAGCTGCTGCTGGCCGCCTCGGTGCTGGCCCGGGCCTGGTCGGCCTATCTGACGCAGACGCTGGTGGACTTCCACGTCAAGATCCCCTCGTTCCTGGCCGACATCATCGGCCAGCAGAAGGGCTTCGACCTCTTCGCGCTGCTGATCCTGCTCCTGGTCGTCGGCATGCTGGCCACCGGCAGCCGGATGGGCCTGCGCACCCTCTGGTACATGGTGCTGGCCAAGCTGATCGTCATCGCGCTGGTCATCGCCACGGGCCTGAAGTTCTTCCACCCGGCCAACCTGACCAGCCCGTTCATCCCGCCCGCGCAGTCGGCCGCCGGCACCGGCAACCAGACCGTGCTGGACGCCATCTGGGGCGCGCTCACCGGCGGCGACCCGAAGGTGTTCGGCATCTGGGGCATCCTCGCCGCCACCCCCGCGATCGCGTTCGGCTACATCGGCTTCGACCTCATCGCGACCGCCTCGGAGGAGACCGAGGACGCGCCCCGCAAGGTGCCGCGCGGCATGATCTCGGCCCTGCTCATCACGATCGTGCTCTACATCGGCATCGCGATCGCCTCGCTCGGAATGGTCTCCTACAAGCGGCTCGATCCGCAGAACGCGCTGCTGGCCTCAGAATTCGGCAAGGTCGGCGCGGACTCGATGGGCAAGATCATCGACGTCGGCGTGGTGCTCGGCCTCACCACCGTCATCCTGGTGCTCATCATCAGCCTCACCCGCGTGATCTTCTCGATGTCGCGCGACGGGCTGCTGCCCCGCCCGATCGCCGGGATGAGCCGGTTCAAGGTGCCCTCGCGCGCGACGCTGGTCGCGGGCGCCGCCGCGATCCTGATGTCGCAGACGATCGACGTGCTGACGCTGGAGCAGATGGTCGTCATCGGAACGCTCTTCGCGTTCCTGTTCGTGGCCGCCGCCGTGCTGGCGCTCCGCCGCGACCGGCCCGACCTGCACCGCCCCTTCAAGGTCCCCGCGGCGCCGCTGACCGTGCTGCTGACGATCCTGGCGACCGGCTGGCTGATGCTCAACCTGCAGGTCAAGACGTGGGGCTACTTCACGATCTGGATGGCGTTCGGCGTCGTCGCCTACGTCGCGTACGGGCGCCGCAAGAGCCAGCTGCGCGACCTGCTCAAGCAGGCGGCGAACGGGCCGCGCCCGATGGCCTCGGTCGCGCTGTCGGCGCCGCCGCCCGGGACGATGCCGCCCGGCACCATGGTCCAGGGCACGATGCCGCGCAGCGCGCTGCCGCCCGGCGTCGCCCCCCTCGGTCCCCCGCACGGCGCGCCGCCCGGTCCCCCGCCGGCGCGGCAGTCGACCGGCGCGTACTCCAGCGGCGCCTACTCCCGCGACCCGTACTCGTTCAATCCGCCGCCGCAACAGCCGCAGGATCCCTACCAACAGCCTCGGCAGCAGCAGCCGCCTCAGCAACCGCAACCGCAACCGCAGCCACCGCAACCGCAGGAGACGGGCCAGTTCCCGGCCGGCCGCTACTCGACCGGGCCGACCGGGCGCTTCCCCAGCGGCCAGTACCAGCGCGACCCGAACAGCCCGTACGACCCGAACGGGCCCTACGGCGACAACGACCCGTACGCCGATCCCTACGGCAACCGCTACGACGACGACTGGCCCGACCAGCCGAATTCCGGCGGCCGTCACCGCCGCTGAGGCTTCCGCGTCCACTGACTGTCGGTCATATTGCCGACTGCTCACGCGGAGGCTTGATCCCTACGCTCGGCCATGTCCACCGGGAGAAGGGATCAAGCGCATGGACGTGACCGTGGCCAGCTCCGCGGAACACCTCACCGCCAGCCGCGACGACCTGCTCGCGCCGGGCGAGATGGTCGAGCTCGCCATCTCCCCCGGCCTCACCACCTCGTGCGTGGGCGGGCACTGCACCTGCGCCGCGGTGTCCTCATGGGACGACATCGAGGCCCCTGGCACGCCCGAGGGCGACGCCACGGCCTGATCGCAACCTCCGCGTCACCTGCCTTCTTCCTGCCGGGGCCGGTGGCGCGGTCCCATGCCGGGAGACCGCCGGGAGGCGCTTCATGTCCGATCCGGAGACCTGGACCGACCCGTTCCAGCGGGCGATCCTGGCCAACTCGCTCATCTCGGTGGACCGGGCGTTCGAGTCGACGGGGTTCCGTACGGCGGCCACCCGCTACCGGGCCGGGACGACCTCCGCGCAGGACCAGCTGGCCGACCTGTTCCTGCTGAACACCGGCATCGAACGGCACGACCACGAGGCACAGGCGAGCGTGCGGGGCTACTTCATCGACTCCGGCCTCACGATGCTGAGCCACAACGGCCGCGAGGCGATCGATGCGGTCGTGCGCGTTCCGCTGCCCGACCCGAGCCCCCTGGACGCGTCGCTGGCCGACTGCCTGCGGCGGCGCCGGAGCAGGCGCCGCTTCTCCGGCGGCAGCGTCGGGCGGGCCGACCTGTCGGCGCTGCTGTGGGCCGCCGCCGGGATCACCGCGCGCGCCCGCGTCGAGGTGCCGGGCAGCGACGACACCGTGGAGATGCTCTGGCGCACCGCACCCTCCCCCGGCGGTCTGTACGGCGTCGACCTGCACGTCGCGGCGGCGAACGTCGAGGGCCTGGAACGCGGGCTCTACCGCTTCGACCCGCGCGGCGGCGCGCTCTGGCTGGTGGACGGCGAGGCGGCGATGGAACGGGCGCTGGAGGCGTGCTGCTTCAGCGAGGAGATGATCTCGGTCTCGCAGGCCGGGGCCGCGCTGTTCCTGTGCGGGCGCCCGCCCAAGCTCTACCGCAAGTACGGCGACCGCGGCCTGCGCTACCTGTTCCTGGAGGCCGGGGAGATCGTGCAGAACGTCCATCTGGCCGTGACCGCGCTCGGCCTCGGCGACGTCGAGACGGCCGGGTTCTACGACCAGGAGGTCAACGAGGCGCTGGGCCTCGACGGCCTCACCGCCACCCTCGTCCACACCGTCGTCGTGGGCGTCCTCGAGGAGCACCGTGACCGCACCGAGTGAGGCAGTGCCGGAGCCCGGCGACCGGCCCCGCGTGAAGACCCAGTACTCCGTCGTCGTGCACGGCCCGGACCTGGTCGAGCTGCGCGAGGGCGTCTGGAACGCCACCTCGGTGACGCTGACCGACGACGCGGGCGGCGGCCGGCTGCTCGCGGTGATCGACGCGCTGGACGGCACCTCGACCGTCGCCGAGATCGCCGCGCGGACCGGGGTGCGCGTCGCCGACGTCCAGGACGTGTGCGCGCGGCTGCTGTCGGCCCGCGCGGCCGAGCTGGCGCCCTCCAGCGCGCTCGACCACTACGTGGCGACGCTGATGGCGGGCGACGAGCTCGCGCCCGTCACGGCCCGTACGGCACTCGTGCTGGGCGACGGGGAGATCGCGGCGCAGACGCATGAGCACCTGGCCGCCTCCGCCGAGGCCGCGTCGGTCGAGCGTTTCGCCGACGACGCGCTGTGGCGGCGGCTCTGCCAGGACAACCTGGCCGGGCGCGAGGGCGACGCGCTGCACGGCGAACGGCTCCTCGACGAGTTCGCGACGTTCCGGGACACGCTCCTGGTCGCCGCGCTCGACGTCGTCAACCCGATCCTGCTGCGCAACCTCAACAGGATCGCCATCGGGCTGAACGTCCCGTGGGTCCACGCGGCCTCCGACGGCCCCTTCCTCGTCGTCGGCCCGACCGTGGTCCCGGGACGTTCCCCCTGCTACGAGTGCTTCGAGCGGCGGGTGGCGCTCAACATGCGCGAGAGCGACTCCTACGTCCGGTACAAGCGCGCGCTCGCCCAGGGGCAGGTGCGGCTCGGCCGCCCGGTCCTGCCCGCGCCGGTACGGTCACTGGTCGCCTCGCTGGTCAGCCTGGAGGCCGTCAACCACCTCGTGGCCGGATCGACGTTCACGATCGGGAAGGCGCTGACGGTGTACCTGCCGACCATGGAGTTCTGCTACCACGACGTGCTGCGCCTGCCGAGCTGCCGGGTGTGCGTGCCGCGCCGAGAGGCGGTCCAGCGGCAGCTCCATTTCGACGTGCGCACCTACCTCAACCAGGTGGCCCGATGATCGCCTCGGTGGCCCATCGCGGCGGGCTGGAGCCGGGCGCGCAGGAGTACCTGGAACGGCTGGTGAGCCCGCTGACCGGCCTGCAGAAGAACCTGGTCGTGTCGTTGCGGGACGAGGTCTCGCCCAAGGTCGCGGTGCTCACCGGGCAGCTCACGAACGTGCACCGGCTGCTCGGCATGGAGAAGGCGCTGTCGTACCACATCGGCGGGTACGGAACGAGCGTCGAGGAGGCGATGATGCGGGTGCTCGGCGAGACCGTCGAGCGCTACGCCCACATGGTCCATCCGGTCGACCGGAGCCGGCCCGCCGAGCGCGGCACGCTCGCCGAGATGGTCGAACGGCACGGCGCCGAGCAGGTGCTCGCGGTCGACGGCCTGCGGTTCTTCTCCGACGAGCAGCTCGCGCGGCCCGGCTTCCCGTTCCGGCGCTGGCGCCCGGACGCCGAGCTGGGCTGGACGTGCGGCGTGGACGTCGCGACCGGCGAGCCGCTCTGGATCCCCGCCCAGCTCGCGATCGTCGGCTACCTGCCGCCGCGCCCCGACGTCGAGCCGCGCATCGTCCCCGGCATCACCACCGGGACCGCAGCGCACACCAGGCCGCCGCTCGCGCTGCGTTCGGCGCTGTACGAGCTCGTCCAGGGGCACGTGACGACCGGCCACTGGTACTCGGGGCGGGTCGCGCCGGAGATCGTGATGGACGAGCGGACGCCCGCGCTCGCGCGCATCGTCCGCCGGACGCTCCCCCGCAACCGGGCCCGGCTGCGCTTCCACCATCTGGGCGGGCAGGAGTTCGGGCTGCACGTCATCGCGGGCGTCATGGAGAGCACGCTGGAGGGCGAGGTCCCGGCGGCCGTGGTGGGCAACGGCGCGGACAGCGATCTTGAGGCCGCGATGTACAAGGCGTTCATCGAATGCTCGGCGATGCCGCACATGGCGATCGTGAGCTTCGCGCAGGAGGGGCGCCGGGCCGAGGGCGGCGGGGAGGGCATCGACAACCTCGACGACAACGTCTTCCTCTACTCGCTGCCCGAGAACCGCAAGGTGCTGGACGAGAAGTTCACCCCGGACGTGCGCGTCCCCGCCTCGCTGCTGCCCGACTTCTCCCGCACCGACGTGGCCTCGGTGACGCGCGCGATCCTGCAGCCGCAAGGCACGCGGGGCGGGCAGGGCACGCAGGGCGCCCGGCTGGCGCTGCTGGACATGACGAGCCCGGAGATCGCTGACCTGGGCTTCTGCGTCTTCCGCTTCTACACGCCCGACCTGCTGCCGTTCGGGCTGCCGTCCTACCCGCCCGCCGCGCACCCGGCGTTCGCCGCGTTCGGCGGGCTGACCCACGAGCGCCCGCACCCCTACGCCTGAACGGTCCTACGCCTGAACGGTCCGGCGCCTGAACCGCCCGGCGCCTGAACGGTCTCACCACTGATCGTTGCGCAGTATCCCCACGGCGGCGGCCCGCGAGTGCAGGCCGTGTTTCTTGAAGATCCGTTCCAGGTGGGTGCGGACGGTCCGCCGCGAGATGCCGAGGGTGCGGGCGATCTGGTCGTCCGTCATCCCCTCGGCGACGCGGCGGAGCACTTCGATCTCCCGGGGTGAGCACGAGGTCTTCGCGTTCCGGCGGTCGGGGAGCATCCGGTGGTCTCCTCTTCGAGGGCCCGTTGTGCGGGTCTTGGAGTACTTTCTGTGCTTGATCGCCGACTGTCAAGCCTCTGTCAATGAAGTGCGGGTGGACATCTCCCACCCTCCTGGCGTACGTTCTTCTCAGAACGAGATTTACTCAATATGAGACCTTCTCAGGAAGAGGGCGACGTGATGACGCCGGACCCGCAGCGGGACGAGCAGGAGTTCCTCGCGAACTACGATCCGCGCGACTACGACCCGGTCTCGGTGACCGTGGACGTCGTGGCGCTGACCATTCGCGACGGCGCCCTGCACGTCCTGCTGGTCCGCCGCGGCAACGCGCCGTTCGCCGGGAGCTGGGCGCTGCCCGGCGGCTTCGTGCACAGCGTCCGCGACGCCGAGGACCTGCCCGACGCGGCCGTACGCGAGCTGGCCGAGGAGACCGGACTCAGCGCCAAGGGCGGCGCGCTCGGCCGCGTCCACCTGGAGCAGCTCGGCACGTACGGCAGGCCCGGCCGCGACCCCCGGATGCGCGTCATCTCCGTCGCCTACCTGGCGTTCGCGCCCGAGCTGCCCGACCCCGAGGCGGGCGGCGACGCCGCCGACGCGGCCTGGGTCCCGGTCGAGGCGCTCGGCCTCACCGAGGACGCCGGCCAGCGGCCCGGCACGACCCGCAGGCTCGCCTTCGACCACGCGCGCATCCTCAGCGACGGCCTCGAGCGCGCCCGCTCCAAGCTGGAGTACACCCCGCTCGCGACGGCGTTCTGCACGCCCGAGTTCACCGTCCCCGAGCTGCGCGCGGTCTACGAGGCCGTCTGGGGCGAGGAACTGCACGCGGGCAACTTCCATCGCAAGGTCCTGTCGGTCCCCGGGTTCGTGGAGTCGACCGGGACCACCTCCGACCGTGGCGGCCGCCGCGGCGGCCCCCGGCCCAAGCTCTACCGCGCGGGCGACGCCCGCCTGCTGCATCCCGCCCTGCTCCGGCCCAGCCGGGAGGAGGAGATCAGGCCAACTACCTGGCTCTGAAGGAGTCCGAGTTTGCAGCTCATGACAATCCCTGACGAGAGGACGGTGACACGGCCGCATGGGGCATGTTGACGAATACCCACGCCACTCGTGCCCGTGTTCGCACGTTCACGGCGGCGATGTGGTCGGCCGGGCCGGCGAGCCCGCAGACCACGCAGCAGAAAGTGTCCCTGGTGGGACGGTTCTTACGGGAGACGTGCCCGCAGCGCGGGCATGTCTGGGATGTGTAGTGGGCGTCCACCGTCACCATGGGCACTCCCGCGCGCAGAGCCTTGTAGGTGAGGTGCTGCCCGAGTTGGTGGAACGGCCAGGACGAGTGGGTGGCCCGCTGGTGCCGTGGAACCCTTGTCCGGTCACGAATGCCCTGCAGATCTTCCAGGGCGATTCCGCGTCCGGTGCGTTCGGCATCGGCCACCACGCTCTTGGCGATCGCGTGGTTGACGTGCGTGGCGTGCCGGGCCTCCCGGCGCGCCCGCTTCTTCAGCTTGCGCTTGGCCGAGCGGGTGCCTTTGGCCTGCAACTCTGCCCGCACACGGGCCATCCGCCGCCGATACCTCTCCAAGCCCCGGCCCTGATAGTTCGTACCATCGGAGGTGGTAGCCAAGTTGACAATCCCCCGATCCACTCCAACCCAGTCGCGCGGCTCGTACGGCTGAGTCTCGGGGATCTCGCAGGTCGCGACCAGAAACCACATTCCGTCGCGGACCAGCAGATCCGACTCGCCTCGGCGATGCTCGGCCAGGGTCTTCAGCTGCATAGCCGACCCGGTGAAGGCCACGCCCTTCAAGCGACCGTGAACGGTCCAGATCGACACCGTCCGCGCGTCGTACCGCCAGGACAGGATTCGGTCGTCATAGGCGTGCGCAGCGTTCGAGCGGAACGTGACCGACTTGGACTCTGCCTTGGCCCGACGTGGCGAGCCCTCCTTGCCCAGCCGCCCGGCGCTAATGGCGGCTCGCAACGTGGCATAAGCGTCGACGACTTTCTTGATCGCCCGAACGGCGGCCTGCGCACCCAGCCCCCGCGACCTCAACTCGGCGTACACGGCGCGATGCAAGGGGACTTGCCTGGCCTTCAGCCCGAACTCGCGGAACGCCACCCCCGACGCATAGTTGGCCGCCGCGTTACAGGTATGCAGGGTCGCCGCCAGAGCCGCCGCCTGCTCGGGCGTCGGCAGCAGCTTCACCTGCACCACGATCTTCACACTCGGAACGTTAACCAACAGCACCGACAAAACCACTCACCGCAACCATCCCGAAGGGTGATGACCATGGTGCACCGCGCCGCGTTTCCTCGCTTCCCTGAAGGACGGGGTCCCGACGCTGTAGGCATCAGATGAACGTTCTGGAAGGCGACCTGGCCGACCTCTACCGCGTGCCGAGCACTGGCTCGCGCTCGCGCGACGCCTTGGTCAAGCTGCCGCGCGACCCGCGCGACAGCGACCTCATCGAACGCGAGGCGGTGGCGCTGCGCCAGCTGCCCAAGGACGGCGACGGCCGCTACCTGCCGTACGTGCCGCGCCTGTACGAGTCGTTCGAGCATCGCGACCCGGCCACCGGCGAGCGCCGTACGGCCAACGCGATCGGCGCGCTGGACGGCTTCCACAGCCTCGCCGAGGTGCGCGCCGCGCACCCCGGCGGCCTCGACCCGCGCGACGCCGCGTGGATGTGGCGGCGGCTGCTGGTCGGGCTCGGCTTCGCGCACCGCGCGGTCGTGCTGCACGGCGCCGTCCTGCCCGACCACGTGCTCATCCATCCCGGGAAGCACGGCGTGGTCCTGGTCGACTGGTGCTACTCGGTCCCCGGCTGCTACGCCCGCGTCGACTCCAGCGGCCGCGTCCCGGCCATGGTCAACCGCTACGCCGACTGGTATCCGCCCGAGGTTTCGGGGCGGCGGCAGGCGAGCGCGGCGACCGACCTCTACATGGCCACCCGCTGCATGACCTACCTGATGGGCGACCAGGCGCCCAAGCCGCTCCAGCTGTTCGCCAAGGGCTGCCTGCTGTCGGCCCAGAACCGCCGCCCGAACGACGCCTGGCGGCTGCTCGGCGAGCTGGACGAGGTCCTGGAGCGCCTCTACGGCCCGCGCCGATTCCGTCCCTTCACGATGCCGGCCCCTCGGTGACAAAGGAGAACACCATGGGAAGCGGAAACTGGTCCACCAACGTCTACGACGCCGCCGCGCACTACCGGGCGGCCAACGGTGTCAGCGCGTTCGCCTACAGCGACAGCGGCGCCACCTCCGTCCACCCCGACCTCGACCCGCGCGGCGTGCGAGCGCGGGAGAGCAGGGACTCGGTCGACCATCCCGAGTCGCTCGCGATCGCCGTGCTGTTCGACGTGACCGGCTCGATGGGCACCGTGCCGCGGCGGCTGCAGGAGAAGCTGCCCGACCTGCTCGGCCTGCTGCTGCGCAAGGGCTACGTCGAGCACCCGCACGTCATGTTCGGCGCGGTCGGCGACGCCACCTGCGACCGGGCGCCGCTGCAGATCGGCCAGTTCGAGGCCGACAACCGGATGGACGACGACCTCGGCAAGATCTACCTCGAGGGCGGTGGCGGCGGGCAGATGCGCGAGTCGTACGAGCTCGGCATGTACTTCATGGCCCGCCACACCTCGATCGACTGCTTCGAGAAGCGCGGCAAGCGCGGCTACCTGTTCATGATCGGCGACGAGCTGGCCTACCCGAAGGTCAGCGGCCGCCAGGTGCGGCACGTCATCGGCGGCGAGGGCGTGCCCGAGGACATCGGCGTCGAGCAGATCCTGCGCGAGCTGCAGCGCATGTACGAGGTCTACTTCATCATCCCCGAGGGCGCCTACCACTCCGGCAACCGCAAGCTGAAGGACTTCTGGCAGGGCCTGCTCGGCCAGCACGTCCTCTACCTCGACGACCTGAACGCCGTCAGCGAGACGATCGCGCTGACGATCGGGCTCGCCGAGGAGGCCATCGACCTGGACGAGGGCCTGGCGCACCTCGACGAGGTCGGCTCGGACGCGGGCGCCTCGGTCTCCCGCGCGCTCTCCCCGATGAACGCCGCCGTCACTCGGTTGTAAGGCGATGGCGCACACGATCGTCGTCGACCTCGGCTTCGGGGACGCCGGCAAGGGCACGGTGGTGGATCGGCTCAGCTCACGGGGGCTTGAGCCGGTCCACGCCGTGGTCCGCTTCAACGGCGGCGCCCAGGCGGCCCACAACGTCGTCACGCCGGGCGGGCGGCACCACACGTTCGCCCAGTTCGGCTCGGGCACGTTCACGCCGGGCGTCCGCACGCACCTGTCGCGCTTCATGATGGCCGACCCGCTGGCGCTCGCCGCCGAGGCCGCCCACCTGCGCGACGTGGGCGTGCCGGACGCCCTGGACCGCCTCACGGTCGACCGCGACGCGCTGCTCACCACGCCGTACCACCGGGCCGCCGGCCGCGCGCGTGAACTCGCGCGCGGCGCGGCCCGGCACGGCTCCTGCGGCATGGGCGTCGGCGAGACCGCCGCCTACGCCCTCGCCTACGACGACGCCCCGCGCGCGGGCGACTGCCTCTCCCCCGCCCGCCTGCGCCGCCGCCTCACCGCCCTCCGCGACTGGTGCCGGGAGGCCTTCCCCGAGAGCGAGCTTCCGCCGGTCGAGGATTGCGCGGATGCGTTCGTGGCGTTCGGTGAACGGGTGCGGATCGTGGACGGGACGCACCTGCACGGGCTGCTGCGGGCCGGGAACGTGGTGTTCGAGGGGGCGCAGGGCGTGCTGCTGGACGAGTGGCACGGCTTCCACCCGTACACGACCTGGTCAACGACCACGTTCGCCAACGCCGAGACCCTGCTGGCGGAGGCGGGCGAGAGCGCGACGCGGCTGGGCGTGCTGCGGGCCTACGCGACGCGCCACGGGCCCGGCCCGTTCGTCACCGAGGACAAGGTGCTGACGGGCGCGCTCCCGGATCCGCACAACGGCACGGGACGCTGGCAGGGCTCGTTCCGCGTCGGCCATCTGGACCTCGTCGCCCTCCGCTACGCCCTCGACGTCGTCGGCGGCGTGGACGAGCTCGCGGTCACCCATCTGGACGTCGCGCGGGCGCGCCCCGACCTGATGGTCTGCCGGGCGTACGAGGGCATGGGCCCGCTCCAGGCGGGCCCGCCCGGCGATCTGGCACGCCAGGAGGCGCTCACCGGACGCCTCCTGACCGCCCGGCCGGTGCTCGAACCGCTCGGCGATCCGGTCCGGGTGATCGAGGAGGCGTCCGGCGCGCCGGTCACCCTGGAGTCCTACGGCCCGACGTCGTCCGACAAGCTCCTGACCCTGCGCAGCACCGCGTAGAGGACGGCGGCGATCACGAACCCGACGGCGAAGGTGATGTCGCCGAACGAGGGCCAGTGGTCGGGCACCGGCCCCACGTACTTCTGCTGGTTGGAGAACAGCCACACCGAGATCACCACGCCGGCGGCCATCGCGATCGGCCCGGCCCAGTCGCGGTGGCGCTTGTCGAACAGCATCGCCTCGCTCGGCGGCGTACCGCGCCGCAGCCACTGGTCGGTCAGCACCACGCCCAGCCAGGGACCGATCCAATAAGCGATGACCAGGAGGAACGACTCGTAGGAGTGGCCCGCGTCGTCCAGCCCGAAGTAGGCGACCACCAGCCCGATGATCCCGAACGCCAGCGCCGCGACGGCCCGCTGCAGGTGCACCGGCAGCCGGATGCCGAGCGTGACGAACGACATCGCGCCCGAGTAGATGTTGATGGCGTTCGCGCAGATGGCGCCGAGCGTGATGGCCAGCAGCGTGAGCTTGGC
The DNA here is from genome assembly GCF_017573505.1 of Actinomadura barringtoniae. GTDB lineage: Bacteria > Actinomycetota > Actinomycetes > Streptosporangiales > Streptosporangiaceae > Spirillospora > Spirillospora barringtoniae. The sequence goes on from NZ_JAGEOJ010000002.1 coordinate 93,818, forward strand.
GACGACGGTCGGCATGTGCCCGGTGAACGCGCCGGTCGGGTCGCCGAGGGCGTCGCCGCCGATGGTCGCCGACGCCGATCCGACGATCTGCAGGAGCGTGCAGCCGAGGAAGACGCCGAGCCCCGCGTACAGGCCGGTCGCGCGCTTGTCGGTGTCGGGCGGCAGGTAGCGGGTGTAGTCGGCGGCATAAGGATTCCAGCCCGCCGCGTAACCGAACGCCGCGGCCGTGGCGATGATGAACGCCCCGAGCCCGCCGCCAGGCCCGCCCGCCGACCCGAAGTGGGCCTTGCCGAGGATGATGATCCCGCCGATCGCGAAGACCACCGCGAGCACGGGAAAGGCGTACCGCTCGACCGTGTGCACCAGGTTGTGGCCGAGGTAGGCGATCGCGACCTGCGTGATCACCACCGCGACCAGGCACAGCGGCTTGGGCAGGTCGGTCAGGGTGGAGAGCGCGAACGTGGCGCTCACGCTGTTGACCGCGAACCACCCCACGCCGCCCGCGACGGTGTTGAGACCGGCGGGCAGGACGTTGCCCCGGAAGCCGAACGGGACCCGGCTGAGCACCATCTGCGCGACGCCGTGTTCAGGTCCGCGCGCCGACAGGATGCCGTGCGTGATCGCGCCGAGCCCGGAGCCCAGCGCGGCGGCCGCGACCGCCTGCCAGAAGTTCAGCCCGAACGCGGCGACGGCGAGCACGCCGAGGAAGACGGTCGCGAACTCCAGGTTGGGCGAGGTCCAGGTCCACAGCAGCTTCAACGGAGTGCCGTGCCGCTGGTCGTACGGGATGAACTCGGCGCCGCCGGGCTCCACGGCGGCCAGCCGGTCGCCGTACTCCTCCTCGCGGACGAGAACGCCTTCCGGCGGGTCGGGACGGTGCTGGCTGTCTTCAAGCGAGGTCATGGGGGGCTCCCGGTCAGCCGATCGTGATGGCGTCGAGGCGTTCGAGCAGGAAGTCATGGGCGCGCACGGGCTGGTGCGCGACCCGGCCGACGGGCGGTGCGAGCGACTCGATCAGGGCGTCCGGGTCGCATTCGTAGAAGAAGATGAGCGACACCAGTTCCTCGTCGGGTGCGCTCGGGTCGGGCGGCAGCACGCGGTGCCGGTTGGACTTCCACCGGTCGCCCGACCAGCGGGCGAGCAGGTCGCCGGTGTTGATGGTGAACGAGTCCTCGACGTAGGGCGCGTTCACCCAGCCGCTCTCGTCGGAGTAGACCTGCAGCCCGCCGACGCCGTCCTGGCGGTCGAGCACGGTCACCGTGCCGAAGTCGGTGTGCGGCCCGATGCGGAACTGCCCGGGCTCGGGCGCGCCGAGCTGCGACATCGGCGGGTACCGGTTGATGTTCATGGTGTACGAGGCGTTGCGGGTCCGGGAGGTGAAGTAGCCCGCGTCCAGTTCGAGCGCGGCCGCGCACAGCTTCAGCAGGTCGTCCGACAACGCCCGCATCCGCGCCAGGTAATCAGTCAGCAGCCCCTCCAGTTCGGGGACCTCCCCCGGCCACACGTTCGGCAGGAACCACTCCCGGTCGAACAGCTCGTTCCCGATCGGCCGGTCCGCCCCGACGGCGAACGTCTCCTTCAGATCGGGCGGCGTCTCGGTCCCCTCCGCGTACCCGTTCGCCTCCACGCCGGGCGGCAGCCACCCCCGTTCACCGACCGTCACCGCGTACGCCCGCTTGACGTCCTCCGGGAGCGCGAAGAACCGCTTGGCCGCCGCCCGTATCTTCGTCCGAACGTCGGCCGGAACCCCATGTCCCGTCACCACGAGGAACCCGATATCGGTCAGCGCCTGATCGACACGTTCGGCCACCTCCCGGCGGTCGCTGGCGTCACCCTCTGACCACGGGGTGAGATCGATGATCGGAACGGAGTCCATGTCGCGTGCCTTCCGACGATGACGCAGGTGACGCGCTCACTATCCATCGAGATCGGAGGCCGGGAAAGACCGCGAAACCGACTGGAAACGCGGGACCGTCAGATTTAACGAGCGTGGAATGAACGCTCTGTGACGGCTGGCTGACCGGGCGGGCGGTGAACGCCGGGTGTCTGAGATGATCCGGGCATGTTGCAGGTCTGTCCGAACGGCTCGCGCGAGAAGGGCGTGCCGCTCTCCCCCGCGGAGGTCGCCGCGGCGGTGCGCGAGGCCGTGATCGCGGGCGCCGAGGACGTCCACCTTCATCCGAAGGACGAGGACGGCGCCGACACCCTTGAGCCGCGCCAGGTGGCCGCGGTGATCCAGGCCGTGCGCGAGGCCGCGCCGGGGATCCAGGTCGGCGTCACCACCGGGGCCTGGACCGAGCCCGACCCGCGCAAGCGCGCCGCGCTCGTGCAGTCGTGGAAGGTGCTGCCCGACCACGCGTCGGTGAACTGGCACGAGGAAGGCGCCGAGCTGGTCGCCGACGCTCTTCTTGACCACGGGGTCGGGATCGAGGCGGGCATCTACTCCGGCACCGAGGCCGCCGCGCGCTTCCTGGCGTGGGCCTCTGGGAAGCGGGTGCTGCGCGTTCTGGCCGAGGTCGTGGACACCGATCCGCAGACGGCCGCCGTGACCGGCGCGGCTCTTTTGGAGGAGCTCGGCGAGGCCCATGGGCGGCCGATCCTCGTGCACGGGGAGGAAGGCGGCGCCTGGCCGGTCCTGCGCCTCGCGGCCGAACGCGGGCTGGACGCGCGCATCGGCCTGGAGGACACGGTCTCGCTGCCGGACGGGGAACCGGCGCCGAGCAACGCCGCCCTGGTCAGGGCCGCGCGCGAGATCCTCAGCCGGCCTCGGAGTCCGGAGGACGGTTGAGCATGACGCTGTAGACGACCATGTGCAGTTCGAGGCGCTGCCCGGGGTCGGCGATGTCCTTGCCGAGCAGCTCCTCCAGCTGGCGCATCCGGTAGCGGATCGTCTGCGGGTGGACCTGGAGGCGGGCGGCGACCTCGGTGGCGTTGAAACCGCATTCGATGGCCGCCAGAAGGGTTTCGGCCAACCTGTAGCGGCCCGCGGGACGGACCTCCATCAGGGGGGCCAGGCGTCGGGCGGCGACGCGTTCGACCAGCTCGCGGTCCTGGGTGAGCACAAGGACCGGCATGTTGTCCTCGGCCACGACCAGGCCCGAGCCGTCGATGAGACCGCGACGGGCCAGGTCCAGCGCCCGGCGGGCCAGGCTCAGCGACTTGGCGGACTCGGGCGGCGAGACGGTCGGGCCCACGGCGGCGATCCAGCCGCGCAGTCCTGTCTCCAGGAGGTGGCGGCGGCCGGGTCCGTCCGGGTCGGGCAGCACCAGGCACGGCTCGTCCAGGTGCAGGCCGATCAGCGCGTCGGGCGGCAGCACGGGCCGTCCGGTGGTGCCGCCGCGTTCGACCAGCGCCACGGCCGCGACCGACTCCGGCACCCGCCACTGCGCCTCGTCGGCCCGTTCCCTGATCGCGCGCGGCTGCGGGGCCGGGTCGCCGATCAGCAGCTCCAGCAGGTCGCGGCGGCGGCCCTGGAGCATCCCCGCGGCACGCGAGGACGCCTCGGCGTGGCCCTCGGCGACGGCGATCGCGATCTGGTCCAGGTAGGCGAAGACCGCCTGGGCGACCATGCCGGTGGCGGCGGGCGTGAAGCCCTGGGCGGCGCGTTCGGACTCGGCGGTGAGGCGCTGTACCGCGACCCCGGCGCCGATCCGCATCGCGGCCTGCCAGGTGTCCAGGCTGCGGCCCTCGCGCGCCTCGCCCATGCCGATCCCGCGGAAGAACAGCAGGATCTCGTCGGAGGAACGGTCCGGGTCCATCATCAGGTCGATGAAGTGCCCTATCACCCACTCGACCGCCTGGCCGATCACCTTGCCGTAGCGGGGGTCGTGCGGGCGGACGTAGTCGGGCAGCTCGCGCTCGATCTCGCGCACCGCCTCCTGGGCGATGCGCGGGACATGCCTGCGCAGCGCCGCGGCCTTCTCCGGGACGCCGTCCACGGGAAGCCGCAGCTCGATCAGCCGATCGGACGTACCCACGAGATCTACTTGTAACGGACGTGACAACCGGCACTCAAGGGATACGGCGTACTCCATTCGGTGATCAGGCGTACTCCATTCGGTGATCAAGGCCCGTCACGGTCGTCAGCGGGCCAGTCCGGCCTTGCGCCAGAGCCCGCCGGCCGCCCCGGCGACCAGGCCGAGCTCGCTCAGGAACGGCACGATCTTCTCCCCCATCCACAGCCGGGTCTCGCGGTAGTGCGGGTTGGCCAGGGCGATCTCCCGGCCGGTCCTGGGCGGGAGGCCGACGCAGCGGTAGACCTCCGGGTCGATCATGAACTCCATCGCGGCGGTCGCCCCGAACGCGGTGACGAACCGGTGCAGCCCGCGCCGGGCGGCGGCGAGCCGTTCCTGGCCGAGCCCGGCCATGCTCCGCGCGATCTCCTCGCGGGCGTACCGCACGTGCCGCGCCTCCTCGACCACGTGGATGCGGCTGATCTCGCGGACGATCGGCTGGACGCGCTCGTCGTCCATGGTGGCGCGCTGGAACCGGTCGAACAGTTCCTCGCCGACCAGGAAGATCGCCCACATGGAGGGGCCGCCACCGAGCGCCTTGAACGCCCGCCCCACGTTGTGCACCGCCCTCGGTACCCCGTACGACGGCGTCCCGAGCTTGGTGAGCAGGCGGCCGAACATGATCGAGTGCCGGGTCTCGTCGCCCACCTCGGTGAGCGCGAACTGCGCGTGCGCCGTACGCGGGTCCAGGTCGTAGATGTGCCGCATGAACAGCTGCATCAGGTTGAGCTCCAGCCAGATGCCGACCGCCGTCAGGCTGGCGAGCTCGTGCTTGGACAGCTCGATGCGCTGCAGCGTGCTCAGCCGGTCCCAGGCGGCGGTGCCGTACAGCGAGACCCGCTCGAGCGGCATGTACGGCATGGTGGGATCGAACGGGGCGTCCCAGTCGACCGCGATGTCGGGGTCGAAGGACGCCCGCGCGGCTGAACGCAGCAGCCGGACCGCGGTGACCTCGCGGTCCTTGATTCGGCCGGCGGGCACCATGGGCGTCTCCTCGGCGTGGCGTGCACGGACAGATCTGACATACGGATATGTCAGACGAACTGACACGTCACGATGTCAGTTGGCCCGCGAGGGTCTCTACTCACTCTTTGAAGGGAGCCGGCGGTGGCCGACGCAGTTCCGGACAACTCCCGGCGGTACCGGGGCCTGAACGCCGGGCAGCGCCAGAGCGCGCGGCGCGGGCAGCTGCTGGCGGCCGGGCTGGAGCTGTTCGGGACGGCCGGGCAGTCGGCCGTCTCGGTCAAGCAGGTCTGCCGCCAGGCCGGGCTCACCGAGCGGTACTTCTACGAGTCGTTCAAGGACCGCGAGGACCTGCTGCGAGCGGTCTTCGAGGAGCAGATCCGGGTCGTACGGGAGGCCACGTTCGGGGCCGTCGGGGGCGCGGCGAACGACATCGAGGCGCAGGCGAGGGCGGGCATGAACGCCTTCATCCGGGCCGTCGCGGGCGACCCGCGCATCGCCCGTGTGATCTTCCTTGAGGTCGTCGGCGTGAGCCCGGCCCTGGAGGAACGGCGGCGCCGCGCGATCCACGAGTTCGCCCACTTCAACGCCGAGCTCGCGGCGGGCCATCTGGGAATCGAGGCCACCCGGCGGCTGCGCATGGGCGCGCTGGCGCTGTCCGGCGGGATCATCGAGGTGATGGTCGACTGGACGCTCGGCTACCGCGAGGCCACCCTCGACGAGATCGTCGACCTGCTCACCACCCTCTTCATGGCCGCCTACCGGCAGTTCGCAAGCGAGGTGGGCTAGTCACTACGCCGATCTTGCTCTCAGCGCCCTTTCCGGCGCCAAGCCGGGGCGCTCAGAGCAAGATCGGCGCATGGACGAGCCCCGGGGCCGGACACCGGCCCCGGGGCTGCTGTGCCGTGGGAAGGGGATAAGGGGAAGGGGATAAGGGGATGGCGATCAGAGGGGATCCTGACCGGGGGGCCGGTTAGAAGACGTGCATCCCGTACGCGGAGAGGGGTTCGGTGACCGGCTGGAAGAAGGTCGTTCCGCCGCTGGAGCAGTTGCCGCTGCCGCCGGAGGTCAGACCGAGCGCGGTCGAGCCGGAGTACAGGGAGCCGCCGCTGTCGCCGGGCTCGGCGCAGACGTTGGTCTTGATCAGGCCGGAGACGGTGCCCTCGGCGTAGCGGACGGTCTGGTTGACGGCCTGCACGGTGCCGCTGTGCACGCCGGTGGTGCTGCCGCTGCGGCGGACGGACTGGCCGACCACGGCGTTGCCGGACGTGGTGATGTCCTGCGAGCCGCTGTAGGTGTAGACGGTGCCGCTGGCGGTGACCGAGCCGGTGTAGCGCACCAGGCCGTAGTCGTTGCCGGGGAAGCTGGTGCCCGCCCGGCTGCCGATCACGGTCGTGTGGCTGGAGTTGGTCCACCAGGTGGCGCCGATGTTGGTGCAGTGCCCGGCGGTGAGGAAGTAGTTCGCGCCGGCGCTGTTCTTGACGTTGAAGCCGAGCGAGCAGCGGGCGCTGCTGGTGTAGATGGCCTGGCCACCGGCGATGAGCGTGCGGAACGTGCCGGCGACGTGCTCCAGCCGTACCGCGGAACCCTGCTTGGCGGCGGCGGCGCGGACCTTGGCGAGCGCGGAGCCGGTGACCGAGTCGTCGTAGGACAGCACGACCTGGTTGGACGCCGCGTCGACGCCCCAGGAGGTGCCGGAGACCTTGACGGAACGGTTGATCGCCGAGCTGACCTTGTTCAGGGCCGCGCCGCTGCGGGCGACGGTCCTCGGGGTGGCGCCGGCGGCACGTACCGTGGCGGCCGCGCCGGTGTCCGACACGGTGACCACGAGTTTGCCGCCGGACAGGTAGGAGCCCGCGCTGCGCGTGCCGAGCTTGGTGGCCAGCGCCGTCGCCACCTGCCCGTTGTCGGACTGGATGGCGGGGGCCGCGGCCTGGGCCTGCGCGGCGGGAGCGGCGGACAGCGCGGCCGCGGCGGTGGCGGCGGTCGCACAGATGACAGTGGCGGGGCGGATGGGTCGCATCCTCACTGTTCCTCCAGTGAGTCAAGCCGCGTCCGGATGACGCGCCCTTGAGTCACCGTGAATCGTGAAGATGCCTCAGAAACACCACAAGACCGAGAAGTTGCCCAATTCTCTGACCGACCCTGGCAAACCTGCGCAAGAGCCAAGTCAGAGCGGGGTGATCACAGTCGGCGATGGCCGGATCCGGCCACGCCGTCAGGGAACTCTCACACCGATTTCTCACCTTCGGGCGGCCCGGCTCACTCCCGGGCGGACTCGATCCGCCCCCGCACCATCCGCGGATGGAAGTAGCTGATCGGCATCTTGCCCGCCTTGGTGACGCAGAAGATCTGGTAGCCGTTCCGGCCGTCCTCGTCCGGATCGGCGAACTCGACCGGGTCGAAGACGCCGTCGTCCACCATCGAGCGGAACCAGCGCCCGAGCGCGAACTCGTCGGTGAAGGCCTCCTGCCCGGAGCCGCGGCGGCCGAGCTGGTAGTGCACCTCGTAGGTGCAGCCGTCGGGAGGGAACCTCATATCACGCCCGATCCGTGGCACACGCCGCAGTCGCGCGCACCGTCGTCGCTCTTGCCCGAGCCCTTGCAGAACGGGCAGGTCTTCGTTGGCGGCGGGCTGTGCTTTCCCACGCGAGCACCCCTCCTGGCCGGTCCGTCAGGCCCAGATCGTAGGGCCTCCACGCCGATGCCACAGCCGCAACGCCACCGTTCGGACCTGACGCGTCCGGGCGCGGCGGCCTACGGCTCAGCCGGGCGCGGCTAGGGTCGCGGTCATGAGTCAACGCGAGCGGCTGCTGGAGGCGGCCAAGCGCTGCCTGGAGGAACGCGGCTTCGCACGGACGAGCTCGCGCGACATCGCGGCGGCCGCCGGGGCCAATCACGCCGCGATCAACTACCACTACGGCTCCAAGGACGGGCTGCTGATCGCGGCCCTGATGGAGACCGTCGAGGCCTGGGGCGACACGCTCGTGAAGCCCGGCACGGACGAGCCCGCCGAGGCGAGCCTGCGGCGGACGGTCGAGTCGTACCCCGAGAACCGACCCATGATCGTCTCGGCGCTGGAGTCGCTGGCCCAGGCCGAGCGGATTCCGGAGGTGCGGGAGGCGACCGCCGAGGCGTTCGAGCGGCACCGCGTCCAGCTCGCCCGGGACGTCTACGGCTACGAGGGCGATGAGCGGACGGCGCGGGCCATGGGCTCGATCCACATGGCGCTGACGGCGGGCCTGGCGGAGCAGTTCCTGATCGATCCCGAACGCGCGCCGACGGGCGAGGAGGTCGCACTGGGACTCCGAGCGATCTTTAACCAAATGGTTTAACCAACTGGATGGTATGAGAGTAGGGTCGGCGCCATGCGCTCCGCCCTTCCCTTCGCACACCTGCACGTGCACACCGAGTACTCCCTGCTCGACGGCGCCGCCCGGCTCGGCGACATGGTCCGCGCGACCGGCGACCTCGGCATGTCCGCGATCGCGATGACCGACCACGGCAACCTGCACGGGCTCTACGACTTCCACACCCGCGCCGCCGAGGCCGGGATCACGCCGGTCCCGGGCATCGAGGCGTACGTGGCGCCCTCGCATCGCGGCCATCAGAAGCCGGTGCGCTGGGGCACCCCGGCGCAGAAGCGCGACGACGTGTCCGGGGCGGGCGCGTACACCCACATGACGATCTGGGCGTACAACGCGACCGGCCTGCACAACCTCTTCCGCCTCCAGTCGCGGGCGGCGCTGGAGGGCCACTTCCGCAAGCCGCGCATGGACCGCGAGCTGCTCGCGCAGTACGGCGAGGGCCTCATCGCCACCACCGGCTGCCCGTCCGGCGAGGTCTCCACGCGCATCCGGCTCGGCCAGGCCGACGAGGCGCTGCGGGCGGCGGGCGAGTTCCAGGACATCTTCGGCAAGGACAACTTCTTCGTCGAGCTGATGGACCACGGCATCGACATCGACCGGCGGGCGCGCGGCGGGCTGGAGGAGATCGCCGGGCGGCTCGGCGCTCCGTTCGTGGTCACCAACGACTCGCACTACACCTACGAGAACGAGGCGACCGCGCACTCGGCGCTGCTGTGCGTGCAGACCGGCTCCACGCTGGACGCGCCGGCGTTCGCGTTCGAGGGGTCGGGCTACTTCCTCAAGTCGCCCGAGCAGATGTACGCCGTCGACTCCTCGCGGGCCTGGCAGGAGGGCTGCCGCAACAGCGCGCTCATCGCCGAGCGAGTGGACACCGGCGGCATGTTCGCGCGGCGCGACCTGCTGCCGCGCTTCCCGGTGCCGGACGGCGAGACCGAGGAGAGCTGGTTCCGCGCGGAGGTGTGGCGCGGCCTGCGGCGCCGGTTCCCCGGCGGCTACGGCGACGACTACCGCGAACGCGCCGAGTACGAGATGGGCATCGTCGCCGAGATGGGCTTCCCGTCGTACTTCCTGGTCGTGGCCGACTTCATCATGTGGGCCAAGAACAACGGGATCGCGGTCGGCCCCGGGCGGGGCTCGGCGGCCGGGTCGCTGGTCGCGTACGCGATGGGCATCACCGACCTCGACCCGCTCCCCCACGGCCTGATCTTCGAACGGTTCCTCAACCCCGAGCGCGTCTCGATGCCCGACATCGACGTGGACTTCGACGAACGCCGCCGCGGCGAGGTCATCCGCTACGTCACCGGCAGGTACGGCGCCGACAAGGTCGCGCAGATCGTCACGTTCGGCGTCATCAAGGCCAAGGCGGCGGTCAAGGACGCGTGCCGGATCCTCGGCCACCCGTACGCGCTCGGCGACCGCATCACCAAGGCGATGCCCGCCGACCTGGGTGGCAAGGGCATCCCGCTGTCGGGCATCACCGACGCCGCGCATCCGCGGCACGCCGAGGCGGGCGAGGTGCGGGCGCTGTACGAGAACGAGCCGGACGTCCGCACGGTCATCGAGACGGCGCGCGGCATCGAGGGCCTCATCCGGCAGACCGGCGTGCACGCGGCGGGCGTCATCATGAGCGCCGAGCCGCTCACCGACCACGTCCCGGTCTTCATGCGCCCGCAGGACGGCGTCGTGATCACGCAGTTCGACTACCCGACGTGCGAGACGCTCGGCCTGCTCAAGATGGACTTCCTCGGGCTCCGCAACCTCACGATCATGGACGACGCGGTGAAGGCGGTCGAGCGGCGCCGCGGTTCCCCGCTGAACCTGCTGGACATCCCGCTGGACGACGGGGCGACGTACGCTCTGTTCGCGCGCGGCGACACGCTCGGGGTGTTCCAGTTCGACGGCAGCGCGATGCGGTCGCTGCTGCGGCTGATGAGGCCGGACGAGTTCGCCGACATCATCGCCGTGAGCGCGCTCTACCGGCCGGGCCCGATGGGCATGAACTCCCACACCAACTACGCGCTCCGCAAGAACGCCCAGCAGGAGATCACGCCGATCCATCCCGAGCTGGAGGAGCCGCTGCGCGACATCCTCGGCGAGACGTACGGGCTGTTCGTCTACCAGGAGCAGGTGCAGCTGGCCGCGCAGAAGCTCGCGGGCTACTCGCTGGGGCAGGCCGACCTGCTGCGGCGGGCGATGGGCAAGAAGAAGAAAGAGATCCTGGACAGGGAGTTCGTCCCGTTCCAGCGGGGCTGCCGCGAGCACGGCTATTCCGACGCGGCGATCCAGACCGTGTGGGACGTGCTCGTACCGTTCGCCGGCTACGCGTTCAACAAGGCGCACGCCGCCACCTACGCGCTCGTGTCGTACTGGACCGCCTACCTCAAGGCCAACCACCCGGCCGAGTACATGGCGGCGCTGCTCACCAGCGTGCGGGACGACAAGGACAAGATGGCCGTCTACCTGGGTGAATGCCGCCGCATGAACATCCAGGTGCTGCCGCCGGACGTGAACGAGTCGGACTCCGGCTTCACGCCGCAGAGCGACACGCAGATCCGCTTCGGCCTCACCGCCGTGCGCAACGTCGGCGCGAACGTCGTCGAGTCGATCATCGCCACCCGCGAGGCCGCCGGCTCCTACGGTTCGTTCCCCGACTTCCTCGACAAGGTCGAGGTGGTCGTCTGCAACAAGCGCACCATCGAGTCGCTCATCAAGGCCGGCGCGTTCGACTCGCTCGGGCACACCCGCAAGGGCCTCGCCGAGCAGCACGAGCAGGCCGTCGACGCGGTCATCGGCGTGAAACGCAGCCGGGCGTACGGGCAGGACGACCTGTTCGGGCTCGGCACGGCCGAGGGCGACACGGCGGACGGCGACGGCGGCCCCGCGTTCGGGCTGGGCCTGGAGTTCTCCGGCGAGGAGTGGGACAAGCCGTACCGGCTCGCACAGGAACGCGACATGCTCGGCCTGTACGTCTCCGACCACCCCCTCAAAGGCCTCGACGGCTTCCTCCAGGCGCGCGCCGACCATCCGATCGCCGCGCTCACCACCGACGACTCGCTGCCGGACGGGATGACGCTCACGATCGCCGGCATCGTCTCCGGCCTCCAGCGCAAGATGACCAAGCAGGGCAAGCCCTGGGCCATCGCCACGATCGAGGACCTCGCCGGAACGATCGACTGCCTGTTCTTCCCGTCGGCCTACCTGCTCGCCGGGTCCGGCCTGGCCGAGGACACCGTGGTCCTGGTCAAGGGGCGCCTGGACAAGCGCGAGGACGTGCCGCGCCTGATCGCCATGGAGATGCAGGTGCCCGAACTGCCGGACGGCGACTCCCCCGCGTTCACCATCACGCTGCCCGAGCACCGCGTCACGCGGCCCGTCGTCGACCGCCTCAAGGAGATCCTGCTCGCGCATGCCGGCACGACCGAGGTGCGGATCGCGCTCACCATGCCGCGCAAGACCGTGCTCATGCGCATCGACGCCCGCTACCACGTGACGCCGACCACCGCCCTCAAGAGCGAGCTGAAGGCCGCGTTCGGTCCGGACGCGATCTGAACAAGCGCGATTGAGGCGAAAGCACGCATCCGCTCGTACCCCTGGGCATGACGGAGACGGGAACTCCCTACCGGCGGCGGCCGCTGACCGCCCTCGCCCTCGGCGCGACGCTCGGTGCCACGCTGGTCGTGAGCAGCGCCTGCAACCTCGACGTGCAGAGCTCACGGCCCGCCTCCGCGAACGGTGCCGGCCCCGCACCGGTCGAGACCACTCCCGCTCCGCCACCGCCGCCGAAGCCGCTCGGCACCAGTGCGCCGGTCGGCTTCAACGAGACCGAGTTCCGCGACGACATGAACACCGCGGTCAACGTGGTGGACGCGTTCTGGCGACGGCACTGGACCAAGCTGTTCACCGGCTCCTACACCTCGCCGCACGTCCTCGGCCTGTACAACGGGCGCAACCCCGCCACCGCCCCCAAGTGCGCCGGCAAGCCTCTCAGCAGGGACAACGCGGAATACTGCCCGGCGGGCGACTTCGTCGCCTGGGATTCGCACCTGATGCGCACCGGCTACGCGCACGGCGACGCCTGGGTCTACATGGTGATCGCCCACGAGTGGGGGCACGCGATCCAGAACCGGCTGACCCGCGAGCTGGTCTCCCCCGCCGCCGAGTTGCAGGCCGACTGCCTGGCCGGTGCCGCGCTGTACGGTGCGGCGGCCGACGGGGACCTGCGTTTCGAGGCGGGCGACCGGCAGGAGATCGTGACGGGCTTCCGCGTGATCGGCGACAGCTCACCCTGGACCAAGCCCGGCGATCACGGCAGCGCGGCGCAGCGGCTGGGCTCGTTCGGGCAGGGACGTGACGGCGGTGCACGGGCCTGCTTCCGGCGTTGAAGTCACCGCTGTTGCCCGAGATTCAGAAAGAATCTCCGGCGTAAGGGCTTGGCAACCATGAGTACTCGCGCGATGCTTCTGTGTTACCGGACGCACAAGCGAGGGCAGCCATGAAGGACACCGTCGTCGACATGGTCGTCGTGGACAGCGAGCGCCACATCACGGTGCTGCTGAGCGGCGAACTCGACCGCGCCACCGCTCCCGGGGCGCGGGACCGGCTCATGGACCTGGCGAGCACGGCCGACCGCCCCCTGCTGCTCGATCTGGGCGGCATCTCGTTCTTCGACGCCGAGGGCATGCGCGCGATCTCCGCCGTGGCCCGCGCCTGCGAGCGGCACGGCCTCGCCGTGGTCGGCCTGCGCCCGTTCGCCGCGAAGATGTTCCGCATCCTGCACCTGCACGAGTCGATCCCGCTCTGCGCGACCCAGCAGGAGGCCCTGTGGTGCCTGCTCCCCCGCACCGACACCGAGATCGCCGACTGGCTCAACTGACGAGGCAGAACGCCGGGATGTCAGTCCTGCGCCAGGTGGCGTTCGATGGTCTCGACCTTGGCGGTGAGCGCGCCGGTCGTGCCGGGGCGGATGTCGGCCTTCACGACCAGGCTGACCCGGGGCGAACGAGCGGCGACGGCGTCGGTGGCGGCCTTGACGACGGCCATCACCTCGTCCCACTCGCCCTCGATCGTGGTGAACATGGCGTCGGTCCGGTTGGGCAGGCCGCTGGCGCGCACGACGCGCACGGCCTCCGCGACGAGCTCTCCGACGTCCTCCCCCGTGCCGAGCGGGGTCACCGAAAAAGCGACGAGCATCCCTCACACCTCCTGGTCGGGCTTGACCACCTCCCGCACAACGATCTCATCCAGGCGGCGCTCGACGATCGTGCCGGGGGGCCAGTCGCGCACCAGGCAGCGCAGCTCGGCGGCCTCGTGGTCGGCGTAGGAGGCGTCGTAGCCCTGCTGCTCGAGGCTGGAGCGGATCGCCAGGACGTAGTCCTCGTCGGTGAAGCCCGGAACCTCCCGGACGATCGCGGTCGTGGTGGCCCGGTGCGAGTTGAGGCCGGCGAACGCGCGGCCGCAGCCGCACCCGCCGTCCGGGTCGTCCTGGTCGCGGGCGCAGACGACGCCGATGTGCACCAGCTCGCCCTCGACGCACCAGTCGAAGTCGGTCTCGCGGAATCCCTGAGTGTTGGTGGTGGCGGTCAGCAGCTTCAAGGGCACCCCTTCGAGTAGCGGGACCCGCCCACGGTACGACGCGGGTCCGACATTCACCCCGGGTTCGGCGTAGCGTCGGTGACATGAGTGATGTGCTGGTCCAACGCGACGGCCCGATGACGACGATCACCATGAACCGGCCGCAGCGGCGCAATGCCCTCTCGCGGGAGTTCTTGCTGACCCTGACGGAGGCGTTCCGCGACGCCGGGGACACGGACGCGCTCGGGATCGTGCTGGCGGCGAACGGGCCCGTCTTCTCGGCGGGGCACGACTTCGTCGACATGGCCGGGGCCTCGCACGCCGACGTGCGGAGCCTCCTGCAGACCTGCACCGAGCTCATGCGGACGATCCAGTCCGTTCCGCAGATCGTGGTCGCGCGGGTGCACGCGCTGGCGACGGCGGCCGGGTGCCAGCTGGCGTCCACCTGCGACCTGATCGTGGCGGCCGAGACGGCCGGGTTCGCCACGCCCGGCGGGAAGGGCGGCTGGTTCTGCCACACGCCGATGGTCGCGGTGTCGCACAACATCGGCCGCAAGCGGGCGATGGAGATGGCGCTCACCGGCGAGATCGTGGACGCGCGGACGGCGCAGGAGTGGGGCCTGGTCAACCGCGTCGTTCCGGAGGCCGAGCTGGACAAGGCGACCCGGGACCTGCTGGAGCGCGCCACGCAGGGCAGCCCGCGCAGCAAGGCGCTGGGCAAGCAGGCGATGTACGCGATGCTCGACCGGACCGAGCAGGACGCCTACGCCTACGCCATCGAGGTGATGGCCGCCTCCAGCCAGACCCCGGAGGCGCAGGAGGGCATGCGGTCGTTCCTGGAGAAGCGCAAGCCGGAGTGGCCCGCCTAGCGGGCGTCAACCATCTCACCTGGGCTGACCTGGGCGTCTCACGGGCAGTGCGCGGTGCCGCACGCTGGGCACCTTCAAGATTGTCCAAAAACGGGAACGCCCGCGCCGCGTCCGGACAAGACCATTACGCGGATGTGCCAGGGTTGGTCGAACGGGGCGAAACGCCCAAAGTGGGACGGGATCGGGGGATCTTGTGCGGGTGCTGGGTGCTGTCGCGGGGTTGGCGCTGGCCGCGACGGTGGCGACGGGATGCGGCGAAACGTCACGGAGCGTGCACGGCCAGGCGGGCGGCGGCAAGGTCGATCCGCCCAAGACGGGACACGAACCGGGACACGAGACGGGCCGCCCGGCCGCGGCCCCCGCGTCCACCATCGACTGCTGGGCCAAGGGCGCCAAGTGCATCGCGCTCACCTTCGACGACGGTCCCGGCCCGTACACGGCCAAGCTCCTGGACACGCTCAAGCAGCAGAACGTCCGGGCCACGTTCTTCGTCGTCGGCAAGAACGCCAAGGCCGACCCCGACCTGGTGAAGCGGGAGGCCGCCGAGGGCCACGAGATCGAGAACCACTCGATGTCGCACCCCGACCTGGCCAAGGAGTCCAAGACCGGTCTCACCGAGCAGATCGACGGCACCAATGACGTCGTCAAGCAGCTCACCGGCGCCACGCCCCGCTACCTGCGCCCGCCCTACGGCGCGACCGACGGGCAGGTCGCCGCGCACGTCAAGAAGCTCGGCATGACGCAGATCTTCTGGGGGATCGACGCGTTCGACTGGAAGCACCCGGACGCGTCCTACGTCTCGGACCAGATCGTGAGCGACGCGGCGCCGAAGGGCATCGTGCTGCTGCACGACATCCACCCGACGAGCGTGGACGCCGTGCCGAAGATCATCGAGGGGCTCAGGGCCAAGGGCTACACGTTCGTCACCGTCTCCGAGCTGGTCGGCGCGCACGTCCCGGTCGGCGGCCGCTACGGCGGCGCTCCGGGGCGTAAGGAGTAGCCGCGGGATAGGGTGATGGACTGTGTCCGATCGCCAGATGCTCATCCTCAAGGCGGCCGTCCGCATGATCGCCAAGAAGGGCGTGCGGGGCCTGCGCGTGGAGGAGCTGGCGGCCGAGGCGGGCGTGTCCACGGCGCTCATCTACTACCACTTCGGTGACCGCGCGGGCCTGCTGCGGCGCACGCTGGAGTACGTCAGCGAACGCGCCGAGCGCTACACCGCCGAGGCCATGGAACGCTCGGACGACGCCCGCACGCAGCTCACCGACATGCTGCTGCTGGAGCTGCAGGACGACCCGGCCATCATCGAGAACTCCTCGGCCTGGGGCGAGCTGCGGGCCAGCGCGATCTTCGACCCGGACCTGCGCGCCCAGCTCGGCGACTCGACCCGCACCTGGGTGGACGACCTGTCCGAGCTGATCGACCAGGCCCGTTCCGACGGCACCGCGCACGAGGACACCGACGCCCGCGCGAGCGCCGAACGGCTGACCGCGCTGATCGAGGGGCTGAGCAACCGCTGGCTGAGCGGCTCGACACCGCTGGGGCGCGCCCAGGACCTGGTCCGCCAGGCGGTCTCGCTGGAGCTGGACTCCAAGCGATAGAACGACCCCTGACTGGTTTTTCAGTCAACCCCCGCCGCGAGGCCCGCCCGTCACCCCTGGTTAGGCTGGCGTCACGTACACGGATCGGGGGAACGTGTCCGGTAGACATCGCGCGCCGGCGCCCGCGCTGGGGTCGGCGCTGGGGGCGGCTTTGGTCCTGGCGCTGGTCGCCGCCGCCTTCGTCGCAGCCCAGGCGGCGATCGGCGACCTGCGCGTCCCGCTCGACCTGGACGAGGCCGTCTACTCCAGCCAGTTCGCCTCGGACGTCCCCCATTTCGCCTACGCGGCTCACCGTTCGGTCGGCCCGGGCCTGGTCGTCGCCCCGATCACGGCCTTCACCTCGTCCGTGACAGCACTCCGCGTCTATCTGGCCGTCCTTTCCGGCGTGGCGCTCTTCTTCGCCTTCTTCCCCTGGCGGCGCCTCATCCCCGGCACCACGGCCGCCCTGGCCGCCGCGCTCTTCGCCTTCTCCTGGGTGGCCCTCCGCTTCGGAGACACCGTCCTGCCCAACTATCTGGTCGCCCTGGGTGCCGTGGCCGCGATCCCGCTCCTCTTCCGCGACAAACGGCTGCCCCTCTTCCTGCTCTTCGCGGCGTTGTCCCTCATCCGCCCCACGGACGCGGTCTACCTGGCGATCCCCCTGCTGGCGGCGGCTCTCCTGCGGAAGAAGCACTACACCGCCCTGTCCCTCGCCTTCGGCCTGGCGGCCGGCTGGCTCTACTGGGTGGTCGAGTCGTTCATCCGCTTCAACGGTCCCCGCGCACGCCTGTCGGCCATCGCCCACGTCAACGACGCCAGCGGCCTGCACTTCGGCCTGCCGCGCTACCTGGCCGCCCTGAACGGCAAGGAGACCTGCCTGCCCACCGCGTCCTGCGGCTCCATCACCCCGACCGTGGCCACCTGGTGGCTGATAACGGCGGCGCTGGTCGCGTTCGCCCTCTACACGACCCGCAACAAGGCTCTCCTCCTGACCACCGTCATCACAGCGCTCTTCTTCGCGGCCTCCTACCTCCTGCTCTCCAACTGGGCAGTCCCCCGGTACGTGCTCCCCACCATCGCCCTGCTATCAGTTCCCGCCGCCGTCGGCCTGATGACCCTGGTCCGCCAGAGCAGGGTCCTGGCCGTCGCGGCCTTGGCCCTGGTCGCCCTCTACATCGGCGTTCAAACGACGACCGCCGCCCAGGCCGCCACCAGAACGTCTCGTTCGCTAACTCTGCCCCTGAATTCAGCGCGCGCCCTCAGCCGCGCCGACATCTGGGGCAACTGCGCGGTGGTCGGCCGCTTCGCCCCGCAGATCGCCTACCTGCGCCGCTGCGTGGCCGCGGACATGCGCGACGGCCTCCACGACGCGTACGGCAAGACCACCCTGGCCAACCTGACCCGCCTCCAGCGCCAGGGCCTGCGCGTCATCGTCTCCACGAGCACCCGCAAGCCCCGCCCCGACCTGGCGTCCTGGCGAACCGTCACCGTTCCGGGCCCGGGCCACCTCCGCCTGTACCTGTCCCCCGGCCACGCAGCCCGTTCATGAGGCCGCGGTACCAGTGCGCGCTCTGCTTGAGCGTGCGCCGGCCGGAGGCGCGATCGACGGAGACCAAACCGAACGTCGGGCCGTAGCCGTGGGCCCATTCGAAGTTGTCCAGGAGCGTCCACACGAAGTAGCCGCGCACGTCCACGCCCTGGGCATGGGCCTCGGCGACGGCGGCGATGTGCGCGCGCAGGAACTCGCGCCGTGTCGCG
This sequence comes from Actinomadura barringtoniae, assembly GCF_017573505.1. Lineage (GTDB taxonomy): Bacteria > Actinomycetota > Actinomycetes > Streptosporangiales > Streptosporangiaceae > Spirillospora > Spirillospora barringtoniae. The sequence continues at coordinate 111,939 of NZ_JAGEOJ010000002.1, forward strand.
TTCGGGCCAGCCGCCCGCGTCCTCCAACTCCTGCGGCAGGTCCCAGTGGTAGAGCGTGATCCACGGGTCGACCCCGGCTGCCAGCAGCTCGTCCACGAGCCGGTCGTAGAAGTCCAGGCCGGCCGCGTTGACGGGACCGCGCCCGCCCGGCTGCACCCGGGGCCAGGACACCGAGAAGCGGTAGTTGTCCACGCCCAGGTCCGCGATCAGGGCCACGTCCTCGGGCATCCGGCGGTAGTGGTCGCAGGCGACGTCGCCGGTCGCGCCGCCCGCCACGGCGCCCGGCCGGCGGCTGAACGTGTCCCAGATGGAGGCCGTGCGGCCGTCCGCGTCCGTCGCGCCCTCGATCTGGTACGCGGAGGTCGCGACGCCCCAGCGGAAGCTGGGCGGCAGCCCGGAGATGTCGGTCACCGGCCTCACCCTAGAAAGCCGGCGCCGCCCTGTCTATAGAACGTTCTAGTTGGCGTTCAGCTGGACCGCGAGCGCGATCATCGGACAAGGGCGCCGAGGTCGCTCACACGTTCAACACCGGGAGGAGGTAGATTGGCTCCTCGCATGGTCAGGGGTGTCGGGGACGTGACAAGAAGGCGGTCGTCGCTGTGACGCAGACGGGTTCGGCCGGCAAGGAGCGCAGGGCGACCATCAAGGACGTCGCGGCGCGGGCCGGCGTCTCGCCGTCGGCGGTCTCGATCGCGCTGCACGACCGGCCGGGCGTCTCGGCCTCGACCAAGAAGCGCATCATGAAGGCCGCCGAGGAGCTCGGCTGGCGCCCGAACCTGGCCGCCGCCTCGCTGTCGGGGCACGCGGTGCACACCGTCGGCCTCGCCATCGCCCGGCCCGCGCGGCTGCTCGGCCTCGAGCCGTTCTACATGGAGTTCATCTCCGGGATAGAGAGCGTGCTCAGCCGCCGCTCGTGCTCGCTGCTGCTGCGCGTGATCGAGGCGGACGAGGAGATCGACGTCCACCGCGAGTGGTGGCAGGGCGGCCGGGTGAACGGCAGCATCCTGGTCGACCTCAAGGTGGACGACCCGCGGATCCCCGCGCTCGCCGAGATCGGGCTGCCCGCGGTGGTCGTCGGCCATCCCTCGCTCGCGGGCCCGTTCGCGTCGGTGTGGACCGACGACGCGGCGGCCATCGGCGAGGCGGTGCGCTACCTGGCCGCGCTCGGGCACCGGCGCATCGGCCGGGTGAGCGGACCGGCCGAACTCGGCCACTCGGTCATCCGCACCGAGGCGTTCGACCGGGTGACCGCCGAGCTGGGGATCCAGGGCACGACCGCCGTCGCGGACTTCTCCCCCGACCAGGGCGGACGCGCCTGCCGGAGCCTGCTGCTGGCGCCCGAACGGCCCACCGCGATCATCTTCGACAACGACATCATGGCGGTCGCGGCGCTCGGCGTCGCCGACGAGTTCGGCCTGTCGGTGCCGGGCGACCTGTCGCTGCTGGCCTGGGACGACTCCCAGCTCTGCCAGCTCACCCGGCCCGCGCTGTCGGCGATGCAGCACGACGTCTACTCCTTCGGCGCGGACGTGACCAGGGCGCTGTTCGAGGTCATGCAGGGCGACGGCCATCCCTCGCACGCGACGCAGTCGCCCAGCCTGGTCCCCCGGTCCTCCACCGGGCGCGCAGCGAACTAATTCGTTTTAGTAAATCTATTGACACTCTCGTAGCACGCCCTTAGCTTCCTGGGCATTGGACGCTGCCATCCCGTGATGCAACGTTCAACCTCACAACCCGCCCCAGCCTGAGGAAGTGGTATGCCGTGCGAGGAACACGCGTGACAGCAGCAGGGACGGCGGCGGCGACGGCCCTGGCACTCGGCCTCACCGCCTGCGGCGGGACCGGCGGCGGATCCAAGGACTCCAGTGTCGTGCCGGTCCCCACCGACCCGGCCACGGTGACCGGATCGATCACCGTGCTGACCAACCGCACCGACCAGGTGCAGGACGGCACGCTGAAGGGCTACGCGGCGGCGTTCAACAAGATCTACCCCAAGGTCAAGGTGGAGTTCCAGGGCCTCACCGACTACGAGGGCGACGTCAAGATCCGCATGAACAGCAAGGACTACGGCGACGTCCTGTCCATCCCGAACGCCGTGCCGACCAGCCAGTACCCCTCGTTCTTCTCCCCGCTCGGCACCGCCGGCGAGCTGTCGAAGAAGTACGACTTCACCGAGAAGGCCACGGTCGGCGGCAAGGTCTACGGCATCTCCAACATCGAGACCGCCAACGGCTTCGTCTACAACAAGGCGGTCTGGAAGCAGGCCGGGATCACCGCCTGGCCGACGACGACCGCCGCGTTCCTCGACGACCTCAAGGCGATCAAGGCGCGCACCGGCGCCACCCCGTACTACACCAACTACAAGGACGGCTGGCCGATGACGAACTGGGGCAACGCCCTCGGTTCGCCGAGCTGCGACTCCACCGCCAACGACAAGCTCGTCTCGACCAAGGAGCCCTGGGCGGCCGGCCAGGACCTGAACGTCGTCGACACGCTCCTGCACGACATCGTGCACGACAAGCTGTCGGAGGCCGACCCCAACACCACCAACTGGGAGAACTCCAAGAACCTCATCGGCACCGGCAAGATCGCCACGATGTGGCTCGGCTCCTGGGCCGTGGTGCAGATGCGCGAGGCCGCGCAGAAGGCCGGGCGCAACCCCGACGACATCGGGTTCATGCCGTTCCCCCAGCAGGTGAACGGCGCGTTCTGCACCGTCGTCCGGCCCGACTACCAGTACGCGATCAACGCGCACAGCAACGCCAAGCCCGCCGCCCGCGCCTGGATCGACTGGTACATCAACAAGTCCGGCGACGCGCAGAAGTCCCTGTCGATCTCCTCGGTCAAGGGCACTCCCCTGCCGTCCAGCCTGCAGCCGTTCAAGGACCAGGGCGTCCGGTTCATCCAGCTCAGCTACGCCAAGAACACCCAGGTCAACGACATCGACAAGGCGTCCGAGGTCGGCCTGAACGCCCAGGACTACCCGCAGCGCATCGTCGACGTCGCGCGCGGGGCCGCCAAGGGGAACCTCCAGGACGTCTTCAAGGATCTCAACGGCAAGTGGTCCGAGGCCCAGGGCACGATCGGCGGCTGACGGCATGCGGTTCCTGGCCGGCCTGCGCGCCTGGCCCTACCTGCTCGCGCCGATGGTCCTGCTGGTGGCGTTCACCTACATCCCCGTCGTGAACATGCTCCTCTACAGCTTCACCGACTGGGACGGGCTCAGCCCGACGCGCGACTACGTGGGACTCGACAACTACGTGGACCTGTTCAGCAGGCCGCAGCTCTTCCAGGTCTTCACCGTCAGCCTCTTCTACCTGGCGGGCGCGGCGGTCCAGATCGTCGTGGCGCTGTACTTCGCGACAGTGCTGAGCTTCCAGACCCGCTTCCGCAACCTGTTCAAGGGGATCCTGTTCTTCCCCTACCTGATCAACGGCGTCGCGATCGGGTTCGTGTTCCTCTACTTCTTCCAGCCCGGCGGGACGCTCGACTCGGTCCTCGGCGCGTTCGGCGTCGGGCCGCAGCTGTGGCTCGGCGATCCCGACCTGGTCAACACCTCGCTCGCGGGCGTCTCGGTGTGGCGGTTCATGGGCCTGAACATGGTGCTGTTCATCGGCGCGATCCAGTCGATCCCGCCGGAGCTGTACGAGGCCGCCGAGCTGGACGGCGCGAGCCGGTGGCAGCAGTTCCGCTACATCATCGCGCCGGGCATCAGGCCCATCATCAGCCTGAGCGCGATCCTCGCGGTGTCGGGCGCGCTCTCGGTCTTCGAGATCCCGTTCATCATGACCGGCGGCTCCAACAACAGCGAGACGTTCGTCATCCAGACGATCAAGCTCGCGTTCACCTTCAACAAGGTCGGCCTCGCGTCGTCGGCGGCCGTCGTGCTGCTGGCGATCGTCCTGCTCGCGACCTGGCTGCAGCGGCTCCTGGTGCCCGACGAGAAGGTGCGGCTCACATGAGGGCGATCACCGTGCCCGCCCGTCCCCGGCACGCCGCGGCCGACCGCCGGGCGCCGGCCCTCCGCGGCGCGCTCGCCACGTGCCTGAAGTACGTGTCGCTGGTCGCGGCGAGCGCCGTCGTGGTGGTGCCGCTGCTGGCGGTCCTGCTGACCTCGCTGCGCACCGGCGCGGAGATGGCGGCCGACCCGAGCCCGCTGTCGGCGCCCGGGCACTGGTTCAACCTGCACAACTACCGGGTCGCCTTCAGCAACGGCCACATGCTCCGGGCGCTGTGGAACACCTCGTTCATCCTGGTGTTCTCGCTCACCGGAACGGTCTTCATCGGCTCGATGACCGCGTACGCGATCGACCGGTTCGACTTCGCCGGCAAGCGGCTCGTGCTCGCGCTGTTCCTGGTCGCCGCGCTGGTGCCGAGCGTGACCACCCAGGTCGCGACCTTCCAGGTCGTCAGCGAGCTCGGCGTGATGAACACCCGGTGGGCGCCGATCCTGCTCTACATGGGCACCGACATCGTGTCCATCTCCATCTTCCTGCAGTTCATCCGCTCCATCCCGATCTCGCTGGACGAGGCGGCGCGGCTGGACGGCGCGAACTCGCTGACCATCTACTGGCGCGTCATCCTGCCGCTGCTGAAGCCCGCGATCGCGACCGTGGTCATCGTCAAGGGCGTCGCGATCTACAACGACTTCTACATCCCGTTCCTCTACATGCCCTCCGACCACCTCGGCACGGTCTCCACGTCGCTGTTCCGCTTCAAGGGGCCGTTCGGCGCGCACTGGGAGGTCATCTCGGCGGGCGCGGCCCTGGTGATCCTGCCGAGCCTGGTCGTCTTCATCGCCCTCCAGCGCTTCATCTACAACGGCCTGTCCTCCGGCGCCACTCGATAAGGAGTCACGGTTGAGCAAGCAGAGCACGCCCCTCGCCTCGGGATGGACCCTTCACCTGGCCGACGGCGGAAGCATCCCCGCCACGGTTCCCGGGTCGTCCCACATCGACCTGCTGGCCGCCGGGCTGATCGAGGATCCGTACGCGGGGCGCAACGAGCTCGACGTGGCCTGGGTCGGGCGCGCCGACTGGCGCTACGACACCGTCCTGCCGAACGTTCCGGAGGGCTGCGAGCAGACGGACCTGGTCTTCGAGGGCCTCGACACGGTCGCGACCGTGACGCTGGACGGGGTCGAGCTCGGCCGGACGCGCAACATGCACCGCTCCTACCGCTTCGACGTCACCGGGCTCGCACGCGGGGGCACCCCGCTGTCGGTCTTCCTCACTTCGGCGTACACCGAGGCCGAGGCGCTGCGGGAACGGCTCGGCCCGCGGCCGAACGCCTATCCCGTGCCGTTCAACTACATCCGCAAGATGGCGTGCAGCTTCGGCTGGGACTGGGGCCCGACCCTGGTGACCGCCGGGATGTGGCGTCCGGTCCGGGTGGAGAGCTGGAACACCGCGCGGCTGGCCTCCGTACGGCCGCTGGTGACCGTCGCGGACGGCGTCGGCCGGGTCGAGGCGCACCTGGCGGTGGAACGGACCGAGCCCGGCGAGGCTCGTCCCCTCCTGGTCACCCTGGAGGTCGACGGTGTCCTCGCCACCACGCGCGTCCCCGCCGGATCGACGTCTTCGACCGCCGAAGTGCAGGTGCCCGACCCGGCTCTGTGGTGGCCGCGCGGCTACGGCGACCAGCCGCTCTATACCTGCCGTGTGGTCCTCGCCGATGCCGGGACGGGCGCCGAGCTGGACGTGTGGGAGCGCCGGATCGGCTTCCGTTCCGTACGGCTGGACCAGAACGAGGACGCCCACGGCACCGCGTTCACCATCACCGTGAACGGAACGCCCGTCTTCGCACGCGGAGTGAACTGGATCCCCGACGATGCCCTGCCCGCGCGCGTCACCCCTGACCGTTACCGGCATCGCTTGCGCCAGGCGGCCGAAGCGGGCGTCAACCTGGTGCGCGTCTGGGGCGGCGGCATCTACGAGGACGACGCCTTCTATGACGCCTGCGACGAGCTGGGACTGCTGGCCTGGCAGGACTTTCTGTTCGCCTGCGCCACCTACCCCGAGGAACAGCCCCTGCGCGGTGAGGTGGAGGCCGAGGCCCGCGAGAACGTCGTCCGCCTCATGCCGCACCCAAGCCTCGTCCTGTGGAACGGCAACAACGAGAACCTCTGGGGTTTCCGCGACTGGCAATGGGAGGACGAGCTCGCGGGCGACAGCTGGGGTGAGGGCTACTACCTCGGGCTGCTCCCCCGGATCGTCGCCGAACTGGACCCGACCCGCCCCTACTACGCGGGCAGTCCCTGGTCCGGCTCATGGGACCACCACCCCAACGACCCCGCCCACGGCACCTCCCACTTCTGGGAAGTGTGGAACCGCCGCGACTACACCGACTACCTCAAGGACGTTCCCCGCTTCGCCGCCGAGTTCGGCTGGCAGGCGCCGCCCGCCTACGCCACCCTGCGCCAAGCCCTTCCCGACGAGGACCTCGCCCCTGACTCGCCGGGCGTTCTCCATCACCAGAAGGCCGAGGACGGCAACGGCAAGCTGAACCGCGGCCTCGCCCAGCACTTCTCCGCACCGGCGACCTTCGACGACTGGCACTACCTGACCCAGGTCAACCAGGCCCGGGCCATCGCCACCGGCGTCGCGCACTGGCGTTCCCACTGGCCGGTGTGCGCGGGCACGGTCGTGTGGCAGCTGAACGACTGCTGGCCGGTCACGTCATGGGCGGCGATCGACGGCGCGGGACGCCTCAAGCCGCTCTACCACGAGCTGCGCCGCCTCTACGCGGATCGCCTGCTGACCTTCCAGACCCGCGAGGGCGCCCGCGTTCTGGCCGTCGACAACCAGTCGCCCGAGCCCTGGGCCGGCAACGCGAACGTCCGGCGGCTGCAGGTGGACGGCACAGCGCTCGCCGAGGAGACGATCGCCTTCACGGTCCCGCCTCGTTCCGTCGCCACGTTCCCCGTGACCACCGAGATCAAGGACCGCCACCGCGAGCTCCTGGTGGCCGACGCGGGCGAGCTCCGCGACATCGCGCTCGACTGCGAGGACCACGAGTTCGCCTATCCCCCCGCCGAGATGACCCTCGTTCCCGCCCCGGCCGCCGACGGCTTCACCCTCGCCGTCACCGCCGGCACCCTCGTCCGCGACCTGCTCCTTCAAGCCGACCGCCTGGCGCCCTCCGCCCAGGCCGACACGGGCCTCATGACGCTCCTGCCAGGCGAGACCCGCACCCTCACGGTGACCGGCGTCAGCCTCTCCGACCTGACTCCCGGCGCGCTCCGCGCAGCCCTCTTCACCGTGAACGAGACGTAGCACCCAAGCCTCGGGGGACAGCACCGATTGGAGAAGGAACCGTGCACTCGATCCGCATGCGCAGAATCCAGGCCGTCCTCGCCACCGGACTGGCGGCCCTCGCCCTCACCGCCGCACCCGCGCCCGCCCACGCCTTCCCGGCGTCCTCCAATCAGGTCGTCCTCAACTACCTGAACTCCATCACCGGCCGCTACGTCGTCTCGGGCCAGCACAACAAGGAGCCCGCCGACCAGCCGAGCCAGTACACCGCGCAGGTCAAGGCGGTCACCGGCCAGTACCCGGGCCTGTGGGGCGGCGACCTGATGTTCCTGCCCGCCGACGTCGCGAACCGGCAGCGCGTCATCGACCAGGCCAAGCTCGAGTGGTCGCACGGCTCGCTGGTCGCGTTCACCTGGCACGTCTGCACCCCGACCGGCGGCAGCACGTGCCAGTTCGACGGCGGCGTGAAGACGAGCATCTCCGACGACCAGTTCAGGCAGATCGTCACCGACGGCACCGCTCTCAACGCCGCGTGGAAGCGCCGCCTGGACGAGGCCGTCCCCTACCTCACCCAGCTCAAGAACGCCGGCGTCCCGGTGCTGTTCCGCCCGCTGCACGAGATGAACGAGTCGTGGAACTGGTGGGGCCACCGACCGGGCTCCTCCGGCAGCGCCCGGCTCTACCAGATCACCCACGACTACCTGCTCGGCAAGGGCCTCACCAACCTGATCTGGGTCTGGAACGTCCAGGACAACCCGGCGGGCGGCTGGTCCTCCTACTACCCGGGCTCCTCGTACGTGGACGTCGTCAGCCTCGACGCCTGGTACAAGAACTACCCGAGCCAGGCCGACTACCAGCAGATCCAGAACATCGCCGGCTCCAAGCCGATCGCGATCGCCGAGATGGGCAAGGTCCCGAACGCGTCCCTGCTGGAGAGCCAGACCCGCTGGACGTACTTCATGCTGTGGTCGGAGCAGCTGCGCGGCAACAACACCAACGCCGAGATCCAGGCCTGCTACTTCCACCCCCGCGTCCTCAACCAGGGCGAACTGGCCCTGCCCGCGAGCCTTCATCGCCCGCTCATGGTCCGTCCGGCACCATCGGGGTTCGCCCCCTCCGGAGGACGGCCATGATCACTCTCGCGCTCGACATCGGCGGGACGAAGTTCGCCGCCGCGCACATCACTCCGGACGGCGCCCTGCTGGCCCACGCCGAGCGCCCGATCGGCCCCGACCCGGCCGCCACCCTCGGCGACCTGGTCGCCGACTTCGCCGTCCCCGGCCTCACGGCGGTCGGCATCGGCTCGGCCGGTCCGCTGAACGTCCTGGCGGGCACGGTCTCGCCCGTCAACATCCCCGCCTGGCGCGGCTTCCCCCTGGTCGACACGGTCTACCGGGCCACCGACCTGCCCGTGTTCCTGGCGGGCGACGCCCAGTGCATGGCCGCCGGCGAGTGGTGGCTCGGCGGCCACGACGTCTCGTCCCTCCTCGGGATCGTCGTCTCCACGGGCATCGGCGGCGGCCTGGTCCTGAACGGCGATCCCCTCCTGGGCGCCACCGGGAACGCCGGGCACATCGGTCACGTCATCATCGACCGGGACGGCGAGCCCTGCCCGTGCGGCGCCCGCGGCTGCCTGGAGACCATCGCGAGCGGCCCGAGCATGGTCCGCTGGGCACGCGCCCACGGCTGGAACGGCCAGACGGCCTTCGACCTGGCGGCCGGCGCCCGTTCCGGCCACATCACCGCGCTGTCCGCGTTCAACCGTGCCGCCGACGCCCTGGCGACCGCCATCTGCAACACCGCCGCCGTCCTGGACGTCCACGACGTGGTGATCGGAGGCGGCGTCGCCGCGACCGGCGACCTCCTCCTGTCGCCCCTGCGCCGGGCCCTGGCCACCCGGGCGGGCATGGACTTCCTCCAGGACATCACCGTCACCGGCACGACGCTGGGCAGGAACGCAGGCCTCTACGGCGCCGCCGCCCTGGCCCTGCAAACCGAGGGCGCGCCGCCGGCCACCCGGTCACGTCCGGCGGTTGACGCGGTCGAAGAGAGCGTCGCCGCCGGTGGTCTCCAGGGCCTCGTCTCCGATGAGCCTCCCGTCGTGGAGCATGACGATGCGATCGCAGCAGGCGGCGACCTCAGGGTTGTGCGACTCGCGCAGCCGCAGCAGCAGGTCGGCGCGTCCAAGACCGGCTGATGGTCAGATGGCCTTGCCGACGTCGTTGACGGCCAGCTGGGTGCAGGCTCGTTCGGCCAGGGCGGCGATGGTCATCGAGGGGTTGCAGGCGGCGGTGCTGCCCGGGACCAGGGCGCCGTCCAGCACGTAGAGGCCGCGATGGCCTTGGACCCGGCCGTCCAGGTCGCAGACGGTGCCCATGGGCGCGCCGCCGAGCGGGTGCCAGGTCGAGGGGACGACGGAGTTGGTGTCCAGGAGGAGGGACGACGGCCCGGCGATCTTCTCCGCACGTTGCTGGATGCGTTGGTAGAGGGTGGCGTCGCCGTTGGACGGCCAGTGCGGGACGGCGTCGTCCTTGTTCGGGTCGTACACGAAGCGCCCGCGGCCCTCGCTGATGCCGTAACCGACGAGCATGGTGGAACGCAGGTTGGCGGGCAGCGGCGGCAGGGACGCCTGGATGAGGGTGTTGGCGGTGGCGGGGTCGTCCCACTCCTTGCTGCCGTAGACGACCGGACCCCCTTGTGGAGTGCCGAAGTCGTCGGCGAAGTCGGTCCAGGTGTAGATGCGGTCGCCGTTCGTGCCGAAGCCCGAGCCCAGACCGTCGGGCAGGTCGGGGATGTCGCCGTGTGCGGCGGCCCGCATGAGGAGGCGGGTGGTGTTGACGGTCCCGGCGGCCATGACCAGCGCCCCGGCCGTGATGACCTTCTTCTCCAGGACGGTGCCGTCGGTGGCGATGCGGTCGGCGTGGACGTTCCATGAACCGTCGGGATTCATGGCGACGCGGGTGACGTTGTGGCGCGTCGCGACCTCGACGAGCCCGGTGGCCTCGGCGGCGGCGATGTAGGTGACGTCGACGGAGTGCTTGCCGCCGTTGTTCACGCCCAGCGCGCAGTCGCCGTTGGTGTACGACGCCTTCATCTCGCCCCTGAGCTCGCGCTGGGCGAACGTCCAGTCGATCGGCATCGGGATCTTGGAGACCGCGTAGCCCTCGCGTTCGGCCTGGCGCTTGAAGATGCGCGAGGGAAGGTAGGTCGGGCTGCCGATCACCTCGTCCGGCGCGGCCTGGACCCCCAGCATGCGGGCCACCCGCGGGTAGTAGACCTCGGCCATGCGGGTGTAGTCGATGCCCTTGGGCATCGTGGCCTCGAACAGCTCCCGGGTGGGCTGCAGCGTCATCCCCTGGTAGACGAGGGAGCCGCCGCCGACGCCCGCCGCGCAGACGATGTTCATGCCCTCCCCGCGGACGAGCTCCAGCAGGCCGGTGTACGGGTCGTGCGGCGGTACGGGCATGCCGAAGATCTCCGGGGCCAGTCCCATCCAGAACGCGCGCTCGTCCAGGTTCGCGGCCGTGGGGAACGTCGAGGCGTTCGGCCCGGTGCGCCAGCGGATGCCACGTTCCAGCACGAGCGAGGGAACGCCGACCTGGGCGAATCGCAGCGCCGCCACGCCGCCGCCGAAGCCCGAGCCGACGATGACCAGGCGGCGTTTCTCCCGGCGCACGCGCACGCTCCCGCGCACCCGGGCCCGAGCACGGGCGGTCCCCGCCCCCAGGGGTGACAGTCCTGCGGCCATGCCACAGGCAAGGACGGTACGGCGAGGGATCGCGGACATGACACTCCTGGGGGTGCGGCGGGGCAGGCCGGTCGGGGGCGGGTCAGGGCTGGCGGGGCAGGGAGGCGCAGGTGCCGGCGGCGGGCTTGCCGTTCAGGCGGTCGGTGAGCCAGGCGATCGCGTCCGTCTGGTCGGTGAGGAGCGGCGCCAGGTGGTTGGTGAGGATCTTGTTGCCGAGGTTGGGGAGCTTGACCGGCACGTACGTGACGTTCGCGCCCTTGGCGCACCAGTCGACGGCCAGCCGCCGCGACTGCGCGTGCACGACGAGGTCGTCCTGAACGCCGGTGGTGACGCGGACCGGGCCGGCGGGCCTCAGCGAACCGAGGCGCTCGCGGGCCAGGACCTTGCGCGCGACCGGGCTGGTGGCGATGACCTCCGAGATCGAGCGCCCGTCGGTGGTCCACTGCTTGCTGGTGGCGAACGCGTAGCCGAAGATCGCGTCGCCCACGCACATGGTCGACAGGTCCTTCAGCGCCGCACGCCCCTTGGCCGCGATGTGCGCGTCGACGACCCGCTTGAGGGCCGGGTAGGTGCGGGTCAGCGCGTTGATCGACCAGCCCGCGGCCGCGGCGAGCGCGCTGCCCTCGGTGCCCTTGAGGACCACGGTGAGGTCGGCCGGCGGCGCACCGGCGTAGGTGCCCGACAAGTGGAGCTCGGGAGCGTAACGAGGCTGGAGCTCGACCGCCGACGCCGTGGCGCCGCCGCCCTGGCTGTAGCCGTACAAGCCGACGCGCGACCCGGCGCGCAGCGACGTGCCGCGCAGGCGGAAGGCGGCCCGGACCGCGTCGAGCACCGCGTGCGCCTGGTCGAACCGCTCGACGTAGGTGTGCACGCGATCGGTCGTGCCGAGCCCGATGTAGTCGGTGACCACGACCGCGACGCCCTCGCTGAGCAGCCGGTAGATCCCGATGTCCTCGTAGCCGACGCTGATGGTCTGGCCGTTGAACGCGATCGGGTTCTGGAGGGCGAGCGAGGGCGCGCACTGGTCGCCCTGCCCCTGCGTTCCGGCGGCCAGCGCGACCAGCGGACGCGGGCCGCGCCCCTTCCACGCGGCGGTCGGCTCGATGTACGCGCCGGTGACGGCGACCGGCCCGCCGTTCGCGTCGGTGGACTTGTACATCAGCCGGGTGGCGCGGCCGGGCAAGGGCCCCTTGGTGTCGGACAGCGTGATCGCGAGCGGCAGCGGCTCGGTCCGGATCAGCGCGCCGTTCTGCTTCGGCAGGTGCTTGGGCGGGTCGTAGAACGGCGGGATCGTCACGCCACGGGACACCTCCCGGGGGCTCGCGGACGCGCCGGCCGCCCCTGGCACTCCGGACGCGGCGAGCACCGCCGCCGCGCCGGTCACCGACAGGACCCGCAGGCCGCGCCGGCTCCACACGGTCTCTCGCACCATCGACACTCCTCCATCACTGGTTACCGACCAGTAGGATAAGTAGCCGATTACTCGATGGCAAGATAGCCGATCGGCTATTTTCCGGCTAGCCGATCGGCTACCTCGGCGCGTTGCTAAGATCGGCGGATGACCCAGCGGAGCCGGCCTGGGGAGGCCCGTCGGCGGGTTCTGCACGCGGCCCTGGAACTGTTCGCCCGGCACGGCGTCGGCGGCACCTCGCTGCAGATGATCGCCAACGAGATGGGCGTCACCAAGGCGGCCGTCTACCACCAGTTCCACACCAAGGACGACATCGTCCGCGCCCTCATCACCCCCGCGCTGGACCGGCTCACCCAGCTCACCGACCTGGCTGAGCGCAAGCGCACCCGGACCGCCCGCGCCGAGGCCGTGCTGTCGGGCATCGTCGACCTCGTCGTGGCCAACCGCGACCTCACGGGCCTCCTCCAGTCGGACCCGGCCATCCTCGACATGCTCCGCGGTACGCCCGAGATGCAGGCGATCGAACGGCGCGTCTTCCACCTGCTCGCCGGCCCGGACCCCGAACCCGAGATGCTCGTGGCGGCGGTCATGGCGAGCGGCGCCCTCATGGCGGCCGCCACCGGCCAGCGCCTGGACGGTTTCGACGACGAATCGCTGCGCCGCCACCTCATGGCCAACGCCCGCCGCCTGCTGCGACTCCGAAATCCGCGTGAGGCCTGAGGGGGCTCCCCTTCCGCTTGTGGCCACGGTGCAGACGCAGCTCTCCGGACACGTTCTACTACTGGCGGTAGCCGAATCCATGCGCCGAAGGGTCACCGATGAGACCGTTCCTCAGAAGCCTGTGCCTGCTCGCCAGCGCCGCCCTCATCCTCTGCGGGCTCTCCATACCGGCGCTGGCGGATCCGCCCGAAGTGGAGGTCACCGCCTCCAGAACGACGGCCTCGCCCGGCGACACCGTCACCGTGACCGTGAAGGTCACCAACGTCCACAGCTTCACGATCCTCGGCGCCCACGCCCAGCTGCTCAGCAACCCCGGCCCCCTCACCTCGCAGACCACCCTGGAGGGCTGCACGGGAGGAACGGGCCCCTGCACCACGTTCAACAACGGCAGCGACCCCGTCGGCTATGAGGCGCCCGTCGGCAGCATCTCGGGCGGCGGCTCGGCCACGGTGGTCTTCACACTGAAGGTCGCGTCCGGCGCCACCGCGGGCGCGCAGGTCCTGCAGGGAGCGATCTCGGGCAGCAACTACGGGACGTTCCCCTTCGACGGCCCGACCCTGAACGTCATCACCGATGCCGACGCCGCCGTCCGGCTGACCGCGGCGCCGCGCCTGGGCATCCTGGTCCCGCGCATCGACTTCACGGTGAAGGTGACCGGCAACGGCCCGGCCGACCTGAACTCCGCGCAGGTCACCACCACGCTTCCGCCCGGGACCTCCGGATCGGGCTGCACGCCCGCCGCGGGCAAGGTGACCTGCTCGTTCGGTCACATCGCCGTGGGTTCGAGCTCGAGCTCGTCGTTCAGTGTCCCGCTCGGACTGCTGAACATCGGCGTGCCCTACACGTTCACGGCGACCCGCACCGCCTCAAGCCCGCACGACCCGACGCCGGGCAACGACGTGTCGACCGTCCAGTGCACGGTCGTCACCCTGCTCCTGGTCACCTGCCAGCCCTGACGCAGGGGCGCTCAGCCGGAGGGGGCGGCGACCGTGGCCACGAACTCGCGCAGGATGGTCGCCGCCACCGCCGAGGGCACCTCGCTGGCCGCCTTCTGGGCCAGGTCGCGCGCGTGCCGGCAGGCCTGCGCGGCGGCGGTCAGGGCTGCTGAACGGCGGCGCTCGGTCTCCAGGTCGGCGACGGTGAGCTCGGGTTCTCCCAGCAGGCCGGGCAGCGCGCTGACCCGGCCTTCGAGGAGTGCGGGCAGGGTGATGTCGAGGCGTGTCCGTTCGCCTCGCAGGGCGAGGATGTCCTCGGCGTGCAGGAGTGCGCGGCCGCACTGGCCTCCGAAGTTCCGTACGGCGTGAACGGTGGCCGGATCGGCGCCTCCCAGGGTGGCGCCGATCCGGGCCGGGAACTCCAGCAGCGCGGCGAAGACCTCGGCCGCCTCCGCCGGGCGGTCGGGGTCGAGGCGTTCGGCGCGCAGCCTGGTCAGCTCGCCGAGCCACTCCGAGAACGCCCAGGACGCCTCGGGCGCCGACTCGGCCACGAGCCTGGAGGCCTGGGCGAGCAGGAAGTCGCCCGCGAGGACCGTGGTCGCCGAGGCCCAGTCGACGCCGCGCGGCGCACCGGGCGACGGCCGGGCCGGCGGGCCGAGGAAGGCGAGCGCGCCCAGGGTGGCCAGCTCGATCGCGGCCCCCACGGGCGCGTACTCGACCTTCGGCACGGTGCCCGCAGCGGCCATGGCGGCGAAGAAGAGCGTCGCGGGCCGCAGCCCGCGGCGCGTCGCCCCGGTGATCGCCAGCCGCGCCAGGAACGGCCATTCGTTCCGTACGGTCGCCACCGAGACCTCGTCGCACGCGGCCAGGAACGGCAGCAGCACCAGTTCCTCACCGCCCGGCAGCGACGGCTCGTCCTCGCTCCCGAGCCCGGCCAGGCCGCCGGGCAGCAGGATGGCCCGCCGCCCCTTGGCATAGAACGGATGCGGGCTGCCGGAGGTCGCCGCCAGGATCCGCCAGGCCAGGTGGTAGCGGCGTGAGGCGTGCCGCGCGCTCTCGAAGTAGCCGACGAACGCGCGGGCGAGGGCGCCCCTGTAGTCCTCGCGTGCCGCCTCGGGTTCGCCCGGGTGCGCGCCGATGGCTTCGGCCGCCAGCAAACCGCTCTGGATCGCGTAACTCAGCCCCTCTCCGGTGAACGGATTGACCAGCCCTGCCGCGTCCCCGACCAGCAGCGCGCCGTGATGCAGGGCCCGGTCAGGTGTGAACGCCCCGCTCACCAGGCCCGTGGCCTCCGGACCGGCCGGTCGCAGCGCGCCCAGCCCCATCGCGGTGAGGAGCTCGGGAAGGTCGGGCGGTGTCCCGCCGAGCCGAGCGGCCGCCACGGTGCAGGTGCCGTCCGTGCCGGGCAGGATCCAGACCGGCGTTGGCTGCGCCCTTGGCGAGTTGCTCTCCGGAGTGGGAAACCACAGCCGCATCCGCGGTCCGATGTCGCCCAAGTAGCGCCTGGCCCGTACGACTCCGGTGGCGTGCGAGGCAGGCTCGGGCGTCAGCGGTCCGCTGCCGCCCGAGGCGACGACGACATGATCGGCCGCGATCGCGTCGCCACCGGCCAGCACGGCACCGCCCGGATGCACGGCCGTCACCTCGCTTGAGACGAGCCGTACACCGGCCGCGTCGAGCAACCGCCGCAGCGCGGCGATCAGGTCGGCACGATCGCACACCCCGCCGCCGAGCCCGGTGTAGGTTTCCCCCTCCCCCGAGCCGAACCGCACCTCCAGACCGTCCAGCGGCCGTACGAGCGAACGATCCCAACCCGGCAGCGTGTCCAGGGCCTGCAGTGCCGGGCCGGTGAGCACGATGTCGTGGTCGCCCTCATCCGGCCGCGGCAGATCCGCGACCGTCACCGGCACGCCGCGTGCGGCCAGGGCCAGCGCCGTCACCGCGCCCGCAGGACCGCAGCCCGCCACGAAGACCCCGGTCATGCCGCCGGACTCCATGCCGAATCGGCGACCTGGACCAGCGTTCGCCGCGCGGGGCCGTACGGCATCCCGTCGAGGATCTCCATGGCACGCCGCCGGTGCCGTGCGGCCAGCTCGTACGCCTCCGCCAGGCCTCCCCGCTCGGCCACCAGCAGGCGCAGCCGCGGCAGGTCGCCGATGCCGAACGAGGGTGACAGCAGCAGTTCGGTCAGCTCACCCGAACCGTCGCGGCGCAACGCGCACAGCGTCGGCGCCCCGAACAGGCCGAGCAGGTGGTCGGTGCCCAGCGGCTTGCCCGAGGAGGCACCGTCAAGGTCCAGGCAGTCGTCCAGGATCTGGAACGCCATGCCGAAGCCCATCCCGAAGTCACCCAGAGCGCGTACGGCGTCGATGTCCAGCCCGGCCACGGCGGCGCCCAGCGCGCAGCCGAGCCGGAAGAGCTCCCCGGTCTTGCGGGCGATCAGTTCCTCGTAGTCGGGCAGCGGCAGGCCGGTGTCGAAGGCCCGCTCGACGTCCAGCAGCTCGCCGTACGCCAGCTCCGACACCGTTCGGCTCACCGCAAGCTCGAGACCCTCGTCGGCCGCGCGGGTGCCCGCGAGCGCCAGGCACGCCAGGCCGGACAGCATCGCGACGTCGCCGCCCACGACCGTGTGGGCGGCGGGACGGCCGCGCCGTTGCGCCGCCCGGTCGATCACGTCGTCGTGCATGAGCGTCGCCAGGTGGATCAGCTCGACGAGCGCGCCCAGGCCCGCCGTGCGTTCAGGATCGGGCGGGCCGAACCCGGCGCACGCGGCCAGCAGCGTGCCCCGCAGGCACTTGCCCGGGTTGCCGGCCAGCTCCCTGGCCGGCCCGCCGAGCGGCTCGGGCAGCCCGGCGGCCAGCTCGGCCAGCCGGGCCTGCATCCGGTCCCGCGCCCTCGGCAGATCAGTCACCGAGACCCGGCGCGATCATGTCGAGGGTCGTGATGTTCTTCAGCCCGGTGTAGACCTTGTCGTAGACGGCCGGATCGTTCATGTAGGCGAGGAGCTCGTTGTAGCCCATCCCGACCGTCTTGGACAGGACCGAGGCGTACAGCGCGCGGAACCCGGTGACCTCGGCCGGCAGCAGCCGCTGGAACTGGCCCAGCCCGTTGAGCGCCATCAACGTGTCGTTCAGGTACTTCTGCTGGATCTTCTCGGTCGAGTGCTCCGGATCGGCCATGATCCTGGTGAACAGGTCGTGGTAGAGCGTGTAGTACTGGCCGGCCCCCGACTTCTCGCTGCTCCCGGCCGCTCGCTTGGCCCGCTCGGTGATCAGGTCGAGGTTGGCGTACGTGGCGCGGATCAGCAGCCGGCCGACCTTGCTGCTCGTCAGGAAACCGTCGCGCGCCTTGTCCACCAGCGCCTGGTCCTGCGTCACCGGAAGGTCGTAGAGCCCCTGAACGGTCGACAGCAGCTGGCACTGGGCCGGGAGGTAAGGGCCGCCGACATTGCCGTTCCCACCGAGGAGGACGGCGGCGCCGTGGTCGGGGCCCGGGCTCGCGAACCCCAGGTCTACCTGGACCAGATCGTCGAAGTAGTAGCGAGTGCCATCGACTCTGACCGGAGTCACCCCCATCGCCACGATGGGCCGGGAGGTGTATTTGGAGAACGAGCTCACCTTCTCGACGTTGTCGTTGAAGTCGGAGAAGCCGATCGCGTCCTCGTTGGGGCAGTTCAGCAGCTTGACGTTGAGGTCGGCCAGCACCCGCTCGATCCGCATGTAGAGCGCCGAGCCGTCACTCGAGGTGGCGAGCAGCATCCCCACGATCTGGTGCTGCGCGGAGATGGGCTTGTCGCCCATCAACCCCAGCGCGATACGGGTACTGATCCCGAGGTCGGGCTTCAGCTCGACGAGCCCGGCGTCGACCCGGTTGAGGACGTCGGGATTGTCAGGGCCGACCATCGGAATGAAACGCTTGAGCGTGCCGATCTGATCGGCCGGATCCTTGGACCCGTACGGCTGGGCGATGGAGTCGCCGACGCCCCCGCCCTTCCCGAAGCCCACGGCCCTGCCGGTCGTCAGCGCGCACAGCTTGCCGTCGGTCTTGTCGATGACCAGGCAGCAGAAGGTCCCGGACGACCCGACGCTCGGGTTGCCGAGACGGCAGCCCTGCAGCATCGGGCGAAACCGCCCGCTGATGGTGGGATCGTCCGCCGCCTGCGCCGCCGGGTCATCGAAGGTGAATCGCGCGGCCTGGATGACGTCGATCCCGTAGGCGCGGCCCTCGGTATGCACGGTGGCAGGCAGCAGGCGCCTCGTCGAGACATAGCCCTGGGGCCGTTTCTTGGCCACCGATACGATCACCACGGGTTCGTCGGTGATCTCGCCGCGGCGCCTGCGGAAGCCGTACCCGACCGTGGTGACGTCCGGATGCGCGCGCAGGTCGTCGAGCAGGCCCGACTTGGCCTGCCGCAGTCCGGGCAGATGCTGTGCTTCTAGCTTCATGACCGTCCCTTGTCAGCTCTCGGGCCTCAGCCGTCCGACGGCACGCGGACGTTGCCGTTGCCGCCGAGGAGCACGGCGGCGCCCTGGTCGCCCGCGAGCACGAACCCGTTGTCGACCTGCACCAGATCGTCGAAGTTGTAGTAGGTGTCGCCGATCTGCACGGGGGTCGCGCCCATGCCGACGATCACGCTGGAGGTGTAGCGGCTCGCGGCCCCGACCTTCTCGACGTTCGCGCCGAAGGTGGACTGCCCGATCACGTCGGTGTTCGGGCAGTTCAGCAGCTGGACGTTCATCTCCTGGAGCACCCGCTCGATCCGCATGTACAGCGCCGAGCCGTCCGAGGCGGTGTACAGGTGCAAGCCGACGATCTTGTGAGCGGGCGTGAGCGGCGCCATGAGGTCGAGCGCGATCAGCTCGGTCGCCCCGATCTGCCCGGGCAGCTCGACGAGCGCCGCGTCCACGGTGTTGACCCGGTCCGTGCGCAGGGTCGTGATGCGTTTGATCTTGCCGATGAAGTTCTGGCCGTTCGGCTGGAGGACCTGGCCGCCGGGCCCGGCACCGGTGCGCGAGCCCAGGGCGATGCCCGCGGTCAGCAGGCAGAGGGTGCCGTCGGTCTTGTCGATGACGACGCATCCGGCCGTGCCCGCCGCCGTGGTCGGGTTGTTCGTGATCATGCAGCCGGGCCGGACCGGGCGGATCACGTCCCCGATCGGGTCGACGGCGGCGGCCTTGGCCGAGGCCGAGGCCGCCGCCGAGCCGCTGAGCTCGAACCGGGCCGCCTGGATGACGTCGACGCCGTGCTGCTCGCCACCGACGGTCACCGTGCCGGGTACGAGCCGGCCAGCGGGGACCTGATCGCGGGGAAGCTTGCGTGCCACCGACACGATGACCACGGGCTCGCCCGTCACCGCGCCGCCTCGGCGGCGGAACCCGTACGCCACCGCCGTGCAGTCGGGGTTGGTGCGCACGGTGGTCAGCAGGGTCCGCTTGCCGCGCTCCAGGGTGGTGCGCTGCCGCGCGGTGAGCGGCCGCGGCTGGTTCTTCGTCAGCATTGGGCCTCTCCTGCCTGAGCGGGCACGTTCACCGCGTCCCACGCGTCCTTCACGGCCTTGTATCCGGCACAGCCGTCGGTGGACGCCCAGATGAGCGCCGCCTCCAGCGACGCACGGCGCACGTCCGCATAGCCCCAGTTCTGGAACTTGCGATTGAGCGTCTCCATGAAGATCTGTCCGGCGTGCCGGATCCCGACGCCCTTCACCTGCTTGCCGTTGCACGTGGGGCTGTTCGGCCTGTTGTGCGCGGCGTCATCGGGATTGGATCCCTCCGCCAGCAGGTAGAACCAGTGGTTCTGGACGCCGCCGCCCGCGTGCGGCTCCATGTACGGGACGTCCGCGGAGAAGCAGTCGGGGTCGCCGAGCTGGGACGGCTTGAACATGCTGCGGATCGGGCCGGGACCGACCAGGTCGACCTGCTCGGCGACCAGGTAGTCCGGGGTGTCCGGGGACGGCGGCGAATCGCCGTACCACTCGGTCAGCGTGCCGAAGATGTCGGCGGACGACTCGTTGAGCGCATGGGTCTCGGTGGTTCCCAACGCGCCGCCCGGCGTCTGCTGGTAGACCGCGTGACCCAGCTCGTGGGCGATCACGTCGATCGCGGTCGCCTGCTTGGTGCCGGCGCTGTTGTGGCCGAACGCGGCGTAGCCGATGTCCCAGTAGGCGTTGGTGTCGTTCAAGCCGACCCGCATGGGGAATCCGCGTCCTTCCCCGTCGTGCCCGTCGCGGCCGAGCCAGTCCCGCAGCATGTTCCATTCGCGTGCCGCCGCGTACATGGCGTCCGTGCAGGCCGTCTCCAGGTCCGTACCGCTGCCGTTGCCCCAGACGTTGTCGGTGCCGGAGTAGGTGCGGCCGTCCATCCCGCCGCAGCGCACGCCCGGCCGCAGCGGGTCCGACAGGCCGTAGCTGCGGCCGGAGAACGTGGTGTCGATGATGCGGGGCCCGTTGTAGAAGGTGTTCGCGGTGCCCTTGGCCGGGGTCGAGTCGGCGAGGACCTCGTCCCAGCGCATCAGCTCCTTGCCGGTCTGGGCGTCCACCAGCACGTGCGGGCGGCTGGGCATCCCGCTCCGGGTTCCGGCGAGGACGGTCTCGTACGCCAGCCGACCACCTTGGCGGTCGTGGTCGGCCAGGACGACGAGCCGGGGCTGCACGGACACCGCGAGCCCCTTCAGGCCGCGGGTCCTGGTGCGGGTCGTGGTGAGCGCGGCGGCGGCCGTGACGTTCGGGGCGGTGGCGACCGACAGCGGCGCGGACTGGCCGCCGCTGACATCGGTCACCTGGCCCGTCTTGTCGGTGACCACGACGAAGTCGCCGCCGTAGACCTTCAGGCCCGCGTACGTCCGGTCGTAGGCGACGTACTGGGTGCCGCGGGCTCCGGACACCACGCCCAGCCGCCTGATCTGATCGTGGGGCGAACGATGGATCCGGCCCGGTTGAGTGGCGATGAGATGGTCTGCGGCGTTGACGGCGAGCGTGCGCGGCGCAGGCTCGGCCCGTGCCACGGGGGCGGTGAACGCGACGATCAGACCGGCGGCCGCCAGGGCCGCGCTCTCGCGCCTCATCCGCGGACCCGGGAGGCGTTCGGGCAGTCGAGCGGCTCCTGTCCCTTGGCCGGGACGGCGACCGCGTTCCATGCCGCGCGGACGGTCTCCCACTCGGCGCAGGAGTTCGGGTACAGCTGCGCGGTCGCCTCCAGCGAGAAGAACCGCGCGGTCGGGTAGTCCCAGTAACTGAGCTTGCGGTTCAGCGTCTCCATGTAGATCGTCGCCGCCTTCCGCCGGCCGAGGCCGGTGATCGTGCTGTTGTCGCAGGTGGGGCTGTTCGGCCTGCCGTGCGCGGGATCGTTGGGCTTGGAGCCCTCGGCCAGCAGGTAGAACCAGTGGTTCTGGGGTCCGGCGGCGGTGTGCTCCTCCATGCCGGTGACCGAGTCGCTGTAGCAGTCGGGGTCGGGAACGCCGCTCCGGACCTTCTCCGAGGGCTTCCACATGTAGCGGTCCGCCGAGCCGAACTGCTCGAACATCATGTAGTCGGGCGGATCGGCCGGGACGCCCGCGTACCACTCGGTGAGCGTGCCGAGGATGTCGCCGGTCGACTCGTTCAGCGCCTGCTTCTCGGAGTTGTAGTGCTCGTCGCCGCCCGGCGTGTACTTGAAGACCGAGTGGCCGAACTCGTGGGCGACGACGTCGATGGAGGCCTGCCAGCCGGTGCCGCCACGACCGAGTTCCACCCGCCTGTCGTCCGACAGCCAGTGCGCGTTGGACTGGTCCCAGCCCACGCGGACGGGGAACGCGCGGCCGTGGGCGTCGAAGCCGTTCCGGTTGAACCACTCGCGGAGCAGGTCCCATTCGCGTTCGGCGCCGAACATCGCGTCCGCGCACGCGGTCTCCAGGCTGGAGGCGCTGCCGTCGCCCCAGGCGTTGTCCGGGCTGACGAACGTGCGGCCGTCCATGCCGCCGCAGCGCAGCCCGGGGCGGGTCGCGTCGTACAGCCCGTACTGCGTGCCGTCGAACGTGGCCTCGATGTTCTGCGTGCCGCTGTAGTGGGTGTTCGCCGAGCCGAGCGCGTCGCTGACCTCGCCCGTCCAGCTGCCCGCCGTCGCACCCGTGCGCGCGTCGGTCAGGACGTGCACGGTGGTGGGCGCCGCGCCGCGCCCGCCACCGTGGACCGTGGTCTCGTAGACGAGACGGCCGCTCCCGGTGGCCAGCACGGTCAGCCGCGGCGCCGAGGTGCCGGCGACGTCACCGGCCTTGACCTGCGCGGCCTTGGCCTGCGCCGCCCGGGTCGCGTCCGCCGGTGTGATCTTCGGGGTGGTCGGCGCTGACAGCACGGCGGCCTGGTTCACCGACGTGCTGAGCACCGTGCCCCCGGCGTCGGTGACGACCACGAAGTCACCGCCGATCACCGGCAGGCCCGCGTAGGTCCGCTCGTACGAGACGTACTGGAGGCCGGACGTTCCGGAGACGACGTCCTGGCGCACGAACCCGTCCCGGGACGACCGGCGGATCCGGGCGGGCTGGGTGGCGATCAGCCGTTCGGCGGCGGCGACCGCCAGGCCCTGCGGGCCCGGCCCGGCCTCCGCCCGCGCAGCCGGAACGGACATGAGGGCGGCCACGACGGCGGGCAGGGCCGCGACGGCGGCGAGATCGCGCCTGTTCACGGCCGCCGCCGCTGGGCCGCCAGGTCATGGGCGCCGCGGACGACGTTGCACCACTGTGCCGCGATCCAATCGTCGTCAGGCGCGAAGTGCTCGCAGATGACCGACACGGCCAGCGCCACGACCGCGACCAGGTCCGGGGGCGCCTGCTTCCCGGTCTGCTCGGCGACTCCGTCGAGGAAGCGCTGCCCGGTGACGCCCGGCAGCCCGGCCGTGATCAGCCGCCGCGCACCGGCGCGGGCCAGCTCGGCGCGGGCGGTCGGCAGCCCGTTCGTCGCCGTGTCCATCCGCGCGCTCGTGGCTCGGCCGGTCGCCGGGCCCGACTCCCAGTACTCGGGGAACGCGACCGGGAAGACCGCGACGGCGCGGGCGAGCTGCAGCACCATCGCCGACTCCTCGGCGGTGAACTCGCCGGTCGCCGCCGTCGCGGACGCGGCGGGCACGGCCGTGGCGGCGGTGGCGGCGAGCGTGACGGTGCCGGTCACGCCGGTCGCGCGCAGGAAACTACGCCTGGAAATGCCTCCGGGGAAAGGCACGCCAGGCCTTTCAGACTCACTCATCCGAACTGACTCCATTCCGGACCGAACAGCGCAGCGAGAAGAACTGTGTGCGTAGGGTGGGCGTTTCTCGCATCAGAATTGCTGGGACGGCGCAGGTGACTGCCGTTCAGAACAGGGGGTGACTAGCCGTTTCTCACCTTAACCCAGCTGATCCACAACGGCCCCGATGAACATTTCGAAGTTCATTGAACTGTAGGGACGCCGATACGAATAGCGACGCGGGGCCGCTCAGGCGGAGAAGAGCTCCACGAGTGCGGAGCCGCGCCCGGTTCGCTGCACATGGATCTCGCGGCCGTCCCGGCGGCGCGCGATGAGCCCGGCCGACTCCAGCCGGTCGCAGTGATAGGTCACCACGCTGGGCGCGTACTGGACGCGCCGCGCCAGAGTCCCCATCGTGAGCGGCCGGTCCAGCCCGGCCAGGATGCGGGCGCGCACCTCGCCCATGACGACCGCCAGCATGTCCTGCCGGGGCGTGGGCGCGGCGTCCGGCACGGCATCGGCCAGGGCGCCGGCCAGCCCCGGCAGCGGGTAACCGATCCACACCGCGTCCGGGCTGTCGAGGCGGGCGATCAGTGCGTCCGGGCCCGCGAGCATCGGCATCAGCACCAGGCCGCGCGACCCGATCGTGAACCTCTCGGGCTCGAAGTCGGGGAAGCTGAAGGTTCCGTCGCGGAAGCTGCAGCCGCCGTGCAGGTCGTCGAGCACGACGTCCAGCGACCTGCGGGCGGTCGCCACGGCCACGCGCTCGACCTCGCGGTCCAGCAGCGGCCGCATCCGCGTCCACAGCGGGCACAGCGCCGTCCAGGTCTCCTCGACGAGGTCGGCGTAGCCGTGCAGCCAGCGCTTCGGGTCGTCCACCGCCTCCCGCCAGTGCACCGGCGGCGTGCCGCGGGTGATGACCTCCAGCTCGGCGAGCAGCGTGTCCGGCGGCGCCTCGTGCAGCATCGCCACCTGCGAGGGGACGTCCAGGTCCTGGGTGAAGTCGCCCGGCAGCACCACGTCGGGCAGCACGCTGAACCCGGGCCAGGCCAGCGACCGCACCACCATGTCGTCCTGCGCCGCGGCGGTCGACCGCACCAGCCGCCGCCAGCTCTCGGGAGCGCCGCGGGCACGCCCCGACAGCGCATCGGTGATCAGCGCCAGCATCGACAGCGCCGGCGTCAAGGTGATCGACACGGGGACCCGTTCAAGCCGTTCCATCACCAAGCTCGTCCGCATCACACATCCGCGATACTAAAAGGGTGAGCCGCCCCCGCAATCATCAAGGATGAATGGCCATTCATGCCACCCCGATGAGCGTCTATCCGCGCGGCCTGCGGTCGTGGAACGTGCGGCGTAGGTCGCTCACCCACTCGCCGGGAATCTCCCAGGGGATGAAGTGGCCGCCATGGTCGTGGGCGTTGACGTTCACGTGGTTGAACCAGCCGGCCTGCGGGCCGCCCTCGAACGCCCGGACGCGTTCCTCGGTGCCATGGACGCCGGGCGGGTTCTCGTAGGTGACGAACGTGAGCCCGACCGGCGCCTGCACGACCGGGCTCCGGTCATGGGCGGGCGCCCACGGGTACCGGTTGGCGTTGGCGTAGTAGCGCATCGACGTGGCGATGGAGTTGTTCACCCAGTAGATCGTGGCGTGGGTGAGCAGGTCGTCCTTGGTGAAGACCGACTCGACGTCGCCACCGCTGTCGCTCCAGGCGTTCCAGCGCTCCAGCAGCCAGGCGAGCAGCCCGGCGGGCGAGTCGCTCAGCCCGTGTGCCAGGGTGGCGCCGTCGAGCATGTGCACGTTCAGGTGCGACGCCGAACGGCGGTCCATCTCGATGATGCGGGCCCGGATCTCGGCGGGCTGGTCATCGGTGAGGGGCCGGTTCCGGGCGAAGTCCCAGGCGCGCGGCCCGTTGAAGAAATCGAGCGGCAGCCCCGAGCCGATGTGGATCCCGTACAGCTCGCCGGGGTACTTGTGGCCGAGCTGGCTGGAGACGATCCCGCCGATGTCGCAGCCCCCGGCGGCGTACCTGTCGTACCCCAGGATCTCGGTCATCAGGCTGTGCCAGAGGTCGGCGACCTTCCAGAAGTTGACGTCGGGGAAGCCGGTGAGCGGCCCGGGGAACCCGAAGCCCGGCAGCGACGGCACGATGACGTCGAACGCGTCGGCGGGGTCGCCGCCGAACGCCGCCGGGTCCGCGAGCGGGTCGATCACCTTCGACCAGTGCCAGAACGTCCACGGCCATCCGTGCGTGAGGATCAGCGGGATCGGGCGCGGCCCGCGACCGGGTTTGCGCATGAAGTGCACCGGGACACCGTCGACGCTCACCCGGTAGTGCTCGTAGGCGTTGATCGCGGCCTCGGCCTTGCGCCAGTCGTACTCGTCCCGCCAGTACGCGACCAGCTCGCGCAGGTAGGCGGCCGGGACGCCGTACGACCAGTCCTCGTTCCCCTCGTCCAGCGGCGGACGAGTCAGCCCGAGCCGGACGCGCAGATCCTCCAGCACCTCGTCGGGCACATGGATCGGCGTCGGCTCCAGCGGGAAGGCGCGTGAAGTGCTCATAGAAAATGGATCATATGCCCGCCTGGGGGTGAACCATGAAGTACCGATCGGTATCCGTCAGCGCCGTCGCCACGTTGCTTCTATCCGGATTTGCCGAACTCTGCCCAGCTGACGGTGAAAGGTGATTCTTTGTGTCATGTGACCGGTCCTACGGGGGCTTCTGCCAGGACCATGGCCACCATCACGGAACCATCGACGAATGGATCGGAACGACGACATGCCACTAGGAGATCGCGCGCGCTCATCCAGCGCGGTCGCGGCCCTTCTCGGGCGGAACCGCGAGATCGCCGGCAGTCCTTCCCTTGTGACCATCGAGCGGAAATCCCGGAACTGGAACGAGCAGGGGATCGTCGTGCGCGGCGTCAAGGTCACACCGGTGGCGAGGTCGACTGCTCACGATCTCCTTCGGCAGAAGACCAGGCGCGTGAGCCGGGAGTTCGCCGAGTCGTTCTGGGCCGTCCTCTACCGGATCGCCGACCAGGACCCTGAGCTGGACACCGCCACCATGCACTCACTGCGGGAGCTGCGCGCCTGCTTCGCCCAGGCCCGCACGGCGGATGCCGACACGCCGCCCGGCCTGATGCACAGGTCGGCTCCGGGCGATGACGACGACCCCGAGTCGTCCCTGTGGACGGGCCTGGGCCTGCGGAAGGTGGACAGCCCCGGCCAGCACGACCGCGTCTACCAGGCGACCGTGCGGATGCTGATCCGCGCCCACCTGGCCGATGCCTGGTGGCGCGACCACGAAGACGCCATGCCCGCGGGGTTCGGCGCGTACCTGACGCTGGAACGGGAGGCCAGCGGCATCCGCACCCATGCCCCCGACCACATTCCGGGCCTGCTGCAGACCGAGGACTACGCCCGGCATTCCATCCGGCAGAACTTCCCCGGCCTCGACGAACCGACCAGGGAGCGACGGGTCGAGCTGCAGATGATGCGGAGGCAGGTGCTACGGCGTTCCGACCCGCCCGCCTACTGGGCCATCATCGGCCCGCGCGCACTCCGTGACCGGACCGTGCCGGCCCAGGTCATGCGCCGCCAGGTGGAGCATCTGCTCACCATGGCGAACTTCACCAACGTCAGGGTCCAGCTCGTCACCGATCCGGACGCCGACCGCCTGCTGCCGTCGGCGACGACGATCATGCGCTTCTACGAGCAGGGCTATTCGGACCTGGTCTATCAGGAACACGACGATTTCGGCACCTACCACGTCAACGGTGCGGAGGTCGCGGATTTCCAGCTCCGGTACAGCAGGCTCCTGATCAAGGCGCTGCGGCCCGAGCAGACGCTGCGCACGCTCCTTGAGATGCGCGCCCGATTCCGGTCATGAGGTCGTTGATACGTGCGCCGTTGCCGGATGTTTGGTGTTATGTGAATTACCGCACCTGGCCGCCTGGCACGGAGGATCGAGATGACCACCGAGAATCCCGGGAAACCAGAAATCGACACCACCGTGCCCCACTCGGCGCGGATCTGGAACTACTGGCTGGGGGGAAAGGACAACTTCCCCGTGGACCGCGAGGCCGGCGACAAATACGCCGAGACCTTCCCCGGCATCTTCGACATGGCCCGCGCCTCCCGCGAGTACATCGGCCGCGCCGTCACGTTCCTGGCCGCCGAACGGGGCGTCCGCCAGTTCCTGGACATCGGCACCGGGCTGCCCACCGAGAACAACACCCACCAGGTCGCCCAGCGAGCCGCGCCCGAGTCCCGCATCGTCTACGTCGACAACGACCCGCTCGTCCTCGGCCACGCCCGCGCCCTGCTGACCAGCAGGCCCGAGGGCGCCACGTTCTACCTCGACGCGGACCTGGAGGAGCCCGAAAAGATCCTCGAGCAGGTGACCGAGCTGCTGGACTTCTCCCAGCCCGTCGCCCTCATGCTCATGGGGATCCTCGGCCACATCCGTGACTACGAGAAGGTCACCGCCATCGTCGGCCGCCTGCTGCAGGCCCTGCCGCCGGGCAGCTATCTGGCCGTCTACGACGGGACGGCCACCGACCCCGACCTGCTCAAGGCCCAGGAGGACTACGACGACACCGGAGCCGAGCCCTACCGCCTGCGCTCCCCCGAACAGCTGACCGCGCTGTTCACCGGGCTCGAACTGGAAGAGCCCGGCGTCGTCCCGATCACCCACTGGCACCCGGAGCCGAGCCCGCTCCCGCCCCTGGAGGTCAACGCCTACGGCGGCGTGGCCCGCAAACCCTGAGAGTCACCGGCGAACGGGAACGGTTGATGAAACCCGACGGATCACACCGTCGGTCCCCCATACAGGGCCTTTGACGCTAGGCTTCAAGCCTTGCCCACTTCCCGTCGAAACCGCCAGCGTGCCACCGAAAGAGCTCACCGGCCTCATTTCTTCGAGGCTTGCACATAAGCACCGGGTGAGTGAGGCCGCCGAGGAGCGGTACGGGAAATGGGCAGCGACACTTCAAAGCGTGACAAACCGTGAAATATGACCGCGAATTGGCGACGCCTCCGCGTGACGGTGACCCGGATCGTCAACAGCAGTCAATGAAACGAATTACACGCGTGTGACCTGCTAGTTTGGCCACAACGGACACATGAACCTGGCGGCCGGGTCATTGAAAATGACCATGGAAAATGCCCATTATTGAGACAGTGGTAGACACAATTCGCAGACCTAACGGCCATTGCTTTAGACCAATTCCTTGATAGCTCTTGCCGATCGACACGCCCATCTGCCTATAGTCCCGAGAACAGGCCACGACACCCGAACGCAAGGTTCGGCTCCCACTGTCGGGCCCAGATTCTCGAGGGCGGTGAAATGGGCTCAGTACGCCGTACGCGGTCAGCGAAGCGAATGATTGTGTCCCTGTTGGTCCTGCCATTGACGGCTCTGCTGCTGCTGTGGGGATTCGTCGTTGTCTTCGCGATCGGCGACAGTATGCGGCTGGTCAATGCGAACACCTTCGACAGCAAGGTGGTGCGGCCGACCGAGTCGCTCATCTCCGAGTTGCAGAACGAGCGCCGGATGTCGCTGGCGTTCCTGGCCGACGACCCGTTCATCGGCCGGGTCGGCTTCGACGCCCAGCGGGTGCGCACCGACCAGGCGCGCGACCGGTTCGCCGCCGCCGCCAAGAGCGGCGACCTGGACGGGGCGACCACCGAGGAGACCCGCCAGCGGATGCGGACGCTGGTCGCCAAGCTCGGCGACCTGCCGCCGGTCCGCCAGAACGTGGACAACAAGCGGGTCTCCAGCCCCGAGGTGCTGAACGACTACACCGGGCTGATCGAGGCGGCCGGAGCGATCTATGACGCGGCCTACCCCGGTGAGCCCGACATCGGCCGTGACACCAGGACCCTGATCGGCTTCCAGACGGCCCGCGAGCACATCAGCTACGAGGA
This sequence comes from Actinomadura barringtoniae, assembly GCF_017573505.1. Lineage (GTDB taxonomy): Bacteria > Actinomycetota > Actinomycetes > Streptosporangiales > Streptosporangiaceae > Spirillospora > Spirillospora barringtoniae. The sequence continues at coordinate 141,128 of NZ_JAGEOJ010000002.1, forward strand.
CGCGCTGATCACCGGTGCGCTCGCCAGGAACCGGCCGACCCCGGGCGAGCAGTCCGAGTTCGCCCGGCGGGTCGGCGCCCACCGGCTGCGCTACGCCGAGCTCGCCCAGGCGCTGCCGGCCGCGGACCGCCGGCGGCTGGCCGAGCTGGTCGGCAGCCCGGCCTACCGCGAGCTGTCCGCCCTGGAGGACCAGGTGATCGCCTGGCAGGCGGTCGACATCGGCGCCTGGCACGACCGGTCCGACGCGGCCGTCAAGGCCATCGACGCGTTCAAGAACCAGATCCGCAGCCGGCGGCCGGGCGACATGGAGGCCTGGCGCGAGAAGTCCGAGGCCGCGGTCAAGTCCATCGACGAGATCGGCAAGTTCCGGCAGCAGACGATGGAGCGGCAGCCGGTCGACCTCGGCGCCTGGCACGCCAAGTCCGAGGCGGCCATGAACGCCATGGTCGACTTCGAGGACCAGACCCGCCACGGCATCTCGGGCCGTGCCGCCGCGCACGCCCGCGGCGTGCTGATCCGGCTCGGCCTGGCCGGCGGCATCGGCCTCGCGGCCGTGATCGTCTCCGCGATCGTCGGGGTTCGGCTGGGCCGCCGCCTGGTCGCGGAGAACCGCGAGATGGTCCACACGGTGGAGAACTTCGCCACCAAGCAGCTGCCCGCCCTGGCGGGACGCATCCAGAAGGGCGAGCACGTCGATCCCGACGCCGACTCGCCCCCGAACAGCTTCGAGCTGCGCGAGATCTCGCAGGTCTACGAGGCGTTCGCCGAGGCCAGGCGCGCGGTCGTGCAGGCGACCGTCGCCGAGGCCGCGACCCGGCGCGGGCTGGGCGAGGTGTTCGTCAACCTGGCCCGCCGCAACCAGGTGCTGCTGCAGCGCGTGCTGAAGCTGCTGGACGGCATGGAACGCCAGGCCAAGAGCCCCGACGAGCTGGCCGAGCTGTTCACCATCGACCACCTGGTCACCCGCATGCGGCGGCACGCCGAGGGCCTGGTCATCCTGGCCGGCCGTTCCGCCGGACGCACCTGGAACGCTCCCGTCCCGATCGTCGACGCGGTCCGCGCCGCGGTCTCGGAGATCGAGCAGTACCAGCGGGTCAAGGTCCAGCCGATGCCCGAGACGCACGCGCTGTCGGGCACCTCGGCCGCGGACGTCATCCACCTGCTGGCCGAGCTGATCGAGAACGCGGTCATGTACTCCCCGCCCGGCACCCAGGTCACCGTGACCGCCCAGACCGCCGCGCACGGCGTCGCCGTCGAGGTGGAGGACCGCGGCCTCGGGCTTGACCCCGACAAGATGGCGATGCTCAACCAGACCCTCTACGAGGCTCCCGACTTCGACCTGTTCGACAGTGCCCGGCTCGGCCTGTTCGTCGTCGCGCGGCTGGCCGCCAAGCACGACATCCGGGTGCTCCTGCGGGCCTCGCCGTACGGCGGCACGACCGCGATCGTCCTGCTGCCCGACAGCATGCTCGCCGACCCCGACGCGGACACCGGCGTCGAGGTGGACGCGCAGGGACCCCTCGTTCAGGTGCCACTGCCCTCCCTCCCGCCCGAGCTCGAGTCCGACCGGCAGCCCCTCCCGCTGGAACAGGGCGGCGGCGAGCGGCCGCGGCTCCAGCTCGACCCGGTGGACGAGTCCGTCGGGACCGATGACGACGAGCTCCCCCAGCGGACCAGGCAGCAGAACCTGGATCCCCGGCTGCGGGACCGCCAGCCCACCGCCCAGGAGGCGATGCCGGTGCCCGCCGCCGCGGATCGCCCGACGGAGCAGCTCCGCAGCCGGCTCTCGGCGATGCAGGACGGCTGGAAGCGCGGGAGGGAAGCGGCAGAGCAAGAACGACGGTCAGGCAAATGACACTGAGGAGGCCGAAGATGACCGGTAAGACCACCACCAACCGCGAGCTCAACTGGCTGCTCGATTCGATGCTCGACCGGGTCGTCTCGGCCCGGCACCTCGTGGTCCTGTCAGGAGACGGGCTGCGCATCGCCTCCTCGTGCGGCATCAGCCGGGAGGACGCCGAGCACCTGTCGGCCGTCGCGGCCGGGTTCCAGAGCCTGGCCCGCGGCGCCGCGGAGCATTTCCACGGCGGCGGCGTGCGCCAGACGATCGTGGAGATGGACCACGGTTTCCTGTTCATCACCGCCGCCGGCCAGGGCGCCTGCCTGGCGCTGCTCGCCCACGGTGACGCCGACGTCGGGGTCATCGCCTACGAGATGGCGCTGCTGGTCAGCCGGGTCGGCGAGCACCTGTCGGTCGGCAGCAGGGTGCTGGGCGGCTCCTGATGCCCGGGCCGTCGCACGAGGAGGACCCAGATGCCCGAACCATTTCGCGAGGAGGACCCAGGCCCGATCGTGCGTCCGTACACGCTGACCGGGGGCCGCACCCGCACTGACGCCGAGGAAGCGTTCGACCTGGTCAGCCTGATCGAGACCACCGCCGACCCGGTCCTGCCCACCATGGACCTCGGTCCCGAGCACCTGAAGATCCGGGACATCTGCGCCCGCCCGCTCTCGGTGGCGGAGGTCGCCTCCGACCTGGATCTGCCGGTCGACGTCGTCCGGGTGCTGCTCGGCGACCTCCTGGGGCACCACTTGATCCGTTCGCGCCGGGCGGCGGCCGGCTCCCAGGTGCCGGACGACCGACTGCTGAAGGAAGTCATCGATGGACTCAATGAGCTCTGATCAAGAGGATCAGATCGCCATCAAGATCATGATCGCGGGCGGCTTCGGGGTCGGCAAGACCACCCTGGTCGGCGCGATCAGCGAGATCCGCACCCTCCGCACCGAGTCGTCCATGACCAAGCGGAGCGAGGGGGTGGACGACACCGGCCTGGTGCCGGAGAAGACCACCACGACCGTGGCCATGGACTTCGGCCGGATCACGCTGCGGGAAGGGCTCAGCATCTACCTGTTCGGCACGCCGGGACAGGACCGTTTCTGGTTCATGTGGGACGAGCTGGCGACCGGCGCGCTCGGCGCGGTGGTGCTCGCCGACACCCGCCGGCTCACCGACTGCTTCCCCGCGGTCGACTACTTCGAGCAGCGGGGCCTGCCCTTTCTCGTGGCGGTCAACCAGTTCGACGGCGCGCGTACTTACGACCCGGAGAGGGTGAAGACCGCTCTCGACCTGGAGCCGCACGTGCCGGTCCTGATCTGCGACGCCCGCGAGCGCACGTCGGCGAAACAGACCCTGGTCTCCCTCGTCAAGCACGTCATGAAAGAGAAGGAGCGGACGGCATCATGAGAACGACCAGGGCCATCGCCCTCGCCCTGCTGCTGGGACTTCCCCTCGCGTCCTGTTCCGCGCAGAGCGAGGTCGCCGTGAAGGAGGGGACGCCCGGGATCACCGAGAAGGCGTGCCCGAACGCGGTGAACAAGAACCACGGCTGCATCTATCTCGGCTTCGTCACCGACCAGAGCAGCGCCAACTTCAAGGCGCTCGCCACGATCGCCACCGAGGCCCAGCGCGCGTTCTGGCACCGGGTCAACCTCCAGGGCGGCATCGGCGGCTACGACATCGACGCCACCTCGTACGTGCTCGACAACGGGTACGACCCGGCCAAGAACCTGAGCGACGTCCGCGCGACCGAGAACAAGGTGTTCGCCTACGCCCAGATGTTCGGCTCGGTGCCGATCGCCAACGCCCTCCCGGAGCTGAAGCGGGAGAACATGATCGCGGTGCCGGCGAGCTTCACCTCGGGCTGGGTGTTCTCCGAGAACGTCCTGGAGACGGCGGCGAGCTACTGCATCGAGGCCATGAACGGCGTCGACTACGCGGCCGACACCTTCCCCGGGAAGGGCTTCAAGGTCAAGAGCGTGATCGCCGTCCACTATCCGGGCGACTACGGCGGCGACGCCGCGGGCGGCGCGAAGCGGGCCGCGCAGCAGAACGGGCTGAAGTTCGAGGACGTCCCGGTCGCGCCCGGGCTGAAGCCGGACTCCCCCGCGATCCAGAAGATCATCGATGAGCAGCCGAGCCTGGTGATGCTCTCGGTCGGGGCGCCGGACACCGCGATGGTCGTCGGCGCCGCGAGCAAGGGCGGCTACCGCGGCCGGTACATCGGCAGCAACCCCGGCTGGTCGCCCGCGCTGCTGCAGACGCCGGCGGGCCCGGCCTTCGAGAAGCAGTACTGGCAGGCCACGGTCGCGCGCGAGTTCGCGACCGACTCCCCCGGCCACGCGGCGATGCGCAAGGCGCTCAAGGATGTGGAGCCCAGCGACAACTACGTCAGCGGCTGGATCCTCTCCTATCCGCTCAAGGCCGCCCTGGAACAGGCCGCCGCGAGCGGGCAGCTCTCCCGCGAGAGCCTCATGGAGGCCGTACGCCATCTGAAGCCGGTCGACTACGAGGGCATGCTGCCTCCCAATGACCCCGGCTCACGGCGCGGGCGGCGGGAGAGCACGATCGGCCACGCCGACCCGAGCCAGTACTCCGGCATCCGGTCCGACGCCGACTTCTTCGAGGGCCCCACCTCCAAGAAGTTCTCGTTCGACAAGCCCTGCTACCAGACCTGATCGCGCTTCAGCGCTGTGGCCTGCCGCGACCGAGTCGCGGCAGGCCACAGCGCATCATGGCGTCATGGCGTCATGGCGTCAGACCATCTCCCTGTCGCAGCCGGTGCCGGTGTCGCAGTCGCTGTCATCGGCGTCCGCGTTGGCCTTGGCGCCGGCGCACTTCAGCGTGAAGACCAGGCTGACCACGCACGGGTCGGTGCGCTTGGTGGTGGTGGCGCCGAGCCGCGTCATGAACGTCACGGCACGGCGGTTCTCGGCGACCACGTGTGCCATGACCCGGTCGAAGCCCGCCTCCCGGGCCGCCTTCAGCAGCAGCTCGCAGACGGCCTGGCCGATGCCGCGTCCCTGCCACTCGTCGGCCACCAGCAGCCCCATCTCGACGGCGCACGCCTCGTCGGTGAACGCCAGCCCGCACAGGCCCACCATCTGGCCTTCGGGTTCGTGCACCGCCAGGTAGAGGCCCTTCGTACGGTCGGTCATGTTGACGAGCATCGACGGAGTCGGCTGGATGAGCCCGCAGTGGTAACGGCGATAGCGGGTGGCGTCCGAGCACCGCAGATGCAGGTCACGGATCTCGTCGTGGTCGGTGTCGGCGGTCGGCCTCGCGACGACCACGCCTCCCTTCACCGGAACCCGCGCGGCGGGAGTCCGGCCGAGCGCCGCCCGCCGCGGATCGACCGCCACGGCGTCGTCCGCCGGGGGCCGGGTGGCCGGTATCCGGCCGAGTGCCTCTTGCCGCGGATCGGTCATCGTGCCTCCGCACTCTGGAATGCCGGCGCCGGAACGAGGCGGACGGCCGCGCCCTCGACGAGCCCCGACTTCACGCCGTCGACGGTCATCAGCAGGTCGCCCCGCACCATCGGGTACGGGTCGCCGGTGACCTCGGTGACGAACAGCTCGCACTCGTACAGGCGGTTGGCGGGGATCGCTTGGTCCCGGAACCTGACCTTCATCGGCTGTTCCGGCACGATGTCGAACTCCCAGTCCTCGCGCCCCGCGGTGTGACCGAGCGCGGCGAGGTAGAACGACGCCGCCTGGAAGCCGTACTGGCACATGAGGTTGCCGGGCATGACGGGGTCGTCGGGGAAGTGCGCGTCGAAGTACCAGTCGTCGGGCGCGAGCGGGAACGCGGCGCGCAGGTACCCGCGATGCGGATCGAACTCGGGCACCTCGCGGAGCACGCTCAGCGGTCCGCGCCGCAGCATCGGCAGGTCGAACGCGGCGATGCCCGCCTGGCCGAACGCACGCGAGACGCCGGGCCTGCCACCGGGCTTGGGCTCCCAGACCAGGCCGCCGCCCATGGCCTCCCCGGTGCGCGCGAAGACGGCCACGCGGCCCTTGCGCAGGCTCATCCGCAGCTCGTCGCCGACGTAGGACTCGCCGCTGACCGCGACCAGGATCATGCCGTCGTGCTCGAAATGCTCCTCGACCCGGGTCACGTGCCGCAGGGTCTCCCCCACGCGCGGGCGGGGACCGTGGTAGACGACCTCCTGGTCGAGCAGCCGCGCCGACTGATCGCCCGTTCCGGGGTCGAGTCCGAGCCAGCTGATCAGGGCGAGTGCGCCCTGCTGTGCCTCGGCCATGAGCCCGGCGGGCATCCGCCCGCCCGCGTCGAGGAACCAGCTGTCGGCCCGGACGTCGGTCTCGGAATGGATCGTTCCACTGCCGCGTGACATCGGCACCGCGTGCACCGCCGTCACCCGGTCGAGCAGGAGCATGCGGTCTCTGGGCAGCCGGACCCGGTGGCGCAGGCCGTCCAGGTGGGAGTGGTCGGGGCCGAACGCCGCCGACGGCCGGCCCTGGGCCAGCTCGTTCAGCCCCGTCCGGTCCAGCACCGGGCCCGGCTGCGGCAGTACGGGAGGCGGCGCGGGCGGCGGCACCATCACCTGCCGTGCCTGCGCCGAAATCCGTGCCTGCGCCGAAGCCCGCGACAGTGCCCGGGCCACGGCGGCGGCGTCGACGTCGATCCCGGCGGCGATCAGGTCCGCGACCGTGCGCCAGAGCCGTTCAACGCCGCGTCCCGGCTCGTCCATCGCCACCGCGACATGGTCACGGCCCTCCAGGATCCGGTCGATGAAGCCGGTGCACTGGCGGCGCGGGCCCATCTCGATGAACGTGCGGACCCCGTCGGCGTAGGCCCGTTCGATCAGGGCGGGGAAGTCGACCGGCCGCAGATGCAGACCGGTCATCGCCTCGGCGATCCGTTCCGGGCTCACCTCGTAGGGCCGCGCGGTCACCCCGCTGTAGAAGCGCGGGCCACCCTTCATGGGGTGCACGGGACCGGTGAAGCCGCACCGCACCCGGTCGGCGATACCGGCGAGCTCCGGCACGTGCGCGGCGAGCTCGTGGTCGATCGGCAGCGCGTCCTCGCCGAACAGCCCGCCCGTTCTGGCGGTCGCCGCGGCCTCGCCGCCGATCACGAACAGGCCGGGTGCGCTGACCAGCAGCAGATGAACGGCGGGTTCGGCGCCGATCGCCGCGTCCAGCCGGGCTCGGTCGTCCGTGCGGACCAGGAGACTGGCCCAGCGGTCGCCCTCGATCCCGGCGTCACGCCAGGCCGTACGGACCGCGCGGAGTTCCCCGGCCATGTCGCTGGTGTAGAGGCTCCCCCCGCACAGCCCGGCCATGAGCCGTTCGGGGTCCTGCCAGACCTCCAGGGCGAGCAGCGCGACGGTCTCGCCGAACGAGTAGCCGATCGCGGCGTCGGGCCGCAGCCCGAACAGCGTCCGCACGATCGCGGTGTGCAGTGAGCCGAGCCGGGCGCAGTCCAGGAGCTGGCCGAGCACGCCGGACTCTCCCCCGTCGCCCACGGACGTGCTGGTCAGGCCCGGCAGCGCCGCGCGGAGTTCCCGTCCCATCCCGTCGTAGAAGGCGGCCCCGTTGGTGTAGACGAAGGCGACCTCGCCGCTGATCGGCGTCTCCCGGAAGGCCACGCCCCGAGGCTGTGGCCCTCCGTTCCGCAGCCAGCGCGCGGCCCGTTCGGCGTCGGCGGACTCGATGAGCACCAGCCGGGCCGGGCCGGTGTCGGACTGCCGGCCCGCCTCCAGTGCCGCCAGCACCCCGGCACGGTCGGTGCCGGAGAAGACGCGGAGCCTCATGACGGCCTCAGCACGAGCTCAAGGTCGCGGAGCTCCGCGAACGGCTCACCGTCGCCGGTCGCCAGCGCGACATGGCACTGCGCGTGGTCCCCGTTCGCCGGAACGGCACGGACCGTACAGCTGAACCCGCCGTCGGCCGAGCCGACGCGGTACGCGCGGAACTCCCCCAGCGCCATCGGCAGGGTCGCGCCGCCGAGCAGGGCCTCGGCCCACACGACCGCGAGCTGCAACGCGCCGTCGATCGCCGCCGGGTCGGTCTGCCAGTCGCCGTCCTGCCAGCCCAGGTCGCCGAGACCGATGACCGAGCCGCGAGCACCGGCCGACGACATGCCGTCTATACGGGTCAGCGACTGGAACAGCGGCCCGTGGAACAGCGTCTCGCCGTCGTAGATCTCTTCTCTGCGCGAGGGTTCGAGACCTTCCAGCGGGTGCTGTGCCTCCATCGGCTGGGGCTCGGGCTCGATCCGCGCCCGGTAGTGCGGGTGCTTCCCGTCGCCGTGCAGTTCGGCGACGGCTCCGCCTGCGGACCCCGACAGGGTGAAGCCGTGCCCGGCCTCGTTCAGCTCGGGCAGTGGCGCGCCGCGCAGCACCCGGACGTCGCGCAGCACGACCTGTGCGGCGTCGGGGTGCCAGGAACGCGCCGCGCCGGTGAGCCACTCCAGCGCCTGCGCCATCGGCAGGACCGGAGTGCCCGCGATCACGTGGTCGGCCAGGTGCGGATGGCTCCGCGCGGTCACCGTGATCTGGGCCCGGATCGGCTCGTCCGGACGGCCGAGCGCCTCGGCGGAACGAGGCGAGCCGTCGGTGGCGCTGATCAGCACTCGGGAGCCCCGGCCGGCGGTGAGTTCCGCGACGAAGGCCTCCGCGCCCTCGGCCTGCGGCAGCAGCGGTACGCCCGCGCGGGTGAAGTGAGCGGCCAGCGCCGGTGTGACCATGCCGCCGTCCCACGGCCCCCAGGCGATCGAGCTGACGTGGCATTCGGGACGACGCGCCGCCTCCGCCGACGCCACGTGGGCGAGGACCTCGTTGGCCATCGCGTAGTCGCTCTGGCCCTGGTTGCCGAACGTTCCCGCGACGGAGGAGAAGACGCACAGGGTGGTCAGCGGGTCCTTGGAGGTGGCCTCCAGCAACGTGGACAGGCCCACGGCCTTGGTGTCGAAGACCCCGTCGAACTGGGCGTCGGTCTTCTCCGCCATGTAGCGGTCGGCGAGACGGCCGGCGGCGTGCACCACGGCGGTGATCGGCCCCCAGTCGGCCCGTACCTCCTCCAGCGCCATGGACAGTGCCCCGGCGTCGGTGGCGTCCACGGACAGGTAGCGGGCGGGCGAACCCGCCTCCGCGAGCGCCGCGAGCGTGCCGCGGATCTCGCGTACCGCCATGATCTGGCGCACCCGCGCGGCCAGCTTCGCGGGCGACACCGGCCCGTCAGCGAGCCGTGCCAGCTCTCGGGTGAGGGTCTGCTCGTCCGCGTCCTGCGGCAGGCCGGGTGGCTCGTCCGCCAGTTCGGTCCTGCCCAGCAGGGCGAGGCGGGGCTTGCACACCCGGGCCAGTTCGATCAGGGCGGCGGCGGTGACGCCTCGCGCTCCGCCGGTGACGACCATCACCGAGTCCGGCCCGATCCTGCCCCGGCCGGCCGGCTCGGGCTGGGCGGGCTCCAACTCTGCGGGCCTGGGACGCGGCGTCACCCGCGTACCGTCGGAACGCAGCCCGACGTCCAGCAACGGGCCGCCCCGCAGCAGTTCCGCCGTGATGGCCTCGGCCAGTTCGCCGGAGGTACGTTCCGCCCTGGCGCAGTCGATCGCCTTGACCGCCGCCTGCGGCCACTCCTTAGCGGCGGTCCTGGCCAGGGCCGCGAACCCGCCGACCCAGGCCCGCTCCCCCGTACCGGCCAGCCCGAAGTCACCGCCGGTGTCCTGAACGGTGACGAACAGGCCGCCCGCGCTGCCGAGCGTCGGCGCGAGCCGCCGGGCCAGCTGGAAGGCCGTGCGCTGGTGCCGGAACCCGTCCGCCGGTTCGGCGACCCGGGCCATCCCGCCGAGCAGCACGACTCCCCCGGCGTCGTCGGGAACCTCCTCGCAGTAGCCGATCGGCATCGCCGACACGCCCTGTGCCTGCAGCAGCTCGGCGAGCAGACCGGCGAGCCCGGCCCCCTCGTCCACGATGAACAGCCGGGCGTCGCTCAGGCCGTACATCGTCAGCCCGGTGGGCGGTGCCGGGGCCGCGACCATCTCCTGCCGGAGGACACGGTCGGCGGCCGGGGTCTCCGCGGCGCGTTCGGGCTGCGCCGCTAGGGGGCTTTTCCCGGCACCACCGCCGTCTGGAGCCGGTCGATGATCTGCCGCAGGGTCCGCAGTGAGCCCAGCTCGGCCGCGGGGACGTCCAGGTCGCCCAGCTTCCCCTTGACCCCGGAGAAGATCTCGACCCGCTTGATCGAGTCGATGCCCAGGTCGGCCTCCACCTCCATGTCCGGGTCCAGCATCTCCACCGGGTAGCCGGTCCGGTCGGCCACCACCGCCATCAGCACGGCCGCCGGATCGGGGCCGTTCTTGCTGGTCCGCACGGGCGGGGCCGGCGCCTCCGAAGGCGCCGGTGGCGCTGGAGCGGGGATGGCGGGCGCCGATACGGCCGGAGCCTGGACGGCCGGTGTCGCGGTCTTGGCGGCGGGCGCCGGAGCGAGCATGTCGGCGGCGGGCCGCGGCGGCTGCGCGGGTACGAGCGGCGCGAGCACCGTCTCGTCGCTGAGCGCCTGCTGAGAGAACTGAAGGAACGCCAGGTGGGCATCCGTCATCAGGCGTTGGTAGTCGGCATGCGTGTCGCCGGCGCGACGCAGAATCTCATCCCGGGCAGTCATCGGTTCTCCTTCGGTGGCTTCCAGGTCCGGGGCCGTCTCCCGCTGCTCGGGGACGGGCTCCGGTGTGACGCTTGGGTCCGGCACGGGCGGCAGCGTCCCGATGGCCGGTGGGTAGGGGCGGTCGCGGTTGCCGCCGTCGATCCTGACGGCCAGCCTCGGCGCCGGCGCGGCGGGCCGAACGGGCCCGTACGGCTGCCAGTGCGCCGCCCAGTCGAGCGCGAGACCGTGCACGGCCAGCCGGCCGAGCCCCTGGTACAGGGCGTTCATGCCGTCCCGGCCCGCGCGGTCGAGCGAGACCGCCAGGTGGGGCCGGTCCGCCAGGACCCGCTTGACCAGGCCGGTCAGCGGGCCGGACGCGCCGACCTCGACGAAGGTGCGGACGCCCGCCGCGTACATCGCCTCGATCTGCTCGGCGAACAGCACGGGCGAGGCGAGGTGGCCGCTGATCCGCGAACGGATCTCGTCCGGGTCGGCCGGGTAGAGGCTCGCGTCCGCGTTGGCGTAGACGTCGAGCGCGGGCGCACCGACCTCGACCGTGCCGAGGAAGGCGGCGAACGGCTCGCAGGCCGAGGCGACCAGCGGGCTGTGGAACGCGGCCGCGGCGCGCAGCTTGGTGGTGGACACCTGACGGCGTGCCAGGTGCGCCGCCATCGACTCCAGCCCGTCGAGCGAGCCGGACAGGATCGTCTGCTCGGGTGCGTTGCTGTTGGCGATCCACACCTCGGGCACGCCGCTCGCGGCCAGCTCGGCCTCGGTCTCCTCGCGGGAGAGCGCGACCGCGAGCATCCCGCCCGGACGCTGGGCGGCGTCGCGCATCAGCTCGCCCCGGCGGCGCGCGATCCGCATCAGGGTGGCGGCGTCGTACGCCCCGGCGACCTGCAGCGCGACCAGCTCGCCGAAGCTGTGGCCGCCCACGCAGTCGGGCGTGAGGCCGAGCTCGGTGAGCACCGCGTACAGGGACAGGCTGTGCGCGGCGAGCGCGGGCTGCGCCCACTCGGTGGCGGTCACGCGGTCCTGCTGGCCGGCTCGGTCCTCGGGCGTGAACGCGGGCGGCGGGAACACGACCCGGTGCAGCGGCTCGCCGCCCAACTCCAGCGTGCCGAGCTCGTCCCAGACGCGGCGGGCGGCGGGCAGTTCGACCGCGACCGAGGCGCCCATGCCGGGATACTGCGCGCCCTGGCCGGGGAACAGGAACGCGACCTTCCCCCGGTCCGGCGTGCCGGTGGCGTAGTGCACACCCGGGCCGCCCAGGGACGCGAGGCGTTCGCGCAGGGTCTCCAGGCCGTCGGCCACCACGGCCAGCCGGTGCGCGGCGGCCGGGTCGAAGCTCTCCTGGCTGGCGCGCGCGAGCGTCACCAGATCGTTCGCCTCGCCGGCCTCCCGCATCCGCTCGCGCAGCCGGGCCTCAGACTCGGCGCTCAGCAGCACGAGCTCGGCGGGCGAGGTCCTGATCCGGTACGGGCGGCGGCCCTTCTTGCCCGCGTACTCCTCGACGGTCAGGTGGTAGTTGCTGCCGCCGAACCCGAAGCTCGACACCGCGGCGCGGCGCGGGTGGGCGGCGTCCTGGATCCAGGGCCGGGTCTCGGTGTTGACGTAGAACGGGCTGGTCTCGACGGCGAGATCGGGGTTGGGCCGGTCCACCTTGATCGTGCCGGGCAGCACCCCGTGGTGCAGCGCGAGGATCGCCTTCAGCAGCCCGGCCGCTCCGGCCGCGCCCTTGGCGTGGCCGATCTGCGACTTGACCGAACCGAGCGCGCACCACTGACCGGAGCCGGTTTCCGCGGCCGCCTCGGAGAAGACCGAACGCAGCGCGGAGAACTCGGCCTTGTCGCCCGCCCGGGTGCCGGTGCCGTGCGCCTCGACCAGCCCGACGGTCTCCGGCCCATACCCGGCGAACTCGTAGGCGCGGCGCAGCGCCCGCTGCTGGCCCTCGGGAAGCGGCGCGTAGATCGCGTTGCTCCGGCCGTCCGAGGACGTGCCGAGCCCGGTGATCACCGAGTAGATCTGGTCGCCGTCGCGTTCGGCGTCGGCCAGCCGCTTCAGCGCGAACATCACGATGCCCTCGCCGAGGATCGTTCCGTCGGCGGCGTCGGAGAACGGGCGGCAGTCCCCCGTGCGCGACAGCGCCGGAGTCTTGCTGAAGCACAGGAACAGGAGTTCGTCGTTGACCGTGTCGATGCCGCCCGCCAGGACCAGGTCCGCGCGGCCGACCGACAGTTCGTCCACCGCGGTCGACAGCGCGGCCAGCGAGCTGGCGCACGCGGCGTCGGTGGTGTGGTTGGTCCCGTGGAGGTCGAACCGGTTGGCGATCCGTCCGGCCGCGACGTTCGGCAGCAGGCCGGGGAAGCTCGCCTCCTGCCACGGCACGAACGTGTCGGAGATGTTCTGGCAGACCTCCTGCGCCTGCGATTCCGGCACGCCCGCCGCACGGAGTCCCGCCAGCCAGTGCGGGCGCGCGTTCCGAGCCGCCATGTGCGCGGCCAGCGGCAGGTAGCCGGTCGCCCCGAGGATCACGCTGATCCGGTCCCGGTCCAGCTCGCCGGTGCCGCCCGCGTCCGCCAGCACCTGGTCGGCGACCATCAACGCGAGCAACTGCGAGGAGTCGGTGGCCTGCATCGTGCTCGGCGGGATGCCGTACGCGAGCGGGTCGAAGTCGACCCTCGGCAGGAAGCCGCCGCGCTTGGCGTAGGTCCGGTCGGGCGCCTGCGGATCGGGGTCGTAGTAGTCGTCGACCAGCCAGCGGTCGGCGGGCACCTCGCGGATCTGGTCCGTCCCGGCGAGGATCATCCGCCAGGACGCTTCCACGTCGGCGGCGCCGGGCAGGATCGCGCCGACGCCCACGACGGCGATCGGCTGTGGTCTGGGCTTCCTCGTCATGACCGGCTCCTTAGTCGAGCGGGCGGGGCTCGTAGGCGAACGCCGCATGAGGGACGGCCACGCCGTGGGTGCGCAGCTGCTGGGCGCGGGTGATCACCGCGGCGCCCTCGAGGAGGTTGCGGGCGATCTGCACGACCGACCGGTCGGCGGGTTCGGCCAGGAAGCCGCCGGCCGCCCAGTCGTTGAACGCCCCCATCGCCGGTCCGCACCAGATCTGGTAGTCCGTGCGGCGCGTGCCGTCGTTCTGGACCGCCCAGCGGCTGGACATCCCGAGGTACCAGCGGAACACCAACGCCATCTGGTGGCGCGGGTCCCGTTCGGCCTTGGCGATCTGCTCGGGCTCGCGGTCCAGCCAGAACGCCCTGGTCCCGGCCCACACGTCGGCGTAGGACGCGCGGAGCTGGGTGCGTTCGATCTTGGCCCGGGTCTGTTCCGGCACCTCGTCCCAGGACCCGTAGGAGGTGTAGACCTGGTGCAGCTGGGCGGCCCTGAAGGCGAACATCGTGCCCCGGCGCAGCACCTGCAGCTTCACGCCGAGCTCGAACATGTCGGCCGCCGGGGCCATCACCACGTCGGCCATGCCCGCGCCGCTCAGCATGGCCTTGCCGTCCTCGGACATGCCCGACTCGACGCTCGCCTGGTTGATCGAGCCGGTGACCACGTACGCGGCGCCGAGCGCGAAGGCGGCGGCGACCGCGCCCGGCGTTCCGAGCCCGCCCGCCGCGCCGACCCGGATCGGCCGGTCGTAGCGGTGCTCCTTCGCCAGCCTGGCGCGGAGCGCGAGCATGATCGGCAGCACGACGGTGAGCGCGCGGTTGTCGGTGTGCCCGCCGCTGTCGGCCTCGACCGTGATGTCCTCGGCCACCGGCACCGACGCGGCCAGCTCGGCCTCGGCCTCGGTGAGGTGGCCGCGTTCGACGAGGGCACGCAGCAGGTGCGCCGGGGCGGGCCGCATGAACTGCTCGGCCACCTCGGGCCTGGACACCTTGGCGAACAGCCGGGTCCTGCGCCGCACCCTGCCACCGGGATCCCGGGTCAGACCGTGCGCGGCCAGCCGTACGACGGCGGGCGTGAGCTCCATGAACGCCGACGCCGACACGGCGGGCACCTCGGCCGCCAGCAGCAGCGCGGCGACGGCCTCTTCGGTGGCGGGTTCCGCCGGGGAGTGGATGAGGTTCACGCCCCAGTTGGTCCGGCCGGGCAGGGCCGCCTTCAGCTCGGCGACGGCCTGCTCCACCCGTTCCACGGACAGCCCACCCGCGCCGAAGAAACCGAGCATGTCCGCGCGAGCCATCGCGATGACCATGGCCGTGGTGGCGATGCCGCCCGCCATCTCGCCCGCGACATAGGGGAACCGGGCGCCGTGCGCCTCGTTGAAGGACCGGTCGCCCAGCCATTCGGGGTACAGCGCGGGAAGCATCCCGACGAGCCGGTGCCCTTCCGCGCCGTCGCCGGGTCCCTCCGCGGCGATTCCGGCAGTGATCGTTCCGCCGATGCCGACCCCGATGCCGTGGCCGGTGGTCGAGGCCACCAGGTGCAGCGGCTCCCGGATCCGTGCGGCGTACGCGGTGATCTGATCGCCGCGGAACACCGCGGGCCTGCCGTCCGGAACCCAGACCGTCGTCGTCCGGGCCGGTGATGGCGCGAGAACGTCCGTGCCCATCGTCCCCCTCACTTCTGGAAGTCACGATGAGGCTGTCATCAGGGCGCTGAAATGCCTCTGATCAGCGGCTGACGAAACGCTGATCGAGATCGTCCAATTCGGAGGACTGGGTGAGGATGGCCTGCACCCTGCTCTGGATGCCCGGCCCGGGCACGATGCCGAGCCGTTCGGCCAGCTGGCGCCGGAGCCTGTCGTACACCGCGAGCGCCTGCGCCTGCCTGCCGCTGCGGTACAGAGCGAGCATGAGCAGATCCTGCAGCGCCTCTTCCAGCGGGTGCGCGGTGGCCAGTTCCTGCAGGTCCGGAATGACCTCCGCGTGCTCGCCGCGCCGCAGTCTGAGCTCGTACAGGTAGGTGACGGTGAGCAACCGGAGGTCCATCAGCACCGAGGCCGCGGCGGCGCAGATCGGTCCCTCGGCCGCGTCGAGCAGCGCCGGTCCCCGCCACAGCCGCAGCCCGCGTTCCAGCAGGTCGATCGCCTCTGACGGACTGCGCGACGGTTCGTAGGCCTGCCGCCGCAGCTCCTTGAACCGCAGGACGTCGACCTCGTCCGGAACGACCGCGAGGGCGTAGCCGCCGGGGGTCGCCGTGAGCCTTTCGCGTCCGGCGTCCTCCGGCTCCCAGGCGTCCAGGTACTTGCGCAGCCTGGACACGTGCGCGTGCAGCGCGTTCTCCACGTGGGCCGGCGGCTCCTGCGTCCAGAGCTCCTCGACCAGTTCGTCGAACCTGACCCCGTCGCCCGCCCGCAGTACGAGGACGGCGAACAGCCTGCGCAGGATCGCGCTCAGCCGGTCCCCCCGGCCTGGTCCGCCGACGATCTCGACGGGTCCGAGCAGGCGAATTTCGAGCATGACCTCTCCCAAAACAGAAGGTGGGGTTCGCTCGGGACGGCACACCGAGTCGGCAAGATCATATAAGTTTCTACGATCTCTGTTCAGGACGACACCTGGAACCGGCCGTCAAGCCTGCTCAGACGCCGACGACATTCTTCGCACATTTATCGAAGGCCACATTTTCCATTGACGCGGAAGCGCGATTATGTGGCCGACCGGAAAGACCTTCAGAGACGAGGGATTCCCTGGCATCGTCGGTGGCAAGGATGGGGTGTGACCCCCGGCCGGAGGAGGACCCCCATGCTCAACCTGGCGACCGTGCTGGAGGACAGCGCGCGCGAGGCACCGGACCAGGCGGCACTCGTTCTCGGCGAGACCCGCTACCCGTACTCGTTGGTGAACGCGGTGGCCTGCCAGGTCGCCAACCTGCTGGTCTCGCGCGGCATCGGCAAGGGCGACAAGGTGGCGCTGGCGTGCCCGAACGTGCCGTACTTCCCGTTCGTGTACTACGGCATCCTCAAGGCCGGTGCGACGGTCGTCCCGCTGAACGTCCTCTTCCAGCCGCGCGAGATCACCTACCACCTCGACGACAGCGACGCCAAGGCGCTGTTCTGCTTCGAGGGCACCCCTCAGCTGCCGCTGGGCGAACGCGGCAAGGCGGGTTTCGCCGAGGCCGCCACCGAGCACTTCATCGTGCTTCCCGCGACGCCGGGAGCGCTGGAGTCGGAGTACGGCGAGACCCTGTGGGCCGCGCTCGATGGCATGTCCCCGGAGTTCTCGACCGTTCAGACGTCGGGCGACGACACGGCCGTCATCCTCTACACCAGCGGAACGACCGGCCAGCCCAAGGGCGCCGAGCTGACCCACCAGAACATGCTGCTCAACGCCATCATCTCCGACGAGATCTTCCCGCGCTCTGAGGCTTCGGAGCGGGACACCTACCTGGTCACGCTCCCGCTCTTCCACTCGTTCGGGCAGACCACGCTGCTGAACGGGGGGTTCCGCCGCAGGGCGACCCTCGTCCTGCTCCCCCGCTTCGATCCCGCCGCGGCGCTGGAGCTCATGCGCCGCGAGAACGTCACGATCTTCGCGGGCGTCCCGACGATGTACTGGGCGATGCTGACCTTGCTCCACACCGACGGCGGCGAGGTCCCCACGTCCGTGCGGGGCGCGATCTCCGGAGGCTCGGCCGCGCCGGTCGAGCTGCTCAAGGACTTCCAGGCCACCTTCGGCCTGCCGATCAACGAGGGCTACGGCCTGTCGGAGACCTCACCGGTCGCCAGCTTCAACCAGCCCGGCCGCCCCGGCAAGGCCGGTTCGATCGGCTGGCCGGTCTGGGGCGTCGAGATGAAGCTCATCGACGACAAGTGGAACACCGTCGAGGGCGAGGGCCCCGGCGAGATCGCCATCCGCGGCCACAACGTCATGAAGGGCTACTACAAGCGTCCCGAGGCCACCGACGAGACCATGCGCGACGGCTGGTTCCGCACCGGCGACCTGGCGACCCGCGACGGCGACGGCTACTACTTCATCGTCGACCGCGCCAAGGACCTCATCATCCGCGGCGGCTTCAACGTCTACCCCCGCGAGATCGAGGACGGCCTCACCACCCACCCCGAGGTCTCCCTCGCCGCCGTCGTCGGCATCCCGCACCCCTCGCACGGCGAAGAGATCAAGGCGTACATCATCCGTACCCCGGGCGCCTCGGTCACCGAGGACGAGCTGCTCGCCTGGTGCAAGGAGACCTTCGCGGCCTACAAGTACCCCCGCTCCATCGAGTTCCGCGACACCCTCCCCATGACCGCCACCGGCAAGATCCTCAAACGCGAACTCCGCTAGCCCTCCACTCGGGAGCAGTCCGCCCCGACCGCCCGCGCTAGGTGTCGAAGAGGTTGGGGAGGCCGGTGCGGAAGCGTTGTGCGTCCAGTTTCTTGAGGCCGTCCAGCTCCGGTGGCTGGTAGAGCTTCCACAGGTCGGCGGGCTTGGCCGGGGAGTCCGCGGCGTCCAGGAGGGCGTTGGCGGCGGCGCGGCCGGACTCGTTCGCGCCCTCCATGGTCGCCAGGTCCATGTTGGTCTGGACGTAGTCGCCCGCCATGAAGAGGTTGGGGATCCTCGTGCGCGAGCGCGGACGCTTCGCCCAGCTGCCGACGGTGTTGACCATGAGGGGCTCGTCGTTGGTGTTGCGGCGGGTGGCGGCGTTCCAGGCGATCGCCGGGTCGAGGAACCAGGAGTGCAGGAGGCCGTCGGGCAGGACGGAACGGCCCGTGTCCTCCAGGTGATCCTTCATCTGCGCCCAGCATTCCTTGGCCACCTCTGCCGGGCTGCACTCCTTGGCGGGGCGGCCGGTGACGATTCCCGGGGTGTCCCAGTCGGAGATGTCCAGGGACAGGCAGTCGGTGACCTGGCCGTCGCCGTAGTCGCGGGGGAAGTCGCGGTTCCAGAGGCGGCTCTGCAGAACGGCGGTGAGCTGCCAGGGAGAGTCCATGAAGTTGACCTCCTGGTCGATCCCGTGCGGGCTCTTGCGCAGGAAGAACTGCAGGCCGTTCATCCACTCGGTGTGCAGGTCGTTCATGCCGGCCAGGGAAGGGTCCAGGGCCAGGATCGCGGGAGACAGCAGGGCACGGGCGCGTTCGACCGGCATCGCGCAGACGAACCAGTCGGCCTCGGCCGTGCGTCGCTTGCCCTGAGCGTCGATGAGGTGCGCGGAACGGATTCGGCCGGAGGCGACGTCCAGGGCTTCGACCGTCTGGCCTACTTCGAAGCGGACACCTCGGCTGCGCAGATAGGTCACCCAGGGGTCGATCCACGCCTCGTTGGTGGGCGCGTTCAGCATCCGCGCCAGGCCGCCGTCCGCGCCCAGGCCGAGGCCGGACAGGAGGAACGCCTGGCCCATCGCGCCGACGGTACGCGTGCTGGCGACCTCTTCCTTCACTGCGACCAGGCCTCGGGTGAGAAAGCGCGCCACGATCGCGCGGTAGTCCTTGGACTTGCCCTCGGCCTTGACGTAGTCCCACCACGGCAGGCGCTCCCACTGGCCGAGGCGGCGTTCGTCGCTGCTGGTGAGGTAGACGATGAAGCGGTTGACGAAGAGGGACAGCTCGGAGGCGGGGATCGCGGCGACCTGTTCGGTGAGCCCGGTGAGGGTCTCCTTGAGGACGTCGAGGTCGAGCCCCGTACCGCCGGGCCTGGTCAACTCGGGAACGATGATGTCCGAGCGTCCGGCGTTGCGGGAGATCCGGGTGGACGTCAGGTCGATCATGTTGTCGTGTACGCCGTTGGCGTTCCCGGGCACCGGGATGCGGCGCATCGTGTCGGGGACGTTGCGGTAGAAGCCCGGGAAGAAGCGGAACCCGTGCTCGCCCTGGAGGTCGCGCCTGCCCTGCTTGCCCGTGCCGGGGACGGGGATGCTGCGGGCCTTGCCGCCGAGGGCCTTGCGTTCGAAGACCGTGACGTTGAAGCCGCGTTCGATGAGCTCGTGCGCGGCGGCCAGTCCCGACATGCCGCCGCCCAGGACGACGACCGTCTTCTTACCGGCCGACTTCGTGCCGGCCGCCGCGGCGCGTGCGGGTTGGAGGGGAAGGAGCGTGACCGCCCCTGCGGCGGCCGTGCCGTAGAGCACCTGGCGGCGGGACATGCCGGGGCGCGGGTGACCGTTGATGGGCTGCTCGTTGGAGGGCTTGTCGTCGTCTGAACGGGACATCGGCGCCGTCCTTAGGAGTGCGGCAGGCGGGGTGGGAGCGTGCGGATGTGCTCGATCAGGCCGAGCGAGCCGGGGACGGTGCGGCCGAGCGATTCGGGCAGGGCGAGCAGGCCGGTGTCCAGGATGAACGGGTCCACGACGGTGAAGGTCTTGTCGAGCCCCGGCCTCTTGCCCTTCAGGCCTTGCGGCGTGGCCAGCAGCGAGGACGGGCAGGTCAGCCTGGTGGTGTTCGGATAGGAGAAGAGCCCGGAGACCTTCCAGTCGGAGAGCTTGACGGTGCTCATGCATCCGTACGTCTCGCGCTTGGTCACCCGGCCGACCACGCCCTGCCAGGTGCCGTCGCCCTTGACCACGCCGCCGAGCAGTGTCGCGGTGCCGTCGGGCTCGTGGGAGACGCCCCACTCCCAGCCGGAGTACCGCTGGTCGATGACGCTGAACTTGCCCCAGTTGTGGTCGTGGTAGCCGCGCCAGCCGTTCACGTTCAGCGGGGCGGACGAGCCGGGCGGCTGCACCCAGCCCGTCACGCGGCTCGTACCGACGGGCGCGCTCCAGTACATCGTCTGGTCGCCGTCGTAGCGGATCGGCCCGCCCGTGACGCCGGGCAGCGCGTGGTCGAACCAGATGTCGGCCTTGGCGAAGAGCCCGTGCCAGGTGAGGTGGTAGGCGCCGCGGGCCTTGTCGTACACCAGGCTGCCCGCGCTGCTGGTGACCGTCGGGCCGGCGGACGCCTTCACCTCGGCGACCGGCTCCGGCAGAACGAGCTTCTGGCCCTTCTCCGGGTACCAGAAGATGACGCCGGTGGGGACGGGCGCGGTGAAGAGCATCGCGATGAACGTGCGGTGGGTGGCCGGGTCCATGACGTGCGAGTACCACCATTCGGTGGTGGAGCCGGGGTGCGGGCCGTCGTCGGAGGGCTCGGCGAGCTTGCCGGGCACCGGGGTGAGATCGGACCGCTTGACGTCGGTGTGCGGAATCCCGGACCCGGGATCGTCGCGTACGGCCGAGACCTGAGCACCCGCGCGTGAGGTGGTGGCGGAGGTCCGAGCCTCTGCACGCGGGGTGGTGGCGGAGGCCAGCGCCGCGACCACCAGGGTCAGCACGGCGATGGCCTTGCGATGACGGACCACGTTGAGCCTCCTAGGCCGAGCCCCCGTGACGTCCTGTGCTTGTCGATGAGCAGTGGACCGAGTGTGATTCGGTTGTTGGCGATATGTCAACAGAGTGTCGACACTCTGTCCGATCAAGGCCCCGGCGGGGTACCCTGCGGCCATGCCATCCACCACGACGCAGGCGCGCAGGAAGGTCCGGGAGCGGCGCGAGGACGTCCGGCGCCGCGTGCTGCGGACGGCCACGGAGATGATGGCCGACGGGACGCCGTACACCGAGCTGCCCATCCAGCGCATCGCCGAGCGCGCGGAGGTCGCGCGCTCGACCTTCTACCTGCACTTCCCGGACAAGAGCCACCTGCTCATCGCGCTGGCGGAGGAGGCGGTCGACGCGCTCTTCGCGGAGGCCGTCATCTGGTGGCGCGCCGACCACACCGGCGGCGAGGAGGGCGTCGCGCACGCCATGCGGCAGATGCTCGCCGCCTATCGCGAGCATCGCCGCGTCCTGAACGCACTGGGAGAGGTGGGCGGCTACGACCCGGACGTCGCGGCGTTCTGGCGCGGCCGGATGCGCGGCTTCTCCGACGTCGTTCAGGAACGGCTCAACGCCGAACAGCGCACGGGCACGGTCGAGGCCGCCATGGACACGGCCTCGACCGCGCAGGTCCTGATCTGGATGGTGGAACGCACCATCTCGGCGCACTGCCGCCACGACGAAGGCTCGCGAGACGAGCAGATCGCGCGCACCCTGGCCCATTCGATCTGGCTGACCGTCTACGGCACGTCACCCGAGGCGCCCGTCCACCGCCACCGCCCCCGCGCCTGATCGCGGGCGGCGGGCGTCAGGCTCCGCAGCGGCCGGACGCGGGGAGCCTGCCGGTGATGAGGTAGTCGCTCTCCACCTGGCGCGCGCAGGCGGAGTTGAAGTACGCGGTGTGGCCGATGACGTCGGCGACGAGCAGTCCACTGCCCTTGATCTCGCGGTGCAGGCCCTGTGCCCAGACCAGCGGGGTGGACGGGTCGTCCTTGGTGCTGGCCACCAGGATCGGCGGCGTGCCTTCGATCTTCTGCGGGCCCCACGGATCGGTCGGGGGAACGGGCCAGTCCGCGCACAACAGCGTCATCAGCCACGCTTCAGAGGCCCCGCCGGTGTGCGGGGACAGTGCGCGGACCTTCTTCAGCCGGTCGGCGATGTCACCGTAGCCGTGCAGCTGGGGCGGGAAGTCCTGGCAGCCCACCGCGGCGTAGGCGTCCTGAGGCTGTCCGACGGAGGAGTTGTCGGCCAGCAGTGACGCGTCGCCGGCCTGCGCCTGGGCGAGCGCCTTGCCCAGCTCCGGCCAGGTGGAGGGCAGCAGGGAGCTGGTCGGACCGAACAGCAGCAGGTTGGGCAGGACCATCCGGATCGCGTCCGCGTTCACCGTCGTCGGGCCGCCCGCAGCGTGCGGAGCCGGGATCGGCGTACGCGCGGCCCGGGCCAGCAGCTTGTCCCAGACTTCGGTCACGTTCTTGCCGTGCAGGGCGCACGACGTCGACGCGCCGCACCACCGGGCGAACTCGCCGAACACCTTCGACAGCGCGGAGGCCTCCTGGTTCAGGAACGTGCGCGGCCCGACCGCGTGGTCCATCGCCCCGTCGAGCACCATCGTGCGGACACGGCGCGGATACAGCCGGGCGTAGGTCTGCCCCAGGAACGTCCCGTACGACACGCCCAGGAAACTGATCTGCCGTTCCCCGAGCGCGGTGCGGATCGCCTCCATGTCACGCGCCGCACTCACGGTGTCGACGTTGGCGATCAGACCGGCCTGGGATCCCTTGACGCACGAAGCGCCGTACGTCGCGCTCTGCCGCTTGATCGCCGCGAACTCCGCCTTGGAACGGGGAAACACCGGGACCTGGGGAGACAGAGCCGCGCCCGAGCACTTCACGGCGGTGCTGTCTCCCACGCCGCGCGGGTCGAAGCCGATGATGTCGAACCGCTGCTGTACGGCGGCGGGCATCAGTTCCCGCCCCCTGAGAGCGATCACCGCGGCACCCGCGCCGCCCGGCCCACCCGGGTTGAACAGCATCGACCCGATGCGGTGCCCGCCGTCCAGAGCGCGCAGCCGCGACAGGCGCAGCGAGATCTTCGGCCCCTTCGGATCGGCCCAGGACAACGGCACCTGAATGTCCGCGCACTCGGCCGGGCTCGTCTGTCCCTCGTAAGAGCACGGGCCCCACGTGACCGGGCCCGTCTCCCAGACCGCTGACGGCACCGCCGCCGCGGCGTTCCCTCCGAGGAGGCTCGCAGCAACGGCGAGCCCGGCGATCCCACACGCGACCCAACGCGATCTCAGCATGCACCGACGCTATCCAGCCCGCCCCGCTTGATCATCACTCCACGGTCGTATCGCCGCTCATCCGATCAGATGACGCCGCGCGGGCGGCGTCTCCCCGGACGCCCGGCCCGCCATTCGCAATCGCCCCAAAATGAATCCGCAACACAATCGGACGCTAGTTCCGTGCAGGTCAGGACAGGAGTACGTTCACCTGATAAGGAAGATCACAAGCGGAGAAAGGGCGGCTGCGACACCCAACAGACCTCGTTCCACGCCTCGCCGAACAATTGGCCCGCTACGGGCTCCGTTCGGCCAGGAAGGAGACGGATCATGGAAAACAAGATCCGATGGCTGATCGGAGCGATCATCCTCCTCGTCAGCCTGCTGGTGGGCATCTGCGGAGGCGTCATCTATTGGGTGACATCCCACTCCATCCCCAATGCGATCACGACCGGAGCCGGCGTGTTCGCCGCGACGGCGCTCTTCATCGCGGGCTTCATCTCCTACGTGAAGCAACTCTGACGGCGGGAGGCACGGCTCGGCCGGGGCCAAATTGGTCCTTCACCAGACCCCGAGATCGGACCTCAGGGTGTGTACCGATTCCTGTCAGGCTGAGTGGCATGACGACGACAACGACAGCGACTGCGACCCGCTTCGCCGGCCAGGTCCTCACGCCCGGTGACGCCGACTACGACGCCGCCCGTACCGTCTGGAACGCCATGATCGACCGGCGTCCACGCATGATCGTCCGCGCGGCGGGCGTCGCCGACGTGGTCGCCGCCGTACGGCTGGCCCGGGACCTGGACCTGGAGATCGGCGTCCGCTGCGGCGGCCACAACGCCGCAGGCTTCGCCGTGCCCGACGGCGGGCTCATGATCGACCTGACGCCCATGGGCGGCGTCCGGATCGACCCGGCCCGCCGCCGGGCCCGGGTGCAGGGCGGGGCACTGCTCGGCGCACTGGACCGGGCCGCCCAGGCGTACGGCCTGGCCACCACCGCCGGCAACGTCTCGCACACCGGCGTCGGCGGGCTCACGCTCGGCGGCGGCATGGGCTGGCTGGCCCGCCAGTACGGCCTGGCCTGTGACAACGTCGTCTCGTACACGGTGGTCACCGCCGAGGGAGACATCGTCACCGCGAGCCGTACCGAGAACCCCGACCTGTTCTGGGGCCTGCGCGGCGGTGGCGGCAACTTCGGCATCGTGACCGAGTTCGAGTTCCAGCTGCACCGCACCGGCACGCGAACGCTGGTCGCCGAGTTCGACTTCCGCGCCGAGGACGCCGTCCCGGTCATGGAGGGCTGGCGCGACCTGAACGCCGTCGCGCCCCGGCAGGCGACGTTCACCGCCGAAGTCGGCAGCGGTCCCACCGGCCCGATCGCCACACTCGGGTTCGTGTACGTCGGCGACCCGGAGCAGGGCCGCCGGCTGCTTCCGGCGATGCGCGCCCTCGGGCGTCCCCTCGCGTCGCGCGTCACCACGCCGTCCTATCTCGACCTTCAGCAGCGCAACGACTCCACCGGCGGCCACGCCTACCGCCGCTACTCCAACGGCCACTACCTGCGGCGCTTCCCGACCGTGGCGATCGAGGCGTTCCTGCTGCGCGGCGGCACCGACCTGAGCTCGGACCCGTACCTGCCGAGCGTGGACCTGCAGGCGCACGGCGGCGCGATCGCCGACGTCCCCGAGGCGGACGCGGCGTTCAGCCACCGCGGCACGATGTTCGAGTTCGGCGCCGGCTCCCGCTGGACCGACCCGGCCGAGGACGACGCCAGGATGAGCGCCGCCCGCACCGCCGGTGCCTCGCTGGAGCCCTACGCGAGCGGGGTGTACGTCAACTCGCTGACCGCCGACGAACTGGCCGACGGACGGCGCGGCGTACGGCGCGCCTACTCGGCCGCGAAGCTGGCCCGGCTGACCGCGCTGAAGACCGCGTACGACCCGGCCAACGTGTTCCACCTGAACCAGAACATCCGCCCGGCACGCTGACGCGCATGCGCACTGCGAGTGACCCGCATGCGCCGCCGCGCCGGATCAGGACCCCACGGAATCAGGCCACGCGGGATCAGGCCACGCGGGATCAGGACCCCCGTACCTCCCGGATGGCCCTCGCCAGCAACGCGACCCCCTCGCCGATGGCGCTCTCGCCGAGGATGGCGTAACCGAAGATGAGTCCGCCCGGTCCAGGACCCGCGATCCTGTACGGGCCGACGCCGTTGATGCCGAGCCCGTGCCGGGCGGCGGCCGCAACCACCGCCGCCTCCTCGAGATCGGGCGGGAGCCAGGCGACCACGTGCTGCCCGGCGGCGACCCCGGCCGGTTCCAGATCGGGCAGGCGAGTGCGCAGGGCGTTCAGCAGCGCGTCACGGCGGCGGCGGTACACCGGACGCATCCGGCGCAGATGGCGGTCGAACTCGCCGCGCATGAGGAAGTCGGCGAACGTCAACTGGTCGATGACCGGCGACCCCCGGTCGGCGAGCACCTTCGCCGCGGTGACATCGGCGACCAGGTGGGGAGGCAGCACCATCCAGCCGAGCCGCAGCCCCGGCGCGAGCGTCTTGCTGGCCGTTCCGCAGTAGACGATGTCGTCCGGCGCCAGGCCCTGCATGGCGCCCACCGGCGACCGGTCGTAGCGGTACTCCGCGTCGTAGTCGTCCTCGACCACGATCGCGCCGCGCCGCCTCGCCCAGCGGATCACCTCCGCCCTCGCGCCGGCCGGCAGCACTCCCCCGGTGGGCCACTGATGCGACGGCGTGAGCACGACCGCGTCCGCGTCGGTCTGATGGAGCGCGTCGACCTGGACCCCGTTCGGGCCCACCGGGATCCCGACCACGTCCAGACCGGCGGCGCCGGCCAGCACCCGGGCGTCGTCGTTGGCCGACGGGTCCTCCAGGGCGATCCGCCTGGCGCCGTGCCGGACGAGCACCTGGATCAGCAGCGAGATGCCCTGCCCGTAGCCGTTGCAGATCACCATGTTGCCCGGGACGGCCGACGTGCCGCGCACCCGGTTGAGGTAGTCGCACAGAGCCTCGTGCAGCTCCGGCACCCCCCGCCCGTCAAGGTAGGCGAACCGGTCGTTCGGCGCAGTCGCGAGCACGGTACGGACCGAGCGCAGCCAGGCCGCCCGCGGGAACTGCGACACGTCCGTACGCCCGTACCCGAAGTCGATCCTGAGACCGGTGCCGCGCGCGACCGGCCGCGACGCCGGAGCCGCGTCGGGCGGCATGGACGCGGCGACCTGCGTGTAACCGCCCGACCGGCTGGTGAGGTAGCCCTCGGCGACGAGCTGCTGGTAGGCCTCCACGACCACCCCACGAGAGACCCCGAGACCGGCCGCGAGCGTACGAGTGGGCGGCAGCGAAGCCTCCGCCCGCAGCCGTCCCGCCCGGATGCTCGCCCGGATGGACATCTCGATCTGCCGATGCAGAGGCACCCCGCCATCGCGATCCAGCTCGATGAGCAGGTCCTCCGCCGGCCCCGAATTCGTCCTCGATCGGCCCACAGAACCGGACCCTATCCGCGCACGCTCACAACGGCTCGGGAAGCTCGGGCTTCCCGCTCAGGCGGGGCGTCCCAGTTCTTTGCGGAAGAGGTGATGGACGTTCTCGCCCATGATCTTCAGGATGTCGGACTCGGGGTGGCCGCGGCGGAGGAGTGCCTCGGTGACCAGGGGCATGCCGCGCGGGCCGTCGAGGCCGGGGACGACGGCGTTGGTGTCGAAACCGGCCAGGGCGCTGAGGTCCTCGCAGCAGGGCGGGGTGAGCTCGAGCTTGACCTCGCGGATGAAGTCGGGGCCGAGGCCGACGTGGTCGATTCCCGCGACGGAGGCCACGTGCTCGATGTGGTCGACGAGGCGGTCGATGGTGTAGCCGCCGGGATCCTCGCTGAGGAAGCCCGCGAGGAAGTTGACGCACACCACCCCGCCGGTCGCGGCCACACCTCGGAGCTGGTCGTCGGTGAGGTTGCGGTGATGGTCGCGCAAGGCCCGGGCCGAGGAATGCGTCGCCATGACCGGACGCGTGGCCAGCTCCAGGACGTGCGCGACGCCGGACGCCCCCAGATGCGAGACATCGAAGATCACGCCCAGCCGTTCCAGCTCGGCCAGCGCCTCGACCCCGGCGCCGGTCAGGCGGCTGCCGGTGGCGTCCTCCCCGCTGCCGTCGGCCAATGGCGTACGGCCCCAGTGCGCGATCGAGGCCACCCGCACGCCCAGCCGATGCAGAGTGGAGAACAGCTCCACGTTCGCGTCCAGGCCGGGGGCGCTCTCCAGGGCCAGCACCAGGGCGATCTTCCCCTCCCCCAGCGCCCGGTCGATCTCCTCCCCGTCGCGGCACAGGCTCACCTCGTCGGCGTTCCCCTCGGCGAGCACATGCGCCGCCTCGACCATCCGCAGCGTCTCGCGCAACGACCCCTCAGGCCGGAACTGCTCGTCGATGAAGACCGGGAGAACCTGCAGGTCCACGCCTCCGTCGCGCAGCTGAGGCAACCAGCGTTCCCGAAAGAACTCGGCCCACTGCGCAGGCGGGCGGGCGGCCACGACCATCAGCAGGTCATTGTGGGTGTCGGCCACGACGGCCCGGCGATGCAGCTCAGCGGACATCTCAGTTCCCTCCTCTACCGGCGAGAGGCAGCCTATGGCCGCCGGCCGCGGCGGAGGTAGGTCGAAGATCGCGGATGGCCACGTGCGCTGCGCGCCGTGCGGCACCCCGGCCAGAGGTGATCAGTGGAGTGCCGGACGGCCCGAACGTCCTGGCGGAACGGGACGTCCGCCCTACGCTCCGCCGTCGGCAGGCCCGTCCGGCAGAGGCTTCCGCACCTGCCGCACCCTGTTCGGCCCTGCCTACCGTCGTCTCGGAACGTTCGGGAGGAGCGATGAAGCGACCGAGAACTCACAGGGCTTGGAAAAGGCTGGACCGAGTCCGGCGCCGCCTCGGACTCGACCGCAACGAGCTGCGGCGGGAGATCGACCACACCCAGTGGACGATCGGCTTCGTGATGCTGGTCGTGTACCTGGCGGTGGCGCCGCCGGTCTCGGTACGGGCCGGCGAGGCGGCCTACCACGCGGGACTGCGGTCGGAGCGAAACCAGGCGGCCACCCGCCACCAAGTCCTCGCGACCGTCGCGCGGATCAAGACGTCGAACGGACCGTACGGGCAGGACGACACCTACCTGACCTGGACGGCGCCCGACGGCACCTCCCGCACCGCCGCGACGGCCGTGCAGCCGTCCGACAAGCCGGGCTCCCAGCGACTCGTCTGGGTGAACGAGGCGGGGCGGCCGACGACCAAGCCGAAGGTCGGTTCGCAGACCGTCTCTGACGCCGCGTTCGCCACCGGCACCGTCGCCGGGGTGACCGGGGCACCGTTCCTGGTCGTCTACCTGCTCGTGCGGCGCCGCTGCGACCGCCGCCGCGCCGAACTCTGGGAGCAGAGCTGGGAACGGCTCGATCGGCGTCGCATCAACTGACGGCACGCCCCGCCTGCCTCGCGGGGGCGATCGTTCTCGGCACCCCGTCGTCGCCCCCAGACCGAACGTCCCGCTCGGTGAGGACGTTCGACCGGCTGACCGTACGGCCGGTCCGGGCGACGCTGACCGGGAGAAGCGGACGTCCCGATCGCGACTACGCGAGCCGGACAAACTGAACCTCATCACCCACCCGCACCCCTGGCAAGACCACCTCGGCGTCCACCTTCCGCCACACTGCCACCGGCGGGGCCACCGGCTGGGTCACCGGCAGAGCCACCGGCGCCGAGCCGCCCGAGTCGAGCCGGAACGTTGCCCGGGTCGAGCGGCAACGGTCGCCCAGTCGGGCGGGAACGGTCGCCCGGTCGAGTGGGAACGGTCAGGGCGCCTCGAGGACGGCCGACACCGGCCGGCGCGGCGAGGAGGGCGCGGGCGGGCCGTACCCGAAGCGGATCATCGCCTGGAGGTGCAGGTCGTGCTCGTTCTCCGCCCAGGGCAGGCGCATGTCCTGCAGGTCGAGCGGCTGGGTGAAGAGCGAGGTGGCCACCCCGTTGGCCGTGGCCGTCAGCAGAACGCGCTGGAGCGCCTGACCGGCCGCCAGCCAGATCGCGGGCCCCTCCCCCATCGTCGCGAGAGACGCCAGCTGCGGCGTCCGTTCGAACCGGACGCCGGGACGCTCGGTGTGCCACCAGTCCAGCCCGAAGTCACGCATCGGCGGCTCGCCGGGGCCCGGCCGAGGACCGAACGCGTACCGCGGCACCCCGTCGAGGCGGTGCCGGTCGGCGGTCCACAGGTCCAGTTCGTTCCGGTAGTCGGGGTCGGCGACGAGCTCCTGCTCAGCGTTACGGATGACGTCCTGCAGCTCGCGGGCCACATCGCGGTCGGCCGCCCACAGCTGGGCGCCCTCGGCGATCGCGGCCTCGATCATCTCCTTCACGACCGTGTCCGGCACCTGGCGTTCCTCGAACGGCAGCCTGTTGCTGCGCCGCCGGGCGATGGCCGTGAACAGCCTGGCGTCCTCCTCCGACCGCTCGGCCGGAACGCCCGAACGCACCTCGGCGAGCAGCGTGCCGCCGCCCTCGCCGGCGGTGACGGTCACTTCGGGCCGCCGGCCCGCCGCCACCATCGCCAGCCGGAGGTTGAGCAGCGCCGCGCCGCAGCTGATCAGCATCGCCCTCCCGCGCGGGTCCAGCACGTTCAACCGCCGATCCGGATCGCTGTGCAGCTCCAGGACGGGGCCGGACCGCAGAACGAAGCGCCACGGCTGGGTGTTGTGCACCGAGGGCGCCAGGATCGCCGCTGACAGCAGGCTCCGCACCGATGCGTGATTCTCCAGAGGATTCGACATGACGCGTCTCCTTGTCCTGAGCTTCCGCCCGCCGCCGGCGGACCGTCACCGCCGCCGGCGGACCGTCATGAGCCGCTACCTGAAGGTCTTCGCCTCACACCTGCCTGGGGGCCTTACCGGTCCAGGTGGCCCAGCGGCGCAGGACCTTGTGCCCGGTGTCGGCGGTGGGGTCGAACATCAGCGGGCATCCGCCGTCGATCACCGTCATCCCGTGCTGACGCCCGTACTCGACGGCCGTCGCCGAAACGCTCCCCGCCCCATAGAGGCGGTGCATCCACACGTGCCTGATACCGAGGTCGGCGCATTCGCGGACGGTGTCGTCGGCCGTCTCGGGTCTGGTGCCGATCACCACCGCGTCGACGCCACCGGGGACCGACTTCAGGTCCGAGTAACACCGGTCGCCCTCGACCTCCGCGGCGTTCGGGTTGATCGCGAACACCGTGTGGCCGCGAGCCCGCAACCGCTGGTACACCATGTTGGCGCCGTGGTCCTTCGGGCTCCGGGACACCCCTGTCACCGCGATGCGCTTGTTGGCCAGGAACTGCGCCGCGGCCTGCTTCATCGTGATCATGGAATCGTCCTCTCCTTTCCGGAAGGCCTCCGACGTCGCGTCCGCACGTGGCAGCCGGAAATGTGGACCGGATCGATGCGCACGCACACGTCATCGCGGCCCGGAGGCCACGGCTTGATCAGGTCGTCCAGCAACCAGACCGTGGCGGGCTCGGCGACGCGTTCGGCCATCCCGGTCACCTGCACGCTCCAGTAGTCCCGGTCGGCCTCGGCGACGCGTTCGACCTCGAAGCCGATCAGTCCCGCACCCGCGACCGAGGCGAGCTCCGACCCCTCGGGCGCGCGGAAGACGATCGCATCGCCGAACATGACGAAGTGGACCGGGATCGCCGCCCGGCCGTGGGCCGTCGAGACCAGGACCCGGCCGGCCCCACCGGGCTTCAGCAGTTGGCCGCACTCCTCCGCACCCAGACCGCGGACGGTCCTCAGAGCGGAATCGCGCGGCCGTTCCAGGCTGGCGAGATTCTTCATCGGACTCACCTCTCAGCCCGAGCATCTCGCCCACCCACTGCTCGGTCAGTAGGCCGAACGGCCGCTTCTCGACGTCCACAAGCCCTCTGACCAGGGGCGAAAGTCCCTAGGGCTGTCACACCGAGCCGAGGGACCGTGGAGTCATGAAGAAGAAGCGGATCGTGATTCTTGGGGCGGGGACCGGCGGCACACTCGTCGCCAACCGGTTGCGGCGCGTCTACACCGAGGACGAGGCGAAGATCGTCGTGGTCGACCAGGACGACGACCACGTCTACCAGCCGGGCCTGTTGTTCGTGCCGTTCGGGCTCGCCGAGCCGGATGAGATCGTCCGGCCCCGGCACCGCCAGCTGCACGACGGGATCCTGTTCCGCCGGTCCGCGGTCGACCGGGTGGATCTGGAGGCCCGCAACGTGCGCCTGGCCGATGGGACGATCTTCAGCTACGACGTGCTGGTGGTGGCCACCGGTTCCGTCCTGATGCCGGAGGAGACCGAGGGCCTGACCGGGCCTGGGTGGATGGAGAAGGTCTTCACCTTCTACGACCTCCAGGGCGCGGTCGGCCTGCACGACGCCCTCAAGGCCTTCCGTGGCGGCCGGCTGGTGGTCAACGTCGTCGACATGCCGATCAAGTGCCCGGTCGCGCCGCTGGAGTTCTGCTTCCTGGCCGACTGGTACTTCCGGCGGCGCGGGATCCGGGACCGGGTCGAGCTGACCTACGTGACGCCGCTGGACGCCGCGTTCACCAAGCCGGTGGCCGCCAAGACCCTCGGTGGCCTGCTGGAGGCCAAGGACATCCAGCTGGTGACCGAGTTCAACACCGGCACCGTGGAGGTCGGCGGTGGCGGCGACCTTCAGGGGCGGCTGATCTCCTACGACGAGCGCGAGGTGGATTTCGATCTGGGAGTCGTCGTCCCCGTGCACGGCGGTGCCGCCTACATCGAACGCTCGCCGGGACTCGGCGACGAGCTCGGATTCGTTCCGGTGGACGAGCACACGCTGCAGTCGCACGTCAGCCCGAACGTCTTCGCCATCGGCGACGCCGCGGGCGTGCCGACCTCCAAGGCCGGCTCGGTCACCCACTTCGAGGGCGAGGTCCTGGTGGAGAACGTGCGGCGCTTCCTGGCGGGAAAGCCGCTGGACGCCTCGTTCGACGGGCACGCCAACTGCTTCATCGAGACCGGCTTCCACAAGGCCCTGCTGATCGACTTCAACTACGACACCGAACCGCTGCCCGGTCACTTCCCGGCCGCGGCGGGGCTGCCGTTGCTGCGGGAGTCGCACCTGAACCATCTCGGCAAGCTGATGTTCCAGTGGTTCTACTGGCACGGCCTGCTGCCCGGCCACGGGATCCCCGGTATCGGCTCGGCGATGCCCGAACGCGGCAAACACCACGAGCCCGCCTGACGGCCATCCCGCCTGACGGCCATGGCGCCCCGCCGCAAAGACCCGACAACGAGCCGCCCATAACGAGTCGCCCGAAAGGAAGGTGCCCCCATGCCGACCGCCAGCTACTCCCACAAGACCGTCAGCCTCACCGACGACGGCTTCTTCGAAGACCCCGCCCAGTGGACCGAGGACATGGCCCCTGAGATCGCCAAGACCGCCGGCATCGACGAGCTCACCGAGCAGCACTGGCAGGTCATCAGGTTCATGCGCGCCAAGTACGACACCGACGGCACCGGCCCCAGCGTGCGTGCCCTGGGAAAGACGTCCGGGGTCACCGTCAAGGAGCTCTATCAGCTCTTCCCCAAGGGCCCGGCCAAGCTCGCCGCGAAGATCGCCGGTATCCCCAAGCCCCGCGGCTGCATCTGAGAGGAGCGTCTCGTCATGAGCATGGAGAAGATCTCGATCATCGTGTCCAAGGGCTCCCTGGAAGGGATCTACCCGGCACTGATCATGGCCAACGGCGCGCGCGCCGAAGGCATCGAGGCCAACCTGTTCTTCACCTTCTTCGGCCTGGACGCCGTCTCCACGAAGCGCAGCGGGCACGTCAAGATCGGCGCCGTCGGCAACCCAGGTCTGCATCTGGCCACGTTCATCGGCGCGCTGCCCGGCGTATCGGGCCTGATGACCCGTTACATGGCGCGCAAGATGGACCGGCTCGACATTCCCCCGATCCCCGAGTTCATCGAGATGATCTCCGACACCGGTGCCGGGCTCTACGCCTGCAAGGCGGCCTGCGACCTGTTCGGCCTGACCAAGGACGACCTGGTTCCCCAGGTCAAGGACATCATCACGGTCGGAGAGTTCTACGAGATCGCGGAAGGCGGGCAGATCGTCTACACCTGACCGCTGGTCACGGCACCCGGACAAGGAGGCCTCAGCGTCACGCCGACGGCGTCGGCGCCATGCCGACGATCCATCGTGCGCCATGCCGACGATCCGTCATGCGTCATGCGTCATGCGTCATGCGTCATGCCGACGATCCGTCATGCCGACGATGCGTCAGAATACCCAGACCGGGTATGGCATGGCCTTGCGTGAGCTGGAGGCGAGGTGGTCGTGATGGGCGAGGTCGGGCGGGCCCTGGCGCTGGCCGGGTCGATGACCTGGGAGATCCTGTGGGCGCTCATCCTCGGTTTCGCGCTGTCGGCGGTCGTGCAGGCGGTCGTACGGCGGGCGGCGATCGTGCGGATGCTGGGCGATGACCGGCCCCGGACACTGGCGGTCGCGACCGGGCTGGGGGCGATGTCGTCGTCGTGCTCGTACGCCGCGGTCGCGCTGGCGCGGTCGCTGTTCCGCAAGGGCGCGAGCTTCACCGCGGCGATGGCGTTCGAGATCGGCTCCACCAACCTGGTCATCGAGCTCGGCGTCATCCTGGCGCTGCTGATGGGCTGGCAGTTCACCGCCGCCGAGTTCATCGGCGGCCCCCTGATGATCGTCTTCCTCGCCGTGCTGTTCCGGCTCTTCCTGCGCGAGAGACTGGTCAGGCAGGCCCGCGAGCAGGCCGAACGCGGGGTCGCGGGCTCGATGGAGGGGCACGCCGCCATGGACATGTCGGTCCAGAGGCGGGGCGGCTTCTGGACCCGGCTGGCCTCTGGCGAGGGCTTCACCTCGGTGTCGCACGTGTTCGTGATGGAGTGGGCCGCGATCCTGCGCGACCTGGTGATCGGCCTGCTCATCGCCGGTGCGGTCGCCGCCTGGGTGCCCGACTCGTTCTGGAACGGGCTCTTCCTCACCGGTCACCCCGCGCTGGCCAAGCTCTGGGGACCGCTGATCGGCCCGGTGGTGGCGGTGCTGTCGTTCGTCTGCTCGATCGGCAACGTCCCGCTGGCCGCCGTGCTGTGGAACGGCGGGATCAGCTTCGGCGGCGTGGTCGCCTTCATCTTCGCCGACCTGATCATCGTGCCGATCATCAACATCTACCGGAAGTACTACGGCCTGCGGACCGCCCTGTTCATCACCGCCACCTTCTACGCCTCCATGGTCGCCGCCGGATACGCCGTCGAGCTCCTGTTCGGCGCGGCCGGCCTCATCCCCACCGAACGCTCCGCGACCGCCGTGATGGAACCGCACATCTCCTGGAACTACACCACCTGGCTGAACCTGGCCTTCCTGGCGCTCGCGGCCCTGCTGGTGGTCCGGTTCGTGCGCACGGGCGGCGTCCCCATGCTCGAGATGATGGGCGGCTCCCCCGACGACGACTCGCCCGACGGCGACTCGCCCGACGGCGGCGACTCGCCCCACGGCGGGCACGGGGCCCATGAGGCGCGCGACCCTCACTCCTCATGAGCACTCGTCTTCGCCTGACATATCAGCCCGCCAGCATCCGTTCCAGGCGAGCCGGGTCGTTCAGGTAGACCTCGCCCGCACCGGCGGAGGCATCGTCCGGCCAGATCGTCGTGTCGCCGCGGGCGACGCCTGCCACGATGCGGGAGGCCACCACGCGCGGATCGGCCTTCTCGGCCTCGACCCCGGCGAGCATGTCGGTGTCGATTCCGCCCGGGTAGGCGCCGACGACCTGGACACCGTCGCCGGCGACAGCCGACCGCAAGGCCTGGGTCATGGAGTGGGCGGCCGCCTTGGAAGCGCTGTAGCCCGCCATCGGACCGGCGGGCGCAAGTGCGATCAACGTCAGGACGTTCACGATCGCGGTGTCCCCACCGTGCCGCAGAGCGGGCAGGAACGCCCGGGCGACCCGCAGCGCGCCCATGTAGTTCGTCCGCATGTCGCGTTCGAACAGATCCAGATCACCGTCGAGCACCGAGCCGAACCCCAGCACACCGGCGTTGTTGACCAGCAGGGTCACATCCGGTGCCGCTTTGGCGGCCGCCTCCACGCTCTCGGGCTCGGTGACGTCCAGGCTGATGACCTGGACGCGCGGGTCGTCGACGGTGACCGGGCCGCGCGAGGCCAGGTACACCTTGCTCGCTCCCTGGCGCAGCAACTCATCGACCAGGCAGGCGCCGAGACCGCGATTGCCGCCGGTGACCAGCGCAATGGAACCGTTGATGTTCATCGATCCTCCATGGACTAGCTCGTCTCCTCACCGTAGAAAGCCCAGCCGCGAAGATCGATGCCCGTCAGTCCCATTCTCTTGTCCCAGAAGCTCACACACGAGCCGCGAGATACCTTGGCCTCATGGATCCGCTCACCGATGCGCTGGACGTGGCGCAGGTACGCGGCACGGTCGCCGCGACCGTCCATGCCGGGGACGCATGGGGACTGGACATCGCCGACATCCCCGGCGCCGCC
Organism: Actinomadura barringtoniae; assembly: GCF_017573505.1. Taxonomy (GTDB): domain Bacteria; phylum Actinomycetota; class Actinomycetes; order Streptosporangiales; family Streptosporangiaceae; genus Spirillospora; species Spirillospora barringtoniae. The sequence goes on from NZ_JAGEOJ010000002.1 coordinate 176,630, forward strand.
TTCCACGCGGTCACCGAAGGCACGGCCTGGCTCTGCCTCGACGACCGCGAACCGCTCCGGCTCATGCCCGGCGACCTCGCGCTGCTCCCCGCCGGGACACCGCACCGGCTGGCCAGCGACCCCGGCCGGCCCTGCGACCCGTTCGACCACGTGGCCGCCCGGCAGGCCCTGGGAACGGGCGGGCGCCTCACCGTCGGCACCGGCCCGGCACGCACCCGGATCCTGTGCGCCTCGTACCACCAGGAAACCGCGCTGGTGCTGGGCCTGCTGCCGGACCTGGTCCACCTGCCCGCGGACCCCGAAGCACCGATCGAGCACGTCCTGCGGCTCCTCGGCCACGAGATCCGCCGCCCTCGGGTGGGCGCCCCGACCGTCCTCGACCGCCTCCTGGACGTCCTGCTCGTCCACATCATGCGGACGTGGCTGGAGAGCGAGGACGCCGGCCGAGTGCCACCCTCATGGCTGGCGGCCCTACGGGACCCGACGGTCGCCGCCGCACTCACCGCACTGCACACCGAACCGGCCCGGAACTGGACCCTCGAAACCCTCGCCCGGCGCGCAGGCGTCTCGCGCGCCACCCTGCTCCGCCGGTTCCCCGCCCTCGTCGGCCAGCCGCCCCTGGCCTACCTCGCCCGCTGGCGCATGGAACTGGCCGCGCGGCAGCTGCGCACCACCGACGACGCCATCGGCCCGATCGCCCGATCGGTCGGATACACCAGCGAGTACGCGTTCAACCGCGCGTTCAGCAGAATCCGCGGCACCACACCAGGCCGATACCGAGCCCACCACCGCCTATAGCCTCCCCGACGGCCTCGCGATCGTCTGCGACGAATCCATCGACCGCACCGTCTTCGCCGCCTGACGCAGCCGCCCCATAGACCGCTGCAGGAGGCGATCAGAAAACCATTGCGAGCAGGTCGGCGAACAGCTCCTGTTCGTCGACCTCAAACCCGCGGTTGGTGAACCACGTGGCCATGTTGTGGCAGTCGCGCATCAGAAAGTCCATGCCCTGAGGGTTGCCGACGACGTCGACGACCTGGGGCAGGTCGATCATCACGATCCGTTCGGCCTGCGCGAGGACGTTGTACGGCGACAGGTCGCCGTGCGCGAGCCCCGCGCGCGCCAGTTCACGCATGCCATCGCGGAGCTGCTCGAAGTACGCGCCCAGCAGCTCTTTGGCCGGCCGGACCTGGGCGAGCCGGGGCGCGGCACCGCCCTCGCCGTCGTCGATGAACTCCATCAGCAGCTCGGTGCCGTCCACCTGCACGGGATAGGGCACCGGAACGCCGACCTGCCACAACATGTTGAGGGCATCCCATTCGGCGTACGCCCACTGACCGGCCGCGACATTCCGACCATGCGCGGTCTTCTTCGCCATCGCCCGGCTATCGCGGCTGTTGCGAGTTCGGCGGCCTTCGACATACGACGTACTGCGGTGGAAAGACCGGTGTTCCTCGCCGCGGTACCGTTTCGCGGCCATCAGACATGACTTCGCCGGATTGTCGCCGATCGCCTCCACGGCCCGTTCCAGCAGGAAGACATCGGCTTCCTTACCGGTCTTCAGGACGCCGAGCTCGGTGTCGATCGCGGCCTGTTCCGTCACCACCCACGACGGTCGTGGTTCCGGTCCGCGCGAACCACGCTCGACCTCCAGCCAGGTGGACCATCGCTGATCCGGGCCCAGCTTCTCGCCGACCGATTGGAACGCGAAGACGAAGTCGTCGCCTGCCGAAGCCTCATCAGCAGAGGCATCGGACCGGCGGGAGTCAAGGTCGGAGTAGGTCTCGGAGAGTTCGTACTCGGAAGACAACGGGTGTGCTCCTGAACAAAGAGGTGGGACTGATGCGGACATGCCGCAGCACAGTGATGGCCATCCGTCAGCCCTCCTTAGTCCAGGCAGCGCTCTCCGCCGCTCGATCGACCAGCATGCCCGCCCCGTCCGGCCCTCGCAACGCATTTAAAGAGAGCCAGGAGCCCCCGCTTCCGGTCAGTCCAGCGCTCGGCCTCAGGACAGTTTCGCTTCAGGGGCGAAGGCGGGCAGCTTCTCCAGACTGCTGCGCACAGCCTCGGCGCCGTACTCGAACATCTGCCGCTCATAGTCGCCGACCGCTCCGAGCAGATCCTGGCGGCCCTCATCTACGTCGATCAGGCAGCGACGCAGCAGGTCGGCATCGCGCAACGCGGTGTTCGCGCCGTTGCCGCCGGTCGGAGACGTGGCGTGGATCGCGTCGCCGAGCAGCGTGACCGGACCAGAGGCCCAGCGCTCGCCGGGCTTGACCACCCGGATGGACAGCAGCGTGCTGTTGTCCGGGTCGGCCTGCTCGATCAGCGCGCGCAGCTCCGGATGCCACCCGCCCATCCTGGACAGCACGGCCTCCTGCGCGGTCAGGTCCTCCAGCGAGCCGTTCGGCGGAAGGATCATGGCCCAGCGCACGTAGTCGCCGATGTCGGGCAGCGTGACCTCGGGCGCCAGCTGCTCGGCGGCCTGCTTAGGCGGCATACGAAACCGCATCGCGCCGAGCAGCAGGCTGACGCCGTCACCGGCGATCTTCGAGCCGTACGCCTTGGACAGACCGGCGAACTCGTCGGTCAACGGCGTGCGGCCGATGACGAACCGAACGCCGGTGTCAGTCGGCACAGTCTCCGGCGACAACACCCCGCGCACCGCCGAAGTAACGCCGTCCGCCCCCACAAGCAGGTCAGCAGCGACCGAATCCCGTTGGCCGAACCGCGCCCGAACACCACCGTCGCCCAGCACGTCGTAGCCGGTCAGCGCGGCATCGGTGTGCACCGTGAGGCCGGTCAGCAACAAGTGCCGCAGCACCTGCCGGTCGACCACGATGCCGGTCCGCCCCGCGCCGAGCCTGCCGATCTCGTTCAGCTGCGGATCCAGAACGAGCTGCTCAGCGGAGGCGTCCATGACGATCTCGTCCAGCAGCGGGTGCCAGCGCACCGGCAGGCAGTCGCGCACAGCCTGGAACCCGATCGGATTCAGCACGAGCCGGTATCCCTGGAAACGCGCCGCGATCCCCGGATCGCGCTCGAACACCTCGGCCTCGATCCCGGCCCCACGCAGACCCTGCGCGAGAGCCAGACCCCCCAGACCAGCCCCAACAACAGAAACCCGCATCCCACACCCCCGGACGATCGATGAACTAAGTTCTTCCTACTGAACTAAGTTCTATCAACCGAACTTAGTTCATGTCAACTGACACCGCTCCGAGGATGTGACCGAGGACCAAGAACACGCTCGCCAGCGAGATGGCCGGCAGACCCTGGACGTCGTCAAGGAGCCGTGCCGTAGGGCCCGGGTCGAGCCCAATGCGTGCGGCCGGCACGCCGATCGCGATCGTTCCCGGCATCAGCGTCAGCATGGCGACAAGGGTGAGCCAGACCACGGCGCCTTGGGGCCCTGGTGAGCGGCGACCTTGCCGGCGGAGTCGTCGGTGGTGGAAGAGGGCAGGACACCGCGCAGGATCGCGACGGCCAGCGGGCCGATGGGAATGAGCAGCGCGAGCACCGCAGCGGTACGGCCACCGCACGAAGCCTCAGCCCGCACCGTACCCAGACACATGCGCCGCGGCCGTCGGCGGCCGGGAGATCCTCCCGGGCCTCGTGGGAGCCCGCACCAATAACGAACGCGGGGCAGTCGCGTCGCACCTCAACCGGCATCTACGTGCGGGCTGCCCGCCCTGCCTACCGGGGTCATCTGCGAGCAAGAGCAGACGCAACGGCATGCCGAGGTGGAGCGGTGGCGACAGCGGGTCTGGAACGTCGAGTTGGGCCTGGCCGGCCAGCTCTTCGGCCTTACGGAGTCGGAGTTGAGGCCCCTCCGTGCGCTGCGCGACTTGGTAAAGTCGGAAATGCTCAACCCGGACGCCTGTCATAGATCTTGGTTGCGCCACCAAGCAGAAATGGCAGGCCATTCGCCTGAGGGAAAAGCAGGTGGAGCGTCGACTAAGAGGGGCCAACGTGGACCCCCTCTTGAGCGATGAGAGCTAGGCGATGCGATCTGCCACGGATCGTTCTGGCTGCCCTGGGACTGCCCGTAACGGGTACGGGAGACAGGGCCTACCTGGCAGAAGGAGGGGCAGGGTGACCGTATGCGTGCACCCTCGGTGGTGTACGCCTAGCTGGGATCCCCGGCCTGGCGTCGAGTGCAGCAGCGATCAAGGGGAACACCCCCGTGGCGATCACTGCACTAACGATTGCGATCACCTATGTCGGCCTGATCGCGTGGGTCGCCTTCAAGGCGAACCGCACCAAGGCCACCCCAGCCGCCCGCAAGGCGGCCCTCGAAACACTTCGGATCTTGACAGGCCAGACTCAGCCTCCGGCCCCTGATCCCCCACCGGCTCAGCCCGCGGTCGATCCGCCGGCTCAGCGGGGAGGGGGTTCGCCGTGAGTCCTGGCCGAAGTAGTCGGGCCCCACCCTGAAGCCCAGGCCCCCGCGTTACCGGAGGCTTCTTCATGCCTGCGGGCACCCCACGCGGCAGCGCCAGCTCTGCCAGATGGTCAGCCACCGCCCGCTGCTGAACGATCAGGTGCCTCTACCACCCACGGGAGGGCCAAATGACCAGTTTGAGTCCCCGACTCCCCTAGTCATACGGCCCCAATTGGGAGGCCTCGGGACTAGGTGATCCGGAGTTTCGCCTGGTGGAAGCGCGTTTGGTAGGGCGGGCGGGACTCGAACCCGCGACCCAGGGATTATGAGTCCCCGACCCAACCTCACCTCCGCCAGGCTCCAGATCACCAAGACCCAAAACCCTGACACTTACCCGGAACCTACCACCCGACCTGCAACTTTGCCGCTCGCAGAGCGCTCCCTCACACACTCTAAGAACGTGTGAGAAGTCTCGGAGTCCCTCAGCCGTCCAGCGCCTGAGTTCCCCAGTCGGCAAGGTCGGACCCCACGGCGCGCGTCGTGATCTCCGAAAAGATCGGGCGCTTACTCATACCGGCTCGGCGACGCCGCCACCGGCGTGGTTCTCCCCCTCCACAGCGCCAACGACTCGCCCTCACCCAAAACCGCCGCCTGGCCAGCGTGACCCATGCTCCGATTCTGGGGGCGAGTCAGGTCGTGCCGACGCGTTGCAGGGTTAGCCGGAGATACCTGGTCCGGGTGAACGCCTGCCAGAACTGGAGTGCATTACCGGCCGGCTCCACCTCTAACCATGCGGTATCGCCAGGCAGTACCGAGAACGCAAGGGCAGGGCGCCCGCTCCAGTCGATGTGAGCTTGCAAGCTGTGGGTTCCCGGATGGACGTCGATGGCTTGTCGCTCCCCGGCCTTGATCACGGCGACACGGTGACCATTCAACTCGATCCGGTACTTGCGAACAGCGTCTCGGTACCGACCACCTGGTCGACGAACCACAACCCGGGAGGGGGTAATCATGCGCGTCATGGTCTCAGACCAGTTTGCTCCGACCACCCTTCGACCATCGACCACTGCGGCGGTCGTTCGTAGCTGACCCGGTCAGTGGTAGCCGAGTTCGCGGCGTCGCTCGCCGAGGAAGCTGGCCGCCTCCTCCTTCAGTTCCTGCCGGAGGCGGCGTGGCCCTTCGCGGTGAAGTCGTGGAAATGCTCTAGAAGTTGGTGTTCGAGCCCGATGAACACGTCGTAGCGTACAAGGCGTATCGCAGCTTCAAGAACCCGAGCTGCTGGAACGGGACGTGGTGCTCGTGCACACGTGGTCAGGCGCCGCTCGTCCTCACCGTCTACACCAAGAAGAGCCGGTACCCGAAGGTCGGCATGTTCATCGTCGCCCGGTAGACGTTGACGCTCGAACCGGATGACGAACGGTCCGTCCACCTGATGGCCAGACCGTTCGTCGCCGAGCCACATCCCGCTGGCGGTCACGCTAGTCCAGGTCACCCACGGCGGACCGTGTTACAGACCTTCAGATAGAGAGCCTCGCCATTAGGATAGGTATTGCCCATCAGCTTGCCACCTTTGAGCAGATCATCACAGGAAAGACTCTTTGGCATCTGCGATATCACCTTACGAAGCGCCGCCACGGTGACATCATTTCCTGCAGCCTCGTCGTGATAGACGACCAACTCTTGAGCGGGGCTCGAGGGACTGACACGCGCGACGATAGTTCCGCTGGACACCGGTGACCCTGAGGTGCTTTTGCCGTCCGAGCTTCCACCACACCCAGCGAGAGAGGTGGCAGCCAACGTCAGCGACAAAATAGTTAGAGATCTCAGCAAATTGAATTCCCTTATAAAGAAACTCTCGATGACGATGCTGTTAGTTGAAAGCGAAGGCATTTCCCTGCCCAGCAATCAGCAGCAGTCAGCGCTCCACTCGGCCTTCCCTGTAACCAGATTTACAGCAAGGAATCATATCCATATATACAGCCGAACAGCAATATCCACCCCAAACGCCCCTCCATTTAGAGAGCAGCCGTTGACTGGCTCACACATTTAGCAGTCAGGTTCAGTCATTAATCCGTTCGGCCGCTTCAAGCAATCGCCGAGGCAATTTTGAATCGGCACCCAGGACCTCTATGCCAATGAGCCTTCCATCTTCGTCAAAGTCAAGATTGATCATCCCCTCGACTTCGACTGGATCACATGGATACATGCGCGCCACCCGGGAATTACCTTCCGGGTCGGCCAGATAGATGTATGCGGCGTTCGCCTTCTGGTCATAGGTAATTTTGAGATCCGCCACGGTTAACCCCCCGCAAGGCGATCGATATAGGCTTGAGTCACATCAACCATCACTGTGTTCACATTTCCATCGATCGTCTTCGCCACAAATACCTTGGTCCCAGGATCATAGTAACCAAGTTTCCACTGCCCGTCATGGCGGTAAGAGAAGGGATCTCTACCAAGCACAGACTGTGCATCTTCCGCCGAAACCCCACGGTTCTTCAGACGCTGCGTAGCATGGCGCGTAAAATCATCGACCTCAGTAGCGTCTGGAACTGGCGGCTCACTGAGAACGGGCTCTTCACCTCGGGCGCAGAGACAGCTCGGATGGTGTCCGTCAATCCAGCCCGCACAGTTATGCACGAGCACAGGCGTTGAGCCCGCAAGCACATAGAAGGTGTGCATGTCCGCAACGGTGAGATCGTAAACGACTGGCAGAGAAAGACTGTTGGCGGTCTGCGTAACCCGGATCGATCGTCCGCTTGGGGTGCGAACGGACTCACCCTGTCGAAGGCTGTCGGCACGGATCCAGCTGTGGCGGTCGGGGTCCCAGAAGAGGTGGTGTTCGGTGGCGCTGACGACGCCGGTGCCGATGGTCAACTGGACGACGTTCTTGTAATGCTTGCCAGAGAATCTGGCTGTGACGATCTTGGCTGTGGTCTTGCCGGTTCTGGGGTTGGTGGAGAGGACTTTGTCACCGGGTTTGACCTCACTGATGGGTTTCGATTTGCCATTGGCCAGCAGGACTCTCGTGTTGGGTGTGAAGCTGTTGAGAGCGCATGAGCCGGCGGACTCGAGGGCTTCTTCGGCGACCTTGAGCTCTCGGCGGGCTTTGATCCAGTCCTTGATGCCGGCGACGACTTCCTTGGTAGCGCTGTAGAGGCTCTTGACCAGGCGCGCCGCCTTGCGCCATTTGAGACCGTATTTGGCGACGAGCTTGCCAGCGAGGCCTCCGGCGAAGGAGGAGATCACGTTGAGGGCGGTTTCACCGCAGGAGCTGAGGTCGCCGGTGGTGAGGCAATCGAGGCCCGCGGTGATGCCGAGTTCGTCTGCAGCGATCTTGGCGATCACTTGGGCGGCGTTGGCCAGGCGTGACTGTGCCTTGGCGACCCGGGCGCGCATGGCTCTGGCGGCCTGTTCCAGCGCTTGACGGCGAGCAGCAGCCGCTTCGGCGTCCGATGATCCGCCGCGACCTGTCCAGTAGGCGTTGCCATTGCGGTGGTCACTGTTGCCCTTACGGAGTGTCCATCGGTCGGACCCGGTCTGGGAGTTGGCTCCAGTTCCGTTTCCGGGGCTGCCGGGGTATTCGCACTGGCTTCCGTCGCGGTGGCACGGGGAAAGGCCGCTGGGATCGGACAGGGTTTCGGGGTTGTTGTTGGCGTAGGCGTAACCGTTCATCTGCGCCGGGTCGGTCGGGTCGAAGACCGGGTCGGTGGAGGCGAAGCGGCCGGTGTCGGGGTCGTATTCGCGGGCCCCGAGATGGACCATCGAGGTGTTGGGGTCGGGTGTTCCACCGACGAAGGACTTGGTGCCGGGCCAGCTGTCGGGGTTGGTGCGCAGCTGGCCGAACGGCAGGTAGCGGCGCCGGGTGATGTTCTGTGTCTTGGCGTCGATGGCGATCTGGGCACTGCCCTGACGCTCGGGGATAAGCCAGGAAACACCCTTGGCGGTGCGGACCGCGATGGTGTTGTCGCCGTGGCTGTAGTAGCGGGTGGCTGCCACCGTGCCCGCTCTGTCCATGGCGAGTTCCTGGCCGTCCAGGAAGAGGGTCTTGGAGCTGTTGGCGTCACTGCGGATCAGCAGGTTGCCGTTGGCGTCGTAGAGGTAGGTGCTGGTCTTCGTACCGCCGCTGCCGTCGGGTTCAGTGACCTTGCTCAGGCGGCCCTCGGCGTCCCAGCTCAGTTTCTGGTCGTCGCCGCCGATCTTGCGGGTGGTGGTGTTGCCGACCTTGTCGTAGCCGTAGGTGTTCTGGGCGGTGCCGCTTTCGGGGATGCCGTCGCCGCCCCAGCTGGTGGTCATCGAGGCCAGCGTGTGGGGCTGGCTGGAGGTGTTGTAGTCGTAGGTGCTGTTGTGGTCCTTGGTGGTGTCGCCGGTGACGTCGTGATCGGCGCTGGCGGTGCGGTTACCGATGTTGTCGTAGGAGTAGGTCTGCCAGTACGGCTGGGCGCCGCCGATGATCTGCTTGGCGTTGTCCTTCGTCGGGGCCTGCGCGCAGTTGTCGGTGGCGGTCCACGCCTGGGTGAGGCGCTGGAGGTTGTCCTGCTGGAAGCACTGGACGTCGGCGGCTGCGCTGGTGGGGGTGTCGGCGATTTTGGTGATGTTGCCGGCGGCGTCGTAGCTGTAGTTGACGTCGTCGTCGCCGACGGGCTGGTCCTGCCGGTCGGTGCGTGAGCGTTGGAGGCGGCGGGTGCCGTCCTCGTAGTAATTGGTGAGCCAGACCCGCTTGGAGGTGAACGTGCCGAGCGACAGCTGGGAGAGTTCACCGAAGTCGGTGTAGGCCGCGCCTTGAGCGTAGGCGTCCAGGCCGCTGACTGTGGTGGCCTGGCCGAGGGCGTTGTAGTTGCTGGTGACGGTCTCCTTGGCCAGTCCTCCGGCCGCGGGCATGGTCAGGGTGTCGACACTGCCGTCGGGGTCGTAGGTGAGGCTGGTCTGGTAGGTCTTGCCGAGGTTGCCCTCGGTGGTGGGGATGGTGACCTGGCTTTCCAGCGGCCGGTACGCGGCGTCGTACTTGGTGACCTCCTGGGTGTAGGCCTGCCCGCCCGACCAGCGGATCGACTTGGCGGGCATCCCCTTGCCGCCGGTAACGGTGTCGTAGGTCCACTCGGCGAGCTTGGTCTCGGTGCCGTCAGTGGCGACCTGGTGCTCGAAGGTCCTACGGCCGAGCGCGTCGTAGGTGAACTTCAGCGTGCGGTTCTCGGCGTCGGTGGTCTTGGCGATGCCGCCTGCGGCGTTGTAGTCGACCTTGGTCAGACCCTTGTCTGGGTCGTCGAGGGTCTTCTTGTTGCCGTGCAGGTCGTAGGTGTACTTCCACTGGTTTCCTGCGGCGTCGGTGACCGCCGACAGTTCACCGGCGGGGGTGTAAGCGTACTTGGTGGCGTTGTAGTCGGCCGGGTCGTCGCTGACCGTTCCGTTCTTGTACTGCCGCTGCTCGACCGTCTTCCCGCGCGCATCGGTGATCGCGGTGGTCATGATTCCGCCCTTGGGCGGGGTGACGGTGGTGCGGTCACCGCCATAGGCGGTCGTGGTGTGCCACTGCTCGGTCGCGTAGCTGTAGAGAGTGCTGACGACCGGGCGTTCTGCACCGTCGTAGGTGATGATCGTCTGGCCCGGCACCGAGTTGTCCTGGGTCGGCGTCAGCAGGGTGGTGCCCGGCGTTCCGGTCTTGTCGACGTAGGGCTGGTTGGTCTTCCAGACCAGACCGCGGCTGTCGTAGTAAGTGTCGGTGACAACTCGGTAGGTGGAGGCGCTGGGTTCCTGCGTCTGACGCGGCCGGAGCAGACCGTCGAGCAGCTGGTAGCTGGTCTTCTGCTGCCCGTTGGGCATCAGCTCTTTGGTGGTGATGGCCGTCGCCGCGTTCTGGGTCATCTGGTAGGCGAACTCGGCGTTCGGCGTCTTGTCGGTCGTACGGCCCGGCCCCCAGGCCTTCACGACCCGGCCGAGGGAGTCGTATTGGGTCGTGGAGGTGTTGCCGTTGGCGTCCTTGGTGGTGACCGGCAAGCCCCAGGACGGCTCGATCGTCTGGGTGGAGGCCTGGTTGAGCGCGTTGGTGACAGTACGGCCGGTGACCAGGCTGGTCCCGGTGTAAGTAGTGCTGGTCTTGTTATTCAACCCGTCGAAGGTGTCCTTGGGACGGCCCAGCGAGTCGTAGGTGGTCTGCGTCGTGGTGACGTAGGTCGGCGTCGAGCCGGAATAGGAGTCGGCCTCTTCAGTCTTGGTCGGCTCGCCGTAGCTGAGGTCGTAGGTCGTCTTGGTGTCCGAGACCGCGTCATCGGGATACTTGGGATCCTGGCCACACGGCTTGGCTACTGTCCACACCCGTTCGGGCAGGGACGTGATGCCCTTGGCGGAGTTGCCGGTGTAGGTGGTCTGGGTGCATTTATCATCGCCGTCACCGACCGCAGAGCCCGTGTCGCCCTTGTCCCACTGCTGCTTGACCGTGCCGTCGTCGTTGAATTCCTTGACGAGTTCGGTGCGCTGGTACGAGCCGGGCGCGTTCAGCGCGGTCCGCGACCTGGTCCGGGCCGTGTCGATCATCCACGCTGTGGTCTTGCCCTGGGTGGAGGTCGGGCCGTGCTCCCAAGGGGTGTTGATGGTCCCGGACAGCTCTCCGCCCGAGACCTCCTTGTATTGGATCCGCTCACGCAGGTAACCCTGGAGCCGTTCCCGGTCGTCGAACTCAGTACCCTCGGAGTCAACGATCTTCGCCGTCTTGGTCTGCGTGCCATCGGCGTTGGCGCGGTCTCCGTCCATTCCACGGAAATACAGATAGTCGGTTCGCGTCTGCTTTCCGGACGGTGAGCCGTGCAGGACGCGCACCTGCGAGTAGCCACGCCACTGCGACCAGGTCCGCAGCCGGGCTGGCACCAGAGCGTCATCGTCGGCATAGTGCCAGGCAGGCTTGTCCAGATACTTGTAGTGCGTATCTTCAGCGGAAGCGCCACCGACGTAGTCGGCGTTACTGACGTCGGTGACGACGTACTTGTGCATCCAGTCGGTGATCAGGTCTTTCGGGTCGGTGGCTCCCGGGCGGATGATCCGCTGCGGGAAGCACAATCGCGTATTGTCCTGCGGCGACGGCAGCGAGTCCTTGGTGCAGTCGCTCGGCGAGTAGGTGATGTTGGTGCCGCCACCGGACTCGTTGTCGATGTTGACCAGACGCCACTTGAGGAACGCGGGCAACGAGTCCCCGATACCGTCCACCCGGTTGGGCATCTGGGTGTACCCGAACTTGACCTTCGGCAGCGAAATGGCACCGCCGACGACCCCCGTGCCGGTCGCCTTGCCGGTATGTGTGATCCCGTTCAACCGCAGCGACGGGTCGGAGGTGTCTCCAGCGGCCACGATCGACTGGTCGAACGCCCAGGTGTCGACCGGCTTGTAAGTCGTCCCGTTCAGGATCTGCGTGGTGATGCCGGCCAGCCGCTTACGCGTCCAGAACGTCGGAGAGAACTTGTTGCTGCATGTAGCGTCCTTGGCGCAGTTCTGGTCGACCGGGACGTCCGGCCAGTTGGCACGGTTGGCCACGGTGAACTTGGCGTCGGCGCACTCGGTAGCACCCTTGAAACAGCGCTCCTGAACATCGAATACGACCTGCTGCGGCGCCTTGGCCGTGAAGAGATTGTCCTTGGCCAGGCCATAGTCGATCCGCGACAAGTAGCCGCCCCGGGTGTAGGGGCTGGCGGGACTGGCGGTCTTGTTCTTGGCGTAGTAGTTGGTCTCAGCGCCGTACCACAGCGACATCGCGTTGCCGCGCGGGTCGACGACATAGTCCAGGTTCCACCGCCACGCCTGGTTGCAGAACGAATCCTTGAAACCGGTCGATGCGTAGCAGGGCTCCCCAGAGTCGTCACCGGCCACCGGGACCGTCCAGGTCGAGTTCGTCTCGGTCTTGCCCGAGGCCCAGCCCGGCAGATGGTTGAGTCCGAAGTAGTACTGGGTGCCGTCCGCGGTGGTGACCCGCCAGTGCTCACCCACGTCCCACGAGCCGCCCTCGTCACCGTTCGCGGCACCGGACAGCCATTCGATCTTGGAACCGTCGTCGTCCTTGGGGCGCCACTTGCCGGTCGAGTCGTCCCTCACCAGCTCGAGCGACGAGCCGTTCAACGAGAGGGTGGCGTGATAGTCATCCCAGCACTGGTCGCCCGGCGGCGGAGTACCGGTCTGACCATCGTCCGAGCAGGACTTGAACTTGCGCTCGACATAACCGGGCCAGTAGTCGAAGCCCTCCCCCAGCCAGGACGTCTGGTTGTTGGTAGAGGACGTCCGGCCATCCACGGCACCCGAAGAGTAGGAAAGACCGATGGTGGGGGTGGGACCCGCCAGAGACGGCGGGACCCGCAGAGGATAAGACCAGGAGAACGCGCCGGACTGGTTGGAGACCTGCCACGTAGACGACGGCGACAACGACGAGGCCGAGTAGTCACCGGCCGGGCCGGAGGAACCCGCCACCGCTGCCAGGAGCATCGGCTGCTGAGTGGCGGCGGGAACGTCCAGATCCGCACTGAGCCGGCTGGCGCGCGCGTCATTGCTCGAACCGGCCAGCGGTTGCGGCTGGCATCCCGTACGGCGCGGGCTGGTCAGCGCACACTCGGGAAGTTTCACCAGGTGGAGGCGCTGCGCCCAGCCGGCACCGCCCATGCCACGAAAACCCGAATAATCCAGCGACAGCGAAACCCTGCCCCCGGCCGCCGCGGCGGTGGCTCCCGTCTGAGCGGTCGCGGAAGCATCGGCTCCGACCTTCATCACCACGCCGTACAGCCCGGCGCCTGTCGCAGTCTTAGAGTCCAACACCTGAACCTTCACGCGGCCCGGCATGACAGCGCCCGAAGGCAGCTTGGCCTGCTGCTGCGGACGTCCGATCCAAACCGGCAGGGACCCGGCTCGCACTGGTTGCTGCGGCGCAGCCACCTGGGAAGTCGGCGCCGTCCGGGCAGCAGGGCTGGGGGACGTCGCTGTGCGAGGGCTTGATGCTGAGGCACTGGGGCTGGACGTCGCCTGTCCCTGCTCCTGGTCCTTCTGCGCGTTCACCGATGGAGCGAAGTCGACTACCGCGCTGCCCGGCTTGGGCCAGCTCCCGCGCAAGTCGGGACGCGCACCCTTTGACGTGTCGATGTCGTGCGGCTTCGCTCTCACCTTGCGGGTCTTGACCGCATGCTCTTTCTGCGTCTTGGGCCGTTCACCGGTCTGCGGCTTGGCCACCGCGGACGCCGGCAGCGCCGCAACCACCTGAGCAGTCACCGCGACAGAAACCACCATGGCCAGAAGTGCCATCAAGCGACCCGACCACCAGGGCTTCATCAACCACCCGCGCACGATTCCTCCGAGCCCATACCACGTCGAGTTCTCGTCAAATGGGCGCGGAGGGGTGGCAAGCGGGCCGCGCGCCCGGCGGCCCGCCCACATCAGTTGCGTTGTCGTCAGGGATTCGGCACTGGCAGGCGAATATTGCGATTCGCGTCCGCCAGGATCATTCCGTCCGACGTCGTGGTGAATGCACCCGGGTAGATGTGCAGATCCTGGATAGAACCATCCAGATAGTCGGTGTACTTGTCGTTGTACCAGTTCCGGCCCACCTGGAGGCTGCCGCCTGCTGTCCAGCTCGCACGGAAACCGTTGGTCTCCACGACGTCGGTCTCACCCACGCTCTTCCCGTTCATGTAGAGATTGAGCGTTCCCTTGCTGGATTCGTAGACAGCGGCCAGATGAGTCCACGTGTCCTGTTGCGCGGGATAGTCACTGTTGGAGATCGAACGACGTGAGACGTACTTCGGATCGGACGGCAGCACGTCACTCTTCGTCATCAGGAACGACCAGTATTTCTCGGTGTCGCTGATGTATTTGTAATAAAGCGAAAACCCGGGACCGTGGTTACCGCTTTGGCTGACCACGACCATGTTGTGCTTGGGGAGACTCCTCAGGTTGACCCAGGCGGTCACGGTAAAGCTCAGGTCGGTTCGTATGACCGGGACCTTGTTGGTGGTGTTATTGCTGTTCGGGCAGGCGACCACGGCGGTGTTGGTGTTGCCGCAGGCGCTCAGACCGTCGAACCCAATGGCCTTGCCGAGGTCCGGGCGGCCATCGGTCCAGTACGCAGGTGCGCCGAACATCAAAGTGTGATTGTTGCCGGACTGGTCCTGGCTGACCGCGCCGGTGCCCTCTCCGAGTGACCAGAACCCGGCACTGATCTGGGGACAGACGATGTAGGCGTTCTCTCCACAGCTAGGCGCCTGAACAAAGAAGGTCTTTGAGAACAGGGACTTCTTGTCGTCGGTGTTGCCGACCGCGTCATAAGCCTTGACATAGAGCACCGTCGGCCCGAACGTCGGGGGCGTGATCTGAACCCGCGCGGTACGGTCCGCATCGGTCCCCGCAGTCACCTGAGCGGTCGGCTGATCAGTGCCGATGGAGTATTTGTAGTACGCGACGTCATTGGTCGCGCCGACCTGCGGGGCCTTTAGCTCGAACCAGCCCGGTTTGTTGATGGCACCAGCCCATGTGTCGTCCGGGTATACGGGAGCAGACTCGCCAGGTCCTGCCACCGGATTGATCGTCACGACCTCGTCCGGGATCGTGGTGTCGACTCTGAAGAAGCACGGGTTGCTCCAATAGCTGACCCCCTGCTCGTCGGTCTTCCAGGTGTCGTAGGAGCGAGCCTTGACGTAGTAGGTCCCGTCCGCCAACGACCGGGTGTTGTCCTGCGGGATGCGGGTACTCCAGGTTCTCCCCGAGGCGTACTGATGAGGGTCGATCGGGGAACCAATCTTGGTCATCACCTTCGTAGTGGGGTCATACGATCCCCACTCGAACTCCATCGACGTCAGCTGCTGTCCCTTGGCGCCGTCGGGGTCCGTTCCCACGGCCGTCACCTCGGGAGCCTCACGATCCGAAATCTTCCCGATCAACGGCCACGTCGTGGCCGAGCAGGTCTTACCACTGACCTTCAGCTGGGACGGCTGATCCGGACGCTGGTTGTAGAAGATGGTCAGCTTCGGGTCGAGCTTGAACCGCATCCACGAACTGTCGCTGCCCTCACTGTCGCTGGGCGCCTTCAGACCAAGAGCCAGACTGTTCCATCCGCCTGAAGACGCCCGGCGGGCCGCGGCCAGGGCGTTGAACTCCAGCTTCTTCTCGCCGCAACCGGTGTGCCCGAGGGAGGCGTTCTGGGTGTCCTGCCGGACCAGCCAGTGGTCGGACCCGGTGAAGTTGTTCCAGGTCTCGTTGCCGTTGATGGTGTAGGTCTGCCACAACTCGACATCAGGCGTGGCCGTGCATGACCAGTCAGACGTCCAGGACCCAGTGATAGTGAAGGTCGCCTCTCCAACAAAGGCACCCTTGGGTAGCGGATCCACGTCCATCAAGAACATCGACCGGATCGGGCCCGCGCCACCGTAGCTTCCCGAACGCGGTGGGTACGGCGTCCCGTTGGAGTACTTACACGAGTTGTCCCAGCAGACATTGCTCGGATAAGCCTTGTCGATGTAACCCCAGTGGTTACGGTTCCCAGTGAAGTCGGGATCGATGTACACGGGATACTTCGTCGCGGGGTCCTTCAACATCTCCTGATCAGGCGTGATGGTCAGGGTCCCCGCGCCGACCTGGGTCGGCATCTCTACGGGAGGTTTCTCAACCTGAGATTGCTCGCTTCCCGAGGGCATGCTGTTGCGCGGCTGAGCCGACTGCGAGCCAGCGGCTTCCTTGTTCGAGTCCCACATCGTGGGGGTGTTGGCGTGAAAGACACGGCGGCCCACGGTGTCGACCGCGTCCACTCCGTTGTGGCTGTCGGTTCGCAGCGTCACGCCGGTCGTCTGCGTGGTGAACTGGATCTTCGCAAGCGCTGGGTTCTTGGCCGCCTCAGGAGTCTTGACGACCAAGACCTCGCTGTAGCCGAACATCGTTGCAGTGATCTTCAGGTCCACGTCCGGCAGAACCGCGGCATAGGTCGCCGTCGGCCCGTTGACCGTCGGCTTCGGGAGACTTGCCTTCCAGCCAAGACGCAGCGATCGGCTACGGCTGCGGTCGGTGAAGCTCACCAGCGGAGCGGCTCCCCCACCCGAGAAGACCACATCGGCGGGACTGGCCGCGGGAGCCAGTGAACCGTCCGCTCGCTGCTTGAGCGTCAGATCAATGCCGCTCCACGTGCCGTCTGCCCGGCGCACCCGCTGGGGCAGGGCGGTGATCTCAAGCTTGGCGTTGCCGTCTGGATTGACCCAGGTCGTCGACGTTTCCGTCCGCAACAACGTGGCCTCGACCGGCTTCCCGGTCTTCTTCGCCTCCAAAGCAGCCGCCGTCTCGGAGCCCTTCACCGGCGCAGGCGGGCCGTCCGCCTTGGCAGGGGTGCCGCCGATCGTCTGAAGTCCCACTGCGGCCATGACGGTCACCACAGTTCCAGCGATGACCTCACGCCCAAGCCGACGAGCCGCGCCCCGTCGCGGGGTGTGGAACACGCCCTGGGGTTCAGATCCGGGACTGCGCAAGCGGGCACGAAGGGGCACAGACGCTCCTGAGAGGGGGTAAGCCGAATCAAAGTCGGCTTAACGTAGCGTCACCATCTTCCGTTAGGGAAGTTAACAGTTCCCAGAAATAATGTGATCTACAACACTCTCAAGTGGCGTAAACCAGGACACCTGGGCACCCGTCTTTCCTTTCTGGCCCAGAGACCCCGGCGGCCAAGCCAGGGGTCGATTACTCAGCGCAACATCTCGAGAAGGAACAGACCGCGTGCCGACCCCCCGCTCCCTCGCATGCATCTCGGTAATGGCCCTGCTCACCTCGGGCGCGCTCCCGCCCGGGTCGGCCACCGCGAACGCCCGACCGGGTTTCCGAGTCAACGTCCTGCCTCAGCGATTCGTGATCGCGCACCGGGGCTCCGGATCGTTCATGGCCCCGGAGAACACCCAGGCCGCGCTGGACCGCGGAGTGAGCGACCCGAACGCCGACTTGCTGGAGTTCGACATCCAGGTGCTCAAGGACGGCGTCGGCGGGGTCTGGCACGACCCGACGGTCGACCGCATCTCCACCTCGTCAGGGCCAGTCACGGCTCTCGACAGCACAGCGTTTAAGAAGCTGGTGATCGACGCCCCCGCCTGGTTCGGAGGAAAGGGCGCAGCGAGCCACCCGCTGCTGCTGGACGAACTGCTCGACCAGTACGCCGGGCGCAAGCTACTGCTCGCCCACCCCAAGGACACCCAGGCCATGCAACTGGCCATCGACACCCTGACCCGGCGTGGCCTGCAGGACGTCGTGCAGATCCAGACCTTCTCCCGCTCTGACGCTGTCCTGGCCAAGAACGCCGGCTTCGTCGTTCAGGTGCTGGTCGGATCCGCCAACCAAGCGACCATCGACACGCCCCAAGCCATCCAGGCCGACGGAATCCAGCGAGTCTCCATCTGGCAGGGCCTACCCGACGCCACCATCCGCAGTTATGTCGCGGCGGGCCTGACCGTGGCCGCCTATGACGTCAACCGGCACTACCGCCGCGACCAGCTCTACGCCCTCGGGGTACACGGCCTGGACACCGACGACCCCACCTACATCCGCGGCGACTCGGCCCGCTACCGCCGCACCAGTGATCCTTTCGGCTACCAGACCTGGTGGTACGGACACCTCGGCCAAGTCCAGACCCCCTCCCGCCTCGCCGCCGAGCACCCAGACCGGGGATCCTTCATCGCCCCCAACTGGTGGACCGTTCCGCGCGGGAGCTATCCCCTGTTCGTCCGGCAAGGCTGGGCCCAGCTGAACAAGACTCAAGAGCTGCGCGTCTGGATGCAGGCCACCGCACTTGGCGCCGACACGACCCGCTGGGCAGGCCTCTACTTCTCCGCGCAACGCGACAACGCCTACGCCGACGCCAGCGCTGACCCGCTCAACGCCGGATACTCCCTCATCCTCCGCCAGAACGGGCAACTCCAGCTCTACCGCAAGGACCCCACTCGCACCGTCCTGCTCAAGACCATCAACACCCCGGCACTCCGAACCGGAACCCTCGCCAAGATCCAAATCAAGATCACCAGCACCGGCATCTACATCCGCCGATACGACATCACATCCACAGGCGCCACCATCCGCGACACCCACTACCGCGGGACCTACCTCTACCTCGGCCGTTCCGCCTACACCGGACACCAAGGCCCAGGCATCGCCTTCCGCGTCTCCACCCGGTAAACAAGCAGCACCGTCGGCCAGTACCTGTGCGACGGATCCGGCCCGCTCCCTCTGCGTACGGGCAAGAAACAGAACCAGCCAAGCGGTGGGCAGCAACAAACGGCGACTCGCCCCGGACCTCCGCCCGGGGCGGGCAGCTTTACTCGCAGCAGCCTCTCCCAGCGGTGCGGCGGCACAGCCGGCGTCCAGCAGGATCCGCCACCACGGCTCAGCCGACCTGCACACCAACCTGCCGCTACGACCCCCATCAGCGCGATCGTGCTTGTGCGGCCCGTCACCGACAACAGGTCCACCGCGATTCACAGACGCTCGCCTTCATCGACCTGCGCGACTGCCCGACGGATCAAGGTCAGCGGATCTGGCAGTAGGGGTAGGTCCCTCAACGGCATGAAGTCGCCGCCAGCACCAACTCGGCACACGCCAAGGTCGTCTCTCCAAGGCGGCCGTCCAGACTGGCCCGGGGTCGATCCTCCCCCAGCCCCAGCAGGTGGAGTCTCCTCCTGCTGAGCGACTTCCACCCCCGCGGTGCCAGGCCCGGGCACGACCTCCGCATGGCAGGGCAACACCAGGTCGCAGGTCCTCTAGGCTCGGATCGAACGTCTCGGTCGGCACCAATCGCAGCACCACACATTTCCTCAGCGCTCGCGAGCTGAGCCGCCCGCGCACCGCGGAGACCGCGAGCTAAGCGGCCATGAGCACGCACAAGACCGACCGTACGGGTGTCTTCCCCCTCCGGAGTTCCACAGCGGAAGCACGGGCATTGACCTGAAGACGCAGGGCTTCACTCCCCAAGTATTTGTCGGCCTACAGCGGGGTCACCGACCTCGGTTGGTCGTGGGCGGCTAGCGAGGTGGTCGTCCCGGCAGAAGAGCGCGACCACCTTCGAGTCGCAGTGGGCCTCCATGCCCTACCTCGGCAGCGCCTCTGGTCTGACCGCTGCCAGCCCCATCGTTAGAGTGCGACTCTCCCCGTGGGCCCCGACCGCACGTGGTCTGCCAGGCTCCAAAGGTCTTCTCATTAGACCGAACCTTACGGACCTGGCAGAGGGGCTCTCAGCGCAGAGCTGACAAGGGCCTGGGTAGCCGGCCACACCGGCTTCCGGGGTTTCAGACTTCGCTCTCAAGGCCCGGGAGGAGCATCCGCGGGCATGGACGAAAATGCCCGCCCGAGGGCCTTGGTTTGGGCCGTGTCAGTGCGTCGAATCACGAACAGGGTCGCCAGAGCAAGGACGCTCGGGCCCGCGAACAGGCCAGCCAACCAGACCTGATTATGTAGCCCTAGGACGACCGCGCCGCCCAGCATCCCAAGGACGATCACGAACCCCGCATACAGCCCAGTCATGTAGAGCCTGTGACTGTTCTTGAGCTGCATCATCCGGTACTCGTGTTCGCGGGCGAGTTGAGGATCAAGAGCCCGGAGCGCGATCTCAAGGTGTTCGGGCGGTAGCTGAGCCCACTGCCTTGCCAGGTCGAGTGCACTTGGTACCTCTGGCCTGCCTTCAACATCCTCAGCCATTAGAAGCGCCCGCTCTCGTCTACGCGGGATGCGCTTTGCGTAGCGGGGGGTGAACCGAGCCGCAGGAATAGGTCATTCAATCCCACGACCATCCCAAGGGCGGCATCCGGGACATCGGGGGAATCGGGCAGACCTATAAAGAGAAAGCGCGACTGCGGGGCAGAGATCCACGCTCGCTGATAAGGACCCATATAGACGTCCTCTACGTAGGCAATGGCATCTCTTGACAGCCTAAATTTCTCAACTGCCTCTCTCGCGAAACTTCTTCGCTCGATACGTCGTTGCCGAATGACAAAGCCAGTGATCCAAACACATGCAATAAATGAACTAGCTACTATCCATACGAAAGGGGACCCTGGATGGTTTACTAGGGCCGTCACCAATCCCAGGAGCAAAATGCCAGCAGCGGATGTGAGGGTGAGGAGATGTAGCCAAAATTGCCTTCTTTCTCGCCTCTCTCGCTTCACAAGTTCCACCACCTTCCAGAGTTCCACCGGTTGGTGATTGTCTGGTGACCGCTCCCAAGGAAAACGACGCTCCTCGTCTGCATCCACCTAGACTGCCGTCCTTCCCGACTTAGCCGAACTGGCCTCTCCAGGGTAGCGGGGACGGAGGCGCTTTGTCTTTGCCAAACTTTACGGAGTCTGTCGATGCGGGAGAACCCAGTCTGGCCTTGCCAAAACACCCTGCCACCTTGGGCCTGGCTCTACCCTCCAACCAGGTGCTTTAATTCGAGAATCCGGCGAGATCCCCTGCACCACAGGAGTTTCAGTACAGCGGACCCAGTCGGCGCTTGGCGGACATGGCACGCTGCTCGGCCTTCTCCTTGGCGTAGATCTGCCCCATGGCGGTCGGGTCGGCTCATCCGTTGTGTTCGCCCAGGTCGTTCAGAGATCCGCCGTTGTCCAGGAACAGGTGCGAGAAGGTGTGGCGGAACATGTGCGAGGTCGCGTGGTCGCCATAGCCGAGGCGCTTGCAGCGGCGTGTCAGCATCAGGCGCAGCCCGTTGTACTCCAGCGGTAGCGGGGAATTGCCCAGCCAGAGCCGGCCAGGGTGCTCATCCGCGAGCGGATGCTCAGCACGGACGCGCAGATAGGCATGCAGCGCCCGAACAGTGTCGATCTCCAGCCAGATCTGCCGCCCCGATTCGTCGTCCCACTGGCGAGCGCCCTTCTTGGGCGTCACGGTGATGATCGGGTTGTCGAGCGGCGGCACGTCTTCTGGGGCCATGGACAGCACTTCCGCGGCCCGCATTCCCTCCAGAAGGCACCCGATCAGCGCCTCGTCCCGGTAATCGGTGAAGGTCCGCTTCTTGCCCGTAGGACGGCAGGAGTCGATCAGTTCCCGCAGGAACGTCACCGGGAGCACCTTGGGCCGGGTCTTGCGGGGCACATAGAGGTTCACTTCCCCGGCCGTGATGGGATTGGGGGCCCCGGTCTCCTTCTCGACCCATTTGAAGAAGTTGCGAAGGTTGCGCCGCAGCACGATGGTGCCGTTGGTGCCGTGGGGCTTGCCGTTATTGGGGTTGGACGCATCGTGATACCAGCGCAGAAACAGGTTCAGCGAGGCGTCATCGCAGGTCAGATCGCCCGGAAGCTTGGATTCGTCCATCCTTTTCGACAGGATTCCGACAGTGCGCATCTAGGCCCGGATCGTGGCCGGGTCGAAGGGGCGGCCGTTACGGTTCGTGGCAACCTTCAAATACTGCTCGTAGTGGTCGGCCATCAGCTCTCTGGCCCTGGCTCGCTTGCGCTTGGCCTTGGTGGGCTCGACAATGTCTTGAGCCCCGTGTCCGAAGATCGACTTTCCGCCCATGGCATGCCCCTCACGGCCTGGGGGATGACCGGTTTAGTCCACAAGTCACCTGGTCACCTGCCCCGGATTGCGACCGAGATCCCCAGCGACATGCCAACTTTGCCCAGGTCAGACCATGTGTTGTAGGGCGGGCGGGACTCGAACCCGCGACCCAGGGATTATGAGTCCCCTGCTCTGACCAGCTGAGCTACCGCCCCAGGCGTCCCTGTGAGAAGTGGTAAGGCAAACCGGGGCGCGCCGCGGCAATGATAGCGGCGTGGTCTTTGGCGGGGCCACCTTGAAAGGCGGGGTCACCCGGCGGGTGAGGGCTTGTCCGCCTTGCGGATGGCCGAGATGTCATACCTGGTGGCGAGTGACGGGGACGGTGACCGGTCGGTAGGGTCCGCCTATGTCCAGACGACGTGTACGTCTCGTCGCGATCGCTCCGGTGGCCCTTGCGCTGACCTTGAGTGCGTGCAACGGCGGGGATGACAAGGGTTCCAAGGTGTCGGCGAACCAGCCTCAGGGGCAGGCGACGCTCCAGCAGGCGTCGACGGCGATGGCGGGGCTCAAGAGCATCGCCTTCACGCTGTCGACGGAGGGTAAGCCGTCGATCCCGGTGAAGAGCGGGGACATCAAGCTCCTCAAGAGCGGTGACGCCGAGGGGACGCTCACGATCTCGCAGCTGGGCAAGAACCTGGAGATGAAGGTCGTCGCTCTGGGTGACCAGTATTACGTGAAGGGCCTGACCGGGAACTGGCAGAAGTTCTCCAAGGCGATGGCCTCGACGGTCTTCAACTATGACCCTTCTGCGGTGCTGGACCCCGATCGTGGGATTCCGAAGCTTTTGAATTCGGTGTCCGCACCTACGACCGAGGCCACCGAGAAGGTCAATGGGAAGGACGCCTACCGCATCAAGGCGACGCTGACCAAGGACGCGGTCGGCGGGCTGATCCCGGGTGTCGACTCCAATATCCAGGGGCTCATCTGGGTGGGGAAGGCCGATCATCGGCTGCTGAAGGTCAAGGGCGACCTGCCCGCGGGACCGGACGGGGACAAGGGGTCGGTGATCATCAACTTCACCGAGTTCGACGCCCCGTACCAGATCAAGGCGCCGCAGTAGGCCATGGGCAATCGCCGGATCGCGATCGGGGTCGGCGGCGCGGTGGTGCTGCTGGCCGCGCTGGACGCGTATGTGATCACGACGATCCTGGTCACCGTTGTCGATGACCTCGGGATCCCGATCAATCACCTGGAGCGGATCACGCCGGTTCTGACCGGGTTCCTGCTCGGGTATGTGGCGGCGATGCCGTTGCTGGGGCAGCTGTCGGATCGGTTCGGGCGGCGGGCTGTTCTGCAGGCTTGTTTGGCGTTCTTCGCTGTGGGGTCGGCGGTTACGGCCTATGCCAAGGGTGTGCCGCTGCTGACCACCGGGCGGGTCATTCAGGGGGTCGCGGGCGGCGCACTGTTGCCGGTGACGATGGCGCTGGCCGGTGATCTTTGGGAGGAACGCAAGCGTCCGGTGGTCTTGGGCGCGGTGGGTGCGGCGCAGGAGCTCGGGAGCGTTCTCGGGCCTCTGTACGGGGTGGGGATCGCGGCCGCATTCGGGTGGCGCTGGATCTTCTGGATCAACCTGCCGCTGGCCGTGGCGGCGATGGTGGCGGTGCACTTCACCGTTCCGGGCGGACGCAAGGAGGGCGAAGAGCGGCCGGGCGTTGATGTGGTGGGCGGGGCGTTGCTGGCGCTTGGCCTGGGATTGCTCGTGACGGGGCTTTACAACCCGCATCCGGATGAGACGGCCATGCCCTCGTGGGGGCTGCCGACGATCGCGGGCGGGGTGGTCGTTCTGATCGCCTTCGTGGTCTGGGAGGCACGGACCCGGACGAAACTGCTCGATCTGAGTGGCGTACGGCGTGGGCCGCTGTTCGCGACGCTCGGCGTGAGCCTGCTGTCGGGCGCGGCGCTGATGGTGACGCTCGTCGACGTCGTCCTGGTCGCCCAGACCATCCTCGACAAGAGCTCGACCGAGGGCGCGCTGATGCTGACGCGCTTCCTGGTCGCGCTGCCGATCGCCGCGGTGGCGGGCGGGTTCGTGGCGCACCGGTACGGCGAGCGCTGGCCGATGGTCGCGGGCATGCTGATCTCGGCGGCCGGCTTCCTGCTGATCGCGGGCTGGCCGGCGGACCTGGAAAACGCCTCGTACGGGCCGATCCCCCGCATGGACGCCGACCTGGTGCTGACCGGGCTCGGCCTGGGGCTGGTGATCGCGCCGGTCTCGTCGGCGGTGCTGCGATTCGTTCCGGCGGCGCAGCACGGGGTGGCGTCGGCGGCCGTGGTGGTCGCGCGGATGATGGGGATGCTGCTCGGCATCTCGGCGCTGTCGGCGTGGGGCTTCTACCGCTTCCGGTCGCTGACCGAGAACCTCCAGATGCCGCTGCCGTTCGACTCCGGGTTCAAGGCCAAGCTCGCGGCGTACGAGGCGGCGGTCAAGGACGCGCTGCGGACCGAGTACCAGGAGATCTTCTGGGTGACGGCCGCCCTTTGTGTGCTGGGCGCCCTGCTGGCGCTGGCGATCTCCACTCACCGCGATGACAAGAACAGCGTGGAGACTCAGTCAGAACGAGCCTTGACGCAGTGATCAACGGAATGCGAAATTGACCTCCGGGGGTAACAAGTGACCGCTCGGTAAGGGCCGTCCACGCACCATCGGGGAGGCGCCGCAGATGGGCCCTGTCATCGAAGCACGCCCTGGCACGACCATCCGTGCCAGGCTCGCGGCCCGGGGGCTGAAGACCGCCGTCCGGCCGATGCTCACGTACTGGCCGCTCAGCTACCGGAGCCTGCGTCCCGCGTTCGCGATCGATCTCGCGGCGCCGCTCGCGCTGCCCGCGCCGCGCTGGGCCGATGTGGAACGCGTGCCCTTTCGCGACTTCCGCGCCGAGTGGGTACGGGCGCCCGAGTGCGCCGAGGACCGCGTGGTCCTGTACTTCCACGGCGGCGGCTTCTTCTCGTGCGGGCTGCGCACCCACCGGCGGATGATCGCCCGCATCGCTTCCACCGCGGGCGCGCCCGTGCTGTCGGTCGCCTACCGGCAGCTTCCGGCGGCGCCGCTGGCGGTGTCGATCGCCGACTGCGTGCACGCCTACCGCTTCCTGCTGGAGAAGGGGTACGACCCGGAGCGCATCGTTCTCGCGGGCGACTCGGCGGGCGGGTTCCTGGCGTTCGCCGCCACACAGCAGGCACTCGCCGAGGGGCTGCCGTCGCCCGCCGCGATCGTCGCGCTGGCGCCGCTCACCGACCTGGACCACACCGCCAAGGTCGCGCACGCCAACGCCAAGCTGGACGCCTACCTCCCGGCCCGCCGGGTGGAACGGCTGGCACAGCTGCTCACTGACGGCGACGTCCCGCTGGACCCGATGGTCTCGCCGGTGAACGGCGATCTGTCCGGCCTGCCGCCGGTGCTGATCCAGGTCGGGTCGACGGAGATGCTGCGCGTGGACGCCGAGTTGATGGCCGAACGGCTGGAGGACGCCGGCGTGCCGTGCCGCCTCCAGGTCTGGGAAGGCCAGGTGCACGTCTTCCAGGTGTTCGCCGACCTGGTGCCCGAGGGCCTGGCCGCGCTGCACGAGGTCGGCGCGTTCATCCGCGAGCACTCCACGCCGCGCGTACGCCCGACCCGGCGCCGCTTCACCCGCCGCAAGCCCAAGTCCATCGCCGCATAAAGCACCAACGACCATCGCCGCCTGAGCGCCCGGACCATCGTCGGCTGAGCGCCCGGACCATCGCCGCCTGAGCGCCCGGACCATCGTCGGCTGAGCAAGGTGACCATGTCATTTGCTCACTAGCCGCGTCCCCGTATTGCCGCCGAATCCGATTGGACGGAGCATCGGCGGGAAGCCCTTAGGACTTCCCCCGACGACGGACGACGGACGGACGGACATGGAACGCATGAGCGGCCTGGACGCGGGCTTCTACTTCGCCGAATCCGAGAACAACCCCCTGCACATCGCGTCGGTGACGGTCTTCGAGGGGCCGGTTCCGACGTACGGCGAGGTGATCCGGGCGATCATCGCCAAGATCCCGCAGGTGCCGCGCTACCGCCAGCGCGTCCGTACCGTTCCGCTGCATCTCGGCCGCCCGATCTGGGTGGACGACCCCTACTTCAACATCCTCTACCACGTGCGCCACACGGCCGTTCCGAAGCCCGGCGGCCCCGAGGAGCTGCGCAACCTGGCCGGCCGCGTGCTGTCGCAACGCCTGGACATGGACAAGCCGCTCTGGGAGATCTGGCTGGTCGAGGGCCTGGAGGACGGGCGCTGGGCGCTCATCAGCAAGGTCCACCACAGCGTCGTGGACGGGGTCGGCGGCGTGGACCTGATGACCTCGCTGTTCGACCTGTCCGCCGACGTCGAGCATCCCGTCATGGTGGAGATCCCCAAGCCCGAACCCGAGCCCTCCGCCGTGGACTTCCTGGTCGACACCGCGCAGTCGGCGATCGGCGAGCCGCTGCGCGCGGCGGCCGGGCTGCCGGGCGCGGCCCGCCGCCTGGCGAGCACGGGCACGCTGCGCACGCTCGGCGTCGAGCTGCCCAAGTTCGTCGGCCGCCTGTCGCGCCCGACGACCGGGTCGCTGAACGGGACGATCGGGCCGCACCGCCGCTGGATGTGGACGCACGCCGACCTCGACGAGATCCGCCAGGTGCGCAAGGCGTTCGGCGGCACCGTGAACGATGTCGTGCTGACCGCGGTCGCCGGGGGCTTCCACGCGTTGCTGGAGTCGCGCGGCGAACTGGAGGAGGACACGCGGGTGCGCACCCTCGTTCCGGTGTCGGTGCGGGCGCGGGACGAGCGCGGCGACGTCAACAACCGGGTGTCGGGCGTGCTGGTGACGCTGCCGGTGGGCGAGGCCGACCCGCGCCGCCGCCTCTTCGAGATCCGCAGCCAGATGAACGACGTCAAGCGCACCCACCACGCCGCGCCCGGCGAGGCGCTCGGCCGGCTGGCCGGGTTCGCGCCGACGCTGATGGCGCTCGGTTCGCGGTACGCGCTGAGCCACAGCCAGCCGTGGGTGCAGACGGTGGTGACGAACGTGCCGGGGCCGCCGTTCCCGCTGTACGTGCTGGGCCGGCGGCTGACGGGCCTGTATCCGTTCGTGCCGCTGGCGGCGGGCCTGCGCGTCGGGATCGCCGTCTTCTCCTACGAGGGCCGCTTCACGTTCGGGCTCACGGGCGACTTCGACGGGATGCCCGACCTGGACGTGCTGGCGAGCGGGATCCGCGGCGGCTTCGACGAGCTGGTCGAACAGGCCTCGTAAACCGACATGGTCAGAGGTGGCCGGATCCGGCCACTCATCCCAAAGAACGTCGTTCACAGCGACCGCACTTGTCACTTGGGTGACACATCGCCCGGTTAGCGTGACTTTTCGACCCCATCGAACGTTCACCGGACTGAGGACCGATCTCGTTCCGGTCGGCCGAAACAGCGGTCAAGTGAGTCAGATGGTTTGTCAGGGATGGCCCCCGGTGTTACCTCTATCCCCATCAGCCCCCTGCCCCTCCCCCATCCCCCGAGAACGAAAGACGGTGAGGCCGTGCATCGGATGAGCGGACTGGACGCAAGCTTCTACCTCCTGGAGAACGAGAACACCCCACTGCACGTGGCCTCGGTGGTCGTCTTCGAGGGCCCCGCGCCCTCCTACGGCGACCTCGTGCGGGCGATCGTCGCCAAGCTGCCGCTCGTCCCGCGCTACCGGCAGCGCGTCCGCTCGGTGCCACTGCATCTGGGGCGGCCCGTCTGGGCCGACGACCCGCACTTCCAGGTGCTCTACCACGTCCGTCACACCGCGCTTCCGGCACCGGGCAACGACGAGCAGCTGCGCAACCTGGCGGGCAGGGTGCTCGCGCAGCGGCTCGACCCCGACAAGCCGCTCTGGGAGATCTGGCTGGTCGAGGGGCTGACCGACGACCGCTGGGCGATGATCGCCAAGGTCCACCACTGCATGGTCGACGGCGTCGCCGGCATGGACCTGGCGACCGTGCTGTTCGACCTCGGCCCGGACTACGAGCCGCCGGGCGAGCCCGAGGAGTGGGAGCCCGCGCCCGAGCCGTCGGCCCTGGAACTGCTGGCCGACTCGGCGCAGCGCAGCGTCACCCAGCCCGTCCGGCAGGCCAACGACGTCGTACGGGGGCTGAGCTCGCTCGGCACCTCGCTCGGGCTGGGCAACACCTGGGGCGTGTCGGTCGCCGAGACGCTCGGGGCGGGGCGGGCGCGCGGGCTGCGCGACTTCGCGATGGGGCTCAGCCGCGTCGCCGGGCGCTTCACCCATCCCTCGGCCGGGTCGCTGAACGGCCCGATCGGGCCGCATCGCCGCTGGTGCTGGCAGCAGCTGTCGCTGGACGACGCCAAGACGATCCGCAAGGCGCTCGGCGGGACGATCAACGACGTCGTCCTCGCCGCCGTCACGGCCGGCTACCGCGACCTGCTGAACGCCCGCGACGAGCTCACCCACGACACCTGCGTGCGTTCGGCCGTGCCGGTCTCGGTCCGTTCGACCGACGAGCAGGGCGAGCTGAACAACCGCGTCGCGGCGGTCTTCGTCAACCTGCCGGTCGGCGTCGACGATCCGCTGGAACGGCTCCGCCGCATCCGCGAGCAGACCGACGACGTCAAGGGCAGCAACCAGGCGACCGGCACCAAGGCGCTGACCCGGCTGACCGACACCGCGGTCGCGCCGGCGCTGCTGTCGCTGGCGGCGCGCCTGCCGGTGCGGCTGCGCCAGGACCTGGTGCAGACGGTCACCACCAACGTTCCGGGCCCCGGCTTCCCGCTCTACATGATGGGACGCCGCGTTCTGGAGCTGCACCCCTACGTTCCGCTCACGGGAGGCATCAGGGTCGCGACCGCGATCATCTCCTACTGCGGAGCACTGCACTTCGGCATCACGGGCGACTTCGACGGCATGCCGGACCTGGACCTGCTCGCCAAGGGCATTCAGGCCGGCTTCGACGAGCTGCTCACCGAGGCCGGAAAGAGGTGACGGCGGGGCGGGTGCGGTGACCGGACCCGGACATCGCACCCGCCCGGACGTTCCGCCCACCGTTTCCAACAGCCCGTTCGGCGAAAACCTGAGCCTGGCCGGTGCCCGATCTCCTCGCAGAGGAATATCCTGGGAAAAGATGGCTAAAGGCCTCTTACCGGGAGGGCACCCCCTCCGGGGAGGTGAAGAACGATGCGCAAAACCCGCGTCGGCAAGGATTGCTCGCGGCTCAGGCGGCTGTGGCGCCGCTGTGGGCTGGAGCGGAACGAGCTGCGCAGGCGCATCGACCGCATGCAGCGCTTCTTCGCGTTCGCCTTGCTGATCTTGTTCCTGGCCGCCGCCCCGCCCGTCGCCGCCTACTGCACCCACTGGTCGTACGACTCGGGCATGAAGGCCGAGCAGCAGGAGCGCACGCACCGGCACGCGGTCACCGCGACCGTGCTGTCCACCGGCGGCATCGGCTCCTCCGGTGACCGCTACGTGCACGAGACCGTGCGCGCGCAGTGGGTCTGGCCGGCCGGAAAGACCCACGTCGACTCGCTCCCCGCCTGGAAGAACGCCAAGATCGGCTCGGCGCAGCGGATCTGGGTCGACGACGCGGGCAAGGTCGCGGTCCGGCCCCGGCCGCACAGCCGTACGGTGACCGACGCCGTCTACGCGGCGGGCGCGGCGGTGCTGGGCGTGGCGTTCCCGATCCTGGTGGCCTACGGCCTGGTCAGGCGGCGCTGCGACCGGCGGCGCGACGACCTGTGGGAAGCCGACTGGGCGCGCATGGACGCCGACGCGGGCCACAACCGCCCGTCCTGACCCCAAGAGCCCCTGCCCCTGCCCCTGCCTGCCCCTGCCTGCCCCTGCCTGCCCCTGGCCCTGAGCCCCCAGCTCGGGTGTTCCCGGAGCCACGGATCGGCTCTCCTGAGCCACGGGTTACATCACCCCGGCATGTCAGTGTTTACTTATTCGCATGGGTGATCCACGGGTGGTCATCGTCGGCGCGGGCATGTCCGGCCTGTGCATGGCGATCAAGCTGAAGCAGGCCGGCCTCCACGACGTCACGCTCTACGAGAAGGCCGACGCTCTCGGCGGTACCTGGCGCGACAACACCTATCCCGGCCTGACCTGCGACGTTCCGTCGCGCTTCTATCAGTTCTCGTTCGCGACCAACCCCGGCTGGACCCACCTGTACTCCCCCGGTCCCGAGATCCGCGACTACCTGGAACGGATCGCCGACCGCTACGGCATCCGCGAGCAGATCGTCTTCGGCACCGAGGTCACCGCCGCCCGCCACGACGACGGCCGCTGGCGCATCACGACCTCGCGCGGCCCCGACGAGGCCGACTTCCTCCTCACCGCGACCGGTGTGCTGCACCACCCGCGGCTCCCCGACATCCCTGGCCTGGACGCCTTCGAGGGCCCGACGTTCCACTCCGCGCGCTGGGATCACGACGTGCCGCTGAAGGGCAGACGCGTCGCCGTCGTCGGAACGGGCTCCACCGGCGTGCAGATCACCTCCGACCTCGCCGGGACCCCGAGCAGGCTGTTGCTCTTCCAGCGCACCGCGCAGTGGATCCTGCCCGCGCCGAACCGTGAGTACGGCCGCCTGACCCGTGCCGCCCATCGCCGCATGCCCGTTCTGGACCGCCTCGGTTACCGGTGGCATGAGGCCGTCATCAGCCACGTGCTCTCCCAGGCGCTGATCAAGCCCGGCTGGCAGCGCCGCCTCATCGGCGCGCTGTGCCGCCGCAACCTCAACAAGGTCACCGACCCGGACCTGCGCGCCCGCCTGACCCCGCCCGACGAGCCGATGTGCAAGCGCCTCATCGCCTCCGGCGGCTTCTACGACGCCGTCCAGCGGCCCGACGTCGAGGTGGTGACCGACGCGATCGACCACGTCGAGGCGCGCGGCGTCGTCACCGCCGACGGCCGCCTGCACGAGATCGACGTCCTGGTCCTGGCGACCGGCTTCGACGCGCACGCCTACGTTCGCCCGATGGACCTGACCACCTCGGACGGCCGGACGCTGGAGGCCGCCTGGCAGGACGGCCCGCGCGCCTACCAGACCGTCGCGCTGCCCGGCTTTCCCAACTTCTTCATGCTGATGGGCCCGCACAGCCCGATCGGCAACTACTCGCTCATCGCCATCGCCGAGGCGCAGGCCGACTACATCCTCGGCTGGATCCGCCGCTGGCGGGCGGGTCTGGTCGCCAGCATGGCGCCGACGGCCGACGCGACCGAACGCTTCAACTCCGACATGCGCGAGGCGCTCCCCCGGACGATCTGGACCTCGGGCTGCGCCAGCTGGTACCTGGGCAAGGACGGCCTTCCCGAGCTGTGGCCGTGGACGCCGCGCGAGCACGCCTCCATGCTCCGCACCCCGGTCTTCGACGACTTCGAAACGACCGGCTAAGGCCGCGGGGCCACAGCGCTGAAGCGGCGCCGTGGCTAGGGCGGCGCCGTGGCTAGAGCGGCGCCGCGAACGACCAGCCGCGGGCGAGCAGTTCGTCCACCGCGCCGGCCGCCGCCGCGAGGCGCCGCTCGTGCGGGCCGGTGACGACGATGAACGGCCCGCCGCGGCGGTCGAGCTCGGCGCGGAACCGTTCGGACATGCCCTCCCGGATGGCCTCGCCGTCGCGCCAGCCGTCCTGCTCGAACGGGACGCCGGCGTGGTCGGTCACGATCCACAGGTCGTGCCGCGCCCGCGCCGGGACCGGGCCGAGCTCGCCCAGGTAGCGCTCCTGCCAGAGCGCGGTGGCGAACGCGTCGGTGTCGCAGATCAGGACGGGTGAGCCGACGCGGGCGGCGGCGTCCTCCCAGTCGAGCTGGCGTTCGGCGATGAGCGCGAAGTCGGCGGGCGTCCACTCGATGTCGTCGAGCCAGGCGCCGGGGCGGCCGAGGGCGGCGAGCCGTTCCTCGCAGTAGGTCCGCCCGTACTCCGGCACCCAGCGCGTCGCGGCGAACGGGCCGCCCCGCCCGGCGTAGTGCTCGGCGAGGGCACGGGCGAGCGTGGTCGTCCCGGTCGACTCCGCTCCGACGACCACGACCCGCCGGGCGAGCGCGGCACGTACGGGCGGAGCAAGAAAGCCCCAGGTGGCGACGGGATCGGCGCGCACGGCGGTGCCGCTCACGGGGAACCGGTCGCGGGGCTCGTCCACGTCGTGCGCGACGGCGCCGAACCAGCGGGCCAGTTCCTTGCCGTACGCCTCGGAGCTGAAGACCACGTCGATCTTCGGGTCCTCGCCCCACAGCTGCCGCAGCCCGTGCCGGAACGCCTCGACGTGCAGCCGCCACACGTCCTGGTCGGTGTAGTCGATCTCGTGCTCGTCCGTCACCGGCGCGAAGTTCACGTGCGGCTGCGGATGCGTCTCGCGCAGCCAGGCGACCCGGTCGGCGAGCGGGACGCTCTCCACCGACGAGGCGGCGACGACCACCGACAGCCGGTCGCAGTGCGCGGCGGCGGTGTCGATCAGGTGGTGGTGACCGGCGTGCGGCGGATAGAACTTGCCGACCACCAGACCATGCCGCCCGCTGCTCATGCGCCGGCCAGCGCGGCGTCGCCGCCGCGGGCGGCCAGGTCGCGGCGCCAGGCGACCAGCCCGGCGACGCACAGCGCCAGGAAGACCACGTACAGCGCGGAGGTCAGGTAGAGCTCCTTGTAGGAGTACAGCGGGATGTAGATCAGGTCGGCCGCGATCCAGAGCCACCACGACTCCACCAGCTTGCGGCACTGCCCGTAGGTCGCGGCCAGCGAGATCGCGGTGGTCAGCGCGTCCCAGAACGGCACGGTCGACGCGGTCCAGTTGACCAGCACCCAGTACATGACGGCGGTGGCGGCGAACCCGGCGACCGCGATCGCGGCCCATTCGCTGCGCCCGGTGCGACGGACGACCTCGGCGGTACGGTCGGTGCCGCCATGGAGCCAGGCCCACCAGCCGTACACCTGGAGCACCACGTACACGACCTGCAGCGACGCGTCCGCGTACAGCCCGCTGTCCAGGAAGATCAGCCCGAGCAGCACGACGTTGGCGATGCCGAGCGGCCAGTTGAGGATGTGCTGGCGGACGACCAGGGCCACGTTCGCCGCGCCCGTCGCGAACCCGAGCAGCTCGCCCCACGAGGTGGGCGTGCCGCCGATCGTGAACGCGGGCTGCAGCAGCGGGTCGATCAGGTCGTGCGGCGTCACGGGCGTCTCCGGGGTGATCGTCGAGCCAGGTGACGATATAGCAGGCTAGGAGTCCTCGACCATACGGGCCACAATGCGGTCGAGCGCGGCCAGGTCCTCGGGCGGCAGCTCGTACACGATCGGCGGCGGGCTGCCGAGGATGCGCTCGGCCTCGGCCACCACCTCGGCGCCCGCCTCGGTGAGCGTCACCAGCTTGGAACGGCGGTCGGCCGGGTTGGGCGTGCGCTCGACGAGGCCGCGGGTGGCCAGGTCGTCCACCACCAGCGAGGTGTACGGGCGGTCGGTGAGCAGCAGCTCGGCCAGGTCGCGCAGGGCGATCGGGCCCTTGGCGATCCGGCGCAGTGCCTTGATCCGGAAGAAGCTCATGCCGAGCGCCTCGGTCACCTCGCGGCGGTAGTCGCCGCGTTCGTGCAGCAGGACGCGCAGGTTCTGCCAGGCGCGGCGGGCGGCGTCCTCGCGGGCGACATCTTCGTCAGTGCTCATGGTCAGACCGGGACCTTGTTCTCTCCGGGCTCGAACAGGGCGGCGGTGTGGGCGGCGGTGGCCTGCGCGCGGCGGCCGGTGGTGAGCGTACCGAGCACCAGCACCGCGACGCCGCAGCCCGCGATGATCCAGTACGCGGGGCGGCTCGCGTCCGCGTACGAGGTCGTCGAGAGGGCGGAGGCGGCGCTGGAGCTGAGCACGGCGCCGATCACCGCGACGCCGAGTCCCTGGCCGATCTGGCGGCTGGTGGAGGCGACCGCGGCGGCGACGCCGGCCTGGGAACGCGGCATGCCCGACACGGCCGTGTTGGTGATCGGGGCGTTCACCATCCCGAAGCCGATGCCGAACAGCACGTAGGCGACGAACAGCAGCGGCGTGCTGGTCTCGGCCTCGAACACCGCGAACATCAGCCCGCTCGCCGCCATCCCGACGCCGGCGATCTGCAGCGAGACGCGGGGCCCGTACGAGCCGATCATGCGTCCCGAGAGCGGGGCGCAGATGCCGGCCATCGCGGCCATCGGCAGCATGTAGAGCCCGGCGTGCAGCGCCGACAGGCCCCGGACGTCCTGCAGGTAGAGGGCGTTCAGGAAGAGGAAGCCGCCGAGCGAGGCGAACGCGCAGACCGCGATCAGGGTGGCGCCGCTGAACGGCGTGCTGCGGAAGAAGCGCAGGTCGATGAGCGGTTCGGTGCGGCGGCGCTCGTACGCGACGAACCCGGCGAGGGCGAGCGCGGCCAGCCCAGCGGTGGTCAGGATCACCGGCGTGGTCCAGCCCTTCGACGGCCCCTCGATGATCGTGTACGTCAGCGACGCGAGCAGCACGATCATCAGCAGCTGCCCGACAGGGTCGGGGCGGCGCGGGCGCGGGGCGCGGGACTCGGGCACGTAGAGCGCGGTGAGCACGAGCGCGGCCAGCCCGATCGGCAGGTTGATCCAGAAGATCGAGCGCCAGCCGACCGTCTCCACCAGCAGCCCGCCGACGACGGGCCCGGCGGCCATGCTGAGGCCGACCACGCCGCCCCAGACGCCGATGGCGCGGGCCCGCTCGCGCGGGTCGGTGAACACGTTGGTGATGATCGACATCGCCACCGGGTTCAGCATGCAGCCGCCGATCGCCTGCACGATCCGCGCGGCGATCAGCCAGCCGAGCGACGGCGCCAGGCTGCACAACAGCGAGCCCAGAGTGAAGATCGCCAGCCCGGTCTGGAAGGTGACGCGGCGGCCGACCCGGTCGGCGGTCGCCCCGGCCAGCATCAGCAGCGAGGCGAGCACGATGAGGTAGGCGTCGATCGTCCACTGCAGGCCGGAGATCGAGGAGTGGAACTCCTTCTGCATCGACGGCAGCGCGACGTTCAGGATCGTGTTGTCCAGGCTCACGATCAGGAGGCTCATGCAGCAGATCCCGAGGATGAGCATCCGCCGCCGGTAGGTGAGCTCGGGCACCCGTGACCCTCCTCACATAGTTGTACTAATAAAACGATTGTAACTATACAACGATTCCGAAGTTCAGCAACCAGTGGGCGAATCGCCCCTGTCCGGTAACCCGCCCCCCTTAGCGTCCGCAAGGGCTCGCCCGCGTCCAGCGCGCTGGCGACCGAGAAGACCGTCTACGCGGGCACGTGGGACGGGCGGCTGCTCGCTCTCGACCGCGCGACCGGCCGTGTCGTCGGCTCGTACGACCTCGGCGGCGGCGTGGCGTCCGCACTGACCATCGACGGCGGGCGGCTCTACGCCCTCACACCGACGGCACGATCCACGCCCTCAGCGCTAGGGCGTGACCCAGGATCGGGGCGCCGCGGGAATCACCAGCGGCGTCCCGGTCTCCGGGCAGTCGATGACCCGGCAGGGCAGCCCGAAGACGTCCTTCACCAGGTCGGCGGTGACCACCTCGCCCGGGTCGCCCTCGGCCACGATCCGCCCCTCGCGCATCGCGATCAGGTGGGTGGCGTAGCGGGCGGCGTGGTTCAGCTCGTGCAGCACGGCCACCACCGTGCGGCCCTCCTCGTGCAGGCGGGCGCACAGATCCAGGATCTCGATCTGGTGGGCGATGTCGAGGTAGGTCGTCGGCTCGTCCAGCAGCAGCAGCGGCGTCTCCTGGGCCAGCGCCATCGCGATCCACACGCGCTGCCGCTGCCCGCCCGACAGCTCGTCGACGTAGCGGTCGGCGAGGTCCTCGACGCCGGTCGCCTCCATCGACTCCCGTACGATCCGCTCGTCGTCGCGCGACCACTGCCGCAGCAGGCCCTGGTGCGGGTACCGGCCGCGCGCCACCAGGTCGGCGACGGTGATGCCCTCGGGCGCGATCGAGGTCTGCGGGAGCAGGCCGAGCGTGCGCGCCAGCTTCTTGGCCGGCCACGCGCCGATCTTCTCGCCGTCCAGCAGTACGGAACCGGCGGCGGGCTTCAGGATCCGGGCGAGCGCGCGCAGCAGCGTCGACTTGCCGCAGGCGTTCGGCCCCACGATCACGGTGAACGACCCGTCCGGCACCACCACGTCCAGGTCCTCGGCGATGGTGCGGCGGTCGTAGGCGAGCGTGAGCCCTTCGCCGCTGAGGCGCGCGTCCGTGTTCACCGTCGGCTCCGTCTTCACAGTCAGATCCGTCCCGTCTTGCGTTCCGTAGCGAGCAACCAGATCAGGTAGCCGCCGCCGAGCAGTCCGGTCACCACGCCGACCGGGAGCTGGTGGCCGGGGAAGAGCCGCTGCCCCGCCCAGTCCGAGGCGATCAGCAGCACGGCGCCCACGCACATCGCGGGTGCCAGGTTCGGGCCCGGCGTGCGGGTCAGGCGGCGGGCGAGCTGCGGCGCGGTCAGCGCAACGAACGACACCGGCCCGGCAGCGGCGGCGGCGAACGCGGCGAGCAGCACGGCCGCGCCGAGCAGCACCATCCGGACCCGTTCGATGGGCACGCCCAGGCCGTGCGCGGCGTCGTCGCCCATCTCCAGCATGCGCAGCGCCCGGCCGCAGCCGATCAGGACGAGCGGGACCAGCACCGCGAGCGCGATCAGCACCGGCGCCGCGTCCGCCCAGTCGCGCCCGTCGACGCTGCCGGTCAGCCACAGCACCGCGCGGGCCGCCTCGGTGATCTTCGCCTGCGTGATGAGGTAGCCGTTCACGCCGGTGAGGATCGCGGCCACCCCGATGCCGACCAGCACGAACCGCTGGCCGTGCGCGCCGTTCCACCCGGTCAGCGCGAAGATGATGACGCCGGTCACCACCCCGCCGACCACCGCGCCGAACGCCGCCAGGGTGCTGCTCGCGCCGAAGAGCACGATCGCGGTGAGCACGCCGGTGGAGGCGCCCTGGGTGAAGCCCAGCAGGTCCGGGCTGCCGAGCGGGTTGCGGGCCAGCGACTGGAAGATCGCCCCCGCCAGGCCGAGCGCCGCGCCGACCGCGAGGGCGGTGACCGCGCGCGGCAGCCGCACCTCGTTCACGATGAACGCGTCGGCCGGAGCGCCGTTGCCGAGCAGCGTCCGCACGACGTCGGCCGGGCTCATCGGGAAGTCGCCACTGCCGCTGCCGATCACCACCACGGCCAGGCCCAGCGCCAGGACCGCGCAGCCCACCGTGACCAGGATCGCCCGCGGCCGGAACCGCAGCGACCACCCATCGCCCCGCATCACACCGTTCATCCCGTGCATGCCGTTCATGCCGCCGCAATCCTTCGCGCCCGTACGAAATAGAGGAAGAACGGGCCGCCGAGCACGACCGTGATGACGCCGACCTGGACCTCCGACGGCCGCGCGATCACGCGTCCGATCACGTCCGCGCCCAGCATCAGCGCGGGCGACAGGACCGCGCAGAACGGCAGCATCCAGCGCAGGTCGGGACCGGTGACCGCACGCACCATGTGCGGCACCATCAGCCCGACGAAGACGATCGGCCCGCAGGCCGCCGTCGCGGCGCCGCACAGCAGCGTCACCGCGACCATCGCCCCGGCGCGCGTCCACGCCGGGTTGGACCCGAGCGCACGCGCCGACTCGTCGCCCATCGCCACCGCGTTCAGCGGCCGTGCGAGCAGCAGCGCCAGCACGAGCCCGACGGCGATGAACGGGAGGACGCGCACGACGGTGCCGGACTGGGCCGCGCCGAGCGAGCCGACCGACCAGAACCGCATCTTGTCGAGCGAGGCGGTGTCGAGCAGCGAGACCGCGTTGACGTAGGAGTAGAGCGCCGCGTTCACCGCCGCTCCCGCGAGCGCCAGCCGCGCGGGCGTCGCGCTCCGGCCCCCACCGACCGCGTACACCCCGACCGACACGATGGCGGCGCCGAGAAAGGCGAACCACACGTACCCGAGGAACGAGCCGACGCCGAGGAACGAGATCGCCGAGACGACGGCCGCCGCCGCGCCCGCGTTGATGCCGAGGATCCCGGGGTCGCCGAGCGGGTTGCGCGTCGCCGACTGCATGACCGCGCCCGCGAGGCCGAGCGCCGCACCGGCCAGCAGCCCCAGGAGGGTGCGCGGCAGCCGCATGTCGTGGACGACGGTGTGGCCGGACGAGCCGGAGTCCGTCAGTCCGCTCCACACCTCGCCGAGCGAGAGCGGTTTGGCGCCCACGGCGAGGCTGAGCAGGAGAACGCCGATCAGGAGCGCCAGCGCACCGATCAGCCAGGGGGCCTTCTTCAGCATGATTAGGTTAGGCTAACCTACCTGGCGAATCAGGTCACCCAGGGCCCCTTTGCCACAGGAGCGTACAAAAGCCATGTCTGCACTGCATCTCTCCCGCCGCGGCCTCCTCTCCGCGGGCGGCGCCGTCGCCCTCGGCGCGTTCCTCAGCGCCTGTGGCGGAGACTCCGGCTCCGGATCGGCGAAGGCGGAGAGCAGCGGCGGCGGCAGCTGGACGTTCACCGACGACCGCGGCAAGGCCGTCTCGGCGAAGAGCAAGCCCAAGCGCATCGTCGCCTACGCCGGCTCCGCTGCGGTCCTTCAGGACTACGGCCTCGGCGACCGGATCGTCGGCACCTTCGGCCCGACCAAGCTCAAGGACGGCAAGCCCGACCCCCAGGTCGGCGACGTCGACGTGAACAAGGTCACGATCATCGGCAACGCCTACGGCGAGTTCAACATCGAGAAGTACGCGGCGCTGCGCCCCGACCTGCTCGTCGCCCACATGTTCGTCGGCCAGGACCTGTTCTACGTCCCGGCCGAGAGCAAGGACAAGATCTACGGCCTGGCCCCGCAGGTGGGCATCTCCACCGGCGCCTCCCCGTTCCCCAAGCCGCTGGCGCGCTACGCCGCCCTCGCCGCCTCGCTCGGCGCAGACCTGAACGCCCCCGCCGTCACCCAGGCCAAGGCCCGCTACGACAAGGCCGTCGAGGCCGTGAAGAAGGCGGCCCAGGCCAACAAGGGCCTGAAGGTCCTGGCCTGCTCGGCGACCCCGGACCTCTTCTACGCCTCCAGCCCGAACAAGAACAGCGACCTGATCTTCTTCAAGGAGCTGGGCGTGGACATCATCCTTCCCAACAAGCTCGACAAGGACGACTACTTCGAGGGCCTGAGCTGGGAGAACTCCGACAAGTACAAGGCCGACCTGCTGCTGCTGGACGCCCGTACGCAGGCCCTGCAGCCCAAGGACCTGGCCTCCAAGCCCGGCTGGAAGCAGCTTCCGGCGGTCAAGGCCAGCCAGGTCCTCGGCTGGCAGGCCGAGCCGCGCTTCTCCTACGCCGGCTTCGCCCCGATCCTCGAGCAGCTCGCCCAGACGATCACGTCCGCCAAGAAGCTCGCCTGAGCTGAAGAAAGCCCGCCTGAGCTGAGAAGCCCGCCCGACAGGAGGCCCGGTGTTCGACTTCTTCGACCTGCAGGTCGTGCGCACGCAACGGATCAGCCCCAGCCTGATGCGCATCACCTACGGCGGCGACCTCGACACGTTCGTCACCGGCGGCCGTGACCAGCGCTTCAAGCTGTTCCTGCCGCATCCCCACCAGGAGACCCCGGTCGTTCCGCGGTCCGAGGACTGGTTCGCCGAGTGGCGCGCGCTCGACCCGGCCGAACGCGGCGTCATGCGCAGCTACACCGTGCGCGAGGCCCGCCCGGGCGAGGTGGACGTCGACTTCGTCCTGCACGGCCCGGCCGGGCCCGCGGGCACGTGGGCGGCCGAGGCCAAGGTCGGCGACCGGGTCGTGATCCTCGGCCCGACCGCCGAGGAGAACGGCGGCTTCGACTTCCACCCGCCCGAGGGCACCCGTACGGTCCTGCTCGCCGGGGACGAGACCGCCCTCCCGGCCATCGCGGGCAACCTCGCCTGGCTTCCGTCCCAGATGCGGGCGCTGGTGTGGATCGAGGTCCCGCACACCGGCGACCACCAGAACCTCCCCACCCGGGCCGACGCCGACATCACCTGGCTGCCGAGCGGGAGCCTGCTCGACACCGTCCGCGCCGCCGACCTCCCGGACTCCGGCCTCTACGCGTGGATCGCGGGCGAGGCGAGCACGATCCGCGCGCTCCGCCGCCACCTGGTGAACGAGCGGGGCATGGACCGCAGGTCCGTCACGTTCACCGGCTACTGGCGGCGCGGCGCGGCCGAGGAGGACCTGCTCGCCGAGGTCATGGAGGGCAAGGACCCGCACACCGGCGAGGACTGAAATCGAGATGAGCGCCGGCCCGCCCCGATGACATGATCTTCGAATGGACGGATGTGTGATCGTTACGGGGGTGCCGGGGGCCGGGAAATCCACGGTGACGCCGCTGGTGGCGGCCCGGTTCGCGCGGGCCGCCCACATCGACGGGGACGTGATCTCCTACCTGGTGACGCGGGGCCGGGTCTCGCCGATCGGGCGGCCGGTCGAGGAGTCGCGGCGGCAGACGCGGCTGCTGTTCCGCAACATGTGCATGCTCGCGGCCAACTTCGCCGGTGAGGACATCACGCCCGTCATGGAGTACGTCGTTCCGGACCGGTGGACGCTGGACTTCATGGTCGAGCAGCTGCGGCCGCTTCCGGTGATGTTCGTGGTCCTGGCGCCGCCGCTGGAGGTGTGCGAGCGCCGGAACGCGGGGCGGTCGGAGCGGGAACGGGTCGACTACGACTTCGGCGACCTCTACCGGTCGATGCGGGAGGAGCTGGGCGAGGTGGGCTGGTGGCTGGACACCGCGGACCTCACCCCCGAGGAGACCGCCGCCATCATCGCCGAGGGTGCGCCGGACCAGGCTTTGGTGTGACGCGGGTGATGTGAGTGTGACGCGGGTGATGTGGGTGTGACGCGGGTGTGACGGATCACAACGGGCGGCCGTAAACGCGTTCCGAAGAGACAGCCGACGGGCCGCCCGCGCAGGCTTAGCATCCACGGCATGCGCCTCATCCACTTGGGACCCCGTCAGCTCACCCGGCCTCACGACGACTTCAGCCTCTTCGAGGTACGGCCCGTGACCGGGCTCATCGGCGCCGAGATCCACGGCGTCGATCTCGCCGAGCCGTTCGGCGACGATGTGGCGGCCGAGCTGCGCCGGGCCCTGCGCGAGTGGAAGGTCGTCTTCTTCCGCGACCAGGACCTCACGCCGGACCGGCACCTGGAGATCGCGCGGCTCTGGGGCGAGCCGGAGTCCAACCCGTTCTTCCCGGCCGGCGACAAGGTCGGGATCTCGCGGCTGGCCAAGGACTCCCAGGCCATCGGCATGGAGAACATCTGGCACTCCGACCACTCGTTCCTCGCCCAGCCCGCCCGCGGCTCGGTGCTGCGCGCGATCGAGGCCCCTCCGCACGCCGGGGACACGATGTGGGCCGACATGGCGGCCGCGTACGACAACCTCCCGGCGGACGTGAAGTCGCGGATCGACGGGCTGGAGGCCGAGCACGACTGGGTCGCCTCCTGGGGCCTGCTGATGAACGAGGAGCAGATCGCCGAGCTGCGCGAGCGGCTGCCGACCGTACGGCACCCGATCGTGAAGAAGCACCCGGAGACCGGGCGGCCCACGCTGTACGTCAACGAGCCGTTCACCACGCGGATCGTGGGGATGCCGGAGGCCGAGAGCGAGGAGCTTCTGGAGTTCCTGCGCGCGCAGGCACGTGTTCCGGAGTACCAGGTCCGTTTCCGGTGGGCGCCGGGCTCGGTGGCGATCTGGGACAACTGGGCCGTCCAGCACTACGCGATCAACGACTACCACCCGCAGCGCCGCGTCATGGAGCGGGTCGCGATCGCGGGCGACGGCTGGGACTGACGGGGCCTGGCGGAGCCTGGGGGACCTGAGTCGGCGGACCCTGGGGCGCGGCTGGACTGACACTCGACCGGCGAAGTACCTATACGTGACAGATTCGCCCTCCGGGCTGCGGTTCTAGCGTCAGAACCGTCAGTCGAACGGGAGGTGCTGATCATGTGCGGACACCGACCCACGTGCCCGTCAGCCGACTCCCCCGCGCGTGGAGCAGCGCGAGTGAAGTCGGCCCATCCCGAACAGGGATGGAGCCTGCTCTGCAATGGCGTGGTCCTTTTCGAGGACACCGGCGCACTGCTGCCCTCCGGGCGTAGTGTCGCTCCTCGGGAGGGTTCGCGATGCGTCGTCAAGTGAGGATCCGCAAACCGAAGAAGTCCACTCGGACGCCGCTGGACCTGCGCACCCCTTCAGGCAAGGCCCTGCCCTACTAGGCGAGGGCGGCCAGGCCCTGCGAGGTGAGGGCGGCCAGATCCTTGCGGGACTGGACGCCCAGCTTCGGATACGCCTTGTAGAGGTGGTATCCGATGGTCCTTGGGCTGAGGAAGAGCTGGGCTGCGATCTCGCGGTTGGACATGCCCTGTGCCGCCAGCCGGATGATCTGCAGTTCCTGCGGGGTGAGCGTGGCCAGCGGCCCCGGTGCGGCCACCTCCGCGGGTGCGCCCGACGCGGTCAGTTCCGTACGGGCGCGCTCCGCCCAGGGCGCGGCGCCGAGGGCGGCGAAGGCGTCCAGCGCGGCCTGCAGGTGAACGCGCGCCTCGGTCCGGTGGCGCTCGCGGCGGAGCGCCTCGCCCCGCAGCAGTGCCGTACGGGCCTTCTCGAACGGGCGGGACGCCGGCTTGAGTGCGGCGGCGTAGCGTTCGTCGGCGGCCTGTGGTTCGGGTGCGAGCAGCCCTTCGCAGCGCAGGACCAGCGCGTCGGCCCACGGGCGGCGCACGACCTCGGCCCAGCGCTTGAAGTGGGCGAACGGCTCGGCGACCCGTTCAGGCTCGTCGCCGAGGCGGACGGCCGCCTCCAGCAGGTCGGGGATGCAGCGTACGGCGGCGACGTGGTAGCGCTGCGGCCCTGTGGCGAGCTCTTCCAGACGCGCCACGGCGTCCTCGGCACGCCCCTGACCCAGGTCGAGAATCCCCAGCGCCCACTGTGCCCACGGCCTGCCGGCCGCCAGTCCCACGCCGGTGTCGGCGAGCGCCTCGGACGCCAGCTCGCGGCAGCGTTCGGCCTCACCGGCCAGGGCCGCCAGGTAGGCCAGGAAGCTGGAGAGCTGGCTGATCCATTGCCGCTGGCCGGTGTCCTGCGCGATCCGCAGCCCCTCGGCGGCGGTGGCCAGCGCGTCGCGGTGATGCCCTTGGAAGAGCTCGGCTTCGGCGAGGAAGAACAGCATCGTGGGCAGCAGGCCGATGCTGCCCTGCTCCCGGGCCTCGGCCGCCAGCCCGCGCGCCAGCTCGTACGTCGCGGAGTCGTCGCCGAGGATCAGCGTCGCGCCCACCAGCTGAACCAGCTCCTGCGGGCCCGCGCCGCCTGCACGCGCCCGCGCGACGGCCTCGACCGGCGAGCCCGCCTCGGGAAGCGGCATGTCCAGCACGGTGCGCAGCGTGCCCAGCAGGTAGTCCACCAGCGGCGCCAGCTCGGCGGGCACGTCGATGGCGAGGAGCCGTTCGGTCGATTCGGCAAGCTGTTCCGCACCCAGATACCAACCGGTATGCAGCGCCTGGATCAGCATCCGCACGGCGCCCGCCGGTGAG
This sequence comes from Actinomadura barringtoniae, assembly GCF_017573505.1. Classification (GTDB taxonomy): domain Bacteria; phylum Actinomycetota; class Actinomycetes; order Streptosporangiales; family Streptosporangiaceae; genus Spirillospora; species Spirillospora barringtoniae. The sequence goes on from NZ_JAGEOJ010000002.1 coordinate 220,059, forward strand.
CCCGCGATCAGCTCGGCGCCGTCCAGCAGCAGGCGGTGCGCGGTGCTGAACGGCCCCTGCATGAACTGTGCGAGGGCGCGTACGTGCATCAGCCTGGCCTGCTGACCCGGGTCGTCCGCCTGCCGGGAGGCTCGTTCGGCAAGCGCCGCCGCCCGCGCCACATCGCCCGCGCCGACCGCCGCCTCGGCCGCCAGCGTGAGCCGCCGCGTCTGCGCCTCCCGGCCCGGGCTGACCCTCGCCGCACGTTCATAAGCCGAGGCCGCGGCCGCGTATCCGGCCCGCTCGCGCGCCCGCGCCGCGCTGTGCTCCAGCTCGGCGGCGACGTCCTCGTCCGGACCGGCCAGCGACGCGGCGCGATGCCACGCCCGCCGGTCGGCCTGCTGCGGCCCGGAGAGCGCGTCGCCGAGCGCGCGATGCGCGGCGAGCCGCTGCGCGAGCGGCGCCCGCTGGTAGACGGCCGCGCGCACGAGCGGATGCCGGAACGCCAGCGACGACCCGGCCTGCTGAACGAGCCCGGTCTCCTCGGCGGGCAGCAGCGCGTCGACGTCCGCGCCCAGCGCCGCGGCCGCCGCGAGCACCACGTCCAGCTCGCCGGTCTCCTCGGCGGCCGCGACCAGCAGCAGGGTCCGCGTCGCGGCGGGCAGCCGGCTCACCTGCCCGTGAAAGGCCACCTGCAGCCGCGAGGTCAGCGGAACGGACCCTTCGCCGCCGGGCCGTTCGCGCGCCAGAGCACTCGGAAGCTCGATCAAGGCCAGCGGGTTGCCGCGCGCCTCGTTCAGCACCCGCTGCCGGACGTCGGCGTCCATGGGCGCGCCCGACTCCAGCAGGGCCTGCGCGGCCTCGTCGGGCAGCCCGTTCACCGCCAGCTCGGGCAGCCCGGGCGCGGCGAACGAGCCGTCCCGCGCCGCCATCAGCAGGCAGATCCCCTCGGCGTGCAGCCGCCGCGCGGCCAGCAGCAGCGCCTCCGCCGACGCCCGGTCCAGCCACTGCGCGTCGTCCACCACGCACAGCATCGGCCCGTCCTCAGCGAGCTCGGCCAGCAGCGACAGAACGGCCAGCCCCACCAGCAACCGGTCCGACGGCGGCTGCGGACCGAGCCCGAAAGCCCCCTCCAAAGCGGCCCGCTGCGGCCCTGGAATGCCCGCGAGCCCGTCCAGTCCCGACGCCAGCAGCAGGTGAAGCCCGGCGAAGGGCAGCTCCGACTCGGCCTCGTAGCCCGCGCCGCGGATCACCCGCATCTCGCCGGCCTCGGACACGGCCGCGTCGAGCAGGGAGGACTTACCGATGCCCGGTTCCCCCCGCAGCACCAGCACCCCGCTCTGCCCGTCCCGGGCACCGTTCAGCAGCGCCGAGATCGCCGAACGCTCCGCGTCCCGCCCGTACAGCATGTGACGACGCTACCTAAGCCGCCCGCGCAGAGCCCGTCATGGATTACCTATCCGCGACAGATTCGCGTTCGCCGCGCCGTTTCTAACTTCGAGGCATGAACGAGAACGCGATCCAAGACCTGATCGGCCGCTACCTCACCGCATGGAACGAGCCGTGCGCCAAGTCGCGCGGTGCGCTCATGGAGGAGCTCTGCACCGAGGACGTCCGCTACGTCGACCCGCTGATGGACGTCACCGGCCCCGCCGCGCTCAGCGCCACGATCTCCCTCACACAGGCGCAGTTCCCCGGCATGACGTTCCGCCTCGGCGCGGTCGACGCCCACCACGACATCGCCCGCTTCACCTGGCACCTCGTCCCCGAGGACGGCAACGGTGACGGCAGCGGCAGCGGCAGCGGTGACGGCAGCGGCAGCGGCGAGGTGCTCACCGGCTTCAACGTGGTCGCCGTCGCCGCCGACGGCCGCATCCGCCAGGTCCACGGCTTCCTCGACGAGACGCCCTAGAACCAGTCGCCTGACCCACACGAAAGCAGCCGTGACCACGCGAAGCCGCCCGCCCCGTGGTCACGGCCCTTGTGTGCGTTTTGTGGGCCACGCTCGGCCATCTACTTGCTGAAGGACCACTTTGTCGCGCCGTGGGGTTCTGCGGTTGCCACGCCTACGGCGGCGGTGACGGTGAGGTGGTAGAGGTTCCAGGGGCCGGGGCCCGCGCTGGGGGCGCTGAACGGGGCGGTCAGGGCCTCGCCGTTGGATTCGGCGGGCCAGCCCATGTCGGCGTAGACGGCCGCTACGCGCTTGAGGGTTTCGGGGTCGGTGACGCGGTGGGCTTCGCCTTCGAAGACCATGTCCACGTCCGGCAGGCGGATGCTCAGGGTGCAGGGCGGGTTGGCTTCCAGGTTGCGGGACTTGCGGGTGGCGGGGCCGCTGGTGAAGTAGAGCTCACCGTCCACGTAGGCGGCGCCAACCCCTGCGGAGTGGGGGCGGCCGTCGGGGCCGGCGGTGCCCAGGAAGACCGGGGTCTCCATTTGCGGAAGGCTCGTGGGGAGCGCGTCGCGGGCTCGGCTCCATTCGAGCGGCGGGTTGTCATAGATGTCCAGGTTGGACGCTGTGGTGGGTTCCATGGAGAGTCAGACTTTCTCGGCGGCCGGAACTCATCGGTCATGCGACGGTGCGGTGTTCCTTGCCGGAGACCAGCCGCAACCGGACGGCGGTGGGCAGCGTGTCCAGGTCGAGGGCGTTGCGCAGGCGGGCCACCGCGCCGTCGCTGATGCCGCGGCGCAACGCGTTGAGGTCGGCTTGGGCGCCGTAGGTGACGGTGAGCATGAGGCGAGGATGCTTGCCGCTGCCGAGCATGCGGGCACGTGCGCGGCGAACGCCGGGGAGTTCGCTGACTTCTTCTTCCAGGGCTGAGGTTGCCGCCTTGGCCGAGATGGTGGTCGTGCTGCCGTCCTCGTCCGGGTCGGAGGTGAGGCCGGTGATTTTCTCTGAACGGCCCTGGGCGAGCAGCCACGCCAGGCCCAGGAGAGCCAGAACGCATGCGGCTGCCGCTACTACCGGCCAGAACCATGAATGGCTGGCGGGATAGTCGCGCAGCCAGTCCTCTAGGAGCGGGGTCGTCTTGGATCCCCAGAAACCTGTGGCGCGGGCTAGGGCGGCGCCTCCTCCGGCGATGAGGAGCAGGCCGACCAGGGCCAGGCCTATGCGGTTGATGCGTGCTGCCCGGCGGTCCATGGCTAGGCCCCCTTGTGCCGTACGGTGACCGTTCCGCCCTCCAGGGCACCGAGCTCGTCCAGGCGCGAACGCACGGCGGCGGCGACGGTCTCCTTGAGGTCACCGCTGCGGACCGGGGACGAGATGGCGAGAGTGACGCGTTTTCCGTGCACCTTGACGCGGCGGACGTCGCTGACCAGGTCGACGCTGTGAGCGGCGTCGGCGACGGCCGTGCGCAGGCCTTTGCGGGTCACGCCCAGCACCAGGTCGGGATCGTCGCTGCGCAGCCGCACGAGGCTCGTGTGGCCGGGAACGACGCCCTCCAGCAGGAAGAACAGGCCGAGGACGATCAGTCCGGCCGCGATCGCCACGGCGGCCACGGCGTTCCAGCTCGTCTCGGTGAGCCAGTTCGTGATCTTCTCGTACGGGAAGAGCTTCGTGGGGTGGCCGGCCAGGGTGGAGATCACCTCGATGGCCACCACGGCGCCGACGGCGGTCAGCAGGATCGCGGCCACCAGGGCGGGCCACAGGCGGCGCGGGCGGAAGACGCGCCGCGCGCCCTTGCGCGCCGCCCGATCGGCTTGCGGGAGCCGCCCGACGGCCGTGGTCACGACGTCCCCCGGGTCATCGCGACCACGTCGATGTCGACTCGTCCCGCCGGAACGCCGGTGAGCGCCTCGACGCGTTCACGGACGGCCGCGCGGGCGCGCCGGGCCGCCTCGCGCGCCGGGGACGGGTAGGCCACGGAGATCTTCAGGCTGATGCCGTCGTCGGAGCTGCCCGCGTCCCGCGTCCGGACGCCGTCGGCCTCGCCCGCGGCCCTGCGGGCGATCCGCCCGAGCGCGCGGTCGGAGATCTCGGTGACGCCCCGCGCGGACGTCAGCCGCGTGGTCATGACTTACGGCCCGCCGTGCCGCGGCCGGACGAACCGAACAGGCCGCTCAGGTCGAGCTCGCCCTCGATCGCGCGCCCGGCCAGGAAGCCGACGACGCCGAAGAAGAGCACCAGCAGGAAGGGGCCGAAGCCTCCGAACCCGGCGGCCAGGCCCAGCACGGTCCCGTACGCGAGGCCGATCACCGGCCACACCTTGAAGTCACGCATCTCGTTCCTCCTTACACGGCTGCCTCAGGACACTGCGACTACCTCAGGACACTGCGGCTACCTCAGGACACGCGGCGTACGGGCTTGTCCTGTACGTCCGCGACGACCACGTGCACCGGCCGTCCATCCGCGAGCGGCGCGACGGCGGCGCCCACGTCCTCGGCCGTCTCCAGGACGGGCCGGTCGGTGGCCGCGACCACGCACACCGTGATCTCGCCGTCGCCGACCACGACGCCGCGCACCGGCGTTCCGGCGCGGTAGGTGACGTACTTCCCGCCCTCGGCCGACAGCCCCTCGACGCCGGTGCACGCCTGCGCGGCCGCCGCGATCCGGTCGGACAGGTCGTCGGTCATTGGACCCGCGGGTCCCGGTCCTCGTCGCTCGCGTCGTCGTCGCCGGGCAGGTGGATGTCGTCGACGGTGATGTTGACCTCGACGACCTCGAGCCCGCACATGTGCTCGACGGCGCGGATGACGTTCTCCCGTACGGCCCCGGCGAGCTTCGGAATGGCGACGCCGTACTCCACCACGACGTCGATGTCGACGGCCGCCTGGCGTTCGCCGACCTCGACCGAGACGCCCTGCGCGATGCTCTTTCCCATGCCGGGAATGTGCTCGCGCACCGAGCCGATGGTGCGTCCCATTCCGTCGCCCATGGCGTAGACGCCGCCGACCTCGCGGGCCGCCATTCCCACGATCTTCGCGACGACCGCGTCGGCGATGGTGGTCCGGCCCGTGGAGGTGACCAGCGCGCCCGCATCGGTGTCCTGCGAGGCCACGTCCGTACGCTTCGTTCCTTGCTGCCCCTGCTGGGGCTCCTGCTTGGTCCCTGGTTGCTGCGGAACCTCGGAGCGTTCCCGGGTCGCTGTCTTCCCGTTCTCCTGGCTCACGGCGTCTCCCCCGATCGACCTTCGCCGACCTTCATCGTTCATCGACGTTCAAGGACGTACCGGAGGAATTCCTACCCTCTAAAACCCCGATATCCGTCCGGTCGCCACATATGGCGGAACAATTACCAAATGCGGGCAGAATTTCTGTCCCATTGCCCGAGAATTAGGTCTCGCCGATCGCGGTGCGGATGGCCTCGGCCAGGCGGGCGGCGGGCTCGGAGAGCGGTCCGGGCAGGCGGGCCAGCAGGAGACGCCGCTCCTCGCGGGGGCCGCCCCGTACGGGCAGGACGCGGACGCCCGGCGGGACGGCGGGGGCCATGGACGGCGTCACCGTCGTCACACCGCATCCGGCGGCGACCAGGTGGAGCTTGGCCAGCCAGTCGCGGGCCGTGTGCACGATCTGGGGGCGTTCGTCCAGGCCGGGCCAGACGCCCATCAGCAGATCCTCGCCCGAACGGGGCGCGGCGATCCAGCGCTGGCCGCGCAGGTCGGCGATGTCGACGTGATCGGCGCGGGCCAGCGGATGCGACTCTGGAACGGCCAGGCGCAGGCTGCGTTCGGCCAGGACCTCCAGCTCGAGGGCGGGCGTCTCGGTGTCGAGCGGGCGGAACGGGGGCGCCGAGGCGACCAGCGCCAGATCGACGGCGCCTGCACGGAGGGCGCGCACGAGCGCGGGTGTGCTGCCCTCGCGGGTGATGACGGTGATCGCGGGATGCGTGCGGCGCAGGGCCTCCAACGCGTGGGGAACGAGCACGGCCCCGGCGCTGGCGAACCAGCCGAGCCGGGCCTTGCCGCGCTGGTCGGGCAGTCCGGCGAGCTCACGCGCGGTCGCGTCGATCTGGTCGATGACCTCGGCGGCGTGGCGTACGACGATGTGGCCGGCGGGCGTCAGGCGCACGCCGTCGTGGCGGCGTTCGAGAAGCGCGGCGCCCGCGGCGCGTTCGAGGGAGGCGATCTGCCGCGAGACGGCGGACTGGGTGTACCCGAGCGCGTCGGCGGCGGCGGTGAGCGTGCCGCGCTCGGCGACCTCGCGGAACACGCGCAGGGACGTCAGCGAGGCGTCGGTGAAGGCCATGACGTCTACGCATACCAGACCTGACGATCTGTCGCTGTACGCATGGTCCGGAGCTTCCTAGGCTGGAGATCATCTACAGCGAAGCGGATCCCGAAGAGGATCCCGAAGGGAATCTCATGACCGCCAAAGTCGCCCTTGTCACCGGCGCGACGCAGGGTCTCGGGCTGGCGCTCGTCGACGGGCTCGCCCGCCGCCTGGGCCCCGAGGACACCGTCTACCTCACCGGGCGCAGCGCCGATCGCGTGAAGCAGGCCGTGGCCGACCTCGGGCACGCGAACGTACGCGGCGAGGTGCTGGACGTGGCCACCGACGCCCCCGCGCGGCTCGCCGAGACGCTCCGCGAGCGCCACGGCGGCGTCGACATCGTCTTCAACAACGCCGTGATGCGCGTCGGCCCCGACGACGACCCGCGCGAGATCATCGACGAGTACGCCGAGGTCAACAACCTCGGCACGACTCGTGTACTGCGCGCCTTCGCGCCGCTGCTGCGCGACGGCGGGCGCCTGATCGTCGTCGCCAGCTCGTTCGGCAGCCTGCGGCACCTGGCCCCGTCGCTGCACAAGCGGTTCGACGGCCTGACCTCGCTCGACGAGGTGGACGCGCAGGTCGAGGCCTGGAAGAACGCGATCAAGGACGGTTCGGCGCGCGCGGGGGCCTGGCCGGGCTTCGTCAACATCCCCTCGAAGATCGCCCAGGTCGCCGCCGTCCGCGCGCTCGCCTCGCAGCGCCGCGAGCAGGACGCCGAACGGGACATCCTGCTCGCCGCCTCCTGCCCCGGGATGATCAACACGCCGACCTCGGGTCTGTGGTGGGACGTCAGCGACGCGCCCAGCCCCGACGAGGCCGCCCTCAGCCTGCTGAGCCTGGCGCTCGACCCCATCGACCCCGCCCATTACGGCCAGCTCGTGCGCAAGGGCGAAGTCCTGCCGTGGAAGTGAGCTCCTGCCATGGAAGTGAGGCGTCGGTAGGTCAGCGGAGGCGGACGCGGCGCCGCCACAACAGGGTCGCGGCCCCGCCGAGCACGAGGGCGTACGCGATGGCGTGCAGGACCAGCGGCCAGGCCACCGGATCCGGCCGGGTCTCGTCGGTGAAGCGCAGCAGCGCGTAGAACGGCAGCCACTCCCCCACCGGGCCGGGCGCGGTCGGCGAGATCCCCGCGATGCCGATGAGGATGAGCACGGCCTCCAGTTCGTGCGGCACGAGCACAGCGACGACCCAGCCGAGCGTCACCGCGACGACCGCGCCCAGGCCGAGCCCGAGCAGCACGTTCAGCAGATTGTGCGGCCACGAGAAGACCAGGATGAGCAGGGTGAACGCGGTGGCGGTCGCCAGCGCGAGGCCGAGCAGCACCGCCAGCCGCCCGAGCAGCAGGTCGCGGGGCCGGTACCCCGCCTGGACGAGCCGGGGGTCGATGCGGCGGCTGCCGAGCACCGCGAACAGCGCCGCCGCCCCGCTCGTCCAACCGGTCGCCAGCGCCCCCGCGCCGACCGCCCAGGGCTGCCCGGCGGCACGTTCCGCCAGATACCAACCGGCCGGCAACGCGAACAGCAGCGCGAGCGCCAGCCAGCGTCCGGCCAGGTCGCGGGCCTGCGCCTCGGCGAGGGTCAGCCAACGGGGCATGGCGGCACCTCGATCACCCGGTCGGCACGCCACAGCTCGGCGAGCAGGTGCGTGGCGATGAGGACGCTCTTGCCGCGGTCGCGCCACGCGCCGACCCATTGCCAGAAGTCGGCGTAGGCGCCGTGGTCGAACCCTTGGTACGGCTCGTCCAGCAAGATGACGTCGGGGTCGCCGAGCAGGGACAGTACGAGGTTGAGCTTCTGCCGGCCCCCGCCAGACAGATGCCGCACCGCGATACGTCCCTGCCCGGCAAAGGCGAAGCCCAGCGCGTCCAGGGCACGCGCTCCCTCGGTAAGGGCCGGGCCTCGTTCCAGGCCGACCGCGCCCCCGAACAGAACGAGATGGTCGCGTGCGGAAAGCCGTTCGAGAAGAGCAGGTTCCTGGGGGCAGTAGCCCACCCGCCCTCGCGTGCTCACCAAACCCCTGTCGGGCCGCAGCAGCCCCGCGCAGATCCGCAGCAACGTGGTCTTGCCCGCACCGTTCTCCCCTACGAGCGCGACCACCTCGCCCGGGCTGACCGCCAGGTCGGCCCCCGACAGGACGACCCGGCGGCCGAAACGCTTGCCGATCCCCGTGGCGGTCAGCGCGGGACTCATGCCGTGGCCAGCTCGCTCCGCGCCGACCAGGCAAGGAAGGCGCCCGTCAGGCCGAGCACCATGCCGGCCGTGACCGTGAAGTAGACCCAGCCGGGCGCACCGATGAAGTACGCCGGGATGCCGAGGGCCACCGCCGAGAGGATCCGGGTCGCGACCATGAGCGGGACACCACTGAAGCGTCCCGACATCGCCAGCAGCACGCCCGCTATGGTCGCGAGGCCGAGGAGGGCGCTGGCGATGCCCACCCCCGCGGGAGGGCCGTCGGACTCGAACAGGGAGATGACCCCGTCCACGTTGAAGAGTGCGGACACGGTGCACAGCACCAGCCCGAGCTGGAAACGGTTCATGGCAGCTCTCCCTTGCCTCGTTCGTTCTCCATGGCGTGTTCCGTCGCGCGCTCTATGGAGTTCTCCATGGCCATGACCGTAGGAATCGGGCAGGCTACGGGCATCAGGGGAACCACTCAGCGGGGTACTCAACATGTTCGTGGGCCGCGAGCGTGAACTCGCCTTCCTCACCGCACGGCTGGATGAGGCACGCGCAGGCGACGGCGGCCTCGTCCTCATCGAGGGCGAGGCAGGGGCCGGAAAGACCGCATTGGCGCACGCGCTGACCCGCGGCGTCCGCGCTGCCTGGGGCACCTGCCTCGATGGTGAGGGCGGAACGCCCTTCCGCCCCTGGACCCAGTTGTTCCGCTCCCTCGGCCGGCCGTTCGACGTGACCGGCGACAGCCGGGCGCGTCTGTTCGACGAGGCCGTCGAGGCGCTCGCCGGCGCCGGCTCGGCCCTGCTGGTGATCGACGACCTGCACTGGGCCGACCCGTCCTCGCTGGCGTTGCTCCAGACGGTCGCGGCCGAGCTGCCTGACATGCCGCTCCTGCTGGTCGGCCTCTACCGCGGGCCGGAGTCACCGGAGCTGCGTTCACTCCTGCGCGGCCGTGCGTGCTCCTCGCTGACCCTGACCGGCCTCAGCCCCGGCGAGGTGAGCAAGCTCGCGGCGCTCACCCTGGGCCACGACCTGACCCCCAAAACCCTCGACGGCCTGCGGGAACGCTCCGGCGGCAACCCTCTGTTCGTGCTCGAGCTGCTCAAGCTGAAGGACGGCCACGGCGTGCCGAACGGCGTCCGCGAGGTCATCGAGCAACGCGTGGCAGGTCTGGGCGAGCCCACGGCCCGCCTCCTCTCCCATGCGGCCGTCCTGGGCCAGGAGTTCTCACTCGCCACGTTCTCGACCATCACCGAGCAGCCACCCGAAGCCCTCACCCCCGCCGCCCGCGCGGGCCTGGTCCGCATCTCCTCAGAGAACGCGTCGTTCTCCCACGCACTCGTCCAGGAAGCGCTCTACGCCACCCTCGACTCTGCCGAACGCCGCCGCCTCCACGCCCTGGCGGCACCCGCCGTGGCGACCGTAGAGGCGCGCGCACACCACCTGCGCGAGGCGCAGCACGAGCAAGCGCTGGACTCCACCCTGCAAGCCGCCCGCCATGCCGAGGCGCGCCTCGCCTACGAGCACGCCGCCCAGCAGTACCGTGCCGCCCTGCGCCTCCCGGGCCCGCCCCAACCCGGCCTGCTCCTCGACCTGGCCCGCTGCGAGTTCCGCAGCGGCAACGTCGAGGAGGCCTGGAGCCGTTGCCGCGAGGCCGCCGACCTAGGTCGTGCCCAGCACAACGCCCGGATCCTCGCCGACGCAGCCGTGATCCCTCGCGGCATCGCCTTCTCGCCCCTCACCGCGGAGATCCACGCCCTCTGCCGCGAGGCGCTCCGCAACGACCTGGATCCCCAGCGCGAAGCACGCGTCCTGGCCCAGCTGGCGATCACCGCGGACCCATGGGCGCCCGACACCGAACCGACGGCCGAACGCGCCCTCGCCGCAGCAAGCGACCCCGACACCCGCCTGCTCGCCCTGGAGGCCCGGCGGACCGAACTGAGCAACGCCCGCCACGTGCACGAACGCCTGGACCTCGGCGCGCGCGCCATCGAGCTGGGCAATCCCCTCATCGGCCATGTCTGGCGTATGGACGCCTTCGGCGAGCTGGGCCTCCGCATCCCGTTCGAAGCCGAACTGGCCGCGTTCACCGCGCACGTCCGCCGCTCCCGCGAGCCCCTCTGGCGATGGCACCTCACCCTCGTTCAGGCCGCTCTCGCCCACCTGGAAGGCCGGTTCGCCGACGGCCGTGACCTGGCCGCCGAGGCCCTGGCCATCGGCCGCCGCTGCGGCCACGAGGGCGCCGAGCACCTGGACCTGATCTTCGCGTCCCACTACGCCATGGAAACCGGCGAGGGCCTGGCCGAGATCGAGACCCGCGTCCGGGCCTTCGCCGAACGGGGCCCGTTCTTCGCCCGCGCCTGGCTGGCCCGCATCCTCGCCCAGCTGGACCGCCGCGACGAGGCCGCCCGCCTCTGGCACGCCCTGCTCCCCCACCTCGCTCACGTCCCCGAACGAGTTCCCGAGTGGCTCATCATCTCGATGGGCAACGCCCAGATGCTCGCCCTCCTCAACGAGACCGAAGGCGCCGACACCCTCTACACAACGTTGCTCCCCTTCGCGGGACGCCAGGCCAACGGCCCGTCCCACACGCCCTGGGGCGGCCCCATATCTCTCCACCTGGGCCGCCTGGCCCTCCTCCTCAACGACAAACAAGCAGCCCAAAACCACCTCACCAACGCCCTCGACGAAAGCAAGGCCCTCGACTCTCCCCCGTACCAAGCCCTGGCCCACCTAGAGCTAGCCCGCCTAGGCAAACCCCAAGCCGCAGCCCAAGCCCTCCAAGAAGCAGAACGCCTGGGCATGGCCCCCCTCGCGGCCCGCGCCCGCACCCTCCTAGGCCCAGGCCCCCTATCCAGCCGCGAAAACCAGGTCGCCGCCCTGATAGCCGAGGGCCTCACCAACCGCCAGATCGCGACCCGCCTTCACCTCTCCGAGCGCACCGTCGAGAACCACGTCTCCCACATCCTCGACAAGCTCGGAGTCCCCAATCGCACCCTCATAGCGACCTGGCTCAAGAAGTAGCCCAGCGATCCTCGACCCGTCCCGGAGACCCTCAACACCAATCCGGGAGGGCCTACATGCCAAACAAAAGATCGGCGCTGCGCTTCATCCAGATCGGCCTCATGTACCTAGGGGCGAACGCATGGCCCTGCGCCGAGGTCTACCACGCCCTCCGCGCCGCCACCGCCGAGGGCAAAGAACCCACCCTCAGCGACTATGAACACAGCGTCCTCATGGCCCTAGAGCAACAGTTCACCGACCCCACAGTCCCCGCCCCCCGCCACCCCACCGACTGACCGCACCCCTCAGAGTGGTCTTGTTACTCAGTGTTGTTACTCACCACAGCACAAAGGCCGGTCTCCGCACACGGAAACCGGCCTCAGCTGGGATTAGGGAAGCTCCCGCGATTGGACTCGAACGGGCAGCACATGTTCGGAGCAGGTGGACGGCATGCGTGACCTGCGCTCGAGGACCTGCCCGTCGCTGTCGGCGTCGAGGCGGTCCAGGACGCTTGAGGAGCGGACGAGGAGGTCACTCCCGTCGCATAGTCCGAAACTGGCCAGCTCCTCGCATTTGCGGGAAATCGGAGTGGACTGGTCGACCTTGCCATGGTTCAGTGAACGCCGACACATGATCATTCCGGTACGGGAGTAACATGAACAGGTCTGCAAAGGCAGTCGCGCTCGGAATCTCAGGTCTCGCTATCGCCGCCTTGGGAACTACCTACACCGCCGCCAATGCGAGCTCACCCAGCCGAACTTCCTACCGAGCCGCCGCCCCGGCGGTAGGGGATGTTTACACTGCTCGTAGGACCGTTAATCTAACCTCTGACTACACCGACGTTGTCACTCTCTCATTGCCTGCCGGCAACTACACGGTAAATGCCAGCGTGTACGTCAGCTACTCCAAGATGGCCTTCTGCAGGCTGACCGGTCTCGTCACGCTTCTGCACGCTCGCAACCTGGCCGGCTACAGCGAGGCTTCATTGAGCGGTGCGTCAACGGTCGCGCTCACCGCACCCGGCAAGGTGTCGCTGTCATGCTCCAGTTCGGAGGTGCTCACTGGCTCGCAGATTCCCGGAGCCAACGGCACACTCATCGCCACCAAGGTCGGCGCGATCAACACTCAGAGTGGCGCCTGACCTGAATTAAAGACCGCCATCATAGGCCGATGCTTTGACTGGTCTGAGGCGAGTAAGCACGCTCGGAAATGCGCCAATACGCGGTCATCGCCTTGCTCGCCGGGACCAGAACAGAGGAGCTATACAAGCTCGGCTGGCCTCACGTCGTCGCTTTCGACAAAAGAAGAGGCAGGACCCCAGTCCACGAAGCCGGATGGAACCACGAAGAACTCGCGACCTACATCTGGCGCTCCGTACGGGCCCATGAGGACATCAAGACCAGGCCGTCCCGTTCGGACTTCCGGAGCGGTGGGCGATGGCGCTGCGCGAGCTCTAGTTCAGCTTGCCTGAGCCCCCGGCGCGCCGGGGGCTCAGATCCGGACGGACAGGTTCGGCACGCGATGACCGCGCTGCGGACGTTCCGGCGGGACGCCGTGGGCCTGGCTGGACTGGTTCCGGAGGACAGGCTTAGTTACTCAGTTTGTTACTCACCACAGCACAAAGGCCGGTTTCCGCGCGCGGGAACCGGCCTGAGCTGGGGTTTTGAGAGTCTGGTGAAGCTCCCGCGATTGGACTCGAACCAATAACCTGCCGGTTAACAGCCGGCTGCTCTGCCGATTGAGCTACGCGGGATCGTGCCTGCGTGCGGGGGTTTCGCTCCCCGCCAGCGGGTCTAGATTAGCGCATCCTGGGACCTGTTCGCGCAGGCATATCGGGTGGGGGGACTGGGCGCGGGGTTCCTGGGTATGCCTGGGGTCACGATTCCTGAAGGCCGGGGGTGGCCCATGAAGTACCGCGTTCCGTTCATTGCGGGCGCGGCGATCGGTTACGTCCTGGGGACGAAGGCCGGTCGCGAGCGATACGAGCAGATCAAGAACGCCTCCAAGAAGGTGGCGGAGAGCCAGAAGGTGCACGAGACCGCCGGGTTGATCATGACCAAGGGCGGGGAGATCGCCGAGGTCGCCAAGGTCAAGGCGGTCGGGGCGGGGCACAAGGTGGGCGAGAAGGTGCGGCGTTCGCCGGTGCCCGAAGAGGAGCTCGACCCGGAGCAGGTGCCGGTCAAGTCGTGATCTTAGAGGCCGGTCTGGCGGCGGAGGTCTTCGAGGGCCTGCTCGGCTTGGGCGCGGAGGCCGGGGTCGTTGGGGTCCAGGCCGCTCTCGAAGACGAAGGTCCAGCGCACCTCGCCGCCGGTCGCCGGGCGGCGGCCCGCGATGCGGACGCTGCTGCCGTCGGCGAGCTTGGCGTGGTGGTTGACCGCGATGGTGGCGGTGACGCGCTCCCGGACCGTCTCGGGGACCGAACCCGGTTCGGTGAGCCGGACGTGGTGCTCGGGGCCCGAAGAGGTCTCGTGGACGTGGAGCCAGCCTTCCTTCCACGAGGCCTGGTCGACGCACTCCCAGGGCAGGCGGAGAAAGTCGCCGGACTCGGTGGGCAGGTGCAGCGCCGTGGTGGTGGCGACGACGTGTGAGCCGCCCCTCGTGGGGGCGTGAGCCAGCACGCGCTCTCGGGCGTGCAGGGTGATCTTGTCGCGGAACGGCTGGCGGCGCATGGGCCCAGCTTAGGCGGCTTGGGGGGCTCTGCGGGCTCCTAGGAGGTCGAGGATGAGGGCCGCCGACCAGCTGTAGTCGTGGCTGCCGCGGCCGGTGCCGTCGAACGGGTCGAAGTACTCGCGGAAGCCCGACTGGCGGACCAGGCGGAGGGTGGAGCCGTAGAGCAGGTCGGCGATCACGGTGAGGTCGTGGCCCAGGGCGCCGTACCACAGGAGCCAGTTGGTGTTGATCCAGGTGGGGCCGCGCCAGTAGCCGCCGCGGTCGAACGCGGGGGCCTGGATGTCGCAGGACGGGACGGGGTAGCCCGCGGCGCCGGCGAAGCGGGCGGAGAGCATCAGGTCGACGAGGTTGCGTACCACTGTGCCGGGGAGTTCGGGGTCCAGGAGCGGGCCGAACGTGGAGATCGTCACTACGGGCAGGAGGCGGTCGTCGCGGAGGTCGCGGGCCCTGAAGCAGCCGGTGTCGCGGTCCCAGAGGCGTGCGAGCAGGGCTTGGTGGATGAGGTCGGCGGCCTCGCGGTGGGGGGTGGGGTCGCGGCCTATCGCGACGGCGATGTCGGCCAGGGCGTGGGTGGAGGCCAGATAGGTGGCGTTGACCAGGGGGTCCTCTACGGCGAACGGGTGTTCGTCGCGCAGGTAGGCCGATGAGTAGCCGGAGTCGCGCAGAATGCTGACCAGCCATACGTACCGGTCGTAGTCCTCGCCTGTGGGCAAGTTGCGAGGGACTCGGCGGGGCGCGTAGCCGGTGGGCGGGAGTTGCAGGGCTCCCAGGGGGCGGTCCCAGGCGGGGCTGTTGTCCAGGCCCGATTCCCAGGGGTGGCAGATGGCCATGAGACCTGCGCCCCCGATGTCGCGGCTGCAGGCGATGTAGCGGTGCTGGGCCTCCAGCTTGGGATAGATGTGCTCCAGGAAGGCACGGCTGTGCTCGGCGTCCGCCGAGGCTTCGTGCAGGCGGAGTGCGGCCAGGGCGTGCAGGGGCGGGTGGGTCAGGCCGGAGGTCTGCACGTTGTGCGGGCCGGCGGCCTGGCGGTCCGAGCGCCAGAGCTCGGGGCCGGGGAAGTAGGCGAGGCGCGCCTCGCTGGCGTTGAAGACGATGTGCGGCAGCAGGCCGTCGGCCCACTGGCCGCGGAACAGCGACAGCAGCTCGTTCTCGGCGCGTTCGCGGCTGTGCCTCGCCAGGCCCATGGCGACGAACGCCGAGTCCCAGCTCCACTGGTGCGGATACAGGCCCGGTGACGGTACGGTCGCCGCCCCGGTCCAGTTGGCGTCGAGCACCCGGGCCGCTGCCTGCCACAGCGCGCTCTCGTCGCCGGTCAGACGGGGACTCATGATGGTTGGCATGACCTCCGTTCTGGCCCGTCCTACGACGGGACGGGCTCGCAGGTGATCTCGTGGACGCGGGCGACCAGGCCCGCCCATCTGCCCGGATCCTGATGGAACGGTCCCATCAGGGTGACGCGCCGGCACAGCGCGCCGTACCGCCGCACCAGCAGGTCGGCGATCTCCTCGGCCGCCTCCCGGCCCGCGACGTTGAACGGCGCCGCCACCAGGAACGGCGGCGCGACGACCTCGATGTCGTCCCAGTCGCGGCCGGACCGGCGCAGCCCGCGTTCCAGCGCCGGAACGGTGACGTCGCGCAGGTGGCGTTCGCCGGGGAAGCCGTTCAGTACGAGCCCGTCGGCGATCTCACCCGCCAGCTGCGCGGTGCGTGGGCCGGTGCCGGTGAGGTGGATCGCCGGCGGGCCGTACGGGTGCGGCGGCGGCCGGAAGAACGAGGTCATCGCGGTGTGCCGGTAGTGCTCGCCGAGGAACGCGAGCGCCTCGCCGTCGCCCCACGTCCGCCAGATCGCGCGCAGCGCCTGGACGGCGTCGCGCATCCTGGTGGGCGGGCCGAGCGCGAGCACGAACCGGCCGCGCGAGTATTCCTGCAGGTCGTTGGCGATGTGCGCGAGGTTCACCGGGCTGCGCGCCGCCGAGACGGCGACGGAGGTGCCGAGCCGGATCCTGGTCGTGTGCTCGGCGGCCCTGGCGAGCGGGAGGAACGGGTCGTGGCGCGCCTCGGCCGTGTGGAGGCCGTCGAAGCCGATGTCCTCGGCCAGCCTGGCCAGCGAGGAGATCTCCCGCAGCTCAGGCCCGGTCACCGCCACGTCGACCTTCATGCCGCGCCTCCGGGTGTGGTCGCGCACCGTGGGTTAACGCGATTGTGACCGGAGAAACGCATCCCGACGACCCCCTAGTCGCCGTCGGTTCTCTTCGTTCACGCGCCGTTCTCGGTGAATGAGCACACCCGGCCGAGCAGCCAGCCGGCGATTTCCTCCCCGGCGGCGATGCCGCGCGCCGCCGTGACGGCGGCTCCGGTCCAGCCGGTGTCGTGCAGTTCGCCGTGCGCGGGCCGGATCGCGGCGTCGGCGGCCTGCAGCAACTCGGTGTCGAGCAGCGAGTCGCCGGCGGCCAGCATGAGCCGTGCGCCGACGCGGCCCGCGATCTCGGCGGCCGCGGTGGCCTTGCTCAGCGTCTCGGGCAGGCAGTAGACCTTGCGGCCTTGCAGCGACGTACGCCAGCCACGGTCTTCGCACCAACCGGTCAGGTCCTCGATCCAGCCGGCGGGCAGCGCGGCGCGGTCGACGACGGCGTAGGCGAACAGGTCCGAGGCGGTGCGCAGCTTCAGCACGAAGTCCCCACCCGTCACCTCAAGGCGTTCACGCACCTCCTCCAGCGCGGCGCCCGTCTCGGTGACGCGCGCGTGGACGGCCGCCGCCCAGTCCTGGTCGTCGACGCCGCCCGCGATGATGCGGCCGCCGTTGGCGCAGATGGCGTACTCGGGCGGCTTCTCCAGCAGGTGAACGCGCGCGTACTGCTCGGGCGTCCGCGTCGTCGTCGGTACGAGGGCCGCGGCGGCCGCGAGCCGTTCCAGCCGCCGCGCCGCCTCCTCCGTCACGTACGACAGCGGCGCGCCCTGGTAGAGCTCCACGCACAGCAGCCGCGGCAGGTCGGCGTCGGGCCGCGGCGCGGCGCCCTCCGGCCACAGCGCCGCCTGCGAGTAGATGAGTGTCCGGTCGAGGTCTGAACAGACCAGCACGGTCACTGAACGGCTCCCTTGCCGAAGCTCGGATGGATCAGCCCGACGCACGCGTACGGCAGCGCGTCCGGCTCGACGTCGATCACGGGCACGCCGCGTTCGCGCGCCAGCAGGCGGATGTGGCGCAGGTCGTCGCCCGCGTCCGAACGCGCGAGCACCTTCCACGGAACGCGGCGCAGCAGCACCCGCGTCGTCTCCCCCACCCCGGGCTTGATCAGGTTGAGGTCGTCCACGCCGTGCTCCTGCCCGACCCGCCGCACGGCCTCCCAGCCCAACCAGTCCGGCGTACGGTCGGCCGCGATCAGCTCGGGGGCGTCCTTGGCGACCCGTTCCGCCACGTCGCCGAACCGTGCGCAGATCGCCGCCAGGAACACTCCCGACACGTCCGCGCCGGCCAGCTCGGCGTAGAACTTGGCGCCGTGGAAGTCGTCGGGCCCGATCAGCTCGTCGTTCAGCACCGTACGGCTGACCAGCCCGGACACCGTCGAGTTGAGGCAGGCCGACGGGATCAGGAAGTCGTCGCGCGTCCCGTAGACGGGCGTGCAGCGCCCCGGGTCGGCCAGCACCGCGAGCCGCGGCGAGAAACCGCCGCCGTGCGCCTCCAGCGCCGCGCCGAGCTCCTTGGTGATCGCGCCCTTGCCGGTCCAGCCGTCCACGAACATCACGTTCGCCGGGTCGTGATGGGCCACCAGGTAGCGCAGCGCCACCTCGTCGATGCCCCTCCCCCGCACGATGCTGACCGCGTAGTGCGGCAGGTCGAGGCCGTGCGCGAACCGCGCCCAGCGCCGCACCAGCACGCCGACCGGGGTCCCGGCTCGCGCCAGCGACACCAGCACGGCGTCGGGTCCGCGCTCGGCGAGGATCATCTCGGTGATCAGCCCGACCGCGTACGCCAGCCGTTCCGCCGACGCCTTCAGCGCCTCGTGGAACAGCCGCTGGTAGGCGGCGCCCGGCTGGTACTCCATCGGCAGCGACTCAGCGTAATGCGCCGTGCCCGCCTGGATCGCGGCCTCGCGCTCCTCGGTCGGCGCCTCCAGCCGTACGTCCGACAGATCCTTGAGCAGCCACGCCACGTCGTCCGCCGCATAGCTGCCGAACTGCGGGCCGTAGAGCGGCTCCGGCAGCGTCATGTCCGTTCCCCCTGCCCCCGATACGCGGGAATCGTGGCCACCGTGACCGGCGCGAGCTCCCGCAGCCGCGCCAGCAGCCCCCCGTCCTGCACCGCGACGTCGTCCACGACCAGCACGATCGAGTCGAAGCTCTGATCGACGTTGTAGGCGTAGCGTTCGCCACCGCCACCGCCACCGCCACCGCCGTCGCCGCCACCGCCGTCGCCACCGCCGTCGCCTTCGTCGAGCGCGGGGAACGACAGGCGCGATCGGATCGCATAGCCCGGGTCGTCCACCGCCAGCACGGGTGAACGCGTCGTCGTCGAATACCGGACCGCGACGTCCGGATGCGCGTCCGCCAGCGCCTCGGCCAGCCGCAACGGCGCGTACATCAGTTCCTCGAAGCCCAGCACCAGCACGCGCCGCCCCAGCACGGGCAGCCGCGCCGCCATGCGCGGAAGCTCCTCCTCCAGCCGCACGCGATGCTCGGGCGTGAAGCCGTGGCGCCCGCCGTCCGGCAGCCCCTCCGGCCAGCCGATGTCCACCCGTTCGACCTCGAACGCGCCCCTGCCGCGGCGGTCCTCGGCGTGCAGCCCGGCGACGAGCTTCTGCCCGGCCTCCAGCACGCCGCCCGGCAGCCGTACGGTCCCGCGCGCCAGCGCCACCGCGTCGATCCGCGTGTTGAGCCGCCGCGCCAGCGCGTCCATCCGTGCCTCGTCCGCACCGCTCCGCAGATCGACCAGGGCCGCGACGACGTAGTGGCGGCGCGGCCGGACCGCGTGCAGTTCCTCGATCGTGTTGAGCACGGTCCGGCCGGTGGACAGCTCGTCGTCGACCAGCACGAGCGGCACGTCGCGGTCCAGCTCCCCCGGATCGCCCGGCAGCATCAGATGACTGGTCGCGTGACTGTGCTCCTCCTCGAAGCCGCCGTACGTCGCGAATCCGGGCACGGCCCGCCGCGTGGAGTGCAGGTAGTAGGCGCCGCCGAGCGAGTCGGCGACCGCGTGGCCGAGCGCCGTGGCGGTCTCGGCGTATCCCAGGACCGCCGCGTCCACCGGTGCCCGCGGCGCGCGGAAGAGGTCGCGCAGCCCGGCCGCCGCGCCCGGACGGCCCTTGAGCGCCTCGGACAGCAGCCCGCCGTGATCGACGGTGCCGCCGAGCAGCGCAACCCGGACCAGGTCGCCCAGCAGCAGGCCCGACCCGTACACCAGGCGCGGGTCGGTCGGCACGTGCTTGCCCAGCACGGTCGACACCAGCAGGTGAGCGCGCTTGGGGTTGCGCCGTACGGCCAGCCCGACCAGGTCGGACAGGCCCGCGCCGACCGGCCGCGCCCCGTCCTCGAGCCGCACGCCGAGCCGCTCGGCCACCCACTCGCCGGGCCAGCGCGCAGCCTCCTCGCCGGGCCGGCGCGTGTCCTCGCTCATCGGCCGCCCGCGTTCCCGCTCATCGGCCGCCCGCGGCTTCGAGCAGCTCGACGAACGTGACGTCCTGCGCGGCCACGCCGAAGACCCGGGCGCGCAGCAGCAGCCGTTCGGCCCAGGCGCGGTGCGGCCCGGCCTCGTTCATCTTGTTGGCGTACGAGGAGGCCATCGCGCCGCCGCCGCTCACCCCGAGGATGTCGGCGGCGTCGCAGTACTCCTCGTGCGTCACGACCGACAGGGCATGAACTGCGGCCACATGCGTCGGGTGGATGACGGTCTTGCCGGTGAGGCCGTTGGCCTTGTCCAGGTGGACCTCGCGGATCAGCCCGTCCAGGTCGGAGGTGATCAGCTGCTGGCGCAGCGGCGCGGCCCGGTGGGCGTCGAACGGCGACTGGCGCAGCTGGGGCTTGAACATCCGCTCGCCGGCCGAGAAGTACTCCCAGACCGGCCCGGTGACCACGAAGCCGGTGCCGTCGGCCCGGCCGAGCACGTTCACCACGTCGGAGATCACCCCGGCGACCGGCTGGATGTCGTAGATCGTGAGGTCGGGCGGGCGGCGCAGCCCGTACGCGGCGGACAGGTCGGTCGCGCCCAGCCGTACGGCCAGGATCCGCTCGCGGTGCTTGGCGAGCAGCCGGGACACGTCCTGGAGCAGCTCGTTGCGGGTCTCGCGGTAGACCGCCTCGCGGCTCTCGATCACCGGCATGGCCAGCAGCCGCCGCCCGGTGCGTTCGGCGGTGGCGGCCAGGGCCTCCAGGTACGCGTCCCCCGTCGAGGCGGTGAACTTGGGCAGCACGAACCCGGTGACCAGGTCGGCGGCCTCGCCGAGCCGGTCGATCATGTCGGCGATCTGGTCCTCGTGGCGGACCCGGATGAACAGCAGCGGCGGCTCGCCGGCCCGCTCGTACACCAGCCGGAGCTGCTCGGCGGCGTTGGCCTCGGCGGCGGCCACGTCCTCGTCGGGGATGGCGTCCTCGAGGCAGATGACCATGCTGGTCACCCCGCGGCGGGCCGCCTTGGCGATGTCGTCGGCCAGCGTGGGCCGGATGGCGGGGCTGTAGAGCGTGGCACCGAGCGCCACCGCGAGGACCTCGGGGTCGTCGTGGCGTCCGAAACGGCGTGGGTGCCGAAAGAACAAATGCTTCCGGTAGGCAGTGTCGATGTGATCAAAGTGCCGCATGCACGCTGGGTCCCTTTCCCATCCGTCGGAACCTCTGGGCCCCCGCGGGCGAACGATATCCAGGGTAAGACGGTGAAACGGCTGATTCGGACACAGAGAAAACGCCGGTGAGCACCCAAAAATGCCCACCGGCGCCCGAACGTCCCATTCCGCTTGTTCAGAACAGAGCGCAAACCCCTACAGGTGTGGCGATACCGGCATCGCCGCAGGTGCGGCGAACCGCCCTACAGGTGCGGGGAAACCGCGCCGAGCAGGTGCTGGACGGTGCGGCCGTTGGCGGTGACCCCGATCGCGGTCATCGACCAGCCCTCACCATCGCGGGAGACCTTGGCCATGATCTGGGCGTTGTGCTCCCCGGAGCCGCTCAGGTCGTAGCGGGCGATCTCCTCGCCGGTCGTCTCGTCCACCAGGCGGCAGAACGCGTTCGCGATCTGCGAGAAGTCCTGCCCGGTGAACGAGTTGACCGTGAAGACCAGCTGGGTGACGTTGGCCGGGACCTGCTGCAGGTCCACGTTGATCACCTCGTCGTCGCCCTCGCCCTCACCGGTCAGGTTGTCGCCGGTGTGCAGGATCGAGCCGTCCTTGCTGCGCAGCTGCTTGAACCACACGGTGTCGGTGTGGTTGCCGCTGGCGTCGAAGAGCAGGCACGACGCGTCGAGGTCGATGGTCTGGGTCTTGCCCTTGCCGAACAGGCCCTTCTTGGTCACGGCGTCCCAGCCCAGGCCCATCTTGACGCGGCTGAGAGAGCCGCCGCCTGCCTTGGCCAGCGAGACCTTCTGGCCCTTCTGAAGCGAGATCGACATTGGTCGCCTCCATTGAGGGGGGATCACGGACGCGCGGGGTGACAGTTGTGGCGGAGCCTTAGGCGGAAGGGGCGGGACGGAGGGCTAGACGCCCGACGAGTGCAGCTCCTTGTCGGCTGAGCTCTGGTTCTTGCCGTCCTCGTTGCGGTTGCGGACCACCGAGCTGAGGAACGCCGCGATGATCAGGCCGGCACCGAGCCCGCCTGTGATCCATTCGGGCACGTGGTGGCCGATGCTGACCAGCATGCAGAACGCCAGGGCGCCGATGGCCCACATCGCGCCGTGCTCGAGGTAGACGTACTCGTGCAGGGTGCCCTTGCGGACCAGGAAGACCGTCAGCGAACGGATGTACATGGCGCCGATGCCGAGGCCCAGCGCGATGATGATCAGGTTGGTGCTGATCGCGAACGCGCCGATCACGCCGTCGAAGGAGAATGAGGCGTCCAGGACCTCCAGATAGAGGAACAGGAAGAACGCCGCCTTCCCGGTCGCCACCGCCAGCCCGTTCGGGCCCCGCTTGACGTCCTCGCTGTCCTCGTCGACGTCGCCCGCGCCCTCGAAGAGGTCGCCCAGCCCGTTCACCAGGATGTAGGTGACCATGCCGAGCACGCCGGCGATCATCACGTCGCCGGGGTCGTCGGCGAAGAAGCCGCCGGCGATCGCCAGCGCCCCGCCCGCGATCACCACCGAGAGCTGGTTCAGCTTGCCGATCCTGGCGAGCGGCCGCTCCAGCCAGGCCAGCCACTCGTACTCGTGCTCCTCGAAGACGAAGTCCAGGAAGAGCATGAGCAGGAACATGCCGCCGAACGCCGCGATCATCGGGTAGGCCGACTCGAGCGCGTGGGCGTACTTCTCCTGGTCGTTCAGCGCCAGGTCGAGCGCCTCGAACGGGCTCATGTTCGCGGTGATGGCGACGATGGCGAGGGGAAAGACCAGCCGCATGCCGAACACCGCGATCGCGATGCCCACGGTCAGGAAGATCCGCTGCCAGAACGCGCTCATCCGTTCCAGCACCTTGGCGTTGACCACGGCGTTGTCGAACGAGAGCGAGATCTCGAGGATGGCCAGCACGGCCACCAGGCCGAGCGCCGTCGTCCCCTCGTAGAGGAAGGCGGCCAGCAGGCCGAGGGCGGTGATGGCGAAGGACCACCCGAACGTGCGAAGAATCATGAGTGCGTTTCTGCTAGGCGGGGGTGCGAGGCGGGGAGAACAGGCACCGGGGCACCGCGGGGGTGCCCGCTAACCGACGTTGACGCCGAAGTCGGTGGCGATTCCGGCGAGGCCCGAGGCGTACCCCTGGCCGACGGCGCGGAACTTCCACTCGCCGCCGTGCCGGTAGAGCTCGCCGAACACCATGGCCGTCTCGGTGGAGGCGTCCTCGGTGAGGTCGAAGCGGGCGAGCTCGTTGTTGTCGGAACGGTCGACGATGCGGATGAAGGCGTTGCGGACCTGGCCGAAGTTCTGGGACCTGTTGTCGGCGTCGTAGATCGACACCGGGAACACGATCCGCTCGCACTCGGCCGGGACGCCGGTGAGGTCGACGTTGATCGACTCGTCGTCGCCCTCGCCCTCACCCGTGAGGTTGTCGCCGGTGTGCTCGACCGAGCCGTCCGGGCTCTTCAGGTTGTTGAAGAACACGAAGTGCTGGTCGGACATGACCTTGCCGCCGCTGTTCAGCAGCAGCGCGGACGCGTCCAGGTCGAAGTCGGCCCCGGTCGTGGCGCGCACGTCCCAGCCGAGCCCGACCGACACGGCGGTGAGGTTCGGTGCGGCCTTCGTCAGCGAGACGTTGCCGCCCTTGGCCAGCGATACTCCCATGATCGACTGCTCCCTGGTCGTTCGTTACGGGGTTGCTCTCTGCTCTGCTAGATGCTCACGCCGAAGTCCATGGCGATGCCCGCGAGACCCGAGGCGTACCCCTGGCCCACCGCCCTGAACTTCCACTCGGCGCCGTTGCGGTAGAGCTCGCCGAAGACCATCGCGGTCTCGGTGGAGGCGTCCTCGCTGAGGTCGTAGCGGGCGAGCTCGGAGTTGTCGGCCTGGTTGACCACGCGGATGAACGCGTTGCGCACCTGGCCGAAGTTCTGGCTGCGGGTGTCGGCGTCGTAGATCGACACGGCGAACGCGACCCGCTCGGCCTCGGGGGGCATGGCGGCGAAGTTGATCTTGATCTGCTCGTCGTCGCCCTCGCCCGCGCCGGTGGTGTTGTCGCCGGTGTGCTCGACGCCGCCGTCGGGGGTGCGCAGGTTGTTGAAGAACACGAAGTGCCGGTCGGTGACGATCTTGCCGGAGGCGTCCAGGACCAGCGCGGAGGCGTCCAGGTCGAAATCGGTGCCGGTGGTGGTCCGCAGGTCCCAGCCGAGCCCGACGGTGACCGCGGTCAGCCCCGGCGCCTGCTTGGTGAGAGAGACGTTCCCGCCCTTGCTGAGGCTGACGCCCACAATTCCTCCAAGATCGAATCTTTGCCACGCCGTCCGGCGTCTCGCTATAACGACGCTGGAAGTGATGCTATCCGTTCCCTCACGACGCTCTGGATCGATCAGAAGTCCCGAAATGGGCAAGTAGTCCTGCGTAGACGGCCGGGTGAGGGTGAACACATCGCGCGGGAGGGGCCAGACTAGAGGTGGCCCGGGATCAGGGCCCGCCGGCCCGGAACCGGGGCCGGCTCCGAAGGGGAGGCAGCGTTGCGGGGACCGGGCGACCAGCGCCGGCGGGGGCGTGGCTCCGGGCGAGAGGCGCAGGCGGCGGACGCCGCGGTCGAGGCCAGGGAGGCCGCCGCGGCCGCGTTCTATGACATGGACCAGGCGCAGAAGTACCTGGCGGGCCGTGTCACGGTCTTCAGCGACCTCGACCAGGCCGCGGGCGCGACCGCGCAGCGCGAGTTCGCCGGGCTGAGCGACGCCGCCGACGCCGCCTCGGTCGCCTACATCGGCGTGATGGACGCCCACGACGTGGCCGACCCCGGCCGTTCGGTCGCCGAGTACGACTCGGCCAGGCGCGCGTTCCTGGCGGTGTCCGAACGCCTCCGCAAGATCAACCACGACCTGAACGGCTTCGCCGAGCGGCTCGCGCCCACGATGGCCCGGCTGGAGGCCGCGCTCGACCAGCTGCCGCCCCGCCTGACCGCCGCCCGCGACGCGGTCGCGGCGGCCGACGCGGCGATCGGCGCGGCCCGGCAGGCGGGGATGGACGCCTCCGACCCCGAGGCCGAGCTGGCGCAGGCCAAGGAGGCGCTGGCGACGCTGAGCTCGCAGGGGCTCGGCGGACTCGGGCTGTCGGGGGCGATCGACAAGGCCGAGGAGGTCGCCCGGATCGCCGAGAGCGCCCGGGAGGCCGCCGAGGAGCTGCCCAAGCTGGGCGAGAAGGTCCGCAACTCCCTGGCCTCGGTCCGTACCCGCGTGGACATCGTCGCGGGCCGCGTGGGACCGGTCCGGGAGGCGATGACCACGCTGCTGCGCGGCTACTCGCAGGCCTGCTGGCAGGACCTCAAGGGTGCGCCCGAGTCGATCGAGTCGGGCGTGACGCGCGCCCGCGAGCGGCTGAACGAGGCCAGCACGCTGCTCGGCCGCAACGAGTGGAAGCAGGCGCAGACCGCGCTCACCGCCGCCCGTACCGAGCTGAACTCCGCCGACCGGCGTGCCGGGCAGGTGACCGGCCGGGTGACCGAGCTGGCCGCGGTCGCCGCCGACCCGTCCGCGCCCGCCGAGGCCGTGCGCTTCGCCGTACGGGACGCGCAGAAGCTGGCGATGGCGCAGCCGGGCGGCGCGGCGCCGCAGCACGCGCGGGCGCTGGACTCCCTCGTCGAACGGCTGGAACGGGCGCCGCAGCGGCTGAGCGGCGCGCACCCCGACTACTGGGCCTACCTCCAGGAGCTGGAGTCGATCAAGACCGCCGCCGGCGACGTCGTCACGCGCATCCGCGCCGAGCGGGCCGCCGGCCACTAGCCGGGCGGCCGTGTAGGTCACGCGAAGAGGGTGTCGCCCCAGTAGCCGCCCTCACGCACCCCCGGGGGGCACGCGTAGACGCCCGAGCCGACGTGCTGGATGTACTCGTTCAGCGCGTCGGACGACAGGTTGGTCTGGATCGGGATGAACCCGGTCCGCGGGTCGCGCTGATAGGCGATGAAGAACAGCCCCGCCTCCAGGCGGCCGAGCCCGTCCGTTCCGTCGGTGAACGAGTAGCCGCGCCGCAGGATCCGCGAGCCCTTGTTGGAGTCGGGGTGGGCCAGCCGTACGTGCGCGTCGGGCTTCATGTTGGCCAGAACGGGCTTGTCGCGTTCACGCTTGAGGCCCTTGGGAGCGCCCTCGCCCTTGTCGCGGCCGAAGATGTCCTCCTGCTCGCGCAGCGACGTACGGTCCCAGGTCTCGATGTGCATGCGGATGCGCCGGGCCACCATGTACGAGCCGCCCGCCATCCAGTCGGCGCCCTCGCCCTTGCCCGCCCAGACGTGCTTGTTGAGCAGGGCGGCCTCGGTGCCCGCGATGTTCTCCGTACCGTCCTTGAAGCCCATGAGGTTGCGCGGGGTCTGCGCGTCGGGCGTGGTGGAGGAGGTCTTGCCGAAGCCCAGCTGCGACCAGCGGACCGCGACGACCCCGAACCCGATGCGGGCCAGGTTGCGGATCGCGTGCACGGCCACCTGCGGGTCGTCGGCGCAGGCCTGAACGGCGATGTCGCCGCCGCTGCGGTCGGCGTCGAGGTTGTCGCCCGGGAAATGCGGCAGGTCGACCAGGGCGGTCGGCCGCTTGCCCTTGATCCCGAAGCGGTCCTTGCCGTCCTTCTCGAACAGGCTCGGCCCGAAGCCGATCGTCAGCGTGAGCCGCGAGGCGGGCAGGCCGAGCGCCTCGCCGGTGTCGTCCGGCGGCGCGACCGCGACCGCGGGGACCGCCCCCTCGCCGACCGCGTGCCCCTGGCACATGGCGGCCGCGGCGGCGGTCCAGTCCTTCAGCATCTTGACCAGCTTGGCGCGGTCGTTCGTGGTGACGTCGAACGTGGCGAAGTGCAGCCGGTCCTGAACGGGAGTCGCGATCCCGGCCTGGTTGGCGCCGTGGAAGGTGATCGCGCTCGCCTCGGAGGACTTCTCCCCCGTCTCGGCCGACGCCACCCGGTCCAGGCCCGCACCGGCGGCGGCCCCGACCAGCAGGCTCGCCCCGGAGAAGCCGAGCATCCGGCGCCGCGACAGCCTGCCGCCGTTCCTCTCGGCGGCCGCCGTCTTCTCGGCGGCTGCCGCCTTCTCCGTGGCGTCTGAGCTGCTCTTCTCGCGATCGGTCACTTGGCCACCACTCCCCCAAGCTTGGACAGCGGCTCGCCCAGCGCGTTCACGGCGTCGGCGAGTTCCTTGCGGTCGGCCTTACCGACCTTGTCATACGAGACGTAGGTGTCGCCCTTCTCGTGCTTCTTCAGCAGGGTCTGGACGGCGGCGAAGTTGTCGTCCAGCTCCTTGGCCAGGGCGGCGTCCTTCTCCTGAACGACCGGCTTCAGCAGCGTGTAGACCTTCTCGGCGCCGTCCACGTTGGCCTTGAAGTCGACCAGGTCGGTGTGGCTGAACGCCTCCTCCTCGCCGGTGACCTTGCCGGTCGCGACCTCGTCGAGGAGCTCCTTGGCGCCGCCCGCCATGTCGTTCACCGGGTCCAGCGTCAGACCGGGCAGGCGCGACTTCAGGGTCTCCAGATTCGCCATGAGCTCGTCGGCGATCTTGTCGTTGCCCTTGGCCTTGCCGTCCTTCCAGAGCTGCTTCTCCAGGTAGTGCCAGCCGCCCCAGGCCGCCTTCTCGTCGGGCTTCAGGTCGGCCTCGCGGGCGTCGACCTTCGGGTCGATGTCGCCGAACTTCTCCGCGACCGGCTCGATGGTCTCCCAGCCGACGCGGGACGGGGCGTACAGCTCCTTGGCCTTGGCGACGTCGCCCGCCTTCACGGCGGCCACGAACTCGCCGGTCTTGGCGAGGGTGTCATCGACCTTCACGGTGACGTAGGCCTTGTAGTCGGTGGCGGCCTGGGCGAGGCGAGGGTCGGTGCCGGTCGCCGCGCCGGTGCCGCTGACGGTGAGGTCCTGGGTCGGGCCCTTGCCGGTCTGCCCGGCGCTGCACAGCGCCTTGTAGGCGCCGGCGGGCAGGTTCACGACGAAGTCGACGGTCGTGCCGGGGCCGATGTTCTCCCGCTCGGACAGGATCTTGCCGTCGGACTTCAGGATCTCGAACTCGTTGGGCTTGCCGCCCTTGTTGGTGACCTTGAAGGTGGTCTTGCCCGCGGGCAGGTCCTTCTTGGCGACCTCGCACTTGTCGTCGGACGCGGTGACCTTGACGGCGCCGCTCGCGTCCGCCTTGTCGTCACCGCCGCATCCCGCGAGGACGGACAGGGACAGGGCGGTGACGCCCGCGAAGGCGAGAACGTGGGCAGGACGCATCGAGGTCTCCAGGACATGACATGTGGTTAGGCTCGCCTAAATTAGCTAAAGCTAACCTCAGCACGTCAAGTCGGACAATGCCCCGTCGGCCAGTGAGTCCTGCCACTCCCGCGTTTCCGCAGCTCAGGCCTTGATCCTCAGCGCCCCACCTCGATAACGAACCGGTCACCGAGGGCGGTCGTTGACCCCTATGGTCATGTTGCGCGCCGCCATCGGCGCGCCGCCCGGGGCACCCTGCGGGTCGCCGTACGCCTGCCCGGCCACCGGCTGCTGCTGCGGCATCGTCGCCGAGTGCCCCTGCTGCACGCGCGCCGCCTCGGCCCAGACGGCCGTCCCGTACGCGCACACCTCATTGCCCCCACCGCCCAGCGTCGCGGTGTCGAAGGTCATGCCCACGACCGCGTTCGCGCCCTTGCGCCGCGCCTCCTCCGCGAGGCGTTCCACCGCCTCGCGCCGGGTCGCCGCCAGGCCGACGCCGACCTGCTCGCCCGTCACCCGGAACGTGGAGCTGGACTGCCCGTGCGGCGCGTGCGCCTGATCCGTCTGGACGGCCACCCCCAGGACCTCACCGAGCACGCTGCGGATCTCGTACCCGGCCAGGCCGTCAGTCGTCACGATCAGCATGTCCCCAAGGTAATGGAACGACGCCGGAAATGTGACCTCATGTTCCTTCCGGGACCTCTTCGACCGCGCTCACGCCCGATCCGTCCTTCGACTCCCACTCCCAGGACTCCTCGAAGCGCAGCCGCCCGTCCGGCAACACCACGATCGCGGAGACACAGTGACCGTTAGAGGTCTCCCCGTCCACGTTCAACTGGCTGTACCGAAAGTCGAGGACGTCCCCCCGGCGCGTCCCGACCAGATGCCCACGCCGGATCTTGCCGCCCGCGTACTCGGCCCAGATCTCCCCGTCCGCCTCGTGATAAGCGAAGAGCGTCTCCGGAACGATCTCACCCCCGGCCACGTCCGCGACCGCCCGAAACCGCCGCCCGTCGACCGAAGGCGCCACCTGTTCTCCCTGCATGGCCGCAGCCTAGGGTCAACGGCCCAGAGCGGCCGGAGCGGGGTGGCGTCACGTAGCGTTGGAGCACATGAAGGTCACAGTCGTCGTCGCCTCCCGCCCGAACCGCCCGCCCGACGAAGATCTGCTCACCGCGTCCGCCGCCGACCGCCACGGCTATCCGGAGGTGTGGGTCGGCGAGGGCTTCGTGTGGGACTCGTTCGCGCTCGCCACCGCGATCGGCCTGGCCACCGACCGGGTCGACCTCACCATCGGGCCGATCCCCGTGACCGTACGGGATCCCACCTCGATCGCCCGCGCCGCCGCCTCGACCGAGGCTCTGGTACGCCGGCCGGTGAACGTGGCGCTCGGCAGCTCGTCGATCCGGGTCGTCGAACGCATGCACGGCCGGTCCCGTTCGCGGCCGATCACCGCGCTGGGCGAGAGCGCCCAGGTCCTGCGGCGCCTGTTCGCCGGAGAGGTCGCCGACTTCCAGGGCGAGGTGCTGTCCTCGCACGACTACAAGCTGCGGATGACCCCGCCGTCGGGCGACATCACGCTCGCCGCGTTCGGCGACCGCGCCATCAAGACGGCCGCGCGGTACGCCGACCGGATGGTCCTCGACCTGGTCTCGCCCGAGCTGGCCGCCAGGTTCCGCGCCAAGCTGGACACCGCCGCGCGCGAGGTGGGCCGCCCGGCGCCCCGCCTGGCCGCGTGGATCCCGGCCGCCGTCGACCCGAACCCCGCCTCGTACGCCCAGATCATGTGGAGCTTGGTCGGCTACCTGGAGGTCGCGGGGTACGGCGAGATGTTCACCGAGGCCGGCTTCGGCAAGGCCGTGGAACTCGCCGCGTCGGGCGCCCCGCAGGACGAGCTCCTGTCGGCGCTGCCACTCGACGCGGCGAGCAAGGTCGGCCTGGTCGGCGATCTGGCGACCGTACGGAAGCAGCTGCGCGCCTACGAGGAAGCCGGCCTCGACGAGGTCGCCCTCGTTCCGGCAACGGACGGCGACCCCGGCGGCGAGAAGACCCTCAGCGCCCTCGCCCCCTGACCGGAGGCCGCGTAAACGCGGGACTCCGCCGTGATCACGCGACCGGGGTGGTCATCACGTGATCACGGCGGAGTGCCGTGTCCGCCCTAGTCCAGATACTCGCGGAGCATCTGGGCGCGGGAGGGGTGACGCAACTTGGCCAGGGTCTTGGATTCGATCTGGCGGATCCGTTCCCTGGTGACGCCGAACTCCCGGCCGACCTCTTCGAGGGTGCGCGGATGTCCGTCCGTCAGGCCGAAGCGCAGCTGGATGATGCGCTGCTCACGGTCCGACAGCGTCCCCAGGATGTCCTCGAGCTGGTCCTGCAGAAGAATGAACGCCGCGGCCTCGATCGGCACGACGGCGTCCGCGTCCTCTATGAAGTCACCGAGGTCGGAGTCTTCCTCCCCGATCGGCGATTGCAGGGATACCGGCTCTTGGGCGATCCGTTGGATCTCCACGACCCTGATGGGCGACAGGCCCATCTCGAGGCCGATCTCGTCGGGGGTGGGTTCGCGACCGAGGTCCTGGTGCAGCTGACGTTGCACGCGGACCAGCTTGTTGATGGTCTCCACCATGTGCACGGGAATCCGGATGGTGCGCGCCTGATCGGCGATCGCCCTCGTGATCGCCTGCCGGATCCACCAGGTGGCGTACGTCGAGAACTTGAATCCCTTGGTGTAGTCGAATTTCTCGACCGCACGGATCAGTCCGAGATTTCCCTCCTGGATGAGGTCGAGGAAGAGCATTCCCCGGCCCACATAGCGTTTGGCGATCGACACCACCAGGCGCAGGTTGGCCTCGATCAGGCGTTGCTTCGCCCGCACCCCATCGCGGGAGAGCAGTTCGAGGTCGAGCTGTTCCATCCGGGAGAGGATGGCGGTGTGCGCCAGCTTCTCCTCGGCGAACAGACCCGCCTCGATCGATTTCGCTAGTTCTACTTCATCTTCTGCCGTGAGAAGCGGTACGCGACCGATTTCTCTCAGATAGATCCTGACCAGGTCGCTCGTCGGCGCCCGCTTGCCGAGGTCTCCCTCGTCCGCTCGCGTGACGTCCTCGGTCTCTTGTTGAGACTCGAGAACCTCTACCCCCTGCTCTGCGAGCATCCGGACGACTCTTTCCAGGGAGTCGTCCGGCAAGTCGGAGCGATCGAGTGCAGCAGCAACGTCATCGACGGTCACACCGCCGCGTTCTCTGCCACGTGCGACAAGGTCTGCCACCTGATCAACCGATGGCGCCTCGCTAGGCAGCACCGAAGGGCCCACGGAGACAGTCTGCGACACCAAGGCCCTAGATCACAGGACCCATTTTGCGGTCTCTTGACTTACTGGGACCCAAGCCCTCGCTCGCGCCACTCCCGTCTCTGCTGCTCAAGAGCGACAAGATCGCCGAAGAGCTTGTTGTACTCCTCGGCCTGCTCGACCGGATTCAGCCGTCCGAGTTTAGATTTCACGTCCGCGATCATGCGTGTGAGCTGCCGTTCCTTAATTCGGGCCAGCAGTTCACCCGCATAACGGTCATCCGCTTCCTGCGCGGACCGTGTCGGCTCCACCGCAAGCTGCGTAATCAGGCCCCTGACCTGCTCGTCCGCGGCGTTCTCATGCAGCAATGCCACCCATTCAGCCGCACCCGCCACAACCGTCACACCTCCGACAGCCGCGATGACTCCCCGGACCGCCTGGTGTGGAGGCGCCATAAACGCCTCGGCCGGAATCTCGTCGAACACCGGACCCAAAAGCGCCGGTCGCTGTACGGCGAGCTTCAGCAGCTCCCTCTCGCGCAGCACCTCCGGATCGTTGGGGTCATAAGCAGGACGCTCGGGAACCGCCGCCGGTTCCTGCCCGTTCCGCCGGCCGTGCTCCCTGGCGGCCAGCTCCCTGACCCGCCGCAGCACGAACTGCTCGTCCATGATCCCGAGCCACCGGTCCAGGCTCACCGCGTACATCTGCCGCAGCGCCCGGTCCTTGATCCGCGCCACGATCGGCGCCGCCGCGTCCAGCGCCGCCAGCCGCCCCTCAGCCGTGTCCAGGTTGTGCTGCGAAATCGCGCTCCGCACCGCGAACTCGAACAGCGGCTGCCGAGACGCCACCAGATCCCGAACGGCCGCATCCCCATGACGAATCCGCAGGTCACAAGGGTCAAGCCCGTCCGCCTGCACCGCCACGAACGTCTGCGTGACGAACTTCTGCTCATCCGCGAACGCCCTCAAGGCAGCCTTCTGACCAGCCGAGTCCCCGTCAAAGGTGAAGATCACCTCACCCCGGAACTCATCCTGGTCCATCAGCAGACGCCGCAGAATCTTGATGTGGTCGTCCCCAAAGGACGTTCCGCACGTCGCGATAGCGGTCGGCACCCCGCTCAGGTGCGCCGCCATGACGTCCGTGTACCCCTCCACCACAACGGCCTGCCGCCGCTTGGCGATCTCCTTCTTGGCCAGATCCGCCCCGTACAGCACCGACCCCTTGTGGAAGATCGGCGACTCGGGCGTGTTCAGGTACTTCGGCCCGTCATCGTCGTCGTAGAGCTTCCGGGCCCCGAACCCGATGACGTCCCCGCCCAGATCCCGGATCGGCCACATGAGCCGCCCACGGAACCGGTCGATGGGCCCTCGCCGCCCCTCCTTGGCCAGCCCGCCCGCGACCAGCTCCTTGTCGGCGAACCCCCGCCCCCGCATGTGCCGGACGAGCGCCTCCCACTCCCGAGGCGCGAACCCCACCCCGAAATGAGCCGCGTCCGCCGCCTCGAACCCCCGCTCCGACAGGAACTTCCGCCCGATGACGGCCTCACCCGACATCATCTGCTCGGCGTAGTACTCCGCCGCCACCCTGTGCGCCTCGACCAGCCGGGCCCGCTGCCCGCTGTCCTGCCGAGGCGTGAACCCGCCCTCCTCGTACCGAAGCTGGATCCCGGCCTTGGTGGCCAGCCGCTCCACCGACTCCGAGAACGACAGATGCTCCATGTCCTGCACGAACTTGATGACATCGCCACCAGCGGAGCAGCCAAAGCAGTGGTAGAGACCGCGGACGGGCGTGACATTGAACGATGGTGACTTCTCATCGTGGAACGGGCACAGGCCCTTGAGGTTCCCCCCGCCCGCGCTGCGAAGCTGCAGGTACTCACCGATCACTTCATCGATCGGTGATCGCTCCCGTACGAGCGCGATGTCCTCATTGCGAATCCGGCCTGCCACGACGATGGAGTCTAATCTCGCCCCACGACATCCGGCGCATCACGCCAGAACCGGTCCGCCGGTGGCGCCCACGAGGATGTTGTCCTCAATGGCCAGCCCGCCACCTTTCCGCATGACCGGCACGAAGAGCCGCTCCGCACGGACGCCCTCCGTCACGGATCTGACGACCCAGCCCCGACGGGCGTACGCCTTGGTGGCCGCTCGAAACCTGACGAGGTGCTCGTCGAGCAGGAAGAACCTCTCCGTCATGTCCTCATTGACGAAATGCACGCGGAAGATGGAGCTGGGCTCGCGCCCGGGAAACCCCTCTCTCACCTGCTCTGTGATCCCGTACGTGCCGATGCCGAGGCGCGTGCACACGACCCGCACATACTCGAGCACGGCGCGCTGGGCACAGTTGAGCATGACCGTCCCGTCCTTGGACACATGGCCGTCGGCTGCCAGGTAGCCGGCAAGCCACCCGCTCAGATACGACACCGACTCGTCGAGCGGCGGCAGCCTCCTGAAGTACGCAGGTAAGTGATGAACCAGGAGCTGTGGCCGCTCCTTGATGCTCCGGGTCACTCGGCTGTTGGGGAACCACTTCAGGAGGCCGATGTCCTTGACCGAGTCCAGGGTGGCCATGCTCCCGGTGCCGTTCATCGTTCCGTCGCCGAACGTGATGCCATGCGCGATACCGAAGGGAGACGGCGTCGTCAGCTGGACCCGGCTGCCTGGAAAGACGACCGCCAGGCGATGGCCTCGCCGCAGCCGAGCCGTCGTGAGCTCCCGCTTCTTGCCTCCCGTGTTGCTCTCTCGCACGAACCAGACCTGCTCCGGCGCCGCGAACAGCTCCTTGACCTGACGATTGCGGCCTACTGTCACCTGAAGTGGCGTCCCCGGCTCACTGCCGTCGAAGAACGCCGTATGCCACTGAGCGTCCCGGCCCAGCACTCGCTGAGTCGAGTCAGCGAGGTCGCCGATCGGGCGAGCTCCCTCCCAGGTGATGACCCTCGTCTCTGCGGTGAATCCGATCGATCCGTCCATGTGCGTAACCGTACGAACACCGTCTGACATTTTCGGTGGCTCCGCCCGAGAGGCTGGGCGGGTGGGCTGATCACCCTGAACGTCGCCTACTAGAGTGCGATTCGGGTTGGGTCGGGCCGGTCGGATCGGTCGGGCTGGTCGAGGGTCGGGGCGAGGAGAGGACGAGCAGATGCAGGAGATCGCGGCGGCGGTGGGGCTTCCGATCGGGCGGCTGGGCGGCGGGTTCATGATCTCGCGGGAGGCGAAGGGCTTCTCGGAGGCGACGGGACTGAAGGGCTGGGCGCCTTATTTCCGGGGGCGCTTTGGCGTTCTGGGTGATGTGGATGCGGATGTGGTCGCGGCGGCGGCCGGGTTCTTTCCTGCCGAGACCGTTCGGAGCGCGTGGGAGGCGGGGTCGGATCTGCCTGCGGCGATCGCGGCCGAGCAGTATGCGGGGGTGGCGCACGCGTACGGGCGTCGGGTCCTGGGTGACTTCGGCGAGGCGGGGCGGCTGGCCGAGCTGCTGGAGATGGTCGTGGGCGCCGGGGATGTGATCGGCGCGCCGGTCTTCGCGGGGTGGCGGGCGGTGGCGCTGCCGAGTGATGCTCCGGCGCGGGCAATCCAGCTCGCTCATATCGTACGGGAGCTGCGGAACGGGCTGCACATCGTCGCGGTGCTGGGGAGCGGGCTGTCGCCGCTGGAGGCCGTGCTGAGCGGCACGTCGGCGCTCCTGCCCAGTGGTGAGCCGAACGCCGAGTACTTCGGGTGGCCCCGGCCGTTCCCCGAGGTGACCGAGGAGGTGCGGGAGCGGCGTGCGGAGGCTGAACGGCTGACCGATCAGCTGATGGCGCCCGCCTTTGCCTCGTTGGACAAGGGCGAGGCCGAGGAGTTGGTGGCGCTGGCTCAGAAGGCGGACCGGGTCGTCTTCGGCTGATGCCGTTCGCGGACGAGATGGCTTCGCCGCTCGCGGTGGTCGAGCATCGGGACGAGTGGGCCCGGGAGTTCGAGGAGCTGGCCGGGCGGTTGTGGGTCGCTCTGGGCGGGGCGGCCTTGGCGATCGACCATGTGGGGTCGACCTCGGTGCCGGGGCTTGCGGCCAAGGACTGCATCGACGTGCAGGTACGGGTCGAGAGGCTTGATGAGCGCGTGAGCGCGTTGATGGCCGAGATCGGGTTCCGGGAACGGCCTGAGCCGTGGAATCGGATCGAGGTCTCGGGTGGTGTGGAGTGCCGGAAGGTGGTTTTCGCGCCGCCTGTGGGGGCGCGTAGATGCAACGTTCATGTGCGGGAGGACGGCGGTGCCAACGCTCGGTACGCGTTGTTGTTCCGCGACTATCTGCGTGCCGATGAGGTGGCGCGGGAGGCGTGGGGCGCGTTCAAGCAGAGGCTCGCGGTGAGCGTGCCGGATCTTTTCGACTACGGGCAGATCAAGGCGTCGGTGATGCCGGTGCTGATGGGCTCGGCCGAACGGTGGGCGGCGGCCACCGGGTGGGTAGGAGGTCGCCATGACTGAGGTCGTGTGGGTGAAGCCCGAGGGCGCGGAGATCGCGAACGTCTCGTTCGGGGACGGTCGGATGTCCGCCACGGGGATGGCGATCGGTGGCGATCCGCTGCCGTACCGGCTGGAGTACGAGCTGACCACGGGTGACCGGTGGGTAACCGCGCGGCTGCTGGTGGAGGCGCACGGGGACGGGTGGCGGCGTTCGCTGGAGCTGATCAACCGGCCCGAGGGCGAGTGGACGATCAGCGCGCGGGCGGCGGGGAAGGTGAAGATGCCGCCGCCGGGCGGGGACGTGAACGAGCTGAAGGGCGCGCTGGACTGCGATCTGGGGTTGTCGCCTCTGACCAACACGATGCCGGTGCTGCGGGAGGGGTTGTTGGAGGGCGGCCAGCAGGAGTTCCTGATGGCGTGGGTTTCCGTGCCCGATCTAAGGGTGACGCCGTCCCGGCAGACGTACACCTTCGTCCGCCGGGACGTCGTCAATTATTCGAGCCCGGGCTTCACCCGCGACATCGTCTTTGGAACGGACGGGATCGTGGAGGACTACCCGGACATCGGGAGCAGGGTCAGGCCCTGACCCCTCGGCCAGGCCCTAGCCCCCTCGGTCAGACCTTGAACTTCTCGAAGAGGCGGTACATGAAGTCGGTGCCCTGGTTGAGGGCCTCTACGGAGATGCGTTCGTCGGTGCCGTGCATGGTGACGAGCTGGTCGTTGTTCAGGACGTAGGGGTAGACGCCGTAGCCGGGCAGGCCGCGGGACGTCCAGGGGGCGAGGCTCGTGCCCGCCTCGAAGAGGGCCGGGGCGAAGACCGCGTCCGGGTAGGTCTTGGTGGCCGAGTCCCTGATGGCCTCGAAGAGCGGGCTGTCGATGGAGGACGGTGGCTTGGCAGAGGTTTCGTCCAGGCGCTTGAGGGCGTCCTCCTCGGTCTCCCCCGGGTTGCCTACGAGGGTGACCTTGACGTCTACCAGCTTGCGGATCGTGGCCAGGAAGTCGCGGGGGCGCTGTCCGGCGGGGATGGCCCTGCAGTTGAGCCGCACTGTGGCGGTGGAGGGGATGACGTTCTCCTTGTAGCCCGCGTTCTCGATGACGAAGGCGTGGGTGGTGCGCAGCAGGGCGCGGTGCAGCCACGGGTAGCTGCTGCGCTTGACCACCAGGTCTGCCGCCCGCTCGCGCAGGGGTTGGGTCTTGGCGTTCAGGAGCAGCTCTATGGCGCGCTTGAACGAGTGGTCGTGGGTGGCGCGGGCCATGGCCGAGAAGTACTCGCGGGTGACCGGGGTGAGGGTGACCGGGGCCAGCCAGCCGTCGAGCCTCGCGACCGCGCGGGAGAGCTTGGCGATGGCGGAGTCGGGGTTGGGCTTGGAGGAGTGGGTGGCGGTGCCGTCGGCGACGAGGTCGAGGTTGAAGTAGACCTTGTCCTGGCGGGTCACCGTGATGAGCATGGGCGTCGCGCGGTCCTTCTGCGCGAGGAACCAGCCGCCCTCGGTCAGCACCATGCCCGCGTTGATCTTGTCCCAGTGGGTCTTGGCGAGCCAGCTGGAACCGTAGTTGCCGGCCTCCTCGTCGCAGTCGGTGAGGACGATGATGTCGCGGTCGAAGCGCGCCTTCTCGCCCAGGTGGCGGAGCAGGGCGGTGATGAACGCGGCGTTCGCGCCCTTCATGTCGAGCGAGCCGCGGCCGTAGATCTCGCCGTTCTTGACGATGCCGGCGAACGGGTCGACGGTCCATTTGGATCGTTCCACCGGCACGACGTCGGAGTGGCCGAGCAGCAGCAGCGGGGGCGCGGCGGTCGTGCCCTTGATCCGCGCGACCAGGTGGACGTTGTCGGCCTTGGGGGTCGGGATGATCTCGGCGGAGACGCCGGCCGAGTCCCAGAGCGCCTTCAGCATCTCGGCGTGCGGCCGCGTGACGCCGCCGTCGCCGAAGTTCTGGGTGTCGAACGCGAGCATCTTCTTCAGGAGCGGGAGCGGTTCGAGGTCGGCCGGGGCCAGCCCCAGTGCGCCCGCGGTGCCCGCGGTCGCCGCTTCGGGGGCGGCGGACGCGGCGGCGCCCATCAGGGCGGGACCGGCGATCAGGCCGCCTCCCACGAGGGCGCCCGTACGGCCGAGGAACGCGCGGCGGGACAACGGAGTCGGGGAAGTCGGGGATGGAGTCGGGGGGTGCTGGGACATGTGTCTCCTTCTCCATGGGGGGAGTACGCCCCGGTGGAAATGGAGGGCCACCCGGGCGCGCTCGGCTCCGGTCACCGGTGCCAGAAGGCGACGATCACGTCCCTGGGAGCGAGCCCTCGGCCTCCAGGCTCACGGTGATCATCTTCAGCACATTGATCGCTGACGGCCCGGCAGTCAATGCCCATAGCGGTTAGCAGCGGGTTTTTCGGGACTTTTAAGACCCATGGGTCTTAAGAGACCCGCGAGGCTATGGCGCGTCCTGGGTCTTGCAGAGGTCGTGGCAGGAGGCCTCGAGGCTGCAACACAGCGAGCAGATGACGCCGTGGTGGAACGGGCAGTCCGCGACGTCGGGCCGTTCATAGGCCTGCCCGCACACCACGCAGGTCAGCAACGCGCCCGGCGGCAGGTCGC
The DNA here is from genome assembly GCF_017573505.1 of Actinomadura barringtoniae. Lineage (GTDB taxonomy): Bacteria > Actinomycetota > Actinomycetes > Streptosporangiales > Streptosporangiaceae > Spirillospora > Spirillospora barringtoniae. Next base: position 258,389 of record NZ_JAGEOJ010000002.1, read on the forward strand.
GCTCACGCGCGAGGTAGTAGCGGCCGCGCGTCGCCAGCGCCAGCAGCGGCGCGAGCGCGATCGCCAGCCCGAGCGCGATGAACGGTGAGAAGGCGTGCGCGAGTTCGCCGAACGCGCCGAAGTAGGCCGCCAGCGACACCGCCGAGGCGATCACCATCGAGCCGAAGCCGACAGGGTTGATGGTGTGCAGGTAGGCGCGCTTGAACTCCACGCCGCGCGGGCTGAGCCCGAGCGGCTTGTTGATGGCCAGGTCGGCCGACACCGCGCCGATCCACGCGATCGCGACGTTGGAGTAGAAGCCCAGCACGGTGTTGAGCAGCCCGAAGACGCCGAGCTCCATCAGCGCCAGCGCGATCCCCACGTTGAAGAAGATCCAGACCACCCGGCCGGGGTGGCGGTGCAGCGTGCGCGCGAAGAAGTTGGCCCACGAGAGCGAGCCGGAGTAGGCGTTCGTCACGTTGATCTTGATCTGGGACAGCACCACGAAGAAGACCGCGAGCGCCGTGACGCCGATGCCCGCGCGGTACTGCTCCATCGGCTGTACGGCGCGCTCCGGGCCGACCCGGTCGACGATCTCCACCGCCAGCAGCGCCCCGCCGAGCTGCTTCAGCGCGCCGAGCACCACCCATCCGGGCCCTGCGGCCAGCACGGCGGCCCACCAGCCGATCCGACCGCGGCCGGCGCGGCGTTCGGGCATGAAGCGCAGGTAGTCCGCCTGCTCCCCGATCTGCGCGATCAGCGACAGCGCGACGCCCGCCCCGAGCCCGAAACCGACCAGCGTGAACCCACCGCCGTCCCCGCTGCCATCCCCGCCGCCGACCCCGCCGCTCCCGTGCCACTCCCCCGGCGGCCGCGTGACGAACGGGATCACCATCAGCGCCAGCCACACCGGCTGCGTCCACAGCTGGAGCCGCGACAGCGCGGTCATCCCGTACACCACGACCGGGATCACCACCAGCGCGCAGACCAGGTACCCGAGCTGCAGCGGAACGCCGAGCCCGGCGGCCAGCGCCTGGGCCATGATCGAGCCCTCCAGCGCGAAGAAGATGAACGTGAAGCTGGCGTAGATCAGCGAGGTGAGCGTCGAGCCGAGGTAGCCGAAGCCCGCGCCGCGCGTCAGCAGGTCCATGTCGATCGCGTACCGCGCCGAGTAGACCGCGATCGGGATGCCGGTCAGGAAGATGACGAGCGCCGCCGCGCAGATCGCCGCGACCGCGTTGGTCATCCCGTACGTCACGGCGATGGAGCCGCCGATCGCGAAGTCGGCGAGGTAGGCGATGGAGCCGAGCGCCGTCACCGCGACCGCGTACGGCGACCACCTCCGGTAGGACACCGGCGCGTACCGCAGCGAGTAGTCCTCGATCGCCTCGCGCGAGGCCCACCCGCCATACCGCCGCACCAAACCCAAAGTCGCCTTAACACTCAGCGATGCACTCATTACTCTCAGTATGAGTACGCCTCGCTGGGTACACCAGACCCAGGCGACCGTGAGGCCGTTCACAGGCCTTGTGAAATGCAAGTTAAATCCGCAACTGGACGTTCAGGAACACCCGGTGTCGGGTCTACCGTCGGGAGCTGTGCTGATCACTCCACACGAGCAGGAGCGCCTGCTGATCCACGTCGCCGCGCAGGTGGCGCGTGAACGGCGGGCGCGCGGTCTGCGCCTCAACCATCCCGAGGCCACCGCCATCATCGCGGTCCACATCCTCGAGGGCGCCCGCGACGGGCGCACCGTGGCCGAGCTCATGGAGTCCGGCCGTACGGTCCTCACCCGGGAGGACGTCATGGAGGGCATCCCCGAGATGCTGGACTCGGTCCAGATGGAGGCGACCTTCCCCGACGGCACCAAGCTCGTCACCGTCCATCGGCCGATCCCATGACCGGCAACCCAGACCTGTCCCCCGGACAGGCCTCCGAAGAGACGTCACCCCGCCAAGGCCTCATCCCAGGCGAGGTCATTCCCGGCGCGGAACCGGTCGAGCTCAACCCCGGCCGCCCGCGCATCGCGCTCACCGTCGTGAACACCGGCGACCGCCCCGTCCAGGTGGGCTCGCACTACCACTTCGCCGCCGCCAACCCCGCGCTCGATTTCGACCGCGACGCGGCGCGCGGCCACCGGCTCGACGTGCCCGCCGGAACGGCCGTGCGCTTCGAGCCGGGCATCACCCGCGAGGTCACCCTCGTACCTCTCGCCGGGAACCGCGTCGTTCCCGGCCTGCGCAAGGACGGAACCCTGGATGGCTGAGCTGAGCCGCGCCCGCTACGCCGAGCTGTACGGCCCGACGACCGGCGACCGGATCCGCCTCGCCGACACCGACCTGTTCATCGAGGTCACCGAGGACCGCAGCCGCGGCGCCGCGGGCTCCGGGGCGGGCGACGAGGCGGTGTTCGGCGGCGGGAAGGTGATCCGCGAGTCGATGGGGCAGGCCCGTACGACCCGGGCCGACGGCGCGCTCGACCTGGTCATCACGGGCGCGATCGTGCTCGACCACTGGGGCGTCATCAAGGCCGACATCGGCATCCGCGACGGCCGGATCGTGGCGCTCGGCAAGGCCGGGAACCCCGACATCATGGACGGCGTCCACCCGAACCTGGTCATCGGCCCCACCACCGAGGTCCTCGCGGGCAACGGCAAGATCCTCACCGCGGGCGCGGTCGACTCGCACGTTCACCTGATCTGCCCCCAGCTCATCGAGGAGGCGCTCGGCGCGGGCGTGACGACCCTCATCGGCGGCGGTACGGGCCCGGCCGAGGGCACGAAGGCGACCACCGTGACGGGCGTCTGGTACCTGCACCGCATGCTGGAGTCGCTCGACTCCTGGCCGGTGAACGTGGCGCTGCTCGGCAAGGGCAACACCGTCGGCGAGGAGGCGCTCTGGGAGCAGTTGCGCGCCGGCGCGTCCGGCTTCAAGCTGCACGAGGACTGGGGCTCGACGCCCGCCGCGATCGACGCCTGTCTCCGCGTCGCCGACGCGTCCGGCACTCAGGTGGCCCTGCACTCCGACACCCTCAACGAGGCGGGCTACGTGGAGTCCACCCTCAATGCGATCGCGGGTCGCTCGATCCACGCCTACCACACCGAAGGCGCAGGTGGCGGGCACGCGCCCGACATCATCACGGTCGCCTCACACCCCAACGTCCTCCCCTCCTCGACCAACCCGACCCGCCCGCACACGGTCAACACCCTCGACGAGCACCTCGACATGCTCATGGTGTGCCACCACCTGAACCCCTCGGTCCCTGAGGACCTGGCGTTCGCCGAGTCGCGCATCCGCCCGACGACCATGGCGGCGGAGGACGTCCTGCACGACCTCGGCGCGATCTCGATCATCGGCTCCGACTCCCAGGCCATGGGCCGCATCGGCGAGACCGTGATCCGCACCTGGCAGACCGCCCACGCGATGAAGCGCCGCCGCGGCGCCCTGCCCGGCGACTCCGGCGCCGACAACCTGCGCGCCCGCCGCTACGTCGCCAAGTACACGATCAACCCCGCCGTCGCGCACGGCCTGGACGCCGAGATCGGCTCCGTCGAGCCCGGCAAGCTCGCCGACCTCGTCCTGTGGGACCCGGCCTTCTTCGGCGTACGCCCCCACGTCGTCGTCAAGGGCGGCATGATCGCCTGGGCCGCGATGGGCGACGCCAACGCGTCCATCCCCACGCCCCAGCCCGTTCTGCCCCGCCCCATGTTCGGCGCCAACGTGGCAGCCCGCACCTCCCTCCACTTCGTCTCCGAGGCCGCTCTGGAGAGCGACCTGGCCTCCCAGATCGCCGTCGAGCGCCCACTGCTCCCAGTCCGCAACACCCGCGCCCTCACCAAGCAGGACATGCGCCTGAACGACGCCCTGCCCAGGATCGAGGTGGACCCGGACACCTTCACCGTCTCCATCGACGGCGACGAGGTGGAGCCCGCCCCCGCCACCGAGCTCCCCATGGCCCAGCGCTACTTCCTGTTCTGATGATCCCCACCGCGCTTCTTCTCCTGGCCGACTCCCGCCTCCCCGCCGGAGGCCACGCCCACTCCGGCGGCCTGGAACCCGCCGTGACCTCCGGCGCCGTCCACGACCTCCTTTCCCTCAAGTCCTTCCTCAGCGGCCGCCTAGCCACTACGGCCCTGGTAACCGCCTCCCTAACCGCCGCCGCCTGCGCCCACGCCCACAAGACCCGTGGCGTGGGCGAGGGCGCGTCAACGCAGCACGAGCGTGCTGCTGGCGGTGGCACGGTCACATCGGCTGCGAGCGCTGCCGGAGCGAGCGGCCCTGGCCGCGCAGGTGAGAGCACGGCGGCGCAGCATGGGCGTGCTGCTGGCGGCGTGGCCACCTTGGCTGGGGTGGGCGGTCTTGCGGGTGAGGGGGGTTGGGGGGTGTTGGATGCGGAGGTGGATGCTCGGACGCCTTCGCCTGCTCAGCGGGCGGCTTCGCGGGCTCAGGGGCGGGCGTTGCTGAGGGCGGCTCGTACGACGTGGCCGGGGAATGGGGAGCTGGATGCGCTCACCGAGGCCGTTGCCGCCCCTCACCATGCCGTGGTGCTGGGCGCGGCGGCCGCTGCCGCGGATGCGACGCCGCGGCAGGCGGCTACGGTGGCCGCCTATCAGGCGGTGACTGGTCCTGCTTCTGCTGCCGTACGCCTCCTGGGGCTCGATCCGTTGGCGGTTCATCGGCTGCTCGCCGAGCTGGCGCCTGAGGTTGATGCCACGGCCGGGCGGGCGGCCGAGGCGGGAGCGAACGAGTGGGCGCGGCTGCCGGCCTTGTCCGCGCCCTTGCTTGACCTGCACGCAGAGCTCCACGTCCGCGCGGACCTGCGCCTCTTCGAATCCTGACCACCTGGAGGTGCTCATGGGAGCCAACCACGACCACGACCCGCACACGGCCGGGCCCAGGCATGGGCGCGCCCTGCGCCTGGGCATCGGCGGCCCGGTGGGCAGCGGCAAGACCGCGCTCACGGCCGCGTTGTGCCGCACGCTGCGCGAGGAGCTCGACCTCGCCGTCGTGACGAATGACATCTACACGACCGAGGACGCCGACTTCCTCAGGCGCGAGGCGGTGCTGTCGGACGACCGCATCACCGCCGTACGGACCGGGTGCTGCCCGCACACCGCGATCCGCGACGACATCTCCGCCAACCTGGACGCGGTTGAAGAGCTGGAGGCCCGCCACCCCCATCTCGACCTCGTCATCGTAGAGAGCGGGGGTGACAATCTGACCGCGCTCTTCAGCCAGGGCCTCGCGGACCGGCAGATCTTCGTGCTGGACGTGGCGGGCGGCGACGACGTTCCGCGCAAGGGTGGGCTGGGGGTGGCGAAGGCCGATCTGCTGGTCATCAACAAGACCGATCTCGCGCCGTTCGTCGGCAGCGACCTTGAGCTGATGGAACGGGATGCCGCGCGCGTCAGGGACGGCAAGCCGGTCAGCCTCAGCTCGCTGCGCGAACGGCCCGGCGCGCCCGAGGTCGCCGACTGGGTGCGGACGATCCTCAAGGCGCCCGCGCTCGCATGACGCGTCTCTACACGGCCCGCGCCGGGTTGGCCGCTGAACGGTCCGGAGACACGACCCGGGTGACTCGGCTGCGTTCGGACGGGCCGATAGCGCTGCGCGAGACGGCTGAGGCGGTCTACCTGGTGGGCGCGGCGGCCGGACCCTTGGGCGGCGATGACCTGGAGCTGGACATCGTGGTCGGGCCGGGTGCGCGGCTGAACGTTCGGTCGACCGCGGCCGCCCTCGCCCTGCCCGGCAGGGGAGAGTCCTGCCTGGCCATACGGGCGACGGTCGGAGAGGGCGGGCATCTGGACTTCGCGCCCGAACCGACTGTTGCGGCTAAGGGCTGCCATCACCGGGCGGTCGCTGACATCGCGCTGGGAGAAGGGGCGACATTGCGGTGGCGGGAGGAGCTGATTCTTGGGCGGCATAAGGAAGTCCCGGGCCGCCACAGCAGCCGCTTCGACGTGACCATCGAGGGCGTTCCGCTGCTCCGGCACGAACTGTGCCTGCACGACCCGGATGTCTTCGCCACCAGCGCGGTCCTCGGGGACGCCAAGGCGGTGGGCAGCCTCCTGCTCGTCGGAACGGGTCTCCCCCGCGATCCCTATGCCGCCGATGGCGTTTCCGTACTTCCGCTAGCGGGTCCAGGCGTGCTCATAACGGTGACCGCGGACGACTCCGCTGAGCTCCGGCGCCGGCTCGACCGCGCTGAGGCGGCACAAGTAGCGTGACGGGGTGACTCGGCGCGCTCTCGTTCTCCCCATCGTCCTGCTGCCGTTCCTCACCTTCCCCCTGACGATCACGGGCGCGTCGGTCGCGCTGCCGGATATCAGGGACGACCTGCATTCCAGCCTGGCGGCGACGCAGTGGGTGGTGAACGGCTACAACGCCACGTTCGCCAGCTTCCTGGTGCTGGCCGGGTCCCTGGCGGACGTCCTCGGCAGGCGCCGGGTCTTCGCGTCGGGCGTGGTGCTGTTCTTCGGCTCGGCGGTGGTGTGCTCGCTGGCCGGGGACATCGTGCTGCTGAACGCCGTGCGCCTGCTCGGCGGGATCGGCGCGGCGGCGACGGTGACCAGCGGGTCGTCGATCATCGCGGACACGTTCACCGGTCAGGCGCGGGTGAAGGCGTTCGGGCTGGTCGGAACCACGCTCGGAGTCGGGCTCGCGTTCGGCCCCACGGTCGGCGGCGCGCTGGTGGACGCGTTCGGCTGGCGCGGCGTGTTCGCGGTCCCGGCGGCGCTCGCCGGGCTCGTGCTGCTGGGCGTTCCCGCGCTGCCCAAGGCCGCGGGCGCGCACGGGCGGCGGGTCGACTGGCTGGGCGCGGCGCTGTTCACCGGCGGGCTGCTGCTGGTGATCTTCGCGTTCGTCCAAGGCCCGGAGCTGGGCTTCGGGCATCCGGTGATCGTCGCGGCGTTCGTGGGCGGGATAGCGCTGGGCGCCCTGTTCACCTATGTCGAACGCCGGGTGGACGATCCGATGTTCGAGCTCGGCCTGCTGGCCAACCCGCGCTTCCTGTCGATGGCCATCGCGGCGGCGGCGATCGTGGTCGTTCTCGTACCGCTGCTGGTCTACCTGCCCTCTTATCTGATCGCGAACGTCGGGCTGGACGCCGGCACCGCAGGCATCTGGCTGCTCATGCTGACCGCGCCGACCGTTCTGCTGCCGACGGCCGGGGCGGCGCTGGCCAAGCGGGTGCCGATCATTTGGCTGGTCGCGGGCTCGGTGGCGGTGACCAGCGTCGGCGTCCTGTCGTTGACCACGATCGGCCCGGACAGCACGCCGCTGACGCTCGCCGTCCCGCTCGCGCTGACCGGCGCGGGCTTCGGCCTGTCGACGGGCCTGATGGACGGCCTGGCGATCGGCGCGGTCGAACCCGAGCAGGCCGGTACGGCGTCCGGGATGTTCAGCGCCGCACGCCTGGCCAGCGAGACCGTCGGGATCGCCGTGGTCGGCGCGATCCTGGCCTCGCTCAGCGGTGACCTGCTCGAAGGGCCCGACTACACGAGCGCGCTCCACACGGTCTGCCTGGCGCTCGGCGGCTTCGGCGTGGTCGCGACAGCGGCCGTCGTGGCGGTGTCACGGCGTGGCGGAACCTCACAGGGGGTGACCGGACCCGTCACCCCTCCAGTCAAGAACGAGCAGGCCAGACCATGTTGAACGACCTCCGTCGAACCCTGGACAAAACAGCGAACGCGCGGTGAGATCGGCGGGCCGGACTTTTCGCCAGTCCCGAGGTGGCCCCGATGACCGATGTGGTGCTCGACGGTGTCAACAAGGTGTATCCGGGCGACCAGCACGCGGTACGAGACCTCGGGCTGCGCATTCGCGACGGAGAGCTCTTCGTGCTGCTCGGGCCGTCGGGCTGCGGCAAGTCGACCGTGCTCCGCATGATCGCCGGGCTTGAGGAGATCACCTCGGGCGACCTGTGGCTCGGCGGAACGATGGCCAACGAGCTGCCGCCGCGCGAGCGGAACGTGGCAATGGTCTTTCAGAACGGCGCGCTCTACCCGCACCGCAGCGTGCGCGGCAACATGATGTTCCCGCTGGAGGTCAGCAAGGACGACCCGGCGGGCGCGCGCGGCAAGGTCGTGGAACTGGCAAGAGCCCTCGGCCTCGACTCGATGCTGGACCGGCTGCCTGGGACGCTGTCGGGCGGCCAGCGGCAGCGGGTCGCGATGGGCCGGGCGCTGATCCGCGAGCCGTCAGTGTTCCTGATGGACGAGCCGCTCTCCAGCCTGGACGCGGGCCTGCGCGCCGAGCTGCGCGTGGAGATCGCCGCGCTGGTCCGCGCGACCGGCGCGACCACGGTGTACGTCACGCACGACCAGGTCGAGGCGATGACGATGGCCGACCGGATCGCGGTGCTGCGCGACGGCATCCTGGAGGACGTGGGAACGCCTGAGCAGATCTACCACGACCCGGCCACGGTGTTCGTCGCCGCGTTCCTCAGCTCGCCGCCGATCAACCTGCTGCGCGCCACGGCGTGGGCCGTTCAGGACCAGGGCGTGATCCTGGAGCTCGGCCCGCACCAGCTCAGGCTGCCGTGGGACGACCCGCGCGCGACCGGCCTCATCAGCCACCACGGACGGCCGATCATCGTGGGCCTGCGCGCCGACGCGCTCACCACGGTCACCGGCCCGGCGCATGGGCCGGAGCTGACCGGCCAGGTCCGGACACTGGAGTTCCACGGCCACGAGTGGCTCGCGTACGCCGAGGCGGGCATCGCCCTGGTCGACGCGCACGACGTCGCCCCCGAACGCGCCGCCGTCCCGGCCGCCGCGCACCAGCTCGGCCTGGGCGACCGGATGCGCGCGATGCTGGGCCGCCCGGTGAACGACCCCGACCCGGGCCCCGAGCACACCGGCCACCACCGCCGCACGGACCTGATCTTCCGCATCACCACCGGCGACCGCCCGGCCCGCGGCGACCAGGTCCGCCTCTCCGTCGACCTCGACCGCCTGCTCGTCTTCTCCCCCGACGGCCGCCGAGTGGACCCCGTCCGCCGCTGACCCCGAGGGCCAGGCGCCCGGAGCAGACGCGGCCGCTGCCCCGCCCGGGGTCAGGCGAGGGCGACGGTGGCTTCTACCAGGCGTTGCAGGTCGGCGGCGGCGTGGGTCTCGCCGGCGGTGAGGTGGTTCTGGGCCAGGCCGTCGAAGCCCGCGAGGAAGAAGCGGGCGATCGCGGTGGCCTCGATGCGCAGGGAGCGGCCGGTCTGTTCGGCCAGCTCGTTGATGAGCGCGGCTGCCGTCTCGTGCATGTGCTTCTGGTGGGCCGCGATCACGTCGAGCATCTCCGGGTTGCGGTAGGCGTGCGTGGCCAGTTCCACGTACAGCACGTACCGGCCGGGCTGCTTGCGCATGCCTTCCCACAGGGCCTCGGCCATCACACGCAGCGAGCTCTCGAAGTCGAGGTTCTCGGGGGCGGCGGCGCAGACCTGGTCGACCAGGTCGGCCGTCATCTGCTCCATCACCGCGCGGTAGAGGTCGCGCTTGCTGCCGAACGTGTAGTGCACCGTCGCCTGGGCCACGCCCAGCTCGGCCGCGATGGCGCGGGTGCTGCCGGCCTCCAGCCCCTCGCGGGCCATCAGCTCGATGGCTGCCTGAACGAGTTGCGGGCGGCGCTCGGCGGCGGGGACGTGGGCCATGACCCAAGCGTAGCGCCGCATCAGTGTGATTTGAGCCACTGACTTAGTCATTCGACTTTGTCACTCGACCAAGTCGCTCGTATAGTCCCGCTCATGGCGACTTTTCTGCAGCGGATCGGCCGGTTCTCCTACCGGCGGCGCATCCTCGTCCTGAGCCTGTGGCTGGTGGTGCTGGCCGCGCTCGGCGGCGCGGCGGGCGCGTTCTCCGGCAAGACCAGCGACGAGTTCCGCGTGCCGGGCACCGAGGCCCAGGCGACGATGGACAAGATCTCCGGCGCACTCCCCCAGTACGCCGACTCCTCCGGCCAGGTGGTCTTCGCCGCCGAGCCGGGTGAACGGCTCGACCCCGCCAAGGTGGCCCCGGCCGTTCAGGCGATCGGCAAGGTCGAGGGTGTGACCGGCGTCCTGGACCCGTTCAAGGCCCACGCGGTCTCCAAGGACGGGCGCATCGCGTTCGCCCAGGTGACCTTCGACCGCAAGACCGACGACCTGAGCGAGGCGACACGGCAGGCCGTCAAGGACGCCTCCCACGTGCCGGGCGTGCAGGTGGAGTACGGCGGCGACGCGTTCCAGCCGTCCGTCGAGGTGGGCGGCGGCGAGGTGATCGGTGTGGGCGTCGCGGTGCTCGTGCTGCTCATCACGTTCGGCACGCTCATCGCGGCCGGGCTGCCACTGCTCAGCGCGATCGTCGGCGTCGGCGTCTCGATCACCGCGCTGATGGCGCTCACCGGCCGGTTCGAGATCATCTCGACCGCGCCCGTGCTGGCCGTCATGATCGGCATGGCCGTCGGCATCGACTACGCGCTGTTCATCGTCTCGCGCCACCTCCAGAACCTGCGGAACGGCATGGCCCCCGAGGACGCCGCCGCGCTCGCCAACGGCACCGCGGGCAGCGCGGTGATCTTCGCCGGTGGAACGGTCGTCGTCGCGCTCGCCGGGCTGACCGTCGCCGGCGTACCGTTCCTGACCGCGATGGGCCTGTCGGCGGCGGGCGCGGTGGTGGTCGCGATGCTGGTGGCGGTGACCCTGCTGCCCGCGCTGCTCGGCTTCGCCGGCCGCCGCGTCGAACGCCTCCGCATCCCCGGCCTCCGCATCCCCGGCCTACGCATCCCCGGCCTACGCCTTCCCGGCCTACGCCTTCCCGGCCTACGCCTTCCCGGCCTCAGCCGCCGCCAGCGCGGTGAGGATGGCAGCAATACCGGCAACGCCGGTGAACGCTGGGCTCGCTTCGTCGTTCGCCGGCCCTGGGCGGTCCTGGTCGCTGGGCTCTCGGTCCTCGGCGTGCTGGCGATCCCGGCCACTGACCTGCGGCTCGGCCTTCCGAGCGGCGGCTCGTACGCCGAGGGCACCTCGCCCCGCAAGGCCTACGACCTGATCAGCGACGGCTTCGGGCCCGGCTTCAACGGCCCGCTCCTCGCCGTCACCGACGTACGCAACGCCCAGCCGGTGGCCCAGAAGCTCGCCACGATGCCCGACGTGGCGACCATCCTCGAGCCCTCCACCTCAGGCGACACCGCCGTGATCACCGTGATCCCCAAGGGCGGCCCGAACGACGAGTCGACCGAGGACCTGGTCTCCTCGATCCGCGACCTGCCGGACGTCTCCGTCACCGGAACGGCCGCCGCCAACATCGACATCTCCAAGAAGCTCGGCGACGCCCTGCCTCCGTTCCTCGCCGTGGTCGTCGGGATCTCGCTGCTGCTCCTGGCCCTGGCGTTCCGTTCGATCCTGGTCCCGATCACGGCGATCGCGGGCTTCCTGCTGAGCATCGCCGCCTCGACCGGCGCGGTCGTGGCCGTCTACCAGTGGGGCTGGCTGACCGAGATCTTCCCGGTGACCAAGGTCGGTCCGATCGCCAGCTTCCTGCCGATCCTGCTGATCGGCGTGCTGTTCGGCCTCGCCATGGACTACCAGCTCTTCCTGGTCTCGCGGATGAAGGAGGAGCACGCCCACGGCGCCGACCCGCGCACGGCCGTCGTCACCGGCTTCGGCAACGGCGCCCGCGTGGTCACCGCCGCCGCGCTCATCATGATCTCGGTGTTCGGCAGCTTCGCGTTCGGGCACGACCCCGGCGTGCAGCCGATCGGGTTCGCGCTCGCCGTCGGCGTGCTCGTGGACGCGTTCCTCGTGCGGATGGCGCTGGTCCCGGCCGTGATGGCGCTGCTGGGCCGCGCGGCCTGGTGGTTCCCGCGTTCCCTCGAACGGGCCGTGCCCAACGTGGACATGGAGGGCACGGCCCTGGAGCGCGACGTGGACCGTCAGCCGGAGCTGGCCTCGCGCTGACGTACGGGCCCCGGCTCCGGCTCCGCGGCCGCATCCGCATCCGCATCCGCGGGAGCAGCGGAACCAGCGGGAGCGGCAGGAGCGCCGGAAGCGGTCGTCGTGGCCGGGGACAGCAGCGCGGGAAGCGCCGCTGCCAGGGCCACGGCGGCCGCGACCCACATCGCGGGCACGAAGCCGTCGATGAACGAGCCGGGCGAGGCGTAGCTCCCCGCGTTCGCGAACACCAGCGCGATGATCGCGACGCCGAAGACGCTGCCCAGCTCCCGCATCGCGCTGTTGACGCCCGCCGCGACGCCCGCGTCCTCGTCCGGCAGCGAGCCGGTGACCAGGTTCGCGACCGTCGGGAAGACCATCGAGATGCCCACGCCCGCGACGATCAGTGGCACGACCAGGCTCCCGTACCCGACCCCGTCCTCCACGCTCGCCGCCAGCCAGGCGAGGCCGCCCGCCTGCATGAGCACGCCGAGGACCATGAACGGCCTGTTCCCGTACCGGTCCGCCAGCGCGCCCGCGATCGGCGCGGTGACCATCAGCGTGCCGTTCCACACCAGGATCCGCAGGCCCGCCTGCAGCGGCGAGTAGCCGAGCCCGATCTGGAACAGCTGCGAGATGATGAACAGCGATCCGATCAGCGAGACGTTCTGGATGAACGCCACTGCGTTCGCCATCGCGAAGCCGCGCCGCCGGAAGTAGGCGAGCGGCACCATCGGATGCCGCGACCGCCGTTCCCACACCAGGAACGCGGCGACCTGCACCGCCCCGGCGGCCAGCGCGCCGATCACCTCGGCGCTGCCCCAGCCGGCCGACGGCGCCCGCGCGGGCGCCCAGACCAGCGCGAAGACCCCCGCACCCGCCAGGATCAGCCCGACGATGTCCAATTCCGTACGCGCCCCGCGGCTCTCCTTCAGCTTGAGCGCCGACAGCACGGCGACCGCGAGGCCGACCGGCACGTTCACCCAGAAGATCCACTGCCAGGACAGGCCCTCGGTGATCGCGCCGCCGACCACCGGCCCGGCCGCGACGCCGAGGCCCGACACGCCGCCCCAGATCCCGATCGCCATCCCGCGCTTCCCGGCGGGGAACGCCTGGGTGATCAGGGTCAGCGTCAGCGGCAGCACCACGGCCGCGCCCACGCCCTGCACCACGCGCGCGACGATGAGCTGCTCGGCGCTCGTCGACAGCGCCTCCGCGGCCGACGCCAGGCTGAACACCGTCAGCCCCGCCACGTACATCCGCCGCCGCCCGAACCGGTCGCCGAGCGCCGCGCCGGTCAGCATCAGGCACGCGAACACCAGGTTGTAGGCGTTGATCGTCCATTCGAGGTCGGCGAGGCTCGCGCCGAGCTTGGTGCGCAGCACCGGCAGCGCCGTCGCCACGACCACCACGTCGAGCGAGGTGAGGAACACCCCGATCGGCGCGAGGACCATGGTCCACTTTCGTTCCGACATCTTCGGCCACTCCGTTTCGTCTCAGCCGTCTACTGGTTGAGACCCCGGCGGGTGGCGTCGATTCATCACACCAGCGTCGACGGCAAGCCGAAAATCGCGAAGATCCCTGGATCGAGGAACGCGGTGATGCGCGTGATCCCCCGCGCGGTCACCGTGAGGACCTGGATGGACTCGGCCTCATGGGTTCCGTCCGGGTTGCGCCGGTACGCCGCGAGCGCGGGCTGCCCATTGGCTGAGACCTGGATCGTCCGGTACCTCGCCTCTCCGTCGAGGCACTTGGTCTTCAGGAACGCCAGCAGCATCTCGCGGCCCCGGAACCAGGTGGCGAACGGCGGCATCTCCACCACCGCGTCGGAGACCAGCAGCTCCCGCAGCCCTTCCAGGTCGGCGTTCTCGAACGCCTTGGTGTAGCGGTCGAGCACAGCGCGCACCCCGCTCGGCTCGCTGACCTCCTCCTCGTCCACCAGCGACTCGGCGACCTGTGCCCGCGCCCGCTGCAGCAGGCTGTTGACTGCGGCGGGCGTCGTACCGAGCACCTCGGCGACCTCGGCCGCGGGCCACTCCAGCACCTCACGCATGATCAGGACCGCGCGCTGCCGCGCCGACAGATGCTGCATCGCCGCGACCAGCGCGAGCCGCAGACTTCCCCGCGCCGTGACGACCGCCGCCGGGTCCGCCGGCTCGGCCACGAACAGCGCGTCCGGAACGGGCTCCAGCCAGCTGATCTCGGGCCGTTCCGCCAGCTCGGCGTGCACGTCGTCACTCGGACCGCCCAGCCCCGACGGCAACGGCCTGCGCCCCCGCCGCTCGATCGCCGTCAGGCACCGGTTGGTCGCGATCCTGTAGAGCCAGTTGCGCAGCGACGACCGCCCTTGGAAGCCGTCGAACGACCGCCAGGCGCGCAGATAGGTCTCCTGCACCGCGTCCTCGGCATCGTGAACCGACCCCAGCATCCGGTAGCAGTGCGCCAGCAGCCCCGGCCGGAACGGATCAACGAGCCGGGTGAACTCCTCGTCGGACAACCCCATGCCTGTAGAGACCCACGAGCGCCCACGAAGTCATCGCGCAGCGGCTAACCCACGTGGCCGATGTGAATGTCGCCGTTGTTCTCCGCAAGGACATGGCCGACACGCAGGTCGCCGTCGTTCTCCGCGGCCGTATGGCTGCCGACGTGCAGGGTGCCGTTGGTCGTCGCGGTCGCATGCCCGACGTAGAGGTCACCGTTGGTCGCCGCGAGGGCCACACCGCCGACCGCGATCAAGAGCAGAACGACCATTACGCCCAGCACCGCCGCCAGCGCGATGATCACAACTTGGCCGACTCTCATGGAACGCCCCCTTCTCCTACCTGTAGGGCGTTCCATCCCGTTCCACTCAGGCGATCAGCCGGAGGGCGATCAGCCGGGCGTCGGGCAGTCCTGGTCCTTCAGCTCCTCATAGAAGCCGATCTTCCACTTGATGTGCTCCTGCTGGGCGCGCAGCACCGCGATCTGCTCGTCGATCCGCTGGTCGTGCGACTGCAGCAGGTCCAGCCGCTCCTGAACGGTCTCGTTGCCGCCCCGCGCCAGCTCCGAGTAGCGCAGCATCTCGGCGATCGGCATCCCGGTGTCGCGCAGGCAGCGCAGCATTCCCAGCCACGCCAGGTCGCCGTCGCTGAACACACGCCGCCCGGACGCGTTCCGGGCGATGTCCGACAGCAGCCCGATCTTCTCGTAGTACCGGAGGGTGTCGATGCTGAAGCCGCTCTTCACGGCCGTCTCGCCAGGAGAGTAGGTGCTCACGCCCCCAGCAAATCACCTGGAGTCCACTCCAGGTCAATGCGGCCGGGCGGAGTCGGCCGATCCGGGGGCCACCAGGCCGGACTCGTACGCCAGCACCACGAGCTGGGCGCGGTCGCGCGCCTGCAGCTTGATCATGGCCCGGTTGACGTGGGTCTTCGCCGTCATCGGGCTGATCGCCATGCGGTCGGCGATCTGGTCGTTCGACAGGCCCTGCGCGACCAGGACGACGGCCTCGCGTTCGCGATTGGTCAGCTCGTTCAGCGCGGCCCCGGCGGCCGGGGTGAGCGGCTGCGCGACGTACCGGCCGATCAGCATCCTCGTGATCGACGGCGCCAGCAGAGCATCGCCGCGCGCCGCGACCCGCACCGAGTGCAGGAAGTCGTCCGGCTCGATGTCCTTCACCAGGAACCCGGCGGCCCCGGCGCGCAGCGCGTTGAAGACGTACTCGTCGAGGCCGAAGTTGGTCAGGATCACCACGTGCACCCCGGCCAGCTCCGGATCGGCGGCGATCCGCCGGGTCGCCTCGATGCCGTCCATGACCGGCATCTGGATGTCGACGAGCGCGATGTCGGGCCGGTGCTCCCTGATCAGCTTCAGTCCCGCCCTGCCGTCCGCCGCCTCGGCCACCACCTCAATGTCGTCCTCGGCCTCCAGCAACGCCCGAAACCCGCCCCGCAAAAGCTGCTGGTCATCGACCAGCACAACCCGAATCACGACGCCTCCCCCACGGGCGCCTCAGACGCCTCCCGCACCAGTGGCTCGCCCCGCTCGGACGGCACGCCCCGCTCGGACGGCTTGGACGCCTGGGACGGCTCGGCCAGCGGGAATTCGGCTTGGACGCTGAAGCCGCCTTCGCTGCGGGGCTCGGCGCGGAGGCGGCCGCCGAGGGCGGCGACGCGTTCGCGCATGCCGAGCAGGCCGGTGCCCGGCACGGGGTCGGTGCCCGGCTCGGCCTTGCCGTCGTCGTCGACGCGGATCGTGAGGGTGCCGGGGCGGTAGTCGATCAGGATGAACGCGCTGTCGGCCGCCGCGTGGCGCGCGGTATTGGTGAGGGACTCCTGAACGATCCGGTAGGCGGCCCTGTCCACCTCGACAGGCACGGGCACGTCCGGCCGTTCCCCTTCGATCATCAGGGTCGTCTTCAGGCCCGTGCCGCGGGCGCGTTCCACCAGGTCAGGAACGTGGTCGAGCCCGTGCGACGGCGTACCGCCGGTATTGTCCTCGCGGAGCGTCTCAAGGGTCGCTCGCAGCTCGCGGGTCGCCTCGTGGCTGGCCTCCTGGATGGTCACCAGCGCGTCCGGCACCTGCTCGCCCCTCTTGCGGGCCAGGTGAACGGCAACACCGGCCTGCACCTTGATGATCGAGATCTGGTGGGTGAGCGAGTCGTGCAGCTCCCGCGCGATGTGCAGCCGTTCCTCGCTCGCGCGCAGCCGTGCGGTCTCCTCGCGCGTGCGTTCGGCCTCGTCAGCACGCCGTTCGGCCTGCCGCAACGCCTCGCCGGCGGCACCCGCGGCCACCAGCCACGCGATCTCGACCGCGCCACGCGCCTGCGTGAAGGCTTCGCTGAGGGACGGGTCCGTCGGGGAGATCAGCGCCGCGACCGGGAGGGCGGCCAGCAGCACCACGCTCACCGCCACGGTGACGGTCCGGTGGCCCGCCCGTACGGCCGCGTACACCGCGATCAGGTACGCGACGCCGGGCACATCGAAGCCCGCCGCCTGATACCCCAGCGCGAACACCGCGGTCGCGACCAGCACGACGACCGGCGCCCGGCGTACACCCGCCAGCGCCAGCCCGCTCGCCAACAGCAGCGCATAGCCGAGCACGTCGACCTCGCTGGTGGAACGGTCCTCGACCAGCGCGGTGAACAGCAGCGTCGCCGCCACACCGATCGCGATCAGCCAGTTGCCGCTCCTGGACAGCACGCCGGACAGCGCAGTTCTCACGGGCGTCGCACCTCGACCAGCTCTGATGGGTGCACCTCGACCAGCTCTCACGGACGCACCTCGACCAGCACTGATGGGCGCAACTCGACCAGCCTCATAGCCGCACCCTAACCAGGACTCGCCGCGCGCGACTCCTGCCCGCGGACGAGCGGCCCGCTACCGCACGCGCGGTAGATCCGCCGATTCTGCGGCGCCCGCCGCAGCGCGAAGTGCGTCCGCCAGGCCGACGACCTAAGCGGCGACCGGCGACCACGATCGGGCTCATGAAGGAATCCGAGAATCCCCGTACGGACGGGGCTCTGGCGGGGCTGGCCCGTTTCTGCCACCGGCGGCGCCGGCTGGTCCTGCTGCTGTGGGTCGCGGGCGTGCTCGCCGTGGCGTTCGCCGGCTTCGGCTACGGCGCCGCCTCCGACAACGACTTCTCCGGCGGAGACTCCGGCTCCGCCCACGCCCAGCGCCTGATCGAGAAACATTTCCCCGAACGGCAGGGCGACACCCTCACCCTCGCCATCAAGGCGGACAAGGGCATCGACGACCCCGCCGCCCGGCAGAAGATCGAGAAGGTCGTCGCCGACCTGGACGCCTCGCCCATCACCGGCCCGGTCGCCTCGCCCTACCAGGACAAGGACCTGGTGACGGCGGACCGGCGCATCGCCCGTACGACCATCCCGCTGACCGACAAGGACCCGAAGAACTCCGCGGTCAAGCCGCTGGTGAACACGGTCAAGGACGCCTCGGGCGGCGGCGTCACGCTCGGCCTCGCCGGTGACCTGGCGGAGAAGGCCGAGGTCCCCCAGCAGGGACCGGCCGAGGGCGTCGGCGTCCTGGCCGCGGCCGTCATCCTGTTCATCGCGTTCGGGTCACTCGTGGCGACCGGCCTGCCGATCGTGACCGCGCTGATGGCGATCGTCGGGGGCATCGCTCTCACCAAGCTGGTGGGCTACATCTTCCCCTCGCCCGACTTCACCGTGATCGTCGCCGCGTTGATCGGGCTCGGCGTCGGCATCGACTACGCGCTGTTCATCGTGACCCGCTTCAAGGAGGGCCTCCAGAACGGCGAGGACCCCGAGCACGCCACCGTCACCGCCATCACGACCGCGGGCCGCGCCGTTCTCTTCGCCGGAACGACCGTGGTCATCGCCCTGTTCGGCCTGATCGCCATGAACCAGCGCCTGATGACCGGCGTGGCGATCGCCGCCTCGATCACGGTCCTCATAACAATGATCGCCGCAGTCACGCTGCTCCCCGCGTTCCTGGGCTTCACCGGCCACAGGATCAACAGCCTCCGCCTGCCCCGCCGCCGCAACGGCGCCGTCCCCTCCCTCGAACGCCGCACCCTCGCCGAACGCTGGGCCGGAGCCGTTCACCGCAGGCCATGGGCAGCCGCCGTCCTAGCCACCACAGGCCTGCTGATCCTCGCCGCCCCAACCCTCTCGATGCGCCTGAGCCTCCCCGACGCCAGCGTTCAACCCCACGACCGGAGCAGCTACGTCGCGCACACGATCCTGTCCGAGGGCTTCGGCCCCGGCTACGGCGCGCCCCTGATCTTCACCGCCCAGAACACCGACCTGCGTCCCGTGATCCAGTCGGTCGCCAAGACCAACGGCATCGCCCACGTGACACCGCCCCAGATGAGCCGCGACGGCCAGGCCGCCACCTTCATGGCGTTCCCCACCACCGGCTACCAGGACAAGGCGACCCCCGACCTGGTCCACCGGCTCCGCGCCGACGTACTGCCCAAGAACGTCTACGTAGGCGGCCCGAACGCCGTCACCATCGACTTCTCCGACGACATCGGCTCGCGCCTGCCCCTGATGATCGCCATCGTCATCGCGATGTCCCTGGTCCTCCTGATCGCCCTGGTCCGCTCGGTCACCATCGCGATCCAGGCCGCCGTCCTCAACCTGCTCTCCATCGGCGCCGCCTACGGCGTACTGGTGGCGATCGTCCAATGGGGATGGCTGGGCCACGCGCTCGGCTTCACAACGACCATGCCGGTCACCACCTGGGTGCCGATGATGATGTTCCCGCTCCTGTTCGGCCTGTCCATGGACTACGAGGTCTTCCTGATCTCCCGCGTCCGTGAGGAGTACGAACGCACCGGCGACACCAGAACGGCCGTCACCCGAGGCATGGCACGTACCGCCAAGGTCATCACGGCCGCCGCCGCCATCATGGTCGCCGTCTTCACGACGTCCCTGCTGGGCCCCGACGTCGCCGTCAAGCAGATCGGCCTGGGCATGGCCGTCGCCGTCCTCATCGACGCCACCATCGTCCGCATGATCCTGGTCCCGGCCGTCATGGAACTCTGCGGCAAGGCCAACTGGTGGATGCCCGGCCGCCGTCAACCGAAGACCGCACCCCTGCCGAAGGTCAGCGCAAACGCTTGATCGCCCCGGTCAACGCCCGGAAGTCGGCCACGCTGACCGCCAGCCGTGGCCCTTCCGGGTCCTTACTGTCCCGAATACCGATGAAACTCTGGAGATCAGCAACCTCGACGCAGGTACTGTCTGCCTCTCCGCTGCTGTAACTGCTCTTGCGCCACTGAACGGGGGGAACGTCGTTCACAGGCTCTCCAACTCCTGACGGATTCGCGCCTCCGATGGTCCAAACGAAAGCGCCTCGCCCTTGATCTCTTCCCACCGTACTGCAAGGCGCTGCAGGCGCTCGGGGATCTGAATCATGGTTCCGTTGCCCCCGGTGGCGTCGACGTAGCCGAGTGACCCTCCTTCTGGAAAATCCAGAAGCGTGAACGGGCTCGGCACATGGACGGGCGCGCCCCACGGAACGATTTGCACGGAGACATTCGGCTTCTCGTTGAACTCCAGGAGCCTCGCAAGCTGTGCCTTCATGATCTCCGGACTGCCCACCGGGTTGCGGATCGCGGTTTCCGAGAGCAGGACGAAGATGCGAGGCGGCTCGTCCCGGTCGAGGATCTTCTGGCGGCTCATCCGCGAAGCAACGTCGTGTTCGAGGTCATCCGGTGGTGAAAAGCCGCGCAGAATCTCTCGCGCATAGTCCTCGTGCTGAAAGAGACCAGGCACGTAGAGCGGGTCGTACATGCGAATGTGAGACGCCCGGTCCTCTTCCTTCACGTACTGGACGTACTGCGGCGAGAGCTCCAACTCGGAGATGACGAGAGGATGCAGTCCCGCGAAGAATTCGTCCAGATTATAGAGATCATCGAGGCCCTCTGAGACGTCCATTGTGGGGACTCGGCGGCAGTTCTCGTAATGGCCGTAGAGCTGCGGCGAGACGGTGACGTGGCGGGCCACTTCCTCTTGCTTGAGACCGGCCTTGGTGCGTTCTCGGCGCATGCGGAGCGCGTAATAGCCGAACGGCGACTTGGTGGGGTCGGGGGTTTGTCGATCGGGCATCGGGGGGCCTCCGTTCAGCGTGGAGTGCGGAACCTGTGGCAGAGCGTAGGCCGATCACACGACGATGTCAGGAGATCACCCAAAGCGACGACGGGGCGGGGACCGAGACATGATCGTGGACCCGGCCGAGCGGCCCGAGCTGCTCGCCTGGCTGGCCATCGAGCTGGAGCCGCACGGGCTCCGCCCCAAGATCGTCGGCCCGTGTTCGGGGCCGGTGCTGCGGGTGATCACCCGGCGGTCCGACCGCGTCCGGTTCATCGCGTGCGTGCCCGCGCCGCAGGAACGGACCTGGGCGTGGGTGTGGCCGTTCGGGTGGGCGCTGGTCACCGACCCGCGCGCCATCGCGATGATCGTGGAGGCAATGGACGCATGATGACCTGGACCGTGCTCGGCTCGGCGAGACTGCCGGCCGTCCCCCTGAGCGTGGCCGCCGCGCGCCGGTTCGCCGCGGGGCTGGTCCCCGGCGACGACACGCTGATCCTGCTGGTCAGCGAGTTGGCGACCAACAGCGTGACGCATTCGGACTCGCGGCACGGCGGCGAGTTCACGCTGACGCTGTACGACGTCGGCGGCGGCACGATCCGTACCGAGGTGGTGGACGCCGGGGGCTCCACGCTGCCCAGCCGGTGCGAGACCGACGAGCTGTCGACGTGCGGGCGAGGGATGATCCTCATCGAGGATCTGGCCGCACGTTCGGGGTTCTTCGTCGACGACGCGGGGGGGGCTCCATACGTGGTTCGAGCTGTGATCAACCGGCGGTCGCGTCCGGGCGTTGCGGCGGGCACTCGCCGCCGGGTTTCGTCGCCAGTTCGTAGTGCCACATCTCGTTGGCGTAGGTCTGACAGAGCCCGAACGCGGCGCCGTGCCGGCCGAGCCAGCTGTCGGCGTCGGTCGGTCCGATGTCGACGGCTCGGCCTTTCACGTGAGCGGATTTCTCCGGGCTCAGAACGAAACGCTTTGCCTCTTCTCGGCTTCCGTATCGGGTGACGGCCTGCTCCATCAACTCGCGCTGATACCTCTCGCTGCGCCATCCGGAGTTGACGACGAAATGAACGCCATCGCGTTCGGCGTGGGTGGCCGCCTTCTGAAGGGCGGCCAGGAGCGCCTTGTTGAGGTTGCGGATCGCCGGGTGGTTCACGTCAAAAGGCGTCGGCTTGTGCGCGTCGTCTATGCGTCCGTCGTCCTGAGCGGTGGACGCGCTGGGAAACGTTGAGGCGCCCGTGGAACTCATCGAGCAGGCCGTGAGCGCCAGCCCTGCGGCAACGGTCAATGCGGGAACGAAGCTGCGTGATCTCATGGCCTCTAATGCACCGCAGGCGATGTTGCGAGGCCGTATGGATTTCCGCATACGTTTTCGATATAGAACCCCGCATAACATGAATCCCATGCGGGTGCTCATCGTCGAGGACGAGATCTATATGGCGGAGGCGATCCAGGCGGGGCTGCGCCTGGAGGCGATCGCCGCCGACATCGCGGGCGACGGCGACGCCGCGCTCGAACGCCTCGGTGTCACCGGCTACGACGTGGTCGTGCTCGACCGCGACCTCCCCGGCGTGCACGGCGACGAGGTCTGCCGAACGATCGTCGCCCGAGGCCTCGGCTGCCGCGTCCTCATGCTCACCGCCGCGGGCGACCTCGCCGACAAGATCACCGGCTTCGAGCTCGGCGCGGACGACTACCTGACCAAGCCGTTCGACCTCCCCGAACTGGTCGTCCGCCTGCGTTCGCTGGCCCGCCGTCCCGCGCAGGGCGCTCCGCCGGTGCTGGAGCACGCGGGGATCACCCTCGACCCGTTCCGCCGCGAGGTCTACCGCGCGGGCCGGCACGTCTCGCTCAGCCGCAAGCAGTTCGCCGTCCTGGAGATCCTCATGACCGCCCGCGGCGGCGTGGTCAGCGCCGAGACCCTGCTGGAACGGGCCTGGGACGAGAACGCCGACCCGTTCACCAACGCCATCCGGATCACGATCTCGGCCCTGCGCAGCCGCCTCGGCGCCCCGGCTGTGATCCACACCGTTCCCGGCGTCGGCTACCGGCTGGACGCGCGATGACCGCCCGCCTGCGCCTCACCCTCAGCTACGCCCTCTTCGCCGTCCTCACCGGCGCGGTCATGCTCGCGATCATCTACCTGGCGATGCGCTGGGTGCCGAACTACCCGCTGACCGCCGCCAACCCGCGCGACACCTCGCCCGCGCCGTCCCGGCAGGAGATCCTCGACACCCTCCTGCGCATCTCGGGCTACGCGCTCGGCGCGCTCGCGGTGATCGGGCTGGCGGGCGGCTGGATCATCGCGGGGCGCGTGCTCAGCCCGTTGAAGCAGCTGAACGAGGCCGCCCGCATCGCCGCCGAGGGCTCGCTCGGCCACCGCATCGCCATGACCGGCCGCCGCGACGAGTTCACCGACCTCGCCGACACCTTCGACGCGATGCTCGACCGGCTCCAGCGCTCGTTCGAACGCCAGCAGCGCTTCGCCGCCAACGCCTCCCACGAGCTGCGCACCCCGCTGTCGATCACCCGCACGATGCTGGACGTCGCGGTCGCCGATCCCGGGGGCCAGGACTATGGGCGCCTGACGTCCCGCCTCCAGAAGACCAACCAGCGTTCCATCGAGATCGTCGAGGCGCTGCTCCAGCTGTCCGCCCTGGGCCGTACGCCTTTGTCCCTGGAGCCGACCGACTTGGCCGAGGTGACCGCTGAGGCCCTGGAAACGGTGCGCAAAGAGGCCGAGACCCGGGAAATCACCATCTCCGCAGACCTCGCCCCCGCCCCAGTCCTAGGTGACCCCGCCCTCCTTCGCCAACTGGCGCTCAACCTGCTGGAGAACGCCCTACGCCACAACGTGCCAGGCGGCGCAGTAACAGTCTCGGTCGCCCCATCCCGCCTGACCGTGAGCAATACCGGCCCGCTGATCCCGCCGGACGCCGTCGACGTCTACTTGGAGCCGTTCGCCCGAGGCAAGGCCCGCACCGCAGGCGGCGGGCACGGCCTAGGCCTCACTTTGGTCGCCGACATCATTCAGGCCCACCAAGGCCGTCTGCGCCTGGCCCCCAACCCGACCGGCGGCCTAACCGCCGAGGCGGCGCTCATGGGAGTAGAGGCGATTCGCGAGCCCATCGAGCATCGCCCGTAGCCCCAGTTCGAAGCTGTCCTCTGGCGCCGCGCCGTACTCCTCGGCCGCAGGGCCGTCCAGCCTTTCCCGCAGCCGGGGGAACTCCATCGCCACCTCGCGCGCCTTGGCCATCGTCTCCCCGAGGCTCTTTTCGGCGTCGTTCCCCGCCCGGGTGAGCTTCCGGCTCAGAGCCGCGTTGGCCGACTCCCCCACCGCGTTCCCGAGCACGTACATGAACGTGGCCGCGGAGGCCTGATCGGCCTCGGCCCCCGAGAACCCCGCCGCCTCGTACACCCACAGGCTGTGGTCATCGTGCCGGGCCTTGCCCGGTCCGTAGGAGACCTGCGAGGCGATCGCCTGCACCACCCACGGATGCCGCTTGAACATCGCCAGCAGGCTGGTCGCCATCACCGCGGCGGCCTCTCGCCACCCCACGGCCTCCACGTCGGGCAACGCGATCTCGTTCCACACCTGATCGCTGGCCAGCCGCAGCAGGTTGTCCTTGCTCTTCACATGCCAGTAGACGGCCGTGGCCGCCGAGTCGAGCCGCTGCCCCAAGGCCCGCATGTTGAGCCCCTCAAGCCCCTCCGCATCCAGCAGCTCAATGGCGGTCCCGACGATCTGGTCCTTGGTCAACGTGTCCCGTGGCATGCCGGCCACCCTACTTGCACAAAGTTCAAGAAACCACTTGCACAAAGTTCAAGTGATCACCTAATCTTCACTTGAACAAAGTACAAGTCACCGGAGGAACCCCATGTACGTCATCGCCGCCACCGCCCAACTGCTGGTCGCCGCCTCGTTCCTGAGCATCCCCGCACTCCGCCACCGCTTCGGCGCCTCCACCGCCAAGGCCAACGCCGAGGCCGAACTGACCCGCCAGGGCTTCCCGACCACGGTCCTCGCCGAGAACAAGCTCACCTTCGACGCCTCCGGCCACGAAACAGCCGTCCCCGCCACCGTCGCAGCCCTCATGATCATCGCCGCGGCGTTCAACCTCATCGACCCGCACTGGGGCCAGCTCCTGACCTGGGTCTTCTCCTCCCTGATCCTGCTCGGCAACGCCCTGATCCTCTGGAGCCAGCTCACCGCCGTTCAGTCCGTAGAGAAGGCCTTCCAGCGCAAGGGCGACCCCACCCTCCAGCGCATCGACGTCCGCGCCCTCCTCAAGGCCGCCGAGAGCGGCTTCCCCACCTGGACCCCCACCCTCCAAAAGGCCCGCCACACCACCGTCTTCGCCGCCTCCCTCATCGCCCTCCTCACCGTCACCTTCGCCTGACCCACCCCCGCCCCCGAACGCCGGAGGCAAGGCGTGCTTCCACGAATCCAGCTGGGCGGAGCGGTCTTGACATCGGGTGGATTTCGGCGAAGCACCTCTGGTGTCCTCGATCTATCAAATGGGGTTGATGTATTGTCGGGTTATGGGGTCCTCGGATCCAGCGACACCGGCGTTCCTTCAGCTGGCCGCCCATCCGCTGCGGTGGCGGCTGCTGGCCGAGCTGGGCCAGGGGGATCTGCGGGTCCGCGAGTTGATGGAACGGGTCGGCGAGCCACAGAACCTGGTCTCGTACCACCTGCGCCAGCTGCGTCGTGGGGGCCTGGTCAGCGCTGGCCGCAGCAGCTTTGACGGGCGGGACAGCTACTACCACCTCGATCTTGAACGTTGTGCAAGTGCCCTGACCGGGGTGGGCACGGCCCTCCATCCGGCGCTGGCGAGGGAGCCGGTCTTCGGGGGCTATCGGGCGCCTGTGCTGTTCACGTGCACCGGCAACAGCGCGCGGTCGTTGATCGCTGAGAGTCTCCTTCGCCATCGGACGGGCGGGCGGGTTGAGGTGACCAGCGCCGGCAGCCATCCCAAGCGGGCCGTCAGCGGCAACGCCGTCCGGGTCCTGCGTGAGCGGTACGGGGTGGACGTCGCCGGTCGCAGGCCTCAGCACTTGAACACTGTGCAAGACCGTTCCTTCGGCTACGTGATCAGCCTGTGCGACAAGGTGCGGGAGGCGCAGCCCGCCTTCCCCGGTGACCCCGAGCTCGTCCACTGGAGCATCCCCGAGCCGACTGGCTACCCCGCCTTCGTCCGTACGGCAGCGGAGATCGACACCCGCATCCGCCATCTGCTTCCCGTGCTCGACACCAGGGAGGATTCGTCATGAGCACAGAAGAATTCGCCAGCGTCCGCTACATCGTCGACGACGTGCAGGCGGCCGTGGACTTCTACACGACCCACTTCGGCTTCACGGTCCGCATGAACCGGGCGCCGGGCTTCGCCGACGTGGTCCGCGGGCCGCTCCGCCTGCTGCTGTCGGGCCCCGGCAGCTCCGGATCGCTGGCGACGCCCCCGGGCACGCCCGCCGGGCGCAACCGCATCCACCTCGCCGTCGAGGACCTGGACGCCGAGATCAAGCGGCTCGACCAGGCCGGCGTGCCCTTCCTGGGCGAGGCCGTCTCCGGCCCCGGCGGACGGCAAATCCTGGTCACCGACCCGGCCGGCAACCTGATTGAGATCTTCGAACCCGCCCAAGATCAGGCACAGTGAGGGGTATGAGACTGCTGATGCTGGGCGGCACCCACTTCGTGGGACGAGCCGTCACCGAGGAAGCGCTGGCCAGAGGCTGGCAGGTCACCACGTTCAACCGTGGCCGGACGGAGCCTCCGCCCGGCGTCAGCACGCTCATCGGGGACCGCACCGGCGACCTGTCGGCGCTGGAGAACGGCGAGTGGGACGTCGTCGTCGACACCTGGTCGGGCGCCCCGACCATCGTCCGCGACGCCGCGAACCTCCTGAGCGGCAGGGCCGCCCAGTACATCTACGTCTCCAGCCGCTCGGTCCATCCCTTTCCGACGCCCCCGAACGCGACGGAGGATGCTCCGGTCGTGGACGGGTCGCCTGACGCGGGCGAAGTCGGCTACGCCGAGGACAAGAGAGGCGGGGAGTTGGCCGCCGAGCAGGCCTTCGGCGACCGGGCCCTGTTCGTGCGGGCCGGCCTGATCCTCGGCCCGTACGAGGACATCGGCCGCCTCCCCTGGTGGCTCAACCGGATGGCCCGCGGCGGCCCCGTCCTGGCGCCCGCCCCGGCCGACTCGGGCCTGCAGTACATCGACGTCCGCGACCTCGCCACCTGGACCGTCGACGCCGCCGAACAGAAGCTCGGCGGCCCGTACAACATGGTCAGCACCCCCGGCCACACCACGATGCGCGAGCTCCTGGAGGCCTGCATCAGCGTGACCGGCTCCGACGCCGAGCTGCGCTGGACCGACCCGGACGCCATCCTCGCCGCCGGGGTGGAGCCGTGGAGCAATCTCCCCGTCTGGCTCCCGCAGGGCGAGCTCTACGACACCCTCCACATGGGCAACGTCGACAAGGCCCTCGCCACCGGCCTGCGCTGCCGCCCCGTTCAGGAGACCGTCGCCGACACCTGGGCCTGGCTCCAGACCCTCGGCGGTCAAGCCCCCCAGCGCCCCGACCGACCGCCCGTAGGCCTGGACCCCGACCTGGAAGCCAAGGTCCTGGCCCAGCACAGCTGAGTCACCACGCGTGAGTCGCTTCCACGATGCGTCCCGGCCGGGTCGCGAGTGTGTTCTGGTGATCGCCGCCGAACGGCCCGGCCGGCACGCCGCCCCGGCCGTCGACCAGACCGCCAGGTAGAGCCCGCGACCAACTCCTGCTCCGAGAGAAGGCCCAAACCCGCGAGGACGACGCCCTCACCACTGCCCGCCGATGGTGGAGCACGACGGAACGGTCAAGGTCGTCGGCCTCGACGGCCCGATCCCGTTCATCGACCTGTTCCAGGGCCGAACCGGCTGATCCGCACCTTTGTTGAGCGATTGGACCACACCGCCGGCTATTCTTTTTCCCGGCCCCGAGTCCAACGCCGGCGTGCCGAAAAGCGCGAAGGGCTGGGACCGATTCTCCCGCCGGAACGCTGTGCGCTATTCGGGAACGATCCATGCGCCTTCGCGCATGAGGGTGCGGCCCTTGAGTTCGTTGGCCTCTCGCCAGACTTGGAGGCGCAAGGGGCGCACTCGGTAGTAGTGGTAGGCGTCGCCGTCGGCGCGGGGGTCGAAGCCGGTCTTGGCGGCGAAAGCGTCGCCTTCGCCGGGGGCGAGGTCTGCGGCGGTGAGGCTTTCCACCGTGCCTTCGATGAGGACCACATCGCGAGTAGGGCCCAGGCCTAGGCGGACGATGTTGTTAGCCACCAAGTTGCGGCCTGTCGGGCTGCTCGCGGGGGTGGACAGGAGCAGGGTGCTGCCGTCCCAGAGGAACGAGAGCGGCACCAGGTAGGGGCCGTCGGCATCGGACGAGGCGACCCACAGGTCGATGTCATGCTCCAGGCGGTATAGGGCGTCCTTCTTGCGCTGCTCGGGTGAACGGGGCGCCTCGGCCATGGCGGCACTTCCTTTGATCGACGACTGTGCCGATCCTTCCAGGTCAAGGAGGGATCGGCACAGATCGGCCGGCCGCGGGAGGCCGGGGAAGGCCGCGGGGGCCAGGGAGGCCGCGCAGGGCCGGGTGGCCGCGGGAGGCTCAGGGAGTGGATCAAGCCAGGGTGGCCACCAGGACGGCCTTGATGGTGTGCAGACGGTTCTCTGCCTGGTCGAAGACGATGCTCGCGGGTGAGGTGAAGACCTCGTCGGTGACCTCCAGACCGTTGGTCATGCCGACGTGGGTCATGATCTCGTTTCCGACGGTGGTGCCGGTGTTGTGGAACGCGGGCAGGCAGTGCATGAACTTCACCGAGGAGTTCCCCGCCTTGTCCAGGAGAGCGGCGTTCACCTGGTAGGGAGCCAGGAGCTTGACCCGGTCCGCCCACACGTCCTTGGCCTCACCCATGGAGACCCAGACGTCGGTGTGGATGAAGTCGACCCCGCCTACGGCTTCCTGAGGGTTGTCGGTGATGGTGATGCGGGCGCCCGTACGGGAAGCGATGTCCTCTGCGATCGCGACGACGTCCTTGGGCGGGTGCAGTTCGGCAGGCCCGGCAAGGCGTACGTCGCTGCCCATGATGGCGCCCATGACCAGCAGGGAACGCCCCATGTTGAAGCGGCAGTCCCCCATGAACACGTAGGAGAGCTTGTCGAACGCCTCGCCGCTCGCCTCGTGCATGGTCAGGAAGTCGGCCAGCATCTGGGTGGGGTGCCATTCGTTGGTCAGCCCGTTGTAGACCGGCACTCCCGCATGCAGGGCAAGAGCCTCGACGTCCGCCTGCTCGTTGCCCCTGAACTCGATGGCGTCGTACATGCGGCCCAGGACCGAAGCGGTGTCGGCGACGGTCTCCTTATGGCCGAGCTGCGAACCGGTCGGGTCGAGGTAGGTGACGTGCGCGCCCTGGTCGAACGCGGCGACCTCGAAGGCCGAACGGGTGCGCGTTGAGGTCTTCTCGAAGATGAGGGCGATTTCCTTGCCCGTCAGGCGCGGCACCTCGTTGCCGGCGTACTTGGCCAGCTTGAGCGCCTCGGCCAGCCGCAGAAGGAAGCGCATCTCGTGAGGTTGGAAGTCGATTTCCTTGAGGAAGCTGCGATTGCGCAGGCTGTAGGACATGAGGGACTCCAAAGAGGCCGATCAGCGCGGGCCGGCGCGAGCCGGTGCGGCGGGTGCGGTCAGGGCGGGCCGGTGCCGTCAGCGCGGGCCAGTGCCGTCAGCGCGGGCCAGTGCCGTCAGCGCGGGCCAGTGCCGTCAGCGCGGGCCAGTGCCGTCGGCGCGGTTAGAAGGCGGGGTCGCGTTGGAGGGGGCAGGTCATGCAGTGCGAGCCGCCCCGGCCTCGGCCTAGTTCGAAGCCCTCGATCGGGATGACCTCGATTCCCTCGCGGCGGAGAGCCTCGTTGGTGCCGGTGTTGCGCTCGTAGCCGATGACGACGCCGGGCTCCAGGGCGACGACGTTGTTGCCGTCGTCCCACTGCTCGCGTTCGGCCTCGAACGAGTCGCCGCCGGTCGGCACGACCCGCATCCGTTCGACGCCCAGGGCCTCGGCCATCAGCTCGGGCAGCGGGCGGCGCTGCTCGGCGACGACCAGGTCGTCCGGCGACTCGCCGGGGCGGATCGCCCACGTACGGGCACCGTCCACGACCTGCGGGAACATCGTGACCAGGTCGCGGTCGCACATGGTGATGACCGTGTCGAGGTGCATGTAGCTGCGCGACTTCGGCAGGTGAACGGCCAGGACGAGCTGCGCCGACCCGGCCCGGAACAGCGACCGCGCGATCCACAGCACGGCTTGGGGCGTGGTCCGCTCCCCCATGCCGATCATCACGGCGCCGTTGCCGATCGGCTGGACGTCGCCGCCCTCGACATGGGCGCGGCCCCAGTCCTCGCCCGCGCCGCCGAGCCAGATCGGGAACTTCTCCGAGGCGAACATCGGGTGGAACCCGTAGATCGCCTCCATGATCATCGTCTCGGGCTTGCGGGCGGGCTTGGTCATCGGGTTGAGGGTGACGCCGTCGTAGATCCAGCAGGACGGGTCGCGCTGGAAGAGCAGGTTCGGCAGCGGCGGCAGCAGCATGCCGGCCGGGTCGGCCGACTCCCACTCCAGGCCCAGGTCCTCGGCGACGTCCGCCTTGGTGATCCCGCCGATCAGGAACTCGGCGACCTCGGCCGCCGGCGCCTCGGTCGCCCAGGTGCGGGCGCGGTCGGCCGCTGCGACGCCGACCTCGCGCTCGTTCAGCACGTGGTCGCTGATCCAGCCGCGCGCCTCGGGGTTGGCCAGCGCCTCGGTGAGCAGCCGCTCGGCGAGGTACACCTCGACGCCGCGCTCGCGCATGACCTCGCGGAACGCGTCGTGCTCGGCCTGGGCCCTGCTGACCCACAGGACGTCGTCGAACAGCAGTTCCTCGGCGTTCGACGGGGTGAGGCGGCGGTGCTCCAGGCCGGGCCGGTGCACCATCACCTTCCGCAGCATGCCGACCTCGGAGTTCACGCCGAATGACATGTCGATCTCTCCTCGCTCGTGGCGGGCGCCGCCGCGCGCGGCGGGCGGTCGTGATCGCAGGATCCGGCGGCGCGACCCGGCCACGCCTCACCCCGCATGGGTGAGCCGCGCCCGCAGGTGAACGGGTGATCGTCCGATGAGCGGACGGGCCCACCGGCCCCCGCGGACCTATGGAGGAGAGGCCCGTGCGGATCGTGATCGCGCTCGGCGGCAACGCGCTGCTGCGGCGTTCGGACCCGATGACCACCGAGGTACAGCGCCGGAACGTGCGGATCGCGGCGGAGGCCATCACCCCGCTGGTCGCCGAGCACAGCGTCGTGATCGTGCATGGGAACGGCCCGCAGGTCGGGCTCCTGTCCCTCCAGGCAGAGGCCTACCAGGGCGCCGAGCCCTACCCGCTGGACGTCCTGGACGCCGGAACGCAGGGCATGATCGGCTACCTGATCCAGCAGGAGATGCGGAGCCTGCTCCCGCAGGAGACCCAGGTGGTCACCCTGCTCACCATGATCGCCGTGGACCCGGGCGACCCGGCGTTCGCCGACCCGACCAAGTTCGTCGGCCCGGTCTACGCCAAGGAGGCCGCCGACAAGCTGGCCGCCGAGAAGGACTGGGTGTTCCGGCAGGACGGCCGGGCATGGCGGCGCGTGGTCGCCTCGCCGCGCCCCCGCCGCATCCTGGAGATCCAGCCGATCATGTGGCTGCTGGACCACGGCGCCGTGGTGATCTGCGCGGGCGGCGGCGGCATCCCGACCGTGCTGCCCGCCTCGGGCCCGGCCTCCTCGGGAGCCGGCGAGGTGGTCGGCGTCGAGGCCGTGATCGACAAGGACTTCGCCAGCGAGCTGCTCGCCGAGGACGTCGGCGCCGAGCTGTTCGTGATGGCGACCGACGTGGACGGCGCGTACGTCGACTGGGGCCGCCCCGAGCAGCGCCTGCTGAGCCAGGTGACGCCGGGCGAGCTCGCCGGGTACGACTTCGCCGCCGGCTCGATGGGCCCCAAGGTCGAGGCCGCGTCCCGCTTCGCCGCCAAGACCGGCCGCCGCGCCGCGATCGGCTCGCTGAACGACATCACCGCCATCGTCGAAGGCAAAGCCGGCACGAACGTCGTCCCGGGAGCCCCCGAGGGGTCGGGGGGTGGGCGGTGAGTACGGCTACCAGGGGTGCTGCCTCGTGGCACACGTTGAGTGTTGAGGCGGTGTTGCGGGAGGAGAAGGTCAGCCGGGAGCGCGGGCTTACGTCGGCCGAGGCGGCTGAACGGGCTTCGCAGTACGGGCCGAACGCGTTCACCACGGTTAAGGCGGAGCCTCGGTGGCGGGCGTTCGTGCGGCAGTACGCCGACACGATGCAGATCGTGCTGCTGGTGGCGGGGCTGGGGAGCCTCTACCCGCTCAAGGAGTGGGAGACCGGCATCATGCTGGTGCTCCTGACGCTGTTCAACGCCGTTCTGGGCCTGCGCCAGGAGGGCAAGGCGGCCGCGGCGGTCGCGGCCCTGCAGAAGATGATGATCATCAAGGCGCGGGTGACGCGGGACGGGCGGCTGGAGCAGATCCCGGCCGAGGAGCTGGTCCCCGGCGACGTCGTGTCGATCGAGGCGGGCGACGTCGTTCCGGCGGACGGGCGGCTGCTGCGCGCGGCGACGCTGGAGATCGCCGAGTCCGCGCTCACCGGCGAGAGCCTGCCGGTGACCAAGGGCACCGACCCCGTCCAGGGAGACGACACCCCGCTCGGCGACCGGGCCGACATGGTCTACATGAACACCAACGTCACGCGCGGCTCGGGCGAGTTCGTGGTGACCGCGACCGGGATGGGCACCGAGGTCGGCCACATCTCGGACATGCTGCACGCGGAGAAGGCGGGCAAGACGCCGCTCACCCGGCAGCTCGACCGGCTCACCCGGCAGATCCTCTGGATCGCCGGGGCCGCGCTGATCATCTCGATGGTCCTGAACCTGGCGCGCGGCGACTCGTTCACCGTGGTCTTCACGGCGGCGGTCGCGTTCGCCGTCGGCGCGCTGCCGGAGAACCTGCCCGCGGTGGTCACCACGATCCTGGCGTTCGGTACGCAGACGCTCGCCAGGGCTGGGGCGATCATGAAGCGGCTGCAGTCGACCGAGACGCTCGGCTCGACGTCGGCGATCAACTCCGACAAGACCGGGACGCTCACCCTCAACCAGATGACCGCCGTGCAGATGGCGGTCGTCGGCCGCCGGTACGCGGTGGAGGGCCAGGGCTATGCGACCAGCGGCCAGATCACCCGGGTCGCGGGCCAGGAGCCGATCCCGCTCGACCCGTTCCTGCTGCCGATGGTGCTGGCCGCGGACGCGGTCATCAACGAGGGCGAGCTGATCGGCGACCCGACCGAGGGCGCGCTGGTCGCGCTCGCGGCCAAGGGCGGCGTGGACGCGGTCTCGACCCGGGAGGCCTACCCGCGGATCGCCGAGCTGCCGTTCGACGCCGCCTACAAGCTGATGGCCACGTTCCACCTCATGCGGGACGACGCGGGCGCCGACGTCATCCGCTGCTACGTGAAGGGGGCGCCGGACCAGCTGCTCGCCCGCGCCGCGACCGTGCTGGACGCCGACACCGGGCCGGTGCCCGCCGACGGCGAGTTCCGCGAGCTCTACCTGGCCGAGAACCGCCGCCTCGGCGAGCAGGGCCTGCGCGTGATGGCGACCGCGCGCCGCGACCTCGATCCGGCCACGTTCGACCCCACCGGTGACCTGCTCAGCCTGGTGAACGAGCTGGAACTGCTGTCGCTGGTCGGCATCGTCGACCCGCCGCGTCCCGCCGCCAAGTCGTCCATCGCGACCGCACAGGCGGCGGGCATCCGGATCCGGATGATCACCGGTGACCACGCGGTGACGGCCGCCGCGATCGCCGGGCAGCTCGGCATCGACGGCCAGGTGATCACCGGGGCGGAGTTCGGGGCGATGAGCGACGAGGAGGCGCTGGCCCGCATCGACGACATCGGCGTGATCGCCCGCGTGACGCCCGAGCACAAGGTGCGCCTGGTCGACATGCTGAAGAAGCGCGGCGAGATCGTGGCGATGACCGGCGACGGGGTGAACGACGCGCCCGCGCTCAAGAAGGCCGACATCGGCATCGCGATGGGCATCACCGGCACCGAGGTGACCAAGGAAGCCGCGGTGATGGTGCTGACCGACGACGACTTCTCCACGATCGTCAAGGCGGTCGAGCTCGGCCGTGGGCTCTACGACAACCTGGTGAAGTACGTCCGGTTCCAGATGGGGTGCCTGTTCGGCTTCATCACCGCCTTCCTCGGCGCGAGCATCTTCAACGTCACCGGCGGCGTCCCGTTCCTGCCGCTCCAGACGCTGTGGATCAACTTCACGACGCTGCTGTTCCAGGCGATCGGGCTCGGCTACGGCGAACCCGCCGGCGACCTGATGGAACGCAAGCCCCGCAAACCCGACCAGCCGATCCTGCCGCGCGCGCAGATGACCTGGCTGATCGTGGTCGGCCTGATCATCGGCGCCGGAACGCTCGGCGTCATCGCCTGGGCCGACCACGAGCACGGCCGCGAGGTCGCGCAGACGATGGGCGTGGTCACGTTCTCGCTGTACGCGCTGCTGTTCTCGATCGCGACCAAGGACGAACGCCTCACGGTCTTCTCCCTCGACACCTTCACCGACCGCAAGTTCACGACCTGGACCGGGGTCTCGGTCCTCACGCTCTTCCTGGCCACGTCGCTGACGCCGTTCCAGAAGATCCTCGACACCACCGAACTGAACGCCCGCCAGTGGGTCATCTGCGCGGGCACCGCACTGTCGATCATCGTCGTCGCCGAGCTCCGCAAGGCGATGCTGCGCAGCAGGGAACGAACATGACAGACGACGTGGACACCGCCGCCCGGCCCACCGAGGCCGAGGCGCCGCAACGGTTCGGCCTGACGACGGCGATCGCGCTGATCGTCGGCAGCATCATCGGGGTCGGCGTCTTCAACCTGCCCACCTCGCTCGCCGCCTACGGGCCGATCAGCCTGCTGTCGATGGCGCTCACCACGGTCGGCGCGGTCGTGCTGGCGCTGCTGTTCGCGGCCCTGTCCCGCCGGCTGCCGGCCGACGGCGGGCCGTACGCCTACGCGCGCGTCGCGTTCGGCAACAAGCTCGGCTTCGCGAACGCCTGGTCGTACTGGATCACGGTCTGGGCGGGCAACGCGGCCATCGCGGTCGGGTGGGTGCTGTACGTCGAGCACTTCATCAACAAGGACCACCAGCGCGGCTGGTCGATGCTGCTCGTCCTGGTCGGCCTCTGGATCCCGGCGGCCATCAACCTCTCCGGCGTCAAGAACATGGGCGTGATCCAGGTGTGGACCACGGCCCTCAAGTTCATCGTCCTGGCCTTCATGTCGACCGTCGGGCTGTTCTTCATCTCCACGGCCAACTACACGCCGTGGAACGTCAGCGACGAGGGCGCGGTCGGGGCGGTCGGCGGCGGCATGGCCATCGCCCTGTTCAGCTACCTCGGCGTCGAGACGGCCGCCGTCGCCGCCGCCAAGGTCCGCGACCCCGACCGCAACGTCCCCCGCGCCACCGTCCTGGGAACGCTCGGCACCGCCGTCGTCTACATGCTGTCGCTGACCGCCGTCTTCGGCATCCTGCCGACCAGCAAGCTGGCCGACGCGACCGCCCCGTTCTCCGACGCCGCGAACGAGATCTTCGGCGGTACGTGGGCGGGCGACGTGATGGCGATCGCCGTCATCATCTCCGGCTTCGGGGCGCTGAACGGCTGGACGATGATCTGCGCCGAGATGCCGCTGGCCGCCGCCAAGGACGGCCTCTTCCCCGAACGCTTCAAGAAGATGTCCAAGAACGGCGTGCCCGCGTTCGGGATCATCGCCTCCACCGTGCTCGCCTCGATCGCCATGGTGATCAACTACCTCGGCTCGGGCGGCGCGACCGCGTTCACCACGCTCGTCCTGATGACGGGCATCACCTCGGCGATCCCCTACGGCTTCTCGGCGCTCGCGCAGATCAAGTGGCGCCTGGCCGACCGCCGCGAGCTGGACACCCCGCGCTTCACCCGGGACATGATCGTCGCCGTGGTCTCGCTGATCTTCGCGATCCTGTTCATCTGGTACTC
The DNA here is from genome assembly GCF_017573505.1 of Actinomadura barringtoniae. GTDB lineage: Bacteria > Actinomycetota > Actinomycetes > Streptosporangiales > Streptosporangiaceae > Spirillospora > Spirillospora barringtoniae. Next base: position 293,966 of record NZ_JAGEOJ010000002.1, read on the forward strand.
GCGCAACACGGGCCACAAGTTCTGGGTCTATTGGGGCCCGTTCTTCATGGCGGGCGGCGCGCTGCTGCTCGGCATCCCCGTCTACCAGGCACGCCGCGGCAGCATGACCGAGCCACCGCCCGTGCCGCCTCATCGCTGAGCCGGCCGAACGAGTCCGGCTCAACTGAACGAATCGAGCACGACATGGCATCGCTGTCGGTACGGCAGGCCGCTTTCATCGGTGTCGGGGCGATGGTGGGCGCGGGGATCTTCGCGCTCCTCGGGGCCGCCGGGGAGGTGGCGGGCGCCGCGGTCTGGCTGTCGTTCCTGATCGCGGGGGTCATCGCAGCCCTGCAGGGCTACTCGTTCGCCAAGTTCGGCGCGCGCTATCCGACGGCCGGCGGGCTGCTGGAGTACGTCGCGAAGGGCTTCGGCAACGGCCACATGACCGGGGTCACCGCGTGGCTGACCTACTCGGCGAACGCCATCGTGACCGCGATGGTCGCCGTGTCGTTCGGCAGCTACGCCAGCGACATGTTCACCGACAAGAGCCACGCGTGGGCCAAGGTCTTCGCGGCGCTCGTCATCGTCGTGATGACCGCCGTCAACATCGTGGGCTCGACGCTGGTCGCGCGTGCCCAGACTGTCATCGTCTACGTCGTGCTCGGCATCCTGATCGTCTTCGCGGTGGTCACGATCGCCGACATGAAGCCGTCGCTGCTGGCGTTCTCCGGATACCCGCCGTTCCACGACATCATCTCGGCCGTGGCGCTGACGTTCTTCGCGTTCCTCGGCTTCGGCATCATCACCTTCACCGCCAAGGACCTGCCCCGCCCGGAGAAGCAGCTCCCCCGCGCGATGTTCCTGGCGCTCGGCATCGCGACCGTCATCTACGTGGCCATCGCGCTCGGCGTGTTCGGCACGCTGACGGTCGACAAGGTGATCTCGTCCGGCGGCACCGCGCTGGCGGTGGCCGCCGAGCCCTCACTCGGTAAGTTCGGCTACTGGCTCATGAGCGTGACGGCCCTGTTCTCCACAGCGGGAGCCACCAACGCGGGCCTCTATCCGGCCGCCGGGCTGTCCGACCGGCTCGTCGAGACCGGCCAGTTCCCCGGGGTGATGGCCCGCCGCCTCCGCGGACGGGCCTCCTACGGGCTGCTGATCCAGGCGGTGGCCTGCCTGATCCTGGCCGTCGCGTTCAAGCTCGACGCGATCGCCTCGATCGGCAGCGCGGTCGCTCTGCTGATCTTCACCCTCATCACCGCCGCCCACCTGCGCGTCCGCGACGAGACCGGGGCGAACGTGATCATCCTCGTCGTCGCGATCGTCGCCGCCGCGGCCGTCCTGATCACCTTCGTCTTCACGACGCTGATCCACGAACGGGCCTCGATCGTGACGCTGCTGATCATCCTGGCGCTCAGCGTCCTGCTGGACGTCGGCTGGAAGCGCCGTGCCGGAGCGGGCGGCGCGGGCCCGGCGACCGAGGCGCGGCCTCCGGGCGGAGCCGCGCCTCCTGGCCATGGTCAGCCCCAGGTCTGACCGGCGGGCTCCTCGATCGTCGCGTTCAGCCGGTTGAACATGTTGGTCACCGTGATGGTGAGGATGATCGCCGACAGCTCCTTCTCGTCGTAGTGGTCGGCGACCCGGTCCCACAGCTCGTCCGACACCGCCTTGCCGGAACGGTCGGCCATCCGGGTGACGTGCTCGGTCAGCTCCAGCGCGGCCTGCTCGGCCTCGGTGAAGAACGGGGCCTCGCGCCAGGCCGCCACGGTCGCGATGCGCTCCTCCGACGAGCCCGCCTTCCGGAGGCTCTGAACGTGGGCCAGCGTGCAGGCGCTGCACCCGTTGATCTGGCTGGCGCGCAGGCCCACGAGCTCCTGCAGCTCCTGCGAGATGCCGCCCTGGTTGATGCCCTTGAAGATGTTCTGGATGCCCTTGAGGGCGTCGGGGAGAACGTAGGCCGGGTTCTTCATGCGAGCTTCCATGACTGTCTCCTTAGTTGGTCCCAGCCGGCCGGCTTAGCCGGCTTCAGCTGGTCTTTCTGGTCGGTCACAGCACTGACGGAGCCCGCCAGGCGAGTGTGACCGGACGAGCGAGAAAACTTCAGAAATCTCCGTGGGCCGCGATCCGGCAGCGCATCCGGGTCACGGCGAGCTGCCGCAGGGCCAGGGAGCCGTGCTCGATCACCGGTTCCCAGGGCTCGATCCCGGTGACGGCGACCTCGACGACGGCCTGGTCGGGCGCCCCCGCCATCGGCTGGGCGACGACCCGCGCCGTGCCGCGCGCGGTGAACGCCAGGCTCCCCTCGGCCAGGATCAGCACGGCCACCTCCGGCGGCCCGTCCAATCCGCGCAGGGCGGACGCCTGGGCGCCGTGGACGCTCAGCAGGATCGTCCGCCCGTCCGCCCGTACGGGCTCCGACACCGGGATCAGCATCGGGGCGTCCAGGTGCACCACGGCCAGGACGGCGACCGTACGGGCGGGCCACGAGGGCAGGACGGTCATGCGCGGACCTTCCCGTTCGGCCACCAGACGCGCGGGCCGATCTCCAGCGCGAGCGCGGGGATGAGCAGGCTGCGGACGATGAAGGTGTCCAGCAGCACGCCGACCGCGATCAGCAGGCCCTGCTGCAGCGCGCCGACGGTCGGGACCACGGCGAGCATCATGAACGTTCCGGCGAGCACCAGCCCGGCCGAGGTGATCACGCCGCCGGTCACGCTCAGCCCGGTGAGCACGCCCTCGCGATGCCCGAGCCGCGGGACCTCCTCCCGCACACGCGTCATCAGGAAGATCGTGTAGTCGACGCCGAGCGCCACCAGGAAGAGGAAGCCGAACAGCAGCAGTCCCCGGTCGATCCGCGGATGCCCGAGCGCCTGGAACAGCAGGGCCGCCGCGCCGAGCGCCGCCGCGTACGACAGCACGACCGACGCCAGCAGCATGATCGGCGCCGCGACCGATCGCAGCAGCGCGATCAGCATCACCAGCACGATGCCCAAGATCAGCGGGATCAGCAGCCGTTCCTCGTCGCCCTCGGCCTTGTGCCGGTCGAGCGCCACCGCGCTCTCGCCGCCCACGACCGCCGAACGGGCCCCGCCGTGATCGAGCGCCGTACGGACGCGTTCGACGGCCTGCCGGGCGTCCTTGGTCTCGGGTGCACCGGCCAGGACGACGCTGACGTGCGTCCAGCCGCCCGCCGACCCGGCCTGCGTCGCCGAGCTGACGCCCGGCACCTTCTGCACGGTGCTCACCGCCGCGGCGGCCTCCCCGGCCCGCACGTACAGGTCGGCCGGTGCGGACGATCCCGCCGGGAAGTGCCTGGCGAGGGTCTCCTGCCCGACGACCGAGTCGGTCTTCTTGGTGAACTGCTCGGCCTGCGTGAGGCCCGTCGACAGCCCGGTCGACCCGAACGCCAGGGCCACCAGCACGAGCAGCGCGCCGATCCAGATCGGCCTCGGCGCCCGTCCCACGGTCCGCGCCACGCGCGCCCACAGGCCCGTGCCCCGCTCGCCCGCTCCCCCGTAACCCTGGTCACCCGGGTCACCCGGGTCGTAGCGCGGGATCAGCGGCCAGAACGCCCAGCGCCCGAGGATGACCAGCAGGGCGGGCAGCAGCGAGATCATCGCCGCGAACACCACCGCGACGCCGATCGCCACGACCGGTCCGAGGCCCCGGGTGGAGTTCAGGCTGCCGAAGACCAGGCACAGCGTCGCGACGCCGACGGTCGCGGCCGATGCCGCGATGGCGGGCAGGCATCCGCGCACCGCGTGCGCCATGGCCTCATGCCGGTCCGCATGGCGGTGCAGCTCCTCCCGATAGCGGGCGATGAGCAGCAGCGCGTAGTCGGTGCCGACCCCCAGCGCCAGAACGATCAGGATGTAGGAGCTCTGCCCGTCCACCGCCAGCCCCGCGTGCTTGGCCAGCAGATAGACCACCGCGGCGGCGACCTGGGCGGCCAGGCCCACGGCGAGCAACGGGATCAGCCACAGCACCGGGCTGCGATAGGTGACCAGCAACAGCAGCGCGACGATCCCGAGCGTGACGCCGAGGAGCACCCCGTCCATGCCGGAGTACACCCTGATGAAGTCGGCGATGCTGCCCGCCTCACCGGTGACCTTGACGTCGAGCCCGCCCGGTACGCCCGTCCCGGCCACGTCCTGGACCCGGTCGACGCCGTCGGCCAGCACCGCGTTGTCGTTCTCGGCCGTACGGACGGGGACGCTGATGAACGCGGCCTTGCGGTCCCCGGACACCTTCACCGCCGAGGCCTTGAGCGCCCCGCGGTCGTTCTCGACCTTCGCCAGGTCCGCCGCCGTCAGCCCGCCGTCGCGGCTGTAGACGACCACGGCCGTGCTGACGTCCTTCTCGGCGAAGTGCTTCTCCGCGACCTCGACGGCCTTGGTCGATTGAGAGCTGGCGGGCAGCCAGCTCACCGGGTCGTTGTCCTGTACCGAGCCCAGCTTGGCGGCGAGCGAGCCGCCCACCGCCATCAGCACCAGCCAGATCGCCAGCACGGCCCATGTGGACCGGCGCCCGGCCACGAGGCCGCCGTACCGGCCGGGCGGCGGCCCGACCTCCTGGGCCTCTCGTGTCAGCGTGGACACGTCGTCACTCCTAGGGGGGAATTCTGGACACTCAATATCCAGGTTGATGATCCACTGGCCCCGGTTTCTTCGGGCCCAGCGGCGGTCAGGTCAGCCGGTGGTCAGATCAAGCGGTCGTCAGGCCGAACGAACTCGGCTACTTGCGCTGGTTGACCCGAATGAGGTTGCCCGACGGGTCGCGGAAGGCGCAGTCGCGCATGCCGTACGCCTGGTCCATGGGCTCCTGGAGCACCTCGGCGCCGGTCTTGCGCACCCGCTCGAACGTGGCGTCCACATCGTCGCTGGAAAAGGCGACCCCGCGAAGCATGCCCTTGGCCAGCAGTTCCTCCAGCGCCTTCTTGTCGGCCGCCGAGGTGGCCGGGTCCGCGCTCGCCGGTTCGAGAACGATCTCGAGCTCGGGCTGCGTGGGCGACACCAGCGTCACCCAGCGGAACCCTTCGAACCCGACGTCGTTGCGCACCTCCAGCCCGAGCGCGTCCCGGTAGAAGGCCAGTGCCTGCTCGTGATCGTGAACTGCGATGAAGCAGTGAGAAACCCTGAGATCCATGCAGCTCACGCTACGGGCGGGGACCCCTTCTTGGCTTCTCCGTTCCTGACCGGTCGCGTGTAAAGCTTGGCGTAACACGCGGGAATGGCCGCCCCATCGGCGTGATCGCGCTTCAGGTAGGCGCTCGGGCTCTCCCCCACCAGCTCGGTGAACCGGGTGCTGAACGAGCCCAGCGACGAACACCCGACCTCGAAGCAGACCTCGGTCACGCTCAGGTCGCCGCGCCGCAGCAGAGCCTTGGCCCGCTCGATCCGCCGCGTCATCAGGTAGCTGTAAGGCGTCTCGCCGAACGCCGCCCGGAAGCTCCGCGAGAAGTGCCCGGGCGACATGAGGGCGCCCCGCGCCAGCGCCGGCACGTCCAGCGGCTGCGCGTAGTCGCGGTCCATCTGGTCGCGAGCCCGCCGCAACAGGACCAGATCCTCCGGATTCACGCTTCCATCCTCGCACGCCCCTGCCTCGCGGCGGCGGCCACGGCACCCACCGCGCAGATCACCACAAGTCCCACCAGCACCGCGAGCAGCGGATTGACGAACCCGGGCACCGCCTCGGACCCGCAGGTCGTGTCGCTCAGCGGCAGCAGACTCGTGTGCCCGTCCGGGTCGTACGAGCCCCCGAAGCGGCACGAGTCACCGGGATCCAGCGCGAAGGTCCCCTTGGCGCGGGTCAGCCCATACCCGTACACCGAGATCGCCGCCAGCAGCCACGTCCACGACAACCGCACCCACGTCGCCCGGGCCGCCTCAGGCCCCGGCTTCAGCCCGGACCGTACGGCCAGCGCCCCGACCACGACCGCGCCCACCCCGACGACCGGCCAGGCCACCAGCGTCACGAACACCGCCAGGAAGACCCCCGCCAGCAACCCACGGGGGTCGGTGGCACCGGCGAACACCAGCGCCGCGGCGATCACGCCCAGCACCCACCACCGCAGCCGCCCGAGGAGGCCCGGCCGCACTGCGCGCAACGGCAGCAGAACGGCCAGCACCACCATCAGCAGCAGCGTTCCAACAACGATCACGCGGGCCATTATCCAGGCAAAACACAACGAAAGGCCCATCCGGCAGCGGATGGGCCCTCGTCACACGGATCATGCCGGATCATTGCGCGGGGTTGGTGTCCTTGCCGTCGAGCCAGAGGGTGTCGGAGGCGTCGCGGTGGGCGCCGGCGGCCCCGACGTGCTTGGCGCCGATCGTGGGACCCTTCTTGATCACGTGGACGAGCGCCATGGCGTGGCCGCGGCCGAGGTCATAGTCCTCCTTGAGCCAGTCGACGATGGCTCCCGCCTTGGTGGAGGGGGCGTCCAGGCCGCGCTCACGGGCGAGATCGATGAACTGGCGGGGCGTGAGACCGGTCTTGCCTTCGATGTTGTCAAGGTAGGCCTGGAAGGACATGTCGTGCTCCTGTGAGATGTATGGCGTGCGTTTTGATGGTGGCAGATCGGGTTGTCAGGCGGAACGGCGGTAGTGGGCGGCCACTGCGGAGATCCAGAGCATGGCGGTGATGGCGCCGATCGCCAGGGTGAGGGAGCCGGCTTTCCCACCGGTCATCGGCCATGCGTTGCCCAGCAGGAGGGCCGTTCCGGCGACGCGGGAGGCGACGGCGCGGGCACGGTCGCCCGAACGGCCGAAGTGGCGGCCCAGCACGTAGCAGGCGGCTATCAGGGCGGTGAAGGCGATCGAGCCGGAGATCATGTGGCCGTAGCTGTGCCAGCTCATCGAGGCTGGCATCCCTGCGGGGGTTCCGACGGGGAACCCGTCGGCCGGGTCCATGACCAGGAGCCCGGCGGCGAACATCCCCGCGCCGTTGACCGCGACCAGGCGCGGGGCCCACTTGCTCGGGAGGACGCGGCGGAGGCCGACCGCGCCGGCGATGGTGAGGACGCCGCAGACGAGGAAGTTGGTGATCTGCAGCCAGCCCAGAGCTCCGTCGCTCAGCGCGCTCAGGGGATGGCGGGTGATGTCGAAGCCCTCGCGGGTCGCCGCCTGGGCGAGCGAGACCGTGGCCCACAGCGGCGCGGAGATCACGGCGGCGGCCAGGAGGGAACGGGTCGAGATCGCGGAGGAGCGGGCGGCAACGGTCTTGCGGGTGATGGTGGGCCGGTACGTGGTGGTCATGTCCTTGCCTCTCTCGTGTTCGGTTCGCTTGCCTGGACGTCGATCTGGAGATATGACAGGGAATGAGACCGTTCCCTGTCACATCGGCTTGTTCGACGTGTGGGCAAGCGACCGGGTCACAGCGGCTCGGACGACGGACAGAGGGAGATCCCCATGCGTTACCTGATGATGAGCAAGTCGACCGACACGACCCCGGCCCCCGACGAGAGGCTGTTCGCCGAGATGGCCGCGTTCGTCGAGGAGCTGAGCGCCTCGGGCGTGCTGCTGGCCACCGGCGGCCTGGCCCCCGAGGGCGTCCAGATGGTCTCGGCCGGCGACGAGATCACCGTGACGGACGGACCGTTCGCCGAGGCCAAGGAGGCCGTCGCCGGGTTCGCCCTGGTCGAGGTCCGCAGCAAGGAGGAGGCCCTGGAGCTCGCCCGCCGGTTCCGCAAGATCGTGGGCGACGGCGTGAGCATCATCCAGGAGGTGTTCTGACGGACGCCCATGCCGCGATCGACGGCGTCTGGAAGTTCGAGTCGGCGAAGATCATCGCGACGCTGACCCGGATGGTGAACGACGTCGGGCTCGCCGAGGAGCTGGCCCAGGACGCCCTGGTGGCGGCCCTGGAGCAGTGGCCGGAGTCCGGCGTCCCCGACAACCCCGGCGCCTGGCTGATGACCACCGCCAAGCGCCGGGCCGTCGATCACATCAGGCGCTCCCAGCGGCTCGAGCGCAAGCAGGAGCAGCTGGCCCGCGAGCTGGACGAGGAGGAGCGCGAGCCCGAGCAGGACGACGTGCTCCGCCTCATGTTCATCTCGTGCCACCCGGTGCTGCCCACGGCGGCCCGGGTGGCCTTGACGCTGCGGCTGCTCGGCGGCCTGACCGCCGCGGAGATCGCGCGGGCGTTCCTGGTGAACGAGCAGCGGATCGCCCAGCGGATCGCCGCGGCCAAGCAGACCCTCGCCGAGCATCGGGTGCCGTTCGACCTGCCCGAGGGCGACGAGCTGGGCGAACGGCTGAGCGCGGTCCTCGGGGTCATCTACCTGATCTTCAACGAGGGGTACTCGGCGACGTCGGGCGCGGACCTGATGCGGCCGGGCCTGTGCCTGGAGGCGCTGCGGCTCGGGCGGCTGCTGGCCGAGCTGGCGCCCGACGAGCCCGAGGTGCACGGCCTCGTGGCGCTGATGGAGATCCACGCGTCACGGCTGGCGGCCCGTACGGGCCCGTCGGGCGAGCCGATCCAGCTGCACGAGCAGAACCGGGGGCGCTGGGACCAGCTGCTGATCCGGCGCGGGTTCACCGCGATGCTGCGGGCCCGCGAGCTGAGGCGCCCGCCCGGCCCGTACGTGCTGCAGGCCGCGATCGCCGTCACGCACGCACAGGCGCGCACGGCCGAGGCGACCGACTGGGCCCAGATCGCGGCCCTGTACGAGGCCCTCGTACGCCAGCTGCCGACGCCGATCGTGCGGCTCAACCGGGCGGTGGCGATCGGACGGGCGCAGGGGCCGCAGGTGGCGCTGGACCTGGTGGACGAGCTCCAGGCCGACCCTGCGCTGCGCGACTACCACCTGCTGCCGAGCATCCGGGGCGACCTGCTGCTGCGGCTGGATCGGGCGAGCGAGGCCCGGCTGGAGTTCGAACGTGCCGCCTCGCTGACCCGCAACGATGCCGAACGGGACTTCCTGCTGGCGCGAGCCGCGGATCTGCCTGCCGGCGAAGGGGTGGCCCTTGCCGACGCGGCCGAGGAGTTCCTCGCGACCCTGGCGCCCGCGACGGCCCATTCGTACGGCCAGACCCTCACCAGGCTGCGCCGCTCGCTCGGCGGCCGAACTCCCCTGGCGTCACTGACCCCAGGCAAGGTGGCGCAGGTCTTCGAGACCGCTTGGAGCACCGCCGCCGCCAAGACCTGGAACCGGCACCGCTCGGCCGTCAAGTCGTTCGGCGAATGGGCCTCCCTCGACGACCTGGCCGGAGCGCTGGAACGCCGCCCCGAGCACACCGGGCCCAAGCAGGCTGGCCCCAAGCCCTCACAGCGCCCGCTGAACGACCTCTGGGAACGCGACCTCCCGCTGCGCGAACGCACGCTCTACCGCCTCCTGTACGAGTCGGGAGCCCCCATCACCACCGTTCTGGCCCTCGACGTCGACGACCTCGACCTGGACGACCGCCGGTCCCGCGACGGCAAGGTGGCCTGGCGTTCGGCGACCGCCCGCCTGCTCCCCGACCTGATCGGCGACCGGACCCGAGGCCCGCTCTTCCTGTCCGATCGCCGCCCCGCGCCCGCCCGTACGCCGGCGCCCGAGAACCTCTGCCCTGACACAGGCAGGCGCCGGCTCTCCTATGAACGCGCCGAATACCTCTTCAAGAAATCGACCGGATTCACCCTGCATGCCCTCAAGGGTTGACCTGGAGCGCGCTCCAGGTAGCAAAGTGAGACGCATGCGCATTGGCCTTCAGATTCCCAGCTTCACCTTCTCGGGCGGGCAGGAGCAGATCGCGCCCGAGTTCAGCCGGATCGCCCGCGAGGCGGACCAGGGCGGCCTCCGCTCGCTCTGGGTCATGGACCACTTCTTCCAGATCGGCATGGTCGGCCCGCCCGAGGACCCGATGCTGGAGGGCTACACCGCGCTGTCGTACGCGGCGGCGCAGACCGAGCGAATCCTGCTCGGCACGATGGTCACCGGCGTGACCTACCGGCACCCCGGCGTCCTCGCCAAGACGGTCACCACCCTCGACGTGCTGTCGGGCGGGCGGGCGATCCTCGGCATCGGGGCCGCCTGGAACGACGAGGAGTCGCGCGGGCTCGGCATCCCGTTCCCGCCGATCGCCGAGCGGTTCGAACGGCTCGAGGAGACGCTGCGGATCTTCCACCAGATGCGGTCCGGCGACGAGAAGGCCTTCGACGGCAAGCACTACCAGCTGGAGCGGCCCCTCAACTCGCCCGCGCCGCTGCACCGGCCGCACCTGCCGATCCTCATCGGCGGCGGCGGTGAGAAGAAGACGCTGCGGTTCGTCGCCAAGTACGCCGACGCGACCAACCTGTTCGACTCGCCGGAGCTGGCCCACAAGCTGCAGGTGCTCCAGGAGCACTGCGGGCGCGAGGGCCGCGACTACGCCGAGATCGAGAAGACCGCGCTGACGTTCTTCCGCACCGAGAAGCCGTCGGTCGACCAGGCCGTGGAGACCGTCGGCCGGCTCGCCGAGGCGGGCATCGATCAGGCGATCTTCTCGCAGGGCACCGGTCAGGACCTGGCGGGCATCCTCGCCGAGACCGTTCAGCAGACCAAGGACATCGTTCCCTCGGGCCGTTAGCGGTTGAGCTGCAGGCTGGTCTGGGCGAGGTAGCCGACGACGCCCAGCACGATGAAGACGATGAGGAGCGTGCGCCCGTTGCTGCTGACGAGCAGCGGGCGCGTGGCCGAGGCGCGCGGCTGGGCGGCCTGCGGGCTGTCCTGGTCTCCGAACGGGCCCTTGGGGTAGGCGGAGGTCAGCAGCATCACGTACGCGTTGTAGCGCATCGCGTAGCGCTGTACCGCCGCCGTCGCCTCGAACAGCGCCTGCGGCATGGAGCCGTTGATCAGCACGAACAGCCAGATGACGAAGCCGGCGACCTGCCAGCCGTAGCTGAGAAGGGCGCTGAGGATGGCGGCCGGGATGAGCAGGATGAAACGGAAGAACACCGCGAGGCGGTTGAGCGGGCCCGGCCGCACCTCGATCCGAACCGTGTAGTCGGGCGCCCGCATGGCGAACGGCGGGTACTGGTCGACCAGCAGGGTGCCGTACGCGCTCACGCGAGTCCACCAGCTCAGATAGCCGGTCAGGAACTCGGCGGCCCAGTCGGGCAGGCGCCCCATGAACAGCGCCGCGAACCAGCCGATCACCTGCACGAAGAACGCGGCGATGCTGACGAAGATGAGCACGAACCACTGCGGGATCAGCAGGATCAGCCGGAAGAACACGGTGACGCGCGATTGCGGCGCGGGCCCGTCGACGTCGAGTTGGGGAAGGAACTCCCCGGCGGTGGGTGCGGTGGCAGACGCCATGGCGTTCTCCTGCGGAGAGGGCGAGCGCGGGGAGCGGAAAGGGTGCATGGAAGGTACCCCTCAGCCGGCCTGCCGGAGACTCCGCGTCCGACAGCGGTCACCCTGCGTCCGGATCCGGCCTTTCCATGGCGCCTTCCAGGGCCTCTGTGAGTGGTCCATCGCGTACGACGCGCCCGCCGCGCAGCTCCACCACGCGGCCGCACATGCGCGCCACCACGTCCTCGTCGCGCGAGATGAGCAGCAGGCCGGTGCGGCGCTCGGTCACCAGCCAGTCGATCAGTTCCAGCACGCCGGCGTCGCGTGTGGTGGCGGGTTCGTCGCAGATCAGCGTGGCGGGGTCGCGGGCCAGGGCGAGCGCCAGCGCGACCCGCTGCCGTTGCCATTGCGGCAGGTCGCGCGGGTAGGCGCCGGACACGTCCGGGCCGACCTCGACGCGCCGCAGCAGCGCGGCCGTCCGGGTCCTGGCCTCGGCTCTCGACAGGCCGCGGTGCTGCCGCACGGCCAGCATGACCTGCCGCCCCACGCGCAGCTTGGGGTCCAGCCCGTTCATCGGCTCCTGGGACACCATCGCCACGCGGTCGCCGCGCAGCCGCGCCAGCTCGCGTTCCCGCATGCCGAGAACGTCGCGCGGGCCGCCCAGCACATGCCCGCCGACCAGCACGCGGCCGCCGACCAGGACCCGCCCCGACGTCCGCGCGTCCCCGGGCAGCAACCCCATGACCGCCAGCGCCGTGAGCGACTTGCCCGCCCCGGGCGCGCCGGTCAGCCCGACCCGTTCGCCCGGCGCGACCGACAGCGACACCCGCCGCAGAACGGGCGGCCGGTCGCCGAGCCGCACGGTCAGCCCGTCGATCTCGATCATCCGGGGCTCGCGGGGACCGGCGCGGCCGACAGCAGCTCCTTGGTGTACTCGTGCCGGGGCGAGGCGTAGACCTCGCCGGCATCCGCGAGCTCCACGACCTTGCCCTGGCGCATGACGGCGACCCGGTCGCTGACCTGCCGTACGACCGCCAGATCGTGCGAGACGAACACCAGCGTGAGGTCCAGGTCCTCCTGAAGCTCGGCGAGCAGCGCGAGCACCTGGGCCTGCGTCGTGACGTCCAGCGAGGTGACCGGCTCGTCGCAGACCAGCAGCCGGGGCTTCGGCGCCAGCGCCCGCGCGATGCCGACCCGCTGCCGCTGCCCGCCCGAGAACTCATGCGGGTAGGCGTCGTAGCGGCCGGGGTCGAGGCCGACGCGTTCCATCAGGTCCCGCGCGGCCTTCACCGGCTCGGCCTCGCCCAGCACGCGCAGCGGGTCGGCGATGCTCTCGCCGACCGTCCGGCGCGGGTTGAGCGAGGCGACCGGATCCTGGAAGACCATCTGCAGGTCCCGGCGGACGGCCCGGAGCCGCCGTTCGCCCAGCGCGCCGAGGTCCTGGCCGGCGAACTCGATCCGCCCGGACGTGGGCTCCAGCAGCCGGACGAGCATCCGCGCGAGCGTCGACTTGCCGCTGCCGCTCTCCCCCACGACCCCGAGCGTCTCGCCGCGCCGCACGTCGAAGGTGACCCCGTCGACCGCGTGCAGGGTCTCGCGGCGCAGCGGCGGCCCGGACACGAAGTCCCGCCGCAGTTCCGACACCTCCATCAGCACCTCGTCGCCGCGCCCGGACCGCTCCGCGGGTGGAGCATCGAGGCGAGGCACGGCGGCGAGCAGTTCGCGGGTGTACGGCTCGGACGGATCGTCCAGCACCGAGGCTGCCGGACCCTGCTCGACGGCCTGCCCGTCCCGCATCACCAGGATCTCGTCGGCGGCCCGCGCCACCACACCGAAGTCGTGGCTGACCAGCAGCAACGCCATCCCGGTCTCGGCGCGCAGCTCGTTCAGCAGATCCAGCAGCCGGGCCTGAACGGTCACGTCGAGCGCGGTCGTCGGCTCGTCGGCGACCAGCACGCGCGGCTCCAGGGCCAGTGCCATCGCGATGAGCGCCCGCTGTCGCATGCCGCCTGAGAACTCGTGCGGATAGGCGCGTGCCCGCCGCACCGGGATGCCGACGCGTTCGAGCACCTCCACCGCCTTGGCGCGCGCCTCCCGCCGTGTGACCGAATGGTGGGCGCGGTACACCTCGGCGATCTGGTCGCCCACCCGCAGATACGGGTCGAGCGAGGACAGCGGGTCCTGGAACACCATCGCGATCCGGCCGCCGCGCAGCCGCCGCAGCTCCTCACCGGAGGCGGCCAGCACGTCGACGCCGCCGGCCAGGATCTCCCCCTCGACCTCGGCCGCCGACCCGTGCAGGCGCAGCAGGGACAGCGCGAGCGTCGACTTGCCGCTGCCGCTCTCCCCCACGACCCCGAGCGCCCGCCCCGGCTCCAGGTCGAACGAGACTCCCTTGAGCGCCTCCCGCCCGCCGTCGCCGCCGTACCGGACCCGCAGGTCCCGCACCGAAAGTGCCGGAGTCGTCATGCGAGCTTCACTCTCGGATCGATGGCCGCGTGCAGCAGGTCGGCGGCGGTGTTGGCGAGCACGACAAGCGTCCCGGCGAGCACGGTCACCCCGACGACCACCGGCAGGTCGACGTTGTTGACCGACTCGACCGTCAGCTTGCCGATGCCGGGCAGGCCGAACATGGTCTCGGTGAGCACGGCGGCCGTCATCATCTGGGCGACCTCGACGGCGGTGAGGGTGACGACCGGGGTGAGGGCGCCGCGCATCGCGTGCCGGGCGATCACCTGCCGCTCCCTGATCCCGTACGCGCGGAACGTGCGGATGTGGTCCTCCACCAGCGTCTCCAGCGCGCCCGCCCGGGTGATCCGCGCGTACACCGCGGCCTCGATCAGCGCCAGCGACGCCCACGGCAGGATGAGGTTGCGCGCCCACGCGGCCGGGTCGTCGGTCAGCGGCACGTACGCCGGGAACGGCAGCCACCGCAGGTACGCGCAGAAGATCAGCAGCAGGACGAGCCCGATCAGGAACACCGGGGTCGAGAACCCGAGCAGCGTCACCCCGGTCAGCAGCCGTTCGCTCAGCCGCCCGCGCCGCAGCGCCGACTGGAGCCCGGCCGAGATGCCCAGCACCAGCGACAGCAGCGTCGCGCCCAGCGTGAGCGACAGCGATACGGGCAGGCGGTCGAGCAGCATCTGCGTCACGGGCTGGTCGGTCTGGAACGAGTAGCCGAGGCAGGGCGCCGGGCAGTGGCTCACGTCCGTCCCCGCCGAGTAGTCCCGGCCGACGACCAGCCCCTCCAGGAAATGCCAGTACTGCAGGTAGACGGACTCGTCCAGGCCGAGCTTGTGCTCGGTCAGGGCCAGCCGTTCGGCGTTGCAGCCCTTGCCGCACGCCAGCACGGCCGGATCGCCGGGCGTCAGGTAGAAGAGCACGTAAACGATCGCCGACAGCGCCAGCAGCACCGCGACCGTGGCGCCGAGCCGGCGCACCGAATACCAGGTCATGAACGGGCGCTCCAGCGGGGGTCCATGGCCTTGCGCACCGCGTCGGCGAGCACCGTGAAGGCCAGCAGCGTGACGAACAGCAGCCCGCCCGGGACGATCACGTACATCGGGTCGGTGCGGAACCACGTCGTGGCCGACGACAGCATCTGCCCCCACGAGGGCGTCGGCGGCCGTACGCCCGCGCCGAGGAACGACAGCGCCGCCTCGTTCACCATGTTCGTCGGGACCTTCAGCGCGCCGACCGCCAGCAGCGGCGACGCCAGGCCCGGCAGGATCTCGCGGAGCGCGATGCGCGACCGCCGCGCGCCGGTCAGGCGGGCCGCGTCCACGTACTCGCGCGTGCGCAGCGTCTGCGTCTGGTTGCGGGTCAGGCGCGCGATGTTTCCCCAGTTGACGGCGGCGATGACGCAGCCCACCAGCAGCGGGCGCGGCACCGACTGCGGCACGATCGCCATGAGCGCCAGCGCGAGCAGGAAGTAGGGGAAGGCCAGCGACAGATCGGTCACCCGGCTGAGCACGCCGTCGGCCCACCGGCCGCCGAACCCGGCGGCCAGCCCGATCGTGATGCCGATGACCAGCTCCAGCACGGTCGCCCCGAGCGCGACGCCGAGCGAGACGCGGGCTCCGTAGACGACGCGCGCGAACACGTCGCGGCCCGTGCCGGGCTCCACGCCGAGCCAGTGGTCGGCACTGATCCCGCCGAGCGCGCCCTTGGGCAGGCCGCCGCGCTCGGAGTCGAGCAGGCCGCTGTGGAACGTGGTGGGGTCCTGCCCCTCCAGCGCGGCCAGCAGCGGCGCGGCCAGCGCGGCCACGACCATCGCCGCCACGACGGCCAGGGCCGCCATCGCGGCACGGTCGGACCGCAGCCGCCGCCAGGTCTGCCGCCGCCGGGGCGGAGCCTCCCGTACGGACTCCGCCCCGGCACCGGCCTCGGATTCGAGAACGCTCACCGCGCGGGCTTACTTCACCGAGACCGAGGAGACGTCGTACCAGCCGCGCCACTCGTCGGTGTAGGTGTTCTTCACGCTCTTGCCGAACAGCGCGACCGTCTTCGGGTGGATCAGCGGCACGAGCGTCGCCTGCTTGCCGACGGTCGCGTCCAGCGCGCCCCAGCGCGGTGCTGCCTGCGCCAGGTCGGTGATCTTGTTGATCGCGTCGATCTCCTTGTTGACCGCCGGGTCGTTCAGCTGCGCGAGGTTGTAGTTGCCGCCGTCCTTGAGGATCTGCCGGCCGTCGTAGATCGGGATGAGGAACGGCCCGCCGGCGGGCCAGTCGGCGCCCCACGACTGGAGGCTCAGCGCGGGCTGCGTGGCGGGCTTGCCGGTGATCGTGCGGTAGTCCTCCTCGCTGTAGGACTTGGGGTTGACGGTGATGCCCGCCTGCTTCAGCGCGTCCTGGACCGCCGCGGCGACCTTGGGGCCGTAGAGGTCGGAGTCCCAGTTCGGGAAGGCCAGATCGGTCTTCAGGCCGTTCGGATAACCGGCCTGGGCCAGCAGTTCCTTGGCCTTGGCGGCGTTGCCGCTCTCGCCCGCCGGGAAGTAGTCGTAGGGCTGCTGGCCGAACGCCTTGCCCTCGGGCAGGAACGTGGTCGCCGGGGACGCCAGCGCCGAGCCGCCGACCGCGTTGACCACCGACTGCCGGTTGACCGCGTAGGCGACCGCCTGGCGCACCCGGATGTCGTTGAACGGCTTCTTGGTGGTGTCGAACGCGATGTACTTGGTCTCGCCGAAGATCCCGCGCGAGACCCGCTTGGCCAGCGCCGGGTCGCCGGCGAGCTGGGCGAGCTGCTGCGGGCCCGCGCTGGTGTCGGTGGTGATGGCACGGGAGTCGGCGCCCGCGCTGCTGGCGAGCCGCTGGTTGATCACGGCCGTGTCCAGCCCGGCGGTGACCTCGATGCGGTCCGGGCAGGCGAGGCGCTGGGTGTCGACGGCCCGCGACCAGTAGGTGTTGCGGACCAGGACCAGCTTCTTGCCCAGCTCGTACTTCTCGACCTTGTAGGGGCCGCTGGAGACCGGGGCGTTCTGGTACTTGGTACCGGTGTCCTTGGCCTTCGGGACCGGCGCGAACTGGGTGGCGGTGGCCAGGTAGGGGAAGTCGCCGTGCGGCTGCCGCAGCTTGAAGACGATCGTCTTGTCGTCGGGCGTCTCGATCGACTTCAGGTCGGCGCCGCCCTTGTAGGGGCCCTTGTAGTCGGCGGCGTCGACCAGCCAGTCGTGCAGGTAGGGCGCGCCGCCCGGCAGGTCGGGCGAGAACGAGCGCTCGATGCCGTACTTGACGTCCTTGGAGGTGATCGGCGTGCCGTCGTCGAACTTCAGCCCGTCGCGCAGCGTGTACTTCCAGGTCTTGGCGTCGTCGCTCGGGGTGCCGAGGTCGGTGGCCAGGTCGGGGACCGGCTTGGTGCCCGCCTCCCCCGCGACCCGCTGCCGGGTGGTCAGCGTGCGGTAGACCAGCGTCGGCAGCGCCCCGCCGCCGGAGGTGTAGAGCGTGGCCGGGTCGAACTTGGCCAGGCCGCTCTGGTTGAGCACGGTGAGCGTGCCGCCCTGGCAGGTCTTGGGGTCGAACGCCGCCGACGACGATCCACCAGATCCGCTGTCGTCACCGCCGCACGCGGCGGCGGTGGAAGTGATCGCCAGCAGCGCGGCGCCAAGCAGCAGGGTCGGTCTCAAGCTCATGGGGGATGCCTCTTTCGGACTAGGTGCGCGCCCGAACCTAACGCCCACCCTCCCAAATAGCAACTTTTCCTACCTATTTAGTCGCCTTACGTCGATCTTGTTACCACGCCGATCTTGCTCTGAGCGCCCTCAAACAGCACCCTTAAGGGCGCTCAGAGCAAGATCGGCGTATTCGGGGGTTGGGTGAGGAGGGGGTTGGGGGGAGGGGGGAGGGGGTTAGGCGGGGGCGGGGGTGAAGATCCACTTCTTGTACGACCAGTAGCGGAACGCCGAGCCCAGGGCGAGCCCGACCAGCAGGCCGATGTTGTAGGAGATCCCGCCGTGCAGGCCCAGCGTGTAGTAGGTGAACCCGGTGATCAGCACCTGGATGCCCATGCCGATGCCGTTCAGCCCGAAGAAGACCACGACCTCGCGGCCCGAGCCGTCGCTGCCGGAGTCGCGGAAGGTCCAGTAGCGGTTGGCGAGGTAGGAGACCAGCGTCGAGGCCACGGTCGGGATGACCACGCTGGTGACGGGGCTGCCGCCGAGCCAGGCGCGCATCAGGTTGGCGCCGCCGATCGTGATCACCGTGCCGACGAACCCCACGAAGCCGAAAGAGAGCAGTTCGCGAAGGAACGTGCGGTACTGGGGAGCGATTTCGACCGTTTTAGCCGGTCTTGACCGCTGCATGGTGCTCACTCGCCCAGACATTACCGGAACACCTCATATGCCCAGCGCACAACCCGCCAATAACCCGATCAACGTCCGGCCGTGGCCGCGGCGCCGGAGATGGGCACGATCGCCGCGGCGAGGACCACCGGCACCGCCAGGGCCCATGGCAGGCCGACGCCCTGGGCGACGAAGCCCAGCACCGGAGGGCCGCCCAGCAGGCCGAGGTAGCCGACCGCCGTCACCCGCCCGATCCCGGCGGCGGCCGGCACGCCCGGCAGGTTGCCCGCCGCGCTGAACGTGATCGGCGCCACCGGGGCGATCCCCAGCCCGAACACCGTGAATCCGATCACCGCGGCGGCCGGATGGGAGCCGAGCAGGCCGAGCCCGAGCCCGGCGGCGGCGATCACCGACCCGTACCGCAGCACCGGCACCGGCCCCAGGCGCGCGACCAGCCAGTCCCCCGACAGCCGCCCCACCGCCATCGCGACCGCGCAGCCCGCGTAGCCGAGGCCCGCGATGCCCGGCCCGGTGCCCAGCGTCTCGCGCAGGTAGACGGCACTCCAGTCGGCCATGGCGCCCTCCCCCACGAACGAGCACAGCCCGATCACGCCCAGCATCGCCAGCACCCACCGGCCCGAGCCCACGCCCGAGCCCGCCTCGCCGTCCTCCTCGGGCACCACATCGGCGGAACGGTCCAAAAGCCCGCGACAGCACACCGCCAGCACGCCGACCAGCACCACGGCGACCACGCTCAGATGCAGCCGGACCGGCACATGCGCGTGCGCGGCGGCCGAGCCGACCAGGGCGGAGGCCAGCGTGCCGAGGCTGTACGCGCCGTGCAGCCCGGACATGATCGGACGGCCGTAGCCGCGCTCGATCGCCACGCCCTGGGCGTTCATCGCCACGTCCATCAGGCCGAGCGAGCCGCCCATCAGCACCAATGCGGCGATCAAGGCGCCCATGTTCCAGGCCAGGCCGATCGGCACCGGCGACAGCGCGGCGACCGTCCCGGCCACCAGTGTCGTCGCCCGGCTGCCCCAGCGGGCCACGATCCACCCGGCGAACCGGACCGCGACCGCCACGCCCACCGGCGCGCCCAGCAGCGCGACGCCGAGTGAGCCCGCGCTCAGCCCGAGATGCTCCTTGATCTGCGGGATCCGCGCCACCCAGGCCGCGCCGGTCAGCCCGTGCACGACGAACGCCGCGGTGACCGCGAACCGCGCCCGCCGCAGCGTCCCGCCCGCCGTCCCGCCCGCCGTTCCGCCAGCCGTCCCGGTGATCACCACCCGGACGACTCTAGGAGGTCCCGGCCGGGTCAGGCCAGATCGGCCAGGGGGACCTTGGTGTCGGTGAGGCGGGCGGTGTCGACCACGCGGTCGGACTTGATGAGGGCCTGGACGTCGTCGGTCACGTCCCAGACGTTGACGTTCATGCCCGCGACCACCTGGCCGCCGGCCAGCCAGAACGCGATGAACTCCAGCGCGTCCACGTCACCGCGGTAGACGACCTCGTCGTACTCCCCCGGCACGACCAGGCCCGACAGTTCCATGCCCAGCTCGTACTGGTCGGTGAAGAAGTAGGGGACGCGGTCGTAGGACACCGCCTGGCCGAGCATCGCGCGGGCGGCGGCCGGGCCGCCGTTCAGCGCGTTCGCCCAGTGCTCGACGCGGATCCGTCGGCCGAGCGCCGGGTTGTAGGCCCCCGCGACGTCGCCCGCCGCGAAGATGTCGGGGTCGGAGGTGCGCAGCGACTGGTCGACCACGATCCCATCGTTCACCTCAAGGCCTGCCTGCTCGGCGAGCTCGGTGTTGGGCCTGGCACCGATGCCGACGATCACCACGTCCGCCGGGACCTCGGCGCCGCCCGCGGTGACCACGGCCGAGACCTGCCCGGCGCCCCAGAAGCCCGCCACGCCCTCGTCCAGGCGCAGGTTCACGCCGTGCTTGCGGTGCAGCGCGGCGAAGATCTCGCCCACCTCGGGGCCGACCGCCGCGTGCAGCGGGGTCGGCTGGGGCTCGATCACGGTCACGTCGTTGCCGTACTCGCGTGCCGCGGCGGCGGTCTCCAGGCCGATCCAGCCCCCGCCCGCGACCACGACCCGGCGCCCGCCGGGCGACAGCGCCTCGCGGAGCTTGGCCGAGTCGCCCATGGTGCGCAGGTAGTGGATGCCCTCGAGCTTGGCGCCGGGGACGTCCAGCCGGCGCGGCGAGGAGCCGGTGGCCAGCAGCAGCCGGTCGTAGCGGACCGGTTCGCCGCCGGCGGGCCAGACCTGGTGGCCGTCCCGGTCGATGCGGTCGACGGCCGTGCCCAGCCGCAGCTCGACGTCGTGCTTCTCGTACCAGTCGGCGGGATGGACATGAGCCTTGTCCCTGGGTTCCTTGCCCAGCATGAAGCCCTTGGACAGCGGGGGCCGCTCGTAGGGTCGCTCGATCTCCTCACCCATGAGCACGATCCGGCCCTGGAAGCCCTCTTCCCGCAACGTCTCCGCGGCCTTGGCACCGGCCAGGCTCGCACCGACGATGACGAACGTCTCCTCGGGCATCGCTCTCTCTCCTCCGCGTGGCGCTGCGTCCTTCAATCCCTACAGCGACCTGACTAACGAGACAAGGGCGGCGTGCAGGGACTACTCCAGACGATTCCCCGTGTGAAGTGGATCACCCCCGCAGGCGACGATGGCGTTCGATCGCGGAGATATCGGTGAGCGAGGCGATCTGGTCGACGATGGCGCGCAGCCGGGCCGCGTCGTCGGTGGCGCCGGTGTAGGCGGCGCGGAACGCCGGGTCCAGGGTGCCGGGCGCGCCGCGTTCGATCAGCTCGGCCAGCTCCATGATCAGCTCGCGCTGGCGGGCCCGCCGCTCCTCGTGACTGATCCACACGTAGTGGGCCGTGACGCCCTTCAGCAGCGCGCACTCCAGCCGCTGGGCGCGCGGCACGATCAGGTCGGCGGCGTAGCGCGTGAGCGGCCGGTCGCCGTGGGCGGCCCGGGTCGCCTGCTCGGCGGCCAGGCAGAACCGGCCGATCAGCGTGCTGGTGAGGTTCTTCAGCGCGGCCAGGCTGCGCTGGGTGCCGTCGTAGCGGTCCGGCCAGTACGGCTCGGCCAGCAGCCGGGTGAAGCGCTCCTCCAGCTCGGCGACCGGGACGTCGTCGCAGTAGAGCTTGATCGTCGTCTCGGCGATCACCTTGCGCTCGTGCGGGTCGGCCAGCACCCCGAAGTCGACGTGCCCGGCGACCAGGGCGTCCTCCAGATCGTGGACGGAGTAGGCGACGTCGTCGCTCCAGTCCATCACCTGGGCCTCGAAGCAGGCCTTGCCGTCGGGAACGCCCAGCCGCACCCAGCGGGCCACGTCGGCGTCGTCCTCGTAGACGCCGAACTTGCCGTTCACGGCCTCCGACTGGGGCCAGGGGTACTTCATCGAGCCGTCCAGCGCGGCGCGGGTCAGGTTGAGGCCGACGCTGCGGCCCTCCAGCGGCGGGCCGGGCGGCGCGAACGACTTGGGCTCCAGCCTGGTCAGCACCCGCAGGCTCTGCGCGTTGCCCTCGAAGCCGCCGCAGTCGCGCGCGACCACGTCCAGGGCGGTCTCGCCGTTGTGGCCGAACGGCGGGTGCCCGATGTCGTGCGACAGGCACGCGGTCTCGACCAGATCGGGGTCGCAGCCGAGCGATTTGCCCAGCTCACGGCCCACCTGGGCGCATTCGAGGGAGTGGGTCAGCCTGGTCCGCAGGCTCTGCACGTTGTCGGCGCCGGCGTCCGCGCCGGGCGAGGCCACCTGCGTCTTGGCCGCCAGCCGCCGCAGCGCCGCGCTGTGCAGGACGCGGGCGCGGTCGCGCTCGAAGGCGGTGCGGTCGCGGCGCTTGGGCGGCTCGGGGGCCCAGCGGCGCCGGTCGTGGTCCGAATAGTCCGTCATTTGCTTACCAGCGTATTCGGCGCGGGCGGCGTTCGCGGAAAATCCCGAGGTCAACGCGGCGACGGATCGGTGGAACCCTTGATCGTCTCGCTGGGCGTCTTCAGGCTCTTGCCGAAGAAGATGTAGGACAGGTAGCCGCCCGTCTCGCGGACGATGTAGTGGAACTGGGTGTCGCGGGTCTGCACGCTCGGGCCGCTGCGGGTCGGCGAGGCCGCCGCCTTGATCCCGTTGTCCTCGGCCATCCGCTTGGCGCGCAGGCCGTGCGGCGGGTCGGTGACGATGACGCCCGAGTGCAGGCCGAGCTGCTTGAACCGGGCCCCGACGGCCTTCATGCTCTGCAGCGTGTCGCGCCCCTCGGGCACGGCGATCACCTTGGCGGACGGCATCCCGCCCTTGGTGATCAGCCACTTGCGGCCCGACTCGGCCTCGGTGAAGTTGTCGCTCGGCTGCTTGCCGCCGACGGTGACGATGCGCGGGGCGACGCCCTGCCGGTAAAGGTCCAGCGCGTGCTGGAGCCGCCACTTGAGCGTCGGGGACGGTACGCCGTTGTACTGGGCCGCGCCCAGCACGATGATCGCGTCCGACTTCGGCCGCTCGTCCTGGCGGGCCTGGTACCAGACCCGGAACCCGACGGTCAGCGGCGTCAGGATCACGACCGCGAGCAGGCCCAGGATCACGCTCACCGTGATCGTGAACGCGCGCGACCGCCGCCTGCGCACCTTTTTCCGGCCGCGGCGGTCGTCCGGGTGCTCCTCGGACTCCTCCGGCTCCTGCGCCTGTTCCGGCAACTCCACTTCCAACGTCATCGCATCGGACACGTTAGTTAGATGGTCCGCCGCACACGGGAAGTTCACAACTTCCGGCGTGGCGGCCCCAGCCCGCACGCGAGCGCGCTACCTGCCGCCGGGGCACTAAGCCGGAGGCGAGTGCCCCGGCGGCAGATCGCGAAGCGATGTCGCGCTCGCCCGCGTTCTTGGGTTGCAGCCGAGCCGCTAGGCGAGGCTGTAGCCCGAGGACGCCATCAACACAGCGCGGCCCGCCTCCAGCCGGGCGACCGGCACCCGGAACGGTGAGCAGGACACGTAGTCCAGGCCGACCTCGTGGCAGAAGTGCACCGACTCGGGGTCGCCGCCGTGCTCGCCGCAGATGCCGAGCTTCAGGCCCGGCCTGGTCTTGCGGCCCTCTTCGGTGGCGATCCGGATCAGCCGGCCGACGCCCTCCCGGTCCAGGGTCTCGAACGGCGACACGCCGAAGATGCCGAGGTCCAGGTAACGGGAGAAGAAAGCCGCCTCGACGTCGTCGCGGGAGAAGCCCCAGGTGGTCTGGGTGAGGTCGTTGGTACCGAACGAGAAGAACTCGGCCGCCTCGGCGATCTGGCCGGCGGTGAGCGCCGCCCGCGGCAGCTCGATCATGGTGCCGATGAGCGCCGGCACGTCCACGCCGGTGTGCTCCCTGACCTGCGCGAGGACCTGCTCGGCCTCCTCGCGGACGGCCTCCAGCTCCTGGACCGCCCCGACCAGCGGGATCATGATTTCCGGCTTCGGGTCACCGCCCGCACGCCTGCGTTCGGCGGCCGCCTCGGCGATCGCCCTCACCTGCATCGAGAACAGGCCAGGAATCACCAAACCAAGCCGCACTCCGCGGAGTCCGAGCATAGGGTTCTGCTCGTGCAGCCGGTTAACGGCCTCGAGCAGCCTCCGGTCCTGGGGGGTCGCGTCGTCACCGGCGAGCGCCACCTTGACCGAGAGCTCGGTGAGGTCAGGGAGGAATTCGTGCAGGGGCGGGTCGATGAGGCGGATCGTGACCGGCAGCCCGTCCATGGCCTCGAAGATGCCCTCGAAGTCCTGCTTCTGCAGGGGCTCGAGCGCGTCGAGCGCGGTCTGCCGCTCCTCCGCGTTCTCGGCGAGGATCAGCTCCTCGACCAGCTGCCGCCGGTCGCCCAGGAACATGTGCTCGGTACGGCACAGCCCGATCCCCTGCGCGCCGAACCGGCGGGCCCGCGCGGAGTCCTCGGGGTTGTCGGAGTTGGCCCGGACCTTCAGGCGGGCGCGCTCGTCGGCGTGGCTCATCAGCCGGTCCACGGCCTTGACCAGCTCGTCGCCGTCGGCGGCGGCGAGCTCGCCCTCGAAGTAGCGCACGACCGGCGAGTTCTCGACCGGGACCTCGCCCAGGTAGACCTCGCCCGAGCTGCCGTCGATCGAGATCACCTCGCCCTCGCGGACGGTCACGTCGCCGGGCGCGGTGAACACCCCGGCCTTGACGTCGACGTCGAGCTCCTCGGCGCCGCAGACGCAGGTCTTGCCCATGCCGCGGGCGACGACCGCCGCGTGCGAGGTCTTGCCGCCGCGCGAGGTCAGCACGCCCTTGGCCGCGACCATGCCCGAGAGGTCGTCGGGGTTGGTCTCGCGGCGCACCAGGATGACGTCCTCGCCCTGGGCGGCGAGCTCGACGGCCCGCGGCGAGGTGAAGACCACCTTGCCGACGGCCGCGCCGGGCGAGGCGTTCATGCCCTTGGTCAGCTTGGTGACGCCGTCCAGCCGGGCCTGGTCGAAGCGCGGGAACATCAGCTGCGCGAGCTGGTCGCCGGTGACGCGCCGGGCGGCCTCGTCGGCGTCGATCAGGCCCTGGTCGAGCAGCTGGGTGGCGATGCGGAACGCCGCGGCGGCGGTCCGCTTGCCTACTCGGGTCTGGAGCATCCACAGCTTGCCGCGCTCGATCGTGAACTCGATGTCGCACATGTCGAGGTAGTGGTTCTCCAGCGTCTCCATGATCTCGAGAAGCTGGTCATAGGAGGTCTTGTCGATCTGCTCGAGCTCGGTCAGCGGCACAGTGTTGCGGATGCCGGCGACGACGTCCTCACCCTGGGCGTTCTGCAGGTAGTCGCCGTAGACGCCCTGCTGGCCGGTGGCGGGGTCGCGGGTGAACGCCACCCCGGTGCCCGACTCCAGGTCCATGTTGCCGAAGACCATGGAGCAGATGTTCACCGCGGTGCCGAGGTCGACAGGGATGCGTTCCTGGCGGCGGTAGAGGATCGCGCGGTCGGCGTTCCAGGAGTCGAAGACGGCCATCATGGCCAGCTTCATCTGCTCGCGCGGCTCGGTCGGGAAGTCACGGCCGGCCTGTTCGCGGATGATGCCCTTGAAGGCGTCGACCAGGCCCCGGACGTCCTCGGCCCCGAGGTCGGCGTCGTGCTTGGCGCCGCTGCGCTCCTTGGCCGCCTCGATGGCGTCCTCGAAGAGGTCGCCGTCGATGTCCAGCACGGTCTTGCCGAACATCTGGATCAGGCGCCTGTAGGAGTCCCAGGCGAAACGCTCGTCTCCGGCCTGGGCCGCGAGGCCGGTAACGGACTCGTCGTTCAGCCCGATGTTGAGTACCGTCTCCATCATGCCGGGCATGCTGAATTTGGCCCCGGACCGTACGCTGACCAGCAGTGGGTCGTCGGCCTGGCCGAGGCGCTTGCCCATCGCGGCCTCCAGGGCCGCCAGATGCCGATCGATCTCACGCTCGAGGCCCTCGGGAAGGGTCCCGTGCTCGAGGTAGTGCTGGCAGGCCTCCGTAGTGATCGTGAACCCAGGGGGGACCGGCAGGCCGAGGTTGGTCATCTCGGCCAGATTGGCGCCCTTGCCACCCAGCAGATCCTTGAGGTCCTTGTTTCCCTCTGTGAAGTCATAAACGAACTTCGGCACGGGGAGCTCCTTCTCGCTCCGATTCCACCCAAGCGCGGAGCGGCCGGGTCTCCTCCTGAGGTAAGAGCCCGATGCCCCGCTTGCCGGGACTGTACCCGCGATTGCGCGGGTCGCTCGTCGCCCGGTCGTTCACGACAAGTCTTCCCAGCTCAGGACCGGTTTAGTGGTCTATTCCAATGCGGACATTCCAGACAGATGTCGCTGGAAACGACGCTGAGACATGGCTTCGCCATTGCACTGGAGAGGGAATGATGGATCAAGGAGGTGAGGTTGTGAGGCCGATGGTCGCCGGAGGCAGGGCGGGAGATCCGTTCGCCCCTATCGCCGATTACGGGTTCCTGTCCGACTGCGAGACGACCGCGCTGGTGGCTCCGAGCGGGAACATCGAATGGATGTGCCTGCCCAAGATGGACTCCCCCAGCGTGTTCGGGTCGATCCTGGACCGTGACGCGGGCTATTTCAGGGTCGGGCCGGCGGGCGTGGAGGTGCCCGCCGCGCAGCGGTACATCCCGGGCACGATGGTGATGGAGACCACCTGGTGGACCCATGGCGGCTGGCTGGTGGTGACCGACGCCCTGCTGATGGGGCCGTGGCACCACGAGACCGAGCGGTCGCACACCCACCGGCGGGCCCCCACCGACTACGACGCCGACCACGTGCTGCTGCGCATGGTGCGGTGCGTGAACGGCCAGGTCCAGGTGCGCCTGGACTGCATGCCGGTGTTCGATTACGGCCAGACGCCGGCCCAGTGGGAGCACTCGGGCGCCGGCTACCACGAGGCCGTGGCGCGCGGGAACGGCATCAACCTGCGCCTGACCACCGACATGAACGTGGGCTTCGAGGGGTCCCTGGCCACCTCGCGCACGCTGCTCAAGCAGGGTGAGGCGCGGTTCGTGGCCCTGTCCTGGAGCGAGCACGCGGCGCCGCAGGAGTACGCCGACGCGCACGAGCGGCTCGTCTGGACCGTTCACCACTGGCAGCACTGGCTGGACCGGGGCCGCTTCCCCGACCACCCGTGGCGCAGCCACCTGCAGCGCAGCGCCCTGACGCTGAAGGGCCTGACGTTCGCCCCGTCCGGGGCCGTCGCGGCGGCCGCGACCACGTCGCTGCCCGAGACGCCCGGCGGCGACCGCAACTGGGACTACCGCTACACCTGGATCCGTGACTCCACGATGGCCCTGTGGGCCTTCTACACGCTGGGGTACGACTGGGAGGCCAACGACTTCTTCTACTTCATCACCGACGTCGCCGAGGCCTCCGAGGGCAAGCTCCAGATCATGTACGGCCTGGACGGCCGCGAGGAGCTGCCCGAGTCGACCCTCGACCACCTGAGCGGCTACGACAATGCCAAGCCGGTCAGGATCGGCAACGAGGCCTACATGCAGGCCCAGCACGACGTGTGGGGAGCCATCATCGGCTCCATCTATCTCTTCGTGCGCAAACGCGACCGCCTGGACGACCGCCTCTGGAAGATCGTCGTCAAGCAGGTAGAGGACGCGCTCTCCAACTGGCAGCAGCCCGACTGCGGCATGTGGGAGGTGCGGGGCGAGCCCCAGCACTTCACCTCGTCCAAGGTCTTCTGCTGGGTCGCCGCCGAGCGCGGCGCCCGCCTGGCCCGCATCCGCGGCGACGAAGAAAGAGCCGTTCGCTGGCAGGAGGCCGCCGACGAGATCCACGCCGACGTGCTGGCCAACGCGCTGGACGAACGCGGGGTCTTCACCGCCCACTACGGCGCCCCGGCCCTGGACGCCTCGGCCCTGCTCATCCCGCTGCTGGGCTTCCTGCCGGCCGATGACAAGCGCGTCCGCGAGACGGTCCTGGCGATAGCGGACGAGCTGTCCGAGGACGACCTGGTGCTGCGCTACCGGGCCGCCGAGACCGACGACGGCTTCGAGTCCGAAGAGGGCACGTTCACGATCTGCTCGTTCTGGCTCGTCAGCGCGCTGGTGATGGTCGGTGAGCTGGAGCGGGCCAGGGCCCTGTGCGAGAAGCTGCTGTCCTACGCCAGCCCACTCCAGCTGTACGCCGAGGAGATCGATCCGCACACCGGCCGGCACCTGGGGAACTTCCCCCAGGCCTTCACCCACCTCGCGCTGATCAACGCGGTCATGCAGGTGATCCAGGCCGAGGCCGACCAGAACCCG
This sequence comes from Actinomadura barringtoniae, assembly GCF_017573505.1. Lineage (GTDB taxonomy): Bacteria > Actinomycetota > Actinomycetes > Streptosporangiales > Streptosporangiaceae > Spirillospora > Spirillospora barringtoniae. The sequence continues at coordinate 321,718 of NZ_JAGEOJ010000002.1, forward strand.
CCGCCCCTGGCGTGAGGCGGCGGGCGACCGCGGCGCCCTAGCGTGAGGCGACGCGGTCCAGCGGCGCGGGAGTGATCGTCTTCCGCGCCTTGAGGTAGGCGACGAACGCCTCGTGGTCGGGCAGGTCATTACGGTAGGCCTGCCCGAACCCGTTGAACGCCGTGTACCCGTCGGCGCCGATCAGCGTGTAGGCGAGCGCCGCGAGCCGGTACGTGCGGCTCACGTCCAGCGGCTTGCCGTCGATGAGCACGTCCTTGGGGCCGGCCCGGTCGCCCTCGGGTCGGCTCGCGTCGTAGGTGTAGCGGACGTTCTTCGAGACGCCGAACGGCGCGAACTCGCCGCCCTGCCACTGCTGCTCCAGCGCCTGGTGAAGCTGCTCGCCGGTCACGGTGACGGTCAGGATCGGGTTGCCGTAGCCGTAGGCGGTCCAGGCCTACTGGTAGGTGGTCGCGCCGTCGGCGGGCAGGTCGCCCAGCGTGCTCTCGCCCTGCGCGTTGGCCGTACGGGTGAACGCGCCGTCCTGCTTGGCGACCACCTCGGCGGCGCGCTTGTCGCCGCGCGACTTCCAGTAGTCGGCGATCTTCTGGACGGCCGGGTCGGGCGCGATGTCGCGGGTGGTCGGATGGTTGACCGCGGTGGTCTTGTCGCGGAGCACCTCGCCGCTGAGCGGGTCGAGCTTCAGGTCGAGCCGACCAGGGTGTCGGGCACGGTCAGGTTGATGAAGCCGACCGGTGTGACGTGCTGGGATAGGCTGAACGCCCGGATGCTGCGGCGGTCTAAGAGGAGACGACTTGTCGGCAATCTTCGACTGGGCGAAGGGCGAGAATCTTCAGCCAGAGCCCATCACCGTCGAGATCTGGAAGCAGCTCCCTGAGGAATTCTGCCGTCAGGTCGAGGTGCTCAACGGCGAGGCGATCAGGGCAGAGTCACCGTCCAGAGAGCACCAGAAAGCAGCACGCAGGCTGGCAGACATGATCGAGTCCGCCGCCGAGGAGCACATGAGGCGACACGATGGGTCTTGCCTGGATGTCAGCAGCGACTTCGACGTCCTGCTCTGGCAGTTTCCCAGCGCGACCATCCGCCGGCCTGACGTGGCGTTGTTCGAGTGCGCGCCACCCGATGAGAGACCCCTGCGGGTTCACCGCGTGAAGCTCGCCGTCGAGGTCGTCTCCCCGGGGAGCGAGAAGACTGACACGGCCGACAAGAAGGCCGAGTACGCGCTGGCAGGCATCCCTTGGTACTGGCTGGTGTGGGTCGCCGACAATCAGGTGACCTCGATCGAGGTCCATGTCCTGGACCACGCCTTCGATCAGTATCGACCGCATGTCGTCCTCGAACCCGTGTCCGATCGCACGACCATCGACGTGCCGATTCGGGTCCACATCGACTGGCGGCGGCTCGCCGAACTGTCGCGCTGACGGTGCGGGGGCCGTGGCCTGTGGGTTAGGTGGTCCTGGCTGTGAAAAACGCGAATGTGTCTCATGGCGCCAGACCAAGGTCGTCATGAGGCATTGCCGGGGCAGTAAAGGCGAATTATTTTCACGATGCCAGCTCCCAACCGAACGAAGGAGTTTCGGTGGCATCTGTAAGAACTCTCGTCACAGTCGGCGCCGCGGTCGTTGCCGCGGCGGCCCTCGCCGCCCCGCCCGCCTCCGCCGCCGCCACGACGATCCGCAAGGGCTCGGCGACCGCCGACGCCTACTCCGGCAACGTGCAGGCATCACTGCTCGGGACCGCCGAGGTCTCCACCTCCCTCGGCGGCGGCTCGTGCAACCAGTCCACGATGACCGGCTCGACCGGCTCGGACGGGACCAACCTCAACATCAGCGCGGCCACGTTCGCCAACGACCCGGGCCCCGGCTGCCCGGGCGGCGGCGGCACGGTCACCGTGTCCACCGAGAACCTGCCCTGGTCGGGCGGCAGCGCCGTCTTCGACGGGTCGCACGCCGGCGGCCGGGACGCGGTCATCACGATCGCTGGCTTCCGCGTCAAGGCGGTCGCCAGCATCCTCGGCGGGATCACCTGCTACTACGGCGGCTCCCTCACCGCCGACGGCTTCAACCCCGACAACCCCGGAAGGACCGACACCGGCGTCGCCGAGGCGCAGGTGAGCGTGAAGGGCGCGACCGTACAGAAGCAGGACGGCGGCAACGCCCTCTGCCCCGCCACCGCGACGGTCACCGCCAACTACAAGCTGCTCGGCGAGAAGACCGCCGGGTCCGGCACGTTCGACCAGACGCTCTACATCACCGGCTGACCGTCCCGCGGCCGGCCGTCCCACCCCTCGGCGGGAACCGTGTGATCCCCGGCGGTAACCCCGCCTGACCTGGGACGAAAGGCCGTACGACCCCTCAGCGGACGACCGCGTGACGCCCCATCCCCGTCACGCGGTCGTCCGCTGCCGGGACAGCGGTCCGTCCGAAAACGCGAGGGTGTCTCAATCCGGCCAGACCAAGGTCGTCACAAACCCTTGCTCGGCCAGTAAAGGCGAATTACTTTCACGATGCCCACCCCGAACCGGACAAGGGAGCTTCCGGTGGCACGTATCAGACAGTTCGCTTCAGTCGGCATCGCAGCGACCGCCGCGGTCGCCATCGCCGTCCCCTCCGCATCCGCCGCGACCACCACCATCCGCCGCGACAGCGCCACCGGCGCCGCCTACTCGGGCAACGTACGGGCCTCGCTGCTCGGCAGCGCCACCGTGTCGACCTCGATCGGCAGCGGCAGCTGCAACGAGTCGGTCATGAACGGGTCCGTCAGCTCGAACGGCACCGGCCTCAGCGTCAGCAACGCCACGTTCAGCAGCAACGGCGGCGGCGCCTGCACGGGCACCACCACCGCCACCATCACCGCCCAGAACCTCCCCTGGAGCGGTGGCAACGTCACCTTCGACTCCGCCCACACCGGCAACCGTGACGCCTCCGTCACGATCGCCAACTTCCGCGTCAAGGCGGTCGTGAACATCTTCGGCGGGATCACCTGCATCTACGGCGGCTCCCTCACCGCCAACGGCTACAACCGCGACAACACCCACCGCCCGGTGACCACCAACAACCAGGCCCAGGTCGGCATCACGAACGCGACCGTGAACAAGGTCTCGTCCGGCAGTAACTTCCTCTGCCCGGGCACCGCCAGCGTCACCGCCAACTACCAGCTCCAAGGTGAGGTGACCGCCGGAGGCGGGAACTTCACCCAGGCTCTCTACGTGACGTCCTGATGTGCGCCGGGTCGCGGTCCACTGACCCCGGCCACGCACGCGAGCGCGTTACCTGAGTCTCGGGCGCGACGCCGAAGGCGAGCGCCCGGGACTCAGATCGCGAAGCGATGTCGCGCTCGCCGCTTTGGCGGTTCGGGGGCCGAGCCGCCAGACTCCGCCCCCGAGGCCGCGAAAGCCGATAAAGAGGGCCGCCCCTCTGCTGGAGCAGGGGCGGCCCTTGCCGTTCGCCGATGGTCTTCCGGCGGCTAGCAGCCGATCAGCTGGGCGGCGAGGAAGGACTCGACCTGGCCGAGCGCGATGCGCTCCTGGCTCATCGTGTCCCGCTCCCGCACCGTCACCGCGTCGTCCTCGAGGGTGTCGAAGTCGACCGTGACGCAGAACGGGGTGCCGATCTCGTCCTGGCGGCGGTAGCGGCGGCCGATCGCGCCCGCGTCGTCGAAGTCCACGTTCCAGTTGCGGCGCAGCTGCGCGGCGAGGTCGCGGGCCTTCGGCGACAGGTCGGCGTTGCGCGACAGCGGCAGCACCGCCACCTTCACCGGGGCGAGGCGGCGGTCCAGCCGCATGACCGTGCGCTTCTCCAGCTTGCCCTTGGCGTTCGGCGCCTCGTCCTCGGCATAGGCGTCCATCATGAACGTCAGCGTGCAGCGGTCGACGCCGGCCGCCGGCTCGATGACGTACGGGACGAAGCGGTCACCGGCCTCCTGGTCGAAGAACGACAGGTCGGCGCCGGAGGCCTTGGAGTGCGTGGTCAGGTCGTAGTCCGTGCGGTTGGCGATGCCCTCCAGCTCGCCCCACTCGCTGCCGACGAAGTCGAAGCGGTACTCCACGTCCACGGTCCGCTTGGAGTAGTGCGACAGCTTGTCCTGCGGGTGCTCGAACAGGCGCAGGTTCTCCTTGTTGATGCCCAGGTCGACGTACCACTGCAGGCGCTCGTCGATCCAGTACTGGTGCCACTCCTCGTCGGTGCCCGGCTTGACGAAGAACTCCATCTCCATCTGCTCGAACTCGCGGGTGCGGAAGATGAAGTTGCCCGGCGTGATCTCGTTACGGAACGACTTGCCGATCTGGCCGATGCCGAACGGGACCTTGCGGCGCGCGGACTGCTCGACGTTCTTGTAGTTGATGAAGATGCCCTGCGCGGTCTCGGGCCGCAGGTAGGCCAGGCCCGACTCGTCCTCGACCGGGCCGAGGTAGGTCTTCAGCAGCCCGTTGAACATCTTCGGCTCGGTGAAGGCGCCCTTCACCCCGCAGTTGGGGCAGCTGATGTCGGCCAGGCCGCCCGCGGGAGCCTTGCCGTGCTTCTCCTCGTAGGCCTCCTCCAGGTGGTCGGCCCGGAAGCGCTTGTGGCAGGACTGGCACTCGGTCAGCGGGTCGACGAACGCCTGGACGTGGCCGCTGGCCTCCCAGACCTCGCGGGCCAGGATCACGCACGAGTCGAGGCCGACGACGTCGTCGCGGCCCTGGACCATGGACTTCCACCACTGCCGCTTGACGTTGTTCTTCAGCTCGACGCCGAGCGGCCCGTAGTCCCAGGAGGCGCGCAGGCCGCCGTAGATCTCGCTCGACGGGTAGACCAGGCCTCGCCGCTTGGCCAGGTTGACGATCGTGTCCATCACGTCGGAACGGCGTGCCATATGAGTTCTCCATCCAACTGGCGGTCGGCGGGATAGTTCGGATGCCTCGCCCGCCCCCGGCATGAAGGCGGCGGCGAAGCGCGATTGAGATCCCCGGTGTGATGCCCCCGGACGCACGTGTCCCCGGCGCCGAAGAGCGTTTCCGAGTCTAGGGCACGGGTCTGACCACGTGGACGTCGACTCGGTGAATCCGAACGGTCACAGTCCGTCACCGTTCGGCTCCCGCGTTCAGTAGACCCGCCCGTCGACGATGTTGCTGTCGACGTTCAGGGTGATGCCGCCGTGCTTCTCGTTGTGGCCGCCCTTGTACTGCTTGATCCGCTTGTGCGGCTGCCACCAGGAGTCGGGCAGGTACGGGCTGCCGATCGTGCGGGCCTTGCCGTCCCAGTGCGCGAACCAGATGGACTTGGGCTTGGTGATGCCGGTGGCCCAGCCGAGGTCGCGGACCGCCGCGCCGGCGCTGCTGTAGACGCCGGAGACGTAGTGGCGGGCCTTCAGCCCGGTCGACCAGGAGTGCAGGAAGGTCAGGACGGCCTGGCGGCACTTGGTCTTGCGGCTGTCGTAGGCCTCGATGTCGAAGTAGATCGGCTTCTTGCGCGGGATGCCGAGGGCCCTGGCACGGCTGACGGCGTCGGCTGCGGCCTTGCGTCCCTCGGTCGCCGCGTTCTTGGTGGTGAAGCGGCTGCGGAACTTGGTGCAGGGCGCCTGGAGCCCCACGTACGTCGGGATCAGGCGATAGCCCATCCGCCGCACCGACCGCACCCAGGTGCTGGTCAGGTTGGGCTGGTAGCAGCCGCGCGCCGCGCCGCCGATGTAGATGTTGCTGATTCCGTACGTGCGGCGCCAGGCGGCCATCGTCGTCAGCGAGGGTGCCGCGCAGGTGTCGAAACCTTTGCCGGTGGCCCATTTGCGCAGCTTCGTCTCGACGCGCACCGGCCCCGTCCTGCGTTCGGAGGAAGCCTCGGGCCTCCATGACGACGACAGCCGCATGCCACGGATCGCCGACTGCAGCGCAGCCGGGTCGGCGCCGTACGAGGCATCGATCGACACGCCCGCCTCGGGCAGGTCGAGCCGGAAGCTGTGGTCGTCGTCAGGCCGTACGACCTGGGTCGCGAGCCGGTCGGCCCGCACCGGGGCGCGCCGCCGTTGCGCCGAGGGAGAGGCTCCGCCGAGCGGCCCGATCCGCATCGTCTCGGCGCCGCCGATCAGGCGCGCCGGGCAGTCGGGCTGAGCTCCGGGCCGGCCGAGGTAGATCGCCGGCCGGTCCAGCCGTACGCAGCGCGTCGGATCGCGGTCGAGCCGGTGGACCTCCCACCCGGCCGGGACCGGGATGCGCGCGCCCCGGTACTCGACCGTCCTGGCGCCCTTCGAGGCGGCCCGTTCCGACGACCCGGCCCGCTCTAGCGCGGCGGGCGGGTGGGCCGGGGCCCCCGCGGCGGCCGGGCCGACGGCGGCGACGAGAGGGGCGAGTACGACCGCCCCGAGCGTTCCACTGAGTACCGGACCATGCCGCATCACAATCCCCCCGTGTCACGGTGTCGGAGGAGAAGATGACCGTCACGGACGGTGACCAAACGGGAGCTACGCGTTCTTTTCCCTGCGCTGCCGTTCGTTGACGACCTCGTAGGCGCCCGGCTCGTCCACCGCCATCGTCGCCAGCGGGATGAACTCCAGCCGTACCTCGTAGGCGCCGAGCGCCCGCCGGTAGTAGCCCGCGCCCTCCCACTCGGTGACGATCGCCCACAGGTCGGGCTCGTCCACCGTGCGCGCCAGCCGTCCCGACACGTAGCCATCGCTCGCGGCGAGCAGGTCGAGCACCGAGGTCATCCGGCGGACGAACTCGTCGGACTCCGCGTCCGGCACGCGGTACCGGGTAATGGCGATCATCGGGCCATCCTCCCAGGGCCCGGGATACGTTGGGCCCGTGAACACACAGGGTGAAGCCACCGGGATGCGCGGGGCGGTCGAGCGCTGGAGCGCCAGGCCGGTGGTGTTCTTGCACACACTCCCCCGCTGGGTCCTGCTCGCCGTCGTCTTCGTCCTGCTGGTGGTCGGCATGTGGGGCACCGGCTGGGTCGGGGCGGCGGGACTGCTGGTCCTGCTGGTCTTCCTGGCCTGGTTCGCCTACCTCAACTGGCCCGCCCTGGACACCTCGGGCCGCGCCCTCCGCGTGGCCGCGATGGCCGTTTTGACGGCGTTCGCCCTGGGTCACGCGCTTGGACGGTTTTGACAACGGTTTTCATCTTCGTCCACACTTGAGGGGTGTTCACCTCCTCGAAGCGCGTCCCCGCCCTGATCGCCACCGCCGCCGCGGCCGCGCTCGGCCTGACCGCCTGCGGCGGCAGCGCCGACGCCGAGAAGTCCGCCGACGGCAAGACCAAGGTGATCGCCGGCTTCTACCCGATGGCGTGGCTGACCGAGAAGGTCGGCGGCGACAAGGTGTCGGTCCAGACCCTGACCAAGCCCGGCGCCGAGCCCCACGACCTGGAGCTCACAGCCCGGCAGACCGCCGACGTGAGCAAGGCCGGGTTCGTCACCTACGTCAAGGGGCTGCAGCCCGCCGTCGACGACGCGGTGGCCAAGAACGGCAAGGACAAGTCGCTGGACGCCGCGAGCGTCGTGAAGACCCTCCCGCCGCCCTCTGGCGCCGAGGAGGAGGGGCACGACCACCCGAGCTACGACCCGCACATCTGGCTCGACCCGGCGCGGATGGCGACGATCGCCACGGCCCTCGGCGACAAGCTCGCCGCCGCCGACCCGGCCGACGCCACGACCTACAAGGACAACGCCAAGAAGGTCGTGACCCAGCTGAACGCGCTGGACCAGCAGTACCAGAGCGGCCTGAAGAACTGTCAGCAGAAGAACATCGTCACCGCGCACGCCGCGTTCGGCTACATGGCCGACCACTACGGCCTCAAGCAGGTCTCCATCGCCGGTGTCGACCCCACCAACGAGCCCTCCCCCAAGCGCCTCGCCGAGCTGACGCAGCAGATCAAGGCGACGGGCGCGACCACGGTGTTCACCGAGACGCTCGTCAGCCCCAAGGTCGCCGAGACCCTGGCCAGGGAGGCGGGCGTGAAGACCGCCGTCCTGGACCCGATCGAGGGCGTGTGGAAGGGCTCCACCGACGACTACGCCTCGCTGATGGCCAAGAACCTCCAGACCCTGAAGACCGCCCTGGGGTGCTCATGAGCAAGACCGGCGAGATCCCGTTCGAGATGACCGGCGGCCGCGTCAGGCTGGACGGTCGCGAGGTCCTGGCCGGCGTCGACCTGCGCGTCGAGCCCGGCGACGTGCTGGCCGTGATGGGTCCGAACGGGGCCGGCAAGTCCACCCTCGTCAAGGCCCTGCTGGGCCTGATCCCGCTGTCGGGCGGCCGCACCGAGATCTACGGCGCGGCCCCGGCCCGGTTCCGCGACTGGAAGCGCGTCGGCTACGTGCCGCAGCGGCTGCCCATGGGCGGCGGCGTGCCCTCGACCGTACGGGAGGTCGTGGCGTCCGGCCGGGTCGCGCGGCAGTCGCGCTGGCGGCCCACCTCGGCCGCCGACCGCGCCGCGGTCGACCGCGCGCTGGAGACGGTCGGCCTCACCGACCGGGCGCGCGACTCCGCGCACCTGCTGTCGGGCGGCCAGCAGCAGCGCGTGCTCATCGCCCGCGCGCTCGCCGGCGAGCCGGACGTGTTCGTGATGGACGAGCCCACCGCGGGCGTGGACGCGGCCAGCCAGGCCGCGCTCGCCGCGACGCTGCGCGACCTGACCGGGGACGCAGGCCGGACGATCGTCCTGGTGACCCACGGCCTGGGCCCGATGGAGTCGTTCGTCGACCGCGCGCTCGTCCTCGAACACGGCCACGTCGTCCACGACGGCGCCCCGCAGACGACCATGGGAGCGGCGGGATGAGCGACATGCTGCAGTACGAGTTCATGCGCATCGCCCTGGTGATGGCGGTGCTCATCGGCCTGACCGCGCCCGCCGTCGGCACGTTCATCGTGCAGCGCAAGCTGTCGCTGCTCGGCGACGGCATCGGCCACATCGCGCTGACCGGCATCGGGCTGGGCCTGCTGACCAGCACCTCGCCGGTGCTCGGCGCGCTGGTGGTGTCGGTGCTCGGGGCGGTGGCGATCGAGGTCCTGCGCGCCCGCAGCCGCAGCGGCGCCGACGTCGCGCTGGCCCTGCTCTTCTACGGCGGGCTCGCGGGCGGCGTCATGCTCACCAACGCCCAGGGCGGCAGCGCGAGCCTGCAGTCCTATCTCTTCGGCTCGATCAGCAGCGTGTCGGCCTCCGATCTCTACGTCGTCGCGGGCCTGGCCGTCGTCGTGCTGGCGATCGTCGCCGTCTTCGGCCGCGAGCTGTTCCTGCTGTGCCAGGACGAGGAGGTGGCGCGGGCCGCGGGGCTGCCGGTGCGCTTCCTCAGCATCCTCATCGCGGCGACCGCCGCGGTGACCGTGGTGATCTCGATGCGGGCGATCGGGCTGCTGCTGGTCAGCGCGCTGATGATCGTGCCGGTCGCGGCGGCGCAGCAGGTCACGCGGGGCTTCAAGAGCACGATGCTGCTCGCCATGGGCATCGGTGTACTGTCGGCGGTGACGGGCCTCGCGGGCTCGTTCCAGTACGATCTTCCTCCTGGCCCCTCGATCGTTCTGCTGGCCCTGGCGGTGTTCGTGGCCGCGGTGCTCGGGGGCACGGTGGTGCGGCGCAGACGCGCCCGTACGCAGGCGGAACCGGTCCGGGCCGAGCCGAGCGGAGCCCGGGCGGCGACGACCAGGGAAGCCGAAGCGGAGGTGCTTGGGGGATGACGGCACGCCGGGACGCGGTGCGCGAAGCGCTGGCCGAGTGCCAGGGGTTCCGCAGCGCCCAGGACATCTACGCGGACCTGCGCTCGGACGGGTCCAAGATCGGCCTCACCACGGTCTACCGCGCGCTGCAGGCGCTGAGCGACTCCGGCGAGGTCGACGTGCTGCGCACCGCCGACGGCGAGGCCGTCTACCGCGCCTGCCGCACCGACGAGCACCACCACCATCTGGTCTGCCGCGCCTGCGGCCGTACGGTCGAGGTCGAGGGCCCGGCCGTGGAGAAGTGGGCCGAGGCGATCGGCGCCGAGCACGGCTTCGTGGAGATCACCCACACCGTCGAGGTGTTCGGTACCTGCGCCGACTGCGTGCCCGGCGTTCGGACCGGCTGAGTCCGGGGCCGCCAAGCCCGCCCCACCTGCCACTTACCGCGACACAAGACGCACTCTTCGCAGTCTTTGGTCCGGTATTTCGTGCATTTCTCACAAGCACAACATCGTCCTCTTATGTCATAAATGTTCCCCGTCGCCACGGCGGGCCCAAGGACGGGCCTGGGGGGAGCTGGGCGCTCGTACGAGAGGGCGTTCATGAGAAGACGATCGGCACTCCTGGCCTCGGCGGTCCTGCTCGGCGGAGCGGGCCTGGCCGTCCCGGCCGCCGCGGCCGCGCAGCCACAGTCACCGCAGGCGCCGCCCGGACCGCAGGCCATCGCCGCCCGCGCCCTCAGCGCCGTCGCCGGCCGCGCCGCGGACGTGCGCGGCGGCGGCGACCAGAAGTTCAAGGCGATCGGCACCGCGACCGACCGCGACGGCACCACGCACACCCGCATGACACGCACGTTCCGAAACCTGCCGGTCCTCGGCGGCGACATCATCGTCCACCAGGCCGCCTCCGGCGCCTGGCGCGGCAGCTCCCTCACCCTCGCCAAGGCGCCGGTCAAGGCGTCCGCCAAGCTGTCGGCCACGACCGCGCGCAAGAAGGCCGCCGCCAAGAACCGCAAGGTCCGCGACGGCGCCGCGCTGGTGTACGAGGCCCGCACCACCGACCACAAGCCGCACCTGGCCTGGCGCGTCGAGGTCGACGGCCGGCAGGCCGACGGCACGCCGAGCCGCCAGCTCGTCTCGATCGACGCGGCGACCGGCAAGGTCCTGCTGCGCGAGGAGACGGTGAAGAGCGAGGCCGGCGACGGCAAGTCCCTCTACACCGGAACGGTCCCGCTGGAGGCCACCAAGTCCGGCAGCACGTACCAGCTGAAGGACCCGACGCGCGGCAACACCTACACCGGCGACGCGGCGGGCCAGACCGACTTCTGCATCCTGACGTTCTGCCTGTGGCGCGCCCCGGCGACGATCTTCACCGACGCCGACAACCACTGGGGCAACGGCACCACCTCCGACAAGGCCACCGTGGCCGTGGACGCGCAGTTCGGCACCAACGAGACCTGGGACTTCTACAAGAACGTCTTCGGCCGCGTCGGCATCGGCGGCGACGGCAAGGGCTCGTTCAACCGCGTGCACTACGGCAACAAGTACGCCAACGCCTTCTGGGACGACTCGTGCTTCTGCATGACCTACGGCGACGGTGACGGCACCAGCCTCGGCCCGCTGACCAGCCTGGACGTCGCGGCGCACGAGATGAGCCACGGCGTGACCAGCAAGACCGCCAACCTCACCTACAGCGGCGAGTCCGGCGGCCTGAACGAGGGCACCTCCGACATCATGGCCGCGGCCGTGGAGTTCTACGCCAACAACTCCAGCGACCCCGGCGACTACCTGGTCGGCGAGAAGGTCGTCCTGCCCGGCCTCGGCCAGCCCGCGCTGCGCTTCATGGACAAGCCCAGCAAGGACGGCAAGTCCGCCGACGCCTGGTCGACCGGCACCAAGAACCTGGACGTGCACTACTCGTCCGGCGTGGCGAACCATTTCTTCTACCTGCTGTCGGAGGGCAGCGGCAAGAAGACCATCAACGGCGTCAACTACGACAGCCCGACCTCCAACGGGTCGACCGTCGCCGGCATCGGCCGCGACGCCGCCACCAAGATCTGGTTCCGCGCGCTGACCACGTACATGACCTCCAGCACCGACTACAAGGCCGCGCGCACCGCGACGCTGAACGCGGCCAAGGACCTGTTCGGTGCCGGTAGCGCCCAGTACAACGGGGTCGCCGCCGCCTGGTCGGCCGTGAACGTGAGCTGATCCCCCCAGGTCCCTTACACGAGGAGCCGCCCCGGCCAACAGGCCGGGGCGTCTTCATGTGACGCACGGGTAATAAGCAACAATCACCGTATGGCTACTACACGCACCGCGAACGCACACTGGGAAGGCCCGCTGATGGGCGGCCAGGGCACGGTCTCCCTGGACTCCTCGAAGGTCGGCACCTTCGAGGTGAACTGGCCGTCGCGGGCCGAGACGCCGGACGGCAAGACCAGCCCGGAGGAGCTCATCGCCGCGGCCCACTCGACCTGCTACTCGATGGCCCTGTCGCACGGCCTCGCGGGCGCCGGGACGCCGCCGGAGAAGGTCGACACCAAGGCCGACGTGACCTTCCAGCCCGGCGAGGGCATCACCGGCATCCACCTGACGGTCCGCGCCAGCGTGCCGGGCCTGTCCGCCGCCGACTTCGAGAAGGCCGCGCAGAACGCCAAGGAGAACTGCCCGGTCAGCCAGGCCCTCGCCGGCACCAAGATCACCCTGGACGCGGCGCTCGCCTGACGCACGCTCCCAGAAGAAGAGGCCGGGGTCGCCGACCCCGGCCTTTTCCGCGCCCCGGTCCCCTAGCGGGGGCGGACGACGCGGGACTCCTCCCAGACTGGCTCGGCGGACTCGTAGACCGAGCCGTCGGTGCCGAAGACCAGGAAGCGGTCCAGGGATCGGGCGAACCACCGGTCGTGGGTGACGGTCACGACCGTGCCCTCGTAGGACTCCAGGCCCTCCTGCAGCGCCTCGGCGCTGGCGAGGTCGAGGTTGTCGGTCGGCTCGTCCAGGAGCAGCAGCGTCGCGCCGCCGAGCTCCAGGAGCAGGATCTGGAGGCGGGCCTGCTGGCCGCCCGAGAGCGTGTCGAACGGCTGCTCCGCGGCGCCTTGCAGCTCGTAGCGGGCCAGGGCGTTCATCGCGTCGTTGCGGAGCCGGGCGTGCTCGGTCATGACGATCTCGCACGGCGTGCGGCCGGCGAGGTCGGGGCGTGCGTGCGTCTGGGCGAACAGCCCGGGCAGCACCCGTGCCCCAAGCCGCCCGGTCCCGGTGTGCGCGACCGGGTCCACCGGGGTCGCGCCGCGAGGCAGCTGATCCGCCACGGCTGCCAGGAGGCGGAGGAAGTGCGACTTGCCCGAGCCGTTGGAGCCCAGCACCCCGACGCGCTCGCCGTACCAGATCTCGGTGTCGAACGGCTTCATGAGGCCGGTCAGCTCCAGGGCCTCGCAGATCACCGCGCGCTTGCCGGTACGGCCGCCGCGCAGGCGCATCTTGATGCTCTGCTCGCGCGGCGCGACCTCCGGCGGCCCGGCCTCCTCGAACTTGCGGAGGCGGGTCTGCGCGGCCTGGTAGCGAGACGACAGACCGTCGTTGTAGGCCGCCTTCTGCCTGAGGGTGTGGACCAGTTCCTTGAGCTTGGCGTGCTCCTCGTCCCACCGCCGCCGCAGCTCCTCCAGGCGGTCGTTGCGGTCGCGGCGCGCCTCGGCGTAGGTGGCGAAGCCGCCGCCGTGGACCCAGGACCTGCCGGCCTCGACGGTGACGATCCGTTCGGCGGTGCGGCCGAGCAGCTCACGGTCGTGCGAGACGAGCAGGACGGTCTTGGCGGTCTCGCGGAGCCGTTCCTCCAGCCATTGCTTGCCCGGCACGTCGAGGTAGTTGTCGGGCTCGTCGAGCAGCAGCACCTCATCCGGACCGCGCAGCAGCGCCTCAAGGACCAGCCGCTTCTGCTCGCCGCCCGACAGGGTGCGGACCTCCCTCCAGCGGCACGAGTCGTAGGGGACGCCGAGCGCGGCCACGCAGCAGGCGTCCCAGAGCACCTCGGCGTCGTAGCCGCCCGCGTCGCCCCAGCCCCCGAGCGCGTTGGCGTAGCGGAGCTGGGTCGGCTCGTCCTCGCGTTCCATCATCGCCAGTTCGGCGGCCTCCAGCTCCGCGGCCGCCTCCCGCACCCGCGGCGGCGCGACCGACAGCAGCAGGTCGTGGACGGTGGACTCGTCGCGCACGTTGCCGACGAACTGCCGCATCACCCCGAGCCCGCCGCTGTGCGCGACCGTGCCCTCCTGCGGAGTGAGGTCGCCGGAGATCAACCGCAGGAGCGTGGTCTTGCCCGCGCCGTTCGGCCCGACCAGAGCCGCGACCGCCCCGTCGCCGACCCGGAAGGAGACGTCGTCGAGCAGTTGCCGCCCGTCCGACAGGGCATGCCGGATGTGCCCGGCCTCGACGTGCCCCACGGGTCCCCCTCGCTCGACGGTCAAAGTCACCAGTCTGCGAACGGTACCGCCACCGGGGCAAACCAATTTCCCTCGGGTCAGTTGAGGCTCAGGGTCCCGTCGGCGAGCAGCTGGTCGAGGTCGACGTGGATCAGGGCCTGGGTGCCGGTGAACGGGTCGTCGCGGCGCTCGTCACGGCGCTCGTCGCCGGCGTGCTGGACGGTGTCCTTGTCGTCGTTCATGTGAACGACCCCCTTGGTGTCGAACGTTGCCGATCACTAAGGAGACGAGGTTGAGGGGCCCGAACGTGACATGTTCGGGGGCCGGAAATGGTGTGCTCTGCACCACGGTGACCCCTTGTGTTGTATGGATCGATCGATACAATCGCCTCATGTCTGCTGAGGTGCTCCTTTCCGTGCGCGGGAGGGTGGCTGTGGTGACGCTCAACCGGCCGCAGGTGCGCAACGCCCTGTCGGGCGAGGCCTTGAAGCTGCTGTACGAGCGGCTCGACGAGGCGTTCGGAGCCCCGGACGTCCGCGCCGTCGTGCTGACGGGCGCGGGCCCGGCGTTCTGCGCGGGCGACGACCTGCGCGAGGCGGCCGGGTTGGACGAGAACGCCTTCGCCGGAACGGTCGAGTCCTGGCAGCGCATCACCGAGGTCATGCTCCGCTCCCCCGTGCCGGTGATCGCCGCGATCAACGGACCGGCGATCGGCGGCGGCCTGGAGATCACCCTGGCCTGCGACGTGCGCGTCGCGTCCAGCGCGGCGTTCTTCGCCTGCCCGGAGGTGAGCCTCGGCCTCACCGCCACCAACGGCGCGTCCGTCCTGCTGCCCGCGCTGATCGGCATGGGACGGGCGAGTGAGATGCTGATCGGCGGCAGGCGCCACGACGCGGACTGGGCGTTGTCCGCGGGCCTCGTGAGCGCGGTCGTCGCCCCGAACGCCCTCGAACCGCACGCCATGGAGCTCGCCGAGCTCATCGCCTCCCACTCGCCCGCAGCCGTCCGGCTCACCCGTGACCTCCTCCGCAGCCCCTCCGCCCCGGCCCTCCGTGAAGCGCTCGAACAGGAAGCGAACGCATGCGTCACCGCCTTTCGGAGCAGCGATTCCGAACGCTGGCCGATCACGTCGAATCGCACGCGCTGACCCGTCCCGACCGCGTCGCCCTGCGGGTGGACGATCAGGCCCTCACCTACGCCCGGCTGCACGACCAGGCCGTCCGGGTCGCCGGCGGGCTGGCGGCTGCCGGTGTCGAACGCGGTGACCGTGTCGTTCTCCTGCTGCCCAACCGCACCGAGTTCGTGGTGGCGTGGCTCGCGCTGTGCCGGCTCGGAGCCGTCGCCGCCGCGCTGAACACCGCGTTCAGCGGCGAGGCCCTCGCGCGGGCGATCGAGCTCACGCAGGCCGAGGTCTTCATCGTGGACCGGGAGTTCGTGGCTTCGGTGGGTGACCGGGCGGCGGTGTTCGTGCCCGGTGAGAAGACCTGGGCCGAGCTGGTCGCCCACTCCCCCACGGCCCCGCGTGCGGAGGTGTCCGGCGGCGATCCCGCGATGCTGCTGTTCACCTCGGGCAGCACGGGCCGTTCCAAGGCGTGCGTGCTGCCGCAGCGCTACATCGTCCGGCAGGCGCAGATCTTCGCCGAGCAGGTCGGGCTGCGAACCGACGACGTGTTGTTCTGCCCGTTCCCGCTGTTCCACGTCGATGCCGCCATCTTCACCGTCGCGCCGGCGTTCATCCTGGGCACGACGGCCGCGCTGGCACGCCGCTTCTCGGTGAGCGCGTTCTGGGACCAGATCCGCGAGCACGAGGCGACGGTCTTCGACTTCATGGGCGCGACCCTGTCGATGCTCTACAAGCAGCCGCCCGCCGTAGGCGACGCCGACAATCCGGCACGGCTGGGCTGGGGTGTGCCCCTGCCGGGGTGGGCCGACGACTTCGAGCGGCGCTTCGGCATTGAGCTGGTCGAGCTGTACGGCCTGACCGATGCCGGAGCCGTGCTCTTCAACACGCCAGGGAAACCCCGCCGGACCGGCTCATGCGGCAAGGCCGTCGAGCCGTTCGAGGTGCGCATCCTGAACGAGGAGGGCTTCGAGGTTCCCGCCGGGACCGTGGGCGAGCTCTGCATACGCTCCCGCGAGCCCCACGTGATGATGACCGAATACCTCGGCATACCCGAGGAGACGCTCCGCGCCTTCGCCGGGCTGTGGTTCCACACCGGCGACCTGGCCTACCGCGACGACGACGGCTACTTCTACTTCGTCGGCCGGAACAAGGACGTGATCAGGCGCCGGGGTGAGAACATCTCCGCGTTCGAGATCGAGGAGTTCCTGGAGCGGCATCCGGCGATCCTCGAGGTGGCCGCCTTCGGCGTTCCCAGCGAGCTGACCGAGGAGGACGTGATGGTCGCCGCCGTTCTACGGCCGGGTCATGTCCTCAGCGCCGCGGATCTGATCGAATTCTGCGAGGACCATCTGCCGCGGCACATGGTCCCGCGCTACGTCGAGTTCGCCGCGGCGCTGCCCAGGACGCCCACCGAGAAGGTCGAGAAGCACCGCCTCGCCGAACGCGGCGTCACCGCGGCTACCCACGACCGAGGAGACCGGCCATGACCGAACGCCCGCCCACCCCGGTACGCCTGCGGACGGCGGCGGTGGAGCTCTTCGCCGAGCGCGGGTTCAACGGGACCGGCATCCGCGACATCGCCACCAGGGCCGAGACGACGCTGTCCTCGCTCTACCACCACTGCGGCAGCAAGGACGATCTCCTCGTCGACATCATGTTCACGACCATCGAGCCGCTGCTGCGGGCGGCCGAGAAGGTCCGCGCGACCCTCGCCGGGCCCGCCGAGCAGCTGTCGATGATCGTCGAACAGCACGTGTGGGCGCACGGCGTCGACCCGCAGGCCAACATCGTCAGCGACACCGAGGTCCGCGCCCTCAGCGGCGAACGCCGCGACCAGATCATCGTCCTGCGCGACGCCTACGAGGAGTTCTGGCAGGAGACCGTGGCCGAAGGCGTCCAGGACGGCTCGTTCGACGTCGAGCACCCGAGGATCGTCACGCGGGCACTACTGGAGATGTGCACCAGCGTCTCCCACTGGTACCGGCCCACCGGCGAACTGGCCCTGGACGACCTGAGCCACCTCTACGCCGACAGAGCGCTCGCCCTCATGGGCGCGCGCAGTCGCCGCAGCGACCTACAGATCCCCGAGCCCGCTCACTTCCTCGGCTGAGGCAGCAGCATCCCGCACAGGTCCGTCCAGACCCGCAGGATCGTCTCGGTCCGATCCGTACGCGGCCCGTCCGGCACGAGCACGCCGACGAGGTCACGCACCATCGTGGACCGGTCGTGGTGACCTATGAGGTTGATGGAGGCGAGGCCGGCGAGGGCCGTCGCACGCAGGAACGGTTCGTCATCATCGCTGCGGACGGCCTCGACCACCTCGTTGATCAGCGCGAGCGCCCGCTCGCGCTCACCGGCCTGAGCAGCGACCCAGCCAAAGGCGACGAGAACGCACACCTCCATGAAGTCGTCGCCGGCCAGGTCGTCTTCGAGCTCGTCAAGGATCTCCCGTGCCTGCTCGCCGGCTCCCCACTGGGCGCCGATCCAGGCGAGGGCGAGAAGGGCGATCGTCCCCGGCTCGTCCCTCGTCACCGCGCCGATCAGTTCGGCGGCAGCCTCGACCAGGGCGGACATCGACCCCGGCCGCTCAAGCCCCCTCACCCATTCGAGGGCGAACCGGACCACCGAGCGATCTTCACGGTCGGAGACGGAGTCGACCGCATCGCTCGCCTTTTCCAGCCACTGGCCGTACGTGTCGAGATAACCCGCCATGTGCGCCACCAGAGCCGCCCCTACGGACACCATGGGCCCGACATACGGAGCGGTGTCTGAGGGAACCTCCTCCTCGGCCACCTCCGCGCCCGTGAGCGCCTGGCCCCCGTGCCCCACGTGCGCCGCCAGACCTGCCGTGATCAGCCGCAGCTTGGCGCGGTCCTTGAAGCCGGTCTCGGCGTCGGCGCCTTCGCTGTTGGCCAGGGCCTTGTCGAAAAGCTCGCGAGCCCTGGACGAATCGCCCGCGCAGACCGCCAACCAGCCCATGACCGCATGGAAATATCCGTCTCCGGACCGCGCTTCCACCGCGATGGACTCCTCGGCCAAGGCGATCAGCCGAAGAGCCTGGTCGAGATCGGACAGCCGGATCCACACCCAGGCGATCAGAAGCCGAACGGCCTCCCGCTCGTTCTCTTCGAGCTCCACGCTCTCGGCCTCGTGGAGCAGCGTCCGCGCCTGCTCGTCGTGACCGGCCGAGGCCGCGATCCAGGCCACCCCGCTGAGGCAGGTGGCCCGCGTCCAGGGGTCGTCCGAGACGAGCACCACCAGCTTGGACGCGTTGACCGTGATGTCGTGCACGGTGTCGCGTTCGCCGAGCAGCAGCGCGACCCAATCGACGACCAGGGCGGTGACGAGGTCCCACAGCTCCGGTGAGCCGCGCGATGGCTCCGGGGGCTCGCGGATCCAGTCCGGCAGGTCGGGCGCACCGGCGCCGTCCCCCATCAGCTTGCGCAGCAGGGTGTATCCGGCGGCCGCCATGGCCCGGTAGTGGCCGGACCCGATGACGCGCAGCAGATCCGGCGCGCGTTCGAACGCCGCGGCGGCCCGTTCCTGGTCGCCGGCCTGTGTCGCGAGCCAGCCCACGCCCAGCCGCACCGCGAGCTCTCCCAGCGGGTTCCCGACGATCCGCTCGGCCAGGGCCAGGGCGTCGTCCAGGAGCGGCAGCGGGTCGGGCAGCACCCAGCTCTTCACGGCGACGCTCACGTCCCCGGCGGGACCGGTCAGCGCGACCGTGCCCTCCACCGCCCCGGGCTCGGACGGAACGGCGGTGACCACCAGGCGGTCGCCGTCGATCCAGGCCCGGATGCCCTCGTCGGCCCGTACGGTCGACAGCCGGGCCAGCGGCGGCCCGCCGAGCTCCACCACGGCCGGTGTGACGGCGGCGCCCGGCCTCAGCAGACCCAGGTCCACGCTCGTGGACGGCAGCTGGATCCGGGTGTCGTCGAGTTCCTTGGTGGCGGCCTGCGAGGCGCGGCGGCTGTCGTCGTCGGCCAGTTCCTCCAGCATCCGGCGTGCCGTCAGCGCGAGCGACAGATCCTCACCGGCGGCGAGCTGCCCGAGGTCCTTGATGCCGATCTCGCGTACGCGGGCGTCCCTGCTGTCGAGCAGCTTGGTCACCTCGCCCGGCAGCTCGCCCGGCGCGACGCGGCGGCGCGGGCTGCGGGCGATGTAGAGGTCGCCCTGGACGTCGAACTCCCACTTGCGCGGCGTCTGGGTGGGCGACTCGATCCGGACGCGGTCCCGGACGTAGTCGTACAGCTCCTGGAGCGAGATCCGGCCGTCCTCGTCGCGGTCGGCCTCCCCCGATGCGATGCCCTCGACCAATGCACGCGTGAAGAACGATGAGCTCGGCTCGCCGCGGTGGGCCGCGCCGTCCTTCTCGAACGTCCACTCCATCGCGCTGGAGGCGGTCAGCACGGCCAGGCCACGCCCGCCCGACAACGTTCCGTCGACGCGCGTCGCGAGGTCGAGGTCGCTGGGCGCGGCCCTCGCCAGCATGCCGCGTGCGAACGCGCCGCCGAAGCAGCAGTCGAGCAGCAGGATGACGCTTCCGGCGTCGCTCATGCGCATCATGCGGGTGATGGCCGCGCTGTCGACGCCGGTCGACAGCAGGCGCTTCGGGACGGTGTTGTGCGCCGCGAGGTAAAGGCCGCCGCCGTCGTCCTTCAGCCCGTGGCACCCGAAGTGGAGCAGGACGACATCGTCGGAACGGCTGTCGGCGAGGACCTCTTCGACCTTCTCGGTGATGGCATGGGAGGTCGCGTCCGCCAGGATCTCGACCTCGAACCCGCCCAGGGACTCGTCGGCCAGCACCTCGGCCAGCGCGTGGGCGTCCTTCACGGGGGCCTTCAGCGCGGGCAGCCGTTCGTCCTCGTAGGCGTCGACGGCGACCAGCAGTGCCCGTCGGCGACCGGCCATGTCAGTCCCGCGGGACGGCGGCGAGGAAGTCCTCCACCAGCCGTTCCTGTTGTGCCTTCGTCGCGTCGGTGAGCTTCAGCTTCCGGCCGTCGATCTCGATCTCGACGGTCCGCGCGGGCCGCCGTTCGCGCCAGGCCTTCAGGACGCCGATGACGCTGCGGAGCATGACGGCGACCGCGCCGACCGTCACGACCAGCTCGCCGGCGATGCTCCCGTCCGGGGCACGCGCGCCGGGCGGGGCTTCGGAGGCGGCGAGGGCGACGGACGAGGCGGCGGAGGCCAGCAGCTCGTCGCGGACGACCGTGGTCAGCTCTTCGAGCCGTTCGGAACTGACGTCGGGGTCGCTCAACCGCACGGTCGCGGTCACCTCGCCCACGGACTCGATCTCCATAGGCGAATGATGCCAGTCAGATCACCGCGGAAGCAGCGGAAAAGTACCAGTTGGCCACGCTCGGTCCCTGACTATGCGACGGGGACGGGCCGGGCTCCGGCGACGGTGACGTTGTGGAGGCGGCGGGGGCGGTCGCCGAAGTCGTTGACGATGCGGTGCTGGGTGGCGCGGTTGTCCCAGATCGCCACGTCGCCGGGCGCCCAGCGCCAGCGGACGGTGTTCTCCAGCCGGGTGACGTACTCCTGGAAGAGCTTGATGAGCGCCCCGGCGTCGGCCTGCTCGCTGAGCCCGGCGATCGAACGGGCGAAGCCGCCGAGCAGGATCGCGCGTTCGCCGGTCTCGGGGTGGACGTGGACGACCGGGTGCTTGGTCTCCAGCGATCCGGCGGCGGCGCTGTGGACGGCCCACAGCCGGTCGGCCAGGTCGCGCAGCTCGACCGGGAGGTCCTCGTAGGCGGTGACGGTGTTGGCCCAGACGGTGTCGCCGCCGAACTCGGGGACCTGGAGTGCGCGCTGCACCGTGGCGAGCGGCGGCCGTTCCAGGAACGTGGCGTCGGCGTGCCAGGCCTCCAGCGACGGGATGACCACGTCCGGGTCGATCAGGTCGCCGAGACGGCGGGCGAACGCGGCCTGGCCGGCCGCGTCCAGTCCGAACTGGTCGCGGAAGAAGATCACCTTGTGCCGGAGCAGCGCGTGCCGGATCTCCCCCAGGGCCCGTTCGGGCAGGTCGAGGCCGAGGTCCACGCCGGAGACGACGGCGCCGATCCGGCCGCTCACCGGGGCGATGTCCAGGCGCACGGGTTCCAGGGTCTGCTGCGACATGCCTACGAACGTAGGCAGCGCGACCCTATAAGTCAACTATTCAAGTAGGAAATGATTGGTTAAGACGAGGCACCCGGCTCCACGGAGTTGGGCACGGCGCCGCCGTAGCGCCGGTCGCGGGAGGCGAAGATCTCGCACGCGTGCCACAGATGGCGCCGGTCGAAGTCGGGCCACAGCGTGTCGAGGAAGACGAACTCGGCGTAGGCCGACTGCCAGAGCAGGTAGTTGGAGAAGCGCTGCTCCCCCGACGAACGCAGGAACAGGTCGACGTCCGGAATCCCCGGTTCGTCGAGGTAGCGGGCGAACACCTTCTCGGTGATCTTGTCGGGGTTGAGCTTCCCGTCCCGCACGTCCCTGGCGATCGCGGCGGCGGCGTCGGTGATCTCGGCGCGGCCGCCGTAGTTGACGCAGAACTGGAGCGTCAGCACGTCGTTGTCCTTGGTCATCTCCTCTGCCGTCTCCAGCTCCTTGATGACGCTGCGCCAGAGCTTGGGCCGCCGGCCCGCCCACCGGACCCGCACCCCCATCGAGTGCAGCTGGTCGCGGCGGCGCCGGATCACGTCCCGGTTGAAGCCCATCAGGAAGCGGACCTCATCGGGAGAGCGCTTCCAGTTCTCGGTGGAGAACGCGTACGCCGACAGGTTGGGGATGCCCAGCTCGATCGCGCCCATGATCACGTCGAAGAGGGACTCCTCCCCCATCTTGTGGCCCTCGATCCGCGGCAGCCCGCGCTGCTTGGCCCAGCGCCCGTTGCCGTCCATCACGATGGCGACGTGCTCGGGGACCAGCTCACCCGGAATCTTGGGCGGCGTGGCGCCGTCCTTGTGCGGGTACGGCGGCTGAACGGCCCTTCTCACACTGTCTCCCTGTCGCTGTTGTCGTCACTGGTGTCGTCGCTGTCGTCGTCGCTTCTGCCACGTTCCTCCGCGCCGCGCTCCACATGGCGCAGCGAGCGGATGCCGTGCTCCAGATGCCACTGCAGGTAGGCGGCGACCAGGCCGCTGCACTCCACCCGGTGGCGCTGCTCGGTCCCGTCGGCGTACTCCCAGTCCCCGCGCAGCAGCGCCAGCATCAGCGCGAACGTCGGCGGCGCCGGGGTCGCGGCGCCCGGCTGGCGGCACCGCGCACAGACCGCGCCGCCCGCCGCGATCGCGAACCCGCGCAGCTGCCCGCGCTCGCCGCAGCGGCAGCACTCGTCGATCGCGGGCGCCCAGCCCGCCACCGACAGGGAGCGCAGCAGGAACGCGTCCAGCACCAGCCGGGAGTCGTGGTCACGTTCCACCAGGGTCCGCAGCGCGCCGACCAGCAGCAGGAACTGGCGCAGCGACGGCTCGCGCTCCTCGGTGAGCTTGTCGGTGGTCTCCAGCATCGCCATCCCGGCGGTGTAGCGGGGATAGTCGGCGACCAGCGGCTCGCCGTAGGGCCGGAGCGTCTCGGCCTGCGTGATCAGGTCCAGCGAGCGCCGCTCGTACAGCTGCAGGTCCACGTGCGTGAACGGCTCCAGCCGCGCGCCGAAGCGGGACTTGGTCTTGCGGACCCCCTTGGCGGCCGCGCGCAGCTTGCCGGTGCGGCGGGTCAGCACCGTCACGATGCGGTCGGCCTCGCCCAGCTTCTGCGTTCGCAGGACGATGCCTTCGTCTCGGTAGAGGGACACATCATCATTCTCGCCCACGTGGCGCGGTGCGCGGCTCGCCGGGACCCGACCTTCACGACATCCCCACAGGTTCTCCGCAAGGTTCCGCGCCATCACCGTCAGTGACCGGAATTGGTCGCAAAGGAGCGGCCAAAGCTGTGGCCTGAGTCACATTCGGGTGGCAGCGTGGCCGTATGAGATGCACCATCGTGCCCCCGCACATCCTGGAGCGCGTGGCCCGCGAGGCGACGGACCCCGACCTGCGCGCCATGGCCCGCCGCACCCTCGTCCTCAGCGCCGCGCAACGGGTCGAGCGCCGTTCGACCGCTCTCGGCGCGGCTCCCGCTCCCTCCGAGGACTTCACCCCGAACCGCACCATCAACGACGCCGAGCATCGTGAGGACCTGCCCGGCAAGAAGGTCCGATCCGAGGGCGGCGACGCCAGCGGCGACCAGACGGTGGACCGGGCCTACGAGTGGCTCGGGGTGACCTTCGACTTCTACGAGGCCGCCAACAAGCGCAACTCGATCGACGGCGCCGGCCTGCCGCTGATCTCGACCGTGCACTACGGCAAGAACTACGACAACGCCTTCTGGAACGGCGAGCAGATGGTCTATGGGGACGGCGACGGCCAGCTGTTCACCGACTTCACCTATCCTCTCGACGTCACCGGGCACGAGCTCACCCACGGCGTCACCCAGTACACCGCGGGCCTGGAGTACTTCGGGCAGTCCGGCGCGCTGAACGAGTCGGTCTCCGACGTGTTCGGCTCGCTGATCAAGCAGTGGCACCTCGGCCAGACCGCCGACCAGGCCGACTGGCTGATCGGCCAGGGCCTGCTCGCCGAGGGCGTCCACGGCGTCGCGCTGCGGTCCATGAAGGAGCCCGGCACCGCCTACGACGACCCCCAGCTGGGCAAGGACCCGCAGCCCGCCGACATGGACCACTACGTCGACACCTACCAGGACAACGGCGGCGTCCACATCAACTCGGGCATCCCGAACCACGCCTTCTACCTGGCCTCCGCGGCGATCGGCGGCCACGCGTGGGAGAAGGCGGGCCGGATCTGGTACGTGACGCTCACCGGTGGCAAGCTCAAGTCCGACGCGGACTTCACGGCGTTCGCCGCGGCGACGGTCGCCACCGCGACCGAGCTCTACGGCGCGGACGGCAGCGAGACCGCAGCGGTACGCGACGCCTGGACGGGGGTAGGCGTCTCGACGTGAGGCAGACGACGTGAAGGTGACAGTGGTCCGCAGCGGCGGATTCGCGGGGATCCAGCAGCGGGGCGAGTCCGACACCGGCTCGGACCCGATGCTGCGGCGCCTGGTCGCCCGGGTGGACCTGGGCACGGTGCCGCCGCCCGGCCGGATCCCCGACCAGTTCCTGTACGACATCGACATCGACGGCGACACCGCGACGGTCGGTGAGGCCCAGCTCAACGGCCCCCTGCGCGAGCTGGTCCACCACGTCCTAGGTCGTACAGACCGCTAGCCGTACAGACCGCCAGCCGTACGGACCGCCAGCCGTACGGACCGCCAGCCACGCCGATCTTGCTCTCAGCGCCCTCATTTCGGCTGTTGAAGGGCGCTGAGAGCAAGATCGGCGTATTAGAGGAGCCACGCGGCGGTGTCGGGCGGCAGGGTGCCGTCGGGTGTCGGGGCGCTGGAGAGCAGGATGTTGCCGCGCGGAAGGGGGGTGGGGGCCTCGCCGAGGTTGACGACGCAGGTGAGGCCGGAGTCGCGGGTGAACGCGAGCACGTTCTCCTCGCCGGGCAGCCAGGTCAGGTTCCCGTCGCCGAGCTCGCGGCGGCGGATGCGCAGGGCCTCCCGGTAGAGGCTGAGCATCGAGGACGGGTCGTCCTGCTGGGCCTCTACGGTGAGGTCGCGCCAGTCCGCCGGTTGCGGGAGCCACGGCTGGCCCTCGCCCTTTCCGAAGCCGAACGGGGGTTCGGCGCCCGACCAGGGCATCGGGACGCGGCAGCCGTCGCGGCCGGGGTCGGTGCGGCCGGAACGTTCCCAAATCGGATCTTGGAGTAGCTCGCCGGGGATGTCCTCGACCTCGGGCAGGCCGAGCTCCTCGCCCTGGTAGATGTAGACCGAGCCGGGCAGCGCCATCGCCAGCAGCGCGGCCGCGCGGGCCCGCCTGGTGCCGAGCGCCCGGTCCGACGGCTCGCCGAGGCGCCGGTCCTGGAGGTCGAACGAGGTGTCGCCACGCCCGTAACGGGTCACCGGCCGCACCACGTCGTGGTTGGACAGCACCCAGGTCGGCGGGGCGCCGAGCGGCACGTGCGTGGACAGCGTCGTGTCGATCACCTTGCGGAGCGCGGCGGGCTCCCACGGGCAGTTGAGGAAGTCGAAGTTGAACGCGGTGTGCATCTCGTCCGGCCGCAGGTAGCGGGCCAGGCGCTCCTGGTCGGGCAGCCACACCTCGCCGACCAGCATCCGGTCGGGGTAGGCGTCGGTGACCTTGCGCCAGCCGCGGTAGACCTCGTGGACGCCGTCGCGGTCCTCGTAGGGGTGCAGGCCGTCCGGCTCGGCGTCGGGGTCCTTGACCAGCAGCGCCGCCGAGTCGATGCGGATGCCGTCCACGCCCCGCTCGTACCAGAACCGCAGCACGTCGTGGAACTCGCGGACCACCTCGGGGCTGTTCCAGTTGAAGTCGGGCTGCTCGGGGGCGAACAGGTGCAGGTACCACTCGCCGTCGGGCACCCGCGTCCAGGCCGGGCCGCCGAAGATCGACTGCCAGTCGTTCGGCGGGCCGTCGGCCAGGCCCTGCCGGAACCAGAACCGTTCCCTGGCGGGCGAGCCTGGACCGGCCTCCAGCGCCTCGCGGAACCAGGCCTGCCGGTCCGAGCCGTGGTTCGGCACCACGTCCAGGATGACGCGCAGCCCGGCGTCGTGCGCCTCCCCGATGAAGGCCTCCGCCTCGGCCAGCGTGCCGAACACCGGCTCGATGCCCCGGTAGTCGGCCACGTCGTAGCCGCCGTCGGCCATCGGCGAGGGATACCAGGGGTTGAGCCACAACGCGTCCACGCCGAGCCCGGCGAGATAGGGCAGGCGCGCGCGCAGCCCGGCGATGTCGCCGACGCCGTCGCCGTCGCCGTCGGCGAAGCTGCGCGGGTAGACCTGGTAGATCACGGCTCCGCGCCACCAAGATTCGGGCATGCTCAACACAGCTCCTTACGTGTTCTGCAGGGACGGGGCCGGGAGTCAG
Organism: Actinomadura barringtoniae; assembly: GCF_017573505.1. Taxonomy (GTDB): domain Bacteria; phylum Actinomycetota; class Actinomycetes; order Streptosporangiales; family Streptosporangiaceae; genus Spirillospora; species Spirillospora barringtoniae. The sequence goes on from NZ_JAGEOJ010000002.1 coordinate 347,849, forward strand.
CCCTTGAGTCCGCCGGCGGTGAGGCCGGCCATGATGTGCCTCTGGAAGATGAAGAAGACGACGATGGTGGGCAGGCTGGCGATGACCAGCGAGCCGATCAGCACGTTCTGCGGCACCTGCACCGCGAGCGAGGAGATCGCCACGCTGACCGTGCGCTTCTGCGAGTCGGGCAGCACCAGCAGCGGCCAGACGAAGTCGCGCCAGACGTTCACCACCGAGAAGATCGACACCACCCCGAGGATCGGCCGCGACACCGGCAGCACGATCGACCAGAGGATCCGCAGCGGCGAGGCGCCGTCGACCTCGGCGGCGTCGATCAGCTCGGTCGGGATCGAGTCGAAGAACCGCTTCAGCAGGAAGATGTTGAACGCGTTGGCGGCGGCCGGCAGCCAGATCGCCCACGGGGTGTTCAGCAGGTTCACGTGCAGCAGCGGCAGGTCCTTCACGGTCAGGTAGGCCGGCAGCAGGATGACCATCGGCGGGATCATCAGCGTGGCCAGCATCATCGCCAGGATCGCCTTGCCCAGCAGCGGGCGCAGCTTGGACAGCGCGTACGCCGCCGTGACGTCGATCCCGAGCGTGAACAGCCACGCCCCGAGCGCGTAGATGAAGGTGTTGCGCAGGTAGAGGCCGAGGTCGAGCTGGTGCCAGGCCTCCTTGTAGCCGGCGAAGCTCGCGTGCTTGGGGAACACGTCCGGCGGCACCTGGGCCAGTTCGTTCGGCGACTTCATCGCGCCGGTGACCATCCAGTACAGCGGGAAGACGAACACGAACGTGAACGTCACCATCACCACGGCCCACAGCAGCCAGTAGACGGTCTTCCCGCGTCCGGTGTTGAGGGCGCGGCTGGAGATCAGCGTGCGCGTGCCCGCGCTCTGAAAGGCGGCCTTGGAAGCCATGACTACCGCGCCTCCTCTCGCGAAACGCGCAGATAGATGGCCGAGAACACCATCAGCACGAGCATGAGCATCAGCCCGAGCGCGCCGCCCCCGCCGAAGTTGTTGAAGTTGAAGGCGTACTGGTACATCAGGTAGGCGACCGTGACGGTCGAGTCCTCCGGGCCGCCGCCGGTCAGCAGGTACGGCTCGATGAACACCTGCATGGTCGCGATGATCTGCAGAAGCAGCATCACCAGCAGGATCAGCCGCGTCTGCGGGATCGTGATGTGCCGGATCCGGCGGAAGAGCCCGGCCCCGTCCAGCTCCGCCGCCTCGTACAGCTCCCCGGGAATGGTCTGCAGCGCGGCCAGGTAGATCAGCGTGCCGCTGCCCAGGTTCATCCAGGTGGAGACCAGCACCAGCGAGATCAGCGCGGTGTCGGTCGAGTCCAGCCAGCTCAGCCCCGGCAGCTGCGCCGCGTGCAGGATCTGGTTGAACAGGCCCGGCCCCGGGTCGTAGAACCACTTGAAGAGCAGCACCGCGGCCGCGGGCGGCAGCATCACCGGCAGGTAGACCACGAAGCGCAGGTAGGCGCGGGCGTGGCGCAACTCGTTCAGCACGATCGCGATGACGAACGGCACCGCGTACCCGACGACCAGCGCCAGCAGGGTGAACGCGGCGGTGTTCAGCCAGGCGTCGTTGAAGACCGGGTCGGCGATGACCGTCGTGAAGTTGTCGAGGCCGACCCACGTCGGCGCACCGACGAAGTTGGTCTTCTGGAAACTGAGCAGCACCTCCCGGACGATCGGGTACCAGGAGAAGATCGCGAAGCAGATCAGGGCGCCGCACAGGAACCCGTAGGCGGTCAGATTGCGCTGCACCCCCCGCCGGCGACGCGGCGACATGCGTGCCGTCGTCGCCCGGCGGAGTCGTGCCGCGATCGGGGCGGTCGTCATGCTCAACTGGCCCTGGCCAGAACGGCGTCGGCCTTCTTCTGTGCGTCGCCGAGCAGCTGGTCGATGTTGGCGTCCTGCCTGGTCAGCACGGCGGAGACGACGCTGTCGAGGATCGCGTAGAGCTGCTGGGCGTGGCCGGGCTCGAGCTTGCCGGGGACGGTGTTGTAGGCGTCCTCGTACGGCTTGAAGTTGCCGACGGGCAGGTTCGCGGAGGCGGCGCGGAGCTGGCGGTCCTGCTGGCCGACCGCGTTCGCGGCGAAGAGCTTCGGCTGCGGAAGGCCGACCGGGCGGCCGTCGGTCTTGGCGCGCGCGTAGTTGAGCTGACCCTGGCCCGGGGTGAGGCAGTAGTAGTCCAGCCACAGCAGCCCAGCCTTGATCTTCTCCGGGGAGGCCTTGGCGTTGAACATGTAGCCGTCGCCGCCCATGAGCGTGCCGGTCGAGCCGGGGATCGGGGCCATGCCGAAGTCGTCGTACTTGGCCTTGAACTGGTCGACGAGCGCGGTCGCGTTGTCGGGCGCGCCGAGGTACATGCCGAGCTTGCCCGCGGCCATCATCCGCTGGATGTCGGCGTCGATGAGCAGCTGCTTGGTGCCCATCGAGTTGTCGGTCCAGCGCATGTCCTTGAGGTTCTGCAGTACGGCCTTGCCCTGCGGGGTGTTGAAGGCCGCCTTCTTGCCGTCGGCCGACACCATGTCGCCGCCCTGGCTGTAGACCGAGGTGGTGAAGTGCCAGCCGCCCTGGTTCTTGGCGCTCAGCTCGGCGTACCCGGTGATCCCGTCGCCGAGGGCGCTGATCTTCTTGGCGGCGTCGCGCACCTCGGCCCAGCTCTTGGGCGGGGTGTCGGGGTTCAGGCCGGCCTTCCTGAAGAGCGCGCGGTTGTAGAACAGGCCCATCGAGTAGTTCTGGCGCGGCAGGCCGTAGACCTTGTCGCCGTCCTTGAAGACCTTCTCGACCGCCGGGTCCACGCTCGGGTACTGCTTCGAGAGGCCGATGTACGGCGTGATGTCGGCGGCCTGCCGGTTGTTGATGATGCTGCGCGAGTCGGTGAAGTAGACGTAGAAGACGTCCTCGAGCTGGTTACCGGCGAGCTTGGCCTGGAAGGTGTTCGGGTCCTGGCAGGGGAAGGCGTCCTTGCCGTCGATCGTGATGTTCGGATGCAGCTTCTGGAACGCGGCGACGTCCTCGAGCCATTCCTTGCGCTGGGCGGTCTGGCTCTTGGCGGGCATGCAGCCGACCGAGATCGTCACCTTGGCGTCGGCGGCGAGCGGCTGGTCCTTCTTGGTCTTGCTGTCGGAGTCGTCCCCGCCGCAGGCGGCGAGGGTCGCTCCGAGGGAAGCGACGAGCAGGGGCGCGAGAATCCGGGATCTCGTGAAGGTCATCGGGGTGGTTTCCCTTCTGGACGTCAGCCAGGTGCGAGAAACATACAGAGACCTACATCACGGAGCAATAGATGAATTAACTTACGCAAAAAGCTGACATTCAGCCTCGCGGGGCCGGTCCCGTCGACGCCCTGACCACCAGCTCCGGCTCGTAGAGCAGCTCCTCGGCGGCGACCGTGCCGCCCTCGACCTGCCCGGTCAGCAGCGTCACCGCGGCCCGCCCGATCGCCTCGATCGGCTGCCGCACGGTGGTGAGCGGCGGGTTCACGCAGTTCATGAACGCCGAGTCGTCGTAGCCGACCACCGAGACGTCCTCGGGCACCGAGAGCCCGAGCCGGCGGACCGCGCGGATCACGCCGAGCGCCAGCGGGTCGCTCGCGCAGATGATCCCGGTGACGCCCGCGCTGATCAACGCCCCGGTCACGGCCTGGCCGCCCTCCAGCGAGAACATGCTGCGCTTCACCCAGGCGTCGGGGATCTCGATCCCGGCCTGGCCCGCCGCGGCGCGCGCGGCGGCGAGCTTGCGGGCGCTCGGCACGTGGTCCTCGGGGCCGAGCACCAGCCCGATCCGCTCGTGCCCGAGCGAGTGCAGGTGCGCGAACGACTGCTCGGCCGCGACCGCGTCGTCGGCTGAGACCTGCGGAAAGTCCAGCTTGTCGGCCGCCGCGTTCACCAGCACGACCGGCAGCCGCACCTCGATCAGCCTGCGGTAGTGCTCGTGCGAGGCGTCGGCCTCGGCGTACAGCCCGCCCTCGAAGACGACCCCCGAGGCCTGCTGCTGGAGCAGCATCTCCACGTAGTCGGCCTCCGACAGGCCGCCCGGCGTGAGCGCGCACAGCACCGGCGTGAACCCGCGCTGCGCCAGCGCTCCCCCGATCACCTCGGCCAGCGCCGGAAAGATCGGGTTGCCCAGCTCGGGCACCACGAGCCCGACCAGCCGGGCCCGCTCGCCGCGCAGCTGCGTCGGCCGCTCGTACCCCAGCACGTCCAGCGCGGTCAGCACCGCCGCCCTGGTGGAGTCGGAGACCCCCGGCTTCCCGTTCAGCACCCGGCTGACGGTGGCCTCACTGACCCCGACCTTTTTCGCGACCTCGGCGAGACGACGTGTCATGCCGGAAACCTTACGACAGATCGACGCAAGCTGCTTGCGTGACTTTGCGAAAAAACTCGACGAGAACCCGGGAGGCAACACAGAACGCCCCCGATCACGAGGTCATCACGATCGGGGGCGTTCAGCGACCACACACGGCGGATCACACCGTTGTGATCGGGCTTGGGTCCGGACGCGCGGGCTTATGGCCGCGCGCGGCGGATGTTCGGGGAGCTCTGCGTCGGGCGCGTCAGGCGGTACGGGAGACGCGGTTGACGGCGGAGAGCATGGCCTTGAGCGAGGCGGTGACGATGTTGTGGTCGATGCCGACGCCCCAGACCGTGGTGCCGTCCACGTCGCACTCGACGTAGGCGGCGGCGCGGGCGTCGCCGCCGGCGCTGAGGGCGTGCTCGGCGTAGTCCAGGACGCGGACGTTCACGCCGACCGAGGCGAGCGCGTCCTCGAAGGCCGACACCGGGCCGTTGCCGACGCCCTCGATCTCGCGGATCTCGCCGTCCACGCGGACGTCGCAGGACAGGCGGTCCTTCTCGTCCACGCGGGACACCGCGCGGTGCGCCAGCAGACCGGCGCGCGGGCCGTTCGCCAGGAACTCGGCCTCGAAGATCTGCCACATGCGCTCGCCGGTGACCTCGCCGCCCTCGTCGTCGGTGTGGCTCTGCACGACGCGGGAGAACTCGATCTGGAGGCGCCGCGGCAGCTCCAGCGAGTGCTCGGTCTTCATGATGTAGGCGACGCCGCCCTTGCCCGACTGGCTGTTGACCCGGATCACGGCCTCGTAGCTGCGGCCGACGTCCTTGGGGTCGATGGGCAGGTACGGGACCTCCCACTGGTAGGCGTCCACCTCGACGCCCGCCTCTTCGGCGTCCTTGCGCAGGTGGTCGAAGCCCTTGTTGATCGCGTCCTGGTGCGAGCCGGAGAACGCGGTGTAGACCAGGTCGCCGCCGTAGGGGTGGCGCTCGTGCACCGGCAGCTGGTTGCAATACTCGACGGTGCGGCGGATCTCGTCGATGTCGGAGAAGTCGATCTGCGGGTCGACGCCCTGGGTGAACAGGTTCAGGCCGAGGGTGACCAGGCATACGTTGCCGGTGCGCTCGCCGTTGCCGAACAGGCAGCCCTCGATGCGGTCGGCGCCCGCCATGAAGCCGAGCTCGGCGGCGGCGACGGCGGTGCCGCGGTCGTTGTGCGGGTGCAGCGACAGCACGACCGAGTCGCGGTAGGCCAGGTTGCGGTGCATCCACTCGATCTGGTCGGCGTAGACGTTCGGCGTCGCCATCTCGACCGTGGCCGGCAGGTTGACGATCACCTTGCGGTCGGGGGTCGGCTGCCACACGTCGTTGACCGCGTTGCAGACCTCGACCGCGTACTCCAGCTCGGTGCCGGTGAACGACTCGGGCGAGTACTGGAAGTAGATCTGCGTGTCGCCCATGTCGTCGGCGAGCTTCTTGACCAGCTTGGCGCCCTCGACCGCGATCGCGGTGATGCCGTCCTTGTCCTGGCCGAACACCACCCGGCGCTGCAGCGTGGAGGTGGAGTTGTACAGGTGCACGATCGCCTGCTTGGCGCCGCGCACCGACTCGAAGGTCCGCTCGATCAGCTCGGGCCTGGCCTGGGTCAGCACCTGGATCACCACGTCGTCGGGGATCCGGTCCTCTTCGATGATCTGCCGGACGAAGTCGAAGTCGGTCTGGCTGGCCGCCGGGAACCCGACCTCGATCTCCTTGTAGCCCATCCGTACCAGCAGCTCGAACATCTGGAGCTTGCGGTGGGAGTCCATCGGGTCGATCAGGGCCTGGTTGCCGTCGCGGAGGTCCACCGCGCACCAGCGAGGCGCCTCAGTGATCACCTGGTCGGGCCACGTCCGGTCCGTGAGCTTGATCGGCGCGAACGGCCGGTAGCGCTCGAACGGCATGCCGGAGGACTGCTGTTGCGGATACATCCCTGTGGGTTCCCTCTGCTCGGATCTGCGGCCGACGTCCACGTCAAAGTCCCGCAGCGAGGGAGCCGACCCGGTTACAGGCCCCCGCTGCGGCCGCTAAGGAGGAGCAGCTCACGCAACACGCTGGCCAAGTTATCAGTTGCCATCCAAGTTACGGAAACAAAGTCCGCCATTTGAGACGCCTCCGCGCACGCTCCGTCCGCATGATGAACGACGCGAACGCCCCCGCCCATTCCCGGGCGGGGGCGTTCACGCTGATCAAAGGGCCTGATCAGACGGCCAGAAGCCGCTTGACGTCGGCGTCGCGGAGGTCCTCGGCGGTGCCGGCGCGCCGGACCGCGCCGCCCTCGATGATCACGAATCCGTCGGCCAGCCGGAGGACCAGCTCCAGGTACTGCTCGACCAGCAGGACCGCCAGCCCCTTCTCCTTGTTGAGCCGCTCGATGGCCGCCTCGATCTCGGCGACGATCGAGGGCTGGATGCCCTCGGTCGGCTCGTCCAGGATCAGCATGCGCGGGCGGGTGACCAGTGCGCGGGCGATCGCGAGCTGCTGTTGCTGGCCGCCCGACAGGAAGCCCGCCTTGCGGCCGAGCATCTCGGTCAGGCGCGGGAAGACCTCCAGCGCCTCGTCGATCGCGGCCCTGTCCTTGTGCCGCGACGCCTCCAGCGTGACCCGCAGGTTCTCGGCCACGGTGAGCTGCGGGAACGTCTCGTGCCCCTGCGGCACGTAGCCCATCCCGCGCCGCACCCGCTCGTAGGTGGGCAGCCTGGTCACGTCCTCGCCGTCGAAGACGATCTTCCCCGCGGTGGGCGCCAGCACGCCCATGATCGAGTTGAGGAGGGTGGTCTTGCCGACGCCGTTGCGGCCCATGACGCACATGAGCGTCCCGGCCTCGACCGTGACGTCCACCCCGAACAGCACGCGGGCGCGCCCGTAGGCGGCCTGCAATCCGGTGACTTCGAGCATCGGGCTCATGCGGCCTCCTCGCGGCTGCGGCCCAGGTAGACCTCCTGAACGCGGGGATCCTTCTGGACGGTGGCGACGTCGCCCTCGACCAGCACGGTGCCCTCGTGCAGCACCGTCACCTGCGAGGCGTACCGGCGCAGGAACTCCATGTCATGCTCCACCACGACCACCGTGTGGTCCTTGGCGATCTCGGTGAGCAGCTCGCCGGTGCGCTCCCGCTCGTCCTGGCTCATGCCCGCGACCGGCTCGTCCAGCAGCAGCAGCCTGGGCTGCTGCGCGATGAGCATGCCGATCTCCAGCCACTGCCGCTGCCCGTGCGACAGCACCCCGGCGGGCCTGTCCGCCAGTTCGCCGAGCCCGATCGTGTCCAGCACGGACGCGACGGTGTCGGACACCCCGCGCCGCTGGCGGAACAGGCTGACGAGCGGGCGGCGGAAGCTCACCGCCAGGTCGAGGTTCTCCAGAACGGTCAGCTCCTCGAAGACGACCGAGGTCTGGAACGTGCGGCCGATGCCGAGCCGCACGATCCTGTGCTCCTTGCGCCCGGTCAGCTCCGTGCCGCCGAACCGGACCGTCCCGGCGGCAGGCCTGGTCAGCCCGGTGATGACGTCGATGAGCGTGGTCTTGCCCGCGCCGTTCGGGCCGATGAGGAAGCGCAGCTCCCCCTCCCCCACCGTCAGGTCCACGCCGTTGATCGCGCGGAAGCCGTCGAAGACGACCTCCAGCCCGCGGATCTCCAGCAGCGTTCCCTCACTCACGCGGCCACCTCCTCCTTGACCGTGGCCGCGACCCGCGGGGGCGCCTCGCGGCGGCGGGCGATCGCGTCGCGGATCTGCTCGTACACCCCGACCGCGCCCTTCGGGGCCAGCGTCATCACCAGGATGAACAGCGCGCCCTCCAGGTAGAGCCAGCCGCCCGCCCACTGCTCGCTGAACGAGGTCTTGGCGTAGTTCATGAGCACGGCGCCGAGGATCGCTCCGGCGAGGGCGTACCGGCCGCCGACCGCGACCGCCACGACCAGCTCCAGCGACGGCACGACACCGAGCAGCGACGGCGAGATGATCCCGACCACCGGCACGAACAGCGCCCCGGCGATGCCCGCCATCCCCGCCGAGACCGCGAACGTGATCGTCTTGACCGTGGCGGGGTTGTAGCCGAGGAAGCGCACCCGGTCCTCACCGTCGCGCACCGCCACCAGCAGCCGCCCGAACCGGCTCTTCACCAGCTGCCGGGCACCCAGGTAGAGGATCCCGAGCACGACGGCGGTCACGAAGTAGGTGATCCGCTGGGTGCTCTCTGCCTCGGGGTCCTTGCCGAAGAAGTCGTAGAAGTTGGTCATGCCGTTCGTGCCGCCGGTGAGGCCCTGCCGGCCGACCAGCAGGATGACGAACGCCGCCGCGAGCGCCTGCGTCAGGATCGCGAAGTAGGCGCCGCGCACCCGCTGCCGGAACACCAGCACGCCGAGCGCGACCGCGACCAGCACCGGGACGACGATCACCGCGGCGAGCGCGAAGCCCACGTTGGAGAACGGCTTCCAGATGAGCGGCAGCTTCTCCACGCCACTCCAGGTCATGAAGTCGGGCAGGTCGCCGCCCGCGTCGTGCAGCTTCAGGTACATCGCCATGGCGTAGCCGCCGAGGCCGAAGAACACGCCCTGGCCGAGGGTCAGCATGCCGCCCTGACCCCAGGCCAGGCCGATGCCGAGGGCGGCGATGGCGAAGCACAGGTACTTGGCCAGCTCGTCCAGCCGGAAGGCGGGCAGCGCGACCGGCGCCACCACCAGCACCAGGACGGCGACCGAGGCGAAGAGCGCGTATCCGCGTAGCCGCGCGCTCATGTCAGCGCCCGAGAACGAAGAACGAACAGGCCCTGCGGACGGAACTGCAGGAACGCGATGACGACCGCGAAGACGATCACCTTGGCCAGGCTCGCGTCGGTCCAGAACTCGGCGTAGGAGTTCAGCATCCCGAGCGCGACCGCCGCGATCACCGCGCCGCGCAGCTGGCCGAGGCCGCCCGCGACGACCACCAGGAACGCGTCCACGATGTAGTAGGTGCCGATCGACGGGCCGACCGGGCCGATCAGGGTCAGCGCGACCCCGGCCACCCCGGCCAGGCCCGAGCCGATGAAGAAGGTCAGCTGGTCGGTGCGGGCGGTCGCGACGCCGCTGCACGCGGCCAGCTCGCGGTTCTGCATCACCGCGCGCATCCGGCGGCCCTGCGCCGAGCGGTTCATGTACGCCCAGACGCCGACCACGCAGGCGAGCGCCAGGCCCATGATGAACAGCCGCGCGTACGGCAGATTGCCGCCGAGCAGCTCGACCCGGCCGGTCAGCCAGCCCGGCGAGACGACCTGGACGTTCGGCGCGCCGAACAGGTCGCGCGCGGCCTGCTGGAGCACCAGGCTGACGCCCCAGGTGAGCAGCAGCGTGTCCAGCGGACGGCCGTAGAAGTGCCGCACGGCCAGGCGTTCCAGCAGCCAGCCCATCACGCCCGCCACCGCGAACGCGACCGGCAGGGCGACGATCACCGCCTGCGAGCCCGCCCAGTCCTGCAGCATGTAGGCGGTGTAGGAGCCCGCCATGATGAACTCGCCGTGGGCCATGTTGATCACGCCCATCTGGCCGAACGTGAACGTCAGGCCGAGCGCGACCAGCAGCAGCACCGCGCCGATGCTGAGCCCGATCGGCAGCTGGTTGATCAAGGATTCCATGCTCGCTCCTCGGGACGCTCAGGACGAGGCGAGGCCGGACGCCCAGGGGTAGCCCTTGAGATAGGGGTCGGGCTTGATCGGCTCGCCCGAGCTCCAGACCTCCTTGATGAGCCCGTCCGGCTGAATCACGCCGATCCGCGCGGTCTTGTAGACGTGCTGGTTGGAGCCGTCGATGGTGACCTTGCCCTCGGGCAGGTCCAGGGACAGGCCCGCCGCGGCGGCCTTGACCTTGGCGACGTCGATGGAGCCGGCCTTGGTGACGGCCGCGGCCCACAGGTGGACGGCGTTGTAGCCCGCCTCCATCGGGTCGGAGGTCACCGCGCCCTTGTGCTTGGCCGTGAAGGCCTTCACGAAGTCCTCGTTGACCTTGCCCTTGGTGGTCTCGTAGTAGTTCCAGGCCACCGGCTGGCCGGAGATGTTGGCGACGCCGATGCCCTTGACCTCCTCCTCGGCGATGCTCACCGACATCACCGGCATCTTGGCCGGGTCGCCGAGACCGGCGCTCTTCAATTGCTTGAAGAACGCGACATTGCTGTCTCCGTTGAGCGTGTTGAACACCGCGTCCGGCTTGGCCTGAGAGATCTTGTTGACCAGAGTGCTGTATTCGGTGTGCCCGAGCGGCGTGTACTCCTCGCCCAGGATCTCCATTCCATTGGCCTTCGCATAGGCCTTGATGATTTTGTTCGCGGTGCGCGGGAAGACGTAGTCGCTGCCGACCAGATAGATCTTCTTCTTGCCCTTTTCCTTGAGATAGTCGAGGCCGGGCACGATCTGCTGGTTGGTGGTGGCGCCGGTGTAGAAGATGTACGGGGATGACTCCAGTCCCTCGTACTGCACCGGGTACCACAGCAGCGCCTTGTTGCGTTCGAAGACCGGCAGCATCGCCTTGCGGCTGGCCGAGGTCCAGCCGCCGAAGACGGTCGCGACCTTGTCCTTCTTGATGAGCTTCTGGGCCTTCTGCGCGAACGTCGGCCAGTCGGAGGCGCCGTCCTCGACGACCGGCTGGATCTTCTTGCCGAGAACGCCGCCCTTGGTGTTGATCTCGTCGATGGCGAGCATCTCGGAGTTCTTCACCGTGACCTCGCTGATGGACATCGTTCCGCTCAGCGAGTGCAGGATGCCCACCTTGATGGTGTTACCGCCACCGCCGGAACTCGACGAGGAGTCCTTGGAATCTCCGCCGCAGGCCGTCAGAAGCGCGGCGGGCAGGAGAGCCGCCGCGACCAGCGGTCGCCACATTGAATTGCGCAACTATGGACTCCTCACAGAACGGGCCCCGTGCCTTCGTTTTCTGTGACAAGTCTCCGGAATGAGATTTCCGCCCAAGATCCTTCGTGTTACAAGCGATTTACGAAGATCTCACCGGTATGGGCGTTGCGCTGTGCGATCGTCCGTTTAGGGGACCAGCACCGACAGGCAGGTGACGCAGCCCTCCAGGGCCTCGAACTCGCCGATGTCGACGGTCGTGACCCGCAGGCCGTCGGCGGCGAGGAGGTCTGCGGTACGGGGCGCGGAGGTCGACAGGAGGACGTGGTCCTCGCCCAGGACGACGACGTGGGCGCCGGCGGGCTCGGGGGCGACCCGGAGGCCGGGCAGGGCGGTGGTGTCGATCCATTCGGGCACGCCGATGAGGGTGCCGTCGGGCAGGGCGGTCATCGCCGACTTCAGGTGCAGGCACCCCTCGACGTCCACCGGGACCACCCGCCGCCCGCCGAGCAGGTGGGCGAGCTGGCAGATGCCCTCCTCGTTCGTGCGGCCGCTGCGGCCGACGTAGACGGTGTCGCCCGCCTGGAGCACGTCGCCGCCGTCCAGGGTGCCGGGCTCGGTGATCCACTCGACCCGCAGGCCCAGGTCGCGGACGGCCTTCTCGGCGCCGTCGGCCTCGTCGCGGCGTTCGGGCGCGCCGGAACGGCCCATGACCGCGATGCCGCCGCTGACGACGGCCATGTCCTCGACGAAGACCGCGTCCGGGCAGGCGTCGGCCGGGGCGACCGCGCGGATCCGCCAGCCCGCCGAGCGCAGGGCCGCCACGTACGCCTCGTGCTGGCGCGCGGCGAGCCCGGCATCGATCGGGCGGCGTTCCAGGTGCGTGACGATGCCGTCGGAGAGCCGAGGGCCGGGGCGCCGGACCAGGGCCGTGCCCGCGGCCGTCACCGGGCCGCGCCCTCGGTGGTGACGATGACGCCGAGCGCGTGCGCGCGCGACATGCCCAGCAGGTGCGCGACGTGATGGAGGGCCTGCCGCTCGGTGTCGCTGAGCGGCCCGTCGGCCAGGCCGACCCGGACCGCCTGGGACAGGAACCACTCCTTGGCCTCGACGGCGAGCTGGGCGCCCGCGAGGGACACCTCCTCCTCGAGGAACTCGGCGCGCAGGCTCAGGTCGGCCTCGACCGCCTCGTCGTCGTACCGGCGCTCGCCATAGCCCTGAACGGCCTCGATGGCGCGCCTGCGAGCCTCGACCGACTCCGCGTCGCCCGCCCGCAGGGTGAGGCTGGCGGCGGCGCGCATCCCGGCGGGGAGGGCGGCGGCCAGCTGCTGCGTGGTGGGGGCGCGGAGCACCGAGACGCCGAAGCGGGTCCGGCAGGTGCGGCACTCGACCGCCTCGCCGACCCTGTTCAGGGGGATCGCGGGGAGGAAGAACAGCGTGAACCAGCGGCGCCCGGCGCGGCGCCGGTAGGCCCTGTCCCCGCCGCACTGGGGGCAATGGAACGTCCCCTCACTTACCGTGCGGAAGAACACCGAAAAGCCAAAAATAAGCAACAACGGAGCTCTCCTCCCAAACCGGTCTCCCCCACAACGTACCGATCCTCGGCACCCGACGTGGCCGACCCGGTCAAGCCGGTCCCGCCCCTTACGCTGTGTTCATGAGCAGTGACCTGGGCTCGAACAGGCCGTCCTCGCGCCCGCGACCGGATTTCCTACCGCCCGAGGAAGACGCCGGAGGAGCCTCCGCCGCGCCCGCCATCGAGGCCGACGACGAGGTCACGGCCGATTCCGCCGAGGACGGCGAGGGCCGCGAGGCCCGTGAGCGGCGGCCCGGACGGCGCCGCCCGGGGATCTGGTGGAACCTCGCGATGATCGTTTCGGCGGCGGGCTTGCTCGTGTCGGCGTTCCTGCCGTGGGTCAGCGCCCAGGTGACGGTCGACGCGTTCGACCAGACGGTGGTCCAGGATCTCGGCGACGCGGCGGGCATCGAGGTGGACACCATGGTCGTGGTCGTCCCGCTGCTCGCGCTCGCCGCGATGGCGATGGCCTTCTGGGGGCTGGTCGCCCGCGACTCCCGGGTCACCGCGCTCACCGCGATCCCCGGCGCGCTGGCGCTGCTCAGCTGCGGGATCTTCCTGATGCGGCTCGGCGACGCCCGGGACGAGATGAACGACCAGCGGCTGATGCCGTTCGACATCTCCCCCGCCTACGGCTGGTACGTCGCGCTGGGCACCGCGCTGCTGGTGCTCGGCCTCGGGCTGGTCGGCCCGCTGGTCAGTCGAAGAAGCCCAGGCGGCGCAGCTGCTTCGGATCGCGCTGCCAGTCCTTCAGCACCTTGATCCGCAGGTCCAGGAAGACCTTGGTGCCGAGCAGGGCCTCGATCTGCTTGCGCGCCCGGGTGCCGACCTCGCGCAGCCGCTCGCCCTTGTGGCCGATCACGATGCCCTTCTGGCTGGGCCGCTCGACGAACAGGTGCGCATAGATGTTGATCATGTCGTCGCGGCCCTCGCGCGGGCCCATCTCGTCCACCACGACGGCGATCGAGTGCGGCAGCTCGTCCCGCACGCCCTCCAAGGACGCCTCGCGGATCAGCTCGGCGATCAGGATCTGCTCGGGCTCGTCGGTGAGGTCGCCCTCGGGGTAGAGCGGATAGCCCTCGGGCAGGTGCGAGATCAGCACGTCCGCCACCGTCCCGACCTGGAAGTCACCCGCGGCCGAGCACGGCACGATGTCGGCGAACTCGCCCAGCTCCCCCACCGCCAGCAGCTGCTCGGCGACGCGTTCGGGCGGGACCAGGTCGGTCTTGGTCACGATCGCCACGATCGGGGTCTTCTTGATCCCGGCCAGCTCGCGGGCGATGTACTTGTCGCCGGGGCCGATCTTCTCGTCGGCGGGCACGCAGAACCCGATCGCGTCCACCTCGGTCAGGGTGGAGCGGACCAGGCTGTCCAGCCGCTCGCCGAGCAGGGTGCGCGGCTTGTGCAGGCCGGGGGTGTCCACGACGATCAGCTGGGCGTCGGGCCGGTGCACGATGCCGCGGATCGCCCGCCGGGTGGTCTGCGGCCGGTTGCTGGTGATCGCCACCTTGGTGCCGACCAGGGCGTTCATCAGGGTCGACTTGCCCACGTTCGGCCGCCCGACGAAGCAGGCGAAGCCCGATCGGAAGCCCTCGGCACTAGTCTCGGCAGTCACCCGACCAGGATCTCACGCGGCCGGGGTGCCGAGTCCGTCCAGGGACTCGCGTGCCGTGCCGGCCCAGTGAACGGCGCCGATGCGCTCGGCCACGGCGGCGGCCTGCCGATAGTGCCCGGCGGCGGCCACCGGACGGTCGAGGAAGACCGCCAGGTCGCCGAGGATCTGGCCGACCGGGCCGATCGAGGCGACGGCGCAGGCCCCGCCGGTGACGTGGTCCTCGTACGGCAGCAGCGCCTCGTACACCTCGGCCGCGGTGACCCGGTCGTTCAGCGCGAGCGCGCGCAGGCCGCGGAACGCCATGACCAGGTCGAAGAAGTAGTCGCGCCGGACCGGGCCGAGGCCCGTGACGATCCGGCGGGCCTCGTCGTCCCGCCCCACCGCGGCCAGGGTCAGGGCGTAGAGGTCGGCGGTGGCGCTGACGTGCGGCCAGCGCCGCCACAGCCACTCGGCCTCGTCGAGGAGCTCGCCGAGCCGGCCCTGCGCGAGGCGGATGCTGTAGATGCCGACCAGTTCCATGCCGCGCTCGTTGCTCCAGATGCCGGTACGGCCGATCGCCGTGCTGACCTCCTCGTAGGCCTGCGCGGCCTCGTCCAGGCGCGCCCCGTACACGTGCGAGAGGGCGCCGAACCAGCCCGCGATCATCCCGAGCAGGGGCAGGCCGTGCTGTTCGGCGAGCCGGAGC
This sequence comes from Actinomadura barringtoniae, assembly GCF_017573505.1. GTDB lineage: Bacteria > Actinomycetota > Actinomycetes > Streptosporangiales > Streptosporangiaceae > Spirillospora > Spirillospora barringtoniae. The sequence continues at coordinate 362,870 of NZ_JAGEOJ010000002.1, forward strand.
CCGATCTCCTTGTGGCGGCGCGCCGCCTCGTGGTCCAGGCAGGCCAGCGAAGAGAACTGCAGCTGGAAATGGGCCAGCACGCGGTAGGTGTCCAGGTCGTGGGCGGTGGCCAGGTCGAGCAGCTCAGCGGCGGTGCGGCGCCGTTCGTACCGGTCGCCCGCGGTCCGGTAGCTGTTCAGGTAGAGCCCGTTGAGCGCGACGGCCAGCAGCTCGGGGACGCCCAGGGCCCGCGCCGCCCGGACCGCCTCGCGGGCCGTTTCGAGGGGGCGTTCGCCGGGCTCGCCCTCCAGCTCGATGGCGAGGCTGTTCAGCAGCCGTACGCGCAGGTCCTCGTCGCGCTCGTCGTACCCGTCCAGCCCGGCCAGGGCCTCGTCGACGGCGGCGATGACCTGGGGATCGACCGTGCCGTACTCGCGTGAGGTCCACAGCGTCGGCACATCGAAGCAGACGATGCTGCGGCCGAGGAGCCGCGGATCGCCGGTCGCGGCGGCCGCGGCGATGGTGTCGCGGCGCCGCTCGCGGGCCGCGACGACGTGGCCGGACAGCGCCAGGGCGCGGATCGCGGCGATGTCCAGCTCCAGCCGGTCGACCGGCCCGGCGATCTCGGCGGCGCGTTCCCAGAGGTCGGCGGCGGCCTGGAAGGCGTAGCGGGCCTCGGCGGCCTCGGCGGCGAGCCGCGCGTAGTGGACAGCCTTGGCCGGGTCGTCGCCCGCCTCCAGCAGGTGGTGGGCGATCGCGGCGGACTCGTCCGGGCGGCGCTTCTCCAGGGCGGCCGCGACCCTGCCGTGCACGCGCGTGCGGCGCATCTGGGAGAGCCCGTCGTAGAGGGTGTCGCGGACCAGCGCGTGCGCGAACCGCACCCGTCCCGGCCCGGGCTCGGTGACCAGGCCCGCGGCGAGCCCGGCCTCCACGGCGTCGATCACCGCGTCCTCGTCGCCGCCGGACACGTCGGTGAGGACGCCCAGATCGACGTCGCGGCCGGCGACGGCGGCGTTGCGCAGCACGGACTGGGCCGGGACGGGCAGCACGCCGACCCGGCGGCGCAGCACGTCGCCGACGCCCGTGGGCACGCTCCGGGTGGCCGCGCCCGCTCCCTCGGCGTCCAGGAGGCGGGCGGTCTCGCGGGTGAAGAACGGGTTGCCGCCGGTCCGTTCGGCGATCGCGGCGAGCTCGACGGCGCCGACCTCGGCCGAGCAGAACGCCCGGACCAGCTCGGCCACCTCGGCCCCGGCCAGGCCGTCCAGCTCCAGGCGCAGCGGCTCCAGGCGGGCGAGCACGGCCAGCGCGGCCGCGAGCGGCCCGCCGGTCTCGGTCGTACGGAACGTCCCGACGATCAGGACGCGATGGTCGCGCAGGCGGGCCGGGAGCTGGCTGAGGAGCGCCAGCGTCCCCTCGTCGGCCCAGTGGAGATCGTCCAGGACGATCAGGAGCGGGGCCCGGTCGGCGAGGCCTCCGAGGTAGTCGGCGACGGCCAGGTGGAGGCGGAACCGGCCGGTGAGCATGTCGGACGACCCGCCGTCGGCGGCGGTCGCGTCGTCGAGGAGGGGCCGCAGGCGCTCACCGAGATCGCCTTGGGGCGGCGCGGCGGCCGTCAGCTCGTTCAGCAGTTCGGTCCAGGGCCAGGCGGCGGGGGCGCCGCCGGTCTCCGGGGCCCTCCCCCAGGCGCAGGTCCAGCCGTCGCCGGACAGGTCCGCGGTGAGCTGCTCGATCAGAGCGGTCTTGCCCATGCCCGCGTCGCCGCTGACCAGGACCAGCCCGGATCGGCCCTCCGCGGCGTCCCGTGCGGCGGCTTGGAGGCGTGCCGCCTCGTCCAGGCGGCCGACGAACAGCGGTGGCGGCTGTTGCCTCGGTGCCGTGGCGGCGGGCGCTGGGGCTCTGGTGGGTTCGAGAACCGGTGCCTGAGCGAGGATGTCGGCTTCCACGCGCCGGAGCGCGGGGCCTGGATCGACGCCCAGTTCGTCGGCGAGCGCCTGGCGGGCCCGGCGGAGCGCGCCCAGGGCGTCGCCCTGGCGGCCCGTCCGGTAGAGGGCCAGGGCCAGCAGGCGCCAGGCGTCCTCGCGGAGCGGATTGGCCGCCACGTGGGATTCCAGGTCGGGCACCGCCTCGGCGGCGGCTCCGAGGCCCAGCATGGCCTCCGCGCGGCGTTCGAGGGCGATCCGGAGGCGTTCCTCAAGGCGGGACGCCTCGGTGGCGGCCCAGGACAGCTCGGTGAACTCGGCGTACGCGGGGCCGCGCCATTCGGTCAGCGCCCGTTCGGCGCGGCTGCGGGCGGCCTGGAGATCACCCGCCTGGAGCAGCTCTCCGGCCTCGTCGACGGCTGCGTCGAACCGCCACACGTCCACGTGCTCGGCCGGAAGACGCAGCGCATAGCCGGGCGGGGCCGTCACCAGGACCTGGGCGGGCGTACGGGGCGGGCGGCCGGGCTCGAGGGCGCGGCGCAGGTGGGAGACGAACGACTGGAGCCCGGCGGACGCGCGCGGCGGCGCCTCCCCCACCCAGAGATCGTCGACGAGACGTTCGGCGGGCACCATCTGGCCACGGGCGACCACGAGCCTGGCCAGCACCGAGCGCTGGCGCGGCCCGCCGAGATCGGCCGTCTCCCCGTTCACTGAGGCTTCGAACGGCCCCAGAACCCGTACATCCGCCACAATGCGACCAGCCTAAACCGCCTCGGCCGAGGTGCCGCGCCGGGTGGGCGTGCCGCAGAACCACGCCGATCTTGCTCTCAGCGCCCTATTCGCCCCCGGGAAAGGGCGCTGAGAGCAAGATCGGCGAGTTGGGAGGGGTCAGGCGTTGGTGAGCTGCTTGTCGGCGCTCTGGTGGGTGGGGTCGCCGCCGTGCATGTCGATCTTGGGCAGCATCCGGTCGAGCCAGCCCGGCAGCCACCAGTTGGCCTTGCCCAGCAGCGACATCGTGGCGGGTACCAGTACGAGCCGTACCAGCGTGGCGTCCAGCGCGACCGCGACCGCCAGGCCCACGCCCATCTGCTTGATCACCAGGCCCGGGTCCAGCGCGAACCCGAGGAACACCGCGACCATGATCAGTGCCGCGCTGGAGATCACCCGGCCGGTCGCGCCCAGGCCCGTGGTGACCGAGCCGCGCGCGTCGCCGGTGCGCAGCCACTCCTCTCTGACCCGCGAGAGCAGGAACACCTCGTAGTCCATCGAGACGCCGAACAGCACCGCGAACATCAGCAGCAGGATGAAGCTGGACACCGGCACGCTGTGCGGCAACCCGAGCAGCTCGGCGCCCCACCCCCACTGGAAGATCGCGGTGAGCACGCCGTACGCGGCGCCGATCGACAGCAGGTTCATCGCGGCGGCCTTGAGCGGCGCGAGCAGCGACCTGAAGACGATCATCAGCATGACGAACGAGGTGGCCACCACGACGCCGATCACCGGCCAGAGCCGTTCACCGAGCACGCGGGAGAGGTCCACGTAGGCCGCCGTGTAGCCGGTGACCTCGGCCCCGTCGGGCAGTGCGTCCGCTCTGATCCGGTTGACCAGGTCGGTCACCTTCTCGTCCTGCGGGCCGAACTTCGGCGTCACCACGATGACCGCGGCGCTGCGGTCCGGGGCGTACTGAGGCGGCATGACCGCCGCGACGCCGTCGGTCTTGGCGAGCTTGGCGCCGACCGAGGGCAGCGCGTCCGGGGAGACCTTCTTCAGGTCGGCGGCGATGATCAGCGGCGCGTTGGCGCCCGGCCCGTACGCGGAGTCGATCAGGTCGTACGCGCGCCGGACGGTGTTGGAGGTCGGCTCGCTGCTGGCGTCGCTCGGCCAGGTCCGCATGCCGATCGCGGGGGCGGCCAGCGTCAGCATCAGGATCAGCGCGGTCAGCAGCCAGGCCCAGGGGCGCCGCGCGACGTTGTCCGCCCACTTGCGCACCCGCGGGGAGTCGGCATGGATCACCGCGCCGGGCGCGCGGTCGCGCTTGCGCAGCACGCGGCGCCCGGCGAGGCCGAGGACGGCGGGCAGCAGGGTCACCGCGCTCGCCACGGTCGCGGCGACCACCAGGCCGGTGGCGAAGCCCATCGTGATGAAGACCGGGATGCGCGAGAGCACCAGGCCGCACAGCGCCAGCAGCACGGTGAACCCCGCGAAGATCACCGACTGGCCGGCGGTCGCGGTCGCCCGTCCGACCGACTCGGGCACGTCGAGCCCCTGCGCCAGGCCCTCGCGATGCCGGGTGAGGATGAAGAGCGCGTAGTCGATGCCGACGCCGAGGCCCACCATGACGGCCAGGGTCGGCGCGGTGTTGGCCACGTCGGTGAACGCCGCCAGGATCGTGATCCCCGAGACCCCGGCGCCGAGCCCGGCGAGCGCGACCGCCAGCGGCAGCCCCGCCGCCACGATCGACCCGAACGCCAGGAAGAGGATCACCAGCGCCGCCACGATCCCGACCGACTCGGCCACGCCCCCGGGCGCGGTGACGTTCTCGGGCACCTGCCCGCCGAACTCCACCTTGTAGCCGGCCGCCTTGAGATCCGTGGAGGCGTCCTTCAGATGATCCAGCGTCGTGCTCGGCGTCAGCTCGGTGACCGGGACGTCGTAGCGGACCGTGAGCATCGTCGTCCTGCCGTCCGCGCTCGGCGGTACGGCGTCGACCTCGCTCACGTGCGGCAGCTTCCGCATGTTCGCGCCCGCCGCCTGGACCTTGGCCTGATCGACCTTGCCCGCGTCGCTGTGGATCACCACGCGCCCGTCGGCCCCCGACAGCGCCGGGAAGCGTTCCTTCAGCAGATCGGTGGCCTCCTGGGACCCGGTCCCCTTCAGCCGGTAGTTGTCGTGCAGGGATCCCCCGGCGACGAAGGAGATCCCGGCCACGACCCCGACGACGAGGACCCAGACCGAGATGACCCGCCAGGGCCGCCGCGCGGAGGCGCTGCCCAGGCGATAGAGCAAACGAGACATCGATAACCCCAACCAGCGTCACGTCCAGTAGAGGTTCCGAGCGTGCCCCGGGGCTCTTGGCGCCCACTTGCCGCCGACTTGCGCTGTGCTTATTGAAAGCCCGGCCTACGGCCTCGCCTGGCGGCTCGGCCTAACCGAGCTTTCGGCGAGCGCTGCATCGCTTCGCGATCTAGCCTCGTTCCTCGGCTAGACCTTCGGACGCGCTCGCGCGGTGGCTGATCGCTTGCGAACACGCCCTAGGCTTGGGGCCGTGAGCGAGCTGAACGCCGAGGACGCGAAGATCATCACGTTGGCCAGGGCGGCGCGCGCCCGTACGGGCGCGGCCGAGGGTGCGGCGGTACGGGACGAGACCGGCCGGACCTACTCGGCGACGAGCGTCGATCTGCCGTCGCTGAAGCTGACCGCGCTGCAGGTCGCGGTCGCGATGGCGGTGTCCAGCGGCGCCGAGGACCTGGAGGCGGCGGCCCTGGTCACCGCGGACGAGACCGCCCGCGAGTCCGACGTGGCCGCCGTCCGCGACGTCGGGTCCAAGGCCCCGGTGCTGGTCGCGGGCCCCGACGGGGCCCTGCGCACGACCGTCGCCTAGCCGGTCACTCCCAGCCGGTCACTCCTGGTCGTCGCCCTGGTGGTGGCGATGGTGCTTCTTGTGCTTGTGGGCACGGTGCACGGGCACGGGAGCCTTGGTGTCGTCCAGGGTGAGCTTCCCGGCGTGCACGGCGCGCAGCTTGGTGAGCGCCTTGGCGGCCACGCCCTCGGCGACCCCGGCCCCGGCCGGTGAGTCGAACGCGCCAGGCGCGTCGACCACGAGCAGGTCGTCGCCGACCGCCGCCATGATCACGTCGATGCCGATGCCGTCGCGCTGGTCGGCGTAGCGGATCGCCAGCGCGCCCTTCAGGGCCTTCGGCCGGAGCACGCCCGCGCGGCGCATCCGCAGCTCTCCTGCGGGCCTGGCGGGCGGCGCGGCCTCGTCGTGCTTGTGGCGGTGGCGGCGCTTGTGGTGGCCGCCGTTCTCGTCCTGGTCGTCGGCGCTGAGCTGGTCGGCGCTCACGCCGCCGTCACCGCTCGCGTCGGCGGACTGATCATCGCCGGACTGATCGTCGTCGTCGCTCGCGCCGCCGTCGCCGTCGCTGTCGGCCCCCGGGCCGTCCGCGGCGACCATCATCCGCGGGCACTTCGCGGCGGCCGTACGGGCCTGGGCGATGCGCTGCGCGGCCATGCCGGGCGGCAGGTGGAACACGTGCTGGGCGAGGCTGGAGACCGGCTGGGCGCGGTAGAACACCGCGTGCGCCTGCGGCGCGTCGCCCGCGCCGTCGAGATCCTTGGACTCGTCCGCGTCGGCCAGCTCCAGCAGCCGGGCGCAGTCCGGGTCGGCCGGACGCAGCCCCTGGAAGACCCGCTGGTTCTCCGCGGGCGCGTAGCCCGCGGGCAGATCACGGTCCGACAGCACTGCGGCGGCCATGCTGGCCGCCGGCTTGACGGCGGCCGGTGGAGGCCCTTCCTGCCCGCAGCCGGCGACCACCACGGACAGTGTGGTGGCGGCGGTCGCGAGCAGGGTCCCCCGAACGATGCGCGACATGAGATCCCCCCGAATCCCTCAGCGCACATGATCGTTCCCAAAGGGTCACCGACTACACCTGGTCGCTGACCTCCGGCCGCTCCTTCGAGGGCTGGGGAACCCTCCTGACCAGCACCGATCCGATCCGGTTGCGGCGCCCGGCGATGCCCTCGGCCGTCAGCGCCAGCCCCGCCACCTCGGCGGTGGACGACTCGATCGGGACGCGGCCGAGCGCGTGCGCCAGCAGGCCGCCCACGGTCTCGACCTCCTCGACCTCGATCTCGCGCCCGAACAGCTCGGCGAGGTCCTCGACCGGCAGCCGCGCGGTGACGCGGGCGGTGTCGTCGTCCAGCCACTCCACCCGGGGCGCCTCGACGTCGTACTCGTCGGCGATCTCGCCCACGATCTCCTCGAGGATGTCCTCGATGGTGACCAGCCCGGCGGTGCCGCCGTACTCGTCGATCACGATGGCCACGTGGATCTGCCGCGCCTGCATCTCGCGCAGCAGCTCGTCGATCGGCTTGCTGTCGGGAACGTAGGTGGCCGGGCGCATCACCGACTCGACCCGCTCGACCGTCTCGACCTCGCGGTTCTCGTGGCTGCGCCGGACGATGTCCTTCAGGTAGGCGATGCCGACGACGTCGTCCTCGTTCTCGCCGACCACCGGGATCCGCGAGAACCCGCTGCGCAGCGCCAGCGACATGGCCTGGCGCAGCGTCTTGCCGCGTTCGATGAACACGATGTCGGTGCGCGGCACCATGACCTCGCGGACGATGGTGTCGCCGAGCTCGAAGACCGAGTGGATCATCTCCCGCTCGTCCGGCTCGATCATGCTGCGCTGCTCGGCCAGGTCGACCAGGTCCCTGAGCTCGGCCTCGGAGGCGAACGGGCCCTCGCGGAACCCCTTGCCCGGCGTCAGCGCGTTCCCCAGCAGGATCAGCAGCTTGGGCAGCGGCCCGAACACCCGGGTCACCGGGGCCATGATCGCCGCGCCGGCCAGCGCGATCCGGTCGGCGTGCTGCAGCCCCAGCGTGCGCGGCCCGACCCCGACCACGACGTAGCTGACCACGATCATGATCACCGCGGCCGTGACGTAGGCGCCCCACGTCTCGTCCAGCCAGGCGATGCACAGGTCCGCCACGATCACGGTCGCCGCCAGCTCGCAGCTGATCCGCAGCAGCAGGATCATGTTGAGGTAGCGGGCCGGGTCGGCGACCACCTCGGCCAGCCGCGGCGCCCCGCGCCGCCTCTCCCGGACCAGTTCCTCGACCCGCACGCGCGACACCCGCGCCAGCGCCGCCTCGGCGCCCGCGAGCAGCCCCGCCAGAACGACCAGGCCCGCCGCCAGGGCGAGCAGCCAGATCTGCTGCGTGCTCACCACCGTCCTCCAGCCCCCGCCCGGACGCCTGTCAACGGACGAGCTCGGCCCGGCTCACATTCTCCAGTCCCCTTTAAGGGAAGAGAGATCATGGCTTGCGCTTCTCCTGCCAGGAGGCGAGCAGCTCGGCCTGGAGACCGAACATCTCCTTGTGCTCCTCGGGCTCGGCGTGGTCGTAGCCGAGCAGGTGCAGGATGCCGTGCGTGCACAGCAGCTCCAGCTCGTCCTGCGTCGAGTGGCCCGCCTTGGCGCCCTGGCGTTCGGCGACTGCGGGACACAGCACCACGTCGCCGAGCAGCGCCGGATCGGACTCCTCGTCGTCGGCGCCGCCGCCCGAGCCGGGCTGGCCGGGGCGCAGCTCGTCCATCGGGAAGGCCAGCACGTCGGTCGGCCCGGGCTCGCCCATCCACTTCTCGTGGAGCTCGCTCATCGCCGGCTCGTCCACCAGCAGCAGCGACAGCTCGGCCAGCGGATGCACGCGCATGCCGTCCAGGACGTGCCGGGCGAGGTCGACCAGGTCCTTCTCGCCGACCGGCACGCCCGACTCGTTCAACACCTCGATGCTCATCTAACGCCCCCGTTTGCGGGACGAGCCACGCCCCGCCGCCCCCTGCTTGATCTCCGACACCCGCGACTCGTCATAGCGGCTGTAGGCGTCCACGATGTCGGTCACCAGCTTGTGGCGGACGACGTCGTGGCTGTTCAGCCTGCAGAAGTGGATGTCGTCGATGCCCTCCAGGATGCCCTGGACCACGCGCAGCCCGCTGTCCTGCCCGTTCGGCAGGTCGACCTGGGTCACGTCGCCGGTCACCACGACCTTGGAGCCGAAGCCCAGGCGGGTGAGGAACATCTTCATCTGTTCCGGGGAGGTGTTCTGCGCCTCGTCCAGGATGATGAACGAGTCGTTCAGCGTGCGGCCGCGCATGTAGGCCAGCGGCGCGACCTCGATCGTGCCGGCGGCCATCAGGCGCGGGATCGAGTCGGGGTCGACCATGTCGTGCAGCGCGTCGTAGAGCGGCCGCAGGTAGGGGTCGATCTTCTCGTAGAGGGTGCCGGGCAGGAAGCCCAGCCGCTCCCCCGCCTCGACCGCGGGCCGGGTGAGGATGATCCGGTTGACCTTCTTGTCCTGGAGCGCCTTCACGGCCTTGGCCATGGCCAGGTAGGTCTTGCCGGTGCCGGCGGGGCCGATCCCGAACACGACCGTGTGCTTGTCGATCGCGTCGACGTAGCGCTTCTGGTTGAGGGTCTTGGGGCGGATCGTGCGGCCCCGGCTCGACAGCACGTCGAGGGTGAGCACCTCGGCCGGGCGCTCCTTGGTGTCGGTGCGAAGCATCGCCAGGCTGCGCTCCACCGCGTCCGGGGTGAGCTGGGTGCCGCCCTTCAGCAGGTCGATCAGCTCGGCGAAGAGGCGGGACACCAGCTCGGTCTCGGCCTCGGCGCCGGTCACGGTGATCTCGTTGCCGCGGACGTGGATGTCGCTGTGGAAGGCGCGTTCGATGACGTGGAGCAACTCATCCCGGGAGCCCAGCAGGCTCACCATCGAATGGTCGTCGGGCACCACGATCTTGACCTGGGAGGGCGAGGTGGTCCGGGCGCCCTGTCCCCGTTCAGTTGATTCGACCATCAGCCGGGCCTTGCGGCCTCTCCGACCTGCCTTCTGTCTGCTCCGGTTGTCCAGCGTCTGACTGATTCCATGATACTGGGGACCGGTGACATCCCGCGGCCCCATTTATTCGCGTGAGCGCGCGCGAACCGGCCGCCCCGGCCGGACGGCGCGTTCATTACGTGTGCGGAACCGTGCCACCCGAGCACGGTACGGCCCCTATCCGGGCGGCCAGTTGAGGCCACGTCCGCCCAGAACATGGGCGTGCACGTGGAAGACCGTCTGGCCCGCGCCGGAGCCGGTGTTGAACACGACCCGGTAGCCGCTGTCGGCGACCCCGTCGCCCTCCGCGACCGCGTGGGCCTCCCGGAGAACGGCCGCCAGAAGATCGGCGTCGGCCGCCGCCAGCTCGCCCACGTTCGGGTGGTGGTCCTTCGGAATGACCAGCACATGCGTCGGGGCCTGCGGATTGATGTCGCGGAACGCGAGCGTCCTGTCGGTCTCCCGGACGACCTTCGCGGGCACTTCCCCTGAAACGATCTTGCAGAACAGGCAGTCCGTCATCTGTCTCGTTCCCCTCCCGTTCCCCTCCACCGGCGGACCCGCGAATCCTATCGATGCCCAGTGGTGACGTAGATTGCACCACCCCTCGCCAGGTAAGGTTCGCTGATCAACCTGCGAGGGTTCGGCGGCATTTCCGCCGTTCTCTCGTTAAGGTTGCAACTCAGGCGTTCCCCCCGGGCCTGAAGCACTTGCGCCCTGTTGCTTCACCGGAGCGGGTTCGCCCATCCACGCCGTACCGAGGCGACCATCCGAAAGGGTGGCCGGGGGACGGCAAAGGCGGCGGATAGGTGACTGAGGCAAGACAGAACATGCCCTTTCGTAAACCCGACGATGAGGGTGCGCGTCCTACTGACGTGACCGAGACCCTCGTGGCCAGGGGCACTGTTGCCGGGGCCGTGGCCGTCGCCTGGGATGCCGACCAGGCGGTGACAGCCCTCTACAGCGCCAACTATCGCTCGCTCGTACGCCTTGCGGCCATGCTGGTGCGCGACGCGGGCACGGCCGAAGAGGTCGTCCAGGACGCGTTCGTCGCCATGCATGGCGGATGGCGGCGTCTGCGCGACCCGGACAAGGCCCTGTCCTACCTGCGCCAGTCGGTGGTCAACAGGTCACGGTCGGTGCTGCGACACCGCGCTGTGGTGGAGAAGTACGCCCCCAAGGGGCTTCCGGACGCGCCCAGCGCGGAGGCCGGGGCCATCGGCGAGCTCGAACGCTCGGCGGTGGTCAAGGCGCTGCACAAGCTCCCCAACCGGCAGCGCGAAGCGCTCGTGCTCCGGTACTACGCCGACCTGTCCGAAGCCGAGATCGCCCACGCCATGGGGATCAGCCGCGGCGCCGTGAAGAGTCACACGGCCCGGGGCATGGCAGCGCTACGCAATGTGTTGGAGCAGTTCTCATGACCACCGATCCCCACGAGGAGCACGGCGAGATCCTGCGCCGCGCCCTGAACGCGGAGGCGGACACGGTCATCCCATCCGTCGACGGCCTGGACCAGATCCGGGCCCGCATCGAGCAACGCCGGCAACGGCGTTTCGGATGGGCCTGGTTCACCGCCGGTTGGGCGCGTCCCATCCTGGCCGTCGGTGCCGCCGTCGCCATCGCCGGCGTCGGTGTCTCCGCCCCGCAGACGTTCAACCTGATCTCACCGGCCGGTAACAAGGGCCCGTCCGCCGACCAGCGGCACCAGCCCGGCGACGGCTCCACCGAGGGCGAGCAGGGCCGGCCCGGCGGCACCCAGGCCGGGTCGCCGCCCGGCGCCAGCCCGAGCGGCACCAACTCCTCGTCGGAGTCGCCGGTCACGATCAGCTCGTCTCCGTCGCCGTCCTGCACTCCCGCCCCCGCCAAGCACGGCGGCGGCTCGCCGTCCAAGACCACCACCGCGCCCTCGCCGGGCGCGACGGTCCCGGGCACCGCGGCCACGCCCTGCCCGTCGCCGTCGACGAGCACCACCCCGCCCACCACGCCGCCGACGTCGGAGAAGCCGACGGACAAGCCCACCGAGAACCCGGACCCGACCCCGTCGGTCACCCCGTCGGCGGCGTCCTCGGCCAGCTCCGAGACCAAGAGCGACACCGGCACCACCACGCCGTAACGGCACCTCTGCGCACACGGCGACGCCCCCCGCCGGTCCCGAGACCGGCGGGGGGCGTCGCCGTTGTCGTACGGGGCCTACCAGCGGCCGGTGGCGGCGAGCAGGACCGAGGCCGCGGCGACCCCGGCGGTCGAGGTCCGCAGGACCGTCGGGCCCAGCAGCACGGCCTGGGCTCCCGCCTCGGTGAAGCGGGCGATCTCCTCGTCGCTGATCCCGCCCTCGGGCCCCACCACGATGACGATCTCGCCGTTCGGCGGCGGCTTGATCGCGCTGAGCGGCGCGCTCGCCTCCTCGTGCAAGATCAACGGGCTGGAGGCGGCGGCGAGCCGTTCGGCCACCCGGGCGGTCGTGGCGAGGTCGGCGACCTCCGGCAGCCACGCCCGGCGGGCCTGCTTGGCGGCCTCCCGGGCGGTCGAACGCCAGCGGCCGAGCGACTTCTCGCGGCGTTCGGGCTTCCACTGCGTGACGCAGCGAGAGGCCGCCCAGGGCACGATCTCGTCCACCCCGACCTCCGTCATGGTCTCGACCGCCAACTCGCCCCTGTCGCCCTTCGGGAGCGCCTGAACGACCACCAGGCGCGGCTCGGGTCGTGGATGGGCGTGCCGTTCCCGGACCTCCAGCGTGAGCGAGGACTTGTCGGCGGTGATCACGGTGCACCCGGCCATCAGGCCCTGCCCGTCGGTCAGGTCGACGCGCTCGCCGGGGCGCAGCCGCCGCACGGTAGCGGCATGGCGGCCCTCAGGGCCGTCCAGCACGACGCGGTCGCCGCCCGCCAGCAGGTCGGGGTCGGCCAGGAACACCGGCGGGCTCATCTGATCTCCCGGAAAACGAGACCGCCGTGACCGGCGTGCTGCCGGTCACGGCGGGGGGTCGTCGCCGTAACGGCCCTGGTGGTAGGACCGCACCGCTTCTCTTCAGTGCTGGTTGAACACGTCCCGCAGGCGCGAGAACACCCCGCGCTGGCCCGGGGCGAACTTGCCGGGAGGACGCTCCTCGCCGCGCAGCTTGGCCAGGGTGCGCAGCAGCTCCTCCTGCTCCTCGTCGAGCTTGCCGGGCGTCTCCACGTTGACGTGGATGTTGAGGTCGCCGCGGCCGCTCTCGTTGAGGTGCCGTACGCCCCGGCCGTAGAGGGTGATGACCTGGCCGGACTGCGTGCCCGGCTTGATGTCGATCTCCTCGGCGCCGTCCAGGGTCTCGATCGTGACGCCGGTGCCGAGGGCGGCGGCCGTCATCGGGATCTCGACCGTGCAGTGCAGGTCGTCGGCCTCGCGGGCGAAGATCGCGTGCTGCTTCTCGACGATCTCCAGGAACAGGTCGCCGGGCGGGCCGCCGCCGGGGCCGACCTCGCCCTCGCCGGCCAGCTGGATGTGGATGCCGTTCTCCACGCCCGCCGGGATCTTGACCTTGACCGTACGGCGCGTACGGACCCGGCCGTCGCCCGAGCACTCCGGGCACGGCGTGCGGATCACCGAGCCGAACCCGCCGCACTGCGGGCACGGGCGCGCCGTCATCACCTGGCCGAGGAACGAGCGCTGCACCTGCTGCACCTCGCCGCGGCCGTGACAGGTCTCACACGTCTCGGGGTGAGTGCCGGGGGCACAGCCCGAGCCTGTGCAGCTGGTGCAGACGACCGCGGTGTCGATGGACAGCTCGCGGGTCGTGCCGAACGCCGTCTCCTGCAGGTCGAGCTCGACGCGCAGCGTGGCGTTGCGGCCGCGCCGGGCGCGGCTGCGCGGCCCGCGGGAGGTCGCGGTGCCGAAGAAGGCGTCCATGATGTCGCTGAAGGGGAACCCGGCACCGCCGAAGCCGCCCGCCCCCGCGCCGCCGCCGGGCGCGAACGGGTCCGCGCCCAGGTCGTACATCTCGCGCTTCTTGGGGTCGGAGAGCACCTCGTAGGCCTGGGTGATCTCCTTGAACTTCTCCTGCGTCTCCGGGTCGGGGTTGACGTCCGGGTGGAGTTCGCGCGCCAGGCGCCGGTAGGCCTTCTTGACCTCGTCCGCGCTCGCGTCGCGGCGAACCCCGAGGGTCGCGTAGTAGTCGTTGGCCACTTACGACCCCGCCAGGATCTGTCCCACGTAGCGTGCCACTGCCCGTACCGCTCCCATCGTGCTGGGGTAATCCATGCGTGTCGGCCCGAGCACTCCAAGCCGGGCCAGGGTCTGGTCGCCGACTCCGTAGTCGGCGGCGACGACGGAGGTGGACCGGAGCCCCTCGTCGGGGTTCTCGGTGCCGATCCGCACCGTAAGGGTAGAGGAATCACCGGTTTCGCCGAGCAGCCGCATCAGGACCACCTGCTCCTCCAGTGCCTCCAGGACATTGCGCAGGCTCGGCGAGAAGTCGACCGCGGCCAGGTTGGCCGCCCCCGCGAACACGATCTTCTCCTCGTGCCGCTCGACGAGCGTCTCGAGGAGGACCGACAGCACCGAGGCCGCCACCGGCCGGTCGTCCGCCGGGACCTGCTGCGGCAGTTCGGCCACCGCGACCGGCACCTCGCCGAGTCCGATCCCGTCGAGGCACGTGTTGAGCAACGCCCGCAGGTGGGCGATCGATTCCTCGGAGAGGTCGTTCTGGGTCTCGATGACCCGCTGCTCGACCCGGCCGGTGTTGGTGATCAGTACCAGCAGGAGCCTGCCGGAGGCCACCGGGACCAGCTCCACGTGGCGTACCGAGGAACGGGTGAGCGAGGGGTACTGCACCACCGCCACCTGGCGGGTCAGCTGGGCCAGGAGACGCACGGTGCGGCCGACCACGTCGTCGAGGTCGTAGGCGCCGTTCAGGAAGGTCTCGATCGCGCGGCGCTCGGCCCCCGACAGCGGCTTCACCGCCGACAGCCGGTCGACGAACAGCCGGTAGCCCTTGTCGGTCGGGATGCGGCCCGCGCTGGTGTGCGGCTGGGCGATGTAGCCCTGCTCCTCGAGCACGGCCATGTCGTTGCGGATCGTCGCCGAGGACACGCCGAGGTTGTGGCGGTCCACCAAGGCCTTGGAACCGACGGGCTCGTTGGTGGAGACGTAGTCCTCGACGATGGCGCGCAGCACCGCGAGCTTGCGGTCGTCGAGCACGTGATCACCTCCCCTTCGCCCCCGTGCTTGCGCTCCTCTGGCACTCAGCACAACTGAGTGCCAGTAAGTGTACGGCCCAGCGGGGACGCCTTGGAGGATGCCGGGGCGACCGACAGTCGTTAGAGTGCCGAGCCGTGCAGAGCAAGGACTATGGCGACGACGTTCTGGCGGGCGACTGGCGGCGGCCACGCAAGGGGCAGATCCCCGAGATCCCGGCGGAGATCGACCTGGTGGTCGAGGATCCCGACAGCGGCTTCTGCGGCGCGGTGATCGGCTGCGACAAGTTCGGGGTCACGCTGGAAGATCGTTTCGGCAAGCGCCGCGTCTTCCCGCTGACCAAGGCCGGTTTCCTGATCGACGGCAAGCCGGTGACCCTCGTCCGGCCCACGGCCGCGCCCAAGGGGCCCGCGCGCTCGGCGTCCGGGTCGATCACGGTGCAGGGCCTGCGGGCGCAGGTGGCCAAGGAGAGCCGGATCTACGTCGAGGGCCTCCACGACGCCGAGCTGGTGGAAAAGATCTGGGGCCATGACCTGCGGGTCGAGGGCGTCGTCGTGGAGTACCTGGAGGGCATCGACGACCTCCCCGCGATCGTCGAGGAGTTCGGGCCCGAGGAGGACCGCAGGCTCGGCGTGCTCGTCGACCACCTCGTACAGGGGTCCAAGGAGACCAGGATCGCCGCGCAGGTCTCCTCGCCGTACGTGTTGATCACCGGCCACCCCTACATCGACATCTGGGAGGCCGTGAAACCGGCCGCGGTGGGGATTTCCGCCTGGCCGCGCGTGCCGCGCGGCGTACCCTGGAAGGAGGGGGTGCTCGCCGCACTGGGCTGGGGGGACAACGTGGGCGCAGGATGGAAGCGGATCCTCGGATCGGTGTCCACTTACACCGATCTGGAACCGGAGCTCCTCGGACGCGTCGAAGAACTGATCGACTTCGTCACCGTCCCCTGACCTGACCCCCTGACCCTCGCCGCCGCCAGCGACCCGAAGAGGAGCACGCGATGACGTACGGTCCCCCTGAGCAGCCCGAGCACGGGCACGACCAGCCCGGCTACGGACAGCAGCCCGGGTACGGGCAGCAGCAACAGCCCGGCTATGGCCAGCAGCCTGGTTACGGACAGCAGCCCGGGTACGGGCAGGACTCCGGCTATGGGCAGCAGCCGGGCTATGGCCAGCAGCAGCCCGGGTACGGCCAGCAGCCCGGCTACGGGCAGCAACAGCAGTCCGGCTACGGCCAGGTCCCCGGTTACGGCCAGCAGCCCGGCTACGGCGGGCAGATGCAGCCGTACGCGCAGGGCTACGGCTACGTCGTGACCTCCGATGACCGGACCTGGGCGCTCATGGCCCACCTCGGCCAGTTCCTGCTCGGCTTCGTCGCGCCGCTGATCGTCTATCTGACCAAGAAGGACGAGTCGCCGTTCCTGCGGCACCACGGCGCGCAGGGCCTCAACTTCGCCATCACGCAGGTCGTCTACGTCTTCATCAACATCCTGCTGTGCTTCATCCTCATCGGGTTCCTGACGTTCTTCGCGCAGTTCATCGCGCAGATCGTCTTCTTGATCATGGCCGCGATGGCCGGGAACAGGGGCGAGTACTACCAGTTCCCGTCGTTCATGGCCTGGCCGATGATCAAGTGACCTGCCCGGACCTCTAGGGAGATCAGGTCAGGTCGCGGACCACGGCGTCGGCGAGCAGGCGGCCGCGCAGCGTCAGCACGGCGCGGCCGCGCTCGTACGGGCCCGCCTCGACCAGCCCGTCGTCGATCATGCGCCGTACCGCCGCGTCGTCCAGCAGCTCGGCGGGGCAGCCCGCGGCCAGCCGCAGCTCCAGCATGATCCGTTCGATGTGCCGGTCCTCGGCGGTGAGGATCTCGCGGGCGTGCGCCGGCGTGGTCCCCTCGGCGAGGCGGGCGGCGTACGCGGCCGGGTGCTTGACGTTCCACCAGCGGGTGCCGCCGACGTGGCTGTGCGCGCCCGGCCCGACGCCCCACCAGTCGGCGCCGGTCCAGTAGAGCTCGTTGTGGCGGCAGGCGGCCTCCGGGCTCACGGCCCAGTTGGAGATCTCGTACCAGTTCAGGCCGTGCCCGCTCAGCAGCTCGTCGGCCAGCAGGTAGCGGTCGGCCATCGCGTCGTCGTCGGGCGTGGCCAGCTCGCCCCGCCGCACCTGGGCCGCCAGCCGCGTCCCGTCCTCGACGATCAGCGCGTACGCCGAGACGTGGTCGGGCCCGGCGGCGAGCGCGGCCTCGAGCGAGGCCCGCCAGTCGTCGTCGCTCTCCCCCGGCGTGCCGTAGATCAGGTCGAGGTTGACGTGCGCGAACCCGGCCTCGCGCGCCCAGGCTGCCACCTGCGGGACCCGGCCAGGGGTGTGGGTGCGCTCCAGCACGCGCAGGACGTGCTCGCGGGCGCTCTGCATGCCGAACGAGACGCGCGTGAAGCCGGCGGCGCGCAGCTTGCCGAGGTAGGCCTCGTCGACGGACTCGGGGTTGGCCTCGGTGGTCACCTCGGCGCCCTCGGCCAGGCCGAACTCGGCGTCGATGGCGGCCAGGATCCTGCCGAGGTCATCCGGCGGGAGCAGCGTCGGCGTCCCGCCGCCCACGAACACCGTCTCGACCGGCAGGTCGGCATCGCCGAGGACGCGGCGGGCCATCGCGACCTCGCGTACGGCGGTGTCGGCGTAGGAGTCGCGGCTCGCGCCGGGGCCGAGCTCGGTGGCGGTGTAGGTGTTGAAGTCGCAGTAGCCGCAGCGCGTCACGCAGAACGGCACGTGCACGTAGAACGCGAACGGCCGTTGCCCCAGGCCCTCCAGGGCGCTGTGCGGCAGCGCGCCGTCGGCGGGTACGGGGTCACCATCGGGAAGCGTCGCGGGCACGTTTCAAGTCTGCCCTGTCCCGGGGGCTGCCCCGACCTTCCGCGGGCTCAGATGATCTTGATGAGGAGCGCCTTGAGCTCCTCCAGGCCCTCGCCCGTCAGGCGTTCGGCCACCTCGGCGTGGATGCGGTCGGTGATCTCGCGGGCCCTCGCCAGGACCGCACGGCCCTCCGCGGTGAGGCGCAGGACGTGCTCGCGCCGGTCGTCGGGCTTGCGGTCGCGTTCGATGAAGCCCTCGTGGTGGAGGGTGTGGACGGCGCCCACGACGGCGGGGCTGCTCACCGCCATCTCCCTGGCCACCTGCTGCTGCGAGCACGGCTCCAGGGCGGCGATGATCGCCAGCACGCCGAAGTCGCGGGGATCGATGCCGAGCACGCGCATCTCCGCCAGGCCCCGCTCGCGGAGCTGGAGGTGGGTGGCCGCCAGCAGGTAGCCGGTCCGGCCCGCGAACCGTTCGGGCGGCTCGGCGGAGTCGGGGAGCAACCGGGTCAGCAGCTCGACGAGGCGTTGATGCTCGGCGGGCGTGAGCGCCGAGACCAGCTCCGCCTCGCCGTGCACCGCCGCCTTTCCCATCTCGGCGAGCGCCTCGGTCGCCGCAGGAAGGGGGGTCACCCGGTAGGAGCGCCGGTCGTCGGGGTCGCGCTCGCGGCTGACCAGCCCGCCGCGCTCCATGCCGTCGATCAGCTTGACCATGATCGTCCGGTTGACGCCGAGGACCTCGCCGAGCTTCCGCTGGGAGATCGGGCCGCGTTCGCTCAGCACCGAGAGCACCCCGAGCTCGCGCGGCACCCGCCCGTCCGGCATCGCCGCCCGGCCACAGGCGCTGGCCCGCTTGAACGCGCGCGACAGCAGGTAGCCGAGGTAGTCGGCGAGCGCGGAGGCCGGCGGGGCCACGGGCGGGGTGAAGTCGTCGTCGTCATCGGTCGTCACGGTGCGCACAGGGTACCAAAGCAGATTGATCGATAAAGACGTTGATGATTAAGCATGTTGACGATTAAGCCCGGTGACTTTACGGTGAGGGCATCTTCTTCGAAAGGGTTCTCAGATGGCCCGCAAGTGGTGGACTCTCATCGCGGTCGTCGTGGGCGTGTTCATGCTGTTGCTGGACGTGACGATCGTTAACGTCGCCCTTCCCGACATCCAGAAATCGTTCGACGCCTCGCTGTCGGACCTGCAGTGGGTGCTGGACGCCTACGCCCTGGCCCTGGCGGCCGGGCTGCTCACCGCCGGCTCGCTCGCCGACCGCTACGGCCGCCGGGCGCTCTTCGTCGTCGGCACCGTGATCTTCACGACCGGGTCGCTGCTGTGCGGCCTGGCGACCGGCCCGATGTTCCTCAACCTGGCCCGCGGCGGCCAGGGCATCGGCGGCGCGATCATGTTCGCGACCTCGCTCGCGCTGCTCACCGACGCGTTCCGCGGCAAGGACCGCGGCGTCGCGTTCGGCGTCTTCGGCGCCGTCACCGGCATCGCGGTCGCGGTCGGCCCGGTGCTCGGCGGCCTCATCACCAGCGGCCTGTCGTGGCGCTGGATCTTCCTGGTCAACATCCCGATCGGCGTCGCCGCCGTCGCGGTCACGCTGCTGCGGGTGAACGAGTCGCGCGACCCCGACGCCGCCCGGCTCGACTGGGCCGGCCTGGTGACCTTCACCGGCGGGCTCGCCGCCCTCGTCTACGGGCTGATCTCCAGCGCGGACGGCTGGGGCGAGACCAAGGTGGTCGTCAGCCTGGCGTTCGCGGCCCTGCTGCTGGTGGCGTTCGGCGTCGTGGAGGCGGTGCAGCGGAGGCCGATGCTGGACCTGTCGCTGTTCCGCAAGCCCACGTTCAGCGGCGGTCTGATCGCGGCGTTCGCCATCTCGGCGTCGCTGTTCTCGCTGCTCACCTACGTCGTGCTCTACCTGCAGAACCAGCTCGGCTTCTCGGCGCTGGACACCGGCCTGCGCACGCTCTTCCTGACCGGCGCGATCTTCCTCACCGCCGGGATCGCCGGGCGCCTCACCACCGTCGTCCCGGTGCGCGTGATGATCTCGGCGGGCTTCGTGCTGATCGGCACCGGCCTGCTGCTCATGCACGGCGTCACCACCACGTCCGGGTGGACGCACCTGATCCCGGGCCTGATCCTGGCCGGTGTCGGCGCCGGGCTGGTGAACGTGCCGCTCGCCTCCACCGCCGTCGGCGTCGTCGAGCCCGCCCGCGCCGGGATGGCGTCCGGCATCAACGCCACCCTGCGGCAGGTCGGCATCGCCACCGGCATCGCGACGCTCGGCTCGCTGTTCAGCGCGCAGATCCGCGACACCGTCACCGACCGGCTGCGGCAGTCGCCGCTCGCACCCCAGGCCCACCAGATCGCCGACGGCATCGGCGGGGGCGCCTTCGGCGGCGGGTCCGGCGGTGCGGGCGGCCCCGGCGGTGAGCAGGGCCGCCGGATCATCGGCTCGGCGGCGCGGGCCGGGTTCGTCGACGGCCTGAACGAGATCCTGCTCGTCGGCGCGGGCATCGCCCTGGTCGCCGCCGTCACCTCGCTGCTGCTGATCCGCGGCCGCGACTTCGTCGAGGAGCCCGACGCCGACTCGCCTCCCGCGTCCGGCACCGCGTCCGGCACCGAGTCCGGCACCGCGCCGAACGGCGCAGGCGCGCCGGGCGCTTCGGGCACTCCCCAGCCGTCCCATTCGTGAGCGGAGAAACGACCATGACCGAGATCGACTTCACGCCCATGCTCGCGGCGCACGACGCGTTCCGCCGCGACCTCGACCGGCTGGTGGCCGCCGCCGAGGCCGGCCTCGGCGGCCACCCGACCGTACGGTCGGGCTGGCAGACCTTCCAGGAACAGCTCGACATCCACCACAAGGCCGAGGACGAGGCGCTGTGGCCGCGGATGCGCACCCGCCTGGCCGACCGTCCCACCGACCTCGCGCTGCTGGACGCCATGGAGGCCGAGCACGCCTGCGTCGACCCGCTGCTCGACGCCGTCGACTCGGCGCTCGGCACCCCGGGACCCGCGCTGAGCGAGGCGGCGGAGAAGCTGTCGGCGGCGCTGCGCGAGCACCTGGAGCACGAGGAACGCGACACGCTCGCGTTGATCACCGAGGAGGAGTGGAAGGCGTTCAGCTCGCACGTCCGCAAGACCCAAGGGCTGAGCGGCGCGGCCGAGTTCTTCCCCTGGCTCATGGACGACGCCACCCCGACCGGCAGGCGCGGCGCCTTTCTGGCCTCGCTGCCGCTCCCGGCCCGGTTGGTCTTCAAGCTGCGGTGGCAGCCCCGCTACTCAAGGGCTCACCGCTGGGCCGCCCTGACCATGGCCACCTCCGCCTGACCCGGTCGGCCGAAAATTCGAGGCCGCGCCCTTCCATCTCCCTGGGCGCGGCCTCGTTCTGTTTTCGGGTCTGGTCTAGGCGTCGCGGAGCTTGGCCCTTAGCCAGGAAGGGATGTGCTCGTCGGACCTCGGGAAGCGTTCCAGGTCCAGGGCATAGGCGGACGGGGTGAGCGGCGGCGTGAACTCGGGCTCCCCGTCGTAGTCGAACTCTGCGCTGAAGCGGCCGGAGCGTTCGACCTCCAGGCGCGCGGTGAACCAGGCGCCCTTGCCGCGCTGGTACATGACGCGGCGCAGCTCGTCCATCTTCCCGACGGCCTGGCCGGGCGGCAGCGCGGTCCGCGCCGACCCGTCGGCGTTCACGACCTCCAGCGAGGCGCTGTCGATCCCGATGGTCGCGCGGAACTCGAACCCGAGCCGTTCCCAGCCCGCGGGCGCGGCCGAACGCAGCGCGCGGACCGCGCCGTTCACCGCCTCCCGTTCCTTGGGCGTGCGCAGAACCTGCTCGGAGTGGGTCACCGTACGAACCTCCCGAACCTCGGCGCCACCGCATCCGACCGTACCGACATATCGGCCCAGGCCAAGCAACCCCGCCGTGTCGCGCGCAACAGCCGCCCGGTTCGCGGGGGACGATCTAGGACGTTCACGTCCGATCGGGGCGGCGAGGCGCCGACCGGATCCGGCCGCGTCCGGATAGGGTCGGCGGGTGCGCAACGAGGGTGCGAAGGTGTTCGGACGGCTGCCCGTCCGTGTTCTCCTGCGCGGCGGCCCGGACGGCTGGCACTACGTCGTCGTCGACAAGGAGGGCGGCGAGGAGCGCACCGACCTCCGCGTCCCCGGCTCGGCCTGGCACAAGGGAGACCCCGAGCCCGCGTGGTGGGGCCGTCGCCTGACCGAGACGGCCGAGGGACTGCGCGACCGTCTCGGCCGGGCGCTGACCGACCGGACGTTCGACGAGCTCGGGCTCGAGGCCGACATCTCCTGGTTCGCGGTCGAGGAACCGCTGGAGTGGGAGGGCCTGGTCACGCTGCGGGACGCCGACCCGGCGCGGTTCCCCGGCGAGGTCGCCCCGTACGTCGTCGCCCTGGAGCCCGGTCGCGGCGCGATCCTGCCCGAGGCGCACCTGCTCTTCTCCACCCTCGCCACCGACGCCTGGTCGACGCTGAGGACGGTCGCCGACGAGTGCGGCACCCCGGCGCCGCGCGCCTCGTTCCTCTGCGGCTGGGCGGATCACCGCAGCGTCCGCGTGGGCCGCGGCCTCCTGGCCCTGTCGACGTCGCGGCGTTCGGACGGCTCGGAACGCCTCGCGGAGATCTATGGGGAACGTTCTCCCGGCTGGGGCGGCAACCCCGAGCTGCGCTTCCGCCTGGACGGCATCGACCTGCTCGACGAGCCTGCCGCCGACGTCATCGCGCTGTTCCGCGACCTCGGCCACGCGCCCGTCCACCGGGGACGCACCTGGCACCTGTCCACAATCGGACTGACCCTCTACGAGCCGGAGAACCCTTACGGCTCGTTCACCGGCGTGGCCCTCCGCCCGACCTGTTGAGAATCAACCGTCCCGTCCCCCTGGCGGACACTGTTCTTTATCCAGCCGCAATCTGGCGTCTCTAGCTTCCCCGATCATGAGACGTCAGATCTCGATTCCCCTCGCCGCCCTCGCCGGCATCCCCCTCATCGCCTCCCCCGCGCTCGCCTCCCCCGCGCTCGCCTCCCCCGCGCTCGCCTCCCCCGCGCTCGCCTCCCCCGCGCTCGCCTCCCCCGCGCTCGCCTCACCCGCCTCGGGGTCGACGATCAACGTCGACCGCGGCGGTCACGCCCGCACCGTGAAGTTCACCGCGCGGCACGACGGCGAGGCGTTCATCCATTTCAAGGCCTCCGCGCCCGGGGTCTCCTGGGCCACCCCGTTCAAGGAGTCGGCGATCGTCTCCATCTCCGTGGACGGCCGCCGCGTCACCGACCTCCTGGTCCCGACGTCCTCCCCCATCGACCGCAGCCTCGCCCTCGGCTCGGTCCGCCGCGGCAAGCACAAGGTGACCTTCACGTTCACCCGCGGCAACGTCGCCCGCGTGAAGCTCGCCCGCACCCGCGTCACCGAGTCCAACGACCCCGCCATGCGCTATGCCCCCATCGTGGTCGGCCGCTCCCTGCCCGACCCGAACCAGAACGCCTACACCGACGCGCCCCTCATCGCCTGGCACGAGACGCTGCCCGCCACCACCCCGGGCCACAAGTTCTACGAGTACTCGGTCGTGTGGAGCAACGAGGACGGCGGCACCGACACCCCCGCCCTCATGGCCCGCTGGGGCCGCACCACCGACATCGAGTGGATCTACCGCGTCGAGGTGGACGCCAAGGGCAGGCGCGTCGACAGCGGCGTCTACCAGGCCGCCAACCACCAGACCCTGAAGTTCAGCGGCAAGTACCAGGGCACGCACCCGATCCTGCAGACCTGCACGCTGAACAACAACATGTGCGACCAGGTCGGCAACGAGTCGCTGCGCTTCTTCCTGGACAGCACGCCGGGCAAGCCGGCCGACCGCGCCCGCGAGGTCGTCATGGACCGCCAGCCCTGGACGTACCAGATCATGGCCCAGGAGATGATCCGCGAGGGCAAGATCGAGAACCCCTCCTCGCCCGCCACCGAGGCCGTCGGCGACCAGCGCACCTACCTGTTCATCGAGTTCGCCAAGACGACCGGCGCCCCCACCGGAACCGGCTCCGGCCCCGGCGTCGCCCTCGGCATCAAGCTGAAGAACGACGCCACCCTCTACCGGTCCGACCACGACCAACCCACCTGGTCGATCGAACGCGACATCCCCGCCGCCACCACCGTCGAGCTCCCCGCCGGCAAGACCACCGCCGACATCGAGAGCATCACGGCCATCCGCCGGCCCCTCGGAACCGGCGACAACGGGGCCCCCTCCACCGTCACCTCGATCAACCGGGGCTTCTTCCTCGACAAGAACTACCTGCCCACCCCCTCCACCCTCACGTGGCAGGGATCGGTGACCCTCACCCCCCAATCCCCCACCGCCGTTCTCTGGCACTCCTGAAACCAGCCGGGCGACGGGAACCATGGAACTCCCGGGGCGTCGAAGGAGTCGTACACTTCAACAACGCGCACCCGAGAGGACACAAGCCATGGCCTACGGGCCTCCCCCGTCGCCCGGCCAGCCTCCACAGCAACCGGGCGGACCCTGGCAACAGCCGCAGCAGCAGGGCAACTGGCAGCAGCCCCCGCAGCAAGGCAACTGGCAGCAGCCTCCGTCGCAACAGCAGTCCTGGCAGCAGCCGCCGCAGGCCCCTGACGCCTCCTGGCAACAGCCGCAGCAGGGCCGCAACACGGCGCAGATGCCGGGGAGCTTCGGCCCGGTGAGCCACGACGACACGACCTGGGCGCTCATGGCCTACCTGGGCCAGTTCGTCGTAGGCGCCATCGCCCCGGCCGTGGTCTACCTCGGCAAGGCCCGTTCCCCCTTCGTGCGCAAGCACGCCGCGCAGGGCCTCAACATGGGCATCGCCGCCATAGGCGTCTGGCTGGTGGGCGCGCTCCTCATGATGGCCATCGACGCCATCGTCTGGGTCCCCCTGGCCTTCACCGCGGTCAGCCTCTTCTACCTGGTGTACGCCGCGCGAGCCGCCAACCGGGGCGAGTTCCGCAAGGTCCCCACCCCCGTAGCCTGGCCCATCATCAAGTAACCGCACGCAAGACGACGGCCCCGGCGCGCGAGCGCCGGGGCCGTCGTGTAGTGCTCAGGTGTCCTCTGTGGGGACGCCGGGGCCGGGGAGGATGGTCATGGTGCCGGGCTCGCCGGGCGGCTGGTCGAGGCGGACGACGCGGCCGGGGTAGGCGCGTTCGGCGATGGCCACGTCGCGTTCGTCCCACTCGCCGTAGAAGACGGGGCACCCGTCCCAGAGCTCGACCTTCTCGGCGCCGGTCGGCCAGCGGTGGCCGAACGCGTCGATCAGGATCGGGTCCTCGCAGTGGGGCAGGTCGGGGCCGGTGCGGGTGGCGTTGTCCATGATCCCTCTCCTCGGGGCGGCGCGGCGGGGCAGGCGGTCGAAGATCTGGTCCGGCGCGAGCTCGATCGGGAACGGGCTGCTCAGCGTGCACGAGCGGCCCCAGGTGACGCGGGCTTCCTCGGCGTAGCGGCCGTCGTCGCTCAGCTCGAAGACCTGGACCTCGGGCTCGTCGCCCTTGAGGTCGACCACCCAGTAGGAGGGGACCTCGTAGCGCTCGTACATGTCCTTCTTGGCGCCGAGGTCGACCTCGCGCGAGGCCTCGGTGGTCACCTCGACGGCGAGGAGGGGTGCCCCGGTGTCCCGGTCGACGATCAGGTCGGGGCTGAGCCAGGTGTCGTTGGCCAGAACGGCGCCGGCGCCGGTGGCGGGCATGGTGTCCAGCGGGCCCGCGAGCCCGATCGGGACCACCAGGTCAGAGACGAGAACCTGATGCAGCAACGTGTGGGTCACAACGCCCAGTGTCCTCGCGGGGACTCGGCGTGACCACCGTTTTGCGATATCTAAACTTAATCTGGAACGAGCTACTTCTTCGGTCTACTTCTTCGGCTTCGGTCTACTTCTTCGGCTTCTCGGCAGACGACTCGCCCGTGGAGAGGGCCGCGACGAAGGCCTCCTGGGGTACGTCGACCCGCCCGATGGTCTTCATGCGCTTCTTGCCCTCCTTCTGCTTCTCCAGGAGCTTGCGCTTACGGGAGATGTCGCCGCCGTAGCACTTGGCCAGCACGTCCTTGCGGATGGCGCGGATGTTCTCGCGGGCGATGATGCGGGCGCCGATCGCGGCCTGGATGGGCACCTCGTACTGCTGCCGCGGGATGAGCTCCTTGAGCTTGGCCGTCATCATCAGGCCGTACTCGCGCGCCTTGTCCTTGTGAACGATCTGGCTGAACGCGTCGACGGACTCGCCCTGCAGGAGGATGTCGACCTTGACCAGGTCGGACTCCTGCTCGCCGCTGGGCTCGTAGTCGAGCGAGGCGTACCCGCGCGTGCGGGACTTCAGCTGGTCGAAGAAGTCGAAGATGATCTCGGCGAGCGGGAGGGTGTAGCGGATCTCGACGCGATCCTCGGAGAGGTAGTCCATGCCGTGCAGCACGCCGCGGCGGCCCTGGCAGAGCTCCATGATCGCGCCGATGTGGTCGGACGGGGAGAGCAGCGTCGCCTTCACCACCGGCTCGTACACGTTGCCGATCTTGCCCTCGGGGAACTCGCTGGGGTTGGTGACGATGTGCTCGGTGCCGTCCTCCATCACCACGCGGTAGACCACGTTCGGCGCCGTCGAGATCAGCGAGAGGTCGAACTCGCGCTCCAGCCGTTCCCGAACGATCTCCATGTGCAGCAGGCCGAGGAAGCCGCACCGGAAGCCGAAGCCGAGCGCCGCCGAGGTCTCCGGCTCGTACACCAGCGCCGCGTCGTTCAGCCGCAGCTTGTCGAGCGCGTCGCGCAGGTCCGGGTACTGGTCGCCGTCGACCGGGTAGAGGCCCGAGAACACCATGGGCTTCGGGTCCTGGTAGCCGCCGAGCGGCTCGGGCATCGGCGGCGAGGCGCTGGTCACGGTGTCGCCGACGCGGGCCTGGCGGACGTCCTTCACGCCGGTGATCAGGTAGCCGACCTCGCCGACGCCCAGGCCGTTCACGGGCTTCGGCTCCGGGGAGATCACGCCGACCTCGAGCGTCTCGTGCGCCGCGCCGGTCGACATCATCACGGTCTTCTCGCGGCGGTCCAGCCGGCCGTCCACGATCCGGACGTAGGTGACGACGCCGCGGTAGGTGTCGTACACCGAGTCGAAGATCAGCGCGCGCGCCGGGGCGTCGGGGTCGCCGACCGGCGCCGGCACGGTCTCGACGATGTTGTTCAGCAGCTCGGTGACGCCCTCGCCGGTCTTGCCGGACACGCGCAGCACGTCGGACGGCTCACAGCCGATGATCCCGGCGATCTCGTCGGCGTACTTGTCGGGTTGGGCGGCGGGCAGGTCGATCTTGTTGAGGACCGGGATGATGTGCAGGTCCGCCTCGAGCGCCAGGTAGAGGTTGGCCAGCGTCTGCGCCTCGATGCCCTGCGCCGCGTCCACCAGCAGCACCGCGCCCTCGCAGGCGGCCAGCGAACGGGAGACCTCGTAGGAGAAGTCCACGTGACCCGGCGTGTCGATCAGGTTGAGCACGAAGTCGGTGCCGTCCGGACCGGTCCACGGCAGCCGTACGGCCTGGCTCTTGATCGTGATGCCGCGCTCGCGCTCGATGTCCATGCGATCGAGGTACTGCGCGCGCATCTGGCGCGCGTCGACCACACCGGTCAGCTGCAACATGCGGTCGGCGAGCGTCGACTTGCCATGGTCGATGTGCGCGATGATGCAGAAGTTCCGGATGATCGCGGGGTCGGTCTTGTTGGGCTCAGGCGCAGGCACCGGGGTCCGTTCGCAAACTCACTGGGACATGGATGTGGCAGATCTTGCCGTATTCCATAGTCCCACGTCCCGCGCCGTGCTCGGTCCCCTAGTCTTGTGATGCAGCCCCCTGCTCCGAGTCCCCTGCCCGCTGGTTTTGGGCAGTGCGGTGGAATTGGTAAGCTGTGCGACTGCGTGTGGCGTTGCGTCGTGCCGTGGGGCACCGCGGCTCGCCGCCCGCTCGCGAAGCGGGCGAACGCAACCCATGTAACCAACGACTTTCAAGCTGAGGCTCTTCGACGTGGCGAACATCAAGTCCCAGATCAAGCGGAACAAGCAGAACGAGAAGGCTCGTCTGCGCAACAAGGCCGTCAAGTCCGAGCTGAAGACGGCCATCCGCAAGTTCCGCGAGGCCGCCGAGGCCGGCAACGTCGACGACGCGGTCGCGGCCCAGCGCCACGCGGCCAAGAAGCTCGACGTGGCCGTCAGCAAGGGCGTCATCCACAAGAACCAGGCCGCCAACCGCAAGTCGGCGATCGCCAAGCAGGCCGCCGCCCTCCAGGCCAAGTAAGACCGCAGGCGTTTCACGAACGCCGTGCTCCCTCAGGGGGCGCGGCGTTTTCGTGCTTCCAAAAACCAGGTGCCCCCGCCCAAGATCAACCCGTACCGTGGCAGCACGATGACCATTGACGACCGCAGAACGGTCAGGATCTCCAAGTACCTGGCCAAGCATCTGCGCCACGAACCCGAACGCATCGGGCTCACCCTCGACTCCGCCGGCTGGACCTCGGTCGCCGCCCTGCTCGCCGCCGCCGAACGCCACGGCTTCCCGTTCACCCGCGCCGAGCTCGACCACGTGGTGGTGAGCAACGACAAGCGGCGGTACGCCTTCGACGAGACCGGCGAGCGCATCCGTGCCAGCCAGGGCCACTCGATCAAGGTCGACCTGGACCTCCCCGTGCAGCCACCGCCGCCCGTCCTCTTCCACGGAACGGTCGGCCGCTTCCTGGACTCGATCCGGTCCGAGGGCCTGCGGCCCATGAACCGCCACGACGTCCACCTCTCCCCCGACCGCGAGACCGCCGACCGCGTCGGCACCCGCCGCGGCAAGCCCGTCATCCTCGTGATCGACGCCGCCCGGATGGCCGCCGACGGCCACGAGTTCCGCGTCAGCGCCAACGGCGTCTGGCTCGTGAACGCCGTTCCCCCGGCCTATCTCACGTTCCCCTAGACCTCCGCCCCCGCCACCGACGATCATTGCGATCATGCACTTCGAGATCACCGTGGAGATCAAGGCATCGGCCGAGACCGTCTGGAACGTCCTGACCGACGTGGAGACCTGGCCGCAGATGACCGACTCCATCGAGAAGGTCGAGATCCAGGGCTCCGGCCCGTTCGGCAAGGGCAGCACCGCCCGCGTGAAGCAGCCCCGCCTCCCCGCCGCCGAGTGGACCGTCACCGACTTCGAGACCGGCAAGAACTTCACCTGGGCCTCCAAGAGCCCCGGCGTCACCACCACCGCCGGCCACGTCCTCACCGAGCAGCCCGGCGGCACCGTCACCGTCCGCCACATCCTCGACCAAACCGGCCCCCTGGCCCCCCTAACGGCCCTCCTCCTGGGCCGCCTCTCCCGCCGCTACGTAGAAATGGAAGCCCAAGGCCTAAAACGCAAATCCGAATCCGCCTAACCCTCGCCACACAGCCCAGCACCCGCACAGCCCGACGAACGCACAGACCCCCGCGCGCAGTTCGCCGCAGCGACGCACGGCGCAGCAGCCCGCGTGCAGCCTCAACGCACGAACCGACGCCGCTCACGCAGACCAGCGCTCAGGCGGACCGGCGCACAGGCGACGCAGCGCTCGAACGGACCGGCGCGCGGACGAAGCAGCGCACGGGCGGACCAGCACTCGGGCGACGCAGCGCACAGACGAAGCAGCACTCGGATGGACCGGCGCACGGGCGGACCGGCGCACAGGCGACGCAACGCACAGGCGAACCGGCGCACGGGCGAACCGGCGCACAGGCGACGCAACGCCCGGACGGACCGGCGCGCGGACGAAGCAGCGCACGGGCGGACCAGCACTCGGGCGAAGCAGCGCACAGGCGAAGCAGCACTCGGATGGACCGGCGCTCGGGCCGAGCGGCACTCGGGGTTGCGTGGGCGGCGGGGGCTATCTGCCTCGGGCGGCGACGATTTCGGAGACGGCCTTTTCCAGGGCGTAGGCGGCGTCGGCGGCGCCGCCCTTGACCTGCTCGTCGGCCGCGGCGACCGTACGGAGGGCCTGGGCCACACCGTCACCGGACCAGCCGCGCAGCTGGCGCTGGACGCGGTCGATCTTCCAGGGTGGCATGCCCAGGTCCTTGGCGAGGGATGCGCCCCGGGCGCCGCGCGGTGCGCCGCCGACCTTGGCGAGCCCCCGTACGCCCTGGGCCAGGGCGCTCACGATCAAGACAGGCGCCACGCCAGTCGCCAGGGCCCAGCGCAGCTGCTCCAAAGCATCGGCGAGCTGCCCCTCGATCGCCTTGTCCGCCACCGTGAAGCCCGACACCTCGGCCCGGCCCCGGTAGTAGCGCGCGACCGCGGCGTCGTCGATCTTGCCGCCGGTGTCGGCGACCAGCTGGCTGCACGCCCCGGCCAGCTCGCGCAGGTCGTTCCCCACCGCGTCGAGCAGGTTCCGGGCGCCGTCGGCGGAGATCTTGCCGCCGTGCCGCCGGATCTCGGCGCGGACGAAGTCGATCCGCTCCCCCATCTTGGTGACCTTGGGGCATGTGACCTTGCGCGCGCCGGCCTTGGTCAGCCCGTCCACCAGCGCCTTGCCCTTGGCCCCACCGTGGTGAACGGCGACCAGCGCGACGTCGGGCGCCGGGTCCTTGGCGTACTTGAGCAGCTCGGCGGTCAGGTCCTTGCCCAGATCCTGCGCGGACCGCAGCACCAGAACCTTGCCGCCGCCGAACAGTGACGGCGAGGTCAGCTCGGCCAGCCTCCCCGATTCCAGGCCAGTGATCTCGGTGACCTCGGTATCCGGGTCGTCCACCCGAGCCGAGGCGACGACCTCGCCGATCGCGCGCTCCGCGAGCAGCTCTTCTTCACCGATGATCAGCGTGATGGGGTCCGCAGGCACCCATGCAGCATGCCACGCCCCCACCCCTCCCCGCGCCGCGACCGCACGGGTCAAACCCAACACCACGGCCAGAACGCAAAGGCCCGGTCCAGAACGTGAAGACCCTGGCCGAACCACGACCGCAAGACAAGCCCCGACCACGCGGGCAGGACCACGACCGTGGGCCAGGACGTGAAAGCGCACGCCAGCCCGCGACAGGGGTCAGGACGTGGAAGCCGGGCCAGGACATGATGGCCCCGACCGGATCACGCGAGCCGGACTACGACCGCGCGAGCCAGAACGCGAAGGCACGGACCGGGACATGATGCCCGGGCCGGACCGCCACCACGCGAGCCACGACGTGTAGTCGCGCGCCAGAACGTGATGGCCCAGGCCGGAACACGACCGCGAGCCGTGCCACAACTGCGGGCCAGGACGTAAAGGCGCACGCCAGCACGCGACAGGGCGAGCCAGGGCGTAGAGGCCCGGGCCAGGACGTGATGACCCTGGCCGGACCGATCACGACCCCGCGAGCCAGGACGTGCAGGCGCGTGCCAGCAGGCGACCGCGAGGGCCAGGACACGGCGGTGTGGATCAGATGCGGCCACGCCCATCGGGAGGCGACGGCGTGGGTCAGGGCGTGGTGGCTGGGGTTGGGACGCCGATGTCGAGGAGGGCGGTGACCAAGCGCCTCAGGTCGGCTGGGTCGTCGGTGGGGACCGTGCCCGGTGTGGTGATCAGCGAGGCGATGATGCGGTAGCCCCATTCGACCAGTTGGCGGGCGTCGACCTCCGGGAACTGCCGGTCGGTGATGGCCCTCGCGATGCGCGGTACGAAGAAGCCGTTCGCGCGGGCCAGGAAGATCCTCGCCCGGGTCGTGAACCATGGAACGACCAGCTCAGGGTCGTCACGCAGCCCCTTCTGCAGGAGGGCGTGCTCCCTGGCGTACCCGACGATGAAGACGACCGTCTCGATGAAGCGCTCGCGCAGCGGTCCCGGTTGCGTCAGAACGGGCTCGGTCGCGGCGAAGAAGCGCGTGACCTCGCGGTGCAGCAGCGCCTCGACGATCGCGGTCTGGTCCCCGACGTACTTGTAAACGGTCGGACGCGACAGGCCGGCCCGTTCGGCGATCACGGCGTGCAGGCGCGCGGTGTACCCCGACTCCAGGAGGCACTGTTCGGCGGCGTCGAGGACCCGCTCGCGGATCCCTTCGTCACTCGACACGGGTGAGCTCCCTCGGCTGATGAACGGTGACCTGGACCACACCCGGAGTGCATCACCCGAGGCCACCGCTTACGAACGCGACGCGAACGTAAATTCTAGCCTTGACCTCCGCACCCCGGGCCCTTTACGTTCAGCCCAGAAACGTAAATCCCCACGTCGGAGGGGGCTGGCATGGCCCGCACTCAGAAGATCGTCGACCGCGAGGCCTCGGCCGAACGGCTGCTGAACGGTTCGGTCAAGCGCTCGTACGACCCGGTCGTCGACATCGACTGGGACGCGCCGCTCGACCCCGACAAGTACTTCCTGCCGCCCAAGCTCATCTCCCTCTACGGAACGCCGATGTGGGACGGCATGACCCGCGCGCAAAGGATCGAGCTGTCGCGCCAGGAGATGGCCAACATCATGAGCGTCGGGATCTGGTTCGAGAACATCCTCAACCAGGCCCTGCTCCGCCGGATCTTCGAGCAGGACCCGACGTCCAGGCACGTTCAGTACGCCCTCACCGAGATGGGCGACGAGTGCCGGCACATGCTGATGTTCGCCAAGCTCATCGACGCCGTCGGCGCCCGCCCGTTCCGCCAGGACCCCGTCCGCCACCGCGTCGCCAAGAACCTCCCGTTCCTCTTCCGCGGCAACATGCTGTGGGTCGCCGCGCTGATCGGCGAGGAGATCTTCGACGCGCTCCAGCGGCAGATGATGAGCGACCCCGAACTCCAGCCGATCGTTCACCAGGCGATGCGCATCCACGTCGCCGAAGAGGCCCGCCACATCCGCTACGCCCGCGAGAGCATCGTCCGCCGCCTGCGCCACGCGAACCGCGCCGAGAAGGAGATCGTCGGCCGCCTGCTGGGGCTCGGCGGCCCCGTTCTGGCGCACCAGTTCGTCAACCGCGAGATGTACGAGCGCGCCGGCCTGGACGCCGCCGAGGCCGTACGCCAGGCCAAGGCCAACCCGCACCACAAGGCCGCCAAGCAACTGGGCTTCGCCAAGCTGCTGGCCTTCTTCGACGAGAACGACCTGATGCGAGGCCGTTCCAAGTCCCTCTGGCGAGCGACGGGCTTCGTAGCGTGACCAACTCACCCACCCCCACCAACCACCCCGTCCCGCAACCTGGCCCCGCGCAAGACATCGTCGGCGTGCCGCTTCCAGCCGCGGGAGGCTCCGCGCCTCGCGCAGCCGACGACGGCGCGTCCGGCCCAGCCGACAGACCGACGCGCTCCAGCCACGGGCCGTCATCCGGCGGGCGGCGGCGTCATTCCGTGGTCATCGTCGGGGCGGGCTTCGGCGGGCTGTGCATGGCGATCCGGCTCAAGCAGGCGGGGGTCGAGGACTTCGTCGTGCTGGAGAAGGCGGACGACGTCGGCGGCACGTGGCGGGAGAACACCTATCCCGGCTGCGGGTGCGACGTCATGTCGCTCATGTACTCCTACTCGTTCGCCCCCAACCGCAAGTGGACGCGCATGTACGCGCGCCAGCAGGAGATCCTCGACTACATACGCCGGACCGTGGACGACTACGACGTCCGCTCCCACATCCGCTTCGGCAGCGAGGCCACCGGCTACGAGTTCGACGAGGCCACCGACGAGTGGGAGATCCAGACCTCCCAAGGCCCCTACCGGGCGCGCATCGTCGTGGCAGGCCCCGGCCCGCTCCACGTCCCGCACGTCCCCGAGTTCCCCGGCCTCCCCATTTTCGACGGAACGATCTTCCACTCGGCCGAGTGGGACCACTCGTACGACCTCACCGGCAAACGCGTCGCGGTGATCGGCACCGGCGCGTCCGCGGTCCAGTTCGTACCGCGGATCGCCAAGACCGCCGCGCACGTCGAGGTCTTCCAGCGCACCCCGCACTGGCTGATCCCCAAGCTCGACCGCCGCCTCAGCGCTCCCGAACGCTGGCTGTTCCGGAACGTGCCGGGCGTGCAGAAGGCCTACCGCTACGCGATCTACTGGAGTCACGAGAGCTCGATCGTGGCGTTCATGAACCCTCGCTGGATGAAGGGCCTTGAGCTGCTCGCCCGCAACCAGCTCGAACGCCAGGTCAAGGACCCCGAGCTACGCCGCCGCCTCACGCCCGACTACACCATCGGCTGCAAGCGCATCCTGATCTCCAGCGACTTCTACCCGGCTCTCCAACGCCCCAACGTCGACCTCATCACCTCCCCCATTGAAGCCGTCACCACCGACAAAATCCGTACCACCGACGGCCAGGACCACGCCGTCGACGCCATGGTCATGGCCACCGGTTTCGAGATCGGCGACCGTTTCGCAGACGAACACCTCGTGGGCCGCGGTGGCCTGCGCATCCAGGACGCCTGGCAGAACGGCATGGAGGCCCACCTGGGCGTGGCCGTCCATGGCTTCCCCAACTTCTTCCTCCTGATGGGCCCCAACTCCGGCGGCGGCAACCAGTCGATCGTCTTCGTCATCGAGGCCCAGGTCCGCTACATCCTCGGCTGCCTGCGCATGATGGAACGCTCCGGTGCCACCCGCATCGAGGTCCGCCGCAGCGTCCAGCGCGCCTTCAACCAGTGGGTCCACCGCCGCCTCGCCGGCTCCGTCTGGAACGCCGGCGGCTGCGACAGCTGGTACCTGGACGACCAGGGCGTCAACCGCGCCGCCTGGCCCGGCTCGAGCGCCTCGTACTGGCGCCGCATGCGCACCCCCGACCATCACGAGTACGACCTGACCAACGCCTCCTCCCGTACCGACGAGGACACCTACCGGGGCCCGGCGACCCTCATCACCCCCGACGAGGAGCTCCCCATCGAGGTCCACCTGTCCGGCCACCTGCAGCCCATCGACGGCAGCTTCCGCTGGTACGGCCGCATCACCGCCGATGACAAGCTGGCCGCCCTCTCCACTAACCAGATCCACCTCCGCATAGCCGATGGCCCCGCAACCCCCGCCCGCCTCACCGAGCAAGACCCCTGGGGCAACACCCGAGTAACCGGAACCGGCCCACCTCCCTACGCCCCCGCCTAACAGCCCGACATGTTGTTGGGCGCGGGTGCGGGGTTAGGTGTGGTGGGGGACGACGGCCAGGCCGCCTGCTGTACGGGTGACCGCTAGGTCTCCGCTCTGGTCCGTTCGGTAGACGTGGGTGCCGAGCTTTTGCAGCAGCGCGATCGTGGACGGGGCCGGGTGGCCGTAGTCGTTGTCGCGGCCCACCGACACGATGGAGATGCTCGCGTGCGCGGCGGCGAGGAACGCCGGGTCCTGGCTTCTGGATCCGTGGTGCGGCACTTTCAGGACCTGAACGTGCGGGACGCTCGCCGCCAAGGCCCGCTGTGCCTCGGTCTCCACGTCACCGGGCAGCAGCACGCTGAACCCGGGCCGCCGGGCCACCATTACGACGCTCGCATTGTTGACGGTCGTCCCGTCGTCGTTGAACAAGAGACGGGGCCCATCCGTCATCGGCCCCAGCACCTCCAAGGTCAGATCCCCGACGGTCCACCGTTGACCGGCCGCTGCGACCCGCATGATCAGGCCCGACACGAACCTCGTCTCCCGGCCCGACGTTCGCGGCGTCGTCACGACGGTCCCGACCGTCCGTCCATGCCGTACGCCGGCCGCGCCGTCCACGTGGTCGGCGTGAGGATGGCTGAACACCAGCAACGGCACGTCCCGTACGCGCAACCTCGTCAAGCAGGCGTCCATCAACGCGGGGTCAGGGCCGGCATCGACGACCACCGCCTGGCCCGGTCCCGCCGCCAGGACGAGGCCATCACCCTGGCCGACGTCACATGCCACGAAGAACCAGCCGGGCGGCGGCCAGCCCGGGGCGAACACTCGCAACCCGACCACGGCGACCAGCACACCGGCCATCGCCGCGCCGCCGATCATGCGTACCCGCCGCCAGCGCAGCACGATCACCGCACAGCAGCCGCCCACGATCAGGGTCATCGCGCCCAGCGCACCGCCCGGCCAGGGCACCACCGCGTACGGGAGGCCAGACGCGGTCCGCGCCACCCACACGATCCAGCCGACCGCGAGACCGGCAGGCCACACCACGACCCGCGCCACGGGTAACGCGAACGGCGCGGTCACCCCTCCGATCACGCCCAGCAGAGTCGCGGGCGCCACCGCCGGAGCGGCCAGCAGGTTGGCGACGATCGACACCAGCCCGACCTCACCCGACAGCATCACCAGCACCGGCGCGACGGCGACCTCGGCGGCCCCGGCGACCGCCAGCGCCTCCGCCGCGAACGCGGGCATCCGCCGCCGCAGCCGTTCACGCCACATCGGCGCCAGTATGAGCAGTCCGGCTGTGGCGAGCACCGACAGGGCGAACCCGTACGACCGCGCCAACGACGGATCGATCAGCACCAGGAACAACACGGCCGCGCACAACGCGGGCAGCCCCTGGCGCCGGCGTCCGGTCAGCATCGCCAGGAGCCCGATCACTCCCATCACGGTCGCCCGCAGCACGCTCGGCTCCGGCCGTGCGACGACCACGAACGCCGCCACCGCCAGGCCCGCCGCCAGAGGAGCCAGCCTCCGGCCGAACCCCAGCCATCGACACGCCCAGAGCACTCCCCCGATGACGATCGCCAGGTTCGCTCCCGAGACGACCAGCAGGTGGCTCAGTCCGGCCGTACGGAACTCCTCGGCCAAACGAGGATCCAGCTGCGACGTGTCGCCTACGACCATCCCTGGCAACACACCCCGCTGGTCCTTCGGCAGGCGCTCGACCGCCCGCCGCAGACTGGCCCGTACTTTCTCGGCGCCCCGCTGCAGGGCCGACGGTGGCCCGAGCACGATCGGCGGTCCCCGTACGATCGCCGTGGCAGCCAGCAGCTCGGCCCCACGCGGCGGCGTCAGCCGGGCCATGAACCGCACCCGCTGGCTCGGCACCATCCCGAGCCACCGCCGGTCCGCCGCGATGAGCAGGACCGGCACCCGGACGCCCACCCGCCGCCCTCGTACGGACACGACTTCCGCCCGCGCCCGCACGAGAACGACCCGCTTGACGGCCTGCGGATCTCCGGTGACGACGGCCTCGACCACCGAGCTCCGCCCAGCGTTCGCCAGCTCCCGTACGGGCCCGGACGCGACCGCCGACCCACGTAATCCGACCCCCAGAGCCGACGCGGCCGCGCAAGCCAGCACCGCCACGACCAGGTCGCCCACCCGAGTCCGACCACGCCCTGGGCCGTTCACCCGAATCCGACCTAGCAATGGGCCGTTCACCCAGGTCCCACCGCGCTGTGGGCCGTTCACCCGGGCCCCACCGCTCAATGGAGCGCCTGCCCAGGTCCGACCGCGCACTGGACTGTTCACCCGGGTCCGTCGCATTCTGACCAGCACGAACACCAGGGCCGCAGCACCCGCTCCGGCAAGGCCGTACGCGACGACCGGTCTCAGGCCGAGCGTCACACCCGCCGCCAGCCACGCCGCCAACGCCGGCCCCAGGAGCCGCAGATCATGCCGCTGCCGCGGCATCTCGCCCAACTCGCTCATGCCTACCTCCCATCGACGATCGACGCCTCTCGAACCCCCTCCACCCGCCGACACACGCACAGCGCTCCCGGAGCCCCATCACTCCGCACCAAACCCCGGTCCGTCCGCATCAGCTCGCGCCCGCACGGGACTTGGAGTGGGTGGACCGGACGTGCCCGACCCGGGGTGGGGGGACGTGGGCGTACCGGACCTGGAATGGGCGGACGCGGCTGGGCCGGGCTTGGGGAGGATGGGCGTGGGCATGTTGGGCTCGGGTGGATTAGACGCGGACTAGGGGTTTTAGGTCGGTGAAGCGGCGGTTGCCTATGCCGGAGACTTCCTGGAGTTGGTCCACTGTGCGGAAGCCGCCGTGCTGGGTGCGGTAGGCGACGATGCGCTGGGCTAGGACCGGGCCTACGCCTGGTAGAGCGGAATCCAACTGGTCTGCGGTCGCGGTGTTGAGGTCGATGGGGGTGCCGGGGGCTCCTGATGTGGACGGGGCGGGGGCTTCGGGGGTCGGGGCGCGGATGCCTACGGGGATCTGCTCGCCGTCCACGACCTTGCGGGCGAGGTTGAGCGCGCCGGTCGCGGTGCCTGGGCGGACGCCGCCGGCGGCCTTGATGGCGTCGGCTACGCGGGCGCCGTTGGGCAGGGTGAAGACGCCGGGGCGGCGGACCTTGCCGGAGACGTCGACGAC
Organism: Actinomadura barringtoniae; assembly: GCF_017573505.1. Taxonomy (GTDB): domain Bacteria; phylum Actinomycetota; class Actinomycetes; order Streptosporangiales; family Streptosporangiaceae; genus Spirillospora; species Spirillospora barringtoniae. The sequence goes on from NZ_JAGEOJ010000002.1 coordinate 400,574, forward strand.
GACCTGTGCCGCCGCCTGGGTGGTGATGGGCGGTGGGCTCAACGTTGCGGGAGAAGGCGCCTGGGCCGGCTCTGGGCGGGGGCGTGCCATCCAGAGGTATCCGGCGGCGGCCAGGGCGGCGATGACGGCCACCAGAGCTAGCGTCTTGGCGCCGGAGGGGCCGGGATCCAGGCGTGGTGCCGGGTCGTCCGGCAGGTCAGGCGGCGAACGTAAGTAGACCGCGGGCGGCTCTGCGGGGGCCAGGCCTGGGATGCGGGCCAGCAGCGCGCGGAGCCTGTCGGAGGCTCCGTTGTGGTGTCTCATGCCGTACGACGCTAGGTGGGGTCAGAAGCCCGCGACAGACCTCGGCGAGATTGTGGATAACTGGCCGGTGCGGGCCGTCTCGACGACGTCCGGGCCGTTCTGACGACCTGAGACGGGCGTGTTTCGGGGACCAATTCGGCCATGGCGTAAAAGATCTTGAGGGGGTTTAATGAGGTGACGGGGCCGTTGGGTGCAGTCCAATCCATGAGACACGCGTCGGAGAGCGGATGCGCGGCCTATGAGTGTGGACGGTCGGTCGACCTTGGGGCGGATCGTCTCGCCCCTGCTGGTGGGGCGGGACGCCGAGATGGCGCGGCTGCTGGCCGCGGTTCACCGGGCTCCCGCGGCGGTGGTGATCACGGGCGAGGCCGGCATCGGCAAGACGCGGCTGGTGGCGGAGATGGCCGCCCATCCGGAGCTGCGCGGGGTGCGGGTGCTGACCGGCACGTGCCGTCCGATCCGTGAGCCGTTCCCGCTCGGGCCGATCGTCGAGGTACTGCGCGACGCCGGGCCGGCGCTGGAGGACGCGGCGGCTGCCGGGGCGGAGCTTTCGCGGGTCGCCGGGGCGCTGCGGCCGCTGCTGCCGGAGCTGGAGGACGTGCTGCCGCCCGCGCCGCAGCCGCTCGGCGACCGGGCGGCGGAACGGCATCGGATCTTCCGTGGCCTGGCCGAGGTCTTCGCGGCACTCGGCCGGTCTGTGCTGGTGGTGGAGGACGCGCACTGGGCGGACGAGCAGACGCTCGAGTTCATGGACTACCTGCTGGCGGGTCCGCCGCCCGCGCTGTCGGTGGTGGTGACCTACCGGGACGAGAGTGCGGGGCCCGACCTGCGGCTGGTGACGGCACGGCCCGCGGCGCAGGTCACGCGCGTACTGCTGGAGCTGGCCCCGCTGGACGTGCAGCGCACGCGCGAGCTGGCGCAGGCGATCCTGGGCGCCGAACGGATCACCGAGGAGCTGGCTGTCTTCCTGTGCGAGCGCGGTTCCGGTGTGCCGCTGGCCGTTCAGGAGCTGCTGGCGCTGCTGCGCGAACGCGGCACGCTGGCGTGGCGGCGGGGCCGGTGGGCGCGCCGGGTGGTCGCGGAGCTGGACGTGCCGGCGCGGGTGCGGGACTCGGTGCTGGAACGGGTGGCGCGCCTGTCCGAGGGCGCGCGGGCGGTCGCGGAGGCCGCCGCGGTCCTGATGACCGACGTTCCGCAGGCCGTGCTGCTGTCGGCCTCCCGGGACGGCACCGCCGACGGCCTCGACGAGGCGGTCGAGTCGGGCCTGATCGCCGAGCGGGGCGCGGACTTCGGGTTCCGGCACGTACTGGCGGCGCAGGCGGTGTACGAGGACATCCCGGCCCCGCGGCGCCGCGACCTGCACGGCCGCGCCGCCGACGCGGTGCGGAACCTGGACCGGGTGCCGCTCGGCGTGCTGGCGCACCAGCTGCGCAAGTCCGGCCGTGAACGGGAGTGGGTCGAGGTCGCGGTGCGGGCCGCCGAGCAGGCGATCGAGCTCCGGGACGACGCCGAGGCCGTGCGCCTGCTGGAGAGCGTGCTGCGCGACGCCGACCTCACCCCGGTCCGCCGCGCGGAACTGGCGGTGCTGCTGGCGCGGGCGTCGTTCGAGATGCTGCACGTGCCCGATCTGCGCGAGGTGTTCACGCGCGCTCTCGACCCGGGCCTGCCGCGGCGGCTGTGGGCCGAGCTGCGTTTCCGGTACGGCCTGCATCTGGACGCGATGGGCCTCGACCCGGACGAGAAGTGGGCGACCGTACTGGAAACGGTGGAGGACCTGGACCACCGCTCGGGCCTGGCGGCGTGGGCGATGCTCGCGCTCGGCATGCCCACCGAGCCCACCGGCCTGGACGTGGCCGAACGCGCGAGCTGGATCGACCGCGCCATCACGATCCTGCCGGACATCGAGGACCCGGCCCAGCGGCAGTTCGTGCTGGGCAAGCTGGCGATGGCCAGGGTGATCACCGGCGATCCGCGCTGGACCGACCTCGCCGAACGGCTGCGCTCCGGCCCGGCCGAACTCGACTCGCGGCGGGCGAACGGGTTCTACTCGTTCGGGCTCAGCGCCGCGTACGCGGGCCATCACGAGTCCGCGCGCGAGTCGCTGCGGACCGCGCTGGACATCAGCACCGAGGTGGACCCCACTGGCGGGATCGCCTACCGCAGCCGCTCGGCGCTGCTGCTGGTCTCCTACCTGCGCGGCGAGTGGGAGGGGCAGGCCGACGCCGTCCCGGAGGTGCTCGACGGGCTCAGCGACCGGAGCGAATGGATGTTCGCCGAGGTGGCGGCGGCCTGCCTGGACCTGGCGGCCGGGCGGTCCACCGGGTTGGCCGAACGGCTGCGCGCGCTCGGCGACGCGGCCACGCCGGGCGACGGAACGCTGCTGCCGATCATCGTGGAGGCGTGGCTGCGTTCGGCGATCGCGTGCGGTGAGGCCGGCGAGGCGCTCGCCGCCACGGTCGCGCACGTCGCGCTGTGGGAGGCGCGCGGCATGTGGCCGGTCGGCGTACGGGCCGTCCCGGCTCTGGCGGAGGCCATGATCGCGGTCGGCCGCGGGGACGACGCCCGCGCACTGGTTCGCCGGTACGCCGCCCGGTTGGACGGTCTGGACGCGCCGCTCGCCGCCGCCGCGCTCCGGTACGCGCAGGGGTTGCTCGCCGCCACCGACGGCGCGGGGGCGCGGGCGGCGGCCGAGAGCCTCGCCGCCGCCGACCTCTACGAGCGGCTCCCGGCGCCGTACGAGGCGGCCAGGGCGCGTGAGCACGCGGCCGTGGCGCTGCGCGAGACCGACGCCGCGGCCGCCGCTGCCGCGCTGACCGACGCCGTCGCCGCGTTCGAACGGCTGGGCGCCCGCTGGGACCTGGAACGAGCCGCGCGGACGGCCCGGCGATGGGGAATCGACACCGCCGTCCGTCCGGCCGCCCGTCGCGGCCCGCGCGGGTACGGGGGCGCACTCTCCCCCCGCGAGCGAGAGGTAGCGGAACTCGCCGCGACCGGCCTGACCAACCGCGACATCGCGAGCCGCCTGTTCGTCTCCCCGAAGACCGTGGAGAAGCACCTGGCCTCCGCGCTGCGCAAGCTCGGCCTCCGCTCACGGGCCGCCCTGGCCGCCCACCTCGCCGAAGCACCGGACACGGCGGACGAACCGGACGCAGCAACGGGCTGACCCCACCCAGCCGAGGCCGACCCCGCCCAGGCCGCCGCCAACCGCACAGCCCGGGGCCAACCACACAGCCCGGGGCCAACCACACAGCCCGGGGCCGACCACCCGGCCCGCGGCTAACCCCACTCGGCCCGGGGCCGATCTTGCCCGGCCCGCCGCTAACCAGTCGGCCCGCCGCTGAACCCGCCCAGCCCGCCGCTAACCACACAGCGCGCGGCTGCTGACCCCACCCGGCGTCCGGCTAACCGCCCGGCCCGCGGCTGACCCCACCCGGCCCGGGATCTGCCGCCCCACTAACCATCCGGCGCGCGGCCGACCCCACCCGGCCCGGGGCTGCTTGCGCCAGCCCGGGACATGCCGCCCCCACCAGGGCGCCGGGACCTGCTGGTCTTCATGGCGTGCGGCCGATCTTCGGGGACCCCCATTGGTTTCCGGGCGGTCGGGGGATCCGCCGAATGGGTGATCTCCCCCATGTTCCGGTGCCTTGCTCGCCGCGATTCTGACGCCATGTCCAATTCTCATCGCGATTGCCTGCTCGAGCCTGACGAGGCGGATGAGACAGACGATCCCGAAGCGGATGACGAGGAATGGGTGGACGCCTGAGCCCACCGCACGTGATCCGAGGAACGGCAGGAGGATCTGTGTCCAGATTTCGGCTGACCGCCGCGCTCTCCCGAGCGCGGCGACCATGGCAGAACGATCTACAACGACGGCGTGGGACGGCAGGGGTCGCGGTCGGCGTGACCGTGGTGCTGGCGGGGGCGGCCGCCGGGACTGCGACGGCGCAACCCGGGGAGTCCGCCCCGAAGCCACCGACGCGGCAACCGGTGGCACCGTTCGCGACACCCGCCGCGAAGGTGGTGAAGAGCGCGGACGTGACGCTGGTGACCGGCGACCGCTTCCGTGTGGACGTGGCGGAGGACGGGAGCCAGCAGGCCAGCCCACTGACCGCCGGTAAGAAGAGCAGCACGTTCGCCCAGTTCAGCTATGGCGGGGACACCTACGTGATCCCGGCGAAGGCCGCTCCGTACCTCGGTACGACGCTGGACCCGCGGCTGTTCGACGTCGGCTACCTGGTGCGGGCGAAGCTCGACGACAAGCACGCCAAGACGCTGCCGGTGACGCTGAAGTCGACCGCCGCGAAGGCAGAGGCTCTGCCCGGCACGAGCGTCACCTCGTCCTCCGGCGGAACGGTCCGCGCGAAGGTCGCCAAGAAGGAGTCGGCGAAGCTCGGCGCCCTGCTGGCCAAGAACTGGCGCACGGCGGCCAAGGGCGGCTCCGTCCCCGCACTGGCCGGTGTGAAGCAGGTCGGGGTGGCGGTCCCGAGCGGCGCGCCGAAGCTGCCCGCCGCTCCGCCGCTGGCGCAGTCGGCGACGGCCAAGGCGGTCCCACAGGCGGCGGCGCAAGGTGTGCGCTTCCACAACCTGACGGTCGACTCCGTCGATCTGGACGGGAAGCCGGGCGTGGTGGTCGGGTTCGTCCACAACGTGAACAGCCTCAGCCTGGGGAACTTCGCCCTCGACTATCCCGGCGACGGCAAGCGCGCCTTCAGCGTTCCGGAGGGGACGTACAGCATCGAGGCGAGCGTGTTCACCGGCCCGGCCAGCGACCTGAGCAACCGGGCCGCACTGGTCATCGAGCCTGAGATCACGGTGAGCAAGGACACGACGGTCACGCTGGACGCCCGCAAGGCGGTTCAGTACAAGCCGACCCTCGCCGCGCCCCCGAGGCCGGACATGCCCCGCATCGACTTCATGTCGTTCATCCGCGAGGACGCGCTCGGCAACCAGACGGGCGTCCCCGCGAACGGGATGGGCGCGGTCGCCGGCTTCTTCAACATGCGGATCGGTTCGGCCTCCAGCAACGGCTCCCCGAACCTGTACGTCACCCCGACCAAGCCGGTCACCAAGGGCAAGCTGCACTTCCTGGGGGTGACCTCGTTGACCTCGGGCACCGGGGAGGAGATCGGTGCGGGCCCGACCTACAAGATGGTGCTCCCGTCCGAGGGCGCGATCTCCGCGAACCAGGCACCCGTTCTGGCCGCCTCGGACTTCACCACGGTGAAGGCACGGTTGCACGACCTGCCGTCGGACGACCCGACGAACGGGCCGTTGGGCTACTGGGCCACCGCGTTCCTGCCCTGGACGTGGACATCGATCGGGTTCACCGACACCCTGCCCGCTGGGGATCGCACCGACTACCTGTACAGCAGTGCCCCCGACCAGGTGGTGTGGGAGTGGTCGGACAACCTCAACGCGGGCATGCGGCTCAACGACCTGCGGAGGACGGTCAAACCGGGCCAGGTGATCGAGCAGGACTGGAACGGCGCGCCGCTGACGCCGTCCATCGCGGCGGACTACGTCCTGACCACCGGGTTCAACCTCGTCGCCGGCTCCCACGACGGCAAGGACACCAAGGCCCCGGTCGCCCAGATGTGCGCGGCGTGCCGCCAGGACGACCTCGCCGCGCTGTACCTAAAGGGCGGCGGCGACAACGACCCGACGCACCACTACTACTGGGCCACGACCGGTAACCGGGTCCGGTTCTACCGGAACGGCGAGCTCGCCTACACCTCCGACATCGAGCCCGAGGCTCCGAACCTTGGACCCACGAACCTGCCGATGCTGCCGCGCGCCGCGGACTACCGGCTGATCTGGAGCGCCAACGACGAGAACGCCCCGGGAGCGGTCAGCACCACCGACTGGACGTTCAGGTCCGCGCCGGGCGGCGCGGCGGCGACGCTGCCGAAGACGGCGTTCTGCGGTGTGGACACCTCGCGCGGATGCTCGTTCGTGCCGCTGCTGTTCGTCAACTACGACCTGACGCTGGACGAGCACTCCCGCGCCAAGGCAGGGCAGGCGTTCGACGTCGGGTTCCGGGTGTCGCACCAGCAGTACCAGGCGGCACCGACCGGCGTCACGGCGACCGTGGAGGTCTCCTACGACGACGGCGACACCTGGTCCAAGCCGGTCGACGCCGCGGCGAACGCGGCCGGCGTCTTCCACGCGCAGATCACGCATCCGGCGTACGACCAGGAGCACCGCTGGGTGTCGCTGAGGGTCACCGCGCACGGTACCGACGGCGCGTCCGTCACGCAGACGAACATCCACGCCTACCGGCTCGACGGCTGAGCGGGAGAGCGACTGACATGAAGATTTCCAGGAAGAAGCCGGCCGCGCTGGCGGCCGCCGGAGCACTGGCCGTACTGGCCGCGCTGTCATCCCCGGCGTCGGCGTCCCTCTCGACGTCCACGACCGCGACGGCGGCGGCAAAGGGAGCCTCACCGCAGGGGCGCCCGGTCTGCGCCGCCGACGACGCCAAGACCGACTGCATGCTGCGCGTCAAGCCCTCGAAGCCCCGCTCCGCGAAGGCCTCGGTCAAGGACGCCCCGCCCGGCGGGCTGACGGCGGCCGATCTTCAGGACGCCTACAAGCTGCCCAGCGACCTGCTGGGCGGCGGGAGCACGATCGCGGTGGTGGTCCCGTTCGGCAACACCTCCGCCGAGAAGGACCTGGCCATCTACCGGGCGGCCAGCGGCATGCACGCCTGCGACGACGAGTTCCCCTGCTTCCGCAGGATCAACCAGCAGGGCGGGACGACCCCGCCGCCCGCCAGCCTGAACTGGACGCTGCACGCCGCGGTCGGACTGGACATGGCGTCGGCGGCCTGCCCGAACTGCCGTCTCCTCCTGGTCGAGGCCGACGACGACACGCTGGCGAACCAGGGCACCGCGGTCGACCAGGCGGTGGCGCAGGGCGCGCGCACGGTCGTGGTCATGAACGGCTGGTTCCCCGAGTACGAGGGCCAGGACGCGCAGGCGGCGCACTTCGACCACAAGGGCGTGGCGATCGTCGCCGCCTCGGGGAACTCCTACTTCAACGGCGGGGGCCGGGAGGCCCTGCCCGCCGCCTACCCGTCGGTCGTGGCGGTCGGCGGGACCAACCTCTACCGGGACCCCTCGGCGAAGCGGGGCTGGGCCGAGACGGCCTGGCGGAGCACCACGTCCGGCTGCTCGCTGTACGAGAAGCGGCCCGCTTGGCAGCGCAAGGGCGACTGCGGCGACCGCCGCACCGTCGCCGACGTCGCGGCCGTCGCCGCGGACTACACACCCGTCGCGGCCTACGACTCCGCGAACTCGGGCTGGGTCCAGGTGTCCGGCGCACCGGTGGCGTCGGCGCTGATCGCCGGGGTGTACGGGCTGGCGGGCAACACCTCGTCCACACCGGCGCCCCGACGGCTCTACTCGAGCGCCCGGTACCTGTTCGACCTCACCAGCGGGGCGAACGGCTCGTGCGCCGGCAGCTACCTGTGCACCGCCGGCCGGGGCTACGACGGCCCGAGCGGCATGGGCGCCCCCAACGGCACCGGCGCCTTCTAGGAGACGACTCATGCGAACCATGCGAAACCTCATCCCCCTCCCACGTCCCCGGCCCGGCCGCGCACGCCCCGGCCGCGCACGCCGTGTGGCGGCTCTGGCGGGCCTCACCACGCTGCTCACCGGTGCGGTCACCGGCGTCCTCTCCGCCGGTACGACACTCCCCGCGAACGCGGGCTGCGTTCCCAAGTGGAAGCTCGAAACGTCCCCGGCCGACTCGACGGACGTGCAGGACGTCGACGCGCTGTCGGCCACGGACGTCCGGTTCTCCGCGAACGTCTCCAGCTTGCTGGGCGGCGGCCTGTCGCAGACGGCCTGGGACGGCGCGAAGGTCACCGACGCCGGGCCGCAGATTCCCGTCGCGCCGAAGCACCCCAGGGTCATGGTGACCACCAGCTCGTACGACTCCGCGTCCAGCGGCTGGACCGTCACCTACCCGAGCGCCGGTCTCGCCGACGTGGCGAGGTCGGTGATGGCCCGCTGGGACGGCGGCCGGTGGACGCTCACGCCGACCGCGGTCTCGCCGAGCCCGGAATCGACCCGCCCGTCCATCCTGGACGTCCTGTCCCTCTCTCCGGACAACGCCTGGGCCGTGGGTTACCTCGACGAGTCCGGCGCCCTCATCGAGCACTGGGACGGCACCGAGTGGAAGGTGGTCGACAACCCGGCGGCCACGACCCCCAACACGCAACTGTTGAAGATCCACGGCTCCTCTCCCACCGACCTGTGGGCGGTCGGGTGGCAGTATCCGCCGAACGGCGGACTGCACAGGCTGTACGCGCAGCACTATGACGGCTCGAAGTGGAGCGAGGTCACGATGCCGGACGTCGGTGCTCCCGACGCCGCCGCGTCCGCCGTCGTGGTGAAGGGCCCGAACGACGTCTGGGTCGGCGGCATCCGGGGCACCTGGGCCGACTTCAACGGTTACCGGGGCGTCGTCATGCACTGGGACGGCAAGACGTGGACCGTCGACACCGGGCCCGGCGACGTGGCCCAAGGCGACATGGTGAACGGCCTCTACATCGCGGGCCCGAACGACATCTGGGCCATCGCGGGCAAAGGCCTGATGCACCGCACCGGTACGACGTGGACGAAGGTCGTGCCCGAAGGGGCTCAGCCCGGAGGCGTCGCCCACTACTACCGGGCCATCAGCGGCACCGGACCGTCGGACGTGTGGGCGGTCGGCCTGTACGAGACCACTGAGGCGTCCAACGTCCCGGGCACGACGCTCGGGTTCGACCACCCTCTTCTCGCCCACCTGACCTGCGGAAGGCGATAAGCCATGCGGTTCACGAGAATGACCGCCGGGTTCGCCTCGGCGGTGGTGTGCGCGGCGTCCCTGGTGGCGGCCTCGCCCGCGCAGGGCTCGGCACAGGCCTCGGCCAAGGCGGCGCCGGTGTCGCCCGCGTCCAAGCTCGACAGCACGGTGCTCTCCACGTACGCCCAGGGAGGCACGGCGAACGTCTGGGTGCGGATGGCCGCCAAGGCCGACCTGTCCGGCGCCAAGAAGATCAAGGATCGTACGGCCCGCGGCCGGACTGTCATGAACGACCTGAAGTCGGAGGCCGACCGTTCCCAAAGCCCGGTTCAGAAGGTGCTGAAGGCGGCGGGCCTGACCGGCCGGACGTACTGGGCGACCAACGCGATCTACGTCCCCGGCCTCCCCGAATCGGTGGCGCGGAAGATCGCCGCGATGCAGGGGGTGGCGGAGATCCGCCAGTCCCGGACGTTCCAGCTGCCGAAGCCGATGCCGAGCAAGGCCACCGCGCACAGCGCCGCGAACGAGCTGCCGTGGGGCCTGACCGACATCAAGGCCGACCAGGTGTGGAGCCAGACCGGACGGCGGGGCGAGGGCGTCGTCGTCGCGAGCGTGGACAGCGGCGTCCAGTACGACCACCCGGCGCTCGTCCGGCAGTACCGCGGCAACAACGGCGACGGCACGTTCACCAACGACTACAACTGGTTCGACCCGGCCGGCATCTGCAAGGAGGTCGCTCCCTGCGACAACAACGAGCACGGGACCCACACGATGGGCACCATGGTCGGGGACGACGGGAAGGGCACCCAGGTCGGCGTCGCGCCCGGCGCCAAGTGGATCGCCGCGAAGGGCTGCGAGACCAGCGGCTGCAGTGACACCAGCCTGCTGGCGTCGCTGCAGTGGATGCTCGCCCCGACCGACCACGACAACCAGAACCCCGACCCGGCCAAGCGGCCGGACATCGTGAACAACTCCTGGGGTTCGCAGCCGTCCAACGACCCGATGTTCGAGGACGTCCAGCTCGCCTGGGCGGCCGCGGGGATCATGGGCGTGTGGGCCAACGGCAACGACGGCCCGAACTGCGAGACGTCGGGCGCGCCGGGCAGCCGCACGGTCAACTACTCGGTCGGCGCGTACGGCAGCGACCACAAGATCGCCTCGTTCTCGAGCCGGGGGCCGGGCCAGGACGGGGAGGTCAAGCCGAACCTGTCCGCGCCCGGCGTCGCCGTCCGCTCGTCGGTGCCCGGCGGCAAGTACGCCGAGCTGGACGGCACCTCGATGGCGACCCCGCACGTCGCGGGGGCGGTCGCGCTTCTGTGGTCGGCGCGGCCGGAGTACCAGCGTGACCTGGCCAAGACCAGGGAACTGCTGAACATCAGCGCGATCGACACGCCCGACACGCAGTGCGGCGGCACCCCCGCCAACAACAACGTCTACGGCGAGGGCCGGCTCGACGCGCTCGCGCTGGTCACCATGGGCACGGCCGGTCTCGGCACCCTGTCGGGCACCGTCACCGACGCCACCACGAAACAGCCCATGGCGGGCGCGACCGTGCACGCCGAAGGGCCGATGGACCGCACCTTCACCACCGGGGCCGACGGGAAGTTCACGTTCCGGGTGAGCGCCGGCGACTACAAGCTCACGACCACCGCGTTCGGCTTCCAGACCGGCACGGCCACCGTCACGCTGTCGAAGGACGGATCGCTCACCCAGAACGTCTCCCTGACGCCCGCCCAGCGGGTGAACGTCACCGGAAAGGTCACCGACGGCTCCGGCAAGGGCGGCGGCCTGCCGGCGAAGATCGTCGCCAACGACGGCGACGGTCACACCTGGACGACGACCGCCTCCGACGACGGCGCCTACACCCTGCCCCTGGTCCCGAACCTCTCCTACAAGCTCACCTTCACCTCCACCGCACCCGGCTACGACCCCGCCACCCGCGAGATCAAGCTCGGCGAGGCCGCGCAGACGCTCGACGTCGGCCTCACCGTCAGGCTCGCCTGCGACGCCAAGGGCTACCAGGTGAAGCGCGACGGCAGCGTCGAGGCCTTCGGCACCGGCCGCCTGCCCAAGGGGTGGAAGGTGACCAACGTCGACCCCCGGATCCCTCATTACTCCTACCAGCCCGGATGGGTGTTCAACGACCCCGGTAAGCGCGGCAACCACACCGGCGGCAGCGGCACATTCGCGGTCGTCGACTCCCTCCACACCGGGGCCGGGCATGTCCAGGACACCTACCTGACCAGCCCGTCCTACAACCTGTCCAAGCGCACCAAGGCGACGATCGAGTTCTCGAACGACCTGAAGCCGGCCATCAACTCCACGACGTCCGCCGACGTCAGCCTCGACGGAGGCAGGACGTGGACGAATGTATGGACGGCCAAGGGCTTCCCCGGAGCCACAGGCCCGGCCACTCAGGTCATCCCGATCCCGCAGGCGAACGGCAAGTCCGACGTCCGCTACCGGCTCCACTACCGAGGCCAGCTCTCCGGCTGGTGGGCCGTGGACGACGCGTTCGCGGGCGACCGCACCTGCGTCGTCGCCAACAGCTGACACACCCGCAATGAAGGCGCCCGGACCTCCCGGTCCGGGCGCCTTCGCGTCAGCTTCAGCGTCAGCTTCAGTCCAACTGAGGGGCCACGACGACGCCGATCATGCCGGGCCCCACGTGGGCGCTGATCACTGGCCCGGCCTCGCCCACGTAGACGTCGTCGACGTTGGGGATGCGCTCGCGGAGCCGTTCGGCCAGGGCCTCGGCGCGCGGGGCCGCTGCCACGTGCTGAACGGCCAGGTCGACGCGGCTGTCAGCGGCCTGCGCGACCGCCAGTTCCTCCAGCCGCGACAGAGCACGCGAGGAGGTACGGACCTTCTCCAGCGGGGCGATCCTGCCGTCGACGATGTTGAGCAGCGGCTTCACCATGAGGGCCGAGCCCAAGAGCGTAGCGGCGGCGCCGATGCGGCCACCTCGGCGTAGGTGCTCCAGGGTGTCGACGTAGAAGAGAGAGTGAGAGGACTTCGCGCGCCTGGCGGCAGCGTCGGCGACCGTGTCCGCGTCCGCGCCCTGGAGGGCCAGGTCGGCGGCGGAGAGGGCGGCGAGCCCCAGACCCATGCCGATGGTCCCGGAGTCGACCACCTTGACGGGAACGGGCGCGTCCTCGGCGGCCAGGGTCGCGGCCTCGATCGTGCCGGACATGGCAGACGACAGGTGGATCGACACGATGGTGGTCGCGCCGGTGGCGGCGGCCTCCTTGAACGTCTGCGCGAAACGTTCGGGAGACGGGCGCGAGGTGGTGACGGGATGCCACTCCTTGAGCGCCTGCGCGGCCTCGGCCGCGGTGATCTCACCCTCGTTCCGCACGGCACCGCCGATGGCGATCTGCATGGGAACGATCGTGAGCTCATGGCGTTCGGCCAGGCCCGGTGGAAGGTAGGAGGTGGAGTCCGTCACGACCGCGACCGCACTGCCCATGAGGGGAGATTACCCCCTTACCTGTTACGCGTGCGTATCGGCAGGTAACAGGTTGTTCGGCGGGCTCACGGTCGGGGTGCTTGCCGTCGGAGGGCTTGCGGCCGGGCTTACGGCTGTACGGGAACGCCGCCTCGCCAGACTCGCAGCGCGCGGAGTCCGAAGGCCCACGCGAACGCGCCCTCGTGGTCGGCGTCCCACAGCACGATGTCGGCGAGCATGCCCGGGGCCAGCGAGCCGCGGTCGCCCACGCGGAGCGCGGCGGCTCCGCCCAGCGTGGCGGCGCGGAGGGCCTCGGTGACGCTCAGGCCGAACATCGCGACCGACAGGCCGATGACGAGCGGCATGGACGTGATGCCGCACTGGCCCGGGTTATGGTCGGTGCCGAGGGCGACGGTGACGCCGCGGTCGAGCATGGCGCGTACGGGAGCCGGCGGGCGGGCGCTGTTCAGCGCGCTGCCCGGGCAGACCGTGGCGGTGACGCCGGCGTGCGCGAGGGCCTTGATGTCGTCGTCGTTCGCCTGCGTGAGCAGGTCGGCGGACGCGCAGCCGACCTCGGCCGCGACCTGTGCGGCGCCGACGCGCTCGTTGGCGCAGGCGTGCATGCGGGCCTTCAGCCCGGCGCGCTTGCCGGTGAGCAGGAGGGCACGCGCCTCTTCGGCGGTGAAGTGGCCCTCGTCGCAGTAGACGTCGATCGAGTCGGCGCCCGCGGCGGCGGCGTCGCCGGCCCAGAGGCGGACGGCCTCGATGTAGTCGCGGCGGCGGCCGAAGAACTCGGGCGGCAGGATGTGCGCGGCGAGGAACGTCGCGTGGATCCGCGGCATCGACGGCTCGCCCTCGAGCGACCGGAGCATGCGGATGTCGGCGAGCTCACCGTCGCGGGTGAGGTGGTAGCCGGTCTTGGCCTCGACGGTCGTGGTGCCGGCGAGGATCCACTGGCGCAGGCGCTCGCGCACGGCGTTGCACAGGGTCCACGGGTCGGTCCCGCGGGTCACGGTGACGGTGGAGTTCACGCCGCCGCCCGCGGCCGCGATCGCCGAGTGCGAGGAGCCGCTGGTGCGCATCGCCAGCTCGGCCCAGCGGTTGCCCGCGTACACCGGGTGCGAGTGGGCGTCGATCAGGCCGGGCGTGACCAGGCCGCCGCCGAGGTTCTCCACGTGGTCGACGTCGACGATGTCGTCGATGATGCCGGGCACGCTCTGCGGAAGATCGGAGGCGGGGCCGGCCCAGACGATGCGGTCGTCGTGGATGAGCACGGCGGCATTGCTGCAGACATCGGTGCCCGTCCAGAGCCTGCCGATGTTCGTCAACAGCCGTACCGTCATAGGGTCACCGACCCGAGTGGATCAAAGCGCGCCGCGGCGCCGGACCTGACACCATCTGGAGGGCCACCTGCTCTCGATCCGAAACACCGACTGGGTGCCGGTGAATCACCACTGGAGGGTTGGGTGATCGTCTGACCACCTTGAGCAACGAGACCGGAGATATCGGTTTCGTCACGGTAGTGCACCGACGCCCCGGCCGACAACCTCTGGCCAACAAACCACGAATGACGCGGTCGCTCCCCATCGATGCCATCACCCGTCCCTTTGACCTTCGACCGTACGGACTCCCGCAGACTCGTCAAGCGGAATTCAGAAGCTGTCACCGTCAGGCGACCACCATGAGGTGTCGAAAGCGGCATTCCGCCGTGTTCGACACGCACCGGGCGCCCGCCAAACGTGACGCACCGGAACAGTGACCGTCGAGAACGGTGACCTTCCTGAACAGTGACGCACATCGACGGGATCCGGTTGTCGGCCGTACGAAAGATCGATGGACTCTCTTCCGGCGACGCCCGATCGACGCCCGATCACCGTCCGAGAGCTGGGAGCCCCACCAGACCCCTAGATGTTCGCCCACCAGCAACGTTACGCCCGTTCCCGCGATTGAGCAGCCATTCACGCAAAACCGCGGGACGAGGCGTCAGGTGGTGGGGGCCAGGTCCTGCTGGTAGCGCTCCAGCTCGCCCGCGAGGTCCGCGGGGACGCGGGCCTGAAGGACGGTGCCTTCGGCCACGTGCTCCTGCTTGAGCACCTCGCCGCGCTCGTGCACCTGCGCGACCAGGTCGCCGCGGTCGTACGGGAGCAGGACGCGCAGCTCGCGCTCCAGGCCCGGCAGGTCGCGCTCGATCGCGTGGCGCAGCTCTTCCATGCCTTCGCCCGTACGGGCCGAGACGACGACGCTGTTGGGCTCGCGGCGCTGCAGGCGGGCGATCACCAGCGGGTCGGCGGCGTCGGCCTTGTTGATGACCACGAGCTCGGGCAGGTCGCTCGCGCCGATCTCGCGGAACACCTCGCGCACCGCGTCGATCTGGGCCTCGGGGTTGGCGTCGGAGCCGTCCACCACGTGCAGCACCAGGCCGGCGTCGGTGACCTCTTCCAGCGTGGAACGGAACGCCTCGACGAGCTGGTGCGGCAGGTGCCGGACGAACCCGACGGTGTCGGCCAGCGTGTAGGCGCGGCCGCTCGGCGTCTCGGCCTTGCGCACGGTCGGGTCGAGGGTGGCGAACAGCGCGTTCTCCACCAGCACGCCCGCGCCGGTGAGGCGGTTCAGCAAGGACGACTTGCCAGCGTTGGTGTAGCCGGCGATCGCGACGGCCGGAACGTCGTTGCGGCGGCGCTCGCTGCGCTTGGTGTCGCGGGCCGTGGACATCTCGGCGATCTGGCGGCGCAGCTTGGCCATCCGCGTGCGGATCCGGCGCCGGTCCAGCTCGATCTTGGTCTCACCGGGGCCTCGGCCGCCGATGCCGACGCCGCCCGCGGCGCGGCCGCCGACCTGGCGGGACAGGTTCCCGCCCCAGCCGCGCAGGCGCGGCAGGAGGTAGTCGAGCTGGGCGAGCTCGACCTGGGCCTTGCCCTCGCGGCTCTTGGCGTGCTGGGCGAAGATGTCGAGGATCAGGGCGGTCCGGTCGATCACCTTGACCTGGACGATCTCCTCCAGGTGGCGCAGCTGGCTCGGCGCCAGCTCGCCGTCGCAGATGACGGTGTCGGCGCCGGTGGAGATCACGACGTCGCGGAGCTCGGCCGCCTTGCCGGAGCCGATGTAGGTGGCCGCGTCCGGGCGGGTGCGGCGCTGGGACAGGCCCTCCAGGACCTCCGAGCCCGCGGTCTCGGCGAGAAGCGCCAGCTCGCGCAGGGAGCTCTCGGCCTCCTCGGCCGTGCCCTCGGTCCAGACGCCCACCAGGACGACCCGTTCGAGTCGCAGGGCGCGGTATTCGACCTCGGTGACGTCGGTCAGTTCGGTGGACAACCCGGCGACCCGCCGCAGCGCCCGCCTGTCCTCGAGGTCCAGCTCGCCCGTCATGGGCTCGTGGCCGGTGTCGAAGGCGTTCGGCTCGTCGAACTCGTTCTCGAACTCGTCGCGAATGTCGGGCTCCCGGTCTGCGGAAAAAGCTTGGTTCATGTCTACCTGTGTCGAACGTCGCAGGGCGACCTTCTCTTCCCGTCGATCGTCTCACGCGCCGTGTCGGCGGTCACTCGAATATCCCCACGTGGTGGGGGGATACCCCGGGAAGGCGGCAGGTCGGCGGCTTTTGACCGGGTCGATACTGACGAGTAGCGTTCTCCACGGAACAGAACTGAGATTTCACCATACGAAAGGGCAGGCAGATGGCTGCACTTGAGGGCATCGAGGTCACCGGGCCCCTCCGCGAGCGGTACGACGAGATCCTCACGCCCGAGGCGCTGAGCCTGCTCGCCACCCTCCAGCGCGAGTTCGGCGCCCGCCGCAAGGAGCTTCTGCAGGCCCGCGCCGACCGCCAGGCCCGCATCTCGGCGGGCGGCACGCTCGACTTCCTGCCCGAGACCGCCGAGGTCCGCGCGAACGAGACCTGGCGCGTGGCCCAGCCCGCCCCGGGCCTGGAGGACCGCCGGGTCGAGATCACCGGCCCGACCGACCGGAAGATGACGATCAACGCGCTCAACTCGGGCGCGAAGGTGTGGCTGGCCGACTTCGAGGACGCCAACACCCCGCTCTGGGACAACATGATCGAGGGTCAGCTCAACCTGCGCGACGCCCTCGACCGGACGATCGACTTCACCGACCCCAAGTCGGGCAAGTCGTACGCGCTGAAGGGCGACGACGAGCTGGCCACCATCGTGGTCCGCCCGCGCGGCTGGCACATGGAGGAGAAGCACCTCCTCGTCGACGGCGAGCCCATGTCCGGCTCCCTCTTCGACTTCGGCCTCTACCTCTTCCACAGCGCCCGCCGGCAGCTGGAGAAGGGCAAGGGTCCCTACTTCTACCTGCCGAAGATGGAGAGCCACCTCGAGGCGCGGCTCTGGAACGACGCGTTCAACCTCGCCCAGGACTCCCTGGAGATCCCGCGCGGCACCGTCCGCGCGACGGTCCTCATCGAGACCATCCCGGCCGCGTTCGAGATGGAGGAGATCCTCTTCGAGCTCCGCGACCACTCCGCAGGCCTGAACGCCGGCCGCTGGGACTACCTCTTCTCGGTCATCAAGAAGTTCCGTGAGCGCGGCGCCGAATACGTGCTGCCCGAGCGGAACGCCATCACGATGACCGCCCCGTTCATGCGCGCCTACACCGAGCTGCTGGTCCGCACGTGCCACAAGCGCGGCGCGCACGCCATCGGCGGCATGGCCGCGTTCATCCCGTCCCGCAAGGACGAGGCGGTCAACAAGGTCGCCCTGGAGAAGGTGCGGGCCGACAAGACCCGCGAGTCCGGCGACGGCTTCGACGGCTCCTGGGTCGCCCACCCCGACCTGGTCCCGGTCTGCCGCGAGGTCTTCGACGGCGTGCTCGGCGACAAGCCGAACCAGCGCGACCGGCTCCGCGAGGACGTGAAGGTCTCCGCCTCCGACCTGCTGAACGTGGCGGCCACCCCGGGCGACATCACCGAGGCGGGCCTGCGCGGCAACGTCGACGTCGCGCTGCGCTACCTGGCCACCTGGCTGAACGGGTCGGGCGCCGTGGCGATCCACAACCTGATGGAGGACGCCGCCACCGCGGAGATCTCCCGCTCCCAGGTGTGGCAGTGGATCTACAACGGGATCTCCCTCAAGGAGGGCCCGAAGGTCACCAAGGAGCTCGTCGAGCAGATCCTGGACGAGGAGCTGGCCAACATCCGCGCCGAGCTCGGCGACGCCTACAACGAGCCGCGCTACGACCAGGCCGTCGCGCTGTTCAAGCAGGTCACCCTGGCCGACGACTACCAGGAGTTCCTGACCACCCCGGCCTACGTCACCTTCCCGTAGGCGACGACGCGAGAACGGCTGCGAGATCGACCCCGGACGAGGGGATCTTGCAGCCGTTCCGCGTCACACCAGGGCGAGCTTCCGGCGCGCGCCGCCCCGTCCGTCGATCACCAAATCTGGTGATCTTGCGGTGGTCCGCTCCCCAGGGGGAAGGTGGAGGGTGATGGAAACGACACTCCAGGCGCTGGCCGGACGCTGCGCCGAGCTGCTCGGGGCCGAGGCGGTCATCACCGACCCGGTCCGGCTCCGCACGTACGAGTGCGACGGGCTGACCAACCACCGCGCGACGCCCGCCGTGGTCGTGCTGCCCGACACCGCCGAGCAGATCGCGGCGGTCGTCAGGGCGTGCGCCGAGGCGAAGGTGCCGTACGTGGCGCGCGGCTCGGGCACCGGCCTGTCGGGCGGCGCGCTGCCCCGCACCGACGGCGTCCTGATCGTCACCTCCAGGATGCGCCGCATCCTGGAGATCGACATCCCGAACCAGCGCGCGGTGGTCGAGCCCGGTGTGATCAACCTGGACGTCAGCCGCGCCACCCGCCCGTACGGCTACTACTTCGCCCCCGACCCGTCCAGCCAGCAGATCTGCTCGGTCGGCGGCAACGTGGCCGAGAACTCCGGCGGCGCGCACTGCCTGAAGTACGGCTTCACCGCCCACCACGTCCTCGCCTGCGAGATCGTCACGCCCGACGGGGACCTGGTCACGCTGCGGGCGGGCGACCCCGGGTTCGACCTGCTCGGCGCGTTCGTCGGCTCCGAGGGAACGCTCGGCATCACCACCAAGATCACGGTGCGGCTGACCCGCGTTCCGGAGACCGTGCAGACGCTGCTGGCGGCCTACGACTCGATCGGCGCGGCCGGTGCGGCCGTCTCGGCGATCATCGGAGCGGGCGTGGTCCCGGCCGCGATCGAGATGATGGACGCGCTGTCCATCGAGGCCGCCGAGGCCTCGGTCGCCTGCGGCTACCCGCCCGGCGCGGGGGCCGTGCTCATCGTGGAGCTGGACGGCCCGGACACCGAGGTGGCGGCCCAGTTCACCGATGTCGAACGGCTCTGCCTGGAGGCGGGCGCGTTCGAGATCCGCATCGCCGCCGACGACGCCGAACGCGCGCTCATCTGGAAGGGCCGCAAGTCCGCGTTCGCAGCGGTCGGGCGCATCAGCCCGGCCTACATCGTGCAGGACGGCGTCATCCCCCGCACCGCGCTCCACAAGGTCCTGGACCGCATCGACGCGCTCTCGGCCGAGTCGGGTGTACGCGTCGCCAACGTCTTCCATGCCGGTGACGGCAACCTGCATCCGCTGGTGCTCTTCGACGATGCCGAGGAGGGCGCCGCCGAACGGGCCGAAGAGGTCTCCGGCAAGATCCTCGACCTGTGCATCGAGCACGGCGGCTCCATCACGGGAGAGCACGGCGTCGGGGTCGACAAGTCCCGCTACATGCCGCGCATGTTCACCGACACCGATCTGGACACCATGCAGATGGTGCGGTGCGGCTTCGACCCGGAGAACCTCTGCAACCCGGGGAAGGTCTTCCCGACCCCCCGCCTGTGCGGGGAGGTGCCCGGCGTGCGTAAGGGCCCGCATCCGTACGAAGGAAAGGCGGACATCTTCTAATGCCCTCGCAGGAGGATGCCCCCAAAGACGAGGCGCCCAAGAGCAAGGCCCCCAAGGCCCCTAAGGCCCCTAAGGCCAAGGCCAGCAAGAGCACGGCCCCCAGGAGCAAGGCCTCCCCCAAGGCTCCTAAGGACGCGGCTCCTCAAGGGCCGCTGGATGCGCTGGCGAAGGTCTGCGCGAACGTGAGGCCGGCGGACGCCGCGGAAGGCGTCCTCGGGGTCGCCCCGCGCTTCGTGGCCGAGCCGTCGTCCGTTGCCGAAGCGGCAGAGGTCATGCGGGTCGCAGCCGAACACGGCCTCGCCGTCGTACCGCGCGGCGGTGAGACGCGTCTGGAGTGGGGAATGCCGCCCAGCCGCTGCGACCTCCTCGTGGACACCGTCCGCCTGGACAAGGTCATCGAACACGCGGCCGGGGACCTGGTGGTGAAGGCCGAGGCTGGCCTTTCCATGGAACGCCTGGCAGAAGTCCTCGCCGAACGCGGTCAGCGCCTCGCCCTGGACACGCCCCTTCCCGGTTCGACCATCGGCGGAACGATCGCCACCGGCGCCGCGGGACCCCTGCGCCTCCTCTACGGATCCCCTCGCGACCTGGTGATCGGCCTGACCTTCATCCGCGCGGACGGCCAGATCGCCCGTTCCGGCGGCAAGGTGGTCAAGAACGTCGCGGGCTACGACCTGGGCAGGCTCTTTTCCGGCTCGTACGGGACGCTCGGCCTCATCGTGGAGGCCGTCTTCCGCCTCCACCCCATTCCCACGGCCCACGCCTACGTCACCGCTCCCGTCGCGGACCCGTCCCAGGCCCACGAGGCAGTTCAGGCCGTCCTCCACTCCCCCGTGGCCCCCAGTGCCCTCGAATGCGACGCGTCCGCCTCAGGGACCGCGATCGGCGTCCTCATCGAAGGCGTCCCAGACGGAGTGGCGGCCCGTTCGACACAAGTGGCGGACCTGCTGGGCGCCCAGGCGCACATCAGCCAGGAGCCGCCCAGCTGGTGGGGCGCCTACCCGGACGGAACGACCCTCGTCGAGGTCACCGCACCGCCCACCGCACTCCGCCCGCTCCTCGCCGAGGCCCAACAGCAATCTCCGGTGCGCTGGTCCGCGACCGGCAAGGGCTTCGTCGGCATGGAAGGCCCCGCGGACGAGGTAGCAGACACCCTGGCCCGGCTACGTTCCGCCCTGGCCAGGCATAACGGCGGCGCAGTGATCCGCTACGCACCCGAAGACGTACGGGCTCAGGCCGACGTCTGGGGGCCGGTGGCCGCACTGACCCTCATGAGACGCGTCAAAGACCAATTCGACCCGGACCACCGGCTCTCCCCCGGCCGCTTCGTTGGAGGCATCTGATGACCGCGTCTGACGAGGAAATGCCCAAGCTGCTGGGCGACTGCGTGCACTGCGGGTTCTGCCTGCCCACCTGCCCCACGTACGTACTGTGGGGCGAGGAGATGGACTCCCCGCGCGGGCGCATCCACCTGATGCAGCAGCACGCCGAGGGCGAGCCCCTCAGCCTGCCCATGGTCCAGCACTTCGACCGGTGTCTCGGCTGCATGGCGTGCGTGACGGCATGCCCGTCCGGTGTTCAGTACGACCGGCTCATCGAGACCACCCGGGCTCAGGTGGAGCTGGAGCATCCCCGTACCCCGGCCGAACGAGCCATGCGCGAGGCTGTCTTCAAGCTCTTCCCCTACCCCCGGCGCCTGCGCGCCCTACGCGGACCCTTGCGCGCCTACCAGAAGTCCTGCCTGGACAAGCTCATCCGCCGCACAGGCCTCCTGGACCGCCTGTCCCCCACCCTGGCCGCCATGGAGCGCCTCGCGCCGCCTCTGGGCCGTACGCCGCGCCTGCCCGAGCGTGTGGCCGCACGGGGGGAACGCCGCGCCACGGTAGGCATGCTCACCGGCTGCGTGCAGGGCGAGTTCTTCCCGGGGGTGAACGCGGCCACCGCACGCGTTCTCGCCATGGAGGGCTGCGACGTCGTCATCCCCAAGGGGCAAGGCTGCTGCGGGGCCCTCTCGCTGCACTCCGGTCGCGAGGAGGAGGCCCGCGCCTTCGCCCGCCGCACGATCGTGGCCTTCGAGGCCGTGGACGTCATCGTCGTCAATTCAGCGGGATGCGGTTCGGCCATGAAGGAGTACGTCCGCCTTCTCGCCGATGAGCCCACCTGGGCGGGCAGGGCCGAGGCCCTGTCGGTGAAGACGCGTGACCTCGCCGAATACGTGGCCGAGCTGGGGCCCCGGGCGGAGCGCAAACCGCTCCCGGTCACGGTGGCCTACCACGACGCCTGCCACCTCTCCCATGCTCAGGGCATCCGCAGCCAGCCCCGCGCCCTGCTGGCCGGGATTCCGGAGCTGACCGTACGGGAGATCGCCGACCCCGACATCTGCTGCGGCTCGGCGGGCACCTACAACATCTTCCAGCCCGAGGCGGCAGCCGAGCTGGGCGATCGCAAGGCGGCCAACGTCCGTGCGACCGACGCCGAGCTCCTGGTCGCCGCCAACCCCGGCTGCTCCATGCAGATCGCCGGGGCGCTCGGTCGCCAGGGCGTCGACATCGCGGTCGCGCACACCGCCGAGGTACTGGACGCGTCCCTGCGCGGCCTGGGCCGCGGCAGCCTCGTCCAGAGGCCGCAGTGAGCCGTGCGGCGGCGGCCGCACTTACCCCTGAGTAAGGGCTTGTTCAGCACGCTGAGTAAGTACCGTCGGCCCGCATGCCTCCTGGACCGCGAACCGTAGCGCGCTGACCTGCTATTTCCGCCTATATCCCACAAGGCGACGCATTGTCACGATCATTTCGATCGTCCTGTATCGTGACCCTCCCTGGGACAGGAGACGCTTACTGAGTGGGTAGCACGGCGTTGTGCTTCGTCAGGCGTCCCGGAGGCCTGAGCCCGGGGACATCGACCCTAGGACTGTGCTGGAGAGCCTGAGGGAGCACGGAGACCATGTCCAACAGCTACCGTTCACACCGCAGGCGCAAGAAGAGCAGCGCCGGAAAGCTCGGCCTGGCCGGCGCCCTCACCGGCGCCGTGGGAATCGCCGCGGTGGCGGTCGGCATCGTGATGCTCCGCCCCGACGCGAGCGACGGCAAGGCGGCCACGCCGACCCTGGCGAGCCAGGGCGACGGGGCCGCCGGGAGCGCGCCGTCCCCGGACGCCGGGCCGACCCTGAACGTCACCACCCCAGAGGGCTACGGCTACGGCCTCGCCGCCGCCAAGTCGGGCACCGACGCCCGCCCCCTCCCGACCAGCAGCCCGGCCCCGTCGGGCTCGACCTACGCCTACGCCGACTACGTCCTCACCAACACCCAGAAGAGGCCGGTCCTGCTGGACTACCCGGCGGACCTGTTCCTCCCGCGTTCCGAGGTCCCGGCCGACGAGCGCGACCGGTGTATGCCCCAGCCGGGCGTACCGGACGACATGTGCACCCTGCCCAACCACAGCAAGGTCACGGCCCGGCTGAACAACTCCAAGCCGCCCATCTCCGACAACGGGGACGCGATGATCCCCGCCGGGGCGTCCTACCTGGTGCGCATCGCCACCGACCTGCCGGTGAAGGACGGTCTGAAGACCGACGCCGTCAAGCTCTACATCTGGGACGCTCGCTTCACCAGCGACCGCAAGGGCATCGAGCTCAACTTCCCCAATTCCTAGCTCCACCCAAGCCGCACAGCTGAACGGCCGGGCGATTGCCCGGCCGTTCAGCGTTTCCAGACAGGTCCCGTTCCAGACAGGTCCCGCAAGCCCTGCCGTCATGCGACCTGGGCCGGGGCGGGGATGGAGTCGTCCGCGCGAGCATGCGACGGGCGAGGGGTGTTCATGACGATGCCCACGATGACCGCGCCCACGGCGATGATGCCGGCCGCCCAGGCGCTCGCGGACGTGAAGCCCTCGACCATGCCCGCCTTGGCGAACGCCGGGCTGTGCGGGTGCGAGGCCAGGTAGTCGGCGGTGGCGCTGGTGGCGAGGGTGTTGAGCAGCGCGGTGCCGATCGAGCCGCCGACCTGCTGGGCGGTGTTGACGCTCGCCGAGGCCACGCCGGCGTCCTCGGGCGCCACGCCGTGGGTCGCGTAGTTGACCGCCACCGGCATGATCAGGCCCATCCCGAAGCCGAGCAGGATCTGCGCGGTCATGACGCCCTCGGCGTAGCCGCTGCCGACCTCCAGCGTGGTCATCCACACCATCCCGCAGGCCGCGATGAGCATGCCCGGGACGATCAGCGCGCGCGGCGGCACCTTGGGCAGCAGCCGGGCGGAGATCCCGCCCGCGCCGACGAGCACGGCGGTCATCATCGGCAGGAAGGCGACGCCGGTCTTGACGGGCGAGTATCCCTTGACGACCTGCAGGTAGTAGGTGACGAACAGGAACGCGCCGAACATCCCGATCACCGCGAGCGCCACCGCGAGGTAGGCGCCGCCTCGGGTCCGGTTCCGCAGGACACGCAGGGGCAGCAGCGGCTGGGAGACCCGGCTCTCCACGGCCAGGAACGCCGCCAGGAGCACCGCGCCGCCGATGAGGAGGCCCAGGACCGCCGCCGAGCTCCAGCCGTCCTCCTCGGCCCTGCTGCACCCGTACACGATGGCCACCAGGCCGCCGCTGACCAGCAGCGTGCCGGGGACGTCGAACCGTGCCCGGCCCTCGGGGCGGTCGCCGTTCAGCAACGCGTACCCGCCGACGGCGGCGATCAGGGCGACCGGGATGTTCACGTACAGGCACCAGCGCCAGTCCAGGTACTCGGTCAGCAGCCCGCCGATGAGCAGGCCGATCGCGCCGCCGCCGGCCGCGATGCCGCCGAAGATGCCGAACGCCTTGGCGCGTTCGCGCGCCTCGGTGAAGGTGACCGCGATCAGGGACAGCGCGGACGGCGCCAGCAGCGCGCCGAACATGCCCTGCAGCACGCGTGCCGCCAGCAGCAGCTCGAACGACCCGGCGGCGCCGCCCAGGGCCGACGCCCCGGCGAAGCCCACGAGGGAGACGAGGAAGGCCCGTTTGCGGCCGGTGTAGTCGGCGATCCGGCCGCCCAGGAACAGCAGGCCGCCGAACGCCAGCGTGTATCCGGTGATGACCCACTGCCGGTTGGCGTCGGAGATGTCCAGGTCGCTCTGCAGCGACGGCAGGGCGATGTTCACGATGGTGATGTCCAGGACGATCATCAGCTGGGCGAGCCCGATGAAGACCAGCGCCAGCCAGCGCCGGGATCCGGTGTCGTTCATGGCCTGCTCCCTTCCCACAGTCAAAACGAATGTTCGTTCTCTTTGATGGGGCAAGCGTCTCCCCGGCGCGTCCGTTTGTCAAGAACGAACATTCGTTTTACATTGAGGGCATGCCAAGAGTCAGCGAGGAGCACCTCGAACGGCGCAGGACCCAGATCCTGGACGCCGCGCGGACCTGTTTCGTCCGCAAGGGCTTCCACGAGACGTCCATGCAGGACATCTTCGCCGAGTCCGGGATGTCCGCGGGGGCCGTCTATCGCTACTTCAAGAGCAAGACCGAGATTATCCAGGCCCTGGCCTCCGACGCCATCGGCGGTCTGGCCGTATACGTGGCCGACGTCCTCGCCGAAGACCCGGTCCCGCCCCTGGACGACGCCGTGGGGCGCCTCACGAGCAGGATCACCTCCATGACCGACGGCCTGGGCGCCACCATGCGCCTGGCCCCGCAGGCCTGGGCCCTCGCCCTCTACAACGAGGAGTTCGGCGACTACGTGCGCGAACGCATGACCGGCTTCCGCGAGCTCTGGGTCATCTACGTCGAACGGCTGCGCGACGCGGGCATGGTCCCGGCGGACACCGACTGCCGGGCGGCGGGCAAGGCCCTGTTCGGCATGCTCCCCGGTTTCGTTATCCAATACTTGCTTGTAGGTGACATCACGCCGGAGGAGTTCCGCCGTGGCCTGCGCGCGCTCGCCTCGTCGACGGCCCTCGCACCCGATCCCGCCTGATCCCGCTTGATCCCGCCTGATCCCAGCCGATCTGGGCCGATCTCCTGAGCTGGGCGATCTCAACGAGTCCCACCTGATCCAGGAGCCCCACCAGGCCCGTACATCCCACCGGCCACACCCCGCCGCGGGTGACCCTAATTCCCTCCGTGCACCCCAGACCGCCCCGCCCTCCGCGCGGGGCGGTCTGGCATCTCTCCGCAGGCCGGCGTGGTGAACGGGCCTGACGGGCAGCACGAGGCGTGCGTACGCGGACGCGCGGAGCAACGGATCTCACCGTGCCGCTACCGGGGATTCGGACGTTCAACGCCGCGGCGGGACGCCGAGTCTGCCCCGCACACGGCCCACCGCCGCCACAACGGCTCCATAACGACCCGTTTCGACGCGTTCGGGCACTTGCACGGGACGTAAGACAGGGCAACTCTCGGCAGAATGAAGTCCCACTGTCCTGAGGCGGTCGCCCCTGCGTCATCAGGACATGACCACAACGCTTTACCATTCCATTACTTTTGACTCGGGGAGCGCGCATGGTCACCGTCAGGCACGACCGAAGGACCGCGGCCCGGGGAGCGATAGCGCTCGCCGTGGCGGCGGTCCTGGTCGTGTCCGCGTCCCTCGTGCTGGGGCTGTGGGTCCCGGCGAGCGAACGGATGGTCTGGTGGCACCCGGAGATAGTCATCGCCCTGTTCTGGACACCCGTGGCCGCGTTCCTGCTCCGTCATCGCCCCGGCCTGCGGGTCGGCTGGCTGATGCTGGTGGCGGGCTTCAGCGCGGCGATCTACACCCTCACCCTCAACCTCGGCCCGTGGCTCGAACACCACGACTGGACAGGGGCGGACCTGGTCACCTGGCTGAGCCACTGGCTCTGGGCGATCGACACGTTCGCCCTCACCCTGGTGCTGCCGCTGATCTTCCCGGACGGGAAGCTGGTCTCGCGCCGGTTCCGGCCGGTGCTGTGGCTGGCCTGCGCGGTGCCGCTGATCGTCGCGGTGCACCTGACGATCGACCCGGGCGCACGCCGCTTCCATAACGGCGTGTCGGTCTACCCGCTCCAGGACGTCCCGTGGCCGATCAGCGCGACGATCCTCGGCACGCTGGTGCTGAGCATGGTGTCGGTGATCGTGCGGTTCGTGCAGGCGCCGCCGGACGTCAAGCGGCAGATCGCGTGGGTGATCTACCCCGGGATCATCGCGCAGGCGATCATCTGGGTCGGTGAGGTCACCCCGATCGGCGACCCGCTGCGCAACATCACGATCGCCGCGATCCCGATCTGCATCGCGATCGCGATCACCCGGTTCCGGCTGTACGACATCGACCTGGTGATCAACCGGACGCTGGTCTACGCCGGCGTCGGCGTCATCATGACCGGCGTCTACTTCGCGCTCGTCGGCACCACGAGCCTGCTGGTCGCCGACCGCGGTCCGCTGGCCGGACTGGCGGGGGCGCTCGCCGCGGGCGCGGTCTTCGAGCCCGCGCGGCGGCGCCTGCAGCGCGGCGTGGACCACGTTCTGCACGGCGAGCGCGACCCGTACCGGATCGCCGACCGGCTCAGCCTGCGGCTGCAGGCCTCCCCGAACCCCGCCGCCGCGCTGTCGGTCGCCGCCGAGGCGGTACGGGAGGCGCTGCACGCCGAGGGCGTCGTGATCGAGGTGCTGGACCGCGACGGCCGGGCGGCCAGCGCCGAGGACGGCGTCATGGGCGACGACCCGGAGATCATCGCGCTGACCTGGCACGGCGAGCCCGTCGGGCGGCTGCTGTTCTCGCAGCGGCGCGAGCCCGACCTGCGGCTCGCCACGATCCTGGCGCGCAACCTGGCCGAGCTCGCCAGCGCCGCCCGCCTCGCCGCCGACGTACAGCGGTCCCGGGAACGTATCCTGCGCACCCGTGAGGAGGAGCGGCGCCGCCTGCGCCGCGACCTGCACGACGGCCTCGGCCCGACGCTGGCCAGCTTCGCCCTCGCCCTGGACACCGCGCGCCTCACGCTGAAGCGCGATCCGGACGAGGTCGACAAGCTCCTGGAGGAGCTGCGCACCACGATGGGCCAGACGATGGGCGACGTCCGCGACCTGGTCTACGACCTGCGTCCGCCGGCGCTGGACGACCTGGGCCTCGCCGGGGCCATCCAGGCGCTCGGCCTGGTCGTGTCCACCGAGGACGGCCCGAACGTGGCGGTCCAGGTCGAGGGCGACCTGTCGTGCCTGCCCGCCGCCGCCGAGGTCGCCGCGTACCGCATCGTCCAGGAGGCCCTCACCAACGTGCACAGGCACGCCAGGGCGCGCGAGGTGGAGGTCCGCCTCAACCTGAACGGCGACCTGCACGTCAGCGTGGGCGACGACGGCGTGGGGCTCTCCCCCGACGCCAGGTCCGGGATCGGCATGTCCTCGATGCGCGAACGAGCGGCCGAACTCGGCGGCTCCTGCTCGGTGGGCCCGGGCCCGGGCGGCGGAACGATGGTCCGCGCCCGCCTCCCCATCCCGCCGTGATCCCGCAAGGGGTGTTACAGCGGACGCGGGATCACGGCGGAGAGGTACGCACCTCCTGGGAAGGCCAGGCCCTCATCCATGTGGTCGGCATTGCCACCACATGGTTGAGGGCCGGTGACCGCCCCCCGCCAAGAAGGTCGCCACCGGCCCTCGGGCTCCGCCTCGGCTCCGGGGCTCCCATCCCGGACCGCGCGGGCCTTTCCACCAGGAGGTGTGCAAGTTCGAAGTTATGCCGTTCGGGGTCCCGGCGATGAGGGACAAACGTCCCGAACCTTCCGGGACGATCGGACCAAATCCCGCCAGCGCCCCCTGTCCTGCGAGAACGCCACCAAACGATCATAACCTCCGACAGAAAGGGCGTCACGGGTCCTAGCGGGTGGTGGGGGCGGCCAGCCAGTCGGCGCGGAGCTCGCCTTCGGCGACGATGACGGCGGGGCCCTTCAGGTGGCTGGTCCGGCCGTCGAGGGTGACGGTCACGCGGCCGCCGGGGATGTCCACGGACCACTCGCCCCGCGGCAGCTTCCCCCCGGCCATGGCGTACGCGTCGTACGGCTCGGCCGACCCCACGGCCGCGGCCACCGCGACGGCCACGGTTCCGGTGCCGCATGAACGGGTCTCTCCCGAGCCCCTCTCGTACACGCGCATCTCCACGTGGTGGTCGCCCACGGGCCGGTAGAACTCGACGTTCACGCCCTCAGGGAACGCGGCGGGGTCGAAGGACGGCGCGCGGCACAGGTCCAGGACGGCGACGGGTTCGTCGATGCGGCAAGCCAGATGCGGGTTGCCCATGGAGACGTGCCTGCCCTGATAGGCCTGCCCTGCCACGGAGGCCTCTCCGGCCCCCAGCAGGCGCGGCGGGCCCATGTCCACGCTCACGTCGCCCGTGGCGCCGAGTGAGATGCCGCGTACCCCGGCACGCGTGGCCAGGCCCCATTCCCCCGGCGAGGCCAGACCGGCCTCGACCAGGTAGCGCGCGAAGACCCGGGTGCCGTTGCCGCACATCTCGGCGATCGACCCGTCGGCGTTGCGGTAGTCCATGAACCACTCGGCCTCGCCCGCGAGGGCCTCCACGGCCGGTTCCCCGGCCGCCTTGGTCCGTACGACCCGCAGGACGCCGTCCGCGCCGATCCCCGCCCGCCGGTCGCAGATCCGCGCGACCGTCTCCGCCGTGAGGTCCAGCGCCCCGTCCGGATCGGGCAAGATCACAAAGTCGTTCTCGGTCCCGTGACCCTTGAGAAACCGCATGCCAACGATCGTATGGCCTCAGCGGCCAGACCGTTCGACGGCCTCCAGCGCGCGGTCCGCCAGGTCGGGCGCGTCGTACGGCAGCCAGTGCACGCGCGGATCGCGCCGGAACCACGACTCCTGCCGCCGCGCGAACCGCCGGGTGGCCCGTACGGTCTCCTCCTTGGCCTGCTCCTCGGTCCACTCCCCCGCCAGGAACCGCAGCACCTGCGCGTAGCCGAGGGCGCGTCCGGCGGTCAGGCCGTCCCGCAGGCCCTCCCCCTCGAGTTTTCGGACCTCGTCCACGAGCCCGGCGTCCCACATCCGGTCGACCCGCAGGGTGATCCGCTCGTCCAGCTCGGGCCGCGGCACGGTCAGGCCGATCTGCGCGGCGTCGTAGCGGTAGCGGCGCTCGGGCATGGTCGCGGTGAACGGCCGCCCGGTGATCTCGATGACCTCCAGCGCCCGCACGATCCGCCGCCCGTTGCTGGGCAGGATCGCGTCCGCCGCCTTGGGGTCCTGCCGCTTCAGGCGCTCGTACAGAACGCCGGTCCCCTCGGCCGCCAGCTCCTCTTCCAGCCGCGCCCGCACGGCCGGATCGGTCCCCGGGAACTCCAGATGGTCGAGCGCGGCCCGTACGTAGAGCCCGGAACCGCCCACCAGCACGGGGATCCGCCCGCGCCCATGGATCTCGTCGATCGCCCCGGCGCTCAGCCGCTGGAACTCCGCCACCGTCGCGGTGACCGTCACGTCCCACATGTCCAAGAGATGGTGCGGAACGCCCCGCATCTCGGCCAAGGAGAGCTTGGCGGTGCCGATGTCCATGCCCCGGTAGAACTGCATGGAGTCGGCGTTGACCGCCTCGCCGCCGAGCCGCAGGGCGAGCTCGACGGCCAGATCGGACTTGCCGGCGGCGGTCGGGCCGATCACCGCGAGCACGTTTGGTGAGGTCACAGGCTTAATTCTGGCCACAGTTTGGGTATAGATCCGAATGCAGGGGCGTCGGACGGGATCCGATCGGCGCCATTCGGACGAGGGATCGGGGGGTCCATATGTCCATCGTCGACAAGGTTAAGGAAATGTTCGGCGGCCACGCCGACAAGGCCAAGGACGCCGTCGACAAGGCCGGCGACATGGTCGACGACAAGACCGGTGGCAAGTACGCCGACAAGGTCGACATGGCGCAGGACAAGGCCAAGGATTTCATCGAGGGCGCCAAGCCGAAGAGCGACGGCGGACAGTCCGCCCAGTAACTCACCCGGATCGCCGCCAGCTCGCCGCGAGGTAGCCGACACCGTACGGAGCCTCGTCCGCCAGCAGGCGCGCACCGAAACGGTCCCCGCCCGCCGCGCCGGCGAGGACCTGCCACGCCGCCCGTCCGGCCACCACCAGATCCCGGCACAGCCCGGGGTCCAGTTCGGCCAGCGAGGCGGCGTCGGCATTCCCGAACGCCCGCGCGACGCCCGCGTCGAAGGGCTCGGCGCGCCCGTCCAGGTAGCCGGGCGCCTTCTCTGAACGGCACGCCGACGCGTCCCCCATGACCAGCAGGGCCACCCGTTCGGCCGAGCCCGCCAGCTCGTGCCCGAGCCGCAGGCACTCGCCGGGCTCCGCGTCCTCCGCCACCGCCTGGTACCGGACGTCCTGGGGAACGTCCTCCGGCGACCGCGTGAGCAGCCAGCACCCGATCGTCAGTGACAGCGGCAGCCGCTCCCGCCGCACCGTCCCCTTGGGGTGGGTGAAAGTGAGGTCCAGTCCGTACGGGCGCAGATCGCCGTACGCGTCCGGCCCGTACCGCCGCGTCTCCGGCCCGCCCCCCACCACGATCAACGTGTCCACGACAGTGTCGCCGGTGTCGGTGTCGGTGTCGGTGCTCAGTTCGCGTACGGCCTGATCACATGCGTCGCGCAGCCCGTCGAGCTCGGGCGCGGCCCCGCCCGACACCTCCGGAACCAGGAGAGGCGGATGCGGGCACACCGCCGCAGAGATCAGCACGCAGCTCTCCTACCCCGTCGTGTCAGATAGCGCATCAGCGCTCACTTATTTAGCAGCGGGCTCACTATGCCCTCCCGCCACCCCAACATACGATCTTCGCCCCATAGGCCGTTGCCGCCGCTCAAGGGACGCTCCCATGCACCGATCCGCCCGCCTCGCCCTCGCAGCCGCGTCGGCGGCCCTCGTATCGACCGCCATCGGCACGAACGCCGCCCACGCACAGCAGGCCACGGCCATGGCGCTCCCGAGCGTGTCGTGGAAGCAGTCCTGGTCGTCGGAGTTCAACGGCAAGGGCGGCATCCCACCTGAGTGGCTTCCGCTCACCGGCAACGGGACCGACGGCTGGTCCCACCGCGCGTTGCAGTACTACCAGAAGGAGAACGTCTCCCAGGACGGCAAGGGAAACCTCGTCATCGCGGCGAAACAGACCTCCGCCTGGGACTGGTTCCAGCACACCGTCAACAACACCGGGAATCGCTGCTGGAACGGCGCCTGCCAGTACACCTCGGGACGCGTGCAGACCTCTGGGAAGTTCTCGCAGGCGTACGGACGGTTCGCCGCCCGCATCAAGCTCCCCACGGGGAACGGCACGTGGCCCACGTTCTGGATGCAGCGCGACAAGCCGCCATACGCCGAGGTGGACGTCGTCGAGGCGGTCGGGCGCTTCCCCAACCTCGTCCAGGGCTACGCGCACACCGAAGGGCGCGACGGCGGCGGCCAGCACGACCTGGGCAAGCCGCTGTCGGCCGGCTATCACGTCTACGGCGTCGACTGGACCCCGGACAAGATCGTCTGGTGGGTGGACTACCAGCCGTACGCCGAGTTCAAGACCGCCGGCTCCGCGTTCAACGCGCCGTTCTACCTGATCCTCAGCCTCGGTATCGGCGGCGACTTCGCCGGCGACCCGTGGTTCACCGGCTTCCCGCAGTCGATGCAGGTCGACTGGATCCGCGCCTACAAGGCCGCCTGACCCTGGCTATGGGCAGGTGGAGCAGCCCTGGGAAGCGGGGGCGGCCTCCGGGCGGTCCGGGCGCCCGATGGACGGCATGCCCAGCGAGACGCCCTTGGGGTCCTCGTCCCGCGCCTGCCGCGCCTCCCAGGCGTCGCCCGCCCGCGTACGGCGGACCGCGACGGACGGCTTGTCGGCGACCAGGTGGTGCGGGGCCGCGTACGTCACCTCGACCGTGACCATGTCGCCGGGCCGTACGGGCTCGTCGGGCGCGCGGAAGTGCACGAGCCGGTTGTCGGCCGCGCGGCCCGACAGGCGCCGCGTCGCGCCGTCCTTGCGGCCCTCGCCCTCGGCGACCAGCACCTCCAGAGTGCGGCCGAGCTGCTTCTTGTTCTCCGCCCAGGAGATCTCCTCCTGGAGGGCGACCAGCCGCTCGTACCGCTCCTGCACGACCTCCTTGGGCACCTGGCCGTCCATGGTCGCGGCGGGCGTGCCGGGGCGCTTGGAGTACTGGAAGGTGAACGCCGAGGCGAACCGGGCCTCGCGGACCACGTGCAGCGTCTGCTCGAAGTCCTCCTCGGTCTCGCCCGGGAAGCCCACGATGATGTCGGTGGTGATCGCGGCGTCCGGCATCGCGGCCCGCACCCGGTCGATGATCCCCAGGTAGCGCTCCTGGCGGTAGGAGCGGCGCATCGCCTTCAGCACGGCGTCCGAACCGGACTGCAGCGGCATGTGCAGGGAGTGCGTCACGTTCGGCGTCTCGGCCATCGCGGCGATCACGTCGTCGGTGAAGTCCTTCGGGTGGGGCGAGGTGAAGCGGACCCGCTCCAGGCCCTCGATGTCACCGCAGGCCCGCAGCAGCCCGGCGAACGCCGACTGCCCGCCCGCGGTCATCTCGCGCACCTCGTCCGGCGCCGTCGCGAGCGAGCCGAAGCCCGAGCCGTAGGCGTTCACGTTCTGCCCGAGCAGGGTGATCTCCAGGACGCCGTCGGCGACCAGCGCCTGCGCCTCGGCGAGGATCTCGCCCGGCCGGCGGTCCCTCTCCTTGCCGCGCAGCGCCGGGACGATGCAGAACGTGCAGGTGTTGTTGCAGCCCACCGAGATCGACACCCACGCGGCGTACGGCGACTCGCGGCGCGTCGGCAGCATCGAGGGGAAGGTCACCAGGGACTCTTCGATCTCGACCTGCGCCTCCTCCTGGACGCGGGCGCGCTCCAGCAGCACCGGCAGCGAGCCGATGTTGTGCGTGCCGAAGACCACGTCCACCCAGGGGGCGCGCTTGACGATGGTGTCCCGGTCCTTCTGCGCCAGGCACCCGCCGACCGCGATCTGCATCCCGGGATGGCCGTCCTTGACGGGCCGCAGGTGGCCGAGGTTGCCGTAGAGGCGGTTGTCGGCGTTCTCCCGTACGGCACAGGTGTTGAACACCACGACGTCGGGCTCGGCGTCGCCGGCGCGCACGTAGCCGGCCGATTCCAGCAGCCCGGACAGGCGCTCGGAGTCGTGGACGTTCATCTGGCACCCGTAGGTACGGATCTCGTACGTGCGGGGGCTCTGCGTGGGCTTCTGAGTGAGCCTCTGGGCGGGCTGAGTGGGCACAGTCATGACAGTCCCCAAGCGTAGGCGACCGGCGCGTCCGTTACGCGCACCCCTGATGATCACCAAGGGATAACAAGGCGGTCACCATCTGAGACGTGCGCGTCACCCGTTTCCGGAGCGTCACCATGAGAACAGAACGGAATCCCCTTGCCCACGTGGGGATTCGTGATCGGATCGGTACCCCGGGGAGGGTTGCTCATTGCTAATGATGACGTAAAGTCCGGGCCCATGACGGACATCGACAAGGCGCCGGTCGACGAGGACACGCCCGGTGGTGGCCCCCTCGTGGTGCTTGAGAAAGTCAACAAGCACTTCGGCGAACTGCATGTTCTCAGGGACATCAACCTCACCATTCAGCGGGGTGAGGTCGTCGTCGTGATCGGGCCGTCCGGAGGCGGCAAGTCGACCCTGTGCCGGTCGATCAACCGGCTGGAGCCGATCGACGACGGCACCATTCTGGTGGACGGAAAGAAGCTCCCCGAGGAGGGGAAGGAACTGGCCCGGCTCCGTTCGGACGTCGGCATGGTGTTCCAGTCCTTCAACCTGTTCGCCCACAAGACGATCCTGCAGAACGTCACCCTCGGGCCGATCAAGGTCCGCAAGGTCGGCAAGCAGGAGGCCGAGAAGCACGCCATGGAGCTGCTCGACCGCGTGGGCATCGCGAATCAGGCCGAGAAGTACCCCGCGCAGCTGTCCGGCGGACAGCAGCAGCGCGCCGCGATCGCCAGGGCGCTGGCGATGAAGCCGAAGGTGATGCTCTTCGACGAGCCCACCTCGGCGCTCGACCCGGAGATGGTCAAGGAAGTGCTCGACGTCATGACGAGCCTGGCCCAGGAGGGGATGACCATGATCGTGGTCACCCACGAGATGGGCTTCGCACGCCGCGCCGCGCAGAAGGTCGTCTTCATGGCGGACGGCCAGATCGTCGAGGAGAGCACTCCCGACGAGTTCTTCACCAACGCGCGCACCGATCGCGCCAAGGACTTCCTCTCCAAGATCCTCACGCACTGAGCCGTCGGGGCTCCGGCAGAAAAGCAAAGGTAGGACGACAATGCGTGTACGTACTTACGGGGTGGCCCTGGCGGCGGTGGCCGCGGGCGCCATGGTGGTCTCTGGCTGTAGCGCCAAGAAGGACTCCACCATCGACGGCAAGAAGACCCTCGTCGTCGGCGTGAAGGCCGACCAGCCGGGAATGGGCCTGCAGACCCCGCAGGGCTTCCAGGGCATCGACGTCGACGTCTCCGCCTACATCGCCAAGAAGCTCGGCGCGACGAAGGTCGAGTACAAGGAGGCCAAGTCGGCCAACCGCGAGTCGTTCCTGGCCAACGGCACGGTCGACATGGTGGTGGCGAGCTACTCGATCACCCCTGAGCGTCTCCCCAAGGTCACCTTCGGCGGCCCGTGGGTGGTCACGCACCAGGACCTGCTGGTCCGCGCGAACGAGAACTCGATCAAGACCGTCCAGGACCTCAAGGGCAGGAAGATCTGCCAGGTGCAGGGCTCCAACTCCTGGAAGCGCGTCACCGAGGACAACAAGGTCGCCGCCAAGCTCGTGCCCGTGCAGGGCTACGAGGACTGCATCACCAAGCTGAAGAGCGGCACCCTGGACGCGGTCACCACCGACGCCACCATCCTGGCCGGCTACGCCCAGCGCGAGGGCGCCGCCCTGAAGCTCGTCAACGCCCCCTTCACCGACGAGAAGTACGGCGTCGGCATCAAGAAGGGCGACAAGAAGGGCTGTGAGGCCGTCAACAAGGCCATCACGGACATGTACAAGGACGGCACGGCCCAGCAGCTGTGGACCAAGTGGTTCGGCAAGACGAACCTGAAGTTCGACCCGACGCAGCCGCCGGCTCAGGGCTGCGCGTAATCGACTCCTTCCGGTGCCGGGGCGGTGCCGGGAGACCTGTCCGTCACCGCCTCGGTGCCGGTGGGAGCGTCGTCGTACGCTCCCACCGGCGCCCGGCCAGAGGATGAAGCGGCATGAACTGGGACGTTCTTCTTGACTTCAGCCCGTTCGCCAAAGAGTCCGACAAGGTACTCGAGGCGTTCTGGGCGACCATCCGGCTCTCGTTGATGTGCGGCCTGCTGTCGCTGATCTGGGGCACGATCCTGGTCGGCATGCGGGTGTCGCCGACGCCGGTGCTGCGCGCGGCCGGAACGTTCTACGTCAACACGTTCCGGAACACCCCGCTGACCCTGATCCTGGTGTTCGTCAGCCTGGGCGTGAGCGACACGCTGAAGATCAATTTCTCCGACGAGACCTCGCTGAACAGCTACTGGCTGGCGACCATCGGCTTCTCCGCCTACACCTCGGCGTTCGTCTGCGAGTCGCTGCGGGCGGGCATCAACACCGTGCCGATGGGCCAGGCCGAGGCGGCGCGGGCGATCGGCCTGCCGTTCACCCAGTCGCTGCGCCTGGTGATCCTGCCGCAGGCCTTCCGCGCCTCGATCGCACCGCTCGGCAGCGTCATGATCGCCATGATCAAGAACTCGACCGTGGTGCTGGTCGCCGGCTACATCGAGGCGGCCGCGCAGATGAAGCAGATGTTCGAGGACTACGGAGCCACCTTGCCGATCTTCCTGGGCTTCGCACTCGGGTTCATGGTGCTGACGCTGCCGGCCGGTCTGCTGACCAGCTACCTGAGCAAGCGGCTGGCGGTGGCCCGATGACCACCGCCACCGACACCGCGCCCGCCGTCCGCAAGCCGCGCCGCCGCATCGGCAAGGAGCCGTCGGTCCTGTTCGACGCGCCCGGCCCGCGCGCACGGGTGCGCAACAACATCCTCACCGGCGTCGCGGTCGTCGTCCTGCTCGCCATCGCGTACGCGGTCATCGCCCGCCTCGACGACCGCGGCCAGTTCGAGGGCAAGCTGTGGAGCCCGTTCACCAAGGTCTCCACCTGGACCGACTTCATCCTTCCCGGCCTGCGCAACACGCTCAAGGCGAGCGCCGTCGCCGCCGTGCTGGCGTTGCTGTTCGGCGTGGTCTTCGGCCTCGGCCGGATGTCGGACCACGCGTGGGTCCGCGTTCCGTGCGCGGTCGTGATCGAGTTCTTCCGGGCGATCCCGCTGCTCCTGCTGATCTTCTTCATCTTCTCCGGCCCGGCGACCATCGCCGACGGGCTCGGGCGGGAAGCACCTCAGGTCACCGCGTTCCAGGCCGTGGTCATCGGCCTGATGCTCTACAACGGCTCGGTGCTGGCGGAGATCTTCCGGGCGGGCATCCAGTCGCTGCCGAAGGGCCAGTCCGAGGCGGCCTACGCGATCGGGCTCCGCAAGAACGGCGTGATGCGGCTGATCCTGGTGCCGCAGGCGACCACCGCGATGATGCCGGCGATCGTGAGCCAGCTCATCGTCCTCAACAAGGACACCGCACTCGGCTACATCATCGCCTACACCGAGCTCCTCAACGAGGGCTTCAAGATCATCCCGGCCAACTACGGCAACCTGCTCCCGGCGGCCATCGTGATCACGGTCATCTACATCGCGATGAACCTGGCGCTCGGCTACCTGGCGAGCTGGCTGGAGCGCCGTTCGCGCCGCAGCAAGAAGTCCGCGGGCACGACCATGGGCGCCGGCGGTCCCGCTCCTGCACCCGGCATGACCATCACGGGCCAGACCACCGGCGACACCGGCGGCATCTAGGCCCCCATCGCCCTGCGGAAGAGGCGCCACCGGATCTCCGGTGGCGCCTCTTCTCGTCGGGAATCGCGGGGGCGGCCTGGAGGTTCTGTGAGTGTGATCAGCGAAGTCGACACCGTGGTGATCGGGGCGGGGCAGGCGGGGCTCTCGGCCGGGTACTTCCTGCGCCGGCACGAGATGGACTTCGTGATGCTGGACCACTCGCCGCGGGCGGGCGGGGCCTGGCAGTTCCGCTGGCCGACGCTGACGCTGGGCACGACGCACCGGATCAACGACCTGCCGGGGATGGCGCTCGAGGAGTCCGACTCGTCGCGGCCCGCTTCCGAGGTCGTGTCGGAGTACTTCGCGCGGTACGAGCGCGAGTTCGAACTGGACGTGCACCGCCCGGTCGACGTCACCTCCGTCCGCGAGGCCGACGCAACGGGGGGCGGCGGGCTTGAGGGCGGCGGGCTTGAGGGCGGCGGGCTTGAGGGCGGCGGGCTTGAGGGCGGCGGCTCCGGGGGCAGCGGGCTTGGGGACGGCGGTTTCGGGGGCGACGGCGGGCGGTTGGTCGTGGAGAGCTCTGAGGGCGTCTATGCGGCTCGAGCCCTGATCAATGCGACCGGGACTTGGGACCGGCCGTTCTGGCCCCGCTACAAGGGGATGGAGACGTTCGGGGGACGGCAGCTGCACACGGCGGACTACCGGGGGCCGCAGGAGTTCGCGGGCAAGCGCGTGCTCGTCGTCGGCGGCGGCGCCTCGGGCGTTCAGGCGCTGATGGAGATCGCGCCGGTCGCGGCGGCCACCACCTGGGTCACGCGGCGCGAGCCGGTGTGGGTCGAGGGGCCGTTCGACGGGCGCGTCGCGGTCGCGCGGGTGGCGGAACGGGTGCGGCGCGGACTGCCGCCGGGCAGCGTGGTGAGCGCCACCGGGCTGATGCTCACGCCCGAGGTGCGGGCGGCGCGGGAGAGCGGCGTGCTGCGGCGCTTCCCGATCTTCGAACGGGTGACTCCGGAGGGCGTCGTCTGGCCGGACGGACGGTCTGCCGAGTTTGATGTGATCTTGTGGGCGACCGGGTTCCGCGCGGCATTGGATCATTTGGCTCCGCTGCGGCTGCGCGGGCCGGGCGGCGGGATCGCGATGGACGGCACGCGGGTCGCGGCCGATCCCCGGATCCACCTGCTCGGGTACGGGCCCTCTGCCAGCACGATCGGTGCGAACCGGGCGGGCCGGGTCGCGGTACGCGAGGTCAGAGCCCTGCTCGGCCGTTTGGACCGTTCAGGGGTCCGGGGCGCGATCGGTGCCTGAGTCCGCACCAGTGACCGGCTTGTATCTTTCCGAATTCAACTCCTCCGTCATGGCCCCAACCGATCCCCGTATGCGGGACGATTCCGTGTATGACCGCTCGTGCGACGCTTCCCTACGGCTCCTGGCCCTCCCCCATCTCCGCAGCCGATGTCGCCCGCGCCCGGCTGCGCCTCAGCTTCCCCACCGTTCACAACAACGACGTGTGGTGGCAGGAGACGCGTCCAGAGGAAGGCGGGCGAACTACGGTCATCCACTTGCAGGGCGGGCATCGCACCGAACTCCTGCAGGCCCCGTGGGACGCCCGTACCCGCGTGCACGAGTACGGCGGGCGGTCATACCTGCCGGTCCGCACCGGGGACGGCCATGCGATCGTCTTCTCCAACTACGAGGACCAGCGGCTGCACCGGTTGGACCCGGGCGACCCCAAGCCGCGGCCGCTGACGCCTGAGCCTGCCGAGCCGGGCGGTCTTCGTTATGCCGACTATGTGCTCTCCCCTGACGCGTCCGAGATCTGGTGCGTCTGTGAGGGGCACACCCCGGACGGCATCCGCCGGGCCATCGTCGCCATTCCGCTGGACGGGAGCGCGGCCGACGACCCTGCTGCCATTCGCGAGTTGGTCACGGGAGCGCATTTCTATGCCAGCCCGGCGCCGTCGCCGAGTGGCGGGCATCTGGCGTGGGTGCAGTGGAGCCACCCGCGCATGCCCTGGGACGGCACCGAGGTACGCGTGGCGGTCATCGAGAACGGCAAGGCCGTCTCGCCACGCACGGTCAAGGGCGGGCTCACCGAATCCGCGCTCGCGCCGCTCTGGCGCGACGACAGCGGCCTCTACGTCATCTCGGACTGGCCCGGCTGGTGGAACATCTACGAGGTGGGCCTGTACGGGGAGTCGCCCCAGGCGCTCTACCCGGCCGAGGAGGAGTTCGCCGGGCCGCTGTGGACTCTGGGCGGCATGCCGTACGCGCTCCTGGAGGACGGCCGCCTCGCGGTGCTCCACGGCGAGGGCGACCAGCGGCTGGGCATCTATGACCCGGAGACGCTGGAGCTGACCGACCTGGAGGTTCCCTACGACGACTGGCAACTCGCCCTGTCGGCGCACGGTTCCACCATCGTCGGCATAGCGGGCGGCGCCACCGTGCCCCCTTCCGTCGTACGGATCGACACGACGACCGGGCGCGTGGAGGGTTTGCGGCGGGAGCTCGCCGAACTGCCTGACATCGCATACCTGCCCAAGCCGCGGTACGAGCGGCTGGAGGGACCGTTCGGGCGGCCCGTGCACGCCTACATCTACCCGCCGTCCAACCCCGAGGCCACTGCTCCCGAGGGCGAGCTGCCGCCGTACGTGGTCTTCGTGCACGGCGGGCCCACCGGGCGGTCGTCGAAGGTGCTCAGCCTGGAGCGGGCGTTCTTCACCAGCCGGGGCGTCGGGGTCGTGGACGTCAACTACGGCGGGTCGGCCGGCTATGGGCGCGCCTACCGGGAACGGCTGCGCCGCCAGTGGGGCGTCGTGGACGTGGAGGACGCCATCGCGGCGGCCCAGGCCCTCGTGGACGGCGGCATCGCCGACCCCGCGCGGCTGGCGATCCGGGGCGGCAGCGCGGGCGGCTGGACCACCCTGGCGGCCGTCACCCAGACCGAGGTCTTCAAGGCCGCGACGTCGTACTTCGGCATCAGCGACCTGGCCAGCTTCGCATCGGGCACCCACGACTTCGAGTCGCACTATCTGTTCGGCCTGATCGGGCCCCTGCCCGGCTTCGAGCGCGCGTACGAGGAGCGTTCGCCCCTCAACCACGCCGACAAGACGGCCTGCCCGGTACTATTGCTTCAGGGCCTGGACGACCCCATCGTGCTGCCCGACCAGTCGGAGCGGTTCGCGGTCGCCTTGGCCGAGAAGAAGATGCCGTACGCCTACCTGACGTTCGAGGGCGAGTCGCACGGCTTCCGGCGCGCGCAGACCACCATCAAGTGCCTGGAGTCCGAGCTCGCCTTCTACGGGCAGACCC
Organism: Actinomadura barringtoniae; assembly: GCF_017573505.1. Classification (GTDB taxonomy): domain Bacteria; phylum Actinomycetota; class Actinomycetes; order Streptosporangiales; family Streptosporangiaceae; genus Spirillospora; species Spirillospora barringtoniae. The sequence goes on from NZ_JAGEOJ010000002.1 coordinate 441,120, forward strand.
TGGGCTTCCAGCCGCGAGGCGTGGACCCGATCGACCTGACGATCGGCTGACACGCCGCTCCCGCTCCGAGCAACAAGAAAGGGACGCCCGAGGGCGTCCCTTTCTTCATGCCATGTATCGGCGTCTGATGCCGTCCAGCCGCCTCGTGCCGTCTACGCGTGCTTGTCGGTCCAGGCGCGCATGTTGTAGACGTCCTTGTCGAAGTACGGCGTGTAGGAGATGTTCGGCGAGTTGCCGCCGCCCTGGTAGCCGCCGATGACGCCGTTGATGTAGCCGGTGTGGGTCTTGGAACTGACGTTCAGCAGCCAGGGGCTCCCGCTCGTACCGCCGAAGAAGCCCGTGCAGTCCATGCGCAGCTGGTAGCGCGACTGGCGCTTGGTCTTCACCGTGCAGTAGATCGGGCGGTCGCGCTTGTCCCAGGCGATGCGCGGGTAGCCGGTCACGGTCACCCAGCGGCCCACGCCCTGGTTGATGGCCAGCTTGTTGGCGCCGACGACGCCCTGGATGTTGCGGCCACTGCGCGAGTTGAGGGAGATGAACCCGAAGTCGAGGTCGGCGTCGCTGTTGCGCTGCCAGCGCTGGTCCACGACCAGGCGGCGGGCCGTCCAGGTGCCGTACGGCCGCTTGCCCTTGTCGTAGCGCGGCACGAACGCGACCTTGGTGGCGTAGTGCCCGCCCTTGCCGCCGTGGATGCAGTGCGCGGCGGTCAGGAGCAGCCTCTTGGAGTAGCTGTTCACCACGCTGGCGCTGCAGTAGTGGTCGCCGTTCCCGTTGTTGAAGAAGACCGCTCCAACGGTCGGCACGCCGCCGTAAGCGGTCGCATGCGCGGCCTGAGCCGACGCCTGCGTGCTCCGCACTCCCACGGTGTTGCTGCGGCCGTCCACCGGCGTGGCCTTGGACATCCGCTGCGCGGTCCAGTACTGCTCGGTCTTACCGGCGTCCGCGGAGCTGATCTCCGCGCTCGCCATCATGTCGACGGCATGGGTCTTGGCGGTGGCCCCGCCCGACGCGTACGCAACCGCCCCGACTCCCGCCGCGACGACCCCCGTGGAGGCGACGACCGCAGCCGTCACCCGCTTCCGACCCAGATGCATTTGCCAGAAACTACCGAGTATTCATCCTCTTCACAACGCGAATGATCAGTCTCGTCCCGGAAGACGCCTCCCGTTAACCCGGGCGTCTCCCGTACCAGGATCTTGAGCTGGGGATCAGCGCGCGAACTCGATGGCGCGGGACTCGCGGACGACGGTGACGCGGATCTGGCCGGGGTAGGTCAGCTCGTCCTCGACCTGCTTGGCGATGTCGCGGGCGATCACCTGGGCCTGGATGTCGTCGACGGCGTCCGGCTTGACCATCACGCGGATCTCCCGGCCGGCCTGCATCGCGAAGACCTTCTCCACGCCCTCGTGCTTGTCGCGGGCGATCTCCTCCAGGCGTTCCAGCCGCTTGACGTAGGCCTCCAGCGACTCGCGCCGCGCGCCCGGCCGGCTGCCGCTGATCGCGTCCGCCGCCTGCGTGAGGACGGCCTCGACGGTACGGACCTCGACCTCGTTGTGGTGGGCCTCGATGGCGTGCACCACGTCCTCGTGCTCGCCGTACCGCCGGGCGATCTCGGCGCCGATCAGCGCGTGGCTGCCCTCGACCTCGTGGGTGAGGGCCTTGCCGATGTCGTGCAGCAGCGTGCAGCGCTTGGCCTGCTCCACCGGCAGCCGCAGCTCGCTGGCCATGATCCCGGCGATGTGGGCCGACTCGATCAGGTGCTTGAGCACGTTCTGCCCGTACGACGTCCGGTACCTCAGCTGCCCGAGCAGGGCGATGAGCTCGGGGTGCATGTCGGCGACGCTGAGCTCCACCAGCGCGTCCTCGCCCGCGCGCACGCACAGCTGCTCGACGTCGCTCTTGCTCCGCTCGTAGATCTCCTCGATCCGCTGCGGGTGGATGCGCCCGTCCAGGACGAGCTTCTCCAGCGTCAGCCGCCCGACCTCCCGGCGCACCGGGTCGAAGCAGCTCAGCAGCACAGCCTCGGGCGTGTCGTCAATAATGAGATTTACACCCGTAGTGGACTCGAAGGCGCGGATGTTGCGCCCCTCACGCCCGATGATCCGGCCCTTCATCTCGTCGCTCGGCAGGTGGAGCACCGACACGACCGACTCGGCGGTCTGCTCGCTCGCCACCCGCTGGATCGCCAGCGTGACGATCTTGCGGGCCCGCTTCTCGCCCTCGGCGCGGGCGGCGTTCTCGATCTCCCGGGTGATCGGGATGGCCTCGCGCTTGGCCTGGTTCTCCAGGGAGCCCACGAGCTCGTGCTTGGCCTCCTCGGCGGTCAGCCCGGCCGTCCGCTCCAGAAGCTGCTTGCGCTCGTCCTCGGCCTCTTTGAGGGCCTCCTTGCGCTCGTCCAGGGCCCGCTTGCTCTCGGCGAGCTTGTCGCCCCACTCCTCAAGCCTGCGCACTTCCCCGTCGAGCCGCTGCTCCCGCTCCGCGAGGCGGCTCTCCCTGCGTTCCAGGTCCTCACGCAGGGTCCGGAGGTCATCACGGAGCTCTTTGCCCTCGGCGTCCAGCTCTTCACGCGCCGCACGAACGATCTGCTGAGCCTGCCCCTCGGCCTTCTCCAGAACGTCCTGGGCGTCGACCTTGGCCTTGGCCCGGATCTCGTCGGCCTCCTGGTGCACCTGGCCGAGCTCGTCCTCGGCCCGCTTCTTGGAGACGGGCCGGGTCAGGACCACGATTATCAGGGCGACAAGGGTCCCCAGCAGCGCGGCTCCGAGCACGACGCTCTCCATGGGGCAGACCCTTCCTCGCCCGCGGGCCCCATCGGGGATTGGGACCCTGTTGCGCGAGGAATCACCCGCGTTCCGGTGGACCACCGAACGACCGGCAACGGGTACACGCCAATGCCCGGGCGCCCGTCGCACAGAACCCGAGGCCGGTGGTCCTCTATGCCTTTCAGCTGCAAGAACGTCTCAGTCGTATGGCAATCCGCGGTTCGCGGAGTTACTCCTCACTGCCGTAACGGTAAGCGGCATAGAGGTAATGAGCAAGCAAACCACGGGCATTCCGGACTAACCGAACGCCCGCGTGAGTACTTACTTACCGACTCCTCGTTCCCATTCTCAACCCACCCACCTGCCCGCATGCCCCTTCCCCAAGAGTCAGGCCCCAGTAAGGACACCGTCAGGTATCCCGTCATTCACCCGGCGTGTCGCCCCATCCCCCACTCCACCCCTAACCCCCAGGTAAGCCTCCCCCGCACCCACCTCACACCGCCCGGCCCGCTCTCCCACCAACGCCGCCGCCCCCTGGCCGGGCTCCCTCCAGCACCCCCGAAAACCGCAGCACCCCAGAAGCAGCAGCGGCCTGGAAGCGGGAGCGGCCTGGAAGCGGGAGCGACCTGGAAGCGGCAGCACCCCAGAGATGGCAACGCCCTGGGATCGGCAGCGCCCTAGAGATGGCAACGCCCTGGGCGGGCACCCTTCGACGCCCTGGAGGTCGCAGACCTTGGGGGCCGGGCGTCTGGGGCTATTCGTTGTCCCAGGTGGGATCATCAGGGAGGTCTTCGAGGTCGGCGCCCTCTTCGGCGAGGGCCTCTTTCACTACGCGGTAGGCCAAGCCAGGCGAGTAGCCCTTGCGGGCGAGCATGCCGACCAGGCGGCGAGTGCGCTTGGTGGGCTCGACGCCGCGCGTGGAGGCCAGCTTGCGGTCGATGAGCTCCCGCGCGGTGCGTTCCTCCTGCTCGGAGTCGAGCGTCTGCACGGCGTCCTTCACGGTCTCGTCGGCGACGCCGCGCTGGCGGAGTTCGGCCGCCAGGGCCCGCTTGGCCAGCCCTCGCCCCGTGTGGCGGGACTGCACCCAGGCCTGGGCGAACGCCTCGTCGTCGATCAGCCCGACGTCGGTGAAGCGCCCCAGCACGGCCTCGGCGACATCGTCCGGAACGTTCTTGCGCCGGAGCGCCTCCGCCAGCTGGGCCCGGGTCTTGGGGCCCATGGTGAGCATCCGCAGGCACGCGTCACGCGCGACCGCCTCCGGATCTGCAGGCGGCGCATCCGCCGCAGGACTACCGTCCGCAGGCCCCTCAGGCCCACGCCGCCGCCTCCGCCGATAACCGCTCACACCCACCCCCACAAGTCCACCCGCACACGACCCGATCAACTGCGTCCCACCCACCGAGGGCCAGACTCTCCCCTGCAACCCGACCACACACCGGCCTGCAGATCCCAGACCACGCACCGCCCGGTAGACCCCGACCGAGGCCAGCGGACCTCAGCCACGCACAGACCGGTGGATCCGACCCGGCCAGCAGACCTCAGCCACGCACAGACCGGTAGGTCCGACCCGGCCAGCAGACCTCAGCCACGCACAGACCGGTGAATCCGACCTGGGACAGCGAGCCTTAGCCGCGCACGGACCGGTAGATCCCGCCCCGGGGAAGCGGACCCCGACCATGCACGGACCGACAGGTCCCCGGCCCGGGCCAGCGGAGCTCGGGCCCCGCATGCGCCGGCAGATCCCGACCGGGTGCACGAACCTCAGCCACACACCGGCCGATAGGTCCCGCCTCGGGGAGGCGGATCTCGACCACGCATGGGCCGATAGGTCCCCGACCTGGGACACGGACCTCAGCCACGCACGCGTCGGCAGGTCCCGACCTGGGACAGCGAACCCCCAGCCCCGCGCAGACCGGTAGATCCCAACCGGGGGCCGCGGACCTCGGCCACGCACGCGGGTGCGTTACCTGAGCTGTGGGCCTGACGCCGGAGGCGAGGGCCCACAGCTCAGATCGCGAAGCGATGTCGCGCCCGCCGCTTGTGCGGTTCGGGGTCCGAGCCGCTAGGCGAGGACCCCGAGGCCGCAGAAGCCATAAAAGCGGCGGCGCCATCGGGGAAGGACCGGACACCGGTCGATCGGTGCCGGATAAGGCGCCGCCGCCCTACATACGGGATCATCGCTCACACACCGTCAAGAGTCACCCAGATCAGAAGATTCCTTGTCAGGAATCACCTGGCTTGGGGGTCTTAGAACCCTTACGAGTCGGAGCGGCGGCGGGAGCGGCCGGGGGCGTGGCTGCGGCCCCGGCGGTCTCCGGGGCCTCCTTGTCGACCTTGGGGCCGACGCCCAGCTTCTCCTTGATCTTCTTCTCGATCTCGTCGGCCATGTCCGGATTGACCTTGAGGAAGTTGCGGGCGTTCTCCTTGCCCTGGCCCAGCTGGTCGCCGTCGTAGGTGTACCAGGCGCCGGACTTGCGGACGAAGCCGTTCTCCACGCCGAGGTCGATCAGGCCGCCCTCGCGGCTGATGCCCTGGCCGTAGAGGAGGTCGAAGTCGGCCACCCGGAAGGGCGGGGCCATCTTGTTCTTGACGACCTTCACGCGGACGCGGTTGCCGACCGCCTCGGTGCCGTCCTTGAGGGTCTCGATGCGGCGCACGTCCAGGCGCACGGAGGCATAGAACTTCAGCGCCCGGCCACCGGTGGTGGTCTCGGGTGAGCCGAACATGACGCCGATCTTCTCGCGGAGCTGGTTGATGAAGATGGCGGTGGTCTTGGTCTGGTTGATGGCGCCGGTCATCTTGCGGAGGGCCTGCGACATCAGCCGGGCCTGGAGGCCGACGTGGCTGTCGCCCATCTCGCCCTCGATCTCCGCGCGGGGAACGAGCGCGGCGACCGAGTCGATGACCACGATGTCGACCGCGCCGGAGCGGATCAGCATGTCGGTGATCTCCAGCGCCTGCTCGCCGGTGTCGGGCTGGGAGACCAGGAGCGCGTCGATGTCCACGCCGAGCTTGCTGGCGTACTCGGGGTCGAGCGCGTGCTCGGCGTCGACGAACGCGGCGATGCCGCCGTTCTTTTGAACGCTGGCCACGGCGTGCAGCGCGATGGAGGTCTTGCCGGAGCCTTCCGGGCCGTACACCTCCACGACGCGGCCGCGCGGGAGACCGCCGATGCCGAGCGCGATGTCGAGGGAGATCGCGCCGGTCGCGATCACCTCGACCGGCACCCGCGCCTCGTCGCCCATCCGCATGACCGAGCCCTTGCCGAACTGCCGCTCGATCTGGGCGAGGGCGGTCTCGAGAGCCTTCTCCCGGTCGTTCGCTGCCATTGCTTGCCCCTGTCCTGTCTGGTCGCCGGCCTGCCGGCTCTCGTCCGGCCCGGGCAGTGCTGTTGCGATGTCGACGGCGACGTTACGGGGGGCCACCGACACTTTTCGAGACCCCGGCGCAGCTGTGGACAACGTCGCGTACCGACGACACCTTACCGAACACTCGTTCGATCATGTGTGCGTGGCCCGAATTGCCCATGAATCTCCGTGCGCATCGGGCCGGAAAACCCGTACGCTGGCGCCGTCCACGGAGGGCTGCCCCATGACGCTGACCGTTCTCTTCTGCGTCGATCCGCTCCACCCCCGGCGCGTCGATCCCCACTATTCCCGTGAGGCGGCCGCCGTACGGGACCACTACGGCGAAATAGCCCTGGTCGATCACGACGCGTTGCAGCGCGGTGACGTGCTCGGGGCGATCGACGGGGTGTCCGCGGAACTGGGCCCCGTCTGGTACCGCGGCTGGATGATGACCAGCGGGGAGTACGCGGCGATGGCCTCGGCCCTCAAGGAACGCGGCACTCTGCTGCTCACGCATCCCGAGGACTATAGGCGCGCGCACGAGCTGCCCGGGTGGCACGACACGTTCGCCGGGCTGACGCCCTCCAGCGTGTGGCGTCCGCTGGCCCCGCGCGAGGTTCCGGCCGACCTCAGTGAGCTCGTACGCCCGCTCAACGCCGGGCCCGGAGTCGTCAAGGATTACGTGAAGTCGCGTAAGCACGAGTGGGACGAGGCGTGCTTCGTCCCTGACGTGCATAACCTGACGCAGCTCCGCGATGTCGTGACCAAGATGATCGCGCTTCAGGACGACTTCCTCGCGGGCGGGCTGGTCGTACGGGAGTACGAGGATTACGGCGACGGCGGCGAGGCCCGCGTGTGGTGGGTGGACGGCGAGCCGGCCCTGGTCGGCCCCCACCCCGACAGCCCCGAGGTGGAGCCCGACCCCGATCTGGACTCCGTGGCCCCCGCCGTACGCGCCCTGGGGTGCCGGTTCATCACCACCGACCTCGCCCGGCGTTCAGACGGGGAGTGGCGCGTGGTGGAGGTGGGAGACGGGCAGGTGAGCGATCTGCCCACCACCGTCGACCCCATGGACCTCTACGCCCATCTCCCCGTTCCCGACTGACCCACGGGGGCTCGGCCCGGTCCGTTCCGAACAAGGTGGACGGATCGGCCGGAAATTCATGAGAACCGGAATGTGCCCTTCTTCCGTCTGAGTGAGGAACAGCCCCTAAGGTTCCCTGCAGTCTCACTTCGAAGGGCGTGCATCCCGTTGCCACCACAGGAGTCCCGGCGTCGGCTCAGTTCCCGCGCGGTTCAGATCGGCATGGTCGGTGCCCTCTCGCTCACGGTCGCGGCATGCTCTTCCTCTGATGACGACGGCGGCACCACCGCCGACGGGGAGGACGTCACCGCGTATTGCGTGGTGCAGAACGACGGGACGGTGACGACGTCTCCGTCGCCTACGAGCAGCCCCACTCCCACGCCTAGTTCCACGGTGACGCCCGGCGATGGCTACGCCGTTGTGGACGACAGCAATTGCGACGATTCCTCGGGCGGGTCCACGACGTCCACGAGGCATTACCACTCGCACAACAGTTACTTCTGGTACTACGGCGGCACACGGCTGGCCAGTGGCCGCGTCAGCGGGGGAAGCTCCACCATGCCGCTCACCGGGGGCATCACCTCGGCGAGCGGCAAGACCATCCGCGCCAGCTCGTCGTACGGCAACAGCAGCAGTAGCGGGTCGGGCGGCGGAAGTTCCTCCTCGGGAGACGATGGAGGCACCAGTCGCGGGGGCTTCGGTGGCTCGTCGAGCCATTCCTCCGGCGGGTAGCCGTCACTCCCGGCTCACCCGCTGGAAACCGAGAGTGCCCAAGGTGTGACGGAACCGGTATAAGGCTCGCTTTCGCCGCAGGCCAGTCGCCCTCTAGGCTATGGCTCCGCGATGCCGGATTCCTTCCAGTAAGGGCTCCCGATCCGGCCGTCCGGAACTCCCCGGATGCTTGTCGTCTCGTTTCGAAGGACGTGTACCCGTTGCCTCCACAGGAGCCTCAGCGCCGCCTCAGCTCCCGTTCGGTCAAGGTCGGGATGGTCGGCGCGCTGTCCCTCACACTGGTCGCCTGCGGCTCGAAGTCGACCACCGCCTGGTGCGTCGACCGGTGGGCCCCCTCGGTGGGGCAGACCAAGGGCGGCTACAAGGTGGTCCCCGACAGCCTCTGCAACACCTCCGAGATCGACCGTGGCACCAGCGGCTACGGTCGCTACTTCTGGTACTACGGCGGCAAGCGCCACTACTCCGGCGGTAGCAGCTACATCTCCGGCGGCCGTACGTACCGGCCGAGCAACGTCAGCAAGGTGAAGTCGAGCACGGGGCACACCCTGCGCGGCGGCTTCGGCGGTCACGGCCACAGCGGGAGCTGAACGAACGTGCGACGCGAGCACTCGACGCCGCGGGACGACTGGGCCGAGAAGATCGAGTCCCAGGGGCTCGCCTTCCACCGGACCGCGCACCCCGAGCACCTCACGCGCCCGTACTGGGACGAGTCCGTGCACTACGTCTTCGAGATGGACGAGGTGCTGGCCCTGGAGGAGGTCGTCGAAGAGCTCCACCAGATGTGCCTCAAGGCCGTCGAGCACGTGGTGACCACCGGGCGCTACAACGTCCTGGGCATCCCCGACTGGGTGGCGCCGCTCATCGAAGAGTCGTGGCGGCGCGGCGACCCGCACCTGTACGGGCGGTTCGACCTTCGCTACGACGGCGAGAGCCCGGCCAAGCTGCTGGAGTACAACGCCGACACCCCGACCGCCCTGGTCGAGAGCGCCATCGTGCAGTGGTACTGGCTCAAGGACGTCTACCCGAACGACGACCAGTGGAACTCCATCCACGAGCGCCTCGTGGCGCGGTGGAAGGAGATGGCCCCCAAGCTCCCCGAGGCCCCGGCGCACTTCGGCTGGACGCACGCCGACGAGACGGGCGAGGAGGTCATGACGATCGCGTACATGCAGGAGACCGCCGAGGAGGCGGGTCTGCCGGGCATCGCGATCGCCATGGAGGACATCGGCTGGAGCGGCAGCCGCGGGCGGTTCGTCGACCTGGAAGAGCGGGAGATCAACACGCTCTGCAAGCTCTACCCCTGGGAATGGATCGTTTCCGAGCCGTTCGGCCGGAACCTGCCCGGCGCCCCCACGACCTGGATCGAGCCCATCTGGAAGATGGTGCTCTCCAACAAGGCGCTCCTGGTGCTCCTATGGGAGCTCTTCCCCGGCCACCCCAACCTCCTGCCGACCTATCTCAACACGCCAGGCTCGCTCACCTCGTACGTGCAGAAGCCCCTGCTGGGCCGTGAGGGCGCGAGCATGCGGATCGTCACGCCGGACGGCGACGAGCTCCGCACCGAAGGCGAGTACGGGCGTGAGGGCTTCGTCTTCCAGGAGTTCTGCGCGCTGCCCGACTTCGATGGGGAACACCCGGTGCTGGGCGCCTGGGTCGTTCACGACGAGTCCGCGGGCCTCGGCATCCGCGAGACCGCTGGGCTCGTCACCGACGACACCTCGTCCTTCGTTCCCCACCGGATCCCCCTGTAGTGCCCTGCCCCGCAGTGCCCCCCTGCCCTGCCTACCCCCCTGTTGAAGGAGTCCCATGACAACGGTTCTGGCTGCGAACGACAACGACCCCCTCGGCCAAGTCCTGCTGGAGGGCAGTGGGGCGCTCCTGGCCTATGCCGCTGTCGGCCTGGTGCTGTTCATCGTCGGCTTCTACATGACCGACCTGGCCACCCCCGGGCGCCTCATCACGGTCATCCGTGAGCACCGCAACCCGAACGCGACCCTGCTGGCGGCGGCCTCCACGGTCGGCGTGGGCCTGATCGTCGGGGTGTCCATCTTCGCCGCGCACGGCAGCCTGGCCGAGGGCCTCGCGCGCACGCTGGTCTTCGGCGCCGTCGGCATCGTCGCCATGACGGTCGCCACCCAGGTCTTCGACCGCGTGATCGGCATCAGCATCAAGCAGCTCGCCGACGACGAGGAGGACAAGCTGGAGCCGGCGGCGGTCCTGCTCGCCGTGGCCAACCTGATGATCGGCTTCGTCACCGCCGTCGCGACCTACTGACGCCCCGGCTACCGACACCCCGGCTACTGACACCCGGCCGCACATACGCCGGGCCGCACAAACGCCGCATGCCCGCCTCCGTTCACGGGGGCGGGCGGTCGCGTTTCTTAGAGCTGTTCGCGGTGGGGAAGGCCTAGCGGAGGGTCTGCGGGACGTCGAACGTGGCGCACACGGCCTGCCAGACGCGCTTGGCGGCCTCTCCGTCGGCCAGTGCCTGCTCGACCGTGCGGCCGCCCAAATCAGCGATGACGTAGTCCTTGGCCACGCTCTGCGCGTAGGCCTCTCCGAACTGCTGGTTCATTCGATCCCAGAAAACTGTGAGCCGCACCCCGCAACGCTATCCGACAGAGTCGGACACCTCGTCCGGGACGGACGGAGGACGGCCCTGCAGATACTGCCGGTGCAGCCCGGTCAGGTAGCGTTCCACGCCTTCCACCACCCGCGCCGTACGGTACGAGGGGAAGACGTCGAAGGCGTGCTGCCCGCCCTTCATCTCCGCGTAGAGCACGGGCGCGTCCGACACGTCCCGCAGCTTCTTCACGAAGCGGCGGGCTTCGGGAACCGGGATGAGGGTGTCCTTGCTGCCGTGAATGACGAAGAACGGCGGGGCGTCCTGCCGTAGATAGGAAACGGGCGACGCTGCGGCGAAGGCCTCGGGCTCGTCCTTGAAGGACCGCTTGACCATCATCCGTTCGACCAGGGCGTTGGCGCCGAACGGGATCGGCCACGGCCCGGCCTCCACGAAGTCATAGACCCCGTAGAACGGCACCGCGCCGCGCACGCTGGTGTCCACGTCCTCGAAGCCGGGCTGGAACTCCGGCTCGTTCGCGCTCAAGGCCACCATCGCCGCCAGGTGGCCCCCGGCCGAGCCTCCCGTCACGCACAGGAAGTCCGGGTCGGCCCCATATTCGGCCGCGTGCTCGCGGTACCAGGCGATGAAGTGCTTGAGGTCGAGCAGGTGTTCCGGCCACGTCGCCCGGGGGCTCAGCCTGTAATTGACGTTGAAGCCCACCCATCCCTGCACGGCCATGTGGTTCAGCAGGGGAAGGCCCTGCTCGCGCTTATCTCCGATGACCCAGCCGCCGCCATGGATCTGCATGAGGCCCGGCCGCAGCGTCCCGTCCGTCTTGGGCTCCGTCATGCGCTCCGTCTTGGGCCGGTAGACGTCCAGTTTCAGCCGTAGCCGCCCCTCCTCGCGGAAGACCACGTTCCGTACGACCTGCACACCGCGGCGCGGGATCAGGCACAGCTGCGGCACGACGAGGTGGGAGAACGGGTAGCGCGGAGCGCCTTCCGGGTCGAGGTCCAGCGGCACATCGGAATCCCGCAGAGTGACGACGGTCCGCCGGGACGCGACGATCGTCGCCACGGTCCCCGCGATGCCCACGAGCCCCGCGATCAGGCCGATCCAGCCGGGCCAGGCGTCCAGTCCCCCGTACGCCGCCAGCAGCCCTAGACCGGCCGCCTCCAGCACCAGCAGCTGCGGGGCCATCTCGATGGTGAGCCAGCTGGAGAAGAAGCCCGGGATGACCAGGGCCATGAAGCGGCGGGGCGGCCACAGGGCGTTGAGGGCGAGGACCAGCGACACCAGACCAACGGCCAGCAGGGCGTACGACATGAAGGCTCCTTGCGGCTGCGACACCGCTCCCAGAATGTCCCTAACAAGCACTTGCTTACAATGTGACCGCGGTCACCCGGTCCGGTTTTGTCGGAGGGGCGAGGCAGGATGGGGGCATGACCGGTGACGTGCTCGAACGCTTCTCCCCGGCCACGCGTGCGTGGTTCTCGGGGGCCTTCGCCGCGCCCACCGCGGCGCAGGCGGGGGCGTGGGAGTCGATCTCGGACGGCGACAACACCCTGGTCGTCGCGCCGACCGGCTCCGGCAAGACCCTGGCCGCGTTCCTGTGGTCGCTGGACCGGCTGGCCGCCGCACCGGCCGCCGACCCCAAGCAGCGCTGCCGGGTGCTGTACGTGTCGCCGCTCAAGGCCCTCGCGGTCGACGTCGAGCGCAACCTGCGCGCGCCGCTCACCGGCATCCGCCAGGCCTCCCGCCGCCTGGACCTGCCCGAGCCCGACGTGCGGGTCGGCATCCGTTCCGGCGACACCCCGGCCGACGAACGCCGCCGCCTGGCCACCAAGCCGCCGGACATCCTGATCACCACGCCCGAGTCGCTCTTCCTGATCCTGACCTCGCAGGCACGCGAGTCGCTGCGCGGCGTCGACACGGTGATCGTGGACGAGGTGCACGCCGTGGCCGGCACCAAGCGCGGCGCCCACCTCGCGCTCTCTCTCGAACGCCTCGACGCGCTGCTGGAGCGCCCCGCGCAGCGCATCGGCCTGTCCGCGACCGTACGGCCGGTGGACGAGGTCGCCGCCTTCCTCGGCGGCCCGCGCCCCGCGAGGGTCGTCCAGCCGCCGTCGGACAAGGTCTTCGACCTCGACATCGTCGTCCCGGTGGAGGATCTCGGCGAGATCGCGCAGTTCGTCGACCAGTCCGGCGACACCGACCCGCGCCAGCGCTCCATCTGGCCGCACGTCGAGGACCGCCTGCTCGACTTGATCCAGGCGCACCGTTCCACCCTGGTCTTCGCCAACTCCCGCCGCCTCGCCGAGCGCCTGTGCGGCCGGCTGAACGAGCTGGCCTACGAACGAGCCGTGGGCGACATGTTCACCAAGGACGAGGACGATCCCGGGCCCGGCGACCGCGAACCCCGCCCCATCAGCGCCGACGACATCGAACGAGCCCTGGGCCTGACCCCTGATGACTCACCGCCGCCCGATGCCGACACCGACGCCGAGAGACGGTCGCCAGCCGACACCGACCCCCCGAGGCGGTCGAGCGGCGGCACACCCGCGCAGCTGATGGCGCAGGCCGGGGCGGCCAAGGGCGTTCCGGCGGAGATCGCGCGGGCGCACCACGGGTCGGTGTCCAAGGAGGAACGCGCCGGGATCGAGGACGCGCTCAAGCAGGGCCGCCTGCCCGCGGTCGTCGCGACGTCCAGCCTCGAACTCGGCATCGACATGGGCGCGGTCGACCTCGTCGTGCAGGTCGAGTCGCCGCCCTCGGTCGCCAGCGGCCTGCAGCGCGTCGGCCGCGCCGGGCACCAGGTCGGCGCGGTCTCCAAGGGCGTGATCTTCCCCAAGTACCGCGGCGACCTCGTGCAGACCGCCGTGGTCGCCGAACGGATGCGCGGCGGCGAGATCGAGGAGCTGCACTACCCGCGCAACCCCCTCGACGTCCTCGCCCAGCAGATCGTCGCGATGGTCGCCATGGACGAGTGGACGGTCGACGACCTGGAGGCCGTCCTCAAGCGCGCCGCCCCGTACGGCACCATGCCGCGCTCGGCGCTGGAGGCGACCCTGGACATGCTCGCCGGCCGCTACCCGAGCGACGAGTTCGGCGAGCTGCGCCCGCGCCTGGTGTGGGACCGCGTCACCGGCGTCCTGCGCGAACGCCCCGGAGCCCAGCGCCTCGCGGTGACCAGCGGCGGAACGATCCCCGACCGCGGCCTGTTCGGCGTCTTCCTCGTCGGTGAGAAGGCCTCGCGCGTGGGCGAGCTCGACGAGGAGATGGTCTACGAGTCCCGCGTCGGCGACGTGTTCGTGCTGGGCGCGAGCTCGTGGCGGATCGAGGACATCACCCCCGACCGTGTCCTGGTCTCCCCCGCCCCCGGCCAGCCCGGCAAGCTCCCGTTCTGGCACGGTGACACCCTCGGCCGCCCCGCCGAGCTCGGCAAAGCGCTCGGCGCGTTCACCCGCGAGCTCGTCCAGCTGAAGCCCGACACCGCCCGCGAACGCGTCACCGCCGCCGGCCTGGACGCCTGGGCCGCCGCCAACCTGGTCTCCTACCTCACCGAACAGCGCGAGGCGACCGGCCACGTGCCCGACGACCGCACGCTCGTGGTCGAACGCTTCCGCGACGAGCTCGGCGACTGGCGGATGGTCGTCCACTCGCCGCTCGGCGCCCGCATCCACGCCCCCTGGGCCCTGGCCATCGCGGGCCGCCTCCGCGAGCGCTACGGGGTCGACGCGCAGGCCATGCACGCCGACGACGGCATCGTCATCCGCATCCCCGACATGGACGAGCCGCCCAGCCTCGATCTGGCCGTCTTCGACCCCGAGGACATCGAGCGCATCGTCGTCGACGAACTGGGCGGCTCGGCCCTGTTCGCCGCGCGCTTCCGCGAGTGCGCCGCCCGTTCGCTGCTGCTCCCCCGGCGCCGCCCCGACAAGCGCATGCCGCTGTGGCAGCAGCGCCAGCGCGCGGCCCAGCTCCTGGCGGTCGCGAGCAAGTACCCCTCGTTCCCGATCGTGCTCGAGACGATGCGCGAGTGCCTGCAGGACGTGTTCGACGTGCCGGGCCTGGTGCAGCTCATGCGCGACGTCTCCGGCCGCAAGTCGCGCCTGGTCGAGGTCGAGACCCCCGAGCCCTCCCCGTACGCGCGCTCCCTGCTGTTCCATTACGTCGGCGCGTTCATGTACGAGGGCGACTCGCCGCTGGCCGAACGCCGAGCACAGGCCCTCGCGTTGGACTCCACCCTGCTGGCGGAGCTGCTGGGCCAGGCCGACCTCCGCGAGCTCCTCGACCCCGAGGTCGTCGCCGAGACCGAACTCGAGCTCCAGCGCCTGGCCCCCGACCGCCGTGCCCGAGACCTCGAAGGCATAGCCGATCTCCTCCGTACTCTCGGCCCCTTGACCACCGCCGAAGCAGCCGCCCGCACGGTGGACCCGACCGACCGAGAAGCCGCCCCCGCCGACCCACCGGCCTCCAACGGCCCGGGCACGCAGGGTGAGCCGACCGCACGGACCACCCAACCCACATCCGACGAGCCGGAGACGGCCACCAAACCGCCGACACCGGCCGACGGTCGGCCCAGCGCGGGGGCGGAGCAGGCTGCCGCGCGGTGGCTGGTCGAGCTGGAGGAGACCCGGCGCGCCGTCCGCGTACGCATCGCGGGCGAGGAACGGTGGGCCGCGATCGAGGACGCGGGGCGACTGCGTGACGCGCTCGGGGCGCCGCTGCCCGTCGGCATTCCGGAGGCCTTCCTCGAACCGGTCGACGATCCGCTCGCCGACCTCATCTCGCGCTATGCCCGTACGCACGGCCCGTTCCGTACCACCGACATCGCCACCCGTTTCGGCCTCGGCACCGCCGTCGTCCTGGAAACGCTGCGCCGCCTGCGCGCGGACGGACGCGTGATCGAGGGCGAGTTCCTGCCGGTCGAGGCGGTCTCCGGCCCGCTGACCAGCGAGTGGTGCGACGCAGGCGTCCTCCGTACGCTCCGCCGCCGTTCCCTGGCCCGCCTGCGCGCCGAGGTCGAGCCGTCGCCTCCCGAGGCGCTCGGCCGCTTCCTGCCCGCCTGGCACGGCATCACGGGCGGCAGCCGCCCGCGCGGCATCGACGCCCTCGTTCAGTCGATCGAACAGCTGCAAGGCGCCGCCGTACCGTCCTCCGCGCTCGAGTCCCTGATCCTCCCCTCGCGCGTCCCCGGCTACTCCCCCACCGACCTCGACGAGCTCACCTCCGCCGGGGAGGTCGTCTGGGCGGGTCAGGGCGGTCTGCCCGGCGGCGACGGCTGGGTGTCGCTCTACCTCGCCGACACCGCCCCGCTCCTCATGCCCGAGCCCTCGAAGATCACGCTCACCCCCGCCCACCAGGCCGTTCTCGACGCCCTGTCCGACGGCGGCGCGCTGTTCTTCCGCACGCTCTCCGACCGCGTCAACGCCACCGAAAAGGTCAACGACCAGGACCTGGCGACCGCGGTCTGGGACCTGGTCTGGGCAGGCCACCTCACCAACGACACCCTCGCGCCCCTGCGCGCCTCGATCGGCTCAGGCCGCCCGGCGCACCGTACGCGCGCCACCCGACGCGGCCGCCCGGTGCTCCCCTCACGGACCGGACCGCCCACCATGGCCGGCCGCTGGTGGCTGCTGCCCGAACGCGAATCCCCAGGCACCCGCCGCTCGCACGCCCTGGCCGAGGCCCTGCTGGAGCGCTACGGCATCGTGATCCGCGGCGCCGTGGCCGCAGAACGCACCCCAGGCGGCTTCGCAGCCGTCTACCCGGTCCTGCGCGCCTTCGAAGACACCGGCCGCTGCCGCCGCGGCTACTTCGTCGAAGGACTGGGCGCCGCCCAGTTCGCCCTCCCCGGCGCGGTCGACCGCCTACGTTCCATGCGCCCGACCTCACCCACCCCGACCGACTCGTTCGCCGACCCCTGGCCGGTCGCCCCGCCGGAGCCCGAACGCCGTCGCGCCCTGGTCCTGGCCGCCGCCGACCCCGCCAACCCGTACGGCGCCGCCCTCCCCTGGCCCGAACGCGACGATGAGGTGGCCAGCGGCCACAAGCCCGGCCGCAAGGCCGGTGCCCTGGTCGTCCTGGTAGACGGCCGCCTCCTGCTCTACGTAGAACGCGGCGGCAAGACCCTGCTGACCTGGGACGACGACCCCGAGGTCCTGCAGCCCGCCGTGGACGCTCTGGCCCTCGCCGTACGCGAGGGCGCCCTGGGCAAGCTCACCGTCGAACGCGCCGACGGCGAGTCCATCAACGACTCCCCCCTGGCAGCCGCCCTAGAAGCCGCAGGCTTCCACCCCACCCCCCGAGGCCTCCGCCTCCGCAACTAACCCCCACCGACCCAAGGCAGCCCGCGCACCCGTACGGCCCGACACCAGCCCGCAAGACCCGCGCACCGTACGTACAACCAGGTCTCGCCCCGCGCGCAAATCACCAGGCCCACCCCAACCAGTAATCCCCCGGGGCCGAGGGTGGGGTGGGGCGAGGTGGCTGGGGTGGGGTTAGTTTGCGGGGGTTGTGTCGGGGTGGCGTTGGGGGTGGGGTGCGACGGGCGGGGCGGTGGGTGGGGTTGGGCGGCGGTGGATCATGAGGACGGCGGCGGCGCAGATGAGGACGCCTAGCAGGGAGAGCGGGGCTAGGGCGGCGCCGAACGCTAGCCAGGACCAGGCCATGGTGGCGGGGGGCGTCAGGTAGAGCAGGGCGGAGACTCGGGCTACGCCGCTGCGGGCCAGGTTGATCCAGTAGAGGCCGTAGCCGCCGAGCATGGCCACCAGGACGAGGACGGCTATGGCTATCCAGAACCTGGGGGCCGCCGGTGGGGTAAGGGTGTTGGTCGCCGCGGCGAGAGTGGTGAAGATGGCGGCGCTGACGCCTGCCTGAACGGTCAGAGCATCGGTGAGGGCCAGGCGGGGGCGGGTCCTGCGCTCGAAGAGGGTGGCTGCCACCAGGGAGAGCATGGCGCCTATGGGGAGGGCGTACGCGAGGAACGGCACTCCTGGGTTGGCGCCTAGGTCGGCCCCGACCACCAGGGCTACGCCCAGGATGCCTAGGGCGAAGCCTGCCATTTGCCGGGTGGTGACGGATTCGCCCAGGAGAGGGACTGCCAAGGTGACGGCGACTATGGGCTGCAAGGCGCAGATCAGGGCGGTGGTGCCGGCGGGGACGCCTTGGTCCACGGCGGCGAACACTCCGTAGAGGTAGCCGACCTGGCCCAGGACGCCGATGGTGATGTGGAGGGCCAGCTCGCGCAGCGGGATGCGGCGGCGGCGCAGGAGGGTCCAGGCGCCCAGGAACGCGAACGCGATGATGAAGCGCCAGGCGAGCAGGGATGAAGCCGGGGCGCTGCGGGCTCCCAGATCGGCTCCGATGAAGCCGGAACTCCACGTGACCACGAACGCGGCCCCTAGGAGAGCGTCAATGCGGGGCGCCATCAAACCTCCTGAGGTATACATACCGGTATAGTTACTAGGTATACCGGTGTGTATAGTGGTGTCAAATGAGGAGGGCTGATGACGGATCGTCCGCTGACACCTGCCGCCAAGCGGGTGCTCGAGGTCGCCAGCGACCTCTTCTACAACCGCGGCATCGGCGGGGTCGGCATGGAGCTCATCGCCGCCGAGGCGGGAGTGACGAAGAAGACGGTGTACGACCGCTTCGGCTCCAAGGAGGCCTTGGTCCTGGCCTATCTACGCGGGCGGGATGAGCGGTGGCGCGGCTACCTGACCGGACGGCTGGAGCAGGTCGGGGGGCCGCGTGAACGGATCCTCGCCACGTTCGACGCCCTCGGGGACTGGTTGCGGACCGAGAGCGCACGCGGGTGTTCCATGGTGAACGCCCTGGCCGAACTGCCAGATCAGGCTCACCCGGGGCATCAGGCCGCCGCCGATCAGAAGGCCTGGATTCGCGAGCTTTATGCGGGCTTGGCGGCCGAGGCCGGAGTTGAGGATCCGGGCAAGCTGGCCGATCAGCTGCTCATCATCCATGAGGGCGCCGTGGTGGCGTTCAGCGTTGCCAACAAGGCCGACGCCGCGGCGACGGCGAGGGAGACCGCCGAGATACTGCTTGCCCGGTGACCCCTACTTTCTGGCCTTGCGGCGGAACATGGCGATGAGGCCGCGCAGGGCTCGTTCATCCAGCGAGCCGAACGGGTTGTCGTGCACCAGGTAGGTCCACGTGGCAGAGGGACGCTTCAGGCCCGCGTTGGAAAGGTCCACGCCGTCAGGGGTGGCGGTCAGGGTCTCGAAGGTCTCCGTTGTACGTTCCACGGCGCGGCCTAGGAGGCGCTTGCCCGCCGGAACGGCCTCACGGTTGAACTCACTCAGGGGGTCGAGACCACGGCCCAGGGAGCGCAGGTGGATGCCCTCGCGGAGGTCGGTGAGGAACGCCAGGTGTTCCGTCCAGCAGCGGTCCAGGTGGTAGAGGGCCACCTGGCGTGAGGCTTCGGCGACAGCCTTTTCGCCTGCTATCTCGGTGAGTTCGGCGTGCTTCTCGGGGCAGCGTTCCGCCATGACGCGGTCGGCATGGTCGGCCAGGAGAAGTTGCTCGCGTTCAACAAGAAGCTCGCGGCGCTGAAGGCCGATCAGCTGGTTGTAGCGCCAGGTGTTGCGGTGGATCTCCAGGTCCACGCCCTCGGCCACGCGCTGGGCATGGCCGACGACCCACTCGGCGCCCTTGTCGTGAACGCGCCCGTCGGCATCGGCGTCCACCTTGAGCTTCTC
The DNA here is from genome assembly GCF_017573505.1 of Actinomadura barringtoniae. Lineage (GTDB taxonomy): Bacteria > Actinomycetota > Actinomycetes > Streptosporangiales > Streptosporangiaceae > Spirillospora > Spirillospora barringtoniae. The sequence goes on from NZ_JAGEOJ010000002.1 coordinate 460,331, forward strand.
GTCGGGGGCGTACTGAGTGATCAGGTCGTCCTCAAGGCTGACGAAGAAGATCGAGCCACCGGGGTCGCCCTGCCGGCCGGAGCGCCCGCGCAGCTGGTCGTCCAGTCGGCTGCCGTGATAGCGCCCGGTGCCGATCACCAAGAGCCCACCCAGCCCGGCCACCTCCTTGGCATCAGGACGCTCGGACTCGCAAGGCGCCGTACCGGCGGCAGCAGAGCGTCCGGCATCGGCTGGCGCGGAGGATGCGGAGGATTCCGCGCTGGCACGTGTGGTGGCCTCGGGCGTGGTGCCCTCCGGAGCGGGGAGCTCAGGGGTGGGGGGTGGGGTGCCGCCCAGGCGGATGTCGGTGCCTCGGCCGGCCATCTGGGTGGAGACGGTGATCGCGCCCAGGGCGCCGGCCTCGGCGATGATGGAGGCTTCCTCGGCGTCGTTCTTGGCGTTCAGGACGACGCTGGTCAGGCCGGCGCGGTCCAGGCGGCGGGCGAGGCGTTCGGACTCGGCGACGTCCAGGGTGCCGACCAGGACGGGGCGGCCGGTCGCGTTGGAGGAGGCGATCTCCTCGACGATCGCGACCTCCTTGTCGGTGGCGGTGGCGTAGAGGCGGTCCGGCTGGTCCTCGCGTACGCGGGGACGGTTCGGCGGGATGACCGCGATCTCCAGGTTGTAGAACTCGCGCAGCTGGTCGGCGACGGCGATGGCGGTGCCGGTCATGCCGCAGCGGGTCGGGTAGCGGCCGATGAACTCCTGAACGGTGACCGAGTCGAGGATCTCGCCGCTCTCGGAGGTCTCGAGCTCCTCCTTGGCCTCGACGGCGGCCTGGAGGCCGTCCGGCCAGCGCTGGAGCATGGCCACGCGGCCACGGGAGGCGTTGATCAGCTTCACGGCGCCGTCGCGGACGATGTAGTCGACGTCGCGCTTGAGGAGCACCTGGGCGTGGAGCGCCACGTTCACGGCGACGAGCGTCTCGGTGTTGTCGGACGCGTAGAGGTCGATGTCGCCCAGGGCGTGCTCGACCTCGCGGGCCCCAGCGGCGGTCAGCTGAACGTTGCGGCCCTCGTCGTCGGTGGCGTAGTGCTGGCCGGGGCGCAGGCGGCGGACGAGATCGGCGTACGCGGGGTCGGCGGGGTCCAGGTCGGACGCGCCCGCGAGGACGAGCGGGACCATCGCCTCGTCGACCAGGACGGAGTCGGCCTCGTCGATCAGCGCCACGGCGGGCTCGGGGAGCACGCGGTCGGCGGTGGCGGTGACGAGCCGGTCGCGGAGGAGGTCGAAGCCGATCTCGCTGACCGGGGCGTACGTGACGTCGGCGGCGTAGGCGGCGCGGCGTTCGGCGGGGGTCGAGGACTCCCCGATCGATGCGACCGTGACGCCGAGCATGGCGTACAGCGGGCCCATCCACTCGGCGTCGCGGCGCGCGAGGTAGTCGTTGACCGACATCACGTGGACGTGTTCGCCGCGCAGGGCGTAACCGGCGGCGGCAAGGGCGCCCGCCAGGGTCTTGCCCTCGCCGGTGGCCATCTCGACCACCTGGCCGGAGAGCAGGCCGAGCGTGCCGAGGAGCTGGACGTCGTACGGCCGCTCCCCCAGCGTCCGGCGCGCCGCCTCGCGGCCCAGCGCGCACAGCTCTGCCAGGTCGACGGGCTTGCCGGCTCGGGCGGCTGCCTTGCCCGCGCCCTTGCCGGACCCGCTCTCGGCCTTGCCTGCGAGGGCTTCGGCCTGGCGAGGCCTGGCGCGCAGGGCCGTGGCGGCGGCGGTCAGTTCGGCGTCGCTCAGGGCCCGTACGCGGTCCTCGCGGGCACCGGCCTCGGCGACCACGGCCTCGTACGGTGCCAGGTCGACGCTGCCGGGCTTCTGCGCGATGCGCCGGAATCGGTCACGCAGCGCCATGGTGCCCTCCCCTGCGGGCGGTCTCGGTCACGCCTTCTCCCAACGGGCATACCCGGTGTCTCGTTCCCTCCATGATCTCAGGTCGGGACGTTGTCCTCGATCACCCGGACCTGGGCGGCCGCGCGGCAGCCGTTGGGGAGGCGGTTGAACGCCGGGTAGCGGTCGTGGCCGAGCTCCAGACCGTCCAGCACCCGCCGGCAGGAACCGTCCGCGAGGACGGCGAGCAGGACGTAGACATCGCCCGTATGCCCCCAGTGCTCGCCGATGCCGGTCGACTCGATGTGCCAGCGGCCGTCGTTCGGGACGTCCTCAGCGCGGTAGTCGGCCAGGTAGAACAGCTGGCGGCGGGCGGAGAAGAGGAAGAGCCGCAGGTCGTTGTCGCCGAGGGCGTGGACGGTGCCGAAGACGTCGAAGTCCCGGTCGTCCATCAGCCGCTCGTCGGTCCCCGGCCGGGCGATCGTGACGGCGGGAACGTTCCGGGGCGGGTCGGGCGGCGGTGCCGGGGCCCGGCTGGTGCCGCTGGCCTCGGGGGTGTCGGTCGGCGTCGGCGATGGCGGAACGGTCGGCGAGGGCTCGGGCGCGGCGGGCGTCGGAACGGGCGGGGCCTCCAGAACGGGCGGCGGGCCCTCGTCGTCGGGCTCGAAGAGCCGCACCGCACCGCCGAGCACGAACGCCGCGAGGACCGCGACCAGTCCCAGCAGGGCGAGCTGCCTGCGCTCGGAGTTCTCCAGCTTCCGGCAGAACACCCGCACGCCGTGGCGCAGCCCGCGCCGGGGTTGGATCTTTCCACGTGAACGCACCGTCAGCGAACCCGTCCGGCAGGCCGGACGCGCACCAACCCCATCAGGACCTCCTCGCGGTCGAGCAGCCCCGTCGCACCTGTGTCGGCAGACACCCTGCGCCCCGCTCCGACGAGCGTCAAGCAGATTGCAGATCTTGGTCGGTATGGAGCCGCCCTCACGGCGAGTTTTTCTAGTCCAACAGCCCGCAGTCAGGACGTCCGAAAGCGCAGGAGCCTCCGCCGGGCAGAGCCGCTCTGCCCGGCGGAGACGTACGGCTGACTCGAACGCGAACAACCAACTACGAATGCGACCCCACCAGGAACGGGCGCTAGGCGATCGGGGTTAGGCCTAGGCGTTCGGCGGCGGCCTGGCCATTGGCCTCGGTCGCGCCGTAGGTGGCCAGGTGAACGGCGCCGTCCGGGTGCCAGAACGGGAGGCCCATCTCGACAACGACGGCGTCCGGGCGGGCCTGGAGCAGCGCGGTCGTCAGGGCTCGCTGGGCGGCGTGCCGGTGGGCGTCACGCAGAACGATGACCAGGTCACGGCCGGTGGCACGTTCCAGCAAGGGTCCTGCCTCGTCCGCCGCCCCCTCCGCCCGGACGGCGTCGGGGGCCCAGGGGCTCAACCCCCAGGGCGTCGGCCCGACGGCGATGTTGCCCATCGACTCCAGCTCCACCACCAGCGGGTCGGTGCCGAGCGGACGCAGGTCGCCGGTCACTCGTACGGCACGGCGCGCGGCCTCCAAGCCCACTGAACGGTCGACCACGCCGGCGTTGTGGCCGTTCAGCCACTCCTTCAGGCGCCGGGTGCGCTCGGCCGCCTCGGCGAGGCGCTCCAGCGGCAGGCGTCCGGACCGTACGGCCTCCTCGATCGCCGCGAGCACGGCCAGCAGGCTCTCGTGGTGCTCGCGCGGGCCGAGGCACAGCAGGTCGGCGCCCGCGAGCAGCGACCGCACGGACGCCTCGGGAATGCCGATCGCGCCGCTGGCGCCCTGCATGTCGAGCGCGTCGGTGACGATCACGCCCTGGTAGCCCAGGTGCTCGCGCAGCAGGCCGGTGATCGCGGCGTGCGACAGGGTCGCCGGAACGCCCTGGGTGATCAGCGGCAGGTTGAGGTGGCCGGTCATGACCGCCTGGGCGCCCGCCTCGATGGCCGCACGGAACGGCACCAGCTCGCGCCGGTCCAGCAGGTCCAGGTCGGCGTCGACGAGCGGGACGCCCAGGTGGGAGTCCTCGACGGTCGCGCCGTGCCCGGGGAAGTGCTTGGCGCACGCGGCGACGCCCGACTCCTGCGTGCCGATCACCGACGCGGCGGCGTGCCGGGCGACCAGGGCCGCGTCCGAGCCGAACGAGCGGGTGCCGATCACCGGGTTGTCGGCGGCGGAGTTGACGTCCACCGACGGCGCGAAGTTGAGGTTCACGCCGACCTCGGCGAGCTCGGCGCCGAGCGAACGGTAGACGCGTCGGGTGAGCTCGGGGTCGTCGACGGCGCCGAGCGCCGCGTTCCCCGGGTAGGGGCTGGCGGTGAGGTGCCCGCCGAGGCGGGTGACGTCGCCGCCCTCCTCGTCGATCGTGATGATCGGGTCGGCGGCCTTGCCCAGCTCGGCGGTGAGCTCGCGGAGCGCGTCGGTGCTCGGCACGTTGCCGTTCAGCGCGAACAGCGTGACGCCGCCGAGGCCCTTCTCCAGCTCGTCCTGCAGCCAGCCCGGGACGCGCGCGCCGGAGAACGACGGGAGGAGCGTGCCCCGCGCCAGCCGCCCGATCTCGTCGGCCCGCCCGAGGGCGCCGGCCCGCGCGAGGGCGTCGGCCCGCGCGAGGGCGTCGGCCTGCGCGAGGGCCTCGCCGCTGGTCTCTTCGGCGCGGGTCATCCCTTCACCGCCCCGGCGGTGAGGCCGGACACCATGCGGCGCTGGACGATGAGGAAGAAGATGATCACCGGAATGGTGAGCAGCGTGGACGCTGCCATGATGGGCCCCCAGGCGTTGCCGCTGCGGCCGAAGAAGAACTGCAGCATGATCGGCAAGGTGTACTTGTCTGAGTCGTCCAGGAACGTGTAGGCGAAGATGAACTCGTTCCAGGCGGTGATGAAGGAGAAGATGCTGGTGGCCACCAGGCCCGGCGCCACCAGCGGCAGCAGGACCCGGAAGAACGTGCGGACCGGCCCGGCGCCGTCGATCTGGGCGGCCTCCTCGAGCTCCTTCGGCACGGCGGCGACGAAGCCGCGCAGCATCCAGATCGCGAACGGGATGGCGAAGCCGGCGTAGACGATCACCAGTCCCGGCAGGCTGTTCAGCAGGTCGAGCTTCTTCAGGTCCAGGAAGAGCGGGATGACCAGCGCCTCCAGCGGCACCATCTGCACGATCAGCAGCATGATCAGGAACGTGGTGCGGAAGCGGAACTTGTAGCGCGCGACCGCCGTGGCGGCCATCAGCGCCAGCAGCCCGGAGACCACGACGGTGACCAGCGCCAGGAAGATGCTGTTGCGGAAGTACACCCAGAACGAGTTGGACGCGATGCCGCCGTTCAGCACCAGGTCGAAGTGGTCGAGCGTCGGGTGCGAGGGCAGCGGCTTCGGCGTCGTGCTGAAGATCTCGGTGTTGGGCTTGAACGCGGTCGAGACCATCCAGAAGACCGGGAAGACCGCGACCAGGAAGACCAGGATCCCGGCGGTGTTGAGGACGCCCTTGCGCAGCCGGCGGCGCTGCAGTGCGCGGCTCATTTCGTCTCTCCCTGTCGGACCATGACCCGCACGTACAGGGCCGTGACGATGAGCAGGATCACCGTGAGCACCATCGCGATCGCCGACCCCATGCCGAGCTTGGGGTTCATCGATCCGAAGGCCTCGGAGTAGGCGTAGAGCGACAGGTTGAACGAGTCGCGGTTGGCCAGCCCGGACATGATGAACAGCTGGGTGAAGACCTTGAAGTCCCAGATGATCGACATGACCAGCAGCACCATGAAGATCGGCTTCAGGATCGGGAAGGTGATGCTCCAGAACGAGCGCCACGGCCCCGAGCCGTCCACGCGCGCCGCCTCGTACAGCTCGTTCGGCACGCTCTTCAGGCCCGCCAGCACCGACACCGCGATGAACGGGCAGGCCTGCCAGACCACGCAGATCGTGAGGACCGTGTAGGTCGATCCGGGGGTCGCGAACCAGTTGTAGTCGTCCCAGCCGCCGCCGACCAGCCAGTTCGGCAGCAGCTCCAGGAACCAGTTGACCAGGCCGCCGGTCGAGCCGAACAGCCAGGAGAAGATGATCGCCGCGGTGACCGGGGGCGTCGCCCAGGCCACCATGACCCCGCCGGCGACGAAGCTCGACATCCGCTTCCCGAGCTGGTGCAGCAGCAGCCCGATCAGGGTGCCGACGACCAGCGTCAGGGAGACCGCGACCACCGCGAACAGCACGGTGTGCTTCAGGGTCTGCCAGAAGAACGGGTCGTGGAAGATCGTCTTGTAGTTCTCGGTGCCGACCGACTCGGCGGGCTCGCCGCGCAGCTGGCGGTTGCCCACCTTCTGGAACGACATCTGCCCGATCTGGAACATCGGCCAGAACATCAGCACGGCGATCACGGCCAGCGTGGGCGCGATCAGCAGGTACGGCCCGAAGCGGGGCCGGCGGCGGGAACGGACCGGGCCGGAGGGCTTCCGGCCCGGCTTACCGCGCACCGCTGGAGCGGTGTCGAGCATGGACTCAGTCCGATCAGCCGGGGACGGGCAGTGCGGGGTGGCGCGGGAGGCCAGAGGCCGCGGGGGTGTCCCGGGGCCTTGACCGGTGTCCGGCTGAGAAGCCCCACAGCGGTGGGCTCTCGGCGTTCTGCCGGTCAAGGACCCCGGGACGACCGGGATGAGGAGGAGTCCCGGCCCTTACGGGTTGAGCAGGGTGTTGGCCTGCTCGTTGGCCTTCTTCAGCTCGCCGTCCGACGACTTGCCCTGCATGATGGCCTTGATGGCGTTCGGCAGGACCTTCTTGGCCTGCTCGAACTCGCCCCAGCCCGCGCTGATCGGCGGGAACTTGGTGTTGCCCGCGATCTCGGTGAAGATCTCAAGCTTGGGGTCGGTGAACTTCACGTCCGAGCGCATGGACGAGAAGCCGCTGTAGTCCGCCCAGCCCTGGGCGTTCTTGGCGTTGTTCAGCACGGTGACGTAGTCGAACGCCGCGTCCTTGGCCTTGGAGTCCTTCCAGATGGCCAGGTCCGAGCCGCCCGCCATGACGGGCGCGTTGCCGCCGGCCTTGGTCGGGATCGGGAAGACCGCCCACTTGTCGGCGTCCTTGGAGGAGATCTTCTTCATCTCCTTGTAGGCCCAGCTGCCGTCGAAGTACATACCGGCCTTGCCGAGGGCGAAGTCGCGCTGCGGGCCGTCGAGCTCGTTCTTGCCGATGTACTTCTCGGGGGCGACCTTGTCCTTGGTCACCAGGCCGGTGTAGAAGTCCACGGCCTCCTTGGCCTGCGGCTGGTCGAGCTTGCCGACGAACTTGTCGCCCTCCTTGGTGGCCACGTCGCCGCCGTTGCCCCAGATGAAGCTGAGGAGGGCGTTGGTCTGGTCGCTCGGAACGGCGATGCCCGCGACCTTCTTGGCGTCCTGGACCTTCTTGGCCGCGGCGGCCAGGTCGGCCCAGGTCTTCGGCTGCGCGATCTTCAGCTCGTCGAACCAGTCCTTGCGGAACCACACGCCGCGGACGCCGCCGTACCACGGCACGGCGTAGGTCTTGCCGCCCGACTGGTCGTTCTCCAGGGCGGTCTTGTTGAGGGTCTTGCCGTCCGCCCACTTGGAGTAGAGGTCGGAGATGTCGGCGAGGTTGCCCTGCTCGATGTGCGACTGGACGTCGGTGTTGCCGAGCTCGGTGACGTCGGGTCCCTCACCGCCGGCGGCGGCCTTCTGGAAGGTCGTCGCCACCTGCGGCCACGGCACGTACTTGATGACGACGTCGGTGCCGGGGTGCTTCTGCTTGAACTCGGTCTCGACACCGTCCAGGAACTTGGTCTGCTCCGGGGTGCCCTCGCCCATCATCCAGACCTTGAGCTGGCCGGGGTCCTTGCCCCCGCCGCTCGCGTTGTCGTCCTTCTTGTCACCGCTGCCGCAGGCCGTGGCGGCCAGGGCGATCGCGGCCGTCGCGGCCGCAATCTTGATGTACTTCACTCGGATTCCTTTCCGGCATCGCCTCGGTCGGTGCTCCCCCTGGGGCCAGGAAGCGTAAGCTTCCCAGCCCGTCGGGGCGCTGGAGGGGGCGGAGAACCTTTAGGGTCCAGCCATGCCCGGCTCTTCGTCGCACCGGCCACGGGCGCCCTGTTCGCCAGTCGGCGCTCTAGGCACGCCCCGGTCCACCCGGTCTGGGCGGTCGCGGCGCTTGGCGGTAAACTAACAAGAAACTTTCCTAAACAAAACCGCTCGTTAGCGGATTGAGACTTTGAGGGGTTCGAGCATGCCCAGACGCCCGGGGACGCCGCGGCTGCTGCGGGAACTCAACGACCGTGCCGCCCTGGACCTGCTGGTGGCACAGGGTCCGCTGACCCGTACGCAGATCGGCGAGCACACCGGCCTCTCGAAGGTCACCGCCTCCCAGCTGCTCTCCCGCCTGGAGGAGCGCGGACTGGTCGAGGTCGTCGGAGAGCAGGCCGGCGGCCGTGGACCGAACGCGGCGCTCTACGCCGTGGTGCCATCCAGCGCATATGTGGCCGGCCTCGAGGTCGGGCCCGACGGCGTCACGGCGGGCGTTGCGGACATTACGGGCTGTATCGCGGCACAGGTTACTGTCGACCCGAACGGGGCCGACGACCCCGTGAAGTCGGTGCACAACGCCGTGGTCAAGGCGTGCCGTTCCGCCAAGGTCGCCCTCCCCCGCCTGAACGCCTTCGTCATCGGCACTCCCGGCGTGGTGGACCCGCGCTCGGGCGACGTGCAGTTCTCCTTCGACCTGCCGTCCTGGCACGAGGGCGTTCTCGCACGGCTGAAAACCGACCTCCGGCGGCCCGTGATCATCGAGAACGACGTGAACCTCGCCGCCGTGGCCGAACGCGCGTACGGGCGTGCCGCGGGCGTCGAGGACTTCGCGCTGATGTGGCTCGACCGCGGCATCGGCCTGTCGGTCATGCTGGGCGGCCGCCTGCACCGCGGCCGGTCCGGCGGCGCGGGCGAGATCGGCTACCTGCCCGTTCCCGGCGCCCCGCTCCCCTCCGGCGCGGCCCGGCGCGGCCCCGAGACCGCCGAACTGGGCGTCACCGAGTCCACCACCTGGGGCATCCCGGCCCTGGCCGGTGGCTACGGCGCCCTGCTCGGCGCGGACGCCGTACGGGAACTGGCCCACGCGCACGGCTTCGACGGCGCCACCGCCGTCGACTGCGTCAGCGCGGCCGTCGCCGAGGAGGACCGCGGCGGCGCCTTCCTGGACGAGCTCGCCAACCGCATCTCCTACGGCGTCACCTCGGTCAACATCGTCCTGGACCCGGGCCTGGTCGTCCTGGCGGGCCAGCTGGGCCGGGCCGGCGGCGAACCCCTGGCGGCCCGGATCGAGAGCGCCGTGGGCCGTATCAGCCCGACCAGCCCCACGGTCGCGGTCACCCAGGTCGAGGGCAACGCCGTCCTGAGGGGCGCCCTCCACGCCGCCCTGGAGGAGGCCCGCGACGAGGTCTTCTCCACCTCCGACTAGCCAGAAAGATCGCTCAGCAGCAGGGGCTGGAACATCGAAAGCGCCGCCCGCATCGAGATGCGGCGGCGCTTTGAGGTGTGTTCGGGTCGGAACGCTGGAGCAGGTCAGACCCTACTTGGAGGCCGTAGACGGCTCGTTCGGAGCCGTTCGGCGGCCCGCTTGGAGGCCTAGCTCAGTGCCGGACGCGGCTACTTGGAGGCCGGTACGGCCTCTACCGGCCGGCGACGCGGGTCGTGCATGGCACGGTCCCGGACGGTCTGGTTGATGATCTGGCGCCTGCGACGCTGTGCCGCGGCGGCTCGTGCCGTCGGTGTCATGATGACTCCCCGTTCCGCGGCGACGTCGTTTCCCCGGGTCACCGCTTCTTACCCCGATGACTCAATGGTGCTGAAAAAACAGCCCGGACGGTATCCGCCACAGGGATGATTTGTTGTCAGACCTCTTGGGGAGACTCATCCGTCCCGGGACGCAGGACCCGTCCCACGCGCCCCATCCGCCGCGCGGGACGCTTGCGCGAACGCCCGAGACAGGGTTCGGTGTCCATACCGGTCCACGAGAAGTGGCGCGCGAACGGCCTCGGAGGCCGGGGGTAAGCCCAACCAGTCCGATCGGCAAGGGATAATACGTTCATGCGATTGTCCGCCAGGGTCGACTACGCGCTGCGCGCCGCCGCGGAGCTGGCGGTGGCCGGAAGTCATCCGGTGACCGCCGTCCAGCTCGCCGAGGCCCAGCAGATCCCGCCCAAGTTCCTCGAGAACATCCTCGGCCAGCTGCGCCGCAGCGGCCTGGTCCGCAGCCAGCGCGGACCCGAAGGGGGCTACTGGCTGGCCAGGCCCGCCGAGCAGATCTCCCTGGCCGACATCATCCGCGCGATCGACGGGCCGCTGCTCGGCGTCCGGGGCGAGCGCCCCGAGCACGTCGGGTACGAGGGGCCCGCCCGGTCGCTCCAGGAGGTGTGGATCGCGCTGCGCGCCAGCGAGCGCGCCATCCTCGAGCAGGTCTCGCTCGCCCACATCGCCTCGGGCGAGCTGCCCGGCCCGGTGAGCAAGCTCACCGAGGACCCGGCCGCCTGGGAGAGCCCGTCCCTCATCTGACGGGGGTGCTGTGCCGGAAGGCGACGTCGTCTGGCTGACCGCCCGGCGCCTGCATGAGGCGCTCGCCGGGCGGCCTTTGACACGCAGCGACTTCCGCGTGCCGGCGCTCGCCACCGCCGACCTGCGCGGCCGGACCGTGGGCGAGGCCATCGCGCGCGGCAAGCACCTGCTCATCAGGGTGGAGGGCGGCCTCACCGTCCACACCCACCTGCTCATGGAGGGCACCTGGCGGATCCGCCGCCCCGGCGCCCCGCCCAGCGACCATCGCATCCGGCTGATCCTCGCCAACGCCGACTGGCAGGCCCTCGGCTACTCGCTCGGCATCGTCGAGCTCCTCCGTACGACCGACGAGGACCGGGCCGTCGGCCACCTCGGCCCCGACCTGCTCGGCCCGGACTGGGACCCCGACGAGGCCGTGCACCGCCTGGCCGACGACCCCGACCGCGCCATCGGCGAGGCCCTTCTGGACCAGACCCGCCTCGCCGGTATCGGCAACGTCTACAAGTCCGAGATCCTCTTCCTGCGCGGCGTCCACCCCTGGACGCCGGTCCGCGACGTTCCCGAGCTGCCCGCGATGATGGACCTCGCCCACAAGCTCCTGGACGTCAACAAGGAGCGCCACGGCCACATCACCACCGGAGACCTGCGCCGCGGCCAGGCCCATTGGGTCTACGGCCGCGCGGGCCGCCCCTGCCGCCGCTGCGGTACGCGCATCCAGCGCGCCGAGCAGGCCTCCGACGTAGGCAACCGCACCGCCTTCTGGTGCCCTCGCTGCCAGCCCGAAAAGACGTGACCCGGCTCACCCCGAGACGGTGACACGTTCCCGGGACCGCCAGTGATCGTGAACGCGCCCGCAGGGCGGGGTTCCTGGGTCGCGCCGTGACCGGCGCGCGCGCTTAACGATCTTCGGCAGTAGCCTCTTGGGGTGAAGATGATCTACCTCCGCCCCTCGCCATGAACCGGACCGATCGGCTTTACGCGCTGGTGGAGGAGTTGCGGGCGGCCGCGCCGCGCCCGCGGACCGTTCCGTGGCTCGCCGGGCGCTTCGAGGTGTCGGAACGGACCGTACAGCGGGATCTGCAGGCACTCATGCAGACCGGGGTCCCGCTGCGGTCCGAGCCGGGCCCGTACGGCGGATGGTTTGTCGACAAGGCGATGAGTCTGCCGCCGGTCAACTTCACCGCCGAGGAGGCGATCGCCATCGCGGTCGCGCTGGCGGGTGCGGAGAGCGGCGCCCCGTTCGCCGGCCCGGCACGCGGCGCGATGCGCAAGCTCACCGCCGCCATGCCCGAGGCGGCGATCGCGTCTCTCCGCCTGATCTCCCGGCAGATCCGCATCGGCGCCGAGCCCGTTCCGGCCGACGTCAGCGCCGCCGTCGAACGTGCCGTACGGGAGCACCAGGTGATCTGGCTGCACTACCTCGGCGGCGACGGACGCGAGTCGCAGCGCGAGGTGGAGCCCGCCGGACTGCTGGCCCATCGCGGCCGCTGGTTCCTGATCGGCTGGTGCCGGAGCCGCCGGGCGGTCCGGGGCTTCCGGCTGGATCGCATCCAGGAGGCCCGTACGACCGCCGAACAGGCGCCGCACCGCGACCTCGCCACCCTCCTGGACGTCGACTCGGCCGCCCCCGCCATCCTCGCCGATCTCACGGACGACTGATCCCGCAATTATCCGGGACCGGAGATCAATTCCAATTCACTGCTGAAATGGCACGATCCGGCCTACTCTGGCGGAGTGACAACCGCTTGACAGAGTGTGAAGCTGAGCATGTGACAGCGCCGTTCAGATCATTTTCCCGGTCGCTCACCGTCGAGCGACTTCTCCATCCGATCACAGGCGACGACTTCTTCAGTGAATACTGGGAGAATCGTCCGCTCCTGATCAACCGGAACGACGCACGCCATTTCCACGGGCTGCCGGGGGTCGACGAGGTCGACGAACTGATCACGGCGACGACGTCCGGCCGCGTCCGATCCTCCGACGACCAGTTCCTGGTCAGATCCGAGGGCGACGGCCACGCTTCCAGGCGAGACGTGCCGCTGAACGACCACGGGATCCCCGACATCCAGGACGTCTACCGCGCCTATCACGACGGCTACTCGATCGTCGTCAACCGGATTCATCGAAGATCCGCCGCCGTGGCCGACCTTTGCAGATCGCTGGAAGCGGCGTTCCATCATCGAGTCGGAGTCAACCTCTACTTCACACCCCGCAGCGGTCAAGGCTTCGCCCCGCATACCGACGATCACGACGTTTTCATCCTCCAACTCCATGGCATGAAGGAATGGCACGTCGGTACTCCCGAAAACGACCTCCCCCTACCCGCCATGAAGGAATCCAGCCCACCCCTGGCCGACTTCGAAAAATTCATCCTCCACGCCGGCGACACCCTCTACCTCCCGCGCGGCTTTCCCCACGAGGCCGTCACGGGCGCCAGCTCGTCCCTGCACCTCACGGTCGGCATCCACGTCTACCGATGGGCGGACCTCCTCAGCGAGGCCCTCACCCTCCTGGCCGCCGAGGACGTCGACCTCAGAGCGGCCCTGCCACCCGGCTTCCTGGACGGCCCGCTCCCCGCCTCCCACGCCGCAGACCTGGCCGACCGCCTCGCGAAAGTACTGGCAGACGCAACGTTCACCGAACGTGCCAAGACGAGCTTGGGAACGAGCCTCCTGGCCACCCCCAAGGCGGCTGCCCACAGCCAGTTCCGTTCCCTGGACGCCCTCGCCGCCCTCACCGAGACGGCCGTCGTGTCCCGCTCCCCCGGCATGCTCTGCAGAGTCCGTTTCACCGCGCACGACGCCACGCTCGAGTTCGCCGGCAACTACGTGTCAGGCCCGGCGTTCCTCGTCCCGGCGTTCACCCACATCGCCGAGCACGAACGGTTCGCGATCCGCGACCTGCCCGGCGACCTCTCCGGCGACGACCGCCTCGACCTGGTCGGCCGCCTGATCAGCGAAGGACTGCTCCAGCACGAAAGCGAGAAGCCATGAGCGACAAGGACAGAGTGCTCAGCGACGAGGACCAGAAGGCCCTGCGCGTCTGGCGGGACGCCCTGGTGGTCCAAGACCAGCGCCTGGAGAACAAGGGCGTCCTGAAACTCGCCGCCATGTCCATGGTCGACGAGGACTTCCGCTCCCGCCTGGTGAACGACCCCGAAAGCGTCCTGAAGGACGTCCGCGCCCAAATGGGCATCCCCGAGTCCGTGGCCCTGCGCTTCTTCGACATCACCATGGACACCGTCAACATCGTTCTGCCGCCGCGCGCCGGATCGATGACCGACCGCCCGAAGCCCCTGCGCGACCTCCTCCAGTCACGCACCGCCGAACTCTCCTTCGGCGGGGACGACTTCGACTTCGGCAACCTCACTGACTCCGGCCCCCTGGGCCACGTCGACGGCGGCGACGGCCACCCCGTCGACGGCTCGATCTTCCAGCCGCCCAGCTAGTCCCGGTGCTGGGCGATGTTCAGCACATTGCCGTCCGGCGCCCGAACGAAGAACCGCCGCACACCCCAAGGCTCGGTGGTCAACGGGTGCACGATCTCGTACCCCCGCCGCCGAGCCTCCTCATACGCCTCCTCCACGTCATCCACCTTGATCGTGGCGACCGGATCCTCAGGCGCGCTGGCGTCCCGCGTCACCAACTGCAGATGCGCCCCGGTCTCCGGCGACGTGTACCGAGCCACCCACCCCATGTTGAACTCCTCGACGCCCATCCCGAGGTAGTCCGCATAGAACCCCTTGGCCGACGCGATGTCCTCCACGTGAAGGTCAGCAATCACACCCGTAACCCGCACCCGTCCTCCTCCAACCCGACAACACCACCCCCATCCTCCCAGCCCCACCCCTGAAAAGCAGGGCCCTCGCTAGGGCCCTCGCTAACGCTCGGACAGCCCCAATGGGGCTCCCGCCCCACGCCCCGAAGCTGGGGGCAAGCCCCCAGACCCCGCCCCTTGAAGTGGTTCAACCCCTCCGCCAGGCAGGCCTTCATCAGCGCCGCCTAACGGTTCTCCATCGCCACGCAGATGAACGCCCGTGATCCTCCGAGCCAGGCGCAGATCGCGTAGCCGTCCGCCAAGACGTTGGCGAGCGGCCTGTGCCGACGAGGACGACGAGGAGGGCATCAATGCGCATAGCCTGCCGCTCCCGGAAACCGCCACGGTCATAAGTGGGGGCGGTCGGGGCTGTGGTGATGGGTGGCGAGAAGGTGGAGGAGGTGGAGAGCAAGGCGAGCGAGCAGGGGGCGTGGTGAACGGTCTGGTGCGGGACAGTTCCGATTCGGCGGATACCCGGTCTTCCGGCGTGCCGGGCGGCGGAGTGCTGCGGTTGGGGACGCGGGGGTCGGCGCTGGCGATGGTGCAGGCGGAGGGGGTGGCCCGGCGGCTGGAGGAATGCGCGGATGTGCGGGTGGAGGTGGCGCCTATTCAGACGGCCGGTGACCGGCATCGGGGGCATCTGGGTGAGCTGGGCGGCAAGGGCGCGTTCCTGCGGGAGATCGATCGCGCGCTGGTGACGGGTGCCGTGGATGTCGCGGTGCACTGCCTGAAGGACGTGCCGGGTGATGTGCCTCGGCCGGAAGAGTTGGTGTTCGCGGCTTACTTGAAGCGCGACGACACCTCGGACGTGATGCTGTTTCCGCGGACGGGCAAGGTGGAGCGGCTGGAGGATCTGCCGCTGGGCGCGCGGGTGGGGACTTCGGCGGTACGTCGGCGGGCGCAGCTCTTGCAGCTGCGGCCGGATCTGCAGGTGGAGTATCTGCGGGGGAACGTGGACTCGCGGCTCGGGCGGCTGGACGCCGGAGACTGCGATGCGATCGTGGTGGCGCGGGCGGGGCTGAGGCGGCTGGGGATCGACCGGGCCGGGGAGGCGCTGGACATCGTTCCGGCGATCGGGGCGGGAGTGCTGGCGGTGAACTGCCGGCGGTCGGATCGTGGGGTTGTCGAGCTGGTGCGGCTGCTGGACGATCGCCGTACGCGAGAGTGCGTGGCGGCCGAACGGGCGATGCTGCGCGAGTTGCGGGGACACTGCAACAGCCCGATCGCCGGTCACGCGCGGTATGAAGCTGATGGTCGGCTCAGCTTGCGCGGGATGGTGTTCACGCGCGATGGGGCGGAGTTCGTGCGCGCGCAGCGGTGGTCGGGGCCGGACGCGGGTGAGGAACTTGGCCTCTCGGTGGCCGGCGACCTGCTGCGCAAGGGGGCTCGGGAGCTGATTGACGACATCCCGCACCCGTAGGGCGGCTCGCGGAGGGGTTGAACCACTTCGAGGGGTGGGGGTCTGGGGGCTTGCCCCCAGCTTCGGGGCGTGGGGCGGGAGCCCCATTGGGGCTGTCCGAGCGTTAGCGAGGGCCTTGCTTTGCGGCGCCTTGCTTGCGCAGACGGACAGCCCCTTGGGGGCTAGGCGGAGCGGGTGGCTTGCCAGGCCTCGTGGGTGGCCCTTACTCGTTGCCAGAGGGCGTCTCGGTCGGGCTGGGTGAGGTCTGTGGGGGCCAGGTCGAAGATGTCTGCCAGGGCGGCGAACCATTCGGCTTGGTCGTTGATGGTGCGGGGTGTGCTGTCGCCGGTGCGCAGGAGAGTGCAGCCGCGCATGGTGTCCACTCCGTCGGCGTCGCGGCGTTGGACTACGCAGGTGCGGACGAAGCCCGACTCGGGTGAGGTCGACAGGTAGACGTGTCGGTCGGTGAAGTCGGCGAGCGTGGCCGGTTCGGGGGCGAAGTCGATGCCCGCGAAGCTGCCGCCGGGGTCGTGGTCGAAGCGCCAGCCGCCGGGGTCGGTCTCGGAGGGGCGGAGGCGGAAGCGGAACGGGCCCTCGCGGTATTCGCCGTTGCGGAGCGGGAGGGGGCCGTGGATGCCGTCGCCCAGGCCAGCGTCCACCAGCCAGTCGCCTGATGGGGACTCGGGTGAGGGGAGGTTGCGGACGGTCAGGCCGAGGTGGTTCGCCCGCTGTGAGCCGGGGGTTTCCTCGCCTGGGGTCTGTACGCCGGCGCGATGCCAGACGACCTCGTAGCCGAGTTCCTGGAGGAGGAGCGAGAGCGCGCCGTTCAGGTGGTAGCAGTAGCCGCCGCGGCCGAGCTCGGTGATGCGGGCGGCGGAGTCGTGCGGGTCGATCGAGGTGATCCGGCCGAGCTGGATGTCGAGTGCCTCGTACGGGATGCGCTCGACGTGCGCTTTGTGGAGCGTTCGGAGTGCAGAAACACTGGGACGGCCCGGATCAGTGATCCCGAGCCGTCGTAGGTAGGCGTCGACGTCAATCGTCAATCATGGACTCCTTTGATCGGTCTTGATCGCAAGACTGCCCCTGGGCGGGAGCTTCCGGCAACCCCCGGATGAGTGCCTCAGGCAAGCCCTGGGCGCGGGCGCAGCATCGACGTGACGCGGGCGGTGCAGATCGTACGGCCGTCGTCGTCGGTGATGGAGACGTCGTAAGTGGCGAGGCTGCGGCCGCCGTGCGCCCTGGTCGCGACGGCGGTGACGTGCCCGGACGTGGCGGTGCGGTGGTGGCTGGCGTTGATCTCGATGCCGAGCGCCATCCGGTTGGGCGCGGCGTACAGGGCTGCGGCGAGGCTGCCGGTGGTCTCGGCGAGCACGCACGATGCGCCGCCGTGCAGCGTTCCATACGCCTGGGTGTTGCCTTCGACCGGCATCCGCGTGACTACTCGGTCGGCATCGGCTTCTAGCAGTTCGATGCCCATGCGTTCGTCCAGGCCTGGCTGCGTGGCGCCCAGGTCGCGGCCGAGGTCGACCAGATCGCTCCGATTGTTGATCATGGCTGTCCCTTCGAGAGGCGGTCGGCGCCCGGTCGGGTGGGTGTACGTCCTAGGCCGTCGGGCCCGGCCGGGTCGCCGCCTTCGGGTCGCCGGATCCTGCGCCCTTACGAAGATCCTGCGATGTCGGGCCGATCCAAGTCAATTCTCGGGTTTACTTGCCCAGTCCCAAGATCTAGCTTTGGGTCATGACCTTGGATGACCTGCGCGTGTTCATCGCGGTCTGCGAGACACGGAACCTCAGCGCGGTCGCACGGACCATGTCCTGCAGCCAGTCCGCGATCAGCCAGCACGTCAAGCGGCTGGAGCGGGAGACCGGCCTCGCGCTCCTGGAGCGGAGACCGCGCGGGGTGGCGCCGACGCCGGCCGGGGAGATCCTGCACCGGGCGGCGGCCGACGGGATCGGCGGGCTGGACGGCGCGCTCCGGCAGCTGGAGGACCTGCGCCGTGGCGTGGGCGGAACGATCCGGATCGCCACCGGGGCCACGACCGTGCGGCACTTCATGTCGACGGCGGTGGCGGGCTTCCGCGCCCGGCATCCCGACGTCACGCTGCAGTTCGTGACCGCCGACTCCAGCCGCCGGTGCCTGGAGGCCGTACGCCGGCACGAGGCGGACCTGGCGTGGGTCACGATCGGCCCGCCCCTGCAGGACGTCGAGCAGCGTCCCTCGTACGACATGCCGTGGGTGCTGGCGGTGCACGTCGGCGACGTTCTCTCACACCGCGAGTCGCTCGCCCCGGAGGACCTCGCGGACATCAGCTACATCGAGCTTCCGCGGCACTCGACGTCGCGCGTGCAGTTGGAGACGCATCTGGAACGCCATGGCGTACGGCTCGCGTCGACGACGGGCGTGGCGGACTGGGACACCGCACTGCTGCTGGCCGAGCTGGGGCTCGGGCATGCGGTGCTGCCCGCGCTCCCCGGCTGGACCCACGGGCCGGGCAGCGTTGTCCGGCTGATCCCGATCAACGATCTGCCGCCGCTCAGCGCCGGTTGGGCCGTACGGCAGTGGGACGCCCTCAGCCCACCCGCGCGCGAGTTCGCCGACACGGTGGTCAGCGAGCTGCAGGGGCGATGACGACACACTCAGCCATGCGGAGTTACAGGCTCACTCAGCCATGCGGGGTTACAGGCTCACTCAGCCTTGCGGGGTTACCGGCTCCTCGATGAGGACGGCTACGGCTTCCACCTCTACTAGCTGGTCGTCATAGCCGAGGACTGAAACGCCAAGGAGTGTGCTCGGGGCGTCATGCTCTCCCATATGGTCGCGTACGACCTGCCAGGCCGCGACCAGGTCTGCCTGTGATGAGGAGGCCACGTACACCGTGGTCTTCACTACGTCGGCAAGGGAAGCGCCCGCGCTCTCCAGGGCGGTGACCAGATTGCGCATGACTTGTTCGGCCTGCCCGGCGTAATCGCCGATCGCGACCGTGTTGCCCTCGGCGTCCAAAGGACATGCGCCGGCGGTCCAGATCGCGCTCACCGGTGACTCGGCGACCGCGGCATAGGCGTACTCGGCGACCGGAGCGAGATCCGTGCTGCGGATCAGCCTGACGCCGTTGGCGGGCGGGATCTCGTTCATGATCCGCATTGTCTCAGGATCGCGGGCGTGCCCCGGCCCCGCGAGCTAGGTTGATCTGGTGCCCGATCTTCCCAACGGACTGACCGATCTTCCCAACGAACTGATCGAGCCGCCGCGGCTGGTGTGGCCGACTGCGGCGGTACGTGACTCGTACCTGGCGGGCGAGGGGGCCGACGCTCGGCGGGATGGCACGCCGACGGACTGGATCGGCCCGGCCTCGGAGGACTTCGAGGCCTACGTGGCCAAGCGGCGGGGCGTGCTCACCAGGTGGGCGGTGCCGTCCACGATGTTCTGGTACGTCTCGGGCGAGCACTACATCGGCACGTTCGTCATCCGCCACCGGCTGACGCCCGAACTCGCCGAGGTGGGCGGGCATGTCGGCTATCACGTGGTGAGCACGTGGCGGCGCCAGGGCCATGCGACCCGGATGCTGGCGGAGGGACTGGAGGAGTGCCGCGAGCTCGGGCTGGAACGCGTGCTCCTGACGTGCGCCCACGACAACGAGGCGTCACGCCGGGTGATCCTGGCGAACGGCGGTGTCCCCGACGGTCAGGTCCGGGGCGAGGACCGCTTCTGGATCGACATCGAACCGCCTAAGGGCGATGCGGCAGGTCCAGGGTTCCGCGCTTGATCTCGTTCAGGAACATCGACCACGCAGCGTGATCGAAGGCCAGTACGGCGCCGTTCGGGAGCTTGGAGTCGCGCGTGAGGATCGCCCGCTCCCCCGCCGCGATCTCGACGCAGGCGCCGCCCTGGGGGCCGCTGCGGCTGCTCTTGCGCCACGCGGTCTTCATTGGATCCAGTTCGATCATGGCTTCGAGAGTAACCGTTGGCCGAGCGAACGTGAATCGGTTTCACTGCGGCAAACTCCGTACGCTCAGCGACATGTCGACAGCGGTGAGCGACATGGCGACTTGGTTCATGCGCTCGACCCGGGAGTCTTCGTATTTGTGTGACCATTCGATGACTGCCGTTGCACGGGAGTCATCTATTTCGGCGGCTCGGTCCCGTTCATGCTTGCCTCGGACGGCACAGGGACGAGAGGACCGGGGATGCGCGCGAACACGGCGACGGCGCGGCTCGAGGATCTGACGGTACCCGGGATCGACCGGGCCGTGGGACACGTACGGCGGTGGTTGCGGGACATGGTCGGGACCGATCATCCCCTGCTGTACGAGTTCACCGTGTGCGTCTCCGAGGTGATGACGAACGCGCTGCGTTACAGCGACTCCGGGCGCGGCGGCTCCGTGCGGATCGAACTGGCGGTCGCGGCGGACGAACTGCGCGCGCGGGTCAGCGACGACGGTGGCGCGTCCGGCGCCCCGCACCTGTGCGACCCCGACGGCGAGGGCGAGCGCGGCCGCGGCCTGCACATCGTGAACGCCTACGCCCACGACTGGGGTGTGGAACGTACCGGCCCGGGCTTCACGGTCTGGTTCACCCTGCGAAGTTGATCCGGGACGCCCGGGCTTGCAGTGTGGAGGGATGACCACGCAGGAGCGGATCGATGGCCTTGCCGACGCGCTCACCGTGGCGGGCATGCTCACCGATCAGAGCTGGCGGAACGCGTTGAAGGCCGTACCGCGGCATGTCTTCGCGCCCGAGACGGGCTGGGCGGTGCCGGACCGGCCGCGGTACGAGGGGTTCGCGATCGACCGGGACGCCGACGCGGCGACCTGGTGGGACGCGGTCTACTCCAACACCGCGATCGCGATCCAGCTCGACGACGGCGCGGGCGACCCATTGAGCGGCGCAGGTCAGTGGACCAGTTCGTGCTCGGCGCCCGGCATCGTCGTCGTGTTCCTGCAGGAGCTGCGCCCGCTCGACCACCACCGCGTGCTGGAGATCGGCACCGGAACGGGCTGGACCGCGGGCCTGCTCACCTGGCGGCTGGGCGCGGCGAACGTGACGTCGGTCGAGATCGACGCGGCGCTCGCCGCACGCGCCGCAGGCAACCTCAAGGTCGCCGGGCTCGCACCGAACCTCGTGGTCGGCGACGGCGCGCTCGGGCATCCGGATGGCGCGCCGTACGACCGTGTCCACGTGACCTGCGCGGTGGAACGCGTTCCGCACTCGTGGGTCGCGCAGTGCCGTCCCGGCGGCGTGCTCGTCCTCCCCTGGTCGCCGGGCTGGGGCATCGGCCACCTGGCCCGCCTGACCGCGACCGGCGACGGACGCGCGATCGGCGGGCTCACCGGCCCGGCGGGCTTCATGATGCTCCGCTCGCAGCGCCGCCCGCTCGGCACCCCCGAAGCCTCAGACCCGGCCGACCGTTCGTCCACGCTCTTCGATCCCCGGCTCCTCCTGGCGGAGTCGGCGGGCGCGGAGGTCGCCATCGCCGCCCTGGTCCCCGGCGTACGGTCGCACGTGGAGGCCGCACCGGACGGATCCTGCCGCGTGTGGGCGGTCGACACGCACGGCCCCTCCTGGACGTGCGCCCAGTACGAACCCGGCCGTACCGACTACCCCGTTCAGCAGCACGGACCTCGCCGGCTATGGAACGAGGTGGAAACCGCCTACCTGCGATGGGTCGCGTGGGGCCGCCCCGACCGCGAGCGCTTCGGGCTGACCGTCACCCCTGACGCGCAGGAGGTCTGGCTGGACACCCCGGACTCCCCCATCCGCCCCTAGCCCATTCGTATGCCAGAGTCAGACGCATGCCGAGCACCGAGCCGCGGACCGTCGCGGACGTCTGCCGCCTTCACGACGCGGGCGAACGCCTGAAGTACGTCTACTTCTGGGGTCACCGGCCGCCACGCGACGGCGGCGTGGGGGCGAGCTGCATGAGCCAGTGGTGGGAGGGCCATCCGTTCACCGTCGACGGCCTGACCTACCGCACCGCCGAGCACTGGATGATGGCCGGGAAGGCGCGCCTGTTCGGCGACGAGGAGGTCCTCGCGCAGCTCCTGGAGGCGCGGCATCCGAACGAGGTGAAGTCGCTGGGCCGCAAGATCCGTTCGTTCGACGAGGCGACCTGGGCGGCGCACCGCTTCGAGATCGTCGCGGCGGGCAACACCGCCAAGTTCGGCGCCCACGAAGATCTCAAGGCCTACCTGCTCGGCACCGGAACCCGCGTCCTGGTCGAGGCCAGCCCGCTCGACCGCATCTGGGGCATAGGCCTGGCCGCCGACGACGACCGCGCCGCCGACCCGCACACCTGGGAAGGCGAGAACCTCCTCGGCTTCGCCCTCATGGAAGCCCGAACCCGCCTCACCACGACCTAAGCGCCGCCCGCCCGCCCTCGCCCGTCCGCAGTCCGTCCGCAGTCCGTCCGCCCGCCGCGCGCCCGTCCACCGCCCGTCCCCGCCCGTCTTCCCGCCGCGCGTCCGAGGCCCTGGACCTGCCTGGCTGGCTGGCCAAAGGCGGACGGTGATCTTCCGACACCGAGACGGCCGGGATCACACTGTGCCTCGTGCATGCGACGTTGTTCGTTGTGGCGGTCGTGGTGATCGCCGTGGGCTTCGGGTTCTCCTACTGGGCGTACCAGTCTCGGGAGAACCGGGGCATGACCATCGCGGCCTCGGCGCCGCTGGCCTTGGTCGGTGCGGTCGTGGCCGTCGCCGCCTACGACGGCGACCTGGCCGGCCGGCTCCAACTGGCGGCGTTCTACGTGGGCGGCGCGGGCATGGCCGTCTCGTTCTTCCGATGGCGCCTGCACGGCGACAAGGTCGGCGCCGTCGTGGCACTGGGTGGCTTCGGGCTGTGGATCGTCAACGTGATCGTCCTGAGCGTGCTGGACTCTCAGGGCAAGAACAACGGGCCCGGCTTCCCCAAGCCCACGCTCGCGATCGCGGCCGTCTGGTTCGGCTGGTCGGCGCTGGGCGGCCTGGCCGTGGCGATCAACTGGGCCACGCGGTCCCGTGCCGCGAAGCGACCGAACGATCTGAACAAGCCGAATGAGACAGATCGGCGGAAGACGGTCTAGGAGCCTTCGAGGGAGTCCAAGTAGGTCTTGGCCAGGCGCTTGGGGGCCCGGGCCAGCCAGGCCTCGGCTATGAGCTCTTCGAGGTCCTCTACGGCGATGTTGTCCAGCTGGACCAGAACCGCCGGGTAGCCGTCGAAGTGCGGGGTGGTGAAGAAGACGTCCGGATCGTCGGCGATGAGGGCCTCCTTGACGCCGAGATCGGCCACGCGGGCGCCGAGGATGGGGCCGTCAGGGGCCTTGTCGCCCAGGGCCTCGAAGTCGGACTTGCGGAGGGGACGCTCCCAGACGAAGCCCTTGTCCTTCACGCGCCAGGCGGGCGTGCCCCAGGAGATCTTTTCTCCCGTCTCCGGCAGCGCCAGCGCGATTCGCCGCACGTCGTCCCATGTGGCCATGGTCACAACGATAGACGGCGAAGGCCCGGTCCGAGAGCGGACCGGGCCTTCAGGAGCCTACGCGCGACTGGACCGTCGGTTCTGGACTGAACGGGCCGCTCAGCCCTGGACAGAACGGGCCGTCGACTCACGACTGAGCGGGCCGTCAGCTCTGGACAGAGCAGGCCCTCGGCTCAGGGCTGAGCAGGCCTTCTGTTCAGGGCTGAGCAGGCCGCCAGTTCAGGACGGACGGGGCCGGTCAGTTCTGGACCGAGAACATCCAGTGCTGCTTCTCCAGGGCCGCGGTGATCTCGATGAAGAGATCCTGGGTCACCTGGTCGGTCTCGTCGGTCGCCGCGATGCGCTCGCGGAAGCGGCCGATGATCTGGGCCAGCGTGTCGGTGACCAGCGCCACGACCTTGTCGTCGGCGATGTAGCCGGCGTCGGGCTGCGGCAGGGTGGTGCGGTCGGCGACCGTGCGGGAACGGCCGTCGGGGTTGGTCCCGATCGCCACCGCGCGTTCGGCCACCGTGTCGGTGTATTCGCGGGCCAGGTCGACGACCTCGTCGAGGTGCTCGTGCACCTGCTTGAAGAGGCGGCCGGTGATGTTCCAGTGGGCCTGCTTGGCCACCAGGGAGAGATCGATCAGGTCCACGAGGGCGCCCTGCAACGCCTCACCAGTGATCTTCTGTGCGGTCTCCGGGAGCGGGCTCTTGACCGTCGCCATGATTGGGCTCCTTCCGCGTCATCGTTTTCGGTCTATCCCTTACAACAGGCCCCTACCCATGGAGATGCCGGAGAGACACGTGAGCCCGCCCACAGACACGTGAGCCCGCCCACACCCCCAGCGGGCGCACGGACGGGCTCAGGACGTGCTGAGAAGAGCCTGGCGCTCACGCGACGCAGCCAGCGGCCACGCGACGTTCACACGTCGCGGTCAGCCGACGCGGCCAGCGATCATGTGACGCGGGCGCGCGACGTCAGGCGTTCGGCGGTCAGGCGGCGACCATGTCGCCGCGGAACTCGCCGGTGATCTCCTCGGGCGTCTCGGGGATGCGGTCGGCATCGATGCGGTCGTGCTCGGGCGGTGCGCCGGCCATGACGGGCTCGTGCTGCAGCTCGGCGAGGGCCAGTTGGTCCGCGACCTCCCGTAGGACGTGTGACAGCGGTACGCCCAGGGCCTTACAGATAGAAGAGAGCAACTCCGAAGAGGCCTCTTTCTGTCCACGCTCGACCTCGGAGAGATATCCGAGCGATACGCGTGCCGCCGCGGAAACCTCACGGAGGGTGCGTCCCTGGCGCAGCCGCAGCTGCCGCAGTACGTCACCGAGCAGCTGGCGAAGCAGGACCATCGTCTCGCTCCCTCCCTCAGTTCGGACCATCTGTGTGTTCCACCGTACCCGGCCAGACGGTGGCCGTGGCAGACCGTGGATTTCGTGTTCGCTTGGAACGTAACGCTGTAATCAGCTCTTCTCTTCCCGATCTTCTTGAGCCTCACGGGTCACGCGCTCGACGTCAAGCCCCAAAATTTCGCGTCTCAGCAGGTCAAGGGCGTGTACTACGGTCATCCGCCGGATCACCGCGCGGATCTCGCGGCCCGCTCCGGGCACGGGCAGTCGTGGGCCTGTTACGGACAGCAGGCTTCCAGGTCCGGCCACAGCCAAAAAGACCGTTCCCACGGGGCGGCCGTCCTGCGGTTCCGGACCGGCCACTCCGGTCACGGCGAGCCCGTAGGACGCTCCGAGCCGATCCCGTACGCCCACGGCCATCGCGGCCGCCACGTCCGGATGGACCGCGCCATGCTCACGCAGCAGCTCGGCCGGAACGCCCAGCAGCTGGTGCTTGACCTCCGTCGCGTAGGTGATCTCGCCGCCCAGATAGGTGGCGGACGAGCCCGGCATGGCCGTCAGCTCGGCCCCGATGAGGCCTCCGGTGAGCGACTCGGCCGCCGCCACGGTCTGCCCGCGTTCGGCCAGCAGGCGATGCACCACGCGGTCCAGCGTGTCGTCCTCCGCGCCGTAGATCATCGAGCCGAGCAGCTCGCGGGTGCGCTCCTCGGCGCCCGCCAGCAGCCGTACGGAGTCCGGGCCCACCGCGGTCAGGCGGATCTTCACCTCGGCCGGATCGGGCAGGTAGGCCACCTTGATCCCGTCCATGGCCTCCACCTCGGCCAGCCGGGTCGCGATCACCGACTCCCACACCGCGGCCGTACGGAGCGTCTTGCGGGCCACCTGCGGCACACCCTCGCGCTCGGCCAGCTCGGGCAGAACGACCTCGTCCATGATCGTTCGCATCTCGAACGGCACGCCCGGCAGCGCGTACGCCACGCCGCCTGGCAGCTCGACCCGCAGCCCGGGCGCGCTGCCCGCCGAATTGCCCAGCAGACCAGCCCCCTCAGGCACCTCGGCCATCCGCAGCGCCATCGGCGCCAGCGGCCGGTTCGCCGCCGCCACTCGGTCCCGCAGGCGCTTCTCCAACCCCGGATCCAAGATCAGCTTCACGCCCGCCGCCTTGGCCAGCGCGTCGCGCGTCACGTCGTCGTACGTGGGCCCGAGCCCGCCCGTGGTGATCACCGCGTCGGCGCGGCCCAGGGCCTCCCCCACGGCCGCCACGATCACGTCCAGATCGTCCGCCACGACCACGCTGCGAGTGACCTCGATCCCATGATCGGCGAGCCGCTGCCCCATCCACGCCGCGTTCCCGTTGATCGTGTCGCCCAGCAGCAACTCGTCCCCGACCGTGAGCAGCTCCACCCGCATCGCGTCACTCCTAACCTCGCTCAACCCGCCCAAAACCTACCGTCGCCCACCGACACCGCCCGAGCGAGCCCCACCCCGCGATGCCGCCCGGCCACAGCGCCCCGGCCACCGCCGCCTGGCATGCAAGCTCGGCATGGACTGCCAGCCAGACGTACGGGCGAACGCGCCCCGGCCAGCGCGGCCCGGTGAGCGCGGCCCGGCCGGTGCACCAGTGAACGCGGCCAGGCATGGAAGCTAGGCAGGAGCTGCCAGGCAGACCGCCGGGCGACCGCGACCCGGCCAGCGCGGACCGGGCGGCGCGGACCAGCCAGCGCGGCTGGGCATGGAAGCTGAGCCGGGCTGCCAAACGGACCGGCCGGGCGAACTCGACCCAGCCCGGGCGATGCGGCCCGGTGGACGCGGGCCTGGGCAATGCCGCCCGGCGAACAAGGACCGGCCAGCACGGACCGGCCAGCACGGACCGGCCAACGCAGACCGGCCAACGCAGACCGGCCAACGCAGACCGGCCAACACGGACCGGCCAACACGGACCGGCCAACGCGAACCGGCCAACGCGAACCGGCCAACACGAACCGGCCAACACGAACCGGCCAACACGAACCGGCCAACACGAACCGGCCAACACGAACCGGCCAACACGAACCGGCCAACACGGACCGGCCAACACGGACCGGCCAACGCAGACCGGCCAGGACGGACCGGCCAACACGGACCGGCCAACACGGACCGGCCAACGCGAACCGGCCAACGCAGACCGGCCAGGACGGACCGGCGAACGCGGGCTGGTGAGCGCGGCTGGGCGTGGGGTGCCGGACAGGCGGCCGGGCAGGGTGAGTGCGCCAAGGCGGGCGTGGGTGGCTGGGTCAGGAGGGTTCGGCCACCAGGCCTACCTGGTGGGCGAGTATGGCGGCTTGGACTCGGTTGCCTACTTCTAGTTTGGCCAGGACGTGGCTCACGTGGACCTTGACGGTGCCTTCGCTCATGAAGAGCTTGGCGGCCACCTCGGCGTTGGAACGGCCGTCGGCCAGGAGGCGGAGGACGTCGCGTTCGCGGTCGGTGAGGGAGTCGACGCGGGCGCGTTCGTCGGACAGGTCGCGTTCGGGGGCGGTGAAGCGGGAGATCAGCCGGCTGGTCACGGCGGGCGAGAGGATCGCGTTGCCGTCGGCGACCGTACGGACGGCCTGGATGAGCTCGGGCGGCGGGGTGTCCTTGAGCAGGAAGCCGACCGCGCCGGACCGGAGCGCGTCGTAGACGTACTGGTCCAGGTCGAACGTGGTCAGGACGATCACTTTGGGCGGGCGGTCGGAGCCGGCGAGGGTACGGGTGGCGGTGAGGCCGTCCATGCCGGGCATGCGGATGTCCATCAGCGCCACGTCGGGCATGTGGATCCGGCTCAGCTCGACCGCCTCGGCGCCGTCCCTGGCCTCGGCCACGACCCGGATGCCGGGATCGGACTCCAGGATCGTGCGCAGCCCGTAGCGCAGGAGCTCCTCGTCATCGACCAGCAGCACGTCAATCATCCGAAATCCCCCCGAATGGCAGCACGGCGACGACCTCGTAGCCCCCGTCGTCGCGTGGCCCGGCCTTGAACAGCCCGCCCAGAGCCTCTACACGTTCTCGCAGGCCAATGAGCCCGACGCCGGCACCGGGAAGTCTTCCCGCGGCCTCGCGCCCGTGCGCCCAGGCCTCTTCCGGGCTCGCGCGGCCGTCGTCCGGCCCGGCGTTCTCGCGCAGGTGAGGCGCGGGAGGCGGCCGGGTGGTCACCCGTACGACCAGACTGCCGTCCTGCACGCGCAGCGCCACGCGCACCGGCGCCCCGCCGCCGTGCTTGCAGCTGTTGGTCAGCGACTCCTGGGCCACGCGGTACGCGGTGGCGCCGACGGCGGCGGGCACGGACCCGAGATCGCCGTCCTCGGCCAGCGCGACCTCCAGGCCCGCCACGCGGGCGCCGTCGGCCAGCGCCTTGATCTCCAGAACGCCGTGCTGCGGCGACAGCGGCGCGTCGGGACCCGGCGCGAGATCCAGAACGCCCATGACGCGGCGAAGCTCCTCGAGCGCCTGGCGGCCGGAGGCGCGGATCCGCCCGGCGACCGTGGTCACCCATTCGGGACCGCGACCGGCCGACACCTCCATCGCCCCGGCCTCGACGACCATCAGGCTGACCCGGTGGGAGACCACGTCATGCATCTCCCTCGCGATCCGGGCGCGTTCGTCCAGCCGCGCCCGCTGCACCATCTGCGCGCGCTCGCGGATCAGGGCCTCGGCGTACGCCTCGACGGTCGCGGTGTAGCGCCGCGACAGGACGCCGATGACGCTGCCTCCGCAGTAGAACGCCGACCACATCAGCGCCCTGACCGGCGACTCCCCCGGATCGTTCCGCGAGACCAGCACCTCGCCGACCGCCACCAGCAGCGAGACCGCGATCACCGAGGCGCGCGAGCGGCTGTAGGCGCCCGCCGCGTACAGGCTCAAGATCACGTGCGCGGGCGCGAACGCGACCACGTTGACCACCGCGCAGACCGCCGCCACCGTGATCGGGAAGCGCCGCCTGAACAGCAGCAGGAGCCCGCCGAACCCGGTCACCAGCGCCGCCGCTACCTGCCGGTCGCCGAGCAGGTGGTTGGCCGTCTGGGTGAGCGAGTCGCAGACGCCGAACGCGGTCGCGGCGACCGCCAGGCCGACGTCGGCCCGGTCCGGTCGCCATGCCCCCGGCGCCCTCACGATCGTCCATGTCTCCCGTTCACTGTTCCAGTGAATATTTTCCCTGGACGGCACGGATTTACTCGCCCTCACCGATGCGTCGGCGGCCATTGTTCCCCGGCATTCATGCGGTTCAGCGTGGGCCGCCCCACCTGCGCGGACGGTCTGTCGATCCGGCACCAGACCTATAACTTTCGTCGTAGGCCGGAACCCCGCCGCCTATTACCATCAGCCGAAGAAGCTAAACCTTGGCGCACGTGAACTTGGAAATGTGGTCGATAAGTTCAAGTGCGGGTATCCCACAGAATGAATGGGGGAAAGAGTCGAGCAATTGGGGGCATCTTGAGTATGGCTATAGGCGGCGGCAAGCATCGCACGATCCGCTGGCAGCGCCTCGTCCCGCACTGCCCAGCGCTGCGCCTGGCCACGAGCGCCCTCATCACCGCCTCCGCGTTCCTCTACCTCACCGCGGCCGTCGACGGCGTCGTCGGCCTCGCCTCACCTCCTCCCGACATCGTCACGAGCGGCCTGCAGGACATGCCCGCCCAGCACGACGTCAGCCTCCTGCTCTACCCGCTCACCTTCGCGGGCGCGGCGATCGCCGGCTTGCTCCTGCTGTGGTCCGGGTGCCTGGGGCTCAGGTCGTTCCGCACCCAGCCCGCCTGGCGCCGCCCGCAGATCATCGCGCTGGCGGCGTACGGGGTCGGCGCCGTGGCGTTCACCATCGGCCTGCTCAGCTCGGACGGCGGCGGGCTGAACCACTACATCGACGAGGCCTGGCACGGCCTGAACCCCCTCCAGCCCAGCCTCGTCCTCACCCTGCTGATCGTCATGGTCACCCTCCTGGCCCCCATGCCACCCGAGGAAGACGAGCTCTAAACACCCGCGCCCTCTGCGCCGCGTTCCCCGCGGCCCTATGCGCCGCCCTCCGCGCCGCCTTCGCCACCGCGATCTCCGCCACGCTCTGCGCAGCGTTCCACGCGGCCCTCTCTGCCGTGTTCCCGCGCCGCGTTCCCCGCCACCCTCCGCGCCACCCTCCGCGCCGCCCTGCCCGCCGCCCTCCGCGTCACCTCCGCCACCGCGATCTCCGCCACGCTCTGCGCAGCGTTCCACGCGGCCCTCCGCACCGCGATCTCCGCCACCCTCCGCACCGCCCTCCGCACCGCGATCTCCGCCACGCTCTGCGCCGCGCCGCCCTCTCCGCCGCGTTCCCTGCGCCGCGTTCCCTGCGCCGCGTTCCCTGCGCCGCATTACCCGCGGCCCTCCGCGCCACCGTCCACGCCGCGATCTCCGCCGCGTTCCCCGCCGCTTTCTGGGCTCAGTCGGCGAGAGGGAGGGTGGCTGCGACGCGGAAGCCGTCGTCGGGCAGCGGTCCGGCGGTGAACGAACCGCCCGCCAGCGTGACGCGTTCGCTCAGGCCGACCAGGCCGCGCCCACTGCCGGGGAACGGGTCGGGGTGCGCGACACCGCACGCGGCTCCGTTGACGACCTTGACCTCGAGGCGGTCGTCGAAGAACTCCACGATCACCTGGACCTCGGCGCCCGGCGCGTGCTTGATGACGTTGGTCAGCGCCTCCTGGACGATCCGGTAGGCCGCCGCCTCCGCCCGCCCGCTCACCGGCCGCTGCAACCCGCTGGTCGTCAGCCCGATCCTGATGCCCCGCCGCCCGTACGAGTCCACCAGCGCGGGAATCGCCCCCAGACCCGGCCCGGGGTCGCGCGGCGCGTCCGCCACGGCGGCCTCCCGCGACGGCGTGAGGACGCAGAGGATCTCCCTCAGTTCCTCCAGCGCCGTACGGCCGGTCCCCCGGATCTGCCCGGCCATCTTCGAGACCCACGCGGGGTCGCGGTCCGGGGAGACCTCCAGTGCGCCGGCGTCCACCACGATGAGGCTGACGCGGTGCGCCACCACGTCGTGCATCTCCCGCGCGATGCGTGCCCGTTCGTCGAGCCTGGCCCTGGCCTTTCCCGCCTCCAGGAGCTCCATCCGGCTGCGCTGGTAGTCGCGGAACATCAGCCCGGCGACGACGGCCCCGACGCAGAGCATCACCATCACCAGCGCCCGATCCAGCGACGGCCCGTAGAAGCACAGCACGACCGCGAGCTGCATCACGACCGACAGCCCGCACACACCGGCGACGCGCGACCATGAACGCCCGTACTGCCCCGCCGAGAACAGGGCGGCGACCAGCAGGAACGGCGCGCACACCAGGAAGTGCACGGCCACGCTCACGATCGCCACCGCGATGGGCCACCGCCGCCGGAACAGCAGCGCGAAGGATCCCAGGCCCGCCCCGACCGCCATGACCGTACGGTCCGCCCCGAGCAGGTTGTCCGGTTGGCCGGTGAACGTCAGCGAGTCGCCCACGCCGTAGAGCGCCACAACGAGCGCGAGCACGAGATCGAACACGGAGGAGCGCCGCCACGCTGACCTCGTCACACCGTCACGCTAGAGACCCCTCTCCTCAAGATCAACGACCGCCCCGCGCGGCGATCTTCCGCAGTACGGCGCCGCAACGGCGTCCGTAAGCGCGCTGCCCAACCGGCACCAAGGGCCCCGCGATCCGTGCCGGCACCCGGCACGGCCTGCTGAACGCCGTGACCGTGAGCCAGACGTCCCCGGCCTCGTCCATGGACACCACGAACGCCTCCTCACCGCACTCGGGGTGGCCGGGCAGCGTCCCGTACGCCCACCCCGCGCGGTGGTTCCCGTCCTTCGCCCACACCACCTTGCAGGGAGCCTTGAGCCGCAGAGGCCCGATCCCGAGCCCGACCGTCACCTCGACGCCGGGCGCGACCCGTTCGGCAGAGGCATCGATCCGCACCGGGATCGCACGATGCATCCGGAAGTCCAGCACCGCGTCGGCCGCCCGCCGAAAGACGTCCGGCCCGTTCCCGATCAACGTCCGCACCCGCAGATGGCTGTACCCGTCCGGCAGCGCCCCGCCCTCGGTGGCACCCACCTCGTCGTAAGTGAACCCGTCAGCCATCGAGCTCCCCCTTCCGGACCATCCGCCAGGCCAGCATTCCGCAGAGCCCGAACCCGAACGCGTTCCCTACCCCGTGAGTGGCCGCCATCCAACCGAGCGACGGATGGACCACGCCGGACGCCTCCCCCAGCGCCCACCACAGCGCGAGCACCATCGTGACCGCCAGCACTCCCGCCGACACCAGCAACAACCCTCGCGCAACACCTCCCGCCCGCACGTCGTTCACGATGACCCAGCCCACCAGCCACATGCCGCACGTCAGTACGACCGCGCCGGCGAACTCGACCCACTCCCCAGTGAAGTAGCCCACCAGCACCACGAGCGTCCCCACCGGCACACTCCACGCCGCCACCCCGGCCGCCTTCCCACCAGAGGCCCTGCATACGAGCCCCGCAGTCAACGCCGCCGCGAACCCGGCGAAATGAAAGTGCGCCACCGTCAGCGACAACACCCGCAACGAGAACCCGAAGAGCCGCACCCCACCCCGTTCCGCCACCAACGCAGTAGCCGCCATCACCGGCATCCCGAGAGCAACCCCCACCGCGACCCCACCACCACTCTGATTCTCGATGGCCCAGGTGAGACCCCGAAAGGCGAACGGCGTTCTGTGGATAACCGCCTTGAGCACCACCGCAGCCCCGCAGGCCGCCAAGGGCAGCGTGGCCAGGGCGTAGATCACGGCCAAGGTCACCGCCACCGAACCTCTGGGGAGCCACAGGGAGGTCACGCCCGCGACGGCGCCCGCGAGCCACAGGTGGCGGGTCCAGGCGGGGAGACCGATCAGGGCCAGGCCGAGGGGAACGACGGCGAGCATGCCGGTCATGACGATGACGTTCACGAGCGCGGTCATGGCGACCCCTTATTTGAACGTGTTCAAGCAAGATGAGCCTAGCGCAAGGTGAACACGTTCAAAAAGAGGCGTGCCAAAGTTAGGAGGCATGCCAAAGAAGGAGGGCGTGCCGAAGAAGGAGGGCGTGCCAAGAGAGACGGCGGGCGAGCGCCGGGTTAGGAGGAAGTGGCTTTGCGGCGTAGGCGGTAGGCCTGGAGTACGTAGTCGAGGCCGGTGACCACGGTGACGATGAGGGCGGCGGCCATGGTGGCCCAGCGGAGGGGGTCCAGGGG
Organism: Actinomadura barringtoniae; assembly: GCF_017573505.1. Lineage (GTDB taxonomy): Bacteria > Actinomycetota > Actinomycetes > Streptosporangiales > Streptosporangiaceae > Spirillospora > Spirillospora barringtoniae. The sequence continues at coordinate 492,953 of NZ_JAGEOJ010000002.1, forward strand.
GCCGGGGAGGATGTAGAAGGTAATGGCGGCCATCTGGAGAGTGGTCTTGAGCTTGCCGCCCTTGCTGGCGGGGATGACGCCGTAGCGGATGACGACGAAGCGCATCAGGGTGATGCCGATCTCGCGGACCAGGATGACGATCGTCACCCACCACCAGAGCTCGCCCATGGCGGAGAGGGTGACCAGGGCGGCGCCGGTGAGGGCCTTGTCGGCGATGGGGTCGGCGATCTTGCCGAAGTCGGTGACCAGGCCGCGGCTGCGGGCCAGGTCACCGTCGATCTTGTCGGTGATCGAGGCGACCGCGAAGACGGCGAACGCGGCCAGGCGCCAGGCCGTGCCGTCCTGGACGAGCAGCCAGACGAAGAGCGGGACGAGCGCGATCCGGGCGGCGGTCAGGTAGTTCGCGACGTTGAAAACGCTGACCGGGGGGTCGGGCGTCGGGATCGCCGCGGGGTCCGGGACGGGGTTCGCCGCGGGGTCGGGCGTGCCGGTGCTCACGGGAGTTCCGCGACCAGGTCCACGCCGTCGGAGGCGACGACCCGGGCGGCGACGATCTCCCCTAGGGCCAGGCCCTCGCCGCGGACGAGGACGGTGCCGTCGACCTCGGGGGCCTGGTGCTCGGCGCGACCCTCGAAGCCCTCGGGGGTCTTGTCCTCGAGCAGAACGTGGATCTCCGAGCCGATGCGGTCCTCGGCGCGCTGGGCGGTGAGCTCGTCCGAGAGGGCCGAGAGCTCCTCGACGCGGCGGGCGACCTCGTCGTGGTCGACCTTGCCGTCGAACGTCGCGGCCTCGGTGCCGTCCTCGTCGGAGTAGCCGAACACGCCGATCGCGTCGAGGCGGGCTGCGGACAGGAACGCGACGAGCTCCTCGAAGTCCTCCTCGGACTCGCCGGGGAACCCGACGATGAAGTTGGACCGTACGCCCGCGTCGGGGGCCAGGGAACGGACCTGCTCCAGGAGCTCCAGGAAGCGCTCGCGGTCGCCGAAGCGGCGCATCGAGCGCAGCACCGGGCCGCTGGCGTGCTGGAACGACAGGTCGAAGTAGGGCGCGACGCCGGGCGTGGAGGCGATGACCTCGATCAGGCCGGGGCGGGTCTCGGCGGGCTGCAGGTAGCTCACGCGGACGCGTTCGATGCCCTCGACGTCGGCGAGCTCGGGCAGCAGCTTCTCCAGGGCGCGCAGGTCGCCCAGGTCCTTGCCGTACGAGGTGGAGTTCTCGCTGACCAGGACCAGCTCGCGGACGTCGTGCCCGGCCAGCCAGCGGGCCTCCTCCAGCACCTCGGCGGGCTGGCGCGAGACGTAGGCGCCGCGGAACGCGGGGATGGCGCAGAACGTACAGCGGCGGTCGCAGCCGGAGGCGAGCTTGAGGGGCGCGACCGGGCCGCCGCCGAGGCGGCGGCGCAGCACGCGGGGGCCGGTGGCGGGCGCCACGCCCTCGGGAAGATCGTCCTGGCCGTGGCCGGGGATGGAGACGGCTGCGGCGTCCCGGTCCACCGGGCTGATCGGGAGCAGCTTGCGGCGGTCCCGCGGCACGTGGGCCTCGCGCCGGCGGCCCTCGATCACGTCGTCCAGCCGCGCGCCGATCGCGCCGTAGTCGTCGAAGCTGATCACCGCGTCGGCCTCGGGCAGCGCCTCGGCCAGCTCGGCCCCGTACCGCTCGGCCATGCAGCCCGCCGCGACGACCTTGGCGCCCGAGTCGTGGGCGGCCAGCAGGGTGTCGATCGAGTCCTTCTTGGCGGCGTCGATGAAGCCGCAGGTGTTCACGACCACCACGTCGGCGCCGTCGGCCGACTCGGTCAGGTCCCAGCCCGCGTCCTCCATCCGGGCGGCGAGCTCCTCGGAGTCGACCTCGTTGCGGGCGCATCCGAGCGTGACCAATGAGACCGTGCGGCGTGTGGACATGCCCCTAACGGTAATGGGCGCAGGCCCCGGAACGGACCAGCGGCCCGCCGAAGGGCACTCCGGCCGAGGTCACGAGGTCACGAGGTCAGACCATGGCCCGGCCGGTCAGCCGATCCTGGGACGGTCAGACGGCGTCGAACGGGCTCAGCCGACCTCCAGGAAGGTCGGACCGGCGTCGAACGAGGGTCAGCCGGCCTCGGGGTCGCTCGGGGTGAAGCTCAGGCGCACCACGCCGCCGCCCTGGTCGGGGGCGCCGAGGTCCTTGCCGTTCACGGTGAGGCGCACGCCGTCACCGTTGCCGATCAGGATGCTGATCTTCTTCTTGGCGGTCCACGACTGGGTGTCGCCGGTGTGGAGCATGCCGCTGAACAGCGACTTGCCCTTGTCGCCGCGCACGTTGATCCAGGTGGTCCGGCGCGCCTTGACCTGCAGCTCGACGTTCTTGCGCGGCGCGGCCGCGATCGGGTCCTTCTTCTGCTTGGTCGCCGCCGGTGACGGCGTCACCGAGCGGCCGGGGCCGGCCGCGACCTGCTGGGCGGAACGATGCTCGCCGCCCTTGTCGCCGCTCACGACCGTGATCACGGCGTAGACCACGACGGCGACGAGCGCCAGCGCCATGGCCGCGCTCCAGTTGGGTGAACGGCGCTCGCGGAAGGCGACCGGCTTCTCGGGCTCGAACGCGCTGACGGCCGAGACGGGGGCGGGAGCGCCGCCGTGCGACTCGTCGTAGTCGCGCACGAGCGGCTCGGGATCGATCCCGATCACCCGGGAGATGCTCCGAATATGACCGCGGGCATAGAAATTGCCGCCGCACAGGGTGAAGTCGTCCCGTTCGATCGCGCGGATCACCGTCTCGCGAATCCGGGTCTGCAGACTCACCTGCGTGACAGTGAGACCGGCCTGCTCTCGCTCCTTCGCCAAGGTCTCACCGATGCTCACGCCGAACCTCCTTTAGAGCGCACCATGACCGTCCCCACACTCCAGCTACACCAGTCTAGAAACCGCAATGCCCGCTGAGCGACAGCCAACACGTTCGAAACAGGGCAAGATTTCGCATCAATCGCGGGAAGATCGTTCGGCGCCTAGGTAGATCGCCGGTGGCCGCCTCCCCACGACCGGATGGATCAGCAGGTCGGCCCCACGATCAGGCGCCGGTCGCGCGATGCGATCGGCCGAGCGCGGCTGCGATCAGCCGTCGCCGGGCTCGGCGATCAGGTGGTGGGGGCGCCGCCGCCTCGGAGGTCGGTGAGGACGCCGGGGAGTTCGTCGGGCTTCACCAGAACGTCGCGGGCCTTGGAGCCCTCGCTCGGGCCGACGATGTCACGGCTCTCCATGAGGTCCATCAGGCGGCCGGCCTTGGCGAAGCCGACGCGGAGCTTGCGCTGGAGCATCGAGGTGGAGCCGAACTGCGTGCTGACGACCAGTTCGATCGCCTGCACGAGCAGGTCCATGTCGTCGCCGATCTCCTCGTCGATCTCCTTCTTGGGACCGGCCGCGGCGGCGACGTCCTCGCGGTAGACCGCCTCCATCTGCCCCTTGCAGTGATCCACGATGCCGTGGATCTCCTTCTCGGCGACGTAGGCGTTCTGGATGCGCATGGGCTTGCTCGCGCCCATCGGCAGGAACAGCGCGTCGCCCTGGCCGACCAGCTTCTCCGCGCCGGGCTGGTCAAGGATGACGCGGCTGTCGGCGAGCGAGGAGGTGGCGAACGCCAGGCGGGACGGCACGTTGGCCTTGATGAGGCCGGTGACGACGTCGACCGACGGGCGCTGCGTGGCCAGGACGAGGTGGATGCCGGCGGCGCGGGCCAGCTGGGTGATGCGGACGACCGAGTCCTCGACGTCGCGCGGGGCGACCATCATCAGGTCGGCGAGCTCGTCGACGATCACCAGCATGTACGGGTAGGGCGTGTAGACGCGCTCGCTGCCGGGGGGCGCCTTGAGCTTGCCCGCCGCTACGGCCTTGTTGAAGTCGTCGATGTGCCGGAACCCGGACGCGGCCAGGTCGTCGTAGCGCCGGTCCATCTCGCCGACGACCCACTCCAGGGCCTCGGCGGCCTTCTTCGGGTTGGTGATGATCGGCGTGATCAGGTGCGGGATGCCCTGGTACATCGTCAGCTCGACCCGCTTCGGGTCGACCAGGATCATCCGCACCTCGTCGGGCGTGGCCCGCATCAGGACCGAGGTGATGAGGCCGTTGATGCAGGTGGACTTGCCGGCGCCGGTCGCACCCGCGATGAGGATGTGCGGCATCTTGGCGAGGTTGGCGACGACCGTGCGGCCCTCGACGTCCTTGCCCAGGCCGACGACCATCGGGTGGTGCTCGTTGGTCGCGGCGGGCGAACGCAGCACGTCGCCGAGCGAGACGATGTCCTTGTCGACGTTCGGGATCTCGACCCCTATGGCCGACTTGCCGGGGATCGGCGAGATGATCCGCACGTCGGCGCTCTTCACCGCGTACGCGATGTTCTTGGTGAGCGCGGTGACCTTCTCGACCTTGACCGCCGGGCCGAGCTCGATCTCGTACCGCGTGATCGTCGGGCCGCGGGTGAACCCGGTGACCTGCGCGTCGATGTCGAACTGCTCCAGCACGCCGGTGAGCGCGTTCACCACGGTGTCGTTGGCCTTGGTGCGCGGCTTGGCGACGCTGCCGGGGCGGAGCATCGCCGGGTCGGGCAGCTCGTAGATCTCGCCGGACGACGACAGCGGCAGCTGCTCCGAGCGCAGCGGCGCGGGGCTCGGGTCGGGGACCTCGGCCTGCGCGGGCGGCTCGTCCTCCAGGTCGGGCGGGGGCGGCGGCAGCGGCGGGCTGAACGGCTCGGGCTCGAAGAGGTCGTCGGCCAGGTCGCGCACCGGCTTGGCCGGCTTCTTGGGCTCGTCCTCCAGCAGCGGGGTGTCGTACGGCTTGGAGTGCTCGCCGACCTCCAGCTCGTCGTCGCCCTTCTTGCCGCGGCGGCGGCGCTTGGGCTTGTCGGCGTCGCCCGCGGCGTCCTCGTCCTCGTGAACGGGGCGGCCCTGCAGGGTGGCGACCGACCACAGCTCGTTCAGCCGGTCGGGGACCTTGGCGATCGGCGTCGCGGTGACGACCAGCAGGCCGAACGCCGACAGCAGGAGCAGCAGCGGCACCGCGACCCAGCCGCTCAGCGCGGCCTCCAGCGGCGCGGACGCGGCCCAGCCGATCACGCCGCCGGCGCCGCGCACCGCGTTCATGTTCTTGGCGGGCGCGGGCACCCCGGCGGCGATGTGGATCACGCCGAGGACGCCGACGCCGAGCGCCGTCATGCCGATGACGATGCGGCCGGTCTCGTCGTTGTGCTCGGGGTGGCGCAGCGTGCGCCAGGCCAGCACGGCCAGCAGCACCGGCAGCGCCACCGCGACGACGCCGAGGCCGCCGCGCACCAGCTTCTCCAGCGCGATCGTGACGACGCCGTCGGGCCGGAACCAGGTGACCGACGCCAGCACGATCGAGCCGCCGAGCAGCGCCAGGCCGAGCCCGTCGCGGCGGTGCTCCTCGTCGAGGTCGCGGGCGCCCTGCCCGTACGCGCGGAACACCGAGCCGACGGCGACCGCCGCCAGCTGGTAGAGCTTGACGACCAGGCCGATGGCGCCGAAGAAGATCTGGGCGATCGGGTCGGGCTTCTGCGGCGGGCGACCGCGGCCCCCGCCGCCCTTCTTGGCGGGGGGACGCTTGCGGGGGGCGGAACCGCCGGACGACTTCCGGGCCGTGCTTCCACGGGTACCCGAGGAGTTCTTCGTACCTCCGGACGCACGAGTGGCCATGATGATGAGACTAACCAAGCCCTCGCGCGGTTCCGCAGACCCGGAACGGCGTGTTGCGACCCCGGAATCCGCGCCGATCTTGCTCTGAGCGCCCTCTCCCGGTGCGCGGAAGGGCGCTCAGAGCAAGATCGGCGTACTGGTCAGACCTCGACGACGACGGGGATGATCATGGGGCGGCGGCGGTAGTTGTCGCTGACCCACTTGCCCATCGTGCGGCGAATGACCTGGTTGAGCTGGTGCATGTCGTTCACGCCGTTCGCGGCCGCGTCCTGCAGGGCCGCCTCGATGCGCTCGATGACCTCGTCGAAGTCCGCGTTCTGGATGCCGGCGCCGCGGGCGTGGATCTCCGGCCCGGCGACCAGCTTGCCCGAGGTGGAGTCGATCCCGATGACGCAGGAGACGAAGCCCTCCTCGCCCAGGATCCGGCGGTCCTTCAGCGAGGTCTCGGTGACCTCGCCGACCGTGATGCCGTCCACGTAGACGTAGCCGGCCGGGACCGCGCCGACGATCTTGGCGTGGCCGTCGGCCAGGTCGACCACCACGCCGTCCTCGGCGATGACGATGTTGTCGTCCTCGACGCCGGTGAGCGAGGCGAGCTTGGCGTGCGCCCGCAGGTGGCGCCACTCGCCGTGGATGGGCATGAAGTTGCCCGGCTTGGTCATGTTGAGCACGTACAGCAGCTCACCGGCCGAGGCGTGGCCGGACACGTGCACCAGCGCGTTGCCCTTGTGCACGATGCGGGCGCCCCAGCGGGTCAGGCCGTTGATCACCCGGTTGATCGCGGTCTCGTTGCCCGGGATCATCGACGAGGCCAGCATCACGGTGTCGCGGTCGGTGATGCGGATCTGGTGGTCGCGGTTGGCCATCCGCGACAGCGCCGACATCGGCTCGCCCTGCGAGCCCGTGCAGACCAGCACCAGCCGGTCGGCCGGGATGTCGTCCAGGTCCTTCTGGTCGACCATGATCGAGTCGGGCACGTCGAGATAGCCGAGCTCGCGCGCGACGCCCATGTTGCGGACCATCGAACGGCCGACGAAGCACACCTTGCGGTTGTTGGCGACCGCCGCGTCCAGGACCTGCTGAACGCGGTGGATGTGCGACGCGAAACAGGCGACGATGATCCGTTCCTTGGCGGTACGGAAGACGTCGTCGATGACCGGCCCGATGTTGCGCTCGGAGGTGACGAAGCCCGGCACCTCGGCGTTGGTCGAGTCCGACATCAGCAGGTCGATGCCCTCGGCGCCCAGCCGGGCGAAGCCCGGCAGGTCGGTGAGGCGCCCGTCCAGCGGCAGCTGGTCCATCTTGAAGTCGCCGGTCGCCAGGACGAGCCCGGCGGGCGTACGGATCGCGACGGCGAGGGCGTCGGGGATCGAGTGGTTGACCGACAGGAACTCGCAGTCGAACGGACCGAAGCTCTGCCGGTTGCCCTCGACGACCTCGACGGTCGTCGGCTTGATCCGGTGCTCGGCGAGCTTGGCCTCCAGCAGCGCCAGCGTGAGCCGCGACCCGACCAGCGGGATGTCGCGGCGCTCGCGCAGCAGGTAGGGCACGGCGCCGATGTGGTCCTCGTGGCCGTGCGTGAGGATCACCGCGGCGACGTCGTCCAGGCGGTCCCGGATGTACTCGAAGTCGGGCAGGATCAGGTCGATCCCCGGCTGCTCGGTCTCGGGGAACAGCACGCCGCAGTCGACGATGAGCAGGCGTCCGCCGTACTCGAACACCGTCATGTTGCGGCCGATCTCCCCGAGCCCGCCCAGCGCGACGATGCGCAGGGCGTTCTCCGGTAGTGCGGGCGGTGCGGAAAGCTCGGGGTGAGGATGGCTCACCGATTGACCTCCGGCATTTTGACTCCCCCATTCAGAAGGTCTTCGTGCAGGCGCGCCGCGAACTCCGGTGATGCCTCGCACAGCGGGGAACGCATCGGTCCCCCCGGCAGGCCCATCAGGTTCAGCGCTGCCTTGACGGCGATGGCGCCCTGCGTTCGGGTCATGATCGCGGCGACCACGGGGAGCAGACGGCGATGGATCGCCAGTGCCCGCCCGGTGTCACCGGCGCGGTATGCGTCGATCATCTCATGGAGATCGGCGCCCACGACATGGCCGACCACGCTGACGAACCCCACGGCCCCCATGGACAGCCACGCCAGGTTGAGCGCGTCGTCGCCGGAGTAGAACACCAGTTCGGCCGAGGCGAGCACCAGGGACCCGGCGAACAGGTCGCCCTTGGCGTCCTTCACGGCCACGATCCGCGGGTGTTCGCCCAGCCTGATCAGCGTGTCGGTGTGGATCGGCACCCCGGAACGGCCCGGGATGTCGTAGAGCATGTTCGGCAGCCCCGTCGCGTCCGCCACGGTTCGGAAGTGGCGGAGCAGCCCCTCTTGCGGGGGCTTGTTGTAGTACGGCGTGACGACCAGCAGGCCGTCGGCGCCGGCCGCCTCGGCCGCGCGCGCGAGTTTCAGCGTGTGCTCGGTGTCGTTGGTGCCGACACCGGCCACCAGGGTGGCGCGGTCTCCGACCGCGTCGATCACGGTCCGCAGCAGGCGGTCCTTCTCGTCGTCGCTCGTCGTCGGCGACTCCCCCGTCGTGCCGCTGACGACGAGCCCGTCGTGGCGCTGCTCGTCGACCAGGTAGGTCGCCAGGCGCGCGGCTCCGTCGTAGTCGACGGCCCCGTCGGCGGTGAACGGAGTGACCATCGCGGTCAGCATCCGCCCGAACGGGGCGCCAGGTGTTGTGCTGGGTGCCATGCACCGAAGGTACCGTTCCCGCAGGGCCCCGTGGACCCGCGTGGACCCGCAGGTCGCCCGGCGTGTGGCGGGGTCGGCGCCGGACGAAATGGCCCCTCTCACCCCCACCGCGGGATGATTCGGTCCGGCGCGGCCTTGACACCGAAAGAACGGCCCTTTTCGGTCCTTCGAACAGGAAGAAGCGGCCACCACACGCTCGGGGGTACGCGCGGTGACCGCTTCTACATCCACATCGTGGCACGCAAATGCCGCGTTACGGGGTAGGTCCGGCCAGTTTCCCGGACTCGGTTGGATAACGCGGGCCGGCGGGCCCGGTCTCCCTCATGGGCCGCCTCACGCACTGCGAGGAACGGCGGCGATCTCCTCGAGTTCGTGCAGACGAGCGCGCAGCTCCTCCACGTTCAGGGTTCGTACGAGCTCGTTCCCCCGGACGGCCCACCAGTGCCCAGAGCCGCCTCGTCCGATCCGCCATCCGGCGAATTCGGCCATCAGCTCACCGAGCCGCTCACCGTCGTGCCACGCGGGCTGCTGACTGCTCATCGGCCTCGTTCCCCACTTCCCTTGACCATCCGCCAGTAGGGGCTTTTGACACGCACCCAGCCCTACCCTCGGGAAGGCGCCCTGAACACGCTTTTTGACCTGGCATTTCGTGAATAAAGGAACGTGACAAGCAGGCTTGCTTAACCGCCAACCTTTGCTGACTCTCGCGGGAGCCAGTTTGCTCGGTAAGAAGCCCATTCCGAGGGGTTTGTGGTCCAGTCCGCATACACCCCGACACCCCACGGTTTCGCGGGTGGACGATCCAGGGCGTCGATGCCGCGCCGGACGCCGCGCAGCGCCACGGTGAGGTCCTCGGCCCAGTCCATGTTCGGCCGGTAGGTGGGGACGCCCATGAACACGGTGGTGCGGTCGCCGATCAGCCGCAGCGTCCACTCGGTGTGCCTTGCGTAGTGCCAGCCCGCGAGCGACTCGGTCGGCAGGCTCACGTCGTACGTCATGATCGCGACCTGGTCGGCCCGGTCGGCGACCTTCCTCAGGAAGTCGGCGGTCGGCCGCGGCGGGTAGTGGTACTTCCCGGCACGCGGCAGCAGGGCCTTGTAGAACGGCTGGGAGGCGTCCAGGAGCGTCTTCTGCTCCAGGGCCAGCGACAGCAGCTTGCCGCGCGGCTCGGTGAGGCGCCGCGTCTGGTCGAGCAGTTCGAGGAACGCCTTGTCGTCGGGGTAGATCGGCTCGAAGTCGTAGTGGATCCCGTCGAAGCCGAGGTCAAGGAAGATCTGGTCGGTTTTGAGGATCTGCTCGCGCACGGCCGGGTCGTTCAGCTGGATGATCCCGTGGCCGCTCACCTCGCGGATCTGCCCGAGGTAGGCCTGCATCCGCACGCCGGGCGCGTACGTGCGCATCGCGGCGACCAGCTTGGCCGCGTTGGGATAGAGGGCGGGCGGGACGGTGCCGTCGGCCTCGACCGGGCCCGCGTGGAAGTAGACGTCGGTGATCCGGTTCTCGCGCAGGAGCGTGCCGTACGCCCGGTACTCGGCGTCGGTGTGCGCCTGGCCGACCCACTGGTGCCGGGCCCACAGGGCGTTCACCTCGGTGCCCCGGGCGTGCGGCTCGGGCTGCCACCACACCCAGGCCCCGCCGACCGCGAGGGCGACCAGGCCGAGAACGTACGCCGCGGCCCAGGCGCAGCCCTTCAGGACGAAACGGATCTTCTTCATCACACACAACGACGCACGATGACCAGCGGAAGTTCACGCCCGCGCCGGAGCACGATGATCAAGCACCGAGCAGGCACCGAGCAGGCACCGAGCAGGCGCCGAGCAGGCGGCGATCACGCGGCGAAGGCGTAGCGCCTGGAGATCGGCCGGTAGGCGACCTGCCAGGCGACCACCGCGAGCATGATCAGCACGATCCACGAGCCGTGCAGCTCGCCGCCCCAGACGCCGACCGCGAGAGCCACCAGCGTGCTCGGCACGGCCCAGCCGAGCATCCAGCGCCACGAGGCCTTCAGCAGCAGCCCGCCGACCAGCCCCGTCGCCAGGTAGAGGGCCACGCCACCGCACAGCACCCAGCGGATCCCCATCGGCGGCGCGTGGTCGGGATGGGCCGCGACCGCGCCCAGCCCGGCCGACATGGCGGTGATCCCCGCCGTGATCGCGTAGTGGCTGGGCATCGCCAGCCGCGCCTCCATGTGGCCGAGGTCGGGAAGCGCGCCCAGGCCGTTCTGCAGGATCAGCCACCACAGGCAGATCAGCAGCACGAACCCGCCGATCGCGGTGACCGCCAGCGGCACCTTCCAGTCCGACTCGGCCGCCGAGTCGACCACCTGGGCGACCGACTCGCCCAGCACGATGATCACGAACAGGCCGAGCCGTTCCCACAGGTGCTCGGTGTGCAGGGGCACGGCCCGGATCTTCAAGGCGGCGCCCAGCCGGGCGCGGCCGGTCCCGCTCGGTTCGTGGCCCGCCTGCCTGCGCATTTCCACGCCCCGGCGCCGCTCATCCTGGCGATCCTGGCGTTCCTGGACCTCCTCCAGGAGCCTGTCGGGGTTGCGGCTGCCCATGATGGCGAAGAACAGGTCCAGGGCGATGCCGAGTCCCCAGAGCCAGAAGCGCACCGGCGGGTCGGCCCAGATCGAGATGATCCACGGCACGGCCCCGGCGCCCGCCTGCCCCACCGGCCAGGACGTGACGACCTGGCCGGTCCGCTGGAGGACGCCCGAGGCGATCAGGCGGCACGACAGGTAGGCCGCGACGAACCACACGCCCCGGTCACCGTCGGCGTGCGGGATGGCCGCGGCCATGACCGCGATGCCGAACATGCCGCGCATCAGCGACCGGGTGCGCGCCCGGTCGGCCACGACGTTGGTGTAGATCGTGAACGAGGTCCACACGCTCCACACCGCGTAGTAGAGCAGCGCGCAGATCGCGACGGTCTTGGCCGTCGGGTGCTCGTGCAGCCGGTGCGCGAGCTGCGCGACGGCCACCACGACGACCAGGTCGAAGAACAGCTCCAGCCAGCTCGCGTGCCGCTCGGCGACGTGCTGCTCGGCGACGTGCTGCTCGCCGTCGATCTCCACACCGTCCGGCTCATGCGCTGCTTCTGCCACGGAGCCGCACTCTAGCGGGAGGTGATCAGAAGACCGCGATTCAGAAGACCGGGATGATGTCCTCGGGGTCGATGAAGCTGACCTCGACGCCGGAGATGTCCAGCTCCGGGATCGCGGGGAACTCGATGCCCCAGCGTTCCACGATGGCGCGGACGCGGGCGATGGCCTGCTTCCAGTTCTCGGCCTGCTCGTCGAACGACAGGACGCCGAGCCCGGCGTCGCGCGCGTGGTTCATCAGTACGCGGTGGTTGTTCAGGAAGTAGGGCGGCAGGTCCCAGAAGCCGTCCGGCGGCTCCCACAGGATCATCGACAGGAACACGAACCCGGCGCGGAGCTGCTTGGTGATCTGCCCCTTGATCTCGTCGTTCAGGCCGGGCCACTCCTTTTCCAGGATCGTCAGGCAGATCTGCAGGTGGCGGGACTCGTCCCGCCCGATGCGCCGGAACATCTCGGCGAAGACCGGATGCCGCGCGCCCGACGCCATCCCGCGGAACAGCGTGGACGCGGCCATCTCGCCCATCATGAAGCTGCAGAACAGCACCGCCAGCGAGTACTTGCCGACGGCGGAGTTGAAGCCCTGCCAGTAGCGGCCGCCGTTGTGGTAGAGCCAGCCGATGTTGTTGTGGGCCGCGCGCTCCAGGTCGTTCTCCGGCGTCCAGTCCAGCGGCGCGCCCGGCCACATCCTCGTGATCGAACGCCGGCAGCACTCTTCGTGGTTCATCTCGTCACGGGTGATCGCGAAGAAGCACTTGCGGACCGGATCCTCCTCGTGCTGTTCGAAGGCGTGGATGGTGGCGCGGGCGAAGACGGCGGGCCCGGAGGCGTCGAAGTTGGCCAGCACGGCGAACCAGTACATGATCCCGAGCCGCTGTTCGGGCGGGAAGTCCTCCGGGTTCAGATCGTCCCAGGGCAGGTCGGCGGGGTCCCAGACCGCGCTCTTGGACTTCTCGTAGATGGCGGCGAGCTTGTCGGTCTCGACCCGCCACTCCATCGGGTAGATGTTCGGCTGCGGGACTTCCGGGGCGGGCCAGAACCCGCCCTCGGGAACGGTCAGCTTCTCTGCCATGCGCGGCGGCTCCTGTGGGTCACTTGCGTGTGACGCTCTTGGTCCCATCGTTCGGTGAGACCGTCACGACCCGCAAGGGCCCTGCCGGAGTGGTCTCTCGCCTGACTCGGGTGCGCTGGGTGAGCGCGACGCAGACGACCACGGCCAGCGCCGTGAGGAGGGTCGTGGCGTCGATGGTCTCGTCCAGCAGGACCCAGGACCAGAGCAGGGTGAGGATCGGCTGGGCCAGCTGCACCTGGCTGGCCCGCGCGATGCCGACCCTGGCCATGCCCGCGTACCAGGCGAAGAAGCCGAGGTACATCGAGCCGAGCGCGACGTAGGTGAAGCCGAACGCGGCGCGGCCGGTCCAGTGCTGGTCGGTCGTGGCGAGCATCCAGAGCGTCACCGGAACGGTGATCGGCGCGGCCACCACCAGCGCCCAGGAGATCACCCGCCAGCCCGGCATCGTGCGGGCCAGCCGGCCGCCCTCGGCGTAGCCGATCGCGCAGGCGACCATGGCGGCGAACAGCAGCAGGTCGGCGGCGGTGAAGCGGCCGGAGCCGCGGATCACAGCGAAGCCGGTCACGCACGCCGCTCCGGCCGCGCTCGCCAGCCAGAACGCGGGGCTCGGCCGTTCCCCGGCCCGCACCACGGCGAGCACGGCGGTCGTGGCGGGCAGCACGCCGACGATGACGGCGGAGTGCGAGGCGGAGGCGCCCTGGTCCAGCGCGAGCGTGGTGAGCACGGGGAAGCCGAAGACGACGCCGCCCGCGACCACGGCCAGCGCGCCCCACTGGCGCCGTCGCGGAAGCGGGGCGCGGACCGCGGCCAGCGCGATCACGGCGGCCAGCGCGGCGACGGCGGCGCGGCCGAAGCCGATGAGGTAGGGGTCGAGGCCGTCGAGCGCGTAGACGGTGCTCGGGAGGGTGAACGAGAAGACCAGCACCCCGAGGGCGGCCAGCCCCAGGCCGCCGAGCGCTATCGTCGAACCATCAGTAGCGCTATCATTGTTTCTCATGCAACAGGATAGCAGTGTGGTCTCGCTGGCCGACAGGCTCCGGACCGAGGTGGGGCGGCTGCGCCCCGGCGAGCGCCTGCCGTCCAGCCGGGCGCTGGTGGAACGCCACCGGGTCAGCCCGGTCACGGTGACGCGCGCGCTCGGCGTGCTGGCCACCGAGGGCCTGGTGGTGACGCGGCCGGGCAGCGGCACGTTCGCCGCCGAACGGCCCGTACCGGCGCCCGAGCCCGCCGACCTCAGCTGGCAGGCGGTCGCGCTCGGCGACCGGGCCGTGGACGCGAGCGGGGTGTCGTGGCTGCTCACGCCGCCGCCGGACGGCACGATCGCGCTGAGCGGCGGCTACCTGCATCCCTCGCTGCAGCCGCTGCGCGCGCTGTCGGCCGCGGGCGGACGTGCCGTACGGCGGCCGGACGCCTGGGACTCGCCGCCCGTCAGCGGGCTGGACGGGCTGCGCGCCTGGTTCGCGCGCTCGATCGGCGGCGACGTCACCCCGGCCGACGTGCTGATCACCTCGGGCGGCCAGCAGGCCCTCACGTCCACGCTGCGAGCGCTACTGCCTCCGGGCGCGCCGCTGCTGGTCGAGTCGCCGACCTACCTCGGCGTACTGGCGATCGCGCGGGCGGGCGGCCTGCACCCCGTGCCGGTGCCCGCCGACGCCGACGGCGTACGGCCCGACCTGCTGGCCGAGGCGTTCGCCATGACCGGCGCCCGCGCGTTCTACTGCCAGCCGACCTACAACAACCCGAGCGGCGCGCTGCTGTCGCCCGAGCGCCGCGCCCAGGTCCTGGCGGTGGCGCGGGCGGCGGGCGCGTTCGTCATCGAGGACGACTTCGCGCGGCACCTGGCGATCGACCCGCCGCCGACCCCGATGATCAACCAGGACGCCGACGGCCGGGTGATCCACGTCGCGTCGCTGACCAAGGCCACCGGCCCGAGCCTGCGGGTCGCGGCGGTGGTCGCGCGCGGGCCGGTCGCCGCGCGGATCCGCGCGATCCAAGTGGTCGAGGGGTTCTTCCCGGCCAGGCCGCTGCAGGAGACGCTGCTGGAGCTGGTCAGCTCCCCCGGCTGGCCGCGCCACCTGCGCGACGTTCGGACCGCGCTGAAGTCCCGCCGCGACGCGCTCGGCGCGGCGCTCGCCCGGGACCTGCCGCAGGTCCGGGCGAACCGCCCGGCCGGCGGGCCGCACCTGTGGGCACGGCTGCCGGACGGCGTGAGCGACCGGTTGCTCGCCGAGGCGGCGCTGCGCGCGGGCGTGCTCGTGAGCCCGGGCTCGATGTTCTTCCCGGCCGAGCCGCCCGCGCCGTACCTGCGCCTCAGCTACGGCACGGCCGCCTCAGAGGCCGAGCTCGCCGAGGGCGTCCGACGCCTTTCTCATTGCTTTCGCGGCCTCGGGCCCCTCGCCTAGCGGCTCGGTGCCCGAACCGCCAAAGCGGCGAACGCGACACGGCTTCGCCGTCTTCGCGGGCGACATCGCCTTCGGATCGCCGCCCCCTCAGGTAACGCGTTCGCGTGCAGGCTGAGGTCGTCAGCCGGACTCCAGAACGTCGTAGTGCGTGACCGTCCAGTCCCGGTCGACGAGGAAGCGGTCGTCCTCGTCGTAGTAGACCGCCTTCTCCGGCTCGTCGCCCGCGAAGGCGCGGATGGCGTCCATCGACTCCCAGAACGTCACGAAGACGAACTCGGTGTTGTCGCCGACGTCGCGCCGGACCAGGTGCACCCCCTTGTTGCCGGCCGTCTCGCGGTAACCGACCAGGCCGGTGCGCCGCATGTAGTCCTCGTACTCGGCGGCGTCCGACTTGCGCGTCCAGCCCTTCCACACCCGCATCAGCATGGACGAACGGTATGCAGATCGACCCGCCGCATGCAACCGGTCAAAACCGAATACCGGTGTCGTAGCTGTAGAATGCGGCCATGGCCGACGAGGCGGGCACCCCGAGCCCCGCGCTGCTGCTGCGCGATTTCGTCAACACGCGCGACGTGGAGTGCGACGCCGACGAATTCGCCACCCCCGCCAAGCTGGCCGGATGGCTGGCGGCCCGGGGCTTGATCCCCCGCCGCGTCCATGCCGACCCTCACGATCTGGCCATGGCGGTCACACTCCGCGAGGGTCTGCGCACGGCCATGCTCACCCACCACGGGCCCTCGGGCGATGAGCTGCCGCCCGAGCTGGACGCGGCGCTGGCCACCCTCCCGTTGCGCGTTCGGATGAACGGCACGATCCCCTCGCTCGAACCGCTCGAAGGCGGGACGGCCGCCGCCGGGCTGGCGCGACTGGCGGCGGCGGTCATGGAGGCGGCGGCCGACGGGAGCTGGCCGCGGCTCAAGGTCTGCCAGGAGAACACCTGCCGCTGGGCGTTCCTGGACACCTCCAAGAACCGCTCCCGCAACTGGTGCTCGATGCGCGTCTGCGGCAATCGCACCAAGACCCGGACGTACCGGGCGCGCCGCCGTACCGTCGGATCATGACGCTCATCCGGACGGCCGGAGTCGCCGACACCGAGGCGATCGAGCAGGTGCGCAGCCGGTCCTGGCGCGCCGCCTACGCGGGCCTGATCCCCCAGGTCCTGATCGACGCCGCCACCGGCCCCGAGGCCCTCGAACGCCGGCGCGCCTCGTTCACCGAACACCCCGAGGTGCACACGCTCCTCGCCTCGACCGACGCCGGCGACCCGATCGGGATGGCGGCGTACGGCCCCGAGCGCGACCTGCCGACGTCCCCGAAGGGCGTCGAGCTCTACTCGCTGTACGTCGTGCCGGAGCACTGGTCGGCCAAGGTGGGCCGGGCGCTCATGGACCGCGTCATCACCGACACGCGCGCGGCCGGGAACGACCTGCTGGTTCTCTGGGTCCTCGACACCAACGAGCGGGCCCGCCGCTTCTACGAACGCGCGGGCTTCGCGCCGGGAGAACCGGCCACCCGCACGGTCTACGGCCGGACGATCGATGAGGTCCGTTACGCCCGCGGCCTCTAGGCTGGGCGACGACTTCTACCGAGAGGACGGCTGACCCGATGGCTGACGTGGGCGTACGTCCCGCGCGGCGGGCGGACGCCGCCGCCGTCGCCGACATCCAGGTGCGCACCTGGCGCCAGGGCTACCGGGACCTGCTCCCGGTCGCGGCGCTGGCCGAGCTGACCGGCGCCGAGGCCCAGGAGACCTGGCGGGACCGCTGGGCCGACGCGGTGAGCTCCCCGCCCAGCCCGCGCCACCGGCTGCTGGTGGCGGTCGCCTCCGACCTGGTCGTCGGCTTCGCCTCGCACGGGCCCGCCGACGACGACCCCGACCATGATCCCGCTCACTCCGCCGAGCTGCTGACCATGCTGGTCGACCCGCTGCACCAGCGCGCCGGGCACGGCAGCCGGCTGCTGGCCGCCACCGTGGACACCCTCCGCGAGGACGGCTTCGACACGCTGATCACCTGGGCCTTCGAGGAGGACAACGTGATGCGCGGCTTCCTCGGCTCGGCCGGCTGGGCCCCCGACGGCCTCGCCCGCACCCTCGACATGGGCGAGCCGGTACGCCAGATCCGCCTCCACACCGACATCCGACCGGCGGAGACTGGGACCGAGACCTGAAGTCCCAGAGTCCGACCTAAATCCGGGGTCGGTGAGAGGCACCCAGGGGGCAGGCATATGTTTGAAGCCGAACGCCCTCCGGGTCGAACCGGGTCGAATGATCAGTTCGGGACTTCCATGACCACCTCAGTGATGCCGCCGCATGCCCCCGCGGCGGAGACGCCGTCCGGCCGCCGCCGCTGGCTCGGCATGGTCGTCATGAGCCTGGGCGTCTCGCTGATCGTGGTGGACGCCACCATCGTGGGCGTCGTCCTCCCGCAGATCGTCGACGGGCTCGGGCTGACCACGACGGACGCCGAATGGGTGACCTCGGTCTACTCACTGGTGTTCGCCGCGCTGCTGATCCCGTTCGGGCGCGCCGCCGACCTGTTCGGGCGGCGCCGGATGTTCATGGTCGGCGTGGGGATCTTCACGCTGGCCAGCGTGGGCGCGGCGGCCGCCGGCTCGGGCGGCGCGCTGATCGGCGCGCGGGCGCTGCAGGGCGTCGGCGCCTCGATGGTGCTGCCGGCCACGCTGTCCACGGTCAACACCGTCTTCCGCGGCAAGGAACGGGCCATCGCGTTCGGCATCTGGGGCTCGCTGATCAGCGGCATGGCCGCGCTCGGTCCGTTGATCGGCGGCGCGCTGGCCACCGGCGGGTCCTGGCGCTGGGCGTTCGGGGTCAACCTGCCGTTCGGCGCCGCGCTGATCGCCGGGGCGCTGGCCCTGATGCCCGAGACGCGGGGCGCCGCCGGATCGCTGCGCGACATCGACTGGCTGGGCGGTGCGCTGTCGGTCTTCGGCCTCGGCGCGCTGGTGTGCGGGCTGATCGAGGGGCAGACGTACGGCTGGTGGCGCGCGACGCGGCCGTTCGAGATGGGGCCGTTCGAGTGGCCGACCGGCGGGGTCTCCCCCATCCCGGTGGTGCTCGTGCTGGGCGTCGTGCTGCTGGCCGCACTGGTCCTGGTGGAACGCGCCCGCCTCGCGTCCGGACGCCCGGTGATGCTGGACCTCAGCCTGTGGCGGATCGCCAACTTCCGGCACGGCAACCTGGCGTCGTCGCTGATCAGCGTCGGCGAGCTGGGGCTGCTGTTCGTGCTGCCACTGTTCCTGCTGGGCGTGCACGGGACGTCCCCGATCCAGATCAGCGTCGCGATCCTGCCGCTGGCGATCGGCGCGTTCCTGTCCGGCGGGTACGCGGGCAAGCTGGCCAACAAGCGCGGCGCGCACCGGGTCGTCCAGCTGGGGATGGTGCTGGAGGTCGTCGCCGTGCTGGCGCTGGGCCTCACGATCACCGCCACGACCAGCGGTTTCGGGCTCGCTCCCTGGATGCTGATCTACGGCATCGGGCTGGGCCTCACCTCCGCGCAGCTGACCAACGTCTCGCTGGCGGGCGTTCCGCACGCCAAGGCCGGGCAGGCGTCCGGCACGCAGTCCACGGCACGCCAGGTCGGCGCCGCCCTCGGCATCGCGATCATCGGAACGGTCTTCGCGACCAGCCTCGGCCACACGATGACGGGCCGCCTGGACCGCACCTCCGTGCCCGCCGAGCGCCGCGCCGCGATCGCGCACGATCTGCGCGAGTCCGCCGGGACGTACGGACGTGATCTTCACGACACGCCCGGGATGGGCGCGGCGGCCCACGCGGCCGACGAAAGCCTGGCCACGGCCACCCGGAACGGGGCCCTCACCACCGCGGCGATCCTCGCGCTCGGCCTGATCATGTCGCTGCGGCTCCGCCCGGCCCGCGCGAGCAGTGATCAACATCGGGCAGAATCGACCACAGCCCCTGACGCCCAAGAGAACCAGCGGTAACCGTGGCCACGCTCTCCCAATGGGTCGCCGGATCCCGGCCCCGCACCCTGCCCACCTCACTCGTGCCCGTCGTCGTCGGCACCGGCGTCGCGATCGGCGCGGACGGCGCCGTCTGGTGGCGCGCCCTGCTCGCGGCGTTCGTCGCGCTCGTGCTGCAGATCGGCGTCAACTACTCCAACGACTACAGCGACGGCGTCCGCGGCACCGACGAGGAGCGGGTCGGCCCGCTCCGGCTGGTCGGGTCCAAGGTCGCCAAGCCCAAGCAGGTGCTGGCCGCCGCGCTCGGGTCGTTCGCCCTGGCCGCCGTCGCCGGGCTGGCGCTGGCCGCCGTGACGACCTGGTGGCTGCTGCTGGTCGGCGCGTTCGCGATCCTGGCCGCCTGGTTCTACACCGGCGGCAAGAACCCCTACGGCTACCGCGCGCTCGGCGAGATCTCGGTCTTCGTGTTCTTCGGCCTGGTCGCCGTGGTCGGCACCGTGTACGTGCAGGTCGAGGGGATCCCGTGGGAGGCCTGGGCCGCGGCGGTCCCGATCGGGCTGCTGGCCTGCGCGCTGCTGGTGGTCAACAACCTGCGCGACATCCCGACCGACGAGGTCTCGGGCAAGCGCACCCTGGCCGTCGTGCTGGGCGACCGCAACACCCGGTTCCTGTACGCGGCGTGCTGCTCGATCCCGTTCATGATCGTGCTGGTGCTGGGCGCCGTGCACCCGTGGGTCCTGATCACGCTGGTGGCGGCGCCGCTGTCGGTGCCGCCCAGCCAGAAGGTGCTGGGCGGGGCCAAGGGACCGGCGCTCATCCCGGTGCTGGGCGAGACCGCCCGCCTCCAGTTGGCCTACGGCGTGCTGCTGGCCATCGGGCTGGCGATCTGACCGGTGGCCCGGGCCCGCCCGCCCATTGTCTCCCTCAGGAACAGCGTCCCGGCCACCGCCATGATCAGCCCGGCGAACACGCCGCAGACCATGGTCATCGCCTCGGCGGCGCTGGTGTGGGTGTCGAACGCGGCGGGCTTGGCGAGCGTCACCAGCCCCATGTAGAACGACCAGGCGAACGTGGCGCCCGCTCCCGTCCAGGCCGCCGTCAGCGGGATCCAGACCGGCCCCGGGCGCTTCGCGCGCCGGACGAGGGCGAGCAGCCCGGCGACCCCGGCCAGCGAGAGCAGGCCCCAGACCGCGTCGACGGTGTGCTGGGTGACGGTCTCGGATTCCCCGCCGAACGCCCAGTAGAGATGGACGGACGCGTACACGGCCGCGGGAGCGATCGCGCCGAGCGTCAGGAACCGCTGGATGGCCAGGCCCGGACCGTTCGGCAGGTCGGCGGTCCGTAGCCGGAACAGCCGCCCCCACCGGTCGCGCGCGTAGAAGACGAAGGCGGTCAGCAGGCCGAGCCCCTGCAGCGTGAAGCCCGTGTAGACGACCGCGTACACCCAGCCCTGCAGGCCCTCGCCGCCCTGCCCGCTCTGCTGGGCCTGCCCGCTGAGGAACTGCAGGAGGACGCCGAACGGGACGCCGAGCACGATGGGCGCGAGCAGGCCGGTCGCGATCCAGATCGGCGCGGCGACGATCCAGGCCGGGATCCTGCGGCCCCACGGATAGGTGAAGGCGAGCGCCACGACGACGGCGATCGCGTCCATGCCCATCGTGATCGCGTTGCCGACGTACAGGGTGGAGTCCTTGGCGGCCTCCAGGTCGTTCCAGCCGACGGTGCTGCCCGCCAGCCAGGCGATCTTGAGCGTGAGGTACGGGACGCAGGCCGCGATGGTCGCGTAGCAGACGGCGAGGCGGAAGCGGGTCGGGTTCATGCCTTCAGCCTGGTCAGCCGCCCGCCCGCGGACCTCCCGCCACGAGGTGAACCCCCTCCCCCGCGAGAGGGAGGGGACCGCGACCGCCTGGCTCAGCGCCCGGCCTTAGCTCAGCGCCCAGTCGATCTCGGGCTCGCCGGCGTCGGCGAGGGCCTTGTTGACGGCGCTGAACGGGCGGGTGCCGAAGAACCGCTTGGCGCTCAGCGGGCTCGGGTGCGCCGACTCGATCACGGTGTGGTGCACGCCGGTGATCAGGCGGGCCTTCTTGCGCGCGTACGCGCCCCACAGCACGAAGACGACCCGCTCGGACTTGTCGTTCAGCGCCCGGATCGCGGCGTCGGTGAACTCCTCCCAGCCCTTGCCCGCGTGCGACCCGGCGTCGCCGCTGCGCACGGTCAGCACCGCGTTGAGCAGCAGCACGCCCTGGTCGGCCCACGGCGTCAGGTCGCCGGCCTTGGCGACCGGGATCTCCAGGTCGGCGGCCAGCTCCTTGTAGATGTTGCGCAGCGACGGCGGCAGCCGCACGCCCTCCCGCACGCTGAAGCTCAGCCCGTGCGCCTGGTCCGGCCCGTGGTAGGGGTCCTGCCCGAGGATCAGCACCCTGGCCTTGTCGTACGAGCAGTGCCGGAAGACGTTGAAGAGGTCCTCCCGCGGCGGGAAGACCGTCTGCGACCCGTACTCCTGCTCGACGAACGCGCTCAGCGCCGCCGTCCCGATCGGGTCGATGAGCGGATCGAGGCGCTCCCGCCAGTCGGCGGGCAGGAGCTCCATCAGGTCGAGCGACATCAAAGGCCTCCGGGGAAGGGATTCTCGGCTGACGAAAACCCTAGTGCGACCCTCTGACACGCCAGCGGCGAATCACCGGGCGCTATGCCATCCGACCCTAGGATGAACGCATATGCCCGACACCCCCGTATCTCTCCTGGGGGGACGACCCCCCAGACCCCCCGGCAAAAGCCGCGTGCCCGGCGACCTCCATTCCGCTGAACTCCACTCCGGCCGCCGGGCACGCGGGCGGCGTCATACCGCCCGTTTCGCGCTATTTCTACTCGCTTCTGGCACCCTCGCGGGATGCGGCGGGTCGTCGTCCGGAGCGCTGACCGTGCTGGCCGGGTCGTCGCTGACGGACGTGTCCAAGGAGCTGGCCAGCTCCTACGAGCAGTCGCATCGCGGCGTGAAGGTGAACTTCGAGCTCGGCGGGTCGCAGGAGATGACGGGCCGGCTGGACGAGCACGATGCGGGGGACGTCCTGATGACGGCGGACGAGCCCACGATGGACGCCGCCGCCAGGTATCTGACGGGGCCCCGGCGGATCGTGGCGCTCGGGTCGATGACGATCGCGGTCACCCCCGGGAACCCCAAGCGGATCCTGGGGCTGAGCGACCTGACCCGGCCGCGCCTGCGGGTCGCGGTCGGCGCGGCGACCAATCCGGCGGGACGGTACGCGCGGGACATCTTCCGCCGGGCCGGGCTCACCGTTCACTGGTCGTCGGAGGAGATCAGCGTGCGGGGCGTGCTGGACCGGGTCCGTACGGGCGAGGCGGACGCGGGGCTGGTCTACATCACCGACCTGCGCTCGGCGCCGGCCGCCGTGGGGAGCGTGCCGATCCCGGCGGCTCAGAACGTCACGGCGACCTTCCCGGCGCAGGCCATCAAGGGCGGGAACGAGAAGCGGGCCCGGTCGTTCGTCGACTGGCTGGTCTCGTCCGATGCCCGCAAGCTCTTCAACAAGTACGGCTTCGCGACGCCCGCCGAGGGCCAGGCCTAGGCGGGCGCGGCCCCTCTCAGGCGCGCTCGGCACGGGCCTTGAGGGCGTTGTTCAGCGCGGCGAACTCGTCCGCCATCTTCAGGTAGCTCCCGGCGACGACCGGCACGAGGGCTCCGCTGAACCTCTCCCCCTGCGTCAGCCGGACCTTGCCCTCACCCGCGGGCTCGATGCGGAAGTAGTGCTCACCGTCGACGATGCCGGGCACGTACATGCGGCCGATCCAGCGCAGCTCGCGGCCCGGGTCGGCGGCCAGCACCTTGGGCTTGAACGTCATGGTGCTTCCGTCGGTGTCGCGGAGCTCGATGTTCAGGGTCTTCCCCTTCACCGCACGGCCCTCGGCCTTGACCATGAACGGGTCCCATTGGGAGTGGCCCTGGAAGTCGGTGAGGATCCCGTAGACCTTGTCGGCCGGGGCGGCGATCTCGACGGAGGTCTCGACCTTGTGGGGGGCGAGCTCCCCCCAGGCGAAGAGGGCGCCCGCGGTGACCGGGACGAGGGCGGCGGCGGTGAGGGCTATGCGGCGGACCTTCATGGGGGGACTCCCTGTAGCTAATAAGTGTTTCCCTTTGGCTAAGTCTATTAGCCATGAGGCTAGCTAAAGACGTTAGCCGACGCAAGGGGTGATCCACGCCGCGTTTCGGCGGTCGGGCGCCGGGAAGATCTTGATCACTTCCGGTCGGGGGACCGTGGACAGCCGTACGGGGGGAATCAGTCGTGCCGTCGAAACCGACGAGGGAGCCCGACAAGCGCCAGTCCGTACCGCCGCGCAAGGAGCCCGACCAGCCCTGGCGCGCCGAGGGCGTGCCGCAGCGGACGGGCGGTTCGGGCGGCGGCAAGAAGGACGGCGACGACTTTCGCGGCGGCGGCTTCAAGCCGAACCGCAACACCTACATCTTCTGGGGCCTGCTGCTCCTGGTGTTCGGGCTGAGCTTCCTGTCGATGCACTTCACCGGCAAGGACGAGCCGGCCTCGATCCCCTACACCGCCTTCACCCAGCAGGTGGAGGCCGGGAACGTCAAGGACGTCTACACCAAGGGCTACTCGATCCAGGGTGCGCTGAAGAACGCCCAGCAGGTCCCCGGGCAGAGCGACAAGGACAAGAAGTACAGCAAGTTCGAGACGCTGCGCCCCGCGTTCGCCGACGACAAGATCTACAGCGACATGGTGGCCAAGGGCGTCGTGGTGGAGGCCAAGCCGGTCAGCGAGGACCGCGGCTTCCTGGCCAACCTGCTGCTGTCGCTGCTGCCCGTACTGCTGTTCGTCGGGCTGTGGATCGGCGCGATGATCTGGCTGCAGCGCCGGATGGGCGGCGGTGGCGGCGGCGGGATCATGGGCAGCCTGCGCCGCAATCCGAAGCCCGTCACCGCCGACGAGAAGCGCGCCACGTTCGAGGACGTCGCCGGGATCGACGAGGTCGAGGAGGAGCTCAGCGAGATCGTCGACTTCCTGCGGGACCCGGAGAAGTACCGCAAGCTCGGCGCCCGGGTGCCGCGCGGCGTGCTGCTGACCGGCGCGCCCGGCACCGGCAAGACGCTGCTCGCGCGGGCGGTCGCGGGCGAGGCCGACGTGCCGTTCTACTCGGCGGCGGCGTCGGAGTTCATCGAGATGGTCGTCGGCGTCGGCGCGGCCCGCGTCCGCGAGCTGTTCACCGAGGCGCGCAAGACCGCGCCGTCCATCATCTTCATCGACGAGATCGACACGATCGGCCGGGCCCGCGGCAGCGGCGCCAGCATGGGCGGGCACGACGAGCGCGAGCAGACGCTCAACCAGATCCTGACCGAGATGGACGGGTTCTCCGGCTCGGAGGGCGTGGTGGTCATGGCCGCCACCAACCGGCCCGACATCCTGGACCCGGCGCTGATGCGCCCCGGCCGCTTCGACCGGCAGGTCGCGGTCTCGCCGCCCGACCTGGACGGGCGCGTGCAGATCCTGAAGGTGCACACGCGCGAGGTGCCGCTGGCCGCGGACGCCGACCTCACCGCGATCGCGAAGATGACGCCCGGGATGACCGGCGCGGAGCTCGCCAACCTGGTGAACGAGGCGGCGCTGCTCGCGGTGAAGCGCGGCAAGAGCGCGGTCGACATGGAGGACTTCCAGTCCTCGCTGGAGAAGGTGCAGCTCGGCACGCGGCGTTCCCTGGTCATGCCGGAGGAGGAGCGGCGCCGCACGTCCTACCACGAGTCCGGGCACGCGCTGCTCGGCATGCTGCACCCGGGTGCCGACCCGGTCCGCAAGATCACGATCGTGCCGCACGGGCGGGCGCTCGGCGTCACCGTCTCCACGCCCGAGGGCGACCGTTACGCCTACGACGAGGAGTACCTGCGCGGCCGCATCATCGGCGCGCTCGGCGGCATGGCCGCCGAGGAGCTGATCTTCGGCGTGGTGACCACGGGCGCCGAGAGCGACCTGGAGCAGGTCACCAAGATCGCGCGCGGCATGGTGGGGCGCTGGGGCATGTCCGAGCGGATCGGCCCGCTGTCGGTGCTGCCGGCCGACGGCGCCGACCCGATGGGGCAGTACGCGGCGCAGGGCACGCTCGACGCCGTCGACGAGGAGGCGCGGCGCATCGTCGACGAGTGCTACGCCGAGGCGCTGAACATGCTCCGCGACAACCGCGACAAGCTGGAGTCGCTCGCGACGACGCTGCTCGAGCAGGAGACGCTCGACGAGGAGGCCGCCTACGCGGCGGCCGGCGTGCCGCGCAAGTCGAAGGCGCTGGAGGAGGGTCCGAACGTGCCGCTGGACCCGACGGCGACCACCCCCGAGGCCCGCACAACGGACTGATCCCGGCATTGCCCCTGTTTTCCCCATGGGGCGGTAATGGACGATCGGCGTTCCGTGTGCACATCGAGACTCCCGGGGAGAAATCGCCCGGGGGGCCTACATGACTCTGGGGTTCGCGCGATTTCGTACGCGCTTGTTCACGTGGTCGGCGCTCGGTGGGGTCATCGGGCTGCTGTTCGCCGCCCTCTGGGGCACCGGCACCGCGGTGGCCGACCAGCCCTTCGCCGTGCAGAGCCAGATCACCGACCGGGTGGGCGCGCTCGGCGACCGGCGCGCCGAGGTGCAGCAGGCGCTCGACCGCCTCACCGCGCAGCGCCGCGTCCAGCTCCTGGTCGTGTACGTCAAGGACTTCTCCGGCTCCAACGCCCAGACCTGGGCCGACCGGACCGCGCAGCAGAGCGGCATCGGCCGCCGCGACCTGCTGATGGCGGTCGGCACGAGCGCCCGGCAGTACGCGGTCTCCGCCGACCAGAACTTCGCCCTCACCGACGCCCAGCTGGACGAGGTCGCCTCCGTAGCGATCGAGCCCGCACTGCGGCAGAACGACTGGGCGGGCGCGGCGATCGGCGCCGCCGACGGCTATGACGCCGCGCTGGGCGGCCAGCCGATCCCGGCGCCGCAGGTCACCCCGGGCACCGCCAACCCGAGCGGCGACAGCGGCCCCAGCCCGCTCGTCTGGATCCTGCCGGTCGGCGCGGGCGTCGCGGCCGGTGGCGCGTTCCTGTACGTACGGTCCCGGCAGCGGCGCGGCGACCCGTCCGGCGGCGCCCTGGGCCCGGACGGCAGACCCGCGCCCACCCTGGACGAGCTCGACAGGCAGGCCGGTCAGCTCCTCGTCCAGACCGACGACGCGATCAAGACCAGCGAGCAGGAGGTCGGGTTCGCGCAGGCGCAGTTCGGCGCCGAGGCCGCCGCCCCGTTCGCCGAGGCCGTCGCGTTCGCCAAGGAGCAGCTGGACGCCGCGTTCCGCGTCCGCCAGCGACTGGACGACTCCGAGCCCGAGACGCCCGAGCAGCGCCGCGCGATGCTGGAGGAGATCCTGGCCCGCTGCCAGGCCGCCGACCAGCGGCTCGACGCCCAGTCCGCCGCGTTCGACCGGCTCCGCGACCTGGAGAAGAACGCGCCGCAGGTCCTCGCCCAGGTCCAGGCCGGGCACCAGGAGCTGGCCACCAAGGTCGGCACCGCCCGCCAGCAGCTCGCCGAGCTCGCGTCCCGCTACACCACCTCCGCGTTGGAGCTGGTCAAGACCGCTCCCGACGAGGCCCAGAGCCGCCTCGACTTCGCCCGCGACAACCTGGACCGGGCGGGCAACGAGCTCCGTTCGGGCACCACCGCGCAGGCCGCCGTCCACGTCCAGGCGGCCGAGTCCGCCGTAGGTCAGGCGCGGGAGCTCCTCGACGCCGTGGACCGCCACGCGCACGAGCTGTCGGAGGCCTCGCAGGCCCTGGACGCCGCGATCAAGGACACCACCGACGACCTCGCCACCGCGCAGGGCCTGCTGTCCGACGAACGCTGGCGGAACGAGCTGGCGCCCCACGTGACGCGGGCCGCCGAGGTCACCAGCTCCGTTCAGCAGGAGCTGGCCCGCGGCCCCGCCGACCCGCTCGCCGAGCTGCGCCGCCTCCAGGAGGCCAACCAGGCGCTCGACCAGGCCCTGGACGGCGTACGGGACCGGCAGGCCCGCGAGAAGGCCGCCCGCGCGCAGCTCGACCAGGCCGTCCTGGCCGCGCGCGGCGAGATCTCCGCGAGCACCGACTTCATCAACACCCACCGGGGCGCGGTCGGCAGCACGCCCCGCACCCGCCTCGCCGAGGCCCAGCGCCTGCTGGCCAAGGCCGTGGAACTGGCCACCACCGACCCCGTCTCCGCCCTGTCCTCAGCCGAGCAGGCAGGTTCCCTGGCCAACGAGGCAGGACAGCTCGCCCGCCAGGACATCGGCGGCACCGACCCCGCGTTCGGCCCCATGGGCGGCGGCGGGGGCGGCGGCCGCATGGCCGACGCCATGATCGGCGGAATCCTCATCGACAGCATCCTCAACAGCGGACGCAGGAGCGGCGGCTCTCGCCCCGCGCCCACCCCCGGCAGCTTCGGCGGTACGGCCACACGCGGCCGCCGCGGCGCCGGCGGCCGTTTCTGACAAGCACAACCTCAAGGAGAGACATGAGCAAGCAGAGCATCTTCGGCCGCGTGACCCAGCTGGCGCGCGCCAACATCAACGCGATCCTCGACCAGGCCGAGGACCCGCAGAAGATGCTGGACCAGCTCGTCCGCGACTACACCGACAACATCGCCGAGGCCGAGAAGTCCATCGCGACCACCATCGGCAACCTGCGCATGCAGGAGGCCGACTACCAGGAGGACGTGCGGGCCGCCGGCGAGTGGGGCCAGAAGGCCCTCGCCGCCAGCCAGGAGGCCGACCGCATGCGCGGCACCGGCGACACCGGGGGCGCCGACAAGTTCGACAACCTCGCCAAGGTCGCCCTCGAACGGCAGATGCAGTCCGAGAAGGAGGCCCGTACCGCCGAGCCCGCGATCATGTCGCAGCGCGAGGTCGTGGACAAGCTGAAGACCGGCCTCGACCAGATGAAAGAGAAGCTCAACGAGCTGCGCAA
This sequence comes from Actinomadura barringtoniae, assembly GCF_017573505.1. Classification (GTDB taxonomy): domain Bacteria; phylum Actinomycetota; class Actinomycetes; order Streptosporangiales; family Streptosporangiaceae; genus Spirillospora; species Spirillospora barringtoniae. Next base: position 520,875 of record NZ_JAGEOJ010000002.1, read on the forward strand.
CAAGCGCGACGAGCTGATCTCCCGCGCCAAGACCGCCGAGGCCCAGACCCAGGTCCAGGACGCCATCAAGAGCATCGACATCATGGACCCGACCAGCGAGGTCTCCCGCTTCGAGGAGAAGATCAAACGCGAGGAGGCCAAGGTCATCGGCGCTCAGGAGCTCGCCGCCTCCTCCCTCGACGCGCAGTTCCAGAACCTGCAGAACGTCGAGGTCAAGACCGAGGTCGAGGCCCGCCTCGCCGCCCTCAAGGCCGGCAAGACCGCCGACAACGTGACCGCGCTGCCCTCGGCCAACCAGCAGCAGCCGCAGAGCGGCCAAGCACCGTCCACCAGCTACAACCAGTGAGTCACGAGCGTTGCGAGCGCGTCCTCTGACCACTCCGGTGGTCAGAGGACGGTGGCCTTGGGCAGAGGCAGGTCCTGGGCGGTCGCGTGGACCTGCAGGGCCTTGAGGACCGCGGGGTGCGGAGCCGCGTAGACGGTCGGGTGCACCGGGCGGTCGGGGTAGGCCAGGCGGTCCTCGGTGGCCGAGAACTGGACGTCGATGTCGGCGTTGTTGCCTCGGGGGTCCAGCCGTACCCAGCGGTCGTCGATGAGCGCGGCGGTGAGGCCGTGCAGGGTGCCGTCGATGTCCTGGTAGCACAGGCCCGCCTGGATGCCCGCGGCCCTCAGCAGGGCCGCGTAGGCGTGGGACTTGGCGTAGCAGAAGCCGGTCTTGGCGGTGATGACGTCGGAGGCGCGCCAGGGTACGCGGGGATCCCCCGCGTCGAGGCAATGGGTGATGTCGTCGCGCACGTAGTCGAACGCCGTCTGGGCGAAGGCCAGGTCGTCTCCCTCGCGCAGGAGTGAGGCGAGGGACTGCACCGCCTCGTGCTCCAGGTCGATGGCCTCGGAGGCCTCCAGGTAGGCCCAGGGTTCGCTGTCGAAGTTCACAGGCCGAGGAGGGGCTCGATGCCCACGGTCAGGGGCGCGAGCGAGGCGACGTTGCGGATGCCCAGCAGGACGCCGGGCATGAACGACTCGCGGTTCATGGAGTCGTGGCGGATCGTGAAGACCTCGCCGTGGCCGCCCAGGAGGACCTCCTGGTGGGCGATCAGGCCCGACAGCCGGATGGAGTGCACGCGCACATCGTCCACCGTGGCGCCGCGCGAGCCTTCGAGCGCGGTGGTCGTGGCGTCCGGTGAGGGCTTGACGTCGGCGTTGGCGCGGGCCTCGGAGACCAGCTGCGCGGTGCGGTAGGCGGTGCCGGACGGGGCGTCGAGCTTGTTCGGGTGGTGCAGCTCGACGATCTCGACGGACTCGAAGAACGGGGCGGCCTTCTGCGCGAAGTGCATCATCAGCACGGCGCCGATGCCGAAGTTCGGGGCGATCAGGACGTTGGCGCCGGGGCCGGCCTCCTGCCAGCCGCGGACGGTGTCCAGGCGGGCCGGGTCGAAGCCGCTCGTGCCGACGACGGCGTGAACGCCATGCTCGATCAGGAACTTCAGGTTGTCCATCACCACGCCGGGGTGAGTGAAGTCCACGACGGCCTCGGCGGCGGTGAGCGCCTCCAGCGAGTCGCCCTGGTCCACGGCCGCGACCAGGTCCAGGTCGCCGGCGTTCTCCACGGCCCGGCACACCTCGGCCCCCATGCGGCCCCGCGCGCCCAGCACCCCAACCTTGATCACGATCGCCTCCTGCCTTGACTTCCGGTTGAGCCTATCGCGGGCATCGTTGGTGGTCGGGGGGTGGCCGGTGGAGGGTTACGCGATCTCGATCGCGTTGGCGTTCGTGGTGTTCCCGTTCGTGGCACTGGTCGCGCTTTTCCCTTATGTCGCGGCGCAGTACCGGCGGCGGGGACGGCTGGGGTTCGGGCAGGCCCTGCTGGCGTCGGGCTTCGCGGTCTACGTGGTCGGCCTCGTGCTGCTGGTGAACCTGCCGATCCCGAACTTCTCCGGCGGATTCTGCGCGACCCGGGCCTCGCACGCGAACCTGCACTGGTTCCAGACGTTCGACGACATGCGGCACTGGGCCCGGCGGGACGGCGGCAAGCTCATGCTGGGCAACCCGGCGCTGGAGGTCAGGGTCCTGAACGTGGCGCTGTTCGTGCCGCTCGGGATGTTCCTGAGGCACCTGTTCGGCCGCGGCGTGATGATGACCGTGCTGATCGGGTTCCTGGTGTCGCTGGCGATCGAACTGACCCAGCTCACCGCGGTCTGGGGGCTGTTCCCGTGCTCGTGGCGCTCGTTCGACGTGGACGACCTGTGGTCCAACACGCTGGGCGCGCTCGTGGGCGCGCTGGCGGCGCCGGTGCTGCGGCTCGTCCCGGGCCAGGTGGACAAGGCCCCGGAGGTGGCGCGGCCGGTGACCGCGTGGCGCCGGTTGCTCGGGATGGCGTGCGACGGGGTGCTGGTCGTGATCATCGGGCAGGGCCTGCTGATCGCCGTCTCGCTGGCCGAGTACTACCTGGGCGACGGGAGCTTCGCGGACAAGACCGTTCACCGGCTGGAACCGCTGCTGGGCTGGTGGGTGCCGGGCGGGCTGCTGCTGGTGCTCGTGCCGCTGCTGAACGGGGGGCGCTCACCGGGCCAGTGGGCGGTCATGCTCCGGCCGGTGCCCTCGTCGTGGTGGCGAAGGCTGGTGCAGGTGGCGGCCGGGCCCGTGCTGCTGCTGGCCGTGGTGGACACGGTGCTGGTGGTGGTCTTGCTGGTGGTGAACGGGGTGGCGGCGTTCTTCGGCGACCACCGAGGGGTGTCGGGATCGATCGCGGGCGTACGGTTCGCCGACGCCCGCGATCCCGAGGCGGCTGGACGCGACGCGTCCTAGAGGCTAGAAGCGCTTGCCGTCGTCGCGTGCCGCTTCGTGCGCGGCGCGGCGGCCGGTCTCGGCGTCGGCGGTGGCGAGGTTCGGCCGGAACTGGATGCTGACGATGTCGTCGATCCCCGCCCACTGCAGCCAGTCGTGGAAGTAGCTGCGCTGGAAGTCCGAGCCGAACGCCGGGCCGCGGCCGTCGCCGTAGACGGCGCTGGTGTAGATCACGGCGGCCTTCTTGTCCTGGAGCAGGCCCGTGTAGCCCTTCTCGGGGTCGAAGCCGAAGACCCAGCCGGGCTGGGAGATGACGTCGATGAACTGCTTGAGGATGTAGGGCACCCCCGCGTTCCACATCGGCACGCTGAACAGGTAGCGGTCGTAGGAGTCGAAGCGGTCGAAGACGGCCCTGGCGGCCTCCCAGGCGCGTTCCTGGGCCCCGGCGGGCGACGCTCCCCCGAAGACCGTCATCTTGGCGCCGGCCCCGGCAGGGCCGAACTCGGGCAGCGTCCCGTCCCACAGGTCGTGGTGGTCGACGGTGTCGCCGGGGTGGGCCTCCCGGTAGGCGTCCAGGAAGGTCGCGGCGATCGCCAGGGACTCGGAGCCGGTGCCTCGCGGGGAGGCGGAGATGTGCAGCAGGCGGGACATTTGAGGGGGTTCCTCTCGTACGATCGGACGTCAATCGGACCACAGTCCGGTTATGCGTACGAGATTAGCGGACTGTGGTCCGGTTAACAACCCCCGGCGGGCCGGCCCCGCCTCAGTCGTCGTCGTCCGAGACGAACAGGTTGAGCAGCCAGCTCACGACGCCGATGATGATCGCGCCCCAGAACGCGGGCCAGAACCACTCCACGTGGAACGGCAGCTTCAGCTTCCCGGCGACCCAGCTGACCAGCATGAGCAGCGCCGCGTTCACCACCAGCGCGATCAGGCCCAGCGTGAGGATGTAGAACGCGCAGCCGAACACCTTGACGACCGGCTTGATGAACGCGTTCACGATGCCGAAGATCACCGCGACGGCCAGCAGCGTGAGGGCGCGCTTCGGCGCGGTGTCCCCCGTGACGGTGATCCCGCCGACCATCGCCGTGGCGACCCACAGCGCCACCGCGGTGATGACCACCCTGATGAGGATCTTCATGATCGGTGATCTACCCAGGGCGCCCGCGTTTGCACCCAGGTGACCAGCGGGAACCTATCGGGAAGATCATCGGGGGGTGGTCATGGGCCGTACGGCCGAGGGCGGGGGCCACGGCGGCCACGGCGGGAGCCGGGGCGGCGGCGGGAGCGTCTGGTCGCCGGGGCTGGTGCTCATGGTGGGGGCGGCCGCGGCCGTGCTCGTGCTGGCCGGGATGAAGGCGGCCTCCAGCTTCGTCGCGCCCGCGTTCCTGGCGATGATCCTCACCATCGCGGTGAGCCCGCTGCGCAACTGGCTGCAGCGGATCGGCGCCCCGTTCTGGGTCTGCGTCGCGGTGCCGCTGGTCACGGTGATCGTGGTGCTGCTGGCCCTCGGCGCGGCGCTGGCCATCTCGGCGGCGCAGCTGGCCTCGCTGCTCCCCGGCTACTCCCACCAGTTCAACGAGCTGGTCACCGACGTGACCCAGCAGCTCGCCAGGCACGGCATCGACCAGGACAAGCTCCAGTCGGCGCTGTCCAAGCTGGACCCGGGCCAGGTCTTCAGCTTCGTCCAGGCGTTCTTCAACGGCCTGCTCAGCGCCTCGTCCGCGCTCATCCTGATCGTGCTGATGCTGGTCGGCATGTGCATGGACGCGCCCGGCCTCGTACGGCAGATGGAGAAGCTGCTGCCGAGCCACCCGGACGTGGTCGGGGCGCTGCGCGGTTTCGCCCGCGACACCTGCCGCTACCTGGTGGTCAGCACGGTGTTCGGCCTGATCGTGGCCGTGCTGGACGTGGGGGTGCTCTACTGGTTCGAGGTGCCGGTCCCGCTGCTGTGGGGGCTGCTGGCCTTCCTGACCAACTACATCCCGAACGTGGGCTTCGTCATCGGCCTCGCTCCCCCGGCGGTCCTCGGGCTGCTGGACGGCGGCGTCGTCCGGATGATCTGGATCATCGCGGCGTACTGCGTCATCAACTTCGTGCTGCAGTCGCTGATCCAGCCCAAGTTCCTGGGGAACGCGGTGGGCCTGTCGGTCACGCTGATCACCCTGTCGCTGATCCTGTGGGCGTGGGTCCTCGGGCCGCTCGGCGCGATCCTGGCCGTACCGCTGAGCACGCTGGTGCGCGCGCTGCTGCTGGACGCCGATCCGTCCAAGCGCTGGCTGACCGGCGTGCTCAGCTCGACGATCGACAAGCCCGAGACGAAGGCCCCGGCCGCCGAAACGGCCGGAGGGTCGCCTACAGAGTGAAGTCGCGGTCGCCGAAGGGGCCGATGACGGTGAGGGCCTGCGGAGCCGCCAGAACGTCCTGGGCGACCGCGCGGATGTCGTCGGGGGTCACGGCCTCGATGCGGGCCAGCACCTCGTCCACGGGCAGCAGCGACTCGTACACCAGCTCACTCTTGCCGATGCGGCTCATCCGCGAGCCGGTGTCCTCCAGGCCGAGGACCATCGCGCCGCGCAGCTGGCCCTTGCCGCGTTCCAGCTCCTCGTCGGTGATCCCCCGCTCGGCGGCAGAGGCCACCTCGTCACGGCAGATCGACAGGACCTCGTCGACCTTGCCGGGCTGGCAGCCCGCGTAGACGCCGAAGACGCCGGTGTCGGCGTACTGCGAGGTGTAGCTGTAGACCGAGTAGGCCAGGCCGCGCTTCTCGCGGATCTCCTGGAAGAGCCGGGACGACATGCCGCCGCCGAGCGCCGCGTTCAGCACGCCGAGGGCGAAGCGGCGGTCGTCGGTACGGGAGACGCCGATGCCGCCGAGCACCACGTGGGCCTGCTCGGTGTCCTTGTCGACCACCCGCACGTCGGGGGTGATCGGCAGCGGGCTGCCGTCGATGCGGGGCGCCTTGGGCCGCTCGCCGCCCTCCAGGTGGCCGTCGAAGGCCTGCTCCACCAGCCGGACGACCTGGTCGTGGTCGATGTTGCCGGCGACCGCGACGACGAGGTTGTGCGGCACGTAGTGCTCGCGGTAGTACGCGTGGATCCGGTCGCGGTCCAGCGCGTTGATCGACTCGACCGTGCCCAGGATCGGGCGGCCGAGCGGCGCGTCGCCGTAGAGCGCCAGCGAGAACTCGTCGTGGATCAGGTCGCCGGGGTCGTCGTCGCGCATGTGGATCTCTTCGAGGATCACGCCGCGCTCGGCCTCGACGTCCTCGGGCCGGTTGACCGACGCCGACACCATGTCCGACACCACGTCCGCCGCCAGCGGCAGGTCGGCGTCCAGCACCCGCGCGTAGTAGCAGGTGTACTCCTTGGCGGTGAAGGCGTTGAGGTCGCCGCCGACCGCGTCGATCGCGGAGGAGATCTCCAGGGCGCTTCGCCGCCTGGTGCCCTTGAACAGCACGTGTTCCAGGTAGTGGCTGGCGCCCGCGTCGGCCGGGGCCTCGTCGCGCGAGCCGACGCCCGCCCAGACGCCGAACGCCGCCGACCGCACGGTCGGCATGGTCTCGGTGATGATCCGCAGCCCGCCGGGCAGGACGGTGCGCCGGACGACGCCGGCCCCCTCGTTCCCGGGGTGGATCGTGCAGGTGGTGCCGGGCTCCTGCGCCCGCGCCGGCTGCGTCACTTGGTGCTCACATTCCTCGGGGGTCGAAATCGCCGAGCGGCCCGGCCCCCGATCTTGGGGGCCGGGCCGATCGGTCAACGCAGTGCCGGATCAGGAGTTGCGCTGGCCGCCGTCGTCGCCGCGACGGGTGCGGCGGCGGCGCGGGGCGCGGTCGCCGTCGCCCGAGCCGCCCTCGGAACGGCGCTCGCGGCGCTCGCCCGAGCCGGAGTCCGAAGCGGCGGCGGGGGCCTCGGCGGACCCGCCGTCCGAGCCGCCCTCGGCCTGCTCGCGCTCGACGACCTCGACCGGGACCAGCGACAGCTTGCCGCGCTGGTCGATCTCGGTCACCTCGACCTGGATCTTCTCGCCGACCTTGATGACGTCCTCGACGTTCTCGATCCGGGCGCCGCCGTGCAGCTTGCGGATCTGCGAGACGTGCAGCAGGCCGTCCTTGCCGGGCAGCAGCGACACGAACGCGCCGAACGTGGTGGTCTTCACGACCGTGCCGAGGTAGCGCTCGCCGACCTCGGGCATGTGCGGGTTGGCGATCGCGTTGATCGCCGCCCGCGCGGCCTCGGCGGACGGGCCGTCGGTCGCGCCGACGTAGATCGTGCCGTCGTCCTCGATCGTGATGTCGGCGCCGGTGTCGTCCTGGATCGAGTTGATCATCTTGCCCTTCGGGCCGATGACCTCGCCGATCTTGTCGACCGGGACCTTGATGGTGATGATCCGCGGCGCGTACGGGCTCATCTCCGAGGGGGCCTCGATGGCCTCCTGCATGACGTCCAGGATCGCCAGGCGGGCGCCCTTGGCCTGCTTCAGCGCGGCGGCCAGCACGTCGGCGGGGATGCCGTCGAGCTTGGTGTCGAGCTGAAGCGCGGTGATGACGTCGCGGGTGCCGGCGACCTTGAAGTCCATGTCGCCGAACGCGTCCTCGGCGCCGAGGATGTCGGTCAGCGTGACGAACTCGCCGCCCTCGCTGATCAGGCCCATCGCGATGCCCGCCACCATCTGCTTCAGCGGCACGCCCGCGTCCAGCAGCGACATGGTGGACGCGCAGACCGAGCCCATCGAGGTGGAGCCGTTGGACCCGAGGGCCTCCGACACCTGGCGGATCGCGTACGGGAACTCCTCGCGCGTCGGCAGCACCGGCAGCAGCGCGCGCTCGGCGAGCGCGCCGTGGCCGATCTCGCGGCGCTTGGGCGAGCCCACGCGGCCGGTCTCACCGGTCGAGTACGGCGGGAAGTTGTAGTTGTGCATGTAGCGCTTGGTGCGCTCGGGGTTGAGCGTGTCGATCATCTGCTCCATGCGGAGCATGTTCAGCGTGGTCACGCCCAGGATCTGGGTCTCACCGCGCTCGAACAGCGCCGAGCCGTGCACCCGCGGGATCACGTGCGCCTCGGCCGACAGCTGGCGGATGTCCTTGACGCCGCGGCCGTCCATGCGGACGCCGTCGCGGATGACCCGCTCGCGCACCAGCTTCTTGGTGAGCGCGCGGAACGCGGCGGAGACCTCCTTCTCGCGGCCCTCGAAGTCGGCGGCGAGCTTCTCCTGCGCGCCGGCCTTGATCTCGTCGAGCCGGGTCTCGCGCTCCTGCTTGCCCGCGATGGTCAGCGCCTCGGCCAGCTCGGCGCTGACGGCGGCGGTGACGGCCTCGAGCACGTCGTCCTGGTAGTCCAGGAAGATCGGGTACTCGGCGGTCGGCTTGGCGGCGACGGCCGCCAGCTCGCTCTGGGCCTTGCACAGGGCCTTGATGAAGGGCTTGGCGGCGTCCAGGCCCGCGGCGACGGTCTCCTCGGTCGGGGCGACGGCGCCGTCACCGACCAGCTTGAGCGTGCCCGGGGTGGACTCGGCCTCCACCATCATGATCGCGACGTCGCCGTCCTCCAGGACGCGACCGGCGACCACCATGTCGAAGGTGGCGTTCTCCAGCTCGGGGTGGGTCGGGAAGCCGACCCACTGGCCCTCGATCAGCGCGACGCGGACGCCGCCGATCGGGCCGGAGAAGGGCAGCCCGGCCAGCTGGGTGGACATCGAGGCGGCGTTGATCGCCACGACGTCGTACAGGTGGTCGGGGTGCAGCGCCATGATCGTCTCGACGACCTGGATCTCGTTGCGCAGGCCCTTCTTGAAGGACGGGCGCAGCGGGCGGTCGATCAGGCGGCAGGTGAGAATGGCGTCCTCGGAGGGACGGCCCTCACGGCGGAAGAACGAGCCGGGGATGCGCCCGGCGGCGTACATCCGCTCCTCGACGTCCACGGTCAGCGGGAAGAAGTCCAGGTTGTCCTTGGGCTTCTTGGAGGCGGTGGTGGCCGAGAGCACCATCGTCTCGTCGTCGAGGTAGGCGACGGCCGAGCCGGCCGCCTGACGGGCCACGCGGCCCGTCTCGAAGCGGATCGTGCGGGTGCCGAACGAGCCGTTGTCGATCACGGCCTCGGCGCTCTGCGCTCCATCAATGCGCACAGCTTCTGTCACGGGAAACCTCCTAGGTTTCGGACGGTCCCCGCGGCCGTTTTCCCGTGGCTTTGCGTGATTACAGAAGTAGCGACGCGCAATGCCGGTCTTCGATCGAAGCGCCCGGAGCCTCAATCCCCGGTCGCCGGGGAGCCTGCTCCGAGAGCCACTACCGAGGACCGGCCGCACCAGGGCGAAGAAGTCCGCGGGGTTGTGGATTGGGTGTGTTCAGTTGTGCGGTCCCGCAGGGCCGCCGTGCGGTCTCGAGGGGGCCGCCGTACGGCCCTCTGAGACCAACATACGCACCGGGCCATACGGCCCGCGTATGTGCCGGCGTTCAGGCCGACATAAGCGGAGGGAGTGGCCCGAGACCGGACCACTCCCTCGCGTAGCTAGCGGCGCAGACCGAGGCGCTCGATCAGTGCCCGGTAGCGGCTGATGTCCTTGTTCTGCAAGTACTTCAGGAGGCGACGACGACGGCCGACCAGCAGCAGGAGGCCGCGGCGGCTGTGGTGGTCGTGCTTGTGCTCCTTGAGGTGCTCCGTCAGATCGTTGATCCGGCGGGTCAGTAGCGCGACCTGGACCTCCGGGGATCCGGTGTCACCCTCAGCAGTCGCGTATTCAGCGATGATCTTGTTCTTTGTGGCGGTGTCGAGCGACACGTGGCTCCTTCGAAATGCTCGTCACCCGCAGATCCCCGGCCTGGTCAGGCGCACGGGTCCGCATGGTGCGTATGGAATCCAGGCGGCCGCATGAGGGTGCAGCCGACCGAGCCGGGGCCTATCCCGGCGACTCTTCACCGTACCATGTCGCCAAGGCGGGCCGTCACGGCGCGAAACGGACCGTGAACAGCAAGATCACCAGGTCGCGGCGGTGAGGATCACCGGGTCGCGGCGGTGATCTCCCTGGCGCGGTCCACGTCGCGGTGCATCTCCTCGATCAGCGCGTCGATCGAGTCGAACTTCAGCGTGTCGCGGATCCGGCCCTCGAAGTCGACGGCCATGTGCTCGCCGTACAGGTCCAGGTCGGTGCGGTCCAGCGCGTACGCCTCGACGGTCCGCTCCCCGCCCTCGAAGGTCGGGTTGGTGCCGATCGAGATCGCGGCCGGCCACCGGAAGCCCGGGTAGCGGTCGGAGTCGCAGACCAGCCAGCCCGCGTACACCCCGTCGGCGGGGATCGCGGTGTGCGGCAGGGTCTCCAGGTTGGCGGTCGGGAAGCCGAGCTGGCGGCCCCGCTGATGGCCGCGGACGACCACGCCCTCGACGCGGTGCGGGCGGCCCAGCGCGTGCGCGGCCTCCTCGACCTCGCCGGCGTCCAGGCGCTCCCGGATCGAGGTGGAGGAGATCTTGTCCCCGTTGGCCACCAGGGGGACCCCCTCCGCGGTGAAGTCGTACTTCTCGCCGAGTTCCTTGAGCAGCGCGACGTCGCCCTTGGCCTTGTGGCCGAAGCGGAAGTCCTCGCCGACGATCACGTGCGCGGCGTGCAGCCGATCGACGAGCACGGACTGCACGAACTCGTCCGGGCCGACCTTGGACAGCTCCAGGGTGAACGGCACGACCACGACGGCGTCGGTGCCGAGGCCCTCCAGCAGCTCGATGCGGCGCTTGGTGGAGCTCAGCAGCGGCGGGTGGGTGCCGGGCCTGACGACCTCGTCGGGGTGCGGGTCGAAGGTGATGACCACCGAGCGCAAGCCGCGTTCCTTGGCCAGCTCGGCGGCGCTTCCGACGATTCTCTGGTGACCGCGGTGGACGCCGTCGAAGACGCCGATGGTGATGACCGATCGGCCCCAGTCGGCCGGAACCTCGTCGAGGCCATGCCAACGCCGCACCTTGCACTCCCTGCGTAGACCCGCCTGCGGTTTTCCTGTCGCATCACAGCCTGCCATGCGCCGCGATCCGCCACGACCGAGGGGCTCCCCTTTTGCGCGCAGGTCCCCGCCCCGTCACCGAGGAGTCTACTCGCCGGTAGCACGATCCAGGGATGATCGCCTCTTTCGGCGACATTCCGGGCAGATCCCGGGCAGCGAGCGGCAGCGGGTAGCTTCGACGCGATGACCGCCCCGACCGAGATCAGAACCGACGGCGGCCGGCGCCCGCTCGCGGAGCCCTCCCGGCCACCGCGGCGCGGCATGGCCGTCGTCGTCGCGGCCGTGGTGCTCGCGGTCCTGATCGGCGGCCACCGCCTCGTTCCCGGAGACGTGGGGACGCTGCTCGACACCGCGCTCCCCTGGTTCGGCCTGGTGATCCCCCTGCTGGCCGTCATCGCGGTCGTGCGGCGCGCCTGGTGGCCAGGGCTGGCCGCAGTGCTGGTGCCGTCGCTCGTCTGGACCGCGATGTTCGGCGGCCCGTTCGCGCGCGGCATCGTGCACGGTTCCTCGGGCGGGACGTACGACCTGCGCGCGGTGAGCCAGAACATGTACGCCGCCAACCCCGACCCCCGCGCCACGGTGGGCAAGCTCCTCACCACCAAGGCCGACGTCCTGTCTCTGGTGGAGCTGCGTTACGGCTCCTATCCCGAGGCCCTGAACGCGACCTATCCCCATCACGTGGTGAAGGGGACCGTGGGGATCTGGAGCCGACTGCCCATCCGCGATGCCGAGCCGGTGGACCTGGGCCTGGGCTGGACCCGCGCCCTGCGCGCCACGATCTCCGCCCCCACCGGCGACATCACCGTCTATGTCGCGCATCTGGGCTCGGCACGGCCGCTGGACACCGGCGAGCGCGACGCCACCATGGACCGGCTGGCCAAGGCCGTTCAGTCGGATCGTTCGGAACGCGTCCTGTTGCTCGGGGACCTCAACACCGCCACCACCGACCGCGAGCTGGGGCGCCTGGTGCCGCCGCTGCGGGAGGCGCAGGAGGCGGCGGGCTCGGGGATGGGCTTCACCTGGCCGTCCACGTTCCCGCTGACCCGGCCGGACCACATCCTCTACGACGGGATGAAGGCCGTGAACGCGCGGACCGTGGAGACGCCGGGCAGCGACCATCACGCCGTAGAGGCCGACTTCCGCCTTTAGCCCGGCTCTCCGCTAGGCCTGGCAGACCACTACGCCTGGTAGACGACTAGGCCTGGTAGACGACCAGCGAGACGGCGATGTACTGCAGCACGTAAGCGGCCAGCGTGCAGGCGTGGAAGACCTCGTGGAAGCCGAACCAGCGCGGCGAGGGGTTGGGCTTGCGCAGGCCGTAGACGACACCGCCCAGGCTGTAGGCCACGCCGCCCAGCGCGACCAGGATGCAGGCCGCGAGGCCCGCCCCGTCCAGGAACTGCGGCAGGAAGAGGACGGCCACCCAGCCGAGCACGATGTAGAGCGTGACGTACAGCCAGCGCGGGGCACCGACCCAGGTGGTGCGGAAGACCACCCCGGCGATCGCACCCGTCCACACCAGCGCGAGCACCCCGATGCGCGCGGCACCGTCCAGCGCCAGCACCGTGAACGGCGTGTACGTCCCGGCGATGATCAGGTAGATGTTGGCGTGGTCGAACCGCCGCAGGATCTCGATCAGGCGGTGCGAGCTCTGCCGGTGGTACGTACCGGAGATCCCGAACAGCAGTCCGGACATCGCGACGTAGACCGCGGCCGACAGCCGGGCCGCCGTCGTGGGCCCCATCGCGACGAGCACGAGCCCGGCGACGAGCACCGCGGGGAACGCGCCGATGTGCAGCCAGCCGCGCATCCGCGGCTTGACCGGCGAGGGCACTGCGGGCCGGTGTGACAGTGTGGTCATGGACACCTCCTCGGCCATAAAACCTACGATTCCGTAGGTTACGCAACCGTAGGTTGGAACGCACCCATATCGGGGCGTGAAACGCACCACGTGACCCCTGAGCGACCCCCCGGCTACCCCGTGGGAGCATGGGCGCACCGATGCCTGATCAGCCTGCGTACCGCCTCGCCCGGGCGGTGGTCTTCGCCACGGTCTGCCTGACCCTGACCACCGCCGGCCACGCGTACGCCGCGCACGCCGCCGTCCCACCGGCGACCGTCGCCCTCGGCTTCGGCCTGGTGCTGGGCCTGTCCGCGTTGCTGGCGGGCACCGAACGCTCCTTCCGTACGATCCTCGGCGGCCTCCTGGGCGCCCAGTTCGGCCTGCACGCCCTCTTCACGCAGGCGACCGCCGGATCGGCCCACGAGGCACATAACGCCCACCCGGCCGCAATACCCCATGGCGGGACGGCCATGCCGCTCGCGCACCTCCTGGCGGCTCTGGGGGCCGCCTGGTGGCTCCGCCGGGGCGAGGCCGCCACCTGGTCCCTGGCCCGTCGCCTCAAAGCGGCCGCCGACACCGCACTCCCCCGCCTCCTCTCTCCCGCGCCCGCAACCCAGCCCCCGCGCCCACCCACCGGTCCGTTCCCTTCCGCGACGCCGCCGACGCCCACCGCCCTTCGCCACTCCCTGACACGCCGCGGCCCACCCGACCGCGCCGATCTTGCTCTCAGCGCCCTTTCGGGGTGCTCCGGAGGTCGCTGAGAGCAAGATCGGCGCGATGTGTCCCCCTCGCGCACAGCGGCGAGGCTCACCTCTTTCTCCTGTGGAGTGTTTTCGCATGCGTACATTCGCGCGCCCTGCCCTGGCCGGACTGGGGTTGGCGCTGGTGGCGGGAACGGCGGCCTGCGGCAGTGAGGCCGGCCCGGCGGCGGTCGAGCAGAAGGCCCCGGCGTCGCCCTACAAGGCCACGATGCTGCCCGCCGCGTACAAGATCCCCGACGTGCGACTCACGGACGGCGACGGCAAGCCGTACGACCTGGCCGAGCGGGCCAAGGGCAAGATCAGCCTGCTGTTCTTCGGCTACACGCACTGCCCCGACATCTGCCCGACGACGATGGCCGACGCCGCCGGGGCGATGTCCCTGCTCACGCCGGCCGAACGGGCCAAGGTCCAGGTGGTGTTCGTGACCGCCGACCCGGCCCGCGACACCCCGAAGGCGCTCAAGGCGTTCCTCGGCAAGTTCAACCCCTCGTTCGTCGGGCTGACCGGGCCGATGAAGACCATCCAGCGCGCGGCGGCCGACGCCAAGGTGTCGATCACCCCGCCGCCCGCTCACGCCAAGGGCAACTACCCGGTCTCGCACGGCAGCAACGTCATGACGTACGGGCCGGACGGCGGCGGGCGGCTGCTCTTCCCCTACCAGTTCGGCAGCGGGGACATGGCCAAGGACCTCAAGACGCTGATCGCCAAGGCCGCGCCCATCTCGGTCACCGGCGCGCAGATCAGGGTCCCGTCGTCCCCGGACGTCACGGGCGGCTACCTGACCGTCTCGAACGCGGGCCCGGCCGACACCCTGACCGGGGTGACGTCACCGGCCGCCAAGACCGTGGAGATGCACCGCATGGTCATGAACGGCGGCTCCATGAAGATGGAGCAAATGAAGGCCGCACCGGTGCCCGCCTCGGGCACGGTCGCCTTCGCCAAGGGCGGCATGCACCTGATGTTCATGAAGCCCGGCAATCTCAAGGTCGGCCAGACCGTCCCGGTCACCTTGCGGTTCGCCAAGGCGGGCGAGATGCGGGTGAACGCGAAGGTCGTGCCGGCAGGGGCGTAGAGGCCTCAGGGCCTAAGGAACGAAGACGGCAAGGGGCTTGGCCGCGTGGCCCTGCTCTTCGACCAGGGCCAGCAGGGTCCCGTCGGGCGCGAAGACCCCGACGGGGCCCGGGCCCAGGCCCGCGGCGGGCAGCTTGCCACCGTGCATGACCTTGCGGGCGTCGTCTTCGGTCACGTCGCGGCGCGGGAACGCGGCGGCGACGGCCTCGGCCATCGGCAAGATCGCGAACTCCTCGGTGAGCTGCTCGATCGTGCGGGCCATGCTCAGGTCGTACGGGCCGACGCGGGTGCGGCGCAGCGCGGTCAGGTGACCGCCGCAGCCCAGGTCCGCGCCCAGGTCGCGGGCGAGCGCCCGGATGTAGGTGCCGGACGAGCAGGCGATGGAGACGTCCAGGTCGATCAGGTCGCCGTCGCGGCGGATCTCCTTGACCGTGAAGTCGTGGATCGTGACCGGCCGGGCCTTGAGCTCGACCTCCTCGCCCTTGCGGGCCATCTTGTAGGCCCGCTCCCCGTTCACTTTGATGGCGCTGACCTGCGGCGGGACCTGCTGGATCTCGCCGGTCAGCTTCGCGATCCCGGCGTGCAGCGCCTCGTCGGTGACGGCGGCAGCCGAGGCGGAGGCGGTGATCTCGCCTTCGGCGTCGTCGGTGTTGGTGGTCTGGCCGAGCCGGATCGTGCCGTCGTAGCCCTTCTCGGTGAGGGCCAGGTGCCCGAGCAGCCGGGTCGCCTTCTCCACGCCGATCACCAGGACCCCGGTCGCCATGGGGTCGAGCGTGCCCGCGTGCCCGACCCTGCGGGTCCTGGCCAGCCTGCGGAGCTTGCCGACCACGTCGTGCGAGGTCCAGTCCGCAGGCTTGTCGACGACGACGAGTCCCGATCCCGAGGTCAAGGCGTGATCTCTCTCTGGAGTGCGGCTAGGAGGTGTGGCTGAGGGGTGTGCCGTCAGGCGGCGTCGTGCAGGTGGGGGCCGTGCAGGTGGGCGCGCAGCCGGTCGATCAGGTCGGCCGGGTCGCCGGCGGCGGTGAACGCGGCGGCGTTGTAGTGCCCGCCGCCGCCCATCGCCACGCACGCCTGGCCGACGTCCACCAGTCCCTTGGAACGGGTGGAGACGTACCAGTCGCCGCGGTCGGTCTCCTTGCAGACCACCGCGACCTCGGCCTCGTCGGCCCGGCGCAGCTGGTCGATCACGCCCTCGAGCGCGTCGTAGGGCACGCACTGGGCCTCGCGGTCCGCGCGGGTGATCGTCGTCCAGACCAGGCCGAAGCCGCCGGCGGCGTCGCGTTCGAGCCGGGCCTTGGCGAGCGCGCCCGCCAGCACCTGGAGGTAGCCGAACGGGGCGCGGTCCCACAGTTCGCGGCCGACCGCCTCCGGCCGGACGCCCGCGGCGATCAGCCGGGCCGCCAGCTCGTGCACCTGGGGCGTCGTGCAGGGGTAGCGGAACGAGCCGGTGTCGCTGGCCAGGCCCGCGTACAGGCCGAGCGCGATGTCGCGGTCCAGCGGCACGCCGAGCCGCCTGATCAGCTCGTCGACCAGCACCGACGTCGCCGCAGCGGCCGGGTCGACCAGCCGTACGGCGCCGAACCCGGTGTTGGAGGCGTGGTGGTCGATGACGATCAGCTCGGCGGCCTTCTCCGCCTGCGCGGCCAGCGGTCCGAGGCGTTCGGCGCCCGCCGCGTCCAGCGTGATCATCAGCTTGGGAACGGCCGGCAGCCGCCCCGGCTCGACCAGCAGATCCTGCCCGGGCAGGAAGAGCAGGCTCCCCGGCACCGCGAACGGCTCGCCGAACGAGGGCAGGCAGGTCTTGCCCATGGCTCGCAGGGCCTGGGTCAGGGCGAGCATCGAACCGAGCGCGTCGCCGTCAGGAGCCACGTGGCAGGCCAGGCAGACCTCATCGGCCTCCCTGATCAGCTCGACCGCGCGGTCCCAGTGGGGCTCGGCCACAAACCCCCGGCTCACCGCGTCCCCGCTCGCCTCCGAGCCGCCTTTTTCGCGCCGCCTTCCCTCGTCGCTCGTCCCTCGCTCCTCAGTCCAGGCGGCGCGGCGGCCCTCCAGCTCGCTCACGATGACGAGGGTCCCGCGTCGTCATCCTTGGCGGAGTCCTTGGCGTCCTTGGCGTCAACGGCCCCGACGGAGTCGCCGGACTCGTCGTCCTCGTCGGCGTCCTCCTTGTAGGGGTTGGCCTCGCCAGCGTGGGTGGCGCCCTGGGCGGCCTCCGCGACCTCGGCGTCCTTGGCGCGGGCCTTGGCCAGCAGGTCGTCGATGTGGGCGGCGTTCTCCATCAGTGCGTCGAGCACGAAGGTGAGGCTCGGCGTGTGCCTGATGCCCGTCTGGCGGCCCACCTCGGAACGCAGGATGCCCTTGGCGCTCTCCAGCGCGGCGGCCGTCTCGGCCCGCTCGCCCTCCGAGCCATAGACCGTGTAGTAGACGGTCGCGTCCCGCAGGTCGTTGGTGATCCGGGTGTCGGTCACGGTCACGAAGCCGAGGCGCGGATCCTTGATCCGCCGCTCCAGCATCTCGGCCACGATCTGCTGGATGCGATCGGCCAGCTTGCGGGCCCGAGCTGCGTCCACCATGATCGCACTCCCTCTCTCTGCGTGGACGAGGACGGTCTCAGTCCTCGTCGTTGAACAGCCGCTGCCGCGCCGACAGCAGTTCGATCTCCGGGCGGCCGGCGACCAGCCGCTCGCACCCCTCCAGCACCTCTGTGCAGTTGGCCGCGGAGTCCGACACCACCGCCACGCCTATCTCAGCGCGCCGGTGGAGCTCGTTGTCACCGGTCTCGGCGACGGCCACGGCCGGGAAGCGCCGCCGCACCTCCGCCACGATCGGCCGCACGGCCGACCGCTTCTGCTTCAGCGACCGGACGTCGCCGAGCAGCAGGTCCAGCGTCAGCGCACCCACGTACACCTGATGGTCACCTCGGGCTTCCGGTTGTGTGAACGATGGCGGGCGACCCGCGTGTTCCCACGTTCGCCCAGGGCGTTCGCGGGGTCCTGCCGGCCCCCCGACATGACATGACGCCAGGTTAAAAGATCAACCTGGCGCCATGTCACTGGTTTTACCGAGTGCTAGTCACGGTAGCTGCCCGCTCAGACGCGGGGCTTCTCCCGCATCTCGAAGCACTCGATGACATCGCCGAGCTTGATGTCGTTGTAGCCGACGCCGATACCGCACTCGAAGCCCTCGCGGACCTCGGTGGCGTCGTCCTTGAAGCGGCGCAGCGACGACACCGTGAGGTTGTCGGACACCACGACGCCGTCGCGGACGAGGCGGGCCTTGGCGTTGCGCTGGATCAGGCCGCTGGTGACCATCGAGCCACCGACGTTGCCGATCCGCGGCACCTTGAAGATCTCGCGGATCTCCGCGGTGCCCAGCTGGACCTCCTCGAACTCCGGCTTGAGCATGCCCTTGAGGGCCGCCTCGATCTCCTCGATCGCCTGGTAGATGACCGAGTAGTACCGGATGTCCACGCCTTCGCGGTCGGCCAGCTCCTGCGCGTTGCGCTCGGGCCGCACGTTGAAGCCGAGGATGACCGCGCCCTCGGACGCCAGCGACAGGTTGACGTCGTCCTGCGTGATCGCGCCGACGCCGCGGCGGATGATCCGCAGGCTGACCTCGTCGCCCACGTCGATCTTGAGCAGCGAGTCCTCGAGGGCCTCGACCGAACCGGACACGTCGCCCTTGAGGATGAGCAGCAGCTCGTCCCGCTCGCCCTTCTCCAGGTCCTTGAACAGTTCCTCGAGGGAGCTGCTCTTGCGGCTCTTGAGAAGCTCGGCGTTGCGCTTGCGCGCGGTCCGCTTGTCGGCGATCTGACGGGCCACCCGGTCGTCCTCGACGACCAGGAAGTTGTCACCCGCGCCGGGCACGGCCGCGAGGCCGAGCACCAGCACCGGACGCGACGGCAGCGCCTCGTCGACGTTGTTGCCGTTCTCGTCCAGCATCGCCCGGACGCGACCGTGGGCCACGCCGCAGACGATCGAGTCGCCGACCCGCAGCGTGCCGCGCTGCACCAGCACGGTCGCCACGGCGCCCCGGCCCTTGTCCAGGTGGGCCTCGATGGCCGAGCCCTGGGCGGGCATGTCGGGGTTGGCGGTGAGCTCGAGCTCGGCGTCCGCGGTCAGGACGATCGACTCCAGCAGCCCGTCGATGTTGATGTTCTCGCGGGCCGACACGTCGACGAACTGGGTCGTACCGCCGAACTCCTCGGCGACCAGCCCGTACTCGGTGAGCTGAGCACGCACCCGCTGCGGGTCCGCGCCCTCCTTGTCGATCTTGTTGACCGCGACCACGATCGGCACCCCGGCCGCGGTGGCGTGGTCGATCGCCTCGGTGGTCTGCGGCTTCACGCCGTCGTCCGCCGCGACCACCAGCACCACGAGGTCCGTGGTGTCGGCACCGCGGGCACGCATGGCGGTGAACGCCTCGTGACCCGGGGTGTCGATGAAGGTGATCTTGCGCTCCTCGCCGTCCACCTCGGTCTCGACCTGGTAGGCGCCGATGTGCTGGGTGATGCCGCCGGCCTCGCCGGCCACCACGTTGGCGTTGCGGATGGCGTCCAGCAGGCGGGTCTTACCGTGGTCGACGTGACCCATGACGGTCACGACCGGCGGACGCGACTGGAGGTGCTCCTCGTCGCCGTCGTCCTCGCCGTACTCGATGTCGAACGACTCGAGCAGCGCGCGGTCCTCGTCCTCGGGACTGACCACCTGCACGTCGAAGTCGAGCTCGACGCCCAGCAGCTTCAGGGTGTCCTCGGTGACCGACTGCGTCGCGGTGACCATCTCACCGAGGTGCATCATGATCGCCACGAGCGACGCCGGGTTGGCGCCGATCTTCTCGGCGAAGTCGGTCAGCGTGGCGCCCTGCGGCAGCCGGATGGTCTTGCCGTTGCCGCGCGGAGCGGAAACGCCACCGGCCGCGGGGGCCTGCATGTTCTCGAACTCTTGACGACGCGCCCGCTTCGACTTGCGACCGCGCGCGGGGCGACCGCCGGGACGCCCGAAGGCGCCCTGCGTACCGCCCCGACCGCGACCGCCGCCACCGGGACGGGGGCCGAAGCCGCCGCCACCACCGGGACGACCGCCACCGGGGCCACCACCGGCGCGCGGGGCACCGAAGCCACCGCCGCCGCCCGGACGACCGCCGCCACCGGGACGGCCACCGCCGCCGCCACCGGGACCACGACCGCCGCCGGGTCCGCCACGGCCACCGCCGGGCCCACCACGACCGCCACCGCCGCCGCCGGGGCTACCGGCGGGCCGCGAGGACGGCATGCTCATCGGGCTCGGACGCGGACCGCCCGGACGCGGCGGCATGTTGCCGCCACCACCGGGACGCGGGCCGCCGGCGCCGGGGCCACCGGGGCCACGGCCGCCACCGCCCGGACGCGGGCCGGCGGGACGGTCGCCACGGGGGCGGTCGTCGCGCGGCCGGTCCTCACGCGGCGGACGGTCGTCGCCCGGACGCGGGCCGGGACGCGGGCCCGGCTTGGGCGACTTGCCCATGCCGGTGTTGGTCGAGCTGAACGGGTTGTTGCCCGGACGCGGAGCGCCGGGACGGCCGCCTCCGCCGCCCTGGCCGCCGCCACTCTGACGCGGGCCGGGACGCGGGCCGGGCTTCGGCCCGGGACGCGCGCCCTGACGCTGGTCGCCGCCACCGGCTGCGGGCGGGGCGCTCGGGCCCTTGGCCGCGGCCGGGGGCTGCACCGGCGTGCTCGGGGCGGGCGGAACCGGCCCCGGCGCGGGGCGCGGGCCCGGCTTGGCGCCGCCACCGGCGGGACCCGACGGAGCCGCGGGGCTCGCCGGGGTCGACGGTGCGGGTGCGGCGGGCGCCGCGGGCGCGGCCGGAGCCGCGGGGCTCGCGGCGGCCGGCTTGGGCGCGGGCGGACGCGGGGCCGCCGGACGCGGCGCCGCGGGACGCGGGGTGGTGCCGGAAGCACCT
The DNA here is from genome assembly GCF_017573505.1 of Actinomadura barringtoniae. GTDB lineage: Bacteria > Actinomycetota > Actinomycetes > Streptosporangiales > Streptosporangiaceae > Spirillospora > Spirillospora barringtoniae. The sequence goes on from NZ_JAGEOJ010000002.1 coordinate 541,255, forward strand.
GAAGGACCCGGCTTGGGAGCCGCGGGGCGCGGGGCCGCGGGCTTGCCCGCACCGCCCTTGCCCGCCGGCTTGCCGGACCCTGAATTGAAAGCTTCGGTGAGTCTGCGGACGACCGGTGCCTCTATCGTCGAGGACGCCGACCGTACGAACTCGCCCATCTCCTGGAGCTTGGCCATGACGACCTTGCTCTCAACACCGAACTCTTTGGCGAGTTCGTAAACCCGGACCTTGGCCACTGCACTCCCTACTCGGTCCGGGGTGGGGCCTCCGGACCGTAGCTAACTTGCCGTACTCATCGCGGCGTGCTCATCGAGCGCTCATAGCAATCTCGACCTGCTTCCGACTAGACGTCGCTTACCGTTGATCAATGTTGCTGCCGCCCGGTCAGGGCCGCGCGAGCCGCTCTCGCAGCATGGACGCGTCGAGCGACCCCGACAGGCGAAAGGCCCGTGGGAACGCCCGACGACGCTCTGCCAGCTCGAGACATGCCGGATCGGGGTGCAGATGCGCACCCCTGCCCGGCAGTCGCCCGTGGTGATCGGGGACGATGACGCCCTCGACCGCTACGAGGCGCAGCAAGTCGGACTTGACCGTGCAAACCCGGCAGCCCACACACGTACGAAGTGGAACCGCCCGGCCACGTGACATAAGTCTACCGCGCCGAGGCGTCGGCGGGACCTGTCGCATGGTCTCCTGATGTAGTTGATCCTGTTTCGCCGGACTCCGCAACTTGGGGCGCGGAATCGCCCGCCGCGTCGGCCGAACCGCCGCCCGCGGACGCTTTCGGAGCCTCGGCCGCGGCCTTCGCCGCATCCGCCGAGGCGTCCGCGGCGGGTGCCGCGTCCGGTGCCGCGTCGGCCTCGGCCTCGACCGGGTCGCTCGCGGGGGCCGGGGGCGCGGCCTGCTCGGTGTCGGACCGGATGTCGATCCGCCAGCCGGTGAGGCGGGCGGCCAGGCGGGCGTTCTGGCCCTCCTTGCCGATCGCCAGCGACAGCTGGTAGTCCGGCACGATCACCCGGGCGACCCGGGCGTCGGCGTCCACCACCTCGACGGCGCTGACGCGGGCCGGGGACAGCGCGTTCCCGACGAACTCGGCCGGGTCGTCCGACCAGTCCACGATGTCGATCTTCTCGCCGTGCAGCTCGGCCATCACGTTGCGGACGCGGCTGCCGAGCGGGCCGATGCAGGCGCCCTTGGCGTTCACCCCGGCCTTGCGCGAGCGGACCGCGATCTTGGTGCGGTGGCCGGCCTCGCGGGCGATGGCGGCGATCTCCACGGTGCCGTCGGCGATCTCGGGGACCTCCAGCGCGAACAGCTTGCGCACCAGGTTCGGGTGCGTCCGCGACAGCTGGACCGACGGGCCGCGGTGGCCCTTGCGGACCTGCACCACGTACGCCCGCAGCCGCTCGCCGTGCACGTAGGACTCGCCCGGCACCTGCTCCTGGGGCTGCAGGATGGCCTCGATCTTGCCGAGGTCCACCAGCACGTTCCGCGGGTCCTTGCCCTGCTGGATGATGCCCGAGACGATGTCGCCCTCCCGCCCGGCGTACTCGCCGAACGTGAGCTCGTCCTCGGCGTCGCGCAACCGCTGCAGGATCACCTGCTTGGCGGTCGTCGCCGCGATACGTCCGAAACCGCTCGGGGTGTCGTCGTATTCCCGGACCGACGCGCCTTCCTCGTCGGTCTCGGTCGCCCACACCGTGACGTGGCCGGACTTGCGGTCCAGCTCGACGCGCGCCTTGGGCGCGGCGCCCTCGGTCCGGTGATAGGCGATCAGTAGCGCGTCCTCGATCGCCTTGACGGCCACGTCGAGCGAGATGTCCTTCTCGCTCTCGAGGCTGCGCAGGGCGGTCATGTCGATGTCCACGAGGTCCCCCCTCTAGTCCGGCTCGGCCGGAGACTGCGTCGGCGCCGTCTCATCGGCGGATTCGCCGGGCGTGACGTCTTCGTCGGCCTCGTCCGCGGCGTCGTCCACCGCGTCGCCGGACGCGTCGCCGGGGCGGCGGAACTCCACCTGCACCCGCCCGTCGCCCAGCTCGTCCAGGCCGAACCGGCGTCTAGTGATCTTGGGCCCCTTCGGGCCGCCGGAGCCCTTGCCCCGGCCCTTGGCGACGACGTCGATCACGACCTCGGCGTCGCCGGCCTCCACCACGCGGCCCTCGACCTGGCCTCCCTCGGCCAGCGGGGCGACGACCAGGCGGCCGACGGCGCGGCGCCAGTGCCGCGGCTGCGTCAGCGGGCGGTCGACCCCGGGCGAGGTCACCTCCAGCACGTACGGCGCGGCGCCCATCACCTCGGAGCCGTCCAGGAGCTCGGAGGCCCGCTGGCTGAGAAGGGCGATGTCGTCGAGGCTCACGCCGCCGTCGCCGTCCACGACGATCTTGACCAGGCGCCGCCGGCCCGCGGGCCGGACGTCGACCTCCTCCAGGTCGAAGCCCGCCTCGGCCACCGCCGGGTCGAGCAGCCGGGTCAGTTCCTTGACGGCCTCATCGCGCGGGAGCCGGCCGTCGCGGCCCCGTTGAGCGCTGCCGTCGCCGGATTCGACGCTCATGGGACCTCCTCATGTTGTTCTGAAACCGTCGCGTGTCCGTTGTCACCACAAGACTATCGACAGCGGGACACCTCAGTGGTCTTTCGGACAGCACACCGGCGCGCCGGAGGCGGCCGCCGTACGGGCCGCCCGTACGCCGTCCTACCAGGGTCTCGGCCACTGCTAATCTCCCGACAATGGCAACGTACGGATTCCTTGTCCTGCCATCGCACAACCGGGTGTATTCCTCGGCCGCCCCCGACCTCGTGCGGGCGGAGCTGGCGGTGTTCGGCGAGACGGCGCTCGGCGGGCGCATTCGCAAGATCGAGGAAAAAGGGATCGCGGGCGTCCCCTATGTGACGTTCGAGGCCGACGATCTGTCACCTCAGGACATCGCGTTGATCTCCAACCTGTCGTCGCTGTACGCGCTCTACGAACTGAACGGAGAGCTGCTGCGGCCGGTTCCCACCGCCCCGCTGGACGCCTTCGGCAGCGATCTGCTGACCATTCAGAAATACTCCGGCAAGACCAATGAGCTCTTCACCAAGCTGCTGCTGAACGTCACGGCCATGGCCGCGGGCGACCCCGCCGCGCTGGTGACCGGGCGGCCCCGGGTCTTCGACCCGCTGTGCGGCCGCGGCACGACGCTCAACCAGGCGATGATGTACGGGCTGGACTCGGCCGGGATCGACCTGGACGCCAAGGACTTCGACGCCTACGCCACGTTCATCCGCACCTGGCTCAAGAACAACCGCCTCAAGCACCAGGCGGACGTCACCCCGATCAGGCGGGACCGGGCCCTGCTCGGCAAGCGCCTGAAGGTGTCGGCGGGCGCGTCCAAGGAGGCCTACAAGGCGGGCGAGGCCGTCGAGATCGACGTTGTCAACGGGGACACTCTCAAGAGCGACACGTTCTTCAAGCCCCGCTCGTTCGACCTGATCGTCACCGACGCGCCGTACGGCGTGCAGCACGGCAGCCGCCCCCAGGGCGGTCGGCCGGGCGCTCGCAAGGGCGGCGAGACGCTCTCGCGCAGCCCCGTTCAGCTGCTGGAGGCGGCCGTTCCGGTGTGGACGAGGCTGCTGCGGCCCGGCGGAGCCATCGGCATCTCCTGGAACACCCACGTCGGCAAGCGCGAGGAGCTGGCCTCGATCCTGGAGACGAGCGGCTACGAAGTGTGCGATTCCGAGGCGTATCGCGGCTTCCGGCACCGCGTGGACCAGTCGATCGTGCGCGATCTGATCGTCGCGCGGCACCCTTGATCCCGACGAAGTCGGCCGGGAGGCGCGGGGGGGTCGTCCCCCCTCGGGTAACACTGATAAAGGCCATGGATGTGGAATGCTGGAGGCGGCCTGCCGGGCGGACGACTCGCCGCGGGCCGACACCACCACATCATCGGTGAGGAGAGACCCCTTGCCACATGGCAGGCGTGCCGTGTCGCGGCGCGCGGTGCTGGGCGGGGCAGCGGCGCTGACCCTTCCCTTGCTGACCGGCTGTGCCCACCATGACGAGGCCCTGGCCGCTCCGGGCCCCGAGGTGGCGATCCTGAACGGTGCCATGGCGGCCCAGCAGGACCTCATCGCGCAGTACGAGGCGGCCCTGGGCACGCACGCCTCCCTGGCCAAGTACGTCAATCCGGCGCTGGCCCATCATCGTGAGCAGCTGGCCTTGCTGCGCCGCTATTACGTGCCCGGCTCCGGTAAGGGCGCAAGCGCCGGGCCCAGCCTTCCCTCGCCGCAGACTCACCTGGTGTCGCGCCAGCCGTCCCGTGCCCTGGCGTCGCTGCGTTCGGCAGAGGGAAAGGCCGCCGTCCAGTGCACGACCGACGCGGGCAAGGCGGGCCCCGGCCTGGCCCAGCTACTCGCCTCCATCGGAGCCTCAGAAGCTGCTTTCGCGGGCACTTCCGGCGTTCCCAAGCAGACCCTCCAGCCCGCCAAGCCCTCTCCCCTGTCCACCGCGACGTTGAACTCGCTCCAGTCAGCGCTGGCCACCGAGCATGCCGCCATCTACGGCTACGGGGTGCTGGGCGCCCGCCTCACCGGCAGCGCCCAGGAGCTCGCGACGGTCTACTGGGACGGCCACCGCGCCAGGCGCGACTCGCTCACCACGTTCCTCACCGAGGCTCGTCAGCACCCGGTCGCCGCCGCGGCTGCCTACAAGCTGCCGGTGAAGGTCACCTCGTCCCGTTCGGCGGCCGAGCTCGCCGCCAAGCTGGAGGACGACCTGGTGTCCTCCTACGTCGGCCTGGCCGCCGCGACCGACCCGAGGCTGCGCGAGATGGGCGCGTACTCCGCCCAGGAGGCCATGGGCCGCGCCGTCCGGTGGCGCGCGGGAGCAGGGCTGGCCACGGCTCCGGCCTCCGCGTTCCCTGGCCTGCCCCCGGCGGCCCTCGCTCCGAAGCCGACCCCGGGCGATTAAGCGACACTAAAGGCCTGCAAGTAGAACCATTCGCTTGTGCTAAGTGATCCTTTGGGCTTGGCTTGGCCCCAGGAACCCACTAAGGAGCACCTGATGACCCCCGACCCAGGCTTCGCCCGGCACATGTGGCAGCAGATCGAGCCGGTGCACGCCCTCTTCTGGTACGCCCCCGAGGTCTTCGCCGAGGCCTCCGCGCTCGGTTTCAAGACCGACACCCGCTGGCCGAGCTACTTCGCCTGGCGTTCGGCGCCTCTCGGAGCGGCCGGGCCCGAGCAGGTCTCCGCCGCGTTCTACAGCTTCAGCCCGCGCATGGTCGCCGAGCACATCCCCGCCGCCTGGGACCTCGCCACCCCCGCGCAGGTCCTCGAGGGCCGCCTGCGCGGTGTGGACGGCATGTACCGCACCGTCCTCGGGGACAAGATCAACGACCTGGCCGAGGCCGCCGACCTGGCTCGCGAGGCCGCCGAGCTGGCCAACACGGCCGGCCGCCCGATCGCCGCCGCCAACGCCGACCTCCCCTGGCCCGACGAGCCGCACCTGGTCCTCTGGCAGGCCATCGGCATCCTCCGGGAGCACCGCGGCGACGGCCATGTGGCGGCGCTGCTCACCTCCGGCCTGGACCCGGCCGAGGCCCTGGTGTCGTTCGCCGCCATCGACGCCGCGCCGGTGGAGACGTTCGCCAGCCGTGGCTGGACCACCGACGAGTGGCAGGCCGCGCAGGACCGCCTCGCCTCCCGCGGCCTGGTCGACGCCGACGGCCACGCCACCACCAAGGGCCGGGAGCTGCGCGACACCGTCGAACGCATCACCGACGACCTCGCGATCGCCCCCTGGGAGGCCCTCGGCAAGGAGAAGGCCGACCGTCTCGCCGAGCTCACGCTCCCGGTCTTCATCGCCAACCTGGAGTCCGGTCTGCTGCCCGCCACCAACACCCTCGGCATCGGCAAGGTCCCGGCACCGCCCCGCTAACTGGGAACTCTGTCCCCCGAGTCCTCGTTAGTCCGTTTTGTAGGGCACTGGAACCAAGGGGGAGGAACCAGACCGCATGACCGTCACGCACGACGAGTCCACCGACCTGTCCGAGCTGCGCGCCGCTTACCAGGCGCAGCTCGTCCGGCTCACCGCCGAGCGCGACGAGGCACGCCGCGCGGAACGCCGCGCCAGGGACGACGCCGCGACCGCCCGCGCCGACCTGGCCAGCCTGCAGGACCGCGTACGCGACCTGCTGGGCGCCGCCGCGACCCGCCTGGACGCCGTCGAGGCCCGGGCCAACAGGTAACAGCGGACCGCAAGAAAGCGCCCCATCTCAGGGCCGGGACCCATCACCGGGTCCCGGCCCTGATGCCTGAGACCGACCAGGATGTCTTAGACCGACCAGCGATCGACGTGCGGCAACAGCTCGGCCAGACCGCCGATGGTCGCGTCCGGCGTCACGTCGTCCCAGGCGGGGACGGTGCTGTTGGGGATGAGGACGCCCCGCATTCCGGTGGACTTGGCGCCGTGGATGTCGTCGTACGGCCGGTCCCCGACGAAGACACAGGACCCCGGATCCTCGGCACCCACCGCCTCCATCGCCGCCTTGAAGGCGTTCGCGTGCGGCTTGGTCCACGGGATCTCACTGGAGTAGACGGCCCCGTCGAGCAGCCCGAGAACCCCGTCACGATCGAAGATCCGCTCGTGCCAGTCGCGCGTCCACATGGTGTTGGACAGCACCCCGACCTTGATCCCCCGCTCCCGGAGCCCGGTGATCAGCGGGATGGCGTCCGGGTCGATGAACGTGTGCGGAGTCCAGGTCTCGTACTGCGTGGCCAGGATCGCCTCGGTCGCCTCGATCCCGGCCGTCGCGTAGACCTCGGCGAGGGTGGCGCTGCGGTGCTCGTCGCGGCCGCGGCGCCACAGCTCGTCCTCGGCGGCGAGCAGCGCCTCGGCGGCGGCCTGTGCCTCGCCGGGGTCCAGGTGCGCCGAGCAGATCCGGCGCCACATCTCGTCGAGCCTGATGTCGTGCCACGGGGTGAGCGTGCCGCCCCAGTCGAAGATCACTGCGTCTACCGCCATGCCCGAAATCGTAACCATCCCCCCGGACGGAACGATGATCCCCATGTGCGGCCCGGGCGCGACGGGTCGTTAGGATCTCACCATTTCCGACTCGTTTGATGGGATTTGGATGCGTAAGACCGCTGCCCTCGCGCTGGCCGTCGTCGTGATCGCGAAGGCCTCCCCCGCCGGCGCCGCTCCCGTGCCGGACGGGCCAGGGAAGGGCCTGCTCCCCACCTACATCGGAGGTCCCGCCACGCCGCGCGCGCTGGCCGGGAAGCCGGTGCCCGCCAATCCGCACATGGGGGCCGTCGGGCTGTCGTCGATGCACGCGGATTCGTACGCGTCCGACACTTATCCGTTCAACGGGCCACTGGGCAGGAAGCCGAAGGTCGTCTCGGAGGCCAAGGGCGGGGGCCTGCCGGGGCTGTGCTCGACGGTCACGTTCGCCAAGAGGACCGGGCTGATCGTCGCGCAGTGCACCAAGGGGCAGACCTTCACGCTGCGGCTGATCGACCCCAGGACGCTGCAGGATCTCGCGACGTACGAGCTGCCGCCGCGGCCGAGCACTGTGCAGGCCGTGTTCTCGGGGAGCCTCGACAAGGTGCTCACCGACACATCGGGCGGCGCCTATTACTACCTGGACCCGCAGGATCGCGCGGTCGTGGCGGACTCGGCGTTCCACGTACGCCGGTTCGCCCATGAGAAGGGAGCGGACGGGCAGTGGCGGTTCAAGGTCACCGATGACTGGGACCTGAACGGGCAGCTGCCGCACGACTGCGCCACCTGGACCAACCCCTGGCCGAAGGGCGAGTGCGACCCGATCACGGCGGTCGGGCCCGACTGGGGCGGGCTGATCTGGTGGATCACGCGGAACGGGCGGGTCGGCACGCTCAACCCGAAATCCGGGGCCGTCAAGAAGATCCAGTTCAAGGGCGAGGGGATCCAGAACTCGTTCGCCGCGGCCGAGGACGGGGTGTCGGTCGTCTCCGACCACGCGCTCTACCGGCTGGTGGCGGGCCAGGACGGAACGCCGCAGGTCACGTGGCGCAAGACCTATGACCGGGGCAGCGGCCGCAAGCCGGGCCAGATCGACCAGGGCTCGGGCACCACGCCCACGTTCTTCGGTGACAAGTACGTGGCGATCACCGACAACGCCGACGACCGGATGCACGTGATCGTGCGGCGCCGCGGCGACGGCGAGCTGGTCTGCCAGATCCCGGTGTTCCGCAGCGGCGCGAGCGCCACCGACAACTCACTGATCGGGTACGGGAACAGCCTGTTCGCCGAGAACAACTACGGCTACCGCAACTTCTTCGAGCTGCCGCCCGGCGGCTCGAACGCGGGCGGTGTCAGCCGGGTGGACGTGAACCCGGGCGGCAAGGGCTGCCGAACGGTCTGGGAGAGCGGCGAGCACTCCCCCTCGACCGTCGCCAAGGCCTCGGTGACCGCGGGCCTCGTCTACCTGTACGTCAAGGAGCCCCGCAAGGACCTGATCGACGCCTGGTACCTCACCGCGGTCGACGCGCACACGGGTCGTACGGTCTTCAAGGTCCTGACCGGTACCGGCAAGTGGTTCGACAACAACTGGGCCCCGATCACCCTGGGCCCCGACGGAACCGCGTACGTGGGCGTGGTCGGCGGCCTGGTCGCCGTACGGGATCAGGCGTAAGCCGCCGCTCGCCGGGAAGGCCCCTCCAAGGGAACGATCAACCTTGGAGGGGGCCATGAGCGAACGCGAGCCCGAGGACAACATCGACGACATGGGCGACGACGAGCAGGCCGACGACATCGCGCTCGCCGAGCAGAACGTCTACTCGCCGCCCGCCAACCTGGACGACGAGGACGAAGGCTCGATCGGCACCTACGAGTACGAGCGCGAGGTCACCTGGCAGGGCAACCCCGGCTTCCCCACGGAGAGCGAACCCGCCGAGGAGGCCGCCCTCCACGAGGAAGACGAGGGCTGACCAGGGGTTACGGCATGCCGGAGCGCTGCATGTCCTTGCGGTATGTGTAGTAGAGCATCCGCTTGCCGGGCTGCTCGGTGACGCTCCAGAGGCGGCCGCCGCCGCTCGAGACCGGCTCGTAGGCGAACGACTCGGCGCCGATGGTCCCGACGAGCTTGAACGGGGCCTTGCCGTCGGAGTCGCGGTCGCTGAAGATCGCGGGCGCGGAGCTCGAGGTGTTGTAGTAGATCGTGTCGCCCGTACCGCTGTGGTAGCCGGCGACGCCCTGCACGTGCAGCAGGTTGGTCTTGTAGACGACCTGCGAGACGGCCTTGCCCGAGGCGTCGGTCTTGAGCGACCCGTCGGCGTTCAGCGACCAGCGCGCCACCCGCAGCGGCCGGGAGGACGTCACGCCGCCCTTGGCCTTGTACTCGGAGACGAGCAGGCTCCCGGGCGAGGTGGTCTGGTCATAGAAGACCGTGCTGAAGCACAGGTCCTTGCTGGTCGCCGAAGGGGGCTTGCTCTCCGCCGGGCATGAGCCCGCGTTCTCCGGCGTGAACTTGTTGGTCTGAAAGAGCACGTACTTGGCGTTGTGGGCGTAGAACTTGCCGTCCGAGCCCACGCCGAGGATGTCCTTGCCGGTCGGCACCTGGTAGGTCCGGCGAACGTCGAAAACGCGGACCTCGCTGGTCCCGGCCACATAGAGGTAGTTCCCAACGAGTGCGACACCGCCGTTGTGCTGGGTCGACTCGGCCGTCCCCTGCGCCGAGGCGTCACCGCCGGGCGGCTGAGGCGGAACGACCTCCTTGGCCACCAGCTTGCCGGACGCCGTAGCCGTGGGAACCGCCAAGGTCACCGGGTCATAGGCGCCCGCCTTGTAGGCCTTGGGGCTCGGGCCGACCGTGATGCGGCCCTGGTCGGTGACCCATTTGCCGCCCTTGTTCACGCGGTGGTACCAGCTCAGCGCGATCCCGTTCAGCTGGGAGGTCTTGCTGTACGCGATGCCCTGCGGGATCCACTGTTTCTTGTTCTGGTCGGAGCCGGTCCCCGCGTCCTCGGACGTGGCGAAGCACCAGCCCGCCAGCGTCACCTTCGCGTCCAGGGCCTTGATCGCGCTCTGGGCGCCGCTCGGACAGGACTTCTTCCACGTGAACTTCCGCTTGGCGTCGGCCGCCGCCGGAGCCAGGCCGTCCTGGCGCTTCATCCCGCGCGCCGGGTTCGCGGCCATCTGGTCGAGTTCGGCGAGCGCGGCCGGGCTCACCGGGGAGGGCTTGAGCTTGAACGAGACCCCTGAGAGCGGGGAGGTGTCACCGGGGCTCGCGGCCGCAGCGGTCGCGGTCGGAGCCGCCGTCGCGCCGGGAGCCGCGGTCGTGGTCTCCCTGGGAGCCGCGGTGGCGCTGGGAGCCGCGCTCACCGCCGTCATGACGCCTGCGGCGCCGAGGGCCATCCCGAACAGCACGGTCCTGGTTGGGGGAAGCATGGGCTTCCTAACCGCGGGGTGTGGGGTGGAAAGGATCTCCGCAAACCGTACCGAAGTGGACTTTGCACTCTCATATCCACGAAGTGTGAGTGATGGGAATCACTTTTCGGTTCTGTTGCCGAAGTCGGGGAATGCTTTGGTTTGACCTGAGGTTGCGCAAGGGAGCGAGCTTGCGAGGTGACCGGGACATGAGCCAGACAGTCGCGGCGCCGACACACACTCTTGATCATGAGATTCCCGAGGCCCTCCAGGCCGGTGGTGACGACGCTCCGGCCGGATCCTGGTGGGCGCGCAGGCGCGGAACGGTCCTGCAGGTCGCGATGATCGTCATCGCGGTGGCCTCGCTCGTGGCCTTCCGCGACCAGCTCCCCGACTTCGGCGCCATCTGGTCGGCCGCGACGCACGCCGAGCCCGGCTGGCTGGTGCTGGTCGTCTTCGCCGAGGCGGCCTCGATGGGCGCGTTCGCCCGGCTGCAGCGGCGGCTGCTGCGCATCGGCGGCCTGCGGATGTCGCTGCGCCGCATCTTCGCGATCACCTACGCGGGCAACGCCCTGTCCACCACGCTCCCCGCCGGTCCCGCGGTCAGCGTGGTCTACACGTTCCGGCAGTTCCGGCGCGGCGGCGCCTCGGCCAGGCTCGCCACGGCGGTGATCCTCGCCGGGGGCGTCATCACCACGACCGCCTACACCGTGATCGGCCTGCTCGCGCTGCTGGCCGAGCCGAGCTCGCGCGGCCCGGCCCTGATGACGCTGGCGGTGCCGGCGGCGGTGCTGGCCGTTCTGGCCCCGGTGCTCTGGCACCCCGCGGCGCGTGCCCGGCTGGCCGCTCCGTTCCGCCGCCCGGTCCGCGCGATCATGGCGCACAAGAAGATCGCCCCGTACGCGGCGTGGGTGCTGGAGGCACGCGACGTGCTGCGCCCGCGCGCCCGCGACTGGGGCGCGCTCGTGCTGCTGTCGGTGCTGAACTGGGTCTTCGACATCCTCGCGCTCTTCGCCGCGGCTCGCGCCGTCGGCATCCACGTCGAGCCGCACGCGGTCACGCTGGCCTACTTCGCCGCCCAGGCCGCGGGCAGCGTGCTGCCGCTGCTGCCCGGCGGCATCGGCGCGATCGAGAGCAGCATGGCGGCGTCGCTGGTCGCGTTCGGCGCGACGCTGGCCCCGGCGGGCGCCGCGGTCGGCCTCTACCGGCTCGTCTCCTACTGGGCCGTCGTGGCGGTCGGCTGGATCGCCTGGGCCGCCCTCCAGGAGGGCCCGCGCCTGTCCGAGCGGACCAGGCGGCGGCTGTCCTCGGCCGGTCAGGCGACCCTGGCCGGTCTCGGCTCCCTCGCCTGCGCGACGCCCTACGCGATGCAGTCCGGCGTGCTGCCCGCGGGCGAGCCGCAGCGCCCCTGACGCGGGCGGGCCCGACACCCCTCAGGTAGACCCCCTGCGGTGTTTGCTGCTAATCTCCCAAGCGAGCGCTTGGTTTTTCTTCATCATCGTGAGCAGCAGAGCAACACCATCATCGGAGGCTCGATGACGTCCCTACGGGTCAGCCTTGGCTACGAACTTGAGGTGCGCGGGCGGTCCCGCGAGGTCGAAAGGCGGGCGTTCGAGAACGTCATGGACCAGGTGGTCCTCGCCGACGAGCTCGGCTTCGACACCGCCTGGTTCGTGGAACACCACTTCACCCGGGGCTTCTCGCACTCCTCCGCACCGGACCTGGTCCTCGCCGGGATCTCCCAGCGGACCGAGCGGATCCATCTGGGTCTCGGCGTCGTGCTGCTGCCGTTCCAGTCCCCGATCCGTACCGCCGAACGCGTCGCCACGCTGGACGTGATCAGCGGCGGCCGGGTCGAGTTCGGCACCGGACGCGGCGCCTCACCCCTGGAGTACCAGGCCTTCCAGCGCCCGTTCGAGCAGTCGCGCAAGCTCTGGGAGGAGTCCCTGGAGGCGGTGCTGGCGATCTGGAACGCCGACGGCGAGCCGGTCACCCGCTCCGGGGAGTACTTCGAGATCCCCGACGTCGCGGTCTACCCGCGCCCGGTACAGGAGCCGCACCCGCCGGTGTGGGTCGCCTCGACCTCGCTGGACGGCTACCTCGCGGCGGCCAAGCAGGGCTACAACCTGCTCGGCATGACCATGCTCAAGGGCCTGGACGACGTCGCCGAGGACATCGCCAAGTACAAGCAGTGCCTGGCCGACAACGGGTTCGACCCCGAGAGCCGCCGGATCGCCCTGATGATCCCGTGGTACGTCGCGCCGACGCAGCAGGAGGCGGTCGACACCGCCGCCGACCCCGTGCTCTGGTACCTGCGCCGCCAGATCAACCTGGTCGCGCCGCCCGACTACACCGACGCCCGGCACGCCACCCACCGCGTGCTCGGCCAGCAGGCCGTCGGCATGCCGCCCGAGGAGGCCATGTCCATCCTGCGCGAGCAGCTCATGGTCGTCATCGACGATGTGGAGGGCTCGCGCAAGGCGCTGGAGCGGATCGAGGCGGCGGGCGCCACCGACATCATCCTCCAGGCCCAGGTCGGCGGCCTCGCGCACGAGCACGTCACCAACTCGATGAAGCTGTTCATGCAGGAGGTCGTCAAGTGACGTCCTGGATCACCCGCGCGACGTTCCCGGCCGGCCGCAAGGCCGCCGGCCTGCTGAACGTCTCCGCCGAGGGCGACCTGGTCGCCCCGCTCGCCGCCGCCGACCACGCCGCCGCGCTGGACCTCGCGGCGCGGACGCTGCGCGCCGCGGGGCTGGGCGAGAACGACCACGTCGTGGTCGCGCTCAACAACGACGGTGAGGCGTCCGGGTCGCTGATCGCCGAGGCCGCCGCGCAGGTCGCGCAGGCCGCGGCGTCGGTCGGGGCGCGCGGCCGCATGCGGTTGCACACAGCGCTGGAGAAGGTACGGGCCACCACGCTCATCACCACGCCGACCGGCGCGATGGACTTCCTGGCCCGGCTGCACCTGGAGTTCCTGCTCGACCCGCTCGACCTGGAACTGAAGCACATCTTCCTGGTCGGCGAGATCCCGTCCGCCAACACCTCCGCGCAGCTGGCGTCGGAGTTCGAGGCGTCGGTACGGGAGCTGTACGCCGACCCGTTCCTCGGCGTCCCGATCGCGCAGCGCGCCCCCTCCGACCCGGTGTTCACGCCGGTCCAGGACGGCCTGCTCGCGCTCGCGCCGCTGGACAAGGACGCCACGCTCGACGCCCCCTACAGCGAGGGCCTCGCCGAGATCGTCGTCACGCCCGCCTGGCACTCCACGCTCGGCGACGCCACCCTGCGCACCGGTCAGGCCGTACGGCTGAACGGCGGCGAGGAGGGCGTGCCCGCCCCGGCCCACACCGCGGGCGAGCACGTGCTGATCCGGGGCCGCTGGCTGTCGGTCCCCCGGGTGGCCGCCGCGCTCACCAAGATCGACGGCGTCAGCCACTGGGACCTGCGCGTCGCCCGCGAGGGCACCCTGGACTCCGCCGCCCTCCACATCACCTTCAACCGGGACACCCTGGTGAAGAACCCCATGTGGAAGTCCCGGATCGTCCAGGCGCTCTATGCCCTCACGCCGCTGTCGATCGAGGTCGTCATCGAGCCCGAGGTCTCCGAGGAGCGCCGGCCCGGCACGGTCACCGACGTGCGCGGCCACCACCTCGGCCGCGAGCGCTCCCAGCTCTCCTGACCCGGGAAGAGGGACAGATGGATCTTCAGCCGGTGCCCGCCTGGGGCACGATCCCCCGCATGCTCCGCGACCAGGCGGCGCACCACGGCGAGGTGGAGGTCGTCGTCGCCGGCGAGACCCGGCTCACGCTCGCCGAGCTGAGGCAGCGGGCGTCCGACGTCGCGCGGGGCTTGATGGCGCTCGGCGTCGGCCCCGGCGACCGGGTGGCGGTGTGGGCGCCCAACACCCCCGAGTGGGTGGTCGCCGCGTACGGGATCTGGGACGCCGGGGCGGTCATCACCCCGCTGTCCACGCGCTTCAAGGGCATCGAGGCGGGCGACCTGCTGCGCAAGGGCGGCGCCAAAGTGCTGCTGGTGGCCGAGGGCTTCATGGGCACGTCCTACCTGGCCATGCTGGAGGAGTCGGGCGGCGACCTTCCCGAGCTGGAGCACCGGATCGACCTGTCCCCCACCAGCCCTTCGTGGCAGAAGTTCATCGAGGGCGCCGCGACGGTCTCCGCCGAGGAGAGCGAGGCGCGCGCCCTGGCGATCGGCCCCGACGACCTCGCCGAGATCATGGCGACGTCCGGGACCACCGGGAAGCCCAAGGGCGTGATGCTCCACCACGTCCAACTGCTGCGCGGCTACTGGGACTGGGCGGAGATCGTCACCCTCAAGGAGGGCGACCACTACCCGATCATCGCGCCGTTCTCGCACGGCTTCGGCATCAACGCGGGGCTGCTGGCGTGCGTCCTGCGCCGGGCCACGATGATGCCGATCGCGCTGTTCCAGCCGAACGAGCTGATGGAGCTCATCGAGCGCAACCGGATCAGCATCCTGGCCGGCGCGCCGCCGATGTTCTTCAAGATCCTGGACGAGCTGGCCGGCCCCGACGCCCGCGACGTCGGCTCGCTGCGGGTGCTGATCTGCGGCGCCGCCGCCGTGCCGGCCGACCTCATTCACCGCCTCAACGACCGGCTCGGCCTGGAGCGCATGATCAACGCGTACGGGCTCATGGAGGGCACGGTCGTCTCGATGACCCGCCCCGAGGACCCGGTCTCGGTCATCGCCGGGTCCACCGGCCGTCCCGTCCCCGGCGTGAGCGTGCGGGTCGTGGACGACGAGGGCAAGGACGTCGCGGTCGGCGACCCCGGCGAGATCTTCGTCGGCGGCTACGGCGTCATGCGCGGCTACTGGCGGGACGAGGACAAGACCGCCGAGGCCGTGGACTCCGACGGCTGGCTCCACACCGGCGACATCGGCACGCTCGACGAGCTCGGCAACGTCTCCATCGTCGACCGCAAGAAGGAGATGTTCATCGTCTCCGGCTTCAACACCTACCCGGCCGAGGTCGAGGGCCTGCTGCTGCGCTGTCCCGGCGTCGCCCAGGCCTCCGTCATCGGCGTCCCCGACGAGCGCCAGGGCGAGGTCGGCTGGGCGTACGTGGTCGCCAAGCCCGGTCAGGCGCTCGACCCGGACGCGGTCATCGCGTGGTCGCGCGACAACATGTCCAACTACAAGGTGCCGCGCCGCGTCATCCTCCTGGACGCGCTGCCCGTCAACGCCAACGGCAAGATCGACAAGCCCGCCCTGCACGCCCAGGCCGCCCAATAACACGCCGATCTTGCTCTCAGCGCCCTTTGGCGGGGGCCGGAGGGGCGCTGAGAGCAAGATCGGCGTGTTGAGGGGGCGGGCGCACCTAGGGGCGCGGGCGCCACTGGACGAGGGTCGTCTTGTCGTCCACGTCCACGAAGACCGCTTCGACGGGGAGGCCCGGCCGCAGGCCGGCCGCCTCTCCGTCGACGAGGTTGCCGTACATCAGCAGGTCCTCGCCCTCGTCCAGGCGCACCAGCAGCACGGTCAGCGGCACCTCGTCCGCGAGCGCCGGCATGAAGACCTGGTGGTTGACGATCCAGCTGTAGACCGTCCCGGTGCCGCCCGCCGGCACCCATGCGGCCGAACGTCCCCGGCACTTGTTGCACACGGCCCGCGCCGGGAAGCGAAGCGTCCCGCAGCCCTCACACCGCTGAACGGTCAGCTCGTGCCGCCGTACGGCCTCCCACCACGGCGCGGAGTCCCGGTCGGCCTCGGGGCGCGGACGCTGCTGCAGGCTCATGAGTCGCTCCTCAGGATCAGCGCCGACGTTCCGGCGAGGACATAGCCGGGCTGCGAGGTCGACAGCGCCACCTCGGCGCCGTTCACCTGGCGGTCGCCCGCGTCGCCGCGCAGCTGCGAGACCGCCTCCGCGACGTGGTTGATGCCGTGCACGTATCCCTCCGAGAGGAACCCGCCGTGCGTGTTGACCGGCAGGCCGCCGCCCGCCTCGACGTACGGGCCGCCCTCGCCCTTCTTGCAGAAGCCGTAGTCCTCGAGCTGCACCAGCACCGAGTAGGTGAAGCAGTCGTAGAGCTCGGCGACGTCGATGTCCTCGGGTCCGACACCGGCCATGGCGTACAGCCGGGGGGCGATCCGGGCGGCCTCGGTGACGGTGAAGTCGGTGCCCGCGGGCGTCGTTCCCGCGCCGGAGAAGAAGCTGTCGCCGCCGCCCCAGGCCGCGCCGGAGATCAGCACCGGCGGGCGGCGCAGGTCGCGTGCGCGCTCGCGCGAGGTGATGACGACGGCGCACGCACCGTCGGTCTCCAGGCAGCAGTCCAGCAGCCGGAACGGCTCGGCGATCCAGCGCGAGGCCAGGTAGTCGTCCAGGGTGATGGGGTCGCGCTTGAGCGCGCGCGGGTTCTTCACCGCGTTCGCGCGCTGCCGTACGGCGATCCGCCCGAACTGCTCCTCGGTGGTGCCGTAGGCGTTCATGTGCGCCCGCGCGTACATCGCGAACTGCTGCGGCGGGGCGAAGTAGCCGTACGGCGCCTGATATTGAACGTCGAATATCGGCGCCGGGGCGCGGCCCGTCCCGCCCATCCGGAACTCCGAGCGCGCGTTGATGGCCCGGTAGCAGACGATGGTCTCGGCGACACCGGAGGCGACCGCCATGGCCGCCTGCGCGAGCACCGAGTGCGAGACGCTGCCGCCGCCGAACTGGTCGAGGTACCAGGAGACCTCCGGGACGCCGAGCGCAGGAGCGACCACCCAGGGCGGCGTGGAGTCGCCCACCCGGTGCGTGGCCAGGCCGTCCACGTCGTCCACGGTCAGCCCCGCGTCGTCCAGGGCCGCGAGGATCGCGTCGGCGGCGAGGGTCAGCGTGGACACCCCCGAGTTCTTGCTGAACGGGGTGTAGCCGACACCGGCGATCGCCGTCGCGTCGCGGAAGCTCCCCACGAACACCTCCCATAACCAAGCAAGCGCTTGGCTGTTAGCGTACCATGAGACCTAGGACCACCCCCGGACCTTCGACCGATTTCCACCCGGATCGGAATCGATGGGGCCGGACGTGCCTTTAGATGACATGTGAACGACGGCGGCCCCTATCCGGCTTGACACCCGGAACCGCGCCGCCCTATCGTC
The DNA here is from genome assembly GCF_017573505.1 of Actinomadura barringtoniae. Taxonomy (GTDB): domain Bacteria; phylum Actinomycetota; class Actinomycetes; order Streptosporangiales; family Streptosporangiaceae; genus Spirillospora; species Spirillospora barringtoniae. The sequence continues at coordinate 558,755 of NZ_JAGEOJ010000002.1, forward strand.
CAAGCAAGCGCTTGGCTAAGAAGGGACGGGATCAGATGGCGGACGGTGCGACAGCCGCGGCCCGGGCGATCCTCCACGACTCGGCCGAACGACCCATCAGCCAGGGAGTAGATGGCCGCATGCAGCAGGCATCGCCGAACGGCTCCACCGGGGCTCCGGTGACCGACATCGACGGCGCGCGCTTCCGGTCGGTCCTCGGCAGGTTCGCCACCGGCGTCGTCGCGATCACCGCGATCGACACCGAGTCGGGTCGTCCCACCGGGCTCGCCGCCAACTCGTTCACCTCGGTCTCGCTCGACCCGCCGCTGGTGGCCTTCTGCGTGGCCCACACCAGCACCACCTGGCCGCGCCTGCGCGGCTCCGAGCGCCTGTGCATCAACATCCTCAGCGAGCCCCAGCTCGAGGTCTGCAAGCAGCTCGCGATCAAGGGCGGCGACAAGTTCGCCAACATCACCTGGACCGGTTCCCCCAGCGGCCACCCCGTCATCGAGGGCGCGCTGGCCTGGATCGAGGTCTCGGTCGAGAACGAGGTCGTCGCCGGCGACCACGTCATCGTCGTCGGGCGCGTCCACCACCTGGACAAGCACGCCGAAGGCGAGCCCCTCCTCTTCTACAAGGGCGGCTACGGCCGTTTCGACGGCTGAGCAGACCCCGCACCCCCGCAACCCCGCACCCCGCAACACGCCGATCTTGCTCTCAGCGCCCCTCCCGCCCCCGCCCAAGGGCGCTGAGAGCAAGATCGGCGTTGTTGTGCGTCAGCCGACGGACTCGGGTTCGGGCGAGCGGAGCCGCGCGAGGACCTCGATGGGGTCGTTCAGGACCTCGGCGAACGCGTGCTCGGCGGCGCCGACGAGGGTGACGTCGTCGCCGAGCGCGGCGGTACGGAGCTTCACGCGCTCGCGGGGAGCGTCCAGCGCGTTGGTGGCCATCGCGCTCCGCACCTGCGCGGCGGAGCCGAGGTAGATGTCCCGTAGGGTGCCGCCGAAGACGACCATGCCGGGGTTGAACAGGTTGACCAGGTTGGCCACGCCCCTCCCCAGCCAGTCCCCGACCCGGTGCAGCGCGTCGCGCGCCTGGATGTCGCCGCGGTCGGCGGCGTCCACCACGGCCCGTACGGCGTCGCGGCCGACCATGTCGGCGGACTCGCGGCGCCCGGCCAGCGACAGCAGGGTCCGCTCCCCCACCTCGGCCTCCAGGCAGCCGAGCGCGCCGCAGGCGCACGGGCGCCCGCCGGGGTTGACCACCATGTGGCCGATCTCGCCGCCGTAGCCCTCCTGGCCGCCGAGCAGCCGCCCGCCGACGATGATGCCGCCGCCGAAGCCCACGTCGCCGTGCAGGTAGATCATGTCCTCGCAGCCGACGCCCGCGCCGCGCTCGTGCTCGGCGATCGCGCCGAGGTTGGCGTCGTTGCGCACGGCGACCGGCAGGCCGAGCCCGAGCCGCCGCGACAGCGCGTCGCCGAGCGAGACGTCTCCGATGTCCAGGTTGGGCGCGAACCGGATCACGTCGTCGTTGCGCCGCACGGTGCCGGGGAACGCCATCGCCGCGCCCACGCAGACCGCGCCGCGGCTGGCCTTGCGTTCCAGCGCACGCGCCGCGCCCGCCAGCGCGCCGATCATCTCGTTGGTGTCGAACGCGGCGCGCGTACGGGTCGCCTCACGGCGGTCCAGGATCTCGCCGCCAAGCCCGACCCGCGCGACCGCGAGCCGGTCCACGCCGACGTCGAACGCCAGCACGTACACCCGGGTCGACTCGGGCCGGACCACCAGCGACGGGCGCCCGGCCCGGCGTCCAGGGCCGCGCGGCAGCTCCTCCCGCACCAGCCCGGCGGCGGTGAGGTCGTTGGTGAGCGCCAGGATGGTGCTGCGGTTCAGCCCCATCGTCTCGGCCAGGGTGGCGCGCGAGGACGGGCCGCGCAGGTGCACCAGGCGCAGCAGCGTGCCGAGGTTGTGCCGGCGGATCTCCTCCGGCGACGGGCCTGCCTTCATCATCCGGCCAGCCCCAGCTCCCCGCTGCGCCCGCTCGTGATCAGCTCGACCACCTGGGCATGGGTGACGTCGGCCGTGCGCACCTGGGCCGCCGTCCGCCCGAGGTAGAGCACGGCGATGCGGTCGGAGACGGCGAACACGTCGTTCATGTTGTGCGAGATCAGCACGACCGCCAGGCCCTTGTCGGCGAGGCGCCGGACCAGCTCCAGCACCTGCTGGGTCTGCGCGACGCCGAGCGCGGCGGCGGGCTCGTCCAGCACGATGACGCGGCTGTCCCACAGCACCGCGCGCGCGATCGCCACGGTCTGCCGCTGGCCGCCCGACAGCGCCGCGACCGGCTCGCGCACCGACTTCACGGTACGGACCGACAGCCGCGACAGCGTGGTGGCCGCCAGCTCCTCCATCTCGGTCTCGTCCAGCGCCAGCCCGCGGCGCCGCTCGCGGCCGAGGAACATGTTCTGGACGATGTTGAGGTTCTCGCAGAGCGCCAGGTCCTGGTGGACGATGTCGATGCCCAGGTCGGTGGCCTCGCGCGGGCTGCCGAGCCGCACCGGCCGCCCCTCGAACCGGTAGTCGCCCGAGTCGAACGAGTAGACGCCCCCGATGCAGTTGACCAGCGTCGTCTTGCCGGCTCCGTTGTCGCCGACCAGCGCGGTCACCTCGCCCGGGTAGGCACTGAAACTGACGTCGTGCAGGACCTTGACGGGACCGAAGCTCTTGTCGATTCCGCGCAGATCCAGAAGAGGGGACATGGACATGCCCTGCGGCTCCCACCGTGACGCTCCCCCGAGCACGGAGAAGCGGCCGTGGTCAGTGAGAGTACCAGTCACGTCCCCTCGCGACCGATGCGCGAGCGGCGCCGAGGCGGCCTCTTCACCGTTGGTGGAGAAGCCGCCGTCGGCGCCGCGGAACACCCGCCTGAAAGGCACGGCTCAGCGTCCGCCGGTCGCCGAACGCCTGCGGCGTGCCAGCGCGTCGATGCTCGCCGCGAACAGCAGCACGCCGCCCGTGATGAGCATGTTGAGGTAGGCCTTGGCGCCGAGCAGGCCGAGCCCGTTGGCGATGATCGAGACGACCAGGCCGCCGAGGATCGCGTCGCGCACCTTGCCGCGCCCGCCGAACAGGCTCGTACCGCCGATGACCGCCGCGCCGACCGCGTACAGCAGGTCGTTGCCCGCGCCCGCGCCGGTCGCGACCGAGTTCAGCCGGGAGGCCGCCACGATGCCGCTCACCGCGGCCATCGTCGAGCAGATCATGAAGACCGAGATGCGCAGCCGGCTCACGTTGATGCCCGCGCGGCGCGCCGCCTCGGCGTTGCCGCCGACCGCGTACAGGTGCCGGCCGTAGGGGGTGCGGGCGAGCGCGAACGTGGCGATGATGAACAGCACCGCGACCAGCAGCACGCCCCACGGCACGCCGTGCAGCACGATGAACGGGCTGGGCGCGCGGTCCAGGCCGAGCAGGTAGGTGCCGAACAGCAGCGCGGCGCCGACCACCACGACCTGCGCGACCACGAGCTGGATCGGGCGCGCCGACACGCCCCGCGAGCGCTGCCGCTGCCAGCGGCGCAGCTGCACGGCCGCGTAGCCCGCGGTGCACCCGATCGCCAGCAGCCAGCCCGCCCAGATCGGCATGTTCTTGTTGGCCAGCGCCACGACGACGTTCTCGCGGACCGGCACCGTGCCGCCCTCGCCGATCAGCTTCAGCGTGACGCCCTGCAGGCCGAGGAACAGCGCCAGCGTGACGACGAACGACGGGATGCGGATCACCGAGACCAGCCAGCCGATCGCCGAGCCGATGACCAGGCCGGACGCGAGCGCGACGAGCACCGCGACGTACCAGGGCTGGTCGGCGTCGACCATCAGCTTGGCCATGATGGCCGAGCACATGCCGCCGGTGACGCCCGCCGACAGGTCGATCTCGCCGAGCAGCAGGACGAAGACCAGGCCCATGGCCAGGATCGTCACCGGCAGCGCCTGGGTGAACAGGTTGGCGATGTTCTGCGCGCTGAGGAAGGTGTTCGGGCGTAGCGCGTAGAAGAGGATGATCAGCGCGACCATGCCGAGGATGGCGGGCAGCGCGCCGAGCTCTCCGGCGCGCACCCGGACGAACCAGTCCTGCGCGGCCGACCTCACGTCGAGCGTCCTGCGGTCGCTCGCGAAGTCGGAGTCCGCCAGCTTGGCGGCGGCCTCCTTCGAGCCCTTGGAGGTGTCGATCTTTGTTTCCTTGGACATCAGGGGGTCCCGTTCAGAGGTTCTCGGCGGCGGTGACCGGAGCGAGTCCGAGGTCCCCGGACCGTCCCGCGGTGATGAGCTCGACGACCTGGGCGGTGGTGACGTCGGTGCGCTTGACGTCGGCCGCGACCCGGCCGAGGTAGAGCGCGGTGATCCGGTCGGCCACCTCGAACACGTCGTTCATGTTGTGGGAGATCAGCACGACCGCGTGGCCGGTGTCGGCGAGGCGGCGGACCAGGTCCAGGACCTGGCGGGTCTGCGCGACGCCGAGTGCGGCGGTCGGTTCGTCCAGGATCACCACCTTGGAGTCCCAGAGCGCGGCCTTGGCGATCGCGACGGTCTGCCGCTGGCCGCCGGACAGGCTCGCGACCTGCTGCCGCACGGACTTGACCGTGCGGACCGAGAGGCGGGCGAGGGTCTCGCGCGCCGCCTCCTCCATCGAGTCCTCGTCGAGCACGATGCCGTTGGTGCGCTCGCGCCCGAGGAACATGTTCTGCACGATGTCGAGATTGTCCGCCAGCGCGAGGTCCTGGTAAACGACCTCGATGCCGAGGGCGGCCGCGTCGCGCGGGCTGCCGATCTCCACCTTCCTGTCCTCGAACTCGATCTCGCCCGAGTCCATCGGATGGATCCCGGCGATGCACTTGATCAAGGTCGACTTGCCCGCGCCGTTATCGCCGACGAGCGCCATCACCTGACCGGTGCGCACGGCGAAGTCCACGTCGTGGAGCACGTGCACGGGACCGAAGCTCTTGTTGAGCCCGGTCAGGCGGAGTACGGGGTTGCCGTTGTCTGCCACGCGTTTCCCTCCTGGGGTTCCGTTGGACCCGTGGCGAGCCGGGGTCGTGGGGGCGGGGCCGCCGGCTCGCCACGGGGTGTCAACGGAGGGTCGTCACTGGATGCCTGCGGCCTGGCACTTGGCGGCGTAGGCGCCCTTGCACAGCTCGTCCTTCTTGACGAAGCCGTCGTCGACGACCACCTTCATGTTCTCCTTGGTCACGCCGATCGGGGTGAGCAGCACCGACGGGACCTGACGCTTGCCGGTCGTGTCGTCGGCGGTGCCGTTGGTCTCGCCCTTCTGGCCCTTCAGGAGCGCGATGGCCAGCTTGGCCGCCGCGTCGGTCTCCTGCTTGATCGGCTTGTAGACCGTCATGCACTGGGTGCCGTCGAGGATGTTCTGCAGCCCCTGGACGGTCGCGTCCTGACCGGTGACCGGCACCTTGCCGGCCTGGTCGTTCTTCTTCAGGATCGAGATGGCCGCGTTGCCGACGCCATCGTTGGCGGCGAGCACACCGTCGATCTTGCCGCCCTTGGCGGTCCACATCTGCTCGAAGATCGTGGCGGCCTGCTGGTTGTCCCAGTCCGGCACGGCCTGCTCGGCGACCTTCTTGTAGGCGGTCTTGGCGTCGAGCACCGAGTGCGCGCCCTTGGCGAACAGGGTCGCGTTGTTGTCGGTCGGCGCGCCGTTCAGGTAGGCGATGTTGGACGGCTTGCCGCCCAGGCACTTGTCCAGGCCCTTGCCGAGCTCCTCGCCGACCTTGGTGTTGTCGAACGAGACGTAGTAGTCGGAGACGCCGCCCAGCGTGAGCCGGTCGTAGTCGATGGTCTTGACGCCCTGCGCCTGCGCCTTGCGCTGGACGGCGGCGGCCGAGTTGGAGTCCAGGCCGTCCACGATCAGGACCGTGACGCCGTTGGTCAGCATCTGGTCGGCGATCGTCTGGAAGCGCTGGGTGGAGCCTTCGGCGTTCTGGATGTCGGACTGGACGCCGGCCGCGTCGAAGGACTGCTTGAGGAACGGCCGGTCGAAGCTCTCGTACCGGGCGGAGGACTTGGTGTCCGGCAGGATCACGCCGATCTTGCCCTTGGCGCCGCTGCCGGAGGACGCCGAGCCCTTGCTCCCGCCGTCGTCGCCTCCGCAGGCGGCGAGAGTGAGCGCGGCCGCCACGGATACGGCGCCGAGGCCGAGGATCCCCTTGCGCATCTGCACGGGTCCTTTCTAGGTGCGGCCACGCCCGTGGCCGCGGAACTGAACAGGGTGGGTCATTCAGCGCGCGCCACCGATGAGCAAGATCAGCAAGCCATCGGTGCGAATGTTGTGACCCGCAACATATGTCGCGTTCGCGACGGAAGTCGACCCCTGGCAAGGGTGAATTTGTTGTTGGCAGTAACAATCACGTAACGCGGCCGTCATCGAACGGGCGAGTTGATGTTCCGGCAGGTCGCCCGTGCTCCCCTCCGCCCCGGAGCTCTGCTCGACGGGACGGGCGATGCGGGCGGTGCATGAGTGCGAGGGTGCGGGACGCGGGTCTGGACGGGCGATCAGGCGCCCGGACCGGGAGGGGGAATGTTTCGCGGCCCAACATTTCGATCACCGGTGGGCCCGGCGCGCGGGATCGCGATCGGCCCAGCTTGAGGACCGGACCACGACGTGATCATGCAGACCTTCCGGAGTGCGCCGGAACCCCCCTGCATGATCACGTCGTTCAGTTGACGGCCAGAACCCGTGCGATCCGGTCCGCGGCCGCAGGCGCGTCGGAGGCGGCGGCGATGCGCTCCGCCCACGACCACCAGTACCACCAGCCGTCCGCGCCCCGCTCCGCCAGGATGTTCTCCGTGAGGGCGGACGCGTCCGGGTTCATCACGTGCAAGCTCGGAGCCTGGCCGCGGGGCACGTTCAGCCGCACCCGGAATCCGCGCCGGACCAGTTGCTCGCCGAGCTCTTCCAGATATTCCATCCGCGTCTTCACTAACGCGGCGGTTCCCGTATCGTCAGGCGTCATCCTTGATCTCCGTTGGACGTCGCGTGGCCCGACGGGGCCCACTCTGGCCGGTATCGGGTCCGTCCGCAAGCACTTCGGCCCAGGTCAGCGAGGTGGCGCGTCGTGAGGCGAGCATCCGGGATATGTTTCGCGTTGTACACATGACGGGCAGATGGGGGCATACACGGTGGCAGTCCCGGGACCGGATCCGAAGCTGACGCGGCCGGACCAGCCGCTTCCACCCCGTCCGGGTGGCGGCGCCACACCGGTCCTGGCGAACCCGCTGCCACCCGCGCCGACCCCCGGGAACGGGAACTGGCACCGTTTCCACATCCCCATCGGCGTGTTCCTGGTGGCGTACGGGGTGACGAGCCTGCTGTTCGCCGTCATCGGCTGGTCCGACAAGCGCGACGAGATGGCCGGCTACCTCGGCTCGGGCGCGTCCTCCGGCGCGCTCATCGCCGTCAAGGCGGTCGAGGTCCTGCTCCTGGTCGTCACGATCGCCGGGATCGCGCGCCGCAAGGACGTGTGGCTGCTGCCCGCGCTGGCGGGCTGGATCCTCGGCTTCGCGGTCTTCTGCGTACTGGACGTCTCCAAGGGCAAGTGGTCCGGCCTCGCCGAGCACGTGGTCTACCTGGCGGGCTTCGTGCTCCTGCTGTTCATCTCGTACGGGCTGAGCGTGAAGGCGCGCGTCGCACGCGGTCACCGGCCGCCCCCGCCCGGATCGCTGGGCAAGCCCGTGGCGGGCCCGAGCATGCCCCGGCTGACCCGCACCCAGGAGATGGCCCTGGCGGCCATCAACCGCTGGCAGCGCCACCCCGCGCCGGGCGGGCAGCCCGGACAGCCCGGGCAGGCCGGGCAGGCCGGGCAGGCCGGGCAGGCCGGGCAGGCCGGGCAGGCCGGGCAGGCCGGGCAGGCCGCGCCCGGCGAGCAGTCCGCACCGCCCGCACCGCCCGCACCGTCCGGCCACGCCGCTCCGCCCGCACCACCCCCGCCCCCCGCACCCCCAGCGCCCTGACAACACGCCGATCTTGCTCTCAGCGCCCTCTGCGGCACCGAATGAGGGCGCTGAGAGCAAGATCGGCGTGTTGGGGGTCAGGGGATGACGACGATCTTCGCGTGCTCCTCGGGGTCGGCGAGGTCGTGGAAGGCCCCGGCGACGCCGTCCAGGCCGACCGTCCCGGTGATGATGGAGCCCGCGTCGATCCGGCCCTCGGCGATGTCGTGCAGCGTCGCCTCGTACTCCTTCGGCATCGCGCCGAAGGTGCCGCGCACGGTCAGCTCCTTGCTCACCGCGACGCCCGGCTCGATCCGGTCGCTCTGCATGCAGACGCCGACCAGCATGACCGTGGATCCGGCCGGGGCGCCCTCGATGACCTGCTGAAGGATCCCGGGCACGCCCACGCACTCGAAGACGACGGCCGACCGCGCCTCGACGCCGAAGATCTCGCTCGCCATCCGTTCCACCGTGCTGGTCGGCACGCCGAGGTCGGCCCAGCGGTCGTACGGCGAGGCGGTCGCGGGGTCGATCAGCTCGTCCGCGCCCAGGCCCTCGGCGAGCGCGCGCCGCCGCGGCGAGAAGTCCACCGCGATGACCGGCCCGTGGCCGCGCGCCTTCAGCTGCGCGACGACGCCGAGCCCGATCGGCCCGAGCCCGAGCACGACCGCGACGTCGTCCGCGCCGATGCCGCTGCGCGCGACGGCCCGGGTGGCGACCGAGAACGGCTCGGTGAGGGCGGCGACCTTCGGGTCGAGCCCGTTCGGCACGGCCATCGTCAGGCCCTCGTTCAGGATCATGTACTCGCCGTAGCCGCCGGGGAACATCGGCGCGTACCCGATGATGCCCGCGCCCTGCGGCCCGATCCCGATCGGCGGCCCGCACACCACGGTCCCGACCGGCAGCGTCTGCTCGGTGCCGGGCCCGTACGCGACGATCTCGGCCGCGAACTCGTGCCCGAAGACCAGCCCGTCGCGCGGGTCGTACGGCGTGCCGCCCGACCGCCGCGCGGTCTCCATGAACGCGTCCGGATCGGCGAGCGCGTGCAGGTCGGACCCGCAGATCCCGCAGGCGAGCGTCCGGACGAGCAGCTGCCCCTCCAACGGCTCCGGATCGGCCACCTCGGTGACGACCATGCTGTTGTCCTTGGTCAGCGCGGCGCGCATCGCACCCTCCACCCTCAACGACGTCGGCCCCCGGCACCTGAAACCGAACCATGTTCGCCGCGGGGTCGGCAACTTACCCTGCCACCTTCTTGTGGGGGGACGACCCCCCACACCCCCCGGCAAGACCAGGTGGCATGAACTCGCTTCGCTCGTTCATGCCACCGGGCGCTGGCGCCATCATCGGACCTCCCGCGTCAACGAGGCAAGCCGCTCAATCGATCAGTTGATCTTGGCAGGAGTTGCCATTGGTCGCCGATTTGCCCGGTGCCAGCTTTGGGGCTCATGAGAGCCCGAAACATCGCGTGGTCAGTGCTTCTGTCCACGTCGCTCGCGGTTCCGGCGTCACTGGTGACGTCGGCCGCGGCACAAGCATCGCCATCTTCGGCCCCCTCCTCATGCGACCCGACGCAGACCACCCCCGTCTACCGGGGCAAGGTCCCCTCCCCCAAGCAGGTCCTCGGCTTCGAACTCGGTGACAAGGAGGCCACGGCCGCCGAGTCCGACAAGTACCTGGAGGCCGTCTCCTCCTCCAGCGAGCGCGTCATCTCCGGCACGCTCGCCCGCACCGCGCAGGGCCGGCCGCTGAAGTACGCGATCGTCGGCCGCCCCGGCCTGCTGAGCAGGGCCGGGCTGGACAAGGTCCGCGGCCAGGCGAACGCGCTGCGCGACCCGCGCACCCCCGACAAGGTCGCCAGGAAGATCGCCGCCCGCGGCGTGCCGATCCTGTGGGTCTCGGGCAACGTGCACGGCGACGAGCCGAGCGGCACCGACGCGGCCCTGAAGGTGCTGCGCGACCTCGGCGACCGCAAGGACTGCGCGGCGACCTCGATCCTGGAGAACGCCCTCGTCATCGTCCTGCCGACGCAGAACCCCGACGGGCGCACCCTCAACACCCGCCAGAACGCCTACGGCTTCGACATGAACCGTGACTGGTTCGCGCGCACGCAGCCGGAGACCGACGGCAAGCTGGCGATGCTGAACAAGTTCCCGCCGTCGCTCTACATCGACGCGCACGAGATGGGCGGGACGTCGTTCTTCTTCCCGCCGAACGCCGACCCGATCTACCACGAGACGCCCGAGCAGTCCGTCGGCTGGATCAACGACATCTACGGCGCCTCGATGGCCGCCGAGTTCAAGCGGCAGGGCATCGACTTCTTCAACCGCGACACCTACGACCTCTTCTACCAGGGGTACGGGGACTCGGTGCCGACCACCGGCTTCCTCGCCGCCGGCATGACCTACGAGAAGGGCGACGAGAGCCCCTACCCCGAGCGGGTCAAGGAGCAGTACCTCACCCAGTGGGTCTCGCTGTCGGCCGCGGTGCGCAACAAGACCAAGATCCTCAGCGAGACTCGCGCGATGGCGGTCGACGCCTACAGCCAGGGCAAGGCCGGGAAGCTGGAGCCCAACCAGATCTACAACCCGCCGAACCAGATCGACCGGCAGGTGCCCGACCGCAAGGTGCGCACGTACTTCCTGCGCGATGACGACCGCGCCAAGCGGGCCGAGGTGCAGACGATCGTCCGGCGGCTGCAGCGCATGAACGTGACCGTGCAGCGGCTCACCCGGCCGCTCGGCGTGCCGGACTACAAGGCGTACGGGCGTGCCGAGGCCAAGACCACGCTGCCCGCCGGCACGTACATGATCTCGATGGCGCAGGGCCAGAAGCACTGGATCCAGGCCATGCTGAACGAGGACTCCTACACCCCGTTCCCCTACTTCTACGACGTGACGGCGTGGAGCATGCCGCTGCTGCAGAACGTGTCCGGCGGCTCGTCCGGCGCCGAGTTGAAGGCGCACGCCTCCCGGGTGCCGCAGCTGCCCGAGCCGTCGACCGCGCAGCACGGCACGAAGCCGAAGATCGGCATCCTGGCGCTGTCGTCCACCTCCTCCAGCGCGCGCCAGTCGGTCGGCTGGCTGCGCAGCCGCTTCGACCGGCAGTGGAAGCTGCCCTACACCGTGCTGACCCCGGCGGACGTGGCCGCGGGCAAGCTCGCGGGCACGCAGGTGCTGCTCACCCCGAACGGCCCGGTGCAGGCCGGCTACGACGCGCTGGGCGACGCGGGCCGCAAGGCGCTGCAGGCCTGGACGCAGAACGGCGGCCGCTACATCGGCTGGCAGGGCGGCACGCAGCTCGCGGCGCGGCTCGGCCTCACCACCGCGACGCTGACCGACCCCACGTCCGACATCCCGGGCACGATGTTCCGGGTGACGGTGGACGGCAAGAGCCCGCTCGCCAAGGGCGTGGGCGGCTCGGCGTGGAACTTCACCTCCTATGACCCGGTGATGAAGGCCTCCAGTGGCGTCGCGGTCTCCTACCCGGCCGTGAACTCGCCCGAGTGGTTCGTCTCCGGCTACCAGAAGGGCGCCGAGGAGCTGGGCGGGACGGCGGCGGTCGTGGACCAGCCGGTCGGGAAGGGCCGTTCGGTGCTGTTCGCCGCCGAGCCCAACTTCCGGGCGTTCAGCGACGGCACCGCCAAGCTGCTGCTCAACGCGATCACCGGGCCGAACCCGAGGAACGTGGCCGCCAAGACCCTCGCCGCGCCGTCCCCGAAGGCCGCGGGGTCCTGGTTCGAGTCCCCGATCCGGGTCTCGGTCCAGACGGCCGACGCGGGCAAGGCCGCGGGCGTGCTGCGCTCGCTCGGCGCGAAGTGGACCGAGACCCGTTCGGGTGACGTCGTCCACTACGTGATCGACAACCCGAGCGGCCTGTCGGCGGACCATCACCCGTTCGCGGGCCGGATCCCGTCCCTGATCCGCAAGGCCGGGATCACTCCTGTGGCGGTGGTCCTCCCGTAGGGGTGAACGTCTAGCGCACGATCCAGGCGATCGCGGTCATGGTGCCGGGCGGAACTTCGGTGAAGCCCCCGTCCCTGACCGCGATCGTCGCGTTCTGGACGCAGTCGTGCCAGGGGATGCCACGCGCCAGGTGCACGCGGACGCCGCCCTCCAGCCAGGCCGTCACATCGGCGGCCGGGGCCTGGCGCAGCAGGAGCTGGGCGGCGTGGCCGGACTGGGCCGCCGCCTTGCCCGTCGTCATCGTCACGTCCGGGTTGAGCGCGATCGCGGCGTACGGGACGGGCGGCGCGGGCGGCGGGTCCTCGGCGTCCTCCAGATCGAGCCCGGCGACCTGGAGCTTGGCGATCTGCGGCGGGACCTCGTCCACCTGGCCGGGCACGAACGCCCGCACCTCGGCGCCGTTCACCTTCACCGTGACGCCCGGCAGCTCCTGCACCTCGGGCCAGCGCACGCCCCGCGCACGCCGCGCCACCTTGCGAATACGGCGCGACTCCCATTCGTGAACGGCCTGGTGCCATTCCCCCTCCGGATCGGCGGCGCGCGGGTCGGTGAGCAACTCCACGACGGCCGTCGCGGCGGCCTCACAGACCGCCCCATGAGTGGGCGGATCGGCCTTCTCCGCGCGTACTACCAGCTGCATCGCCCAGGGCGGGTCGTCAAGAGGGTCATAGTCAGGTCGCACGCCTGGAGTATTCCATTGCGACTTTGTCGTCCTGGTTGTGACTCTCCCGACCTGGATCTGGGTACGGCAACTCTTACCGTTCCCCAGGCGTTCATGGGGCACGAGGAGAGGAACGCGGCGGAAGGGCGCGATTTTCGGAGGTCGCCGGTGACCAGTGCCTTGAGCAACTCCATTCCCGGCATCGGGACGTTCTTCGTGGGCATCGACGTCGCGCCGGGCCGCTATCGGTGCGAGGAAGGCAAGGGCGGCTGGTGGGTCCGCTTCACGGGTCCGGGCGGAGGTGATCCGGTCGGCCACTGGCCGCTGCCCGCCGGTCCCGCCGAGATAGACATCGCCCCGACCGACTTCGCCTTCGAGACGCACGTCGGCACGTACTGGCGGATGGTGGCGCCCGCCGACGAGACCGGGTCCGAGGGCGGGCACGAGCTGCGGCCCGTCGCCGACCCCGCGCTGCGCGCCGAGCTGGACGTCATCGTCGCCCGGCATCGGCCGCTCGCCTGGCTGGCGCCGCTGACCGTGCTGACGCTCGGGCTGCTGGGCGCTCCGATCCTCGGCGAGCTGTTCCTGCTGGGGCTGGCGTCGCTGGCCATCCTGATCGCGCTCGGCGCCCCGTCGTTCTCGCTGGATCTGCGGCGCGCCCGGGAGCTGGACCGCCGCCGCGACCGCTACCTGACGCCCGAGGACTTCGACGACGAGGGCAAGGCGCTGCTGGCCCGCACCCAGACCGCGATCGACGCCGTACGGGAGTCGCAGGTCAACCGCGAGGGCATGCTCGACCGGGTCGACAACGCGGTCACGCTGCCCCGCCAGGAGTGGGAGATCGCGCAGGTGCTGGCGCGGCAGTCCAAGCTGCGCGGCGAGCAGGGCGAGTTCGCCGAGTCCGCGCGGCTGCCCGAGGTCGAGGCGGCGCTGCGGCCCCTGCGGGAGAAGCTGGAGCTGTCGGTGGAGGCGGTGACCCGCCGCGTCGAGGCTCTGGAACGTTACGCGGAGCGGGCGCGGGCGGCCGACGAGGCGCTGAAGGCGCACCGCTACCTGGAACGGCTCGCCGTGCACGCCCACGAGTACGACGAGCTGCTCGCCGACACCGTCCGCGACGACCTGGCCGTACCGGCGATCGAGCGGCTCACCGAGCAGGGCGACGAGCTCGTGCGGACGCTGCGCAGCCGCCTCGCCGACGCCGCCGAGGCGGGCGGCGAACTCCCGCCCGCCGAGCCCCTCAAGGCAGCCCCCGACGCCAAGCCCGGCCCCGACGCCAGGCCCGAGCCGGACGCCAATCCCGAGCCGGACGCCGGCCCGGATGCCAAGGACGCCGAGCCGGACGACGAGTGATCAGATGGTGTTGGTGTACATGAGGGCGAAGACCAGGTAGGGCACCAGGAACACCCAGCTCACGACGATGATGCCGTGCAGCACCTCGCCCGGCTCTCGCGCCCGCCCGAGGTAGCGGTGGTAGACCGCGACCAGGATCGGCGCGCTCACCGCCTGCACCCACAGGGTCCGGTGCGGGAACACGTGACCGGTGGCGGCCAGCGCGACCGCGATCGCGCAGGACGCCGTCCACGCCGCCAGGCCGATCCAGTACGCGATCCGCGGCCCGAGCCTGACCGCGATCGTGGTGTAGCCGCTGGCCACGTCCGCCTTGTAGTCGGTCACGGTGGTGGGGATGTAGAGCGCGGTCGCGACCAGCACTCCCTCGGCGACCATCACCCACGGGAAGCCCTCGATCGGGCGTACCACCGTCCAGCCCGCCAGCAGCGCGAAGCCGCCGACCGAGACGGCGTTGGTCGCCACGTCGAAGCCGGGCCGGTCCTTCAGCCGGATCGGGCGCACGCTGTAGAGCCAGCCGAGCACCAGGAAACCGAGCGTGACCAGCGCGAACGAGGTACGGATCGTGGCCGCGACCAGCAGCGCGGCCGCAGCGGTGACGTGCGCGGCGACCAGCGCGGCCCGGACCGAGAGCCGTCCGCTGGTGAGGGGCGCGTCGTCCTTGCGCGGGTTGCGCAGGTCGCCGTCCAGGTCGCAGGCGTCGTTGATGGCCAGTACGGCCAGCCAGACGAGCGGACCCCAGATCACCAGGCCGGTGAGCACGGGCCCGAGCGTCGGCAGGCATGCGCGCGAGGGCGGCAGGCACACGTTCTGCCCGGCGACGAGCTGCCGCGTCGCGAGCAGGTGGCCGACGTAGAAGGGAACGAGGGAGACCAGCCAGAGGGCCGGGCGGGCGATCAGCCACAGCTCGACCAGCATCCGCCAGGGCGGCGCGTGCCCGTTCGCCGTGGGGGCTGCGTTGCGGACCCGCACGTCCGTCACCTCCCGGAGGTGAAGATCGAGGAAGCGGGGCCCTTCCCATTAGACACTAAGTCCAATGAGTGCACCATGCGGGTCTGGCCGCTCGGCCCCCTCGCCCGAACGGCCAGATCGCCGCATACCCGGAAGACGAATCAGGACCCGCAAAGGTTCAATCCACCCCAATCAGGACTTATGGAACGTGAGCCCCTTCTGCGATCATGAAGCTCCCTTCGTTCCCCCCGCGAAAGGGTGCCCATGCGGTTCCTTCCTGCTTCCCGCCGCCGAGCCGTGGTCGCCTGCGGAGCGGCCCTCGCCCTCGCGGGCGGGCTCGCCGCCCCGGCCCCGGCGCTCGCACAGACTGCGCCCGCCTCGTCGTCCGAGCAGCTCGTACGGGTCAACGCCCCCGACACCGCGGCCCGCCAGCGGCTCGCCTCGCTCGGCCTCGACCTCACCGAGGCGAGCGGCACCGGCTGGGCCGACGTCCTCCTGCACGGCTCCGGCGACGCCGCCCGCCTGCGCAAGGCCGGGTTCACCTGGAACGTCCGGAACACGGCCGCCTCCAAGGCAGCCGAAGCCGCCGCCGTCTCCACGCCGCTGCCCAGCGGCCGCACCGCCTACCGCACGCTCGACGACTACGAGGCCGACCTGTCCAAGCTCGCCCGCACGTACCCGAGCAAGGTCCGCCGCATCACGCTCCCGTACCGCACGCTCGAAGGCCGTACGGTGCACGGCATCGAGATCGGCCACCACGTCGGCGCCGGCGACGGCCGTCCCGTCTTCGTGATGATGGGCCTGCACCACTCGCGCGAGTGGCCGTCCGGCGAGATGACGATGGAGTTCGGCTACGACCTGCTCAAGCACGACGGCCGGGACCGCGGCATCACGCGCCTGCTCGACCAGGCCCGCGTCATCCTCGTGCCGGTCGTGAACCCCGACGGCTTCAACCAGTCGCGCAGCGGCCCCCTGGAGAACAAGCGCAAGAACTGCCGGATCGTCGACGGCCAGGACGCGCCGCCGCCGCTGTGCTCCCAGCCGGAGAACGCGCAGCTCGGCGTCGACATCAACCGCAACTACGGCTTCGGCTGGGGCGGCACCGGGTCCAGCGCGAACAAGACGGCGAGCGACTACCACGGCGCCGGTCCGTTCTCCGAGCCCGAGATCCGCAACATCCGCGACCTGGTCACCGGCCGCCAGGTGACCACGCTCATCACCAACCACACCTACGGCGGAACGATCCTGCGGCCCTACTTCACCAAGGCCGAGGGCGACACCCCCGACGAGACCGCCTACAAGGCGCTCAGCGACAAGATGGCCGCGCAGAACGGCTACACCGGCATGAAGTCGGGCGACGACTACGAGACGACCGGCGAGACCAACGACTGGTCGTACTACGCCACCCGCGGCCTCGGCTACACCTTCGAGTTCGGCAAGGACGGCTTCCACCCCGACTTCGCGAGCGTGGCCGGCGAGTACTACGGCACCGGCCCGTACGAGGGCAAGGGCAGCCGCGGCGCCTTCCTCCTCGCGCTGGAGAACGCGGTGGACCGCAGCGCCCATTCGGTCATCCAGGGCCGCGCCCCGGTCGGCGCCACGCTGCGCATCGCCAAGAAGTTCACGCTGTGGACCTCGCCGTGGACCAAGGCCGACGGCACCACCGGCGCTCCCCTGCCCGTCCCGACCGCCCTGTCCTCCACGATGGTCGTGGGTCCGGGCGGACGGTTCACCTGGGACGTCAACCCGTCGATCCGCCCGCAGTCCCCGTTCACCGCGACCGGCGAGTCCCCGGTCACCGGCCTGATCCGCGAGTCCTGGACCCTCACCTGCACGCCGCGCGGCCACCACGGCGGAACGACCGTCAAGGTCACGGTCGACCGCGGCCAGACCGCCAAGGTCGACCTCGGCCGCTGCCGCTGAGCCGGACGCCGGCGCCGGTGCCGACGTCAGAACCGGCGCCGGCATCGGCGGTCGTAAGATCCAGAGCATGTTCCTGCTGCTCCTGACCTACAACGCGCCGGTCGAGAAGATCGACGAGGTGCTCGACCAGCACGTCGCCTGGCTGGACGAGCACTACGCGGCGGGCATCTTCCTGGCGTCCGGCCGCAGGGTCCCGCGCACCGGCGGCGTGATCCTGGCGACCGGCGTCGACCGCGACGGGCTGGAGGCCATCGCCGCCACCGACCCGTTCTGGCGGGAGGGCCTGGCCAGCTTCGAGATCGTCGAGTTCACCGCGACCAAGGCCGCGCCCGAGCTCACGGCCTTGATCGAATAAATCCCGCCCGGGTGCCAACCTTTGCCGCCCCTCCGGTGTGTGTAACGGGCGACAAGGAGGCGGATGGTGCGATACGACGGTTTGCCCGAGTTCGTCGCGGCCCGAGGACCGGCGCTGCTGCGCTCGGCGTTCCTGCTCACCGGTGACCGGCATCTCGCCGAGGACCTCGTGCAGACCGCCCTGGTCAAGCTCGCGCCCCGGTGGCAGCGCGTGGCGAGCGGCGGCGACCCCGAGTCCTACGTGCGCAAGATCCTCTACAACGAGCACCTCAACTGGTGGAAGCGCCGGGGCAGGCACGTCTACCCGAGCGCAGTGCCGCCCGAACCCGACCGGCACCCCGACATCGCCGACGGCGCCGTACGGTCGATGCTCCTCGGCCAGGCCCTCGGGAGGCTGACCGCCAAGCAGCGCGCGATGATCGTGCTGCGCTTCTACGAGGACCGCTCGGAGACCGACACCGCGCGCCTGCTCGGCTGCTCGGTCGGCACCGTGAAGAGCCAGACCCACCGCGCCCTCGCCCGCCTGCGCGCCCTCGAACCCGGCCTCGCCGATCTCCTGACCGACATCGAGATCACGGAGGTGGCGCGATGAGCCCCCGCCTGCACGACGCGCTGAACGAACTGGCCGCGGGCGCCCCACCCGAGGTCAGCGCCGACCGAGTCCTCGACGGCGCCCGCCGCCGCAGGCGCATCCGCCTTATCGCCGTCCCCACGGTGGCCGCCGCCGCTGCCGCCGCCATCCTCATCGGCACGGCGCTCGTCGAGGGCCGCACCGAGCCTCCCCGGCCCGCCGAACGGCCGGACCCGCCTCTGGTCACCGAACCCGGCAAGATCCTCAACCCGCCGGGCGTGCTGCCCGGCCCGCTCCCGAAGGGCAAGGTCGAGCCGATCGTGTACGCCTTCCTGGACCATTGCCGGGGCAAGAACCTCAAGGAGACCACCAGCGTCACCGGCGACTGCGCCCAATGGCGGCTGGTCGGCCGGTCCGGGAAGCAGTGGCGGCTGCCGGACGGGGTCGGTTCGCGTGCGGTGAGGCCCGACGACTACATGAGCGGCGACGCACCGCTGGAGATCAGCCCGGACGGCCGGCGCATCGCCTACTACCGCGCGAAGGACCAGTGCATCGTGGTCCGCGACCTGACATCGGGCAAGGTCACCCCCGTCGGGCCGCGCTGGGTCCCGTCGGCCATTCCCAGTCTGATGTTCTCCGGCGACGGAACCCGGCTGGCCCTCAACCCACGCGACGAGACTCGCACCTCCCGGCCATTGCTGGGTGACGTCCGGACCGGGACCTCCACAGCACTGCCCTCGGGAACCGTGATCGGTCTCAGCCAGGATGCGTCCACGGTCGTGCTGGGCGACATCTGGAACGAGAAGGCGCCCCTGACCGTCTCCGGCGCGGACGGCTCCGTGCGCTCCCGCGTGCGGCTCGACCCGACGGTCAGCCTGAGGGGCATGGACGGCAACGCTCTCTCGCCCGACGGGCGCAGGCTGCTCGCTTCCACCGAGCACATGGACAAGGCCCTGCTCGTGAACGTTCAGACCGGCAAGATCGCTTCCACACTGCGGATCACCGGCGGGGTCGGGACGGTGGGGGCTTGGGCGGGGCCGACGGCGTACTTCAGCCCGAGAGACGTGTCAGCACCCCCGGGCCGACGGCTCGAACAGGAAACCCCTTCCGAGGCGTCACGGGGTGCCCTCGTCGACCTCACCACCGGCAAGTACCGCTACTTCGGCAGGACGTTCAGAATCGAGACGACACAG
The DNA here is from genome assembly GCF_017573505.1 of Actinomadura barringtoniae. GTDB lineage: Bacteria > Actinomycetota > Actinomycetes > Streptosporangiales > Streptosporangiaceae > Spirillospora > Spirillospora barringtoniae. The sequence continues at coordinate 577,698 of NZ_JAGEOJ010000002.1, forward strand.
GCTTCCCAGGCCTTCGGCGGCTACCTCTCCTGAACGAATTTCGCGCAGGCGCCAACCTGTCGCCGCCGCCTGGCGTGTGTTACGGGTGAGAGGGAGGCGCTATGGCACGGTTCGACGGTCTTGCCGAGTTCGTGACCGCCCGCGAACGCGCGTTGATGCGGTCGGCGTACCTGCTGACCGGGGACGCGTTCCTGGCCGAGGATCTGGTGCAGAGCGCCCTCCTCAAGGTCGCGCCCCGGTGGCGGCGCGTCACGGCCTCGGGCGACCCCGAGGCGTACGTCCGGAAGATCCTCTATCGGGAGCATGTGAGCTGGTGGCGGCGCCGGGGACGACACGGGGACGTTCTCAGCGCCGCCCCACCCGAGGGTGACGGACTGCCGGACTTCGCGGACGGCGCGGTGAGCTCCGTGGTGCTGCGGCAGGCACTGGCACGGCTCACCGCGCCACAGCGCGCGGTCATCGTCCTGCGCTTCTACGAGGACTGCTCGGTCGCGGAGACCGCCGAGTTGCTCGGCTGTACGACCGGGACGGTCAAGAGCCAGACCCACCGCGCACTCGTCCGGCTCCGCCAGCTCGAACCGGGTCTGGCCGATCTTCTGTCCGAGGCCGAGACCGAGGAGGCGACCCGATGACACGCCTGCACGACGCCCTCCACGCCCTGGCCGACGAGGCCCCGCCGACCGCGATGGCCGAACGGATCGTCGTGCGCGCGCGCCGTCGCCACCGCGTTCGGACGCTCGCAGTCCCCACTGCGGCTGCAGGAGTCGCGGCAGCCGTCCTCGTCGGATCGCTGCTCGGCGGCGGCGTGCATCGTTCCGCGCCCGTGGGCAGCGGCCCCAAGGGCGTGATCAACTCCGGCCCCGTTCCCGTCCCGCTGCCCTCCGGCACCGTCGAGCCGATCAAGTACGCCTATACCGACAGCTGCCGGCAGGGCCAGGTCCCCATACCCGACGATCCCTGCCGTCAGTGGCGCGTGGTCGGTCTGTCCGGGAAGCAATGGCGGGTTACGGACGCACTCAGGTCGGCCACGCCCCACAAGGGCGGCGAGCCGGTATACGGGCCGCTTGTCGTCAGTGGCGACGGTCACCGCATCGCGTACTACCGGCTGGCCGACGAACGCTTTGTGGTGAGGGACCTCACCACGGGCCGAACCACGGTGGCCTCTCAACGGGTCCCTTGGTCGGAGTATCAGCGCACACAGGCCACGCTGGTCTTCTCCAGCGACGGGTCGCAGCTCGGCATCTCGCGCGTCCTCTACAAGAGCGAGGGGCACGCGCTCCTGATGGACACGGCCACCGGCCAGGTGCGTCAGCTGCCCGCCGGCAGCATCGCGGGGCTGGGCAAGGACGCCTCCACCGTCGTGCTCACGACGAGCAAGGGGAAGCGGACCTATCTCACGCTCGCGCGCTCGGACGGCTCGCAGGTCGGCCAGCCCAAGGAGCTCGATCCGGGTGTGGTCCTCGAAGGGACCGGCAACCAGCTCTCCCCCAACGGCCGCCTCCTGCTCACCACCCCGTACCGGGGCTCCGGGGCTGCGGACGATCCCGCGGTCGGGGCGAAGAGCCGGCTGAGCACCATCTCGCTGGTGGACGTCCGCACGGGAAGGGTCGTCAGCGTCGACTCGATCCACCTGCCTCCGGGCCTGGGTACCGACGGTGTCGAGGCCGAGTGGGTCGGGACCTCCACCATCCTCCTCGCCTGCGGCACCGACGCGTCGAGTCCGCCTGACCTGGAAACCAGGGCCTACATCGTCGACCTCGGCACCGGGCGGTCCCGGCTCGTCGGGTCGATCAAGCTGCACTCGTACGGCGGCGCGATGCTCTTCGGCGCCTACGCCCGCTGAGCGAGGAAGGCGCGGACCTGGTCGGGCGAGGTGAAGACCTCGGCGGTCATGCCGACGGCGCGGGCGCCTTCGACGAAGGAGGGCTTGTCGTCGAAGAAGACGATGTCGGCCGGGGCGACGCCGAGGCGTTCGGCGCAGATCTCGTAGGCGCGGGGGTCGGGCTTGGCGACGCCGATGCGGCACGAGTAGGTGAGCGCGTCGAAGCGGCCGAGCCAGGCGTGGTGACGGGCCTCGAAGCGGGGCACCAGGTCGGTGATGATGTTGGAGAGCAGGCCGAGCGTGCGGCCCTGGTCGGCGAGCTCGCCGACCAGGGCCACCATCGCGTCGTCGACCTCGGTCCAGCTGGCCAGGTCGGCCTCCAGCACGGCCGGGATGTCGGGCAGCTGGGTGCCGAGGCGGGTCTCGACGGTCTTCCAGTACGCGACGCTGTCCTGCCCGGCGTCGTAGTCCGGGCGGCAGGCCCAGTACGCCTCCCAGAACCGTTCCCCCGAGACCCCGTCGGCCGAGACCCCGGCGAGCCGCTCGATCTCGGCCTTGGCCGCCGGGGTCTGGTCGCGGGCGATCACTCCGTACAGGTCGAACACGATCACAGGTGACATATGTTCGACCCTAGAGCATTTTCACCTGAGCAGCACGTCCGCCATCGTCGCGGCCGTCTTGCGGAGATCGTCCTCGCCGTAGCCGCGGCGGGTCACCTCCTGGGTGCCGATGCGCAGGCCGCGGTCCGGCTCGCCCGGCTCCTGCCAGGGCAGGCCGATCGCGCTGAGGTAGATCCCGGCCTCGGCCAGCCGCGCCATCGCCGCGCGCCCGTCGCCGACGTCCACGGCGACGTGGTGGGAGTCGGTGAAGCCGCGATCGGCGCCCGCGACCGTGAAGCCCTCCTCGGCGAGGGCGGCGGCCAGCAGGCGGGCGTTGGCGATGCAGGTGTCGGCGTACGCGCCGCCGCCCGCCATGATCTCGGCGGCGGTGACGGCCAGCGGCGCCAGGCGGCCCGCGTCGTAGTTGGCGGTGAGGCCCGGGAAGACCGCGGTGGACAGCCGTTCGGCCAGCCCCTCGTCGTCGGTGGCGATCACGCCGCCGGGCGGGCCGCCGAACGACTTGTAGGTCGAGAAGGTGAGGATCTGCGCCCCCTCGGCCAGCGGCTTCTGGAAGCGCCCGGCGGCGACCAGCCCGGCCATGTGCGACGCGTCGTACAGCAGCGTCGCCCCGGCCGCCGCGACGGCCTCGGCGATCGCGCCGACGCGGTGCGGGAACAGCAGCAGGCTCGCGCCGATCACCACCAGCCGCGGCCGCTCCCGGTCGAGGAAGCCCGGCAGGGCGTCCAGATCGACGTCGTAGGCGCCGGAGTCGTACGGCAGGTCCACCACGCGCAGCCCGCGCACGCCGGGAGCGCCGACCGCGTGGTGGCTGGTGTGGCCGCCGGCCCGTTCGGGCAGCACGGCGATCGTGTCCCCGGGCTCGGTCACCGCCGTGTAGACGGCGAGGTTGGCCATGGTCGCGCTGTGGCTGCGCACCTCGGCGAACCGCGCGCCGAGCAGCCGCGCGACGATCGTCGGGGCGAGCACCTCGAGGGTGTCCAGATGATCGAGCCCGGCCTGGTACTTCTCCCCCGGCCAGCCCATGCTCGGGCGCCCGCTCACGAGGGCCTCCGAGACCGCCTGCGCGGCCGGGCTCATCACGTTCGTGCCCGCGTAGAGCACGATCCCCTCGCGGTCGAACGACCTGGCATGATCATCGAGCGCCCGCCGCACGGTTTCGGACACGCCCTCGGGCGAGAGGTCGGTCAGCTCCGCGGCGACCTCCGCGATCCGGGCACGAGCCACCGGCGACGCCCATGGCGCCAGTTCCTGGGTCATTCACCCTCCTCAATCACGTTCTAGGACAGAACGTAGAGAAAGGAACGGGCCGCGCGCCAGAGGGATCTTGCGAGGTCACAGCAAGCGCTTGCTACAACACGTAACCTGATGTCAACGGGCCAACTTGAGCAAGCGGTTGGGTGGAGACGGCATAATGAGAGGGTGACGACCACGAGCACTAATTCCGGACGGCCCAAAGCCAACGAGGGCGGCGGCGGCACGCGCCGCCGGGGCAAGGGCTCACCCGCCCTGGCCTCGGAGCGGCGCGAACACCTGGTCAAGCTCGCGGCCGAACTCTTCGCCGAGAAGGGCTTCCAGGCCACGACGGTGCGCAACATCGCCGAAGAGGCCGGGATCCTGTCGGGCAGCCTGTACCACCACTTCGACTCCAAGGAGTCGATCGTCGACGAGATCCTCTCGGGGTTCTTCACCGAGATCATGTCGGCGTACCAGGGCGTCATCGACCAGGGCATGAGCCCCCGCGACACCATCGCGGGACTGGTCCGCCTCGCCTTCGGCACCCTGGAGCCGCACCGCGCCGCGATCACGGTGATGCAGAACGACTGGAACTACCTCAAGGGCATGGACCGGTTCGCCTACCTGACCAAGTCCGAGGACGAGGTCGAGAAGATGTGGGTCGACACCATCAAGGCCGGCCAGAAGGACGGCTCGTTCCGCGAGGACATCGACCCCAAGCTCACCTACCGGATGATTCGCGACACCGTCTGGGTGGCGGTCCGCTGGTTCAAGCCGGGCGGCCGGCTGAACTCCAAGGGCCTGGCCGAGCACTACCTCAAGGTCATGTTCGACGGCATCAACACGCACTGACGACCGATCACCACGCGCCGACGGCCGGTCACCGGTCGGCGGGCCGCCGGATGAACGCGGCGAGGACGGCGGCGGCCACGGCCACGGCCGCCGCGAGCAGCAGCGGTGTGCGCAGCATGGCCTCGTAGTCGGGCCGGTATCCCCGCGCCGCCGAGGGCGGGGCGATCAGGTCGCCGTCTCCGCGGAAGGCCATGAAGACGCTGACCAGGCCCGTTCCGAGCAGCGCGATCTGTTCCTGCAACCCGGAGCCGAACCCGGCCAGGCCTTCGGGGACGTCGCCAAGGATCGCCATCGCGACCGAGACGGCGAGCGCTCCCCAGGCGAGGCCGTAGAGGAACAGCCAGGCGGCGATGACGAGGTAGGGCGAGCCGCCGTTCTGGCCGAACGCCAGCGCCGCCGTGGCGATCGCCACCAGCGCCGTCGCCGCCGTCATCGGCCAGCGCGGGCCGAGCCGCCAGCACAGCAGCCCCGTGACCGGCGCGCTCACCAATGCCCCGATCAGCACGGGCGACAGCCGCAGCCCCAGCAGGCTGCCCTGGCCGTACCCGCCGTAGAAGGTCCATTCGAAGACGGCCTGGTCGAGGACGCTGAGGGACGCGAACGCGGCGATCGCCGCCACCGCTGACAGGACCAGCCGCAGGGGCAGCAGGTGGGGCCGTACCGCCAGCGCCACCGTGACCAGGGCGACCAGCACGGCGGCGGCCGGGACCAGCCCGGCCAGGGTGCGCCAGTCGATCCAGCCGTAGCTGCCGCCGCACCACACACCGAAGATCACGCCCGCGCCGAAGAGGCTGAGGAGCACCGTTCCGGCAACGTCCGCGGCGCGCCCACGCCCCTCGCGGCGCGAGTCACGCGTACCGAACGCCCCGAGAACGGCCGCGAGCAGGACCAGCGGCACCGCCGCGAAGTACAGCACCCACCGCGCACCGAAGTCCCGGACCATGCGCGCCGTGACCGACGCGGCCACCTGGGGCACGCCGAGAAAGGCTCCCCACACGCCCAGGGCGATGCCGAGGCGGCGTCCGGGGAACATGTCCTGGAGCAGCGCCAGGCTCGGCGCCAGGACCGCCGCCGCGCCGATCCCCATGAGCGCGCGCGGCAGCAGTTGAAGCCACGCTCCGGCGGCGTCCTGGAAGTCGAGGAAGAACCAGCCGCCCAGCATCAGGCTGATCGCGAAGACCCCGAGCCCGGCCAGGAACACCTTCTTGCGCCCGATCGAGTCGGCCAGCCGCCCGAACGGGACGACCGTCACGACCAGCGCCAGCGGGTAGGCGAGGCTGAACCACAGCTGGGTGTGCGCGTTGACCGGCATCGCGTTCAGGGTGAACGAGTTGCCGAGCCCGACCGCCAGCGCCGCGACCGTCACCGCGGCCAGCGTGAGAACGGCGTTGCCTCCGGCGATCCCCCGCGGCACGGCGGGCAGCGGGGGTCCGGGCGGCAGAAAAGGGGGCGGCCCCACCATCGGCGGCAACGTGGGCACCGCCTGTCCCGGCAAGGTCGGCGCCACTGGCGCCGCGCCCGGCGCCACCACGGGCGCGAACTTCCCGGTCGCCATGGACGCACCCTGCTCCAGCATCGCCGCTGCCCCCGCAGGCGCCGCGCCCTGATGGTCGAGCAGATGCAGGAGCAACTGCGGCGCGCTGGGCCTGCGCCCCGGGTCCTTGCTCAGGCACGCGGCGACCAGCCCAGCCAGTTGCTGCGGCAACGCCGACAGATCCGGATCGGCATGAAGCACCCGGTGCATGACCGCGGGGATCGTGTCGTTGCCGAACGGGGAACGCCCGGTCGCCGCGTACAGCACGGTCGCGGCCCAGGCGAAGATGTCGGTGTGCGGCCCGACGACCGCGCCCGCGACCTGCTCGGGCGCCATGTAGGCCGGGGTTCCGACCACATGGCTGGTCATCGTCCCGGTCGCGTCCAGCGCCTTGGCGATCCCGAAATCGATCACCCTCGGACCGTCGGGCCCCATCAGGACGTTCGGCGGCTTGAAGTCGCGGTGCACGATCCCGGCCTCGTGAATGGCCGCCAGCGCGGTCGCGGTGCCGATCGCCAGCCGGTAGAGCTCCCCGCCCGTCCGCGGTCCCTCTTCCCGTACGAGCTCCTGCAGCGAACGCCCCGGGACGAACTCGCTGACGATGTACGGCTGATCCCCCTCGGAGTCCGCGTCGAGCACCTGCGCCGTGCAGAAACCGGCCACCCGTTCCGCCGCCTCGATCTCCCGCACGAACCGCGCCCGCGCCGAGGCGTCAGAAGTGAACTGCGCCCGCAGCAGCTTGACCGCGACCCGTTCCCCTTCCGGCCCCCGCCCCTCGAAGACGACTCCCTGACCGCCCTCGCCAAGTCGCCCCGCGAGCTCGTACTCTCCCAGCCGTTCCGGATCACCCGGCCTGAGAGGTCCGGCCATCGTTCCCCCTGGTCCTTGGCCCCCCGCCGACAATGCGGACCATTGGACCACAATCCCGCACGATTGGTTCCCGTCCCGCGGGTATCAGCAAACACACCATGATCGTCCCTCAATGGAGAGATGGTGTTTTGTGTCACATATGAGTCTGAACTCGTGACGCTTGCGTCTCAGGGAACGCTGTTACGGATGAGGTCTACGGGGGAGGCGAGATGTCGGCTCAACGCGGTGCCGCCGCAGGGCGGGAGGAACAGCCGCCTGTGGAGCTGCGCGCCGCCCTGATCCAGGGGCTGCAGGAGCAGTTCCCCGGCGTCCGGGTCTGGTTCGGCGAGGCCACCGGTTCCTGGTGGGCGCTGGTCCCCACCAACGCCGGCCCGCGCCTCCTCGAGGCGCCCACCCCCCAGCAACTCCGCGACGCCATCATGGCCACCCGCACCCGAACCTGACCCCGCGCCGCACGCCTCACCAAAATGTGACCCGTATCACTCCCCTGTCCTGACAACCGTTCATAGGGCTAGCGCGTCACGAACATGATCAAGCGGGCCTCGGGTTGCTATGGCAGGGGATCGATGTGCGGGACAAGAGGAACACCCACGGATCCCGAGCGGTACGAGCCGGCGGCGAGGCGGCGGATGGGGCGCGGAAGGTCTCGGTGGTCGTCAACGGGTGGGGCGGGCATCTCACGCTGGAGCAGCACGCCGAACTGCTCGGGCAGCTGGTGACCGTCATCGGCCATTTGGGCGACGGTATTCGTGCGCAGGCGGGCTACCTCGGGCAGTACCCGCACGTGGTCGACGGGCTGCGCGAGGCGGCGGGCGGGTTGGACTCGGCGCGGGAGAGCCTCAAGAAGGTTCAGGGGCAGATCGAGGAGCTCGCCTAGGCGCCAGGTGCCTTCGGGCGGCGAAGAAATCGCGGATCTCGCGTTCGCCGGTGTCCTGCCAGAAGCGGACGGAGTGGGTGACCAGGCGGCCCTCGTCGACGAGCTGTTCGGGTGAGGAGGGCAGGCCTCGCCAGCGCAGGGCCAGGGGGTCGTCGGGGCCGCCGAAGTCGGCGAGGTGGTAGCCGGCGGCGACGGTGAGCAGGGCGTAGATGTGGTCCTCGCCGGTCTTGGTGCCGACCAGTTCGGGGAGGTCGAGCCAGCCTCGGTCGTAGATCGCGCGCAGCGCCTCATGGGAGTAGACGCAGGCGCCGCCTAGGACGTGTTCGCCGGTGACGTAGCCGTTGGCGCGTGCTTGTTCGAGGAGGTCGCGCATGCGGCGGCGGAGCGCGGGGCGGCGGAGGCCGCGCAGGCCCGCTTCGGAATGAAGGGCTCGTCCGGCCTGGGTCCAGTCGCGCGATCCGCCGTCGGGGCCGTAGCGGTAGGAGCCGAGCAGGCCGAGGGCCGGGTCGTCGGTGAAGCGTTTCGCGGCGGCGGCCTCCAGGCCGGGGCCGAGCATCAGCGCGTCGGCGTCCAGTCGGAGGAGCAGGTCGAACTCGGCGTTCTCGAGGGCGTGGCGGAGACCTGCGGCGAGTTTTGCCCAGAGGCCGCCGTAGGTGCCGGGGGGTGTCGAGGGTGCGGGCAGGACGACGACCGGGGGGCCGAGCTCGCGGAGCCTTCTCATCTCGGGGACGCGGCCGCGGGTGTCGTCGATGACGACGATGAGCGCGGGGTCCTCGGAGTAGCAGAGCACGCTGGCCACGGTGTCGGGAGCGTCGTCGTCGGGCCCCGCGGGCAGCACGGCCGCCAGCCTTCGTCCACCCGTCACGGCGCCCACGTCGCAAAGGCAGGGGGCGTCACGCGAGGCGACGCTATCAGCCATGACCGATGGGGTCGGGAGATCGTGACAGAACTAACCACAACGACAAATGAACCGCGACTTCTTGCGCATCCTTCACATAGATCCCACGGGTGGGCATGTCCAGACTCGCTATGATCCATCGCTGAACATCACAGGAGAGTCACGCCCCCCACAGAAAGGCCGTCATGACGAACCCGGTTGGCCCCTCCGGCAAGGGGCGCCGTCGGATCTGGATCGCCGCCGCCTCCGTGGGCGGGATCGTGGTCGCCACGACCGCGGTGGGCGCCGTCCAGCTGAACGGGAAGGCCGAGCCGTCCGCCGCCGGAAGCAAGGCGGTCGCGCCGGCGGCCGGCAACGCGCCGACCGCCGAGGCGGCCGGGATCGCTCTCCCGCGCGTCAAGTGGAAGGTCAGCTGGCACGACGAGTTCCGCGGCCGCGGCAAGCCGTCGAAGTACTGGCGGCCGGTGACGGGCAACGGCACCAACGGCTGGTCTCACAAGGCGCTCCACTACTACCGGGCGGGCAACGCCGCACAGGACGGCAAGGGCCGGCTCCTCATCACCGCCGCCAAGACCGGGCCGAAGGACAAGCTCCGGTGCTGGAACGGCAGGTGCAAGTACACCTCGTCGCGCATCCAGACCAGCGGCACGTTCAAGCAGGCGTACGGCCGCTTCGCGATCCGCGCCAAGCTCCCCACCGGCAAGGGCGTCTGGCCGGCGTTCTGGATGCAGCGGGCCGCCAAGCCGTACGGCGAGATCGACGTCGTCGAGACGATCGGCAGCAAGCCGAACCTCGTCCAGGGGTACGCGCACCAGACGCGGCGGGTCGGCGGCGGCACCAAGCTCATGCCGCGCTCGCTGGCCGCCGGCTATCACACCTACGGCGTCGACTGGACCCCGTACCGGGTCGTCTGGTGGGTGGACGGTCACCCGTACGCGCAGCTCAAGCGCTACAAGGGCTGGGTCTTCAACAGCCCCTTCTACCTCATCCTCAACGTCCAGGTCGGCGGCCAGTGGCCGGGGACCCCCACGCGCGCCACGCGCTTCCCGGCCCGCATGGCGGTCGACTGGGTGCGCGTCTATAAGGCGACCAAGTAAGGCTCTCTAACGAGAGTCTTCTCACCACAACTGAGATCTGCGTCACCGGATCGGCGCGCTCCAAAATGAGCGGCCGATCCGGCGCTCAGGCTTTCTAAGTTACGAGCGGATTACCAGGGTTACGGCGAGCTGACAGGAAATTGTCCACGGCGCCATGACCACCCGTGGACAGGCTTAACGGCAGCCCGATCCGGCACTCACAACAGCCCAGGTCGCAGCGCGATCTCGAACGCCAAGTCGTCGCCAAATCACAAAATGTGACCTAGTCCCACTCATATAGGTCGGTTGTACCGAACTGTCCGAGCGTGATAGAAATCCACCTCGGTCGACCCGGAAATAAACATCTCAGAACATGTTTCGCGCTTGTTTCGCGATGTGAAGAAAGGGAGCGATTACCAGATGGTGTCCTTCGCAAGGACACGGCAACACGACCCGGACGACCCATTGGGCGAAGCGGCTACCGTCCACCGGCCGGGACCTCCCGGCCTCCCCGGACTACCCGCGGGACTCGTCTCCCGCCGCCGCGCTCCCTACATCGCCCTCTTGGCCGTCGTGTTGATCCTGGGCGGGTTCGGCCAGACCCCGCCCGGCCGCCACCTCTTGCGAACCGCGGGCATCCTCGGCTCCCCCGCCTCCTACACAGAACTGGCCTTTGCGGCGCCGAAGTCGCTGCCGCGCGAGATCTCCCCCGGCTCCCCGCTCCCCCAGGTCTCCTTCATGATTCACAACTCGACGGACAGGGCCCGCGACTACCGCTGGTCCGTCACGCTCGCCCCCCGCCAAGAGACGGCCGGGCAACCGGCCGCTCCCGCCAAGCCCACCGCCCCCGCCAGGCCCGCTGCCCCCACCACTCTGACCACCGGGAACCTCAATCTGGCCGACGGCGGTTCCACGACCGTCACGCCGCAGGCCGCCAAGGTCGCGTGCGTGTCCGGCCCGGTGGTCCTCACCGTCCGGCTCGAGGGCAGCGGCGAGACGCTGTCCTGGCAGGCCGACTGCACCGCCGCCGACATCACCCAGCAAGGATGAGCGCGCCCGGGAAGGCGTCCGCGCGCGCCGAGAAGCAGAACGCGAAGAGACCGAACGCGAGGCCGAACGCGAAGAGACAGGCCGCGTGGCCGCAGGGCGAACGGCCCGTGGTCGCACTGGTCACCGACGCCGTCCACCCGTACAACTTCGGCGGCCGCGAGATCCGCTACCACGAGCTGTCGCGCCTGCTGTCGGCCACCGCCGACGTGCACATGTACACGATGCACTGGTGGGACGGGCCCAGGCGGCGCACCGACGGCCCGATCACCATGCACGCCCTGACGCCCAAGCTCGCGCTCTACAAGGGGCGCCGACGATCCTTCAGGCAGGCGATCGTGTTCGCGCTCGCCTGCCTGGCGCTGCTGTGGCGCCGCTTCGACATCCTGAAGGTCGACCACATCCCGCAGTTCCAGCTCTTCACGTTGCGCCTGGTCGCGACCGTGCGGCGAAAACCGCTCATCGCCACCTGGCACGAGGTCTGGGGAGCGGAGTACTGGAACGACTACCTGGGCCGTGGCGGCCGGCTCGCCTGGTGGGTGGAGCGCATGTCGATGCGCCTGCCCGACCACATCATCGCGGCGTCGCCGCAGACCGCCGACCGCCTGTACGACCAGCTCGGCCCGGACGCCTCGATCATGGTGGCGCCGAACGGGATCGACCTGGAGGCGGCCCGCAACGCCGATCCGGCGGGTGACACCACCGACCTGGTGGTGGTCACCCGGCTGATGGTGCACAAGCGGATCGACATGCTGCTGGACGCCGTCGCCCTGCTGCACGCCGAGGGCCGCCGGATCACCTGCCGCGTCATCGGCACCGGTCCCGAACGCCTGGCCCTGCACGAGCAGGCCGAACGGCTGGGCCTGTCCGAGCATGTGGACTTCCGGCACGACGTCGAGGAGCAGAAGGAGCTCTTCGCCCTCATCAAGGCGGGCCGGGTGTTCGTGCTGCCGTCCGAACGCGAGGGCTTCGGGATCGCCATCCTGGAGTCGCTGGCGTGCGGCGTTCCGGTCGTGACCACCGCGGCCCCCGACAATCTGTCCCAGCATCTGGTCACCCGTTCGCAGCGCGGCCTGGTCTCCGAGCACACCCCGGCCGCGCTGGCGATGGCGATCGGCACGGCGCTGTCGGCGCAGGACGACCTGGACGGCGGGGACCCGTGGCTCGGCGACCCGTGGGTGGGCGACTACTCCTGGGACGCCATCGCCGCGCAGATCTCCGGAAAGTTCTGGCCCGAGGCGTCATGAGGATCCTGTTCGTCAGTCCGTACCCGCCCGCCAAGGACGGGATCGGAACCTACACGCACGTGCTCGGCGGCGCCCTGCGCGCGGCCGGGCACGACGTCGCCGTCGTCACCCCGCGGCCGCTGCCCGGCGCGCCGCCGGAGGTGATCGGCGCGCTCGGTCCCGGCGGCGCCACGCAGGCGCTGCGCGAGGCCGAGGCCTCGTTCGCGCCCGACGTCGTACACGTCCAGTTCGCCGTCCCCGCGTTCGGCTCCCGTACGCCGGCGATGGTGCGCTGGCTGGGCGAGCTGTCGCACGGGCGGCCGGACGGCCGCGCGGCGGTCGTCACGACGATGCACGAGGTCACGCGCGACACCGCGCTGCTGCGCGGGGCCGGCGAGGCCCTGTACCGGCGGATCGCGGCGGGCAGCGACCACGTGATCGTGCACACGGCGGCCGCGCAGGAGCTCGTCCCGGGCTCGCAGGTCGTCCCGCACTTCTCGTCCCCGCCGCCCGAGACCACCACGACCCCGGCCGAGCTGCGCGAACGCTTCGGGCTCGGCGAGTCCGAACGGCTGCTGCTGGCGTTCGGGTTCATCCACGTCGACAAGGGCCTGGACGACCTGGTCGCGGCGCTGGGGCTGCTGCGCCGCCGCGACGCCGGCCTGGCCGCGAACGTGCGCGTCGTCGTCGCCGGCACGGTCCGCGGCCGGACGGGTCCGTTCCGGCTCATGGAGCTGCGCGACCACGTTCACCTGCGGAAGGTGCTGCGCATGGCGCGCCGCGCCCGGCTGCTGGACCGGCTGGTGTTCACCGGATTCGTCCCGGACGGCGACATCGGCGCGTGGTTCGGCACGTCCGAGGCCGTCGTGCTGCCCTACCGCAAGGCCGAGCAGAGCGGGGTCGCCAACCTCGCGCGGGCGTTCGGCGTTCCGGTGCTGGCGACGACGGCGGGCGGGCTGGCCGAGCTCTTCGCCGACTCGCCCTGGACCGCGCCTCCGGCCAAGCCGAGCAGCCTGGCCGACCTTCTCCAGCGCTTCCTGACGACCAGTCCCCATGATCCACCCGCCCACCACGTACCGGAGCTCGGCGAGACCGTCGCCGCGACCGCCGAGGCGTACCGGACGCTCCTGAACGCCACCCGAGCCGACATCCAGGCGGACGCCGCTCAAGGGAGAGTGACCGATGGCCGCTAGCCTCACCGTCGTCATCTGCTCCCTGAACGGCGCGGACCGCATCGACAGGCCGCTGAACGCCCTCGACGCGCAGACCGCGCGCGGCGAGCTGGAGATCATCGTCGTGGACGACGGCTCGTCCGACGGCGTCGGCGACGTCGCCCGCGCACGCGGCCTCCCGGTCATCGCGCACGAGGCCAACCAGGGTCTGTCGGCGGCGCGCAACACCGGCATGCGGGCGGCGACGACGCCGCTGGTCGCGTTCATCGACGACGACTGCGAGCCCACGCCCGACTGGGCCGAGCTGCTGATCGGCGCGTACGAGGACGGCGTCACGGGGGTGGGCGGCCCGGTCGTGCCCATCACCGGGACCGGCTTCATGTCCCGCTACGTCGAGCGCAACAACCGGCACGAGCCGCTGGAGCTGGAGCTCACCACGAGCCAGGCCCTCCCGTACCGGCTCTACCTCTACCTGCGCAACCAGTGGACGACGCCGCAGCCCAAGCCGCGGCGCGACGTCTACTCGTTCACCGGCGGCAACATGTCGTTCCGGCGCGAGGAACTGCTGGAGGTCGGCGGCTTCGACGAACGGTTCCGCTTCGGCTCGGAGGAGGAGGACCTCACCAGGCGCCTGCGCCGGGCCGGGCACGACCGCATGGTCTTCGTGCCGGAGGCGTGGATCACCCACCGCTTCGAGCCGACGCTGCGCAATGTGCTGCGCCGCAGCCTGCAGTACGGCCGCGGGAACGCGCTGCAGTACAGCAAGTGGCCCGGGGTCCGCCCGACGCTGTTCCCCTGGCCGGTCCTGACGTTCCTGCTGCTGGCGGCCTCGCTGCTGCTGTGGCCGCTGGTCGTGGTCGCCGTGCTGCTGCCGCTGTTGCTCTACCCGCGCGGCCTGAAGAACGCCACGCTGGGCGGCGCCCCCGAGGCGTTCGTCGACCCGTTCCTGCAGCTCACGCAGGAGGCGTACGAGAACGTCGGCTTCGTGCGCGGCGCCCTGGCCTTCCGTGGCATGGAACGCGAACCCGAACCCGTTCGAGCTGGACATCCGGCGTGATCGATGTCCGGCCACCCTTGAGCGATCAGTTCCCAGAGGAGGACCTGCCCCCCTCGCCTCGCCGGATCCGCGGCACCATCGAATGGCTGATCTTCCGGCGCGTCGTCACCTACGGCGGCTCGCTGGCGCTGATGGCGGCCCTCGCGATGCTCCAGGACCTGTGGATCGCGCAGCTGGTCCTGATCCCGATGCTGTTCACGGTGCCTGGACTGCTCCTGCTGAACGCGATGCGCGTGCCCGGCACGTCGGTGGCGAACTTCCCGCTGTACGTGCCGGCCTGCTCGCTCGTCGTGCTGATGACCTCGGGCCTGGCGGTCAACATCATCGGCGCGCAGGCCGGGATGGCGCATCCGCTGCGGCCCGCGCCGCTGCTCATCGGGCTCGAGGTGATCTGCCTCGTGCTCCTGCTGTTCGGCACGACCGCGCCGCTCAGCACGGCGATCCCGCGTCCGGCGATCCCGTCGGCCGCGTGGCTGGCGCTGATGGGCCTGCTGCCGCTGATGGCCGCGGTGGGCGCGCTCCGCCTGAACCACGGCCAGGGCTCGGCGGTGGCGATCGGCGTCCTGGTCACCTGCGGCGTGGTGCTGATCCTGGCCGCCGTGCTGGCCGGACGGCTGGACGTCACGCTCATCTCGCTGCTGCTCTTCGCGATCTCGCTGGCGATGATGTGGGCGTACTCGCTGCGCAGCGACCTGATGTACGGGTTCGACATCTCCACCGAGTACGCCATCGCGACCCAGACGATCCAGGACGGGGTGTGGCAGATGCACCCCCACAAGGACGCCTACGGCGCGATGCTGAGCATCACCGTGCTGCCCGCGCAGCTGCACGCCCTGACCGGCGTGGACGTGGCGCTGGTGCTCAAGCTCGCCTATCCGGCCGCGTTCGCGATGTTCGTGGTCGGCATCTTCAACATCGCCACGCGCTTCCTGCCGCGCCGGTGGGCCTTGCTGGCCGCCGCGTACGTGCTGGTCCAGGGCGGTGTGTCGCAGCAGCTCCCGGCGCTCACCCGCCAGGAGGTCGCGCTGCTGCTGTTCCTGGCGCTGTGCGCGGCGATGCTGGAGATCGAGATGCCGCGGCCGCAGCGCGTCGCGCTGGTGATCATGTTCGGCCCGGCGCTGGTGGTGTCGCACTACTCGTCCGCCTACTTCGCGATCATGATGCTGGTCGGCGCGATCGTGATGCAGGTCCTGCTGGCGATCCTGCGCCGTGCGACACCCGTGCGCTGGACGGTGGTCGCGGCGACGGTCGCGGCGACGATCAGCGCGGTGGCCTGGTACGGGCCGGTCACGCAGTCGGCGTCCAACCTCGGCCAGCTGCGCACCGCGCTGAGCTCGGACGGGCTGCAGCTGCTGCCGCACGGCCAGGGCAAGGGCATCATCGGCGCGTACCTGGCCGGCGGCGACGGCGCGACCATCTCGGCGGCCGAGTACGACAAGAAGGTCCGCGAGGAGTACGCGGCGCAGCGCAAGTACGTGGTGCCGTCCGAGGGCGCGGACGATCCGAGGTACGCGCTCAAGGACGCGCCGCTCACCAAGCCGACGCCGCGCCTCATCCCGATCGGCCAGCTCCTGGAGCTCGCCGTCCTGATCTTCGCCCAGCTCGGGAACCTGCTGGCCCTGGTCGCGGCGGCGGTCATGGCGTTCACCCGAAGATCCCCGGGACTGACGCGGCAGGTGGGCCTGCTCGCGCTGCCCGCCCTCGGCGCCCTGGTGCTCTTCCGGCTGTCGGGCACCCTGGCCAGCACCTACAACCAGGGGCGCGCCCAGATCCAGGCGCTGACGCTGGTGTCGGTCGCGCTGTTCTGGATGCTGCACAAGAGCTCGCCGCACCTGCGCAAGGTCGGGCTGCGGTTCTCCAAGGGGGTCCTGGACGGCCTGATGTGGACGGCCGTCGCGGGCGCCGTACTGGCGATCTTCCTGAAGACCAGCGGGCTGTCGGCGGTCGGCCTGAACGGGTCGCCCGGCACCAACCTGAAGGGCGGCGGCGAGGACACCGAGCGCTACTACATGTACCGCCCGGAGATCGCCTCGGCCGCGTGGCTGGCCGCCAACGTCGCGAACAACAAGGACTTCGTCTACTCCGACCGCTACGGGCAGACGCGCCTGTTCACCCAGATGGGCGCGTGGCGGCCCGGGATGCTGACCGACCTGGCGCCACCGGTGATCAACAACTCGGCGTGGATCTACGCCACCCGGGTGAACGTCGTCCAGGGCCGGGCCCGGTCCTCGGTGACCGACGGCATGGCCACCTACGCCTTCCCCGCCGACTTCATCAAGGAGCACTACGACCTCGTGTACAGCAACGGCACATCCGAGGTGTTCCACAAATGATCTCCATGGTGGTCATCAGCAAGGACGAGCCCGAGCTGGACGCCACGCTGAGCGGCGTGGCCGCCGCGGCGGACGCCTACGGCGCGGCCGACGGTCACGGCGAGCCGTACGAGATCATCGTGGTGGACGCCTCCGACGGCCGGCTCGACCACATCGCCGCCGCCCACCCCGGGGTGCGCTGGATCGCGTTCGAGCGTCCGGCCGGGGTGCGGGTGTCGATCCCCCACCAGCGCAACGCGGGCGTGCGCGCCGCCAAGGGCGACATCGTGGTCTTCACCGACGCCGGCTGCCGTCCGCTGGACGGCTGGCTGGGCGAGCTGCTGGCGCCGATCCAGGTCGACGGCGAGGACATCGTCGCGGGCGTGGCCGTCGGCCCCGAGGGCGCGGACGGGCTGTACGACGCGGAGGCGCTGCGCCGGGCCGAGGCCGCCTACCTGGACGAGTGCCCGACCATCAACCTCGCGTTCCGCACCAAGGTGTGGGAGGCGATCGGCGGGTTCGACGAGGCCTTCGAGTACGGCTCGGACGTCGACTTCGCCTGGCGGGCCATCGACGCGGGCCACAAGATCCGCAGTGCTCCCGGCTCGGTCGTCACGCACCACTGGGGCGACCGGCGGCGGCAGTTCAAGCGTTCCTTCGCTTACGGCAAGGCGCGCGCCCGCCTGTACCGCAAGCACCGCTCGCGGCGCGGGCAGCTGTTGTCCACGGAGCCGATGGTCGTCGTCTACCCGGTCTTCCTGGCCGGGATCCCCGTCGTGCTGGTGGCGTCGGTGTTCGTTCCGTGGGTGCTGCTCTACCCGCTGCTGCTCGCGGTCCCGGCCTGGCGCAACCGGCGGATCGGCGCCGGGCGCGTGATCGTCGACCACCTCGCCTACGGGGCCGGAGTGCTGGCGGAGCTGCCGTCGCGATGAAGGTCCTCGTACTCCCCCGCGACGGCAACCCCTACCAGGAGCTTCTGTATACCGAGCTCCGGCGGCGGGGCATGCGCGTGCGCTACCTGGGCGGACTGACGCCTTCGCACACGCTGAACGTGCTGCTGCTGCCGCTGGAGCTGCTTGCCGGAAGGCTGACCGGCGCACGGATCGTTCACCTGCACTGGGTGTGGGCGTTCACGCTGCCGGGCGGGAGCCGGACGCGGCTCCTGGCCCAGGCGTGGTTCCGCGTGGTGCTGGCGACGGCGCGGCTGCTCGGGCTGCGGCTGGCCTGGACGGCGCACAACGTGCTGCCGCACCAGCAGGTCTTCGCGAACGACGTCGCCGCGCGGCGAACGCTCGTGCGCGCGTGCGACCTGGTCATCTCCCACTCTCTCGGGACTCTCGACGAGCTGGCGGCGATGAGGGCCCACCCCAGGCGCGCGGCCGTCGTGCCGCACGGGCCCTATCCCGCTCCCGCGCTGCCCGCGCCCGGCGGGGGCGAAGGCGGAGGCGGGCGGTTCCTCTTCCTGGGCATGGTCGCCGAGTACAAGGGCGTCGAGGATCTGATCGCCGCGTTCGCCGAGCTGCCGTCGGGGGTCGAGGCGTCGCTGACGATCGCGGGCTCCTGCTCCGACGCGGCGCTGGCGGCCCGGCTGCGCGAGCTCGCGGCGCCGCTGGGCGACCGGGTGACGCTGCGGCTGGAGCACGTACCGGACGGCGAGCTGGCCGGACTGTACGGGGCGGCGGACGTGGTCGTGCTGCCGTTCCGCAAGATCACCACGAGCGGGTCGGCGCTGCTGGCGCTCAGCTACGGCCGCCCGCTCATCGTCCCGGACGTCCCGCCGCTCGCCGAGCTGCCGGACGACGCCGTACGGCGGTACGAGCCCGCTGCCGAGCCCGGCGACCGCGTCCAGCTCACCAAGGCACTGGCCGAGCTCGCGCAGGCCGGTGCGGCGGACCTTGAGGCCATGTCGGAGGCCGCGCTCGCCTACACCCGCGAGAACGGCTGGGAGGCCATCGGCGAGACCACCGCCGAGGAGTTCGCCCGCATCGTCGAGGCACCACCGCCGCCCGCCGAACGCGGCCCCAGGGAACGCGGACGGCTCGCGGCCCTGGCGCACGGCTGGTTCCGCCGCGTCGCCGACGACGCGCTCTACCGGGGCTCGATGCTCCTGCTGTCCAACACGCTGGGCCTGGCCGCGTTCGGGTTCCTCTACTGGACGCTGGCGGCGCGCACCTACCCGCAGGCGCAGGTCGGGTGGCTGGCGGGCGTGACCGCGGGCGTGAACCTGCTCGCCACCGTGGCCTCGCTCGGCCTGCCCAACACCGTGATCCGCCACCTGACCAAGAGCGAGGACCCGCGCGAGCTGGCGCGGGTGACGGTCGCGGCGGTGACGGTCATCGGCGGGGCGCTCACCGTGCTCTGCCTGCTGCTGCTCACCCCGCTGCTGCCCGGCGGCGGCCCGAACCTGGGCGGAGACCTGCGTTCGGTGGGCCTGATGACGCTGCTGGTCGTCGCCACGGCCGGGGGCGCGCTGTTCGACGCGGGCCTGATCACCATGCGGGCGACCGGCGCGCTGCTGGTCAAGAACGTGGTCGGCCAGGTCGCCAAGGTGGGCGCGCTGCTCGCGCTGATCCCGTTCGGGCTGCCCGGGCTGATCGTGTCGTACGGCTCGGGCACCGTCCTCGCCTCGGTCCTCGGCGGGATCGCGCTGATGCGCAGGCTGCCGCCCGACCGCGTGCGGCTCGGCGCGCGCCGCGTGCTGCGCGAGCACCTGTCGTTCTCCGGCGGCAGCTACCTCGGCACGGTCTTCGGGATCCTGCCGAGCACGGTCACCCCGATCCAGGTCCTGGCGATCTCCGGCAGCAAGCAGACCGCGCTCTTCGCGGTGGCGTTCCAGCTGGCGGGGTTCATCAACTTCATCCCGTCGACCGCCGCGCAGGTCGTGTTCGCCGAGGCGCAGCGCGGTGCGCTCGCCAAGCAGCTCGCCAAGGCGGTCAAGGCGATCTACGGGCTGCTGCTGCCCGCCGTGCTGATCGCCATCGTCGCCGCGCCGCTCGTGCTGCGGCTCTTCGGCGACGCCTACGCGGAGGCCGCGACCGGCTGCCTGCGGTGGCTGGCGATCGGCGCGCTGCTCAGCGGCGGCTCCTACCTGGTCGACGCGGCGCTGATCGCGCGCGACCGCACCAAGGCCTACATCTTCATGAACGGCGCCAACGCCACCCTCGTCCTGGTCATCACCGCGCTGTTCCTCCCGCACGGCCTCACGGCGGGCGCGGCGGGATGGGCCCTCGCGCAGGGCCTGTCGGTCCTGGTCGGGGCCGTCGTGCTGGCCACCAGCTTCCGGTCCCGGCTGTCGGACATCCCCAAGGTGAGCCGGGTCCCGTTCCCCCAGAGCGGAGGGGCCCGCCGATGAACCCGGTTGAGCGAACGCAGCCCACCAAGCGGCTCGCCTGGCTGGACGTGCTGCGCGGGATCGCGGCCTGCGCCGTGGCGGCCCACCACGCGGCCGGATGGTTCCTGCCCGACCTCTACCGGCACACGAGCCGGTGGTTCAACCTGGGCATCTGGGGCGTCCTGGTGTTCTTCCTGGTCAGCGGCTACGTCATCCCGGCGTCGTTGGAGAAGACCGGGTCGCTGCGGCGCTTCTGGATCGGCCGGCTCTTCCGCATCCATCCGCTGGTCGTCGTCGCGGTGTGCGGGGTCGGGGTCCTGGCGGTCGGCAACATCACCGCGTCCTCGGCCCGCGCGCTCTCCCACGCCGAGCCGATCACCGCCGCGCTCGCGCACGGGTTCCTGCTGCAGGAGATGCTGAACGTCCCGAACGCGATCGTGGTCATGTGGACCCTCTCGTACGAGATGGTGTTCTACCTGCTGGCGGCGGGTCTCTTCGCGGTCGGCCTGCATCGCCGTTCGGCCCCCATCGCCGTCTCCCTGGCGACGGTCGGGTTCGTGCTGGGCGCGGTGGTCCCGGCCGCCTTCCTGTCCCGCCACGTGGGCACGGTCCCGGTGATCGCCGTGGCCGCCCTCCTCCTGGCCGCCGCGATCGCCGCGTCCGTCGCCCGCCCCACCGGCAGCCTGCGAACGGTCGGCGCGGTGTTGGGAGCCGTCGTCGCCCTGCTCCTGGTGACCCTCAACAGCAGGTCCGGCATCGGCTGGAGCTGCGCGCTGCTGGCGATGATGTTCACCGGGACCGTTCTCCACCGCGCCGACCAGGGCCGGCTGCGGCGTTCGACCGCGGCGCTCACCACCGCCGTCGTCGCCGTGCTCGCCGTCGTCGCCGGTTTCTGGAACTCCGGCGTCCCGGCGGGCGTGGAGAAGGACTACTCCACATACCCGCGCGAATGGGCGATCGCGCTCGTCCTCGCCGTCGCCGCGTTCGTCGCGGGCCGCGCGCTGAGCAACCGCCGCATGCCGGGCGCCCTGGCCTGGCTCGGAACGGTCAGCTACTCGGTCTACCTGATCCACCCGCTCCTGATGGCGGCGATGCTGGCGATCCTGCCCGAGTCGCAGTGGGGCCCGGCGGCCTTCGTCGCCTACTTCGCGATCCTGCTGCCGGTCTCGTGGCTGTCGTACCGCATCGTCGAGATCCCGATGCAGAACCTGGGCCGCCGCCTGGCCCGCCGCGCCGACCCGGCGCCGCCCTCCTCTTCCGCCGCCGCGCCCGCCGAGGTCCCGGCGCCCGCCCCCGCCGAACGCCTGGAGGTCCTGTGACCACCACGCACGCTCCCGCTCCCGTCCGCGAAGACCACGCCCCGGGCCCCACGCTCCGCGCGCAAGGCCTGGCCGCGCTCCTCACCTGGCTGGTGGCCGGTACGGCGGCCGCCGCGATCCCCGCACTCCTCGACCTCGACCCGTTCGGCACCTGGTCACGCCTGGTCCCCGCCGCGATCGGCCTGGTCGCCGCCGCGCTTCTCTGCGTCCCCGCCCTGCGCCGCAGCCGCCTGCCCATCTCCGGCGTGGCCGTGGGCCTCTTCGCAGCGTTCACCGTGCTGGTGGTGCGCTCCGCGTTGAGCGGCACGCCGTTCGCCTACGAAGGTGTTCTGGGCGACACCGGCCGGCTCTCGGCCATGGCCAACCGCTACTCCTCCGAGTGGCGCGTCGTGGACGGCCTCGGTACGGGCGTCAGCTCCGAATACCCGCCGCTCTTCCCCTGGCTGATCGGCAAGGCCTCGGCGCTCCTGAGCATCCCCGCCTGGCGCCTGCTGGCCCCCGCCGAGATCCTCACCGTCTCCGGCTCGCTGGTCGCCGCGTTCGCGCTCTGGCTGCGTCTGGTCAAGCCCCCGGTCGCCGCCACCATCAGCGTCGTCGCGCTCCTCGCCCTGGGGAGCCCGAACGCGCTGGGCGCCGCGAACAAGTCCTACGAGGTCATCGCCCTCGCGGTCACGGTCCCCTGGCTGATTCTGACGTTCGGCAACCCGCCGCGCGGACGCCTGCACTGGCTGCCCGCAGGCTTGCTGGGCGGCTTCCTACTCCTGGACTACTACGCCTACGTCCTGTTCAGCGTGGCCGGAGTCCTCGCCCTGATGTGGTCCTCCTGGCGCGCCGACCGCCGCGCCTACCTCGTCCATGTTCTGCGTACCACAGCCGTCTGCATCGCCATCGGCGCGGTCTACCTCGCCCCCTTCGCATGGGGAATGCTCCAGGACGGCGGCAAGCAGGTCAGCGACACCTACCAACCCGACTACGCGCTGAAGGCCGTTTTCCCGTTCATCACCCCGAGCCTTCTGGCCTTCGTCGAGCTGGCAGGCCTGGGCGGCCTCATCTACTCGATACGGAAGACCTGGTGGAGCAAGCCGCTCCTGTCCCTCCTGGGCGGCTGCTACGTCTACGCGGGGGTCAGCTGGGTCCGCAACGAAGGCTCCGGCCACACGGGCCTCTACTACTACGCGGGCTTCCTCATCTCGGCGATCCTCCTGACCGCCGCCGTCCTCACAGCCTTCGAATACCTGCCCCGCCTAAGCCACACCAAGGGCGTCCTCGCCCTGGCCGCGACGTTCACCGTCGCGGGCGGCCTCTACTTCGTGAGCAACCAGCCTTCCCTCTCCCCCGGAGGCTTCCTCACGTACGCGCACCTGCAACCGGACGCCAACGGCCGCCTCCCCCGCCACGCCGCCGAAGCCGCCCGAACGTTCCGCCCGGCGGACGAGGCCCGCGACCGCTTCACCTTCCCAGTCGCCCCCCTGCGCGCCGCCGTGAAGGAGAACTTCACCGGCGACCCCACGATCCTGTCCCCCGACGAGGCGGTCTTCGTCTACGAGAAGTGGCACGGCTACCTGGGCTGGGACCGCGGCGCCACGGCGGCACTCCAGCGCTGGGACGCCCGCTTCGCCGAGCTGACCCGCCTCTCCGCCACCCCGGACCTGGCCAACGCGACGACGGCCTTCGGCCGGATCGACGTCTACGTCCTCCACCGCGAAGGCACCAGCCTGGTCTGGCGTTCCAAACAGGGAGCCACGGCGACGTTCCGCCCCGCCCAGTTCCGCGGCTTCCAGGTCACCGACCTCCCCAACGGCTACGTAGTGGCCATCCAGAAGGCACCATGACCGGAAACATCCGCTGGATCGTCGTAGCCGTCGTGGTCACCGTGGCCCTGGCGGTCACCACCGCCGCGTTCGTCCTCACGGACAAGAACTCCGACAACGCCGGCACATCGGCCACACCACCGCCCACCCCCACGACCCCCGTGCCGACCCCGACAGCGCCGTCGTCCCCACCGCCGTCCCCCAAGCCCAAGAACACCTCCCCCTGGAAGCTGGCCTGGTCGGACGAGTTCAACGGCAAGGTGCGCACCGCCCCGCAGTCCGGCAAGTGGACGTTCCAGGTGGACAACTACCACGCCAACGGCGAGCTGCAGGACTACACCCAGAGCACCTCCAACGCCTCCCACGACGGCAGCGGCAACCTCGCCATCACGGCCCGCACCTCCGGCGCTGGCAGGTACACCTCGGCCCGCCTCATCACCGACCGCAAGTTCACGCCCCGCTACGGTCGCCTGGAGGCGCGCATCAAGGTCCCGCCCGGCAAGGGCCTCTGGCCCGCGTTCTGGGCGATGCACGCCCCCAAGTGGTCCACGCCCCGATCCGAGATCGACGTCATGGAGCACCTGGGCCGTTCCCCCACCAAGGCCTTCGGCCGCCTCCACGGCGGCGCCGACTCCTCGGGCAAGCTCCGCAGCTTCCCCTTCCACACCTACGAGCTGCCCGGCGGCCAGGACTTCTCGAACGACTTCCACATCTTCTCGGCCGACTGGTACCCCGACCGCATCGAGTTCGCCGTCGACCACAAGGTCTACGCGGTCGACAAGAAGTCCAGCGCCCCCGGCGACTCCTGGACCTTCGACGCCCCCGTCTACCTGATCCTCAACCTCGCCGTGGGCGGCACCTGGCCCGGCGCCCCCGACTCCACGACCCGGTTCCCCGCCCGCATGCTGATCGACTACGTCCGCGTCTACAAGCGCGCCTGAGACCGGGCGAGCGCGCGACGGGCGAACGGGCGGGGCAGCCACCAGTTGGCGTCGCCGCACAGCTCCATCAGCGCCGGTACGAGGACCAGGCGCACGATCGTGGCGTCGATCAGGACGGCGACGCCGAGGCCGAGGCCCATCTGCTTCACGGCGATGTCGGCGCCGAGCAGCACGGACAGGAAGACCATCACCATGATGGCCGCGGCGGCGGTGATGACGCGGGCGGTGCGGGCGAGGCCCTGCGCGACCGCCTCGCGCGTCTCCATGCCGTGCTCGTGGAACTCCCGGACCCGCGAGACCAGGAAGACCTCGTAGTCCATCGACAGCCCGAACAGGATGGGGAACATCATCAGCGGCACCCAGGTGGCGACCGGCATGGCCACCGGGAAGCCGAGCGCCGCGCCGCCCCAGCCCCACTGCACGACGGCCGTCAGCACCCCGTAGGCGGCCGCGATGGACAGCAGGTTCATCACCGCCGCCTGGAGCGCCACGACGACCGACCGGACGAGTGCCACCAGCAGCACCATCGACAGGCCGACGACCACGGCGATCAGGAGCGGCAGCCGGGACCGCACGCTGTCGGCGAAGTCGATCGACGCGGGGTTGGGCCCGCCGACGTGGACCGTGGCGCCCGTTCCGGCGACGGCGCGCGGGACCACCTCGTCGCGGATGGTGTGGACGAGTCCGGGCGTCGCCTTGTCGTGCGGGCCGGTACGCGGGAACGCGACGAACACCGAGGCGGCGCCGTCCGGGCTCGTGCGCGGCGGCTGCACGCCCGCCACCCCCGGCGTCGAAGCGACGGCCTCGGCGACGCGTGAGGCGTCGCCGCCCTGGACGACGACGACCAGCGGCGCGCCGGTGCCTTCGCCGAAGCCCTCGGCGATGATGCGGTGCGAGGCGTAGCCGCTGGTGCCGTGGGGCTGGGTGCTGGAGTCGGGCAGGCTGAGCCGCATCGACAGCGCGGGCACGGCGAGGAGCACCAGAATCCCGGCGGCGGCGAGGCCGGCGGTCAGCGGCCGGCGCTGGACGGTCCGCGCCCACCGCTCGGCGAGCGGCCTGCGCGCCCGCCCGAGCCCGGGAACGCGCAGCCGGTCGATGCCCCGCCCGGCGAAGCCGAGCAGCGCCGGCAGCAGGGTCACGGCGGTGACCATCGTCATCAGCACGGTCACGCCCGCGGCGACCGCGACGCCGTTCAGCAGCTTCTGCTGCATGACGAACAGCCCCATCAGCGCGATCACGACCGTGGTGCCGGCGAAGAGCACCGCGCGCCCGGCCGTCGCGATGGCCTGCACCGTGGCCTCCTCCGGATCGTTCCCCTCGGCCAGCGACTCCCGGTAGCGGGTCACGATGAACAGCGCGTAGTCGATGCCGACGCCGAGGCCGATCAGCGCCGCGACGATGGGGCTGAACGCGGGCGCGGGCAGCACGTGGCCGAGCAGCATGGTGAGCGCGAGCCCGGTGCCGATCCCGAACAGGGCGGAGGCGATGGGCAGGCCCATCGCCAGGACCGAGCCGAACGCGACCAGCAGGATGACCATCGCGGCCAGCACGCCCACTCCCTCAGAGGGGCCGCCACCGGGTGTCTCGGCCTGGTCGATCGCCGCGCCGCCGAGCTCCAGCCGCACCGGGCCGTCACTGTGGCGCACGTCGTGCAGCAGCTTGGTGACCTCGGCCTTGGGCATGTCGTCGGAGGTGACGTCGAGGTTGGCGGTGGCGAACGCGATGCGCCCGTCCCGCGAGATCTGCCCCTGGCCCTGGTACGGCGAGGACACCGAGCTCACATGCGGGGTCCGGGCCAGCCGGGCGATCGCCGCCTGGACGCGGGCCCGCGCCGCCGGGTCGCGCACCCCGGCGTCCGCCTCGATCGCCAGCGTGATGCTGTCGCCGCTGAGCTGCGGGAAGTGGTCCTTGAGCAGCTGCTGGGCCTTGGCCGACTCCGCCTTCCCGCCGGAGAAATCGTTCAGCGGCTTGGCGGCGAAGCCGAAGCCCAGCGTCAGCAGGGCCGCCGTGCCGAGGAGCCAGGCGAGGACGGTCAGGCGCCGCCGCCGGTAACAGAGCCGTGCGAGCCGTGCGAGCCGTTCGGGCTGTGACGGCACCGGAGATCACCTCTGGGAGGTCGTCGGATGTGGTCCGTTCGAGAGTCCACGTCCGGCGTCGCCCTGGCATCCCGCGAAAGAAGTCAATCGCGGCCGCGCGTACTCCCCCGGAAGTACGCCCGGAGCGTCATCATCCCGGCCGACCGCCGCCCGGGGTGACGAGGCCGCTCTCGTAGGCCAGCACCACCAGCTGCGCCCGGTCACGCGCCCCGGTCTTGGTCATGGCGCGGCTGACGTGCGTCTTGGCGGTGAACGGGCTGACCACCAGCGCCTCGGCGATCTCGTCGTTGGACAGTCCCCGCCCGACCAGCCTGACCACCTCGCGTTCGCGCGCCGTCAGTCCCGCCAGCGCGTCCCCTGAACGGGGAGCCGGTCGCGGCCCGGCCGCCCCCGCGGCAGCGCCCGTCTGGACGAACGCCTCGATCACCGCGCGCGTGACGGCGGGCGCGAGCAGCGACTCGCCGCGCGCGACGACGCGTACGGCCTGGTGGAGGTCGGCGGGCTCGATGTCCTTGACGAGGAAGCCGCTCGCCCCGGCGCGCAGCGCGCGGAACACGTTCTCGTCCTCGGCGTAGGTGGTGAGCACCAGGACGCGCACCCTGCCGAGCAGCGGATCGGCGGTGATGCGCCGGATCGCGGTGAGCCCGTCGACCTCGGGCATCCGCAGGTCCATCAGCACCACGTCGGGCAGGTGCTCGCGGGTCAGCGCCACGGCCGTGCCGCCGTTCGCGGCCTCGCCGGCGACCTCGATGTCGGGCGCCGCCTCCAGGAGCACCCGGAACCCGGCCCGCACCAGCGACTGGTCGTCGGCGAGCACCACGCGGATCACGGGTTCACCGCGGGCAGCCGGACGCCCACCACGAAGCCGCCTCCGGGCCGCGGTCCCGCCTCGAACGTGCCGCCGAGCGCCTCGGCCCGCTCGCGCATCCCGCGCAGCCCGTGGCCGCCCGCTCCCGTTCCCCCGGCACCGTCGTCGGCGACCTCCAGCTCGATCCCCCGGGGTCCGCAGGCCAGCCGGACCCGGGCGCTGACCCGCGGTCCGCCGTGCCGCAGCACGTTGGTGAGCGACTCCTGCAGGATGCGGTACGCGGCGTGGTCGAGCCGGTCACCGAGCCCCTCGTGCGACCCGATCACCTCAAGCTCGACCGAGACCCCGGCCGCCCGGACCGCGTCGACGAGCGCGGGCACGCGGTCCAGCCCGGCGGCGTCCCGTTCCCCGTCCTGGGCGCCCGCCCGCAGCACCCCGAGCGTCGCGCTCATGTCCCGCAGGGCGCGGCTGCCGGTGTCGCGGATCGCCTCAAGCGCCGGAGCGGCCTGGCTCTCCTCCCCGACCAGCTGCAGCGCCGCGCGCGCCTGAACGGTGATGGTCGCCATGCTGTGCGCCACGGTGTCGTGCAGTTCGCGCGCGATGCGCACCCGGTCCTCGGCGACCCTGCGCGCGGCCGTCAGCTCACCCTCCTCGGCCAGGAGCCTGAGCCGTTCGCGCGACTCCTCCGCCAGGGCCCGCCTGCTGCGCACCACCTCGGCGAGGAGGATCACCGCCGCGGCCAGCGCCCAGTGGGTCACGAACGTCGCCATGCCCTCAAGGAAGGACATCCCCTTGCGGCCCACGACGACGAAGAAGCCGATGGCGAAGAAGCCGCCGATGATCCCGGCGGCCCAGCGCAGGTGTCCCGCCATGACCGTCGAGTACAGCGGAACGGCCAGCACGCCGATCGGCGAGATCCCCGGGAAGTTGGCCGAGTAGTAGCCGAAGAGCCCGAGGCTGCACAGCAGCAGGACGGCGATCGGCCTGCGCCGGTGCCACAGGATCGGCAGGGTCATGAGGGCGCCCAGCAGGTACGCCTGCGCGTCGACGGCTCTCGAACCCGGCTCGGAGGCCTCGTGAATCATCATCGCGTTGATCGCGCCGACCACCAGCGTCACGCCGGCGTCGGCGAGCACCCGTCGCGGTACCACCACAGCGCGAGCGTACGCCCGCAGGGCCACGGCCGATCAGATCGTCAGGGGCGGGTGAGGATGGCGGCGCTGCCGTAGCTGCCGCCGAAGCCGGTGCAGAGGGCGACCTCGGGGTCCCTGGTCTGGTTGGTGCCGGTGCCGCGGAGCTGGCGGACCGCTTCGGCGACGTTGTTGAGGCCGTGGACGTAGCCCTCGGAGAGCAGGCCGCCGTGGGGGTTGACGGGGATGTGGCCGTTCCAGGCGATCTCTTGGGCGTGTAGGAGAACGCCCAGGTCGGAGCGAGGAACGAGGCCGAAGTCCTCCAGCTGGCGGGGCACCAGCCAGCTGTAGGCGTCATAGAGGAGGGCGAGGGAGACGTCGTCCGGCTTCATGCCCGCGGCCTCGTAGAGGGGGCCTGCCACGTAGGAGGAGAAGAGGCGCGTGACGTCGTCGGCCTTGTCCATGGTGGAGGCGCCGGGGCCTCCACCTCTGACGACCGCGTGGATGCGGGGTGCTTCGGGGGCCAGTGCCGTCTTGGTGATGACGAGGGCGCAGGCGCCGTCGGTTTCCTGGCAGCAGTCCAGGCGGCGCAGGGGTGAGGCCACCATCTTGTCGGCCATGTAGGTCGGCAGGTCTATGCGCTCGCGGCGGAGGGCTCGGGGGTTGCGGGAGGCGTGGGCTCGGGATTGGGCCACCACCGAGAAGGTGTGGGCCTCGGTGAGCTCCGCCTCGTGCAGGTAGCGCTGGCCCGCCAGGGCGAACTGGTGAACGGGGCCCGCCATGCCGTACGGGTGGGTGAACTGCTCCTCGGTGCCCTCGCCCAGCTTGAGGCCGAGGGTGTTCATGCGCTTGCCGGAACGGCCGTTGAGGGCACGGTAGACCAGGACCGACTCGGCCAGGCCGGCGTCGATCAGCATGGCGGCGTCGGCGAGGATCGAGGCGCTCTGGGTGCCGCCGCCGTAGATCTCGTTGTGCCAGCCGATCTCGGGCAGGCGCAGCTCGCGGGCCAGGTAGAGCACGGGGGCCGAGTCGTTCAGGTGGTAGCTGAGGATGGCGTCCGGGCGTTCGACACCGGCGTCGGCGAGGGCTGCGCGGGCGGCCTCGGCGGCCAGTTGGAGCTCGGTCCTGCCGGACTCGCGGGACAGCTCGGTCATCCCGATGCCCGCGATCGCGGCGCGGCCCGAGAAGCCCTGCGTGCCCACGGCCCTCCTCGGATATAGGTGTCGCCCGCCGAGACGGGGCGCGATCCGTCCCGGCGGGCGACCTCTCGCCGAACCTAGCCGTAAAGTGCTATCTAGACAAGCGCTTGCTCGGTTTTTCAGTCCGACATGCGGATCAGCCTGCGTTCCACCGCCGCCGCGACGGCTCCGGTACGGGTCTCGACGCCGAGCTTGCCGAAGATGTGGACCAGGTGGGTCTTCACGGTCGCCTCGCTGATGAACAGGTCCTTGGCGATCTGGCGGTTCGACAGGCCCTTGGCGAGGAGTTCGAGGATCTCGATCTCGCGGGTGGACAGGGCGGTGGGCTCGCGCATGCGGTTCATCAGGCGGCTGGCGACACGGGGCGACAGGGCCGTCTCCCCCCGGGCCGCCGTTTCGATGCCGCGGAACAGCTCGTCCGGCGGGCCCGCCTTCAGCAGGTAGCCGACCGCGCCGACCTCGATGGCACGGGCGATGTCGGCGTCGGAGTCGTAGGTAGTGAGGACGAGGACTCGGGGCGGCTCGGGCAGTTCCAGGATGCGCCGGGTGGCCTCCACGCCGTCGATCCCCTCGCCCAGCTGGAGGTCCATGAGGACCAGGTCGGGGCGGACCAGGCCGGCCTGGCGTACGGCGTCCTCGCCGTTGGAGGCCTCGGCCACCACCTCCACGCCGGGCTCGCTGCCCAGCAGTGCCCGGAGACCCGCGCGGACGACGGTGTGGTCGTCCACGATCATCAGCTTGACGGTGTTCATCGGCCGATCCTCGCTGCCACCACGGTGCCCTCCCCAGGAGCGCTCTCGATCACCAATGTGCCGTCCACGGCGGCGAGCCGGTCGCGCATGGCGCGCAGGCCGTAGCCGCGGCCCGCGGCCGAGGGGCCGGGGCTGGACGGGTCGAACCCGGCTCCGTCGTCGGCGACGTCGAGCGTCACCGCGCCGTCCAGCCAGGTCAGCGTCACCACGATCGTGCCCGCCCCCGCGTGCTCGCGGGCGTTGGCGAGCGCGCCCTGCGCGACGCGGAGCAGGACGGCCTCGCCCTCGGGGGCCAGTGGGCGCTCGTCGCCGTCCAGCCGCAGAACGGTGCCGGGCGCCTCGCGTTCGATCATCCTGCGCAGCGCCTCGGCGAGCGACCCTCCGGCCAGGTCCGCGGGGGCGAGGCCGCGCACGAAGCGGCGGGCCTCCTCCAGATTGCCCTCGGCCGCGTCCGCCGCCTGCCGTACATGGTCGCGCGCGGTGGCCGGATCGCTGTCCCACTCGCGTTCGGCGGCCTGCAGGAGCATGCCCATGCTGGTCAGGCCCTGGGCGAGCGTGTCGTGGATCTCCCGGGCGAGCCGTTCGCGCTCCTCCAGGACGCCCGCCGAACGTTGCGCGTCGGCCAGTTCGTCGCGGGTGCGCTGGAGCTCCAGGAAGACCACGGTCGCCACGGCCATCACGGCGACCGGGCCGAAGACCAGGCTCGGGTCGAAGCGGTCCGACAGGCGTACCTGCGCCCAGATCACCGCGCCGGTGAGCAGGGCCGCGATCGCCACGGCCACAGTCGGCGGCAGCAGCCGCAGGCCCATGAAGAACAGCGGGATCGAGCACCACGCGAAGCTCGGCGCGATGAACACCAGGCCCAGCCAGGCCCCCAGCACCACCGCGAGCCAGACCAGCCGGCCCCGCTCCCCCAGCGGGTCCCAGAACACGATGCCCACCGAGTAGATCACCGCGACGACCACGCACAGGATGAGGGCGGTCTCGGCGTTCGCGCCGTGCCTGATCACCAGCCGCGACGCCGCGGCGGCCATCAGCACGAAGAACCCCGCGTGCATGGCCGCGTAGACGCGGTTTCCTGCCCTGCTCATGATCCCTCCCCCCGGCATTACTGAACGTTAACGCAGCGTCACACGCGGCACGGGGGCGGGCATCAACCGATCGGTTGATTCGCGATCAATCAGGCTCCCGATGGAACCCGACCCGATCCCGGCGAGAGTTGTGGATGTCAGCGAAAAACCGCTAACCACCAGGGAGAACCATCATGCGGAAGCTCAACACCGTCGTCGGGATGACCGCCGGACTGGCCCTCGTCGGGGGCGCGATCGGCATCTCCGCCGCCCAGGCCGCCCCCGCGGCTCCCGCCGCCGCCCCGAACGCGGCCGTCGTCCAGCAGGTGAACGTGCTGAGCAGCGACGCCGCCATGAAGGTCGCGGACGCGGTCCAGAAGGAGGCCGCCAAGCAGAAGCAGAAGGTCGCGGTCGCGATCGTGGACCGCTCCGGCGACCTGCGCCTGGTGGTCAAGGGCGACGGCGCCGGCCCGCAGACCGTCGAGTCGGCCAAGCGCAAGGCCTTCACCGCCGTCTCGTTCGGCCAGCCGACCTCCAAGCTCGCCGACGGCGCGACCGGCAACGGCCCGACCACCAAGGACATCCCCGGCACGCTCTTCCTCGCGGGCGGCGTCCCGGTGGCCTCCGGCGGCGCCCCCATCGCGGGCATCGGCGTCGGCGGCGCTCCCCAGGGCTCGATCGACGAGTCGATCGCCCAGGCGGGCCTCAAGGCCATCCAGGGTCAGCTGCGCTGAATTGCCTTCGCGGCCTCGGGCCCTCGCCTAGAGGCTCGGTCCCCGAACCGCACAAGCGGTGAGCGCGACATCGCTTCGCGATCTTCGCGGGGAGCATCGCCTCCGGCTCGCGCCCCGCTCAGGTAACGCGCTCACGTGCGGGCTAGGCCCCGTGCTCGTACTGAATGGCGGCGCGCTCGGCCAGGATCGGCTTGATGAACTCGTCGATCACGGCACGGTGCGCCGGGTGGTCACGGTAGGCGACGTAGTCGTCCTTGGACGCGAAGTCGCCTACCACCACGAAGTCGAAGTTGCCCGGGTTGACCCCGGCGTCGGTTCCGATGCTCAGCGAGCCGACCTCGGGGATCACCCCGGCCAGCGCCGAGAGCCGCGAGGCGACCTCCTCCGCCTGGCCGGTGGTGGTGCCCTCGGCCCAGCGGAACAGCACGACGTGCCGGAAGTTACTCATGTCGCCAGGCTAGCGGCGACGGTGGCGCCGAGATCCCAGCAGGCCTCCAGATCGGTCTTGCCGGGCTCGCCGGTGATGACCACGGGCGGGAGCACGGAACGCCACTTCAGCCCGGTCGTAATCGACTCCAGCGCGCGAAGGGCACCGGTGGCGTCGTTGTTGCCGTGCAGATAGGCCCCGTACGGGAGGCGGACCGTCGCCTCCAGGCACGGGTAGTAGACCTGGTCGAAGAAGTGCTTGAGGGCGCCGGAGAGATATCCCAGGTTGACCGGCGTTCCGAGCAGGCAGGCGTCGGCCTCCAGCACGTCCACCGGGGACGCGGTGAGCGCCGGGCGGGAGACGACCTCCACGCCCTCGATCTCGTCGGTGGTCGCCCCGGACCGCACCGCCTCGTACATCGCCTGCAGAGCCGGTGACGGTGTGTGATGAACGATCAGCAGCTTCCTCATTGAGCACGACCCTAAACCCGCCCCCCGAACGAGGCGCGCCCTTCGTTCCGGTCATAGCCTGGGAGAGGCGTTAGACCAAAAGCGGTCAAAAGTAACGCCGCAGACGGGGAACAAGTTCCAAAGGATCTTGGTTGCGCCTCATCGGAGGTGTGGTGTGGAGCTAGAAGCGAAACCGGCCGGGCCGGTCTGGCCCTTCGCGCTACCGGCCGCGGGGGTGGCGGCGCTCGTCGCCGTCCCGGCCGTTCCGGACGCGCCGCGATGGCTGGACCGGCTGTCCCTGCTGGTGACCGGGCGCCCGCTCGCTCCCGTGCACGCCGTGGTGCTCGCGCTGGTGCTGGCGCTGGTCGCGCGCGGCGTCGTGCTGCGCCGCCGCGCCGCCTGGTACGGGCTGATGACCGTGGCGGGGATGGGCCTGCTGGCGGTGATCGCAGGCGACGACGCGCTCTGGCGCGCGCCGCTGATCGCCGCGGTGCTGGTCGCGCTGTGGCTGCGCCGCGACGACTTTCCGGTCCGCCCCCATCCCGAACGCGTCCGTACCGCCGTGAAAACCGGCGCGGTGCTGGTCATCGGGGCGGTCGCCGGCTCGATGCTGATCGGCGGCGTGGCGATCCGTTCGGTCGCCGGCGACGTCGCCGACGGGCTCAGCGCCTCGCACATGGACGGCGCCGGCTGGCTGCCGAACGTGCTCGCACTCGCGGGCGCGGCCGGGCTGCTGGTGATCGTGGTGACCCTGCTCGCCTCCGACCCCGCGCCTCCCGCGGGCGGTGAGGACGAGCGGCAGGCGGTCGCCGGGCTGGTCGCCAACCCCGGCTCGGACACCCTCGCCCCCTTCGCGCTGCGCCGCGACAAGTCGTACGTGTTCAGCCGGGACGGCCGGGCGGCGATCGGCTACCGGGTCCTGTTCGGGCTCGCGGTCGTCGGCGGTGACCCGGTCGGCGACCCGCGCTCGCAGGAATCGGCGATCGAGGAGTTCCTGGCGATGAGCCGCCGGACCGGCTGGCGGCCCGCGGTCCTCGGCGCCAGCGCCGACCTGCTGCCCGCCTGGGGCGACCTGCGCTCGTTCGGCTTCGGTGACGAGGTCGTGGTCCGCCCCGCCGAGTTCAGCCTGTCGGGACGGCAGATGCGCAACGTGCGCCAGGCCGTGAAGCGCACGCACAACTTCGGCGTGAAGTCGGAGATCGTGCGCGAGGACGAGCTGACGCCCGAGCTGCGCGACGAACTGCTGGAGGTCGCCTCCTCCTCGCTCGGCGGCGCGGCCGAACGCGGCTTCTCGATGAACCTGGACGAGCTGCTCACCGGCTTCCACCCCGGCACGATCGTGGCGATCGCCTACGACGAGGACGGCAGGGCCATCGCGTTCCAGCGCTACGCGACGGCGGGCAACGGCATCAGCCTGGACGCGATGCGCCGCTCGCCCGACGGCCCGAACGGCGTCAACGAGCGGCTCATCACCGAGGTCATCGAGTACGCGCGCGAGCAGGGCATGGACCTGGTCTCGCTCAACTTCGCCGCGTTCCGCGAGCTGCTGGACTCCGAGGACCGCAACCCGGTCGAGAAGGCGGGCTACCAGGCCCTCCACCTGCTCGACCCGCTGATCGCGGTGGAGTCGCTCTACCTGTTCGACAAGAAGTTCCGGCCCGACTACCGGCCGCGCTCCATCGTCTTCCGCTCCTGGTTCGACATCGTCTGGCTGGCCGCCGCGCTGCTCACGCTGGAGTTCGGCCGCACCAAGCCCGCCACCGCCGACGAGCACGCGGTCGCCGAAGAGCCCGCCCACCACTTCGGCCCCTTCTAGCTCCCTCTCCATAAGCGCCCCGTTCCCAGGCCTGGGAACGGGGCGCTCCTGTTCGGTGCTTCTGTTCGGTGCTTCTGTTCGGTGCTCCTGTTCGGTGCTCCTGTCTGGTCCTTCGGTCTGGCTGCTAGGCTTCCCAAGCGAGCGCTTGGTACGTAATGATGGGTCAGGCCCTGCCAGGCCCGCAGATGAAGGAGCCGTCCACGTGGCTGACCGCCCGATGAAGTTCTCGACCTTCCACCTGTTCCACCAGAACCCGGGGCAGACCGCCCGGGAGGTGTACGACTACCAGATCGAGGTCGTCGAGCTCCTGGAAGAGCTCGGGTTCGACGGGGTGTGGGTCGCCGAACACCACTTCCGGGACTACGGCGTCGTCCCCAACATCTTCAACCTGCTGTCCAACCTGGCGGCGCGCACCGAACGGCTGCGCCTGGGCACCGGCATCGTGGTGCTGCCCCTGCACAACCCGATCCACGTGGCCGAGGAGGCCGCGATGGTGGACCTGTTGTCGGGCGGGCGGCTGGACATGGGGATCGGCCGCGGCTACCAGAGCATCGAGTTCGAGAACTTCGGGCTCGACCTCGCCGAGGCCCGGGACCGCTTCAACGAGTGCCTGGACATGATCCTCGGCCTCTGGACGCAGGACGACTTCGAGTACAAGGGCAAGTTCTACGAGACCACGCATCCGCTGACGCTGATGCCCAAGCCGGTGCAGCGCCCGCACCCGCCGCTCAGGGTCGCCGCCGTGAGCCCCGAGACGGTCGAGATGTACGCGGCCCGCGGCATCCCGATCCTGGCCGACCCCGCCGCCCCGTTCAAGAAGATCGCCAAGGCCGCCGAGACCTGGCACGCGACCGCCGCCGCCAACGGCGTCGACTCCGACTCGGTCGAGCTGGTCGCCAGCCGCTCGGTCTACGTCGCGCCGACCATCGAGCAGGCCCGCGAGGACCAGGCCCGCTTCGAGGCCGAGTTCGACCGCTCCCGGATCTTCAACGTGCAGAGCGCGCCGATCGACCCGAAGACCGGCCAGGCGGCCAAGGGTTTCGAGTACTACCAGAACCGCTACCTGAAGGGCGGTTCGGTCGACAACGAGTTCCGCTGGGAGCAGCTGGAGGTCATCGGCGACCCCGAGCGGGTCATCGGGCAGATCAAGATGCTCCAGGAGATGGGGTTCGGCAACCTCATGTGCGACTTCGGCAGCACCCGCCCGGTGCCGATCGAGGAGCTGCGCAAGGTCCTCAAGTTCTTCGCCGCAGAAGTGATGCCGGCGTTCCGTTAAAACCACCCCCCTCGTCTGGAGGCGCGATGTCCGTCGTTCAACGGTTCACTCTCGGGGACGTTCTCAGCGAGCATCGGCGCGGCCGGCCGCTGGAGACCGCGGTCGTCGACGGCGACGTCCGGCTGACCTGGCCCGAGCTGGACGACCGGGTGAACCGCCTGGCGCACGCGCTGGCCGCGGACGGCGTCGGCCCCGGCGAACGCGTCCTGTGGCTCGGCCAGAACTCCTTCCGCGTCCTGGAGCTGCTGCTCGCCGCGAACCGGCTCGGCGCGGTCTTCTGCCCGGCCAACTGGCGGCAGAGCGCCGACGAGCTGGCGTACGTGCTGAACGACCTCACCCCCAAGGTGGTCGTCTGGGAGGAGTCCGAGGCGGTCGAGAAGGCCCGCGGCCAGGTCACGCTGGACGCGCGCTGGGTGAAGTCGCCCGAGGAGTACGAGTCCTACCTGTCCGACGACGCCACCGAGCCGGCCGGCGCCGCGGAGGTCCTGTCGGGCACGCCCGCGCTCGCGCTCTACACGGCGGCCTTCGACGGGCGCCCGAACGCGGCGCTGCTGAGCAGCACGGCCCTGATCGCGCACAGCATGTCGCTGCTGCACATCCGCCAGATGGAGAACGGCTTCACGTTCCTGGCGTGCGGGCCGCTGTTCCACGTCGGCACGGTGATGTTCACGCTGGCCACGTTCCAGATCGGCGGCAAGCTGGTCTTCACGCCCGCGTACGAGCCGAAGGAGGTCTGCCGCCTCATCGACGCCGAGAAGTGCACGCAGGCGTTCCTGTTCGGCCCGATGATCGACGGCCTGGTCGAGGCCAACAAGGAGGGCGACCACGACCTGTCCTCGCTGCGCTTCGTCTCGCACTCCCCCGAGTGGGACGCGATGATCACGGTGGACGACAGCCCGTGGTGCGCGTCCAAGATGGGCGGCTACGGGCAGACCGAGGTCGGCGGCATGCTGACGTTCCTCGGCCTCGGCATGGGCGGCGCGGGATACGCGGGCCGGCCCTCCCCCCTCGTCCACGTGCGCATGCTCGGCCCGTCCGGCGAGGAGGTCGCGGCGGGCGAGGTCGGCGAGATCTGCGCCCGGGGCGCGAGCCTGTTCTCCGGCTACTTCAACCGGCCCGAGCTGAACGAGGCCAAGATCGCGGGCGGCTGGCACCACACCGGCGACCTGGGCCGCCGCGAGGCCGACGGCACGATCACCTTCATCGGTCCGAAGCTCCGCATGATCAAGTCGGCGAACGAGAACATCTACCCGGCCGAGGTCGAGCGCGCGGTCAAGGCCCACGCGGCCGTCGCCGACGCCGCCGTGATCGGGGTGCCGGACGACCGCTTCGGCCAGTCGCCGAAGGCGATCGTGGTCCTCAAGGACGGGCAGACCGCGACCGCCGAGGACATCATCGAGCACGTCCGGGGCGAGATCGCCTCGTACAAGAAGCCGCGCGACGTCGAGTTCGTGGACGCGATCCCGAAGAAGGGCTACACCCCCGACTACGACGCGCTCGACGAGCAGTACGGCGGCGGCGCCTACCCGGGGGCGTAACCCCAGGGGAACTACAGGACGGCGATGGGATTGATCGGACTGGCGGTGCCCCCCTCGATTCTGAGGGGGGCCGCCATGAACAGGAAGTCCGTCCGCCCGGCCTCGGCCGCGACCTGCGCCAGCTCCTCCAGCCAGAGCATCTCGGCCAGGTAGATCCCGTGCCGCCACAGGAAGATCATGTGCAGGTCGTCGGCGAGGCCCTCGTCGGCGAGCTGCCGTTCGTTCAGGCCGCCGATCGCCGCGTTGTCGCCGGCGACCATGCACACGTCCCGTTCGGCCAGCCAGCGCCCGCCGTCCGCCGACAGCCCCGGCTGACCCGCCCAGTAGGCCTCGGGCCCTTCCTGCCAGGCCAGCGGCCACCCCGTCCGCACGACCGCGACGTCACCGGCCCGCACTTCCACGCCGCAGGCCTCAAGATCCTCTGGCCCGATCCGGTCGGTCGCGTCCAGCCGCTCGACCCCGCGTACGCGCGGCACGTCGAACAGCACGCCGCGCGCCACGACCGGGCCCGCCTTGTCGATCCCGCAGCGCCCCGCGCCGTACGAGCGGACGCGGTCGGCCGGGTGCCCGTTGTAGAGCTCGTCGCCCGACCACATGTGGCAGAGCGCGTCCATGTGCGTGGTCGTGCCGTGCGGCGTGACCACGATCGCGTCGTCGGCCATCTTCAGCCCGGCGCCGATGGCCCGCGTTCCGGCCGCGTAGTCGCCGCCGTCCACCGACATGAAGTGCTGCGGCAGCGGCCGGCCCCGCAAATGCGGAACGGTCGTCGGCGCGGGCGACGAG
Source organism: Actinomadura barringtoniae (assembly GCF_017573505.1). Classification (GTDB taxonomy): domain Bacteria; phylum Actinomycetota; class Actinomycetes; order Streptosporangiales; family Streptosporangiaceae; genus Spirillospora; species Spirillospora barringtoniae. The sequence goes on from NZ_JAGEOJ010000002.1 coordinate 615,774, forward strand.
GTGGCGCCGCGGATCGGCAGCGACAGGCTGAGCGCCCGCCCCTCCCGCACGCAGCCCGCGGCGGCGAGCACGACCTCCGGGGCCAGCAGGTTCAGGGCGCCGCGCTCGTCTTCGGCACCCCAGCGTCCCCAGTTGTTGGACTCATCGAGCATCATTCGGTTAGACCTTCCTTCGAAAGGACCGCGCATGATTGTCGTGCAGGGCACCTGCGACCCGGCGTTCACCGGCGTACGAGAGATCTTCGAGCAGAACTTCGCCGACGGCCGGGAACTCGGGGCCTCTCTGGCGGTCTACGCCGGGGACCGCAAGGTCGTCGACCTGTGGGGCGGCGTCGCCGACCGGCGCAGCGGCCGCGAGTGGCTCGTGGACACGCCCTGCTTCGCGTTCTCCTGCACCAAGGCGGTGACCGCGACGGCCGCGCTGCTGCTGGCCGAGCGCGGCGCGTACGAGATGACCGGCCCGGTGACCAACTGGTGGCCGGAGTTCGGGGTGAACGGCAAGTCGGGCGCGACCGCCGAGCACCTGCTGTCGCACCAGGCAGGCCTGCCCGCGTTCGCCCGCCCGGTGATGGCCGAGGAAGCCGCCGACGCCGAGGCGCGCGCGAACGAGCTGGCCGCACAGACGCCCGAGTGGACGCCGGGTGAGGCGCACGGCTACCACGCGCTGACCTACGGCTGGCTGGCGGGAGAGATCGTCCGCCGCCACTCCGGCAAGACCGTCGGCGAGTTCGTCCGCGAGGAGTTCGCGGGCGACCTGGACCTGTGGATCGGCTCCCCCGACGAGGTGATCGACCGCGCCGCCAAGCTCACCGCGGGCAAGCGGCCCCCCGAAAACGGCGCGGACGCGCCCCGCGCGGTCGACGACGACAACGTCCTGGAGCGCCTGGCCAACGCCTACGTCGACCCCAACAGCCAGCTGAACCGGGCCCTCAACAACCCGCACCCCGGCAAGGGCGGCTACAACAACCCCGTGGTCCTGCGCGCGGGCTGGCCCGCCGCGGGCATGATCGCCACGGCCCGTTCGCTCGCGGAGTTCTACAACCGGCTGATCAACGGCCGGATCGTGCGCCCCGACACCCTCACCGACGCCCTGCGCCGCCGCGTCGACGGCCCGGACCGCACGATGCTGGTGAACAGCTCGTTCGGGCTCGGCTACATGCGCCCCTCGGCCACGTTCTTCACCCCGAAGGCGGGCCGCGAGACGGCGTTCGGCCACACCGGCGCGGGCGGCTCGATCGGCCTCGGCGACCCGCACGCCGGGCTCACCATCGCCTACCTGCCGAACATGATGGGCGACCAGCTGTCGGGCGACCTCCGCGCCTACCGCCTCACCGAAGCCGCCTACGCCGCCCTCGCCTGATCGCCGCTTTCCTGAGCCGCGCACTATTGCATCGTGATCCCGCCGCTGACCGACAGTGTCTGGCCGGTGATGTAGGCGGCGCGGTCGGTGCACAGGAACGCGACGATGCCCGCGATGTCGTCCGGGCGGCCGATCCGGCGCAGCGGGATCTGCTTGGCGAGCTTGTCGAGCAGCCCGGGGTGCTGGTCGGAGACCGCCCGGACCATCGGGGTGTCGGTCGGGCCGGGGCAGACGATGTTGCTGGTCACGCCGCCGCGCGCGGCCTCGCGGGCCAGCGTCTTGGCCAGCCCGAACAGCCCCGCCTTGGTGGCCGCGTACGCGCCCTCGCCGCCGGACCCGGCCCGCGCGCCGTCGGAGGAGATGAAGATCAGCCGGCCTCCCCCGCGTTCCACCATGCCGGGCAGCAGGCCCTTGGTGAGCTGCATCGGGGCGCGCAGGTTGATCTTCCACATGAGGTCCCAGGCCGCCGGGTCGCTCTCGGTGAACGGCTCCACGATGCTGACCCCGGCGTTGTGCACGAGGATGTCGACGTCCCCGGCCGCGCCGATGAAGCGGTCGATGTCGTCCGGATCGGTGAGATCGACCCGCAGCGCGACGCCGCCGACCTCCTTGGCGGCCTCCTCGGCCGCCACGAGGTCGATGTCGGCGACGATCACCCGGGCGCCGAGCGCGGCCAGGTCGGCGCAGATCGCCCGGCCGATGCCCCCGGCTCCCCCGGTGACGACGGCCGTACGGCCCGACAGGCTCATTCCGTCCACGTTCATCCCTCCCAGGCGGCGGCGAGCTCGGCGCCGGTGGTCCGGGCGGCGAGCAGGCTGATGGTGTTGGCCATGACGGCGTCCCCGTACTCGGCGGGCATGCCCGCCACGGCGTCGGTGAGCACCACCACCCGGTAGCCGAGGTTGACCGCCTCCAGGCACAGGCCCGGGATGCCGAGGTTGAGCGACAGCCCCATCGCGACGACCGTACGGACGCCGAGCGAGCGCAGCGTCTGGTCGAGCGCGGTCCCGGTGAACGGGGAGAACCCGTGGTAGCGCCGCGACTCCAGGTCGCCGGGGCCCGCCAGCTCCGGCACGACCTCGATCGCCCCGGTGCCCTCCAGCATGTGGTTCGGGTCCTTCAGCAGGCCCTTGATGAACGGGCAGTTGTCGGTGTGGCTGCCCGCCCGGTCGGCGCGGAACGCGGCCGTGCACTGCACGACCCGTACGCCCGCCGCCCGTGCCGCCGCCGCGGCCCGCGCCGCGTTCGCCACCACCCCGCGCTCGTCGCAGGCCTTCACCAGCTCGGGGAACTTGGCGAGATCCCCGACCACGCCGCGCTGCATCTCCATGACCAGGAGCGCGGTGTGCCGGGGGTCGGCCAGCTCTGCAAGATCGATCGCCACGCGACCCAGGCTATCGACCTAGCACTTGCTTGGGTAGTCCGCCCTGCCCCGCCCTACCGATAGCGTGCTGGTTCATGGAGGTACGGGACCTGCACGAGTGGCCTGCCACAGCCGAGGAGGCCGAAAAGATCCAGGACCGGCTCCGGCCCCTGCTGGATCTCGCCGGGCCGGGTCCGGCGGCGCCGCGGACGGTCGCCGGACTGGACGTCTCGTACGCCGACGGGAGCGACCGGCTCGTGGCGGCGGCAGTCGTCCTGGACGCGGCGACGCTCGACACGGTCGAGGAGTCCGTGGTGGCGGGGACGGCGACGTTTCCCTATGTGCCGGGGCTGTTCGCGTTCCGGGAACTGCCGACGCTGATCGAGGCGCTGCGCGGGCTGACGGTGACCCCCGACGTGCTGGTCTGCGACGGCTACGGGCTGGCGCATCCGCGACGGTTCGGACTGGCCTGCCACCTGGGCGTTCTCACCGATCTACCGACGTTCGGGGTGGCCAAGACCGGTTTCGTCGGCACGTACGCCCCGCCCGGGGAGGATCGCGGCGACGCGAGCCCGCTGACCGACGCGGGCGAGGTCGTCGGGCGGGTGCTGCGGACCCGGGACGGCGTGAAGCCGGTGTTCGTCTCGGCCGGGCACCGCATCGATCTTGATACCGCGTGCCGGCTCACCCTGGGCCTCTGCCCCGGCTACCGGCTGCCCGAGACCACCCGCCGGGCCGATCATCTGTCCCGGCAGGCCCTGCGCCACACCTGAAGGCGGGTCGGTTCCCCCGCCGCCATTCCATGATCGTTACACTGAGTAACGGAAAGATCACGGAATGGTGGATTTCGGGGGGACAGTGAGTGACACCGAGGGCGGGCGCCCGAAGCTCGCCGGGCAGACGCCCGAGGGCTGGGACGACGACCCGCTGAGCCTGGAGCCGACCGAGCGCTGGTCGCGGCGGTTCGCGCTCGGCGTGCGGATCCTGCTGGGCCTGGCGACCGTCTGGCTGATCTGGTCGGTGTACGACTACCTGTCACACGGCGGATTCGGCCTGAACATGGACGACCCGCAGGGCTACGGGACCCTCCTGCTCTCGACGATCGTCTTCGTGATCCTGCTCGCGCTGGAGATCCTCAAGCCGCTGGCCGAGCCGGACGCCAAGCGCATCCGGTCGCGGTTCGGCTGGGTGAGCGGGCTCGCGACCGTGCTGTGCCTGGCGGGCATCGTGCTGTCCTGGGTGATGGTGTACGGCAAGGGATCCGAGGAGACCGCGCTCGGCAAGCTGGTCGCCTCGCCGGCCCAGGCGAACCAGGTCCTGCACAAGGACCTGCCGAACGCCGGGGCGGGTTACACGCGCCTTCCGACCGGTGTCTTCATCCAGTCCATAGAGTTCAAGGGCACCAGCGACGTGGCGGTGTCCGGCTACGTCTGGCAGCGCGTTCCGAAGGGCCTCCCCATCCAGCCCGGGGTGGTGCTTCCCGAGGCCGGCGACGCCTACAACACCACGAAGGTCTACGAGGAGAAGCAGAGCGACGGGACGCTGACCGGCTGGTACTTCAACGCCGAGATCCGCCAGCTCTTCGACTACGGGGCCTACCCGCTCGACAAGCAGAACGTGTGGCTGCGGATGTGGCCGACCGACTTCAACACCAACGTCGTGCTCACCCCCGACTTCGCGGCCTATCCGCCCTGGAAGATCCACAACCTGCAGGCGATGGACGGCCAGCTGGTCTACGGCGAGTGGAACCCCGACTTCACCGGCTACAGCTACGTCAACAACCAGTACTCCTCGAACTTCGGCTACCAGAAGGCGGCCGGGATCAGCGGCAGCAGCACCCCGGAGCTCTACTTCAACGTCGGGCTGAAGCGCGACCCGCAGGGGCCGCTGTACGGGCAGCTGATCCGCTGGCTCTTCATCGCCCTCATCGTTTTCGCCGCGCTCTTCCTGATCACCGTGGACGAGGAGCAGCGGGAGGTCGTCGGCTTCACCACGTTCGAGGTGATGAGCTTCGCGGTCGGCATGCTGCTGGTGATCGTCTTTGACCAGAACGCCATCCGGGACGCCACCGGAGCCAGGGGCGTGGTGTATCTGGAGTACTTCTCCTACGCCCTCTACTTCATGATCCTCATGGTCGGGCTGAACGCCATGATGATCACCGCCAAGGCGCGGTTCCGGTTCCTGGCGTGGGGCGGGAACCTGCTGCCGAAGCTGCTCTACTGGCCCGGCTACTTCGGCCTGGTACTGATCGCGACGGTCCTCGCGTTCTTCTGACCGGCGAGGCCGCGTCCGTGACCGGCGAAGGAGTGTCTTGTTCAGCCAACCAAGCGTGCGCTAGGTTGGCTGGCGATGGACCGCCCGCGCCCCGTACCCGTGCCGACCCCGCTGACCGAGCCGTACTGGACGGCCTGCCGGCGGGGTGAGCTGGCGCTGCAGCGGTGCGCGGCGTGCCGGCGGTTCGTGCACTTCCCCGAGCCGGCCTGCCCGTACTGCGGCGGCGGCGAGCTGCCGTACGAGACGGTCGCCGGCCGCGGCACGGTGCACGCCTTCAGCGTCGTGCACCGTTCGTTCCTCCCCGGCTTCGAGCCCCCGTACACGATCGCCTGGATCGACCTCCCCGAGGGCGCCCGGGTGTTCGGCGACATCACCGGCTGCGCGCCCGAGGACGTGCGGATCGGGATGCCGGTGGAGGTGCGCTTCGACGAGGACATCCCCCATTGGAGGCCCACATGACCCGGATCGGCAACGTCCTGTACGGCGCCAAGAACGTGGACGAGGCGGTCCGGTTCTACCGCGACGCGCTCGGCCTGGCCGTGAAGTTCCAGGACGGCGACCGGTTCGCGGCGCTGGACGGCGGCGGCGTCACGTTCGCCATCGCCGGGCCGGAGGAGGACGTCACCGGCGGCGAGCCCGCGGTGTCGTTCAAGGTCGACGACGTCGCCGCGCTGGCGACCTCGCTGACCGCCGCCGGCGCCGAGCTGGTGCGCGGCCCCGAAGAGGGCCCCCACGAGACCCGTGCCGTCCTGCGCGACCCCGCGGGCAACCCGTTCGTCATCTACGCGAGCCGCAAGTAGCCCCCCGCCGCACGTCCCCACCCCCTGCAGGAGTTGAAGGAGTCCAGCCGTGGCGCGAGAGAACTCTCCGTTCAGCAACTACGCCTACGCGATCCTCACCGCGAACGCGCTGCGCACGCCCGACAAGGTGGCGCTGACCTATTGCGGCGACCAGAGCTTCACCTATGACCAGCTCAACCGGAAGGTCAACCGGGTCGCGCACGCGCTCCTGGCCGCCGGCGTCGGGCGCGGCACCCGGGTCGCCTCCCTGATGAACGAGACGCTCCATGTGGCCGAGGTCTACCTCGCCCAGATGAAGATCGGCTCGACCGTCGCGGCGCTCAACCCGTACTGGCCCGCCGACACGCTGCAGCAGGTCGTCGAGCATTCCGAGTGCACCGCGTTCGTCTACGACGCGACGGTGGAGGGCCTGGTCAACGAGATCCGGCCGAAGCTGCCGAACGTCAAGCTGTGGCTGCGCGTCGGCGGCCCCGGCACGGACGCGGTCGACGTGGACGCCCTCGCCGAGAACGCGAGCGAGGACGAGCCGCCGCTCGGCGGGTTCGGCAACGACCTGCTCGCGCTCTTCTACACCTCCGGCACGACAGGCCTGCCCAAGGCCGTCATGCACACCCACTTCAGCTCGCTCGCCAGCGCGCAGATCTGGCTGGACGTGGACCGCGACCAGGACTCGGTGATGGGCACCGGCGCGATCATCTGGGGCATCGGCTTCCCGGCGCTGGTCGGCCCGGCGTTCTACGCGGGCATGAAGCTGGTCCTGGAGCAGGACTGGGGCCCGTCCAACTTCCTCAAGGTCGTGCCGCGCGAGAAGGTCACGCACGTCAGCCTGATCCCGAGCTTCTTCTCGGCCCTCCTCGGCTCGGACGAGCACTCCGGCGTCGACCTGTCGTCGCTGAAGGGCATCGTGCTGGGCGGCGAGCCGCTGCTGCCCGCGCTGCGCGAGCGCATCCTGGAGCGCATCCCCGGCGCCGGGATCTATTGCTACTACGGGCAGACCGAGGCGCCGTACACCTGCTTCGGGCGCCAGGACGACGGCAGCCAGGACATCTCCTCGGTCGGCCGGGCGCGCATGTCCTGCGCGGTCCGCGTCACCGACCCGAACGGCGCGCGCGTGCTCGACGAGGTCGGCGAGATCAACCTGAACGGCCCGAACGTGATGGTCGGCTACGACAAGCAGCCCGACAAGACCGCCGACGTGCTGCGCGACGGCTGGTACATCGGCGGCGACCTGGGCCGGATGGACGCCAACGGGTTCCTGTACGTGCTCGGGCGGCGCGAGGACGCGATCCTCAAGGGCGGCCAGTGGTCCCAGCCGGTCGAGATCGAGGGCGCCGCGATCAAGGTGGACGGGGTCGCGGAGGCCGGCGTGGTCGGCGTCCCGGCGCACCCCGAGGGCCAGGACGCGGTCGAGCAGAAGATCCTTCTCGCCGTCGTGGCCCGTTCGGGCACCGACCTGGACCCCGAGGCGGTGAAGGCGGCCGTCGCCGCGCTGCTGCCCGGCCACCAGGCGCCCGACGCCGTCGTGATCGCGCCCGAGCTGCCGCACACGCAGGACGCGTCGGGCGGCCCCGGCAAGCTGCTGCGCCGCGGCATCCGCGACCAGTACGCCGACCAGGTCGGCTGACCGAGGACGTTGATGAGCCACCTTCCTGAACACATCGTCAAGGCCTGGGTCTCGGGGTTCGGGGTGAGCGTGCCGCGCGGCGCGACCGCCTCAACCCCCGAGGGTCTCGAAGCGGCCGCCGGCGGGCTGGCCCCGCCGCTGGTGGTCAAGGCGTACGGTCCCCGGCTGCTCCACAAGAGCGACGCCGGGGCCGTGCGCCTGAATCTGAACTCCGCGGGCACCGCCGCGGCGGCCGCCGCCGAGATGCTCGCCTCCCTGGCCGGGCAGGACATCGCCCCCGACGGTTTCCTGGTCGAGGAGCAGGCCTCCCCCGGCGTCGAGGTCATCGTCGGCGCGGTCCGCGACCCCGCGTTCGGCCCGGTGGTGCTGGTCGGCCTCGGCGGCGTCTGGACCGAGGTGCTGCACGACACGGCGCTGCGCCTGGCGCCGATCACCGAGGCCGACGCCCGCGCGATGCTGAACGAGCTGCGCGGCCGCGCCCTTCTCGACGGTTTCCGGGGTCAGCCCGCCATCGACAAGGAGGCGCTGGTCAAGCTCCTCCTGGCCGTCGGCGGAACGGGCGGCATCATCGACACTCTCGGCGACGGTTTCGAGGAGTTCGAGCTCAACCCCGTCATCGCCACTCAGGACGGCGCCACCGCCGTCGACGCTCGCCTGATCGGCCCCGACTCCCTTGAAGAGCTGCCCGCGCCCACTCCCGCCGCGGCCGAGCAGGTCGGCGACTTCGGGCGGTTGTTCGCGCCGCGGGGGGTCGCGGTGGTCGGGGCTTCCACCAAGAAGCCCAACTTCGGGAACATGTTCCTGACCTTCTACAAGGCCATGGGCTTCGAGGGGACGCTGCTGGCCGTCCATCCGTCCGCCGAGGAGATCGACGGGGTGCCGTGCGTGCCGTCGCTGGCCGAGGCGGACGTGGACTACGCGCTGGTGGCGGTCCCCGCCAAGCAGTGCGCGGACGTCGTACGGCAGGCCGCCGGGATCCCGTTCGTGCAGGTGATGAGCGGTGGGTTCCGCGAGATGGGGAACCCGGAGCTGGAGGACGAGCTGATCGCCGCCGCCCAGGAGGCCGGGGTACGGCTGCTCGGCCCCAACTGCATGGGCGTCTACTCCCCGGCCGGTAAGCAGACGTTCATCGGCGGCGAGCCCGGCACGCCCGGCCGCATCGCGGTCGTCTCGCAGAGCGGCGGCCTGGCGGGCGAGGTCATCAAGGTCGGCGAACGGCGCGGCCTGGCGTTCTCCAAGGTCGCCACGGTCGGCAACAGCGCCGACGTCACCCCGGCCGAGCTGCTGCGCTACCTGGCAGCCGACGGCGAGACCAGCACGATCGGCCTCTACCTGGAGGACCCGCGCGACGGGCGCGGGCTCTTCGAGACGCTCCAGCACGTGCGCAAGCCCGTGGTGGCGCTGGTCGGCGGGCGCAGCGGCCAGGGCCAGCGGGCCGCCGCCTCGCACACCGGTGGCATGGTCAGCGACACCCGCGTCTGGTCGGCGCTCGGCGCGCAGACCGGCATGGCGATCGTGGCCGGCCAGGACGACCTGATCGGCACGCTGGACTTCTTCGACCTGCACGCCGCCCGCAAGAGCCCGGGGACCAAGGACGTCCTGGTCATCGGGCCGAGCGGCGGCGCGAGCGTGCTGGCGGCCGACGTCTTCGACGCGGCCGGCCTGGAACTGGCGGCGCTCCCCGACGACGCCAGAACGGCGCTGAGGGAGATGGGGCTCGGCGCGGGCACCTCGCTCGCCAACCCGCTGGAGATCCCGGTGGGCCCGCGCGGCAACCCCGACCTCGTACGGCATGCCGTGACCGCGATCCTGGCGCACCGGCCTTACGCCGACGTCATCGCGCACGTCAACATCCAGAGCTTCTTCACCTTCGGCACCAGCGCCGATCCGCTCGTGGCGTACGCCCGCGGCGTCGGCGCGCTGCAACAGGAGTTCCCGGACGTACGGATCACCATGGTCACGCGGAACGCCGAGTGCGCTCCGCCCGGGGTGGAGGACGCCGTACGGGAGGTCGCGCGGGCGGCCGGAGTACCGGTCTACCGGAACATGGAGGCCGCGGCGGTCGCGCTCGCCGCGGGCAAGACATTCGCTGCGAGGAGTGCGCATGGGAAAGCTTGACGGCAAGGTCGCCCTGATCACGGGCGGTGCGCGCGGCATGGGCAAGTCCCATGTGCGGCGCTTCGTGGAGGAGGGCGCCAAGGTCGTCTTCGGCGACGTCCTGGACGAGGAGGGCGCCAAGCTGGCCGCCGACCTCGGGGACGCGGTCCGGTTCGTCCACATGGACGTGACGAGCCCCGACGACTGGCGTACCGCCGTGGACACCGCCGTCGAGACCTACGACGCGCTGCACGTCCTGGTCAACAACGCCGGGATCATGCGGCACAAGAAGATCGAGGACATGGAGCTCGAGGAGTTCAAGCTCGTCCTCGAGGTCAACCTCGTCGGCCAATGGCTCGGCGTGAAGAGCGTGACCGAGGCGATGAAGGCGGCGGGCGGCGGCTCGATCGTCAACGTGTCGTCCACCGAGGGCTTCATCGGCGCCTCGGGCCTGGCCGCCTACAGCGCCAGCAAGTTCGGCGTACGAGGGCTGACCAAGGCCGCCGCGCGCGAGCTCGGCGCGTACGGCATCCGGGTCAACTCGATCCACCCGGGCGGCGTTCTCACCTCGATGTCCATGCAGGACGACGTCATCGAGGCGACCGCCGCCAACGCCGACCTGTTCATGAAGGCGCTCCCGCTGGGGCGGCTCGGCAAGACCAAGGAGGTGTCGGGCCTGGTCGTCTACCTCGCTTCCGATGACTCCTCGTACTGCAGCGGAAGCGAGGTCCTCGTCGACGGCGGCATGCTCACCGGCGCGGGTTACTGACCGCGGGTTACTGACCCGCGGGTTACTGGCTTACGGGGGCTCCGGCCACCGACTCCGGCCTGCGGTAGGTCCAGCCCTCGGCCCGCTCCAGCTGGGCGGCGAGCGAGATGAGCGTCGCCTCGTCGGAGTCGTGGCCGAGGAGCTGCGCGCCGATCGGCAGGCCGGACGAGCTGAGCCCGGCGGGCACGTTCACGCCGGGCCAGCCCAGCACGTTCCACGTCCACGCGTACGGGCACGCCGCCGCGACGCCCGACTGCGTCCGCTGGTAGCCGGCGCCGTCGAACGCGCCCACCTTCAGCGGGAGCTGCGCGGTCGTCGGCGTGAGCACGACGTCGGCGTACTGGAAGATGCGGCCGACCTTCTTGTGCAGGTACGGGTCCATCCGCTTGGCCAGCGGGAGCAGCCGCTTGCCGACCAGGCGCCCGAGCTTCGCCTCGACCTCGGTGCGCGGCTCGGGCACCGGGTTCGGCATCGAGTCCAGCCAGTCGGCCACGCCCGAGGTCCCGCGCGGGACGAGCCCGAGCGCCACGAGCCCGTAGTCGGGGTCGGCCGGGAAGACCTTGTGCCCCAGGTCGGTGAGCCGCCGCGCGAGCCGCTGCACGGCCAGCCGGATCTCCGGGTCGAGCTTGCCGCTCACCCCGAAGGCCGTACGGAACGAGATCGCGATCCGCAGCCGTCCCGGCTCCTTGCGCGCCGACTCCACGAAAGGTGCCCGCGGCGGGTCGAGCTGGTAGACGTCCTCCGGGTGGCTGCCCGTGAGCACGTCCAATAGCAGCGCAGCGTCCTCAACACTCCGTGCCAGCGGTCCCCACACGGTGATCCCGTTGAACGGATCGGTGTGCGGAAAGCCCGAGACCCGCCCCCGCTGCGGCTTGATCCCGACGAGCCCCGTCCAGGCGGCCGGAATCCGGATGGACCCGGCCCCGTCGGACCCCACGGCCGCAGGAACCATGCCCGCAGCCACCGCCGCGGCCGATCCCCCCGACGACCCACCCGGTGTGTAGTCAGGGTTCCAGGGGTTCCTCGCGCGCCCGAAGCCGGGCGACTCGCTGAACGGCCACAGCCCGATCTCGCAGGTCGTCGTCTTGCCCACGATGACCGCGCCCGCCGCCCGGAGCCGCCGCACCAGCTCGGCGTCCTGGCTCACCGGCTTGTGGTCCCCGATCACCGCGAAGGGCGTGGTCTCCCCCGCCAGATCGGTGTCGTCCTTGATCGCGACCGGCACACCGAGCAACGGCAGCCGCTCGCCGTCCTTGAGCCGCCTGTCCGCCTCCCGCGCCTCGGCGAGCGCCGCCTCGGCCCGTACCACCCGGAACGCGCCGAGCTCCTTGCCCGCCTCGATCCTGTCCAGCGACCGCTGCACCAGGTCCACCGACGCGGCCTCGCCCTTGGCCAGCGCCTCCGCCTGGCCGGTCAACCCCTCCACACCCACCCAAACCACCACATTCCAGGTATCGTTCGTTCGAACGAACGATAACCAACGATCCACGGATGCGGAAGACTGGGTCCCGATGAGCGAAGCCGCGCGTGACCGAATTCTCGAGGCGACCCTGCGCCTGATCGGCGAGGAGGGTATCGGCGCCGTGACCAACCGCGCCGTCGCAAAGGCCGCCGGCGTCTCCCTCGGCTCCCTCACCTACCACTTCCCGAGCCAGACCGACCTGCTCCGCGAGAGCCTGCGGACGTTCGTGGACGCCGAGATCGCCCGCATCACGACCCGCGTGAGCCGCCTGCGCGACGAGGGCCTGGACCCCGCGCTCGCCGCCGACGAGGTCGAGAAGGCCATCATCGACTTCGCCTACGGCCCCGAGCAGATCGCCAACCTCGAGTTGCACCTGCATTCGGCCCGCGACCCCGGCGTCCGCGACGCCTCGGTCCGCTCGGTCGAGGCCTACGACCGCCTGGCGACCGCCGTTCTCACCGCCCTGAAGGTCCCCGACGCCGAACGCCACGCCCCCGCCATCGTCGCGATGCTCTACGGCCTGGCCGTACGCCGCCTGGCGACCGGCGACACCGCCGCCACCGGCACCGCCGACGCGTTCCGCCTCCTCCTGCACGGCGCACTCGCCGAGAACGACTGAAACCGGTCCGCACGGCCCCCGAGCGGGGATTACGGGCCGTACGAACCGGTTTCAATGTCTCAATCAGGAAGCTCTGTCGGAACCTCGCCGACGTTCACTGTGCGCTCTCCGCCTGTGCACCTCCGCCGTATCTCGTTCTGACACCAGAGACGCTACGGCGCAACACCCGCCCCGAGAACGCCCCTAAGGCTCGCTTAAGGAGAGCCTCAGGAGCCCCTAACCAGAACCGGACGCCCCGCACACTTTCACCCACCGAAATGAGTCAGGCGGTCCTGGTTCTTGGGTGGGCGGGGGTCGTCCGGGTGTAGTCCTTGTCCACGAGCCGTGATGACTCGATGACCATTTGCGCGGTGGACTCGGAACAGGCCATGGGCACGTCCCAGGCGACGGCTATCCGGAGCAGCGCCTTGACGTCGGTGTCGTGCGGCTGGGTCTCCATCGGGTCCCAGAAGAAGATGACGGCGTCGATGACGCCTTCGGCGATCTTGGCGCCGATCTGCTGGTCGCCGCCCATCGGGCCGCTCAGCGTCTTGGAGACCGTCAGGCCGAGCTCGGTCTCCAGGAGGCCGCCGGTGGTCGCGGTGGCGAAGATGGTGTGCCCGTCGAGGCGGTCGCGATTGCGGGACGCCCACTCGATCAGGGCGGCCTTCTTGCTGTCGTGGGCGACGAGTGCGAGTTCCATGGGCGGTCTCCTCCGGCTTCTCGCGGCTCAATCTAGAAGCCGCGGGCAGGAGATCGGACTCGCGTACAAGCCTGCCTTTTCTTTCTGGACTTTCGGTCCAGGAAGAAGGCTCCAGGGCTTAAGCACCGGTCTTGCGACGCTCCCGCATCTCTTCGAGGAGGCCGGTCGCGTCTTCGCCTTCGGCGACCCGCGCCCGCGCCTCCACCAGGTCCGGGTCCTCGCCCTCGTGGTAGCCGCGGCCGGACTCGTTCCGGGTGGCGGGATCGACGCCCATGACGGCGCCGAGGCCCTGCCGGGGTGTGTCGCCGTACAGGGCCTGGTAGGCGCCGGGGCGTACGGAGAGCATCTCGTGCCAGATGCCGACCGCACCGCTGGAGACGATGAACCGCTCAACGAAGGCTTCCTGGCGCGGGTAATGCGTGCGCTCAGGATCGTGCGAGAAATTGCGGATGTCGCCCGCCCGGCGCCAGTACTGGATCACCATGAAGTCGCGCGGCGGGCCGTAGATGACTCGGTAGCCCAGCAGGCCGCTGTCGGGGTCGGCGGACAGCTCCCGCAGCATCGGCAGCATCCCGGCCACCGTGGGCACCCACTGCCGGAGCTTACGCCAGGAGTTGACGCGGGCACCGATGAGCAGGACCGCGACGGGCTCGTCGCTGCGGGCCAGGAACCGGCCGAGCTCGGGCCGGTCACCACGCCGGGGGTCGAAGGCGGCGCTGGGCCGTGTCCAGTGGAGCTTGGGGGGTCGCAGACGCATGGGGGTCTCCCTCATGGATAGTGGCTCTATCCTTGAGGTCACGCTAAAAGAAGGATAGTGCCGCTGTCCATGCCTGGACCGGCCCCGATCCGGAAGGCATCGCCATGCGGTTGTCCGAGCTGAGCGAGCGATCGGGCGTCAGCGTGCACAGCATCAAGTTCTACCTGCGCGAAGGGCTGCTGCCTCCGGGCGAACGCAAGTCGGCCCGGCTCAGCGAGTACGACGAGCAGCACCTGCGCAGGCTGCGGCTCATCCGCGCGATGCTCACGGTCGGCGGACTGAGCCTCACCCAGGCGCGGGACGTCCTCGCGGTCGCCGAAGACCCCGCGTTCGGCCGGACCGAACGCATCGGCGCCGCCCAGTACCTGCTGCCACCCCACATCCAGCCTCCCGAGGACGAGGTGGCCCGGCGCGAGTGGGACCAGACCCGCGCCCAGCTCGCCGAGATGCTCCACGGCCTCACGTGGCGCTTCGACGACAGCAGCCCCTCCCTGGACTCCCTGACCAAGGCGGTCCTGGCCCTGCGCTCGCTCGGCTACGGCGACGCCGACCTGCTCCGCCAATACGCCGAACTCGTACGGCAACTGGCCGCCGCCGAATACGGCGGCGCCATCCATCCCCTCACCGACCTGGACAAGGCCATGGAAGGCGTCATCGTCTACACCCTGCTCGCCGAGCCGGTCCTGCTCGCGCTGCGCCGCCTCGCCCACGAGGACACCGCCAGACGCCTCCACGACGGAGAATGATCCCCATGGACCCCGTACTGAAGGCGCTCGGGGCGTTGCGGGCCACGCGGTGGTTCACCGGCGAGCCGGTCGCCGACGAGGCGCTGCACGCGATCCTGGAAGCGGCGCGGTGGACCGGGTCGGCGCGCAACCGGCAGCCGTGGCGGTTCGTCGTGGTCCGCGACCGCGCGCTGCTGACCGGCCTGAGCCGCCTGGGCGCGTACGCGGGCCATCTGGCGCAGGCGCCGCTCGCCGTGCTGCTGGCGGTGAACGCGCAGGACAGCCGGGACGACGCGGAGTTCGACGCGGGCCGGGCGGCGCAGACCATCATGCTCGCCGCGCACGCGTTCGGGCTCGGCAGTTGCCCCGCGTCGTTCTTCCCCGCGGACAACGTCGAGCGCGCCGGGCACCTCGTCGGTGTCGGAGCGCCGTGGCGGATCCGGACCGGGCTGTCGGTCGGGCATCCGGCACCCGCTCCTCTGGGAAGGTCGGCCATTCCTACGGGGCGCCTGGCACTGGACGAACTGGTGATCGATCGTTGAGGAGCCTCGTGATTCCATGGCTTCATGAGTGAGTCACTCTTCGGGCTCGGCATCTCGACGTCCGCGGCGCCCGGGGCCGATCCCGTCCAGGACGCGCAGGCGGCCGAACGGCTGGGGTTCGACTTCGTGTCCGCCTCCGACCATCCGTGCGGCTCGGTGCCGACGCACGAGACGTGGACGATGCTCACGTGGGTGGCCGCGGCGACGTCGCGGATCCGGCTGGCGACGCGGGTGCTGGGCGTGCCGTACCGGCCGCCGGCGATGGTGGCCAAGATGGCCGAGACGCTGGACCGGCTGTCGGGCGGGCGGTTGATTCTGGGGCTCGGCGGCGGTTATGCCGACGAGGAGTTCCGCGCGTTCGGGCTGGGCGTTCCGTCCGCGCGCGACAAGGTCGACGGGATGGCCGAGGCGATCGAGATCGCGCGCGGCCTGTGGACCAAGCCCGCGTTCTCTTACGCCGGGCGGCTCTACAAGACCGAGGACGCCGACCTGGAGCCCAAGCCGAAGGACCACATCCCGATCTGGCTCGGCACGTACGGGCCGCGCGCGCTGGACGCGACCGGGCGCCTGGCCGACGGGTGGATCCCGTCGCTCGGCTTCGCGCCGCCCGACATGATCCCGCCGATGCGCGACCGGATCCTCGCCGCCGCCGAACGCGCGGGCCGCGACCCGGGCGACATCACCTGCGCCTACAACGTGGCCGTACGGGTCGGCGACCATCAGGCGCCGGACGTGAACGTGGTCGCGGGATCTACCGGAGAGATCGCCGAGCGGCTGCTCGGCTTCACCGAGCTGGGCTTCACCTCGATGAACTTCATCCCGTCCGGACCGGACCCCCGCGGCCAGGCAGAGCTCCTGGCCACGGAGGTCCTCCCCGCGTTGCGGGCCGCGGTCTAGTTGAACGCCTTCATGAAGGCGAACGGCTGCTGGTCGATGCTGCTGCACGTGGGGTCGGCCTGGTTCTTCGGGCCGCCGGGGCAGGCCTTGTCGCGGGTCGCCGACCACATCGCCGTCCAGGCCAGGCCCTTGCTCTTGGCGAACGCGGCGACCTTCGACGCGTCGGCCACGGTGAACGTCTCGGTGTTGACGTCGTTCACGCCGATCATCGGCGTCACCGCGACCCGCTTCCAGGCCTCGGCGTCGCTGAGGCCGAGCGCGCCCTTGATCTGCCCCTGCGTGGCGGTCGCCGCGTCGATGGCGTACTGCCCCATCTTCCCGTTCGGGTTCGGCGCGGCGGAGTCGCCGTAGTCCATCGCCATCACGTTGACGGCGTTGACGGCGACGCCGTTGTCCTTGGCGTTCTTGACCAGGTTGACCCCGTCCGGCGTGAGCCCCGAGGGCAGCACCGGCAGGGTGAACGACACGTCCAGCCCGGAGTGCTTCTTCTGCAGCGCCGCGATGGCCTTGGCACGCCGGGTGTTGGCGGCCACGTCGGGCAGCGCGCTCCCCTCGATGTCGAAGTCGACCTTCGTCAGCTTGAACTGGTCGATCACCTTGCCGTACGCGGCCTCCAGCGACGCCTCGTCGGAGCAGGCCAGCCCGAGCTCGCTGCCCGAGGCGCCGCCGAACGACACCCGCACGTCGCCGCCGAGCTTGCGCAGCGCGTCGGTCTGGTTGGCGGTCGTGTTCCCGCCGAGGTCGGTGACACCGCCCCACTTGGGCGTGCAGCCGCCGCCCGAGGTGACGAACGCCAGGTTGAACTGCTTCACGCCCGTCTTGCTGGCCGTGTCGACCAGGTCGTACGCCGGGTACAGGCTCCCGTCCACATACGGCGAGAAGGCGCCGGTGGCGGCGGCCTTGACGGCCTTCTTCGTCTTCTTGGTCTTCTTCGCCTTCTTGGCCTGCGGCTTGGCGGCGGCCTGGCCGATCTGGGCGGCCGGACCGTTCGCGGCGACCCGGTCGGGAGCGGCCACGCCCTGCGCCGCCGAGGCGGTCTTCGCGGCGGTGGCGTCGCCGCCGCCCGAGAACGCGATCGCGGCGCCCGCCGTCACGCCGACGGCGGCGGTCAGGCCGGCCGCCACGAAGAACGGCTTGCCCGCCCGGCGGGGGCGGCGGGGTCCGGGCTGCTGAGGGGTCTGCTTCATGCGGGGTGGTCCTCCATGATCCTTGCTCGGGAGCGAGATCACGCTAAGACCCTGCGAGCCCTCATGGACGGCCCTTAAGCGTCCTTTAAGGACGCACTTATTGTGCGCTAACCCGGTCAGGAACGGGAGCGGGAGTGGCGGCGGCGGACCAGGCGGCGGGAGCGGCGCGTGGGCGGGAGGTACTTGGTCCGGAACCACATCTGGATCTGGGCGCCGCCCAGGACCGAGCGGTGAATGCGCACGTAGCCGCCGGTGGCCTCGGCCGCGCGGCGGGCGATGTCGAGGCCGAGGCCCGTGGAGCCGCCGGTGCTGCGGCCGCGCTGCAGGGCGGCGTCGGGGTCGGCGATGCCGGGGCCCGCGTCGGCGACGAGGATGCCGGTGACGCCCTCGCCGACGTGGAGGGTGACGGCGAAGCTCGTGCCCTCGGCGGTGTGCCGGAAGACGTTGCCCAGGAGGGCGTCCACGGCGGCGGCGAGCTCGCTGCCGGGCAGCGGGAGGGGCGCGGGACGGCCGGCGCCGATCAGCTCGCAGGAACGGCCCTCGTCCTCGGCCAGGACGGACCAGAACGAGATGCGTTCCTTGAGGACCTTGGCGGCGTCGCAGCTGCCGCGGCCGGTGGGGCGGCGGACGGTACGGATGATCAGGTCGACCTCGCGGTCGAGCTTGTCGACGGCCTCGCGGGTCTGGTCGGCGACCGCGCTCTGGCCGAGGGCCTCGGCGTTCAGCCGGAGGGCGGCGAGGGGCGTGCGCAGACGGTGCGAGAGGTCGGCGGCGATCTCACGTTCGGCGGCCAGGAGCTGGACCACGTGGTCGGCCATCGCGTTGAAGGCCAGCCCGGCCTCGACCAGCTCGGGCGGGCCCTCGGGTTCGATCCGGACGCTGAGGTCGCCGTCGCCGAACGCGCCCGCGGCGGCGGCCAGGCGCCGGGTGGAACGGATGACGCGGGCGCCCAGGCGGTCGGCCACGGCCACTGAACCGGCCACGAGGGCTGCGGCCACGGCGGTCATGACCACCCACGCCTTCCACACGCCCTGGGACAGGTCGCCGTCGGGCACGAAGACCTCGACGACGGCGGTACGGCCCGCGTCCAGGGAGACGGGTTGCAGGAGCGCGTAACCGCCCGACACCCGGGCCGTGTAGGAACGGCCGCGCCGACCGGCCTCGGCGAGCTGGTCGGGGCGGGCCTTGGCGGCCTTGGTGCCCGTCTGAGGCACGACCTGACCGCCCGCCAGGTGCACCGCCATCCGCTGGGCGGCGCCGGCCTGCGTGCTGGCCACGGCCTTCTCCAGCGGCCCCGGCTCCTGGGTGACCACCAGGACGGGGCCGAGGGCGCTGGCCTGCCGCTCGGCGGTCGTGAGGGCCCGGTCGCGGGCGATCTCCCGTACGGTCAGGGCGAGCGGGATGAGGAACGCCAGCGCGACCATCGAGGTGACCGCGAGGGACACCAGGACAAGCGTGCGTCTCATGGCGAGTCGGCACCGCCGGAAGCGCCGCCGGAGGCGTCGGACGCGGGTTCGGCGAGCCGGACCCCCACGCCGCGCACGGTGTGCAGGTAGCGGGGCTTGGCCGCGGTCTCCCCGAGCTTGCGGCGCAGCCAGGACAGGTGGACGTCGATGGTCTGATCGTCGCCGTAGGCCTGCCGCCAGACCTCGGCGAGCAGCTCGCGCCGGGCCACCACCCGGCCGGGCCGGGCGGCCAGGTAGGCCAGCAGGTCGAACTCGCGGCGGGTCAGCTCCAGCGACTGGCCCTCCAGGGTGACCTCGCGCCGGTCCAGGTCGATCAGCAGCCCGCCGACGCGCAGCTCGGCGGTGGGCCCGGTCCGCCCGGCGCGGCGCAGCACCGCCGACAGCCGGGCCACCAGGTGCTCGGCGGAGAACGGCTTGATCAAGTAGTCGTCGGCGCCCGCGTTCAGCAGCCGGACGATCTCCGGCTCGTCGTCGCGCGCGGTCGCGATGATCACCGGTACGTCCGAGACGCCGCGCAGCATCTTGAGGACCTCGGCGCCGTCCAGGTCGGGCAGCCCGAGGTCCAGGATCACCACGTCCGGGGGCGCCTGCGTCACCTCGCGCAGCGCGTCCATCGCGGTCCCGACGCTGCGTACCACGTGCGCACGCGCGCTGAGTTCCCTGATCAGGGCGGTACGGACGTTCGCGTCGTCCTCGACCACCAGAACACTCGCCATGCCCGCACCGTATGCCACCATGTGCGAATGCGTCGCACAATGTCCTATGTCGTGCCATGGGCGGGGGTAACGGCACTGGCCGTAACCCTGTCGTGGCTCGGCGTACGGGAGGTCGTGCGCGACGCGGTGTCGGATCGGGGCTCGCCGCCGCCGATCGCGGGCCCGGTGATCCACGGGAGCCCCTCGACGCAGCCCGGCCCGGCGAGCGTGGGGACGCCGACCGCCCGGCCCAGCCCCGACCAGGACGGCAAGCACGGTCCGAGCCCGGCGCCGGGCCCGGCCACCAGGCCCGCCGGAGCGCACGAGGACGACGGGGCCGGCACCGGCAACGTCCGCAGTTACGGCTCGCGGGGCGGCCGCGCCGCGATGGCCCTGGACGGCGACAAGGTCAAGCTCGTCTCGGCGACCCCCAACCAGGGCTATGAGACAAGGGTCACACCGGCCGACGGCTGGCTTCGCGTGGACTTTCTCGGCTCCGACCACACCTCGTCGGTGATCGCCTCCTGGTACGAGCACGACCCGATCGTGAAGGTCTACGAGTACTGAGGGTCTACGAGTGCTAGGACCCGATCAGGCCGTACTGCGCGGCGAACTCGGCGAGCTTGTCGAGGGCCTCGCGGGTCCGGCGCCAGGGCCGCACGATCAGCCGGTCGACCCCCATCGCCTCCCACTCGGCGATCTCGCCGGGCCCCTCCAGCTCGTAGGCGTGCACGGTGATCTCGAACGGCTCGCCCTCGCGGCCCGCGGCCTTGCGGAGCTCGTGCAGCCGCTCGATCTGCGAACGGGCGCCGGCCAGGGTCTGCGGCATGCTGATCCAGCCGTCGCACAGGGTCGCGGCCCGGCGCAGCGCGGCCCCGGACTCGCCTCCGGCGATGATCGGCAGGCGGGCCTGGACCGGCTTGGGCTCGAACGCGACCTCGGGGAAGTCGAAGAACTCGCCGTGATGCTCCACGGCGGGCTCGCTCCACAGCCGCCGCGAGACCTCGATCGCCTCGTCGAGGCGGCGTCCGCGCGTGGCGAAGTCGACCCCGGCGGCGAGCCACTCCCCCTCGTACCATCCGGCGCCGACCCCGACGACGGCCCGGCCGCCCGAGATCTGGTCGAGGGTCGCGAAGGCCCGCGCCGCCACGAACGGATGGCGCAGCCCGTACAGGTACACGGCCGTTCCGAGCCGCACCCGATCGGTGACGGCGGCCAGCGAGCACAGGTACGCGGGCGCGTCGAAGAGCGGCGTCGCGGGTCTGATCCCGGGCTCGCCGGTCCCCGGATAGGTCGCCGTGGACAGGTCGGTCGCGAACACCAGGTGCTCGGGCAGCCACACCGACTCGAATCCGAGCCTGTCGGCCGCGACCGTCAGATCACGCCAGATCGCCGGGTGCACCAGCCCGAGCGGCACTCCGAACTTCACTCCGCCTCCTCCACAACCCCGCCATATCCGCCGCCCCCGGAGGTCTCCACGACCAGAGCCTCCCCCTCGGCCAGCGGCTGACGCGTGGCCTTGGTCCCGAGTGGCTCGCGCGTGCCGTCCGTGCGTTCCCGGTAGTAGCCGCCCGCGCGCCCCGGCGCGCCGCCGGCCGAGCCCGGCGGCGGCCTCATCAGCCGGTCGCCGCGGGTGTCCACGCGGGCCTCCTCCAGCATCCGGATCACGGTCCGGGTGCCGCGCCCGCCACGGTGCCGGCCCTCGCCGCCCGAGCCGGGGATCAGCGAGACCTCCTCGACCCGGACCGGCAGCCGCGCCTCGATCGGCTCGACCTGCGGGATGATGTTGCGCCCGCCGCCGAACAGCGCGCCGGTCGCGTCCGCGCCGTCGTGGTCCTCGCGGGCGCCCGTACCGCCGAGGTCGAACGACATGTGCAGCCACGGCCGCCGCACCCCGCTGATGCTGAACGCCTGCAAGATGCCCGAGGCCGCCACCCCGCTGAACGCCGCGAAGATGGCCTCCTCGGCCGCCGCGACCGTGCCGAAACGGCCTCCGCCCGGGTAGGGCGGCGTGCAGTGCACGAGCGTTCCCCTGGGCATCCGGACGTCCACCGGCGCGAAGCAGCCCTCGTTCATCGGCAGGCTCGGGTCGACGAAGCAGCGCATCGCGTACATCACGCCGCCGTGCGTCTGCGAGAAGCCCGAGTTGATCGGCAGCGGGACCTGCTCGTCGGTGCCCTCGAAGTCGACCAGCACGCCGCCCTCGCCGTCGGCGGTGACCGCGACGCGGACGGTGTTCCCGTCGTCCAGCGTGTACACGCCGCGGTGCGTGCCGGGCGGCAGCGCGGCCAGGCCCTCGCGCATGCGGCGCTCGGTGTGGCCGAGGTAGTCCTCGATGCCCCGCGCGAGCCCGGCCGGGGTGTGCGACTCGACGATCTCGCTCAGCCGCCGCGCCGCGACGTTCACCCCGGCGACCAGCGCGCGGACGTCGCCGACGAGCTTGTCGGGCGTACGGCTGTTGGCCGCCAGCACGCGCACAATGTCGTCGGCCAGTCCGTCGGCCGTCGCGATCCGGATCGGCGGGAGCTGGAGCCCTTCGAGGAAGATGTCGGTCGCGTCGGAGGCCATCCCACCCGCCGACAGCCCGGACAGGTCCGCCACGTGGATCAGCGTCCCTGTGAAATAGGCGGGCGCTCCCTCCACGAACACGGGCCGGAAGACCAGCAGGTCGTTGGCGTGGATCCCGCCCTGGTAGACGTCGTTCAGCACGAAGACGTCGCCGTCGCGCATCGTCTCGGCGGGATAGGCCTTCAGGACGTACGGCAGCGCGCTGCGCAGGCTGGCGCACTGGATCAGCGCGGTGGACAGCGAGTGCGCGATCAGCCGCCCCCGCACGTCGAGGATGGCCGCCGCCGCGTCCGCGCCCTCCACGATGAACGTGGAGTAGGCCGACCGCACGACCACGATGCTGGCCTCCTCCGCCGCCACGCACAGCGCGTTGCGCAGGATCTCGGCCGTCAGGTCATCGCTCATGCCGTGTCGCTTGTGGGGGGACGACCCCCCACACCCCCCGGGACGCTCGCTCCGCTCACTCATTTTTCTCCAGGAGGATCGCGCCGCGCTCGTCGACGGTGCCGTGCCAGCCGGGCGGGATCAGCAGCGAGCACTGCGGCTCGGTGACGACGAGCGGCCCGGCCAGCTCATCGCCGGGCCCGCACCCGTCCCGCTCCAGGACGCCCACCTCGCGGAACTCCCCGTCCAGCCAGATCGGCCGCACACCCGCCGGGCCCCGTTCCGCCCGGTCGCCGCGAGGCAGCTGGTCCGCTCCTGACGGGAGAACGACCCGGACCCGCGCGGTCGTCAGCTCGACGGGATCGCGCAGGTCGATGCCGTACGACTCGTGGTAGCGCTTGTAGAACTCGTCGGCGGCGCGCTGGATGATCTCGGGCGTGATCTGGCCCGCGGGCAGCTCGATGGTGAACGCGTGCGCCTGCCCGACGAACCGCGCCCCGACCGACCGCAGCGCTTCGCCCGCGCCGCCGAGGTCGGCCCGCGCGGCGCGTTCCAGCTCGGCGAAGATGTCGGCCAGCTCGCCCAGCGACTCGCGGCTGGCCGAGCAGGACGTGAGTGTTGAGACGGGCGCGAGGAAGGTCCGGGCCCGTTCGATCGCCAGGTCGGCGTGCAGCAGCCCGACCGCCGAGCCGACGCCGGCCTGAGGCGGTACGAGCACACGCGCGATCCCGAACTGTTCAGCCAGCCGGACCACGTGCGTCGGGGCGGCTCCGCCGAGGGCGACCAGCGTGAAGCCGCGCGGGTCGATGCCGCGCCGCACCGTCACCACGTGCACGGCCGCGCCCATCTGCGCGTTCGCGATGTCGTGGACGGCCGCCGCCGCCTCGATCACTCCCACGCCCAGCGGGTCGGCGACGTGCTCGCGGATCGCTTCGCGCGCCAGCTCGGCCGACAGCGTGAACTCGCCGAAGCCGCCGGGATCGAGGTAGCCGAGGACGAGGTTGGCGTCGGTGACGGTCGGGTGCGTTCCGCCGCGTCCGTAGCAGGCCGGGCCGGGGTCGGCGCCCGCCGAACGGGGCCCGACGCGCAACGTTCCGCCGTCCACCCATGCGATCGAACCACCACCCGAACCCACCTCGGCGAGGTCGATCGCGGGCACCTTGATGGGCACGCCGGTGCCCGGCCGCCGCCCGCCGAAGCTGCCCTTGCCGCCGACCTGGAACTCGTGCGTGATCCCCGGCCTGCCGCCGCGCACCAGCCCGGCCTTGGCGGTCGTCCCGCCCATGTCGAACGAGATGAGATCGGCCAGCCCGCGTTCCGCGCCCTGCCGGGCCGCCGCGATCACACCGGCCGCGGGCCCGGACTCGATCGTGTAGACGGCCCGGGACGCGGCGAGAGCGGCGGGCAGCACGCCGCCCGCCGACTCCATGACGTGCACGGGTGCGTCGATCCCGAGGTCGCGGAGCCGTTCGCCGAGCCGGCTCAGGTAGGACGCCATGACCGGGCCGACGTAGGCCGACATCAGCGTGGTCGTGGCGCGCTCGTACTCCCCCAGTTCGGGCCAGACCGCCGAGGACACCACGACCGGCGTGCCCTCCGGCAGCCGCGCCGCGACGATCTCCGCGAGGCGGTTCTCGTGCACCGGGTTCATGTAGGAGTGCAGCAGGCAGATCGCGACGGCCGAGACCCCGAGCGCGGCGATCTCGCCGGCGATCCGTTCGGCCGCCTCCTCGTCCAGCGCGCGCAGCACCTCGCCGCCCGCGCCGATGCGCTCGGGCGCCGCGAAGGTGTGCGTCAGCGGAACGGGCGGGTCGGGCTGAACGTAGGCGAGGTCGTACCGTTCCTCCTCCACCCGCGCCTGCCGCCCGAGTTCGAGCATCGACCCGAATCCCTCGGTCGTGACGAACGCGACCGGGACGCCGGTCCGCTCCAGGATCACGTTGGTGGCGAGCGTGGTGGCGTGCACGAACCGGTCCACCTCGCCCGGCGGAACCCCCGCGCCCGCCAGCACCTGCTCGACGCCGCGCAGCAGCCCCTCGGTCGGGTCGCCGGGCGTGGTCAGGGTCTTGGCGACCTCGACCCGTCCGTCCGGCCCGGTGAGGACGACGTCGGTGAACGTGCCGCCGACGTCGCTGGCGAGGGTGTGACCCATCGTTCCCCTCTCTAGAGCAGCGCGTCCCGGAGCCGGGCCCGGTGGAAGCCGTCGTCTCCCCAGGCCGGGCGCAGCCCCCAGACCCGGTTGAGCCACAGCTGCAGGTCGAGCTCGTCGGTGTAGCCGATCGCACCGTGCACCTGGAGTGCTGTGCGTGCGGCTCGGTGCGCGGCTCCGCTCGCCGCGTTCTTGGCCGCCGACACGTCCCGCGAGGCGGCCGGATCGCCGTGCGCCAGCGAATAGGCCGCCCGGTAGACCAGCGGCGCGGCGAACTCCAGCGCGATCGCCACGTCGGCGAGCTGGTGCTTGAGCGCCTGGAACGAGCCGATGACCTTGCCGAACTGGCGCCGCTGGCCCGCGTAGCCCACCGCCTCCTCGCGCAGCCGCCGGCCGAGCCCGACCAGCTGGGCCGCGGTCGCGAGCGCCGCCTGGTCGAACGCCGCCGGGTCGTCCGGCGCCGCCTCCAGCTCGGCGGTGAACAGCCGCCGCGCGGCGTCGGCCGAACCGTGCGGGGTCAGCGCGACACCGTCCGCAGGAGCCAGCGCCGAGCCCGCGACCAGCAGCGCGGCCAGGTCGGCGTCGGGAAGGTAGGGGTCGGCCGCCGGACGCGCGGACACGATCAGCGAGCCGGTCGCGATCTCCGGCAGCTGCCCGACCGCGACCACCAGCGGCGCCGCGACGGCGGTCTCCACGATCGGGCCGGGCGCCGCGAACCAGCCGGTCTGCTCGTACGCCAGCACGGTGTCCAGCGGCGTCAGGCCGAGACCGCCGTGCTCCTCGGCGATGTGCGCGCCGAACAGCCCGACCTCGGCCAGGGCGCGCCAGGCGGGCCCCGGCCGGTCGTCGCGCGTCGCGGCCCGTACGGCCTCGGGCGTGCAGGCCTTCTCCAGGACCTCGCGGACGGTGTCGGCGAGCAGCCGCTGGTCTTCGGTGAATGAGAACTTCATCGAGGCAGCCCCAGAACACGCTCGGCGATGATGTTGCGCTGGATCTCGTTCGTTCCGGCGTAGATGGGGCCGGCCAGCGCGAACAGGAACCCGTCCAGCCAGCGTCCGGCCACCGGGCCGCGCGGGCCCAGCAGTTCCAGGGCCAGCTCGTGCATCCGCAGGTCCAGTTCGGACCAGAAGACCTTCATCAGGCTCGAGTCTGCGCCGAGCTCGATGCCGTCCTCAAGCCGTGCGGCGGCCTGGAAGGTGTAGAGCCGGTAGGCCTCGGCGTCCGACCACGCCTGGACGGCCGCGTCGCGCAGGGTCTGGTCGCCGCTCTGCCTGGCGAGCTCCAGCAGCCGCCCGGCGGTGGCGACGAAGCGGCCCGGGCTGCGCAGCGTCAGGCCGCGTTCGGAGCTGGTGGTGGCCATGGCGACCTTCCAGCCCTGCCCGAGCTCGCCGAGGACACCGTCGCCGGGCACGTAGACGTCGTCGAAGAAGATCTCCGCGAAGCCCGCCTCGCCGTCGAGCTGGGCGATCGGCCGTACGGTCACGCCCTCGCTGTCCAGCGGCAGCATGAAGTAGGTGAGGCCCCGGTGGCGCTCGGACTCGGGATCGGTCCGGAAGAGCCCGAAGCACCAGTCGGCGTAGACGGCCCGCGAGCTCCAGGTCTTCTGCCCGTTCAGCCGCCAGCCGTCGCCGTCGGGCCGCGCGGTCGCGCGCAGCGAGGCCAGGTCGCTCCCGGACTCCGGCTCGGACCAGGCCTGCGCCCACACGTCGTCGGCCCGCGCCATCCGCGCCAGGTGCCGGGCCTTCTGCTCGCCCGTCCCGTACGCCATCAGGGTCGGCGCGAGCAGGAAGATCCCGTTCTGGCTGACCCGGCCCGGCGCGCCCGAGGCCCAGTACTCCTCCTCGAAGATCAGCCAGTCGATCAGCCCGGCCTGCCGGCCGCCGTAGGACTCGGGCCACGAGACGACCGAGAGCCGCGCCTCGGCGAGCCTGCGCTCCCACTGGCGGTGGAGCTCGAACCCCTCCTCGGTGTCCATCGACGGCAGCGGCTCGGCCGGCACGTTGTCCGCCAGCCACGCACGGACCTCGGCGCGGAACGCGTCCTGCTCCGGGGTGAAGGTGAGATCCACACGACCTCCGACATCGGCAACCTAACTAGCGCTTGGTACGCTAATGGCCATGCTTCTGAAGGGCAAGGTCGCGGTCATCACAGGTGCGGGCCCCGGTCTCGGCCGGACGCTCTCGGTCCTCATGGCCCGGGAGGGCGCGAGCCTCGTCGTCGCCGCCCGCAGCAGGGACACCCTGGAGAAGATCGCCACTGAGGTGAGCGCCGAGGTGGACGGCGAGGTCCTGCCGGTCCCGACCGACGTCACCGACGCCGCCCAGGTCAAGGCCCTCGCCGACGCCACCATCGAGCGCTTCGGCAAGGTCGACGTCCTGGTGACCGCCGCGTTCCCCGGCACGCACCGCAAGAACGTGCTGGACATGGACGACGCCTACCTCGCGCGATGGCGGCAGGCGGTCGACATCGCCGCCTACGGCACGCTCCTGGCCTGCCGCCACATCGCCCCGCACATGCTGGAACGAGGCGGGTCCATCGTGAACCTCACCTCGATGTCCAGCCGCATGGGGTACGGCGGCCGTTCCGACTACGCCGCCGGAAAGGCCGCCGTCCACCTGCTCTCGCACGCCCTGGCCGACGAACTCGGGCCGCAGGGCGTCCGCGTCAACTGCGTCGCCCCGGGCTGGATCGCCAGCGACGTCCTCGAGGACTGGATGCGCACCCGGGCCGCCGCCGAGGGCACCACCTACGAGGACATCCTGGCCCGCGACACCGGCGCCATGGCCCTGCGCCGCATCGCCACCGAGGAGGACGTGGCCCGGGCCGTGATCTTCCTCGCCTCCGACCAGGCCAAGGCCACGACCGGCGCCACCATCGATGTGAACGCCGGCCAGCACTTCACCTGAGCGGCCGGGGCCGTCTACGCCAGGCGGTCCTTGCGGAAGGTGGCGATGGGTTCGTCGAGTTCCACCTTGGCGAACCAGTCGGGCCAGTCGTCGGGGCCGTAGCCGATGCCCAGGTCGGTGTGGTGCAGCACCACCTCGGAGGCGCGCTTGAGGAGGACCCCCTCGGCGGGGAATTCCGCGCTGTCGAGGATCTTCACCTTGACGTCCCAGGTCTCCTCGGGCATGACCTCGACCGCGGCGGCGAACGCGGCGGCCGACCCCGACAGGTCGGCCAGCAGCCCGATCACGCTGCGGTCCGCGCCCTCGGCGATGCCGGCCTCGCGGGCCTCGGCGCTCTCGTAGGCGGGGGTCTCGATGCCGGTCCTGGCCCAGTTGAGCAGGTTGCGCAAGGCGTCCGCGTTGCGGGCGACGTGGGTGATGACATGGCCGCGCGTCCACCCCGGGAGCTGGGAGTCTTCCCGTACGTCGGCGTCGGAGAGGTTGCCCACCGCCGCGACCAGACGTTCGGTGACCTCATCGACGCGCTGCACGAGCTCGCTTCGTTCCATCCCCCCATCTCACCAGAGGTGGCGATAAGCCACATCCGCTACAACGCCCAGGCCCGGAGTTTCTCGGGGTTGCGCACCGCCCAGATGCGCCTGATCCGGGGCCCTGCGACCTCGAACGCGAGCACGGTCACGACATCGCCGTCCTGACGGAAGACCAGGCCAGGACGCCCGTTGACCATGCGTTCCAGGACCTCCACGCCGCCCGGCGCCCGTGCGGCCAGGTCGGCGAAGTGACGTGCGATCCGTTCGCCGCCTTCGATCGGCTCCAGCGCCGCGCCGACCACGCCGCCGCCGTCCGCGGTCGCCGTGGCGCCGGGGTCGAGCAGGCCGATCAGGGCGCCGATGTCCTTGGCCTCCCAGGCCCGCTTGAAGTCCCGGACCACGCTCGCCTGCCCGGCCGCCGGGGTCTCGGGAGGCCGCGCCGCGCGCAGGCGGCCCCGCGCCGAGGACGCCAGCTGCCTGCACGCCGCCGGTGTACGGCCGACGATCTCGGCCACCTCGGCGAAGGGGTAGCCGAACACGTCGTGCAGGATGAACGCCACCCGTTCGGCCGGGGTCATCGCCTCCAGCACGATCAGGAACGCCATGTCGACCGACTCGTCGAGCGTCACCCGTTCCGCCGGATCATCGGCGCTCCCCGGGACACCGTCGGGCAGCGGCTCGGGCAGCCACTCCCCCACGTAGCGCTCCCGCCGGGCCCGCGCCGACCCGAGCAGGTCCAGGCAGAGGCGCCCGGTGACCTTGTTCAGCCAGGCGCCCCGCGACTCGATGGCGTCCCGCCGCCGTCGCGGCAGGGCGTACCAGCGGGCGTAGGCCTCCTGAACGACGTCCTCGGCCTCGGTCAGGGAGCCCAGCAGCCGGTACGCGATATTGATCAGCTGCCGCCGCTCGCCCGGGCCCGGCTCGGCCAGATCCTCGCGCGGCAGGTACTGGATGGTCATACCCCTATGACGACGCCGGGCCCGCGCACGTGACACGTCACGACAGGCCGTGCCGAGCCAGGTTCACGATCAGCGCCGCCACGCAGAGGGCGAGGAACGTGCCGACGGCGGTCAGCTTGAAGTCCCGCACCCTGAGGTGAGCGCCCACGGCACACACGAAGTAGAGGACCAGCCCGATGGCGGCGGCCGTCCCGATCGGCGGGACCACGAACCCGGCGAGCAGGCCGATCGCACCGGCGGCCAGCACCACGCCCAGCGGATACATCCACGACCGGGGCGTTCCGACGGTGTCGGCGGCGCCGACGGCCACAGGATGGCGGACGAAGTCCATCCAGGCCGCGCCCGCGACGGCGAGCGCGGCCAGGACGTTGACGACGGCGTACACAGCGAACATGAGCTCCTCCACGGTTAGTTCGGCTCTCATGCCCCCTGACGCCGGTCCTCCGGCAAAGGTGACCGTCAGCGGGCCACGGGACCCGGGACGTCGTACAGGTAGTCGCCCGCCCAGTGGATGACGTTGCGCGGCGGGGTGAGGGGCGGCGCCGAGACGAAGTTGCGGGCGTCGTCGATGCTGCCGGTGCCGAGGTAGCGGGCGCGTTCCGGATAGGCGAAGACCGGCCGGGTCGCGACGACCTTGCCCGCGTCACGCTGCTCGGCGATCACCTTGGCCGGCGCCTGCCCGTTCTCGACCCACCGGACCAGCCCGGGCAGCGGGTCGAAGGCGTTCAGCTTGTAGCCGGGCAGGAACTCGGCCGCGCAGTGGTACACCGCGGGGACCAGGAACATCCGGGCGAACTGCCGGGTCCGGGCCAGGCCTCCGTTGCGCTCCCACAGCCGCTGGTAGTAGTCGAGCGTGCTCGCGGGCGGGATCGACTGGTCGGCGGCGCCGTGCCACATGATCAGCTTGCCGCCCGCCTGCCGGAAGCGGCGCAGGTCGAGGCCGAGCGCGTTGCCCCGCGAGGTCTCGGCGGTCAGCCGGTTGAGCTCGGCCACGGTGAACGTGAAGTCGGCGACCGAGGACGCGGGCTTGCCGATCGGGTAGCCGAGGTACTTCAGGAACGAGTCGGCCAGCGGGGACACGGTCGCGCCGTTCACGGGCACGCTCGCTCCCGCCCAGCCCTCCTCCGAACCGTACGGCTCGCCGCCGGGGTAGAGCCGCCGCCCCTTGGCGTCCGTCGGCCCGGCGTACAGCTTCCGTACGACCGTGACCTGGGCGGGCGTCAGGCAGGTGGGCCGGTCGGTTCCGGGCGGGCAGGCCACCGACGCCGGATCGAAGGTGCACGCGGCCGGGTCGTCGATCATCCCGTCCTTGAGGCCGTCGCGGGCGTCGCAGGCCTTGAGAACGGCCTGGTGAAGCGGGCTCAGCTTGTCCTGAGTGAGGATCGGGCCGCCCTTGCCGTCGAGGTTGGACCTGACCATCCAGGTGAAGTAGACGCCGTTCAGGGCCCCGTTGTAGTTGGTCGGGTCGCCCGCGATGATCCCGTTGAAGTCATGCGGGTAGCGCTGCGCGAGCAGCAGCCCCTCGCGCCCGCCGGTGGAGCAGCCCTTGAAGTACGAGCGGACCGGGGCCGAGCCGTAGTAGGCCTTGATGATCTCCTTGGAGGCCCGGGACACCACGTGCGGCGCCCGGAACTCGTAGTCGTCACGCGCGGCGCGGTCGTTGGCCGCCCACTTGCCGTCGAAGAGGTTGAGGGGGAACGGCAGGTCACTGTGGTGCCCGTCGTCGGTGACCGCCAGCGCCATGTCGCCCGGGACGCCACCGGTGCACCGGCTCGGGAACAGGTCCTCCCGGAAGATCCCGCACAGCCCGTCGCACCCGTACTGCAGGTACCGGCCGTTGTAGGTGGACGGGAGCCGGAGCACGAACCTGACGTGCGGCTCCACGTAGCCCTCAACCCTGCAGTAGGTCGTGCCGTTCTCCTGCGTCGGCCCGGTCGACGTCACGTGGGTGACCGCCCCGGGCAGGTCGAGCGTCTTCCCCGCCAGATCAGCGCACTGCATCGCCGTCGCCTGCCGCGCTGGTCTTGCCTCCTGAGCTGGTCTTGCCTGTTGTGCCAGGCCGGGCGGGGCCAGCACCGCCAGCGCGAACACCAGCCCGCCGAGCGCCGCCACGATCCGCATCGTGAACCGCATCGCCGTGTCCCTTCATCCGTGAGGGCCGCGCCGTGCGGCCCTTCACAGACGCCTCGAACGGGCGGGGCCGGATTCGACACCGGCCGGAGCAGAATTTCCGACCCGGTTCCTCACCCCGGACAATTCGCTCAGTAAGCGGTTTCTGGACCGTCCATCCGGGCAGACCTGAGCGGACGGACCGAAACGTGATCGGCGGGGGCGGTCGGGAAAGGACACCCCCGTGGTTCTGGATGCGGACGACGCCGGTCGTGCCCGCGACGTCGATGACGACGGACGGCGGCAGCAGATTCGGAAGGCGGCGCTGGCGAGCATCGTCGGCACCTCGATCGAGTGGTACGACTTCTTCCTCTACAACACGGCCGCGGCGATCGTGTTCAAGGACGTCTTCTTCCCGAAGTCGACCGACTACGCGGGCACGCTGTCGGCGTTCGCCACCTACGCGGTCGGCTTCGCGGCGCGGCCGGTGGGCGCGGCGATCTTCGGGCACTGGGGCGACCGGCTGGGTCGCAAGGCGACGCTGATCGTCACGCTGCTGCTGATGGGCGTCTCGTCCGCGGCGATCGGGCTGCTGCCGGGGACCAACACGATCGGGGTGGCGGCGCCGATCCTGCTGGTGCTGCTGCGCGTGCTGCAGGGCATCGCGGTCGGCGGCGAGTGGAGCGGCTCGGTGCTGCTCTCGATGGAGTGGGGCGACCAGCGCAAACGGGGGCTGATGGCGAGCCTGCCGCAGATCGGGGTGCCGATCGGGCTGATCCTCGGGACCGGCGCGATGACCTCGATCGCCCTCACGGCCGAGGACGCGTTCACCAACTGGGCGTGGCGCATCCCGTTCCTGCTCAGCCTGGTGCTGGTGGCCATCGGCCTGTGGGTGCGGATCCAGGTCATGGAGACGCCGCTGTTCGCCGAGATCGTGGAACGGCGCGAGGTCGCGGAGGTCCCGGTCTCAGAGGTCATCCGCAAGCATCCGAAGGAGATCCTGCTCAGCGCGTTCCTGCGCACGTCCGAGCAGATGCCGTTCTACATCTTCACCTCGTTCGCGCTCACCTACATCCACAAGCACCTGAACCTGGCGCAGGGCCTCGCGCTGTTCGCGGTGACGGCGGCGTCGGTGGTCGAGCTGTTCGTGATCCCGGCGGCCGGGCATCTGGGCGACCGCGTCGGCAGCAGACGGGTGTACGCGGTGGGCTCGATCCTGGTCGCCGCGGTCGCGTTCCCCTACTTCGGGATGCTCAACACCAAACAGTCGGCGGTCGTGGTGCTGGCGGTGATCCTGGCGCAGATCCCGCACGCCCTGCAGTACGGGCCGCAGGCGTCGCTGATCGCCGAGAGCTTCCCGACCCGGCTCCGGTACGGCGGGGCCGGGATCGGCTACCAGCTCGCCTCGGTGATCGCCGGTGGACCCGCGCCGCTGCTGGCGACCTGGCTGCTGCACGACTACGGCTGGTGGGCGATCGCGCTCGCCATGGTGGTGTCGAGCGCGATCACCCTGACCGCGTTGTCGCTGATGCCGGACCGGTCAGGTGACCGGGTTCTCCACCAGGTAGGCAGTGGGTGAGGGACTGACGGAGGGCGCCGCGTCTTCACGTGAGGCCGCCCACACCGTCCCTGAACAGCACTGTCGCGGCGGCGTGAGCGTCCTAGGATTTCCGTTATCGACCGTTCTGACGGGCTCAGGCTCGCCGAGGTGTACGCCCCCGACCGGCCCGGGCTGCCGCGGGGGCGCGCCAGCCTGCCCGCCGACCAGGTTCGGCGGGCCCAGCGCGACCGGCTGCTCCGCGCGGTGATCGCGGCGGTCGCCGAGGACGGGTACGCGCAGACCACGGTGGCCCGGGTGGTGGCCCGCGCCCGCGTGTCCCGCAAGGCGTTCTACGACCACTTCGCGGGCCTGGAGGACTGCTTCCTGTCGGCGATGGCCGCGGCGCAGGACGTCATCGTCCGCGACCTGATGGCGGCCCCGGTGGAGCAGGGCGCGTCCTCACGCGACCGCCTGCGCGCCGGGATCGGCGTCTACCTGGCGCTCTGCGCACAGGAGCCGGAGTACGCGCGCTGCATCCTCGTCGAGTTGCCCGCCGTCAGCCGGAAGGCGTTGAAGGGCCGCAACCTCGGCTACCGCGCGGTGGCCGACGTGATGCGCGCCTGGCGTACGGCATCCGCCAAGCGCCACCCCGAATGGCCCGAGGTCTCCGACATCGTCTACCCGGCCGCGGTCGGCGCCATCGCCGAGATGATCCTGCTCTACGTGGGCAGGGGCGACTGCGCGAGCCTGCCGGAGCTCCGCGACGACCTGACCGACCTGGTCCTGCGGATGCTGGCCGTTCCTCCTGTGGACGGTTAGATGCGCTTGGCGGAACGGAACGTGTCGCTGTAGAGCGAGCCCTTGCGGTTGAGGACCGAGCGGCCGCCGGTGTCGCCCAGCGTCGGGCCGTCGGCGGTCTTGCGGCTGGAGATGAACCGGTAGTAGCCGAGCGAGTCCTTGCCCAGGAAGATGCCGACGTGGTCGACCGCCTTGCCGTCGCCCTTGTCTGCGTCCCAGAAGAGCAGGTCACCGGCCTGGAGCTGCGCCAGGGACGCGGGCTTGCTCCCCTTGTTCGGGATGACCACGCGGCCCGGCGCGTACTTCTCGATCTCCACTGCCCGGCGCGGGAGCCGCTGACGGGTGAACTGCTTGTTCTCCAGCGGCCAGCCCATCCGGTAGCCCGCGACCATGCGCACGAAGCCCGAGCAGTCGAGCGAGCCGTACTGCGCCTTCTCGGGCTTGTCGGTGCTGCCGTCGAAGTACTTCCAGGTCAGGCCCAGGTAGTCGTTGAAGTCCGAGCCCTCCTGGCGCTTGCCGCCCGCCATCGGCCCATAGTGGGCGTCGCCCGCGTACCGCACGCCGTGGGAGTCCTTCTTGGCGGGCGCGCCGCTCACGTACTGCATCGCGATCGCCAGCATGTCGGGCGCCTTGCTGCCGAGGACCCCGGCGAGCTCCTTGCGGAACGCCGCCGACTTGATCTTCGACGAGGCGAACGGGTCGCGCAGCTTGCGCACCCAGGCGTCGGTCGTGACCGTGGCCTTGGTCGTCTTCTCCTTGAACACGCGCTTGGTGCCGTGCACCAGGACCGTCCGCGTACCGACGTTCAGCTCGGCCACCTGGCGTTTGCGGGCGTTGTACACGTGGTACTGCCCGTCGCCCTTGGAGTAGACGAACCGGTAGCCCTTCAGCGGGTCGGCCGCGCTCGCCGCCCCCGCCTGCGATGCGTGACCCGTGCTCCCGCACGCGGCGGCCAGCGAGGCGACGACGGGGAGGGCGACCAGCCCGAGGCGGCGAATCGAAGACATGATCCCGACCTTATCGATCATGCCCGGTGATTCAGGACCACCCTCGCCAATTGGGGCGAGAACGCGCGCGCCATGCGCCACTCCATGATCGATCCCCAGCACCAAGGATCACCGCATCGGCATCACGAACATCGCGGTCGCCTCCACGGTGACCTGCCCGTCCGGCCCGAGGATCCGCGCGTCCGCGAACGTGCGCCGCCCCTCCGACCGCGTGACCTTCCCCTCGGCCACCAGCGGCACCCCGTGCGGCGTCGGCCGCCGGTACCGCAGCTCCAGGGTGGCCGTCATCCCGGGCGTCCCGTTCGCCGACGCCGCCATGCCCAGCACCTGGTCGAGGATCATCGCCGACACCCCGCCGTGAACGAACGAGGGCGGCCCCTCGTAGATCGGCCCGATCTGGAACTCGGCCCGCGCCGTCCCGTCCGGCAGCGTCTGGATGTGCACCGGCGGCGCGATCGGGTTCACGACCCCGCTCACCGGGCTGGCGAGCTGCCGCGTCATCCCGCCGATCCGCGCCTCCGCGAGCGGCGGATGCTCCCGCCGCACCACCGACAGCCGCGCGGTGAGCGCCGCCACCTCGTCCCGCACCGCCGCGATCTCGTCGACGTCGACCCCGGTGAAGACCACGGCCTCGTTCAGCTCACGCACCCGCTCGGCGAGCTCGGCCAGCACGTCGACCTCGGCCTCTCCGAGCGGAGCGACCCCCGCCCGTGCCTCCAGTACCCGCCGCATCGCCGCCCCAGCCCCGGTCATCCAACCTCCACTGCCACAGAAAGACCAGAACTGAATTCTAATTCAGGCGCCGGAGACCTCGTGGAGGCGGGCCAGCCTGTGCAGGCACGCCAGATGCAGCGGGTGGTCCTCGTCGACCAGGGAGAGGCAGTGCCGGTGAACGGCCTCGGCCTCGTGGTCGCCGGAACAGACCTCGGCCTCGAAGACCGCGAGGACCTCGTTGAGCAGGCGAGTCGCCTCGGCAGGCTTGCCCGCGTCGACGAGGACGGCCGCCAGGGCCGCCTTGTCCGCCGCCACCTCGATGTGGCCGGGGCCGAGGCTGCGCTCGCGGATGGCGACCGAACGCCGGCCGAGTCGTTCGGCCTCCGGCCAGTTGCGGCGAGAATGCTCCAGCCCCGCAAGGTTGTGGTAAATGCTCGCGATCTGCGGATGGTCGGGGCCGAGGATGCGTTCGAAGATCTCCAAGGCGTGCCAGTAGCAGGGCTCGGCCTCGTCGATGCGGCCGGTCGCCTTGTAGAGCACGCCGAGCTCGTTGCTGACGCCGGCGGCGAGCATGGCACCGCCCTCACCGAGGTCCCAGCAGAGCGCCAGCGCCTCCAGGAGGAGCTTCTCCGCCTGCGGGTACTGGCCCTGGGACATGTGGAACGCGCCCTGGCCCTGAAACTCCTGAACGCGCAGAACGAAAGCATCCGTCTCGTGAACGGCCACGGCGTGTCCCTTCCGCCCCGGGGACGGACCCCGTTTGCCATTTCACGGAGGCGGGGGCGGGCCGGTTCAACGCGTTCGTTCACCCCAGGTAGGCGGCTCGGACGGCGGGGTCCTCGCGGATCTCGGCGGGGACGGCGTCGGCGATGACCTTGCCGAGGTCGAGCACGACGATGCGTTCGCAGGCGTCCATGACGAAGCCGACGTCGTGCTCGACGAGCAGGATCGTGGCGTCCAGGCCGCGGATGACCGAGGCGAACAGCCCGGCCTGGTCGGCGTCCAGGCCCGAGGTCGGCTCGTCGAGGAGGAGGACGGACGGCGCGTCGACGATGGCGCGGGCGAGTTCGACCATGCGGCGGCGGCCGATCGGCAGGTCGGCGGCGTAGGCGTCGCGCAGGTCGGCGATGCCGCAGCGGTCGAGGGCGTCGGTGGCGCGTTCGCGGCGACGGGCCTCGAGCCTGCGGCGGGAACGCCAGCCGACCAGGTCCGCGGCCAGTCCGCCGCCTCCGCCGTGCCATTCCAGGGCCGACAGGACGTTGTCCATCACGGTGAGGCGGCCGAAGACCTGCGGGCGCTGGAACGTGCGGCGCACCCCGAGGCGGGCGCGCCGTACGGCGGACGCGGACGTCACGTCGGCGTCGCGGAGGCGGACCGACCCCGCGGTGGGGCGGCGCAGTCCGGTCACCACGTCGAAGAGGGTGGTCTTGCCCGCGCCGTTCGGCCCGATCACGCCGCAGGTCTGGCCCTCGGCGACGGCGAAGCTGACGTCGGTGAGGGCGTGCACGCCGCCGAAGCGGACGGAGACGCCGGTGATGTCGATCATTGGTCTCCCACTCCAGCCAGGCCCAGGTAGGCCGAGGTCAGCCGGTCGTCGTCCACGTCGGCGCGCGGTCCGGTCCAGGAGATGCGGCCGAGGCCCATGAACGCGACCGTGTCGGCCAGCGCCAGGACCTCGGTGGCCTTCTCCTCGACCACCAGGATCGCCACGCCCCGGTCGCGGAGCTCGCCGAAGAGCTCGAAGATCTGCTCGACGACCAGCGGGGCGAGGCCGAGCGAGGGCTCGTCGGCGATCAGCACGCGGGGCGGGCGGATCAGCGCGGGCGCGAGGGCGAGGATCTGCTGCTCGCCGCCCGACAGCGCCCCGGCCGGGATCGTGCGGCGTTCGGCCAGTTTGGGCAGCCGTTCGTAGACCTGTGCGCGGTCGGCGGCCGAGGGCAGCCAGGTGGTGAGGTTCTCGTCCACGGTCAGGGCCGGGAAGACTCCGCGCCCCTCGGGCGCCAGGTAGATGCCCGCGCGGGCGCGCTTGTGGGCGGGCCAGGAAGTGATGTCCTGTCCGTCCAGCAGGACCCGGCCGGACGTCGGGCGCATCGAGGCCGCCACGGCGCACGTGGTCGACTTGCCCGCGCCGTTCGCGCCGAGCAGCGCGACGACCGTCCCGGCGGGCACCTCCAGGTCCACGCCGCGCAGCACGGTCGCGTCGCCGTAGCCAGCGACGATCCCCTCCAGCCGCAGCACCGCGTCGGAGTCCGTCGCGGCGGCTGCGGATTCGATGGGCTTCTCGCCCGTGGGGCGTTCGGCGCGCTTGCGGCGGCGGTAGCGGCGTTCGGCCATCTGGGCGAGCACGCCGTCGGGGTGGCGGGCGAGGATCATGCCGCCGAGCCCGAAGAGGATCATCCCGACGTACGGCGAGTCGGTGAAGTTGTCGAGGACCTCGGGGAACAGCGCCATGACCAGGCCGCCGAGCACCGCGCCGCCGATCCGGCGGACGCCCTGCAGCACGACGACGGCGAGCCAGACGAAGCCGGTCAGCGCGGGCAGGTCGGTGGCGGTGATCTGCCCGTTGAACGTCGCGTACAGCACCCCGCCGAGCCCTGCGATCCCGGACGCGAGGGCGAAGAGCGTGATCTTGGCGCGGGTGGCCGAGATGCCGACCGACAGCGCGGCGGTCGGCGCGGACCGTACGGCCAGGATGGCCCGCCCGGACGCGGACCGCTCCAGGTTGCGGATCAGCAGCCCGACCAGGCCGATGACCACGAGCAGCAGCACGACGCGCACGCGCGGGTCGTTGGTGTCGGCGAAGCCGAGCGAGAACGCGGGCAGCTTCCACCCGACGGTCCCGTTGCTGAACGCGTCGATCTGGAACAGCACCTGGTCGGCCAGCAGCGCCATCGCCAGCGTCGCCAGCGCGAGGACGCGCCCGCCGAGCCGCAGTGCCGGGAGCGCGACCAGCACCCCGGCGGCCACGGCGGCGAGCACGCCGATGACCAGCGCGAGCGGGAACGGCAGGCCCTTGTCGAAGGCCAGCCCGGCGGCCAGCGCGGCGAGGGCGGCGAAGGTGGCCTGCGCCAGGTTGACCATCCCGCCGATGCCCGTGACCACCACGAACGAGCAGAAGATGAGCGCGAGGACGAGCCCCTGCGCGACCAGCCCCACCCAGTAGTCGTCGCCGAACGCGAACGTCCAGACCAGCAGCGCGACGACCGACACGCTCCATGGCAGCACCCGCCGCCAGCGCGGCAGGTCGGCCAGGTAGTCGGGCGGCGGCGCGTCCTCGGCGATCGAGCCCGCCGCCCGCGCCTTCGACCGGCCCAGCACCAGCAGCCCGGCGAGCAGCAGGATCGCCGGGACCGCCGTACGGAAGCCGGTGACCTTCTCGGCGAAGTCGGCGTAGCCCGCGACGAGGTTCTGGACGACGCCGAGCGCGAGGCCCGCGGCGAACGTCAGCGGGATCGACTGCAGCCGCCCGAAGACCGCCGCGGTCGCCGACGCGAACAGCAGCACGGTGAACGCGTTGGAGT
Source organism: Actinomadura barringtoniae (assembly GCF_017573505.1). GTDB lineage: Bacteria > Actinomycetota > Actinomycetes > Streptosporangiales > Streptosporangiaceae > Spirillospora > Spirillospora barringtoniae. The sequence goes on from NZ_JAGEOJ010000002.1 coordinate 654,277, forward strand.
CGAGCCCGAGCGCGGGCACCGCCAGCACCCCCGCGAGCCCGGCCAGCGTGGAGCTCAGCATCCACGCCTGCGCCGAGGCCGCGTCCACGTCGATGCCGCGCATGGTCGCGAGGCCGCGCCGGTCGACGGTCGCGCGCATCCGCAGGCCGAGCGGGGTGTGCCGCATGAGGACCCACAGCAGCCCGGCGGCCAGCACCGCGAACGCGAACGTGGTGAGCTGGTCGGAGTCCAGCGTCACGCCGTCCATCGGGTGCCAGGTGTGCATCGGGCGTGGCCCGAGACCGCGCGCCGACGCACCCTCGGTGATCTTCGGCAGGTCGGCGCCGAACGTCTCCACCAGCACGTCCACGACCCACAGGCCGAGGGCGGGCAGCGCGATCGTCAGCCCGATGGTCGCGACGATCTGCGCGGTCTCCCCCGCCGACGCCAGGCCCCGGAACATCACCCGGTGCAGCACGTACCCGAGCGCGGGCGCGACGACCCCGATCGTCACCAGCCCGGCGAGCCAGGTCGGCCAGCCGAGCCCGGACGTCAGCTCGAAGAACACCAGCGCGGCGAGGAAGCCGACGGCGCCGTGCGCGAAGTTGAACACGCCCGTCGCGGAGTAGGACAGCGTGAGCCCCGAGGCCATCAGCGCGAAGATCGCGCCGGTGACCAGCCCGCTCAGGATGTAACCGACGAACTCAGCCACTTGAGAAGCCCGTCGTCAGAGGGTGGTGTTGTCGTAGCACTTGAGGTGCTGGGCGACGACGAACTTGCCGCCCTCGATCTTCACCAGCGCGCCGCAGCCGTTGGACTCGGTCTTGCCCGCCGGGAACTGGATGCGGCCGAAGCCCTTGTTCTCGTAGGAGAAACCGGTCGTGGCCTTGAAGAACGAGTCACGGGTGAGGTCCTTGCCCGCCTTCTCCAGCATCTTCAGGAAGACGTCCGCCGACCAGTAGCCGGTGGCCGCGTGCTGGTCCATCGGCGCGCCGACCTTCTGCATGTCGGCCTTCATCCGCGCGACCTCGGGCGCGTCCGACTCGTACGGCTCGAACTGCGGCGCCGCGTAGACGCCGTCCAGCGCCTGCGCGGCCTGCGGGTCGGCGATCGCCTTCGGGTCGTAGGAGGTCGCGTCGGTGATGAGGCCCTTGTAGCCGGCCTTCTTCAGCGCCCCGTACAGCCCGGTGTTGAACTTGCCGCCCGCCATGACCGAGACGACCACGTCCGGCGCCTTGCCGCCCGCGCTCTTCATGATCTTGTTGACGTACGGCGACCAGTCCTGCGGCGGCGCCTGCGAGGGCAGCGCGGCCGACGAGCCGGCCAGGTCGAAGCCCGCGGCGGTGAACGACTTGGAGATCGTCGAGATGGCGTACTTGCTGGCGGTCGAGTCGGTCGCCTGCACCCAGAGCTTCTTGCCCTTGGCGCCGCCGAGTTGCGCGCCGACCTGGTTGCCCCACCAGGTCTGGGTCTTCTGCCCGGGCTTCGGCGCGAGGCAGCCGTTGAACCCGAACGCGCTCTCCTTGCCGCACCAGAACGGCCCGGTCGCCCACCCGACCCACGGCACCTTCTGCTGCTCGAGGAACTCCGCGCCGCCGAACTGCGGCGCGCTGACCGGCAGGACCGCGAAGACCTTCTCCTTCTGGACCAGCTTCTTGGCCGCGGCGGCGCCCTTGTCGGGCGTCATCCCGTCGTCCTCGACCCCGATGAAGTCGATCTTCCGCCCGTTCACCCCGCCCTCGGCGTTCGCGCGCTCGAAGCGGGCCTTGGCGCCGAGGTTGGCGCCGCCGGTCGAGTAGCCGGTGGCGCTCGTCACGGTCAGCACCCCGCCGACCTTGATCTTGTCCTTGGTGACCCCGGCGGTGTCGCCGCCGCCCGAGGAGGAGTCGTTGCTGGTCGCACAGCCCGCGAGCAGGGCGGCCGCCCCGGCGATGGCGACGGCGCGGAGCGTCGTTGATGTCTTCATGGCGCGCCTCCAGGCACGTTGCATCTCTCTGAGGGGCGACCCCTCAGACTCCTCGGCAAAGCAGGTCTGACCGCTGTCCGGCATTCCGCTGCGCTCCATGCCGGACAGCGGTCAGACGGGCAGGAACGCGGGCAACGCCACCCCATGTGACCTAGCGCTCGCTTGGTCGTGAGGGTAAGTTCGTGACGAACACGGTGTCAACGGATGACCTTGAACCGCGGTTCTGAACACCGGCACACGGAGGGTGGACGACTTGACCAGCACGACCATGCGCGCGGCACTGCTGCGGGAGTTCGGCAAGCCGATGGAGATCGCCGAGGTGACGGTCGAGGCACCGAAGGCCGGCGAGGTGCTGGTCAAGGTGGCCGCCTCCGGCGTCTGCGGCTCCGACATCAAGGCGATCGACGGCAAGAGCCCGGTCGTGTCGCATCTGCCGTGCGTGCTCGGGCACGAGAGCGCCGGCGTGGTCGAGCAGGTCGGACCGGGCGTGACCTCGGTGAAGCCCGGCGACCACGTGATCATCGCGATGAACGGCCCGTGCGGCCGCTGCCGCAACTGCTCGCGCGGCAACGCGCACCTGTGCAGCGGCGCCGGCCGGATGATGGCGATCATGGGCCTGATGGGCGACAAGACCACCCGCATGTCGGCCGGCGGCGAGGTCGTGCGCCCCTACATCGGCATCGGCTCGTTCGCCGAGAAGGCCGTCGTCAGCGAGGCGATGTGCGTCAAGGTCGCCAAGGACGCGCCACTGGACCTGCTCGCGCTCACCGCGTGCGGCGTCGTGACCGGCGTCGGCGCCGTGCTGAACACCGCGCGGGTCGAGCCCGGCTCCACCGTGCTGGTCGTCGGCGCGGGCGGCGTGGGCCTGAACGTGATCCAGGGCGCGGTGCTGGCGGGCGCCACCACGATCATCGCCGCCGACGTGGTCGAGTCGAAGCTGAAACTCGCCGAGCAGTTCGGCGCCACCCACACGGTCCTGTCCGACGACCTCCCGAAGCAGGTCGGCGAGATCGTGCGCGGCGGCACCGACTACGCGTTCGACGTCACCGGCATCGCCGAGGTGCTGACCACGGCGTTCGCCTCCACCCAGCCCGGCGGCACCACGGTCATGGTCGGCAGCCCCGCCGCCGGCAAGAACCTGGAGATCCCGCCCGGCCAGCTGTTCGGCTCACGGCGGCTCATGGGCACCCAGGGCGGCGACGCCACCCCGGCGCGCGACCTGCCGCTGCTGGTGGACCTCTACCGCCGCGGCCGCCTCAACCTGGAGGGCCTGGTCAGCGAGCGGGTGCCGCTGGACAGCGTGAATGACGCCGTCGCGCACGTCCGGTCGGGCGCGGTCGCCCGCTCGGTCATCGTGTTCGAGTGAGCTCGCCCTTCACCCCGTAGGTCCTGGTCTTCTCACCGCCCACGTAGGTGAAGAACAGCGTGTCGGCGTTCTGCCAGGTCAGCGTGACCGTCCCGGTGTCGACGCAGTGGTCGGCCCCCTGGGTGATCTCCTCCTTCATCGACAGAGTCGGGCCACCACCGGCCCCGAGCAGCTTCTCCATGCCCGAGCACCGCTGCAGGGGGTAGTTGATATGCCCCTTCAGCTTGCCTTCCTTCAGCGTCAGGACGGCCTTGAGCGCCTTGCCGTCGCTTTGGATCACCGTGCCGGCCCACTCGCCGGCGAAGGCCCGTGAGAAGCCCTTACCGTGAGGGCGGCCAGGGGACGGCGAGACCGTGTTCTGGCCCGCTCCGCCCTTGTCGTCGCCGTTCAGCGCCATGATCGAGATCGCGGTGGCCGCCACCGCCGCGACGGCGACGCCCGCCACCACGGCGACCACGTTCCGCCGCTTCTTCCCGCCGAGCCCGGCGGGCGGTGCGGGCGGCGGGAAGGACCTGGTGCCGCCAAGGTCGCCGGTGTCGCTCGGCCTGGCCGCGGCATCGCTGCCCTCGGCTGCCAGGGCGGTCGCGTCCGGCTGCGTGTGCCCGAGCAGGCGCCCGAGCACCTCGTTGGCCGTCGGACGTGCGGAGGGATCCTTGACCAGGCACGCCTGGGCGACCTCGCGCAGCTTGCCGTCCAGTGAGCCGAGGTCGGGCTCCTCGTGCATGATCCGCGTCGCGACCGCCATCATCGTGTCGTCGCCGAACGGCGGGCGGCCGGTCGCGGCGAAGACCAGCGTCGCGGCCCAGGAGAAGACGTCGGCCGGCGGCCCGGCGCGCTCTCCGAGCACCTGCTCGGGGGCCATGTACGACGGCGTCCCCATCGGCCCGCTCGTGGTCGCCGACGTCCCGTCCAGCGCCCGCGCGATGCCGAAGTCGATCACCCGCGGCCCGTCCGGGCCGAGGAGCACGTTGTGCGGCTTGAAGTCGCGGTGGACGACGCCCGCCTCGTGGATGGCGACCAGCGCGGTCGCCGTCCCGACGGCCAGCCGGACCAGCGCCCCGCCCCGCCGCACCCCGTCGGTGCTCACGACGTGCTTCAGCGACGGCCCGTTGACGTACTCGCTGACGATGTAGGGCTGATCACCGGCCACGTCCGCGTCGAGCACGGCGGCGGTGCAGAACTGGGCGACCCGCTTGGCGGTCGCCAGCTCCCGCATGAACCGCGCGCGGGGCTCGGGATCGGAGCCCAGGCCCGACCGCAGCAGCTTGACCGCGACCTGCGTCCCGTCATCCTCGCCGAGGAAGACGATCCCCTGACCGCCCTCCCCGAGCCTGGCGATCAGCCTGTACCGTCCCAGATACTCGGGATCGCCAGAACGCAACGCCTCGGCCGCAGCCGTCATGAACACCCCTTTCCGCTGCACATGAGACGCCCGCGACGCTGATCCAGTTCAAGTAGATTCTGGGAAATTATCCACGTAGGAGCGATGGGGAAGATCAGTGACCGACCAGCCGCCGCCCGACCCCAAGTCCTCCGACGACCCGCCACCGGACGCCAAGGCGCCTGAACCCCCGTCCGACACGCCGCCGCCGGTCGATGCCCCACCACCGGTCGATGCCCCACCGCCGGTCGATGCCCCACCACCGTCCGACACCCCGCCGCCTCCAGGGCAGCCGGGTTTCGAGCGTCCGCAGGGAGGCCAGCCGCCGTACGGACCGCCGCCGGGCCAGCCGCCGGGGCAGCCGCCGGGGCAGCCGCCGTACGGGACTCCCCCGGGCCAGCCGCCGTACGGAGGCCAGCCGCCCTACCCGCCCGGTGGGCAGCCGCCGCCGTTCAACTCTCCCTACGGAGAGGCGCCGGGCTACAACGCTCAGTGGGGTTACGGTCCGCCCGGAGTCCCGTACGGGCCGAACACCCAGGTGCGCAACGACGACACGACCTGGGCGATCTTCGCCTACGTCGGGATGCTGGTCATCGGGTTCCTGGCACCGCTGGTCATCTACTTCGTCAAGAAGAAGGAGTCCGGCTTCGTCCGCTACCACGCCGCGCAGGCGCTGAACTTCCAGATCACCCTGCTGATCCACCTGGCCGCGACGGCGGTCGTCTGCGTGCCGCTCTACCTGCTGACCAAGTCCGGGTTCGCCTTCGTCCCGTTCATCTTCGTGTACCTGGAGCTGCTCATCGGGCAGTGGGTCTTCCTGATCATGGGCGCGGTCAAGGCCGGGAAGGGCAACTACTGGCGCATCCCGACCTTCTGGTGCTTCCGCATGATCCGCTAGCGGCTAGAGATAGGTGTTCGCGTACTCGTCCAGCACGGGCAGGACCTCGTCGCGCCCGGCCGACGGCAGCCGGAGCACGACCTCGTCGACTCCGAGCGAGGCGTAGTAGTCCAGCTTCTTCGCCGTCGGCAGGGTGCCGAACGGGACGATCCGCGCCGTCTCCCGGCCCTGAGCCTCGCAGGCCTCGCGCAGCTTGGGCAGCGCGTCCTTGATCCCCGCGCCGCCGATCGGGATCCACCCGTCGGCGTACTCGGCGATGGCGGCGAAGAGCTTCGGCCCCGGCGCGCCGCCGACGAGGATCGGCACTCGCTGCGGCTTGGGCCATGACCAGCTGGGCTCGAACTGCACGAACTCGCCCTTGAACCCGGCCTCTTCCTTCTCCCAGAGCTCCCGCATGGCGAGGACGTTCTCCCGTACGCGCTCCCTGCGCGTCGACCACTCGACCCCGTGGTCGGCGGCCTCCTCGCGGTTCCACCCGTACCCGATGCCCAGCACGAACCGCCCGCCCGAGATCTGATCCAAGGTCGCGATCGCCTTGGCGGTCACGATCGGCTCCCGCTGCGCCGGCAGGCAGACACCGGTCCCCAGCAGGATCCGTTCGGTCACCGCCGCCGCGGCGGCCAGCGCAACGAACGGATCGGGCGTCCGCGCGTACTCCTCGGGCAGCGTGTCCACCCCGGTAGGCGGCGGCGTGGCCCGCGACACCGGTATATGAGTGTGCTCGGGCACGTAGAACGACCCGAAGCCTCGCGCCTCGGCCTCTCGGGCCAGCTCGTGGACAGCGAGAGCCCGATCCGTCGCGAACATTGTGATCCCCAGGCGCATGAGCCCACCCTAACAACCAAGCATTTGCTCGGCTACTCTCGGGTTTCGGCGACCTGAATCACATCGGCCGGACTCGACCAAGCGATTGCTCGGCTCGCCGCAATTGATGTAGCGTGCGCTTGTTCGGTCAGTCCGCCGAGAGGGGTGCCCATGCCATTCGCTGACCTGGGAGATGTGCGCCTGTTCTATACGGACGACGCCCCCGCGGAGGCCAAGGACACGCTCCTTCTGGTGCACGGGTACGCGGCCGACTCCCAGGACTGGCTGTGGCACATCCCCGCTCTGGTCGAGGCCGGGTACCGGGTCATCGCCCCGGACCTGCGAGGCCACGGGCACTCGTCGGCGCCCGAGACCGGCTACCGGCCGGAGGACACCGCCGGCGACCTCGTCCTGCTGCTCGACCATCTGGGCCTGGACCGGGTCATCGCGTTCGGCCACTCGATGGGCGGAATGGTGGTGACCGCGCTGGCCGTCGAGCATCCCGAACGCGTCCGGGCCCTGGTCTGCGTGGACCCCGCGTACGGGCTGCCCCAGCAGGTCGCACAGTTCATGCCGTCGATGATCGATGGGCTGGCCAAGGACCCGTACGCCGCCGTGCTCGCGTGGGAGGCCGTCCTCTACACCCCGGCGACGCCCGAGCACGTCCTGTCCGCGCACTCCCGGAAGATCCAGGCCACCGCCGAGCCCGCGCTCCGGCAGGCCTTCCCGGCGCTGTTCACCGGCGCGGACCAGTGGGGCTGCCGCCCCGAGTCCGACGCCTACGTGTCCCGCCGCACCTGTCCCGTGCTCGTCCACTGGGCCGACGCCGAACGCGCCGGCTGGGAGAACGAACTGCTCAAGCATCCCGTCTCCAAGGCCATCGCGTGGCCGGGAGCCGGGCACCGGCTGCACGAAGAGCGGCCGGCCGAATTCCTGCACGTCGTCAAGAACTGGCTCGAGGAACTCGAGAAGCTCGCCGAGCTCGACAAGGAGAAGTCCGCGTGAAGTTTTCCATCTTCCTGAACCCGCAGATCCCCGGGTCGGGCTGGGCCGCCGAGGAGAACGCCAAGGCCAAGCGGCCGATCGGACGGGACGTCGAGTCGTACCAGAAGCTGCTGCACGAGGTCCGCGAGATCGCGGTGCACGCCGACCAGGTCGGCTTCGACGCGCTCATGATGACCGAGCACCACTTCCATTCCGAAGGCTTCGAGTTCTCGGTCAACCCGCTGATGTTCCTGACCGACCTCGCCGCCCGGACCGAGCGGATCCTGCTCGCGCCGCTCGGCATCGTGCTGCCGGCCTGGGACCCGATCCGCGCCGCCGAGGACGTGGCCCTCCTCGACCAGTTCTCCAAGGGCCGGCTGCGCCTCGGCGTCGCCCGCGGCTACCAGAACCGCTGGATGAACGTGCTGGGCCAGCGCTGGCACGCCGCCGCCGCGCGCTCGGACGGCTCCAAGTCCGACAACCGCAACTTCGACGTCTTCGGCGAAGTCCTGAAGATCATGAAGATGGCGTGGGAGCAGGACTCGCTCCGCTACAAGAGCGACGTGCTGGACTACGAGATCCCCGCCCCGTTCTCCGGCATCGAGGGCTGGCCCGCGCAGGAGTGGACGCAGACGTTCGGCGCGCCCGGCGAGATCGACGAGAACGGCGTGATCCAGTCCGTCTCGGTCTGCCCGAAGCCGTACCAGTACCCGCACCCCGAGCTGTGGCAGCCGTTCACCGTGTCCGACCGCAGCGTCATCCGGGCGGCGCAGGAGGGCATCATGCCCTGGATGTTCACGCCGAACCCCGACGACCACGCGGCCAAGGCCAAGCTCTACCAGGAGGAGTGCGCCAAGCAGGGCAAGGACTACAAGCTCGGCGAGCACACCGGCATCCTGAAGATCGTGGGCATGGCCGACACCCGCGAGGAGGCCATCGAGACCTACGGCAAGGGCATGCAGAAGGACTTCGCCTCCTTCTTCGGCCCGTTCGGCTACCTCGAGGTGCTGCGCAAGAAGGAGGACGACAGCCACAAGCCCATCTCTCCGGAGAAGGGCGACTTCAAGCGCATGAACGACGTCGAGATGGCCCTCCTCGGCACCCCTGACGACGTCAAGCGCGGCATCCAGCGCATGCTCGACCGGATGCCCGACCTGGAGTGGTTCGGCCTGTTCATGCAGGGCCAGCAGGGCGTGCTGCCGCTCGACACGGTGAAGCGCAACCTGGAGATGTTCGCCACCAAGGTCATCCCCGAGTTCCAGGACTGACCCCGGCGATGGAGTTCTGGCTGGCGGCGACCTTCGCCGAGACCCACGAGTACCTCGGCCTCGCACAGGCGGCCGACCGGCTCGGGTACGACGCGTTCGCGGTGTCGGATCACATCTTCTACACCGACTACGACGCGTCGTACCCCTACTCCGACGACGGCTCACCCCCGTACACCCCCGACACGCACTGGCCGGACGCCTGGGTGACCATCGGCGCCATGTCGTCGGTGACCGAACGCCTCCGCTTCGCCACCAACGTCTACATCCCCCCGGCCCGCGACCTGTTCACCGTCGCCAAGGCCGTGTCGACGGCCGCCGTCCTCTCCGGCGACCGCGCCATCTTCGGCGTGGGCGTCGGCTGGTGCAAGGACGAGTTCCTCCAGACGGGCCAGGACTTCCACACCCGAGGCAAGCGCCTGGACGAGATGATCCCCGCCCTCCGCACCCTCTGGCAGGGCGGCATGGTCGAGCACCACGGCCGGCACTACGACTTCGGCCCCCTGAGCATCTCCCCCACGCCCTCGAAGCCCGTCCCCGTCTTCATCGGCGGCGACAGCGACGCGGCCCTCCGCCGCGCCGCCCGCATGGGCGACGGCTGGATCGGCAACCGCATCTACTCCGAAGACCGGCTGTCCGAACTCCTGGAGCGCCTCACCGGCCACCTCAAGGACAACGGCCGCACCCTCGACGACCTCGACGTGGTGGCCCCCATCGGCGCCGTCCCCAGCGTCGACCTCTACCGCAAGTGGTCCGACCGGGGCGTCACCGCCACCCTCGCCCAACCCTGGTGGTCCACCCCCACCGAGAAGATCGCCGGCATGGAGCGCTTCGCCGAAAAGATCATCTCAAGGCTGTGATCAGCGCGGGCTGATGCTCGCGACCGCACGGACGGGTGCGCCATCCGCGGCAAGGCGCAACGGGAACAGATAGGCCTCGATGCGCTGGCCGCGGACGGCCAGCAGGCGCTCCAGGCCGGTGAGGTTCTCGGCTATGACGGCGCCTGCTCGGCAGAGGACTTGGTGGGCGGCCAGGGAGAAGTCGTCGGAGCCGGGCTCTGGGGTGCGGTCGACGCTGAGGGCGTCGATTCCCACTGTGCGGACTCCGCTGTCGATGATGGCCTGCGCCAGGTCCGGGGTCGGGTAGGGGTGGGCGAGGTAGTCGCCGGTGCCCCAGTGGGACGACCAGCCGGTGACCATGAGGAGGATGTCGCCTGGCTTGAGGCCGTGCGGGAGACGGTCTGGGCCTATGGGCGTGCGGGGAGGCAGGCCTCGGGCGTCCAGGAGCTTGGCCGGGCCTGTGAAGCGGGAGAGCGGGAGCTCGTCGAGGCGGGGCAGGGCGGGGTCGATGTGGAACGGGGCGTCGACGTGGGTGCCGGTCTGGGAGCCCAGGTGTACGCGCTGCACGTTGACGCCGTCGGTGTCGGCGGTGAGGGCGGGCGTGATCTCGACCTCGGGGTCGCCGGGATAGACCGGCATGCCGGTGACGATGGGGACGGACAGGTCGACCAGGTCAGCTGCCATGGCGCCGATTATCGCGGCGGGCACGGCAGCCGATAGCGTGATCGGCGTGTTGCCTCTTGTCACCGCCATCCGGTACGTGACGCCGCTGCGCGAGGGCGGCTCGCTGCCGGGGATCGTCGAGGCCGACGATCTGGGCACGTACGTCATGAAGTTCCATGGCGCGGGCCAGGGCCGCAAGGCCCTGATCGCCGAGATCATCGCGGGCGAGCTGGCCCGGCGCCTCGGGTTCCGCGTGCCCGAGCAGGTGATCATCGACCTGGACCCGGTCATCGGGCGGCACGAACCCGATCCCGATGTGCAGGACCTGCTGAAGGCCAGCACGGGGTGGAATCTCGGCGTCGACTTCCTGCCGGGGTCGCTGGGTTTCGATCCGCTGGGGTGGAAGCCGGACCGCGAGTGGGCGGCGCGGGTGCTGTGGTTCGACGCGTTCATCGGGAACGTGGACCGCAGCTGGCGCAACCCCAACATGCTGGTCTGGCACGGTCAGACCTGGCTGATCGACCATGGGGCAAGCTTGATCTTCCATCACGCGTGGGCGAACGCGGCGCGGCTGTTCTCGGGGCCCTACGACGTCGACGACCATGTGCTGACGCCGTTCGTCGGCGATCTGGGCGCGGCGGAGGCGGAGCTGGCGCCGAAGATCACGCGGGCGTTGCTGCAGGAGGTCACCGGGCTGGTCCCGGACCGGTGGCTGGAGAACGAGCCCGGGTTCGACGGACCGGAGTCCCTGCGCGAGGCGTACGTCGACATCCTGGCGACGCGGGCGGAGAAGCCCCGCGACTGGCTGCCGGATCTGGACATGAGCGGTCACAGGCCCGACACCGGCTCGCGGCGCGGCGAGAAGCGGCCCGGTTGGCTGGGTGGTCCGGCATGAGCGACAACATCTCGGGCCGTGACGACGGCAAGAAGGCGTTCGAGTACGCGGCGCTGCGCGTGATCCCGCGGGTCGAGCGGGGCGAGTTCATGAACGTGGGCGTCGTCGTCTACTGCCGCGCCCTGGACTACCTCGGCTGCCGCACGCACGTCGATGAGACCCGCTTGCGAGCCCTCAACCCGGCGCTGGACCTGGATGGCGTGCGCAAGGCGCTGGACGCCGTCGACGCCGTGTGCTGCGGCGGCGAACGGGCCGGGCAGGCCGCCTCCGAGCCGCCGGGCTCGCGCTTCCGCTGGCTCACCGCGCCGCGCAGCACGATCGTTCAGCCGGGCCCGGTGCACGCCGGACTGACGACCGACCCGGCCGCCGAGCTCGACCGGCTCCTGGAGCTCCTGGTCAAATAGTCAGTCCCACTCCCACCTGATGCCGTGGTAGCCGGTGGACATGCCGAACTCGATGAAGTGGACGCTCTGGTAGCTCGACATGCGCAGGTCGGCCAGGTCCTTCAGCGCCGTCTGCGCGTCCGGGCGCCACGTCCGGTAGCAGCGGGCCGGGAGCGTCCCCGGATGGAAGCGCACCTCGATCAGGTACTCGTGCTGCGGGGTGCGGAAGCCGCGGCCCTCCTCGGTCACCTCCGGGCCGCGTTCGTCGAAGCCGAAGCCGTACTCCAGCAGGTAGGTCTCGCCGCGTGCGAGCGCACGGTCGAACAGCAGCTCCGCGGCGATCAGCCCTGAGCTCTCGTCCATCCGCACCCGCCCGAAGCGGCAGCCGCTGGCCGTACGCGAGGAGGGCAGGACGCGGTGCGGGTGGTGGTAGACGGCGATCCAGCGGTCCACGCCGCGCTGCTGGGCCTGGAAGACCGCGCGGGTGCGGATCTCGCGCAGCTCCCGGCCGCGGCCGAGCACGTGCTGGTCGTGCAGGCTGAGGCCGGTGAGCTGGCGTTCACCGCGCTCGCCTATCTCGTCGATGAGGGCGCGTACGCCGGGTTCGGGACACAGTTCCTCGACCGGCAGCCAGGGTCCGCTGGAACGTTCGCCGGACGGTTTGAGGAGGGTGAGGAGCGAGTGCCGCGGCAGGTCGAGGATCACCTCGAGGCCGCGCACCGCGCGCAGCGAGTCGGCCCGCTCGGGGCGGGTGCGTCCACGCTGCCAGTAGCTGAGGGTGGACAGGCTGACCGCGATGCCCTGCTGTTCGAGCCGGCGTCGCAGGGATTCGAGGCTCAGCCCACGGGCTTGGATCGCCGCATGCAGGGCCACGTTGAAGGGGCCGTACTGCAGCATCTGGAGGAGATCGTCCTCCGTGACGCTCTGCACCACTGTCGGCCTCCGAGGGGATCGGGCCGTGCCCCCGTCGTCTCCGGCCTTGACAACAGCACTTGCTCTACTGGCGCTCACTGTAAGATCCCGGGCCCGAAAAGCCAAGCGCCGGAGTCCCCCGACCCGTTCAGTTTCTAGAGAGCCCGTTCAGTCCCACTCCCATTCGATGCCGAGGATGCCGTGGCGGACGTCGGCCATCGCCAGGTGTGCGCTGCCGGACGTGCCGATCCACAGCTCGTCCAGGCGCTCGTGGCGGCCGTGCCTGGTCTCCTGTGAGAAGCCGTAGCACCGGGCCGGGTAGGTCTCCGGGTGGAACTGCACGACCGCCAGGTAGTCGCGCACGGGCCGGGGGAAGCGCCGGTCGTAGTGGTCGGCGACCGGGCCGCCGCCGGGCAGCCTCAGCTCGTACTCGATCACGGCGGTGTCGCCCACGGCCAGCACCCGGTCGAAGACCAGCTCGAACGCCAGCAGCCCGCCGGCCTCGCGGACGCGGCCCGGCCGGCAGTACCGGAGCGTGGTCAGCTCGGCGCCCTCCCCCGCCGGGTGAACGCACACGACCCGGTCCACGTCGTCCCCCGCCGCCCGCAGGACGTTCCGTACCGCCAGCCCGCGCGGCCTGCGGTCGGCGCCGAGCTGGTGCACGTCATGGGTGCTGAGCCGTTCCAGCCGGTGCTCGCCCGAGCGGTCCAGCTCGCCGACGACCCGCGCGTACAGGTCCGGGTCCGGCCACAGCTCGGCGGGTGAACGCCCGCGCTCCAGCCGTCCGATAGCGGCCTGGCCGGAACCCGCCGCACCCGGCTCGGTGGTGTCGAGCGGGCCGGTCAGCGTCCCCGACGGAACGCCGAGGACCTCCTCCAGCGCCGCCACGACCGCGCGCGAACGGGGACGGCTGCGCCCGCGCTGCCAGTAGCTCAGTGTCGCGACGCTGACCGAGAGTCCGCGCTGGCCGAGCCGGTGCCGGATGCGCTCCAGGGTCAGGCCGCTCGCCTGAACGGCCTGGCGCAGCGCACCGGCGAAGTCCACGGCCGGATCGTATCGATCTCTGGAAGGAATGTTTGCAAAAGATTCCGAAACGGGGCCGATATCCAGGACCAAACCGATTCAGAACAACTCGGGCACCAGACCGTTCCACCGCTCAGAAGAGCACGGACATGAAGGTGTCGATCTCGGCGAGGCCGACGCGGCGGTAGGCGGCCCGCGCCCGCGTGTTGAAGTCGTTGACGTACAGCGAGACGGTCGGCGCGATCGAGCGCAGCGCCTCCTCCACCAGGGCGGCCATCCCGGTCACCGACCGGCCCTGCCCCCGCTCGTCCGGCGGCACCCAGACACCCTGCACCTGGCAGGCGTACGGCGTGACGGCGCCGACCTCGGCCTTGAACAGCACCCGGCCGTCCTCGATCCGGGCGAACGCGCGCCCGGCGCGGATCAGCTCGGCGACCCGGGCCCGGTAGAGCACTCCCCCGTCGCCCGCGTTCGGCGAGACGCCGACCTCCTCGGTGAACATCGCCACGCACGCGGGGTAGATCACGTCGAACTCGTCCATGCGGACCCGCCGCACGCCCGGGTCGGCGGAGATCGCGACCGGCGGCACCGCCGAGGTGGCCATGACCGGCTGCGCGGCGCGGATCGCCCGCGCCGGGCCCCAGTAGGGCTCCAGGAACTCCCACAGCTCGCGGACGGGCCCGACCGGGCCGACGATCGACGAGCAGCGCCGCCCTTGGGCCTGCGCCCGCTCACCGAACGCCCGTACGGCGTCGGGCCCCGCGTTCACCGGGATCAGGTTGGCCCCGGCGTAGCAGAGCGAGGACAGCCGCCCGTCACGCATGTAGCCCCACATCTGGGCGCCGAGCCGGCCCGGGTCGAGCCCGACGGCGTGCACGCGGGAGCTGACGAACACGTTCGCCACCGGGTCGGCGTCCAGGATCGCCAGGACCTCGTTCCGGTGCCGGTCGTCCAATACCCGCACCGGCAACGAACCCAGCATGCGCATGGTCTACCGGCCCTTGAACGCGGCCGTGGACCGGCGCACCATCAGCACTGTCAGCACCACGCCAACAAGCCTATGACGTCCGCCGGGCGCTCGCCGCCACTGGCTCCCCCGGATTGGACAGACGCTGCGTTCCGGGGTTGGAGGAACGCTGCGCGCGGCGCTCCGCCGGAGGCGGCGGGCCGACCGGGCAGGCGGCGTCCGGGCCGGGCTTGGAGGGCGGCATGGAGCCGTTGCGGAAGTAGGCCGCGACGGCCCCGTCGACGCACTCGTCGCCGTTCATCGCGACCCCGTGGTTACCCCCGCCGGTCTGCACGACCAGGCTGGAGCCCGGGAACAGGCGATGTGTCTCCAGCGCTCCGGGGTAGGGCGTCGCGGCGTCCTGGGTGCCCTGGATCAGCATGATCCGAGGCCCTCCCGGGGCGCCGTGGACGGCGGGCGGCGGGCCGCTCGGCACGCCCCAGTACGCGCACGGGGCGTTGTACCAAGCGTTACTCCACGTCTCGAAACGGTTACCCGCGCGGTACAGCCTCCAGTTGTCGCGGTGCCAGACCGCCCAGTTGCGCGGCCAGGCGGCGTCCTTGCACTGAACGGCGTTGTAGACCGCGTAGTTGTTCTGGTCGAGCCATGTCGGAGGCTTCCAGACCCGGCCCAGCGGCTTCGGGTCGTGCTTGACCAGGTAGGCCGACAGGGCCTTGGCGTGAGCGGGCCAGCCGTAGTCGCCGTAGCCGTCGGCGAGGAACAGGTCGTCCAGCTCCGAGCCGCCCATCTTGCCGCCGTCGATCGGCTTGGCGCTCAGCGATGTCCGCGCCTTGGCGTAGGCGGCGGCGACGGCCTTGGCCGTACGGCCCAGGCTGTAGACGCGGTCGTGCTTGGCCATCCAGGCGTAGTAGGCCTGGATGCGCTTCTCGAACGCCACGTCCTGGTCGAGGTTGTCGTCGTACCAGACGCCGCTCGGGCGGACGACGCTGTCGAGCACCATCCGCCGGACGTTGCGCGGGTACATGGTGGCGTAGACGGCGCCGAGGTAGGTGCCGTACGAGTAGCCGAAGTAGTTGATCTGCTGCTGGCCGAGCGCGACGCGGATCGAGTCCATGTCGCGCGCCCAGTTGGCCGAGCCCATGTGCGGCAGGACCGTCGGGTACTTGCGGGCGCAGTCGGCGGCGTACGCCCGGGCCTTGGCCTGCCAGTCCAGCTCGGCCTTGGCGCTGGCCGGAACGGTGTCGGGACGCGGGTGACCGGGGTTCTGGTAGCTCTCGTCGCAGGTCAGAGCGGGCTTGCTGGCCCCCACGCCGCGCGGGTCGAACCCGATCCAGTCGTAGGAGGCGAACACCTTCTCCGGCAGCCCGGCCTGGAAGATCCCCGGCATGTCCCGTCCGTGCGCGCCGGGCCCGCCCCGGTTGAGCAGCACGACGCCCTGGGACTTCTTGGCGGTGTGCCGGGCGCGGCTGAGCGCGAGCGTGATCTTCTCGCCGTCGGGCCGGTTGTAGTCGAGCGGAACGGTCAGGGAGCCGCATTCGAGCCCCTTCAGCCGGTCCTCCTCCACCGGATCGTTGTCCGGGCAGGACGACCAGGAGATCGCTCCGGGTACCTTGGGGGGTTTCTCGGCTTCGGCTGGCTTGGCGGCGGCTGTTCCGGCGAGGGCTCCGAGGACGGCGGCTACGGCCGTCCCGGCGACTACGTTGCGCACCCATGTGTTCTACCGAGGGTTGCCGTTCTGTAACCGGAACCTGCGCATCCCGCGATTCCCGCCGGAAAACGACGAATGGCTGCCGGGAAGGGGCGAACGGTCGCCCGGAAACGACGAACGGCCGCGCGAGTGAGGTCGCACGGCCGTTCGCCGCTGAGCGGATCGAACGATCCGATCCTTACGGGTGAAGCTACGGGTGAAGCGTTACGGGCGGCCGACCGGGAGGTCCTTGCCGGCCGTGTGAGCCACCGCGGACTTGGCCGCGTTCGGGTTCGGGTCGTTCAGGCTCGGGTCGGCCTTGCAGGTGGCGTCGGCGCCGGGCTTGCTCTTGGGGAGCCAGCCGGTGTCGAGGTAGGCCGCCACCTTGTCGTCCAGGCACTTGTTGCCGTTGAGCGTGTTGGCGTGGGTCTTGCCGCCGAGCTCGACGACCAGGCGCGAGGTGGGCAGGACCTTGTGCAGGTTGAAGCCGCCCGCGACCGGGGTCGCGGCGTCGAGCGTGCCCTGGACCATCAGGATGCCCGGCAGGCCCTTCTTGCCCTGCAGTTTCAGCGCCGGGCCGCCCTTGACCGGCCAGGTGGCGACCGGGGCGTTGAACCAGACGTTGCTCCAGGTGTTGAAGCGGTAGCCCTGCTTGTAGAGCTTGGCCGCGTCGTTGTGCCACTTCTTCCAGTTCCGCGGCCACTTGGCGTCCGCGCCCTGGACGGCGTTGTAGACGGCGAAGCCGTTGTCGTCGCCGCCGGGGTTGAGGTTCTCCAGCAGCGCGGCCGGGTCCTTCTTGGTGACCCAGGCGGACAGCGCCTGCGCGTAGGGGATGTAGTAGCCGGTGTTGTAACCGGCGTTCAGGACGATGTCGTCCAGCTCATCCGGGCCGATCTTGCCGCCGATCGGGGCCTTCTTGGCGGCGTTGCGGGCCTTGTAGTAGTTCGCCTCGACCGCCTTCTGGGTCTTGCCCAGGTGGTAGAGCGAGTCGTACTTGGCGGTCCACTTGAACCAGAACTTGATGTTGCGCTCGAACGCCTTGTCCTGCTCGAGCTGCGCGTCGTACCAGACGGTCTTGGGGTTGACGTTGCCGTCCAGGACCATGCGGCGCACGTGGTTCGGGAACAGCGTCGCGTAGGTGGCGCCGAAGTAGGTGCCGTACGAGAAGCCGTACCAGCTGATCTTCTTCTGGCCGAGCGCGGCGCGGATGTGGTCGACGTCCTTGGCGGCGTCGGTGGTGCGCATGTGCGGCAGCAGCCAGCCGAACTTCTTCTTGCAGGCGGCGGTGTACTTGGCCGACTTGGCGCGCCAGGCGTTCTCTTCCTTGACCGAGTGCGGCACGTAGTCGGGCCGGATCGGGTTCTGGAAGTTGGGGTCGCAGCTGAGGGCCGGCTTGCTGTCGCCGACGCCGCGCGGGTCGAAGCCGATGATGTCGTACTTGGCCGCGGTGGCCGCGTGGCCGACGCCGCCGAGCCAGCGCGACAGGCCCGCCGAGTAGGCCAGGCCGGAGCCGCCCGGGCCGCCCGGGTTCACGAACAGGACGCCCTGGTAGTGCTTCTTGTCCGTCGCCTTCACACGGGAGACAGCGATGGAGATCTTCTTGCCCTTGGGCTTGCTGTAGTCCACCGGAAGCTGGATCTGCGCGCACTCGGCCTTGCCGGCGAGCGAGCCAGTGCAGTTCTTCCAGGCGATGCCCTTGGCCGCGACCGGGCTGACGTCGTTGGACGCTCCTCCGGTGTTCGCCGCGACGGCGACGGCTGTACCGCCGAAGGCCGTCGCGACGGCGGCCGTGATGAGAACGAGCCTCTTCACAGAACCCCCATGCTGCTATTCGTGTGCAATAGGTGGAGATTGTGGCGGTAGCGGCCTGCTTGACGACAGAGGTTCGCGATCAGGGATGCGAAATCGTGACAAGGTTCGCGGAACTCTGTTACCACCCCAAACGTCGAGAGGCCCCTGTCCCGTGGGGACAGGGGCCTCCCTGACTTCAGTGCGGTGACTTCAGCCGGTACGCGAGGGGATCGTTACCGGATGACGTCGTTCACCGCGGCCTGGCTCTGACCGGCGTTCAGGGTGTTGGCCTGAGCGGCGGGCGGAGTCGGGTCGCCCAGCTGCGGGACGTGGACGGTGCTCTTGTTCGGCAGCTTCCCGTTGAGGAAGTAGGCGTCGAAGTAGGCGTCCACGGCGGCGGAACCACGGTGCACGATGCAGTGCGTGCGGTCGCCGTCCTGCACGACCAGGTGCGAGCCGCGCAGCGTCTTGTGGAGCTCGAGGGCCCCGGCGTACGGCGTGGCGGCGTCGTTGGTCGACTGGAACATCAGGATGTTCTTCGGCAGGTTCTTGGTGGCACCGATCTTGGTCGGCTTACCGGCCTTGGCGCCCCAGAACAGGCAGGGGGCGTTGTACCACGCGTTGCCCCACGTCAGGAACGGGTGCTTCTTGTTGATCGTGGTGTTGTCCCGCTGCCACTTGGCCCAGCTGGTCGGCCACTGCACGTCGGTGCACTGGACGCCGCTGTAGATGGCGTAGCCGTTGTCGTCGACCGGGACACCGGAGGCCTTGGTGGGAGCGCCGAAGGTGTCGAGGAGGGCCTTGACGTCACCGGCCTTGTAGGCCGAGAGACCGGCGGCGTAGGAGTGCCACACCGCCTGGCTGCGCCGGTAGCCGGCGTTCTGGATGTTGTCGGTCAGGTCGTCCGAGCCGACCACGGTCTTGGTGCCGTCGGAGTTGGCGCCGAAGACCGGCTTCTTGGCCAGCTTGTTGCGCAGACCGTAGAAGTACGCGCGGACGGCCTTCTGGGTCTTGCCCAGGTGGTAGACCGAGTCGTACTTGGCGATCCAGCCGAAGTAGTAGTTGATGTTGGTGTCGAAGGCCACGTCCTGGCTCAGGTTGGCCTTGTACCAGACACCGCTCGGGCCGACGTTGCCGTCGAGCACCATGCGGCCGACCTTCTTCGGGAAGAGGGTCGCGTACACCTGGCCGATGTAGGTGCCGTACGAGGCGCCGTAGTAGTCGAGCTTCTGGCGGCCGAGGGCGCCGCGGATGGCGTCCACGTCCTTGACCACGTCGACCGTCTTGATGTGGTCGAGCATGTTGATCTTGGAGCCCTTGCCGTACTTCTTGGCACAGGCCTTGGCGTAGCCCTTGGACTTGGCGAGCCAGGTCTTCACGCTCTTGCGGTCACCGGTGCCGTAGTCGGGGCGCGGGCCCTGGCTGTAGCTGGTGTCGCAGGTGATGGCGGGCTTGCTCATGCCGACGCCACGCGGGTCGAACCCGATGACGTTGTAGGCGGCGCGCATCGGCGCGGAGTTCTGGGCGAAGACGCGCGGGCCGAACAGGGCCCCGCCGCCGCCCGGGCCACCCGGGTTCACGACGATGTCACCCTTGGCCGGGCCCTTCGCCGTGTGCGGCGTGCGGGTCAGCTGGAGGGTGATCTTCTGGCCCTTGGGCTTGGACCAGTCGAGCGGAACCGACAGCTCGCCGCACTGCACGATCTTGGAGACCGGGTAGAGGGCGTCGTAGTTGTCGTGGACCGTCTTGACGAAGTCCGCCGGACAGGCGTGCCACTTGACGATCGACGGCTTGAACGCAGCGGCCGGGGTGGCGGCCTGCGCTCCAGCGGCCCCCAGCCCGGTGAGGCTCAGGCCGGCCGTCGCGGCCACGACGACGAGTTTCTTCACATATCCCCCTTCATCAGCTTCATCAACCCGGACAGGCATGTGTCCGGCTTGTGACAGATGAGGAAGATATTTGTCAACGAGGACCCCGTGGCGGGAGATCTGGCCCCCAGTGGATGCGCAATCGTGACAATTTGGACGGAACTCCGTGACCATTGCGAACGTTCCAAGAGCGCCGATCTTGCTCTCAGCGCCCTGTTTCGGTGCGCGAAAGGGCGCTGAGAGCAAGATCGGCGCAGTTTCAGCGCAGCGCGGGGGTGTCCCAGGCCGCAGAGGCCGAGGTCGTGGCGGTGGCCTTGGTGGGGTCGGGCAGCGGGCTGGCCTTGCAGGTCGCGTCCACGCCCTTCCTCGACTTCGGCAGCGCGCCGGTGTCGAAGTACCTGGCCACGTAGGCGTTGGCGCAGGCGTCGGCGTTCGGGCTGATCGAGATCCCGTGGTTCATGCCGCCCACCTCGTGCAGCAGGCGGGAGGTCGGGAAGCGGCGGTGCGCCTCGACGGCGCCGGGGAACGGGGTCGCGCCATCGTAGGTGGCCCCTAGCAGGAGCATGCTGTCCAGCTTCTTGCCCACGCCGATCTTGGGCTTGGGTCCCTGCTGGGTCGGCCAGAACGCGCACTGGGCGTTGAACCAGGCGTTGTACCAGGTGAAGGCCCTGATTCCGCGCTTCTGCTGGCCGGCGAAGTCGCGGTGCCAGGTCTTCCAGTTCTTCGGCCAGGCCGCGTCACGGCACTGGACGGCGGAGTAGACCGAGAAGAAGTTCTGGCCCGCGTCGTCCAGCGGCGCCCACAGCTTGAGCAGGGCCGCCGGGTCGTTCTTGACGACGTAGTCGGAGATCGCCTTGGCGTGGTCGATCCAGGTGTAGTTGCGGTAGCCGTCGGAGTTGGCGAAGAAGTCGTCCCACTCCGACGGGCCGATCTGGCCGTTGATGGGCGTGCGCTTGGCCTTGGCACGTCCCTGGTAGTACTTGCGCTCGACCGCCTTGGCGTTCTTGCCCAGGTGGTAGAGCGAGTCGTACTTGGCCATCCAGGCGAAGAACCGCTTCATGTTCTTGTCGACGGCCACGTTCTGGTCCAGCTGCGTGCCGTACCAGAAGCGCGCCGGGTTCACGACGCTGTCCAGCACGATGCGGCGCACGTGCGTGGGGAACATCGAGGCGTACACCTGGCCGAGGAACGTGCCGTAGGAGTAGCCGAAGTAGCTGGTCTTCCGCTGCCCCAGCGCCTTGCGGATGGCGTCCATGTCGCGGGCGACGTTCTCGGTCTTGATGTGCTGCAGAACGCCCTTGTAGCGGCGACCGCAGTCGGTGGCGAACTTCTTGGCCTTGCGCAGCCAGGCGTTCTCCTCGGCCTTGTCGCGCGGGACGAAGTCGGCGCGGGCGTGGCCCGGCCACTGGTAGCTCGGGTCGCAGATCAGCGAGGGCTCGCTCGCCTGGACGCCGCGCGGGTCGAAGCCGATCCAGTCGTACTTGGCGCTGACCTCGCGCGGCAGGCCGCGGGCGGGATTGGTGAAGCGCAGCGGCAGGTCGCGTCCGGCACCGCCGGGTCCGCCGCGGTTCAGCAGCACGATGCCCTGGTAGTGCGCGGTGTCGGTCGCCTTCGACCGGGTCAGGGCCAGCTTGAGCTTCTTGCCGTTCGGCTTGCGGTAGTCCAGCGGCACCTGCAGCGTGCCGCACTCCAGGCCCTTCAGCGCCGAGCCCTGCCACTTGTCGCCGTCCGGGCAGGGAGCCCAGGCGATCCTCCCGACCGCCGCGGCCGACTCGGCCCCCGAGGGCGCGGACGACGCGGACGGCGCGGCTGGCGCCGACCTCGGCGCCGCGGCGGCCGTGCCGGTGAGCCCGAGGCTCACGGCGGCGGTGATCAGTACGAGTCTCCTCACGGATACCCCTTCGTCGCGCGCGGGCTCGCCAGTGAGCCCGGCTTGCGGCTTTTCGGGGGAAATATTGGCGATCACGACGCCCGGATCGGGAGACTTGATCATCAGAGGATGCCGAATCGTAACAAGATCGACATATTTCAGAGTCCGGACATGCCACAAGACGGAAAAGCCCCCACCCGAATCGGGTGGGGGCTTCTTCTTCCGGGCTGGGGCCGGTCGCCTGACGTTCACTGGCCTCAGCCACCGCGCGAGCGCGTTACCTGAGCCAGGAGCAAGCGAAGCGAGGCTCCTGGCTCAGATCGCGAAGCGATTTCGCGCTCGCCTCCTTTGCGGTTCGGGTCCGAGCCGCTAGGCGAGGGCCCGAGGCCGCGAAGGCTGAGCAGACACAGCCTGGGTGGTCGGGGTCGGCAGCGGGCTCGCCTTGCAGGTGGCGTCCACGCCCTTCCGCGACTTCGGCAGGGCGCCGGTGTCGAGGTAGGCGGCGGTGAGCGCGTTGATGCAGGCGTTCTTGTTCGGGGTGAACGCGATGGTGTGGTTCACGCCGCCCAGCTCCTCGACCAGACGCGAGGTCGGGAACGCCTTGTGGGCCGCGAAGGCGCCCGGGCGCGGCGTCGCCGCGTCGAGGGTGGCCTGCAGGATCAGCATGCTGTTCAGGCTCTTGCCCGCGCCCACCTTCGGCGCCGGACCGCCCTTGACCGGCCAGTACGCGCACGGGGCGTTGAACCAGGCGTTGTTCCAGGTCAGAGCGCGCAGACCCTGGTTGTACTGGCGCGTGTAGTCCTTGTGCCACTTGGCCCAGTCGCGCGGCCAGGCGGCGTCACGGCACTGGGTGGCCAGGTAGATGGCGTTCTGGTTCTGGCCCGCGTCGTCCGGCGGCCCGAACTCCGACAGCAGGCCCTTCGGGTCGTTCTTCACGACGAAGTCCGACAGCTCCTGGGCGTGCGCCAGCCAGGTGTAGTCGCGGTAGCCGTCGGTGCCGACGAAGAAGTCGTCCCACTCCGACGGGCCGAGCTGCCCGTTCAGCGGCGCCTTCTTCACCTTGGCGCGGCCCTTGTAGTAGTTGCGCTCGACCGCCTTCTCGGTCTTGCCGAGGTGGTAGACCGAGTCGTACTTGGCGATCCAGCGGAAGAAGATCTTCATCCGGACCTCGAACGCGGCGTTCTGGTCCAGCTGGGTGTCGTACCAGGCGCGCTTGGCGTTCACCACGCTGTCGATGACGATCCGGCGCACGTGCGTCGGGAACATCGAGGCGTACACCTGGCCCAGGTAGGTGCCGTAGGAGTAGCCGAAGTAGCTCATCTTGCGCTGGCCGAGCGCGGCACGGATCGAGTCCATGTCGCGGGCCACGCTCTTGGTGTTGATGAACGGCAGGTACTTGCCGTACTTGCGGCCGCAGTCGGCTGCGTACTTCTTGGCCTTGCGCTTCCAGGCCTCTTCCTGCGCCCTGTTGGCCGGCACGTAGTCGGCGCGCGCGTGGCCGGGCCAGGCGTAGGACGGGTCGCAGATCATCGACGGCTCGGTGGCCTGGACCCCGCGGGGGTCGAAGCCGATCCAGTCATAGCGGGCGCTGACGGCCTTCGGGAGGCCGTTGGCCGGGTTGATGAAGCGCTGCGGCAGATCGCGGCCGCGACCCCCGGGGCCGCCGCGGTTCAGCAGGATGATGCCCGCGTAGTGCTTGGTGTCGGTGGCCTTGGCCCGCGACACCGCGACGCTGATCTTCTTGCCGTTCGGGTGCGCGTAGTCCAGCGGCACCTGGATCGTGCCGCACTCGAGCCCCTTGAGCGCGGCACCCTGCCACTTGTCGTTGTCCGGGCACGGTGACCAGGCGATGCTGCCCGCGGCCGCGGCGACCGTCTCCGCCGGCTGCTTCGGCGGGGACGACGTCGTCCCCGCCCAGGCCGCCACCCCCGCGCCGGCGAGCGTGGTGCTCGCGGCGGCTGTGATGAGTACGAGTTTCCTCACGGAATCCCCTTCAGTGCGCGCGGGCTCTCCGCCGAGCCCACATGCGGCATGCGGGGGCAATCCTGACGATCGAGACAGATGGGGTGTACGGGTTGACTGCGACAGTTGCTCAATCGTGACGCAAGCAACGCGAAGGCCCCCGGAGATCACCCCGGGGGCCCTCGCGTTCATGGTCCATTGGTCAGCTGACGGTCACCTCGGCGCCGGGACCGCTCACTTCGCCGTCCTCGCCGATCTCGATGCCCATCTCCTCGGCGATGCGCATCGCCTCTTCGATGAGGGTCTCGACGATCGCGGCCTCGGGCACGGTCTTGATGACCTCGCCCTTGACGAAGATCTGGCCCTTGCCGTTGCCGGAGGCGACGCCGAGGTCGGCCTCGCGGGCCTCGCCCGGACCGTTCACCACGCAGCCCATCACGGCCACCCGCAGCGGCACCGGGAAGTCCTTCAGGCCCGCGGTCACCTGCTCGGCGAGCGTGTAGACGTCCACCTGGGCACGGCCACAGGACGGGCAGGAGACGATCTCCAGGCCGCGCTCGCGCAGCCCGAGCGACTCCAGGATCTGCGCGCCGACCTTGACCTCCTCGACCGGAGGGGCCGACAGCGAGACCCGGATCGTGTCGCCGATGCCCTGCGACAGCAGCGCGCCGAACGCGACCGAGGACTTGATCGTGCCCTGGAACGCCGGGCCCGCCTCGGTGACGCCGAGGTGCAGCGGGTACTCGCAGGCGGCGGCGAGCTGGCGGTACGCCTCGATCATCACGACCGGGTCGTTGTGCTTGACCGAGATCTTGATGTCGCGGAAGTCGTGCTCCTCGAACAGCGAGCACTCCCACAGCGCCGACTCGACCAGCGCCTCCGGGGTCGCCTTGCCGTACTTCTCCAGCAGGCGCTTGTCGAGCGACCCGGCGTTGACGCCGATCCGGATCGGCACGCCCGCGTCCTTGGCCGCCTTGGCGATCTCGCCGACCTTGTCGTCGAACTTCTTGATGTTGCCCGGGTTGACCCGGACGGCCGCACAGCCTGCGTCGATCGCGGCGAACACGTACTTCGGCTGGAAGTGAATGTCGGCGATCACGGGGATCGGCGACTTGCGGGCGATCGCCGGCAGCGCCTCCGCGTCGTCCTGCGACGGGCAGGCGACCCGGACGATCTGGCAGCCGGCCGCGGTCAGCTCCGCGATCTGCTGAAGCGTCGAGTTGACGTCGGCGGTGAGGGTCGTGGTCATCGACTGCACCGACACCGGGGCGTCGCCGCCCACCGGCACACTGCCGACCATGATCTTCCGGGACTTCCGGCGCGGTGCCAGCGGGGCCACCGCGTCACCCCCGCCGCGGATCGTCGGAATACCGAGTGAAACGCTCATCCCTCTCCCTCTTACTGGCCCCTACTACCCTAAGCGCCCCGCAGGCATGGCATGGCGCCGACGTGGGTCAAATCACGTGAACGGATGGTTACGTGCGGTTACTGAGGGCGTCTCCGTGGTCACTGGGGAAGTTTCAGCGGATTGACGAGATCGGCCAGGATCAGCAGCACGCCGAGACCGATGAGCAGCACGACGGCCAGGTAGGTGATCGGCAGCAGCTTGGTCATGTCGACCGTGCCGGGGTCGGGACGGCCGCGCCGCCGCGCCCACCAGGCCCGCAGCCGCTCGTACGCGACGACCGCCAGGTGCCCGCCGTCCAGCGGCAGCAGGGGCAGCACGTTCAGCGCCCCGAGGAAGATGTTCACCGAGACGACCAGCGACAGGTAGAGGGCGATCTTGTCCTTCGTCGTGTTGTCAGAGGAGAAGATCTGCCCCGACACCTCGGTCGCGCCGACCACGCTGCCGACCTGGCCGCCCGGCGTCTCGGCGCGGTCCGGTGAGAAGAGCTTGGGCACGGCGGCGGGCAGGTCGACGGCGATCTGGCCGATGCCCCGCAGCGTCTCGCCGATGCCGCGTACGGCGAACGCGGCGGCGCCGACCAGTCCCTTCCGGTCATAGCCCTGGCCGACGACCTTCGCGGACATGCCGAGGAACGTCTCGCCGCCCACCGACGCCAGCGTGATCTGCAGCGGCACCCGCGTGCCGGACCGGTCGACCACGACCGTCACGCTCTGGCCGGGCCGCGCGCCCTCGATCGCCTTGCGCAGCTGCGACCAGTCGCCCACGGGCGTTCCGTTGAACACGACCACCCGGTCGCCGACGCGCAGGCCCG
Source organism: Actinomadura barringtoniae (assembly GCF_017573505.1). Lineage (GTDB taxonomy): Bacteria > Actinomycetota > Actinomycetes > Streptosporangiales > Streptosporangiaceae > Spirillospora > Spirillospora barringtoniae. Next base: position 679,999 of record NZ_JAGEOJ010000002.1, read on the forward strand.
CCCGTGCGGCGGGCGACTGCGGCCGGTCATGGCCACATGAGGCGGCGATGCTGGTCGGGACGCACGAGCTGACCTCGTCCACGGTCGTGGTGGCCGTCCCGGGGTCGCGGACGCCGATGGCCATCGCCAGCACGATCAGCAGCACGAACGCGATGACGAAGTTCATCACCACGCCACCCGCGATCACCACCGCGCGGCGGCGAGCGGGCTGCAGGTAGAACGCGCGCGGCCGGTCGGCCTCGTCGATCTCCTCCAGCGGCGTGTAGCCGACGATCTTGACGAAGCCGCCGAGCAGCACCGCCTTGATCCCGTACTCGGTCTCGCCGCGCCGCCAGGACCACAGCGTCGGGCCGAACCCCACGAAGTACTGGGAGGCCTTCATGCCGAAGCGCTTGGCCGGGATCAGGTGCCCGGCCTCGTGCAGCATCACCGACACCAGCAGCGCGAAGACGAACGCCACCGCGCCCAGCAGAAAGGCCATCCGACCTCCGTCTACTCGCTGGTCAGCTCCCCGGCCCGTACGCGGGCCCAGTCGTCGGCGGCCAGGACGTCGTCCAGACTGCCGGCGGCTTGAACGCCGTGCTCCTCCATTACCCGCGAGATCGTGTCGACTATCCCCAGGAACGGGAGCCGTCCCGCGCGGAAGGCGTCGACGCACACCTCGTTGGCCGCGTTGTAGACGGCGGGCACGGTCCCGCCGAGGTCTCCGGCGCGCCGGGCGAGGGCGACCGCGGGGAACGCCTCGTCGTCCAGCGGGAACAGCTCCCAGGTGTGGGCCTTGGTCCAGTCGACGCCGGGCGCGGCGTCCGGCACCCGGTCGGGCCAGTTCAGGCCGAGCGCGATCGGCAGCCGCATGTCGGGCGGGCTCGCCTGGGCGAGCGTCGAGCCGTCGAAGAACTCCACCATCGAGTGGATCACCGACTGCGGGTGCACCATGACCTCGATCGCGCTCATCGGCACGTCGAAGAGCAGGTGCGCCTCGATGACCTCCAGGCCCTTGTTGACCAGGGTGGCCGAGTTGATCGTGATGACCGGGCCCATGTCCCAGGTCGGGTGGTTCATCGCCTGCTCGGGCGTCACGTCGCCGAGCTCGGCGCGGCTCCGGCCGCGGAACGGCCCGCCGCTGGCGGTCAGCACCAGCCGCCGGACCTCGTCGGCCCGCCCGCCGCGCAGGCACTGCGCGAGCGCCGAGTGCTCGGAGTCGACCGGGACGATCTGGCCGGGCCGCGCGCGCTCCTTGACCAGCGGGCCGCCGATGATGAGCGACTCCTTGTTGGCGAGGGCGAGCGTGCGGCCGGCGTCCAGGGCGGCCAGCGTGGAGGCGAGCCCGAGCGCGCCGGTGACCCCGTTCAGCACCACGTCGCACCGCCAGGCGGCGACCTCGGCGACCGCCTCGGGACCGGCGATGATCTTCGGGATGGCGTAGTCGCCGGAGGAGAACCCGCGCCGCTGCGCCTCGGCGTAGAAGGCCAGCTGCAGGTCCTGCGCGGCCGAGGCCTTGGCGACCGCGACGACCTCGGGCTGGAACTCCAGGGCCTGCGCGGCCAGCAGGTCGACCCGGCCGCCGCCCGCGGCGAGGCCGGTCACCGTGAACCGGCCGGGGTTGTCGCGGATCACGTCCAGCGCCTGCGTGCCGATCGAGCCGGTCGAGCCGAGCACGACGATCTCTGAGGAGGAGGTCACCGCTCCATTGTCTCGCGCACGCCGTCACGTGGGCGAACGGGCACGGGACGCGGATCTTTCTCACACCCTTTGTCCAGATCTGCCACTAGCCAGGTCAAGGCGCCGAACATAGTTTCCGGGCAGCGCGAACCGTCTCCACCCCCATCGAATCTTGGAGACCGTATGAGACGAGTCCCCTCGCTCCGCTCTCTGGCCCTGGTCACGGCCGCCACCGCCGCTCTGGTGGTGCCGCTGGTCGCCGTCCCGGCCCAGGCCGCCCCCGCCGCTCCCCACTCCCCCGCCCTCGCCGCCCCGGCCGCAGTGGCCCAGGCCGCCGACACCGCGGACCAGCAGCGCGTGCTGCGCTTCTGGACACCCGCGAGGATGCGCTCCGCGACCCCGATGGAACGGATCTTCAAGCCGTCCAACGCCGCCGCGACGAGCGTTCGGCGCGGGCTGCCACACACCGTCCAGGGCGTCGCGGTCAAGTCGATCCCGAACGGCGGCGGCCCCTGGACCGGCGGCGGCGCGGTCACCAAGACGATCGGCCGGGTCTTCTTCACCTACCAGGGCCGTACGGCGTCGTGCTCGGGCGACGCGCTCACCAGCGCCAACAAGAGCACGGTCATCACGGCCGGGCACTGCGTGAAGCTGGACGGCGCCTGGCACACCAATTGGGTGTTCGTGCCGGGCTACACCAACGGCAACGCCCCGTACGGCACCTGGACCGCGAGCAAGACGCTGTCCACGCCGCAGTGGACCGCGAGCGAGGACATCAACTACGACGTCGGCGCCGCGGTGGTCAACCAGCTGAACGGGCAGCGCCTCACCGACGTCGTCGGCGGGCAGGGCATCGGGTTCAACCAGGCGCGCGGCCAGGCCATGTACGCCTTCGGGTACCCGGCGGCGGCGCCGTACGACGGCACCAAGCTGATCTACTGCAGCGGAACGGTCATCAACGACTTCCTGCTGAGCGGCGACATCGGCATGAACTGCAACATGACCGGTGGGGCCAGCGGCGGGCCGTGGTTCCTGAAGTTCACCGAGTCCAGCGGCACCGGAACGCAGAACTCGGTCAACAGCTTCAAGTACAACTTCCTGCCGAACTACATGTTCGGCCCCTACTTCGGGGCCGACGCCCAGAACCTCTACAACACCGCCCAGAACACCTAATCATTTACGCGATGTGACAGCGTGCCGACGGCGCGTGCTGGACACTGCGGGCATGCGTCTCCGCAGGACCGCAGGGGTCATCGGACCGGCCGCCGTCGTCGTCATCGCCGTCTCTCCGAGTTCGGCGGCCGGTGCGCGCCCACCGGTCGCCGAGCCTGCCGTCCACAGCGTGCAGGCGACCGCCGCCCGGATCCGCGCCTACTGGACGCCGGAGCGCAGGGCGGCGGCCGCCGCCGGCCAGGCGGGCGCGCTCTGGACCGGCGGCGGCGCGGTCGCCCGTACGACCGGCAAGGTCTTCTTCACCATCGGCGGGCGCGACTTCCTGTGCTCGGGCAGCACGGTCCGCAGCGCCAACCGGGACGTGGTCGTCACCGCGGGCCACTGCGTCAAGGACGGCAAGGGCGCCTGGGCCGACAACTGGATCTTCGTGCCCGGCTACCGGGACGGCGACTCCCCGTACGGCGGCTACACCGCGCGCCGGATGTTCACGCCCGACCAGTGGTCCGAGCACGCCGACGGCGACTTCGACGTCGCCATGGTCGCGGTCGCGCAGGCCGACGGGCGGCACGTGGTGGACGTGGCCGGCGGGCAGCGCCTGGCGTTCGGCGGCCCGCGCGAGGCCCACACCCACGCGTTCGGCTACCCGGCCTCCGGGCGCTGGAACGGCAAGCGCCTGGCCTACTGCGACGGCACCCCGGCCCCCGACCGGCACGCCGGAACGACCGGGCGCGGCCTGCGCTGCGACCTGACGACCGGGTCCAGCGGCGGGCCGTGGCTCACCGGCCTCGACCCCGCGACCGGCCTCGGAACGGTCGTCTCGGTCAACAGCTTCAAGTACGCCGACGACCACGCCACGATGTACGGCCCCCATTTCGGCGACGCCGTCCGCCGCGCCTACGACCAGGCACAGAACGCCTGAAGCCAGACAAGACCGGCCCTTTACTCACACCTGATCCGCCCATTGACCTGCACGGGTAGACCAGGATCTACGGCGCGACGGGCGCCGCAGGAGTAGTGGCCGGGGGGCACGTGCACGGGGGAACTCTGCGTTCCGGGGCCGCGGTGGCGGTGGCCGGGATGGTTCTGGCGACGCTGGTGGCCTGCGGGTCGGACGACAAGGCCGATCCGATGGCGGGCAAGCAATGGGGCCTGGACGCCATGAAGCTGCCCGACGCCTGGAAGACGACAAAGGGCAAGGACGTCGTGATCGCGGTGGTGGACACCGGGACCGACACCGGCCACCCCGACCTGAAGGATCACATCGTCAAGGGCTACGACTTCGTGTCCGGCGACGACGATCCGAAGGACCAGAACGGCCACGGCACGCACGTGTCGGGGATCGCGGCGGCGGTGACCGACAACGGCGTCGGCATCGCCGGGGACGCCCCGGACGCCAAGATCATGCCGGTGCGGGCGCTCGACACGCTGGGCTCGGGCGACAACCAGACGATCACCAAGGCCATCATGTGGGCCGCCGACCACGGGGCGAAGGTCATCAACCTCTCGCTCGGTGAGAGCGGGCTGATGTCGCGGTTCCTCAAGGGCGGCGTGCTGAACGCCGCGTTCACCTACGCCTACGGCAAGGGCGCCGTGGTGGTGGCCGCGGCCGGCAACGACAGCACCTTCAAGCAGCCCTACCAGGTGACCACGCCGGTGCTGATCGTGGGCGCCAGCGACCAGGACGGCAAGCCCGCCTCGTTCTCCAACTTCGGCGCCCAGCAGGCCGTGAGCGCACCGGGCGTGCACATCCTGTCCACGCTCCCGACCTACAAGACGCAGGAGACACTGAAGAACACCTCGGGCTACGGCTACCTCGACGGCACGTCGATGGCGGCCCCGCAGGTGTCGGGCCTCGCCGCGCTGCTCATCGCGCAGGGCCGCTCCCCCGCGCAGACCATGCAGATCATCAGGCAGACCGCCAAGAACCCGTCCGGCGACGCCCGGCTCGGCCTCGGCATCGTCGACGCCGCCGCGGCCGTCGGCGCGCCCAAGGACAAGTAAGCGCAAGCACCGAACGACACGGGAGAACCCATGAGTGACCTGATCGCCATCGCCTACAACGACGTCCCGACCGCCGAGCAGGTGCGCAAGCGCGCGCTCGAGCTCCAGAAGGAGCACATCATCGAGCTCTCCGACATCGTCGTCGTGGAGCGCAAGGAGGACGGCAAGATCAAGCTGCACCAGGCCCGCAACATGACCGCGGGCGGCGCCATGGGCGGCGCGCTGTGGGGCGGCCTGATCGGGCTGATCTTCTTCATGCCGCTGCTCGGCATGGCCATCGGCGGCGCGACCGGCGCGGCCGTCGGCTCGGCGACCGACATCGGCGTCGACGACAACTTCATGCGCGACCTCGGCCAGGGCCTGCAGCCCGGCGCGGCGGCCGTGTTCATGCTGGTGGAGAAGGCCACGCCGGACAAGGCCATCCCCGAGCTCGCGCAGTTCGGCGGCCAGCTGATCAAGACCTCGCTCAGCGCCGAGCAGGAGGACCACCTGCGCGAGGCCGTCCAGGCCTCGAAGGCGGAACAGCCCGCCTGACGCACCGCGACGTGAGTGATCGGGGGACCCGATGACCGAGCAGACGACCAAGCCCGCCACCGGACGCGGCGGCATGCTGGGCAAGGTGCCGACGAGGGCGTGGGTGGCGATCGCGCTCGCCGTCCTGGTGCTGGTCTTCATCTTCCAGAACCGGCAGAACGCGCGCGTGCACTTCCTGTTCGTGTCGGTGACGTCGCCGATGTGGACCGCGCTGCTGATCGCCGCCGGTGTCGGCGTCCTCATCGGCATCCTCGCCGCCGGCCGCCGCAAGTCCGGCTGACCAACCGCGCCGATCTTGCTCTCAGCGCCCTCCGATCGGCCTTCGGAGGGCGCTGAGAGCAAGATCGGCGTGTTTCAGGGGTGGAGGGGGAGGCGGAGGATCAGGCGGGCGCCGGTGAGCGCGCCGTCCGCCCGGTCCCCCACGTACAGGCGGCCGCCGTGCGCCGCCGCGATGTCGCGGGCGATCGGCAGGCCGAGCCCGGTGCCGCCCGCGTCGCGGCTGCGCGCGGCGTCCAGCCGGGTGAACCGCTCGAAGATCCGTTCGCGGTCGGCCTCGGCGATGCCGGGGCCGTCGTCGCGCACCTCCAGTACGGCCTCGTCGCCGTCGGCCCGCACGACGACCTCCACCGCGCGGGCGGCGTGCCGGTCGGCGTTGGCGAGCAGGTTGACCAGCAGCCGCGCCAGCTGCAGCCGGTTGCCCTCGACCATCACGCCCGGATCGAGCCGCGTCGTGACCGGCACCCGGGCGGGCCGCCGGTCCACCTCGGCGGCGGCGACCGCGCCGAGATCCAGCGGCTCGCGGGCCGGCGCCACGCCCGAGTCGAGCCGGGCGAGGGCGAGCAGGTCCTCCACGATCCCGTGCAGCCGTTCGGCGTCGAGCAGCGCCTCCTTCAGCGTCCCCACCAGATCGGTGTCGTCCGGGTCCTCCAGCGCGAACTCGACCCGGGTGCGCAGCCCGGTGATCGGCGTGCGCAGCTCGTGCGAGGCGTCGGAGACGAAGCGGCGCTGCTGGCCGACCGCCGCCTCCAGCCGGTCCAGGGTGGCGTTCAGCGTGCTCGCGAGCCGCGCCACCTCGTCGTCGCTGTCGGGCACCGGCATCCGGCGGCTCAGGTCCGAGGCGGTGATCTCGGCCATCTCGCCCTCGATCTGCGCCACCGGCCGCAACGTACGGCCGACCGCCGCCCAGATCGCCCAGCCGACCAGGCAGAGCACGACGAGGCAGAGGCCGCCCATCACGCCCTCCAGCACGTGGTTGCCGAGGAGCCACGGCTCGGCGACGGCCGCGTAGACCATGGCGTCGCCGTACGGCTCGGTGATGATGTCGAACCCGGTGACCAGCGCGCAGTCGGGGACCAGGTCGTTGTTCTGGCAGAGCCTGCCGTCCACCCGGGTGTCGTCGCCCGTCGGGCGGATCGTGGTCATCGGGGGCTTGCCGCGCAGCGGGGCGCTCGCCGCCACCACCGTGCCGGTCTTGTCGGAGACCACCTGGATCAGCAGGACGCCGTTCTGGGCTGGGATCGGGTCGGGCAGGCGTTCGGTGGTCGCCTGGACCGCCACCTGCCGCGCGGCCTGCGCCGCCTGCGTGCGCAGATGCCCCTTGATCAGCTCGGTCAGCAGTCCGGCGGTCACCAGAACGGCGGCCAGCAGCAGCGCGCCCACCACACCCACCGCGGCGATCGTCACCCGGGCACGGATGGAACGCGGCCACCGGATCCGCATATCTCTGTTGTATGCGGAGCGTGACAAACCCCAGGTAAAGCCCCTATCCGCCTACCGGTAATTGATCATGAGGGCCGATCCGACACGCGCAGCCTTTGCCCGTCCTTTCACCTGGGGTAACAGGGACAACACTCTTCCCCTCCTATAAAGGAACTACGTGATGACGGCTCTCCGCCACGGGGGGTGAGCAATGGGCCGTACGGGCGAACTCAGGTTCGACCCCGGCGCTCTGAGCGCCGCGCAGCGCGAGGGCGACGCATGCGTCGTCTGCCACAAGATGTGGCCGCGCCCGCGTGTGCGCGTCGGATGCCTGCCGAACGGCCCAGGGGTGTTCGCGTGCGACGATTGCGCACCCGCCCTGCCGGTACCCCGCGGGGAGCCCGTCACGGACGCCGGACGACCGGTTTCGACACCGGCGCCGGCGGTGGCGACGACCGTGTAGGCCGACGCCGCTGGAATCTCTCCAGGAGGAGGGGTGACCCGGGCATTCGGGGGGAGGCCCGGGACCACCCGTGGGGACGCGCCCGGCTGGGGGCGGTTGGGCGCGTCCTTTTCCAGCTTTCGAGTTTCCGGCTCTTTCGAGCTCTCAGCCCTTTCGAGCTCTCAGCCCTTTCGAGCTCTCAGCCGCTCAGTGCTGTTTGAGGATCTTGGTGGACTTGATCCACGCCTCGTTCCACTCCGCGTAGTTCGTGCACTCCCGCTTGCCCTCGGCGCTGGCGCCGCCGCCGCAGTTCCGCGACGGGGTGTGCGCGAAGATCACCTTGTTGATGAAGCCGCGGTCGCCGACGTGGTTGGCGCCGCAGAACGAGGCCTTCAGACGGCCGTCCGTGCAGGCCTGCGGGTTGGCGGGAGCGGCCCCCGACCACTCGGCCACCTGCTGCTGGACGTCCACGCTCGAGGTCCACTGCATCCACTGGTACATGCAGTTGGGGTGGGCGACGCGGGCGCCGATCATCCAGGCGTTCGTCCAGCCCGTGACGCCCTCCGAGGGGGAGATCGCCTGGACGGACCGGCCCGCCTGGGCCAGCACGTCGGCCTGGTAGGGCCAGACCTCGCCGAGCGCGGCGTCCCCGCCGGCGAACGGGCCGACGGCGTCGGCGGGCTGCTCCCAGTACTCCTTGACGTAGGGGCGCTGCTTGGCCAGCACGCTCGCGGCCGCGTCGAGCTGCTTGCGGGTCAGCGAGTACGGGTCGGTGATCTTGAGTTTGCGGTTCTTGCCGCGCAGGTAGAGCGCCGCCTCGGCGATGGTGAGCGGGCTGTCGCGGACGACCAGGCGCCCCGCGTACTTCTTGGCCTCGCCCGGGTCGAAGAGGTTCGCCCAGCCGGTCGGCGCCGGCTGCACCGCGCGGGTGTCGTACATCAGCAGGTTGGAGCCCCAGACGTACGGGACGCCGTAGGTGGTGTCACCGCGCTTCTGCAGGCTGCGCAGCCGGGGCTCGAGCTTCTTGTAGCCCTCGATCAGGTTCGGGTTGACCGGGGTGACCTCGTGGTCGGAGATCAGCCGACCGGCGACCTCGGGCGGCGCCGCGACGCCGTCGTAGCGCCGGTTCTTGTTGCGCATCTCGTTGGTCATGTCCTCGGCGGTCTTGACCACCTTGAGGTCGACCTGGCACTTGGTCTGCTCCTGGAACGGGGTCACCCAGTCCACGCGGGCGTCGCTGGCGCCGCTCTCCACGAAGCCTGGGAGCGTCACCAGGCTGAGGGAGCCCTCACCGGGGCCGAGCGTGGCGGCCATCTTGGCGGCGCCGACGGGCTTCTGCTTGCCACCGTCGCTGCAGGCACCGAGCGTCGTGGCGAGGACTGCGGTCATCACCGAGGCCAGCACCTTGGCCCTGAGCCTCATGTCACTCCCCCGCTGAACGATCCCGTCGGCGCAGCGTAGCGTCTTCCGCACCGTGAGATGGCGGCCACCCGGGGACGCAGGCCGATCGTGCCCGGCGGGGGTTCCGATGCGAGCCGATCGACGGCGCCACGGAAATTTTCCGACGACTCGGTGGCCCGTCTCCGGTGAGTCGTCCGGCAACGCAACCGGACTCGCGTCGCGGCCACAATTTTAAGCCATTGCCTCATCCATTTTCGGACGATATCAAGAAGATGGTTTTCCAGAACGCCTTGACAGTCCGCTCACTCGCGCCCGCCGGCACAACTCACGGGAAGTTCCGATGCCGGGGAGAACCGAGGAGAGCCGGGGAGAGTCCCGGTGCCCGGGAGAAACCGGGGCACATATGAGACCGCCGCGGCCGGGAGGGACAGCGGGTGCTGGCGTCCGCGCCACACACGGAGGTTGCTGGAGAGGGATATGGCGCGGGCTACTGTCCTTCCCGGGGCCGCGGCGGCACCGGTGGGCGTGGCGAGGTTGGGGAACAGCGGATCACCTTGCAGTGCTGCCTGGCCACGCGACCACCGGAACCCGGCGGGACGGCGACGGTGTGACGCCCTCGAGACGGAGGAGATTCGAGGGACGCCGCACGTCCCGGCGGGGGTCGCTTGCGATCCTGGGCGCGGTCACCGGGCGGTGCGGTCCGGTGCCGCGTACGGGTACGGCGTGCGGTGCGGGCACGACGCGGGCGGGTTCGACGTTCTGGATCACCTCGATGCGGGCGATGAGCATTTGCGGGGTGTCGGCCTCGACGAAGTCCTTCGGCTCGTGGCCGAGCGGTGGGAGGGCCCACCAGTGGCCGGTGAAGAGGCCGAACCAAATGGTCCAACGGGGATACCGCCTCCTGAGCGCCTCGACCTCGGGGGCGTGGTCGTCAGCAGTCATAGCGAGCATCTCCAAGCGCTGGACTTAGAGGTCCCGGTTCTTGACTCCGGGCTCTGACCTTTATGCAATTCATCCCAATTAATTGAGACAGTCAGATTGTGTCGCCGGTCACAGAGTCAGTCAATACTTGTAGCTATTATTTGTCGAAGGGCAAAAGACGGAAATCAACGACGAAAACCTACCGGCGGCAGAAAGTCCCAGCGTGTGGACCTGCCCGTTCTCACTCCGGGGCAGCTCAGGCTCACGGGGCGCTACCCGTAGTTCACCTTCCGGTCACCGGCGACACCTAACGTGATCTTTCCTGCGACCGAAGAGATCCGCCTTCCCGTGACCGAAGAGACCACCGCCGGCCCGGCCGAACCCCCGAGACTTTTGGGTATTTTTCGCGCCGACTGGGCTGTTCATCCCTTCCGCCGAGCCTCCGGCGGACGCGTACTGAGGTTTGTTCGTACGCATCTTCTGTTCGTGATCGCCTTGACCGGCGGTGCTTACTTCCGGTGGGTGGCCGTACGTGGCTATCCGGGCGTTCTTTGGTTCACCGGGGACTCCTACTTCTATCTCGGCCGGGCATTGCGCCCCGATCAGCCCTCGCCGAGCAAGACCCTCGGATACTCGTTCGCGCTGCGCCTGCTGGAGCCCTTCCACAGCTTCACGCTGGTCGCGGTCGTGCAGCACCTGATGGGCCTGTCGGTCGCGGTGATGATCTACGCGCTGCTCCGGCGGGTGCGCCTGCCCGGCTGGCTCGCCGCGATGGCGACGCTGCCGGTGCTGTACGACGGCTACACGATCGAGCTCGAACACCTGCTGATGTCGGAGACGCTGTTCGTCTTCCTCATCGCGGCCGGGCTGACGCTGCTGCTGTGGCGGATCCGCGGCCCGCTGCCGTGGCCGGCCTGGTGGCTGGCGCTGCCGGCGGGGCTGCTGCTCGGCTACGCGGTGCTGGTCCGGTCGGCGGGCGCGCCGCTGATCCCGGCGATCCTGGTCGTCCTGCTGCTGCCGCGCCGCGGCTGGTTCACGCTCAAGGCCGGTGCCTGGCTGCCCGCGATCGCGTTCGCGGTGGCCGCCGCGGTCCCGATCGTGGCGTACGCGTCCTGGTATCACGCCGAGCGCGGCTCGTACGCGCTGACGACGAGCGACGGGCTCTACATGTGGGGGCGGGTCGCGAGCTTCGCCGACTGCGAGAAGATCAAGCCGCCGCCCGAGCAGCGCCCGCTGTGCATGGACCCCGCGCTGAAGTCCGAGCACGACCCGCCGGGCCACCTCATCTGGCGGAGCGACGCGCCGCCCCGGCAGCTGTACGAGAGCGTGACGACGCCGGAGAGCAACAAGGAGCTGCGGGACTTCGCGCTGCACGCCATGATCGCCCAGCCCGGCGACTACTGGCATGTGATCGCCGACGGGGTGGGCAAGGCGTTCAGCACCCACCGCTTCCCGGTCCCGACCTCCGCGACCGAGGAGCTCTACCACTTCCCCGACCACCCGCACACGTTCCCCGGCGGCAAGAGCTGGGGTGGCGGGGGCAGCGCGCTGTCGGACGCGATGACCTACGGCCGCCAGTTCCACCCGAGCCGGGTCGACCGGCCGTACGCCGACCGGATGATCACCTACCAGCGCGAGGTCTCCATGCCGGGGCCGGTGCTCGGCGTGCTGTTCTGCGTGCCGGTCCTCGGCGTCCTCTTCGGCCGGCAGCGCCGCGCCGTGCTCCTTGTGTGGGGCACGGCGGCGACGCTGCTGCTCTTTCCGATCGCGTCCGCCGACTTCGACTACCGCTACGTCGTGCCGACGATCCCGTTCGTCTGCCTGGCCGTGGGCCTGTCACTCGCGCGCCGCGAGAAACGCGACGACGAGGAGGCGAGGCCCCGGGTGCTCGCGAGGCCCCGGGTGCTCGCGGGGCCCCGCGTCGTCACCCGTTGGTTGGGAAGCCGAGATTCACGCCCCCGTGAGACGGATCCAGCCACCGCGCCGTGACCGCCTTCGTGCGGGTGTAGAAGTGCACGCCCTCCATGCCGTGGGCGTGGCTGTCACCGAACAGTGAGGCCTTCCAGCCGCCGAACGAGTAGTAGGCCATCGGCACCGGGATCGGCACGTTGATGCCGACCATGCCGACCTCGACCTCGTTCTGGAAGCGGCGCGCGGCCCCGCCGTCGTTGGTGAAGATCGCCGTGCCGTTGCCGTACGGGTTGTCGTTCAGCAGTGCCATGGCCTCCTCGTACGAGCCGACCCGCACGACCGACAGCACCGGGCCGAAGATCTCGTCCTGGTAGGCGTCCATCTCGGGCTTCACGTGGTCCAGGACGGTCGGGCCGAGCCAGAAGCCGTCGCCGCCACCGCCGAGCACGGGCGTCTCGCGGCCGTCGATCGCGAGCGTGGCGCCCTGCTCGACGCCGCTGTCGAGGTACGAGGCGACCTTGTCGCGGTGCTGCCGCGTGACCAGCGGGCCCATCTCGGACTCGGGATTGTCGCCCGGGCCGATCTTCAGCCCGGCGACGCGCTCCTTGACCTTGGCGAGCAGCTCGTCGCCGACCGGGTCGACGGCGACCACGACCGAGATCGCCATGCAGCGTTCGCCGGCCGAGCCGAAGCCCGCCGACACCGCCGCGTCGGCGGCCAGGTCCAGGTCGGCGTCGGGCAGCACGACCATGTGGTTCTTGGCGCCGCCGAGCGCCTGGACGCGCTTGCCGTTCTGCGCCGCCGTCTCGTAGATGTAGCGGGCGATCGGGGTGGAGCCGACGAAGCTGACCGCCTTCACGTCCGGGTGGTGCAGCAGCCCGTCCACCGCGGCCTTGTCGCCGTGCAGCACGCTGAAGACGCCGTCCGGCAGCCCGGCCTCGGCCCACAGCTCGGCCAGCCGGATCGAGGCCGACGGGTCCTTCTCCGAGGGCTTGAGGATGAAGGTGTTGCCGCAGGCGATCGCCACCGGGAACATCCACATCGGCACCATCGCCGGGAAGTTGAACGGGGTGATCCCGGCGACCGGGCCGAGCGGCTGCAGGATCGAGTAGGCGTCCACGCGGGTCGAGACGTTCTCCGAGAAGCCGCCCTTCAGCAGGTGCGGGATGCCGCAGGCGAACTCGACGACCTCCAGGCCGCGCGCCACCTCGCCCGCCGCGTCCGACACGACCTTGCCGTGCTCGGCGGAGATGAGCCGTGCGATCTCGTCGCGGTGCTGGGTCAGCAACTCACGGAACCGGAACAGCACCCGGCTGCGCTGGCTCAGCGAGGCGTCCCGCCAGGCCGGGAAGGCCGCCTTGGCCGCCGCGACGGCCGCGTCGACCTCGGCCTGCCCGGCGAAGTCGACCGTGCCGCTCTCGCGTCCGGTGGACGGTTCGAAGATGACCCCCTGGCGCTCGGCGGCGCCGCCGTCGAAGGGCTTGCCGTTGATCCAGTGGGTGACGTGCTTGGTGGTGCTCATATTCAGACGGCCTCGTTCAGTGCTTCCAGAGAATCGATGAGAATGCCCAGGCCCTCGGCGGCCTCGGCCTCGGTCAGGGTAAGCGGTGGTGCCATGCGGATCGCGTTCCCGTACAGGCCGCCCTTGCCGCCGAGCAGGCCGCGCTCGCGCGTCTCCTCCATCAGGGCGGCTGCCTGCGCGGGGGTCTCCAGCTCGATGGCGAACATCAGGCCCTTGCCCCGCACGTCCTTGACGATCGGGAGCCGGGCGGCGGCCTCGCGCAGCCCGCCGATGATGATCTCGCCCTGTTTGGCCGCGTTCGCCTGCAGGTCGTGGTCCAGCACGTAGTCGAGGGTCGCGTTGGCGGCGGCCATCGAGATCGGGTTGCCGCCGAACGTGGACAGCCCGACGGCGTGCAGGGAGTCCATCAGCTCGCGGCGGGCGACCACGCCGCCGACCGCGAAGCCGTTCCCCAAGCCCTTGGCGAACGTCAGCATGTCCGGCGTCACGCCGTGGTCACCGATGCCGAAGAAGCTGGAGCCGGTCCGCCCCCAGCCGGTCTGGACCTCGTCGGAGATGAAGAGGATCCCGTGCTCGTCCAGGACCTCCTTGTAGGCGGCGAACAGCCCGTCCGGAGCCATCGTGAAGCCGCCGACGCCCTGGATCGGCTCGGCGATCAGCGCCGCGACGTCGCGGGCCACCGCGGTCGCCAGCACGTGCCGCAGGTCCTCGACGCAGACCTTGATGTAGTCGGCGTCGTTCAGCCCGGCGAACTGCGGCAGGTGGCGGTCGGTGCCGTGCAGGAAGTGCGCGTTCAGCGGGGAGAACGAGATGTTCTTCCAGCCCGCGTGGCCGGTCACGCCCGTCGCGCCGAACGACCTGCCGTGATAGGCCTGCCGCATCGCCAGGACCTGGTCGCTGCGGCGCGCGTAGGCGGCCAGCAGCAGCGCGGTCTCGTTGGCCTCGGTGCCGGAGTTGGTGAAGAAGACCTTCGCGTCCTCGATGCCCGACAGGCGCGCGATCTTCTCCGCGAGCTCGACCTGCCCGCGCAGCAGGTACGCCGTGGAGGTGTGCACGATCCCGGTGGCGATCTGCCGTTCCACCGCCTCCCGCACCTCGGGCACGTCGTACCCGATCATGTTGGTGAGGATCCCCGAGAAGAAGTCGAGGTAGGTGCGGCCCTCGGAGTCGGTGACCCGGTTGCCCTTACCGGCGACCAGTTCGAGGGGCTGCTGGTAGTTCAGCGCCAGCCAGTCGGGCATCACGGCCCGGTGGCGCGCGAGGAGGGTCTCATGTTCCGGCATGCCCCTCAGTCTCGCCCGCTCCCCCACCGCCGTAACAGCGGCAGAGTGTCACGACCGGGGGCCCTGGATTGACGATGTGACACCCTGGAAGGATGCATTTACATCATGTAAGAGAATCCGCGTATTCTGTTGACAACCTGCGTGGATAGGATTCCGGGATGCTTCCTACTCTCGACGACGTGCTCCAGCTCGACGCGGTCCGCCGCGGGCAGCCGCGCGTCGTCGCCGGGAAGGACAGGCTGGACAACCGGGTCCGCTGGGTGCACGTGGCCGAGGTGACCGACATCGCCCATCTCCTCCACGGCGGCGAACTCGTCCTCACCACCGGCATCGCCCTCCCCGACGAGGCGGCCCACCTGCGCACCTACATCGGCGAGCTGGCCGAGGTCGGCGTCAGCGGCCTCATGATCGAGCTCGGCCGCCGCTACGCCAGCGAGCTGCCGCCCGCGCTGATCGCCGCCGCCGAGGAGTACCAGCTGCCCGTCGTCGTCCTGGCGCACGAGCCGGCGTTCGTGGACATCACCGAGTCCGTGCACGCCCGCATCCTCCAGGACCAGATGGCCGAGCTGCGCGCCTCGGAGGAGCTGCACGAGATCTTCACCCAGCTCTCCGTCGAGGGCGCCTCCACCGACGAGGTCGTCCGCCAGGTCGCGGCGCTGGGCGGCCACCCGGTCGTCCTGGAGAACCTGGCCCACCAGGTCCTGGCCGCCGACGCCGACAGCAAGGACCCCGCCGAACTGCTCTCCGCGTGGGAGACCCGTTCCCGCGCCGTACGGCCCGACCAGCGCACCGCCTACGACGAGGCGTCCGGCTGGCTGGTCACCATGGTCGGCGCGCGCGGCGAGGACTGGGGCCGCCTCATCATCACCTGCGACTCGCTCCCGACGCCCCGCGAGACCGTCCTCATCGAACGCGCCGCCACCACCCTCGCGCTGGGCCGCCTGCTGGACCGCCACGCCGAGAGCGTCGAGCGCCAGGCCCACGGCACGATCATCGCCCGCATCCTGGCCCACTCCTACTCCGACCCCCAGGAGGCCGCCGCCCGCGCCCGCGCGCTGGGCGTCCCCCTCTCCGGCCGCCGCCTCCTGGGCGTAGTGCTCCGCCCCCGTACGACCTCCGTCGCCACCGCCACCGAGCTGGGCGAACTGGCCGAAACCGCCGCGGCCGCATGCAAAGACGCCCGCCTGGCCGCCCTCGTCGGCGTCCTGGACGAAAGCGGCCCCTCAGCCCGCGTGGGCGTCCTGGCGTCCCTCCCAGCCCGCGCCGACGTGGAAACAGCCCTCAAAGAGGTCGCCAACCGCATCCGCAAGCAGTCCGGCGGCGACACCGTCATGGCCGCAGGCTCAGTGGTCGAATCCATCCGTGACGTACGCCGTTCCTTCCTCGAAGCCGAGCAAGTCGCCGACGTGGCCTGCCGAGGCTCCGGCGGACGCCTCTTCTACCGCCTCCCCGACCTCCGACTGCGCGGCCTCCTCCACCTCCTCCGCGACGACGCCCGCCTCCAGACCTTCGTCGAACGCGAACTGGGCCCCCTCCTCGAATACGACGCCCAAAGAGGCAGCGACCTGACCCGCATCCTGGAGCTCTACCTGGAGTCCGGCCGCAACAAGGCCGTGGCCGCCCAGCAGGCCCACCTCTCCCGCCCCGCCTTCTACGAACGCCTCCGCCGCATCGAACGAGTCCTGGACGCCGACCTCGACGACGTAGAGTCCTGCGCCTCCCTCCACGTAGCCCTCCTGGCCCTAAGCTCCGTCCGCTGGGACCGCTCGTAAGCGCTCCTTCCCATGCAGGCTGTAGCCGCTTGATAGCCTTAAAGTCTCGGGACAATCGACCCGGGACAAGGATCGGGAGGCGTTTGGAATGGCGGAGCCCATGCCTGAGCCAGACCAGCCTTCCCCCGTGCCCAGGTGGCTGATACCACCAGAGGGCGGCTTCACCGCGGACGACCTCGACAACCTTCCGCAATTGCCCCCTCACGCAGAGCTGATCGATGGCAGCCTTGTCCTGGTGAGCCCACAGGCGATCTTCCACATGCTGGTGATCTCGCTCCTCGAGACCACTCTCCGTCAGCTGGCTCCGGCAAATCTGCGGGTTCGGCGAGAGATCACCATCACTCTCGGCAAGCGACAGCGCCCCGAGCCCGACGTCTTGATTCTGCGCGCCGCCGATAACGAGAACCTGACGCAGACCTCCTACCGCCCGGAGGATGTCGTCCTCGCGGTCGAGGTCGTCTCACCGGATTCAGAGGAACGAGATCGGAAGCGGAAGCCCGCGCTCTACGCGGAAGCCGGCATCCGGCATTTCTGGCGTGTCGAGAACACCGGCGGCCGCCCCACCGTCTACGTGTACGAACTCGATCCGGCCACACGCTCGTACGCGTTGACCGGAATTCACCATGAGCGGCTCAAGCTCTCCGTCCCGTTCGACATCGACATCGACCTGACAGCGATCGACCGCCTCTGAGGTCCCCTCCTCACCCATCGATCTGGCCATAACTCGCCACTTGGTCAAGATCGACGAAGTCGGTCAACGCACGTGCTGGGGTAGGTGACAGTCCGGGTCGCCGATCTGAGGAGCGCGGAGATGACGTCGCTTGATTCGTACCGGCCGCTGGGGCGTTCTGGGCTGCGGGTGTCGCCGCTCGCGCTGGGGACGATGACGTTCGGCTGGGGTGCGGACCGGGACGCGGCCAAGGCGATGTTCGAGGCCTATGTCGGGCGCGGCGGCAACTTCATCGACACGGCTAACGGCTACTCCGGCGGGACGTCGGAACGGATGGTCGGGGCGTTCGCCCGCTCGCGGCGCGAGGAGCTGGTCATCGCGACCAAGTACTCGATGCCGATGCGGCCCGGCGATCCGAACTCGGGCGGCAACTCGCGCAAGAGCATGGTCAGGTCGCTTGAGGACAGCCTCACGCGGCTGCAGACCGACTACGTGGACCTGTTCTATCTGCACATCTGGGACGGTGCCTCGCCCGTTGAGGAGATCCTGCGGGCGATGGACGACCTGGTGCGTTCGGGCAAGGTCCTGTACGTGGCCATCTCGGACATTCCTGCGTGGCAGGTGTCGCGCATGCAGGCGATCGCGGAGCTACGGGGGTGGGCGCCACTCGTCGCGCTTCAGATCCCCTACAACCTGGTCGAACGGACCGTGGAGCGCGATCTGATCCCGATGGCCGAGGCGATGGGGCTGGGCGTCGTGCCGTGGTCGCCGCTCGCCAGCGGGGTGCTCACGGGCAAGTACGACCGTTCCGACCTCAGCTCGCCGGGCGGCGACCGCAAGAGCCATGCCGTGCACAACGGGTTCCTCACCCCGCGCGGCCTGGACATCGCCGAGGTCGTGACGAAGGTCGCGTCCGAGCTCGGCACGACCCCGTCGCGCGTCGCGCTCGCGTGGACGCTGCTGAACCCGGCCGTCTCGTCGTCGCTGATCGGGGCCCGCACTCTTGACCAGCTTGAGGACAACCTGGGTGCGCTTGACGTGGAACTTGATCAGAAGCAGCGCGCGAGGCTCGAAGAGGCCAGCGTCGTCGACCTAGGCTTTCCCCATGAGGCGCTCCGGCGCTTCGGTTACACGTCCTAGACCTGCGAGGAAGGCGACCCCATGGACATCGGCATCGGTCTCCCGTCCACCATTCCCGGCATCCCGGGGCGCCTCATCGTCGACTGGGCGGCCTCCGCCGAGCAGGCGGGCTTCTCGACGCTCGGCACGATCGACCGCGTCGTCTACGCCAACATGGAGCCGATCACCGCGCTGGCGGCGGCCGCCGCGGCGACCGAACGGATCGGGCTGACGACGTCGATCCTCATCGGCCCGTACCGCGGCAACGGCGCGCTCATGGCCAAGCAGCTCGCCACCGTCGACAGCATCTCCGAGGGCCGCCTGACGGTCGGCGCGGCCGTCGGCGGCAGGCCCGACGACTACGAGTCGACCGGCTCCTCGTTCGAGACGCGGGGGCGCGACTTCGACGCCCAGCTCGCCGAGATGCGCGCCGTGTGGACGCAGGAGCCGCGGGCGGGCGGCGCCATCGGGCCGAGGCCGGTGCAGGCAGGCGGGCCGCCGATCCTCATCGGCGGCAACGCGCCCGCCGCCTACCGCCGGATGGTGGAGTACGGCGCGGGCTGGATCGCCGGAGGCGGCGGCCCCGAGATGTTCGCCCAGGGCGCCGAGCAGGCGCGGCAGGCCTGGCGCGAGGGCGGGCGCGAGGGGCAGCCGCGCACGGTGTCGCTGGCGTACGTGAGCCTGGGCGAGGACTCTGTCGGCCACGCGGAACGCTATTTGGGCGACTACTACTCCTTCATCGGCGAATACGCCGCCCAGATCGCCGCCGGCGCCTACACCACCCCCAAGCTGGTCGCCGACAACGTCGCCGCGTTCGCCGACGCGGGCTGCGACGAGCTGATCCTCATGCCCTGCAACCCCGACCTGAAGCAGATCTCCCTCATCGCCGAGGCCGCCGGCCTCTAGCGCTCTCGACCTGGAAATTGGTCGTGGCATTATTCGTTCGTGGCAGCCACTGCCGCGTCTTACTGACAGATACCGCCACTTTGAGTGATCATGATGATTTCGGTCGTCGCGTGATTTCGACAAGCATCTGTCAATGAGTTGAAAATACAGTTTCAGATTCAAGTGTTGACCTTGACCGGGGAACCGGGTTTTACTCAGCGCGAGATCCTGGATCAAGCTTCTCCTGGGCGCCCTCCGCTCTCCCCGCACACGCGAATCATTCGCGTCAAACCCCAGGTAAGAGGTCAATCAATGCGCAGAGGAATGGCCGTCTCCGCCATCGCCCTGGCGATGTCCATGGTCGCCGCCCCGGCCTCCGCCGGCACCCACGGCCCCCGCGTTCCCGCCGGCCCGAACGGCGTCACCGTCGAGATCGTGACCGTGAACGGCTCGGGCTGCCCGGCCGGCACCGTCGCGGTCGCCGTCTCCGAGGACAGCACCGCGTTCACCGTCACCTACAGCAACTACCTCGCCCGCGCCGGCGGCACGTCGGACCCGGTGGACTTCCGGAAGAACTGCCAGCTCAACCTGATCGTCCACGTTCCCCAGGGCTTCACCTACGGGATCGCGGCGGCCGACTACCGCGGCTTCGCGAGCCTGGAACAGGGCGCGAACGGGGTCGAGAAGGCCAGCTACTACTTCCAGGGCGACCCCACCACGACGGCCATCAGCCACCAGTACACCGGCGCCTACGCCGACAACTGGCAGTCCCGCGACGAGGTCCCGTTCGGCCAGATCGTCTACAAGCCGTGCGGTGAACAGCGCAACTTCAACGTCAACACCGAGGTCCGCGTCAATCTCGGCACCTCCGACAAGACCAAGGTCAGCTTCATGACCATGGACTCCACGGACGGCAGCCTCAAGACCATCTACCACTTCGCCTGGAAGACCTGCCCCTAGCCATGCGCACAGCAATCGCCCTCTCCGCCGCCGCGGCCCTCACCGCCGCCGCGGCCCTCACCGCGGCCGCGGTTCCGCACCCAGCCTTCGCCGGGACCCCGTCCGGCGCCATCACCGTCCAGGTCGTGACGGTCAACGGCTCGGGCTGCCCGGCCGGAACGGCCCAGGCCGATCCCCTGCCGGGCAACACCGGGTTCCGCGTCACCTACAGCGACTATCTGGCCCGGGCGGGTGGAAGCTCAGACCCCGTGGACTCCCGCAAGAACTGCCAGCTTAACCTGGCCATTCACATTCCACAGGGATTCACTTACGCCATCGCGTCGGCCGACTATCGCGGCTTCGCATCCCTGCAATCGAGCGCCACCGGCCTGGAAAAGGCGAGTTACTACTTCCAGGGCCAATCGGAGACCACGACGGCCAGCCATCCGCTCAGCGGCCCGTATTCCGATGATTGGCAATTCAACGACTCCACCGATGTCGCGGAGCTCGTTTACAAACCGTGCGGCGAGGACCGCAACCTCAATCTCAACTCCGAACTGCGCGTGAACGCCGGGTCCGACCCGTCCAAGGTGAGCTTCATGAGCATGGACGACACCCGCGGCGGCGTGCAGACCATCTACCACTTCTCCTGGAAGTCCTGCCCGTAACCCGTAGCCCCTCAGGCCGGGGCCCGCGTCCTCGCGGGCCTCGGCCCACGCAGCCCCGACCCACATGGCCCCGACCCTCACGCCCCCGACCCACACAGCCCCCCACCCCCCACCCCCCCCCCCCCCTCCCCGGCGACCCCCCCCCCCCCCGCCTAC
>NZ_JAGEOJ010000020.1 GCF_017573505.1 Actinomadura barringtoniae
GATGTCCGTGCCGGCGCCGAGCCTCGACAGGAGCACGGCCAGCGCCGCCTGCAAAAGCATGAACACCGTCACGCCCTCACGACGAGCCACCTCCACCAACGCCTCATGCACGTCCGCTGGAACCGAGAACTCCACGGCGTGGCCAGTGTGCGACGCCACCGCCGGACGAGGACGATCGAAAACCAGGTTCAGCTCCGGCGGGACGCCCTCCAGCACCCTGCGCCAGAACTCCACCTGGACCGACACCACAGATGCCGGGTCGGACTCCTCCCCCAGCAATGCTCGCTGCCACATCGCGAAGTCCGCGTACTGCACCGGTAGCGGCGCCCATGCGGGCGCTTCACCGGCGAGCCGCGCCGAATACGCCGACGACAGGTCCCGGCTCAGCGGTCCCCGCGACCACCCGTCCGCCGCCGCGTGATGGACCACCACCACCAGGACATGACGATCCGGGGCCACCTGGAAGAGGCGGGCACGAAGCGGAAGGTCGGCACCGATGTCGAAGGGCCGCGTCATGTAGTGCCGGATGACCGTCGGCAGGTCGCCTTCGGCGACGTTCTCCCGGGCGAGCGACCAGTCCGGGGCCGGCCGTACCTGTGGACGAGGCTCGCCGTCCTCGGCCGGGATCACGGTGCGGAGCACCTCGTGCCGGTCGAGCACGTCCCGGAAGGCAACCTCGAGTGCGGCAACGTCGAGGGCACCGTCGAGCCGCAGGACGAGCGGAATGTTGTAGACGGCACCGGGTCCTTCGAGCTGGTCGAGGAACCACAGCCGACGCTGCCCGAACGACAACGGCAGGTCTTCTGGACGGGCCAGCGGTTTCAACGGCGGACGGGCTGTGGGCGCCGAACTCGCAGCGGCCAGCTTCGCCGGGGTCGGCATCTCGAACAGCGAGCGCACGCTCACCTCGATGCCGAGCACCGAACTGATGCGCGAGGTGAGGCGGGTGGCGAGGAGAGAGTGGCCGCCGAGGGCGAAGAAGTCGTCGTCCGGTCCCACCGTGTCGCGCTCAAGGACGTCGGCGAACAGGTGCGCGAGGATCTCCTCGCGGGCGCCCGCCTGCCAGGGGCGGGTCCGGGCAGTGACCTCAGGGGCGGGCAGGGCAGCGCGATCGACCTTGCCGTGTGCGCTGAGGGGGAGCTCGGGCAGCATCACGATGGCGGCGGGCAGCATGTAGTCCGGCAGATGCCGTCCGGCATATTCGCGGACCGCCTGCCCGAGAGCGACCGCCGCGTCGCCGGACCCTTCGTCCGGCTCCACCGGCACCAGGTACGCGACCAGCCGCAGGGCACCCGGCCCGTCGGCTCGCGCCACGACCGCCGCGGCCGCGATCCGCGGGTGCGCGGACAGCACGGACTGGACCTCGCCCGGTTCGATCCGGAAACCACGGATCTTGACCTGGTCGTCGCCCCGGCCCTCGAAGACCAAGTCGCCGGCCGGCGTCCAATGGGCGCGGTCACCTGTCGCATACATCCGCTGGCCGGCGCCCTCGCCCGGATCGGCGAACGGGAGGGCCACGAACCGCGACGCCGTCAGCCAGGGCCGGCCGAGGTATCCGCGCGCGAGCTGGACGCCGGCGACGTAGAGGTCGCCGGTCACACCCGCTGGGACCGGTCGAAGCCGCGAGTCCAGTACGAACACCCGGAGGTTCGCGACCGGGCGTCCAATGGGCGCGGAGCCGGTCAGCCCGGCCGTAAGGGGTGCCGAAATCGAGGCGCAGACGGTGGTCTCGGTGGGGCCGTAGGCATTGACCAGGCGACGCCCGGGTGCCCATCGCCGCGCAAGGTCCGCGGTCAGGTTCTCGCCGGCCGACACCAGGGTCGCGACTGACTCCAGGTCGCCCGGGTCGAGCACGCTCAGAACGGACGGCGGAAGCGTCGCGTGGGTCACGTGGTGCCGACGAGCCAGCTCGGCCACTCCGGCGGCGCTCAACCCTCCACCCGCGGTACGGCCGTCCGGCGGCTCGGTTCCCTCCGGCCCCGGCAGCACGAGCGTCGCCCCCGAACACAGGGCCATGAGCCATTCCCAGGTGGCCGCGTCGAAGCCGGGAGACGCGAACTGCAGTACCCGGTCACCCGGGCGAACGGCCAAGGCGTCCGCCTGCGCGACCGCCAGGTTCAGCGCACCGGCCTGGGTCAGCGCCACGCCCTTCGGCCTCCCGGTCGAACCCGAGGTGTAGATCACGTAGGCCAGGCTGCCGGGCGGTCCTTCGGCGATCGATGCGACGTTCGAGAGGGCTCTGACCCGTGCGATGGTGTCGTCGTCGTCAACGGCGACCGTGAGGCAGGAGCGCGACGACACCTGCTCGATCAGGTCGGACTCCCCGATCAGGACCGACGTCTTGCTGTCGGCGATCATGAAGTCGATGCGCTCGGCCGGGTAGGCCGGATCGATCGGGAGGTAGGCCCCACCGGCCCGGACGACCGCCAGCAAGGTGACCATCAGGTCGATACCTCGGTGCATCAGGACGGCGACGACCGTCTCCGAGCCGACGCCCGTACGGGCCAGGTGGTTCGCCAGCTGCGACGAGCGCCGGTCCAGCTCCGCGTAGGAGATCTCGACGTCACCGCTGGCCAGCGCGACTGCGGTGGGGTGGTCGCGGGCCTGCCGCTTGAAGCGGCCGGCCACCGACCGGTCGTCCGCCAAGTCCGGGACCGTGCGGGTCCCCATGCCAGCGGCGAGTCGGGCTCGGTGATCCGGCCGCAACGTGTCGACCTGCCCGAGGGTGACCACAGGGCCGTCGCCCAGGGCCGTCTCCAGCGCCTCCACCAGGTGCTCGGCCGTGACGTGCAGGAGGTCGCCGACGGCCCGAGGGTCCGCGGGTGCGACCGCGTCAACGGTGATGGCGAACGCCTGACTGGCCATCTCGTCGACCGACACGGTCAGCGGGTAGTTGTTCCGGTCCCAGGTGCGGAGAACGCGGACGCCTTCCAGCCCGCTGGCGGTCTCGTTCTCCTGGTCGGCCGGAAGGCTGTGCCGGTAGTTGAGGAGGGAGGTGAAGAGCGGCACGTCCGGGGCGAGGGCACTGGAGCGCTGGGCGAGCGCGAGCGGTGCGTGTTCGTGCTCGAGCAGGTCGGCGAGCTGTGCCTGCATGGCGTTGACGGCGTCCAGGACACCGACGCCCTCGACCGGCACCCGGACGGGGAGCGTGTTCATGAACAGCCCCAGGGCACGGTCGGCGCCCAGGCCTGCGTTCATCCGGCCGAAGAGCACGGTGCCGAAGACGACCTCATTCCGCCCGCTGAGCGTGGCGAGCAGGCGGGCCCAGGCAACGTGCCAGACGGTGGCCGGGCTGACTCCCAGGTTCCGGGCCAGCACACGGAGACGGTCGTTGAGCGATGTCGTCACCGGCAGCCGGACGCGCGCGGCGCCGCTTCCGTCGCGGTGGGCGTCGAGAAGGCCGAACGGTGCGGTCGGCTCGTCGACATCGCCGAGAAGGCCGGCGAAGTACTGTTCGTGGGCCGCCGTGGTGGTGCTTCCTCCTCGCGACTCCACGACGAAGTCCCGGAACGGCAGGGACGGTGGCAGGTCGTTCCCCTTGCCGGTGAGGAAAGCCCGCACCTCCGCGAGCAGCATCTCCTTGCCGGTGTGATCCTGCGTGAAGTGGTGCCGGCGGATGAGCGCGACCCAGGTTTCGGGCCCCCCGTTCGGCGCCGCCATCGGTGCGACATGGACGTCGATGAGCGGGGCGCGGCCAAGGTCCATGGTGAGACCGACGTGGTGCATGAGGTCCGCGACTGGGTCCGCAGCGTCGATGTCCAGATGCACTGATGTGACGGGCACCTGCGCTTCCCGCCAGACGACCTGCACGGGCTCCCTGACATCGCGCCAGGCGACGGCGGTCCGGAGGATGTCGTGTCGGGCCACCACCTGCTGCAGGGCGGCCAGGAAGGTGTCCAGCTGCTCCCGGGAGTCGAACTCCAGCGCGGCCGGCGACACGTAAGGGTCCGCGGACTCGTCGGCGAGCAGGGAGTGGAAGAGAATGCCCTCCTGCAGTGGTGCCAGCGGGTAGATGTCGGCGACGTTGGCGGCCCCGCCGTCCACGCCCGCCACGATGTCGGCGATCTCGTCCTGGGTGAGGTCGGCCAGGGGCAGCATGGCCGGCGTGATCTCGATTGCATCGGCCGGGATGAGATTGGACGGAACCGCGGCCGGTTCGGGAGCGGTCGCCGCCGCGAGCCCGGCGGCCGTCGGGGTCCCGAAGATCGCCCGGACCGAGACGGCGATGCCTGCCGTGCGGAGTCTCTCGACAAGCGAAATGGCCAGCAGGGAGTGACCGCCGAGGGCGAAGAAGTCGTCGTCCGGGCCGACCGAGGGCAGGCCGAGGGTTTCGGCGAGAGCCCGGCAGATGACCTCCTCGCGATGGTCAGCCGGACCGCGTGCCCGGCGCCCGCCGCCCGCGCGGTCCGGGACGGGGAGCGCCGTACGGTCGAGCTTTCCGTTGCCCGTCAGGGGCAGCCGGTCGAGCACCACGACCGCGGAGGGCACGAGGTGGGCCGGTAGCCGCCGCCCGGCGAAGGCGGTCAGTTCCCCGGCCAGCTCGGCGCACACGTCCTCATCGACGACAAGCTCGGCCTCATATGGGACGGCGTAGGCGACGAGACGGAGGTCACCGTGCCCGTCGTCCCTCGCCACCACGGCGACGCCGGCCAAGGCCGGGTGCCCGGCCAGCACGGCCTGGACCTCACCCGGCTCCACGCGGTACCCGCGGATCTTGACCTGGTCGTCGACGCGGCCGTGGAAACGGAGCCTGCCGTCGGCACCCCAGCGGGCCAGGTCACCCGTCCGGTACATGCGCTCACCGGCATCCCCACCGGCGTAGGGGCAGGCGACGAACCTCTCGGCGGTGGACGTGGGCCGGTGGAGGTAGCCGCGAGCCAGCCCCTCACCGGCGAGATACAACTCGCCGACGACCCCGGGCGGGACCGGCCGAAGCCGATGGTCGAGCACGAAGGCACGAAGGTTTCCGATCGGGCGGCCGATCGGGGGGTCGGTGTCGGCGCCGGGCCGGCCGTTCAGCCGTTCGACGACGGCGCCCACGGTGGTCTCGGTGGGGCCGTAGTGGTTGAACACCTTGACCTGGGCCTGCTCGGCCGCGGGAAGAAGCCGGGACAGGAACGCGGGCGCGGCCGCCTCTCCCCCCAGCACCAGTGACCCGGACGGCAGAACGGCGGCTGTTCCGCCCGGCCCTCCGGCGAGCGCTTGCAGATGCGACGGCACGGCCTTGAGATGCCGGATCCTGTGGGTCTTCAGGTAGCTGCCGAAGATCGCCGGGTCGGTCACCGCCTCGTCGTCGAGCACATGGAGGACGCCCCCCGTGGTGAGGCTGCTGAGGAGCATGGTGTTGCCGAGGTCGGTGACCTGTGGCTGGAGAAGAGCGTAGGTCTCCCCGGCGCGGCCGAGGCCGAGCCGTTCTCTGGTGGCGGCGACGTAGTTGGCGAGCGAGGCGTGGCTGACGGCGACGCCCTTGGGACGTCCGGTCGAGCCGGAGGTGTAGATCACGTAGGCGAGGTGGCTGCGGTAGGTGTCGCGGGCCGGCCGATCCGAGGGCTGGTTCGCGATCTGCGCGGACATCGCCGGATCGTCAACCGACAGCACGGGGACGCGTCCTGCGGGCAGGTCTTCGAGCACTTCCTCGATGGTCACGAGCAGGGCCGCGCGCGAGTCGTTGATCTGATGGGCGATCCGCTCCGGCGGATGGGTGGGGTCGAGCGGCAGGTAGGCCGCGCCGGCCTTCCATACCGCCAAGATCGCGGTGATCATGTCGCCGCCGCGAGGCAGAGCCAGACCGACGACGGACTCCGGGCCCACTCCCAGATGCAGCAGCTGGTGGGCCAGCCGGTTGGCCCTGCCGTCCAGCTCCTGATAATCGGCCGTGCCGGCCGAGGTGACGACGGCGATCGCCTCGGGGTGCGCGGCCGCCGCAGCCTCGAAGGCGTCCGGGACCAAGGCGGCCTCGGGCGAGTCAGTGGCGTTCCACTCGGTGATGACGGCCTGGCGCTCCAGCGGCCGGAGCACCTCGATGTCGTGCACCCGGAGCGACGGATCGGCGAGAACGGCGTCCAGGAGCCGGGAGAACCGGTCGGCGAGGTCGACCGCGCTCGCCTCGTCGAAGAGGTCGGCGGCAACGGTGAGTGCGCCGCGGATCCCGGCCGGTGCACGGCTCGCGTCGAAGGTCTCGCCGATCAGCACGTCGAGATCGAACTTCACGCCGGGCCGGGGCAGCTGTACAAGCTCAGTCCGCACCTCCGGAAGATCCAGGTCGCCGTCGGTCGTGGTGAGCATCGTCAGGACGACCTGGAACAGCGGGTGCCGGGCCAGCGACCGGGCGGGAGCCAGTTCCTCCACCAGTCGTTCGAAGGGAACGTCTTGGTGCGCGTAGGCGTCGAGGTCGGCCGATCGGACCCGGGCGAGGACCTCCGCGAAGGTCGGGTCACCGGCCAGGTCGGTCCGCAGGACAAGCGTGTTCACGAAGAAGCCCACGAGGTCGTTCAGGGCCTCGTCCGTGCGCCCGGCCACCGCCGAACCGATCGGTATGTCGTCGCCCGCGCCGAGACGAGACAGCAGAGTGGCCAGGGCGGCCTGCATGACCATGAAGACGGTGACGCCGTGGTCGCGGGCGAGCTCCACGATCCGCCGGTGGCAGGTGGCCGTCAACCGGAGGTCCACCGTGTGACCGCGGTGCGATGCGGCGGTCGGCCGCCGCCGGTCGACCGGCAGGGCCAGCTCCTCCGGTACGTCCCTGAGTGCCTCGCGCCAGAAGGCGATCTGACGGCTCAATCGCGACTTGGGATCTCCGTCCGCGCCGAGCAGTTCACGCTGCCAGAGGGCGTAGTCGGCGTACTGGATCGGCAGCGCGGACCAGGCGGGCCCATGCCCGGCGACCCGGGCCCGGTAGGCCGCCGACAGATCACGCCCGAGGGGTGCCCACGACCAGCCGTCGCCCGCGACGTGGTGCACGACCAGGAGCAGCAGGTGCTGGTCGGCGCCCAAGTGAAAGAGGCTCGCCCGGATGGGCACATCGCGAGCGAGGTCGAACGGCGACCGTGCGGCCCGTTCGAGCGTCGGCATCAGATCCGCCTCGGCGACATCCTCGACGGCGAGGGTCCAGTCGAGCTCCGCCATCGGCCGGATCGACTGATGGGGCTCGCCGTCCGGAGCCGGGAAGCTCGTGCGGAGCACCTCGTGCCGCTCGAGGACGTCGCGCAACGCAGCCTCGAGTGCACCGACGTCAAGTCCTCCGGTGATGCGGACGGCGATCGGAGTGGTGTAGGTGGTGTCGTCGTCCTCGAGCTGGGCGAGGAACCACAGCCGGCGTTGTCCGAACGACAGCGGGATCATGAGGATTCCTCCGGTGGACGCATGCGCCGCAACGTGGGCCGGGCCGTGTCGGCCTCGTCGAGCGCGACCGCGAGGGCGGCAACGGTCGGGGTTCGGAACACGGTGCGGATCTCCAGCTCGAGGCCGAGCAGGACCCGAATCCGGGAAACGAGCCGTGTCGCGAGCAGAGAATGCCCGCCGAGGGCGAAGAAGTCGTCGTCCACGCCTACGGTGTCGAGACCGAGCACCTCGGCGAAGGCTCGGCACAGCGCTTCCTCTCGCGGGTCGCCCGGCGGGCGGGCCGCGACTCGTTGGGGCGGTCGCTGCGCCAGCAGTGCGGCCCGGTCGAGCTTGCCGTTGCCGGTGAGCGGGAGTTGGTCGAGGACGGTGAAGACCGAGGGGACAAGGTGGCCGGGCAGCCGTTCGACGGCGTGGTCGCGCACGAGCGTCGTCAGGTGCTCGACTGTCTCGTCCGCGCTTCCGGGGGCCGGCACGAGGTATGCCTCCAGGCGAAGGTCACCGGCCGGGTCCGGCCGGGCCGTGACGACGCTGCGGGCGACCGCCGGATGCATCGATAGAACGGCTTCGACCTCTCCCGGTTCCACACGGTGCCCGCGGATCTTGATCTGGTCGTCGGCTCGGCCGGCGAAGACGAGGTTCCCGTCCGGCGTCCAGCGGACCCTGTCACCGGTGCGGTACATCCGTTCCCCGGCGGCGCCGTCCGGTCCGGCGAAGGGACAGGCGACGAAGCGCTCGGCCGTCGCCCCCGGCCGACCGGCGTATCCTCGGGCGAGTCCGGCGCCGACCGTGTACAGCTCGCCGGTGACCCCGGCGGGAACCGGATTCAGATAGTCGTCCAGCACGTAGGCCGCCAGCCCGTCGAGCGGGGTACCGATGGGCGCCGCCCCGCCGGGCAGCCATTCGGTCGTGAGCCGACCGGCGACCGTGCCGATCGTCGTCTCGGTGGGTCCGTAGTGGTTGTGGACGGCGACGCCGCGCTCCGCCGCCGCGGCCAGGAGGCCGCGGAGCCAGGGCACCGACGCCGCCTCGCCGCCGAGGACCAACGATCGGCCCGGCAGCACGGACGCGGGGCCGGCGGCGGCGCTGAGGGCGGCCAGATGGGACGGAACGGCCTTGAGATGGTCGATTCCGTGGTCACGCACGTAGCCGGTGACCGCGGCCGGATCGGCCGCGCGGTCGGCCGGCATGATGTGCAGTACTCCCCCCGTGGCCAGGCTCCCGAACAGGGTCGTGTTCCCGAGGTCGGTCGCCGGGGGCTGCAGGAGCAGATGACGGGCGCCGGAACCGCCGAAACCAAGGCGAGCGGGTGCGGCGGCCAGATAGTTCGCGAGACCGCCATGGGTCACGATCACGCCCTTCGGCCGCCCGGTCGACCCCGACGTGTAGATGAGGTAGGCGGCGGCATCCGGCGCCGGTAGGCGTTCGGGCGGCGAGTCCGGGGCTGCGGCGATCGCGGCCCGCACCCTGGCTTCGGCGAAGTCCAGCATCGGCAGGTGCCCCGCAGGCAGGTTGTCGACGACATCGCCGTCACCCAGCAACAGGAGCGCACGAGAATCCGCCAGCTGGAGGGCGATCCGATCCACCGGGTGCGCCGGATCGACGGCCATGTAGGCGGCGCCCGCCTTCAGCACGGCCAGCAGGGCGACGATCAGGTCGAGCCCGCGCCCCATGGCGAGCGCGACCACGCTCTCCGCACCGACGCCCTGCGACATGAGGTACCGGGCACAACGATTCGCCCGCGAGTCGAGCTCCGCGTAGGTCACACGATCGCTGCCGGCCACCACCGCGATTCGGGTCGGGCCGGCGGCGACCTGCTGCGCGAAGCGCTCGACGATCGACTCCCGCCCCCGGGCGGCCGGCCCGGCCGCCCCGCTCCAGCGGTTCAGACGGCCCTGCTCCTCGTCGTCGACGACGGGAAGCGCGCTCACCCGAAGATCGGGGTCCGCGACCACCTGCTCGAGCACCCGGGTCAACCGGGCGGTCATCACCGAGGCGGCCTCCTCGTCGAAGAGGTCCGCCGCCAGGCTGATCGTGCCCCGCAGTCCGGCCGGCCAGCCTTCGTCGTCGAAGACCTCGCCGACCATGACGTCGACGTCGAACTTCGCGCTCGGACGGACCAGCATCAGCGGTTCGCAGTCGAGCCCGGGCAGCCGAAGCGGCGCATCGAGCGTGTTCTGCATGGTCAGCACCACTTGGAACAGGGGATGGCGAGCCGGGGTCCGCACCGGGGCGAGCTCCTCCACCAGGCGCTCGAACGGCACGTCCTGGTGGGCGTAGGCGTCCAGGTCGGTCTCCCGGACCCGGCCGAGGAGCTCGCCGAACGTCGGATCGCCGGACAGGTCGATGCGCAGCACGAGGGTGTTCACGAAGAACCCGATCAGCTCGTCCAGCGCGGCGTCCGCACGACCTATGACGGCCGATCCGATGGGGACGTCGGTACCGGCTCCCAGGCGGGTGAGCAACGCGGCGAGGGCGGCCTGAAGGATCATGAAGACGGTGACGCCCCGGGCCTTCGCCAGGAGAACGACCTGCTCGTGCACGGCGGCAGGGAGCTCGAACCCGGCCGTGTGTCCCGCGTGCGTCGCCGTCTCGCCGCGAACCCGGTCGGCAGGGAGCGCCAGTTCGTCGGGTGCACCGGCCAGCGCCCGCCGCCAGTAGTCCAGCTGACGGGCCCCGAGTGCGCCCGGATCGTCGTCGTCACCGACCAGCGCCCGCTGCCAGAGGGCGAAGTCCGCGTACTGCAGAGGTAGCGGCGACCACGGCGGAGCCGTGCCCCCTTGACGGGCCTCGTAGGCGACGGCGAGGTCGGCCATCAGCGGGGCTCTCGACCAGCCGTCGCCGGCGATGTGATGCACGACGAGCACGAGGACGTGCTCGTGCTCGGAGAGACGGAAGAGCCACGCTCGCATGGGAATCTCGGCGACGAGATCGAACGAGTGCCAGGCTGCTCCCTGCACGGCGGAGTCGAGGTCCGACGGCTGGACGGTCTCGACTGTGAGCCGGGAGCCGACGTCCTCGGGCGCGAGCACCTGTTGCCAGGGCTCCCCGTCGGTGGCCGGGAACACGGTTCGCAGCACCTCGTGGCGGGTGATGACGTCGCTCAGTGCGAGGTCGAGAGCCCGCTCGTCCAGGACACCGGTCAGCCGGACGACCAGGGGGCTGTTGTAGGTGGGTCCTGCGCCTTCGAATTGAGTCAGGAACCACAGCCTGCGCTGGCCGAAGGACAGCGGGACCCGCGCCGGCCGTGGAGCGGCGCTCAGTCCGGGCCGCGCGAGTTCGCCCGCGCTCAGACCGGCCGAACGCGAGCCTCCTGGCAGGCGCGCCACCAGCCCGGCGACGGTCGGCGTTTCGAACAGCGCCCGGATGCCCACTTCGACCCCCAGCACCGACCGGAGCCGGGAGATCACGCGGATGGCGAGCAGTGAGTGCCCACCGAGCGCGAAAAAGTCGTCGTCACGATCGACGAAGTCACGGCCGAGGACGTCGGCGAAGATCCGGGAGAGGATCTCCTCCCGCGGGTCGGCGGCTTCCCGGTGCGGGCCGCGGAAGGAGCGGGCCCTCGGCGAGGGAAGCGCCTTGCGGTCCAGCTTGCCGCTGACAGTCAGGGGAAGTTCGGAGAGCTCCACGAAGGCCGTGGGCACCAGCGGGCCGGGAAGCCCTGCGACCGCGAAGGCTCGCAGATCACCGCACAGGTCGGTCTCCGGCTGGGCCTGTGCGTCGCCGGGAACGACGTAGGCCACCAGTTCGGGCCCGACACCCTCATCGTCTCGGGCCACGACGGCCACGCGACCGACACCCGGATGCGTCGCGAGGAGTGCCTCGGCCTCGGCCGGCTCGACCCGGAACCCTCGGATCTTGACCTGGTCGTCGGCTCGGCCCGCGAACAGCAGCCGACCGTCGCGGGACCAGCGACCCCGGTCGCCCGTGCGGTACATGCGCCGGCCTGCTTCCACACCGTACGGGTCGGCGACGAATCGCTCGGCGGTCAGCGCGCTCTGCCGGACGTAACCCCTGGCGAGACCCGCACCGGCGAGATAGATCTCGCCGTCGACGCCCGGCGGCACGGGAGTGAGGGCGTCGTCCAGCACATAGGCGCGCAGGCCTGGGATCGGCGTCCCGATCGGTGCGGTTTCGTCGACCAGCCCCGCCGGGGTGAGCGGGCCGGTGACCGCCCCGATGGTGGCCTCGGTCGGTCCGTAGTGGTCGAACACGTCGACGCCGTGCTCGGCGGCGGCCGCGAGCAGGGACCCCAGGAAGGACCGGGCCGGCGCCTCGCCCCCCAGCACGAGAGACCCGGCGGGGAGCACTGCGGCGGGGTCGCCCGAGCCGTCGGCGAGCGCGGCCAGATGCGACGGCACCGCCTTCACGTGGTCGATCCGGTGTCCGGAGAGATAGCCGGCCACGAAGGCCGGGTCGGTGACCTCCTCGGCCGGCAGCACGTACAGCGTGCCTCCCGTGGCCAGGCTGGTGAAGACGGTGGTGTTGCCGAGGTCGGTGGTCTGTGGCTGGAGCAGCGCGTACCGGGAACCCGGGCGGCCCCACCCGACCCGGTCCGGAACCGCGGCAACGTAGTTGGCAAGCGCGGACTGGGTGACGATGACGCCCTTGGGCCGACCCGTCGACCCGGATGTGTAGATGACGTAGGCGGCGTTCTCAGGGCGTGCTCGGGCGTCCTCCAGACGAGTGGTCGGCCTGCGCCGGAGAGCTGCCTCGATGAGAGGGTCGTCCAGTTCCAGCGCCGGGAGCCGACCGGCGGGCAGGTCGTCGAGGAGAACCCCCGACGTCACTACCAGAAGAGCGCCCGAGTCGCCGAACTGATGAGCGATGCGTTGGACGGGCTGGAAGCCGTCGACCGGCAGGTAGGCGCCGCCGGCCTTCCAGACGGCGAGGATCGCGGTGATCGTATCCACCCCGGATGGCAGGCAGAGCGCGACGACCGACTCGGCGGTCACGCCCTGCGCCGCCAAGTGATGGGCCAGCCGGTTCGCCCGCTCGTCGAGTTCCCGGTAGGTCCAGCGGTCCGTGCCCGAGACGAGCGCGATCGCATCGGGTGCACGATCGGCCGCCTCCTCGAACCGGCGGATGACGCTCAGGGCACCGGCGGGCGCCGGGGTCCCGTTCCAGGTCTCCAGGACCTGTTCACGTTCCCCGGGGTCGAGGATCTCGATCTCACTCAACGTTGCCGCCGGTGAACTCGCTACCGCCGTCAGAACCCTGACCAGCCGTGAGGCGAGGGCGGCGGCAGCGGGCTCGTCGAACAGATCGGCGGCCACGGTCACGGTCCCCCGGATGCCGAGGGGCCGGCCGGATTCGTCGCTCTCCTTGCCCAGGAGGACGTCGAGGTCGAACTTCACGCCCGGGCGCTGGGGCGGCATCGGCTCGACCACGAGGCCGGGGAAGGACCGGGCGATCCCGGCGGCGTCGACGGTCTCCAGGTCGACCATGGTGAGCACGACCTGGAACAAGGGATGCCGGGCGAGCGACCGGGCCGGTGCGAGCTCCTCCACCAGACGCTCGAAAGGCAGGTCCTGGTGGGCGTACGCGTCGAGGTCGACGGCCCGGACCCGCGCGAGCAGTTCGGTGAACGTGGGGTCGCCGGAGACGTCGGTCCGCAGGACCAGGGTGTTGACGAAGAACCCGACCAGATCGTCCAGCGTCTGGTCGTGGCGTCCGGCCACTGCGGTGCCGATCGGAATGTCCGGGCCTGCGCCGAGCCGAGTGAGCAGGGTCGCGAGCGCTGCCTGGAGCACCATGAAGACCGTGACGCCCTCGGCCCTGGCCAGGGCGACGATACGCTCGTGCACGTCCGTCGGCACTCTGACCTCGGCGGTGTGTCCGCGGTGGGAGGCGACTTTGGGACGTACCCGGTCGGTCGGCAGGGCCAGTTGCTCGGGGACCTCGGCCAGCCTCTCGCGCCAGTAGGCGAGCTGACGTGCCGCGACCGAGGCGTCGTCGGTGGCTGCCGCGAGCAGTTCCTGTTGCCACAGGGCATAGTCGGCGTACTGAAGCGGCAGCGGCGCCCAGCCGGGTGCCCGGCCGGAACACCGGGCGGTGTAGGCGGTCG
Source organism: Actinomadura barringtoniae (assembly GCF_017573505.1). Lineage (GTDB taxonomy): Bacteria > Actinomycetota > Actinomycetes > Streptosporangiales > Streptosporangiaceae > Spirillospora > Spirillospora barringtoniae. The sequence goes on from NZ_JAGEOJ010000020.1 coordinate 13,406, forward strand.
ACAGATCCCTCAGGAGCCGCTCCATCGACCATCCGTCGCCGGCGATGTGGTGCAGGACCACCACCAGTACCGCGTCCTCTGGGTGGACCCGCAGAAGTGCGACGCGGACGGGGAGGTCCGACGTCAGGTCGAAGGGCTGCTCCACGATGTTCGTGATCGTGGAGGGAAGGATGTCCTCATCGACCTGTTGGACGCCCAGGACCGTTCCCACGGCCGGCAGGTCCTGAACGCGCTGGAAGGGCTCGCCGTTGTCGGCGGCGAACACGGTGCGCAGTACCGCGTGGCGTTCCACGACGTCGTCCACGGCGCTGCTGAGGGCGTCCACGTCGATCAGACCCTTCAGCCGCAGCGCGAGGGGGCCGTGATAGGTCGGCGTCGCGTTTTCCAGCCCGGCGAGGAACCAGAGCCTGCGCTGGCCGGAGGACAGGGGCAGCGGACCGGGATGCCGGTTGGGCAAGAGCGGCGGGCGGGCCTGCGGATCGTGCGGGCCTGGTGTGGCCCACTGGTCGAGCTTCCCGTGGAGAGCGGTGACGGTCGGCGCGTCGAAGAGCGCCCGCACCGGAATCTCGACGCCGAGGGTGTCGCGAATGCGAGCGGTAAGGCGGGTGGCGAGGAGGGAGTGGCCGCCCAAGGCGAAGAAGTCGTCGAAGTCACCGATGCCCGGTCTGCCGAGGACTTCGGCGAACAGATGGCGGAGGATCTCCTGTCGTGGCTCGACCAGAGGCTGGGGGCCGGTGCCCGACGCTGACACCGGTGCCGGCAGCGCCCGTCGGTCGATCTTGCCGTTGACGGTCAACGGTACGGTGGCCAGGACCACGATCACGCCGGGGACCAAGGCTTCTGGCAGCAAGCGGGCCGCGTGCGACCGGAGGGTGGCCGGCAGACCGCTCTCATCGTCTGGCCCGGGAGCCGCCACGACGTAGCCCACCAGCCTGCGCTCCCCCGGAACGTCTTCACGTAGGGTCACCACGGCTTGGGCGACCGAGGGGTGGGCGGTGAGGACGGCCTCGACCTCACCGGGCTCGATCCGCACGCCACGGAGCTTGACCTGGTCGTCGGCCCTGCCATCGAAGACCAGGTCGCCCTCGGCCGTCCAGTGGGCCCGGTCACCTGTGCGGTACATCCGCTCTCCGCCGCCGGTGGAGTACGGGCAGGCCACGAAGCGCTCGGCCGTCGTCGCGGGTTGCCCGAGGTAACCGCGGGCCAGCTGCGGACCGGCGACGTACAGGTCGCCCACCTCGCCCGGCGCGACGGGCCGCAGAACGTCGTCCAGCACGTAGGTGCGCAGGTCGGGCAGCGGGCGGCCGATGGGCACGGCGCCTCCGCCCGCCGCCGTGGCATCGAGCGGAGCGGAAATCGTGGCGCAGACCGTCGTCTCGGTCGGACCGTAGGCATTGAACATCCGGCGGCCGCGTGCTCCGGCGTGGACCAGGGACGCCGGCAGTTCTTCACCGGCGCAGACCAGCGTCTTCAGGCGCGGCAGCTCTTCCACGTCGAGGAGCGCGAGGACGGCCGGTGGGAGGGTGGCGTGGGTGATGCCGGACAGCACCCGGGTGAGTGCCGGGCCCGGGTTCAGCGCGTCGGCCGGGGCGAGTACGAGCGTGGCCCCGGCCGTGAGGGCCATCACCCACTCCCAGGTGGCCGCGTCGAAGCCGATCGAGGCGAACTGCAGCACCCGATCCCCCGGGCCGACCGCGAAGTGTTCGGCCTGGGCCGCCGCGAGGTGAGCGACACCGCGGTGGGTGAGCCCGACGGCCTTGGGCCGACCCGTTGAGCCTGAGGTGTGGATGACATACGCCAAGCTGCCCGGGGCGATCGTGACGTCGACGGGGCCGGGGGCGAGGGCGGCCACAGCTCGCGCGGTGGCGGGGGCGTCGAGCGCGATCGCGGCGATGCCGCGCAGCGGCAGTTCGTCCGCCAGGTCGGCCGTCGTGAGCACCAGCGGCGATCGGCTGTCGCCCAGGAGGGCGGCGATCCGCTCGGCCGGGGTGCCGGCGTCCACGGGCAGGTAGGCGGCCCCGGCCTTCAGCACCGCGAGCAGCGCCACGACCAGGTCTGGGCCGCGTTCCAGGACGACCCCGACGAGAGTCTCGGGCCGGGCGCCCCTGTTCCGGAGGTGGCGGGCCAGACGGTTGGCCCGCGCGTCCAGGTCCGCGTAGGTGATGTCGGCGTCGCCGAAGGTCAGGGCCGCGGCGGTGGGTGTCAGCGTGACCTGGCGTTCGAACCGGGCGACGACCGACATCGCCTTTTCGCCGTCGGGCGAGAACGTGTCGTTCCAGGCCTCGACGACCAGCTGCCGCTCGGTCGCATCGAGCAGATCCGCGCGGGCGACGGCCGTCTCCGCGTCCGCGGTCGCGACCCAGTCCAGAACCCGCTGGAACGTCACCAGGAGTCTCTCGGCCGAGGCGGCGTCGCCATGGTCCTCGTGAACGTCGACGTCGAGCTGCAGACCCGCACCGTCCATCCGGTCGTAGATGTCGATACGGCTCGCTCCCATCCAGCCGTTGGCCAGGTTGTGAGCGCTCACTCGGCACGCGCCGAACTGTCCTGCGTAGTCGAAACGCATGACATTGACGACGATGTCGTACAGCGACCGGCCACCGGGAAGCTCGAGATCGCGGACCATGTCCTCGTAGCGATAACGCTGATGGCGCAATATCTCCCGCAGTCCCGCCGCCACCTGGCGGGCAAGGTCACCCACCGTCGTTCCTGGTCGGACCTCGACCCGCAGCGGCAGGACGTTGGACGTCATCCCGGGCACGGCGACTGGTCCGGCCCCCACCTTGCCCGGCACGGGCACTCCCAGGACGATGTCCCGTGAGCCCCGGCGGCGGAACTCGTGAACGGCGGCCGCGGTGATCGCCACGACCGCCAGCGGCATGCGCAGCTGCCGGCCGGTCTTCCGCAACCTCTCGGTGCGTTCACCGTCAAGGGTCCGACGCGCCCGGTGCAGGCGGCCGTGTCCTGATCCGATGCGGCGGCGGTCGCCCTCATCGAGCCCAGCGAGCCGCGTGGTCCAGAACTCCCGGTCGGCCGGGAACACCTCGCCGGCGCGATAGTCCCGGTCCGCGGAAAGCAGCTCCGTGACCGGGGGGAAGGCGCGCCCCGAACCGGGCTCGCCCGTCGCGGCCGCCGAGTACAGCGCGGCCACGCGAGACACGATGCGGGCACCCCCCTGCCCGTCGAGCACCAGGTGGTGGGCCCGGTGGTACCAGCGGTGGTGATCGTCACCGAGATGGAGAAGCGCACCGACGTACAGCGGGCCGTCCACCGGGTCCATCGGCTGCTTCAGGTCGGCTCCCATCCAGGCGTCCGCGGCCGCCGGAGGATCGGAGGCGTCGCTGAGGTCCACGAGACGGAACCAGGACGGGTCCGCGTCGGCCGGATAGGTGAGGTGCTGCCGGGGACCGTCCGGCGTCTCGGCGAAACGAAGCCACAGCGACTCCGCCTCTCCAGCGGCCTGAGCGACCGCGGCGGTGAACGCCTTCACGTCCAGGGCGCCGCGGAGCTCGACGTACTCCGCGATGTTGAACATCGGGTGACCCGGCTCAAGTCGCTGCGCGTTCCAGATGCCGAGCTGACCCGCCATCAGCTCCCAGGAGTCGCCCACCGGGCTACTTCCGCTCCATGGCCTCGATCAGGCTCTTCGGCCGCAGGTCGGTCCAGTTGGCCTCGACATAGTCGAGGCACTCCTGCCGTCCCGCCTCGCCGAAGACGGTCGTCCAGCCGGCCGGCACGTCGGCGAAAACCGGCCAGAGCGAGTGTTGACCCTCCTCGTTCACGAGAACGAGGTAACTGGCGTCGGGATCTTCAAACGGGTTGGGCATGAAAGGACCTCTTCCGATGAATGTCCGGTGAATGTCCAGGGCAACGAAGCCAGGCAGACAGAATGGTTTTCGATTCGATCGAAAGCTTGTCTCCCGTGCCTCAGCCGGGTCCATCCTCGGCGCGGGTGGCTGGGACGTCAACGGACCGTCCACGTGCCCGACCGCACATCGTCCACACGTCGTCAGGCGCTCGACGCGGCGGTCCACAACCGGTGTTCAACCTATGCCGGCACCTCAGTTGGACGCAGAGAATGAGCATCGCTCGCAGCATGGCGAGGAGATTGCGGCGGGCCAACGCGAGCAATTGATGTAGAGCACCGGCGATGTTAAGTTTCGGCTGGCGCGCAGGGCTGGTCTCCACCCCATCTATCTTCGTCTGGTCGCAGCGTATTCCTCGCGCGAATCGTGCCGCCGATCAGCGGAGCCGATAAAGATGCCTCAGATAGAAACGAACGGCATAAAGCTTGAGTACCAGCGATCCGGGAGCGGGCTCGGCGTCCTACTGATCATGGGGTCGGGCGCCTCCGGCCGGGTCTGGACCATGCACCAGACACCGGCCCTCAACGCCGCCGGCTACGAGTCGATCACCTTCGACAACCGTGGCATCGCACCGTCGGCCTGCCCTCAGGGGCCTTACGCTCTGGAGGACCTCGTCGCCGACACGGCCGGGCTGATCACCGCCCTCGACCTCGCGCCCTGCCGCATCGTCGGCAGCTCGCTGGGGGCGAGCATCGCCCAGATCCTGGCGGCCACCCGCCCGGAACTGGTCCGATGCGCCGTGCTGATGGCCACACGCGCCCGCTCGGACGTCCTTCGCCGGGCTCAGTCCTCCGCCGATCGAGCCCTGATCGAGGCCGGGATCACTCTGCCATCGGCGTATCGCGCCATCGTCAGCGTGCACGACATGCTCTCCCCCACCACGCTGAACGACGACCGTGCGGTCTCGACCTGGCTCGAGCTCTTCGAGCTGTCCGGCGCATCGGCCGGGAGCTCGTCCGGCCAGGCATGGATCGATCTCGACTCCGACCGGCGCGGTCACCTGGCCGGGATCCTCGCGCCCTGCCGAGTGATCGCGTTCGAGGACGATCTGATCTGCCCGCCGCACTTGGCCGCCGAGGTCGCCGACGCCATCCCGGACTGCGATCTCGTGAAGATCTCAGACTGCGGGCATCTCGGCAATCTCGAACGCCCCGAGGAGGTCAACGCCGCGGTGATCGACTTCCTCGACCGCACCTGACGCACCCGCTCACCGAGGGGGTCCAGAATCCGGCACGAAGGAGTCACTTGACATGGCAGTCGGCCGCCCGAACCTGTCCCCCAGTCTGGACGATCCAGAAGCGGACGACGGCCGGGCGGTCCGTCCCGGCACGGTCCGCCGCATCCTGCCCTATGCCCGCCGCTTTCGCGGGCTCATCGCGCTGGTCCTGCTCGCGACCGTGACCGACGCGGTGATCACCGCGACGAGTCCTCTCATTCTCAAGGCCTTGATCGACGAAGGAATTCGCCCCGGCCGCCTGTCGGTCGTGGTCGCGCTCGCGTTGACGATCGCGGGGCTCGCCCTGCTGGACGCCCTCATCGTGTTCGCCCAGTCATGGTTCTCAGGCCGCGTAGGCGAAGGTCTCGTCTTCGACCTGCGGACCTCGGTCTTCGACCACGTGCAGAGTCAGCCGCTCGCGTTCTTCATGCGCGCTCAGACCGGAGCCATCGTCAGCCGGCTCAACCTGGACATCATCGGCGCACAGCAGGCAGTGACGACGATCCTCTCCCAGACCGTCTCCACCGTGCTCACCCTTGTGATCGTGCTGATAGCGATGTTCTACCTGTCCTGGCAGATCTCGATCGCGGCACTGATCATGATCCCGCTGTTCCTGTACCCGGCCAAGGTCTTCGGCAAGAAGATGCAGGGCCTGGTCCGCCAGGAGATGCAGTACGACTCCGACATGAACTCCATGATGACCGAGCGGTTCAACGTCGCCGGCGCCATGCTCGCCAAGCTCTACGGGCGCCCGGCCGAGGAGTCGGCGACCTTCGCCGACCGGGCCGGCAGGATGCGCGACATCGGCATCCAGACCACGGTCTACAGCCGGATCTTCTTCATCCTGGCCACCCTCCTCACCTCCCTGACGACCGCCCTGGTGTACGGGATCGGCGGAAAGCTGGCGGTCGACGGAACCCTGGGCATCGGCACCCTTGTCGCGATGGTCACGCTCCTGATGCGCCTTTATGGTCCGGTGAACCAGCTCTCTGGAGTCCAGAGCAGTCTGATGACCGCCCTCGTGAGCTTCGACCGGGTCTTCGAGGTTCTGGACCTGCGCCCCCTTGTGGTCGACGAGCCCGGTGCCCGAGCCATGCCGGTCGACGGCCCCCGCGAACTCACCGTGCAGTTCGACCGGGTCTGCTTCAACTACCCCCGGCGGGAACAGGTGTCCATCGCGTCACTCGAGCCGGAGGTCGGTCACGGGACCGAGGGGGCCGACACCGGATGGACTCTCGAGAACGTGAGCTTCACCGTTCCCTCCGGCACCCTCACCGCCCTGGTCGGACCTTCGGGCGCCGGAAAGACGACCATCACCCAGCTCGTCCCACGGCTGTACGACGCCGACGAGGGCAGCGTCCGCATCGGCGGGTGCGACGTCCGTGCACTCACGCTCCGCTCGCTGCGGGAGAACATCGGCGTCGTCACCCAGGACGCCCACCTCTTCCATGACACCATCCGAGCCAACCTGGTCTTCGCTCGCCCCTCCGCGACCGACGCCGACCTCGCCGAAGCGTGCAGAGCGGCCAGGATCTGGGAGACCATCACCGACCTGCCCGACGGCCTCGAAACGGTCGTCGGCGAGCAGGGTTATCGGCTGTCCGGTGGCGAGAAGCAGCGTCTCGCCCTGGCACGCCTCTTGCTGAAGTCGCCGCCGGTCGTCGTGCTGGACGAGGCGACGGCGCACCTCGATTCTGAAGCCGAGGCCGCCATCCAGGCCGCTCTGGACACGGCCCTGGCCGGTCGCACCTCGATCGTCATCGCCCACCGGCTTTCGACTGTCCGGCACGCCGACCAGATCCTGGTGGTCGATCAGGGCCGGATCGTCGAGCGCGGCACTCACGAAAGCCTTCTGGCCGACGACGGCCTGTACGCCCAGCTCTACCTCACGCAGTTCGCCGCCCACGCCAGTGCCGACAGCGCCGCGGAGCTGGACGGTGTGGCATCCGGGGAGGCTGTCGACACCACCGCGGCTGATCCCGCCTGAGCGTAGGTTCCGGCAGAGTTTTACCTCGGACTTCCTCCAGGGAGTCTCGCCTCCAACATCGCCCATGCTGGGCGCACAACGGCGCACACACGCAAGCGGCCCGGGACTCTCGCCCCGGGCCGCTCCGCTACGCGCTCAACTACTTCATCGCCAGCGCCATTCCTGCTGCCCGAAGAGATGGCCGGCGGGGATGTTCCGGTCCTTGCACCATTCGAGGAACTCATCGATCTGCTTCAGCTGATAGGTGTCCTCGTTGTACGTCGTGGCCATGACGTGGCCGAGCCAGGGCTCCTCGCCCATCGCGTAGATGTAGGCCTCCGCCGCACCCAGCTCGGTCATGATGGCGGCGGCCTGTTCGGCGTTCGAGCCGGACAGTTTCCGGGAGTTGCTCATCTTCTTGGTCACGGGCTTGGTGAGCAGCGCCTGGTAGAGCCAGGTGAGCGGGGCACCGTCGCACTCCATGCCCAGGAAGGCGTAGTCGGCGGTGCCGAGATGGCCACGCACGAAGCGGTACAGCTGGGGGTCGATCCCCGAGGAGTCGGCTCCGACGAACACCTTCTTGCCCGCGAGTTCCACCCAGTAGGTCGACTTTCCGCGGATATCGAGGTCGCAGTGCTCGCCCAGGAACGGCGTCGCGACGATCTTTCCGCCGGGAATGGGAACCTCGTCGAAGATGTCGACCTCGGTAACGGAGAAACCGAACTGGCGCAGGAGCAGCCCCATCGCTGGATCCTCCAGGTTTCCGCGCGACGAGCGCGGCACGACGACCGTGCCGATCCGGCCGCGAAGCTGCAACAACGTCTCCAACACGATGTGGTCCTGGTGAGCATGGGTGATCACCACGACATCGATGAAGTCGGGCAGGTCGTCAAGGGTGTAACGGTCCCCCGCGTCGCTGTCGGCGCTGATGAACGGGTCGGTGACAACAGACGCTTCCGGCGACTGCAGCACCAGGCAGGCGTGGCCGAAGTAGCGGATGCGCCCGCCGGCGTCGATGTGACGATCGGCGGCCATGCTGGGGCGTTCGGAGAGCAGGCCGAGCAAATGGCGGAACTGCGCGTCGTCGGAGATCTCCAGGGCCTCGCGTAGAGATCCCGGAGTCGTCGGCCGGATGCGCGCCAGGAACAGCTGTTCCAACCCGGAATGACGGAACGGGATGTCCAGTTCAAGGACGTCCGCGGAGGCCAGGCGCGGCGTGCTGAGGATGAAGGGGCGCTCGACACCGGGCTCCAAGGACAGCTGGACCGACTGCCGGGACTCGTCGTAGATCGGGCTCTTGTAGACGACCGGCTCCATGAACCTCATCGAGGGCTGGTTCTCGGTGTCGTACACCAGTTCCACCAAGCCGTTGAGTTCCGTCGGCAGCTTGGGGTAGAGAGGTGTGAGATCGAAGCCGGTCGCACTGGAGCGGAGGAGCTCCTGCCCCTCGGCGACGGCGGCCGCGAAGCGGAGCATGTCCGCACGGTCGCGCTTGATGCCGTTCAGAAGGTCCTGGATCCGGGACGCCTTGTCTTCCGCGATGTTCACGAAGTAGCCACCACGCAGTTCAGGATTGCTGCTGGCGGAGACGTGCAGTTGCGGCGCCTGTATATACGACTCGAGCATCGGGACCTGCAGAAAAGCGAGATTCATGGCGCCCTGCACGGGCGCCACAGTGTGGGGCCACGCATAGAACCGGTCCACCAGCGGTTCCACGATCGCCTTCGACCGCAGATACATGGGCGTTTCAGTCATGGCGAATTCCCTTTCGTCCAGGGTCGAGGGAACGAAAATCTTCCGCGACGGCGCGGCGATGACGGGAATAGCGTGTTGCATGCCACAGAAGATTCCCCGCGCGGAAACGTGTTCTCGATGTACAGTATCCGTGGCAGCCTGGGATAAATACAAATAAATATAGGTGACCAAAGTCGATACAAAAGTGTCAGCCTCGACCGCGGTCAAGGTCGCGGACGTCAACTGCCGGGCACGTGTTCCGGCCGAGTCCGCTCGTCGAGTTCCTCGGCGAAGCCGTGCCACATATCGGAGTACTGGCGGGCGAGTTCGGCCACCGCCGTCCCCCAGTGGGCCGGGACGGCCTCGAGCAGGTTCGTCCATTTGGAGAGGTCCAGAGTGTTCTGCCGCAGGAGCCGCAGCAGCTGCCGCCCCTCCTCCTTCTGGCGGATCGAAGGGTCACGCCAGAGCTTCTCGAGGACCATGGTGGGATCGACGGCCTCAATCCGACCGCTCGGCTTCAAGCGTGCGTGAGGCAGTTCCTCTGCCCCGTATTCCCGCTCGTCGTCGGAGAGCAGGTCGTCGGCCGGGTCCATTTTCCGGCCGGCGGGCGAGCCCGGCTCCGGAGGGTCCGCCGGAGGGGGCGGAGTCGCCGCGGAGACCGGCTTGCGGTTGGGGAGCACCGCGGACTCGCCGGCGGCCAGCCGTTTGCGGACGTCACTGACGGTCGCGGGCGAGATTCCAGCGATCCGGGCCACTTCCCTGAGCGACGCGTCAGGACGCTGCGTCAGCACCTCGACGGCCCGCAGCCGGCCCTCGTCGCCATTGACCGGCCGGACCCGTCCGTCACGACCGACCCGCGCGTTCAACTGCTGTCCGGCCTCCGTTGAACGGCGGATCTTCGCGATGGAACGCGTCCCCATTCCGACGGCCAGAGCGATCGCCCGGTCCGACATGTGCGGGTGCGAGTCAATGATCTTCTCGGCCGCGGCCAGGCGGTCGGCCGCGCTCAGGGGAAGCCCGTGGACGGCGTTCGCCTCCACCGCCCGCAGGAAGGCGTCCTCCGGCTTCCCGTCGAAGAACTCCACCGCGATCGTCGACTGACCGCGCAGCAGAGCGGCCAGCAGTCGGTGAGTTCCGTCAACGACTCGCATCGTGCGCCGGTCGACGAGGATCGGCGGCAGCGGTGTGCTCAACTCGGCGAGCCGCGTGACGTGGGCGCTGTCGATGCCGCCCGAGCGCGGCGACTCACCCTTGTGGAGCTCGTCGATGGCGACCATGGTCACCTCACGGTCCGGCTTCTCGCCCACCCTCTCGATCTGACGCGAGCGCGGATCCGCGGGCCGCACCCTCGGCTCCCCCTCGACCGAGGAGAACTCAGCGTTCTTTCCCATCGTTCATGCGCCTCCGAAAGCCGAATCGAACAAATCCACCCTCCTGAGACTCTGTTGGGCTCGTCCGCGCAGCTGCTGCGACGTGCTCTCACCAAATCCTCATGTAGTACGCGTTCCCGTCTGTCAAGTCATCGGCTCGACGGCAAGCGACTTCAGGCGACCTTCCCCCGATCGTTCAGAACGAGAGAAGCCATGAAGACGTGCCGAGCGACCGCGCCCAACGAAGATCCCACAATTCCACAAGTTATGGTTCAATCACATTTGTGTCTAGAGTTACGATTTGTAAGCTTGCGTGTACAAATCCCACCCCGGGTGCGCTCCCGCCCCCGCCGTCCAACTGACGTCGCCTTTCTGGACCTCGGCGGAGTAATGGCCGAGAATCCCGTGGGGCGCCGTTCGTGATCGACTGGGTCTGTTGCCTATCCTGACAGCGGCGTTAAAGGATGACCTGGGCTGCCATCCCTTCGCATGCTGCCCCTCGAAGGCGACCTCCAGGGTTACTGCCTGATTCGACCATGCCGCTGCGAAGAAGGTGCCATGAGCATTGATCTGACCTCTTTCTCCTCTCTGGTGGCCGCGGTCCGCGATCAGGTCCACACACAGCCGGACGGCACGGCGCTCACTTTCCTGCATGATCCTGATCGGCCACGTGATGGAGGCACCACGGACTGGTCGTATGCGCGCCTCGATCAGGAGGCTCGGGCTAGGGCGGCCTGGCTTCAGGACCGGCTGGCTCCGGGCTCACGCGTCCTGCTGCTGCACCCCAACGGCACCGAGTTCGCGGCCGCCTTCTACGGCTGCCTCTATGCGAACATGATCGCCGTCCCGGCCCCGTTGCCCGGGCGCCACCGCGGTCGGGAGCGCGTCGCGCGGATCTCGGGCCAATGCGAGGCCAGTGCGGCCCTGACCACGGCGGCGAATCTCGGGAGCCTGCGCGCGTGGGCCGTCGAGACCGGGATCGACATCCCGATCGTGGCCGGCGACGCGGAGCCGCTGGCCGACCCGGCCGACTGGCGCCCGATCGACACCGACCGGTCGGCGATCGCTTTCCTGCAGTACACGTCAGGTTCGACCGGCGACCCCAAGGGGGTGAAGGTCAGCCACGAGAATGCCCTGTGGAACGGCCAGGCGACCGCGCGGTCGGTCGGATGGCCGGACTGGATGCGTATGGGCGGCTGGCTTCCGCTTTACCACGACATGGGGCTGGTCCAGCTGCTCTATTCGACTGCCCTCGGTGGCGGTTGCGCCCTGATGGAGCCCTCGGCGTTCATCGGCAGGCCGGCACGCTGGCTCCAGGCCATCGACGCACTCGACATCCACGTCGGCTTCTCTCCCAGCTTCGGCTATGACCTGTGCGTACGGAAGGTCGCCGACGAGGAGGTGTCCGGCCTGGACCTGTCCCGCTGGCACGTGGCCGGCAACGGATCGGAACCCGTGGATCCGGCGGTCATGCGGGCGTTCAGCAAGAAGTTCGCCCCCGCGGGATTCAGGCCGGAGAACTTCGCACCCGTCTACGGCCTTGCCGAATGCACGGTGTACGTCTCCGGACGGCGCGACCGGCCTCCAGTGGTGCGAACGCTCGATCTGGACGCGCTGACGCAGGGCGAATTCGTCCCGGCCGAGAACGATCGCCCGGGTCGGGAGGCGGTCAGTGTCGGACCACCCACCGACGCGTGCGAAGTCCTCATCGTGGAGCCCGAAACATGTGAGGTGCTGCCCGAGGGGCGGCTGGGTGAGATCTGGTTGCGCGGGACGAGCGTGAGTCTCGGCTACTGGCAGCGCCCCGACCCGGAGGGGCGGGTGTTCGGGGCCACCACGGCGGACGGCCGGACGGGCTTCCTGCGGACCGGCGACCTCGGCGCGCTCCAGCAGGACGAGCTGTTCGTCCAGGGACGGATCAAGGACCTGCTGATCGTCCGCGGGCGGAACGTGTTTCCTTCTGACATCGAGCACGAACTGCGCGCCCGCTTCTCGGATCTAGGCCGCGTAGGGGCGGTGTTCGCAGCGATACACGAGGATGATCCAAGCGCGGACGACGCAGGCTCGATCGTCGTCACGCATGAGGTCGACGGCATCCCGCCCGACCGGCTGCCCAAGCTGGCCGCCGAGTTGCGGCACTTCGTGATCCGAGAGTTCGGCGTGGACGTCGCCTCCATCCTTCTGCTACCGGCCGGCACGGTCGCCCGTACCACCAGCGGAAAGGTGCGGCGCTCGGAGATGCGGGAGCGCTTCCGCGAGGGCCGGCTCCAGGCGCTGTACCCGCCGACGCCGGCCGCCTGAATGGTCCGTCCGATGATTCGAGAGCACGAGGTGCCGTCCATGACCGCCCTGCCGACCACCAGTCAGACCGACATCGAGACCTGGATGGCCGACTTCCTGGCCGATCGGCTGGGGCTGCCCGCCGCCGAAGTCGACCGGCATGCACTGATGACCGACTATGGGATGGATTCAGTGACCGCCATCAGCATGCTGGAGGAGCTGACGGCCGTCGTCGGTCTCGAGATCGACCCCGACGTCATCTGGGACTTTCCGACCATTTCAGCCCTGGCCGGGTACGCCCATGAGAGATCGTCTCAGACCTCCGAGCCCGGCGTCATGAGACCCACCTCGTAGGCCAGGACGATCGCCTGGGCACGGTCGCGCAGATCCAGCTTGCCCAGAATTCGGGTGACGTGCGTCTTCACGGTGGTTTCGCTGAGCTGAAGGGTCTGTGCGATCTCGGCGTTGTTCTGGCCCCGGGCCAGGACCGTCAAGACCTCCAGTTCCCGGGCCGTCAGCGCGGACAGGTCGTCGGGGAGGGGAAAGGACCGGCGATCCCGGCGGGCATAGCGCTGGATGAGCCTGCGGGTGATCGCCGGTGCGAGCAGGGCGTCGCCGGTCCGCACCAGTCGCACCGCCGCGACCAGTTGTTCCGGTGAGACGTCCTTGAGGAGGAACCCGCTCGCGCCCGCGGCGATCGCGGCGTAGACGTACTGGTCGAGGTCGAAGGTCGTCAGGATGACGATGCGCGGGGCCGGGCCGGCACGGCCAAGGATCTGCCGGGTCGCCTCCAGCCCGTCCAGCCGCGGCATCCGGATGTCCATCAGCACCACGTCCGGGTTCGTTCGGCGAACGAGTTCGACCGCTTCCTGGCCGTCGGCGGCCTGGCCGACGACCTCGATGCCGTCGGCGGCCAGGATCATGGTGAACCCGGTTCGTGCCAGTGCCTGGTCGTCGGCGATGACGACTCGGAGGGCGTCGCTCATTCGGCGTCCGTCGGGATCCGCGCCTCCAGGCAATAGCCGCCGCTTGGCGGGTGTTCGGTCTCCAAGGTTCCTCCGTAGATCCCGATGCGTTCTCGGAGTCCGACGAGGCCGCGCCCGCTTTCCATGCCGTCCACGCTGGTGCGCTGGATGTCCTCGGTGCCGTTGGTGTTGGTGATGCGGAGCCGGATCGCTTGGGAGAGGTATTCGACAAGCACGGTGACCTGGGAGCCCGGGGCGTGCTTCAGGGTGTTGGTGAGCGCCTCCTGCACCACCCGGTAGGCCGCGAGGTCGACCCCCGGCGGTAGCGGAGTAACGGTCCCGGTGACCTGCAGTTCTATGGACGCGCCCGCGTCGCGGACCCGGCCGATCATGTCTGCGACCTGGTCGATGCCCGGCCGTGGTGCGAGCATGATCTTCCCCCCGTCGTCCCTGTCGTCCCTGTCGTCCGGGGCTGTGTCGGGCGGCTCGATCTGGGCTTTTCCGTCGTCCATCGTGAGCAGCCCCATGACGTGCCGTAGTTCGGTCATGGCGGCCCGGCCACCGCTCTCGACGGCGAGCAGCGCCTCGCGGGCCAGTTCGGGTTGGCTGTCCATGACTTTACGGGCGGCGCCGGCCTGTATGACGATCACGCTGACGTTGTGGGTGACGACGTCGTGGAGGTCGCGGGCGATGCGCGACCTTTCTTCCTCGGCGGCGCGCCGGGTGGCGAGTTGCTGCTGGAGTTCCAGGGCGCGGATCTGCTGTCTCCAGGTGTGGATGGCGACCGTCGCGAGCACTACCGGTACCAGGAATCCGACCATGAGTATGCCGGGACGTACCGAGGTCAGGTTGGACCGGTAGTCGGCCAGCAGTGCCACGGCGCCGAGCAGGATGCTGCCGATCGCCGGCAGCTGGTACCGGCTGTGCATCGCGGCGCTGTAGGCCGCGATCACCGTGGCCACCACCAGGAATGTCGGGTCCACGCCCGGGGTGTGGCGGCTGAAGTGAACCACGAGCAGGACCAGCCAGAACGTGGTCAGCGGCACCCGGCGCCGGAACACCAGGGGTACCGCGGCCGCGAGACCGATCACGATCCCCCACGCCCGCCTGGAGCTGGCAAGAGTCGCCGTGGAATCGGCCACCTCGCCGTGCACACCCGCGCGAGCGGCGATCAGGACCGCGACCAGCAACGCCAGCCCACCGTCCAGCAACAGCACACGACGCGTCACTGGCTTGGCGGGACCACCCGGACGCCCCAAAGCGGCGATACCCGCGCTCCATCGACCAAGGACTCGGTGCACGATGACAGTGTCGCAGGGGCACCCGCCGGCACGCATCGCCCGCCGTGACCAGGCCGCCGGTCAAAGCGATGTACATCTTAAGGATGACCTCGGACCTGGTTCCACATCGCGGACGACGCGGCGGCCGATGATCCGCTCCTAGCGTCGAAGCATGGAGAAGACGACCAGCTCGGGGGCTGGCCCCCTCATTTCGATCAGTCATCTGACAAAGCGCTATGAGGCAGGGGATCCGGCGCTGAGCGACCTCACCGTGGAGGTTCGGCGAGGCGAGGCGCTGGCCGTGCTGGGGCCTTCTGGCAGTGGCAAGTCGACCCTGCTCAACATGATCGCGGGACTCGACCGGCCCGATGAGGGCACGGTGACCGTGGACGGCGTCCGGGTCGACCAGCTCGGTGAGGCCGGCTCTGCCAAGTACCGGCGGGCCACGATCGGCATGGTCTTCCAGTTCTTCAACCTCCTGGACGACCTGACCGTCCAGGACAACGTGCTGCTGCCGGCGCAACTGGCGGGCATGCCCCGCGCCAAGGCCCACGAACGCACCCTCGAACTACTGGCCGACCTCGGCATCGAGCAGTACCGGGGCACCTTCCCGGGGCGCCTGTCCGGCGGTGAGCGCCAGCGCGTCGCTCTGGCCCGTGCGCTCATGAACCGCCCGCCCCTGATCCTCGCCGACGAGCCGACCGGTGCGCTTGATCGTGCATCGGCCGGCAGCGTCGTCCGGCTCATCCGCGAGCTCAACGAACGCGGTCAGACCATCCTGTTGGTCACTCACGACACCGGCCTGGCGGCGAGCTGCGCCACGCGCACGATCGAACTGGTGGACGGCCGGATCGCCCGAGACGACGCGGCGGTCACCAGATGACCGGGGGCCTCGGCACCATCGTGCGCGCGGGCGTCGGGCGCCGACGCGTCCAGACCGTGGTCATGGCCCTCACGACCACCCTCGCAGTCACCGCGTCCGTACTGGCCGCCGGCCTGATCGTCGCTTCCCAGGGCCCCTTCGACCATGCGTTCAACCAGAAGCACGGAGCCCACCTGGCGGCGCGCTTCGACTCGGCGCGGATCACCTCAGCCCAGGTGTCCGCCACCGCGCGAGCCCGCCAGATCACGGCCGCGGCCGGCCCCTACCCGATGGTGTCGGTCAAGCCGACCCCGGTGGACACCGACGGGGGCCTGCCGCCGGGCATCCAGCTGACGGACCTGACGGTCGTGGGTCGTCAACCCGGCGGCCCCGTCGACGACCTGACCCTCACCAAGGGGCGCTGGGCCGCCAGGCCGGGCGAGATCGTGATGAGCGCCCACAACGAGCCCTTCGTCCTGGGCAACACCATGCGCTTCCCGGGAGTGCCGGGCGACCCCCTGTTCAAGGTCGTCGGCATCGCCCGTTCGGCCAGCGAGACAGCAGACGCCTGGGTTCCGCAGACGACGATTCCCTCGCTCACGGCCTCCGGCAGCCGGCCGCACTACCAGATGCTCTACCGGTTCAAGAAGGCTTCGACCAACGCCCAGCTGGACGCGGACCGGACCGCAGTCAACGCCCTGGCACCCGACAAATCGCTGGTCGGAGTGCAGTCCTGGCTCAAGGTACGGCTCGCCGCGACCCGTGTCGCGGCGACGTTCGCGCCCTTCATCGTGGCGTTCGGCATCCTCGGTCTCGTGATGTCGGTCCTGGTCATCGGGATCGTCGTGGGCGGCGCGGTGGCGGCCGGCACGCGTCGCATCGGGATCCTCAAGTCGCTCGGGTTCACACCCGGTCAGGTGGTGCGGGCCTACCTGGGGCAGGCTCTCATCCCCGGTGGTGGGGGAATCCTGCTCGGTCTGATCCTCGGAAACCTCGTGGCGATCCCGGTGATGGGCGACACGGCAGAGGTGTACGGCGTCGGCCGAGTCGGCATCGCCCCCTGGGTGGACGTTCTCGTCGCGGCGGTGGCCCTTCTCGCCATCGCCGCCAGTGCCTGGGCTCCGGCTCGCCGAGCAGGGAACCTGCGCACCGTCGAGGCCATCGCCGTGGGTCGGACGCCGAGTGGTGACCGGGGTCGTGTGGCCCGGCGGTTGCTCGGGCGGCTTCCTCTCCCCCGCCCGCTGACGCTCGGCCTCGCGACACCGTTCGCGCGCCCCGGTCGCTCGGCGACGATGGCGGTCGCCGTGGCGATCGGAACGATCGGCGCCACGTTCGGAATCGGGCTGGCGCTCTCCCTCAACGGCATCCAGAGCGGCATCAACCTCCGAGCTCCTGGTGACGTGGTGGTCAGCGACCTGACCTCGCCCGTGAACACCGAGAAGGTCGACGCCGCGATCACGCGGCAGTCGGGCACCGCACGGTGGTTCAACAGCGCCGAGGCGAATCTCGGGGTGGCCGGTCTGGCCGGCTCGACCACGGTGATCTCCTACCAGGGTGATTCCTCCTGGGCGTCATGGCAGATGATCCGAGGACGCTGGTTCCACGGGCCGGGCGAGGTAGTCGTAGCGTCAGGTTTCCTGCATGCGACCGGCACCCGCATCGGCGACAGCATCACGCTCATCAACGGATCCCAGTCGTCGGTCGTCAAGATCGTGGGAGAAGCCCTGGACGTCCGCCAGGAGGGCATGCTCATCGTGCTCGACCGGACGTCGATCTCCGCACTGCAACCGCAGATAGACCCTCTCTCGTACCGGTTCAATGTCCGCCTGAAGCCGGGGGTGAACCGTGACGACTACATCCAGGCGGTGAACCGGGACCTGGAACCGTTCGGCGTCTCGGCAGCCCGGAACAGCAACAAGCTCAGCGACACGGTGGTCTCCATGGACGCCCTGGCCGGCGCCCTCACCGTTCTCCTGCTCTCCGTCGCCGGTCTCGGGGTGCTCAACACCGCGGTCCTCGACACCCGCGAACGAGTACACGATCTCGGTGTTCTCAAGGCGCTCGGCATGTCACCGCGGCAGACGATAGCCATGATCATCACGTCCGTGGGCGGTGTCGGTCTCATCGCCGGCGTGGTCGGCGTTCCCATCGGCGTCGCCGTCCACGGTGTCGTCCTCCCGATCATGGGCCGCGCCGCGGGAACCGACATTCCGGCCGTCGACGCGGCGGTCTACGACCCGCCGCTCGTGATCCCGCTGCTCCTGGGCGGACTGGTGATCGCAACCGCGGGCGCTCTGCTACCCGCCGGGTGGGCGGCTCGCACCCGGACCGCCGTCGCCCTCCGCACGGAGTAACCGCCTCAGTCCATTCGATCCGTCTGGGGGTCTGATGAGCATCCGGAACGTGAATCACACCGACATCGAACCAGCGCTCCGTCCAGACCAGGCAGCTGACCGCGGCCAGCTTAAGCGCGGGCCAAGAAAGGTACCGGACATGCTGGACTTCAGTCTGCTCTTCTTCGCCAACCGGGAGTCGGAGGATCCCTCTGACGAATACGGACTCCTGCTCGACTCGGGTCAGTTCGCCGATGCCAGCGGGTTCCGCGCCCTGTGGTTGCCCGAGCGGCATTTCCACCCCTTCGGCGGCTCCTTCCCGAGCCCGGCGCTGGCCGCGGCCGCGCTGGCGGTGGCTACGCGCAATGTCCGGCTCCGCGCCGGCAGCGTGGTACTGCCGCTCCAGGACCCGCTCAGGGTCGCGGAGGACTGGGCCTTTGTCGACAATCTGTCGGGTGGCCGGGTCGACGTGGCCATCGCCACCGGCTGGAACGCCAACGATTTCGTCCTCGCACCCGAGCGCTATGAGAACCGGCGGCAATGGACCTTCGAGACCATCGATCTCCTCAAGTCGCTGTGGTCGGGCAACTCGGTGGTCCGGTTGAACGGAAAGGGAGAGCGTGTCGAGATCAAGACCTATCCCCGGCCGGTGCAGCGTGAGCTCGACCTGTGGATGACCTGCTCCTCCGATCCGCGGACCTTCGTGGAGGCCGGTATCCGGGGGATGAACGTCCTCACCGCACTGCTGTTCCAGAGTGTCGACGATCTTGCACCGAGGATCGAGGCCTACCGGGAGGCTCGGGCCCAGGGCGGCTTCGATCCCGACACCGGGACCGTCACCGTCATGGTGCATACATTCGTGGGCAAGTCGGACGACGAGGTCCGCGAGATCATCCACGAACCGTTCGTGGAGTACCTCCGCAGTTCGGTCGACCTCTGGCGCACCAAGTGGGCCGACCTCGGCAGCGTCCCACACGACAAACTGCTGAAGTACGCCTTCGAACGGTACTTCCGGACGTCGGCGCTCTTCGGATCGGTCGAGCGATGTGTCGCCTTCGCAGACCGGCTGCGCTCGATCGGTGTCAACGAGCTCGCCTGCTTGATCGACTTCGGCGCGGGAACGAACGAGACATTGGACGCGCTACCTCATCTCGCCGAGGTTCGCCGCCGCACCCAAGGACACTCGGCGTGAAACGCTGGGGCCGCCCTGGGCCGCGCGCAGACCGACGCAGGCCGGAGGCCCGATGATCCGGAGACCCGATGAGGCGGTTGCCTCCGCTGCCCACGAGGATTGCAGCGGCGTCCTTGGGGCTGAGGATCTTCACTAGAAGCGCAGGCCACAGTAGCGGCAGATCTGGGTCAGACCGCTCGCCGGATTGCCGGAACTCGATTCCACGATGACGGAAATTGCCGAGGACTCTGGACCCCAAAATTGGGCGTAAGTCGACCCAACTCGATCAGCAGTGCGTACCCCAGCGCGCAAAGAACATCTGTCACCGTCTGGTCCGCCACGGCACCCTCCACTCGGAGCGGTTAGTGGGGGGCACAGCACGTGGAAGCGTTGGGCAAGGCCACGCTCTGGTGGCTCAGTTGGTCAGCCCGGCGTCAGTTGACCATGCTCGTGGAACTTCCCGTATACGCTGCCGGCGTGGACGGAGTTGGTTGGAGGCCTCAGCCCCATCGATCCCTGGTTCTCATCTGTGAGGGCGGCTTTCACGCGTCCTACCTGATTTCTTCCTGGCTTCGACGCTTGCCCGGTGCATCGGTCCTCATTCGAGACGATCCCGATCGGACGCCCGAGTACGAAAAGCGCTGGAGCGCTCATCGCACACACGCCGGTCGACCGGCCACCAGTCGCGTGGTCGCGCACCTAGACGAGGTGTACTGCGGCATGAGTCGGACCGAGCTCGAAATGGCGAAGACGTACGGAATCCCGGAGCTGCCGGCACGGATGCCCGCAGACGTCCAGCTGGTAGGCGCCGACCTGAACAGTAACGACTGTCGGCAATGGCTGGTGAACACCGTCTCCGAGAGCGATCCAGCGATCTTCGTCTTTCTGGACCAGCTCTTGCACGACTGGTGGATTTCGTTGGCCAGAGGGCAGATCATCAACGCACATTCGGCCGTTCTCCCCCACGCGCGTGGCATGTTCGCGATCGAGCAGGTTGCGGCGAGCCAGGACTTCTCTCGATTCGTTCGGGCGGCGGGCGCTACCGCTCACTATGTCGACAACGGGGTGGATACCGGACCGGTCATCCTCGCCCGCCGCTTGGCCGCTCCGTTCAGTCATGAATCGATCTGGTCGTGCAAAGGCCAGTCCTTCCTTACGGCCTTCGATCTGATTTTGCAGTTGGCAGAGTCGCTGCGAGACGACCCTGAGAGCCTGCCCGTCGGCCACCGCCTCGATGCACGCGACGCGCCGGTCTTCAGTCGCCGTGAATTCACGCCAAGCGTCCGAGCCGCCGCGGAGCAAGGGTTCCTGGCCATGAAATCGCGGGACGCTATGTCAAGCGCGAACGCTTCAGCTTCGGTGGCTCAATCAAGATGAAGGCTGCGGTCGCCATGGGGGTCCCCTTCACCTGCGTGACCAACCGGCGGCGCGGATCGTGATTCACCGACCTCGGCGATATCTCGCCGCGCCGCTGGATCGCAAGACGGGCTCCTGATGGCGCCCGTGTACCCGCGGCAGGGCTGCGATCACTGAGGAGAAGAGCGCCAGATGGTTCCCAAGTCCAAGGACGATGCCTCCGCCGCTGCCGGCGATGCGCTCCCCGTCGCCCCACGGGTCATCGCCGTGCAGTCGGAAGGCGGCACTGCCTGGGTCGCCGCACACCGGGACATGGTGGAAGCGGCTGTCCACAAGGACGGCGCGGTAGTGCTGCGCGGCCTCGGCGTCGCCTCCACCGCGGATGTCGCGAAGGTCGCTGACGCGCTCGGTATCGGCCGGATGGCCGAGCCGGAGCGATTCGCCTCCCGCACGTACCACCCGGACGGTGTCCGCTCCTCCTCCCAGTGGCCCGCCGACGAGCCGATGTGTATGCACCACGAGTTGAGCTACGCCGACGAAATACCGGGCCGCACTCTGTTCGGCTGCCTCACTGCTCCGGCAGAGGGCGGCGATACCGCCGTCGCCGATTCGCGGACCGTCCTCGCATCTCTGCCGGCCAGGCTGGTCGGCCGGTTCGAGCGTGAGGGCTGGCTGCTCACGCGTATGTACGACGAAGTGGGCGTGTCGTGGACTGAGGTGTTCGGCACCAAGGACCGCGCCGTGGTCGAGGCGTATTGCGCCGCAGCACTCATCGAACATGAGTGGTTGCCCGGTTCCCGGCTACTCACTCGGCAGCGCCGCGCGGCCATCGTGCGCCACCCTCGGACGGGTGACCGGGTTTGGTTCAACCAGGTCGCGTTTCTCAATGAGCGGACTCTCGACCCGATCATCCGCCATCGCCTCATCGAGATATACGGGTCGTCGGGGCTGCCTTTCAACACCGCGTTCGGGGACGGGGGCGCACTGTCCGACGACGATGTCGAGGCGATCAACCTGGCGTATCGGGAAGCGTCCGTTGCGAGGCCCTGGCAGGACGGCGACGTGCTGCTCGTCGACAACCTGCGCATGGCGCACGCGCGCGACCCGTATGACGGATATCGCGAGGTGGTGGTGGTCCTCGGCGACCCTGTGCGGCTACCCGAACACGTCCTTCCCTGCCCCTCGCCCCGGGGCGAGGGGCTCGGCTTGGCGGTCCCGGCGCGGGGGGCCTGATGCCGATCATCTCGGCGGCGCACGAGTTCAACGAAGACGACCTCTACGTCGACCTGACGCGGACCCTCGGAATCCCGCTGTACCTCAAGTGCGAGGGCTTCAACTTCTCTGGGTCGATCAAGCAGAAGGCGGCGCTGGAAATGGTCGAGGCGGCCGAGCGTTCAGGGCTGCTTGGCTTTGACACGATCCTGGTGGAGTCCTCCTCGGGCAACCTCGGTGTCGCGCTGAGCGTCATTGCGGCGAGCAAGGGCCTGCGGTTCGTCTGCGTCACCGATGCGCGCTGCAACCAGGCCACCCGCCAGGTGATGGAGGCCCTCGGCGCGGAGGTGCACGTGGTCACCGAGCCGGACCAGAAGGGCGGGCTGCTCGGCGCGCGTCTGGCCCACGTTCGCAGGCTCTGCGCGAGCGATCCCCGCTATCTGTGGCTCAATCAGTACCTCAGCGACGACAACTGGCGTGCCCACCATCGCTTGACGGCGCCACACATCGCCGCGCAGTTCCCCGATATCGGCGTGCTGTTCGTCGCTACGGGCACCGCGGGCACGCTGATGGGTTGCGCCCGATGGTTCGCCAAGCACCGCCCGAAGGTGAGGATCGTCGCCGTCGACAGCGTGGGGTCGGTCACGTTCGGCGGCCCGGCTCAGACCCGCTATATCCCTGGAATCGGGTCGGGTGTGCGCCCGCCGTTGCTGGACGAGTCGCTGGTCGATGAGGTGATCATGGTGCCGGAAGCCGACACCATGCGGGCCTGCCACCGGCTGGTGAGCCACGGCCTGCTGTTCGGCGGGTCCACCGGCACGGTCCTTGCGGGCGCCGAGCGCTGGCTCGCCGAGCGCGCTCCCGACGATGCGACGATTGCTGTGGCGATCGCCCCGGACCTGGGCGAACGCTATCTGGACACGCTGTACCAGCCGGACTGGATACACCGCCATTTCGGCCCCACTGAACTGCGCCGCCCTGCCGCGGCGCCGGACGCTTTGACTGCAAGGAGGAACGCGTGACTACCGAGGACCGGCGGCGGACGGCTGCGGCTCAATGGGCTGCTCGTCCCTGGCTAACCCGCGTGCCGTCGTCTGGACGCGCTGGGGGCGGATCCGCCCCCGTGGTCGGGGGGAGGTGGAGTCTCCTCCTGTCGGGCGATCTGGACTCCGGCGTATCCGAGTTCTCGCAGCACCGCCTCCGCATGGCGTGGGACCACCAGGTCGTAGGCCACCAGCCCTCCCGGGATCGCATGGATCTTGATCCTCAGCGGAAACGACCGCCGCGGCGCCCATCCCCGCAGCACCGCCGGACGCGCCCTCTGCCACGCGGATGCGACTTTCCGGATGTCCTCCAGGCACGGATCGAACGCCTCGGTCGGCACCAACCGCGACACCACCCGATTCCTCAGCGCCCGCGAGCTGAGCTGCCCGCGCACCGCGGAGACCGCGAGCCAAGCGGCCATGAGCACCACAGCGGCCACCGCCACTCCAGGAGGGACAGCTACCACGCTCTCCCCGAGGTGAGGCTCCTGCGGCCAGGATCGACCTGACGGGCGTATCTCCCCGATCGAGCTCCACAGCGGAAGTAGTGCCTTTGACTTGAGGCGGAACCTCACACCAGCAAGTACTTGTCGGCCTCTCACCAAGTCACCGAATCGCCGTGCAGCACGGCGATCGAGGCCCTTAGCCCCACTCCTCTGAACGAAGAAGTGCGCGAAGAAGTGTGCGCGGAAGTGCACGAAGAAGTGCGCGAAAGCAAGGCCACGCGTTGCACCGACCATCGCCGCCGACCAGCACGAACGATTCACCATGCCCCCCAATGCCGTACGTCTCAACGAGATACGGCCTGGGGATGCCCAAGTGTGGTTACGGACCGGTTCCTCAGCTGGCTAAGAAGGCATACGAGGCTGAGGCTGCTCTGCGAGTACGGCGTCCAGGTACGCCCGTACCCGCTGGGCCTTCGGCTGCCCGATGCTCAGCGCGGCACGGATCGCACGAATGCTGGGACAACGCCCCGCCGCCAGGTCGCCTCTGAATACGTCTTCAGCCCGTGCCAGCAGAGGATCGAACGGTTCCAACGAATCCGAGTCATCTTCCGTACCCGACTCGATAGGTACATCGCCCGCCCCGGATACCGTTTCGAGTACGCCGTATCCCCGCGTACCCACGCCCGGAAGCCGGACGGGACGCGCCACAGCCGTCAAAAGCAGTTCGAAGACCAGGATCAAAGCCACTGCCGGCCAGCCAGCGACCAAGGCCCCTGCCAGCCCGTGGCCAAGACCATGCGACACATTGGCCGTAATGCTCGCTGCCATCCCCAGACCCAACGCCAGCCGAGCCAGAACCGGCGTCTTACCCCCGCGCCGCGCCGTCTCGAGGGCCGTGAGCGAAGCCGCAAAGATCAACCCATCCACCGTCAACGGAACAAGCGCCGCCGCCGTCGGCTCCTCACCGTTGGCCCGGACGAACTCGTAGGCATGCCGGTACGACACATAGCCAGCCACCACGGCCACACCCACAACGACGCACGCAGTGCCTATGAGGTGTGCCGGGTTCGGTGACGTTTGATGTGCCCCGGCTTTGGTGGTGTTGGGTTGCTGGAATCCTCGTGCTGCTCGGAGCGAACAACGCCGGTAAGTCCACGATCTGCGACGCCATCCACCTCGGCCATAAGCTGCAGTTCCCCCGCCTGCCAGCCCCATCGGCGGCCACACTCGGGTCCGGTGGCCGCAGCATCGCCACTGAATTAGGGCCGGTAAGCGAGGCCCCCCTTTTTAGGGCGGATGGCGGCGGCATCCACGATCGCAACTGCTCCAGTCGACATCCCCAGCGCGCCGAGCTCATCCAGCACGACCTGGTGCAGCCGCGGCCAAAGCCCTGCTCGGCCCAGAAGGCGAACCTGCGATGCGCCGTCGAGGACGACACCCCGAACTCGGTCGGCAGATGCCGCCACGCACAACCGCTGATCAGCACGTACACGATCGCGGTGAACACTGCCGATCATCCAGCGGAGCCGTCCCGCCGTCCTGGCTACGCGCCGGACACGCCGGAACCAGCGGCCCCACACCTCCCACAGATCATCCGGCACCAACCGCAACACAACGGTTGATATCAACACAGTCAACGATTATCACCGCAGATCGCCCTAAAACTACGTAGGACACGGCCTTAAACACGGTCCCCGTGCGCCGCTATTCGGGCGGCGGGAGCTGCTTGAAGAGCTTGGTCAACTCGCCCAGTTGTCCAGCGGAGGGGTAGTACTCGGTCTCCTCGAGAACGTCCCAGCTGCCGTCGGGCTTATGTGTGATCTTCTTTGTGGTCTTCTTCTTGCCCTTGGTGACAGCGAGGTACATGCCGTAGAGGGCGACGGCTGCGATCACTGAGACCTCGACGACCGGCAGCCGATCCTTGGCTCCGGCGACGGCCTCGCGGACTAGCGGCTGGGTGTCAGGGTCCGACCAGAGCCAGGCCAGCAGCATCAGATCCGTGTCGAGAAGGAGGGCCCCGTCCCAGCTCAGCGACGACAGGGCCCCACCGACCGAGGTGGCGTCCGCGGCAGACTCCAGCTCCGCGACCATGTCCTCGGGCGGCAGGTAGTCGGCCAGCCGGGTCACCGCATAACGGACAGCGTGCTGGACCGTCACCTGGTCCGCCCGTTGCTCGTTGAGAAAGTCCGCCAGGGTCATCGACCGTCTCCTTCGGTTGCGAGGCACGTTCTGCGCCAGCGGGGCAGATCCGTGTTCGATGCCGTCCTCTTCAGAGCTGTCGCTACCGGGATTCTTTCAGTCAGCCAGGCGTCCACCGTCGCGGCGAGCAACACCGTGGCGTCGGCTGGAACCAGATCCCACAGCGGGGCGACAGTGCTGCGGGTCCCGCGCAGGCGCAGTGCGCTGTGGAAACCCAGCCGCTCGCCCATCCCCGCGAGATGGCTGGTGCCCGAGGAGCAGGCGGCGAACAGCACGAGCCCGGGAGCCTTACGCAGCTTGACGGCATCCCGCCAGGACCAGCGGTGCCGCTGCCCGGTGGGGGAATCCGCCGCAGTCGCATGGCTCGTCGGCAGTCGCCCACCGCATCCAACCATCAGGGCGACCTCATGGTCGTCGGGTGCGACGTAGCCATGACAGAGCACGACAGCCACGTCGACCGAAGACATCAACGTGCTGATCGCAGCATGGTCGGCCTCGGCTCCCACGAGGGAGGAGACTGCCAGCCCATGCCGTTCGGCCAGCTTCTCAACGGCCAAGGCGGCGCGTTCAAGCTCCTCGACCGTCACCGGGTCGTCCTCGGCCGTTGGCACCAGCACGATGCCGAGGGAGTTGGGTGGCGCGCTCGGCTGGGCACACGCTGCCAGCAACGACGACCAGCTCGCGGCGTAGGAGAGGGTCCAGGGTGCCAGAGTCACAGCGTGCCAGGGGATCCCGGCGTGCTGCGGATGCTCGATGATCACTACGTGGTCCTCGGGGCCTGCGTCCGGGAACTGGTCGAGAAACCAGCGCTCAAGCTCCCGCCAGGGCGCATAGTCGAACGGGTCGCCTTGCTGCTCGGGCAGCCAGGCGTTCAGCCGGGTGCGCAGCCTGCGTGCCACCTCCAACGGAACCACGCCGTCCGGCAGTGACAGCTGCCCGGTGTCGCACGGGCCGTCCGCCGGGATCGTCGTGCGGATTAGACCTGGGACCGAAATGAACAGGTCGATCCACTCCAGGACATGTAGTCGTCCGCGGGTCGGCCGGAGGGCCTCCAATGTGGTGTCGCTCAGCCCGTCCGAGAGCAGGGCTGCCTCCCCACCGGCCTGCCGGATCTGCTGGGCGCGCCCGGCGGGGTCGCGCTGGAGCTCCGCCAGCAACCTGAGGAGATCCGGTTGAACGGGGCGATCCGTCAGGATCTCCGCCGTGAGCCGCAGAAGCATCTGCATGATGTGCGTCGCTTGGATACCCAGGCTGGCATCGGAGATCCCGCCCAGTTCGCTGCTGAACGCACGGGGCACCCGCAACAGCAAGGCCCGGCATTCCGCGTCGCCAATGTCGTCCTCCCGCGCCGCGGCATATCGGGCGACGCCAACTAGGGGGAGAGCGTCCATGTCTCCGGACTCGTCCAGCAGCGCGAGCTCGGCACGCCAGTGCCCCTCAGCCGCCGGGTTTCCCGTCAGCTCCGCCAACATGGCGGCCAGGCGGTGGAATTTCCTGCTCAACAGGCGGTCATTGCGTAGGCGGGCTTCCCCGGCCTCATCGCCCAGCCTCGTGACGATCCCCTCGAGCAGCTCCTGTTCCGCACGTCGCGACTCCGGGGAGGCGTTCGACCACGCCATGGCCACGCCGAGGAGAACCTCCGGGTCCTGCGGTATACCGAGCTCAGCCAGCTCCCCGAGCAGATCCGCAGAGCCTCCCGCGCCCTGGAGCTCCAAGCCGATCCGGACTGTCTTGATATAGGCCTGTTGGGGCCGCCACGGTCCGATCGCCAGAGACTCCGCCTCCTTGAGGAGGGAGATCGCCCGTCTTGTGTTCCCGATGGCACCGAGCGAGGCCGATAGGGAACGCAACAGGTTGAGCCGATCGGCGCCGGCAGCGTCGGGCAACAGCTCTTCGAGTAGGGCCACGGACATGTCCGGATGCCCCAGAGTGCGGAGCAGGATGGCCCGGTTCATGGACAGGAGCCGCCGGTCCTTGTCGAGATCGGCGATCGGGACGAGGTCATCGAGGATGTCCAGGGCCTGCTGTGTGTGGCCGGTCAGCCGGAGCGCATTCGAACGCTCAACGCCGAGCGACAACCGCACATAGGTCGTCAGCTGATCCTCGCCCGGCAACGGGCTCGTTCCAGCGCGGGCCAGGTACAGGTCAGGAGACCTGGCGTCCTTGCAGATCCTGCCGAAGTCCGCCAACAGGCGCATCGAGGTCTCGGCCTCATGTTCCCCCATCAGCAGGTCGAGGATCTCGCACAGTTCGGTGAGGCGACCTTCGTCGGCCAGCGCCCAGCCTAGGTGGGAGAAGGCCTCTGGCACATCCTCTACCTGGCGCAGCACTTCGACGAACTCCTGAACCGAGCTTCCGTTGGTACGTGTCGCGCGGAGCCCGTGCTGGAAGATCTGTTGCCACACGTGTTCATGGCCGAGCTCGGTCACCAGGTCGTGCAGTTGCCCCTGCAGCTTCATGTCGAGGAGGCCGTCGGTGGTCAGCCTTCTGCTCAGCGCCTGCCAGAGCCCACGGAAGCCGATGGTCGGCCCCGCGGCCTCCGGCGGGATCGCCAGCAGTTCCATGCCGGGAAAAGGTGACGTTCGCCGATGAAGTTCGAAGCGGACGTAGTCCTCCGCCCACTGCTCGGCGTGCTCATTGTCCACATTCGCCGCAGCGCAGACGAAGGCATTCACCGCGTGGAGGACATAACGGTCGAGGTCATGGCCCCAACTTTCGATGGCCTTGAGAGCCGCGCTGAAGTACTCGGGAGTGGACTCGGAAATCATCCCGACCGGCAGAATTCTGACGATTTCTTGATACAGACCCAATTTAGGGTCTTTGAGGATTCGCTGAGCCAGTGTGAAGGAGACCAGGAACTGGAGATATGTGGTCTCGCGAGCAAAGAGCTCGTTCGCCGCGGCCTGGTCGATCGGTGAGGTCGAGCCGACGACGGCCGCCCGGATACCGGGCAGGCGCCCTGCGGTCAGCAGCGCGAGACACGTCATCAGCGGGGCATTGAACAGGGCGAAGTTGGCGGCGACCCAGTCCGCCTTTCGATCGAGATCGCATTGGAAGAAGGTTTCCAGCCGGGTGAGCTGTGGCTTGAACCGGGCGACCACCACCTCGTGCAGCTCGTCCCTGGAAGCCACCAATCTGACGTTCGCCGCACGCGGCCCCAGCACCCGCTGGAGGTCCTCAAGCTCCATGCCTGTTCCGAGCAGGACGTTCGCTGGTTCCTCCGGGTCGTTGGCGTCCACTACGACGTACGTGTAGTGATAGTCGAGGAGTACCCCGCAGGACTCGCACCGGGCCCGCCCGGTCTGGTGGAACATCAACGACAGGGACCACGAGTTCCAGATGTTGACCAGCATGGCCCGTCCCGGCGCGACCAGCTCGGCCACGTCAGCGCCGCAATGCGGGCAGTTCTCGGCCGCTCTCGCACCATCGACATCCACACCAGTGTGACGCTCCATATGTCCTTGACGTTCCAGGCGGTAACGGGGCTTGGCATCGATCGAAAGGGATCCCGGTCAGGTCGGCGAGAATCTTGTTCGCTTGCCGCTGTGCGGCCCCAGACCCTGGATTGATTTCGAGGAGCGACTGGATGCCTCCCGCAGCGAGGTCGTCGGCGACGACCTCGTCCTCCTCCTCAGTCTGAGGAGGAGCCCGCCGTCAGCCGGGGACCGTACCCGGCCCCGGCGCTGGCTGGTGTCGATGCATCCACGATCGCGCTGCTCCAGTCGACCTCACTGTAGGCGCCGAACTCGCCCAGCACCGCCTGATGCGGCCTCGGCCACAATCCCTCGTGCGTCCAGAACATGAACCGGCTGTGCGCGGTGGACGGCGACACCCGGAACTCACCCGGCAGATGCCGCCGGGCACACCCGCTGATCAGCACGTACACGATCGCGGTGAACACAGGTCCCCAGCTCGTCCAGGACCAACCGCAACGCAAGCGTGCACATCAGCACGATTCACCAGTATCCGCCACAACACCGATAACCGCCTAGGACAGGGTCTGAGCGAAATGACACACGCTAATCGGCATGAGCGGACCTCACGAGGAGCCCATCTACCAGCCGACAGAGCCAAGGGCGCACGCACTGACTATCTCGGACCGTTACAGATCTAGCTGCCCTACCAGAGGTCACGGCCTCCAAGATCTGGAGAGAAGCGGGAGATCATCTCTGCGTTGAAGGGCACTCAACGGCGTTCAACGGACCTGAACGGAGGCGTGTGAGCTGCACAGATGCCTCACAGCGCAGGTCAGCAATGATCGCGGATTACCTTGACACAGTAGAGGTCGCCCAACTGACTGGTGGTCGCTGCCCGCTCGTTCAACGAGGTCGCTAGAGTCACGATGGAGCCCGGCCTTCGGCGTCAATCCGTTTCTACCTTGAGCAGATTGCATTCGAACGGCGATGGCCGGGCTCGGCCCGAATGTGCCATCAGGCTGCTGACCGTCAAGTCCTCGTTTGGCCAAGAGCCGTGGCGCCAACCGCCGATCCCAGCAGGCGCAGCTGTCTCGCTGGCTGGCTATTGGGATCCGAGGCCGACTTGGTGTCGGTGCATCGCCTCGCCTTCACCGAGCTCCTCAACGACAGGCTCGGTATGCGGCCAGGAGGGCAACCAAGACGACCAGGGAGAGCGCAGCCTTCCCAGTGGCATCTCTAGCCGTCAGCACGGCGCAGGCAGTGGAACAGATGGCCATGAGGACCAGTGTGAGGGCCCGCAGTGGTGCACGTGGGTCAACCTGGCTGCCGGTGTTTTGCCTGGTTGTCGCGTGGTGGCCGACGAAGCTGTCGTTCATAGAGGTCACGGTAGGAGCTGCCTCTGACAGAACGATCTCATTGCTGCTCATCGGCGAGTGCAGGTGACTTCAGAGGAGCCGGATGTGGTCTTGAGCGTCTCTGGCAGTTCCTCACTGCCGGAGCCGCGTCGCCGAGCGTTTGAGTCGAGAAGCTCGACGCAGGGATGCGGATCAGTTGAGGTTTCTGGCTGAGGTGAGTTGTGGTTGGAGGTCGAGGAAGGTTTGGTGGAGGAGGGCTCGGGCGCGGGTGAAGGAGCCGGGGACCAGGTGGCCGTAGATGCGGTAGGTGATTTCGATGCTGCGGTGGCCGAGCCAGCGGGAGACGTCGGTGATGGGGATGCCTGCGGCCAGGGCGGTGGAGGCGAAGCAATGGCGCAGGGAATGGGGGACGAAGCTCTCGGGGAGGCCCGCGCGGGTGATCCAGCGGCGGAAGTTCTCTTGGTAGGTCCTGCGGACGATGAGTTTCTGGCGGCGGCCCTGGAACAGGTAGCCGTCGGAGGTGGTGCCGTGGGCGGTGAGGTGGGATTGGAGGGCATCGTGGACGTAGAGCGGCAGGGGGATGTCGCGGTAGTCGCCCTTCTTGCGGAACTTCAAGGGGATGAGTTGGGCTGTCGGGTTGACCTGCTCGGTGACGCGCAAAATGTGGCCGTTGGCGCGTAGGCACCGGGTGTTGACGGCGAGGGCTTCGCCGATACGCAAGCCGCAGCCGTACATCAGCCAGACGGTGAGGGCCCAGTCCGCCGGGAGCTTGGCGGTCAGGTAACACAGTTGCACGTAGGCCGGCAGGACGAAGTCTGTCTCGGTGATGACGTCGGGGAGCTCGATGTCCAGGCAGGGCGACTCGGCGATCAGGCGGTCGCGCCTGGCCTCGTTGAAGACGGCCGCGACGACCAGGTGGGCTTCGTTGATGCGGCTGGCACCCAGTCCCTTGCTGCCCATCGAAATCAGGAGTTGTTTGATGTCCCGGCGGCGGATCGCGTTGAGCGGGCGGCGGCCGAAGGCAGGGTTGAGGTGGTTGCGCAAGAGTGAGTCGTAGACCAGGCGGGTGCCGTCGGCGATGTAGCGGCCGGCCAGCCAGGTCTCGGCATAGTCCTGGAACGCGATCCGGCCCTCGTTGGGATCGATGAAGACTTGCGCCCTCTTGTCGTGCTCGACCTTGAGCGCGAAGTCCGCCGCCACCTTCAGATTGGTGCTGAAGGAACGTTCACGCTGGCGGCCGCCCTCGGCGCGGTACCGGACGACCCAAGCGTCAGGGCAGTCCGGCCAGGACTCCTCGGAGCATCGGCAACGCTTCAGGATCGAGGCCATCGGTCCCCACCCGTCGACGCCGGGACCTCGCGCCCCTCCAGCCACGCGTCAAGTTCCCGCTCACGGAACCTGAGGTGACGGCCCACCTTGTAGCCGCGCAGTCCCCACACCCGCCAGCACGAGTACACGGTCCGCTTCGGCACGCCAAGGAGCCGGGCCACCTCCTCGGCGTTCAGCAACCGGTTCGAACCGCCAAGCCGATGCCCGACCTCCACCTGCTGACTGACCATCTCTTCTCCCCGCACCGAACCTTGAACTGCTCGCGTTCAGATACGGCCCCAACCGACTCGACCAAGCGATGCGGTAGCACCGCTGCAGCAACCCGATGACATGTAGAGTTATTATAACTATACACTATCGGCCATGCACGCCTGGATCGGCCCAGCCGGGAGGGCTAAATACCCTTACCCGGTAGCGGGTGGGTCAGCAAAAACTCAGCACGGGGTCCATAAAAGACCGGATCTCGCAGGTATTTACGGACATCCAATGCTTGCCCAATGCTCGAGCGAGGATGGCACTCCGGGTCGGATGACCGGGAGGCTTCGGTGGACGTGAAAGTGCCCCTGACCAGGCACTTGGCCAGGGGCACGTCTCTCTGAGGGCTACCGAACGGGGAGGCCCGTTAGGGTTCGGCCGATGACCAGGCGCTGGATTTCGGAGGTGCCCTCGAAGATGGTGAAGATCTTGGAGTCGCGGTGCATGCGCTCTACGGGGTATTCGCGGGTGTAGCCGTTGCCGCCGAGGATCTGGATGGCCTCTTCGGTGACGCGGACTGCGGCTTCGCTGGCCATGAGCTTGGCCATGGAGCCCTCGGCGTTGGTGAAGTCCTTGCCGGTGCGGGCCATCCAGGCGGCGCGCCAGACCATGAGGCGGGCGGCGTCGATCTGGCACTTCATGTCGGCGAGCTTGAAGGCGATGGCCTGGAAGTCGCCGATCTTCT
The DNA here is from genome assembly GCF_017573505.1 of Actinomadura barringtoniae. Lineage (GTDB taxonomy): Bacteria > Actinomycetota > Actinomycetes > Streptosporangiales > Streptosporangiaceae > Spirillospora > Spirillospora barringtoniae. The sequence continues at coordinate 45,745 of NZ_JAGEOJ010000020.1, forward strand.
TGCCGAACTGCTCGCGGTCCTTGGCGTACTCCAGGGCGTAGTCGTAGGCGGCCCGGGCGACGCCGAGGGCCATCGCGCCGACGGTGGGGCGGGTGGTCTCGAAGGTCTTCATCGCGGCCTGGCCCTTGGCGCTCTTGCCCTCGCGGACGCGGGCGATGCGAGCGTCGAACTTCTCCTTGCCGCCGACGATGAGGTGGCTGGGGATCCGGACGTTGTCCAGGATCACCTCGGCGGTGTGGGAGGCGCGGATGCCGTGCTTCTTGAACTTCTGGCCCTGCTTCAGGCCCGGGGTGTGCGGCGGGACGATGAAGCTGGCCTGGCCGCGGCTGCCGAGGTCGGGGTGGACGGAGGCGACGACGACGTGGATGTCGGCGATGCCGCCGTTGGTGGCCCACGTCTTGGTGCCGTTGATCACCCACTCGTCCTTGGCCTCGTCGAAGGTGGCGCGGGTGCGGATGGAGCCCACGTCGCTGCCCGCGTCGGGCTCGGAGGCGCAGAACGCGCCGAGCTTCACGTCGTCGGGGGTGCCGAACATCTGCGGGACCCACTCGGCGATCTGCTCGGGCAGGCCCACGGCGGCGATGGAGGCCGCGGCGAGGCCGGTGCCGACGATGGAAAGGGCGATGCCGGCGTCACCCCAGAACAGCTCCTCGAAAGCGACCGGAATGCCCAGGCCGGTCGGCTCGAGCCACTGGGTGGCGAAGAAGTCCAGCGAGTAGAGGCCTACCTTGGAGGCCTCCTGGATGAGCGGCCAAGGGGTCTCCTCACGCTCATCCCACTCCTCGGCGGCGGGACGTACGACGTCCTTGGCGAAGTCGTGGACCCACTGCCGAACTTCGCTGACGTCCTCGCTGAGCTCCAGCGAGAACGGCGTCGCCTCGGTGCTCGTCATCGTTATTGACCCTCTCTCCAATATCGTCTGTTACCAACGGTAGCATTCGTTGGGGTTACCGGTGGTAACACCGTGGCCAGAGTCACAGGCACGGTGATGGAGAGGGTTCGGTCGTTGTAGTCAGGAGAGCAAGGAGCGGCGGGAGGCGGCGTACTCGGTTATCTCGGCCATCGGGGGGCGCTCCCCCACGCCGATGTCGCTGACACGTATGTCGTGGCCGTCGGAGACCCGCCGGAACTGCGTCAAAGCGGTCGCCGGCTCTTCCAGGGGCATCATGCGGCCGTGCTGCTCCAGGCGGGACCAGGCGGTCAGCATGATCTGGCTGGACATCGCGCCCAGGGCCTCGGTGGTCTGGTGGGAGTGAACGCGGCGCCCGAGGTCCACCTGGGCGATCGCGTCCAGGCCCGCCAGGCGGAAGACGTCCAGGAGAAGGCCCAGCTCGACGCCGTAGCCGGTCACGAACGGGAGCTGCTCCAGGAGTTCGCGGCGGCCCGCGTACTCCCCGCCGAGCGGCTGCATGACCCCGGCGAGCATCGGCCAGTGCAGGTTGATCAGCGGGCGCGCGACCAGCTCGGTGACCCGGCCGCCGCCGCCCTCGACCCGGGTCTCGCCGTTGATCAGCGGCCGGTCGTAACAGCCCTTGACGTAGGCGATCTGGGGGTCTGCGAGCAGCGGGCCCAGCAGACCGGTGATGTAGGAGGAGGTGAAGCCGCGCAGGTCGGCGTCGATGAAGACGATCAAGTCCCCGGTGGTGACGGCGAGGGACTTCCACAGGGCCTCGCCCTTGCCCGACATGCGGCCCTCGGCGGGCAGGACGTCGTCCTGGCAGACCACCTCGGCGCCCGCCTCGGCGGCCACGGCGGCGGTCCGGTCGCTCGAACGGGAGTCGACCACGACGATCTCGTCCACCAGCGGGGCCTGTTCGACCAGCTCCCGTTGGATCACGCCGACGATCGTGCCGACCGTCGCCTCCTCGTCGCGGGCGGGCAGAACGACGCTGATCCGGGTGTCGCCCTTGGCGGCCAGCAGGGTCTGCAGGGGCCAGTCCGCCGCCGCGCTGGTACGGCGGCGCAACCATTTCGCGACCTCAGGCAGCACTCGCTCTCCCTCTCCCGCGGACCCTCTTGCGGACTTCCCTGCCGATCATTCTCGCGTCTCCACACGGAACGTCTCCTCTAAGGAAACACCGCGTCACCGCAGATCATTCACCGGTGGAACGCGCCAGGGCGGATCGACCCCAAGAGTTAACAACGCCACAACACGCCGGTTATGCGGCGGCGTGCCGGTCCAGGCGCACCCGTTATCCGGCGGCGTGCCGGTCCAGGAAGGCGTAGACGTCGGCCTCGTCGACCCCCGGGAAGGCCCCGGGCGGCAGCACCGACAGCACGTGCGAGTGGGCGCGGGCCGACGGCCAGGCCATGCCCTCCCACCGTTCGGCGAGCTCCTTAGGCGGCCGCTGGCAGCAGTCGCCGTCGGGGCAGCCGGACTTGACCCGGTTGGTGGTCTCGCGGCCCCGGAACCACCGTGAATCCTCGAACTTCACCCCCAGGGTGATCGCGAAGTCCCTCTCGTGGGAGGGGTCGATGTGGGAGAGGCACCAGTAGGTGCCCTTGGAGGTGTCGGTGTACTGGTAGTAGACCGAGAACCGGTCCGCGGCGCCGAAGACGTGGCGTCCCGCCCATTCCCGGCACATCCGCTGGCCCTCGATGGCACCGTCCTCGTCCTGCGGGAAGAGCAGGCCGTCGTTGGCGTAGGCCTTGTAGATGGTGCCGTTCTCGTCGTTCTTGGTGAAGTGCAGGTGCAGGTCCAGGTGGTGGGTCGCGACGTTGGTGAAGCGGTGGGCGGCCATCTCGTACGAGACCGAGAAGACGTCGGCGAGGTCCTCCACCGACAGCTCGCGGGCCTGCTTGGCCTCCTGGAGGTACGGCACGACGGCCCGTTCGGGCATCAGCATCGCGGCGCCGAAGTAGTTGGCCTCGACCCGCTGCCGCAGGAAGTCGGCGAAGTCGCGCGGAACGTCGTGGTCCAGGGCGATGTGGCCGAGCGTCTGGAGCAGGATCGTGCGCGGCGTGTGCATGCCGAGCTGCTCGCGCTCCAGGTAGATCCGGCGGTGCCGCTGGTCGGTGATCGACCGGACCGAACGCGGCAGGTCCTGGACGTACTGGAGATCGAATCCGAAGTGGTGGACCAGCTGCATCAGCATGCCCTGCGACACCGCGCCGCCGCGGTAGCCGATCGCGTCCAGCGTCTGGGCGGCCACCTGCTCGATCTCGCCGAAGTAGTTGCCGCGCTCGTGCATCTGCTGCCGCAGCGCCGCGTTGGCCTTGCGGGCCTCCTCGGGGCTCGCGGTCGGCTTGGTACGGCTGCGCCGCAGCTCCCCGTAGAGGGCGAGGATGTGCTCGATGACCTCGTTCGGCATCCGCTTGCTGACCTTGAGGTGCGACAGGCCCAGCGTCTTGTAGAGGGGGTCGCGCTGCGCCTCCTCCAGGGAGATCTCCAGCTGGGCGCGGCGGCTCGGCGGCTGGCGGCGCAGAAGTTCTTCCACCGGAACGTCCAGCGCGTGCGCGAGGGACTGCAGCAGCGAGAGCTTGGGCTCGCGCCGCCCGTTCTCCAGCAGGGACAGCTGGGACGGTGCCCGGCCGACGCGTTCCCCCAGGTCGGAGAGCGTCATGCTCCGGTTCCGCCGCAGATGGCGCAGGCGCTGCCCAAAGGTGACGAGATCTACGTCACTCGTCAAGTTGAGGGGTTCTTCTGGCCGCAAGGTCGTCACGGCTTCATGATAGCGGAAATTTCGCAGTTCTTCTGTTACTCACGAGTTCATTTGGGGCTTGCGGCCGGGGCAGGATCGTGGCCAAGCACCCAGGGGACGACACAGAAGGGCAAGACAATGAGCGAAAGTCGCCTCAAGGGCGCAGCCGACGAGCTGCGGCAGCAGTGGGCCACCGACGAGCGCTGGAAGGGCATCGAGCGGACCTACTCCGCCGAGGATGTCGTGCGGCTGCGCGGTTCGGTCCAGGAGGAGTTCACCCTCGCCCGCCTCGGTGCGGAGCGCCTGTGGAAGCTGCTGCACGAGGAGGACTACGTCCACTCCCTCGGCGCGCTCACCGGCCTCCAGGCCGTCCAGCAGGTGAAGGCCGGCCTCAAGGCCATCTACCTGTCGGGCTGGCAGGTCGCCGCCGACGCCAACCTGGCCGGCCAGACCTACCCCGACCAGAGCATCTACCCGGCCAACTCGGTGCCGCAGGTCGTCCGCCGCATCAACAACGCCCTGATGCGCGCCGACCAGGTCCAGTGGTCCGAGGGTGAGGGCGACACGCACTTCCTCGCCCCGATCGTCGCCGACGCCGAGGCCGGCTTCGGCGGTGTGCTGAACGCCTTCGAGCTGATGAAGGGCATGATCGCCGCGGGTGCGGCGGGCGTGCACTGGGAGGACCAGCTCGCCTCCGAGAAGAAGTGCGGCCACCTGGGCGGCAAGGTCCTCATCCCGACCTCGCACCACATCAAGACGCTGAACACCGCCCGCCTCGCCGCGGACATCTCGAACACGCCCTCCCTGATCATCGCGCGGACCGACGCCGAGGCCGCGACCCTGATCACCACGGACGTGGACGAGCGCGACCGCGCGTTCATCACCGGCGAGCGCACCGCCGAGGGCTTCTACCGGGTCACCAACGGCATCGAGCCCTGCATCGCCCGCGCCAAGGCCTACGCGCCCTACTCCGACCTCATCTGGATGGAGACCGGCACCCCGGACCTGGAGCAGGCCCGCAAGTTCGCCGAGGCCGTCAAGGCCGAGTACCCGGACCAGATGCTGGCCTACAACTGCTCGCCTTCCTTCAACTGGAAGAAGCACCTGGACGACGCGACCATCGCCAAGTTCCAGCGCGAGCTCGGCCACATGGGCTTCAAGTTCCAGTTCATCACGCTGGCCGGCTTCCACTCGCTGAACAGCGGCATGTTCGACCTGGCCTACGGCTACGCCCGCGAGGGCATGACCGCCTACGTCGAGCTGCAGGAGCGCGAGTTCGCCGCTGCCGAGCGCGGCTTCACCGCGGTCAAGCACCAGCGCGAGGCCGGCACCGGCTACTTCGACCAGGTCAGCACCGCGATCGCCCCGGACTCGTCCACCACGGCGCTCAAGGGCTCCACCGAAGAGGGCCAGTTCCACTAAGGCGTCTCTGAGCTCAGCTGATCTGAGCTCACCTGAGCCATAGAGCACGAGAAGGCCCCACGGGTTCCTACACCCCCGTGGGGCCTTCTTGTATGCGCTGGTACTTCTTGTGCGCGTTGGTATGCCCTTGTATGCGCAGCACGGCCGGATCCGGCAGGCCATACGGCCACATTCGGAACGACTATCGACATTGCATACCCAACCAGGCAATGTAGGCACGCTGTTCGATCACTCAAGGGAGAGGACCGACCATGGCGTTGCGCTCATCCGCGCGCATCCCTCAACGCCGTACCCCGGCGCTGCGCACCCTTTCACTGGCCGCCGCCGCGGTCACCGCCGCCTCGCTGGCCGCCGCTCCGGCGGCGTCGGCGAACGTCGCCGGCCACGGGCACGGACACGGCCCGTACACCCCGGGGGCGCCCGGCATCAACGACCCGTATTTCCCGCTCGAAGGCAACGGCGGGTACGACGTCAAGCACTATGGCATCAACTTCTCCTACGACCCTGCGACCAAGCAGCTGGACAGCACGGCGACCATCACCTCCCGTGCGACCCAGAACCTGTCCAGCTTCGACCTGGACCTGCAGCAGCTCGACGTCTCCAGCGTGACCGTGGACGGCAAGAAGGCCGACTTCACGCGGAACGGCCAGGAACTGGTCATCACGCCCAAGCACAAGCTCAAGGAGGGCTCGTACTTCGTCACGGCCGTCAAGTACGGCGGCGTGCCGAAGACGATCGTCGGCTCGCCCGTGGTGTTCGGGTCGCCGTACGGCTTCGTGCACACCGACGACGGCGCGTTCATGGGCGACGAGCCCGACGCCTCCTCGACGTGGTTCCCCTCCAACGACCACCCGAGCGACAAGGCGGCCTTCACCTTCAAGGTGACGGTGCCCGAGGGCCTGTCGGTCATGTCCAACGGCCGGCTGGTCTCCCAGCGGACCAGGAACGGCAAGTCCACCTTCGTGTGGGACGAGAAGACGCCGATCTCGACCTACCTGGCCACCGCCGACGTCGGCAAGTGGATCATGAAGTCGGGCAAGACGCCGGGCGGCGTGCCGATGACCATCGGCGTTGACCCGAAGCTCGTCGGCCGTGACCCGAACAACCCCGACCCGGTGAAGTTCTTCTGGGACACCACCGGTGAGGCCACCGACCTGTGGGTGAAGACCTACGGCAAGTGGCCGTTCGACTCGACCGGAGCCATCGCCGACCTGGCGACCTACAACGGCCAGACGATCGGGTTCTCGCTGGAGACGGCGACCCGGCCGCTCTACTCCGACGTGCGCAGCACCACCACGATCGCGCACGAGCTCGCCCACCAGTACTTCGGCGACTCGGTGTCGGTGCGCGACTGGTCGAACATCTGGCTGAACGAGAGCTTCGCCACCTGGAACCACCTGTGGTGGAACGAGCTGCACGGCGGGGCCACGGTCCACGACGCGGTGCGCACGGTCTACAACACCCGGCCGGCGAGCTGGTGGGACGTCGAGATCGGCAACCCCAAGCACGACACGATGTTCCACGACCGCGTGTACAACGGCGGCGCCATGGTGCTGCAGTTCCTGCGCGAGAAGGTCGGCGCCGACACGTTCAACAAGATCCTGCGTACCTGGTACGCGGAGCACAAGAACAGCACCGGCACGACCGACCAGTTCAACGCGACGGCGAACCGCGTGAGCGGCCAGAACCTCGACGCGTTCTTCGACAAGTGGATCCACTCGACCGGCAAGCCGCCGCTCGACTAGGACCACGCGTCCAGCACAACAATCCGTAGAACCACCGCGCGGCAAGACCGGGCCCTCCCCTCAGGCCCGGTCTTGCTCGTGTAAGGAGTTGCGCTCCGTTAGTGGCTTTTTACATGGATCTGCCCCGTGTCCGTCCATATGCTCTAGGCGGGTGGGGGTCTTTCCTTGGGTCGCTTGGTACGGGTTCCGTAGATACACCGCTTATCCGCTCAGCTCCGCGGCCGAGGCCGTAACCAACACCGTCTTCGGCTTCATGCGCGCCTACGTGCTCATCGCCCTGTGGCACGCACGCCCGGCGCTCGGCGGCTACGACGTGGCGGACGCGGTCACGTTCTGCTTCATCACGCAGGCGATGATCGGGCCGGTCCAGCTCTTCCGCGGGCTGGAGCTGTCCGAACGGATCCGCAGCGGCGACGTCGCGATCGATCTGTACCGGCCGGTGGGGCTCCAGGGCTGGTGGCTGGCCGACGACATCGGGCGGGCGAGCGCGGAGATGCTGCTGCGCAGCGCGCTGCCGCTGGTGGCGGGCGCGGTGGTCTTCGATCTGAACGTGCCGTCCGCGCCGGGCCTCGCCGCGTTCGCGCTGTCGGCGATGCTGGGCGTGCTGGTCAGCTTCGCGATCCGCTACCTGGTCGCGCTCGCGGTGTTCTGGCTGCACGACGACCGGGGATTGCAGTCGATCGCGCTGGTGATGTCGCTGTTCTTCTCCGGGATGATCCTGCCGCTGGTCGTCTTTCCCGGCTGGCTGGCCTCGATCGCCCAGGCGATGCCGTGGGCGGCGCTCGTGCAGGTCCCGGCGGACGTTTTCCTCGGCAAGCACACCGGGACGGATCTGCTCGGCGCACTCGGTTTCCAGGCGGGCTGGGCCGTCGCGCTGCTGGCCGCCGGCGCAGCGCTCACCGCCGCCGCGCGACGGAAGCTGGTGATTCACGGTGGGTAGCATCCGCGCGTACGGGCTGCTGGCGTGGACATGGACGCGCGCGGCCGCGCAGTACCCGGTGTCGATGGTCCTGCTGAGCCTCAGCACGGCGGTGGTGAGCGCGCTCGACCTCGCGGCGATCCTGGTGATGTTCACGCGCGCCCCGCGGATCGCGGGCTTCTCCGCGCCCGAGGTGCTGTTCTTGTACGGCACCTCGACGCTGGCGTTCGCGGTCGCCGACCTGCTGCTGGGAACCACCGAACGGCTGGGGAGGCACATCCGGGAGGGCAGCCTCGACTCCATGCTGGTCCGCCCGGTGAGCCCACTGATCCAGATCGCCACCGAGGACTTCTCGCCCCGCCGGGCGGGCAAGGTGATCCCCGGCGTCGCCGTGCTCGGGCTGGCGCTCCCCCGGCTCGACGTCGGCTGGACGCCGGGACGGGTCGCGATGGTCCCGGTGATGGTGGTGACGGGAACGGTCATCTTCGCCGGGCTGTGGGTGCTGACGGCCGCGCTGCAGTTCGTCCTGATCGACGGGCACGGCGCGACCAAGTCGGTCACCTACGGTGGAGCGTTCCTGACGCAGTATCCGATGAACATGTTCGCCCGCGACTTCGTCCGCGGCGTGACGTTCGCCGTCCCGCTGGCGTTCGTCAACTGGCAGCCCGCGCTGTACGTGCTGGACCGGCCCGACCCGCTGGGGCTGCCTCCCCTCACCCGCTTCGCCGCGCCCGCGGTGGCCGTGCTGGTCTGCGCGCTCGCCTCGGTCGCCTGGCGGGCGGGGCTGCGCCACTACCGATCGACCGGAAGCTGAGAAGCATGATCGAGGTCGCCTCCGTCACCAAGTCGTTCACCGTCCGCGCGCGCTCGGGGCGGATCCGCCGGACGCGGACGACCGTGCGCGCCGTGGACGAGGTGTCGTTCACCGTCGCGCCCGGCGAGTTCGTCGGCTACCTCGGCCCGAACGGGGCGGGCAAGTCGACGACGATCAAGATGCTGACCGGCATCCTCACGCCGTCGTCGGGCGACGTGCGGGTCCTCGGGATGGACCCGTCCCGGCAGCGCACCACGCTCGCCCGCCGGATCGGCGTGGTGTTCGGGCAGCGCACGACGCTGTGGTGGGACCTGCCGCTGCGCGACAGCCTCGCGCTGCTGCGCCACCTGTACCGGGTCGACACGGCCGCGCACCGGGAGCGGCTGGCCGAGCTGACCGGGCTGCTGGAGCTCGGCCCGTTCCTCGACACGCCCGTACGGCAGCTGAGCCTCGGGCAGCGGATGCGCGGCGACCTGGCGGCGGCGCTGCTGCACGATCCGCAGGTGCTGGTGCTGGACGAGCCGACGATCGGGCTGGACGTGGTCAGCAAGGCGACCGTGCGGGAGTTCCTCCAGGTGCTCAACACCGAGCGCGGCACGACGATCCTGCTCACCACGCACGACCTGGGCGACATCGAGCGGCTCTGCCGGCGAGTGATGATCATCGATCACGGGCGGCTCGCCTATGACGGCGGCCTGGACCGGCTGCGCGAAACCGTCGGCGCGGAACGGGTCCTGGTCGTGGAGCTCGCCGACTCCGGACCGCCGATCGAGCTGCCGGACGTGCCGGACGTCATTGTCGAACGGGTGGAGGGGCCGCGGCAGTGGCTGCGGCTGCCCCGCACGGCGAACCCGGCGACGGTGGTGGCCGCCCTCGCTCAGCGGCACGAGGTCCGCGACATCGCCGTCCGCGAGACCGACATCGAGGACGTGCTGGCCCGGCTCTACCGCGGCGACCAGGCGTACTGGTGCTCGGGCCGCCCGGTGGCGCCGTAGCGCAGGCTCACCTTGACCTTCCCCGACTCGCCGAGCGCGGCCAGGTAGCGCTGGGCGGTGGCGCGGGAGACGCCGACCTCCTCGGCGACCTCGGCCGCCGATCGGGGCTCGGGCGCGCGCCGCAGCGCCTCGGAGATCAGCCGCGAGGTCACCGGCGACTGTCCCTTGGGCGCGGGCGGCTCAGCGTTCACCGGCGCGTGCAGGGCGGCCACCGCACCGTCGACGGCCGCCTGGGTCAGTTCGTCCCCGCACTCCAGGGCCCGCCGGTAGCGCGCGTACGCCGACAGCCGCGTGCCGAGGACGGCGGCCGTGAACGGCTTGATCAGGTAGTGCAGGGCGCCGTGCCGGAACGCGGCGCGCACCGAGTCCGGGTCGGCCGCCGCGGTCGCCATGATCACGTCGGCGTCCAGGTCGGGCAGCAGCGTGAGGCCCGAGGCGTCGGGGAGGTAGACGTCCAAAAGGACCAGCTCGGGGGCGAGCTCGGCCGCCATCGAGCGCGCCTGGCCCGCGGTGTGCGCGAGGCCCGCGATCTCGAAGCCGGGCACGGCGGTCACGAAGCCCGCGTGCACCTGCGCCACCCGGAAGTCGTCGTCGACGACGAGCACCCTGATCATCCTGCGACCTCCGTTCCGAGCACCCCGGGGAGCCGCGCCACCGCGACCGCCCCGCCACCGCCACCGCCCTCGTCCGCGGGTTCGGCGAACGTCACGTCGCCGCCCAGGGAACGCGCCGTACGGCGGGCCAGCCCGAGGCCGAGCCCGCGCGTCCGCCCGTCGTCGGCATGCCGGGTGGACACCCCGTCGCGGAACACGTCCTCGACCATGCCCGCGAGCACGCCGTCGCCGGAGTCGGCGACGGTGACGTGCAGGTCCCGGTCGTCGCCGAGCAGCTCCACCTCGACGCGGGCCGGGCGCCGCTCCCCCGATCTGGCGGCCTCGATCGCGTTGTCGACCAGGTTGCCGACCACGGTTGTGACCACGAGCGGTTCGGCGACCCGGCCGAGGACCATGCTGCCCTCGCCGACGTCGAGCCGTACGCCCTTCTCCGCCGCGACGGCCCGCTTGGCGGCCAGGAACGCCTGCAGGAACGGGTCGGCCAGCGGGTGCGCCCCGGTCGTCGTCGCGATCGGCCCGGTGTCGCTCACCAGCGTCTCCATGTAGGACCCGGCCTCCTCGTGGTGGCCGAGCTGGAGCAGCCCGGACAGGGTATGGAGCCGGTTGGCGTACTCGTGGCGCTGGGCCCGCAGGGCGTCCAGCAGCGTGTGGACCGAGTCCAGCTCGCGGGCCAGGGTCTCCAGGTCGGTACGGTCCCGCAGGGTGATCACCGCGCCGAGGTGGCGGCCACCGCGCCGGACCTCGCGGCGGTTCACGACCAGGACCCGCTCGCCGGCGGTCACGAAGAGGTTGTCGGCCTCCCGCCGCCCGGCCAGCACGTCGCGCAGCGCCCCGTCCTCGGCCAGCTCCTCGGCGGGCGCGCCGCGTTCAGGCGTCGCGCCGAGCAGCCGTCCCGCCTCGACGTTGCCGACCGCCACCCGCCCGGCGGGATCGACGGCGACGACGCCCTCGCCGACCCCGTGCAGGACCGCCTCGCGCTCCTGGACCAGCTCCACCAGCTCGTAGGGCTCCAGCCCGAGCGTCTGCCGCTTCAGCCGCCGGCCGATCGCCGCCGAGGCGAGTATGCCGAGCATCGCCGCGCCCGCCACGAACAGCCCGAGGACCTCCAGGTTGTCGTGCAGCTCGTGGTCGATGGCGGCGGCGTCGAACCCGACGCTGACCTCCCCCACGATCGCGCCCGTACCGTCGTGGAGCGGGACCTTGCCGCGGGCCGAGAGCCCCAGCGTGCCGCGTTCGATGTTCCAGACCTCCCGGCCCGCCAGCGGCCCGGACGGGTCGGTGCTGACGCGGGCGCCGATCTGGTCGGGGTTGGGGTGCGCGAGCCGGGTGCCGTTGCGGTCGGTGACCACGACGAACAGCGCGCCCGTACGGCGCCGGACGGCCTCGGCGCGGGCCTGGACGCGGGGCTGGTCGTTGACGCGGACGCCCTCCCCGATGTCGGGGTCGGCGGCGACGCTGCGGGCCAGGGTCAGGGCGCGCTGGCCGTACTGGCCGCGCAGCTCGGAGTCGAGCCGCCAGGCCACCAGCGCGTACCCCAGGCACGCGACGACCAGCACCACGCCGACCTGCAGGGCGAGCACCTGCCGGGCGAAGGGGATGCGGGGGCGGAGCGACATGAGGAGTCACCGTAACCGATCGCTGATGGTAGTTCCGCACGTTCTGAGCAGAACGCGCAAAACTCTTGGCTATGCACAAAACCCCTGGTTATGCGGCTTGTAAGCACATAGTTCCCAAATCTTCCTGTGACTGGCAACACATTCGTACGGTCACTGCATGCCACAGCAAGCACACTCTGACGGCCCCGTGATCGAACTGCACGGGGCGACCAAGCGCTTCCGCGCGGCCACGGGCGGCGTCCACACCGCCGTCCGCGACCTGGACCTGACCGTGGCGGCCGGCGAGTTCGTGGCCGTGGTCGGCCCGACCGGCTGCGGCAAGTCGACCACCCTCTCGCTGGTCTCCGGCCTGGAGCCGCCCTCGGACGGCCGGGCCCTGGTCCACGGCAAGCCCGTGGACGGGATCCCGGACGGGGTCGGCTACATGTTCCAGTCCGACGCCGTTCTGCCCTGGCGGACCGTCCTGGACAACGTCGCCACCGGCCCGCGCTACCGGGGGCTGTCCAAGCGGGACGCCCGCGAGCGCGCCCGCGACTGGGTGACGCGGGTCGGGCTGGAGGGGTTCGAGGGCTACTACCCCCACCAGCTGTCGGGCGGCATGCGCAAGCGCGTGTCCCTGGCCCAGACCCTGGTGAACGAGCCCTCGGTGCTCCTGATGGACGAACCGTTCTCCGCGCTGGACGTGCAGACGCGCGGGCTCATGCAGGACGAGCTGCTGCGCCTGTGGTCGGGGTCCAAGGCGGCGGTCGTCTTCGTCACCCACGACCTGGAGGAGGCGCTGGTGCTCGCCGACCGCGTCGTCGTGATGACCGCGGGCCCGGCCACGATCAAGGGCTCCTTCCCCGTGCCGCTGGAGCGGCCGCGGGACGCCGAGGAGATCCGTCTGACCCCCGAGTTCCTCGAGATCTACCGCGAGGTCTGGGAGTCCCTGCGCGAGGAAGTCCAGATCACGCGAGAGAGGGGAACCGGCCGTGCCGCGTAACTCCACCGAGGCCGTCGAGACCCTGAGCTCGGCGGACGACAAGGCCATCGAAGCGCCCGCGTTCACGGGCGGGAAGTTCACGGGCGGGAAGTTCATGGGCGGGAAGTTCATGGGCGGCAAGTCGCCCGAGGCGCAGATGCGGGCCGCGGGCCTGCGCCACCTGCTGAGCATCAACGGCGTACGGGTGCTGCTGGTCGTCGTCTGGCTCGGCGCCTGGGAGCTGGCCGCCTCCAACTGGATCGACCCGTTCTACTACTCCAAACCCTCGGCCATCTGGGGCCGGCTGGTCGACTGGTTCACCGACGGCACCTCGCAGGGCTCGATCTGGGAGCAGATCTCCTACACCCTGCAGGAGGCGGTGGCGGGCTTCGTGCTCGGCGCCCTCGGCGGCGTGGTGCTCGGCATCGTGCTCGGCCGCAGCCGGTTCCTGTCGGACGTGTGCGCGCCGTTCATCAAGGCGGCCAACGCCATCCCGCGCATCATCCTGGCCTCGCTGTTCGTGATCTGGTTCGGGCTCGGCATGCAGTCCAAGATCGCGACCGCGTTCGTGCTGGTGTTCTTCGCGGTGTTCTTCAACGCCTTCCAGGGCGCCCGCGAGGTGGACCGCAACCTGGTCAACAACGCGCGGATCCTCGGCGCCGGGCGGCTGCAGGTGCTCACCACGATCGTGGTGCCGAGCGCGACCTCCTGGATCCTGGCCTCCCTGCACTCGGCGTTCGGCTTCGCCATCATCGGCGCGATCGTCGGCGAGTACAGCGGCGCCGACAAGGGCCTCGGCCTGCTGATCAACCACTCCCAGGGCACTTTCGACTCGGCCGGGATCTACGCCGGAATGATCATCATCACCGTGCTGGCCCTGCTCGCCGAGTGGCTCCTCACCCTCGTGGAGAACCGGCTGCTGCGCTGGCGGCCGCCCTCGGCCGGCGACCGCGCCGCCCAGATCTGACCCCCCTCTTTCCCCTCCCAAGGAGAACCACCCCATGCGTACCAAGACCCGGGTCACGGCCGCCGTGCTCGCCGCCACCACGGCACTGTCCCTGTCGGCCTGCCGCGACTCCCGTTCCGGCGGGAGCGGCGGCGGCAAGGACGGCGGCCAGGTGACGATCATGGTCGGCGGCATCGACAAGGTCATCTACCTGCCCGCCAAGCTCACCGAGCAGCTCGGCTACTTCAAGGAGCAGGGCGTGAACGTCAAGCTGCTCACCGAGCCCGCCGGCGCCCAGGCCGAGAACGTGCTGATCTCCGGTGACGTGCAGGGCGTGGTCGGCTTCTACGACCACACCGTCGACCTGCAGACCAAGGGCAAGTGCATCCAGAGCGTCGTGCAGTTCGCCGACGTGCCGGGCGAGGCGGAGATGGTCGCCACCGGCAAGGCCGGGGACGTCGCCTCCCCCGCCGCGTTCAAGGGCAAGAAGCTCGGCGTCACCAGCCCCGGCTCCTCGACCGACTTCCTGACCCGGGCCCTCGCCGTACGGAACGGGGTGAAGACCTCCGACTACACGACGGTGAAGGCGGGCGCGGGCCCCACGTTCATCTCCACATTGGAGAACGGCGGCATCGACGCCGGCATGACCACCGACCCGACCATCGCCAAGCTGACCACGACCGGCAAGGCCAAGATCATGGTCGACATGCGGACCGAGGAGGGCACCAGGAAGGCGCTCGGCGGCCTCTACCCGGCCAGCTCCCTCTACATGGACTGCGCGTACGTGAAGGCCCACACCGAGACCGTGCAGAAGCTGGCGAACGCCTTCGTCAAGACGCTCGGGTGGATCAAGGCGCACCAGCCCGCCGAGATCGCGGCGAAGATGCCCGCCGACTACAACGGCGGCGACGCCAAGCTCTACGAGAAGTCGATCGGCGACTCGATCAGCATGTTCACCGAGGACGGCGTCATGCCCGCCGAGGGAGCCAAGAACGTGCTGGAGGTGCTCGCCCAGTTCTCGCCGAACGTGCAGGGCAAGAAGGACACCGTCGACCTGTCCAAGACCTACACGACCGAGTTCGTCACCAAGGCCAAGCAGTAGCGGTCACACCGCGGTCCCCGGCTCTGGCCCTTTCGGCTGGGGCCGGGGATCGCGCGATCGCGGGCGGATCAGCGCTGGACGGCCGAGAAGTACTCCTCCGACTCCTCGTCGTCGCTGCGCCGCGAACTCCAGCGGTGCGGCGTCCAGGCCGGCGCCAGCAGGGCGAAGCCCAGGACCCCGTAAATGCCCGAGCCGAGCAGCAGGCGCAGGCCCGAGTCCAGGTCGCCGCCCGGCGGGACCTTTCCGGGCAGGTCCAGGAGCCGGTTCGGGTCCACCAGGAAGGCGATCGATATTCCGATCAGGAACAGCGCCGGGACCAGCGAGACCAGCGGCGAGGCCCACCGGGCGACGACGATCACGCCGATCACCAGGCCCACGGCCGCCAGGACCGCGAACGCCCCGTACATCTTCGTACGGTCGGTGATGTCCTGGCCCGCCACGTCGAACGACTTGGTCGCCTGGACGAATCCCCAGGCAGCCCCGTACAGCAGAGCCGGGGCCAGCAGGACTCCGAGAATGAAGCCGAACGCGTGGCGCACCGCACATCACATCCCATCCGTACAAAGTCCGTGCGCGCCCAAGCCCTGACACGCCGGGGCGGCCGAACCCGTACGTCATAGCACTACGAACAGGGGGGCCGCATTAAATCTGGACTTATGCACAAAGTCGCCTTGGACGGGCAGGCAGAGGACAGATCGGCCTTGGACTCCTAATATTGTGAACTCCGGTCGCACTGGTGCCGTCCATTGCGCCAAGATCTCCTGTACACAGTGGGAACGTGCGCCCGCACGCCGTTCCGCCGGTCCCCCCCAAGTCCCCTCCGGCGGTCCGCGGCCGAATCGGGCGTACTTGGGGACGGGAACGACTCCGTTGATCGAGTTGAACGACCGCGCGGACGACCGTGCGGACGACCCGGCGAGCGGCCGGGACGACGAGCCGGTGAACGAGCGGGAGACCGCGGCGGGCGAGGCGTCGCCGCGGCGGCCGGCCTGGACCACGCGCGCGCTGGATCGCGGCACCGACCTGGCGCTGCTGGCGTTCGCCGCCTGGACCGTGATCTACCACCTCGGCCTGCTGCTGCGGCCGCCGACGTGGATCCTGCTGGACTTCTGGTTCGCCGCCATGGTGGTGATCCTCGCCCTCTACGTCTGGCGGCGCGTGACCGGAGCGCGGTCGGCCCCGCTCTGGACCGACCGGCCGAGCCTGTGGCGGGCCAGGGCGCCCTGGCCGTTCGCCCTGATCGCCGTCGCGGCGGGCCTCGGCGCGGCCTGGTCGGGCTCGCAGCACAAGTACGGCACGCCGTGGGTCTACACCTGGTCGCTCGGGCTGGTGAGCGTCGGCGCGACCGTGATCTGCGTCTGCTGGGGCGGGATAGCCGCCCGCCGGACCGGCGAGGGCGAGCGGGAGCCCGCTGAGAGCGACCGGGGACCCGCCGTCACCGAGGGCGACCGGTGGGGCGAGGGCTACTGGGGCTCGCTCGTCGGGCTGCTCACCTCGGCCGGGTTCGCGGCCGCGTCGCTGTTCATCGTCAACACCGACGCCGACGACGCGTTCTTCGTGTCCCGGTCGGTCGCGACGGCGGCGGAGGGGCGGATCCCGTTCCACGACGTGATCTTCTCCAGCGGCGACTTCGGGCCGGTCGCGGGCGAGCCACCGGTCTCCTCGGTCGAGGTCCTGTCGGGCGCGATGGCGCGGTTCACCGGGCTGGCGGCGCCCTCGTTCCTCTGGTTCGTGACCCTGCCCGTCATCACGTTCATCGCGGTCTGGTCGATGTGGCGGCTCGTGCGGGCCTGGGCGCCGCGCCGGGTGATCCTGTGCTTCGTGACCGCCGCGGTGTTCCTGCTCTGGACGGGCGGCAGCGGCGCCTCGATCGGCGCGTTCCACCTGCTGCGCATGTGGCAGGGCAAGGCGATGCTGGTGTCGGCCCTGATCCCGCTGCTGTACGTCTATTTCACGCGGCTGGCGGAGCGGCGTACGGCGACGTCGCTGCTGATGGTGTTCGCGGCCGGGATCGTCGCCACCGGCATGACCTCGACGGCCGCGTTCGTGCTGCCGCTGGTCACCGCCGCTGCCGTCGCGCCGCTGGTCCTCACCGGCCGGATCCGTACCGGCGCCGCCGCCTGCCTGGCGATGGCCTACCCGCTGGGCGCGGGCGTGCTGGTGAAGGTGTTCCACGACAA
The DNA here is from genome assembly GCF_017573505.1 of Actinomadura barringtoniae. GTDB lineage: Bacteria > Actinomycetota > Actinomycetes > Streptosporangiales > Streptosporangiaceae > Spirillospora > Spirillospora barringtoniae. The sequence goes on from NZ_JAGEOJ010000020.1 coordinate 62,700, forward strand.
CACCGAGGTGATCGGCAAGACCCGTGACGCGCCGTCGAGTTTCGGGATGGTGCTGCTCGCGGGCGTTCCGGCCCTGGCGGCGGGATGCGGGCTGTGGCTGGCGCCCTGGCTGGCCCGGCGGGGCGTGCCCGCGCTCTTCGTCACCGGGATCGCCGTCCTGCTGTCGGTGCTGTTCGTCGGGGACGTCCTGAAGTCCATCGGCGAGACCATGCACACCGGCCAGGTGATGTGGCGGGCGATCTGGATCGCGCCCGTCCCGGTGCTGGTCGGACTCCTCGCCGCCGTGCCGCTGCCGCTGAAGTGGATGCGGCCCGTCTGGGTACGGGCCTCGTTCGGGATCGTGCCGGCGGCCGCACTGTGCACGACGATGATCATCGGCGGCATCCCGCTGTGGTCGTCGCGCTCCGGATCGTCGGTCGAGAGCGCCCCTTCGTGGAAGGCCGATCCGGACGAGCTCAAGACCTCGCAGGAGGTCGTGCGGATGGCCGAGGCCAGGGGCGGCCGGTTCGTGCTCATGCCGTTCCTCTACATGCGGACCGTGCCGCAGTTCTCGGCGCGCGTGCACGCGGTCAACCCCAACGACCACTACCTGGAGATGCTGCCCGCGCCCAGGCAGTACATCGACGACCGGCTGCTGCTGACGCGCCTGGCCAGGGGCGCCCCGAAGCCGACCAAGCCCGAGTCCCGCGACACTCTCCAGCGGGTCGGCGTCACGGTCGCCTGCGTGTTCCCCGCCGACGCGGCCGGGCTGCGGCGGCTGAAGTACGCGGGCTACACCGGTAACACCAATGTCGGGCTTCTCGTCTGCGCGTTCCCGGGCGGCCTTCACGGGCGGCCGATCACGCCCTGACGCACGACCGAAAAGCTTTCTCCGTTTTGAAGGCGATTGTCGGGGCATCGGCGGTGGGTCCGTCCACAGACCTACGGAGGCTGACATGCCGACCGCCATCATGGTCGTCATCGCCGTCGTGATCGTCGCGATCCTCGTCGCCGTCGGCTACCTGGCCTGGAACCAGGTCCGCAGCCAGCGGCTGCGGAGCCGTTTCGGCCCCGAATACGATCGCGCCGTCGAGCGGCACGGCGGCCGGGGCGCCGCCGAGAAGGAACTTCGCTCGCGCGAGCAGCGGCACCAGGAGCTGGACCTGCACGACCTGCCGGACGAGCAGCGCGAGCTCTACCGCGAGCAGTGGGTGCACGTTCAGGAGCGGTTCGTAGACACCCCGGAGGGCGCGCTGGAGGAGGCCGACCGGCTCGTCCTGGTGGTGATGGGCCAGCGCGGCTACCCGACCGGGGGGTTCGAGGAACGCGCCGCGCACCTGTCGGTCGAGCACGGCCGCACGCTCGACCACTACCGGCGGGGGCACGACATCAGTTCTCGTGCCGCGGGCAAGGAGGCCTCGACCGAGGACATGCGGCAGGCCATGGTGCACTACCGCGCGCTCTTCGAGGACCTCCTCGCCGTTCCCGTCGAAGACCGGAACCCGAGGAGCTGACCTGGGATGAAGAACCAGAACAACGAGGACGTGCGCGTCGCGGGCCCCGAGCCCGAAGCCGCGCCCGCACCCGCTGCTGAAGCCATGCCCGCGTCTGAAGCCGGGCCTGAACGGGAAGCCGCTCCTGAAACCGTGCCTGAGCCTAAGACCATGCCCGCACCCGCGTCTGAAGCCCCGCTTGAAGCCGTCCCTGAGCCGGAGCTTGAACGCGAGCCGGGGCTTGAGCCCGAGCACGAGTCCGAGGTGGCGACCGGCTTCCCGCCCGCCTCGCCGTATGCGGCCGCGGACACCCAGCCCGATTTCGAGCCGTTCGAGCAGCTCATCGCGAGCGCCGACGCCGACCGGCTGCGCAGGCGGTGGAGCGAGGTCCAGGCCGGGTTCATCGACGATCCGGCGGGCTCGGTCCAGCGGGCCGACGAGCTCGCCGGCGAGATCGTGAACGCGCTCGGCCAGGCCATCGCCGAGCGCAAGCGTTCGCTGGACGACCACGGGCGGGACGACACCGAGCAGCTGCGGCTGACGCTGCGCGCCTACCGCGAGTTCGTCGACCGGATGCTGGCCGCCTAGCTCCCGGACCCCGGGGCTCCCCGCCGCCTCGCCTCCCGTGGCGGCGTCCGCCCGCCGGTTCCTCGAAACCGGCGGGCGGATCCCTCTGTCAGACGTCGGCCGTCAGCCGTTCAGGAACTTGATGACGGCGTCGCGGCCTTGGTGGCCGAGCTCGCGGTTCTGGATCGAGTGCGAGGCGCCCTTGACGACGACCAGCTGACCGCGCGGGGTGTAGCCCAGCTCTTCCTTGGCCCACTCGAGCGGCGTCGACAGGTCGCGGTCACCGTTCACCAGCAGCGTCGGGACGGCGGGCAGCCGCTCGGGCGGCTCGGCGGAATGCTGCGAACGCGGCCAGCTGAGGCACTCGGTCATGAACCCGTTCCCGACCGCGGTCTTCGTGGTGAACGGCCAGGTCGCCTTGGCCGGGAGCTTCCGGAGAACCCGGTCGACGGCAGGCCAGCGCTTCGCCACCGGGGATTCCGAGGTGCCCCAGGGGAACTGCCCGTCGCCGCAGATGGTCGCGATGTGCAGGCCCGAGCTGTAGCCGGTGACCGGGTCGCCGCCGGAGTCGAGCAGCTTGAGCATCTGGTCGAGCCTGGTCGGGTCGCCTCCGCGTGCCGCGTGGATCGCGCCGACCGGGTCGCCCGAGCCCGCGGGCAGGCCGGCCGGGTTCGGGTTGCGGTAGGTCGGGTCGAGGAACTCGTACGAGACCAGCATGTCCCAGACCAGCACGCTGTCGGTGCGGTGGCGGGCGATCCAGGCCAGGTCCTGTGCCGGGTCGAAGCCGCACGCGGGCGCGGTCTTGCACGCGTCTCGCAGTACGCGCGCGGTGGCGCGGAGCCCGGTGAGGTAGAGCATGTCGTCGTTCTGCGGGTCGGTGTGCGGGAGCACGGAGTCGAGCACGAGCTTGTCGGTGTTGCCCGGGTGCGCCGCGGCGTAGCGGGCGGCGGTGAACGTGCCGTAGGAGACGCCGTCCAGCGTCCACTTGTGCACGCCGAGCGCCTGCCGGAACATGTCCAGGTCACCGGTGGTCTGCTCGCTGGTGAAGTAGTTGCGCTTGTCGCCGAGGATGTTCGCGCACTCGGCGATGGCGTCCTTGCTCGGCGGCTCGATGTCGGAGCTGCCGACCTCGGCCTGCAACTTCGGGCAGTTCAGCGCGCCGAACTCGCCGGTGCCGCGCTGGTCGATCACCACGAACCGGTAGTTCTTCGCCAGCTCGGGCAGCCGCTGGGTCGCGATGCGGGTGGCGAACGGGACGCCGGGCTGGCCGGGACCGCCGGTCAGGAACACCAGGGTGCCCTTGGGCGCGGACGCGTTGTCGGCCGTGGCGACCTGCAGCTTGAGCTCCCCCTTGCCGTGGCCGCGGTGGTCGAGCGGCACGGTGAGGAAGGAGCAGGTGAAGCCCGGCTGACCGGCACAGGGGTGCGAGTCGGTGAGCGTGGGCGGTGGCTTGACCGAAGGCGCCGTGGGAGCCGCGGCCGCAGCCGCCCCGCCGGATGAGGCGAGAGCGAGGGTGAGCGCGAATACCGCTGTGAGACGTGGTCGCATGGAGCAGATCATTCATGGCCGGGCCGCTTTCGTCCGCCCGAACCGCCGGTTTCGGCCACGGCCCGGTCCGGCCGTGACGCCTTTCGACGGCGCCGGCCTCGGCCACGCCCGATGCGAAGCGTGAACACGGCGTCGCGGAAGGCTAGCGTTCATAGGCCGTTCACAGGCGGCACGATCGGGGGGATCACATGCGCAGCTTCGCCGTTCCGTCCGGTGTCATCGCACCGGCCGTTCTCATCACACCGGGCGTTCTGGTCGCCACGGGCCTGGCCACCGCGCCGGACACGCTCGTCGCGCCGGCCGCCGCGGTCGCCGCACCGGCCTTCGCACCGGTCGCCGCACGGGCCTCCGCACCGGCGGCCGCTGTCGCCGCGGCCGGTCCGAAATTCGACGAGGAGCTGGCGATCACGGGGCGGGCCAATCACCGGCGTCCCGTTCCGGGCGAGACGCAGACCGTGCGGTGGGTCCTGCACAACCTCGGCTCGCACACCATCGAACGCGCGCGGCTGGACACCGCCGTGCCGCGCGGCTGGGTGCTGAAGGACGCGAACGGCTGCGAGGCGGAGGGCCGGGTGCTGCACTGCTCGCGCGGGCCGCTGCGTTCGGGGGCGCGGGCGACGATCCGGGTGCGGATGAACGTTCCCCGGCATCCGAGGCTCGGGCGCGTGTGGGTGTGGGCGTCGACCAGGTTCCAGGCGGGCGGCCCTGACCGGCGCGGACCCGACGCGGCGCTGCGGCTGGTCGTCGTCCGGCATCGCTGAGGTCGCTTCGGGACCGGCCCGGGAGGCCCCCGGGGTGGTCCCGCGACGCCTCCGGGGTGAATACTGAATCTCGTTCGGTATGCGCTGCGAAGTGGAGGCTCAACGGTGACCGACTTCACGATGACCATCGACGGACAGGCCGTCCAGACGACGGGCACGTTCGGCGTGGTCAACCCCGCGACCGGTGAGGTGGCCGAGCAGGCGCCCGACGCCTCCCGCGAACAGCTCGACCAGGCGATGGCCGCCGCCGCGGCGGCGCTGCCCGAGTGGCGCCGCGACGAGCCCGCCCGCCGCAAGGCGCTGCAGGCCGCCGCCGACCTGATGTTCGCCCGGTCCGAGGAGATCGGCCGGATCCTGACTCTCGAACAGGGCAAGCCGCTCGGCGACGCGACGATGGAGGTCATCGGCGCCGGCGTCTGGCTCAAGTACTTCGCCGACCTGGAGCTGCCCCGCGAGGTCATCCAGGACGACGACGCCGCGTTCGTCGAGGTGGTGCGGCGGCCGATGGGCGTCGTCGCGGCCATCACGCCGTGGAACTACCCGCTGCTGCTGGCCATCTGGAAGCTCGCCCCGGCGCTGCTGGCGGGCAACACCATGGTCCTCAAGCCCTCCCCGTTCACCCCGCTGTCCAGCCTGAAGCTCGGCGAGGTGCTGCGCGAGGTGCTGCCTCCGGGCGTGCTGAACGTGGTCACCGGCGGCGACGGCCTCGGCGCCTGGATGACCTCCCACGACGTACCGCGCAAGATCAGCTTCACCGGCAGCGTCGCGACCGGCAAGCGCGTCGCCGCGGCCGCCGCGCCGGACCTGAAGCGCGTGACGCTGGAGCTCGGCGGCAACGACCCGGCGATCCTGCTCGACGACGCCGACCCCGCCGCGGTCGCCGACAAGCTGTTCGGCGCCGCATTCATGAACAACGGGCAGGTCTGCTCGGCGATCAAGCGCGTGTACGTGCCCGAGTCGCTCTACGGCGACGTGGTGGAGGCGCTGGCGGCCAAGGCGAGCGCGGCCAAGGTCGGCGACGGCTTCGCCGAGGGCGTGCAGTTCGGGCCGGTCAACAACAAGCCGCAGTACGAGCGCGTCTCGGAGCTGGTCGCCGACGCGCTGGCCGGAGGCGCCCGTGCCGCCGCGGGCGGCAAGCCGATCGACGGGCCCGGCTATTTCTTCGAGCCGACGATCCTCGCCGACATCTCCGACGGCGCGCGCATCGTGGACGAGGAGCAGTTCGGCCCGGCGCTGCCCATCGTGAAGTACAACGACCTTGAGGAGGCGATCTCCCGCGCCAACGGCACCCACTTCGGCCTGTCCGGCTCGGTGTGGGGCACCGACGCCGAGCGCGCGAGCGAGGTCGCCGCGCGCCTGGAGTGCGGCACCGCCTGGGTCAACACCCACCTCGCCCTCGCGCCGCACCAGCCGTTCGGCGGCTTCAAGTGGAGCGGCGTCGGCGTGGAGAACGGCCCGTGGGGCCTGTACGGCTTCACCGAGCTGCAGGTGGTCCACCGCTCCAAGGCCTGACCGCGTACGGCGAAAGGCCCCGGCGAGTGCCTGCCGGGGCCTTTCGGCCTGTTCCAGGCCCTTTCGCTGAACGAAAGGTCACGACTTCGAGTCCGGAAAGTGACATGTCAACTACTGGTCGTCGGGCGGATGGTGGGAGACTCTCTCCGCGGGGACGTTGAGACGCACATTCGCGACCGTGGAGGGGCCGGATGGAGACGTGGGACGTCATGCGCCAGGACGACCATGGCAACGAGTTCCACCTGTCGGCGCACGAGTCACGGATCTCTGCCCTGGCACAGATCCTGGTGATGGAGAGCGGCGTCGTGCACAAGCAGATGTACTGGGTCGCCGGTCCGCCCGGCCCGTTCCTGCGTACCAACCGGGATCTCTACCTGCACTTCCTGCAACTGGGCCAGGAGGCGCGCGCGGCGTCGTGGTCGCTGTCGGCGTTCCTGCGGTCGCTGTGGAAGGTGAGCGGCCCGCTGCGAGATCAGGACACGCTGGAGCCGGACGACGTCGCGGCGATGTTCTCGGCCGCCTCGACCACTCCGCCCGTCGAGTTCGACCCGGACTGGAGCGTCCGTGATCTGTCGCTGCCCGGTGAGGAGCCGGAGGGCTACGGCGACTGGGAACGGGTCGTCCTGTCCCAGCTCGCCGACCTTGAGGACTTCCTGAACTCGCCGCCCGGCCCGCAGGCCCGCTTCGGCGTGGACGCCCCGCGCCCGGCGGGATCGGGCCGCCGCGCCACTCCCCCGCGCTGGTACAACTTCGACCCGGCGACCTACCTGGAGTGCGCGGTGGCGGGGAGCCTGGGCGGCTGGGACGCGGCCGACGGCGCCCGGGTACCGCTGCCCACGGGCACCTCCGATCCGGCGCCCGCACGGTCGTACGTGCGCAGCCTCGCCACCATGACCTGGGCCGATCTGGCCAAGATCGCGGTATGCGGGCAGATGTACGAATAGGCGGTTTGTCGGCCCCTGATGTAAGACTGGCCTTGTGACGGCCGTGACGCTGGAGAACAGGGGCGGCTGGGTGCGGGCGAGCCGCCCGCCCCATCCCGCGCTGCGTCCCTTCCTGGCCTCCTACGAGGGCTACCTGGAGAGCGGCGTGGTCCCCAGCCGCATGCGCACCCTGCCCACCCGCCACACCGTCGTGATCATCAGCCTCGGCCCGCCGCTGCGCCTGGCGGTCCCCGACCCCGGCGTCGCCACGACCGACTACGACTCGTTCATCGCGGGCATGCACGACGGGCACGGCATGTACACCCATCCTGGCGGGCAGCGGGGCATCCAGCTGGACATCACCCCGCTCGGCTCGTACTCGCTGTTCGGCGTCCCCATGGGAAACCTGGCCAACCAGGCCGTCGAGCTCGGCACGCTCCTCGGCCCGAGCGCCGACGCGTTCGTCGCCCGGCTGGCCGACACCCCCGACTGGGCCGACCGCTTCGACCTGCTCGACGACCTCCTGCTGAGCCGCCTGGAGATCGGCCCCGAGCCCGCGCCCGAGGTCACCCGGGCCTGGCGGCTGCTCTACCGCAGCGGCGGCCGGATGAACGTCGGCGAGCTGGCCGACGAGGTGGGCTGGAGCCGCAAGCACCTCAACAACCGCTTCCGTGCGCAGGCCGGCCTGTCCCCCAAGGTCATGGCGCGGGTGTTCCGCTTCACCCGGGCCGTCGACCTGATGACGCACGACCTGCCGAGCTGGGTCGACATCGCCCTGGCCTGCGGCTACTACGACCAGGCCCACTTCAACCGCGAGTTCAAGGCGATGTCGGGCTGCACGCCCACCGAACTGCACGCCGAGCGAAACGCCGACCTGACCGTCATCCCCGCACCTGCGCCGTCCTGAGGGGGCCGGTAGGCGGTCGATCCGGCTGTTAGAAGCGGTGGCCGAGGAGTTCGGCCAGGTAGCGCAGGGTCCAGACGTGGTAGTCGAGACTCTCCGCGCGCAGGGCACCGTTCACGACGATCAGCAACTCGCCGCCGCGCAGGCTCCAGGGCGGGATCTGGCCGGACAGCTGAGCCTGGATCAGGGCGGGTGAAAGGTATTCGCGAGCGCCCCACGGGTCGGCGGCGGCCATCGTGAAGCGGCGGTCGAACTCGGCGTACCCGGTCTCCAGCTGCTGCGCCTTGCCCAGCGCGCGGGCCATCCTGGAGCCCAGCCCACGCTCGGCCAGGGCCATGTCGGGCCGCACGCCGGTCAGCTGGACGGTGAGGACCACGATGGGGTGGACGACCGTGGTCGTCTGGGATTGACCGTTGGCGTCGGTGGTGCTCCGCTGGGTCTCGTACGTGCAGTCGCTGATCGAGGCGCGAAGACCGCCGATGTCCCCGTTCAGCAGCCGCTGGATGCGGAACCGGCGATATTCCACCCGGTCGCGCCACGGAACCTGGGCATCGCCGTGGGACAGGTACCAGCGATGCCAGGCGGCCCAGGCCTGTACCCCCTCGACCCGCTGCCGCTCGGCCTTCGCCGACTGGACCCCCACCACCACGAGCAGCACGATGAAACCGACGAAGAGCAACCCCAGCAGAAGCATGGCAATGACGATCACCGAAGCCATGATCTGCCCCCTTCCGCGGACGGCTGCCAGCTCGTCCTCGTGTGACGGCAGGCCGCCTGAGCTGGTTCCCACTGGACGCGGGGCGGTATCTGGAGAGACGATCGAAGGGTGCCGCGTTTGATTCTGCTTGGTATCGGTTCGGCCGGATCGTCGCTTTTCGCCCCGGCCGGCCTGTTGATCGAGTACGGCCACACGCGGGTCGGGCTCGACGGCGGGCCGGGTTCGGAGCCGCCGGAGAACGTGGACGCCTGGCTGGTGACCGACGAGCACGGATCGCTCCAGCCCGGGCGCCGGCGGATCGCCCAGCGGGAGGGCATGGCCGATCCGGCGGTGGCGCCGTTCCAGCACGGCCCGCTGCACGTCGATCCCGTTCCGGTGGCGCATCCCGACGCGGCGGTCTACGGCTACCGGATCAAGGCGGGGCACCACACGGCGATCTGGGCGCCGGAGTTCGCGAAACTGCCCGACTGGGGCGAGCACGCCGACCTGATGTTCGCCGGCGCGGCGGACGTCGAGGAGACCGCGGCCGCCGCCGAACGGTTCGGAGTTCGGCGCCTGGTGTTCGTCTGCCTGGGAGAACAGGCCCATCCGGAGATTGGTCCGCCGTTCGGTGAATGGGGAGAGGAAGGCGGGCAATACCGGATGTGACCTCCCTCCCCGGATGGTGACCATGGTCTGGTTCGGTCTCGTGCTCGTCCTCGCCGGCGCGGTGTCGGCCTTCGCGTTCGACGACAACGCCCTCGTCGTGGCCGGCGCGGCCGCGATGGCGGTCGGCGCGCTGCTCCTCATCGTCGGCATCCTGCGGCTGCGCCGCGCCGCACGGCGCGAGGGACCCGCCGCCGTACGCCAGTACCGGACCAGCACCGGCAAGATCATCGCGATGATCGCGGCCGTGGTCTACATCGTGTCGCCGATCGACATCATCCCCGACCCGCTGCTCCCGGTCGGGATCGTCGACGACGCGACCGCCCTCGCCTGGCTGGTCTTCGCGTTCGGCCAGGAACGCCACCGCCACCGCCGAGTCAGAAGCAGCTGAGCCGCCCGGCCGCCGCGTCAGGAGTGGCTGACGCCGCCGCCGAGGTTCATCACGATCACGCCGATCACCACGATGACCGCGCCGACGATGGTGAGGGGCCTGATCGGCTCGTCGAAGAGCAGCACGCCGCCGATGAACGCGCCGACCGTGCCGAGCGCCGACCAGATCGCGTAGACCGGGCCCACGTTCAGCCACGTCAGCGCCTTGGCCATCAGCAGGAAGGAGACCAGGTACCCGACCACGACGATAGAGGACGGGCCGAACTTGGACAGGCCTTCCGAGGCGCGCAGCGACAGCGTCGCGGTCACCTCGAAGACGATCGCCAGCCCGAGCAGAACGTACGGCATCGCTCTCCCATCGGTCCTCGGCCGTGGCGGCCTCCCCCATCCTGCCAGGGAGATCAAATTTCAAGCTCGGGATCGTCAGGACCCTGTCGCGCGGACCGGCACCGTGATAGATCCAGGAGCCATGTCGAAGCTCCGTGCCCTCACCGCGTCCGCATTGACGATCGTGGCCCTCGGCGCCGTCGCCCCCGCCGCCTCGGCGGCCCCCGCGGCGCACGCCTCCCCCGCCAAGCCCAAGCACGAGCCGAAGGCGCCCAAGGAGTTCGTCGCGCTGCGCGACGTCGACCCGACGATCATCCAGGAGATCCGCTACCAGACCCCGCACAACTTCGTCGGCGTCCCGATCGACGGCTATCAGCAGCCGATCTGCATCCTCACGCGCCCGGCGGCGGTGGCCCTGCACAAGGCGCAGCGCCAGCTGCTGCGCAAGGGCTACACCCTCAAGGTGTACGACTGCTACCGGCCGCAGCGCGCGGTCGACCACTTCGTCCGCTGGGCCAAGGACCTCAAGGACCAGAAGATGAAGCGGGAGTTCTACCCGAAGGTCGACAAGACCCGCCTCTTCGAGGACGGCTACATCGCCGAGAAGTCCGGGCACAGCCGCGGCAGCACCATGGACCTCACCATCGTGAAGCTGCCCGCCCGCCACACCCGCAAGTACAAGCCCGGCGAACGCCTGGTCCCCTGCTACGCGCCGAAGGCCGCGCGCTTCCCGGACAACTCCATCGACATGGGCACCGGCTACGACTGCTTCGACACTCTGGCGCACACCCTCGACCCGCGCATCAAGGGCCGCCAGCACGCCAACCGCCTGCTGCTGAAGAACACCATGGAGCACCTCGGCTTCGTCAACCTGGCCGAAGAGTGGTGGCACTACACCTTCAAGCCGGAGCCGTTCCCCAGCACGTACTTCAACTTCCCGATCAACCGGCGTTCGCTCCGCCACTGACCTTGCCTTTATGAGGTCTGCGGATCCTCGGCGGCGATGGCCTCAACGACCTTCGGGTCGGCGGCCCAGTCGCCGCCGGGGCGGGGCCAGTGCACGGCGATGTCGGTGATGCCCAGCTCGGCGTAGCGTCCGGCCAGGTCGCGGAACGCCTCGATCGACTCCATCCAGGGCTCGCCGGTGAAGCCGGCGAGGAAGAGGCGGCGGACGGTCGAGGAGTCGCGTCCCTCGGCGGCGCAGGCCTCGTGCAGGGTCTCGAGCTGGGCGCGTACGGCGTCGTAGGGGCCATCGCCCGTCTTGGAACGGCCGGTGGTGACCCAGGTGTCGCCCTGGCGGGCGGCGAGCCGCATGCCGCGCGGGCCGTTCGCCGCGATGCCGAACGGGACGCGGGGGCGCTGGACGCAGCCGGGCTCGGTGACCACCTCGCGGGCCGTGTAGTACGTGCCCTCGAACGTGACCTCGGGGCCGCGGAGCAGCTTGTCGAGCAGGTCCACCCATTCCGCGAACCGTTCGGCGCGCTCGCGAGAGGACCAGTCGTCGCCGCCGAGGATGCCGGCGTCGGAGTTGCGATGAGTGCCACCGGAGCCGATCGCGATGGTGACCCGGCCCTGCGAGATCAGGTCGATCGTCTTGATCGCGTGCGCGGTCGGCACGGGGTGGCGGAAGTTGGCGGAGGTGACCAGCGTGCCCACCCGGATGCGCGAGGTCACCGCGGCGGCGGCCGCGAGCGTGGTGTACGCGTCGTACCAGGGCGTGGTGCCCTTCCACGCGATGTGGTCGTACACCCAGGCGGTGTGGAACCCGAGCTCCTCGGCCCGCCGCCACTCCTCCCCCGCCTCCGGCCACGGCTTGATGGGCCACATGACCGTGCTGATGCGCGGTGCCGTCACTGCTCGTCTCCCCCTCTGGAACGCCCACCATTGGACGCCCCGTCTTCGGCACGCCCGTCTTGGGACGCCCGTCGTTCTCTATGACATCACCCCGGTCCGGCGGATGGATCACCGGCCGAGCCATGTGCGGAGGGCCCACCACCACTGGGCCGCTCGGGTGACCGCGTCGGCCTCGGCCGGGGAGGTGCCGGTGATCTCCTTGAGGCGACGGAGGCGGTATTTCACCGTGTTGCCGTGAACGTGGAGGGCTCCGGCCGTGTGCTCGATGCGGCCGCCGTTGTCCAGGTAGGCCAACGCGGTCTCGGCCAGTTCATGGTGGAACGGGTCGTCGGGGCTGAGGGCCGCGAGCAGATCGTTGGCCAGCAACCGGCCGAGCTCGGGCTCGGTGCTCGTGGCGGTGAGCAGGGCCAGGTCGGTCAACGGCCTCAACCCGGTCAGCCCGGCCTTCTCACCGGCGCGAAGGGCTCGCCGCCCCAGCTCGTACAGGGGCGCCACCTCGGCCGGCGGCACCGGGGGCGCGGCCACGAGCAGCGGTACGTCGGCGGGCAGCGTGGGGAGCCGGGCCACCAGCGCGGCCAGTCGCCCGTCGACCAGCCCGGACAGGCCTGGCCCGGCCGCGACCAGCGAGCCCTCCAGCAGGCCCGCGACGGCGGGGTCGCTCACATCGGAGACCACGCAGTGGTAGGCCACCGCCGGATCGAGCGGGGCCAGCACGGGCGCCACCTCGCCGTGCAGGAGCTGGCGCAGCATCTGCACCTGGCCGTCACGGGTGGTGCGGGCCATCTCCAGTTCGGCCACCCGATGGGCGTGCACCATCCGGTGTACGACCGCCGTCGTTATCTGGTCGATCCGGGTGACCCCATCGAGAAGTACGTCGGCGGGCACCCCGTCCCGGCGTCCTTCGTCAATGAGTAAAGCCACGAGATGCGACCGGCCCGCCTGAAATCCATCAAGGAAGGCCGCGACGGGAACGCCTTGCCTGGCACGGTCCGAGCCCAGGCGTTCAGCGGCCTGCAGAACGTCCTCACCGGGCTCGCCGCCATTGGCCAGCGCGCCGAGAACCCCGCTCAGCAAGGCCCTGGTGTGCCGCCGGGTCTCCTCCTCCGGCAGGGCCGCGACCAGGTCGGACTTGGTCCGGGCGGCCTGAACGGTCTGTTCGAGCAGCGTGGGGCTGCCCGCCCGTTCCATCACCAGCCGCAGGAACCGGTCCGCCTCCATTGTCCCCTCCGGACAATCAATGCCGCTCACCTTGGATCATCCCAGCCTAGGCGACCCGTATCCGGATGGTGTTTGGTGGTGGGAGACAATCGAAGGAGTGTGCCGTGTCCGACGAGAACCTGCTCGACAAGCTGCCGACCGACCTGATCTTCCGGCTGCCGCCGTCCTTCGAGACGGTCGAGGAGGAGCGGCAGCACCGCAAGGAGCGGCTGACCGCGGCCCTGCGGATCTTCGGCAAGTTCGGCTTCGAGGAGGGCGTGGCCGGGCACATCACCGCGCGCGACCCCGAGCTCACCGACCACTTCTGGGTCAACCCGTTCGGCATGTCGTTCAAGCACATCAAGGTCAGCGACCTGATCCTGGTCAACCACGAGGGCAAGGTCGTCGAGGGCCGCTATCCGGTGAACGAGGCCGCGTTCGCGATCCACTCGCAGGTCCACCAGGCCCGCCCGGACGTGGTCGCCGCCGCCCACAGCCACTCCACGCACGGCCGCGCCATCGCCGCCCTCGGCCAGACGCTGGAGCCGATCACCCAGGACGTCTGCGCGTTCTACCAGGACCACGGCCTCTTCGACGACTACACCGGCGTCGTCACCGACCTTGAAGAGGGCAAGCGCATCGCCGCCGCCCTCGGCGACCACAAGGCCGTCATCCTGCGCAACCACGGCCTCCTCACCGTCGGCACCACGGTCGACGCCGCCGCCTGGTGGTTCGTGACCATGGAGCGTTCGTGCCAGGTCCAGCTTCTCGCCAAGGCCGCCGGCACCCCGGTGCCCATCGAGCCCGAGAACGCCGCCCTGACCCACCAGCAGATCGGCAACGACATCGCGGGCTGGGTCAACTACCAGCCGCTCTACGACCAGATCACCCGCGAGCAGCCAGACCTTTTCGAGTAGTCCCATCCCTCCTCCGGGAAAGGAAGGCCCGGCCACGGCACCCGCCGAGGCCGGGCCTTCCTCATCCACGCCGCGCAAACCCCGTACACGCGGCGCGAACCTCATGCACGTGGCGCGGACCTCATGCACGTGGCGCGGACCTCATGCACGTGGCGCGGACCTCATGCACGTGGCATGCACGCGGGGTGGAGCTCATCCAGGCGACGCGGGGGTGTCGGCGGCGGGGGTGAAGGGGGCGGCGGGGTCGTGGTGGGCTAGGAGGCGGCGTAGCTGATCTTCGAAGGCGCGGCGTTCGGGCTCGGTCAGGGGGGTGAGCAGGGCGCCGTCCGCCTGGGCGGCCTCCTGGGACAGCTGGTCCAGGCGCGTACGGCCCGCCGGGGTGAGGGCCACGACATGGCGGCGGCGGTCGGCGGGGTCACGCTCCCGTACGACCAGACCGGCGTCCTCCAGCACGCCGAGCACATCCACCAGGTCGCTGGGGTCGATCTTGAGGCGGGCGCCCAGCTCGCGCTGCGAGGTGTGCGCGGCGTCGTCGAGGGCCGTCAGCACGGCGAAATGCCAGTGCGCGAGGCCATGCCCAGCGAACACCCGGCCCATCTCGGCCCGGCCGATGCGGCCCAGGCGGGCCAGCACGAACGTGGTCACGTCCAGCAGGCGCGGTGGCAGCGGCCTCGGGGTTTCGTTCATGACGCTATCGTAGGTGCATACCAATCGTTGGTGATGACCCATGAATCGGAGAATCGCTATGGACGCCCTCTATCCGCGCCTTCTGGTGAACGACTTCGACGCCTGCGTCCGCTTCTATGAGGCCGCGTTCAAGGAGCTTCTCGGCATCGACCCCGTCAAGGTCGTTCCGGAGGCCTCGTACGCCAACTGGGACCTGGGCGGCGAGGCGGCGCTGTCCCTCTTCAGCCGCAAGGCGATCGCCGATGTCGTCGGCACCGGCGTTCTTCCCGATGCCCCCGGGCAGGACCGGGCCATGCTGGCCCTTCGCGTGGAGAACGTGGATGCGGCCGCCGAACGTTTGGTGAGCCTGGGCGCCACTCAGGTAGCCGCCCCCCAGGACCGTCCCACGTGGGGCCCGAACCTCCGCACCGCCCACCTGCGCGACCCCGACGGCAACCTGCTCGAACTCCAGTCCTACTGATGGAGAGTGCAGCGCGATCCGGGCCGCGGGGGCGTGGGCCCGGATCGCGCTGGACGGTGTGAGCCCGTCCATTTGAGAGAACCACAGCGGGCTGATGGGGGGCTTGTAGCTCACGCTCAGAATCCGCCTGATGCCTGTTGGGTGACCGACAATTCGGTTGGATCAGGCCTTGTTAGGGCCTGGAAGCCCCTGAACGTCGATGAAACGCTCTTGGCATGGCCTACGACATCGAACAGCCGTACGGACCCCTCATCGAGACCACCGTGCGGGTGGCCACCTGGAACGTGTGGGGCAGGTTCGGCCCGTGGCGCGAGCGCGAGCCGGCCATTCTGGCGGAGCTGAAGGCCGCCTCGCCTGATCTGCTGGTGGTGACCGAGGCGTGGGAGAACGACGAGGACTCGCAGGCCGACCGGCTGGGCGAGGTGCTCGGACTCCCCCACAGCACCTTCTCCGGGGTGCCGGACGCGGATTCGACCGACGGCTCGATGGACGGACTCGCCATCCTGTCGCGCTGGCCGCTGACGCAGACGGGCGAGCAGCGTCTCGGGGACCAGGACGGCTGGGATTCGGGCCGGGCGATCTTCGCCAGGGCGGACGGGCCGCGCGGGCCGATCCAGGTGTTCGGTGTCGGGCTGGGCTGGAAGATGGGGCACAGCGCGCAGCGGCAGGGCCAGGTGCGCGATCTGGGGGCGTACGTGCGGAAGATCGGCGACACCTCGGCGCCCGTGATCGTGTGCGGCGACTTCAACGCCCCGCCCGACAGCGATGAGATCCGCATGCTCACCGGCCGTACGGCCGTGGCCGCCCCCGGGCTGGTCTTCTACGACGCGTGGGAGGTCGCGGGCGACGGAACGCCCGGCTATACGTTCGCCACCGGCAATCCCTGGGCCCGGCCGGTGCTCTGGCCCGACCGCAGGATCGACTACGTCTTCTCGGCCTGGCCGCGGGCGGGCGGCGCGGGCCATCCGGTGCACTGCGGGCTGCTGGGCACCCGGGAGGTCGGCGGGATCGTCCCGTCCGATCATTACGGGGTCGTCGCCGACCTGCGCTACTGAGCCGAGGGCACCATGCCGACCCGCGTCGCTGAGCCGGGAGCGCACCATGCCGACCTGCCTTACTGAGCCGGGAGCACCATCTCGACGACCTGGCCGTCGGCGGACGAACGCAGCGCGGCCTCGATGATCTCCAGGCCGAGGATGGCGTCGTTCAGCGGTACGGGGGGCGGTGCCTCCCCACGGACCGTGCGCGCGACGCCCGCGTAAAAGTCCTGGTAGGCGCCGAGCTCGGTCTGCTGGATCCGCTCGTCGCCGGGCGTTCCGAGCCGCCCGTAGTACTCGGGATCGGTCGCGCCCCAGCCCGGGTCGAGCGGGGTCTTGCCGGCGCGCAGCGCGTCCTCCTGCCCGTCCAGCCCGTCGACGACGTAGGCGGCACGCTCGCCGAGCACCCGGAAACGCGGGGCGAGCTCGGAGGCGACCGCGCTCATCCACAGGTGCGAGCGGACCCCGTGCGCGTGGGCGAGGGCCACGAAGACGTCGTCGGCCGACTGGGCGTCCGCGCGGCGCACGTCGATCTCCGCGTACACCTGCGTCGGGCGGCCGAACAGGTGGATCGCCTGGTCGATGAGGTGCGGGCCCAGGTCGTAGAGGATCCCGCCCGCGTCGCGCGGATCGGTGCTCTCCTTCCAGCTGTCCTTGACCTGCGGGCGCCACCGCTCGAAGCGCGACTCGAAGCGGGTCACGCCGCCCAGCACCTCCCGGCCGATCAGGTCGCGTACCGTGCGGAAGTCGCCGTCCCAGCGCCGGTTGTGGAACGGGATGACGGGCAGCCCGCGCACCGCGCTGAGCGCCGCGAGGGAGCGGGCGTCGGCCGCCGAGGCGGCCACCGGCTTGTCCACCACGACGGGAAGGCCCGAGGTCAGCGCCTCGCGGGCCAGCGGGACGTGCTGCCGGTTGGGCGCGGTGACCACGACCAGGTCGTACGCGCTGGCGTTGCCCCAGAGCCGGTCGGCGCTGTCGAGCACCTCGGCCTCGGGATAGCGCTCCTGCACGGCCGCCTGGCGGCCAGGGTTGGAGGTGACCACAGCGGCCAGGTGCAGGCCGTTCACCGAGGAGATCAGCGGCGCGTGGAACACCGAGCCCCCGGTGCCGTACCCGATCAGTGCGACGCGCAGATCCATGCTCTGATCATCGCTGATGCCGTTCCCCGCCGCACAAGCGGGTCCCGCCCGGCCGCCGCCCCTGCGCGCACGGCCTCCCCGCGGGCGAAGCGCCGCTCGGCGTGGGCGGGCTCGGTGTGGACGGGCTCCGGGTGGGCGCCGCGGTGGGCCGAATCGTTGTTCACGCAGGGTGATCGGGGTGGGACCAGGCGGGATGGTACGGGTCGGGGCTCCGCGATCGGGCCGGTCCGACGTAGGCTTTGGGCGGAAACGCCGAGAGCTGTGCCATGTCCGTGCCGAGCCGGTGTCTTTTCTCAGGGGAGCCTGCCGTTGTCCAAGCCCGTGCTGCTGACCGTCGACGACGATCCGGGCGTGTCCCGGGCCGTGGCGCGGGATCTGCGCCGCCGGTACGCCGAGTCCTACCGGATCGTGCGCGCCGAGTCGGGCCCGCAGGCCCTGGAATCGCTGCGTGAGCTGCGGTTGCGGGGCGACGACACCGCGCTGATGCTGGCCGACCACCGGATGCCCGAGATGACCGGGGTGGAGTTCCTGGAGCAGGCGATGGACCTGTTCCCGTACGCCCGGCGGGTGCTGCTCACCGCCTACGCCGACACCGATGCCGCCATAAGAGCCATCAACGTCGTCGATCTCGACCACTACATGCTGAAGCCCTGGAACCCGCCGGACGAGAAGTTCTACCCGGTGATCGACACGCAGCTGGACGCGTGGCGGCGCACCGACCGTACTCCGCCCGGGGAGCTGCGCGTGGTCGGGCACCGCTGGTCGGCCCGTTCCTACCAGGTACGCGACTTCCTGGCGCGCAACCAGGTCCCCTACACCTGGCTGCTGGACACCTCGCCGGAGGCCGCCGAGCTGCTCAAGGCGGCGGGCGACCCGGAGCTGCCGCTGGTCGTCACCTCCGACGGTACGACCCTGGTGGCGCCGACGGACGCCCAGCTGGCCGCCGCGGTCGGGCTTTCCACGGCTCCTGAGGCCGACTTCTACGACCTGATCGTGGTCGGTGGAGGCCCCGCCGGGCTGGGCGCGGCGGTCTACGGGGCGTCCGAGGGTCTGAAGACCGTCCTGATCGAACGGCATGCGTCCGGCGGCCAGGCGGGCCAGAGCTCGCGGATCGAGAACTACCTCGGCTTCCCCGATGGCGTCTCCGGCGCCCAGCTGGCCGACCGCGCCCGCCGCCAGGCCGAGCGCTTCGGCGCCGAGCTGATCACCACGGGCAAGGTCGTCGGGCTGGAGGCGCGCGGCCAGGCCCGCGTGATCAAGCAGGCGGACGGCACCGAGATCGCCGCGCACGCCGTCATCCTCGCCACCGGGGTCTCGTACCGGCGGCTGGAGGCGACCGGCGTGGAGAACCTCACCGGCATCGGCGTCTTCTACGGCGCCGCGATGGCCGAGACGCCCAACTGCGCCGACGCCGAGGTCTACGTCGTCGGCGGCGCCAACTCCGCCGGGCAGGCCGCCGTCAACCTGGCGAAGGTCGCCAAGAAGGTGCACATCCTCGTACGGGCCGACGGCCTGGAGCGGTCGATGTCGCACTACCTGATCCAGCAGATCGCCGGGATCTCCAACATCGAGGTGCACACCGGCACCGTGATCACCGCGGGCGAGGGCACCGGCCACCTGGAGCGCCTCACCTTGTCCGGGCCGGAGGGCGAGCGCATCGTCGACACCCAGTGGCTGTTCGTCTTCATCGGCGCCGAGCCGCGCACCGAATGGCTGGAGGGCGTGGTCGAACGCGACGCCCGCGGCTACCTGGTGACCGGGCCCGACCTGGTCGCCGACGGTGAACGGCCCGCCGACTGGCCCGTTCACCGCCAGCCCTACCACCTGGAGACCAGCCTGCCGGGGGTCTTCGCCGCCGGCGACGTCCGGGCCGACTCGATGAAGCGGGTCGCCTCGGCGGTCGGCGACGGCGCCATGGCCGTCGCCCTCGTTCACCGCTACCTGGAGCAGTCATGACGACGGTGTCACCCGAGGAACTGCAGAAGCTGTTCCTCTTCGAGGCCCTCGACGACGAGCAGCTCACCTGGCTGTCCAAGGTCGGCTCGGCGCGCGAGTACGCCGCCGACGACATGGTCTGCATGCAGGGCGAGCCCGCCGAGTTCCTGTACGTGCTGCTGGACGGCGAGATCTCGCTGACCCAGGTCGTGCACGGCAACCAGGTCGAGATGCACCGCGCGGACACGCCGGGCGTCTATGGCGGCGCGGTGATGGCCTACCTCGACAGCCGGATCGAGCAGCGGTACGCCCACTCCCTGCGCGCGACGCGGCCGAGCCGGATGTTCGCGCTGCCCGCGCGCAAGTTCGCCAAGGTCGTACGGGACTGGTTCCCGATGGCGACGCACCTGCTCGAGGGCATCTTCTACGGGATGAACAACGCCCGCCGCATCATCGACCAGCGCGAGCGCCTCACCGCCCTCGGCACGATCACCGCGGGCCTCACCCACGAGCTCAACAACCCGGCCGCCGCCGCTTCCCGGGCCAGCGCCGAGCTCGGCGACCACCTGGTCTCGGCCCAGAAGCGCCTGGCCGAGCTCGCCTCCGCCGGGGTCGACTGCGAACGCCTGGGCAAGCTCGTCTCGCTCCGCCAGCACCTGCGCGAGCCCCTCGTGAACCGTACGCCGCGTTCCCCCATGGAGATCAGCGACGCCGAGGACGAGCTGGGCGACTGGCTCGAGGACCACGACGTCGAGGACGGCTGGGACCTGGCGCCCGGCCTGGTCGCCGCGGGCCTGGGCGTCCCCGAGGCCGAGGAGGTCGCCGAGGTCACCGGCCCCGAGCAGCTCCCCGCCGCGATGCGCTGGCTGGGCGAGGTCATGGAGGTCGCCCAGCTCCAGGCGGAGATCTCCGACGCCACCGGCCGCATCACCACCCTGCTCGACTCGGCCCGCCAGTACTCCCAGCTCGACCGCGCCCCGTACCAGCGCGTCGACCTGCGCCAGCTCCTGGACAGCACGCTGACCATGCTCAAGCGCAAGATCGGCGAGAACGTCGAGGTGGTCACCGACTACGGCGAGCTGCCCGAGGTCCCGGTCTACGCCGCCGAGCTCAACCAGGTGTGGACCAACCTGATCGTGAACGCCCTCTACGCGATGCGCGGCAAGGGAACGCTCACCATCCGCACCGAACGCGAGAACGACCACGCCCTGGTCGAGATCGCCGACACCGGCGGGGGCATCCCCGAGGACGACCTGCAGCGGATCTTCACCCCGTTCTTCACCACCAAGCCCGTCGGCGAGGGCACCGGCCTCGGCCTGGACATCTCCTGGCGCATCGTCGTGGACCGCCACCACGGCGACATCCGCGTGGAGTCCCAGCCCGGCGACACCCGCTTCCAGGTCCTCCTGCCCCTCACCGAGCCGCCGGCCGAGGACTGACAGGTCAGCCCCTCCCTGTCGCCAGGTCGTACCCCGGCCCGGAGGCCCGGTAGACGTCGCCCCTGCCCCACTCCAGCACCTGGAACCGCACCTCGATCGCGTGCTCCCGGCTCCCTGTGAGGTCGGCCATCATCGCCTCCGACAGGTCGATGATGGCCGGAATCTCATGCTGCGCGATCGCCCAGTCCGCAGGCCCGAAGTCCTGCACCACACCCACCACCGACCGCCCCCGGTAGGAGATCTGCACCCGCGTACCCAGGGGCCAGTAGGGGCTGGCGACCGTCGCGTAGGACATCCGGGCGCCCCTGGCCGTCGCCGGATCCCAGAATGACGTAGCCGTCGCCACCCCTCCGGGCAAAGTGGACCGTTCCCGCGTAACCCCAAGAAAGGCCCCGCGGCTCCTCCTCGTCGCCACCCCGAACGCCGCCAGCGGGCTGAGCGCATCCGTAGTAGGCCGAGGCCGAGCCTTCCGCACGGTCTCCAGCGGCTGCGCGTAATACGAAACCGCCGCACCCCCCAGCACCACACTGGTGAACGGCCCCACGATCAAAGCCGCCCGCTTCCTCCCAGCCCGAGGCCGAGGCCCACAAGCCGCCGCGACAACCCCGACCTCAGCATTCAGCCCCTTCCCCTTCCGAGCCGGCAAAGAAAGCCGCCGCCCCCGCCGCCCACCCGCCTCCCCCGCAGCCGCCAAGTCAGAAGCAGCGGCCACCTCGCCCGAGGACTCCGCAACCACCCCACCCAAAACACCCGCCTCTGGCGCGGCCACCCCACGCTCAGGCGCCACCTCACCCACGGACGCCACCTCACCTGCGTCCGCCGTCTCACGCTCCCGCGCCGTTCCCGACGCAGCGCCTGCTTCCAGCCCGCGCCTGCGCACGATCTCGCGCAAAGCGGCCGCCTCAAGCGCCGCCGCCGCACGCACGGGCGCCGCCTCACGCCCGACCCCAGCGTCCTCGCTCGAGTGCCCGCCCATCCCTGGCTTGTGCAGGCCGTTCTTAGAGGCGGACGTCTTCACCCGGCTGGCCGCGATGATGATCGAGTCGAAAGCGCCGACTGCGGGCTCCGTCTCTGGAACGAGCGTCGCCCCACGCGCGGAGTCCCTCTCACCAGCGGACCCCTCGCCCGCTGGCCCCGCCTCGGGTGCGGCAGCCATCTCATGCATGAGGGGTGCCCGGGGTACGGTGACCTCCTCGCCTGTCGGCAGCGTTCCCGCTGGGGAGGCCGCCTCGCCACGGATGCCCGCCTCACGTACGAGCGCCACCTCCCCCTCGGAGGCCGCCGCACCCCTGGACGCCGTCTCAGGATCAGCGGCCGCCTCACTCGTGAGAGGCGGCCGACGCCCGGGGGCCGCCTCGCCTTCCGGCAGCGTCTCCACTGCGGGCACCACTTGACGTGGGGTGGCCGCCACGCTCTCTGAGCCAGCATCCCGTACGCGCGTCTCGTGCGCGGCAGCCATCTCACATGTGGAGGTCGCCCGAGGCGCGGGGACTGCCCCACCTGCCGGCAGCGTCCCCGATGCGGTACCCGCCTCCCCCGACGTGATCACCTCACGCGGAGTGGCCACGCCACGCCCGGAGTCCTCCTCGCGTACGAGCGCAGCCCCACACGCGGAGGCCGCCGCGCCCACAGACGGCGCCTCGCGCGTAGAGGCCTTCTCGTTCATGGGCGCCGTCGCAGACTCAACAGCCGCTTCACGTGTGCGAGGCGTCTGACGCGCGTGAGCTGCCCCACCTATCGGCAGCGTCCCCGCCACGGAAGCCATCTCACGCGGCGTGACCGCCTCACGCCCGGAGTCCTCCTCGCGTACGAGCGCAGCCTCACGCGCGGAGGCCGCCGCGCCCACAGACGGCGCCTCGCCCTCTAGCGCCGTCCCCGACTCAGCGGCTACATCAAGCCCGCGCGCCGCTTCGCGGACGGCCATCAGCCCAAGTGCTGATACGGGGACCTCAGCGCCTGCGGGCTCAGAGGGCGTCTCGTGCGCGGACTGCGCCTCGCCTGCTGGCCCTGGCTCGGCCGCATCCTGCGCGGGCGGCGTCTTGTCAGCTTGTGGCCTTGATGTGGGCGCCAGCTCACTCGGGGTGACCGTCTGGTGGCCTGGGCTCGCCTCGCGTGCGTGCGAGGAGGTCGGCTCAGGCGCCGGCGCCGTTTCGGGAGCGCACGCTGCCTCGATCAGGCGGGCTGCTTCGCGGGTGCGGGTGGGGTTGGGATGGGTCAGGGGGCCGGCGAGGGTGGAGATGTCTTGGGCGGTTACGCCGGGGTGGGGGCTTGGGGCCTTGGGGAGCTCGAAGTCGCGGAGGATGGCTTGGACGTGGTGTTCTACCGCGCGTTCGGGGAGGTCCAGGACGGCGGCGAGGTGGTGGTTGAGGCGGCCTCGGACGATGAGGCCCAGGACCTGTTGCTCACGGGCTGTGAGCTCGGCGCCGTTGTGGCGGAGGACGCGGCGGCCGGTGGGGCCGGGGCCCGGGTCGTCCCATGGGGCGGGTGGATCGTCGTCGCGGACGATCAGGCGAGTGAGCCGGACCAGCTGGTCGGCCGCATCGCGTGCAGGCGTCATCACCGCGCAGTTCACCACCCTAATCACCGGGTACTCCCCAGCATCCGGTGATTTCGTCGTCCACCCCCGGCCGCTTACCCAGATTTTACGGAGGGTAATCAACGGCCAACGGCGTGGAGTCTAGGGTCTGCGTTCGGTCAAGGGCAGGCGTTCACAAGACAAAGGAGGTCACCGGCAACGAGCTACGGAGGCGTCAGAGGACCGACACGTGGACGTGATCGAAGTGGTTGGCGGTGATGCTGCCGCGGTCCTCCATCGGCTTCCACGCGCCGCTGCCGCGCATGTCGTAAATGCGCTGGCGCCAGATCACGTACTTGATGCCCAGGCGGGACGCGTTGGAGATCACGTACTGCGCCACCGAGTCGCCGTGGGCCTTGGCTCCGGCGCTGGGCATCTTGCCGCCGCTGCTCTCCATGAAGTCGCAGGCGGTGCCTGTGCCGTGGTCCTGCGGGTCGCCCGGCCTGCTGCAGCCGATCGCGGGGAACGGGCCGAACTTGCCGTCGATCTCCAGGAGCACCTTGCGCATCCGGGCCGTCATCGAGTTGCCGATGATCGGGGATTTGGTGCCGTGGACGCCGTCGGGCTTGCCGCCGTTCGGGACCTCGGGCTTGTACTTGGCCAGGAGCTTCTTGACGCGCGCCCGCTGGCTCTCAAGGTCGTCGATCTCGCGGCGGACGTCGGACAGCTTGGCGTCGGCTGCCTGCTGTGAACGTGTCGCTTCCTGGGACAACTTGTCCAGATTCTGGATGCGGCGGCCGCTGTTGCGGGCCAGGGCCTCGACCGTGCTCATATCGCGGATCGCCCTGCTCGGGTCACCGTCGCCGGTGACCGGCATCATGTCGAGGCTGCCGCGCATGTACGAGGAGGCCGCGAGCCGGCTGACGTCGGCGCGGGCGGCGTTGAACTCGCGGGTCAGGCGGTCGGCGTCCTTCTCGGCCTTCTCCGCCGCGCCCTTGGCCTGGTCAAGGGAGACCAGCTCGCCGCGGTACTCCTTGCTGAGCGCGTCGGCGCGCTTCTTCAGCTTGGCGTACTCCTGCTTGGTGTCCTTGGGCTCCATCGGGGCACCGGCCGCCGCGCCGGTCGACTCCGGCAGCAACGCCGACACCGTCAGGACCACGGCTATGGCCGCACAGCGCCGCCGCACGGAACGCCGCTTCCGGCCGAGGGGGTCGAGGGCCGCCACTGATCTCTCTCCTCGGAATGATGCAGAAGATTGGCGGCACGCTACCACAATCGACCATTTAGCCTCGCAGGCATCTAAAACCACATAGAGTCACCCGCGCGCTACCGAAGAGGACTCCACAGATTTACGGGAGGATCGGACCGTTCCCGGCCCGATCCCCCGTCAGAGGCCGACCAGCTCCTCCCAGCGCGGGATCCGCAGCTCCAGCTTGAGCTTCATCCCCGCCTCGTCCGGCGTCTTGCTTCCCTTGCGGTTGTTGCACTTGCCACAGCACAGGACGGTGTTCTCCCAGGTGTCACCTCCACCACGCGACTGCGGGAAGACGTGGTCTATCGTGTGACCGCGCCTGCCGCAGTAGCCGCACAGGCCCTTGTCGCGCAGGTAGATTCCACGCTTGCTCCACGGCGGCCGCCTGCCGTGCCTCCACCGCATGGCGACGTACCTGACCAGCCTCAGCACCCGCGGCACGGGAAAGTGGCCGATGTTCCGGCCCTCCTCCGCCTCCTCGACGACGGCCACTCCGCGCACCAGCATGCGGATGGCGTGCCGCAGGTCCACCTTCTGTAACGGCTCGTACGAAGCGTTCAGGACGAGCACGTTCATAGGTCACCTCCCTGCCGTGCTGTGTCCGCTCCCCCGCCAGGATTCGAACCTGGATATCCGCATTAACAGTGCGGCATTCTGCCCTTGAACTACGGAGGAATGACCAGCTAATTCCTGACGCCGGTTTTCCGGCGCCATCATTAGAGTGCCGACCCCGCCAGGGCCCGGCAACGGATTTTCGGTCCGGGCAGGGGACAAGGGGGGAGCCTCGGAAACCCCTGCCCGGTGACCGATTCGGCCTTACTCAGGTGGTGCCGTCACGAGCTTCGGCATCACCTCCCCGGCCTCGTCGCTCCACCAGCGCGGGTCACCCCGCGCCGGAAGCACCTCGAACGTGATCCCGCGTTCCGACCGTTCACCGGACCGGACCAGCCGCACCGCGAGCACGCCCGCCCCCACCGGCGCCGCGCCCCAGAACCGCAGCAGGTCATCGCAATCCAGCTCCCATTCCGAAGGCACATCCCGCACGACACGCCCCCAGCCCGATCCACCCCCAGTGAACGAACCAAACCCCCTTCCCGTGCCGCCGACCTGCCCCTCCGCCATTCCCCCACCCGGCTCACGCTCCCGCCGGTCCCCCGCGGGCGTCTCGTCCAATGCCCGCAGCCAGGCTCGCTGCGAGGGAGTAGGACGCCCACCGGGCACGGCCCCACCAGACTCAGGCCGTGGCCCGCCTGTCACAGGCCCGCCGGATCCACTGCCCGCACCTGCGTCACGACCGCGTTCGGTGTCCTCACCTTCTGGCTGCCCCGGGCCGATGAGCGGCCCGTAGTCGCCGAGCTCGTTCGAGCGTTCATCAGGTGGACGAGCCGGTCCGGTCGGATCAGATGCAGCACCGCTGTCCGCTAGCTGTGCGACGTCCTCACTGGGCGCGGTGTTACCGGACGCGACGCGCAGCCCGGGGCGCTCGGGTGCGTACGGACGCCGTTCAGATGGGGTGGGTGGCACCGGCGCGCGTGACCCGATCGACGGCGGGCGCCCAGGCGCGTCCGGGCGCGCGGGGGTGGGGGTGCCGGGCTCGGCTGCGCCGGCTTCGGGGCCGGGCACATCATCGGCGGGATGCCCCGGAACCACACGCGGTCTGAGCGTGGCGGGCTTGTCCGAACGTTCATCAGGTGGAACGGGCGGGCCGGTCGGGTCAGAAGCGGCACCGCCCTCTGTCGTCTGCGCGGCGTCCTCGCTGGGGGCTGTGTAGCTGGACGCGACGCGGAGCCTGGGGCGCTCGGATATGTCCGTGCGCCCTTCGGATATGTCCGGGCGCCCTTCGGATGTGTCCGGGCGCCCTTCGGATGTGTCCGGACGCCGCTCGGATGTGTCCGGACGCCGCTCGGATGTGTCCGGACGCCGCTTGGACGTGTCCGGACGCCGTTCAGGGGTGGTGGGCGGCGCGGGCGGGCGTGATCCGCCTGTGGAGCGATGAACGGGCAAGTTCGGGGGTGCGACTCGCTCACCGCCTGCGTCGCGGTTGGGCGCATTGGTGGCCGGCTGGTCCGGGGCGAGGCGCGGTGTTGTGGGCGCGGGTGGGTCGCCTGGGGGCAGATGGCCGGGTGGGGCTGGGGGTTTGTGGTCTTGGAGGGTTGGGGCCGGCAGGGGTGCTAGGGGTTCTATGTGGTCGGTGTAGAGGCGGTAGGCGACGGCTCTTAGGAGGTTGGCCGCTGTGAGCATGTGGTCGTGGGGGACGGCTCGGGTGGTGAGTTCGGGGAGGCCGAAGCGGTGGAGGCCGGCGGTACCCACGATGACGCGGTCGGTGGTTTGGGGGTCAAGGGAGACGAAGACGCCTATCCAGTCGTCGCCCAGGCGGAAGTGGGGTGGTTCGGGGGCGGCGGAGAGGATCTGGTCTGAGGCCAGGTCTACTAGGTGGCCGGTTAGGGCGGTGGTGAGGGTGCGGGCTATTAGGCGGGTGGCTTGGGATTGGTAGGGGTGGGGGGTTGTTGTAGAGGTGACCACCAAGTGGCGGGTGGCGGACAGGACGTGGTGGAGGTCTTCTGCGGCGCCGCCTAGGCGGTTGAGGTGGGCGGTCCAGCCGGTGGGGACGGGCCAGCTTCCGTGGACGCTCAGGCGAGGTGTTTCCAGGAGTTCGCGGGCTGCATGGCCTAATGCGGTGACTGGAAGGGCGTCGCGGATATGGCGGGTGTCGGGGGTGTGAGTTTCGTTGGTGGCGACCAGAAAACGGGTGGTGACGAATTCGGGGATGGCTAGCAGCATGACGACCCTTTCTGCCGGGCCCCTTTGTGAGGCCTCATGCAGACAAGGGTCGTCGGGTGGGCGGGGTCAACGCATCAGAATCAGGTTCTGTGGATAACTTCTTGTGATGGGTTGATTCCGTTGAGTATGACGGCGAGGTCGTCGGGGATCGGCATGACCGTGTTGATGCCGACTCCCGTTCGGCCGGTGTTGCCTCGGGGCGCGCGACCCATCAGGGAGCCTGGGCCGCCGACCAGGAGGCGGATGACCTGGCCGAACGCCTCTGTGCGATCGCGGCATCGGACCGCGAGGACCAGCATGTGCCAGTGGGCGCGGGTGTGCGGCCAGGCCCAGGACTGGGACAGGATGTGGGCGCGTTCCAGGGCACGCCACATCGCTTCCGGGTCGGTGGAGGTGCGGGCCTTGCGGAGTTCGTCCTCGAAGGCTGTGCGGACTTGGGGCGGCATCTGGGACATGGCTCCAGCGTGATGTGCCGGGGCTCTAGGGGCTTGAACGAACCTGCTCGAACTTCGACGGTGAGATGCCGAACATCCGCTTGCAGATGCGACTGAAGTGCGCGCCGTCTGCGAAGCCGGCGCCGTGGGCGGCATCGGTGACGGAGGCTCCCTCGGTGAGCAGGTCGGCGGCCCTGTGCAGGCGGAGCCATTGAACGTAGGGGCGGACCGGCAGGCCGACCTCGTCGCGGAACAGGTGCGCCAGGCGGCTTTCGGACAGGCCTACGGCCTGAGCCAGGTCGGGGAGGCGGATGGGGCCGTCCAGGCGGTCGGGGAGACTGCGGAGCGTGCTGGCAACGGCCGGATGGCTCACCTCTAGCTCGCGGCTTGGTGGGAGCAAGGAGAGGAAGTCCTCGGGGCTGCCCAGGGCGGCTCCGGCTTGGGCCCAGGACCGTACGGAATGGGATGAGCGGGAGGAGAGTTCGCGGCCCTGCGTTGATTCGGAGTCCACATGCACCATCAGGGCGTTCTCCACGCCTTGGACCACCTCGTGCGGGACGTCGGGTGGGATGACCACGGCGCGGCAGGCGAGCCGGGCTTCGGAGTCGGCCAGAACGAACTCGCCTTGCCGGGCGAAGAAGACCTGGACGGAATGGTGCGCGTGCCGGGCGGCGGTGCCTGCCGTTCCGGCGTAGACGAGGAGGCCCGGGCGCACCGTCATGGCGCCGCTCCAGATGCTCACACGCGCCAGGCTACGCCCTACGGGAGAACGGACGCGGACGCCTGGTATTCGCGGGTCTCGCGCTGGCGGCGGTAGCCCAGCTCCTCGTTGACGGCGAGCATGTGGACGTTGTCGCCCGCGTTGTCGGTCTCGATCTCGCGGACCTCGGGGCGTTCGCGGGACAGCCAGTCGAGCATGGCGGCCTTGACCCAGATGCCCAGGCGGCGGCCGCGGTGCTCGGGGACGACGGCGGTGTCGTACTGGGCGGCGCGGTAGGGGTCGTCGGCGGAGACGACGACCTCGGTGAAGCCCGCGACGGTGGTGCCCTGGACGGCGGCCACGGTGTAGAGGGCGTCGCCGCGCTTGTTGACCATCTCGGCCATCTCGCGCACGCGGTCGGCGTCCCACGGGACTCCCTCGTAGGCCTGCATGTCGGCCATCGCGTGCTTGGCGCGTGCCAGCGCGAGCGCGTACTCGTCCGGTACGGCGCCCTGCCAGTGGACCAGGTCGTAGCCGACCGGGCCCGCGGCGATGAGCTCCTTGACGCGGCCCGGCGGAACGTCGGACAGATGCAGGAGGAGGCCCTTGAGAGTGAGGACGCACTCGAAGCCGTGCGACTCCAGGAACGGGACGGCGGGCGTCGCGGCGGACACCTGGGCGATCACGCTGGAACGGCGGTCGGCGCGCAGGCCCTCGGCGGCGTGATGGAGAAGGGCAGAGCCGAGGCCGTGGCGGCGGCGGTCGGGGCGGACCTGGATGTCGATCTCGGCGGGGCGGTCCGCGCCGGGCGCGCCGGGCAGGCGGAGCGCGGCGACGGCGGTCATCTCGCCGTCCTCCAGCGCCGCCCACAGGCGCTGCCGCGAACCCTGCTCGGCGCCCAGCAGCCGGGCCGCGGTCTGTTCGGGCTCGGGCACGGGGTCGTCGGCGGGGTCGTCCGCGTGCACGGCGAGCAGCACGGAGTGCCACTGCCGGATCTGTGCGTCCGTGGGATCATCGACCGCGATGACGTCCATCAGACTGTTGTAGCGGATTCTGAGCCGCCATGACCCTCACCCGGCTTAACCCATGTCCAGGAGTGCGTTTCAAGATTGCCGGGTGAACGCCGCCAGGATGCGTTCCGCGGCCAGCGCGGGGGTGAGCTTCCCCTCCGCGACCTGCGATTCAAGGTCGGGAGCGAGTTCTCGTACGGCCGGATGCTCGCGCAGTTCGGTCAGTAGACGATCTCGGACCATCGCCCACGTCCAGCCGACCTGCTGGCGGCGGCGGCGCTCCTCCAGTTCGCCGGAAGCCTTCAGCTCCTCCTGATGGTCCACCAGTTGCTGCCAGACCTTGTCCAGGCCGGTGTTCTCCTTGGCGCTGCAGGTGAGAACGGGGATCGCGCGGGTTCGTTCATCACTGCGCAGGAGCCGGAGCGCCCCGGCGAGCTCTCGCGCGGCCTTCTTGGCGTCCATCGCGTGAGGGCCGTCTGCCTTGTTGACGGCGATGACGTCCGCCAGCTCCAGAACGCCCTTCTTGATGCCCTGCAACTGGTCGCCCGTGCGGGCCAAAGTCAGGAAGAGGAACGAGTCGACCATCTCGGCAACGGTCGTCTCTGACTGCCCCACGCCGACCGTCTCCACGAGAACGACGTCGTAGCCCGCCGCCTCCATGACGACCATCGCCTCGCGGGTCGCCTTGGCGACGCCACCGAGAGTCCCTGCCGTGGGAGAGGGGCGGATGAACGCGTTGGGATCGGTGGCGAGCCGCCCCATCCGGGTCTTGTCGCCCAGGATGCTGCCGCCCGTGCGCGTCGAGGACGGGTCGACGGCGAGCACCGCCACCTTGTGCCCGGCGGCGGTCAGGTCGGTGCCGAGGGCGTCGATGAACGTGGACTTGCCCACGCCCGGCACGCCCGTGATCCCGACCCGCAGCGCCCCGCCCGTGAACGGGGTGAGCTCGACCAGCAGCCGCTGCGCCAGCTCCCGGTGGTCGGCCCGGGTGGACTCCACGAGCGTGATCGAACGGGCGATCCACGCCCTGGAGCTCTCCCGTACGCCGGTGACGTAGTCCTCGAGGCCCGGCTTCACTCGGCGTCCTCCAAACCGGACTTCCCGCGGGCGCCCTCCGCGCCTGGCCTCACGGCCTCCTCTGTGCCCGGCCTCACGAGGCGTCCTCCAAGCACGGCCTCACGCGGCCTGGTGTCCCAGTTTGGCCGACAGTTCCTCCAGCAGGTCGAGCGCGGCGTCGGCGAGGACGGTGCCGGGCGGGAAGATCGCCGAGGCGCCCGCGGCGCGCAGCTCGTCGAAGTCCTGCGGCGGGATGACGCCGCCGACGACGATCATGATGTCCTCGCGGCCCAGCTCGGCCAGCTCGGCGCGCAGCGCCGGGACGAGGGTGAGGTGCCCGGCGGCGAGGGAGTTGACGCCGACGATGTGCACGTCCGCCTCGACCGCCTGCCGCGCGACCTCGCCCGGGGTCTGGAACAGCGGGCCCACGTCCACGTCGAAGCCGAGGTCGGCGAAGCCGGTGGCGATCACCTTCTGGCCGCGGTCGTGGCCGTCCTGGCCCATCTTGGCGACCAGGATGCGCGGCCGGCGGCCCTCGGCGTCCTCGAACGCGGCGGTCGCCGCCCGCGCCTTCTCGATGGCGCTCACCTTCCCTGCCTCCTCGCGGTACACGCCGGAGATCGTACGGATCTGCGCGGCGTGCCGCCCGTACACACGCTCCAGCGCGTCGGAGATCTCGCCGACGGTCGCCTTGGCGCGGGCGGCGCCGATGGCCAGGTGGAGCAGGTTGTGCTCCAGGTCGGCGGGCCGGGTGCCGTTCTCGGCGGCCTCGGCGGCGTTGGACAGTGCGGCGAGCGCGGCCTGCGTCTCGGTCTCCGAACGTTCCTCGCGCAGCCGCCGCAGCTTGTCGATCTGCTGGGCCCGTACGGAGGCGTTGTCGACCTTGAGGACCTCGATGCTCTCCTCGACGTCGGGCCGGTACTTGTTGACGCCGATGACCGGCTGCCGCCCCGAGTCGATGCGCGCCTGTGTACGCGCCGCGGCCTCCTCGATGCGCAGCTTGGGAAGTCCCTCGTCGATGGCCTTGGCCATGCCTCCGGCGGCCTCGACCTCCTCGATGTGGCCCCAGGCCCTGCGCGCCAGGTCGTAGGTCAGCCGTTCAACGTAAGCGCTGCCGCCCCAGGGGTCGATCGTGCGCGTCGTGCCCGACTCCTGCTGGAGCAGCAGCTGGGTGTTGCGCGCGATGCGAGCCGAGAAGTCGGTAGGCAGGGCGAGTGCCTCGTCCAGGGCGTTGGTGTGCAGCGACTGGGTGTGGCCCTGGGTGGCGGCCATCGCCTCGATGCACGTACGGGCGACGTTGTTGAAGACGTCCTGCGCGGTCAGCGACCAGCCGGAGGTCTGCGAGTGCGTCCGCAGGCTGAGCGACTTGGCGTTCTTGGGGTCGAACTGCTTCACCAGCTTGGCCCACAGCAGCCGCGCGGCCCGCAGCTTGGCGACCTCCATGAAGAAGTTCATCCCGATCGCCCAGAAGAACGACAGCCGCGGCGCGAACGAGTCGATCTCCAGCCCGGCCTCGCGGCCCGCCCGGATGTACTCGACGCCGTCGGCCAGCGTGTAGGCCAGCTCCAGGTCGGCCGTGGCCCCGGCCTCCTGGATGTGGTAGCCGGAGATCGAGATCGAGTTGTACTTCGGCATCCGCTGCGAGGTGTACGCGAAGATGTCGGAGATGATCCGCATCGACGGCGACGGCGGGTAGATGTAGGTGTTGCGGACCATGAACTCCTTGAGGATGTCGTTCTGGATGGTCCCCGCGAGGGCCTCCGGCGCCACCCCCTGCTCCCCGGCCGCCGCGATGTAGAGCGCCAGCACGGGCAGCACCGCGCCGTTCATGGTCATCGACACGCTCATCTTGTCCAGCGGGATGCCGTCGAAGAGCTGCCGCATGTCGTAGATCGAGTCGATCGCGACGCCCGCCATGCCGACGTCGCCCGCGACGCGCGGGTGGTCGGAGTCGTAGCCGCGGTGGGTGGCCAGGTCGAACGCGACGGACAGGCCCTTCTGCCCGGCCGCCAGGTTGCGGCGGTAGAACGCGTTGGACTCCTCGGCCGTCGAGAACCCCGCGTACTGGCGGATCGTCCACGGCTGGGTGGCGTACATCGCCGGGTAGGGCCCGCGCAGGTAGGGGGCGATGCCGGGCAGGGTGTCCAGGAAGTCCAGCCCGGTCAGGTCCTCGGCGGTGTAGAGCGGCTTGACGCCGATGCCCTCCGGGGTGTCCCAGGTCTGGGTGTCGACGTCCTTGCCGGTCGCCTCGGCGACGGCCGCGCGCCAGCGCTTGGCGGCCTCGTCGGAGGAGCCCGGCGCGCCGAGCTCGATCTCGGTGAAATCGGGGATCATCGGTTCACTCCCAGATCGTCGAGGGTGGTCTCGAGCACGTCGACCGCGTCGCAGCCGGCGAACACATTGGCGTCCACCCCGTCATAGGACCCCGTACCCGCGAGCAACACCCTTATGGCTCCCGCGTCCTTCAGCGCCCGCGCGGTGGCCGCC
The DNA here is from genome assembly GCF_017573505.1 of Actinomadura barringtoniae. GTDB lineage: Bacteria > Actinomycetota > Actinomycetes > Streptosporangiales > Streptosporangiaceae > Spirillospora > Spirillospora barringtoniae. Next base: position 95,367 of record NZ_JAGEOJ010000020.1, read on the forward strand.
GCCTCGTCGGCGTACACCCGGTCGCTGGAGCAGACGCACGCCACGGCGGCGCCGCTGCCCGCGAAGTCTTCAATGCTCCCGCTGACGGTCTCGATGCCGCCCGCCTGGAACAGGTTGGCGGCGAACGTCGCCCGCGCGGTGTGCACCGCGATCGGCCCCAGCGTCGCCAGGAAGACCTTCGGACGGTCACCCGAGGCGTCCGCGTGCGCGTCGGAACGGTCGCGCAGCGCCTCGAAGTCCTGCCCGTACCGTACGACCGGCAGCCCGCCGCCGGGCCGCTCGGGCGCCGGTGCGCGCTCGGGCAGCGTCTCGGTCAGGTTGGGGAACTCGCTGACGCCCGTGAGCGGGGCCTTGCGCCGGGCGAGGTCCTTGCGGCGCCGTGCCCAGGTGGCGGCGAGCCGGTCCGCGACCAGGCCCGAGTCCAGCGCGGCGGCCAGTCCCCCGGCCTTCTCGATCTCGGTGAACCACGTCCAGGCGGCTTGCGCGAGGTCCTCGGTGAGCCGCTCCACGTACCAGGAGCCGCCCGCCGGGTCGATCACCCGCGACAGGCTCGACTCCTCCAGCAGCAGCGTCTGGGTGTTGCGCGCGATGCGGCGCGCGAAGTCGTCGGGCAGGCCGAGCCGGCTGTCGAACGGCAGCACGGTCACCGCGTCGGCGCCGCCGACGCCCGCCGCGAACGTGGCCACGGTCGTGCGGAGCATGTTCACCCACGGGTCGCGGCGGGTCATCATCGCCGCCGAGGTCACCGCGTGGATGCGCGCGGCCGTTCCCTCCCCGGCGCCGCTGACCTCGGCGACCCGCTGCCACAGGCGCCGCGCGGCGCGCAGCTTGGCGATCGACAGGAACTGGTCGGCGTTCACCGCCAGCCGGAACTCCAGCTGCCCGAACGCCTCGTCGACGGTCAGCCCGGCGTCGGTCAGTGCCCTGAGATAGGCGACCCCGCCCGCGACGGCCGCGCCCAGTTCCTCGGCGTCGCTGCCGCCCGCTTCGTGGTAGACGGTCGCGTCCACGGTGATGGCACGCAGCTTGGGGAATTCCCGTACGCACCTGACGGCGGCCTCTGCCGCGCCGCCCAATTCGGCACCGGCACCCGTCCGGGCCTTCAGTCCCAGGGGGTCGATGCCCAGGCTCCCGGACGCCTCGGAGGCGTTCCCACGTTCGTTCACCAGTGCGAGAAAGGCCTCGGCGGCCTCAGCCGCGTCCGCACCCGCGTCCAGAACCACCGGCGCCAGGTCGAGGAGCACGCCGCGCAGGGCCTCCCCCAGCCCGCCAACGGGCAGGCCGCCCTCCCCCAGCGTCAGCCATACCGAGGTGGTGCCGCTCTCCAGGTCGGCGAGGATCGCCTCCCGCGTCACCGCAGGGTCCGGGTGAACGTGGCGCTGGCGTACGTCCCAGCCCGCCAGGCTGTCAGGCTCGGGGCTCACCTCGCGCACGTAGGGGGCGAGCCCGGGACGGCCGGGCGCCGAGTCGTCCTTGGTATAGAGCGCGGCGATCGGCACGCCGTCGTACGACTCGCGGGTCAGCAGTCCCTCGATCTCATCGAGGGGCGTCTCGTCCGTCGCTGCGCCGGACTTGCGCAGGACGCCCTTCACCATCTCCCGCCACCGGTCACGTTCGGCCGGGGGGAAGGCGGCGGCCAGTTCGAGTTCTTCGGGCGGCACCGTCATGCCAGGGATGGTAAGCGAGCGTGTACATGCCATTCCGCAGCGGGTCCCCCTGATTTGCCCCCCATGGCGGATCCACACCCCGTGTTGGGCTCCTCTTGGGGTCTCCTGGGGGCCCAGTGCCCTCAGAACGCCCCCGAAGCGCCCGCGCGGGCGGCCGTTGCTAGGGTTTCCGGCGGCAGAGGTTCCTTCAGAGGCTCTAGGTAAGAGGTAACACGCATGTCGAGTGGCAGCCACGCGGGACGCGCGAAGTCCTGGGTCGCCGTAACCGTGATCTTCATCGGTTTCGCCGTGGGCGGCGTGGCGCTGTGCGTCGGTCCGAACTGGCCCATGTTCTGGGGCGGCGCGGCCGTGGTCCTGCTCGGCGGCGTGGTGGCCTTCCTGGCCGACATCATGACCGACGTCGTGATCGACGAGCCGCGCCAGCAGGTCGTTCCCGCCCCCTCGCGAACCTCCTCCGCCTCCTGAGTCACGTCCCGGACCGGGCCGCCGAGGCTCGGAGTGGGAATCCCGCCCGCCACCACGTACCGTCAAGGGTGCTCGGCCGTCTAGGACGACCCCGGCACAAGGTGGTGGGATGGCCCTTCGATTCGGTGTCGAAGAGGAGTACTTCGTCGTCGATCCAGGTTCCAGGATGGTCGTCCCCCGGGCCGCTTCCGTGGTGGAACGCGCGTCCAGTGAGCTGGGCGAACGCGCCTCGACGGAGCTGATCGCCTTCCTCGCCGAGGCCAAGACCTCGCCGTGCGACGACCTGGGCAAGCTCGAGGACCAGATCCGGTCGATGCGGGCCATGATGGCCGCCGCGGCGGCCGAGGACGACCTGGTCCTGGCGGCGACCGGGACGCCCGTCCTCGGCGAGCCGCTGCCGCCGCCGATCAGCGCGGGCGCCCGCTACGCCGACGGCCTGGCCGTCTACCGGGCGCTGAACGACGACCAGTGCATCTGCTCCTGCCACGTCCACGTCGGGATCACCGACCGGGCGCTGGCCGTCCAGGTGAGCAACCACCTGCGGCCGTGGCTGCCGACGCTGCTGGCGCTCGCCGCCAACTCCCCCTACTGGGCGGGCCGCGACACCGGGCACGCGTGCTGGCGGGTGATGTCGTGGACGCGCTGGCCGGTGGCCGGGCCGCCGCCGTTCCTGGAGTCCCTCCAGCACTTCGAGGACCTGATCGGCACGCTGCTGGACTGCGGCGCCCTGCTCGACCCGGGCACGCTCTTCTGGGACGTACGGCCCTCGTCACGGCTGCCGACCATCGAGGTCAGGCTGGGCGACGTCCCCCTCACCGTGGATCATTCGGTGCTGTTCGCGGCGCTGATCAGGGGCCTGGTGCAGACCGCGCTCGACGCCATCGACGCCGGTGAGCCGCCGCCCAACCCGTCTCCGGAGATCCTGCGGGCGGCCTACTGGCTGGCCTCGCGCGACGGGATGGCGGGCCACGGGATCGACGCGTTCACCGGCCGCCGCGTGCCGTCGCGCCGCCTCGCCGAGACGCTGCTCGACCACGTACGGACCGCGTTGATCGAGAACGGCGACCTCGATCGCGTGACGGGCGTGCTCCGCCGCGTCCTGGACCGCGGCACCGGGGCGGAGCACCAGCGCGCCGCCTTCCGCGAGCGCGACCGCCTGACCGACGTCGTCGACGCCACACTCCTGTCACCCTGCTGGCCGTCAGTCGCCGACTGAACGCCGGATCCCGGCCAATGCCTCGGCCAGCAACCGTTCCCGGCCCTCATCGGCCGCATAGGCGGCCAGCACCGAGCAGATGAAGATCGCCAGCGTCCGCGCCGCGACAGCGGACGGTTCGGATCCGTACTCGGCCAGCAGCGTCGCCCGCGCCCGGCCGCTGAAGCCCGCGTAGGCGAGCGAGAGATCGACCGCCGGATCGGCCACGCACAGGTCGCCCCAGTCGATCACCCCCGACGCGCGGCCCGCCTCGTCCACGAGCAGGTGGCGAACGTGAAGATCGCCGTGACTCACCACGCCCGGACCGCCGGGAGCAGCGGCGTTCGCCGCCTCGGCCAGGAAACGCTCGACGCCAGGATCACGAGACCAGACACCGGCCTTGGCCAGCCCGTCCAGCCGTTCCAGGGCCATGGGCGCGCGCACGGCGGGCTCGCCGCGCCGCAGCGGGTCGTACGGGAGATCCGCGCCGACCTCCGCGACCAGAGCCGGGTCGTGCAGCGCCCGCAGGAACGCCCCGATCCCCCGACCAGCCGCCTCGCGCTCGTCCTCCCCGAGCCTCGACTCCGCCAGCTCGCGCCCCGGGACCAGCCGCCCACCCCAGAATGGCCATGGAAACGTTTCCATCCCCTCGGGGGCGGCCAGCGAGGGCACAGGGATGGGCAGCGGCAGCCGGGGAGCCAGCCGAGGCAGTACGGCGATCTCGCGGGTGACGCCGGGCACGGCGATCTGCCGCCGTGGAAAGCGGAAGATCCAGTCGTCGCCGACCCGCATCACCGTGTTGTCCCAGCCCGTGGCCAGCCGCCGCGCCACTGCTCCGCGCAGCTGCGGGAAGCGCTCTCCCACGAGGGCCGCCGCCTCGTCCTCGGTCACGACCCGTTCCGGCGCCCAGTCGGGCCCGCTCCCACCACTCACGGTCACCGAAGGTACCCGCCTTACTCGCCAGTAGCTTGATGCCCTAACCTGCTGCCCCGAGATCGCTGAGCTCCCCAGCACCGAGGTGGTTCCGTTGCGCAAGACCAAGAACATCGCAGGCCAGGTCGTCGTCGTCACCGGAGCCGCCCGCGGGCTCGGCGCCCTGCTGGCCAAGGGAACGGCCCTGCGCGGCGCCCGCGTGGCCCTCCTCGGCCTCGAACCGGAGGAACTGGCAGCCGCGGCCGAGATCTGCGGCCCGGACGCCCGCTGGTGGGAGGCCGACGTCACCGACGACGCCGCGCTCGCCCGCGTCGCCGCCGAGATCCTCGACCACTACGGGCGCGTTGACATCGTGATCGCCAACGCCGGGATCGCGACCGGCGGCCCGGTGGAGTACTCCGACCCGAAGACGTTCAGCCGCGTCATCGAGGTGAACCTGCTCGGCAGCGTCGCCACCGCCCGAGCGTTCCTGCCCGCCCTGCGCGACAGCCGCGGCTACTTCTTCCAGGTGGCCTCGCTCGCCTCGATCTGCGCGGCCCCGATGATGGCCGCGTACTCCGCCAGCAAGGCGGGCGTGGAGGCGTTCGCGCACTCGCTGCGCGCCGAGACCGTGCACCACGGCGTGGGCGTCGGCGTCGGCTACCTCAGCTGGACCGACACCGACATGGTGCGCGGCGCCGACGAGAACGAGGCCCTGCGGGAGATGCGGGCGGGGCTGCCGTTCCCCGCCAACCGCACCTATCCCCTAGGCCCGACGGTGGAACGCATGATCGACGGTATCTCCGACCGCAGGCCGCACGTCTACGGCCAGGCGTGGCTGCCCGCCATGCAGGCCGTCCGCGGCATCGTCCCCGCGTTCATCACCCGGCACGCGCGCAAGGTCATGGCCCGTCACGAGGCCCACTGGCTCGCCTCCGGGGGCGACAACGACCTTGTCGGCGCGGGCGGTGCCGCCAACTCGCGGACCACGGCCGACACCGCGACCGGTTGACGCCGCTTCGGGTGAACGGGAACGGTCGCGGGCCTTGCGGCCGGTGAGCCAGACGGCGAGCACGACCAGCACGCACCCTCCCACCTGCCACAGGCTCGGGTGCTCGCTGAGGACCAGGGCCCCGACGCCGACCGCGAGGATCGGCTGGAGGAGCAGCAGCGTGCCGCCGACCTCGGCCCGCAGCCGCGTCATGCCCGCTCCGATGAACAGCCAGCCGAACACCTGCCCGGTCATGGCGAGCGAGGCGAGCCACCCCATCGCGGTCCACCCGGGGGTGAGGTCCAGGCCGTGCCAGGGAAGGTCAACGATCGCAGCGGCCATCGCGGCGGCGATGGTGGCGAACATGAGCGACTGAAAGCGGTGCCCCGAGCCCGTCCCCCCGGACCGCGAAAGGAAGAGGAATCCCGCGTAGGCGACACCGGCGCCGCCCGCGTAGAGCACGCCCAGCCGGGGATCGCCGCCGATCGCGTGACCGTCCAGCAGGCCGCCCGCCAGCGCGACCCCGCCGAGCATCACCGGTACGGCCGCCGCGAACCGCCGGGTCGGGCGTTCGCCGAACGCCGCCCAGGTCAGCAACGGGACGACGACCACCTGCACGTTCACCAGGATGGTCGAGATGCCCGCGCCGACCTCGTTGATCGCGGCGCCCCACAGCAGCAGGTCGACGCCCAGGAACGCGCCCGCCATCAGGTCGGTCCGGCGCCGCGCGGACGGCCCGAGCCGCCGCCACTCCATCACCGCCAGCGGAACCAGCACGGGCAGCGCCAGCAGGCATCGGTAGAAGCCGGCTGTCCCGGCCGAGGCGCCCGAGAGCTTGACGAACATGGCGGAGACCGAGATGCACACGGCACCCGCGATCACCAGGATCCGGGGGTCGATCTTCTGCATACGTCCCACGGTGCCGTGCGGTACCAGTAAGCACAAGCGAATGTTTCTTCATGCCATTCGGTAGCATTACTACCGTGTTCAATCTCGACCGTCTCCGCGCCCTGCACGCCGTGTCGGTCCACGGGACCGTGGCCGCCGCGGCGGAATCCCTGCATGTGACGCCATCCGGTGTATCCCAGCAGCTGGCCAAGCTCGAACGTGAGACAGGCCATCAGCTCCTGGAGCCGCAGGGCCGAGGGGTCCGGCTCACTCGCGCCGGTCAGGTCCTCGCCGGTCACGCCGGACGCATCCTCGCCCTGGCGGCGGAGGCCCAGGCCGAATTGGACGGGCTGGGCGGCGAGGCCGTCGGGCCGGTGCGGATCGGCTCGTTCATCACCGCCGCCCGCTCCATTCTCATCAGCGCGCTGGGGGTCCTGCGCGAACGGCATCCCCGGCTGTCCCCCACCCTCGACGAGGGCGAGGCCGAACGGCTGCTGCCCGAGCTCGTGCGCGGAGACCTGGACATCGCCGTGATCGAGAGCTGGGACAGCCTGCCGACGACGGTGCCCGCCTCGGTCACGCTCACCTCGCTGTTCCGCGACGTCATCGATGTCGCGCTGCCCGCCTCGCACCCGCTCGCGCGCCGCCGCGTCATCGACCTCTGCGAGCTGAACGACCTGCCGTGGGCGAGCTGGACCGCGGGCAGCACCTGCCAGATGCAGATCGTCCAGACGCTCCGCGAGAACAACATCGACCCGCACATCGCCTGCAAGGTAGCCGACTACAGCACGCAGCTGGCGTTCGTCGCCGCCGGCAACGCCGCCGCGCTCATCCCCCGCCTCGGCCGCGACCCGATCCCCGACGGCGTCCGCATCGTCGCGACGCGCAAGCCCGTGCACCGGCAGGTGCTGGCGGTCTGGCGCACCGGCGCGGAGAGCCCGGTGATCGCCGCGTGCCTGGAGGCGCTCCAGGCCGTGAGCCCTCGGCCGGAATCGAACCGGCGGCCTTCCCTTTACGAGAGGGATGCTCTGACCAACTGAGCCACGAAGGCATTCGCGCCATTCGAGTGAAGCCCGACACGCCGCGGAACGGCAAATGAATTTCGCAGTTCCACCCCGACCACCGCTAGTGACAGTCCCTGCTCAGAGCTAGCTTGGAAGAGGAAGTACGACGTGGGGTCGAGGAACAGATGCCGTACGACAGCCGGGACCGGGCCTGGTTTCACAGTCAGTTCATGTCGTTGTCGGTCCGCAAGACCGGCTTCGAATGGCAGGACTTCGTCAACGATCTCATGCACGCCGTTCATCCCGGCGAGTTCATCGCGGTCGATCCCTCCGGCCGTGGCGACAAGGGATGCGACGGCTGGGTCGGCGGTCTCATGCTCGCCTGCTACGGCGCGACGACGCCCAACCAGCGCCGCGTGGCCCAGAAGGTGCAGAGCGACTTCGCCACCGCGCTGCGCTACTGGGGCGAGCACATGGAGCGCTGGGCGTTCGTGCACAACAACGCCAACGGGCTCCCGGAGATGGCGGCGCGCGCGGTCATGGACCTGCGCAGGCGGCACGGCGACTCGGTCAAGATCGAGGTCTGGCCACCGCAGGTGCTCTGGAACCACTGCGCGTTCCTGCCCCGCGAGAGCCTGGCCACCGTCATCGGCTCGCCGCCGTCCGACCATCCGGCCGGGATGACCTATGTGGCGCGGTGCGTCGAGTCGCTGGCGCGCACCCGGCTGCCGCCCGACACCGGCCCGGTCTGGGAGGTCGCGTTCGGCAAGATCGAGCACAACGGCTTCGGCACCGAGGTCACCGATCTGATCAAGCGCTTCCAGGCGCACACCGGTCATGTCCGCTACTACTTCACCTTCGCCTCCCCGGGCGAGCAGGCCCAGGTCAAGGAGAACCTGCTCGGCCGCTTCGCCGGCCACCGCGCCGCCCTGGAGTCCTCGGACGCGGTGTTCCACGCCCTCTGCGACGACCTGGTCGACGAGGCGTTCGGAACGACGGGCGGCTCAAGCACTACGGGCTGCTCGAACAGTCCGGGCGCGCATCTGCCCGACAAGGCCCAGCAGCGCAGCGCAGCGCTGATGGTCGTCACCCATTTCTTCGAGTCATGCGAGATCTTCGAGTCGCCGCAGGAGGAGCGCCGTGCTGCTTCCTTCTAAGGCCATCGCCACCGACCAGGCACTGCTGGCGGTCGGCGCCCAGATTCTGGTCCAGCTGGAACGCCCCCACAGCGTGAGCGTGACCTGGGACCGGCTGCTGGCATGGCGGTCGGTCTGCGGCATGCAGTCGGCGCTGCCGTTCTGGTGGTTCTCCCTGGCCCTCGACGTCCTCTTCGCGCTCGGCCTGGTCGAGTTGCGCGACGGGGAGCTGATGAGGAAGACCATTGCTTCACGAGCTGACGAGTGACCTGTCCGACTTCCCCCCGCTCCACCTCGACGACGGCCTCAACATCGCCCCGGCCCGCATCGGCGGCGCCGGGACCGGCCTCACGCGCCTGCTGGACTTCCTGCTGGGCGCGGAGGTCAGAATCGGTCACCCGCTGCGCCGCCCCGAGCTGACGCACTCCCGGTTCCGGCTGACGCTGGATCTGTCGCGCCGCCCGCGCCGGGTCACGCGCAGCGCGGACGAGCTCGCCAAGGTGCGGGTGGACGAGGAGGAGCTGCGGCTCCAGCAGTTCCGCGGCTACCTCGGCGAGGAGCTGTTCGCCCTGACCGGCGAGGGCAACGAGCCCTCGTTCCGGTCCGTGGTGGCCTACTACGTCAGGGACGCCACGGTCGGCGGATTCGTGTCCCCGACCGAGACCTACCGCAAGCAGCGCACGATGGACAGCCAGCCCGCGCTCGCCCACCTGTTCGCGCTGGACGTGGACCTGGTGGCGAAGGTGCGGGAGGTCACCGAGACCGACCGCGACCTGCGCGAGCTCCGCCGGGCCGCCAAGGATTCTGTGATGGGCATGGCCCTCGGCCGCGGCAACGACCTCGACGCGCAGATCCGCTCCGTTCAGGAGCATCGCGACGCGATCGCGGCTGAGCTGGCCGGGTTCCGGATGGCCGGCGCCTACGCGCGCCATCGCGAACGGGCCGACGAGCTCAGCCGCGCCATCCGCAAGATCAACGACCATCTGGCCGTCATCGAGCGGCAGGCACGCGACCTGGAGGCGACCATGTCGGGCGACTCCGCCGAGCAGCCCGACCGCTCCTACCTGGACGAGGTCTACCGGCAGCTGGGCGTGGTCCTGCCCGGGCAGGTGATTCGCCGCTTCGACGAGGTGGAGGCGTTCCACCATTCGGTCGTCGCCAACCGGCGCCGGTACCTGGAGGCCGAGCTCGCCCGGCTGCGCCGCGACGTGGCGCGCGAGGAGAGCGAGCTGGCGCGGCTCGACGAGGAACGCGCCGACCTGATGCGGCTGCTGGAGGCCGACGGCGCGCTGGACTCCTACGCCGAGCTGCAGCGGCAGATCTCGCTGCTGGACGGCCGGCTCAGCGAGCTGATCGAACGGCGGGCGATCGTGGACCGCTGGGGCAACGCGGGCCGCCACCTGCGGCTGCGCTCGACCGAGCTGGAGATGCAGGTCAGCGCCGACCTGCACGACCGGCGGTCGCGCATCGCGGAGATCTCGGGCCGGTACGCCTCGTACGCGCGCCGCCTCTACGGCGAGGACCGGCCGGCCGGGCTGACGATCGAGGCCCGGCGGTCGGGCTACAAGTTCGTGCCGGTGATCGAGGGCGAGACCACCGAGGCGGGCCGGGCGATGGCGCTGCTCTGCTTCGACCTGTGCATGGCGGTGACCGCCAAGCGTTCGGGGCACGGGCCCGACTTCCTGGTCCACGACGGGCGGCTGTTCAACCCGGTGAGCGCGCCCGAGATGGTCTCGGCGCTGCGGCTGGCCGAGCACGTGTGCCGGTCCGAGGGCCTGCAGTACGTCGCGGCGCTCACCCCCGGCCAGCTGAACGAGGCGTCCGCCGCCGGCTTCCCGGTGCGCGGATGAACGGACTGAGCATCAATCGCGCGGCTGGGCGATCATCCGCTTGAACGCGCGGGTGGTCACGACCGGGACGCCGTAGATGCGCGCCCGGCGCGCCTTCTGCGACATCGTGTCCGGGTCGGCGGCGACCAGCAGCCTGACCTCCTTGGTCACGCGCGGATGCGGGACGTAGCCCGCCTGCCGCGCCCGCGACTCCCAGACCTCGCGCGGGACCTCGGCCTCGCCGGTGAACGCGACCAGGTCGCCGGGCTGCAGCCGGTAGCGCCGTACCTCCCGTTCGGCACCCGCGGCGGCACGGTCGAGCGCCTCGTCGACCGCGTCCGGCGGCAGATCCAGCAGCCCCGCGACCCGCGCCAGTTCATCGCGTTCGCGCGCGTCCACCGCGCCCTCGGCGATCGCGGAACGGGCGAGCGCGGCGAGGTAGTCGCGGTGCAGGCGGTGCAGGTCGCCCCAGCTCAGCCCTATCCCGTTGGCGAACTCGGCGAGCGCGTCACCGGCCGTCGGCGAGATGTCACGGTCGAGCAGCACCCGGTCGAGCAGGTCGAGGTAGGTGTCGGCGCCTGCGGGCTCGGCGACCCTGGGCAGGGTGTCCAGGACGCGCGCGAGGAAGTGCGCGTCGCGGTCGGCCGAGACGCCGCGCCGCACGGCCTGCGCGGTCGACGCGGGCAGGTCCGGCCACGACCGCTGCGCCGCGAGCACGTCCGCCCACGGAAGGTCCGCGCCCGCCGCGTTGCCGAGCCGGATGTAGTGGCGCAGCAGCCCCGCGGCGGCACGGGTGTCGACCAGCGCGTCGTGGTGGCCTTCGAGCGGGACCTCGGCGACCGCGCAGCATCCGGCGAGGTTGCGCGGCGCCTCGGGGATGAAGTGCGGCGCCCACGTCATCGTGCAGACGCCGGACCGGACGGCGAGCGGGGCCGCCACGCCCATCCGGGTGAACTCGCTCGCCAGGAACATCGCGTCGAACCGCAGGTTGTGCGCGACGACGACGCGCCCCCGCAGCAGCCCGGCGATCGTTCCGGCGAGGGCCTCGAACGGCGGCGCGTGCCGTACGTCGGCGGCCGTGATGCGGTGGATGCGCTGGGGCCCGAGGTCGCGCCCCGGGTTGACCAGCGATCCCCATTCGCCGGTGATCTCACCGGCCGTGTCGGTCTGGACGATGCCCACCTCGATCACGCGATCGTGGTGGGCAGGCCTCAGCCCGGTGGTCTCGACGTCGACCACCGCGTAACCACTCGGACCCATATGGTCATGGTCCCGCAGAAACCGTCACCTCACACCACCATCCAGTCCAGGACCGGCGTGGACTGCAGCCAGACCAGCACGCACATCACGACCAGCAGCAGGACGCTCCAGCCGAACACTCGCCGGAACAGCGTGCCCTCCTGGCCGACGAGCCCGACCGCGGCGGTGCCGATCGCCAGGTTCTGCGGCGAGATCATCTTGGCCATCACGCCGCCCGAGCCGTTCGCGGCACCGAAGAGGATCGGCGACTCCCCCACCTGTTTGGCGGCGGTGACCTGCAGGTTGGCGAACAGCGCGTTCGCTCCCGCGTCGGTGCCGGTGACCGCGACGCCGAGCCAGCCGACGACCGGCGACAGCAGCGCGAACCAGGTGCCCGCCTTGGCCAGCCACAGGCCGAGCGTGGAGATCTGGCCGGACAGGTTCATCACGTACGAGAGCGCGAAGACGCACAGGATCGTGATGATGGCCCAGCCGAACTGCCGGATCGTCTCCGCGTAGGTCCGCGCCGCCGACAGCACGCCGATCCGCAGCACGATCAGCGTGAGCAGCCCGGACAGGAACAGCAGCGACCCCGTGGCGCCCAGATAGTTGAGCGTGTAGACGGTGTTGGCGGCCTTGCCCGACGGCGTCTGGATGTGCAGGCCCGGCCAGTCGAACGTCCACACGCCGTGATCGGTGAGCCAGTTCTTCACCGCGTCGATCTGCGCGATCGAGAAGACCACCACGATGATGGCGTACGGCGCGAAGGCCTTGATGACGTCGGCCCGCGAGTCGCCCTGCGGATCGCCGACGCGGCGGGTGAACGCGGGGTCCTCGACGGCGCCGCCCGCGATCACCGGCGGCGCGGCGGGCCCCGCCGCTCCCGGCGCTCCGGCCGCGGCGGGCTTCCAGACGCGGTTGAGCAGGACGATGGCGACGGCCGAGGCGATCGCCGCGAAGATGTCGGTCAGCTTGTACGACCAGTAGTTGGCGAAGGCGAACTGGCAGACCGAGAAGGTCAGCCCGGCGGTGAGCGCGGCGGGCCAGGTCTCGCGGACGCCGCGCCACCCGCCGACGATGCCGACCAGGATGAACGGCACGAAGACGGCCAGGAGCGGCGTCTGGCGGCCCGCCATCGCGCCGTAGTCGTCGGGCGACAGGCCCGTGACGGTGCCGAGGATCGTGATCGGGTTGCCGAGCCCGCCGAAGGCGACCGGCGCGGTGTCGGCGACGAGCGCGACGGCCGCCGCGCGCATCGGGTCCAGGCCGAGCGCGACCAGCATGACCGCGCAGATCGCCACCGGCGAGCCGCCGCCCGCGAGCGCCTCGATCAGCGCGCCGAAGGAGAAGGCGATGACGATCGCCTGCACGCGCTGGTCGTCGCTGATGGCGGCGAACGATCGGCGCAGCACGGCGAAGTGCCCGGTCTTGACGGTCAGGTTGTAGATCCAGATGGCGTTGAAGGTGATCCACAGGACCAGCAGCACGCTCAGCGCGGCGCCGAACGCGGCGGAGTCCAGCGCCTGCCGCAGCGGCATGCCGTAGGTGAACAGGGCGACGCCCAGCGCGGCGACGAGCCCGGCGAGCCCGGCCCACTGCGCCTTCCAGCGCAGCCCGCCGAGCAGCACGAGCAGCACCACGATGGGCACCGCCGCCAGCAGTGCGGACGCGGTCAGGGACCCGGTCGGGTCAAGGTCTTGGCGGTACAACGCGCACCTCCCACGGTGAACGACCCCGAGGCGTAGCGTTCTGTCTTACGGAACGCTATTCTGTGACGCGGACCTCATCGTGGCATCAAGACGCGACCCTGGGAAGGGGCTCCGGCAGATGAAAAACCTGGAGATCAGGCACGCGACCCACCCCGATCAGCTCCCCGGCCTGGACACCGAGGGGTTGCGCGGGCACTACCTGGTCGAGGGGCTCTTCCCGCCGGGCGAGGTCCGCGCGGTCTACTCCCACCACGACCGGACGGTGATCGGCGGCGTCTCGCCGCGTACCCCGGTCGCGCTGCCCGCGTTCGACCCGCTGCGCTCGGAGTACTTCTGCGAACGCCGCGAGCTGGGGATCGTCAACGTCGGCGGGCCCGGGATCGTCCGGGTCGACGGCACCGAGTACGAGCTCGCGCACCGCGACTGCCTCTACGCCGGCCGCGGCTCCCGCGACATCGTCTTCGAGTCGTCCGGCCCCGACGGCGACCCGGCGCGCTTCTACCTGATGTCCACCCCGGCGCACGCCGGGCACCCCACCCGGCTGGCCCGCCACAAGGACACGATGGGCGTACGGCTGGGCTCGGCGGAGGGCTCCAACGACCGGACGCTCTACAAGTACATCCACGCGGACGGGATCCGCAGCTGCCAGCTCGTCCTCGGCGTGACCGTGCTGGAGCCGGGCTCGATGTGGAACACGATGCCGTGCCACACCCACGACCGGCGCACCGAGGCCTACCTGTACTTCGACCTGCCGCCCGAGCACCGGATCGTGCACCTGATGGGCCGCCCAGACCAGACGCGCAACATCATCGTGGCGAACGAGCAGGCCGTGATCTCGCCGAGCTGGTCGGTCCACTTCGGCTTCGGGACGGCCGGCTATGCGTTCGTGTGGGCGATGGCCGGGGAGAACCAGGCGTTCGACGACATGAACCACGTCGCCATCCCGGAGCTCCGATGAGCGATGCGGGCGCGGGCGACTCGAGCGCAGACGCGGACGGCGCGGGCGACGCGCTCTTCCGGCTCGACGGCCGTACGGCCCTGGTCACCGGGGCACGCGGCGGGATCGGCCGGGCGATCGCCGTCGCGCTCGCCCGCGCGGGCGCCGACCTGATCCTGCTCGGCCGTACGGACGACATGACCGCCACCGCCGAGCTCGTCAGGGACGCGGGCCGCGACGCCGAGACCGTGGCGCTGGACCTCAGCTCTCCGCCCGAGACCATCACGGCCGCGGCCGCGGAGATCCTGGGCCGCCGCCGGGTCGACATCCTGGTCAACAACGCGGGCGTGATCCATCGCGGCGCGGCCGAGGACCTGGACTTCGCCGCGTGGCGCGGCGTGCTGTCGGTCGATCTGGACGCGGTGTTCCTGCTGTCACAGGCGTTCGGGCGGGCCATGGCCGAACGCGGGCACGGCAAGATCATCTCGATCGCGTCGCTGCTGTCGTTCCAGGGCGGGGTCCGGGTCGCCGCCTACGCCGCCGCCAAGCACGGCGTCGCCGGGCTCACCCGTGCGCTCTGCAACGAGTGGGCGGGCCGGGGCGTCCAGGTGAACGCGATCGCCCCCGGGTACGTCGCGACTGACAACACGCGCCCGCTCCGGGAGGATGGGGACCGGTCGGCGGCGATCGAGGCACGGATCCCGGCCGGACGCTGGGGCACCCCGGACGATCTGGCGGGGGCGGCCGTGTTCCTCGCCGCACCGGCCTCCGGCTACGTCAACGGGCACGTGCTCGTCGTGGACGGGGGCTGGATGGCGCGATGAACCAGGAGGGGGCCGAGTGAAGTCCAGGCCGGGCGGCGGCAACGCCACCGAGAAGATCCTCGCCGTGCTGCAGGCGCTGGCCGAGCACGAGCGGATCGTGGACATCGCCAAGGCCACCGACCTGCCCAAGTCCACCGTGCACCGCATCCTGCAGTCGCTGGTGGAGCACGAGTTCGCGCTGAACGCCGGGGACGGCCGCTACCTCGGCGGGCCGCGGATCCTCACGCTCGCGGGCAGGCTCATGAGCAGCTTCGACCCGGCCCAGCACGCCGACGGGACGCTCCGGACGCTCCGCGAGGAGACCGGCTACACCGTGCACTTCGGCCTGCTGGCCGGGGACGAGGCGGTCTACGCGGCCAAGGTCGAGGGCAAGAAGCCGTACCACATGCCCTCCCGAGTCGGGATGAGCATCCGGCTGCACACGACCGCCATCGGCAAGGCGATCATGGCGGCGATGCCCGACGACGCCGTGCGCGCGCTTCTGGACCGCACCGGCATGGAGGGCCGCACGCCCAAGTCGATCACCGACCCCGAGGGGCTGCTGGCCGACCTCGCCGCGATCCGGGCGCGCGGCTACTCGATCGACGACGAGGAGAACGAGCCGGGCATCCGCTGCGTCGGCGCCGTGGTCTTCGACCACACCGGGCGGCCGTCGGGCGCGGTCAGCTTGTCCACGCTGTCGATGGAGCCCTGGCAGTCGCCGCTGGACGAGCTGGGCGGCCAGGTGCGCCGCGCCGCCGCGGAGATCTCGGCCTCGCTCGGGGCTCCCCGCGACGCCCCCCACGACGCTCCCGTCACCTGATCAAGCGCCGTCCCGGATCATCTCGATCGCCTTCTCGATCCGGCGCTGCCGGGTCTCGGGCTTCTTCGCGCCCTCGACGGCCATCACGTGCTGGCGCCGGTGGCTGAAGGCCAGCCGGTCGTAGGCGGCCCGTACGGCCGGGTCGGCGTCGAGCGCCGCGGCGAAGTCGGCGGGCTCCTCCACCACCCGCGGCTCCTCGTCCAGCTCCACGTCGACCTCGACCTGGTCACCGGCCTCGATCCCGCTTCCGGCGCGGTGCGCAGCGCTGATCCCGATGAGGATCTGGCCGCGCATGAGCGCGATGCGGCTGCGCCAGGTGTGCCCGTTGATCGTGATGACGACGGGCGGGCGCCTGCCCCCGCCGAGTGCCTCGACGACCTCGGCGGGGACCTCCACGCCCGTGGCGTTGCCGGACGGGATGACGGTGGCGGTGAATCTCATGCCGGGTTCTGCGCCAGGCCGATGACGTTGCCGTCGGCGTCCTTCAGCGTCGCGATCAGCTTGCCGCCGCCCACGTCGCGGGGCTCGTCGATGGTCTGCGCGCCCGCGTCCACCAGGGTCTTGACGGTCCCGGCGATGTCGTCGACGTCGTGGTAGGCGATCGGGCCGGTCATCCCCTTCTTGTGCCCGTTCGGGTCCAGGCCGATGTCCTGGGCGCCGAGCTTGTAGCCGACGTAGTAGACCTCGTCGGCGTAGGGCTCCACCCCGACCAGGGCGCCGTAGACGGCCTTGGCCGCGTCCAGGTCCTTGACCGGGTAGATGATCGTGTTAACGCCGTTGTTCATGAGAACTCCCTGCTAGAAGGTGGTTTCCGGTCCGTCTGGCGGCCGTGGTCCCACGTTATGAGGAATGCCTCGCCGGAGGCTTCTCCATTCCTGATCGGTGGGCTCATTTCCGCCGGGCCTTCAAGATCACGAACTTGGGGTTGGAGGCCACGGTGGCGCAGTTGCCGAAGATCCTGCGCAGCTTCACGTGGTAGCCCAGGTGGCGGTTGCCGACGACCCACAGCTCCCCGCCCGGTGCCAGCGCGTGCCGGGCGCCGGTGAACATGCGCCAGGCGGTGGCGTCCGTGGTCGCCTGGTGGGAGTGGAACGGGGGGTTGTTCAGCACCAGGTCCGCCGAGCCGGCGGCCCGTGCGGACAGCCCGTCCCCGGTGCCGAACTCCGCCTTCCCATCGACGTTCGCCGCGTAGGTGGCCTCCGCCGACGCCACCGCCTGGAACGACTCGTCGGTGAACAGCACCTCGGCCCGCGGATGGGCCAGCGCCGCGGCCATGCCGACCACGCCGTTGCCGCAGCCCAGGTCGACGATGCGCTCGAAGTCGCGGCCGTCGGGGAGGTTCTGCAGGAAGAACCGGGTCCCGATGTCCAGCCGGTCGGCGCAGAAGATCCCCGCGTGGTTGACCACCGTGCGCCCGGAGGCGATCCCCACCCCGTCCGGCAGGTCGTACGAGAGGGGCCACGGGCTCGGCGCCCTGGCGATCTCCGGGTCGGGCGCGCAGAAGATCAGCCGGGCCTTCCGTACCGCCGGCGACGTCCGCGTCGGCCCGATGATCGTCTCGAACAGCCGCAGGGTGGAGGTGTGGATCTCCTTGGCCATGCCCGTTCCGACGACGACCGTCCCGGCGTGGACGGCGGGCGCCAGCCGGTGCAGCTGATCCTCCAGCAGCGCCAGGCTCTTGGGCACCCGCACCAGCAGCACGTCGATCCGGCCGGGCGGAGTGTCCCGCGTGGTCAGGAGCCGTACGGCGTCCGTGCCCGCCATGCCCGCCCCGGCGCGCTCGAGGTTCTTGCGCGTGGCGGCCTGGCCGAGCCAGGAGTCGGTGATCTGTGTGGGACGGCATCCGGCGAGCGCCGTCGTCAGGGCGCCCCACCGGTCGCCGAGGACGACCACGGCCCCCTCGAGGGCCACCTGCGCCTCGTCGAGGTGGCGCAGCAGATATTCGTCCGCGGCGTCCCAGGCACGCAGCCGCGGATCATCGGGAAAGCGGGTGAGGTCGAATTCACCCCGCGTCGTCACCAGCCGTTCCATCGCCTGGTCAGGCTATCGGTCACGCCCTCACCCACCGCCCGGTGGCCCGGACCACAGCGACATGTCCGCATAGATCGCTATTTGGGGGGCAGGCGGCTCGACGTACGACCTATCTCGTACACGGGAAGGAGGACCTCATGGGGTTCTTCGACAAGTTCAAGAACAAGGCTCAGAAGGCCAAGGGACGTCAGAAGGAGGCGGCCGGCCGCAAGTCGGGCGACCCCTACCTCGAGGCGGAGGGCACCAAGGACCGCCTCGCCGGCGGCGCCAAGCAGGTCGGCGAGCAGGCCAAGGACGCCGTCAAGGAAGCCCGCAAGTCCCAGCGGTGATCGGGGATGGTGAGCGAGCCGCGGCAGGCCCGGGCCTGCCGCGGCTCGTCCCGTGAAGGCGTCCCGTGAAGGGGATGGACGGAAGGAGACGATTCGGCGTGACCACCCATGTCGAGGTGGAGCGAAAGTTCGAGACCGACCAGCGGTTCACGCTCCCGGACCTGCGCGAGGTGCCGGGGCTGGCCGAGGTCGCCGACACCCGGCGGTTCACGCTTCTGGCGCGCTATTACGACACCGAGGACCTGCGGCTCGCGCGGCACGGGATCACGCTGCGGCGGCGTACCGGCGGCCACGACGACGGCTGGCACCTGAAGCTGCCCCGCGGCACCCAGGGCGAACGCCAGGAGCTCCGGCGGCCCGCCGGGGATCCCGAGGAGGCCGAGGAGACCGTGCCGCTCGACCTGGCCGAGCTGGTCCTGGCCTACACACGCGGGGCCGTGCTGGTCCCGGTGGCCGAGCTCCGCACCGACCGTACCGAGCGGGCCCTGCTCGGGGACGGCGGAACGGTGCTCGGCAGGCTCGCCGACGACCGCGTCACCGGGCTCCGGCTGGACCAGCTCGGCGACGGCGTCACCTCCTGGCGCGAGCTGGAGGTCGAGCTGGCGGACGGGACGCCTGAGCTGCTGGCGGCGGTCGGTGACCACCTGATCGGCTCCGGGGCGCGCTCCAGCGACGCGCCGACCAAGCTCTCCGTCGTCCTGGGCGACGACGCCGCGAACGGCGAACGGCCGCGAAGGTCTCGTACGGCCGCAGAGGCCATGACCCGCTACCTGCGGTCGCGGACCGACCGGATGCTGTCCTATGACCCGCTGGTCCGGCTGGCCGACCACGACGACGACTCGGTGCACAAGATGCGCACGTCGATCCGCCGCCTCCGCAGCATCCTGCGCACCCACCGGCGGCTGCTGGAGGGCGAGAAGCCCGCGGTCCTGGACTCCGAGCTGAAGTGGCTGGCCGACGGCCTGGGCGAGGTACGCGACCTGGAGGTGCTGCAGGCCAGGTTCCACCGTCAGCTCGACGAGCTCGGCGGGCCCGACGAGGTCGGCAGAGGCCCGGCCCAGCCCGAGCCCGGCTGGCTGTCGGACCTGGCGCTCGAGGAACGGGCCGCACGGGCGCGGCTGCGCGACCAGCTCCGCACCGCTCGCTACATGGCGTTGCTCGACCGCCTCGACGCGTTCCTGGCCGACCCGCCCGTCACCGAACGGGCTCGCCGGTCGGCGCGCAAGCAGGAGCGCAAGCAGGAGCGCAAGCAGGAGCGCAAGACGATCGCGCGTGCCCGCCGCAAGATGATGCGCAAGCACAAGAAGGCCGAGGCCCTGCCGCCCGGGCCGGAACGCGACGCCGAACTGCACGGCACGCGCAAGGCCGCCAAGCGCCTGCGCTACACCGCCGAGGCCGCCGTCCCGGTGCTCGGCAAGCCCGCCCGCCGCGTCGCGCGCCGGGCCAAGAAGGTGCAGGACGTTCTCGGTGCGCACCAGGACGGGATCGTCGCGTCCCAGCACCTCAAGGAGATCGCGGGCGACCCGCAGATCAGTACCGCCGACGCCTTCACGCTCGGCACTCTGGTCACCCTCCAGAAGTACTCCGACCGGCTCGACGAGCTGCCTCGCGTCTGGGCCAAGGCCTCCGACAAGAAGCTCCTCAAGCGCCTATGAGCGTCGGAGGGCGCGGCCCAGGTAGACATGGGCCGCCCTCGACGCGAAGGCGCCGATGAAGAGGGCCACCGCGGCTGCGGCGTCTTCGCGGTGGCCCTCAGCTCTGAGTGACCGCAGCTGGTGCGAGAAGTCTCGCGGGCGGACGGTCAGCGGCCCGGTGAGCAGCGGCGTCCGGGCGGGCAGGCTGTGGATGCGGCTGTAGAGGGTCGTCGTCTCGCGCCAGATGGTGAGGGGCGACGGCGAGCGGCGCTCGGCCAGCCTCTTGACGCCTTCCAGGACGTACGTGTGCTCCGGGTGGTGCGCGGCGGCGAACTCGATCTCGTAGTGCATGCGCCCTTCGGCCGTGATCAGCTCGACGGAGCCGTCGCTGATCGGCATCGGCCCGGGGTGAAGGGTCGGCGCCACCAGCGTCCCGCCCGCCACGCGTGCCGGCAGGGCTCCCTGTGCCGTACGAGCGCCGAGGTCGACGCGGATCACCAGATCATTGACCTCCACGACGCAGGCGCGGGGTCCGTCGCCGATCGGTGTCATCCGGCCGGTGAGGCGCTCGGTGAACTCGACCTCTATCGGCGCGGGCATGTCTGGTCCAGCGTCGGGTCGGAACGGCTCGCTCCCCCGGTCAGCCCGTTCAGGAACGTCGTGGTGCGCGCGGCCACGGCCGGGCCGATCGGATAGGGCTCGTTGTCCAGCGAATGGCGGGCCTCGGGGCACTGGTAGACCTGGGCGGCGGGGTTCTGGTGGGCCCAGCGGATGACGGAACGCTCCTTGACGTAGAGGTCCTGGCGTTCGTCGGCGGCCAGGACGAGCGTGGGCAGGCCTTGCGGGAGGTCGGTGTGGCGTCCGGCGGCGGCCTCGGCGAGCAGGCGTACGGCGAAGACCGGATTGAGCAGCGGCGCGACGGGCCGGGGCGGACCGGCGACCGCCGGGTGGGGCGGATGGGTGAGGGTCGAGGCGCGGGCGATGCCGTCACCGCCGACGAACGGGAAGACGTCCACGGCCGGTGCGAGCAGGATCAGCCCGCGCACCGGGCGGGTGAAGCCCGCGAGCGCCTTGGGCGTCTGGGCGAGCCGGGTGACGACCAGGCCGCCGAACGACCAGCCCGCCAGGAACAGCGGCCGGTCGGGTCGCGCGACGGTCGTCCGTTCGACGAGCCGGACCAGCTTGTAGAGGTCGTCGAACGACCAGGCGTCGATCGCCTGGACGTGGGTGGACCCGTGTGAGGGCAGGTCGAAGGCAATGACGCGGAAGCCCGCCCGGACCCACGCGCCCATCAGCGCCGCGTGGTTGTCGAGGCGGTCGGCGTGCCCGTGCACGAAGACGATGTCGGCGCGGGGCGAGGGCGGAGCGACCGTGCCCATCCTGACCGTTCCGGGAGCACCGGGCTTGATCGATGCCACGTCCAGCCGGTGCACGACCAGCCCGGCGACCGGTCCCGGCTGGGGCGTCCCACCGGTGGCGGCCGAGCCCGCGGCGGGCTGGGCGGCGGGGGCGGGACGGCCGTAGATCAGGCCGAGGAGGAGCACCGACGCGCAGGCGGCGAGGCCCCATCGGCGGTCCACGGCGGTCATGCGGGACCCCATAGGAGTCCGGGGAGGTCGTCGGCGACGATACGTTCGGCGGCGCGTTCGGCGAGGGCGGCGATGGTCAGGGACGGGTTGGCACCGAGCGAGCCGTCGCAGGTCGAGCCGTCCGCCACGTACAGGCCGGGATGGACCGACCCGCCGGGCCGGTAGACGCGGCCGATGTGGTCGACGACGCCGTCCGCCGCCGAGTCGGCCATCCGGCAGCCGCCGAGGGGATGCACGGTGACGGGCGTTCCGGCGCGGCTTCGTGGGTTGTCGAGCACACGCGCCTTGGAGAGCCGGGCCAGGTGCGCGAAGACGGCGGCGGCTCCGCCGGGAAGGGCCCGGTCGGCGGACGGCCAGTGGACGCGCACGCGGCCCCTGCGATCCAGCCCCAGCTCGCCGAGCGAGTCGTCGTGGCCCACCACGAGCCAGACCGTGGAGCGTTGGAGGCGACGGGCACCGAGCACGGGGTTGAGCCCGAGCGTGACGATGGCGGGCAGCGCGCCGTCCTGGACGACGAAGCCCGCGCCACGCACGGCGCGCAGGTCGGCCATCGCGACGATCGTCGGCCCGGGCCTGCCTGCCGCCATGCGCTCCGTGCCGTCGTAGCCGATGGAGAACGCGTCGCCGTTGCCGGAGAAGCCCGCGCCCAGCGCGGCCGAGAACCGCAGCGGCCCTTCCCTCGCGGAGGTCATCAGGAGGCGCGCGGTGCCGAACGTGCCCGCCGCGACGACCAAGAGCCTGGTGTGGATCCGGACGGTCCGTTCGGTCACCCGCCCGCCGCGCCGCTCCCGGCTGATCGCCTTCAGCAGGTAGCGGTGGCCGGGCTTCGGCGAAGGCGTCACCTGAACGACCTCGACCTGCGCGAAGATCCGGGCGCCTCCGGCGCGGGCGAGCGGCAGGTAGTTGGTGGTCAGGTCGTTCTTGGCGCCCGCGTTGCAGCCGGTCACGCAGTCCCCGCACAGCGTGCACCTGGCCTGCGGGACGCCGTGGGCGTTCGGCTTGCCGTCGTAGCGGGTGAGGTTGACCGCGATCGGCACCTTGCGGAACGACGCGCCGCCGGGCTCCAGGTCGGCGGCGAGCCTGCGCAGCACCTCGACCCGCTTCAAAGGCGGCCGGTCCGCTTCGTCGGAGTACTTCTCGACCGCGAGCATCTGGCGGACCCGCTCGTAGTACGGCGCCAGCGCGGCATGCGTGATCGAGGTGGGCCAGCGTTCGAAGACCTCGGGCAAGGGCTCCAGCGCGACGTTGGCGTAGATCAGGGACCCGCCGCCCAGCCCGTTCGCGACCAGGTGGTCGAGGTCGGGCGAGAAGCCGATGTCGAAGAGCCCCAGCGGGCGGCGCGGCCCGCGCACCTCGTCGATCGCCGCCCGGCCGCCGTCCGGGAAGTCGCCGGGCATGAACTCCCGGCCGCGTTCCAGCACGGCCAGCCCGCCGCGAGGAACGTGCGGGGCCAGCCGCGCCGCCATCACCGCGCCGCCGAACCCGGATCCGACCACGACGCAGTCGAAGGACGCCTCGTCCTCAAGCCGCGCGGTATCGGCGAGCGCCTCCCGTTCGGTCACAGGGCAGCACCTCCGGCCGCTCCGGCCGCTACCGCCGCGTCCCGCAGGATGTCCTCGCTGGCCTTCTCCGCGATCATGTAGACGGCCAGAACGGGGAAGAGCCCGGGGATCGACGGGAACACCGAGGCGTCCACGACGCGCAGGCCCTGGACGCCGTGCACCCGGAACCGCGAGTCCACGACGGCGCGCCGGCTGCCGCGCGAGCCGATCGGGTTGGAGCAGGACGCGTGATGCCCCCACGCCTGCTTGCGGATGAACGCCTTCAACTCGTCCCGGCCGGTCCGCCCGGGTCCCGGGAACACCTCGGTCGCGCGGGCCGCGTCCGTCCAGCGAAGCGACGTCGCCCGCCCGTTGATGCGGCGCGCGAGCTCGACGCCCTCGCAGATCGCGTCCAGGTCGGCGTCCCCGGCCCGCCCGTCGCCGAAGTAGCGGAAGTTGATGTCGGGCACGGCGGCAGGGTCGGCCGAACGCAGCCGTACGGTCCCGAGGTCGTTGTGGGTGTAGCCGCGCAGCACCGCCCAGGTGAAGTAGTCGGGCTCGGCGACTCCCTTGGCCGCGAATCCGGGCGCGTAGCCCTCGAACCGGCTCGGCGACCCGAACACGAACAGCTCGGGATGCGCGCTCCCCCGGCTGAACCGCTTCTTGATCCCCGCGATGATGCCGTTGGAGTCGTAGCTCGGAAACCCGGTGCCGCGCCGCCACTGCCGCAGCAGCGGGTCGCCGGGATGCCCGAACGTCGCACCCTTGACGATCTCGAAGTCGCGGTCGAACCGGCTCACCACCGAGATCTCGTACCGGTCCTGAAGGTTGCCGCCCACGCCGGGCAGGTCGAGCGCCACCGGAACGCGTTTGGACCGCAGGTGGTCGGACGGCCCGATGCCCGACAGCATCAGCAGCTGCGGGCTGTTGAACGCCCCGCCCGCCACGATCACCTCGCGGCGGGCGCGCACCTGCCGCCGCTCCCCCGGGTGGCCGCCGCTCATCGGCGAGGCCTCGTACAGATGCCGGCCGCGCCGCAGCTCGATCCCGGTGGCGCGCAGCGTGCCGTCGTGTCCCCGATCCAGCGTGACGCGCTCGACGAGCGCGTCGGTCTGGAGCGCGAGCCGTCCGGGGTGGCCGGCCGCGACCTGGAGCAGGCGCGTTCTGGTGCTGTAGCGCCGCCCGTCCCGCGTGGACTGCGGGATCATGAACATGCCCTCGTGGAACGCGTCGACGTGGGCCGCGTCGTTCGGGTCGAGATCGAGCCCCGCCACCGCGAACCGGTTGAGGTCCACGCCCTGCCCGAGCCCCCGGGTCACGGTGCCCGTCTCCAGCGCCGCCGCCCCGACCAGCCTGGCCACCGTACGGTCCCGGAGCAGCAGCGCGGGCGGCGCGAACTCGATCGGCAGCCAGGACCGCACCCGCTCGAAGTGGCGCCGCATCGCGAAGCTGTTCCAGCTCGGGTCACCGGTGAGGGCCGCGATGTCGTCCCAGTCCTGGTTCTCCGGATACATCGTCAGCATCGCGTGGTGGGCGGTGCAGCCGCCGAGCGTGCTGGCACGCGGGTACAGGACGCCCTGCCGCTCCTTGACCCAGGTGGTGCCGTGCTGGGCGGTATCGGTGTAGTGCCGGACGTAGAAGTCCCAGCTGAGCGCCGGGTCCGAGGAGGCGAACAGGTGGAACGCCGGGACCGAGTAGGGGATCTCGGCGATCGTCCCGGGGCCCGCTTCGACGACGAGGACCTGGAATCCGCGTTCGGCGAGGTTGGCGGCCACCGGGGCGCCGCCCGCGCCCGACCCGATCACGATGTAGTCGTACTCGCGGCGGTCGGCCGTCGGGTCGGAGTCGGGGACGATCCAGTCCGGCCGTGGTTCGTCCGCGCGGCCGTCCGGTGGGTCGTGGCCGGCGTCGAAGGCCGTCGCGGCGGCCATCCCGGCGACCAGCGCCCCGGCGCCCGCCGAGGCGAGACCGCGCAGCACCTGTCTTCGATCGACGTCGTCGTCAGGCATTCCCGGCCTCCGAGGCGCGCAGCAGCGGGATCAGCCCGTCCTCCTCCAGCTCGGGGCCGGCCTCGGTGTCGGTGTCGTCGGCAAGGCCCCGGTTCCAGTCCCGTGCGACCTTCACCGTGAGGAGACCTGCGGCGACGAGGACCGGGGCCGCGGCCGGCGCGCCCCCACGCCAGAACACCAGCGCGGCCCCGGCCACGATCACCATGAGGAGCACGCCGGTCAGCACGCGGACGGGGTCGCCCCGGGTCGCGCCCCGCGCGGCGACCCGGTAAGCGACCAGTCCGAGCGCGGCCACCGCGAGCAGTGGCGCGACGTTGCCGAGCCCGGGCGGAACGTCGTACAACGCGCCCGCCAGAGCGAAGAACCTCACCACCGAACCGAAGAACACCAGCCGGTCGCCGGGAGAGGTCGGCGTGCTCCACATCAGGATCGCCGTGAACGCCAGCAGCGCGATCCCGGCCGTGAGCGGCGCCCCGGTGTGCTGGAAGCGGTCCTGGACCGCCTCCCAGAGCGGCCGGACGGCCACCAGGCCCAGGACCGCATGCCCGCAGGCCCGGACCGTCCCGCGCGAGGCCGAGATCACGGCGTCCCCGGCCCCGGCCGTTCCCTTCAGAGCGACGGCGACCGCCCAGAGCGCCCCGGCCGCTCCGACGGCCGCGAGGGCGAACAGCAGCTCGCCCGCGCCCGGCGCCAGCGGATAGTGGCCGGGCCTGACGATGTCGTGGACATAGGCGGTCGCGACGGTGACGGTCGCCAGCGTGAGCGCGCCGACGAACGGACGGGACACGGGTCGCCGCAACGCCGCCCAGAAGAGGGCGACCAGCGCCGCCACCGCCGCGACGTAGGGCCGGCCGAACAGGTAGGCCAGGGCCGTCCAGGCGATCACGCCCAGGCAGCTCACGGTCAGCAGCCGGGAGCCGGGCACGGCCAGCGCGAACGCCAGCACCCCGGCGAGCCAGACGAGGACGAGGTCGGGAACGAAGCCCGTCAGCCCCGCGAGCTGCGCTCCGGCGAAGACCACCAAAGCGAACGCCAGCGCGGCCCAGGCGAAGAGGCTGCCCGCCGCCCACGAGCCCTGCGCCGCCGCCCGCGTTCCGGCCAGCAACAGGTAGCAGCAGACCGCCACGAACGCGGCCACGAACAGCCCCGGCGGAATCGTGAACAGCAGGGCGGACACCACCGAGGCCAGCCCCGCCACGATCAGCACGGCGCCCAGATTGACGAGTGTCCCGTACAGGAGAGACCGCCGCTCCCCCGCGTCCTCGGCAGCAGCCTCAGGCGGTGCGGGGCGGCGGGCGCCCAGCGCCCACTGCGCCAGATCGACCGCCTTCATCGCCCCGATGGGGCCCAGCAGGTTGGCGCGCTTGCTCAGCGAGACTCCGTACCTGGACCCCATGCCACCCTCCCCCGGCCCGTCAGCGGGAGACACATGCACATGAACTGGACTCGCTCGCACCCATCACGTAAGGGCGGGGCACCCGGTTCAAGGACATCCCGTTCGGTCGCAGCGCGAGTTCCCCCGGCGCCCGAACGTGACGAACGGCGGGACTTTGGTCCGTTGGCGCCCTCGGCTGCGTACAGGAGCCTGAAACAGGACTCAGCGGGCGCTCGCCGCCCGGTGCGAAAGAGGGAGCGATGACTCTGGCGGACGACGTACGGGAGCATCACCGGCGGTGCGCCCCGCATCTGGCCCGGCTGCGGATCCTCGCGGCCGACGCCCACGGTGCGCGGGGCGCCGCCGAGCTGGTCCGGGAGATCGAGCGGGCGACAGGCGGCGTGCTGAGCGAGGCCGAGGCCGCTCAGCGGGACGTGGTGACCGCGCTGCGGGACGACGAGCGGCGGTCGACGGTCATCAGGTTTCTGTCGGCCCGTCTGATCAGGCTGCGCACCGCGGCCGACGACGTTCAGGCCGCTGCCGCCGAGGGCGACGCGCCCGCGCTCAGGCGGCGCCTGTGGCTGTTCAATTCCCTGACCCAGGCGATGTGGACCGTTCAGGCCAGCTTCTGCGCGACATCACGGACACTGCGCGCGATGGAACACGCCTCGCGGCGTTAGGAAAATTTCCGGCGCCCGGTAACTTTCCGGCGCCGGGAAGATTTCCGGCGGCGGTGAACGCCTCCCACGGCAAGCGCCTTCGCCCCACGTTCTCGCGGGGCGAAGGCGCACAAATGCGACCAGACGAGGTCAGTGAGCCGCGTCGTACTTCTCAATGACGTGGGCGGGAATGCGACCGCGGTCATTGACCTCGATACCGCTCTTGCGAGCCCATTCCCGGATCTCGGCGGAACGCTCACGGTTGCTCGGCGTCCGCACGCCACCGCGCCGCTTGCCCGACCGCGGCGCCTTGCGGGCACCGGTGACGTACGGCTCGATGTTCTTGCGAAGCTTTGCGGCGTTCTTCTTATTCAGGTCGATCTCATAGGCGACGCCGTCAAGTGAGAATCTCACCGTCTCGTCGGCGTTCCCGCCGTCCAGGTCATCGACCAGCAGCACTTCGACCTTCTGCGCCACGTGAGCCTCCTATGTCTCGGGCTTGGCATCCGGGTGATCTTCAATGAACGCGGCATAGATTTCATCGGGGATCTTACCGCGCTCGGGGGCTTCTACACCATTCTGCTTCGCCCATTCTCTCACTTCGGCGTTGGTATAGCCCTTCACCTTCGCCGCGCCGCCGGTTTTGCGACCGCGACCGGCCCGCTTCACCTCGGTGGAGTTCTCGATGAACACCGCGAGCGTCTCCAGCGCTTCGGTGACGCGCTTGTAATTATCATCGTTCAAGTCGATCGTGAACATCCGGTCCAAGATCTCGAAGTCGCGCTTGGCGACATCGCCACCTTCGGAACCGTCGATGTCGTCTACTCGAATGACCTTCTCGGCCATGTGCTCCCCGTCTTCCTTCCTTCAGCCCCCACGGCGCCCCTGACCTTAGCGGATTCCCTGCGGTACGCCGACCGCACACTGCCGGGCCTTGGCCAAACGGCACCCAAACGCCGGACATGGCGCCGACGGTCGGTAGTCAAATATGTGGAATTCCGTAGGGTGAGGGACATGACCGCCTCGGAAGCGTCCGCGGACCCCGATCTCGCGCGGGTCTCCTGGAATCTCGACGATCTCCTCACCGACGGCGGGCACACCGCCGATTCGCCCGCCGATCCGCCCGCCGCGATCGACGCACTCCTGGACGAGGCCTCCCGCCGCGCCGAGGCGTTCGCCGCCTCCCACACCGGAACGGTCGCCGATCTGGACGGGCCCGGCCTGGTCGCCGCGATGCGCGAGCTGGGCGAGATCAGGGACCGCGCGACGCGTGCCGTGACGTTCGCCAACCTGTCGTTCTCGGTCGACACCGCCGACCCGGCGCGCGGCGCGCTCAAGCAGCGCGTCGAGGAGCGCCGCACGGCCATCGACACGACGCTGGTGTTCTTCCAGCTCGAATGGGGCGCTCTGGACGACAAGAAGGCCGAGGACCTGCTAGGCGCCGAGGGCCTCGACTTCGCCCGGCACTACCTGCGGACGCTCCGGCGGCGCCGCCCGCACATGCTGAGCGAGCCCGAGGAACGGATCCTTTCCGAGAAGGCCGTCTCGGGGCGCGCCGCCTGGGTGCGCCTGTTCGAGGAGCAGACGTCGGCGATCCGGGTCGACCTGGACGACACGGCCGGGACGGTCTCGCTGGAGACCGCGCTCTCCCGCCTCCAGTCGCCGGACCGCGATGTGCGCAGCCGTGCGGCCGAACGCGTGTCGGCGGCCCTGGAGCCGGGTCTGCGTACGCGCGCCTACGCGTTCAACATGCTGCTGGCCGACAAGGCGACCGACGACCGGCTGCGCTCGTATCCGCACTGGCTGGCCTCCCGCAACGTCGCCAACGAGGCCCCCGACGACTCGGTGCGGGCGCTCATCGAGGCCGTGCGGGGGCGCTACGAGCTGCCCCGCCGCTGGTACCGGCTCAAGGCCCGGCGCCTCGGGCTGGAGAGGCTCGCCGACTACGACCGCATGGCCGCGGTCACCCAGGACCAGGAGACGGTGCCCTGGCGCGAGGCTCGCGACCTGGTGACCGAGACCTACACCGACTTCTCGCCTGAGCTGGGCTCGATCGTGACCCGCTTCCACGACGAACGCTGGATCGACGGGCCCGTACGGCCTGGGAAGCGCGGCGGCGCGTTCTGCTCCTACGCCACGCCCAGCGTGCATCCCTACCTGTTCCTCAACTACACCCACCAGCGCCGGGACGTGCTGACGCTCGCGCACGAGCTCGGCCACGGCGTGCACGCCTCGCTCGGGGCGGGCCAGGGCATCTTCCACATGGCGACGCCGCTGACCCTCGCCGAGACCGCTTCGGTCTTCGGCGAGACGCTGGTCTTCGGGCGGCTGCTGGAACGCGCGGCGACGCCCGAGTCGCGGCTGTCCCTGCTGGCGGCGTCGATCGAGGGTTCGATCATGACGGTGTTCCGGCAGGTCGCGATGAACCGCTTCGAGCACCTCGTGCACACCCATCGGCGCGAGGAGGGCGAGCTGTCGACCGGCCGGTTCGGCGAGCTGTGGGCCGA
Source organism: Actinomadura barringtoniae (assembly GCF_017573505.1). Taxonomy (GTDB): domain Bacteria; phylum Actinomycetota; class Actinomycetes; order Streptosporangiales; family Streptosporangiaceae; genus Spirillospora; species Spirillospora barringtoniae. Next base: position 124,639 of record NZ_JAGEOJ010000020.1, read on the forward strand.
TTCGCAGGCGGAGATGTTCGGCGACTCGGTCGAGGTCACCGACGGCTATCGGACCTGGTGGTCGTACGTGCCGCACTTCATCGGCACGCCCGGCTACGTGTACGCCTACGCCTACGGGCAGCTGCTCGCGCTGGCCGTCTACGCGCGCTATGAGCAGGAGGGCGCGGCGTTCGTGCCGCGCTACCTCGACCTGCTGCGCGCGGGCGGTTCGCGCGGTCCGGAGGAGCTCGGCGCGATCGTGGGCGTCGACCTCGCCGACCCCGGATTCTGGGATCGCGGCCTGGATCTGGTCGAGCGCAAGCTCGACGCGGCCGAGGCCGCGGTCCATGACGCGGGCGGCCTCACCCCCGGAAATTGACGCGACATTTGACCCGTTTTGGGTGTTCAGTGGGCAGCCGGATGCGTCCGCCCACGGACGCTCACTTACGGTGGTAGATATGAGTGATCTTGAGATCCGTTCGGTTCCGGAGTCCGAGCTGGAGCGCATGCTCGACATCACCGACCTGGTGTTCCACGTGCGCATCGAGGACGACGTGCGCGACCGGTTCCGCTGGGTGCCGCGGCGCGCCGAGCGGATCGGCGCCTACTCCGGCGGCACCCTGGTCGGGCAGCTGGCCGCGCTGCCGATGCGGCTCTCGGTACCCGGCGCGCTGCTGGACTGCTCGGCGGTCACGATGGTCGGCGTGCTGCCGACGCACCGGCGCCGCGGCGTGCTCACCGCGATGATCGAGCGCATGCACGCCGACGCGGTCGAGGCGGGCCGCCCGGTGGCCGCGCTGTGGGCCTCACAGGCGGGGATCTACGGCCGGTACGGGTTCGGCCAGGCCGATCGTTCCATCACGCTCGAGGTCGACACCTCACGGCCGCTGGGCCTGCGCGTCGAGCCCGACACGCGCCCGCTGCGCCTGATCGAACGGGACGAGATCCCTACGGTGCTCGGCCCGCTGCACGAACGGGCGATCGCGCGCCGGCCGGGCGGGCTGGCCAGGGACGACGAGTGGTGGACCGAGGGGATCGCGCCGCGCGTCGACCACTGGCACGACGAGTACTCCGAGGTCCGGATCGTCGTCCTAGAGGGCGATCCCGGCGGTTACGCGATCTACCGGACCCGAGGCGAGAACGAGGACACCCGTGCGCCCGGCATCGTGCGGCTGCAGGAGCTCGAGGCCGATGACACGGCGGTCGAGGCGGCGCTCTGGCGATATCTGGCCGAGATCGACCTCACCGGCAAGATCCAGGCGGCCGGCCGCCCGGTGGACGACCTGCTCCCGCTGCTGGCGTCCGACCCCGACCAGGTCACGATCGAGGGCGACTGGGGCGCGCTGTGGGTGCGTCTGGTGGACGTTCCGTTCGCGCTGCGGAAGCGTTCATGGGCGGGCGAGGACAGCCTGGTGATCGAGGTCAAGGACCGCAGGCTGCCCTCCAACGAGGAACGCTGGCGGTTGACCACGGGTGGCGACCCGCGCTGCGAGGCGACCGCCGACGCACCCGACCTCACCATGGACGTCGCCGAGCTCGGATCGGTCTACCTGGGCGGCACGCAGGTGCGCCGCCTGGTGCGCGCCGGGCTGGTCACCGAGCACACGCCCGGCGCCGCCGCACGGCTGGACAGGGCCTTGGAGGTCCCGCTGACCCCGCACACTAACGACGACTTCTAGAAAGCCTGGAGAGTTCAAGAGGCCTGGAGAACGGCCCGGGCCGCGTTGTGGCCCGGGATACCGCTGACGCCGCCGCCCCGCCGGGCGCCTGCACCGCAGAGCAGGATCCGGCGGTGCTCGGTCTCCACGCCCCACCGGCCGCGGTCGCCGGGATCCTCGGCGTACGGCCAGGACAGGTCGCGGTGGAAGATGTGCCCGCCCGGCAGCCCGGCGTCGTTCTCCAGGTCAACGGGAGACTTGGCCTCCAGGCAGAGAGCGCCGTCGGGCGTGCGCAGGAGACAGTCCTCGATGGGCTCGTCCAGCACCGAGTTCATCGAGGCGAGCGTGGCGCGCACCGCCTCCTCGCGCGCCCGGTCCGGATCCGAACGGAAGAGCCGCGCGGGCATGTGCAGGCCGAAGAGTGTCAGGGTCTGCGCTCCCGCCGCTCGCAGATCGGGTCCGAGGATCGACGGGTCGGTGAGCGAGTGGCAGTAGATCTCGGCCGGCGGAAGCGACGGGATTCTGCCCGAACTCGCCTCAGCATAGGCGGCGGCGAGTTTGTCCCGACCCTCGTTGATGTGGAACGTCCCGCCGAAGGCCTCGTCGGGCCGAATCGACGAATCGCGCAGCCGGGGCAGGCGCGACAGGACCATGTTGATTTTCAGCTGCGCGCCTTCTGGTCCTGGATCAAGACCCTGCCCGGGAAGGTTCTGCAGGATCCATTCCCCGCTCACCGCGTGCTCGGCGCCGCCGGAGTCGCGGAACGTCACCTCGCCGGACGGATCAATGTTCAGCACGTCCATTTCGGTGTGCAGTTCGGCGCCCGCCGCGCGCGCCGCGTCGGCCAGTGCCCGCGTCACGGCGCCCATTCCGCCGACGGGCACATTCCAGTCTCCTGTACCGTTCCCGATCACATGGTAGAGAAAGCACCGATTGGCGAGCATTGAAACGTCCGCCGGATCCGTGAACGTTCCAATCAGGGCGTCGGTGAGGACGACTCCGCGCACCTCGTCATCGGAGAATCGCTCGTCCACGACCGCGCCGATCGGGGTTTCGAAGAAATCGCGCCACGCCTCGTCGTCACCAACGATCCCGCGAAGCTCCCCGGCGTCACGGAGAGGCTCCAGCAGAGTGGGCGCCACCGTCCGTGCGATGTGCCCCGCCTGCCCGTAGAACCGGTTCCACGCCTCGAAATCCTTGTCGTTCCCGGTTATGGCGGCGAAAGAGGCCGCCGTGCGCGCGGAATCCTCGTCGTCGACCAGCAGACCGGCCGCGCCCACGGGCGTGTAGGAGGCGAATCGCCGGGGCCGGAGTTCGATCGGCAGGTTCAGATCCGTGATGACCCGCGTGGGCAGCAGGCTCACCAGATACGAGTAGCGCGACAAACGCGCGTCCACGCCGGGGAAGACCCGTTCCGATACCGCGAGGCCGCCGAGATGGTCCTGCCGTTCCAAAAGCAGGACGTTACGGCCGGCCTTGGCGAGATAGGCGGCGGCCACCAGGCCGTTGTGCCCTCCGCCCGCGATGACGACGTCGTACTTCATGCCTGCCACGTTACGCAGCGCGTTCAGCGCTCCTGCCGGGAGGTGGCCGCCAGGGAGCCGAGCAGCGTGAGGGCCTCGCTGCTCTGCGAGCCCGGCTCGGCGTGGTAGACGACGAGCTCCTGGCCGGGGCTGGAGCGGACGTCGAAGGTCTGCATGGTCAGCGTCAGGGGTCCGACCGCGTGGTGCTCGAAGCGCTTGCTCTCCAGGGCCTTTCCCCTGGCGTCGTGGTGGGACCAGAGCTCGGCGAACTCCGGGCTCAGGTCCAGGAGCTCGCGCAGGGTCTGGCGTACGCGCGGATCGTCGGGAGCCTGGCCGTGGCCGAGCCGGAATCCGGCCACCGAGTTGCGCGCCACCTCGTGCCAGTCCTTATAGAACGAACGGGCGGCGGGGTCGGTGAAGACGACGTGCATCAGGTTGCGCGAGTGCGACCAGTCGTGGAAGAGCGCGTCGGCCAGGGCGTTGGAGGCCAGCACGTCGTAGGCGCGGTTGTAGACGATCGCGGGGTTGTTCGGCCAGGCGTCCATCAGCTGCAGCAGGCTCGGATCGACGCGGCCGGGCACGGCGGCGGGGGCGAGCCGTGGGCTGAGACCGGCCAGGCGGAACAGGTGCCCGCGGCCGTCCTCGTCCAAGCGCAGCGCCGCCGAGAGCGCGTCCACGACCTGAGCCGACGGCGTGCGTTCGCGGCCCTGCTCCAGGCGCACGTAGTAGTCGGCGCTGACCCCGGCCAGCATCGCCACCTCCTCGCGCCGCAGGCCCGGGACCCGCCGGTGGCCCGTGCTGCGCAGGCCCACCTCGTCCGGGGTGACCTGCGCCCGCCGGGCACTGAGGTAAGCGCCGAGGTCAGAGCGTGTCATGTGGCCATCGTAGGTCGGCCGGCCAAGGGCTTCCTGGGTGCAGTACTCCCAGGAAGATCTCGCCCTGCCCCATCCCGCCGTGAGCGGCCAGTGTCGATGGCATGCAGACGAACGAGAGCAAGATCGTCCTCGTGACCGGCGCCAGCAGCGGCATCGGCGCGGCGGTCGCCGAGGGGCTGGCGAACGAGGGTCATCAGGTGGTCGCGGGGGCCCGCCGGATCGACCGTCTCCAGGAGCTGGCCGGGCGTACGGCCGGTGCCGTCCACCCGGTCCGCCTGGACGTCGCCGACCGCGCCTCGGTCGAGGCCTTCGTGAAGGACGCCCGGGAACGCTTCGGCCGCGTGGACGCCCTGATCAACAACGCCGGGGTGATGCCGCTGTCCCGCCTGGACTCCCTGCTGGTCGAGGAGTGGGACCGGATGATCGACGTCAACGTCCGGGGGCTCCTGCACGGGATCGCCGCCGCCCTCCCCCATTTCACCGCGCAGGGCGGCGGGCACTTCGTCACGATCGCGAGCGTCGGCGCGCACCAGGTCGTGCCGACCGGCGCCGTCTACTGCGCCACCAAGTACGCCGCGTGGGCGATCACCGAGGGCCTCCGGCAGGAGTCCGACCCCTCGATCCGCGTCACGACCATCTCGCCGGGCGTGGTCACCTCCGAGCTCGCCGACTCCATCACCGAGCCCGGCGCCACCGAGGCCATGCGCACCTACCGCGCGAACGCCATCGAGCCGTCCGCCATCGCGGACGCCGTCTCCTACGCCCTGTCCCAACCGGCCGACGTCGATGTCAACGAGATCGTCGTCCGCCCCGCCCGTCAGCGCTGAGCACCACCGGAAGGAACACTCCAATGAACACCAGCTGGGACCTCAACGGCCGGGTCGCCGTCGTCACCGGCGCCGCCCGCGGCATCGGCCTCGCCACCGCCGGGCTGCTGCGCGAACGCGGCGCCCGGCTCGTCGTCACCGACCGTTCCGACGCCGTCGAGAAGCTCGCCGCCGGCGACCCGGGCAACGTGGCCGCGCTCGTCGGCGACGTCGCCGACGAGGAGCTCGCCCGGGCGACCATGCGCCTGGCCACCGAACGCTTCGGGCGCCTGGACATCCTGGTCAACAACGCGGGCCGCACGCTGAACAAGCCCGTCACCGAGACCAGCGTCGAGGACTTCGAGTCCATCCTGCGCGTCAACGCGCGCGGCAACTTCGTCCAGGCGCGCGAGGCCTTCCGGGTGATGGAGGCCGCCGGTGGCGGCTCGATCGTCTCGGTGGCCTCGGTCTCCTCGGTCGCCGCGTTCGCGACCCAGACCGCCTACGCCGCGTCCAAGGGCGCCCTGGCCCAGATCACGCGCGTGCTGGCCATCGAGGGCGGCCCGAAGGGCATCCGTTCCAACGCCGTGCTCCCCGGCGTCATCGACACCGACATCATGGAGGGCGTCGTCGACAACGGCCGCGAGATGCTCGCCTCGTTCGGCGACGCCCACCCGATCGGGCGGATCGGGCGGCCGGAAGAGGTCGCCGAGGCGATCGCGTTCCTGGCCTCCGACGCAGCGAGCTTCATCACCGGCGCGCTCGTCGCGGTCGACGGCGGGTGGACGGCTCAATAGCCCCGGGCGCGGCGTCGCCGGAGTCCACACCGCGTACCGGTACCGTCACTCTGCGTGAATGTTCCGCTTCTCTTGGTAGACGGCAACAACCTGGTGTTCCGCGCCGCGCACGGGTTCCCGACGCCGATCCTCTCCCGCGACCAGACCCGCGACCTCACCGGAGTGTTCGGGTTCTTCGCGATCCTGCGCGCGGCCGTCCGCGACGAGCTGGGGGCCGCGCCCGAGGTGGTCGTGGTCTTCGACGGCCGGAACGGGTCGGCCGCGCGCAGGGCGGCCGACCCGGACTACAAGGCGAACCGGCCGGACGACGAGGAGGCGCGCAGGCCACTGCTCGCGCTCCCGGACGTCAAGCAGGGCCTGGAGCTGTACGGGCTCGACTGGATCGAGATCGACGACGCCGAGGCCGACGACGTGATCGCGACGCTGGTGCACGCGGCCGCCGGCCGGGACCGGCTGATCATGTCGATGGACAAGGACTTCTACCAGTTCCTCGACCTGCCGGGCGTGCGCGTGCTGAACACCGCGCGGCGGCCGGGCGAGCGCGTCATCGGCCCCGAGCAGGTGCGGGCGCGGCACGGTGTCGATCCCGCCCAGTGGGTGTGCTTCCGCGCACTGTCGGGCGACCCGTCCGACAACATCCCCGGCGTCATGGGCATCGGCCCGAAGACGGCGGCCAAGCTGCTCGCGGGCGGCCTGAGCGTCCACGATCTGCCGGCGTCCGGCCGCCTCACCGGGGCCAAGGGCCGCCGCGTTCAGGAGGACTTCGAGCAACTCCTGGCGTGGCGCGCGCTGATCGAGGCCCGCATCGACGTGCCGCTCCCGCGCGTGCTGACCGGCCTGCCGAGTCCCACACTGCCCTCCCCTGCGGAGATCATCGACAAGCTGGACCTGTGGTGACCCGCGGGTCACGCCGACGCCGGGGACGGGTGTGACCCCTGGGGCCATCCTTACTGGTCACCTGATGATCGCAGTCAGGACGAGGTCTGTTGATCTTGCCTGACCGCGCAGAAATCCCCAACGCGGGGGCTTGGCCGGGGATTTACCCACCTTGTCAAGAGTCAGGAAATTAATCCCTTGTTTGGTGTAGCAAGCTGCGCGCGGACGGGTGATCCTGGTGTCATAGGCCCCGGAACACGGCATGGAGAGGCCGGAGAGGAGCCCGGATGAGCATGGTCGGCTTGCGTGCGCATGCCGCATTCGACGTGGAGGCGCTGCGCGCGGACTTCCCGACCATCACTCCCGACCAGATCTATCTCGACAGCGTCGCCTCCTCGCTGACGCCGATCCCGGTCGTCGAGGCGATGAGCGAGTACTACCTGAAGTTCCGCGCCAACATCCACCGCGGGACCTATGACCTGTCGATGCGCGCCTCGGAGCGGTTCGACGAGGCGGTGCGCGCGGTCGCCGGCTTCCTCGGCGCCGCCCCCGAGGAGATCGTGTTCACGCAGAACACGACGCACTCGATCAACCTCGTCGCGCACACCCTGGACTTCGAGCCCGGCGACGAGATCATCCTGTCCAACCTCGAGCACACCTCCAACATGGCCCCCTGGGTGCACCTGGCCAAGGAGAAGGGCCTGGAGCTGCGCTGGTACGCGGCCGACCGGGACGGGTCGTTCGACGTCGAGGAGTTCGCGCGGCTGTTCTCGCCCCGGACCAAGCTGGTCACGCTGACCTACATCTCCAACGTGCTGGGCACCGTGGTCCCGGTCGAGGAGGTCGGCCGGCTCTGCCGCGAGCACGGGGTGCTGTTCCTGGTGGACGCCGCGCAGGCGGTCCCCCACATTCCCATCGACGTACGCCGGCTGGACTGCGACTTCCTGGCGTTCTCGGGCCACAAGATGCTCGGCCCGACCGGCATCGGCGTGCTCTACATCAAGCTGAAGCACGCGGTCGAGATGACGCCGGGCATGCTCGGCGGCGGGACGATCGACACGGCCAACTGCGAGTGCCCCTCCCTGGAGGAGTGCAGCATCGACTACTGCTCGTTCACCGACCTGCCGCACAAGTGGCAGGCGGGCACGCCGCCGATCGCCGAGGCGCTCGGCCTGCAGGCCGCCATCGGCTACCTGCAGGAGGTCGGGCTGGACCGGCTGGCCGCCTACGAGCACGGCCTCATGCAACGGCTGCTGCAGGGGCTGACCGAGATCCGCGGGGTCGACCTCTACGGACCGGCGGACGCCGACCAGCGGATCGGGATCGTCTCGTTCAACGTCGGCACGATCCCGCCCGAGGAGATCGGCCGCATCCTGAACGAACGCCACGGCATCGCGGTCCGCGCGGGGCAGCACTGCGCGGTCAACTACTTCAACTTCGACGACGTGCAGGGCGTCGGCCACGCGGCCGGCAACGTGCGCGCCGGGCTCTATCTCTACAACACCACCGCCGAGATCGAACGATTCCTGGAGGCCGTCGACGAGGTCGCCTCCGTTCTGGTCAGGTGACCCGCTCCCACGACAGAGGAGAGTTCATGCCGCGTCTCATCCAGTTCTTCGACCGCCCCTGCTGCGGAACCTCCAGCGCCCAGGCGCTGGCGGACTTCCTCAGTGCGCGACTGGACGACGAGGCCGAGATCCATTTCCACGATCTGAACGAGCCCGGAACGGCCTCGATCAGCGTGCCGACCGCATTGATCACACATCTGACGTCCGCGCCCGCCGGGCCCCTGCCGGTCATGCTCGTGGACGGCGAGCTGGTCGCGGCGGGGATGATGCCCAACTACTTCGACGCCCTTGAGTACGCCACGGGAGACAAGCCCCCCGCGCCCGTGCGTCTCCCGATGGCGGGGGCCGACGATCGGGGCGGCGGTAACGCCTGCTGCCCCTGAGCCTTCCGGTGACGGGCGATCTTGTGGGAGACCCCCATGACCCTGACCATCTATGTGGCCGACCCCGACCATGAGCAGCCGGCCCGCGGCGTCATCCGCGTCTACCAGGAGACCGCGCCCGACGACGTCAGCGCCGCACCCGGCGAGGTGGTGACCGTCGGCCGTTCCACGGGCGCTCAGGTCGAGCTTCCCGCGACGGTCTTGCAGGTCATGGTGCTGAAGGGCGCCCAGACCTTCCCCCTGACGCTGGTCGACGGCCAGCCGGTGAAGAGCGGGACGCTCCCCGAGCCGCAGGAGCTGGCGAGCTGGGTGACCGAGGGGGTCGAGGGCCCGGCCGTGCTGGTCACCGACGCCGACAGCGCGGTCGACTTCCCGACCGCGATGCGGGCCCACATCAGCCTCGACGTGGTCGATGTCGACGTGGCCCTGCCGTTCTACATGGTGCTGTTCGGCACCAGGCCGCTGAAGCGGCGCGACGACTACATCAAGTTCGAGCTGGAGGAGCCCCCGCTCAACCTGACGCTGAACCAGCACGACACGGCCTCGGCCTCCAGCGGGCACTACGGCATCCAGGTGAAGTCCAGCCGCGCTGTCGCGCAGGCCAAGGACCGGCTGGTCACGGCCGGGTTCGTCATCACCGAGGAGACCGAGACCGCCTGCTGCTACGCGGTGCAGACCAAGATCTGGGCCGCCGACCCCGACGGCAACCGCTGGGAGATCTTCGTGGTGACCGAGGAGGAGGCGGACGAGGGCTGCGGCCCTGACTGCATCTGCTATCAGGAGATGGAACGCAGCTTCATCTCCGGCGGCGCCGCCGCCAGCGCGACGGCGGTGGGCCAGTGACCAACGAGGCCGCCTTCGTCCAGCTGACCTACGACCAGCTGGCGCAGCTGGGCCGGAGCGATCTGTGCTGCTCCCCCTCCGACCTGTACGGCCCGGAAGAGCTGGCCGCGCTCCCCAAGGGCGTGCTGAGCCTGTCGTCGGGCTGCGGGCACCCCGTGGAGGGCGCCGACGTCCGTCCCGGCGAGACGGTGGTGGACATCGGCTCGGGCGCGGGCGCGGACTGCTTCCTCGCCGGACGGCTCACCGGCCCGGCCGGGCGCGTCGTGGGTGTCGACCCCTCCCCCGCCATGCGAGCCCGTGCCGAAGGCCACCGCGACGAGGTGGACATGCGGTGGGTGAGCTTCGTCGCGGGCGACGCGTCCTCGCTGCCGCTCCCCGACATGTTCACCGACGTCGTCATCAGCAACTGCGTCCTGTCGCTCGCTGTCGACGCCGCCGCCGCGTGGCGCGAGATCGCCCGTGTGCTGAAGCCCGGCGGGCGCTTCGTCGTCTCCGACATCGTGGGTGGCGACCCGGCCGCGCCCCCGGAGGAGCATCTGGCCGCCAAGGCCCGGTGCGAGAGCGGGCTGACCTGGGACGAGTACCGCACGATCCTGCGCGGCTGCGGCCTGCACGGCCTGCGCCTGATCCGGGTCGGCACGGCCACGTTCCGCGACGGCCACCGCGCGCAGAGTGTGACGATCGCGGGCGGCGACCGCACCGCCGGGGTACACTCCGTCGTCCTGCACCATCCCGGCCACGGCGACGCCGCGGCCGAGCTGGCCGGCCTGGTCGCGGCCGCCTGCCGGGACCTGGACCTCCGCCACACCGGCTACGCGCACTCGCGGGAGACCGCCTGGAGCGGCCGGCTCATCGAACTGCTCGGCGGCGCGGGCGACGCCGAGGATCTCACCCTGGTGCTGAACGGTGCCATCGCCCTCACCGCACACGCCACGCGTCTTCCCCCGCCTCAGTCGATCAAGGAGATCGTGACAGAGATGAGCGCTCGATGATCAAGTTCGTCACGCTCGGCGGCTTCCTCGGAGCCGGCAAGACCACCACGATGATCGCCGCCGCCCGGATGCTGGAGGAGGGTGGCCGCAGGGTCGCCGTCGTCACCAACGACCAGGGCACCGAACTGATCGACACCCGGCTCGTGCGCTCCCATCTGGACAGCGTTGGCGAGGTGACGGGCGGCTGTTTCTGCTGCCGCTTCGAGGACCTGATGACCGTCACCTCGCGCCTGCTGGCGAGCGGTGACGTCGACACCGTGATGGCCGAGGCGGTCGGCTCGTGCACCGACCTGCAGGCCACCGTGATCCGCCCGCTGCGCGCCTACTACCAGGACGACTTCTCTCCGGCGCCCCTCACCGTCATCGTTGACCCGCGTCGCTTCGCCGAGCTGAACTCCGCGCTGCCCTTCTTCGACCGCGACAACGACATGGCCTACCTGTTCGGCCACCAGCTGGCCGAGGCCGACATCATCGCGGTCAACAAGGCCGATCTGCTGAGCGACGAGGACCGCGAGAAGATCATCGCTGATCTGACCGCGAACCATCCGCACGCCACCGTGCTGGCCTATTCGGCCAAGACCGGTGAGGGGCTGGCCGAGCTTGTCGCCGCCTGGGACACCTCGCCGCCCCCGGCGCCGCACGTCGACATCGACTACGACCGGTACGCCGCCGCCGAGGCCGAGCTCGCCTGGTTCAACCAGACGGCCACGGTCACCGCGGACGAGCCGGGCTTCTCACCCGAGCAATGGGCGCGTACGGCCTTGGCGCACCTGTCGGAGGCGGCGCTGCGCAACGGCTGGGTGGTGGGCCATCTCAAGGTCGGCGTCGAGACGGCCTCGGGACTCACCAAGGCGAGCGTGACGAGCGCCGGTGAGGCGCCCGAGATGGACAGCGTCGTCGCCGAGCCCGCGCTGTCGGGAACGGTGAACATCAACGCGCGCGTCGCGTGCGCGCCCGAGGTCATGGACGCCGCGGCGGACGCGGCCCGTGCCGCCGCCGACGCGGACACCGGCGCGGCCAGCACCCCCGACACCGAGACGGCCATCGCGTTCCGGCCCGGCTATCCTCGGCCGATCCACCGCATCACCGACCCGGTCGGCTGACGCCGGCTCGTCGGCTAGAGGGTGTCCGGTGGGGTGGTGGGCAGCTCGCACCAGACGGCCTTGCCCCCGACCAGTGGGCGGGCGCCCCAGCGGCCGGCGAGCGTCTTGATCATGTTGAGCCCGCGGCCGTCCTCGGCCAGCGGCCCTGGCGTGCGTGCGACCGGCAGCGCCGTGGAGCGGTCGGCGACCTCGCACAGCAGCGCGTTGCCGCGCAGCAGCCGGATCTGGATCGGGCCCGTGCCGTGCTGGATCGCGTTGGCGACCATCTCGCCGACCAGCAGCTCGGCGGTCCAGCCCAGGTCCTGCAGGTCCCACCCGGTCAGCGTCTCGCGGACGAACCGCCGCGCGGCCCCCGCCGACGGCGCCGCGGCCTCCAGTTCGAGCATCGCGATGCTGTCGCCGCCGAGCGTGTGCACGCGGGCCAGCAGCAGCGCGATGTCGTCGCGGTCGTGGTTCGGCCGGAGCGCGTGGATGGCCCCTTCGCAGATGTCCTCCAGCTCGCGCACCGGACCGGACAGGTTCTCGCGCAGCGCCGCGATCCCCTCGTCGATGTCGCGGCCCCGGCTCTCCACCAGGCCGTCGGTGAGCAGCACGAGGGTGTCGCCGTCGGCGAGGACTGCCTCGCTGGTCTGGAAGAGCTCGCCGCCGATGCCGAGCGGCAGGCCCGGCGGCACCTCCAGGACCTCGGTCGTGCCGTCGGGGCGCAGGATGATCGGCGGGATGTGCCCGGCGCGGGAGACGACCACCGCCCGGTCGACCGGATCGTAGGTGGCGTAGAGACACGTCGCGTTCTGCATGCCGCCCATGTCCTGGATCATCTGGTCCAGGCGGTAGAGCACGTCCTCGGGCGGCAGGTCCAGGCCCGCGAGCGTGCGGACGGCCGTGCGGAGCTGGCCCATCGTCGCCGCGGCGGCGGTGCCGTGGCCCATCACGTCGCCGACCACCAGCGCGACCCGGCCGCCGGGCAGCGGGATGACGTCGTACCAGTCGCCGCCGACGCCGGTGAGGTCGCTGGCGGGCAGGTAGCGGTGCGCGATCTCCAGCCCGATCGGCCGCCGCAGCCCGGTCGGGAGCAGGCTGCTCTGCAGCGTCAGCGCGGTACGGCGCTCGCGGTTGTAGAGGCGGGCGTTGTCTATGCAGACGGCCGCCCGCGCCGCCAGCTCCTCGGCCAGCGTCACGTCCTGGTGGTCGAACGCGGGCCTGCCGGGTCCGCGCATCATCGCCACACAGCCCAGCACGTTGCCGCGGGCGCGCAGCGGCACCACCAGGCAGGAGCACGGGCGCTTGCCGAACGTGACGGGCTTGCCGGTCGCCATGCACTCGGCGTACGAGCTGGTGGCGGGGTAGACGACGAGCTTCTCCAGCTCGAACTCGGCGTTCCAGTCGTCCACCACCGGGCCGGTCACCCCGGAGGCGATGCCCCGGACCACGGCCTCGCCGTCGGTCGGCCGGTCGGGGAACTCGTCCTCGGCGAGCAGGCGCTCCTGCACGAGGATGCCGGCGGCGTCGGCCAGGCGTGGCACGGCGACGTCCATCAGCTCCGAGCCGGTCTGGCGCAGGTCGAGCGTGCTGCCGATCCGCATGCTCGCCTCGCTGAGCAGCGCCAGCCTGACACGCCCCGCGTCGGCCGTGCCGGCGTCGCCGAGGTCTGCGGTCGGGTTGGCGACCACCGCGACCAGCGGCTCGCGGCCCTCGACGATGAGCGGGTCCCAGCTGAGCTCGATGTCGCAGGCGGAATTGTTGCAACACATCAGCGCGACCACGCCGCGCCAGCGGCGGCCGGTGGCGACTTCGGCGAGCGCGGTCTTGATCTGCTCGTGCTCGTCGGCGCGGACCAGGTCGGTGATGGCCTTTCCGATGGCGCGCTCGGCGGAATACCCGAACAACTCGTCGGCGGCCGAACCCCACTGGACGATTGAGCCTTCAAGGTCGATGGCGAAGGTGGCAGGCGTGACGGGCCGGATCAGCCCGTCGTAGCACGTGCTGGCCGGGCCCTTGACCAGGAGCAGAGGCTTCACGTCACATCGTCCTCCGAGGCGGGGGTTCACTTCGCAAGCAAGAGGATCTCACCTCACGGTGCAAAGTAACCGCCTTCTCGGGAGGAATGTGAGGATTTACCACCTGGCGACGATGACGAGTACCTTAACTTCTGAGGCGCTGCCTGCATAGCTGCACTGTTTCTCGGTAGTCCCTATGTGCCCGTAAGGACGTCCGATGAATCAAAGAGTCATGTCCGATATGACGGATAGTCTCGAAATTTCGTCAAGCGCTCTCCCCTCGTTCATCGCCGTTCATCGCCGTTCGCGACAGGAGAGGCGCCACTAGCCGAGCAGTTGCGCCGCCAGAGTATCGGCCACCCACCGCTCGAACTTGTCGACACCCCAGCCCGATTCGTCGACGAGCTCGCGGTACACGCCGGGGGCGGCCAGCGCGCGGTAGAGCGCCTGGGCCTCGTCCACCGGCACCCGCAGGTGGCCCTCCAACGAGGCGATCATCGCGTCCATCACCTCGTTGCGGCCCGCCAGCTTCGAACGCAGCAGCGCACGCGTCTCGGGGCTCTCGTCGGTCGCCGCCTCGAAGATCAGGACCACGTCGAAGCCCGCCTCGTACAGCGTGCGCAGCCAGCGCGCGGCGCCGCGCAGGCGCGCCTCCGGGTCGTCCTCGGCGAACACCTTCTGCGCGTTCTCCATGGCGCCCGCCTCGGCCAGCCAGCGCTCGCAGATCAGCGACAGGATCTCCCGCTTGGTGCCGAACGCCGAGTAGACCGTGCGGGCGGCCACCCCGGCCTCGGCGGCGATGGCGTCGATGCTGGTCGAGCCGTAGCCGCCCGCGGCGAACAGCCGCCGCGCGGCGTCGGCGATGCGCTCCCGCGTCTTCTCGGCCTGAAGCTGCCGGTAGTTGGACGGGGTCTTGACAGGACGAGCCACCAGAGCACAGTATCAGTGCGCTGAATGCAGTAGTACTGCACCGAGTGCACCAAGACTGCACTCGGACGGATCCAAGGGGGATTCTCATGACCGCTCAGCCCGACACCGACCCTTCGGCCGCCTACAAGGCGATGCGGCGCATCTTCGACGAGGGCTTCGCCACCGGGGGCACCGCCGTGGTGGACGAGGTCTGCTCGCCCGACCTCGTCGAGCACCAGTTCGGCCTGGCCGGGACGGGCGCCGAGGCCATCGAGCACGTCAAGGCCGCGATCGCGAACGTGCACACCCTCGTCCCCGACGCGAAGATCACCATCGAGGACTCGGTCGAGAGCGGGGACACGATCTGGGTGCGCGTCCATGTTCAAGGGACGGCGACCGGCCCGTACTTCGGACCGCCGAGCGGCCGGCCGATCGACATCACCGTGATCGACATCGCCCGGGTCGTCGAGGGCCGCATCGTCGAGCACTGGGGTGTCCCGGACCGGTTCGCGATCCTCGCCCAGACCGGAGCCCTGGAACGGCTCGCGTAAAGCCCGACGAAGTCGGCCGGGGGGTGTGGGGGGTCGTCCCCCTCGAGCGATACGACCCCACGTGTTGCAGGATGGAGGGGATGCGCGCGCTACCGATCTCTCCCGAACACCTCGTCGAGGAACTGTCCAAGCGGATGGCGGCGACGCCCGATGACCGGTGGCTGCGGGTCGCCGTCGACGGCCCTCCCCCGGCGTTGCCGGGGGAGCTCGCCGACGCGCTGGTCGATCCATTGCGCGTACGGGGCCGGGACGTCGTGCGCGTCGCGGCGGCGGGATTCCTGCGCCCGGCCTCGCTGAGGCTGGAATTCGGGCGCGACGACCCCGACGTCTTCTACGACGAATGGCTCGACGAGGGCGGGCTGGTCCGCGAGGTCCTCGCGCCGCTCGCCCCGGGCGGCAGTGGCAAGGTGCTGCCGAGCCTGTGGGACAGCGTCCGCGACCGGGCGACGCGCGCCCAGTACCGGCAGGTCGCCGAGGGCGGCGTGCTGGTACTGGACGGCGCGCTGCTGCTCGGCCGCGGCCTCCCGTTCGATCTGACCGTTCACCTGAGCATGTCGAGCGGCGCCCTCGCGCGGCGGACGCCCGGTGACGAGGCCTGGACCCTGCCCGCGTACGCCAGGTACGAGGCTGAGGTCCGGCCGGTCGCCGCCGCGGACGTCGCCGTCAAGGTGGACGACCCGCGTCACCCGGCGCTGATCACCGGGTGACGCGGACGGATCAGATCAGCGGGCGCTGGGCCTTGCGGTCCTCCTCGTAGCGGGCGCGGGCGCCGGTGGTGGACTCCAGAGCCGAGACCTCGGCGACCGGGACGTCCCACCAGGCCTCGCTGTCGGGCGCCCCCACGGAGATGTCGGTCTCCACGTGCACGACCGTCGTGTTGTCGCTGTCGCGTGCCTTGATCAGCGCCGTGCGGAACTCCTCGGCGGTCGCCGCGCGCAGCACGTCGGCGCCGAGCGCGGCGGCGTTGGCGGCCAGGTCGGCGGGCAGGTCGAACCGCGTGCCGAGCCGTTCGGAGCCGACCGACTCCGACAGGTTGCCGATCGAGGCGAAGCCATGGTTCTGCACCAGGACGACGATCAGTTTGATCCCGTCGGCGACGGCGGTGACGAGCTCCTGCGCCATCATCAGGTACGAGCCGTCGCCGACCATGACGAAGACCTCGCGGTCGGGCGCCGCGAGCTTCACGCCGAGTCCTCCGGCGATCTCGTAGCCCATGCAGGAGTAGCCGTACTCCACGTGGTAGCCCTTGGGGTCGCGGGTGCGCCACAGCTTGTGCAGGTCGCCCGGCATCGATCCGGCGGCGCACACCACGACGTCGCGCGGGCCGCTGACCTCGTTGACGATGCCGATGACCTCCGGCTGGCCCGGGAGCCCGCCGTCGCCGGGCGCGTAGGCCCGGTCGACGGCCTCGTTCCAGCGGGCGGCGCGTTCGGCGATCTCGGCGCGGTAGGACGCGGCGACGGCGTGGCCGGTCATCGCCGACCGGAGCGCCACCAGACCTGCGTGCGCGTCGGCGGTCAGCGGCAGGCCCGCATGCTTGACGGCGTCCGGCACCGCGACGTTGAGGTTGACGAAACGGACACCCGGCCGGGCGAACACGCTGCGCGAGGCGGTGGTGAAGTCGCTGTAGCGGGTGCCGATGCCCAGCACGACGTCGGCCTCGCGTGCCAGGGCGTTGGCGGCGGTGGTCCCGGTCGCGCCGATCGCGCCCACCGAGCTCGGGTGGTCCCAGACCAGCGCGCCCTTGCCCGCCTGGGTCTCGGCCACCGGGATGCCGGTGGCCTCGGCGAACGCGCGCAGCGCCTCGGTCGCGCGCGAGTAGATCACGCCGCCGCCCGCCACGATGAGGGGACGCTCGGCGTTGCGCAGCAGCGCGGCGGCCTCCTCAATGAGGGCGGGCTCGGGCACCTGCCGGGCGATCCGCCAGACCCGTTCGGCGAACAGCTCCGCCGGCCAGTCGTAGGCCTCGGCCTGCACGTCCTGCGGCAGCGCGAGGGTGACCGCGCCGGTCTCGGCCGGGTCGGTGAGCACGCGCATCGCGGCCAGCAGCGCGCTCGGCAGTTGCTCGGGCCGGTTGATCCGGTCCCAGAACCGCGACACCGGCTTGAAGCAGTCGTTCACCGACACGTCGTAGGAACGCGGGTCCTCCAGCTCCTGCAGAACGGGGTTGGCCACGCGGGTGGCGAAGACGTCGCCGGGCAGGAGCAGCACCGGGATGCGGTTGATGGTCGCGAGGGCGGCGCCGGTGACCATGTTGGTCGCGCCCGGGCCGACCGAGGTCGTGCAGGCGTACGCGCGGAGCCGGTCGTGCGTGCGCGCGTAGCCGACCGCCGCGTGCACCATCGCCTGCTCGTTGCGGGCCGCGCGGTAGGGCAGCTCGTCGCCGTACTCCAGCAGCGCCTGCCCGAGACCCGCCACGTTGCCGTGGCCGAAGATGCCGAAGCAGCCCGCGAAGAAGCGCTGCCGCTCGCCGTCCCGCTCGGTCCACTGGCTGGCCAGGAAGCGGACGACCGCCTGCCCGACGGTCAGCCGCACGGTCTCGGTCATCGGTCCCCCTCGGGTCCGGCCGCCGAGCTCATCGGCAGCCTCGGGTCGGCCGGCAGGTCCGGCCAGGTGCTGCGGATCCAGGTGTGCGCCGGGTCGTCGCAGATCTTCCAGGCGCGTTCCTCGCCGGGTCCCGCCATCACGTTCAGGTAGTAGAGGTCGTGGCCGGGCGCCGCCATCGACGGGCCGTGCCAGCCGTGCGGGATCAGCACGGTGTCGCCGGTGCGGACCTCGGCCAGCACGTCGGTGCTGCCGTAGACCCGCTGGTAGCCCATGCCCGCACCACCGTGCGGCGCGTCGGCGACCTCGAAGTAGTAGATCTCCTCGAGCACCGACTCGTTCTCGGTGTGCTCGTCGTGCTTGTGCGGCGGGTAGGACGACCAGTTGCCGCCCGGCGTCAGCACCTCGCACGCGATCAGCTTGTCGGCCTCGAACGCCTCGGGCGTGCAGAAGTTGTTCACCTGGCGGCTCATCTGCCCGGCGCCGCGCAGCTCGACCGGCACCTTCTCGGCGGGCCCGTAGCGGGGCGGCAGCCGCCGCTCGCAGCGCGCGGCGGGCAGCGCGAACCGCCCGCCCTCGCGGGAGGACAGCACGATGGAAGAGTCGCGCGGCGCGTAGGCGAAGTCGGTCACGCGGGAGAAGACGTCGGGGCGGCCCTGGAGCTCGAACGTCACGGCGATCTCGTCGGCGGGGACGCCGATCGTCGCCACGCACGCTCCGGCCAGCGGCAGCACGAGCGTCTCCGACGCCCCGGTCTCCAGCGTGACCTCCTCCCCCGGGCCGAGGGTCACCACGCGCAGGCCCGAGTACGCCCAGCCCGCGCTCTCCGGTGTGATCTCCATGGGAACCTCTCCGTTCACAGCAGCTCCACGTTCACAGCAGCTCCACCGCGGCGTCGATGGCGCCCGCGACGTCGTCGCCGGGCGGGTACAGCACCGACCGGCCGACGATCAGGCCGCGCACGGTCGGCAGGTCGAGCGCGGCCTTCCAGCCGGCCAGGGCCGCCTCGGGGTCGTCGGGCACCTCGCCGCCCAGCAGCAGCGCGGGCAGCGTCGAGGCCTCCATGACCTCCTCCATCCGGTCGACGACGGGCACCTTCAGCCAGGTGTGCGCGGACGTGGCGCCGAGCCCGGAGGCGATCGAGATGACCTTGATCATCGCCTCCGGGGTGAGCACGTTCGCGATCTTCCCATCGTCGCGCCGGACGGACAGGAACGGCTCGACCATCGCCGGCAGGTCGTGCGCGGCGAGTTCGGTGACCGCGTTCCCGCAGGCCTCCAGCGTCGGGGCCGTCGCCGGGTCGCCCAGGTCGACGCGCAGCAGCATCTTGCCGCCGTCCAGGCCCGCGGCGGCGATGGCGGCCGCGGTGTAGGCGGTGAACCGGTCGTCGATCTCGAACGACGCCCCGGCCAGGCCGCCCCGGTTCATCGACCCGATCGCGAACCTGCCCTCCAGCTCACCGAGCAGGAGCAGGTCCTCCATGATGTCCGGGGTGGCCAGCACGCCGTGCACGCCCGGCCGGGCGAGCCCGGCGCAGATCCGCTCCAGCAGGTCGCGGCGGTTGCCCATGGCCTGCGGGTCGGCCCCGGCACGCAGCGCCCCGCGCGCGGGATGGTCGGCCGCGATGATCATCAGCCGGCCGGCGGCGCCGAGCGGGATGCCGGGCCGGGCGCGGCGGGCGGCGGCCTCGGCGATCGCGCCGGGCCGGGCCGCCCGCGTCTCGACCAGCTCCGCGTAGCGTTCGGCGAACGTGCCGGTGCTCAAACCGTCGTCTCCTTGTTGGTCGTATCAGCGGTTCCAGCGGTCTCGGCGAGCAGGCGTTCGACCTCGCCGGAGTCGGGCATCGCATCGGCGCAGGCGAGCCGGGAGGCGACGATCGCCCCGGCGGCCCCGGCGAAGCGGACGATCCGCTCCAGGTCCCAGCCGTTCAGCAGGCCGTGGCAGACGGCGCCGCCGAACGCGTCGCCCGCGCCCAGGCCGTTCACCACCTCCACCGGCGTCGGCGGGACCTCGACGATCCCGTCCGCCGAGGCGGCGAGCGTGCCGCGCGGCCCCTGCTTGACGATCGCGACGGACACGCCGCGGTCCAGGAGCGCGCGGGCGGCGGCGTGCGGCTCGCGCTCGCCGACCGCGACCTCGCACTCCTCCAGGTTGCCGACCGCGACGGTCGCGTTCTCCAGCGCGCGGGCGATCAGGTCCTTGGCCGCCTCGGGCGACTCCCAGAACATCGGCCGCCAGTCCAGATCCAGAACGGTCGTCCCTGGGTGCGCGGCGAGCGCGGTCAGCGTCGCCTCCCGGCTCGGCTCCTGGGACAGGCCGGTCACCGTCGCCCAGAAGATCCGGGCCTCGGCGATGGCCTCCAGATCGAGCTCCTCCGGGTAGATCTCCAGGTCGGGTGCCTTCGGGTAGCGGTAGAAGTAGAGCGGGAAGTCGTCGGGCGGGAAGATCTCGCAGAACGCCAGCGGCGTCGGCAGCCCCGGGACGTCGGTGACGAACCGGTCGTCCACCCCGTACTCCCCGAGCTTGCGGTGGATGAACCGGCCGAACGGGTCCGCGCCGGTCCTGGTGATCACCGCGGTCCGGTTGCCGTGCCGGGCCGCGGCGACCGCGACGTTGGTCGGGCTGCCGCCCAGGTACTTGCCGAACGACTCGACGTCCTCCAGCGCCACGCCGATCTGGAGCGGGTACACATCGACGCTCACCCGCCCCATCGTGATGAGGTCGAAGGTCACGGCGTCCTCCCGAGGAAGGCCAGGCTCGTGCGCACGTCGCCGCGCGGGCCCGCGTCCGGTGCGGGCTCAGAACCCAGGATGGTGTCCTGCTCCAGGACGTACCAGCCCCGGTAGCCCGCTCCTTCGAGCGAGCCGATGATGCCCGCGATGTCGATGTCGCCGTGACCGAGCGGCCGGTAGATGCCGTCGCGGACCGCATCGGTGTAGGTCGTGCGCCCGGCCTGGACGCTCTCGGCGAGCGCCGCGTCGACGTCCTTGAGGTGCACGTGCGAGATCCGGGTGGCGGCCGAGTGGGCCAGCTCCAGCGGGTCGGTGCCGCCGATCAGCAGGTGGCCGGTGTCCAGGCAGAGCGGGACGTCCGATCCGGCCAGCACCTGGTCGACCTCCTCGCGCCGCTCGACGACCGTGCCGACGTGCGGGTGCAGCGTGGCGCGGTGGCCGCGTTCGGCGGCGTAGGCGGCGGCGCGGTCGAGGTTGAAGAACAGTGTCTTCCAGTTCTCGGCGTTCAGCACGGGCCGCTCGTCGTAGCCGTCCAGGCCGGTGACGGCGGCCAGCACGGCGGTGGCGCCGGGGTCGCCGAACGAGTCGAGCGCGCGGGCCAGCTCCGGCATCGGGTCGCGGCCGGGCTCGTGCAGCACGAGCGGGACGAAGCCGCCGACCGGAGCCAGCCCGTACGTGCCGAGCAGCTCGGACCGGCCGCGGGGGTCGGCGGGCAGGAAGCCGTCCGGGCCGAACTCGGTGGCGCTGATGCCGAGGTCGCGCATCTCGGAGAGCACGCGGCCGGGCTCCATCTGGTGGCCCCAGCCGGGGACCTCGCAGACTCCCCACGAGATGGGGGCGGCGGCGACGCGTTCGGCGGCGATCGCGGTGTCGATGCTCATCGGCGTACCTCCTCGATGGCTACGGTGCGCCGCTCGCGGCGGGAGATCTCGCAGGCCTCGGCCACGTAGAACGCCTCCAGGCTCTCCTCGGGCGGGCACGGGCTCGCGGTGCCGCGCGCGACCATGTCGACGAAGGCGCGCAGCTCGGCCGCGTAGGCCTCGGCGAACCGTTCGAGGAACCCGCCGTGCGCCGGGCCGGACGGGGTGTAGCCGTCGCCGGCGGGGTGCAGCGGGGTCCGGTCGTCCAGCCCGGCGACGACGCCGTCGCGCGAGCCGAGGACCTCCAGCCGGACGTCGTAGCCGGCCGCGTTGTAGCGGGTCGCGGAGACGACGGCGATCGTTCCGTCGTCGAGCGCGAGCATGGCCGAGCCGGTGTCGACGTCGCCGGACCGCGCGAACGCCCCGGGCCCGTGGTTGGCGCCGGTGGCGGTCACCTCGGTGATCGAGCGGCCGGTGACGAACCGTACGGCGTCGAAGTCGTGGACCGAGCAGTCCCGGAAGAGACCGCCGGAGGTCGGGATGTACGCGTCCGGCGGCGGGACGCGGTCGAGGGTCAGCGAGCGCACGGTGTGCACCCAGCCGAGCCGTCCCGAGCGCACCGCGTCGCGCGCGGCGACGTGGCCGGGGTCGAAGCGCCGCTGGAAGCCGATCTGCACCGGCACGTCCGATCCGCGCAGCGCGGTCAGCGTTTGGATCGTTCCATCGAGGTCCGCGGCGAGCGGCTTCTCGACGAACACCGGCAGGCCGACCTTGACCGCCCTGATCACCAGGTCGGCGTGCGCGGCGGTCGGCGTGGTGACGACCATGGCGTCCAGGCCCGAGGAGAACAGCTCGTCCACCCCGTTCGCGGCCCCGGCGCCGAGCTTGGCGGCGACCTCCTGTGCCCGCCCGGCGTCGGCGTCGGCGATGACGACCTCGTCCGCCAGACCTCGCAACGTCTCGGCGTGCGCGGCTCCGATCCGTCCCGCCCCCGCCAGTCCGACTCTCATACGGTCCCCTCCCCCATGCCATCGCCGACGCCTTCGTCAACGTGATCGAGTCTCATGGAACGCTCCAATGGCTGTCAATACTTTGTCCTGACATACGGACTTAAGGACTAAGTTGCGGGCCGTCCGCTATCCTCCTCACGTGCGAGGACCCACTGTGACACTCGACCGGGGCAGTCCAGTCCCGCTCTATTTCCAGGTCGCCCAGCAGCTCGAGGCCGCAATTCGCGCGGGCGAGCTGCCCCCCGGCGCCCGCCTGGACAACGAACTGGACCTGGCGGCGAGCTACCGGCTCTCCCGGCCGACCGTGCGGCAGGCGATCCAGCATCTGGTCGACAAGGGCCTGCTGGTCCGCAAGCGGGGCGTCGGGACGCAGGTCGTCCAGTCCCAGGTGCGGCGGCCGATCGAGCTGTCCAGCCTCTACGACGACCTCACCGCCGACGGGCGCGAACCCCGCACGCAGGTCCTGGAGCTCGGCTGCGTCACCGTCGCCGCCGAGGCCGCCGAGCAACTCGGCGTGAAGCCCGGGACCGAGGTGCTGCGGATACGCCGGCTGCGGTTCACCGGAGGCGAGCCTCTCGCGCTGATGACCAACGTCGTCCCCCTCCGGCTGATCGATGTCACCGCCGCACATCTGGAGGAGCACGGCCTGTACGAGACGTTCCGCGGTGCGGGGGTCAACCTGCGGATCGCCCACCAGACCATCGGCGCGCGTGCGGCGACCGCCGCCGAGGCGCGGCTGCTGGACGAACGCCGTGGCACTCCCCTGCTCACCATGACCCGGACGGCCTTCGACGACAAGGGCACCGCCGTGGAGTACGGCACCCACGTCTACCGGGCCGACCGCTACTCGTTCTCGCACACGCTCGTGGGCAAGTAGTCCGCCGGGGCCGCCGGCCCGGGCCTCATCGAGGCTCCGGACCGGCGGCCGCGGCGTCACGTCAGCCGGTCAGCTGCGCGGCACTGCTCGCCGTGCCTCCCTTCTTGGCCTCGAAGGCGACGGTCAGCGAACCGCTCGCACCCGGAACCGTCACGGTCTGGACACCCGCCCGGCCGATCTCGACCTTCTTGGTGCCGAGCACCTTGCCGTCCCACACATGGACGTGCGCGGTGCCCGGGCCGGTCGCCAGCAGCTTGAAGGTGACCGAGCCACCCGAGACCTTCGGCTTGCCGACGATCCGCGCGGTGTCGGAGGCGGGCGCAGCGGCGGTCGCCGCCAGCGGGACGCCGGTGCGCACCGACTGCAGGATCGACTCCGGCGAGTTCACCGACGCGGCCGCGTCGGTCGGCATGACCGGCGGAGGCGGCGTGGTCGGCAGCCCCGACGGCGGGGTGTAGCCCGGCAGCGAGGTGAGGGCCCACCGGTACGGGTCGCCCTGCACGCCGCCCCAGGTGGACCAGCCGATGCGAGTCTGGCCGGTCTTGTCCTGGGTGTCGGAGTCGTACACGAAGATGTTCAGGCCCATCCGCGCCGGGTCCACGGCGGTCGGGAGGTCCTTGAACGGGATCTTCGCCTCGATGGTGTAGCCGTCGTAGGGCTTGTTCACGGTCGAGGCGACCTGCATGCCGGGGGCGGTGTCGGCGCCGGTGCCCTGGTGGGCGTCGGCGTCCCGCTCGAAGCAGGGCTTGCCGTCCGACATCTGCGGGAAGATCCCCGTCTTGAACGTGGTGGAGGTGTTCTCGGAGTCGCCGCGCGGGTCGATCGCGATCTCGACCGAGTCCGAACGCCAGTGACGCTTGCAGTCATCGGCTCCGAGGATGGTGCCCTGCTTGTCGTCGCGGACCTTGACGAGCACGTTCAGCGCGTCGTCGGTCCAGGAGACCTTGCCGGTCGCCGAGCAGTCGGCGGCCGAGTCGCAGGCTGTGCCCTCCCACAGGCGGGACAGGTCGATCTCCTGGCCCGGGTACTCACCGGCCGACTCCTTGCCGTCGATCGCCGGGGCGGTCGTCGCCTTGGACAGCTGCGCGGTGGGGACGAGCTCGAGCCCGCCCTTCTCCACGTCGGCGGCGCCCGAGGAGGGGGTCGTGGTGACGGTGAGGTCGTAGTCGCCGCCGGAGCCGCCCTCGTTCGAGGTCGGCAGGGAGGCGTCGGTGTTGGTGACGGTGAACGTCGCCTGCCCCTTGGCTCCGGACGCCAGCGTGAACGGCTTGGAGTCCGCGTCGGCCGAGAAACCCTTCGGCAGGCCCAGCTTCACCGTGCCCGACTGCGCGGACGAGGTGGTGTTGGTCAGGTCGATCGCCACCTTGCGCGACTTGCCGGACGCGAGCGTGAGCACGCGCTTCATCCGGCCGGTCAGCGCGGGCACGCCGTTCTTACCGGCCCAGGCGTCGAAGTCGGCCACGCGCGGCAGCGGTTCCTGCAGCCCGGTGACGGGCGGCTGGACCTCGACCATCGAGGAGGTCTGCCCCGAGGCCTTGCCCGCGGTCAGCTTCGCGGCGATCTGCAGGCGCCCGGTGGCGGCGTTCGCCGGGGGCGTCACGGTGAAGGTGGCCGTGCGCTCCCTGCCCGACACCGTGCCGAGCGAACCCGAACCTGTAACGTTCCAACCAGCGGGCACCGTGAGCGCGGCCTTCGCGCCGTGCAGCGCCCGCGGGGACGAGGCGTGCGCGGTCACCTTGAACGCGCGGCCGGGAGTCACCCCGAAATCGCTCGTCAGGGAGAACTGGCTGCCGAGCGGAAGCCCGCCCTTGGCCGGCTGCACCGCGCCTTCGAGCATCGCGGTCGGGTCAGTGTTGCCCAGCGTGTACGGCACCCGGCTGCTGATCTGCGTGAAGTAGTCACAACCGATCTTCGTCGGGTCCGTGGGCACGTCCGGGAAACCGCCCCAGCCCTGGCTCACGTACATCTTCTGCGCGTCGCGCTCGACCTGAGCCCAGGTCTTGCCGCCGTTGCGCGCCGACCCGCGGCCGCCCCACACCCCGTAGGACTGCGTGGCGGGGCTGGTCGTGGTCAGGCTGGTCGCGCAGGCCTGGCCGGTCGGGCCGGACGCGCCGCCCGTGCCGAACAGCCGCCCCGGCGACCAGGTCTTCAGCCTCTCCTTGCTCAGCTGCGAGGGGAACGCCTTGGGGTTGGCCGCGGCGAAGTAGGCCTCGGTCGCCAGGCGCGCCGCCTGCTGGTGGTTGCCGTGCTGGCCGGGCAGCGGGGCGGGCTCCATGGTCACGATGACCTTGGGCCGCGTCTCGCGCACGAGCCGCACGACCTTCTCCAGCGTGGCGTCGTGCCCCCACGTGTCGTCGGTCAGCGGTGCGCTGACGGTGTAGAAGAAGTCGACCTTGTCGAGATAGTGAATGTCGGTGACGCCGGCCTTGCCGACCGCGCGCCGTTCCTCGTTCTCACGGAGCAGCCCGAGGGGCGGGCCCTCCTCGTTGCCTGCGGCGTTGCCGCCGCCCTCGCCGCGGGTGACGGTGAGGACGCCGGTCCGTGCCTTGTCGAACTCGTTCCACTGGCCGAGGGTCGACAGCGTGCCGGCCTCGTCGTCGGGGTGCGCCCCGACGAAGAGCACGTCCAGCTGTCCCTTGTCCGGCCGGGCAGCCGGAGCCGCCGCCGCGTGGGCGGGCGGGCTGACCAGCGTGACGGCCGATGCGGCCAGGGCTGCGGACAGGACGGCGGGCAGGGTGAGTCTTCGCAAAATGAACTCTCCTGTTCGTTCCCTACTCCTTGATGGCCCCCGAGAGCATTCCTGCGATGAACTGGCGTTGCAGGAAGACATAAACGACGACGACGGGCGCGGCGATGATCAGCGCCCCCGCCATCAGCAGCGGGTAGTCGGTCTTGTGGGCGCCCTGGAAGAAGGACAGCCCGAGAGGTGCGGTGCGCAGCCCCTCGTCGGAGTTGACGATCACCAGTGGCAGCAGGAACTCGTTCCAGGTCCACATGGTGGTCAGCAGCACCATGGTGAGGATCGCCGGCTTGCCGATCGGGACCAGCACCCGCCAGAGCGTGGTCCAGCTGGACGCGCCGTCGATCCGGGCCGCCTCGAGCAGCGACGGCGGGATGCTGCGGAAGTAGGCGCGCATCCAGAACGTGCCGAACGCCACCGACATCGCCATCTGCGGCAGGATCAGCCCGGCGTAGCTGTTGTCCAGGCCCATCGACCGCAGGTCGAAGTAGAGCGGCACCACGATGGTCTCGGTGGGGATGGTGAGGCCGGCCAGGAACAGCAGGAACAGCGCCGAGGCGCCGCGGAACCGCATGGTGCCGAGCGCGAACCCGGCCATGATCGACAGCACCGCGGCGACGACCACCGTGATCGAGGTGACGATCACGCTGTTGCGCAGATAGGTGGCGAAGTGCCCGTCGCGCCACGCCGTGGAGAAGTTGCCGAAGTCCACGTCCGGCAGCTGGAGGGCCTTCACCACCACGCCGATCATCGGGAACAGCGCGATGACCGCGAAGAGCACCAGGATCGCGTGATTGAAGATCAGCTCTCGCCGCGAGTTCATGCTGTGCTCCCCGCTCGCCTCCGGGGCGCCTTATGGCGCCGCCTTCCCTCCTCGTTCGTTCCTCGCTCGTCAGTCCAGGCGACGCCGCGCCCCTCCGGCTCGCTCATGCGCCCTTCCCTTCCACCAGGCGCCCGATGCCGGCGGTGGCGGCGAACAGCAGCACCGCCATGGTGATGCCGATCGCGCAGCCGAGGCCGACCTCGCCGGTGTTGAACGTGCGGTTGTAGACCTCGTACGCGGGCACCTTGGTGGCGTTGCCCGGGCCGCCGCCGGTGGCCATGTAGATGAGGTCGAAGTTGCGGATGGACATCGTCGTGGTGAGCGTCAGCGCCACCGCGAGCTCGCGGCGCAGGCCCGGCAGCGTGACCGCGAAGAACTCGCGGATCGCGCCCGCCCCATCGATGCGCGCGGCCTCGTACAGCTCGCGCGGGATCTTCTGCACGCCCGCCATGAACAGCACGAGCGCGAGACCGATCTCGACCCAGGTGCCGACGAGGCCGACGGCGGGCAGCGCGAAGGTGAAGTCGCCCAGCCAGCCGTGCCGCCAGTCGGGCAGCCCGATGTCGTGCAGCCAGCCGAGCGTGGTGTTGACCGGGCCGTCGGCGGAGTAGACCCACTGCCAGGCGACGGCCACCGCGACCATCGCGATGACCTGCGGCAGGAACAGCACCGTGCGGAAGAACGTCATGCCGCGGATCTTCGTCCGCGACAGCGCCGCCACCAGCACGAACGCGATGACGCACGGCAGGATGGAATAGAACACGACCAGGATCAGCAGGTGGCCGAACGAGCCGCGCAGCGCCGGGTCGGTCCAGGTGCTGGTGTAGTTGGAGAAGCCCGCCCAGGTCGCGCTGCCGAGCCCGTCCCAGTTGTAGAACGAGAACTGGATGCCGCGCACCAGCGGCCACAGCAGGAACGCCCCGTACACCGCCAGCGCGGGCAGGACGTACAGCCAGCCGATGTTGCGGGACTCCCCGGGGGCACGGTTCTTCACCCGGCCCTCCGCGCGGCGTGCGGCGCGGGTGCCGGACGGCTTGTCCCCGGACTTGCGGGTCTTCTGCCGCGCGACGGTCGTCATGGACGGACTCCCTTGGCTCTTCCGATCAACTGGCGCAGCCGGTCAACCGACTCTGCCGATCACTCTTGATCTCGCCGCCGGGACGCCGGGTGGCTGTTCACGGCGTCCCGGCGGCGAAGCCGGTCGTTACTTCTTCTTCTGGAAGGCGGCGGCGTCGTCCTGCGCCGCCTTCATGGCGTCCTGGGCCGACTTCTTGCCGGCGACCAGTTCCTGCAGCGCCCCGCCGAACCCGTCGGTGAACGTCGGGCTGGTGTAGTCGATGTAGGGCGTGGTGCCGTCGTTCTTGCTCAGCTCGGTCCAGGCCGTCGACACCTCCTTCATCAACGGCAGCGACGGCTGCTTGGTCGGCGCGGCGAGCACGGGCAGGTTGCCCGTCTCGACCGAGACGTCCATGGCCTCCGGCGAGGTGATGAAGTTGATGTAGGCCGCCGCCACGTCCGCGTGCTTGGACTTGGAGGTGATCGACCATGGCAGGCTCTCGCCGCCCATCGTCGAGACCGGCTGACCGGCCTGCGCGGCCGGCGGCAGCACGAAGCCGACCTTGTCCTTCATGCGGTCGGCGAGGTCGGGTGCCCACCAGGTGCCGCCGAACATGAACACGCCCTGGCCCTTGGCGAAGTCGACGGGGGTGTCGTCCCACTTGCGGGAGTTGGGGTCCTTGGTGAGGTAGCCCGCCTTGGTCCAGTCGGCGAGCTTCTGCGCCGCCTGGACGTTCGGCCCGTCGGACCAGGAACCGCCGCTGCCGAAGACCAGCTTGCGGACCGACTCCTTGTCGGTCAGGCCGTCCTGGAGGATGCCGTAGAGCTGCATGGCGGGCAGCTTCTCCAGGTTGTTGAACGCGATCGGGAGCTCGCCCTTGCCCTTGGCGGTGGCGAGCGCCTGGTCGAACTCCGCCCAGGTCTTGGGCGGCTGGATGCCGAGCTTGGCGAGCTTCTCCTTGTTGTAGTAGAGCCCGACGATCTCACCGTTCAGCGAGACGCCGTAGAGGTTGCCCGACCCGATGAGCTTGCCGTCCTGGGTGACGCTGTTCAGGTCCATCAGGCCCTTCGGGTAGCGCTTCTTCCACCCGTAGACCTGGTCGTAGGAGTCCAGCGGGAGCAGCATCCCGGCCTTCACGTACTGGGCCATGTTCGCGTAGCCCTGGTTGGCCTCGACGACGTCGGGCGGGTTGCTGCCCGACAGCGCCAGCCGCAGCGTCTTCTGCAGGTCGCTGAACGACCGCGACACCCGGTTGATCTTCACGTTCGGGTATTTGGCCATGAACTGCTTGTTCAGCGTGTCGACCTGCTGCTTCAGCCCGCCCTGGACCTCCTGGTCCCAGACGGTGAGGGTGACGTTGCCGGCCTTGGCGACGTCGGTGCTGACGGCGTTCGGCGCCTTGCTGGCGGGCTTGTCGTTGGACGAGCCCGGAGCGCACGCGGCGGCGAACGTCATCGCGAGGGCCGCGGCCGTCGCGACCGCCCCCCGCGTGAATCGTGTCGGCATTTCAGCGGCTCCTTTCTGTGCTTGTACTGCTCTGCTGGATCAGGACGGTTGCAGTGGGTCGGCCCGAAGGGTGGGCTCGGCCCGGACCACGGTGTCGGTCGCCAGCTCGGGGATGTAGTCCACGACGAAGGCGTACGGTTCGAGCTCGGCCTCGGGGATCTCTCCCGATTCGCCGAACGCGGCGATCTCACCCCAGCAGGGCGCCCCCAGCGACCCGCTGCGGTGGCGGACCGACAGGCCCGCGCAAAGGTTGGCGAACTTCAGTCGTTCGGCCAGCGGGAGGCCCGCCAGCGTCCCGAACAGGAACCCGGCCCCGAAGACGTCGCCCGCGCCGGTCGCGTCGAGCGCCTCGACGGGCAGCGCGGTGGTCTCGGCGACCTCGCCGGTACGGGAGTCGATCGCGATCGCGCCGTCCCCGCCGCGCTTCACCACGACCACCGGCACACGCGCCGACAGGGCGCGCGCGGCGTCCTCGGGCGAGTTGGTGCGCGTGTAGGCCATCGCCTCGACGGCGTTCGGCATGAACACGTCCACGTCCCGCAGCCGGTCGATCACGTCGCTCGACCACGTCTCGGTCGCGTCCCAGCCCAGGTCGGCGAAGACAAGCGCGCCCCCGCGGCGCATCTCCTTCGCCCAGGCGGGCACGGGGCCGTCGATGTCGATGAAGCACGCCCGCGCGCTCGGCGGCGCCTCGCCCGCGCCGCCGGCGGCCGCGGCCCCCTCCGGCACGGGCTTCTCGTAGGTGACCATGCTGCGGTCGGAGTCGTAGGCCAGCGAGACCGTGACGGGCGTCGGCCACCCGGCCACCCGCTGCGCCCGGCTGAGGTCGACGCCCTCCTGCTCGGAGAGCGTGCGCCACAGGTAGTTGCCGAACAGGTCGTCGCCGAACGGCGCGGCGAGCCCGACGCGCAGGCCGAGCCGGCTCATCGCGACCGCGATGTTGGCGATCCCGCCGGGCGCCGAGCCGAGCCCCTCGGTGTACAGCTCGGTGCCGGGGGGCGGCAGGCCGGGCAGCCCGGTGAAGATCATGTCCATGAAGACCTGGCCGCTCAGGAAGACGTCCAGGTCGGGCACCTCACCGGCGTTCCGCTCGTCTCCCGCGCGGCGGAGCAGCGCCTCGCCGATGTCGCGCTCGGCACACGGGTCCGCGAGCGACGGCTCCGGCGGACGGCCGGCGGCCGCGCGCTCAGGGGTCTCCTGGGCGGGCTCCGTCCGCATGGCCCCGTTCAGGGTGTCTGCTGTCATGACGCCTCCTCTCGTGGGGGTGGGTTTGATGACAGGGATTTGACTGAATGTCAGGACAATGTCCGATCGAGCGGGATCCCGGGGCTGGTCGGGATCGGCGTTCGGTCAGAGGACGGAGACCAGCAACGACACCGCCGACGTCTGCCGGGAGATGTCCGCGCGGTCGAACGGTCCGGACCAGTTCAGTCCGTACTGGTCCTGCGCGTTCCGGTCGTGGGCGTACAGCGAGGTCGCCTGCTTGCGCAGGTAGCCGCGGTACGGGTGCCCGGGAACGACCTTGTCGAGCTCGGCCAGGTTGCGGGCGAAGATCCCCTTGAACGAGGCCTGGTCGGCGTTGCAGGTGCCGGCCGCCTCGCAGGGCTCGGTGAGGATCCCGTTCGGCGACAGCTGCGGGCTGTTCACGACGGCGTCGGCGATGCGGCGCGCCGAGACCAGCAGCGAGCGGTCGTGCGTCGCCTTGTAGAGCTCGCTGAGCCCGCCGAGGACGACGCCCTGGTTGTAGGTCCAGGTCGTGCCGCCGTTGTTGGCGCAGCCGCCGGACTGCGTGGTGAGCCCGTCGTTGACCAGGTTCTGGCCGTTGATCATGCCGCTGCGCTGGAACCAGGTCCACGCCTCGCGGGCCTTGGCCAGGTAGACGCGGTCACCGGGGATGCGGTTGTGGAGCGAGGCGAGCACGGAGAAGTAGAGCTCAAGGCTGATCGCGTTCTTGTAGCTCTTACCGGGGATGTCCCACCAGACTCCGCCGCCGCAGGTGCTGTCCCAGTACTTGCGGATGTAGGCCTCGTCGAGCTTGGCGATGTTCAGGTACTGCCTGTCGCGGGTGAGGTCGTACATCCGGACCATGGCCAGGGCCCACCAGCCGGTGTCGTCGGTCGAGTCCGCGCGGAACTCGCCCTCACCCTCCGGCCACCACGGCAGCGGCTTGCGCTGCTGGGTGATGGTGTTCTTCACCGCGCCCATGAGACGGCGGTCGCGGGTCTTGCCCATGTAGTCGAGCAAGGCCTGCAGGGCGTTGCCCGACTGCCACCACGGGGCCTCGGGGTCGAAGCGGCCCGACTCGCGGTCGTAGAAGCCCATCATGGCCTCCACCGCCGCGCTCGCCCGCGCACGGTCCTGGCGCCCGGAGTCGTGCCGGGTCGCGGCCTGGGCCGGTACGACGCCGGCGAGCAGCGTCATCACCAGCCCGGCGGCCAGCACGCCGAGCATCCGGAACCGAGATCGTCTGGTCACGTGGTCCGCTCCTTCGCGAAGACCGCGGCCACCTCGGGGATGCGGTCGATGTAACCGTCCAGCAGCTGGCGCCCGACCGAAGCCGAGTCGACCAGGGGGTGCAGCGCGAACGCCTTGGCGGCGTCGGCGCGCGAGCCAGTGCGCGCGGCGCTGATGATCAGCCGTTCCACGGCCTTGACCTGCTGCATGAGCCCGGTCTGGTGCAGGTCGGGCTGGGCGAGCGACAGCGGGTGCACGCCGTTGGCGTCGACCATGACGGGCACCTCGACGACCGCGTCGCCGGGCAGCGCGGCGACGGTCGAGCCGTTGCCCACGTTCAGGATCATCTGGGCGCGCTCGTTGCGGCTGATCGCGTTCATCACGTTCAGCGCGACCCCGGCGTAGCCCTGGTCGACCGGGTCGACGCCGGAGTGGTCCTCCAGCTCGTCGCCGGCGCTCGCGCCCTTCACCTCGGCCATGTAGCTGGCGCTGCGCGAGGCCACCGTCTCGCGCCACATCTCCAGGGCGGCGCCGCCGGCCGCGCCGGCGATCCGCTCGTAGAACGCGGCCTGCTGCTTGGCCAGGTACTCACCGCGGGTCTGGGGCGCGTCCAGCGTGGCCCGCACCGCCTCGCGGTTGAAGTAGTAGTAGTACAGGTACTCGTTCGGGATGACGCCGAGGTCGCGCAGCCACTCGTTCCCGAAGACCACGCCCTCCTCCAGCGAGCCGAGCACGTCGTCGTCGGCGAGCAGGGCGGGCATGATGTCGACGCCGTCGTGCAGGATCCGGCGCATCCAGCCGAGGTGGTTCAGGCCCACGTAGTCCAGCTGGAGGCGCGCGGGGTCCAGGCCGAACGCCGCGGCGACCCGCGTGCCCAGGCCGGACGGGGTGTCGCAGATGCCCATCACCCGGTCGCCGAGCACGTCCCGCATGGCCTCGGTGATCATCCCGGCCGGGTTGGTGAAGTTGATGACGTAGGCGTCGGGCGCGAGTTCCTTCACGCGCCGCGCGATGTCGAGCATCACCGGGATCGTGCGCAGGCCGTACGCCAGGCCGCCGGGGCCGGTGGTCTCCTGGCCGAGGACGTTCAGGTCGAGCGCGACCCGCTCGTCGCAGACGCGCCCGGCCAGGCCGCCGACCCGGATGGCGGCGAAGACGAAGTCCGCGCCCTCCAGCGCCTTGTCGAGGCCGGTGCTGGTGAACACCTGGGGCGCGTCCGCCACGCCGTCGGCGAACGTCGCGAGCACGGCCGCCATGGCCTCGAGGCGACCGGCGTCGGAGTCCTGCAGCCAGACCTCCTCGATGCGCGGAGAGCCTTGGTCGCGCAGCAGGGCCTGGTACACGTACGGCACCCGGAACCCGCCGCCGCCGAGAATGGCCAGCTTCATGCGATGATCACCTTTCCACCCGCCTGGCGGCAGAGCTCGAGAGTCTGGGGATCGGCACCGGCGGTCGTGATCAGCGTGTCGAGCTGCCCGAGGGAGCAGACGCGCAGCGACCCGGTGCCGGGGAACTTGGTCTCGGACGCGACCAGCACGACGCGGTCGGCGGCCTCGATCATCGCCCGCTTGATCTGGGTCTCCACCTCCATGTCGTCCACGACATGGCCGTTGGACCGCACCCCGGTGCAGCTGAGGAACACCAGGTCGGCGCTGACCTGGCGGAGCGCGGCCTCGGTGAGCGACCCGACGAGCGAGAGGTAGTTGCGCCGCACCACGCCGCCGACCAGCACCAGCCGGACGGCGTCGTCGTCGCGCAGTTCGTCGAACACCGCCAGGTTGGCGGTGATGACGGTGACCGGCCGGCCGCGCAGGTGGCGGGCGATGAGGCGGGTGCTGGTGCCGATGTCGAGCACGACGACCATGTCGTCCTCGACGAGGGCGGCGGCCCGCCGGGCCACCGCCTCCTTGCCCTCGCTGTCGCGTTCGGCCGAGGCGGCGAAGGAGATCTCCGGCGCCGCCTGCTGCGGGGAGGGAGCCGCCCCGCCGTAGGTCCGCACGAGCTCGCCGTTGCGGTCCAGCACGTCGAGATCACGACGGATCGTCGACTCGCTCACCTTGAGGCTCTCGGCCAGTTCCCTGACCGAGGCCGCCCCCTTCGTGCGGACCGACGAAACGATCTGCGCACGGCGCTTGCTCGATGTCACGCAGGTGAACGTAACACCCATGCGTGACTTCAGTCACCACCTGGGGAGGATTTGATCGAAGTCCGTCATCGACCCTTCTGACGTGCGCAGACTCAGTCAGGACGGCACTGGAGTCAGGCACTCCCGTCAACTTTGGGAACGTTCCAAGACACCCGCTGGTCACCGCCGCGCAATGCGGCGGCCCTGGCCACCACAAATCGGTCGAAACCTTGTCAGGACGGGCAGTCAGATCGCGCCGTGAGGTCGCCGGAAGTCAAGACACCTGGAGGTGTGTCAGTTGACGGACCGGGTGAGCGCCCGCCCGGCTCCACGGGGAGCCCGCCCGGCGTCATTGAGGCCTTCTCGGTCCCGATCTCCGCGGTTATCCTGAGCGTGCTCAACCCCCGCCGGTCGCGTGGCTCTGCGCGGATTGTCGCCGCGCCGGCTCCTCCGCTGTTCCCTTTTGCCGAGGAGTCTCTCGATGATCTCCAAGCACCAGCACTGGCTCGCGGCCGTCGCGGCCGCGGCGATGGCGGCGATCCTGTCGCTCGGCGTCATGGTCGCGTTCTCCGGCCCCGCCCGGTCCGCGCGCGCCGCCGCGATCGCGTGCGCCTCGTTCCCCGCGTGGGCCGAGGGCAACACCTACACCGCCGGAACGAAGGTGACCTACAACGGGCACGGATACCAGGCCCTGGTCACCCACACCGCCTACGCGGGCGCGGGCTGGAACCCCGCCGCCACCCCGACGCTCTGGACCGACCTGGGCGCCTGCGACTCGGTCCCGCCGACCACTCCCCCGACGACACCGCCCACCACTCCCCCGACCACCCCTCCGACGACGCCGCCTTCAGGTGACACCTGCGCGGTGAAGTCGCGCCCAGCCGGCAAGGTCCTCCAGGGCTACTGGGAGAACTGGGACGGCGCCGGCAACGGCGTGCACCCGCCGTTCGGCTGGGTCCCGATCAACGACGCCCGGATCAAGCAGCACGGCTACAACGTCATCAACGCCGCGTTCCCGGTCATCCGCTCCGACGGCACGGTGCTGTGGGAGGACGGGATGGACGCGACGGTGAAGGTCTCGACGCCCGCCGAGATGTGCGCGGCCAAGGAGTCCGGCGCCACCATCCTGATGTCGATCGGCGGCGCCGCCGCGGGCATCGACCTGAGCTCCAGCACGGTCGCCGACAAGTTCGTCTCGACCGTGGTGCCGATCCTGAAGAAGTACAACTTCGACGGGATCGACATCGACATCGAGACCGGACTCACCGGCAGCGGCAACATCGGCCAGCTGTCGGCCTCGCAGTCCAACCTGATCCGCATCATCGACGGCGTGCTCGCCCAGATGCCGTCCA
Organism: Actinomadura barringtoniae; assembly: GCF_017573505.1. Lineage (GTDB taxonomy): Bacteria > Actinomycetota > Actinomycetes > Streptosporangiales > Streptosporangiaceae > Spirillospora > Spirillospora barringtoniae. The sequence goes on from NZ_JAGEOJ010000020.1 coordinate 159,579, forward strand.
ACTTCGGCCTGACCATGGCGCCTGAGACCGCCTACGTCACCGGCGGCAGCGTCACCTACGGCTCGATCTGGGGCGCGTACCTGCCGATCGTCAAGAAGTACGCCGACAACGGGCGGCTGTGGTGGCTGAACATGCAGTACTACAACGGCAGCATGTACGGCTGCTCGGGTGACTCCTACTCCGCGGGCACCGTGCAGGGCTTCACGGCCCAGACCGACTGCCTCAACACCGGCCTCGTCGTGCAGGGCACCACGATCCGCGTCCCGTACGACAAGCAGGTCCCGGGCCTGCCCGCACAGCCGGGCGCGGGCGGCGGCTACATGTCGCCCAGCCTGGTCTCCCAGGCCTGGAGCCACTACGGCAACGGCCTCAAGGGCCTGATGACCTGGTCCATCAACTGGGACGGCTCCAAGAGCTGGACCTTCGGCGACAACGTCAAGGCCCTCCAGGGCCGCTGACCGATGGGCGGGCCATGGTGGTACTGGATACAGCCTTGATCCGGATAGTGCCGCCATGGCCCGGCCCGTGCCGCGCATCCTAGTCTTCGGGCATGCGCCTCCCCCATCCGCTGCGGCCGCTCCGGCGCGCCGCCAGGCCGGCCGCAGCGGCGGCGGTCGCGTGCCTGATATGGGCGGTCACGCCCATCGTGCTGTTCCGGTACGGCATGCCATGGCTGACGACCGTCCACAAGGAACGCCTCCGGGCGATCATGCGGGTGGAGATACCGGACGCGCCGATGGAGCCGAGATCGCGGGGCCTGCGCACGCGGGCCGCACGATGGCAGGCCGTCTATCACCTGGTCGCCGGGCCGCCGATCGTCCTGGGCCAGATCCTGTCGGCCGGGCTCGGGGTCGTCTCGCTGGCGGCCCTGCTCTTCTACGCCTGGATGCCGCTGGTGTGGGACATGGGAAATCCGGTCTCGGGTCCGGTCTTCGACGGGGCGAATCCCAAGCTGCTCATCGACGCCGTCGGGCTGCCGGCCACGATCGGTGGCGTGACCGGGCTCTACGTCACGGCTTGGCTCTTTCGCGGCCTCGGACGGCTCGACGTGCGGGCGGCGACGGTCCTTCTAGGCCCCAGCCGGGAACAGTTGCTCACGAGGCGGCTCGAGAGCGTCACCGAGAGCCGCGCGGGCGTCGTGGACGCCGCCGACGCCGAGCGGCGCAGGATCGAGCGTGACCTGCACGACGGCGCGCAGCAGCGGCTGGTGTCGCTCGCGGTCGGCCTGGGGGTGGCCAAGGCGACGCTCGCCGACCTGTCCGACGACGCGCGGCTGGTGATCGACAAGGCGCACGGGGAGGCCAAGGCGGCCATCGACGAGCTGAACGAACTCGTCCGCGGCCTGCATCCGGCCGTGCTCGAAGACCGGGGGCTCGACGCGGCCCTGTCCGGGGTCGTCGCACGGGCACCGATCCCGGTACGGCTGAACGTGGACCTGGCCACGCGCCCCGCCGCCGCCGTCGAGGCGGTCGCCTACTTCGTGGTGTCGGAGGCGCTGGCCAACGTGGTCAAGCACGCGCAGGCGTCGCGGGCCGACGTCACGGTCGAGCGGCACGGCGGCACGCTGCTGATCGTGGTCGCCGACGACGGCCTGGGTGGAGCGGACCCGGGCGCGGGGACGGGGCTGGCGGGACTGGCGAAGCGGGTCGCGTCCGTGGACGGGAAGTTCGCGCTGTCCAGCCCGTCCGGCGGCCCGACCGTCCTGACCGCGGAGCTGCCGTGCGCGCGGTGATCGCCGAGGACTCCGTCCTGCTGCGGGTCGGGCTCGTCCAGGTCGTCGAGATGGCCGGGTTCACGGTGGTCGCCGAGGTCGGCGACGCAGACGGCGCGCTGGCCGCGATCGAAGCGCACCGGCCCGAGATCGCGCTCCTGGACGTTCGGATGCCGCCGGGTTTCAGCGACGAGGGGGTCCGGGCGGCGCTCGTCGTCCGGCGGAGATGGCCGGACACCGCCGTGCTGCTCCTGTCGCAGTACGTCGAGGAGCGCTACGCCACCGATTTGCTGGCGACCGCGACGGGCGGCATCGGCTACCTGCTCAAGCAGCGGGTCGCCGACGTCGAGGAGTTCATCGAGGCGCTGCGGAGGGTCGCCGCCGGGGGCACCGCCCTGGATCCGCAGGTGGTCTCACAGCTGCTCGTGCGCCGTGACCGCGACCCGCTCGAACGGCTCACCCCGCGTGAACGCGACGTCCTGGCCCTGATGGCCGAGGGTCGTTCCAACGCGGGGATCGCCGAGCGGCTGGTGGTGAGCGAGAGCGCGGTCGCCAAGCACGTGAACGGCATCCTCACCAAGCTGGACCTGCCGCAGGCCGAGGCCGACCACCGCCGGGTGCTGGCGGTGCTGCAGTTCATCGACGCCTCGACCTGAGTCGGGGCCCTAGTCGGTGCCGACCTCCATGGCGGCCTGGTCGAGCAGCTCGTCGTTCGGCACCGTGCCCCGGGAGGCGATCGCCTCGGCGCCGCCCTCGGGCATCGCGCCGATCAGGCCGCTGGTGGCCTGCACGCCGAGCATGCCGAGCCGGGTGTACTGCTCCAGCTTGGAGCGCGAGTCGGCGATGTCGAGGTTGCGCATGGTCAGCTGGCCGATCCGGTCGACCGGGCCGAACGCGGAGTCCTCGGTGCGCTCCATCGACAGCTTGTCCGGGTGGTAGCTGAACGCCGGGCCGGTCGTGTCGAGGATCGAGTAGTCCTCGCCGCGCCGCAGCCGCAGGGTGACCTCGCCGGTCACGGCGGTCCCGATCCAGCGCTGGAGGGACTCGCGGATCATCATGGCCTGCGGGTCGAGCCAGCGGCCCTCGTAGAGGAGCCGGCCGAGCCGCCGGCCCTCGTTGTGGTAGTTGGCGACGGTGTCCTCGTTGTGGATGGCGTTGACCAGCCGTTCGTACGCCGCGAACAGCAGCGCCATGCCCGGGGCCTCGTACACGCCCCGGCTCTTGGCCTCGATGACGCGGTTCTCGATCTGGTCGGACATGCCCAGGCCGTGCCGGCCGCCGATGGCGTTGGCCTCCAGCACCAGGTCGACGGCGGAGGCGAACTCCTTCCCGTTGATCGTGACCGGGCGGCCCTGCTCGAAGCCGATGGAGACGTCCTCGGTCGGGATCTCGATGGAGGTGTCCCAGAACTTCACACCCATGATCGGCTCGACGCTCTCGACGCCCGCGTCCAGGTGCTCCAGGGCCTTGGCCTCATGAGTGGCGCCCCAGAGGTTGGCGTCGGTCGAGTAGGCCTTCTCGGTGCTGTCCCGGTAGGGCAGGCCGTGCGCGAGCAGCCACTCCGACATCTCGGTCCGGCCGCCGAGCTCGCGGACGAACTGGGCGTCCAGCCACGGCTTGTAGATCCGCAGGTTCGGGTTGGCGAGCAGCCCGTACCGGTAGAACCGCTCGATGTCGTTGCCCTTGAACGTGGAGCCGTCGCCCCAGATCTGCACGTCGTCGTCGAGCATGGCACGCACGAGCAGGGTGCCGGTCACGGCCCGGCCGAGGGGGGTGGTGTTGAAGTAGGCGCGGCCGCCCGAGCGGACGTGGAACGCGCCGCAGGCCAGGGCCGCCAGGCCCTCCTCCACCAGTGCCTCGCGGCAGTCGACCAGGCGCGCGATCTCCGCGCCGTAGGCGGTCGCGCGGCTCGGCACCGAGGCGATGTCGGGCTCGTCGTACTGGCCGATGTCGGCGGTGTAGGTGCAGGGCACGGCACCCTTGTCGCGCATCCACGCGACCGCCACGGAGGTGTCGAGGCCACCGGAGAAAGCGATCCCGACTCGTTCGCCGACTGGGAGGGAGGAGAGCACCTTGGACATGAGAAGAAGTATGCATCTCTCTGCATGGTCATGCAACGGCATTCGGGTAACCCGCGAGAAGTTCCTTCCCGACCAGCGTGGACAAAAATATGTAGACCGGTCTATTTTGAACCCATGACCGGAACCAAGGGAGCTCAGACCAGCGCGCGGCTGGTCGAGTCGATGCTCGAGCTGATCCAGGCTCGCGGCTACAGCGGCACGGGCCTCGCCACCGTGACCGAGCACGCCCAGGCCCCCAAGGGGTCGCTGTACTTCCACTTTCCTGAGGGCAAGGAAGCTCTCGGTTTGAAGGCGATCGAGCTAGCAGCCGACCGATTCCGCAGTCTGATAGCCGATTCAGCAATGGAATCGGAGCGCCCTTCCGAGGTGATCGGCCGGGTGATCGACGTGCTGGCCGGGCTGCTGACCGACAGCGACTTCCAGCTCGGCTGCCCGGTCTCGGTCATGACCCTGGAGATGGGCGCCCAGAGTGAGCGCCTCCGGGACGCCTGCGCGAACGCCTTCGACTCGTGGATCACGCCGGTGGCCGAGTACCTGACCGCCCTGGGCCGTACGCCGGACGCGGCTCGCACGCTGGCGACGGCCGTCGTGAGCATGGTGGAGGGCGCGGTGATCGTGTCCCGGGCCCAGCGATCGGTGGAGCCCCTGCGCTGCGCCGCCCGCACCCTGACCGGACTGCTGGAGGCGGAGGCGGCATGAACGAGCGGCACGCAGTGATCTTTGGAGCGACCGGCCTGATCGGGCGGCACGTCACCCTGGAGCTGATCAGGTCCGGCGTACGGGTGACCACGGCGACCCGCAGCGAGGACTCCTACGAGCGCCTGAGCAAGTGGATCATCGAGCACGGCGAGCAGCCGCCCGCCGACCTCAGGGACTCCCCCGCCACCGGCGGCGTCACCGAGGTCTACCACTGCGCGGGCGCGTACCGCTTCGGGATGCCCGCGGACGAGGCCCGCCGCGCCAACGTCGACGGCACCGCCACGATCGTGGAGTTCGCCGCGAGCCTCCCCCGGCTGCGACGCCTCGTCTACGTCTCGGGCTACCGCGTCGGCGGCCAGGACCCGTCCCAGATCCCCTGGAGCGCCGAGCAGCGCCGCAAGACCTACGCGGCGCTCGGCGGGTACGAGGCCTCGAAGGTGGAGGCGGACGCCGTCTTCCAGGCCACCGCGAACCGCCTGAACGTGCCGTGGACGATCGTCAACCCGTGCAGCGTGATCGGCGACAGCGCCACCGGGGAGTCCGACCAGTACGTCGGCCTGGCCACGAACGTGAAGGAGATCCACCAGGGCACGATGCCCGCGCTGCCCGGCAACTCCACGACCTTCGTACCGGTGGTCACGGTCGACTACCTGGCGCGCTTCATGACCTTGCTCCCGCTGGACGAGGCGACCGCCGGCAACTCCTACTGGGTCCTGGACGACGCCACTCCCCCGCTGCCGGAGCTGCTCGCGCTCATCGCCCGGCACTACGGGGTCAAGGTGCCCCGCCTGCGCGTCCCCGTGCCCGTTCTGCGCCGTCTGCCCCGCTGGCTGACCAAGGCCGACCCGGAGACCCTCACGTTCCTGTCCAGCGACCGCTACCCCACGGGCCCGGCGAACGCCTTCGCCGCACGTCACGGCCTCGCGATGCCCGACGTCGAGACCTCGCTTCTGCGCTGGGCCGACCACATGGCCGCCCACCGATTCGGGGAGGTCAAGGACGTGACGTACGCGACCTGATCACCTCAGGGTTGAACCGGACAAGGCGGGTAGGGGCCTTGGTGAGGAGGCGATAGCAATGCTCGCTCAGGCTTCTCACCTGGGAAACAATCCTTTGCTGATCATCGGACCGATCATCATCGCGCTGGCCCTGATCACCTGGCTGGCCATGACCGTGTACGGCTGGCGCAAGCGCCCCCGCCCTGACCGGATCCACGGCGAGTCGTCGCATCGCGGCGCCGTCCAGGGCGGCATCATCGAGGGCGACCCCGGCCAGCGCAACCGCCGCGACGAGGCCCCTCGCATCAGCTGACGGCCTTTAGCCGGGCTCTGGGGAACGCTGACTCTGGACGACGTATTTGGGGTCGGCCGCCGAAGCGCGGCCAGCCTCGAACACGGCGAAACGAGTCGCCGCCGAGCCCGCGAGCAGGGCGGCACCTGCGACGGTGGCGAGACTGCGGCTGCGTCCGCCAGCGAGCAGCCCTGCGACGGCGCCCGTGCCGGTGAGGACCTCCGCGGCCCGCATGAGCCGCGCGGCTTTGCCCTGCTCGTACGGCTCGGCCAGCGGTCCGAGGCGGCGGCGCATCACGATGCCCGTGCCCAGGTCGAGCGCGGCTCCGAAGGCCGCGGTCGACCGGGCCGGGCCGTTCTCCGCCGTCGGCGCGGTGAGCAGGCCGAGGCCGCCGGCTGAGGCCGCCGCCGAGCCCGCGAACAGGAACGGCATCTCGCGGTACGCGCCGTGCCACACGGGAATGGCGGTGTCGGCGATCAGCACGCCGGTGTAGGTCACCACGGCCGGTCCGGTGAGCGCCGCCCAGCCGGTGGCGGCGCGGCCGATGCGGGGGAAGAGCCCGGTCGCCCCGGTGACGGCGGCCACCCCGGCGGCTGGCCCGTACGCGGCCAGGATCCACGAGCCGACGCTCATCGGCGAGGTCGGCTTCATCACCCGCAGCATGTTCGCGAAGCGGCCGGGCCGGCCGAGGTCATGGATCAGCGCGGCGGTCGACAGCGAGATCGCCCCGAGCGCGCCGATCTTGCAAGGGCGGGCCAGCCCGGGGCGCCCGCTGGCCTGCGCGGCGGCGGCGAGCAGGGACGAGGCTCCGGCGAGCCCGCCGAGGAACAGGTAGCCCGCGATGTCGAGGGCCTTCCAGGTCGGCTGCTTGAGGATCGGGCGCCCGTAGTAGCTGGTGAACTCGGCGTCCGGGACCATCGTGCGCTCGCCGCGCCCCTTCCGCCCGTTCCGCCGCCTGCGGCCCCCGCCCCGGCCCCGGCTGCCGCCCCGGCCGCCGGGAACGGCCTCGCGTCCGGGGCGCCGGTGCCGTACGCCGTCGCGGGTGACCTCGGCCTCGCTCATCGCCGCCTCCCTCGCAGTCCGGTCGCCACGGCGATGGCGGTCAGCCCGCCGATCAGGGTGGCCGCGGCCGCTCCGGCGTGCCGCCACATCGACGGCAGGTCCCGGGTGGTGACCACGGGGTCGGGCGGCAGGCCGTACACCTCGGGCTCGTCCAGGAGCAGGAAGAACGCACCGTTGCCGCCGACGCCGTCGTCGGGGTCGGCGCCGTACAGCCGGGCGTCGGTCACCCCGCCCTCGTGCAGCTGCTCGACGCGCTCGGCGGCCCGCTCGCGCAGCTCGTCGAGCGGGCCGTACTGGATGGAGTCGGTCGGGCAGGCCTTGGCGCAGGCGGGCTGGAGCCCGTCGCCGAGCCGGTCGTAGCACATCGTGCACTTCCAGACCCGGCCGTCCTCCTCGCGCTTGTCGATCACGCCGTACGGGCAGGCGGGCACGCAGTAGCCGCAGCCGTTGCAGATGTCCTGCTGGACGACGACCGTGCCGAACTCGGTGCGGAACAGCGCGCCGGTCGGGCAGACGTCCAGGCAGGCGGAGTGCGTGCAGTGCTTGCACACGTCGGAGGCCATCAGCCAGCGCAGCCCATCCCTGCCCTGCGACGCGTCCGAAGCCATGCCGAGCACGTCCAGCCCTTCGTAGGCGTCGTGCTCGACCTCGGCGTCCTGCAGGCCGACCGGCTTGCGCTGCTCGATGAACGCGACGTGCCGCCAGGTGTCGGCGCCGAGCCCGCCGGTGTTGTCGTAGGACATGCCGGTGAACGTCAGGCCGTCCTCGGGAATGGCGTTCCACTCCTTGCACGCGACCTCGCAGGCCTTGCAGCCGATGCAGACCGAGGTGTCGGTGAAGAAGCCCATCCGTTCCGTCGTCGTCGCCATGGTCACACCCCCATCCCGGTGTGCTCGGTGATGCCCGCGCGCCGCCGGTACTCGCGCACCAGCTCGGGCCGGTCCGCGCCGCGCGGGCGCCTGCCCGGGCGGATGTCGGCGGTCAGCGCCTTGACCTCCTGGATGTGCACGTTCGGATCGAGCGCGATCGACGCGAGCTCGTTGGCCGCGTCACCGCGGCTGTAGCCGTTCGGCCCCCAGTGGAACGGCAGCCCGATCTGGTAGACGGTCTTGCCGCCGACGCGCAGCGGCCCCATCCGGTCGGTCACCATCACGCGGGCCTCGATGGCGTTGCGCGCGCTGATGATCGTGGCCCAGCCGCCGTGGGTGAGGCCCCGTTCCGCGGCCAGTTCCGGCGACACCTCGCAGAAGAACTCCGGCTGGAGCTCGGCGAGGTAGGGCGACCAGCGGGTCATGCCGCCCGCGGTGAAGTGCTCGGTCAGCCGGTAGGTGCTGACGATGTACGGGTAGACCTCCGCGCCGGGCTCCGAGCCGCTCGGGTGGAAGCGGTTGTGCTCGCGCGAGAACAGCTGCCGGACCGGGTTGCGCGGATGCGCGGCGTACAGCGGGTTGTCGACCGGCGACTCCTGCGGCTCGTAGTGCGTCGGCATCGGCCCGTCGACCAGCCCGGCCGGCGCGAACAGCCAGCCCCTGCCGTCCGCCTGGAGGATGAACGGCTCGGCTCCCGAGATCGCGTCCGGCCCCTTGGCGTCCGGCTCGGGCCGGTACGAGGGCGCCTTGGCCGGCTGGAAGTCCGGCACGTCGTGACCGGTCCACTTGCCCTGCTGCTCGTCCCACCAGACGAGCGCCTTGCGTTCGCTCCACGGACGGCCGTCGGGGTCGGCGGAGGCACGGTTGTACAGGACGCGGCGGTTGGCCGGCCATGCCCACGCCCACTCGGCGGCGATCCAGTCCTGCTCCGAGCCGGGCTTGCGGCGGGCGGCCTGGTTGACGCCGTCAGCGTAGACGCCGCAGTAGATCCAGCAGCCGCAGCTGGTGGATCCGTCGGCGGCGAGCTCCTCGTAGGAGGACAGATGGCCGCCGTCAGACCCGTAACCGTTGATCTCCGCGAGTACCGCCTCCGCGCTCGGCTCGTCCAGCTCGCCCTCGACCGGATAGTCCCAGACCAGATCCAGGACCGGACGGTCGCGCCGGTCGCGCGAGCCCGCGAGTTCGGCGCGGATGATCCGGCCCAGGTGGTACATGAACCACAGGTCGCTGCGCGCGTCGCCCTCCGGCTCGACCGCCGCGTGATGCCACTGCAGCATCCGGTTGGTGTTGGTGAAGCTGCCGGACTTCTCGGTGTGCGCGGCGGCGGGGAAGAAGAACACCTCGGTGCCGATGTCCTCGGTCCGCATCTCACCGGTCTCGATCTCCGGGCCGTCCTTCCACCACGTGGCGCTCTCGATCAGCGAGAAGTCCCGTACGACCAGCCAGTCGAGGTTGGCCATGCCGAGCCGCTGCACCTTGGCGTTGGCCGACCCGACCGCCGGGTTCTCCCCCATCAGGAAGTAGCCCTTGCAGGTGCCGTCCATCTGCGCCATGGCCGTCTCGTACGTGCTGTGGCTGCCGGTCAGGCGAGGCAGATGGCCGAAGCAGAAGTCGTTGTCGGCCGTCGCGGCGTCGCCCCACCACGCTTTGAGGAGGCTCACCACGTACGAGCGCATGTTGCCCCAGTAGCCCTTCTCGGCCGCGTCCGCCGCGATGAACGTGTCGAGGTCCTCGTGCTCGTGCGCGTGCGGCATCGGGATGTAGCCGGGCAGCAGGTCGAACAGCGTCGGGATGTCGCTGGAGCCCTGGATGCTGGCGTGGCCGCGCAGCGCCTGGATGCCGCCGCCCGGCCGGCCGATGTTGCCCAGCAGAAGCTGCAGGATGCTGGCGGCGCGGATGTACTGCGCGCCGACCGAGTGCTGCGTCCAGCCGACGGCGTAGGCGAACGCGCTGGTCCGGTCGCGGCCGGAGTTGCTCACGAGCGCGTCGCACACCTTGGCGAACTGTTCCGGCGGAACGCCGCAGACCTCCTGGACGACCTCGGGCGTGTAGCGGGCGTAGTGGCGCTTGAGGATCTGGAAGACGCAGCGCGGATGCTGAAGCGTCTCGTCCCGTTCCGGCTCGCCCCGGGGCAGGGACGCGCCGCCCGCGCCGTGGCTCTCGCCGCGCCCCGACTCGCTGATCGACTTGGCCCGCTCGTCGTAGCCCTCGTCGCGTTCACCGGCGGCGGCGACCACCTCGGTGCCCTCGTACCGCCAGGTGTCGATGTCGTAGTGCCGGGTCTCCTCGTTCAGCCCGGAGAACAGGCCGTCGAGGTCCTCGGTGTCGCGGAAGTCCTCGTTGATGATCGTGGCGGCGTTGGTGTAGTTCACCACGTAGTCGCGGAAGTACGACTCGGTCGACAGCACGTGGTTGATGATCGCGCCCAGGAAGGCGATGTCCGAGCCCGCCCTGATCGGCACGTACAGGTCGGCGACCGCGCTCGTCCGCGTGTACCTCGGGTCGACGTGGATGACGGTCGCCCCGCGCGCCTTGGCCTCCATCACCCACTGGAACCCCACCGGGTGCGCCTCGGCGTAGTTGGACCCCTGGATGACGATGCAGTCGGAGTTCTGCAGATCCTGCATGAACGTCGTCGCGCCGCCCCGCCCGAACGAGGGCCCGAGCCCCGTCACGGTCGAGCTGTGGCAGACCCGCGCCTGGTTCTCCACCTGCACCACGCCGAGCGCGGTGAGGAGCTTCTTGATGAGGTAGTTCTCCTCGTTGTCCAGCGTCGCCCCGCCCAGGCTCGCGATACCGAGCGTCCGGTTGACCCTGGACCCGTCGGCCTCGTCCTGCCAGTTGTCCCGGCGCGTGGACAGCACCCGGTCGGCGACCATGCGCATGGCCGTGTCGAGGTCGAGCTCCTCCCAGTCCTTCCCGTACGGACGCCGGTAGAGGACCTTGTGCAGCCTCGCGGACCCGGTCGTGAGCTGGAGCGTCGCCGACCCTTTGGGGCACAGCCGCCCCCGGCTCACCGGCGAGTCCGGATCGCCCTCGATCTGGACGACCTGATCATCTTTGACGTAGACGTTCTGGCCGCAGCCGACCGCGCAGTACGGGCAGACCGACTTCACCACCCGGTCGGCGGTGGCGGTCCGGGCCCTCAAGGCGGCCGTCCGGGCCGACTTGGCGGCCTCCCCCCGCCCCAGCGGGTCGTCGCCCGTGAACTGCCGGTAGACCGGCCATCCCTGAAGCCAGCTGCGTACGCCCATCAAGCCACCCCACGGCCCCACGACACCAGGTAACGGCGTTATCCCAGGTCAGGACAGCGCCGATACCCTCCCCCTGCCCGAGTTCAGGGCATATATGCACGTGGGGCGGCCGGATGAGATCAGCCGTTCAGGCCCTGCTCCACCGCCTTGATGATCTGCGGGCGCAGCTCGGCGGCGCTGATGATGGCGTCGACGGAGCCGACCTCCACGGCGCGCTGGATGCTGTGCACCCGGTCGAACTCGGTGGCGACCTCGCCGAGCTTCTCGGCCCGTACCGCCGACTGGACCTCGGCGAGGTGGGCGTTCAGCTCGGCCCGGTCGGCGCCGCTGGCGGCGGCGAGCCGCGCCTGGACCTCGGTGACGCGCGGGTCGTTGGCGGTGCGGTTGTTGACCTCGCCGGAGAAGACCACGGCCGCGGCGGGCGCTCCGCCGAGCACCGAGGCGAACGAGCCCTCCAGGGCCAGTACGGTCATGTTCGGGTTGAGCGCCTTGGAGAACACCACGAACGCGCCGCCGTGGTAGCGGGAGATGACGCAGAAGACGATCGGGCCCTCGAAGTTGACGATCGCCCGGCCGATCTCCGCGCCGTACTCCAGCTGGAGCTTGCGCATCGACTCCGGCGAGCCGTCGAAGCCCGACAGGTTGGCGAGGACGACCAGCGGGCGGTTGCCCGAGGCCGCGTTGATGGCGCGGGCCGTCTTCTTCGACGAACGCGGGAAGAGCGTTCCGGCGGAGTAGGCGTCCGGGCCGTCGGTCGGCGGGAAGCCGCGCCGGGGCAGCGAACGGGACTCGATGCCGACCAGGCAGACCGGCCAGCCGCCGAGGTGCACGTCCTGCACAGCTGAGGTGTCGGCGTCGGCCATGCCCGCCCAGCGCTCCAGAACGGGGTGGTCCTGGTCGGCGAGGGCGCGCATCACCGTGCGGATGTCGAACGGCTTCTTGCGGTCGGGGTTGTGCTCGGCGGAGAAGATCTGCCCGACCGTGGTGAAGTCGCTGCCGGCGACCGTGTGCGGGTAGTCCGACACGTCGCGGTCGATCGGGTCGGTGGTCGGCGCCTGCCGCGGTCCCGACTCGCCGGGAACGATGTAGGTGTGGTCGTAGTGCGCCATCAGCACTTCGCGCGCGGCCTGCAGGTTCGGCGCCCAGTACTGCGCCTGGCCGTTCGGGCCCATCACGCGGTCGTAGCCGCCGATGCCGAAGTTGTCCTCGGCCGACACGCCGCCGGAGAAGTCCAGCGCCTGCTTGCCGGTCAGCACCATCGCCGAGTCGGGCGTCATCACCAGGATGCCCTTGGTGTGCATGAGCATCGTCGCCTCGGCGTTCCAGTACGGCTGGGCTCCGACGTTGATCCCCGCGACCACGATGTTGATCTCGCCGCCGGCCTGGGTGAAGGTGACGATCCGCTTCAGCGCGGCGGCGACCCAGTCCATGTTCTCGGTGCCGGAGCTCATCGAGATCCGGGCGCCCGACGACAGCGCGATCCACTCGACCGGCACGCGCAGCCGCTCGGCCAGGTCCAGCGCGGCGATCACGCGGGCGCACTCGGGCTCCGACAGCGCGCCGAGCGACTTGGTCGGGTCGCCGAGCAGCACCACGCGGGTGACGCCCTCGGGGTGACGCGGAGTCGGGGTCGTGACGACGCCCGCAACGATCGCGGCGGAGTTGCCGCCCTTGGGCCTGTCCACCGGAACGAGCGCGCCGTGCTCGTCCAGGTCGTGCTCGACGAAGCCACCGTCCGGGCCGGCCAGCATGCCGGTCAGCTCGTAGGGGTAGATGTTGCCGCGGCGGGCCGCGCGCAGCACCTTCTGGCGGTAGCCGTCCAGCGGCTTCACCGGCTCGGTCGACGGCCCGGCGATGTCCATCCGCACGTCGTCGTTCGGGTCGAGGGTGACCCGTACGGCGATCTCGGTGAGGCGTCCGGCGGCGCGCCGCCGGATCACGAACTGGACCTCCTCCAGCCCGACCCCGGCGATGGTCGGCAGGCCGCGTTCGAGCAGCGTGCGCAGCTCGTCGGCGGTGAGGTCGGTCGGCGGCCAGACGTACATCATGATGCGGTTGGTGTCGAAGCGGCGGTTCTGCGGCCGCTGCGCCTGGATGGTGCGGATCGCGTCGGTGCAGGCGGTGAAGACGTCCTCGGCCACCGGCAGCGCGATCACCGTGCCGTCGGCGTCGCGAAGCGGCGTGAGGTCGCGGACCTGGCCGAGCGCGATGAGCCGCTCGTCGGACGGGTTGCTCTTGGCGACCGCCTTGAAGAGGTAGATCTCCTCGTCGGCGGACGGCAGCCTGGTCAGGTCGAACTCGCGCAGCCGCTGCAGCTGGAGGCGCTGGGCGATCTGCGGGTGCAGGCCGCGGATCAGCCGGTCCTCGACGAAGCCCTCGCCCTCGGGGCGGAAGGTGAAGTGGTGGTGCATCACGGCGCCGCCCGCGGCGGTCACCGTCACGGTGATCCGGCGGACTTCGGCGGGCTGCGGGTGCTCGGTGAGGAGCCGCCCGAGCCGTTCGGCCATCACCTCGGCGTCCGGCTGCTCGTCCCACGCGACGTACAGGTCGGCGACCAGGCCCACCTCGGGCGCGCCGGGAGCACCGGGCGCGTCGGCGGCGAACGCGGCGACGGCACCGACGGCGTCGGGCAGCGCGGCCAGGTCCACGGCGGTCGTGACCACGCAGGTCTCGCCGCCGTCCTGGAGCGTCTGCTCGGCGACGACGAACCGGCAGCCCGCGATCTCGCGCGAGGTGACGTCGGACAGGCCGCGGTTGCCGTAGTAGCGGCGGGTCAGCACTTCCAGCAGCGGCGTGTGGTCGCGCCCGGCCCGGCCGAGGCGCTGGCCGACGAGCCGGACGAGCGGCTCGGGGCTGGCCACCATGCCCTGGATGCGCTCGGTGCGGTCGGGGGCGGTCGGGTTCTGCTCCAGGTAGCGCAGCTCGTCGCGTACGGCGGCGTAGACCGTGGCGCGGTTGCGGCGCCGCAGCGGCTGGGTGAACCAGCGGAACACCACGCCGCGCGCGAGGTCGGCGACCGTGGGGAAGCGCACCTGGGTGGCCTCGACCAGGTTCTCCAGGGTGAGCCCCGCACGCTCGCCGAGCTCCTCGAACGGCGGGGCGCCGGCCAGCCACTGGCGCAGCAGCTCCGACACGATCGCGACGCCGCCGCTCATCTGCTGCTGGGCCAGGAAGACGCGGAAGACCGCGGCCTCCAGCTCCGGCGTGCGGTCCAGGCCGTCGACGCCGTAGTAGGCGAAGACCTTGGCGAGCTTGTCCTGGAAGGCCTCGGTCAGGCCGGCGCGCTCGGCGTCCAAGCTCTGCAGGTAGCTGTGGAAGTACTCGCGCGGGCTGTGCACGGGGCTGCCCGGCTCGGTGTCGAGCTCGCCGCCGGGCTTGTTGCGGCTCAGCTCGGACAGGTCGGCGAACAGCGCGAGCAGTTCGAGCTCGCCCTCCAGCGGGCGCTTGCCGAGCTCGCCGCGGGCGAGCAGGTAGTCGGCCATGCCCCGGTCGCGGTCGAACGGGTCGGCGTCGAAGCCGAGCATCAGGCCGCGCAGGTCGCGCAGCCCGCGTTCGGCGCGGGCGGCCGCGGACTCGCCGCCGCGCTCGGCGGGCAGCTCGACCGGGACGGTCTCGGCGGCGGCCTCCTCAGCCTCGGCCTCCTCGTCGGCGAGCGGCTCCAGCCGCATCAGCGGCGCGCCGGTCTCGACCTGGGCGCCGACCGACACCGGGCACTCGCGGACGCGGGCGCGGAACGGCGCGCGCAGCACCGTCTCCATCTTCATGCTCTCCAGCACCAGGATCGGCGCGCCCGCCTCGACCTCCTCGCCGACCGCGACCGGCGTCGCCACCACCAGCGCGGGCGCGGGTGAACGGACGACGCCGCCCTCGTCGCGGCTGATCCGGTGCGTGACGCCGTCGACCTCGACCAGGTGGATCGGGCCGTGCGTCGCCGACACCAGGCGGAACCGGCGGCCGTTCACCACGATCTGGCCGCTGTGCGCGTCGAAGCGCTCCACCTCGACGTCGGCTCGGTGCGCGTCGCCGCCACCCGAGACGCCGACACGGAACCGGCTCTGGCCGACGCGGGCGACGCTCACCCGGTAGCCGACGCCGCGCAGCTTCAGGTCCAGCGGGCGGCCGGGGTCGTGCTGCACCTGAGGGCGGCCGCCGTGCGCGGTGGACAGCAGCCGCCGGCGGGTGATGGCCTCCTCGTCCTGGTAGGCCTCGATCGCGGCGGCGACCAGCGCGACCGCCGAATGCCGGTGGCTGACCAGGCGGCCCTCGGCGCGCACCCGGTCGATCCAGCCGGTGTCGGCGCTGGCGTCGATCACCTCGGGCTGGTCGAGCAGGTCGAGCACGAAGCTCTTGTTGGTCGCGCCGCCCTCGATGATGACGGTGGTCTCGGCCATCGCGCGGCGCAGCCGGCCGAGCGCGTGGTCGCGGTCGCGGCCATAGGCGATGATCTTGGCGATCATCGAGTCGAAGTCGGCCGGGATGGTGTCGCCCTCGCTGACGCCGGTGTCGACCCGGATGCCCGGGCCGGCGGGCAGCACCAGGCGCGTGATGCGGCCGGGCGCGGGCGCGAAGTCGCGGTCGGGGTCCTCGGCGTTCAGCCGGGCCTCGATGGCGTGCCCGGCCTCGGCGGGCTGCGGGCCCTCCAGCTTGCCGCCGCCGGCCACGTGCAGCTGCAGGCGGACCAGGTCGGTGCCGGTGGTGATCTCGGTGATCGGGTGCTCGACCTGGAGGCGCGTGTTGACCTCCAGGAACGCGAACAGCTGCTCGCCGGGGTGGTAGAGGAACTCGACGGTGCAGGCGCCGCGGTAGCCGACCTTCACCGCGAGCCGTTCGGCGGACGCCTTCAGCTCGGCGGTCTGCTCGGCCCCGAGGACCGGGGACGCCGACTCCTCGATGATCTTCTGGTTGCGGCGCTGCACCGAGCAGTCGCGGACACCGAGCGCCCACGCGGTCTCGCCGTCGGAGATGACCTGGACCTCGACGTGCCGGGCACCGGTGACCAGGCGCTCCAGGAACACCACACCGGAGCCGAACGCGCGCAGCGCCTCCTGGCTGGTGCGCTCGTAGGCGTCGGCCAGGTCCTCGGCCGAGGCGACCATGCGGATGCCGCGCCCGCCGCCGCCCGCGGTGGCCTTCAGCATCAGCGGGTAGCCGATGGAGTCGCCGGCGCGCAGCGCGTCCTCCAGCGTGGCGACCTCGCCGCGGCTCCACGGCGCGACCGGGACGCCGACCTCCTCGGCGATCAGCTTGGCGCCGATCTTGTCGCCCAGCTTGCGCATCGCGTCCGCGCTCGGGCCGACGAACGTGACGCCGACGTGGTCGCAGAGCTCGGCGAACGCCGGGTCCTCGGCGACGAAGCCCCAGCCGACCCAGGCCGCGTCCGCGCCCGTCTCGATCAGCGCCTTCTCCAGAACGGCGTGGTCGAGATAGGGACGGGCCGACGCCGGGCCGAGCGAGTAGGCGACGTCGGCCTCACGGACGAACGTCGCGTTCTTGTCGGCATCGGTGTAAAGGGCGACCGTCTCGATCCGCGCCCCGGTCTCCGCCGAAAGATCGCGTACGGCGTGGATGAGCCGCATCGCGGCCTCTCCGCGGTTGACGATGGCCACACGCCTGAACACCGGTTGAACCTCCCGACTAACGTGCACAGAAGGCGACGTCCGGGACCCGGAGTCTCCTGCACCTGGCTCTACACCTTGCTCGCTTACCCCCCGGTAAACCAATGCCTCACACCACACATGGTGGAGCCATCGCGTTGTGGGGACCCAACAAAAGCCCCCGGTCGCACAACCCCCTCCAAGGGGTGCGAGCCGGGGCCATCTGGTGGCTGAACTGGCATGTCCGCAAGCGGTCACACATCGTAACCGAAACATCGCCGAACGAAGGTGACGCACGGCCGTGGCGTCGACGGACGCACTCTCGGCCGAGCGGTAGATCCCCCACTCGTATCCACGTCCCTTGCGGCGTCTCCCTCCGCGTTCTAAGGTTGGCCATATGGACAAGTCGTCTGGCCAGGGCAATCGGCCAACCAGCGCGGAGCAGGGTGAGGCCACCCGCGCCGCGATCCTGAAGGCGGCCGCGGCCCTGATCGGCGAGAACGGCTGGGGCCACGTCACCACCAGGGCGATCGCGGCCCGTGCGGGCGTGCCGCACGGGGCGGTCAGCTACCACTTCCGGGGCAAGGACGACCTGCTGCGCCAGGCGGCCGTCGCCGCAACGGTCGAGGCGCTGGCCGTGCCCATCGCGATGGTCCGCAGCGCCGGCAGCGTCCGCGAGGTGCTCGAAGGAACGATGGCCTGGTACGCCTCGGGTGCTCTGGACGATCCCTCGATGGCGCTCCTGCTGGAGACGGCCCGCCAGTCCTCGCGCGACGAGGAGCTGCGCGAGCCGTTCGCCGAGGTGCTGCGCACCTACCGCGCCGCGCTCAGCGACCTGGTCCGCGCCGACCAGGAACGCGGCGACCTGGGCGCGGGCGCGTCCCCGGAGGGGATCGCGATGGCGGTGGCGGCGCTGCTGGACGGGCTGATGCTCCATCTCGTCGCCGATCCCGGGCTGGACGCGCAGGAAGGCGTACGAGCGGTACTCGATCTCATGGGAGGGCAATCGTGATCAAGCGTGCGGCCAGGCGTCCGTGGGGCACCCTCATGGCGGAGCACAGGCGCCTGGTGATCACCATCTGGATCGTCGTCGTCATCGCGTGCGGGGCCAGCTTTCCGTTCCTGTTCAAGCAGCTCAAGGCGCCCGACTACGAGGTGAACGGCTCACCGTCCGCCGAGGCCGCCCAGCTCGTCCAGCGGCACTTCGCGGTCGAGGGCGACGAGCAGGACGTCATCGTCCTCGACAGCCCGCACGGGAAGATCACCGACCCGGCCCGGCGTGCCGCGGTCGCCCAGGTGGTCGCGGCGGCGCGCAGCCGGCCCGGTGTCGTCACGGTCGTCGGCCCGTTCGACGCTCAGGCCGAGAAGCAGGTGTCGGCCGACGGGCGCGCGGCGATGGCCGTCGTCGGGCTGGACGGCACCAGCCGGCAGCGCCCCGGGCGCGCGGCCGACGTGCAGAAGGCGATCGACGCCGCGGCGACGGGCGGGGTCGAGGCCTACCTGTCCGGCTACTCCCCCATCACCAACGACCAGACGGCCGTCGAGAACGCGGGCGCCGAACGCGCCGAGTCCGTCGGCGTGCCGATCGCCCTCGCGGTCATGGTGCTGGCGTTCGGCGCGGTCGTCGCCTCCCTTCTCCCGCTGCTGCTGGCCGGGGTGGGCCTGACCCTCACGTTCGGCGTGGTCTACCTGCTCACGTTCGGGTTCACCCTCGACGCGTTCCTGATGACCATCGTGACGATGATCGGCACCGGGATCGGCATCGACTACGCGATGTTCATCGTCAGCCGCTTCCGCGAGGAACTGGCGCGCCGCGGTGACGACGCGGTCCCCGAGGCCACCGGCGCCGCCGTCGCCACCTCCGGCCGGACCGTCCTGTTCTCCGGCGTGATCGTGGCGATCTCCATGTGCTCCCTCTACGTCGTCGACTCCCCGGTCTTCCGCGAGATCTCCACCGGCGTGCTGATCTCCGTCGTCTGCACGCTCGCCGCGGCGCTGACGCTGCTGCCCGCCGTACTGGCCGCGCTCGGGCCGCGCGTGAACGCCTGGCAGCTCCCGGAACGCTGGCGCCCCGCCGACGTGCGTTCCGCCTCGGCCGCCGAGTCCGGGCCCTGGGCGCGCTGGGCGCGGCTGGTCATGCGCCGCCCGGTCCTGTTCGGTGGCCTCGCGTTCGCGATCCTGGTCATCGCCGCGCTCCCGGTCGGCGGTCTGAAGTACGGCATCGACCTCGGCACGGCTTCCCTGGACGGGCGCCCCTCCGCCAAGGCGCAGACGATCCTGGAACGCTCGTTCAGCCCGGGCGCGGTCTCTCCCATCCAGGTCGTCGTCACCGGCCGGGACGACACGCCCCTCGACGCCACCGGCCAGGGGCAGGCCGCGGCGCTCGCCAAGCAGATCTCCCGGGACGAACGCGTCGCGGACGTGGAGACGATTCCCGGCGACGGCCGCGTGCTGCTGAACGCGGTCCCGAAGGTCGCGATCGACTCGGGCGCGGCCACCGACCTGGTCCGCCACATCCGCCACGACCTCGCTCCTCGGGCCACCGGCCAGCAGGTCCTCGTCGGCGGGGCCACCGCGACGTTCGTCGACCTCTCCAACGAGACCACCGCCAAGCTCCCCTACGTCATGACGCTGGTCCTCGGCCTGTCGCTGCTGTTCCTGCTGCTGGTCTTCCGCAGCGTCCTGCTGCCCATCAAGGCGGTCGTCATGAACCTCATGGTCACCGCCGCCGCGATCGGAATCACGGTCGCGGTGTTCCAGTGGGGCCACGGCGCGAGCCTGCTCGGCTTCACCAGCACGGGCTTCCTGCAGGTCTACCTGCCCATCTCCGTCTTCGTCCTGCTCTTCGGCCTCTCCATGGATTACGAGGTCTTCCTCATCCGCCGCATGAAGGAGGCATGGGAGGACGGTCACGACAACGAGTCGGCGGTCGCCACCGGCATCGAGCACACCGCCCGCCCCATCGCCGCCGCCGCGGCGATCATGGTCGCGGTCTTCGGCGGCTTCCTCACCGCCGGGGTCCTGGAGGTCAAGGAGTTCGGCCTGTCGCTCGCCGTGGCCATCGCCCTCGACGCCACCCTCGTCCGCCTCGTTCTCGTCCCCGCCCTCATGAAGCTCTTCGGCGACTGGAACTGGTGGTTCCCCGGCATCAGCCGATCACCGGCGGCGGACCCGATCAGAGCCAACCCGTCCGCCGCACGACATTGACCACGTCAGAGCCGGCGGGCGGCGGCCGGTAGGAGGAGGGGTTCGGCGAAGCGGCAGATCTCTTCGGCGGCGTCGAACTCCCTCATGGTCGGCCACCCGTGACCGTCGCCGAGCACCTGCCAGGTCGCGACCTGCGTACCGCCGACCCCACCGGCCGCCGTCGTACGGATGGAGAACTCGGTCTCGCGGGTGCCGTCCGGGCCGGGGGCCGGGCAGCGGTCGATCGTTCGCCAGCGTTCCGCGGTGGCGTCGAGGGACACCGTCCGGCCGCGCAGTTCACCGTTCGGGCCTCGGTGGCGGGAGTAGCCGCCCCCGATCGGCGCGATCTCGTCGGCGGTGCCGTGCATCAGCAGTGCCGAGACGGCATGGGCGGGGCGCACCTCGTGGAGCGCGACCGGCAGCGTGCCCGCCACGGCCGCGAGTACGGCCACCTGGTCTCCGGCCGCCAGGGCCAGCCGGTGCGCCATGAACGCTCCGTTGGAGGCGCCCGCCACCACGGTCCGGTCAGGCCAGGTGCCGTGGTGGGCGGCCATGTGGTTGATCAAGGCGCTGAGGAACGCGACATCGTCGACCCCGGCCTCCTCGGCGGTCGTGACGCCGCGGCCGTCCGCCCAGTTGCCGCTATGACCGTCCGGGTAGACGACCACCCATCCGCGGGCGTCGGCCTGGTCGTCGAACGTGGTCAACTCGCGCATCATCCGGCTGCCGGCGCCCTCGTCGGGGTGGTTGCCGTGCAGGACGAGAACCAGGGGGCGTGGCCCGTCGGCCGAGGGCCCGTTCGGCGGCCGGATCGTGAAGCCGCGGGCCAGGCCGTCGACCGTCAGCTCATCAGAGATCACCGTGCCGTCGCTCTCCATGGCGCTCACTCTGCCACCGGCTCGGGCGGGTCTCCCAGGGCCCGTGCGTCACCATGGTCAACTGACGTTTACCCTCATTCCAGGCAAAACACCTCAAAGGGGAACGCATGAGCGCCGTCCATCCGCACCGGAGCCGCCTGGCCCCGGACGACCCCGCCTCGATCGGCGGGTACCGGGTGCTGGACCGGCTCGGCGAGGGCGGGATGGGCATCGTCTACCGGGGGGCCGACGCCGCCGGGCGGCCGGTGGCGATCAAGGTGATCCGGCGCGAGCTGGCCGTGGACGCCGCGTTCCTCGCCCGCTTCGCCGCCGAGGTCGCCAACGCGCAGCGAGTGGCGGCCTTCTGCACCGCGAGCGTGCTGGACCACGGGACGGCCGACGGCCTGCCGTACATGATCACCGAGTTCGTCGAGGGGCCGTCGCTGGCCGCGTGGGTCCGCGAGCACGGCCCGCTCCCGGCCGAGCGCCTGAGCGCGCTGGCGGCCGGGACCGCCGCCGCGCTGGCCGCGATCCACGGGGCACGGCTCGTGCACCGCGACCTCAAGCCCGCCAACGTGCTGCTGTCCGCGCGGGGACCGCGGGTGATCGACTTCGGCATCGCGCGCGCCCTGGACTCCACCGAACGGCACACCGCGACCGGCGTCGTGGTGGGCAGCCCCGGCTGGATGGCGCCCGAGGCGATCTTCGACGGTACGAGCGGGCCGCCCGCCGACGTCTTCGCCTGGGGCCTGCTCGTCGCGTTCGCCGCCTCCGGCTCCCACCCGCACGGCACCGGCACGATGATGCAGCTGGCCGCCCGTGCACACGAGGGCTCGTACACGCTCACCGGGCTGCCCGACCACCTGCAAGGACTCGTCCGGCAAGCCCTGGACCCCGACCCGGCGCGACGGCCGTCCGCCGACGAACTGCTCGTCGCGCTGGTCGGGCCGGACGATCCTCAGCTCGCCGCGACCCGCATGGTGACGCGGCAGTGGCCCGCAGGCCCGGTCGCGACCACGGCCGCCAAGCCCCGGCGACGCGGCAGGATTCTGGCGGTGGCGGGCGCGGCGGCCGGACTCGTCGCGCTGCTCGCCGGAGTCCTCGCCAGCGAGGCGCTGAACGATGGCGGCGATGGCCGCGGCGCCTCCGGGCGTCCCAGCGCCACCGCCACGAGCACCGGCAAGGGGAGCACGGACGGGCCCGACAAGACCGTCACCGCGCAAGGCGGCACGGTCACCGGCAACCCGTTCACCAAGCTGCCGTCGGGACCGTGCGGCATGGTCGGCGCACCCTTCCCGAAGGAGATGGGCGTGATGGCCAAGGGCGCCGAGAGCGAGGGCACCAGCCTGTTCTCCCCGAAGGAGAAGGTGCCGCTCTGCGAGTTCGGCACCGACATCACGGCCAAGGCCAGCGACCATCAGCACCAGACCGCCTCCGTCCGGATCATGACCGTCGCCGACACCACGACGGCCGAACAGCGGCTGTCGGAGGCACGGTCCCGGCTGCCCGCGACGAAGACGAGCGGCAGCAGGATCGCGACGAGCGGCCCGTCGGACTCGATGGGGGACGGCGCCTACTACTCGTCGGTCTTCTACGGCGGCCGTGAGCTGCGCACCGAGGCCCAGCTCCTGGTCCGGCGCGGCAACGTCCTGATCCAGGTCAACGTCGGCGCCGAGTCGGTCAACGAGCCGCCGAGCGTCGGCCCCGAGTTCAGCGGCGGTGTCCACCTGGACCGCCTGCGCTACCAGACGTTCCGCGACGCGGCCCGGTCCTGGGCCGACGCGATCGCCACCCGTGCGGTCGTACGGCTGGACGCGTGCTCCGCCTGCCAGACCGCTCCGTGATCGGCGCCGCCTGAGGCGTTGGGCCCACGACAATCGGTGCGGTGCGCGGCTCGGGCGTGCCGGGAAGAACCCGGGCATGGACTTGGACACGGCGTGCAGCCGTTGGGAAATGCTCTGGAACGAAGCGGACGCGGAGCGGCGGGTCGAGCTGGCGGGCTCGTTCTGCAGGGAGGACGTCGAACTCGTCGACCCCGGCAACCAGGTGCGCGGCGCACACGGCCTGAGCGACGCCGTCGCCAGGACGCGGGCCAGGATGCCCGGCCTGACGTTCCGGCTGACCGGGCGCACCGACTCCCACCACAACGTCGTGCGCCTGTGGTGGGAGTCGGCGTCCCAGGACGGGAGCCTGACCGGCATCGACGTCCTGGTGTTCGGTGAGGACGGCCGGGTGGCCCAGGCGATCGGCTTCATGGACCAGCCCGCCTGACGCCTGCGGTCCACCTGACGAACGCGGCCATCGCGTCAAGCGATCACCGGGGCGCCGTTGACCCCCTCGCGGGGGCGCGGCGCCCCGGCGTTCGTCGTGGTCGATCAGGTCGCGGTCGAGGCCGCCGACGAACAGTTCCTCGGGCACGGACTCGATCGATGCGGGCATGTCCACAACGCGGGCGGCTCCTCGGCTCCTCGGCTCCTCGTGGTCAGTTGATGGACAGGCGCGCGCCGTCGTCCATCCGGGAGCGGCAGTTGAACGCGGCGAGGCAGAGCATCGGGCGGGCGTCGCGTACGCCGATCTCGCGCAGCCGCCGGGTCACCGGATCGTCGCCGGGGCCTGCGCGCAGCCGCAGCCACGGCAGCGGGTGAGCTCGGGCACCGCCGCGGAACTCGGCCACCGAACGCACGACGTCGGCGTTGCCGGATCGGCCGTACCAGACGCGGCCGAGGGACGGCACGGGCGTTCCCGGGCCCAGCCGGCCGGTGAGCGTCGTCCCGTTCGCGCCTCCGATGGCGAGCGCCAGGCGTCGCCGGCCCGAGCGCGCGAACGCGACCGGGCCGATCTCGGGTGCGAGTCCCCACGCGTCGTGGGCGGTCGTCTGCGCCGCGTGGGTCGTGACCGTGCAGCCGAGGACCTGCTGCCCGGACCAGCGCAGGTCGGGGCGGCGCACGGGGTCGGCCCACGCGGCGAGCGGGTGGCGGCCCCGCCATGGGTCGTGGACGCACACCGCGAGCCGGGCCTCGGCGTACGGGCCGATCGTGGAGTCGCGGTGCGCGATCACGGTGAGGGCGACCGGAACCCATCGCGAGGCAGCGAGCCGGACGAGGGCGCCGACCTCCTCACCGGCGAGGGCCCGTTCGACGGCACGGGCCTCGGCGGCGAAGAACGCGACGATGGCGTCGGTGTCGTGGCCCCGGACGGGCAGGTCCGCCGTGGACGGGCTGCCCGGCGCCGTCAGGAACGGGTGGCCGTGCGGCTCGGGGACGTCGCGATGGAGCTGGAAGACGCGCGACCGCGTCACCACCCCCCGGTAAGGGACGAGCTTGCGGTCGATGTGGGCGCGTTCGATCAGCAGGTCGTGTTCGAGGGCCGCGAGGTAGTGCCGGATCCCGTGGCAGCTGGGGAACGTGTCCTCGGGCTGCCCGAAGCTCACCGTGTACCAGTCCGGATGCAGGTCGAAGCAGGTGTCGGTGCCCTGCCCGTCCATCGTGGCGACGATGTCGCGGTGATGGACGATGGACGCGACCCAGGTGCGCGGATCGGCGGGCTTCTTGAAGTCGATCGGCGCGCCGAGCGCGATCGCGTGCGTCACCGTGTGGCGGCGGCAGAACGCGGCGTCCTGCGCGAGGTTCATGACCGCCGATCCGCCGAGGCTGTGGCCGATCAGCGCGATCTCCGCGCCCTCGGGGATGCCCGCCTTGCCGATCGCGTCCAGCAACGCGTTCGTGGTGGACGACTCCGAGCGCAGTGTGGTCGTGAACGCGCCGACGACGTCCTGGGGTGTGTCGTCGCTGCGGATCTCGGTGCCCATCCCGGGCATCAGCAGGACGAACCGTTCGGCGCCGTCCGGGCCGCGCACGGTCTGCACGATCACACGGCTGCCGCGGCCGAGCAGCCGGAGCGCGGTGAGGAAGTCGATGATCGAGCCCCTGCGGGGCAGGGCCGCCGCCAGCTCCGGCCCGGGATCGACCTCGCGGGAGACGCCGCGTCCGCGATCCCAGAACATGATGGCCTTGGTCGACAGGCCGGTCAGCGGGTCGGCGCTCGGCACGTCGCGGCCGCTGGCCAGCCGCCACGCGGTCGCGTCGTTGAACGGGTTGCCGTCCAGCAGCGCCCACAGGGTCTGGATCTCGCCGTACATCGGCGCGATGGTGCTGATGATCCCGCCGAAGCCGCGCGCCCGGTGCAGCCGCCACATCTCGCGCGCGAACCTCGGCACGCTTCCGGTGTTGACGGCGTCGACGAGCGCGCGGAGCAGCGGGTCGTCGCGCATCTCGGGATGCCGGTGCGCCAGGCCGGTCAGCCGTACGCGCGCCGAGGTCGCCATCACGCGCACCGCCAGCCCACGGCGCCCGGCCACGCCCGCGGCCTGCGACACGACTCCGCTGAACGTTCCGCCGGCGAACGAGCAGCCGAGCCCCTTGCCGTGCGTCAACGCCCGGACCAGCGCGGACTGGGCGGCGACGTGCGTGCGCATCGCCGCGATGCCCGGGCTTCTGGTGATGGCGGCGAGCGCCTCCGTCGCGTGCACGGAGCATTCGCGGATGGCCTCGGCGACGTGGGCCAGGTCCGCCGCGCACGCGGTGGCGTCGGTCCGTGCGACGCCCGGCTGCACGACGCCCGGCTGCACGACGCCCGGCTGGGCCGTGCCCGTCTGCGCCGTGCCCGCGAGGCCGTTGACGACGGTCAGTCGCGGGCGTGCGGGGCCGGGACCGCCGTCCGCCGGCCCTGGGGCGCGGACGGCGTTCGTCGCCGGCGGTCGTGCCTCGTCGCCGTTCACCCTCGCTCCCTCAGCCGACCCGCAGGTGGCAGCGCATCCACCGGTCGAGCTCGGCGAACGCCCGCTTGCGAGCGTCCTCGGCGGACAGGACCAGGTCGTGCATCCCGCCCTCGATCCGCACGATCGTCACGTGCGAGCCCAGGCGCGGCGCCCAGCGGACTATGTCGTCGGCGTTCAGCACCACGTCCGCCGAGGTGATGTCGGTGACCTGCGGGCCCGGCTTCACACTGCGCGCCGCGGCCATCACCAGCACGGGAACGTCGATGGCGAGCCCGTCGTGGACCGCGCGCTGCGCGTTGCGGACCGCCGCCAGCCAGCCCACCCGCATGGGGAATCCGTCGAGCGGCTTCCAGCCCCGGTCGAAGTCCCATTCGCCGTCATGATCGCGATGGAGGCTGCGGGCGTAGGCGTCCGAGAGGCCGAGCGGAAGCCTGCCCTTCGGCACGGCCTTGCTCAGCAGCCTGGACGCCTCGCAGACCGCCCATCGCACCGGCGGCGGGGCGTTGACGTCGAGGAACGGGCTGTTGAGGAAGACCCCGTCGACCAGCCCGCGCCCGCTCACCCGGTCGGCCCAGAGCGCGGCGGTGAGGCCGCCTGTCGAGTGCCCGTTCAGCAGCAGCACGTCGTGCTCGTCGTCCTCCCGCACGATCCGGACCGCCATGTCGATCTCGGCGTAGTAGCGGGCCAGGTCGTCGGTGTAGTTGGGGGTCTGGTGGGGCCGCAGCGAACGGCCGTGCTTGCGCAGGTCGAGCGCGTAGAAGTCGAAGCCGCGTTCGACGTAGAAGTCGGCCAGGTGGTCCTGGAAGAAGTAGTCGACGAAGCCGTGCAGATACAGCACCGCACGCGCGGTGCGCTCCGCGCACCTGCGGCGCACCAGCGTCGCCACGACCTCGCCCTCGTCGTCCCTGACCATCGGCAGCTCGATCGCCTCGTATTCACTGCCCAGCACGTCGGTCGACCGATTCATCACACATCCCGTCCGGAGTCGTCGGTGGCGGCTTTATTTGCAGATTAGCCATGCCACGGGCGCCCGATACATAGGCATTTCCTCCTGCGACCTTCGCTCCAGAATGCGCAACGGCACCAGTTCGAACGACGCATTGCGGCGATTATGCGGGCACCGAGAAAATGGCTAATGGAAAGGACTTCGCCATGTCTCAATCCGCAGTGATTCGCGAACAGGCCGACACGCTCGGCCGTGACGTCTCGGTTCTGGAGGAGTGCGCCGAACGGCTGACGGACCTGGCGGCCCGTCACCGCGGCGCCGCCGGAATCCCCGACTGGCTGGAGGCCGTGGCCGCCGACCACGCGGCACGGTGCAGAACGGCCGCCGGCGACCTGCGCCTCGCCTCGACCCGGCTGGGCGACTACGCCGACGCCCTCGACCGCTCCCCCGTTCCCACGTCCCTCCGGCCGCCCTCGCTGCCCGCGCTGCCGTCGCTGCCCTCGCTTCCGACGGCCAAGGATCTGGCGGCGATCAAGGCGCTTCCGGCGCTCGCCGCTCCTGCGGTGCTGTCGGCCGCGGGACCCGTGTTGAAGGCCGCCGGTCCCGTTCTGAAGCTGGCGGGCGGCCTCCGCAAGAAGGAGGAGCCACCGGCAGCCGCGCCTCCCCCGACTCCTGTGGCCACGCCTCCCGCTGAGCCCGGGCCCGAGACCGAGACGGCCGCGGCCACGGCGACCGCCAGCTGACGAGCCGCACGAACACACAGGATCGGCCGATCCCCGAACGGGACCGGCCGATCCTGTGTCATGTCGCTAGAGGCTGAAGACCGCCGCACCGCTCACCTTCGAGTGGTGTGAACGGGCGGACAGGCAGGCCAGCGGCCGCGCGCCGTCCAGCCCGAGCCGTCTCAACGTCTCGGCCAGCGGAAGCTCGGACGTCCCGGCGTTCAGCTTGCACAGCGCGCCCGGGTGGCCCCAGATGCGTCCGCGCACCTGGAAGGTGGCGCGGTAGACGTCGCGGCCGGAACGCGTGTAGAGGACCGTGTCGTACGCCGGGCTCAGCAGGCCGGGGCCGAGGAAGCCGCCCAGCACCAGCGGGTCGGCGCCCTCGCCGTCCTTCTCACCGAGCGTGACCCGGACGCGCTGCCGCCCGACCGAGAGGCCGATGTCGCCGAGTTCGGCCGGGATGCGCCAGAACTGGCGCTGCGCGTCGCGGGCCGCCTCGGTGTCGACGACCGAGCCGACGACGCGGATGCCGAGCCCGCGCCGGTCGACGTCCCTGACCAGGTCGGTGAGGACGAACATGCCGTCCTTCCACGGTGCGTGCACGACGATGCCCGCGACGACCTCCTTGTAGGGGCCGAGGTTGGATTCGCGGTGGTCGGCGGCGAACACCGCGACCAGCGCGCGGTTGCCGATGAGCAGGGGTCGGGCGGGCGAACCGTTCTCCATGAGGGCGGCGGCCTTGCCCGGCGAGACCGTGAAGTAGGCGAGCAGGCCGTCGCCGTCCGAGCAGGTGAGGGGCAGCTCGACCGTTCCGGAGCCGGACTCGGTGGCGACGTCGAAGCGCGGCGTGGTGAGGAACGGGAATCCGTCCGGCGCCGGGGGCTCGTCGTAGATCTGGTACATCTGCGTCCGGACGACCTCGCCGTGGTAAGCCTCCAGCTGCTCGTCGATGTGCTCTCGCGCCTCGCCCAGCCGGTGTTCCAGGTCGTTGAGGTAGTGGCTGGGGCTGTGGCACTCGGGGAACTGGTGGAACGGCTCGGTGTAGTCGACGACGTACCAGTCCGGATGGTGGTCGTAGCAGCTGCCCGCGCCGGTGCCGTCCAGCGTCGGGACGATGTCGTGCTGGTTGGTGATCGTCGCGACCCGGGTGCGCGGGTCGGCGGGCACCTTGTGGTCGACCGGCGACCCGATCGCGACCGCGTTGGTCAGCCGGTACCGCCCGCAGAACGTCTCCTCCTGCGCCAGGTTCATGATCGCCGACCCGCCGGCGCTGTGCCCGACCAGGGCGACCTCGTCGCCCTCCGGGATGCCGTAGTCGGCGATGGCGCTGTGCAGCGCGCCGCTGTAGGTCGACCAGTTCTCCAAGGTGGCGCGGAACGCCCCGA
This sequence comes from Actinomadura barringtoniae, assembly GCF_017573505.1. Classification (GTDB taxonomy): domain Bacteria; phylum Actinomycetota; class Actinomycetes; order Streptosporangiales; family Streptosporangiaceae; genus Spirillospora; species Spirillospora barringtoniae. Next base: position 188,012 of record NZ_JAGEOJ010000020.1, read on the forward strand.
CCAGGTCCTGGGGCGAGTCGTTGCGCGAGCCGCCCGGCCGCATCCCGGGCGCCTGCACCACGTGCCGGTGGGCGCCGTCCGGCCCGGTGATGGTCTGGATGATGATCCGGCCGTCGTTCCCGAGCATCCGGATGTTGCGCACGAAGTCCAGCAGCGAGCCGCGCGCGCCGACCGAGGACGCCTCGTACGCCGACATCTCGATCGGGCGCGCACCGCCCTCGCCCCGGTCCAGCCGGGAGATGAACCAGGTCGAGACGCCGATCAGCGGGTCGGCCGTCGGCGCGCCCCGGCCGCTGGCCATCTTCCACGCGGTGTGGTCGTTCAGCGGGTTCTCGTCGAGCAGCGCCTTAAGGCTGAAGATCTCGACGGCCATCGGCGCCAGCCGGCTCAGCCCGTCCACCGCGCCGCGGTGCCGGAACAGCTCGCGCAGCGCCCGCCACATCTCGACGTCGCGGTCGGCGTTCACCGCGTCGATGATCCGCACGAGCTTGGGGTCCTGCGTCAGCTCGGGGTGCACGATCTGCAGGGCCGCCAGCCGCAGCCGCAGCGACGTGGCCATGACCAGGATCGCCAGGCTGTCGCGATCGGCCATCCGGCCGAGCCCGCCGACGGCCGCGCCGACCCGCCCGCCGCTGAACGCGAAGCCCAGCCCGTTCTCGCGCGTCAGCGTGGTGACCAGCTGCCGGTGCGCGGCGGTGGCCCGCACGGGCGCGGCGGCCGCGCACGCCGCCATCGCCGGGTGGGTGAGCGCGGCGGTGGTACGGGCCGAGACCTGAAGGATGGTGTCGGCGATCGTCGACATCTCGCGCGCCGCGTCCTTGAGCCGGTCGGTCTGCTCGACGTGCCGCCTCTCGTTCTCGGCCACGAACGCCGGCGGGTGTCGTTCGGCGGACGAGCGTTTGGACGAGCCCCGCCCGCCCTTTCGCCGCGCAGGTCGCTCGGTCGTGGCTTGATCGGCGCTCATGGAGCCTCCAGAAGAGCTCTCGGCAGTCGGTTCTCCCGCGATTCTCCGCGCGCGGAAAGACCACCGACAATCACCCTTTGGCAATGGACCTAACAGACCATGGCCGGATCACCGTGCAATTCCTAGTCTGATGAACAGCGATTTCATCGACAAATGCAAACGGAGGTCATGATGAGCCTGATGATCGATCTGGGCGGACTTCTCGGCTCTGTTCTCGGTCTGGTCGGTTCGCTCCTCTAGGGCGAAACCGGCGCCGTCGCCGCGCAGGGCATCGCGGACCTGCGCGGCCACGGCCCGCTCCGGCTCCGGCTCCGGCTCCGGCAACCGATTACAGGTAGTCGAAGAAGCGGACGAACCACGTGGGGGGATGCTCGGGCGGGTAGTAGCGGGCCAGAGGGCTTCGGCCGTCGTAGCGGGCGTGCAGCAGATCTTCAGGAACCATTCGGTATCCGAGCTCATTCAGAGCGCCCTCGACCCGCCGTCGATCTTCGGCCGGCAAGGGTTTCTCGGCGTCCAGGTACTGGCCGAGGTTCCCGGGTGAATAGACGGCCAGGTCGCCGAAATTGCTGACACGGATGATGATCTGCTCGCCGCCGGCCGTATGGGCGGCAGGGACCAGCACGTCGCCGTGGTGGCTGGCGTCCTGGACCTGGCGGTCCGCCCTGCAGCGGCAGGTGAACGCCTTGTCCAGTTCCTCGACGAGCAGGTCGAACCTCGCCCTGGTCTCCGAATGGTCGTAATCCGCAGGGAATTCCATGTGCTCCGGGTCGTCCAATCCCCTGAGCAGCTCCCACCAGTCCACATCGCCGAGGCTATCCCGGGCATTCAGCGGCAGGCTCCATTCCTGCCCACCAATGGCCGAGACCAGTTCCGGGGCCTAGTCTGTCCGGATGACTCCCCCCTTGGCCGATTTCGCGGCCGCGACTCGGCTCGGGTGGTTGGACGCGCTGCGGGGCTGGGCCGCCATGGTGGTGGCCTTCCATCACGCCGCCTACATCTTCCTGCCGGACTGGCGGCACCTGATGGACGGCTGGGTCGATCCCGGCCGGTACGGGGTGCTCGTGTTCTTCCTGCTCAGTGGGTACATCGTGCCCGCGTCGCTGGAACGGCGCGGCAGCGTCCGGGCGTTCTGGGTGAGCAGGATCTTCCGCATCTACCCGCTGCTGGCGGTGGCGTCCTTCCTGGCGATCCTGCCGTTCCTGCTGGGGGTGCGCGGGCTGCGGGCCGGGCTGGAGCAGTACGAGCCGGTCACGGCGGTGGTCGCGCACATGACGATGATGCAGGACCTGCTGGCCGTGCCGAACGCGATCAACGTGCTGTGGACGCTGTCCTACGAGATGGCCTTCTACCTGCTGGTCGTGGCCTTGTTCGTGGTCAACGTTCACCGGCGGTCGGCGTCGGTGGCCACGGGGCTGACGGTGCTCGCGGTGGCGGTGGGCGCGGTGCTGCCGACGGCCGTGCTGTCGGGCCACGCGGGCGTGGGGAGCGTCGTGTCGCTGGCCGCGCTGGCGATGGTGATGGCGATCGCGCTGGCGATGTCGGACCGTCCCGGGCTGCGCACCGCGGGCGGGCTCATGGGCGGGGTGCTGACGGCCGTGCTGGTGACCGTGAACGGGCGGATCGGCGCCTGGGAGGGGATGCTCATGCTCGCCGTCATGTTCACCGGCACCGTGGTGTACCGCGCCGAGCACGGCCAGATCAGCCGCCGCACGGCCTTCCTGGCGGCCGGGTTCGTGCTGGCCGGGACGCTCGGGGTGGGTCTCTGGCACGCGGGGACGGGCCTGCCGGGGCCGCTGGCGATGCGCGCCCAGCTGGCCTGGTCCGGCTCGGTGATCTTGGCGGCGGCGACGTTCGCGGCGGGCTGGCTGCTCCGGCGGCGCCGCTTCCCGCGCTGGGCGACCTGGCTGGGCACGATCAGCTTCTCGATCTACCTGCTGCATTCGCTCGTGCTGATGGCGGCGAACCAGCTCTTCGGAGTCACCCGGCATCAGAGCGTGCCAGGCGCCATCACCTTCTTCGCAGTGCTGATCGCCGCGAGCTGGGCGACGCAACGCTGGATCGAGGCCCCGGCTCAGCGTCTGGGGCGGCGGCTCGCGCGGCGGCCCGTTCCGGTGGGTGAGCCGCAGCAGCCCGCGCCCGCGCTGGCCCCCTGACGTCACGCAAGTTCGGCACGAAGGCCACTGGTCGCGGGCAACAGTTGCTCAGTTGCGTGAATGTTTGAAAGTATCGATTCGCCGCGTCCGGCGACGGAAGGAGAGGGCGATGGTCGGGGAGTTCTCTCCCACCCACTGGCTCATCGTCATTCTGGTGTTCGTGCTGCTCTTCGGCTCGAAGAAGCTGCCCGAGATGGCCCGCTCGCTCGGGCGTTCGGCGCGGATCCTCAAGTCCGAGGTCAACGGCCTGCACGACAAGGACGAGGACGAGACCAAGGGCGAGGGCGGGCAGCCGCCCGCGCTGTCCATGGCCGTTCCCGCCTCCGACGACCGTGACCGAGACCGCGAGCAGCCGTCGGACATCACCCGCTGAGGGCTGTTTCGTCGGCCCGACCCCCTAACCTTCCCCCATGACGATCTTCGCGCGCCTCCACGCAGCCGGGCGCGCAGGGTGCGCCTGGTGAACCGCGTCACGTGGCGAGATCGCCTTCGCTACTGGTTCGACAACACCATGGCGCGCGGAACGCCCGCGCTGATCGGCTGGCTCGCCCTCGCCTCCGGCGTGATGGTCGTGGTCGTCGCGTCGCTGGCGGTGCTGATCGCCCCGCGCGACTCCGCGCACAACGGCTCCTGGCCGGGCGTCCTGTGGCGGAGCCTGCTGCGCACCCTGGATCCCGGAACGATGGGCGGCGACGGCGGCAGCGCCGCCTACCTGGGCCTGATGCTCGTCGTGACGATCGGCGGGATCTTCATCGTGAGCGCGCTCATCGGCGTGCTGACGACCGGGCTGGAGAACCGGATCGCCGAGCTGCGCAAGGGCCGGTCGCGGATCATCGAACGCGACCACACGGTCCTGCTGGGCTGGTCGGACCAGGTGTTCACGGTGATCGCCGAGCTGGTCGAGGCCAACAAGAGCGAGCGCCGGTCCTACGTGGCGGTCCTCGCCGACCGGGACCGGGTCGACATGGAGGAGGCGATCCGCGCGCGGATCGGCGACACCGGCCGTACCAAGGTCATCTGCCGGCGTGGCAACCCGCTCAAGGTCGCCGACCTGGAGCTGGTCAGCCCCGGTACGGCCCGTTCCATCGTGGTGCTGTCGCCGCCGGTGGACGACCCGGACACGCACGTCATCAAGGTGCTGCTCTCGCTCGGCTCGCGGCGCTGGGACGAGCGGCGGCGACCGCACGTCATCGCGGCGGTGCACGACTCGGCCAACCTGCCCGCCGCGCACCTGGCCGCCGGGCCCGCCGCGCGGGTGATCGACGCCGACGACCTGGCGATCCGGCTCATCGTGCAGTCGCATCGCGAGTCGGGACTGTCGGCGGTCTTCACCGACCTGCTCGACTTCGAGGGCCACGAGCTCTATCTGCGGCCCGAGCCGTCGCTGGAGGGGATCACCTACGCCGAGGCGCTGGACGCCTACGAACTCGGCATCCCAGCGGGCCTCCGTCACGCCGACGGGACGGTGGCGGTGAACCCACCGATGGACACCGTCCTGCGCGCCGACGACGAGGTCATCGTGCTCGCCGAGGACGACGTGCTCATCAAGCTCGCCTCCCGGCGCCGCCCGGAGGTGATCGAGTCCGCGATCGAGGTCGGTACGCCGCGCAAGACCGCCCCGGAACGCACACTGCTGCTCGGCTGGAACCATCGGGCCCCGAAGATCATCGCGCTGCTGGACGAGTTCGTCGAGCCCGGGTCCGTCCTCCAGGTCGCCGCCAACCGCATCGACCCGACCGGCGTCCTGGCTCCCCCGCACCACCTGAGCGTCGGGTTCACCTGGTGCGAGCCGACCGACCGGCCGTCGCTGGAGAAGCTCGACGTCGGCTCGTTCCAGCACATCATCGTGCTGGCCGACGCCGACCGCGACCCCGAGCACGCCGACGCCCGCACCCTGGTCACGCTGCTGCACCTGCGCGACATGGAGGAGTACCTGGGCGACCCGTACTCCATCGTCAGCGAGATCAACGACGACGCCAACCGCGAGGTCGCCGTGGTGACCAAGGCCGACGACTTCGTGGTCAGCGACAAGCTCATCAACCAGGTGCTCGCGCAGCTCAGCGAGAACCAGCACATGTACGGCGTGTTCATGGAGCTGCTCGACCCGGAGGGCTCGGAGATCTACCTCAAGCCCGCGCCCGGCTACCTGCGGCCCGGCGTCACCGCCAACTTCGCCACCGTGATCGAGGCCGCCCGCCGGCGCGGCGAGACGGCCCTCGGGTACCGGCGGCGCGAACGCTTTCACGAGCCGCCGGACTACGGCGTGGTGCTCAACCCCGACAAGGCCGCCCCGCTCACCCTCACGGCCGACGACCGCGTCATCGTCCTCGCCGAGAACTGAGCCGCGGGCCACCGACCGGCGGCCGTCAGGCCGCGGAGTCGCCCTGGAGCCTGGCGATGATCCAGTCGGCGGTGTGCTCGGCCCCCGCGATGCGGCGCCGGATCCGCGCCCGCCCCGAGCAGGGCGAGGCGGACGAGGAGGACGACGGCGCGCCCTCGGTCACCCGCACCCGCGCCGGCGCGACCTGGTCCCCCGCGAGGTCCCCGGCCAGCTCGCTCAGCGCCGCGGCGGCCCGCGCGAGATCGGCGAACAACTGCTTCTCATTGGTCTCGGACGACTCGGTCAGCGCGCACGCGTACAGTGCCTCGACCTCGGCCACGCGAGCCCCCAGGCCCAAGGCGACGCCGCCTGCGTTCCGCCTGCCCCCATCTGGCGTCTTCCGGATCGTTCTCTCCTCACTGTGCCCCCGTCCCCATCAGGGTTCCAACGTTTGCGCGGTCACGCAACCAAGTTAGGAGGGTGGGGCCCGCAAAGCGTTCGTCAGGAACGGTCAGGAGCAGATGTCCTGGTCCGCGCTGAGCTCGCCCTCGACCTTCGGGATGGCGGTCTTCCTGGCCTTCACCGAGGTGAAGTCGCCGCCGACGACCAGATCGACCACGCCGGCCGTTCCGCCGCTGGTGCGGGGCCTGGGCTTGGCGCCCGGGATCACGCCGGCGAGCGTCGCCGCGCCCGGGCTCGCCCCCGGCCCGTACAGCACCTGGGTGGAACGCCCGCTGGACAGCGAACCGATCTTGATGACCTGGAAGCCCTGCGCCTTGAGCTGCTCGGCGACACGTCCGGCCAGGCCCTTGGTCTCGGTGCCGTTGAAGACCCGGACCTTGACCTGGCCGGGCGGAACCTTGCTCGCCGCCGAGGCCTTGGACGCCTTCGTCTCGTCCTGGATCGTGGTGTCGCCGCGGATCGCGGTGAAGAACCGGTCGGCGTTCGGCTGGCTCAGCGCGACGCGGTTCGGGTCGGGAGCGTAGGCGGCCACCGGAACGGTCACGAAGCGCAGCTTGCCGGCGCTCAGCCCCTGCATGCCCTGGGCGATCTTCACCATCGTGGTGACGCCCAGGCCCTTGTCGGTGGTGAGGGACTTGGTGCCCGCCTCGGCCAGCGACAGCAGCCGGTTGGGGTTGGTGAGGGTCCCGGCGCTCAGCACCTTCTTGGCCAGCGAGCCCATGAACTGCTGCTGGCGCCTGATGCGCTGCAGGTCCGAGCCGTCGCCGAGCCCGTGCCGGTTGCGCACGTAGGCGAGCGCGGTCTCGCCCTTGATGACGTGCCGGCCCTTGGTCAGGTGCAGCTTGGAGTCCTGGTCGTTGACGTCCTGTGGCAGGCACACCTCGACGCCGCCGACCGCGTCGGTGACGCTCTTGAAGCTGGTGAAGTCGACCTGCATGAAGTGGTCGATCTTGACGTTGGTGAAGCCCTCGATCGTCTTGATCGTGCAGGACGCGCCGCCGTTGGTGAACGAGGTGTTCAGCATCCCCGCGGACGCGGCCGGGCTGCTCGTGCCGTCCGTACGGGCGCACGAGGGGATCGGCACCATCAGGTCGCGCGGGAAGCTGATGCCCAGCGCCTGCTTCCCACCCGGCGAGAGGTGGAGCAGGATCATCGTGTCCGAGCGCGGCGGGTCGTTCTTCATGCGCCGGCCGTACTTGGCGTTGGAGCCCGCGCGGCTGTCGGTGCCGAGCATGAGGATGTTGAGCGCGTTGTTGAGCTTCTTCGGCCGGTTGGCGCCGATGAGGCCGTCGGTGTCCTCGTGGTGGATGTTGTGGTCGAGCCGCCAGTAGTAGGCGTACGCCGCGCCGCTGCCGAGCAGCAGGACGGCCGCCACGCTCACCGAGGTCCAGCCGAGGATGCGCCATCCCCGGCCGCGTCTTCGGGGTGGAGGCTCGGAATCCTGGTCGTTGCCGGGTTCGTCGAGGTACTGCAGGTACATCGAGCCGTCGCCCATCGGCCCCCCTCGACTCACCGTCACCAAGTCAACGAAGCCGATGTCCGGCCCCCCGAGTCCCCGGTCTCGCCCCCGGCGAGATCTCGGTTCGGGACAAGAGTGTCAAATGGTCACGCAACTGAGCAACTGTTCGACGAGAACTAGACGATCTTCATAGCCATCTGCCGAACAGGCGCTGATAGACCCGGCGGATGCCGATCGTCGCCAGACCATAGCCCGTCAACGTGACGGCCAGCAGGGGAAACGCCTCAAGAGGCAGCGGCCGGAGCCCGAGCAGACCGGCCACCGGAGTGAAGGGCAACAGCAGTCCGGAGAGGCTGAGGCCCCCCGCCGCCAGGAGCACGGGCCATGCCGGACGGGGCGAGCCGCGTCCCCTGCTGCGCAGCAGCAGCATGGCCAGCCCCTGAGCCAGGAGGTTCTCGGCGAACCAGGCGGTATGGAACAGCGCCTGGCCCGCCGGGTTGCCGTGCACGTCGACGACCAGCCTGAACATCCCGAACGCCATCAGATCGAACAGCGCGCCGACCGGCCCGATCAGCCCGATGAACCGGGCCAGGTCGCGCGGGTCGAACGTACGCGGCCCCTGGAGCTCGGACTCGTCGACCCGGTCGTACACCAGGGCCAGCTGGGACAGGTCGAAGCACATGTTCTGGACCAGGACCTGCAGCGGCAGCATGGGCAGGAACGGCAGCATCGCGCTCGCCGCCAGCATCGAGGCCACGTTGCCGAAGTTCGAGGTCAGCGCGATCTTGATGTATTTGACGGTGTTGGCGAACGTGCGCCGCCCCGCCAGGATCGTCTCCTCCAGGAGCCGCAGGTCCTTGCGGACCAGGACGACGTCGGCCGACTGGCGGGCGAGGTCGGCGGCGTCCTTGATGGAGATGCCGACGTCGGCGGCGCGCAGCGCGAGGGCGTCGTTCACCCCGTCACCCAGGTAGCCGACCGTGCGTCCCGCGCCCTGCAGCGCCCGTACGATCCGTGCCTTCTGCGGCGGGCCGACCCGGGCGAAGACCGTTCCGGAGCAGGCCAGACGCCCGAGCTCGGCGTCGTCCAGCCCGGCGAGGTCGCGGCCCACGACGACCTGGGAGACCCGAAGCCCGGCGTCCCGGCAGATCCGCCGGGCCACCAGCGGGTGGTCGCCGGTGATCATGACGAGGTCGAGCCCGCGGCGCCGGAGGGCCTCCACGGCGGGCGCCGCGGCGGGCTCCAGCCGGTCGCGGAAGCCGACGAAGCCGACGAAGGTCAGGTCCCGTTCATCGGCCGGCGTGAGCGAGGGCCTGCCCGTGGGGCGTTCGGCCGTCGCGACCGCGAGCAGCCGCACCCCGTCGGCCGCCCACCGGTCGCCGATATCCAGCAGCCGCATGCGCTCGGTGGCATCCAGGGGGTAGTCGCCCGTCCCGGTCCGGACCCGGGCGCAGAGGTTGACGACGTCCTCCACCGAGCCCTTGGTGACCAGGACGTCCCGCTCTTCGAGCCGGGAACGCGGATCGTCCGGCCGCAGCAGCACCGACGCGCGGCGCCGCGTGAAGTCGAACGGGATCACCTCGATCCCCGTCAGCTCGTCGAGGCGGTCGCCGGAGCCGTCCAGGTCGGCGTTCTCCAGCAGCGCCTCGTCGATCGCGTCGCCCACGAGGCCGCCGGTCAGCTCGACCGACCACAGCGCGTTGGCACGTGCCCAGTGCAGGACGTCGTCGTCGGTCCGGCCCAGCGGATCGAAGTGGCAGACCAGGGAGACGCGCTCCTCGGTCAGGGTGCCGGTCTTGTCGATGCACAGCGTGTCCATCGCGCCGAGGTTGTGCACGGCGGTCAGCCGTTTGACGATCACCTCGCGGCGCAGCAGCCTGGTCGCGCCCCGCACCAGCAGCGCGGTCACGACCAGCGGCAGCATCTCGGGCGTGACCGCCACCGCGACGGCGATCGCGAGCAGCAGGGCCTGGGCCCAGTCGCCGCGCAGGAAGCCCGAGACGGTCAGGACGACGGGCAGGGCCGCGAGCATCGCGGCCACCAGCGCCCAGGAGACCGTCCGCACACCGCGGTCGAACGTCGTCTCCGACGGCGGCCGCGAGGGGACGTCCCGGCTGGTAGCTCCGAAGTAGGTCGCGGTCCCGGTCGCGACGGCCACCGCCGTGCCCGTGCCGCTGACCACGGTCGTGCCCATGAAGCACAGGTGCGGGTGCTCGAACGGGTCCGGCGGGGTCCAGCGCGGCTCGGGCACGGTCGTCCACGAGGCGTGCTTGCCCGCCGGAAGCGACTCCCCCGTCACCACCGCCTGGTTGACCGTCAGGTCGGAGGAGCTGAGCAGGCGCAGGTCCGCGGGCACGACGTCGCCGGGGCCGAGCAGCACCAGATCGCCCTCGACGACGTGCTCCAGCGGCACCTCGCGCGGGACCGGATCCGCGTCGGGGGTGGCGCGGCGCAGCACCGTCGCGGTCGTCGTCACGATCGCGCGGAGGGCCGCAGCCGCCCGGTCCGAGCGGTACTCCTGGTGGAAGCGCAGGGCACCGCTGAACGTGGCCAGCAAGCAGATCAGCGCCGCGCCCCGGAAGTCGCCCGCCAGCGCCGACACGGCGCTCAGGAAGATCAGCACCATCACGAACGGCGCCGCGACGGCCCGCAGCAACCGCCCGGCTCGCCCGTTCAGACCGGGAGGGCCGTCCTCGCCGCGGCGCAGCAACCGGTCCTGGGCCTCGCGCTCGTCCAGCCCGCGCGGCGAGGACTCCCACCGCCGCAGGACCGCGAACGGAGGCCGTTCCGCCGACGCGAGCAGCTCGGCCGCCGCCATCGCCGCACCCGGCCGCGACACCTGATCCAGCGGCCGCGGCTCGACCGGCGCGGCCTCCTGCGGAAGGGACTCAGGCGCCCAGGCCACGGGCACGCCCGGACGTCGCGGCTTCGCCACCTTGGCCGCTCGCGGGATCGCGCAGGTGCGAGACCATCTCCCGCACTATCGCGGCCACGGACGGGTCGTCGACCTCGTAGAACTGATGCCTGCCCTCGCGGCGCGCGCGGACCAGGCCCGCCAGCTTCAGCTTCGCCAGGTGCTGGCTGACCGCCGCGACCGTCCCGTCGACCTGCTCGGCCAGCGAGCTCACGTCCTGCTCACCGTGCGCCAGCACCCACACGATGTGCAGCCTGGTCGTCGCCGCGAGCATGCCGAACCGCCCGGCCGCCTCCTGCAGCAGTGCCGGAGACAGCGCCAGTTCGTCGTCGCCGGTCGCCATGGACTCCGTTCCCCCTCGTGCTCGCTCGTGCTCGGCCAAACGGGATCCGCACAGTGTCCCATGGCACCGGCCGCCGGGAAGCCGCACCGACGACTACCTAGTCATAACGCTGCGTGAAGTCCGGTGTGTCCGGCACGATTGTCGCGGGAGGTGCGGAATGGCCGAACGGTGGAAGGGCATGCCGAACATCAACGCCCGGCGGCTGGGGCTCTACCTGCGCCGGGCCCGCGAGATCGTCGAGCTGTCCTACGACCAGGCCGCGACCCGCACCGGCTGCGACGCCGACTGGCTGGCCCGGGTGGAGACCGGCTTCGCCCAGCCCACGCCCGTCGAGGTCGAACGGCTGCTGGAACGCTACGAGGTCCGCGGCGCCAAGGTCTCCGACCTCATGGTCGACCTGGCGACCCGGCCCGCCGGTCCCGACTGGCTCGAGCCGCTGCTCCCCGAGATCAACGAGCTCAAGCGGGACGCCCTCATCTCCGAGGCCGAGGCGTGTGTCGTCCGTTCCTACGGCATGATCCTGGTGCCGCAGCTCGCCCAGGCCGAGCCGTACGTCCGCCTGCTCAGCTCGTACGATGTCCCGCCCAAGAACCCCGAGGCCGACTGGGAGATCGTGCGGATGCGCCAGGCGTTCCGCGCCGGCGGCCGCCCGCGCTTCCTCGACCTGATCATCGACGAGGCCACCCTCACCCGGATCCCCGAGCCCGACGTCATGGTCCCGCAGATCCGCCATCTCCTGGAGCTCAGCGAACGGACCGACGAGGCCAAGGTCCGGGTCGTCCCCTCGACCGCGCCGCTGTTCGAGGAGCGCACCAGCAGCTTCGACATCCTGGAGTTCCCCGGCGTCAACGACCGGATCAGCCTCGTCCACCACATCATCGGCGTGGAGCTGGCGATGGGCGACCTGACCCGCATCTGGGACCTGATCGAGGAGAAGTCCGTACTCCCGCCGGACGAGAGCCGCGACATCCTCCGCGACCATCTGGAACGCCTGACCGCCCAGTGATCGGCCCGGCGGCTCAGCGGCTCGGCGTCGATCCAGTGGCTCGGCTGTAATCTCGGCGCATGAACGCCGACCGACTCGCTGATCGCCTTCCGCTCTTCTGCGGCGTCGACCTGGCCGAGCGCATCGAACGAGTTGAGAAGCAGCTCATCACCACCGGCAGCGAGGCTGCTCACCGCCGCGGCACGGGCGGGTTTGCCCGGCCGATCTCGGGTGGCATGGCGAGCTTCGCCGAGAAGGACTCGCCGCTCAACAAGGTCGTCGGCCTCGGATTCGGCGGCGTGCCGACCGCCGACGAACTGGACGAGGTCGAGCAGGCCTTCGCCGCCTGCGGCTCTCCCGTGCAGATCGAGCTGCCCCACCTCGCGGATCCCGCGATCGGCGCCCTGCTGACCGAACGCGGCTACCGACTCGTCTCGTTCGAGAACGTCCTCGGCCGGGCCTTGGGCGGGCAGCCGAGCCGTACGGTGCCGCCGGGGATCGAGATCCGGCCCAGCGGCGACGGGGAGTTCGAACCCTGGCTCGACGTGGTCGCGGCCGGTTTCGCACAGCCTGACATCGAGGGTGTCCCGTCGCATGAGGAGTTCCCGCGCGAGGTCATCGCCGCCGCAGTGCGCGATCTCGCGTCCGCGGCCGGCGTCACCCGCTACATCGCCGAGTTGAACGGCGTGGTCGCGGGCGGCGCCAGCATGCGCCTGGCCGAAGGCGTCGCCCAGCTCACCGGCGCCGCGACCGCACCCGAGCATCGCCGCCGGGGCGTTCAGAGCGCCCTTCTGTCGGTCCGGCTCGCGGACGCCGCCGCGGCGGGCTGCGATATCGCGGTCGTGACCACCCAGCCGGGGTCCAGGTCGCAGCAGAACGTGCAGCGCTTGGGCTTCGATCTTCTTTACACGCGCGCCGTGCTGCTGCTGAATCCCTGAGCTGGCAGGATGAGTCGGCATTTAGTTCGAGGGGGTAACCATGAACGCTGCCGCTGCGCCTGCGGATACCGCGGAGTTGGATGAGCAGGCGCTCGATCCGGACCCGGTGGCGAGCGACGCCCGGGACTTCGGCGCCTTCTCGGCCGCCGGGGGCTGGATGTTCGCCTTGATGGTGGCCCGCAGCGTGCGGAAGGGCGAGCGCACGTCCGCCCCCGGCAAGGTGAGCATGGTCGCGTTCGCGACGTCGGCCGGTTGCGATGCCGGCCGGGTGTCGCGGTACTGGCGTGCGTGGGAACGTGCGGCGGCCGACGGCGTGGTGCCGGAGGCCGACACGCTGTCCCCCGGTCAGGAGATCCCGCTGCCGGACGCCGACGAGTGGTCGTCCTACTTCTCGTCGCACGAGCCGACCGGCGACCGCAACGAGAGCCTGGCGGCGATGGCCGAGACGGTCGGGACGAGCTTCGGCAAGGCGGCGGAGATCGCGTCCAACCGTCCCGCGATGCGCGCCGCGATCCTCGGCGATCCGAAGACGGCCGCGGCGGCGCGGGAAGCGCTGCTGGAACGGCCTCAGGATCGTGCGGCCGTCCTGGCGCAGGCCATGGCCGACCCCGTGGCGCGCAAGGAGGCCGCGATCGAGGCCCGGCGTGTGGAGCGGGCCGAGTACGTGCAGCGGGTGCTGTCTGAGGGGAAGGCCCGCACGCCTTCGGGCCAGTTCATCGAGGTGACGGCCGAGGGCGCCGAACGGCATCTGGCCGTCGTTCAGGATCCCGATGCCAGCGCCGAGGACGTCGCCGAGGCCTACGACTTCGTCCAGGACCTGATCTCCGACGCGGTCCAGGCCGACCCCGACGCCTACATCCACGAGCAGCGCACCCGGCTCAGCAAGGTGGTCAACTCCACCGTGAAGAGCATCCAGGCGCTCGACCCCGATGACCTGCTCGCCTTCGCCGACGACACGCTCATCACCAGCGTCTCCGAGCTTCAGCAGCAGGTGAACGCGCTGGCCGCGGTCCTGCTCGGGCCCCTCGGCTAGTCGCCAGTCTCAGCGAAGGCCGGCCATGAGCTGGGCGATGACGCCGTCGACCTTCTTCTCGTCGAAGGCCTCCGAGCCGATCAGCAGCGTCACGGCGCGGCGGCCGTCTTCGGTCACCGCGTTGCGGAGCTTGTGGCCCGATTCCATGGACCCGCTGTGGCCCCACGTGACGAAGCCGGGGCTCGTCTCGTAGCGTTCGAGCGCCAGGCCGTAGCGGCCGCCCTCGTCATCGGGAACGGTCCGCTTCATCTCGGCGAGCTGGGCGGGAGCGAGCAGCCTGCCCGACCAGAGAGCGGTCCAGAACGCCGTGACGTCGGGTCCGGTGGAGACCAGCGCGCCGGACGCGTCGGCGCCGGACACGTTCCATTCCGTACGGTCGGCGAGCTTGCCGTCGCGCTCGGCGTAGCCGCGAAGGTCGGGCGCGGGGAGGGTGGTGCGGTCGCCGGGCCAGGACGTGCCGCGGAGGCCGAGCGGGCCGATGATGCGGCGCTTGAGCTCGGTGCCGATGTCGTCCCCGGTGACCTTGGCGACGATCAGGCTCACCACGTTGTAGTTGGTGTTGGAGTAGGAGAAGCCGGAGGGGGCGCGGTCGGGCGGGGGCAGCCTCAGGGCCTCCTTGACGGTCTCCAGGGGCGTTGAGTGGTCCCAGCGGTGATCGTCCTCGTTCTCCCAGCCGGGCCCGTCCATGTAGTCGGGCAGGCCGCTGGTGTGCTGGAGCAGCCGGCGGAGCGTGATCTTGCGGCCGTCGTAGTGCTCGGTACGGATCAGGCCCGGGAGGTAGCGCTCGACGGTGTCGTCAAGCTTGAGCCGGCCTTCCTGAACGAGCTGGAGGACGACCGTGGCGACCCAGGTCTTGGTGTTGCTGGCGATGCGGCTGTGCTCGTCGCCGACGACCTTGCGGCCCGTACGGAGGTCGGCGAGCCCGACGCCGCCGTTCCATACGCCGCAGCGGGGGCTCTTCACGGTGACCGTGATGCCGGAGGCGCCGACCTTGCGCAACCCGTCCAACGCCTTCTGGATGGGCTTGGTGTCGCACTGCGCCGCCCCGGCGAAGGCCGTGGAGGTGGGCGCGATGGTCAGGGTGGTGGTGAACGCCAGTGCCGCGGCAACGGTCGTCGTGCGTCGCATGCTGTCTCCCTCTGCAGGATGGTGCGTACGACGCTCACGATCACGGCCCGGCCGTCCCGCCGGTATCCCCCGATCGTCGGGCTGACCCCCGCCTATCGGTCCGATCTCCGCCCGCGGGGATGCTGAGTCTCACTTGATAGCCGCCTGCGGGTGTGGGGTCGGCGTCGAGAGTGCCGCCCAGCAGCTCGGCTCGTTCGCGAAGGCCGACGAGGCCCTGGCCTGAGCCGGGCAGCGGGAGCGCCGGGCGGGTGGCGGGCGTGTTGGTGACGGTCACGCCGAACGCGCCGGCGTCGTGCCAGAGGTCGGCCGTGGCGGTGGCGCCGGGGGCGTGTTTGCGCACGTTGGTGAGGGCCTCCTGGACGCAGCGGTAGACGGCGCGCTGCACCCGGGGACTGATGTCCTCGGGGAGTTCGCCGGTCAGCTCGGCCGGGATCCCGCTGGTCGCCACGAGCCGGTGAAGGTCGGCGAGGGTCGGCTGCGGGGTGAGTTCGGTGGCACGGCCGCCCGAGGCGCGCAGCAGCGTGACCATGTGGCGCAGTTCGTCGAGGGTGTCCACGCTCAGCGAGCGGATCGTACGGGCGCCCTGGCGTGCGGCCGGTTCCTGGGCGGCGACCTGGAGAGCGCCCGCCTGAACGGCGATCAGGCTGACCTGGTGGGAGACGACGTCGTGCATCTCCCGGGCGAGCTGGGCGCGTTCGCGGGCGAGGACGGCCTGGGCGTGCAGCAGGCGTTCGTGCTCGCGGGCCTCCTCGACCTCGGTGAGCCGCCGCCCGAGGTCCCGGTGCGCCTGGGTGAGCTGGCCCAGCAGTACGGGGGCGGCCGCGGCGGCGAGCGCGTAGAAGAGGTTGACGACCGTCCAGGTCCGGTCGTCGGGGGTGAGGTGGTTCAGCAGCCTCAGCGGAACGGTCGAGGCGAGCGCGGACAGCAGCGCGCACAGGGCGAGCAGACGGCGGTCGCGTGACCGTTCGGCCAGCGTGAACAGCGCGGCGAACGGGGCGACCAGCATGTCGAGGAGCAGGCCGGCGGGGAGGGTGAGCAGGACGACCGCGAGCGGGAAACGACGGCGGGCCATGAGCGCGGCGCAGGCCAGCGCCCCCGTGACGACCCCGCTCGTGGACGGGCCCGAATCCCACAGCGCGACCGCGACGTCCACGGCGGCGAGCGCGACGATCAGGCCGTCGACCACCGGGGCCGGGACCCGCGCCCACCGCCTCACAGCAGCCCGGCCCGCTGGGCCAGCAAGGCGGCCTGCACGCGGCCGGTCACCCGCAGCTTGCCGAGGATCGTGCTGACGTGGTCCTTGACGGTGCCCGCGCTGAGGTGGATCCGGGCGCCGATCTCGCCGTTGGACAGCCCCTCGGCGACCAGCACCAGGACCTCCCGTTCACGCTCCGACAGACGCCCGACCCGCGCCACGCCCTCGTCCTCCGCGGCGTCCGGGCGGCCGCGCAGCACGGCGTGCGTCGCCGTGGGCGACAGCACCACTCCCCCGGCGCACAGGGTGCGGACCAGCTGCGCGAGCTGGTCCGGCTCGGTGTCCTTGAGCAGGAACCCGGCGGCCCCTGTGCGCAGCGCGGTCAGCACGTACTCGTCGGTGTCGAACGTCGTCAGCATCGCCACGACGGGCGGCTCCGGCAGCGCCCGCACGGCGCGCAGCACCGAGAGGCCGTCGACGTCCGGCATCCGGATGTCGAGCAGCAGCACGTCAGGCCGTTCCCGGCGCACCGTCTCCACCGCGTCCGCGCCGACGGCCGTCGCGACGACCCGGACGTCCTCGGAGGCGTTCAGGATCAGCTCGAACCCGGACCGGACGAGCGCCTCGTCGTCCACGACGACCACGCGGATCATTCGGGTCACTCGGTTCGCTCGGGTCATCCCCTGAGGCTAGGCGCCCGGCGTCGTGTCCCGCGCGCCGGCGGTCAGGGCCTGGGTCAGGTTGTCGACGAACGCATTGGCCAGCCGGCCCTCGTGCGTCGTCTCGGGTGCGAGATCGGGCATCGTCCGGCGCAGCTGCAGCCAGCCGAGAAAGGCGCTGTAGGCGTAGAGCGCCCGCTGCCGTGCGGTGTCCGGATCGAGCCCGAGGTCGGTGAACAGCTCGGTCAGGAAGGACAGGCGTGCGGTGGTGACCCGCCTCAGCACGGGCGCGATCACCGGGTGGTCGGCCTCGGTGGCCAGCGCGGGCTCTATGCGGTTGGGCGACTGCTGGGTGAACAGGGCGATCTCGAAGATGGCGCGCAGCCGTTCCGGCGGGGAGGTCACGTCGTTGAGCCGCTCGACGACCTCGATCGTGGTCGTCCGTTCCCACTCCTCGAGCGCGGCGGCCAGCAGCGCGTCGCGGTCGGCGAAGTGCCAGTAGAAGCTGCCCCGCGTGACGGCGAGCTGTTTGGCCAGCACCTCCACGCGCACCGCCGCGACGCCGCCGCGGGCCAGCGCGTCCAGGGCCGCCTCGATCCAGTCCGCCCTGCCCAGCCGTTGCTTCACCACTTTCCATACACTACTGTACGGAAAGTCCATACAGCACTGTATGGTGGCGATCGGAGGGACGCCCATGACCAGCGGCGACCAGGCCGCCGAGCGCTACGGCGACCACCTCTTCTCTCACCGCTCCACCGGGGAACGCGAGCGGCTCGCGCTGATGGCCGAGGCGCTCGACGCGCAGACCGCCGCGCGCATCCGGGCCCTGGCACCCAAGCCCGACGGCCGGTTCCTGGAGATCGGCGCCGGCCTGGGGACCACCGCCCGCGACCTGGCGCGCAGCTACCGCACGGCCCAGGTTTTGGCCACCGACCTGGCCACCGAGTTCCTCGAGGAACTGGACGAGCCGAACCTGACCGTTCTGCAGCACGACGTCACCACCGACGACTTCCCGGAGGCGGGGTTCGACCTCATCCACGCTCGCTGGGTGCTAACTAACCTGCGCGAGCGCGAGGAGGTTCTGCGGCGCGTCGTGCGCTGGCTCGCCCCGGGCGGCTGGCTGCTGCTGGAGGACGGCGTCGGCTTCGCGGTCGACTCCTCACCGCACGCCGGCTACCGCAGAACGACGCTCGCCTGCGTGGCGGCGGTGCAGCAGCGGATCGGCGTCGACGGCCGGGGCGAGTGGGGCCGCCGGTATCCCGCGCAGCTGGTCGAGGCGGGCCTCGTCGATTGCGGTTCCACCGGAGACTGGCCCGGCTTTCGCGGGGGCGAGCCGTGGCCGATGTTCTGGCGGACGTCGTTCGAACGCGTGCTGCCCGACGTGCTGGCGGCCGGAGACCTCAGCGAGGCCGAGGCGGCCGCCGGCATGGCAGCCCTGGCCGATCCGGCCTTCCAGGACATGGGCATCACCACCGTCGCCGCCTGGGGCCGTCGCCCGCCGGGCTGACGCGGCGGCCAAGCCGACCGGCCCGCACCCAGCGATGAGGACCGGCACACGTTCCATCACCGGCTATGCGCCCCGGTCATCAGCGCGGCCAGGTCGTCCGGATGCAGGAAGGACGGCGGGGGCGGCGGGCCCCAGTTGAACAAGCCCTTGGCGCCTTCCAGCGTCTCCGGAGTCCACAGCTGATCGTCGATGATCGAGTCCATGTCGGAGTAGTACTCGGAGAAATTGCCGGCCGGATCCTTCAGGTACCAGAAGAAGTTCGACCCGGCATGGTGTCGTCCGAGGCCCCACACGTGCCGTTCAGGATGCCCTTCCAGCATCGCGGAGGCGCCGCGCCCCACGTCGTCGATGTCGTCGACCTGCCATGACGTGTGGTGCAGGAAGTCGACGGGCGCGGCCAGAACGAGCAGGTTGTGATGGTCGGTCGAGCACCGCAGGAAGACCCCCGCGTCCTTGATCAGGTCGCTGGTCTTGAACCCGACCCCGTCGCGGAAGAACGCCGTCGTGGCCGCGAAATCGGTCGTCCCCACCACCGCGTGCCCGAGCCTGCGCGGCTGTACCAGCTCCGCACGCAGAACGCCGGGAGCCCGCGTACCCACACGTTCCATCCGCCCGGGACCGTTGTAAGGAGTGGCCGGCACTTCCGCCTGAGCCATCCGCGGCTCCACCTGCAGCACGGCCCTGACACCAGTGACCGCCTCCCGAGCCACCAGGGTCCGAGCGTCCAGCTGCACCTCGACGCCAAGCCCCCGCAATCGCGAGGCGGCCTGCTGGAGGTCATCGGGATCGTCGACACCGATGCGCATCTCGACCAGCCGCCGCGTCGGCGCCGAGACGATGCGGAGTTGCTCCCCGCCGTCCCGTGTGGCGAACCAGCCGTCGTCACCGGAGGCCAGGCCGAACTCGGAGTAGTAGCCGGCGGTGTCGGTCACGTTCGGGACTCCGATGGTGACGGAGCTGAGGCGGTGCAGGCCCATGGGGTTCTCCTGTCAGGCCGATCCGTGACTCAATTCAGCATGTTCAATAGGCCGATAATGCGCACCGCCCGGCTCACCCGTCAAGAACAACCTGCACGCGCGTCCTGACCGTCCGGCCGGGGCCGGGGCCAGGGGCGGGGGCGGGGCCAGGGGCGGGGGCGCCTCACCCTCTGCGGGTGTGCTGTGGGCGGGCGGCGTGATGTGAAGGTCGGCGTACGGGTGCAGGTGAACGATGGGAGCGCATCCATGATCCGCATGCTCGATGGAATGCCCGCCGGGGTCCTGGGGATCGAGGCGGTCGGCAAGCTGACCGCGGAGGACTACACCGGCACGCTCGCGCCGGCGTTGGACGCCGCCATCAAGGAGAGCGGCAAGGTCCGCATCGTGATCGTCTTCAGGGGCGAGTTCGAAGGCATGGAGCCGGGGGCGGCCTGGCAGGACCTCAAGATGGGCGTTCGCGACTGGAACGCCTGGGAACGCATCGCGCTCGTGACCGACCACGCCTGGATGAAGGACGGGCTCCGGTTGTTCGCCTGGGCCGTGCCGGGCGAGGCCAGGGCCTTCGGACTTGCCGACCAGGAGGCCGCCGTCATATGGGCGGCGGGCATCGGCGGCGGCCCGGCCGCCTAGCGGCGCGGCGCGATCGGGAGAGCACTATGCACGTTCATCGCGCGCGCAGGGGCTACGGACGATGGAACCGCCTGCGCCGAGGGCTCGGATTCAGCCGCAGCGAACTCTGGCGCGGGGTCGACCGCGTGCAGCAGGTCGCGGCGCTGATTCTGGTCGCGCTGTACGTGGCGACGGCCGCCGTCGTCACCGCCCAGGCTTGTGAACGCGTCTACGCCTCGGGGGTGCAGTCGGAGAAGGTGCAGGCGGCCACCCGGCACCGGGTCGCGGGAGGCGACTACCGAACGTGGCTGGACTCCCAGGGCCACCCGACCGATCCGCCCCAGACCCGCAGCGACACGGTCGCGGACACCGTGATGGCGGGCTCGTTCGTGGCGCTCCTGGTCTGCGTCCCGTTCCTGAGCGCGTACGGCCTGGTCCGCCGCCGCCTCGACGTCAGGCGAGAGCGGGCATGGGATCGCGAGTGGAAGCGCCTGGACCGGCGCCCGACCCCGTGATCGTTCTCGTCGGCGGGTGCCGTCACCATGGCTTGGCGGGCGTGGGGCTCAGATGACGTTGGCTTCGGTCAGCCAGGTCCAGAGGGTAGCCTGGTCGATGACCTCGACGCCCACCTTCTCGGCCTTGGCGGTCTTGGAGGCGCCGACGTTGTCGCCGGCCAGCAGGTAGTCGGTGGCGGCAGAGACGGACGAGGCGGCCGTGGCGGCCGCCTGCTCGACCAGGCGGGTGACGTCCGGGCGGCTGATCTTGGCGCCGGAACGGGGGTCGGTGAAGGCGCCGGTGATCACGACGGACTTGCCCTTGAGCGGCGAGTCGCCCGCGGCGGCCGTGTCGACCGGGCGGTCCTCGGGCATGACGTCGAGGTTCACGCCACGCTCGCGCAGTGCGACGATTTCCTGCCGCACCTCGGGGCGGGCGAAGAAGGCGACGATGCTCTCGGCGGCCTTCGGGCCGATGTCGCGGATCGCCACCAGGTCTTCGGCCGAGGCCGCCGCGACGTCCTCGATGCGCTCGTAACCGGCCAGGCACAGGCGCTTGGCGGTGCCCTCGGACGCCATCGGGATCGCCAGCCCGATCAGCGCGCGGCGCAGCCCCACGTCCTTGGAGGACGCGATGGAGTCGACCATGTTCTTGGCGCTGACCTCGCCCATCCGGTCGTAGCCGAGCAACTGTTCGGCCGTCAGATCGTACAGGTCGCTGCGGCCCTTGAGGACGCCGTCCTCGGCCAGCTTCTCGATCCAGACGTCGCCGACGCCCTCCATGTCGGCCGCCTGGCGCGAGGCCCAGTGCATCAGCCGCCGCGTTGCCTGCGCCGGGCACTGCAGGTTGACGCACCAGCGCTCCTCGCCGGTACCGCGGACCTCCAGCTCCGACCCGCAGGACGGGCAGTGCGCCGGCGGAACGATCTCGACCTCGGTCCCGTCGCGCCGTTCGGGCAGCGAACGGCCGGCGAACGGGATCACGTCGCCGCGCCGCACGACCGCCACCGTGTCGCCGATCCGCAGGTCGCGCTCGCGGATCAGGCGCGGGTTGTGCAGGGTGACGTTCTCCACCGTCACGCCGCCGACGAACACCGGCGCGACCTTCGCGCGCGGCGGGACGCGGCCGATCTTGCCGACCGGCCACTCGACCGACAGCAGCGTGGTCAGCTTCTCCTCCGGCGGATACTTGAACGCGATCGCCCCGCGCGGCTCGGCGCTGTTGAAGCCCGCCGCGTCGAACGCCGCGGGCTCGTGCAGCCGCACGACCGCGCCGTCGATGTCGTAGTCGAGCCCGTCGCGGCGTTCGCCGATCTCAGTGATCGCGGCGATCACCTCCTCGACGGTCGCGCAGACGTACTGGGCGACCGGCTCGAAGCCCTCCGGGATCTCCAGCGCGGCGCCACCGCGATCGGCGCCGAACGCCACGAACTGCAGCACGCGCTTGGCTTGGACGGCCGCCTCGGGGTCCTTCAGCACGAGCGTCCCGGCGGCGCCCGAACGCGGGTTGGTCAGGATCCGGTCCGGGTGGGCCTCGTTGTAGGCCGTCCACACCGACCGCAGCATCACGGCCTCGCCGCGTACCTCCACGCGGCCGGGCGCCTGGATCCGCATCGGCAGGCCCGGGATCACATGGCGCACCTTCACGGTGACCAGCTCGCCGACCGCACCGTTGCCCCGCGTGGCGACGTAGTCGAGCGTTCCGTCGGTGTAGACGATGCTCAGCGAGAGGCCGTCGAGCTTCTCCGACACCCGGAAGACCTGGCCGCCGAAGCGCTCGCAGAACGTGCGGATCTGCTCCTCGCCCGTCGCCTTGGCCAGCGACAGCATCGGGCGCGCATGCCGTACGGTCGGGCCGGTCAGCGCCGCCGGGGCGTTGACCTTGCCGAGCGGGCTGTCGGCGGGCTCGAGCTCGGGGTGCTCGGCGACCAGCGCCGCCAGCTCGTCTTTGAGCGCGTCGAAGTCCGCGTCCGGCAGCGGGCTGTCGCCGGTGCCGTAGTACAGGTCGTTCAGTCGCTTGACCTCGGCGGTCAGCTCGGCGATCCGCTGTTCAACGTCCACCCCTCGATTAAACGCCACCGGACCGACATTGTGATCGTCAGGCCGGGCGCGCCTCCCGAGTCTGCGGCTCGAACCTGCCGTACCGGTCCGCGCCGGGGCCCGCCGGCCGGGTCGCGGTGGCGTTCTGGTCGCCCCAGCCCTGCTCGGGCGAGACGACCTTGGCCGAGAGGTACGAGCGCAACTCGGCGACGGTGCTGTACGTACCGGGATCCGTGGCGCCCGCGTAAACACCCTCGTCCGTGGCGCCCGCGTAAACACCCTGGTCCGTGGCGCCCGCGTAAGCGCCCTGATCGGTGACGCCCGCGTAGACGTTCGGTTCCGTGACTCCGGAATCGAGCGCCGACTCCAGGGCGTTCACCGCATCCGCGAGCGAGCCCGCGGGCGAGGCTGTGCCGTAGAGGTAGGAGGCCAGCCCGATGAGCAGCCGCTGCACATCGTTCTGCGGACGGACGACCAGCCGCAGGAACTGGCTGCCGGCGCCCAGCTTGTTGCCGCACTCGCGGACGAACACGCCGTGCTCCTGGATCAGGTAGTCGCGCAGCCCGACGCCGTCCTTCCCGTCCGGCAGCTTGATCAGGATGAAGTTGCCCTGCGACGGATAGACCTTCAGCCCGGGCAGCGAGGCGAGCTGCTGCAACATCAGCGATCTGTCGCGCGCCAGCAGCCGCAGGCTCTCGCGGTACTCCTCCCGGTGCTCGCGCAGCAGGAGCACCATGACCTCGGCGAACGAGTTGAGGTTCCACCTGGGCAGGGCCACGCGGATCCGTTGCGCCAGCGCCGGATTGGCCACCAGGTAGCCGAACCTGATGCCGTGCAGGCCGAAGTTCTTGCCCAGGCTCTTGAGCACGATCACGTTGGGCCTGATCCGGGCCTCATCGGCCACCGAGGTGCAGGCCTCGGCGTCCACGAAGTCGGCGAACGACTCGTCCACCACGACCAGGTCCAGGTCGAGCAGGCAGTCGAGCATCCTGACGACCTCGTGCCGCGGGACGTACCCGCCGTCGGGGTTGTTCGGGTTGCAGATGACCGCCACCCGCGACCCGCGCGCCCGGACGAACTGCACGAACGAGTCCACGTCGAACTCGAAGTTGCGCATCTCCTGGAGCTGGAACATGTCCACCCGCTTGCCGGTCTCCAGCGGCTGGTCGGTCCACCGCCCGAACGTCGGGATCGGCGTGGCCAGGCTTTCGGAGACCAGCAGATGGTCGATCCAGGTGATGAGCTCGGTCGACCCGTTCCCCATCACCACGGTCTGCGGGTTGAGGCCCAGCGTGGCGCACAGTTCCGCCGTGATGGTGTCCGCGTCGCTCGGGTAGTACTTGAGGATCTGCTCCAGCGCGCCCGTGAGCCGGGAGAACATCTCCGGCGTCGGGAAGTAGGGGTTGCACGGAATGCAGAAGTCGACGAGATCGAGCCGTCCCGACGACGCCCGGTTGAGGGCGAAGAAGGACGGGCTGTGGGCGTTCTTGCGAAGCAGGCTCGGATCGATGAAGTCCGACGACACGGGACACTCCTCGTGGGCTGGGGACCGCTCGACAGGGGGACCGCTCGACAGGGGACTGCGCGAACAGGGGACTGCGTAGATAGGGGGACGGCGCCGCCATCGTCGTCCACTCGGCCGTGACATCGCCGATACATACGCGTCCCGGCCGACCTCCGGTTCGAATCCGGCACCGGTACGGCACGATCGCCCCGGCCGCCACTCCAACGGTCATGTGCCACAAGACCGACATCCACGGTCACTTATTGTGAAAGCCTCATTACGATCTTGGCTTGTGGCCAGACTGGCCTTCCGGCGTGACCGGCGCGAGGAGGCCTCGTTCGATGACCGAAACGACCGCAGTCCCCGAGGAGTATCTGGCCCAGGTCCGAGAGGTCGCCGACGCGAGCCGGAGCCGCCTCTGTACGCCCTCGATCCTGCGGACCGCGGCGAGCGCGCTCTACGACGTCGAGGAGCAGCTCTACGAGCACGGCATCTACGAGCAGTTCGTACGGCCGCTGGGCTCGCTGGCGGCCAGGATCATGCGCGCGGTCGAGACCCGGGTCATGAACGAGTGCTACTACGTCACCACCGACGTCGACCCGGTGTCGCTCCTGCACACCGCGATCGCCGCCGCCTCCGATCGGCTCGGCCGTCCGCTGGAGCCCACCGACGGCCCCGCCCTCGGCGACGGCCGCGAGCTGGTCGCCTACGTCGTCCTGCCCCGCGAACTCGAAACCCCCGCCATCGAGAACGACGACCAGGCCCCGGTGGTGGTCACCCTCGGCCGGCCCGACCAGGAGGCGCTGCGGCTCGTCTATTCCTCCGGCGGCGGCCCCATGGGCCCGTACGAGCCGGGGCCGTGGGCGTGGCATCTCACCCACAAGGTCCCCAACGGCCTCTACATCGGCTCCGGCACCCAGATCACGGCCCCCGAGCCCTCCGACGCCAGCGCCGCCGAGGTGGGCGAGCTGATCGCGGACTTCCTCACCGGAGAGATCACCCTCCCCGGCTGACGCGGCTAACGCGCGCTGCGGCTGACGCGGCTGACGCGGCGACCGCGCTCTGCGGCACCCTCATGATCGTGTGCGTGAACCTTCTCCCTGCCTGCTGGCAAAAGGAGGTGTCATTGCTCGCGAAGCAGAGGAGAACCGTATGAGAAGAGCCACGCGATGACCGCCGACACGGCGACGTCGTTCAGCACCGACGCCGAGGAGATCGCGCGGTCGTCGCGGGAGCCGGAACGGTTCGCCGTGCTCTTCGACCGGCACGGCGCGCGGCTGCACCGGTACGCCGCGCGCAGGCTGGGCGACGGCGAGGCCGACGACATCGTCGCGGAGACGTTCCTGGTGGCGTTCCGGCAGCGGGACGGTTACGACCTCGGCCGCTCCGACGCGCTGCCGTGGCTGTACGGGATCGCCTCCAACCTCATCCGCAGGCATCGGCGCGCCGAGGTGAGCCGCTACCGGACGTTCGTCCGTACCGGCGTGCTGATGGACGCGGCCGAGGGCGTCGCCGAACGGGCCGTCGAGCGCGCGAGCGCCGAGATGAGCGGCCGCCGGCTCGCCGACGCGATCGCGAAACTGCCGGCCCGCGACCGGGACGTCCTGCTCCTGGTGGCCTGGGCCGACCTGACCTACGAGCAGGTCGCCGACGCCCTCGGCCTTCCGGTGGGAACGGTCCGATCCCGGCTGAACAGAGCCCGCACCAAGGTCAAGCAAGCACTCGGCGGCGTGAACCCCGTCTCCGACCACGACTCGAAGGAGAACAACGATGAACGACCTGCATGAGGTGCGCGAGCTGTGGAGCGAGGCCACCGAGCCCGGCGACGCCCGTATGGCCGCCGTCCGGGGGCGCCTGCTTGAGGAGACGCGGCAGCCCGGCCGCGCACGCACCCGCACTCCCGGGCACGTGTGGACCGTCCGAATGTCATTGGCAGGCGGGCTGGTCGCCGCCGCGACCGCAGGCGCCGTCCTGCTCCCGTACGCGAACGGCCCCGGCTCAACCCCCGCCAACGCCGCCGAACTACTCGACCAGGCCGCCACCGCGGCCGAGCACGGAAAGGCCATCAACCCGCTCCCCCACCAATTCGTCTACCAGGAGACGACCGCCCTGGAGGTGTCGTTCAACAGCGACGTCTCGTGGTTCCGGAAGGTGCGCTACCAGCAGTGGCAGCGCGCTGACGGCTCGATCGCGCCCTATCGCCGGAAGACGTTGCTCGGTCTCCTGCCCTTGCCCGGCAAGAAGCTGCCCGCCCTGGCGCGGCAGACCGAGCACCTCTCCACGAACGCGCAGTTCCTCCCGTGCACCGCTAAGCCCGCCGAGCCGAACGCTCCGTACGCCCTGCACAGCAAACTGCCCACCGACCCGGCCCGGCTCCGCAACGCCCTGACCGCCGGGGTGGACGCCGGGCAGCGAGCGGAACTCAGCCTGGACCAGGCCGTGTGGACCAACCTCACGGCGCTGGCCTCCGTACCGACGCCGCCCAAGGTCCAGGCGGCACTCTTCAAGCTCGCCCGCCAGATCAAGGGAGCGAGCCTCACCGGCCCCACCACCGACATCGCCGGGCGCCGCGGCCTGGCCGTGACCTACAACGCCAGGCCCGGCGAACGCGAGGACCTGATCTTCGACGCGAAGACCTACCGCTTCCTCGGTACGCGCAGCGTCACGACCGACGCCTCCAAGACCATGCCCCGCGGAACGACCACCGCCGACCTCGCCGTGACCAAGACGGCCGTCGTCGACAACCTCCCGGTGCCCAGCACCGGACACCCCTGCCCGCCCTCATCCACCGGCTGACCTACGCCAGATCGGGCGGCCAGTCCCGCATCAGAAATGCAGCAGGTTTCCGATGCGGACTGGCCGCCCCAGCGCCAAGACAGACTCTGAAATATCGTCCACCCGAACGTCCGCCCACTCGATCCGGAACGGTCCCCCGTCGGGTTCACGCGGGACGTGCTTCACCAGGTCGGGCACGACAATTGCGTCGCGCCCGGGGCGATGAACGGTCAACTCCAGCTTGATGAAGCCGTCCAGGTCCTCGCGCGTCAGATCACCACTGTTGCCGAGCATCCCGTCGGCGGCCGCCCGCACCTGGCCGAACGTGCCGAAGACATGACCGCTCTCGGCCCACTCGGAGTTGGAGATCCGGGATTCTTCACGCAACACAACGAAGGCGTACGAGCGCGGCTCGGGCTCTTGATAGTGCGGGACTTCGGCTTCGAGCTGTTCGAGACAGGTTTCTGCGAGGTCGTCGCCCGGGTCGCGCCGCAGCGCCTCGTGGTAAGCGGCAACCGCACCGTCGCGGTCGCCCAGCCAGCTGAGCGCGTGGCCGAGGTGAATCGGCACCAGCGGGTCCTCGGGGTCGGCGTCGATCGCCGCGCGGGCGGCCTCCGCGGCGCGTTCGGCGGCCGGGCCGGTCACCTCGTCCCAGTCCTCCTCCTCGACGCCGTTGAACGGCGGGCCGTCCATGTCGTAGTCCCAGCCCGAGTTGACCTCGTGCTCCACGTCGGTGCACAGGCGAAGCTCGTACGCCGCGATGAGCGAACGGCCGATCGCGACCGTGGCGGGATCGGCGCCCTCGGCAGCGTCGTAGCAGGCCCGCGCCTCGGCGAGCAGTGCTCCGATCTCGTCGGTGCCTTGGTCGTCCCAGAAGCGGTAGGCACAGTCACGAAGGAGCCGGAGGGCGTGTTCCACGTTCACCCGGCAAGCCTGGCACATCAAGGTCATTTCCGGCGCCGCACCATCATCGGGCTCGGTCTCGACGGTGCTGGGGGCTGGCGAAGTGTCGACCAAAGTGGGGGGTGGTCACGACCTTTGTAGGCTGTGACGGACCGGTGACGGGCGGCAGCCTGGGGACATGGGCAAAATCGAAGCGCCATCGGCGCAGGCACCGTATATCGGCTGCACGACTGAGGAGCTCCGGGCGCGTAGGACGGGCGACCGGATCGCGGCCGGGGTCGACCAGAGCGTGCTGTTTCAGCGGCGTGGCGAGGCCTCGCTTCATGACGATCGCCTGGTGCTGCAGGGGTGGGGTGACGGCGGCGATCTGGTGCTGCGGCCGGACGAGGTGACGTCCGTGGCGAACGAGTACACCAAGCTGTACGGGCGGTTCATCGGCGGGCTGCTGAATGCCGGTAAGCCGCTGATTCTGGGGACCGTCCCGGTCGGTGAGATCTATCTGATGATCGATCACCGGACGTTCATGGAGACGACCGACAATCGCAAGTGGTCGGGCCTGATCAGGGAGTGGCTCGGCGACGGCGCGTGAGGGACGTGGCGATCGAGGCAGACCGGCGCGCGTCGTGCGCCGGTCTCGATGGTTCTCGTGTGGGCATCACCTGGGAAGAGGCCTACCTCGACGGGCTCCAGGCAGCGGTGAAGGACGGCTCTGTGCCGATGGAGGGCCTGGCTTCCCGGTGAGCGCGGCGGCGAGGCCATCGCCGACGTGCTGTTCGGCACGTGCGACCCGGGCGGGCGGTTACCGGTGACGGTGCCGCGCAGCGTGGGCCAGCTCCCGATCTACTACGGCGTCAGGCCCATGCGCGCGGCCGCCGACGCCTATGCGGGGCTTGCGGCGTCCCCGTTGTACGAGTTCGGCCACGGTCTGAGCTACACCACGTTCCGCTACGACAACCTCAAGGTCTCCCGCCGCAGGATCAAGGCCGGAGAGACCACCGAGGTCCGCGTCGACATCACCAACACCGGCCACCGGGCCGACCAGGAGGTCGTCCAGCCCTACCTGGCCGACCGGCAGTCGAGCGTCTCGCTGCCCATCACGCAACTGCGCGGCTTCGCCAAGGTGGATCTGTGTCCGGGCCAGAAGGAGACCGTCCGGCTCACGCTCGGCCCCCAGGACATGGAGCTGGTCGACGAATCGATGCGGCGGGTCGTCGAACCCGGCACGTTCGAGATCCAGATCGGCAACTCCTCCGCCAAGATCCACCTCCGCGGCACCTTCGAGGTCAGCTGACGGGGTCGGCGGTCCAGCGGGCGAGGGTCGCCGCCAGCTCGTTCAGGTCGAAGGGTTTGGCGATGAAGTCGTCCATGCCCGCCGCCAGGCAGCGTTGCCGGTCCTCGGCGAACACGCTGGCGCTCAGCGCGATGATCGGGGTGTGGTCGCGGTCGCGGCGGCGGATCGCGCGGGTGGCGGTGTAGCCGTCCATCACCGGCATCTGGCAGTCCATCAAGATCGCCTGGTAGCGCCGGGTGCGGGTCAGCTCCACCGCCTGAACGCCGTCGGAGGCGACGTCGAATCGGTAGCCGAGCGAGGTCAGTACCTCGCGAGCGACCATCTGGTTCAGAGCGTTGTCCTCCACGAGCAGGATCCTCGCCCTCGCGGCGCCCGCCGCGGGCCGGTCCCCGGCCGCGCGGTCGGGCGTGGCGACCGCGGGCGGCGGTGCGTGCGGCAGGGCGAGGGTGAAACGGAAGGTCGTTCCTTCGCCGGGCGCGCTGAACGCGGTGAGGTCGCCGCCCATCGCGGTGGCGAGACGGCGGGAGATCGCCAGGCCGAGGCCGGTGCCGCCATGACGGCGGGTCGTGGACGCGTCGGCCTGGACGAACGGCTCGAACAGGCGCGCCTGGACGTCGGGTGGAATGCCTTCCCCGGTGTCGCGTACCTCGATCCGGATCGAGGTACGGGCCGGGTCCTCAGGCGGCTCGGTGAGTCCGACGGCCACGATGATCTCGCCCTCGGAGGTGAACTTCACCGCGTTGGACACCAGATTGAGAACGACCTGACGGACCCGCGTCCGGTCCCCGCGCACCCACCCCGACTCCGACCGCCAGGCGCGGACCTGGAGCGTCAGCCCCTTGTCCGCGGCCGCCGCCTCGAACAGGGCCACCGCCTCCTGGACCGTGGCCACCGGATCGAACGCGCGGTCGTCCAGCACCAGGGCGCCGGCCTCGATCTTCGACAGATCGAGGATGTCGTTGGAGATCGCCAGCAGCGATTCGCCCGCATCGCGGATCCCGTCCGCCCGGCGTCTCTGTTCGGTGTCCAGCGGCCCGGCGAGCAGGGCATGGGCCAGGCCGATGACCCCGTTCAAGGGGGTACGGATCTCATGGCTCATCGTCGCCAGGAACGCCGACTTCAGCCGGGACGCCTCCACCGCCTGGTCACGGGCGGCGGCCAGCTCGTCCTCGATCGCCTTGCGGACGGTGACGTCCAGGCCGATCCCCCGTACCCGCACCAGCTCGCCGTCCTGGTTGCGTTGAACGACACCCTGGGTGTTGAGCACCCTTCCCTCGCCGTCGCTGTGCACGCGTAGGTCGACCTTGAACGAGCCGCCGTCGGCGCACTCGGCGGTCGCGTCGAGGAACCGGGGTCGATCGGCCGGGTCGATGAGATCCAGGAAGTCCGCGAACGTCACGGCCGTGCTCGCACGCGGCAGCCCGAGCGTCTCGCGAAGCTCGGCCGAGCAGCTGACCATGCCGGACTCGATGTCGTACTCCCAGCTGCCCAGCCCCGCCATGTGCTGCGCGCCGCGCAACTGCGTCCGTTCCCGCTCCAGATCGGCGGCACTGCGCCGCAGTGCGGCGGTCGCGCGTTCCCGTTCAACGGTCAAGGCCGCCAGCAGCAGGCTCGTCGCGGCCACGACCACGACGTACTGCTCGGCCTGCAAGAGACCGCTGCTCAGGGACGGCAGGACCAGCGAGCCCAGACCCCGCGCCGTCACCCAGACCAAGACGACCGCGCACACCGCGTTCACCAGGGCCGCCCCGGCCAGCCGGAACC
Source organism: Actinomadura barringtoniae (assembly GCF_017573505.1). Classification (GTDB taxonomy): domain Bacteria; phylum Actinomycetota; class Actinomycetes; order Streptosporangiales; family Streptosporangiaceae; genus Spirillospora; species Spirillospora barringtoniae. Next base: position 218,429 of record NZ_JAGEOJ010000020.1, read on the forward strand.
GGATCGCCGCCCACACCGCGACCGGGAAGACCACCGCCGTACGGATCGCTTCGACATGGGTCGCCGACCACAACACCACGGCCAGCGTCGTCGCAAGCGCGCCTGCCTCGACCCACCGGCCGGTCGTCAGCCGTGAACGCACCCCGGGACGTGTCTCGTGGTCGGGCCACAGCAGCAGCACGAGCGGGGTCACGGTGAGGACGCCGGCCGCGTCCCCGAACCACCACAGCGTCCACGCCGAACCAGCGTGCGCCGAGTCCACGATCTCCGCCGACCGCAACGCCACGATCCCCACGGTCGCGCTGACCATCGTCGCCGCCAGGGCCCCCGCACCGGTCAGCACCAGCAGATCCCACGTCCGGAACGCCCGCCGATCGAACCCGAGCAGCCGCAGCAAGAACAACGCCGCCGCGGCCTCCAGCGTGTTCCCGACCGCGATCGCCAACGCCACGGTGAACGGCACCGAGGTGAGCGCGTTGAACACCAAGGCGCCCGCGAACACGCCGGGCAGCATCCGATAACCGGCGAGCAGCACGGCGGCGACCGCCAGCCCCACCGGAAACCACAGCGGCGCGACGCTGGTGTTCATCGAGGCCGCGCCGAACGCAGCCTTACCCGCCAGGACGTAGCACGCCGCCAGCAACAGAACCTGGCCTAGATAAGCCGCGCTGCGGACCATCGCGCGCTCCCTGTCCAGGCCGGATGACCGGCGGAGAGATGACTCGACTCTACGCCTCCGCCTCCCGATGCGAAGTGACGCTTCGATACGAGGAACCCGCCGGATCGGGCGGTGACCGTTCGCGGCCAGTCCGAAGGGTGAACCTCGCCGGGCGGCACGCCGTGAAGCCGGTGTCGATGGACTTCGTTCGAGCGATGGAGGCCGGTCATGACCCGGACCATCCGTAACGGTTTCGCGGCGTTCCTCATCGCCGCCGTCACGCTGATGGCGCTCGTCCTGCCCGCCGGTGCCGCCGGTGGGTGGAGCACGCCGATCAGGCTGTCCACGCCCATCCCGCCGACCGACGTGGTCGACGGGCCGTCGATCGCGGTCACTGCGACCGGAGCGCAGGCCGCCGCATGGTACGACCAGGCGGCGGACGGCAGCCAGTTCGTGCACGTTCGCACCAGCACCAACGGCACTTCCTGGTCCGCGCCGACGACGCTCGGCGGCGGTGTCAGCCCGGCGGTCGCGCTCGCGCCGGACGGCCGCGCGGTCTCCGTCTGGGAGGGCCTGCCGCCGATCACCGGGGTCATGAAGGCGAGCGTCCGGCCGCCGGGCGGATCCTGGAGCGCGCCCGTCACGCTCGGCACCGACGCGGGCGCGCCGCAGCTGGCCATCGACGGTTCCGGGAACGCGGTCGCGGTCTGGGCCTCCAACGCCGGTGTCCTGACGGCGAGTCTTCCGGCCGGCGGCTCCTGGTCGGCGGTCCGCACGCTGGATCCGAGCGGCCGCGCCGTGCGGCTGGCGGTGAATTCCGGCGGGTCGGCCGTCGCGGCCTGGAACGGCCCCAGCGGCGCGATCTTCGCCGCTGCCGGGACCACCACCGGCGGGTTCTCGGCGGCCGTGACCGTCGCCGCCCCCGCGTACCGGCAGGGCAACCCCGCCGTCGCGCTGAACGACGCCGGTCAGGCCTCGCTGGTCTGGCGCGGCCGCACCACCGTGCTCGCCGCGACCCGTACCGCGGGCGGCGCGTGGAGCGCGGTGACGACGCTCACCACCGGCGCCTCCGGCTCGGTCGGCACGGCGATCGACGCGGCGGGCAACGCCGTCGCGGCGTTCGTGCGCGTCGGCCCGGGCGCCACGACCTTCCCGGCGTACGTGTCGCGCCTGCCCGCGGGCGGCGCCTGGGGACCGGCCACGCTGATCTCGTCGGCGAACGACTACGTCGGCGCGCCGCAGGCCGCCGCCACCCCGGCGGGCGCCTTCGTGGTCGCCTGGATGGACGGCAACGGCAACACGCTGCGTGCCGCGACGGCCGCGCCCGGCGGATCGTTCGGGTCACCGGCCGCGGTGGTGGGCGCCTTCGGCTCGTTCGACCTGGCCGCGGCGCCCGGTCACGCGGTGCTGATGTGGACCTCGGGAGGCGCCACGGTGTCCGGCGAGACCCTCTAGAGCAAGCCGGCCGGTGGGTGATCGGTCTTCATGGGCAGCGTCACTCTGAAGGTCGTGCGGCCCGGTGCTCCGGCCAGCTCGGCGTGGCCGCCGTGCGCGGTGGCCACGCCGTCCACGATGGCGAGGCCGAGACCGGTGCCGCCCTCCGCGCGTGATCTGCTCTGGGAGGCGCGGACGAACCGCTGGAAGAGCTCGGCCCGGATGTCGGGCGGCACGCCGGGGCCGTCGTCCTCGACCTCGAGTTCGGCGCGGTCCTCCCGCCCGGCGACCCGGACGGTGACGTGGGTGCCCGGCGGGGTGTGCGTACGGGCGTTGGCGAGTAGGTTGGCGACCATCTGGTGCAGCCGGTGCTCGTCGCCTCGCACGACGACCGGTTCTTCGGGGAGCACCAGCTCCCAGCGGTGGTCGGGTCCGGCGACGCGTGCGTCGCTGGTGGCGTCCAGCACCAGGCGGGTGAGGTCCACCGGCTCGGAGACGAGCGGGCGTCCGGTGTCCAGCCGGGCGAGCAGCAGCAGGTCGTCGACCAGCTCGCTCATCCGCACCGCTTCGGCCTCGATGCGGCCCAGGGCGTGCGCGACGGGTTCGGGCAGGCCGGCGGGGCTGCGCAGGGCGAGCTCGGCGTGGCCCCGTACGGCGGCCACGGGTGTGCGCAGTTCGTGGCTGGCGTCGGCGGCGAAGCGGCGCAGCCGTTCCTCGCTGGCGTGGCGGCGGGCCAGCGCGTCCTCGATGTGCGCGAGCATCCTGTTCAGGGCGGCGCCGACCTGGCCGACCTCGGTGCGCGGGTCGGTGTCGGGGACCCGTTCGGGCATCGCCACCTCGCCGCCCGCGAGCGGCAGTTCGGCGACCCGCGTGGCCGTGGACACCACCCGGCGCAGCGGGCGCAGTGTGAGCCGGACCCACAGGGCCGCCGCGGTCCCGGCAGCGGCCAGCACGATCCCGAAGACCACCAGCTCCACCAGCTCGAGGCGGTGGAGGGTCTCCTCGACCGGGTGCAGGGACAGCCCGGTGATCAGGATGTCGCCGTCGTCACCGTGCACCGCCATCACGCGGTACTCCTCGAGCGCCGACAGACTCAACCGGTGTCCATGACCGTCCGGCCGTACCGAGGCCAGCGCCTGCCGGTCGGCAGCGGTGAGCGGGACCGGCTCGAAGCTCTGCGCCTGGACGACCGAGGCGGCGGTCACCTGCCCCGACACGAGCCTGGCGCCGAAGGTGCGCGGTGCCTGCCCGCGGGTGTCGGTCCGGTTGTCGGCGTCGGGCCTGTGCTCGTGTTCCAGGCTCGCCGGGAACCGGCCGCCTTCGGTGGCGAGCTGCTGGTCGAGCCGCCCCACCAGGAACCCGCGCAGGGCCGTGATGGTCGCGACGCCCACGATCAGGCAGCTCACAGCGAGCAGAACGACCAGGCCCAGGGTCAGCCGTGCGCGCAGGGTCCGCGGAACCGGAACGCGCGGGCCGTTCACGCGCGGGCCGTTCACGCGCGGGCCGTTCACGCGCGGGCCGTTCACGCGAGGTCCGTTCACGCGCGGGCCGTTCACGCGAGGTCCGGTTTGAGAACGTAGCCGACGCCGCGAACTGTGTGGATCATGGGCGGGCGGCCCGCGTCGATCTTCTTGCGCAGGTAGCTGATGTAGAGCTCCACCACGTGGGCCTGGCCGCCGAAGTCATAGCTCCACACCCGGTCCATGATCTGCGCTTTGCTCAGCACCCGGCGAGGATTGCGCATCAGGAAGCGCAGCAGTTCGAACTCGGTCGGCGTGAGGTCGACGATCTCACCGCCGCGGACGACCTCGCGGGCCTCCTCGTCCATGGTCAGCGTCCCGACCGTGATCAGGCCCGACTCCACCACCTGCCTGGTCATCCCGGCACGGCGCAGCAGGCCCCGCAGGCGGGCGAGCACCTCTTCGAGGCTGAACGGCTTGGTGACGTAGTCGTCCCCGCCCGCGGTGATCCCCGCGATCCGGTCCTCCACGGCGTCGCGTGCGGTCAGGAACAGCACGCACACCTCGGGGCTGTCGGCACGGATCCGCCTGAGCACCTGGAAGCCGTCGATATCGGGCAGCATCACGTCCAGCACGACCACGTCGGGCCGGAACTCCCGGGCGGCCGCCACCGCGGACGCACCGTCGGCGGCCGTACGGACCGCCCAGCCCTCCAGCGCCAGCATCCGCGACAGCACATCGGCCAGGTCCGGCTCGTCGTCCACGACGAGAGCCCGAACCGGTGTGCCATCGGCTCGCCGGAGTCCCGCGGGCCGCGAGGCGCCCGATGGAAGATCATCGTCACCCGGTGGGATGTCGTCGTCAGCCGTCGTCATAGTGCCCCCAGGCTCCCTCTCGAACCTCTGTGTTTCCTCTGAAGAGGCTCTGAAAGGCGCCGTTCACCATGATGTCAGAGGGATTTCAGAACTTGCGCTGGCAGGGTCGGCCGCATGACCACCACACGAGCCGGCGGCGCGGGCGTCCGTGCGTGGGGGGCGCCGCCGGCACACCGGAGAGCCTGGCGTCCGCCGGCCTCCTGGCCGCTGTTGTTGATCTTCGCTGGCGGCGGCCTGGTCCTGGCGCTCTGGTGGATCGGCACGCGCTCGGTCACCGGCCTCGACGGCTGGCTCACCGAGGCGGGCCGCGTCACCGGACTGCTCGCCGGCTACGGCTGCGCCGTTCTGCTGGCCCTGATGGCCCGCGTCCCGGCGCTGGAACGCGGCGTCGGCACCGACCGGCTCGCGCGCTGGCACGCCGCAGGCGGCCGGTACACCGTCTTCCTCGCCCTCGCGCACGTCCTATTGATCATTACGGGGTACGCGGTGACCGCACGGACCGATCCCGTCCGCGAAACGGTCAGGGTCGTCGTCGACTATCCCGAGATGCTCAAGGCGACGGCGGGGTTCCTGCTCCTGGTCGGCGTCGGGATCACCTCGGCGCGGGCCGCTCGCCGGCGACTCAGCTACGAGACGTGGCACTACCTGCATTTCGCCACCTACCTGGCAGTCTTCCTGGCCTTCTTCCACCAGCTGGCCAACGGCGCGCAGTTCGTGAGCTCGCCCTGGGCGCGGCTCTTCTGGTACTCGCTCTACATCGGCGTCGCCGTCTTCCTGGCGTGGTACCGCTTCCTCGTCCCGATACGCCGCGGGCTACGCCACCAGCTGCGAGTGGCCGATGTACGGCTTGAGTCCCCCGGTGTCGTCTCGGTCTACATGACCGGCCACCACCTCGACGACCTCGGAGCCGAGCCCGGACAGTTCTTCCGCTGGCGTTTCCTCACACCGGGCATGTGGTGGGCGGCCAACCCGTACTCGCTGTCGGCCCCGCCGCGCGACGACTGCCTGCGCATCACCGTCAAGGTCGCCGGCGATCACAGCCGTGCCCTGGCCAGGCTCCGGCCCGGGATCCGCGTCTGGGCCGAAGGGCCCTACGGCTCCTTCACGGGCAAGCGTCGCCGCAGCAACAGGGCTCTCCTGTTGGCGGGCGGGGTCGGCATCACGCCACTGCGCACGCTGTTCGAGACCCTGCCCGGTGACCTCGTTCTCGTCTATCTCGCGCGCACGTCCACCGACCTGGCGCTGTACGGCGAGCTGGAGGCCATCGCCGTGGCACGCGGTGCGCGGGCCCTCTATTTCGTCGACGAGCCCTCGGACTACTCCCTCCCCCTCACCGGCCGGGCCCTTCTGCATCTCATCCCCGACCTGGTGGAGCGAGACGTCTACCTGTGCGGCCCTCCAGGAATGGCGGAGGCGGCCCGCAAGGCACTCGCCCAGGCAGGGGTCCGCAATCGCGACGTCCACTTCGAATCGTTCGAGTTCTAAGGAGTCGCGATCGTGCACCGAGCCGCCGTGGCCACCGCATCAACCGTTGCCGGGATCGCTCTGCTCCTCGCCCTGAAACCGCACCACTCCCCCGCCGCCGCCACCGCCACCGCCACACGATCGGAGCCAACGGGCAAGGCCACCGCACCGCCGGCATCGGCGAGCGGCACCTACAAAGGCAAGGTCGTCGACACTCGCTACGGACCTGTCCAGGTCGAGGCCACCGTGTCCCAGGGCCGGATCACCGCGGTGCGCGCCATCCGTCTTCCCTCCGACAACGGCAGGGACAGGGAGATCGCCGCGATAGCCGTCCCGCAACTCACCCAGGAGGCCATCGCGGCGGGCAACGCGCACATCGACGCGGTCTCCGGGGCCACCTACACCAGCGAGGGCTACATCTCCTCCTTGCAGAGCGCCTTGGACCGGGCCGGTGCCTGACAGCCGCCCCCGCATTCATCACGTCGAACACGTCATGGGCACCGTGTTCTCGTTCGTCATCCAGGCGCGGCGCTCACGCGAGCTCAACCTTGCCCTCGCGCAGGCGGTGGCATGGCTCCACCACGTGGACTCACGCTTCTCCACCTATCGGCCCGACAGCCAGATCAGCCGCCTGGCCGACGGGACCCTGACGCTCGGCGAGTGCGACCCCGTCGTATCCGAAGTCCTCGCCCATTGCGACGCGCTGACCGAGGCCAGCGGAGGCTGGTTCACCGCCACGCCCGGCGGCCGCCTGGATCCCAGCGGCTTCGTCAAGGGCTGGGCGATCGAACGAGCCTCGACGATCCTGCACGAGGCCGGATTCACCGACCACTACGTCAACGGCGGCGGCGACGTCCAGCTCCGCGGCGAATCCGCGCCCGGCCACCCGTGGCGTATCGGCCTGAACGACCCCGCCGACCGGCACCGTCTCGTCGCCGTCGTCTCGGGGCGGGACCTCGCCGTCGCGACCTCGGGCGTCTCCGAACGCGGCCACCACATCATCGACCCGCTCACGGGCCGCCCCGCCGGTGAACTGGCCGCGCTGACGCTCGTCGGACGGCACCTCACCGAGGTCGACGCGCTCGCCACCGCCGCATTCGCCATGGGCGACGACGCGCGCGAGTGGCTCCGCACCCGTCCCGATCTCGAGGCCTTCGCCGTGGCCCACGACGGTGCCGTCTGGTGGACGCCCGGCCTGCGCGACATCGCCGTCCTCCCGCAAGCCCCCGCTCTCCCTTGACCGCTCCCGCCGGGCTCTGCCGGCCGGCTCGGCGCGTACAGCGAACGCGCGCGAGCCGAGGGCGGCCGGTCAGGGAGCCTGCCCGGCTCCGGATTCGGATCCGACCTCGTGCCAGACGGCTTTGGACCCGCTGTGGCCGATCCTGACCACCTGGACCCCGGTGGCAAGGGACGCCACGACGGTGATGACGATCGCCCCGGCCATCGCGAAACCCGTCCAGCGCGCCTCCGTCGCCCGGCCGGCGTACCAGCGGACGGCCACGACGAGGGCGAGCCCCACCCACAGAGCGGCCATCAACGGCAGCAACGCGTCGGCGAGCTCCGCGTGCTCCTCCACCAGCTTCGAATGCGGGACACGTGCCTCCAGATGCTCACCCGTTTCGGTGGCCAGCGGAACGGCGAGCACCGCGATCGTGGCCGCGCCCAGTGCCCAGAGCGCGAACCGTCGCCGCGCCTCGGGCCACAGGCTCACCACCAGGGCCGTCAGCACGGTGACAGGTATGAAGAACACAACGAAGTGCACGACGAGCGGATGAGTGGGCAGTCCGAAGACGGTGGACAACACGACAGGCCCTTCACAGAGGTGATCGAACTCCTGGCGGCCCCAATGCTCGTGGCCGCCGAGACGAACCCACCAGAGCCCACGATCGATTCATGGCAACTTCAGAGGGTTCTTGCCGGTGCCCGCCTGCCCGTCTCGCCTGGCTCGCCATCACCTGGGCGTGCGGCGTTATCACCTGGGCGTGCGGCGTTCATGCACGACAGCAACCGTGCACCGCGCATGATGAATGATCGCCAAACTGGTAGCCCCCAGGAGCAGACCCCTCACGCCACCGTTTCCGCGATCGCCCACCACGACAAGACCGGCCGTCTCGGACGCCTCAAGCAACGCGTCACGCGGATCCTTCAGAATCAAGGACTTGGAGAACTCGACGTCCGGGAACTTCTCCGCCCAGGGCGCGACGGCACGCTCGATACGAGCCTCCCAGGCAGAGCCGGGCTCCACCTCATCCCGGGCGGCCTCCCCTCCCGCGCCTCCCGCGGCGGCCTCCCAGCCGCAGACGACTTGGAGACGCGTACGGTGCAGAGCCGCTTCTTCGAAGGCGAACGCCAGCGCCTCGGCGCTACCGGGTGACTCGTCGACTCCGACCACCACGCGCCGGTATCGAGCGGAAGCGCGACGCACGATCACCGTGGGAGTCTGCGCGTGAGCGGGCAGCTGCAGCGCGGTCGACCCGACCGGCAGGCTGTCGTTCTCATGCGAACCCACCACGATCAACGCCGCATCGTGGGACTTGTCCATGAGGGCTTCATACGCGGGCGCCGCCATCAGCCTGCCCCGCACCGTCAGCGATGGCTCCAATGCCTGAGCCCGCGCGACTCCGCGTTTGAGCAAACGCCCACCCATCCGCTGGACGATCGGTTCCAGGTCGATCTCGGGCCCGAGGGCATGGCGCGAGTAGGGCAGCCGCCAGCAATGGCAGACCACCAGGTCCAGCATCCGAAGCCGGGCTTCCGCAGCGGCCCACCGCAGGGCGAAACCGCTTTCTTCAGTCTCGTCGTAACCGACGACCACGTTCGACCGGGAGTCCATCAGCATGCCTCCGACGACGCTGCACCTCCACACTGCCCTTCTGCCGGAGCAGATGGCAGAGACAAGAGTCCATGTCTCCCGGGCCCTTCGCCTCTGGTCCACCGAAAGGCTGAGGCACGCCGGGCTTTCGGCGGGTGGACGCGCCTTTTGGTCGATGGTGGGTGATCGCAGGGCGCAGGACGCTGGGATCTATGACGATGAGATACCTGAGAGCGGCGGCGGGGAACGCGGCTTTGATCTGGTCTTCGGCGTACGGGCTGCTCGGCCTGGGTTGGGCCCTCGGACTCGGCGGTTTCCCCTACGGGCTGGGCGACCCCGACCGAGGTACCGTCCTCGCCGATCTGGGACCCGGCGCGGGCGGCTCGGTCATCGCCGTCCTCGGTGTCCTCGGGGTCGTGGCCGCGGTCGCGGCGGACCGGTCGGGCTCGCGGCCGCTGCGGAACGGGGTGTCGGTCTTCGGCGGGGTCATGGCGGTGGTCCTGATCCTGGTCGTGCCCGACGCACGGCTGGTGCAGAACCTGGTGTACGGGCTGTTCGGATACTTCGGCAAGCTCACCTGGCCGGTGGTCAACCAGTTGGTCTGCGTGGGCGGTGGCCTGGCCTGGACGGTGACCGCGCTGGTCTGCCGGCGCCGTACGCGCGGTGCCTGCACGCGGTGCGGCCGTGAGGCGACCGCCGCAGGGTGGACCACGCCGTCGGCCGCGGCACGATGGGGCAGGTGGGCGACGTACGCCGCGATGGTGGTGCCGCTGCCGTACCCGGTCGCCCGGCTCGTCGAGGCGATCGGGATCCCGCTGGGCTTCACCGACACCGCGGACCAGGAGCCGGTGACGCTCGCGCTGATGATGACGTTCCTGGCGTTCCTGGCCTTCGGCGGGATCGCGCTCACGTTCGGGCTGGTCCGGCCCTGGGGGGAGATCTTCCCGCGGTGGATCCCGTACCTGCGCGGCCGCAGGGTGCCGGTCGCCGCCGCGGTGGTGCCCGCGACCGCCGCCGCCGTGCTGATGTTCACCGCCGGGCTGAGCTTCGGGCTGGGCTTCGTCGAGCACGGCGGGCGAGCCCCGCTGTGGCAGCAATGGACGGTGAGCCTGTCCTGGACCTCATGGGGGATCTTCCTGGGCGCCGCCGCCCTCGCCTATCACCTGCGTCGCCGCGGTCCGTGCCGCCGATGCGGGCGGGGTTAGGATGCGCCGCATGCGAGGGGGCGCGTCGGCGGTGCGATGGAGTGGGCGGGCGGCGGCCGTCGTCGTCCCGATGGCGGGGATCTTTGCCGGGCCCGGCGAGGCGTTGCCGTTGCGGCTGTCCGCCCTGCTGTGCGTCATCGCGATCGTCGTCCAGCGGGTGGGGAACCCGCGCTGGACGACAGTTGCGGCAGTGACCGCCTCCCTGGCCACCACGCTCTGGCTTCGGCTGACCCATCCGGTCGACGTCACCGACCCGGCAGGGGAGGCCTACCGCGTGCTCCTGTGGTCTGCCCTGGAGTCCGCCGCGATGGCGGTGCTGATCGTGCCCGTCGTACGCGCCGCTCCCCCGCGCGAGGCCGCCGCGCTCGGCCTGGCCGCCGGACTGGCGGAATCGGCGGTGGCCCTCCGGCTCGCCCCGGCCCAGGGGCTTCTCGTGCAGGCCTTCACCGTCACCTGGTGGTCGCTGGCCGCCGCCTGCGCGGCCGGGCTGGGGCTGTATCTGCGGACGCTCGATCAGCGACGCGGTCGAGCGGTCGAGGCGGCACGTCGTGAGCAGCGGATGGAGCTCGCCTGCGATCTGCACGACTTCGTGGCCCATGACCTGACCGGGATCGTCGTCCAGGCACAAGCGGCCCAGGTCGTCGCCGACCCGGCCAAGGGCCGGGCGGCGCTGGCCTGGATCGAGGAGGCGGGCCTGCAGGCGCTGTCGGTCACCGACCGGACGGTCCGGCTGCTCTCCGCGGGAGGCGACGCCGAGCGCCATCCTGTACCCGGGCTTGCGGACCTTCCTGAGTTGGTACGACGGTTCACCGCCGACCCCGGAGACCTGCGGCTGCGGATGGAGGTGGACGCGGAGGATGTGCCCAGAGAGATCGGCGCCACCGCTTACCGGATCGTGGTCGAAGCCCTGACCAACGTGCGCCGCCACGCTCCGGCATCCACGGTGGTCATCGTCGTCGACCGTACCGGCGAGGAACTCCACGTACGCGTGACCAACGACGGGGTGGGAGACGGGACTCACGTTCCAGCGGCCAGGCGCGGCGGCCTCGGCCTCGTCGGTCTGCGTGAACGGGTCGGAGCCCTCGGCGGGACCCTGGAGGCCGGGCCGCACCGGGCCGGGTGGCGAGTGGCCGCCGCTCTTCCGCTGGCGGCGCGGTGACCGTACGGGTCCTGATCGCCGACGACTCGGCGATGGTGCGCAGCGGGTTCCGCATGATCCTGGACGCCCAGCCCGACATCCGCGTCGTGGGTGAGGCCGCTGACGGCGATCGCGCCCTGGAACTGACCAGGCTGGTACGCCCGGACGTCGTGCTGGCCGACATCCGCATGCCGGGCCTGGACGGCCTGGAGCTGACCCGCAGGCTCGCCGGTTCCACCCGCGTCATCGTCGTCACCACCTACGACATGGACGACTACATCCACGAGGCCTTGCGCGGCGGGGCCTGCGGGTTCCTCCTCAAACGCTCCGGACCGACCCTCATGATCGAGGCGATTCGCGCCGCGATGACCGGCGACATGCTGATCAGCCCCCAGATCACCCTGCGCCTGCTGCGCGACCTCGGCGCGAGAACGGCCCGCCGGCCCGACGAGCCGCTGACCGCCCGCGAGCGCGACGTCGTCCGCCTCCTCGCCCAGGGCAGGACCAACGCCGAGATCGCCGCCGCACTCTTCATCTCCACCGCCACCGTGAAGACCCACGTCGCGAGCATCGGCCGCAAGGTCTCCGCCCGCAACCGCGTCGGCATCGCCGCCTGGGCCTGGGACACCGGCTACGGCCGCGAACCGTGAACATGCGCTCGTTGGCGCCGCGCACGAAACTTCCCTTGGGAGATCCGCCGGCCGCAGCCCAAGGCCGCACGGACGAGAGCGTCAACAGCATGGCTGGAATCCTGCGCCGGCTCCGAGCATCCTGATACGCCCTGTGTCGAACCGTTCAGATCGTGTACGGCAGGCGCTTGATTCCGTTGACGAAGTTGGACTCCAA
>NZ_JAGEOJ010000021.1 GCF_017573505.1 Actinomadura barringtoniae
CCACGGCCCGCTCCCACCACGGCCCGCTCCCACCACGGCCCGCTCCCACCACGGCCCGCTCCCGCCGCGGCCCGCTCCCGCCGCGGCCCGTTCCCGCGGCCCGACCGAACGCCGGACCTAGCCCGGACCGATCCCGGGCCATGGCGGCGGCCCGTTCCTCGGCCGGACCCGCTGCCGCCGCTTGGCGGCGGGCTGGCCCCGGGCCCCCGCTGCCTGGGCTTCGCCTCCGACCCCGGCCCGACCAGACCCCGGACCCACCCGGCCATGGCGGCGGCCGTTCCCGCGGCCCGACCCCGCTGCAGCCACTCGGCGGCAGCCCGGTCCTGGCCCCCGCTGCCTGGGTCTCGGGCCCATTTCCGGCCCGACCGGACCTCGGCTTACCCCGGACCTGCCCCGGCCATGGCGGCGGCCGTTCCCGCGGCCGGAGCCCGCTGCAGCCGCTTGGTAGCGGCCCGGCCCCTGCTACCTGGTTTCGGGCCCTGGGGCGGGGCCGGTTGACTCTGGGCGGATCCGGTTCCGTCCATCCCGGTCCGGTAGCGGCCAGGGGAGGATGCCTGGAGGCCACGCGCCGTAGGGCGGCCGTTCATCCACGGCGACTACCTCTGGCAGCGTGCTCATAGGCCTTCCACGTACGGCCGCCGCGGCGGCACTGCCCGCGCTGGCCCTGACCGCCTCGGCCCTCGCGGGCTGCACGGCCTCCAGCTCGGCCTCGATCGCCGACCAGAAGACCATCACCGTGGGCGTCAAGGCGGACCAGCCCGGGCTCAGCCTCAAGGGAACGGGCGGCACGTACCGCGGCTTCGAGGTGGACGCGGGCACCTACATCGCCCGCAAGATGGGCGCCACCAAGGTCGAGTACGCGACCGTCACGTCGGAGAACCGCGAGAGCCTGCTGAACAAGCACAAGGTCGACATCGTGTTGGCGTCGTACTCCATCACGGCCGAGCGCGCCAAGCTGGTGACCTTCGGCGGCCCCTACTACCTGGCGCACCAGGACATCATGGTGCGCGTGGGCGAGAACCGGATCCACCAGGCCCACGACCTGGCCGGTCGCCGTATGTGCCAGGCCAGCGGCTCGGTGTCCACCTCACGCGTGGTCTCGGGTCTCGGCATCCCGGCCGTCACCGTTCCCTCGCCGTCCTACAGCGCCTGCTACCAGATGCTGCTGGACGGCCGGGTCGACGCGGTCTCCACCGGCGACATGGTCCTGGCCGGCTTCGCGGCCGAGGGCCGGTCCAAGGTCAAGGTCGTCGGCGCGCCGTTCAGCGACGAGCGCTACGGCGTGGGCCTGCGCAAGGGCGACATCGACGGCTGCGAGGGCGTCAACAAGGCGATCACGGAGATGTACCAGGACGGCACCGCCTCGCGGCTGCTGCGCAAGTGGTTCGGCGCGAGCGGGGTGCACCTGGTGGAGAGCGTCCCGGAGTTCGAAGGGTGCGGCTGATCATGGCAGCACACCGCCGATGAACACGGTCAGGGAGTTCGCCGCTGACGTGAGCCCCTGAGCGGCCTGGTGGACCACGTCCGCGGCACCGGCCGGCCGGCTGATGATGTACCAGACCACCATGGCGAGGGCGGCCCATTTCGCGTACTTGAGCATCGGAGCATTCACCCCTTTGCCCCAATGCTACTCTCCGTAGCGCTCTGATTACAGAGGCCAGGCCTTCATGGCCAGGTCGGCGACCCGTTCGAGCTCCTCACGGGTGGCGCCGTCCTGAGACTGCCGCGACATCCCCTGAACGGTCGCCGCGTAGAACGTCGCGAGCCCCTCAACGTCGCTGTCGGCGGGGATCCGCCCGGCATCGGCGTCCTCGGCGATGCGGTCGGCGAAGGCCTGCTTGGCCGCCACCCTGTAACCCCTCAGCTCTTCCTCGACCTCGGCGGCCTCCGGGCTGTGGTTGGCGCCCGCGGTGATGATCAGGCATCCCGGGGGATGCGCGGGGTCGCTGTAGTTCACAGCGGCCTCGCGCAGCACCCGTTCGATCGCCTGCCGTCCCGTGGGCTCCTCGGCCAGCGCGCGCGTGGTGAACGCGCCGTGCGTCGCCTGGTAGTGCGCGACCGCTTCGCCGAACAGTTTCCGTTTGTCACCGAACGCCGCGTACAGGCTCGGCGGGCGGATTCCCATCGCGGCGGTCAGGCCGGCCACCGACGTCGTCTCGTACCCGTGCCGCCAGAACTCCACGAGTGCCTTTTCCAGGGCCTCGTCGCGGTCGAAGGCCCGCGGCCGGCCCGGCGTTCTTCCCATGGCGCCATTCTATAGCGCCCGATACAAATCACAGCCCCGACAGCCGCTCGAACTGTTCGTCGGACAGCTCAACGCCGACCGCCGCAACGTTCTCCTCCAGGTGCGCGATCGACGCCGTGCCCGGAAGGAATCGGAAGCATCGTCGGGGACCGCGACTCGAACTCACCATCCCGCCCCCACGTTCCCTGAACCCGGGGCACCGCAAGTTAGGTCCTTGCTCCCGCAGCACAGTTCAGGATCTCCGCGCCGGCTTTCCTGATGAAGCCGTGACCTGGACGGGTGGTCAGACCCCGCACAGCCGGGGAGAGTAAAGGCATGCCGACGCCCAGCGACCCGAGCCCCGAACCCCAGAGGCCACCGGGAACCCACGTGACGCGAGCGGCAAAAAGCCACGAAGAGCCCGCACCACTCAAGAGGTGGGGGGCGCGGGGGGCGAAGCCCCTCGCCCGGGGGTCTGGGGGTCGCCCCCCAGGCAAACATGACGAAGGAGTGGCGGGAAGTCGCGCGAAGCGCGACGACCACACCACTCCCAACTCTGAAGTGGGCGAGGAGGGATTTGAACCCTCACATCCTTTCGGACACACGGACCTGAACCGTGCGCGTCTGCCGTTCCGCCACCCGCCCTAGGGTGTTGCTCTCAGGGGTTCGCCCTGGGTGCTCGAAAAGGCTAGCACGGCCTGAGCAGTGGTTAGGTATCCACATACTTCGAGCGAACCTTCACACCGATACGATCGTCTACCAGTGGGGAAGGGAGGTGCCCGTGGGCGTCATTCAGCGCTTCGAGCGAAGGCTCGAGGGCATGGTCGAAGGAGCCTTCGCCCGGGCCTTCAAGTCTGAGCTGCAGCCGGTCGAGGTGGCCAGTGCTGTGCAGCGTGAGATGGACGATCGCGCCGCGATCGTCGCTCAGGGCCGGACGCTGGTACCGAACGACTTCGTCGTCGAGATCTCTGAGCAGGACGGGCAACGGCTGCAGGTGTACGCCGACAGCCTGAGCCAGGAGCTGGCGAATCTGGCTCGGGAGTACGCGAAGGAGCAGGGGTACTCCTTTGTGGGCCCGGTGCGTGTCCGCTTCGAGAACGCCGGCGATCTGGCCACGGGCATGTTCCGCATCCGATCCGGCGTGATCCGCGGTTCGACCGTGGAGGGCGGAGAGATCCGCCGGCCGGCCAGTGACGTGCCGCAGGGGCGCCAGGGCGCCTTCGGGGGTCATCCCCGGCTGCTGGTCACGACCGCGGTGGAGGGCGCCGACGCCACCCAGCGCACTTATGAGATCAACACTCCGGTCACACTGCTCGGTCGCGGCACCGATTGCGACCTGCGCCTTGTCGATCCGGGCGTTTCACGGCACCATGCCGAGATCCGTCTAGAAGGTCCCGAAATCGTTCTCGTGGATCTAGGGTCGACCAACGGCTCTTTCGTGAACGGTCAGCCGATCAGGCGAGTCACACTCGTCGACGGTTCCCGCGTCACGATGGGGCGCACGACACTCGTGTTCCGCCGCGATAGGGAGTAACCCCGACTCCGATGTCCGAATTCACCCTCACGCTGATCAAGCTGGCGTTCCTAGCGGTGCTCTGGCTCTTTGTCATCGCGGCCGTCGGCGTGATCCGAGCCGACCTGTTCGGGTCGTCGAAGGCGGCGGCCAAGGCGGCCCAGCCACCGCGTCCGGCCAAGGCGGCACGGCCGCCCAAGCAGCCTCGCGCGCCGCGCCCGAGTGGGGCACCGACGAAATTGGTGGTCGTTCAGGGCGAACGTGCGGGGACAGTCATCGATCTCACGGGGGCACCGATCACCATTGGTCGGGCGAATGACGCCACGCTCGTGGTCACCGACGACTACGCTTCGAGCCGGCATGCCCGCATTTACGCGCAGGACGGTCAGTGGATCGTGGAAGATCTCGGCTCCACCAATGGGACCTACCTCGGGCGCACGAAGGTGAGCCGGCCGATGCCGGTTCCCCCGGGCGTGCCGGTCCGTGTCGGCAAGACCGTGATCGAGCTGCGCAAATGACTCTGGGAATCCGATACGCCGCGCGCTCCGACGTCGGAATGCTGCGCGAAGGAAATGAAGACTCCGCGTACGCGGGGTCGCATCTGCTGGCCGTGGCCGACGGCATGGGGGGCCACGTCGGCGGCGAGATCGCCAGTGCGGCCGCGATCGAGGCGCTGCGCAGGCTCGACAAGGAGCTGCCGGCGACCGAGTTGCTGGCCTCGCTCGAGCGGACCGTCAAGTCGGCGAACGACAACCTGCACCGCATCGTGGAGGGCGACCCGGCCCTGCAGGGCATGGGCACCACGCTCACCGCGATGCTGTGGGCGGGCAACCAGATCGCGCTGGTGCACATCGGCGACTCGCGCGCCTACCTGCTCCGCGACGGCAGCCTGTTCCAGATCACCCATGACCACACGCTGGTGCAGTCGCTGGTCGACGAGGGGCGGATCAGCCCCGACGAGGCCGCCTCGCACCCGCAGCGTTCGCTGCTGCTGCGCGCCCTCGACGGGCGCGGCGAGGTCGATCCGGACCTGTCGCTGCGCGAGGCCAAGGTCGGCGACCGCTACCTGCTGTGCTCGGACGGCCTGTCCGGCGTGATCACGGCCGAGACGATCTTCCAGGTGCTGACCGACGTCGCCGATCCCGACCAGGCCGTCCGGCAGCTGATCGACCTGGCCAACCGTGGCGGCGGCCCGGACAACATCACCTGCGTGGTGGCCGATGTCGTCGACCTCGGCCAGCAGCCGCAGCCCCCGATGCCCGGCCGTTCGGTCGGCGCCGCGGCGAACGCCGCCGCGCCCCCCGACATGCCCGGCGGCGGTCCCGGCGGCCAGGCCGCCCAGGTGACCGCGGCCGACACGCCCGCGGGCCGCGCCGCGCAACTGCGCGACACCATGCCCCAGCCCCCGGTCGCGGTCGACGAGATGCCGCCGCCCGCACCGGCACCGGCGAACGACCCGATGGGCCCGCCGCCCCAGGGCGCGATGGCCCAGCCCGCCACCCGGCGCGAGCGCCGGGCCATGCGCGGCGGCGGCGGTGCGCGCCGCTGGACGTGGCTGATCGTCGCGGTCGGCGTGATCATCATCGGTCTCGTCGCCGGCGGCTTCTTCACCGTGCAGCAGCTCCGCGGCGGCTACTACGTCGGCCAGGAGAACGGCAAGGTCGTCGTCTACCGCGGCACCAACCAGAAGATCCCCCTCATCGACCTGTCCCGCAAGGCCGACGCCAAGGACCAGCCCAGCCCCGCGATCATGGTGGCCGACCTGCCCGCCAACAAGCAGCAGGACGTCAGGGACACCTTCCCGGTCAGCAGTGCCCGCAAGGGCATCGAGGACCTGAAATCGCAGGTCTGCAAGTTCTCGCTCCGCAACGAGAGCGGCAAGGTCATCATCAAGAAGGGCGAGGGCCAGGCCAACTGCCAGGTCACCAAGGTCCAGGACAGCGCGATCCGCCTGGAGGAGCTGCCTGGTCCCGACGCCGACGGCGTGCAGCACGGCTCCTTCACCTTCATCGGGCTGAAGGGCGCCACGGACAAGCTCAACGAGCTGGGCGCCCACAAGGAGCAGTGCAAGAACGGCGACCCGTCCGTCAGGGGCTGCCCGGCCGGGTCGAAGGGCGGAAGCCACGGCTGATGAGTTCTCTCGGTAAGCAGATCCGCGCGCAGATCCCGTACACCCGGCGGAACGCGGCGTCGCTCTTCCTGCTGGTCTTCGCGATGGTGCTGACGCTGTCGGCGTTCGCGGAGGTCGGCCTGGCCCGTGACGGCAACCTCCCGGCGGGCCTGCCGCTGTACGGCGGCGCGCTGGTGCTGCTGGCGATCGGCGCCTACGTCGTCCAGGCCAAGTTCGCGCCGTACGCCGACCCGCTGCTGCTGCCGCTCGCGGTGGGGCTGAACGGGCTCGGCCTGGCGATGATCTACCGGCTCGACCTGGACACCAGCAAGTCCAAGCAGATCGCGCAGGCGGCGCGCGCGGCCAGCAAGAAGCTGCCGCAGGACGAGGCGTCCGCGTCGGGCCAGCTGATGTGGACGTTCGTCGGGATCCTGCTGTTCGTGGTGGCGATCCTGATCATGCGCGACACCAAGAACGGCGAGGGCCGCTTCGCGCTCAGCCCGAAGACGATGCAGCGCTACACCTACATCGTCGGCCTGTCCGCGCTGGTCCTCCTGCTGCTGCCGATCGTGCCGGGCCTCGGCGCCTCGGTGAACGGCGCGCGGGTGTGGATCTTCATCGGCCCGTTCTCGGTCCAGCCGGGCGAGTTCGCCAAGCTGATGCTGGTCGTCTTCTTCGCCGGCTACCTGGTCAACAAGCGCCAGGCGATGTCGCTGATCGGCAAGAAGGTCGGGCCGCTCAGCCTGCCGCGCGCCCGCGACCTGGGCCCGATCATCGTGATCTGGGTCTTCGCGCTCGGCGTCCTGTTCCTCCAGAAGGACCTCGGTACGGCACTGCTGTACTTCGGCCTGTTCGTGTCGATGCTCTACATCGCCACCCAGCGGGTCTCCTGGGTCATGATCGGCATGGGCCTGCTGGCGGTCGGCATCTTCATCGCCACGCTGCTCCCGTTCATGGGCCACGTGAACCAGCGCATCGACATCTGGCAGAACCCCAAGCCCTACTTCGACGGCGGTTGCCTGGTCCACGGCAAGGTCATCCCGGTCAACCCCGACACCGACGTCTACAAGAAGGAAGCCGCCGCGAGCGGCAAGCCCCTCGGGGCGGGCGCGCGCGTGTGCGCCCAGATGGGCGGCGAGTTCTCCGACAGCGCCCAGCTGATGAAGGGCCTGTTCGCCCTCGGCCAGGGAGGGGTGCTCGGCACCGGCCTCGGCCAGGGCGAACCATGGCGAACACCGCTGTCCTTCAGCGACTTCATCTTCGACTCGATGGGTGAGGAACTCGGCCTCACCGGGTTGATGGTGATCCTGCTGATCTACGCCTTGATCGTGCAGCGAGGGATGAAGACCGCCATCGCCGCACGCGACCCCTTCCTGAAACTCTTCGCCGGCGGCGTCTCGTTCGTGCTGGCGTTGCAGGTGTTCGTCATCGTCGGAGGTGTCACCCGGCTCATCCCGCTCACCGGTCTGACCACGCCGTTCCTGTCCCAGGGCGGTTCCTCGCTGATGGCCAACTGGATCCTGATCGCGATCCTGGTCCGGATGAGCCACGACGCTCGCAAGCCGGCCCCCCAGGCGATCCAGGACGAGGGCATGACCCAGATCGTGAGCACGAGGTAAGGACATCCACTCCTCATGAACATGGACAAGCCGCTGCGCCGCGTGGCGATCTTCGGCCTGCTGCTGTTCTTCGGGCTGATGGCTCAGGTGAACTACGTCCAGGGCAGCGAGGCCCAGAGCCTGCGCGACGACAAGCGCAACACCCGGCAGTTCGCCGACGTCTTCAACGCCTACCGCGGGCAGATCACCGCCGACGGCGTGGTGCTGGCCCAGTCGAAGGAGACGGGCAAGGACAACCCGAAGTACGGCCGCGACTACACCGACGGCCCGATCTTCTCCCCGGTCACCGGCTTCTGGAACGGCAGCCCGTCCAGGGGCGTGGAGTTCGCCTACAACTCGCTGCTGGGCGGCCGTGACAAGCGGATCACCCGCAAGCACTGGTTCGACTACCTGATCGGCAAGCAGGCCGAGGGCGCCGACGTCGAACTGGCGCTCAACACCGACGCGCAACGGGTCGCGTACAACAAGCTGAAGGCCACCACCTCCCGCCGGGCCGGCGCCGCCGTGATCGACATCAAGACCGGTGCGGTCAAGGTGCTGGCGTCCTTCCCCTCCTACGACCCGAACGAGGTCGCCCCGCAGAAGGGCGAGGCGGGCGGCAAGCGGCTGGAGCAGCTCGACAAGCAGCCGGGCGTCATCAAGCCGCTGATCGACAACGCGATGAGCCAGACGTTCCCGCCCGGCTCCTCGTTCAAGACCGTGGTCGCCGCGACGGCCATGGAGCAGATGGGCCTCAGCGAGCAGAGCACCGTCGACACCTCGCAGCTGGTCCTGCCCGAGTCGGGCAAGCCGCTCCCGAACGACAGCGACAGCGGCCCGTGCGGCGGCCAGGCGCCGCTGAAGCTGGCCTTCGCCGAGTCCTGCAACACCACCTTCGGCCGGTTCGCGCTGCAGCTCGGCATCCAGAAGCTGCACGACGCCGCGAAGAACTTCGGCTTCGGCGAGACCATCGACGTCGAGCCCAACCTCGGCGCCGCCAAGAGCGACGTCCCGGTCTCGATCCGCGACCCGAAGACCGGCCAGCAGATCAACACCGGCAAGGACGGCACCGCCCGTTCCGGCATCGGCCAGGAGAACGTGCGCGCCACCCCGCTGCAGATGGCGATGGTCGCGTCCGCGGTCGCCAACAACGGCAAGATCATGAACCCGTACCTGGTGCAGAAGGTGCGCGCCAAGGACCAGAGCAGCCTGTACGACGCCAAGCCCAAGATGTACTCGCAGCCGATGAAGGCCGACACCGCCGACCAGATCAAGGACATGATGAAGGCCGTGGTCGCGGAGGGCACCGCCAAGAACCTCCAGGGCCAGAACATCGCCGGCAAGACCGGTACCGCCGAGCAGGGCCCGGGCATCCCGAACGCCCGCTGGTTCGTCGGCTACGGCCCGATCGAGAACCCGCGCTACGCCTTCGCGGTCGTCACCGAGGGCCAGGGCTTCGGCGCCACCGGCGCGGGCCCGATCGCCGCGGACATCATGCAGGCGGTGCTGAAGAAGTGACCCCTGGCCTCGTCCTGAACCACCGGTACCGGCTGCTGGAGCTGCTGGCCACCGGGGGAATGGGCGAGGTCTGGCGGGCCATGGACGAGACCCTGGCCCGCGAGGTCGCGGTCAAGGTGCTGCGCGATGAGCTGATCACCGACACCCGGGCGCGCGGCCGGTTCCAGGCCGAGGCGCGGTTCGCGGCCGCGCTGCAGCACGGCGGGATCGCCCAGGTGTACGACTTCGGCGAGGTGGACGGGCGCGCCTATCTGGTCATGGAGCTGGTGCCGGGCGAGCCGCTGTCGGGGATCCTCGCCCGTACGGGCGGGCTGACCCCCGAGGCCGCGCTCGACCTGATCGCCCAGGCCGCGCGGGCTTTGGCTGTCGCGCACGCCGCGGGGATCGTGCACCGCGACGTGAAGCCCGCCAACCTGCTGGTGACCGCCGACGGCACCGTCAAGATCACCGACTTCGGGATCGCGCGCGGGCTGAAGATGGCGAGCTCCCAGACCCAGACCGGCATGGTCATGGGCACCGCGCACTACATCTCGCCCGAGCAGGCCTCCGGCCAGGAGGTCACCCCGGCCAGCGACCTTTACTCGCTCGGCGTGGTGGCCTACGAGTGCCTCACCGGCGCCGCACCGTTCGACGCCGACACCCCCGTCGTGATCGCCCTGAAGCACGTGCGTGAGGCCCCGCCGGAGCTGCCGCCCGGCGTCCCCGGCCCGGTCCGCTCGCTGGTCGCGGACCTGCTGGCCAAGACCCCGGCGGAACGTCCCGCCAGCGCCACCGCGGTCGCCGACCGCGCCATGGTGATCCGCGACACTCTGAGCCTGTCCGCCTCGTTCCCTGAGGAAGAGGCCACACCAGGCGGCACCCCGGCGGGCAACTCGCAGCCGAGCGCCACGCGGGCAGACCCCGCGAGGCCGGGCGATTCGCGCCCCGGCCGCACGCAGGCGGGCCGCACGCAGGCGGGCGCCAAACGGGCGGACGACACGCGAGGAGCCGCCACACGTACGGGCGGCTCACGTACGGGCGGCTCACGTACGGGCGGCTCACGTACGGGCGGCTCGCGCACGGGCGGCTCGCGCACGGGCGGTACGCGAGCGGGCGGCTCGCGGCCGATGCCCCTGTGGAAGGGCGCCATGCCGGAAGACGGCGGGCCCACTCCCCAGAACACGAAGGGGCTACCGATATCAGGCCCTTTGCCAGAGTTTGACGGCGGGGGAACCCCGGATACCCTCACGGGGGTGACCGGGCAACGACGCACGGCACTGACGTACACCTCGGTGGCTGCCGGTGTCCTGCTGCTCGGCGTGATCGTGGTCGGGTCGCTCTGGCGGGGGTTCGCCGCCGCAGGGCTCGTCCAGGACAGTCCGACCAGGCTCCCGGCCGTTCAGCCGAACGAGGTGGCCCCGACGGCGGGCGCCACACCGGTGCGACGCGAGTCCCATCCGCGGATCACCGGCCGCCACGCGTCTCCCACGACAACGAACGGAACGCCCAGCGCGTCCCCTTCACAGAAGCCCACCAGGAAACCGACCAAGGAACGTCCCACCGCCCCAAAGCCAACACCCACACCGACGGGGAGCACCACGACTCCGTCAACTCCGAGCCCGGATCCCTCGCCGACCGATAGCGGGGGACTAGGTTCGAAGGACAAGGTGTAGACGTAAGAGGGAAAGTGCACATATGAGTCAACCTCGGCTGCTCGGCGGCCGCTACGAGCTCGATACCGTGATCGGGCGCGGCGGCATGGCCGAGGTCTACCGTGCCCGAGATCTGCGACTCGATCGTGTCGTCGCGATCAAGACCTTGCG
Organism: Actinomadura barringtoniae; assembly: GCF_017573505.1. GTDB lineage: Bacteria > Actinomycetota > Actinomycetes > Streptosporangiales > Streptosporangiaceae > Spirillospora > Spirillospora barringtoniae. Next base: position 10,766 of record NZ_JAGEOJ010000021.1, read on the forward strand.
CAGCGACCTGGCCCGCGACCCGACGTTCCAGGCCCGGTTCCGGCGCGAGGCCCAGTCCGCGGCCTCGCTCAACCACCCGTCGGTCATCGCCGTCTACGACACCGGCGAGGACACGATCGGCGACACCTCCATCCCCTACATCGTGATGGAGTACGTCGACGGCAGCACGCTGCGCGATCTCCTCCGCGAGAACCGCGCGCTGATGCCCGAGAAGGCGCTGGAGATCACCGACGGCATCCTGCGCGCCCTCGACTACAGCCACCGCGGTCAGATCGTGCACCGCGACATCAAGCCGGCCAACGTGATGCTCACCCGCAATCACGAGGTCAAGGTCATGGACTTCGGCATCGCCCGCGCCATGCACGACGCGGCGTCCACCATGACCCAGACCGCCCAGGTGATCGGCACCGCCCAGTACCTGTCGCCCGAGCAGGCCAGGGGCGAGCGCGTCGACGCCCGCAGCGACATCTACTCGACCGGTTGCGTCCTCTACGAACTGCTCACGGGCAAGCCGCCGTTCACCGGCGACTCCCCCGTGGCGATCGCCTACCAGCACGTCCGCGAGGAGCCGATCCCGCCGTCCCAGGTGGACCCGGAGATCCCCACGTGGGCCGACGCGATCGTTCTCAAGGCGATGGCCAAGGACGCCGAGAACCGCTACCAGAACGCGACGGAGTTCCGGCAGGAGATCCAGCGGGCCATGCACGGCCAGCCGGTCGCCTCGACCGCCGCGTCCACCATGCTGATGGGCGCGCAGCCGCAGGGCACCCAGGTCATGGGCGCCATGCCCGGCCGTACCCAGGTGCAGCCCCCCGCGGGCCGCACCGGCTACGACCTGCCGCCCGTCCAGTACGACGAGCCCTACCACCCCGAACGCGGCGGCGGCGGAGCCGGCAAGAAGGCCGCCCTCTGGATCGCCCTCGCCGTCCTCTTCATCGGCGGCGCCGGCCTCATCGGCTGGGCCCTCACCAGCGGCGGCGACAAGTCGGCCGGCGACAAGATCGCGGTCCCGGCGGTCGCCAATCTCTCCGAGAGCGCCGCCAAGCAGGAGATCGTCGCCAAGGGCCTCAAGGTCAACCCGACGGTCCAGCACGACTACAACAACGATGTCTCCAAGGGCAACGTGATCAGCACTGATCCCGCCGCCAACACCAAGGTCGCCAAGGACGCCGAGGTCACCCTCACGGTGTCCAAGGGCAAGAAGCCGCCGACGGAGTACGAGATCCCCGACGTCAAGGGCAAGTCCTACGCCGAGGCGAAGGGAATCTTGGAGGACGCGGGCTTCAACGTCAACAAGAACTCCGAGACCAGCGACACCGTCAAGCGCGGGACCGTCATCCGGACCGACCCGCCCAACCCGCAGAAGGCGCCCAAGAACTCGGACGTGACCGTGTACGTGTCCACCGGCCCGAGCACCGTCGAACTGCCCGACCTGACCAACAACAGCCAGCGGGCCGCCTGCGCCCAACTCTCGGCGCTGGGCCTGAAGTGCAAGACCGTTCTCGGCACCCCGCCGCCGGACAAGCCGCTCTCCCCTGGCCAGGTCTACCAGCAGTCGCCGGCCGCGGGCGCGAAGGTGGCCCCGGGTGACACGATCACCATCTACGTGGTCCAGAAGCCCTCGCCGACCCCGTCGACGAGCCCGCCCTTCCCGCCGTCCTTCCCGCCCGGTGACGGCGGCTGATCCCAGCCAGAACGCCGAACGCCCGGCTCTCCCTCAGGGGAGGCCGGGCGTTTCGTTGTGGCTGAGGGCTCTGGACCTGGATCGCTGAGGCTCTGGATCGGGGTCTGGAGACGCGAAGAGGGCTTCCGCCACTCGGGGGCAATGGCGGAAGCCCTCGTCATGGTCTTCGTATCGGGGGCACCCGGTGTTACAGATTTCCTCCAGAGATTTCTCCCGGGTTGGTCGAACGGCTCGCGACCTTGGGAGTCATACGGTAAAAGCGCAGGTCGCGAGCCAGTTGCCGAGCAGCTCGTGGCCGTATGCGGACAGGACGGATTCGGGGTGAAATTGCACACCCTCGATCGGGCGGCTGCGGTGTCGGATACCCATCACGATCCCGTCGGGCGTACGGGCGGTGATCTCGAGGCTCTCGGGGACCGTCGCGGGCTCGACGGCCAGCGAGTGGTAGCGCGTGGCCTCCAGGGGCGTGGGGAGGCCGTGAAAGACGCCCTGGGCGTCGTGGTGGATCTGGCCGGTGTAGCCGTGCACGATCTCGGGTGCTCTGGAGACCGTGGCGCCGTGGACGTACGCGATCACCTGGTGGCCGAGGCACACGCCGAGCAGGGGTGTGTTGCGGATTGCGGCCCGTTCGACGAGGTCCAGGCAGACGCCGGCGTCGGCGGGGTGGCCCGGGCCGGGGCTCAGCAGGATGCCGTCGGTCTCGGCGTCGGACAGGGTGACGTCGGAACGATCCTTGACCGTGCAGTCGGCGCCCAGTTCGAGCAGGTACTGAACGATGTTGAAGACGAAGCTGTCGTGGTTGTCGACCACCAGAACGCGCACGGCACGATTATCTCCGGCGCTTCAACGTGCATCTGCGGCGCCTCGGCATGCGGTTCGTTCACCTGGGCCTGGGCCTGGGCCTGGGACGGCCGACCGGCGGGTGTCAGCGGTGATCGGCTGTCAGCGGCGGTCGGGGGGTCAGCGGCGGTCGAGGGGTCAGCGGCGGTCGAGGGGTCAGCGGCGGTCGGGGGTTGCGGGGGCGGACGGGGATGAGGGGGTGTTGATGACGCCTCGGTCGAACTGGACCTTCGGTTCGAGCCAGGGGAAGGCGACGTACCAGAGGACGAGGGCGAAGGCGGCGACGAGGGCCGTGGCGGCGGCGGTCTTGAGGGGCCACTGGCCGGGCAGGTGGCGCCAGATCCAGGCGTACATGGGGCCTCCTAGCGGCGGGGCAGTTCGGCCGACAGCTCACCGAAGATGATCAGGCGCTGGGCGGCCGAGTACTTCGGGTTGCAGGTGGTGAGGGTGATCAGCCGCTTGGTGGGCTTGTCCTTGGGCTTGAACGGCACGGCGGCGGTGACCTCGACCGTGGTCGGCTGGACCACCTTGCGGCCGGTGACCTTGTAGACGTACTGCTTGTCGCGGGTGTCGATCAGGATCTGGTCGCCGTCGCGGAGCTCGGCCGCGCGGTTGAACGGGGCCGAGTAGGTGGTGCGGTGGCCCGAGACGACGAAGTTGCCGATCTGGCCGGGCATCGCACTGCCGGGGTAGTGGCCGGGGCCCTTGCGCAGGTCGGCCAGGTCGACGCCCTCGACGATCACGTACTTGTACTTGGAGCCGAAACGCGGGATTCGGATCATCGCGAGGCCACTGCCGAGCTTGACGCGCTCGGTGGTGACCTTCTGGGAGCGCCAGTTGTTGAGGAGCTCCTTGCCCAGGCGATCCTGCTGCTGATGGGTGTACCTGCCGGTGCCCCACAGCTCGTAGGTCACAAAGAGCAGAAGGACCAGCCCGGCGGTGATGCACAGCTCACCCAGGCCACGGATGGCAATCCGCACCGCACCCCCTAGGCGCCGCCGTCCCTCGGCACCCTCGCATGGTTGATCGTCACGTTTCCGGTGAACGCGGGGAGGGTCGCGCGGTCCACGGTGCCGACGCTGTAGCCGAGCCCGTACTCCTGCACGTACCTCTTGTAGATCGCGATCTCCGGGGAGGCGCCCAGCGCGGCCCGCAGCCGGCCCGGATCACCGACCGCGGTGATCTTGAACGGAGGCGAGTAGACGACCCCTTGCAGGATCAGCGTATTGCCCACGCACCGCACGGCGCTTGTGGAGATCACACGTTGGTCCATAATTTGCATTCCGGTGGCGCCGCCCGCCCAGAGGGCGTTCACGACCGCCTGGACGTCCGCCTGATGGACCACGAGATCGTCCGGGCTCACGGTGCGGCCGTAGTCGCGCTGGGGCGCGTCATTCAGCGCGACGCGTACGGCAGCCCCTTGCATTGGGGCGAATCCCGTGCGTGCGGCAAGACCGTCGGCGGCGGTCTGCGCCTGCCGCACCCGGTCGTCGCGCTGCCCGGCCCGCCGGGAGATCGCGTCCACCTGCTCGCGTAGGCGCTGGTAGTCGGTGCGCTCGCGATGGGTGCGGCGCTGCTCGGCGGTGATCAGTTCGGTGATCCGGGTGCGCCCGTCCTCGCGCAGGTCGGTACCGCGGGCCGTGCTCGCGCTCGCCGCGAACAAGGTTCCCGCCACTAGCGTGAGGGCTGGAATGATGCTTCCCCACGTTCGACGCCGTACGCTGCTCACCAGCGACTACGCTAACCGACAAAACACCCATGCGCGGACCGGCGCTCCGGCCGTCGCCCGCCCGAGGAGATCGATCCCACCGTGGCCAAGTCCAAAGTGCGCAAGAAGGCCGTTTACACCCCGCCGCAGAAGTCCAAGGCGCCCGAGGTCAGCCCGCGTTGGCTGGTCCCCACCATGGTCGCGCTCTGGCTGGTCGGGCTGGCCTGGATCGCGACGTTCTACGTGACCGCCAGCACCGACACCAAGGTGCCGGTGATGAGCGACCTTCACAACTGGAACCTCGGGATCGGCTTCACCGCGATCATCCTCGGCGTGATCTTGTCCACGCGCTGGCGCTGACGCGGTACCCCACTTCCGCACCGTTCAATCCACGAAAGTTATCCACAGACTGGGGACGGGCGGCGGGGTTCTCCCCAAGTTATCCACAGGATCGTGTCGGTCGGGCCCGTGCGGGTGCCGCCGCGGAGCTGATCCGCGACGCCACCCGCACGGCCACGCCATAGGCGATGTCACGTTCGCCGAACGCGGGCGTGAACCGCGCGGGTCACGCGACAGGCGGCCGCGCCCCCGCCCCGTCATGCCGTACGGCGGCATGGCGATCCCACAGGGTTACGCGGCCCCCGAGGTGACCTGGGACGTCTTCACCACCACCAGGGCGACGAGCAGCACCAGCATGCCCAGCGACGCGCCCACGTGGACGGCCTGCCGGCGGTTCGCCGGGGCGTACACGAAGGCCAGCGCCAGCAGGGCGCCGGTGACCAGCCCGCCGATGTGCCCCTCCCACGAGATCCCCGGCACCGAGAACGTGATGACCAGGTTGATCACCAGCAGGAACACGATCGGGCCGACCTGGCCGCCGAACTTGCGGGCGATGATGAAGAACGCCCCGAACAGGCCGAAGATCGCGCCGGACGCCCCCACCGCCGAGCCGGTCGGGTCCACCAGGTAGAGCAGCACGTTCCCGCCCAGGCCCGACAGCAGGTAGAGCGCCAGGAACCGCCACCGGCCGAGGGCCCGCTCCAGCGCCGGGCCGAGCGCCCAGAGCGCCCACATGTTGAACAGGATGTGGGTGATCCCGAACGATCCGCCGCTCGGCCGCTGGTGCAGGAACATCGAGGTGAACAGCCGCCACCACTCGCCCTCGGCCACGCCGACCCCCGCGATCGGGACGCCGAACTGGTCGACGGCCTTCCCGACCATCAGGAAGTCGCTGAAGAACTTCACCGACGCCAGCTCGGCCACGTACGCCACGACGCACAGGCCGATCAGCGAGTAGGTCACCACGGGCGTGTCCGAGGTGGGCACGCGAGCGCCGAGCGTGGTCGTCGGCCGCCGCACGGACTTGTTGCCGTCGGCGACGCACTCCACGCACTGGTGGCCCACGGACGCGTCCCGCATGCACTCCGGGCAGATGTAGCGGTCGCAGCGAGTGCAACGCACGTACGTCTCCCGGCCCGGATGCCGGTAGCAGGTCGGCACCGGGGTGTCGGCGCCGGACGAGGTGCTCGGGTCTGTGCTCATCACGTGGCTCCGTGGTGCTGGCCGTGGCAGCGTCTTCAGATGGTCGGTGCGGCGACGCCTCGCGTTACGCAGGGGCCGTCTCGCGTCAGCGAGTGGCCGTCTCGCGTTCCGCGGGGACGCCTTGCGTCAAGCGAGTGCCGCCGGGCGACGCCAAGGGGCCGGCGTCCTCACCTAGTACTACGACTGGCGACGCTCGATCGTCACCGACTCGATGACGACGTCGTCCACCGGCTTGTCCATCCGGCCGGTCGGGACGTTGCCGATCCGGTCGACGACGTCGGTGCCCTCGATCACCTTGCCGAAGATCGTGTGGCGGCCGGTGAGGTGCCGGGTGTTGGCGACGTTGGTCGTGATGAAGAACTGCGAGCCGTTGGTGCCGGGCCCGGCGTTCGCCATCGCGAGCAGGTAGGGCTTGTCGAACTTGAGCTCGGGGTGGAACTCGTCCTTGAACTGGTAGCCGGGGCCACCGGTGCCGCGCCCGAGCGGGTCGCCGCCCTGGATCATGAAGTCGTCGATGATGCGGTGGAAGATCGTGCCCGCGTACAGCGACTCGCCCTTCTTGACCTCGCCGGTCTCGGGGTGGCGCCACTCCTTGGTGCCCTCGGAGAGGCCGACGAAGTTCTCGACCGTCACCGGCGCCTTGTCCGGGTAGAGCTGGACCACGATCTTGCCAAGGTTGGTGTTGAGCGTCGCAAAGAGTTCTTCAGCCACGGGTGGGCCGCCTCCTCGTCGAGATGGGAATATGCGCCTTCGGGTATGCACGTCTGCCTCACTGTGCGTGATCGCATGATCCTACGCACAGGGTTTACCCCCCGTTCAATGGGAAGGCTGCTTGGCAGGACCTCGCAAACAGGGAGGTTAGCGTGTCCCTAATGATTAGTATCCGCCGGAAGCCGCAGGAAGAGTCACTCTCGCGGCTCGGCCGTATGCAGGAGGCGGCTCGGCACGGCGCTGACATGTGGCGCAGTGGCGCCTCCAGCGCGGCGGAGCGGATCGCCCCGGCGGCCTCACGTTCGCGTGAGATCGCCGGTGACCGCATCATGGTCGCCCGCGGCTGGGGCGCGCCCCGGCTCGAGCAGGCCTCGCGGTACGTGGAGTCCGGTTTGGCTCCGCGGGTGAGTTCGTTCCTTTCCGGTATGGCAGACCGGGTCGAACCGCCCAAGCCCCGTCATCGCGGCCGCAACGCCGTGCTGATGCTGCTGGCGGCCGTCGCGGCCGTCGGTGTGGCCGGGGCTGTGGCGACCCGGCGCAGCAACATGCAGGCGATGGTCGACGAAGTTCCGGCGCCGGAGAAGGAGGAGTCTCCGGTCAAGGGCGAAGTCGACGGCCACGTTCGGACGCCGTAACACAGCGTAGGAAGGCCCGGCCTCACGGCCGGGCCTTCTCTCGTTCCCGCTCGCGTTCCTGGCGACGTCGTAGGCGCAACGGGCGTCCCGTGACTCCTGGTGCTTTTGGTGAGTTCCTGGCAGGCGGTATCCGGCCCGTGGCTACCAACCGGTACCTTGACATGCGCGACGACTCCAGAGAGCCAGGGACCCGCATGCCACCGACAGCCAGCTCGATCCGGCGTTTCCTGACCGCCAAGGCCCGCCGGGGCGTGCACACGGCCGTCCACCGCGGCTGGGAATGGGTCCAGCGCCAAGGCGAGATCACTCCGCACACGCACGGCCGCCGCAAGTTCGCCTACCTCGGTGAGGGCGCCTGCATCGGCTTCCCGGTGGGTGCGATCTACGGCGAGCCCTGGATCTCGATCGGGAACCACACCCTCGTCGGCACCCACGTCACCATCTCGGCCGGCTTCGTTCCCGGCCTGGACCTCGGCCCCGACGTGATCGTCAGCATCGGCTCGAGCTGCTCCCTGGGCCGCGGCACCCACATCGTCGGCCACCAGTCCATCGAGATCGGCGACGACGTCTTCACCGGCCCGAACGTCTACATCACCGACCAGAACCACAGCTACGGCGATCTGGACACCCCCATCGGCCGCCAATGGCCCGAGAACAACCCGGTCGTGATCGGCGACGGCTGCTGGATCGGCACCGGCGCGATCATCCTCCCCGGCACCCGGCTGGGCCGGAACGTGGCCGTCGCCGGCGGCGCCGTGGTCCGCGGCGAGTTCCCCGACCACTCGGTCATCGGCGGCGTCCCCGCCAAGGTCCTGCGCAGCCACGACCCCGAGTCCGGCTGGGACCCGCCCCTCCGCAACCACCCGCTCATCTCGCTGGACGAGCTCGCCGCCCTCTCGGTGGACGGCCTGGAGGGCCTCCAGCTCCTCCAGGACAAACTCCGAGAAGAAGCCGGCTGACCCCTTCCTAACACCCCCGTTCACCGATCGCGCGACGTGTGACTCCTGCCACAGAGCAGGTGTCACCCACGTTCAGCGCGGGTGCCGTGACGAGCGGCGAGCGTTATATGAACGTTCGGAACGTTCAGCAGACCACACGTTGCGAACGCGCGTTCGGCCGGGCGGTGACCGCTGGGGCGGGGGCGGTTGGGCGGGTTGGTCGCCGCTGAGGTTGTGCGTGCGGGATGACGTGCGACGGCCCCCGGCGGACTGGGTCTGCCGGGGGCCGTGCGTTATGCGTCGTGCGTCCGATCAGTTGGTGCGGGCCGGGCGGCGGTCGCCGCCCTCGCGGCGCGGGCCGCCGTTGTGCGAGCCGCCGTTGCGCCGCTGGCCGCGCGGGCCGCGGTCACGACGGTCGCCGCCGTACGAGCCGCGCTCGCCGCCGCCGTACGAGCGCTCGCCGCGCGGGGCGCGGTCGCGGTCGCCGTACGGACGGTCGCCGCGCTGCGGGCGGTCGCCGTAGGAGGAGCCCTCACGGCGGTCGCCGTACGAGCCCTCGCGACGGTCGCCGCCGCCCTGGCGGTCGAACGAGCGCGGGCCGCGGCCGTTGAAGCCGCCGCCACGACGCCGCCCGCCCGGACGGCCGCCGCCGCGCCCCTCGCGCTTGGGGCGCTCGGGAACGACGGGACCCTCGATCGGGATGCCGGACGGCACGCGCGCCCCGGTGACCTTGACCAGCTCGGAGTCACCCGAGGTGACCCGGGTGCGGGGGGCGTTGATGCCGGCCCGGCGGGTCATCTGCTGGGTGGAGCGGACCTGGTGCGGGAGGACGAGCGTGACGACGGTGCCGCGCTCGCCGGCGCGGGCCGTACGACCGGCGCGGTGCATGTAGTCCTTGTGGTCGGCCGGCGGGTCGACGTGCAGGACCAGGCTGATGTCGTCCACGTGGATGCCGCGCGCGGCGACGTCGGTGGCGACCAGCACGTCGAACGAGCCCTCGGTGAACTCGGCGAGCGTGCGGGTGCGCAGGCCCTGGCTCTTGCCGCCGTGCAGGCCCGCGGCGCGGACCCCGGCCTGGGTGAGCTGCTTGGCGAGCCGGTCCACGCCGTGCTTGGTACGGGCGAAAAGGATCGTCTTGCCCTCGCGGTTGGCGATCTCGGCGGTGATCGCCGACTTCTCCTTGGGCGCGACGAGCAGCAGGTGGTGGTCCATGGTGTCGACCGACTCGTCCACCGGGCCGATGGCGTGCCGGACCGGCTCGTCGAGGTAGCGCTTGACGAGGACGTCGACGTCCTTGTCCAGGGTGGCCGAGAAGAGCAGTCGCTGCCCGCCCGGCTTGGCCTGGTCGAGGATGTCGGTGACGTCGGGCAGGAAGCCCATGTCCGCCATGTGGTCGGCCTCGTCGAGAACCACGATCTGAATGTCACTAAGATCACACGCGCCCTGGCGCATGAGGTCCTTGAGACGGCCCGGCGTGGCGACCAGGACCTCGACGCCGCGACGAAGCGCGTCGATCTGCTTGAACATCGAGGTCTGGCCGATGACGGTCTTGAACCGCAGGCCGACGGAGCGGCCGAGCGGCTCGAGGTTGTTCTGGACCTGCTGAGCGAGCTCGCGGGTCGGAACGAGGACGAGAGCGAGCGGGCGCTTCGGCGCGGCCTTCTGGCCCGCGATGCGGGCGAGCAGGGGCAGGCCGAAGGCCAGGGTCTTTCCGGAGCCGGTCTTGCCACGACCGAGCACGTCACGGCCGGCCATCACGTCGGGGATGGCGGCGGCCTGGATGGGGAACGGCGCCTCGATGCCCTGGCGCGCCAGGCCCGCCACCAGAGCTTCGGGCAGGCCGAGCTCGGCGAACGTGGGGACCGTGGCGGAGTCGTCGGCCGACGGGCCGGACTCAGGCAGGGCATTACCAGCAGGCAGAGATGTCACGCATTACCTTCCGAGAGGGGGGCACGTCTCGGGAGGCACCACGTTTTCGTGATCAGTGGCCTGCAAGGACGAGCCTGACGCGTTGGGCGTCGTAAGAGTGATTTGTTCAGTCTAACGTCGCCGGGGTACCTCCTTATGCCCTGACCCTGTTCAGGGGCTCCTCCTCACTAGCCGCTACGGCTACTTTTGTCCCATGGCGTCCCGCACGATCGCGATCCACTTCGTGCGGAGCGCGCTGCGCGGAGCCGTGGAACAAGGCATGGACGTCTGGCCCGTACTGCTGCGCGCCGGGATCCCGCCCGCGCTGCTGGACGACCCGCGGGCGCGAGTGACGCGAGAGCAGTACTCAGAGCTGATCCGCGCCTTGTGGGACGCGATGGGGGACGAGTTCATCGGGCTCGGGGACTTCTCCTGCAGGCGCGGAACGTTCGCCATGATGTGCCTGGTAGCGCTGGGAAGCCCCGATCTGGCGACCGCACTGCGGCGCGCCGCGGATTTTTACCATCTCTTCCCCACGGACGTGCGATTCGGCCTGACCACAGGGCCTGACGACTTCCGCCTGACCATCGATCTGGGCTCCCTCCGTGACCCCGATCACTTCGTCACCGAATCCCTGTTGATCATCTGGCACCGGGTGGTCAGCTGGGTGATCGACCTGCGCGTGCCGTTGGTACGGCTCGAGTTCGGCTACCCGCCCCCACCCCACGTAGTCGAATACGGCCCCATCTTCGGCTGCCCCATGTCGTACGGCCACGAGCTCACGACCCTGGTATTCGACGCCTCGCACCTGGCCGCCCCGATCGTCCAGGACGAAGCGGCCCTATGGGCCCGCATGGCCGCCGCCCCCGCCGACCTGATCAGCCCGCCCCGCCCCGCCTCCTCCTACACCGACCGAGTCCGCCGCATCCTCACCACCACCGGCTCCAATACCTTCGCCGTATCCGGCGGCCCAGCCCGAACAGCCGCCCCCGGCACGTCCAGCGCATCCGGCGCATCCAGCCACCCCGGCCCGTCCAGCGCGTCCGGCCGTCCCGGCTCGTCCAGCGGCCCGGGCACGACCGGCCGCAACGGCGCGACCGGCTCATCCGGCACGCCTCGCGGGTCCGGCCGTCCCGGCGGGTCCGGCACGTCCAGCGGCTCGGGCGGCTCTGCCGCGACCGGCCGTCCCGACGCGTCCGGCACGTCCAGCGGCCCTGGCACGTCTGGCGGGCCTGGCACGTCTGGCGGGCACGGCCGCCTCGGCGGGCACGGCGGGTCCAGCGACTCGGGCACGTCCGGCAGGTCCGGCGCGTTCAGGCGCCCCGGCACGTCCAGCGGCCCTGGCATATCCGGCCGTCCCGGCGGGTCCGGCACGTCCAGCGGGTCGGGCGCGACCGGCTCGGGCGGCCAGGCACGTGGGCGAGACGGATCGGGGCGACCGGCCAGGGCGGGTGGCTCGGGCGGGCCGGGCAGCTCGGGTAGGGCAGGGGCGGTGGGTGGGCCTGGGTACGGGTCGTTGACCGAGACGGCGGCGCGGCTGGCGGTGAGTCCGCAGACGTTGCGGCGGCATCTGCAGGCCGAGGGCACCTCGTTCCGTGTGATCAAGGAGGAGGTGCTCCGGGACGCGGCGATCGCGGCGCTCGCGGACGGCAAGCTGAGCGTGGAGGAGATCGCCGTACGGCTGGGGTTCGCGGACGCCAGCGCGTTCCACCGGGCGTTCAAGCGCTGGACGGGCACCACGCCGGGCACCTACCGGACTATTGACTCCGCGTCTGATAATTGAGCGGTTCGGCCAGGGGCGGTGAGCGCTCGGGTCATGGTGGGGCTGTAATCATTCGCTTACCGTCGTCGCCCATGAACCGAAGGTCGACCCTCGCCCTGGCAGCCGCCGCGCTCACCGTCGCTCTCGGCACCCTCACCCCGCCGGCGACTGCCTCCACCCCGGCAACGACCACCGCCGCCGTCCGGTCCAGGTTGCGATTCTTCGATCTGCCGGCGCGGGACGGCGTGAAGCTCAAGGCCAATGTCGTCGAGCCTTCCGGGCCGGGCAGGCATCCAGCGATCGTGTTCCCGGCGAGCTGGGCGGCGAACGACTTCGAGTACCTGCTCCAGGCGTTCAAGCTCGCCGAACGTGGCTACGTCGTGCTGTCGTTCACCCCGCGCGGCCTCTTCGGGTCGGGCGGCGAGATCGACGTCGCCGGGCCCAAGGATCTGAGCGACATCTCCGCCGCGTACGACTGGCTCATCGCCAACAGCACCGCCGACCCAGCGCGGCTGGGCGTCGCGGGCGTCTCGTACGGCGGCGACATGGCGCTGGAGATGGCCGCGTACGACAAACGAACCAAGGCAGTCGGCGGCCTCAGCGCGTTCGCCGACCTGCGCGAGTCGCTCTACCCCAACAAGACGCGCGTTTCGCTGACCGTGCCGCTGCTGTGGGGCGTCGGCCGGATCCTGGGCCGTCCGTCCGCCGAGTTCACCGAGATGATGAACATCTTCCAGAAGGCCGAGCACGAGTCGGATCCGGCCACGCAAAAGGTCCTGGCGTTCGCGGACGTCCGGTCGGCCTCCCGGCGCGCCACCGAGATCAACAAGAACGGGACCGCGGTCTTCCTGGCGAACGGGTGGGGCGACAGCTTCTTCCCGCCCAACCAGTTCGTCGCCTTCTTCAACCGGCTCACCGTGCCGAACAAGCACCTGGAGTTCGCGCCGGGCGACCACGCGACGAGCGAGGCCACGGGGCTCGCGGGGCTGCCCAATCCGGTGTGGGACAGCTTCACCCGGTTCTTCGACAAGAACCTTGCGGGGCGGACGGGCGTGCCGCAGGACGCGCCTGTCGTCCTCACACCTAGGGTCAACAAGCCAGGTCTGCAGGACCCGTTCAACCCCGGTAAGCGTGAGCCGTACGGTAGTTGGTCCACCATCGCGCCGCGAGCTGAGCGGTACGCGTTGGGTGCGGGTGAACGTCTCGTACCGGCGGGCGGCGGTGGGGCTAGGGCGGAGGCGGGAACGGGCTCGACCACGATCCAGGGCGGCGGCGAGACCAAGGCCGACTCGGGTCTGCATTTCCTCACCAACGCGATCGACCAGGTTACCGGGATCGCGCCGACCGTGAAGCTCTCTGAGATCGCACGCAAGGACGGCGCGGTCTGGCAAACCGCACCCCTTGGGAGCGGCGTGGCCGGACGCAGCGGCGCGGGCGGGGGCGCGGGCGACGGCAGCGGCGCCGGCAGAAACGCGGGCGGCAGCGGCGCGGGCGGCAGCGGCACGGGCGGCAGCGGCACGGGCAACGGCAGCAGCAGCGGCGCGGACGGAAGCGGCGACGGCAGCGGCGCAGGCGGAAGTAGCAGCGCGGGCGGGGGCGACAGAGCGGGCGGCGACGGCGGCTCTGGCGGTGGTGGGGTTCAGCGGCTTCGGGGTGAGGTTCGGCTGCGTACGAACGTGACCACTACTGCACCGACCAACAGCTTCTTCAGCTATCTCTACGACGTCGATGCGAGAGGCACGGGCCGCCTCATCACATACGCGCCGTACACGCTGCGGGACGTGAAGACCGGCGTGCCGCTCCCCATCGACCTGAAGCTGCAGTCGACCGGCTACGACCTGCCAGCCGGTCACCGCCTGGCTCTGGTCATCGACACCAAGGACTTCCGCTACATGGACGCGGGCAAGGCAGGCAGCACGCTCACTTTCTCCGGCCCGTCCAGCCTCGACCTTCCTCTGGGGAGCAACTCATGACCAGCAAGCTCACCACCGGCCGGGCAGGAATCCGACGTGGCGCGGCCGCCATCGCGACCGCAGGACTGGCCGCCGCCTCGCTAGTCGCCGTTGTGCCGACTCCGCCGGCTTCAGCGGGAGTCGGCAAGGCCGGGGCCTCGCCTCAGGTGCCTCAGTCGCCACCACTGCCGCAATCGACGCAGTATTCGGCGGACGGCTGGAAGGCGCGCCCCGAGCAGTACGACGGCATGGACATCGAACGCGACGTTCCGATCACCATGAAGGACGGCGTAAAGCTGCTCGCCGACATCCAGCGCCCCACGCGGCACGGAAAGGTCGTCCCCGGCCGCTTTCCTGTGCTCGTGCAGCAGACGCCGTACATCAAGACCGTGCTCTCCCTGCCGCCCATCAACTGGGCCCTGGTGAAGCGCGGGTACGTCATCGTGACCGTAGACGTAAGGGGGACCGGCGGGTCGGGCGGCAAGTGGCCTGTCTGGGGCGAGCCAGAGCATTCCGATGGCAAGTCGGTCGTCGAGTGGGCAGCCTCCCACAACCGGCCCTGGAGCGACGGCCGCGTAGGGCTCTTCGGGATTTCGTACGGCGGCATCAACCAGCTCTTCACCGCCTCCCAGCGCCCCAAGGGCTTGAAGGCCATCGCCCCGGCCGTTCCCATGGGAGACCTCTACCGCGACCTGGTCGGCAAGGGCGGCCGCGGTTATCTGGAACTCGCACCCGCCTACCTGGCGGCTGTGTCCGGGCTCGGGATCCTGCCCAACACCAACCTCCTGAAGGACCCCGCGACCGCGCTCAAGAACATCCAGGAGCACTGGGACGCGGCGGCCGGCAACCTGAAGATGATCCCGGAGATGATCCAGGGCGGGGACAGGGCGTACGACAGCGCCTGGTACCGCGAGCGCTCGCCGCTCACCTACGTCGACCGGATCCAGGTGCCGACGCTGCTGATGGGCGGCGAGTTCGACGCGTTCCAGCGCGGCACGCCGATGCTCTACCAGCGGCTGTCGGCCAAGGGCACGCCCGTGCAGTTCATCAACGGTCCTTGGTCGCACGCCATCGCCGCGATCCCGGCGGCGGGCGTCAGCCTCCCCGGCGTCATCAACGAGCCGCCGGGCGTGAAGCTGGGCGAGCTGCAGCTCCGCTGGTTCGACCATTACGTACGAGGCGTGCCCGACCCGGCGCTCGACCGGCGCAACAAGCAGGTCACGTACTTCGAGAACGGCGCCAACCAGTGGCGGACCGCGCGGCAGTGGCCGCCGGCCGACGTTCGCTACCAGAAGGCCTACCTGTCAGGACAGGCCTCCAAGGGCCGTCCCGGCGCGCTCGGAACACCCGTCTCGGGAACGCCCGACACGGTCAAGTGGAACCTGTTCTCGGGTCTCTGCTCGCGCTCGACGTTCCAGTGGCTGCTGTTCGGCGGCGAATTCGGCAACGGGCCGCAGAAAATCCCGTGCATGACCGACAACCGGTACAACGACCAGTCCGGCCTCACCTACGACCTGCCCGTACGCGGCCGTCCGCTGCGCTTCACCGGTCCGGTGAACGCCCACTTCACCGTCTCGACCAAGTCCCGTGACAGCCAGCTGACCGTACGACTTGAGGACGTCGGACCGGACGGCTCGGCGATCCAGCTGACCGCCGGGTGGCTGTCGCTGTCCATGCGCGAGCTGGAGCGAGGCAGGTCGGTCGTACGGAACGGGATGGTCGTGCAGCCCTGGCACCCGTACACCAAGGCCTCTCAGAAGCCGATGCCCAAGAACAAGCCGGTGACCGTAGACGTCGAGATCTTCCCGGCGTCCTGGTCCGTTCAGCCCGGCCACCACCTGCGCCTGGCCGTGCAGACGGGCGACTTCCCGCACCTCTTCCCGCCGTTCCCGCAGCTCAAGGACAGCTTCGGCGGCGACGTCAAGCTCTGGCACGACAAGACCCACCCGTCCTGGATCACCCTCCCCACCCAACCCAGCTAGCCCCGCAAAACCGCCCGTCGCCCGGCAACCGAGCGACGGGCGGCAAGCGGCGAGCCGACGGCGGCGACGGCGACGGCCACGGCGACTCCGACGGCCACGGCCACGGCCACAGCCACAGCCACAGCCACAGCATCGTTCACACCCACATGTTCGTCAGCAGGCGCAAGAGATACCGGAGACGGGAGCGGTGAGCGGGTCGGCGGCCCGCCGGGTCACCAGGCCCGCACCGTTGGCGACCGGGAAGCCCTCGCGTGCCCAGTACTCGAAGCCGCCGATCATCTCCTTGACCGCGTAACCGAGCTTCGCGAACTCCAGCGCGGCCTTCTGAGCACCGTTGCAGCCCGGTCCCCAGCAGTAGACGACCACGGTGGCGTCATGTTCGATCAACTCCCCGGCCCGCGCGGCGATGTCCGAAGTAGGTAGGTGGATCGCGCCGTCGGCGTGCCCCTGGTTCCAGCTCTCGATGCTGCGCGTGTCCACGACCACAACACCGGACGCCCCGGCCTCCAGGTCGGCGGCCACATCGGACACGTCGGTCTCGAAGGCCAGCCGCGCCGCGAAGTGCGCGATCGCCTCGCCATTCGCGGCCGCGGGAACCTTGGTGACGGCGCTGCTGCTCATCTGCACTCCTTGACCTGGGCTTTCTCTGTGCGAACGACTCAATGTTCGCGTCCAGCACCGAACACCCACCAGTGGCATGAATGCCGCACACCGCTAAGATTTCGCCATGCACCTCTCTCCTCCCGCCCGGCGTCACACGATCTCGGTCCTGGCGTTCGACGGCATGGCGCCGTTCGAGCTCGGCTCCGTCGTCGAGGTCTTCGGCCTGCCCCGCCCGGAGCTCGAGGTGCCCTGGTACGACCTGCGCGTCTGCTCGCTGGAACGCGGCCCGCTCCGCGCGGTCGGCGGCTTCACCATGACGATCGAGAACGACCTGGACGTCTTCTCCTCCGCCGACACCGTGATGGTGGTCGCGGTCCCCGACGTACGCGGCGACGTGGCACCCGAGGTGGTCGCGACCCTGCAGGAGGCGCACCGCAGGGGAGCCCGCATCGTCTCCATCTGCTCAGGCGCGTTCGCCCTGGCCGCAGCCGGTCTGCTGAACGGCCGGGAGGCCACCACCCACTGGCAGTACGCGGCGCTCCTCCAGTCGCGCTACCCAATGATTCACGTGAATCCACACGTTCTGTATGTGGACGGTGACGACGTGCTGACCAGCGCGGGCAGCGCCGCCGGGCTCGACCTGTGCCTGCATCTCGTACGCAAGGACCACGGCGCCAAGGTCGCCAACGCCGTCGCCCGCCGACTGGTCATCCCGCCGCACCGAGAGGGCGGCCAGGCCCAGTTCGTCGAGGCCGCCGTGACCGAACCGGCCACCGACGACGCCATCGCCCGAGCCATGGCCTGGTCCCTCGACCACCTCGCCGAACCCATCACGGTCGCCGATCTAGCCCGCCAAGCCCACCTGTCGCCCCGCACGTTCATCCGCCACTTCAACCGCCAGACCGGCACCAGTCCCCTGCGCTGGGTCATCACCCAACGGATCATGGCGAGCCTCCCCCTCCTCGAAGGCGGCACCATCCCCATCGAAGAGATCGGCACCGCCGTCGGTTTCGAAAGCCCCGTCACCTTCCGCCACCACTTCACCCGCGCCATGAAGACCTCCCCCTCCGCCTACCGCCGCACCTTCCGAGCAACCGCCTCCTAACCCCCGAACACCACCCGCGCCACACACCAGCCCGCACTGCCCAGCCACCCTGTCCGGGGGCGCCCGGCCCAGGTGCCCGGTCTTGGCTGGTGCCTGGTCAAGGCAGCTGACCATGGCGCCCAGCCGTGAACGCCGACTGCGATGGCTGACCGCGGTGACTGGCCACGGGATCGGCCACGGCGCCGGGTCACGCTGGCCGGTCGCGCGCCTGACCGTGGTGCCTGACCGTGGTGCCCGGCCGAGGTGCCCGGCCGAGGTGCCCGGCCGAGGTGCCCGGCCACGGTGCCCGGCCACGGCGCCCGGCCACGGCGCCCGGCCACGGCGCCCGGTCACAGTCGCTGGAGCGGCGAGTGACCGCGGTGGCCGTCGAGGCGGCCGGTCTAGGCGGCTGACGCGGGTCGCTTGGGCGTTTGTTAGGCGGGAACGGCTTCGGTGGCGGTGCGGTGGGCGTTTGGGCGGGCGAAGGGGAGGAGGGACAGCCAGATGAGCGCGGCGCCGAGGGGGAGCAGGTTGAGGTTGACGGCGATGACCGCGAAGCCGAGCAGGCCGGCGACGGGGGAGAGCGCCACCGTTGCGCGCCGGGCGATCACGGCGTGCTGAACGAGCAGGACGGTCAGGCCGAGCATGAACAGCATCGGCGCCGTGTCGTAGACGGCCGAGGGCAGAACGTTCGGGACGTCGGCGTATTTGTGCGCGAGCGTGCTCTTCTCGGCGTGGTCGGCGGCCTTGAGCCCGACGACGATGTCGATGATCGCGACCCGGATGAACGCGACCAGCCCCAGGGCCGAGAGCCCTGCCGCGATGCCTGCGGTCGTCCTCCGGGCCGTTCCTCCCGCCGGCATCTGCCTCCAGAGACCAGCGGTGACCAGCCCGTACAGAACGAGCGCGCCGAGGAAGAGCACGTGCCCGACCGTCCACGCGAGTCCGGGACCGTACGTGCCGTCCCTCCCGTCGATGAGCCGGATGACGCCGTACGTGAGCATCAGCGCAGGCGCGGCGTGAAAGGCGAACCCGAATCGGGATGTTCTGAGCATGTGCATCACTCCCGGAGCGACCGAAGATTCTCTGCCTTCGATCCTCGGGAGCGACGTCGTTCACGTGATCGCCGCCGCGGGCGGTCTTCGCCCATCCGTCACGTGGGGGAGTCACCCGCCTGAACTCCCCCGTCCGACCGAGTGCGCCGGTCAGGCCGGTTCGATGAGGCGGCTCTCGTAGGCGGCGATGACGGCCTGGACTCGGTCGCGGAGGCCCAGCTTGGACAGAACGTTGCTGACGTGGGTCTTCACGGTGTGTTCGCTGACGACCATGGCCGTGGCGATCTCCGCGTTCGACAGGCCGCGGCCGAGAAGGCGCAGCGTCTCGCGTTCGCGCGCGGTCAGGACCGCCAGGCGCTCGGACGGCGGCGTGCCCTCGCGCGGGCGGTTGCGGGTGATGTCGGCGATCAGCCGGCGCGTGACGGTCGGGGCCAGCAGCGACTCCCCCGCGGCGACGACGCGTACGGCATGGACCAGGTCATCGCGCCGGACGTCCTTCAGCAGGAAGCCGCTCGCGCCCGCGTAGAGCGCGTCGTAGACGTAGTCGTCCTGGTCGAACGTGGTGAGCATCAGCGCCCGCGTGCGGCTCTCCGAGCAGATGACCTTGGCCGCCTCGATCCCGTCCAGGCCCGGCATCCGGATGTCGAGGAGAGCGACATCGGGTTGGTGGGCCCGAACGGCCGCGATCGCCGCCTCACCGTCGCCCGCCTCGCCGACCACCTGGATGTCGGGCTGGGCCTCGAGGATCATCGCGAAGCCGCTGCGTACGAGCTCCTGGTCGTCCGCGAGCACGACCCGGATCAAGGCGTGACCTCCCGAATCCGTTCGGCGTGCGGCTGTCGATCGGCATAAGGAAGCCGGGCAGTCACGCGAAACCCGCCGCCCGGCAGCGGCCCTGCCTCAGCCACGCCTCCACAGGACGCCGCACGCTCCCGGATCCCGATAAGCCCGTGGCCACCCGCCACCCTGGATCCATTCATGCCGGAGCGCCGTGCCGCCGCCGATGCACCAACACCGGGTCCTCCCGCCGAAGATCTGGCGACACCCTTGCCACCCGCCGTCGCAGATCCACCCCCGCTAGGGCCGCCAGCCGCCGCAGACCCGCCATGACCACGGGCTGCCGCAGGGCCACTGCCGCTAGGACCATGCGCCGCCGTGGATCGGTCGCCGCCACTGCCACCAGCCACCGCAGATTCACCACTGCCCTCGCCACGAGCCGCCGTAGGCCCGCCGCCACTATGGCCGCGGGCGACCGTAGGTCCGCCGCCGCCGCAGCCACCAACCACCGCAGATTCGTCGCGGCCTTCGCCACCAGCTGGCGCAGGTCCACCGCCGATGGCGTCCCGGGTCACCATGGATCCACCTCCGCCATAGCCACGACCCGCCGCAGGCCCGCCACCTCCCTTGCCACGAGCCACCGTGGATCCGCCGCCATGGCCGCCAGAAGCCGTGGACCCGTCGCCGCCGTGGCCACCGCCCACCGCGCGATCGCCAAGGCCCCGGCCTCCCATCACCCCGCGGAGGCCTCTGGGGAACGCGGGATCGTCAACGCCCTGGCCATCGTCAGTGACGGTGATCAGCAGCTCGTCGGTCCCTGTCCAGTCGAGCCGTACGGTGACCGACGTGGCCGCAGCGTGCTTGACCGCGTTCGTCAGCGCTTCCTGCACAATGCGGTGCGCCGCCACATCGGCGTCAGGGGGCAATGTGCGGGGGAGCCCGTCGTTGTGCAACTCCACCCGCAGGTCGGTGCTGTCCACGCGCGCGATCAAGTCCGGGAGGGTCGCGATGGTCGGCTGCGGCGCCCGAACGCCCTCGTCCTGATCCTCCTTGAGCACGCCCAACGTCCGTCTGAGCTGCACCATCGCGTCCCGCCCGGCCGCCGCGATCGCATCGAACGCCTGCTCCGCCCGATCCGGGTCGCTGCGCACCACCACCGGCCCCGCCTCCGCCTGAACGATCATCAGGCTGACCGCGTGCGCGAGCACGTCGTGCATGTCGCGGGCGATCCTGGCGCGTTCCTCCGCCGCAGCACGTGCGGCGTGCGCCTCCTGCTCGCGTTCCAGCCGTACGGCACGTTCTGCCAGCACAGCCGTGCGTTCGCGCGCGGTCCGGGCGAGCGTGCCCAGCAGGAACGCGGCGAGGGGGAGCAGCAGGGTGAACATGAACTCCGGCGCCGTGTTGTGCTTGATGAGCAGCGCGGCGGGCGGTGTGGTCGCGAGCATTCCCACGACGAACGCCCAGCGCTGCCAGGCCTTCTGTCCCAGGTCAGCGATCGTGTAGAACGCGACCAGTCCGCCGTACTGCAACATCTGGCCTGGCCGGTGGTACGCCGAAACCAGAATGGCGAACGCACATACTGTGAGCGCCACGGCGAACGATGCACGTCTCCGCCACAGCAGCGGAACGACGGTACCCACGTTGAACAGTGCACCCAGCGGAGTCACGTTGTTCCAGGCGACGAACGGAACGGATGTCGGCACCGCAACAGCGAGAGCCACCGCGACGTCCGCCACCCTGACGCGCGGAAGGCGAAGGGGCATTCGCCCAGTATCCGGCCGCACAACCCCAAGCCGCCTCGCCCGCACGAGGGATCTCTCCCCCATCTCCGCCAAGCCGACCAAGCGGCCCGCTAACCCGCCCAACGCTCCAGTAAGCCCCGGCGCCACCCCGAGCCGCCCACCCCCACGTGCAGTACGCACCCCCGCCAGGTGCGTACCCCCGACCAGGACCGCCTGCCGGACGCGCAGCCCCACCGCAGCATGCAGGTCTGGTGATCCACGACGGGGAACGCGCGGCGGAGAACGGCAGACCTCCTGAGTCACACCCGCCCCCGCCGATGGGCGCAGCCCTTCCGTGGGGCGTACCTCCGTTGACGTGCCCTCGTAGGCGCTGACCGCGACGGCAGCGCCGCCTGTGAACGGCCATGTAAGTCCCCGGGACGACGGCGAGGGATCCCGCCACCAACCGCTCCTGCTCGCCCCGGTCACCCAATGCCCGCCTGCTGGATGGCCCGCACCACCACAGGTCACCAGCCCGTGGGCCACCGGCCACGCATACCGCCCTTTTACTCGAGCGGGCAAAGATTCCCCAGGCTGATGGGTAGGTTCCGTCTACTTACGGTGAACGATGCGCTCGGGGGAGCAATGACGCAGCGGACGTCGCGAACGTGGTTGAAGGTGTTCTGGACCGGCCTGGCTCTATGGGCCGCCACGGTCGCGGTCACTGTGATCACCGCCAACACCAATCTGCTGCCCACGATCGTGCTGCTGGGCAGTTTCCTGGTGCCGGTCACGTTCGCGATCTGGGCGTACGAGCACGGCACGTCAGGCGAGATCACGGTGCCGCTCCTGTTCACGGCGTTCGTCGTGGGCGGCGTACTGGGTGTCCTGGGCGCATCGCTGCTCGAGACCTACCTGCTGCACCCGTCCCTGTGGATGTACGTCGGCGTGGGCCTCATCGAGGAAGCGGTCAAGCTCATCGCGCTGATCTTCGTGGCCCGCCACCTGCGCCACCGTTCACTGCGCGACGGGCTCGTCCTCGGCGCCACGGTCGGCTTCGGCTTCGCCGCGTTCGAAAGCTCGGGCTACGCGCTCAACGCCCTGTTCACCGTCGACGGGCTCAGCATCCGTTCAATGGTCGAGACCGAGATCCTGCGCGGCCTGCTCACCCCGCTCGGCCACGGGCTGTGGACGGCGATCCTGGGCGGCACGCTCTTCGCCGCCTCGCGCGGTCACCACCGCCTGCGCATCACCGGCCCCGTCGTACTGGCCTACCTGGGCGTCTCACTCCTCCACGCCCTGTGGGACTCCATGCACGGCCTGGCGATCGCGGCGACGCTCTACCTCACCGGCGCACGCTGGCAGTTCCAGCTCCTGGAGCACGGCTACCTGCCCCGCGCCACCGACACCCAAGGCCACCTGATCACCCTCCTGAACGCCGCAGGCATCATCGTCATCTCGTTCATAGCCCTGACCTGGCTCCGCTCCCTCTACTCCCGTTCCGAACGCGACCAAGCCCCACCCCCAATCCCCCAAGGCCACTTCCGCACCGAACCCCCATGGAGCCCCGAACGCCGCTGACGCGCAGCTCCAGCCCCAGAACGGCCAAGCCACAAGCCAGGCCAAGGCCCCGGCCCTAGCCCGGCCCTAGCCGAGCCCAACTGTTGGGGCCCTGTGGCAAGCCAAGCCAATGGACGGACACCCACGTCGGTGGGGCACGCTCCTCCGACCGGCCACACTCCGCGGACCGGGCACACCCTGCGGACAGAGCTCGACCCGCGTGCAAGGCAGGCCAGCGGACAACCAGCCTCCGGTGCGAGCCCGGGTAGCGCTGGAGGGGACCGCCAGAGCCTTTTTCTACCTGGCTGCGCTAAGCGGGGCGCCGATCCAGGAGAGAACGATCGCGAGGGCACCCACGAGCAGCGCTAAGGCGAGCACCAAAGCACCCGTCCAGTACCACCAGCACCGCCGCCCACCGCTTCCAGCCAGCACCACTTGCGCACGGCCCGGACACCTGCAGCCCTCCACACCGCATTGCTCACCAGCTGCCCGCCTGCCACCACTAGCAGCACCGCTGACCAACCGCGCACAAGCACGGTCAGCCACGCGTGCGCGCCTGGTCAGCGCGCCCGGCGAATCTCTGTGTCATCGAGAACGAGAGAACGACGAAGACACAGGAGCAGGCAATGAACAAGAAGGTTCTGATCTCGGGTGCCAGCATCGCCGGACCGTCCCTGGCCTACTGGCTGACGCAGTACGGCTTCGAGGTCACCGTCGTGGAGCGCGCGGCCGGCATCCGGCCCGGCGGGCAGGCGGTCGACTTCCGCGGCCACGTTCACCTGTCCGTCCTGGAGAAGATGGGCATCCTGGACGAGGTCCGCAGCCATCAGACCGACAACGGCGCTCTGCACCTCATCGGCTCCGACGGCCGCGACCTGGTCGAACTCCCCGCCTCGTTCACCGGCGGCGAGGTGGAGATCCTGCGCGGCGACCTGGCCCGGATCCTGTACGAGCGGACCCGGCACTCCGCCACCTACGTCTTCGACGACTCGATCACTTCTCTGACCGAGACCGAGCACGGCGTGTACGTCACGTTCGAACGCGGCGAGCCCGACCGCTACGACCTGGTGGTCGGCGCGGACGGACTGCACTCCAACGTGCGGCGCCTGGCGTTCGGTGACGAGAAGCAGTTCATCCAGGACTCCGGCTACCACGTGGCGATCTTCGACGCGCCGAACCGCCTCGGCCTGAGCCACGATGGCGTCCTCTACAGCGAGCCCGGCCGCGGCATGGCGCTCTACCCGACCCACAACGGCGCTTCCGCCAACGTCATGTGCGTCTTCGCCGCCGACCAGGTCGACGTCCACCGCCGCGACTACGACGCGCAGAAGCGCCTGGTCGCCGAGCGTTTCGCCGGGATGGGCTGGCACGGCGAGGCCCTGATGCAGGACCTGCGGAACGCGCCGTACTTCTACTACGACTCGATCAGCATGGTCCGCATGAAGCAGTGGACCAAGGGCCGGGTCTCGCTCCTCGGTGACGCGGGCTACGGCGCCACCTGCGGCGGCATGGGCACCGGCCTCGCAGTCGTCTGCGCCTACGTCCTCGCCGGCGAACTGGCCGCGTCCGCCGACCACACCACCGCGTTCGCCGCGTACGAGAAGGAGATCAAGAAGTTCACCAAGGCCTGCCAGCAGGTCGCCGGCGGCGTGGGCACGTTCTTCGCCCCCAAGACCACCCGCAGCCTCCGCCGCCGCACCAAGATCTACAAGGTCCTCACCGCCGGCCCGTTCATCCGCCTCCTCGACAAGCTGACCACCAAGGCCGCAACCGCCATCGAGCTCAAGGACTACCCCGCTCCCCTGCCCGCCCACCACCCAACCCACGCCGCCGCCTAACTCCCAACACCACTCCCCGAAACAGCCCGCGCCAAGGCGCGGGCCGTTCGGCGTCACCCCTCGTCCCTCTCCCCGCAGCCGACATCGTCAGGCATGGACACGTCCGCGTCGGACGTTCGGGCAGCTAGTGCGCAGACGCGGATCATCCGACGCGAGCGCCTGCCGTCCGGCTTAGGCGCGGGCAGGACTGGTGTGGTGCGAAGAGCACGCCGACGCCGGGAGCGTCGTCGAGGTCGCCCCCGGCCCGTTCGGCGTAACCCGAGCGGACCATGGCATCACGCACGCACAACCCGGCGGTCGTAAGCAGCTCGGCGTCGGGCGTAAGCGGCTCGGCGTTAGGCGTAAGCGGCTCGGCGTTAGGCGTAAGCGGCTCGGCGTCGGGCATGAGCGGCTCGGCGTCGGGCATGAGCAGCTCGGCGTCAGCCGGTGAACGGCTCGCCGACGAACGCGGTGGCCTCGCGGCGCTGCGTACGGAGGTTACTTAGCCCCAGAAGCACAGCTCATCCACCGCAAGGCGCCTGCCGTCGGACGTAAGCACGCACGCCATGCGGCGACAAAGGCGAGCCGATCGACGTCACGCGCTCGCGCCACACAACTTCACGTGCGTGCGCCATGCAACGTCAGACACGGAAACCGTGCGGCAATGCGCGCGGGCCGGTCAACGTCAGGCGTACGCGCTCGCCGCAAGTCGCATGCGACGATGCGCGCGGGCCGAGATGTCAGGCACACGCGCTTGGCATTTGGCGCGTGGGCGGTGCGGCGATGCGTGGGGATGTGCCGCTACTTGTGGGGTGGGTTGCCCACCGCTTCTAGGAGGTTGGTGACCAGGGGGTTTTGTTCGTTGCGGCGCCAGGCCATGGCTGCGCGGGTGCGGGTGGTGTTGGGCTGGATGCTGCGGAACGCGACTCCCTTCAATCGGATGCGGCGGATGCTCGCCGGGGCCAGCGAGATGCCCAGGCCGGTCTCCACCAGGGCGCAGACGGTCTGCCATTCCACTGCGTGCTGCGCGATCCGGGGCGTGAAGCCCGCCTCGGCGCACAGGGCGACGATCTGGTCGTGGAGCTGCGGGCCGACCTCGCGGGGGAGCAGCACGAACGACGAGTCGGCCAGGCGCGCCAACTCGACCGTTCGCTGTGCGGCCAGCGGGTGCACGGTCGGCAGTACGGCCACGAACGGCTCGGTCAGGACTGTCCTGAACGCCAGGTCCGGTTCGTCGTCGGGCGGCTCCCGCAGCAAACCGACGTCGATGGTCTTCTCGTGCAGCGCCTCGATCTGCGGCGCGCTGGTCATCTCGCGGATGTCCAGCAGCACGTCCGGGTACCGTTCGCGAAATCCTCGGAGCAGGCCGGGCAGAACGGTCAGGGCGAGCGACGCCGCGAACCCGATGCGCAACGTTCCCGCCTGGCCGCTGCCGATGGCGCGTGCCGCCGCAAGCCCGTCGGCGAGGTCGTTGAGGGCTCGGCGGGCGGCGGGCAGCAGTTCCTGACCTGCGGCAGTGAGGGCGACCCGTCCGGGCTCCCGGCTGAACAGGTCGTGGCCGACCTTGTCCTCCAGGCGCCGGATCTGCTGACTCAGTGGCGGTTGCGCGATTCCCAAGCGTGCGGCCGCGTGGCCGAAGTGGAGTTCCTCCGCTAGAACGACGAAGGCGTGCAGCTGCGCCAGCGGCAGAACGGGACGCTCCATATCTTCAGAGATATCAGGTAAGCCTCCATCGTGTATTAGACGTATTCACACTGGTCACCTAGCGTTCCGCGCATGACGGAACGACGAGCGATCCTGAGCGGCTCGACCTTTGAGGAACAAATCGGCTACGCCCGCGCCGTGGTGGACGGCGACTGGGTGCACGTGTCCGGCACGACCGGCTTCGACTACGCCACCATGACGATCTCCGACAACGTCGTTGAGCAGGCCGAACAGTGCATTCGCAACATCGAGGCCGCGCTGGTGGAGGCGAGCTGCACGCTCGCCGATGTGGTTCGGGTCCGCTATCTACTCCCGGAACGCGCCGACTTCGAGCCGTGCTGGCCTGTCCTTCGCCGCGCGTTCGGCACCGTACGACCGGCCGCGACCATGCTCGTCTGCGGCCTCGCAGACCCGCGCATGAAGATCGAAATCGAGGCCTACGCCCGACGGGCAGACACATAGACCGCCGCTAGCCCCGCAGCCCCCGCCAGAGCAGACATCTGAATGGCTAGCCGCGATCCGACTCGACAAGAGCGGCCAGCTTCTCCAGTGCCATCCGCGTGCCCAGCTCGTTGTCGGCTGCGGAGACGCCCTCGGGCATCCCGTCGTGGACGATGACGACCTCCGTACCGCCATCGACATCCGCCAGTGTCGTCGTCTGCGTGATGGTCCCCTGAACGGCGGGATCGTCCGTCTCGAACTCGAACACCTCCACCACCCGTTCATCGGGCACGATCTCGGCGAAGTGCCCGTGGTAGGTGTCGGTGTGCGCCGTCGACTTCCCCGTCGCGTCCGGCGCGTCGTACGTCAGCGAGATCCGGTACCTGCCTCCCTCCCGCGCGTCGAACTCGTGGACCAGGCTGCTCATGTCCGCCGGAACGCGCCACTCCGCGATCGCGTCCGCGTTCACCAGAGCCGGGAAGACCGCCGAGCGCGGCGCTCTCACGTGCTGTGATACTCGCGTCGAGTACATGCGGCGACCCTACTCGCCCCCTCCGACAAAGCCCGCGACCCGCGACGGCGTCCGGCTTTGGTATCGGCAATCACAAGGTTGGTTGACCCGGCCCGCGACACCCGCCAGGCTCCCCACCACCTCCTTAAGTTGATCTTGCTATCGGCACGTTCCTCAGGAGGAAAGCCATGAAGCTGCGCACCATGGTGCTCACCGGCGGTCTCGGCGCCGCCGTCCTGCTCGCCCCGACCGCCGCGGCCGCGGCCGCCACCACTTCGGCGGCCACCGAGGACAATCTGTCGCTGCAGATCAGCAGTGCCAAGCTGGACAAGGGCAACGTCGTCGTACGCGGCGTCTACTCGTGCGACATGCCCTATAAGGCCAGGTTCATCGAGTCCGAGGCCATGCAGTACCAGGGCGAGGACAACGAGGTCAGGGGCCTCAAGGCACTGTGGGACCGCCCCTGCACCGGGGCCAAGCGCCAGTTCCAGGCGACGATCAGCGCCGGCAAGGGCGCCAAGTTCGTCACCGCCGCCGACGGCGGGAGCGCGGTGTTCGTCCAGGTCGAGCTCACCGTCACCGACCAGAACAATGTCTGGCAGGACACCCTGCACGACTCCGTCGACGTAGACGTCTGATCGCCGGCCCCAGCGGCCCATCCCCAGAACGCCGCCGTCCGGCACCCCGGATGGCGGCGTTTCTGTCCCGTACGACACCCCACACCGAGAAATCCACCATTGGCCTTGTGGAGCCCCGAAGACAGCTGGCACAACAGCACCATGAGCCTCTTCCCTCCCGCCAACAGTGACTCGACCCGCCAGTACGTTCTGGGCAAGGAACTTCGCGTCACCATCCTCACCTCCGCAGAGGAAACGGACGGGCGCCACGACATCACCGACTCGTTCATGCCCACCGGCGCCGCGACCCCGCTCCACCTGCACACGCGCTATGAGGAACGGCTCTGGGTTGTGTCGGGCTCCCTCACCGTGTGGTGCGGCCCGGACACCGTGACCCTGCGTTCCGGCGACTTCCACACCATCCCCATGAACGTCCCCCACGCGATCGCTTCCGGCCCCGAAGGCGCGCGAGCCCTCAACATCAGCTCCCCAGCAGCGTTCGCCGAGCTCATGGCCCGCGCCGGCACTCCCCTCCACCTCGCCACCCCGGACACCGAGCTGAACGCCGAACTCTTCATGGCCGTGACCGAAGAACTAGGAGACGTAGTCCTAGGCCCGCCCGGCACCACCCCCGCCGACCTCCCCCAGTGACCCGCCTCCCAAGCAGTACAGCCCGCGCAGCCAGAGCAATCTCGGCTTCCAGCGTCCGCCGAACTGCGCGAGTGCTTGTTCAGGTCCACTCCGATCCGGCGACTCATTCCGTGTATGTTCCGGATCTCTATTCCGAAGGCCTCAGACGGTGGAGCCACCAAGGCACATCAGGCGGCGCGAACGGGTTGTTGAGCGTCTTGGCCTCGTAGGCGGCGTCGAGGGGCCGGATCGCGGCGTCGAATCGGCGGCGCACCCTCGGGCTGAGTGTGCGCCTTGCCACGTGAAGAAGGGTGCGTGCATCGTCCAGGTCGGCGCGGCAACTTCCGGCGTGGTGCGCGCTGGGCACTGGCTGTCGAGACGATCGGCGCACCCGGCCTCCACTTCCATGACCTACGGCACACGGGCAACATGCTCGCGGCGCAGAGTGGTGCGGGCTTGCGGGATCTGATGGAGCGCATGGGGCATGACTCTGTGCGGGCGGCCATGATCTATCAGCACGCCACTACGGCGGCCGGTAAGACGATCGCGGCGGCGATCGACGAGCAGATCAAGGCGACTCGGAACGACGGCCAGGAGGACGACGACGATGGGGACGACGGTCCGACAGGCGTCCTCGTCCCGGTGGCCTAATGGCCCGCTAATGGCCCGAACGCCCCCAGCCGTGATTCGGCTGGGGGCGTTTTCGCGGGTGGAGCCTAGGGGATTCGAACCCCTGACACCCGGCTTGCAAAGCCGGTGCTCTACCAACTGAGCTAAGGCCCCTTGGGTGCGCCCAGAGGATGGGCGCGACACAGCTTACCGGTGGTCGGCGGGGACTGCGTCATCGTGGCGCAGTGGGAGGGGGAGCAGGGCGAGGTCGGCGAACTCGGCGACGCTGGGGAGAACGTGGGTGGCGCCGGCCGTGCGGAGGCGGTCGGCGTCGTGGGCGCCGGTGAGGACGCCGGCGACGATGGAGGCGCCTGCGCGGCGGCCCGAGAGGACGTCGTTCTCGGTGTCTCCGCAGACGGCGATGTGGCGGACGTCGTCGATGCCGAGGCGGAGGGCGGCGGAGAGGACCAGGTCGGGCCAGGGGCGGCCGCGGCCGCCGTCCTCGGGGGACAGGACCAGGTCGACGCGGCCCCACCAGCCGAGCGTGTCGACGACGCGGCCGAGGGTGCGGCGGCTGAAACCGGTCAGCAGGCACACTCGTATCCCGGCGCCGGTGAGACGCTCGATGGCGTGCTCGGCACCGGGTATGGGCGCGAGGCCGCGGCGGTCGATGACCAGGTCGTACGAGCGTTCGAACGACAGGTTGGCCGCCCGTGCGCGGGCCTCGTCGCCGACGAAGAGCGTGCGGAAGATTTCGATCTTGGGCTGGCCTCGCGACGCGTGGACGCGGGCCATGGCACGCTCGTGGGCCGCCGTACCGGAGACGATCCCCATGGTGGCGATCGCCTCGGCGAAGGCGGTCTCGACGGCGTCGCCGTCGGCGACAGTGGTCCCGGCGAGATCGAGGCAGGCGATGGTGATCCGCTCTGCTTCGCTCACGCCGGGGCCTCCCTCGAAGTCAGTCTCCCGTGCTCCGCGGGATCATCGCCGGCGATTCAGCTGTCGGAGGACGTCGCCTCGGTCCACAGGTCCAGCTCAGCACGGTCCTGCTGAAGCCGACGCCAGACAGCGAAGCCGCCAAGAGCAAGAACAGCGAGAACAAGCAGCTTCTTCACGGTGGGGACCCCTTCACCTCGACTATGAAGCCAACCGCCGGGGGCTACGGATCATGTGACTATTCCCCCAGGCTCTCCGCAGCCTAGCAACCCGCGCCGGGCGCTCCGCACCCCGTCGCCCTTATCGGACTCTTCGTCCAATCAAGACGCCTGGTGGTGCGAATGCTGTGACGTTCACGCCATCTCGCCGGGCGGGACGATCAGCCGCATAATCGGGCAACGGCGGTTCTGGGGAGGACCGATGAACGCAGAGGACGACTTCGGTCTCTGGGAGCGCGAACTGAAGCCCGAGATCCCGCGCGTTCAGGCCGGCTCGGCGAGCGGCCGCGGCATGGTCGCGGCGGCGGCCGTCGTGGCGGCGGGCTGCACCATACTGATCACCCTCGGGCAGGCGCCGCTGGGCGCGGCCGGCCTCATCCTCTCGTCGCTCATCCTGCTGCTCTGGCGCATAGGCATGTGAACGTGTGAACGCGCGGCCGGTGACCTGCCTTGCTGGGCCGTCGTGGGCCAGGTGGAACGGACGGTGTAGCGGCGGGTCGAGGTGTGCCCGGGGCCCGCTGGCGTGTTCCTGAAGTGAGGCGAGTCGGGCGTGGGGAGTGGCGGGCTGCGCGTGGGAGTTGCGAGCTGGATGTGAATCAAGGTGAGCCAGAGCGGGAGTGGGCCGCGGGTGAACCTGGAGCGGTCAAGCTGTGCCGGAAGCGGGCCGAGCTATGCCGAGAGTCGGCGGGCTGTGCCAGGAGCGGGCCGGGGAGAGCCTCGCGTGGGCAGCGGTGAACCGGATGTGAGTCGAGGCGAGCTGGGCGGGGGCGGGTCGCGGGTGAACCGGGAGCGGGCCCAAGCTGTGCCAGGACGGGCGGGCTGCGCCAGGAGTTGGCGGGCTGTGCCAGGAGTCGGCGGGCTGTGCCGGGAGTAGGTCGGGGTAGGCGGGTCTGCACCGGAGGCGGGCCAAGAGCGAGGCCGGGGTGGGCTATGAGAGGGGCGGGGTTCGCCGAGGGTCTGGGGGTGGCTCTGGGCGAGCCGGAAATGAGCCAGGCGCGGAACGAGGGTGGGCCGAGAGCGGGACGGAAGGTGGAGCGGGAGCGGGGACGGGGGTGGGGGTGCGGCGGGAGTGGGTCGGAGGTGGGCTTGGGGTGATGTTTGCGGATGGGGTGGGATCGGTCACGGATGCTCCGCTTTCGTGGACCACGCGTGGATTGCGGTGACATCATCCGCCCATGGACGTGCGAGGCGCGAAGGTCTTGGTGACGGGTGCCACCGGCGGCATCGGGCAGGCGATCGCGGTCGCTCTGGCCGCGCGCGGTGCGGAACTGGTGCTCACTGGGCGCCGTACGGACGTGCTCGATCCGCTGGCCGAACGGCTCGGCGGTCGCGCGATCGCCGCTGACCTGGCTGAACGTGACGAGGTCGAGGGGCTACTGGGCAAGGCGGGCGAGCTCGACATCGTCGTGGCGAACGCCGCGCTGCCCGCTTCTGGACTCCTCTCCGACTACACGATCGACCAGATCGATCGTTCGCTCGACATCAACCTGCGGGCGCCGATCGTGATGGCGAAGCTGGCAGGAGAGCAGATGGCGGCGCGCGGTCGCGGGCACCTGGTCTTTATCTCCTCGCTGTCCGGGAAAACGGCGTCCGGGCAGGCCTCTCTCTACAACGCGACCAAGTTCGGCATGCGGGGATTCGCTTTGGCGCTACGCGAGGACCTGCGGCCGCACGGCGTGGGAGTTTCCACGGTGTTCCCAGGCTTCATCCGGGACGCGGGCATGTTCGCCGAGGCTGACGTCGAGCTGCCCAGGGGAGTCGGCACTAAGAAGCCGGAGGACGTTGCCCGCGCGACGATCCGGGCCATCGAGAAGAACGTCGCCGAGATCGACGTCGCTCCGATCGGTCTGAAGCTGGGCGCCATCGTCGGCGGCGCGGCCCCCAGCCTGGCCGCCGCAGTCCAGCGCCGCGTCGGCGGGAACAAGATCATCGAAGACCTCGCCAAGGGTCAGCGCGACAAGCGCTGAGCCTCCCCGGCCCGCGTTCAGGCGTTGGAGGGCTGGCGAATGTTGGAACAGCTCGCTGGTAGTTCGGCTTCTCGTCGTTGCCTTGGCTGCCCGGTCGGTTGCCCGGCAGGATCCAACGTCGGGATCTACAGCGGGGCTGGAGGCTGGGGTCGGGGCAGTGGCATCGGCGGGATCGGCACTCGACGAATCCACGTACGAAATAGCCCTCAGCGATCAGCCCCCGCCAGATCACCGGTAAAGGCCGGTCGCCAAAACGACTGCGTTGTTGCGATGTGGGTGGCGTCGGCGAGATCGGCGGTGGTGTCGAGGGCAGCGACGTCGGTGGGTTCGGTGGCGGCGACTCGGTTGCTGTCGCCAGGGGAGCAGCGGCGTCAGCGCCAGGGGCGACGTTAAGCATCGGCGGTGGGTGGCGCCAGCGAGGGCAGTGGCGTCGGCTCGCTTGGTGGTGGCGGGGTTACTGGCGGAGTCCTGGCGGCAGGGCGAGCAGCGGTGTCAGCGCGGTCGTTGGCGTCAGTGAGTGCAAGTTGGTCGGCGCGCTTGGTGGCGGCGGCGCGGTTGCAAGCGGGGCCTCGGTTGCAAGCGGGGCCTCGGTTGCCAGCGGGAGCCCGGTTGCCAGCGGGAGCCCGGTTGCCAGCCGAGAGCCCGGTTGCTGGCTCCCGAGCGCCTGGCGTGGAGGGCGGCGCGAGCGTCGGCTTCAGCACGCTGCTGGCCGTGGTGCGGGCGTCGGCGCGTGCTGACGTCGGGGTGTGTCTCGTGTCAGCGCGTTTGGTGGCGGCGGCGCGGGTGGGGGTCAGGGGCGGGGGCCTGAGGTGGTGGCGTCGACTGGGTCGCTGGTGGGGGCGGGGGCCTCTGTGGTGGGGGCGGGTTGTGGGGTGCGGCGGGCGGTGGCGAGGACGGAGCCGCAGAGGATCAGGACGAACGAGATGACGATCGTGCCGGTCAACGGCTCGCCTAGCAGGATGACGCCGGCGGCCACTGCGACGGCGGGGTTGATGTACGTGAAGACCATTGCCCGCGACGCACCGACCTCGCGGAGGAGTTCGAAGAACGCCAGGAACGCCAGCGACGTACAGAGGACGCCGAGGCCGACGAGTGCGGCGAGGACGCGGCCGCTCGGCATGGCGTTCGGCCAGGTCGCGATCGCGGGCGCCGTGTAGACGAGCGCGGCCAGGGTGAGGCAGGCGGCGGTGAGCGGCAGGCTCGGGATGTCCGTCAGCTTCCGCGACATGATCAGCGGCGCGGTCGCGTAGCCGATCACGACGAGCGTCACCTCGATGAGCGACACCGCGTTCCCGCCGTCCAGGTGGGGTGCGGCCAGGACCGCCACGCCGACGAGGCCGAGGAGAAGGCCGCCCCAGCGCGCGGGTCCGAGTCGTTCACCGTCACCGGTGAGCCGGGCCAGAACCACGCCCACGATCGGCACCGCCGCGATGAGCAGCCCGGTCATCGAGCTCGACAGGCGTCGTTCGGCGTCCGACAGCAGGGCCCACGGGCCGACGATCTCCATTACGGCGAACGCGAGGAGCGGCCGCCAGTGGCGCCGGAAGAGCTCGAACCGGACTCCGCCTCGTACGGCGAAAGGAAGCAGCAGGGCGGCGCCGAGCGCGGTCCGCGCGAACACCAGCATGGGGACCGACACCCCCTCGACCGCCACCTTGATCATCAGGTAGGGGATCCCCCACAGCACGCTCATCAGCGTGAACAGCACCCAGCCCCGGCGACTCACTCGTTCTCCCGTCGGACGTCCGCGCGCGGCCCCGCGGTGAGGCGCGCACCGCTCAGCCTGCGGTGCCGCCGCGCCCGGAGTCTTGAACGCTGTTGCAAACGCCATCGCGAATGCCGCCGCCGATGCCATCGCGAATGCCGCCGCTAAGGCCACCGCGAATGCCGCCGCCGAGGCCGCTGCGCACCCCGTCACGGAGGTCGTCGCGAATGCCTTCGCCGGTGCCGTTGCGCACGCCGTCGCGGATACCGCTGCGTACGCTGGTGCGGTACTCCCCCGGCGTGACGGCGAGGACGCGACGGAACCACCTGGTGAGATGCGCCTGATCGGCGAAGCCGACGAGCGATGCCGCCTCAGCCGGGCGGTGGCCGGCGTCCAGGAGGCGGCGGGCGCGGCCGACTCGGTGCTGGGCCAGCCAGGCGTAGGGCGGCATGCCCATGGAGTCCCTGAAGGCCCGGAGCAGTTGGTAGCGCGACAGGCCGAGGTCGGCGGCCAGTTCTGCGAGCGTCGGGGGATCGGTCAGCTCGTCCGCGAGCCGGTCGGCGACCGCGCGCGCGACCCGCGCTCGCGCCGCCCCGGACGCTCCTGCCGCGAGGTGCACCCGTCCTGCTGCCTTCGCCGAACGTGCCGTACGGCAGCCATGGCGCCGCACCAGCACGCGCAACACCTCGAGGAGCCGAGACTCGCCCTCGAGCGGATCGCCGGAACGGCTGAGAACGAGATGGACGCGCCTGAGTTCGGCCGCCAATTCGGGATCGGGAACGATCGCGTCCCGGAAATGCGGCAGAGCGCCGGACGTCTCGGTGGAGGCCGGGTCGTCGTCGTCCGTTAGGCCTGCCCCTTCGGCGAGCAGGGCCGCTCCCGGGTAGAGGACTCGGTACGCGAAGCCACCGATCTCGGCCGGGCCGCCCGTGTGCGTCTCCCCCGGCTCGACCACGACGATCGAGCCCGGCCCGGTGAGATGCCGCTCGCCCCGGTAGTCCATGACCTCGACGCCGTCGGTGCACACCCCGATCGCGTACTCATCGTGGATGTGCGGCGCGTAGTGCCGACTGCCGATCCGTGCGGCGAGCAGATCAAGAGCAGACCCTTGGATCCCGCCGACCCGCGTCCACACCGCCCGATCCGGCCCCGGCCGGAGAGCCCCGTCCACCCCAAGCGATCCCGATTCGCCCGCACCGAACGACCCGTCCGCCGCGTCAGCGCCGAGCGGCTCGTCAGCGCCGAGCGGCTCGTCAGCGCCGAGCGGCTCGTCAGCGCCGAGCGGCTCGTCAGCGCCGAGCGGCTCGTCAACGTCGAGCGGCTCGTCAACGTCGAACGATCCGTTAGGGCCGAGCGTCCCAGCTGCTGCCTTGAGCGCGCCATTCGCTTCGCGAACTCGACCCGGCCGGAGAGCTTTGGCAGGGCCGAGAGACACGTCCGGAGGAAGGGGCCCGTCAGGGGCGGTATTGGCGTCAGGCCGAGAAGAGGTGCCGGAGCCGCCAGCGGTCGTCGTCACGGCTGAGCTCCGCGATGCCCACGCCGTCCGCGCCGGTGATGCGGACCCGGTAGAGCCCACCGTGAGGGGACGACCCGTAGGTCTTCAAGACCTCGTCCACGGCGTACCGCGAGCCCCGCCAGTTGTACGCGGTGAGCCGTCCGGCCAGGTCGTGCTCGGCATGAACCGGCTCGTTGAGAAGGTGCCCCATGAGTCCGCGAGCCTAGCACCACGTCGAACGGGTGTTCGCCGAGGTCAGATGCCTCCGAACGAGGTGAGAGCGCCCCTGCCTGCACGGTCATGCTCGCTCCGCGCCGACAGGATTTTGATGACGGGCTGCACCCGGGCGTGGCGGAGTCAGGCCAGCCCGTTCGGCGACCACTGTCTGGAAATGAACGCACTCGGCCAGGTCCTCGTGGTCGCATCCGAGCGCGTTGTCGATGAGGTTCAGCGACGCCTGCGCCTCGGCGATCCGCCGCGTGAGCTCGGCACGCTGCCGCAGCAGAACGTCCCGTCGTTCAGCCACATCGGCCGTCGTCAGCATCGCGCGAATGTCCTCCAGCGCGAAGCCGCCGTCCTTGGCAAGCAGGATCATCGCGACCCTGTAGACGTCCCCGCGCCCGTACCGCCGCCGCTCTCCAGCGACGCGGGACGGCGCGAGCAGCCCGACGCTCTCCCAATGCCGCAGAACGTGAGTCGCCAGCCCAAAGCGAGCCGCGACCTCCCCAATGCTCAACACCCCCGCAACACCCGACGCCCCAACGGCGGCCGAGGACCCCGCCGCGCATAGCGGCTGCGCGCCACCCAACGACTGCGCGCTGCCCGGTGACTGCCTAGTGCTCGTTGGCTGCGCAGTGCCCGAGGGCTCCGCAGCGCCCGAAGGCTCCGCAGCGCCCAGCGAGCTAGCTGTGCTCAGCGGGTCGGCGCTTGACTTCATGTCGACATTAAGTCGCACGCTGGGCGCTATGTCCACAGCACCCTCAGACATCGAGGCCCTCATCCCCTTGCTCGACGCGGTCGACGCCACACCCGGCGCCGCCGAACTGCGAGCCCGGTCGTACGAGCTGCTCGGCGCAGCCCCCGGCTCCCTGGTGGTCGACATCGGCTGCGGCGCCGGGTGCGCGGTGGCCGAGCTGACCGATCTCGGCGTACGGGCCGTCGGCATCGACCTCAGCGAGCAAATGGTCGCGGTGGCTCGGCACCGCCGACCGGACTGCGACGTACGTCTAGAAAGCACCTACGAACTGCCCTTCCAGGATGGTGAGGTGAGCGGCTACCGCGCCGAGAAGGTGTTCCACAACCTCGCCGATCCCACCCGCGCGATGTCCGAGGCCCGGCGCGTACTGGTCTCAGGCGGACGCATCGTGCTTCTGGCCCAGGACTGGGACACGGTCATCATCGACTCCAGCCACCCGCAACTCACCCGGACCATCGTTCATGCCCGAGCTGACCAGATCGAAGTGCCGCGCGCGGCTCGCGCGTACCGGAACACCCTCCTGGACGCGGGCTTCCAGAACATCCACGTCGAGGCGCAGATGGGGATCTTCGCCGGCCCGTCCGGCCACATACTCCAGCCGATGCTGGCTGGACTGGCAGACGCGACACACAAGGCCGGAGCCATCACCGAGGCAGAGGCCGACGCCTGGCTGAACGATCAGCGTGAACGCGCCCAGACGGACCGCACGTTCATCGCCATCCCCATCTTCATCGCCTCCGCAACCGCACCCTGACGCCCGGCAGGCGCAGCGAGCGTTCGACGTGGCGGACATCGCAAGCGCCCGTCGTCACAGACGTAGGCGAACGAACTCCTCGTCAGACGGCCGCGGTCAAGCGTCAGGGGCGACCCCTAATCGGCTGTCGCCAGCGAGGCTCCGCCAACTGGCATCACACGTAGCCGTAGAGCTGAGCGTCAGGCGGCAGACGTGGTGGCCGTACGTGGTGCGCGCACTCGACGGGTGGGCGCACGTGGCGAGCCCACGTCGCAGCAGACGTCATGGGCGGAACGTTGCGGGCGGGGCCTCGCGGGCGAGCTGCGAGCGGACGCGGTCGGCGGACGCGGTCGGCGGACGCGGTCGGCGGACGCGGTGGCCATACGTGGTGCGCGCACTCGGCGGGCGGGCGCACATGACGAGCCCACATCGCGGCAGGCGTCATGGGCAGAAGGTTGCAGGCGGGGCCTCGCGGGCGGACGGGGTCGGCGGACGCGGTGGATGGACGTCGCGGCGAGCGTCATAGGCAGGGCGTCGCGGCAGGCTTCATGAGCAGAACGTTGCGGACGCCGCGGCGCGGTGCGGCGCGAGCGGACCCGGCGCGAGCGGACCCGGCGCGAGCGGACCCGGCGCGAGCGGACCCGGCGCGAGCGGACCCGGCGCGAGCGGACCCGGCGCGAGCAGGAAGTTGCGGACCGGGGCTCGCGGTCGGGGGCTGGGGGCGGCCGGCGGTGGTCAGGGGGTGGGGGTCGTGGGGTGGGTGGGCGGGGTAGGTAGAGGGGCATGATTAATGGGGCGCACGTGATCATTTACAGCAGGGATGCGGAGGCGGACCGGGCGTTCATCCGGGACGTGCTGGAGTTCCGGGGCATCGATGTGGGCGGGGGTTGGCTGATCTTCAAGCTTCCGCCCGCCGAGGTCGCCGTTCATCCGGCCGAGGAACCGCAGCACGAGCTCTACCTGATGTGCGACGACCTGGAGAAGACGCTCGAGGAGCTGAAGGCCAAGGGCGTGGAGGTCACGCGGCCGCCGAGCGATCAGGGATGGGGGGTGCTGTCGGCGATCCGGCTGCCCAGCGGCACCGAACTACCGATCTACGAGCCGCGTCATCCGCCGGCGCACAGCCTCTGACCCTGATTTCGCCAGGACATTTGTCCTTTCCAATGTGGTGTTAGTTGACTCTGCAGCGGGATGGGGCCTGGGCGCCACTCTTGAGAGGTCAGCGGGACACGGCCTCAAGGAGCAGAAATGATCGGCGCCGGCACCCTCACCCGCAAGCAGACCTCGGCCCCGGCTTCCACCCCCGCGCAGGACCTGGCGAACGTGAAGCCGCTGCCGATCTGGTTCTTCGGGTTCGAGGGCCTGATGGGCGCCGCCTACGACGTGTGCCACGTCTGGCAGGGCGCCTGGATGGTCCTGGTGGCGTTCGGCGCAGTGAACGCGATCGTTGGCATGACCGTGCTGCGCGGCCGGATCAAGCTGGTCAAGGCGATGCTCAAGAACGGCCGGACCCGCAAGATCGCGTTCGGTCTGATCGCGCTGCGGATCGGGGTCCACGTGGCGCTGGCCGCGGTCGGCGCCGATGTTCACTCGCCGGTCGCGCACCTGGCCCTGGGCTCGCTGATGACCGCCCTGACGGTCGCGCTCCTGTGGTTCGACCAGCGCGTGACCTTCCGCGCTCTGGGCCTGATCCCCAACCGCGCGGCAGCTGCCTGATCCTGATCTCGAAAGCAGGGGCGGCCTCCCGGATGTACCTCCGGGAGGCCGCCCCTCTTTCGCGTACGGCCCCTCTTTCGCGTACGGCCCCTCTTTCGCGTACGGCCCCTCTTTACGTACGGCCAGCTCGGCGTGCGGGCGACTCAGCGTGCGGGCGGCCTGCCCTACGGCCAGTTTGGCGTGCGGCCGGCTTGAACCGCGACCGGCTTCGTGTCCGGCCGGACTGTGCCCAATGCGGGACGCGGTCAGCCCTTGTTCTTGCTGGTGGGCAGGTGCCGAGCGAGGAACCCCTTGGCGGTTTCCCAAGCCCGTTCGGCGGCATCCGGAACGTGGAACATCGCCGAGGCGTGGTTGTGGAAGGCGTGCCCCGCGTCCTCCTGAACGTGGATCTCCGCGTTCGGCCGATCCCGGACGGCCTCCTCGACCGTCGCGACCTTCTCGCGCGGGATGTACGGGTCGGAGCCGCCGAAGTGGAACTGGATCGGGACGCCGATCTCCCCCATCCCGTCAAGCTGGTCGATCACGCCCGAGCCGTAGAACGACAGGACCACCGACGGCCCCTGCCGTACGGCCAGCAGGTACGCCATCGTTCCGCCGAAGCAGAAGCCGAGCGTTCCCGGGACGCCGTCGGTCTCGGGAAGACCCTGCAGGTGCTCGAACGCGGCGTACAGATCGTCCAGGCCTGTGGCGAAGTCGAACCGGGACACCATGCCCATCGAGTCGCGGGTGCCCTCTTCGGTGTGGGGCGCCCGCCAGTTCGGCTGGAGCCTCCAGAACAGGTCGGGCGCAGCCACGACGTACCCGAGGCCGGCCAGGTCCTCGGCCACGTCGGTGATGTACTCGCCGACGCCGTAGATCTCCTGGATCAGCAGGATCCCGGGTCCGTGTCCGCTCTCCGGAAGCCAGACCTTCTGCTCGAACGAGCCGTCCGGCACGGTCACCGTTTCGGTACGCATGGCCCTCCTCTAGGGGTGATCGCTCAGACTCTCGCACATCCCGGAGTTATCCACAGGCGCACACCCGGATCGTCCACACGCGAGGGCCTGTACGGATGCCGTTCCGGGGCGCTCGTCTCCACAGCGGAATCCCCAAAAGACCAGTGTTTTCCAGGGCTCTTACCGTTCGGCGTCCTCAGTCGGCCGCCCCCGACACCGTCCCTCACAGGCCTGACTCGGCCATCCACACACTGTGGATAACAACCCCGCACAGCATGCGGATCACCGTCCCGAGCCGTACCCACCGGTCGTCCCCCAGACGGTCCCCAGACCACCCACCGGTTATCCACCATCGGGATAACGCTTTGAGCAGGCAGGACAGGCGACTAGCCGTGGACCTGAAGCCTCACGTACACAGCCTGTGAGCGAATCGCTTCCACATCACCCGCATGCCGGTGGACAAAGTTGCCCACCGGCATTCCTCAGCGAAGTCCCCAAGGGATCACGCGTCTGTACACACACGATCCCCGCTATGCACAACCGATCTCCACACGACACTCCGACACTGCACCGCCCAGCGCGCCCGGCGCCCGGCACCCCCACGCTCCGCACCCATGCTCCGCACTCGCATCTGACCAGCGCCACGGTTGCGGCCGCTGCCGCCTACCCCCGACCGCCCAGGCCCACGTTCAGAGGGACTTGAGGTCAATTGCCGCTGCCAGCGCGTGATAGCCGGCGTCGTTCGGGTGGAGTCCGTCCATGAAGACGTAGCCCGGCCGAGGCAGCTCAGGGTCAGCGGGATCGGCCATGACCTTCGCCAGGTCGGCCACCGAGTCGTACTCCCCACTCGTCCGAACCCACTTGTTGACCGCCTGCCGGATCCGCTCCGCCTCCTCATCCCAGAGAGGAAACAGCGCCCCCTTCATCGGCCCGATGGTCACCCCGATGACCTTCACCCCACGCTCATGCGCGGCCTTGATCAGCTGCCTGTAGCCCGCGATCAGCTGCTCCGCCGTCACCTTCGGGTTAGGCCGTACGCACGGATCATCGACCTGTGGCGCGCCGATGTCGTTCGCCCCCAGGTGCACGATCACCGACCGCACGCCCGGACGGTCGAGCACGTCGCGCCGGAACCGCGCCAACGCGCTGTCGCCACCGCACGCCGACCCGTTCAGCAGCTTGTTCGAGCCGATGCCCGCGTTCACCACGCCCAGCGGACGACCGGCCGCCATCAGCCGTTCGGCCAGGTGATCGGTGATCCTCCCGTCTGCCTCCGGCGTCGACCCGACACCGTCGATGAGCGAGTCGCCGAAGGCCACCACCGTGTCCCGGCCCGCGCGGCCCGCATTGCCCTCGGTCTCGACGCCGCTCAGGAAGTACCAAGCACCGGTCGATTCACCGAAAGGCTCAGCGGCGATGTCATTCAGGTGATCGCCCTTGGCCCGGTACGTCTTCCCCAGCGCGAACCGATGGAATGTCGCCGGACCAGTGGCCTGCGCGAAGCGCAACGTCACACTCAGTTTCTCCAGCGCCGAAGTAGTCAGCCCCACAGGGTCACTGACTACCCCCCTCCCAGCAGGTATGACCGCGCTCGCCGAATGCCCGAACGTCAATCGCCGCATCGTCTTGGGCCATACCAAGGCCCCGCCCGCCGACCGCCCGACCGTCGCGCCGCCCACCCGCAGCGGCTTGTTCCCGTACGCATTGGACAAACGAATCCGGACCGTCCGTCCGCCGGCGCTGACCCGCACGATCTGCCGTACGGTCTGGCCAGCGGCAAAGCCCTCACGCGACCAGTTGAGCCCGCTGTCCTCGTTACCGGCGACCGGCCGCTGCATGGCGGCTCCCCATGTCACCGCCCACCGCGTCCCCGTGCCGTGCTTCCCCGAATCGAACGCAGCGGACGCAGCGGACGCAGCGGAATTCGTAACGGAACACGCCGCCACCGCAAGCAAGGCGCCCCCGCCCAACGCCCGAACGGCACGGCCGGAAAGAGTTGTGATCTCCATGCCTCAATCCCAGCCCGCCAAGCCCGCAGAAACAGCGGGGCAGACCCCCAACCTCAGGTATCCCCAGCCCTACCCGCCCGCTACTGCCAAGCCCTCACAGCAACCTTTTCCCACACCCTGTGGACGGCGTACCTCACAGACCTTCACCTCGAAAAACAGGCCCTCATCCGCCGCACATCCCCAATGAGATCCCCAGCCGACCCCGCACAGCTACACACCACACCGCAAGCGCCCTATCCAATGCCACCGCCACCCTCCGCACTCACAGACAGGAAGGCCTACAGCACCCGGCCCACAACCCAATCCCGAGCATCCATTCGTCGCCTGCCGCAACCCCTGGAGAGAACGCACCCACTAACGAACTGACCTGATCGCTCAGCTGTGCCATGCTCTGTGCCTTATCTGGGCGGCCAGAGGTCTAGTAGCAGTGGTCCGAAAGGCGGTGAATGTCTGGCCGGTTGGCCGACACGCCTGGTCGACAGGCCGATGTGACGTAAGGTGGCCGCTCTTAGCATCTGGTGAATGGTCGATCTTCGAAGCACTCCGCACCGGTGGCGGCCGGTTCTCGGGCTGCTCCTGCTGGCTCCGCTGGTCGGCGAATACCTGCTGGGCAATACGCCGGTCACCGACTTCGGGTCGCTTCCGCTCTACCTGCCGCTGTACGGATGCGGTGCCTTGCTGATCCGGGAAGTCGCCAGGCGCACCGGCCACGGTTGGCCGACAATGCTGCTCCTCGGGGCGGCGTACGGCCTCTGGGAAGAGGGCCCGGTCGACCAGATGCTGTGGAACCCGCGCTATGGAGGCTTCGACTTCGGCCTCACTTATGCGGGGACGCATGTGCCGTTTCTTGGAACGAGCGTCGCGCTGCTTCAGGACGTCGTGTCCATGCACATGATCTGGAGCATCTGCGTGCCGATCGCCCTCGTCGAGGCGTTCAGGCGCGATCGGCAGCGGCCCTGGCTCGGGCGGGTGGGCCTAGCCATCACCGCGCTCGTGTTGGCCGCAGGCTCTGCGGGCCTGGCAGCCATTCAGTACGCCGCCAACGGTCACTTCATGGCCTCGGCGTGGCAGTGGACCGTCGGCCTGGTGCTGATCGGCGGACTGATCCTGGCTGCGTTCCTCGTGCCGCGTGTCCCCAAGCGGCAAGGTGAGAGCGCAGCTCCGAGCCCGTGGCTGGCGGGATGCGCGGCGTTCGCCCTGACCAGTGCGTATTGGGTCGGCCAGGCGGTGCTCAGGGATCGAGTGTCGGACTGGGTGTTGGTCATCGGCTGGCTGGCGCTGGCCGCGATCGCCGTCGCCGTGGGCATCAGCTGGTCGCATTGTCGCGGTTGGGGAGCTCAACACCGCGCCGCCGTTGCCGTCGGCGCCCTGCTGACCTACGTCTGGGTCGGCTTCACCCACGCGAGCGACATGGGCGTCTCGCTGTCCACTGCCCTCATCGGCAACATCATCTTTGGAACGGGAGCACTCGTCCTGGCCGCAGCCGCCCTCCGTTCAGCCAGCTCGACCGATCATGCAGCCAACTCAACCCAGCCGGCCGCCTAGCCCCCGTTCAGCAGCCCACACCGTTCAACCAACTCAGGCCGCTCAACCGCCCTAGCGGGGCTCACCCTGCTGGCTGAGCCAGTCCCAGTTCAGCCGCTCAGGCCGTTCAACAAAGTCGGGCCGCTCAACCGCCTTGGTCGGCTCAGACAGCTCACCAACCTCCGTCTCTTCCGCCTAGCCGACTTCGCAGTTCGTCACGTTCGGCAGACCGGGACAGCTGCGGAGACGCGCACCAGCGGCACGCGATCCACATCCTGTGGATGGGCGCTGCCCACATGACCTGATCAGCGAAGAGAGGCTGATCCGCGCGCAGCGTCCTCACCTGGATCCCCAGGTTGTCCACGTCACGATCTTCCACAACACGCCCTCGTTCCAGATGCCACACCGGCCGACAACCCGATCTTGCATCTCGCGCGCCCCGGGCAGAAAACGCCGGTTCCCCGCCGCGCACGAGGCACGGCGGGGAACCGGGTGAGCTAGGAGCTGAGGCCTAGCGCCAGAGGTCGGAGACCTTGAGCATCACGACTACTTGATGGCGATGTTGCTGTAGTAGGCCTTCAGGATCCGGGCGTAGCCCCAGCCGGCGTTGGCCTTGTCGCGGGAGCCGACCTGCGACATCCAGTTGCCGGTGACCCAACCGCCGCAGGCGGTCGTCGTGGCGCAGTACTGGGCCTTCATGATCTTTCCGCTGCGGGAGATCCGCTTGTTCCAGGTCGCGTCCACCGCGGCGCTCGTCCGCGCGGTCGCGGAGCCGGGCACGTACACCTGGCTGCTGGTGCTGTCGTAGACGTCGAAGCAGCCCGCGCTGTTCCGGAACGTCGAGTGCAGCGTGTGCCACCAGCCGAAGCTCTTGACGGCCATCGCCCCAGCCTTGAGGGACTCGGTCGGCCAGCTCGGGATCCACTCCTTGGGCAGGACGTTCTTGACGTAGTAGTTGAACGACACCCGGTCGACCCGGTGCAGGCGCGTGCGGTAGACGAGGATCGTCTTCGGCAGCCTGGTCTCCGTGCC
This sequence comes from Actinomadura barringtoniae, assembly GCF_017573505.1. GTDB lineage: Bacteria > Actinomycetota > Actinomycetes > Streptosporangiales > Streptosporangiaceae > Spirillospora > Spirillospora barringtoniae. The sequence goes on from NZ_JAGEOJ010000021.1 coordinate 54,803, forward strand.
GTCGCCCTTGCAGGTGTTCCCGGGCTTGGGGCCGATGTGGTGCGAGGCGTTCTGGTTCTTCAGGCCGGCGACCAGGTTGGCCTTGGCGCCCGGCTTGATGGCCTGGGACTTACCGCCGTAGTTGCTGTTGTAGTAGACCCAGACGGTTTTCTTGGAGCGGTTCCAGACAGAGGCGGCGTGGTTCTTCACGCACTTGCCCTTGCCGGCGCCCTTGCTCTTGAAGTCGTAGCACTTGGGCTGCTTGGTCCCGTAGTCGGCGACCGAGCTGGTGAAGTCGGAGAGCGAGCCCTTCAGGCCGCTGTTGTAATACAGACAGAACTCACCGCTGTCGCACTTGCCGTTGCGGCCGGCGGCCAGGGCGGGCGATTCGCTGACGAGGACCGTTCCGCTGATCGCCACCACGGCGGCGGCGGTCGTCGCGGCGAACCGCGAGAACAGCCGTCCAGTACGTATCGACATGTTGTCCTTCTCTTCTATGTCAGCCCCGGCACCGGGCCGGCGGGCGTGGTGCCGGGGGCCTCGTCATCGATCAGTGGTTGGCCTGGAACCAGGGCTGCGTCCAGCCGAGGTACGGCTTGCCCCACTTGCTCCGGATGGCGGAGATGGTGGTGACGGTCAGGGTGCCCCGGCCGTTGATGTCGTTCGAGACGAACTTGCCGCCGCCGATAGAGATCATCACGTGACCGTAGCCGCCGGAGAAGAAGGCGAGGCCGCCCGCGGGGACGTTGGTGCTGCCCGGGTGCTTGAAGCGGGACGGAACGGCGAGCCAGTGGCGGTAGGCGCTGGTCGAGCCGGAGGCCGAGAAGCCGTACGCCAGGCCCACCACGTGGTCGCAGCGGTTGGCGTAGTCCTTGTGGTAGGTGCGCGTGATGTGCGACTTCGCCCACGCGACCGCCTGGGCGCACGAACGCCGGTCACCGGTGCCGGAGGTCGAGCAACCCGCCGTGCTGCCGGGGCCGATCTGGTGCGACGCGTTGTTGTTCTTCAGCGTGGAGTTCAGGTTGGCCTTGGCGCCGGCCTTGATGTCCTGGTAGCGCCCGCCGAAGTTGCTGTTGTAGTAGACCCGCACGGTCTTCTTGCTGCGGTTCCAAGCCGAGGCGGCGTGGTTCTTCACGCACATGCCCTTGCCGGCGCCCTTGCTCTTGAAGTCGTAGCACTTGGGCTGCTTGGTCCCGTAGTCACCGACCGAGCTGGTGAAGTCAGAGAGCGAGCCCTTGAGCCCGCTGTTGTAGTAAAGACAGAACTCGCCGCTGTCGCACTTGCCGTTACGGGCCGCCGCCGAGGCGGGCGCTGCGGTGCTGGCGAAGACTGAGCCGCCGATCGCCATGACGGCGGTCGCCGCGGTAAGAATCCGGGGGAGCGTTTTCACGCTGTTCTCCTGTTCCCTTCGGAGCGGGGGGATGTATAACGCCCGTTCGAGCTCCGCCAACTCGGTTGATCTTGGGGGATATTGGCAGAATGGGACGAGTTACGCCAGAGCCTTCCTCTATCGAACGGGCGGGTTTCCGGAGCAGAGGGCTCTGCCCCAGGGCGGACCGCCGGCTGAACCGCCGGCGTCGTGCTCGGCTACGTCCTCCGACCGGCCGGTGGTGGGCGTGAGTTCAAGCACATTCGGACCGCCATTCCGTTCATTGCATGGGTGAGGGCCCGAGCAGAAACGAAGGAGGCCCTTGCGGGGAACGCGACCTTTCGGTCGCTGCAGGGCAACGTTGGCAGTCCCCCACCACCCCGGCCAAGAGAACTTCATCCAGAAGCCGTACAGCGAACGCTGGACAAATAGATCCCCAGGTCAGCCACCCCATCCAAACCCCCGCTCCCCACCCCCACAGCGCCCCTCACACCCCGCCCCCAATAGGCAGCCCCCTGCCCACAACGCACCAAGCACCCAACGCATCCAGAGCTCGACACCAAGAGCCCAACGGCCACCAACTCCACGCCACGCACGGACCATCGCCGATCGATTAGCGGCAGCTGCATCTAGCCACCGTGTGCGCAGGCGCCACGCAAGGGCCACACGCCGCCGTAGACGCCCTCTGCATTCGCCCACCGCGCTCTGGCCGCGCAATTACCGCTCTACCCCCAGCCAGCCGCCCTCGTGGACATCGTCGGCCGCACCGACAACAGCACGGCTGCCTGCACACCGGGCCAGGCTGGACTGTGCCGAGCCGGGCTGTGCCGAGCCGGGCTGTGCCAGCACCTGCCGTTCGCGCGCCGACAGCACGCGGGTGCCCGGTCCTTGCGGGTCTCGGCCAGGCGCGCGGCCACCGAAGGAGCCAGCACGGTCTGCCCAGCGGCGGCCGAACGCACCCCTGCTGCCGGTCCCGGAAGGCGGCCAGCGCGGCTGTCATGGTGTTGAACGACCTGCCCAGCCGCGCGCCCTCCGCCGCTGATCGCCGCTGATCGCCGCTGACGCGCCTACGCACCAACATCGACTGCTGCTGCGTTCGCAGGACACCGGGGCCTCTGCGAGCTCATGGCGCGTGACGTTCTCTTCAGCTGGTAGCCAGCCGCGCCCGCCTCCACGGTGCGGCAGGGCCGGGCCGGGCCGCGCGGCGACGCGTTAGCCCTCCAATCGCGTACGCGCGTTAGCTGCAGTGAACCGACTCCGGACGGGCTCGTCGCCAGTTGGGTCACGGTGGCTGCGTCCGGCGGCCCTGTGCAGGCGAACCGCAGGGCGCGCTGCGAGCTCGCCGTGTGGTGGCTGCGCCTAGCTGGAAGACCGCAGGGCGCCCGCCTCCACGGCGCGCAGGCCTGCCCTGGTTACTCATCCTCGGACGGCGCACCCATGTGGCTGGCCGCAGAGGCCCTCTATGGGTTCTTGCCGCCTGGCCACGTGCGCGCTGGCTGCCAGAACGTGGTGACCGCGCTGTGCGGCCGTGAGGTCCCGACCGCGTAACCACGCCATGCTCTGTGGCGACCGCGCCATCGCGGCCTCGGGCGCTCGGCGTCCGGACCGTTGGGGGTGGAGATCGAAAAAGGGTCTCGGCTGGTGCCGAGACCCTTTTGGTGTGTGCGGTGGGCCTACCTGGACTTGAACCAGGGACCTCTTCCTTATCAGGGAAGCGCTCTAACCGAGCTGAGCTATAGGCCCGCACTGCTGCCGTCCTTGCGGCGCAACGAGAGATTACCCCATCTGGCGGGGCGACCGGTAATCGATTTCGATGCGGGCGCCTGGACGGCATGCAGAGTGATTATTCGGCCTCCTTGAGGGTGACCTCCACGCCGCCGACGAGGTCCGCGGCGAGGTTGTAGATCACGGCCCCGACCGTGGAGAGGGCGGTGATGAGGAGGACGTTCAGGGCGCCCACGAGGACCGTGTAGCCGAAGACGCGGACGAAGGAGAACCAGCTGCCGGCGTCCAGGCCGCCGGAGTTCTGGCCCTGCTCTCGGGTCAGGTCGTTGACCGTGCCGCTGATCGCGTCGAAGACACCCAGGCCGGACAGGATCACGTACAGGACGACGACCGCGACCAGCAGGACCACGAAGCAGACCAGCGACATCACGAAGCTGAACTTCATGACCGACCACGGCTCGAGGCGGGCCAGCTGGAGCTGGGCCTTGCGCGCGGACTTGGCGTTCGCAGCGGCCTTCGCGGGGCCCGGGTTGGCCGATGAGGCGGGCGCGGGCCTGTCCTTGAGGGCCGTACCGGCGAAACCGGAGCCGGCGGGCGGGCCGGGGGTGCCGGAGCCGGCGACCTCGCGGCGGCCGAACGGCTTGTCGCTGCGGCCGCTGGAGACCGAGCCGCCAGGCTCGGCCGGCTTGGCCCAGCTCGGGCTCTCCTTGGGAGAGTCCTTGGGCGGGTCCGGCGGGCCGCTGACCGGCGGCGGGGCGACGGCAGGCGATTCCGCGGCCGGGACGTCCTTGGGCGCGGTGTCCTTGACCGGCGGGATCTCCGGGCCGTCGATGCGCGTGGCGTCGCCCGGCTCGGCGTCCTTCTCCGGCTCGGTGACCTTGCCGAGGTCGGTACGGGTCTCGTCCGCGGACGGCTTCACCGGGCCGATGTCCACGGTCGCCTCGTCCCGGCCGGGCTTGGACGCCGCCGAGGTCTTCTTGGGCTTGGTGTCCTCGGCCTTGTCCGCGCCGTCGGACGCGGAGCCCGTTCCCTTGCCGGCGCCGGTGGACCGGCCCTTGCCTTTACCGGGCTGGGTGCTCACGTGTCCTCCTGGCTAACGGGATCGGGGACGAGTCCGAGATCACTCACTCTCGCTCTCCTCGCCCGCTTCGGCATCTGCGTCATCCATGGACTCTACGTTCCTTGCGATGGCGACGATGCTGTCGCCCTCCGCGAGGTTCATGAGACGAACCCCCATGGTCTGCCGGCTGGACTGCTTGATCTCGGCCGCGCTGGTACGGATGACGCCCCCGTTCGACGTCATCGCGAAGACCTCGTCCTCCAGGCCGACCATCAACGCCCCTACCAACCTGCCCCGAGATTCCACGATCTTAGCGGTGAGGACTCCCTTACCCCCACGACCCTGGAGTGGATATTGGTCCACTGGGGTGCGCTTTGCGTATCCGCCCTCCGTGGCCACCAGGACGTCCTGCGTTTCCTCCTGGATGACCAGCATGTTCAGAACCTCCTGATCCTCTTCGAACCGCATGCCGATAACACCGCTGGTAGCGCGGCCCATGGGGCGCAGCGAGTCGTCGTCGGCGCGGAACCGGATCGCCTGCGCGCCGGTGGAGACCATCAGCAGGTCGTCCTCGGGGCACACCAGCCGGGCGGCGATCACCTCGTCATCGTCCGCCAGGTTGATGGCGATGATCCCACCCGTGCGGGGTGAGTCGAAGTCGCTCAGCGCGGTCTTCTTGACCTTGCCCTGCTTGGTGCCGAGCACGAGGTAGGGCGCCACCTCGTAGTCGCGCAGGTCCATGACCTGGGCGATGTGCTCATCTGGCTGGAACGCCAGGAGGTTGGCGACATGCTGGCCACGCGAGTCGCGGCCGGAATCGGGCAGTTCGTACGCCTTGGCGCGGTAGACCCGGCCCTTGTTGGTGAAGAACAGGATCCAGTGGTGCGTCGTGGTGACGAAGAACTGGTCGACGATGTCGTCCTGCTTCAGCTGCGCGCCCCGCACGCCCTTGCCGCCGCGCCGCTGGGCCCGGTAGAGCTCGGTCTTGGTGCGCTTGGCGTAGCCGCCGCGGGTGATCGTGACGACGACGTCCTCTTCGGCGATCAGGTCCTCGTACGACACGTCGCCGTCGAACGGGATGATCTCGGTGCGCCGCTCGTCGCCGTACTTCTCGACGATCGGGGCCAGCTCCTCGCCGACGATCCGGCGCTGCCGCTCGGGCGAGGCCAGGATGTCGTTGTAGTCGGCGATCTCGGCCATGAGCTTGTCGTACTCGTCCATGATCTGCTGGCGCTCGAGGGCGGCGAGCTTGCGCAGCTGCATGTCGAGGATGGCCTGCGCCTGGATCTCGTCGATCTCCAGGAGCTGCATCAGGCCGCTCTGGGCCTCGGAGGCCGAGGGGGAACGGCGGATGAGGGCGATGACCTCGTCGATCCGGTCCAGCGCCTTCAGCAGCGCGCGCAGGATGTGGGCGCGCTCCTCGGCCTTGCGCAGCAGGTAGCGGGTGCGCCGGACGATGACGTCGATCTGGTGTGCGACCCAGTAGCGGACGAACTGGTCCAGGCGGAGCGTGCGCGGCACGCCGTCGACCAGCGCGAGCATGTTCGCGCCGAACGTCTCCTGGAGCTGGGTGTGCTTGTACAGGTTGTTGAGAACGACCTTGGCGACCGCGTCCCGCTTGAGGACGATCACCAGGCGCTGGCCCGTACGGCCGGAGGTCTCGTCGCGGACGTCGGCGATGCCGTCGAGCTTGCCGTCCTTGACCAGGTCGGCGATCTTGAGGGCCAGGTTGTCCGGGTTGACCTGGTAGGGCAGCTCGGTGACGACCAGGCAGGTGCGGTTCTGGATCTCCTCGACCTCGACGACCGCGCGCATGGTGATCGAGCCGCGGCCCGTACGGTAGGCCTCCTCGATGCCCTTGCGGCCGACGATCAGGCCGGCGGTCGGGAAGTCGGGGCCCTTGACCCGCTCGATCATGGCCTCGAGCAGGTCCTCGTCGGAGGCGCCGTAGTTGTCCAGGTACCAGTTGACGCCCTCGGCGACCTCGCGCAGGTTGTGCGGCGGGATGTTGGTCGCCATGCCGACCGCGATGCCGGCCGAGCCGTTGACCAGGAGGTTCGGGTAGCGGGACGGCATGACGTCCGGCTCCTGGGAGCGGCCGTCATAGTTCGGCGAGAAATCGACGGTCTCCTTGTCGATGTCGCGCAGGAGCTCCATCGCCAGGGGGGCCATGCGGCACTCGGTGTACCGCATGGCGGCCGCCGGGTCGTTGCCGCGGGAACCGAAGTTGCCGTTGCCGTCGACCAGCGGGTAGCGCATCGACCAGGGCTGGGCCAGCCGCACGAGCGCGTCGTAGATCGCCGAGTCGCCGTGCGGGTGGTAGTTACCCATGACGTCGCCGACCACGCGGGCGCACTTGAAGTAGCCGCGGTCGGGGCGATAGCCGCCGTCGTACATCGCGTACAGCACCCGCCGGTGCACCGGCTTCAGCCCGTCGCGCACCTCGGGGAGCGCTCGCGACACGATGACCGACATCGCGTAGTCGAGGTAGCTCTGCTGCATCGAGCTCTGGATGTCGACCGGCTCGATGCGGCCCCCGCCGCCCTCACCCTCGGTGGTCACTTCCGTCACCTGAAAGACCTCTTCTGCTCAATAAGTGGAACTGGGACTGCCTGACCTGGACTCGGCCGCGACCTCTGGCCGGGATCTAGCGTCTGCACCTGTGCCGATCCCCTCCCGTCGCTCGTTCCTGGTCGGCGCCCCTCACGTTCGGTTCGGGCCCCTGCCTCACGACCCGCGCCTCTGGTCGATGGCCCCTGCCTGATGCTGTGGACCCGTGGCCCTGACCTGGCCTGGCCAGTGGCTCTGGCCTGCTGCCTTGGCCCTGCCCTGCTGCCTTGGCCCTGCCCTGCTGGACTTGGCCAGTAGCCCCTGGCCCTGAACCCTGGCCTTGGGCTGTGAGCCCTGGCCCGTCTGAGCCCTGGTGGGCCCTGGACCGCAGGCCCCTGCTGGTGGACCTGGATTGAGGCCCTGGGCCCGTCTGGCCAGTGGTGGGCGCTGGCCCGCTGGTCCTTGGCCGGGGCGCGCGCCGTGGCTGGTGGGCCATGGCCGCCTCAGATGTCGAGGAAGCGGACGTCCTTGGCGTTGCGCTGGATGAACTCCCGGCGGGGCTCGACCTCCTCGCCCATCAGAACGCTGAACAGCTCGTCCGCCTGGGCGGCGTCGTCGAGCTGTACCTGGAGCAGGACCCGGTTGTCGGGGTCCATCGTGGTGTCCCACAGCTCCTGGGCGTTCATCTCACCGAGACCCTTGAAGCGCTGGATCAGGTCGCGGGGACGCGGGTCGCGCTTGCCGGCCGCGATCCCGGCCTCGACGATCGCGTCGCGTTCCCGGTCGGAGTAGGCGTAGTCGGCGTCGCCGCCCCGCGCGTCCCACTTGATCTTGTAGAGCGGCGGCTGGGACAGGTACACGTGGCCGGCCTCGATCAGCGGCTTCATGAACCGGAACAGCAGCGTCAGCAGGAGCGTGTTGATGTGGTGACCGTCGATGTCGGCGTCGGACATCAGGATGATCTTGTGATACCGCAGCTTGGTGATGTCGAACTCGTCGTGCACGCCGGTGCCGAGCGCGGTGATGATCGCCTGAACCTCGTTGTTCTTGAGGATCTTGTCGATGCGCGCCTTCTCGACGTTCAGGATCTTGCCGCGGATCGGCAGGATGGCCTGGAAGTGCGGGTCGCGGCCGCCCTTGGCCGAGCCGCCCGCCGAGTCGCCCTCGACGATGTAGAGCTCGGACTTGGCCGGGTCGGTCGACTGGCAGTCCGACAGCTTGCCGGGCAGTGAGGTCGACTCCAGCAGGCTCTTGCGCCGGGTCAGGTCGCGCGCCTGGCGGGCCGCGATGCGCGCCCGCGCGGCCTGCGAGGCCTTGTTGATGATCTCCTTGGCCTCGCCCGGGTTCTCCTCGAACCAGTCGCGCAGGTGCTCGTTGACCGCCTTCTGCACGAACGACTTGGCCTCGGTGTTGCCCAGCTTGGTCTTGGTCTGGCCCTCGAACTGCGGATCGGCCAGCTTGATCGAGATGATCGAGGTCAGGCCTTCGCGGACGTCCTCACCGGCGAGGTTGTCGTCCTTGTCGCGCAGCAGGCCCTTCTCGCGGGCGTACCGGTTGACGATCGTGGTGAGCGCCGCCCGGAAGCCCTCCTCATGCGTGCCGCCCTCCGCCGTGTTGATGGTGTTGGCGAACGTGTGGACGGACTCGGCGTAGGAGGAGTTCCACTGCATGGCGATCTCCACCGACATGCCCTCGGTGTCGTCGTTGAAGTAGATCACCGACTCGTGGACGGCGTCCTTCTTGCTGTTGATGTAGACGACGAAGTCCTCGATGCCGCCCTCGTAGTGGTAGACGACCTCGCGCGGCTCACCGTTGATGTGGTCCGGGCGCTCGTCCTTCAGGGCGATCGACAGGCCGCGGTTGAGGAACGCCATCTCCTGCATGCGGCGCGACAGCGTCTCGAAGCTGAACTCGAGCGTCTCGAAGATGTCGCCGTCCGGCCAGAACGTGATCGTCGTCCCGGTCTCCTCGGTGGCCTCACCCTTCGCGAGCGGCTCCACCGGGCCGGTCCAGTTGTAGGCCTGGCGCCACACGTGGCCGTCGGTCTTGATCTCGGCCTCGAGCCTGGTGGACAGCGCGTTCACCACCGCCGAGCCGACACCGTGCAGACCGCCGGAGACCGCGTACGACTTGCCGTCGAACTTGCCGCCCGCGTGCAACGTCGTCAGTACCAGCTCCACGGCGGGACGCTTCTCCACAGGGTGGAGACCCACCGGGATGCCACGGCCGTTGTCGCGCACCCGGACACCACCGTCGGCCAGCAGCGCCACGTGGATGTCATCGGCGAAGCCGGCGAGCGCCTCGTCCACCGAGTTGTCCACGATCTCGTAGACAAGGTGATGGAGGCCTCGCTCTCCGGTCGACCCGATGTACATGCCCGGGCGCTTGCGAACCGCCTCGAGGCCTTCAAGGACAGTGATCGAGCTAGCGTCGTACGCCAAAGGAGATCCTCCTGCCGGGGAAGCTCGCCACCACCCGCGTCCCAACACCAGAACACGGTGTGCCCCGTAACACACGTAAGGGCGCCCGCACGCTCCAGTCGTAGCAACCAAAGCTCCGGGGCGACCCAAGGCGGCGCAGCATCCTGAACCCACATTCATTCTACCGGGTCATGCGACGAAAAGTGGCACTGACGGGCGCTGTATGCGCGTGTGGCGGCCGAGCGGGCACGGAGATACATCCCCCCATGCGCCCAGGGGCCTTCTCAGCCCTACGGGGCCCTCGACGCGAAACTCACCCTCAGCCACGCCGAACACACGTTCGCATCCGTCACACGGCCCTCGCCCACGCCGATCAGCAGCCCCGACCTGTGCCCAACCCTACGAATCAAGCGTCTCCGGCCCGTTCGAGCACATCCACATACCAGCAGGTCTTCGCGTCTAGATCCCATTGTCGGCGCCCCGCGACCCCGATGTAAGCCGAACCACATTCTGTGGATAACTCTTTGGAAGAACGTTCCAGCCCGCTCTGAAGATCCGCCCGAACGCCCACCGAGCCCGCAAAACGCGCACCCAAAGCGGCAGGGGCTCGGCTCGACTCGGCTCGTCCTCAGCAGCGGCTCCGACGAACGCAGCTCCCTGCTGGCCGCGGGTGTACTCGACCCTGGGGACGCCGATGTCGGCTGTCCAGCGAGGTGTCTTGGAGCCGCGTCGGACCTGCGCCTCAGCCTGCGTGGCCACGTGGCGCCGCTGGATTTCGGCGGGCGCACAAGCGGTGCGGAGGTGGGGTTAGCGGACTCGCCAGCCGCCTTGGCGGCGCGGGCCTGAGGTGGGGCCGACCACTTTTACGCGGCGAACGGTGTTGTGGCCCAGTTCCTCGTTCAGGCGCTTGACCAGGGTCGATGACAGAAGGCGGAGCTGGGTGGCCCAGGTGGTGGAGTCGGCCATCACCGTGAGCTCGCCGTTCTCGAAGCGTTCAGGCTTGGTGTGCTCGGCCAGCTCTGGGCCGACGATGCCGGGCCAGTTGCCGAACACGCCTCCCACTGCGGCGCGCTGCTCCCAGCCCCTGTTGGCCATGAGCTCGCGGATGGCCAGGCCGAACGCCTTGGGATCCCCGCCACGTCCGGCTTGCGGAACGCGCGGCTGGCGCGGGCCTTTTCGCTTGCCCTGGCCGGGCACCGAGCCGCGCTTGGCCGCGTCCGCCCTTGCCTGGGCGAGGGCTTCGCGGGCCAGCTCAATCCCGGATTTTGCGGGAGGAGACGTGGCAGAGGAATCCGGATCGGGGGAGTTGTGCACATCCTGTGGATCAGTCACGTGTCACCTGGCCGTCGGAGACGGAGTAGGAGCCGCCGCTGAGTTCGGCGGGGACGTCGGCCGGAACGGCCGCGGTGATGAGGACTTGTTCCGCCGGGGAGACCATCTCGGCCAGCCGGCTCCGGCGGCCCGCGTCGAGCTCTGCGAAGACGTCGTCCAAGATCAGCACCGGGTCATCCCCATCCGCCCGGAGCAGGTCGAACGCGGCCAATCGGAGTCCGAGGGCGAACGACCAGGACTCGCCATGGCTGGCGTAACCGCGCGCGGGCAGGTCGCCGAGACGCAGAACGAGCTCGTCGCGATGAGGGCCGACAAGGCTCACCCCGCGTTCCAGCTCCTGCTTGCGCGACTCGGCCACGCCCGCCAACAGCGCATCGGCGAGCTGTGCACGGTCTGTGGACAACTCTGCGTCGCCGAGGGAGCTCTTGTAGCTGAGATCGGCCAGCCCGCTGCTGGGCGCGAGGGCGGCGTACGCCTTGGACACCAGAGGGCGCAGCGCGGCCACCAGCTCAAGCCGGGCGGCGAGCAGTTCGGATCCCGTACGGGCGAGGTGTGAGTCCCAGACGTCCAGTGTGGACAGGACCTCAGGGCCAGGGGAGCGCCTGTGAGCCGCTGCGGACTTCAGCAGGGCGTTGCGCTGCTTGAGGACCCTGTCGTAGTCAGACCGTACGGCCGCGAAGCGCGGGGCGCGGGCCGTGAGCAGCTCGTCCAGGAAACGACGGCGCTCGCCAGGGTCGCCCTTGACCAGCGAAAGGTCCTCCGGGGCGAACAGCACCGTCCGCAACATCCCCAGGATCTCGCGTGGCTTGGGGATAGGGGATCGGTTCAGGCGCGCACGGTTGGCCTTGCCCGGGTTGATTTCGAGTTCGATGAGGGCCTTGCGGTCATCCTTGACCACCCCGGCGCGCACGATCGCACGCGGTGCGCCCTGGCGGACCAGGGGAGCGTCTGTGGACGCGCGATGACTACCATGCGAAGCCACATAGCCGATGGCCTCGACGAGGTTGGTCTTCCCCTGCCCGTTCGGGCCCACGAACGACGTGACCCCTGGCTCGAGCGCGACCTCGGCGGTCGCGTATGAGCGGAAGTCCTGGAGCGAAAGGTGGGCCACGTGCACGGGACACGAGCGTAGAGCCTTCCGCCCCCGACAGCGTCCTCGGCGGCCCGACGGCTAAGGGCACAGCTTGCTGACCATGGCGTTTGCCTTCGCCGCGCCACGCAACACCCGCCCGCGCCACGCAACACCCGCCCGCGCCACGCAACACCCGCCCGGGGCGCATGACGCCGCCTCGCCTGGTGTACGAGCGCCTGGCGGTCCCTGCAGCGCACAAGAGGGCGCAGGAGCACGCAGGAAGGGCGCAGGAGGGTGCGTAGTGCCTCGGGCGGTGCGGAACGACGCGACGGACGCCCGAGGCAGCGCTCGTCAGGTCTGGGGCGGGGCCACGTCCGTGCTGGGAGCGCCCGCGCCCTTGCTCGCGGACTCGACGGCGTGGCCGCCGAACTGGTTGCGGAGCGCGGCGACGACCTTCATGGCGGGCGAGTCGTCCTGGCGTGAGGAGAAGCGGGCGTACAGCGACGCGGTGATGGCGGGCAGCGGCACCGCGTGGTCCACGGCCGCCTGTACGGTCCAGCGACCCTCACCGGAATCGTTGGCGTACCCGCGGATCTCGTCGAGTTCGGGATCGTTCGCCAGCGCGCGGTTCATCAGGTCCAGCAGCCAGGAGCGGATGACCGTGCCCTCCTGCCAGCTGCGGAACGTCTCCGGCACGTTGGTCACGACATCGCTGGCCTCGATGAGCTCGTAGCCCTCGCCGAAGGCCTGCATCATCGCGTACTCGATGCCGTTGTGGACCATCTTGACGAAGTGGCCGGCACCGATCTTGCCGCTGTGGACGAAGCCGAAGTCGCCCTCGGGCTTCAGCGTCTCGAAGATCGGCATGACGTGCTGAACGTTCGCCTCGTCGCCGCCGACCATCAGCGCATAGCCGTTCTGCAGGCCCCAGACACCGCCGCTCACGCCGCAGTCGACGAAGCCGATGTTCTTGGCTGCCAGCTCTTCGCCGTGCTTCAGGTCGTCCACATAGTGTGAATTACCGCCGTCGATGACGATGTCCCCGGGCTCGAGGAGTTCCCCCAGCTTGTCGATGGTCTCCTGGGTGGGCTTGCCCGCGGGCACCATCACCCAGACGGCGCGCGGCGCGGACAGTGCCTTGACCAGGTCCTCCAGCGAAGCGACGTCGCTGATGTCCTTGCTGTGGTCGTAACCCACGACCGTGTGGCCGCCCCGGCGCAGACGTTCGGCCATGTTGCCGCCCATCTTGCCGAGCCCGATGATCCCCAGCTCCATGTTCAACTCCCTGTGCGTATGTGGACAGCCCGGCCCCACAGCTGAGCCATGCCCCCGGTAAGCCATGCCCCCGGCTTTTCCGAGCATGCCCCATGCCTGGGCGCCGTTCCCCTGCGGGTGATGGGTGAACGGCTCGCCGGACTCCTGGATGCTTGGACGCCCCGAAAGACCGGGCGCCCAGGGCGCCGGATTCCTGGACGGCCTGTGCCGGATGGTCCTGCGGGAGCGGTTTACGAACCCCCGCAGGCATCCCTCACATGCCCCAGAACAGATCCTTACCCAGACAGGCGCACCGGCATGATCAGGTAGCGGTAATTGGGGTTCTCGCCGTCCTGCGGCGGCTTGCCGGTGAGGACCGCCGGCTTGGTGGGCGTGGTGAACGAGAGCCGGGCGATGTCCGAGCCGATGTGCGACAGGCCGTCCAGCAGGAAGCCGGGGTTGAAGGCGATGTCGATGTCCTCGCCCTCCAGCGTCGCCTCAATGGCCTCGACGGCCTGAGCCTCATCGCCGGTCCCGGCCTCCAGGACGACCTCTCCCTGGCTGAACGAGAGCCGTACAGGCGTGTTGCGCTCGGCGACCAGGGAGACGCGCTTGACCGCCTCGATGAACGGCGCGGTCTGGATCTCGGCGAGACCCGCGTACTCGCTCGGCAGCAGCGAGCGGTACTTCACGAAGTCGCCGTCCAGCAGCCGCGAGGTGGTGCGGCGGCCGCCGCCCTCGAAGCCGATCATGCCTTCGCCGGTGCCGCCCGCGCCGCCGAGGGCGATCGAGACCTCGGCGCCCGAGGTCAGCGACTTGGCGGTGTCGGCGAGGGTCTTGGCGGGAACGAGGGCGACCGCGGAGAAGTCCGGGCGCTCCGGCTTCCAGTGCAGCTCCCGTACGGCCAGCCGGTAGCGGTCGGTCGCGGCGAGCGTGACGGTCTCGCCCTCGATCTCGACCCGTACGCCGGTCAGCATCGGGATCGTGTCGTCGCGGCCCGCGGCGACGGCGACCTGGTTGACGGCGGCCGCGAACTCGTCACTGCCCACCGACCCGGCGGCCGGAGGCATCTCCGGCAGCGTCGGGTAATCCTCCACAGGCATGGTGAGCAGTGTGAACTTGGCGCTGCCGCAGCGCAGCATCACCTTCGCCCCGTCCGTCGTCACCTCCACAGGGTGGGGAGGCAGGCTGCGGGAGATCTCGGCGAGGAGACGGCCGGACACCAGCGCGGTGCCCGGGTCCTCGACGTCGATGTCGGTGGAGACCTGCGCGGAGACCTCGTAGTCGAACGCCGACAGCTTCAGGCGGTCACTGGCGTCGAGATGCATGCCCGCGAGGACCGGTACGGGCGGGCGGACCGGGAGGGTCCGTGCCGTCCAGGCCACGGCCTCGGCGAGGGCGTCTCTGTCGATGCGGAACTTCAAGTGGACCCGCCTCCTGCAGGTTTCGGACTAGGGGTGAGGTGGAAGAGCTCAGTTGGCGGGCTCGGGTCGGTTGATCCCCAGGCCCTAGTTTGAGTTGAGTTCTTTCTTGAGTAGATAACAGAGGTAGTACTAGTCATAGGGGCCGTGGATAGTGTGGACATCCCGCGTTTTCCCAGGTGAGAGCGCGAATCCCCGTCCACGGCGGCTGTGCAGTGAGCGTGGATCGGCGAACGCCGCCTGAGGACGACGACATCGTCCTCACACGCCGTCCTCATGTATTCCCCTGGTTGTCCACGAGTTCTCCGCAGGTTCGCGGGCCGGATCGAGGCCTGTTCACATCGCGTCGAGCGTGATCCGAATTCGTCAACATGACGTCCCCAGGCATTCCCCAAGCCGTCCACGAATTCGTCCCCATGGCGGCCGGCCGGAGTCCCCAACCGGTCCCCAGACCGTCCACGAATTGTCCTCAGGTTCTCCGCAGGTTGTCCCCCTGCTTTTCCACCGGGATCCCCAGAGTTTTCCCCAGCCTGTGGGAGTTGAGGTGGGGTGCTCTGTGTGGGTCTGTGCTGGTCCGACCGCTGGTGAACGGCCTTCCGGAGCCCCTCTGAGGGTGTCCGCGACCGGCCGCCGGCGTTGTCCACCGATGTGGAACCTCCGTCCACCGGATCACGCCCGCTTTCCACCGGCCTGAGACCGGTGGAAAGCGCCGTGAGACCGGTGGAAACCGCCGTGGCAGCAGTGGAAACCGAAGCACCGCCCCGCACCTGCGCAAGCGAGGCGGTACGGCGGTCCAGCGGCGCGAGGGCGGCGCCGCGGTGCAGCGCCGCGAGTGGGCGTGGACGGCGACGCAGCGGTGCACGGCGGTGCCTGCCGTCTGCCGAGTTCACCACCGCCGGCCCCCCGTTCCATCGAACGCCATCGCACGCCATCGCGCTCCCAGGCCATCGCCGCCTTCGCGCCATCAGAGCCCCTGCGCCTTCACAGCCCCTGCGCCTTCACAGCCCTTTATCGCCGCGACCCGCGTCCGTCGAGTCCGCCCCGCCCGCCGAGCGGAGCCGAACGTCCTGGCTCGGGTCGCGATCACTCAGCGTTTGCGCGCCTGATGCTTGATCCGCCCCGTCAGCTCGGTGACCTGGTTGTAGATCGCGCGACGTTCGGCCATCAGTGAGCGGATCTTGCGTTCGGCGTGCATCACCGTGGTGTGGTCGCGGCCGCCGAACTGCTGCCCGATCTTGGGCAGCGACAGCTCGGTGAGCTCCCGGCACAGGTACATCGCGATCTGGCGGGCCGTCACCAGCATCCGCGACCGCGAGGGCCCGCAGAGGTCCTCGATCGTCGTCCCGAAGTACTCGACCGTCTGCGCCATGATCATCGCTGCGGTGATCTCGGGCCCGCTGTCGTTGGGGATGAGGTCCTTGAGGACGATCTCCGCCAGCTTCATGTCCACCGACTGGCGGTTGAGGCTGGCGAACGCGGTCACCCGGATCAGCGCGCCCTCGAGCTCGCGGATGTTGGTCGCGATCTGCGAGGCGATGAACTCCAGCACGTCCGGGGGAGCGGCCAGGCCCTCCTGCCGCGCCTTCTTCTGAAGGATCGCGATCCGAGTCTCCAGCTCGGGCGGCTGAACGTCGGTCGTCAGACCCCACTCAAACCGGTTGCGCAGCCGGTCCTCCAGCGTCACCAGTTCCTTGGGCGGCCGGTCGCTGGAGATGACGATCTGCTTGCTGGCGTTGTGGAGGGTGTTGAACGTGTGGAAGAACTCCTCCTGCGTCTGTTCCTTGCCCTCCAGGAACTGGATGTCGTCGACGAGCAGGATGTCGACGTCCCGGTACCGACGCCGGAACCCGTCCGCCTTGCCGTCGCGGATCGAGTTGATGAAGTCGTTGGTGAACTCCTCGGAGCTCACATACCTCACCCGCGCGCCGTTGAAGAGGCTCTGCGCGTAGTGGCCGATCGCGTGCAGCAGGTGGGTCTTGCCGAGGCCCGAGTCGCCATAGATGAAGAGCGGGTTGTAGGCCTTGGCCGGCTGCTCGGCGACGGCGACGGCCGCCGCGTGCGCGAAGCGGTTCGAGGAACCGATGACGAACGTCTCGAACGTGTACTTCGGGTTCAGGCGTGCGTGCTCGGCGCCGGCCGTTCCGCCGCCACTTCCGCTTCCACTTCCAGCACCGCCACCCGATCCGGCGGACGGGGGGCCACCGCTCTGAGACGCGTTGCCCGCACCACCGCCCGGCCCACCGCCAAGTCCTCCACCCGGCCCGCCGGGGCCCGGGCCACCACCACTGCTCGGGCCGACGCCCGGCTGATGCCCGCCGGGAGCCTCCTCGTCGCGCAGGGAGTCTTCACTGCGGTACGGCTCGTCCGGCTGGGAAGGGTAGACGTCCTCGGGATTGCGTCCACGCGGGCCGAACGGCACTTCGCCGTGCTGGGGCTCGCCGCGGCCGGGACGCAGGGCGCCAAGCGTGCGGTCGTTCAGGTGTGAGGGGGCATGACCGCCGGAGTGGGAGGGGCTGCCGCCCTGCTGTCCTGGCTGGCCCTGCTGCCCGGAGTGACCCTGCTGGCGTCCGGGGAGCTCACCGCCCCGCCCGTACGCTTCCTCATTACCGTTGGCGCTTCCGCGGCCGTAGCTCTCCTCGCTACCGCCGGCACCGCGCCCATAGGTCTCTTCGCCGCCGGTGCGGCCGTAGCCCTCGGAGCCGTACGACTCGGGGCCGTATCCCTCAGAACCGTTCCCGCCCATGCCGGACGAGCCCGGACCGTTGAACCCGCTACCCCCAGAACCGGGACCCGGACCGGCACCCGGTCCAGGACCGGGTCCGGGTCCGGGACGTCCGCGCCCGGGATATCCGCCGGGCCCGCCGGGCTGCTGCTGTCCGCGTCCTTCGTACGGGGGCTGCCCCCCGCGTCCGCCTCCGGCAGGTCCTCCGGGGCCTAGGCCATATGCGGGGGGACGAGGGGCTGCGGGATATCCGCCACCGTGTTCGTTATCACGCTGCGGCCATCCACGTTCTTCCTCCGCCGGTGGATAACCGCCAGGACCGGACCCGCCTGGAGCGCCGTGTCCCCGGCCCGGCTGGGGAAGACCGCCGCCTCCACCGCCATAACCCTGGTCGCCGTACGGCTGCTGCTGCTCGCCATAGGGACGGTCGTACGACTGCTCCTGATAGCCCTGGTCGCGGAACGGCTGCTCCGCATAACCCGGCTCGGAGTAGCTCTGCTCGCCCGAGTAGCTCTGCTCGCCCGGGTAACCGCCCTGCTCATTCGAGTAACCCTGCTGCTCGCCATAGGAGGACTGCTCGCCGTAGGGCTGCTGCT
Source organism: Actinomadura barringtoniae (assembly GCF_017573505.1). GTDB lineage: Bacteria > Actinomycetota > Actinomycetes > Streptosporangiales > Streptosporangiaceae > Spirillospora > Spirillospora barringtoniae. Next base: position 72,303 of record NZ_JAGEOJ010000021.1, read on the forward strand.
GCTCGGCATAGGGACGTTCGCCATAAGAAGAAGGAGAGCCTGTCTCCGGACCACGGTCCTGAAGGCCTTGTCCAGCTGCTCCGGCTCCGGCCGGAGGCCCTGCCTCAGGGGCGCCGGTGGGCGAAGGCTCGGGATGAACGGTCACCGCGACCCTGATCTCCCGGCCGAGCTCGTGCGAGAGCGCCTGGGTGATCAATGTGCGGAGCCGGGTCTCAAGGGTGTTCTTGGCGAACTCGTTGGGCGCCGCCAGCAGCGCGGTCCCCTCCACAAGAGCAAGAGGACGGACCATGGGCAGCCACGCCCGGAAGTTCGGAGCGAGATCGCCTTCGGAGAGTGCTGCGAGGGTGCGGGCCCAGACCGACGCGAGATCTTGACCATCCATGTACGGACCCCTCCCAAATTCCCCGTCCACCGGGAGTACCCGGCTGCCCAGCATCCCCACGGGCGCGATCAGGCCTCACCAAGCACTTCGCCGCCGCGGGAGACTTACTCTCTCACGAGTTGTCCACAGAGTTGTCCACACGCTGTGTATGAGCATGGGATGCCTGTGCAAAAGCCCACACCGGAACGGGCCGTTTGGAGATTTCAAAGGACTCAGGGCAGGTCACCGCGAGTCCCGGGAGGGAAGGAAGCCGGGTCCGTACGACCCTGGGGGAGACCCCTGGATCCGCCGGCTCGCCGGGAGACCTTAGCGCCCGTTCGCGGGTACCCGCAACCGCTCCGAACCCACTCGAAGCCACCCGCGAACGCCCGTCTCGGCCGCCCCTCCATACCCGTCCACACCTCGCCAAACCCGAGCCCCGGGTCACCCCCGAAGCCCCCTCAGCAAGTCACACCTGAACCCACCCAACTCCCCGCTCAAGGCCTGCTGCCCGGCGCCTGAATTTGAAATTTCGAGTGACGCAGGTCCGTAGGCGTGTTGTGGATGACTCGGCGCGTCCGGCGCGTCCGGCGCGTCCGGCGCGTTCGCCGTGTCCGTCGTCAGCCAGGAGCGAACGCGACTTGGCGCCCAAACGCCGAATCCCCTGCACGATGCGCAAACGAAGGGGTTTGGCGAGATGGCTTCCGTTTGACCTGGGGGGCAGGTAGCCCGTAACGTTCTGAGGTCGAGTCGCATCGACGGAGATGACGCGTGCCCGCCGAAGCACGGATGGGCCCCCGCTGCGGGGGACCGGACGCGGCCCGCGATGCGAGCTTTCGAGCCTGAAGAACCATTTCGACCGCAGCACTGGAGCCTCGAGTGAGCAAGCGTACTTTCCAGCCGAACAACCGTCGTCGCCACAAGAAGCACGGCTTCCGGCTGCGCATGCGCACCCGCGCCGGGCGCGCCGTTCTCTCCGCGCGGCGTGGCAAGGGCCGCGCGCGCATCGCGGTCTGACGCACCCATTTCGATGCTGCCGTCCGGACACCGGATGCGGCGGCGGGACGACTTCACCTTGGCCGTCCGGCGTGGTCGACGCGCCGGACGGCCAACTGTCGTCGTTCACCTGCTTCGTCGTGAACAGGACGCCGAACCTGACCCGTTGGTCGGGTTCATCGTGGCCCGCAACGTCGGGAACGCGGTGACGCGTAATTCCGTACGACGCCGCCTGCGGCACCTCGTGCGTGCGCACCTCGATCGACTTCCGCGGGGTAGCCTGCTCGTAGTACGTGCCAATCCCCCCGCGGGGACGGCGCGCCACGACGAACTGGCCGCGGATCTCGAGTCGGCGCTCGACCGGCTGCTGCGGCCAGTGTCCAAGGGGCGGAAATGAGGAGCCAGTCCGGGGCCGAGGCCCCCGATTCGCATGCGGTCACGGGCACCGGCACGAGACCGAGTCTCGCGGCACGCCCGCTGATCCTCCTCGTTCTCGCGTACCGCCGCTTCTTGAGCCCTCTGCTCGGGCAGCAGTGCCGCTTCCAGCCCAGCTGCAGCGCGTACGGTCTGGAGGCCCTCCAGGTGCACGGCGCGTTGCGCGGCACCTGGCTGACGGTCCGCCGGATCGGCCGGTGCCACCCCTTCAACCGAGGCGGATACGACCCGGTGCCGCCTCGCAAGGGAAGCACCCCCGATGATCTCCGGCCGCTAGGTGAGCGGCCCCGCCCTAGCAGAGCCCAAGGAGCTGCCGAGTGAGTTGGCTTAATCCACTATTCGAAGTCGTTGCCCAGCTCATCGTGTGGATCCACAGTGCGCTGAGCCTTGTCGTCCCCGAGGACAGCGGCTGGGCCTGGGGCGGCGCGATCATCCTCCTGACCGTGATCTTGCGGCTGCTCCTGGTGCCGCTCTTCGTGAAGCAGATCCATGCTTCGAAGAAGATGCAGGAGCTGAACCCCAAGGTCCAAGCGCTGCGCAAGAAGTACAAGAACGACAAGCAGCGCCTCAACCAGGAGGTCATGAAGCTCTACCAGGAGAACGGCGCCAACCCACTGTCGGGCTGCCTGCCGCTCCTGGTCCAGATGCCGGTCTTCATCGGCCTCTTCCAGGTCCTGAAGCGGATCTCGGACGCCAAGCCGGGCCAGGGCGTCTTCGCCATGACCCCGGAGCTGGTTCAGAGCGCCCAGAACGCCAACATCTTCGGGGCCCACATCCCCGACACGTTCCTCAACGCCTGGAACGCCAGCAACAAGAGCTGGAGCGCCATCGTCGTCACCGGCATCGCGGTCGTGATCAGCTCCTGCACCACGTTCTTCACCGTCCGGTCGAGCATGCAGCGTCAGAAGATGCAGCAGGGCGCCATGGACGACGGCAACCCGATGATGCAGGCGCAGAAGATGATGGTCTTCCTCGCGCCGCTCTTCGGCCTCTTCGGTCTGGGCTTCCCCCTCGGCGTCCTTCTGTACTGGGTCACCTCCAACAGCTGGACCCTGGCGCAGCAGCACTACATCTACTCGCGCTACCAGAAGTCCGACGTCGAGGCGAAGGCCGCCGCCAACGGCAAGGCCACCTCCACCGGCACCGCCAAGGCTTCCTCCACCGGCCTCAAGGCCAAGCTGAAGAAGGAAGTCGACACCCCGCAGCCGGCCGCCGAGGACGATAAGCCCAAGGTCGTGCGGAACCAGCCGACCCGTAAGCCGCGCAGCAAGCGCAGCGGCAGTCAAAAGCGCTAGTTTGAACCCCGGTCCTTGTCGAAGAAGGAGATCCCGTTGAGCCAGACCGACACCACCGAGGTCGACGTCCAGGCGCTCGAGCAAGAAGGCGAGATCGCCGCCGACTACATCGAGGGTCTGCTGGACATCGGTGACTACGACGGCGACATCGACATGGACGTCGAGGGCGAGCGCGCCATGGTGGCCGTCGTGGGCGGTGCCCTGGACGAGCTGGTCGGCAAGCGCGGCGAGGTCCTCGAAGCCCTCCAAGAGCTCACCCGCCTGGCCGTGCACCGTCAGACCGGCAACCGCACCCGCCTGATGCTCGACATCGGCGGCTACCGCGAGCGCCGGCGCGCCGAGCTCACCAAGCTGGGCCAGGACGTCGCCGCCGAGGTCAAGCAGAGCAGCCAGCCCAAGCCGCTCGCGCCCATGACCCCGTTCGAGCGCAAGATCGTGCACGACGCCGTGGCCGCTGCCGGTCTCCGCAGCGAGTCCGAGGGCGAAGAGCCCGAGCGCTTCGTGGTGGTCCTCCCCGCCTGATCAAGCGCCCCAAAGGCCCCCCGATCCACCTGGATCCGGGGGCCTTTGCTTTGCCCTCCCACCCCCGTTGATTCCATGCAGCCGGCAAAGGCTGGACGCCGCGGCTTGCCTAGCGGTGTGATTCGGCTCTGATCGCCGAGGCCACTGAACGGTCTCTGGCCAACAGCTCGGTGTGATCCAGCCCCCTGGAGAACCCCCACATCGTTGGCGGAGCTGTGATCTGCTGCCGCGAAGACCTTTCTGCTGCAGACGCGGAACGCGGACCTCATGCTCGGGGAAGCGCGTCGCCGCGCGCATCCGGCGACTCGCATACAGCCTGCTGCTATCCAAGCGCACCGTGCGTCCGCTCTCGGCGCGACCGCGGCCTCGCCCGCGCGGCCTCGCCCGCGCGGCCGGCTCGCTTGGGTGAGGTCCTGTATGCATTGCCGACTCCGGCCTGAGTGAGTCCCGAGCATCCGCTCATCACTCGACAGCAGGCAGCACGTTTGGTTCGGCCGCACCAAGACCCGATCGTGTGAGTGGTGCCTCGTGGTCGCGCCTCGGCGTTGGCTCACTCCGCCGCGCCTGGATCACCCGCTCGTCGAACGGGGGCGTTCAATCGGGCAACTGCGGTTGTACGAATTGGCGAGCGAGTGAGCGAGTGAGCGAGTGGTCGGTCGGAGGGGGTGGTGGCGTTCAACTTGCCAGCGGATCGGCCGCGGTGATCGAGAGCGACAAAAGTTGACCCAGATGGCTTCTCCAGGAAGCCTTCAGAGCGCCGTTCCCTACCGCTGACGCCGAAAATTCGGCGAGAACGGCCGAGAGAACGGCGCTCAGCGAAGACTGTGGTATTTCCGCAGGTCAGAGGGGGCCTAGAGAGGCGCCCTGGAGGGTTAAGGGCGCCGTTCGTGCGGTGCGCGGCGGGAAGTTGCGATGGTCGGGCTGGGGATGTTCGCTTTTGCCGGATCATTCTGGATGGCCGGGTCCTGACCGATCGCCGGATCCTGGCTCGTGTGGCCGCGCTCGATCGTCTCGCCGGGGCGCTCGACCGTGCGTTCGATGTGCTCGACCGGGCCGTGCGGGGTCTGCTCGATCGTGCGCTCTTCGTGTACGACCGTCTCGGGTGATGACTCCTGAACGACGGTGTCCGGCTGCTCGGGCTCGAAGTACCCGGGGTCCGCACCGGTCATGAGGTTCCGGCGTTGCCGCGGCCGCGTGTACATGAGGGTGAAGGCCATGCTGAGGGCGCCGGCCAGAATGAGGATCAGGCCGACGACGTGAATGTCCACACCGCTGAGATTGACGCGGACGGCGAAGGTGAGGATCGCACCGAGCGTGATGAAGGCGATGCTGACTCCCAGTCCCATGACCCGGAGCCTCCTTCCGTGGCAGGCGGGCATGTTCTGGTCCCGCCTTTACCCCGTCAGCGGCGAATATTCCTGCCGGACAGGGGGTCCGGGAGATGTATCTGGGTGACCAGTCGCCTTACGGCACGTTTCATGTGTGCGCGGTCCCGACATTATGTGGAACGATTCGTACGGTGGGGATCGCGAGTGAAGTTTTCGGTGAGGCGCTGCCGCGGGCTGAGCGGTACGCGGAGTTTCTCGCCGATGCCGGGGTCGAACGGGGCCTGATCGGACCGCGTGAGGTCGATCGGCTCTGGGAACGACACCTGATCAACTGTGCCGTCGTCGCCGAGGCGGTGCCCGCGGACGCGCGCGTTGTCGATATCGGCTCGGGCGCCGGGCTGCCGGGCCTCGTGCTGGCGATCGTACGGCCGGACCTGTCGATCACCCTCCTGGAGCCCCTGCTCCGGCGGACCACCTTTCTCAACGAGGCCGTCGAGATGCTGGAGCTCAAGAACGTCGAAGTCCGCCGAGGCCGCGCCGAAGAGGTCGCCAAGGACCTTTCGGTGGACGTCGCCACCGCCCGGGCCGTCGCTCCTTTGGAACGACTGGCCAAGTGGGCCCTGCCCCTGCTCCGGCCGGGCGGGGAACTGCTGGCGATGAAAGGTGAACGCGCGGCCATTGAATTGGAGGAGGCCGAACCCGTCCTGAAGCGGTTCGGCGTCCGTACGGCCGAACTGCTTCAAGTGGGGCACGGTAAGGTCGAGCCTCCGACAACGCTTGTTCGTGTCGTCGCCGAACGCGCGCCCCGACGCGCAAAAGGGTCGAGGAAGAGGTCTTCATGAGCACGGGACCAGGACTGGGCTGGCCTGACCGCGCCAACGAATCCCCCGATGACGAGACGTCCGGCCTGGGCTGGCCCGGTCAGGGCGAGGAGCCCGAGGCCGGGGAACAGCCGCCCGAGGAGCCGTCCGGCGAGTCCGCTGAGTCCGGCGAGCCGGAGGGACCGGCGGGGGAGACCCCGTCCGGGCACGCTATGTGGGGAAACACAACGTCCGGGACCGCGGAGACCGTCGGCTACGTACCGACCAATGGCGGCACGAACCAGCCGTCGAGTCCGCGCAAGGGACCATCTCAGGGGGAGTCACAGCTCGTGCGCGAGGCGCTCAAGGACGCCAATGTTTCACAAGAAACAGTGGCGGTGATCAAGGCAAGCTCGGGCCGCAGAGAGCGGGAGTGGCCGAGGCCGGATCACTGCCGGGTCATCACGATCGCGAACCAGAAGGGCGGCGTCGGCAAGACGACCAGCTCGGTCAACCTGGCGGCGTCGCTGGCGATGCACGGCGCTCAGGTGCTGGTCGTCGACCTAGACCCGCAGGGGAACGCGTCCACGGCCCTCGGGGTCGAGCACCACGCGGAGATCCCGTCGATCTACGACGTGCTGATCGAGGACACCGCGCTGGCCGACATCGTCGTCCCGGCCGCCGACATCCCCAACCTCTTCTGCGCCCCGGCGACGCTGAACCTCGCCGGCGCGGAGATCGAACTGGTCTCCAAGGTCGCCCGGGAGTCGCGCCTGCGCCGCGCCCTGGACGCCTACGACACCGACAAGTTCGACTACGTACTGATCGACTGCCCGCCGTCCCTCGGGCTGCTCACCGTGAACGCCCTCGTCGGGGGAGACGAGCTCCTCATCCCGATCCAGTGCGAGTACTACGCGCTGGAGGGCCTCGGACAGCTGATCCGCACGGTCGACCTGGTCAAGTCGCATCTGAACCCGCAGCTCGCCGTCTCCACCATCCTGCTGACGATGTACGACGCGCGCACCCGCCTGGCCGCCCAGGTCGCGGACGACGTGCGCAACCACTTCGGCGAGGTGGTCCTCAACACCGTCATCCCGCGGAGCGTCCGCGTCTCCGAAGCGCCGAGCTACGGCCAGTCGGTCATGACGTACGACCCGGGTTCCAGCGGCGCCCTCGCCTACAGCGAGGCCGCCTCGGAGATCGCCCATCGCGGAGCAGCGCAGTGATTTCGACCGCACCCGAGGGGGACGCGTGAGCCAGCAGCGACGAGGTCTGGGCAAGGGCCTCGGTGCCCTCATTCCCACCGCTCCGCCCCCGGGCACCCCGGGGACGACGGGGGAGCCCGGCCTCCCTGGCGGCCCCGGCGGCTCGGACGGCGCCGCGCTCACCGAAATGCAGCCCGTCGCGGGAGCGCACTTCGCCGAGCTGCCGCTGAAGTCCATCAGGCCCAACGCGCAGCAGCCGCGCAAGAACTTCGACGAGGCGGCGCTCGAGGAGCTCTCGGAGTCCATCGGCATCGTCGGGCTCCTCCAGCCCATCGTCGTCCGCAAGATCGACGACGCGGAGCACGACTACGAGCTCGTCATGGGAGAGCGCCGCTGGCGCGCCTCCCAGCACGCGGGCCTCGACGTCATCCCGGCGATCGTCCGCGACACCGGCGACAACGACATGCTCCGGGACGCGCTCCTGGAGAACCTCCACCGCGAGCAGCTCAACCCGCTGGAAGAGGCAGCGGCCTACCAGCAGCTCCTGGAGGACTTCGGCGCGACCCACGAGCAGCTCGCCAGCCGCATCGGCCGGTCGCGCCCGCACATCACCAACACCCTGCGCCTGCTGAACCTGCCGCCCGCCGTCCAGCGCCGCGTCGCCGCCGGAGTCCTCTCCGCCGGCCACGCCCGGGCGCTCCTCTCCCTCGACAGCGTCGAGGCCCAGGAGAACCTGGCCGGCCGCATCGTCGCCGAGGGCCTCTCGGTCCGCGCCGTCGAAGAAATCATCGCCATGCGCGACGTCGACGACTCGCCCGAGGCACCGCGCCAGAAGCGCAAGAAGCCGGTCGCGCCCGCCCTCAAGCAGCTGGCCGACCGCCTCTCCGACCGCTACGAGACCAAGGTCCGCGTCGACCTGGGCCGCAGCAAGGGCAAGATCACCGTCGAGTTCGCCTCCCTGGAGGACCTCGACCGCATCATCAAGACCATGGCACCCGACGAAGAAGGCATCGGCGACGCCTGACCCGTTCCGCCACCACCAACGCCCCGGGCTCCCACCCGGGGCGTTCGCATTCCTGCCCGTGTTTCACATGAAACCAAGCCGGAGAATCCTTCTCCCAGCACCAACCGCAGCCACCAAGAACCCCTCGATGCGCCGCCAGCCCGTACGCGGTGCCCGCCTCGATCAAGATGCCCGCGCGGACTCAGCACCGATACGGGCCACGCCCGCCTCAGGGCCGATCAGGGCGCCGGTCACCCTCAAACCAATGACCCGCTGGACGCGCCCAGCCTCGACCACGGCGGTCACCGCGCGCCTGGGCAATGCCCGCGAGGCCGCCCCGCACGTTCCGCGTAGGTAGCGGCGTGCCCTCACGACCAATCACCGTTGCGCCGGGTGTGGGCGGAGCCGTCCAGCGCGCCGACCGTGACCGTCAGCCCGGAGTCCGCGCATTAGACAGCCCACCACCAGGTTAGGCCGCACCGTTAGCTGGTGCTCGGACGGATAGGACAGGAACCCGTCATGGAACGTCGCCAGCGCCGGATGGCAGCAGGCAGGCATCAATCGGAGCCGGTCCTCGGGCAACCCGTTCGGCCCTTCTGGTCCCCGTGGCCGCCTGCCAATGGCAGCCAACTGACCAACCCATCCTTCTGGTCCCGTGGCCGCCCGCCAGTGCGCCGCCAACTACCAACTCAGCGCTGCCGGATGCGGCGTCGCCGGGGTGGCCACCACGTGGGCCGCGCCCGACCCCACCACCTCGATCACCGGCTAAGGCGACCGGCCGACCCCGAGCTGGCGCCGCGGTGCTGCCGCAGAATCGGAAGGAGGAGGGGCCGGCGATCCGGGAACGCAGGCGCCGCAGCGGATTCCCTAGGGGCGTCTCAGGTCTCGCAGACAGCACGTGCTGCCGTTCGGACGACAGGAAGGTCATGTGCGCACCCCTCCGAGGCAAGGTGCGGGGCCGCTCTGCCGGAGCCATATGGACCGGCGGCGGGCTTCCCCTGCGAGTGGGAAGCCGGGACCGGCGGCCCCACGGCGCAGTCGCTCAAGCCGGAGCTATGTGCGGGTGGCTCCGCCAGGTGTGAGGACGGCTATGACGCGCTGGGAGTCTGCCTCTAGTGCCTGCGGTGCCTCAGAACGGGGCGCCCAAGCCGCCTGTTCGGCGTTCCTGCGCTGACACGCGGCGGGTGCGGTCGTCGTGCTGGGCGCGGCAAGCCACAGAAGGAGCCGTGGGGCAATCGGCTGGGAAGGCCAGCGCCCCACGTACGGCCTCGGGCCGGTGCACGGTGCGCGGTGCCCAAGCCGCCTGATGCGCTGGGTCCTGGCTGGCGCATACGTGAAGGCGCCTCGTCAGAACGTGGGGTGAGTCGGGTGGCGGCAAGGAGCGCGCGCCACTACACCAGAGTGGTTCGCAGATAGCACCTCAGCGTCAGTGCCCATCGTCGCTGGTTTCGCCGTGCCCATCTCCGATGGCGACAAGGCACTGTCGTACCCCTTCCGCGGACTGCTGGCTAGACACCGCTGGGTCGGCGTTGGGACTCCGCGGTCACTGTGCTGATCTCTGGGTGACACCGCATCGATCGTTCCCTCCTCTCAGAGGCTGCTGGCTTCCCAACGGGCGTGCTCGGCGCCCATTGTTCTCCCGGGCCGGCAGCGAAAACGGGAGAGGGGGCCGTGCACCGAGGCTCCACTAGCCAGTCCGAACGGAGACGCATGCTGGGGGAGACGCGGACCATCGCGCATCCGTCGGCGCTTACCCGGTCCCACCACGGCAGCCTTCGGTCGGGAGGCATGTGCTCCGGGGCGTCAGCCAATTAGAGCCGAGGCACGTCCAACGGGCCGGTCTCCTCGCCAATCTGCGTACGTCCGCCGGAGCGGCCGGACCTTAGTCGCCGGCCGCCACCGGGGCCGCGCATGCGGGAGCTACCTTCCCGGCGGGCGGCGTGAACGGCTGATCTGGAGGTCGCTCGTGCGTGGAGCGGGGCGATGTTTCACGGGAAACCGGCGCGGGGGAGCTAGGCGAGGCGGCGGAGGATGAGGTCTCGGCAGACGGCGCCTAGCTCTAGACCGGCCACTGAGACGGCTCGGGGGAGGAGGCTCGTCTCTGTCATTCCGGGCGCGACGTTGACTTCCAGGAACTGGACCTCTCCGGCGGCGTCGACGATGAGGTCGGTTCGGGAGATGTCGCGGAGGCCAAGTGCGCGGTGTGCGGTGACGGCGGTCTCGGCGACGCGGGCGGCCGCTTCGGGGGAGAGTCGGGCTGGCGTGACGAACTCGGTGTCGCCGGCGTCGTAGCGGGCGGTGTAGTCGTACAGGCCACCGGGAGCCAGGATCTCGACGGGCGGGAGCGCGACGGGGCCGCCCTCGCGGTCGATGACACTCACGGCCACTTCGGTGCCTTCGACGTACCGCTCAACGAGAGCGGCGTCCCCGTAGGCGAAGCAGCCGACCATGGCGGCCGAGAGTTCGGCGGCCTCACGTACGACGGAAGCGCCCAGAGCGGAACCACCGCGGGTGGGCTTCACCGAGAGCGGTAGACCCAGGCGGTCGATGATCCGAGCGAGGACGGAGGCGGCGCCGAGGTCGTGGAAGATTTCCTTGGGGAGCGCCACGGAGGCGGGCGTGGAGATTCCGGCGCGGCGGACAACGGCCTTGGCGCTCGGCTTGTCCCAGGCGACTCGGCAAGCGTCCGGGCGGGCGCCAACGTAGGGGACTTGAAGAAGCTCGAGCACGTCTCGGATCGAACCGTCCTCGCCGGCGGCGCCGTGCAGGACGGGGAAGACGGCGTCTGGGGGATCGCTCGCCAGGGAGTCCAGGAGAGTGGCGTCTGCGTCCCGGAGTTCCACGGGGATGTCGAGGGACCGGAGGGCTTCGGCGACGCGGCGGCCTGAGCGTAGTGAGACCTCCCGCTCGTAGGAGAGGCCTCCAGCTAGGACGATCACGTGCCCGAGTTCCAATCCAGTGCCCTTTCAGACGTCGGCTCCGTAGAGACGAAAGTGCTTTCGGTCGACCCTGCGCCGGGTGTGGTGGCGCTACCGACAGCATGGTGGAGTTTGTGTCGCACAAGGAAATCAGAGTGGAGGGAGTGCGTGTCTCAGGCGGCCGGAGGCCGGTCGATGGCGCCTACGGGTGACGGTTGGTGGTAGCTAGGAGCACGTCGGTTCGCTGTTCGTCGGGGCGAGAGATTGTGAGGCGTGCGGACGGCTCCGGCTGCTGATTCTGACGCGCTGACATGTCCGCCAGCGGCCTCGCGGACGCGTGGACGCGAAGTTGATCAGCAGGGCTTTTTCGGCAGCGGCTGAGGTTGGCCCCTCGGACGGCGGTTGATGTTCCTTTGGCTTGTCTGGCGTTGAGATCGCGGGGCTCTCCAAACGCAGAAGCGCCCCCCGGGCCTCACGGGCCGAGGGGCGCTTCTGGTGGATGGATCAGACGGTGTCGGGGCCGGGGGTGTCGACGCCTAGGGTCGGGTAGCCGCCCGTACCGCCGAACGTGTCGCGCAGCTGGAGCTCGGCCTCGATGACGCCGGCGAGGCGGCGGACGCCCTCGCGGATGCGGTGCGGCTCCGGGTAGCAGTACGAGATTCGCATGTGGCGGTGGCCGGTTCCGTCGGCGTAGAAGCCGGTGCCCGGGACGTACGCCACGCGCTGGGCGATGGCGCGGGGAGCCATCGCCTTGGAGTCCAGCCCCTCAGGGAGCGTCAGCCAGACGAAGAAGCCACCGGCCGGGTTCGTCCACGTGCATCCCTCGGGCATGAGGGCGGCGAGAGACTCGAGCATCGCGTCGCGGCGTTCGCGGTAGAGCTCGCAGAAGCCCTTGATCTGCTCACGCCACGGCTGCGTCGTCAGGTACTCGCGTACGGCCAGCTGCGTGAAGCTCGACTGGCACAGCACTGCGGACTCGGCGGCGAGCACGAGCTTGGCGCGTACGGCGTGGGGTGCCAGGGCCCAGCCGACGCGGAGGCCCGAGGCGATGGTCTTGGAGAACGAGCCGAGATAGATGACGCGGTCGGCATCGTCGGCTCGGAGGGCCCGCATGGGCTCGCCGTCGAAGCCAAGGAGGCCGTACGGGTTGTCCTCGATGATGAGGACGTCGTATCGCGCGCAGATCTCGAGGATCTGGGCGCGGCGGGCCTGGGTGAGCGTGACGCCTGCCGGGTTCTGGAACGTGGGGACCGTGTAGAGGAACTTGACGCGGCGGCCCTCGCGCTGGAGGCGTTCGAGCGTCTCGCTGAGCGCGGAGGGGATGAGCCCGCCCTCGTCCAGCGGCACGTGCACCACGTCGGCCTGGTACGAGGCGAACGTGCCGAGCGCGCCGACGTAGGAGGGGGCCTCGGCGAGCACGACGTCGCCCGGGTCCACGAAGATTCGCGTGATGAGGTCGAGCGCCTGCTGCGCGCCGACGGTCACGATCACGTCGTCCGCGGAGGCCTGGATGCCCTCGAGGGACATCACCTCGCAGATCTTCTCGCGGAGGACGGGGTCGCCCTGCGCCGATCCGTACTGCAGGACCTCGGCGCCGTTGCGCGCGATCAGGTCCCCGGTCATCTGCCCGACGGCGTCCAGGGGGAGCGCGGAGACGTACGGCATGCCTCCCGCGAGGGATACGACCTCGGGGCGGGCAGCAACGGCGAACAGAGCCCGGATCTCCGAAGCCACCATGCCGGCGGCACGCGCGGCGTAGCGATCGGTGTAGGCATCTGTACGCGTGTGCTGTTCCACGTGGCCACCTCCGAGGGTGCTTTTGGGTTCCTTGCAAACTACGGCATCGCCGTCGCCCGGTACGGGGGAGCCCCTCCGCGGCGCCTTCGCCGGGACGGGGCCCTCTGTCGGATACGATGCCCGAGGATCCCGGCTTGTTGCCGGGAATTTCCTAGAAGTGGCGCTCCGCACGACTGACCCCGAAGCCAGTACACGCTCGTTCCCAGGTCCTCGACCGCGCCACCCGAAGACCCTCCGGGCGAGTCAACAGGGGGTGCCGATCCGGTGTCGCGTCGTCTCGTCAACATCACGCTGGACAACCTCGACGATCTGCCGCGCCGGTGCCGTCAGTGCGTTTTCTGGGAACTGGACCCGGTGACGCGCGACCGCGCCATTGAGAGCGGCGACCCGGGGCTGGAGAAGGAAGCCTGGATCTCCTCGACGCTGCTGGAGTGGGGGAGCTGCGGCAAGATCGTCTACGTCGACAACGTGCCGGCCGGGTTCGTGCTCTTCGCGCCGCCGCTGTACGTGCCGCGCTCGGTGGCGTTCCCCACGAGCCCCGTGAGCGCCGACGCCGTGCTGCTGATGACCGGGCACATCCTGCCGGAGTTCGCGGGCGGTGGACTCGGGCGGATGCTCGTCCAGGGCGTTGCCAAGGACCTCACCCGCAGGGCGGTCAAGGCGATCGAGGCGTTCGGCGATCTGAAGGGCGAGGAGAGCGGCTGCATGGTCCCCGCCGACTACCTCCTGTCGGTCGGTTTCAAGACCATCCGCCCGCACCACCGCTACCCGCGCCTCCGCCTTGAACTCAAGTCGGCCCTCTCCTGGCGTGAGGACGTCGAGGTGGCCCTGGAACGTCTCCTCGGCTCCATGACCCCAGAGGGCGCCCTCCGCCCCGTCTAAGAGCCCCTCAGGCCCCTAAAGCCACCCAACCCGTTCCCACCCCTCCCCAAGCGCAATAGCGGGCGCCCCCAGCCGCCCCGCGCGGTGCGCCGGCGGCGGGGCGAGATCAGTCGCCTCGGGCGGCCTTGATCGGTCACGGGGAGTGTGAGCTTCTTCGCGTTGCGGTGAGCGGCCGCGGCTTAGCCTCGATGCAGGCACGCCACCCGCACTCCGGAGTCGCCCATGCCGAACACGGCCCCGCTCGGCCCTCGTGACCCCGAGCGTCTTGGATCGTACGAAATCTTGGGCAAGCTGGGCGCCGGTGGCCAGGGAACCGTCTACCTCGGCCGGGCGCCGGGTGACGGCACGCTGGTGGCCATCAAGGTGCTGCACGTGGACCTGCACACCAGTGAGGCCGAACGAAGCGCGTTCGGCCGGGAGTTGGCGGCGGCCCGGCGAGTGGCGCCCTTCTGTACGGCCCAGATCCTCGGCGGTGATCTGGAGGGTGATCCGGCGTACGTGGTGAGCGAGTACGTCGAAGGAATGTCGCTCCAGCAGGTCGTTCAGACCGAGGGCCCGCGCCGCGGCAACGACCTGCACCGGCTCTCGGTGGCGACCGCGACCGCGCTGGCGGCCATCCACGAGGCCGGGATCGTGCACCGCGATTTCAAGCCCGCCAACGTACTCATCGGCCGCGACGGGCCGAGGGTCATCGACTTCGGCATCGCCCGGCTGAACGAATCCACGACGACCACCATGGGCCGCGTGATCGGGACACCCGCCTACATGTCCCCGGAACAAGCCGCGGGCGCACGGGTCGGAGCACCCACGGACGTCTTCGCCTGGGGCGGCGTGATGACGTACGCCGCGCTGGGAAGACCGGCGTTCGGCGGAGGCCCGCTGGCAGCCGTCATCAACCGGATCGCCCAAAGCGAGCCGGACCTGGGCGAGCTGTCCGGCTTCATGCGGGAGCTGATCCTCTCGTGCCTCTCCAAGGACCCCACCCGGCGACCGACGGCGCACCAGCTGCTCATGCGATTGATCGGAGCCACTGGAAGCCCACCCCCGCTGGCCGAGGTCGCCGAACACCTAGCCGCCGACACCTCGCCCGTACGCCCCGTACCGCCGGACCATCGGCCCCCAACCGCCCGCAACGTAACGCTGCCTTCTGCCGAGCACCCGCAAACGCCGCCCCGCCGCCCATCGCAACACAAGCCCGCCCCGCCAACACCCGACCCCCAGGCCCCGCCAAGCCCACACGACCACGCCCCCGCAAGCTCGCTCGCAAGCGGCCAACCCACTACTCCAGCTCCCACCACCTCTGCGCCTCGCACGCCAGCCCCGAATGAGCCCGGGCGCAATACCCCAGCGCCCAACACGCCCGCATCCAGTACGTCCGCACCCAACAGTCCTGCGCCCGGTACGTCCGCACCCAGCGTGCCTGCGCCTAGCGTGTCTGGGCCTGGCGTGCCTGCGCCTGGCGTGCCTGCGCCTGGCGTGTCTGGGCCTAGCGTGTCTGATCCTGGAGTGCCCGCATCCGACCCGCCCGCGCCCAGTGCTCCACCCGGCACGTCCGCCCCTCGCACACTCACATCCAGTGCGCCCGTGCCAAACGAGCTTGGCCCTAGCGCGCCCGCATCTAACGCGCCTGCGCCCAGCGAGCCTGGACCTAGCGCGCCAGCATCTAACGCGCCCGGCGCCCCAGCCTCCAAGGCGCCCGATCCGTCCGCATCCAGTACGTCTGCACCCCGCCTGAACGCGCCCAACGCGCCCGGGCTAAATGCGCCTGCGCCCGGCGCGTCTGCTCCTCGCACGCCAGGGCACAACGAGCCTGGGCACAGTGCGCCCGCATCCGACGCGGCCGGGCCCCGAACTCCAGCACCCAGCGCGCCCGCGCCCAACAAACCCGGGTCTAGCGCACCTGCGCCCAGCGCGCCTACATCACGCGCGCCAGCAACTCGCGCTCTGACGCCCAACGAGCCTGGGCCCCACGAGCACGCATCTCGCGCGCCCGCATCTCGCGCGCCCGCAATTGGGGCGTCGGGCCCTTCAGCGAGTGACGAGTGGACTCCTGCCTCGGGCGGGACTTCGAGTCCTTCCTCAACCGGGGCATTGGGGCAGTCGCCGACCGACTCCTCGACCTCGTGGCCGTCGGGCGTACCTAATTCGAGCTCGCAGGCGACGGGGACGCCAGGGGCTGGAGTGCCCGGGGCGGATGTGAGTGGGCAGCCGGCCTACGAGGCGTACGGCTCACGCGCTTCTCGCGAGACCGGCTCTCCTGAGCCGTCAACACAAGGCACAGGACAGAGATGGCCAGCGCCGCCGCCTGACCGCAGAGTGGCTGGCGCGCCCCGAGAGCAGCCGCCGCTCAAGCGCAAAGCGCTCGCGTTCGTCGGTGTCGCCGGGGTAGTCCTCATCGCGCTCGTGAGCGGAGGCGTCTTCACGGTGCAGCAGCTCCGCAGCGGCTACTACGTCGGCCAGGAGAACGGCAAGGTCGTCCTCTACCGCGGCACGAACCAGAAAGTCCCTCTCATCGACCTGTCCCGTAAGGCCGACGCCGAGGAACAGCCCAACCCGCCAATCATGGTCAGCGATCTGCCCTACGGCAAACAGCAGGCGGTCAAGGACACCTTTGTGGTCAAGGGCCCGCAGAGCATCGAGGACCTGAAGGCGCAGGTCTGCAAGTACTCCCTCCGGAGCGAGAGCGGCAAGGTCATCATTGAGAGAGGCCAGGGTCAGGGCAACTGCCAGGTCTTCAAGGTGCAGGACAGCGCGATCCGCTTGGACGAGTTGCCCGGTCCCGACGCCGACGGCGTGCGGAACGGCGCCTTCTCGTTCATCGGGCTGAAGGGCGCGATCGACAAACTCGCTGAGCTAGGCGCCCACAAGACGGCGTGCAAGAACGGCGACCCGTCCGTCAGGGGCTGTCCGAGCGCGGGGAACTGAACCGGCAGTTCACTCGACTCGATTACCAGGCCCCGGCCAACAGGCTCCTCCGCTGTCGGAGTTCAGGTGCCCATGCATGCGTACGGCCCGTACCTCCGGAGAGGGACGGGCCGTACGTTTCGCGCTCGCCGCGGGAGGGGCGAGGGTCTGGATCAGATGAACTCGGAGAGCTCGCGGAGCAGGGCGGCCTTGGGCTTGGCGCCGACGATCTGCTTGACGATCTCGCCGTCCTTGTAGACCTGGAGCGTCGGGATGCCGGTGATGCCGAGCTGGGCCGGGCGCTGCGGGTTCTCGTCGATGTTCATCTTGACGATCTCGATCTTGTCGCCGTGCTCGCCGGCGATCTCCTCGAGGATGGGGGCCACCATGCGGCAGGGGCCGCACCACTCGGCCCAGAAGTCGACGAGCACGGGCTTGTCGCTCTTGAGGACCTCGGTGTCGAAGTCGGCGTCGGTCACGGCTTTCATGATGTCTCCTTTGTTGCCGGGCGGCGGGCCCCGCCGTCCGGGGTCAGGCCTGGTGTGCGAGCTCGGCGGTGCCCTGGGCCTGCAGCCAGTGCTCGGCGTCGATGGCGGCGGAGCATCCGCTGCCGGCGGCGGTGATGGCTTGACGGTAGATGTGGTCGACCACGTCACCGGAAGCGAACACGCCGGGGATCTTCGTCTTCGTGGTCGGAGCGTCGACGAGCAGGTACCCGTCGGCGTCGGTGTCGAGCTGGCCCTCGAACAGCTGGCTGCGGGGGTCATGGCCGATCGCGATGAACAGGCCCGTCACCTCCAGCGCCGACTCCTCGCCCGTCTTGAGGTTGCGGACCTGGACGCCGGTGACCTTGTCCTCGCCGTTGACCTTCACGACCTCGCTGTCCCAGAGGAACTTGATCTTGTCGTTGGCGAACGCGCGGTCCTGCATGATCTTGCTGGCGCGCAGCTCGTCGCGGCGGTGGATCACGGTCACGGACTCGGCGAACTTGGTCAGGAAGATCGCCTCTTCCATCGCGGTGTCGCCGCCGCCGACCACGGCGATGTGCTGGTTGCGGAAGAAGAAGCCGTCACAGGTGGCACACCAGGAGACCCCGCGGCCGGACAGCCGCTTCTCGTCGTCCAGGCCGAGCTCGCGGTAGCCCGAGCCGGTCGCGATGATGATCGCGTGGGCGCGGTACACGTCCTCGCCGACCTTCACGACCTTCGGGTTGGCCTTGAGGTCGACCTCGGTGACGTCGTCGGTGATGAGCTCGGCCCCGAAGCGCTCGGCCTGCTTGCGCAGGTTGTCCATCAGGTCGGGACCCATGATCCCGTCCGGGAAGCCGGGGAAGTTCTCCACGTCGGTGGTGTTCATCAGCGCACCGCCGGCCGTCACCGATCCCTCGAACACCAGGGGCTTCAGGTCGCCGCGGGCCGCGTAAACCGCGGCCGTGTAGCCCGCGGGGCCCGAGCCGATGATGATGACGTTGCGGACGTCGCTCACTGTGGTGCCTCTCTCTAGCTCGCCAGGGGTGCCAGGCGGGGCGGGAATCGCCTCGGAGCCGCCGGCACGGTCCGGCCTGCCAGTGGCGTCAACCGATCCTAGGGCCCGGGGATTCCCGGCCGTGCTCAACGGCCCCCCGACCTCCCAATAAGGTGGTGAACATGGCGAGGATTCTGCTCCTGCACTCCACGTACGGCGTCCGGCCCGCGGTGCGTTCGGCGGCCGACCGGCTGCGTGATGCGGGTCATGAGGTGCACGTACCGGACCTTTACGACGGCCGTGTCACCGGCGACGTCGAAGAGGGGCGGAAGATCCGCGAGGAGATCGGCCGGGACGAGCTCCTGAAGCGCGCGGTCACCGCCGCGGCGCCGCTGGTCGACGGTGGCCTGGTGTACGCGGGGTTCTCGCTCGGCGCCGCCGTCGCCCAGACCCTCGCCTTCGCCGACGAGAAGGCACGCGGCCTCCTGCTCCTGCACGGCACGTCCGACCTCCCCGAGGACGCCTCCACCGAGATCCCGGTCCAGCTGCACGTCGCCGACCCCGACACGTTCGAGCCCGTCGACTGGCTGAACGCCTGGTACCTGCAGATGATCCGCGCCGGCGCGGACGTGGAGGTCTTCCGCTACGGCGGCGCCGGCCACATCTTCACCGACCCCGACCTCCCCGACTACGACGCCGAGTCCGCAGACCTCACCTGGACCCGCTCCCTGGCCTTCCTAGCCGACCTCTAGCCGCCCCCAAGGCCCCGCCGCCCGCGCCCCCGCGCCCGCGCCCGCGCCCGCGCCCGCGCCCCGCGCCCCGCGCCCCGCGCCCCGCGCCCGCGCCCGCGCCCCCGTGGCCCGTGGCCCTGCGCCCACGAGCCGTCGAGGTGGTCCCGTCGCGCATCCGTATGCGATGGCCGTAGCCCCGCTCCGGTGGCCCTAGTCGCTAGCCCAGTGGGCGGCTGGCGGGCGTCCGGTGGGCGTTGACTCAGGTCCGGCGGCCGTAGACGCGTTCTGCAGAGATGTTTCTGGCCGGTCTCCGCGTTGCGGGGACCGGCCAGAGGTGCCGAACGTACTGCGTCAGGCTGATTCGTGCTTCAGAACGGAGCAGTCCGTTCCAACAGCCCAGACGTCGAACGCGCCCGCCTTGGTGCCAGGCAGGGCGATGACCGTGGCCTGCTTGCCTTCGTACCTGGCGGAGTCGACCAGCAGCGGCTTCTTCCCTTGCGCCACCTTTGAGACGCACTGGGCCAGCTGCTCGTCCGCCCCCGGGCCGCCGCCCACCTGGAGCTCCGGGCCCTTGCCGAACAGCTTGCCGACCTGCTGGTTCAGTTGTCCCTGCCGGTAGTCGGTCCCGGTGTGCGAGATCGAGTATCCGGGCGCGGCCTTCGGTGCCGAAGCGGTCGTGTCGAGGCTCTTGGACCCCATCGACGGAGCCATCCGGCTCGACGAGTCGCCGTTCGCCTTGTTGCGATCGGTGACGGGCGGCGCTCCCGCGCTCTGCGAGTGATTGCCGTCCGAGGCCCCGTTGATGGCCATCTTGCCGACCACCGCTCCGCCGCCGAGCACGACCACCGTTGCGGCGGCGGCCGACATGATCCGCCAATGCCGCCGTCCGCGCCGCTGTTCCAGGCTCACCACCGTGGCGTCGTTCAACGACTCCGCCGCGATGGCGGAATCGATGCGCTCGGCCAGCTCGGCGGGCATGGACGGAACGGGTGCCTCCGCCAGGATCCGGGAGACGTCCGCAAGGTCGGCGGATCGGTCCCGGCACTCGGCGCAGGTGTCGAGGTGCGCGTTGACGGAGGCGGCTTGATCGTCTTCGAGTAGCCCCTCGGCCAGATCGGCCAGGGTGTCGTAGTCATAGTGTGCGGGGTTCATCAGGGCATGCCACCTCCTTCCACTCCTCCGACGTTCTTCGGGTCTCGACGGTTCCGGTGATGTACGAGAAGTGGTGCGAGCCTCGCACGACCCCGCGCGCACCTGCTCTTGATCGTCCCAGGGGGCACCTCCAGGACCTGAGCGGCGTCATCGACGGAGTACCCCATCATGTCGACCAGAATCAGCGCCGCCCGCTGCTCGAACGGCAGCTGAGCGAGCGCCGAGTGAACGTCGAGCGAGACGCCGTGCGCGTCGGTCGGGTCCGGCATCTTCGGCGCGACCGCGTCGAACGTGGCGTCGTCCCCCATGGGCGTCGCCGGCCGTACGGATTTGCGCCGCAGCCGGTCCAGGCACGCGTTCACCACGATCCGGTGCAGCCATGTGGTCACGGCCGCGTCGCCGCGGAACCGCCCGGCCGCCCGGAACGCCGAAAGGCAGGCGTCCTGGAGCGCGTCAGCGGCCTCCTCCTGATCCCCGAGCGTGCGCAGCGCGACCGCCCACATCCGGTCCCGATGCCGGTTGACCAGCTCGGCGAAGGCGTGCGGGTCCCCCTCCGCGTGCCGCGCGAGCAGCTCCTTGTCGGGGACGTCGTCCACGCGCCGCATGCTCACCGACGTCATGGCCGCGTGTTCTTACTGGCTGCTGCTTGGGGAGACACCACAGATTCCTGGGGGGAGGGGACATTCTCTGCTCCCAGGCACGATACCGACTGGTCGCAACCCTCGTCACAGCTCGTGTTACAGACCGCCCCATTCGCCGCGGAGATGTTACGTCAACCAAGATCACCCACAGGGGCCTAGGAACGGCCCTCAGCCCACTGGGACAGGCTCAGACTGCTCTGCTCAGAACCCCGGCCGCGAAGAGATCGAGCCCCGCTCCCTCCGGGCGGAGAGCGCGAGGCTCGATCTAGAAAGTTCTGGAAATGCCGGGACTCAGCGGATCAGGACTGTGGACCGTAGACCGTGATGTCGTTGATCCTCGCCTTGAATCCGGTGTCCACAGGGGTCGTGAACCAGACGAGAACGTACTGGCCCTGGGCGCCCTGGGCCGATTCGAAGTTGTTCGCGCCGATGACCGCCGAGCGCTTGCCGATGGCCGTGAGCGAGCTCAGTTCCCGGCTGCTCCCGACCCGGACCTCCAGGGGGGCACCGCTCACGGGTGTCTCGACCTTGACGCGACCCACCTTGACGGACTTGCCCATGTCCAGCAGGACGCCGAATCCCTTGGCGTAGTTGCCGAAGTTGGGGGCCCGGTAGGTCTCGGTGTACCACTCGGTACGCGACTTGCCGTCCAGGACCGCGGTCGCCGTCTTGTTGATCGAGTTGTCGGGGTGGCCCTGAGGGGTGAGCTCCTCAAAGCCGGTCGCAGTGCTCACCGGCAGCTTGCTCAGGGCCGGGTGGGGTTTGGGTTTGTTGTCGCCGCCGGTGACGTTGGCGTCGGTGGACTTGCCCTTGGGGTGGTCGTCGTTGCTGGTGAGGGCCCAGGCGCCTAGGCCGACGATCACCGTGAGGGCCGCGGCGGCCACGCCCAGGAGGCCCTTGTTGAGGGGCTTGCGGGTGGTGTGGGGCGCGGTCGGGGCGGACGGGACGGAGTGCTGCTGGGTGCGTTGCGGCTGGGCGCGGTGGGACGCGGGGCGACGTGGAGCTGGGGTCGCCTGGGTTGCGGCCTGCGGTTCGGGGCGCTGGGGGGCCGCGGGTGGTGCGGGCGGCGGTGTTGCGGCCAGGCCGGCGAAGAGCGGCAGGGGCGTGCGGGGAACGCCGCGGAGGGCCTGGGCCAGCTCCGCGGGCGTTGCGATGGGCTCGCCGGAGATGCCGACGGCGCGGCAGGCGATGGCGTTCAGCGCGTGCGAGATGCCGGCCTGGACCTGGCGGGGCTCGCGAGGCTTGTCGTCGTCGGAGGTGGGCGGGGCCGGGAGCGAGGAGAGCTCCGGGTCGCCCGGCCAGTGGGCGGTGAGCGCCGCGTACAGCATGCGGCCCAGGCCCTGGACGTCCTCGAGCGCCGGGTCGTCGGAGTAGCAGTCGGCGAGGACGGCGTCGGTGGCGATGCCGAGCAGCTTGACGGTGCCGCCCGTCGTCCAGACCAGGTCGCGGGGCGTCAGGCACAGGTGGCCGAGGCCCGAGGCGTGCGCGGTGGTCATGGCCTCCGCGGCCTCGAAGAGGAGGGTGGCGGCGCGGCCAGGCTCCAGGGGCGCCTTGGACAGCATTTGCTCAAGGGTCTCGCCGGCGACCCATTCGCTGACCACGTAGGCGCTCTCGCCGCTGTCGTCGGCGTCGAAGACCTGGGTCAGGCGGGGGTCGGTCAGCCGGCTGGCGGCACGGGCCGAGGTGACGACCTCGGCGACCCTGGGGAACTCGGGGTCGAACGTACGGACGGCGACGGCACGGGCAAGGATCTCGTCGATGGCCTTCCACAGGGAAGATCCACCGGAGTCGCTGATGCGCTCTTCAAGGCGGTAGCGGCCGGCGAGGCGAGTGCCGGGCTCGATGACTGACGTGCTCACGGCAACGTCCTGCGCAAATGGTTCATGTTCGTGGCGTGGCAGCTTACGCCTCCGACCCTCCTCTTTGCGTTCCCCAGGGTGTCGCCCCGCAAGCCGTAGTCCCCCACATGGTAGTGGTTACACCGATTGGTGGCTCCCTTATCGCGGCGCGTCCTGTCTTCTTTGCCACGTTTTACTCTGCGGCCCGGAATCAGCCACGACCCGGCAGGCGACTGGACACCATCGACAGCATCGATTGGACCTCGCCGACCCTCAGGAGCTTGGCGAACAACAGGTACAGGGCCCCGCCGCCCACGCTCGCGACGATCAGCGAGAGCAGGCTCGGAAGCATCCCCGTACCCAGCGTGGCGTCGATCACGGCATGGGTCGCGTACGCGAAGCCGATCAGCGGCCAGATCGCCACCACGAGCTTCAAAAGCGTACTGGAGATCCGGCGGCCGTCGATCCCGCCGAGCTTGCGCCGCAACAGCGACCAGCAGACCAGGCTGCCTACCAGGTTGGTGACCGCGAACCCGCCCGCGATGCCGACCACGATCCACTTAGTGTCGAGGAGGGTGTACGCGGCGAACGCCATGATGATGTTGGTCGTCACCGTGACCATCGCGACCAGGGCGGGCGTACGGGTGTCGCTGTGCGCGTAGAAGACCCGCAGCATCAGCTGGTAGATCGAGAACGGCACCAGCGCGACGGCGAACATCTGCATGATGTGGGCGATCACCATCGCGTCGCTCTGCGAGGTGTTGCCGTGCGCGAACAGGACCGTGGCGATCTCCGGGCCGAGGACCAGCATCAGCGCCGCCGCCGGCAGCATGATCACCGAGGACAGTCGCAGGCCGTTGGAGAAGTCGTCGCGGACCAGGTGGGTCTCGCCGTTGGCCGCGTGCTCGCTCATCCGCGGCAGCAGCGCGGTGATCACCGAGACGGCGACGATCGCGTACGGCAGCTGGAAGAGCTGGTAGGAGTTGAAGTACGGGGTGAACCCGTAGCCCTCGCCGAGGCCCTCGGCGACGCCCTTGTCACCGGCCCGGTTCGACAGCGCCGTGACGACCGCGAAGCCGATCTGGGTGGCCGTCACGTACACCAGCGTCCAGGCCGCCATCCGGCCGACGCCGCCGAGCTCGCCGCGCGGGAAGTCCAGGCGCGGCCGCCAGCGGAACCCGGCCTTGCGCAGCGACGGCCACAGCGCGACCGTCTGCAGGATGATGCCGCCCGTGGTGCCGAGCGCCAGCAGCATGAACTCGGTGTCGGTGATGTTGCTCGGGGTGACCTTGCCCGTGCTGATCATCAGGAACGCGCCGCCGACCCCGATCACCACGATGTTGTTCAGCACCGGGGCCCACATCGGCGCGGCGAAGCTGTGGCGGGTGTTCAGGATCGCGCCGGCGAACGCGCCGACCCCGTAGAAGAAGATCTGCGGCAGGAAGAACTGCGCGAACAGGATCGCCAGGGCGCGCTGGTCGCCGGTGTAGCTGCCCGCGTACACGTCGATCAGCAGCGGCGCGCACAGCACGGCGATGACGGTCAGCACCGCCAGGAAGATCACCGCGATCGTGAACACGCGCTGCTCGTACTGCTCGCCGTAGGTACGGTCGCGCTCCTTGGCCCGCACGAGCAGCGGAACGATCACGCTGGTCAGGATGCCGCCGAGCAGCAGGTCGTAGATCGTGTTCGGGACCGTGTTGGCGGTGTTGTAGGCGTTGGCCAGCAGGCCGGTGCCGAGCGCGGCGACGATGACCGCGGTACGCAGGAAGCCGGTGACGCGGGAGGCCAGCGTGCCGACGGCCATCATCGCGCCGGAACGCAGCAGCCCCGACGCGCCGCCGCCCGACTCGCCGCCTGAGGATTCGCCCTCGCCGGGGGCGGACGGGCGCGGGATGTCGACGCGGGTCTGCATGGCGGCCGAACCGACCGCCGGCAGGTCAATCCTGGTTTCCCCCGCGCCAGGCGCCACGTTCGGACCCTGAGGCCTGCCCGTTCCCGGATTCATGGGACGGCCCTGCCCCGTCCTCTGGGGAGTACCCGGGTGCGGAGGAGTCCCCCCAGGAGGGCTCCCCGTGGGAGGGCTCCCCGCGGGAGGGCTCGCCCCAGGAGGATTCCCCGAAGGAGGAGGGTTCCCCGTCCTCGAAGGAGGGCCCGTACGGGGAGGAGGTCCCGGGTGCGGATGCGGGGGGTTGCCCGGCTGCGGAGGGTTCCCCGTACGAGGGGGAGGACCCGTCCCCGGAGCCGGAGGCCTGCCAGGTGCCGGGGGGCGTCCCGTCTCCGGGGATCCGCTCCCCGGGTAGCCCGGACCCGCCGGGGTGCCCGGCCCCTGGGGGCGTTGCCCCGGAGGGTTCGGTCCCTGCTGGTCCCACTCCGGTCGACCCGTCACCGGTGTCCTCCGCTTTCCGGCGGCGCCTTGCTCGCATGGCCCGCACTCCGACGCCCACGAAGATTACGGCAAGCGCGCCACCGGTGATGAGCAACGCCACCTTGCCGTACCGCGTGCTGCGGACGGTCACGGTCTCGCCGCTGCCGTAGTCGGCGTCGGTCTGTGCCGTCCTCAGCTGGACGTGCATCTTGAAGTTGCCGTTCCCGTTGACCTTGAGCGGCACCTGGACGGTCTGCTTCTGCCCGCCCGCGAGCACGAACTCCTTGTTCTGGTCCGCGAGCTCGCCGACCTGAAGGCCGGGGCTCTGCGACGTGACGACGAACCGTATCTTGACCTTCTGTTCCTTCGGCAGGTCGTTGGCGACGGTGATGCCGATCTTGCCGGAGCCGCCGGCGAGGGAGACGCGGTGGGCCTCGGTGAGCTGGACGTGGATCTTCCGCGTGTCGGTGTCGAGCTCGCGCGCCACCTCCACCCTGGCCTGCTTGGCCCTGCGGCCCTGCTGCCGCCAGGACGCCGACTCGGTCCGCAGGACGGCGGTCTCGTAGACGTTGTTGACCGGGTCGAGTATCCCGGCGAACGTCCTGGCGTTCTTGGCGATCTTCTTGACCTCGTCGAGGTAGAACTTGCCGAGCTCGAGGTCCTGGTAGCCGTTCAGGTAGCCGTTGAACGAGCGCTGCTGCGGCTGGGCGTTGACGATCTGATCCAGGGGAACGCTCTGGAGCCAGGCGGCCTTGGTGCTGTAGTTCAGCAGGTTCTCGGCGAGGCTGGGCAGCGGATTCCAGTGGCGGCTCGGGGCGACCACGATCGTCCGCTGCGTCTGCGGCGACTCGGCGGCGATCATCGCGGTCTCGGCGAGAAAACGCTGCTCGATCAACGCCGCCGCGCCGGGCGCCCTGCTGTTGCCGTCGATGACCTCGTTGATCTGCTCGTCGTAGACCGCGACCTTCTTCGTGCCCTCGGAGGTCTTGACCGTGGTGGTCGCGTTCTGCGGGCCCTGCCCTTCCTGAAACTCCTTGCTGGTCATCAGGAACGCCCCGTTGGCGCCGAGCTTGGCGGTGTCGGCCAGAAGATCTAGTGACTGCTGGCCCGCCACGCCCGCGACGGGCCAGGCCATCTGCGTCGTGGGAGCCTTACCCAGCACCTGGTCGGCGATGGTGCTGTGCCGGTACGCCGCCTTGACCTGGGACGGCATGTCGTTGCGCACGAGCGCGGCGGCGTCGGGATCGGCGTAGCCGGTGGGGAAGTACCCGTCGCCGGCCGCCGTCCTCTTCAGCCGGTCGAGCCATGCCTGTGCCGCGGTGCTCTTCTGCTTCCTGGCGGCCTTGCCGCCGGGCGAACGGACCGTGTAGTCGCCCGATGCCATGGTCTTGGCGTCGTCCAGCAAGGCCGGGTCGATCGCCCAGGTGACCGGTGTCTTGGTCCGTTCCGCCGCCGAGACCAGGGAACTCAGCCGCCCGGTCCCCGCCAGGTCGGTGCTGAGCTGGTCGTCGAGGAAGGTCTGGTCGTTCGCGCGGTGCATCCTGTCGATCAGCGGCATCACCCAGGCGACCTTGGGGCGGGTGATCTTCGCGCCGTTCGGTACGTAGGTGATGAACGTGTTGAGTCCCGCGAGTACCTGGCCGTTGCCGACTACTTCGACGCCGATCGGGTACACGCCGAACTGCTTCAGTCCCATCCCGGTAGTGGTGAAGCCCACGGCGAAGTTCTGTTGGCCGTTCGGCGCCGAGGCTCCCTGCAACGTCTGGTTGGCGCTGGAGCCGGGTGGGGCGCCCCGCAGCTGTGACGGCTGACCTGAGGCGAACTGCGCCAACTGGCTCCGGCTCGTCACCGCTTCGCCGTTGTATTTGAAACGGACCGCAAGACCGGGGATCTCAGCGCCGGAGCGATTCTGGACCGTGCCCTTCACTTGGACCTTGGAATTGGCCCCGGATTCGCGGGCGGTCTTGGGGGTGACCGAGGACAGCGTGAGAGCGACCTGAGCGCGGTTGCGCGACTGGCGGGAGGCTCGCTGGGGGTGCGGATCGCGGGGCTCGCTCTGAACGCCCGGCTCGGCTGCTGCGGCTTCAGGGGCGGCGGCTGCGGGCTCAGCGGCGGCTGCGGGCTCAGCGGGGGCTGCGGGCTCAGCGGGGGCTGCGGGCTCAGCGGGCGCGGCCAGGACGGGAGGCGCCGCCGCCATGAGGCAGGACAGGGCGGCGGCCAGCGCGGCCGCGCGTTTGACCGTTCTCACGCCATGTCCGCCCAAGGGCCGCCCGCCGCCGAACGGGCCGCCTGAGGGCAGCGGGCGTTGCTTTCCCGCTTCACGCGCTCGATGTTAGCCGGGCCAACCCGACGTTTAGACCGTCCAAGCCACCTCCACCCCTCGATCTTTCAACAGTCCCGTACCCATAAGGCCTCAGCGCACATGGAACGGCCCCCGATCCGAGGGGACCGAGGGCCGTTCGAGGCGCTTTGTGGATCAGTGTTCGGGATCAGCGGGCAGCGGGAGAGGGGGGAGAGGAAGCGGACAGGCTGACCGGTTTCGCGCCACTCAGCGCGTAGAGATCTAGTGCGCGGATCCCCAGCGCGGTCGATGCCTCACCCGTCGCGGTGTAGACGACGTCGTCCACCGGAAGGCCCCCGACCGTGTCCTCGTCGATCAGGAGCGGCATGGACTCGGGCAGCAGCAGCGGGCAGACCAGGCCCGCCGCGTACTCGGTGACGACGTTGACGAGATGAGGCCTGGCCTGGCGGATCAGGCGGGCGCCCACCGCCTGCCGGATCCGCTCGGACGACGGCCTGCTGCCCGCCGCGACGATCACGCCGGTGAGGAAGCGTTCTCCCCGGTAGACGTCGTTGCAGGCGTAGACGCGCGTCACCAGGCACCGATCGGGTGGAAGGCCCAGGGCCTTCGGCAGTTCGTCGGCGTGCGCGATCGCGATGGGCAGCCGCACGATCTCGTGCAGCGTCTCCCGCTCGAGAAGCGCGCGATGGATGGCGAGAGCGTCCTTCATGTTCGGCTCCGTCCTGCGGGGAGATCACCCCGCAACAACACCCCCGGCTGATTGCTCTGCCCCCGTTGCCTCCTCACCAAGGGGGAGGGTCTCCCCACATACCCGCACCGGGCGGCTTGATGCCGGTACCACCGCGCATCGGGCCGCGCGCGCGTCGAGCCGCGTGGCCGCGGGCGACCGGCCGTGCCCGGGCTGGTCCACGCCCCGCCGGTACCCCGCTACCTTTGGTGGGTACGGAGGTCTCCACCAGAGGTCGCGCGGGCGCCGTCTTCGGGGTGTCCAGAACGTAACTCGGGGATCTCGACGTGTGAAGGGGCTTCTTACCCTCAATGCACGGCGGGCCCCGGGCCGGGAGGCCGGGACCGAGGCGCCGCAAAGTCCTTTGTCAGCAGCCCAGCGAGGAAATACGCTCGATGCCCGTGCCCGACCAGAACGACCGCCACCAGACCCCCGACGATCAGCCCGATCCCGCCCGGCCTCCCGCCCCGCCGCAGCCGGCCCGGAAGACTCGGCCGGCCGTTTCGGCCCAGCCGGATGCCGCCCAGCCGGATGCCGCCCAGCCGGATGCCGCCCAGGCCGAAGCCGTTCAGCCGGATGCCTCCCAGCGGGTCGCGATCACCGAGCTGCTGCGC
This sequence comes from Actinomadura barringtoniae, assembly GCF_017573505.1. Lineage (GTDB taxonomy): Bacteria > Actinomycetota > Actinomycetes > Streptosporangiales > Streptosporangiaceae > Spirillospora > Spirillospora barringtoniae. The sequence continues at coordinate 100,586 of NZ_JAGEOJ010000021.1, forward strand.
CGCGTGGCGCCGGTCGCGGACGAGCTTGGCGCGCGGTTCGCGGCCGCCGGCCACGAGCTGGCGCTGGTGGGCGGGCCGGTACGGGACGCGCTGCTGCGCCGGGCCGGCAAGGACGTCGACCTCACCACCGACGCGCCGCCGCAGAAGGTCCTGGAGATCATCAACGGCTGGGCGGACAACGTCTGGACGATCGGCATCGAGTTCGGCACGGTCGGCCTCCGCAAGAACGGCCACGAGCTGGAGATCACCACCTACCGCAGCGAGTCGTACGACCCGAAGTCGCGCAAGCCCGAGGTCTCCTACGGCACCTCGCTCGTCGAGGACCTGCGCCGCCGCGACTTCGCCGTGAACGCCATGGCCGCCCGCCTGCCCGGCTACGAGTTCGTCGACCCGTTCGGCGGCCTCACCGACCTGCAGCGCAAGGTGCTGCGCACGCCCGGCAGGCCCGAGGACTCCTTCAGCGACGACCCGCTGCGCATGATGCGCGCCGCCCGCTTCGCCTCCCAGCTCGGCTTCACCGTCGCGCCCGACGTCGTCGAGGCGATGACGAACATGGCCGGCCGGATCGAGATCGTCTCGGCGGAACGGGTCCGCGAGGAGCTGTCCAAGCTGGTCTGCGGCGCGTACCCGCGTGAGGGCCTGGCGCTGCTGGTCGACACCGGCCTCGCCGCGCACGTGCTGCCCGAGCTGCCCAAACTGCGGCTGGAGATCGACGAGCATCACCGGCACAAGGACGTCTACGAGCACTCGCTGATCGTTCTGGAGCAGGCGATCGCGCAGGAGGAGAACGGCCCGGACCTGGTGCTGCGGCTCGCGGCGCTGCTGCACGACATCGGCAAGCCCAAGACGCGGCGGTTCGAGGCGGGCGGCCGGGTGTCGTTCCACCACCACGAGGTCGTCGGCGCCAAGATGACGCGCAAGCGCCTCACCGAGCTGCGCTACCCGAAGGACGTCATCAACGAGGTGTCGCGGCTGGTCGAGCTGCATCTGCGCTTCCACGGCTACGGCACCGGCGAGTGGACCGACTCGGCCGTACGGCGGTACGTACGGGACGCCGGGCCGCTGCTGTCGCGCCTGCACAAGCTGACGCGGGCCGACTGCACCACCCGCAACAAGCGCAAGGCCGACCGCCTGCGCCGCACGTACGACGATCTCGAGGCGCGGATCGACCGGCTGGCCGAGGAAGAGGAGCTGGCCTCGATCCGCCCGGAGATCGACGGCAACGAGATCCAGGCGATCCTCGGCATCAAGCCGGGCCCGATCGTTGGCAAGGCCTACAAGTTTCTGCTGGAGCTGCGGCTGGACCGCGGGCCGATCGGCAAGGAGACGGCGGCCGAGGAGCTGCGCCGCTGGGGCGTCGAGCAGGGCCTCCTTTCAAGCGCCGAGCCCGGCGCGGATGGCCCCGCCGAGCCGGCTGAGCCCACCGGCAGCTCCGTTCAGCATGAAGGCGAGGAAGCGGAGTCATGATCGAGCTCAGGCTCGGCCGGATGAGCCCGCACGAGACCGAGCGGCTCCTGGCGTACGACCGCGAGCATGTGTGGCACCCGTACGCGCCGATGCCCGCCGCCTACCCGGCCGAGCTCGTCGTGTCGGCGTCCGGCGTGCGGCTGACGCTGGCCGACGGCAGCGAGCTGATCGACGGGATGGCGTCGTGGTGGTCGGCCGTCCATGGTTACAACCACCCCAAGCTGAACGCCGCCGTCACCACACAGCTCGGCAAGATGTCGCACGTCATGTTCGGCGGCCTGACCCATCCGACCGCGATCGGCCTCGCCGAACGCCTGGTCGACCTCACGCCCGCGCCGCTCACCAAGGTCTTCTTCGCCGACTCCGGTTCGGTCGCCGTGGAGGTCGCGATCAAGATGGCGCTGCAGTACTGGCGGTCGCAGGGCCGCTCCGGGCGGCACCGCCTGCTGACCGTACGCGGCGGCTACCACGGCGACACGTTCGGCGACATGGCCGTCTGTGACCCGGTGAACGGGATGCACCACCTGTTCGCCGACGTGATGCCGCAGCACGTCTTCGCGCCGCCGCCCCCGCTGGGCTACGTCGCCGAGGCAGACGAGACCTACCTGGATGAGCTGCGCGCCCTGGCCGCCGCGCACGCCGACGAGCTCGCGGCGATCATCGTCGAGCCGATCGTGCAGGGCGCGGGCGGCATGCGCTTCTACGCCCCCGAGTACCTCCAGGCGCTGCGCGACCTGGCCGACGAGCACGGCCTGCTGCTGATCCTGGACGAGATCGCCACCGGGTTCGGCCGTACGGGAGAGCTGTGGGGCTGCGACCACGCCGAGGTCACGCCGGACATCATGTGCGTCGGCAAGGCGATGACCGGCGGCTACATGACGATGGCCGCGACGCTGTGCACCGACCGGGTCGCCGAGGGGATCTCCCGGGGCGAGGCCGGCGTGCTGATGCACGGCCCGACGTACATGGCCAACCCGCTCGCCGCGGCCGTGGCGAGCGCGTCCATCGACCTCCTGCTGTCGCGTGACTGGCGCGACGAGGTGGACACGATCGAGGCCGTCCTCACCGCCGGTCTGGAGGGCGCCCGCGATCTGCCCGGCGTCGCCGACGTGCGGGTGCTGGGCGCGATCGGTGTCGTCGAGGCGCGCGAGCCCGTCGACGTCCCGGCCGTCCAGAAGATCGCGATGGACCACGGCGTCTGGGTCCGCCCGTTCGGGAAGCTGATCTACACGATGCCCCCGTACATCTGCACCGAGGACGAGGTCGGCCACATCACCGACGCGATCTACGCCGCCGCCGAGTCCCTCTGAAACCGCCGGGTGGGTCCCTCTGAAGGGCTCCTGAGGGGCCCTGAAGGGGTCTCTGAAAGGGCCCTCAAGGGGTCGGCCCGACCTGCATGGATACGGGTTGTAGCGTGGGAATCATGGAGGCCGGAGCGGACGATCCGTACGTTCGGGTGCGGGGCGCCCGCGTCCACAACCTGAGGAACGTGGACGTCGCCATCCCGCGGGACGCGCTGGTCGCGTTCACCGGGGTGTCGGGGTCGGGCAAGTCGTCGCTGGCGTTCGGGACCCTCTACGCGGAGGCGCAGCGCCGCTTCCTGGAGTCGGTCGCGCCGTACGCCCGCAGGCTCGTCCACCAGGTCGGCGTGCCCGAGGTCGAGGAGATCACCGGCCTGCCGCCCGCCGTCGCGCTGGAGCAGCGGCGTTCGGTGCCGTCCTCGCGTTCCTCGGTGGGGACGGTCACGACGCTGTCCAACTCGCTGCGGATGCTGATGTCGCGCGCGGGCGACCATCCGCCGGGCGCCGAACGGCTGGACTCCGACTCGTTCTCGCCCAACACCGCGGTCGGCGCCTGCCCCCACTGCCACGGCCTCGGCCTGGTCCACGAGGTGTCGGAGGACTCGCTGGTCCCCGATCCCTCGCTGAGCATCCGGGACGGCGCGGTCGCGTCCTGGCCGGGCGCGTGGCAGGGCAAGAACCTGCGCGACATCCTGGCGACGCTCGGCTACGACATCGACCGGCCCTGGCGCGAACTGCCGCAGGTCGAACGCGACTGGATCCTGTTCACCGACGAGCAGCCCGTGGTGACCGTTCATCCCGTACGCGAGGCGCATCGCATCCATCGGCCGTACAAGGGTACGTACTCCAGTGCCAAGCGCTTGGTTCTGTGTACGTTCGCCGACTCCAAGAGCGAGGCGCTGCGCAAGCGGGCCGAGCAGTTCCTGGTGAGCAGGCCGTGCCCGGTCTGCGGCGGCCGACGACTCAAGCCCGAGGCACTCGCGGTGACCTTCGCGGGCCGGACGATCTCCGAGCTGGTCGCCCTCCCGCTCACCGCGCTGACCGATCTGCTCCGGCCGTACACCGACGGCAGCGGCCCCGCCGCCGTGCTGACGCAGGACCTCACCGCCCGCATCGAGGTGCTGGTGGAGCTCGGCCTGGGCTACCTGAGCACCGACCGTTCCAGCCCGTCGCTCTCCTCGGGCGAACTGCAGCGGCTGCGGCTGGCCACCCAGCTCCGTTCCGGCCTCTTCGGCGTGGTGTACGTGCTGGACGAGCCGTCCGCGGGCCTGCATCCGGCCGACGCCGAGGCGCTGATGTCGGTGATGGAACGGCTCAAGGCCGCGGGCAACAGCGTCTTCATGGTCGAGCACGATCTGGACGTCGTCCGCCGCACCGACTGGATCGTCGACGTCGGCCCCGACGCGGGCGTGCACGGCGGCCGCGTGCTCTACAGCGGGCCGGTGGACGGGCTCCGCGACGTTCAGGAGTCGGCGACCCGCCGCCACCTGTTCGGGGAGGCGGAACGGCCGGCCCGCGAGCCGCGCACGCCGTCCGGGCGCCTTGAGCTGCGCGGCGTCACCCTCCACAACCTGTGCGACCTCGACGTGGACCTGCCGCTCGGCGTCTTCACCTCGATCACCGGGGTGTCCGGGTCCGGCAAGTCCAGCCTGATCGACGTCATCGCCGACGAGGCCGAGACCGCCGACGCGATCGGCCGTGTCGTACGGGTCGACCAGAAGCCGATCGGCCGCACCCCACGCTCCAACCTGGCGACCTACACCGGCCTGTTCGACGCCGTGCGCAAGCTCTTCGCCGCCACCGACGAGGCCAAGGCGCGTGGTTATGACGCGGGACGGTTCTCGTTCAACGTCGAGGGCGGGCGCTGCGAGACCTGCCAGGGCGAGGGGTACGTCTCGGTCGAGCTGCTCTTCCTGCCGACCACCTACGCGCCCTGCCCCACCTGCCATGGAGCGCGCTACAACGCCCCCACGCTGGAGATCACCTACCGGGACGTCACGATCGCCCAGGTGCTCGACATGACCGTGGACGAGGCCGCCGGCTTCCTCGCCGACGTTCCCGCGGCGGCCCGTTCGCTGCGTACGCTCCGCGAGGTCGGCCTCGGCTACCTGCGCCTCGGCCAGCCCGCCACCGAGCTCTCCGGCGGCGAGGCCCAGCGGATCAAGCTCGCCTCCGAGCTCCAGCGCACCCGCCGCGGCCACGCGCTCTACCTGCTCGACGAGCCCACCACCGGCCTGCACCCGGCCGATGTCGAAGTCCTGATGCGCCAGCTCCACGCGCTCGTCGACGGAGGCAGCACGGTCGTCGTCGTAGAGCACGACATGGACGTCGTGGCCGCCTCAGACCACGTGATCGACCTGGGCCCGGGCGGCGGTGACGAGGGCGGCCACATCGTCGCCCAAGGCCTCCCAACCGACGTCGCCGCCGCAACCGACAGCCGCACGGCCCCCTACCTCAAACCCCGCCTCAGCTGAGCCGTTCAGCGGATGGCGGGGGAGGAGGACTGGGAGGCGGCGCGGGCTACGCGGACGGTGGCGGTGCGGTAGATGGCGGCGCCCAGGGCGTACGCGAGGACGATCAGCGCCAGCGTCGCGTAGGAACGGCCGTCGGCGGGGAGCCAGGTAGCGGCGATCGCTGCGGCCGCGGCGAAGGTGGTGTTGAAGAGCATGTCGTACACCGCGAAGACCCGGCCGCGGTAGGCGTCGTCGATCGACTCCTGGAGGATCGTGTCGACGCAGAGCTTCACGCCCTGCGAGACCACGCCGAGCGCGAACGCGCCGACCGCCCACAGGGTCTCGTTGAACGGGAGGCCGAGCACCACCATGCCCGCCGCGCTACCGCCCAGCAGCCAGGCGATCCAGGCCTCCTTGCTGATCCGCCGCACGACCGGCGGAGTGATCAGCGCGGCGGCGAAGTAGCCCGCGCCGGACACGCCCAGCATCAGCGCGAACTTGGCCAGGCCGTCGTCGGCGTCACTGGTGAACGCGTTCCGGCACAGCAGCAGCGTCATGATCAGAATGACGCCGTACAGGAACCGGTGGAAGGCGATCGCGCCGAGCGCCAGCGCGGCCGGGCGGCGGCGCTTGATGTAGCGCGCGCCGTCGGCGAGGCCGTGCAGCACGTTGCCGAGCGCCTCACGCGTCTGGGCGGGCGCCTCCTCCAGATGCGGGCCGAGCAGGCCCCGCCGCTGGGAGGCCCCGATCAGCCCTGCCAGCAGGAAGAGCCCGGAGGCGCAGATCAAGATCAGCGCCGTTCCGTGGTGATCAGCGCCGAAGACCAGGCGCAGCAGGTAGCCGACGCCCGCGCCGACGAACGCGATGATCGTTCCGGAGGTGACGGCGAACGCGTTAGCTGTGACCAGGTGGTCGCGCCGGACCACGTGGGGGAGCGCGGCGGAGAGCGAGGCCAGGAAGAAGCGGTTGACACCCAGCACCAGCAGGACGCCGAGGAAGAACACGACGCCGTCGCTGCCCGAGGCCACCAGGCCCGCGACCCCCAGCACCATCAGGGCCCGGATGATCGGCGTCCACATCAGGATCTGCCGCCGCGGCCACCGGTCGATGAACACTCCGGCGAACGGGCCGAGCGCCGAGTAGGGCAGGAGCGTCACCGCGAACGCGGCCGCCGCCTTGCTCGCCGACGCCTGCTTCTCGGGAGAGAAGAACACGTAGCCCGCCAGGGCCACCTGGAACAGCCCGTCGGTCATCTGAGAGGTCAGCCGCGTCGCGTAGAGCCGCCGGAAGTCCCGGCCGCCGACGATGTCGCGCAGCTCACTCGCTCTCACCAGATCACCCTACGTGGAGAGGAACCATGCCCGGTCGCCCTATGCCCCCACCGTTACCACCCTGCGCCACGCAAACGGCCAGGACGGGGCATATGAGTGGAGGCCGGGCGGCCGCTCCGGGGCGCCTGAAAGGCCTGGCCCGGGGCGCGCGCTGCCTGACTTGGGATGCTCCCGGGTGAGGGTCAGTGGGCCAGCCAGAGGCGGGTGTAGTCGTAGCCGGTGGCGGTGGGGAGGTAGAGGGCGCCGCGGACGCGGGAGGAGTGGAAGATCGGGTGGGAGCGGTCGAGGAGCGGGACGATGGCCGCGTCCTCCATGATCTTCTGGTCGGCGAGGTGCCAGTAGCCCGCCGCGCGGGACGGGTCCGAGGCGGTGAGGGCGCTGTCGATCAGGCCGTTCACCTGCGGGTTGTCGTAGCCGCCGTAGTTGGTGGAGCCGGGCCCGTACGTGCGGCCGTCGAACAGCGGCTGGATGATCGAGCGGCCGTTGTTGCCGTACCAGTCGGGGCTCCAGCCGGGCGCGGCGATGTCCCAGGCGCCGGACTTGGCCTTGGCCGGGTCGGAGAGCGTGCTGCCGTAGAACGAGCCGCCGCTGTCGGGGATGAGGGTGGCCTTGACGCCGCACGCGTCGAGGTTCTCCTTGAGGGACTCGGCGATCAGCTTGTGGACGCTGTTGACGCGGTACGGGAACTTCAGCGTCAGGCCCTTGGGGTGACCGGCCTGGGCGAGCAGCTGCCTGCAGCGGGCCGGGTCGCCGGCCTCTCCCTGCGTGGCGTATCGCGTGGCGGCGTTGTAGCCGGAGTTGCCCGGCGGGATGACCGTACGGAGGGGCTCGGCCACGTCCGGGCCGCCGACGATCTTGATGAGGGCCGTACGGTCCACGGCGTACTCCAGCGCCTGCCGGACCTCGCGCTTGCCGAGCGCGCCGCCGCCCGCGGGGCTGCGGGTGTTGAAGACCAGGTACGGGCTGTTGCTGGGCGTGTCGCGGATCGAGAAGCGGTCGTCGCGTGCCTGCCGCAGCCGCTGGATGTCGGCCGTCGGCACGGGCTGGTCCCAGGCAAGGTCGGCGGCGCCCTGCTCCAGCTGCGCCTGCACCGCGGCGGGCGAGTCCTGGCCGAGCGTGAGCTGGATCTTCTCGACGTGGCGTTCGCGCAGCGGGTCGCCGTCCTGACGCCAGACCGGGTTGCGGCCGAGGGTGTACGAGGAGCCGGGCTTGTAGGCGACGATCTGGTACGGCCCGTCGGAGATCGTGTGCTGCCGGAAATCCGGGCCGTCCGGAACGTACTTGTCGTATTCCTTGGGCGCAGCCGCCGTGAACTGCAGGGTCAGCAGGTTGAGGAAGTCGCTCGCCGGGCGCGTCAGCTTGAAGACCAGGGTGTCGTCGCCCTTGGCCTTGATGCCGGAGATCTCGTGCTTCTGCTGGTAGGCGGCCATGGCGTGCGCGTCCTTGGCGTTCACCTTGGCGTAGCCGTGGCAGAAGCCGTCCATCCCGCGCAGCGTCGAGGTGTAGTAGCCCTTGCCGCTGGATGGTGAGGCGGGATTGCACAGCCGCTTCATGCCGCGTACGAAATCGCCGGCGGTGACCGGGCGCGGCGGCTGGGTGTTCCACTGAACGCCCTTGCGCAGCCGCACCGTGTAGGTCTTGCCGTCCTTGCTGATGCCGCCGTTCTCCTTGGACGGAACGCGGGCGGCGACGTCGGCCTGGACGGGGATGGTCTGGCTGAAGTCGTTGGAGGCCTTCGTACCGAAGAGCGTGCGCGCGTAGGTGCGGTTGAGGCCGTACGAGCCGGTGCTGTTGGAGCTGGCGGTGTCGAGGTGCTCGACGTCGGACGACCCGATGATCCGGAGCGTCCCGCCGTCCTGCGGGGTCGTCGCGGCCGCGCTCTCGGGGTCGCTGCCCCCGCCGCCGCACGCCGTCAGGCCGGTCAGTCCCATCGCGAGCCCGGCCAGCCCCGCCGTCGCCCTGAGTGCCTCGCGCCGCATCGTCAACCCTCCGAAACGCACCGCCGTATTGCGTCACTGGCAGTGCCACAGTAGGGCCAGAGAGTGACAACGGCCGCTACATCACCATTTTCCCTATAGAAGTAAGGACGCCCTGACGGTGTTGTCCACCGTCAGGGCGCCCTTGGACGTGCTTTGTGACCAGTTTCTCAGTGCCGATCAGACCGGAGCCGGTCCCGGCCGGACCGGAATCAGCGGTCGACGTCGCCGCGGATGAAGGCCTCGACGGCCTCGCGCGCCTGGTCGTCGTTGTACTGCTCCGGCGGGGACTTCATGAAGTAGGAGCTGGCCGACAGGATCGGGCCGCCGATGCCGCGGTCCTTGGCGATCTTGGCGGCACGGACCGCGTCGATGATGACGCCGGCCGAGTTCGGGGAGTCCCAGACCTCGAGCTTGTACTCCAGGTTGAGCGGGGTGTCGCCGAAGGACTTGCCCTCGAGGCGGACGTAGGCCCACTTGCGGTCGTCCAGCCACGGCACGTGGTCGGACGGGCCGATGTGCACGTCGGCCTTGGCCATCTCGTGCGGGATCTGCGAGGTGACCGACTGCGTCTTGGAGATCTTCTTGGACTGGAGGCGCTTGCGCTCCAGCATGTTCATGAAGTCCATGTTGCCGCCGAAGTTGAGCTGGTAGGTGCGCAGCAGCTCAACGCCGCGGTCCTCGAACAGCTTGGCCATCACGCGGTGCGTGATGGTCGCGCCGACCTGGGACTTGATGTCGTCTCCGACGATCGGCACGCCCGCGTCGGTGAACTTCTGGGCCCACTCGGGGTCGCTGGCGATGAACACCGGCAGCGCGTTCACGAACGCGACCTTGGCGTCGATCGCGCACTGCGCGTAGAAGCGGTCGGCCTCTTCCGAGCCCACCGGCAGGTACGAGACCAGCACGTCGACCTGCGCGTCCTTCAGCGCCTGCACGACGTCGACCGGCTGGGCGTCGGACTCCTCGACCATGTCGAGGTAGTACTCGCCGAGGCCGTCGAAGGTGTGGCCGCGCTGGACGATGATGCCGGTCGGCGGGACGTCCGCGAACTTGATGGTGTTGTTCTCGCTGGCGTGGATGGCCTCGGAGAGGTCCATCCCGACCTTCTTGGCGTCCACGTCGAAGGCCGCGACGAACTCCACGTCGCCGACGTGGTAGTCGCCGAACTGGACGTGCATCAGACCGGGGACTCGCGTCTCGGGGGCCGCGTCCTTGTAGAACTCGACACCCTGGACGAGCGAAGAGGCGCAGTTGCCCACACCCACGATGGCTACGCGCACCGAACCCATCCGGTTGCTCCATTCTCTCTAGCGGAACATGTGGTGTTCTTCACCCGACCCCGAGGGGGGAGAGCCCGCTGCGGTCAGCGAGAGCCCGCTGCTTCAGCGGCCCGTCTCCCGAGGCATGTCCTGAGTCGTATTTGTCGATTTCGAAGTCCTGGCTTGCTCTTCCTGCTCCGTCCGCTCGCGCCCGATGAGCTCGTTGAGCCACCGGACCTCGCGTTCGACGGACTCGAGCCCGTGGTTCTGGAGCTCGAGGGTGTAGCTGTCGACCCGTTCCCGGGTCCGCGCCAGACCGGCGCGTACGCTCTCCAGGCGCTCCTCGAGGCGGCTGCGCCGGCCCTCCAGGATCCGCAGCCGTACGTCGGCGCGGGTGTGCGAGAAGAAGGCGAAGTGAACGCCGAACCCCTCGTCCTCCCACGACGCCGGACCGGCCTCGGTGAGCAGCTGCTGGAGCCGCTCCTTGCCCTCGGCGGTGAGCTTGTAGACGATCTTCGATCGGCGGCTCTGCAACGCCAGCGGAACGTTCGGCTCCTCCGGCCGGTCCTCCATGATCAGCCCATTGGCGAGGAGCTGCTTGAGGCACGGGTAGAGCGATCCGTACGAGAAGGCGCGGAACATGCCGAGCAGGGTGTTCAGCCGCTTGCGCAGCTCGTACCCGTGCATCGGGGACTCGTGCAGCAGGCCGAGCACGGCGAGCTCGAGCACGCCCTGGCCCTTTCTGCTGCTCATGTCCACTCCCGCAGAGCCGATGTCTCATCCTGATGTATCGAGCGAATGTATCGGCTCGATACATCGACAAGATACGTAACCGGTGTGCGTCCTGGCAAGTCGGTGGTCACATCCCGTACATGCACGTGATCTTCCAAACGTCGTATCCGGGGCTTACCCTGCTGGCATGCGGGGTCGGAGAGGGCGCCCATGAGACCGAGGCTCGTCGTGGACTACGGCCTCGCGAAGCGGGCCACCCTGGCCGAACTCCGATCCGGCGGCCTGACCAGGGAAGACGCCTGTGACGCCCACCCCTACCTACTGCGCGCCGCCAAGTATCACGGTGAGCCCACCGACAAGCGCTGTCCAGTGTGCGCGCGGCCGAACCTCACCCACGTCACGTACGTATATGGAGACGAGCTCGGCCGGTACGAGGGCCGGGTCAAGGCGACCGCCGAGCTTGCCGTAATGGATCGTGAATACGGTGAATTCAGGGTGTATGTGGTGGAAGTGTGCCAAGGTTGCGCCTGGAATCACCTATCGGTGTCATACGTCCTCGGGTACGGAGACGAGCCCCGCAGCCAGCGGGGATGAGGCCTCCGCGCCCCCTGCGGGCTCGCTGCCAGCGAGAACCACCAGGTCGGGGACGTCTCAACCGTGCACGCTCGTAACCCGCTCACCAGCCTGCACAGTACTCTTCGGACGACGCTTCAGCCGTTACCCCCGTTGCGTGATGAGGTCGAGTGAGTAATCCAAGCCAGCCCCGACCAGCCTCCGGGTCGCCGCGGCCGGGCGGGCAGCAGAACCCCCGCCCTGGTCAGTCAGGTCCCCCCGGCCGGCCAGGCGCCCCCCAGTCCTCTACTTCGCCCGCCCCGCCTCCCACCCCCTCGGGCCCGCCCGGAGGGGGCGTTCGCACGTCCCCGAACGGCGGCCCTGGAGGCTCCGGCGGCGTCGGCGTCGGCGGCGGTCCCAACGGGCGTAGCGGCCCCGGCGCCCCCGCGGGCCCCAAGCACGCGAGCCCCCGGCCTTCCGGCCCTGGCACGCCCAACGCGCCCGCAGGCCCCGGCACGCCTTCCGGCCCCGGAGGCCCAGGCGCCCCGGGCGGTCCCGGCCGTCCTGGCGTCCCCGGCGCTCCGGGTGGCCCTGGCCGTACGGGAGGCCCAGGCGCTCCGAGTGGGCCCGGTCGTACGGGAGGACCCGGCGGACCCGGCGGTCCAGGTGTGACGAGTCGTTCGGCGACGCCGGGCACGCTCGGCCCGGGCGGTCGCACCAACGGGAACGGGCACGGACCCGGCGGCCCCAACGGGCACGGACCGAACGGACGCGGCCCCGGAGGCTCAGGCGGACGCGGGCCCGGCGGTCCGGGCGGACGCGGTCCGGGCGGTCCCGGTGGGCCCGGCGGTCCAAGACGAGAAGGACGTGAGGGCTGGCAGCGGATCCTGCTCGGCCCGGGAGTGAAGCGGCAGGGCTGGCGCCGCTGGCTTCCGCCGTGGCGCGCGGTCCTCGCCGTCCTCTTTCTCTGTACGGCCGCCGTCTTCACGATGATCTACGTCGCGTACGCGCAGACGCCGACGCCGAAAGAGCCGACGGTGGCGGGCGTCAACGACCAGGCCTCGATCTTCTACTACCGCAACGGCGGCGAGATCGGCCGGATCGGCAAGAAGCGGCAGAGCGTCGAGCTGAGCGCTGTCACCCAGACCAAGCCCGAGAAGGGCAAGGTGCCGGTCTCGGTGCAGGACGCGGTGCTCGCCGCCGAGAACCGCAGCTTCCGCACCGACCCGGGATTCTCGGTTCAGGGGACCGCTCGCGCCGCGTGGGACAACCTCACCGGTGGCCGGGGCGGTGGCTCCACGATCACCCAGCAGCTGGCCAAGAACTACTACTCCAACCCGAACAACCGCACCTACAGCCGCAAGTTCAAAGAGCTCTTCATCGCGGTGAAGCTCGAGCAGGGGAGGTCCAAGCAGGACATCCTCAAGCTCTACCTCAACACCATCTCGTTCGGCCGGGACACCTACGGCATCCAGACGGCGTCGAAGGAGTACTTCAACACCGACGTCTGGAATCTGAGGCAGGACCAGGCGGCCTTCCTCGCCGGACTCATCCAGAACCCCAACCGGGATCCGGCTGAGAAGGCGAACCAGGCCTGGGCCAAGCAGCGATACGAGTACGTCGTCAACGGCCTGGTCTCCATGGGCAAACTGGACGCCCAGAAGGCCGCCGCCTACAAGGCCAATCCGCCCAAGCCCCGGGCCGCCAACTCAGGGCAGCAGCTCTACGGCGGCCAGCGTGGCTACATGCTCATGCGGGCCAAGGAAGAACTGCGTCGCAGGGGCGTGTCCGCGACCGACGTCACGACCAAGGGTCTGCGCGTCTACACCACCTTCGACCCGGAGAAGATGAAGGCGGCCAAGGACGCGGCCGAGAAGACCATCCCCTCGGTGAATCCGGCCAAGCTCGCCAAGAAGAAGATCCGCGTGGGCATCGCGTCGGTCGACTCCAACAACGGTGAGGTACTCGCGATCTACGGCGGGCCCGACTACCTGAAGCAGTCGTTCGACAACGTCTGGTTCGGTTCCGCCCAGGCCGGTTCGGCGATGAAGCCCTATGTGCTCGCCACGGCCCTCAAGCAGGGCTACAACCTGAAGAGCATGGTCGAGGGCCGGTCGGGCTCCTCCTTCGACGGGCAGGGCAACGTCGTGCCACGCGGATCGGGCGGTGCGGTGGGCCCGATTCCGAACGGCCACAAGGTCGGTCCGGCCGTGAATCTCATCACAGCCACCCAGGACTCCATCAACACCGCGTTCATCCAGCTGGGCCTGAAGGTCGGGCTGCCGCAGGTCGTCAGGACCGCCGAAAGCGCCGGCATCGCCGCCGACATGGTGGAGCCCTACGAGAAGATGGCCGGCCTCTCCCTCGGCATCAACAACATCCGCCCGATCGAGCAGGCCGCCGGCTACCAGGCGTTCGCCAACGGCGGTACCTGGCACGAGCCGCATGTCCTCAGGAAAGTCCTTGAGAAGGACAACAAGACCGAGCACATCAAGCTGAACCCGAAGTCGAGCCAGCCGTGGAACAAGGATGTCGCGGCCGACGCCACCTATGCCATGCAGCAGGTGGTCAAGGCCGGTACCGCGACCGCCGCGCAGCTGCCCGACGGCCGTGACATCGCAGGCAAGACCGGCACGACCGACCGCAACGTCGCGACCTGGTTCGTCGGCTACATCCCGCAGATGTCCACGGCGGTGACGATGTACAACGACGCGAGCGAGAAGGTCGGCGGCCAGACGCTCAAGAAGCCGCTCATCATCGACGGCCAGGAAGTGCAGGGTGGCACGATCCCCGCGAAGATCTGGCGGGCCTACATGATCGACGCCACCAAGGGGATGGACTCGAAGCCCTTCCCGCCTCCGTCGTGGAAGGGCGACATCAAGCTCTGGGCCCACCCGCCGAAGCCGAAGGAAGAGAAGGACAAGCGCCCGAAGTGGTGCGACCGGCTCCCCAACGCCGACCTCTTCCCGCAGTGCCAGAAGGACGGGAACGGCGGCGACCCCAACAACCCGGGTAACCAGCAGCCTTGCCAGGCCCCCGGGCAACAGAACTGTGACCCCAACAAGCCGCCGAATCCGTTCAACCCGCCCAAGTGGTGGTGCAAGGATCACCGTCAGTTCCCGACCTGCAACAGGGGGAACGGCGGAAACGACGGCGGCACGTTCCCGCAATCGGAGCGGTCGCGGCCGATCGTGTACGCGCGAACAGACGAATAGCCGGAGCCGTCGTTGACCGGGGCGTTCACCATCGCGGTGCCCCGGTCGGACAAGTCCGGTCGATACCGCCAATCGGTGCGTCCGTGACCCCGAGCAGAGCAGGGTGGCCCCATGCTCCCCGGAGGGCGCAGTACTCTCGGACGACGCATTGTCGTACCCCAGTCGAACGAGGACGCGTGTGAGTTACCCAAGCCAGTACGGACCGGAATACGGAGAGAGCCCAGGTAACAAGGGCTCGTCCCGCCCCGGCGGGTCAGGCACGCCACGACGGGGGCCAGGTGCTTCCGGGGGCGCCCCGAGGGGCGCCACGGGTGGCACGCCGAGCGGTTCGCCCATGCCAGGGCGTCCTTCGCGTCCCGCGGGCACCGGACGAGGCGCGCCGCCGCGGCGTGCCCCGGGCCGGTTGGGCGGAGGCGGCGGCGGCTCGCGTCGCCCCAGCGGCGGCGGCCCCGGTTTCGGGAGACGGGGCAATGGCGGTCCCGGTGGCGGAGGCCCAGGCGGCCCAGGCGGCCCGGGTGGTCCCGGCGGCCCCGGCGGTCCGGGCGGACGCGGACCGGGCGGTCCCGGTGGCCCTGGCGGTCCCGGCGGCTCAGGCGAGGGCCCGGGCGGCCCAGGTCGTCCCGGCGGTCCGGGCGACGGCGGCCGTACGAGCCGGAGGGCCGGCAAGCCCAAGCGGACCGGATGGCGGCGCTACGTACCTTCGTGGAAGATCGTCGCCGCGGTCACCTCGCTGGGGCTGCTGGCGGCGACCGTGCTGGTCATCGTCGCGTACATGAACACGCCGGTGCCGACGGAGAAGCAGGCCACCGCCGTCGCGCAGGAATCGGTCATCTACTACGACAACGGCACGACGCCGATCGCCCGCGTCGGCATGAAGCGTGAGAGCGTTCCGCTCGCGAAGATCCCCGACCAGGTTCAGAAGGCCGTGCTGGCCGCCGAGGACCGGGGCTTCGAGCACGAGCCGGGCGTCTCGCCGACCGGCATCGCCCGCGCGCTGTTCAAGACGGCGACCGGTGGTGACGTGCAGGGTGGTTCGACCATCACCCAGCAGCTCTCGCGTAACTACTTCGCGGGTCTGAGCCAGGACCGCACCGTCAGCCGGAAGCTCAAGGAGATCCTCATCTCGGTCCGGCTGGGCCAGGAGATGAAGAAGCAGGAGATCCTGAACCTCTACCTCAACACGGTCTACTTCGGCCGTGAGGCCTACGGGGTCCAGGCCGCCGCGCGCGCCTACTTCCACAAGGACGTGTCCAAGCTCAAGGTCAACGAGGCGGCGATGCTGGCCGCGATGATCCAGCGGCCGAACTACTTCAAGACCACGGGGTCGCCCAGCTACCCGGCGAAGGCGGCGCTCATCTCTCGCTGGAACTACGTTCTGAACGGGATGGTCGAGTCGAAGTGGCTGGACGCCGGCGCGCGCGCCCAGCAGAAGTTCCCCACGACCCAGAAAACGTGGAGCGACGTTCCGGACACCACACAGGCCGGCTACATGACCGAGCGGGTGAAGAAGGAGCTCGAGTCGCTCGGCATCGACGACCAGGCGCTGCAGAGCCAGGGCTACCGCGTCTACACGACGTTCAACCGCGAGCTGCAGGACTACACCGCCAAGGTCGTGAACAAGGTCCGGAATGAGAAGCACCTCAGCAAGGACGTCCGGTTCGGCCTGGCCTCGGTCAACACCAAGGGTGAGGTCGTCGCCGCCTACGGTGGGCCTGGGTATGACAAGCAGCAATGGGACGACGCCTTCCAGAGCGCCGTGCAGCCTGGCTCCTCGTTCAAGCCGGTCGTCCTGGCCGCGGCGCTGAAGAAGGACATCAGCCTCAAGACCACGATCAACGGCTCCTACCGCCGGGTCATCAACGAGCAGCCGTTCACCAACGACTCCCGTAGCGAGAACGGTGTCTACAACCTGCTGCAGATGACCCAGCACTCCATCAACACCGCCTACGTCGACCTCGGCCAGAAGGTCGGCCTCGACGACGTGGTGAAGATGGGCGAGGAAATGGGCATCCCGCACAGCACCCCAGGCTTCAACTCCAAGATCACCAGCCTCCCGCTCGGCCCGATGGATGTGAGCCCGGTCAACATGGCCTCGGTCTACTCCACGTTCGCGGCCGAGGGGAAGCACACCCCGGTGCACGTGATCACCAAGATCACCGACAGCAAGGGCAAGCCGGTCAAGAACCTTCCTTGGGACGACGACGCCAAGCAGGTCTTCTCCAAGGGTGTGGCGGGCGACGCGACCAAGGCCATGCAGGCGGTCGTCCAGTCCGGTACCGGTACACAGGCCAAGCTCGACGACGGCCGGCAGGTCGCCGGCAAGACCGGTACCGCGTCGGAGAACAAGTCGGCCTGGTTCGTCGGCTACACGCCGCAGCTGGCGGTCTCGGCCGCGATGTGGCGTGAGAAGAACGGCAAGCGTCTTCCCCTGCAGGGCGTCGGCGGCTACAACCAGATCTACGGTGGCACGGTTCCCTCGGAGCTGTTCAAGCTCTTCATGACCAAGGCCATGGAGAAGGAACAGCAGAAGGACTTCCCGCCGCCCGGCGACGTCGGCTCCATTCCGGACTGGGCCGCGCCCAAGCCGACGCCGACCCCGACTCCGTCGACCACGCCGACGTGTCAGCCCGGGCAGCAGCCGACCGAGCCCGGCGCCGGCCAGACGCAGCAGCCGTGCCCGTCGACCACGCCGTCGCCGACGCCGTCCACGCCGAGCGCACCGCCCAGCAGCAGTGGCCAGCCGTGCGACCAGTTCGGGATGCCGGTGGGCTGTAACCCGAACATCCCGCCGTCCACCCCGCCGCCCGCGTGGTGGTGCAACCGCAACCCCGACAACGCCCAGTGCAAGCCCAACACCGACCCGGGCCGTTCGCGCGAACCGAACTCCGGCAAGGGAACGGGCTGACCATCCACCCATAAGCACACCCAACGTGCCCTCGCCCTCCCCAGGGCGAGGGCACGTCGCCTTTCCCGGGCGGGCGAGGGCGAAGGCGGGCGAAGGCGGGCGGGCGAAGGCGGATGGCATGGCCGATGTCGGCCCGGCCCCGGAGCTTGATCATCTGGAGATGGTCCACCTAGTGGAGGGTGGTTGAAGAATCCGGCCAAGACGACGCACCGGAAGACGGTGAAGGGGAGCTACAAGAAGATCCGGGTGGACACCGGGGGTGGGGCGCACGACTATCGCGCCACTGCCGTCCGGGTCGGGT
Source organism: Actinomadura barringtoniae (assembly GCF_017573505.1). Taxonomy (GTDB): domain Bacteria; phylum Actinomycetota; class Actinomycetes; order Streptosporangiales; family Streptosporangiaceae; genus Spirillospora; species Spirillospora barringtoniae. The sequence goes on from NZ_JAGEOJ010000021.1 coordinate 118,081, forward strand.
CCTACCGCGGCCACAAATATGTCTGGGCGCAGGTTGACGCCGGTCGTGGAGGATTTCCCGACAGGGCTTCATTGATTTGGCGCTACAAAGGCAATGGTGCGTTGTACGAGTGCCCGGTCTATCGGGGCACCGGTAAAGGGATGCACTACTCGAGCGCCGTCGACGTGAGGTACGCGAACCGGGTGCAGGTCAAGTTCCGGGACGGCTGGTCGTCCACGATCCACTACGGCCCGGCGAGGAACATCTAGGCGTTCTCGCCAGGCGGTCCCGCCAGAGACTGCGTTTGCCGGATGTGGATCCAACCGGCTCGGTCGGATCCACATCCGGCGAGGTGCGATGGCTTGACGGGGGGCAATAGGGTTTCGGCATGTCGTCGTCTACCCCCGATGCCGATTCCGAGTCCGTGGCCGATGAGGGCGGGCCTTCGGGCGCGCGTGCGCGGCTCGTTCGGTCGGCGCCGGTGCTCACTGGGATCACCGCGCTGGTCTGTGTGCTGGGCTGGTTGCAGAAGCAGCCTTGCGCCTCGGTCAATTTCGACTTCGTCAAGACGACGACGCGGGGTTGCTACACAGACATCTATCCGCTGTATTACGTGCGGGGGTTGAACGACGGCAAGGTGCCGTACTTCGACTCGTTCGCAGGGGACACCATTCACTACGTGGAGTATCCGGTTCTCAGCGGCTACTTCATGCAGATCGTGAACTGGATCGTGAAGCCGTTCGGGATCGACTCGCGGGGGATGGCGTTCTACAACGTCACCGCGCTGCTGCTGGCGCTGCTGGCGATCGCGATGGTGCTGGCCACTGCCTATGCGGCCGGGCGGAAGTCACTCAAGGCGGGGCTGATGGTGGGGCTGTCCCCGGCGCTGCTCCTCACCGCGTACATCAACTGGGATCTCCTGGCGGTGGGGCTCTCGGCGGTCGCTTTGGCGCTGTGGGCCAGTCGGCGTCCCACCTGGGCAGGGGTGTTCATTGGGCTGGCCGTAGCGGCCAAGTTCTATCCGATGCTGTTGCTCTGGCCGTTCGTGCTTTTGTGTGTACGGGCCGGGGAGTGGCGCGCGATCGTTCGGTTGCTGGCGGGCACGGTGGGGGCGTGGCTGGCCGTCAATGTGCCGGTGATGCTTTTCGCGTGGAACGGCTGGCTGGAGTTCTACAAGTTCAACCGGACGCGTGGCATCGACTGGGGCTCGATCTTCTTCTACTTCAGGGGCCACGGCCTGGAGTCGATGAACGACACCGACAAGCTCAACATGGTCGGCACGGGGACGTTCATCGTGCTGGCGCTGGCCATCGGGGTTCTCGCGCTCGCGGCCCCGCGCCGGCCCCGGCTGCCGCAGCTGATGTTCCTGGTGCTCGTGGCGTTCATGCTGCCGAACAAGGTCTGGTCGCCGCAGTACGTGCTGTGGCTGCTGCCGCTGGCGGTGCTCGCCCGGCCGCGGCTGCCCGCGTTCATCGTCTGGCAGGTCGGCGAGATCATCTACTTCTTCGGCATCTGGTGGTACCTGCTGGCGGTCTCGAACGGCAAGCCGGGCGCCGACCTGTCGACCACGCTGTCCTCGCTGGCGCACTTCGATGTGCCGCCGGGCGGCATCAGCGACAACGTCTACTACATCGCGTTGTTCGCTCGGTTCCTGACCGTGTTCCTGCTGGCGGTGCTGGTGGTGAAGGACATCTTGCGGCCGTCCGGTGACGTCGTGCGGCAGGACGGCCTGCAGGACGATCCGGCGGGCGGTCTCCTGGACCATGCGCCCGACGTCTTCAGGCTGGCTCCGGGCTGGGGGCGGCGTGCGCGTACGCCGGTCGCCGATGCCGCCGGGATGGCCGCCTAGGCTCTCACCGGCGGTAATTGGACTCGCATCCAATTGTGATGGGGGCCACATACAAGCAGGCTTGCTTGCTTGTATGTGCGCTCCTACCGTCGAAGTGTGTCGGCGTGATCTGAGGCACAGGCGCCGCCCCCGCCCCGGTTTCGAGGTGCAGGAGAGCCCCCACAGGAGAGCCCATGAGCAGCAACGCCCTGCCAAAGCCCCGTCCTTCGATTCGCCCGCGCACCGTCCGGACCCGGCGGATCGCGTTCGAGTACCCGCCCGAACGGCTTCCCCGCCACTACATCGGCGGCGACCTGGTGATGAGCCACATCGTCAGCGTGCTGTCCTCGCTGTTCCCCGAGGGCGAGGACTTCTTCGTACGGACGGTCCGCAACTACCGCGACCGGATCGACGACCCCGAGCTGAAGTCGCAGGTCGCCGGCTTCATCGGCCAGGAGGTCACGCACGGGCGCGAGCACCGGCAGTTCAACGACCGCCTCGCCACGATGGGCTACCCGACCAGGATCATCGACCGGCTGACCAAGTACGGGCTCGGCCTCGACGAGAAGATCCTGCCCAAGCAGGTGCAGCTCGCCATCACCGCGGCGCTGGAGCACTACACGGCCACGCTGGCCGAGGTGCTGATGTCCGATCCCGAGGCGCGGGCGATGTTCGACGTGGACGAGGTCCGGTCGATGTTCCTCTGGCACGCCCTGGAGGAGAGCGAGCACAAGTCCGTGGCGTTCGACGTCTATCGCCACATCGGCGGCAACGAGTTCCGGCGCGCGATGGTCATGCGCTTCACGAGCCTGGGCCTGGTGGGGGCCATCGTCGCGGGGACGTTCCTGTCGCTGCTGCTCGACCGGTCCGCGTACAACCCGGCCCGGCTGTTCCCGAGCGTCGGTCGCCTGCGGCACTCGCCGTGGCTTCGCCGGGAGGTCCTGCGGCGCCTGCGCGACTACAACCGCCGCGATTTCCACCCGGACGACAACGACGCGACCGAGTTGCTCGCGGAGTGGAAGGTGAAGCTCTTCGGCGCCGAGGGTGCCCTCGCCGATCGCATGAAGAGCCCTGAGCCCGATGTTCCTGGCGCCTCAACAGCGAAAGGCCGAGAGGCCCTCGGCTAAGGCCGTGAGGCCCTCGGTCAGAGGACCCCACGGCTGCGACCCGGCGTTCTGCGCTAGCGGAGCGTACGGAAGAAGGCGCGGACGTCGGCGGTGAGCAGGTCGGGGACCTCCATCGCCGCGAAGTGCCCGCCGCGCTCGAAATCCGACCAGTGCACGATGTTGTAGCCGTACTCGGCGTAGCGCCGGATGGCGATGTCCTCCGCGAACACCGCGACGCCGGTCGGCATCGTGCCGCGCTCCTGGCTCCAGTCGCCGCCCGAGTGCATGTTCTCGTAGTACAGGTTGGCCGCCGAGCCGAACGTGTCGGTCAGCCAGTAGAGCATCACGTCGGTCAGCATGCGGTCCCGGTCGATCGCTTCCTCGGGAAGGGCTTCGGTCGGGTAGGTCCACACTTTGAACTTCTCGACGATCCACGCCAGCTGCCCGACCGGTGAATCGGTGAGGCCGTAGGAAAGGGTCTGCGGTTGCGTGGCCTGGACCTGGAAATACGCACTTCCGTTGTCGGTCCAGTTCTTCAGGCGCGCGATGCGGGCCTTCTCGACGTCGGTGAACGTGGCCAGCTCCTCGTCCGACACTTCGCCGTACGGGATGAAGCCATAGCTCGCGGCGTTCACATGCACGCCGACCACGTGGTCCGCGTCCTGCTTGCCAAGCGACGGCGAGACGAACGCGCCCATGTCGCCGCCCTGCGTGCCGTACCGCTCGTACCCCAGCCGGCTCATCAGCTCCTTGTAGGCGCGGGCGATGCGGTCGACGTTCCAGCCGGTGTCCTTGACCGGGCCCGAGAATCCGTAGCCGGGCATCGAGGGGATGACCAGATGGAACGCGTCGGCGGGGTCGCCGCCGTGCGCGGCCGGGTCGGTCAGCGGGCCGATCATGTCGAGGAATTCCACCACCGAGCCGGGCCAGCCGTGCGTCAGCAGGAGCGGCAGCGCGTTCGGCTCGGGGGAACGCACGTGCAGGAAGTGGATGTTCGCCCCGTCGATCTCGGTCGTGAACTGCGGGTACTCGTTCAGCGCGGCCTCGTGAGCGCGCCAGTCGTACTCCGTGCGCCAGTACTCGGCGAGCTCGCGCAGGTAGTCCTCGGGCACGCCGCGTTCCCAGCCCTTGCCGGGGATCGCGGCGCCCCAGCGCGTGCGGCCGAGCCGCTCGCGCAGGTCGTCGAGGTCGGACTGCGGGACGTCGATGCGGAACGGTCGGATCTCGGTCATGGCAAGCCTCTCTCGAGCAATCATCAGAACGGATCGTTCTGTTCCCATATTAGCAGAACGGAATGATTCATTCCAATCTGATGCGGACAAGGTCAAGATCTGGACGGGTGCGCTTGAAACCGCAGGCCACCGGGGTACTCACCCGACCATGCGGATCATGCTCCTGCCGGTAGCGGCACTCGCCCTCGGAGCCATCGGCGTCTCCACTCCCACGGAAGTCGCCTCCACCACCCTCACCACGTTCTCCACAGCGCGCCTCGACCACGCCCGCACCGTCGCGGCCACCACCACGCTCACGACCGCCGCCACAACGACCGCCACGGCCCGCACCACCGCCGCGACGACAACAACGGCCGCGACCACAGCCGGGACCATCGCCGCGACTGGGCCCGCCGCCGCGACCGGGACCGCGACCGCGACTGGAAGCGCGACCGCGACTGGGACCGCGACCGGAAGCGCGACCGGGACCGGGAGCGCTGCCGCGACCGGGACCGGAGTTGCGGCCGGGACCGCGGCCCAGATCGCGGCGGGGACTGCCGGCACGGCCAGGTCCGCGACCACGTCCGCCGGGACCGCGGCCCAGATCGCGGCGGGGACTGCCGGCACGGCCAGGTCCGCGACCACGTCCGCGACGACCGCCGCGACTGGGACGGCGGCCCGGACCATGGCCGGGACTGCCGCCGCGACCAAGGCCCGGACCGCCGCCAGGGCCGGAGCCGCGGCAGGGGCCGCGGCCGGGACCGCGGCCCGGACTGCCGCCGGGACCGCAGCTGCGACGACCGCCGCGACGAGGACCACGGCCGGGACCACGTCCGCGGCCACCGCCAAGACGGCAACCACTACGGCCGCCGCAGCGGCGGCCACCACGTCCGGCGCGACCACCACGGCTGGGAAGGCTGGAGCTCCGGCGACGGGTGCTTCGGGGCCTCGGCGGGTGCGGGCGCGGACGGCGTTCCTGGCCGATGCGGGCACCGGTAAGCGGCTCTGGGCGAGGCATTCGGGAGCGCGGCGACAGATCGGGAGCATCACGAAGGTCATGACCGCGCTGATCGTTCTGCAAGCCGGCCACCTCGACCGCAAGATCCGCATCAAGTCCGCGCACGTCGCGTACGCCGCCTCGCGCAACGGTTCGACGGCGCGGCTGCGGGTGGGCGATCGGCTGACGACGCGCGAACTCCTGTACGCGATGATGCTGCCGTCGGGATGCGATGCCGCCGCCGCGCTGGCGGACACTTACGGCCCGGGCCAGGGGCGGTTCGTGCGCAAGATGAACCGGACCGCCCGTCGGCTCGGGATGAGCCGCACGCACTACGTCGACATGTCGGGCCTGTCGACCGCCGGGTACTCCTCGGCGCGCGACCAGACCGTCCTCGGCCGCTACGTGATGCGCAGCGCCACGTTCCGCCAGATCGTTTCGCGGGATCGGTACGTGGCGCACGGCAACCGGGGGCACGGCCGGTACGTGTGGCTGAGCACCAACGAGCTGCTCGGCGCGTATCCCGGCATCCTTGGGATCAAGAGCGGCCACACGTCCGCCGCCGGCTACAGCTTCTTGTTCGCCGCGCGCCGGTACGGCCGTACGCTCATCGGCGCCGTTCTCAACAGCTCGCAGACGCGCCCCGGCGCCCGCTTCGCCGACGCCGCACGCGTCCTCAACTGGGGCTTCCGCTGACGGGGCATCCGCTGACCAGCCCGGTCGGCGCGGCTGGCCCGACCTGCCCCAGCTGCCCGGTCACCCCACCGACCGGGCAGGTTTCACTGACCCGGTCGGTCCTACCTGCCCGCTCAGCCCTACCTGCCCGGTCAGCCACACTGGCCTCACCGGCGCGGCCGGTCCCACCTGCCCGGCCAGCCCTATCGGCCCGGTCCGCGCTACCGCCCTGGTCGGCGCGGCTGGCCCGGTTCGCCCCACCGGCACGGTCGGCTCCGCCTGCTCGGTCAGCCCTACCGGCCTGGTCAGCTCCACCCGCCACGGCCGGTTTCACCGCCACGGCCGGTCCCACCGGTCCGCCCTGTCTCCCGGTCCGCCCTGTCGGCACGGTCGGCCCCGCAGGTCCGGTCGGTCCTGCCAGCCCGGCTGGCCCCGCAGGTTCGGTTAGCCGGCGTTCAGGCGTAGCGCCTTGATGAACCACTCGAAGACCGGCACCAGCGTCGGCGGGACGGGCCAGCCGTTGATCACCGCGAGGAGCTGCCAGTAGCGTTCGGCGTCGCGGTCGCTGCCTACCTCGAGCCGGTGCAGCATCGCGCGCCGGAACTCCGGCCCGTCCGTGCTGCCGAACGCCTCGGCGTATGCCGCGATCAACTCGTCGACGACCCGCGAGGCCTCCGCCGACTCGGGTGCTTGACCTGCGGCGATGGCGTTCTCGACCTTGGTACGGATCGTCTCGGTCAGCTCGTGATGGAGACCGTCCTGGTAGCCGGTGTCGCGTTCGGACGCCTGGAGCTCGGCCATCCGCCGGATCCGCGCGCGGAAGTCCGGGTTCTGGACGAGCTCGGCGAGCTCCACCCAGGCGTCCACCTGCTCGGGCGCCGGGTCGTCGGGCAGCTCCGGCATCGCCGAACGCATCATCGCGACGAACTCGGGATTGGCGTCCAGGCCGCCGAACGTGTCCTCGATGAAGTCGATGACGATCCGGTTGCGCTCCTCGTCGGAGAGCTTGGCGAGCTTGTGCATGAGTTCCATCTCCTCCGGACCCGAGCCGCGCTTGGCCACCGCGCGCATCACCGCGCGCCGCAACCGCAGCGTGCTGATCTGCGCGTCCAGGGCCTCGGCGTGCGCGGCGGCGACCTCGGAGACGGTCACCTCGCGGTCCAGCACCCGCTGGACGGTCGCGAGGTCGACGCCGAGTTCGCGCAGCGTACGGACGAGGTCCAGGCGGGCGAGCGCGTTCAGGTCGTACAGCCGGTAACCGGCATCGGTGCGGGCGGTCGGCGGTACGACCCCGCTGTCGGAGTAGAACCGGATCGTCTTCACCGGCAGGCCCGTTCGCCTGGCCAGCTCGCCGATCGTGTAGAGCTCGTCGTCCGCGTAACGGTCGTCGTCCGTGTAGGGGTCGTTGCCGCCGTCCATGTCCCTCACCTTGCGGTCTCCAGCCACTGGAGACTCAAGTCGACTTGAGCCGCCGCACGCAAATATCGCGTACGGCGAGATCGCCGTACGCGATATTCAACGCGGCTCACCGACCGTCAGATCCGACGAACCAGCAGGTCAGGGCCTCACTACGAGAACGGTCAGCCCTCGTAGTTGGGGTCGGCGATGGTGGGCGTGCCGCCCTCCTTGTGGACCTTGCGCAGCTCTTCCACGTACTCGCGGGAGAACATCGCCGACAGCGTCGCGACGCCGCCGCGGTGCACGCGGACCTCGGCGCCGCGCAGCTGCCCGACCAGCCGAACGCGCCGTCCGGACCCGTTCTCGCCGGTCCAGTCCTTGACGCGGCCGCGGCCGGTGAACGTCAGGTCCCAGCTGTCGATCTCGGTGTCGTCGTTCACCAGCAGCTTCACCCAGGCGTGGTCGAGGTTCAGGTGGATCTCGATGTCGCCCTCGGGGATCCGCGGCGAGCGCAGGTCCAGGACGGCCCCGCCGCGGTGGGCGCGGACCTCGAACGTGCGCGCGGTGGTCCAGTGGCCGAGGTGCTTGACGGTGCGGTAGTCCGCCTGGACGCGCTCAGTGGTGGCGGTGGTGGCGGTGGCGTTCGTGGTGGTGGTGTCCATGGTTGTCTCCTCCCGAGACCGGGTACCGACTCTCCTTGCGAGTGACTCTTTCTCAGAGTCTCTCGATATAAGAGATAGTAGGAAACAGAGAGCCGCCCTGTCAACCCTCGAGTTGGCCCTGGTCAGCGCGTCGCTAGACACCGCCACCCACGCCGTGTGCGACGATCACGAGCGGTAGGGGGTGCCGCGATGAGACTGGCGACGTACGTGCTGGTGCCGCTGATCGCGGTGCTGAGCCTCGGCGCGTGCACCACGGCCGACCACCCCACCCGCGCCGCGTCCTCCACACCCAGGCCGACCTCATCCGTGGCGGTGGCGACCCTCCCGGCAGAGGCGCAGCAGACGCTGAAGCTCATCGACCAGGGCGGGCCGTTCCCGTACCGCAAAGACGGATCGGTGTTCAGCAACCGCGAGCGACGACTGCCCCGGGAGCCGCGCGGCTACTACCGGGAGTACACGGTGCCCACCCCCGGCTCACGCGACCGGGGCGCGCGGCGCATCATCGCGGGCAAGGAAGGCGAGCGCTACTACACCGGTGACCACTACCGCACCTTCCAACAGGTGACGGCCGGGAGATGACGTGGACGCGAAGCAGGCACTGAACGAGTTGATCGCGGGCAGGCTGGAACCGGGCGTCTACCAGTGGAAACCGCCCGCCGACGACTGGACGGGCCAGGCTAGGCGCGCCGGACTCCGCGTCTTCCCCCTGGACGGCGCCCGCGCCCGCGACAAGGACTCGTTCCTGCGCCTCTGCGCCGAGGTCTTCGACTTCCCCGAATGGTTCGGGCACAACTGGGACGCCCTCGAGGACTCCCTCACCGACCTGTCCTGGGCGCCCGCTCGCAAGGGCTATGTGGTGGCGTACGACGCCTGGACCGAGCTCGCCGAGGCGGACCAGGGTTCCTTCCGTACGGTGCTGGACATCTTCGCCGAGGCTGTGGAGTCCTGGCGGGACAGCCCGACCCCCATGACCGTCCTGCTGTCCAGCCACGGCGTCGAGGCCGCCGGCGTCCCCCGCCTGGGCTGATCAGGCTCCGCTGGCGTGGTCGCTGCTGATCAGCGCGGCGATCAACCCGAAGTAGAACAGCACGACCAGCAACCACAGCACGGTCACGATGTAGCCGAGGATGAGCCCGGCCAGCGCCATCCCATCGCCCTGCTCACCCGTACGCCGGATCTGACCCCGCGAGATGTGCCCGAAGATGATCGCCAGCGGCGAGGCCAGCCCGCACACCACGATCCCGGCGATCCCGCAGATCAGCGCCGCCGTGGCCATCCCGTTCGTCGGGGGCATCATCGGCGGCGGCGCCCCGTAGTAGTGGTGCTGCACCGACGGCTGCGGCGGCCCGTACCCGCCGCCGTACGCGTCGGGGCCGTATCCGTACGGATCCGATGGCCCATAGGGGGGCTGTGCCATTGACTTCCCGATCGCTCTCAGTGACGCAGAATTTTTCGGATTATGCCAGCAAATCGCACTGGTCAAAGCCCGCACGAGTTCGCCCGTTTAGATGCACCCGCCCGCCCCCAAGTTCCCGCCCCGCCCACATTCCCACCCACCCGCCGACCGGCCGCGAGGCCTAACCGCACCCATCAACCACCCGCGCTGACCACCCGCCCATGCTGACGAGCCGCTTTCGTCGACAGACCGTGCCGCCTCGCCGACCTGCCGAGCGGCCCGACCACACCCATCAACCGCCCACGCAGACCGCCGCCTCAACAGTCCGCGCCGCCTGTCTGCGCCGCCTGTCTGCGCCGCCTGTCTGCGCCGCCTGTCTGCGCCGCCTGTCTGCGCCGCCTGTCTGCGCCGCCTGTCCGCGCCGCCTGTCCGCGCCGCCCGTTCACGCCGCCCGTTCACGCCGCCCGTTCACGCCGCCTGTCCGCGCCGCCTGTCCGCGCCGATCGTCCGCGCCGACTGTCCGCGCCGATCGTCCGCGCCGACTGTCCGCGCCGATCGTCCGCGCCGATCGTTCACGCCGATCGTTCACGCCGATCGTTCACGCCGATCGTTCACGCCGATCGTTCACGCCGACGGTCCACGCCGACAGGACCCTCCGGCGGACCGCACCGCCCGCCGGCGAGCGGCTCTGGTGGATCGGCCGTGGCCGACCGGCCTCGGCCGCCACCATGCGAGTGGCCAGGCCGACCAGGCACAGTCGCTTGCGAGTCGACAAGGCCGCCTGACAGCGCGCATCGACCCCACCAGACCACCGCTCACATCAACTGGGCCATGCCCACAGCCCACGCTCGCCTGCCATGCCAACTGGCCTGCGGCTGAGCAGCCCGCTTCGGCCTCATGCCCGAGGGGCGCTGCGGGTGAACGGCCACATCGGTCGAACGCGGCTACATCGTTCAGCGGCCTCAGCGGGTGGAGGACTACTCCAGCTGAACGCGGCGGGCGTCGTTCGGGCGCGTCAGCGGGTGGTCGCCTCGGTCAGCTGAGCTTGTCGCGGAGCCAGGCGATGTCGGCGGCGTGGCCGTCGGCGGGGGTCTCCACGACGATGGGGGCGCCGGCGGCGCGGACGACGGCGAGGATGAGGTCGCTGTCGATCATGCCGCTGCCGATGTTGGCGTGGCGGTCGGCGCCGGAGCCGAACTCGTCGCGGCTGTCGTTGCAGTGGACCAGGTCGATCCGGCCGGTGACGGCCTTGATCCGGTCGACGGCGTCGATGAGCTCCTCGCCGGCGGCGTGGGCGTGGCAGGTGTCCAGGCAGAAGCCGAGCTTGGAGTCCATGCCGGGCACGCTCGACAGCACCTCCCACAGCCGGGCGATGCGGTCGAACTTTCGGGCCATGGCGTTGTCGCCGCCCGCGGTGTTCTCGATGTAGATCGGGATCGGGCACTCGATCCGTTCGAACACCTTGCGCCAGTTCTCGAAGCCGACCTCGGGATCGTCGTCCTTCAGCACGTGACCGCCGTGCACGATCAGTGCCTTGGCCCCGATCGACGCGGCCGCCTCCAGCTGCTGGGTAAGGTTCTTGCGGCTGGGCACGCGAATCCGGTTGTTGGTGCTCGCCACGTTGATCAGGTACGGGGCGTGCACGTACACATCGACGCCGGAGTCGGCCAGCGCCTCGACGCCCTCGGGAATGACCGGCTTCTTCCAGCCCTGAGGGTCGCCGAGGAAGAACTGGACGACGTCCGCGTCGATCTCGCGGGCGCTGTCGAGCGGGTTGATCTGGTCGACGTGGGCTCCGATGCGCATGGCACCGAGCCTAGCCCCGGCGTAGGACAGTTCAGAGCGAGAAGCCGCCATGGCTGATGGCGAAGCCGGCGCCGACGAACGACCCGACCATGCCGACCACGTTCAGCCACCGTTCCCCGGTGGTGGCCGACACCATCTGCGAGTAGAGGGCCAGCGGCAGCCCGATCACCCCGGCGAGGGCGCCGAAGAAGTGCGTGGCGGGGATGAACCCCAGGACCAGTGCGGCCAGGCCGATGCAGATCGCGGCCACGGCCAGCGAGTTCTCGACCGGGTGGCGCTCGCCGTCGGTGTTCAGGCTGATGGCCGAACGCCTCTTACCGGCGACCTCCTGTGGTGGCATGGGGCCACACCTCCTGTTCCCTCTGGTACGGGTGGGACGGCCGTACCCGTGTCCGTGGAGAAGATTCCCGGGAGAACGAGAGATCAACCCGTGGCGCGGGGGCGGAAAATGTCAGCCCCACGGGGTAATGTCGAACATGGATTCGAAGACTGTCCCGCGGACACTCCTGAGGGGAAGCAGGAGTGAGGCAGGAGGTGCAACGAGGTGCTTGCCGCACACGGAACCGCACAGGCCGGTGACCTGGCGGTCGTCGGCGAGGCCGAGCTCGTGGAAGAGCTCTCGGCGCTCACCACCCAGACCGCCCGCATGCGAGCCCGCATGACCGACATCATGAGCGAGCTGGAACGCCGCCGCTGTACGGACTCGCGCGGCGCGAGACCAGGCCGCCACTGACCCCCGACCGGTGGCCGCCCACCAGGCCCGCCCACGAGGCGACACCCCCACGGACCTAAGGGCACACAGCCCTCGGGTCCGTGGGCGCCCACCCGTATGCACGTCCGCACCGGACGCGCGCCCAGCCCGTCCGCGCCCGGCGTCCGTGCCCGCCCGGCGTCCGTGCCCGCCCGGCGTCCGTGCCCGGCGTCCGTGCCCGGCGTCCGCGCTCGACGTCCGCGCCCGCCCGGCGTCCGTGCCCGGCGTCCGTGCCCGGCGTCCGTGCCCGGCGTCCGCGCTCGACGTCCGCGCCCGCCCGGCGTCCGTGCCCGGCGTCCGCGCCCGCCCGGCGTTCGTGCTCGACGTCTGTGCTCGACGTCGGCACCCGACGTCCGTGCCCGACCGCCTGGGCGCGGGGCCCGATCGGGGTGCCCATGCCCGTGCCGTGCCCGACGGTGCGTACGGCCAGATCGGCATCGGCAGCAGCGCCTCCGATCACCGGCTCGACTCGGCCACCTGGCACGTACCCGCGCGAGTCACCTGCGCCCCGTGAATACGGCCCTCGTGGCGCCCCTGGCGGCCTACGCCGGCCGGCTGTGCCCTGGCCAAGTTCGGTGGTCGCGTCGGTCCCGCGCGTAAGCCTTCTTCGTCTGGCCGCTCGACCCGAACCACGCCTTCCGCCTGCATCCGGGCCTGCCCAACGCCTGGACGCACGCCGGGTCCGGCCTGGATTGGGGTTGCGTCCGCCTGTCCCGGCCCGCATTCGGTCTGGGGCCGCTGCATCCGGGGGCCCGTGTCGGCCTATATCTGGTTTCGCAGCCGAGCTTTCGCGGGACCGGCGTTCGCCATCTGTGTTCAGGCCGTGCCTGGGCCGGGTGCCCGGCTCAGGCCGTGCCTGGGCCAGGTGTCCGCGGTGTGGCCGCTCGCCTGTGTCTGTGCCGCCGTGTCTGTGCCGCACTGGGCGCTGTGTCTGGTGCCGCGCTGGGGCTGGGCCCTCGGTGTGTACAGGCTGCGTTGGGTGGGCCTGGGCAGGACGGCGACACCGTCATACGGGCGCGTTCGATCGCCTGGGCTGGGTTGGGCGCTCTTATCGGGGTGGGCTGGTGCCGAGCAGGGGCCGGGGCGTGGGTGAATTGGCCCGCGGATCCTGGAGTGGAGTGGAGGTTGGGACGCGGGGACGGGCGGGTGCGGTGGCGGCTCTGGCTGGGGGCGAGGGGCGGGGAAGGGGATTCGTCGGGGTGAGTGGGGGCGGGCGTATGGCGTTAGGCTCGCACGCTGCCAACTCTTGGTAGCCTGTATCGGTCTTGCGGAGAGTGCATCGGGCCAACTGGGTCTGCGATGCCGCCGCGGGAGACGCAACAGCCCTCCTGTCACGGAGAGACCGTGACCGCACCAGTCCAGAGGAGGTAGGGACACAGCATGCGTCGTTACGAACTCATGACCATCCTCGACCCCGCCATCGACGAGCGCACCGTCAACACGTCGCTCGACCCGTTCCTGAAGGTCGTCAAGGACGCCGGCGGGAGCGTCGAGAAGGTCGACATCTGGGGCCGTCGCCGCCTTGCGTACGACATCCAGAAGAAGTCCGAAGGCATCTACGCGGTGGTCGACCTGACGGCCGAGCCTGCCACGGTCAAGGAGCTCGACCGGCAGCTCAACCTGAGCGAGTCGATCCTGCGTACGAAGGTCATCCGCCCCGAGGTCCACTGAGCCAGGCCCTCTAACAGCCGGAGCGAAGCCCAATGGCAGGCGACACCGTAATCACGATCGTCGGGAACCTCGTCGAGGACCCGAACCTGCGCTTCACCCCCAGCGGCCAGGCGGTCGCGTCGTTCCGCATCGCCTCGACGCCGCGGTTCTTCGACCGTCAGGCGAACGAGTGGAAGGACGGCGAGGCCCTCTTCCTGACCTGCAACGTTTGGCGGCAGGCGGCGGAGAACTGCGCCGAGAGCCTGCAGCGCGGCATGCGGGTGATCGTGCAGGGGCGCCTCAAGCAGCGGTCGTACGAAACCCGTGAGGGTGAGAAGCGCACCGTCTTCGAGGTCGAGGTCGACGAAGTCGGGCCCTCGCTGCGCAACGCCACCGCGAAGGTCAACAAGACCCAGCGGCAGGGCGGTGGCGGCGGAGGCTTCGGCGGCGGAGGCGGCGGCTTCGGTGGAGGCGGCGGCCAGGGCGGCGGCTTCGGCGGCGGCGGTCAGGGCGGTCAGTCCGGTGGGGGCGGCGCCCCGGCCGACGACCCCTGGGCCACCGGCGGCGGCGGTGGGGGCGGCGGAGGAGGCTTCTCCGACGACCCGCCGTTCTAGATCAGTAAGTATCCAACGACCATTCCCGCGCGAGCGGGGCTCTCATAAAGGAGCACCACGATGGCGAAGCCACCTCCTCGCAAGCCGAAGAAGAAGGTTTGCGTGTTCTGCCAGGAGAAGATCTCCTACGTCGACTACAAGGACACCGGTCTGCTGCGGAAGTTCATTTCCGACCGCGGCAAGATCCGGGCCCGTCGGGTGACCGGCAACTGCACCCAGCACCAGCGTGACGTCGCCACGGCGATCAAGAACGCTCGTGAGATGGCGCTGCTGCCGTACACCAGCACCGCGCGCTGAGCAGGAAGGATTCACGCATCATGAAGCTCATCCTGACTCAGCAGGTCTCCGGCCTCGGCGAGCCCGGAGACGTCATCGAGGTCAAGGACGGCTACGGCCGCAACTACCTCGTCCCCCGTGGGTTCGCGATCAAGTGGACCCGGGGCGCGGAGAAGCAGATCGACTCCATCAAGAAGGCGCGTTCGGCCCGCGAGATCGCGACCGTCGAGCACGCCAAGGAGGTCGCCGGCCGGCTCGGCGGCCTCAAGGTCACGCTGCGCACCCGTACGGGCAGCAACGGCCGCCTGTTCGGCGCGGTGACCGCGGCCGACATCGCCGACGCGGTCAAGGCCGCCGACGGCCCCGACCTGGACAAGCGCCGGATCGAGATCGGCAACCCGATCAAGACCGTCGGCGCCCACCGGGTCAGCGTTCGGCTGCACGCCGACGTCAACGCCACGATCGACGTCAACGTCGTCGAGGCCTGACCGGCGCGTACGACCTCGGAACGGCCGGGACCCCTGGGGGTCCCGGCCGTTTCTGTTTCTTGTGAAACGTCCTCGAATCGCCGCCTCCTTGGTGATCCTCTTGGCGGCCACTACCGTCCGTATCCGGATCATTGCGGTCGGACGGGGGTGGCATGTTCGGGCATTCGGGGGACTGTCCATGCGAGCGAGGGGCGGAGGGGCGGGACCTGCCTGGTCTGCCCGACCTCCCTGACCTGCCTGACTTGGCGGATCTGGCCGAACGGCCTGACCTGGCCGAGCGCCCGGACTTGGCCGAGCGCCCGGACTTGGCCGAGCGCCCGGACCTGGCCGAACGGCCGGACCTTACCCGTCGGGTGATCCTGGGCGGCGGGCTCGGCCTGGGCGCGCTCGGACTCGGAATCCTCGGTGACGCCGTTCTGAACGACAATGAGGCGATGGCCGAAGCGAAACCGGGACCCAAGCCGAAGCCGACCCCGACGCCTGGTGACAGCGGTGGCGTGCGGCGCGGGGCCGACGGAAGCGCGTCGGAGCAGGCAGGGGCCCACGCGCACGCACATGCGCAGCCGCACGGTCATGAGGACGTACGGCCCACGCCCATGCGGCCCCGCGTCTACACGCGCAAGGAGTGGGGCGCCAAGCACACGAAGAAGCCGACCAAGGTCGTCACCAGGCGGCCCGACCACATCGTGGTCCACCACACGGCCACGCCCAACTCGACCGACTACTCCCTCGCGCACGCCTACAAGCTGTCGCGCGACATCCAGCGGTTCCACATGGGCCATCGGGGCTGGAACGACACTGGCCAGCAGCTCACGATCTCCCGCGGTGGGCACGTCATGGAGGGCCGAGACCAGAGCCTCGCGGCGATCCTCGCGGGACGGCACGCGATCGGCGCGCAGGCCCTGCACCACAACGATCACACGATCGGCATCGAGAACGAGGGCAACTACATGAAGGCGCCCGTCCCGGCGGCGCTGTTCTCGTCGCTGGTCACGGTGTGCACGTGGCTCTGCTTCCAGTACCGGCTCGACCCGTACCGCGCCATCGTCGGCCACCGCGATCTTGGCAGCACCAGCTGCCCTGGCGACGTTCTGTACGCGAGGCTCCCGGAGCTGCGCACCGCCGTCGCCTCCCGCCTTCCGCGCCGTACGGCCAGCAAGACCCGACCGAGCAGCAAGCCGGCACCTGACCAGAACCTCGCGGGCGACCCAGGGCCTGGGGCCGGCCAGAGTCCTGGGGTCGGCCAAGGGCCTGGGGCCGACCAGGACCTCGGTGGCGACCAGGACCTTGGTGGCGACCAGGATTCTGGCGGCGATGGCTACGACTCCGACGAGATGCCCGGCCTCGATTCACCGCCCGCGAAGCCTGCTGCGCCTTCGAAGCCCTCGAAGAGGCCTAAGGTCTCCGATGTCTTCCCCACCTACAGAAGGCCCAGGTCGTAACCGGTCGCGGGATGGTCAGGACTCGGGGGTCGTGTAGCGGGTGCGGCGGCGGGCGATCTCGGGGTCGATACCCTCGACCAGCGACCAGATGCCCGCCACCCGTTCCACCAGCGTTTCCGGGGGCAGGCCCTGCAGGCCTTCAGCGGCCAGGTCGTCGATCGCCTGAGTGAGCCGCGCCATCCGCTCGCCGTGTGTGGAACACATGTTCGAATACTAGCGAGAGCGGGTAGAGGCTGGGGGCCGGTCCGAAGAAAACGCCACTCCAGTCGCAGGCGCTTCCCCGAGTCCCCGAGACGCCCTCGGTAGTTCCCCAGATCAAGTGCCGCGAGCGCCCCAGGTCAGCCTCGTCGGAGCTCCCCGGGCGGACGTCGACTCGGCGCCCCCGACCGATCTCGGTGGAGCTCCGCGGGTTGATGTCGGTCGAGCTCGCAGGGCCGGCTTCGGCCAATCCCAAGATCGACTCAGTGGTTCCCCGGGCCGAACCAGCGGGTGAGCGCCTCGTTCAACGGCGTGGGCTCCTCGGTCACCCAGGCCACGAAGCCGTCCGGCCGGATGAGCAGTGAGCAGGACGGAGCCTTCGGGGAACTGCCGGACACGACGTCGACCCGGTCGGCCCAGGGCGCGATGTCGTGGTCGCCGATGAGCAGCCCGCGTCCCGAACGCATGAGATCGGCGACGCGGAGCTCGCCCTCCGCCGTGTTGACGGTCAGGTCGAACGCGAAGCTTCGGCCGACCGCGTCCGTACGGGAGTCCAGCTCATAGCGGATGCCGGCGCCGTTCATCAGGTCGGTCAGGTAGGCGTTGGCGTCGTCGAAGTCGAGCATGCGGGTGAAGATCTCGCGCAGCGCGTCGGTGTGCGGACCGGGCTGCAACAGGGCCACCTGAGCGCGAGTGTTGTCGAGGACGCGCTCCGCGATCGGACGCCGTTCGGCCGTGTAGGTGTCCAGGAGCTCGTCTTGGGCCTCGCCGCGCGCGACCAGCGCGAGCTTCCAGCCCAGGTTGACGGCGTCGCCGAGCCCCAGGTTGAGGCCCTGGCCGCCGAACGGGGAGTGCACGTGCGCGGCGTCGCCCGCCAGGAGAACGCGCCCCGACCTGTAGTCGTCAGCGAGCCGGGCGTTGTCGGTGAAGCGAGTGAGAGAGGTCGGCGAGCTGAGCGTCACGGTCGTGCCGGTGATCCGCCGTACGGCCGCCTGCAGCTCGTCCAGCGTGATCTCGGAGTCCCGGTCAGCCGGCGGGCCGTCGAACTCCACGCAAAGGATCCGGCCCGGCGTGGGACCGTTCACCATGAGGCCGCCGGGGCAACGGTTCCAGCCGCGCGGCACGAACTCCGGGTCGTCCAGCTCGACCACGGCCTGGTAGCCGGTGATGATCCCGTCCGTTCCGGGGAACGCGAAGCCGCCCTGCTTCCGCACGAGGCTGCGCCCGCCATCGGCGCCGACCAGCCAGCCGGCGTTGAGGCTGTACGGCCCGTCAGGTCCCTCAACGTGGAGCGTGACGCCGTCGCCATCCTGCTCATACGAGACGATCGCGTGCCCGCGCCGCAGTTCGACGCCCAGCGCGATGGCGTGGCGCTCCAGCTCCTGCTCAAGAACGTGCTGCGGAACGAAGATGCCAGGCGCCGTCTCGTACGAGGACTCCCGCAACGCCCAGATGCCCGCGAAATGACCACGCCTCATCAACGCCGCCATCGCCGCCCCACCCCGACCAACCCGGCCCCCAACACCCCCGCCAGGTCCACCCCCCGTTCCGCCAGCAGCCCCGCCCGTCCCATCAACGCCCTCGCCCGTTCCGCCGCCTAGCCCGCCGCCGGAGCCGTCGGGACGGTCGCCCGGCCCGCTCATGGCGCCGCCCAGTCCGCCTGCCCCACTGCTCGTTCCGCCAACGCCGCCACCGGGGCCGCCACGGTGGCCTTCACCCCCACCAGCGCTGCCGCTCGACCCGCCAGCGCCGCCGTCCGGGCCGCCAGGCCCGCCGCCCGTTTCGCCACCAGCCCGCCCATCCGGCTCACCAGAACCGCCCTCTGCGTTGCCGAGGCCGTCATTGCCACCGCTAGGAGCGAGGGCCTTGCTGCCGGCCGGGGTGTTTGGGGCGCCCGCTTTGTCGGCGCCGGGGTGGGGCGGGCGGTTCATCTTGATTGAGGCCATGAACCGTTCGTGGGCCTCTTGGAGGGGGTCGGAGAGGCCGCGCCGGTCCAGCATTTCGGCGGCGCGGCCCTGGATGCCACCGGCCTTGGTGCGGCGGTCGATCTCGGTGAGCCGCTCGAGAACGATCGTCTCGATCCCGTACAGGCGCAGCTCGGAGGCGAGCATCAAGCCGACCGGGCCGCCGCCCGCGATGACGATCCGAGGGGTGGTGGTGTTCATGGCGAGTCTCCTTAACGGCGTTAAACTTAACGCCGTTAAGGCTGCCTGAACACTGTTAAGCTGTCAACCCATGAAGCTCGAACGCGGCGAGGTCGTCCGCACCGCCATCCGCCTGCTCGACGAGGTCGGTCTGGAGGGGCTCAGCCTGCGGAGGCTCGCCAAGGAGCTCGGCGTCCAGGCGCCCGCGCTCTACTGGCACTTCAAGAACAAGCAAGAACTGCTCGACCACATGGTCTCCGAGATGGCACGTTCTGCCGAGAACGAGAGCCGTCCCACGCCGGACCAGGCCTGGGACGAATGGCTCATCGACCGCGCGCGCTGGATGCGCAACGGTCTGCTCAGCCACCGGGACCTCGTGCTGCTCACCGCCGGCACCCGGCCGACCGCCGACCGCGCACCCGCCATCGAGGAAATGGTCCGCAGGCTCTGCGACGCAGGCTTCACGCCGGGCGAAGCGGTGTTCAACATCCTCGTGATGACCGAGTACGTCACGGGTTCCGTCCTGGAGGAACAGGCAGGACACCGCCGCGAGGGCGGCGACGGCCTCGAAGGCGTGGAGGACGGCCCGGACGGCCAGCCCCTCCTCGCCGCGGCCATCAAGGAGATGAACGAGCTGAGCGGCTCATTCGAATACGGCCTCAGCCTCCTCGTCGAC
Organism: Actinomadura barringtoniae; assembly: GCF_017573505.1. Classification (GTDB taxonomy): domain Bacteria; phylum Actinomycetota; class Actinomycetes; order Streptosporangiales; family Streptosporangiaceae; genus Spirillospora; species Spirillospora barringtoniae. The sequence goes on from NZ_JAGEOJ010000021.1 coordinate 137,378, forward strand.
GGCATGCGCGCCCGCCTCGCCACCCGCCGTACGCAAGCCTGACCACCTCGACGTCCAAGGTCAGCCCCACGTCCTACTGCAGAGTCCCGGCCAGGCTCACCCCACCGCCTGGCGCACAGACTCACGCCTCTGCGTCGCGCGCAGAGCCCTAACCCCGGGTAGCGATCGCTCCGCGCGGTGCCGAGATCCGCTCGCTGGGCTTGGCGCCCAGCCCGCCGCTCCACACAGAGCTCAGGCTCACTGCTCCGTGCCCCGCTCAGGCTCACTGCTCCGTGCCCCGCTCAGGCTCACTGCTTCGTGCAGCGCTCAGGCCCATCGCTCCGCCGGGCGCCCGTGCCGCTCGTTCAGCCCAGCGCCGAGACCCGCCACGTCGTGCTCTCCAGCCCCGCCGTACCGCCAGCGCCGAGGCCCGCTGCCAACCCGGCGTTGAGGCCCACCGCCCCACGCCGATCGCTTTGCCCGGCGCCGAGGCCGCCGCGCCTTCCGACCCCCGAGCCAATGCTCTGCGTGGCGCTCGAGTCCATAGCTCTGCCCAGCGCTTGGAGGCTCACCGCTCTGCCTCGCGTTCAGCCCCATCGCTCCGACATCGGCGGCATGTCCAGGGGCCTGGCGCATTGGCCTGCTCCGATCTGGGCGCCTTGCGTTCGGGTGAAAAGTCAGGGGTTGCGGCGGCCGAATGCCAGGGGCGAGTTCGTGGACTCGGATCTCTGGATCCGGCGGCCGACCTGCGCGCGGGTGTGGCCGGTGGGGATTAGCGGACGGCGCCGGTGACCATCCAGGCGTCTCCGCGGGCGCGCAGGCTCAGCGTGATGAAGCGGACTGTCATCCACAGGCCGATGGCCAGCCAGAGGCCTACCAGGCCGGTGTCCGCCTTGTAGGCCAGCAGTGCTGTGGGGAGGAAGGCGATCGTTGCGATCACTGTGGTCCACGCTAGGTAGGCGCCGTCGCCTGCGCCGATCAGGATGCCGTCCAGAACGAAGACGACGCCCGCGATCGGCTGGAGGACGGCGATGATGATCAGCGAGGTGAGGAGCAGGCTGCGGACCTGGTCGTCGGAGGTGAACAGGTCCGGCAGCCACGGCCGTACGGCCAGGATCGCCACGCCGAACACCACGCCGCAGGCCGCGCCCCACTGGACCATGCGCCTGGTCGTGGCCCGCGCGCCCTCGGTGTCGGACGCGCCCAGGTACCGGCCCGTGATCGCCTGACCGGCGATCGCGATGGCGTCCAGGGCGAAGACGAGGAGCGTCCACACCTGGAAGCCGACCTGGTAAGCGGCGATCTCCGGATCCCCCATGCGCGCTGCGATGGAGGTGCCGACGATCAGTACGACGCGCAGCGCCGCGGTGCGGAGCAGGAGGTTGACGCCGGCGGTGGCCGATGTGCGGAGCCCCGCCAGGTCCGGCCGTACGGAAGCACCGTGCCGCCGTGCACCGCGCAAGACGACCACCACGTAGACCAGCGCGCTCGCGGTCTGCGCGATCACCGTGCCCCAGGCCGAGCCCGCGATGCCCCAGTTCAGGCCGAGTACGAACACCACGTTCAGCAGCAGGTTCAGCCCGAAGCCGCCGATCGAGACGACCAGCGGCGTCCGGGTGTCCTGGAGGCCGCGCAGCACGCCGGTGCCGGCCAGCACGATGAGCATGCCCGGAATGCCGAGCAGGCTGATCTCCAAGTAGGTGTGGGCGTACGGGGTGACCTCGCTGGACGCGCCGAACACGTCGATGATCCACGGCACCGACGGCAAGCCGGCGACGATGAGCGCCACGCCGATCGCGACGGCGAGCCACATGCCGTCGATGCCCTGGCGTACCGCCGCGCGCAGATCGCCCGCGCCGACCTGGCGCGCCACGCCCGCCGTCGTGCCGTACGCGAGGAAGACGCAGAGATAGACCAGCGTGTTGAGCGCCTGGCCGGCGACGCCGAGGCCGCCTAGCTGGAACGTTCCGAGATGGCCGACGATCGCGGAGTCGGAGAGGAGGAACAGCGGCTCGGCGACGAGCGCGCCGAACGCGGGGACCGCGAGCCGCAGGATCTCGCGGTCGTGGGCGTTCCTGCGCAGGCGTGGGGGAGAGCCGACCATAGGGGATCTACCGTACCAAGATGTAAGGATTATTGGAAATTTGTCCATTACCTGAGACTCGTGGGCGGCAGGTCGGCGATTTTCTTTCCCGCACAACCGGTGGACGACGTTCTACCAGCTCAGAGCACGTGCACGAGCCGAACTCACGCCGTCGTCCCCAGACTTGTCCCCAGGTCGTGCACAACGTTTCCCGCATGTCTGCACAGCGACTCCACAACACGGTCCACAGGACGCTTTGCCGCCGGGGCCGGGGGCCCAGAGAATGTCAGACCCGGCCGGTAGATGTGTGGTGCGGCAAGCCTGGCGGGGCAGTTGCGAACAAAGGGGGAGTCACCGTGAGCGTGGCCGAGATCGGCCCGTCCCAGTCGACGGAGTTCGAACGCACGCCCCCGCACGACATCAACGCCGAGCAGGGCGTGCTCGGCGGCATGCTGCTCTCCCAGGACGCGATCGCCGAGGTCATCGAGACCCTGCGGACCGCCGACTTCTACCGCCCCGCCCACCAGATGATCTACGACGCGGTCCTCGACCTCTACGGCCGCGGCGACCCCGCCGACGCCGTCACCATCGTCGGCGAGCTCACCAAGCGCGGTGAGATCGCGAGGGTCGGCGGCGCTCCCTACCTGCACGACCTCATCTCCGGCGTCCCGACCGCCGCCAACGCCGGCTACTACGCCAAGATCGTTCGCGAACGTTCCGTCCTGCGCAAGCTCGTCGAGACCGGCACCCGCATCGTCCAGATGGGCTACGCCGCTGACGGAGCCGACGCCGACGACGTCCTCGACCGCGCCCAGGCCGAGGTCTTCGCCATCGCTGAAAAGCGCTCGGGCGAGGACTACGTCCCCCTCAGCGAGATCATGCCCGGCGCTCTCGACGAGATCGAGGCCATCGGCAGCCGCGGCGGCCAGATGACCGGCTGCCCCACCGGATTCGCCGATCTGGACGCCCTCACCAACGGCCTCCACGGCGGCCAGATGGTGGTAGTCGCTGCTCGGCCTGCGATGGGAAAAGCTTTTGAACTTTCAACTAAATTGCCAACACCTACTGGCTGGACCACGATGGGCCAGGTCAAGGTAGGTGACTACCTCATTGGGGCTGACGGAAAACCGACCCGGGTTGTGGCCACAACCGAGGTCATGCACGGACGCCCCTGCTATGAGATCGAGTTCTCTGACGGCGAGGTGATCGTCGCCGATGCTCAGCATCAGTGGCGCACGACCACGCGGGCCAGCCGTCGGCAGCAGGGCGAGAACAGGCGCGCGTACTACTGGCCGGACGAGGCGATCAACCGTGCCCGCCGGGCGACGGCCGACGCGAACGAACGGCCCGCTGAGCTCATCACCCATCCCGAGGCGGTCGCTGCGGTCGGGGCCGAGTTCAAGCATGCGCTCTATGGGGTCACTCGGGAACTCGGCCACCGCGGTGAGGCCGACACAAGCCTCTCGAAGCGTCAGCCGCGCTACGACAGCAGGAGTCTTTATCGAGGTCTCCTCAGCCGTGCCGTCCGCCCGATGAACGCCGCGACCACTGCGCAGCATCGCCCGATCAAGACCACCGAGGAGATCGCCGCGACCGTTCGTGTCGATGGCGACAACCGTCCGAATCACGCCGTAGAGGTGGCGGCACCATTCCAGCTCCCTGCAGCGGACCTTCCCATCGACCCATACCTCTTGGGAGTGTGGCTCGGCGATGGTGACAGCCGTCATGGTGCGTTGACCTGCTTCGACGACGAAATCCTCGATGAGATCCGAGCCATCGGCCAGTGCACCGTTTCGCCTCACTCCGCCCCGGGACGCTACGGGCTCCTCGGGCTGAGGCGTCATCTGAGGGAAGCCGGGCTCCTCCAGAACAAGCACATCCCAGCGGTCTACCTGCGGGCTTCCGAAGCGCAAAGGCGGGCGCTATTGGCCGGGATGCTCGACACGGACGGATACGTCTCGGAGATCGGACAGGTGCAGTTGGCCTTCGTCAACAAGAGGTTGGCGGAGGGTGCGCACGAGTTGATCCTGAGTCTCGGCTACCGGGCGACCATGACGACCAAGCCGGTCGAGGGTCGCCACCCCTGGACCCGCACGTTCTACCGGATCAACTTCACGCCGACCGAGACCGTCTTCCGGTTGCCGCGCAAGGCTGCTCGTCAGCGCAAGCGCGTCGATCCGAAGGCGCGGGTCCGCTACATCGTGGACGTTCGCCCGGTCGAGAGCGTGCCTGTGCGCTGCGTCCAGGTCGACAACGACGACCACATGTACCTCGCGGGCCGGTCGTGCATCCCGACGCACAACAGCACGCTCGCGCTCGACTTCGCGCGGGCGGCGTCGATCAAGCACGGTCTGACGTCCGCGTTCTTCAGCCTGGAAATGGGGCGCAACGAGATCACGATGCGCCTGCTCTCGGCGGAGGCGCGGGTGGCGCTGCACGCCATGCGTTCCGGGACCATGCAGGACGAGGACTGGACGCGGCTGGCGCGCCGGATGAGCGAGGTGGCCGAGGCGCCGCTCTTCATCGACGACTCGCCCAACATGTCGATGATGGAGATCCGCGCGAAGTGCCGGCGGCTGAAACAGCAGCACGACCTGCGGCTGGTCATCATCGACTATCTGCAGCTGATGACGTCCGGTAAGCGGGTCGAAAGCCGCCAGGTCGAGGTCTCGGAGTTCTCCCGTCAGCTGAAGCTCCTCGCCAAGGAGCTCCAGGTCCCCGTCATCGCGCTGTCCCAGCTCAACCGTGGTCCTGAGCAGAGAACAGACAAAAAGCCCATGGTGTCCGACCTTCGCGAATCTGGATCAATCGAGCAGGACGCGGACATGGTCATCTTGCTGCATCGTGAGGATGCGTACGAGAAGGAGTCGCCGCGGGCGGGCGAGGCGGACCTGATCGTGGCCAAGCATCGAAATGGTCCGACCGCGACGGTGACGGTGGCATTCCAGGGCCACTACAGCCGCTTCGTGGACATGGCTCAGTAGTTCGCACGTGAAGCCCTGCTGACCCCGGGTGGCTTGTGGTGGCCGCTCGGGGGCTAAGCGTGCTGTCTTGGTGTTCGGGCCGCCTGGCTTCCTCGGGGCCGGTGGCTCCTCAAGGGGAGGGTTGTTGGGGGCTCCAATTGTTTGTATCGTTGGTCTTACCAATGTTGGACATGCCAATGGAGAGTGAGATGGGCGATCGCGAGGAGTTGGGGGACCTGGTCTCGCGGCTGGGGCTCTGGCTGGACGAGAAGCGGTTCGATGAGGCTCGGGACGTGCTCGCCGAGGACGTCTCGGCCAGTACGGCCAGCGGGTCGGTGAGCGGGCTGGACGCCGTGGTGCGGCAGGCACGGCGGGCGCACCCGGAGAACGTGAGGACGCAGCACTTCATCACCAACCCGCTCTTCAAGGTGAACGGGGACCATGCGGCGATAGACGCCAATCTGCTCGTCGTCTTCGCAGAGGAGAGCAGGCAGCGCTTTCTGGGCGAGCGCTATCGGCTGGAGGCCACTCGTACGGCCGAAGGGTGGCGGATCTCGCGCGTCGGGGTCGACCTGGTGTGGGACGCCACTCGCGTTGAGCAGCTGACGGGCCTCTGAGTGGCGAAGGCCGAGGCGCGCGGGTGGGGGTGAGCCTTGGGCGGGTCGATGCTGGGCGGTCCACAGCGCAGCGCTGGGCTTAGAGGCGGGCGTTGCGGCGGAGGATCTCTACGGCCTTGACGGTGATGGCGCCTCGCCATTCGAGGGCTCCGGCGGGGGAGATCTTGGCGTACTCGACGGTCCAGCCGCCGTCTTCCTGCTGCTGGGAGGCGAGGCGGTCCAGGTCGGCGGAGATGACGTCCGGGGTGAAGAGGGCGCGGGCCGGGGTGCCGGGGTACGGGGCGAAGTCGAGCGGCAGCAGGTGCTCGTCCTCGGTGCCGCCCTCGACGTGGAGGCGGCCGTCGGCGGGGATCCACTTGGCCAGCTTCTGGAGGAGGTCGGGGGCCTCGGGGCGGGTGTCGTGGATGGCGCTGAGGAAATGGACGGCGAACTCCAGGACGTAGGCGAAGGGCGCCTCGGTCATCGCGTCGATGGCGTTCAGGCAGTAGTCCGTCGCGCGGGCGAGCCAGGGGTGGGCGGCGACGGCGGGGTCGTGGGCGGCGACCTGGTGGGCGCTCGCGGCGGAGATGGCGGTGATCTGGAGGGCGGAGGCGGTGGGGTCGGCGCCCTGCCACCAGGGGGCGGATGCGGTGGTGACGGTCAGCGGGAGGGCGAACGGCAGGCCGCCGTCGGGGAGGGTGATCGAGTCCAGCCAGTCGCAGAGCGCGGCGGCGTGGGGGGAGGTCGCCGGGGCCACCTCCTCGAACACCTCGAAGGCGTGGAGGGCGGCCCCGGGCTGACTCTCGGGTGAACGCAGGTCGGGCTCCAGGCCCCATCCGTAACCGCCGTCGGGGTTGCGGTAGCCGTCGAGGGCCGACAGAACGGCGTCGGTGTCGGTCTGGCCGGTGAGGAGCTGGAAGCGGCGGCGGTCGAGGTTGCGGGCGTGACCTGCCATGAAGGCGTTGAGCTGATCGATGTTCATGCGTTCATGGTGGTCCGGAGCGGGCGGTCAGGTCTTGTAGGTATCGGTCATGACAGCTTCCCGAACCAGTCGAGGATCTGCGGCAGCGCCGCGTGCTTCGAGGGCGAGTGCTCGATGGGGCCTTCGTCGATGAGCGGCGCGTTGACGCCGTGGGAACGGAGGGCCGCCACGCAGTGCTCGGAGTTGAGGATGGAGACGTCCCTGTCGCCCCGTGAGGTGTAGATGCGGACGGGGACGCGGGGGATCCAGTTCGTGCAGGTCGTGTCGTTCTCGCGCAGCGCGGTGAGGAGCGCGCCGGACGGGTGGCGGGCCCACTCGATCATCTTGGGGGTCAGGAGTTGCTGCGGGGTGCCGGGGGTCTGGGCGAGGACGTCGGAGTCGGTGTGGGAACCGTCGGTCAGCGCCTCGACCCGGTCGGCGTACGGCTGCTGGAACACCTCGGAGGGGTTGTCGTAGAGGTGGTGCAGTCGGTTCATCGCGGTCAGCCAGTACGTGAAGTAGTAGGTGCTGATCTTGGGGTTGAGGGTCTTCCCGAACAGGCCCTCGGGCATCTGGGCGTGCTCGCCGTCGTACGGGCCGTTGATCCCGGCCACGGCCGCGAGCCGGAAGCCGGGTTCGGCACCGGCCTGAAGTGCCCTGGCCAGGCCCATCGCGGCGGGACCGCCCTGGGAGAACCCGGTGACGAACACCCGGCGGTCGAGGCGGCGATGGCGCGTGGTCGTGAACGTGCGGGCGGCGCGGAGGAGATCGATCGAGGCGGTGGTCTCGGAGGCGACGTCGGCGTACGGGTGGCGCCCGGGGCCAAGGCCGAGGCCCAGGTAGTCGGGTTCGACGGCCGCGTACCCGGCGCTGCTGAGCAGGACCGCCTCGCCGCGTGTGTCGGACGAGACCGAGGGCGCCTGGGCTTTGGAGATCATCGTTCCGTGCTCGAACGAGACCGGGCGGAGGGTGCGGGTTCGGTTGCGCGGCAGGACGACCAGGCCGCTGGCGGTCGTGGGGCGGCCCGCGGGATCGATCGTTCGGTAGACGAGCCGGTAGCCGGTCACCCCGTAGCGGGGTGCGGGCGAGGCGAAGCCGCTGGCCTTGGTGTACGCGGCTGCCTCCGCTCGTGTCATCTGTACGACTCGTTCAGCGGAGACGACCGCGCCTCGCCCCGCCGAACCCCTGCCGACCTGGGCGCCGTCGGCCCGGGTGCGCTCGAGTGGGGTAGCGCTGGCCTGGGTGCGGTCGGTTGAGGGGTTGCCGGTTGCCTTCCGGGCGGCTGTGGAGGTGCCGGTTGCGGTGCGGTCGGCTGCGGAGGGGCGGGCTGCGGTTGGGGGTTGGTGGTCGGCGTAGGCGGCGCCTGCGGTGAGGGTGGCAAGGGCGGTCGCGGCAACCGCGGTTCCGGCCAGGGCGCGGTGGCGTGCGGGAACGTTCACGGAGCTACCTCCGGGGTGCGTGGTTGGGATGTGATCGACGTTAGGAAGAGCGGCCCCGGGGGCGCGTCGCCCGCGATACCGAACTCTTGGACGCGCGACGCAACCTTTGATTCGGTCGCCAGGCGGATCACAGGGTCACGCAGCGCGTTTAGCCTGGCTGACTGTGATGACCAGGCACGTGACGACCGTTCTGAGTGGGGCGCGACGCCGCTTCGCCGGGCGGCCTTGGGCGTTCGACGTCGCGCTCGGCGCCGGGCTCACGGCGGTGAACGTGCTGACGCTGCTCGATCGCCATCCGGCCCCGAGCGCAGGCGGTGTTCTGCTGTGGGGCGCGCAGACCGTGCCGCTGTTCTGGCGGAGCCGTTACCCGCGCGCGGTGCTGGCGGCGATGACCGGGCTGTTCGTGCTCTTCGAGGTGCTCGATCCGATCCAGGGGAAGCTGCCCGGCCCGTACCTGCTCGTCTTCGGCGTGTACGCGGTCGCGCGGTATGTGCCGCTGCGGGACAGCCTGGTCGCGGTCGTGTTCTCGGGTGTCGTGGCGGCGGTGACCGATCAGGTGCTCGGGCGCTTCGAGCCACCGAAGCTCGGGTCGCTGGAGCCGATCTCGGTGGTGACGTTCGTGGTGTTCTACGCGGTCGCGTGGCTGCTCGGGTATGGGCGGCGCCGGATCGACTCCGACGCGCGGCGGCTGCGGGTGTTGAACGAGCGGCTGCGCGTCGAGCAGGAGATCAACGCGAGGCAGGCCGTGGTGGCGGAACGTTCACGCATCGCTCGCGACCTGCATGACGTGGTCGCGCATCACGTGAGCGCGATCGCGGTGCAGGCCCGTTCCACCGAGGACGTGCTGGACGAGGACCCGCGGCTGGGCCGTCAGGGCGTTGAACGGATCGCGTCGACCGCCGACACCGCGCTGATCGAGATGCGCCGCATCCTGCATCTGCTCGCCTCGGAGACGGCCGACGATCCCGAGCATCCCGAGCCGTCCCTGCAGCATCTCGATCGGCTCGTCGCAACGGTCGAGGCGACAGGCTGTCGCGTGACGTTGAACGTGGACGAGTCGCTCGGCGCACTGCCGCAGGCGCTTCAGGTCTCCGCGTACCGGATCGTGCAGGAGTCGCTGACGAACGTGCTGAAGCACGCCGGGCCGTGCGAGGTCGTGGTCAGGCTTGAGGACGGCGGGGGACGCGTGACGATCGACGTACAGAACGGGCCTGCCGGACCGGAGCATCGGCCGGTCGCCGGTTCGGGGCGAGGCCTGATCGGGCTTCGGGAGCGGGCGGCCGCGTTCGGCGGCACCCTGGAGGCCGGACCACGGGCCGGTGGTGGGTGGCGGGTGCAGGTCGTCCTGCCGTACGGAGAGGAGGCGCGATGACCATTCGTGTTCTTCTCGTTGACGACCAGGAGATGGTCCGGGCGGCGTTGCGCGTGGTCATCGATCGGCGCGAGGACCTGTGCGTGGTCGGGGAAGCGGGGGACGGGCAGGCGGCGATCGAGGCCGCGGCGAATCTTCGGCCTGATGTCGTGGTGATGGACGTGCGGATGCCCGGCATGACGGGCGTCGAGGCGACGCGGCGCATCATGGCCGAGTGGCCGCATCCCGGATCGCCGCCGCGAGTGCTCGTGCTGACGACGTTCGACCTGGACGAGTACGTGCACTCGGCGCTGCGTGCGGGTGCCAGCGGCTTCATGCTCAAGAACAGCCTGCCGGACGAGCTCGCCAACGCCATCCGCGTGGTCGCTGCGGGCGAGGCGATGCTCGCTCCTAGCGTGACGCATCGCCTGATCAGCGCGTTCGCCGCGCTGCCCAAAGGACTGGTCGGAGCGCCTCCCGCCACACGCGCGAACGCAAGGGCGGGCGCGGATGTGGATGCGAAGGCGAAGACGGGTGCGGATGCGAACGCGGGCGGAGATGCGGGCGGGAGTGCGGCCAGAGAGGCGACCGGAGACAGCGGGCCGCTCGACAAGTTGACCGAACGCGAGTTGCACGTGCTGATCCTCGTCGCGCGAGGCCTGTCCAACGCGCAGATCGCCGAGGCGCTCGACGTCACACAGGCGAACGTGAAGAGCCGCGTCAACCGCATCCTGACGCGGCTCGGCCTGGAGAACCGCGTTCAGGCCGCCATCCTCGCCCACGAGGCGGGACTCCTGGCCAGCGAGTAAGAGCAGACCTGAGAAGTGCCCGCCCCCGCGATCGTGGGTGGGGGCGGGCCCTTCTTGGTGCTGCCAGCGGCTCCTCGCCAGTGCACCTGGTAGAGGTCGATGCGCTCCACGTTCAGGCGACGTAGCGACGCCTCGACCTCGCGGCGGACGCTGGCCGGGCTCATGTCGCGCACGGGCGGCGAGGCCGGGTCGTTGTCGTCCCAGGAGAGGCCGAGCTTGGTGAAGACGAACGGCCGGTCGGCCTCGGGGAGGTCGGCGAGGGCCTTCGCGACGACCTCCTCGCTGTGGCCGAGTCCGTAGACGGCGGCGGTGTCGATCCAGTTCACGCCCTGCTCGACGGCGTGGCGGATCGTGGCGATCGATTCCGCGTCGTCTTGCGGGCCCCACGCGTACCGCCAGCCTGGGCCGCTGATTCCCCACGAGCCGAAGCCGACGCGGGTGATCTCCATGTCGCTTTTGCCGAGGCGGGCCTTGGGAAGGCTCATGGTTCGTGACTCCTTGAGTGCGTGCTTCCTGCGATGTCACTCATGGTGTCTGCGCTGGTCAGCGCTACCCAGTGCCCTGTTCAGCCGAGGAACGGGCGTGCCTAGGTCTGCCAGAACCACCCACCCACCCACGCGCAGCAGCCTCGCCCTGGGCATCCGGCCAGGGCGAGGCTGAGGGCTGACCGCTGAAGAGCGGGAGGGCTCAACTCTTCTTGGCGGGTGCGGGGCGGCGGGGGAGCAGGAACGCGGGGACGAGCGCCAGCACCAGCACCACGGCGGCGACCGCGTAGGTGTGCTGGAACGCATCCGCCAACGCCGGGGCGAGAGCCTCCCGGCTCTTACCTGCGGCGCCTGCGACCGCGCCGTCCGAGCCGGGGACGCGGTCGGCCAGCGCGCCGGTCAGCAGCACCGACGCCACCGCCGTGCCGACGGCGCCCATCATCGTGTTGATGAGGTTGACCGTGCTGCTTCCGGCGGGCGCCTGGGCGTGCGACAGGTTGCGGGCCGCCGCGGTCATCGTCGGCATCACCGTCGAGCCGCCGCCCGCGCCGACCGCGGCCATGGCGAGCATGAGCACCCAGTACGGGGTGTCGGCGGCCAGCTGCGTGGTGAAGACGATGAATCCGGTCGAGCCGATCGTGATGCCCGCGAGCACGATCCGTCCCGGCCCCACCTTGTCGATGAGGCGGCCGGCGACCTGCATGGCGGTACCGGACGCGAGCGCGGCGGGGATGCCGAGCAGCCCGGCCATCGTGGCGCTCTCGCCGCGAACGACCTGGTAGTACAGCGGCGCCAGGATCATCGTTCCGAAGTAGCCGGAGGCGAAGAGCACCAGCGTTCCGGCGGCCGCGGCGAACGTTCGGTCGCGGAACAGGCTTAGGTCGATCAGCGGATCGCGGGCGGTCAGCGCGCGGGCGACGAACGCGACGATCAGCAGTGCGCCGGCGACGATGGGGACGAGCACGCCGGGCGAGTCGAAGCCGTGGCGTTCACCGCCGACGGTCACCCCGTACAGCAGCGTGGCCAGGCCCGGCGACAGCAGCAGGAGGCCGGGCACGTCCAGCCGCTTGGCGGCCTGCGGGGTGTCGCGCGGGAAGAAGCGCGCGGCCAGCGCGATCACCGCGACGCCGATCGGGAGGTTGATGAAGAACATCCAGCGCCAGGACACGTCGTCCACCAGCCAGCCGCCGAGCACCGGGCCGGTCAGCGGGCCGACCAGGATGGCCAGGCCGAGCGTGCTCATCACGCGGCCGAGCCGGTCGGGTGCGGCGGAACGGATGAGGATGGTCATCCCGACCGGCATGATCATGCCGCCGCCGAAGCCCTGCAGCACACGGAAGAAGATGAGCGCCTCGATGTTCCAGGCGGCGCCCGCCAGCAGGGAACCGGCCGTGAAGAGTGCGATCGCGACGAGGTAGAGGCGGCGGGCGCCGAACCGTCCGGTCGCCCACGCGGTGGCCGGGATCATGGCGCCGAGGGCCAGCGAGTAGCCGGTGGTCACCCACTGGACGGTGGCCAGCGGGGCGGCGAAGTCCTGCGACAGCCGGTTGATCGCGACGTTGACGATCGTCATGTCGAGCGTGGTCATGATGGACCCGAGCACGAGGATCAGCGCGATCGCCGTGGTGCGCGGGGAGGGTGCCGGAGCGGCGACGGGATCGTGCCGCGCGTTGGTCACGGTGGTCATGTCGTTGGTCCTTAGGAGGAGGCCGCGCCACGGGACGCCGGGCCGGAGGAGGCCGCGCCGCGCACTCACGCGGAGCGATGGGACGGTCCGGGCCTAGGTCTGCCGCTGCCGCTGGGGCTGGGGGCGGGGGGCAGGGTCAGGCGGCGTAGGGGCGGACGGCCTTGGCGTCGCGCAGGGCGTGGCCCCACCAGGCGAGCTGGTCGAGCATGTTCTTGGCGGCAGCGTCGGCGGCGGTGCTGTCCTGGTGGCGGCCGTCCTCGTCGAACTGCGACCAGGGGTTGTGAAAGCTGACGGTGTCGCGGATCGTGACCGCGTGCAGTTCGGCGAAGACCGGGCGCAGGTGCTCGACCGCGCGCAGGCCGCCCGCCAGCCCGCCGTACGAGACGAACCCGACCGGCTTGGCCTGCCACTGCGTGAAGTGCCAGTCGATGAGGTTCTTCAGCGAGGCCGGGTAGCTGTGGTTGTACTCGGGGGTCACCACGACGAACGCCTCGGCGGCGTCCAGGCGGCCGGTGACGTCGCCCAGGCCGTGCGCCGTCGAGGTGCCCATGATCGAGGGGAGGGAGGCGTCCTCCAGGTCGATCACGTCGAAGGAGATGTCGGAGCGCTGGGCGGCCTGGCCGGTGAACCAGTCGGCCACCGTCGGGCCGAACCGGCCCTCGCGGGTGCTGCCGATGATGATCGCCACGTGCAGGAGGTTCTCGCTCATTGCGGGTCTTCCTTCATCTGGTGTCTTCGCAGCTCAGGCCGCGTTCTGCTGATGAGGAAGACGCTACGGATCTCGTCCCGCCGGGGAATCTGTCACGTGACTGGGCTCGACCGGTCGACCTGACCGGTCATGCGCCAGGGCCGGCACCGGTCGATGGCAATGCCGGCACCGGTCGATGGCAGGGCCAGGACCGGTCGGTGGGGTCCTGGCCCTCGGCGCCTGCCACTCAGCGGTGGCCGTGGGCGCCGGCGACTGAGGGTGTCGGCCGCTCAGCGGTGGATGAAGTCGCGGACGAGCTTGCGGAACTCCTCGGGCTTCTCCAGGCCGATGACGTGACCGCAGTCGACCTCGGCGTACGCGCTGCCAGGGATGGCGGCGTGGATCTCGCGCGAGTACTCGACGGGGATGAGGGCGTCCAGCGCGGTGCCGATGACCAGCGTCTCGGCCTGGACGCGCGGCAGCAGGTCGCGAACGTCCACGCGCAGGCACAGGTCGACCTGGCGGAGCCGTCCGGGCACCGGCTGCATGAACGAGTTGGCGGCCTCGACGCCCTCGCTGCCGATGCTGTTCAGGAACCCGCGGCTGTAGGCGGTGACCGCCGCCAGCCGGCCGAACGAGTCGGCGTCGCCGCGCAGGTTCAGCCACAGCGTCATCACGTTCCGCAGGTACTGGTCGTCCGGGTGGCTGAAGCCGGCGACGAGGATCAGCCGCCGGACCAGTTCCGGCCGGGTGGCGGCGACGGCCACGGCCACCGAAGACCCCAGGGAGTAGCCGAGCAGATCCACCGGCGCCTTGCCCGAGTCCTCGATCACGGCCGCCACCTGGGCGGCGAGCATGCCGACGGTGAGGTCGGCGCCGTCGTCCTCCACCGGGTCGCTGCCCGAGAGGTCCGGCAGGATCACGGTGCTGCGGTCGGCGAAGTCGTCGTAGGTCCGGTCCCACACCATCGCGCCCGGCCCCACCCCGTGCACCAGCACCAGACCCGGTCCGGTGCCCTCGGTGCGGTACTTCACCTGGGCGTTCTCAACGGTGATCGTAGGCATCAGTTCGTTCCTTCCAACGTTCGTGTCGCATCTCGGCTACCGACGACGGTGCCAACGGCGAACGCGGATGAGGAGCGGACCGTTCTGACTAGGATCGACAGCCCTAGGCTGACGGTGCAGGTCAGGCCCCCGCAGCGGTCACAATTGGGGCATGAGCACGGACATGGACCGCCAGCAGCTCGCCGACTTCCTGCGCCGTTCGCGTGAACGGCTGCGGCCGGGCGACGTCGGCCTGGCGAGCGGCCCGCGCCGCCGCACCCCCGGCCTGCGGCGCGAAGAGGTGTCGCAGCTCGCGGGCATGTCGGCCGACTACTACATGCGGCTGGAGCAGGCCCGCAGCCCGCAGCCGTCCACCCAGATGCTGGGGGCGCTGGCCCGGGCGCTGCGCCTGACCGAGGACGAACGCGATCACCTTTACCTGCTGGCCGGGCACAGGCCTCCGGCGGGACGGTTCGCGGGCAACCACATCCGGCCCGGCCTGCTCTATCTGCTCGACCGCCTGGAGGAGACGCCCGCGCAGATCCTCAGCGACCTGGGCGACCTGCTCGCGCAGAACGCGCTGGCGGAGGCGCTGCTGGGCTGTGTCTGCACCGTACGGGAGGAAGACCGCAACATCGTGCTGCGGTGGTTCACCCAGCCGTTCATCCGGGAGGCCTTCCCGCCCGAGGAACGTGATCAGATCAGCCGCATGCACGTCGCCGACCTGCGGGCCGCGGTCGCGCGCCGCAACCACGACGCCGCGTCCACCGAGCTGGTCGAACGCATCCGCGCGGCGAGTGACGAGTTCGCGAAGCTGTGGGACCTGCACGAGGTCGCCGTGCGGCGCAAGAGCCGGATGCGCGTCCAGCACCCGTCACTCGGGCCGGTGGAGCTGGAGTGCGAGAGCCTGCTGACCCCGGCCGAGGATCAGCGGCTCCTCGTCTTCACCCCGCCGCCCGGCACCGACGCCATCGACTACCTGGGTCTGCTCCGCGTGGTCGGCCCGGAGATCACCCACCGGCACCACGCCCACCAATAGCCCGACCGAGAATCAGGACCCGGCAGACCCCGCGGACTTGGTCGACTCGGCGGGCTCGGCAGCCCCAGCGGGCTCGGCAGCCCCAGTGGGCTCGGCCGAACCGGCGGACTCGGGAGACCCAGCGGGCTCGGTGGACTCGGCGGACTTGGCGAGGAAGTCGCGGAAGTAGGCGACGAAGTCGGGCTGCGTGCCGTCGACGTCGGTGAAGCCGTACTCCTTGGCGAGTTCGCCGCTGCTGTACGAGCCGCCGGTCTTGGCCATCACGTCCGGGTCGGCGGCGAGGGCGACGACGGCGCGGCCGACGTAGGCGGGCGTCTCGGACTGAAGGAAGTGCGGGTCCTTCTCGGCGCCGTCCCGCCAGTTCTCCTCGGTCACCCCGAAGATCTCCAGCATGGCCTCCGACCTGAGGAAACCGGGCGTGAGCGCGAGCGCGGCGATGCCGTGCGACTTGAGCTCGGCGGCCTGGTTCTTGGCCAGGCGGATCACGGTCTGCTTGGCGAGGTCGTAATAGAACGTGCCGCGGTAGCCGCCGAGCAGCTCCTCCACGAACTGCTCGGTGCCGTCGGTCACCTCCACGACCAGGCCCTTCTTCTGCTCGACCAGCAGTGGCAGCGCGAAGCGGCTCGTGATGATGTGCGTGTCCACAGCCCTGTGGAGAAGCTTCAGGCCCTTGTCGAGGTCGTGCTCCCACAGCGGCTTGTCCCACTCGACGAGCGACTCGCCGCCCCAGATGTCGTTCACCAGGACGTCCAGCCGGCCGTGGTCCGCGCGGATCCGTTCGGCGAGCGCCCGCACCTGCTCGGGGTCGGAGTGATCGACGCGGACGGCGATGCCGGTGCCGCCGCGCGCGGTGACCAGGTCGGCGCTGTCCTCGATCGTCTCCGGCCGGTCGAGGTCGGAACGGCCCGCGCGCGTGCTGCGGCCGGTCACGTACACGGTCGCCCCGGCGGCGCCGAGCTCGACGGCGATGGCGCGGCCGGCGCCACGGGTGCCGCCGGCGACGAGGGCGACCGCGTCGGTCAGCTGAGGCATGATCGTTCCTCCCGGGATTAGTAAATGCTCATTCGTTTATTAACGTAGACCACGGCCGACAGCGTTTGCAAACGCGCGTTCATAAACTCGTTCGGTTAACTATCGCTCAGCGCGCGGCGAGGCGCCACAGCGACGTGACCTCGGCCGAACGCGCCGCGTGCAGCGGGTCGGAGGCGTCGGCGGCCCGGGGGTGCTGGGGCTTGATGTCCAGCCGTCCCGCCACCCGCAGCCCGGCCGCGTCGAACGTGGTCAGCAGCTCCTCGCGTGTCCGCAGCCCGAGGTGCTCGGCCAGGTCCGACAGGATCAGCCAGCCCTCGCCGCCCGGGGTGAGATGGTCGGCGAGCCCGTTCAGGAAGCCGCGCAGCATCCGGCCGTCGGGGTCGTAGACCGCGTACTCCAGCGGCGAACTCGGCTTGGCCGGCAGCCACGGCGGATTGCAGACCACCAGCGGCGCCCGTTCCGGCGGGAACAGGTCGGCCTCGATCACCCGAACCTGTTCCTCCAGGCCGAGGCGGGTGAGGTTGTCGCGGGCGCAGGCCAGCGCGCGCGGGTCCTGGTCGGTCGCCACGATCCGCTGAACGCCCCGTCGCGCCAGTACCGCCGCGAGGACCCCGGTACCGGTGCCGATGTCGTACGCCAGCTCGGTCGACGGCAGCGGCGCCTCGGCCACCAGATCGACGTACTCGCCTCTGACCGGGGAGAACACGCCGTAGTGCGGGCGGATGCGGTCGCCGCCGAGCGCCGGGATCGGCACGCCCTTGCGCCGCCATTCGTGCGCGCCGATCAGTCCGAGCAGCTCGCGCAGGGACGTCACGTACGGCTCGTCGGCCGAACCGTGCGCCTCCGTACAGGCCCGTTCCACGTCCGGCGCGCGCCGCAACGGGATCACATGCCCGGGCTCGAACGGGATGAGGAGCATGCCGAGCGTCCGCGCGCGCTGGGCTTGTGCCTGCCGGTGAAGGTGGAACGTCTGGAGTTGCGAGGGCGGGGCCTCGTTGCGGCGCCGCCGCTTGGCCCGCCTGGGCGCACGGTCGGCGCGGCGCATCATCGCCTGGAGCAGCTGCCGCGCGTTCTGGAAATCGCCCCGCCACAGCAGCGCCGTGCCCTCGCAGGCCAGGCGGTACGCGTCGTCGGCCTTGGTCTCGTCATCGGCGATCACCACGCGCCCGGGCGGCGAGGCGCCGCTCTCCGAGCGCCACCGGGCCGACCGTTCCGCGCCGTCCTCGGACCACTCGATGACCTGCCGCGTCCCCACCGTGACACCGCCCGCCCGCCCGTTTCCGTTGCCCCTGCCGACTGATCGTACGGGAGCCGCCACCGAGGCCACCGATTCGAGGCCGGGCACCGGGACCGGCCGCCGGTCCGCGCGCGGTCGCGGCCCGGCCCGCGCGTGCCGTGCGCCGCGCGACGGTACGGCTGACCTGGTGTGATGCGGGCCCCGATGGGAAGATCGACGGTAGGCGCGCTAGGAGGGAGCGGCCATGCGACTTCCAGGACAGCTGCACATGACCAGCGAGGGGCTCTCGCTCCTGCTCGAGGTCGTCGCGGTGTTCGTGCTGGCGTGGTGGGGGTTCGGCGTCGGCGACAACGCCGTCGTCCACGTGATCCTCGGCGTCGGCGCGCCGCTCGCCGCGATGGCCCTGTGGGGCGCGTTCGCGGCACCCAAGGCCAAGATCAAGGCGCCGCTGCCCGTCGTGCTGCTGGTCAAGCTGATCGTCTTCGGTGCCGCCGCGCTGGCGTTCTACGCCCTGGACCAGGTGGCCGTCGCCGTCATCTACGCCGCCATCGCGATCCTCAGCATCGTGCTGGCCGCCCTCGACAGCGACGCCGCCTACTCGAACGGCGACGCCTGACCTCCGCGACCCCGCCTGAACCCCGCGACCCCGCCTGACCTCCCGCGGCGACGCCTGACCTCCGCGGCGACGCCTGACCTCCGCGGCGACGCCTGACCTCCGCGGCGACGCCTGACCCCCGTGCCGCTGACGACGGCTACTCTCGGGCGGCGAGGTCGGAGCTGGACAGGTGGGTGGAGGTGGCGGCGATCTTGTGGAGCTTGGCCTCGTACTCCGAGCCGGGCTCGGCCGCGTAGAGCATCAGGCGGGCCAGGTCCGGGTCGTTCGGCAGGTGCAGGACCTCGAACGGCAGGACCAGGTGCCCGACCTCGGGGTGGTCGATGCGTGCCTCGCTCGGGATGACGTCCGACACCTGGTGCTCCGACCACATGCGGGCGAAGCGCGGGCTGCGCGTGAGCATCGTGTCCACCAGCTCGGCGAGGTGGGGGTCGTTGGGATCCTGCCCGGAGCGGAACCGCAGGTAGGCGACGTTCCCGGTGGCCACGCGCAGCCAGTTGTCGCCGAGCCGCTTCTCGTAGTCGCCGTTGAGGTGGATCTGGTGGGTCCAGGTCCGTTCCTCCGGCGGCACCTCCGCCAGGTCCACGAAGATCGCTGAGGTGAGGCGGTTCCAGGCGACGACGTTGGTGTAGTGGCCGACCAGGTACGCGGGCGCCATGGTGATCGAGTCCAGCAGGTGCTGGAGCGTGGGCCGCAGGCGCGGCGGCCCCTGGTGGTGCTCCAGGCGCGGCGGATGGGCCAGTCGGTGCAGGTGGGCGTGCTCCTGCGCGTTCAGGCGGAGCGCCCGGGAGATCGCGTCGAGGATCTCCATGGAGACGTTGTCGGCGTTCCCCTGCTCCAGCCGGATGTAGTACGCCACGCTGACGCCGGCCAGCTGCGCCAGCTCCTCGCGGCGCAGCCCCGGCACGCGCCGGCGGCCCCCGTACGAGATCAACCCCACCTCGTCGGGCTGCAGCCGCGCCCGCCGCGACTTCAGGAATTCGCCCAGTTCGTTCGCCCGCGCCATGAAAGCCGAGGGTAGCCGCCGCGGGGCGCCACCACCGCCGCGCGGGGCGCACCACCGCCGCGCGGGGCGCGCCACCGCCACGGGGCGCACCACCGCCGCAGGGCGCCACCGCCGCAGGGCGCCACCGCGGCGTGAGGGTGCCACCGCCAGTGGTAGGCACCGCGGGCGTACGAAGCGGCGGGGGCTGGGTAGGCCCGCACCGCCGCAGCACATTGGAGCGCGTCGGACTGATCGTTCTGAACGAGCGAAAGCTGAAAGAGGCGTTTCCATGGCCACACTCACCGGCGTCGCCGCCCCCGCGACGACGCGGATGACCTCCCGGCACAGGCTGATCCTCACCCTGCTGCTCGGCGTGCAGTTCATGCTCGCCATCGACTTCTCCATCCTGAACGTGGCGCTGCCGGTCGTCGGCGAGGGGCTCGGCTTCGGGCTCGGCTCGCTGCAGTGGATCGCGACGGCGTTCGCGCTGCCCGCCGCGGGTTTCACCTTGCTGTTCGGGCGGGTCGCCGACCTGTTCGGGCGCCGCAGGATGCTGCTCACCGGGATGGCGCTGCTGGCGGTGGGCTCGCTGATCGGCGGGCTCGCGCCCAACCCGGCGGTGCTGCTGACCGGACGCGTCCTGCAGGGGCTGGCGACCGCGATCGCGACCCCGGCGGCGCTGTCGCTGATCACCACCTCGTTCCCCGAAGGCCCGCTGCGCAACAGGGCGCTCGGGTTGAGCGGCGCGCTGATGTCGGCCGGGTTCACGGCGGGCGCGGTGCTCGGCGGCGTGCTCACCGACCTGCTGAGCTGGCGCTGGGCCTTCCTGATCAACGTGCCGATCGCGCTGTTCGTGCTGGCGGTCGCGCCGCGTGTGATCGGTGAGAGCCGGCATCCGGCGGGCACACGGCTGGACGTGCCGGGCGCGGTGACCGTCACCGGCGGGCTGCTGGCGCTGGTGTACGGGATCACGGCGGCGGGCTCGCACGGCTGGACCGACCCGTACGCCCTCGGCGCCCTCGCGCTCGCGGCGCTGCTGATGGCGGGCTTCTGGTTCGCCGAACGGCGCGCGGCGGCACCGCTCGTCCCGCTCGGCGTGCTGGCCCGGCGGACCGTCACGTGGGGCAACATCGGCGGCTTCGTCGCGTTCGCCACCGAGACCTCGCTGGTCTTCCTGATGACGCTCTACCTGCAGCAGGTGCTCGGGTTCTCGGCGCTGACGACCGGGCTGGCGCTCGGCGTCCTCGGGGCTGGCACGTTCGCGGGCGGCGTCGCCGCGCCGAAGATCATGGCGCGGCTGGGCGGCCGGGCGACGCTGGTGTCCGGGCTGCTCGTGCAGGCCGCCGCGACCGCCGCGCTGATCGGGCTCGGCACGGGACGCGAGTGGATCGGCCTGCTGCTGGTCGCCACCGCGGTCGGCGGCTTCGGCAACCTGGTCGCCATCGTCGCGTTCATGGGCATCGCGACGTCCGGGCTGCCGAACGACGAGCAGGGCCTGGCCACCGGGCTCGCCACGATGACCCAGCAGGTCGCGATCACCCTCGGCATCCCGGTGATGAGCGCGGTCGCGACCGCGCGGGCCTCGGTCCTGGGCGGCATCCACACCGCGACGCTCGTGAACGCCGCGATCGCGGTCGCGGGCGCCGCCCTCATCGCCCTGTTCCTGCGCGTCCGCGCCGACCGGTGAGGAGCCGATCATGGATCTCGAACTGACCGGCAAGGTCTTCATCGTCACCGGCGCCTCCGCCGGAATCGGCTCGGCCACAGCGCAACTGCTCGCCGCCGAAGGCGCGCACGTCGTCGGTGTCGCCCGCGACGCCGGCCCGATCGAGGAGCTCGGCGAACGGGTGACCGGCGCCGCCGCCGACCTCACCGACCCCGCCGCCGCACGCGTCGTCGAGACGGTGCTCGAACGGCACGGACGGCTGGACGGCTTGGTCAACAACGCGGGCGCGCTGGAGTCGCGCATCGGCTTCCTGGATGTGACCGACGAGCAGTGGCACGCCACGTTCGAGCTGAACTTCCACGCCGCCGTACGAATGGCGCGCGCCGCACTGCCCGCCCTGATCGACCAGGGCGCGGGAAGCCTGGTGCATCTGTCGAGCGAGGCGGGGCGGTTCCCGGACACGTCCCTTGTGGACTACGCGGCGACCAAGACGGCCCTGCTGTCGGTGTCCAAAACGCTGGCGGGGGAGTTCGGCCGCTGCGGGATCAGGTCGAACGTCGTCTCGCCAGGGCCGACCCGTACGCGGCTATGGGATGCCCCTGGCGGGTTCGCCGACCAGCTTGCCGCGCAGTACGGACTCCCTGTCGAGCAGGCGATCGAACGGTTCGTCCGGGACGAACGCCGTCTGCCCACCGAACGGCTTGGAACGCCAGAGGATGTCGCCCGCGTCATCGCCTATTTGCTGTCGCCCTTGGCCGTTCAGGTCACCGGGGCCGAATGGGCCGTGGACGGCGGGGCACTCCGTCAGATCTGAAGGAATCTGAAGTCTGAAGGAAGAAGTCATGGCATTGCAGCAGGGGAGCCTGCCCGGGACGGTTCGGTGGGCGGCGGTCGCCGCCCCCGGGCCGGAGCCCGGCCGGCAGGTTCCCGTACGGATTTACCAGGCGGGGCCCGCTCCGCGCGGGTGGCTCGTGTGGGCGCACGGCGGGAGCTGGTCGTCCGGCTCGTCCGCCGCCTGGCACCAGCCTTTCGCGGAGCTGGCCCGTGCCGCGTCGGCCACCGTGGTGGGCGTCGATTACCGGCTGGCCCCTGCGAATCCTCATCCGGCGGCGATTCTGGACGTTCTCGCGGTGATGGAGTGGGTGCGGGAGTTGACCGACGGGCCTATCTCGGTGGGCGGCGACAGCGCGGGCGCCACGATCGCCGCCTCGGCCGCACTGGAATGGCGCGATCGAGGCCTGGGGCAGGGCCATCCGCTTGCCGCGCAGGTGTTGGCCTATCCGCCGCTGGACCCGGAGGCGCGAGGCGACTCCTACACCCGCGACCCGGGCGTCTTCCCCAGCCGCGCCTCTCTTATGGCGGCATGGAGGACCTACCTGGGCACCGGTGGGGGTGAGGGGCTGCGCAGCACGCCTTTTGAAGCAGAAGACCTCGGCGGGGCCGGGACGGCGATCCTGGCGGTCGGTTCCCTGGACCCTGTGGCCGACGACGTTCGCGAGTATGCGCGGCGGCTGCGTGAGGCGGGGAACGACGTCACGTTCCGCGAGTTCGAAGGCGGCCACCACGGCGCCTTCCTCACCGACCCCGGATTCCGCCGCTGGCTGGGGACCACCTATGCCGACGTCTACGCGCAAGTGCGAAGGAGCATGTGATGAACAGCGAGACCGCCTACACGGCCGAGTTGCTGCGGCACTTCGCCGACCTGCGGGACCGCACCCATGGCGAGACCGCGTCGTCCAGGCCCGACAAGGAAGGGCTCTTCGCCGACGCCGTCGACCTTCTCGACCCGTACGCCCGGCAGACCCTCGACGAGGTGAACGCCGCGCTGTTCCTCGGGACCGGTGAGATCACCGCGACCGGCACCCGGCGTTCGGCGGAGGGCGGGCTGGAGGCGATCTGGGCTCTGAGCTGGCCCGAACAGCGCGACGCGGGCATCAACCCGATCCTCATCAGGGCGTTCTACGGGGCCGGGTTCCACCACCCGCACCTGCGCGGCGGAACGGTCGGCGACTGGCCGCTGAACGTCTTCACGCCCGAGCAGGCGGCCGCCGAGGTCCCCACGTTCCGCGCCATCGCGAGCGCCGACCTGCACAACCTGGTGTTCCAGCGCGACTACCGGATCATCCCGGCCATCACGCGGTGATCCCCGGCGCCCATCGCGGGCACCAGGGATCGCGTCAGGAAGGCCCGATATCCGGAGGCTCAGGCGGGGACCTTGTCGAGGAAGCCGTGCACCTGCTCGATGCGGCCGTCCTCTGTCAGCACCGCCACGTCGAAGCCGACCACGACCGCCTCGGCGCCCGCCGGGCCGAGCTCCCAGGTGAAGCGGGCGATGTTGTGGTGCGCGTCCACGTCCCCGCCGAGCCGGAACACGAAGTCGGGGAACTGCTGCTGCACCGCGCCGATCGTCGCGTCGATCGCGTCGCGTCCCTCCGCCACCGCCAGCGGGTCCACGTACGCGCCGCCCTCGGTCCACAGCCCGTCGATCGCGGCGCGGCGCGCGGCGGGGTCCTTCTCGTTCCAGGTGTCCAGGTAGCGCTCGACCAGCTTCTGCGCGTCGCTCATCAGGGATCGCTCCACTCTTGATCGTCATGGCCGCCGGACCTCGGCCGCCGATGACCACCACGGTGCCGCGTCTGGGGTGATGCAGGCGATTACCTGGCGGGTCATCACGATGCGGCCGGTAATGTCTCCCCGGGCGGACCCCGGGGGAGTGATCGTGGCGAACGTGGCGATGGTGGGCGCGGACGCGCGCGTACGACCCGGGCGGCGGCGGGCCCGTCCCGTACGGCGCGCCTCGGGCACGGCCCCGGCGATCGGCCTCGGACTGCTCGGCGCGCTGTTCTTCTCCTCCTCGTTCATCGTCAACCGGCTCCTCGCCGTCGACGGCGGCGCCTGGGAATGGACCGCGTCGCTGCGCTTCCTGCTCTCCCTCCCGATCTTCTTCGCGATCGTGGCGGCTCGGCCGAGCCGCGGCGGGCTCGCGCCGGTGTTCCAGGCCCTGCGCGCCGCGCCGGGCCGCTGGATGCTGTGGAGCACGGTCGGCTTCGGCCTGTTCTACGCCCCGCTGTGCCTGGCCGCGACGACCGCGCCCGGCTGGATGATCGCGGCGAGCTGGCAGGTCACCATCGTCTGCGGCATGTTCCTCGCCCCGTTCCTGTACGCGGCGGGCGACCGCCGGCGCCGCATCCCGGCCAAGGGCGTCACGCTGTCCGGGCTGATCCTGGCCGGTGTCTTCGTGGCGCAGCTCGGCGGCGATCAGAAGCCGTCGTGGGCGATGCTCGGCGGGATCGCGCTCGTCCTGTTCGCCGCCGTCGCGTACCCGGTCGGCAACCGCCGCACGATGGAACTGGCCGGTGACCGGCTCGACTCGTTCCAGCGGCTGCTGGCGATGTCGCTGGCGAGCCTGCCGCTCTGGCTGGTCCTCGGGCTGATCGGCGGCCTGCGCGCCGGGCTGCCCGCCACCGGCCAGCTGACCGGGACGGCCGTGGTGGCCGTCTGCTCCGGCGTGATCGCGACGTCGCTGTTCTTCGCCGCGACCCAGCGCGTACGGGACGACCCGCTGCGGCTGGCGGCCGTCGAGGCCACCCAGGCGGGCGAGGTGGTCTTCGTCGCCCTGCTGGAACCGGTCATCCTGGCCGCCCATCCGCCCGGCCCGGCCGCGTGGGCGGGCATCCTGGCGATCACGGTCGGGGTGGCCCTCTACGCCCTGACCGGCCGCGACGCACCCAGCAACGGCCCCCGCGACGCACCCAGCGACGCACCCCGCGCCGCGCCCGGCGACGCACCCCGCGCCGCCGGTCCCGGCGGTACTCAAGGGTGACGTCGGATTTTCGCTAGTGAAAGCCGCTGGCCTCGGTGATGCTGGAGGCATGCATGAGGACGTGGAGCGGTGTGTACGGGCGGTTCAGTCCAAGGACGCGCGGTTCGACGGGTGGTTCTTCACCGGGGTCGTGACCACGGGAATCTACTGCCGGCCGAGCTGCCCGGTCGTGCCGCCCAAGCCGGAGAACATGCGCTTCTACCCGAGCGCCGCGGCCGCGCAGCAGGCCGGATTCCGCGCCTGCAAGCGGTGCCGCCCCGACGCCAGCCCCGGCTCCCCGCAGTGGAACGAAAGGGCCGACGTCGTGGCGCGGGCGATGCGCCTCATCGCCGACGGGATCGTCGACCGTGAAGGCGTTCCCGGGCTCGCGTCCCGGCTTGGCTACAGCACGCGTCAGATCGAACGCCAGTTGCAGGCCGAGCTCGGCGCCGGCCCGCTCGCCCTGGCCCGCGCGCAACGCGCCCAGACCGCCCGCCTGCTGATCGAGACCAGCGCCCTGCCGATGAGCGACGTCGCGTTCGCCGCCGGGTTCGCGAGCATCCGGGCGTTCAACGACACCGTACGAGAGGTGTTCGCCCTCACCCCGACCGAGCTCCGCGACCGCGTTGCCCGAGGCCACCCTGCCTCCCGCCGCGCTGCCGCATCCGCCGTTCAGCCGAGCACTGAGGCTGCCGTCCCGGAGGTGACGCTGGCGCTGCGGCTGCCGTTCCGGGCACCGCTGTTCCCGGACAACCTGTTCGGCCACCTGGCGGCGACGGCCGTGCCGGGCGTCGAGGAGTGGCGCGACGGCGCGTACCGCCGGACCCTGCGCCTGCCGAACGGCTACGGCATCGTGGCCCTGCGCCCGCACCCCGACCACGTCCAGTGCACGCTGTCGCTCACCGACCTCCGCGACCTCACCATCGCGATCAGCCGGTGCCGCCGGATGCTGGACCTGGACGCCGATCCCGTCGCCGTCGACGACCTCCTGCGCACCGATCCCGTCCTCGCGCCCCTGGTCGACAAGGCCCCCGGGCGTCGCGTCCCGCACACGGTCGACGCCGCCGAGTTCGCCGTACGGGCCGTACTGGGCCAGCAGGTGTCCACGGCGGCCGCCCGCACCCACGCCGCCCGCCTGGTCACCGCGCATGGCGAGCAGATCGTCGACCCCGGCGGCGGCCTGACGCACCTGTTCCCCGACCCCGCCGCGCTGGCCGACCTCGATCCGGAGACGCTGGCGTTCCCCAAGACCCGCCGTACGACCCTGACCTCCCTCGTCGCGGCGCTCGCCGCCGGAGAGATCGACCTGGGCGTCGGCAGCGACTGGATCGAGGCCCGCTCCCAGCTCGCCGAGCTCCCCGGAGTCGGCCCGTGGACCATCGAGACGATCGCGATGCGGGCGCTCGGCGACCCCGACGCGTTCATCCCCGGCGACCTGGGCGTCAAGATCGCCGCCGACGGGCTGGGCCTGCCCACCACCCCGGCCGCCCTCACCCGCCGCGCCGCCGCCTGGCGCCCGTGGCGCGCCTACGCCGTCCAGTACCTCTGGGCCACCGGTGACCACGCGATCAACCGGCTGCCCGCCTGACACCTGCACGAGGAGAGGAACCAAGACCATGTCCGGACACCGGACGCACACCGTGGTGGACAGCCCGTACGGCCCGCTGACCCTGGTCGCGACCGACGGCGCGCTGTCCGGCCTCTACATGGACCTGCAGCGGCACCGCCCGGACCAGGAGACCTTCGGTGACCGCGAGGACCCAGAGGCCGACCCGTTCGCCGCCGTGGCCGAACAGCTGACCGCCTACTTCGCGGGCGAGCTGACCGACTTCGATCTGCCGCTGAACCTGCACGGCACCCCGTTCCAGCGCCGCGTCTGGGAGGCGCTCCAGGAGATCCCGTACGGCGAGACCGTCTCGTACGGCCGGCTCGCCGTGGAGATCGGCAACCCCAGCGCCTCGCGCGCCGTGGGCCTGGCGAACGGCAAGAACCCGGTCGGCATCATCGTCCCCTGCCATCGCGTGGTTGGTTCCACGGGAAACCTCACCGGCTACGGCGGCGGCATCGACCGCAAACGCCGCCTGCTCGACTTCGAAAACCAAGTCAGAGCCGGCTCAGGCTCCACGACCACCGCAACCCTCTTCTGACCACCCAAAACGGCCGCCGGATCGCCCCCGCCCCCGCAGCGGGACGACCCGGCGGCCCCCTCCACCCCCAACCCACCCCACGCACCGCACCGCAGACCGCACGCCCCCGACAGCGCGTCACGAGCGGTCGACGGGGCGCCGCGTCGCGGCAGGGCGGCTTGGGGGGCGTCACCGCTGTGGTGTCATCGGCGACGGCTGCGTTGGAAGGTGAGGGCGGCGAGGGCGAAGAGGAGGCCGCCGGCCATGAACCAGGGCTCGTAGAGGAAGGTGGCGAAGCGCTCCTCGGCGGTCAGGTCGCCTGAGGACTTCGCGCCCACGGCCAGTGCGGCCCAGTCCACGACGCTGGGGAGGGCGTGGACGATCATGACGGCGGTCGCGCCCCACGCGGCCGTCAACAGCATCCTGCGCGCGAAGCGCTCGCCCCAGGGACGTACGAGCGCCAGGGCCAGCGCCGCCGCGACCGCCGACACCGGGATCGCGATCACGTCGATGACCAGCAGCGGGGCGTTGTCGAAGATCGACTGGCCGTTCGGGAGGCCCGCTCGGCCGCCGGCCAGCCAGTAGACGTGTACGAGCGAGAACAGCACACCCCAGGCGGCGGCCGCGTACGCCCCCGCGTTCCGCAGTGCCGGTCGCCGGTCGTCCAAGGTCAGCGTCGTGTTCATGGCCCCTACTCTGCTGAGCCGTCGGCGCGCGGGCCTCCCTCTCAGCGGCCGGTGACCTCCCCCGGACGGGTGAACCTCCCGATGGGTGGTTTTGTCCTTGGCGGGGGTTAACGTGCCAGGTGTAGCCGAGAGTCGAGAGGCAGTCATGGTGGAGTTCCGGGTCGAACGACAGACGCTCGCCGAGGCCGTGGCCTGGGCGGCCCGCACGCTGCCCTCCCGCCCCGCGCTGCCGGTCCTGGCGGGCATGCTCATCGAGGCGGGCGACGACGGCGTCTCGGTGGCCGGGTTCGACTACGAGGTCTCGGCCAAGGCGGGCGTGGCCGCGATGGTCGCCGAGTCGGGCCGCGTTCTGGTGCCCGGCCGCCTGCTCGCCGAGATCGTACGCAACCTTCCTCCACAGCCTGTGGACATCTCCCTCAAGGGCACGGAGGTCGTGGTCCGCTGCGGCACCGCCGAGTTCGGGCTGCAGACCATGCCGGTCGAGGACTACCCCACGCTGCCCGAGCCGCCCGGCGTAGCGGGCACGATCCCCGGCGAGCTGTTCACCGCCGCCGTCGCGCAGGTCTCACCGGCCGCCGGACGCGACGACACCCTGCCCATGCTGACCGGTGTACGGATCGATTTCGAGGGCGACACGATGTGGCTGGCCTGCACGGACCGCTACCGCATCGCCGCCCGCGAGCTCACCTGGTCGCCCGCCGACCCTGAATTCAAGGCGGGGATCGTGGTCCCGGCGCGGACGCTGGCCGACACCGCCAAGGCGATCCGTTCCGGCGACGAGGTCACGATCAACCTGGCGGGCGGCAGCGGCACCGACACCCTGATCGGCATCGAGAGCGGCGGCCGCCGCATGACCACGCGCCTGCTGGACGACCAGTACATCAACTACCGGACCCGCCTCACCGGCACCTGGACGTCCGTCGCCCGCGTCCGTACCGCCACGTTCGTCGAGGCGATCAAGCGCGTCGCCCTGGTCACCGAACGCAACACCCCGCTCCGCCTGGCCTTCTCCGCCGACGAGGTCCAGATCCGCGCCGCCTCGGGCGACGCAGCGCGCGCGAACGAGTCCCAGTCCGCTCAGCTCACGGGCGATGAGATCGACATCGCGTTCAGCCCGCAGTACCTGCTCGACGGCCTGGCCGGCATCGACACCAAGTACGCCCGCCTGCAGTGCACCACCCCGACCAAGCCCGCCCTCCTCAGCGCGATCCCTGACCCCGAGGGCGGCGAAGAGGAGGAGGCGCCGGAGAGCGACGAGGACACCGGCTTCCGCTACCTGCTCATGCCCATCCGCCTCAACGCCTGATCCCCGCGCGGGTCCTCAGAGGTTCGTGGCGGTACGGATCAGGCCTGCCAAGGCCTGGGAACGGCTGTGCGGCGGCCAGGCGATCACCGTGGTGACGGTGGGCGCGTCCAGGACGGGGACGGCGGCCAGGTTGCCGTGCAGGTTGACGCGGCACGACTCCGGCAGGACGGCCACCGTCCGGCCGAGCGAGATCAACTGGTAGAGCTGCGCGTTGTCCCGGACCACGGGCCCCGGGCCGTCCCGGTACGTCCCGTCCCGGCGCGGCCAGCGCGGCATCGGCAGGTCGGGCAGGTCGGCGACGTCGGCCATCTTCAGGCTGGTCCGGGTGGTGAGCGGGTGCCCGGCGGGCAGGACCGCGACCTGGTCCTCTCGCAGCAGCTCCTCGGTGTCGAGCCCGGACGTCGAGTCGTACGGGAGGTGCAGCAGCGCCACGTCGGCCCGCCCGTCGCGCAGCAGCCGCTCCTGCTCGCCGGGCCCGCAGAGGTGAACGTCGATGCGGACGGAGTCGGGCTCGGCGGCGTAGGCGTCGAGGAGCTTGGGCAGCAGTTCGTTGGACGCCCCGGCCTTGGTGACCAGGACCAGCCCGGCGTGGCCGTTCGCGGCCCGGCGGGTGCGGCGGTCGGCGGCGTCGACCGCGTCGAGGGCCGCCCGGCCCTCGCGCAGCAGCACCGCTCCGGCCTCGGTCAACGTGACCGTACGGCTCGTACGCTGCAGCAGGGCCACGCCGAGCCGCCGTTCCAGCTGCTGGATCGCGCGCGAGAGGGGCGGCTGCGCCATTCCGAGACGTTCCGCCGCCCGGCCGAAGTGCAGCTCCTCGGCGACCGCCACGAAGTACCGCAACTCCCGCGTCTCCATGCCCGTCACGGTACCCGCGGGACAGCGCATTCGGATTCGGCGAACGATGTTTTCGCTGATGAGAGTGGATTGATACTCGGGGAGTATTGATGCTCACCCAAACGGTGTTGGAGGTCCGAGTGGGGTCCGGGACACGATCAATGCATGAGTGAGAACACGATCGCGCTGGTCACCGGCGCGAACAAGGGGATCGGATTCGAGATCGCGGCCGGCCTGGGCGCGCTCGGCTGGAGCGTCGGCGTCGGCGCCCGGAACGACGAGCGCCGCGAGGCCGCCGTGGCCAAGCTGCGCGCGGCCGGAGCCGACGCGTTCGGCGTCCCGCTCGACGTGACCGACGACGCGAGCGTCGAGGCCGCCGCCCGGCTGATCGAGGAACGCGGCGGACGGCTGGACGTGCTCGTCAACAACGCGGGCGTGACCGGCGGCATGCCGCAGCAGCCCACCGACGTCGACCTCGACACCGTCCGCACGGCCGTCGAGACCAACGTCATCGGCGTCATCCGCGTGACCAACGCGCTGCTGCCGCTGCTGCACCGCTCGGAGTCGCCGCGGATCATCAACATGTCCAGCACGGTCGGCTCCCTCACCCGGCAGAGCGACCCCGACACCGAGAACCAGGTCGGCCCGCTGTCGGTCGCGTACTCGCCGTCCAAGACGTTCCTCAACGCCGTCACGGTCCAGTACGCGCGGGAGCTGCGCGGCACCAAGTTCCTGATCAACGCCGCCTGCCCGGGGTACGTCGCGACCGACCTCAACGGCTTCCGCGGCGTCCGTACCCCCGAGCAGGGCGCGGCCATCGCCATCAAGCTCGCGACCATGCCCGCCGACGGCCCCAGCGGCTCCTACTTCGACGACGACGGCGTCATCCCCTGGTAGTGCCCACGCCTGGTACTGCCCGCGCCGCCAGCGCCATCGAGTCGGCCAACCCCCCGCAGCCGAGCCTCCGCGCCCGGGCCTGCGGGCCCGGGCCTGCGCGTCCGGGCCTGCGCGTCTGGGGCTGCGCGTCTGGGTTTCCGCGTCTGGGCTTGCGCGCTTGGGCCTGCGCGTCTGGGTTTCCGCGCCTGGGCTTGCGCGTCTGGGGCTGCGCGTCTGGGGCTTGCGCGTCTGGGGCTGCGCGTCTGGGTTTCCGCGTCTGGGGCTGCGCGTCTGGGTTTCCGCGTCTGGGGCTGCGCGTCTGGGTTTCCGCGTCTGGGGCTGCGCGTCTGGGGCTGAGCACCTGGATTTCCGCGTTTGGGCCTGCGCGCTTGGGCCTGCGCCTCTGGGGCTCCGGGCCTGGGTTTGCGCGCCTGGGTTTCCGCGCCGGGCCTGCGCGCGCGGGGGCTGCGCGTCCGGGCCTGCGCGTCCGGGCTTCACCGCCTGGGGCTGCGTCGGGGCGGGCCGGTGGGGCGGGGCGTTCGGGGGTCAGTTTTCGGTGGAGCGGGCGGTGATGGAGGACTCGACGGGGCCGGTGGCGCTGGTGGCCTGGTGGGAGCCGACCATCCAGACGCTGCCGGGCAGGGACGCCGAGGCGAGCCAGACGGCGGTGTCGCCCATGGGGTGCGGGGACGCGGTCACCGACCAGCGGCGGCCGTCGAAGTGGGCCAGTTCCCCGCGGCCGCCGGCGACCCAGATGTCGTCGGGGGCGAGGGCGGTGATCGTGTTGGCGGCGGTGATGGGCGCCTTGACGCGGCTCCACTTGCGGCCGTTCCAGCGCAGGACGCGGTCGCGGCCCACGGCCCAGGCGTCGTCGGCGGCGATCGCGGCGACGCCGGTCAGCGGGAACCTGGTGGACGGGCTGGGGACCTGGGCCCAGGAGGCGCCGTCGTAATGCATGATCAGGCCGGCGCGGTCGGCGGCGCCCACGGCCCACACGTCGGTGGGCGACGTTCCGGAGACGGCCAGCAGCTTGCCCCTGGCGATCGGGGGAGTGGTCTCCGGGTGCCAGGCCTTGCCGTCCCAGTGGATCGCGACCGGGCCCGCGGGCCTCGTGGCGGAGCCAGCGGAAGCCGCGGTGCCCGCGGTGCCCGCGCCGCTCACGGCGGAGGCCGCGGCGCCCGCCGGGCCCCAGGAGAAGCCGTGGCCGACCGCCCAGGCCTCGGCGCCGAACATCGCCACGTCGGTCAGGACGTAGTCGCGGGCGGCGTCGGGGGCCGTCCAGCTCGCCCAGGACGAACCGTTCCAATGCTGCACGAGCGGGACCTCGGTGCCGGCGAGCCGGTCGAACCCGCCGCCCACGGCGATCGCGCCCTCGGATGAACGGGAGATGCCCTGGAATCCCGCGCCGAGGAGGGCGGCGTCGGCGGCCGGGCCGGGCGGAACGGCCCAGGCCGTGCCGTCCCAGCGGGCGAGGAGCGGCTGCTGGGCGGCGTGCCCGGCGACCCAGATCTCCTCGGGGGAAGCGGCGGCGACGCCGTTCAGCATGTGCGGGATCTCGACGACCGCCGGCGCGATGGGTCGCCAGGCGGCGGCGTCGGGAAGCACCATCACCGCGCCCTTGACTCCGGCGCGATCGTGCGTCTCTCGTCGGTTCACCGCTCAGGGCCTCTCAGCATCAGACGACAGATCATCGTGCGGGATCATCGACCGTCCGAAGGTGTCTTGACAAGCGTACGCACAAAGCTTCAACGAATCTGCTTCCGTGGCCCGTTCCAGGCGATCAGGGCATACCGGTCAAAGGTCCAGGACGGCGAGGATGAAGTGCAGGTCGTGGCTCCCTTCATTGCCGTACGCGTGCGGCCGGTCGCCCACGAACACCGCGGCCATCCCGGCCTCCAGCACGTCGACGTGACCGTCCACGTGCAGTGAGAGTGTTCCCTCTTCTACATATACGGCCTCTTTCGTCCCGGGGACGTGTGGTTCGCTTTCTCTTTGCTCTCCTGGGCGAAGTTCCCACCGCCACAGCTCCAGTGACGGGCGCGGATCACTGCCGCCGAGCAGGGTTCCGAGGCCGCCGTTCGGCCCGCGCCACAGCACCACCTGCCGGTTCGGCGGGAACACCCGGACCGGCGGCTCCTCGGTGACCTGAACGAGCCGGGTGAGCGGCACCCCGAGCGCCTCGGAGATCCGGATCAGCGTGCTCAGGTTGGGGTTGCCGCGGCCCTGCTCCAGCCCGACCAGGACGCCCTTGCTGACGCCCGCCCGCGCGGCCAGCTCGTCCAGGCTCCAGCCGTGCCCGCCGCGCAGCGATCGCACGGTCTTGGCGACGGCCTCGCCGATGTCCTCGCTCACGAACGCTCCTCGATCATCCTCGATCACAAGCCCTCTCGGTCGTTATAGTGCCATCAAGAGTCTATTAAAATGACCGCTGACCTTGAGGTGAGGAGTGTAAGGATGCTGGACCGGATCGCCGTCGACCAGGCCGTGTTCGACCTGCGGCCGGACTTCGCGGTGCTCGTGATCACTGCCGAGGGACTGGTGAACGGTCCGAGCGACGCCGAAGCCGAGGCCTGGCTGGCCGCCGCCGCCAAGTCCGCCATCCCCGAAGCCGCCGGTGCTGCCGCCGCCGACGCCGCCATCCCCGGAGCCGGTGTCGCCACCGCCGGAGCCGGTGCCGCCGATGGCCCTGCCGCTGGAGCCGGTGCCGCCGAGGTCGGTGTCGCCGACGCTGCCATCCGCGGAGCGGGTGCCGCCGAAGCGGGCGCGGCCGAAGCCAGTACCGGTGCTGGCGCTGGTGCGGGCTCGGCCGTTGAGGATCCGCATGTGGTCGCCTGGCGGGAGGCGTACCGCGCGTTCGGCGCCAAGCCACAGCGGACCCGGCCGTCGGTGGACGCGCTGCTCCGCCGAGCCGACGCCCTGCCCGCCATCAACAAGGTCGTGGACGCCTACAACGCGATCAGCGTCCAGTACCGCCTGCCGGTAGGCGGCGAGGACCTCGACGCCTACCAGGGACCGGCTCGCCTGATCCGCGCCACCGGCGACGAGCCGTTCGACGTGATCGCGGGCGGCGAGCCCGCCGTCGAGCACCCGTCCGCGGGCGAGGTCGTCTGGCGGGACGACGCGGGCGTGACCTGCAGACGCTGGAACTGGCGGCAGTGCGTCCGCACCCGCGTCACCGAGTCCAGCAAGAACGTGCTGTTCCTGCTCGAGCGCCTTGAGCCGTACAGCCTCGACCGCCTTCAGGAGGCCGGCGAGGACCTGTCCGCCCGACTGCGCGCGATCTCCCCGGACGTCCGGATCCAAAGCCGCCTGATCGGCGGCGCCTGATGGTGACACTGCTGGCGCTGGGCGCGGCGCTGGCGTACGGCGTCGCGGACTTCCTCGGCGGGGCCGTCGCCCGCCGTTCGACCGCCCTCAGAGCACTGCTGTGGTGCGTTCCGGCGGGGCTGCTGCTCGTCCTCGTCGCCACGGCCCTGACCGGCGGAACGCCCAGCGTCTCCGGCTTGGCCTGGGGATTCGGCGCCGGGCTGGCGGGCGGTACGGGCCTGATCACGTTCTACCGAGCCCTCGCCCGCGGCCCGATGAGCGTGGTCGCCCCGGTCTCGGCCCTCGCCGCCGCGATCCTGCCCGTGGCAGTCGGCCTCCTGCGCGGCGAGAAGCTCGACACGAACGTGATCCTGGGCGTCCTGCTCTGCCTGGTCGCGATCGGCCTGGTCAGCATGGAGAAGAACGACAAGAAGAAGGAAGAGACACCAGCCCATGGGCACCCTGCCCAGGGACGCCCTGCCCAGGGACGCCCTGCCCAGGGACGCCCTGCGCAGGGACGCCCCGCGCAGGGACGCCCCGCGCAGGGACACTCCGCGCAGGGACGCCCCGCCCCAGGGCACCCCGCCCCAGGGCACCCCGCATCGCGGCGTCCCGTCCAGGGGCGCGGCGTCCAGGGGCGCGGGCTCCTCGACAGCGGCCCTCTCATGGCGGGCATCTCGGGTGCCTGCTTCGGCATCTTCTTCATCATGCTCAAGCAGGCGGGCGATGGCGCAGGCCTTTGGCCCCTCGTCGCAGCCCGTACGGGCAACCTCGTGGTCATCGTCGTGGCGTTCATCTTCATGGCGCGCATGGGGGAGACCGGCCCCAAGGTCTCAGGCCGCTTCCTGATAGGCCTCGCCCTGCTTTCGGGAGCCTTGGACGCCTCGGCCAACGCGTTGTACTTCCTCGCCGTACAGGACGGCATGCTCAGCCTGGCCGCCGTACTGACCTCCCTCTACCCGGCCATCACGGTGCTGCTGGCCCGGGTCGCCTATAGCGAACGCCTTCGCGTCGTACAGCAAGTAGGCCTCGCCATAGCCGCAGCGGGCGTGGCACTCGTCACGGTCGGCTGATCCGTACGAACCGGGCCCCGGATGCAAGCATGAGGGGAGCCGTGGCCAGAGGGGCGTCCCAGGCCACGGCTCCTTCTTCTGCTCACAGGCCGGCGTGGTCTTTGACCACTCGCCTCGCCTGCGCGAACAGCATTCCGACGTTCACCGACTTACGGCAGACGATGACCGCGACGACGTCCTCGCGGGAGTTCATGCGCAGGAAGAGATGGGTCACGTTGTCGCTGTTGACCAGGACCTCCTGGAAGTAGTGCTGGTCGCTGTCCAGGCCGCGGCGCTCCTTGAAGACGTCCTCGATCATGACGACCGTGCGGCCCTGGAAGAGGTCGAGCGTCGCGCCGGCGAGCAGGTCCATGACCTCCGGCGGGTGGCTCTCCACGGTCTCGTACGCGAGCAGCATCCCGGTGGACATGTCCACCACGCCCGCCGCGACGCAGTCGGGCACGTCCGCCTGCAACGTCTTGACGAGTGAGGCGACCTGGTCGCCGAAGCCCGCGTTGTGTTTGTTCGGCATTCCTATTCTCCTTCGATGAGGATCGAACCGATCCGATCTAGGGTCGGCTGCGAGTCGCTGTGCAGCCGTCCGATGTCCAGGCCCTCGTCGCCGAGGACGACCATCAGCGCCAGGTCCCCGAGTGCGTACACGGCCGTGTATCCGCGGCTGCAATAGGCGACCGCCTGATCGAGCGCGCCCTGGTCGGCGACCGTCACCGTGCGCCGGGCTATCCCGAGGCCGGCCGCGGCCACCGCCGCGAGACTGTGCGGGTCGATGCCGTCCCCGGTGTCGGCGGCGACGAGCAGGCCGTCGACGGCGGCCACCACGGTGCCGGTGACTCCGGTGATCTGCTCCCGCAGTCCCCGCATCTCGGCGAGCATTGCGTCGTGATTCATGGCTGATCTCCTCGCGGATGTGCGCACATAAGAACTCCAGAACGCGCTCTTTGTCCGCTCCTCGCACGCCTTTCACCGGCATGCGCCGTCCGATTTCAACCATCGAATCCCCCTGGGCGTCCGCGAAGGCGTAGAAAATCACGCCAATGGACGCCAGTTCCGTCCCTTTCTTCGTCGTCTTCTCCCGCGATGCCCGGGTCCCGTCTGCGCCGGGGCAGCTCCACCGGAACGATCGGCCCGGTCGCTTCCGCGGAGCCGGCCGTTCCCCCGGACCCGGCCGTTCCCCCGGCCTCGGTCGCTTCCGCGCCCCAGGTCGTTCCCTTGGCCCCGGCCGTCCGCATCGCCCCGGCCGCTCCTTCGGGCCCGGCCGTGCCCGCCGCCCCGACCGCCCCCTCGAACCCGG
This sequence comes from Actinomadura barringtoniae, assembly GCF_017573505.1. Classification (GTDB taxonomy): domain Bacteria; phylum Actinomycetota; class Actinomycetes; order Streptosporangiales; family Streptosporangiaceae; genus Spirillospora; species Spirillospora barringtoniae. The sequence continues at coordinate 173,334 of NZ_JAGEOJ010000021.1, forward strand.
CTGTCCCCGCGCCCGCGCTCGCGGCCGCTCCCGCCGCCCCGTCCTCCTCGGTCGCTCCGCCATAGCCGCCGGCCAGCGTGCCCTCGGCCGAGTCCGGTTGCGGAGGAAGGCGAGGTAGGAGCGGTCTGGAGTTGCCGGGCATGCGCGGGACCGGCTGCTCGACCGCGACCCGTTCCAGCAGGCCCTCCGTGAGCATGCGGGAGGCCTCCACGGTCACCGTGTAGACGCTGCGCCCCGTCATGAACGCGATGTCGCGCGCGCAGCGCCGCCCGTCGCTGAGCTGCAAGATCTCCTTGCGTACGGGCACCTCGTCGTGCGCCCGCCCCAGCCGCCCCGTTCCGCGTACGAACCGTTCGCGATGAGGCAGGACGGCGTCCGGCAGCGAGGCGAGGGCGTCCAGGCGGCGCCGGGCCTCGTGCAGGAGCCGTTCCGGGTCCTCGCCCCGCCCGCCCTCCATCTCGCTCGTGCTGTGCAGAACGCAGTCGCTCATCTGCCCCGCGAGGATGGCGAACGTGGCGTCGACGGCCGCCATCAGCCGGATCACGTGCAGCTCCGCCGCACCGATCTGGCCGTCGTGCACCGGCTTGCCACCGGAGCGTTCGCCGTCGCTGATCCGGCCTGAACGCGCCAGCAGCGTCTCGGGCCCGGGCGCGCCCGGGCTCTCGACGGCCAGCACGAGTCCCCGGGCGAGCCGGAAGACACCGCCGGGTTGCCCCGCGATCTGCAGATACCCCGAGGCCTGCCCGGTCGCGCACCGCTCCAGCGCGCGATGAAGCAGGCGGTACCCGGCGGCGTCGAGGGATTCCCGAATACCGGACATGATTCCCCTTGGCTGGATCATCCGCCAAAAGAAGCGTGAATTCGTACCGCGCGAAGAACCATGTCTAGCAGCCGTGAGTGGTCATTCCCGGCTAGTAGCGAAAACTGGATATGGGTGGAAATTTCAGCAATGCGAAAACTGTCATTGCCCGTATAAATCAGGATCGATGCCCGGGAATCCCGTTTTCTTGATCCCCAACCCCGCCGATTGGTCCTCTACCTGCGAGGTCTCGCCTACCTGCCAGAGAACCAACGCAAATTACGACACATGACGCCACTTGTTGCCCCAAATGCCCGCAAATACGCTCCTCCAGACCTGACCCGGGTCACGCAGTGTCGCTCCAGAGGAGGACCCCCGCATGCTGCGACGCAGAGGAGCACAGGCGCTGATCGGTGCCGCCGCGATCTCGTTCTCGATCACCCTCGCCCCCGCCGCCCACGCCGCCACCACCACGCTGTACTACGACGACAGCCAGGCCGCCGAGTTCAAGAGCGCCGTGGCCGCCGGCGCCCAGGTCTGGAACACCAACGTCACCAACGTCCGCCTGGTCAAGGCCCCCGCCGGCCGCCGCGCCGAGATCAAGATCATCGCCACCAACGGCTGGCCGCAGTCGATCCTCGGCCCGATCCGCCCCGGCGGCAGCGGAACGGTCTGGTTCGGCCGCGAGGCGGTGAACGAGGGCTACAACACCACCCGCATCGCCGCGCACGAGCTCGGCCACAGCCTCGGCCTGCCCGACCGCAAGCCGGGCCCCTGCTCGTCGCTGATGTCCGGCTCCACCGGCGGCGTCTCGTGCACCAACGCCACCCCGAACGCCTCCGAGAAGGCCGCCGTCCAGTCCAACTACAGCTCCGCCCTGACGACGACCCCGCGCACCGGCGCCGTCCTCACCGACGCTCCCTGACGGACGTGCCCTCCGCGACCAACACATCCCCTGGCCGCGGAGGGCACCCCCGTGCATGCTGATGGCGTGACCAGAGCGTCCAGAGTCGTCTTCACGCGTCCGAAATGGCGCTACCGCGACGCGATCCGCTCCTACCGCCTGTACATCGATGACGTGCCGTGCGGGAAGATCAAGGCCGGTGGAGAGCTCACGATCGACCTCCACCCCGGCCGACACATCGCCGAGGCCCGCATCGACTGGTCGGGCAGCCCCAGACTGAGGTTCACGGCCCAGGAGGGCCAGACCACCCGCATCCAGGCCGCCCCTGCGGGCAACGCGCTGAAGTTCTGGCAGGCGTTCACCCACGCGGGCTATGTGGAGCTGACCTTGCTCTAGCTCACGACGAACGACAGGTGCGGGTGGTGGGAGCTGATGCCCTGCCGCAGCGCCCTGGTGGCCTCCGCCGTACCGCGGATCGTGACCCGGATGCCCGTCTGGGCGATCTTGTAGAGCGCCTGCATCACCGCGCTGCTGAGGAACGTGGTCACCGCGAGGTCGATGATGACCCCGGTGTCGAACGGCAGATGCGGCAGCGCCCACGTGATCCGCTGCACCGCGTAGGTGTCCAGGTCGCCCTCGGCCCGCAGTTCCCCTTCGTCGCTGTAGAGCCGGAACTGCGGTACCGGACTCGAGCTCGACAGCAGCGGATGCAGCGTCGCGGTGTTGCGGAGCCGGTCGATGTCGACCCGTTCCCGGTCGAACGCGCACAGTCCGATGACCGGCTGCTTCGACATCAGCTGGTCCGCGACCATCTCCCACCGCAGCCACGCCCGGAACCGCTCGTCATTACTGAGCAAGGGCGTATTGTCCGCCGCGACCCGGATCGCCTCGTACCCCTCGGCCTGAGCCTCGGCCAGCGCCTGAAGGAAAACAGTCCGCTGATGCGCCGCGTGCACGACGCCCGAGGCGCCATAGACCTCGGCGATGCTCGCGACCGTGAGCACGCCCGAGTCGATCAGATGATCCATGCCCTCGAGCCTGCTGGCGTTCGGGTCCTCGGCCACGTACATCAGCCGCTCACCCGCCGCCGCCCCCGTCGCGAGGAAGTCCCGCGCCAGCGCCGGAAACTCGTCCGGCCCCGAGTACACCCACCCGATGTGGTCGTGGGGTCCGATCCCTACCAGCTCAGCGCACGTGCCGTGATGCCGCATGAGCACCCTCCCTGAGGACGGCCGACAAGCCACGCAAACACACAATCGGACGCCACGTCAGTACTACGCCCGCTACCTCTGTGTCGCCGCAGTTTCGCTCACTGTAGACACCCCCGCCACCCCGGGGGCCGAAACTGCAGACCGGCTATAGATCCTGCGGAGGGGTTTCGAGGGCTACTGAGACTGGAAGTGGGCCTGAAAACGCTGAGGGCGGGACCCGTGGGTCCCGCCCTCATACGCGTTAGGCCAGGTGGACGGCCATCTTGGTGGCGGTGGTGGTGGGATTCGAACCCACGGAAGCTTGCACTTCACACGCTTTCGAGGCGTGCGCCCTCGTCCACTAGGCGACACCACCGCGGGAGAGCCTACCCGACTCTGCGGTGCACAAAGAACTCGGTGAGGAGTGCGCCGCACTCGTCGGCGAGGACCTCGGCGAGGACCTCGGGGCGGTGGTTGAGGCGGCGGTCCCGTACGACATCCCAGAGGGAGCCGACGGCGCCCGCCTTGCGGTCGATGGCGCCGTACACGAGGCGGTCCAGGCGGGCCTGAACGATGGCGCCGGCGCACATCGTGCAGGGCTCCAGGGTGACGATCAGGGTGCAGCCCGAGAGGCGCCAGGTGCCCAGGGTGGCGGACGCGGCGCGCATGGCGACGATCTCCGCGTGGCCGGTGGGGTCGGCGGTGCGTTCTCGGTCGTTGTGGCCCTTGCCGATCACATTGTTCGAGGCGTCCAGGACGATGGCGCCTACGGGGACCTCGCCGGCGTCGTACGCCAGGCGTGCCTCGGTGAGCGCGCGGCGCATCGCGGGCTCGTACGAGGGCTCGGTGAGATCAGTCACGGAGCCGGTCGAACTCCTCGCCGAAGCCGGCGATCTCGGCGACCGTCAGGAGCGCGTCGCCCGGTACGGCGCGTTCGCCGAGATCGGTGACGCGCTTGGCGTCGACGCCGAGGTCGTCCAGGAGGGCGGGGTCGCCGGCGGCGTCGCCGTCGGGAACCTCGCCGACCAGCTGGTGGAACAGGCCGCCCAGGCCGTCCTCGCGTACGGCGGACACGAAGGCGCGCGGGTCGTCCTCGCCGTCGAGGCGGACGATCGCGAACCAGTCGTCGTCCTGCTCGATCAGGAGCAGCACCGGATCGCCGTAGGACTCCACGGCGGCCTCGCGCATCAGATCGGCGACGTCGTCGACGCTCTCGGCCTCGGCGAGCACGGCCTCGGTCCCCACCCAGCCCTGCGGGGTCTGGGCGAAGACGGCGGCGAAGTAGGACACGTGCTTATTGTGACCCAACGGGTTGCGTTGGACACACCCTTGGACGCCCGCATTTGACCACATCGGACGGCCGGGCCGTCCGATCGTGCGGATGAACGTCAGGAGACCGCGTCGAGGGCCCGTTCGAAGGGCGTCGCGAACCCGAGCCGTCCGGCGATGCTCAGCAGCATCTCGTCGGGATAGAGCTCCAGGTCACCAGAGATCGCGCCGAGCTCCATCTCGTCCAGCCCCAGGTCGGAGAAGATCGACATGTCGCCGACCGGCAGCACCTGGTCGAGCTCCTCGTCCTCGGGGATCGGGATGTCCAGGTAGTCGAGCACCTGACCGGCGAGCGCCCAGTCCACCGACGCCGTGACGTCGGAGAGGAACACCATCGCCTCACCGGCCACCAGGCGGATCGCGACGAAGAAGTCGTCGCCGACCGAGACCAGCCCGATCGTCCCGCCGAGGCTCGGCTGCTGGCGCAGCGCGTGGATCAACCCCGTCAGGTCCTCGGTCAGCGCGACCGGGAGGATCTCGGCCTCCCACTGGTCGTCTTCCCGATACACCACGACGGCGAAGTCCGTCGCGTCCACATCCGTCATTTCCACCCCACCGGCGCGGTTCCTGCCAGGGCATGGTCGCAGATGCAGCGCGCCCTCGCGTACCCCACCGGCAAACTCGCGTCGCACGGCGGAGCCGCGGCGCAGGTTCCGGCGCCGCGGAACGAACCTACTTGATCCGGGTCAGTTGATACGGAAAGTGCGGTGCCGCAACGCCGCATGAATCCGCGCCCGCCGGGAGCGGTGCGGCGTCACGCGCCTGCGGAGCTCGCGAGCCTCGGCCAGTTCGCGCAGGAAGATCGCCCGGCGCCGCAGATGCTCGCGGACCTCCTCGGGCGAGACCTCCTCGGCCTGGGCCGGGCGGCTCGCTTCGCCGTCCGTCGCCTGGGCGGGCTTGGCGCCTGAACGTGCGTCCGACCGTGCGTCCGCTCGCTCGTCCGGGCGTGCGCCGGGGCGTGCGGTGGCCCGTGCGTCCGCACGTGCGTCGTCTGATGCGTCCTGAACTGTGGTGTTGGCGGGATCCGCCGATCCCTCTGAGGCGGGCACGGCGGGGGCCGGACCCCTGGGCCGGCTGGGGTCTGTCGGCCTTTCGTTGCGATCTCGGCTCATACCGCCATACTGCCCAGCACAGGACACTCCTATCCACTTGGGTACGGGGTGGTGGGTCGTCGCAGGTGGGCTACGGTGAGCGCATGCAGACCCTTGCCGTCGATCATCCGCTCGTCGCGCACAAGCTCACAACGCTTCGCGACGTGCGCACCGATTCGCCGACGTTCCGCCGGTTGGCCGACGAACTGGTCACCCTGCTGGCGTACGAGGCCACCCGCGACGTGCGGGTCACCCCCGCCACCGTGCAGACCCCGTTGACGGCGGCCGAGGGCGTTCAGCTGGCCAGTCCGAAGCCGCTGGTCGTGCCGATCCTGCGGGCGGGCCTGGGCATGCTGGACGGCATGACCCGGCTGCTGCCGACCGCCGAGGTCGGCTTCCTCGGGATGATCCGTGACGAGGGCACCCTGCAGGCCCAGACGTACGCCACGCGCCTTCCGGAGAACCTCTCCGGCCGCCAGTGCTACGTCCTGGACCCGATGCTGGCCACCGGTGGAACGCTGGCCGCGGCGATCAAGCTGCTGTTCGACCGCGGCGCGGACGACGTGACGGCGATCTGCCTGCTGGCCGCCCCCGAGGGCCTGAAGTACCTGGAGCAGGCCTTCGAGGGCAGCGACGCCCCGATCCGCGTCGTCACGGCGGCCGTCGACTCGCACCTGAACGAGCAGGGCTTCATCCTCCCGGGCCTCGGCGACGCCGGTGACCGCCTCTACGGCGTGGTCTAGGCCTTCCAGCCCCCTCAGCTCTGTGTGTTCGTGAGCCGCCGTTCGGCTACGGACGGCTGATCCGTTTCGGGCTCGCCATACGCCTCTCAAGCCTCTCAAAGCCCTTGGTGGCGGGGTTTCGCGGGAATGTGATGTTCGCCGCGGCGTCACCGTGGGTAATAAACTGCTACGGAACGTCAGTGATCGTTCCCCTCCGCCGCCCTGGCACAGGGGACCGTTTGGGACCGGGGCAGCGTGAGCGAGGCTCGAGGAAGCGTGATGGCTCACCAAGGGGATGGCGAACTGCCGGGTTACGAGGAGATCGGCGAGCGGCTGACCGAGGAGTTCTCGGGCGTTCACTCGCCTGAGACGGTCGAACGTTGCGTCTCGGCCGCCCGGCACGGGGCACAGGAGGTCACCGGGTCGGCTCCGCCGGACCTGGTGGAACGGATCGCACGCAAGCACCTTCAGGTGCTGGCCATGGTCGCGGCGGAGAAACTACGCCGTGCCTCACGGACCACTCTGGGCAACGCGCCATAGTCCTTGCTTTGTCGGGGATCGCGGCTGTGCAAAACTGACTTGGGGTCGTGGGTCATCGTGGTCCGGGAGGCAGTCATTGCCCGCCAAGAAGTACGTCGTGTGGGTCGCAGTGGCCTTCGTGGCCTTCTATGTCTTCAAGCAGCCCGACGGGGCCGCACACTCCGTGCATCAAGCCGCGAATGGCCTCTCGTCGGCAGCGGACTCCCTGACCACCTTCGTCAACGCGATTCTCTGAGGCCACGATGAGGCTAGTGACGCCGGGAGACTCGGCGCCGGCGTCGGTAAACAAATATCTACTTCCGCACGAGACACAGGTCATCACGGTGCGGCGGCATCCGGCCGTTCTGATGGTCCCGGTCGGGCTGGTGCTCGGCGGGCTCATCCTCGCCGGCGTGCTCAGCAACACCGTGGCCAGCGACGCCGGGTCGGTGATCAGCTGGATCTGGTGGGGCTGGCTGATCCTGCTGGCCTGGTTCGTGTGGCGCGTCGCGGAGTGGTCGGTGGACTACTTCGTCATCACCAACCAGCGCATGCTGCTGACCACGGGCCTGATCACCCGCAAGGTCGCGATGATGCCGCTGGCCAAGGTCACGGACATGAGCTTCAAGCGGACGATCGCCGGCCGGATGCTGGGCTACGGCGAGTTCGTCCTGGAGTCCGCCGGTCAGGACCAGGCCCTGTCCGCCGTGCCCTACCTCCCCTATCCCGAGCAGCTTTATCTCGAGGTCTGCGAAATGATCTTCCCGAACAAGAACCCGGTCCCCGACGACTGACGGACCGGCCGCCCCTCCGACCTGCGGGTCCTCGTCATCGTCCCAGGTCAGAGGCCATGTCTCGGATTCAATGATCAAGCATTGAACCGTCCCGGGCGCGCGCTCGTGACAGGGGATGAGGGAGCGAACAGGGCCGATCGGGCTGATCACACCCCTCCCCGGTTCGTTACTCACGATGTGCGTTAACCCGCAATGTGCAATCATGTCGGCACCCCAGCCGCCTGATTACTTCCGCTAAGTGAGTCCACATGCCGGGTCCAGGCAACGTCGGCGAGCGTGTCCGCAACTTGCGGTTGACCAGACGCCTGTCGCAGGCACAGCTCGCAGGTCATGACCTTTCTGACAGCTATATCTCGTTGATCGAGTCGGGAAAGCGAACGCCGACCCCGACCGTTCTTCGCATGCTCGCCGAACGCCTCGGGTGCACGCCCGAATATCTCGCCGAGGGCGTCGAGCCGGAGCAGCGCGCGCACCTGGAGGTCAGGGAGCGCCACGCGTACCTGACCCTCCTCGACGGCGACCCCGCGACCGCGGAGGCCGGCTTCGACGAGGTGCTCGCCCGCAGCGACGACCCCGACCTCACCTCGCGCGCCCGGTGGGGGCGCGCCCGCGCCCTGGAGGAACTGGGACGCACCGAGGCCGCCATCGCGCTCTTCGAGGAGCTGCGCGAACAGGCCGAACGCGACCCCGGCCGGGCCAGCTGGCTGCCGCCGGTGATCGCGCTGGCCCGCTGCTACCACTCGGTCGGCGACCTGGGGCAGTCCATCTCCCTGGGCGAGCGGGCCCTGTCGCGCCTGCAACACCTCGGCCTCGAGGTCGGCAACGAGCACACCGAGGTCGGCCGCATCCTGCTGCTCGCCTACGTGGATCGGTCCGATCCCGAACGCGCCCACACGCTGGGCCGCCGCCTGCTCGTACCGGTGGACGGCGAACACTCCGACGCCCCGGCCAGCGCGCACTACCAGCAGGCCAGCTCCCGCGCCCTCAACGAAGGCGCCGTCGGCGATGCGCTTTACCTTGCCGACCAGGCCCTCGCCTCACGTGGCGGAGACACCCCCCTGCGCGCCCAGGCCCGGCTCAACCTCGCCGCCGCCAGGGCCCTGCTGCGCGGGGTGACGCCGTTCACCACGGCTCCGCAGCCGTACGGCATGGAACGCCCTCCCGGCGACCCGCGCAAGGCCGCCTCCGAGGCCCTCGACCTCCTGCAGACAGCCTCGGTCCTCGAAGGCGCCGAGGCCACCGAGAGCACGATCGAGCGCTCCCGGGCGCTCGTGCTCCTCGGTGAGCCCGAACGGGCCGTCAGCGACCTCGAGGAGTTCCTGGACACCGGCCTGGCGCTCGCCGCCACGGGCACCGTCACCTCCGAACCGGGCACCGACCTGGCCGCCCGCGCCCGCAAGTCCGTCCAGGCCCGCCTGGTCCTGGCCCGCGCCCGGATCGCCCAGGGAGACCGCCCGGCCGCCCTGGTCGTCCTGCGTTCCGCCTCAGGCCAGCTGAACGGCCTCCCCCCGGGCCGCCCCGTCGCCCACGTCTTCCGGGAGCTCGGCGAGCTCTTCGAAGCCGCAGGCGACGCCCTGGGAGCCGCAGCCGCCTACCGCCAGGCCCTGGAAGCCGCCGGCCTCCGCCCCGCCCGCCCCCAAGCCCCCGCCCGAGACCTAGGCCGCGTCTAACCCTGGCCCTCTAAGCCGGGCCGCCCTGGCCCGCTCCGGGCTCGCCCCGGAGCGGCCGCGCCCGCCTGGGCGGGTGCTCCGGCTGGTGTACGCCTCGCCGTCGAGGCACGCGTCGAGGCACGCGGCCAGGCACGCGGCTGGCCGTATGGCACCGGCCGTGCTGCCCCGGGGGCGGCCAGCTCGCTGCCCCTGATCGCGGCTGCCTGATTGTGCAGGCACGGCGCGTAGGCCAGGACCACGCTGGCTCAGACCACGCTGGCTCAGACCACGGCCGCGGGCTACATGGCTAGGCCTGCAAGGCTGCGGAGCGGGGCTCTGGCGGTGCTGTCGGTCGCAATGGCCTGGGCTGGATGAGGCGCGTTGGGTGGACGCGGAGGAGCTCGGGTCCTGGGCGTTCAGGCCCGGCAGGCTTAGCGGGCTCGAGTTGAGCGCGGGCACTCTGGGGCGGCTGTACGGGGTTCGCGCGGGCGGTGGGGTGATTCGTGCCGCATTGGCGGGGCTGGAATAGAAGAACGGTGTTCATGGTCCTAAGATGGAGACATGGGATGATTGGCTGACCGGAGGTTAGGTCGCCGTATCTCGTTCATCGTCCGCCACGCGCCCGCACCGAGGAGGGGAATCTTGACTCTGCGCACCGCACGCCGCTCGTCACTGGTCGAGCAGGTGATCGACCAGCTGAGGAACGAGATCGCTAACGAGGTGTGGCCGGTCGGCGGGAAGATTCCGCCGGAGCCGGTGCTGTCGGAGAGCCTCGGGGTGGGGCGTAACACCGTACGGGAGGCCGTACGGGCGCTAACGCACGCCGGGCTGCTGGAGTGCCGGCAGGGCGACGGGACGTACGTGCGGGCGACCAGCGAGCTGTCCGGGGCCGTACGCCGCAGGCTGGAGACCGCCGAGCTGATCGAGATCCTCGAGGTGCGGCGCGGGCTGGAAGTCGAGGCCGCGAGGCTGGCGGCGTCCCGCCGTACCGACGCCGACATCGAGGCGATCAAGCAGGCGCTCGCCCGGCGTGACGCCACCTGGGCCGCCGGCGATCATGCCGAGTTCGTCGAGGCCGACCTGGCGTTCCACACCGCCGTCGTCGAGGCGACCCACAACCAGGTGCTCACCGACCTGTACCGCGACTTCAGCGCGGCGCTGCGGGCGAGCATCGGTGCGGCCGGTGCGCTGATGGAGCACGCCGACATTCCGCACGCGCCGATCGCGGACGCGATCGAGGCAGGGAACGCGGCGGCCGCCGCGCAGGCCACCCATTCCTGCCTGGACGAGATCCTCCGGTCGACGGAGAGCCCCAAGGTCCCGGCACCCGCTTGACCTGACCCAAGGCAGCGGCCTTCACGGACCCGGCCGGGTCCGCATCACACGCTTCACGTGCAAGACACGCGGGCAGAGCCTTGCCCCGCGCCCCCGATGCCCCTGTACGTAGACGACCGCGCTCGCGCGCATGACGGAAGGCGAAATGACTACCTCGACACGCATCACCCGGGCGACCGGGCTCTGGACCCTCATCGGACTCGTCCTGCTCACGATCAACCTGCGAGCCGCCATCACGGGCATCTCGCCGGTGCTCGGCGATCTGCAGGACACGTTCGGGCTGTCCGGTGTCGAGGTGAGCGTTCTGACCACCCTTCCGGTGCTGTGCCTGGGCATCTTCGCGTCGGTGGCGCCCATGGTCGCCCGCCGTCTCGGCGCCGAGGTCGCCATCGCGGGCTCGCTTTTCATGATCACGGCCGGGATCCTGTTGCGGATCGTTCCGTCGTCGGTCGCGCTGTTCGCTGGAACGGTCCTGGCCGGCGCGGGCATCGCGATGGGGAACGTCCTCATGCCGGCCGTCATCAAGCGCCACTTCTCCGACCGCGTGGGCTCGCTGACCGGGATGGCCATGATGCTCATGGCCGCCAGTGGCGCGATCGCCGCCGGTCTCGCCGTTCCGCTGGACAACGCCGGAGGCTGGCGCGTGGCCCTCGCCGTCTGGGCCGTGCCGTCGCTGATCGCCGCGCTCGCCTGGGGCCCGCTCGCCCTGCGCAGCCGTACGGAACGCAAGGCGACCGCCGAGACCGCCGCGGCGCCCCTCAAGACCGAGGGCGGCTCGCTGCTGCGCTCCCCGCTGGCCTGGGCCGTCGCGGTCTTCATGGGCATGGCGTCGCTGATGTTCTACGTGCTGATGTCGTGGCTGCCCGAGATCATGCAGGACCACGGCTTCGCCGCCGCCGAGGCCGGGATGATGGTCTCGGTCATGATGATCATCGGTATCCCGCTGGGCTTCCTGGTCCCCGTGGTCGCCGCCCGCATGCGCGACCAGCGCGTCATGATCCTCGGCGTCGCCGCCTCGATGGCGATCGGCCTGGTCGGCATGCTGATCGCTCCCGAGGCCGGATGGCTGTGGGTGTCGGTGCTCGGCCTGGCGACCGGCAGCGCGTTCCCGCTGGCGTACACGCTCCTCAGCCTGCGTTCGCCCAGCCCGCTCGTCGCCGCGCGCCTGTCGGGCATGGCCCAGACCGGCGGCTACCTGCTGGCCGGCTTCGGCCCGCTCGCCGTCGGTGTCCTGCACAGCGTCACCGGCGGCTGGGAGGTCTCGATCCGCCTTCTGCTGGTCCTGGTCGTTCCGGAGACCATCTTCGGCCTGCTGGCGGCTCGCCCTGGGTTCGTACGCCCGGACACCACCCACGCCGAGGGTCACCTGGAGCACCTCATCGAGCCCAAGGACTTCACCCCGGCCAGCAACTCTGCGGCGGCGGCCGTCCCCGAGCCCGCCAACGCCCGCTGACCAGGCCCCAGCCCAGCCCAGGCAAGGCTCAGCTCAGGCCGGGGCCTTGCTCAGGCCAGGGCGTTGCTCGGGCAAGGCTCAGCTCAGGCCAGGGCCTTGCTCGGGCCTGGGCCTTGCTCGAGCAGGGCCCGGCTCAGGCCCAGGCCAGGGCCTTGCTCAGGCCAGGGCCGGGGCCCGTTCCCGGGAGTCGGGGTGGTGCGGGTCAGATGGCGTCCATGTCGAAGACGCGGGCGTGGATGACCAGGCGCTGATGGAGGGCGGAGCGCAGGGCGCGGTGGAGGCCGTCCTCCAGGTAGAGCTCGCCGTGCCAGAGGACGACGTGCGGGAACAGGTCGCCATAGAAGGTGGAGTCCTTGGCCAGCAGGGACTGCAGGTCGAGCTCGCGTTTGGTGCTGACGAGCTGGTCCAGGCGAACCTGACGCGGTGGGATCTTGGCCCAGTCCCGAGACGAGAGATTGTGCTCGGGATAGGGGCGCCCTTCACCCACCGACTTGAAGATCACGCCCTGAGTCTACGGGGTCAGATGGAGCCCGAGAAGGTATCGCACCGGCGGGGGTCGCCGGTCTCGTAGCCGGTCGTGAACCATTTCCGCCGCTGCTCAGAGGTTCCGTGCGTGAATCCGTCGGGCTGGACATAGCCCTGTGTCCGCTTCTGGATACGGTCGTCGCCGACCGCCTCGGCGGCGCTCAGCGCCTCCCGGATGTCGGTGTCGCTGAACGGCTTGTCGAAGAATCCGGTCGCGACCGCGTTCTTGGCCCAGTTGCCCGCGTAGCAGTCGGCTTGCAGCTCCAGGCGTACCGAGTAGCTGGTGGCGCCCGAGTCCTTGCTGTTGCGCATGTTGCCCAGCAGGTTCTGGATGTGGTGGCCGTACTCGTGGCCGATCACATAGGCCTGGGCGAACGGCCCGCCCTGCGCGCCGAACTGCTGCTGGAGCTGGCTGAAGAACGACAGGTCCAGGTAGACCTTCTGGTCGGCAGGGCAGTAGAACGGGCCGACGGCCGAAGTGGCATACCCGCAGGCCGTTTGCGTTGCCTGGCTGAAGAGTTGCGTTCTGGCAGGGGTGTAGCGGTTGATGGCCTGCTTCCAGTAGTTCTGGATGCTGTTGACCGTCCCGACGATGCGGCAGTCCTCGGACTGGTCGGCGTCCCGGCCCGTACGGCACTGGGCGGCCAGGTCGCTGCCCGAACCCGCCTGTTGGGCGGTGCGCTGCGGCGTGGGCCCGCCGTTCCCGGTCAGGTCGATCCCGAAGAACATCCCGACGATCAACGCCAGCAGCCCGACCGCGCCGCCGCCGATCGCCACGCCCGTCTTGGGTATGCCGCCGCGTCCCCGCGCGTCCTCGACCTGAGAGCTGTCGAGCTCGGCGTCGTCCCTGAAGTCCATCGCGGCGTCCCCCTCCGGGCCGGTGCCCCACCGGTAAGACGAACCTTTCCCTTCGGGGACGTGCCGCTAACGCATCGTGATCATGCGCTGAACTGGGTGAACGAGAGCGTGTTGCCGTCCGGATCGGCGAACCAGGCCACCTGGTCGCCGCCGGGCGTGGTCCAGATCCCGAGCTCGTCCTGCTCCATCCCCTCGTACCGAACGAACGCGACCCCGCGCCCCGCCAGCCGCGCCACGTCGTCCGCGATGGCGTCCGTGCTCCACCCGAGGATCGTGAACGGCCGCGGCTCAAGCTCCGGCACCTGCGTGACCCGCACCATCACCCCGTCCGACCGCAGGACCAGCGCGAACGGAGTGACCTCGACGACCTCCAGGCCGAGCACGCCCTCATAGAACGTCCGCGCGCGAGCAAGGTCCGTGGACGGAACGAACGCGATCAGGGACATCAGCGGCCTCCAGCACGGCAGTAGTCCGCGCCTCCGAGACGCGGCCCCTCAGCCCCATCATCTCCACCGGCCCTGGCAGCGCGTGGAGCGAAGCTGAGCCAGCTAGGGCGACTGCCGAGCGCGCGGGCCTGGCACGCGCGGGGCACTCGGGTTCAGGGAGCTGAGCTCGCGAGGTGCTCGGCCTCGGGGCCGCGTCCTCAGGGGCTTCAGAGTTTCAAGGTGCTGAGGCCCAGGAGGCCGAGGCTCAGAGAGCTGGGGCTCGCAAAGTGCTCGGGCTTAGGGGGTTTGGGCGGGGGTTGGTTTGGCGGGGGGTTCGGCGTCTTGGGGTTCTTCTAGGCGGCTGGGCTCTCGGAGTCGTTGGGCGAGTAGCAAGGCGGAGATGGGGAGTACGGCCAGGGTGGCGAGCATGGTGCGCAGTGAGGTCGCGTCGGCCAGGGCGCCGAGGGCTGGGGCGATCGCGCCGCCGACGCTCACGGCCAGGCCGAGTGTGACGCCGCTTGCGGTTCCCACGCGGGTGGGCAGGTAGTCCTGCCCCAGGGTGATGTGCAGCGAGAACGGGACGTACAGCGCGATCGCCGTGACCGCGATCACCCCGTACAGCGCGGGTCCGGGGATCAGCACGACGGCGACGAGTGCGGCGGCCGCCGTCGCGTACGACCAGCGCATCGTACGGATGCGGCCGAAGCGGCCGGCGAGCCGTCCGCCGAGCACTGTGCCGATCGCGCCGCCCGCGTACAGCACGAACAGCGCGGCCTCGCCCGCCACGTGCCCGGGGTGGACGCGCTGCTGCACGAAGAGTCCGAGGAACGAGCTGAGCCCGATGTACGCGACCGAGCGCAGGATGACCACCGATGAGAGCACGCGGAACATCGGCCAGTTGTCGGCTCCGGCGGCGTGCTTCTTGGACGTGCTCGCGACGCGCTGGCCGAGGAGCGGGAGGGTGATGAGCGTTCCGAGGACGGCCGGAACGATCAGGAAGGGTGCGGCGGCGAGTCCGCCGGTTGCCAGGACTGGCGTCGCGATCACGGGCGCGAGCGCGAAACCGACGTTGCCGCCGAGCGAGAACCAGCTCATCCCCACGTGGTCGCCGCCGGTCACCGCGCGGGCGAGGCGCGCCGATTCCGGGTGGTACGCGGCGACGCCGAGGCCGGTCAGCGCGATCGCCGCCAGGGTGAGGGGATAGGAGCCCGCGACCCCGATCAGCGCGACGCCGAGCCCGGCCGCGATCGTGCTCGACGGGATCAGCCACGGCATCGCCCACCGGTCCGTCAGCACCCCGAACAGCGGCTGTACGACCGACGACAGCAGCGATGCGGCCAGCACGAACCCGGACAGCCCCAGGTAGCCGTAATGCCGTTCGGAGGCCAGGAACGGCACCAGCACCGGCACGATGCCCTGATAGATGTCCACGCTCCCGTGTCCGGCCGAGAGCAGCCACGTCTTCGCTGATGTCTTCGCTCGCACACGATCAGCGTCGGCGAGGGGCATGGTTGGCGGCTTCCAATAAACTGCCAACAAATGTCGATTCCCCGCCACATGCCGATCGCGCCCACCGGGCTGCGCCGCCTCGCGCCCGGAGCGGGGATCAGCGCCCACCACCACGACGAGAACCAGATCGTCTACGCCGCCGCCGGCGTGCTGTCGCTGACGACAGATCGGGGACGTTGGATCGCCCCGGCCACGCAGGCGATCTGGGTGCCCGCCGGAACCGTCCACGAGCATCGCGCCTACGGCCGTACGGACATTCACCTGCTCGGTCTGCCGCTGGACGCCAACCCGCTGAACCTCCAGGCCCCGGCCGTCCTCGCCGTCGGCCCGCTGCTCCGCGAGCTGATCATCGAGTACACGCGGGGCTCTGAGGCCGGGGATGCGGCCGACTACGACTGGACTTCAGCTGGCCTCGACCGGACCTCGGCCGACCGCGACCGGGCTCCGGCCAGCCTCGACGCTTCTGCCAGCCTCGACCGGACTTCGGCTGGCCTCGACCGGAACTCGGCTGAGCGCGATCAGAATTCGGCTGAGCTCAACCGGAATTCGGCCGAGCGTGATCGGCTCCGGGCCGTTCTGCTCGACCAGCTCCGGCATTCGCCGCGCAACCCCGTTCACCTGCCGACGCCGCACGATTCCCGGCTGGCCGCCGTCTGCGCGCTGCTGCACGAGGACCCGGCCGACGGCCGACCGCTGGCTCGGCTCGGCGCCCAGGTCGGGGCCAGCGAACGCACGCTGTCGCGGCTGTTCCGCGAGGAGTTCCACATGACGTTCCCGCAGTGGCGCACGCAGCTTCGCCTGCACCACGCGCTGATCCTGCTGGCGGAGAACGTCCCGGTCACCGTGGTGGCGCACCGCTGCGGCTGGGCGTCGGCGAGCGCGTTCATCGACGTCTTCCGCCGTACGTTCGGCCATACGCCCGGCCGCAGCCGCTGAACGCCACGTCAGCGCGGCGGCGCCAGGCCGTTGAAGATGACCGCCAGAGTCCGCTGACGCAGGTCCAGGTCCCAGCCTCCGTGGACCGCGCCCTGGCAGGCGGCCGCCAGCAGGGCAACGACCTCGTCGGTCCTGACCTCCGCACGTACGGCCCCGGCCTCTTGGGCGCGGCTCAGCAGCTTCGCGATCCCGCCGTTCAGCAGCTGAACGGCCCCGGCGATCTGAAGGTCGTCCCCGTTCTGCGCCAGCAGTTCGACGACCGTCTTCTTATGCGCGGCCTGCTCGACCGTACGGCTGAAGAACGTGAAAAGCCCGCCCGCGCCATCGGCACTGGCCAGCTCCTCGGCTTCCCCGGTGAGCCGTTCCAGGAGGCCTTTCATGATCGCTTGGAGGAGCGCCTGCTTGGTGGGGAAGTGGCGGAAGATCGTTCCGATCGCCAGGCCCGCCCTCGCCGCGACCTCCTCGGTCGAGGCGGACGGACCGCGTTCGGCGAAGACCTCTTCGGCGGCCGCGAGGATGCGCGCGCGGTTGCGGCGCGCGTCGGCGCGCTGTGGCATTGACAAGATGAGTCTCCACTCATCATTCTGAACATGAGTTTCCACTCATCTTATCCCGCGGGAGGATCTCATGTCCGCCACGCAGCACGTCCTCAGCCCGCGCGAGCTCAGCCCGCGCGAGGTCTTCGACCACATGCGCCGCCGCTGGCTGAACGACGAATCCATCGGTGACCTGCTGGCCGAGGACGTCGTCCTCGAGACACCGTTCGCCCCGCCCGGCAGGCCCACCCGCATCGAGGGCCGCGACCGCTTCCTGGCCATCGCCGAGCCACAACGCGCCGCACTCCCCGTCCGCTTCGAGGCGGCCCCCGTCCTCGCCGTCCACGACACCCTCGACCCCGAGGTCATCGTCGTCGAGTACGAGCTCGCCGGAACGATCACCACGACCGGCCGCAAGGCCTCCGCCCCGTTCATCGGAGTGCTCCGCGCCCGCGACGGGAAGATCGTTCAGTGGCGCGAGTACCAGCACACGCAGGCCATGGCCGCCGCCCTCGCCTGACCACCGCGCCGCTGGGCCAGCCGCGCTAGGGGATGGACAGAACACGTTCTGAGAAAAGTGCGGTCCGGGTGTCGAGAACGTGGCGTCGGCTCCGTCCCAGGTGCAACAAGGGGCCACGAGGGGCCACGCGACGAGGGAGGACCGCCATGGAGCCGAACGAGATCACCGAGATCCTGAGCCGGCCGTACAGCCAGGAACTGCTGGCCCGCGACATCACCCGCCTGGCGTACGTGGCCAAGGACGGCACGCCGCGCACCATCCCGATCGCGTTCGCGTGGAACGGCTTGGAGGTCGTCATGTGCACTCCGAAGAACGCGCCGAAGCTTCAGGCCTTGAGCGAGAACCCGATGGTCGCGCTGACGATCGACACCGAGGTGCACCCGCCCAAGATCCTGCTCATCCGCGGCAGGGCCGAGCTGGACTACGTCGACGGCATTCCAGACGAGTACCTCCAGGAGACCAGCAGCTACGAGATGACGCCTGAGCAGCGGGTCGAGTGGGAGGCGGGGATTCGTTCGCTCTACAGCGACGGCATGGTCCGGATCGTCGTCACCCCGACCTGGGCGAAGCTGATCGACTTTGAGACGACGCTGCCGAGCCCGGTCGAGGAACTGGTCCGGCAGCAGCAGGAACGTCAGCAGGCCTGAGCTGCGTGGACGTGGAATCTGCGAAGTCCGCCAGAAAACGTCGCGCTGAGATGTCGAGAACCCGCGTGCGGCTTCGTCCCAGGGGCACCAGCGGCCACGATGGGCCGCACGACGAACGAGGAGACCCACGATGAAGTACCTGATCCTGAAGCACTACCAAGGCGGCCCGGCCCCCTTCGTCGACTACGGGTCGATGGACCAGTGGACGCCGGAGGAGGTCGACGCGCACATCCGGTTCATGGAGGACTTCGGGGACCGCTTGAAGGAGACCGGCGAGTTCGTCGACGCCCAGGCGCTGTCGCCCGAGGGCGCGTTCATCCGGTACGACGGCGAGGGGCGCCCGCCGGTGACCGACGGCCCGTTCGCCGAGACCAAGGACCTCATCGCCGGCTGGTACATCATCGACGTGGAGTCCTGGGACCGCGCGGTCGAGCTGGCCGGTGAACTCTCCGCGGCCCCGGGCGCGGGCGGCAAGCCGATCCACGAGTGGCTCGAGGTCCGCCCGTTCTACGCCGATCCGCCCACGGTGACCGAGTGAACGAGCCTCTGCTGCGGGAGCTGGTGCCCGCGGTGATCGGTGTCCTCGTCCGCCGCGGAGCAGATTTCGCGGCGGCCGAGGACGCCGTGCAGGACGCCCTTGTCGAGTCCGTACGGGTGTGGCCGGACGACCCGCCGCGCGACCCCAAGGGCTGGCTGGTCACCGTGGCCTGGCGCAAGTTCCTCGACGCCTCCCGTGCCGACTCCTCCCGCCAGCGGCGCGAGGAACGCGTCGAGGCCGAGCCCCTGCCAGGTCCCGCCGAGGCGGCGGACGACACGCTCCAGCTGTACTTCCTGTGCGCGCACCCGTCGCTGACACCGGCGTCGGCCGTCGCGCTCACGCTCCGCGCGGTCGGCGGCCTGACCACGCGGCAGATCGCGCAGGCCTACCTCGTACCGGAAGCGACCATGGCCCAGCGGATCAGCCGGGCCAAGAAGACCGTCTCGAGCGTCCGGTTCAACCAGCCCGGCGACGTCGCCACCGTGCTTCGCGTGCTCTACCTGGTCTTCAACGAGGGCTACTCGGGCGACGTCGACCTCGCCGCCGAGGCGATCCGGCTCACCCGCCAGCTGGCGATCAAGACCGGCCATGAGGAGGTCGCGGGCCTCCTCGCGCTCATGCTCCTCCACCACGCCCGGCGCCCGGCCCGTACGAGCCCCGACGGCAGGCTCGTTCCCCTCGCCGAGCAGGACCGCGGCCTGTGGAACACCCGCCTGATCGCCGAGGGCGTCGACGTACTCCAGACGGCCCTCGCCCGCGACCGCCTCGGCGAGTTCCAGGCCCAGGCCGCCATCGCCGCGCTCCACGCCGACGCCCAGACGGCCGCCGAGACCGACTGGGTGCAGATCGTCGAGTGGTACGACGAGCTGGTCCGCCTCACCGACAGCCCCGTGGCCCGCCTCAACCGCGCCGTTGCCATCGGCGAGGCCGACGGCCCACGCGCCGGCCTGGCCGCGCTGGCCGAGCTCGACCCCGCCCTGCCCCGCCGTACCGCCGCCCTGGCGTACCTCCACGAGCGCGACGGCGACCCGGCCACCGCGGCACGCCTCTACGCCGAGGCCGCCCGTTCGGCCCCCAACCTGGCCGAACGCGAGCACCTCACCCGTCAGGCCGCCCGCCTCAACGCCCAACTGCACGGCTGAACGCAGGGCACCGATCTTTCACCACCCTGGGACTGATCGATGGTCGCTCGCGTCGATGGCGCAGAGCGCTTGGTGCGGAGTGCGGAGTGCGGAGTGCGGAGTGCGATGAGTTTCGGGGGACCCGGCGGTCTGAGTGTGTGAGTGACCGACCACCAAGACCTAGCGAGCGACGCAGAAACCGCAGAGGGCGCCATCAGCTGGATGGCGCCTCCGTCATATCGCGCCCTCCGCATATCGCGCCGGATCCCTGTTCCAAGTCGGTTCCAAGTGCCCTCCAAACACCCGGGAGCAGCCTTAATACATCGAACCGATGAAGGATCCCCGGTGCTGACGGCAAGCCTGGCCACCCTTCATGTGCATTCCGAGAACTTGAAAAGGGAGACGACTATGACGATCAACGATGTGCGCGGTGTCCTCAAGGGGAGCGTGCTGCTGCCCGATGACGACGGCTTCGAGCAGGCGGCCACTGCGTGGAACCTCACCGTCAGACAGCCGGTCGCGGCCGTGGTGGAGGCCGCGGACGTCGATGACGTGGCGGCGCTCGTACGCTACGCACGACGGGCGGGCATGACGGTGGCCGCGCAGCCGACCGGGCATGGCGCCTCCGGTGACGTTGAGGGCCTGATCCTGCTTCGTACAGGCCTGCTGAACGACGTTGAGGTACGCGCGGAGGAGCGCGTGGCCCGGGTGGGCGCGGGCGCGAAGTGGGGGCAGGTGCTGGCGGCGGCCGGTCCGCTCGGTCTGGCCGGCCTGTCCGGCAGCGCGCCGGGGGTCGGCGTGACCGGCTACACCCTGGGCGGCGGGATCGGCTGGTTCAGCCGCAAGTACGGCTACGCCTCCGACAGCGTGCGGGCGATCGAGATCGTGGACGCCGACGGCGAGCCCGGCCGGGTGACCGCCGAGTCCGACCCCGAGCTGTTCTGGGCACTGCGCGGCGGTGGCGGGGACTTCGCGGTGGTGACCGCCCTCGAACTCGACCTCTACCCAGTGCCCACCATGTACGGCGGGCGCGTCGTCTGGCCGGAGCACCGCATCGGTGAGGTGTACGACGCCTTCCTGGAGATCACCGCCGAGGCGCCCCGTGAACTGAGCGTCTGGATCAACCGGTTCCAGCCACCCGGCGCGCCGCCGATGGTCACGCTCGATCTGGCCTACCTCGGGGATACGGCCCAAGGGCGCGACCACCTGGTTCGTCTCGACAAGATCGAGGGTGCGATCTCTGACAGCCGCGGCGTCGTTCCGGTCGCCGACCTGGGCGACATCACCGCCGAGCCCACCGACCCGGCCCCCTCCATCGTCCGTTCGGAGCTGCTCGCAGGCCTGGACGCGGACGCGGTGGAGCTCCTGCTGGCCAAGCCGGTCGAGCCCCTCATCAACATGCAGATCAGGCACCTGGGCGGAGCGCTCTCCGAGCCGGGCAGCGGAGCCGGTGCGAGCGGCGCGGTGGCCGAGCCGTACCTCCTGAGCCTGCTGGGTCTAGGCCTGCCGCACACGGCCGATGCCACGCGTGCCAAGCAGGCCGACGTAGTGGCCGATCTGGAGGGCTACATCAGCGGCCGCAAGCCGTTCAACACTCTGGCTCCTGGCGAGACGGCGGCGCAGGCCTTCCCCGGCAGCACGATCGCGCGCCTGAGGGAGATCAAGCAGGCCCGCGACCCGCAGAACGTGCTCCGCGCCAACTACCCGGTGCTCGCGTAGCCCGGCTCCACCGCCGCACCCGGCTCCACCGCCGCTAGCCCGGCTCCACCGCCGCTCTCAGAACGATTCACAAGCTCACTAACGGCCGTCCGAGCGGCCTACAACGACCCCGGACATACGTCAGGGCGGCACCTGCTGGTGCCGCCCTGACGTTCTGCCTGGTGAGGCGGTGCGGAGGATACGAGATTCGAACTCGTGAGGCGTTGCCACCAACACGCTTTCCAAGTCTGTGGATCTTCGTACGCCCATGATCGGCGGCGTACTCCGCACTCGCTCAAGCCGTGGTCACCCTGGCGAGGGAGCAACCTCCGTTTGCGGCCGGACGGCGGCGAACGGGCCTGAGCGAACCTCGGACGGCGAGCAATTGAGACTAGAACTGAGACTGATCGACGGCCGCTACTGGCCGAGGTGAGCCCTTGCTCGACCAAAAGCGGATCAGCACGGGCTCAGGTTCCACAAGAGTGACCGTCGGTGGGCTCGCGAACCTCATTGACCTGGGTTCTACTGAGACCACCCTCAGTGCCCAAGCAAGGTGGTGACATGGCAGGCCCCCGATCTTACGACCGGAACACTGTTTCATCGCTCGGCTACGTCAGTGGCGGGCGGTGCTATTACCCCGGATGCCCAGAGCCAGTGTTCCGGAAGGACGGAGAAACCTGGTATCTCATAGGCGAGATCGCCCACATCAAAGCCGCTAATCTCAATGGGCCTCGCTATGACCCACACATGAGTGACGACGAACGGCGTGCTGTGGCGAACCTCGTCATCTTCTGCGACCCTCACCACGACAGAGTCGACAAGAAGGCTAACGAGAAGATCTTTCCTGTCGAGACTCTCGTGCGCTGGAAAGCTCAAATTGAAGCGGACCCCCACGAAGCCGTTCGCCGCCTTCGCGAGGTCTCGCCTGAAGGGCTGCGCAAGATCGTCTCAGAGGGCCTAGAGCAGCACGACACGCTTCTGGTTCGCGCCATCGATCGGCTTGAGGAGTCCGATCGCCAGGCTGCCAACCTAATGAGAGACCTTATCGACGAACTGACTGAGGCCTATAGCCTCCAACGTCGCAGACTTAATCCCGACCTTGTAGAGGAACTTAGTTCTGCCAGCAGACGCCTCTACGCAATGAGCGGCATGATCGAGACGTTCGACAATGCCGTACGACGAGCCGAAAGATTGCAGTGGGATCAATGAGGTGAGGTGGTTGGGGACGCAGGGGCGTGGCAAGCGCGGGCATGGAGTCGCCTAATGGACTGCGCCCGTTGAAACGCCTACGGGTCTGGTGAGCGGGCGCCCCGCCGAGGGAATCACGTGCGAGAGATCATCTCTCGTGCCCACCTACAGGAGTGGGCCACGGGGCACCCGCCGTCTATGCGGCCGGAGAGAGAGCGGGGAGGGACGGAGAGCGGGGGGTAAGCCGTCCGCGCGGCGGCGCGGGCTCACTCGCCCTCCGTCCCCCTCGGGCTCTCTCCGAGCGGTCAGTACGAGCCGTACGGTGGCCGGTCGTCGTACCCCGGCCCGTACGTCTGGCTGTACGTGGAAAGGGAGACGTACGAGCGTCCCGGCCGGGACGCCTCGGCACCGTTCGCAATGCCAGGGCAGCACAGCGGGTACTGCTCGGCCGTGCAGCATGCGGCGGCCGCGCCCTCGGGCGTGTGCCTGCCGGGCCTGCGCTTACGGAAGAGCCGCATGGCCATCACGTCCGGACGAGGGGTGCGCCCTCGGGCTCGGCCTCGGCGGCGAACGGCACGTCGTCGCCGTCGTCGTCGCCCGGCGGGTCGGCCTCGTCCAGGTCCAGGACGGCGCGCAACCTGGTGCGCTCGGCCTCGGCCTCGGCGTGCTTCCCCTTGAGCCACGTCAGGGCGGCCGTGATGCTGTGCGGCTCGTCGGCCTCGGTGATCCACTCGCTACCGTCCCCGTAGAACCACAGCCGTTCGCCGTCGCTCGGTCGTGTACCGCAGAACACGCGGGCGGGAGCAAAGGGCCTGAGATCTAGGCGGACGTAGTAGTTCTGGCCGCCGTCCGCCGACTCAACCTCGGCTGGCATCCCGTGGGCCTTCGCCGCGTTGCTCAGCACATTGAGACGTGCCATCGCCTCTTCGCTCGTGCGCCTCGGGGTGTCGCCTTCCGAGGGCTCGCGCGGCCGGTCAAGTCTGGCCATGGATAGGACCTCCCTGTTGCCTGCTGGAAGCGTTTGATGTGCGCTACCAGAACGCTAGAAAGCCCGCTTGCGCTGGGGCGATGAGTGTGCACGAACTTGCACGCCTAATGGAGCGACTCTATGGCCGAGGTGATGACGGAGCGTGCGGCGGAGCCGTAGACGGCCATCGAGGACAGCTCGGCGAAGACCCTGGCGTAGTCGTGGATCTCGCGCGGTTGGGTGATCGTGAGGTAGCTGGACACCAGCTCGACGTTCACTTGGGCGTCGTCAAAGATCCAGAAGCCCTCGGCAGGCCATCGGGCTCGGTCTGTCTGCGTCGGGATGATGCCGAGGCTCACCGAGGGCAGAGACGAACTGGTGATCAGGTGGTCGAGCTGGCCGGCGAGGGTCTCCGCGTCGGCAACCGCGTTGCGCAGAACTGTTTCCTCGATGAGGAAGGCGAAGCGGTGGTCACCCTCGTGGAGGATGCGTTGCCGCTGCATGCGGGAGGCCACGGCCTCGGCGACGTCGTCGGGGAGGTCCTGTGAGCGTCGGGCCGTGTTCAGGACGGCGGCGGCGTAGGCGCGGGTCTGGAGGAGGCCAGGGACCAGCCAGGAGGAGTACGAGCGGAAGTGGCGGGTTCGTTCGTACAGCGGGAGGCGTGACTCCTGCTGGCGTCGAAGTCCCGACCGCAGTAGGCGGCGCCACTCGACATACATCGAGTTCATGGCGCGGAGTGAGGCGATGAGGTCCTCGGCCTGGCCCTCGGCGCCGCATGCCGCGCACCATGCGCGGATGTCGTCTTGGGAGGGTGCGGTGCGAGCGTGCTCGATGCGTGAGCACTTGGATTCGTGCCAGCCGCACGCGTGAGCGATCTGGCGTGCCGTCAGTCCAGCGTCCAACCGGATGTCCCGCAGACGGTCCGCAAGGGCCTGTCTGGCTTGCTGGACGCTGGACGACGGCGAGGTAGGGGACACGGCAGTGAGCCAGACCTAGGTTCAGGCTGGCCGGTAGTCCTGGTGATCGATGCCCCGTTCCCAGACGGCATCGAACGCCGAGGCGCACAGCTTGATGGTTGCGGCCTCTTCAGAGACGTCTGCTCCGGTGGGGCGGCCGTCTCCGTCGAAGTGGTTGAACAGAACGAGCCGGTCATCGACTAGCCAGAAGTCGTTTCCGGGTAGCGCCAGGTCCGAGGCTCGGCGCCGAGGCAACCACCGGAGTGCTTCACCGGCCGCGACGTTGGTGAACGCGTACGAGTGCGAGTAGCGGATGTACTCGCTCACCGGCTCGGACACGACCCGCGCGCGGCGCACAGTCACGCCACGGGCGACGGTTTCGGAGATGAGGTCCAGCCACGGGCGCCACCACGAGGCGCGGTCGGCCGGGTCAAAGCGATGCCCCGCCCGCCATGCGGCGATGCGGTCTTGTTCGGAGTCCACCGTGTAGATGTCGCGCATCTCCAGGTGGATCGCCGACGCCGTGGCGGAACGCAGCAGATCACCGTAGGTCGGGATCGCCACCGTTCACCTCCGGGAAGAACTGCGTCATGCGGGCGGGGAACCGGATGAGGGTCTCCCTTGGCGGGTTGGCGCCGGTCTCGGCCAGCGTTGCCGCGTCGAGGACTTCCCATCCACGAAGGATGTAGTCGCCCGTCTCCGTGTCACGCCAGACGGTGGGGGACTGACCGTCGTCGGACTCTGGGTCTCCGCCGAGGAACTCTAGGGCCATCATGGACCTCCCTGGATCTGATGTGCACCAACTTGCGTTCCGGTCGTTCTGAGGTCCACGGCATCGCCGAGGGCCTCGCGTCGTGCAGGGCTCTCACCTCCTGTCTCCAGACGCACGGCCTCGCGTGGGTGATGAGGCCGCTAGTGATCCGGGTTGAACGTGCCTTGGGCGGCCGCATGGATTACCTGGGCCACCGTCGAGGCTGATAGCGCGTCGGTTCGGATGGAGAGGGTGAAGCGTTCGCGGCCATCGGCGCCGAGGTCGAGCGCGGTCTCATCCCATGCCGTGAGGCGGCGGTGGATGTCGGTGCTCCCTCGGGCACTCAGCCGCTTCTCTGTGGTCTCGCGGGAACACCAGAGAAGAACATCAAGCCATCGGGTGTGCGGGCCTTGGAGTGCGGCGATGCCAGCGAGTTGGCCCATGTGGACGATTGGGACGCGTCCGGCTTGGCCGACTTCGGCGAGGCCGGGCGCGTCTACTGCGTACGTGGCCTCATATCGGCTGAACTCATAGAGGACCTGGCCGCGTTCGCGGAGGTCGTCGAGTTCCTCGGCTGTCGTGAGCCGGTAGCCGGCGGTGCGCCCGGCGCCGACCTTGAGCTTGTGAAAGTAGGCGTAGCGACCATCAAGAGCGCTCAACGCCTCGGTCACAGTGTCCTTCCCGGAGGCTGGCGGGCCGTAGAGGATGACGCCGGTGTTCGTCATGACTCGACCTGGCCGCTGTACACCGCCTTGAGAAGGTCCTTCGCCTGCTCCTGAAGTGGGCGACTGGAGGCGCTGTTATCCACGAGCACGTACGGCGCGGTCGGCCGGAAATCCAGGTTCACCGTCTCCATGTAGGCAGGCCAGTCGGCAAGCTTGGTCGCGTCGCGTGCGGCCCCGCGATGGCGAACGTAGGTCCGCATTGTGTCGGCGTCGCAGTACATCCAGACCAGGGTGGTGATGGCGCCTAGCGACGTGAAGTAAGCCTGAGTCCGGTTGACCCAGGCGCCATCGTTGAACTCGCGAATGAACGGCGCCGTGACGATGGCGCTCGTACCGCACTCCACGTTCTCCGTCGCGGCGGCGTTGAGCGCCTCGTACTCACGGGGGCGGATGTGCTGGAGGTATGTCTCCGACTCTCGGTCATTCGGGGACTTGCCGAGCATCTCAAGGGCGGCCTCGACGACCGGGCGAGTGAGCGTGTCCTTGTCGAGCATCGGCCAGCCGGTTTCGCGAGCGAGCATGCGCCCGAGCTCGGTCTTGCCGCTGCCTGCGTAGCCGCCCACAAAGATCACGTGCGGGTTTTCGAGTCGCACCTTGTGCACCGCAGGTTGATCGGGCGCCTGGACGACGCGCTTGGACCTGGACTTGCTGACCACCAAGCCCTCGGCCGTGAGCACCTTCATGGCCTCGCTGATGGTGAAGACGCTGACGCCCCACTGTTCAGCCAGTTCGCGGGTGGACGGGAGCGTGTCGCCGTCGCGGAGAACGCCAGCCTCGATGTCGTTGCGGATGTTGCGCGCCACCTGCTGGTGGAGCGAGTCCGATCGGGCTAGCCGGGGGCGTGGAGGCGCCATCAGCGCTCCCTTCCGAGGTGTGACCTCTGATGTTGATATGGAGACTATCAGGCACATAACAGATGTTAGATGCTCTGTTGGCCTGCAAGTTTGCAGCTCAACGCCGTCTTTCGAGGAATCTTCTCCCTAACAGTTGACCCTGATTCATATCAGTTGTTAGGTTCTTGCTCATCGCACCACGGGCTACGGACCCGAGGTGAGGCCCGCAAGGAAGGCACGTTGATGCTCCAGCACAGCAGCAAGCTTCCGCAGTACGTCGTGTCCGCTGTGATCGTTCTGTTCGTCTGGAACAACCCGGCCAAGGCCGCCGACATGGTCAATCACGCCGTGCAGGTCATCCAGACCCTCGCGAACAACATCGGCTGATCAGCGCCCGCGTCCGCGTACCTGCCGTTCCCGTTCCCAGGAGTTGAATCATGATGCACGTTGCCGTCTCGACGACCATGACCGATCTGCGCGGTGAGCCCATCGAGGGCGCTCAGTGCCGCTTTGACCCCGAGCTGCACACCGGCCCGGACGCCTTCACCGCCGAGTCCCCGGAGGACCGAGAGGTCCGCGAAGCGGTCGCCATCGGCGTCTGCGAGACGTGCCCGCTACGGGCCGCGTGCCTGGCCTACGCCGTCGCGACGCTGCCCGAGACCGGCGTCTGGGCGGGTCTGACCGCCGACGAGATCAGCGAGCTGGCCGTCCTCAGCCTCGGCGAGGTGGCCTGATGAGCCGCAACAGCGCCGACTACTACCGGCAGATGGCCGAGGCCGCCGAGCAAGAGGCCAGCGAGTTCCGCGAGGCGCTGCCCAAGGCCAAGCGTGACCCGCGCATTCACCGTGAGGTGATCGAGCAAGCGCCGGGGTGGATTCGTGACCTGGACGCCGAGGCCAAGCGGTGGCGCGAGAAGGAGAAGAAGGCGCGCCGGTGGGGGCGATGACCCGCCTCGCGCAGCAGTCAGCCAAGCATCGGGGCGGCTCCGTCTCCGCCAAGAAACCGGCCGCCCCGATGACTCCCAGTCCCTTCGCAGCGACAGGAGCCCCCACATCATGACCGACATCCTTGCTACGCCCCCGCCATCCTTCGGTCACCACGACCAACCCGCATCCCGTGCACGCGCCCTGTCCGAGCACGAGTTCAGCGCCGTCGCCGTGGTCGTGGCGTGTGTGGTGGTGCTGGGCCTGCTGGGGTTCGTCAACAGCTTCGCCGCCGTCGAGCACGCCGCCCGCCCCTCGTTCGGCTGGCTGGCCTGGACCGTCCCGCTGGGGGTTGACCTCGGCATCGCCATCTTCGCCGCCCTGGACATCGTGCTTGCCCGCCTGGACATGCGGGTGCGGTGGCTGCGGCTGCTTCCGTGGACGCTCACGGCCGCGACGGTGTACCTGAACGTCGCGGACGAGACCACCATGTTCGGCGCCGTCGCCCACGCGGTCCTGCCGTGCTTGTGGGTCCTGGCCGTCGAGATCGGTTCACATGTGGTCCGGATCCGCGCGGGCATCCAAGCCGGAACGCGCATGGACGGCATCCGTGCCTCGCGGTGGGTGCTGGCGCCCTGGCCGACGCTCAAGCTGTGGCGCCGGATGGTGCTGTGGGAAATCCGCTCCTACCCCGAGGCGCTTGGCCGTGAGCGTGACCGTGTCCTGTCCCTGACCGACCTCCAGGACACCTACGGCCGGTGGACCTGGCGCCGCAACGCCCCGCGCCGCGTCCGTGCCCTCTATCGCCTCGGCGAACTGGCGCCCTCGGCCGCTTCCGCTGTCTCGGACGGTCCCGAGCAGCCGTCCAAGACCACGTCCGGGACGACCCCTGAGACGGCGCCGAAGACGGCGCGCGGACGGTCCGCTCGGTCGTCTCGCAGCACGTCCCGGACCGGAGCCAGGAACGGCCGGGGCCGTAAGACGCGGACGGCGCCGGACGTGGACGACCTGATGCCGCTGGGCTGGCGGATCTCGGCCGACCTGGCCGAGCGAGGCAAGACCCTCACCCGTGACGCCCTGGCCACCGAGCTACGCGAGGCCGGAAGCCCCGCAGGCAACGAACGCGTCGGCGCCCTGCTCTCCCGGCTCAAGTCCGAGGCACCCGACGACCCGACCAACGAGCAGGCCAACAACGTGCCCGTCTCCGCGACCGAAGGAAGCGACGCCCGATGAAGCTGAACGGCACCCCCAACTCCATGGCCGACGTCATCAACCTTCGCCCCTTGCCAGTCTCCGACCCCGAGCCCTATGACCCGCCCTTGCGGTCCGCCCCTCGTACCGAGCCGCCCGGCGCCAGCGACGTCCCGACAATGCAAGACACCTCCTATGAAGTGCCGCTCGACGATCGGGACGAGGCCGACGCGCCGCAGGAAGCACCCGCCGAGTCCGGCGCGGGGCGTGTGCTGTCTGGGAAGGTGCTGCGCCCCGCGGGCAACGACGCGGTCACTGAGGGTGCGCGACGTCCGATCGTCCCGCCGGTGTTCCGGGACGCGGTCACCTTCAAGGCCGCCGTCCGCAAGCTGGTCGGGCGGTGGCTGCACATCACCGGCTATCACGCAGTCCGGGCGCCCTGGTACGCGCTCAAGGCCACCGGCTACGCCGCCCTCGGCGCGGCCAAGCTCGCCCGGCGTCAGGTGCGGTGGTGGTGGCTTTTGGAGCAGGAGCCGTTGCGCCAAGCCGCCGCGAGCAAGGGCGATGCGGACCTGTGGCTGAAGCTGCACCGTGAGGCCGTCAAGGTCCGGACCGGGCGCGGCCTAGCCGTGCTCGCCGAAGTCATCGGCCTCGGCGCCGGGGGAGTCCTGTTGGCCGAGGCGCCGGTGGAGGCAGCGATCGTGTCCGGGTTGCTGGTGCTGCTGCTGGCCAGGCATGGCCGCCCCGCCGGCCGCTCCCTGCTCGGCCACGCGGTGATCCCGTCCAGGTATCGGATCATCACCCATGACGTGGTGCTGCGCGCCTACTACGCCGCCGGGCTCGGCCACCCCGACAAACCCCAACAGCAAGTCCAGTTCGCCGCCCCGGGCTTGGCCGCCGATGGCGACGGATCCAAGGTGACCGTCGATCTGCCGTACGGGAAGGGCTTCAACGACGTCATCAAGGCCAAGGACGCCCTCGCCTCGGGCCTGGACGTGGCGCTATCTCAGGTGTTCGTCAGTCGCGACGAGACCTCGCACCGCCGCCACACCCTGTGGGTGGCCAACCGTGACCCGCTCGCCGTCCCGGTCGGCCGTACGCCGCTGCTGCGCGGCAAGCCCACCGACATCTGGGAACCCGCCCCGGTCGGCCTAGACGAGCGCGGCCGCGCCGTCACGGTCCCCCTGCTGTGGAACTCGACCATGGTCGGCGCGCAGCCTCGCCAGGGCAAGACGTTCTTCGCCCGGCTCCTGGCGCTGTACGCCGCGCTGGACCCGTATGTGCGGCTGTCGGTGTTCGACGCCTCCGGTAAGCCGGACTGGCGCAAGTTCGCACTGGTCGCGCATCAGTTCTCCTCGGGCCTGGTGATGACCCGTGACGGCGATCCGGTCGAGATCCTCATCGAGGCCCTACGGGAGCTCAAGGCCGACGTCCAGAACCGCTACCAGCGGCTCTCGGATCTGCCCACCGACGTGTGCCCCGAGGGCAAGCTCACCCGGGCTATCGCGCGGGACCCCAAGTACGGGATGCCGGTTCGGGGCGTGTTCCTGGACGAGTTCCAGGAGTACTACGACACCCCCGACGCCGAGGCGAACAAGGAGATCGCGTCCCTGCTGTTGTTCCTGGTCAAGACCGCCCCGGCCGCCGGAGTGTTCATGGTCGACGCCACGCAGAAGCCCTCCGGCATCGGGGCTGGACAGGTCGCGACCTCGTTCAACTCCTTCCGCGACAACCACCAAACCCGCTTCAGCCTCCGTACCGGCTCGTGGCAGGTGTCAGATCTGGTGCTCGGTGCGGGCGCCTACGGCGAGGGGCTGGACTCCTCGTTGCTGCTGCCCTCTTACAAGGGCGTGGGCATCCTGCGCGGCGCCTCCGACGACACCCCCACCGTCCGCTCCCACCTGGCCGACGCCGAGGACGCCGAGAAGATTCTCTTGGCCGCCCGCGACCTCCGTGAGCGCGCCGGAACCCTCTCCGGACATGCGACCGGAGACCACACCGCACGGCAGATCAGGGACGTGCTCGCCGACACCCACGCCATGTTCCTGCCCGCCGAGACCTTCCTGCCCTGGCAAGAGCTGGCCGCCCGGCTGGCCGACAAGCTCCCGCAGTCGTACGGCGACCTGACGGCCGAGGCGATCTCGGCTCAGGTCCGCTCGTTCGGTGTACCGAGCGTGAACGGCAAACGCGACGGCCAGGTTCTCAAGGGCGCCAAGTGCGACGCCATCACCGACGCTCTCAAGGCCCGTACGCCGTGACCTCCGGCCGCCCGGCCTGGCACTCGGCCGAGGCCGGGCGGCTGGTAGCGGACAGCCCACAGCGGTAGCGACCGCGCTACCACCCCCGCTACCCACCTGATCAGCGCGAATACCCGCAGGTAGCGGGTAGCGCGCCCCCTTCGCCCTGCCCGGAAACTCCGCCAGGAGGCACCGTGACCCCCTACGTCGCCGCTACCGCTACCCACACCGCCGGTACGCCCGCCCTCATCTTCATCGGCCTCCTGCTGCTCGCTGGATACGTCATCGGCTGCTGGATCTGGCCGTTCCGTGCCTGCACGCGCTGTGACGGCGCTGGCAAGTTCCGCTCGCCGTCCGGCCGTTCCTGGCGCTACTGCCACCGCTGCGGCGGCAAGGGCGCTCAACTGCGCCTCGGCCGCCGCCTCTGGAACGGCCTCAAGCGCTAGGGCAAGTTCGGCCGCCGCTCAAGCCTGCTCTCTACGAGAGGACCCTCCTTGACCACGCCCCGCCTGCACGTCATCCAGGGCGACGACGCACCCGGCCCGGCCGAACTGGCCGAGTTCGTCCGGCCGCTCCCGCACAACATCGAGGCCGAGCAACACACCCTCGGCGCGGCGATGCTGGCCCCGGCCGTCCTCGCTGAGATCGGCGAACTCCTGGACGGCACCGAGTTCTACCGCCCTGCCCACGGTCTGATCTGGTCGGCCATCCAGAGCCTGGACGACCGTGGCGCGCTCGCCGAACCGGTGGCGGTCGCCGCCGCCCTGGATCCGCGCGACCTGGCTGCCATGGGTGGTGCCCCCTACCTGCACACCCTGATCAGCCGGGTGCCCACCGCCGCCAACGGCCCGTACTACGCCCACTTGGTGCGAGACCTGGCTTACGCCCGCCAGGTCGTCACCTCCGGCACGCGCCTTATGCAACTCGGCTACGCCGCGACCGGCGACACCCATGACGACCTACGCGGCGCCGTCGTCGCCGAGCTGGCCACCGTCACCAACCCCCAAGGCCGAGGCTGGGCCGAGCCCACGCCGCTTTCGGCCACCGCCGAGCTACCGCCGTTCCCGGTCTGGGCGTTCCCGGACTGGCTCGGCGAATACGCCGCCGGACTCGCTGAGGTCACCCAAACGCCGCCCGATCTCGCCGGGTCCCTCGCTCTCGCGGTCCTGGCCGTCGCCGCCGGCGGGAAGGTCTGGGCCCGCGCAACCACCTGGACCGAACCCACCAACCTGTTCACGCTCGTCGTGTTGCCGCCTGGCAACCGCAAGTCCGAGGTCTACAAACACATGACCGCCCCGATCAAAGCCGCCGAGGCCGCCTTGGTCGAGCAGACCAAGCCCCTCATCGCCGAGGCCGTCATCGCGCGCAAGGTCGCCGAGGCCAACGCCGAGAAGACCGAGAAGGCGGCCACCGCCGCCCACGACCCCACACAGCGCGCCGTGGCCATGGACGAGGCCGCCGCCGCGCGCCTGGACCTGGACCAGACGCCGATCCCCGCCGAGCCGTGCCTGTTCTCCGATGACGCCACGGTCGAACGGCTCACCAGCCACGTGGCCGAGCAGGGCGGCCGGTTCGCCATCCTCTCGCCCGAGGGGGAGATCTTCTCCATCGCCGCCGGGCGCTACTCCGGCGCCCCGAACCTGGCCATCCTGAAATCCGGGCACGCGGGCGAAGAGATGCGCATCGACCGCATGGGACGCCCCTCCGAACGCATCACTGCCGCCACAATCACTCTGGGCATCTGCACCCAACCCGGCGTCCTGGCGCGTCTCGGCGAGACCCCTCAGTTCGGCGAGCAGGGGCTGCTCGGCCGCCTGCTCTACTCGGTGCCCGTCTCACTGCTGGGCTTCCGCAACGAGCGGCCCGACCCGATGCCCGAGCATGTCCGCGACACCTACAGCGCCAACGTCCAAGCGCTCGTCTTGTCCCTGGCCGCCCTCGCCGAGCCCGCCACCCTGCACTTCGCGCCCGACGCCCAAGCCGCCATCCTCGACCTGGCCCGCGAACACGAGATCCGCCTCCGGCCCGGCACCGGCGACCTGGCCCACATGACCGACTGGGCAGGCAAATACATCGGCGCAGTCGTCCGCATCGCCGCCCTCCTCCACCTCGCCCAACATCACCGCGACGGCTGGGACCAACCCATCACCCTGGCCACCTTCACCAACGCCCGGCTCATCGGCGAGTACTACACCCACCACGCCCAAGCCGCCTACGACGCCATCGGCGCCGACCCCGCCACCAACGACGCCCGCGCCCTCCTCGACTGGATCCAACGCACCGCCACGACCCGCTTCACCGCCCGCGAGGTCATCCACGCCCTCAAGCGGTTCCGCAAGGTCGCCGACCTAGAGCCCGCCCTCCACGTCCTGGAATCCCACGGCTGGATCCGCCGCCTACCGACCCCACCCAAGGCAGGCCCTGGACGCAAGGCCGGAACCACCTACGAAGCCCACCCCAACGCCATAGGCGACGTCTCGTGACCTGCCCGGCCGCCCTCACCGAGCGTCACCCGAGGCCCGCGCTCAACGGACGGGTCTACGCGACAACAGGTCCACAGAATCCAACGAAATTCATTCTGTTGGATTCCGTAGACCCGTTGACCGTTGCCCGACCTCCGCCCCATCCCAGACGTCCGCGACGTTCCGTGACCAGCGCTCCGACGCCGTTCCGTCTGACCCGGAGGTTCCGCCGTGACCGCCCTCATCTCCGCAGACTCCGACCTTCTCCTGACCGTCGAGGAAGCTGCGCGCCGACTCAGGATCGGCCGCACTCAGATGTACAGCCTCATCACGTCCGGCGAGGTCCAAAGCGTGACCATCGGCCGTCTGCGCCGAGTCCCCGCCGAGTGCCTCACCGCCTACGTCTCCGGCCTCATGGCCGCCGTTCAGCACAACTAGCCGGAGGAGATCAATCATGGGACGCAGTGCCAACGGACGGTCCAGCATCTACCAGGGCAAGGACGGGTACTGGCACGGCCGCGTGACGGTCGGAACGAAGGATGACGGCAAGCCTGACCGCCGCCACGTCATGTCCAAGCGCAAGGCAGTGGTGACGACGAAGGTCAAGGAGCTAGAGGAGCTCCGAGACAAGGGAAGGATGCCCAAGGCGGGGGACCGCTGGACGGTCGAGAAGTGGCTCCGCCACTGGATCGACAACATCGCCGTTCCTCCGACGATCTCGGAGAACGCCCACTCCGGGTACCGCGTGGATGTCGAGAAGCACCTGATCCCCGGCCTCGGCGCCCACCGCCTGGACAAGCTCGCTCCGGAGCACTGCGAGAGGCTCTACGCCAAGATCCAAGAGCGCGGCCTCAAGGCCGGGACGGCACACCACGTGCATCGCACGCTGCGAAACGCGCTCAACGTGGCCGTCAAGCGACGTCACCTCGGCTCCAACCCTGTTCTACTCGCCACGGCGCCACGGCTGGACGAGGAGGAGCCAGAGCCGTACGAGATCGAAGAGATCAAGCGCCTGCTCAAGGTCGCGAAAGATCAGGAGCGGAACGGCGCACGCTGGGTCCTGGCGCTTGCCCTCGGACTCCGCCAGGGCGAGGCGCTGGGGCTCAAATGGCAGGAGGTAGACCTCGCTTCGGGCATGATCCGCATCCGACGCAACCGGCTACGCCCCAAGTACGCCCACGGATGCGAGGAGGCTCACCCATGCGGCCGAAAGGCCGGCTACTGCCCTCAGCGCAAGCAGACCCGGTCCGAGACTGGCCGTACCAAGTCGAAGGCCGGGCGCCGGATGATCGGCCTCCCCGCGCCGCTGGTGGATCTCCTCAAGGACCACCAAGCCAAGCAAGCAGCCGAGCGGGAGACGGCTCGGCAGATCTGGCACGAGGGCGGCTACGTCTTCACCAAGCCCGATGGGCAACCGCTCAACCCGAACACCGACTACCACGATTGGAAGGCCCTCCTGAAGGAGGCCGGACTCCGTGAAGCCCGTCTGCACGACGCCCGCCACACGGCCGCAACGGTGCTCCTCATCCTCCAAGTGCCTACCCCCTCGGCCATGGCGATCATGGGGTGGTCCAGTGCGTCGATGGCCAAGCGCTATCAGCACATGAGCGACGCCATCCGGAGTGACGTGGCAACTCGCGTCGGGGGGCTTCTCTGGCGGCCCGATAGCGATGAGGACGGGCCAGACGACGACTCTGTCGAGGCCGCGTAGCGCCGCTCGTTGGGGAACGCGTCCAGCGACTGCTGGGCGCGTTCCTGCTGCCCCCGAATTCCTCGATCGACTGCTAAAGTGTGATCTGGCCAACACGCTGGCCTGATCCGAGCAGCGAGTGCCCACGTCACTCCTGTGTCGAGGACAAGAGAACTCTGGACTCAGCGTGCTCATCCATCTCGCCCGTGTGTCCACGGATCGATAGGTGTGAAGTGACGTGGGGGCTTCACCGGAAGAAGATCGATCATGGCTCGCAGTCAAGGGCGCAAGCGCAAGATCCAGTGGCTGATGGCGACTGAAGGCCTCAGCTACTCAGACGCTGTGCGCGAGTACAACCGACGGGCGTCTTCCAACTCGAAGCGTGCAAACTCCCCCGCTCCCGCCGGTGAGCGGTGGGCTCGGCTGGCGGTCTCGCCCGCGATGCGCAAGTTCGCTGAGGACTCGGAGCGGCGGCGGAAGGAGATCGTGGGCCTGACGGCCATGCCCGCGATGTTCCGGCTCGCCGA
>NZ_JAGEOJ010000022.1 GCF_017573505.1 Actinomadura barringtoniae
CCAGGACGGGCTCATCCTCAAACAGCGCCGGCCAACCTCCAACCCTCGCGGGCTGGCCCCAAACCAGCGCGGGGTGCAGCGCCGCCCCGCTCGCACCGGCGAGGCAGCCCTGTACGCCACCCCGCCCGGCGCCATCACCTCCCCGGACCGCGGGCAGACCCACCGGGCCCTCCGCGTGATCATCTCCGACCTCC
Organism: Actinomadura barringtoniae; assembly: GCF_017573505.1. Taxonomy (GTDB): domain Bacteria; phylum Actinomycetota; class Actinomycetes; order Streptosporangiales; family Streptosporangiaceae; genus Spirillospora; species Spirillospora barringtoniae. The sequence goes on from NZ_JAGEOJ010000022.1 coordinate 195, forward strand.
TGGACCCCGCCCCAGGCGACGACCCCGCCGCACCGGCCGTCCCCGGCGGCACCTGGGAACGCCTACTCCGCCTGGCCCGCCCGCCACCAGGTCCTCGCCGTGGAGATGATCCTCAATCAGCACAGGCTGGCGCCGATGAGCACGCGGTGATTCTCAGCAGGCGAAGGCTGGCCCCCAACCAACTGGCCCCCAAACCAGCAGACGTTGGCCCTCAACCAGCGCCGGCCGATCCCCGACGAGCACGGGCTGGGCACAAACCCGCGCGGGCTGATCTTCAGCCGACGCAGGCCGGCCCTCAACCGGCATGGGCTGGTCCTCGGCCAGCGTAGGTGGGGCTGGAGTGCCGTCTCCTCTGGGGTTAGAGGACCGTCCGCAGGGTCACTGACACTCGGCGGCCGCGCGGGATTCTTCCGTTCGGCCCTGGATCGGTCTTGCGGGCCGGGATGGCGTGGCGCCAGATGAAGCGCGAGTCGCCGGTCATCAGGCACAGGCTGCCGGGCTCTAGCCACACCGGCACGCGCTCGGGGCCCAGGAACTCCATCACGCACGCCGAGAGCAGGCTGACCGAGGCCACGATCGGGCCGAAGCACGGGACGCAGTCCACGTGCGCGCTGATGCCCTGCCCTGGCTGGTACTCGTTCACGATCACCTGGTCGGCGACATCCTCGACACGCCCCTCTCTGCGCAACCGCACCGCGAGCTCCAGCGCCCACGGTGGAAGGGGCGGTGCCTGTCGCACGCTCACCCCGCGCCGTCCGTATTCGTAGCGGTGCCCGTAGTGCTGCACCCGCCGCTTGAGCTCTCTCGACCACTGGCCCGCGTCGATGTGATCCGCGAGCCGCTTCTGCTCTTCCTCGTCCAACCAGTCCGGAACGTAGATCAGTCCAGGAACTATATCGACAACATATTCGATTCTCCTGACGTTCCGCAGAGTTATCCACAGATCCGGTCGGCTCTTGCGATGCCCTGGCGACGAGCATCAACATCGATTCTGAGCACGTTCCGCAACGAGAGGATCACCCTCATGAAACGCGAGTCAGATCCACAACCTGCGCGACCACGGCAAGGTGGCCGACGCGGGCGGAGGTTGGTTGCGGCTGGTGTGTCAGGTCGTCTCGGCCGTGGCGGACCAGCCTGTCCAGCCGTCGATGGTGACGGCGATGACCGGACCCTCTGGAGGATGCTCGCGGTACTGGGCGTACCTGTCCGCGAGAAGACCGATCGGCGCGGCCATTTCGTCGGCGTCGTCGATGACGCGGGCGTGGCCGTCCAGGCGGACCCACCAGAGGGCCGACCAGTCGTCGGCGTAGTGGTCGGCGAGCAGTGTGACGTGCGGGTTCGCACGGATGTTGGCCAGGCGCTTCAGGTCGCGGCTGCTCTTGGGTTTGTGGTCGACGGCGGTGTAGAGGGTGCCACGGTCGATTGCGAACGTGACCGGGATCAGGTGCGGGACGCCGCGTTCGTCCACGGTCGCCAGCCGGAGGACCTGGACCGTCATCAGCCGTCGCCGGGCGACGTCCTGCGGAAGCCTGGGCACCTCCGCAGCGTGTCACACCACGGGCGGTGTCTCCACGGCGACCGGAACGTCGGGGTTGATATCACGGCGCAGGTAGTTGCGGACGACGTACACGCCCACCACCACGCCGAGGCTGAGCAGGCTCGTCATGAGCTCCACGCGGGTCTTCTCCATGACGGCCATGGAGAGGAGCACCACGGTGAACGCGATGAGCACGAGGTAGGTGAGATAGGGGTAGCCCCACATCTTGAAGGTGAGCTTTTCGGGAGCCGCGTGCTCCAGCCGCGAGCGCAGGCGCAGCTGGGACGCGGCGATGATCAGGTACATGAAGATGGCCACGGCGCCCGCGGAGTTGGTGAGGAACGCGAACACCGCGTCCGGCGACAGGTGCTGGGCGAAGACGGCCAGGTAGCCGATGGTCGTGCCGAGCAGGATCGCGCGGGCGGGCACGCCGCGCTTGTTCAGCTTCACCAGCGCGTGCGGGGCGTCGCCGTGCCTGGTGAGAACGTGCAGCATCCGAGAGGAGACATAGAGCGCGGAATTGAGGACCGACAGCACGGAGGTGAGGATGATCGCCTCCATCACCGTGCCCGCGTACGGGATCTTCAGGGCGTTCAGCGCCCCCACGTACGGGCTGAGCGAGGGGCGGGCCTGCGTCCACGGCACCATCGCCACGACCAGGAACACCGAGCCGATGTAGAAGATCGCGATGCGCCAGATGACGCTCGTCGTGGCCTTGGCGACCGACTTTTCCGGCTCCTTGCTCTCCCCCGCCGCGATGGTGACGATCTCGGCGCCGCCGAACGCGAAGATGACGACCACGATCGAGCTCAGCGCCGCCGCGAAGCCCGCGGGCGCGAACCCGCCGGCCGCCGTCAGATTGGAGAAGTCCGGCCCGTTCCGCCCCGGCCACATGCCCACCACGAACGCGGTCCCGAGCGCGAGGAACACGATGATCGCGGCCACCTTGATCGAGGCGAACCAGAACTCGAACTCGGCGAACGACTTCACCGAGATCAGGTTGACCCCGGTCATCAGCGTCAGCAGCACGAAGCTGAACGCCCACGGCGGCACCCCGGGCATCCACCCGTGCAGGATCGCCCCGCCCGCCACCGCCTCGATCGCCACGATGATCACGAAGGAGTACCAGTAGAGCCAGCCGATCGTGAAGCCCGCGCCGCGCCCGAGCGCCAGCCGCGCGTAGTCGGAGAACGACCCCTTCATCGGCTGGGCGACCACCATCTCGCCGAGCATCCGCATCACCAGCATGACCAGGATCCCGGCGACGGCGTACGAGACCACCGCGGCCGGCCCGGCCCCGCTGATCGCCGACCCGCTCCCCACGAACAGCCCGGCGCCGATGGCCCCGCCGATGGCGATCATGGTCATGTGCCTCTGGTGCAGGCTCGCCTGCAGTTCCTGTCCCCCACCGGACGCGCTCATGAGACTCTCCGTGCTTCAACGGTCACTGAAAGTGATGTCTCCTGCACTCTAAGCGACGGAGGCCTTGCGTCCTGGCCCCGGGGCGCCCACCGGGAAGGATCTTGACCTCTCCCCCACCGGCAGGCCGCGACCGCGCGCCAGTTCGTCGCGAGGCCCGGCCCAGGCCCGCCATTTCACTCCATCAGCGATGGCCGTCCGGCCCGTCGCACCTACGCGGACTCCCGAGTCTCCCGGCACGTTTACCCGGCTCACCATATTGGCGTGAAACGGCCATGCCGATCGGCCGCCACCAGGGAGGCAGTCGGATGATCAATAACCAGATCACATGGATCGTTTAGGCACTTATCAAGAGGGCACCGGGACAATCTCCAACGCGGACGTTCATGAAAGGAGAATTGCGTCCATGAGGAAATTCATTGTCCGGCTGTGCGCCCTCACCGTCGCCCTTTTGACGGTGGTGGCCCTCAGTGTCAATCCGGCCTCGGCGCGTCAGGCCGCGGCGGCCCCGGCGCCGCTCGACCGCGTCCCGGTGACCGGCACGGCCTCAGACGGCTCGACCTTCACCGGAACGGTGGTGCCCACCGCCTTCGCGGGCCAGGACCGCACGATGACGCTGAACGGCGTCCTCAGCGGCACGCTCCGCGATGCCTCGGGCACCACCACCGCGGTGCCCGACCAGCCGGTCTCGCTGCCGGTTCAGCTCGATCGGACCTGCCCGATCCTGCACCTGACGCTCGGCCCGCTCGACCTCAACCTGCTGGGTCTCAAGGTGCACCTGGACCGCGTCGTCCTGGACATCACGGCGATCTCCGGCCCGGGCAACCTGCTCGGCAACCTGCTGTGCGCGATCGCCGACATCCTGAACGGTACGGGTAGCACCACCGGCCTGGCCGCGCTCATCGCCCAACTGAACGCCCTTCTGGGGCTGGGTCGGTAATCCTCTCAACAAATGGCCGGTCGCGTCTCTGGCGGGACCGGCCTCGACCCTGCCACGAGACCCGCAACCACCATTCTTCCTAGGATCATGAAGGAAATTTTCGAACCCACATCTTTGACTCTTCGTCGGTCATTAAAATCGCGCGACCGCTCCTCCTAGCCACACTGCGCGACCGCTCCTCCTAGCAACACCGCGCGACCGCTCCTCCTGACCACACCGCGCGACCGCCTCACCTGGCCACACTGCGCGGCCGCTCCCCCTGGCGGGCCTGCAGGGCCGCTTTGGAGCGGCGCATCGTGACGCAGACGGGCCGCAGTGGGGCGCCGCGTAGCGTGGGGAGAGTCGAGAGGCGATCAAAGGGGGTTGATCGTGCGGTCGATACGCACCGAGGAATACCTGGCACGCCAGGAGGCGGGCAGGCACCTGGCGGCCGAGGCAGGCCTGGACGGCCTGATCGCCTGGTCCCGAGGCGGCTCGTCCCAGGACGGATACGCCGACGTCTACTACTTCAGCGGCTATTACCAGCACCAGCCCTGGGTGCCCGACGTCCCCGGACTGTGGCGGGCCCAAGGCCATACGGCCTTCCTGCTCCCCGTACAGGAGCCCGCGATCCTCCTGACCGACGCCGGGGTCATCCAGGACCCACAACCCGCCGCCGACCGCGTCCGGACGGACGCCGATCTGGTGGAGGCACTGGCCGAGGAGATCAGGACCTCGATCCCCAGCGGACGGCTCGGCATACTCGGCTGTTCCACCATGGCCTGGCCCTGGTGGACCGCTCTCCGCTCGGCGCTGCCGGACCACGAACTGACCAACGCCGACGCACTCGGATGGCGGCTGCGGCGCGTGAAGAGCCCGGCGGAGCTGGATCTGCTCAGAACATCAGGGGCCGTCGGCGTACGAGCCATGGACTCAGCCATGGCCGCCGCCGTCCCCGGCGCGGCGGAGGCCGAGGTGGCCGCCACGGCGATCGCGGAGATCGTGAGCGCCGGAGGCGCCTACTACGGCATGGGCATCTCCTCCGGCGACGCCTCGCACACCTTCGCACCGTCCGGTCCCGGGACGGCCTCGGCAACGCGCCACCTGAAGGAGGGCGACCTCTTGCGCATAGACATGTACGGCTCCATGGAGGGCTACCTCTTCGACTTCGCCCGCACCCGCGTGGTCGGCGGCGACCCGACCACCGAGCAACGGGAGATGCTCGATGCCGTCCACGACAGTGTCACGGCTGGAATGCCCCTCCTTCACCCAGGACAAAAGCTGAGTGACATCGCACGCCGCTGCGAAGAGGCCATGACCGACTCGGCGTTCGCCCTCCGGCAAGGCGCCCCAGATTCACAGATGGGCGGCGCCTGGGGCCACGGCCTAGGCCTGTCGTTCGAACCCCCATGGGTGACCACCGACGCCGACGAGGTCCTCGAACCCGGCATGTGCCTGGCCCTGGAACGCAGAATCGCCGCACCTGCCCTGGGTGGAGCCAACTACGAAGACAACGTCCTCATCACCGAGACCGGCCCCGAGATCATCACCCCCGCCACCCACGAATACCTTCACTAGCCCGTCCATCGCGGCCGTCAGCCGAAAGCAACCGTCAACCGAAACAGGTGCCGCCCAGTCCACGACGCCACCTGGCTCGACGCTCCCGCGAAGGGGCGGCCACGGCAGGCCGTTGGCCGGAGCAGGCACGAGCTAGTCGCGGAAGGTCGGGGGGCGGTTCTCTTTGCGGGCCTTGATGGCTTCTTCGAAGTTCTGGGTGGTGAGGCGGACGAAGAGCTGGGCCAGGCCCTCGTGGTCCATGTGGGCGTTCAGGCTGGCGGCGTCCAGGCTCGACCACAGCATGCGCTTGGTGAGCTCGATGCCGGGGCGGCTGAAGTTCACGATGCGTTCGGCGAGCTCGAAGCATTCGTCGAGGAGCTTGTCGGCGGGGACGGCGCGGGAGACCAGGCCGATGCGTTCGGCCTCGGCGGCGTCCACGTCCCGGCCGGACAGCATGATCTCGAAGGCGCGGGAGGAGCCGATGGCACGTGGGAGGAGGTAGCTGAGGCCGAGCTCGCTGGCGGTGAGACCGTTGTTGATCCCGGCGGCGCGGAAGTAGGCGCCCTCGGCGGCGATGCGGATGTCGGTCGCCAAACTGAGGCACAGGCCGCCGCCGATCGCCGCGCCGTTGATGGCGGCGATCACCGGCTGGTGGACCTTGCGCATCGCCCGGATGACGTCGTCGAGGAGCTCCATGGAGCGCAGGGCGATGGAGCTGACGGTGAGGCCCTCGATGCCGGGGATGCGGCCGGGCGACTCCAGGTCGGCGCCCGAGCAGAAGCCGCGGCCGGCGCCGGTGACAACGATCGCGCGGGTGTCGTTGTCGCGCCCGACCTCTTCGAGGGCCTCGCGGAACGGGATCATGACGTCGAAGGCCATCGCGTTCATCCGCTCGGGGCGGTTCAGCGTGATCAGCGTGACGTGCGGGCGCGGCTTGTCGATCAGGACAAAGGACACCGGCGGGCTCCTCCCAGATGAACCTAGCAAGCGTTAGGTTACATGGATGGGCGGCCGGTCACGCGGGCGGCCACTCGACCGGCGTCAGGCCTCGTTCGACCACCTTGAGGAGGTCCTCCTCTGTGAGGATGCGCGGCTCGCCGATGGACTTGGCACGGACGTAGACGCCGCACAGCCATTCGAGGAGCTTGGCGTTCTCGTAGGCCTCCTCCAGGTCACCGCCGATGGTCACGCCGCCGTGGTTGGCCATCAGCGCGGCCCGCTTGCCGCCCTCCATCGCGGCGCGGACGTTGGCGGCCAGCTCCGGGGTGCCGTACGTGGCGTACTCCGCGACCTTCACCACGCCGCCGAGCAGCAGGGTGTTGTAGTGGATCGGCGGCAGCTCGCTCATCGTCGTCGCCACGACCGTGCCGTACGTCGAGTGCGTGTGCACGATCGCGGACGCGCCGGTGACCTCGTAGATCGCCAGGTGCATGGGCGTCTCGGAGGACGGCTTCTCATCGCCCTCGACCAGGTGGCCGGTGACGTCCACGACCGGGCAGGCCTCAGGGGTCATGCGGTCGAGCATCCAGCCGCCGGGCGTGACGACCACATGATCGCCCCGGCGCACGCTGATGTTGCCGGACGCCCCGCTCACCAGGCCGGTCTCGACCATCCGCCGCCCGATCTCGCACAGCGCCCGCCGCTCCTCGGCCAGATACATGGCCCCGCCTCTCTCCGTCACACGCCACCCCTCTCGTTCACGCCGCCCCTCCCGTTCAGGCCATATCGCCGTCGCACGCCGCCTCCGCCCTTCACACCTCGTATCGCCGTCGCGCCGTCATCGCCTCCCACGCCGCCGCACGCCGCCGCACGCCGTCACCGCCGTCACCGCCGTCACACGCCACCTCCGCCCTTCACACGCCGTATCGCCGTCGCCCGGTCATCGCCTCGCACGCCGTCGCTTGCTGTCACCGCCTCGCACGCCGCCGCAGGCCGCCATCGCCTCGCACGCCGTCGCTTGCTGTCATCGCCTCGGACGCCGCCGCACGCTGTCATCGCCTCGGGCGCCGCGCGCCGTCCGTCGCCTCGGCTGCCGTCAGCGCCGTTGTACGCCGTCATCGTTCTTACACGCCGTCATCAACGCGATTGCGCGAGGGGGTTGCGAATCCCTCTCACATTTCGCGGCTTCCAGGCCGTACGCTACGGCCTGACGATCACGAGGGAGGTACCGCCATGGCCGTCGTCACGCTCGGTGTGCACATCGTCGACGTCCTCGCCCGCCCGGTCGAGGCGATCCCGCAGGGCCAGGACACCGTCCTGGTCGACCAGATCCGGATGACCGCGGCCGGCTCGGCGGCCGGGACCGCGGTCGATCTCGCCAAGCTCGGGAACGAGGTGATCTCGGTCGGCGCGATCGGCGACGACGAGCTCGGCGACCTGCTCGTGGCCGTGATGACGCGGCACGGCGTGGACGTGAGCGGCCTGGTCCGCCGTACGGGCGACCAGACCAGCGCCACGATCCTGCCGATCAGGCCGGACGGCGGGCGGCCGTCGTTCCACGTGCCGGGCGCCAACCTGACCGTGACGGCGAGCATCGTCGACCCAGGCCTGCTGACCGCCGCCGGCGCGGTGCATCTGGGCGGCCCGGACGTCACGTTCGGCCTGAACGACCCCGCGTTCTTCGACGCGCTGGAGGCCGCGCGGGCGAGCGGGACCGTGGTCACCATGGACCTGTTGTCGAACATGCCCGACCTGGTCAAGGGCGCCGCCGCGTTCCTCCCGCACGTCGACTACTTCCTGCCGAACGAGGAGCAGGCGCTCATGATGACCGGGACCGGCGACCCGGTCCTGGCCGCCCGCAAGCTGCTCGCCGAGGGCCCCCGCGCCGTTCTCATCACGCTCGGCGAGCACGGCAGCCTGGTCGCCACCACCGACGGCGTCGAACGCATCCCGGCGATCGAGGTGGACGTCGTCGACACCACCGGCTGCGGCGACGCGTACTGCGCGGGCTTCATCACGGGCCTGATGAACGACCGCGACCTGGGCGAAGCCGCCCGCTGGGGCACAGCCGCCGCCGCGACCGTCGCCCAAGGCCTCGGCTCGGACGCCTGCCTCACAGGCCTCGACGCCGTCCTCGCGCTGCTGGACTAGTCGCGGCCTTCCGACAGCGCTGGACTGGCACGGCCTTCCGGTGGCGCTGGACTCGCCGCCTTCTGGCGGCGCTGGACTGGCCGCGGCCTTCCGGCGGTTCAGATCTTCTGGTCCTGCTCCTGCCAGTACGGCTCGCGGAGGAGGCGCTTGTAGAGCTTGCCGGTGGGGGTACGGGGCATCTCGGTGACGAAGTCGATGGTGCGGGGGGCCTTGTAGCCGGCGAGGGAGGCTCGGCAGTGGGCGATCAGCTCGGTGGCGAGGCCCTCGGAGGGGGTGGCCTCTTCGGTGAGCTCTACGGCGGCCTTCACCTGCTCGCCGAACTCCTCGTCCGGGACGCCGAAGACGGCCACGTCGCGAACCGCGGGGTGGGTGATGAGGACGCCCTCGATCTCGGCCGGGTAGATGTTGACGCCGCCGCTGATGATCATGTCGATGGCGCGGTCGGCGAGGAAGAGGTAGCCGTCCTCGTCGAAGTAGCCGATGTCGCCGGTGGTGAAGAGGCCGTCGGCGCGGTGGACGGACTTGGTCTTCTCCTCGTCGCCCCAGTACTCGACGTCGTCGCCGCTGGTGTAGCGGAACCAGATCTGGCCTCGCTCGCCGGGTGAGGTCTTCTCGCCGTCGTCGCGCAGGACGATGACCTCGGTGGTCGGCAGGGGGCGGCCGACGCTGCCGGGGCGTTCCAGCCACTCGGCGGCGGTGATCACGGTGTTGATCGAGGCCTCGGTGGAGCCGTAGTACTCGTGCACCTTCGGGCCGAACCAGTCGATCATGTCACGCTTCACGGCGGGCGAGCAGGGCGCGGCGCCGTGCCAGACGACGGCGAGGCTGGAGCCGTCGAACGCGTCGCGGATCTTCTCGTCCAGGCGCAGCAGCCGGACGAACTGGGTCGGCACCAGGTGGATCTGGTTGATCTGGTGCTCGTCGATGAGGCGGAGGGTTTCGGCCGGGTCGAACGAGGGGCGCATCACGACCGGGCGGCCGTTCAGCAGGAAGACCAGCGACCACAGCCACTGCGCCGAGTGGTAGACCGGGCCGACCAGCAGCGACCGGCCGCCCTGGGGGATCTGCAGGATGTCGGCGAACACGCCGCCGATCAACAGGGCGGTCTCGATCGGTACGCCGGCCGTGACGAGCTTGCGGTTCACGCCCTTGGGACGCCCGGTGGTGCCGGAGGTGTAGACCATGGGCATGCCCAGGACCTGGTCGGCGGGTTCGCCGTCCGGCCCGGCGGCGAGGAAGTCCTCGTACGGCGTGAAACCGTCGATCGACCCGCCGATCGCGACCGTGGCGGCCAGGTCGAGGCCCGCGGAGGCCTCGCGCGCGATGTCGCCGAACGCGGCCTCGGAGAACAGCGCCTTGGCCCCGGCGTCCTCCAGCACGTAGCGGAGCTCGTCGGTGGTCCAGTGCCAGTTGACCAGCACGTACCGCAGCCCGATGTGCCCGGCGGCGACCATCAGCTCGAAGTGCTCGCGGCGGTTGCCCGAGTGGATCGCGATCGCGTCACCGGTGCCGAGGCCCAGGCCGCGCAGCGCGCCGGCCAGCCGGTCGGCCCTGGCGTTCAGCTCCCGCCAGGTCGTGGCGCCGCGTTCGTCTGTGATCGCGGCGACATCGGGGCTGGATTCGACGTACGGACGGAGCAGTTCGGCCATCGGGCGACCTCCCAGGGACCGGCGCGGGGGATTCCAGGAATCCGACTCTAGGTCGCCCATCACCCAAAACACCAGGTCACCCCAGAAATGAAATATGGCCCCGGTGCGACCGCGCCGCCGCACCAGGGGCCATTCCGGAAAGGTAGACGCACCAGGCGTCCATCCGGTTTCACCCTTGTTAAGAACTCTGGACCGCTCCCACCCCGGCCGCCCGAGTCCCCAGAACGGCCTCCGCCGCCTGCACGAGCTGCGACAGCCGGAACACCTCGGTCCGATGGAACGGAGGCGCTCCCGTACGAGCCACCAGCAGCACCAGCCCGTCCGCCATGGGACTGATCGCGTACTGCGTCCCGTCCTCGGCGGTGAACGCCCGCGCCCGCACCGGCACCAACTCCGGCACCTCCACCTTGTCCGGCCCGCCCACGCTCACATGCGTCAGCACAGCACCGGCGCCACCCTCGAAGCCCGTCGAACGCTCGGGATCGACAAGACCGGCCCAGTCGGCGCTCAGGATCGCGGGGACCGCGTCGGTGAGGGTCAAGGGGCCGCGTTCAGGATCGCCGGCCAACTGGCCGATCAGGGCGGCGTCGGGGAAGGCGCCCTGGGGTTCGGCGGTGGGCCAGATGCCGATGATGTCGACGCCGGGTATCGAGGCCAGGCCATCGCAGAGGCGGTCGATTCCCGCGCCCGCGGGCCAGGCCACGGTGAAGTCGTCGAGCGCCCTGCCGTTGTCTCGTTCCAGCACGGCCATCTGCACCACGTCGGCGCCGGCGACGCCCAGGACACGGGCCACCTTGCCCAGCGAGCCGGGGCGGTCCGGCAGGCGGACACGAACGCGCAACAACATCGCCACCTCCTCCAGAAACACTCACCTCAGGGTGTGGGAGGCGCATTTCGGGCGTGTTACCCGGGCGTGTCGTCGCCGAGAAGATGTCCGCGCACGTCAAGGGCCTAGAGCCAAGGAAATGTCCCGGGCGGGTCAAGAGCGGGGACTATCCCGGGAGGTTGCATCCCATTAAGGTAACTGCACGTGTCGAGCGCTCGGGAACGCCCAGTAAGCGAGGGTTCCGCCCCCAAGGAACCCGCTAACGCTGAGCCCGGACCCGCCGATCCCAGTTTTTCCGAGGGTGACCCCATCGAGGGCGGGGCCGAGGCCGAGTTCCGGTCGGAGGTCAGGGACGCCCTGGCCAAGCTCACCAAGCAGCTCGAACGCGACCATCAGCGCGCCGGGCATCGCGAGGCGGTCATCGACCGGCTTCACCAGGAGAACCAGGAGCTGCGCCGCGGCGAGCTCCAGGCGATGCTGGAGCCGATCCGCACCGCGCTCTACCGGCTGCACGACCTGGCCCGGCAGGGCTCGGACCGCTGGTCGGCGCCCGAGCCGCCCGAGCCCAAGGACGCCGCCGATCTGCTCGCGGCGGTCGCGGACGAGGTCGCCGACGCGCTCGCCCGTACGGGCGTGGAACGTTTCTCGGTCGACCTCGGCGCGCCCTACGACGCGACCCGGCATCGTCCGGTCGCGGTCGAGGCCGTCACCGATCCCGCCCTGGCCGGCACGGTCGTGGCCGTTCGCACGCACGGGTTCGAGCACGCGGGCAAGGTGGTCCGCAAGGCCGAGGTGTCGGTCGGCAAGATCCAGGAGCCGCCGGAGGTCCAGGAGAGACCGGCCGGCAAGCACGCGGCGCCGGCCGGCCGGCAGGACGTGCCCGTCCACGAGCAGGACGTGCGGGTCGGCAAGGTGGAGGTACCGGCCGGCAGGCATGAGAACGCCGGGAAAGGCGACAAGGCCGGGAAGGGCGCGAAGGGCGACGAACCGGCGCCCGAGGGAGGCGGAAACGATCCTGTGGCCGTGGAACCGCTGCGCAACACCGAGAACGAGCGAGACGATGAACATCAGGGCGCGGCGCCCCGGCCCGGTAGCGATTAGGTGAGAGGGACATGGCTGTCTACGGGATCGACCTGGGAACGACCTATTCCTGCATTGCCTCCATCGACGATGTGGGGCGGCCCACGGTCCTGCGCAACCTGGAGGGCACCGACACGACGCCGTCGGTCGTCTACTTCGAGAGCGGCGACAACGTCGTGGTCGGCGCGACCGCCAAGGACACCGCGGTGCTGGCGCCCGACCAGGTCGTCAGCCTGATCAAGCGGGACATGGGCCGGGAGGTGACGCGGGAGATCCACGGGTTCGACTACACGCCCGAGGAGCTGTCGGCGTTCATCCTGCTGAAGCTCGCCACCGACGCGCGCACGACCACCGGCGAGGAGGCGCGCGACGTGGTGGTCACGGTGCCCGCCTACTTCGGCGCGGCCGAACGCGACGCCACCCGCAAGGCGGGCCGGATCGCGGGCCTGAACGTGATCGACATCGTGTCCGAGCCGATCGCCGCCGCGATCACCTACGGCGTGCTGAACCCCGAGCAGGACCGCACGATCCTGGTGTACGACCTGGGCGGCGGCACGTTCGACACCACGATCATCGCGCTGCGCGGCGGGCACATCGAGGTGGTCTGCACCGACGGCGACCATGAGCTGGGCGGCGCCGACTGGGACTCGCGCCTGGTCGAGTACCTGGCCGAACGGTTCCGCGCCGAGCATCCCGAGGCAGGTGACCCGCTCGACGACAAGCAGACCGAGCAGCAGCTGCGCCGCGACGCCGAGGACGCCAAGAAGTCCCTCACCACCCGCACCACGCACACCGTCCGGGTGATGCACGACGGCCGCGCCGCCGCGATCGAGGTCACCCGCGAGAAGCTGGAAGAGCTCACCAAGGACCTCCTGGACCGCACGATAGAGATCACCGGCCGGACGCTGTCCACGGCGGCGGAGAAGGGCGTCGACGACTACGACGACCTGGTGCTGGTCGGCGGCTCCACCAAGATGCCGGTCGTGGCGTCACGGCTGGAGACCGAGCTGGGCCTGTCGCCGCGGCTGCAGGACCCCGACCTGGCGGTCGCCAAGGGCGCGGCGCTGTACGCGTTCGAGGAGACCTACCGGCGGCTGCTGGCGGCGGGCGAGCAGGACCAGGCCGAGGAGATGGCGGGCCGCGCGGGCCTGTCGGAGGAGCAGCAGCGGCAGATCGCGGGCCGCCAGATCAAGACGGTCGCCTCGCACGCGTTCGGCATCGTCGTGGTCGACCGCGAGACCTCGGCCGAGCACGTCGCGCATCTGGTGCACGCCAACGACGAGCTGCCGGCCGCCAAGACCGAGGACTTCTTCACCGTCTACGACGACCAGACCTCGGCCGACATCCGGGTGATGGAGCAGGCGGGCAGCGTCGAGTCCGGCGAGCTGATCGACAACACCGAGATCGCGACCGGCGCCGTCCGTATCCCGAAGGGCAAGAAGGCGGGCTGGCCGATCGAGGTGACGTTCTCGCTCGACTCCTCCGGGCTGCTGCACGTGACGGCGGTCGAGAAGGAGACCGGCGAGCGGCTGGAGCTGAAGGTGGACGTCGGCGGCATGTCCGAGGAGGAGGTCGAGCGGTCCCGCACGGCCCTCTCCCGCGTCAAGGTGAGCTGACCCGGGACGGCCCGTGTCCTTCGACGACGACTACCGGCGTGAGGTGCTGGAGCCCGCGCGGGAGGCGGGCGACCAGCCGCCCGAGGATCTGCGTGCCCGGTACGCGCTGCCCGACCCGCTGGCGCCCGGCGTGGTCGTCGAACGCGTCAAGCTGGTGCGGCAGTGCTGGCGGCGGGCACGCGGGCAGCTGAAGTACCGCAAGCTGATCGACCGGCTGGAGGCCGAGCACCGCGAGCTGGCGCCGATCTTCACCGCTGCCGAGCGCGGCGACCTGAAGCCGCTGGCCGAACGACTGCGGGGCGGTCAGGAGCGCACGCAGAAGCGGGTGTCGCAGACGCGGGCGCGGCTGATGGACGCGGCCGGGATGCTGCGGATGGTGGCGCCCGCCGAGGTCGAGGGCATCGCGCGGGCGGGCGGGGTGAGCCGGGCCGAGCTGGAGTCGCTGGCCGCCGCCGACCGGATCGAGATCCGCGAGCCCGACCCGCTGCCCGCCACCGCGCCGTACGCCGCCTATCGCAAGGTCCGCGAGTCGCTGGACGTGCTGGGCCGCCGCCACCTCCCCGACTTCGTGTTCGGCGGGCGGCTGGCCGGTCCGATGCGGGTGCTCGGTGGTTTCGCCGCGCCGGTGCCGGACGGGAGCGGGCCGCTGCGGCTGGACGCCGCGGCCGTGACGGCGGTCGCCGCGCAGTGGGCGCGCCGCAGCCGCGACACCAGCCTCACGCACGCCGACACGGTCCTTGCCGCGCTGCGCTCGGACGCCGACCTGCACGAGCTGGTCCTCTACGACCTGGTGGAGCGCCTCCGGGAGCGGCAGCGCCAGCGCGCCTCCGAACGCGCGCTCCTCCGCCACGCGATGGAAGACCTGGGCATCGACCCGAACGACGCGCGTCGCCTGGTCTTCGCCGTTCTCCGCGAGACCGGTCCGGGCGGCGGGCTGGCGGGACGGCTGCGCATGCTGCTGGACTCCGGCGAGGTCTACGCCGCCGCCGAGCTGGCCGAGGCCGAACGCCCCGACGAGTCCAACGAGGAGGCCGCCCTGCTCGCGGCCGAGGCGCAGCGCCGCGTCGCGACCGCCGTACGGCTGCGCGAGGCGGCGGCCGGCGAACGCGACCCCGACGCGGCGTGGCGGCTGCTCGCCGACGCCCTCCAGCTGGTGAACGACCTGCCGGGCGCCGCCGAGCATCAGCGGCGGCTGGCGCCTCGGCCCGTTCCCTCGCTCGGCGCGGACGTCGACGACGACGGAACGCGCGTGCGGCTGTCGTGGGCCGCGTCGCCCTCCACCGCCGGGGACCTGATCTATCACGTGGTGCGCCGCCGCGACCGGCCGCCGCGCAACGCCGCCGACGGGGAGTCGCTGCCCGGCCCGCGCGACGACCATCCGCCCGTCAACGTGCCGCTCTACTACGGCGTCGTCGCGGTGCGCGGCGAGGCGGCGGCCGCGCCCGCCGTCGCCGGGCCCGTGGTCGTACGGCCCGAGCCGGGCGACGTCGAGCTGCTGCCCGGCGACGGCGTGGTCACCGGCCGGTGGCGCTGCCCGCCCGAGGCGGCCCGCGCGCTGGTCATCCGCGGCAGCGGCGGCGGCACCGGCGGCAAGGCGGTCGCCGCCGGACGCGAGGGCTTCCAGGACCGGGTGCCGAACGGCAGGACCCATCACTACCGGATCTGCGCGGTCTACCTCGACGCCGACGGCGGCGAGGTGGTCACGCCAGGCGTGCGGGCGTCGGTCACGCCGAGCGCGCCGCCCGAGCCGGTGTACGAGCTGACCGCCGAGCCCGACCCGGGCGACCCGGGACTACTGCTGGTCACGTTCGAGGAGCCGCCGCACGGCACCGTCGAGCTGGTCCTCACCGACGGGCCGCCGCCGTGGCCGCGCAGCGCGCTGGTCCCGGTCGAGGAGGTGCGGCGGACCGGCCGCCGCGTCACCGCGACGCCGGTGCCGGGCGGCCTGTCGGTGCGCCCGCCGAGCGGCGGCTGGCTGGTCGCGGTGTCGGTCGCCGAGGGCACGGCGGCGATCGGCGCGTACCACCGGCACATCAACCTGCCGCCGCCGCGCCGCCTGGTCGCCGAGCGGCGCGGCGAGTTCGTGCACGTCGGGTTCGATTGGCCCGCCGACGTCGCCGAGGTGCTGCTCGTCTACCGGATCGGCGCCGACGCGATCGCGACCGGGAAGATCGAGGCGCGGCTGGTGGAGGCGGGCCGGATCGAGCCGGGCCGGATCGACGACGACGGCCCGCGCGAGGAGATCGTCACCCGCGCCGCCTACGACTCCCAGGGCGGCCTGCGGCTGCCCGTTCCCGAGAACGAGCCGGTCGAGCTGTCGGTCGCGGCGGCCGGCACGGTCGGCGGCGTCCGCGTGACCGGCCCCGAGGCGACCGCCGAGGTCGCGGCGCGCACCGTCGTCCACTACGCCATCGAACGCGGCGGGCCACGCTGGCGCCGTTCGCTCACCATCCGCCTGACCTCCGCCAAGCCGCTGCGCATCGCCAAGCTGGAGTTGGTGATGCGGACCGGCCGGGTCATGCCGCACCGCGCCGCCGACGGCGAGACCCTCGGCTCGTGGGAGCAGGTCCCCGTCCCCGGCGAGCTCACGCTGGCCCCGCCCGACGCATCGGGTCCATATTGGCTGCGCTGCTTCGCCGATGATGATGTCATCGAACTCAGCGACCCCCCGGTTCGCCACCTCCAGGTCACGAGGTGAGGATGCTTCTCGACAAGGCCCGCAAGCCGGGCGCCCACTCGCGCGGCGACGTCACGTGCCCGTACTGCTTCGCCGTGGTGGCGCTCCAGCGCGTGGAGTTCCGCTGCCGCGGCCAGGTGGGGCGGCGTCCGGGCTGCCCGCCCGAGCTCGACCAGGCGCTCGCCGACTACATGGGCTCGCCGGCGGGCGCGTCGCTGCCGCCGGTGTTCGCGGCGGACGGGCGCAAGAGCCGCGCCGAGTGCCCCGACTGCGGGCAGGCGACCGGCAACCGGGTCTGCCCCGAGTGCCACAACCCGCTGCCGTCGGCCTACTGCGACTCCCCCGGCCGGATCGTCGCGCTGGTCGGGGCGAAGAACGCGGGCAAGAGCACCTACATCGCGGTGCTGCTGCACGAGCTGATGAACCGGGTCGGCACCGAGCTGGACGCCTCGCTGGTGGCCTGCGACGACCGCACGATCGAGCGCTACAAGCGCGACTTCGCCCGGCCGCTGCTGGAGGAACGGCGGCTGCTGCCGACCACCACCAGCGCCGCGACCAGCCCGCGCGAGCCGCTGGTCTACCTGCTCAGCCGCAGCCGTCCCGCCGGGCGCCTGTCCAAGGTGCGAGGACGGGCGGCGCGCGACAGGACCGACTCGCTGGCGCTGGTGCTGTTCGACACCGCGGGCGAGGACCTGCGCAGCCGCGAGGTGCGCGACCTGCACCTGCGTTACCTGGAGGCGGCGGACGCGATCATCTTCCTGGTCGATCCGCTGGAGCTGCCCGGCGCCCGGTCCGAGGTCGCCGACGGTACGCCGCCGACCATGGCCGACGACCCCGACAGCGAGCCCATCAACATCATCGCCCGCGTGACCGAGGCGCTGCGGCAGCGCGCGGGCACCAAGCCGGGCGACCCGCTCAAGGTCCCGGTCGCGGTCGCCCTCACCAAGATCGACGCGCTGCGGCCCGAGCTGCTGCGCCAGTCGGCGCTGCACCGCACGCGGGGCGGCGAGGGCGTGCTGGACCTCGACGACCGCGAGGCGGTGGACGAGCAGGTCCGCGCGATGCTGCACGACTGGCAGTCCGGCAAGCTCGACCTCTACCTGCGCCAGCAGTACGCCGAGTACGCGCTGTTCGGGCTGTCGGCTCTCGGCGGCGTGCCGCACGACGGCCGGGTCGGCACCGGCGGCGTCCGCCCCTACCGGGCCGAGGATCCGCTGCTGTGGCTGCTCTACCGGTTCGGGATGCTCGACGGCGTGCGCCCCCAGCGTGACGGGGGCTGACCGATGGCCTGGCAGCTCCACTACACCTCCGCGCGGCGGGGTCCGACCGGACGAGCCGGGTTCCAGTTCGTCGCCGAGACCCCCGGGCTGCCCGACGGCCTGCGGGCGGGCGTCACGCCGTTCCTGTCGTACCGGCCGCCGCCCGGCGCGCCGCTCAGCCCGGACGAGGGTGAGCTGCGCGACTTCCCGCTGGCGTTCCTGTACGACCGCGCCGACGGCCGCACCGAGGGCGGCGCCGAAGGCCGTCCGATGCTCCTGCAGAGCCGCTACCTGGGACGCGACTACTCCGGCCGCTACGGCAACTTCTTCACGCACGCGGTCGTGGCCGACCCGGACGAGCTAGAGGGCCTGCGCCCCATCGAGCTGTGGCGCGCGCCGATCTGGGCAGCCGCGCCCGCCGAGAGCGAAGAGCTGCCCGAGCTGGACGACCTGCCGCCCGGCGCCGCGTTCGATCCCGAGATGCTCGCCGAGTGGCTCGCGGGCGAGAACGCGTTCGGCGCGCTGGCCGGGCTGCTCGACTCGACCATCGGCGTGCTCGGCCGCGGGCACGGCCGGATCGTGCTGGTCGGCGACGACGTGGAGCTGATCGCCCGCTGGATCGCCGTCGTGTCCTACTCGCTGCCGGTCGCGGCCGCGTCCCGGCTGACGTTCGTGACCTACAGCGCCGATCCCGAGGGCGCCGCCCAGCGCCTGGTCGGCACGACCCCCGACGTGTGGGCGACCGCGCAGCGCCACGGCGGCGACGTCTTCTTCGTCGGCCGTCTCGCGGCGAAGACGGCCGAGGCGGGCCGGTTCGCCCGTACGGCCGCCGAGTGCTGGCGGACCATGGACTTCGCGGGGCTCGACGCGCTCGGCGAGCTCGCGCTGCTGGACTCCGGCGAGCCGCCCGCGCTGGAACGGGCGGCCGGGCTGCTGGCGCTGTGCCGTGGTGACGCGTCGGTGACGCCGGAGGAGGAAGAGGCGGTCGCGGCGCTGCTCACCCGGCACGGCACGGCGATCCCCGAGTCGATCTGGCACGACCTGGTGCGCGGCGTTCCGGCGATGGGCCTGGATCTGGCGCTCGCGGTGCACGGCTGGGCGCGCAAGGCCGGCGCGGCCGACGTCCTGCCGCGCCTCGCTCCGGCGATCTCCGCCGCGCTCACCGCCGCGCCCGGTCTGGCCGGGGCCGCGCGCGTGGCAGGGCGGGCGCACGACGCCGGTGCCGCCATCGACCCGGCCGAGGTCAGCGCGATCGCTGCGGAACGTACCGCGGCGGGCGCCGACGACCTGTCCGCCGCCCTCGACGGTGGCCCGGCACAGGTCCGCGAGGCCGTCCTGTCCGGAGTCCTCACCGGCCTGGCCGGGTCGGGCGAGGACGCCCGCGAAGCCGTGCTCACCGACGACGCCTGCGACCTGCTCTACGCCGCCGGGCCGCGGCACCTGCACGTGATGCCCACGGTCGCGGTGCGCGTGCTCGTCTCGGTCGGGCGGCGCCGCCGGGCCGAACGGCCGGTCGTCACCGGGCACCTCCTCGACCTGAACGCCCCCGGCCTCGACGAGGCGTTCGATCAGATCTGGGCCGCGCCGACCGTCACCGAATGCGCCGAGCTCCTGGCCTCCCATCCGGACGCGATGACCGCGCATCGCGTTCTCGGCGTCCTGCCGTCGCGGGCGTTCACCCGCCTGAGGCCCGAGTCGCTCACCGCCGAGGAGACGCTGCGGCTGGCCGACCAGGTCCGTACCGCCCTGCCCGACGGCCCCGCCGCCCGCGACGCCGCCGCCGTCAAAGCGCACGCTGAAGCGCTCAGCATCGAACGCCCCGAACGCGCCGCGCGGGCTCTCGGTTCGCTGGCTGCGGCGGGCGCGTCCCCACGCCTGACCGAACGGGCCTTCGAGAACGCCGCCGCCCGTCTCGCCGAACGTGACCCCCGGTTCCGCACGGCGCTCCTCGCCTCCGCCACCGAGGCCATCCGCGCCGAAGTGGGCGAGCAGTGGCGCGCGAGGCTGTCCGACCGCGCCCGCGCGGGACGTTCACCGCTCCGGCAGGCCGAGACCGCCCAGCGCAACGAGCTCGTCGAGGTCGTGCTGCGCCTGCGCCGCCGCGGCATCACCGAACCCGGCCTCGAGGCGTGGGCGCGCCGGGCCGCCACCCGCTGGATCGCCTCGCGCCAGCTGGAGTCCTACTTCTCCGGCGACCGCGAGATGCGCGCCGAGCTGAAGCGCCTCATCGCCGAGGCTCGCTCCGGGCCGGGTGACTGACCGTGCAGATCGTTCTCATCGTCCTGCTCGCCGCGCTGTGGCTCGGCACGATGTGGCTCGGCTTCGTCGTCGTCTTCCCGCTGCTCTTCCCGATCACGCTGACGGTCGCGGCCGTCGCCGCGGTCGGGCTCTACTACCTGCACGCCTGCCGCACCCTCGCGCCGTCCACGCTCAAGGGCCCCTCGCCCGTCGCCCCGCCCACCGACTCCTACCGCCACTACCTGCTCTCGCAGGTCTGGCAGGACTGGTGGGTGATCGCCCGGACGGTGGTGCCGAAGGTCTGGCAGACCACCAAGTCCCTCCTGGTCCTCCTCACCCAGACGCTGCTCGGCGGGCTCTGGGGGTTCTTCGCGTTCCCGGTGTGGGCGGCGCTGTGCGCGGGCATCGTGGCGGCGGCGGTCCCGGCTGCCGTCCTCGGGCTGGTGATGACGGTGCTGTACGGCGTCGTCGCGTTCATCGGCCTCGCCGGCTGGCTGGCCTGCGTCCTGGTCCTGGCGGCCGTCGAGCGCGTCTTCATGGCCTACGGGCGGATCCTGCAGACCTGCCCGCACCCCTTCTGTTACGAGAAGGTCGGGCTGCCGGTGTACGAGTGCCCCGGCTGCGGCGCCCGCCACCACCGCCTCAGCCCCGGCCCGGCGGGTGCGTTCCGGCACGTGTGCCGCTGCGGGGCGCGCCTGCCCACGACCGTCCCGTTCGGCCGCTTCCGGCTCGCCGCCTACTGCCCGCACTGCGGCGGCCGCCTGCCCGAACGCATCGGCCGCGTCCGCGTCGAGCCGCTGCCCTTCGTCGGCGGCCCGGCCGCCGGCAAGACGACGTTCATGTTCCTGGGCATCCGCGCCCTGCACGCGCGCGCCCGCGCCGTGGACGGCCGCCTGGCCTTCGTCGA
The DNA here is from genome assembly GCF_017573505.1 of Actinomadura barringtoniae. Classification (GTDB taxonomy): domain Bacteria; phylum Actinomycetota; class Actinomycetes; order Streptosporangiales; family Streptosporangiaceae; genus Spirillospora; species Spirillospora barringtoniae. Next base: position 20,969 of record NZ_JAGEOJ010000022.1, read on the forward strand.
GCCGCGCCACGCGCAGGCCTACGCGGGCGCGATCCGCGAGTTCCAGCGCGGCGGTCACCTCGCCAAGACCGGCCCCGAACTGCCCCTGGCCACCATGGTCGACGTCGAGCTGCCCGGCCGCGCGCGCCGCATCCTCTACCTCTTCGACCCCGCCGGTGAGCACTACACCGGCGCCACCGAGGTCGAGTCCCTGCGCTACCTCGACCACGGCGAGGCGCTGCTCTTCATCGTCGACCCGTTCGCGCTCCCCCAGGTCAGGCGCGCCCTCACCGCCGAGGAACGCGGCCTGGTCGAACGGTCCGCCGCGTCCTCGGAAGAGGACCCGGCCGACACCCTGCAGCGCGTCCTCAACGAGCTGCGTTCGCGCCCCGACCGCGGCAAGCAGCGCCGTATCGCCGTCGTGGTCACCAAGACCGACCTCCTGCGCCGCACCGAGATCGGCCGTTCCCTCCAGAACGGCGCCACCCTGCGCCTCTGGCTGGACCAGGTCGGCCTCGGCAACACCGTCCGCACCCTCGACCAGGTCGCGGGCCAGGTCCAGTACCTCGGCTCCGGACTGGAGACCCACCCGGCCGACGTCGCCAAGCTCCTCGGCTGGGTCTCGGGCCTGCCCACCAACGGCCAGGTCAGGCCGGACGCCGAGATCGACGTCCAGGCCGACGAGGTTCCCGGCACCGCCCCGCTCCGTTCCCCCTGGCCCGTCCGCGGCCGCGACGGCTCCCGCGTCCCCCTCGGCTACCAGGTCGGCCGCTGGGCGGTCCTCGCCGGCCTGTCGATCCTGACCGTCGCCGCCATGACCGCCAGCGTGATCGTCGCGGTGACCCAGCTCCGCCTGCCGCCCTGGCCCTTCTGATGCCGGATCGCGTGAACGCCGAACTCCGCACCGTGAAGCCGCGTCCCAACGCACAAGAGGGGTGAGACCCCGCCGGAAGATTCGGGGGCAGCCATGCCCGAGCAGGACCAGCAGAGCGCCGAGCAGGGGCAGGAGCAGCAAGGCGTCGGACAGCAGGGCATAGAGCAGCAGGCCCCGGTCCCGCCGCCGCCCGGCCAACCTGAGATGTCGGGCCGCACCATGATCCTCATCGCCGGGATCGCCAGCGTCGCCGCCGTCGGCGTCCTCGGGCTCAGCCTCCTGTTCGGCGGGTCCAGTGGCGGGTCCAACGGCACCACCGGCGACACCCCGCAGACCGAGGCCGTCTCGGTGACCACGCTCCCGACCGCCCCCGTAGCCGTCCCCAAGGTCGTCGGCCTCAGCTCCAACGCCGCCATCAACCACCTGGCCGCCCAGCGCATCCCTTTGGGCGCGGTCATCCGGGTCCCGTCCTACCGTTCGGCGGGCACGGTCGTGCGCAGTTACCCGACCGGCGGCTCCAACGTGGCCCCCGGCAACCCGGTCACGCTCTACGTCTCGGCGGGCCAGGGCGGCTCGGTCACCGGCAGCCAGGTCACGATCCCCTACTTCATCGGCCTGAACGAGCAGCAGGCCCGCAGCACCGCCGCGAGCATGGGCCTGGACGTGTCCGTCACCGGCAGCGGAGCCACGGTCGGCGGCCAGCAGCCCGCCCCGGGAAGCATGCAGCCCCGGGGCAGCTCGGTGACCCTCACCCTCCACTGAGCGCGTGTGTGATCAAAGACACCGCTGAGGTGGGCAGATAACGCTGCGTCATCTCGTTGCATGTCCGGGAGACCCGATTCCGGCGAGCAGAGAGGTGACGATGACGACGAGCGAGCGCGCCGCCGTCCCCGTGCACGCCTCGGCCGCTCGCCCGCCGGATCGGCGGCTCCGGCTGATCTTCATTCTGGGCGCGCTGAGCGCCATCGCGCCGCTGTCGATCGACATGTACCTGCCGGCGTTGCCGCAGGTGTCCAGGGACCTGTCGACGGGCGCCGTGCAGGCGCAGCTGACGCTGACGGCGTGCGTGGTCGGGCTGGCGGTGGGCCAGATCGTGGCCGGGCCGCTGAGCGACCGGTGGGGGCGGCGCAGGCCGCTGCTGATCGGGCTGGGCGTGTACGCGGTGGCCTCGCTGCTGTGCGTCTTCGCGCCGACCGTCGAGACGTTCATCGGGCTGCGGCTCGTCCAGGGCGCGGCGGGGGCCGCGGGGATCGTGATCGCGCGGGCGGTGGTGCGCGACCTGTACGACGGGGTCGAGGCGGCCAAGTTCTTCTCGATGCTGATGCTGGTGAACGGCCTGGCGCCGATCCTGGCGCCGGTGCTGGGCGGGCAGTTGCTGCGGTTCACGCCGTGGCCCGGTGTCTTCGCGGCGCTGTCGGGGATCGGTGTGCTGATGTTCCTGGCGTCGCTGCTGGGGCTGCGCGAGACGCTGCCGGTGGAACGCCGGGAGACCGGGGGGATGCGGGCGACGCTGTCGACGTTCCGCGCGCTGCTGGTCGATCGCTCGTTCGTGGCGCCCGCGTTGGCGGGCGGGCTGGGGTTCGCGGCGATGTTCACCTACATCAGCGGCAGCCCGTTCGTGCTCCAGGACCTCTATGGGCTCTCGCCGCAGGCGTTCAGCATCGTCTTCGGGATCAACGCGCTGGGGATCGTGCTGGTAGGGCAGGTCAGCGGGTGGCTGGCGGGGCGGGTGTCGCTCGATCGGCTGCTGGCGGCGGGGCTCGTGATCGTCGCGGTCGGGGGTGTGGGGCTCCTGGTCGCCGTGATCACCGGGGTGGGGCTGGTGGGCGTGCTGCCCGCGCTGTTCCTGGTGGTGTCGGGTCAGGGGCTCGTGCTGCCGAACTCGACCGCGCTGGCGCTGTCGGGCCGCCCGCCGAACGTGGCGGGGAGCGCTTCGGCGCTTCTGGGCCTGGGGCAGTTCGCCATCGGGGGCGCCACCGCGCCGCTCGCCGGGATCGCCGGGTCGGGCACCGCGCTGCCGATGGCGCTCACGATCGCGGTCACCGCGCTGGGCGCGGCGGCGGTCGCGCGGGTTGCGTCACAGAACTAACCCGCCGTACGGTCGAGTGGTGATCGTGCGCATCGGCTACATGCCTCCGGCCGCCACCCCTGACCCCGAGAACCTGACCGCACTCGTGCAGGGCCTGGAGCGGGAGGGCTTCGACTCCCTGTGGGTCTCCGAACGGGCCACCGGGCCGTCCGGGGATCCCGTTTCGACGCTCGCGTTCACCGCGGCGGCGACCAAGCGGATCAAGCTGGGCATGGCCGTCATGGCGCTGCCCGGCCGCCAGCCCGCCCTGGTGGCCAAGGAGATGGCGTCCCTGGATCGGCTGTCGGGCGGACGCCTGCTCCCGGCGTTCGGGCTGGGCATCCGCAATGTGGGCGAGCAGCAGGCGTTCGGCGTGGAGCGCACCCAGCGCGCGGCGATGCTGAACGAGGCGCTGCCCCTCCTGCGCCGGTTCTGGGCGGAGGACGAGGTCAGCCACGACGGCACGTTCTACCACTACGACAAGCTGCGCATCCTTCCCAAGCCAGCCAAGGGCGGCTTCGACGTCTGGCTGGGCGGCGCCTCCGACGCCGAACTGCGCCGCACCGGTCGCCTGTCGGACGGCTGGTTGGCCTCCTTCGTCGCGCCCGCGGAGGGCGAACGGGGCCGGGAGATCATCCAGCGGGCCGCCGCCGAGGCCGGCCGGGAGATCGAGGACGAGCACTTCGGCGCCGTGGTCCTCTACCGCCGGGGGCCGCTCGGACCCGACGTCGAGGCGCGGTTCGCACGGGTGCGCCAGGTGCGCGGCGGCGAGGCCGGGCTGAACGAGGTGATCCCGGCTCTCGACGGTCTCGAGGCCCACCTGAAGCGGTTGGTCGAGGCGGGGCTGTCGAAGTTCGTGCTGGCCCCGATCGCGCCGCCGGACGACTGGGCGGCTGAGCTCGCCGACGTCCGCGACGCCGCGCTGAGCCTGCAGACCCGCAGATGACGGGCTCGTCGCGCCGTCAGGCACTTGTCGTACCGTAAGGCTCATGTTCGACGATCTTGACCCCGAGGTGCTGCGCCGTGCCTCCGGAAAGAAGTGGCAGCAGCCCGCACCCGGCGTGCTGCCCGCCTGGGTGGCGGACATGGACTACCCCTCCGCGCCCCCGATCCGTGCCGCGATCCAGGAACGTCTCGAACTGGGCCTCGGCTACCCGCACTGGGACGACGCACCCGACCTGAACCCGCTGCGCGAGGTCTTCACCGAGCGCATGCGCCGCCAGGGCGTGGCCTTCGCCCCCGCCGACGTGCGCGTGTTCACCGAGCTGATCCAGGCCCTTCAGGTCGTCCTGCACCTGGGCACCGAGCCCGGCGACACCGTGGCGCTGCACACGCCCGCCTATCCCCCGTTCCTCGACACGATCAGCGCGATGGGCCGCCGCCTCCGGCCCATCCCGATGATCGACACCCCGGACGGCTGGACGTTCGACACCGAGCGCCTCGCCGCCGCGCCGCCCGCCGCGCTGATCCTGGTCAACCCGCACAACCCCACCGGGCGCGCGTTCACCCGGGACGAACTCGCCGGCCTCGCCGAGATCGCCGACCGGCACGGCGTCCTGGTCATCTCCGACGAGATCCACTCCGATCTCGCCTACGAGCCGCACCGGCACATCCCGTTCGCCACGCTCCACGAGCGCACGGTCACGCTGACCTCCGCCAGCAAGGCCTTCAACCTGGCGGGCCTGCGCTGCTCGGTGGCCCACGTCGGCGACGCCCGCATCCGGGAGGCGCTGGCCGCGATGCCGCCGCAGTTCTTCGGCGAGGTGAGCAGCCTCAGCGTGGTGGCCACGGTCGCCGCTTGGAAGGAGGGCGGCGCCTGGCTGGCCGAGGCCCGCGAGACGCTCGCGCGCAACCGCGACCTGGTGAAGGACTCGCTGCCGCCGGGCGTGCGCCACCACAGCCCGGAGGCCACCTACCTGGCCTGGCTGGACTGCCGCGAACTCGGCCTGGGCGACGATCCCGCCGCGCATTTCCTGGCGGACGGCAAGATCATGCTCAGCAACGGGCCCGCCTTCGGTCCGGGCGGCGAGGGCTTCGCGCGCCTCAACTTCGCGACCAGCGGCCCGATCCTCACCGACGTCCTGCAGCGCCTGAACGACTCCGCGTCGCGCGCCACATGACGCCGAGGCGGGGCGTGGCCGCCTGAGGCCAGTTACAGGCGGGAAAACCGTGCCACTATTAGCTGGCATCGTCTCCCGCCCCCAGGAGTGACCGCTGTGACAGCCCGCAGGATCGCCGCACTGTCCCTGGCACTGGCCCTTGCGGCCCTGCTCCCGGCCGCCGGCACCGCGCACGCCGCACCACCCGCACCCGCCGCACCACCCGCACCCAGCGCACCCGCCGAACCGGTCGCCACCGGTCCCGCGACCCGCACGGTCACGACGGCCGCCGGAGACCAGGTCGTCATCGATCGACGGGCAGGAGGATCCCCGCAGGTCACCGTCGCACCGCGCGCGGGCCACAAGACCTCGTTCGCCACCGTGGTCGGCGACGACACGATCACGGTGACGGCGCTGGACGACCGCTCGCATCCGACCCGGCTGGGGCTGGACGGCCGGGTCAAGGCCGCCGAACCACAGCCGAGAGCGCTGGCGGCGGACGATCCGGACATTGTGGACCTGACGATCCCCACGACCGACCGCGACGGCAACCCGGGCACCCTGTTCGGCGCGTTCATCCTCATCACCAACACCGAGACGCACCAGGGGTTCTATCCGCCGGTGGACGCCGACGGCGTCGCGCGCGTCCAGGTGCCCGCCGGGACCTACGAGGTCTCCGGCATCGTCACCACCGGAACGGCCTGGAGCAGCGGGTTCATGCAGGTGGTCCGGCTGGAGGCCGGGGCGCGCGAGGTCCCCTTCGACGCCCGCCGGACGACCCCGGTGGAGATCACCAACGACCAGCCGGACGCCGTCCTCTCGCAGGCGGTGGCGCAGCTGGTCTGGCAGTCCGGGGGCCTGGGCAGCGGGCTGTTCCTGCGCGGGGACGCGCACACGCGCATGTCCGTCCAGACCGTCAGCGGCCCCGATCTGGCCTACAACCTGTCCACGGTCTGGGAGCAGGGCGAGAACGTCTTCCGCGACCACACCTACACGGTCGGGTCGGTCCCGGCCGACCCCGGCCTGCGCACCCGCAAGGCCGATCTCGCCCGCATCCTGACCGACGTCCGGTCCCAGGGGGTGGCGGCGAACGGCTGGCTGCGCTGGTCGGCGACTACGCCCGGCATGGGCCCGATCACTCCGGAGCCGATGGGCGTCACCCGGGCGGTCCCCGACACGTTCACCGTCTACCTGCGGCCGGACAAGAACATCAGCTGGCACACCGAAGTCTGGCTCTACGGGACCGATCCGTACGACAGCCCCACCCGGATCTACCGGGGGCCGCGCACCTACCGGCCCGGCCCGCAGGTCGACATCATGAACGCGGCCGTCCTCGGCCACACCCCCGACCAGCAGACACCCAGCACGCGGACCGGGGACGCGGTGCACGTCGACTCGGGCTGCCCGTTCACCGGCGCCCTCGACGACTGCGGCATGGACGGCACACTCGGCGGAACGCTGGCGCTCAGCAAGGGCGACACGGTCCTCGCCGAGAAGCAGATCCCCGACGGCTGGAGCTGGTACTGGCTCGACGCCACGCTCCCGCCCGAGGACGCCGCCTACACCCTGCGCGAATCACTGACCCGCAAGAGCGCACAGGCCACTCTGGCCACCAAGACCGAATCGGCATGGACGTTCCGTTCGTCCCATACGGCCGAGGCACGGAAACTGCCGCTGCTTTCGGTCGCCTTCCTGCCCGCGCCGCTGAACGCGCACAATTCCGCGCCCAAGGGCCGGCCGACGGCGATCCCGTACTGGGTCAGGCGCGGCACGCCCGACGCGGCGCCCACGTCGATCGCGATCGAGGCGTCCTTCGACGACGGGGCGACCTGGAAGCGCGTGCCGGTCAGCGGAACGCCGTCCGTCGGGACCGTCACGGTCACGCCGCCCGCCGGGGCCGAGTTCGTCTCGCTGCGGGTCACGGCCGCGGACACGGCGGGCAACGGTGTCGTACAGACCGTCACCCGCGCCTATCACGTCGGCTGAGACCGGCCGGGAGGGGAACATCCTAAGGTCGGAACACAAGTCCCTCCATTAGTCGGATCCGGGGGCGGATCAAAGGCCGGATAATCGGTTGCGAAAATGGTTGGGCCCGGAGAATATGCCTGCCGGGCTGCGTTCTCTCAGCCATCCATCCCTTGCCTCAACCGAGAGTTCCCGCGTGCTGATCCGACTTCTCCGGTCCCATCTCGGGCCCTACAAACGGCCCATCGGCCTCCTCGTGCTCCTGCAGCTGGCGGCCACCATCGCCGCGCTGTACCTGCCCACGCTGAACGCCGACATCATCGACGAGGGCGTGGTCAAGGGCGACACCGGAGCGATCATGAAGTTCGGCGCCATCATGATCGCCGTGACCCTGGTCCAGGTGCTGGGCTCGGTCGCCGCCGTCTTCTTCAGCGCCCGCACCGCGATGGCGGTGGGCCGCGACATCCGGGCGTCGATCTTCGACCGGGTGCAGCGGTTCTCCGCCCGCGAGGTGGGCCAGTTCGGCGCCCCGTCGCTGATCACCCGGACCACCAACGACGTCCAGCAGGTCCAGATGCTGGTGCTGATGACCTTCACGCTGATGGTCTCCGCGCCGATCATGGGCATCGGCGGCATCATCCTGGCGCTCAGCCTGGACGTGCCGCTGTCCACCGTGCTGATCGCGGTGGTGCCGATCCTGGGCCTGCTGGTGACGCTGCTGGTCCGGAGGCTGCGCCCGCTGTTCCGCGGTATGCAGGAACGGCTGGACGTCGTCAACCGGGTGCTGCGCGAGCAGATCACCGGCATCCGGGTGATCCGCGCGTTCGTCCGCGACGACCACGAGCGGGACCGGTTCGGCGATGCCAACGTCGAGCTCACCGACGTGTCGCTGCGCGCGGGCCGCCTGATGGCGCTGATGTTCCCGCTGGTGATGACCGTCGTGAACGTGACGAGCGTGGCGGTGCTGTGGTTCGGCGGTCACCGGATCGACGACGGGAGCATGCAGATCGGGGCGCTGACGGCGTTCCTCAGCTACCTCATGCAGATCCTGATGTCGGTGATGATGGCGACCTTCATGTTCATGATGGTGCCGCGCGCCGAGGTCTGCGCCGAGCGGATCGAGGAGGTGCTCGGCACCGACACCAGCGTCGTGCCGCCCGCCGAGCCGGTCGCCACGCTCAGCCGGGAGGGCCGGCTGGAGCTGCGCGGCGCCTCGTTCCGCTACCCGGGCGCCGAGGAACGGGTGCTGTGCGACGTCGACCTGGTCGCCGGGCCCGGTGAGACCACGGCCGTGATCGGCTCGACCGGCAGCGGCAAGACGACGCTGCTCGGGCTGGTCCCCCGGCTCTTCGACGTCACCGGCGGCCAGGTGCTGATCGACGGGGTGGACGTACGGGAGCTGGATCCGGCGCTGCTGGCCGAGACGGTCGGCATGGCGCCGCAGAAGCCCTACCTGTTCTCCGGCACCGTCGCGACCAACCTGCGCTACGGCCGCCCCGACGCGACCGACGAGGAGCTGTGGCGGGCCCTGGAGGTCGCCCAGGCCAAGGACTTCGTCGAGGCGATGGCCGAGGGCCTGGACGCGCCGATCGCCCAGGGCGGCACCAACGTGTCCGGCGGCCAGCGCCAGCGCCTGGCGATCGCCCGGCTGCTGGTGCACCGGCCCGAGATCTACCTGTTCGACGACTCGTTCTCGGCCCTGGACTACGCGACCGACGCGGCGCTCCGGGCGGCCCTGGACCGCGAGGTGTCGAACGCCACCGTGGTGATCGTCGCCCAGCGAGTGAGCACCATCCGCGACGCCGACCGGATCATCGTTCTCGACGAGGGGCGCGTCGTCGGCACCGGCACCCATCACGAGCTGATGGCCGACAACCCCACCTACCGGGAGATCGTGCTCTCCCAGCTCACCGAGCAGGAGGCCGCGTGACAACCCCGAATGGCCAGAACGGCCCGGGCGGACAGAACGGCCAGGGCGGGCAGAACGGCTCGGCCGGCCAGAACGGGCCGAGCGGGCAGAACGGCTCGGGCGAGCAGAAACCCACGTCGGCGCCGCGTCGCGGCCCGGCGCCGATGGCGGGCCCGGCCCGCTTCATGGCCGGCGGCCCGGTCGAGAAGTCGATGGACTTCAAGGGGTCCAGCCGCCGCCTGCTGGGCCTGATGAAGCCCGAGCGGACCTCGCTGTACGCCGTGCTGGGGTTCAGCGCGATCGGCGTGGCGCTCACGGTCACCGGCCCGCGGATCCTCGGCCACGCCACCGACCTGATCTTCGCGGGCGTGGTCGGGCGGCAACTGCCCGCGGGCGTCACCAAGGAGCAGGCGATCGAGAACCTGCGCCACACCGGCAAGGGCGGCGTCGCCGACCTGCTGCAAAGCACCGACTTCACTCCCGGCCAGGGGATCGACTTCGACGCCGTGGGCAAGGTCCTGCTCACCGTCCTGGCGATCTACGCGCTGGCCGGGGTCTTCGGCGTGATCCAGGGCCGGCTGGCCGCGCGCGTGATCCAGCGTTCCATGTCCCGGCTGCGCACCCAGGTCGAGGACAAGCTCGGCCGGCTGCCGCTGTCCTACTTCGACAAGCAGCCGCGCGGCGAGGTGCTGAGCCGTACGACCAACGACATCGACAACATCGGCCAGACCCTGCAGCAGACCATGGGCCAGCTGGTGAACTCGCTGCTCACCATCATCGGCGTGCTGGCGATGATGTTCTGGATCTCCTGGCTGCTGGCGCTCATCGCGCTGGTCACGGTGCCGGTCTCGGTGGTCGTCGCCGCCCAGGTCGGCAAGCGGGCGCAGCCGCAGTTCGTCAAGCAGTGGCGGACGACCGGCAAGCTGAACGCCCACATCGAGGAGATGTACACCGGCCACGCGGTGGTCAAGGTCTTCGGCCGCGAGGCCGAGGCCGCCGAGGCGTTCCACAAGGAGAACGAGGCGCTCTACCGCTCCTCGTTCCGCGCCCAGTTCATCTCCGGGATCATCCAGCCCGCGATGATGTTCATCGGCAACCTCAACTACGTGCTGGTCGCGGTCGTCGGCGGGCTCCGGGTCGCCTCGGGCGCGCTGTCCATCGGTGACGTCCAGGCGTTCATCCAGTACTCGCGGCAGTTCACCCAGCCGCTCACCCAGGTCGCGAGCATGTCCAACCTGGTGCAGTCCGGGGTGGCCTCGGCCGAGCGGGTGTTCGAGCTGCTGGACGCGCCGGAGCAGCCGGCCGACCCGGTGGACCCGGCGCGGCCCGAGGAACTGCGTGGCGAGGTCGCGATGGAGCACGTGTCGTTCCGCTACGACCTGGACAAGCCGCTGATCGAGGACCTGTCGCTCAAGGTCGAGCCCGGCCACACGGTCGCGATCGTCGGCCCGACCGGCGCGGGCAAGACCACGCTGGTCAACCTGCTGATGCGGTTCTACGACGTGACCGGCGGCCGGATCCTGCTGGACGGCACCGACATCGCCGCGATGTCCCGCGAGGAGCTGCGCGCCGACATCGGCATGGTCCTGCAGGACACCTGGCTGTTCGGCGGCACGATCGCCGACAACATCGCCTACGGCCGCCAGAACGCCACCCGCGAGCAGGTCGAGGAGGCCGCGAAGGAGGCGCACGCCGACCGGTTCATCCGCACCCTGCCCGACGGCTACGACACCGTGATCGACGACGAGGGCACCGGCGTCAGCGCGGGCGAGAAGCAGCTGATCACGATCGCGCGGGCGTTCCTGTCCGACCCGGTGATCCTGGTGCTGGACGAGGCGACCAGCTCGGTCGACACCCGTACCGAGGTGCTGATCCAGCACGCCATGGCCACCCTGAGCACCGGCCGGACCAGCTTCATCATCGCCCACCGGCTGTCCACGATCCGCGACGCCGACGTGATCCTGGTGATGGAGCACGGCTCGATCGTCGAGCAGGGCACCCACGACGAGTTGCTGGCCTCCCGGGGCGCCTACGCGCGCCTGTACGAGGCCCAGTTCGCGCAGGCGGTGGCCGAGGTCGACTAGGTCAGGCCATGGGCCGGAGGGCGTCGAGCACGAAGGTCGAGACCTCGTCGGCCAGCTGCTCGGCGGTCTTCGGCCCGTCGGCGCGGTACCAGCGGGGCATCTGGTTGACCATGCCGAGCGCGACCAGCGTGACGGTGTCGGCCGCGACCGAGGGGTTGAAGACGGCGTCCTTCTGGGCGTCCTCGATAACCCGGCGGAACGTGACGTGGTAGCGGCGCCAGCCGGCCCGCAGGGCGTGCATGTGCTCGCCGTCCAGCCGGTGCGCCTCGCGGCTGAAGACCTTGGCCTCTCCGATGTGCTCGGCGGTGCTCATGATCAGGTCGGTGAGGATCGTGCGCACCGTCTCGGCGGGCGGCAGCCCCTCGGCCAGGGCGCGGTCCAGGTCGGCCAGCTGCCGGGTGAGCAGGGAGTGGTAGATCTCGTAGAGGAGATCGTCCTTGGAGTCGAAGTAGTGGTAGAGCGCCCCCTTGGTCACCTCGGCGGCCTCGACCACCTCCTGGACCGAGGTCCCGGCGAAGCCGCGCGCGGCGAACAGCCGTACCGCCTCGTCCAGGATCCGGCGCTCCGTCGCGCTCTCCCGAGGCCTGACGTCCTCCATCGCCGTTCCTCCTCCCATTGACGGGTGCGTGCGCCCGGTCATAGCTTGCCAGATACCGACCGGTCGGTATGGCAGCAGTACGGACGGAGGACTCCCTCATGCCCGCAGTCGAGACCGCGCGCGGACCCGTCGAGGTCGACGCCCTGGGCCGCACCCTGATGCACGAGCACGTCTTCGTGCTGTCCACAGAGCACGTCCAGAACTACGGCACCGCCGCCTGGTGGGACGAGGAGGAACGCGTCGAGGACGCGATCACCAAGCTCCACCAGGTGATCGAGCGGGGCATCACCACGATCGTCGACCCCACCGTGTGGGGGCTCGGCCGCTACATCCCCCGCATCGCCAGGATCGCCGAACGCGTGCCCGAGCTCAACATCATCGTGGCGACGGGGATCTACTCCTACAACGACGTCCCGTTCCAGTTCCACTACCGGGGCCCGAACACCCTGCTCGGCGGGGCCGACCCGATGATCGCCGACTTCACCCGCGACCTCACCGAGGGCATCGCCGGGACCAGCGTGAAGGCCGCGTTCCTCAAGTGCGCCATCGACGAGCCCGGCCTCACGCCGGGCGTGGAGCGGATCATGCGGGCGGTCGCCGCCACGCATCGCGAGACCGGCGCCCCGGTGAACGTGCACACCCACAGCCCCTCCCACGCCGGCCGGGTCGTGGTCGACCTGCTGAGCAAGGAGGGCGTGGACATGACCAAGGTCGTCATCGGCCACGCCGGCGACAGCAACGACGTCGACTACCTGATGGAGATGGCCGACACCGGCGCGATCCTCGGCATGGACCGCTTCGGGCTCGACCTGCTGAACCCCACCGCCAGCCGGGTGAGCACGATCGCGACGCTGTGCGAGCGCGGCTACGCCGACCGGATGGTGCTCAGCCATGACGCCAGCTGCTACATGGACTGGTTCGGCCCCGATCCCGAGCTGCTGCAGGGCATGGCGCCCAACTGGAACTACCGCCACATCAGCGACGACGTGCTGCCCTCGCTGCGCGCGCTGAACGTCTCCGACGCCCAAATCGACCAGATGCTGATCGACAACCCCCGCCGCTACTTCACGCGTTAGACCGCCTGCTTCGCGTGCCGAGCGCCGGGCCCTCGTCACTTCGCGCGCTGAGTGGGCGGGCCGGGCGGGAGAACGCCGACGTCGGTCTTGCGGATGTGGTCGTAGACCAGCGAGGTCCGCAGGTCGGCGACGTTGCGGTGCTTGGAGACATGGTCGAGGACGAAGTCGCGCAGCTGGGAGGTGTCGCGCACCGCGACCTGGACGATGAAGTCGTCGCCGCCCGAGACCACGAACACCGCGATGGTCTCGGGCAGGGCCGTCACGTACTCGCGGAAGGCCTCCACGGCGGCGCGCTCCTTGGGATGCATCCGCACGTTGATCAGCGCCTGCACGGGCCTGCCGAGAGCGTGCAGGTCGACCTCGGCGTGGTAGCCGGTGATCACGCCGCGGCGGCGCAGCGACCGGACCCGTTCCAGGCAGGTCGAGGCGGCAAGGCCCAGGCGCTCGGCCAGGTCCCGGTTGGTCTGCCGCCCGTCCTGCTGCAGGGCCTGTACGATGTCCGCATCAAGTTCGTCCATCGTTCCTCTCCCCCTCGACTTTCCGAACTTAATTCGGAATCGCGTCTCCTGAGTTGAGGATATGACGAACGATCGCGGATTCTCCTGTCAGTACTTCGATCTCTGACGGGGAGGACGCCTTGACCTCGACGACCACCACCACGGCTCCCGCCTGGCTGACGGGCCTCGAACAGCGCCCCGACCTGCCCACCCGCGAGCAGGCCGTGAAGTGGGTGATCGTGGCCGACCGTGAGCTGCCGCGCGGCGTCCAGGCGAACGCCGTGGCGTGCCTGGCCGCCGCCGTGGGCAGGCAGGCGCCCGCGCTCGTCGGCGAGGGCGCGACCGACGCCTCGGGCAGCCCGCACGCGGGGCTGCCCTGGATCGGCTGCTCGATCCTGGGCGTCACCGCGCCCATCGTCCGTACGGTCCGCGAGGCGGCGCTCGCCGAGCCGGACCTGCTCGTCGCCGACATGGCGACGGTCGCGCAGCGGATCAGGGTGTACGACGACTACCGCGCCGCGCTGGCCGGGTCGGCCGACGAGGACATCGCCTACCACGCGGTCAGCATCGCGGGCCCGCGCGCCCTCGTCGACCGCCTCACCGGTCGCTTTCCCCTGCTGAAGTAGCTCTCCTGGAGGAGACGGCCCCGACGACCCGCCGTCCCAGCGGGACGAAGAGCGCGAGGCCGGCCAGGAGCAGCAGGCCGGTCAGGATCCACTCGTGCGAGCCGGCCGGGTCGTACACGCGCCCCTTGCGGCCCACGTCGACGGCCGTGACCTGCTGGCCCGTGTGCAGCGTTCCACGGTTCGCGCCGTAGAGGTAGTAGTCGTGGCGCACCGCGGAACCGGAGCCGGGGCCAGAGCTAGAGGCGGGGAGCTGGAACGTCCCGTACCAGGTGCACTGCTCGTGCCCGGGATGCTGCACGCACGAGACGCGCTGCGCGGTGAACGTCCCGCGCGGGCCGTCCGCGCGGGCCGCGCGCATGACCGGCCCCACGTTCGGCACGGTGATCGCCAGCAGCGCCAGCCCGACGAGGGTGGCCAGCACGACGGTGAACGCGGACGGGGGACGTCGCCGCCGGCCGGTGGTCCGAGCGGCCGGCGGCTCCCCGGTGGTCCGTACGGCCGTCATGACCGCGCGTGCGCGCAGTCGCAGGTTCCGGCGGGCCGCGCCCCTTCCTGGGGCCGCTTGTGCAGGACCAGCGCGACGACCATCGGGATGAAGACGATCGTGTTGTAGAACAGGTGCAGCTCGACCCGCGGGACCAGCAGCTGGATGACGCTGGTCGGCACGGGCTTGCCCCAGAAGTCATGCCCGGACTGGGCCTGGATGAGCAGCAGCAAGTGCTCCACGTGATGCCAGACTTGAATGACCAGGGCGACGGTCCACCACGTACGGGCGGCGCCGGTGAACCCCGGGCGCAGCAGGATGAGGCCGATGAGCATCACCAGCGCGTAGCCGTAGTGCATGGTCTCGGAGGTGACCAGCCAGGGGAAGAACTGGCCGAGGATCCCCCTGGACTCCTTCACCGGCTTGCCCATCACCCAGATCTGGATCGCCTGGACGATGTGCTCCGCCCAGTGGGCCAGCACGATGAACATGAAGACGTTGAGGGCGGTTCGGTGGCCGTCGGTGTTGAGGTAGGTGTACCAACGGGCGGGCCAGATCGGCCGGCGCTGTGTGATGACGGTCAAGGCTCGGCTCCTTCGTAGGGAGACGCCTGGTCGCTCGGTTCTACGGTCCCCGGCGGCGATCGGATTCACACGGGACGGGACGAAGTGGCCCGGACTGGAACGAATCGGCGAATGTCCGATGAATCCAGATTCCATCGTGTGCCGTAGAACCGTTCATGGATTACGCCAACGTGCGGTCTCTGGAAGAGGCGGCCCGCGCCGTCCTCGACCCGGTCCACTACGACTACTTCGCGGGCGGCGCCCAGGACGAGATCACGGTCGCGGCGAACGAGGCCGCGTTCGCGCGCATCGGCCTCGTGCCCCGGATCCTGCGCGGCGCCGCCAGGCCGCGGCTGGGCACGACCGTCCTCGGCGCGGAGATGTCGATGCCGGTGATGCTCTCGCCCACCGCGTTCCACAAGCTGGCCCACCCCGAGGCCGAACGCGCCACGGCACGCGCCGCCGCCGCGGCCGGGGTCACGATGATCTCGGCGATGCTCTCCACGGTCGCGATCGAGGACATCGCCGCCGAGGCCCGTAAGGCCGCCCCCGGCGGCGCCGAGCCGAGCCTGTGGTTCCAGCTCTACGTGCAGCCCGACCTCGGGTTCACCGAGGCGATCGTGCGGCGCGCGGAGGCGGCGGGCTGCCGGGCGCTGGTCGTCACCGTGGATTCCCCCGCGCTCGGCCGGCACGAGCGCAACGACCGCAACGACTTCCACGACCTCCCGCCGGGCATGCGCTGCGAGAACCTCCGCGAACTCCCCGGCGAGGGTCTGCGCGATCTCGGCGGCCGGGACTCCGGCCACGTCCGCCAGGTCGTGCTGTCCCCGGAGATCTCCTGGGACCACATCGCCTGGCTGCGCCAGATCAGCGACCTGCCGATCGTGCTGAAGGGCGTGCTGCATCCCCGCGACGCCAGGCTCGCGGTCGAGAACGGCGTGGACGCCCTGCTGGTCTCCAACCACGGCGGCCGCCAGCTCGACACGACGCCCGCCACCATCGACCGGCTCCCGATCATCGCCGAGGCGGTCCAGGGCCAGGTCCCGTTGCTGCTGGACGGCGGCGTACGGCGCGGCACCGACGTGATCAAGGCGCTGGCGCTCGGCGCGACCGCCACGGCGATCGGCCGCCCCGCGGTCTGGGGCCTGGCGGCCGCGGGCGAGGCGGGCGTGGCGCGCGTGCTGGACCTGCTGCGCAACGAGCTGGACAACGCCCTCACGCTGTGCGGCTGCGCGTCGCCGCAGGACGTCACCGCCGAACTCCTCACCACCATGGAAGGACCGCACCAGTGAAGGTCATCGGAGTCGGGATCGGCCGTACCGGAACCCTGTCGCTCAAGGCCGCCGTCGAGCGGCTCGGCTTCGGCCCGTGCTTCCACGGCCGCCACGTTCTGGACCACCGCGAGCGCCTGCCGCTGTGGATGGCGGCGGCGTCCGGCGAGAAGGTCGACCTGCGCGGGCTGTTCGCGGGCTACGAGTCGACCATGGACTGGCCGGGCGCCTCGTTCTGGCGCGAGCTGGTCGAGGCCTACCCGGACGCCAAGGTCATCCTCACCGAGCGCGACCCCGACAGCTGGTACGACAGCGTCGCGCGCACCATCTACCCGATGTTCGGCAGCCGCAGCGACCCGCGCGCCGAGGAGGCCCGCCAGGTCGTGCCGGGGCTGGACATCATGACCGAGTTCACCCGGCGGCTGATCTGGGACGGCGCGTTCTTCGGCGGCCGGTTCGAGGACCGCGACCACGCCATCGCGGTGTTCATGGCGCACAACGAGGCGGTGCGCCGCGAGGTCCCCGCGGAGCGGCTGCTGATCTGCGAGGCGGCGGTCGGCTGGGACGTGCTGTGCGACTTCCTCGACGTGCCGGTCCCCGACGAGCCGTACCCGCACCTGAACGACCCGGACCGGTTCTGGGGCCGCGTCCAGGCGCGGATGGCCGAGTCCCAGGGGGCCTCTTGATGCTCCGCCGGCTGCCGGAGCGCATCGTCTCGCTGCGGATGAGGATCTTCACCCGGGTGAACGGCGGCGAGGGCGTCCAGATCCCCGGGCCGCTCGTCGGGGTGGAGGACTTCCGGCGGATCTACTCCCATCCCGCCGCGAACGGCCGGAGCCGCGGCGCGGCCCTGTCCGACCTGTTCTGGTACTGGCTGTCCCCCGGCCCGGAGATCCACCAGGAGCACCTGGAGCCCGGCGAACGCTACGCCGAGATCTCCCGTACGACCCGCGCCATCCTGTCCATGCCCGCGCCCCGCGTTCAGGAGCTGGCGTCGCGCTACGCCGCCGAGGCCCCGTACCGGCCGCGGGTGCGGCTGCGGCTGCGCGACGTGATGATGCCGATCTGGGCGGGCTTCTTCTACGAGGTGGTCTTCGGGCGGCAGTGCCCGGCGGAGGCCCGCGCGCTCATCGTGGCGAACGCCGACGACGTGGTGACCGCCCTCAAGTGCTGCGGGCTGCGGCACATGAAGCGGCGCCATCGCCTGACCCGCTACCTGGAGGAGCATCTCGACGAGGTGGCGCATCCTCTGCCCGAGGGCCTGTCGCAACACGAGCAGGCCCTCTACCTGCAGGGAACGTTCTTCAACACCGCCGTGGTGCAGGCGTCGGAGGCGATGACGCACCTGCTGATGGTCATGGCCCATCACCCCGAGATGCAGGCCAAGCTCGCGGCGGTCCCGGGTGACGCGCGGCTGCTCGATCACGTGATGAACGAGACGATGCGGCTGTATCCGCTGTTCGGGATCGCGCACCGGATCACCAGCGACGACATCGTGGTGGACGAGGACACGACGCTGCCCGCCGGGTCGGTGCTGTGCTTCAACTACCCCGGCTTCCACCGCGAGGGCTACGACGATCCCGACGCGTTCGATCCCGACCGCTGGTCGCGGCTGTCACCGAAGACCGCCAACTTCATCCCGTTCGGGATGCCCGGCAACCGGCCCTGCCCGGCCTGGCACCTCACCCCGATCGCGATGCGCACCGTCACCGAGGAGGTGCTGAGCCGCTTCACGCTGTGCTCCTCCGCGCAGCACACGCGCTCGATCCCCAACCGCGGCCCGTGCCTGCTCATCCCTCGCGCGTCGAACGAGAAGCCCCGCCGCCTGGCCGCCCGGTTGCGGACCATGCGCGTGCGGGACCGCTGGGAGGACGTGTGGCGCAGCCTCGTGCAGCTCGTCCTCGGCACGTACATGGTCTGGGACGCGCGGCGGCAGCGCCTGTGCCGGCGTCATTTCGAGTCCGGCCAGTCCGGTCGGTCCGGTCGGTACGGCTGATCATGCGGCCCGTTCTTGAGGCCCTCCGGGCGCATCCCGACCGGCCCGCCTTCGAGCACGGCGGCCGCGTCGTCACGCGCGCCGAGCTCCGGACGATGGCGTTCGCGCTGGCGACGGGGATGCGCTCGGCGGGCCTCGGGCCGGGCAGCGGCGTCGCACTCGCGACTGACCTGACGCCCGAGACGTTCGCCGCGCATCTGGCCGCGCACGCGCTCGGATGCCGGGTCGCGGGCGCACGGCCCGGCTGGAGTCCCGCGATCCGCGCCCATGCGTTGAAGGCCGGAGACTTCGACGCGGTCCTCGACACAGATCGGCTTGAGGACCTCGCCGCCCAGGGCCGTTCCGCGTCCCGCCAAGCCGCGCCGGTCGAGGTACGTCCGGACGACATCGCACGGCTCAACTTCACCAGCGGCACGACCGGACGGCCGAAGGCCTGCGCTCGCACGTACGCCACGTTCGACCTGGACTTCCAGAGCGACCGGTGGTCACCGGACCTGGCCGCGCTCATCGAGAACTGCGGCCGCTTCCTGGCCTTCGAGAGCTGGGCGCCGCCGGTGATGCTGACCTTCGCCGGCCGCTGCCTGCTCATCGGCGGAACGGTCGTCATCGCCGACGGCGCGAACTGGGCTCCGGTCATCGAACGGCATCGCGTCACCGCCCTCGCGATGCCGGTGCCGTTCCTGCAGCGCCTCCCAGCGGGTCTGGACTCGCTGCGCGCGGTCGTGGTCACCGGCTCGCCCGCCTCCCCGACCCTGCTATCGGCCGCGATGGACCGGCTCGGCCCGATCCTGTGGCAGGGCTACGGCCAGGCCGAGTCCGGCATGATCTCGCTCTTCACCCCCGCCCATCTCGACGCGCTCGGGTCGGTCGGACGCCCGCTCCAGGAGGTGGAGGTCGCCGTCCACGCGGGCGAGATCCATGTGCGCAGTCCCCACGCCATGGCCGGTTACTGGGGCGAGCCCGAACGCACCCGCGAAGTGCTGAGCGAGGACGGCTGGCTGCGCACGCACGATCTCGGCCGCGTGGACGGCGACGGTTACCTGTGGCTGGACGGGCGGACCCGCGACATCGTGATCGTCAACGCCGAGATCTGCTACGCGGGGGCGATCGAACGCGCCCTGGCCTCCCACCCGGACGTCGCGCAGGCCTTCGTGGTCGGCGTTCCGGACGAACGCACCGGCGAGGCCGTCCACGCGTTCGTCATCCCCTCGGGGGCCGAGCCTCCGGACCCCGCCGCCCTGGCGACGCTGGTACGTTCCGAGCTCACGGCCAACAGCGTCCCGCGCACGATCACGGCCGTGCGCGAGGTCCCGCTCTCGCCGACCGGCAAGCCCGACAAGACGGCCCTCGCCCGCCTCATCGACCCCGATCGGTGAGCACCAGGCGCAGATGCGCCAGGCCGCGGCGGATGCGCGACTTGGCGGTGCCGAGCGGCACGCCCTCGCGGTCGGCGACCTCCCGCGCGGTGAGGCCGTAGTAGCCCGCGAGTACGACCGCCCTCCCCTGCACCGCCGGCAGCGAACGCAGCCCCTCGGTCAGCGCCTGCGCGTCCTCCACGGTCGTGACGGGCCGGGTCGCACCGAGCGGCAGCCGTTCCGGCGGGACGGGCTGGTCGCGCCTGCGCCGGACGGCGTCCACGGCCAGGTTCCGGGTGATCGTCAGCAGCCAGCCGGCGACCTCGCCGCGTGCGGGGTCGAACGTGGCGGCGTGCAGCCAGGCCCGGACGAACGCCTCCTGGGCCACCTCCTCGGCGAGCCCGCGGTCGGCCACCACGCTCAGCGCCAGCCCGTACACCCGGCCCTGGAACCGCGCCACGAAGGCCGCGACCGCCTCCGGATCGCCCGCCGCCAGTCCGGCGATCAACGATTCGTCCGTAAGCACCGACACATCCGAACACGGATCTTGAACGCGGTCCGTTCAACTTTGTACTAAATCTCCGGGTGGCCGGATCCGGCCGCCCGAGCCGGGACAGTTGCCCCTTCCTCCTTGGGACGGGCCACGCAGTATCTTGATCGCGGAGGTATCGGTGATGCCGGAGTTCTCGGTGGTGCTGCGGGGGTACGACCGCCGCCAAGTGGACGAGGTGGTGGCCCGCGTGGAGGGCACCCTCGGCCGCGCGCCGCTGTACGGCCGTCCGGTCACCCTCAAGGAGTTCGGCTGGATCGAGTACGACGTGGTCGCCCGCGGCTACGACCGTTTCGAGGTCGACGGCCAGATGCGCAACTACCGCCGCGAGCTCGCCGCGCGCGAGGGCGTCGAGCTCGCCTACGAACCCGAGCAGGACGCGGGCCTGTCGCTCGTCCTCGGCTCCGGTTCGCGCGACCCCGGCGACTCGCTGCCCACCACCGACCCCCTCACCACCGAGATCCGCGGTGAGCACTCGTTCCCCATCCGCTTCCGCGGCTA
The DNA here is from genome assembly GCF_017573505.1 of Actinomadura barringtoniae. GTDB lineage: Bacteria > Actinomycetota > Actinomycetes > Streptosporangiales > Streptosporangiaceae > Spirillospora > Spirillospora barringtoniae. The sequence goes on from NZ_JAGEOJ010000022.1 coordinate 41,464, forward strand.
CGACCGCGCCCAGGTGAACGCCCTCATCGCCCGCATCTGGGGCACCCTCGGCCGAGTCCCGCTCGAAGGCGAGCCGGTCACCCGCGAGGAGCTCAACAACCCCCGTCTGGACATCGTCATCCGCGGCTACGACCGCACCACCGTCGACCAGGCCATCGGTCGCTACCTCCGCGACCTCCTGGACCGGTCACGTTAGGGAACGCCCGTTCGTTCACGGTGTAGGTCCGTTCGGCGGGGAAGGATGCACTCGTGAACGAAGGGCGTCAGGGCTGCGCTTCCGGGCTGGTCGTGGTGGCGGCGGCGGTCGCGCTGGCCGTGTTCCTCCTCCGTCCCCTCCTCGACCACGGGACCGAGGACGTTCAGGCGGCGCCCCAGCCGACCGTGACGCAGACCAAGCCGGGCAAGCCGAGCGGCCGCCGCCCCGGCGTCGTCAACATCGACACCGAGCAGGGCTTCCGCATGATCCGCGCCGCGGGCACCGGCATCGTGCTGGACGCCTCGGGCCTGGTCCTCACCAACAACCACGTGATCCAGGGCGCGACCTCGATCAAGGGCACCGACACCGACAACCACCGCACCTACACCGCCCGCGTCATCGGCTACGACAAGTCCGGCGACATCGCGCTGATCAAGCTCGCCACCTCCACCCGCCTGAAGACCGCGGTCATCGGCGACTCCACCAAGGTCAGCGAGGGCGACCTGGTCACCGCGGTCGGCAACGCCGGCGGCAAGGGCGGCAACCCCACCGTCGTCACCGGCGCCGTCACCGCCCTCGAGCAGGAGATCACCGCCAGCGACTCGACCGACGGCAGCTCCGAACGCCTCACCGGCCTCATCGAGACCAACGCGCCGATCCAGCCCGGCGACTCCGGCGGCCCGCTCCTCAACACCTCCGGCCAGGTCATCGGCATGAACACCGCCGCGTCCTCCGGCTTCCGCATGAACCACACCGGCGGCCACCGCGGCTACGCCATCACCTCGGCCCGCGCCATCGAGGTCGTCCGCCAGATCCAGCGCGGCCAGACCACGGCCACGATCCACATCGGCCCCACCGCCATGCTCGGCGTCCAGGTCCGTACCCCCACCACCAAGTCCGGCGGCCGCGCCAACGGCGCCTACATCGCCAGCACTCTCTCGGGCACCCCCGCCGAAACCGCAGGCCTGCGCCCCGGCACCACGATCATCGCCCTCGACGACCAACCGGTCGACTCCCCCGGCACCCTCACCGACCTGCTCCTACGCCACCGCCCAGGCGACACGGTCCGCCTGACCCTCACAACCCCCACCGGCAACCAGACCGTCACCCCCCTGACCCTCGCCGACGGCCCACCCCAATAGCCCGCCCGTGACTCCCCTTCAGCCTCGGCTGAAAGGTGGGCTGTGCTCCGGCCGGATCACCGGGACGCTCTCCTCGGTCGTCCCGTACGGATGCGGGGCGTCGAACCGGGGGCCTCCCTCGGAGGACGGAGCTGACTGTGAAGAGCGCGAAGCTCGCGGCGGTCTTGGTGGCGGGGGCCGCCGTGACCGGTACGACCCTTCTGAGTGCGAGCGCGGCATCGGCCGCGCCCGCGGCCTTGGACTCGCGCGCCGCCGCGAAGCCCACCGCCGTGGCGGCCAAGGCGACGTCGTTCCACAAGAAGGCGAAGGGCGCCGAGGCCAAGGGCACGATCAGCATCAAGAGCGGCCGGGCCAAGGGCTGGGTCCGCGACACAGGTCCGCATGACGGCAAGTGCGCCTACGCGAAGATCGTCTGGGTGTCCTACAAGCCGCGCCACGTGGACACCGACCGGGTGAAGGACTGCACCGGCGGCCACCACTACTTCTCGGTGAGGGCCGGCGACCACGGCAACTACTGGCGTCCGGAGGGCGGGGCCGTCAGCGTCTACCGCAAGTAACGCCCGCTGGGCGGCGTGTGGCCGGGACGGCCGTCCCGGCCACACGCCGCCCAGGGGTCGAGAGCCGAGGCTTTGCGGATGGCGTGTTCGGGGCGGTGGGCTGTGGTGCCGCCGTCTATGACGATGGTCTGGCCGGTGATGCAGCGGGCTTCGGAGGAGGCGAGGAAGGCTACGAGGGCGGCCACGTCTTCGGGCTCGCAGGGGTCGGGGAGGAGGCGTTCGGCGGCCTTCTCGGCGAGCATGTCGGTGGTCATGACGTGGCGGGCGATGTCGGTGAGGACCAGGCCTGGGGCGATGGCGTTGCAGCGGATGCCGCGGTCGCCGTACATGGTGGCGACGTAGCGGGTGAACGAGACCAGGGCCGCTTTGGCGGAGCCGTAGGCGGCGTGGTCGGTGTCGCCTACCAGGGCGGAGACCGAGCTGGTGTTGACGATCGCGGCGCCGGGGCCCATGTGGGGGACGGCGTGTTTGACGCAGAGCATGGCGCCGCGGAGGCTCACCTGGAACGTGCGGTCCCAGACGTCGACGTCCATGTCGGTGAGGTCGAGGTCGCGGCCGTAGACGTCGCGGGACAGGACGGCGGCGTTGTTGTGGAGGACGTCGAGGCGGCCGAAGGCTTCGAGGGTTCTGGTCATCATCGAGCGGACGGCGGGCTCGTCGCTGACGTCGGCGGGGACGGCGAGGGCGCTGCCGTGCTCCTTGGTGACCAGGCGGGCCGTTTCCTCGGCGGATCTCGCGTTCACGTCGGCGATGACGACCGCGGCGCCCTCGGCGGCCAGGCGGAGGGCGCAGGCGCGGCCGATGCCCGAGCCGGCGCCGGTGATCAGGGCCACGCGGCCGGCGAACCTCATCGTTCGTCCCATTCGACGGGCAGGGCGGTCAGGCCGCGGCCGACCATGCTCCTGCGGTAGGTGATCTCCTGGCCCGGAACGAGGCGGAGGCTGGGCAGGCGGGTCATGAGCTGCCGGAACGCGATCTCCATCTTGAGGCGGCTGAGCGCGGCGCCGACGCAGTGGTGCACGCCGTGGCCGAAGACAAGATGGTCGCGGGCGTTGGCCCGGCGGATGTCGAAGCGTTCCGGTGAAGGGAAGTACGTCTCGTCGTGGCCGGCGGAGTCGGTGTGCAGGAGGACCTGGGTGCCGGCGGGGATCGTTGTGTTGTGCAAGGTGACGTCGGCGGTGGTCGTGCGGAAGCTGCCGAGGCTCGCGCCGTCGATGCGGAAGCTCTCCTCGATCATGCCGGGGATGAGGGCGGGGTCGGCGATGATCTCGTCCCAGTTCTCGCGCTCGCGCATGAGGCGGTAGACGGCGTTGGCCAGGCCGTTCGGGACGGTGTCGTTTCCGCCGAGGAGGAGGGCGCTGATCGTCTCGACCACTTCGCGGTGCGACAGGCCTTCGTCCTGGTCGATGAGCTCGGCCATGAGGGAGATGAAGTCGTCGCGGGGGTCGGCGCGGCGGTCGGTGACCAGGCGGTCGAGGTAGTCGAGGTACTTGAGGAAGTCCTGGGCGAGCTCGCGCTGGCGTTCGGGCGGCTGCGGAGACAGGAACAGCTGGAACCACGCGGTGACCCAGTGCTTGACCTGTTCCTCGTCCTCGGGCGGAACGCCGATGAAGACGGCGGCCAGGCGGGCGGAGGGCAGGTGCGCGATCTCGGTGACGAAATCGGCCCGGCCGTTCGGGACGACGGCGTCCAGGACGGCGTCGACCTTCGCGCGGAAGTCGTCGCCCAGGCGGCTCACGGCGCGCGGGGTGAACGCGCGGGAGATCGCGCGGCGCATCCGGGTGTGCTTGGGCGGGTCGACGTTGGCGGCGAAGTCGTCGAGGAACGAGCGGTGCTCGCCGAGGGTGTCCTTGACCTCGTCGGTGAGCGTGCGGGAGATCGTCAGCGAGCCGACGCTGGAGTAGAGCCCGTGGTCGCGGTAGGCGCCGCGCACGTCGTCGTAGCGGGTCAGCACCCGCATCTGGAGATGGTCGCTCCAGAAGACGGGCGCGGTGTGGCGCAGGTGGCGCAGGAACGGATAGGGATCGGCGACATGCCAGTCGGAGGCGACGTCGAAGTCCCTGGGGATCGGGTTCAAGGGCGGCCTCCGGTGAGGATCGCGCGGGGGTTGTCCACGATCATCGCGGTGATCTGCTCTTCGGTTACGCCGCGGGCGCGCAGCGCGGGCAGGACGTCCCTGGAGATGTGCAGCAGGTGGTAGTTCGGGTGGCGTTCCCGCACGACCTCGGGGTCGAAGCGGTCGTTGAAGCAGTACGAGTCGTGCGACAGGACCATGCGCGAGGCGTGGCCGCGCTCGCACATCGCGGCGACGGTGGCGACGCGGTCCTCGAACGAGGTGAACTCGATCCCGAACCGGTCCATCCCGAGGTACGAGCCGTTCGCGATCAGCTCCTCGAGATAGGCGAGGTCGGTGGAGTCCCCCGCGTGCCCGATCACGACGCGAGACAGGTCCACGCCCTCTTCGGCGAGGAGTTTCTGCTGGTCCAGGCCGTTGCGGGTGGACGATTCGCTGTGGGTGGTGATCGGTACGCCGGTCTCGCGGTGGGCCTGCGCGACCGCGCGGATGACGCGTTCGACGCCCGGCGTGATGCCCTGGCGGCCGGTGGCGCACTTGAGCATGCCCGCCTTGACCCCCGTACGGCCGATGCCCTCGGTGATGTCGCGGACGAAGAACTCGGCCAGCCGGTCCGGGCCGCCGAAGAGCGAGCCGGGGCCGCGGTTGCCGAAGTAGGGCGGCAGCGCGTCGTAGGTGTACAGGCCGGTCGCCGCGACGATGTTGACGCCGGTCTGCTCCGCGACCCGCTGGACGGCCGGAACGTACCGGCCCAGGCCGATCACGGTGAGGTCCACGACCGTGTCGATCCCGGCGGCCTTGAGGTCGTTCAGCTTGCCCGCCGCCTCGCGGGCGCGTTCCTCCAGGTCCCAGCCCTCGGGGATGTCCGGCCAGTTCCAGAGGATCTCCGGGCTCAGCCCGAAGATGTGCTCGTGCATCAGCGTCGCGCCGGGGTCGCCGATCGGCCCGCGGAACGTCTCCACGGCGCTCACGGGGCTCACGCGGCTCATGGCGCCGGGACCACGGGGAACATCGGGTGGTCGAACGGCTTGTTGACCTCGAGGCCCAGGCCGTCGGTCTGCCCGTACGCCGCGCCCGTGTAGAGGGTCGTCGCGTCGAAGTAGGTCGCGGTGAACGACAGCCGCGGCTCGTCGCGCCGGTTGGCCGGGGCGCCGTGGATCACCAGCGAGCTGTGCACGGTCGCGTCCCCGGCGGCCAGGTCGAACGGCTCGGACAGCTCCAGCATCTCCAGCCACGGATGCTGGGTCAGCGCGTCGTCGTCCTCCCGTACGAAGCTGCGCCCGAGCGACCCGTACCGGTGCGAGCCGTTGTAGAAGCGCAGCGCGCCCATGTCGGCGGGCACGTCCGCGAGCGCCAGCCAGACGGTCAGCATCGACGAGCGGTCCATCGGCATCCACGGGAAGTCCTGGTGGAAGGCGGTCTCCCCATGGCCTTCGCTACCGGCGGGCTCCTTGATCAGCAGATTGGTGACCTGCAGCCGCACCGAGTCGACGCCGACCAGCAGCCGGGTGACGTTGTGCGCGAGGCGCGGCGAGAGGGCCAGCGCGGCGAACGCCTCGTCGTGGCGGGCGATGTCGCGGTCCTGGCCGAACGCCTTGTCCACGAAGCCGTTGCGGAACGTGCCGCGCCGCCCCTGCCGTTCCCGCTCGCGCCGCTCCTCCAGCCGGTCCAGCGCCCGTTCCCGCAGGTCGGCGACGAACGCGGGGTCGACCAGCCCGGGCAGCCGCGCCCAGCCGTTGGCGCGGAAGTCGGCGATCTCGCGTTCGGTCACCTCGCGTACCGGAGCCTGCAGCACGGAAACACCCATGGATAGAGTATGTAGCAAGCGCTTGTTATTCGGGAGTTCGGGAGGCCGGATGTTCCGCTTCGCCGCAGTGGTCCGCATGGCAGAGTCGGCGAAGGGCTGGGCGGAGAAGGCCCGCCGCCTGGAGGACTCCGGCTTCGACGCGCTGCTGGTCCCCGACCACCTGACCGGCCCGCGCTTCGCCCCGGTCGCCGCGCTGACCGCCGCCGCCTGCGCCACCACGCGGCTGAAGGTCGGCACGCTGGTCTTCGCGAACGACTACCGCCACCCGGCCGTCCTCGCCAAGGAGGCCACGACGCTCGACGTGCTGTCGGACGGGCGGCTGGAGTTCGGGCTCGGCACGGGCTGGATGGCGAGCGACTACGACCGCGCCGGGCTCACCCTCGACCCGCCCGGCGTGCGCATGGCACGGCTCACCGAGGCGATCCAGGTCATGAAGGGCCTGTGGCGCGGCGGCCCGTTCTCCTTCGACGGCGAGCACTACAGGCTGGACTGCCTGGAGCAGGAGCCCGTACCGATCCAGCGGCCCGGCCCGCGCCTGATGCTGGGCGGCGGCGGGCCGAGGATGCTGCGCCTGGCCGCCCGCGAGGCCGACATCGTCAACCTCACCATGCGGGTGAAGCCCGACGGGTCCGGCCCCGACACCTCCGACGGCGGCCTCGACGCGTTCCGGCGCAAGGTCGAGATCGTCCGCACCGAGGCCGCGACACGCGGACGGCAGGTCGAACTCGGCACGTCCATCCTCCAGATCGGCCCCGCGCAGGAGAAGGCGTCCTGGAGCGCCGCCGCGCCGGCCGCCCAGACCGACACGCCGCAGGTGCTGACCGGCGACACCGCGAAGATCTGCGATGACCTGCGCCGTTGGCGGGAGGAGCTGGGCCTCACCTACTTCGTGCTGCACCTGGAGGCGCACCTCGACGCGTTCGCCCCGGTCGTCGCGGCGCTGGCCGGAGAAAACTGAGGCCTCGTTGCGAGGGCCTGCGGCACCGTACGATACGAGAGCGAACAATCACCCCAAGCGACGGCCCGGGGCAGCGGTGACGACTCTTGCGACGGAACGACGGACGGGGAACCTTCCCGCCGAGGTGACCAGCTTCATCGGCCGAAAGGACGAGCTCGGCGAGGTAGCGCAGGCGCTGGAACGATCGCGCCTCATCACGCTCTGCGGTGTCGGCGGCGTCGGCAAGACGCGGCTCGCGCTGCGCGCCGCCGCCCAGGTCGAGACGGCCTTCCCCGACGGGGTGTGGCTGGCGGAGCTGTCGGCGCTGCGCGAGCCGGCGATGCTCGCCCGCCGCGTCGCCGAGGCGATGCGGCTGCCCGACCTGGCCGCGGGCGACCCGCTCGACCTGCTGGCCGAACACCTCGCCGACCGGCGGCTGCTGCTGATCCTGGACACCTGCGAGCACCTGCCCGACGCGTGCGCGATGCTCGCCGAGGTGCTGCTGCGCGCCGCGCCCGGGCTGCGGATCGTGGCGACCAGCCGCGAGCCCCTCGACGTCCTGGGCGAGCATGTCGTACGCGTCGCTCCCCTGGCCGCCCCGACTCCCGATGCCGCCGAGACCGACGACGCCGACGGCGTGGCCGGTGTGGACGACTTCGACGCGGTGGCGCTCTTCCTCGACCGCGCCGCGCTGACCATCCCGCGCCGCGCTCTCGACGATCTCGACCGGCGGTCGGTCGCCTCGCTCTGCCACCGGCTGGACGGCATCCCGCTGGCGATCGAGCTGGCCGCCGTACGCCTGCGCACGATGTCGCTCGAGCAGATCCTGGAACGGCTGCACGACCGGTTCAAGCTGCTCGGCGCCGCCCGCGGCCGGCAGGACCGCCAGCAGACGCTGCGCGCCACCGTCGAGTGGAGCCACCACCTGTGCGGCCCCGACGAACGCCTGCTGTGGGCGCGGCTCGCGGCGTTCCCCGGCGGCTTCGACCTGATCGCCGCCGAGGCCGTCTGCGCCGACGAGATCATGCCGGGCGACGTCCTCGCCGACACGATCGGGCGCCTGGTGGACAAGTCGATCGTGCAGTACGAGCGCGACACCGGCCGCTACCGGATGCTCGACACGATCCGCGAGTTCGGCCTGGAGGAGCTGGAGCTGCTCGGCGGCCGCGAGGAGCTGAGCCGCCGGCACCGTGACCACTACCTGGCGCTCGCCGAGTCGGCGATGGCCGAGGGCATCGGCCCGCGCCAGCTCGCCTGGATCCACCGGATCCGCCGCGAGCACCACAACGTGCGCGTGGCCCTGGACTACTCGATGTCGACGCCGGGCGAGCAGGGCACGGGTCTGCGGATGGCCCGCACGCTGCACCCGTACTGGGTCTACCGCGGCCTGTTCGGTGAGGGCCGCGACTGGCTGAGCCGCGGCCTGGCCGCCTACCCCGAGCGCGATCTCGAACGCTGCAACGGTCTGATCGTCGGCGCCATCATGCACGCGCTGCTCGGCGAGATCCGCGTCGCCGAGACGCTGCTGAACGAGGCGGACCTGATCGCCCATCGCTACGACGACGACTACCTGCGCGCCCGCATGCTCCTGGCGAGCGGCATCACCACGTTCTGCGCGGGCGAGGAGGAGTCCCTGCCCCTGCTGGAGGCGGCGCGCGAGTCCTTCCTGCGGGTCGGCTTCCGTTCCCCCTACGACCTGGCCTGCTTCCCGCACCTGGTCGCGCTCCAGCTGTACGGCGGCGACCTCGATTCCGCCCTCGCCACCTGCGAGTCGGGCATCGCCGTCTGCGACAGCACCGGCGAGACGATGATCCGCAAGTTCATCGTGCTGTCCCGCAGCCTGGTCCGCCTGCTGCGCGGCGACCTCGAAGGCGCCTCCCGGGACGCGCGCGACGGCCTGGAGGACAAGGCCGAGGACGACGACCTGCTGAGCATCGCGGTGGCGCTGGACTCGATCGCCGGCGTCGTCGCCGCCCAGGGCGACAATTACCGCGCCACCGTGCTGGGCGGCGCCGCGAACAGCATGTGGAAGATGATCCGTTCGCCCATGCTCGGCCCGTCCTACGCCGAGCTGCGCAAGGTCTCCCTCCAGGCCGCGATGGCCCCCCTGACCGAGGCCGAACGCGCCGAGGCCATCGCCAGGGGCGCCGCCATGACGATCGCCGAGGCCGTCGCGGAGGCGCGTTCCACCGGCAAGCCCGGTGAGCCCGCCAAGTCCGACTCGCCGCTGTCCAAGCGGGAGCTGGAGGTCGCGGGCCTGGTCGCCGAGGGGCTCACCAACCGCGAGATCGCCGAACGCCTGGTCGTGGCCAAGCGCACGGTCGACTCCCACATCGAGCACATCCTGGCCAAGCTCGGCTTCACCAGCCGCACGCAGATCGCCGTCTGGAGCGACCGCCAGGAGTAACTCCCCGCTCACTTCACAGTGCCCTCTGTGAAATCTGCGTTCCACCCCTTGCGCGAGCCAACTCGTCCGTGTTCGGATTAGTTGCAGCAAATCGTCCGTATTCGGACTAATTGGAGGGGCGCACGATGTTGGACGAGATCTGCCTGCGGCAGCTGACGCTGAGCGGGGTGCACGAGGGCGAGACCGTCGCCGTCCTCTCCCAGGGCGACGAGCGGATCGACTACGCCGACGCGTTCCTGCGCGGAGCCAAGCAGCTGGGCGCGAACGCGTACCACATGCGCCTGCCCGAGCCCGCGGCCGCTTCGGGCGCCTGGGCGGTCGGCGACTCCGGCCTGGCGACCAACCCGGTGGCCGTGGAGGCGCTCAAGCAGGCCGACATGCTGGTCGACCTGAAGTTCCTCCTGTTCAGCAAGGAGCAGTTCGCCATCCAGGACGCGGGCACCCGCATCCTCACCTGCGTGGAGCCGGTCCCGCTGCTCGCCCGCCTGATGCCCACCCCCGAGCTGCGCGAACGCGTCGAGGTCGGCGCCGAGATCCTCGCCAAGGCCGGGACCATGCGCATCACCAGCCCCGCCGGCACCGACGTCACGTACCGCCTGGGCATGTACCCGACGATGAGCGAGTACGGCTACACCGACACCCCCGGCCGCTGGGACCACTGGCCCGCCGCGTTCGTCTTCACCGGCGGCGCCGACGACGGCGTGGACGGCACGATCGTGCTCTCCCCCGGCGACGTCCTCCTGCCGTTCAACACCTACGTGCAGACGCCGGTGACGCTCACCATCGAGCAGGGCTTCATCACCGACATCCGCGGCGGCCTGGACGCCGACCTGCTCTCCTCCTACATCAAGTCCTTCGACGACCCGCGCGGCTACGGCATGTCGCACGTCGGCTGGGGCCTGGACGAGCGCGCCCACTGGCACGGCCTGACCCAGTTCCCCGGCGGGATGGGCATGGAGCTGCGCTCCTTCTACGGCAACGTGATGTTCTCGATCGGCCCCAACAACGAGCTCGGCGGCCCGAACGACACCCCCTGCCATTTCGACATTCCCATGCGCGGCTGCAGCCTCTTCCTCGACGACGAGCCGATCGTCATCGACGGCGACGTCGTGGTCTCCGAGATGAAGCCCGGGAGCAAGCGATGACGCACATCGGCCTGATCGTCCCCAGCTCGAACCTCACCATGGAGACCGAGCTGCCCCGCATGCTGCACGCGCGCGAGGACGGCGACCGCTTCGTCTTCCACAGCGCCCGCGCCCGCATGCAGCACGTGACGCCCGAGCAGCTCCGCGCCATGAACGCCCAGGCGGAACGTGCCGCCGCGGAGCTGGCCGACGCCCGTCCCGACATCGTCGCCACCGCGTGCCTGGTCGCCATCATGGCCCAGGGCCCCGGCTACCACTGCACCGCCGAGGACTCCATCCGCGACACCCTCCGCGCCGAGGGCTCCGAGGCCCCGGTCGTCTCAAGCGCGGGCGCGCTCCTCACCGGCCTGGGCGCCCTCAAGGCCAGGCGCATCGCGCTCATCACCCCGTACATGAAGCCCCTGACGGCCAAGGTGGTCGACTACATCCAGGACGCGGGCATCGAGGTCGTGGACGCCCTCAGCCTGGAGGTTCCCGACAACCTGGCCGTGGGCAACCTGGACCCGCACGACCTGCGCGACCACTGGCGCAAGCTGAACCTCACCAACGCCGACGCGCTGGTCCTGTCCGCCTGCGTGCAGATGCCGTCCCTCCCCGCGATCCAGCCGGTGGAGCAGGAGGCCGGTCTCCCCGTCCTGTCCGCCGCCACCGCGACCGCCTACTCGATCCTCACCCAACTGGGCCTCTCCCCCGCCGTCCCCAACGCCGGGGCACTCCTCAGCGGCAAGGTCTAGGGCTCGAGATCCAGGGCTTACTTGTCCGCGGCGAGCTTGCCCCCGACGCCGAAGCTGTCCGCCGGAGTCTCCTCGATGAAGACCATCACCGTCTCCGCCGGAATCCGGTAGGTCTCCACGAACGCGTCGGTGATCTTCTTGATGAGCTCCCGCTTGAGCTCGACGTCGCGGGGCCCCTGCTGAACGGTCACTGCGGGCATGTCAGCCTCCTCCTAGGTCGCGTCGACGGCCCTTGCCGTCGGCGTGACCCCAGTTCACCGCCTCACGCCGCCGTGACCAAGGTGCACTTCGCTCTCACACTCATCACGAATCGTGATCAATGCCTCCGCCCTGGCCGGACGTTCACCGGTGCGCGCCATCACACGAGGACTCAACGCCCAGACGACGACGGCACAGCCCGCAAGCGCCGCGCCGAGGACGCTGGGCCCGACCCAGCCGACGGCACCGAACAGGGCCGTGGTCGAGGCCGCCCCCAGTGCCGAGCCGAGGGAGTAGAAGACCATGTAGGCGCCGATCACGGTGCTGGTGCGTTCGGCGTAGACGGCGGTGAGCGTGTGCTGGTTGCTGACGTGAACGGCCTGAACGGCGAAGTCGAGCAGGATCACGCCGGCGACCAGCAGCGGCAGTGACCACGACAGCTGCCCGATCGCGGCCCACGAGGCGATCAGGAGCGCGAGGCCGATCCCGGTGACCCGCCGTGCGTGGCCCGTGTCGCCCCAGCGTCCTGCTCGTGCGGCGCCGAGGGCTCCGGTCAGCCCGGCGATGCCGAAGAGCCCGATCTGCGCCTCGCTCAGGTGCCACGTATCGGCCAGCGGCAGCGCCATGCCGCTCCACAGGGTGCCGAACGAGGCGAACACGAAGAACGCGATCAACCCGCGCCCCAGGAACACCGGCTGAGTGAACAGCCCGCCCAACGACCGTAGAACGTCGCCATACCGCGCCGTCCCACGTCGGATGTCGGCTGGCAGCATCCTCAATGCGAGCAGCGCGAGAGCGCCTGCGAGAGACGCCAGCACGACGTAGATGCTGCGCCATCCCCACAGCTCCGCGAGGCCTCCGGCGATGACCCGCGCGCCCAGGATGCCGATCACGACGCCCGAGGTCACGATGCCGAGGTTGCGTCCGCGTTCGGTGGCCGGCGAGATCGACGCCGTGTACGCGACGGCGGTCTGCACCACCACGGCGAACAGGCCCGCCACCGCCAGCCCGGCGTACGCCGCCCAGGCACCGGGCGCCGACGCCGTGACCGCCATGCCCACGGCCACCAGGCCGAGGTGCCCGGCGATCAGGCGCCGCCGGTCCAGCATGTCCCCCAGCGGCACGAGCAGGACCAGCCCCGCCAGGTACCCGAACTGCCCGGCGGCCACGAACCAGCCGAGCGAGTCGACCGGGACGCCCAGGTCACGCCCCATCGGGCCCAGCACCGGCTGCCCCGCGTAGACGCCGGCCACCGCGACCCCGCACACGACCGCCAGCAGCAGCCTCGTCTTCCAGCTCACGGACACACCCCCGATTAGTTTCGATTTGCAACTGATCGGAGACTAGGCCAGAATGGTTTCATTACGCAACCGATGGGAGCGGCGATGACCGAGAGCCCCGCGTGGACCGACCCGAGCTGCCCGGTCGCCCGCACGGTCGATCTGGTCGGCGACCGCTGGAGCCTGCTCATCGTCCGCGACGCCATGGACGGCGCCCGTTCGTTCACCGACTTCCAGCAGCGCACCGGCATCGCACGCAACATCCTCACCGAGCGGCTCCGCAAGCTCGTCGCCCACGGCGTGCTCACGCAGGTCGAAGCGCCGTCAGGCAGACGCAGGCTCTACAAGCTCACCGATACGGGCAAGGACCTCTTCCCGGTGATCGTGACCCTGCGCCAGTGGGGCGAACGCCACGCCTTCGAGCCGGACGAGCCGCACTCGCTGCTGGTCGATGAGAAGGGGAAGCCCGTGCCGCCCCTGCAGCCCGCCGCGGCCAACGGGTCGCCGCTGACCAGCGACACGACCTCGGTCCAGCACCTCCCCTGAGCGCTACTTCGGCGTCTCCGCCCGCCCGAAGGCACCCGGACCTGCGTGGAAGAGGCCGATCAGCAGGACGCCGAGGGCGGCGAAACCGAAGGCCGCTGCCGGGTGCCGGTCGCCGTGCGCCCAGTAGATGAGCAGGGCTGCCACGACGAGCCCGACCCAGCCGCCGATGAGATTCGGGATGGGGCCGTTGCCGGTGACGTTCGGATACCGCTTGCGGGTGATGCCGTGCACGAAGTGCGGGAAGGCGTTGCCGCCCATCACCCCGCCGAGGAAGCTGAGCGTGATCGTCTGCCACATCCGGGGGGCTCCTTCTACCGCAGCCTGGCTTGGTGATCGAGCAGGGGAAGCAGAACGTCGTCGATGAGATGGTCGATGAACGCGTCGTCGAGGGGCTGACCGGTCAGGAAGAGCCGCGAGAACAACATCGCGGAGCTGATCTCGACGAACAGCGCCGTATCAACGGTCTCCGGCAGCTCGCCACGGGCGACGGCCCGGGCGATGACGGCGCCGAACGCCTCGCCCTTGTCCGCGACGACCTGCTCCCGCACCACGGCGGCCAGTTCGGCGTCGTGGCGCATCGCGATCATGAGCCCGAGAATGAGGGCCGCGTCCTGGCCGGTGAGGCCGGCCCGCATGGACAGCAGCACGGCCAGCAGGTCCTGCCGCAGGTCACCGCTTTCGTCCGGCGGCGCGGCCGGGCTGGCGGCGTACCGCCGCACCGCCGCGACGACGAGTTCGGGCTTGCCCGGCCATCTCCGGTAGATCGTGGCCTTGCTCGCGTGCGCCCGCGCGGCGACCGCGTCCATCGTCATCCGGTCGTAGCCGACCTCGGCCAGCAGCTCGAGCGTGGCCAGCAGGATCGCTTCCTCGCGCACTTCGCCGCGCCCTCGCGGAACCGCCATCGCCACACCTGCCCACATCGAAACGAAACCGTTTCGTACACTACTGGCGCGGCGGAAGTGTACGCAATCGTTTCGTTCAAAGTCCCCGTTCGAGCGTGAGCAGCGTCTCGGAGAGCGCGGGCGCCGGTGAGTCGGGATCCGCGGCGACGACCTGCTCCAGACGGCGGAAGCCGACCTCCGCCTCGTCCGGTGTGATCCGCGAGAAGAACGAGAGTGTGCGCAGCCGCAGTTGTTCGAGCACGCCGGCGCGAGTGCCGGAGGACGGCTCGGTGACCACGTCGAAGCGCACGACGCGCCAGCCGGCCGAGGTGAACATCTCGATGACCTCGTGCAGCGGCTGGAACAAGGGAGCGTCCGCCTCGTAGCCGCCCGGGAAATGCTCCATCCACCACGGCCTCGGATGGTGGTCGCTGAAGTTCGCGCGCAGCACCAAACGGCCGCCGGGCTTGAGCACCCTGGCCAGTTCCCGGACCGCCTGCGGCTTGTCCTGAACGTGGTGCCAGGACAGGAACATCAGGACGTAGTCGGCGCCGGCCGCCGGCACCGGCATGTCCTCGGCAGCACCCGCCAGATACCGCACATCGTCGTGAACGGCCTGCTCCTGCGCCACCTCGCGCATGCGCACCGACGGCTCGACGCCGATGACAGGACCGAACGTTCGTGCCAACGCGGGCGAGAACCTGCCCGTCCCCGACCCGACGTCCAGCCCCACCAGCGGCCGCCGCTCGGGCAGCACCGCCGCGAACGCGCCGAGCCACGTCCGCAGTTGCTCCTCGGTCAGCGCGCGGCCGCGCGCGTAGTCCCGGTACTGCTCGCTGTCGTAGTCGACCCGACTCATCGCGGCTCCCACCTGACTTGGGCTATATCGTCCCGATATATCAGCTCGATATATCGGGACGATATTCGCCAACCACGTCACGCCGCAAGTCACCGCGGAGCGCTCAGACCGCCGGGCATGGAGAAGGGCCCTGTCGCGCGGCCATGAGGAAGCCGCGTGACAGGGCCCGTTCCACCGGACCGATACGGGGGCTGAACGGTCCGGGTGGGATTCAGCCGTTCGCCCTTAGAGCCCGAAGGCGAGCAGGACGTGGCCGGGGAGCCCGTGGCTGAGCTGGTAGCCGGATTCGACGTAGACCATGCCGTGGGAGATCACGGCGCCGCCGTTGCCGGAGATGGAGCCGCCGGGGCCGCTGAGGCCGTTGACGCCGGTGAACATGTGGGCCGAGTCGTAGGTCCACAGGTTCTCGCCGGTCTTGGCGGAGTAGATCCGCATCTTGCCGTCCTCGGCGCCCTCGTAGACCAGGCCCGGGCTGGAGGAGACGGCGGCGACGTTGCCCGCGCTGCAGACCGGAGGGTCGTTGGGCGGGGTGATCTGGATGGGGTGGGCGGCGCCGCCGGTCTTGCAGGCGTCGGCGGGCAGCGGGGTCTTCCAGTTGATGGCGCCGGTGTCGGGGTCGAGTGCGTGCAGCGTGCCGGGGTAGGCGCGCCAGGTGGCGATGTAGAGCTGGTGGCCGTCGTAGCTGGCGCCCCACTCGATGCCGCGCCACGGCTGGTTCGGCGCGCCGACCGACAGCTGCGTCTGCCAGACGATCTTTCCGGTGCGGGCGTCGAACACGTGGTAGACACCGGACTTCTGGGTGAACCCGACGACGGGACGGCCGTGGATCTGGAACATCAGCGGGCTGCCGACGTCGTAGTCGAGCTCGTCGGCGACGTCGTCGCCCAGGCCCGGGCAGGAGCCGCCCGGGGGCTGGCCGGTCACGCACCGCACCGTCCAGGCGTCCGGGTGGGTCAGCTGATAGGTCCAGCGCTCCTTGCCGGAGTCGAGGCTCAGCGCGATGGCCGAGTCCGAGTGCCCCTCGTTGCCGCTGTAGTTGTTGCCCGCGCCGAAATAGATGGTGCGGGTGCGGGCGTCGATGACCGGCGTCGACCACACCGAGCCGCCCGCGGACACGTAGCGGGGCGTGGTGGTGCCCGGCCAGGTGCCGTCCTGGCGGGACGGCGGCATCGTGCGGTAGGTCCAGTCGATCTTCCCGGTGTGGGTGTTGAGCGCGACCATCTTGCCGCTGAACGTGCAGCAGGGGTAACGGTCGTCGGCCGCGATGGCGTACTCGGTGCTGGACACCCCGATGAAGATCCGGCCGTCGAAATAGGTCGGCGACCCGGACAGGATCGCGTTGGGGTGGGTGTCGATCTTGGTCGTCCAGCGCATCCGCCCCGTGTAGCGGTTCACGGCGTAGACGTTGGCGCGGTTGTCGCCGAAGTAGACGGTGTCGCCGACGACGGCGGGGCTGTTCTTGACGGGGTTCTGCTTGAACTGGTCGCCGGTGGGCTCGACCGGCCCGGCGACGGGCCGCAGGTCGAAGGTCCACTTGGTGGCGCCGGTGCGCGCGTTCAGCGCGTAGAGCTTGGAGTCGGGGCCGCCCACGTACATGGTGTCGCCGACCACCGACGGCTGGCTCCACACCATCCCGGTGTAGTTCGGGAAGACGAACGACCACTTCAGCTTGAGGTTCTTGACGGTGGCCGGCGTGATCTTGTTCTCGAACGGCTGGTACCGCCCGCCCTGCGAGGTGTGCTGCCATTCCGCCCAGTCACCCGGCCGGGCCCCCGGCGGAACGCCCTGCTCCCGCGGAACGGAGGCGCCGTTCCCCGGCACGGCGGCACCTGCGGCGGCGCCGGCCGAGGCACCGGCGGCCGACGACGCGAACGCGGCGACCACCGCCAGCACGACCAGCGAGAACAGCGCTATCACCGGCCGGAGCCGACGTCTCGGCGCCCGGAACGCGAACCGATTCATGTTCCGCGAGCTCCTCTCAAGAAAGTAGGTAAGCCTTACTTGAGGAGATGCTCGTGGGCGTGAATCCAGGATCGCTGGAGCGCTCATGGAGGCGGGCCCGGCGGCGGCCGGGACGTCCGGCCTATTTCAGGGCGGTCAGTTCTGCGCGGACGGCGTCCAGAGCGGCCTTCGGGTTGTCCCAGAAGACCATGTGACCTGCGTCGGGGACCTCGACCAGGCGGGCGGCCGGGTTGGCGGCGGCGGCCTCGGCGGCACCTTCCGAGGTCACCACGGGGCTGTCGGCGCCGTAGATGAGGGTCGTGGGAGCCGGAACCTTCGGCCACGTGCCGAAGAAGTCCTCGGTCTCGAAGCCGCGATGCGTGGCCGCGATGGCCTCGGCGCCGCAGCTGGTCAGCCACCGGGCGCGGAGCTCCTGTTCGCGGCGGGGCCAGCGCGGCCAGGACTGCGCGACCTCGTCGGCGGTGGTTCCGAGTTGCGCCTGCGCCAGCTGGCCCTGGAAGGCGGCGAGGGTGGTGGGGTACGGGCCGCGCCCCGGGCCGCTCATGGGCGGGTCCACCAGGATCGTGCGGAGCGAGCTTCGGGCGGCGGGAGTGACTGCGGCGGTGACTGCGGCGATGCGAGCGCCCATCGAGTGGCCCAGGAGGATCGGGTCCTTCAGGTCCAGGCCGGCGATGACGGCCTCGGTGTCGGCCGCGTAGGCGTCGAGGCTGTACGAGGCGCCGTCGTCGGACAGGCCCCGCCCACGGACGTCGAGGATGATCGGGCGGGCCAGGTCCGTCAGCTCGCGGGCCACGAAGTCCATGGCGATCGCGGGGCTGGTGATGCCCGGCAGGATCAGGAGGGGAACGCCCTCGCCCCCGTAGTCGAGCACGTGCAGGCGTACATCGCCCGAGGCGACCCAGCGGCTCGTGGCGGGGACGGCGGCCAGGTCGGCCAGCGCGGGCTGGGTCAGGACGCGGTCAGGCATTGGATGGCCTCTTTGAGATCGATGACGTCGCCGTACTTGGCCTGGATGTCGAAGAGGTTGGCCTCGTGCGGCTCGGCGGCGCGGTCGCCCACGCACTCGCGGGGCACCAGGACCGGGAAGCCGGACTGGACGGCGTCCACGGCGGTCGCGCGGACGCAGCCGCTGGTGGTGGCGCCGCAGATGATGACCATGTCGCGGCGCATCGCCGAGAGGCTGGCGGCCAGGGTCGTTCCGAAGAACGCCGAGGCGCCCTTCTTGGTGATGAGGACGTCCTCGGGGCCGCGCGGCAGGCGCGGGTCGATCTCCACGGCGGGCGTGCCCTCGCGCATCGCCCGCATGCCGGTGGCCTTGTCCAGCCAGGTGACCGTCGTCAGCTCGGCCGGGGTGTAGGCGATCGTGGTGAAGATGACCGGGACCGACGCAGCCCGGGCGCTCTCGATGAGCTCGGCGGTGGACGCGACGACGTCCGAGAGATCGGCGCCCGATGGGTAGGCGGGATCGGTGAAGCCGTTGGTGAGGTCCACCACGACGATCGCGGGGCGTTCGCCGCGACGGATCGTTCCGCCGAAGCCGGCGCGTTCGTAGACGTCATCGATCACGGCGGAGCTCCTTCATCTGGCGGCTCTGGGCGCGCAGCTTGCCCAGCAGCCACCCCTGGAACAGGCCGGCGGCGAACGCGGCGGCGACCGGGGCGTACTTGGCGGCGTTCGGCGGCAGCAGCATCGACAGCCCGTCCAGCTCGGCGGACTGCGCCGGGGCGACCTGCTGAGCCGCGGAACCAGAGGCGGCCGGAGCAGGAGCGCCGGAACGGTCCGACTCGATCAATGCGCCGAGGTTCTTGGCGAACTGCCGCAGGAGACGGTCGGAGACGGCGACGATCGCGCCCTTGCCGAACTGGACCAGCTTCCCCCGGATGAGCAGGTCCGTCTTCAGGCGCAGGACCGAGCCCTCCGGCGCCGCCTCGACCGTGAGGGTCACCTCGGCCTCGGCGTCTCCGTTGCCGTGCGCGTCGGCGCCGCGGCCGGCCAGGCGCAGGTGGCGGCGTTCGGAATCCACCTCCAGAAAGCGGACCGTGCCGGTGTAGGCGGCGCTGATCGGGCCGACCTTCACCTTGACGCCGCCGGTGTAGGCTTCGCCGTCGCGGCCGGTGAGGGCGGCGCCAGGCAGGCACGTGACGACGCGTTCGACGTCGTTGATGAGCGTGAACACCTCGTCGGGCGCGGCGTTCAGGGTGATCTCGTTGTCGAGGATCACGCGGTCCTCCCTTCTCGTTCGGCGGCGCAGGCGCGTTGGCCGGCGCAGTCTTCGATCGCGTCGACGATCGTCTGGTAGCCGGTGCAGCGGCACAGGTTGGACGAGACGACCTCGCGGATCTCTTCTCGGGAGGGGTTCGGGTGTTCGGCGAGGAAGCCCTCGGCGAGCATCAGGAAGCCGGGCGTGCAGAAGCCGCACTGCAGGCCGTGGTGGCCCGAGAACGCGCGCTGCAGGTCGTTCATCTCGCCATCGCCCGCCAGCGACTCGACGGTGCGGATGTCGCGCCCCTCGGCCTGCGCGGCGAAGACCAGGCAGGCGCGTACGGGGGCGCCGTCGAGCAGGACCGTGCAGGCGCCGCAGATGCCGTGCTCGCAGCCGACGTGCGTGCCGGTCAGGCCGATCTGGTGCCGCAGGACGTCGACGAGGGTGTGGCGGGACTCGATGACCAGGTCGTGGTCCTCGCCGTTCACGGTCAGGTTGATCAGGAGCTTCTCGGTCATGCGTTCTCCAACGTCTCCATCGACTCCAGGGCCCGGTGCAGGATCTCCGGGCGGATCGGGGTGTCGTCCAGTTCGATCCCGGTGGGCCGGAGGGCGTCGTTCACGGCGTTCAGCACGGCGGCCGGGGCGCCGATCGTGCCGCCCTCGCCCGCCCCCTTGGCACCGCTCTCGGTGAACGCGCAGGGCGTCTCGAGGTGGTGGACGGAGATGTCGGGGATCTCGTTGGCGGTCGGCACCTTGTAGTCGATGAAGCTGGCGCAGGACGGCTCGCCCTGCTCGTCGTAGGTGACCTCCTCGAACAGCGCCCCCGCGATGCCCTGCGCGATGCCGCCGCGCGCCTGGCCCTCGACGACCTTGGGGTTGATCGCGACGCCGCAGTCCTCGACGCAGACGTAGCGGAGGATCTTCACGCCGCCGGTGCCGGGGTCGAGCTCGACCACGACGCCGTGCGCGGCGTTGGAGAACGTTCCATCGCCCTGCACGTCGAAGGTGGCGGCCGCGGTGAGGCCGGGCTCGGCCTCCTTGGGCAGCAGGTGCGCCTTCAGGTAGGCGACGTCGGCCAGCTCCTCGAACGTCAGGGCCCGCGAGTGGTCGTCGCGCAGGCGGATCCGGCCCCGGCCGAGCTCGACGTTGTCGCGGTTGGTCTCCAGCAGGTGCGCGGCCAGGTCCAGGAGGCGGTCCGCCAGTGCGGTCGCGGCGCGGGCGACGGCGCTGCCGCCGATGGTGGCCGAGCGGCTGGCGAACGTTCCGAAGCCGTAGGTGACGCGGTCGGTGTCGCCCTGGTGGATCTTGACCTGGGCGAGGTCGAGGCCGAGCCGGTCGGCGACGATCTGGGCGAGGGTGGTCTCGTGGCTCTGGCCGTGGCTCATCGTGCCGGTGGTCACGGTGACGCAGCCGCTGAGGTCCATGCGGCACTCGGCCATGTCGAAGCCGGGGACGACGGCCATCTTGCGCTTGGCGAACGCGGCGGAGCCGTAGCCGGTGCGTTCGCTGAAGCACGAGTAGCCGATCCCGATGAAACGCCCCTGCGCACACTCGCGCGAACGCCGCTCGTACCAGCCCTCGTCCTTCAGCACCTTCTCGCACAGGTCGAGCGACTCCAGATAGGAGCCGGGGTCGTAGGTGACGTCGTTGATCCCGGTGTAGGGGAACTCGGTGATCAGGTTGCGGCGGCGGATCTCGACCGGGTCGACGTCCAGCTCACGGGCGGCGCGTTCGAAGAGCCGTTCCATCACCATGACGATCTGCGGCCGGCTGACGCCACGGTAGGGCGCGGTCGGCGCCTTGTTGGTGGTGACGGCCCGGCCCCGCACGCGGTACGAGGGGACGCGGTAGACGCCGGGCATCTCGGCGGAGGCCATCAGCGGCTCGATCCCGGCCGTGAACGGGTAGCAGGAGTAGGCGCCCATGTCGCAGACGACGTCGGCGTCCAGCGCCAGGATGCGGCCGTCGCCGTCGAACGCCGCGCGCACGTCGTAGCGCTGCTCGCGGGCCAGGAACGAGGCGGTGAGGGCGTCGCGGCGGTCCTCGATCCACTTGACCGGGCGGCGCAGCCGCAGCGCGGCGGCCCCGGCGGCGATCTCCTCGCGGCCGACCACGCACTTCTGGCCGAAGCCGCCGCCCATGTCGGGCACGACGACCCGTACGGCCGCCTCCCGGAGGCCGAGGCAGGCGGCCATGACGGTGCGGACCTGGTGCGGGGTCTGCGTGCACGTCTGGACGAGCAGCTGTTCCTCGCGCGCGTCCCACTGCGCGACCGCTCCCCTGGTCTCCAGCGGCAGCGCGTTCTGGCGGCCGGTCTTCATCCGCACGTTCACCACGCAGGGCGCCGCGTCGATCACCTCGTCGATGCCCTCGGTGGCGAACATCGAGACGTCGACGAGGGTGTTCGCCACCGCCGCGTCATGAACGAGCGGCGCGCCTTCCGCCAGCGCCTGCCGGTCCGACAGCACGGGCCGCAGCGCGCGATAGCCGACCTTGGCGGCCTCCACGCCGTCCTCGACCGCGTAGGGATCCTCGGCGAGGACGATCGCGATCGGCTCCCCCACGTACCGCACGCGGTCCCGCGCGAGCACCGGCATGGCGGTCGGCACGAACTGCGACAGCGGCCGGTCCAGCACCGCCTCGATGTCGCCGGCCTCCAGTTCGGCGGCCGTGAACGCCGCGACGACGCCCGGCACCTCGCGCGTGGCGGACAGGTCGACCGACTCCACCTCGCCGTGCGCGACCGTGCTCCGCACGAACTGTGCGTGCAGCATCCTCGGCAGGTGGATGTCGTCCACGAACCGGCCGCGTCCGGTGAGGAGCCGGGTGTCCTCCCGCCGCGCGACCGAGCTTCCTACCAACGGCTTCACTGGGCAGCAGCCTCCTCACAGGCTCGCAGAACCAGGGTTCGGGTGAGCGCCTGGCGATGCCGGTCCTCGGGCGGGACGGCGGCGACCGCGGCCTCCGCGTGCTCGGCGAACGTGCCGCCGGTCAGCGGGAGCCGTACGGGGGCGGGCGCGACACCGCCGAGCACCAGCGCCCCGGCGTCGAGGTCGACGGCCGCCGCGACGATGGCGAAGTCGCCGCGCCGTTCGGCGAACTCGGTCAGCGCGGCGCGCGGCGCCGGGTGCGGGAAGAAGATCTCGACGATCATCTCGTCGGGTTCGAGCGCGGTGGTGAAGAAGCCGAGGAACAGCTCCGCCGCCGGGATCGTCCGGCGCCCGCCCGGTCCCTCGGCGACGATCTCGGCGTCCAGGAGCAGGGCGAGCATGCACCACTCGGCGGTCGCGTCGCCGTGCGCGAGGCTGCCGCCGATCGTGCCGCGGGTACGGATCGGCAGGTGCCCGATCCAGGGCATCGCGTTCGTCAGGAACTGAAAGCCCCCGACCGACGCCGACTCGACTTCGTGGTGCGTGGTGAGCGCGCCGATGCGCAGGCCCTCGCCCTCGCGGCGGATGAACGAGAGTTCCGGGCGGAGCGGCCCCAGGTCGACCAGGTGCGCGGGCCGGGCGAGCCGGAAGTTCATCATGGCGACCAGGCTCTGACCGCCCGCGATGAACTTGGCGTCCTCCAGTTCCGACGCCAGCCGCACCGCGCCCGCCACGTCGCGGGCGCGGTGATAGGTGAATGCCGCGGACTTCATCAGGTGGCCCCCACGGGTAGCGGTTCGTCGGCGCCCGACTCGACGTCGGCCTCCGCCTCGTCCAGCTCGCGGCCCTTGGTCTCGGGAGCGCCCACGGCCATCCACAGCACCACGGCGATCGTGACGCCCGTGAGCAGGGTGAACGTCCAGGTGAGGCCCAGCGCGGGCTTCAGCAGGCTGCCGAAGATGTAGGGGATGAACCCGGTGACCGCGCGGCTGACCGACGACGCCCAGCCGAAGCCGCTGGCCCGGATCTTGGTCGGGTAGAGCTCGGACACGTACGCGTACAGCACCGGGACGGCGAGCTGGATCAGGAAGCCGAAGATCCCGAGCCACACCAGCGCGGCGGTCTGGACGTGCAGCGAGGCGGCGAAGGCGATGAGCGCGGCGGCCGAGATCGGTGCCGAGATCCCGATGACCCACTTGCGGCCGACGACCTCGACGAGCCAGGCCGACAGCAGCACGCCGACGATGCCGACCGCGGTCATCAGGGTCGTCTTGGCGAACGCGGCGACGTCGCTGTAGCCCTCGTCCTTGAGGATCGTGGGCATCCAGGTGAGCGCCACGTAGTAGACCGTCATCACGGCGACGAACAGCAGCCAGGCGACCGAGGTGATGCGCGGGTTGAAGCTCCACACCAGGCGCAGCTGCTCGTAGGCGGCGCGCAGGCCGCGAGCCCGTCCGGCCGTCGCCTTCGGCGGCGGTGCGATCGTGTACGGCTCGGCCGGTGCTCCCGTACGGGCGACCAGGTCGTCGATGACCGCGCGCGCCTCCTCCTCACGGCCGGTCTTGGCGAGGTAGATCGGCGACTCGGGGATGCCGCGCCGGACCCAGAACAGCAGCAGCGCGGGCAGGATCATGACGGTGAGCATCCAGCGCCAGTTGCCGTCGGCCGGTTCCAGCAGGGTCGCGACCACGCCGCAGAGCGTGGCGCCGACCGGCCACCACACGTCCATCGCCGACAGGATCTTGCCGCGCAGCCGGCTCGGCGAGAACTCCCCCACCAGCGCGTAGTCGACGGGGATGCAGCCGCCGAGGCCGAAGCCCGCCAGGAAGCGGAACGCCAGGAACACCTCGTAGTTCGGCGACAGCGCGCCGAGGACCGAGAACAGCGCGAACACCAGCAGCGTCAGGCTGAAGGCCCTGCGGCGTCCGAGCCGGTCGGCGATCGTGCCCCAGACGACGGCGCCGACCGCCATGCCGATCAGGTTGGCGGTCGCGACCAGGCCCTTCTCGCCCACCGAGAGCGAGAACTCCTTGGCCAGCAGCGGCGTGAGGAACCCGTTGAGGGCGACATCCCACGCGTCGAACATGTAGCCGAGGCCACCGATGATGAAGATCTTTCCTTGGACGCCCCACTTCCAGGGCAGGTCCGCGACGACTTGGTTTCCGGTTTTCATGCAGGCTCTCCCGCCTGGTCGGCCCCCGGTCGAACTGGATCGGCCGCGATCAGCCGTGGAACTGGTAGGAGAAGGTCTCCTGGTCGGGGTCGTTCAGCGGCGTTCCCCGCCAGAGCCACTCGTAGGAGACGTCGGACTCGCCGCCGAACCGCTTGAGCTTCTCGTCGCGCTCGCGCTGCTCGGGGCCGTCGGGCAGGTGGTAGAAGGACATGTTGTTCCAGGCCGCGTCCTGGACCATGCCGGCGTGCTTGGCGCGGCGCGCGACGTAGCGCGCGAGCGCGGCGGGAACGTCCGCGGCCGTGACGGCGCCGAGTTCCTCGGCGAGCACGGCGGCGTCCTCCATGGCCTGCGAGGCGCCCTGTGCCTGGTAGGGCAGCATGGCGTGGCAGGCGTCGCCGAGCAGGGCCGCGCGGCCGTCCACCCACACCGGATCGCGGCGGCGGTGGTACATCGCCCAGGCGGAGATCTCGCCCTCGGCCTTCTCCAGCATCGAGGCCACCCGGTCGTCCCAGCCGGGATAGGCGTCGACGAGCTCGTCCACGGTGGCGGGCGCGGTCCAGTCGCGCTCGCACTCCGGGCTGGACGGAACGATCGCGACGACGTTGAGGTACTCGCCGCCGCGGATCATGTAGTGCACCAGGTGCCGGTCGGGGCCGTACCAGATGGTGCTCTGGAACCGGTCCACCAGCCAGCGGGTCGCCGGGTCGGCGGCGATCTTGTCGCCGGGGATCAGCACGCGGTAGGCCATCTCGCCGGAGAACAGCAGCGTGTCCGGCATGCCGAGGGCGTCCCGTACCCCGGAACGGATGCCGTCCGCGCCGATCAGGACGTCGGACTCGTGCCGTTCGCCCGCCGCCGTGACGGCGACCGGGCGGGCCGGGTCGGACTGGTCGATCTCGACGACCTTGGCGCCGGTGTGCACCTGCACGACCGGACCGGCCCCCTCGGGGTCCAGGCACGCGTCGAGCAGGACCTTGTGCAGGTCGGCCCGGTGGTAGTGCCAGTACGGGGCGTTGTACTCGCGCTTGCAGAACTCGCCGAGCGGGGTGAGGCCGATGACGCTGCCGTCCTGCCACCGCCGCCGCACCTGGTCGAGCGGCTCGGTGCGGATGGCCTCCAGCTCGCGGCGCAGGCCGAGGCCGAGCAGCACCCGGCTGGCGTTCGGCGCGGTCTGGATCCCCGCGCCGACCTCGCCGAGCTGGGCCGCCTGCTCCAGGACGGTGGCGCGCAGACCCCGCTGCCGCAGCGCCAGGGCCGCGGTCAGGCCACCGAGGCCGCCGCCCACGATCGTGACGGTGTAGGACAAGGCTCAGCTCCTCCGAATGAGATCGTCCGTGTTCGGACGAAACTAATCCGAACACGGACGATCTGGGAAAAGCAAGACCCTGCGGTTAACTCGTCGTAACGAATGGGGCTCCCGGGGCGGCTAGGCGTCGCCCAGCAAACCCTCCCAATGACCTGCGAGAGCGGTCATCTCGCGCAGCCAGCGCTCCCGGTCGGCGGCCGAGAATCCGCGCATCAGATCCTGGTCCAGGCTGCGGGTGCGGCGCTCGACCTCGTCGAGCCGGCGCCGCCCCTCGTCGGTCAGGTAGAGGAGCTTGCGGCGGCCGTCGTGCATCGCGGTCTCCCGCGAGATCAGGCCGTTGTCCTCCATGCGGCGCACGACGTCGGCCATGGTCGAACGGTCGAGCGCCACCGAGGCCGCCAGCGATCCCTGGTCCACGCCGGGGTAGGCGCGGACCGCGGTCAGCACGGCGAACTGCGGGCCGGTGAGGACCGGGTCGACCGCGCGCGCCCAGAGCGCCACGTACGACTGGTAGAGCCGTCTGGCCACGTAGCCGGGTGCGGCCAGGAGTTCCGGTGGGGTGTCGATACCGGCCGTCGTTTTGCCCGCGTCCGCCATGCGCCTAGCTAACCATGATCCCCCGCGCGGCTCGCACCGGGAGCTCTGTCAAACCGTGGAACGTGGTGGACTCGCGCCACCGCGGCTCGTCGTTCACCAGCGACAACTCCGGGAAGCGCTGGAAGAGACGCGGGAGCGTGACGTTCGCCTCCAGACGCGCGAGCGCGGCGCCCAGGCAGTAGTGGTGACCGGCGCCGAACGCCAGGTTGGGAACGGGTTCGCGGGACAGATCGAGCCGCTCGGGATCGGGGAAGCGCCGCGGGTCGCGGTTGGCGGCGTCGATCCGGACGAGCACGGGGGTGCCGGCCGCGATCTTCTGGCCGCCGAGGTCGTGGTCCATCGTCGCGACCCGGCCGGCGAACCGCACGGGCGACTCCATCCGCAGCAGCTCCTCGACGGCCCGCGCCGGGTCGGCGTGCAGGTGCGGGATCTGGGCGGGATCGCGCAGCAGCGCCAGGGCGCCGTTGCCGATGATGTTGGCCGTCGTCTCATGGCCGGCCGCGAGCAGGAGCATGCAGGTCGACAGCACCTCGTCGATGGTGAGCTCCTCCGCGCGCAGCAGGAAGCTGATGAAGTCGTCGCCCGGGTGCTCCCGCCGCTCGGTCAGGATCGGCACCAGGAACATCATCAGCTCGTTGGCGGCGGCCATGCTCTGCTCGATGTCCTCCGGGCTCGGATCGACCTCCAGCATCCGCACCAGCGCCGGGGTCTCCTCGCCGAAGATCTCCGCGCCCTCGATCCCGACGTCCAGCAGCTCGGCGATCACGGCGAGCGGCATCACATAGCCGAGGTCGGCGAGCAGATCCGCCTCGCCGCTCTCCTCGAAGAGGCCGTCCAGCACCGCGCCCGCCACCGCCTCGACGCGCGGCCGGAGCCGTTCGATCGACCGCGGGGTGAACGCGGGCGAGATCAGCCGCCGCAGCCGGGTGTGGTCGGGCGGATCCATGAACAGCAGCACGTTCGGCGGCAGGAACGCCGAGGCCTCGCCGCCGGCGCTGCTCCAGCCCTCGCCGCGCAGGACCTGCGCCGCCTCCTCGTAGCCGGTGACCTCGACGATCTCCTCAGTGATGGGCATGCCGGTCCTCCCAGAAATGCCGGTCCTCCCAGAAGGCTTGGTCGAGTTCGCCGAACGGTGTGGCGGGCGGGCCGCCGCGGTCCCATTCGTCGGCGATCGCCCGCCAGGGGCCGGTGGAGCCCAGCTCGCCCAGGACCGCGGTCATGCCCAGGTCGATGCGGGTGAGGAACAGGTAGTCGGGGTTCATGGTGAGCCGCCGGATGGTCTCGCCGTGCGGGCCCGTCGGCGAGAAGCCCAGCCGTACGGCCTCGGCCGCGAACTCGCGCGTGTAGGTGAAGGGCTGCGCGGAGACGAGCGGGCGCAGGCCGATCTGGAACCAGGCCAGGAGCTCGGTGGGGGTGGGCAGGTCACCGGCGCCCTCTTCGACGAAGCCGGCGTCCCGCATGCCCGCGAAGACCTCCTCCGCGTCCCCGTCCACCGCCGCTGTGACGAACCTGGAGATGTGCGTTCGCTGCTCGACGCTGAAGTGCTTGGTGCAGCCGAAGTCCAGGAACGTCACCGACCCGTCGGGGTGGAAGAGGTAGTTCCCCGGGTGCGGGTCGGCGTTGAAGAGCCCGAGCCTGCGCAGGCTGCCGATCGAGAAGCGGTAGATCACCTCGCCCCATCGGTCGCGCAGGTCCTGGCCGGCCTCCAGCGCCTTCGACCAGCGCATGCCGTCCGACAGCTCGGTGGTGAACACCCGGCCGGTGCTCAGCTCCGGAACGACCTCCGGGACGCGGATCAGCGGATGCCCCCGGTAGGCCCCCGCGAACTCGGACTGGTTCTTGGCCTCGGCGCGGTAGTCGATCTCCTCGCCGATCCGGTCGCTGACCTCGCGGGCGAGCGCGCGCACGTCCATCCGGGTCATCTCGGGCGCCATCGGCCGGATCAGCTTGAAGAACGTGGCGAGCAGCTCGGCGTTCTGCAGGTCGGCGCGGATCGCCTGCTCGACGCCGGGGTACTGGACCTTGACCGCGACCCGCCGCCCGTCGTGGGTCGTCGCCGCGTGCACCTGGCCGATGGAGGCGGCGGCGAGCGGCTCGCGGCCGAACTCGGCGAACAGCTCCTCGGGCGGCGCCCCCAGCTCCGCCATGACCATCCCGCGCGCGACCTCGTACGGCATCGGCGGGGCGTCGTCCTGCAGCCGCGCCAGCGCGGCCTGGTAGATGCGCTGGTTCTGGTCGTCCGTCGCCGGCGCGAACGAGACGAAGGACAGCAGCTGACCCGCCTTCATCAGCACGCCCTTGGAGCGTCCGAGCTGCTGTGCGTACCGCGCGGCGGCCCGCTGGTGGAAGTCCTGGTCCTTGCCCGCGCGCTCCCCGGTCCTGCGCCGCCGCATCGACGCGACGACCGCCTCTCCCGCCGTCCGGCTCGCCACCCCGAGCAGGGGAGCGGCCCGCTTGATCCGCCCGCCCGGAACGACGTGCGGCCTCTGCTGTTCAGTCATCAGCGAGTCCCCGTCAGTAGACACTGGCTTGGCCTAAGTGTTTACTTAGGAGCATGACGACGTCAACCCCGCCCACTCCGACCCGCGAGCGGATCATCGACGCTGCCATGCGGCTGTTCGGCGAGAACGGCTACCGCGGAACGAGCGTCGCCCAGATCGAGAAGGCCGCCGGCCTCACCCCCGGCGCGGGCGGCATGTACCACCACTTCCGCACGAAGGAGGCCGTCCTCCGCGCGGGCATCGAGCGGCATCTGTCCAGGCTGGACGCGCTGCGCGACATCCGCCGGCTGCTCGGCGGCCTGGGCGACCTGCACGCCGAGCTGACCATGACGGCCCGCTACATCCTGGCCGAACTGGAGGGCGAGGAGGAGCTGCTGCGGATCATGGTCTCCGAGGCGCGCAGCCGCCCCGAGATCGTCGAGGCGGCGGTCGAGCAGCTGGTCAACACGACCTACGGCGAGTTCACCGGGTGGCTGCGCGAGAGCGCCGGGGTGTCGGAGGAACGCGCCGAGGCGGTGGCCTCGGTCGGCCTCGGCGCGCTGATGTCGTTCCGCATCCTGCCGAGCGTCCTGCGGGTGACCGCGGCGGGCGTGGACGACGAGACGTTCGTGGCGACGTGGGTCGAAATGATGCACGGCATGCTCTGTGCGAAGTAGACCCGGGGTAATCGACCGAATGCGGCTGGCGACGTACGATGCTCTCGACCCCCGACGCGACGGCCGAGGCAGCGGTGACGATTCCTGCAGTGGAACGACGGGCCGGGACGACGCTCCCGGCCGAGATGACCAGGTTCATCGGGCGCCAGCGCGAGCTGGCCGACATCGAGGCGGCGTTCGGCCGCTCGCGGCTGGTGACGCTGTGCGGACTCGGTGGCGTGGGCAAGAGCAGGCTCGCGCTGCGCGCGGCCTCGGCCCTGCGCGACCGCTACGCCGACGGCGCCTGTTTCGTGGAGCTCTCGGCGCTGCGCAGGCCCGAGCTGCTCGCCAGGACGGTGGCCGAGGCGCTGCGGATCCCCGACCAGGAGGCGGGCGATCCGGTGGACGTGCTCGCCGACCGGATGGCCGACTGCGAGCTGCTGCTGGTGCTGGACACCTGCGAGCATCTGGTGGACGCGTGCGCGCTGCTGGCCGAGGTGCTGCTGCGCGCGGCGCCGCGGCTGCGCATCCTGGCGACCTCGCGCGAGTCCCTGGACGTCATGGGCGAGCACGTGTTCCGGGTGGCGCCGCTGGAGACCGAGGGCGAGGACTGCGACTCGGTCGCACTGTTCACCGACCGCGCGGTCGCGATGGCGCCGGGCTTCGAGCTGAGCGACGCCAACCGCGCGGCGGTGGCCAGGCTGTGCCGGCGGCTGGACGGGCTGCCGCTGGCGATCGAGCTGGCGGCGGTGCGGCTGCGGGTGATGTCGGTCGAGCAGATCGACGAACGGCTCGGCGACCGCTTCCGGCTGCTCGGCACCGCGCGCTCGGGCCGTGACCGGCATCGGACACTGCGCGCCACCGTCGAGTGGAGCCACGACCTGTGCGACGAGGGTGAGCGGCTGCTGTGGGCGCGGCTGTCGGTCTTCCCCGGCACGTTCGACCTGACCGCCGCCGAACGGGTGTGCGCCGACGACGAACTGCCCGCCTACGACCTGCTGGACGTGCTCGGCAGGCTGGTGGAGAAGTCGATCGTGCTGTGCGACCCGGGGCGCGGCCGCTACCGGATGCTCGACACGATCCGCGACTTCGGCGCCGAACGCCTGGACACCCTCGACGAGCGGGCCTGCGAGCTGCGCCGCCGTCACGCCGTCCACTATCGCGAGCTGGCCGAGCAGACCATGCGCACGGCCGCCGGCGACCGGCAGATCCCGCTGCTGCGCGCCCTGAACGACGAGCATGACAACCTCCGGGTCGCGCTCGAAGAGCTGCTGTCCTCCCCCGCCACCGCGCCCGAGGGCATGGCACTGCTCGTGTCCCTCTTCCAGTACTGGCTGGTCCTCGGCCTGTTCGGGGAGGCGCGGCACTGGTACGCCAAGTCTCTGGCGGCCAACGGCCGGCCGAGCGCCGACCGCCTCTGGAACCTGGGCGCCGCCTGCATGTTCGCCGTGCTCCAGGGCGACCTGGATCCCGCGCGCCCGCTCCTGGACGAGGGCTCCGCGCTGGTGGAGACGCTCGACGACCCGCTGCTCCCCGGGCTCCTCGCCATGTGCACCGGGTGGATGCGGCTCCAGGAGGAGAACCTCGACGAGGCCCAGAAGCTGATGGAGCAGGCCCGTTCGGTGTTCGACGAGGTCGGCTACCTGCACCCGATCACGATCGCCAACTACCACCTGCTCGGCGCCGTGCACTGCTTCAAGGGCGAGCCCCAGCTGGCCATGCCGCTGTGCGAACGGGCCCTGGAGATCTCGCGGGAGCAGGGCGACCTGTGGAACGTCTCGTTCGCGATCTTCGTGCGGGCCGCGGCGCACTGGCTGCTGGGCGAGGCCGACCAGGCGGTGCCGGACGCGATCGAGTCGCTGGGCATCAAGGAGGAGTTCGGCGACCTCTACGGCATCGCGCTCTGCGTCGACCTGCTCGCCGCGTGCGCGGTGAGCGACGGCGACTTCGAGCGGGCCGCGATGCTGTCGGGCAACGCCGAGGTCATGTGGCACGCGATCGGCGCGCCCACGCAGCTCGGGCCGTCCTACCTCGCGATCCGGGTGGCGGCCGAGACCGTCGCCGAGCAGGCCCTGCCCGCCGACACCTTCGCGGCCGCCAAGGCCCGCGGCGCCCGGCTCACCACGGACGAGACGCTGGCGCTGGCGCGCGGCATGGACGGCCCCGAGCTGGCCCAGGAGGCGGCCCCAGAGGCTCCGGCGCCCGACGTCGGGCCGCTCACCAGGCGCGAGCTGGAGGTGGCCGGGCTGGTCGCCGAGGGCCTCACCAACCGGGAGATCGCCGACCGGCTGGTGATCGCCAAGCGCACCGCCGACTCCCATGTCGAGCACATCCTCGCCAAGCTCGGATTCGCTTCCCGGGCCCAGGTCGCCGTGTGGGCGGAGCGCAGGTCCCGCGACTGACGTGCGACAGTGGAAGGGTGAGTACGGACGATGGGCGCACGGTAGACGGGCGCGCGGTGAGCAGCGAAGACGACCACCTGAAGGTCTCGGCACCCAAGGACAGCGCGGCGGGGATTCCCGGGATCACGCACGCGCTGCGCCAGTCGTACGACCAGATGGGCGTGCGGCGGACCGCGCTGACCCTGCTGAGGGTCAACCAGAAGAAGGGGTTCGACTGCCCCGGCTGCGCCTGGCCTGAGGCCGACGACAAGCGGCACATCGCCGAGTTCTGCGAGAACGGCGCCAAGGCGGTCGCCGAGGAGGCGACCACCGACCGGGTCACCCGGGAGTTCTTCGCCCGGCACACGGTCGACGAGCTGGCCGAGCGTACCGACCACTGGCTCGGGAAGCAGGGCCGCCTCACCGAGCCGATGATCAAGCGGCGCGGCTCAGAGCACTACGAGCCGGTCTCGTGGGACGAGGCGTTCGGGCTGCTGGCCGAGGAGCTGCGCGGCCTCGGCTCCCCCGACGAGGCGCTCTTCTACACCTCCGGCCGTACCAGCAACGAGGCCGCGTTCGCCTACCAGCTGTTCGCGCGCACGTTCGGCACCAACAACCTGCCCGACTGCAGCAACATGTGCCACGAGTCCTCGGGCTCGGCGCTGAACGAGACGATCGGGATCGGCAAGGGCTCGGTGCTGCTGGAGGACGTCCACCAGGCCGACCTGATCTTCATCGTCGGGCAGAACCCGGGCACCAACCACCCGCGGATGCTGTCGGCGCTGGAGAAGGCCAAGAAGGCCGGCGCGCGGATCGTCGCGGTCAACCCGCTGCCCGAGGCCGGGCTGATGCGCTTCAAGAACCCGCAGACCCCGGCCGGGCTGGTCGGGCGCGGCACCGGCCTCGCCGACCGGTTCCTGCAGATCCGGCTGAACGGCGACCTCGCGCTGTTCCAGGCGCTCAACCGGCTGCTGCTGGAGTCGGACGCGCCGGACGCGCTCGACCGCGACTTCCTAGACGAGCACACCGCCGGGTTCGAGGCGTTCGAGCGGCACGTGCGCGCGCTGGACTGGGACGAGGTCCTGGAGGCGACCGGCCTGACCCGGGGCGAGATCGCCGCGACGCTCGGCGACGTGCTCGGCGCCAAGCGGATCGTGGTCTGCTGGGCGATGGGCCTCACCCAGCACCGCAACTCCGTGCCGACCATCCGCGAGATCGTCAACTTCCTGCTGCTGCGCGGCAACATCGGGCGGCCAGGCGCGGGCGTCTGCCCGGTGCGCGGCCACTCCAACGTGCAGGGCGACCGGACGATGGGCATCTACGAGAAGCCCGCGCCCGCGTTCCTGGACGCGCTGGCCAAGGAGTTCGACTTCGAGCCGCCGCGCGAGCACGGCCTGGACACCGTGAACGCGATCCGCGCGATGCGCGACGGCACGGCCAAGGTCTTCCTCGGCATGGGCGGCAACTTCGTCCGCGCGACCCCGGACTCGGCGGTGACCGAGGCGGCGATGCGTTCGTGCCGCCTGACCGCGCAGGTGTCGACCAAGCTCAACCGTTCGCACGCGGTCACCGGCGAGCAGGCGCTGATCCTGCCGACGCTCGGCCGTACCGAACGCGACGATCAGGCGGGCGGGCCGCAGTTCGTGTCGGTCGAGGACTCGATGGGACGGGTGCACGCCTCGCGCGGACGCCTGGCCCCCGCCTCGCCGGAGCTGCTGTCGGAGGTGTCGATCGTCTGCCGCCTCGCACGGTCCGTGCTGGAGGCCGACGCCCCGTGGACGGCGATGGAACGCGACTACGGCGTCATCCGTGATCATGTGTCGCGGGTGGTGCCGGGGTTCGAGGACTACAACGGCCGGGTCGATGAGGGCTTCACGCTTCCGCACGCGCCGCGCGACGAGCGGCGGTTCCCGACGGCGACCGGCAAGGCCAACCTCACGGTGAACGAGCTGGAGATCCTGCGCGTCCCGGAGGGGCGGCTGTTGCTGCAGACCGTGCGCAGCCACGACCAGTACAACACCACGATCTACGGCCTCGACGACCGCTACCGGGGCATCAAGGCCGGGCGCCGCGTGGTGTTCGTCAACCCCGACGATCTGACGGAGCTGGGGCTGGCGGACGGCGAAATGGTCGACCTGGTCTCGGAGTGGTCCGACGGCGCCGAACGCCGCGCCCCCGAGTTCCGGATCGTGTCCTACTCGACGGCCCGCGGCTGCGCCGCCGCCTACTTCCCCGAGACCAACGTCCTGGTGCCGCTCGACAGCACAGCGGAGATCAGCAACACACCGACGTCGAAGTCGATCGTGGTCCGGTTGGAACGGGTTTAGGGCGGGAACGGGTCTAGGCTCAAGGCCATGAACCTCCCCGACCGGCCGGACCAGCCGCCGGAGATGCGGGCCTCCGACGCCGACCGCGACCGGGTCGCCCTCGTCCTCCGCGAGGCCGCGGCCGAGGGCCGGCTCGACATGGACGAGCTCGACGAGCGCCTCAGCGCGGTGTACGCCGCCAAGACCTACGCCGAGCTGGAGCCGATCACCCGCGACCTGCCGGTGCCGACCGGCGGCGCGCCGATCGCGCACCCGGCCGGGTCGCTCGACCGCGCGTTCGGCCCGTACGTGGACGGCGCTCCCTCGTGGAGCGGCGGCGTCGGGATCATGAGCGGGTTCGAGCGGGTCGGCGTGTGGAA
Organism: Actinomadura barringtoniae; assembly: GCF_017573505.1. Lineage (GTDB taxonomy): Bacteria > Actinomycetota > Actinomycetes > Streptosporangiales > Streptosporangiaceae > Spirillospora > Spirillospora barringtoniae. The sequence goes on from NZ_JAGEOJ010000022.1 coordinate 75,543, forward strand.
CGTCCCGCGCACCTTCACCGGGTTCGCGTTCTGGGGCGGCGGCAAGATCGACCTGCGCGACGCGCGGTTCGCCGACGAGGAGGTCCACATCCGGCTGTTCGCCGTGATGGGCGGCATCGACGTCATCGTGCCCGACGACATGTCGGTGCACGTCAACGGACTGGGGATCATGGGCGGGTTCGACCACAAGGCGAGCGGACCCGGCGTGCCCGGCTCGCCGCGTGTGGTCGTGTCGGGCTTCACGTTCTGGGGCGGCGTCAACGTCAGGCGCAAGGAGCGCCGGGAGGAGCGGCGCCGCCGCAAGGAGCTGAAGAAGCAGGAGAAGGAGCAGGGCGAGCTCGACGCCTAGCGGGCAGCCCCGCCTCGACGCCTAGCGGGGCGCGAGTTTGGAGCCGGGGTAGGGGCTGAGCAGGGTCTCGCGCCACGGGCCGGACAGGAAGTCACGGGCGCGCTTGCGCCACGACAGCAGCCGGTGGTCGGGGTCGGCCTCGTCGTCCAGGCCGAGCGCCGCGTCGCGGGCGCGCTGCACGGCCAGATGTGCGTCGATGTCGGTCCCCCACAGCGTGACGACCTCGGTGTCGCAGAACTGGACCTCGTACGAGCCGACCAGCCGGTGCCTGTGGTCGGCCATCATCGGCGCGCGTTCCTCCCGTACGGCCGCCAGGTAGTCCAGCGCGGCTCCGGGGCGGACCTCGGCGCTCTCGAAGAGGTAGAGCGGCGCGGCGTAGCCCTCGGCGACCAGGTCGGCGAGCAGCGGGGCGCCGGGCGCGGAGCCGAGCGGCCGGGAGTAGGCGCCGAACCGCAGGTCGTCGATGTCGGACAGGAACAGGTTGGCCTTGACGTCGTCGTAGATCTCCAGCATCTGGCGCCAGCCGCCGTCCCAGCCGCCGTGGCAGTCCCACAGCGTGACCACCTTGAACTGCGGGTGCCCGGTGATGCCGACGGCGTAGAACGCCCCGACGAGGTCGATCTCCCGCGACCTGATCGACATGCCCTCGGTGAGCTCGTGCTCGCCCGCCGCCCGCGCGTCGTCCGCCCGCTTGTAGTCGGTCAGCCAGCGCAGGTACTCCAGCGGCCGGCGCGAGTTCATCGGGTGGAATTCGACCTCTTCGAGCAGGTGGACGCCGCGGCGCATGAACTCTCCCGGGGTGCGGACCGGTCACGAGCAAGCAAGTGCTTGATCGGGAGATTACCGGGCGGCGAGCCGTTCGAGCCACTCCCCCAGCAGCGCGGCCTCCGTGGCGGTCAGCGCCTCGGGCCGGTCGGCCTCCAGCGCGGCGCGCAGGGCCAGCGCCTGGGCGGCCAGCGGCGCCTCGCCGCCGTCCGGCCGCTCGCCGGTGATCGCGGCCAGGATGGCCTCGCGGGTCCGCTGGGACAACTCCAGGCCGCCCTCCGGCTCGGAGATCATCGCGAGCGTGGCGCCGACGCCGGCCGCGCTGATCATGCGTACGGCCATCGGCACGGGCACCCGCAGCCGTCCGGCGCGCGCGACCCGTTCCACCAGGCCGGTGAGGATGTCCAGGGACTCCAGGGCCGCGCGCGACCTGTGGTCCTTGCCGTACATCAGCGTGTAGAAGGCCGGGTGGGTGCGGCCGAACTCGGCGTGCAGGTCCCAGCCGCGCCGCAGGTCCTCCACCGGGTCGCCGGTACTGGCCTGCGAGCGCTTGGCGACCAGGTACTCCTCGAACGCGCGGGCGGCGACGGCGTCGAACAGCCCCTGCTTGTCGCCGAAGTGGTGGTAGAGCGTGGGTGCGCCGACCCTGGCGGCGGTGCAGACGGCGCGGGTGGAGACGGCCTCGGTCCCCGACTCGCTCAGCAGCCGGGCGGCCGCGTCCAGGATCCGTTCCCGGGTGTCCGCATCTTTGACCTCACTCATGAAAACAATGCTACATAACGTTTGCCAACATCGCTATAGAGTCGTACCGTAGCTACAACAACTACTAGAGCAGCGCTATACGCCAGGGAGGCAGCATGCGCGCCGCAGTTCTGAAGGCCCCCGACACCCGCCTGGAGATCGTCGAGCGCGACGTCCCGGAGCCGGGCCCCGGCGAGATCCTGATCAAGATGGTCGCCTGCGGGATGTGCTTCTCGGAGGTCAACCAGGTCCACGGCCACTACCCGTTCGCCCGTTTCCCGGTCGTGCCCGGGCACGAGGTCAGTGGCGTGGTCGCCGCGCTCGGCGAGGGCGTCGACTGGCCCGAGGTCGGCACGCCCGTCGGGTCGCAGTTCCTGTACTCCTCGTGCGGCCACTGCGACTACTGCGTGCGCGGCGACCAGATCCTGTGCACCGGCGCCAAGAACATCACCGGGATCAGCATCGACGGCGGCTACGCCGAGTACTACGTCGCCCGCGCGGGTTACGTGACGCCGATCCCGGCCGGGATCGACCCGGTCGCGGCCGCCCCGCTGATGTGCGCGGGCATCACCGCGTTCAACGGGCTGCGGCACGGCGGCGCGGTGGCCGGTTCGAAGGTCGCCGTGCTCGGCACCGGCGGCGTCGGCACGATGGCCGTCCGTTTCGCCGCCGCGATCGGCGCGCGCGTCGCCGTCGTGTCGCGGTCGCGCCGCGCCGAGGACGAGATGCGCCGCCTCGGGGCCGAGACGTTCATCGCGACCGAGGAGGGCGACCCGGCCAAGGCCCTGCAGGCCTGGGACGGCGGCGCCGACCTGCTGATGAACACCGCGCCGAGCACTGCGGCCGGGCAGGCCGCGTTCGACGGGCTGCGCCCCGACGGGACGCTGCTGTTCCTCGGCTACAGCCCCGAGCCGCTCTCGGCGAACGTGCAGGGCCTGGTCATGGGCCGCAAGCGCGTGATGGGCATGCCGTCGGGCTCGCCGCACGACATGCGCGACACGCTCGCGTTCGCCGCCGCGCACGGCATCGTCCCCGACGTCACCCCGGTCACGCTCGACGACTCCCCCGACATCCTGGCCGCCATGGAGGCCGGGACGGCGCGCGGCCGGTCCGTCATCCGGTTCTAGGCCGGGCCTGGATCGCGTACTAGATCGGCGGCCGGCGGTCGCGCCAGGGGCGGGCCTGCTCGAACGCCGCGCAGGCCCGCATGACCAGGCCGTCGGCGTGCCGGGCCCCGACCACCTGGAGGCCGACCGGCAGGCCCGCCGCGGTGAAGCCGCACGGCACGCTCGCGGCGGGCTGCTGGGTCATGTTGAACGGGTAGGTGAACGGCGTCCAGCTCGTCCACCGCGCGTTCGGCCGGTCCCCCGGGGTCTCGCGGCCCGCCTCGAACGCGGGGATCGGCATCGTCGGGGTGAGCAGCAGGTCGTACTCCTGGTGGAAGGCGCCCATGATCTGGCCGAGCTCCATCCGGCGGGCCGTCGCGGTGAGGTAGTCGACCGCCGAATAGCGCGCGCCCTGCTCGGCGATCTCGCGCAGCCCGGGGTCCAGGTCGGCGCGGCGCTCCTCCGGAAGGTGTTCCAGCACCTTGGCGACGCCCGCGAACCACAGCGTCTCGAAGTCCTCGACCGGGTCGCCGAAGCCGGGATCGACCTGGTCCACCCTGGCGCCGAGCTCGGCGAAGACCCCGGCGGCGACGGTGACGAGCGAGGACACCTCGGGATCGACCGAGGCGAACCCGAGCGTCGGGCTGTAGGCGACGCGCAGCCCGGCGAGGTCGGCGATCCCCGCGTGCGTGCCGTCCGGCGTCGGCATCGCCGACCAGTCGCGCGCGTCGGGCCGCGCCATCACGTCCATCATCAGCGCGGCGTCGGCGACGCTCCAGGTCATCGGGCCGACGTGGGCGAGCGTGCCGAACGGGCTGGCGGGCCAGTGCGGCAGCCGGCCATAGGTCGGCTTGATGGTGAAGGTCCCGGTGAACGACGCCGGGATGCGCACCGATCCCCCGCCGTCGGTGCCGACTGCGAGGGGCGCCATCCCGGCCGCGACGGCCGCCGCGGCGCCGCCGCTGGATCCGCCGGGCGTGCGGGAGGTGTCCCAGGGGTTGCGGGTGATCCCGGTGAGCGGGCCGTCGGTCACGCCCTTCCACGCGAACTCGGGCGTGGTGGTCTTGCCGACCATCACCGCGCCGGCCTCGCGCAGCCGCGCCACCGAGGGCGAGTCGTCCGGCCAGGGGCCCTCCGCGCCGATCGTGGTCGAGCCGCGCCGGGTCGGGTGCCCGCGCGTCAGCAGGATGTCCTTGATGGAGATCGGAACGCCGTCGAGATCGCCCTCCGGCTCACCGCGTCGCCAGCGTTCCGCCGAGGCCTCGGCCTGCTCCAGTGCGTCGTCGGCGGTGAGGAGGCAGAACGCGTTGAGCTGGGGATCGACGGCCTCGATCCGGGCCAGCACGGCCTCGGTCGCCTCGACCGGCGACAGCCGCCCGGCTCTGTAGGCGTCCAGCAGTTCGGTCGCGGTGAGCTCGGTCGGGTCGCTCATGTCTGCTCCTCGAGCGGCTGGTGGGGGACGTAGCCGAGGCGCTTGTCCACGACGTTGCGGAGCGGCAGGCCCTCGCGGCGGCGGCCGAGGTTGTCGGCGAACAGGTCCACGAGCTCCTGGCGCCAGCCGATGGTGTCGCCCGACATGTGCGGCGACACGATGACGTTCGGCAGCTCCCACAGCGGCGAGGACCCGGCGAGCGGTTCGGTGGCGAACACGTCGAGCGCGGCGCCCGCGATCACGTTCGCGCGCAGCGCCTCGATCAGGTCGTCCTCGATCACCAGCTGGCCGCGCCCGACGTTGATGAGCCGCGCACCGGGGCGCATGCGCGCCAGCGCCGCCGCGTCGATCATGCCCCGGGTGACGTCGGTGAGCGGGGCGGCCAGGACGACGTAGTCATTGCTCCCCAGGGCCTCGTGCAGGGCCTCCATCGGCAGGACCGTGCCGAGGTCGGGATCGCTCGCCCGTGCCGTACGGCCCATGCCGGTGACGCGCAGGCCGCCTGCGGTGAGGCGGCGGCCGATGGCGCGGCCGATCGGGCCGGTGCCGACGACCAGTGCGCTCTTGCCGTCGGAGCGTTCGGTCTCGCGATGGCGCCACTCGCGGCGGTGCTGCAGCCCGATGGTCGTGTGCAGATCCTTGGCAAAACAGAGAACGAGCGCCAGCACGTATTCGGCGATCGGCTCGTCGAAGATCCCTCGCGAGTTGGTGACGATCGTGTCACCCTCCACCAGCCGGGGGAACAGCAGCCGGTCGACCCCGGCGCTGGCGATGTGGACCCAGCTCGGGCCGCCCTCGCGGGGCCACGCGGAGGCCAGCGCGTCGGACCAGAAGTCCCACATGAACAGCGCGTCCGCGTCCTGCAGCGCCCCGGCCAGGTCCGCCTCGCGGACGTAGGTGACCTTGGCGAGGCGTTCCACCGCGGCCATTCCGGGCGGAGCGTCCGCACCCTGCAGCACCACCACTGATTCCATGCTCGCGGATCTCCGTATCGACGCTGGTCAAGGAGTTAACAGGACTGCAACTGCGAGGGCATTGACACGCTATGAACGGTTCGTAGGATTGTCAACAATCAGAGCAAGCACTCCGACTATGGCCAGGGCGGGTATGCCAAGGAAGATCAGCATCACGTTGGAGCGCCGGGGCGTCTCCTGCGTCGCGGAACTGCTCGACAAGGACGCACCTCGTACGTGTGAGGCGGTCTGGCAGGCGCTACCCCTCGGGGGCGACGCCTACCACGCCAAATACGCCCGCAACGAGGTCTACACGATGGTGGAACGGTTCGGAGAGGAGGTCGGACTGGAGAATCCCACCGTCACGCCGATCCCGGGCGACGTCGTCTTCTTCAACTTCTCCGGCGGGATGCTCGACCGGGCGTTCAAGGAGGAGAAGGGCATCGACGCGCTGCCCGGCGTGATCGACCTGGCGATCTTCTACGGTCGCAACAACCTGCTGCTCAACGGGGACGTCGGCTGGGTACCCGGCAACGTCTACGCGACGATCACCGAGGGGCTGGATCAGATGGCCGAAGCCTGTAATGACGTTTGGAGGTCCGGCGCCGTCGGCGAGCGCCTGGTGTACCAGCGGCTCGGGCAGTAACGGGGCCCCGGCGATGGCGATCGACCCGGGCCTCGTCGTCACACCCGAGCTGCTCACACAGACCGGCATCGGCGTGGTCGCACCGTTCGACTTCGCCCTGGACCGCGAGCTGTGGCGCTGGATGCCCGACGACGTGTCGCTCTACATGACGCGCCTGCCGTATGTGCCGGTGCCGGTGACCGTGGAGATGGCCTCCGCGCTCTCCGACCACTCGATCATCCGGCAGGCGACCCGCGACGTGCTCGCACCCGGGCCGCTCGCGGTGGCCTATGCCTGCACGTCCGGCAGCTTCATCAAGGGCGCGACCGGCGAGGCCAAGCTCCGGCAGACCATGCTGGGGGCCGGCGCGCCCGCCGCGACGACCTCGTCCGGGGCCCTCGCGGAGTCCCTGCGCCTCCTCGGAGCGCGGCGGATCGCCGTGGTGACCCCCTATATCGACAGCGTGACCGACCGGCTGGTGCACTTCCTGCGCGCGCACGGCGTGGAGGTGGTGTCGCGGGTCGGGCTCGGGCTGCTCAACCACATCTGGAAGGTCGGGTACGGCGAGATCGTCGACTCGGTCGCCAAGGTGGACCGGGTGGAGGCCGAGGCGGTCTTCATCAGCTGCACGAACGTGCCGACCTACGACATCATCGCGCCGCTGGAACGGATGCTGGGCAAACCGGTGCTCACCGCCAACCAGGTCACGATGTGGTCGGCGCTGCGGGCGATGGGCTGGACGGCGGAGGGCGAGGGCCAGTCGCTCCTCCAGCTGCCGGGAATCCACGCTGCCTAGCGCCGCGTGACTGGGCCGTTTGCTCCTGGTCGGGTCCCCTCCGACCAGGAGTTTTTCAACTGGTATGATTGTTGACAATCTGCCATTGCACGCCTTGCGAGCGGAGGAACAGGTTGGGGCACACGGTCGGGTTCCTGTACCCGGGTTTCAGCGCGGAGGACGACTACCCCACGATCGAGCAGGCGCTCGGCGACGACGTGCGGCTTCCCGTGGTGCACACCACCATGCGGGAGGACGCGCATCGCGTCGACGCGCTGCTGGACATCGGCGGCGCGGACGTGCTCGCCGAGGGCGCCGCGACGCTCAGGGAGGCGGGCGTTCAGGCCGCCGTCTGGGCGTGCACGAGCGGCAGCTTCGTCTTCGGCTGGGACGGTGCCGCCCAACAGGTGGAAGGGGTGCGCGAGGCCGCCGGGGTCCCGGCGTCCAGCACCTCGTTCGCGTTCGTCAACGCCGCTCGCCACCTGGGCCTGCGCCGCGTGGCGGTCGCCGCGACCTATCCCGAGGACGTCGCCGGACGCTTCGCCGCGTTCCTCGCCCACGCCGGGGTGGAGGTGGTGTCGCTGTCCTGCGAGGGCATCATCACCGCCGCCGAGGTCGGCACGCTGGGGCGGGACGCGGTGCTGGAGTTCGTCGCCGCCAACGACCATCCTGACGCCGAGGCCGTGCTCGTGCCCGACACCGCCCTGCACACCGTCGCCTGGCTCGACGAGCTCGAGGCGCGGCTGGGCAAGCCGGTGCTCACCGCCAACCAGGTGAGCGTGTGGGAGGGGCTGCGCCTGGCCGGCGCCGGCCGTCCCCGAACCGGCCTGGGCACGCTGTTCGCTACCGAGGAGGGGCCCCCGAATGGGCCAATTGGGTGAGCTGGAACCAGTCCCCCGCAAGTCCACAGTAGAGATCGTCTCCGACGAGCTGCGCTCGGCGATCCTGTACGGGTCGCTCGCGCCCGGCTCGCAGCTCGGGGAGGCCGACCTGGCGGCGCGGCTCGGGATCAGCCGCGGGCCGCTGCGCGAGGCCATGCAACGCTTGGTGCAGGAGGGGCTGCTGCACAGTGAACCTCACCGCGGCCTATTCGTGATCACGTTGGACGAGAGCGACGTCGAGGACGTCTACATGACCAGGCTCGCCATCGAGCGGGCCGCCTGCGTGCTGGTCATGCAGCGCAACCGCGGCGAGGCGGTGGTGCAGCTGACCGAGTCGCTGCAGGAGCTGGAGGACGCGGCGCGCGAGCGCGACCGGGTCAAGATGAGCGACGCCGACCAGGCCTTCCACGAGGTGCTGGTGCGCGCGTCGGGCAGCCCGCGGCTGGAGCGCATGGCGCAGACGCTGCTGGTGGAGACCCGGATGTGCCTGAACGCGCTCCAGGCCACCTACCCCGAGCCGGACGAGCTGGTCGAGGAGCACCGCCGGCTCGTGGACGCGATCGCCGACGGCGAGGAGGAACGGCTGCTGCGCCTCATCGAGGAGCACATGACCGAGTCGATCGAACGGTTGAGCAACCCCTGAAACGAGGCTCCCCATGGCGAAGCTTTCTCCCCTGCTGAAGCAGGCCACCCCGGTGCTGGCCGACCACGGCGAGGGCGTCTACCTGTACGACACCGACGGACGCCGCCACCTGGACTTCACCGCCGGCATCGGCGTCACCAGCACCGGCCACTGCCACCCGCGGGTCGTCGAGGCGGCGCAGCAGCAGGTCGGCAAGCTCATCCACGGCCAGTACACGACCGTGATGCACGAGCCGCTGCTGCGTCTCACCACGCGGCTCGGCGACGTGCTGCCCGAGCCGCTGGACTCGCTGTTCTTCCTCAACAGCGGCAGCGAGGCCGTCGAGGCGTCGGTCCGGCTGGCGCGGCAGGCGACCGGTCGGCAGAACGTGGTGTCGTTCGCCGGCGGGTTCCACGGGCGGACGATGGGCGCCGCCGCGCTCACCACGGCGGGCACCAAGTTCCGCGCGGGGATCGGGCCGCTGATGCCCGGCGTCGCGGTCGCCCCGTTCCCGCAGGCCTACCGGTACGGCTGGAGCGAGGCCGAGGCCACCTCGTTCGCGCTGCGCGAGCTGGACTACCTGCTGGCGACCGTCAGCGCGCCCGCCGACACGGCCGCGTTCATGGTGGAGCCGGTGCTGGGCGAGGGCGGCTACATCCCGGCGCCGCCCGGGTTCCTGGAGGGGCTGCGCGAACGCGCGGACCGGCACGGCATCCTGCTGATCGTGGACGAGGTGCAGACCGGGTTCGGGCGTACGGGCCGGTTCTGGGGACACGACCACGCGGGCATCAGGCCCGACATCCTCATCACGGCGAAGGGGCTGGCGAGCGGGTTCCCGCTGTCGGCCATCGCGGCGCCGACCGAGCTGATGGAACGTGCCTGGCCGGGGTCGCAGGGCGGCACGTACGGCGGCAACGCCGTGTCCTGCGCCGCCGCGATCGCCACGCTCGACGTCATCCAGGAGGAGAACCTGGTCGACAACGCCGCCGAGACGGGCGCGCGGCTGGCCGACGGCCTGCGCAAGATCGCCGCCGACCATCCGCGGATCGGCGACGTGCGCGGGCTCGGGCTGATGCAGGCGTGCGAGTTCACCGGTCCCGACGGCGAGCCCGACGCCGCCGCCGCGCAGCGGGCGCACAAGGCGGCCGTGGACGGCGGCCTGCTGCTGCTCACCTGCGGTGCGCACGGCAACGTGGTCCGGATGATCCCGCCGCTGATCGTCACCGCCGAACAGGTCGACGACGCCCTGGAGCTGTGGTCCGCGGCCGTCTCGGCCACGGCCGACGGGGACTGACAGGTTCAATGGCACTGGTGGGCGGAGCGGGGTGAGCTCTGCGGCACGATCGTCGGCGCCGACGGAGCCTGCTTCGGCGTGGACGGAACGGGCGACTGCGAGGCGGTGTTGGGCTTGGCCAGGGGGCCGTACAGCCGCGCGCTGCCGCTCTGCGTGCCGGTGGTGCGGGGGTCCACGTCGGTCAGCGTCGCGCGGTTGCCGAAGCGGTCGGTCACGCGGACCAGGAACGGCCCCGCGCCCGGCCCGGACACCGACCAGTAGTTGTCGACGCCGCGCGACATCGAGCGCCATCCCTGCTCCCCCGTACGCCGCAGCTGGACGCGCGCGAGCGGGTTGCCGTGGCCGAGGACCAGCAGGGCGAGCCATTCCGGCGTCGAGCCGGGCTTGACCCGTACCGCCAGCCGGGCGGCGGGCTCGGGGTCGCGAACGAGCCGGTAGCTGATCGGGATCACCCCCTTGCCGACGTCCCCGATGCGGGCGAAGGCGCGCTCGCTGAGGTCGACGCGCCCGTATCCGCAGCCGCGGCAGCGGTCGACCACCTGCGCGCGGACCGTGCCGCGCGGACCGGTCGCCTCCAGGTAGGAGCCGCAGAGCGAGGCGCCGTCGTACTCGCCGGCCGAGACGGAGGCGTAGAGGCCGTTGTCGGGCAGCGGGCCCATCGAGCAGAGCACGACGGACCAGTCGTTGTGGTAGACGGCCGTGCCGCGCGTACCGGGATCGGTGCCCGCGCAGGCGGTCTCTTGAAGGCGGATCATGCCGACGGTGAGGGCCGCCACCGCGACCACCGCCAGTGTCGCCCAGATCCAGCGAGGCCTCGGCCTCCGTGGCGGTGTCGCGTGCATCGCCCTCCCCCGACGTGCATTGCATGACTCTCAATATGTAATCACCCGGACACGCAGAGTGTTACCGAATTGTGGATTCCGGCGGGAGGCCTGTTAGATTCCGAATCCGGTTCTGTTGCTACCGAGGGAGACGGCGTTGAGCCCCTGGAACACCCCCGAACGGGTCGCGCTGCGCGAGCTGGTCCGAGAGTTCACCGCGCGTGAGATCGTGCCGTTCCTGCCCGCGTGGGAGGACGCCGGGGAGCTGCCGCGCGAGCTGCACCGCAAGGCCGCGGACGCCGGGCTGCTCGGCGCGGGCTTCCCCGAGGAGGCGGGCGGCTCGGGCGGCGACGTCTTCGACGCCCTCATCGTGGCCGAGGAGATCATCCAGTCCGGCGGCTCGGGCGGCCTGGTCGCCTCGCTCTTCACGCACGGGATCGCGCTGCCGCACATCATCTCCTCCGGCGACAAGGACCTCATCGACCGGTTCGCCCGGCCGGTGCTGGCGGGCGAGAAGATCGGCGCGCTCGGCATCACCGAGCCCGACACCGGCTCGGACGTGGCGGGCATCCGCACCACCGCCGTGCGCGACGGCGACTCCTACGTCGTGAACGGCGCCAAGCTCTTCATCACCTCGGGCGTACGGGCCGACTTCGTGACGCTGGCGGTGCGCACGGGCGAGCCGGGCTTCGGCGGCATCTCACTGCTGGTCGTCGAGAAGGGCACGCCCGGCTTCACGGTCTCGCGTTCGCTGAGCAAGATGGGCTGGCTGTGCTCGGACACCGCCGAGCTCGCGTTCAGCGACGTGCGCGTCCCGGCTGCCAACCTGGTCGGCGCGCAGGACAGCGGCTTCCTGCAGATCGTGCAGAACTTCGTGACCGAGCGCCTGTCGCTGGCCGTCCAGGCGTACGCCACCGCGCAGCGCTGCCTGGACCTCACGATGGAGTGGATCCGCGCCCGCGAGACGTTCGGCCGCCCGCTCTCCTCGCGCCAGCTGGTCCGCCACAAGGTGGCCGAGATGGCACGCCAGGTCGACGTCGCCCGCGCCTACACCCGTCAGATCGCCGAACGGTACGTCGCCGGCGAGGACGTGCTGACCGAGACGGCCTACGCCAAGAACACCGCCGTCTACGCCGTCGAGCACGTCGTCCACGAGGCCGTCCAGCTGCACGGCGGCATGGGCTACATGCGCGAGTCGGAGGTCGAGCGCCACTACCGCGACGCGCGCATCCTCGGCATCGGCGGCGGCACCAACGAGATCATGAACGAGATCGTCGCCAAGCGCCTGGGCCTCTAGCCGGGACTAGGTGATCAGACCGTTCACCAGGGCGCGCAGGCCGGTCTCGAAGGTGTCCTGCGCGGTCAGTTCTCCCCAGCGCGCGCCGACCTCGGCGAGCCTGGGGTAGTCGGCGCCGTCGAGTTCGGCGAAGACGCGGTCGCGGTAGGTCGGGCGGTCGTCGGCGGCCCGGCGTCTGCTCGCCTTGCGGTGGATGATGATCTCGCCCGCCACGTAGTACCAGATGGCGCGGTAGGCGTGCACGGCCTGCTCGGCGGTGAGCCCGCAGGCCATCGCGCCGTCGACGATGTTCTCGACGTACCAGAGCGCGGACTCCGACATCAGGTCGTCGGCGGTGATGACCTCGACGACCCACGACACCCGGACCAGCGAGTCGTGCATGGCGCGCGCCGCGAGGACCACCCGTTCGCGCGGGTCGTCCGGGAGCTCGGGCTTGAGCATGTTCTCTTCGGCGTAGGCGTCGAGCAGGAGGACCAGCAGCTCGTCCTTGTCGCGCACGTGGTGGTAGACGGCCATCGGCGTGCTGCCCAGCTCCTGGGCGAGCCGCCGCATGGTCAGCTTGGCGACCCCGTCGGTGTCCACGACGCGGCGCGCCGCCTCGACGATCTCCGGCAGCGAGATCTTGGGCGGTCGTCCGGTGCGCGAGCTCACCCGCTCATCTTGCCAGCCCGCTGGACGGGCCGATGCCGCGCGGGTTACTTTTTATACATGTATAAAAAATCCTCCCCAGGAGTGATCCTCGCCGCGGTGGCGATCGCGCAGTTCATGTTCGCCCTGGACATGGCCGTCGTGAACGTGGCACTGCCCGCCATCCGCACCGCGCTCGACTTCGCACCGGCCGACCTGGCCTGGGTCGTCCACATCTACGCACTGACCTTCGGCGGCTTCCTGCTCCTCGGCGGCCGGGCAGGCGACCTGTTCGGGCGCCGCCGCCTGTTCGTCGCCGGGCTCGTCGTCTTCGGCCTGGCCTCGCTCGCGGGCGGCCTGGCCCAGGCGCCGTGGGAGCTGGTCACGGCCCGCGCCGTACAGGGAGCCGCGGCCGCCGCAGCCGCGCCCGCCGCGCTGGCGATGCTGACCACCACGTTCGCCGAAGGCCCGGCCCGCGTCCGCGCGCTCGGCATCTGGGGCGGTGTGAACGCGGCGGGCGGCGCCCTGGGCGTGCTCGCGGGCGGTGTGCTGACCGAATACGCCAACTGGCGCTGGGTGATGCTCATCAACATCCCGATCGTGCTGGCCGCGCTGGCACTGGCGGCGGTCGGCGTCCCGGCGGGCGGCCGCGACTCGCGGCGCCGGCCTGACGTGCTCGGCGCGGTGCTCGCGACCGGCGGGACGGGCCTGCTGGTGCTCGGCGTCGTCCGTACGGACCGGTACGCGTGGACGTCGGCGACGACGCTCGGCACGCTGGCCGCCGCCTTCGTGCTGCTCGCGGCGTTCGTGCTGGTCGAGGCGCGGTTCGCCAAGGCGCCGCTCGTCCGGCTCGGGCTGCTGCGGAGCCGCTGGGTGGCCGGGGCGAACGCGTTCGTCTTCCTCGTGGCGGCCGGGCAGTTCGCCGCGTTCTACTTCGTGTCCCTCTACATGCAGCAGGTCCTGCACATGGGCGCGGCCGAGACCGGGCTGGCGTTCCTGCCCTTCTCGTTCGGCGTCATCGCCGGAACGATCGTCGCCACCCGCCTCGGCGCGACGCGTTCGCCGCGCACTTCGCTGATCGCGGGCGGCGCGCTCGGGGCGGCGGGCATGGCGTGGTTCGCCGCGATGAGCCCGACGGGCGGCTTCCTCACCGACGTTCTGGGGCCGTCGATCCTGGCCAGCCTGGGCATCGGGCTGTGCCTGGCCCCGGTCGCCGCCGCCGCGACGACCGGCGTTCCGCCGCACGAGGCGGGCATGGCGTCCGGCGTTCTCAACAGCTCACGCCAGCTGGGCGGCGCGATCGGCCTGGCCGCGCTCTCCACCATCGCCGCGCACCACACCGGGTCCGACCTCTCTCCCGCCGGGCTGAACGGCGGCTACGCGCTCGGCGTTCTCATCGGGGCGGGGTTGCTGGTCGTGGCCGCGTTGCTGGCGCTGGTCGTGTTCCCGCGCGCACGGCGTACGCCGGCCACAGGTGATGGCCTGCCTGCCGAGGAGCGTGAGTCTCAGGCTGCTTGAGATGAGTGAGGCCCGGCGGGGGTTCCGCCGGGCCTCTTGTGCTTGCGGGTGCTCAGGCTTGGGCCACGGCACCGGACTTGATGAGGGCCTCGGCGTCGTCGAAGCCCAGGTCGGTGAGGATGTCGCGGGTGTTCACGCCGGGCAGGACGGGCAGTCCCTCGATCTCGGCGGGCGTACGGGAGAAGCGCGGCGCCGGGGCCGGCTGCAGGTGGCCGCCCTCCTCGACGAAGACCTCGCGCTCGGTGTTGTAGGGGTGCTCGGCCGCTTCCTTCATGGACAGGACGGGAGCCACGCAGGCGTCGCTGGGCAGGAAGACCTCGGCCCACTCGTCGCGCGTACGGGCCTTGAACGCGGCGGCGAAACGCTCGCGGAGCTCGGGCCAGCGGTCGCGCTCGTGCTGAGCGGGGAGCTCCTCGTTCTCCAGGCCGATGAGGCGGACGAACTCGGCGTAGAACTGCGGCTCGATCGCTCCCACGGCCATGTGCTCGCCGTCGGCGGTCTCGTACACGTCGTACCAGGGGGCGCCGGTGTCGAGCATGTTGACGCCGCGTTCGTCCTGCCACATGCCGCCCGCGAGGAACCCGTGGATGAACGTGGACAGGTGCGCGGCACCGTCCACGATCGCGGTGTCGACGACCTGGCCCCGGCTGCTGATCTTGGACTCGAGGAGCGCGGCGAGGACGCCGACGATCAGGTACATGCTGCCGCCGGCGAAGTCGCCGAGCAGGTTCATCGGGACCTGGGGCGGGCCTCCGGCGCGGCCGATGGCGTGCAGGGTGCCGGTGATGGCGATGTAGCCGATGTCGTGGCCCGCACTCTGGGAGAGCCTCCCCTCCTGGCCCCATCCGGTCATGCGGCCGTAGACGAGCTTGGGGTTGCGCGCCAGGCAGTCGTCCGGGCCGAGGCCGAGGCGCTCGGTCACGCCGGGGCGGAAGCCCTCCAGGAGGATGTCGGACTGCTCGACCAGCCGGAGGACGACCTCCTTGCCCGCCTCGCTCTTGAGGTCGATCGCGATCGAGCGCTTGCCGCGGTTGGTGAAGTCGGTGCTGGCGAAGCCGCCGCCGGGTCCGACGGCGGCGGCGCGGTCGACCCGGATCACCTCGGCGCCGAGATCGGCCAGCAGCATGGCGGCGAACGGGCCCGGCCCGATCCCGGCCAGCTCGATCACCCGTACTCCGGAGAGCGGCCCCTTGCCCATGTACGAACCCCTTGTTCCTCGGTCGACGCAGCCCTGAACCTCGTTCGGTGCACTCCTAGTGTGCCCGATCCGAGTAAGTGCGCGCTGACCGGGGCGGGCGGGGGCCGCGCCCCGGATCAGCGGGCGTCCGCCGTGAGGGTGACGGGCGCCGTGGGCTTGGTCTTCGGCTTGGTGGCCGGGGCCACGAGCAGGCGCTTGGTGACCTTGGACTTGCTGAACGGGCCCGTGGCGTGCGGCGTGAGCCCGGTGGATGCGGCGCCCAGGTAGTACCACTTGTCGGCGGGCGACTGCCACCACGCTCCGCTGACCGGCTTGCGCTCGTCGCACCAGCCGGTGGTCTGCTGGTCGGACTTCTCCAGCAGGTCGGACTGGGCCGCCGTACCGCCGCCCGCGAACGTCATGCGCGTACAGACCCACTGCGCGCGGCCCGCGTCGGCGGGCAGGTTCCCGGACCAGAACTCCCACGCCATGGCCTCGGTGACGGGGCGGGCCGGCTGCGGCAGCAGGCAGCCGAGCCGCTCCCACAGGTGCACCCCGCTCGTCGGGAGCTGAACGGTGGTCGCCGCCGGAGCCGTGGTGGCCGAAGCCGCGGGCTTGGGCGTGCTCTTCGCCGCCGGGGTGCTCGTGGCCGTCGGCGTGCTCTTGGCCTTGGCCTTGGACGAGCTCGTCGGCGTGGGCGTAAGCGAGGTCGTGGACGTGGACGTGGCCGAGGTCGTCGGCGTGGGTGAGGTTGTGGGCTTGGGTGAGGTCGTGGGCGTGGCCGCGGTCGCTGGCACGGGCGCGGCAGCGGTCGTCGCGGCCGCCGCTGTGGCGGCGGGGTGGTAGGCGGGCGAGTGGTAGGTGAGGACCACCGGGCGCGGGCCGCCGAGGTCGCCGACCGTACGGGAGCCGGCCGCGCCGGACAGGTCGAGCAGCGGGCCGCGGGCGCACCGGGTGCGGGTGGTGACCGGGCCGGTGACGCCACCGGTGACGATCACCTTGCGACCGGCGGTCGTCTTGGCGGTGGTGTCCCACGGCGCGAGCAGGTAGCGGTCGCCGCCGAGCGGGATCGGGGCGGACGCGTCGGTCCCGGCGGCGAAGGCCTGGAGGGTCGCGGTGGACGTGCCGGAGTAGCGGGCGATGCGGTCGTCGTGGCGCAGCACGGCGACGGGCGTGCCGTCGACGTGGCCCGCGTACAGGAGCTGCGCGCTGCGGCCGTCCAGGTCGGCGTGGTCGGCCGATGCCCAGGCGTGCAGCGCCCGTCCGGTGAACGAGCGGTCGCCGGCCAGGTCGCCGCGGGCGGGCCAGGCGTCCAGGCCGCGTCCCGCCCCGGCCTTGCGCCAGGCGTCCGGCGCGGCCTCGATCAGGCGGAGGTTGCGGGCCGAGGCGGACCGGGTGCCGCCGACGAAGCCGCCGCCGCTCTCGGTCACGATCAGGGCGCCGATCAGCGCGGTGGTCAGCGTCGCGGCGGCCAGCGGCAGCACGGGGCGGCGCCGGATCCGTACCGGCGCCGGCTCGAACGGCGCGGGCTCGTCGGCGCCCGGCAGGTCGGCCTCGTCGGCGGCGTCGATGACCGGCCACGGGTCGCGGACCCGCAGCGCCACGAGCTGGTCGCGCACCGCGTAGCGCGGCAGGCCCTCGACGTGCCGGAGCACGTACGCGACGCGCACCGGCGGCTCCAGCTTGGCCAGCGCGCCGGTGAGCGCGGCGTCGGGCAGCTTGGCGGGCAGCGCGCGCAGCCAGGGGCCGAGACCGACCCGCAGCCGCCACGAGGGGCGCATCGCGCGCTTCAGGACGCGGGTGCGGCGGCGCTCGGCCCCGCCGCGCCCGGGGCGGCCGACGACACCGTCGACGATCCGCTGGGCGACCGCGAGACGGTAGAAGCGCTTCCCCTTTCCCGGAAGGACGAAATACGCCAACCGGACCAGATCGCGATATTGCGCCTCCGTCCCGGATTGCGCCATTGCTGCTTCCGGCATCGAGTTGACTCCCTTACGACCCCGTCGTGCCATTACCTGTCAGAGGCTAGGGAGAATGAGGGGCTCGCTGCATGGAATTGACGGAACGATTAACCGACGGCGCCGACATCTCCGGCTATTTCCGTATGGCCGTGCGGAGACTACCGTGGATCGCCAGCGTTCGATCCCGTCCCGGGGAGCCGCGTCATGACCTCAGCCTTCCGCACCGCCGTCGAGTCCGGCGACATCGCTCAGCTCATCGCGCTGCTCGCCGAGGACGTGGAGTTCGCGAGCCCCGCCGTCTACGCGCCCTACCACGGCCGGGAGGCGGCCGCCGAGGTGCTGCGGGCCGTCTTCGCGGTGTGCGACGAGTTCGCCTACACCTCCGAGATCCGCGACGGCGACCGCGAGATCCTGATGTTCACCGCCAAGGTCGGCGACCGCGAGATCCAGGGGTGCGACTTCGTCCGCTTCGACGGCGAGGGCCGCGTCCGGGAGCTCACCGTGATGATGCGCCCGCTGTCGGGCCTGAACGCCGTCGTCGAGGGCGTCGGGGCGTACCTGAAACAGGAGGTCGGGGGCTAGCCGGAGAGGGCGGGGGCCAGCCGGAGAGGGCGGCTAGCCGGCCACGCGGTCGGTGAACGAGCCGTGGAAGCCCAGCGGGATGTGGTGGCGAAGGTGGGCCACCGCGACCGGCTCGGCCTCGACGTCGCGCGCGTCCAGGATCAGCAGCCGTGACCGGTGCTCATCCGGGTCGTACGCGAGCGTCAGCAGCCACCCGTCACCCTCGGCCGCGTCCGGCGTACGCGGCACGAAGACCGGCTCGCCGAAGCCGTGGCCGAGCGGCAGCCGGTGAACGGTCCGCTCGCCCGTGTCGTGATCGTAGGCATGGATGCCGACGCGCTCAGGGGACTCGGGGACGCGACCTGCGAAGTAGGTGAAGCGGTGCGGACGTCCGGCTTGGCGTACGTCGGCGTGCGGCAGTTCCATCGGCAGCGAACACAGCTCTTCGCCTTCGACTCGACCGCCGGGGCTGACTCTGTAGCGCATCAACGCACAGCCCCAGGGGAAGTCGCTGGTGCGGAAGTTCTTGAAGGCGGACGAGACCTGTTCCCAGTCGGCGAACCGGACGAATTCCACGATGACGTCGTCGCCTTCTTCAAAGGCGTTCACCATGTGAAATCCGAGCAAGGATTCATGTTCTATGACGCGCGCCTTTCCGCCATAGCGCGGAACGATGGTGAAACAGGTGGGACGGTCGGGGTGGAAGCGCAGGCCGTCGGCGATCGAGTCGGTGCCGAGCAGGATCGGCGCGGTGTGCGGGATCACCGGGTTGATGACGAAGACCAGGTGGCGGCGCGTGAGCGCGAAGTCGTGGTTCCACGGGCTGTAGGGCAGCGAGATCCTCGGCATGTGGTGCAGCGCGCCGCGCGGGTCGACGCGGTAGCAGCGCAGGCTGCGCGTCCGCGTGAAGTCCATCCCGAAGTTGAACAGCTCGCCGGTGTCGGGGCAGCGCGAGGGGTGCGCCGAGAACGCCGACATCATCTTCAGGCGCCCGTCGAAGGAGTGCTCGCCCAGCGTCTCCAGGCTGTCGGGGTCGAGCCGGAACGGGCGTCCGCCCTCCCAGAGCGCGAGCAGCTGACCGCCGTGCAGGATCACGCCGGTGTTGGCCACGTTCGCCGGCGGGCGCAGCATGTTGGCGAGCGCGCCGCCGGGACGCTGGGTGCCGAGCCCGCGCAGCCCGACCCGCCCCTTGCGCTGGCCGTAGCGGTAGTGGCGCGTACGGACGTAGCGGTTGCGGTAGCGGATCGTGCCGTCGCCGGGGAACGCGAACAGCGACAGCATCCCGTCGCCGTCGAAGATGTGGTCCAGCAGGCTCTCCCCGACCTGCCAGCGGCCGGGCCCGTTGCGGTAGAGGGTGCCGACGAGCTCCGGCGGCAGCGTGCCGTCGATCTCGTCGACCTCGTAGTCGTGCTCCTCGTTCAGCGCCTCGTACACGCGGCTCAGGGTGGCACGGCGGCAGGGCGTAGTTCAATACCTAACGACTAGTCCGGGCCGCCAGGCCGTTCACCGTCCGGGTCCCGTCCGGGGTCACGTCCGGGGTCACGTCCAGGGTCCCGGACGGGTGGCCGCGAACGGCCCATCCGCCTGACCAGCCACGTCCGTTTCGTCCCCGTACTACTCTTGGCCCTGCCGGGGGGCCTTCCACCGGCCTTTGCCGCCCAGACGGAAGGATCCGCCCGTCTCATGACCGAGGACGTTCCCGGCTACAGGGTGCTGGAACAGGTCGGCGAGGGTGGATTCAGCGTCGTCTACCGGGCCCACCAGGAACGACTCGACCGTGCGGTGGCCCTGAAGATCCTGCACATCAACGCCGTGGACGAGGCGACGCTGCGGCGGTTCGAGCGCGAATGCAAGATCACCGGACGGCTGTCGGGGCATCCGAACATCGTGACGGTGCTGGACACCGGCAAGACCCGGTCCGGCGCCCCCTACATCGCGATGGAGTACTTCGAGCGCGGCACGCTGATCGACCGCCTGGAGCGCGAGGGCCCGCTGCCGGTCGCCGAGGTGCTGCGCATCGGCGTGAAGATGGCGGGCGCGCTCGCCGCCACGCACGAGACCGACGTGCTGCACCGCGACGTCAAGCCGCAGAACATCCTGGTCTCCCGCTACGGCGAACCGGCGCTCGCCGACTTCGGCATCGCGCGGCTGACCGACTCGTTCGACCACAGCCACACGCAGGCGTTCACCCCGCACCACGCCGCGCCGGAGGTGCTCCAGGGCACCACGCCGGGCGTCGGGTCCGACATCTACTCGCTGGGATCGACGCTCTACCAGCTGCTGGCCGGGCTGCCCGCGTTCAAGGGCCCCAAGGGCGAGGGCATCGCGCCGCTGATGCTGCGCATCATGAACGACGCTCCCCCGCCCATCCAGCGCGCGGACGTTCCGCAGCCGGTGTTCGAGGTCATCACCCGCGCGATGGCCAAGGCGCCCGAGCACCGGTTCGCGAGCGCGGTGGACTTCGCCCAGCGGATGCAGCAGATCCAGGCCGAACTCGGGCTGCCGATCACCGACCTGGCGACCAGCGGCATCATGCCCCAGCCGACACCGCTGCACTTCCCCGACCACCCGCGTCCGCCGGCCGTTCCCGAGTGGGCGCCGACGACGCCGCGTTCGTCGGCCGCGGAGACGGTGACGCCGGAGACGCCCGGCGCGTCCGGCCTCTCTGGTGTGGTGCCGGCCGACGCCCTGGACCTGTCGCCGTGGCACCCGGCCGCCGCGTCCTCGACGACGCCGCCCGCGCCTTCGGCGCACGTCACCTCACCGCAGCGGGATCCGTCGTTCCCGCAGTCCGCCGCGCAGCAGGCGCAGCAGCAGGCGCAGCACGCCCAGCAGGGCCAGCAGGCTCCGACCTGGCCGCCCGGTCCCCCGTCGCAGGAGTCGACCCGGCCGCCGGAGCAGCACGGCGACGGGCCCAAGCGCGGTCTGATCATCGCGGCGGGCGTCGCGCTGGTGGGCGGGCTCGCGGCCGGGATCGGCGCCCTCGTGCTGACGACCGGCGATGACGGCGGCGGCAACAAGGCCACCCCGGTCGCCTCCACTCCTGCGACTGGCGGCGTACCGCAGACCGGCAACAACAACCAGCCCGGGCAGAGCCTGCCGCCGATCTCCAAGGCGCAGCGGGCGGCGGCACGGCCGTTCGGCCTCACGGCGCGGGCGATCCAGGGCGGCGCCGGCCTGGCATGGAAGCTGCCGCCGGGCGCCAAGGAGCTCACCATCATCGTGCAGCGCGCACCCTGGGGGCAGTCCCAGATCGTCTCGGCGGGCATCGGCGGGGTGACCGCCACGGTCGCGCACCTGAACCCGCGGCTCGGCTACTGCTTCCGGGTCGGCGCGGTGCTGCGGATCAACTCGAACGGGCCCGCCGACGTGTCGTGGTCGGTGCCGTTCGGCCTCCGCGGCGCACGCTGCCACGCCTAGCCTTCGGCGTTCATCCGGCCAGCGTTCATCCGGTCAGGGCTTGGGCCACGTAGGTGCCGACGGCTGCGTCCTCGGCGCCGAGACCGGTGAGGTCGGCGACGGTGATCTGGTCGCCCGCCGTACGGCCCTTCGCACGGCCCGCGAGCACGTCCCCGAGCGCGACCGTCGCGACCACGTCCGAGGCAGTCGCGTCCGGGGCAGTCGCGGCCGAGGTGGGCGCAGCCGAGGCGGGCGCAGCCGAGGCGGGCGCGGCCGGGGCGTACTGCAGCTCGCCGACGCGGCGGCACTGCGCGATGTCGTCGGCGGCGACCAGCGACGCGACCTCCAGAACGGACGGGGCGAGCTCGCGCTTGCCCTCCATGTCGGCGCCGATCGCGGTCACGTGCGCGCCCGGCTTCAGCCACTCGCCGACGATGTGCGGCTCGCGGGTGGGCGTGGCGGTGGTGACGATGTCGGCGCCCTCGATCGCCTCCTGCGCGGTCGCGGCGACGGTGACGGTCCAGGTGTGCAGGTCGCGCATGCGTGCGGCGAACGTCTCGGCCTTCGCACGGTTCGTTCCGTAGACGCGGAGCTCGGTCGGCTTGCGCAGCTGCAGCAGCGCCTCCATCTGCAGGCGGCCCTGGATGCCCGGCCCGATGACGGCGGCCACGTCCGCGTCCGTACGGGCGAGGGCGTCGGTGGCGAGCGCGCCCGCCGCCGCCGTCCGGACGTCGGTGAGGTAGCCGTTGTCGAGGGCGATCACCGCCGGGTAGCCGGTCTGGGCGTCGGCGATGAGACTCAGCCCTGACGAGACCGGCAGGCCCGCCTGGGAGTTGGCGTAGAAGCCGGTCGCGAGCTTGGCCGCGTAGTGCGTCGCGCCGTGGATGTAGGCGCCCTTGATGTGCACCTCGCCGCGTACGCCGGGGATCTCCAGGTGCCAGGGATCGGGCTGGGTGACGAGCCCGCCTGCCTGGGCGACGAGCGCGTCCCTGGTGACGCCGATGGCCTCGTTCATGGGCAGTATTTCGCGCACCTGGTCCTCGGTGAGGACGACGGGAGCCGGGATGCCGGTCGTGAGCTCGGTCATGAGTTCAGCGCCTCCGTGTAGTTCTGGACGGTGATGTTGCGGCCGGACAGCACGACCACCAGCCGTCCTTCGATCTGGACCTTGCCCGCGAGCACCGCGGCGACCCCGCAGGCGCCCGCGCCCTCGACGACCAGGCCGTGCTCGGTGAACAGCCACCGCATGGCCGCGTGGATCTCGGCGTCGGTGACGGCGGTCAGCTCCGCGTGCCCGCTCAGCAGGGCCGGGGTCACCGAGCCGGGTTCGAGGTTTCCGGTGACGCCGTCGGCGATGGTGGAGCCGATCTCGACCGCCACGATGCGTTCGGCGGCGACGGCTGCCGACACGGCCCGTGACTCGCTCGACTCCACGGCGACGACCTTGACGTTCCCGCGTTCGCGCGCCCAGAGGCTCAGCCCGGACGCCAGCCCGCCGCCGCCCAGCGCGGCGACGACCGTGAGCGGGCCGTCGGCCTGCGCGTCGAGCTCGCGCCCGATCGTGGCCTGACCGGCGATGACATGCGGGTCGTTGTAGGGCGAGACGTAGTGGCCCTGGAATGACAGGGCGTGGCGTTCGGCGTGGTCGAAGAGCGTCCCGTGCTGGACGAGCTCCACCGGGTAGGCCTGGATCTTGGCGATCTTGGCCGGAGAGGCGGTCTCGGCGACGACGACCGTGGCGTCCGCGCCGACCCGGGACGCCGCGTACGCCATGGCCAGGCCGTGGTTGCCGGCGCTCGCGGTCACGGCGCGCTCCCCCTCGGGCAGCGCGGCGAGCGCCGCCAGGGCACCCCTGACCTTGAACGATCCGGTCGGCTGGAAGGTCTCCAGCTTGAGCAGCGCGTCCGGGGCGAGCGCGCTGGGCAGCACCGGAGTCGGGGCCAGCACCGAGTGGACGTCGCGCCAGGCCTGCTCGAGGTCGTGGGCGTCGGGCGGCCGTACGGCCCGTACGTCGAGGGTCATGGCTCTCCTCCGGTGTCTGTGGTCGGCCCGTGCCTGTGATGGTCAACGCGACCAGTGTGCAATATATTTCCCACATGGACGAACGGCCGGAGATCGCCAAGGTGGTCGCCCGCAACCTCCGCACCCGCCGCACCGACCGGGGCATGACCCTGGTGGAGCTGGCCGAACGGTCCGGGGTCAGCCGCCGCATGCTCACGTTGATCGAGAAGGGCGAGGGCAACCCGAGCCTCGGGACGCTGGAACGCGTCGGGCGGGCGCTGGGCGTCCCGTTCGCCGCCCTCGTCGGCGCCGACCGGCCCGGCGAGGTGCACGTCACCGCCCCGGAGGCCATGGTCACGCCGTGGCGTTCCGAGCACGGCCACGGGCGGATCGCGGTGACCGGGCCGCACGCCGTCGAACTGTGGGACTGGCGGCTGGACCCGGGCGACCGCTACGACGCCGATCCGGACCCGACGGGCGCCCAGGAGATGATCCTCGTCGTCTCCGGCCGCCTCACGCTCGAACTGGCGGCCGACCGCTACGTGCTGCCCGCCGGGCACGCCGTGCGCTTCCCGAGCGATCGCGGCTACGCCTACGTCAACGAGGGCGAACGGCCGGTCCGCTTCAGCCGTAATACCGTGCCGCCGCCCGTTCCGGCCGCCGGATCCTGAGCCGGCGCACGATCATCGCCACCAGCAGCATCGCGGCGGGCAGGCCGAGGGCGAGGGCGGCGAGCGGCGCGACGGTGGCGGTCTTCAGCGCCGAGCCGGCGAGCACTCCCGCGACGCCGAGGTTGTCGCCCTGCCGCCCGGCGCCGACCGCGACCGAGGCGACGGACGCGACCAGCGCGACGATCACCGCGGGCATGGCGACGGCCTGGCGTCGTACGAAGAAGCCCATGCCGACCCCGATCGCGGCGATCACGGGAAGCGCCATCAC
The DNA here is from genome assembly GCF_017573505.1 of Actinomadura barringtoniae. Classification (GTDB taxonomy): domain Bacteria; phylum Actinomycetota; class Actinomycetes; order Streptosporangiales; family Streptosporangiaceae; genus Spirillospora; species Spirillospora barringtoniae. The sequence goes on from NZ_JAGEOJ010000022.1 coordinate 99,387, forward strand.
CCCGTACCAGCGCTCGGGTCTCGGCCGCATCGTCACCTGAACGACCGGCGCCGCGCCCCTGAGCGTCCAGGCCCGCTCGTCGCCCCGCAGGTGAGAGGTCGATCCCCGCACCGTTCCGGAGACCTGCGGCAGCTCCAGCCGGACCCCCGCCTCGGTGAAGCCCTGGTCGGACAGCCGCTGCCACACGTTCCGCAGGTCGATGGTGAGCCGGACCGTACGGCCGCGGCGGTAGGCGCCGCGGACGTGCGCGCGGGCGTACGGCCGCCCCTGGCCCGCCTCCATGTGCGCGCGGACGTCCTCGCTTCGCGGGAACGCGTCCTTGGCGAGCCGGCTGGTCAACGCCACGGCCTCGGCGTCGGACTTCAGATGCCCGGCGGGATAGACGTCGACCTGCGCGTCCCCGGTCGTGAGCAGGGCCAGGTGAACCCAGGCGCCCGGCTTGGCCCGCTGCTGCGACGCCCCGCACGCCGCCAGCCCGACGAGCGCGAGGAGCATCAGCCCGTACGCGACGACCCGCCGAACCGCCATTGCGCCTCCGATGCCCGAGCCACCCGTTGACCCCAGCATCGAAGGCGCGGATCGCACATTCGTTACTTTCCGATCCCGGAACCGTTCAGAACCGCGTCACGGTCCGCGCCGACGGCCACACCGACGATCACGCAGGCCTCGGTGCCGTTGTTACGCCAGGCGTGCCGGGTGCCGTTCTGGACGACCACGTCGCCCGCCCGCAGCACCGTCTGCTCGCCGTCGTCGACCTCCAGCGTGACCTCACCCGAGACGACCACGACGTAGTCGAGGCTGTCGGTGGTGTGCATCCCCGGCGAGTCGAGCTCCATCGCGGCCATCGCGCCGGGCATCTTCCGTTCCACCTCGGCCAGCGCCGCAGCCGTGTCCAGCTCCGGAGACACGACCGGCTCGCCCGGCGGGATCAGGTTGACCATGAACCGCGATCCGTCCCGGGGCGGGTAATACGCCTCGGCTCCCCGCGGCGAGCCGTCGTCGGGGAACGTGGCCCGCTCGTCCCTCCCCCACACCCGGTAGGCCGCATAGCCGGGCATCCATTCAGACGTGATGGGCTCGACGGCACCGTCATCGACCAGGCGCGCCTTGCCCTCGGAGTCGTGTCCCGTGACCACTCGGCGAATCTTCATGCCCCTCCTCCATACTGTCGCGTATCAATACGCAACCGTATCCATACGGTAGCGTATCTTTCATCGCGCGACAATACGCTGGCGTATCCTGTGGCCCGTGGTGAACGAGTCGACACGGCTGTCCGCCCAGGACTGGGCCCGGGCCGCGCTGAAGGCGATCGCGAACGGCGGCCTGGCCGCGGTCGCGGTGGAGCCCCTGGCCCGCACGCTCGGCGTGACCAAGGGCAGCTTCTACGCGCACTACCGGAACCGCGACGAGCTGATCGCCGCGGCGCTCGCGGAGTGGGTGCAGAGCCACGGCGACGAGGGACTCGCCGAACTCGCCGCCGTCCCCGATCCGGCGCGGCGGCTCCGCGACCTGATCTCCACCGTCGTGCACGCCGTTCAACCGCTGGCCCCGTCGGTGCACCTGAGCCTGCTAGGCGACCGCAACGACCCGCGCGTCAGGGACGCGGTAAGCCAGGTGAACCAGGCCCGCCTGGACCTGCTGACCCGCACCTACAGCGAGCTGGGCCTGCCACCCGAGCGAGCGGCATCCCGGGCACGGGTCGCCTACGCGGCCATCCTCGGCCTACTGCACCTGGCCCAAACAGACCCGGACGCCCCCAACGCCGACGTCCTGACCGCCGAAGCCACCGCAATCTTCGTCCCGTCCTAGAGACACCTCAGGGCGCCGGCACTCTCAAAGCCGGCGCCCTCACAGAGTTGCCTAGTGACGCCTGCGTCGTCGTCAGAAGCGCATGATGGCGCCGGCTACCTCGGAGGCGTCGGTGAAGGCGTCGTAGGTGCCGGCGTTCAGCAGCTCGGTGACGGCTCGGTGGGCGGCGGCGTAGCTGGACATGTGGAGTGCGACGCCGAGGCTGACGCGGCGGACGCCCGCGTCGCGGAGTTCGGCGGGCGTGGGGCTGCCGGGGCCTGCCATCGCGTTCACCGGGATCGGGGAGGCCTCCACGACCGCCTGCAGCTCGGCGAGGTCGAGCAGGCCGGGGACGAACAGGCAGTCGGCGCCCGCCTCGGCGTAGATCTTGGCGCGGTCGACCACCTCGGCCCGGTCGCCCTTCTGGAAGAAGATGACGTCCGTGCGGGCGTTGATGAAGAAGTCGGGAACGTCCGCGGCGGCCTCGCGTGCGGCGCGGATGCGGGCGGCCTGCTCCTCGGGGGTGTGCAGCGGGTCGGCGGGGGTGCGGGAGTCCTCAAGGTTGATGCCGGCCGCTCCGGCCGCGATGACCTGGCGTACGGTCTCGGCGACGTCGTCAGGGCTCTCGCCGTAGCCGTTCTCAACGTCGGCGGTGACCGGGACCTCGACGGCGGCGACGATCTGCCGGACGGCCGCGATCATGTCCTCGCGGCTCAGCTGGTGGCCGTCCGGAACGCCTCGGGACCAGGCCACGCCGGCGCTCGTGGTCGCGACGGCGGGCGCGCCTGCGGCGGCGATGGCCGCCGCGCTCGCGGCGTCCCAGGCGTTCGGGAGAACGAGGAGGTCCTGGTGGAGGGCACGCAGGGTAGCCGCCTTGGCGTTGAGCGTCATTGCCTTGCTCCTAGGCTGGGTGATAATACCGACCGACTGTCGGTTTCGAACGCTACCGACCGACAGTCGGTATGTCTAGGAGGATCGTGAACAAGAAGGCCGAGCAGGGCCGCACCACCCGCGAACGCCTGATCTCCATCGGGCTGGGACTGTTCGCCGAGCACGGCTACGAGGGCACCTCGATCGAGGCGGTGCTGCGCGAGTCCGGGCTCAGCCGGGGCGCGCTCTACCACCACTTCGACGGCAAGGACGCGCTGTTCGCGGCCGTTCTGGAGCAGGTAGAGCAGGACGTCGCCGCCAAGCTCGCCCCGGTGGTCATGGCCGCCGCGCCCGATCCGGTGGCCGAGCTGCGCGCCGGCTGCCTGGCCTGGATCCGGCTGGTGGCCGACCCGGTGGTGCGGCGGATCATTCTGATCGACGGCCCCGCGGTGCTCGGCTGGCATGAGTGGCGCTCGGTCGAGGAACGGCACGGCCTGGGACTCTTCAAGATCGCGTTGGCCGAGGCGGCGGAGCAGGGCAGGCTCCCGGCCGAACGCGCGGACCTGTTCGCGCACATGCTGATGGCGGCCATGAACGAGGTCGCCCTGCTCGTCGCCCAGGCGGAGGGCGACGAGCAGTCGATCGCCGAGGGTGAGGCGGCCCTAGAGGACTTCCTCGGCCGCGTCCTCGGCGTATAGCCCAACGGACTCGGACTGGTTGCGGGCAGTGCCAGAGCTGCGGACGTTGCCGGAGCCCTGGGCGCTGTGGGCGCTGCCGGAACCGTGGGCGCTGTGGGCTGTGCGGGAGCCGTGGGCGGCGTGGGAGAGCTCCAGGTCGACCGGGTCCAGGCCTGTGCCCGGGAGGGCGACTGAGGCCGTTACGGGGGCGTAGCCGCTGGCCACGAGCGTGTAGTCCGCCTCGGGCACGTCACTGATGGCGTACGTGCCGTCGGGGTCGGTCGAGGAGGCGGCGACCACGTTGCCGTTGTGGTCCAGCAGCGTGACCTTGACGTCGCCCAGCGGGCGGCCGTCGGCGTCGCGGACGGTGCCGCTGACTCCGGCGGCGGCCCTGAGCGCGATGTCCTGCTGAACGGGAGCGTCCCCGGCCACCTCGACCTGTACGGCCTCCGGACGGTGTCCGTCGGCCCGTACGGCCAGGGTGTAGGCGCCCGCGGGCAGGCCAGTGAGGTCGTAGACGCCGTCGGGGCCGGTCGTGGCAGCGGCGGCCACCTCGCCGTGGCGGTCGGCCACGACGACGGTCGCCTCCGGAAGGGCGGCTCCGGTGGCGGCGTCGAGGACCGAGCCGCGCAGGCCGCCCACGTCGCTGAGCTCCAGGTCGAACTCGGCCGGCGTGTCCCCCAGCGTGAGAGGCGCGGCGCCTGGCCGGTGGCCGGGCGCGGATCCGATCAGGAGAAGGCGGCCGGTGGCGGAGACGTCCAGGGCGTAGAGGCCCGCGTCGTTGCTGGTGGAGTGCGCGAGCTGGCGGCCCTCCGCGTCGATCAGCGTCACAGCGGCGCCCGCGACCGGGCGGCCGTCGCTCAGGACGCGGCCGCGCAGAGACGGAGCGGGGATCTCGTCGCCCTCGATGGCGGGCGCGTGTGTGTGCGCGGGTGCATCGGTGGCCACGTGTGCGGGTGCATCGGTGGCCGAAGGTGCGGGTGCATCGGCGGACGCGTGCGCGGCGGCCTTGGCGCGGCGGCGGCCGGGCAGGAACGCGGCCAGGACCAGACCGGCCAGCGCGGCGCCGGTGGCGATCACGAACGCGGTGCGGAAGCCGCTCAGGCTGGGCACGGCGGTCTTGCCGAGCGAGGTGGTCATGTGGGCGAGCACCATGCCGACCACGGCGCTGGAGACCGAGGTGCCGATGGAACGCATGAGGGCGTTCAGGCCGTTCGCCGCGCCGGTCTCCGACGGCGGCACCGCGCCGATGATCAGGGCGGGCAGCGAGGAGTAGGCGAACCCGATCCCGGCGCCGATCACGGTGACGGTGATGCCGATCTGCCAGAGCGAGCCCAGCATGCCGAGGCCCGTTCCGTACCCCACGGCGATGATCGCCAGGCCCAGCATCAGCGCGGTCTTGGGGCCGCGCGCGGCCTGCAGGCGGGCCGAGAGCGGCGAGACGAGCATCATCGCGATGCCCATCGGGGCCATCACCAGGCCGGCCACCACGAGCGACTGGCCGAGGCCGTAGCCGGTGGCCTTGGGCAGCTCCATGACCTGCGGCAGGACCAGCGACATCGCGTAGAACGAGACGCCGACCATGATCGAGGCGATGTTGGTCAGCAGCACCTGCCGGCGGACGGTGGTGCGCAGGTCCACCAGCGGGCTCTTGATCCGCAGTTCCAGCACTCCCCAGAGCAGGAAGAGCGCGGCCGCGGCGCCGAAGAAGCCGAGCGTGGTGGGGCTCCCCCAGCCCCACTGGTCGCCCTTGGTGATCGGCAGCAGGAACGCGACCAGGGCCGCGGACAGGCCGAGCGCGCCGAGGATGTCGAAGCGCCCCTTGGCCCGTACGCCCGACTCGGGCACCAGCAGGACCGTGAGCAGCATCGACACCACGCCGAGCGCGGCGGAGCTGTAGAAGAGCGCGTGCCAGTCGGCGTGCTGGGCGACGAACGCCGCGCCGGGCAGGCCCAGCGCGCCGCCGATGCCGATGGACGAGCTCATCAGGCCCATCGCCGAGCCCAGCTTCTGCGGCGGCAGTTCGTCGCGCATGATGCTGATGCCGAGCGGGATGGCGCCCATGGCGAAGCCCTGGAGCGCCCGTCCCACCACGACCGGGCCGAGCTCGGAGCTCACCGCCGCGACGAGCGAGCCGACGACCATCAGCGCGAGGCTGACCAGCATCATCCGGCGCTTGCCGAACAGGTCCCCGAGGCGTCCCATGATCGGCGTCGCGACCGCCCCCGCGAGCAGCGTCGCCGTCATGACCCACGTGGCGTTGGCCGCCGACGTGGACAGCAGGCCCGGCAGCTGCGCCACGATCGGCACCAGCAGCGTCTGCATGACCGCGACGACGATCCCCGAGAACGCCAGGACCGCGATCATGGCGCCGCCGCCCCGGCGTTCGGCCCCCGGAGGCGAGGCCGGGTGCGCGGTCATGGAGGGCGGGCTTGCCTGAGCGGCGGACTGCAACTGGGACATGCCAGTGATCAAGCCACGCGCACGCCCAGATATTTCGCCAAGCTAACGGGATCTAGGTCACACCGTTAGGTCAGCCGCCTTTCGACCCGTTCTTCGTCACGTCGACGCCCCGCATTGGCCGATCAGCCGGAACCCGTTTCCCCGGGCGTCGCCGGGCCGGACGACTCGTCCAGGCGATCATGGAGCCGCTGGCGCACCTCGTCGGGCGTGTAGGCGCGCCGCTTGCGTTCCGAACGGGCGATCACCGCACCGGTCGCCGCGACACCGACCAACGAGGCCACTCCGAGCGCCTTCCACAGCTTCATTTGCCTAAGGTAGCGAGCATGTCCGGCACGAGCATCTCCCTCGACAAGGCCGCCGAGCTGTCCCGCACCGGCGACATATGGGTCTTCCGCGGACGTTCCGCCGCGGACCGCGCGATCCAGATGACCACGAACAGCCCGGTCAACCACGTGGGCATGGCCGTCGTGATCGACGACCTGCCCGCGCTCATGTGGCACGCGGAGCTGGGCAGATCGCTCCCGGACATGTGGTCGGGCGGCCACCACATGGGCGCGCAACTGCACGACCTGCGGGCCGCCGTGACCCAGTGGGCGACCAGATATGGCCAGCGCGCCTGGCTCCGCCAGCTGGAGCCGCCCGCGACCACCCCGATGGAGGACGCCGCGCTGCGCGCCGTGGCCCGCCTGAACGGCACGCCGTTCCCCTCCACCAGCAAGCTCGCCAGCCGCTGGGCCCGCGGCCGCGTCCCGTTCCGCCGCCCCGCCGACCGCGACCCCAACCTCGAGACCGCCTTCTGCGCCGAGATCGTCGCCGTGACCTACCAGGCCATGGGGCTGCTCCCCCGCGGCCGCCGCCCCAACTGGTTCGACCCGGGCCGCTTCTGGAGCGGCGACGACCTGGAGCTCGAGCAGGGCGCGGCGCTGGGAGGCGAGATCTCCGTCACCGTTCCATGATCGGCCGCACGTACCTGGAACGTGGCCGCCCGGTGGTCGTCCTGGCCCGCTGGGCCGGTGGCGGCCCGCGCAACGTCCTCATCCGGCGGGAGAACGGCGAACTCGTCGTCCGCCCGTTCAGGGGCCTCCGCAAAACCGGTTGAGCCACGCCGGCCGCGCATGGTGTCCTGATCTCGTTCCTCCCGCTGCGAAGGCCACGGGTTACTTCTCCTGCAACGAGAAAACCGGTCCCGAGGCCGCTCTTGATCTCGGGAGGGACGTCGAGGGTGCCCGATGCGCAGGCGACGGATACTTCTTGGGAGCCGCGGGTCGCGGGTTCGAATCCCGTCATCGCTCCGGGCGATGTAGCTCAGTCAGGCAGAGCAGCGGTCTAAAGGACCGTCGCCGACCTCCTGATCTCGGGCATCCTCGATGTGGCGCCGGGGTAGGACCCGGAACATGACCGACCAACTTCCGGCCCTGCCGCTCGAGGCCTGGGAGCCCACCAAGGACACCCTGCACCTCTGGTCGCAGATCGTGGGCAAGATCCAGCTGGCGTCCGCGGCGCCGCGCAACCACTGGTGGCACACGACGCTCCGGGTGACCGAACGGGGCTACTCCACGGGCCGGATGGTCCACGACGGCGTCCGCTTCAGCATCGCGTTCGACCTCGTCCAGCATCGCCTGGTCGTCCGTACGACCGAACGCGAAGAGGACATTCCGCTTCGCGACGGTCTCTCGGTGTCGGAGTTCTACTACAGCCTCATGGCCCTCCTGCGGGAGCTCGGCATCCACGTCAAGATCAAGGCCGAGCCGTTCGGCGTGCCGATGACCACGCCGTTCGCGGACGACACCGAGCACGCCTCCTACGACCGCGAGCGCATCGAGGACTTCCGCCAATCCCTCCTGTGGGTGTCGGAGGTCTTCGAGGAGTTCCAGAGCTGGTTCAACGGCAAGGCGAGCCCGATCCAGCTCTTCTGGCACAGCTTCGACCTGGCCACGGCCCGCTTTTCCGGCCGTCCCGCGCCCGAGATGGAGGGCGCCGACCCGGTGACCAAGGAGGCGTACACCCACGAGGTGATCAGCTTCGGCTGGTGGGCCGGCGACCGCAACTTCCCGGCCGCCTCGTTCTACTCCTACACCCACCCCGAGCCCGAGAAGCTCACCGAGCAGCCGCTCCGCCCGCCCCAGGCCCGCTGGGAGCCCACCGGCATGACCCACCAGGCCCGCCTCAGCTGGGTGGACGTACGCTCCTCCCCCGACCCCCGCGACGCCGTCCTGGACTTCATGCAAAGCGCCTACGCCGCAGGCGGCCGCACCGCCGGCTGGCCCTACGACGACTTCCACTCCACCTGGTGCCCACCCCGAGGCCGCGTCCAGCCCTCATCTGCCTAATCTGATCGAATGAAGCTCAGCGGGCCGTTGAACGGCCGGGTGGCCCTGGTGACAGGGGTGAGCCGCCGAGCCGGGATCGGGTTCGCCCTGGCGTCCGACCTACTGGCCGCCGGGGCATCGGTCATGGTCCACTCGTGGTCGCCGCACGATGCGGAACAGCCATGGGGCGCCGATCCGGGAGGCGACGCGAGCATCATCGGGTCACTAGGCGGCGAGGGCCCGCACCTCCGCCACATCACCGCCGACTTCGCCGACCCCGAAGCCCCCGACCGCGTCGTGAACGCCACCCTCGACGCGTTCGGCGCCGTCGACATCCTGGTCGCCAACCACGCCCGCAGCTCCCACCAGAGTCTCTCCGAGCTGACGGCCGCCGAGCTGGATCTGACCTGGGCGGTGAACGCCAGAGCGAGCGTTCTCCTGGCACAGGCCTACGCGGCAGCCCACGACGACACACGCCCAGGCGGCCGAATCATCCTCTTCACCTCGGGTCAGCACCTCGCCCCCATGAGCGCCGAGCTGCCGTACGCGATCAGCAAGGGTGCGATCCACCAGATGACGCTCAGCCTCTCGGACGCTCTGATCGACCGGGGCATCACCGTGAACGCCGTCAACCCCGGCCCGGTCGACACCGGCTGGGCCGACCCCGAGCTCACCGCACACGTTGGCCGTTCCCTCCCCGCAGGCCGGTGGGGCCATCCGGAAGAAGTGGCCCGCCTGGTCCGCTGGCTGGCCGGCGACGACAGCGGCTGGATCACCGGCCAGGTCATCAACTCCGAAGGCGGCTTCCGCCGCTGGGTCATGTGACCGCCCCCAACCGGCCGGCGTCGCTGAGAAAGGATCGCCGTGGGCAGCTCTGAACTGCGTACCGACCGGCTCACCCTTCGTCGATGGCGTGACTCCGACCTGGCGCCATGGGCGGCGATGAACGCCGATCCCGTGGTCCGGGAGCACTTGGGCGACCTGCTTACACGCGAACAGACCGATGCGGGCGTAGCGCGGTTCCAAGCCGAGTTCGATCAGCGGGGCTACGGGTGGTGGGCGGTTGAGGTCCAGGCCACACGAGAGTTCATCGGCTTCGCGGGCTTGGATCAGGTGGATGACGACATGCCGTTCACCGGAGTGGAGATCGGTTGGAGGCTCGCCCGCTCGGCCTGGGGCCGGGGTTACGCGACCGAGGCCGCGCTGGCGACCCTGGCCTACGGCTTCGACGCACTTGAACTTCCTGAGATCCTTGCCGTGACAACGGCCACCAACCTGCGTTCACAGGCGGTGATGCGCCGAATCGGCATGACCCGCGACCCCGCCGACGATTTCGACGACCTCACCGCGCCCGAGGGCCCACTGCGCCCGAACGTGCTTTACCGCATCACGGCAGTCCGGGGACCGGACCCTCACTCCGCTAAGGCAGTTGGCCAGGCACCAGAGCCCAGCTGACCCACCACGCCGAACGATTCGGCGAGTTGCAGCGCCCGCGCCAACAGCGGCTCAACGCGACGTACGGCCTCCTCCACATCTGTGACCGGAGCCAGCGGCACCCCGCTGCCCGACCAAAACCAGGGCTCCCCCAGCTCGCGCGACCAAACGAGCAGGCTGTCTCCAACGCGTGGCGTGGCCGGGCCGTACGCCAGCAGGAGGGGTGGGCTGGCCTCATAGCGTGGACGGCTGGCGATGCCCCGTTCGGCCAAGGCAAGCGCGAGGCGATCGAGATCGCTCGGCCGACCTCATGCCCCGGCCACCTTGCGCAGCTGCGCCCGCAGAGTCTCCGGCTCGTCGGCGTCGAAACACGAAGGTCCGTGCTGGACGAGCTTGCCCACGTCCGGCCCGCGTGTCGCCCACCACCGCCCATTCGGCGAGCTCTGAATGATCGACCACCGCGGAAACTCCCGGCGCAGCGCCGCCTTGATCTCCTCCGCCGAACGCATCCGCCATCTCCCGCTGCTGATCGTCTCCAGATCGTCACTGACGGTTAGATGGTCGTTGCCGGCGGACGGCGTGAGTGACACATCTTGTGGCACCCCCGGTGACCTGAGGTTAGATCGCGCGCGCCCATTCGGCGTACGCCACCAGTGCCTGCGGTGGCGAGACGTGCAGGCGCAGCAGCGTGAGAAGGGCCTGGCGTACGTGAGGGTGCTCCCGTACGTGCTGCGGAGCGATGCGCCTGGCGGTCTGCAACGAAGCCAACGCTTCGTCCCGCAGCCCGAGCCAGAGTTGCGCGCGAGCGACCTCGATGTGGTGATGCGATCTGCGTTCGGCTGGGAGCGCACCAAGGTCGATGGGACGGGTGGCGATATCAACCGCACGTGCGGCATTCCCCAGCTCGACCGCGACAGAGATCTCGTGCACATGGACCGACGCGGGCCCGAAGGCCGTGCCGGTGTAGATCCCCTCAGGCACGTCGACGGCGAGCCGCCGTGCGTTGGCCATGTGCTCGTCGGCCGAGTCGGAGTCGCCGGTCAGGCGGGCTGCGAGGACGGCCGCGCGCATGTGCAACGCACCGGCGGCTGCAGTTACTGCGGCGCTCTTGAACGGGGGCATCGCGTCCAACGCGGCCTCAAGTGCGCGCAGCCCTGGGGCCAGGTTGCCGCTCGAGAAGAATACCTCTGTCCGTACGTACGCTGCCGTGGCATCGAGCGCCGGATCCTCGGCTCGGGACGCAGCCCAGCGCATCAACTCGATCAGGCGCGCCGACAGGTCGTAGTAGCCGTACTTATAGGCGACCGCGTCAGCTGAACGGTACGCCACGGTCAGCAGGGTGGCTGCTTCTCGCACAACCCCGTCATCGGGATGCTGCGTAGCGCGAGCCAACTCGGCCAGCAATGGCGGCACGTTCTCGGCGAGGCGTGTGTAATGGGAAGAGAGCCGCTGCCAGGTCGTCTCCTCTACAGCTTGGCGCAGGCACACCATGGGCCGTACGGGTCCGTCCTCGGGCAGGTCATAGGCGTCGATGGCGGTGCGCATTGCGGGGATCGCATCGTGCACCCGGCTGCTCGTACGGACTCGCCGCCCCAGCAGAGAGTCGGGTTGAACGCCGAGGGCACTGGCCAGGGCATCCAGCGTCCGATCAGTGGCGGACCTGCTCCCCTGCTCAACCTTGCGGAGCAGGCTCAACCCGAGATGAGCCTGCTCCGCGAGCTGCCTCTGCGTGAGCCGACGCGCGGTGCGTGTCGCAGCAATGCGCGCGCCTACCTCTGCGTTCTCACTCATTGGGCTGCGATGAGCTCGGGCAGGGCGGTGAGGTCGTCCAGTCGCCAGTCAGCGGCCTTGACCACCTCGGGGTCGTCGGCCCACAGGTAGCCCCATGGGCCTCGGCGAATCAGCGCCGTTCGAAGGCCGGCGCGCTTGCCCGGCAGGATGTCGTTCGCGGGATGGTCGCCGACGTAGAGGATCTCTCCTCGAGCGGCCGGTGCCCACTCGATCAGGCGCGCGAAGAACTCGGGCGACGGCTTGGCCACACCCCACTCGCCTGAGGTGGCGATCGCGTCAACGGGGAGGTCCAGGGCGCGGAGGAGGTCTGCGGCGCGCACGGTCTGGTTGCCTGCGATGCCGAGCCACAGGCCATGACTACGAAGCACGTTCAGAGTTGAACGAACATCCGGGTAGAGATCGTCGGGGTCGAGTTGCTCGCCATGGCCGCTGTCTTCCCGCGCGCGGCGTTCGGCGGCGACGTCCAGGCCGGGTCGGATCAGACGAAGCGCGTCGGCGTTGTCTCGCCCCTGCGCGGTGACCGCGCCGACGAGAGCGGACATCGTGTGAGGGGGCACGCCGAGCCAGTCGGCCCAAGCCCGCCATTCGCGGGTGTCGTCGATCAGAGTCTCGCCAACGTCGAACACGACTGCGCGAATCACGCAGGTCAGCCTAGGCGTTCCGCAACTCGTTCGTGCCCGTGACGGTCGTAGGTGGAAGGGAACACAATGCCGGCAGTCGTGACCATCACGGGTACACGTTCGACAGAGCACCGACCGTCGGGCGACTACCGGGAGATCTTTGGGCAGTATGTGGCGCCGTTCGCCAGGCCGGGTGTGCGCTTTTACCTCGGAGGCGCGAAGGGGATCGATTCGTTGTGCCTGCTCTGGCTGGCAGAGGAGACGCGGGCTGAACTGGTCGTGGTCGTGCCCGCTGCGTTGGGCGATCAGCCCGCTGATGCTCGCCATGCGGTCGCCGCCGTTCGCCAGGCCGGCCGCCTGGAGCAGCTGGTCGAGCTGGGCGCCGAGCCCAGGACCTCCGGCTACCACGCCCGCGACCGGTGGATGGTCGACCGGTCAGAGATGGTGATCGGGTTCCCGCTGCGTGGAACGAGCGAGAGCGGCACCCATTACACGCTCGGCTACGCGACAAACCTCGACAGGACGCGCCTAATTTTGCCCGTGTGACGACGTTCAGTGCTGGACCAGCGAGGGATGGCGCGGGGCTGTGCTGGATTCGGTACGGCCGTGGGTTAGCGGGGGCGGAGGGTGCGGGGGTGCAGGCGGCGGCGTAGGCGGCGGGTGCGGCCTGCTTTGGCGGTTACCAGGCGGCCCAGGTTGTTGGTGTGTTCCCAGGCTTCGGCGGCGGCTCGGTCATCGGGGGTGGCGCCGGAGAAATGGGTCTGGTTGACGAGGTCGGCTAGGGGGCGCAGGTGCGCTTGCGCTTCGGTGCCTACGTTGGTGGTGCCGTAGCGGGCTACCTCGTGGGCGGTGAGGGTCTTTGTCTTGGCGAGGCCTACGTCGCTTAGGTGCTCCAGGGCCTGGTGCCAGGCACCGGCTATGCGAGCGGCGGGCGGGCCTGAACGGCGGCGGCGTTTGCGTAGAGCGGGGAGCAGTAGGACTGCTAGGAGGTAGGTGGCTAGGAGGGCTACCAGGGGGATGGCGGCGTAAGCCCAGGTGGGGAAGGTGAATTCCTTTTGGGGGGCCGGTTTGCCTGGGGCAGGGGCGTTGCGGTGGGGGCCTGCGCCGGGGCCTCGGTTTTGGGCGGCGGCCTTTTGGGCTTGTTCGATTTTCTGGGTCTCGCCTGCGGCTACGGCGCCGGACGAGTTGGAACGGCCGGCGTGCTGGGGCATGGGGTTGAACGGGACCCAGCCCTGATCGGCGAATTTCACCTCGGGCCAGACGAGGACGTCGCCGGACTTGATGTCGTTGGTGCCTGCGAAGCCGACCACTACGCGGGTGGGGAGGCCGAGGGTGCGGGCCAAGAGGGCGTAGGCGGTCGCGAAGTGTTCGGGGGTGCCGCGCCGGGATTCGCCTAGGAAGTAGTCGAGTTGGCGGTAGCTGTGGCCGGGTGGGGCTGTGACGTCGTACTTGGCGTAGGTCTTGAGGAACTCCGCGAGCTTGGCGGCCTGTTGGCCTGCGGAGCTGGCTCCGGCGGTTGCTCGTTGGGCCAGGCTGCGGAATTCGGTTAGTTGTACGGGGGGCTTGGACTCTCCTGGGCCGTTGGGGAGGGTCAGGGCTGCTTGGGCTTCGGCGTCCTGGGCGGCGGAGGCGTCGGGGAGGTCGTCGATGTCTTCGCGTACGCGGGAGTCGACCGTGTAGGTCTGGCCCGGGCGGAGGGGGCTGACGGCGGCCAGGGCGCCGCTGGAGGGGTCTACTGAGACGCCCAGGCCGCTGATTTTGCGGGGGCGGTCCGCGGCGGGGACGTAGACGCCGGGGAGCGACTTGATGGTGATCTGCTGGGTTACCTGGCGGGTGCTGCCTGAGGCGGGGGTCGTGGGGACTCGGCTGCCGGTGGGAACGAAGCGGGCCGAGGACGTCCAGGTCACGCCGTTGAACTGGTCCAGGACCGCTAGGCGCCAGCGTTCTGGTTTGGAGGAACGGGCGGTGAAGAGGACCTGGGCGGGGCTTTGCAGCCAACCTGCTACGCGGTCCAGGGGGCTGACGCTGTCGCGCTGCTGGGGTGGGGGCGCTGCTACCTGTTCGCGGGGGTTATAGGGGTCCGCGCTGACCGGGACGTACGGGCCTGAGAGGAAGGCCAGGGCTCCTAGGGCCGCGGCGGTGGGGAGGCCCAGGAGGATGGGGCGCCAGGTGACGGCCGTGGAGAGGTCGGAGCGGACCAGGATCAGGACGATGGTGAGGACGATCGTGGCGGCGGCCAGGGGGAGGTTGGAGCCGGGGCCGTCCACGCCGAGCATGAGCGCCACGGCGAACGTTCCCAGGGGCGGGAGTGCGGGGAGCGCGCGGAAGCGGGTGCGGAGGGCGAGTTCGGCCGAGGCGAAGGCCGCCAGCCAGGTGAGTACGTGGACCAGGACCAGGAATTCAGGCTTGGCGGGTGCTGGGAGGAGGGTCGTGAGGATCGACTTCCAGGAGCCCAGGACGCCCGTGCGAAGTGTCTGCGGGAGCGTGCCGTCGGTGAGGGAGGCGCGGAGGACCGTCACCGAGACGGTGCCTGCCCAGGCGACGGTGGTGAGGACGACGGAGATCCACAGGGGCCAGGGGCGGTTGGATCTGGGGCCTGCCAGGGTGGCTGAGAGGGCGGTCGGGATGACGGCGGCGACTACGGCTACGGGGACCACCGGGCCGAAGCCGAAGACTCGGTGGAACGCCAGGCCCGCCGTCATGGAGAGGGCGGCCGTGAGCAGGAGCGAGACGTAGCGGCGCATCTACCGGCCCCTCCCCGCGCGCTGCCAGGCGTGCGCCAGCTCCTCCAGGTCGGTGAAGTCGATCAGGTGAACGCCGGGCGGGGCGGAGGCGGGCTCGGGCGGGCGGACGCGCAGGACGACGATCCGGTCGAAGCGGCTGCGGACGGCGGCGATGCGGCCCAGGTCCGTTCCGCGGCCGGTGATGACGACGAGCGAGCCGCCGGGGCGGACGCGGCGGATGAGGTCCAGGACGGGCTGGGCGGCGGCGTCCGGCATGACCTTGGTGAGGCGATCCAGGACCACCTCGGCGTCGTCGGGGCCGCCGCGTGTGTCGGCGACCGGGCCCGCGCCGCTCAGGACGCGTACGGGGAAGTTGGCCTGGCACGCGCCGACGGCGACCGAGGCGGCGGCGTCGATGGCGAGTTCGAAGTCGTCGGGCTCGGGCCACGCGTCGGGGTTGGCGTCGATCACGACGGTGGTCGTGGGCAGGCTCGCGTCGACGAGCTGGCGGACCATGAGGGTGCCGGTACGGGCGGACGACTTCCAGTGGATGTGGCGCATCTCGTCGCCGATGACGTACTCGCGCAGCGCATGGAACGTCGCGGTCCCGGCCGGGGACTTGTCGCTGGTCGGGCCTTCGAGGTGGTACGCGCGGCCGGACGGGAGCAGGCCCAGGCGGACGGTCTTGGGGCGAACGAGGAGGGTCTGGGGCGTGCCGTACTCCCGGACGCGCCGGGCGAGGTTGAGCGGATCGGCACGGACGAGCTGGAGCGGGCCGACGGGGATCTCACCACGGCGGTCGGTGGGGAGTTGGTAGGAGACGGTGCGCTGGCCGCGCGGGGGCAGGCGGGGGATGTCGACGGCGACGTTGGTCGAACCGGCGGTGTCGTGGGCGGTGAGGCCTCGGATGCCGCGGCCAGCGTTGGTGACGTGCAGGACGCCGATGGCCGGTTCGCCACGTTCCACCTTCAACGGCGCGATCTCGCGGCGCACCTCCAGCTTCGGCTGCGTCAGGGTCCAGATGAACGCGCTGCCGACAGCGAGCAGGCCCGCGACGGCCAGCATCGCGGGCTCCGGATAGCCGAGCCACCATCCCGCCCCGTACAGCAGTACGGAGGCGACCGCGGTCCCCCAGCCGAGCGGAGTCAGCATCAGACCGTGGCGGCCTGCGGGGTCGGCACGCTGGACAGCACCTCGCCCACCACGTCCGCACCGCTGCGGCCCCGAAGCTCGGCCTCCGGAGTGACGATCAGGCGGTGCGCGACGACCGGCACCGCGAGCGCCTTCACGTCCTCCGGAACGATGTAGGAACGGCCCGCCGCGGCGGCCCGGACGCGCGACGCCTTGAGCAGCGCGAGGCTCGCGCGGGGGCTCGCGCCGAGGCGGAGCTCGGGGTGCTCGCGGGTGGCCGCGACGACCCGCACGATGTAGTCGTACAGCGGCGGCGCCACGTGCAGGCGTTCGGCGAACTCGATCATCCGGCCGACATCGTCGCGCCCGGCGATCGGCGGCATAGTGTCGAGCATCGCGCCGGTCGGCTGGCCCGCCAGGACGGCGACCTCGGACTGGTGGTCGGGGTAGCCCATCGAGATCCGCATCAGGAAGCGGTCCAGCTGGGCCTCGGGCAGCGGGTACGTGCCGTCCATGTCGACCGGGTTCTGCGTCGCGATGACCATGAACGGGCGGGGCACCGGATGCGGCGTCCCCTCGACCGTCACCCGGCGTTCCTCCATGACCTCCAGGAGCGCCGACTGCGTCTTCGGCGACCCGCGGTTGATCTCGTCCGCGACCACGATGTTGGAGAAGATCGGGCCGGGATGGAACTCGAACGCGTTCTTGCCCTGATTGAAGATCGAGACGCCGGTGATGTCGCTGGGCAGCAGGTCGGGCGTGAACTGGATGCGCCCCCAGCGGGCCTCAACGGATGCCGAGATGGACCGCGCCAGCGTGGTCTTGCCGACGCCCGGCACGTCCTCCACCAGCAGGTGCCCCTCGGCCAGCAGGCAGATCAGAGCCAGCTCGACCTTCTCGCGCTTGCCGCGGATCACCCGCTCGATGTTCTGGGCCAGCGCCCCGAACATCTGCGAGAACCGCCCCGCCAGGGCGTCGGCCCCGGCCGCCGCCCCGTTCGGCCCTTCACTCATCGCTCACTCCCCCAAGTGATCGTCTTACGTCTCACGTGCATTCCCACAGCGGCGGTGAGAAGTTGTTCGACCCCGAGTTGGCGCTGGTCACGTAGATGTCACTGACCCAGCGGTCCCGGCCGCCATAGCTGATCTTGTCCCAGACGTTGCTCACCAGACTCGAGTTGTTGGTGTCGGTGATCGACGGCCCCGTCTGCTGGCAGATGACGCTGACCGCGCCCGTGAAGCCCTGCGGGAACTGCCCGTCGCGAGTGCTCGTGTCCGTGCTCGGGCTCGTGTGCAGCCACGTGTTGGTGTTGTCGTTGTGGTGGCCGTTCAGGGTCTGGGCGTGTGGAGCCGGGTCGAGGTTGACCGAGACGCTGGTGCCGTTGGCGGTTCCCGCGCCGTTCTTGGCGGTCACAGTGAGCTGGTGCGTGCTGCCGTTGCTGAGCCCGGTGACCGAGAAGGACGTATCCGTGGTCGTCTTCGAACCGCTCGGCCAACTGACCGTGTAGGTGACGTCATAGCCGGCGGCCTTGGTCCATTTGAGGTTGGCGCCATGGTTGACGGGGTCGGCGGTGAGGCCGCTCGCCGGGCCGGTCGCCTGGCAGGAGAACGTCGACACCGAATTGGACGAGAGCGCCTGCGCCGCCTGGCCCTTGTCGGTGTAGCGGGCCGCCACCTTGTACTCGTACGACTTGTCGCAGGGGACGTTCCGGAGGACGAACCTGGGCTGGGCCGTGGGTGTGACCGGCGATGTCCCAGGGATTTGAGCCCCGCCGGTGTCAGTGAGGATGTAGTCCTTCACCGACGAGGTGTCGGTGCCGGGCGCGAAGGTCACCGTGATGGTGCCGTTGTTTCCAGTGGCCGACTGAGCCTGCGGTGCCTGCGGGACCTCGCAGGCCGGGGTCGTGTCCTGACCGTACCTACCGGTCCTGATCTGCCGGCTCTTCGGGTCCTGGAATTTCACCGCCACACGGAACGTGTAGTTACGTCCGCAGGCCAGACCCGCCACCGTGAACTTGTACTCGCCGCTGCCCTGCGCGATCTCAGGCCCAGGTTGTGCGTTGGGCACGGGCTGGCCTTGACCGGTCGCCAGCACGTAGGACTTCGGCTGGATTCGGTTGTAGCTCGACTGGCCGAAGGTGATCGTGACGGTGCCCTGGTCGCCCGTGGCCCGCACGTCCGTCGGCTCGGTCGGCGGGTCGTTCGGCTTGGGCTTCGGGGGCGGAGGCTGCTGGGGCTGCTGGGGGCGGTTGCCGCCGTTGCCCGGGTCGCGGCCGTTGCCGCCGCCCGGCTTCTCGGTCGGGATGGGCTTGCGGACGCCGCCGGGGGCCTTGGTGTCGTACTTCCTGAACGGCTTCGGCACGCCGTCCTGCCCGACCGAGACGGCGGCGTCGCGGTTGGGGTCGTTCGCCCAGAGGATGCCGTCCTTGACGAAGACGTCCAGCGGACCGGGCATCCCCGAGACGGAGATCTGCCGCTCGATCTTGCCGGAGATGTAGTCGTAGACGATCAGGGAGCCGGCCGAGGCGTCCGGGATGTAGACCTTGGAGCCGAGGATCTGCGGCTCCTGGAGCGCGGCCCGCTGGGGCAGCCGGAGCGAGATGTTGGTCAGCGCGCCGGTGCCGGTGTCCAGCAGGGTGAGCGCCCCCTTCGCGCCGAGGATCGGGAGGTTCTGGCCCTCGACGACCTCGGGGGCCTTGACCGCGCGGCCCAGCGTCGGCGGCAGGTTGATCTTGCGGACGCCGTCGCCGCCGACGATGGCGGCGGTGCCGGTGGTGAGGTCCAGGACGGTGGGAACGCCGGCGACGATGGAGAGCTGGAGCTGGTCGCGGGGGGCGGCGACGGCGACCGGGGCGCCTTGCACGCCGTTCTGGAACGGGATGAGCTGGCCGGTCTGGGGTGAGGGGACCCAGAGGGTGCCGCGGGCGTCCAGGCCCGCCAGGCCGACGGGCGGCTCGACGGAGGTGGCCTTGCCGACGGCGGTCAGCTTGACGGGGTCGATCTGCTGGACGACGCCCTTGTACTGGTCGACCGTGTAGGCGACGTCGGCGTTGGCGACGATCTGGACCTTGAGGCCGAGGTTGACGGTCTGCTCGACCTTCAGCTGGGACGGGTCGACGCGGCTGACGGCGCCGGTGGTCTCGTCCACG
Organism: Actinomadura barringtoniae; assembly: GCF_017573505.1. Lineage (GTDB taxonomy): Bacteria > Actinomycetota > Actinomycetes > Streptosporangiales > Streptosporangiaceae > Spirillospora > Spirillospora barringtoniae. The sequence continues at coordinate 118,341 of NZ_JAGEOJ010000022.1, forward strand.
AGGAGGACGGTTCCGCCGTCCTGGATGATCTTGATACGGTGGCCGCGGGCGGTGGCGCCGAGGTTGGCCTTGCCGTCGACCTTGCCGACCAGGCCGTTGGCGTGCACGACCATGCCCTTGGTGGTGGCGCTCAGCCAGGCGCCGACGTCGGAGATCTTGTACCTGGCGCTGGCGATGCCGACGCCGTAGACCATGGCCGACACCAGCAGCAGGCCGACCGCGCCGATGGCGATCTGCCCGGTCAACCGATCACGTCTCAACAGGCCCCGCAGTACCGCGGGCGCCTTGATCCCGCTCAAGCCCCGTCACCCTCCGTTCGCGCCTGACCGCGCGATGCGCAACCTGCTGCGCACGGATCACACAACCTAGCGGGACCTGGGGTGATCCGCCCCGTGAACCGCGAGAATGACCAGTTTAGGGCGAGATATATGTGATCTGGATCACGGGCGATGGACGCGCGGTCACCATTCGTGAGCAGGACAGTGAAAAGAACCGAACGCGACCCTTACCCCGAACGTCCTAGTGTTCAGGCAAGCCGTACGACGACCCCGGGGTGGACGTGGACAACGTAAGCATTTCCGAGCTGTGGGACCGCGTGACGGGAACACAGCCCGCGCCGCCCTGGTGGCTGATCATCGGGGTCGGTGTGATCGCGCTCGGGGCGGTGCTGCACGCCCCGACGTGGCATGTGGCCCGGAACGTGGTCACGATCGCGCACGAGGGCGGGCACGCTCTGATCGCGCTCATCACCGGGCGCAAGCTGGACGGCATCAAGCTGCACTCCGACACCTCCGGGGTGACGGTGTCCCGGGGCAAGCCGCACGGGCCGGGCATGGTGTTCACGGCGATGGCGGGCTACCTGACGCCGCCGCTGCTGGGCCTGTTCTTCGCGCTGCTGATCGCCGACAACCGGATCACGCTGATGCTGTGGTTCTCGCTGGCCCTGCTCGCCGCGATGCTGATCATGATCCGGAACGCGTACGGGGCGCTGTCGGTGGTCGCGACCGGCGCGATCATCTTCGCGGTGTCGTGGTTCGGCGGCGCCAAGATCCAGGGCGGGTTCGCCTACCTGGCGGCGTGGTTCCTGCTGTTCGCCGCCGCCCGGCCGGTGATCGAGCTGCAGCGGATGCGGTCGCGCCGGATGGCGCCCACCTCGGACGCCGACCAGCTGGCGCACCTGACCGGGGTCCCCGGCATGGCCTGGGTGACGCTCTTCGGCGGAACGGCGCTCGTGGCGCTCGTCCTCGGGGTCCTGCTGCTGATCCCCGACTCCTCCGTGCTCTCCGGCTAGCTCGCCGCCGATCCGGGGCTAAGGCGGCTGTTCCGGTTAGAGACCGCCGGTCCGACGCTAGAGGCCGCTGCGGCGGTGCAGGTGGTCGCGGGCCCGCAGGTCCGCCGCCGAGCCGCGGTCCTTCAGACGGGACGAGATGCGCTCCTGAACGGGGCGCTTCTTGTTGCCCGCGTACTTGAACTTGGCCCGTACGGCGGTGACGGTCAGCTCCAGGCCCCGGATGCCCGGCAGGAGGCGCCGATCCGGGTCCTCCAGGTCGACCGGGAGGCGCTGGGTGCCCTGCGGCTCGAAGTGCGCGAGCTGGTCGTTGAGGATGGCGGCCTTCTCCTCCGGATCGTCGATGATCCGTACGTCACAGGAGAGCTGAGCGGTGGCGTAGTAGGACGTCGGTACGGACCGTTCGGCGGCCTCGCCCTCCTCGCGGACCCACTCCGACGGCGCGTAGACGTAGTCGTCGATGACGGTCAGCAGGGCGCGGGGCTTCTCCTCCAGGAACGGCCACACCGGGTTGGGCCGGGCCAGGTGAAGCCGGATCGTCCGGTCCCCGTCGTACAGGAAATGCGTAGGCACCACGATGGGCAGGTCGCGATCCACTCCGGGCGCGATGAGCTGGCCGAAGTCCCTGCCGTCCGCCAGCCAGGTCTTCCATTCGAGGTCGTCGAGCGGGGCGTCCCAAGGGTGCACGAGCATGACCTCACGGTAGCCGCGGACCGGATGCGGTCAGAGGCCTGCCCCTCCCCCGCGAAGCGGCCCACGATGGCGCATGGCAGAGAAGAAGCTGGACCGCGCCAAATACGCCCGCAAGCGCAAGGCCAGGCTCCGCCGGTCTCACCACCGTTCCAGGCCCACGGCGGGCAAGGGCAAGGGCCGCCGCTAGGCACCCCGTCCTAAGAGGCGCCTAGGGCCGCTAGGCCGTCAACACCTCCAGCATTCCGGCCACGGTGGCGTCCCAGGGATAACGCTCTGCTCTGGCACGGGCGCTCATGCGCCGCAGGGCAGCGGGTTGCCGGAGCAGCTGTTCCACTCCGTCGGCGAAGGCCACGTCCTCGGGCGCAACGGCGACGCCCGCGCCAGGGGCCAGCAGCTCATGCGAGGCACCCCGATCGGCCGCGACGACGGGAGTGCCGCACGCGAGGGCCTCCAGCACTGCCAGGCCGAACGATTCGACCGGGCAGGTGGCCAGCGCCACGTCGGCGTTGGCGAGCAAGGCGGCGACTTCAGAACGCCCTGGAACATGCCCGTGGAACCACACCGGCAGGTCCTCGCGTTCGGCGATCGCCTCCAGAGCGGCAGAACGCGGGCCGTCCCCCACCACGTCCAGGTGGACCGCGATTCCGCGCCGCATGAGCTCGCGGACGGTCCCAAGAGCGATGTCGGGACGCTTCTCAGTGGACAGGCGCCCCAGATGAACGAGCCTCACAGGCTCGCTTGAAACAGCCTGAGCCGTCGCCTCCCCGTTGGCAGACAAGGCTTCGGTGGCAGCGGCGGCAGGGCCTGCCTTGGCGAGCATGCTCAAAGTGGCCAGCGCCGCGGCGGGGTCCGCGTGGGCAGGGTGAAAGGTGTCCAGGTCCACGCCGAGCGGCACGCGGTGCAGGGACGGCGCGTTCACCCGGGCGAACTCGGCGGCGGCGAACGCCGACGTCACCACGATCGCGTCGAACGCGGAGGCCAGGTGGCGGTTCCAGCGGTCGGCCGCGGTCTCCAAGGGCACCCAGCGGGGCGTACGCGGCGCGAGGATGGCGTCCAGGCGTTCATGCGAGAACAGCACCGAGCGGACGCCACGACGCCGCGCCCACCTGGCCGCCACCGTCAGGGTCGCCTTGTCGGAGACCTCGATGACGTCCGGGTCGAGCCCGGCGAGGACCCGCAGCACCGGCCGCGGATCGAGAACGAAGCGGTAGCCGGGCGCGACCGACGGGCCCGGCACGGTCACGACCAGCCCGCCGTCGGTCTCGGTCCGCGTGAACTCCCGCCCCGGCACGACCAGGGCCCGCTCGTGCCCCGCCTCGACGTACCCCCGGCCCAGCCGGTCGACGGCCGTGCGGAGCCCGCCCGACACCGGGCTGTAGAGGTTCGCCAGCTGCACGATTCTCACGCGCCCACCGGCCTCACGTGGTCACCAGGGTCTCGTACGTCACGGGACGGCCTCCCAGCTCAAGGGTCTCGTCGATGGCGGCCAGGGCCGCGCGGCGCAGGCCGGGCCGCGCCAGGTCGGCCGGGTGCAGGGCGATGCGGAACGGCACGCGGGCGCGCGCCATGGCACGGGCGGCCTCGATCATCAGCACGGCGCCCGTTCGCTCGCCCCGGCCGCCGGGCCGGTGCGACAGCGCGGGCATCCGCCGGACGGGACCGCCCGGCAGGGTGTGGACGGCCAGGTGGCTCGTCCAGTAGGTGAAGCCGAGGGCGGCGAGGGCGCTGCGCGTGCCGGGCGAGGCCAGCCAGCCCGGCGGGGTGAAGCCGACGACCCCGATGTCGGCGTCGGCGAGCACCTCCAGGCCTTCGCGGAGCCGGGCGCGCGCCTCCTCCTCGGTCAGCGACCAGAACTCGGCGGCGCCCCGCGCCAGCAGCTGGTTCACCCCCTGGCGCCAGCGCGACCCGCCCGGCACGCCCTCGTGCAGGAAGCCGTGCAGCGACAGCTCGTGCCCGCGCCCGACCGCCTTGTGCAGGTACGCGACGAGCTCGGGATCGTCGATCAGGCCCGGCCCGCCGGCGAACGGCCCGGGGACCACGAGCAGGGTCGCGGGCAGACCCCGTTCGTCCAGGTCGGCGACCCACTCGGCGGTCTGCTCGGACGTCGCGGGCGCCACGTCGTGCACCGACACCACGAACGGGAATCCCTCATCGCTCACGCGGCGCTCTCCTCGCGATCGTCCTCACGTCGTGCTCCGACGACCGCGGGCTCGGCCGGCGGCGCGACCGAGGCGGCAGCCGAGGCAGAGGCAGCCGCGGCGGCAGCCGAGGCAGCGGCCGCGGCGGCCGCCGGGGTCGAGGCGGGGGCGGACACCGGGACGGGACGGCCGTGGATCACGTCCTCGTAGTGGTCGATGAGCTGGTCGCAGATCGCGTCCCAGCCGCGGCCGTGCACCGACGCCAGCGCCTGCGCGCTCATCCGCCGCCGCAGCACGGGATCCCCGACGATCGCGGCGACCGAGGCGCGCAGCTCCGAGCCGTCGTCCGGCGCGTACAGCAGGCCGTTCGCGCCGGGCCTGACCAGGTCCAGCGGCCCGCCGGCGGCCGGCGCGACGACCGGGACGCCCGCGGCGAGCGCCTCCTGGATGGCCTGGCAGAACGTGTCGTCGGCCCCGGTGTGCACGAAGACGTCGAGCGAGGCGACCAGCTCCGACAGCTCGACCCCGGTGCGGAAGCCGGTGAAGACGGCGTCGGGCATGCGCCGCCGCAGCCGTTCCTCCTCGGGCCCGTCGCCGACGACCACGAGCCGGGCGCCGGGCACGCCGACCAGCCGGGTGAGGAGCTGCGGGCGCTTCTCGGCGGCGAGCCGGCCCACGAACCCCACGAGCGCCTCGCCGCGCGGCGCCAGCCGCGCCCGCACCTCCGGCGACCGGTGAACGGGATGGAACCGGCTCCGGTCCACGCCCCTCCCCCACAGCGCCAGGCGCGGGATGCCGCGCCGTTCCAGCTCGGCGAGCACGGGCGTGGAGGGGGCGAGCGTGCGGGCGGCCCGCCGGTGGATGTAGCGGAGCCACGACCAGATGATCCGGTCCGTTCCGCGGAAGCCGTACGCGCGGGCGAACCCGGCGATGTCGGTCTGGAACACCGCCACGGCGGGCACGTCGAGGCGACGCGCGGCGGCCATGCCGGACAGGCCCAGAGTGAGCGGGGAGGCGAGGTGGACGACGTCGGGCCCGAAGTCGCGCAGGGCCGAGGTGACCCTGCGGGTCGGGACGCCGCAGACGAAGGAACGGTAGAAGGGCAGCGCGAAGCCGGGAACCCGCACGACCGGCGAACCGGCATGGCTGTCGGGCCCGTCGGGAGCGGGGCCGGGCGCGACGACGAGCGCCTGGTGGCCCCGGGCTTGGAGCTGTTCGAGCACGCGGCAGACCGAGTTGCTGACCCCGTTCACCTGGGGCAGGAAGGACTCGGTCACGATGGCGACCTTCACGGCGGAGAGCGTGTCCGCCGCGTGGTACGTTCCGGCCGCGAGCGGGCGGGCGACGGGGAAACAGCACGCGAACTGCTTTCTTCAAGCAGACCGGTGGTGAACGGCAGGAAAAGAGCGGTGAATGTCAGACCCCGCCGATAGTTTCGACTTTGTGAGCGAACGATGGGGGCGCGAGCGGGTGCTGGATCTGGCGCCCGACCCGGCGGCGGCCAAGACGGCCGCCGGGGTGGCCCGACCGGCCAAGTGGTCCGGTACGGGCGGTGATGACGAGGCCGTCTGGGGTGAGTGCCAGGGCAGTGGCAAAAGCGCCTATCGCGCCTGTGCCGATTTGAGCGAGCCCGGTGCGCCCGCGTTCCGGTGTTCCTGCCCGAGCCGTAAATTCCCGTGTAAACACGCGCTCGGATTGTTGCTCCTGTGGAGCGACGGGGTGATCACCGAAGGGCCTCGCCCGCAATGGGTCGCCGAATGGCTCGAAGAGCGCCGCGAGCGCGCCGACAAGGCCGCCGAACGCCGCGCCGCCGCCGCGGCGACCCCCAGGACCAAGGACCCGAAGACCGCCGAACGCCGTGAGCGCCGCGTCGACGACGGCCTGGCCGAGCTCGACCAGTGGCTGCGCGACCAGGTGACGCACGGCCTCGCGCAGGCGGAGAAGGCCCCGTACCGGCTGTGGGACGACGCCGCGCGGCGCCTGGTGGACGCGCAGGCCGCCGCGCTGGCCGGGCAGATCCGCGGGCTGGCCTCGGTGCCGCGCCAGGGCGGCTGGCCCGACCGGCTGCTGGAGGAGTACGCGCTGCTCCGGCTGCTCGTGCGCGCGTACGAGCGCCGCGACGACCTGCCCGAGGGCCTGCGCGAGACCGTCCGCGCCCGCGTCGGCTTCACCATGCCGCAGGAGGAGATCCTGACCGGCGGCACGCGCGTCCGCGACCGCTGGGCGGTGACCGGCTCGCACGACTCCGAGCAGGAACGGCTGACCGCCCGCCGCGTGTGGCTGCGCGGCCGCCGCACGGGCCGCTCCGCGCTGGTCCTGTCGTTCGCCGCACCCGGCCGCGTCCTGGACTCCTCGCTGATCGTCGGCACCGAGATCGACGCCGACCTGGCGTTCTACCCCGGCTCCCTGCCGCTGCGCGCCCTGATCGCCGAGCGGTACGGCGAGCCGACGGGCGCCATGCCCGAGGGCCTGACCGTGGGCGCCTTCCTGACCGAGTACTCGGGCGCCCTGGCCCGCGACCCGTGGCTGCATCGCTGGCCCGCGCTCCTCGGCCCGATCCGCCTCGCCCGCAGCGGCGCCGACCTGCACGTGATCGACGAGGCGGGCGACTCGCTGCCGCTGCGCCCGCACGACCCCTGGCGCCTGCTCGCGGTCTCGGGCGGCGGCCCGTTCACCCTCTCCGGCGAGTGGACCCCGCGCGGCCTGCGCCCCCTGACCGCCTGGCAGCACGACGAGGGAGCCGTGATCGTGTGAGCACCTGGAACGACCACGTCACCGCGGCCCTCCTCGGCACCCAACGCCGCGAGCCCCCGCCCCTCCCCCAGTCCCCGGACTCATCGAATGAGGCAGCGGGGCGGTTGCTGGATCAGGCGGCGGTGCTGACGTTGCGGCGGCGGGCCGGGCGGCGGCCTGGGGCCGGGGCCGGGCCGGTGCCGATCGCGCCTGCGCCGGGTGAGGAGTTGCCGGTGGTGGCGCCCGCGGCGGCGGCGCGGCTGACGCGGATCTTGCGGGGCGAGCAGATACGGGTGCTGCCCGAGTGGCTGGACGCGGCGGCGGCGCGCGGGGTGCGGGTGCCGTCGCGGCTGCTGCCCGAGCTGCTCGAACGCGGGCGCAGCGACCGGATGCTGCGGTCCTCGATCGCGCGGGCGGTGGGGCGGCGCGGGGTGTGGCTGGCTCTGCAGAACACCGACTGGGCCTATTTGGTGGGGTCGGGCGACGACCCCGGCGGCGGGCCCGACGTGTGGGAGACCGGGACCCGCAACCAGCGCGTGGCCTATCTGATGGGGCTGCGCGAGACCGATCCGGGCGCGGCGCGGGAGGCGCTGGGCGGGACGTGGGCGAGCGAGCCCGCGCCGGAACGGGCCGCGTTCCTCGCCACGTTCGACCATGGGCTGTCGCCGGAGGACGAGGAGTTCCTGGAGGCCGCCTTGGAGGATCGGGGCAAGGACGTACGGCAGCTGGCCTCCGACCTGCTCGCGCGGCTGCCCGACTCGGCGTACGGGCGGCGCATGGCCGAGCGGGCGCGTGCCTGCGTGCGGGCCGAGCAGCGCACCGTACGGCTGCGGCGCCAGACCTGGCTGGTGGTCGAGCCGCCGATCGCGCACGACGAGGACCTGGCGCGCGACGGCGTGCCGTTCCATCCGTCCGGCTCGTTCGCGCCCGGCGGGAGGGCGGGCGGCCCGGTCGGGGCGCGCGCCGCCTGGCTTCGGGAGATCCTCGCCCGGACGCCGCTGACCACCTGGACCGAGCTGTTCGGGCTGCCGCCGATGGAGATCGTGTGCCTGCCGATCGCGGACGGCGGCGACGGCGCCGAACGCGACGCGCGCGGCGCCCGTGACCTGCACATCGGCTGGGCGCGGGCGGCGCTGCGCCAGCACGACGCCGAATGGGCGCGGGCGCTGCTCAAGGGCGGCGCGGTGGTCGAGGAGCCCGAGGCCCTCGCCGACCTGCTGACCGTTCTGCCGCCGGGTGAACGGGAGACCGCGGCGGCGGGCCTGATCCGCTGGGTCGACGGCAACCCCGACCTGCTGCGCGTTCTGGAGCGCATCCCCGGGCCGTGGAACGGCGAGCTCGCCGACGCCGTCGTCGCGACGCTGGCGGGCGCGGCCGAACGTTCCACCCACCGGCACGAGCACACCCTCACCCAGCTGTGCCGCATCGCCGACCAGCGCCTCACCCCCGCGATGGTAGGGCGGCTGGAGGCGCTGGCCGAACGCCCCGAGGCGCAGATCCGCGCGCTGAACGAACTGACCGAGACGCTGCGTTTCCGCAACGAGATGCTGAAGGAGCTTGCCCAGTGACCGATGGTGCCGATGGTGCCGTGCTCAGGCCGCACGCCGAGCAGCAGTTCGCCGACGAGCTGGCCCGCCTGGCCGAGCACGACGACCGGGTGCGCCCGCCCGGCTGGCGGCTGTCGCCCTGGGCCGTCACGCTCTACCTGCTCGGCGGCGAGCTGCCGGACGGCTCGCAGGTCAGCCCGAAGTACATCGGCCCGCGGCGGCTGATGGAGGTCGCGGTGGCGACGCTGGCGACCGACCGGGCGCTGCTGCTGCTCGGCGTTCCCGGAACGGCCAAGACGTGGGTGTCGGAGCACCTGTCGGCGGCCGTGTCCGGCGACTCGACGCTTCTGGTTCAGGGCACGGCGGGCACGGCGGAGGAGGCCGTCCGGTACGGGTGGAACTACGCCCGCCTGCTCGCCGAGGGCCCGTCCGAGAAGGCCCTGGTCGAGAGCCCGGTGATGCGGGCGATGCGGACCGGCGCGGTGGCCCGCATCGAGGAGCTCACCCGGATGCCGAGCGACGTCCAGGACACCCTCATCACGATCCTGTCGGAGAAGACGCTGCCCGTCCCCGAGCTCGGCACCGAGGTCCAGGCGCGCAAGGGCTTCACCGTGATCGGCACGGCCAACGACCGCGACCGCGGCGTGAACGAGCTGTCCAGCGCGCTGCGGCGGCGCTTCAACACCGTCGTGCTGCCGCTCCCCGAGACCGTCGACGACGAGATCGACATCGTCGCCCGCCGCGTCGACCAGCTCGGCAGCGCGCTGGAGCTGCCCGAGACCCCGGCCGGGCTGGAGGAGATCCGCCGCGTGGTGACGGTCTTCCGCGAGCTGCGTTCGGGCCTGTCCGCCGACGGCCGCACCAAGCTCAAGTCGCCGTCGGGCACGCTCAGCACCGCCGAGGCGATCTCGGTCATCACCAGCGGCCTGGCCCTGGCCGCCCACTTCGGCGACGGCGTCCTGCGCGCGGCCGACGTGGCGGGCGGCATCGTCGGCGCCGTCGTGCAGGACCCGGTGTCCGACCGCGTCGTGTGGCAGGAATACCTGGAGACCGTCGTACGGGAGCGGCCGGAGTGGCGCGACTTCTACCGCGCCTGCCGGGAGGTCTCCTGAATGCCCGTCGAGGTGTACGGGATCCGGCACCACGGCCCGGGGTCGGCGCGGGCCGTGCGCCGGGCGCTGGAGGAGTTCAAGCCCGACGCGGTCCTGATCGAGGGCCCGCCGGAGGCCGACGCGATCGTTGAGCTGGCGACCGACCCCGAGATGGTCCCGCCGGTAGCGCTGCTGGCCTACTCCCCCGGCAAGCCGCCCGCCCCCGACGGCACCGGCGAGGGCTCCGAGCGCAAGGCCGCCTTCTGGCCGTTCGCCGAGTTCAGCCCCGAGTGGCAGGCCATCCGCTACGCCCTCGACGCCGGTGTCCCCGTGCGCTTCTGCGACCTCCCCGCCGCCAACCAGCTCATCTCCCTCGAAGAGCCGATCCCCTCACAACCAGACGAAGAGGCCGAGGACGAAGCCGCGCCCGCCGACAAGGAAGCCGAGCAGAAGGCGCCGGCCGAGCAGGGGATCAGGCTGGATCCGCTGGGGTGGCTGGCCAAGGCCGCCGGTTACGACGACGCCGAACGGTGGTGGGACGACGTCGTCGAGCACCGGGACGAGGGGCCGACTCCGTTCGAGGCGATCGCCGAGGCGATGAGCGCGCTGCGCGAGCAGCTCGCCGAGCTGCCCGACGGCGGGGCGACCGGCCTGCCCGCCGGTTACCTCCAGCGTGAGGAGCAGCGCGAGGCCCACATGCGCCGGACGCTGCGCCGCACGCTCAAGGTGGGCCACGACCGCGTCGCCGTGGTCTGCGGTGCGTGGCACGTACCGGCGATCCAGGCGAAGGTCCCCTCCACCAAGGACGAGCAGACGCTGCGCGGACTGGCCAAGACCAAGGTCGCGATGACGTGGGTGCCGTGGACGCACGGGCGGCTGGCGAACCGTTCCGGCTACGGCGCGGGCGTGCGCTCCCCCGGCTGGTACCACCACCTGTTCGCGGCGCCCGACCGGCCGATCGAACGCTGGCTCACCGCCGCCGCCCGCGTGCTGCGCGAGGAGGACCTGCACGTCTCCTCCGCGCATGTGATCGAAGCCGTACGGCTGGCCGAGGCGCTCGCGGCCCTGCGCGGCCGTCCCCTCGCCGGGCTGGACGAGGTGACCGAGGCGACCCGGGCGGTGCTGTGCGAGGGCGCGGAGCTGCCGGTCGAGCTGATCCAGAGCCGCATGGTCGTCGGCGAGAGCCTCGGCTCGGTCCCCGAACGCACGCCCATGGTCCCGTTGCAGCGCGACCTTCAGGCCGAGCAGCGCCGCCTGCGCCTGAAGCCGTCCGCGCTCGACAAGGAGCACGACCTCGACCTGCGCAAGCCCACGGATCTGGAGCGCAGCCACCTTTTGCACCGGTTGCGGCTGCTCGACGTCGACTGGGGCGTGCCGGGTGACAGCCGTTCCAAGGGCACGTTCCGCGAGACCTGGACGCTGATGTGGCGGCCCGAGTTCGACATCGAGCTGATCGAGGCGAGCGCGTGGGGCACCACCGTGCGCGGCGCCGCGACCGCCCGCGCCGAGGCCATGGCGCTGCAGGCCAAGGGGCTGCCGGAGCTCACCTCCGTCGCCGAACGCTGCCTGCTGGCCGATCTCGGCGAGGCGCTCCCGGCCGTGATGCGTTCGCTGGCCGACCGCGCCGCGATCGACACCGACGTCGCGCACCTGATGTCCGCGCTGCCCGCCCTCGTCCGGGCGCTGCGCTACGGCGACGTGCGCGGCACCTCGACCGGCCCGCTCCAGTCGGTCGTCGACGGCCTGATCGTCCGCGTCTGCGTCGGCCTGCCCGCCGCGGCCGGAGGCCTGGACGACGACGCGGCGCGCGAGCTGCTCACCCATGTCGACGAAGTGCACGGCGCCCTCGCGCTGCTGGCCCGCGACGACCACATCGACCGCTGGCGCCGTACGCTGCGCGGCGTCCTGGACCGCACGGACCTGCACGGCCTGCTGGAGGGCCGCCTCACCCGGCTGCTGCAGGACGCGGGCCTGCTGGACGACGTTCCCGACCGGATGGCCCGCGCGGTCTCGGTCGGCGTCGCGCCCGACCGCGCCGCCGCGTGGATCGAGGGTTTCCTGTCGGGCGGCGGCCTGATCCTGGTCCACGACGACGAGCTCCTGCGTCTGATCGACGCCTGGATCGCGGGCCTGCCCGGCGAGTCGTTCACCGACGTGCTGCCGCTGCTGCGCCGCACGTTCGGCGCCTACGCCCAGGCCGAACGCCGCGCCATCGGCGAACGCGTCCGCCGCCTCGGCACCGCCCCGGCGACCGCCGAGGGCGACGACGACGCCCTCGACCCCGAACGCGCCGCCGCGGCCGCCGCGGCGGCCCTGCGCATCCTCGGCTGGGAGGCCCGCCCATGACCACCGACCCGAACGACCAGCCCCCGGCCACGGCCACGCCCGCCGATGCGAGCCGCACGCCCGGAGCAGGAGGCGATGCCGATGCGGGCAGCGCTCCGCGCGCGGACAGCGGCGACGCGCTGGAGACGGTCACGTCCGCGGCCGGCGCCGTTCCTGCGGATCGGTTGAAGCGGTGGCGGCTGGTGCTCGGAGGCGAGGGGGCCGACGGGACCGGGGTTTCGCTGGAGGGCGACGAGGCGAAGATGGACGCGGCGCTGGAGAAGCTCTACGGCGTCGGCGGACGGGATGATGCGCGGCCCAAGTCGGGGCGGCGGAGTGCGGGGCTGGGCGACTCGGCGCCGAGCGTGGCGCGGTGGCTCGGGGACATCCGGACCTATTTCCCGTCCACGGTCGTGCAAGTGATGCAGAAGGACGCGATCGAGCGGCTCAACCTGACGCGGCTGTTGATGGAGCCGGAGATGCTGGACGCGGTCGAGCCGGACGTTCACCTGGTGGGGACGCTGCTGTCGCTCAACCAGGTGATGCCCGACCGGGCGCGGGAGTCGGCGCGGGGCGTGGTGCGGAAGGTCGTTCACGACCTGGAACGGCGGCTCGCGCAGCGGACGCGGTCGGCGGTCGGCGGGGCGCTGGACCGGGCGGCGCGGGTGCTGCGGCCGCGGCGGCTGGCGGACGTGGACTGGGACCGGACGATCCGCACCAACCTGCGGCACTACCTGCCCGATCACCGGACCCTGGTGCCCGAGCGGCTGATCGGGTACGGGCGGCGGCAGCAGGCGGTGAAGCGCGACGTGGTGCTGTGCATCGACCAGAGCGGGTCGATGGCGGCGTCGGTCGTCTACGCGAGCGTGTTCGGCGCGGTGCTGGCCTCGATGCGGTCGCTGCGCACGTCGCTGGTGGTGTTCGACACGGCCGTGGTCGACCTGACCGATCAGCTGCACGACCCGGTGGAGCTGCTGTTCGGCACGCAGCTGGGCGGCGGCACCGACATCAACCGCGCCCTCGCGTACTGCCAGGGCCTGGTCACCCGGCCGAACGACAGCATTCTCGTGCTGATCAGCGACCTGTACGAGGGCGGTGTGAAGGCGGAGATGCTGCAGCGGGTCGCGGCGCTGACGGCGGCCGGGGTCCAGGTGATCGTGCTGCTGGCGCTGTCGGACGAGGGCGCGCCCGCCTACGACCACGAGAACGCGGCGGCGCTCGCGGCGCTCGGGGTCCCGGCGTTCGCCTGTACGCCGGACGCGTTCCCGGATCTGATGGCCGCCGCGGTCGAGCGCCGGGATCTGAAGGAATGGTCCGAACGGAACCTCACCGCGTAGGCGGGCCAAGGAGACAACCCGGCGATTCATAGGATCACTCCTCGACTTTTCTGTCTGTAAGCGCTTTCTATCGCCCGAATCCCGTGTAAAGATCCGATGTGTTGTCCCGCTCGGAGCTTTGAGGGAGTGACGGCCATGGCCCGCCATCCACGATCACGTCTCCTGTGCGTCCTGGCCGTACTGGCGCTGCTGGCGGGTCTGCTCGCCGCGATACCGGCGCCGCCCGCCCGCGCCGAGGTCGAGCATCCACGGCAGAAGTGGATGCGCGACTCCACCGCCGGGCTGTTCCTGCACTGGGGGATGTTCACCTCGCCGCGCCACCTGGACTGCGCGACCTGGGAGAAGGACGTCACCGGGGGCGGCTGGTCGCCCGACTACTGGGTGGACGAGGCCCGCAAGCTCGGCGCCTCCTACATCGTGCTCGCCACGTTCCACAGCAGGCTCGGCTACGCGCGGCCCTGGCCGTCGGCGATCCCCGGCAGTTGCTCCACCAAACGCGACCTGCTCGGCGAACTGGTCAAGGCGGGCCAGGCCAAGGGCGTACGGGTGCTGCTCTACATGACCGACGACCCGCAGTGGCACAACGAGACCGGCACCGAGACGCTCGACTCCGCCGCGTACTCGGCCTACAAGGGCGAGCAGGTCGACCTGACCACCCGGCCCGGCTTCGGCGAGTACAGCTACGACCTGTTCTTCGAGGTCATGGACCGCTATCCGGACCTGGCCGGGTTCTGGATCGACAACGACAACGAGTACTGGGAGTCGCACCACCTCTACGAGCAGATCCGGCAGAAGCGCCCGTCCTGGTTGCTGAGCAACAACAACGAGGACACGCCGATCATGGACACGGTCAGCAACGAGCAGAAGGTCGGCATGACCCCGGCCTACGACTACCCGCAGGCCGCGTGGACGCCGATGCCGCGCCTGGTCGAGGCCGACTACAAGCTGCCGACGACCGGCGACTGGTGGTACGACGGCTCCGACCACTCCGTCGACTTCCGGCTCAGCACCGGGCGCTACATCACCAACGCGGGCTCGTCGATGAAGTCGCTGATGGCCGAGACCCCGATGGTGAACGGCAAATTCCCGCCGAGCCAGGAGAAGTTCAACGACTTCATGGCCGGATGGGTCCCGCCGATCAAGTCGTCGTTGCAGGGCCTCGAGGGCGGCGGCTACATGTACGGCGGCATGCAGCCCGGCTTCTGGAACGACGGCGCGCACGGCGTGGTGACCGTCGACCGCGGCGGCGCCAAGACTCAGTACGTGCACGTGGTGACCAGGCCGCGGACCGACCACGTGCGGCTGCGCGACGACAACTACCGGGTGACGCGGGTGACCGACCTGCGCACCGGCAAGGCGATGCACTTCACCCAGTCGGGCGGCTACCTGTCGATCCTCGACGTCACCGCGTGGGACGACTACGACACCGTCTTCAAGGTCGACACCGCCGGGCAGGGCCTCTACTACTCCGGCGTGAAGGCTTCGGCGAGCGCGTCCCGTACGGGCTTCCCGGCGGCCGACCTGACCGACGGCGACTTCAGCAACTACTGGGATTCCAACGCCCAGCTGCCGGTCTCGATGACGTTCGACCTGGGCGCGCGGCGGCCCGCGACGACGCTGGCGGTCAACCAGCGCGAGTGGTCGCCGACGTACGCCCGTACGAGCTTCGGCCGCCCGGAGGACTCGGCGCGGATCAAGGACTACCGGGTGCGGGCCAGCGACGACGGGCGCGCCTGGCGGCAGGTGCGGTCCGGCGCGATGGCGAGCGCGCGCGGCGTACGGCTGATCGACCTCGGCCTGCAGTACACGCGCTACCTCAAGCTGGAGGTCCTCAACCTGTGGGGCGGCCCGCAGGCGCCGGCGTTCCTCAATCAGCTGAAGGTCGACGAGGTGAAGGTGGGGTACGGCTACCAGCGCTCGTTCGGCCGCCCGCTGCCGCTTGAGGCCGAGGCGCACGGCAACGTCCTGTCGCACGGCGCGCGCCGGACGCTCTGCACGGCCTGCTCCGGCAACCTGCACGTGGTCGGCGGCGAGCTCACCTACCGCGACGTGAACGCCCCGTCCGACGGCGACTACCGCCTCCAGGCCGACACCACCTCGGCCAAGGCGACGCCGCTTCGCGTCACCGTCAACGGCGGCGAGCCGACGACGCTCACCGTCCCTGCTGGCAGCGCCGACGCGCCCGACTCGACCGCGCTGGCCGTTCACCTGAAGGCCGGAGCCAACACCGTCAAGCTGTCCGGGCCGGGCATCGACCGCATCTCCGTCTCCCCCGTCCCGACCGACCTGCCGCGCACGACCATGACCGTCGAGCCGTACGGCGTGCAGTGGGTCGGCACCGGCCGCCAGACGCTCAAGGTCAAGGCCACGCTCCGCCTCGACACCGACGACCAGCTCGACGGGGTCGAGCTGGCGCCCAAGGTCCCCGACGGCTGGACGCTGGACGGCGCGTCCGTCAAGGCCGACTCCCTGCGCCTGGGCCAGACGATCACCGGCACCTGGACGGTCACCTCGCCGGACCCGGTCGCCGCGACCAAGATCCCGGTGAACGCGACGTACCGCACCCTGGGCCGCCCGCAGACCACCACCCGCAACCTCGACGTCCGGCCCCGTCCCGCCGACCGCACGTTCATGCGCGAGGCCGAGGACTCGGCGAACGCCCCGGGCAGCACGGGCCTCACCGGCTGCGGGCCGTGCTCGGGCGGTGAGAAGGTCCGCAACATCGGCGGCGACCCCACCGCCGCCGTCACGTTCCCGAACGTCACCACCGACCGCGCCGGGCAGCACACCCTCTACATCGACTACACCGTCAACGGCACCCGGTCGTACCAGGTCAGCGTGAACGGCGGCCCGCCCGCCACGGTGACCGTCACCGACAGCGGCAACAGCACGCCGCGCACGACGTCCCTGCCCGTCACGCTCCAGTCCGGCGCCAACACCATCAAGATCTATAACGACGCCGAGGCCGCCCCCGACCTGGACCGGATCTCCCTCGACTAGGTGAACCCGCCGTAGATCATTGTCCTGCCGCCGACGTGCCTGCCCCTGCCCTCCACACCCGAGCCTGTTGAGTGCGTGTCTCAGGAATCGTTCGATGGGACATCACCATGCGGCTCTGGCAGGCAGGGGCGGCGGCGTTCGTGGCGCTGCTCGCGGCCATCGCGGTCTCGGCCGCCACCATCACGTTCGCGAGCAGCGGCTCGGCGCGCGCGGGCGGATCCGCCTCCAGCGTCGGCGTCCAGGTCGCGATGCACGACATCCCCGCGATCGGCCAGAAGGCGTTCCAGGGCAAGATCGGCATCGCGAAGATCGGCGCCACCACCGGCCGCGTCCAAGCCGACTACGGCTCGGACCCCGACGGCGTGAAGAACTACGGGACGATCGCCAACCCGTCCGGTGACGCCTCCGGCAACACCGACGTCGGCGCCTGGGACGCCGCCAGCGACCCGAACGTCCTCAGCATCAGCCTGATCCCCGGCGGGCGCCCCGTCCTGCTGAACGTCCCGACCCTGCACACCTACGCGCAGTGCCAGCCGCCGCACGCTCCCCAGGTGCAGAACTTCATCACCGCGCCCACCGTCGCCGGTCAGCCCATCAACGACGGCAAGAACAGCATCTCCACCACCGGCGCGGCGATCGGCTACCCCTCGGTCGCGACCGCCGACCTCACCGTCACGATGACCCGCGTACAGAAGACCACCCCGAACGTCAGCGCCGAAGCCTGGGTCGACATCGTCATCGAGGGCACCCTCAAGGACTCGACCGGCAAGACGGTCTACGCCGGCCCGATCGCGAGCTTCCGCCTCGGCGAGGTCCACGCCGACTGCGCAGCGGCACCGCCCACGCCGCCCACGACCGACCCCATCCCGGAGCCGGCCAAGCTCGACCTGACCAAGACCGTCGACAAGCACGTCGTGAAGGTCGGCGGCAAGGTCGTCTACACGCTCACCGAGACCAACGTGGGAGGGACCACGGCCAAGGCGGCCACCTTCACCGAGGACCTCACCGACGTCCTGCGCAACGGCGAGATCGTCGACATCCAGGCCTCCACCGGCAAGGTCCACTACAACCCGCCGAAGCTCGTCTGGGTGGGCACCCTGGACCCCGGCGAGTCCGCCGTCGTCCGCATCACCGTCAAGGCCGTCCACGTGGGCCGCATGTGGAACGCCGTCGTCTGGCCGATTCGCCCCACGCCCACGCCGACTCCCACACCGACCGTCACGCCCACGCCGCCGAAGCCCCCCAAGCCCCACCCGCAGCCGTCAGGCAAGCGCCGCGTCGTGGTCCGCGTCGTTCCCCGGCACGTCAAGTAGCCCGGCCCGCCCACAGTCCGCGCAGCAACAGCAGGATGGCGATCGCGGACACACCCGCGTACACCATGAACTGGGGATCCGGCGTCACCACCACGCTCCACCCCGCCGACGCGAGGATGCGCAGCACGCCCACCACCAGCACCACCCACGTGGCGGCCCGGCTGCCCCGCAGTCCGAACACCACGCCCACCAGCGTGACCATGCCCAGCACGGTGTAGGTGATCGCGGGCCGCATCAGCTCACCCTGCGCCCCGGCCGCCAACGACGGCCGCGCCACCAGAATCGCCAGTTCGGCAATGTCCAGCGCCGCGAGCAATCCAGCGAGGATCAACCCCGCCACCAACGCCACCGTCCGCCGCACCCCGCCGCCGGACGAGCCCTGCCGACCCGGACCACCCCGCTGAGCCGTACCCGCCCTCTGGGCGTACGGATCAGCCACCCCCACCTGACCGCCGCCGCCCTGCACCGGCACAGGTGGAACGCCTTGCTCCTGCGGCCACTCGCCTGGCACGTACCCGCCGCCCTGCGGATAGGGCCCGCCCTGTCCGTACGGGCCACGCTGCATCGGTGCACCGCCCGGCGCAGGTGGGCCGCTCTGTTCCTGCGGCCACTCGCTCGGCGCGTACGGGCCGCCTTGCGGATAGGGCGCGCTCCGTTCGGGCGCTGCCCTCTGCGCATGGCCAACGTCCGCGTTTGGGCCGCTCTGAACAGGTGGGACGGCTTGTTCCTGTGGCCAAGTGCTCGGTGCGTTGGGCTCCTGGGGTGGGGGTGCGGATGGTCCGCCCGATCCGGGTGGGTTGCCGCCCGGATCGGGCGGGCCGGGCCCCTGCCACGTGTGTGGTTGCCGTTTCGGGGGTGCGTCCCTTCCTGACCACTCGCCCACCGGGTAGACGCCGCGGCCTGGTGCGGGCGGGGGCTCGGGGGCGTCGCGGGGAGGTGGGGGCGTGCCGGGTGGGTTGTGCTGGCCTAGAAGCCACATGAGGGCTTCTTCGGAGCTGGGGCGTGCTTCGGGGCGCTTGGCCAGGCAGGCGGCGGCGACCTCGGCTATCTGGGGTGGGAGGGCGTCCAGGGGCGGAGTCTCGTGCGTGATGCGGTAGAAGACGGCGGGGAGGCCGCCGCCCGCGAAGGGGTCGGTGCCCGTGGCTGCGTAGAGGAGGGTGACGGCCCAGGCGTGCAGGTCGGCAGAGGGGCCCACTTTGGTGCCGGTGAACTGTTCGGGGGCCATGTAGGCGGGGGTGCCCACGACCTGGCTGGTGAGGGTGGCTCCGGGTTCCAGGGCCTTGGCGATGCCGAAGTCGATGACGCGGGGGCCGTCGGGGCCCATGAGGACGTTCTGGGGCTTGAAGTCACGGTGGACGATGCCCGCGCGGTGGATGGCGGTCAGGGCGGTGACGGAGTGGATCGCCAGGCGGTCCAGGTCGGCGCCTGAACGGGGGCCCTGCGATTGCACCAGTTCGCGGAGCGAGGGGCCGGGGACGTACTCGCTGACGATGTACGGGCGGTCGCCGACCAGGTCGGCCTCGAGCATCTGGGCCGTGCAGAAACCGGCCACACGCTGGAGGAGGGCCAGCTCGCGGACGAAGCGGGCGCGGGCGTTCTGGTCGGTCAGGAGCTTGGCGTGCAGGAGCTTGATCGCGACCTTGGTGCCCCCTCTGGACGCGAGGAAGACGGTGCCCTGGCCGCCGGTGCCCAGGCGCGCCAAGACCTCGTAGTCGCCGAGGCGTGTTGGATCCGCGGGGTTGAGCGGAGCCGCCATCCGCACCTGCCAGTGAATTCGTGCGCACAAAACGCACTCTCAGGGCATCCAAGTCTATAGGGGCTCAAGGGAGACGGCGCATGATAAAGATCAGTTCCCGAATTGTCGTGGTCATTGCCTTGATCGCGGGAATGGCGGTGGGGTGCGGGGACGCCGGGGCGACCATCACCCGGTTGACGGTGGGAACGCCGGGACCGGATCCGTACTCACCGATGTCCGGGACCGATGAGGTTCACGTGGTCTCGCAGAAGGTGGGCGGGACGCGGGGCGGAGACACGCCAGGGCTGTACGGGGGGACGCGGCGGGCGACCGCCTGCGACAAGGAACGGCTGGTCGCGTTCCTGCGGTCCAACCCGGACAAGGCGCAGGCCTGGGCGGGCGTGCAGGGGATCCCGATCGAGCAGATCCCGGCGTTCGTCGACCGGATGACGCCGGTGCTGCTGCGGACGGACACGCTCGTGATCAACCACGGCTACCGGAACGGTGAGGCGACCACGGCCCCGGCGGTGCTCGAGGCCGGAATGGGCGTCATGGTCGACGAGTACGGCACGCCGACGGTGAAGTGCAATTGCGGCAACCCCCTGACCCGGGCGGAAAAGAAGATCTCCACAAAGGGCGCGAAGTACAGTGGCCCAAAGTGGCCGGATTTCTCCAAGAGTAAAGTGACGACGGTCGAGCCTCGGGATCGGTCCAAGGGTGTGATCACCGGATTCGTGCTGGTGGATCCGGGCGCCAAGACCGGCTTCAACCGGCCGCGTTCGACCGAGGGCGAGGCCGACGGGCCCATGACCACGCTCCGCGAGCTGAACGTGGAGGAGGTGCCGAGCGAGACGCCCACGCCGGTGGACTCGGGCACTCCGGTGGACTCCGGTACGCCGACCGAGCCGCCCAGTGAGGTGCCGAGCGAGGTGCCCACCGACGTGCCCAGTGAGGTGCCGAGCGTGCCCACCGACATTCCGACCGACGTTCCGACGGACACGCCGACCAGCGCGGCGCCCGAGCAGGAGCCGCAGCCCAGCGAGGGGATGTCGACGGCGGCGCCGCCGAGCTCGGGCCCGGAGGAGCAGCCGGGGCCGGTGTCGTCATGATCCGTGAGTGAGATACCTTTGCTCATATGAGCAGTGCTTCAGACGTCGTGGACGGGTGCGCGGTCCGGGTGGTGGACCGGGAGAAGGTGGCCCTGGTCACCGCCGCCATGCCCGAGACCGACACCGTCACCGACCTGGCGCACGTGTTCGGGCTGCTCTCCGACCCGGGCCGGCTGCGCATCATCGTGGCCCTCCTGGAGGGCGGCGAGATGTGCGTCTGCGACATCGCGGCGGCCTGCGGGCATAGCGAGTCGGGCGTCTCGCACGCGCTGCGGCTGCTGCGGGCCCACCGGGTCGTGCGGGTCCGCCGGGCGGGCCGGATGGCCTACTACCGGCTGGACGACTCGCACGTACGGCTACTGCTGGACCTTGCGCTCGCGCACGCCGGCCACCGGGGGGAGGGCTCATGAGCGACGATCACGGCCACGGCCACGACCCCGGCCAACCCCCAGCCCAGACCCAGCCCCAGACCCAAGGTCGCGGGCATGGGCACGGCCACGGGCACGGAGTCTCCGGGAACGCCGACAAGCGCTACCTGACCGGTGCGCTGGCGCTGATCGTCGGCTACATGAGCGTCGAAGTGATCATCGGTGTGGTGGCGCGGTCGCTGGCGCTGATCTCCGACGCGGCGCACATGATGACCGACGCGTTCGCGATCGTGCTGGCGCTGGTGGCGATGCGGATCGCGGCGCGACCGCCGCGCGGCGGTTACACCTACGGCATGCGGCGCGCCGAGATCCTGTCTGCGCAGCTGAACGGCCTGACGCTGCTGCTCCTGGCCGCCTACTTCGTCTACGAGAGCGTCGTGCGGCTGCTGGACCCGCCGAGCGTGAACGGGCAGCTGGTCTTCTGGACCTCGCTCGCCGGCATCGCGGTGAACGTGGGCGCGACCTGGCTGATCAGCAAGGCCAACCGGAGCAGCCTGAACGTCGAGGGCGCGTTCCAGCACATCCTGAACGACCTGTACGCGTTCATCGCCACGACCATCGCGGGCCTGGCGATCTGGCTGTTCGGCTTCGACCGGGCCGACGTGATCGCCTCGCTGATCGTGGCCGCGCTGATGCTCAAGGCGGGGTACGGGCTGCTGCGGGACGCCGGGCGGGTGCTCATGGAGGCCGCCCCGGCCGGGATCGACCCGTCCGAGCTCGGCACCCGGCTCGCCGAGCGGCCGTGCGTCGAGGAGGTCCACGACCTGCACGTCTGGGAGGTCAGCTCCGACTACCCGGCGCTGTCGGCGCACGTGCTGGTGGAGCCCAAGGGCGACTGCCACGCGGTACGGCGCGACCTGCAGGAGCTGCTGCGGTCCTCGTACGGGATCACCCACACCACGCTCGAGGTCGACCACGTGGACAACGAGTACCACTGCGAGGACCCGCACGGGCCGCGGCACGTCGCCGCCGACGCGGGCGGGCCGCACGAGCACATCGGCCAGGCGGACTGCGGCCACTGATCCCCGGCCGGTCACCCTAGGCCGATCCCCCGGCGCGAGCTACCAAGATCCTTCGTTGGTACAGTCACTCTAAGTAGTCGATCACAGCCTTACTGTGACTGATCTCGGGGGATATCAGGATGAAAGCACGTGTGCCCGCCGGCGTTCTCATCGCCGGCCTGGGCGCGGGCACGGCGCTCACCTTCGCCGCCGGACCCGCGATGGCCGCCGAACGCACCGCCGCGACGACGCAGGCCAGGGCGCAGGCCGCCGCCTGCGTCCGCGTCCAGCAGGGCGGGCGGAACGTCTGCGCGCTGGTCAAGCCGCTGGTCCAGAGCATCGGCCTGAAGTTCGTCGGCGACCTGATCTGCGGCGGTGACAACGCTCCGGACCTGAACGCCCTGATGGCGCTCGGCAAGCTCGCCGACCAGGCCAAGGAGGCCAAGGCCAAGTCCGACGGGCCCGACATCGGCACGCTGCTGCTGCTCGCGGGCGTCGGCGACGCGCTGAACAAGCCCGTCGGCGAGCTGCTGAAGAACCCCGCCATCAAGGCCGCGCTGGCCAAGGTCCCGAACCTGGACGCCCTCGCCACCAAGCCGACGAAGGACGTCCTGCCGCAGATCCTGCAGGGCCTCGGAGTGAAGGTGCCGGACCTGAGCAAGCTTCAGGACGTGACCAAGGGCCTGACCGACATCTCCAAGGGCCTGCCCGACCTGACCAAGCTGCTCCCGAAGGCGCCCGGCGCTCCTGCCGCACCCGCGGCCCCGGCTGCTCCCGGTGTTCCCGCGGCCCCGGCCGCACCCGCTGCTCCTGCCGCGCCTGCCGCACCCGCTGCTCCGCAGGCACCTGGGCTGCCCGACCTCAGCAAGTTCCTGCCGAAGCTGCCCAACCTTCCCGGTCTGCCCAAGGGCCTGCCCGATCTGAGCAAGCTCTTCCCGCAGGCCCCGGCCGCTCCGGCAGCACCCGCGGCCCCGGCCGCTCCGGCGGCCCCGCAGGCTCCGGCCGCTCCCGCCATGCCTGCCGCTCCGCAGGCACCCGCGATGCCCGCAGCACCTGCCGCTCCGGCGGCTCCTGCCGCTCCTGCCGCTCCGGCCACCGCTGTGGCACCCGCCGCACCCGCTGCTCCGGAGGCCCCGGCGGCACCCGCCGTCCCGGCCGCCGCACCCGCAGCTCCGGCCGCCGTACCAGCCGCACCTGCCGCTCCGAAGGCGGAGCAGCCGCCCGGCAAGTCCGGCGAGGCCCCTGGGCACAACAAGGCTCCGAACGAGCCCGCCATGCCCAAGTTGTCTTGATCTGATCTGCGGTGACCGGAGGCCGGGTCTGCGCGCCAACACCTGCGCGCGGGCCCGGCCTCAGGCGATTTCGGCCAGCATCACCGGCAGGGCGGCCTCGAGCTCCCGCTGCCAGTACGGCCAAGAGTGCGTTCCCCGGTAGAAGTGCGTGGACGCCGGGATCCCGAGCTTCTTGAGCTTGCCGGTGAACTCCAGCCCGACCCGGTGCGCGAGCGCCTCCAGGATGTCGGGGTCGGTGCCGGGCTGCGGGTCGTACGGCCCGGGGCTGCCGTCGCCCGCGCTCACGTACAGCCGCACGCCCGACAGCCGGTCGACCAGCTCGTAGGGGTTGTGCTGGCGCCACACCACCCGCTGTACCTCCGGATCGCCCCACACGTCCGTCCAGTCGGCGGCGGGGCAGCCGATCGCCACGCCCAGTTCGATCAGGTCGGCGACGTCCAGGCCGCTGTCGTCGCGGTGCAGGGTGTGCAGCGGGCCGCTGAACGAGGCGGCCGCGCGGAACAGCCCGCGATGCCGCGCCGCATAGGCCATCGCCCCCATGCCGCCCATTCCGCTGCCGGCGACGGCGCGCGCCGTTCCGGCCCGGTATCCGCGTTCCAGGATCTGCCGCACCTCTGTCAGATGGAACGTCTCCCACTTCGGCGGCCCGGCCTTACCGTGATTCCACCAGTCGGTGTAATTGCCGCAGCGCCCGCCCGCCGGCATGACGACGATGACGCCGGAGTCCTCGGTCATCCGTTCCACGTCGGTATTGGCGGTCCACGAGGTGTGCTCGGCGGGCGCGCCGCCCGCACCTGCCAGCAGCCACAGCACGGGCCAGGTGCGCCGGCCGTCCCGTGACCAGCCGCGCGGCAGCAGCAGCCGCACCTGGACGGGCATCGCCAGCACCGGGGAACGAATGGTCAGGTCGAGCGTCCTCCGGCCGCGAAAACGTTCGCCGATGACCGTCGCGCCGTCGTCGGCGGTGGGTGAGGAAGCCTCCGCCGGGCCGTCGGGGGCAATGGACGCCGAAAGCGCGACCAGGCCCGTAATAAAGCCCGCTCCGACCCATCCACGTCGCCACATGTTTTCGCCCCGGTCAATCCCTTACCGTCTTTTGGTTAATATCCCCCGAATCAAGCTTGGTCCAACGCGTGGTAACCGGTTAATAAAATGCACTGGCGCCGGCCGGTCCCGTACGGCCGGGTAGGGTGACCGGACGTGGAGGGGAGCGGAGCCGTCGAGATGCGCACGAAACCGGAGCTGGAGACGGCGATCCGCCAGGGCGGCGACGCCGTCCTGATCGTCAACGCCCGGTCGCGGCGCGGCCGGCGCAAGTTCGGCGAGGCGCGGCGGCTGCTGGACGAGGCGGGCCTGGCGTTCGCGCAGGTCATCCCGGTCACCGACCCGACCCGGCTACCGGAGATCTTCACCGAGGCGCTCGCCGCCAAGCCCGACCTGATCGTGGTCGGCGGCGGCGACGGAACGGTCGCGACGGCGGTCAGCCACCTCGCCCACCGCGACGTCGCGCTCGGCGTGCTGCCGCTCGGCACCACCAACAACTTCGCCCGCAGCCTGGAGCTCCCGCAGGACCTCGCGGGCGCCGTGGCGGTACTGCGCGACGGCAAGGTCGCCGACGTGGACGTCGGCTGGTTCACCACCACCGACGCGGAAGGCCCCGGCGCCGAGGACGACGAGGCCGAGGGCGACGAGCGGCACATCTTCGCCAACATGGTCAGCCTCGGGCTGTCGGTCCAGGTCGCCGGCAAGGTGCCGCACGGCCTCAAGCGGATCGTCGGCCGGGCCGCGTACGCGCTGACCGCCGCCCGGCTGCTCCCCCGGCACGAGGCGTTCAAGGCCACGATCCGCATCGGCGACGACGTCAGCGAGGTCCGCACCCACCAGCTCAACGTGGCGAACGGCGCGCACCACAGCGGCCAGCGCATCGCGCGCGACGCCAGCCCCGACGACCGGCTGCTGGCCGTCTACCGGCTGGGCGACGAGCGCCGGCTGCGGCTGGCCTCGGCGACGGCCCGGCACGTGCTCACCGGCCAGTGGCGTTCGCTCAGCGAGGGCGCGTTCGTGACCACCGACCACGTCGACATCGAGACCGATCCGCCGATGGGCGTGGACGTGGACGGCGAGATCCGCGGCCGGACCCCGGTCAGGATCCGGCTGCTCGGCAACGCCCTGCGCGTGATCGTCCCGCAGTCCTTCACCGACACCTGAGCATCGACACCTAGACGTTCAAAGAACGCCGCGCGCGGCCAGCAGTTCCTTCAGCCGGTCCTGCGGGAGCGCGGGCGAACGGTGCCCGTTCCGCCCGATCATCTCCTCGGACGCGAGCAGCACGTTCAGCACCGCCTCCTCGACCGCGTGCACTACCGCCTCGTAGAACGGGTCGATGCGGTTCCACGGGACGAATCGCAGCGACTCATAGCCCGGCTCCCCCACCGCGAACCCGCTCGTCAGAGCGCCCGGGTTGGCCGTGGAGAACGCCAGGAAGATGTCGCCCGACGAGTGCTGCCCGTAGGTTCCGGTGCGGGCGAGCCCGAGCGGCACCCGTCGCGCGAGCGCGCTGCACTGCCCGGGCAGCAGCGGCGCGTCCGTCGCCACGACCACGATCACCGATCCGGCGCCCGCGAGCCCCATCCAGTCGTCGGTCGACATCGGGTCGTCGTCCGCGAGGTCCTCCCCCACCGGCACGCCGCACACCGTCAGATCGCGCCGCGACCCGAAGTTGGCCTGCAGGAACACCCCCACCGTGTAGGAGTCCGACCCGTACTCCACGACCCGCGACGCGGTCCCGTTGCCGCCCTTGAAGCCGTAGCAGTTCATCCCGGTCCCGCCGCCGGCCGAGCCCTCCGCCACCGCGCCGGAACGGGCCGCGTCCAGCGCCGCCGCGGCGTGCTCGGGCCGTACGGTGTCGGCGTCGATGTCGTTGAGGTAGCCGTCCCAGGTCTCGGCGACGACCGGCAGCAGCCACTCCAGCGCGTCCGGGCGCTCGCGCCGCGTCCACTCGATCACGCCGCGATGGCACGGTCCGACGGCGTGCGTGTTGGTGATCAGCACGGGACCGCCCAGGGATCCGGTCTCGGCGAGCCAGTGCGACCCGGTCATCTCGCCGTTGCCGTTCAGCGAGGAGAACCCGGACGCGCACGGCACCGCGAAGTCGGCACGCCCGCGCGGCAGCAGCGCCGTCACGCCGGTCCGCACGTCCGTGCCCTCGATCAGCGTGGTGCAACCGACCTCCACGCCCGGCACGTCGGTGACGGCGTTGAACGGTCCGGGCTCGCCCCGCAGCGGCAGTCCGAACGGCCGGGCACGGGTCATCGGTCCCCCTCCAATGCAAGATCCTCCAGTTCGCGGCCTGTCACGTCCGCCGCATAGGCCCGCAGCAACCGGCCGGCCTCCGCGACGCCCACGGTCGGCACCGCCATCACCATGTGCAGCCCGTAGCCGTCCTCCAGCGCGACCAGGTTGCGCCCGAGCGTGGAGGCGTCCCGCGTGAGCGAGAAGACCCCGGCCGCCGCGCCCGCCTCCAGAATCCGCGCGTAGATGCCGACCTGCCGCTCGTACAACCGGATGTGCTCGGCCGCGTACGCCGGATCGCGCCGCGCGATGGTGCCGAGCTCGTACAGCAGCACGCACAGCTCGTCGCCGGGCCCGGCCGGCAGCCCGCTGGCGATCATCGCGGCCAGCCGCCGGCGCGGGTCGGGCTCGCCCGCGACCGCGCCCTCGCGCGCCGAGCAGAACCGTTCGACGGCCTCGCGCTGCACCTCCCGCAGCAGCTCGGTGAGCGTCGGGAAGTAGTAGAGCACCGAGCCGGGCGACATCTCGGCCCGCTCGGCGACGTCGCGCAGCCGCAGGTCGAGCATCCCCCGGTCGAGCACGGCGCGCCGGGCGGCCTCCACCAGTTCGGCCCGGCGCTCGTGCGCCCTGCTTGGTCTCGCCATGGCTGACATTCTCGGAAGATCGTTCAAACAATGCAAGTCAACGCTCATGAAACCTTGACGCATCCACCCTTGGTTGTTTGATACTCGTTCAAAGAATTCTCGGGCAGGAGGTCCCCATGGCCGTCTCCGACCTCGACTCCCCCACCGCCTCCCCGCCGCCCGCGCTGCACCGCGGCCTGCGCATGCTCGGCACGCTGTTCATCGTGCTGTCCGCGGTCACCCCGGCGTCCTCGGTGTTCATCATCGCGCCGGGCGTGATCTCGCAGGCGGGCACCGGCGCGTTCTGGAGCTTCGCCGCGGCGGGCGTCGTCGGAGTCTTCATGGCCTTCGTCTACGCCGAGCTGTCGTCGGCCTACCCGCTCACCGGCGGCGAGTACGCGATCGTCGGCCGCACGCTCGGCCGCCTGCCCGGCTTCGTGATCCTCGGCCTGATCCTGGTCACCCAGCTGCTGATCCTCGCCGTGATCGCGCTCGGCGTCGGCACCTACCTGGGCGTGCTGTTCGACGGCCTGAACGGGCCGGTCGTCGCCGCCGTGACCGTCGCGGTGGCCGCGGTCGTCGCCATCCTCGACATCAAGGTGAACGCGCTGGTCACCGGCGTCTTCCTCGCGATCGAGATGGCGGCCCTGGTGATCCTGTCCGCGCTCGGCTTCCTGAACGTGGAGCGCCCGTTCACCGACCTGCTCGCGCACCCGGTGGTCGCGGGCGGGCACGGCGGGCTGACCGCCGCCTCCGCGGGCCTGATCGCGGCCGCCACCGCCGTCGCGATCTTCGCCTACAACGGCTACGGCTCGGCGGTCTACTTCGGCGAGGAGACCCACGACGCGCACCGCACGATCGCCCGCACGATCCTGTGGGCGCTCGGCGTCACCGTCGCGGCCGAGCTGATCCCGGTGACCGCGGTCCTGCTCGGCGCACCCGACCTGAACAAGCTGTTCGGCGCGGACAACATGCTGGAGTACGTCATCACCGAGCGCGGCGGCGACACCCTCAACACCGTCATCAGCCTGGCCATCGCGCTCGCCATCCTGAACGCCGTCATCGCCATCATGCTGCTCACCGCGCGGCTGGTCTTCAGCTCCGGCCGCGACGGCACCTGGTCGCCGAAGGTCGACGGCGCCCTCACCGCGCTCCACCCGCGCTTCGGCACGCCCTGGATCGCGACGGTCCTCACGGCCGTGCTGAGCGCCGCCGCGTGCTTCCTGCCCGAGAAGTTCCTGCTGGTGGTGACCGGCACGTCGCTGGTCGCGGTGTACGCGGCGCTGTGCGTCGCCGTCATCGCCGGGCGCCGCAACGGCACGACCGCGCACGCCGCGTACCGCATGCCGCTGTTCCCCGCCGCGCCGATCGCCGCGCTGGCCGCGCTCGGGTACGTGATCTACCAGAACGCCAAGGACCCCGAGATCGGCCGCCCGAGCCTGGGCGTGACGGTACTGGTCATCGCCGTGTCCGTCGCCTACTTCCTGCTCGTCCTGCGCCGCCGCGGCGGCTGGGATCTGAGGGGCCCCGACTCCGCCGAGTCCATCGAAGAGACCCCTACTCGGTGAGCTCGATGCCGTACTCGCGGATCTTGCGGTAGATCGTCGCGCGGGACATGCCGAGCGCCGAGGCCGCCTGCGTCTTGGACTTGGACTCGCGCAGGCTGCGCACGATCGCGTCGCGTTCCATCGCCTCCAGCGGCGTCAGCACGCGGCGCAGCGACGAGTGGCACTCGGGCGGCAGGTCCTGCACGCGGACCATGCCCGACCGCCGCCGCTGCGTCACCTCGATCAGCGTCCTGACCAGCTGCGCGACGTTCCCCGGCCACGGGCAGCGCATCAGCAGCCGCATCGCCTCGGGCGAGCAGGCCAGATCCTCGCCGCGCGACAGCCGCGCCAGCAGATAGGGAACCAGGTCGCGCAGGTCCTCGATGTGATGGCGCAAGGGCGGGACGCTCATCGACCGGGGGAAGTGGCTGAGCACCCGGTCCAGCGCCGGGGTGGACGCGGCCAGGTCGGTGACGGTCGCCGCGGCCCAGGGCCGGTCGAGCGGGTGGTCCGGCGAGCGGGCGGCCTCGTCGAGCAGCGCGGCCAGGTCGTCCAGCGCGTCGGCGTCCAGCCGGTCGAGATGGCGCAGCACGATCATGCCGTCGCCCGCCGCGAGCTCCCGCCCGACCAGCTTGGCCCAGGCGCGCGGGTCGGCGCAGTCGGCCGCGTCGTGCACCCGGATGTAACCGGACGGGTCGGCGAGGCGCTGCGCGGCGCGCAGCAGCGTGAGCTTGCCGGTGCCGGGCTCGCCCTCCACGACCAGCCAGTCGCCGGACCGCCGGTCGGCGCGGATCTCCTGGCAGCACCCGCGCCACAACCGGCTCGTGCCCGCGACGCCGGGCAGCGCCGCCGAGGGCGCCGCGGCCCCGGTGGCCGCCGCACGCCCGGCGGGCAGCGAACGCGGCGCGAACTCCTCGACCCTGACCTGGACCACGCCGCCCGCCGGGCCGGTCTCGCTCCAGGCGGGCTTGACCAGGACCCTGGCCTCCAGCCCGCTCGGCAGCTCGATCTCCATCACCGCCCGCCGCGCCGTGCTGACCGCGTCGGCGGCGTGCCCGAGCAGCACGGTCTGGTCGTCGGCCGACAGCCGCCGGTGCGCGGCCTCGTTCATCATCACCACGTCGGCGTTGGTCGCCAGCACCGGCCCGGTGGTCCGCCGGCACGTGCGCAGGTACTCGCGGAACAGCGCGAGCTCGCGGATGCCCGTGCTCTCCAGCAGGTTCTTCTCGATGCGCTGCGAGGTGGTGCGGGCGAGCGCCGCCAGCAGCGGCCCGGCGTCGCGGCTCCAGCACGTGAGGTCGAGCAGCCCGAGGACCGCGCCGGTCGTCGGATGCGACACCGGCGCGCCCGCGCACGCCAGCATGTCGAGTTTCTCGGCGTAGTGCTCGTGACCGAACACCTCGAACGGCGCGCGGCTCTCCAGCGCGCTGCCGATCCCGTTGGTGCCGACGAACTGCTCGGAGTAGCTGAACCCGGGGGCCAGGTCGACGCGGTCCAGCTGGCGTTCCAGCTCGGTGTCGCTGGTGAGGCGCTCCAGCACGGTGCCCTGGGTGTCGGTGAGGATGATGCTGACGGGCGCGCGGTCCAGCTCGTCGCACAGCTGCGCCAGGATCGGCTGCGACGCCCTGACCAGCAGCATCTCGTGGTTCGGGTCCTTGACGAAGGGGACCGGCGCGTTGCCCGCGTCCACGTCCCAGCTCCGCGACCGCAGCCAGGAGTTCAGGATCGCGGGGCGGACCGCGCCGGACTCGACCGGGTCGTCGGTGAGGAAGTTCTCCCTCGCTTTCGCAAGGGCCTGCTGCCGTCCGGTCGATGGCGCGACGGCCATGGCGGCCTCCTCGGAACGGTTTGTTACCCAGACATTACGGCGGGTCCGGCGTCCTGTCGTGTCTCAAATTGAGACCGAGGTCCACCCTGCGCAGGTGTGTCATGACGGCACGCAAGCGAGGGAGGCAGGCCGTGAGCCGACAGAGTCTCAGCAAGGCCCACAAGAAGATCACCGAGCTGTCCTGGGAGCCGACCTTCGCCACCCCGGCGCGCCGGTTCGGCACCGACTACACCTTCGACAAGTCGCCGAAGAAGGACCCGCTGAAGCAGATCCTGCGGTCCTACTTCCCGATGGAGGAGGAGAAGGACAACCGCGTCTTCGGCGCGATGGACGGCGCGATCCGCGGCAACATGTTCCGCCAGGTCCAGCAGCGCTGGATGGAGTGGCAGAAGCTGTTCCTGTCCATCATCCCGTTCCCGGAGATCTCCGCGGCGCGGGCGATGCCGCTGGCGATCGACGCCGTGCCCAACCCCGAGATCCACAACGGGCTCGCCGTCCAGATGATCGACGAGGTCCGGCACTCGACGATCCAGATGAACCTGAAGCGCCTCTACATGAACCACTACATCGACCCCGCCGGGTTCGACATCAGCGAGAAGGCGTTCGCCAACAACTACGCGGGAACGATCGGCCGGCAGTTCGGCGAGGGGTTCATCACCGGCGACGCGATCACCGCCGCCAACGTCTACCTGACCGTGGTCGCCGAGACCGCGTTCACCAACACCCTGTTCGTGGCGATGCCGTCCGAGGCCGCCGCCAACGGCGACTACCTGCTCCCGACGGTGTTCCACTCCGTCCAGTCCGACGAGTCGCGGCACATCAGCAACGGCTACTCGATCCTGCTCATGGCGCTCGCCGACGAGCGGAACCGGCAGCTGCTGGAGCGCGACCTGCGCTACGCGTGGTGGAACAACCACTGCGTCGTGGACGCGGCCATCGGCACGTTCATCGAGTACGGCACCAAGGACCGCCGCAAGGACCGCGACAGCTACGCCGAGATGTGGCGCCGCTGGATCTACGACGACTACTACCGGTCCTACCTCATGCCGCTGGAGAAGTACGGGCTGAAGATCCCGCACGACCTGGTCGAGGAGGCCTGGAACCGCATCTACACCAAGGGCTACGTGCACGAGGTCGCGCAGTTCTTCGCGACGGGCTGGCCGGTGAACTACTGGCGCATCGACCCGATGACCGACGCCGACTTCGAGTGGTTCGAGCACAAGTACCCCGGCTGGTACGACAAGTACGGCGCCTGGTGGGAGAACTACAACCGGCTCCGCTACCCCGGCCGCAACAAGCCGATCGCGTTCGAGGACGTCGACTACCAGTACCCGCACCGCTGCTGGACCTGCATGGTCCCGTGCCTGATCCGCTCCGACACCGTCCACGAGAAGGTCGAGGGGCAGTGGCGCACGTACTGCTCGGAGACCTGCGCCTGGACCGACACCACCGCGTTCCGGCCCGAGTACGAGGGCCGCGAGACGCCGAACATGGGGCGGCTCACCGGCAAGCGCGAGTGGGAGACGCTCTACCACGGCATGGACCTGGCCGACATCATCTCCGACCTCGGCTACGTCCGCGACGACGGCAGGACGCTCATCCCGCAGCCGCACCTGGACCTGGACGACCCGAAGAAGCTGTGGACGCTCGACGACGTGCGCGGCATCGAGTTCGCCAGCCCGAACATCCTGCTGAACGAGGCGTCCGACGACGAGCGCGAGGCCATGATGACCGCCTACAAGGCGGGCGGGCCCGCGGGCCGCTTCGCGTCCAACGGGCACTGACCCGGGCGAGCGGGCTGATCACTCATGGGCGACAAGCACCGCGTCCGCTTCGATCCCGTCGACCTGGAGATCGAGGTCGACGAGGACGAGACGATCCTGGACGCCGCGTTCAGGCAGGGCATCACGCTGATGCACGGCTGCCGGGAGGGCCAGTGCGCGGCCTGCAAGTCGTTCCTGCTGGACGGCGACCTCCAGCTGGACCGCTACTCCACCTTCGCGCTCGCCGACTACGAGCTGGAGGAGGGCTACGTCCTGCTGTGCAAGGGGCACGCCTACAGCGACCTGGACATCGAGCTCATCAACTACGACGAGGAGACCCTCAGGTCGGCCAAGCCCCTCCGCGACCTCACCGCCGAGGTCGTGGAGGTGGCCGGCCTCACCCACGACATCTCGCTGCTGCGGCTGCGCCCGCTGGACGGCGTGGCGCTGGACTACCACCCGGGCCAGTACGTCGACATCACCATCCCGGGGACGAGCGAGCACCGCTCGTTCTCGATGGCCACCACCCCGGCCACGCCCGGCGAGCTGCAGTTCGTGATCAAGAGGTATCCGGGCGGCCGATTCTCCGGGCTGCTGGAGGGCGGCCCGGACGGGATCGCCGCCGGTCATGAGCTCGCGCTGCGCGGCCCGTACGGCGCGTTCACCCTGCGCGAGCGGTCCGAGCGCCCGCTGCTGTTCATCGGCGGCGGCGCGGGGATGGCGCCGATCCTCAGCCTGCTGCGGCACATGACCGAGGCGGGCGTCGATCGCCCGGCCGTCTACTACTACGGCGCGCGCACCGCCGCCGACCTGTTCTACCTGGACGAGCTCAAGGCGCTGGAGAACGTGCTGCCCGACTTCCGGTTCGTGCCGTGCCTGTCGGAGAGCAACGGCGACGGCTCGGCGACGGGCGCGCCCGGCGAACTGGAGTGCGCGCTCGGGCTGGTCACCGAGGTGGTGGAGCGCGGCGAGCCGGAGCTGGCCGAACGGGACTGCTACCTGTGCGGGCCGCCGCCCATGATCGACGCCGCGATGGCCCTGCTCACCGGCGCGGGCGTGCCGCACGACCGGATCTTCTACGACAAGTTCACCACCACCGCGCCCGGATGAGGGCCGGGCCGAGGAGGCGACCGATGACGACACAGGCCAAGCCCGACGACCGAGCCGAGCGCAGCTTTCCCAAACCCGAGTTCACCGACGCCGAGGCGGGCGCGCTGGAGTTCCCCAGCTCCGACAGCCGGTCGTTCAACTACTTCACGCCGCGCCGGATGCGCGCGACCACCTACGAGGACGTCACCTACGACGTGCAGCCCGACCCCGAGCGGTACCTGACGCAGGGCTGGATCTACGGGTTCGCCAAGGGCCCCGGCGGCTACCCGCTGGACTGGACGTCGCTGCGCAGCTCCGACTGGCACCGGTTCCGCGACCCGAACGGCGAGTGGGAGCAGACGATCTACCGCAACAACGCCAACGTCGTGCGGCAGATCCAGCAGAACCTCGCCGACGCCAAGCTGGCCGAGGCCTACGCGGCGTGGCCGCCCGCCTGGGTGCGCTTCGTCGAGCGCAACCTCGGCGCGTGGATGCACGCCGAGCACGGCCTCGGCATGCACGTGTTCATGGCGGCGCAGCGGTCCGCGCCCACCAATATGATCAACAACGCGATCGCCGTCAACACCATGCACAAGCTGCGCTTCGCCCAGGACCTGGCCCTGTACAACCTCGACCTCAGCGAGTCGGGCATCGGGTTCGACGGGTCGGTGCACCGCGAGGTGTGGCAGGAGGACCCGGTCTGGCAGAGCGTCCGCCGCAACGTGGAGCTGCTCACCACCGTCGAGGACTGGGCCGAGGCGCTGTTCGCCACCGGGATCGTGTACGAGTCCCTGGTCGGCGAGCTGTTCCGCAGCCAGCTCGTCATGCAGATCGCCGCGCGCAACGGCGACTACGTGACGCCGTCCCTGGTCGGCACGGGCGAGCAGGACCACGTCCGCGACCTGTCCTACACCCGCGAGCTGTTCCTGCTGCTGGTGCGGGACGAGCAGCACGGCGCCCGCAACCGCGAGGTGCTCGGCGAGTGGCTGGACCGGTGGATCCCGGTCAGCCTGCGCGCCGCCCGCGACCTGCAGCCCATCTGGTCGCAGCCGCAGGAGAAGGCGATCTCCTTCACCGACTCGCTGACGGCGGCCCGCGACGGGCTCCGGTCGCTGCTGGCCGATCTGGACCTCACCGAGCCGAAGGAGCTGTCGCAATGACCACCAGCGCCGGTACGGGTACGGGCGCGTTCGGCGCCGTCAACCGGACCTCGTCCAACCGGGCGGGCGTCACCCTGATGAACAACCAGAACGGCTACATCGTCGCCGAGGTGATGCGTCACAAGCCGGGCGTGACGGTCAGCGAGTACCCCTCGATGATCCGCGTGGACGGCGAGCGGAAGCTGGAGTTCGACTTCGACGAGATCGGCGACGCCCTCGGGACCGAGTTCGACCAGTACGACTTCGAAGAGATCATGTCGACCCACTACGGCCGCATGGTGCACCTGGACGACCGCACCGTGCTGTTCGCCAACCCCGAGGACGCGGCCGAGTACATCGACTTCGACCTGCGCCCCGTCGAGACCTCCTAGGGAGCCGTGGATGTACACCAAGGACGGAGAGAACTACTTCGTCGTCGACGGGCACGTGCACTTCTGGGACGGCGGGCCGGCCAACCAGGCCAACCGCTACGGCACCGGGTTCACCGCGTGCTTCTACGACTACCACCGCAACCTCAGCCCCGAGGGGTGGGTGTGGTCGCTGGAGAAGTTCGGCAACTACTCCGAGGACGACATGCTGAACGACCTGTTCGGCGTGGGGTACGTCGACCAGGCCATCTTCCAGCCCACCTACCTGACCGACTTCTACACCAACGGCTTCAACACGACCGAGCGCAACGGCGCGCTGGCCGAGGCCAACCCCGGCAAGT
The DNA here is from genome assembly GCF_017573505.1 of Actinomadura barringtoniae. Classification (GTDB taxonomy): domain Bacteria; phylum Actinomycetota; class Actinomycetes; order Streptosporangiales; family Streptosporangiaceae; genus Spirillospora; species Spirillospora barringtoniae. Next base: position 153,381 of record NZ_JAGEOJ010000022.1, read on the forward strand.
TCATCGTCAACGGCTCGTGGGACCCGCGAGACGGCGAGGGGGGCCTGAAGAAGCTGGAGGCGCTGAAGGAACGCTGGAACCTGCAAGGCGTCAAGCTCTACACCGCCGAGTGGAAGGGCTCCTCTAAGGGCTGGAAGCTGAGCGACCCGTGGGCCTTCAAGTACCTGGAGAAGTGCGAGGAGCTCGGCATCCGCAACATCCACGTGCACAAGGGCCCCACGATCTACCCGCTCAACATGGACGCCTTCGACGTGCGCGACATCGACGACGCGGCCAGCCAGTTCCCGAACCTGCGGTTCATCGTCGAGCACGTCGGGCTGCCGCGGCTGGAGGACTTCTGCTGGATCGGCACGCAGGAGCCGAACGTCTACGGCGGGCTCGCGGTCGCGATGCCGTTCATCCACACCAGGCCGCGCTACTTCGCGCAGATCATCGGCGAGCTGCTGTACTGGATCGGCGAGGACAAGCTGCTGTTCGCCAGCGACTACGCCATCTGGCACCCCAAGTGGATCATCGAGAAGTTCGTGGACTTCCAGATCCCCGAGGACATGCAGAGCGAGTACGGTGCGCTCACCCCCGACATCAAGCGCAAGATCCTCGGGCTGAACGCCGCCGCTCTCTACGACCTCAAGGTCCCCGACGCGGTCCCCGTCCCGGCGCCATGACGGGGCACACGCCATGACCGACGCGAGGGTTCCGCTGAGAGAGGCGGTCTGGGAGGCCCTCGGCACGGTGCGCGACCCCGAGCTCGACGAGCCGATCACCGAGCTCGGGTTCGCCGCCGCGACCGTGACCCGTGCCGGAGCCGCCCGCGTGCGGCTCCGGCTGCCGACCTACTTCTGCGCGCCCAACTTCGCCTATCTCATGGTCGCCGACGCCCGCGACGCCGTCGCGGGCGTTCCCGGCGTCACCGAGATCGACGTTCGGCTGGAGGACCATTTCGCGGCCGAGGAGATCAACGCCGGGGTCGCGACGGAGTCGGGGTTCGCGGACGCGTTCCCTGGCCTGGCCGACGGCGAGCTGGCCGCGCTGCGCCTGACGTTCCAGCGCAAGGCCCATCTGGCCGCCATCGAACGGGCCTGCCGCGTGCTGGCGGACGCCGGCAGATCGGTCAAGGAGCTGGGCGAGGCGCGGCTCGGCGACCTGCCCGACTCGGCCGCGCGCACCAGCCTGCTCCGCCGCCGCACCGACCTCGGGCTGCCGACCGGGCCCGACGAGCGGCTGCTGGTCGACGACGAGGGCAGGCCGGTGGAGGACGGCCTGGTCGCGGGCCGGATCCGGTTCGCGCAGGCGGTACGGGTGAGCATCGAAGGCAACTCCGGGTTCTGCCGCGGGCTGTTGAAGACCCGCTACCCCGATCGAGCCCAGACCGAGGAAGGAGAGACCGTCCGATGAGAGCCGTCCAGCTCGGCGCCTACGACAAGAGCCCCGAGCTCACCGAGGTGCCCGACCCGACCGTCACCGGCCCGCTCGATGTGATCGTCCGCATCGGCGGCGCCGGCGTGTGCCGCACCGACCTGCACATCATCGAGGGCCAGTGGGCCGAGAAGTCCGGCGTCACGCTCCCCTACACCCTCGGCCACGAGAACGCGGGCTGGGTCCAGGAGACCGGGTCCGCGGTCACGCACGTCTCCCCCGGCGACAAGGTCATCCTGCATCCGATGGCCACCTGCGGGCTGTGCATGGCCTGCCGGGCGGGCGACGACGTGCACTGCACCGACAGCGTCTTCCCCGGGATCAACGCCGACGGCGGGTTCGCCGACCTGCTGAAGACCAACGCGCGCGCCGTCGTGAAGCTCGACGACTCGCTCGAACCGGCGGACGTCGCGGCGCTCGCGGACGCGGGCCTCACCGCCTACCACGCCGTGCGCAAGGCGTCCCGGCGGCTGCGCCCCGGCCACCGCGTCGTGGTGATCGGCGCGGGCGGGCTCGGGCACATCGGCGTGCAGGCGCTCGCCGCGCTCACCGCCGCCGAGATCATCGTCGTCGACCGGAGCGAGGGCGCGTTGGCGCTCGCCGCCGAGATCGGCGCCGACCACACCGTGCCCGCCGACGGCACCCAGGTCGCCGCGGTCCAGGAGCTGACCGGCGGCGAGGGCGCCGAGGTCGTCATCGACTTCGTCGGCGAGGGCGGCGCGATCGAGGACGGCGTCGCGATGCTGCGCCGCGCCGGGGACTACCACGTGATCGGCTACGGCGGCGAGCTCCGGGTCCCGACCATCGACGTCATCTCCACCGAGATCAACTTCATCGGCAACCTCGTCGGCTCCTACACCGACCTGGTCGAGCTCATGGCGCTCGCCGCGCGCGGCGAGGTCACCCTGCACACGACCGCCTACCCGCTGACCGACCACGCGCGGGCGCTCACCGACCTGGACCGCGGCGAGGTCCGGGGCCGCGCCATCCTCATCCCTTGATCGGAGTGACATGGCCAAGGACCTGCGGTTCAACGTGGAGGCGCGGCGGCTGCTCGTCGAGGGGGTGGACGCGCTCGCCGACGCGGTCCGGGTGACGCTCGGCCCGAAGGGGCGCAACGCGGTGATCGAACGGCTGACCGGGCCGCCCGCGATCACCAACGACGGGGTGACCATCGCCCGCGAGATCCAGCTGCGCGACCCGTTCGCCAACATGGGCGCCCAGCTGGTCAAGGAGGTCGCGACCAAGACCAACGGCGTCGCCGGCGACGGCACCACCACCGCCACCGTGCTCGCGCAGGCGCTGGTCCACGAGGGCATGCAGGCGGTCGCCGAGGGCGCCAACCCGATGCAGCTGAAGGGCGGCATCGAACGCGCCGTCTCGGCCATCGTCGGCCGGCTGCGCGAGGGCGCCCGCGAGGTGCGCGGCCAGGACGACCTGGCGCACGTGGCGACGCTCGCGGCGGGCAACGACGGCGAGATCGGCGAGGTCATCGCCACCGCGATGGCGCACGTCGGCACCTCGGGCGTGGTCACCGTCGAGGAGTCGCCGGCGTTCGGGCTGGAGGTCGGCTTCGTCGACGGCGTCGAGTTCGACCACGGCTACCTGTCGCCCTACATGGTCACCGACACCGACCGCATGGAGGCCGTGCTGGAGGAGCCGTACGTCCTGCTCACCAACGAGAAGATCGACAGGGTGCAGCTGCTGATGCCGGCGCTGGAGCAGGTCACCCGCACCGGCAAGCCGCTCGCCGTCATCGCCGAGAACGTCGAGGGGCCCGCGCTCGGCATGCTGGTCGCCAACGCCGTGCACGAGACGTTCTCCTCGGTCGCGGTGCGCGCGCCGGGGTTCGGGCACCGCCGGATCGCCGAGCTGGAGGACCTGGCGGCGCTGCTCGGCGGCCGGGTCGTCACCGGCGACGCCGGGCTCAGTCTCACCGAGGTACGGCTGGAGCACCTCGGCCGCTGCCGCAAGATCACCGTGACCGAGGCCGGCACCACGATCGTCGGCGGCGCGGGGGCGCGCGAGCAGGTCGAGGCGCGCATCGACGCGATCAAGCGCGAGCATGAGCGGGCCGAGAACGAGCACGACCGCGACGCCCTGGAGCTGCGCATCGCCCGGTTGTCGGGCCGCGTCGCGGTCATCCACGTCGGCGCCGCCACCGGCGTCGAGCTGAAGGAGAAGCAGCACCGCGTCGAGGACTCGCTGGCCGCCACCCGGGCGGCGATCGAGGAGGGCGTCGTCGCAGGCGGCGGCGCGGCGCTGCTGCAAGCCCGTTCCGTCCTGGACGGCCTGGACCTGGAGGGCGACGCGGCGGTCGGGCGCGACCTGGTCGGCTGCGCGCTCGGCGAGCCGCTCCGCTGGATCGCGATCAACGCCGGGCACGACGGCGACGAGGTGGTCGAACGCGTCGCCGGCCTGCCCGCCGGGACCGGCTTCGACGCCCTCACCGGCGGCTACGCCGACATGTTCGAGACCGGCGTGCTCGACCCGCTCAAGGTCACCCGGTCCGCGCTGCAGAGCGCGGCGTCCATCGCGGCGCTGCTGCTCACCACCGAGACCCTCGTAGTCGAGGAGATCATCCAGAACCCCGGCGCGATCGTCGCCCCCGGCTTCGGCGACCTGGCCGAGGGCATGGTCCGTCCGTCCAACATCCCCTGACCCCGATGAACCTGCCGATCTCGGTACGTTCACCCGACCCCACGGCGCGGCCCGCTCACCCCGTCACGCCGCGCCGTGGCCTCGCCCTCGCCGGGCCCGCGTTCATCGCCGCCGTCGCCTACATCGACCCCGGCAACGTCGCCACCAACGTGTCGGCGGGCGCCAAGTACGGCTACCTGCTGCTGTGGGTGGTCATCACGGCCAACGTGATGGCGATGCTGGTGCAGTACCTGTCCGCCAAGCTCGGCATCGCGACCGGCCGCAACCTGCCGGAACTGTGCCGGGAGCGCTGCTCCCGGCCGGTCCGGATCGGGCTGTGGCTGGAGGCCGAGCTGATCGTCATCATGACCGACCTCGCCGAGATCATCGGCGGGGCGGTCGCGCTGCAGCTGCTGTTCGGCCTGCCGCTGCCGGTCGGCGGCGTCATCACCGGGGCCGGTCTGCTGCTCATCCTGGCGCTGCGCGTCCGTGACCGGGCGGTGTTCCCGGCCGTGGTGATGGGGCTGCTCGCGGTCGTCGCGCTCGCGTTCGCCTACCAGGCGTTCCGGCTGCCGGTGGCGGGCGACGGCGTGGCGGGCGGGCTGGTGCCCGGCTTCGGCGGGAGCGAGAGCGTCCTGCTCGCGGCCGGGATCGTCGGCGCCACCGTGATGCCGCACGCGATCTACCTGCACTCCGCGCTCACCCAGGACCTGCCCGGCGAGGGGACCTCGTCCGCCCGTCCCGGCGCCGGCGCGGCGCGGCGTCGCGCGCTGCGGGCGACGCGGTGGGACGTGATCGTGGCGATGTCGCTGGCCGGGTTCATCAACATCACGATCCTGGTCGCGGGCACGGCGCTCGCCGCCTCGGACGGCGAGTCGCTGGAGGTCGCGCACGAGGCGTTCGGCGTGCTGTCCGGACCCGCCATCGGGATCGCCTTCGCCGTCGGGCTACTGGCCTCCGGCCTGGCCTCGGCCTGCGTCGGCGTCTACACCGGGCAGATCGTGATGCAGGGCTTCGTCAAGCGCCGCATCCCGCTGTGGGTGCGCCGGGTGGTGTCGATGGCGGTGCCGCTGGTGCTGCTGTCGGCCGGGCTCGACCCGATGCTGGCGCTGGTGCTGAGCCAGGTCGTGCTGTCGTTCGGCATCCCGTTCGCGCTGGTGCCGCTGCTGCTGCTCACCCGCGACCGCGGCGTCATGGGCGACATGGTGAACCGGCGGCTCACGACCGCGCTGGCCACCGTCGTCGCCACCCTGATCATCGCGCTCAACCTCTTCATGCTCGTCACGCTGTTCAGGGAGGTCGCCGCGCCATGACCGAACGTGCCGCGCACTCGCTCGTCCTGCTCGGGATCGCCGGGCTGCTGCTGGCGGCCGGGCACATGCTCGCCATGCGGTGGGCCGACTGGGAGGCCCTGCCGCACCGCGTCCAGCGGCGCGCCCTCCGCCAGGAGCGCTACCGTCCCCACACGGCGGCGCTCGCGGCGGTCTTCATGGCCCTCGGCCTGGTCCTGTGGCCTTAGTGGCTGGTGCTCCGGCCATGGCCGGGGCCTTAGCCAGCGGGCCTTAGCCAGCGGGCCTTAGCCAGCGGGCCTTGGCCAGCGGGCCTTAGCCAGCCAGCGGAGCCTCAGCCGGGGATCTTGTCGCCGGAGGCGCCGAGCAGGTACCACTGCGCGCCGAAGTCGGTGAGGTCCTGCCCGACCGCGTCGCCGGGCGAGACGTCCTTGACGAAGCGGTAGAGCGGGCGGCCCGCGTAGGTGACCTGACGCGTGCCGTCGCCCCGGTCGAAGCTGTCGAGCAGGTCCGACCGTACGCCCTTGCCAGGCTGCGGCTCGCCGTCGGTGGTGGCGGGCGGCCACATCGAGGTGCAGTCGGCGTCGCACACGGACTTGTTGTTGGAGTCCCTGTCGAAGGCGTACAGCGCCTGGCCGCGCGCGTCGACGAGCGCGACGCCGCGTTCGGTGGAACCGAGACCGACCGTCGCCGGGCCCGAGGTGTAGGCGGGAAGCGTGTGCCCGGGCGTGTCCATGTTGAGGTGGTCGGGATCGCCTCCGCAGCCGGCGACCACCAGTCCGATCACTACCACCAGCGCTGCCTTTTTCATGTGGCCCCTCGGGGGTGGGGAAGTGGCGGTGCGGGGAGGAACTCGCAGTTTGGACGCATACCCACCGGCATCAGTTCACATGCCGCGCCGGGCGGGGGAATGATGGCGACATGGGCCAAACCACGCTCCGCGATCTCAACCCGTTCGACATCCTCGACACCGAGTTCGCACGGCTCGACACCTACTTCGCCGGCCTCGGCGACGCCGCCTGGAACCGCCCGTCGCGCTGCGAGGGCTGGACCGTACGCGACGTGCTCGCCCACCTGGCCGGCGAGGAGCTCTATAACCGCGCCTGCCTCGACGACGACCTCGACAGGCTCTTCGCGCTCCTGGACCGGGAGGGCATCAAGGACCTCGGCACGTTCAACGACTGGTGCGTCGACGCGCGCCGCAAGCGCACCGTCGGCTACGTGCTGGACGAGTGGCGCGAGGGCAACGCCGACACCCGGCGGCGCATGCGGGCGCGGGGCGCGGACGCGATGCTCACCACGATGGCCGGGCCCTACCCGGTCGGGCTGCAGGCGTTCCACTACGCCTCGGAGTACGCCACGCACGGCGACGACGTGGGCGTTCCGATCGGGCCCGACGAGGAGGAGGCGCGGGCGGACTGGCGAGCGCGCGTCGCCGTCTTCGTCCTCGACGAGCAGGGGTCGGCGCTGGTCGCCAGCCCGATCTCCGGCGGCTACCGGATCGAGGCCGACGGGATGACCGCCGAGCTGTCCACGGCGGACTTCATCGCGGCCAGCACGCGCCGCCTTCCCGCCGACCACCCGCTCGGAGACGGGCTGCGCCGCGCCCTGGTCTGCCTGGCCTGACCCCTGGCCTGTCCGGCGGGACCGACTTATGGTCGAAAGGTCATCGGACTCGGCCTGGGGTAGGAAATGTCAGCGGACTGGTGGTCCATCGAGGTCTTCGGGAACGACGCGCAGTCGGGTGCCGCCTGGCGCGCCGCCTGGGAGGAGAACCTCATCGAGTCGGCCCTCACCAACGGCGCCGACGAGTGGGAATGGCACGAGCACACCTGGGGCGTGGTGCTGGAGCTCCACTTCCCCGACGAGCTGCGATGGAACGAGTGGCGCGAGCTGCCCGGCACCCGCGCCGCACTCGACTCGGTCCCCGACCCGGTCGACGGGCTGCTGATCTACCGCGGGCGGGGCGGCTCGTCCGGCAGCCCCGTTCCGCGGCGCCCGCTTCCCGCGCCGGGCGCCGCCGCGATGGAGCTCGAGCCGCCGCCCGAGGAGACCCGCATCGGGCTCGAACGGATCCTCCCCGAAGACCCGCTCGCCGACGCCGCCGCCGCCGTAGCGGGCTGAGCCGCGGCGTAGCCGGCTGAGGCGGGGCGTAGCCGGCTGAGGCGGGGCGTAGCCGGCTGAGGCGGGGCGTAGCCGGCTGAGGCGGGGCGTAGCCGGCTGAGGCGGGGCGTAGCCGGCTGAGGCGGGGCGTAGCGGGCTGAGCCGAGGCCGGCAGGCGTGGCAGGCTGAGGCGGCGCGTGGCAGGCTGAACGGGTGCTCGGACATGTGGGGCTGAACGTCCCCGACCTCGCGGCGGCCAAGAAGTACTACGACGCCCTCATGCCCCTGCTGGGATTCGAGGAGTTCCTGGCCGCCGACGACCAGTTCGCGTTCCGGCCCTCGGGCGGGCGCCCGGGGACCTTCCTGTTCTTCTACCCGGCGGCCGAGGACGCGGGTTACTCGCGTGAACGGGCCGGGCTGCAGCATCTGGCGTTCATGGTGAAGACACGTTCGGCCGTGCACGAGGTCCATCGGCTCGCGCTCGGGCTGGGCGGCGAGATCGTGCACGCTCCGCAGGAGTTCCCGCAGTACCCGCCGCCCTACTTCGCCACGTTCTGGCTCGACCCGTTCGGCTTCATGCTGGAGGCCGTCTGCCACTACGACCGCGGCTGACCGTTCCGCCTGCCTGACCGTTCCGCCTGCCTGGCCGTTCCGCCTAGCGCTGCCTCAGCTCGGCCAGGTCCCGCTCGGTCAACCGCAGTCCCGCCGCGCCCATGTTCTCCTCCAGGTGGGCGGGCGAGCCGGTGCCGGGGATCGCCAGCATGACAGGGGAGAGCTCCAGCAGTCCGGCGAGCAGCACCTGCGCGACGGTCGCGCCGTGCCGCTCGGCGATCGCGTTGACGCGCTCGTCGTCGGGCAGCCCGAACCCGCCGAGCGGGAAGTACGGGGCGTAGCCGATGCCCTCGCGCTCGCAGATCTCCAGCATCTCCGCGTCCTGCGGCTTGGTGATGTCGAACCAGTTCTGCACGGCGGCGACGGGCGCGATGTCCATCGCCTCCTTCAGATGCTCGACCTTGATGTTGCTCACGCCCAGGTGGCGGATCAGCCCCTCGTCCCGCAGCCGCGCCAGCACCGCGAACCGGTCGCCGATCGGCTCCTGCGCCGGCTCCATCCCGCCGACCCGCAGGTAGACCAGGTCGAGCCGGTCCAGGCCGAGCTCGGTCAGGTTGCGCTCGACCTCGGCGCGCAGCTCGCCCGGCTCCATCTCGCCGATCGGCATCGGGTCCTCGGGTCGCCGCTTCGGCCCGACCTTGGTGGCGATCACCAGGTCGTCGGCGTACGGCTTGAGGCCCTCGCGGATCAGGTCGTTGGCGTGCAGGTCGCCGTGGAAGTAGAAGGCGGCGGTGTCGATGTGGTTCACGCCGAGCCCGGCGGCCCGCCGCAGCACCTCCAGCGAGATGTCCCGGTCGTTCGGCGGCCCCCCGCGCCGGCTGGCGGGCAGCCGCATCGCCCCGAAGCCCAGCCGCTTGATCGGCAGGTCCCCACCCAGCGTCCAGTCACTGGAGTTCGTTTCGTTCGTCATGCTCACAAGCCTCCGGCCGCGTCCCGATGATCTCGAATGGCTGGCAACAAGCTGCCACGTTGACCTTCGCTCGTCCGGCCGCGCAGACTGGTCGTGATGAGCCTTGACCTGGACACCAACGTCACGTTGCGCGGCGAGCAGGAGCTTGTGCGCCGCGCCGGGCACCTGTTCGCCGCGGCCGCCGAGCAGTTCGTCTGCGCGGCGGCCGACCGGAAGACCTGGGCCCTGGAGGGCGCCCGGACCCAGATCGCCGCCGCCCGCCGCCACGCCTCACCCGATCTGGAGGTCTGCAAGCTCTACAACCCGCAGGCGCTCGCCGACGAGGAGTCCGAACGCGAGCTGATCACGCTGGCCAAGATCGGCGCCCAGATCCGGATCTGCCTCGCTCCTCTCCCCCAGGAGACGATCATCATCGACCGCCGGATCGCCGTCCTGGCGGGCCCGCCGGTCGCGGGCGTCCGCGAGTACACCGTGGTCCGCTCACCCGGGGTGATCAAGAGCGTGGAGAGCCTCTTCTGGTCCACCTGGGACTCGGCCACCCCGTTCGCCGACTACCGCCGCACCCGCCCGCCCTCGCTCTCGCCCGAAAGCCGCGAGATCCTCACCCTCCTCGCCGAGGGCCTGAAGGACGAGGCCGCCGCCCGCAAACTCGGCATGTCCCTGCGCACCTACCGCCGCCGCGTAGCCGAGATCCTCACCCTCCTGGACGCCGGATCCCGCTTCCAAGCAGGCCTGAGAGCCCACGAGCTGGGCCTCATCAAATAGTTCAGCCACCCGCCAAGGGCACCAGCCGAATAAAGACCAGCTCCGGATCCCCGTTCAGATCAACGAGCTCGTCCAGCTCCTCCACCTGCACGTCCCCGACCAGCATGACGAACCCGTTCGCCACGAACGCCCGCTCCGCGACCGCCGCCTGGCTCTCCCAGTCGATCTTCCGGGCCTCCTTCAGCAGATAGCCGTCCCGATCGGCCTCCGCCCCGTCCGGCTGAACGAGCCCGTGGAACCTCCGCGCGGGCTTGGCGTTGTGCAGCGCGACCTCCTCCCGTACGCGAATCCGGATCAGCTCCCGCACCGTCAGCTCGCCGGGCAGACCCGGCACGGTGAACGACTCGGTGGCACGCCCGCCCGGAGACTCGTCGCGGAAGGTCACACTGGTCATCGGCCACCTCTCTTGATCTGCGACAAGATCGACGCATCCGTGATGGCGGTGTCGTCGGCGAGCGGGAAGGCCTTGCTGAGGATGAGCGAAAGCCGCCGCCAGTGCGTCCCGCTCGGCGACATGCCCGCGCAGGTACTCCTGCGCCTGCGCGGCTAGATCTCGATCTTTCATGGGGCGGATGCTGACAGGGGTCACTGACATTCCGGGTGATTTGAACAAAGCTCATCTTTGTGGGGCCTATCGGGATGACCTAGGGGTCACCTAGGCTCGGACGGGTCGGGACAGAACGGGATTCGGGACGGCCATGGCTCACAGTGTCGTGATCATCGGAGGCGGGTTCGGCGGCATCGGCATGGCGATCCGGCTCCGGCAGGCGGGCATCGAGGACTTCGTCATCCTGGAGAAGGCGGACGGGCTCGGGGGCACCTGGCGGGACAACACCTATCCGGGTGCGGCGTGCGACGTTCCCTCGCATCTGTACTCGTTCTCGTTCGAGCCGAAGACCGATTGGAGCCGGCGATTCCCCGCGCAGCCGGAGATCCTCGAGTATCTGTGGCACTGCGCCCGGAAGTACGGGGTGCTGTCGCATATCCGGTTCGGGACCGAGGTGACCGAGGCGCGGTTCGAGGATGGGTTCTGGCGCGTTTCGACGGGTGAGGGCGAGCTCGTTTCGCGGGTGCTGATCTCGGCGTGCGGGCAGCTCAACCGGCCTACGCTGCCTTCGATCGAGGGGCGCGAGTCCTTTGACGGGCCGAGTTTTCACTCGGCGCGGTGGGATCACGGGGTGGAACTCGCGGGCAAGCGGGTGGCCATCATCGGGACCGGGGCGAGCGCGATCCAGATCGTTCCGGAGATCGCGGAGAAGGTCGGGCACCTGAGTCTGTTTCAGCGGTCGGCGCCGTATGTCATCGAGAAGCCTGATCGGCCTTATCGAGGGTGGGAGAAGGCGCTGTTCGCGGCCGTTCCGAGTGTGCAGGGGATGAGCCGCGCCAAGATTTACGCGCTGTACGAGTCGCGGGCGTTGGGGTTCGTGAAGTATCCGCGGCTGATGGAGGTCATGCGGCGGAAGTTCATCAAGGGGCTGGGCGAGCAGGTGCCTGACGCGGGCCTGCGGAAGGCGCTGGTACCGGACTATCCGATGGGCTGCAAGCGGATTCTGATTTCGAACGACTACTATCCGGCGCTGAGCCGATCGAACGTCGAGCTGGTGACGGACGGGATCGCGCGTATAACGCCTGGTGGGGTGACCACTGAGGACGGACGCGAGCATGAGGTCGACGTGCTCATTTATGCGACCGGCTTTCTGTCGACCGAGTTCCTGTCGCCCATGAAGGTGGTCGGGCGGGGCGGGCGTGAGCTGAACGACGCGTGGAAGCACGGCGCCGAGGCGCACCTGGGAATCACGGTGAACGGATTCCCGAATTTGTTCCTGCTGTACGGGCCGTACACCAATCTGGGGCACAACAGCATCATCTACATGCTGGAATCGCAGATCCGGTACGTCATGGGCTGCCTGGACGCGATGCGGCGGGCGGGGCTGGAGTCCATCGAGGTACGGGCCGACGTTCAGGACGCGTTCGGCAAGGAGATGCAGGAACGGCTGCATTCGACGGTCTGGGAGGCCGGCTGCGACAGCTGGTACATGACCAGTGAGGGCAAGGTCGTCAACAACTGGCCGGGGTTCACGTTCGCCTACCGGCGCGCGACGCGCCGTCCGGACCCCCGCGACTTCCAGGCGCGCAGGGCCACGATCTAGGCTCATTTCATGCCGACTGCTCTCATCACCGGCGCCACGGCGGGGATCGGTGCCGCCTTCGCGAGCCGCCTGGCGGCGGACGGGTTCGACCTCGTGCTGCTCGCACGCAACGAGGAGCGGCTGACACAGACCGCGAAAGATCTTCATGACAAGTACGCGGTCAACACCGAGGTCCTCGTGGCCGACCTGGCCAGCGAAGAGGGGCTCGTCGCCGCCGAGGAGCGCGTCCGAAAAGGGGTCGACCTCCTTGTCAATAATGCGGGGTTCGGCAACAGGGGCACCTTCCTCAACGTGCCGGTGTCGGACGAGCTGACGATGCTCAGGGTGCACTGCGAGGCGGTGCTCCGGCTGACGTACGCGGCGCTGCCCGGGATGATCGAGCGCGGCCGGGGCGGGGTCATCAACGTCTCGTCGGCGGCGGCGTTCGCCACGCGCGGCACCTACGGCGCGTCCAAGGCGTGGGTGGTCTCGTTCAGCCAGGGCGTGTCCGCCGACATCGCGGGGCGGTCCAAGGGGAACGTCAAGGTCATGGCCCTGTGCCCGGGGTTCGTGCACACCGAGTTCCACGAGCGCGCCCAGATGAGCACCGGCGACATCCCCGGGTTCATGTGGCTGGAGGCCGACAAGGTCGTCGACGCCGGGCTGCGCGACCTGCGCCGTGGCCTGGTGGTCAGCATCCCCGGCGCGCAGTACAAGGCGATCATCGGCGTCGGCAAGCTGGTCCCGCGGCGGCTGGTCGGCAGGCTGTCGAGCCGGGCGGGCCGCAAGTACGACTGAGGCCGTCGGACGGACAGTTGAGGCCGTCCTGGAGGGCGTAGTACGTACGACTGAGCGAGTTACCCTCCGGTACTCGTGGCAACCACACAAGGCCGAGCCGATTCAGGTCAAATGAATGCTGCGTTACGGTCTTGTCACGCGGCGTTCTTCGCGGCATGGTGTCTGATCATCGGCAAGGGGGCGCGCCCGGCCGATCAACGGAACCCGCCATCCGCTGAAAGGTCTCCCCGATGGGCCACGACCTGGGGTACGCCGCCCTGGCTCTTCTCGCGACCACCGCGTACTACGTCGCGTTCCTGGTCTTCCGCATCTCCGCGCAGCGCATGCCGCCGCTGCGCGGCAGCCGCCCGTTCCACGTCGCCTGGTACGCGGTGACCAGCCCGATCTGGCTGTGCGGCGGACTGATCCTGTTCCTCGGGCTGGCCTACGAGGTGGTCGCGTTCGCCGCGATGCCGCTCGCGGTCGCGCAGCCCATCTTCGCGATCAGCCTGGTCGGCCTGGTCACCTACTCGGTCCGTTCGCTGGGCGAACGGCTGAGCGCACGCGAGTGGGCGAGCGTCGGGATGTTCGTGCTGGCCACCGTGCTGATCGGGCTGTCCGCCGGGTCGGAACGCGAGCTGCGCGCGGACGCGACGCTGGTCGGCACCCTGCACGCGCCGTGGAAGATGCTGGCGGTGATGGCGCCAGCGATGCTCATCTCGGCCGTGGTCTGGCTGCTCGGCGACCGCCGCAAGGGCGGCCGGCACGCGCGCAAGCTCGCCGGGGTCGCGTACGGCGTCGGGGCCGGAGCCTGCGCCGGGCTCGCCGAGGCGGGCATCCGCGGCATCTCGATCGTGTACGAGAACACCGGCAGCGTCCGGGCCGTTCTGGAGTCGCCCTACCCGGCGCTCACGCTCGGCATGGCGGCGATCGCGCTGGGCGGCCTGCAGGTCGCGCTGCAGCGCTGCCGGCTGTCGATCGTGGCCACGGTGCTGACCGTGATCGGCCGGACCTACCTGGTGATCAGCAGCAGCGTGCTGTTCGGGGAGGCCTGGCCGCAGGACGCCCTGCCGTTCGCGCTGCGCTCGGCGGGCTTCACGCTCGCGCTGGTCGCGCTGGTCGCGTTCCCCCGGTATGAGCAGCAGGAGGCGACCGACGCCCGCGTCGCCGCCTCCGCCCAGCGCGCCGCCCGCGGCGGTGAAGGGGCCGAGATGCGCTCGATCGCGTGACCGATCGCCCGCTTTCCCCTAGATTTCCCGTCATGCCCCTCACTTCCCGGTTCCGCCGCGGCGCCACAGCGGCCCGTGGCACTACGGCCGCCTGCGGCGTCACGGTCGCCCGCGTCACGGTCGCCCGCGGCGTCACCGTCGCGGCGGCCGGCCTCGGCCTGGTCCTCGGTGGCCTGGTGGCGCCGTCGCCCGCCTCGGCGCTCGTCGGCGGTACGCCGGCAGACGCCACCAAGACCCCGTGGCTGGCGGCGATCGGCTCGCCGCTGTTCTTCGTGCGCCCGTCCGGGCAGTTCTGCGGCGGCTCCCTGATCAAGCCGGACCAGATCCTCACCGCCGCGCACTGCGTGGACATGTTCAAGAACACGCCGGGCCTGGTCACCGCCACGTTCGGCCGCTCGGATCTCGTCCAGAACAGCGGCGAGACGGTCTCGGTGAAGTCGATCAAGGTGAACCCGAAGTTCACGACGACCAAGTTCAAGGACGAGGACGTCCTGCATCACGACACCGCGATCCTCACGCTCTCGCGCACCGTGAAGCGCCCCACGATCGCGCTCGGCGCCCCCACCGGCGCGACCAGCAGGGTCCTCGGCTGGGGCTTCACCTCCGAGAACGACCTGTTCAACACCAAGCTCCGTTCCGCGAACGTCCCGCTCCAGCCGAACGCCGCCTGCCAGAAGGCCTACGGCTCGTCGTACGACGCGTCCGACATGCTCTGCGCCGGGACCGAGAAGGCCGACAGCTGCCAGTTCGACAGCGGTGGGCCGCTCCTGGTGAAGGGACGCGTCGCGGGCCTGGTCTCCTGGGGCTACGGCTGCGGCAAGCCCGGCTATCCAGGCGTGTACACACGCGTGAACGACCTACCCTGACCGCATGCGGGTCTTGGTCACGGGGGCGGCGGGCTACGTCGGCTATGCCGTAGGGAAGAGGCTGGTCGCGGCCGGTCACGAGGTGGACGGCCTCATCAGGAAGCCCGACCAGCGACTCCCCCCAGGAGCGCGGCCGGTCATAGGCGACCTCCTTGTGCCGGAAAGCATTCCCTCGCCTTATGAGGGGATCTGCCACCTCGCCGCGCTCACCCGCGTACGCGAGTCGTTCGCCGATCCCCTGCGCTTCTTCACCACCAACGTGCAGGGGACCATCAACCTCCTGAACGCGATTCCCGAGACCCGGCTGGTCTACGGCTCGACCGCAGCCGTCTACGGCACGCCCGAACGCCAGCCGATCCCTGAGACGCAGGCGCCCTCCCCCAGCAGCCCGTACGGCGCGTCCAAACTGGCCGCCGAGGACCTGATCCGCTACCACGCCCGTACCGGCGCGATCACCGCCGTGGTCCTGCGCACGTTCAACGTCGCCGGCTCGGTCGACGGCCGCGGCGACCCCGACCAGACCCGCCTGATCCCCAAGGCCCTGGCGGTCGCCGCACGCCACGCTCCCCGCCTCACCATCAACGGCGACGGCGCGGCCGTCCGCGAGTACCTGCACGTGGACGACCTGGCGATGGCCTACGTTCGCGCCCTCGAGGCGACCATCCCCGGCCGGGACCAGGGCGAGGGCCACGAGGCCACCTACAACGTGGGCAGCGGCTCGGGCGCCTCCGTACGCGAGGTGATCGACGCCGTCCAGGAGGTGACGGGCCGCGAGGTCCCCGTTCAGCACAACGAGCCGCAGCCCGAGCCGCCGCTGCTGATCTCCGACTCGACCGCCGCCCGCCGCGACCTGGCCTGGGCACCGGAACGCTCCGCCCTGCACGAGATCATCCAAGACTCGTGGGCGGCCATCCGCGCCCAGGACGCATAGAACGGCCCCGGACACACGTCCGGGGCCGCTCCCGTGAAGCTGAATTCCTGGCTTTCGAGGACCTACTTAACGGCCTTCAGGTAGCCGGTGGAGACCCAGCCGACCGTGCCGTTCGCCGTCTTGACCTGGATCCACGACCACGGCGTGCCCTTGATCTTGACGGGCTTCTTCGCCGTGGCGGTCACCGTGGCCTTCGCCTTCAGCGTGGCGATCTTCTTGTACTTGGTGCCCGGCCCGGAACGCAGGTTGGCGGTCGCCAGCACCTTGTAGGACTTGCCGGCCTGAGCGGCCTCCGGCGCGTGCTGCGCGTGCGGCGCGTTGTGCGCGGCCTGAGCCGCCGCGGGAGCCGCGGTGGCCGAGGTGGCCGCCTCGGCGGACGCGGTCGCGCCCAGGATCGCGAAGCCCGCGAACGCCCCCGCCGCGAGCCCGGTCATCACCCTGTAACGAACCTGCATGGTCAAACCCCCGTCGTGTGGTGTCAATGTGACGCCTGGTGAGAGTCAGGCTGGTTGTGGCTGGTTCGCACCCGTTCACCGCCTTTACCAGATCTTGACCATTGGCATCTGGGATGGCCCGTGCGCCGGCGTGCTGCCGAAGACCAATTGCCAGGAGGCGTGCGCACCGCGATGCTGGATCGGCGGCGGGCGTCGCCCCGGCCGCCGACGGCTCGGAGGCCCCGATGTTGCGCGTGCACTTCTCCCCTGAGGACCTGGCACGGGTTCGGATGGCGCCGGGGCCCGACCACCTCTGGGAGATCAGCAACAGCATCCAGACGCTGCAACGGCGGGACGGCGGCCACGCGTTCGGCGACTGGCGGCGGTGGGCGCAGGCCAGGCTTCCCAGCAGTTGCCGCCAGCTGCTGTCCCCGCTCCTGCCGCCCACCGGCTACTCCCCCGATTTCCTCACTCCCCACTGCGGAGACGGCAGCACGCTGCAGGCCGCGGTGGAGGCGCTGGTGAGCACGCCGAGCCCGCGTCTGCACAACGAACTGGCGCGCGTGGCGACCTCGCGCCGGCTGCCCTACTGGGTGGACGACCTGGCGGGCGGCGACGCCGACGCCCGCGAGCAACTGGGGCAGGCCGTGCGCGACTACCACCTGAAGACCCTGGCGCCGTTCTGGCACCGCATCCACGCCCACATCGACGCCGACCGCATCGTCCGGCTGCACAGCCTGCTGGACGGCGGCGTGGACGGGCTGCTCTCGGGTCTCGGGCCGCAGTTCCGCTGGCGTCCGCCCGTACTGGAAGCCACCTACCCGGTCGATCAGGAGCTGTGGCTCAAGGGGCGCGGCCTGGTTCTCCAGCCGTCGTTCTTCTGCTGGCCCACGCCCGTGACGCTCGCCGACGGCGACCTGCCGCCGATCCTGGTCTATCCCATCGAGCACGCCGAGGACTGGACCCGCCCCAAGTCCGGCCGCCACCCCATCGACGAGGACTCCGGCCCGCTCGGCCCCCTGCTCGGCCACACCCGCGCCGCGGTCCTGCGCGCCGCCCGTACCGGCGGTACGACCGGCGAGCTCGCGCGCCTGCTGGCGGTCACCCACCCCGCCATCAGCCAGCACGTGAAGGTGCTGCGCGCGGCCGGCCTGGTCACCACCGTCCGCAGCGCCGGACGTTCCCTCCACGTCGCGACCGCCCAAGGGCTGGCGTTGCTGCGCAGCGCGGAACGCGGCGACCCGTCGTAAGCCTGGACTTTCACCGGTTGCTTCCCCGGGAACGATCGCGCACTCTGGTCGGGCTCTTGATCGGATGAGTGTCCCCGCCCCCTCCGCTCCCCGCCCCCCTCAGGAGTCTCCATGCGGAAAAGGCTTGTCTCCACAGCGCTGGCCGTCGCCGCCATAACGGCCGCCACCCCCGCCACCCTCGCCGCCGCCACCACGGGCGCCACCACCGGCTCCACCACCGCCCAGACACCGGCGCCCAAACCACCGCAGCCGATTAAGGTGTCGGTCCTCAGCCACGGCTCGAAGTCGGGCACCGCGCCCCTCAGCGGGCACAGCACACCGGGCACCCGCGCGCACGTCGCGGGCGTCCGTACCGAGGCCGCACACACCCTCACCGTCGACTATCAGGTCCAGGAGACCTACTACTGGTGCGGCCCGGCCGCGACGCGCATCGCCCTGTCCGCCCGCATCGGCGCGCCGAGCCAGGGCACCCTCGCCGGCCAGCTCGGCACCACCGAGAACGGCACGGACCACATCGGCCTGGTCACCAACGTTCTCAACGGCAACCTCGGCGGCGGCTGGTACGAGACCAAGCAGATGCCCAACGACCCGCCCACCCAGGGCCAGCGAGACCTGCTCTGGCGGGACGTCGTCCTGGACATCGACAACAACTACCCGATCGTGGCCAACATCGTCGCCGTGCCCAGCAACCACCCGCCGGGCTACCCCGCCGACCAGACGATCTACCACTACTTCACCGTCATCGGTTACGACGACTCGAACCAGACCGTCCTGATCGCCGACCCCGCGTCGTTCAGCGGCAACCAGATCTACTGGATCTCGTTCGACCAGCTCGCCACCCTCATCCCGCCCAAGGGCTACTCCGCCTGATCACCCCCCGTGCGGAGCGCGCACGCGCGCTCCGCACGGCCCGGGGCGGATAAGCTGCCAGCGTGTCCGAGCAAAAGTTCGAAGTCCAGATGCTCCACGACCGGGTGATGATCAAGGTCGAGAAGGAGGCCGCCGAGCGCCGCAGCACCGGCGGCATCGTCATCCCCGCCACCGTGGAGCAGACCAACCGTCTCGTCTGGGGCGAGGTCTGCGGCGTCGGGCACCACGCACGCACCGTCAAGGTCGGCGACCGCGTCCTCTTCCACCCCGAGGACCAGTACGAGGTCGAGATACAGGGCGAGAACTACCTGGTCATGCGCGAACGCGACCTGCACGCCATCGCCAGCGAGCGCCCCGAGCACGGCACCGGCCTCTACCTCTGACCAAAGATCCAGTTCAAGGTCATCCGGTTGAACTGGATAGCAATCAGCCGTTTGGACGTTGAACTTTAACTCGTAGTACGCGTCTGAACAGACCTCAGCCAGGACCAGCTGATCTTTCGCGACCGCCGCACCATTTTAGATCCTGCCTTCCGCGTCAGCGTCGGAGTGATATTCTCGAGCCAGGTGGACACGCCCACCCGTCGGAGTGCCAAAGCGCCTACGCCGCAGGCACGACGAAGACGAAGCGGCCATAGACGACGCGTGACATAGATTTTCGCCATGCCGTCTAGTGGTGCGCGTAGGGCCCACCTAGGGGCGTCATGACACCTGACCCTTGGTCTCTTTCGTCGCGTAACGGGCAACGATCAGCCCGCCTCTTTCAGAGAGTGCTGGGCCTGCGCTACACAGAGGCCCGCACCTTCAGCGCAGCGACCAGGCGGTTTGCTCGCGGCACAAATAGCGTCATCGACATCCGATCAGAAGTCGCCGACGATGGCGAACTGCTACTGTGCCGGGCCGTAGTCATACCGGTGTTCTTCGATTACTTTTACGGCGCGGGCGGCAACTACAGGGCGACGGGAGAACGAGCGGAACGTCTGTTTGTATTTCACAAAGGCCGTGCGACTGCTCGGCTCTTTCCTCAGGATACGTTCATCCATGTGTGGATCAATGGCGGTGTCTGGGCCGTCGATTCCACGGGCTTGACCGTTGATGGGAAGCAGCGGTGAAAGCCGCAGACATTCTCATGCTCCTACTTGGCCTGTCAATCTCAATCCACGCAGCGACAGTAACCACGATGCTGACCCACCGCAGCGGTCACGGACTGCCTGAAGCAGTGCTGGCTGGCGGGGGAGCAGCAGCGGCAACGCTCACGCTATGGATGACAGTCGTGGGAGTCTACCGGCACTGATCCAGGCGCCAATCGGGATTGCCGGGCCGGGACCTGGATACCGGTGCACTCACTCTCACATGCAGCGGTCTTGGGCTAGGAGTCTCGGCCCGCGAAGAACCCCAAGGTCGGCGGAACGGGCCGTCGGTGTTCGACGACCCGTCCGATGGTCCCGTTCGGCTTTCGGGTGTCAGGTGCCGGGGACGTACTGCAGGCGGAACTGCTGGTTGGGCAGACCGTGGCAGGGCCACTGCTGAACGATCGTGTTGTCGGTCGTGTAGGCGCCGTACACGTCCATGCACTGACCGCTGAAGACCGACCGCCAGGTGATCGGGTTGCCGGCCCACATGGCGTCGTAGTTCGACGACTGCCACTTGGGCCGGTTGCCGAGCGGGTCGCCCAGGGTGTCGTTGCAGTACTGCTGCGTCAGGTAGGTCCCGTTCGTGGGCGCCAGGAGACACAGGTGCGAGTTGCGGTTCCACAGCACCCGGGTCGTCCCCGAGCCCATGATCTTCCAGTGCTGGGCGCCGAGGTCGCCCTTGGTGCGCTGCACCATGATCTCGCCGACCGCCTTGGACTCGTTGTACGGCATCACGGCCTTGCCGCTGTTGACGTTCACGATCCAGTAGAACGGCCCGGGCCCCGCCTTCACCGCGCCGGCGGGAGTGGCTGCCTGGGCGACGGTCGGCGCCGCAGCGGGCTTCGCGGCCGAGTGCAGCGGCGCGGCCGAGCGCAGCGTCGCGGCCGAGTGCAGCGGCGCGGCGGAGGCCGCACCGGCGGCGCCCACGGCAGCGGCGGCGAACGCGGTGGAGGCCGCGAGCAAGGTGAGTGATGTACGCATGAGGATTGCTCCTTGGATGTCGTTGCTGACGTCCAGGAGCCTGACCGCTCGCGGTGAGGGCGCGGATCGGTAGGAGTCACCGAGTTAACGAACCCGCGACCACGCGCATTCGCCATGTCAGTGAAAATCCGGATGCCCGGACTCGCGTTTCATGCGGATACTCGGGCGCATGACTGACGGGCACGGCGCCGCGGCGGGACGCGACGCCACGGCGCAACGTGACCCCGTGACGGGCCGTGACGGCATGGTGGGGCGGGAGGCCGAGCTTGCCGGGGTGACCGCCTTGGTCGACGGCGTGCGGGAGGGGCGCGGCGGCGTGCTGCTGGTCCTGGGTGAGGCGGGGATCGGCAAGTCCCGGTTGCTGGCGGAGGCGGCGCGGCACGCACGCGATGCGGGGCTGCTCGTACTGACCGGCCGGTCGGTGGAGGGTGGCGGCGCCTACCGTCCGCTGGCGGAGGCGCTGATGGGGCATCTGCGCCAGGAGGGCGTGGGCGGTGGCGCCGAGCTGGGGCCCTACCGTGCGGCGTTGGGCAGGCTGCTGCCCGAGTGGGCCGGGGAGGCGTCGGCGACGAGTGTCGATCCCGTGCTCGTCCTCGGTGAAGGCCTGGTCAGGCTGCTGTGGGCGCTGAACGGCCGCCGCGGCTGTGTGGTGGTGCTGGAGGACGTTCACTGGGCGGATCCCGACACCCTGGCCGTTCTGGAGTATCTGGCCGGGGCCGTGCACGCCTGCCCGGTGCTGATCGCCGTGTCCGCGCGGGAGGAGGAAAGCCCGCCGCAGCTGATCGACCGGCTGGCGGCCCGGCCGGGGACGCGCACCATGCGGCTGGAACGGCTCGTCCGCGACGGCGTGAAGGTCCTCGCCGAACGGTGCGCCGGGGCGGCATTGCCCGAACGGACGCTTGACCTGGTGGCGGACAAGTCCGACGGGCTGCCGCTGCTGGTGGAGGAGCTGGTGGCCGGCGATCTACAGGCAGGGGTGGTGCCGCCCACGCTGGCGGGCATGGTCACCGCGCGGCTCCGGTCCCTGAGTGACGAGCATCGGCGCGTGCTGGAGGCCGCGGCGGTGCTCGGGGCCGAGGCGATGCTGGGCGGCGGGCTGGACTGGGAGCTTCTGGGCAAGGTGACCGGCCTGCCGGACGGCACGGTCGTACGGGCGCTGCGCGCGGCGCAGCCACGGCTGGTCGTTCCGGCGGGCGACACCCTGCGCTGGCGGCACGCGCTGACCCGCGAGGCTGTCGTGGCGTCGACCTTCCCGCCCGAGCGGGCTGCGCTGGCCCGCCGCGCGGCCGACGCGCTGCTGGAACGAGGCGGTCCCGACGACGACCTGCACGCCGCGGAGCTGTTCGCCGCGGCCGGGGACAAGGACCGGGCCGCGGAGATCTTCCTGCGGCTCGCCAAGCGCGACCTGGACCGGGGGGCGTTGCGCGATGCCGGCGCGCTGCTGGAACGGGCCGGTGCGACCGCCGCGCTCCAGGCCGCCGTGGCGCTGGAACGCATCCGGCTCCTGACCCTGCTGGGCAAGGCGGACACGGCCCTGGCCGAGGGCGGCCGCCTCATCGACCAGGCCACCGGCGACGACCATGCCCTGCTGTGCGTACGGCTGGCCGACGCCGCGATCAGCCTGCGGCGCTGGGCCGACGCCGATCGCTTCCTCCAGCGCGCGGGACGGCCGGACGACCCGGGCATCCTCGTTCTGACCGCCGACGCGGCGTTCGGCCCCGGCGACCTGCCACGGGCCGCCCGGCTGGCCATGACGGCGATCGACCAGGCCCGCGCGAACGGCCGGCCCGAGGCGCACTGCCGGGCGCTGGTCATCCTCGGCCGGTGCATCTTCCGGCACGACGTCGCGGCGGCCCGCACGTTCTACGAACAGGCCGCGCAGATCGCCGCCGAGCACGGTCTGCGGCCCTGGCGCATCTCGGCGCTGATCAACATCGCCACCGTGGAGCTGTGCGCGCATCCCCTCACCCCGATCCTGGATCAGGCCCGCGAGCTGGCGGTGGACACCGGACGGCTCGCCGAGGTGATCACGACGGACCTGCTGAACGCCGAGGGCGTCCTGCTGGTGAACGGCCCGCACGCCGCCGCCCCGCTGGCCCGCGCGACCGCCGAGCATGCCGCCCGGCTGCGGCTGCCCAACCTGCAGGCGGTCGCCGAACTGACCCTCGCCCACGGCCACGCCGCCGACGCCGACATCGGGGGCATGCAGGCCCTGCTGGACTCCGCCACCGGCCATCCGGAGGCCCCCGCCGAGGTCGCCGCGCTCGCGCCCGTCGTCCGCGGCTTCCGCTTCCTGCTGGACGGCGACCTGCACGCCGCCGGGCCGCTCTTCGACGCCGGGATGAAGCAGCTCGAAGGACACTGTGAAGCCGCGCCGGTCCCCCACTGGGGCCTGTGGGCGCTCCTGCGGACCGTGCTCGCCGACCGAACCGACCGGGATGACCGGGACGACACCGCCCGTGACCTGGTGCGCGGCTCCTACGTGGTGCTGCGCAGCGTCAACCGAGGGGTGCTGCACTATGCCGACGCGGTCGCCGCCGGTCGGGCCGAACGGTCCGGCGAGGCCATCGAGCACATGGCCGCAGGCGACGCGCTGCTGGCCGAACACCACTGGTGGCGGCGGCTGTGCAGGCTGCTGGCGATGCAGGCCGCCATCACCGACGGCTGGGGCGACCCGGTGCCCGGTCTCCGCGCCGATCTGGCGGCCTTCGAGGAGACCGGACAGCACCGCCTCGCACGCACCTGCCGTGATCTGCTGCGACGCGCCGGAGCTCCGACCCGACGAAGCCGCGGAACGCACCCCGTTCCCACGCCCCTGAGAGCCGCGGGCGTCACCGGCCGCGAGATGGAAGTGCTCACCCTGCTCGCCCACGGCCTCACCAACCGCCAGATCGCCCAGCGGCTCTTCCTGTCACCGCGCACCATCGACACCCACGTCGCCAACCTGCTCACCAAGACCGGCGCCACCGACCGCACCCAACTACGCGCCCACCTCGCCGCCACAGCCGCGCGCCCCTGACCGGCAGGGGCGCGCCGACCGCGTCACCGGTGGGCGACCGCGTTACCGGTGGGCGACCGCGTTACCGGGACGGCCGCGTCACCGGGACGGCCGCGTCACCGGGACGGCCGCGCTACCGGGGCAGCCGCGCTACCGGTGGGCGACCGCGTCACCGGGACGGCCGCGCTACCGGGACGGCCGCGCTACGGGTGGGCGGCCAGCACTGCCGCGAGGCCTTCCCGCAGGTCCTTGACCCAGTACCCGGGGACCTCCAGCGACGGGAAGTGTCCCCCGGCTTCGGCCGTCCTCCATCGGACGATCTGCCGGTACCGCTCCTGTGCCCAGGGGCGCGGAGACTTCTCGACGTCGCGGGGATACATGGTGATCGCCGACGGGACGTCGACCCGAAGCTCGGGGTCGAGCGAGAGGTGGCTCTCGTAGTAGATGCGGGCCGCCGAGGCGCCGGTCCGCGTCAGCCAGTACAGGGTGACGTCGTCAAGGATGCGGTCCCTGGAGATCGTCTCGAACGGGCCGTCTTCGGTGTCCGTCCACTCGGCGAACTTGTCCAGGATCCAGGCGAGAAGCCCGACGGGTGAGTCGACGAGCGAGTAGCCGATGGTCTGCGGCCGGGACGCCTGCTGCTTCGCGTACGCCGCGCGCGGACCGCCCCAGAAGGCGCTGGTCTCCTCGGCCCATGCGCGTTCGGCCTTCGTCAGCCCGTCCGTCGTCAGCCCGGGAGGTGCCTGCGCGGTCGTCGTGTGGATGCCGAGAACGTGCTCCGGGAACCTGCCGCCCAGGACCGTGGTGATCACGCCTCCCCAGTCGCCACCGTGGGCCACGAACTTGCCGTAGCCGAGCGTTCCCATCAGCTCCACCCATGCGGCCGCGATCTTCTCGATCCCCCACCCGGTGGTGGTCGGCTTGTCGCTGTAACCAAAACCCGGCAGCGAGGGAGCCACGACGTGGAACGCCGCCGCGTCCGCGTCTTGCGGATCTGCCAGCTCGTCGATGACATCGACGAACTCGGCAATGCTGCCCGGCCAGCCGTGCGTCAAGATCAGCGGAGTGGCGTCCGCGCGGGTGGACCGGCGGTGCAGGAAGTGGATCGCCAGGCCGTCGATGGTCGTGCGGAACTGGCCGATCTCGTTGAGGCGCTTTTCGAACGAGCGCCAGTCGTACCCGGTGCGCCAGTAGTTCACGACGTCCACGAGATCGGCGAGCGGAACGCCCTGGTCCCAGCGGGCAGGGCCGGGCGCGGCGCGGTGAACCGTCTCGGCCTCCGGCAGCCGTGCCGCCGCCAGCCGTGCACGCAGATCGTCGAGGTCGGCGTCGGTCGAGTGGGCTTCGAATGCTTGAACGTCGCTGGTCATGCGCCCTCCTGGCCATCGTGGAACCGACGCGTACCTGCCGAGAACCATCTAAGACGGTTCTAACATTCTCGACGCCGAGGCGCAACCGGCTAAGGTGGTTCCATGAGTGAGCGGTTCCCTGACTTCCGTCTCGGCAAGGTGCTGGCGACCAGCTTCACGGGGACCCTGTCGGAACGTCATGGCGACGCCGTGGAGCGCATTCCCGTACCGCAGCGGCTCGTCGACTGGCTGACGGTGAGCGGTCTCGCCGTGGAGTCCTGCACCACCGCCCAGCTCGAACGCGCCTGGGAGCTGAGGGAGTCGATCCACGCCGCCGCGACAGCGGCCGCGCAACAAGACCCGCTCCCTGCGTCCGCTGTCCAGGTCATCAACGACTACAGCGTTCAGGGGCGGGCCGCGGCCATCCTGACGCCCGACGGCACCCGGCAATGGCGCCTGAGCTCGGCTTCGTCCGTGGAGGACGCCCTCAGCGTGATCGCCGCCGACGCGATCGACATCATCTCGGGCGAACGAGACGGAAAGCTGGCCCTGTGCGCATCGCCGACCTGCCGAGCGGCCTTCTTCGACACCAGCCAGAGCCGCACCCGCAGATGGTGCGAGATGAACACGTGCGGGAACCGGCAGAAGAAGGCGCGCTTCAACGCCAACAAGCAGAAGGGACTGGTCGCCGACTGACGCTCCAGCTCGTCCGTCGGCGACCAGTCCCTACTGGTGTCCGTCAGCCGGTGTCCGTTAGACCGTTACGGCTTCCTGCTCCTCGACCTCGACCACCGCAGCGCTCTCCGGCGTCCGCGCGAGGACCTTGTCGTAGACGCGGGCGGTCTCGGCGGCGATGCGGTCCCAGGCGTAGCGGGAGTGGGCGCGGTCGGCGGCGGCGATGGAGTAGGCGGTGAGGGCGGACTCCTCGTTCAGCAGGTTCCGCACGGCCCGGCCGATCACCATGGCGCGGTCGCCGGGCACGTGGAGTCCGGTGATCTTGTCGAGCACGCAGTCGGTGCCGGCGCCGGTCGGGACGGCGATGACGGGCACGCCGCAGGCCATCGCCTCCAGCGCGACCCTCGCCGACGATCGGCGCGGGGACAGGCACAGCGCGAGCTTGGCGGTGCGCAGCAGCCGGGGCAGCGACTTGCGCGGCATGAGGCCGAGGAAGATGACGCGGTCGGCGACGTGCAGTTCCTTGGCCAGCATCCGCAGGCGGTGCACGGTCGGGTCGTCGTCCAGGTCCTCGCGGTCGGGACCGCCGGCGATCGCCAGCTCGGCGCCGGGGATGTGCTCCAGCGCCCGGATCGCGGAGGTCACGCCCGCGTCCTCAAGGTCGCGGCTGACGACCACGAGACGGTCCAGGTCCCCGCGCGGCAGGGCAGGCCCGGTCTGGCCGAACTGCTCACCGTCCACACCGGTCGGGGTGATCGTGATCCGAGGCCGCGCGATCCCCATGCGGACGAGGGTCTCGGCCTCCTGGCCGGTGGCGGCCAGCACGGCGGCGGCGTCACGCCCCAGCGCCCGCTCCAGCCGGACCCGGGCCGGGTGAACGGGGCGACCGGCGCGGCGGTCGGTCATGCCCAGGCCATGGAAGCCGTGCACCACCGGGATGTCCAGCTCACGGGCGGCGGCGACCGCCGCCAGGCCGCCGATCCAGCCGTGCGCGTGGATGAGGTCCGGCCTGGAGGAGGCACCGGCCCAGCGGCGCCGCAGCTGCGCGGCCAGCTCACGAACGTGCGGCAGGAGTTCCTGGTCGGGCAGCGGGCGGGCCGGCCCGGCGTCCAAGCGGTAGAGAGTGGCGCCGGAGCCCAGCCGCGACCATGAACCCGCCGCCTCGTCCTGGCGGCGCGTGTACACCGCGACCTGCCGTTCCTGCTGTCCATCGCCGTTCGGGGCGGCCAGCGCACGCGCCAGCTCGCGAACGTGGATCGCGGAGCCGTCATCACCGTCGACGTCGGTGGCGGAAACAAGAGCGATGTTCAGGGGGCCGTTCATGACACTCCTCCGGGTACACAAGATCACCTGGAGGTATCTGCGTCATAGACACCCACTCACCCCCATCACTAACCCGCTACGCCCAAAACCAAACCTTGAGTGACGTACCGCACTCCGATTTCTGACTAAATCGGTAGGAATAGTTGCATAGACGGAACCTCGCGTGATCTCATACGGGCATGCGAGTCCGGTTCGCCCTAGTCCGGCGACGTCACGTCGACCTGCGCCGCGTCACGGCCGCGGGCTGTCGGGCGATCTGAACGCCCGTTCCAACAGGCCGCCCACCCAGGCCACCCGCCCAGGCCGCTTGCCCGGGCGCCACCCAAGCATCACTCAGGCACCCCCCAGGCCTCCCGCCGCTGTCCGTACCGGCCCACGTTCGCGCGCCACCCATCGAGGCGCCGCCCATCGAGGCGCCGCCCATCGAGGCATTGCCCAACCCGTGCTCCAGGAGCTTCATCATGCTCAAGAACAGATACCGCGCGGCGGGAGCCGCCGTCCTCGCGCTCGCTCTCGCCGGATGCGCGGCGTCCGCGAAGGGCTCCGCCGCTGACTTCAAGATCGGCTACTTCCAGGGCGCGGTCGCCGGGCCCGAGGCGGTCGTCGCGGGCAATCCCGAGCTCGCCTCGAAGGTGCCCGGCAAGATCCAGCTGCACCCCATCGACAGCGGTGTCGCCGGCATGTCCCAGCTGCGCGCCGGGGCCTTCCCGTTCGTGTCCGGCGTCGGGAACCCGCCGTTCGTCGGCGCGTTCACCAACGGGACCGACGTCCGCGCGGTGTTCGTGGAGAGCATCGACGCGTCCGGGCTGGCCGTGCACGACAAGATCAAGGCGCCCGGCGAGCTGACGAAGGTGGGCGTGCTGGTCGGCTCCACCCTGGACTTCCAGCTGCGGGGCTGGCTGGAATCGCAGAAGCTCACCGGCAAGGTACAGATCGCCAGCTTCGCCAGCGAGGCGGCCGAAGCGGCGGCCTGGAAGGCCGGAAAGATCGACGCCGTCTACATCAGCCGGTCGTTCCTGCTCGAACTGCAAAAGCACAAGGCGAAGGTCCTGGTCACCTCGGCCGACGTCGCCAAGCTCGGGTACGCCGCCGTCAACCTGCTCGCCGTCACCTCCGCCTACGCCAAGCAGCACCCCGACGTCGTGCAGAACCTGGTCTGCCAGGTCTCCAAGGCGCAGACCCTCGTGAAGGGGCCGGACGTCGAGAAGTACGTCACGCCCGCGACCAAGTTCCTCGGCGTGAAGCCCGCGGACGCGATCGCCGCCACCAAGAGCTATCCGTACGTTCCGACGGCGGAAGAGGGCGCGTGGCTGAAGGGGCCGGACGGAACGGCGGCGTCCGGCAAGCTCGCCCAGAACTTCAAGCTGACCGCACAGTTCCTCGTCACGCAGGGCCGGGCGAAGAGCGTTCCCTCCCCCGAGCAGATCGCCGCGCACATCGACCCGACGTTCTGGGACAAGGCCCAGGCCGGAGGCTGCAAGTGAGCGCCGTCGCCGAGAGCCCGCCGATCACCGACCAGCCGACGGCCGTACGGCTGCGGGACGTACGCAAGACCTTCAGCCGCCGTAAGGCGGGTCGCAAGGCGGGCCGCACCGCCCTCGACGGGGTGAGCCTGGACGTGCGGCCGGGCGAGTTCCTCTGCCTCCTCGGCCCGTCGGGCTGCGGCAAGTCCACGCTGCTCAACATCCTCGCCGGGTTCATCACCGCCGACTCCGGCGAGGTCCTGGTCGGCGGGCGGCCGGTGACCGCGCCCGGCCACGATCGCGGCGTCCTGTTCCAGACGCCGAACCTGTTCCCGTGGCTGACCACCTGGCAGAACGTTCTGTACGGGCCGAAGGCGCGCGGCGATCTCACGCCCGCGGTGCGGGACGAGGCCGCCGAGCTGCTGGAGACCGTCGGGCTCGCCGACGCCCGCGACGCCTACCCGCACGAGCTGTCGGGCGGCATGCGGCACCGGGCCGCGTTCGCCCGCGTGCTGATCAACCATCCCGGCGTGCTGCTGATGGACGAGCCGTTCGGCGCGCTCGACGCCATCACCCGGGCGGGCATGCAGCGCTTCCTGCTGGAGCTGTGGCAGCGGCGCCGCACGACGATCGTGTTCGTCACCCACGACGTCGAGGAGGCGACGCTGCTCGGCGACCGGGTGTGCGTGCTGTCGGCCCCGCCCGGCGGCACCAAGGAGGTCCTCGACATCGACCTGCCCCGGCCGCGTTCCTACGACGACACCGAGACGCTCGCGTTCGTGCAGGCCAAGCGGCGGATCAGAGAGGCGCTGGAGAGATGACCGCGACCCAGGCTCCACCGGCGAACGCGACCACCGCCGCGCCTCGCCGGCGCCGCTCGTACCGCAGGCTCTGGACGGGCGCCGGCGCGCTCGCCCTCGCCCTGCTGGTGTGGGAGATCGCGGCGCGGATCGTCGGCGACACGGTCACGCTGCCGACCGTGTCCGAGACCGCCCGCACCCTCGCCGAGTACGTCACCAAGCCCTATCCCGAGGTGCAGGGCAAGACGCTGCTGGAGGACGCGCTCATCAGCACCGGCCGCATCCTCGCCGGTTTCCTGCTCGGCACCGCCGCGGGGCTGCTCCTCGGCGCGTCGATGGCGGGCGTCCGGGTGATCCGCGAGCTCGCCGACCCGATCATCGGCATCATGCGGCCGCTGCCGCCGATCGCGTTCATCCCGCTGCTGGTCGTCTGGTTCGGCATCGGCGAGACCTCGAAGATCGCGCTGATCTTCTTCGGCGTGCTGCCGATCGTGACCGTGGCGACGCTGGGCGCGCTGGACGCGGTCCCCGCCGACCTGCTGAACGCCAGCCGCAGCCTCGGCGCCTCGCCCGTGCACACGATGCTGCACGTACGGCTGCGCGCCGCCGTCCCCGCCGTCATCACCGGCACGCGCATCGCGATGGGCGGCGCCTGGACCGCCATCATCGCCGCCGAGATGATCGCCGCCACCGGCGGCGTCGGCTACCTCATCCTCCAGGCCGGCAACTACCTCCAGACCCCGCTGATCTTCGCCGGGATCACCGAGATCGCGGTCCTGGGCTTCGCCTTCGACGGCCTGCTGCGGCTCCTGCTGCGCTTCGCCGACCCGACCGTCCGCTAACGACTGCGCCGACAGCGCGCTGACAAGGGAGAA
This sequence comes from Actinomadura barringtoniae, assembly GCF_017573505.1. GTDB lineage: Bacteria > Actinomycetota > Actinomycetes > Streptosporangiales > Streptosporangiaceae > Spirillospora > Spirillospora barringtoniae. Next base: position 183,198 of record NZ_JAGEOJ010000022.1, read on the forward strand.
CCATGTCCGACCCCCGCCCGATCGGCGGCCGCATCGGCGCCGAGTACACCGGCGCCGACCCGAACGCCCTGCCCCTCGACGAGATCAACGCCGCACTGCTGAAGCACCGCGTCCTGGTGTTCCGGGACGCCGGGCTGGACGACGAGGGCCAGCTGCGCTTCGCCTCCCGGTTCGGCCCGCTGACCCGCGCCCACCCGACCGTCCCGTCGGTCGATGGCCAGCCCGACATCCTCCCGGTGGACGGCGAGGAGGGTATCCGCTCCAACACCTGGCACACCGACGTCACCTTCGTCCGCACCCCGCCGAAGCTGAGCACGCTGCGCGCACTGGTCGTCCCTCCGTCCGGCGGGAACACTCTCATCGCCAACTCAGCGGCCGCCTATGCCGACCTCCCCGACGTCCTGCGCGACTTCGCCGACGGGCTCTGGGCCGTTCACACCAACGACTACGACTACGCGCTCCCCCGCACCAACCACGGCAAGGCCGCCGAATACCGCCAGGTCTTCACGTCCCGCCGCTACCAGACCGCCCACCCGGTGGTGCGCGTCCATCCCGAGACCGGCGAACGCGGCCTGTTCATCGGCGGATTCGCCCAGAAGATCGTCGGCCTCTCCGGAACGGAGTCGCGCGACATCCTGCGCCTGCTCCAGGCCTACGTGACCCGCCCGGAGAACATCCTGCGCGTCCAGTGGAACCCGGGCGACCTGGTCCTCTTCGACAACCGCATCACCCAGCACTACGCCCCCGACGACTACGGCGACCAGCCCCGCCGCCTCCACCGCGTCACCGTCGCGGGCGACGCCCCCACCGGCATCAACGGCGACACCAGCTACATCATCGAGGGCGACGAGGCCGCCCACTACTCCCCTCAGGAACCCGCCGTTCTCACCGCCTGACCGCCATTCACCGCGGCGACCGGGAGCTCGTCTTCTGAACGTGGGTGAACGTGGGGCCGCCTCCAGCGTTGGCGGCCCCACGTTCACCCTTCTGAGACGCGCGCGTCAGGCGGCCCGCCGGGCCCGCCTTCGCAGGCGGCGTCTCTCGTCCTGGTCCAGTCCGCCCCACACGCCGTGACGTTGGCCGGTGTCCAGCGCGAAGTCCAAACACGCCTGGCGCACATGGCAACGACGGCAGAACGTCTTCGCGGCCGCCAATTCATCGGGGCCGATCGGGAAGAACAGTTCGGGATCCGCGGACCGGCATCGCGCATAGTCGACCCAGGAGTCCATCGCGATCGCCATCGCCTATCTCTTGTTCTCTTCTCCCGTCTTCGGATCACTCTTCGGCCGACGACCCTGCCGCCCAGGTCGTGGTGATCACACCGATGCCGTAGTGGCTGCGGAGCAGCTCCTCCTGCTCGGGCGAGATGTGCTGGTCAGCGGTGTTCAGCGACGGCGCGGCCGCGACCTTCTCGGCCGTGTACGGAACGCGGCAGGTCCCGTCCACCATCTCGCTGGCGCCCACGGGAACGAGGTGGTCGTCCCCCGACTCCCGGCTGCGCACCAGCGCCCATTCAGGCTTGTGCTTCACGTCATCGTCAAAGACTTCTTCGATGACGCCCAACTCCACGCCGTCGTCCCCCGTCATGCGAGTTCCGACAAGGCTTTCGGCAGTCATAATGACTCCCCTCGATATGCCTGCAATAACAGTCGTAGTTCCCGACTGAGTGAGTCCTAACGTGGTTTTGACTTATTTTGGCCTGCGATGCCCCGCGCGATGAAGCCGAGGTCGCCAGCGCCCCTGTGTTGCCGACGTCGGGCGAACGTTTCTCTCCCAGCCCCTGCCCCAGCCACCAGGACGAAACAGCCGGCTTCAGGGCGTGCCCTCGGCTGTCTGGGTGCCGTCAGGGGCGAACGCGCGACGGCAGGAGGGGGCGCATGAACGTGCGGTTGTAGCGCAGGACGCAGCCGCTCTGGTCGCGGATCTGGTCGGCGGCGATGAAGTCGGGATCGGAGCCGAACCGGGATCGGTACTGCTCGTAGGCCGCCAGGCTGTCGAAGCTGAACAGCGCGCGGGCCTCGTCGCTGGCGCCCTCGGCCGGCAGGAAGTACCCGTGGTGAACGCCGCCGTGCCGTTCCACCAGCTCCATCCAGGCGTGGGCGAAGCGTTCGAAGTCGTCGAGCTTGCTCGGATCGATCTGGTAATCAACCACGCAGGTGATCATGCCGCCATGCTAGGCGGAGGGGTGCGCGGTCGTGAGTTTGCTCGATGACCGCGCACCCTCGGGGCGTTCAGCGATCAGCCGCAGTGCGTCCAGCCGGACGCCCAGCGGATGCCCTCCGCGGAGCCGCCCCACGAGACGCAGGTGTTGGCGGCGCTGAGCTTGGCCGGGCCGGCGTAATACTTGTAGTAGCCGCCGTCCGAGGCCTCCTTGAGGTCGCTCTTGCGCTCGATGTTCACCCGCAGGTCGTACGTCCTGGTCCCGTTCGGGCTCCGCACCCAGGTGACGGCGCAGTTGCTGGATCCGTTGTAGAACAGGTAGATGTCGGCCACCGAGCCGAGGGCGTGGTGGTCGATCTGGTAGTAGCCGCTGCCGCAGGCCCCGCTCGGCGTCGTGGCCGCGTGGGCCGGAGCGGTCACGGACACCATTGCCGCGGCCATGCCCAGAGCGCTGAGCGCGATGGCCGTCGTCCGCTGTGACGTGCGCATGAGTCTCCGTTTCGTACATCCATGCACGAGTTGTGCCGGAGGCACGGTAGCAGCGGCCAAGATCGTTTGACTACGGGTCCGGGCGGCGGACGATCTTGCCGGTCTCTGACGAAGGAGCGGCCTCAGCCGACCGTCCCGCCCGCGTTGCGGATCAGCTGATGGAGCACCTTCACCGTGGTCACGTAGTCGGCATCGTCGATGCCCTCATGGAGAGCGGCCCGGACCGCGGGTGCGTGGCTCGCGAAGTCGACTCGGGCCCGTTCACCTTCGTCGGTGAGCCACAGCCGGTCCTCGGCGTCCCGCCTCAGCCAGCCGCGTTCCAGGAGCACCGCGGACTCCGCCGCCACATCGTCCTCGGCCCGGATGTAGGAGGCCATGGCCTCCCGCAACTCGGCAAGAGTCATCCCGTGCCCATCGGGCGAGATGTCGTTCACCGAGAGATTGCGCAGCAGCCAGAACTGAGGCTGGGTGTAACCCTTCTCGGCCTGCCGTGCCCGGATGAACGCGATGAGCGCCTCATAGGCGACCCCGGTCCAGTACGCGGCCGGTTGCCCGGCCAGTGCGGCGTCGGACATCCGCTGGTTGGTCATGGTCCCTCCTGGTCTCTTAGTGCCGTGCCCGCATCCCGTGCAGGTCATGACGAGACCGTAAAACCTCGAGCAAACTTGAGGTCAACCGAGGAATCTCGGGTGAGGGCTATTGGGGGGCTGGGCCGATCCAGCGGTGATAGGCGTCCATGTCGACGTTGCTGCCGCAGATGATGGTGAGCACATGCCGGTCGGCGAAACGTTCACGGTCTTCGAGGATCGCGGCGATGCCGAGCGCGGCCGAGGGCTCGACGATCAGGCCCGCGTGGTCGAGGAGCATCCGCATGCCGGTGACGATCGAAGCCTCCTGGACCAGGACGGCGTCGTCGGCGACCAGCAGGAGATCGTCCAGGACCTCCGGGATGGGATGGCGACCGGCGACTCCGTCGGCGATGGTGTCGGCCGAGTCGGTGCTGACGACGCGATGCTCACGCCAGGAGCGCGTCATCGCCGGAGCGCCCGCAGGCTGAACGCAGATCACCTCGACGTCGGAAGCGTGGGACTTCACGACATGCCCCACGCCGGTGGCCATGGCCCCGCCGCCCAGCGCGATCAGGACGGCGTCGAACGAGGGCAGGGCGTCCACCAGCTCCAGGCCGATGGTCGCCGCACCCTCGCAGGTCTCCAGGTCCAGGCTGTCTTCGACCAGCCGGATGCCCTGGTCCCGGGCGATGGCCGCCGCGCGTTCGCGCGCCAGCTCGTGGTCGCCGTCCACCAGCTCAAGCTCGGCGCCCAGCGCGCGGATGCGCTCGAGCTTGGCCACCGTCGCGTGCCGTGATGCCACGACGGTGACCTCCAGCCCACGGCCCCGCCCGGACCAGGCGAGGGCCTGGCCGAGGTTGCCCGCGCTGGCGCACACGACGGCCCGCGAGCCGTTGGCGGCGAGCCCGCTCGCGACGACCTCCGTGCCGCGGGCCTTGAAGCTGCGGATCGGGTTCGCCGTTTCGAGCTTGACGCTCACCGCGCACCCGAGGACGGGCTCCAGCGCCTCACAGCGATACAGCGGAGTGTCGAGAAAGATCGGGTCGATGACCTGGCGAGCCGCCCGGATCCGGGCGGTGTCGAGGCGCGTCTCCTGCACGATCATGCAGCGTACTTCAGGCGTCTCCAGGCCCGGCAGGCCTCGGTCCCCGCAGGGCGGCTACTGCGGCGGCGGCAACTGGCCCGGCGCCTGACCGGTCGCCTGGCCTGGCAGCCGGCCCGGCGTCTGGCCGAACGCCTGGCCGGTCGCCTGCTCGGGCGCCGGGCTGAAGGCCTGCCCAGCGGCCTGACCGTAGGGCTGGCCTGGCGTCTGACCGTAAGGCTGGCCTGGCGCCGGCTGACCATAGGCCTCGCCGGGTGCCGGCTGACCGTAAGGCTGCTGCTGGAACGCTTGCCGGCCCGGAGCGTAGGTCTGGGCTTGGCCACGCCGGTTGGCGAGGGACTTCACGAAGCCGATGAACAGGAAGACCGGCACGAAGAAGGCCTTGAAGAAGATCACGTACGTGCCGCCGGTGAAGATGAAGCCGAGGTACACGGCGTAGCCGACGAAGCCGATGCCGAAGACCGTGTCCAGAGCGCGTACCCACACGGACTGGCCACCGCCGATGGCCGCCATTCCCAGCATGACGATGCCGGCAAAGGCCAGCAGCACCACGTACCACGAGAACATGGGCTCGGCACTGAAATCGATGTTCATCTTACTCCTGGGGGGATGAGAAGATCGGCGGGAGCGTAGCGTGACCAAGAATCGCCAGGCTAGTTAAGAGTTCCCAATTCCAGTGTGGGATAGGTCACATTAGGGAGAGTCAACCAACCCCCTCACCTGCACGTCTTGAAATCTGACCCGACCTTCGAGCTTTTCATGTCCAGGGAGATGACTACACAGAGCAACCAAAGTCGCCTTTGAGATGCAGGGCCCATGACAGGCCTGCAGTTTTCTCCACGCCCGGTCGACTTCCCTGAAGAAATGGTGTCCAGGGCCATCCAAAAAGGACTGTGCACGGCCCGGAATTGGCGGAAGGTCGGGTTTGTCCTTGGCGTGGTGGTCAGGTGTGTGTCGCCTCCGCGCTGCACGCTTGGCATGCGGGTGTACGGGGTGGCGCCCGCTTGCCTACGGTGACCCCGACCGCTCGACCGGCCCGTCACGGAGGTTGCAGCTCGTGTCTTCCAGTCCTTCCGTACCGGAGAACGCTGCGACCAGGCTCTTCACATCCCTCAAGCACCCGGACGTCGTTCGGTCGGCTCGCGGCTCGGTACCGGTACTGGGCGGGCCCACAGGCCTGGGTACCTCAGCGGCGCGAGCGCTGACCGCCGTTCGTGAGGAGGCGGTCGGCTCCGTTCCGGAGATCGGCGATCCGGAACGGCAGATCAAGGGGCTGCGGTGCCCGCCGGCCCTGCGCGACGACCGGGCGCTGGCCGACCGGGTGAACGAACGCCTGGTGGACTGGGCCGAGAACGAGATCGATCTCTACGACGACGCCGGGATGCGCGAGAAGCTCCTGGCGTTCGATCCGGGCCGTTCGGTGATGCTGTGCCACCCGGACGCCGTCACGTTCGAGCATCTCGTGGCGGCCGGGATGCTGCTGGTCGGTGAGAACGCCGTGGACGACTACTTCTGCGAAGAGGAGTACGGCGGCAGTCCCGACGGGCTCGGAGCACGCCTGGCCGTCGCGCAGGCGGCAATCGATCCGGCCCATATGCCACCGGGATACGCGCGGCAGTACGAGCAGGCGCTCGGGGAGCATCCGGCGCTGCGGGCCATGCGTTCGGCCATGGACCATTTTGAACGCATCGCCACCCCGGCCCAGGCCCAGCGCTACCGGCACGACGTCGCCAACCTGTATCTCGGCTACAACGCCGAGGGCGCCTGCGTGCAGACGGGCCGGGTCCCGTCGGTGTGGGAGTACCTGGTCCAGAGGCAGTTCAACAACTTCCGGCCCTGCCTGACCATCACCGACTCCGTCGGCGGCTACGAACTGCCCGCGCACGTCTACGCCCTCCCCGACGTGCAGAAGGCGACCGCGCTCGCCGGGAACGCCACCACCATCCTCAACGACCTCTACTCGCTGCGGAAGGAAATGGCGACCGAACGGCTGCACTACAACCTTCCGATCGTGATCGCCGACGAGGAGGGCTACGACATCCACATGGCGTTCCAGAAGGCCATCGACGTCCACAACGAGCTGGTCGACGCCTTCGAAGCGCTCGCCGCACCGCTCGCGGCGACGGATCCAGTCCTCGCCCGGTATCTCGCCGGCCTGTCCAACTGGCTCGGCGGCAACCACGAATGGCACTCCGGCCTCGTCGGCACCCGCTACGCCGTCGAGCCCTGACCGAACGCGGGTGTGGACAATGGGTCCATGATCCGTCCCATCTGTGTCACCTGCGGAGTGCAGTACGGCGAGCCGCGCGAGGACTGCCCGATCTGCGAGGACGAACGGCAGTACGTCGGCTGGGACGGCCAGCGGTGGACCGGCCTCGACGAGCTGCGGGCCGCAGGTCACCGGGGCAAGGTCGAGGCGGAGGGGCCGGGCGTCGTCGGCGTCGGCGCCGATCCGTCCACCGCCATCGGCCAGCGCGCCCTCCTGCTGCGGCACCCCGAGGGCAACGTGCTGTGGGACATGATCACCTACATCGACGACGACCTGATCGCGGAGATCAACGCGCTCGGCGGGCTCTCCGCGATCGCGATCAGCCATCCGCACTTCTACGGCTCGATGATCGAGTGGGCGCACGCCTTCGACGCGCCCGTCTACATCCATGAGGCCGACCGCCAGTGGATCGCGCGTCCCGACGAGGCGGTGCGGTTCTGGAGCGGCGACACGCACCAGATCGCCGACGGCCTGACCCTCATCAACGCGGGTGTCCATTTCGATGGCGGCCAGGTGCTGCACTGGCAGGACGCCGAGAACAGCCGCGGGGCTCTCTTCTCCGGGGACATCTTCACGGTGGTGAACGACCGGCGCTGGGTCAGCTTCATGTACAGCTACCCCAACTTCATCCCCGAGCGACCGCGCACGATCCGGCGCGCGCTCCAGCTGATGGAGCCCTACCGCTTCGACCGTGTGTACGGCGCCTGGTGGAAGAAGGTCATCGAGACCGATGGAGAAGCCGCGGTACGGCGCTCCGCGGACCGCTATCTCGACTTCGCCCTCGACGACGACTGACGCACCGGGGAAATCTCCACCTATGAGTGTCTGAGCAGTACCTGTTTTTGTTGGGGCGGCTCGGGCAGGGGGCGCTCTTGGCCGAAAGGAGAATCGGACATGAGCACGATTGAGCAGGCGATCGACGTGGCCGTTCCGGTCCGCGCCGCCTACAACCAGTGGACGCAGTTCACGGAGTTCCCGCGCTTCATGGAGGGCGTCGACGAGATCGATCAGGTCACCGACACCCGGACGCACTGGAAGACCAGCGTCGCCGGGGTGAAGCGGGAGTTCGACGCCGAGATCACCGAGCAGCTGCCCGACGAGCGCATCGCCTGGACCTCGGTCGATCGGCCGCGGCAGGCGGGCGTCGTGACGTTCCACCACCTGACGCCCGGGCACACGCGCGTGATGCTGCAGATGGAGTTCGCCCCCGAGGGCGCGGTCGAGAAGGCCGGCGACGCGCTGAAGCTCGTGGAGACGCGGGTCAAGGGCGATCTCAAGCGGTTCAAGGAGTACATCGAGGCCAAGGGCGGCGAGACCGGCGCGTGGCGCGGCGAAGTGGGCCAGGACCCCACGGCCTGATCGCCCCTGACCCCCGATCGACCGTTCGACCGTTCGACCGTTCAAGACAGTACGACCGACACAGATCGAGACAGTTCGAGACAGTTCGACCGACCGCCCAGAGGTTTGAGGGCCGTGGCGCGGGTAGCAGGCCGCTCGTGGGCGCCAGTGGCGCCACATGGTGGTCGAACGGCCGGACCGGGCGAGGACTTGGGGGTGCGCGCACGGTCTGGTCGTTCCGCCCCGGCCCCGGGGAGGGCCCAGATGATGAACATCTTCAGCACACTGAACGACACGACACTGAACGACACGAGCGACGCGGCCGCAGCCAGGCCTGCCTGCGGAGCGCGATGACAATGGACTCGACTGCCAGGGACCTGGTGGTGATCGGCGGGTCGGCCGGTTCGGTGGGACCGTTGAAGGCACTGGTGGCGGGCCTGTCGGCGGAACTGCCCGTCGCCGTTCTCGTCGTCCTTCACACGGCGGCCTCATCGACCGGCACGCTCGCCGCGCTGCTCAGCAGAGCCGGGCCGTTCCCGGCCGAGGAGGCCACGGACGGCGAGGAGCCACGGGCGGGGCGGATCTACATCGCCCGGCCCGACCACCATCTGCTCATCGACCGCCGCGAGGGCTCCGACCTCGGCAACGGTTCGCCCACCGAGATCATGCGGGTCGTACGGGGGCCACGGATCAACCGGGTCCGGCCCGCCGTCGATCCGCTGTTCCGTTCGGCGGCGCGCTGGCGCGGGCCGCGGGTGATCGGCGTCGTGCTCTCGGGGACGCTGGACGACGGCGCCGTCGGGGCCGCGACGATCGCCGCGCAGGGCGGTGCCGTGCTGGTGCAGGATCCCGGCGAGGCTCAGTTCGGCGGCATGCCGGCGGCCGCGCGGGTGAACGTTCCGGGCGCGGCCGTCGGCGAGTCCGGCGAGCTGGGGCAGCTGATCACGGAGCTGGCCGGTGTGGCGGGACATGTGACCGCACTACCCGATGAGGATCTGATCGTGGAGACGGAGATGAACGCCGGCGGCCCTCCAGGCAGGGCGGGGCTGCGCCGGGACCCTGGCGTCCCCGCCGGCCTCGGCTGCCCTGACTGCGGGGGCGGCATGAACGTGATCGAGACGCAGAGGGCCGTGCACTACCGCTGTCACGTCGGCCATGCCTTCTCTCCGCAGACGTTGGCGGCCGCGCAGGGCGAAGGCGTGGAGACCGCGTTGTGGAAGGCGGTGAGCGTTCTGCAGGAGAAGGCCGCCGTGCATGCACGGATGGCGGGCGGCGCCGCCGAGCGCGGCCACCAGCTACTCCACAGAGAGTTCTCCGCCAAGGCGGACGAGGCCGCCACGGCCGCCCAGCTGATCATGCGGAAGTTTCTGGCCACGGGATAGGACGTCGCCGCTCGATCCAGCGGCCGCCGGGCCGTGTGATCGCCGTGTGATCGATTCGTTGTGATTGTCCTCTGACGCGCCGGGTAGGGGAGGCGCTTCAGCGGACGCCGATCATGTGGAAGCAAGCCCTATGAACGTTCACCAGGCCGTACTGCGCGTGCCGGACGGCCGGCCGGATCCGCTGGGCGAGTATCTCGCCGAGATCGCCCGGATTCCGCTGCTGACCGCCGAGGACGAGGTCCGGCTCGCGCGGCGCGTCGAGGCCGGCGTGTACGCCGAGCACCTGCTGGAGACCGGCGGCGCCACCGAAACGACGATCAGCCGTGCCGAGCTCGCGGAGGTCGCGCGGGACGGGCACCGCGCCAAGGACCACATGATCCGGGCCAACCTGCGCCTGGTCGTGTCGCTCGCCCGCAAGTTCCCGCAGCACATGATGCCGCTCCTCGACCTCATCCAGGAGGGCAACCTCGGACTCATGCACGCCGTGGAGAAGTTCGACTACACCAAGGGCTTCAAGTTCTCCACGTACGCCACCTGGTGGATCCGCCAGGCGATCGGGCGCGGCCTGTCCGGTCAGGGCCGCATCATCCGGCTTCCCGTGCACGTGGTGGACGACCTCATGCGGCTGACGCGGATCGAACGCAACCTCGCCGGTACGGGTGAGGCGCCGACGGACGAGGAACTCGCGGCGGAGGCCGGGCACTCGGTGGGCAAGGTCAAGACCCTGCGCCGCCTGGCCCGCGAGCCGATCAGCCTGGACGCCGCTCTCGGCGAGGACGGCGAGGCCACCTACGGCGACATGCTCGCCGACGCCGAGGACGTCGCCGGCGAGATCGAGCTCCAGGACCTCCGGCGCGACATCCGTGCGCGCGTCCGCCGTCTCCCGTCCCGCGAGGCCCTGCTCCTCACCCTGCATTACGGCCTGAACGACGGCCGCGCGCATGGATTCAAGGAGATCGGCGACTTTCTCGGCCTCACCCGCCAGCGCGTACGCCAACTCCACAATCAGGCCCTGAACAGGCTCCGTGATCGGGCCGATCGCGAACCACTCCTCAGCTAGCCGAACCCCCTCCGCGAAGGGCGATGCAGCCGATCGGGCCTGGTCAGCGCGGGTTCTGCGCACCCGAAACGGGAAGGCTAGGGAGAAGAGGGGGGCGCTCTTAAAATGAGTGCAAAACTACCCGCGCGATCGCTTACCGTTTCCGGCAGATTCAGGCGGCGAGACGAGCGGTTCGACAACGGTTTGGCCGAAGGCCTGCTCAGCGAGATGAACGAGGCGGACATCGGCTCGCAGCGCCGCGAAGAGATCCGCGAACGGCTCGCCACACTGCACGCGCCGATGGTACGGAGCATCGCCCGCCGTTACGCCAATCGCGGCGAGCCGATGGAGGACCTCGAACAGGCCGCCTGCCTCGGCCTGGTCAAGGCCATCAACGGCTATGACCCGCGCCGGAGCGACAAGTTCGTCCGCTACGCCATTCCGACCATGCTGGGCGAGCTCAAGCGGCACTTCAGGGACAAGACCTGGCTCGTGCACATGCCGCGCCGGCTTCAGGAACTGCGTTCGCAGCTCAACGTCGCCACCAGGCAGTTCACGCAGGAGCACAGCCGTTCACCCACACCGGCGGAGATCGCCACCGTCCTCGGAGTGACCGAGGAGGAGGCGACCGAGGCCATCATCGCGTCGGACGCCTACAGCCCGGCCTCACTCGACGCGCCGATCAGCGGCGAGGACGGCGAGTTGCTCGGCGACATCGTCGGCGCGGAGGACCGGGCCCTGCAGAAGGTCGTCGACCTGCAAGCGCTGGCCCCGCTGCTGGACGCGCTCCCCCGGCGGGAACGGACCATCCTGCTGCTGCGCTTCTACGGCAACAAGACGCAGTGCCAGATCGCCGAGCAGATCGGGATCTCGCAGATGCAGGTCTCCCGGCTGCTGCAGCGCACGCTGCTTCAGCTCCGCCGAGGGCTCCTCGCCTAGAGGCCGCTAGCCACCGAGCAGGTCGAGGATGTCGTCGGCGTGCTCCTCCTCTTCGGCCAGGATGCCCTCCAGGAGCCGCCTGGTCGTGGGGTCCCGGTGACCGAGCCAGCGGATGATCTCCTGGTAGGTCTCGATGACGATGCGTTCGGCGACCAGGTTCTCGCGCAGCATGCCCTTCAGGTCGTCGTCGGAGAACGTCTCGTAGGTCGTGTGCGAGCGCTCGGCCAGCGTCGCCGGGTTGAAGTCCGGCTGCCCGCCGAGCTGGCTGATCCGCTCGGCGGCGCGCATCGCGTGCCCGCGCTCCTCCTCGGCGTGCTCGCTGAACTCCGCGGCCACCTGCGCCCGGTCGATGCCGGTCGCCGCGATCGCGTGCTGGGCATAGCGCGTCCAGCACACGATCTCGGTCGCCACCACGTCGTTCAGGACGTCGATGACCTCCTTGGTCTCCAGGCCGTAGGAATCGGTGACCGGGCCCTCGTTCATCTTCTGCCTGGCGCGCTCGCGGATCGCCTTCACATCGATGCTGAAGCTGTCGTCGGCCATGTCGCTCCTCCGTGGATCCTGCGTGGAATGCCCCTTGACCTTGGCTGCTACCCGCAGAGCGGCTTTCAATCAGGTGACCTGGCATGTTCGTCCGCGGTTTCGACGGGCAGGCGGGGCCCATGAGGCTCTCAACGCTCGCCCGGCAGCGGCCATGGCGGCCGCTGCGGGCGCTGGGATCGTGGCGCTCGCCGGGGCTGTGGCGCTCGCCGGGGCTGTGGCGCTCGCTGGGGTCATGGCGCTCGCTGGGATCGTGGCGCTCGCTGCGCCCGTCGCTGCGGTCGTTGCGGCGGGCGTTCGAAGGGCCCGGCCGCGACCGCGACCTGCTCATACAGGCCATGAAGTCGGCCGGGGCGGCGCTGCTCGCCTGGCTGATCGCCTACGAGTGGCTGAACGCGCCGATGTCGTTCCTGGCGCCCTGGGTCGCGCTCGTCATGGTCCACGCGACCGTCTACCAGTCGGTGATCAAGGGGATGCAGCAGGTCCTCACGGTGGTCATCGGCCTGCTGGCGGCGGCCGGCGGGCATCTGGTGACCGGCGACCGCACGCTCGCGCTGGCGCTCGTCCTGGCCGTGACGGCGCCGCTGATGTACTGGGACCGCATGGGCGACCAGGGCATCTACGCCCCGCTGACCGCCGTGTTCGTCCTCACGACCGGCGCTCCCGAACCCGCCGAGCTGCTGTCCCGGCTGGCCGAGACGGGCCTCGGAGTCCTCGTCGGCGTGGTCGTCAACGCGGTCGTGTTCCCTCCCGTTCACCTGCGGAGCGCGTGGGCGTCGATCCGCGCGGTCGCCGACGAGCTGGCCGAGCTTCTGAAGGAGATCGCCGACGGCCTGCGCGGCGCATGGGGAGCCGAGGAGGCCCGGTCCTGGCTGCGCGAGGCCGAACACACCGGCCGCCTCGTTCAGGACGCGTGGTCGGCGGTCGGCTGGGGGTACGAGAGCATGCGCCTCAACCCGCGCCGTCCCAGATGGCGCGACTTCCACTCCGCGCTGCTCCCCCTGGAGATCGTGACCAAGCAGACCCAGGGCATCTGCCGGACGCTGATCGACGCCGCCGAGAGCGACATGCCGGGCCCCGACCCGCGCTTCGTCGCCTTCTACGCCGAGGTCCTCGACCATGCCGCCGCGGTCGTGCGGGCCTTCGAGACCGAACGTCTGGACCCCGACCCGCCCGATCCGTTGCTCGGCGCGGTCGAAGAGGCCCGGCTGCGCCAGTCCGGCCTGCACGAACGGCTGCGGTCCGCCGAGTTCGACGTCGACGGCTCGCTCATCTACGGCGCCCTCCTGATCGAGGTCGACCGTCTCTTGTCAGGCCTCGGCCAGGAGTCTCACGTGTGATCCGTGATCCCGCGCCTCGTGCCGCGTCTTCAGGGCGTTCGGCTGCTCACTACGTGCAGGGCGCCGCGGCGGGCGTTGTTGCGCAGCTGCGGGGTGAGCCTGACGCCGGGCGCCGGCCGGCCGGTGAACGCCAATAGGGGTGGAGAGGTCTCGGCGGGTTGAGCGAGCCTTGCGAGGCGTTCCAGCATGACGCCCTCGCGGATCGCCCACGGGCAGATCTCCCAGCGGGACAGGCCGAGCGCCTCCATCGTGGCGTGGGCGACGACCGCACCGGCAAGGATCTGGTGTGCTCGTGAGGCCTTGATGCCGGGGAGTTCGGCCCGGCGCTTCGCCGTGAGGGCGGCCAGCTCGGGGATCCATTGCTTCAGGTCGTCGCGGTCCAGGGTGCGGGAGACGTACGGGCCCTTGCCGCTTTTGGGGGCACCGCACAGGCGCGCCAGCTGGAAGAACGTTCTGGACGTCGCGGCCGCACGTACCGGCGCGGGCCGGCCTGCCAGCTCGTCCACGACGTGGGCGAGCACGTCGTGGACGTGCGCGTGCAGGGCCTCGCAGCGCTTCCTCTTCACCGGGGCGCGGTCGTCCAGATGATGACGGGTCAGCAGGCCCGCCCCGAGGGGAAGCGACACGGCGAACTCGGGTGCCTCGGCGCTGCCGTAGGCGATCTCCATCGAGCCGCCGCCGATGTCGGCCAGCAGCAACGGTCCGCCCGACCAGCCGTACCAGCTGCGAGCCGCGCAGAACGTCAGCCGCGCCTCCCGCTCACCGTCCATGAACTCCAGCGCGACACCGGTGGCCGCCCGTACCTCCGCCACGACCTCCGCGCCGTTCGCGGCATCGCGCACCGCGGCCGTCGCGAACGGGATGAGCTCCTCGGCTCCGGCGGCCTCGGCCGCCACCACGGCCTCGCGAACGGCCTTGATCAGCCCGCCGATCGCCGCGTCGTCGATCACTCCCCGCCGATCGGTGGCCTCGGCCAGGCCGACCGGCACCTTCACCGCCTGAAACGACTCAGGAGGCCGCCCAGGGAGGAGATCCGCGATCCGCAACTGGGCAGAGTTCGACCCGACGTCCAGGACACCAATGCGCATGCGCCCCCGCTACCCCGCCTGCGGCCCTCAAACTGCGGCCGCGCCGGGGCCCCCGCACTCACGCGAAAGACATGGTCACGCCCATGTTTGAGGGGCGTGGCGTGGGTAGCCGCCCCATTGTGGGTGCCTTTGGCGCTCACGAGGTGGTCGAACGGCCGGGCCGGGCGAGGCCTGGGGGGTGCGCCTGCAGGCCTGGCCGTTCACCTCACTCGCTGGGAGGTGAGATCGATCTTCGCAACCCTGCTGCTGCCCATCGGAGGACTGCTCCTCCTGATCCTCATGCAGCATCTGGAATCGGCGCTCCTGTCAGGACGCGATAACCGTCACGTCCCCAAGCATCGCCCGCACTGAGCGAATCGTGGCTCTGCCACGAGCGGTCTGACGTGCCGGGACGACTACCGGCTGCGACCAGGGGCTTGGTCATGGACGCTACGGCGTACCAAACTTCGTTTTCTGGCCACAGCCGGGGGTCGTTGTGCGCTTTGTGCGCTGTGCGAGTGCGCATCCGCGGAGACAGTTGGGGAACACATGTTCCCTACATCCGCGAGAGGGTGGCGCCATTGACGACAACTCCGATCCAGGTCGCGCGACCGCCGGAAGAGGCCGCAGGCAGCCGTACCGACAAGCCTCCCGGCAGCCGAGGGGACGGCCGGTACGAAGACGGCCGTGCCGAGGAACTGCTCAGGGAGCTGAACGCCCCCGGTACCGGTGAGGGCCGGTGCCTGGAGATCAGGGACGAGCTGGCGAAGTTCTACACCCCGATCGTGCGCAGCATCGCCCGCCGCTACACGCAGCGGGGTGAGCTGCTGGAGGACCTCCAACAGGCCGCCTACCTGGGCCTGGTGAAAGCCATCAACAACTACAACCCCGACTTAGGGGACCATTTCCTGCGCTACGCGTACCCGACGATGCACGGAGAGGTGAAGCGGCACTTCCGGGACAAGACCTGGGCGATCCACATGCCGCGCCGCTTCCAGGAGCTGCGTTCGCAGCTGAAGGTCGTCACGCAGGAGTTCATCCGCGACCATCGCCGTTCTCCGACGATCGCCGAGGTCGCGGTCCTCCTGGAGGTCACCGAGGAGGAGGCGGTGGAGGTGCTCGTCGCCGCCGACGCCTACAACCCCGACTCGCTCGACGTTCCCCTCAGCGATGAGGACGGCGCCATCACGCTCGGGGACACCCTCGGGCGGGAGGACGTGGCGATGCAGAACCTCATCGACGGCGAGGCCCTGGCCCCGCTGCTGGACGCGCTGCCCGAGCGTGAACGGACGATCGTGCTGCTGCGGTTCTTCGGCAACAAGACACAATTGGAGATCGCCGCCGAGCTCGGCTGCTCGCAGATGCACGTATCGCGGCTGCTCAGACGCACTCTCACCCAACTTCGCGAGGGACTGCTCAGAGAAGAGTGACCGAGGTCTCGTCCAACGGTGGTTTGGTCTTCCACTGGAGGGAATGCAGGGCATGCTTTATGGCCGTTCGCCGTGACATGCCCCGCTGGCGACGTGCTTTCTACACCAGGGGTGGAAGAGCAGGTGCGCCATGGAAACGCTGTTGTTCGAGAGCCACGATCTCGGTGAGACCGAAGCGTTCCTGAGTGAACACTACGCCACGATGCGTATTCAAGGCGACACCGAACGCCCTGCCACCCGCGTTCGGCGCGCCATTCTCGGCCAGGTCAGCATCGACCGGCTGAACCTCGACTACGCCATGAGCTACGACGTCGATCCGCTCGGCAAGGTATGCCTGTGCACGGTCTCGTCGGGCACGATCGCCCAGCAGGTCGCCGGCCAGGACGAGGAGGTCTTCGGGCCGGGAGACACCGTGCTCTTCACGCCGCCCGACAAGCCCTACAAGGGCGAGATCCGGCGTTCGTGCTACGACATCATCATGCTCGACCCCGCGCTGCTGGCCCAGGTCGCCGGGCAGGAACTCGCCGAGCCGATCGACCTGGGCGGCCACCGGCCCGTCTCCAAGGCGGCGGCCGACAACCTGGTGAAGACGATCGCCTACCTGCGCGGCGTCCTCCAGGATCCCGAGCTCGCGGGCTCTCCTCTGATCGTCTCCGCCGCCTCTCAGCTCCTCGCCGCGAGCGTGCTCACCGCGTTCCCCGACCAGGCCCACGCCGACGAACGGGACCAGACCGCCGCACAGCCCGAGACGGTGCGCCGGGCGGCGGCGTTCATCGACGATCACGCGGACGCCGCCATCACGCTGGCCGACATCGCGGCCGCCGCGAAGGTCGGCACCCGTGCGCTGCAGTACGGCTTCCGCCAGCACCTGGACACCACCCCGATGGCCTACCTGCGCCGCGTCCGCCTGGTCGCCGCGCACGCCGACCTCGTGGCCGCCCAGGGCGAGCACACCACCGTCACCGCCATCGCCACCCGCTGGGGCTTCCACCATCCCGGCCGGTTCGCCACCACCTACCAGGAGGTCTACGGCTGCCCGCCGAGCCGAACCCTTCACGCCTAGCCGGACTCTGCACGCCAAGCCGGGCCCTGCACGCCGGCCCGGATATGGCACCGGCCTCTACCTCTGGCGAGGTCAGGGGCCGGTTGCGCTGGACGATGGTTAGGGGAGGGCGCTGAGCCGATCGGGGCGCTCCACCTGCGCGCGCCGAACGCGACGGCGGAGGTTCTGGAACTGGCGCGTCTGCATGATGAAGTGGGCGGGCTCGCCGAACAGGTAGGCGGCCAGCCGGTCGGCGATGCGCGGGCGCCCGCGGCCTCGCGTTCGTACGACCAGGCGCGTGCCGCCCTCCGCCGTGGGCCGCAGGTGGAACGCCCAGATCCCCTCGGTGTAGGCGGGCGGGTAGACGCCGCGCGGATCGAAGGGGCGGCCGCTCGGGATCTGCAGGTCCGCGCGCAGGATCAGCGTCCGGGGCCGGTCGAGCACCGCGACCGTGAACCAGGAGTTGCCGCTGGGCGAGGTGATCAGCCGTTCGCCGGCCTTCAGCTCCTGCCAGTCCGGGTCGATCCGTTCGGCGCTGGGGTGACCGGCGTTGTCGAGCCGGTCCCAGCTGTACCAGCCGCCGCGTTCGTGGCCCATCTGGACCAGCCAGGGCCACACCTGGTCGGGCGGCGCGGGCAGCGTCGCGGCCATCGTGGTCTGCTCGCTCGCGTCCGGCACGAGCTCGTCGCCGGGGTAGATCTCGGCGGCCTCGTCGGCCGTGGCTCCCCAGCGGAGCAGCTGCGGCCGAACGAGCACGGCGTACCAGCCGACGGCGAGAACGCCCAGGAAGACGGGGTAGCGCTTCACTTTTCGGCCCTCCTCGAGGTCACTTGAGGACGGGGAATCGGCGGATCAGCGGGAGGTTGCCCCACCAGCGGCCGAGCCCCAGGGTGTCGCCCGCGCTGACT
>NZ_JAGEOJ010000023.1 GCF_017573505.1 Actinomadura barringtoniae
ACACCCCACCCACCCCGGCCTGACCACAGCGCCGATCTTGCTCTGAGCGCCCCATTTCGGGGCCTGCAGGGGCGCTGAGAGCAAGATCGGCGCGGTTATGCGGGGTCGAAGCGGGAGAGCAGGGTGTCCAGGGTGAGGGCGCCGGTGCTGAGCGCCGCGTACATGTGGTCGATCTCGGCATAGCCGAGGTCCCGGGCGACCGCCAGTGAGTCGCCGTGCGCCTCGGCGGTCAGCAGGTCCACCCGCTTGCCCGCGAGCGCCCGTACGAGCCGGGTCCGCCCGGCCGTCGCGTTCTCCTCGGCTCGGCGGTCCGCGATCCACTGCTGGATGTGCACGCGGGCGGGCGCGGTGACCGCGAAGGCGAGCCAGTCCTCCGACGGCGCGCCGTCGGGGTCGGTGAGGATCTCCACCACGTTGCCGCTGCGGACCTCGGCCGACAGCGGGGCGAGGCGCCCGTTGACGAGGGCGCCGATGCTCCGGCCGCCGGTCTCGGCGGCGAGCGCGTAGGCGAAGTCGAGCGCGGTCGCGCCCGCCGGGAGCATCACGATCTCCCCGGCGGTGGTGAACACCGCGACGTTGCCCGAGGCCAGGTCCGCGCGCAGCCCGGCCAGGAACTCCGCCGACGGAACGTCGGACTGCCAGGCCAGCAGCCGGCTCAGCCACACCAGGTCGCGGCGGCCCGCGACGGCGTCCGCGGTGGCGACGCCGTTCCCCGCGTCGCGGATGTGGGCGACGATGCCGTACTCGGCCACCGGGTGCATGGCGCGGTTGCGGATGATGACGTCCAGCGGGTCGCCGTCCGGGCTGATCACCCGGGTGTGCAGCGACTGGTACATGTTGAACTTGGGCAGCGCGATGAAGTCCTTGACGTGGCCCGGGATCGGGTGCAGCGCCGCGTGCACCGCGCCGAGCGCCACGTAGCAGTCCTGGTCGTCGCCGTCGATCAGGAGCAGCAGCCGGGCCGCCTCGCACGGCCGCAGCCCGGCGAGGTCGCCGCCGCGCTCCTGGTGCACCGCGTACAGGTGCCGCGGCCTGATCTCCAGCCGGCCGCCGACGCGCTGCTCGCCGAGCGCGGAGCGCAGCCGCGTCAGCGCGGGCCCGAGCGCGGTGCCGGTGCCGCGCAGCGCCACCCGCACGGCCGCCTCGGCGAACGCGTGCTCCTCGGGGGCGCGGGCGGCGAAGGCCAGGTCGTCCATCTCGCGCTTCAGCACGTGGATGCCGAGCCGTTCGGCGAACGGGACCAGCAGCTCCAGCGACGCCGTGGCGTAGCGGGCGCGCTTGTGCGGCGGCTGGTAACGCAGCGTCCGCAGGTTGTGGAGCCGGTCCGCGAGCTTGATCACCAGCACCCGCAGGTCCGCCGCCGCGGCCAGCACGATCTTGCGGAACGTCTCGGCCTCGGCGCGCTCGCCCCACCGCTCGCCGTCCAGCTTGGTGACGCCGTCGACCAGGACGGCGACCTCCTCGCCGAAGTCGGCCCGTACCTCGCCGAGCGTGTAGGGGGTGTCCTCCACGGTGTCGTGCAGCAGCGCGGCGACCAGCGTGGTGGTGTCCATGCCCATGCCCGCCAGGATCATCGCGACGGCCAGGGGATGGGTGATGTACGGGGCGCCGGACTTGCGGAGCTGGCCGCGGTGCAGCCGTTCGGCGACCTCGTAGCCGCGCAGCAGCTCGCTCTCGTCACCGGCCGGGCAGGCGGCACGGTGGGCGACCAGCAGCGGCGCCACCGCCGAACGGACCGGATCGCGGGCGGCGGCCCGCGCGGCCTCGCGGCGACGCAGCAGATCCAGGGGCGATCGCCGAGCCGCCCCTGGTGAACCCGCCGGATTGAGGGTCGTCATACGCACCCACTTGGCCGCCATGCCCCGGAGCGCCGTTGCTACGGGGTGTAACTGGCATTATGCGCGATGTCGCCATGACCACGCGAGAGCGGGGCCGTCTCCCCACCCGGGTGACCTGCGACCATGCCGGGCGGGCGGCGGCTCGGCGGCGGCGAGGCGGCGGCGGGCTGAGATTGACGCGTTCTTTTCGGTCACCCCTGCGCGGCGGGGTCAAGATGAATTAACACGCCCTTCACAGGTATGTGATATGAGTCTCATAAGGCCGGTGTAGAAAGAGGTCGCACGCCACTATTCGCCCCTCGAATGGAGACGGATAATATCGCGATGATTCTCTCCCCTCGGAGCCTGCGGGCCGCCGCGTCCAATGTCACGAGCAAAGTGCTGTACGGCCATGTGGGCGACCTGCGCCCGATGCCGACGGAGATGATCGACGACGCGCCCAAGCGATCGGTGTTCCGCTACCGGTCCCCCGAGGGGGTGATCCCGGCCGGGCCGCCGGTGCTGTTCGTTCCGCCGCTGGCCGCCCCGGCCCGCTGCTACGACCTGAGGCGCGGCTGCAGCCTCGCCGAGCACGTGGTGAACGCGGGCCGCCTCAGCTACCTCCTGGACTACGGCCCGATCGCCTACGCCGACCGTGACCTGGGCTTCGAGGAGTGGGTGGGGGAGATCCTGCCGGGCGCGATCCGCGCGGTGAGCAAGGACGCGGGCGGCCAGCCGGTCCAGCTCGTCGGCTGGTGTCTGGGCGGCATCTTCTCGCTGCTGGCCGCGGCGAACGACCCGGACCTGCCGGTCGCCTCGGTGGCCGCGATCGCGACCCCGATCGACACCAGGGCGGTCCCGCTGGCCGCGCCGCTGCGCCCGCTGTCATGGGTCACCCGCGGCATGGAGGTGTCGGTGCTGCACACATTGTTCGGCGGAGTGCCGCAGCCCCTGGTCAAACGCGCTTATCAGCTCGTCGGGTTCGACAAATACGTGCTGCGTCCTTACGTCATGCTGACCAATCTCGACAACGCCGAGTTTCTGGCCCAGATTGAGGCCGTCGACCACTTCACCAACACCATGCTCGCCTATCCGGGCCGTACCTTGGAACAGCTTTATGCAGCGCTCCTGCGGAAGAACGCGCTGGCCGGGGACGGTATCGAGATCGGTGGCCGGGTCATCCGGCTGAGTGAGGTGAAGGTGCCGGTGCTGGCCATCGCCGGGCGGGGCGACGGGCTGGCCCCCATCAAGGCGGTCCATCCGCTCACCCGGCTGCTGAGCGGCTCCGAGCGGGTCCGCTTCGAGATCGCGCCGGGCGGGCACCTCGGCGTGCTCACCGGCCGGTCCGCCCGTACGACGACCTGGGCGCACCTGGACCGCTGGCTGGACGAGGGCACGGTGCGTCACGGCATCCGCCCGCCGCGCCGCGAGGGCGCCGTCACCGTCTGACCCCGGACGGCCCCCGAAACCTCCAACTCGAGCCCCCGGGTTTTCCCCGCGTCAAGGGAGGCCCCAGGAACCCTCTGGACGGCCCGTAATCCGCCCGATCACGGGTGTGTCGCCTGAGTGATCCGGCCGCTACCGATCGTAAGGTGGCGCAGCGTCGCGGGCCCTTGCCCGCGACCGGATCGACTTGAGGGTTCTTCGAGCCGCGCCGGCCACAGGGTCAACGGGCCGCGCGGGACGTCTGGGGGCAGTGGATGACGGCGGACAGGGTCGAGGTTGCGGAGGGCCGGGCCGGGCGGGAACGAGCGCGGCCGGTCACCGACGCGCGTCCCCCGGCCGAGATCATCGGGGTGGGCCCGTTCGGCCACACCTCGCCGCGGCTGACGGTCGCGGTCGCGCGCGCCGGCGGTCTCGGCGTGCTGGACCTGGGCACCGACAGAGACCGTGCGCTGGCCGCGCTCGCCGAGGTGGGCCGCTGGTGGAAGGGCACGTTCGGCGTGCGGGTCGCGGCGGGTTGCGGGGTGCTGCCCGGGGACCTGCCGGACGCCGTGGACACGGTGGTCGTGGACGCGGCGGCCACGAGGCCCGTCGCGGGGCCGGGCCGGATCGACGCCGCGTCCCTGGCCCGGGGCCGCCGCCTGCTGGTCGAGGTCGTCTCCCCTGAGGAGGCGCTCGCCGTCGCGGGCTGGGCGGGCCTGTCGGGGCTGATCGCGCGCGGGTGCGAGGCGGGCGGCCGGATCGGCGACCTCACCACGTTCGTGCTGCTGCAACGGCTGCTGAGCGACGCGCGCGTGGACGTGCCGGTGTACGCGGCGGGCGGCATCGGGCCGCACACCGCCGCCGCGGCCGTCGCGGGCGGCGCGGCCGGGGTCGTGCTCGACACCCAGCTGGCGCTGGTCCGAGAGATGGAGCTGCCCGCCGACGTCGCCGCCGCCGTCGCGGCGATGGACGGCAGCGAGACCAGGATCGTCGCCGGGCACCGCGTCTACACCCGCCCCGACCTGCCCGAGATCGACCTGACCGGGCTGGACCTTTCCGGGATCAACGCGCGGCTCGGCGCCACCGGCCTTGCGGGCAGGCTGCTGCCGGTCGGCCAGGACGGCGCGTCCGCCGGGTCGCTGGCCGCCCGCCACAAGACCGCGGGCGGCGTCGTGCAGGCCGTGCGCGAGCAGATCACCGCGCACATCCGCGCCGCGCTCCGCGCCGAGCCGCTGGCGCCCAAGGACAACCCGCCCGGCGCCCCGATCAGCCGCGACTACCCGGTCGTGCAGGGGCCGATGACCCGGGTGAGCGACCGGTCCGCGTTCGCCGCCGCGATCGCCCAGGACGGCGGGCTGCCGTTCCTGGCGCTGGCGCTGATGGGCGGCGACGAGGTGCGCGAGCTGCTGCTCGACACCGCCGACCGGCTCGGCGACCGGCCGTGGGGCGTCGGCGTCCTCGGGTTCGCGCCGCCGGAGCTGCGCGAGGCGCAGCTGGCCGCCGTGCACGAGGTGAAGCCCCCGTACGCGGTGATCGCGGGCGGGCGGCCGTCCCAGGCGACGCCGCTCGAAGAGGCCGGGATCAGCACCTACCTGCACGTGCCGTCGCCGGGGCTGCTGGAGCGGTTCCTGGCCGAGGGCGCGCGCAAGTTCGTCTTCGAGGGGCTGGAGTGCGGCGGGCACGTCGGGCCGCGCGCCAGCTTCCCGCTCTGGGACGCCCAGATCGAGCGGCTCATCGCGTTCACCGACGCCCACCCGGACGCGGCCGCCGAGATGTCCATCATGTTCGCGGGCGGCGTGCACGACGAGCGTTCGGCCGCCATGGTCGCGGCGCTCGCCGGTCCGCTGGCCGAACGCGGCGCCGACATCCGCGTGCTGATGGGCACCGCCTACCTGTTCACCTACGAGGCCGTCGCGGCGGGGGCGATCCTGCCGGGCTTCCAGCGGGCCGCCGTCGAGTGCGACGGGACCACGTTGCTGGAGACCTCGCCGGGGCACGCCACACGCTGCGCGCGCACCCCGTACGTCGAGGCGTTCGAGGAGGCCCGCCGCAAGCTCGAAGAGGCGGGCACGCCGCGCAAGGAGATGTGGCAGCGGCTCGAGGAGCTCAACCTCGGCCGCCTGCGCATCGCGGCCAAGGGCCTGCGCCGTGCCGTGGCCGACGTCGGCAAGGGCGGCCTGGAGTCGGTGGAGACCGAGGACCAGCGCCGCGAGGGCATGTACATGATCGGCCAGGTGGCGGCGCTGCGTTCGGCCACCACCAGCATCACCGGCCTGCACGAGCAGGTGACGACGGGCGCGACGTGCTTCCTGTCGGCCCGCGCGGCCATGCTCGGCATCGCGCCCGCGGAGGAGTCCCGCACCGAGGCCGCGCCGTCCGACATCGCGATCGTCGGCATCGGCTGCGTCTTCCCCGAGTCGCGCGACGCGGGAGAGTACTGGGCCAACATCGTCGGCGGCGTGGACGCGGTCACCGAGGTCCCGGCCGAACGCTGGGACCCGGAGATCTACTACGACCCGGCGGCCACCAAGGTCGACTCGGGCGCCAAGACGCCGTCCAAGTGGGGCGGCTTCCTGCCGGAGATCCCCTTCGACGCGCTGTCGTACGGAATCCCGCCGAACTCCCTGGCCAGCGTCGAGCCGATGCAGCTGCTCGCGCTGGAGGTCGCGGCGCGGGCCCTCGCCGACGCCGGTTACGAGGACCGGCCGTTCGACCGTTCGCGCACCTCGGTGTTCTTCGGCGCGGAGGCGGGCACCGACCTCGGCACCGCCTACAGCACCCGCGCGCTGCTGCCCAAGTACTACGGCGAGGTGCCCGAGGGCCTGGACGAGCAGCTCCCGCGCCTCACCGAGGACTCCTTCCCCGGCGTTCTCACCAACGTCATCGCGGGCCGTATCGCCAACCGCCTCAACCTCGGCGGCGCCAACTACACCGTGGACGCCGCGTGCGCCGCCTCGCTGGCCGCGCTCGACGCCGCCTGCAAGGACCTGGTCGCCGGAACGAGCGACATGGTCCTGTGCGGTGGCGCGGACCTGCACAACGGCATCTACGACTACCTGCTCTTCTCCTCGGTGCACGCGCTGTCGCCGAGCGGCCGCTGTGCCACGTTCGACTCCAAGGCCGACGGCATCGCGCTCGGTGAGGGCGTCGCGTGCGTCGTGCTCAAGCGGCTGGCCGACGCCGAACGCGACGGCGACCGGGTCTACGCGGTCATCAAGTCGGTCGCGGGATCCAGCGACGGCCGTTCGCTCGGCCTCACCGCCCCGCGCGTCGAGGGCCAGCGCCTCGCGCTGGAGCGCGCCTACGAGCGCGCCGGCGTCGGCCTGAACGAGGTCGGGATGGTCGAGGCGCACGGCACCGGCACCGCGGTCGGCGACCGTACGGAGCTGACCACGCTCACCGAGACGTTCGCCGAGGCCGGGGCGAGGCCCGGCAGCATCACGCTCGGCTCGGTGAAGTCGCAGATCGGCCACACCAAGTGCGCCGCGGGTCTCGCCGGGCTCATCAAGACGGCCTACGCCCTGCACACCGGCGTGCTGCCCGGAACGCTCCATCTGACCGACCCCACCAAGGCGTGGGACTCGGCGACCAGCCCGTTCGCGTTCGGCACGGCCTCCCGCCCCTGGGCGGCGGCGCCGGGCGAGCGCTTCGCGGGACTCAGCGGCTTCGGCTTCGGCGGCTCGAACTTCCACGCCGTCCTGGCCGGCTATGACGGCGCTCCGGAGCCTGTCTCCGGGCTCGCCGACTGGCCCGCCGAGCTGTTCCTGATCCGAGGGGCCGACCGCGCCGCGGCCCGTTCGGAGCTGGAGCGGCTCGGCGGGCTGCTCAACCGCAGGCCACGGCCGCGCCTGCGCGACCTCGCCAGGACGTTCGCGACCGGCGACGGCCCGGTGCAGGTGGCCATCGTCGCCACCGGCGTGGACGACCTGGCCGCCAAGCTCGACGCCGCCCGCGACTTCCGTTCCGCGCCCGGCGTGGTCGTCGCCGACTCTGCGCGAAGCGCCCCCTCCGGCGCGGGGGGCGTGGGGGGTCGTCCCCCCTCGGGCGACGCTGTCCGCGACGGCGGAGACCAGGAGGCGGCCGGGCAGGTCGCGTTCCTGTACCCGGGCCAGGGCAGCCAGCGGCCGGGGATGCTCGCGGACCTGTTCGTGGCGTTCCCCAGGCTGCAGCGGCTGCTGCGCCTGGCCGAGGGCCGGTACGCGGGGACGATGTTCCCGCCCGCCGCGTTCACGCCCGAGGACGCCGACCGGCAGCGCGAGGCGATCACCGACACCCGGGTCGCCCAGCCGACGCTCGGCATCGCGGGCCTGGCCGTCCACCGGCTGCTCACCGAGCTCGGCGTCCGGCCGGACCTGGCGGGCGGCCACAGCTACGGCGAGCTGGTCGCATTGTGCGCGGCCGGCGTCTTCGGCGACGACGACCTGATCTCGCTCAGCGCCGCCCGCGCCGAGGCCATCCTGGCCGCGGCGGGCGACGGCGACCCGGGCGCGATGGCGGCCGCCGCCGGGACGCTGGAGGAGGTGCGCGCCGCGCTCGGCGGCGTCTCCGAGGTCGTGATCGCCAACCACAACGCGCCGCGCCAGGTCGTCATCTCCGGCTCCACGCCGGCGCTGGAGAAGGCCCTGGCGGTGCTGGCCGAGCGCGGCGTGTCCGCCAAGCGCATCCCGGTCGCCTGCGCGTTCCACAGCCCGCTCGTCGCGGGCGCGTCCGCGACGCTGCGCGCCGAGCTCGGCGGGCGCGACCTGCGCTCGCCCGCGTTCCCCGTGTGGTCCAACACCACCGCCGCGCCCTACGACACCGACCCGGCCGAGCTGCGCGCGACGCTCGCCGGTCAGGTCGGCGCGCCGGTCCGGTTCGTCGACCAGATCGAGGCGATGTACGCGGCGGGCGCCAGGGTGTTCGTCGAGGCCGGGCCCGGCCGGGTGCTGACCCAGCTGGTCGGCAAGATCCTCGGCGACCGGCCGCATACCGCGGTCGCGGTCGACGCGCCGGGCGAGGGCGGTCTGGAGCGGCTGCTGCAGGCGCTCGCCGAGCTGGCCGTCGCCGGCGTCCCGGTCGACCCGCAGCCGCTGTTCGCCGGCCGCGACGCGCGCCCGGTCCCCGCCACCCCCGTCCGGCCCGCGGGCTGGACCGTCAACGGACATCTCGTACGCACCGCCGACGGCGGTCATCTGAACAACGCGCTGCGGCCCGCCGAGCGGGTCGCGCTCCCCTCAGGAGGAAGCATGGGCGAGTCCGAAAGTGTGCCGAGCGCCTCCGAAGCGGCGGTCCTCGAATACCTGCGCACCAGCCGCGAGCTGGTCGCCGCGCAGCGCGACGTCGTGCTCGGCTACCTCGGCACGGCGCCGCCCGCGATCGTCACCCGCCCGGTCGCCCCGGCCGCGCCGGTCCCGGCGCCGCGCGCGGTGTACGCGGGCGAGGTCGTGAAGACCCCTACCGCCGAGCCGGCCCAGGCGGCCGCGTCCGCACCGGCACCGGCCGCCGCCGAGCCCGAGCCGGAAGCCGCGAAGCTCAGCGCCGACGACATCCGCGCCGCCGTCCTCTCGGTGATCGGCGCGCGGACCGGCTACCCGGAGGAGATGCTCGGCGCCGACCTCGACCTGGAGGCGGACCTGTCCATCGACTCCATCAAGCGCACCGAGATCATCGGTGAGCTGGCGGAACGGGTGGGCCTGACGACCGCCGGGGCGCGCCTGGACGAGTCGATCGTCGAGCAGCTCGCCCGTATCAAGACCATCGGCGAGATCGTCGACTGGATCAGCGGCCACCTCGGCGTCGCCGGGGAGGACGAGCAGGAGGCCGCCTCCCGCGACTCGGCGGGCGCCTTCCAGGCCGAGCCGCAGGCCACGGTCGCGGCGCAGCAGGGTGGTGGCGGGTCCGCCGCGACCGCCGTCATGACCGAGCCCCGTACCGAGGCCCCACCCGTACCGCAGCAGGCCGCGGCACCCGCCCCGGCCCAGGCCCCGGCCCCGGCACCCGCGCGGGTCGCGCCGCCCGCGCCCGTCGCGCCGGTCTCGCCGGTGACGCCCGCACCGACGCCGCCGCCGGTTCCGCCGGCGGCCGAGGGCCCGCAGGCCGGGGCGCCGCTCCGGCAGGTGATCCGGCTGGCCGACCTGCCGACGCTGCCCGCGCCCGAGCCGGTCGCCAACCGCTTCGCCCGGCGCCGGTTCGTGATCGTGGACGACGGCTGCGGCATCGCGCTGGAGCTCGCCGACCTGCTGGAGCAGCAGGGCGCCCAGGTGCGCACCCCGCTGGAGCCCGACGGCCCGTGCGACGGCCTGATCCACCTCGCCGCGCTGCGGCCCGGCGGCGCCCCGGTGCTGCCCGGCGCGTACGGCGGCATCCGCGACGCGCTCGCCGGCGGCCTGCGCTGGCTGGTGCTGGCCAGCGGCGCGGGCGGCACGTTCGGCCGCCACTTCGACGGCAGCGGCATCGGCGACCCGACGGCCGGGGCGGGACTGCGCGGCCTGGCCCGCACGATCGCCCAGGAGTACCCGGAGATCCTGGTCCGCGCCGTGGACGTCGACACCAAGGACATCCCGCGCGCGATCGCGCTGCGGATCCTGGCCGAGATGCTGGACGCCGAGGCGCCGGTCGAGGTCGGCCTGGACGGCGACGCCCGCCGCACGCTCACCGTCACGCCCGCCGAGCTGCCCTCGCTGAACGGAAGCGCCGACCCGGTGGCCCACGGCCTGGACCTGGACTCCAGCGGCGTCGTGCTGCTGACCGGCGGCGCCCGCGGCATCACCGCCCGTGTCGCCCAGCGGCTGGCCCGCACGACCGGTTGCCACATCGAGATCATCGGCCGAACGCCCGAACCCAAGCCGGAGCCGGGCAGCGAGCCTGGCGACGGCGGCGCCGGGGCGCTCGACGCGGTCGGGCTGCGCCGCGCGCTCGTCGCACAGGGCGGCCGCACGCCCGCCGAGATCGAGGCCGCGATCCGCCGCATCCTCGCCGAGCGCGAGGTGCGCGCCACCCTGGAGGAGCTGCGCGGCGCCGCCGCCTCGGTCCGCTACCACGCGGCCGACGTGCGCGACCCGCAGGCCGTGCGCGCGATCGTCGAGGACGTCTACGTGCGGCACGGCCGGCTGGACGGCGTGATCCATGGCGCCGGGCTGCTGGAGGACCGGCTGGTCCGCGACAAGGCGCCCGAGTCGTTCAACCGGGTCTACCGCACCAAGGTCGCCGGGGCGAGCGCGCTGGCCGCCGCGGTCCGGCCCGACCTGCGCTTCTTCGTGGTCTTCGGCAGCATCTCCGGCGTCTACGGCAACCGCGGCCAGGCCGACTACGCCGCCGCCAACGACGCCTGCGACACCCTGGCCCGCGTCTGGCGGACCGACCTGCGCGGCCGGATCCTGGTCGCCGACTGGGGCCCCTGGGCGGGCGGCGGCATGGTGTCGCCCGAGCTCGCCCGCGAGTACGCCCGCCGCGGCATCGCGCTGATCGAGCCCGAGGCCGGCGTCTCCGCGCTGCTGCGCGAGATCGCCACCGGCGACGAGGTCCAGGTCGTGTTCACCGGGGCGGCCAGGTAGAGCAGCGAGACGAGGCGGAGCCAGGCCATGAACGCGAGCAGCCGCGCGACGGCTGGACTGAGGAGCGCAGGGAGCTTGCGACCGGAGCGACGAGGGAAGCCGTCGCGCGAAGACGGCTGCGAGCCGCCGAGCGGAGCGAGGCCATGAACGGGGAGCCGATCGCGATCGTCGGCGTCGGGGCGATCTTTCCCGGCGCCGGGTCGGCGGCCGAGCTGTGGCGCAACGTCCGCGCCGGGGTCGACGCGATCACCGACGTTCCGGCGGACCGCTGGGACCCGGCGCTCTACTACGACCCCGAGGCGTACGGGCGGGCGCCGCAGAGCGACAGGTTCTACTGCCGCCGCGGCGGGTTCGTCGACGACCTGGCCACCTTCGACCCGGCGCGGTTCGGCATCATGCCGGCCGCCGTCGCCGGGATGGAGCCCGACCAGCTGCTCGCGTTGCGCACCGCCGCCGAGGCGATCGCCGACGCGGGCGGCGACGAACGGCTGCCCGACCGGGCGAAGATCGGGGTGGTCATCGGCCGCGGCGGTTACATCACGCCGGGCGTGGCCCGCTTCGACCAGCGCGTCCGCACCGCCCACCAGCTGACGTCGGTGCTGGCCGAGCTGGTGCCGGGGCTGGAGGCCGAACGGCTGGACCGGATCCGCGCCGCGTTCTGCGAACGGCTCGGTCCCGACAGCCCGGACGCCTCGATCGGGCTCGTGCCGAACTTCGCCGCGTCCCGGATCGCCAACCGCTTCGACCTGCGCGGTCCTGCCTACACGCTCGACGCGGCCTGCGCGTCGTCGCTGCTGGCCGTCGAGCACGCCGTACGGGCGCTGCGCTCGGGGCAGTGCGACGCGATGCTCGCCGGGGCCGTCCACCACGCGCACCACGCCACGGTGTGGAGCGTGTTCAGCCAGCTGCGGGCGCTCAGCCCCAGCCAGACGATCCGCCCGTTCGACCGGTCCGCCGACGGCACGCTGCTGTCGGAGGGCACCGGGATCGTGCTGCTGAAGCGGCTGTCGGACGCCGAGCGCGCGGGCGACCGCGTGCACGCGGTGATCCGCGGCGTCGGCTCGTCCAGCGACGGCCGGGCGAGCAGCATCATGAGCCCGCTGGTCGAGGGCCAGGTCCTGGCCGTCGAACGCGCCTGGGCCGACGCCGGGCTCGACCCGTCCGCGCCGGACGCGCTCGGGCTCATCGAGGCGCACGGCACCGCCACGCCCGCAGGCGACGAGGCCGAGCTGGAGACGCTGCGCCGGGTGTTCGGCGCCGACGGACCGCCGCTCGCGCTCGGCACGGTCAAGTCGATGATCGGCCACGCCATGCCCGCGAGCGGCATCGCCGGCTTGATCAAGACGGCGTGCGCGCTGCGCGACGGCGTCCTGCCGCCCACGCTGCACCTGGACGAGCCGCACCCGGCGATGGCCGGCACGCGCCTGCGTCCCGTACGGGAGTCGACGACGTGGGAACGGCCCGCCACCGGGGCGCGCCGCGCCGTAGTGAACGCCTTCGGCTTCGGCGGCGCCAACGCGCACGTGATCCTGGAGGAGCCGCCGTCGGCGCGCGACGCGGCCGGCGGCCCGATCCGGGTGATCGGGTCGCCCCAGGTCGCCGAGGGCGAACTGCGCCTGGCCGCCCGTACGGAAGAAGAGCTCACCGCGCTGCTGTCGGCGCCCGACGAGGAACTGCTCGCGCGCGCAGCGGCCGGGGAGGAGCCGCCGGACCTGCCGGTGCGGCTGGCGATCGTCGACCCGACGACCCGGCGGCTGGACCTGGCACGCGCGATCGTCCAGCGCGGCACGCCCTGGCGCGGGCGCAGCGACATCTGGTTCACACCGAAGCCGCTGCTGTCCTCTGGCGGGCGGCTGGCGTTCCTGTTCCCCGGGTTCGAGCCGTCGTTCGAGCCGCGGGTGGACGACGTCGCCGACCACTTCGGGATGGAGCGGCCCGGGCTCACCGGCCGCACCGACCTGCTCGGCCACGCCGCCGACGTCATCGCGGTCGGGCGGCTGCTGAACGACGTGCTCGGCGAGCTCGGCGTCGTGCCCGACATCGCGGCGGGCCACAGCCTCGGCGAGTGGACCGCGATGATCGCCTCGGGCATGTACCCGGCCGACGCGGTCGAGGCGTTCATGGCCGCGCTCGACCACGACACCCTGGACGTGCCCGACGTGGCGTACGCGGCCCTCGGCTGCGGCGCGGACCGGGCGATGGAGGCCATCGGCCTCCTGAACGAGGTCGTGGTCAGCCACGACAACTGCCCGCACCAGTCGGTGATCTGTGGCCCGCCCGGCGCGGTGCGCGAGGTCCTGAACCGGCTCGGCTCGGAGGGGGTGCTCGGGCAGGAGCTGCCGTTCCGGTCCGGCTTCCACACGCCGATGGCCGAGTCGTACATGGGCCCGGTGCACCGCTCGTTCGAGGCGCTGCCGATCCGCCCGCCGCGCGTGCCGCTGTGGTCGGGGACGACGGTCGCGCCGTTCCCGTCCGAGCCGGGCGAGGTGCGGCGGCTGGTCGTCCAGCATCTGCTGGAGCCGGTGCGGTTCAGCGAGCTGACCGAGGAGCTGTACGGCGTGGGCGTGCGCGTCTTCGTCCAGGTCGGTCCCGGCAGCCTGACCGGCTTCGTGGGGGACCGGCTGGGCGACCGCGAGCACCTGGCGCTGGCGGTCAACGTGCCCAAGCGCGACGGCATCGCGCAGCTGCGCCGCGTCATGGCGGCGCTGTGGGTCGAGGGCCACGGATCGGCCCCGCAGAACGAGACGCCCGCGAGCGGGACCGGGATGCGGCTGGACCTCGGCACCCCGCTGATCAAGCTGAACGGCACGGTGCCGCCGCTGAACGTGGCGCCTGTGTCGGGCCGCCCTGGGACCGGCGCCCCGTTCGGCATGCCGAGCATGGCGCCGCTGCCGATCGACTCGCCGGTGATGGCCGAGCTGGACGCGCTGCTGCGCGACGCCGCCGACAGCGCCCAGATCGTGCTGGAGGCGCTCGGCACCGGCGCGGTGCGGCCCTCGCCCGGTGACGCGGCTCCGGCCGTGACCGAGCTGACCACCTCGCGGGTCTTCTCCGTCGATGCCATGCCGTACGTGCTGGACCACTGCCTGATCCCGCAGCCCGCCGGCTGGCCCGAGACCTCCGACCGCTTCCCGGTCGTGCCGCTCACCACGCTGCTGGAGGTGATGGCCGAGACCGCGCGGGAACTGTTCCCCGAGCTGGTGGTCATCGGCTTCGAGGACGTGCGCGCGCTGCGCTGGGTCGTCGCCGACCCGGCCACCACCGCCGACATCCAGGCGGTCGTGGTCGACTCCGACCGCAGCGGCGTGCGCCGCGTGAAGGTGGTCATCAAGGGTCACACCGACGGGACCGTGCTGCTGGCCGAGCGCTATCCCGCGCCGCCGAGCCCGGACCGTACGCCGCTGGACCGCGAGGGCACCCCGGCGGTGACCGCCGACCGGTTCTACGCCGAGCGGTTCATGTTCCACGGGCCGCTCTACCAGGGCGTCTCGGAGATGACCTCGCTCGCGGCCAACGGCCTGCGCGCGGCGCTGACCTCGCTGCCCACGCCGGGCGCGCTGATGGACAGCGCCGGGCAGCTGTGCGGCCACTGGATCCAGATCTACGGCGACAAGGACCAGACCGTCTTCCCGATCGGGATCGAGCAGGTGTCCTGGTACGGGCCGCTGCCGCCCGCCGGTGAACGGCTCGGCATCACGGTCTGGAACCGTACGGTCTCCGACACCACCATCAAGTGCGACGCGGAGATGCTCGCGCCCGACGGGTCGGTCTGGGGCCGCATCGACGGCTGGACCACGCACCGGTTCTACACCGACGAGCCGGTGTGGCGGATGAAGTTCACCCCGGAGGTGTCGGGCATCGGCGAGCCGCAGCCGGGCGGCTGGTGCCTGGCGCGGCGCCGCTGGGACGGCACGTCGTCGCGGGATCTGCTCATGCGGCAGTACCTGTGCGCGGCCGAACGCGCCGAATACCAGGCGCTCACGCCGCGCGCGCAGGGACCGTGGCTGCTCAGCCGCATCGCGATCAAGGACGCCGTACGGCACTGGCTGTGGGACCGCGGGCACGGCCCGCTCTTCCCGGCCGAGCTGACGGTGTCGATGTCGGACGGCGAGGACGGCGACGCGCGGCCGGTCGTGCGCGGGCCGTTCGAGCCGGACCTGACCGTGTCGGTCGTGCAGACCGACGAGTTCGGCGCGGCGATCGTACGGCCGCGGCCCGAACCGACCGGCATCGGCATGCGCCCGGTGACCGGCCACCCGCAGGTGCCCGACCAGGCACCCGGCCTGGTGATCGGCACCGTGCCCGGTCAGCAGAACGACCCGGCCGCGACCGGCGGGCCCGGCGGGTCCGGCGGCGACGGCCTGCTGACCGAGGGGGAGCGGGCGCTGCTCGCGCGGCTGCCCGGCGACCGCGCGACCGAGGCGACGCGCCTGGCCGCGGCCAAGGACGCCGCCGCCCGCGCCGCAGGCGGGGCGCACGGCCCGGACGGGTTCGTGGTCACCGCCGCCGACACGGGCCGGCTGCTGGTCGCCGCGCCGGACTCGATCACGGCCGTGGAGTCCAGCGTCCTGGAGGGACACGTCGTGGCCTGGACGGTCACGGCACAGCACAGGGGCGACACCGAGAAGACGGAGGAGAACGGCAATGAGTGATGAGGGTGTGCTCGGGGAGGTCGTCGCGATGCTCGTCGACGTCGTCGGCGAGGACTTCCTGCTGGACGTCGAGGTGGGGCCCGCGACGACCTTCAACGACGACCTGGCGCTGGAGAGCATCGAGTTCGTGGCGCTGGCGGAGAAGCTGCAGCGGCGCTACGGCGGCCGGGTCGACTTCGCCGCGTTCATCGCCGGGATGGACCTGGACGAGATCATGCGGATGACCGTCGGCGACCTGGTGGCGCACATCGAGTCGCGGCCCGAGCCCGTGGGGGTCTGATCCCTTCATGGCGTTCGTGAGCGCGCGGGGGGTGCGCTTCCACGTCGTCGACCTCGGACGGGACCGCGGCGGCGCCGCGCCGGTGGTGATGCTGCACGGGCTGTTCACCGGCAGCGCCGCCTCGTGGTTCTTCACCGTCGCGCCCGCGCTGGCCCGGTCCTGCCGGGTGCGGCTGCCGGACTGGCGCGGGCACGGGATGAGCGAGCGGACCCCGTCCGGCTACGACACCGCGACCATGGCCGACGACCTGGCCGCGCTGACCGGCGACCTGCCGCCGTTCGCGGTCGCCGCGCACAGCTACGGCGCGGCGGTGGCGGTGCGGTTCGCGCTGAGCCGCCCCGGACGGGTCTCCCGGCTCGCGCTGATCGACCCGCCCTTCGAGGGAGACTCGGCCGCCATCGCCCCCTCGCTGGTCCCGTCGCAGGCGGGTCGCAGGTCGGCCGCGGGGCGCCGTACGGCCGCGCTGGTCGAGGAGACCAGCCTGCTCAAGGACCTGGCCGCCGAGCCGGCGGTCGGCGAGGACGAACTGCGGGCGCTCGGCGACCTGCCGGTCCTGTCGGTGGTCGGGGCGGACTCGCCGTTCCGTGCGTCCGGCGACCTGGTCGGGCGGGCGCTCCCGGGCGCGCGGCGGCACGTACTGAACGGCGGGCACGACCTGCACATCACGGCACGGGCGCGGCTGACGCCCCTGCTGACCGACTTCCTGGGGGAGACACATGGCCGAGGTGACCGCACGCGGGATCCGATTCCACGTCCAGACGATGGACCCCTGTGATCCCGATCAAGCCAGCCAAGCCGATCAAGCCGACGCGCCCGTGGTGGTGTTCATCCACGGGCTGGTCATGGACAACCTGTCCAGCTTCTACTACACGCTCGCCGGGCCGGTCTCGGCGGCCGGGGCACGCGCCGTCCTGTACGACCTGCGCGGGCACGGCCTCTCGGAGCGGACCACGACGGGCTACTCGGCGGCCGACGCGGTCGCGGACCTGTTCGGGGTGCTGGACGGCCTCGGGCTGACCGCGCCCGTCTACCTGGTCGCCAACAGCTTCGGTGGCGTCGTCGCGCTGAACGCGGCGCTGGCCCGGCCGGAGCGGATCGCGGGCCTGGTGCTCGTGGAGTCGTACGGTCCGGCCGAGCGCGCCGGCGAGTGGACCGAGGACATGCTGAACACGCTCGGCAAGTCCGCGCTCGTTCTGGAGTACGAGCGGCTCGCCGACCAGCTGATGGCGATCGGGTGGCGGCAGCGCGGGCGGCAGGCGCAGACCGCCGACGCGCTCATCAACGGCACCAGCCTGCTCGACGACCTGGCCGCGGTGGAGCCGATCCGGCCCGTGGACCTGGCCGGGGTGTCGTGCCCGGTGCTCGCGGTGTACGGGGAGCACTCCGACGTTCTGGACGCCGGGAAGCTGCTGCTGCGGTCGGTCGCGGACTGCACGCTGCACGTTCTGCCCGGTCATGCCCACACCGTTCTGCGGGAGGGGACGGCCGAGCTGCTGGAGGCGCTGTTGCCCTGGCTGGCACATCAGGCGGGAACGCGCGTTCCGGCCCTGGCCGGGGGTGCTGCGCTGTGAGCCGCCGCAGCCGCCGGGTGCAGGTGCCGTCCCTGTTCGGGGAGCCCGCCAAGCCCGCCGAGCCCGAGGTCAAGACCAGCCGGTTCTTGTTCGCCGTGCCGCCGCTGACCGGGCACGTGAACCCGACCGTCGCGGTGGCCGCCGAGCTGACGCGGCGCGGGCACGAGGTCGCCTGGGTCGGCCATCCCGGCAGCCTGGAGCCGCTGCTGCCGTCCGGGGCGCGGGTCTTCCCGGCCGAGGACGAGGCGTTCACCGCCAAACTGGAGGCCGCGCGCCGCGACTGGATGGAGCTGCGCGGACCGGCGGCGCTGAAGTTCCTGTGGGAGGAGTTCATCGTCCCGCTGGGCCACGCGATGATGCCGGGCGTCGAGGCCGCCATCGACGAGTTCGAGCCCGACGTCGTCATCTCCGACCAGCAGGTGCTCGCGGCCCCGGTCGCCGCGAGGCTGCGCGGCCTGCCGTGGGCGACGTCGGCGACGACCTCGGCGGAGTTCACCCGGCCGCTCGCCGGGATGCCCAAGGTCGAGGAGTGGGTGCGCGAGCAGATCGCCGACTTCCAGCTCGACTACGACCTGGAGGACCTGCTCGACCTGCGCTTCTCCGATCATCTGGTGCTGGCGTTCTCCACCGACGCGATGATCGGCGACACCTCGTTCTTCCCGGATCACTTCGCGTTCGTGGGACCGGCGCTCGGCCGCCCGCCCGGCGGCGACTTCCCCTGGGAGTGGCTGGACGGCGAGCGGCCCGCGGTGCTGGTCTCGCTCGGCACGATCAACGGCCCGGCGGGGGAGCGGTTCTTCCAGGTCGCCGCCGACGCCGTACGGGACCTGGACGTGCAGGCGGTGTTCGTCGCGCCGGAGGGCGCGGTCACCGAGCCGCTGCCCAACGTGCTGGTCCGTGACCACGTGCCGCAGCTCGCGCTGCTGGAGCGGCTGTCGGCCGTGGTGTCGCACGGCGGCCACAACACCGTCTGCGAGACGCTCGCCAGCGGGCTGCCGCTGGTGGTGGCGCCGATCCGCGACGACCAGCCGGTGATCGCGAAGCAGGTCGCCGAGGCCGGGGCCGGGCTCACCGTGCGCTTCACCCGCGTGCAGGCCGAGGAGCTGCGGAAGGCGATCTCGTCGGTGCTGACCGAAGGCGCCTACCGGGAGGCGGCGCAGCGCGTCCGCGACTCGTTCGCCGCGGCGGGCGGTGCCGCGCAGGCTGCGGAACGGCTGGAGAAGCTCGCGTGAACTGGATTCCCGCTCTCGTTCCCGCGCTGCTGGCCGCCGACGCGGTCAGGGTCCGGCTGCGCCTGGCGCCGCTGCGCCGCGTGCGGGTGGACGAGCGCGGCCGGGAGCGGCCGGTCGAGCGCGGCCGGGAGCGGTCCGCCGCGCCCGCCGAACGCCGGGAGCGGTCGGTCGAGGCCCTGGCCGGCGGCACGCACGGCGCCCTCACGGTCGAGGGCGCGGTCGTGACGGGGCGGGTGCGCCGCGCTGCGATCGAGCACGCGCGGGGCACCGGGGTCCAGGTGCTCGATCTCGTTCCGTCGGATCTGCCGGTCGAGCGGGCGCTCGATCTCGCGCGGCTGGTGAATCCGCGTTCCTACCGTGCCAACCCGCTCGCGCCGGGCCGTGGCGCCGGGGTCGCGGTCCTCGCCGACGGTGAGGTGCTGAGCCGGGCCGGGCTGCCGCCCGGTCCGCTCGACCCGGGCGATCTGGGGGCGGCGACGGCGCGGCTGCGCGCGTTCGCCCGCGTCGACGCGCGGAAGGGCGTGGCCGCCGGCCTGGCCGTCGTGCCGTGCCGTACGCCGCGCGTCCCGGTCTGCCGCGGCCGCCGGGCGTGGCTGCGCGGGCTCGGCGTCGCGCCCGCCCGCGTCCTCGCGCGTTCAATGGGGGCGTACGCGCTGGTCCTGGCGGCGCTGCTGGCCGACCCGCTCTGGGGGCTGGTGGCGGCGGCGGTCTACTCCCTCTCCCCGTACCTGATCTTCACCGGCGGGCCGATCTCGCCCCGCGACCTGCATCTCGCCTCGCTGCTCCGGCTCGTACGGACGCCGTGGAGCTGGTGGCGGACGCTCGCCGAGCGCCCGTCGTCGTGGGAGCGCCGCGGCACGGCCGTGCGCGAGCAGGCTCGGGCCTCCTACCAGGCCGAGTACGCGCGCGGCGTCGGCCGTTTCCTCGGCCCGGCGCGCGATGACTGCCCGTGGTGCGGCTCGATCGCGGTCAGCCGGTACGTGACCAGCGGCGACATCGTCCAGATCAAGGCGGGCCGGTTCACGCTCGAACGCTGCCGGGACTGCGGCCACGTCTTCCAGAACCCGCGCCTCAACGCGGCCGGGCTCGAGTTCTACTACCGCGACTTCTACGACGGCGTCGGGGCCGAGGCCGCGGGCCGGATGTTCGCGCGGCAGGGCAGGTACTACCGTTCCCGCGCCGACCTGGTGCGCCGCCACCTGATGCCGCGCAACTGGCTGGACGTCGGCACCGGTCACGGCCACTTCTGCCGTACGGCCTCGACCATGCTGCCCAGCACCGCGTTCGACGGCCTCGACCAGGGCACCGGCGTCGGCGAGGGCGCGCGCCGGGGCTGGCTGCGGCGCGCCTACCAGGGCCAGTTCACCGAGCTGATGGACGAGCTGTTCGGCCGCTACGACCTGATCAGCATGCACCACTACCTGGAGCACACCCTCGACCCGCTCGCCGAGCTGGACGCCGCCGCCAAGATCCTCGGCCCAGGCGGCCACCTGCTGATCGAGCTGCCCGACCCCGAGTCGCTGTTCGGCCGCGCGTTCGGCCGGTTCTGGGTGTCCTGGCTGCAGCCGCAGCACCTCCACATGATCCCTGTCGGCAACCTGGAAGAGGCCCTGGCCGTCCGCGGCCTGCGCGTCGTCGCCCGCCAGCGCCGCGCCGCCCACCAGCGCTACGACGTGCTCTTCCTGGTGCTCCTCCTGCTCCGCACGTTCGGCCCGGACGCCGACCGTCCCTGGGCCCCCGCCCCTCCGACCCTCCGGGACCGGGCCCTGCGCGCCCTCGCGATCGGCTGCGCCGTGCCCCTGGTCCCGCTCGCGGTCCTGCTCGACAGGCTCGTGGTGCCGCTGATCCCCGGCACGAGCAACGCCTACCGGGTGCTGGCACGAAAGGACGAAGGTTGATCAACACCGAACTCGCCGTCGACCCGGAGGTCCGGGTCACCGCGCACGTCTACGAACGGGCCTACGGGAGCGCGCCCGCCGGAGCCTGGCGCGCGCCCGGCGGCATGGTCCTGCTGAACGGCAGCCCGGCGTCCCTGGGCGTCGCGCTCCCGTGGGGCGTCATCATCGCCGCCGGAGTGACCGACGACGGCTCGACCGAGCTGTACTCGATGAACCACCACGCCGACCGCTTCTCCATCGGCCGCGGTCGCCTGCCCACCGCGCTGGCGTCCGGCGCCGTTCCCGCCTGGGCGGTCCCCACGGTCGAGGCGCTCATCGCCCAGGAGGCCCCAGGGGTTCGCCTGGTCGTGAACTGCGAGCTGCCCGCCGCGACCGAGCTGCTGACGGGTGCGGAGACCGCCTGCGTGGTGTCGATGGTGCTTGAGGCGCTGTGCGGGAAGCCCGAGCTGCCGAACGAGTCCGCCTCGTACAACGTCGCCCGCCATGCCCGCGAGGCTCACGCTCTCGTGGGGACCGAGCACCTGCCGGCCGAGCACCTGCCGTGCGACCTGACCGCCGCAGGGCTGCGCCTGCTCATCATGGACGTGGGCGTTTCGTCAGGGCCGGGCGCCCGTACGGTGGATGCCCTGCCGATCGCCGCACTGCGCGCCGGAAACCTTGCCGCTCTCGGGCCTGCTTTGACTGAGGCCCACGTTCCGGGCGAGTCGACTCTGGACACCGCCTTGGCCGCCGCGCTCTCGGCAGGCGCGTTGGGCGGCCTGGCGGTGGGCCGCTGCGCCGTGGCCCTGGTTCCCATGACCGCCGTACCGAACGTTCGGGCAACGGTCACCGCCGCGCTGTCGTCAGCCCGGCGCCCGCCGCGCTTCCTCACCGCGGTCCCGGCCGCCGGAGCCACCCGGGCGATCTAAGGCAACGCCTAGGTCCGGAACGTTCGCCGGTAGGCGCCGGGCGTGGTGCCCAACGCCCCGAGAAAGCGTCTCCGCAGATTGGTGGCCGAGGAGAGCCCCACCCGGCGGGCGATGGCCTCCAACGAGAGGTCAGAGGACTCCAGCAGTTCCCGGGCCGCGGCCAGCCGCTGGTTGAGTAGCCAC
Organism: Actinomadura barringtoniae; assembly: GCF_017573505.1. Taxonomy (GTDB): domain Bacteria; phylum Actinomycetota; class Actinomycetes; order Streptosporangiales; family Streptosporangiaceae; genus Spirillospora; species Spirillospora barringtoniae. Next base: position 21,499 of record NZ_JAGEOJ010000023.1, read on the forward strand.
TGTCCCGGCCCGACGCCCAGCTGATCGGTGAACCGACGGGCGAGCGTGCGCGTGGAGACGCACGCTCGCCCCGCCATCTCCTCGACCCCGATCGGCTCGCCGAGCCGTTCCGCCGCCCACTCCAGCAACGGCGCGAGCGTCCCGTCGATCTGAATGGGGCGTGGCGGCGCCGAGTACTGCAACTGACCGCCCTCACGATGAGGCGGCATCACCATCCCTCGTGCGACATGCGCGGCGAACCCGGCCCCCTGATCGACGCGCACCAGATGCAGGCACAGATCGATCCCGGCGCCCGCTCCGGCGCTGGTGGCCACGTCCCCGCCGTCGACGTAGAGCACGTCCGGGTCGACCTGAACGTGCGGAAAGCGCGCGGCCAGATCCTCCGTCCGCGCCCAATGCGTAGTGGCTCCGCGCCCGTCCAGCAGCCCGACGTGCGCCAGCGCGAAGGCCCCCGTGCAGATGCTGACCAGCCGCGCTCCTCGCTCATGCGCGCTTTTCAGCGCCCGGGTCACCGCGGCCGAAGGCGCCTCCTCCACGGGCAGCCAGCCTGGAACGACCACGGTGTCGGCGTCCTCAAGCGCCTCCAGCCCGTCCTCGATCACCATGTCGAACCCGTTGCGCGTGCCGACCCGGCCGGGTCGTTCGGCACAGACGCCGAACCGGTAACGCACCGCCTGACCGGGCGGCCGGGCCCCGAACACCCCGGCCGCGCAGCCGAGCTCGAACGTCGCCTGCCCCTCCCGTACAAGAGCCACCACGCGATGCATGGCAGAAAAGTACCGCGAGATGTCTTTTCTGACACTCGGCGGGGCGGTCGGTACTGGATGAAGCTGGCTCCATGACGACAGAACTCCCCGCCTTCGAGTGGTCCACCTTGGAAGACGCCCCGGTCCGCGAGCTCTTCCCAGGCATCCACCTGCGCACCCTCTGGCACGGCGACAACGGCGCGACGGCTCACGTCCTGCAGATGGACCCCAACACCACCTGGCAGGGCATCGACGTCCACGAACCCGGCCCCGAAGAGGTCTTCGTCGTCTCCGGCACGTTCAACGACGGCATCCGCGACTACCCGGCAGGCTCGTTCATCCACGCCCCCAGGGGATCCGCCCACGTCCCCCAGACGACGACCGGCTGCACCCTCTTCCTCTTCTACCCCGAGGGCTGACGCCGGGGTCTTGGCCGCCCCTCAGCCTCGCCTGCTGTAGAGGTGGAGGGTGAGCGGTCCGCACACCACGGCGATGGCGGCGGTCGTGAGGAGCGACCAGGCGACGGCACCGCCCGCGTCGCCGCCGTTCATCAGTGCCCTGGCAGCGGCCGCGACGTGGGTGAGCGGGTTGACGTCGACGAAGGCCTGGAGCCAGCCGGGCATGGTCCGGGGCTGGACGAAGATGTTGCTGGCGAACGAGAGCGGTATCAGCACGGCGTTGGCGATGCTGATGACGACCGCCGGATCCCGTACGAGCAGGGCGACCACGGCCCACAGCAAGGACAGGGCGAGCCCGAACGCGATGACCAGGGCGACCGCGGCGACCACACCCGGCGCGCCCCCGTCGGGCCGGTATCCCATGGCCATCCCGAGGCCCACCACGATCGCGCTCGCGAACAGGTAACGGGCTGCGTCGCTGAGCAGGCCGCCCACCACGAACGCGCCGCGCCACACGGCCAGCGAACGGAAGCGGTCGAACGCCCCGGTCGTCACGTCCTGGGCGAGCCGGGCGCCGCCGTACATGGTGACGATGGCGATGCTCATGCTCAGCACGCCGGGCAGCAGGAGCTTGAGGTAGGCGCCGGTCGAGCCGCTGATCGCGCCGCCGAAGAGATAGGTGAACAGCACGGTGAACAGGACCGGGATCGCGATCGAGTCCACGAGCTGTTTCGGGTCGTGCTTGACCTTGAGCACGGCCCGCCGCCCGAAGGTCGCGGAGGCGGTGAGCGCTCCGGCACGGCGGCGCGACCGCCCCGCGGCGAGCAGGGCATCGATCTGGTGGGTCTGCGCGACGGGCGGGGCGCTCATGCGTTCACCTCCTCGCGGTCCATGTCGGCCGGGTGCCCCGTCAGTGCGAGGAACGCCTCGTCCAAGCTGGGCTGCCCGAGACCGACCTCCGCGACCCCCACCCCGGCCTCGGCGAGCCGAGTCAAAGCGCGCCCGACCAGCAAACCTCCATCCGCCAGTCCCTCCGAGTCGGCGAGCAGCATCGACAACGCGAGCGGGTCAGCGGCGAGCCGCACCGTCCCCTCCAGTTCGTGGGCCAGAACCCGTTCCGCCTGCGGGCGCTGCTCGCCGTCAAGAAGCCGGATGTGCAGCGTTCCCGAGCCGACCCGGGACTTGAGCTGGGCGCTGGTGCCCTCGGCCACGATCCGGCCGTGGTCGATGACCGCGATCTGCTCGGCGAGTTGGTCGGCCTCGTCCAGGTACTGGGTGGTGAGCAGCACGGTGGTGCCCGCCGCCGCGATCTGGCGGACCAGCTCCCACACCTGGTTGCGGCTGCGCGGGTCCAGCCCGGTGGTCGGCTCGTCGAGGAACAGCAGGTCGGGGGTCACGATCAGGCCGGCCGCGATGTCCAGCCTGCGCCGCATCCCGCCCGAGTACCCGGCCACCTGCCGTGCCGCCGCGGCGGTCAGGTCGAACGCGGCGAGCAACTCCTCGGCGCGCCGACGACCCCCAGCCCGGGACAGGCCATGGAGTCGCCCGAGGATGATCAGGTTCTCGTACCCGGTCAGGTCCTCGTCCAGCGCGGCGAATTGGCCGGTCACCGAGACCCGGGCCCGGATCGCATCCCGTTCGCCGAGCACATCGTGACCGAGCACGCGGGCAGTGCCGCCGTCGGGCCTGGTCAGGGTGGCCAGGATGCGGATCGTCGTGGTCTTGCCCGCCCCGTTCGGACCAAGGAACCCGAACACCTGCCCGCGCCTCACCATGAGGTCTATCCCGTCCAATGCCCGGTTCTCCCCATAGGTCTTGACCAACCCATGCGCCTCGATCGCCGGCCCCGCGCTTTTCTTTGACATGCTGTAAGAGTTGTCTATCTCTTACAGCACGTCAAGATTGCGGCCGAACAGATATCGTTGCTGGAATGGTCGACTCGTCCGCCGCCACGCCGATCCGCCCCCGCAGGGCCGACGCTCGGCGCAGCATCGACGCCATCCTCGACGCGGCCCGCACCGTCCTCGGCGAACGCCCGGACGCCCGAATGGAAGAGGTCGCCGCCGCGGCCGGCGTCACCCGCCAGACCGTCTACGCGCACTTCCCCTCACGCGACGCCCTCATCGCCGCTCTCATCGAGGTCGCGGCCGACGAGTACATCGCGGCTCTCGACGCCGCAGGCCTCGACACCGCCCCGCCCCCCGACGCCCTGGCGGCGTTCCTCGACGCCGGCTGGCGCTTCCTGCGCCGCCACCCCCTCATCCTCAACCTCGCCGCCATCCCGCGCCCCACCGCCAACGACCCGCACGACGTCGTACCCCCACGCCTGGAACGCCTCATCCAGCGAGGCCAGGACACCGGCGACTTCGACCGTTCCCTCTCCGCCGCCTGGCTGACCTCCGCCGTCATAGGCCTCCAACACGCCGCCGCCGCAGAAGTGGCAGAGAACCGCCTAACAGCCCAAGAAGCAGCGTCCGCATGCCTAGAAAGCACCCTCCGAGTCTGCGGCCGCCCCACCCGCCCACCGGCCTGACCCGGCCCCGGATTAATCGCTTGCCCCAGGGGCACGCATCACCAGTACCGTCCATATCGAGGCGGACCCGGAAGGCAGCAGGCCGGTCATTCTTGGCCATGCCGATGACCAGTTGCTGTTCATGTGGGCCCTCGGCCTCCTTGGCGACCCAGCGGACTTCGGCAACTTCCGTGACCTGGCGGCCGAGCCCACCTTGCGGCGCCTGCAGCACGACCCTGATGAGCAGGTGCGCAAGTTCGCCACTCGTGGCCTGGCAAGGATTCACCGCAAGTAGCAGGCCTTGACTCGTCCCCCGGTGCTCAGAGCTTGTGGCCCTGGAGGCCGAGCTTCTTCTTGCCGTACGGGGAGAAGACCATCGTCGCGATCCAGCCCGCGTGCACTTGGGCGATCTGGGCTGGAAAGGGCATGACCGGGAGCACGTTCCTGCCGTTGGCCCAGTTCATCAGCAGGCCTTCGGTGGTCTCGACTGCTGAGACCACCATCGTGACCTTCAGGTCGTCCTCGGCCCAGGTGTTCCATAGGGCCCAGCCCTCCGGCCGTTCTTCAACTGCGAGTCGCGCGCACGTCTCTTCGTAGGTGTCAGTCATCCCAAGCGGCATCACCGCTGGGCGGATAAGGGCCACGCCTGCGAGCTTCAGCGCAGGTGACTGCGTTGGCGAGCCTCTCGATCTCCCTCAGGTAGTCGAGTTCGGTGGGCTCTGGCCTGGTCATGGCGAGCAGTGTCGTATTGCGGCGAGGTGGCTGCGCAATGGGTTTTCGGTCAGGTGGCGGGGGAGCGCTCGGGAGCTCCGGGAGCCAGGACGCCTAGACCGAAGAGTTCGGTGACCTGGTCTATGAGGGTCTCGGCTTGGGTGGAGTCGAGGTAGTTGTCGACGAACATCTGGGAGAGGCCGTAGACGAGGGCCAGGGCGGCTAGGCGGATCAGGTCGGGGTCGGTTTGGCGTAGCTCGCCTTGTTGTTGGGCGGTGACGATCAGGTCGGTGACGGCTTGGGTGAACGCCCTGTGGCCTTCTTCTAGGACGGGTGTGCGCGTTCCGCCGAAGAGGGCGCCGCGCAGGAGCGCGAAGCGGTGCGGGTAGTCGAGCGCGTACTGCACGAACGCGGTCCCCAGGGCGCGGAACGGGATGGATTCGGCGGCGTTCACGGCGGCCATCTGGACCTCGCCGAAGTCGACGGCGACGGCCTCGGTGACGGCGGTGAGGAGCGCGGCGCGGTCGGCGAAGTGGCGGAACGGGGCCGAGGGGGCGACGCCTGCTCGGCGTGCGACCTCGCGAACGGCCACGGCGTCGGCGCCGGACTCGTCCAGGAGCTCGATCGCGTGCGTGACCAGGGTCTTCGGCAGGGAGCCGTGGTGGTAGGGCCGCCGGGTGTCCATGCGGCCAGTCGTACCACATCTTGACAGGGCATGTGAACGCTGATCACATGTATGTGATCGGCGATCACATTGGAGGGCGCATGGATCTGCGGCGTGGTGGCTGGGCCCGGGAGGTCGATGCCGAGCTTCGTGTGAGCCAGGGGAGCGTTCCCGAGGGGCTGGCGGGGACGCTTTATCGGAACGGCGCGGGCAACCATCTGTCCGACTATGTGATCGACGGGGACGGCCTGGTCAGCGCGGTCACGTTCGCCTCGGGGGAGGTTCGGGTCCGGTCGCGGTACGTTCGCACGCCCTCGTATCGGGCGGCTCGGGATGGGCGGCGGGTGCGGCTGGCGGGGGCGAACGCGGAGGGTGGGCGGCTCCGCAATGTGCTTCAGCGTCCGGCCAACTCTCAGGCCAACACGTCGGTGACGATGATCGACGGCAGGCTGCTCGCACTGTGGGAGAGCGACCTGCCGTGGGAGCTGGAGCCCGGCACGCTGGAGACGCTTGGGCAGTGCGATCTCGGTGGCGCGCTGGAGCCTTCGGGGCCGTTCGGGCGTCGGTTGGGGCGTCCCTACTCGGCCCATCCGTGCTGGGACCCTGGGCGTCGGGAGCTGTGGAACTTCGGCTGTGTTTACGGGCCGCGTCCTCGGTTGGAGATCTACCGGAGCAGGAAGGGCGGGCCGACCGAACGTCTTCGGTCGATCAGGCTGCCGAGGCGGTTCATGGTCCATGACTTCGCGATGACCGAGACTCATCTGGTCTTCTGCCTTGGACCCGTCATCTTGGATTTGGGCGCGGTGGCGTCGGGCCGGTCGCCCGCGTTCCAGGCGATGCGCTGGCACGGCGACGAGCCCACGCGGATTCTGCTCGTTCCTCGGGCGGGTGGTCCGTTCCGGATCGTCGAGGCCGATCCGTGGTTCCAGTGGCACTTCGCCGGGGCGTTCGACGACGGCGACGACATCGTCTTCGACCTGGTCCGGTTCCGGTCGTGGACGGTCATGCACGAGGCCATCGCCAGCATGAGCCACCTGACCGATCCGTCGTGCTTCCCCGTCGGGCGGCTGTGGCGCTATCGGGTGGGAACGTCCGGGAAGGTCGAGGCTCACCAGGTGCACGGGCTGCCGCTCGAATGGCCCACCATCGATATTCGCCGTTCCACCGGCGCGCATCGCAACGTCTATGGCGCGGCGGCCGCCGACGCCACGGCGGGCGTGGCGCTGACGGCGGTCGCGCGCTACGGCACCGAGTCGGGGGAGGCCGACATCCACGACTACGGCCCAGGTCATCTGGTCAGCGAGCCCATCTTCGTTCCTCGTGACCCGGGGCTTGTCGACGACGCGGGCTGGCTCATCGCGTACGAGAGCCATATCGCCGAGGGGACCACGAACATCGTCGTCTTCAACGCCGAGGCGGTCGCCGATGGGCCTGTCTGTACCCTGCCGGTTCCTGAGAGCCTCGGCTTCACCTTCCATGGGCAGTGGATCCAGCGATCGAGCGATCATTCGCAGCGACGAGTTGAGGCGAGGCAGGCATGACCATGGACACCCAACGGATCTCATCCTTCAGACGCGACGGGCTGGTCTTCGATGTGGTCGACCAGGGGCCGCTGGAGGGGGAGGTCGTGGTGCTGCTGCACGGGTTCCCTCAGACGGCGCGCTGCTGGGATCGGCTGGCGCCGCTGCTGCACGAGGCGGGATACCGAACGCTGGCGCCTGACCAGCGCGGATACTCGGCCGGGGCTCGGCCGCGTGGGCGGTACGCCTATCGCCTGTCCGAGCTGGTCGAGGACGTCGTGGCGCTCGTTCAGGCGGCCGGGGTGCCCAAGGTGCACGTGGTCGGGCACGACTGGGGCGCGCCGGTCGCGTGGTCGCTCGCCGCCAGCCGTCCTGACCTGGTCGCCACCGTGACCGCGCTGTCGGTTCCGCATCCGGCGGCGTTCATGCGGGCCATCTTCACCAGCCGGCAGTTCTTCATGTCCTGGTACATGTTCGCGTTCCAGGTGCCCTGGCTGCCCGAGCTGGCCCTGCGCCGGCTCGCCCTGAACGCCAGGTCACGCCTCATCGCGGGAATGGCGGACGGCGGCCAGACCGAGGCCAACGCCGCCAGGGACATCGACTTCATGCTGAAGCCGGGGGCGCTTACCCCGGCGCTCAACTGGTATCGGGCATGCCGTTCAACCCGCCTGGGCGGCTGGCCGCGGTCAAGGTTCCGGCGCTCTTCATCTGGAGCGACAAGGACCCCGCCCTAGGCCGTACGGGCGCTGAGCTCAACCGCAAATTCGTGACCGGCCCCTACACCTTCCACACCCTGAAGGGCGTCGGGCACTGGATTCCAGAGCAGGCCCCTGACGAGGTGGCAGAACTCCTGCGCACCCACCTCAAGTAGGTCTTCTGCCCCGCGTACTTGAGTACACGTACTCAGGCGCCGACCGCCCGCCGCGCCGAGCATGGTTGGCATGAACGATTACTACATGCCCTGGCAGCCGCCCGTACGGCACCGCAGGCGCGGAATGTCCTTCCTGCTGGCCACGCTGCTTCTGGTCGTCGTGCCAGGGATGCTCGCTCTGATCGCAGGGGCCGTCGCCTCGGACCGTGCCCCGGTCGGCTGCGACGACAGCGGGATGTTCAGCTGCATGTCCCCGCGCGACACCGTCGTGTTGTACTCGTTCATCGGTGTGTTCGTCCTGCTCCCGGTCTGGGGCGCGACGATGATGACGCTGGGTGCGCTGCACATGATCCCGCAGACCCGTGACTGGCCGGCGCTGGGGCAACTTCTCACGGCGCTGCCGGTGGGCGTCCTGGGCGTGCTCGGCCTCTGGGTCATCGGCTTCGCCGGAGCGTCATGAGGAAGGTGAAAGCGCTTCGGCTTGGCGCATGAGCCGGTCCGACCCCAAGCGCTCGCCCAACGAGGTCAGGTCGCCCGCCAGCCGCCCCGCCTCCTCACGTTCACCCGCCTGCAAGTGCGCACGCCCCAGCTGGTAGATGAACTCGCCCGACCATTCCGACCCCCGCATCTCCACCGGGAGACCGCTCAGACCCTGGCCGAACGCCTTGATCGCACGCTGGTTGTAGCGCTGGTCATGGTGCCCGAGGTAGCGATAGGCCAGCCCGCGCTCCAGCTCGAAGAGCGCGGGGGAGTGGTAGTAGAGCCATGGCGGCGCGTCATCCAGCCGCTCCCGCGCGGCCGCAGCCTGCACGTCCGCCTCATCAAGCTTGGCCTCGGCCGCCCACGCGTCGCCCGTCATCGCATGCCCACGCGCCTCCTGAGAGCACGAGATAGCGCGCTGCCCGGGATAAAGCCCATCACCCCGCACCGCCGCGGCGGACAGCCCAATGGTCGCCCCCGCCTGGCCCGACATCCAGGCCAGATGCCCCTTGAAGCTGACCACCTCTGAAACCAGATCGACGTCCGCGCTCTCGGTCGCCCACTCCAGCGCACGATCGAGATGCCGATTGCCCGCCGCCACGTCACCACAACTAGCCCGCAGCCACCCGTAGAACTGCGCCCACTGCCCCCCGACGTTCACCATCTCCGAACGCAGCGGCCCGCGCGCCTCGGCGACAAGATGCCCGATCATGTCGAGCTGCGCCCGCACAGGCCCGAGCAGCGGCCCGGACCCGATCACGTCCTCGGTCCGCCGCTGCGCCGCCAGGATCGCCGCCAGCGACTCGATCACCGAACGATCCACCCGCGTGGGCCGACAAGCCGCCTTGATCAGCCGTTCCTCGTCCTCGGGGTTGAGCTCAGTCTGGCCGTGCCAGCTCTGTCCTGTTTGCGGCCCGTCGTGAGGTGCCACTCAGCACCTCACACGGCCGCGAGCGCTTCGGCTTGGCGGATCAGGCGGTCCGAGCCGAGCCGTTCGCCCAACGAGGTCAGTTCGCCCGCCAGCCGTCCCGCCTCGTCACGTTCACCGGCTTGGAGATGGGCGCGGCCTAGCTGGTAGATGAACTCGCCCGACCACTCGGATCCGCGCATCTCCACCGGGAGACTGCTCAGGCCCTGGGTCAGATACTCGATCGCGTCCGCGTTCCGGTCGGGCAGGCTGCGGCCGAGGATGCGGTAGGCGACGCCGTGCTCCATGGTGAAGAAGCCGGGCGTCAGGTAGTAGTACTCCCACGGGCGGATGTCCTCGGGCGTGAGCTGCTCTGCCTCTTCGGCGGCCTCGTCGACAAGGCGATCGACCTGGTCGGCGCTTCCGCGCAGGGCATGACCTCGGGCCTCCTGGTAGAGGTCATAGACGCGGCCTCCACGGTCTCTGCTGCGCTGCCCTACCTGCGACAGGCCGATCATCGCCCCCACCTGACCGGCACGTTCGGCCACATAGCCCTTCCACGACATCACGGCGCCGACCATGGCCCGGTCGCCGGTCTCGGTGGCCCAGTCGAGCGTGGTGCCGAGGTAGGCCATCGCACGATCGGCCTGGTTGTTGCCTGCGTGCAGCCACCCGGCGAACTGCCCCCACTGCGCGCCGACGTCCAGGAGCGAGGTCCGGATCGTTCCCCGGGCTTCGGCGATCAGCTGCTCCATCATGGTGAGTTGTGCGCGGACAGGGCCGAGGAGAGGGCCTGACCCGATCACATCCTCGGTCCGGCGCTGGGCCGCCAGGATCGTGGCGAACAGCTCGATCACTGAGGCGTCGACGCGGAAGGGGCGTTGCGCCGCCTTGATCAGCCGTTCCTCGTCGTCGGGGTTGAGGTCGCCGGTGGGGTCGGGCAGGGCGTCGAGGTCGGTCTCGAACGTGGCGGCGTAGGCGAAGCGGTAGCGCTCGCTGATGCCGACCTTGCCCGCTTCCCAGCGCTTCACGTACGCCTGGAGTGTGTCGAGGTCGGGGCACTGGTCGGACACGTGCGGGGTGAGGCGCCGCGCCATCTCCAACCTCGTCCAGCCGCGCCGCGTCCGTTCGGCGCGCAACTTGTCGTGGAGCGCCATCAGCACCTCGCGTGTTCAGGATTGTCGATCCCTGTGCTCATTCTGCCTCTGACCGTGCCGCACCGGCCGCGGATGTACTGGCCGTGACGGAATCGCCACACATGGAGAGGGAACGGTGCGGACCACAGTCGACGAGATCAAGGCGGAGCTGCGCGCGGAGTTCCGCGACTGGTCGATCATCACGACCGACGCGGGGCGCTGGTGGGCCACGCGCGGGCCCAAGCGGGGCGATCAGGTGCAGGCGGGTGCGTCGTGCGTGGACGCGGATACTGCGGAGGAGCTGCGGGCCCGGCTGATCGAGGTGTGCCGGTGAACGAGTCGCTGGATGCGCTGGGAGTTGTGTTGGAGGGGCGGGGTCTCGGGACTCGGCGGCGGGCTGAGCTGCTGCATGTGTTCGCTCCGGAGACGCCTTGCTTTGGGGAGAGTGTGCGGGTGGAGGAGGGGTGGTTCTTCTCGTCGACAGGGGTGGCGCTGGGGCCTTGCTGGGATCTGGGCAGTGTGGCGGAACGCCTCGGGCGGGTGGTCGAGGCGTTCCGGCCGGGGGTTGTCATGAGGTGGTGACGGGCTCTTTGGCAGGCTGTGGGGAGGTGGGCTTGCCGCGCAGGGGGACCTCCTTCACGAGGAGGGCGGCGGCTAGGGCGACCAGGCAGAGGGCTCCGGCCAGGAAGAAGATGTGCTGCGTTCCGTTGGCTACGGCGTGGAGGTAGGCCGGGCCTGAGTGCGCTCCGTCTGCGTTCTGTAGGGAACGGGTGAACAGGGCGCCGAAGACCGCCACGGCGATGGAGCCGCCCAGGGTGCGGAAGAGCGTGACCGCTGCGGTGGCGGCTCCTATGTCGCGCATCTCGACGCTGTTCTGGGCGATGGCCGTGGTCATCTGCATCATGCAGCCGAGGCCGCCGCCGATGAGCGCCATGAAGAGGGCGGTCATCACGCGGGGCGTTGAGGTGTCCATGGTCGCGAGGAGGAACGATCCGGCGGCCAGGAGGATCGATCCCAGGATCGGGAAGATCTTGTAGCGCCCGGTGCGGGTCATGATGCGGCCGGGGAACTGGGAGACCAGCACGATCGGGGCCATCATCGGCAGCAGGAGGAGGCCGGAGTCGGTGGCGCTGGCGTGCTGGACGGTCTGCTGGAACAGCGGCAGGTAGAGCGAGCAGCCGAACATGACGCCGCCCACCACTGCGATGAGGACCGCTACCAGTGGGAGGTTGCGGGTGCCGAAGATGCGCAGGGGGAGGACCGGTTCGACGGCTCGGCGCTGGGACCAGATGAACGCGGCCAGGCCGAGCAGGGCCGCTATGGCGAGGCCGAGGATCTGGGGGGACGTCCAGGCGTAGCGGACGCCGGCCCAGGTGGCGGCCAGGACCGTTGTGCTGATGGTTGCGCCGAGGATGAGGATTCCGGGCCAGTCGATGGTCGCGCTCTTCTTGACGGCGGGCAGGCGCAGCATGACCTGGGACCAGATGAGGGCGATCACGCCGAGCGGCAGGTTGATGTAGAACGCCCAGCGCCAGCCGAGGTGGCCGGTCACGACGCCGCCGAGGAGCGGTCCGCCGATGGTGCCGAGGGCCATGACCATCGAGGTCATCCCCTGGTAGCGGCCTCGTTCGCGCGGGGGAACGAGGTCGGCGATCACGGCGAACGCGCCGACGGCGAGGCCGCCCGCGCCCAGGCCCTGGACGGTACGGAACGCGATCAGCTGGCCCATCGTCTGCGCGGCCCCCGAGGCGGCGGAGCCGATCAGGAAGACCACGATCGCGGTCAGGAAGACGTTCTTGCGGCCGCGCAGGTCGCCCAGCTTGCCCCACACGGGTGTGGATACGGCCGTCGCCAGGATGTACGCGGTGACCACCCAGGACAGGTGGTCGAGCCCGCCGACGTCGCGGACGATCGTCGGCATCGCGGTCCCGACGATCGTGTTGTCGAGCATCGACAGCAGCATCGCCAGCATCACGCCGAGCAGCATCAGGCGGATTCGCCCCTCCGACGGGGCCTCTTGTTCAGTCGTGGACATGTCGTCACTCCTTTCGTTCGCCCTCAAGGTAAGTGCAACAGCTAAGAAAGTGCAACTGTTCAACTTTTCATCCCGTTCAACCTTTGGGGTAGGCTGGGAGTGTGACCGAGACGATGGGGCGCCGCGAACGCAAGAAGGCCGCCACGCACAAGGCGCTGGCGGACGCCGCGCTGGAGCTGTTCCTGGAGCGCGGTTACGAGGACGTCGGCGTACGGGAGATCGCCGAGGCTGCCGACGTGTCGGTGACCACGCTGTTCAAGCACTTCCCGGACGGCAAGGTCGCCCTGCTGTTCGACAAGGACGACGAGCGCGAGGCCGGGCTGCGGGCCGCCGTACGGGACCGTCCGGCCGGCCAGTCGGTGATCGAGGCCCTCCGCCGCGAGGTCGCCGGTGACCGGGTCGACCGGTACCGGGCCACCCCGCGCTTCGCGCAGTTCATGGACTTGATCAACAGCACCCCGGCGCTGCGCGACTACACGCGGCGGATGTGGCTGCGCCACGAGGCGGCCCTGGCCGAGGAGATCGCCGTCGCGGCGGGCCTGCCGGAGGACGACGCCGCCTGCGCGGCCCTGGCGCACTTCGCCCTGGAGGCGGGCATCCTGGCCCACGCCAGACCCGACCACGAAGAGGCCCTAGAGCGGATCTTCGACCTGCTGGAGAACGGCTGGAAGTCGGTGACCGGCGAGGGTTAGTCCTCCTGGGACGGCTCCTCGGTGGGGAAGAAGATCGGGCTCATCAGGTAGGGCGTGCGGCCCGGCCTGGGCTCGTTGCCGCGCCTGCGCATGACGATGTCGGTGAACTCGCCGATCAGCTCGTTCAGCTCGTCCCTGTCCATCCAGATCGGGAACTGCGTGTAGCCGACCAGGTCGGCGACCGGATCGGCGCCGTCCCGGTCGAGGTAGGCGTTGAACTCGGCGTGCAGGACCGCCATCGCCGCGGCGAACGCCTTGCGATGATCCTCCAGCGTCATCGTCGCGGCCATGTCCCGGTCGATCACCGTCCGCTCGCGCCGGAGCCGGTAGCGGCGTTCGACGGCGCCGTGCACCCGCTGCTCGTCCACGACCTCCAGGACGCCCGCGTCGGCGAGCAGCGCGACGTGCCGGTACGCGGTGGTCCGCGGTACGTCGGGCAGGTGCGCGCACAGCTCGGACGTGGTCAGCGTGCGCCCGCCGGACATGGCGTGCACGATCCGCAGCCGCACCGGGTGGAGGAGCAGGTCAAGGGTGTCCACGCGCTTACGATCCCATATTTGGTACCGTTACCAAAATTGGGATTGCAGGATCGATCGCAGGGAGCTTGCGATGCGGACAGAGGTCAGGCCGCCGCTCGGGCGGAACTACGACGTGGACGGCCTGCGGCTGTGGGCGCACAAGTCGGGCGGCGGTACGCCCGCCGTCGTCTTCCTTCCCGGAGCCGGAGCGGTCGGGATGGACTACCTGAGGCTCCAGGAGGGCGCCGCCGGGCTCGCCACCAGCGTGATCTACGACCGCGCCGGAACGGGATGGAGCGAGCGCGTCGATCTCCCGCGTACATCCACGCAGGCGACCGACGAACTCCGCGCGATGCTCGGCGTCATGGACGTGCCGGGCCCGTACGTCCTGGTCGGGCACTCGCTCGGCGGCCTCTACGCGCGCCACTACGCGCAGCGTTTCCCCAGTGAGGTGAGCGGCCTGGTCATGCTCGACCCCGCGCACGAGGACTACCAGGCCTACATGCCCAAGGAGCTGGTCGAACGCTGGGAGGCCTGGGACGCCGACGACGCGTTCCCCGACGAGCTGCCCGACGAGGTCGTCCAGTTCTACCGCGGGCTGTTCGGGGCGGAGTTGCGGGACTGGCCGGAGGAGACCCGCGAGCCGCTCGTCGACGGCCACGTCAGCGAGTCGTGGCTGCGCGTCGGGTTCGATGAGGCCAAGAACGTCGAGGAGCTGTACGACGAGGTACGCGGCGCCGGTCCGCTGCCCGACGTGCCCCTGATCGTTCTGTCGTCGTCGGAGGTCGACCCGTTCAAGCAAGCGGTGTCGCAGGGCATCCCCGAGGAGGCGCTGCGCCAGGAGATCGAGGGCAAGAACCGCCTCTACACGGCGTTCGCCCAGACCGTCCCGCGCGGCGAGATGCGGCCGGTCGAGGGAGCGGGCCACGTCACCATCACCTACCGCGGGACCGGCGCCGTGCTTCAGGCGATCAGGGACGTCCTCGGAAACTCCTGAGCGGAGTCCTAGGCGGAGATCGTGTGGATGCGGGCGAGCAGCATCTGCAGGAGCTCCTCGACGATCTCGTCCAGGGTGGCGTCGACCCAGCCGACGGCCCAGTCGTGCATGAGGCCGTTGACGGCGCCGATGAACGCGGTGGCGGTGACGCGGAAGTCGCCGGGCGCGATCTCGCCGCGCGCCGCCGCGGCGGCGCCCTGCTCGCAGAGGAAGTCGATCCAGCGGGCGCGGCGATCCAGGCGCTGGCGGTCCAGGCGCGGGCTGACGCCGATGATCTCGACGAACGCGATGCGGGTGTGGCGGGGGTCGGCGGTGATCCCGGCGGCGTACGCGCGGAACAGGCGGGTGTAGCGCTCGATCGGGTCGTCCAGGTGCTCGACCTGGGGGAGCGTCGCCAGGACGGCCCGTTCGGCGGCGTCGTTGACGTAGAGGTGCAGCTCGGCGAGCAGGTCCTCCAGGGTTCGGAACTCCTCGTAGAACTGGCGGGTGGACAGGCCCGCGGCGCGGCTGACGTCGGCGACCTTCGCGGCGCGGTAGCCGGGTCCGTCGCGGGAGCCGAAGAGATCCAGGCCCGCCTGGAGGAAGCGTTCGCGTCGCTCGGCCCGTCGCTCGTCCGCCGTCCTGCCGCCGTACCGGCCCTCGGCCGGCGTGATCCTGCCCGCCATGCATCGATTTTCGCGCATGGGGGTTGTGGCCGCCGTCACACGTGCCTACTATCCAGTAACCAAATCTGAATACGGCGATATTCAGACTTGGTTCCAGGCGCGATCTCCTACCCCCACCCCCCTTGGAGGACGGCCATGAGGACATCGTGGCGCGGATCGCTGCTCCACGGCGCTGTGTGCGCCCTCACCGTCGGTGCCCTGGTCGCGGGCACCTCAACGCAGGCGTCGGCAACGCAGGCGTCGGCCCGTTCCGCCCGGTCGGCTCAGGCCGCGGCTCCGTCGCTGCGGGAGGTGATGTTCGTCGGCAACAACTGGGAGGGCACCGCCGACGTCATCAAGCCCAGCGGCGACTTCGCCAAGATCGGGCGGATCAACGTCATCCCCGACAAGGACCAGCGGCTCACCGAGATCTACCTCAACCCGCTCAACCTGGCCGTGTTCTTGGGCATCCGGGCGACCGCGGGCGAGGGGCACGACCAGTTCGTCGACGACATGTACTCCACGCCCGACGGCAGCGCGATGGTCGCCTCCCGGCCCAGCTTCGGCGACGTCGTCTCGATCGACCTGACGACCGGCAAGGTCAGGTGGCGGTTCCCGGTGTCGGGTTACCGCGCCGACCACATGGCCGTCTCGCGCGACGGAACGAGGGTCGCGGTCTCGGCGTCCCTCACCAAGACCGTGCACGTCCTGGACATCAACACCGGCAAGCAGCTCGGCTCGTTCGCCACCGGCGACAAGCCGCACGAGAACATCTTCACCGCCGACGGCAAGTACATCTGGAACATGTCCATCGGCAACGTCGAGACCAATCTCGACGACCCGGGGCTGGACTGGACCAAGGGCGACCGGCACATCACGATCGCCGACGCGAACACCTACAAGGTCGTCAAGACCATCGACATGCGGTCGCGCCTCAACGCCGTCGGCAGGAGCGACCTGTCGAACGCGGTCCGGCCCGCGGTCTTCTCGCCGGACGAGTCCAAGCTCTACTTCCAGGTGTCGTTCTTCAACGGCTTCCTGGAGTACGACGTCGCCACCGACAAGATCACTCGGGTGAAGACGCTGCCCAAGAACCCGGCGACCAGCGACGACCGGACGACCTTCGTCAACGACTCGCGCCACCACGGGCTCTCGATGAGCCCCGACGGCGCCAAGCTGTGCGTCGCCGGGACGATGGACGACTACGCGACCGTGGTGAACCGTTCGACTCTCCAGGAGGGCCCGCTGGTCACCGCGTCCAAGCCGTACTGGGCGACGGTGAGCGGCGACGGCCGCGACTGCGTGATCTCCGAGAGCGGCGCCGACCAGGTCACCGCCATCGACTTCGCCACGGGCCGGAAGGTCACCTCGGTGCCGGTCGGTGACCATCCGCAGCGGGTGCGGCTGGCTCACGTTCCGGCGAACTGGACGAGCCCGCCGGCGAGCTGAGCGCGGGCCGGTCCGGCCGGCCGGGCTGGTCTGGTCCTCCAGCCCCGCCGGGCCGGGCCGGCCCGTTCTCGTAGCCGGAACGGGCCGGCTCGTTCGCTTCCGCGGTCTCGTCCTCGTACAGGCCCTTGGTCTCGGCCTTGAGGATGCGCGCGGACTTGCCCAGCGAACGGGCCAGCTGGGGGAGCTTGGCGGATCCGAACAACAGGAGGACGACCCCGAGGATGATGAGAAGCTCGGTCGGGCCAAGGGTGCTCATGCTGATTCCTCCACGTGGTAGTCGGCGGGGTTGAGGCGGCGCGTGCGGCGGCGGTAACCGGTCATGTAGCCGGGCCAGTTGTTGGTGTTGCGGCGTTCGGCGTCCAGGTACCAGCTGTCGCATCCACCGCGATTCCACACCGACGTGCTCAAGCGGCGCTGTGCGTCGGAGTCGAACTGGTCGAGAACGTCGGCGCGCACGTCGAGACTGCGGTTGCCCCTTCCGAGCAGGCGGGCGGCCTGGACGATGTAGGCGATCTGGCTCTCGAGCATGTGAACGATGGAGCCGGAGCCCACATTGGTGTTCGGCCCGTACATCAGGAAGAAGTTGGGGAAACCGTTCACGGCCAGGCCGAGGTACGCGCGGGCACCGTCCTTCCATGCCGCGTTCAACTCCAGGCCGTGCAGCCCGATGACGCGCATCGGCGCGACGAAGTCCTGCGAACGGAAGCCGGTGGCCAGGATGACGGTGTCGGCGGGGAAGTGCTCGCCGTCGGCGGTGCGCAGGCCGTGCGGTGTGACCTCGGTGACCGGGTGATCGATGACGTGCACGTTCGGGCGGTTCAGCGCCTCGTAGTAGTCGCTGGAGGTGAGGATGCGCTTGCAGCCCGGCTCGTACTCCGGTGTCAGGCGGCGGCGCAGCGCGGGGTCGCGCACCGTGCGGAGGGTGAACGAGCAGAGCGCGCGAATGTGCGCCGACAGCGCGCGGCGGCCGCGCGGGGTGACCAGCGCGGGGTTCAGCAGCAGCTCGAACCAGAGGAAGATGCCCAGCCTGGACAGCTTCTGCACGGCGGGGACGCGCCGGTTGAGCGCCTTGCGCCAGCGCGGGTAGACGCGGTCGGGCTTGCGGCTGACCCAGTGCGCCTCCATCTGGAAGACCGTGAGGTCGGCGGCGTCCGGCGCGATCAGCGGCACGAACTGCACGGCGCTGGCACCGTTGCCGATCACGGCGACGCGCTTGCCGCGCAGGTCGTGGTCGTGGTCCCAGCGCGCGGAGTGGAAGACCGTTCCAGGGAACGCCTCCAGCCCGGGGATCAGAGGCACGGCGGGGTTGCTGAGCTGCCCGCACGCGGTGACGAGCAGATCGTGGTCGCGGCGTTCACCGGCGGCGGTGTGCAGGCGCCAGTTTCCGGCGGCGGGCTGGAACTCGGCCTGCGTGACCTCGGTGCCGAAGCGAAAGTGCGGGCCGAGGTCGTAGGCGTCGGCGCAGTGCCTCAGGTAGGAGAGGATCTCGGGCTGCTCGGCGAAGCGGCGCGTCCAGTCGGGTTTGGGCTCGAACGAGTAGGAGTACAGGTGAGAGGGGGCGTCGCAGGCGGCGCCCGGGTAGGTGTTGTCGCGCCAGACGCCGCCGAGCCCGCCCGCCTTCTCGTAGATGGTGATGTCGGTGAACCCGGCCTTCTTGAGCCCGATGGCCAGGCCGATCCCGCTGAACCCGCTGCCGACGATCGCGATCGACGGTTCGCGGGGCGCCGCGCCCGGCGATGTGCGCGACGATGTGCCGGACGGCTTGCCCGACGAAGTGCCCGACGATGTCCTGCGCCCCATGCACGGCTCCCTGATGGCATTACCGACGTGTCTGTCGGTTAGGGTGAGGGCAAATCGGGAGGAGAGTCAAGAAGATGGCGGAAATCGCACCAAAGCCGCGCATGCGGGCATCGGCCCGCAGGGCGCTGATCACCGAGGCCGCGGTCAAGATATTCGCGGGCAAGGGCTATCATGCGACCTCGCTGGGTGAGATCGCCTCGGCGGCCGGCGTGGCACGGACCGTGATGTACGACCATTTCCCCTCCAAGCGGGTGCTGCTGCTGGCGGTGATGCAGGAGCAGAACGCGGCGCTGGTGCAGTACGTCGGCGCGCGGATCAGCGGCGCGGGACCGGCCGAGGAACGGATGCGGTCCACGATCGACGCCTACTTCAGCTTCGCCCAGAGCAAGCCCGCTGCCAGGAGACTTCTGTTCGACCATGGCGATGAGGGCGATCCGGAGATCCAGACCGTACGGCAGGGGATGCGCGAGGCGCGCACGCGCGCGGTGACCGCCCTGCTGTCGGGCGACATGCGGTCGGTCGGCGTGGAGCCCGGCGAACCGATAGGCGAGGCGATGGTCGAACTGATTATCACCGGCTTGGACGGCGTCGCGCAGTGGTGGGAGCGCAACCCCGAGATGCCCAAGTCGATGCTGGTCGAGGGTGCGATGCGCCTGTTGTGGTCGGGGCTGGGGAACGCCGGGTAGCCGCCGGGCCCGCTCGATCAAAGCCGCCGTGGGGCTTGACGCCCCGCGGCGGCTTGCTCATAGTAAGGGACCACTTGCAACCGACACTAGTGTCGGTTGTCGTCCCACCCCCGCAGAGGAGAGTGCGCCGTGGCGGACAACACCCCACCAACCACGGGATCGAGCACGGGATCAACCAGCGAACCGGAGGGCACCGGACCTCGGCAGTCGGAGGGAGTCGGCCGCCGCCAATTCGTCACCGGGGCCATCGCGGCGGCGGGCGCGGTCGCCGCGGTCGGCGCCATGGGCCAAGGACAGGCCTCGGCCGCGATGCCCTCGGCCCGGCGGGTGCCGAGCCTGAGACGAGCCGCGGCCGGCAAGCGAGTGGCCGTGTTCGGCGGCGGCATGGGCGGCCTGACCGTCGCCCACGAGCTCGCCGAACGCGGATTCCAGGTCACCGTCTACGAGCGCAAGGCCTGGGGCGGCAAGTGCCGCAGCATGTCGGTCCCGAACACCGGATCGGGCGGGCGCAAGGACCTGCCCGCCGAGCATGGGTTCCGCTTCTTCCCCGGCTTCTACCAGAACCTGCCCGACACCATGAGCCGCATCCCGCTGTCGGGCGGCGGCACGGCGTTCAACAACCTGGTCGCGGGCAAGGAGGTCGCCGCGTTCTACAACGGCACCAAGATGACCCTGCCCGCGGCCGGGACCATCGAGGGCACGCTCAGCCCCGACTCGCTGCTGGCCTTCCTCACCACCGCGCTCAACCTGGCCGGCAAGGTCTCGGTGGTCGAGATCGGCTACTTCCTGCAGAAGATGATCGCGTTCGTCACCAGCGGTCCCGAGCGGCGGTACAAGCAGTGGGAGAACATGAGCTTCTCCCAGTTCGTGCACGCCGAGAAGATGTCCAAGGCCTACAACGAGGTGCTGGTGGAGATGTTCACCGGCACGCTGGTCGCGGCCAAGCCGGACAAGGCCAACGCCCACACCATGGGCCTGATGGCCGAGGCGTGGGTCTACAGCACGCTGGGCCTGGGCGGCTACAAGGCCCCCGACCGGCTGCTGAACGCGCCGACCAACGACGCGCTCATCGACCCGTGGATGACCCACCTGCGCTCGCTGGGCGTCACGTTCCAGCCGAACGCCACCCTCACCAAGCTCAACGTCACCGACAAGAAGATCAGCGGTGCGCAGGTCACCGGTGACAACGGCGCCGCCACCACGGTGGAGGCCGACCACTACGTGCTGGCCGTCCCGGTGGAACGCGCCGTTCCGCTGCTGAACGACGACATCATCGCCGCCGACCCGTCCCTGAAGTCGCTGCGCGAGCTGACGACCGACTGGATGAACGGCATCATGCTCTACCTGCGCCAGCCGATCGACCTGGCCAAGGGGCACGTCGCCTACGCCGGCCAGCCCTGGGCGCTCACCTCGATCAGCCAGGCGCAGTTCTGGAAGAACAAGTTCGGGACCACCTACGGCAAGGGCGACGTCAACGAGTGCCTGTCGATCGACCTGTCGGCGTGGGACCGGCCCGGCGTCCTGTACGGCAAGGCCGCGCGCGACTGCACCTCCGACCAGATCATCAAGGAGATCCTCGCGCAGCTGCGCAAGTCGATCCCCTGGGGGGACGTCCTGCTCAGCGACGCCAACATCCACTCCTACTTCATCGACCCGGCCATCACCGGCAACGGCACCCCCGGGGTCGCCAACGACGAGCCCCTGCTCATCAACAGGCCCAGCTCGTGGAACTACCGTCCCGAGGCGACGACCGCGCTGCCCAACCTCTTCCTGGCCTCCGACTACGTGCGGGCCGACATCAACCTGGCCACGATGGAAGGTGCCAACGAGGCAGGGCGCAAGGCCGCAAACGCCATCCTCGACGCCTCCGGAGCGGGCGGAACCCCGGCCAAGCTGTTCAAGCTCTACCTGCCCAACGAGTTCAAGGGCTTCTACGACGACGATGACCGTCGTTACAAGGCCGGCCAGGCCAATGCGTTCGACCTGTGGGACCCGGCCAAGCCCTGACCCCTGAGAGCCCAACCCCCTCAGGGTCCCACCCCATGGCCCTCCCCAGGGTCCCACCCCCAGGCCCTGATGCCCTGAAGCCCGAAGGGTCCAGCCATGCCCATGCTCGCCATAGCCGTGCTGTCCACCGGCATCTATTTCGCCGGGCTGGTGTACTTCAAGCTCGCCGCCGAGAGGATGCATCCCCTTGCCGGAAACCATCCCTGGCAGCTGGCAGCCCAGCTGCTGCAGGACCGGGTCTGGCTCGTCGGGGCTTCCTTCCTGCTGGTGGGAGCCTGCGTACAGGCGGCGGCGCTGACCGGCCTCTCAGTGGTGAGCGCGCAGCCGATGTTCCTGGCGGGGCTAGGGATGCTGCTCATCCTGGGCCTCGGGGTGCTGGGTGAACGGCTCACGCTGCGCGAGTGGGGATGCGTCCTGATCCTGGCCGCGGCGGCGGCCATGTTCGGGGAGGCGTCCGATGGGGCTCACGACCAGACCGCGGTGGCGGGTGCGCCGCCGTGGCTGGTCGTGAGCGTGGCACTGCCGTCGCTGCTGGTGCCGGTGGCGGCGTTGCTGGCCAGCGACCTCTCCCGGAAGGGACTGCACTCGCGGCCCTTGACCGGGGTGGCGCTGGCCATCAACGTCGGCCTGCTCACCGGAACCGCCGAGCTCATGCTGACCGGGGCCGCCGACCTGGTCCGCAGTCCCCGGGAGCTCATCACCACCCCCTACCTCTACGTCTTCGTCGTCGTCGCGCCGTTCGCCCTGGCCCAGCTCCAGATCGCGTTGCAGCGCAACCGCATGGTCATCACCGGGTTCGTCGCCACCGCGACCGCCAAGACCTACCTGTTCGTACTGGCCGGACCGCTCTACCACGAGTGGTGGCCGGAGGATCGCGGCAGGCAGGTCGCGGTGGCACTCACCCTGTCCGTGCTGGCGATCGCCGCCGTTCCGCATCATGAACGCAAGGACGAACGGCAGCGGCAGCGACATCACGATGCCGGCGTCCACGGACACCGGCATGCCGAGGGACACCTGCGGGCTGAGGGGCATCGGCATGCCTAGAACGCCGATGCCCAGAGGCCAAGCGCCCGCGTCCAGAGGTCGTGTGAACGGTACGGCTACGGCCCGGCGGTGGAGCGAACGCCTGATGTTCGACGAGCTCGCGCCGCCGATCGCCGATGCCGCCGCCGACGCCGCGCAGGCTCACCTGAAAGCCGGCCTCGGCTCCCCAACCCGCGGCGGTCCCGTTGCGCCAGGCGGGACCGCCGCGCCCACCTTCGACGCCCTGCGTTCGGCGATCCGGCAGGGCGTGGCCGCGTTCCCCGCGTCGCTCGACCGGCCAGGACGCGTTCCGCCGCCCGCCGTCGCGAACGCGTTCTGGCGGCTCGGCGCGGCCGAGGCGCGCGCCGGGCGCGGCGCCGCCGACCTGCACGTGGCCCTGTCGATCGCGGCGCAGGTGACC
Organism: Actinomadura barringtoniae; assembly: GCF_017573505.1. Lineage (GTDB taxonomy): Bacteria > Actinomycetota > Actinomycetes > Streptosporangiales > Streptosporangiaceae > Spirillospora > Spirillospora barringtoniae. The sequence continues at coordinate 43,716 of NZ_JAGEOJ010000023.1, forward strand.
GTTCAGCAGGTGACGGAAAGGGCGGTACGGAGCGGCCTCACCGCCACCCCCGACGAGGCCGGTCACCTGGCCCGCTGCAGCCTGGCCTACGTCGACCGGCTCCAGCGCGCCACGGCCGCCGGGTACGCCTCGGTCAGGACGCCGGCCGGCGCCGGTGATCACATCAAGCAGGAGCTCATCGACGTCCTGCTGAATCCCGAGCACCGCACCGCCGAGCTCGGCCGCGCCGCCGCGGCCGCCGGCTGGACCCCGCCCCGTACCCTGACGGTGGCCGCCGTCGGGCACGGCGCGGCCCCCTTGGACTTCCTCCCGCCCGACGTGCTGCTCGCGCGGCACCTGGACGTGCCATGTCTGTTCTTTCCCGACCCGAACGGGCCGGGGCGCCGCGCACTGCTCGACCAGATCCTCGGCGACCGTACGGCCGTCGTCGGACCCACTGTCGTCACCGCACGCGCCGCACTGTCGCAGCGGCTCGCCCGTAGCGCACTGGAACGCCTGCCCGACACGTTCCTCGCCGACTACAGGCCCGTGCACCTCACCGAGCACATCCCCGCGATGCTGCTGGTCAACAGCCCCGACCTCATCCGCCACCTGACCGAGGCCCGGCTGGCGCCGCTGCAGCGCCTGCGCCCGGCCCAGCGCCCGCGCGTCGCCGGAACGCTCCTCGCCTACTTCGAGTGCGGCTTCAACGCGGCCGGCGCCGCCGAACGCCTGCACGCCCACCCGCAGACCGTTCGCCACCGCCTCCGCGAGATCAACCGCCTCTTCGGCCCCGACCTCTACAACCCCGCGTACGCCCTGGACTACCTGATGGCACTGCGCGCCTGGCACCTGCTCGCGGACCACTCGTTCTAGCCTCTCGCCGTTCTGACCTCTTGGAGCTAGCCAGCCATGAAACGCGAACCCCGCCTCGCCCACCCCACGTGGATGACCAAACCCCCGTGGACGCTGGCGTTGCGGCTACTCGGGCCGGGGGACATCCGGGCGACGCCGTCGCAGCTCGCGGCGTTCCGTTCGTACGCCCAGGCAGGCGACCCGCTCGCCGACGCGGTGGCGCAGATGATCGCCCGCATGCCCGGCGCGTCCGGCCGCCGGCTGTTCGAGCGCGCGCTGCAGAACGGCATCGAGACCCTCGACGACCCGCCGCGCGAGCTGGTCGAGCTGTTCGCCGAGGTGGACACCGTTCCGTACTGGGTGAACCCGGACCTGCTGCGCAGCGGTGCCCGTGCGGTCGGCCGAACGGGCCTGCTCGGGTTGAGCATGGTCATGCCGTGCGCGTCGCTCTATGGCGGCTATCTGGCGTCCCGCGCGAACAAGACCCTGCTGCGCACCGGAGACCTGGACACGATGGCCCCGCGCCGCCTCGCCGAGACCGCGTCCTGGTGGGTGGACGTCACGACGCCGTCCGGCCTCGACCGCTTCGGCGCGGGGTTCATGAACACGTTGCGCGTACGGGTCATGCACGCCCAGGTCCGCGCCGCTATGAACGAACGCGAGGACTGGGACCGTTCAGCGTGGGACGCACCCGTGAACCAGGTTCAGCTGACCGGCACACTATTGCTCTTCTCGCTGGTGATGATGCTCGGCTCGCGCGCGCTCGGACTGCGTTTCTCGGGCCCCGACCGCGTCGCGGTCTTTCACCTGTGGCGGTACGTGGGACATCTCATGGGCGTGCACCCCGATCTGCTCCCGGCCCAGGAAAGTGACGCGTGGCGGCTGCTGTGGCTTGAGGCGTCCACAGAATTCATGCCCGACGAGGACTCGCAGCGGCTCGGGCGGTCTTTGATGCACGCGATGGCTCCGCTCCTGCTCCCGCCCGCTTTGAAGCAGTCCGCGTTCGCCCGCCACGCCCTGACCAACTACCTGATGTCCTATAGCCGCCTCATCCTCGGCAAGCGAAACGCCGACTTCCTAGGGGCTCCCGACGACCTGCGGTATCAGGCCGCCGTGGGAGCGACCGCCGCCGTCGTCTTCGTTCTGGAGACCGCGCGGACGCTGATCCCGGGCGCCACCCGGTTGAGCGAACGCCTTGGGCAACGCCGCCGCACCACCCTGATCCGCCGCATGACGCGCGAGCAGCACGCAGACCGTACGCACAGCCGCCAAGACGCCCGCCACATCACCGCCCCCGATCCCGGCACCGCCTGAAGGGGCCTATTCGCTGGCGAGTTTAAGAGCAGTCCGATGCAGCGCCAATGAGAGTTCGACCGCGTGGTCGACGACCGCGTCGAGGTCATTCCCGAGTCGCCCGTCCACCCACTGCTGGGCCAGCTCGCTCATCGCGCCGGTGAACATCATCGCCGTGACCAGGACCGGCAGCCGCGGCCCCTCCGTTCCGCCGGACGCGATCACCGCGTCCAGCAGGGCGGTCTCGGCGGCCCGGCGCCGCGCGGCCAGGACCTCGTTGCCGCGGGCCTCGGTGAACAGGACGCGGCCCCGCCGCGGGTCGTCGCTGATGAACTGCAGAACGCCGCGGATCCCGGCGCGCGTCCGCGCCTCCATCTCGGGCCCGGCCGCCTCGACGGTCCGTTCGAGAATCTCCGCGAGGGCCGCCGCCTGCCGGTCGTAGATCGCCGCGAGCAGCGCATCGGTATCGGCGAAGTTCTCGTAGAAGTAGCGGGTGTGCAGTTCGGCCTTCCGGCAGACCGCCCGGACCGCCAGCCCCGCCTCGCCGTCCTCACCGAACAGCGTGAACGCGGCCTCGACGAGCATGTCGCGCCGTTCCTGTTTGCGCCGCGCCGCCGGCACCCCTGCCCATCGCGTCGCCGACGTCGTCATGCCCGACACCCTACCAAGTCTGGACACGCCCGTACCCAAATGCTTATTCTGGATACAGTCGTAGCCAGACAGGGAGTGTCGAATGCCCGTCAACGTCCTCGCGAGCCGCTTTGAGCAGTCCTTCGACGCCGACATCCGGTCCCGCTTCTTCCGCGGCCTGGACTTCGCCGGCCCGGAGGGCGACCCCGGTTGGTTCGGGCCCGACAGTGCGGTCTGGTACGTGCACTCGCACCTGCCGACCCTCGTCCTCGGTCTCGTCTCCGCCGCGTACATCGAAGGCCTCGACCCGAGCATCAGCTGGATGGGCTACGACCACTCCCGCATCGCCGAACGAGGCGACGACGGCATCCCGACCGGCAACATCGACATCGAAGGCGCCTCGGTCCGCCTCGGTCACTCCATCTCGTTCTTCATCGGCACCGCGTACGGCTCCACCGAGACCGCCGAACGCCTGGCCCGCACCGTTCGCGCGATGCACCACACCATCAAGGGCACCCGCCCCGACGGCCTCGCCTACGACGCCGACTCGCCCGAGTGGCTGCGCTGGAACTACGCCACGGTGGTCTGGGGCCTGGCGACCGCGCACGAGCGCTACCACCGCCGCCCCCTCCGAGGTGCCGACCTGGAGTGCTACTACGCCGAGTTCGTCCGCATCGGTGAAGCCCTCGGCGGCACCGACCTGCCCGCCACCAAAAAAGAAGTCGCCGACTGCCTGGAGTCCTACCTCCCCAAACTCGCGATCACCCCCATCAAGGCGTTCGGCACTGGCCCCAACCTCCGCGACAGCCAGGCCAAGCCGTGGGAGCCGGGCAGCACCTTCATGGACTGGGCGGCCCGCGACATGCTCCCCGAATGGGCCCAGCGCCTGGCGCTCTACCAGCCGCCCAACGCCCTCCGCCTGCGCATGCGCCGCTACTCCCTCTGGCTGGCGGTGAACGGCCTGTACGAGGCGACCGGCCCCATCAAGGAGTTCCGCGAAGCCAAGGCCCGCGTCGCAGCCGGCACCCGGCCGCCCGTCCTCTCCACCGCTCCCACCGCCCCCGACCCCGTCCTCACCCGCGACCAGATCGAAGCCGCCGTTTGACCTCAGATCGCAATTCTGCGATATTTCGATGCGTGAGCATCGATCTAGGCACCTTCGGCATCTACACCTTCGACTTCGAGCATCTGCCCGCCGCACGCATGCGCGACGCGATCCAGGAACTCGAAGGCCTCGGCTGGGGCGCGTTCTGGTTCCCCGAGCTCCTAGGCCGCGAAGCCCTCACCCACGCAGGCTTCCTCCTTGCTTCCACCGAACGCATGCACATCGTCAACGGCATCGCACAGATCTGGTCCCGAGAAGCCCGCTGGACCCAAGGCGCCGCGAACCTCTTGGCCGACGCGTACCCCAACCGCCACATCCTCGGCCTGGGCTTCGGCGGCAAACGAGACTCCGACGTCAAACCTCTAGCCGCAATGAGTGCCTACCTAGACGAGATGCAGGCAACCCAAACGCCCAACCCACAAGCCCCCATCCGCCGCATCCTCGCCGCGTACGGCCCCAAGATGCTGGAGCTGGCCCGCGACCGCACCGACGGCGCACAGAGCTACCACGTCAACGTGCAGCACACCGCCCAAGCCCGCGAGATCTTGGGCGACGCGTTCCTGGCGGTCGAGCACGCGGTCCTCTTCGAGCCCGACCCCTCAACCGCCCGCGCCAAGGCCCGCGAGCACATGCACACGTACCTGACCAGCCCGTACAACATCGCGAAGTTCAAGCGCCTCGGCTACACCGACGACGAGATCTCCGGCGCAAGCGACCGCCTCATCGACGACCTGGTCTTCTGGGGCACCCCAGACACCATCGTCGACAAGCTCCAGGGCCACATCAAAGCGGGCGCCGACCACGTAGCCATCCAGGTCATCAACAAAGACCCAATGCCCCACTGGCGCCACCTGGCCGACGCCCTCCTCTAAATGACGAGATGAGCAGAGTCGTCCGCATGTGGTGCTTGCGCCATGCCGAATCGGTGAACGTCACCTCTGCCGTAGCGGGCGCTGTCCCCTCAGCCCCGCTCACCTCGCGCGGCCATCACCAGGCCAAGGAAGCGGCCGAGCTCCTCGCCGCGGAACCGATCAGCCACGTCTACACCAGCACCGCGCTCCGCTCGCGTCAGACCGCCGACGCCCTGACCGCCCCGGCGACGTCCATGTCCGAGCTGGATGAGGTCGGCATCGGCCGCCACGAGGGGACCACCGATCCCGCGATTCGCCGGCGCACCGCCGCCGTGCTCCGCGCCTGGGTGGTCGACCAGGACCTGTCACAACAGGTTGGGGACGGCGAGACCGGACGGCAGGTCCTCGCGCGCATGACCAAGGCGTTCGACCACATCATCGCGGCCCACACGGGCGGGACCGTCGCCTTGGTCGGCCACGTGGCGAGCCTCACCACCGCACTGGCCCACCTCTGCGCCCTGGGAGCACATGTCTGGGGAACGCCCCTCCCGCACGCACGCCCGTTCCTGGTCGAGTGGAACGGCCAGGAATGGCGCTGCCCCGACTGGCCTCACTCATAGCCGATGTCGGGGCGGACGAGCCGGCTTGTAAGCCGGGTTCTGTTCCCGCCTTGCGGCGGGCGACGGCCATCCATCTCGGGCCGCCGTTGCCGGCGGCCTCCAGCGGTCTACCCGCAGGCTCGGGCGAGCAGCCCTCGAGCACCTGCGCGGAGGGCCTGTCGGCTCTCCTTCTTGACCTTGCTCCGGGTGGGGTTTACCTAGCCGCCCACGTCGCCGTGGGCGCTGGTGAGCTCTTACCTCACCGTTTCACCCTTACCACCAGAGGTGGCGGTTTGTTTTCTGTGGCACTGTCCCGCGGGTCACCCCGGGTCGGCGTTACCGACCACCCTGCCCTGTGGAGCCCGGACTTTCCTCGGCGAGAGTCGCCCCTCGTCGCGGCCGCCCGGCCGGCTCGTCCGCCGTGGGTAAAGGTTACAGGCTCAGGGGAGGCGGGTTAGCGATCGGTCTATGCGGTCGGGGGAGAGGGACAGGTCTTCGAGGTCGCCTTGGAGGTAGCGGTCGTAGGCGGTCATGTCGAAGTGGCCGTGGCCGCAGAGGGCGGTGAGGATGACCTTGGGCTCGGTGCAGCGGCGGGCCTCTTCTATGGCGGCGGCCAGGGCGTGGGTGGGTTCGGGGGCCGGGACTATGCCTTCGGTACGGGCGAAGAGGACGCCTGCCTCGAAGCACTCGCGTTGGGGTTTGGCGACCGCCGTGAAGAGGTCGAGGTCGTAGATGTGCGAGAGCAGGGGTGCCATGCCGTGGTAGCGGAGGCCTCCGGCGTGGATGGGGTCGGGGATGAAGTCGTGGCCCAGGGTGTGCATCTTGAGGAGCGGGGTGAAGCCCGCGGTGTCGCCGAAGTCGTAGGCGTAGCGGCCCCGGGTGAAGGAGGGCGATGCGGCGGGTTCCACGGCCAGGAAGTCGGGGTTGATGCGGCCTTTTAGTTTCTCGCGGAGGAAGGGGAAGGCCAGGCCTGCGAAGTTCGAGCCTCCGCCTGTGCAGCCGATGATGAGGTCTGGGGGGTCGTTGATGTCGGTTAGTTGTTCTAGGGCCTCTTCGCCTATGACCGTCTGGTGCATGAGGACGTGGTTGAGGACGCTGCCCAGGGCGTAGCGGGTGTCTTCGGAGGAGGCGGCCACTTCTACGGCTTCGCTGATGGCTATGCCTAGGGAGCCGGGGGAGTCGGGGGCCTCGGCTAGGACCTTGGAGCCGGAGGTGGTGAGGGGAGAGGGGCTGGGGTGCACCTTGGCGCCGTAGAGCTCCATCATCGAGCGGCGGTACGGCTTCTGGTCGTACGAGGCGCGCACCATCCAGATCTCGGTTTCCAGACCGAACTGGGATGAGGCGAAGGCCAGAGCGCTGCCCCATTGGCCCGCGCCGGTTTCGGTGGTGAGGCGGCGGATGCCTTGGCGGGCGTTATAGAAGGCTTGAGGGACTGCGGTGTTGGGCTTGTGGGAGCCGACCGGGGAGACGCCCTCGTATTTGTAGTAGATGCGGGCTGGTGTCCCTAGGGCTTTCTCTAGGCGGTGCGCTCTTCTGAGGGGTGTCGGGCGCCAGAGACGGTAGACGTCGCGGACCTCTTCGGGGATCTCCAGGTAGGGGTCGGTGGCGACCTCCTGGGCGATCAGGTCTGCGGGGAAGAGGGGCGCGAGGTCCTCGGGACCTACCGGTTCGCGGGTCGCCGGGTGCAGGGGCGGCGGGGGAGGCGACGGCAGGTCGGGGACGATGTTGTACCAGCGGGACGGGAGAGTGGCCACGGGGCCCTCCACGGTGCGGTGACGGTCGTCACACCCACCGTAGGGACCGGCCGTGGCCTCCCGGGCGTCCGGAACCGGTCAGGACAGATGATTCGTGTCGTTGAAGGCCCGCAGGGTCGCGGCACCGTCGTCGTACCAGTCGATCGACGACAGCGACGACACGTTCAGGTGCATCCGGTAGAGCGCCGACATCGGCGCGCCGAGGGCCTCGACGACCAGCAGCTTGATGGGCGTGACGTGCGAGACGACCAGGACCGTCTGGTGCCGGTGACGGACCTTGAGCTTGTCGAGGGCCGTACGGACGCGGCGCTGGACGGCGAGGAAGCTCTCGCCGTTCGGCGGCGCGACGGACGGGTCGGAGAGCCAGGCCTGGTTCTCCGCCGGCCAGCGTTCCATCACCTCGCGGTAGGTGTGGCCTTCCCAGTCGCCGAAGTCGGTCTCGCGCAGGCCGTCCTCGACCCGCACCTCGGCGCCGGTGGTGGCGGCGATCTCGGCGGCGGTCGCCTTGCAGCGGGCCAGGGGCGAGGTCACGATCGCGTCGATGTCGCGGTCCTTGAGCGCGACCGCGGCGGCGCGAGCCTGCGCCAGGCCGTTCTCGGTGAGCTGGACCGGGCCGATGCCCGCCCAGCGTCCCTCGACGGACATGGTGGTCTCGCCGTGCCGCAGGAGCAGCGTGCGCGTCGGCTTCATGGCGGCCCCCGACCACGCGGCCGGGGCGGGGGCCGGCTTAGGGTCCTGCGGCTCGGCGGTACGGCTCCAGTCCTCGCCGCGTGCCGCCGCGTCCATCGCCTCGTTCGCCAGGCGGTCGGCGTGGGCGTTGCGGTTGCGCGGGATCCAGCCGTACGTCACCGAGCCGAGGGCGGACGCGAGCTCACGCGCCTCCAGCGCCAGCGGGATCATGTCCGGGTGCTTGATCTTCCAGCGGCCCGACATCTGCTCGACGACCAGCTTGGAGTCCATCCGCACCTCGACGCGGGCGGAGGAGTCGATGCCCGCGGCGGCGCGCAGCCCCGCGATCAGGCCGCGGTACTCGGCGACGTTGTTGGTGGCGTGCCCGATCGACTCGGCGACCTCGGCGAGCACCTCGCCGGTGAGCGCGTCACGGACCAGCGCGCCGTACCCGGCGGGACCCGGATTGCCCCGCGACCCGCCGTCGGCCTCGACGACCAGCTTGCGACCGGCCACGCCTAGAGGCCCGATTCCGGCGTACGGATGAGGATGCGGCGGCACTCCTCGCAGCGGATGACCTCGTCGCCCGCGGCGGCGCGGATCCGGTTCAGGTCGACGGTGTTGAGAGCCAGGTGGCAGCCCTGGCACGCGCCGCGGTAGAGCTTGGCCGCGCCGACGCCGCCGAACTGGCCGCGCAGCTTCTCGTACAGCGCCAGCAGGTCGTCCGGCACGTCCTTGGCGACGGCGGTGCGCGCCGTGGTGGTCATCCCCGACTCGCCGTCGATCTGCTGCTGGGCCTCGTCGCGGCGGGCCCCGGCGTCGGCGTACTCCTTCTCGGAGCTCTCCCGCTCGGTCTTCAGCGCGTTGACCTTGCCCTCGGCCTCCTCGCGGCGCTCCATGATCTCCAGCACGACCTCCTCGAGGTCGGACTGGCGGCGTTGCAGCGAGGCGATCTCGGCCTGCAGGCTGCCGAGGTCCTTGGCCGAGGTCACCTGGCCGGAGTCGAGCCGCTTCTGGTCGCGGTCGGCGCGGGTGCGGACCTGGTCGACGTCCTGCTCGGCCTTCTTCTGCTCCCGGTCCAGGTCGCCGACCTCGGTCTCGGCGGACACGATCGCGTCGCGCAGCTCGGTCCTGCGGCCCTCGAGCCGGTCGAGCTCGGCCAGTTCCGGCAGCGTGCGGCGGCGGTGGGCGAGGCGGTCGAGCGAGGTGTCGAGCTCCTGCAGGTCGATCAGGCGCAGCTGGGCTTCCGGTGCGGCTTTCACATTGCTCCTTCGTAATGCAGGCTCCACGCGTCGGTGACGAGCGTGGACACCCGTGTCTTGACATCGAGCGCCTGGGTGAGCCGCGTTTCAGCGTCGGCGAGCCAGGGCCACTCGGTAGCCCAATGGGCCGCGTCGACAAGGGCCGGGCCGTCGTGCTCGGCGAATTCCGACGCGGGATGGTGGCGCAGGTCGGCGGTGAGGTAGACGTCCACGCCGGCGGAACGCGCGGTGTCCAGCAGCGAGTCGCCCGCGCCGCCGCACACCGCGACCGTACGGACCTCACGTGCCGGATCGCCGGCGCCCCGTACGCCCCACGCGGTGGCGGGCAGGCCGGCGGCCGCGCGGGCGGTGAAGTCGGCGAACGTCATCGGCTCGGCCAGCTCACCGATCCGGCCGAGCCCGCGGGCCGGGTCGTCGGCGGCGGGGACCATCGGCCGCAGGTCACCGGTCAGCCCGACCGCCCTGGCCAGCGCGTCGGACACGCCGGGATCGGCCACGTCCGCGTTGGTGTGCGCGGTGTAGAGCGCGGTCCCGGCGGTGATCAGGCGGTGGATCAGGCGGCCCTTCGGCGTGGTCGCGGCCACGCTCGTCACCCCGCGCAGCAGCAGCGGGTGATGGGTCACGATGAGGTCGGCCGACCACTCCAGCGCCTCGTCCACGACGGCGGCCACCGGGTCGACCGCGAACAGTACCCGCCCGATCTCCTGATCGGGGTCGCCGCACACCAGTCCGACCGCATCCCACGACTCGGCCCACGACGGCGGATAGGTATCCTCGAGGACCTTGATGACATGGGATAGGCGCACGCCCCGCAGGCTACCGTTCCCTGAGGCTTCAGCCGAGTCACGAACGACCACTATGTGCGACCGCGTCTGAAACGATGGGATCGGAGAGCCACACCGAGGGGAGATCGTCATGTCGGCTTCCGGCCTCGTACCGGAAGATCAGCCCGAACCGCTCAAGCGTCCCGATGGGGCCGCCACGGATCGGGGGGTGAACGCGCACGGATCTTCTCATCACCCCGCCTCCGCGGTCCGGCCCGCACCGCCGCCCGGCCCGACCGTGCGTTCACCGAGCCCGTCGCCGCTGGCCGGACTCGCCATCCCGCCCACCCACGCGCCCCCGGCCTCGGGTGCGCCGACCGTAGGTCTGCCCGCGGCCACGACGCCTGCGCAGGGGACCGGGCCTGTGGCGGAACGGCCTTACATGCCCGGCTATGGGCTGCAGGGGCCGGACGAGGGCACGGGCCTGCTGCCCTGGGAGTGGGCGGTGCGGCGGCTGAACGCCGCGCGGAACTTCTGGCTGTGCACCGTGCGGCCCGACGGCCGGCCGCACGCGATGCCGGTCTGGGGGTGCTGGTCGGGCGAGGCGTTCTGGTTCAGCAGCAGCCGTCCGTCACGCAAGATCAAAAATCTGCGGGACAACGCGGACGTCGTGGTGACGACCGAGGAGGCCGAGAACCCCGTGGTCATCGAGGGGCGGGCCGAGATCGTCACCGATCCGGTGGACCTCCAGCGGTTCATCGACATGGTCAATGCCAAGTACGACACCGGCTATCGTGTGGACTTCCTCGACCCCGAGGTGAACGCCGTGGTCGCCGTGCGTCCACAATGGGCGTTCGGACTGCAACAGGAGGACTTCAAGGGTTCTCCTACTCGCTGGGGGTTCACACGATGAACCTCCCGGCGGGATCAATTCGGAGCCTCTCTGCGTTGGAGTGTGCGTGAAGTCACCCTTTCGCCGCCGCAAGCGCGTCAAGGGCCGTCCCCTGGGCACGGCCGCCAAGCCCACCGAGCACGAGCCCGTCGAGTGGCCTCAAGAGGGCACGGGCAAGTCGTCGCTGATGGGTGCGATCCGCGGCGACGGTGAGACCGGCGCCGGCTTCGGCGGCGGCATGTTCGAGGATCTGGCCTCGGCGTTCGAGGGCTCCAAGAAGGTCAAGATCGAGGAGTCCGAGCAGCAGAAGCTGCGCAAGGCCGACGACATGCTGCAGGCCGGTTCGTCCGACGGCCGCGACGACCTGGCGTCCGGCAAGATCCGGATTCGCCGCCAGCCGGAGACCGAGTAGCCCGCCGAGCAGGTCTCGCCCTCGACGCCCCTGTCCTCGCTCCGGCCCGTCCTCGCTCCGGCCCGTCCCCGCCCTGGCCTTGCCCCCGCCCGAGTAACGAACCTATGTCCGATATGAGTCGAACATGGGTTCGAATATCGCGTTATCTTAGGCACGTGAGCACGTACGTCCCGCCCGGCTGGCCCGCCCAGGTCCACCCTCCCGGTTCCGAGCGCTTCGAGGACACCGCGATGACCTGGCTCCTCGAGATCGTGCCGCCCGAGTACCGCCGGTACGGGGTGCTGCGCCGCTATCCGATCGCGCTGGCCCGCATGGCCCGTCTCCACGTCAACGCCGCGGTCGAGGCCGCCCGGGAGGGCTTCCGTACGGCCCGGGTCGATCTGGCCGAGCTCGTTCCACCGCACGGCGTCGAGGCCGTGCTGGACACCTACCGCCGCGAGGGCGGGCGCCTGGTGAACCTCTCCCAGGCGATCGAACTGGTGGAGGCGGCCCTGCGCGGCCAGGTCCAGCCCGACGATCCCGACTATCGCCGCCCGTTCACGCCGAAGCTCTGAGCGCCCTCACGCCGAAGCTCTGAACGCCCTCACGTCACCCGTCCCACCGCTCTCTGAGGCTCCGACGCAGGCGTTCGGGGCCTTTTTGTGTGAACTGGGTCGCATCTCACCCTGTTCGGGTCACACGACACAAAGGAGCGGAAACGGCGCATCTAACGTCCAAGGTACAGCTGATCGCCTTGGGGGATCGGCGGTGGCGGCGGGGCTCCCGTTGCGCCCCGCGGAGAGGAGCGTCGATGTTCATCGTGCTCTTGGTGGTCGGGATCACGGTCCTGCTGGCCGCGGTGATAGGGGTCGTCGCGTTCTCGCAGTCGAGCCGGCACGACTGGCTGTACGCCCCCGCGACCGACGCGCAGGACCGCTGGTCGCGTCGGCTGGCGGGCGTGTACGTCCGCGACGACCGGGCGGCGCGTGACGCCGAGTACGGGGACCGCGGAGGCTACGGGGATCGCGGTTACGGGACCTACGAGGATCGCGGGACCGCGGGAAGCGGTGTGGACGAGCTGATCGGCAGCTGACCGAAGCGGGTCCGCGGCGGCGGGTGACCGCGGGCCGGGTAGATCATGGGGTCGTCCGGTCGGGGGACGACCCCATGATCATTTTCCTTGCGGGCCCCTGGTCAGGTGAGGGCGCGGTCGTCGTCGGGCGCCTCGTCCGGGATCGGCACGAAGGCGTTGCGGGCGGTGTCCAGGACGTTGACCTCGGCGGTCTCCAGGTCCAGGTAGAGGCCCACCAGCTCGAGCTTCCCGGCCTCGACGCGGTTGCGCAGCCACGGGTAGGTCAGCAGGTTGTCGAGCTGCTGCATCACGTTGGTCTGGCACAGCCGGGCCAGCGGCGGCGTCTCGTCGTCCGGCGGCGGCTCGGTGGCCAGGAAGCGGGCCAGGCTGGTGTTGCCGTGCTTCAGCCACCGCGACAGCGCGGGCAGGTGCTCGACCTCGGTGCCGCCCGCGAGCAGGGCGGCCATCGCCCCGCAGTTGGAGTGGCCGCAGATCGTGATCGTCTTGATGTCGAGCACGTTGGTGGCGTACTCGACGGTGGCGGCCACCGAGTCGTCGGGCGTACGGGAGCCGAACCGCGGCACCAGGTTGCCGACGTTGCGGTTGATGAACAGGTCACCTGGGCCGCTGGCGGTGATGATGTTGGGCACCACGCGCGAGTCGACGCACGTGATGAAGAGGTGCTCCGGCTTCTGCTCGAAGGCCAGCTCGGCCATGATCGGCCGGACCAGCCGGGCGGTACGGCCGTGGTACTCGCGAACGCCCGCCAGCAGCAGGGCGCTCGCCGACACCTCGGGCGCGTCGAGTTCGGGAGCCTCACTCCGCCTGCGGCGATTCGCCCACGGAGCCCACCAGCGGGCAGGAGGGGACGACTTACGCGGCGGAGACATATCACCTGTCACAGCTCTTTCATACCAAGCCTCGTGTATTTCATCTATGTCGACCCCGCCACCCTGGCGTTCATGGGCCCTCCGCCACTCGTGGATGGCGTCGAACGCGGCGTGGTCCATGAAGTCCACGTTCAGGTCCAGATCGACACCGGCGCCGGCCGGGACCTGCTGCAGGACCTTGGTCACCTTGGGCACGCCGAGGAAGGTCAGCGTGCCCTCCACGACCACGTGCCAGCGCTCGCCGGACCTCGCTCCGGTTCCACCGGACCTCGCTCCGGTTCCACCGGACCTCGCTCCGGTTCCACCGGACCTCGCTCCGGCGCCTGCTCCCGCCCCTGTCGCAGGGCCTTCCAGGCCCTCGGGGCCCGCCTGCGGCGGGACGAGGACGTTGCACGAGGGAGCCTGCTCGACCCGTACGGTCAGCCGGGTCAGGCGCCGCAGCGCGAGGAGGGCGGAGAGCCCGATCCCCAGCAGCACGCCCTCGCCGAGCCCCAGGACCACGACCCCGCCCAGCGTGGCGAAGTAGGCGGGCGCCTCGCGGTGGTGACGAAGGTCACGTACCTGCGCCATGTCGATCACCCGGGCGCCGAGCACCACCAGCAGCGCCGCGAGGGCGGCCAGCGGCACCTGCTCGATGACCGGTCCGCACGACAGCGCGAGGATCAGTACCCAGACGCCGTGCAGCACGGCCGAGACCCGGGTGCGCGCGCCCGCCTCCACGTTCGCCGTGCTCCGGACGATCACACCGGCGATCGGCAGGCCGCCGAGCAGCCCCGAGACCGCGTTCGCCGCGCCCTGCCCGAGCAGCTCGCGGTCGAGGTCGGAGGCCGGCACCCCGGCGGGCCGGGTCCGGTCGACGGCGACGCTGCACAGCAGCGACGCGACGGCGGCGACCACGCCGATCGACACGACCGCGCCGACGACCTCCGGGAGCGGCCCGTGCGGCAGCGTCGGCGGCCGCCAGTCGCCCGGCAGCGTGTCCGGAAGGTCCACCCGGGGCGCGTCCCACCGCAGCCACCACGCGGCGAGCGTGGCGAGGACGACGGCGGGCAGCGGGGCGGGGATCCAGTGCAGAACGGACCCGAGCCCGCCCTTGTTCTTGGCGAGCCGGGACCACACCATCAGGACGGCGATCGTCAGCATGCCGATGATGGCGGGATGGGAGTGCGGTGCGGCGAGCTGGCCGGGCAGCTCGCGCAGGTTGGCGAGCGGTGAACGCTGCGGCTCGCCGCCGAGCATGACGTGCAGCTGCGCCAGGACGAGCACCACGCCGACGCCGGCCATCATGCCGTGCACGACGGCGGGGGAGACCGCCAGGGCCGTACGCGCCACCTTGACCGCGCCCAGGACGATCTGCAGGAGCCCGGCGAGCACCGTGATGGTGCAGGTCGCCCGCCAGCCGTAGGTGTGGACGAGGCCGGCGACGATGACGGTGAGCCCGGCGGCCGGGCCGCTCACCTGGAGCGGCGAGCCGCCGCAGAGCCCAGCGACGATCCCGCCGACGATGGCGGCGATCAGGCCGGCGGCGATCGGTGCGCCGGAGGCCACCGCGATCCCGAGCGAGAGCGGGATCGCGACGAGGAAGACGACGAACGAGGCGGGCAGGTCCCGCCGCAGTATCGATGCGGTGAGTGGCTGTGAAGTCACCCATCGTATGCAACCATGAACTTGATCATGATTGCGGCCGATGACACCCCTTCGGCCGGTCGGCTACATCCGGTCAGCGACGGTAGTCGCGGTGGCTTTCCCAGTCGTCGTGCTGCTGCTGGCGCGGGGCGGAACCGTTCCCGTTTCCGTTGCCGCCGCCGTTTCCGTTGCCGTACGAGCCGTACTGGCCGCCGTCACCAGCGCCGCCGCCCTGCTGCGAGCCGTAGCCCTGCTGCTGGGAGCCGAAGTAGCCATTGTTGTCGAAGCGCTGCGTCGCGCCGGGGTCGCCGAAGCCGCCCCCGGGAGGGCCGGACTCGGTCGGGGCGCCCAGCGGGTCGCCGCCGCCGTTGTAGCTGCTGCCGCTGAAGTCGGAGTAGCGTCCCGGCTCGCCGGTCGAGGTCGGGTCGCCGCCGCCGTTACCGCTGCCGCCGCCGAACGAGCCGTAGGAGTCGCGGCCGCCGCCGCCACCGCCGAGCGGGTCGTCGTAGCGCGGGGCCGAGTCGCCGTAGGCGGGCGCGGACGGGTAACCGTCCTGGCCGCCGCCGCCGCCCGCACCGGCCGCGCCGGAGCCGAAGCTCGAACCGCTCAGGCCGGAGAAGCCGCCGCCGCCCTGGCCGCCGCCGGAGGTGTCGGACGACCAGCCGCCGGTGTTGCCGAACGACGAGCCGCCGCCGGTGCCGAGCGGGTCGCCCAGCGGGTCGTTCAGGCCGCTGCCGTAGGAGGGCTCGGGCTCGGACGGGCGCGCGGAGCCGGCGCCCGGGCCGGACCCGGCCCGGCTGGTCTGGATGCGCTGGAGCAGCTCGTCCACGGTCGGCAGCTTGTTGCTGTCGGTGTCGGACGAGGGCGGCAGCTGGTTGCCGCCGGTGTCGCCGTAGCCGCCGCGCGCGGGCTCCTCGGTCCGGCCGAGCGGCAGGCCCAGCGGGTCGGAGACGCGCGGGTCGCCCGGCGAGTTGTAGCCGTCCTGGCGCGAGGGCACCGAGGGGCCGCCCGACAGGGGGCCGCCGCTCAGCGGGTCGCCGGCGCCGCCGTAGGGGCTCTGGCTGCCGAACGCCGCGGCCGGCTGCTGGTCCTGGGTGCCGTACGGGGACTGGTCGCCGAGTCCGTACGGGGAGGACGGCGACGGGTCCTGGGAGCCGTACGGGTCCTGCGACGAGGACCCGTAGGAGTCCTGCGAGCCGCCGCCGTAGGAGTCCTGGGATCCGTAGGGGTCCTGCGAGCCGTACGCCGCCGCGGCGGGCTGCTGGTCCTGGGAGCCGTAGGGAGAGCCCTGGTCCTGGCCGCCGTAGGACGACTGGTCCTGGGAGCCGTACGGAGACTGGTCCTGACCGCCGCCGTACGGGGACTGGTCGTTGCCGCCGCCGTAGGGAGACTGGTCGTTGCCGTACATCGACTGCGCACCGGTGCCCAGCAGGCCGCCGTCACCGGCGATCGCGGGCTGGTCGGTGGAGGTCGAGGACGGGTCGCCGCCGTACTGCGCGGCGGGGGAGAACGAGGGCGGCGGGCTCGGCATCGCCTGCGGGCCGGTGCCACCGCCACGGCCGTGCTCGCCCATCGAGACCGGCTGCGTCATCATCGCGGCGGGCCGCTCGGCGGGCATCGGCGGCTCGGCCTGCTGGCCCTGGTTGTTCAACGGGTCGGCGGCGAGCTCGGCCTCGGTCTTCTCCGGGGCGGAGTCGTGCTGCCAAGGGAACTTGGGCTTGTCGAAGGTGATGGTGGCCCAATAGTCGTCGTCTTCCATCTCATCGCTCGCCTGGCCGCTCGGCGGCGGGGGAGCGGGAGCCGCCTGGGCCTGCGGGGGAGACGGGACGGGAGCGGGCATCGGGCTGGCCGCCGCGGCGAGCGGGCCGCCCGCGACACGGCGGTCGAAGGCGGGGTCCTGCTGCTGGCCCGGTCCATACGACGCGTTGTCATAACCGGTGGCGTACTCGTCACCGGCCATCTCGTCCGCCGGAGCGCCGCGATAGCCGCGCGCCGGCTGCTGCGCGTCGTCGTCCATCCAGTCGTCGTCCTCGCGGGCCGCCCTACTGGCCCGCATGCCCAAGGCCACCAGGACGACCACCAGGACCACGACCACAATGAGGCCGAAGACCACGATGTA
The DNA here is from genome assembly GCF_017573505.1 of Actinomadura barringtoniae. Classification (GTDB taxonomy): domain Bacteria; phylum Actinomycetota; class Actinomycetes; order Streptosporangiales; family Streptosporangiaceae; genus Spirillospora; species Spirillospora barringtoniae. The sequence continues at coordinate 60,467 of NZ_JAGEOJ010000023.1, forward strand.
AGAAGTCATGCCACCACCCAATGCCTTGGCCCGGCGAACGCCGCCGTCGAGGCCCGCAGGTTCGTCCTGATTATCGCTAGCGGCCCGGTCCTCGGAGACCTAGACCGATTCTGACCGACCGCTATGACCGTTGTCACACCTTTCGCGCACATCTACCCTCACACGACGCGCCCCGATCGGCCAATTCGGCCGATCCTCGCACTCCCGCCAGATGGGTCCCAACGGGGGTCGACTTCGCCTTCGTGCCCAATGGCCTCACGGTCAACGCGCCTACTTGGTCCCGAAGTTCCCGGTGATCCTGCCCCGGCCGACGGTGTGCTTGGCGATCGCGTTGAGCGAGTCCTTGAGCGGTGCCCCGTTCTTGAACGGGACCGTGTCGTCGAGTGCGTAGATCGTGTAGCGGTACCGGTGCTTCTCGCCCTTCGGGGGGCACGGCGGCACGTAGTCCGCCTTCTTGCTGGTGTTCAGGCCCTCGACCCAGGTCTTCTCGGGCCGTGAGCCTTCGACGAGCTCGTTGGTGTTGCCGCCGATGCCCGCGATCACCCAGTGAACGTAGGCTCCGCTGCCCGCGTCCGGGTCGTCCATCACGATCGCGAACGACTTGGCGCTTCCTGAGGCCGAGCCCGGCGACGACCATCTCAGCGGCGGGGTCTTGCCCTGCCCGCCAGCGTACTTCGTGCAGCCGTATCGCGGGGGCATTCCCTGCCCATCCCGGAAGACCGGGCTGGTCACGGTGAACCACTCCGCCAGTTCGGCGCTCTTGTTCTGGGGCTGCCCGATCAGGCCGCACCCGCTCAGCGATCCGGCGAGCATCAAACCGCCGGCCGCGGCCACCACCGGCCGCCGTCGAGCCGTCACCAACCCCCGCCTCCTCGCGTTGCGCACGCCGCCATCCTCCCGCACGTCGCCGACCGGGAGGTGCATTCGCGGCGGCACGGCGCATCTCACCGGTGGCCACCCCTTCCTCGTCTCCGCCACCTTAGGCGGTAGCCGGGGGTGGAACGGGCCTTTTCTCCCGCGGGGCGACGGCGCTCCCGGAGAATCCCGCTGTGACGTTCATCATGAGGGTTATACGCCCTGACGTCCGGTTTGACGAGAAGGAAGGGAGAAGTTCACATGGTCGTAACGTTCCAGTTTGACGTACTGGAAACTTTCGGGCTTCTTTCGACCGACTTGGTTGGCGCTTGGCACGGTCTATGGGCTAGTTTGTGAATGTCTTCACAAGCTGAACGCGATCATTGGAGGGCCATCATGGCCAGGACCGCCCAGGGAACCCCTGGCGCTCCCCACATCCTCATCGTGGGTGGCGGCTATGTGGGCATGTACACCGCGCTGCGCCTTCAGAAGAAGCTCAAGCGCGAGCTCAAGCGGGGCGAGGTCAAGGTGACCGTCGTCGACCCGAACGCGTACATGACGTACCAGCCGTTCCTCCCCGAGGCCGCCGCCGGGAACATCTCCCCCCGCCACGTCGTCGTGCCGCTCCGCCAGGTGCTGCCCAAGTGCGACGTGCGGAACGCCCGGGTGATCGAGATCAACCACGAGGACCGATGGGCCATCGTGCAGCCGCTGGCCGGCCCGCCCGAGCGCATCGCCTATGACTACGTCGTGATGGCCGTCGGCGCGGTGCCGCGCATCCTGCCGATCCCGGGCCTGGCCGACCAGGGCATCAGCCTGAAGACCGTCGGCGAGGCCATCCACCTGCGCAACCACGTGCTCGGCCAGCTTGAGATCGCCGAGTCGACCGACGACGAGGAGATCCGCCGCAAGGCGCTCACCTTCGTGTTCGTCGGCGGTGGGTTCGCCGGCGTGGAGGCGGTCGCCGAGATCGAGGACATGACGCGCGACGCCACCAAGCACATGCGCCGGGTCACCCCGCGCGACCTGCGCTTCTACCTGGTCGAGGCGGCCGACCGCATCCTGCCCGAGGTCGGCCCCGACATGGGCAAGTGGACCGCCGAGCAGCTGCGCGGCCGCGGCATCGACGTCAAGATGAAGACCTTCCTGGAGTCGGCGGTGAACGGCGACATCGTCCTGTCGGACGGCAGCCGGTTCCCCGCGGGCACCCTGGTGTGGAACGCGGGCGTGAAGCCGGCCCCGGTGGTGAAGCACACCGACCTGCCGCTGGACGAGCGCGGCCGGATCAAGGCCACCGAGTACCTCACCATCGAGGGCGTCGTGGGCGCCTGGACCGCCGGTGACAACGCCGCCGTTCCCGACCTCACGCAAGACGGCATGTTCTGCCCGCCGAACGCCCAGCACGCGCTGCGCCAGTCGAAGCTGCTCGGCGACAACATCGTCCGGTCGCTGCGCGGCAAGTCGCTGAAGCCGTACGTGCACGGCAACCTCGGTGCGGTCGCCGGCCTCGGCCTGCACAAGGGCGTGGCCAACCCGCTCGGGTTCAAGCTGAAGGGCCTGCCGGCCTGGTGGTTCCACCGCACCTACCACGGGATGATGGTGCCGACCGTCAACCGCAAGATGCGGGTCCTCGCCGACTGGACGCTCGCGGTCTTCTTCAAGCGGGAGATCATCTCGCTGGCCAGCGTCGAGGCTCCGCGCGCGGACTTCGAGCTCGCCGCCAGCGACGAGAAGCCCCTGGAGGCCCCCAAGGCCCCGGCGCAGGCCAAGGAGCCCGTGATCTGACCCCGGTCTGACCTGGTTCGGACGCGCGACGCCCCGATGACCGCAAGGTCATCGGGGCGTTCTCGTCGTGGGGGAGAATCGGGACGTGCGGATCAGGATCCTGGGTCCTTTGGAGGTGGCCGATGACGGCCGCCCGGTCGAGGTCGGCGGCGCGCGGCTGCGGGCCCTGCTGATCCTGCTCGCCCTCGACGCCGGCCGTACGCTCCCCGCCGACCGGCTGATCGACGACCTGTGGGAGGAACGGACGCCCGCCGCCGCGCCCAACGCCCTCCAATCATTGGTGTCGCGGCTTCGCACGGTGATCGGCCGCGAGCACCTGGAATCGCGTCCGGGCACGTACCGGCTTCTGCTGCCGCGCGAGGCGGTCGACGCGCACGACTTCGAGGCGCGCGTCGCGGCTGCGCGCCGTTCGACCGACCCGGCGCGGCGCTCGGCCGAGCTGCGCGAAGCCCTGGCGCTGTGGCGCGGCCCCGCGCTGGCGGACGTCACGGGCCTCCCGTTCGCCGACGGGCCCGCCGCCCGACTGGAGGGCCTGCGCGACGCGGCGCTGGACGAACGCATCGACGCCGACCTCGCGCTCGGCCGCCACGACGAGCTGATCCCCGAGCTGCGCGCCCTCACCGCCGCCGACCCGCTCCGCGAGCCGCTGCGCGGCCGCCTCATCCGGGCCCTGTACGCGGCGGGCCGCCAGGCCGACGCGCTCGCCGAGTACGAGGCGATCAAGCAGACGCTCGCCGACTCCCTCGGCGTTGACCCCTCACCCGACCTGGAAGAGCTTTACCTGGCCGTTCTCCGCCAGGACTCCACGCTGGCCTCTGCCTCCGCGCCTGAACCCCAGGCCGCCGAGCCGCGGCGGCCGAGGGGAGCGGCCGGGAACCTGCGGGCGGCGATCACCAGCTTCATCGGCCGCGACCTGGACCTGGACCGGGTGGCCGAGCTGCTGGAGACCGAGCGGCTCGTGACGCTGACCGGGCCCGGCGGCGCGGGCAAGACCCGGCTGTCGCTGGAGGCGGCGCGCCGGGCGTCCGAACGGATGCCCGACGGCGCCTGGGCGATCGAGCTGGCGCCGATCGTCGACCCGAGCGAGGTGCCGTCCGCCGTTCTCACCGCGCTGGACCTGCGGGACAAGCTGTGGACCGCCCCCGGCCCGGGGCGCCAGGTACCGGCCGATGCGAACGATCCCCTCGACCGCCTCGCCACCGCGCTCGCCGACCAGCGGCTCCTCCTCGTTCTCGACAACTGCGAGCACCTCCTCGACGCCGCGGCCCGCCTGGCCGACCGGCTGCTGGCCGACGCCCCCGGCGTACGGATCCTGGCGACCAGCCGCGAACCGCTCGGCATCACCGGCGAGGTGCTGTGGCCGGTCGAGTCGCTGAGCCCGCCGCCGCCGAACGCGACCGCCGCCGAGGCGATGACCTACCCCGCCGTCCAGCTGCTCGCGGACCGCGCGGCGGCCGTCTCCCCGGGCTTCACGGTGAACGCCGGCAACGTCGCCGACATCACCAAGATCTGCCACGCCCTGGACGGTATGCCGCTGGCGATCGAGCTGGCCGCCGCCCGCCTGCGCGCGATGCCGCCGAGGCTGCTCGCCGCCCGGCTCGGCGACCGCTTCCGCCTGCTGAACGCCGGGAGCCGCACCGCGCTGCCCCGCCACAAGACGCTGCGCGCGGTCGTCGGCTGGAGCTGGGACCTGCTGGACGAGCCCGAACGGACCCTGTGGCGGCGCCTCGCCGTCTTCACCGGCGGCGCGACCGTGGAGAGCGCCGAGGACGTGTGCGCCGGGCCGGGCCTGGAACGCGCCGACGTCCTCGAGGTCCTCACCGCCCTCGTCGACAAGTCGCTGGTGATCGTCACCGACACCGCCCAGGCCCCGCGCTACCGCATGCTCGAGACGCTGCGCGCGTACGGGCTGGAACGCCTCGCCGAGGCGGGCGAGGAGGACCGCGTACGCGCCGCCTACGCCGCGCACTTCCTCGCCCTCGCCGAGAACGCCGAGCCGCGCCTCTACCGGGACGAGCAGATCGAGTGGCTGGGCAGGCTCAGCGCCGACCACGACAACCTGCACGCGGCCATGCGCTGGGCGATCGCGGCGGGCGACGGGCGGATGGCCGTGCGGTTCGTGGCCGCGCTCGGCTGGTACTGGTTCCTGCGCGGCCAGATGCCCGAGGGGACCGACACGTTCGTGTGGGTGCTCGCGATGCCCGGCCTCCCCGAGGACGAGACGACCGCGCGCGCCCTGTCGTTCGGCGGGCTCGCCGCCCTCGACCGGCTGGAGGCCGACCCGAACGCCACCGCCTGGCTCTACCGCGCCCGCGAGATCTGCGATTTCCTCGGCCGCCGGCCCGACCACCCCGTGCTGCGCGTGCTCAGCCTCACGCTCGACCTCTTCCTCCACCACGGCTGGGACCACAGCGCGCTCACGCTCTTCAGCCCCCTGCTGGACGACCCCGACGACTGGGTACGCGGCGTCGCCCGCTTCGCACACGGGCAAGTGGCGCTCAACTTCGGCGACATCTCCAGCGCGGCGGACGACTTCGAACGTGCCGAGAGCGCGTTCCGCAACGTCGGCGACCGCTGGGGACTCTCGTTCTCCCTGCACTCGCTCGCCGAACTGCGGAGCCGCCGAGGCGAGCACGAGGACTCCGCCGCGATGCTCGAAGAGGCGCTGCGCCTGAACGACGAGCTGGGCGGCGGTCCGGGCCTGGTCCTCCAGACCCACATGAAGCTGGCCAACGAACTGATCCTGCTCGGCCAGCGCGACCGCGCGGTCAAGCTCCTCACCGAGGCGCTCGACGACGCCGAACACATCCAGAGCCGCGAGGGCAGGGCGGCGCTGAACTACGAGCTGGGGGAGATCGCCCGCTGGGAGGGCGACTTCCCGGAGGCCGCACGCCTACTGGACAAGGCACTCGCGGTGGCCGAGACCATCACGGGCCCGCCGCACTTCCGCGCCCTGACCCTCTGCTCCCGGGGGCAGCTCGACCTGGCGATGAACGACCTTCCCCGGGCACGTTCACGCTTGAAGGAATCGCTGAAGTGGTCCGTGCGCGCCATGGACTACCCGGTGGTGGCGTACGCCCTGGCCGGCTTCGCAGGGCTCGCCCTACGCGAAGGCGCACCCGACCGCGCCGCCGAACTCATCGGCGTCAGCGACACGCTCCGTGGCTCGCCCGACCTCTCTCTATGGGACGTTCTCCGAATCCAGGACGTGACCCGCAAAGCCCTGGGCGAGTCGGCCTACGCCGCCGCGTACGAACGTGGCCTGGACTGGACGTTCGAAGACGTCCTAGCTGCGTTTTCCATGGAACGCCCGTCCCCGCCCGCCCTCTCGGTAGGCCGCTTGGAGCAACCCGACTGACGGCAGGCCCGGACTCTGGGATGTTTTGCGAGTGATGAACCGGTTGCGTCGCCTGGGGTCAGTAGAGAACCGCTTCGAAGGCGGAACCGTTCACGGAAACCTGATTCAGGCCAGAGACGTCAACTTCCTCGTGCGACGCACGCCGCGCGCTGAACGATGGACCGACAGGCTGGCCCAGCAAGTGTCCGCCATAGAAGAACAAGAGTGGCGCAGGGCGCTCGGGGACTCGACCGGGCGGATCGACCTCACCTACGTACAGGTGGCCGCGTCGGGCAGGACGGCCCGAAACGCACGCGACTCGGGCCGGCTCGCCGAGGACGACATTTGCGAGTACTTCAACGAACTCAAGCCACGCCGCCTGGTCATCACCGGCGAGCCCGGGTCGGGCAAGACGATCCTCGCCCTGGAACTCCTCCTGGCCCTCCTGAAAAGACGAGCCCCGGATGGCCCTGTGCCGGTCCGCCTTCCACTCGCAGCCTGGGATACGCAAGAACCATTCGCCGACTTCCTCGTCACGCATCTCAGGAAGACCTTTGGCTGGTCCAAGCGCAAAGCCCGTTGGCTGGTCGAGCGGAACTTCGTGCTGCCGATCCTGGACGGCCTGGACGAGATGGATCCGGCTCTCCCCAACGGCAGGCCTGACCCTAAGGCCCCGCGCGCCAAAGCGGCCTTGGCCGCACTCAACAGCTACCAAGTGGGCAGGGAACCCGGCCCGCTGGTCATCACCTGTCGCGACGAGGCGTACGGAAAGGCAGGTCGTCTTCAGTACGCCGCCCAGATCGCCATCAGACCCGTCCTCGTGAAGGAGGCGCGCCAATACCTCCTCGAGCGTGCCGACGACCGTGACCGATGGAAACCCCTGCTCGACAAGCCGCAATTGCCGTCGACCCCCTGGCGCCTCTGCCTGGTGGCGACGGTCTATGAATCGGAAGGCGACCCAGCCGAGATCGCTCGCTTCCGTTCACCCGCCAAGCTGGACGAGTTCCTGCTGTCCCGCTACATCCCCGCGGCCACCGAACTGCACCCGTCCTCCCATACGAACGTGCACCAGCGCCTTCACCTCATCGCCCGCCACCTGGAGTCGCGCTCGGTCCTGGAGGCGGCCGACCTCTGGCTCATCGCGGGCGAGCGCAGAGTCAAGGCGGTCCTGGAAGCGGTCACCCTGGTGGGCGGAGCTCTGATCGCGGCCCTGATCCTCCTCCTCCCGCACGACGGCGAGTTGGTGGACGCGTCCGACCGCTGGCCCGTCTCCTTCGTCATGGCGGCGGTGTTCTTCCTCTGGGCGGGGATCTACAACCAGACCTGGCCTCGCACGATCAGCCAGGTGTTCCCCTGGCGGTGGCCACCGCACCTGTTCCTGGCGGTCCCGGCGCTCGTCGGGTTCTCGACGATGGCGTTCATGACCGGGGGCCTGTCGTTCACCCTCTTCGTGGCCTGCTCGGGTCTGATCTCCCTGCTGTCGGTCCAGGTGGTCCCGCCGGCCAAGGTGATGGCGCCGCGCAAGGTGATCCGCACCGACCTGGCGGCGAACGGCGTGATCGCCATGGTGGCCTTCGTGGGCCTGACCAGCCTCATGGTCAGCTCCTACGCGCTGGAGTACAGCCTGCTCATCGGCGCTCTCCTGACCGTGTACGGCTACTTCGTCTACTTCGGCGGCATGGGCGTCCGCTACCTGACCGCTCTGATGCGCATGCGCGGCAAGCTTCCCCTCCGCCTGATCCCGTTCCTGGACTGGGCCGCCGAGGCTCGCCTCCTCCGCCAGACCGGCCCGGCCTACCAGTTCGTCCACCGCGAGTTCCAGGAATGGCTGGCCGCCCGCCCCACTCCCGACCACTCCTGAAACACCGCGGCCCGCCTCGTCCTGGTGGACGGGCGGGCCGAGGTGGGTGGTGCTTGCTCAGCCGTTCTTCTTGAAGGCCCGCATGGAGAGCGGGATGAAGACGATGGCGATGCCCACGCCCCACAGGAGGGCCTGGATGGCGGGGGCCAGGACGGGCTGGGCCGCCGAGGGGTCGGTGACCTTGTGGCCGACCAGGAGTCCGCGGATCGCGTCGCCCAGGAGGGAGACGGGGTTGTGCTCCATGATCGTGCGGATCCAGCTCGGGTACTTGTCGGAGACGGGGATGAACGCGTTGCTCAGGAACGTGATCGGGAAGATGATCGTGAAGCCGAAGATCTGCACCTTCTCCGGTTCGTTCACCGCCAGGCCGACGAAGACCGACACCCACGAGAAGAGCAGGGCGAAGGCCAGTAGGAGGCCGAACGCGGGGATCAGGTTGAACCAGTTGGTCTCAATGCGGAAGCCGATGATGAGGCCCACGACCATGACGATGAACATGGACCAGGCCTGCTTCACCGTGTCGGCGATGATGCGGCCCGCCAGGGGTGCGCTCCTGGCGATGGGCAGTGACCGGAAGCGGTCGAACACCCCCTTGGTCACGTCGTTGTTCAGGCCGACGCCGGTGGTCATCGAGGCGAAGAGCGCGTTCTGCACGATGATCCCCGGGATGAGGATCGGCAGGTAGTCCTTCACGCTGCCGGCCATGGCCGGGCCGAACACGAAGGCGAAGAGCAGCACGAACATGATGGGCTGGATGCTGAGGTCCACCAGCTCCATCGGGTTGTGCTTGATCTGAACCAGGTTGCGCCAGGTGAGCGTCAGCGTGTTGCGGAGGCCGGTGGTCAGGTTGACGTGCCGCGGGAGCTCGCGCGGCATCGTGGTGGTGGCGGTCGTCATGCCTTGGACCTCTCTTCCTGCATGAGCTCCTCGGCCTCGGCCTCGAAGTCGTCGGTGTGCTTGCCGGTGAGGGCGAAGAAGACCTCGTCGAGGCTGGCCTTGCGCAGGGCGAGCTCGCTGAGGACGACGCCGGCATCGTCGAGTTTGCGCACCACCATGGGCATCACGGCGGGGTCGGTGACCGGCGCCGAGACCAGGCCGTCGGTGACGTCGGGGGTGGCGTCGAGCAGCTCGGACACCACGCGGGCCACGGTGACCTCGTCCTGGCGGTTGACCGGGCGCACGGTGAGGACCTGGCCGCCTGCCTGGGCCTTCAGCTGGTCGGAGGTGCCGTGCGCGATGACGGTGCCGTGGTCGATGACGATGATGTCGTCGGCGAGCTGGTCGGCCTCCTCCAGGTACTGCGTGGTGAGCAGGACGGTGACGCCGTCGTCAGTGAGGCCGCGGACGATGTCCCACAGGCCGTTGCGGCTGCGCGGGTCCAGGCCGGTGGTCGGCTCGTCCAGGAAGAGGATCTCGGGGCGCCCGACCAGGCTCGCGGCCAGGTCGAGGCGGCGGCGCATGCCGCCGGAGTAGGTCTTGGCGGCGCGCTCGGACGCCTCGACGAGGTCGAAGCGTTCCAGCAGCTCGGCGGCGCGGGCCCTGGACTCGGTGCGTGACTTGCCGAGCAGGCGGCCGATGAGCAGGAGGTTCTCGGTGCCGGTCAGCATCTCGTCGATGCCGGCGTACTGGCCGGTGAGGCCGATCAGCTGGCGGACGCGGTGGGCGTCCTTGACCACGTCGAACCCGCCGACCTGGGCGTTGCCCTCGGTCGGCTGGATCAGGGTGGCCAGGATCCGGGTCATGGTGGTCTTGCCGGCGCCGTTCGGCCCGAGGACGCCGAGGACGGTCCCGGGCTGCACCTCCAGCGAGACGCCGCAGAGCGCCCGGGTCTCACCGAAGTTCTTCACCAGGCCCTCGGCCTGGATGGCGGAAGCCATGTGATCTCCTAGGTACTTGTCAGCCGGACAACTCGCGGCCTATGGGCGGCTTGCAACCTATGCAGAGTCCGGTGGCGAACGCATCCAGTTTTTCCGCGACCCCTGTCAGATCGCTGGCAAGCCGCTGCCCTTGGGGTGACCCTCGCAGGAGGGTCTGACAAAACGCTGGTACTGAGATTTTTTCATCTTGCCTCGAGCCTTCATCTTGCGTGGCACCGAGCATGCGGAGCACAGCTTTGGATCAAGTCCGGGCAAAAGCGCTCAGATGGGGGCGGAGCGCGGAGCGGATTCGCCCGTGACGCTCCACTGGCGAGAGGCCTCGGGGATCTAGACTTGAGAACGTGACGTCGGTACGGCGCGCCCCACAGCCCGGCGGCGGGCCGCTGCCACGCCCGTCGCGGCTGCGGCCGCCCGCCCACCAGGTGTCGCCCCGGGCCATGGCGCAGTGGGCGATCGAGTACCTCCTGCTCTGGGGGCTGATCTTCGGGCTCTCCTGGGGAGTGGCGGCCTGGATCGACGGCTCCGACTGGAAGGGCGTCCCCGGCTGGCTGTCCGGGCGCGCCTGGTGGTTCGTCGTCGCGATCGGGGTCGTGGGCCTGCTCATGGGCACGGTCGCGCCGGTCTGGCGCTACCGGGTGCACCGCTGGGAGGTCAGCGCCGACGTCGTCTACACCCGTACGGGCTGGTTCAGCCGCGAGTGGCTGCTGGTCCCGGTGAGCCGCATTCAGACCGTCGACACCGGCCAGGGCTGGATCGAGCGCATCCTCGGCCTGGCCACCCTCAAGGTCAACACCGCGTCGCACACCGGGTCGTCGGAGGTCGCCGGACTGCCCGTGGCCCTGGCCACGCGCATGGCCGAGGACCTCGCCCACCGCGCGCACGATCTGCGGGACGACGCGACGTGAACGCCCAGGCGCGGACGTTGCGGTTGCACCCGTTGACGTTCGTGGTGGGGGCGGCGCGCGAGCTGATCGCGCTGCTGGGCGCGGGCGCCGCCGGTCTGGTGGTCGGCGGCCTGTCCACGGCGTTCTACTTCACGCTGGTCGGGCTCGGCCTCGGACTGGTCTTTCACGTGGCGACGTGGGTGACGTTCACCTACACCGTTCAGGAGGACCGCATCGAGCTGCGGCGGCAGCTGATCGGACGCTCGGTGAAGACCATCCCGCGCGAACGCATCCGCGGCGTCGACATCAGCGCCACCCTGCCGCACCGGCTCCTCGGGCTCGCGATCGTTCACATCGACGCGGGCGCGGACGGGGGAGAGGGCGAGCTGAACGCGGTCTCGCGGCATGAGGCCGAGCGCCTCCGCCGGGTGCTGCTCACGCGCGCGGTGTCCGCTGAGTCGCCGCCCGCCGAACGGCCCATCGTGCGACGCCGCGAGCTCGCGCGCATGAGGCCGCGCTGGTATCTGTACGCCCCGCTCAGCGGCGCCTATCTCCTGACGCCGTTCGCGCTCGCGGGCAGCCTCCTCGGCACGCTCTACAACCTCAGCGACGACCTCGGGCTCGTCACGCAGGAACGGCTGCAGAACCTCGGGCACGACGTCGTCGGCCTGCCCACGGTCGCGGTGATCGCGTTCGCGATCGTGTTCCTGATCGCGATGCCGATCATGTCGGTGATCGTGTTCGCGCTGTTCAACTGGGACTTCACGGTGTACGAGCGGGACGGTTCGGTGGTGGCCGAACGCGGCGTGATCACCCGCCGCAGCGTCTCGCTCGAACGCCGGCGCATCCGCGGCGTCGAGCTGGACGACAACCCGTTCGAGCGCGCCGCCGGGGTGGTCCGCCTCGGCGCGCTGGTCACCGGCCTCGGGGACGCCGCCCACCGCGGCCGCCTGCTGCCCGCCGCGCCCCGTTCGGCCGTGGAGGACCTCGCCTGGCGCGTGCTCGGCCGTACGCCCGCACCCCTCATCGGACATCCCCGCGCCGCGCGCAGCCGCCGCGTGACCCGCGCGGTCGCCCCGCCGCTCGGCATCGCCGCGATGGCCGTGCTGGCGCACCAGCCCTGGGTGGCGTACGCGTGCGTCGTGCTGGCCGTGTTCGCGATCCCGCTCGGGCTGGACCGCTATCGCCAGCTCGGGCACGCGACCGATGACGAACGGCTGACCGTGCGTTCGGGGTCGCTGCGCCGCCGCCAGGCGATCGTCGAGCACAGCGCGGTGGTCGGCTGGCGCATCCGGCGCACGCTCTTCCAACGGCGCCTCGGCCTCGCGACCCTGCTCGTCGCGGTCGGCGCGGGGGAGGGCCGCTACCCGGCGACCGACATGGCCGAGGGCGACGCCGTCGCGTTCGCCGCCCGGATCACCCCCGACTGGGTGACGCCCTTCCTGGAGCAGGCGCCTGCCACCCGCGCCCGCGCCCGCAAGCACGAAAAAGCCCCGCGACCCTAGCAACGGGCTGCGGGGCGTTCTCGCCGGACTCTGTTACTCGGGTCGGCGCGCGCCGAACATGATCTCGTCCCAGGACGGGACGGACGCGCGCTTGCCCTTGGCCTTGCGCCGGTTGCGCGCGGCGGGCCGCTGCGGCGGAGCGGGCGTCGACGGCGCCTCGGCCGCCGCGGGCTCGTTCACGGGCTCGGTCTGCGCGGCGGGCATGGACGGCCGCGTCCCGGACTTCTTCTTGGCCGGGGTGTGGCGCGGCGGCTGCGGCTTGGGAACCTTCGGCGCGGCGGGCGCCTCGGGCTCCGCCGGACGCGGCACGTTCGCCGCGGCGGGCTCGACCGCGGGCTCCTCGGCGGGCTCGGGCTCCGGCTCGGCGGCGGGCTTCGGCTTGGGCGCGGGCTGAGGCTTGGCGACGGGCTCGGGAACGGGAGCCGGCTTGGGGGCGGGCTTGGGCTTCGGGGCCTCCGGCACCGGCGCCTCGGCGAGCTTCTCCTCAGCCGCGGCGACCTTCGAGGCCGCCGCCTGCTCCTTGATGCGCTGCGCCGCTGCCTCGTGCTCGTCCGTACGGTCCTCGTCGGCGGCGTCCGCGGCCTCCGAGTCGTGCGCGTCGGTGTCGGCCTCCGCCTCCGCCTCGGGCGCGGCGTCCTCGGCCAGGTCGGTCTTCGCCTCGACCGGAGCCTCGTCCTCGTCCGCGCTGTCCTCGGCGGCTTCGGCCTCGGCCTCGGCCTCGAGCTCCGCGGCCTCGGCCTCACGGGCCTCGGCGCGCGCGGCGGCCTGGGCCTCGACGGCGGCCTCGCGCTCCTGAACGAGGTCGCGCGGCTCGTCCTCCTCGACCTCTTCGGTGTCCGCGGCACGGTCCACAGCGGCCTCTTGCACGTCGTCCACGTCGTGAACGTCCTGCTCGTCGTCGGCGTCCTCGTCCGCGCTCGCCGCCTCGGCGGCTGCCGTCGCCTCGCGGGCTTCGGCCCGCGCGGCCGCCTCGGCCTCCACGGCCGCTGCGCGCTCGGCGGCGATGACCGCTTCGCGTGCGGCGGCGCGTTGCTTGGCCGCCTCGCGCGCTTCCGCGGCGGCCTCGCGCGCCTCGGCCGCCGCCTCACGGGACTCGCTGCGCTGCACCTCCGTGCGCTGCGTCTCGCTTCGCTGCGTCTCGCCGCGCTGCGTCTCGGACTCGACCTCGCGGGAGGGAGTACGCGCGGACGCCTCACGCATCGGGCTCTCGCCGGCCGGAACGGGCGCGGCGGGCAGCGCCGGGGCCTCCGGCGGCTCGCTCAGCCGCCGCTCCTCCCGTACGGGCTGAACGCGGGCGGCGATGGCGGCCTCGCGCTGCATCGGCTGCGGGCGCGCGTCGACCATGCGCCCGCGCTCCACGATGTACTCGCGGCGGGGCGGATCCTCCGGAGCGTCGGAGACGACCTTCATCGCCGGGCGGCGGGGCACCAGCGGGGTGACGGTGTCGCTCAGCGACTCGTCCCACTCGACGGCGGTGAGACGGGCGGCGACCTCGTCGAGCGGCGACACGTGCCGCCGGCGCGGGTCGAAGAGCCACTCGGCGGCGTGCGGGCGGCCGTTGTCGAAGAACGACAGCCGGACGCGCCAGGTGCTGTCCTCACACTTCCAGGAGTCCCACTCGACCTCCTCGAGGTCGACGCCGCCGCGGCCGAGCCGTTCCTCCACGGTCTCGCCGAGGGGCGGGCCCGGGGTCGTCTCGCCGGGCCTGCGCACGCCGACGCGCTGCGCCTGCTGCGCCATGTACTCGCGCTCCTGCAGGACCGGGCCCTCGAACCAGCGGACGCGCTCGACCGGGATTCCGGCCGACTCGGCGATCTCCTCCGCCGTCTCGCCGGACCGGATACGGGCCTGGATCTCCTTGGGACGCAAGGGACTCTCCACTTCGATCTCGAACTGGCCGAGGCGGGAGAAGTGCCCACGTACCGCTGCACGCAGCCGGTCGTCGACGGGCAGGGTGAACCGGGTGCCCCGGCCAGCGGTCGCCAGGACGAGATAGGTCCCGTCCTCGCTCACCGCGACGAGGCGCAGCTCCTGCATGCGTGTCCTTCCTGCCCTTCCTGACGGCACCGGAGGGTGCCGAACCCGCCGTCCGGTCGCGAGCCCGCCTCACTCGTGCTCGTGCCGACCGATGGTTCGGTGCCCACCGAGGGCGCATGCGTGCCCTTCCCCCGGACTCCCGAGTCTCTCTTCTGGACACGCCTTGCTGCCAGCACCGTACCCGGCATGTCCGAACATCGCCGCTCTCGAAGCCCTCATCACCCGTGGTGAAGAGGGCGCCTGCCCAAGCTTGCCCTTGTGCGAGGGTCCCCGGGGGCGCCCTGCCGCATTCTTGTGGATCCTTTTCCACACTGTGCCTGATGGGTCAGGGGGACTCCAGTCTTTTCACGTTGCGATCGTCACGTACGGGGCAGGAACACCCGGACCCGGCCGTTAGTTTCTGTTGCGGGGGATTTACGGCCTGACCGGAACGGGGGATTCATCGATGCGGCACAAGATGCCGGATCTCAGCACGACGCAGCTGATCGCGAGTGGCCTGGCGACGCTCGCCGCGGCCTGGGGGGCGTCCTACCTGGGGGTGTACGGGACGATCCTGGGCGCGGCCTTCATGAGCGTCGCGTCCACGGCGGGCGCCGCGGTGTGCAAGCACTACCTGGATCAGGGCAAGGAGCAGCTCCACGAGCGCACCCATCTCCAGGAGGCGGTCCAGGAGGAGGCGGTCGCCAGGGGCGCGGCCGCGGCGGCCACGAGCGCCGACCCGACGCGGACCGCGCGGTGGCTGGGCGACGCGAACGCGACGCAGTTCATGGACGATCCGAACGCGACCCGGGTGGACCCGAACGCGACCCGGATGGACGGGCTGCCCACGCTGAGTGACCCGAACGTGACGCGGATCGACCGTACGCCCGCCGAGACCGTGGCGGCCGAGCTGGCCGCAGAGGCCGGCGACGAGGCGGTGCGCAGGGCGTCCTGGAAGGCCGCGTTCGAGAGCACGCTGGAATGGGCCAGGCAGCGCTGGGTCGTCCTGCTGGTCTCCTCGGCCGCGGTCTTCGCGGTTGTGACGGGCGGCGTCGCCCTTTTCCAGTGGCAGACCGACAAGGCGTTCGGCGGCAGCGGCGTCATCCAGCAGTCCTCGCGGGGCGGCGGTGGTGGCGGCGGGACCGACCACGACGAGAAGCCGTCGCACAAGCCGTCGACGGGCACGTCCTCGCCGACCCCGAGCGACTCGGGCTCCGCGCCGAGCGACACCCCGTCGAGCGGGCCTTCCAGCTCTCCGTCGGACAAGCCGACCGAGACCCCGACCACGCCGACCGCGCCCCCGACGAACCCGACGCCCACGCCGGACAAGTCCACTCCCAAGGACACGCCCAGCACCGGCGATGGCCAGGGCGGGCAGACGCCCAAGAACAACGTCCAGCCCAGCGGCAACTGACGTATATAAGGAAGGGCCGGAGCCTCACCACGAGGCTCCGGCCCTTCCTTATGAGAGCTAGGCGCCGAAGACCTGCCGGGTGTAGGCGTTGAGGAAGCGCCGCTCGGGGTCCAGTTCGTTGCGCAGCGCCTGGAAGTCCTTGAAGCGCGGGTAGACCGTCTCCAGGTACTCGGCGTCGCGCGTGTGCATCTTGCCCCAGTGGGGACGGCCGCCGACCGAGGTCAGCAGTTCCTCGACGCCCTCGAAGTACTCCTCGTGCGGGTCGCGGTTGTAGACGTGGATCGCGATGAACGCGCTGTGGCGGTCGTGCGCCATCGACAGCCACGCGTCCTCGGCGGGCAGCAGCCGAACCTCGATCGGGAAGCTGATCCGCCAGTCGCGCTTGTCGAACAGCGCCCGCAGGTCGCGCAGCGTCGGTACGAGCTGCTCGCGCGGGATGGAGTACTCCTGCTCCTTGAAGCGCACCTTCCGCGGGCTGGTGAACACCTTGTAAGAGGTGTCGCTGAACGTGCGGGCCCCGAGGGCCTTGGCCGACACCCCGTTCACGAACGGGACGGCTGCCGGGGCACGGTGCGTCACGTGCTGCATCAGCCCGAAGACGGTGTTGGACAGGAACTCGTCGTCCAGCCAGCCCTTGAACCTGGGCAGCGGCTCGGCGGGCCCCTCGACGCGGTTGTTGCGCTTGGTGAGGCAGCCCTCGGTGTGCGGGAACCAGTAGAACTCGAAGTGCTCGTTGGCGGCCTCGAACTCGTCGACCCGCGCCAGCACCTCGTCCCACTTCATCGGCTCCTCGCGCGCCTCCAGCAGGAACGCCGGGACGGTGCGCCAGGTTATCGCGGTGATCACGCCGAGCGCGCCGAGGCCCGCGCGGGCCGCGTCGAACAGCTCGGGGCGTTCGTCGGGCGAGCAGGTGACGACGCTGCCGTCGGCGAGGACCAGCTCCAGCGCGGCGACCTGCGAGGCGAGGCCGGCGGCGTCGCGGCCGGTGCCGTGCGTGGCGGTCTGGAGCGCGC
This sequence comes from Actinomadura barringtoniae, assembly GCF_017573505.1. Taxonomy (GTDB): domain Bacteria; phylum Actinomycetota; class Actinomycetes; order Streptosporangiales; family Streptosporangiaceae; genus Spirillospora; species Spirillospora barringtoniae. The sequence goes on from NZ_JAGEOJ010000023.1 coordinate 77,014, forward strand.
CCGCGACGGTCTGCTCCTGGATGTCGCCCATGTTGGCCAGGGCCAGCCCGTGCTCGTCCAGGATCCGGTTGAGCCGGTGCAGCGGCAGCCCGGCCTCGACGGTCACCAGGCCGCTGGCGGTGTCGACCGAGCGGACCGCGGTCAGGCCGTCCGGGCGCAGCAGGACGCCCTCGGCGAGCGCGGCGCCGGTGAAGGAGTGGCCGGTCCCGGTCATGCGGACGGTCAGGCCGTCGGTCGCTGCGGTGCGGACCGCTCCCGCCACCTCTTCGGTGGTACGGGGGGTCGCGACGCGACGCGGCGTGACCTGCTGGTTTCCTGCCCAGTTCTGCCATGTTTGGGCACTCGCGGGGGACATGCGAGGACTCTACCCGGCAATCGATCGTGAAGAAAGTTCACGTTTACTGATTTTCCGCGTGCCGGCCAGTCCGATCACCGCCGCGACCGCCGCCGCGCCCAGCGGGATGAGGAACGCGGCCCGCGAGCCATAGGCGTCGACCAGCTTCCCGGCGCCCGACGAGCCCATCGCCACCCCGATCCCGACGGTCGTCGACACCAGCGCCAGGCCCTCGGTCAGCTGGCTCGGCGGCACGACCCGCTCGATCAGCCCGTACGCCGGGATGATCGTCGGGGAGATCGCCAGGCCGGAGAAGAACACCACGGCCATCATCAGGTAGAGGTGGGTCACCAGCACGGGTCCCACGCCGCCGAGGGTCAGCAGGACCAGGCCGACCCGGAAGCGGCGGTCCAGTGGAGCGCTCCAGCTCCGTGCGCCGTACCAGAGCGCCGCCGTCCCGCTGCCCAGCGCGTAACAGCCCAGCAGCACCCCGGCCAGCGCCTTGTGCCCCTGCTCCTGCGCGAACGCCACGCCGCTGACGTCGATCGCCCCGAACACCGCGCCCAGCAGCGCGAAGACCGGGGTCATGATCAGGATCGCCGGGATGCGCAGCACGCTGCCCGGCACCGACTCGCCGCGCGGGCGCGGCGGCGGCTCGGTGCGGCGCTGCACGGCCAGCGCCAGGCAGCCGACCAGGGTGAACGAGGCGGCCGCGGCCAGGCCCGCCGCCGGATGCAGCCCGGTGGACAGCGCCGTCACGATGATCGGGCCGCAGACGAAGATCGACTCGTCCACCACCGACTCGAACGAGAACGCCGTCGACAGCCGGGCCGGCCGCTCGCGCAGCGCGTAGGTCCAGCGGGCCCGCACCCACGCGCCCAGCGAGGGCAGGCTCAGCCCGGCGAGGGCCGCCGCGGGGAACAGGGTCCAGATCGGCAGCCCGGCCTGCGCGAAGATGATGAACGTGGACCAGCTCGCGGCATTGGCCAGCACCAGCGGCACCAGTACGGCGTGCTGCCCGTACCGGTCGGCGAAGCGCGCGCTGAGCGGGGCCCCGGCGGCGTACGAAAGGGACATGGTCGCCGACACCGCCCCGGCGATGCCGTACGATCCGGTAACCGCCGACACCAGAAGGACGATGCCGATCCCCACCATGGACATCGACATCCGCCCGACGAATCCCGCGGCGACGAACGACCGTGCCCCGGGAACCCCGAGCAGCTCCCGGTATGGACTGGCCACCTGTTGCTCCCTCCTGACCTCCATGATCACGTTACCTGGGCGAATCAACTGGATTTTCCGGTAACCCACCCGTAGCGACACTCGTTGGGATTGGTTGTGGCTCCTCCTTCACCTCCTCCTTCTCCTTCCTCTCCGAAGGCCTCTCCCAAGGGCTCTCCGAAGGCCGGGAAGGCCAAGGCGCGGCAGAGGCGCGTGCTGCTGCCCGTCGGGGCGGCGGCGATCGCGGTGCTCGCCGCGGGGAGCCTGTCCGGGGGCGTGTACGCCGTGGTGAGCGGCCACGGCAAGGCCGACCCGGTCGCCAAGACCACCGCCGAGCCGCCGCCGACCGGTGCGCCGACCGGCCCGGTGACCAACGTCGCCGACTCCGGCCAGGTCGCCCCGCTGCGCCGCGTGGTGCCGCCGGACGTGCTGGCCGTGAGCGGCGGAGGCGGCTCGATCGGGCCCGCCCAGATCGCCAAGATCCGCAAGCTCGGCAAGGTCCGCGACGTGGTGGCGGTCGCGGGCGGCGCCGTCCAGCTTCAGGGGCGCGCGGTCAACACCTTCGCCGTCGACCCGTCCTCGTTCCGGTCCTGGACGCCGCCGGGCACCGCCAAGAAGACCGACCTGTGGGCCGCGCTGGCCGCCGACCAGTTCGTGGTGTCCCCGACGGCCGCCGAGCAGCTCCAGCTCGCCAAGGGCTTCCAGTATCCGATCGTCGCCAAGTCCATGCCGAACGTGATGATGGGCGGCTCGGGCTCCCTCGGCCTGCCCGGCATCGACATGCTGGTCAGCCGCAAGACCGGCAACGACATGGGCCTGGTGCCGAACGTGGCGATCATGGTCAACGCGCCGGGCGTCGACCCCGCCAAGCTGTCCAAGGCGGTCGGCAGGGTCCTGGGCGTCGGCGCCAACGTGGTCAACCTGCATGACCGCAAGTACCAGAGCCCCTCCGACAACGGCGGCAAGCCCGGCAGCTACCTGGACCTCTACAAGCAGGCGGCCACCGGCTGCCCAGGGCTGTCCTGGACGGTCCTCGCCGCCATCGGCCAGGTCGAGAGCGACCACGGCCGCAACGCCGGCCGTTCCAGCGCGGGCGCGCTCGGGCCGATGCAGTTCATGCCGGCGACCTGGAAGACCTACGGCGTGGACGGCGACCACGACGGCAAGGCCGACATCATGAACCCCTACGACGCCGTTCCGGCCGCCGCGAAGTACCTGTGCGCGAACGGAGCGGGCAAGGGCGGCAAACAGCTCTACCGGGCGATCTGGCACTACAACCACGCCGACTGGTACGTCCAGAAGGTGCTCGCGCTGGCCAAGGCCTACTCCACCCGCTTCAGCTGACAGACCCGCGTCCGACCCGCCGCCGGGGGTGATCCAGACCATGGCGCCGCGGCTGGTTGGATGGAGTCATGACGTCGTACGACGCGCTGCTCCTGCTGTCCTTCGGCGGGCCCGAGGGGCCCGATGACGTGATCCCGTTCCTGGAGAACGTCACCCGTGGCCGCGGCATCCCGCGTGAGCGGCTCGAGCAGGTCGGGGAGCACTACCACCTCTTCGGCGGCGTGAGCCCGATCAACCAGCAGTGCCGCGACCTCAAGGCCGCGATCGAGGCCGACTTCAAGGCCGGCGGGGTGGACCTGCCGGTCTACTGGGGCAACCGCAACTGGGATCCCTACCTGGCCGACACCGTCCGGCGGATGAAGGACGACGGGATCCGCCGCGCCGCCGCGTTCGTCACCTCCGCCTACAGCTGCTACTCCTGCTGCCGCCAGTACCTGGACGACATCGATCGCGCCCGCGCCGAGGTGCCGGGCGCCCCGGAGATCGACAAGCTGCGGATCTACTACAACCACCCGGGGTTCGTGGAGCCGTTCGTCGAGGCCGCCCGCGCGGCGCTGGACCGGCTGCCCGCCGAGCTGCGCGACGAGGCGCACCTGGCGTTCAGCGCGCACAGCGTGCCGCTGTCGCAGCCCGGTCAGGAGCGCTACAACGCCGAGCTGAACGACGTCTCCGCGCTGGTCGCCGAGCGCGCCGCGCCCGGCCACCGGTGGGCGCTGGTCTACCAGAGCCGCAGCGGCCCGCCGAGCCAGCCGTGGCTGGAGCCCGACATCGTCGACCACCTGGACACGCTGCCCGGCCAGGGCGTGCGGGCGGTGGTGAACGTGCCGATCGGCTTCGTCTCCGACCACATGGAGGTCAAGTACGACCTGGACGTCGAGGCCTCGAACCGGGCCGCCGAGCTCGGGCTGGCGTTCGAGCGCGCTGCGACGCCCGGCCACCATCCGCGGTTCGTGTCGATGGTCCGTGAACTGCTGCTCGAACGCGAGGACGCGGAGGAGACCGGCGACGGCGGTGGCGAGCGGCCGGCGCTGGGCGCGCTCGGACCGCGACCCGACCGCTGCCCGGCAGGCTGCTGTACGAGGGGGAACCAATGACCGTCCAGGCCGACGAACTGCTCGAACTCGCGCTGGCGACCGCGCGCGAGGCGGGCCGGATGCTGGTCGACGACCGCCCGGCGGACGGGCCCGACGTCGTCCAGACCAAGTCCAGCCCGACCGACGTGGTCACCCAGATGGACCGCGCCGCCGAGAAGCTGATCATCGACCGGATCAGTACGGTCCGGCCCGGCGACGCCTTCCTGGGGGAGGAGGGCGGCACCCGCGCCGGCAGCGACGGCAGCCCGGTCCGCTGGGTGATCGACCCGATCGACGGCACCGTCAACTACCTCTACGACCTGCCCGACTGGGCCGTGAGCATCGCCGCCGAGGTGGACGGCGTCGCGGTCGCGGGGGTCGTGGACATGCCGCGGCGCGGCGAGACCTACACGGCCGTACGGGGCGGCGGGGCGTTCCTGCACACGGCCACGGGCGCGCGGCAGTTGCGGGTGAACGCGGACGTCCCGCTGGGGCAGGCCCTCGTGGGCACCGGCTTCGGCTACGCGCCGGAACGCCGCGCCCACCAGGCGAAGGTCCTCACCGGCGTGCTGCCCAACGTCCGGGACCTCCGGCGGGGCGGCTCGTGCTGCGTTGACCTGTGCTCGCTGGCCGCCGGCCGTATCGACGCCTACTACGAGCGCGGCGTGCAGGCGTGGGACATCGCCGCCGGGGCGCTCATCGTGCAGGAGGCGGGCGGCCGCGTCGAGGGCCTGAGCGGCGCCGCCCCCGGCCCGGAGATCACCATCGCCGCAGGCCCGGGCACCTTCGAGGCCTTGCACGACCTGCTCAAGCCGCTGGACCCCGCCCGCGACTGAACGACGAAGACGGCTGAAACGACGGAGAGACCCGGGGCGGTGGGCCCCGGGTCTCCCCGACGATGGTGCTTTCTCAGGCGTCCTGACTAATCGCAGCGGGGTGGTTCGACGCCTATGTCGTGGTTCGCCGCGATCCGGCGTAGTTCTTTGATCTCCTCCTGGCGGATGTCAGCCAGGTAGGTGTCGCCGTCGGCGTGGGCGTGGCGAAGCGACTCGTACGCGCTATCGAGACGCTCCCTGATCGTGCGTGACAGTTCGCCCATGGGCCTCCTCCCGGATCGAGCCGTCTGTACCCACGCCTACGCTGAAGGTAAACCTGTTCCAAAGCGGTAATTCGAGGTGTACGCAGGGCGTCGATGAGACCGCTGATCAGGGCCATCCTGATCAGGGGCTTACGGGGGTCTTACGGGCCTCGTGCGATACCTGACAGTGGGTCTTCGGGGCCGATTCATAGGGGGACGGAGTGCGTGTTCTAGTCGTCGAGGACGAGCGGGTGCTCGCCGACGCGATCGCCACCGGCCTGCGCCGCGAGGCGCTGGCCGTGGACGTGGCCTACGACGGGGCGGGGGCCCTGGAGCGGGCGGGCGTCAACGACTACGACGTGATCGTGCTCGACCGGGACCTGCCCAAGGTGCACGGCGACGACGTCTGCAAGCAGCTGGTCGCGCAGCGCTACCCCGCGCGGATCATCATGCTGACCGCCGCCGGTGAGCTGGACGACAAGGTCGAGGGCCTGTCCATCGGCGCCGACGACTACCTGGCCAAGCCGTTCGCGTTCGCCGAGCTGATCGCCCGGGTGCGCGCGCTCGGCCGGCGCGCCGCCGCGCCGCTGCCGCCCGTGCTGGAACGCGCCGGGATCACGCTCGACCCGGCCCGCCGCGAGGTGCTGCGGGACGGGCAGCCGATCGAGCTGACCCGCAAGGAGTTCGCCGTCCTGGAGGTGCTGCTCGGCGCGGACGGTGCCGTGGTCAGCTCCGAGCAGCTGCTGGAGAAGGCCTGGGACGAGCACATCGACCCGTTCACCAACGTGGTCCGCGTCACGATGATGACGCTGCGCAAGAAGCTCGGTGACCCGGCGGTGATCGAGACCGTGCCGGGTGTGGGGTACCGCCTGTGAGCGCCCCGAACCCGGCCGAGAGCGCCGGCCCGCAAACGCGCGCGAACGACCCGCAGGTGCGCGCGGGTGAGGCGAAGGCGCGTGCCGGTGACGCGCAGGCGCAGTCGGCTCAGGCGCAGTCGACGCAGCCGGTGCCGGCGGCGCCCGACACCGGCGGGTTCGAGGAGACCGGGCCGCTGATGGTCGGCCCGCCGAACGGAGGCGGCCGCAAGGGGCCCAAGCGCAGCGGCTCGTCGATCGCCTCGGACCTGCGCGCGCTGCCCGGCCGGGTGAGCGTGCGGCTGCGCCTCACCGTGCTGTACGGGCTGCTGTTCTTCCTGGCGGGCGGCCTGCTGCTCCTGGTGATGTCGATCCTGGTCGCCAACATTCTGGGCAACATCCACCTGTTCGTTCCCGGCCTGACCGACGACCAGATGGCCGAGGTCCAGCACAGCTTCGTCGAGGCGACGATGCGGCAGCTGGTCGGGCGGTCGCTGCTGGCGCTCGCCGGGGTCGGGATCATCGCCCTGGTCCTCGGTTACTTCGTCGCCGACCGGGCGCTCAGCCCGCTGCAGCGGGTGACCGCGACGGCCCGCCGGCTGTCGGAGAGCGCGCTGCACGAGCGGGTCGCGCTGGAGGGCCCGGACGACGAGATCAAGGAGCTGGCCGACACCTTCGACGCGATGCTGGAGCGGCTCAGCCAGGCCTTCGACTCCCAGCGCCGCTTCGTCGCCAACGCCTCCCACGAGCTGCGCACCCCGCTGGCGATCAACCGGACGCTGCTGGAGGTCGCGCTCGGCGACCCCGAGGCCTCGCCGGACCTGAAGGCCGTCGGCAAGACGCTGCTGGCCACCAACGCGCGCCACGAACGGCTGATCGAGGGACTGCTGCTGCTGGCCCGCAGCGAGCGCGAGCTGACCACCCGTACGGCCGTCGACCTCGCCGACGTGGCCGCGACCGTGCTGGAGCACGCCGAGCGGCGCGACCACGACAACGAGGTCACCGTGCACCGCGAGCTGACCTCGGGGATCGCGCTCGGCGACCCGGTGCTGCTGGAGCACCTGGTCGGCAACCTGGTCGACAACTCGATCAAGCACAACGAGGACGGCGGCGAGGTCTGGGTCCGCACCGGGGTCCTGGACGGCTACGCGACGGTCCAGGTGGAGAACACCGGGCCGGTCGTGCCCGCCTACGAGGTGGACCGGCTGTTCGAGCCGTTCCGCCGGCTGAACTCCGACCGGGTCGAGTCGGCCAAGGGCGCGGGCCTCGGGCTGTCGATCGTCCGCTCGGTCGTGCGGGCGCACCGCGGCACGGTCTACGCCACGCCCCGGACCGGCGGCGGGCTGATCGTCACCGTCCGCCTCCCGCTCGGCTGACGCTCCACGGGCCCTAGCGCAGGCGGGCCCTAGCGCAGGGAGGCCGTGGCCAGGGTCGGGGCGCCGTCGAAGCCCAGGTCCAGGCCGGTGAACCGCTTGGACACCAGCCCGGTCCGGCGGGTGTCCCACAGCGGGATCAGCGCCATGTCGTCCAGGGCGATCTTCTCCGCCGCGCGGGCCAGCCCGACCCGTTCGGCCTCGGTGGCCGCGCCCGGCACCCGGGCCAGCGCCGCGTCGAAGTCGGCGTTCCGCCACGCGGAGTAGTTCTCGCTCTGCCCGCCGCCAAGGATCGGGTGCAGGAACGCGTACGCGGACGGGTGGCCCGCCGAATGGCCGTAGGCGGCCAGGCCGGACGCGCCCGGCGCCGCCATCGTCCGGGTCAGCGCCGCCGTGGACGGCTTGATCCGGATGTCGAGCTTGAGCCCGAGCACGCGCTTCAGCTGCCGCTGGGCGAGGGGAGCCCACGCGGTGGCGACGTCGGTCCGTGTGATGAGCAGCTTCAGTCTGGTCCCGGGCTTCAGTCCTGCCTGGGCCGCGAGCCGTCTGGCCTCGGCGGGGTCCTGACGCAGGCACGAGGCGCAGGCGCCGCCGCTGCCGAACCCCGGCAGCGCGGCGGGGATCAGCGAGGTCGCCGTGCTCCGCAGCCCGTTGAACGCCTTGTCGGTCAGCTCGGCGCGGTCGAGCGCGTAGGACACCGCCAGGCGCGCCTCACGCGTCCGCAGCGGGCCGCGCGCGGTGATCGGCACCAGGTAGGCGGAGGCGGCGGCCGGGCGCTCCAGGAGACGATCACCGGCACCGAGCCGGGACCGGGCGAGCGCCTCGTCGCCGGGCGCGACGGGGGTGAAGCCGAGCCGGCCGTTCTGGAACGCCGAGATCCCGTCGGCGGAGGTCTCCCCGGCGGTGGTGACCACCACGCGGTCCAGCCGGGCCCGGCCGAGCGCCCACCGGTCGTTGCGGTCGAGCGTGATCCGTTCGCCCCGCTCGTACGACGCGATCTTGAACGGGCCGTTCCCGACCGGGTGCCGGCCCCACAGCGGACCGGCGGTCCGCGGCACGGGCAGGAACACGGTGTCGGCCAGGTGCTGGTCGAACTCGCAGTCCGGCGAGTCCAGCTCGACCCGGATCGAGGACCCCGAGGCGCGTGCGCCCCGCATCGCCGCCGCCCGCCCGGACCGGGCCGCGCCGAACCCCTTGATCCCGCCCATGACCTCGGCGGCGGGGCCCTTGCGGTCCTTGGCCGCACGGTTCCAGCCGCGTACGAACGCCGCCGCGTCCACCGGCGACCCGTCGCTGAACGTGGTGCCAGGCCGTACGGCGATGTCCCAGGCCCGGCAGCCGTCGCTCGGCGTGATCGCGGTCGCGAGCCGCCGCTGAACGCGGCCGTCCGGCCCGGCCTCGACCAGCCCGGTGAACAGCGCCCGGACGATCGACTTGCCCGCCACCCCCTCGACCCGCGCCGGGTCGATCTCCGGCGGGCCGCCCTCCGACGGCACCATCATCATCAGCGTCCCGCCGATCTTGGCCGGGGGCCGCCTGGTGTCGTCCTGCGAGCTCATGGCGAGCGCCATCCCGCCCGCCGAGACGGCCAGGACCGCCGCCGCCGAGCCGGCCAGCAGGACCCACCTGCGCCGCCGCGGCGGGATCGACCTCGTCCGGTCCTCGTGCTCGGCCGACGTGACGCCGTCGGGCGCCGGGTCGGCGTGCTCGGTGCTCGCCGCGAGGGCGCCCCGGTTGAGCATCGCCCCGGCCGTGGCGGGCGCGTTCGGTCCTCTGACCTGGCCCGACTGGTCCAGCAGGGCCATCAGGATCTCTTGCGAGGCCGGCCGCTCGCCCGGCTCCTTGGCCAGGCAGCGCTCCAGCAGGTCGCTGAACGAGCCCTGCACGCCGCCGAGATCGGGATCCAGGTAGAGGATGCGGTGCATGACCGCCGGAATGCTGTCCTTGCCGTACGGCGGACGCCCGGTCGCCGCGTAGATCATCGTGCTGGCCCAGGCGAAGACGTCGGCGGGCGCGCCCACCTCGTCGCCGGAGATCTGCTCGGGCGCCATGTAGGACGGCGTGCCGACCGCCGGGCCGGACACCGTGGTCGCGTCCAGCGCCCGCGCCACCCCGAAGTCGATCACCCGCGGGCCGTCCGGGCCGAGCAGGACGTTGGCGGGCTTGAAGTCGCGGTGCACGATGCCCGCCTGATGGATCGCGGCGAGCGCGGTGATCGTGCCGACGGCGATCCGGTCCAGCCCGGGCCCCGTGCGCGGGCCCTCCTCCTTGACGACCGTCGACAGCGGCAGCCCGGGCACGTACTCGCTGACGATGTAGGGCGCGTCGCCCTCCACGTCGGAGTCCAGGATCGAGGCCGTGCAGAACGGCGCGACGCGCTGGGCGGCGGCCAGCTCGGCGGCGAACCGGGCGCGGGCGCGCGGGTCGTCGTTGAACTGGGCGTGCAGCTGCTTGATCGCGACCTGGACGCCGTCGGTGGTCTCGCCCAGGAAGACCGTTCCCTGCCCGCCGGTGCCGAGCCGGGCGACGAGCCCGTACGCGCCGAGGCGCTCGGGATCACCTGACCGGAGGGGGAGGACGGACATGTCGCCCGATATTACTTGCGTGTGAGGTCGGCCTGACTGGTGCGCGAAAGCGGGTTGAGTCTCAGCGCAGGGCCGCGCCCGCCAGCGTGGGGACGCCTTCGAAGTCCAGGTCGAGTCCGACGAACGACCGGTCGGCCAGGGCCGTCTTGCGGGTGTTCCAGAGCGGGATCAGCGCCATGTCGTCCAGGGCGATCTTCTCCGCCTGGCGGGCGAGACCGAGGCGGGTCTGCTCGTCGGTGGCGCGCGGGACGCGGGCCAGCGTCGCGTCGAACCTGGCGTTGCTCCACTGGGACAGGTTGAAACCCTCGCCGCCGCCGTCCGCCGAGGGGATCTGGTCCCCGCCGAGCGTGGGGTGCAGGAACGCGTACGCCGTCGGATAGGGCGCGCCGTAACCGGACGAGCCGAGCCCCGAGGCGTCCGGCGCCATCATGGCCGCCTTCCACTCGGCCATGGACTCCTCGCTCTCGATGACGACCTTCAGGCCGAGCACCCGGTCGAGCTGCCGCTGCACGAGCGGGGCCCAGTGCGCCGCGTTCATCTCGCCCTGAACGATCAGCCTCAGCGTGGTGCCGGGGGCCAGCCCGCCCGCCTTGGCCAGACGCCGCGCCTCGGCCACGTTCTGCCGCACGCATGAGGCGCAGGCGGCCGCTGAGCCACCGGAAGCCTGCGTCCCCCACCCGGGGAGGGCCGACGGGACCAGACCCGGCGCGGGGGCCCTCAGGCCGTTGTAGGCCTTGTCGGTCAGCTCGGCCCGGTCAAGCGCGTACGAGACGGCCAGGCGCGCCTCGCGGGTGCGCAGCGGCCCGCGCGCGGTGATCGGGATGAGGTACGTGGCGGCGCCGATCGGGCGGTTGAGCAGGCGGTCGCCCTCGGGGAGCCGGGAGCGGGCGAGCGCCTCCTCGCCCGACCCGACCGGGGAGAAGCCGTACTTGCCCGCCTGGAACGCCGAGATCGTGTCGGCGGTCGTGGACGAGTCCAGGTCGATGATCACGCGGTCGAGGCGCGCCTGGCCGAGGGCCCAGCGATCGTTGCGGGCCAGCACGAGCCGCTTCCCCTTGTCATACGACTCGATCTTGAAGGGACCGGTGCCGACGCGGTCGGCGTCCTTCTTCGGGACCGGTGCGAAGACCGGGTCGCCCAGGCGCTTGTCGAACTCGCAGTCCGGGGAGCTCAGCGCGACTTCGACCGTGCCCGGACCGGCGGCGCGCACCCCGGACATGGTCGTACGGTCGCCGCCCGCGACCTCGGCGTAGCCCTTGATGTCGCGCATCGCCGTGGCGGCGGGCCCGTTCCCGACCCGGGCGGCGGCGTTCCAGCCACGGACGAACGCGGCGGCGTCGACCTTCGTGCCGTCGCTGAACGCCGTGTCCCGGCGCAGCGTGAGCTCCCAGGCCGAGCAGCCGGCCGAGGGCTTGATCGCCGTGGCCAGGGCGGGCCGCACCCGCCCGTCGGTGCCGAGCTCGGCGGGCCCGGTGGAGAGCTGCTCGGCGACGGTCCGCTCGCTGCCGGAACGGGCCTCGGCCGGATCGAACCGGAAGTCGGTCCCGGCCACGGGAAGGGCCATGGTCAGCTCGCCGCCGGTCCGCCCGATCACGGCCGCGGGCTTCTTGGGGCCGTCCTGGCCGCCGCCGTCGCCGGACCACAGCACCCAGGCGGCGGCGCCCGCCGCCACGGCGAGCGCGACCAGCGCGGCGCCGCCCGCCCAGACCGGCCGGGGGATCCGCTTGCGGCGTGCGACGGGGTGGGTGGTGTCGCGCGGCTCGGTGAGCCCGCCGTCGGACTCCTCGGGCTTGGCCGGGCTCGCCGGTGCGTTCTCGGCGGCCGCGACGGCGCCCCGGTTGAGGGCGACCGCCGGCGCGGGCACCGGCCCCGACTGGTCCAGCAGCCGGATCAGCGCCTGGTGGGACGTGGGCCGGCCCGCCGGATCCTTGGCCAGGCACTGCTCCACGGTCTCGCGCAGCCGCCCCTCCAGCCCGCCGAGGTCGGGCTCGATGTGCAGGATCCGGTGCATGACGGCCGGGATCGTGTCGTTGCCGAACGGTGGCCGCCCGGTGGCCGCGAAGACCATCGTGCTCGCCCAGGCGAACACGTCGGCGGGCGGCCCGACCTCGTCGCCCGAGATCTGCTCGGGCGCCATGTAGGACGGCGTGCCGACCGCGTGCCCGGACACCGTCGTCGCGTCCAGCGCCCGCGCGATCCCGAAGTCGATCACGCGCGGGCCGTCGGCGGCCAGCATCACGTTGTGCGGCTTGAAGTCGCGGTGCACGACCCCGGCCTGGTGGATGGCGGCCAGCGCGGTGATCGTGCCGACCGCGATCCGGTCCAGCGCCGCCCCCGAACGCGGCCCGTCCTCCCTGAGCACGGTCGACAGCGGCCGGCCCGGCACGAACTCGCTGACGATGTAGGGCGCGTCGCCGTCCACGTCGGAGTCCAGGATCGGCGCCGTGCAGAACGGCGCCACCCGCCGGGCCGCCGCCAGCTCGGCGGCGAACCGCGACCGCGCCCGCGGGTCGTCGGTGAACGCGGCGTGCATCAGCTTGATCGCCACCCGGCGGCCGCCGTCGTCGTCCTCGCCGAGGAACACCGTTCCCTGTCCGCCCACGCCGAGCCGTCCGATGAGCGTGTAGCCGCTCAGCCGGTCGGGGTCGCCGGGACGCAGGGGGAGGACCGCCATGGAGTCCTTTCGGGGTCTCCGGTCAGTTCGTGTCGGGGTCTCCGGTCAGTTCTTGACCACGGTGCCGAACGCCGTCGCCGAGGCCGTGGACTGGGTCGGGCGCCACTCCCAGCGCGCCGTCGCGCCGCTCGCGGTCGGGGTGAAGGTGATGTACCCGCTGGCGCACCGCGACGGATCGCTGGAGGTCGAGGTCTCGCGCCAGATCAGCTTGTCGCCGTCCTTGTTCAGCAGGCTGAGCGAGGTGAAGCAGGCGGGCGTGTCGGTGTAGGTGTAGATCGCGCTGCCGCGCGTTCCGTAGAAGTAGAAGTTGGCCTTGAAGCTGGTGCGCCCGGTGCCGGCGTTCGGCTGGTTGCCGTAGCCCTTGTAGATGCCGGTGAGGCCGTCGCCGATCGTGCCCGACGACGGCAGGCCGGACGGCGGGCTGTAGGTGTAGGTCGGCGAGTAGGTGAAGCGCCGCGGCGTCGGGTTGTCGTCGCCCGCGTTCACCGCGATCACGACGATCACGACGATGATCGCGATGACCGCCAGCACGGCGCAGCCGATGCCGACGACGGCGCCGGTGTTGCTGCCGCCCTGGCGGGGCGGCGGGCCGTACTGCGGCGGGCGCGGTGGCGGGTAGCCGCCGCCCGCCACCATCTGCGGCGGCGGCGGAGGCTGCTGCATGCCGCCCTGGTACATCGGCATGGGCGGCGGGGTGATCGGCTGCGGCGGCGGGGTGTGCGGGCCGCCGCCCATCGGCATCGGGGGAGGCGTGATCGGCTGCGGCGGGGGCGTGTGCTGCCGCACCGGGGGGACCTGCGGCGGCGCGGGCATCTGGGCGGCGATCCGGGTGCCCTGGTTGAGCAGGGCCTCCTGGCCCGCCGAGGGGTTGGACGGCGCGGCGCCCACGTGGCCGAGCAGGTTGAACAGCAGCTGCGGAGCCGGGGGCCGCAGGCCCGCGTCCTTGGACAGGCAGCGCCCGACCAGGTCGCGCAGCGGGCCCGCCGGGAGGGCCGACAGGTCCGGCTCCTCATTGAGGATCCGGTTGATGATCACCGGGAGGGTGTCGGCCTCGAACGGCGACTGCCCGGTCGCAGCGAACACCATGGTCGCGCCCCAGGCGAAGATGTCGACCGCCGGGGTGAGCGGGGCGCCGGTCAGCTGCTCGGGGGCCAGGTAGCCGGGGGTGCCGACGACCATGCCGGTCGCGGTGACCGCGCTCTCCTGGGAGTTGACCGTACGGGCGATGCCGAAGTCGACCACCCGCGGGCCGTCGGAGGCCAGCATGACGTTGTTGGGCTTGAAGTCGCGGTGCACGATGCCGGCCTCGTGGATCGCCGCGAGGGCGGTCACGGTGCCGATCGCCAGCCGCTCCAGCTCGGCCGCGCCGCGCGGGCCGTCGTGAGCGACCACGTCGTGCAGGGACGGGCCGTCGATGAACTCGCTGACCACGTAGGGCTGGTCGCCCTGGACGTCGGCCTCGATCACCCGCGCGGTGCAGAACGGCTCGACCTTCTGGGCCGCCGCGACCTCGCGGGAGAAACGGGCGCGCGCGGAGGGGTCGGTGGCCATCTGGGCGTGCAGCAGCTTGACGGCGACGTACTCGCCGCCGGCGGACTTGCCGAGGAAGACCGCGCCCTGCCCGCCCGCGCCGAGACGCCCGACGACCTCGTACTGACCCAGCGCTCGGGGATCGCCTGGCTCCAGGGGAGCGGCATCCGGCATCTGACCCTCCAGTGACCCACAGTGAAGACCCGCATGGTGGTGGTCGCCGGCCCCCGCGGGACGTTCCTCCGGCACTGCATGCCGGCCGCCCCCTGGCAGGGGCCCGCCCCAACCTTCAGGCGGGCACGATATCGCGTTAGTTCTGACGTTTCACCGAAGCGTCTGGTTCGCCTCCGGCGGACCCGGGTAGGACGCCCTCCTGGGTCGGTGGGCCGGTCGGCGAGCGCAAGGCCGCCCGGACCGATATGATCCCCGCCGCCGCGGGATGCCCCGGTGGGGCGTCTCGGCCCTGATTCAGTCCGGGATACCCGATCGGGATTGTGACATATGACACATATCGGGGGGTTGGTCTGGGGTGATGGGTGTCACCGATGGGATCAGTCGCGCCTTGTGTGTCACAGGCCACTGCCCGTGACAGAATTTCCCGCCCGGATCGGGCACAAGAACGGTCTCCCGAGCGTTAGATCCGCGCGACGGGGCGCATAAAGGACTGAGGGGGATGGAGATAGAAGATGGCGACCGACTACGACAGCCCACGTAAGACAGACGACGACCTCAACGAGGACAGCCTCCAGGAGCTCCAGGCTCGGCGGGCCGACAAGGCCGCGAGCATCATCGACGAGGACCTGGACGCCGGCGAGGTCGCCGAGCTTCCGGGCGCCGACCTGTCCAACGAGGAGCTCACCTTCCGGGTGGTCCCTCGTCAGGCCGACGAGTTCACCTGCAGCCGGTGCTTCCTGGTGCACCACCGCAGCCAGCTGGCCAAGGAGAAGAACGGCCAGCCGATCTGCCGCGAGTGCGCCGCCTGACAAGGGGGCGCGGTGACGGGAGACCTGGAACGAGAGGGCGACGACCAACGGGTCGCCGGTGAGGGAGCCGACGCGTCAGCCGAGGAGATCGGCACGCTGATCGGTCGGCTCTCCGCGGGCGACGACGACATGGACCGCGAGACCCGTGGCCGCCTGCTCCGGCGTCTGGCCCGACTGATCGGCCAGAGCGCACGCCGGGCGGGCGCCTCGGGTTACGCGCGCGGCCGCTGGCTCGCGGAGCTGATGATGGCGGCGGCGCCGCACATCCCGATCCGCGACCTGGAGACGCTGAGCGCCCATCACCACGGACTGACCGGCGAGGAGCTGGCCGAGAGCGTGGTGCGGGTGGCCGGTCATGGCACCACGGCCGTGGGTGCGGCCGGCGGGGCGCTGGCGGCGGTCGAGTTCGCCGCCCCGCCGCTGCTGCTGTCCGCGCCCGCCCAGCTCGCCGCCGAGACCCTCGTGGTCGCGGCGATCGAGGTCAAGATGATCGCCGAGCTGCACGAGGTGTACGGGGTCCGGGTCGAGGGCTCGGGCACCGTGCGCGGCGCCGCGTTCCTCACCGCCTGGGCCCGGCGCCGGGGGATCAACCCGCTGGAATCGGGGTCCCTCACCAACGCGCTCGGCTCGGCGGCCAAGGTCGCTCTGCGCAAGCGCCTGCTGCGCACGATGGGGCGCAGCCTGAGCACGATGGGGCCGTTCCTCACCGGAGCGGCCGCGGGTGCGGCCCTGAACCGCACCGCCACGCGCAAGCTCGCCTCCGAGATCCGCAAGGACCTGCGCGGCACGTCGGGCGGGGCCGTGGACGGGGAGGGAGACCTGGACGTCACCCCGTTCCCGCTGCCCGGGGAACGCCCGCCGCTCGAAAGCTGACCCCATCGTGAGGACCTGAACCGATCTTCAGGAAAAGATGAGCTCGGAAGTTACAGAATCCCTGCCCGTGAGCCACAGTCCCAAGGCCTCGCGGGTACCCCGGGCCTCGGCCTTGGCGCCGGGGAAGGCGATCGGCCGGTGACCGTCGGTGGGGACCAGGCGGTGCCGGATCGTCCGCCGGTTCATCCACATGCTCAGCTGAAGCCCCTCGCGGAAGATCGCGGTGGCGACGGTGTCGGGGATCTCGCGCTCCAGCCCGAGGCCGCGGATCACGTCCTGGTGGTGAACGCCGAGGTCGCCGAGCAGGATGCCGGCGCTGAGGCGGCTGGTGGTGCTGGGGTTGGCGGCCCAGTGGCGGGCCCACTCCATCAGGCGCTCGCGGGACACCGCGCGGGCCCGGTCGGCCTGCGCCTGGTTGGCCGCGTTGATGCGGGTGCCGTACGGCAGGTACGACTTCCAGAAGTAGTCGAGACCGATCACGTGCCCGAGGACGTCGCGCGGGGCCCACTCGCTGCACAGGGTGACGCCGGCGTCGAAGTCGTCGTCAGAGAGACCGTCAAGGGTCTCGATCATCCGGAAGCGCTCGGCCTTCAGCTCGTCCTCGTACGGGAGCTTGAACGGCAGCATCGTGGTCGATCCCTTCGCATCGCCAGGAATCGACCACGATACGCAGGTGCTTGCCGCAGCAAGCACTGGACCCCCCATCTAATAGGAGGCCGTCAAGATCCTCCGTCAGACGTCGGCCTTGAGCTGCGCGGGGAGTTCGCCGGTGCCCTTGGCCCACTGCTTGGCCGCCGCCCGCGTCACCAGGAGCCGGGTGAGCTCCATGCCGACGCCCATGATCACGGCCCAGCCGATCGCCTCGGTGAGCGCGACCTCGGGTGACTCGGGGTGGGTCGGCGGCTCCTTGCCGGTGCTCTTCTTCCAGGCCACGGTGATCGCCTTCTTGGCGATGAAGCCACCGGCGAAGGCCGCGGCGCCCGCCATGATGCGCCAGCCGAAGTCGCCCTTGTCCGCCATCGTCTGTTCCTCCAGTAATCCAGGCTGACCACGACGCTACCGGAACGGCGTACCCGGGACTCGCCGGTGAATGCGGCCGGGGTGCCCCGGGCGGTGATTAATTGGCCTGCGGACGGTGGCGATGTCAATACCATTGACGCATGACAGAACAGCCGCGTACGCCGAACGTCCCCGCCAAGCCCTCACTGGACGGCTTGGAGGAGAAGTGGGTACGCGCCTGGGAGGACGCCGGGACCTACCGCTTCGACCGGACCCGCCCGCGCGCCGACGTCTACTCGATCGACACCCCGCCGCCCACGGTCAGCGGGTCGCTGCACGTCGGCCACGTCTTCTCCTACACCCACACCGACGCCGTCGCGCGCTTCCAGCGGATGCGCGGCCGCGAGGTCTTCTACCCGATGGGCTGGGACGACAACGGGCTGCCGACCGAGCGCCGCGTCCAGAACTACTTCGGCGTCCGCTGCGATCCGTCGCTGCCGTACGACCCGGGCTTCGAGCCGCCGGAGAAGCCGGACGCCAAGCGCCAGCTGCCGGTCAGCCGCCGCAACTTCATCGAGCTGTGCGAGCGGCTCACCGCGGTCGACGAGAAGGCGTTCGAGGAGATGTGGCGCCGCGTCGGCCTGTCGGTCGACTGGAACCACCTCTACACGACCATCGGGGACGAGTCGCGGACCGCGTCGCAGCGCGAGTTCCTGCGCAACCTGGCGCGCGGCGAGGCCTACCACTCCGAGGCGCCGACGCTGTGGGACGTCACGTTCCGCACGGCGGTCGCGCAGGCCGAGCTGGAGGACCGCGAGCACTCCGGCGCGTTCTACCGCATCCGCTTTCACGGCGAGGACCGGCCGGTCTACATCGAGACGACGCGTCCCGAGCTGCTGCCCGCGTGCGTCGCGCTGGTCGCGCACCCCGACGACGAGCGCTACCGGGAGCTGTTCGGCACGACCGTCCGCACGCCGCTGTTCGGCGTCGAGGTCCCGGTCGTCGCGCACCGCCTCGCCGAGCCCGACAAGGGGTCGGGCATCGCGATGATCTGCACGTTCGGCGACATCACCGACGTCACCTGGTGGCGCGAGCTGAACCTGCCGACGCGCGCGATCATCGACTGGGACGGGCGGCTGGTCGCCGACCCGCCCGCCGGCGTCCCGGCCTCGCCGTACGACGAGCTCGCCGGCAAGACGGTCTTCTCCGCCAAGGAGCGCGTCGCCGAGCTGCTGCGCGAGTCCGGCGACCTGGACGGCGAGCCGCGCAAGATCTCGCGTCCGGTCAAGTTCTACGAGAAGGGCAACAAGCCGCTCGAGATCGTCACGACCCGCCAGTGGTACATCCGCAACGGCGGGCGCGACGCGGGCCTGCGCGACGAACTGCTGGAGCGCGGCCGCCAGCTGTCCTGGCACCCCGGCTACATGCAGGCGCGGTACGAGAACTGGGTCGAGGGACTGGCGGGTGACTGGCTCATCTCGCGGCAGCGCTTCTTCGGCGTCCCGATCCCGGTCTGGTACCGGCTGGACGGCGAGGGCGAGCCGCTCTACGACGAGCCGATCGTCCCGGCCGAGGCGTCGCTGCCGGTCGACCCGTCCTCGGACGTCCCGCCCGGCTTCACCGAGGACCAGCGCGGCAAGGCGGGCGGCTTCGTCGCCGACCCTGACGTGATGGACACCTGGGCGACGTCGTCGCTGACGCCGCAGATCGCGGGCGGCTGGGAGCACGACCCGGACCTGTTCGGCCGCGTCTTCCCCTACGACCTGCGGCCCCAGGCGCACGACATCATCCGCACCTGGCTGTTCTCGACCGTCGTCCGCGCGCATCTGGAGCACCACTCGCTGCCGTGGACCGACGTCGCGCTGTCGGGCTGGATCCTGGACCCCGACCGCAAGAAGATGTCCAAGTCCAAGGGCAACGTCGTCACGCCGATGGCGCTCCTGCAGGAGTTCGGGTCCGACGCGGTCCGCTACTGGGCGGTCAACGGGCGGCCGGGCACCGACACCGCGTTCGACACCGGCCAGATCAAGGTCGGCCGCCGCCTCGCCATCAAGATCCTTAACGCCTCCAAGTTCGTTCTGGGGTTCGGCGAGGTGGACGCCGGCGCCGAGATCACCGAGCCGCTGGACCTGGCGATGCTGGCCGCGCTCGCCGGTGTCGTGGGCGACGCGACCAAGGCGTTCGAGGGCTACGACTACACGCGGGCGCTGGAGCGCACCGAGCGCTTCTTCTGGGAGTTCTGCGACGACTACCTGGAACTGGTCAAGACCCGCGCGTACGGCGAGGGAGCGGCCGCCCAGTCGGCGCGTGCGGCGCTGCGGGCCGCGCTGTCGGTGATGCTGCGGCTGTTCGCGCCGAGCCTGCCGTACGTCACCGAGGAGGTCTGGTCGTGGTGGCGCGAGGGCTCGGTCCACCGCGCGTCCTGGCCGGACACCGATGAGCTGCCGACCGGCGGCGACCCGGCCGTGCTCGCCGCGACCGCCGAGGCGCTGCGCCAGGTCCGCAAGGCCAAGTCGGAGGCGAAGGCGTCGATGCGCGCCGACGTGTCGCGGGCGCTCGTCCGCGGCGCCGAGGTCGGCCGGATCGCGCGGAACGACCTGACCGCCGCGGGCCGGATCGCCGACCTCGCGCTGGAGGAGGCGAACGCCGACCTCACCGTCGAGGTCACGCTCGCGCCGACTGAATGAGTACTAGGCGGGCCGGTCGGAGTCGGGGTCTGCGGCTCCGACCGCCTGCAGCGTGCCGCCGAGCACCCGTACGGCCAGGTCGCGCACTTCCTCGCGGGTGAGGTCGCGGGTCTCCAGCCACGACACCGTCGCGCCCTCGACGAACGACAGCCAGCCGTCCAGCGCGACGCGCAGGGTCGGCCGCGGGTCGCGCGAGCCGACCAGCCCGTACGACATCGCGCCGAGCAGCCGGCGCCGGACCCGCCGGTAGCGGTCGACCGCCTCGGCGTCCACGCCGAGGCCGCCGCTGGTGACGGTCTGGAACGCCGAACTGTGCGTCTCGGCCCACCACAGGTAGGCGTCCAGCGTGCGGATCAGCCGTTCGGTGGGGGACAGGTCGGCGGACCGCTCGCCCTTCTCGGCGAGGTCGTTGAGCGCGCTCGCGGCCTGGTCGATCACCGCCATGAACAGGCCGCGCTTGCTGCCGAAGTAGTAGTAGATCAGCCCCTTGGCGACGCCCGCCTCACGGGTGATCTCGTCGATCGACAGCACGTCGTAGGGCCGGTCGGCGAAGAGCCTGGCGGCGACCTCCAGGATCGCCGTGCGCCGCGCCTCGCCGCGCCCGGTCGACGCCGGGGCCGACGCCGTGAGGGCCTTCTCGGGTCCGGTCACGGTGGCCAAGGTGCCCCCTATTGACTTCGATTCAACCGGTGACCCTATTCAACATAGCGTCTAATTTCAGGCCTTGCGGCCCACGCCGGCGTAGAACCAGACCCGCTTGGCCTCCTCCATGCCGACCGGGTGGTCCGGGCGCCACAGCGGGGCCCAGACCAATCCGGGCTCGAGCAGTTCGAAGTCGCCGAACAGGTTCGTCACCTGTTCGCTGGTACGCGGGGTGCCGGGCGCGGACGTCTTCTTGTAGACCTCCACCACCTTGGCGACCACGTCGGGGACGCCGTCGGCGGAGGCGTGCGTCAGGACGAGGTGGCTCCCGGGAGCGAGAGCGTCGCGGAACTCGGCCATGATGGCCTGCGGGTCGTCCTCGTCGGGGACGAAGTGCAGCGTCGCCACCGTCAGCACCGCCACCGGCTTGTCGAAGTCCAGAAGACGGCGAACCTCGGGGTGGTCGAGGATCTCCCGGGGGCGCCGCAGGTCACCCTGGATCATCTTGGTGCCCGGCGCGTCGGCGAGCAGGGCACGCCCGTGCGCCACCACCTGGCCGTCATAGTCGACGTAGACCACGCGAGCGTCCGGGTTCATCCCGTGCGCGATCTGGTGCACGCTCTGCTGGGTCGGAAGACCGGTGCCGACGTCGAGGAACTGATCGATGCCCTGCGCGGCCAGGTACCGTACGGCGCGCCCGAGGAAGGCGCGGTTCTCCCGGATCAGCGTCACCAGCGTCGGGTCGGCCGCGATCGCCTCGTCGGCCCGTATTCGGTCGGCCTCAAAATGGTCCTTGCCGCCAAGGTAGTAGTCGTACATCCGGGCGACATTCGGGATGCTCGGGTCGAACCCGCTCTGCTTAGGCCGTTCACCTGACACCAGGCCAGACTAGCCCGGACTGCCGCCGTCCCTGCGGCGAAGTCGCCGACCGTGGCCGAAATGGAAGGTCGGACTCCTCGATGATCGATAAAGTTCCCGCCGGGGCCCCTTTTCGGTTGGCCAGGTTCGGCCCGGGCTCGGGACAACGGGTGGTTTCGGTGGGCCGTCCAGCATGTGAACAGTTCACTCGGACGAAAGAAGCCCAATGAGACGACGCGGGACAGCGGCGCTGACGGTGCTGGTGCTGTCGGCAGGCACTTCGATGAGCGGCCTGGCGGAGGCGGCGGTCGTCGCACCCGGCTCACCTGCCGCACCTGCCGCACCTGTGGCGCCCAAGCCCGGACCGCAGAAATGGAAGCTGACCGGACGCACGGGCGTCCCGGGCCACGACGACTCACTCGGCGCGCTGGCGGTCACCGGGAAGAAGAGCGCGTGGGCGGGCGGTCTCATCTGGCCGGGACGCACGCCGCTCCTGTTCCGCTGGAACGGCAGCGCGTGGCACCGGGTCAAGCTCCCCGCCCACGTCGACAAGTCGTTCACCGACCTGGACGCCACCTCCGACAAGAACGTGTGGGCGTTCGGCGGCGACAACGACTCCTCCGGCAAGCCCGCCTTCAAGGCCTTCCACTGGAACGGCAAGGCGTGGACGGCGTCGGTCGTCCAGCGCAAGGACGTCTACCTCTGGGACGCGGAGGTGGTGTCGCCGTCGAACGTGTGGCTGTCGGTCGACGACTACACCGGCCGCGGGCAGCTGCGGCAATGGAACGGCCGCACGTGGCGCAGCGTCACCGTCCCGGGTGTCAGCCGGCTGTACTCGCTGCACTTCACCTCGGCCAAGAACGGCTGGGCGGTCGGCATCAGGACCAACGGCAAGGGCGCCATCGCTCTGCACTGGAACGGCACGTCGTGGAAGCCCACCACGCTTCCGCGGATCGCGATGCCCAAGGACGCGGTCTTCTCGCTCTCCAGCGTGACGGCCCTGTCGCCGCGGAACGTGTGGGCCGTCGGCTCCTACATCAGGATGGTCGGGGACGACGAGGTACAACATCCCGTCGTCCTGCACTGGAACGGCTCCAAGTGGAGCAGGCAGGCGGGGCCGAACAACAAGTTCGACCTCTCGGCGCTCTCGGCCGACGGGCGAGGCGGGCTGTGGATGAAGGGCGGCGTCGACCGGCTGGTGCACTTCCGCTCCGGCCGCTGGACCACCGTCCCGTTCCCAGGCGCTCCCGGAGCTCCAGGCGCGTACGTCAGCGTCGACGCGTTCGCCAACGTCCCGGGCACCGCGACCATGCTCGGTCTCGGCGTGGTCCGCCCGCTGGGCCGGCCGGACGCCCAGGACGGCGCCTTCTTCGCCGGCCGCTGACCGTTGTCAGGGAGACCTGCTCCCTGTGGTCAGGTCTCCCTGAGGATGGCGTTGAGGATGTCGGGGGTCGTGTCGGCGGGCTCGGCCTCCACGCACAGCCGTTCCATGGTCCCCATGTAGTCCTCGACGTCGGAACGCTTGTCGAGGTAGAGCGCGCTGTTCAGCTGTTCCAGGTAGACCACGTCGGGCAGGTCGAGGTCGGGGAAGCGCAGGATGGTGAA
This sequence comes from Actinomadura barringtoniae, assembly GCF_017573505.1. GTDB lineage: Bacteria > Actinomycetota > Actinomycetes > Streptosporangiales > Streptosporangiaceae > Spirillospora > Spirillospora barringtoniae. The sequence continues at coordinate 99,727 of NZ_JAGEOJ010000023.1, forward strand.
CGGGCCGCCGGCGGCGGCGTGGCCACCGGAGGCGAACGGCACGATCTGGATCGTGACGTTGGGCAGCGCGGTCAGGTCCAGCAGGTGCTGCAGCTGGCCGCGCATGACCTGGCGGCCGCCGAGCGCGCGGTGCAGGGCCGATTCGTCCAGCACGACCCACAGCTTGGGTGCGTCCTCGCGCAGCAGCAACTGCTGGCGGCGCATCCGCAGCTCGACCCGGCGCTCGACCTCGTCGGTGGGGGAGTCGGCGTGGCGCAGCAGGATGACCGAGCGCGCGTAGTCCATCGTCTGCATGAGGCCGTGCACGAACTGGACCTCGTAGTTACGGATGACCGCGGCGGCCTCTTCGAGGCCCACGTAGGCCTCGAGCCAGGTCGGCATGACGTCGCTGTACAGGTGCCACCAGCCGGGCCGGTTGGCGTCGCGCGCCAGCGCGAGCAGCGTCTCGCGCTCCTCCTCGTCGGTGATCCGGTAGAGGGTGAGCAGGTCGGCGACGTCGCGCTGCTTGAAGCCGGTGCGGCCGAGCTCGAGGCGGCTGATCTTCGAGTGGGTCGCCCGGATCGCCGACCCGGCCTGCTCGCGCGAGACACCGCGTGCCTCGCGCAGCCGGCGCAGGTGGGCACCGAGAATGATGCGGAGCACCGTCGGACCGCGGCGGTGCAGACCTTCCAGGCTCTGCAGCTCGCCGACCTCGACCAAGCGCTCCACGGGAGCTTCCTCTCTCTTGCGCACGGTGCTCACGCGCCCTCCCCCTCGGGATTCGCCGCCCCCAGCGTTGCCCGCTCATTGATGCCGTACCGACTCAGGGTACGACCAAGGGGCTTGTTCGAAGGCGTTTTGGCAACCAAATGGACAGGGACGTCTGCCGAATTGTGACGCATTCACCGGCGGAGTCTCGTTGATCCCCAGTTCAGGCCGCATGCGCCGGTCATGCAATCGCTGGGGAAATCGCGAAAAATTCTGAACGAGGAGGTCAGGGGCTCAATCTGGCGTCGAACACGGGGGTCGTTCGAGGGTGCGGGAGTCAGAGATCACTCCCTGGTGAGTGCGGATCGCTAGCCGATGAGGTCGTCGAACTCCCCGTCTTTCGCGCCCAGGACGAACGCCGCGATCTCGGCGGGGGTGTAGATCAGCGCCGGCCCCTCGGGATGACGCGAATTACGGACAGCAATATTTCCATCAATGAGCTCGGCCACTTCCAGGCAACTCCCGTCGGGGTTGCTGTGCCGGCTCTTGCGCCAGCTGATGCCGGGCAACTGCGACGCCGGCATGCCGTTGAAGAACCGAATGGTCCTCACCTCCCGTTTTGGTTGACCGACATCCTAAGTCCTGCACGTGCATCTGTGCTTGCAGTGGAACGTTCTTGCGGATGTGCTTGCGCCTGCACCTGCAAGTGAGAGACTTGTCCCCGCACCGGGCACGCCGTGGAATCGCCGTGCACGTGCATCTAACCTTGCAGATGTGCTTGCAGGTGCACGTGACAAAGGGGATTATGGCCGTATACCGAACCCATCCCTCTCACGCCCCCGAGGGTTCGCAATGATCAGTTCTCGCTTCCCCAGCCCACTCGACTCGCTCGCGTCGGTCGCCGCGCACACCGCGTGGCCGGCGCAGCTCGACGGTGAGCCAGAGATAGTCCGGCGCGTCCTGTCTCCCGACCTGATCTCGTGCGGAGTGGCGCGCGAGTTCACGCACCGGACGCTGACCCAGTGGAACCTGCTCGCGCTGCACGACGACACGGCGCTGATCGCGAGCGAACTGGTGACCAACGCGCTGCGGCACGCGTCGCCGCCGTCGGCCGGTTCCGCCGCACGCCGACCTCCGCAGCTCGTGCTCATCCGGCATCCGCGCTGGCTGCTGGCCGCGGTGACCGACTCCAGCGAACAGGGCCCCACCGTGCGGGAGCCGGACTACTTCGCCGAGAGCGGCCGTGGCCTGCACCTGATCGAGGCGCTCAGTGACGAGTGGGGATGGACGCCCCTCGCCACGGGCGGCAAGGTCGTCTGGGCCACGCTCGCCACCGTGGCCTGAGGTCGTTCCGGAGACGTTCACCCGCTGTTCTCCCGGCGTTCTACTGTCGCGGAGAGATTTCCGGCACCTTTTCCATTTCAGTTGTGAGCGCCCCGACTGGGGACTAACTTCGTGTCGTGAACGAGCTCTACTGCGGTGGTGCGAGTCCGGTCCGGGCTTCCACGCAAGCATGAAGAGCTCGCGATGCGAAGCGTGGTCGGCCAGGGGAGGGCACAGGACGTGGAGACCCACGACCGGATCCCTGATTTCCGGGTGAGCGCACTGCCCGAGGGCGGCTGGCGCGCGGTCAGCGTCCGCGACCCGGCGATCGTCGTCATCGAACAGACCTGGGCGCGGCTGCGGCGCGGCTGCATGGCCGAGCGCATCGCCTATTCGCTCACCGAGAGATTCCGGGTCGACCTGGAGCGCGAGTTCCCGGGCTGGAAGGTCTGGCGCGTTCGCCACCTCGGCGAGAACGACCGCTGGGCCGCCGAGCCCCGCCGCCCTGGCCACGACGACGGCGTGCGCCCGAACCGCCCCCGCCTGGTGAGCGCGACGCCCGAGGAACTGCGGACCGCGCTGCTCCTTTTGGCCGAGCCCCACCAGATGGCGAGCTGAGGCTCGCACAGTTCTCACCGCGTTCGGTTCGCGGCGTTCGGTTCACCGTGTTCGGCTGCCTCTTTGGTCCGCTTCTTTGTGCATTGCCGTGGCAGATGAGCCTTAGATGGTGAATCGTTGTCATGAGCACCGGTGAGAGGGGCCATGGCGATGCGCAACTTCGTCTTTCCCCTCTGCGGCATCCTGCTGGTGGCCGTTCTCGCCTACAAGGCGCGTTACCTGAGGCGCAGCAGCGCGGTGATGTGGGCGCTGTGCGGCACCATCTTCTTCTTCGCCGGTGCGATGTGGTCGGCGTCCCCGGCGAGCTGCCGATGGCTGAACCGGACGATCGGCGTGTCCAACGTCGCGGAACTGATCGCCGCGAGCTGCCTCGCGGCGCTCGCTGCCTCGTTCCTCGTGCTGGCCCTGCACTGGCGCTATCCGGCGCGGGTGGCGCGGCCCAAGACCGTGCAGGTCATCGTCATCTATCTCCTGGTCATCGCGACGATCAGCGTGCTCTTCGCGCTGTCGGACGTGCCCCAGGAACGCCCCGTCGACTTCATCTACCACTACGGTCGGCAGCCGACGGTCGGCGCCTCCTACTGCGTTCTGTACGTCTCGACGCTGGCCGGGTCGCTGGTGCTGTCGCGCTGGTGCTTCGCCTGGGCCCGGCACGACGACTACGAGAGCTTCCCCCACCTGCGCCGCGGGCTCTGGCTGTACGGCTGGTCCGGCATGGTGCTGGTGCTCTACTCGCTGTCCAGGCTGGCCGCGCTGGTCGCCGACTGGTTCGGCGTCCAGGCGCTGAGGCCGATGGGGACCGTGGCCCCGGTGATCGCGGCCGTGGCGGGATGCGTGGTCCTGGCGCCGGCCCTGCTGATCCCCATCTGGGGTCCGCGCTGGCCCGCGCTGCGCCGGACGCTTCGCCTGTGGAACGGGTTCCGGACACTGCGGCCGCTGCACCGGGCCCTGCGCGAGGTCAGCCCCGGCATCGTCTTCGTGGCGTCGGGCCGGCGGTTCGACGTGCAGCACCGCATCCGCCGCGCGCTGATCGAGCTCAGCGACTGGCGCTGGACCCTCGCGCCGAGCTTCGACCCGTTCGTCGAGACCGCGGTCCGTGCGCGGGCCGAAAAGGCGGGCCTCACGGACGGGCAACTGGCCGTGGCGCTGGAGGCCGCACGCCTGAAGGCCGCCCTGCGCGCGTGGCAGAGCGGCGAGGATGCCTCCACAGAGCACGATGGCCTTGTCCCGGCGGACGGTTCTCCGGAGGAACGTCTGGAGGAACGGGACGGCAACGATCTCGACGGCGAGCTCGCGTGGTGGTGCCAGGTCGCCCGCGCGTTCAAGAACGCTGAGGTCGACGACGTTCCTCAGCCACCGTCGCGGCAGGACCACGCCGACCGTCACAAGACCAGGACAGAGCCTGCCGTGTGAGTCAGCGGCGCGGGCGGTCCTTGCCGCCGGCCGGATGGCGGGCCAGTCCCTGGGCGATGCGCATCACGCGCGGCGTGGCGTCGAGCAGCGCCGCGTCCTCCCGCTCCTCGGGACGTTCGGTCAGCCGCTCCAGGAGCCGGTCGGCCAGCTCTTCGGCCTCGCGTTCCTGGGCCTCCGCGTGAACGGTTCGCCCCGCGATGATGCGCGCCATCTTGCCCGGCAGGTGCGGCGTGAAGAGCCGTACGGCGGACGAGTCGGCGGACGCGACGGGCGGATGGTCCAGCAGAACGTGCGCCAGCTCGTGCAGGAGGATCCCGAGCCGGTGGTACCAGGAGCGTGACTTCGCGCAGTAGACGACGTAGGTGCCGTCGGCGTGCCGCACGGTGGCGCCGCTGAACGGGACGTTCCGCAGCGAGGCGAACCGCACCTCCACCTGCGCGCCGAGGATCTCGCTCATCACCTCGCCGGTGCGGCGGCACGCCTCGCGGTGCGTCGCGGACGGCGGCAGGCCGAACCGCTGGACGACCTCGTCGCACAGGGTCTCGCGGGCTCGCCGGCTCAGCCCGTTCATGTCACCGCACCTCCGCTCTCGCGGTTGAGCGGGAAGACCCAGCTGGTCTCCCCGGACTCCATGGCCTGGGTGATCGCCCGGACGGCCTGGCTGCGCAGCTCGGGGCTCCAGCCGGAGGCGTGCTCGGCAACGCGCGCGGCGAACTCGACGACCCCGGCGTCCCGGAGGGCGACCAGGTCGGTGAGCTCGGCGTCGATGCTCGCGGCGAGCCGGTCGTCGAGGAAGTAGGCGACCTGCGGGCCGCCGTCGTCGGCCAGGCCGAAATGATCGGCCAGCCCCATCAGGTGTTTCAGGCGCGGGTTCGGGACCACGTCGTCGGCCGGGTTCAGCAGGTCTCTCAGGTGGCTGGAGGAGATCGAGCCGTACCGGCCGTCCGCGCTGATCGACTGCGCGACCTCCTCCGGCGTGTACGGGCCGCGGCTCGACGGGTAGATCGCCGCGATCAGATGGCGCAGCTTGGCGGAGAAGGTCTGCCGCGGATCCTCCTCGCCCCGGCGTTCGCGGCGCCCGCCGACGAACGCCGCGGGGCAGACGCCGAGCGCGGCGGCCAGGTCCTGGACGGTCTGCAACGTGGGGTTGTCGCGGTGACCGTTGCGCAGGTGCGAGATGTAGCCGTCGGTGATGTCACCGCCGAGGCCGCAGACGACCCTGGCGAGCTCGGTATTGGTGAAGGGGCGACGGCGCGCCACCGGGTAACGGCACAGCTCGTCGAGGTTCGCGGCGAATGACTCGCGCCGACCGGCATCCATTGCGACTTCTCCGTCCGCCTGGCCTCGTCGGGACTGCACACGACGCTCGCCCGGACCGCGAGGCTGAACCTTTGCGCAACTTTATCGCGAGACCTCCCGGATGTACCGGTGTTCGCCCCGATCACATCAGGAGCTCTGCCGATCGCGCGTCGGCGTCTCTTGACTTTGGTTCAACTCGCTCAGCATATTAGATCGACAGTCCAATTGTCGGGGCGAACGACGGGAGCGAGGCGTGACGCTCACACCCAGGACGCGCAAGGTGAAGGCCGACGGCGTCAAGCTGGCCGTACGCGAGTACGGGCACGAGCGGGGGCGGTCGGAGGGCGCGCCGACGATCGTGCTGGTGCACGGCTATCCCGACAACCAGGCCATCTGGGAGCCGGTCGCGGAGATCCTCGCGGACGACTTCCACGTGGTGACCTACGACGTGCGGGGCGCGGGGGAGTCGAGCAGGCCGCGGCGCACCAAGGCCTACGTCATGGAGAACCTCGGCGACGACCTGGCCGCGGTCATCGACGCGGTGTCGCCGGGGCGGCCGGTGCACCTGGTCGGGCACGACTGGGGTTCGGTGCAGAGCTGGGGCGCGGTGACCGGCGACCGGCTCGGCGGGCGCGCCGCCTCGTTCACCTCGATCTCCGGGCCGTGCATCGAGCACTTCGGCCAGTGGGTGCGCGACCGGCTCCGGCGGCCCACGCCTCGCAACGTCGGGCAGCTGTTCGGGCAGTTCGCGCGGTCCTGGTACCTGATGTTCGGCGCGATCCCCGGCGTTCCGCAGCTGACGTGGCGGCTCGGCGGCGCGAAGGTCTTCCCGGTCGTCATCGAACGGATGGAGGGCATCGAGCGCAGGCCCGGCCCGACGTTCCTCAAGGACGCGCTGTACGGGATGAAGCTCTACCGGGCGAACGCGCTGCGCTTCCTGCGGCCGGGCGACATGTGCCGTACGGGCGTGCCGGTCCAGGCGATCGCGCCGACCCGCGACGCGTTCGTGTCGCCGCACCAGTCCAAGGACGTCGGGCGGTACGTGGACCGGTTCTGGCGGCGCGAGATCCCGGTGGGGCACTGGGGCTCGGTGCGCAAGGAGCCCGCGCTGGTCGCGGACTGGGTGGCCCAGTTCGTGTGGCACATCGAGGGTGCGCCCGAGAGCGCGGAGCTGCGGGCCGCGCAGGTGCCGGCCGTCGGCGAGATCATGGCGGGGAGCGGCGCGTGAGCAGGTCGTACCGGGACAGGATCGTCGTCGTCACGGGCGGCGGCAGCGGCATCGGGCGCGCGACCGTGCTGGCGTTCGCCGAACGCGGCGCCGGGGTGGTGGCCGCCGACATCGACGAGGCGGCGGCGCGGCGTACGGCGGACCTCGCGCGGGCGGTCGGCGCGCAGGAGGCGTTCGCGCGGCGCGTGGACGTGGCGTCGGACGAGTCGATGGAGGAGCTGGCGGCCGGGCTGCCGGACGTGCCCGACATCGTGGTCAACAACGCCGGGATCGGCATGGCGGGCGGCCTGCTGGACACCAGCCCCGAGGCGTGGAACCGCATCCTGCAGATCAACCTGAACGGCGTCGCGCGCGGCTGCCGGATCTTCGGGCGGCAACTGGTCGACCGGGGGAGCGGCGGGCACATCGTCAACCTCGCGTCCGCCGCCGCGTTCACCCCGAACCGCGGGATGGCCGCCTACGCCACCACCAAGGCGGCGGTGCTGATGTTGAGCGAATGCCTGCGCGCGGAGCTGGCGCCGCACAAGATCGGCGTCAGTGTGATCTGTCCTGGTTTCGTCAACACGGGCATCTCGAAGACGACCGAGTACGTGGCGCTCGACGCCGAGGGGCAGGAGCGGGCTCGCAAGGCCGCGACCCGCGGGTACGAGCTGCGCAACTTCCCGCCGGAGAAGGTCGCCAAGGAGATCGTGCGCGCGGTGGAGCGCAACGCCGCGGTGGTGCCGGTCGCCGCCGAGGCCAAGCTCAACCGGGCGCTGTCGCGGCTGTCACCGGGCGCGATGCGGCTGATGGCGCGCGTGGACCCGGCCGTGCTGGAACGAAGGGGCAGGCGATGAGCGACGGGCGGGCGATGAGCGACGGGCGAGAGGTGAGCGACATCGACGAGCGGCACCCGGTCATCACCCCGCGGCGGGTGAAGTTCGACTGGTCGGACACGCCGCTGCACTGGATCCCGGACGAGCCGGTCGCCACGCACTTCATCAACGTTCTGCACCTGCTGCTGCCCGCCGGCGAGCGGTGGTTCGTGCACGTCTACAAGCAGACGCTCCCGCTGGTGGAGGGCGACCCGCAGCTGCGCAAGGAGGTCAAGGGCTTCATGGGGCAGGAGGCCGTGCACGCCTACTCCCACCAGGGCGTCCTCGACCGGCAGATGCTCGCCCAGGGACTGGACCCGCGGCCGCTCACGGACCGCATCGAGTGGATGTTCCAGCACCTGCTCGGCGACCGGCGCCCGCTGCCGGTGATCCCCAAGCGGCAGTGGCTCAACCTGCGCATCGGGATCATCGCCGGGATCGAGCACTACACGGCGGTGCTCGGGCAGTGGATCCTGGACGCCACCGAGCTGGACGAGGCGGGCGCCGACCCGACGATGATGGACCTGCTGCGCTGGCACGGCGCGGAGGAGGTCGAGCACCGGTCGGTCGCGTTCGACGTCTACCAGCACGTGTCGGGCGCGTACTGGCGGCGCTTCATCGCGTTCTTCCTGGGCGTGCTGGCGATGCCGCTGATGGTCTACCTCGGCGCCGGCTACCTGTGCGCCAAGGACCCGACGCTGAAGGGCGTACGGCCGCGCATCCGCGACTACCGGCGGGCGGTGCGGCGCGGGATCTTCCCGAGCAACCGCTTCATGATCAGCGCGGCACGGGCGTACCTGCGCCGCGACTACCATCCCTCGCACGAGTGCTCGACGCAGGTGGCCCTGGACTACCTGGCCGTCTCGCCCGCCGCGCGTGCGGTCGGCGGCTATGGAACGGGCGAGACCGCTTCCTGATCCCGGTGGGCGGGCCGCTGTAACCGCGCCCACGGCGGCCCGTCCATCGCACTAGTTCTGCTTCGGGCGGGAGGCGCGTGCGAGGTCGGCCAGGAACTCGTTCGTGCGCTTCTGCTCCTCTTCCGGGCCGAGGATCGTCACCGCGATCAGGTCGGTGGCGCCCGCGTCGGCGACGCGCGCGAGCTCGCGTTCGACGGTCTTCTCGTCGCCCAGGATGAGGGTGTCCTCGGGTCCTGCGGCGTTGCCGCGGTCCATCATGGCGCGGTAGGCGGGCATCTTCCCCGCGACGCCGAAGTTCTCCGCGACCCAGGCACGGCGCTCGTCCGGCTCGTTCGTGATGCTGACGAACGTGGAGAGCGCCACTCGCGGGCTCGGCCGTCCGGCGGCCTCCGCGGCCTTGGTGATGGCCGGAACGACGTGGTTCTCGATCACCTCGGCGCCCGCCCAGGTGAGGATCGTTCCGTCGGTGAGCTCGCCCGCGACCTTCAGCATCGCCGGGCCGAGCGCGGCGATCATCACCGAGGGCGCCTCGGCACCGGGCGCCATGACGGCGCCCTCGGCCTTGAGCGTCTCGCCCTCGTACGCCACGTCCTCGCCGTTCAGCAGCGGGCGCAGGGCCGTCAGGTACTCGCGCATCCGCAGCGCCGGGCGGTCGAACGGCATGCCGAACTGGCCCTCGATGATGTGCCGGTGGCTCACGCCGAGGCCGAGCGTGAGGCGGTTGCCGGTCGCCGCCTGAACGGTCAGCGCCTGCGCCGCCAGGGCCAGCGGGTGGCGGGGGAGGTTGGGCACGATCGCGGTGCCCAGCTCGACGCCGGGTGCCGTACGACCCGAGACGGCCAGCGTGGTGAGGGGATCCCAGCCCGGGCGGCCCGCCTGCCAGACCCCGGCGAAGCCCTGCTCGGCGGCCTCGCGGGTCTGGTCGACGACGGTCTCGAAGGGGACGCCCAGCTCGTTGAGGAACAGTCCGATGCGCATGGCGCACTCCAAGTCGGGAGGTAAGCGGAGGAATTTCCTCCGGTTGTCTGGACTGTAGCCTATGTGGAGGAAAATCCTCCAGTTCTCTCGAGGGGAGAGCCTTCGTGGCGGAGTTGCGGGCCGATGCCCGGCGCAACCGGGAGCGCGTCCTGGAGGCCGCGCGGCAGCTGATCGTGGAACGCGGCGCCATGCCCCCGCTGGAGGACATCGCGGCGCGCGCCGGGGTCGGCATCGGCACGCTCTACCGGCGGTTCCCCGAACGCGAGGACCTGATCATCGGGGTCTCCGAGCACACGCTGCGTCTGGTCGGGGACGTGGCCGAACGCGCGTGGAGCGAGGAGCCGGACGCCTGGAGCGCGCTGAGCCGCTTCGTACGGGAGTGCGTCGCGCTGCGGATGGGCGTGCTGAGCGCGACCGTCGACCCCGTCCTGCACACCAGGATCCGCCGCGACCCCGGGGTGACCGAGGCGCGGGCGCGCATGGCCGACTATCTGGACCAGATGGTGACGGGCGCCCAGTCGTCCGGCGTGATGCGCGAGGACGTCGGGCCGGGCGACATCGGCATGCTGATCAGCGTGCACATCCACCAGGCCGCCGACATCCCCGTCGAGCTGGCCGAATCGGTCCCCGGCCGTCTGGTCGGCCTGATGCTGGACGGCCTCCGGGCCCGTCCGGGGACCCCGCTGCCGGGCAAGCCGATCGGGAAAACCGACACGAACCCCACCTAACCGAACGCCATTCCGTTTCTCGGGTCGCCGCGTTAACGTAAGCAAACGCTGACAATTCCGAGGAGCCTCCCCGTGACGGACCTGGATGAATACGGCCGCCAAGCCAAGGCCTGGCTGGACGACAACGCCGTCGACCTTCCCCGCGAACCCGACCTCGCCACCGCCCGGGCGTTCTTCGCCAGGCTCTACGACGCCGGCTACTCGGGCATCACCTGGCCGTCGGAGTACGGCGGGCAGGGGCTGTCGGCCGCCGAGGAACGCGCCTTCCAGCAGGCCGCGCGCGACGTCGTCCTCCCGGTCGGCGTCTTCGGCATCGGCCTGGGCATGTGCGGCCCGACCCTGATCTCGATCGGCACCGAGGAGCAGAAGAGGCGCTACGTCAGGCCGCTGCTGCGCGGCGAGGAGATCTGGTGCCAGATGTTCTCCGAGCCCGGCGCGGGTTCGGACGTGGCCTCCCTCCAGACCCGCGCCGTCCTGGACGGCGACGCGTGGGTGGTGAACGGCCAGAAGGTGTGGACCTCGGTCGCCCGCCAGGCCGACTACGGCCTGCTCATCGCGCGGACCAACCCCGACGCGGTGAAGCACAAGGGCATCACGATGTTCATCATCGACATGCACGACCCCGGCGTCACCGTCCGCCCGCTCCGCGACATGACCGGCGAGTCCCACTTCAACGAGATCTTCTTCGACGACGTCCGCGTCGCGCCCGACCAGGTCGTCGGCACCGTGAACGAGGGCTGGTCCGCCGCCGTCACGACCCTCCTGCACGAGCGCGTCTCGATCGGTATGGGCGCCGCCCGTACCGAACGCCCCGCCTCGTTCGAGGCCCTCAGCAAGGCCGCGCGCGACCGCGACATCCTCACCGACCCCGCCGTACGCGACCAGCTGGTGGACCTCTACCTCCAGGAAAGAGCCTTCGACCTCTTCAACGCGAGACTCACCCAAGAAGTCAAAGCCGGCATCTTCCCCGGCGCCCGAGGCTCGATCGCCAAGCTGCTCCTCGCCGACCTCACCCTGTCCAGCGCCGACATCGCCAGCGAGATCCTCGGCCCCGAGACGACCGCCTACTCCGGCGAAGGCAAGATCGCCCGCGCCCTTTCCTGGGGCCCCGGAATGGCGCTCGGTGGCGGCACCAACGAGATCATGCGCAACATCATCGGCGACCGCGTCCTCGGTCTGCCCCGCGAACCCCAGGTGGACCGCGAGATCCCGTTCCGCGACCTCAAGGTCGGCACCCAGACGCGCGAGGAGTCCAAGTGAAGCTGATCCTCACCGACGAGCAGAAGGAACTCGGCGCCTCCGTCCGCGCCTTCCTCGCCGACACCTCGCCCATGTCCCGCGTCCGCGAGATCGCCGAGTCGACGTCCCCCTACGACCGGGACGTCTGGACGCGCATGACCCGCGAGCTGGACCTGGCGGCTTTGGCCGTTCCCGAGTCGCACAGCGGCGCGGGCGCGGGCCACGCCGAGGTCGCCGTGGTCATGGAGGAACTGGGCGCGTCCCTGGTCCCCACCCCCTACCTGGCCTCCGCGGTGCTGGCTGCCAACGTCCTCCTGGAGTCGGGCGACACCGACGCCATCAAGGACCTGCTCCCCGGGATAGCGAGCGGCGAGAAGGTGGCGACGTTCGCCATCCCGGTCCCGGGCGAGGAGACCCCTGGCGCCCGCAAGACCGGCAGCGGCTACGAGCTGACCGGCTCCTCTCCCCGCGTCCTCAACGGCGCGGACGCCGACCTCATCCTGATCGCCGCCACCCTCGCCGACGAGGTCAAAGACGGCTACGCCCCCATCTCCCTCTTCGCCGTGGAAGCCTCCGCCCAGGGCCTCACCCGTACGCCCCTCACCACCCTCGACTTGACCCGCCCGCAAGCCGCCCTCACCTTCGAGGGAACCCCTGCCCGCCAGATCGGCCCGTCCGACGCGAACGACGCCATCACCCGAGCCCTCGACCTCGCGTCAGTAGCCCTCGCGGCCGAGCAGTTGGGCGGCCTGCGCCGCTGCCTGGACACCATCGTCGAGTACGCCAAGCTCCGCGTGCAGTTCGGCCGCTTCGTCGGCTCGTTCCAGGGCGTGAAGCACAAGCTCGCCGACATGCACTGCACCCTCGAACAGGCCGAGTCCATCGTCCGCTACGCCGCCTGGGCCGCCGACGAAAGCCCAGAAGAACTCCCCGTGGCCGCCGTCCTGGCCCAGTCCTACCTGGGCAAGGCCTACTTCCAGGTCGCCAAGGACGCACTGCTCCTGCACGGCGGCATCGGCTTCACCTGGGAGCACGACGCCCACCTCTACTACAAGCGAGCCAAGAGCGCCGAACTCCTCCTGGGCCCGCCCCGCCACCACCGAGCCCGCCTGGCCGAACGCCTAGGCATCTGACACCCCCGAAACCCCGGCCGACCACCCGGCCGGGGTTCGTCATTTGGTCAAACGTCGAATTCGCCAGCCTTCACACCCTGGATGAAGGCTCGCCACTCGACCAACGTGAAGACCGAGACGACCCCGCTCTTGCTGTCCCGAAGCGCGACCGTCCCGCCCGTCTCCGCGCCAGCGAGATTGGTGGCCACCTCCACGCCCTCCTCACCGACGCCCAAGGTGCTCACTTTGAACTCGAATGCCATGGACGTTCCTTTGCCTAAGTAGGCGGCCCGATCCCGCAGCCACTTGGAACGCGGAACGCTGACTCCGTAGTGCAGCGGACTGACAGCGTCCTCCAGTGCACGTTCGAACTCCACGAGCGCCCGGGCCAACCGTTCCGGATCAGTCACGGCAGGCCCGCTCGAGCAGCCCCATTCGCCGCTCCAGCTCCCGAACGTCGTGATCGGTGACCAGACTGCCCGCTTGCCCAGGCCACAACGGGAAGGCAAGGAACTCTTCCGTCCAGGACGACCAGACCACTAGCCATTCTCGGTGCCGGTTGTGCAGTTCTCGGGCAACGTCCGCGCTCATGCGTCGAGCCTCGCCTCAATTGCGAACCCAGCGCTAGGAACTTGCGTCTGCTTGCACGCGAGGTCAGAGGGCCGTGATCGCGGCAGTGATCAACTGACGCGCCGCCGCGCCATGAATCGCCATTGAGGACAGCTCTGCGAAGGTCCGCGCATACAGGTCCACCTCGCTGGCCTGCTGCACGGTGATCTTGGCGGATACAGTCTCCAGCACCACCTGGTCGTCACCGAGAATCCAGAATCCCTCAACTGGCCACATCGGACGATCAGCGGTGAACGGAATCACCCCAAGGGACACCGACGGCAACGACATCACATCAAGAAGGTGACCCAGCTGACCGGCCATCACCTCCGCGTCTCCGATGCGAGTCCGGAGCACGGCCTCCTCAATCACGACCGCGAAGCGACGTTGGCCCGAATAGAGCAACCGCTGGCGCTCGACCCGTGCCGCTGCAGCCTCATCGCCATCACTGGGGATAGCGAAGAACGCAGCGATACGACCAAGCAGCGCGGCGGCATAACCCTGGGTTTGGAAGAAGCCGGGCATTACCCCCGGCTCGTAGATTCTGAAAGCTGAGGTCAGTTCCCAGAGCGGGATCACGGTTTCTTGAAGGCGCTTCAACCCGCCGCGCTGCATCCGCTGCCACTCGACGTACGCGGACCCCAGCTGGCGATTCTGGCTGATGAGGCCAGCCGCAACACGTTCATCAGCGCCACAGGCCGCACACCAAGCCCTGATGTCGGCGTCGGTGAGAGCTTGATGGCCACTCTGAACTCGGCTGCACTTGGATTCGTGCCACCCGCAGAGTGCCGCCACCTCACGTGCTGAGAGGCCGGCGTCGAGACGAAGCTCCCTGAGTTGAGCAGCGAGGTCCTCACGCGCTTGCTGAACGGACGACGAGGGATGCTTGGCCATGGGAGCGGTCGTCAGGAGGGCCTGTAGTCCCGATGGTCAATACCTCGGTCCCACACCGTCTCGAACGCCGTAGCGCAATTCTCGGCCAGGTGCGGATCGCGGACGACTTCGTGCCCTGACCACTCGCCCGCACCGCTGAAGTGATTCCACACCACGACCTGCGAGTCGAACACCCAGAAATCGGATGGTGGTACGCACAGGCCTGTGGTCAGATGCCGAGGCAACCAACGCACCTTTTCTCCTGCCGCTACGTTCACCGGTTCCGTGCACGCCCATTCCCAGCGGACGTAATCGGAGACCGGCTCGGAGATGACGCGTGCACGTTTGACGCCGACACCGCGTGCGACCGCTGCGCGTACCACCGAACGCCACCACGCGTCGGCCGGGTCATCGTCCACCACCACACCTGTTCTCAGCCACGCTGTGAACGAATCGTCGGCCATGTAGGCGTCTCGCAATTCCAGGTGGATCGCTGACTCGGTGGCGTTCGACAACAGTGTCTCGAAGTCGTCCTCAGTCAGCGGTCTCTCCATCAAGGGCCTCCAAAGCCTTCAAGATGGCTGGTTTCATACGCGCCGGTACCCGCACCGATGATTCGTTGGCCGCGGTCCTGCTGTACGACGAGATCTCGGCCAGGACAGCCATGTCGGTCTCGGTCCAGCCTTGAAACACGAGTTCTCCCGTCGCGCGATCGACGAAAACCGCTGGCGACCCTTGGTTCTTGCTGGTGTCGTCCTTGCCGATGAACTCTAGAGCCACGGCAACCTCCGCATTGGTGATGTGCACGCACTTGCGCACAACGACCCTTGCGGGTGGCTGCTGGGCAGGTGTCCGGATCCAGCGCGGCGGTGGTCTCGCACTTGATGAGTCACTGGCCCGGAGGGTCTGGGACAGACCCGCTGGTCTTGGCGAGCAGGCCGTGTTCGCGGGCTTCCACTGCCATCGCCTCAGCCGACCGAGAATCTGGCGCGTACAAGAAGTAGTTCACGTGCCGGGGCTGGGAAAGGTCCGCACCGAGCTTCATGAGCTCGTTCATGACCATGAGGTCCTTGTACTTGATCCCCGGCTGAGGCGAGCGCTCCTCGGGATCGACGGCCTCGTCGTCCTTCTTCTTGCGAAACAGTCCCATGGCAGGCAAGGTTATGCCGCATTTGGCCTGCTCAGGGCCTCAGTGGGCCGTCGGTCTCTCTCAGAAGGTGCAGGGGAGGTGCTTGATGCCGTTGATGAAGTTGGAGTAGAGGCGGTCGGGCGGGCCGTCGGTGCGGAGGGAGGGGACGCGGGTGAAGAGCTCGCGGAACATGACGGTGATCTCGCGGCGGGCGAGGTTGGCGCCCAGGCAGAAGTGGGGGCCGGGGCCGCCGAAAGCGACGTGGGGGTTGGGGGAGCGGGTGATGTCGAAGGTGTCGGGGTCCTTGAAGACTTCTTCGTCGCGGTTGGCGGAGTTGTAGAAGAGCAGGACCTTGTCGCCCTTTTTGTAGTCGTGGCCGTTCATCGTGTGGTCGCGCGTCAGGGTGCGGCGGAACTGGATGACGGGCGTGGCCATGCGGAGGATCTCTTCGATGGTGGGGGCGATGTGCGCCTCGAAATCGGAGAGCAGGAGGTCGCGCTGGGCGGGGTTGTCGGTGAGGAGCTTCAGGCCGTGGGACATGGCGTTGCGGGTCGTTTCGTTGCCTGCGACCACGAGGAGGATGAAGAAGCTGCCGATTTCTTGGTCGGTGAGGGTCTCGCCGTCGACGTTGGCTGAGACGAGGGCGGAGACCAGGTCGTCGCCGGGATCGCGGCGGCGTTTGCGGGCGAGCTTCATGGCCAGGTGGTTGAGCTCGTAGCCGGCCTTCATGCCCATGGTCAGGCCGTAGAGCATGCCGGTGCGCGTGATGCCGCTGTTGATGAACTCCCGGCCGCCGGTGTACTCGGGGTCGCCCAGGCCCAGGATGATGTTCGTACGGTCATAGACCATGGGGCGCAGGTGCTCGGGGATGCCCATCATGTCGCAGATGACCTGCACGGGGAGGCGGGCCGCCACCTCGGTGACGAAGTCGCAGGGGCCCTTGGCGATGAGGTCGTCGACGATGCGCGTCGCCGTGCGCTGGAGGTCCTCCTCCAGCTTGGTGAGGACGCGGGGCGTGAACGCGCGGGAGACGATGCGGCGGAGGCGCGCGTGGCGCGGGTCGTCCATGTTGATCATGGAGCCGAAGTAGCGGGCCATGTAGCGGGGGAGGTCGGCGATGCTGTTGGAGCACGGCTCGCTGGAGAAGACCTCGGCCGTACGGCTGGCCTCGACGACGTCGGCGTGCTTGACCAGGGCGTAGTAGCCCGCGCCGGTCTTGATGAACGGCAGCTTGAGCTCGGGGAAGAAGGCCGGGTGGTCCAGGGCCCGGAGATGGGTGAAGGCCTCTTCTCGATGGCGCCGGGGGAGCCCCCAGAACTCCAGGTCCGACAGGTCCACTTCAAGGGTTGTTGCCATGCCACCGTCCTCAGAACGACGTTCGGTTTCCATGGAACAGAGGCTCTGAGGACGGTGTCAAGCGATCAGGCGGTGACGATGCGGCGCTGCAACACTCCGCGTTCGATCGCGGTCCAGGTGGTCGTCGTGAGGAGGTAGACGGCGGCGGCCAGGGGGACGAACGCGGCCATGACCAAGGTGGTGAACGGGAGGAGCTTGGTGATGTTGCCGATCGGGCCCTCTGCCTTGATGCGGCGGGACGAGACGTAGGCGACCAGGGCCAGGAGTGCGAAGAGGCCTAGGAAGACCGCGGATGCGGGGGAGAAGAAGCCCATTCCCAGGGTGCTGATCCAGTTCTGGCCCAGAGGCGCGGCCAGGAGGGTGTGCGCCAGGAGTGCGTTCTGGTGGCCCGCGATCGTGGCGGACATGAAGAGCCGGTACATCACGAAGAAGAACGGCATCTGCAGCAGGGTGGGCAGGCAGCCCGCCAGCGGAGTGCCCTCCTTTTCATAGAGCGCGGCCATCTCGCGCTGAAGTCGCTGCGGGTTCTTGGCGTGCTTCTTCTGGATGGCCTGCATCTGAGGCAGGAGCTTGGCTCGAGACCGTTCACCCCGGGCCTGGGAGACCGCGAACGGGACCAGGCAGAGGCGGACGATGGCGGTGAAGACGACGATGGCCGCGACGGTCGCCAGGCCGCCCGCGAACGGGTGCAGGACGTCGGCCAGGCCGGTGACGAGGTGGTACGCGATGGCTATGGGCGTGCTGAAGACGGACATGAGTGATGAGCCCTCCGGCTAGGAGTGAAAAGTGAAAGGACGATCGGTGCGTGCCGCGTAGGCGGGTGGATCCGCTCAGGCGGCGATCGTCGAGCCGGGGGCTCTGGGGCGGGGGCGGCCCGCCGCGTCGGGGTCGCACTGGGGCAGGAACGCCGTGCGGAGGGTGCGTTCGCGCAGCGTGGTGCGCGTCCTGGCGAGGGCGGCGCGGTGCTCGCCGCGGGTGAGCGTTCGGGCGGCCAGGAAGAGCAGGCTCGCGACGGTCAGCGTGGCGAGCGTGAGCACGATGTCGCCCGGGAGGACGTCGATGAGCCGCAGCAGGGCGGCGAACATCATCAACGACATATCACCAGGCTACGCGAGCAGCAGGATCGCGAGCGAGCCCAGCGCGGTGAACGCGGTGATGTTCTTGATCCACGGCATGCGCACGGCGATGGCGGTGTCGCGGTCGGGGTCGCGGGACCAGAGGGTGAGCGCGGCGCTGAGGGCGCGGCCCGCGCCGAACGCCGTGCCGACGGCGGCGGTGGCGGCGATGCCCTGGTGGCTGAGCAGCAGGCCGAGTGCCAGGACGTACGGGGTGCTCGCGGACACGTAGGTGCGGACGCCGGTACCGAGCTCGAAGCCGAACTGCAGCGATCCCCGGCGCAGGCGGAACTGCAGCACCTCCTGTGGGACCTGGCGCGCGTTCTGCGGCAGTGGGATGTCGAACAGTCCCGCCTCGCGCGCCGCTCCGACAGCGGCGATGGTCAGGATCAGCGCGGTCCTGGTGTACGCGGGGAGGGGCTCGGACAGGCCGGACAGCAGCCACACCACCGCGGCGCTGAGGGTGCCCCCGAGCAGCAGCCCGAGGGTGAAAACGGCAAGGACTTCGCCCTGCCGTACAGGGGCCCGCCAACCTGGCGAGAAGAGGACGGCCTCCGAGTTACGCGTTCAAACCGAGCCGGACAGCGCGAAGCCCGCAAGCGCCCCTACCGACGCCCAGCACATGACCGTCGCGTTCAGCGCGGCCGCCGCGACGGCCAGCAGGGCGAGCGCGGCCACCGGCAGCAGGGGTTCGGTCGCCAAGGACCGGGCCCTGCGCGCGGCGGTCAGTTCTTGCACGCCATGGCCTTACGGCAGATGGTCTTGTACCAGCTTCCGCCCTTGGACTTCTTCCAGCCGTCGTGGCAGCGCCAGGTGACACCCTTACGGCAGTTGCCGCAGCTGTGCGCGTACGCCCAGATCCAGCCGTCCCACTTGCCGCCGTAGCACTGGTTGGGGCGCAGCTTGTACTTGTGGGGGTCGGAGACGCCCGACCTGTGGAAGCCCTTGTACTTGCCGCTCGTACGGCAGCACGTAGGGCACACCAGGCTCGGCCCGCAGCCGGGGGAGCAGTTGTGGTTGTGGGCATAGGCGGGGCATCGCGGATAGATGTCGTAGTAGCCGCGCAGGCTGTAACCGGCCGCGATGGCCTGCCGCGCCTGCGGGAAGACACCGATCGCGGTCAGCCCGAGGCCGGTCCCTGCCGCGACCATGCCGCGCAGCACGTTCCGGCGGATCGGCGCGGAGTCGGGGTCCGGAGCGGGGCCGCTGAAGCGGCGGCGCACTCGTTCGGCGCCGGGCGGGCGGGGGCCGCTCAGCGGGGGAATGTCCTCGAGCTCGATCATCGCGCGACCTCCAACTCCATCAGCTCCCGAAGGGCCTCGGGGGACCCGACCGGCTCGGCCGTGCGCACCCGGCCGTCCCCGTCCACGATCACCGCGAACGGCGTGGCGGGCACGCCGTAGGCCTCGAACAGCCCGTGCCGTTCACCCGTCAGCACCGAGACGCCCGGCGGCACCGCGGTCGGGCCGTCCTCGGCGAAGATCGCCTTGAACGGGCGGCCCAGCTCGCCGGCCGAGCCGAGGACCTCGGTGCAGACGCCGCAGTCCAGGTCCAGGAACAGCAGCAGGCCCGCGCCGAGCCGGTCGAACGCCGGCGCGGGAGTGCCCGGCGCCGGGCCGAGCGTGGTCCGTTGCGGCACGCCCCGGCTCAGCGCGTGGACCTGCCGTACGAGCCCGGCGACCACCAGCGCGAGCAGCAGGATCGCCACCCACGACAGCAGCAGCGCACTGGTCTGGAAGCTCATCGCGCCACCTTCGTCTCGATCATGGCCTGGGGGAGCGTCCACAAGATCACCGCGAACACCGCGCCCGCGATGACGGTGACGGCCAGCGGGAGGGCATCGGTGTCGTCCGGCAGCCCCCAGACCGCGCCCGCCACCGAGAGCGCCGCCAGAACGGCCGCGCGCCCCGCGACCCAGCCGGTCATCGGCGCGTTGAGATCTCCCGCGCAGCCGCACGGAACGCCGCGCGGCCGCACGTACGCCCCGTACAGCGCGTAGATCGCCAGCAGCACCGCGGCCCCGGCGAGCGCGCCGCGCACCAGCCCGGCCTGCCACAGCACGACCCCGGCCGCCGCAACGAGGCCGAGCAACGCCTCCGCCGCGACCGCCGCCACCGCGACCGGCACGACCAGCGAACGGGGAACGGTCCGATGCGCCCGCAGCGCGGCCGGGAGCACCCCGGGCCGCCGCAGGTGCCCGGCCAGCGCGCCCAGCAGCACCAGCGGAACGGCGATCATCGCGATGCCGGCCAGCAGGCCGGTCACCGGGCGACCGCCTCGACCGCCAGCCCCTGCAGGCCGCTCAGCGCCTCGCGCACCCGCTCCTCCTCGGGGAGCACGGTGACCAGCAGCGCCTTGGTGGCCAGCAGGAAGTAGGGGCCCTGGCCCTCGATCGTGTCCTGGAAGAGCTCGCCGCCCGCGACCTTGGCGCCCTGCCAGGACGGCAGCCGCCGCTTGGTCAGGCCGGTCAGCGCGGTGATCTCCAGCAGGCCGAGGCCGGGGACCTCCTTGACCAGTTCGGCCGGCTCGGGCCGTACGGCCCGCCCGCGCGGCACGGCGATCACGCCGTCGTCGTGCTCGGTCAGCCGCAGCGTGCCGAAGAACGCGACCGCGTCGGCCGGGCGGGCGTGGTAGAGGTGCGTGAAGACCGCGTGCCGCCGCCCCTCCCAGACCGCGAGCAGCACCGGATCGGCGATGCCGGAGTCGGGATCGTGCGTCCGCGTCCGCCCGACCCGCAGGCGCCCGCCCTGCACGCGGAACTCCTCGTCGAAGCGTTCCATGCCGACGTCGCTCGCCCAGGCGCGCGCGTCCGCGACGGTGCCGCTGGAGATCTCGTGCAGCCGTCCGGCCGCAGCGATCTTGGCGACCGACGTGGAGGGGCGGGAGAGATCGTGCGGGCCGGACAGCCGGACCCGGATTCCGTCGAGGGACCGATGAGTTACCTGTCGCCGCAAGACCGTGACCCCCCGTGAATGTGGGAACGTCGAGTGACAGGTGTGACGCTACGCGACCTGCGCCCTCCATGGGGTGAACCTTCCGCATCCGGCCAGGTAAGGCAGGTTCTCACCCGCCGGATCTTGGCTTCGCTCAGATCCCGAGGTATGGACCTTTCGGCCCGGGCCGTCCGAGCGGTCGTGACGACGGGGTCCTGACCGGGCGGTCGTGACGGGGGTCACTGCGGTTGAAGTACCCTGCGGGGGAGGGTCATCGCGCCGGTCGCCGGGCGAGCGGACATGTGCGCGGCGGCGTTTTGGTGACGGTCCGTGATCGGGCTCTCGGTATTGTCGTCTGGCCGCTCCCACGGCGCGGGCGGCGCCCCGCGTCCGGGCCCGCGCCGATCCCGGCCGTGCCGCTGCAGGCGTGGCGACCCCTGACCGTGAGGTGGAACCGTTGAGCAAGGTGGATGTGCTGATCAAGCGGCTCGACCCGGAGCTGCCGGTCCCGTCGTACGCGCACGCCGGCGACGCGGGCGCGGACCTGGTCGCCGCGGCCGACGTGGAGTTGCCGCCCGGTGAACGCGCGGTGGTGCCCACGGGCATGGCGATCGCGCTGCCGGACGGCTATGCCGCTTTCATTCACCCGCGCTCTGGTTTGGGCGCTAAGTTTGGGGTGACCATTGTCAATGCACCCGGTACGGTCGATGCCGGCTATCGGGGTGAGATCAAGGTGACCCTGCTGAACACCGACCCTCGCGCGACCGTGCGGCTCCGGCGCGGCGACCGCATCGCGCAGATGGTCGTGCAGCGCGTGGAACAGGCCGTGTTCCACGAGGTCACCGAGCTTCCCGGATCGCTCCGCGGGGCCAATGGATTCGGCTCGACGGGCGGGTTCGCGGATAATGAGCACAGTAAAGAAGGAGCGTGAGTCGTGGCTTTTGGACGTCGCAAGCAGGCTGAGGAGCCCGCGAATGAGTCCGAGCTGACCGACGAGGTCGACGCGGTCGACGAGGACGTGGCCGAGGACGAGGCTCCTGGCAAGGCGGAAGCGGGCGAGGGCGGCCCCTGGGACTCCGAGGAGAGCTACCCGGACCTGCAGCGCCTGGACTTCGGCGCGTTCCAGGTGCCGGTCGCGCCTGGCCTCGGCTTCCAGGTCAACTTCGAGGCCACCGAGGTCGACGAGGAGGGCAACCCGCTCGACGGGCGCCCGGTCGCGGTGTTGGTGCAGTACGAGGAGAGCGCCATGCAGTTGCAGGCGTTCGCCGCACCGAAGCGCAGCGGCATCTGGGAGGACGTCCGGCGGGAGACCGCCAAGGACATCGAGGAGGAGGCCCAGGGCCAGACGCAGGAGGGCGAGGGCCCGTTCGGCCCCGAGCTCATCGCGATGGTCCCGGCGGCTCTGACCGACGAGGTCCTCGCCGAGATGCCCGACGAGGTCAAGGAGCAGATCCCGGCCGAGTTCATCGAGCAGGGCTGGGCGCCGCAGCTGATCCGCTTCATCGGGGTGGACGGCCCGCGCTGGTTCCTCCAGGCCGTGGTGCAGGGCGCCGCGATCGAGGACGAGGAGCAGTGGCAGGTCCTCGAGGACGTCTTCCGCAACATCGTGGTCGTGCGCGGCGAGGAGCCGATGCCGCCCCGCGAGCTGCTGTCGCTCTCCATCCCGAAGGAGTTCTCCGAGGCGGGCGAGGAGGAGGGCGAGGAGGCCGTCGAGACCTTCAACCCCTTCGAGCGCGGCCCGGAGATCACCGAGGTCCGCTGACCTCATAGGCCTTTCGTAAGGGCGTCACCCCGACCAGGGGTGGCGCCCTTTTGCGTTCAACGGCAGGTCGTTGCACCACTTTCCAGGTTTGTGCCGGTGCGGTGAGCTGGGAAGACGTCATTTATGGCGTCAATCTGACGTCATTTTGCGTTGACGTGGCGTCGGAGTGCCTCGTAGCGTTCAGAGCGGCACGAATGAAACGACCGCGCTCGACCACGCTCCCTCGATCGCGTGCTCGCGATCGCACTCCCTCGGAGGGCCCATGAACACCGCCGAAGCGCCGGCCATCCTCGTGAGAGGGCTGCGCAAGTCGTACGGCGACCACGTCGTGCTCGACGGCATCGACCTGGAGATCCCGGCGGGGACGATCTTCTCCCTGCTGGGTCCGAACGGGGCGGGCAAGACCACCACGGTCCAGATCCTGTCCACGCTGATCGGCGCGGACGAGGGCACCGCCGTCGTCGCCGGTCACGACGTGAGCCGCGACCCCGGTGCGGTGCGCGGGTCGATCGGCGTGACCGGCCAGTACTCGGCGGTCGACAAGCTGCTGACCGGCCGCGAGAACCTGCTGATGATGGCCGACCTGCACCACCTGAGCCGCCGCGAGGGCCGTACGGTCGCCGACCGCCTGCTGGAGCAGTTCGACCTGGTCGAGGCCGGCAAGAAGGTGGCCGGGACCTACTCGGGCGGCATGCAGCGGCGCCTGGACCTGGCGATGACCCTGGTCGGCGGCCCGCGCCTGATCTTCCTTGACGAGCCGACCACCGGCCTGGACCCGCGCAGCCGCCGCACCATGTGGCAGATCGTCCGCGACCTGGTGGCGGACGGCGTCACGATCTTCCTCACCACCCAGTACCTGGACGAGGCCGACCAGCTCGCCGACAAGCTCGCGCTGCTGGACGGCGGAAAGATCATCGCCGAGGGCACCGCCGCCGAGCTGAAGCGCCGCGTCCCCGGCTCCCACGTACTGCTGCGCTTCCCCGACGCCGCGAACCTGCACGAGGCCACCCAGGTGATCAGCCAGTCCGCGCCCGGCACGGAGGCGCTCACGCTGAAGGTGCCGAGCGACGCCGGGCTGAGCTCCCTGAAGGTGCTGATCAGCCTGCTGGAACAGGAGTCGATCCAGGTGACCGACCTGAGCGTGCACACCCCCGACCTCGACGACGTGTTCCTGGCCCTCACCGGGCAGCCGACCGCCGCCGCCGACCCCGTTCCGGCAGGCGCCGGGCACACCGCGAAGGGCGACCTCCGATGACGACGCAGACGGCCCAGACGGCCCAGACGGCCACGGTGGTCCCGATCCGGGCGACCGCCGCCACCCCGCAGCCGCTGCGCGACTCGATGACCATGCTGCGCCGCAACCTGAAGCACCTGCTGCGCTACCCGTCCATGTCGGTCTCGATGGTCGGCATGCCGGTGATCTTCCTGCTGCTGTTCGTGTACGTGTTCGGCAGCACGCTCGGCGACGGGCTGGGCGGCCACGGCGTGCCGGGCGGCCTGGGCGGGCACGGAGGCCGCGGCGCCTACATCGACTACGTCACCCCCGGCATCATCCTGATGACCGCGGTCGGCGCCGCGACGGCGACGGCGGTGTCGGTCGCGACCGACATGACCGAGGGCGTCGTCGCCCGGTTCCGCACGATGGCGATCGCCCGTTCCTCCATCCTCACCGGGCACGCGCTGGGCAGCCTGATCATGACCCTGCTGGCCATGGCGGTCGTCACCGGCGTCGCCCTGCTGATCGGCTTCCGGCCGGACGCGAACGCCGTGGAGTGGCTGGCGGCCATCGGCCTCCTCGCCCTCTTCACGTACGCGATCGCCTGGCTCGCGGTCGGGATGGGCCTGGCGGCGGGCGGGCCGGAGTCGGCGAGCAACATGCCGATGCCCCTGCTGGTGCTGCCGTTCCTCGGCAGCGGGTTCGTGCCCACCGACTCGATGCCCACGGCCCTGCGCTGGTTCGCCGAGTACCAGCCGTTCACCCCGCTCATCGAGACCCTGCGCGGCCTGCTGCTCGGCACGCCGCTCCACAACAGCCCGGCCCAGGCGATCGGCTGGTGCGTGGGGACCCTGGTGCTCGGCTACCTGTGGTCCAAGAAGCTGTTCAGCCGCGATCCCTCCCGCTGATCTTCCTTCTCCGGTCGATTTGGTGCGTCGCGGGCCGCATGCGAGGATAACCACCTATCTGGGATAGATGGTTATGGGAGGTTCGCTGTATGCCCGCGACGCTGCGCGCCGGTGCCCGGCTGGCCGTGCCGCTGTTCGCCCCCACGCTCGCCCTCGGGCTGTCGTTCGGAGTGCTGGCCGCGCCGGTGATGGGGGTGGTCGCGCCCATCGTGATGTCGGCCGTGGTCTTCGCCGGCGGCTCGCAGTTCGCGGCGGTGGGCGTACTGGCCGGAGGCGGCGGCGCGTTCGCCGCCAGCGGGGCCGGGCTGCTGATGAACGCCCGTTTCCTGCCCATGGGATTCGCGTTCGCGCCCTCGTTCAGGGGCGGACGGCTGTGGCGGGCCACGCAGGGCTCGGCGATCGTGGACGCGGGCCTGATCCTGGCCCGCGATGAGCACGGGAAGTACGACCGGAACCTGCTGTTCGGATCCACCGCCGTGCAGTTCTGCGGCTGGGTCGGCGGGACGGCGCTCGGCGTCTTCGCCGGGAAGGCCCTGCCCGACCCGAACGCGTTCGGCATCGACGCGATCTTCCCCGCGTTCTACATCGCGCTGCTGGGGAGCGAACTGCGCAACCCCAGGGCTCGCGTGGCCGCCGTTCTGGCCGTCGCGGTGGCCCTGGGCGGCGCCGCGTTCCTGCCGCCCGGCGTCCCGGTGATCGCGGCCGCGGCGGTGGCGCTGATCGGCCTGATCCCCGAGCCGGAACGCACGAAGCCCGGATCCGCCACGCTCGGGCCGGCCAAGCCTGGATCGGACGCGGCCGAGCCGGACGCGACCAGGCCGGGCACGACCGAGCCGGACGCGACCAGACCGGGCACGACCGGGCCGGACGAGGCCGTGCGGGAGGAGGAGTCGGCGTGACGGTCTGGATCACGATCGGGCTGCTGGTGGTCGGGACGTTCGTCATCAAGGGCGCCGGGCCCGCCGCGCTCGGGCGCCGCGAGCTGCCGGCGCGGGTCGTTCCGGTGATCGCACTGCTGCCCGCGGTGCTGCTGTCGGCCCTGGTGGCGTACGAGACGTTCGCCGGTGACGGGGACTTCCACGTGGACGCCAAGGTCGTCGGCATCGGCGCGGCGGTGATCGCGGTGACGTTGCGCGCGCCGATGATCGTCGTCATGGTGGCCGCCGCCGCGGCCACCGCCCTGACGCGATTGGTGATGTAAGTCACATTTGGGTCTTGTCAGGCGTCGCGTACGGGTGGTCAATCAAGCCATGTCGAAGCGCACCCGCAAGCGTCGTGCCCGTAAGCGCGGTAAGGCCAACAAGGGCAAGCGGCCGAACGCCAATCACTAGAGCTCGATGAGTTCGAAGGGGATCGCCTGCGGGACGCCCGCCTCCTGACCGGCCGGTTCGGCGAGGCCGCGGAGGAATCCCTCCGGGTCGAAGTCGGCGCCGAGGTTGTCGAAGTAGATCTTGTGCGCCCGCAGCGAGGCGATGCCCGCCTCCAGGTGCCCGGTCACGTCGACGTAGTGGGCGGCCTGCGGCGATCCGCCGAACAGCGCGAACCGCACGCCCTGCCACGGCTCCATCTCCAGGTCGCGGAACACCCACCGGTTGGCGGCGTCGCGCACCGCGTCGGCGACCGCGAGGCCCAGCACGCGGTGGTCGGCCATGTTGAAGCCCTCCCCGCCGGTGAACGTCTCGCGGAAGTTGACCGACAGCACCACCTCGGGGCGGTGCCGCCGGATCGCGCGGGCCAGTTCGCGGCGGAGCGGCAGGCCGTACTCCAGCATGCCGTCGGGCAGGTCGAGGAATTCGACCGTGTCCACGCCGACGTGCGCCGCCGCCTCGATCTGCTCGCGGGTCCTGATCGCCGCCACGTCGTCGGGGTCCATCGAGTCGATCCCCGCCTCGCCGCGCGTCGCGAGCACCTCCACGACGTCCTTGCCCTGCGAGGTCCACTTGGCGACGGCGGTCGACCCGCCGTACTCCAGATCATCGGGGTGCGCCGCGATGGCCAGCGCCCGCCCCCAGTCCTCAGGTACCGGTTCCATGCCCCCCATTTTCGCCGACCTTGTTAGGGGCTCGTGAGGGTCAGGGGCCTCGCCGTAAGCATCGCGTAGCGAAAAGGATCATCCTCGCGGAACCGCCCTAGCGTGATGAGAGCTGGACGAAACGTCACGGAAGGGCGGGTCGGGTGGACGAGCGGTTAATCGTTCCGGTGCGCGAGTGCGCGGGCGGTGTGGTGTCGGTGCGCACCGCCCGGGCGGACTCGGGGGAACGGGTCGGATTGGCCTTCACCAGCGAGGTGCGCCTGCGGGCGGCGCTGGGCGACGGGCAGCGGTGGATCGCGATGGCCGAACCGGCCCTGCGCGCCATGCTCCGCCCGCTCGCGGTGACCCGGATCCAGACGGACCCGGTGCTGGTGAGTCGGTCGCGGCGGGTCGCCGCATGAACAAGGAGCTCGACGTGGTGGTCACCCAGGTCAAGGAGTCGGTCTGGCCGGTCACGGCGTACCCGCGCCAGGACGGCGACATGGCCGTCGGCGGGATCGGACTGGCGAAGCTGGCCGAGCGGTTCGGCACGCCGCTTCACGTGATGGACGAGGAGGACGTACGGCGTCGCTGCCGTGCCTTCACGCGGGCGTTCCCGGAGGCCGACGTCGCGTACGCGGGCAAGGCGTTCCTCTGCCGGGTCATGGCCGGATGGATCGCGTCCGAGGGCCTGTCCCTGGACGTGTGCTCGGCAGGCGAACTCGCCGTCGCACGAACGGCCGGCTTCCCGGCGCGCAAGGTCCTCATGCACGGGAACGCCAAGACCCCCGACGACCTGCGCGCCGCCCTCTCATACGGCGTGGGGCGGATCGTCGTCGACTCGTTCAGCGAGATCACACGACTGGCCGCGATGGCCGCCGGAGGAACGACCCCACGCCCACGCCTGATGGTCCGGGTGACGCCGGGCGTTGACGGCCACACGCACGAGGCGATCAGCACCGGCACTGATGACCAGAAGTTCGGCTTCTCGCTCGCCTCTGGCGCCGCCGCGGAGGCGATCCAGCGGGTCATCGCGCAGCGCCGCCTGGAGCTGGTCGGCCTGCACTGCCACATCGGCTCCCAGATCACCGACCTGGACGCGTTCGACCTGTCCGCCCGCCGCATGATCGGGCTGCTGGCCGCAGTACGGGACGCGCACGGCATCACGCTGCCCCAGCTCGACCTCGGCGGCGGCTTCGGCGTCCCCTATCGGGAGGGCGACCCCGAGCTCGATCCCCAGGCGCTCGCCGACCGGCTGCACCGCGTGCTCCGCGAGGCCTGCGACGAGAACCGCCTGCCCGTCCCGAAGATCACGATCGAGCCAGGCCGTGCCATCGCCGCGCGAGCCGGGGTGACCGTCTACCGCGTGGTGAGCGTCAAGCACGCCGCCTCAGGCGGCCTCCTGGTCGCGGTCAACGGCGGCATGAGCGACAACCCCAGACCCGGCCTCTACGGCGCCCGCTACTCGGTCCGCCTCATCGGCCGCAAAAGCCTGGGCGGCGACCGAACGGCCACCGTCGTGGGCCGCCACTGCGAGGCCGGTGACGTCCTGGTGAAGGACGCCCAGTTCCCCGCCGACATCCGGCCCGGCGACCTGCTCGCCATCCCCTGTACGGGCGCCTACCACCACTCGATGGCCTCCAACTACAACCTGGTCCCCAGGCCGCCCGTGCTGGCCGTACGCGAGGGCCGGGCCCGGCTGATGATCCGCCGGGAGACCGAGGAAGACCTCCTCCGCCGCGACGCCGGCTGAGCCCGCCGTTAGGGCGGTGTTAAGCGTCGTTCGGGCGGCGCTAAGAACCCGTCAAGGGTGCACAAAACGCCTATTCGGCGGCGCTTTACTCCATGCGAGCCCCCGAATTCGGGGCTCATGTGATGACCACTGAGGAGGCTGACATGGACCGCTGGGAACAGTCCGCCTGGCCGCTGGCCGGGGGTGCTCTGTGTGCCTTCGTGCTCGCGGTCGTACTCAAGGACGCGGCGTGGCAGTTCGCGTTCGCCGCGGTCGCCGTCTCGGTCGTGGGCTGGGCGCTGTGCGCTCCGGTCGCGGCGGGCGGGGCGCTCGGGGCGGTCGCCTGGGCGGTGACCACCGGGTTCGACGTCTCCAAGACGGGCGAGCTGGCGGTCCCCGGTCTGGACGACCTGGCGCGGGCGGGTCTGCTGGTCGGGCTCGGCCTGGCTGCGGGCGTCGCGGGCAAGGTCCTGTCGTCCGGCCGGTCCGGCGAGGACATTGGGGACATTTCCCCAGCTCAGTCCATGTCTCCCTTTGAAGGGGTACATCACATCTCGGGGGTTACGGACGGTCCCTATCGCCGTCCAGTACCGCGCCAGCGCGAAACCGCGGCGCGTTTCCGGGCCGTTCCGGTCCCCGGTCATTCGACAAAGGAAACCAACAACGATGTCTGACCTGGCCTTCGTCCTGCTGACAGTGGCGGTCTTCGTCCTGCTCGGCCTGCTGGTGAAGGGCGTGGAGAAGCTGTGACCGCCGAGAACCTGGTCGGCCTCATCCTGGCCGCCGGCCTGATCGTCTTCCTCATCGCCGCCCTCTTGTACCCGGAGCGCTTCTAAATGAGTACGACCGTCGCGGGGATCATCTTCATCGGATCCCTCGTCGTCGCTCTGGCCATCGCGTACCGGCCACTGGGCGACTACATGTACCGGGTCTTCAGCGGTACCAAGCACTCGCGCGTAGAGAAGGTCGTCTACAAGCTCATCGGCGTCAAGCCCGACACCGAGCAGACCTGGGGCGTGTACGCGCGCAGCGTGCTCGCGTTCTCCGCCATCAGCGTGCTGTTCGTCTACCTGCTCCAGCGGGTCCAGGACAAGCTCCTGCTCAGCATCGGCATGACGCCGGTGAAGCCGGACCAGGCCTGGAACACCGCGGTCAGCTTCATGTCCAACACCAACTGGCAGTCCTACCTGGGCGAGCAGACGATGGGCCACCTGGTCCAGATGCTCGGCCTGGCGGTGCAGAACTTCGTGTCGGCCGTGGTCGGCATCTGCGTCGCGATGGCGCTGGTACGGGGGTTCGCCCGC
Source organism: Actinomadura barringtoniae (assembly GCF_017573505.1). Classification (GTDB taxonomy): domain Bacteria; phylum Actinomycetota; class Actinomycetes; order Streptosporangiales; family Streptosporangiaceae; genus Spirillospora; species Spirillospora barringtoniae. The sequence continues at coordinate 129,071 of NZ_JAGEOJ010000023.1, forward strand.
AAGCGGACCGGTGACCTGGGCAACTTCTGGGTGGATCTGGTGCGCGGAACGATCCGCATCATGCTGCCCATCGCGTTCGTGGGCGCGCTCATCCTGGTCGCGGGCGGCGTGGTCCAGAACTTCTGGAACCCGGCCGACCATGTGATCAACACTGTCGCGGGCGGCCACCAGGCCATCACCGGCGGGCCGGTCGCCAGCCAGGAGGTCATCAAGGAGCTCGGCACGAACGGAGGCGGCTTCTACAACGTCAACTCCGCGCACCCGTTCGAGAACCCGCAGACCTGGACCAACTGGTTCGAGATCTTCCTGATCCTGGTCATCCCGTTCGCGCTGTGCCGCACGTTCGGCCGGATGGTCGGCCAGAATCGCCAGGGCTACGCGATCCTCTCGGTGATGGCCACCATCGCGATCATCAGCGTGGTGGCGGTCAACGCGTTCCAGCTCATGCACCACGGAACGGTCCCGACCGCGGTCGGTGCCGCCACCGAGGGCACCGAGGCCAGGTTCGGGGTGTCCAACTCGGCGACGTTCGCCGGCGCGACGACGCTGACCTCGACCGGTGCCGTGGACTCCTTCCACGACTCCTATACGAGCCTCGGCGGCATGGTGCCGCTCATCAACATGATGCTCGGCGAGGTCGCGCCCGGCGGTACGGGTTCTGGCCTGTACGGCATGCTGATCCTGGCGATCATCACGGTCTTCGTCGCCGGCCTCATGGTCGGCCGCACGCCGGAGTACCTCGGCAAGAAGATCGGCAGCCGGGAGATGAAGTTCGCCTCGATGTACTTCCTGATCACGCCGATCCTGGTGCTGGTCGGTACCGCGGTCGCGATGGCGACCGACGCGGGGAAGGCGGGGCCGCTGAACAGCGGTCCACATGGGTTGTCCGAGGTGCTCTACGCGTTCACCTCGGCCTCCAACAACAACGGGTCGGCGTTCGCCGGCATCACCGTCAACACCGTCTTCTATGACACCGCGCTCGGCCTGTGCATGGCGTTCGGGCGGCTCCTGCCGATCATCTTCGTGCTGGCGCTGGCCGGCTCGCTGGCCAGACAGGGGCACACGCCCGAGTCGGACGGCACGCTCCCGACCCACAAGCCCCAGTTCGTGGGCCTGGTCGTCGGCGTGACGTTCATCCTCATCGCGCTCACCTTCCTCCCGGCGCTCGCGCTCGGGCCGTTGGCCGAAGGACTCCACTGATGACCACCCAGACAGTCGAGGCGCCGAGCCCCTCGTCTCAGCCGCCCGCCTCCAAGGGCGGCGGCAAGATCCAGGGCGGCCTGCTCGACCCGAAGCAGCTGCTGAAGTCGCTGCCGGACGCCTGCAAGAAGCTCGACCCGCGCACGCTGTGGCGCAACCCGGTCATGCTGATCGTCGAGATCGGCGCGGTCTGGACCACGGTCCTGGCCGCGATCCACCCGTCGGTGTTCGCCTGGCTGATCACCGTCTGGCTCTGGCTGACGGTCGTCTTCGCCAACCTGGCCGAGGCCGTCGCCGAGGGGCGCGGCAAGGCCCAGGCGGACTCGCTCCGCAAGGCCAAGACCGACGCGGTGGCCCGCCGCCTCATCGGCTGGCGGCCCGGCGCGACCGGCGCCACCGGCCTGAACGAGGAGGAGGTCGGCGCGCCCGAGCTGAAGCAGGGCGACCACGTGGTCGTCGAGGCCGGGCAGATCATCCCCGGTGACGGCGACGTCGTCGAGGGCATCGCCAGCGTGGACGAGTCGGCGATCACCGGCGAGTCGGCCCCGGTCATCCGGGAGTCGGGCGGTGACCGTTCGGCCGTCACCGGCGGCACCAAGGTGCTGTCGGACCGGATCGTCGTGCAGATCACGCAGAAGCCGGGCGAGTCGTTCATCGACCGGATGATCGCGCTCGTCGAGGGCTCCAGCCGGCAGAAGACGCCGAACGAGATCGCCCTCAACATCCTGCTGGCCGCGCTCACGATCATCTTCCTGCTGGCCGTGGCGACGCTGCAGCCGCTGGCGATCTACTCCAAGGGCAACAACCCCGGCGTGGCGAACACGCTGTCGCTCGACACGCACGGCGTCACCGGCATCGTGCTGGTCTCGCTGCTGGTCTGCCTCATCCCGACGACGATCGGCGCGCTGCTGAGCGCGATCGGCATCGCGGGCATGGACCGGCTCGTTCAGCGGAACGTGCTGGCGATGAGCGGGCGCGCGGTCGAGGCCGCGGGCGACGTCAACACCCTGCTGCTGGACAAGACCGGCACGATCACGCTGGGCAACCGGCAGGCGGCCGAGTTCCTCCCGGTGGACGGCGTCTCCGAGCAGGACCTGGCCGACGCGGCGCAGCTGTCCAGCCTCGCCGACGAGACCCCCGAGGGCCGGTCGGTCGTGGTGTTCGCCAAGCAGCGCTACGGCCTGCGCGAACGCACGCCGGGCGAGCTCACGCACGCCACGTGGGTGCCGTTCACCGCGCAGACCCGGATGTCGGGCGTCGACCTCGACGAGCTCGGCGACGGCAAGCCGGACCGCTGGCTGCGCAAGGGCGCGGCGGGCGCGGTGGCCGACTGGGTACGCGAGCAGGGCGGCACCGTCCCGGCCTCGCTGAGCCAGATCGTCGACGGCGTCTCGGCCTCAGGCGGCACGCCGCTGGTGGTCGGCGAGAAGCAGAACGGCGACGTGCGCGTCCTCGGCGTCATCCACCTCAAGGACGTGGTGAAGGAGGGGATGCGGGAGCGGTTCGATGAGATGCGGCGGATGGGGATCCGGACGGTGATGATCACCGGTGACAACCCGTTGACCGCCAAGGCGATCGCCGATGAGGCCGGGGTCGATGACTTCCTGGCCGAGGCCAAGCCGGAGGACAAGCTTGCTCTGATCAAGAAGGAGCAGGAGGGCGGCCGGCTGGTCGCCATGACCGGTGACGGCACCAACGACGCGCCCGCCCTCGCCCAAGCCGACGTGGGTGTGGCGATGAACACCGGGACCTCGGCCGCCAAAGAGGCCGGGAACATGGTCGACCTGGACTCCGACCCCACCAAGCTCATCGAGATCGTGGAGATCGGCAAGCAGCTCCTCATCACCCGGGGCGCCCTCACGACCTTCTCGATCGCCAACGACATCGCCAAGTACTTCGCGATCATTCCCGCGATGTTCGTGGCGCTGTTCCCGGGCCTGGACGCGCTCAACATCATGCGTCTGCACAGCCCGCAGTCGGCGATCCTCTCGGCGGTCATCTTCAACGCGCTGGTCATCATCGCGCTGATCCCGCTCGCCCTGCGGGGCGTCAAGTACCGGCCGAGCAGCGCGTCCAAGCTGCTCAGCCGCAACCTCTACGTCTATGGCATCGGCGGGATCGTGGCGCCGTTCATCGGCATCAAGATCATCGACCTCGTCGTCCAGTTCCTTCCGGGGATGTCCTGATATGCGTCTACCAAGCTGGATCCGCCAGCACCTGGCGGCGGTCCGTGCGCTCGCCGTGCTGACCGTGATCACCGGCATCATCTATCCGCTGGCCGTCTTCGGGGTCGCCCAGATCCCGGGGCTGAAGGACAAGGCCGACGGGTCGATGCTCAAGGTGAACGGCAAGACCGTGGGCAGCGAGCTCATCGGCCAGTCGTTCACCGACAAGGACGGCAACGCGCTCAAGCAGTACTTCCAGAGCCGCCCGTCCTCCACCATCGAGGGTCCCGTCCAGAAGGACGTGAACCCCGACAGCACCGCCTACAACCCGACCGGCACCTCGGCCGGCAACCTCGGGCCCGAGGACACCGTCGACACCCTGCCCGACCCCAAGCTCGTCGCGGCGGGCGAGGAGGACGAGAACGCCAAGACCAGCCTGCTCACCACGGTCTGCACCAACAGCAAGACCATCGGCGAGCTGGAGGGCGTGGACGGCTCCCGGCCGTTCTGCACCCCCGGTGGCGTGGGCGCGGTGCTGTCCCTGTTCGGCCCGCGCGACTCCCAGGGCAAGGTGTCCAAGCCGACCCGGGTCGTCAGCCTGAACGAGGAGCAGGGCGTCGTGAAGACCCCGTTCGTCTCCGAGTACAAGGGCGTGAAGGTCGAGCTGGCCAAGTTCGGTGAGGACTACGCCGCGGGCCAGGTCGTACCGATCAAGGGCGACGCGCCGACCAAGCCGGCCGTACCGGCCGACGCGGTCACCGCCAGCGGCAGCGGCCTCGACCCGCACATCTCGACGGCCTACGCCGACATCCAGATCAAGCGGATCGCGGCGGCCCGGCACATCTCGCCCGCGCAGGTCGAGAAGCTCGTCAAGGCCGCCACCAGCGGCCGTGACCTGGGCTTCATGGGCGAGCCGCGCGTGAACGTGGTGAAGCTCAACGCCCAACTGGACGCCAGGTACCCGTTCCAGAGCTGAGCCTTCCACCAGGGGTGGGCGGGCCGCTCCCGTCCCTGCGGCACGGCCGGCACCCGCCGTCCGTGCCGCGGGGACGGCCCGCCCTGCTCGGTCGGACGACCCGGCGAATCGAGATGAGGAGGTGTGATGCCCCGAGGGCGGTTGCGGATCTATCTGGGCGCCGCACCCGGCGTCGGCAAGACCTTCGCCATGCTCTCCGAAGGAGCACGGCGGGGGGTACGCGGCACCGACGTGGTCGTCGGCTTCGTGGAGACCCACAACAGGCCGAAGACGGCGGCGCTGGTCGAGGACCTCGAGGTCGTTCCGCGCAAGCTGATGGACTACCGCGGCGCGACGTTCAGCGAGCTGGACGTCGACGCGGTGATCGCGCGGGCCCCGGAGGTCGCGCTCGTCGACGAGCTCGCGCACACCAACGTGCCCGGCAGCCGCAACGACAAGCGGTGGCAGGACATCGAGGAGATCCTCGAGGCCGGGATCGACGTGATCTCGACCGTGAACGTCCAGCACCTCGACTCGGTCAACGACGTGGTCGAGCAGATCACCGGCGTGCCGCAGCGCGAGACCGTGCCCGACGAGGTGGTGCGCCGCGCCGATCAGGTCGAGCTGATCGACATGACGCCGGAGGCGCTGCGGCGCCGGATGGCGCACGGCAACATCTACGCCCCCGAGAAGGTGGACGCCGCCCTCGGCAACTACTTCCGGGTCGGCAACCTCACCGCGCTGCGCGAACTGGCGCTGCTGTGGCTGGCGGACAAGGTCGACGACCAGCTGGACCGTTACCGGGCCGACCACGACATCCGGCGGACGTGGGAGGCCCGGGAACGCGTGGTGGTCGCGCTCACCGGCGGGCCCGAGGGCGACACCCTGGTCCGCCGGGCCGCCCGCATCGCCGACCGGAGCAAGGGCGCCGACCTGCTGGCCGTGCACGTCACGCGCAGCGACGGCCTCACCGACTCCGACCCGGCGAACCTCACCCGGCAGCGGGCCCTGGTCGAGAGCCTGGGCGGCAGCTACCACCAGGTCGCCGGAACGAACGTGCCGGACGCCGTCCTGGACTTCGCGCGCGGGGTGAACGCGACGCAGCTCGTACTGGGCGCGTCCCGGCGCGGCCGCGTCGCGCAGCTCTTCTCGCGCGGCGTCGGCGTCACGACAACGGCCCGTTCCGGCCCCATCGACGTGCACCTGGTCACCCACGAGGAGGTCAACCAGGGCCGCCGGTGGAAGGCGCTGCGCGCGGCGTGGGGAGTCCCCGCCAAGCGACGCAAGGCGGGCTTCGTCCTCGCCGTCGTCCTGCTGCCGCTGCTCACGATCGTGCTGAGCCACCTGCGCGGGCAGGTGACGCTGGCCAGCGACATCCTCATCTTCCAGGCCGCCGTGATCGGCGTCGCGCTGCTCGGCGGTCTCTTCCCCGCGCTGTTCGCCGCGATCGCCGGGTCGCTGCTGCTCAACTACTACTTCACCCCGCCGATCTACAGGTTCACCGTGCACGACCCGGAGGCGCTCTTCCAGCTGGTGGTGTACGTGGTGGTCGGCGTGACGGTCAGCACGATCGTCGACATGACCGCGCGCAAGAGCAGACAGGTCTCCCAGGCGCAGACCGACTCGCAGATCCTGTCCACGCTGGCCGGCGACATCCTGCGCGGCGACGCCGACGGCGGCCGCGACTACAGCGCCCTCGCCGCGATCCTGGAACGCCTCCGCGAGACGTACGCCCTCGAATGCGTCACGCTCCTGGAACGCGACCCGGACGAACCGGCCACCCCGGTCACCAACCGCGACCCCGACAGCTGGATCATCGTCGCGACCGCGGGCGGCACGCCCTGCACGAGCCCCGACGACGGCGAGTCCGACATCCTCGTCGACGACACCCTCGCCCTGGTCCTGCGCGGCCGTGCCCTGCCCGCGTCCGACCGCAAGGTCCTGGAGGCGTTCGCCGCCCAGGCCGCCGTGGCGCTTCGCCACCAGCGGCTGGCCGAGGAGGCCGAGCAGGTCCGCCCGCTGGCCGCCGCCGACAAGATGCGCACCGCCCTGCTGAACGCGGTGAGCCACGACCTCCGTACGCCGCTGGCCTCCGCCAAGGCCGCCGTCGACAGCCTCCGCAGCCCCGACGTCAGCTGGAGCGAGGAGGACCAGGACGAGCTGGTCTCCACCGCCGCCGAGTCCCTGGACCGCCTCGACCGCCTGGTCGCCAACCTCCTGGACATGAGCCGCCTGCAGGCGGGCTCGCTCGGCATCACCGCGCAACCGGTCGCGGCCGAGGACATCGTGCCCCGCGCGCTCGCCGACCTGGAACCTCTCGAGTCCGCCGACGTCGAGACCGCCATCCCCGAGGGACTCCCCGAGATGGTGGCCGACCCCGCGCTGCTGGAACGGGTGCTGGTCAACCTCATCGCCAACGCCGTCCGCTACAACCCGCCGGAAGGGCCCGTGCTCGTCACCGCCAGCTCCCACGCCGACCGCCTCGAACTGCGCGTCATCGACCGCGGCCCCGGCATTCCGCACGAGGACCGCGACCGGGTCTTCGAACCGTTCCAGCGGCTCGGCGACCGCGACAACGACACCGGCGTGGGCCTCGGCCTCGCCCTCTCCCGCGGCCTCACCGAGGCCATGGGCGGCTCGATCAGCATCGAGGAGACCCCGGGCGGCGGCCTGACCATGGTCGTCGACCTGCCCACCCACCGCCGCGAACAGGCCGAGCCCGCCAAGCGCGCCGAGCCCGCCGACCCGGCCGCCTCCGACCCGGCCGCCTCCGACTCGGCCGAGCTCGCCGAGCCGAATCTCGCCGATCCGGTGATGCTCGACCGCGTCGCCGCGTGGCGGGACCGGATCGGCCACGACCACGATCGGGGATAGCAGTTCATGACACGAGTGCTGGTGGTCGACGACTCGCCGCAGATCCTGGCGACCCTCCGCCTGAACCTCCGGGCCCGCGAGTACGACGTACGGGTCGCTCCCGACGGCGGGCAGGCCCTCACCAGGGCCGCCGACTGGCATCCCGACCTGGTCATCCTCGACCTCGGGCTGCCCGACCTGGACGGCGTCGACGTCATCCGCGGGCTGCGCGGCTGGAGCGAGGTCCCGATCATCGTGCTGTCCGGCCGGGCGGGCAGCAAGGACAAGGTGGACGCCCTGGACGCGGGCGCCGACGACTACGTGACCAAGCCGTTCGGCGTGGACGAGCTGCTCGCCCGGATCAGGGCGATCACCCGCCGCGCCCCGGTGGACGAGGTGTCGCCGACCGTGCAGGTCGGCTCGTTCGTGGTCGACCTCGCGCGCAAGGCCGTCACCGCCGAGAACGGCAAGGGCGTGCACCTCACCCCGACCGAGTGGGGCATCGTCGAGCTGCTGCTGCGCAACCCCGGCAAGCTGATCTCCCAGCGCCAGCTGCTCGCCGAGGTCTGGGGCCCGAACCACCTCAAGGAGACCCACTACCTGCGGGTCTACCTCGCCTCCCTGCGCCGCAAGCTGGAGGTCGACCATTCGCGCCCCCGCCACTTCATCACCGAACCCGGCATGGGCTACCGCTTCGAGCCATGAGAGAACCGATGACCTCCCTCCGCACCGCCGCCCCCGAGGAACCTCCTGATCAGGCCGAACGTCATCGACTGACCGTCATCGGAGGCCTCGCCGCGCTCTCGCTCGACGCCATGGCGTCCGTCGCGTACGGGCCCGAGGCGATCGTGATCGTCCTGGCGGTCGCCGGGGGAGCGGGCATGGGCTGCACCCTTCCGGTCACCCTCACCATCGCGGGTCTGCTGGCCGTCCTGGTCTTCTCCTACCGGCACGTCATCGCCGCGTTCCCGGAGGGCGGGGGCGCGTACGGAGTCTCCAAGAAGTATCTGGGGCGCCGGTCCGCGCTGGTCGCGGCGGCCTCACTGATCGTCGACTACGTGCTGAACGTGGCGGTCTCGGTCGCGGCGGGCGTGGCCGCGCTGACCTCGGCGTTCCCCGGGCTGCTGCCCTGCACCGTCTGGATCTGCCTCGCCGTCCTCGCGCTCATCACCGCGATCAACTATCGGGGCATCGCGCACAGCGCGCGGCTGTTCATCGCCCCGACCGTCATCTACGTCGGCGCGATCGTCCTGGTCATCGTCGTCGGCCTGCTGCGCGACTCGGCCGTGACCGTCGAGCAGGCCCACCACCAGGCGCAGACCCTGCAGTCCGTCGGGGTGTTGCTGCTGCTCAAGGCGTTCGCGAACGGTTGCGCGGCGCTGACCGGCGTCGAGGCCATCGCCAACGCCGTCCCCTCGTTCAAGAGGCCGCGCGTGAAGCGGGCCCAGCACGCCGAGCTCGCGCTCGGCGGCCTGCTGGCACTGATGCTGGTCGGCATCGCGCTGCTGATCGAGAAGTTCGAGATCAGGCCGGTCGAGGGCGTGACCGTGCTCTCCCAGGTCACCGAGGCGGCCGTCGGGCACGGTGCCGGTTTCTACGTGGTGCAGTTCGCCACCGTCATCCTGCTCGCGCTGGCGGCCAACACCTCGTTCGGCGGCCTGCCCGTTCTCGCGCAGCTGCTGGCCAAGGACAACAACCTGCCGCACCTGTTCGCCCTGCGCGCCGAACGTCAGGTCCACCGCTACGGCATCGGCTTCCTCGCCGTCACCGCGGGGATCCTGCTCGCCGCCTCGAACGGCGACATGAACACGCTCGTCCCGCTGTTCGCGATCGGCGTCTTCGTCGGCTTCACGCTGTCGCAGGCGGGCATGGTCCGGCACTGGCTGACCGAACGCACGCCCGGATGGCACGGCAAGCTGGCGCTGAACGCCTTCGGCGCCGTGCTCACCGCGATCGCCGCCGTCGTCGTCACCGCGACCAAGTTCGCCGACGGCGGCTGGCTGATCCTGGTCGCCCTCCCGCTCATGGTCGTGCTCATGGAATGGGTGCACCGTTCGTACGCCAGGATCGGCGACCGTCTCCAGCTCGGCCGCACCCCGCCGCCGCCCCGGCCACGCAGGTCGCTGGTCGTGGTCCCGATCGGCGGCGTCAGCCTCCTCACCCAGCAGGCCCTCGCCGCCGCGCTCAGCCTCGGCGACCGCGTCGTCGCCGTCCGGGTCGTCCACCCCGACGACGAGGAGGAGAACGCGCGCTTCGTCGCCGAGTGGGAGGCGTGGGCCCCCGACGTCGAGCTCTCCCTCATCAACGATGAGCGCCGCCGTCTCGTGGAGCCGATCGTGGAGTACGTCAATGACGTCCGCGAACGGCACGTCTTCGTCCTGATCCCCGAGGTCGAACCCGAGCACGTCTGGGAACGCGTCCTGCAGAACCAGCGCGGCGCCGTCCTCTCCCACGCGCTCCGCCGCGATACCGGCAGCGTCGTCTCGCGGCTCCGCTTCCCGATGGACCCCCACAGAGAGAACATGAAGCAGTGCAGCACTACGTCTTCGGCACCATCATCGTCCTCGCCGGTGTGATGATCGCCGTCGTGGGCAGGCGCACCGGCCAGGGCAAGCTCGGCCGCAACCGCAAGGCCGGCATCCGGACCGCCACCACCCTCGCGAGCGACGAGGCCTGGCTGACCGTCCACCGGGCGGCCGAGCCGTGGACGATCGCGGGCGGCCTGGCGATGATCATCTGCGGTCTCGCCGCGCTCGGCATTCAGCACAACGGCATCGCCGCCGTGGTCGCCGGTCTCGGCGCCCTCCTCGGCGCGGGCCTGTCCATCATCGGCGCCGTCGTCGGCCACTCCGTCCTGCGCGCCCGATAACGAATCATCAGGTGCTTTACGGTCCTGGTACGGTCTCGACAGGGTGTGCCGGGAAGTCTGGTCGGCGAGTCTGTTCCTGACCGCCGAAACCGGAGGCACCTGACGTGCGCGCTGTCGAAATCGTGCTGGGGCTGGTCGTACTGGCGACCGTCGTGGCCGTCAGCGCCAAACGCCTGCGCGTCCCCGCCCCCTCCCTCCTGGTGGTCGCCGGCGTTCTCGTGGGTCTGATCCCCGGCCTCCCGGACGTACGGGTCCCACCCGAGATGGTCAGCCTCGTCGTCCTCCCCCCGCTGATCTACGCGGCGGGGGAGGAGATGTCGTGGCAGTCACTGCGGCAGGTCTGGAAGCCGGTCAGCCTCCTAGCGGTAGGGCTGGTCCTGGCCTCAGCCGCCGCGGTCGGCTTCGTAGCCCACGCCGTGACCAACATGTCGGCGACAACAGCCCTTCTTCTGGGCACGGTCCTGGCCAGCACCGACCCGGTGGCGGTCGCCGCGCTCGGACGCCGCCTGTCACTGCCGCCCAAGGTCCAGACCCTCGTCCAGGCCGAGAGCCTGTTCAACGACGCCACCTCGCTCCTGCTCTACAAGCTCGCAGTTGCCGTAGTAGTCGCAGGCTCCTTCTCCTGGGGCCACGCAACTGCCGAGTTCGCACTGCTGGCAGGCGGCGGCGTCATCGCAGGCGGGATCGTCGCAGCCGTCATCGCGTTCATCCGCCGGCGCACCGAGGACCCGGTCCTGGAGACCGTCATCGCGCTGGTCACCCCGTACGCCTCCTATGTCCTGGCCGAATCCGTCCACGCCTCAGGCGTGACCGCGGTAGTGGTCACCGCCGTCATCCTCGGCCGCCAAGCACCCGCCCTCACCAACGCCGGAATCCGCCTCCAGCTGGGCGCGGTCTGGGGCACGGTCATCTTCCTGCTGGAAAGCGTCGTCTTCAGCCTCATCGGCCTCCAGCTCCCCACCCTGATCCGCGAGCTGAACCGATCCTCCGAATCGTGGCTGATCGCCTCACTCCTCATAGCCCTGACGCTCATCGCCGTACGAGTCGTCTGGGTCTTCCCACTCTCCTGGCTGCAAGCCTGGCGAGGCGGCCGCCGCCCCTCCTGGCAGACCCCCGCGGTGGTCTCATGGGCAGGCGCCCGCGGCGTAGTCCCGCTAGCCGCCGCCCTGGCCATCCCCCTCCTGACCGACGCCGGCGACCCCCTCCCACACCGCGACCTGGTCGTAGTCCTCGCGACCGCCGTCATCGTCATCTCCCTAGTAGTCCAAGGCTTCACCCTGGCCCCCCTGGTCCGCTTCGCCGGTCTGGTAGTCCCCACCTCAGCCACCCAACGCGAATACGCCCTGGCCCGCCTGCGTACCGCCCAAGCCGCCCTAGCCCGCCTGGAAGAACTCGAAGACGTAGAGGCCGCCTCCCAAGTCGTCCTAGAACGCCTGCGCGTAGGCCTCCAAGACCGCATCGAACGAGGCGAACTGCGGGTCAACGGCGACGCCCACAAGGTCGACAGCGTTCTAGCCGACTACCGCAGGCTCCGTCGAGACCTCATCGCCGCCGAAACAGACGAGCTCCAGCGCCTCCACGAGTCCGGCGAGATCAGCGAGTCCACCCAACGCGACGTCCAACGCCTCCTAGACCTGGAAGACACCTCCCTAGACCGCCCCTGACCAGGCCTCAAAGCCCCTGCCCAACGCTTAGTGGGCGGCGAGCCTGCGCAGATAGGGAATGTCGATCAGGGTGACGCTCCGGCGCGATGTCTGGACGATGCTGCGCGCGCGCCATTCGCGCAGGGCGGACTCGACGCCTGACCGGGCAGCCCGCACCAACTGCGCGAGGTCGTCCTGGGTCAGCGGGGGCTCCAGCTTGAGAACTCCGTCGACCGGCTCCACACGAGATCGATCTGCCGTGCTGACCATAAGCTGGGCCAGCCTCTGTTTCACGCTCGCGCCGCCCAACCGCAGGCAGCGCCAGTCCGATTCGATCTGCTTGTCGCGGTACGTGAGCCGGAGCGCGATGTCGGCGTCCTCCGACTCGTGAAGGAACTGTCTGAACGCCTCGGACGGAACGGAGAGCGCCCGGACCTTCGTCGCGGCGGTGACCGTCGAGATGCGCTCGCAGCCTTCGGCCATGGCACTCTCGCCCACGAGATCACCTCGCGTTCGCAATGCCTGAAGCACAGGCTGCCCGTCAACGGAGATGTTGGAGACCTTCACCCAGCCGTCGATGATGACCAGAGCGAACCAAGCGTTCTCTCCTTCGTTGCACACGCAGGCGCCGGGGGCGAAGCTCTCCTCCGAGGAGATCTCGCTCAGTGCGTCGCGGTCCTGGGGGCTGAGCCTTTCCCAGAAGGGCTTTCCGCCGGGCAGGCCGGGCTGCGGGGTGGCCATCTCAGTTCTCCCGGCGCACGATCGCGAGCAGACCCGCGACACCCGTCAGATAGCCGAACGCGGTGTTGAGATCTTCCGGCGAGCGTACGGCGACGAGAGCCAGGAGCGCGATCGAGCATGAGATCACGATGAGAACGAAGAAGTCCATCTGGCGGTGCCGTACGGCCCGCCTGTCGTCGTGGCGTTCGATGTCACTGTCGCGCCTGCCGTCGTCGGTCATGTCGCCGCCGGTTCCTTTCCGCGCCCTAGTCCTGCGCCCTGGAACCGACGGTAAGTGGGAACGCCCTGAGCGACCAGCGTCGCCAAGAATGGTTATGGCCGAGCCTTCTCGGGCCTCTCCTGAACTAGATATAGGCGATGACCTGCAATAACGCAGGCTTCAGAGTGGTCAGGAGACGCGTCGCCCACTAGGTGACGGCCACGTACTCCCTCAAATCACGGAAAGGAATGAGAAGAGACGACCCCCTCAAATCATGGATAGCGTCGCAGTAGGCAGGGTGGGTGTTGAACGCGCACAGGTGAAGGCTAGGTCGCAGGATTTGGACAGTCTGTGTCGCCTGCCACAGACCTGGGCCGTACGCGGTCATGACGGCGCCGCCATCGTGACCCGGACCAGCTTCCCGCCCTCGGCCAGGCTCTCGACGGTCCAACTCTCCACCAGCTGATCCACGATGAAGATGCCGCGCCCTTGGGTGGACGTGACAGCTGGTGCCTTCACGACGATCGGTTCGGGCAGGCGTGGCCTCGCCCCACTGATCGGGGGTGGGGTTTTGTCTACCTGGCTTGGAGAGTTGGACCCATGGGGGCGGCTTCGCGCAGCTCATAACTTCTTTCTTGTCGGCGCAAGGGGCGCCGCCGAGGGAGGTAAGAAATGGTTGCGGAGGCGCTACGGCTGGACGCGGTGAGCCGCGTTTACGGCGAGAGCGGGACGCGGGTGACGGCGCTGGACAACGTGTCGCTGGTGCTGCCCCAGGGGTCGTTCACGGCGGTGATGGGGCCGTCGGGGTCGGGGAAGAGCACGCTGCTGCAGTGCGCGGCGGGGCTCGACCGGCCGACGTCGGGCCGGGTGTTCGTGGACGGTGAGGAGATCGCGGACGGGAGCGAGGCGGCGCTGACCAAGTTCCGGCGGGACCGGATCGGGTTCGTGTTCCAGCAGTTCAACCTGCTGCCGACGCTGACGGTCATGCAGAACGTGACGCTGCCGCTGAAGCTGGCGGGGCGGAAGATCGACCGGGCGGGGGCGCGGGCCGTTCTGGAACGGGTCGGGCTGGGGGACCGGCTGGACCACCGGCCGTCGGAGCTGTCGGGTGGTCAGCAGCAGCGGGTCGCGATCGCGCGGGCGCTGGTCAGCCGGCCGAGTGTTCTGTTCGGGGACGAGCCGACGGGCGCCCTGGACACGCGGAGCGCGCGGGACGTGCTGGTGCTCCTGCAGGAGGCCGTGCAGGTGTACGGGCAGACCGTGGTGATGGTGACGCACGATCCGGTGGCGGCTTCTTATGCGGATGCCGTGCTCTTCCTGGCGGACGGGCGGATCGTGGGGCACATGCCCCGGCCGACGGCGGATGCCGTCGCCGCCCAGATGACGCACCTCGGTGACCTGGTGGGGGTGTGACATGTTCGGTCTTGCTCTGAAGTCACTGAGGCACCGGGCGGGCGGGTTCGTGGCGAGCTTCCTCGCGATGTTCCTCGGCGCGACGATGGTGATGGCGTTCGGTTCGATGTTCGACACGGCCTCCGGGGACGTTCCGGCGGCCAGCCGGGAGACGCTCGTGACGATGGCGAGCGTGGTCGGCGGGTGGGGGCTGCTGCTGGTGGTCTTCGCCGTGGTCTCCACGCTCACCCTGTCGGTGCGGCAGCGGGCGGGGGAGATGGCGCTGCTGAAGAGCGTCGGCGCCACCCCGGCGCAGATCGGCCGGCTGATCGTCGGTGAGACGGCGCTGCTCGCGCTGGCGGCCGGTGCGCTGGCGATCGTGCCGGCGGTGCTGGGTGGTGCGGCTCTGCTGGAGATGCTGAAGTCGTCCGGGCAGGTCGATGAGTCGGTCGGGTTCTCGTTCGGCGCGATCTCGGTGCCGATGGGGCTCGGGATCACGTTCGTCGCCTCGACGGTCGCCGCCCTGATCACGGTGCGGCGCGCCACCCGGGTGCGGGTGACCGAGGCGGTGGCGGACGCGGCCGCGGGCTCGTCGAAGATGAGCAAGAAGCGGATCGTCGGGGCGGTGCTGTTCACGCTGCTCGGCCTCGACCTGGCGGTCGTCACTGCGACTGTGATGCGCGGTTCGGGCAGCGACGCGATGTCCACCGCCGGCCAGGCCTGCATCTACGCCTCCATCGGGATGGCGCTGCTCGGGCCGGTGATGATCCGCCTGGTCGTACGGCTGGTGGCGGTGCCGCTGGAGCTGTTCGGCGGCGCGGCCGGGCACCTGGCGGTGTCCAACCTGCGGCAGCGGACCGGCCAGCTGGCCTCGGCGCTCACCCCGATCGTGCTCTTCACGGCGATCGGCACGGGCACGCTCTACATGCAGAGCACCGAGAACGCCGCGATGGCGGCGGCGGGCCTGGCCAAGACCGCCGACCAGAAGGGCATCGAGACGCTCAACTTCGTGGTCATCGGGATGATCGTGCTGTTCACGGCGATCATGCTGATCAACACGCTGGTCGCGGCCACCACGTACCGCCGCCGTGAGTTCGGCCAGCAGCGCCTCGCCGGTGCGACGCCGAAGCAGGTGCTCGGGATGGTGGCGGTGGAGGGCGCGGTGCTGACCGGGACGGGCGTGGTGCTCGGCACCTTCGCCTCGCTCTTCACGATCCTGCCGTACGCCAGCAACCGGCTGGACTCGGCGACGCCGGACGGAACCCCCCTGATCTACGCCGGGGTGGTCGTGCTCGCCGCCGCGCTGACCATGGTCACCGTGTACGGCGCGGCCCGCCGGGCGATCCGGACCCGGGCGGTCGAGGCGGTGGCGGCCTGAGCGATGGGAGAACGCTGAAGACCAGGCGAGCGGAGACCAGCGGAGTGACCGGTCAGGTCACTCCGCTTCTTCGTCTCCGGAACCCTCCACGGAGTCCCGGTGGGCTTCGAGGTGCTTCTTCCACCGCTGTTCCTGGGCGGGGAGCTCGTCGCAGACGAACCGGAAGAACTCCAGCGTCTCGCGCATGCGGCGGGCGCCCGGCCCCTCGGGGATGACCGTGATGCCGTCGGCCAGGAACGCCTCGGAGCGCCGCAGCAGTGGCTCCCGGGCCTTGATGATCGTGGACCAGACGTCGTCGTCGAAGATGCGGTACTGGTCGCCGCGCCGGCCGGGCCGGTTCTCGCGGGTGAGCAGCCCGGTCTGGACGAGGTAGCGCACGGCGGTGGAGATCGCGGCGGGGCTGACCTTCAGGCCCTCGGCGAGCTCGGCGGCGCCGTAGACCTCGGCGTCACCGGCCAGGACGAACGCGAACACCCGCGCGGGCATCCGCGGGATGCCCATGTCGTTCAGGAACACCGCGAAGCCCTCGACGAACCGGAGCAGCTTCTCGTCCTCGACCAAGATTCACGTCCTTCAGGATTTCGTGAATGATAACAACGGTCTGGCCTGGGCAGCGGATCTCAAACATTTGCCGGAGGCCGCCCGTCACAAGTCAAGTCATACTTCACATTCAGGGCTTGTTGGGCGGTGGTGCCGGTGCGCGGGGACCGGAACGACGAACAACACGAACAACAACACACGCATCATGACCATCGGCGCGTGACCATGCCGGAGGTCATCGAGGTGGCCGAACGGGCCGAGCCGTCCCTCGATCCTGAACCGGGCCTGGTGCCCGTTCACGACCCGACCGAGCTGGCGGGCCCGGGGACGGCCGACCGGCCGGGCTCCGAGGGCGACGAGATCGGCACCGCCGCGCAGCGTCCACCGGCCGAGCAGCGCCCGACCGGCCTCGCCCGGTCCAGCGCTGTCATGGCGGTCGGCACGGTCTTCTCCCGGGTCACCGGGTTCATGCGGACGGCCGTGATCGGCGCCGCGCTGGGCACCGCCCTGCTCGGGGACGCCTACCAGGCCGCCGAGATGATCCCCTACACCGTCTACGAACTGCTGCTCGGCGGGATGCTCGCCAGCGTCTTCGTGCCGTTCCTGGTCCGCCGCCGCAAGATCGACACCGACGGCGGCGCGGCCACCGAGCAGCGCCTGGTCACCGCCGTGCTGCTCGCGCTGGTGGTGTTCACGATCGTGGGCGTGCTGGCCGCGCCCTGGCTGATCTCGCTGTACGCGGGCGGCTACACCGGCCGCCAGCGCGACGTCACGATCCTGCTCACCCGGCTGCTCCTGCTGCAGATCTTCTTCATCGGCATGAGCGGCCTGGCCGGGACGATGCTCAACATCCGCAGCCGGTTCGGCGCACCGATGTGGGCGCCGGTGGCCAACAACCTCATCACCATGGCCGCCGCGCTGATGTTCCTGTGGATCGCCGGAACGGGCCGTACGGCCGAGACCGTCACCGACGCGCAGCTGACCCTGATGGGCCTCGGATCGGCGTTCGGCACGGTCATCCAGGGCGTCATCCTCGCCTGGACGCTCCGCCGGGCCGGGTTCCGATGGCGGCCCCGGCTCGACCTGCGCGGGGCGGGCTTCGGCGAGGCCGTGCGGACGGCAGGCTGGATGATGCTGTACGTCGTCGTGGTCCAGATCGGGGTGCTCGTCACGGCGAACGTGGCGACGCGAGCCGGGGACCGCGCCGCGCAGGACGCCGGGCACCAGGTCGAGGGCAGCGGCCTGGCGGTCTACAAGTTCGCGCTGGTCGTCTTCCAGCTCCCGTACGCGGTCATCGCCGTCTCGGTCATCACGGCGCTGCTGCCCCGGATGAGCGCGCACGTCGCCGACGGCCGCCGCGACCTGGTGCGCGCGGACTTCTCCCGGGGGCTGCGGCTGGCGTCCACGCTGCTGGTGCCGCTGTCGCTGGGCCTGCTGGTCTTCGGCGTGCCCGGTGCGGTGCTGGTCTTCGCGCACGGCAGCACGTCGTTCGACGGCGCGCGGCGGATCGGGATCCTGCTGATGGTGTTCGCGCTGATGGTCATCCCGTTCACCTTCCATCAGCTGCTGATGCGGGTCTTCTACGCGCTCGGCGACACCCGTACGCCCGGCCTGATCGCGATCCCGGCCGGGGTGGTGCAGTCGGTGACGGCGTTCGTCCTGCTCGCGTTCGTCTCGGCGCGGCAGGTCGTCGTCGGGTTGCCGCTGGCGTACGGGTTGTTCTACGTCGTCGGCGGGCTGTGCGCGGCGGTCGTGCTGCGGCGGCGCCTCGGCGGGATGGACGCGCGCCGCATCCTGCGCACGTTGCTGGTCCTGCACATAGCGGCCATCCCGGGCGTGGTCTTCGCCGCCGCGGTCGTCTTCGGCTTCGGTCACATGCACGAGGAACGGCTCTCGGCCGTGCTGGCGCTGACCATCGGCGGTCTCGGTGGCGGCCTGCTGTACGTCGTCTTCGCCCGCTTCATGAAGATCCCCGAGCTCGGCTACTTCTTCGACCTGGCCCGCGCCCGCCTCCGCCGCTAGGGAAGAGACCTGCCCTTTCCGGCGTTCGTTGTCGTCGTGACGACTTTGAGCAATGAGATCCTCCGCTACGCGGCGTTCACCACCGACCCGGCGGGCGGCAATCCGGCCGGAGTCGTTCTCGACGCCTCCGCCCTCGACGACGCGGCCATGCTCGCGATCGCGGCCGACCTCGGCTACTCCGAGACCGCCTTCCTGACCGCGCCGCCCGAAGGCTTGGAGCCGCAGGGCCGCGCGTTCACGCTCCGTTTCTTCAGCCCCAAGGCCGAGGTGCCGTTCTGCGGGCACGCGACCGTCGCCACGTCCATCGCGCTGGCGGAGCGGATCGGAGTGGGCGACCTCACGTTCGCCACCCCGGCCGGAACCGTCCCCGTGGTCGTGAACGAGCGCGAGGACGGCGCGCTGGTCGCCACCCTGACCAGCGTCGAGCCGCACGTCGAGGAGATCTCCGAGGACGACGTCGCCCGAGCCCTGGACCTGCTGAGCTGGAGCAAGGACGACCTCGACCCGAGCCTGCCGCCGCGCGTCGCCTACGCGGGCGCCCGGCACCTGGTGCTGGCGGCGGGCACCCGCGAACGGCTGGCCGACCTGGACTACGACTTCGACGGCCTGGCCGCGTACATGACCGAACGCGACCTCACGACCGTGCAGCTGGCGTGGCGGGAGTCGCCGACCACCTTCCATGTCCGTGACCCGTTCCCGGTCGGGGGAGTGGTGGAGGACCCGGTCACCGGCGCCGCGGCCGCCGCGTTCGGCGCGTACCTGCGCGAGCTGGACCTGGTCCCGCCCGCCGTCACCCTCACCCTGCACCAGGGCGAGGACCTCGGGCGGCCCGGCGTGCTCCGGGTGGAGCTGCGCGAGGGCGACGCCCGGGTCCGGGTCAGCGGCACCGGCGTGGTGATCCCGGCCGGCGCCTGACGTCAGATACGGCGGAGCTGGGCGATCAGGGGGAGCTGGTCGCCCGGCTCGCCGGCTCCCGCGGTGTTCCAGAAGACGTGCTCGACGCCCATCTCCGCGGCCGTCTCCAGATCGGCGGCGACCTGCTCGACCGAGCCGGTCAGGGGCCCGCGCTCGTCGAGCGGCTTGGCGGTGACGGCCCCGTTCACCTGCAGCATGATCGGGAGCGCGGCCGGGGCGTGGCCCTCGGCGGCGGCCGCGGTACGGAACGCCTCGATCGTCGCGCGGATCGTGTCCCAGTCGAAGATGACCAGCGTCAGCCCCGCCCCCAGCCGCGCCGCGCGCTCGATCCCGGCGGGCGAGCCCGCTCCGGCGATCAGCGTCGGGCCGCCGGGCCGGACGGGCTTCGGGCCGATGTCGGCCTCGGGGATCGTGTAGAAGCGGCCGTCGAAGCTCACCGGGTCGGGACCCCAGACGGCCTGCATGGCCCTGGTGTGCTCCTCGTACCCGGCCCCGCGCCGCCTCATCGAGACGCCCGCCGCGTCGAACTCCTGCTCCATCCAGCCTTGGCCGATGCCCGCGATCAGCCGCCCGCCGCTCAGCCGGTCGAGCGTGGCGAGCCTGCGGGCGAGGACGACCGGGCTCTGGAAGAGCGAGTCGAGCACGCTCGTGCCCAGGGAGATCCGGTTGGTCACGGCCGCGACGTAGCTCAGGGTCTCGAGCGGGTCGTAGACCGAGCCGAACATCTCCGGCGCCTCCATGACCGGCCCGCCCGGCCCGCCCATCGCGATCGGCACGGTCGGGCGCATCAGCCGGTCCCAGGTCCAGACCGAGTCCAGCCCGAGGCGTTCGGCGTCCTGCGCGATCGAGGCGATCGACTCGGGCGAGGCGTCCGCCCCCGCCACCGGAAGGTGCACGCCCAGCTTCATCGCTGTCATCCCGTCTCCTTGGTGTACGAGCTCTGCTAGAAGGACAGACTCCGCTCCCTCCACAATCTCATCGGCGTCCGGAATATCCCGGCATGTGGAGGGGCTCGTTCGCGAGATCACGTCGCACGGTAGGTTCAGCGCTGCGAGCGCGGACAGACTGTTATTGATCTTTTGGGCAGGGTGCGTCCGGCCTGAGGTGCCGGGTCTCCAGCGTGGGGGTTGTTGTGGCCAGTCGAGGTCAGGCGGCTGAAGGGTCCGCCGAGGGCCCGTCCGAAGGCCCGTCCGAGGCGCCGTCCGGGGGGCATGGGCCGAGCGTGCGGGACTCGGCGCGGCTGGCCGTGGTGGTCGGCGCGCTCGGCGTGGTGTTCGGCGACATCGGCACCAGCCCCATTTACACCCTGCAGACGGTGTTCAACCCCGGCGACCCGCATCCGGTGCCGGTGAGCACGGACAACGTGTTCGGCGTGGTGTCGCTGGTGTTCTGGTCGGTGACGATCATCGTCACCGTGACGTACGTGCTGCTGGCCATGCGCGCCGACAACGACGGCGAGGGCGGCATCATGGCGCTGATCACCCTGTTGCGGCGGTGGGGTGCGGAACGCGGCGGGCGGGTGGCCGCCACGCTGGCCGGGCTGGGCATCTTCGGCGCCGCGCTGTTCTTGGGCGACAGCATGATCACCCCGGCGATCTCCGTGCTGTCGGCGGTCGAGGGGCTGAAGACCGTCAACGATTCGCTGGACGACTGGATCGTGCCGATCACCGCGGTGATCATCCTGATGCTGTTCCTGGTGCAGCGGTGGGGGACCGCGAAGGTCGGCCGGGTGTTCGGGCCGGTGATGATCGTCTGGTTCCTGGCGGTCGCCGGGTTCGGCATCGCCGGCATCACCAAGCACCCGGCGATCCTCAAGGCGCTGTCGCCGGCCTACGCGCTGGAGTTCTTCTTCGGCCATTTCGACATCGCCTTCTTCGCCCTCGCCTCCGTCGTGATGGCGGTCACCGGTGCCGAGGCGCTCTACGCCGACATGGGGCACTTCGGCCGCCGCTCCATCACCCGGGCCTGGCTGGTCCTGGTGTTCCCCGCGTGCATCCTCAGCTACATGGGCCAGGGCGCGCTGATCCTGGACGACAAGGCCAACATCAGCGGTCCGTTCTTCCTGCTCGTGCCCGAGTGGGGACGGCTGCCGATGGTCCTGCTGGCCACGGCCGCCACCGTCATCGCCTCCCAGGCGGTGATCACCGGTGCCTACTCGGTCGCCTCCCAGGCCTCGCAGCTCGGCTACCTGCCGCGCATGCGGATCGCGCACACCTCCGAGACGGCCCGGGGCCAGATCTACGTGCCGTGGATCAACTGGCTGCTGCTGGTCTCGGTGCTCACGCTGGTCTTCGCGTTCCGCAGCTCGGCGGGGCTGGCGTTCGCGTACGGCATGGCGGTGACCGGAACGATCACCATCACCACGCTGCTGTTCTTCTACATCGCCCGGGTGCGGTGGGGCACGCCGCGATGGCTGATCGGCATCGGCGCGGGCGCGCTGCTGACGGTTGACCTGCTGTTCGTCGCGGCCAACATGACCAAGTTCGTGCACGGCGCGTGGCTGCCGCTGCTGATCGGGCTCACCGCGTTCACCGTGATGACCACCTGGCAGCGCGGCCGGAAGATCGTCTCGGCGGAGCGCGAGCGCCAGGAGGGGCCGCTGCGCGAGTTCGTGGAGGACGTGCGCACAGGACAGGTCCCGACGCAGCAGGTGCCGGGCACGGCGATCTTCCTCAACCGGGGCAAGGACACCGCGCCGCTGGCGCTGCGGGCCAATGTCGTGCACAACCACGTGCGGCACGACCATGTGGTGATCCTGGCGATCGAGACCGAGCCGGTGCCCCGGATCGCGGCCGACCAGCGGATCACCGTCGACGACCTCGGCTACTCCGACGACGGGATCATCCACGTCACCGCGCGCTTCGGCTACATGGAGACCCCGAACGTCCCCGCGGTGCTGGCGCTGCTGGACCCGGACCAGACCGAGGGCCGCCTGGACCTGGAGAACGAGTCGTACTTCCTGTCCAAGCTCGAACTCGAGCTGGGGAAGGCGCGGACGATGGCGCCCTGGCGTAAGCGGCTGTTCATCGCCACCTCCTACATCACCGCGGACGCCGCCGAGCAGTTCGGCCTGCCCCGCGACCGCACGGTCATCATGGGCTCCCAGATCGAGGTCTAGATGGGGAGTAGGACACTCCTGTGACGCGGGCCACTTTGCAAGTGAGCACTTACTTTGGCATGGTGGTGATCGCGTCCCACCCGTGCGTAACGAAGGCGAGGCCCCGATGTCAGCGACCGGAGCGGCGGCACGGAAGTCACCCGAGCCCGATCTCCCTGCTGAGGCCCGCGACCGGCGAGCGCGGCCCGAGGTGCCGCTGATCGCGCGCGACGCCGTCACCGGCTTCGCCCTCGCGGCGGCCAGCGCCAACATCATCATGCAGCTGTCGCGGCGGCCCGTCGGGCGCGGCGTCGCCGAGAGCAAGGTCGACAGCGGGCGCGTCGACAAGCGGCCGGTCAAGCGGCTGCGCACGACGCTCAGCTACATCGTCGTCGCCATGCAGGGCACGCCCGAGGAGCAGGAGACGATGCGCCTGGAGGTGAACAAGCAGCACCGCCAGGTCCGTTCCGCCCCCGGCGACGAGGTGAAGTACAACGCGTTCGACCGCGAGCTCCAGCTGTGGGTCGCGGCGTGCCTGTACTGGGGCACCGAGGACGTCTACGTCAAGCTCTACGGGCGGCCCGAGCAGCGGGAGATCGACGCGTTCTATCGCCACGGCGCCCGCTTCGGCACGACCCTTCAGGTCACCGAGGACATGTGGCCCGCAGACCGCGACGCGTTCGAGAAGTACTGGCAGGAGGGTCTGGGCAAGGTCGAGTTCGACGACGTCACCCGCGCCTACCTGCTCGACCTGGCCCGGCTGGCCTTCCTGCCCGCGCCGGTACGGCTCGCCCTCGGACCGCTCCACTTCTTCATGACCGTCGGTTTCCTGCCTGAGGCCTACCGGGAGAAGCTCGGCGTCTCGTGGACGCGCAAGCAGCAGGCCCGCTTCGACCGCTACGTGCGGGTGAGCGCGCTGGCCAACAAGGCGATGCCGCGCCCGCTGCGGGAGTTTCCCTGGAACGTCTACCTGGTCGACGTCCGGCGCCGCGTCCGCAAGGGCCGCGCCATCGTCTAGGGCGTCGGGGTCGGAGTCGGCGTGACCGGGCGCTTGAGGGCGCTGCCCGCCAGCCATCGGGTCCAGGGCAGCTGCCAGTAACCCCAGCCGTTGGTCGGCTCCAGCGTCCGGTCGGTCCCGGTGACCGTGACGACGTCGCCGCGCACCGACTGGGCGTAGAACCACCTGGCGAACGCGGGCGCGGCGTTGATGCAGCCGTGGCTGACGTTCGCGCGCCCCTGCGCGCCGACCGACCAGGGCGCCGAGTGCACGTACTCGCCGCTGCTGGAGATCTGCACCGCGTCGTGGACCTCCAGCTTGTAGTAGCGCGGGTCCTTCTTGTCGGTGACGCCCATCCACGCCGACGTCATGATGACCGGGTCGCCCTTGCCCATCGTCAGGTGAACGCCGCTGGTCGTGGTGTACGCGCGGCTTCCGCCCTTGCCCGCGCTGATGCCCACCGAACGCACGACCGCCCCGTTCACCCGCACGACCATCCGGTGGCGGCGGACGTCCACGGAGCTGATGCGGGCGGGGCCGACGCGGAACGCGGTCAGGTTGTCCGCCGCGCCGTAGACGCCGGGCGCGACTCGCACGCCCGCCGTGTGCGCGGCCAGCGTGACCCGCTCGCCCGCCGGCCAGTAGCGGCGCGGCCGGAAGATCACCTGCTGCGGGCCGACCCAGTTCCAGGCGCCGGTCACCGGCCGGCTCATCTTCAGCTCCAGGGACCGCTCCACGGCGGCCCGGTCGGTGATGGCCCGGTTGAACGTCACCATGACCGGCATCCCGACCCCGACGGTCTCGCCGGGACGCGGCGTCACGTCGGCGACCGCGAACGTGGCGGCCGGGCGCAGCGTACGGAACCGGGCGGTGGCCCTGGACGGCGCGCCCTTCTCGTCCGTCCCGACGGCGGCCACGGCGTAGGCGGTGCCCGGCCGCAGCGTCCACCGGCCCCGCCACGTACGCCGGTCCTTGGACAGCCTGCCCGGTTCCCGCGCGCCGTCTCCCCGTACGACGACCTTGCTCAGCGTTCCCCGGACGGCGGTGACCACCACGCCCTTGTCCGGCCGGGCGCTCGCCGCGCCGTCGCCCGGGGTGATGCGGATCGCGGCGGCCGGATCGGGGGTCGTGCCCGGATCGTCCGCCTGCTCGACCACCGGCGCCGGTCCCCGCCCGCCGCGCGCGTGGCCGACCCCGCAGGACGCCACCGAGACGACCCCCGCACATGTCATGAGCGCGGCGAAGCCCGCACACGCCACCCAGGCGGTACGTCCGCCCATCTTGGCGGTACGCCCGCCCACCCTGCTCCCCATCGAGACCCCGCCCCCGTCGATTTGCCCCACTCCACCCCATGAAACGCACTGTGTAGTGATTCACCTACGGACAGTGTGCACGGGGGTCAAAGTAGACGTCTCACGCCCACTCGGTCGGCGAGCCGCCGAAGTTGCGATGTCTCGATTGGGTGACACGGACGGACCCCCTGGTAGATTCCGCCCGGCCGGGAGAGGGCATGTCACTGCGGGGAGGGTGATCACCGTGGGGGCACGGGGCACGCTGCGCATCTACCTGGGCGCGGCGCCTGGCGTCGGCAAGACCTACGCCATGCTCGGCGAGGGCCACCGCCGCCGCTCGCGGGGCACCGACGTGGTCGTCGGCTTCGTCGAGACCCACGGCCGCGCGCACACCGCCGAGCAGATCAAGGGCCTGGAGGTCGTGCCGCGCCGGACCCA
The DNA here is from genome assembly GCF_017573505.1 of Actinomadura barringtoniae. GTDB lineage: Bacteria > Actinomycetota > Actinomycetes > Streptosporangiales > Streptosporangiaceae > Spirillospora > Spirillospora barringtoniae. The sequence continues at coordinate 153,767 of NZ_JAGEOJ010000023.1, forward strand.
GGCCTACCGGGGCGCCGAGTTCAGCGAGATGGACGTCGACGCGGTGATCGCGCGCCGGCCCGAGGTGGCGCTGATCGACGAGCTCGCGCACACCAACGTGCCGGGCTGCCGCAACGACAAGCGCTGGCAGGACGTCGAGGAGATCCTCGAGGCGGGCATCGACGTGATCTCGACCGTCAACATCCAGCACCTGGAGTCGCTGAACGACGTCGTCGAGCGGATCGCCGGGGTCCCGCAGCGCGAGACCGTGCCCGACGAGGTGGTCCGCCGCGCCGACCAGGTCGAGCTCATCGACATGACCCCCGAGGCGCTGCGGCGGCGCATGGCGCACGGCAACGTCTACACGCCGGAGAAGATCGACGCCGCTCTCGCCAACTACTTCCGGGTCGGCAACCTCACCGCGCTGCGCGAGCTGGCGCTGCTGTGGGTCGCCGACCGCGTCGACGAGGGCCTGGCCCGCTACCGCGACCAGCACGGCATCACCGAGCCCTGGGAGGCACGCGAACGGGTCGTGGTCGCCCTCACCGGCGGCCCCGAGGGCGACACCCTGATCCGGCGCGCCGCGCGCATCGCCGCCCGCGCCGGGCACGCCGACCTGCTGGCCGTCCATGTCACCAAGAGCGACGGCCTGACCGAGGGAACGTCGCCGCAGGCCCTGACCCGCCAGCGCGTCCTGATCGAGAACCTCGGCGGGACCTACCACCAGGTGGTCGGCGACGACGTCGCCGCCGCGCTCCTGGAGTTCGTGCGCGGCGTGAACGCCACCCAGATCGTGCTGGGGTCGTCGCGGCGGCGCGGCTGGCAGTTCGTGTTCGGGCCCGGCGTGGGCGCCACCGTGGCCCGCGAGTCCGGCGAGATCGACGTACACCTGGTCACCCACGAGCACGTCGGCAAGGGACGCGGCCTGGTGCGGATGGCGGGCAGCCCGCTCAGCCTGCGCAGGCGCGCGTACGGGTGGGGACTGGCGATCCTCGGGCCCGCGCTGCTGGCGGTGACGCTGGAGCTGACCGGCGGGCGGCCTGGGCTGAGCACCGACATGCTGCTCTTCCTCGGCCTCACGGTCGGGGTCGCGCTCGTCGGCGGGCTGTGGCCGGCCGTCGCGGCGGCGGTCGTCGGGTTCCTGGTGCTCAACTGGTTCTTCACGCCGCCGCTCCACACGCTGACCGTCGCCCAGCCGGAGAACGTGCTGGCGCTCATGGTGTTCGTGGCGGTCGCAGTGGCGGTGTCGTCGGTGGTCGACCTGGCCGCGCGGCGTACCCGGCAGGCCGCCCGCAGCCGCGCCGAGGCCGAGACGCTGAGCTTCCTGGCCACGAGCGTGCTGCGCGGCGAGAAGGCGCTGCCCGCGCTGCTGGAACGGGTTCGCGAGACGTTCGGCGTACGGGCTGCGGCCCTGCTGGAACGCGCGGACGGTGGTTGGACCAGCGTCGGGTCCACCGGGGTGGATCCGCCCGCCGACCCGGAGGCGGCGGAGGCGACCGCCACGGTGAACGACACGTCCGTGCTGGCGCTGGCGGGACGCGTGCTGCCCGCCGGTGACCAGCGGATCCTGTCGGCGTTCGCGTCCCAGGCCGAGGCCGTTCTGGAGTGGCGCAAGCTCGCCGAGGAGGCGGCACAGGCGCGGCGGCTCGCCGAGGGCAACAAGATCCGTACGGCGCTGCTGGCGGCGGTGTCGCACGACCTGCGCACGCCGCTGGCGGGGATCAAGGCCGGGGTCAGCAGCCTGCGGGCGACCGACGTGGACTGGGACCCCGAGGACGAGGCGGAGTTGCTGGCCTCGATCGAGGAGTCGGCGGACCGGCTCGACGGCCTGATCGGCAACCTGCTGGACATGAGCCGCCTGCAGACCGGTGTCGTGACCCCGCTGCTGCGGCCCGTCGCGCTGGACGAGGTCCTGCCGGCGGCGCTGGCCGGGGTACCCGAGGACAGCGTCCGGCTGGACGTGCCCGAGACGCTCCCGCCGGTGCTGGTGGACGCCGGGCTGCTGGAGCGGGCGCTGGCGAACGTGGTGGAGAACGCGGTCCGCTACACCGGCGGGCACGGGGCCGCGCCTGACGGCTGGGGCGGTGGGCGCAAGGGCGAGCCGGTGCTGGTCACGGCCAGCGAGCTGCGGTTCGGGCGTGATCCGGATCGCGTCGAGCTGCGGGTGGTCGATCGAGGGCCCGGTGTGCCCGACAATGTGAAGGAACGGATGTTCGCCCCGTTCCAGCGGCTCGGCGACGCGCCGAAGGGCACCGGCGTCGGGCTCGGCCTGGCCGTGGCCCGCGGCTTCGTCGAGGCGATGGGCGGCTCGCTGGCCCCCGAGGACACACCCGGGGGCGGATTGACCATGGTGTTCACGCTGCCGCTGGGATCATCGGGGCGGACCGGCGACGGCAGTGACGACGGCGTGGGCGTGGGCGACGAAGAGGGGGAGCCGTGACGCGCGTTCTGGTGGTCGAGGACGAGCCGCAGATCGTGAGGGCGCTGCGGATCAACCTGAAGGCGCGCGGGTACCAGGTGGACGCGGCGCCCGACGGGCGCACCGCGCTGGACCTGGCGGCCCGCCACCACCCCGACGTGGTGCTGCTGGACCTCGGGCTGCCCGACATGGACGGCACCGAGGTGATCAAGGGGCTGCGCGGCTGGCTGAGCGTGCCGATCATCGTGCTGTCGGCCCGGCACGCCTCCGATGAGAAGGTCGAGGCGCTGGACGTCGGCGCCGACGACTACGTCACCAAGCCGTTCGGGATGGACGAGCTGCTGGCCCGGCTGCGCGCCGCGGTCCGCCGCGCCACCCCGGTCGAGGAGGCCGCGGTCATCAAGACCGACGCGTTCAGCGTGGACCTGGCGGCCAAGCGGGTGGTGCGCGACGGCGCCGACGTGCGGCTCACCCCGACCGAGTGGCACATCCTGGAGGTCCTGGTCCGCAACGCCGGGCGCCTGGTCAGCCAGCAGCAGCTGCTGCGCGAGGTGTGGGGTCCCTCGTACGAGAAGGAGACCAACTACCTGCGGGTCTACCTCGCCCAGCTGCGCCGCAAGCTGGAGACCGACCCCGCCCACCCGCGCCACCTGATCACCGAGCCGGGCATGGGCTACCGCTTCGAGATCCAGGGCCACGAGGCCCCGGCCGAAGAGCGTTGAGAGGGCGAGAACGCGGGCGCTGAGAGGGCGAGAACGCGGGCGTCCGGACGGGCGCAGGGCGGGCGCAAGGCGGGCGTTAAGAGGGCGGAAACGAGGGGCGCTAAGAACGCGTTAAGATCGGCCGCCTTCGCGTCAACGGGGCGTTAGCAACGCCCGATAAGGCGGGTTTTACCCGGTTCCATTTGACGGTGAGGAACCCCCTTCTCCGCGCTCCCAAGCGCTTCCTGGTCGGGCGCCCGCTGCGCAACGAGCAGATGGGCGACACGCTGCTGCCCAAGAAGCTCGCGCTGCCGGTCTTCTGCAGCGACCCGCTCTCCTCCGTCGCCTACGCGACCGAGGAGATCCTGCTCATGCTGAGCCTGGGCGGGCTCGCCATGCTCTACCTCGCCTGGTGGGTGGCCGCGGGCGTCGTCCTGCTGCTCATCGTGGTCGTCGCCTCGTACCGGCAGACCTGCCACGCCTACCCGAACGGCGGCGGCGCCTACACCGTCAGCCGGGAGAACCTCGGCGTGAACCCGTCGCTGATCGCGGCCAGCGCGCTGCTGATCGACTACGTGATGACGGTCGCGGTGTCGGTGGTGGCCGGGGTCGCCAACATCACCTCCGCCTTCCCCGGCCTCGGCCCGTACGCGGTCGAGATCTCGATCGGCCTGGTGACGCTGCTGGCGGTGATCAACCTGCGCGGCGTCAAGGAGTCGGGCGCCGCGTTCGCCATCCCGACGTACGGGTTCGTGGCGAGCGTGCTGGTGATGCTCGGCGTCGGCGCGTTCCGGTTCCTGTTCGGGGACGCGCCGCGCGCCGAGTCCGCCTCGTTCGGCATCCACCCGACGCACGACTTCAGCGGCCTGCTCGTCGTCGTCCTGGCGCTGCGGGCGTTCGCCCAGGGCTGCACCGCGCTGACGGGCGTCGAGGCGGTCAGCAACGGGGTGCCCAACTTCAAGCGGCCGAAGAGCAGGAACGCGGCGTCCACGCTGCTGATCATGGGCACGCTCGCGATCACCATGTTCGCCGGGATCACCGCGCTGGCCATCGCCGCGCACGTGCGGGTCGTGAGCGCCGAGCATCTGGGCCGGCTCACCGGGATACCGGCGGGCTACGAGCAGAAGACCGTGATCGCCCAGGTCGCGGCGGCGGTGTTCGGCGGGGACGACTCGCCGCTGTTCTACATGGTGCAGGCGTTCACAGCGGCGATCCTCGTGCTGGCCGCCAACACCGCGTTCAACGGCTTCCCGATCCTGGCCTCCATCCTGGGCGAGGACGGCTTCCTGCCCCGGCAGTTCGCGCGGCGCGGCGACCGGCTGGTCTTCAGCAACGGCATCGTCATCCTGACGCTGCTCGCGGCGCTGCTGATCTGGGCGTTCGACGCCAGTACGACCCGGCTGATCCAGCTCTACATCCTCGGCGTCTTCGTCTCGTTCACCCTCAGCCAGTGGGGCATGGTGCGGCACTGGACCAGGCTGATCCCGGAAGCGGCGGGGCGGGCGCGGTCGGCGATGCGGAGGTCCCGGCTGATCAACGGGCTGGGCGGCACGCTCACCAGCCTCGTGCTGGTCATCGTCCTGATCACCAAGTTCACCAAGGGCGCCTACATCGTCTGCATCGCGATGCCGCTGCTGTTCCTGCTGATGAAGGCGATCCGGCGGCACTACGACCGCGTGGCGGTCGAGCTGACCCCTGGAGACGAGGGGGTGACGCTGCCCAGCCGTATCCACGGCGTGGTGCTGGTGTCCAAGCTGCACACCCCTGCCCTGCGGGCACTGGCGTTCGCCCGCGCGACGCGGCCCAGCACCCTGACGGCGGTGACGGTCGCCTCGTCGGCCGCCGAGACCGAGGCGCTGGAGGGGGAGTGGAGCGGGCGCGCCATCCCGGTGCCCCTGGTCGTTCTGGACTCGCCCTACCGCGACATCACCGGGCCGGTCCTGGACTACGTCGCCCGGATCCGGCGCCGCAGCCCGCGAGACGTGGTGTGCGTCTTCATCCCCGAGTACGTGGTCGGCCACTGGTGGGAGCAGCTCCTGCACAACCAGAGCGCGCTGCGCCTCAAGGCACGCCTGCTCTTCCGGCCCGGCGTGATGGTGACCAGCGTTCCCTGGCAACTCGGCTCGGCAGCCGCCCGCGGCGCCGAGGAAGCCGCCGCGACCCAGCCCGTCGACGACCACCTCCCCGAGCCGGACGCGCCGGACAGCGGGGGCGAGCCGGGCGGCTCGGATGCGCCGGGCGGCCGGGATGACGCGGGTGGCCTGGGCGGCGTGGGCGGCCCGGCTGCGCCAGGTGGCGTGGGCGGCTCGGGTGGGGCGGGTGAGCCGGATTCGATGCCCGCCGGAGCGCTTACCGCCCGTGATCCTTCGGCTTGACGGTGATCGGGTCGATTGGGGTGGTGCCAGGCGGTTCGTTTCCTTTGCCGATGCCCTACGCTTCAAATCATGGACGAGGTTTCGGCCAGTGCGACGCCGAAGACTGATGAGGGCGCCGAACCCGATCGCGGGCGCGGTGGCCTGCGGCGCTTCCTGCGCCGCATGGCCTCCAGCAAGGCCGAGCTGGAGGCCGAAGAGCTCCAGAAGACCACCGGCGAGGAGGGCGCGACGCCCATCCTGGACTGCTCCGCGCGCAAGCGTCACTGCGTCGCGGGTACGCTACGTACGGTGACCCTGCGTCCGCGGGGCGGCGCACCGGCGCTCGAGGCCGAGCTGTACGACGGCACCGACGTGATCAACCTGGTCTGGCTGGGCCGCCGCAAGATCGCCGGGATCGACCCGGGCCGGCGGCTGCGGGCCGAGGGACTGGTGAGCCTCCAGGACGGCCGCAAGGTCATGTTCAACCCCCGCTACGAGCTCCGCGGCTCCTCGTAACAGGACCTGGGACCCTTGAGCGGGACGGGCGGGCATGCCAGGGTGCCGCACAAGGCGTATCGCAGACGGAGGGGCAAGCGTTGAGCGAGCTGGAGACGGGCGGCGAACGGGGCGGCGTCGGCGCCGCGGGCAAGCCCGCCGAGGCCACGGCGTCCCCGGCGGTCTCCGCCGAGCGCGCGGAGTCCCGGAAGGCTGAGACGTCCCAGGAGCCCTCGGAGCAGCAGCCCAAGGACGCGCTCAGCGCCCACGACACCGTCGAGGCGGCGGTGCGGGCCCAGCTGACCAAGGCGCTCGGCGGCGTGCGCGGCGTGATCGAGGCCGCGATCCCCACGGCGGGCTTCACGCTCTGTTATGTGATCACCGACCAGTTGAAGCTCTCGCTGATCGTCGGCGTGGTCGCGGCCGTGGTGCTGCTGATCGTGCGGGTGGCGCAGAAGTCCACCCCGCAGTTCGTGATCAACAGCCTGGTCGGCATCGCGATCGCCGCCTTCTTCGCGCTCCGCTCGGGCAAGGCCGAGGACGCGTTCCTGCCCGGCATCCTCTACAACTCCGCCTACGCGGTCGCGATGATCTTCTCGATCGTGGTGCGCTGGCCGATCGTGGGCTTCATCATCGGCTCGGTCACCGGCGACCCGACCGCCTGGCGCAACGACCCCGGCATCGTGAAGCTGTGCTCGCGGCTCACCTGGCTGCTGGTGGCGCCGTGCGTCATCCGGGTGGTCGTGCAGTACCCGCTCTACCTGGCGGGACAGGTCGGCTGGCTGGGCGCGAGCAAGATCGCCCTCGGCTGGCCGCTGCAGGTCGCCGCGTTCGCCGCGATGATCTGGGTGCTGGCCCGCGGCCGCACCCCGCTGCGCGGCGGTTCCACCGGCGGCTCCACCGCGGGCTCCGCCCCCGAGACTCCCGCGTCCTGACGAGCCGAGGCGGGTCAGGGCGGGTCAGGCGGGTTTCGGTCGAGCCCCCGGTTTCGGTCCGGGACGGCGATCACAAGGGACGATCATCCCAAATCAAGGCTCTAGGCGCCGCGCAAAGGGCGCGCTAAAGTCCTCCTAGGTGTGCCGGGAAGTCTGGTCGGCGAATTGATGGTCCACGTTCTCGACCAGGAGGCGAAGTGAATCCGCCGCAGCACATTTAGGACCCCCTCGCTCTCCCAGCGTTACAGGGAACACACACACTCACTCCAGCTCTACCAAGCCGCCCGTGCGCACGTCGCACGGGGGTCTCGCAGTGCTGCGAAATTGCGCCCGGAAGTGCGCGGCGTTCTCCCCGTTAGGGAGCCGTAAAGAAAAGCGCGCACCAGGGGATCCGGGATTTACGATCACCGCTGAATAGTCCTGCTGTGGGGCGAAGACCTGAGATGACTGAACGGGGAATGCGCGGATCCATGATGGACCGCGACGAGATCGACCGTGCGCTCGTACGGTTCCAGGACGCGGAGGACCGGATCCGCAGCTCCATGCGTGAGCTGCGCGAACACCCGGGCTACCAGCTCCTGGACGGCTCCGCGCTCACCGGCGTCACCGAACGCCGCTGGGCGGACGTCACCGTCGCGCTCGCCGAGGTGCGCGTGGACCTGCTGGCCTTCCAGCGCGTCCTGAACGACGCGTGGGAGGTGCGCGGCCGCCGCCCGCGGCCTGGCCGCGCCGAACTGGCCGAGCTCACCAGGCTCCTGACCGGCCCGGCCGCCGAGCTCTGCGGGGAAGGAGGCTCGCGGCGCGAGGCCACCGGTCCTCGGCGCCGCACTGATCACTGCACCCTGGAAGGCCTGCGGGCCCGCATGGAGACCTGCCACGCCCGCGGCGAGGCCCTGGCCGCCGAGGCCGCCACGGCCTGGTGCGCGCTCAGCGGCCGGCTGGTCGACGCCGAGGAGAGCTGGCGCGCCGCCGAGGAGATCGCGGGCGAGCTGGGCGAACGCGGCGACCTCGACCGGCTCGGCGCCGAACTCGACGACGTTCGCCGGACCGTGGCGAACGACCCGCTCTCGCTGTGGCGCGGAGGCCGGATCGACGCGCCGCGCCTGGACCGGCTGTCGGCGTCCCTCGACACCGCCCGTTCCGACCTGGTGGACGCGACCCTGACCCGCGTGATCGACCAGCTGCGGTCGCACGCCTCCGCCGTCCCCGACGTGATCGTCGAGTGCGCCGACCCGCACGCGGGTCATTTCCGGAAGGTGAGTGAGTGCACGTGAGCGGCCCAGTGCGGTGCTCCGACCCGGGATGCCCGGGCAGCGTGCAGGACGGCTACTGCGACACCTGCGGCCTGCCCCCGGCCCCGGCCGGTGATCCCTGCGGCGAGCCCAGCTGCCGGGGCAGGATCGCCGACGGCTACTGCGACGTCTGCGGCATCCCCGCCCCTGCGCCGACTGCGCTCGCGGCGGCTCCCCGTACCGCGGGTTCAAGCGTCTCCGCGCCATGGCGCCCAGGCTTCCGCGGCTCCGGCCGCGCCGGCTCCGGCGGCTCGGGAACGCCGCCGAAGCCAGGGCTCGCAGGGTCGGGGTCCATGGGATCGCGCGGTTCGGGCCGCACCGGCACGTCGGGGCGCACGTCGGGGCGGACGTCCGGGCCGTCGCGGCGGGGGATGCTGGGCGCGGGCCTGGTCGAGGTGCCGTCCGTGCCGTATCGCGATCCGGCCGCGGCGGTCATGGCCGATCCTGAGGTTCCCGAGAACAAGCGTTACTGCGGCAGCTGCGACGCGGCGGTCGGGCGCGGGCGCGGCGACCGTCCGGGCCGTACGGAAGGGTTCTGCTCCAAGTGCGGCGCGGCCTACTCGTTCGCGCCCAAGCTGCTCCCCGGCGACCTGGTCGGCGGGCAGTACGAGGTGCTGGGCTGCCTGGCGCACGGCGGCCTCGGCTGGATCTACCTCGCCAAGGACAAGAACGTCAGCGACCGCTGGGTCGTCCTGAAGGGCCTGCTGGACTCCGGCGACCCCGACGCGATGGCCGCCGCCCTGGCCGAACGCCGCTTCCTCGCCGCCGTCGAGCACCCGAACGTCGTCAAGATCTACAACTTCGTTCAGCACGGCGGCGCGGGCTACATCGTCATGGAGTACGTCGGCGGGAGCTCGTTGCGGGAGATCCTGCTGGAGCGGCGCCACGAGTCGGGGGAGTCGCTGCCGCTCCCGCAGGTCATCGCGTACGGGCTGGAAGTGCTGCGGGCCCTCGGCTACCTGCACGATCTCGGCCTGGTCTACTGCGACTTCAAGCCCGACAACGCCATCCAGACCGAGGAGCAGCTGAGGCTCATCGACCTCGGTGGCGTCCGGCCGATCGACGAGGTGGACGGCCCCATCTACGGAACGGTCGGCTACCAGGCTCCCGAGATCGCCGACGTCGGCCCGTCGGTCGAGTCCGACCTCTACACCGTGGCCCGCTCGATGGCGGTGATGAGCTTCGAGTTCACCGGCTACACCCATCAGTACGAGTTCTCGCTCCCGCCGCGCAAGGACGTGGACGTGCTGGCGCGGTACGGCTCGTTCGACCGCCTGCTGCGCCGCGCCACCCACGCCGAGCCCGCCGAACGGTTCTCCAGCGCCGCCGAGATGGCCGACCAGCTGACCGGCGTGCTGCGCGAGACGCTCGCGGGCGAGGACGGGCGGCCACGGCCCGCGGTCTCCGACCGGTTCGGGCCCGAGTTGCGCGTCGCCGGGACCCGCGGTGTCGCCACGCCCGAGGCCGCGGAGCTGATGGCCGCCCTGCCGCTCCCGCTGGTCGACGGCGACGACCCGGCGTCCGGTTATCTGGCGGGCCTCGCCGCGGCCCGGCCCGAGGCCATCATCCGGGAGCTGTCCAAGCCCAAGGTGTCGTCGGTGGAGGTCGAGCTGCGGCTGGCCCGCGCACACATCGAGGCCGGAAGCTTGGAACGTGCCCGCGAGCTGCTCGCCGGTGGCGGCGACGACTGGCGCAGGAACTGGTACCTCGCCCTGGCCACCCTCGCCGAGAACAACCCCGACCTCGCCTCCCACGGGTTCGAGATGGTCTACGGCCTGCTGCCCGGCGAGGCCGCGCCCAAGCTGGGCCTGGCCGTGTGCGCCGAACTGCGCGGCGAGTACAGCTGGGCCCGGCATTTCTACGACCTGGTCTGGCGTACCGACCGTTCCTACGTCAGCGCCGCGTTCGGGCTCGCACGCGCACATCTCGCGCAGGGCGACCGTGCCGGCGCCGTCAAGGCCCTCGCGTCGGTGCCCGCGACGTCCAGCCACTACGTGGACGCGCAGGTCGGCGCGGTGCTCGCCGTACTGCGCGGACGCAAGCCGAAGGACCTCCGCCAGGACGAGCTGGTCGAGGCGTCCGAACGTCTTGAGCTGCTGGGCCTCGACCCCGAACGCCACGGGCGCCTAGCGGCACTCCTGCTGGAAAGCTCCCTCGCCCAAGTCCTGACGCAGGGCGGCTCGGCGAATGGGGCGACCGTTCTGGGCGCCGGCCTGAACGAGCACGACCTGCGCGCCGCCCTCGAAGGCGAATACCGCGAACTGGCCCGGCTGGCGCATGGCCCGGCCGAACGCCTCGCGCTCGTGGATCGTGCCAACGCCGTGCGGCCGAAGACGATGATCTGAGAAAGGTGAGACGTCGATGACTGTGACGTCGCTCGACCTGGACGCCGTCGACCTCCCGGTCCCGCCGGTCCGGCGGGACCCCGAGACGGGACGGCCGCGCGGCTGGACGACGCCGCGCAGGATCCGGGTTCTGGCCGCGGTGTCGGTGCTGCTCGCGCTGGTGTTCGCGACCGTCGTCGAGGTGGGCGCGGGCGGGCTGCGCGGCGCGTTCAGAGAGATCGGCCATCGCGCCGGGCCGCAGGTCGTGGCCACCTCCGACCTCTACTTCGCGCTGAACGACATGGACGCGCAGGTCGCCAACGTGCTCCTGGTCGGCAAGGAGCAGGGGCTCGGCGTCGGCCGCGACCAGGCGCTGAACATCTACGCCCAGCGCCGCGCCCAGGCCGACCGCGACCTGCAGCAGGCGTCCTCGATCGCGGGCGGCGACCGTGCCGCGGCCGAGGCGCTGCGGGCGGTGCTCGACGGGTTCGGCAAGTACCAGGCCCTGGCCGCCGAGGCGATCCTGCTGGACGGCCAGCACCCCCACCCGGCCGCCCAGCCGCCCGCCGACGCCCTCGCCCGCTACCGCCAGGCGACCGACATGATGAAGCAGCAGGTCCTGCCCGCCGCCGAGAAGCTGCGTACCGCCAACGCCGACGCGCTGGAGCACACGTACGAGAGCAAGCACACCGCCACGGACTACGCGATGATCGCCACCGGCGTCGTAGGGGCGCTGTTGGCCTCAGTCCTGGTCGGCTTGCAGGCCTACCTCGCCCGTCGGCTACGGCGCCGGATCAACCCGCTGCTGGCCCTGGCCACCGCGGGCGTCGTGGTCCTGACATTGACGGCGCTGGGCATGCTCGGATCCGAGTCCGAACACCTGCGGCGAGCCAAGAAGGACGCGTTCGACTCGGTGCTCGTCCTGGCCCGGGCCCGCGCGATCAGCTACGACGCCAACGCCGACGAAAGCCGCTTCATGGTCGACCCGGCCCGCCGAGCCCAGTACCAGCTGGCCTTCTACGACAAGTCCCAGGACCTGCTCGGGCTGCCGAACGCCGGGAGCGTCTACGACTACGACCAGGAATTCGCCACGACGATCGGGCTCTACCGTTCCGCCAACCCCAAGGTGGCCTTCACCGGGCTGATGGGGCGGGAGCTCCACAACATCACCTTCGCCGGAGAACGTGAGGCTGCCGACGATGCCCTGTCCGCCCTCCAGATCTACCAGCGAGATGACCGCGAGATGCGGCGGCGGGTAGGAATCGGGCAGCTCAAGAGCGCGGTCGACTTCAACACCAGCTACAAGCCGGGCAACTCCAACTGGGCGTTCGACCAGTACGACAAGGCTCTGGTGCAGGTCACCGACATCAACCAGCGAGCGTTCGACCAGTCCATCCACGCGGGTGAGGACGGCCTGAGCGCCTGGACCTGGATCCCGCCCGCCGCACTCCTGGCGGTGGCCGGCCTGGTCTTCCTAGCCGTACGCCCACGCCTCTCCGAGTACCGCTAGCCGCTGACCACCGGGCATCAACCACGCACGCGAGCGCGCTACCTGCCGCCGGGCCCGAGGCCGAAGGCGAGGGCCCGGCGACAGATCGCGAAGCGATGTCGCGCTCGCCGCTTTTGCGGTTCGGCCCGCGAGCCGCTAGGCGAGCGGGCCGAGGCCGCAAAACCTAATTGAGCAGCTCGGCGAGTTCGTCCTCGACATCCTGGCTGGCCACGAACATCAGCTCGTCGCCGGGCTCCAGGGTGTCGTCGGCGGACGGGACCAGGACGCGGCCCTCGCGCAGGATCGCCACCAGGGCGGTGTCGCGCGGCCAGGTGACCGAGCCGACCCGTTCGCCGCCCAGGGGCGCGTCCTCGGGCAGGGTGAGCTCGACCAGGTTGGCCTCGCCCTGCCGGAACGTCATCAGCCGGACCAGGTCGCCGACGCTGACGGCCTCCTCGACCAGGGCCGACAGCAGGCGCGGGGTGGAGACGGCGACGTCCACGCCCCACGACTCGTTGAACAGCCACTCGTTCTTCGGGTGGTTGATGCGGGCGACCACGCGGGGAACGCCGTACTCGGTCTTGGCGAGCAGGGACACGACCAGGTTGACCTTGTCGTCGCCGGAGGAGGCGACCACGACCTGGCAGCGTTCGAGCGCCGCGTCGTCGAGCGAGGCGATCTCGCAGGCGTCGGCCAGCAGCCACTCGGCCCGCGGCACCATTTCCACCTTGATGGCCTTCGGGCTCTTGTCGATGAGCAGCACCTCGTGGCCGTTCTCCAGCAGCTCCTGCGCGATGGAGCGGCCGACGGCCCCGGCTCCGGCGATCGCGACCCGCATCAGTGATCCTCCTCGACCCGGTTGGCGACCGCGGTGTTGATGCGCTCGACATCGTCCGCGCGGGCCATGATGTGCACGATGTCGCCGTCCTGGATGACGCTGTCGGGCGCCGGCACCAGGGCCTCGCCCATCCGGGACAGGAACGCCACGCGGGTCCCTGCGGCCTCCTCCAGCGCGGCCACCTTCTGGCCGACCCAGATGTGGCCGGTGTCCAGCTCGGCCAGTACGACCTCGCCGGTCGGGTCGCGCCAGAGCGGCTCGGTGCCCTCGGGGAGCAGGCGGCGCAGGATCTGGTCGGCCGTCCAGCGGACGGTCGCCACCGTGGGGATGCCGAGCCGCTGGTAGACCTCGGCGCGGCGCGGGTCGTAGATGCGGGCCACCACGTTGTCCACGCCGAACGTCTCGCGCGCCACCCGGGCCGAGATGATGTTGGAGTTGTCGCCGCTGCTCACCGCCACGAAGGCGGAGGCCTGCTCGATCCCGGCCTCGGCGATCACGTCCCGGTCGAAGCCGAACCCGGTGATCCGCCTGCCCTTGAAGCCGCTGCGCAGGCGGCGGAAGGCCTCGGGGCTCTGGTCGATGATGGCCACCGAGTGGCCTTTGTCCTCAAGGATGTGGGCGAGCGTCGACCCGACGCGCCCGCATCCCATGATCACGATATGCACGACCCGATTCCTTCCCCGCGCCCGAGGATCCGTCAGTTCCGAATGATCCTTACCGGGCTGCAAAACTACACATCCGCCCAGCCACTTACTACCCAGCCAGGCCCGACACCCCACTCCACGCCCATCCGAAGCCCCCGCAGAGCACCACCCCAAGCCCCGGCCGTCCATCACCTCAGGCCTCGGCCGTCCATCACCTCAGGCCTCGGCCGTGCACCACCTCAGGCCTCGGCCGTGCACCACCCACGCCCCCGGCGCACCACTTCGGGTCCCGGGCGTGGAGTGGTTCGGGGGACCGGCGCGCGGCGCGGCGGGCGCATAAACGTGGCGTTAAGGCGAGAGGCTAGAGTCTCGTTCGTGTCAAAGGCACCCGACCTTGTAAAGCGGCTCATCCTAGGCCGCGCCCTGCGCAGCGCGCAGCAGAGCGAACAGCTCCTGCCCAAGCGGATCGCGCTCCCGATCTTCGCCAGTGACGCGCTCTCCTCGGTGGCCTACGCCCCCCAGGAGATCCTGCTCGCGCTGAGCGTCGCGGGGCTGGCGACCTATCACTACACCCCCTGGGTCGCCGCGGCAGTGGTGGTGATCTTGCTCACCGTGGTCGCCTCGTACCGTCAGAACGTCCGGGCCTACCAGAGCGGCGGCGGCGACTTCGAGGTCGCGACCGAGAACCTGGGCTCCAACTGGGGCGTGCTGGTCGCCAGCGCGCTGCTGGTCGACTACGTCATGACGGTCGCGGTCTCGGTGTCCTCCGGCGTGGAGAACCTCGGCTCGCTGCTGAAGTTCCTCCAGCCGTACGAGGTGCTGGTGGCGCTCCTCATCGTCGTCCTGCTCACCATCGCCAACCTGCGGGGACTGAAGGAGGCCGGGCTCGCCTTCGCCGTCCCGACCTATCTCTTCATGTTCGCCGTCATCGCCATGCTGCTGTGGGGCTTCGCCCGGATGGGGCTGGGGACCGACCTGAAGGCCGAGACCGCCCACTACGAGATCCGCGGCTCCGAGATGGGCGTCGGGGGCTTCGCGCTGGTGTTCCTGCTGCTGCGGGCGTTCTCCTCCGGATGTGCCGCGCTGACGGGTGTCGAGGCGATCAGCAACGGTGTCCCGGCGTTCAAGAAGCCCAAGGGCGAGAACGCCGCCAAGACCCTGCTGCTACTGGGCATCGTGGCGATGACCATGTTCGGCGGGGTCACCGCGCTGGCCTACATCACCGACGCCAAGTTCGCCGAGCCCGACCTCGGCAGCCACATGTTCAACACCAGCGGCAAGGAGGTCACCGACGCCGACACGGTGATCGCGCAGGTGGCGCACGCCGTTTTCAGTAACTTCACCCCCGGGTTCGTGCTGGTCACCACGATGACCGCGCTGATCCTGTTCCTGGCCGCCAACACCGCGTTCAACGGCTTCCCGGTGCTCGGCTCGGTGCTCGCCCAGAACCGCTACCTGCCCCGCCAGCTGCACACCCGCGGCGACCGGCTGGCCTTCAGCAACGGGATCATCATCCTGGCCGCGATGGCCGGGCTGCTGATCTACGCCTACGACGCCAACGTCAGCAAGCTGATCCCGCTCTACACCGTCGGCGTGTTCGTCTCGTTCACCGTCAGCCAGATCGGCATGGTCCGGCACTGGAACCGGCTGCTGGCGACCGAGGAGGACCCGGCGCAGCGGCGGCGGATGAAGACCTCCCGGGGCATCAACGCGTTCGGCGCCACACTGACCGGGATCGTGCTGGTCGTCGTGCTGATCACCAAGTTCGCGCTGGGCGCCTGGATCGTCTGCCTGGCGATGCCGGTCCTGTTCGTGCTGATGCGCGGCATCCGGCGGCACTACGACCGGGTCAGCGAGGAGCTGGTGCCCTCCGGCGAGGACGTGGCGCTGCCCGCCCGCAACCACGGCATCGTGCTCGTCTCCAAGATCCACAAGCCGACCCTGCGGGCCCTCGCGTACGCCCGCGCCACCCGGCCGTCCACGCTGGAGGCCGTCACCGTCGCGGTCGACGCCCAGGAGTCCCAGCGCCTCCAGGAGGAGTGGGACGCCCTCGACGTCCCCGTGCCGCTCAAGATCCTCGACTCCCCGTACCGCGAGATCACCCGCCCGGTGCTGGAGTACGTCAAGAGCCTGCGCCGCAAGAGCCCGCGCGACGTGGTGACGGTCTTCATCCCCGAGTACGTGGTCGGCCACTGGTGGGAGCACCTGCTGCACAACCAGAGCGCCCTGCGCCTGAAGGGCCGCTTGCTCTTCCAGCCCGGGGTCATGGTCACCAGCGTCGCCTGGCAGCTCCACTCCTCCGACCGCCTGAAGGGCCGCGTCGAGCCGCCCGGCCCCGGCGCGTCCCGCCGCCCGCCCCGCCTGACCCCCGATCAGGACGGGGTGCGCGCTGGTGGCGGTATCGTTTCGGAACGTGACTGATCTCGGACCCGACGACCTGCCCGAACCCGCGGAACAGGAGCCCGGCGCCCCCCAAGGGCAGGAAACCGGCGCTCCTCAGGCCCGGCAGACCGGCGCCTCTGCGGAGCGGGAGGCCGGCGCCTCTCAAGAGGCTGAGGCCACTGCCTCTCAGGGGCAGGAGGCCGGTGCTTCTCAGCTGCCCGAGGCGGGAGCCGCTCAGGAGCGGGCGACCGGCGCCTCTGCGGAACGCGGTCCCGGTGACCTCCCGGAGCCCGAGGTGGGCGACCTTGTGGAGCTGGAGGTCGGCAACGTCGCCAACGGCGGCTTCTGCGTGGCCCGGCACCAGGGCCGCGTGGTGTTCGTCCGGCACACGCTGCCCGGCGAACGGGTCCGGGCGGAGATCACCGACCGCACGAAGAACTTCCTGCGCGCCGACGCCGTGGAGATCATCGAGGCCTCCGAGGACCGCGTCGTGCCGCCCTGCCCGTTCTCCGGCCCGGGCCGCTGCGGCGGCTGCGACTGGCAGCACGCCTCGCTCGCGGCCCAGCGCCGCCTGAAGGCCGCGGTGATCGCCGAGCAGCTCGAACGCGTCGCCGGCATCACCCGCACGGTCACGGTCGAGGAGGTGCCCTACCCGGTCGAGGCCGAGTTCGTCCCGGGCCCCGGCCTCGGCTGGCGCACCCGCGTGCAGTTCGCCGTCCAGGACGGGTCGGTCGGCCTGCGCAAGCACCGTTCGCACACCATCGAGCCCATCGACGAGTGCCTGATCGCCCACCCGGGCGTCGAGGAGATGGGCATCGAAACGAGCCGCTGGCCCGGCGCGTCCTCCGTCGAGGGCATCGTCTCCAACGCCACCGGCGACCGCCTGGTCGTCGTCCGCGAACGCGGCAAGCGCCGCGCCCGCGTGCCCCGCCTGCCCGTCCCGGTCCGCCTGATCCGCGGCAAGCCCGAGCCCGGCAGCTCCCTCCCGTACGTGCGGGAAGAGGTTTCGGGCCGCATGTTCCAGGTGAGCGGCAGCGGCTTCTGGCAGGTTCACCCGGGTGCCGCCCAGCTGCTCTCGGACGCGGTCCTCGAGGCGCTGGAGCCCAAGCCCGGCGACATCGCCCTCGACCTCTACTGCGGCGTGGGACTCTTCGCCGCGGGCCTGGGCGAACGAGTCGGCCGCGACGGTCTCGTCGTCGGCGTGGAGTCCGACGGCCAGGCCGTCCGTGACGCCAAGTTCAACCTCAAGGACCTCAAGAACGTCGCCATCGAACGCGGCCAGGTCGAGGAGGTCATCGCCGACCTGGAGTTCGGCAAGGCCGACGGTTCCGACCGTTCCCAGACCAAGCGCGGCGGCGGCCACCACCGCGGCACCCGCGTCCGCGGCGCCGACATCGTCGTCTTGGACCCGCCCCGTTCCGGCGCCGGCAAGGACGTCGTCGACCAGATCGCCCGGCTGGCAGGCCGCAAGATCGCCTACGTCTCCTGCGACCCCGCCACCCTGGCCCGCGACCTCGGCTACTTCAGCGAACGAGGCTGGACCCTGGAGTCCCTGCGGGGCTTCGACGCCTTCCCGATGACCCAGCACGTGGAGGTCCTCGCGACCCTGGTCAAGGGCTAGATCCGCTTCCGGCCAGCCGCTTGATCGGCCACGCGTCCCGTTCAGACTCGGGACATGGCGGACAATCCGGAAATAGCGATCGAGTACCTGCGGCGCCTGGACACCGGCGGCGACCTCTTCGAGCTCTTCACCGACGACGCGGTGGTCTTCCTGCCCAAATGGGGCGTGGCCACCGGCCTCGAAGAGGTCCGCCGCATGTTCGCGGACGTGGGCAGCGGCCTGGCCGGCATCAAGCACGACCTGGACGGCCTCAACATCATCACCCAAGGCGACACCGTCGTCCTGGAAGGCACCTCCGCAGGCTCCCTCCCCGACGGCGGCACCTGGGACAACAGCCGCTGGTGCGACGTCTTCGAGTTCACCGACGGCCGCATCCACCGCCTCCACATCTACATGGACCCCGACTACTGCGAACGCGACACCGCCCGCTACCCCTGGCACACCTCCTAACCAGCAGCCGCGCAAGCCAACAACCCCGCGGCCAGCGACCGTGCGCGTCAGCGATGGTGCGGGCCAGCGATGGTGCGGGCCAGCGACCGTGCGCGTCAGCGATGGTGCGGGCCAGCGATGGTGCGGGCCAGCGACCGTGCGCGTCAGCGATGGTGCGGGCCAGCGATGGTGCGGGCCAGCGGCCATGCGGGCCAGCGATGGTGCGGGCCAGCGGCCATGCGCGTCAGCGATGGTGCGGGCCAGCGGCCATGCGGGCCAGCGATGGTGCGGGCCAGCGACCGTGCGCGTCAGCGATGGTGCGGGCCAGCGACCACGCGCGTCAGGGACCATGCGGGCCAGCGATGGTGCGGGCCAGCGGCCATGCGGGCCAGCGATGGTGCGGGCCAGCGGCCATGCGGGCCAGCGATGGTGCGGGCCAGCGGCCATGCGCGTCAGCGATGGTGCGGGCCAGCGGCCATGCGGGCCAGCGATGGTGCGGGCCAGCGACCGTGCGCGTCAGCGATGGTGCGGGCCAGCGACCACGCGCGTCAGGGACCATGCGGGCCAGGGACCGTGCGCGTGCGGGCAGGGACCGTGCGCGCCAGCGAAGGTGCGGGCCAGCGACCTGTGCGCCAGCGACCGTGCGGGCCGGGATCTGCGCGCTAGGGACCAGTGCGCCGGGGGCGATGCGGGCGAGGAACGTATGGCCAACGGGGGCGTGGGTCGGATCATGCGGGGCAGGCGAACATGCGCGCTAGCTCACTATGCGGGTCAGCGACCAGGTGGGCGGGCGTGGTGCGCGGCGGCACGTGGGGGTGGCTCACCGACTATGGCTGGACCGAGGCTGGTCAGGCCTCTCACCAGACCCTCGTTGACGCTGCGCGGGTGGGGGCGTTCTTTCCTGCAGCAGGACCGCGCGGCTGGGCCAGAAGATGGGCCAGCCGCGCGGGCCGTGCGTTGGGGGTTAGGAGGGCAGGTTCCAGTGCTGGTTGGCGCTTCCGGCGCAGGCCCAGATCTGCAACGGTGTGCCGTCGGCTGAGCTTGGGCCGGTCGCGTCCAGACACTTGCCGGACTGCGGGTTGACGAGTTGGCCGCCGGAGTAGGTCCATTTCTGGGCGCCGGTGCCGTTGCAGGTCCACAGTTGGACCTTCGTTCCGTTGGCCGTACCGCCGCTGGCGACATCGAGGCACTTGTTGAGGGCGCTCAGGGTGCCGTTGGTGTTGACCGTCCAGCGCTGGGCGCCGGTGCCGTTGCACGTCCAGAGCTGCACCTGGGTCCCGTCGGCGGTGTTGGAACCTGAGACGTCCACGCACTTGCCGCCGTAGCCGGTGATCTGGCCGGTCGGGGTGCCACTGCTGGACGCCGCGTTCACGTGCACGTAGTCGACCAGCATCTGCTGCGGGAACGACGTGCTGCCGTCGGGGGAGCCGGGCCAGTTACCGCCCACCGCGACGTTCAGGATGATGAAGAACGGGTGGTCGAACACCCACTGGTTGCCGTTGGTGTCGGCCGGTGTGTGGCGCTCGTAGACGTTGCCGTCGAGCGACCACGAGATCCCGCTCGGGTCCCAGTCGATGGCGAACGTGTGGAACGCGTCGGCGAGAGCGGCGCCGCCGGGCAAGGTGGTGGTGCCGGTGAGGGGATTGCCGCCCGAGTACCCGGGACCGTGCAGGCTTCCGTGGTTGGTACCCGGCTCGCGGCCGATGTTCTCCATGATGTCGATCTCGCCGCTCTGCGGCCAGCCGACGCTGCCTATGTTGCTACCGAGCATCCAGAACGCCGGCCAGATGCCCTGCCCGCGCGGAATCTTGATGCGGGCCTCGACGTGGCCGTACTGCTGGGTGAACTTGCCTGCGGTCAGGAGACGAGCCGACGTGTACTGGCACGATCCGTACCAGCAGCTGTAGCCGCCGGGGTTCTCCTTGCGGGCGGTGATGACGAGGTTCCCGGCACCGTCCATCGCCGAGTTGGACCTGCTGTTGGTGTAGTACTCGAGCTCGTTGTTGCCCCAGCCGCTGCCACCGGTGTCGTACCCCCAGTGAGAGCTGTCAGGAGCGGACCCGGCCGGCCCGTTGAAGTCGTCGTTCCAGACAACGGGCCCAGGCGCAGCGGCGCTAGCCGGACCGGACACGCCGAACAGGGTGAGGGGAACTGCGAGGGCGAGAGCGGCCGCGGCTGTGAAGAACCGGCGGCATGTGAGGCGGAGGGCCATCGAAGTGGCTACCTTCCTCCGTCCGCGCCCAGCCAAGCGAGCGGGAGCGGGACGGCTCGAGGCGGTGGCGGGCCGCCCCCACGGGACTCGCCTAACGGTCGCCCGGAGCGTAAGACGAGATAATTCACGCGTCAATATAAGACCTGAAAAAAGCTCTCTGACGTCCCCCAACGCCACCCGGCCACCGCTCGCGACGCCGCTGACCGCCCGCTGGTCATCGCGGACGAGCACCAGACGTCGAACAGGCGACGCCGACCGCCCGTCGCTGGGATTGGACATCGGGTCGATGGGGGCATCGATGGCCGGACATCGGGGCACCGAGCGCCTGAGGTCATGGGGAGCCATGGATCGAACGTCGGTGGCCGGGCGCCGCGCGCCTGACGTGGTGCGGCCGGGCCGGGCCGCGCTCTGGGCCGGGCCGAGCCGCGCGCTGGGCGTCGGCGTTGAGTTGGAGTGCTCGGCACCAGGCGTCTCGATCATTGGCGGACCGGGTGTCGGGCGGCTGATGTTGTGGGGCGCTGGGCTAGAGGCCGAATGCGCTGAACGGTGCCGGGGGCCGGGGGAGGGGTCCCCGGCGGGAGTCGGTGCCGGGGGCGCTGCGGCCCCCGGCACCGATCGTGCGGCCGTTGTGCGGATGAATGCAGTCTGCTCAGCGGCCGACGAGTGCGACGAGCACGCCCGCCGCCACGGAGGCGGTGGTGGCTACGAGGGAGAGCAGGGCGACGGTCTGCCGGAAGCGGTTGTCGAGCTGGCCCCGCGTGACCTGTTCTCGCTCGGCTGTCGAGAGCCGGGTCTCGAGTTCGTCGACCAGCCTGGACTGGTCGATCGCCTGGCGCTCGTTCAACTCGTTGCGCTGGCAGCAGAGTGCCAGTTGCCCCTCGAGACCGGCCAATCGGACGTCGATCCCGCGGCGCAGCTCCGAGAGCGCCAGTTCCATGGTCAGCGGTCCTTTCTCTGTCACCGTCGCCCCACCCTTCGTGCGGACCCATTAACAGAGATTAGGTAGGTATCCGTAAGATTTCAAGTAGTAACCGGTAAGAAACAGGAAGAAATATTGACTTGCACAAAGTTCAAGAAAGATATTGAACATTGTGCAAGTTGGGCCCCTCTACTTGAACATCGTGCAAGTGGAGGGAAATGGATATCCGATGGAGCGTTGTCGGAGCTCGTCGTCAGGAAGGTCGTGGAGTTCGGGGTGCCGGGTGCGGCGGCCGGATCTTGGGTGGCCGGTGATAGGGCGACGGGGTTGGGTGGCTTGAAGGAAATATTCGTCTCTCGCTTACTGGATGTTCCTTAATGTTTCCGGCATCCTGGTCGCATGGGCGGAGAGCTGGACCGTGAACGGGTCGCCAAGTACGTGGTGGCGCGGCGCGGGTCGATGGGGTTGACCCAGGAGCAGCTCGCCGAGCGGGCGGGGGTCACGGTCAAGACCATCTACAACCTGGAGGCCGGCGAGCGCTGGCCGCAGGCGCGGACCCGGAGTGCGATCGAGGCGGCCCTGGACTGGCGGCCCGGCGACCTGGTCAGGATCGGGGAGGGGCTGGAGCCGGTGCCGTCGGCGAGCGAGGACATGTCGCTGGCGCTGCGGGAGCTGTCCGAGCTGAACGCCTACTTCGCCGATCTCCAGGCCGACGCCGGCGACAAGCGGCGGATGGCGCTGGCGTTCCTGCGGGCGCTGTACGGGGAGCCCGAAGGGCGCTGATTTCCGGCGTCGGGTGAGATTTCCGGATGTGACCGGTTGTTGCGCTCCTGACTCCGGGGCATACTTCCAGTGCCGGTCCAGGTCAGAAGTCCCCCCGAAGGAGCGCCTGAGATGCGTGCGGCCAGTGTTCTGGTGGCGGTCTGCGCGGGAGCCGTCGCGCTGGCCCTCGCCCTCCGCGGCGATGCGGCCCTGGCCTTCGACGCCGTCTTCGTCGCGTTCGGCGCGGTGGTCGTCAGGGTTGTGTGGGACATCCGCCGGCAGCAGCGGCGCATCCTCGATCAGCTGGAGATCCAGACCCGCGTTCTCCACAATGCGGCCCGGCTGGCGGCCCAGAGTCTGGAAGAACCCCGCGACCAGGGCCCCCGCGCTTGACCAAAGGTTGACGTCACCGGCTGTAACGACACGCCGCCACGGCGCTAGGAGATCATTCCGGGCCGGGTTAGAACGGAGTCGATCAAGCTGTCTGGCCAGGTCACGGGGGGACCATCATGATCCAGAAGGCAAGGGGGCGCACTCGAGCCCGTGGTCTCATCGTGCTGATCGCGACACCGCTGCTCGGGATCGTCATCCCGGTGCTCGGCGTCCACGAACCGGCCAGGGCCGACGGCCCGGTACGGGTCGGGGCCAAGAAGCACTACAAGGCGTCGCACCGGCACCGGAACGGCCACGCCGTGCGGCCCGGTCGCTTCGTCATCGACACGACCGGCCCGAAGGCGCCGATCCTGCCCGGCCGTACGTACAACTGGCCGTTCGCGGTGACCAACAAGGGGCCGATGCGCGCGGGACCGGCGATCCTCAAGGCGCCGCTGCCGAAGTCGCTGGAGTTCGTCTCCGGCGCGGCCAACTGCTCGTTCGCGGGCAACACGGCGGTCTGCCAGCTCGGCTCGCTGAAGCCGGGCCAGACGGTGGCCGGCGTCATCACCGCGAAGGTCGGCGCCGCGGTCAAGCCGCGCGAGGCCATCAACGCCGCCGCCACCGTGAGCTGGGCGCGTTCCTCGGTCTCCAAGGCGTTCCCGCAGGTGGCCGTGGCCGACACCGCCGACATCTCGGTGACCAAGACCGCGCCGTCGGCGATCCGCCCCGGCCAGGCCATCCCGTACGAGGTGACGGTCCGCAACAACGGCCCGTCCGCCGCGGTGGGTGTCGAGGTCCAGTCCGCGCTGCCGCTGAAGGTGAGCGGGGGGAGCTCGCAGGCCTGCGCCGGCGAGAGCCACGGCGGCGGCCGTCCGCACGGCAACGTCAGCGGCTCGTGCGCGACCGGGCACAGTGAGGCGGGCGTGAAGCACAGCTCTGGCGAGGTCTGCGCCGGTGAGAGCGAGTCGATGCCGAACGGCCAGAGCACCACAGGCCAGGGCACGAACGGCCAGGGCAGCCACTCCGCGTGCGTCCACGGCCAGAGCCAGACCGGCGTCGACCACTCGGGCACGCAGTTCTGCGCGGGCATGCCGCAGAACGGCCAGAACGGCACCGGGACGAGCACTGGCACCAACGGCCAGAGCCCCAATGGTCAGAGCTCGAACGGTGAGAGCTCGAACGGTGAGAGCACCAACGGCCAGCCGTCGAACGGCCAGAGCACCACGGGCGAGAACGGCACCGGCCCGAACGGCACTGGACCGAACGGCACGGGGTCGAACGGCACGGGGTCGAACGGCACCGGGCCGAACAGCACCGGGTCGAACGGCACCGTCGACAACGGCAACGAGAACCACGCCGCCTGCGCGTCCAGCCGTGGCGAGTCGGGCACCGAGCAGTCCTCGTCGCCGACCGACGTGATCGAGTCCGGCAACGGCTGCCTGCAGCGCAGCATGAGCTTCGTCTGCAGCGTCGGCTCGCTGTCGGCAGGTGAAGAGCGGACGTTCAAGATCAGGGTCCGGCCGGGCCAGAAGGTCCGTCCCGGCGCGGTCGTCGAGTGGCCGTCGGACGTGACGACCAAGACGATCGAGCTGAACCTGGCCAACAATTCCGCCACCGCCCGGACCAAGCTGAAGCTGCCCGCCGCAGCCAAGGCGGGCATGGCGCTCAACAAGGTGAAGCCCGGCAAGGTCAAGGCTCACCGCCCTGGTGGCCCGGGCCAGCGCCCCGCCAAGCGCCCGTCCCAGCGTCCCGGCGCCCCGATCTGGCACGGCGGCGTCCCGGGCGGCGGCATGAACGAGCTGCCCCGCACGGGCGCCGAGTCCGGCGCGATGTTCGACGGCGCCCTGGGCCTGATCGGCGTCGGCCTCATCCTCACCCGCCTCGGCCGCCGCTCCCGCCGCGACTGAGCAAGGCTGAACACGACCAGGCGCTGACCGCGACTGAGCAAAGTGAACACGACTAGGCGCTGAACACGATCAGGCGCTGAACACGATCAGGCGCTGAACACGACTAGGCGCGGCCAACTCCGGTTGGCCGCGCCTAGCCACGTCTAAAACCCCTCGCCACGACTGACCAGGTCCGCCTGCCGCCAGCTGCAATCAGGCGTGGCCGACGGTCGGTCCTGGGTGGTGAACGGGGCTGGGCGCGCTGTGTGCGGGGCGGGGTTTGGCGTTGTCGGGGGGGGGTTGGGCTCGGGGTGGTGGGGCGCGGGTACCAGGATGGGGGCATGCGTCTTCGGATCTTCACCGAGCCCCAGCAGGGGGCTAGCTACGAGACATTGTTGTCGGTGGCCAAGGCCACGGAGGACCTGGGGTTCGACGCGTTCTTCCGGTCCGATCACTATCTGAAGATGGGTGATATGTCCGGGGAGCCCGGGCCCACGGACGCCTGGGTCACGCTCGGGGCGCTCGCCCGCGAGACCAGCCGGATCCGGCTGGGGACGCTGATGACGGCGGCGACGTTCCGGTATCCGGGTCCGCTGGCCATCTCCGTCGCACAGGTCGACCAGATGAGCGGGGGGCGGGTGGACTTCGGCATCGGGACCGGGTGGTTCGACGCCGAGCACACCGCGTACGGGATCCCGTTCCCCAGCCTGAACGAGCGGTTCGAGCGGCTGGAGGAGCAGCTGGAGATCGTCACCGGGCTATGGGGGACTCCCAAGGGCGAGACCTACTCGTTCGAGGGCAAGCACTACACGCTCGCCGACTCGCCCGCGCTGCCCAAGCCCGCCCAGGCCGGCGGTCCGCCGGTGCTGCTGGGCGGCTTCGGCGCCAAGCGGACGCCGCGGCTGGCGGCCCGGTTCGCCGACGAGTTCAACCTGCCGTTCCACAAGCTGGACGACACCGAGCTCGCGTTCGGGCGCGTCCGTACGGCGTGCGAGGAGGCCGGGCGGACCAAGCCGATGACCTACTCGGTCGCCCAGGTCGTGTGCTGCGGGCGGGACGAGGGGGAGTACAGGAAGCGGGCCGAGGCGATCGGCCGGGACCCCGAGAGCCTGCGCGAGGAGGGGCTGGCCGGTACGCCCGCCGAGATCGTCGACAAGATCGGTAAGTTCGGCGAGCTGGGTGCCGAGTGCGTCTACCTGCAGGTCCTCGACCTGGACGACCTCAACCACCTGGAGCTCCTGGCCTTCGAGGTCCTCAACCGGCTCTGACATGGCAGAGAGGCGCCCCTCGCGAGATTCGCGAGGGGCGCCTTCCTGCGCGGTGCCGGTCAGGCAGCGGGTGAGGCAGCGATCAGGCAGCGGGTGAGGCCGTGGATCAGGGCTGCGGATCAGGTCGCGGGTGAGGCCGCCGTCTCCTCGAGCTCCTCCTCGGTCCTGGCGTGCTTGGGGAGGAGGAACGTGACGACGAAGCTCGCCGCGAGCAGGCCGACCGTGACCCAGAGCGTCACGTACATCGCGTGCTCGAACTTCACGCCAGAGGTGAAGTCGTTGCCGAGCGTGTTGAAGAAGACGGTGCCGAGGACCGCGGCGCCGAGGGTGCTGCCGAGCTGCTGGATCGCGGTGAGCGTGCCGCCCGCCGAGCCGGTCTCGTGCGGCTCGACGCCGGCGAGGACGGTGTCGAAGAACGGGGCCATCAGCAGGCCCATGCCGAGGCCGGTGACGACCAGCGCGGGGGCCAGCTGCCACGGCGTGACGTCCATCCCGACCTGGTGCAGGGTGACGGCGATGCCGACGACGCCGAGGCTCATGATGACGGTGCCGACGTGGATGACCTTGCGGCCGAACTTCTGCACCGCCTGGGCGAGGCCGAAGCCGATGATCATGCCGACCGACCAGGGGATCTGCGCCAGGCCGGCCTTGAGCGGCGAGTAGTGCAGGCCGAGCTGGGTGTAGAGGCCGAACACCAGCGCGAAGCCGGTCATGCCGGTGAAGAACACCAGGCCGAGGGCCAGGCCGCCGCTGAAGCCGCGCTTGCGGAACAGGCTCATCATGATCAGCGGGTCGCGGCCGGCGCGCTGCGTGCGCAGCTCGTACCAGGTGAAGAGGGCGAAGACCGCGGCCGAGCCGGCCATCATGAGGAACGTCCAGGCGGGCCAGTCGTGCTCGCGGCCCTGGACCAGCGGGTAGATGATCAGTGCCGCTCCGACGGCGGCCAGTACGGCGCCGACCAGGTCGAGCCGCGCGGCGTGCGTGGACTTGGACTCGGGCAGGAACTTCAGTCCGGCGAGAACGGCGGCGACGCCGAGCGGCAGGTTGATCAGGAAGATCATGCGCCAGCCCGCGCCGAACAGGTCGGCGTCGATCAGGAAACCGGCCAGCACCGGGCCGCCGACCGAGGACAGGCCCATGATCGGGCCGAACGCGCCGAACGCCGCGCCCATCTCCTTCGGCGGGAACATCTCCTTGATCATGCCGAGGCCCTGCGGCAGCATCACGGCGCCGAACAGGCCCTGCAGCATCCGGGAGCCGATCAGCATCTCGGGGTTCTGCGCCAGCCCGCACAACAGTGAGCCGATGGTGAATCCCGCGGCGCCGATGAGGAACATCCGCTTGCGGCCGTACAGGTCGCCGAGGCGCCCGCCGGTCAGCAGGCCGACGGCCATCGCCAGCGTGTAACCGGCGGCGAGCCACTGGATGGTGCCGGCCGAACCGCCGAGGTCGCCGCGGATGGTCGGGGCGGCGATCGTGGTGATCAGCGCGTCCAGCAGGTCAAGGATCTCGCCGGCCAGGATCACGAAAAGCGCGGCCCAGCGCCACTTGTAGAGGGTTTCGCCGAGCCCGGCCCCGGCGGCCGGAGCGGTGTCGGTCGAGGTGCTCATCGGAGCCTCCCGGGAGGATTAAGAACGGTGTTCGTTGTGTACGAACACCGTTCTACGTTGGGAACGGTGATCGTGTCAAGTACGATGTTCGTTGGAGGTCGAGAGTGAAGGCCGGCCGGATCCTCTCTCCTGTAGAGAAGATATATCGCGTCAGCCGGAAGTCAAGATGTATCGCGTTTTTGCCTCTGTGTGATCACGGATTGAGAGGGGTGGCCATGCCGGCGACCGATGCGAACGAGCATGAGATCCCGACGCCGCCCTGGCGCAAGAAGCGCCCGACCGCCCCGGCCCGGCAGCCGCTCAGCCAGGACCTGATCGTCGAGACCGCGATCCGCGTACTGGACGCCGAGGGCCTGGACGCCGTCAGCATGCGCCGCGTCGCCCAGGAGCTGAACACCGGGCCCGCCTCGCTCTACGCGCACGTCTCCAACAAGGAGGAACTGCTGGACCTCATGCTCGACCAGATCGTGGCAGAGGTCGAGCTCGTCGAGCCCGATCCCGAGCGCTGGCAGGAGCAGGTCAAGGAGGTCATGCGCTCGGCGCAGCGGGTGTACGCCGCGCACCGCGACATCGCGCGAGCGAGCCTCGGCACGGTGCCGACCGGCCCGAACGCGCTCCGCATCGCCGAGAACCAGCTCGCCATCATGAGGGTGGGCGGTGTGCCCAAGAGGGTGGCCGCGCTCGCGGTCGACACCCTGGGCCTCTACCTGGAGGCCAACAGCGTCGAGGACTCGATGTACCTGTCGAAGCTGAAGGACGGGGAGAGTCCGCACGAGTACTTCGAGCAGTACATCGGCCAGATCCGCAAGTACTTCGCCAGCCTGCCGGTCGAGCGCTTCCCCAACATCGTCGGCATGGTCGACTACCTCACCGATGACGGCGGCGACGAGCGCTTCGAGTTCGGCCTCGACATCATCGTGCGCGGCATCGCCTCGTTCGCGGAGAGTGCCGCCGGGAGCGATTCAGCCCCCGGTGGAGGGTCCTCCACCGGGGATTGACCGATATATCCGAAGTGATCGCATACGTGTGACGCGTGGTGTAGGTGTGTTTCCTTCCGCTATCGGGAGGAAGCCCCCATGTCCCGTTCCTTTGTGGCTCGACGCGTTCAGTACGTGCAGTACGCGGGCCTCGCCCTGATCCTCGCCGTGTCGTCGACCGGTGTCGCGGGATGCAAGGCCGGAAAGAAACAGAACAACAAATCCAACGGCTCAGGGACTACCCAGCCGACGACGCAGCCCACGTCCCCGCAGAACGGGGCGCCTGCGGCGGCGGCTGACAACGGGCTGGCCGGCAAGCCGCCGAAGGTGATCCTCGCGCAGGCCGCCCAGGCCGTACGCGCCGCCGGGTCGATGCGCATGAAGGGCAGCAAGAAGGACGGCGGCGAACTCCTCGCCGTCGACATGACGCTCACCGCCAAGGGTGCCAAGGGAAAGCTGCGCGGCCCCATGGGCGGCAAGAACGTCACCATGGAGATGGTGTTCGTCGGCGGCAAGGTCTACGTGCGCGGGCAGCAATTGTGGATGGCCGCCGGAGGCAAGGCCATGGTCCGCAAGATGGGCAACAAGTGGAAGGTACTGAACGCCAAGGGCATGCCCGGCTCGGACTTCCTTTCCCTGGGCGCGATGGCCAAGGGACTCCTCAAGCCCAAGGGCAAGGTCGTCAAGCTGAAGCCCGCCATGCTCGGCGGCCAGAAGGTGATCCGGCTCATGGACGGCGGCGACCACTCGGTGATGTACATCGCCGCCACCGGCAAGCCGTACCCCCTGCGCATGGCCGAGTCCGGTGGGAAGAACGTCGTCAACTACGCCCAGTACGGCGCCCCGGTCACGCTCACCCCGCCCCCCAACGCCGTCAAGGGCTGAACAGGGGTGGTTCGGGGGTGCATTTAGGGGCATCTCGGCGCTGTCCAGAGGTGCGACGCAAACGCCTGGCGCAAAATGATCACATCAGCGCGCTTTTCTGGCATGCTTTTCACCGCCATGCAGCCCCCACGATCGCGCCAGGGTCGTCGGCGCCGCCGGTCCGGCACGGATCGGAGGCGCACGCCGCCGCCGCTTCCCCCGATGGACCCGTATTCGCGTGATCCGTACGAGGACTTCGGGCACGATCCGCTGGCGGACGTCGTCCCGCCGCCGCGGCCGCGCGGGATGTACGACACGGGCGTCGGCATGGGGCGCGACCTCGACAACGCGTTCAAGGGCGCGGGGCGCAGCGTCATTCTCGGCCGGAGCCTGATCGCGCTCGCGGTGACGGTCGTCCTGCTGATCGGGCTCGGCGCGCTCGGCTTCCTCTTCCTGGCGCCGACGTCGGACTCGCGTTCGTCCTCGCCTCGCACCGACAAGAGCCCCGACGGGAGCGGCTCGGACGGCAGCGCGGACTCCGCGCCGCCGCGCCCGCCGGTCGTCACGCCCAAGGTCCCGCCGTACATCCCGCAGGTCGGCACCGGCAAGTTCATCCGCCCGGCCGCCGCCGGAGCGCGTACGACGGGGCACGGCAAGCTGCTGCGCTACATGGTCGAGGCGGAGGGCGGGCTGAGGCAGAGCCCCAAGGCGTTCGCGCTCAGCGTGGACCGCATCCTGGCCGACCCGCGCGGCTGGACGGCGGGCGGCAAGTGGTCGTTCCGGCGCGTGGACTCGGGCCCATATGACTTCGTGGTGCGGCTGGCGGCGCCTGGAACGGTCGACAAACTCTGCGGCGCGGGCGGTCTCGACACCGACGGCGAGGTCAACTGCAGCGTCGGCAAGCAGGTCGTGGTCAACCTCCGCCGCTGGTTGCTGCTCACCACGTTCTATAGAGGGCAGCCCGCGCACTACCACGCGCTCGTCATCAACCACGAGGTAGGCCATCGCCTCGGCTTCAAGCACATGACCTGCGCGGGTAAGGGTCGCCTTGCGCCGGTGATGCAACAGCAGATTTTCGGCCTGAAGGGCTGCCGGATCAACGGCTGGCCTTACGACACCAGGGGCAAGTTCATCAGCGGACCCGCCGTTCCCTAGCAAAACCATTTGAGGGAGCAGGGGCCGGATCCGCCATGCTTGAGGCGTGCTCCTGACGATCACGACAACGATGTCCCCGGCCACCGACCTGGGGTTCCTGCTGCACAAGCATCCGGACCGGGTGCAGTCGTTCACGCAGGCCTTCGGCACCGCCCACGTCTTCTACCCCGACGCGGAGGCGGCGCGCTGCACGGTGGCGCTTCTCCTGGACGTCGACCCGGTCAAGCTCGTGCGCACGCGCCGCCGGGGCACGCCGGACTTCTCCCTGAGCCAGTACGTCAACGACCGCCCCTACGCGGCCTCGTCGCTGCTGGCCTCCGCCATGGCCGGTGTCTTCCGTACGGCCATGCGCGGCCGCTGCGACGCGCGCCCCTCGCTCGCGGATTCCCCGCTCCCGCTGGAGATCACACTGCCCGCGCTGCCATGCCGGGGTGGCGCCGAACGGGCCGTCGCCTATTTCGAGCCGCTCGGCTGGCAGGTCGAGGCGACGCCCGTTCCGCTGGACCCGGAGTTCCCCGAGTGGGGCGACTCACGGTACGTGTCGCTGCGTCTCACCGGCGAGGTGCGCCTGGCCGACGCGCTGAACCAGCTGTACGTCCTGCTGCCCGTCCTGGACGACTCCAAGCACTACTGGCTCGCCCCCGACGAGGTCGACAAGCTGATCCGCGCCGGCGAGGGCTGGCTGGCCGCCCACCCGGACCGCGCCGGCATCACCCGCCGCTACCTGGCCAACCGCCGAGGCCTCGTCCGTGCCGCCCTCGGCCGCCTCGCCGACGCCGACGACGCCCCCGAGGACGCCCTGGACCGCGACCCCCTCGACGAAGAACCACCGCCCCTCGACCCCACAGCCGCCGAACCCGGCGCCGACCTCAACACCGAGCCCTACGCTCCGCCGGGCGCCCTGTCCAGCGCCGCGCCGGACGCTGCGACGAGCGTCCCGGCAGACGCTGAGCAGGGTGCTGAGTCGAGCGTTGCGGGCGTCGGTCGGGAAGGCGTCGCGGCGGCGGGCGAGGGCGCGGCTGGGGTGCCGGTGGCGCTGGCTGAGCGGCGGATTCAGGCCGTTCTGGAGACGCTGCACGCTGAGGAGGCGCCGCGGGTCATCGATCTTGGGTGCGGGACCGGGAAGCTGGTCGCGCGGCTGAAGCAGGACCGGTACTTCCAGCGGATCGTGGGCGTGGACGTGTCCGAGCGGGCGCTGCTGATCGCGCATCGGCGCGGGCTGCCGGACGAGTACTCGCCCGCGCGGCTGCCCAGGGTGGAGGTGCTGCAGGGCGCACTGACCTATGCGGACGAACGCTTTCGCGGGTTCGACGCGGCGGTGCTGATGGAGGTGATCGAGCACATCGATCCGCCCCGGCTGCCGGCGGTCGAACGGGTCGTGTTCGGCGACGCGCGGCCACGCGTGGTGCTCGTGACCACGCCGAACTCCGAGTACAACGTCCGGTACGAGGGGCTCGCGGAGGGCGCCATGCGCCACCCGGACCACCGCTTCGAATGGACCCGGGCCGAGTTCCAGGCCTGGGCGGCACGGGTCGCCGTCGCCCACGGCTACCGCGTCCGGCACGTGCCCGTGGGCGACGACGATCCTGAGGTCGGCTCGCCGACGCAGCTGGGGGTGTTCACCCGATGACGACCGAGATCCGACTGCCCGAAATGGGGCTGGTGGTGCTCGTCGGCGTGTCCGGCTCCGGCAAGTCGCACTTCGCGCGCACGCACTTCAAGGCGAGCCAGGTGGTCTCGTCGGACTACTGCCGGTTCGTGGTGTCCGACGACGAGAACGACCAGAGCGCGACCGGCGACGCGTTCAACCTGCTGCACTACATCGTGCGGACGCGGCTGCGGCGCGGGCTGCTGACCGTGGTCGACGCGACGAACGTTCAGCAGAAGGCCCGTCAGTCGCTGCTCCAGATCGCCAAGGAGCAGGACGTGCTGTCGGTCGCGATCGTGCTGGACGTGCCCGAGCGGGTCGCGGTGGAACGCAACGCCGGGCGGCCCGAACGTGTTCTGCCCGATCATGTCGTGCCCCGGCAGCGGCGTGAGCTGCGCCGCGGGCTGCGGTCGCTCGGGCGGGAGTTCAAGCGGTCGTACGTGCTGCCGAGCGTCGAGGAGATCGACGCGGCGACCATCTCCTACGAGAAGGGCTGGACCGACAAGCGCGAGGTCACCGGCCCGTTCGACGTCATCGGTGACGTCCACGGCTGCCGCGCCGAGCTGGAGGAGCTGCTGGCCGACCTCGGCTACGAGATCTCGCGGGACGCGCTCGGCCGGGCCGACGGCGCGCGCCACCCGGACCGTTCGGCGGTCTTCGTCGGCGACCTGGTGGACCGCGGACCGGACACGCCGGGCGTGCTGCGCCTGGTGATGGGCATGGTCGAGGCCGGAACGGCGCTGTGCGTCTCCGGAAACCACGAGAACAAGCTCGTACGGGCGCTGCGCGGCAAGAAGGTCAGGGTCGCGCACGGGCTGGCCGAGTCGCTGGAGCAGCTCAGCGCCGAGCCGGACGAATTCCGCGACGAGGCGCTGCGGTTCATGGACGGCCTGATCAGCCATTACGTGCTGGACGGCGGCAAGCTGGTCGTCGCGCACGCCGGGCTGAAGGAGGCCTACCACGGGCGCGCGTCGGGCCGCGTCCGGTCGTTCGCGCTGTACGGCGACACGACGGGGGAGACCGATGAGTACGGCCTGCCGGTGCGTTACCCGTGGGCGAACGACTATCGCGGCAAGGCGATGGTGGTCTACGGGCACACGCCGGTGCCCGAGTCCGAGTGGATCAACAACACGATCTGCCTGGACACCGGGGTGGTCTTCGGCGGCAAGCTGACCGCGCTGCGCTATCCGGAACGTGAGCTGGTCTCCGTGCCGGCGAAGCAGGTCTGGTACGAGCCGACGAGGCCGCTGCGCGCAGAAGCGTCGGGTGCCGGGCCTTCGGCTTCGGCTTCGGGCGGGCATCGCGAGAGCGACGTGCTCAAGATTTCCGACGTTCTGTCGAACGACGGGGTGGAGACACGCCTGCTCGGCAGGGTGGCCGTACGGGAGGAGAACGCGCTCGCCGCGCTGGAGGTGATGAGCCGCTTCGCGGCGGATCCGCGTTGGCTGGTGTACCTGCCGCCCACGATGGCCCCGCCCGAGACCTCCTCGCTGGAGGGATACCTGGAGCACCCGGCCGAGGCCTTCGCCACGTACCTCAACACCGGGCTGAGCCGGGTCATCTGCGAGGAGAAGCACATGGGCTCGCGGGCGGTGGCCGTCATCACCCGCGACGCGACCGTCGCGGCTTCGCGCTTCGGGGTTGAGGACGGTACGACGGGCGCGGTCTTCACCCGTACGGGCCGGTCCTTCTTCCGCGACCCGGCCCGTACGGAAGAGGTCCTTTCCGTTCTTCGCGCAGCCGTGGACGGGGCCGGGCTGTGGGACGAGCTGGAAACGGGGTGGCTGGCCCTGGACTGCGAGCTGCTGCCCTGGTCGGCCAAGGCGATGGACCTGATCCGCACGCAGTACGCCGCGACGGGTGCCGCAGCCCGTGCCGCGCTGCCTCTGGCGTCCGATGTGCTGGGTCGTGCTGCCGCGCGAGGGCTTGATGTGGGCGGACTGCGTGAGGACGTTGAGCGCCGAGCCGTCAACGCGGGGCTCTTCCGCGACGCGTACGCCCGCTACTGCTGGCCGGTGAACGGGCTGGAAGGGCTGAAGCTCGCTCCCTTCCAGGTGCTCGCCGCCGAGGGGAACAACTGGGCATCGCTTCGTGAGCATGGCTGGCACATGGGGATCGCGGATCGCCTAGCTGCCGCCGATCCGTCGGGGCTGGTGGCTGTGACCGAGTCGCTTGTGGTCGACCTTTCGAAGACCGACGCAGCCGTGGAGTGGTGGGAGAAACTGACCGCGGGAGGGGGAGAAGGCATGGTCGTCAAGCCGTTGGGACCGTTCCCCGAGGATCGCAAGGTGCAGCCGGGCATCAAGTGCCGCGGCAGGGAGTACCTGCGCATCATCTACGGCCCGGACTACACAGAGCCGGAGAACCTGCAGCGCCTGCGTGGCCGGTCGCTCGGCCGAAAGCGTTCCCTGGCGATGCGCGAGCACGCCCTCGGAATGGAGGCCCTGGACCGGCTGGCCGGGGGAGAGCCCCTGTGGCGGGTCCACCAGGCCGTCTTCGGCGTGCTGGCCCTGGAGTCGGAGCCCGTGGACCCGCGTCTCTAGGGGATTTACGACACCGCCAGGAGGAAGGTATCGGCGATCTGCCGATACCCCTCCGGAGTGGCATGCCCGTCGTTCTTGGCGCACTGGTAGGTCCACGTGCAGATGCGCGCGACGTTCAGGGGGATCTCGCCGTAGGTCGGCAGGGTGACCTTGGTGGCGAAGTCATGCGTGGCGAACGTGGCGTTGACGTCTGCGACCTTGAAGCCGCCCACGCGATAGACGGTCTGCTCCCAGGTGTTGAAGACGTCGACGAGCGGCACGGACGCGATCGCTATGGCCTGCCCGCCTGTGACCCACGTAGCGAGGCCGGGATCGTAGTACGTCATCGCCGCGTATGTGGGTGCGTCGCCGCCGGCCTTCTTCAGGCGAGTGGCTATCTGCGGCAGGTTGGTGATGATGGTGCCGATGCCCTTGAGGCCGCAGGCTATGTCGCCGTCGAGAAAGCAGGCCGTGTCGTTGGCGCCGACGTCCAGCGTCACGTAGCGGACTTGCGCTTTGTGCTGGCTGAGGAACGCTTCGGCGGCCTTCATCTGCGAGCCCTCGGAGTAGGTGCAGATGCCGCCGTTCAGCATCGTCGAGGTGGTCTCCCCGCCGCAGCCCAGCTTCACGAGCTTCAGGCCGGGATTCTTGGCCTTGAGCGCCGCGTAGAGGTTGTCGGTGTAGCCCTCGTCCGTCGGCCCTTTGCCCGGCTGGGCGCCGACCGAGAGCGAGTCGCCCACCGCCACGTAGTACGTCGTTTCATCCGCGTGCGCCGGTGTGGTGGTGAGCCCGGCGGAAAGCGCGGTCATGACCCCGACGGCAACCGCCGTCAGTCGCGTCTTCATCGTCGGAAGGTAACCCGCCCCAATGAAATCCCACTGAAGTCACGTTCCACACCGGCGGCGCTGGCGTGCGGCCGTAGCTCATCCCGCGCTGCTGTGCCTCAGCCCATGGGGTCGTGGCTCAGCTGTGCGGCCGTGCCTAAGTCGGCGCGGCCCGTAGCTCAGCGCGCGCGGACCAGGCCGGACTGGTAGGCGATCACGACGAGCTGGGCCCGGTCGCGGGCGCCGAGCTTGACCATGGCGCGGTTGACGTGGGTCTTGACCGTGGCGGGGCTGACGACCAGGCGCCGCGCGATCTCGTCGTTGGTCAGGCCGGTCGCGACCTGGACGAGGACCTCGCGTTCACGGTCGGTCAGGACGGCCAGGCGTTCGGGGGAGGGCGGCTCGGCATGGTCCGGCTGGGCCAGGAAGCGGGCGATGAGGGTGCGGGTGGCGGTCGGGGAGAGGAGGGCGTCGCCCCGGCTGACCACCCGGATGGCTTCGAGGAGTTCGACGGGCTCCGCGCCCTTGCCGAGGAAGCCGCTCGCCCCGGCGCGGAGGGCACGAAAGACGTACTCGTCGATCTCGAACGTGGTGAGGATCAGGACGCGGACGCCCGCCAGGTCCTCGTCCTCAGTGATCATCTTCGTCGCGGCGAGGCCGTCGGTGCCGGGCATCCGGATGTCCATGAGTACGACGTCCGCCCGCGTCTTGCGTGCGAGGGCCACTGCCTCCAGACCGTCGCGGGCCTCGCCGACCACCTCCAGGTCGGGCGCCGCGTTGATGAGCACGGTGAAGCCCGCGCGCATGAGGGATTGATCGTCCGCCAGAAGGACCCGAACGGTCACGAGACCGAGCCCGTCTCGGTCGACGCGGGGAGACGTACCGCCACCCGGAAACCGCCGCCCGCCATCGGGCCGGCCTCCATCCACCCGCCGAGCGCCGCGACCCGTTCGCGCATCCCGGCGATCCCATGGCCATGTCCGCCTCCGGTGTCGGTCCCAGCGCCGCTTCCGTGGCTAGTGCCGATGCCAGTGCTGGCGCGGGCGTCGATGGACGGAACGGAGTCCGCGGCCAGAACGGGGGTGATGGCCGGAGCGGCCGCGGGCGACGCGGAGGTGGGATTGGCGGGGTGAGCTGGAGTGGGAGCTGGTGCCGTACGGGCGCCGTTCTCTATCTCGATGCGCAGGGCGTCGGTCTCGTAGGTGAGCCGTACGAGGGCGGTGGAGCCTTCAGCGTGCTTGCGGATGTTGGTGAGCGACTCCTGAACGACTCGGTAGGCGGTCACGTCGGCGGCGGGTGGCAGGCGGTGTTCCGAGCCGGTGACGAGGCGGTCGACCTGCAGGCCTGAGCGGGCGAGGGACTCGAGGAGCTCCTCCAATCTGGCCAGACCGGCGGTCGGCTGGGTGGGCGCGGTCGGCTCGTCCGGTCCGCGCAGCAGCCCGATCGTCTCGCTCAGGTCGGACAGTCCGGCCCGCCCCGAACGGCGGATCTGTGCCAGCGCGGCCTTGGCCAGGTCAGGCCGGTCGGAGAGCACCTGTTCGGCGACCCCGGCCTGAACGTTGATGAGCGCGAGGTGATGGCCCACCGCGTCGTGCAGGTCCCGGGCGATGCGCAACCTCTCCTCGATGACGCGGCGGTGTGCCTCGTCCTCGCGGTCGCGTTCGGCCCGCCGGGCCCGTTCCTCCACCTCGGCGATGTACTTGCGGCGGCTGCGGGCGGCGTCCCCGGCGGCGAGCGCGAGCCCGCAGAGCGCGATGAGGGCGACGTTCTCCCAGCTGAAGAACGGCTTGGGGCGGAACGCGGCGTGCGCCAGCGCCAGCCCGAGCACCGCCAGCCAGCCGAAGATCAAGGACTTGCGGCGGCCGGTGGTGTCGGCGGCGTTGTAGAGCGCGATCATCGGTGCGGCGAACGCCAGCCCGCGTGCCCCGGTCAGCACGATGAACGCCCCCGCCCCGACCGTTGCGGCGGCGAGGACGAGGAACGGGTGGTGGCGCCGGGCGAGGAGCGAGCCGTACGCGAGGGCCGCCGCCAGGAAGGCCGCGACGCTGCGGTTGCCGTCCGCGGTCAGCATCGTCGCGGCGAACAGGAGGGCGGCCAGCGCGGCATGCGCGACGAACGGATGACGCCGCAGGGCCAGATGCAGACCCGTTCGCAGGGCCAGATGCAGACCCGTTCGCAGGGCCATCTGCAGGCGGCCGAAGGCTTTCACCCCATCACCGTAAGCCGCGCGACTCCGCTCGGCATCGTCCCGTCGCGGTACTCCAGGCGCGGATGACCGGGCCCCCTCGTACCGCGTCTGCCGTACGTGCGAAACCGGGCGACAGGCGGACGACTGCAGGACCCGTCGCGGCCGATAGTCGGCGGTGAGAAGCGAAGGGCAGGAGGACACGATGACTGGAGTGTCGGTCCGCGGACTGACCAAGGATTTCGGCTCGTCGGTGCGGGCAGTGGACGCGCTCACGTTCACGGTCGCGCCCGGCCGGGTGACGGGGTTCCTCGGCCCCAACGGGGCAGGCAAGACCACGACGCTACGCATGATGGTCGGTCTCATACGGCCCACCGCCGGTGAGGCGTTGATCAACGGCCGGACGTACGGACAACTGGCCAGACCGCGCCGCGTCGTGGGCGCGCTGCTGGAGGCG
Organism: Actinomadura barringtoniae; assembly: GCF_017573505.1. Classification (GTDB taxonomy): domain Bacteria; phylum Actinomycetota; class Actinomycetes; order Streptosporangiales; family Streptosporangiaceae; genus Spirillospora; species Spirillospora barringtoniae. Next base: position 191,333 of record NZ_JAGEOJ010000023.1, read on the forward strand.
ACCGGCGCGCACCCGGGACGGCGCGGCCGCGACCACCTGCGCCTGCTGGCTCAGGTGACCGGCATGCCCGCACGCAGGGTGGACGAGGCACTCGACCAGGTCGGCCTGACGGACGCCGCCGGCCGACGCGTGGGCGGCTACTCGCTCGGCATGCGCCAGCGCCTCGGCCTGGGCGCCGCGCTGCTCGGAGACCCGGAGATCCTGCTGCTGGACGAGCCTGCCAACGGCCTGGATCCGGCCGGAATCGCCTGGCTGCGCAGCCTCCTCCGCGACTTGGCCGCCGAGGGCCGCGCCGTGCTCATCTCAAGCCACGTCCTCAGCGAGGTGGCCCAGACCGCCGACGACGTGGTGATCGTGAACGAGGGCCAACTGAGGCACGCCGGACCCCTGGCCGAGCTCGACGACCTGGAAGCAGCCTTCCTCCGCCTAACAGGCACCCCAGCCGAGCCGTCCGGCACAGCCTCCGAAAAGGCGCCTGAGCACGCGGCCGGACAGCCGACGTGGAGAACGTCCGGGCAGCCAACTGGCGACCCGGCCGGAAACGGGGGCGGGCGGGCTGCTGGTGGGGCGGCGGGCGAGGCGGCTGAGGGGAGGTCGGCGTGATGAGGGTGCTCATGGTGAACGAGTATCTGAAGCTGCGGACCGTGCGCGGGCCCTGGCTGCTGTTCGCGGCGGGGCCGGTGCTGGTGGTCATCGGGATCGCGGGGTTGGTGACCGGCGGGGCGGACGTGGACGATCCGGCGACGGCGAGCAAGGCCGCCGCGCACGTCGGGTTGATGTCGCTGATCATGTTGATCTTCGGGGTCCTGGCCGTGGCGGGCGAGCATCGGCATCGGACGATCACCGACACCTACCTGTCGGAGCCGCGCCGCGGCCGGGTGATCGTCGCCAAGCTCTCGGTGTACGCGGGGGCGGGCGTGATCTTCGGCGTGCTGCTGGCGGCGACGGCCCTGGTCGCGAGCGCCGTGGCGTTCTCCATCGCGGGCGGCTCGCTCGACCTGTCCGACGGCGACCTGTGGCGCACTCTCGCCGGAGGCGTCGTCTGGAACGCCGCGTTCACCGGCATCGGCGTCGCGGTCGGCGCGCTGATCCGGAGCCCGGCGGGCGCCATCGCCACGGCGCTCGCCTGGATCGCGCTCGTGGAGGGCCTCGTCGGGCAGCTGATAGGTGATCTGGGCCGGTGGCTGCCGTTCTCCAGCGGCCGAGCAGCAGGGCTTCTGCCGGGGTCGGAGCTCTCCCAGAGCACGGGGATGGTCGTGCTGCTCTGCTACGTGGCGGCGTTCGCCATCGTGGCCGTGACGGTCACCGCGCGGCGGGACGTCACCTGAGGGGTGAGCATGCTCAAGGGGCAGCCCTCCTGGACGGGAAGGCTGCCCCTTGGAGCGTCATCAGCTGAGCTGATTCTCCAGGCGATCCGCTTGTCTCCGGTGCGCCGCTGTATCCGTGGTCCGGATTCCATATCCGGGGTCCGGATGCTGTATCCGGGGTCCGGATCAGGTGGAGAAGAGCATGTGGAAGACGCTGCCGTGGTGCGGCGGCCGGTGGTGGCCGCCGTGGTGATGGTGGTGCACCGACCCGTGAGACGCGCCCCACGAAGGAGCCGCGGGCGGGGGCGGAGCGTACTGGGCCGCCATGTTGCTCAAGGCCTCGAGCTCCCCGTAGTCGAGGAAGATGCCCCGGCAGTTGTCACATTGCTCGATGTGGACGCCGTTGCGGGTGTAAGTCCGCATCACGCCACGACACTTAGGGCAGTGCATCGCCTTGTCGTCCTTCCGTAAGGAATCCCCTGGTAGAGGGTAAATCTAGAGCAGGCCGGACGTCACGTCATGCCGGGCGCCCTCGACCTGGAGATTCTGGTGCACGCCTCGACGAGCGCTTCTTCGGGCTCGTCGAGCGGTCGGTCCCCCTCCCGCGCGGATATGACGCACGTGGCGGCGATTTGGATCGCCAGAGTTCTGGAGGGCAGGTCAAGGGCCTGCCAGGGGTCCCCGTTCACAGGTACCGCCGGACCGCCCGCTTCCTGGTAGGCGGTCAGAAAGCGGCTCCAGTCGTCCGGCGGAAGCACTCCGGCCGCGAAGAGCGCCGCAGGGCGGGCCAGGTCCCAGGCCGGGTCTCCGACCCCCAGATCCTCAACGTCAATGAGCCGCCACGCCCCGTCATCGTTCACCATCTGGCCCAGATGCCAGTCCCCGTGAAGCAACCGCGCCCGTTCAGGCGAAAGTGGCGCTCCGGTAAGAATTCGCTCGGGCAGCGTCGCGTACGCGCCAACAACCGCCTCAACGGCCGAGGCATAGCGGCCAAGACCCTTGGCCCGGCTGGGTTCCGTGGCCTTTGCAGGGGCGGCGGGTTCGTTGGGGGCAGTAACGCTTGCCAGATCGCCTGGTCCGGTCGCTTCTGCAGGGCGGCTGGACATCGCGGCCTGGGCGGAGCCAGCCGAACGGGAGGCTTTGCTCGGCCGAGCAGGTGCTCCGGGGGCTCCGAGGACTTCGGGAGGATCCGCAGGAACGTTGGACGCGGCAAAGCCAGCAACCTCGGGGGACTCTGCGGGGCTGGTCAGGCGGGCTATTAGGCGGGTTACGCGGGTGGGACGGCCCCAGGGTGGGGCATCGGCCGGAACCGGGGAGTTGTGCAGGCGGGCCAAAAGGCTGCCTGCCTCGGCCCAGGGAAGTGCCTGCGTGGGATCGACCGGCCTCGCGTACGGCCAGAGAGTGACCACGCGCCCGTCGACGTCATGGGGGCCGCCCAGAGGCGGGAGGAGCAGTTCGGGAAGCGTCGCCGCCAGGTCCATGCGCTGCTTGAGAAGGGGGCCGCCGTCCCGGTCGGCCTGATGCGCCTTCACCACGATGTCCCCAACCCGTACGACCAGGACGCCATGCCTGTCGTAGAGCACCGACGCCTCGCCGTCGCGGGCGGCGGGCTGTTCCCGGCCCAGGGCCGTTAGAGCGGCAAGCAGGTCGGGGTCGGGAGAGGGGTCGGGAGAGGGGGAGGGGGAGGGCACTGGCACAGTCAACCATCTGCATAGCGCCCGGGAAGCCGTCGCCCCGGACGGGGACGGGGCGACGGCGGTCGGGTGGGCTGGCAGCCGGTTTCCCAGCAGTCGGGCAGGTCGGCGTTCCCCGTAGCCGGGCCGGTCGGCGGTCGGGCATACCGGCGGTGGCCGGGTGGGCCAGCGGTAGGCGGCGCGTCAGCTCAGCGGTCGAAGACCTCCATCTCCCAGAGGGAGTAGCCCCACTGCGTGGATCGCTTGATCCCGTACATGCGCACCCACCGGGCGTCACGCTGGGTGAACGGGATGACGTCGATCCCGCCGTCGCCGTTGGTGCGATGGTGGACGTCGGTCCAGACGCCGCCGCCCGTCGAGGTCTGGATCTTGTACTCCTTGCCGTACGCGGCCTCCCAGCGCAGCAGCACGTAGCCGGCCTTGCGGACCGAGCCGAGGTCGACCTCGATCCACTGCGGGTCGGTGAAGGCGCTCGACCAGCGCGTGATGGTCGATCCGTCGACGGCCTTCGCGCCCTCCAGCCCGGCCTTCTCGAAGCTGGAGACCTTGATCGAATGGTTGAGCGCCAGGTTGGTCTTCAGCCGGTAGTTGGCCGTCAGGGTGGCGTCGGCGTTCGCGACGATGTTGTGCGCGGACGCCCCGCCGTCCGACCAGCCGACGAACTCGTAGGCCTTGTCGCCGACGATCTGCGTCTGGGTGGGCGCGGAGATCGAGACCGTCGACCCGGTGATCGTTGTGCCGGTGAACGGTGCGGCCTGAGTGTTCTCCAGGAGGGTGAGGGGGATGCCGGGCGGGTTGCTGGCGAGCGTCACCTTGGTCGTCTTCGGGTGCAGCTCGACGCTCTTGGTGTCGGTCAGCCCGTCGGAGTCGGTGGCGGTGAGCCGCAGCTCGATCCACGACGGATACTCGTGGTCGGGTGCGGTGAACGAGCCGGTCTCGCCGTTCTGCCCGGTGATGACGTGCTCGTGGCAGTCGCTCGGGCAGTGATGCATGATGATCTTCCAGCTGAGCGAGTCGCCGCTGAGCGTGCCGTCCTCGGCGTCCGTCCCCGTACCGGCGAAGTCGATCTTGTCGCCGACCTTCCAGGTGAGGTCGGACGTGGGCGTGGTGATGGTCGCCGTCGGCGGCGTCGAGCCCGCGACGATCGAGGCCGTGGTGGTGTCGGACGCGCCGCGCGTGTCGGTCACCTTGAGCCCGACCGTGACACGGCCCTTGGTCGGATAGGTGAACGTCGGCTTGGCGTCGGCGGAGTCGTCGTACGCGCCGTCGCCGTCCAGGTCCCAGGCGTAGGTCAGCGGCACGTTGCCGTCGGCGTCGCTGGAGGTGGACCCGTCGAAGTGAACGGTGAGCGGCGTCGGGCCGCTGGTCACGTCCGTCTTGATGACCGCGACCGGCGGGTTGTTGACGCCGTTGTAGACGTACCGGACGATCCGGCCGTTCACGATGTCGACGCCGAAGATGTCGCCGTTCGGCCCGCTCTGCAGGTCCACGATCCCACCCGAGCCGGACGCGAACGTCTCGATCTTCGTCTTGTCGGGCAGCCCGTCGGTGCCCGGCTTCATCGCCCACACGCAGTTGCGCGAGTAGTCGGTGAAGAACAGCGCGCCCCTGTATTGCGCCGGATAGGTCGTTCCGGCGTAGAACTGCACGCCACTGCTGGACGAACTGCCGGTGCCGCACGCCTCGTTGGGCACGACCTTCGCGCTGTGGTTGTACGCGAAGTACGGCGCTGTGACGGCACTTGCCCCTGCCGAGTAGAGGTTTTCGCAGATGTTGAGGTTGGCGGCGTCGTAGCCGGGTGTACGGCCCGCACCCTCATAGCAAGGCCATCCGAAGTTGCGCATCGTGGTGAACGGCTCGGTGAGGCGGTTGATCTCCTCCCAGGTCGTGTAGCCGACGTCGCCCATCCAGATCTCGTTCGTGCCCGGCCGCATCGTGAACCGGTAGGGGTTGCGCAGGCCGTACGCGATGATGCGCCGCACGTTCACGCCCCCGTTGGGAAGCGGGTTGCCTGCGGCGCCCGCACCCGTGTCGGGATCGATGCGAATGATGGTGCCGTCGAGGGTCGCAGGGTCACCGGCGGTACGAAGGTCCTGGGCGCGCAGGGCACCGCCTTCGCCGGTAGGGGCCGTGAGCGGGGTGCCTGCGGGTGAGGGCGGGTCGCCGCACGCGTTGTTCTTCTGACCCCAGTCGGCATAGTTGAAGCTCGCGCCGTCCCCGCCGCCCGCGTACAGCTTGCCGTCCTTGCCGAACGCCAGTGTGCCGATGGAGTGGCTGGAGAACTGCTGGCACCAGTCCTCAACGAGTACGCGTTCGGTGACCGGGCCTGCCTGGGCGCGAGTGCTGAGGGCTCCGGCACGCGCCTGCACGGCAGGGCTGAGAACGGAGACGCGACCAGATACGACGCACCCCTCGTTGTTGGCGCCGGGAGGGTCGGGGCACTGGTCGTTACTCCCGTCGGCCGAGGGCCACCTGGGATAGGTGCCGCCGATGACGCCGTTGTAGGTGTAGAGCACGTAGACGCGGGGGTCTGCGGGGAAGTTGGGGTGCAGGGCCAGGCCGAGCAGGCCGCGATCCCACCCGTTGAAGACCTGCTGCCGGAGGTCCGCGTAAATCTCAGGCGTGGTGTCAGTGAGCGAGTCGAAGACCTTGATGAGCCCGCTCTTCTCCGCCACGAACACGCGCCCGTCCGGGGAGAACCGCACGGCGGTCGGCTGGCTCAACCCGGAGAAGACCGTCTTCTCCTGGAAGTTGGCCGGAAGGACCACCGCGGCCTTGGCGGGCCGCGACATCCCGATCCCGGCGACCAGCAACGCCCCCAGCAAGGCCAGGCTCAGCGCGGCGGCCACGAACGGCCTCCGACGCGTAGACCTCAGCAACGAGCGTGCGCCGCGCGCGGGCGTCAGCAATGAGCGTGTACGGCGTGCAGGCATCGGCAACCTACTTGCGCGGCGTGCAGCCATCGGCAATCTGCGTTCGCGGCGCGCGGCCGTCAGCAATCTGCGTGCGCGGTGCGCGGACACTGGCGATGTGTGTGCGCGGCGCGTTGGTATCGGCAATCTGCGGCCCACGGAGAATAGTGGCCAGCGACGCGCGGAAAACCATGCGCTGCGGCTCGTGGAGATTGATGCTCTGCGGCGGGAAAAGATGCGTATGGCCACGGGCGAATCCCCTTCTCTGCCCCCATGCAAGCCCCGGGGTACGGCGCTTGCTTTGGAACGATGGAGGAAGTCCGTGGCGATTGGGACGGCGAGGTCCGCATGCGGCCAGCGATGTGCCGGATAAGGTCAGAGGCCCTTCCACATACGGACAACACGTCAACCGAAGGCCTCGACTAAACGACACCTTCGGGCCGCTCTGAGGTGGAGTCGGCGCAGGCTAAAGGCTCGTTGGGCCGCGAGCCGTTACACGCGGGCCGTCGATTGTCGGGCGCTCGGCGTTGGATGCCCGCCGTCGGACGCCGGTCAGCGTACGTCGAGCGCGTACGTCGAGCGCGTACGTCGAGCGCGTACGTCGAGCGTCTGCGTCGGTCGTTCAGTAGCGGGGGCTGCCCGTGCCAGAACGGAGCCGCTGGCGCAGGACCTTTCCGATGATGTTACGGGGGAGCTCGGTGCGCGGGAGGAACTCACTCGGGACCTTGTAGTGGCTCAGCGAGCGTTCGCAATGACGCCGGAGCTCGTCCGCCGAGAACGGGTAGGCAGGGTGCTCCACCACGTACGCCACGATCCGTTCACCGCGCCGTTCGTCGGGAAGCCCGACCACCGCGCAGTCCAAGACGGCGGCATGGCGGCGCAGCACCTCCTCCACCTCGTGCGGAAAGACGCTGAACCCGCTCACCTTGATCATGTCGCGCTGCCGTTCGAGGATCGTGACGAAACCGATCTCGTCCATGAACGCGATGTCACCGGTCCGGAGCCACCCCTTGGACAGCACCTGGGCGGTAGCCAGTGGCGCGTTCCAGTACCCGGCGAAGACTTGCGGCCCCCGTACCACCAGCTCGCCCGGCTCCCCGTACGGCAGAACCCGCGTCGGCTCCTCATGGTCGACGATCACGGCGTCCGTCATCGGTAGCGGTACGCCCATCGTGGTGTTCCTGGCGCCGCCGCCCAGCGGGTTGCCGGTCACAGCCGGCGAGGCCTCGGTCAGCCCGTAGCACTGCACCAGCCGGTCGCCGCCCAGCGACTCGAGCCGATCCCGCGTCCGTTCGGGAAGCTCCGTGCCGCCCGACAGGAAGATCCGTACCGACGCCAGATCGTCCGCCCGCAACCGCGGATCATCAAGGACCAACCCGTACAGCGTCGGCACGCCAGGAAAGATCGTCGGCTGATACTTTCGCAGCGCCTTGACGATCTGCTTCCCATCGAAACGCGGCAGCAGCACGATCTTCCCGGCCCGCATCAACGCGGCGACCATGCAGCTCATCTGCCCGAACGAGTGGAAGAGTGGGAGCACGGCCAGCGTGACCTCGTGCCCGTCGCGGCTTCCCGTATCCCAGGCCTGCTGCTGGAACGCGTTCGCCACCAGATTCCTGTGGGTGAGCATCGCGCCCTTGGGCCGTCCCTCAGTCCCGCCCGTGTACTGGATGGTGGCCAGGTGCGTCCCCGGATCCACCCGGTACTGCCGTACGCGCCGATGCGCCGGTTGCTGCAACTCCGCAAAACGCATGGTGCCCGGCTCATTGGGCACCTCCGCGGTCAATTTCGCTCGCATCCGCTGCGTCTGCAACAGAGGCAGCCGCAACGCAAGCCTCTTCATCCGCGGCAGGTAGTCCACCATCGAGGTGACCACCACATGGTCCAGCGGCACCTCGTTCCGCACCGCCCGCAGCGTTCCGTAGGCGCGGTCCACCACCACCGCCACCCGCGCACCGCAGTCCGCGAGTTGCTGCGCCATCTCCTCCTCCGTGTAGAGCGGATTGTGCGGCACCGCAATGGCGCCCCTCCGCAGCACACCGAAGAACGCGATGACCATCTGAGGGCAGTTCGGCAGTATCAACGCCACCCGATCGCCCGGCTGCACCCCCAGCCGATGCAACCCCGCCGCGAACCGGTCAACCGCCTCGCGCAACTCCCGGTAGTCCATCGTGTGCCCGAAGAACACCAACGCCGTCTTCCGCGGGTGCCTCTCCACCGCGTCATCGAGCAGCCGAGTGACCGGCACATCGGGGATGTCGAGCTCGGGGGACACCCCGCCCTGATACCACCGAAGCCACGGCCGGGAGGTTCGTGACGAGGGCCACATATCCCTCGATTGAACCACGGAGTCCGCCCCCACACCTC